>CAWHNL010000001.1:0-98912 GCA_963830745.1 uncultured Gammaproteobacteria bacterium
CTCCGCACGGTCGTGAATTCCGCGAGTGTTCTGCACGATGCGACCCGTCCGGTCGATGAAGAACATCTGCGGCAGATAGCGGATGCCGCCGTATTTGTCGGCGATGGCTTGTCCGCGCAATAGGATCGGATACGGGATCTCGTAGCGGGCCGCAAACCGCGCCACTTCGGCATCGTCCGAGGCTTCGTCCATCGAGATCCCGACGATCTGCAGCCCCCGCGCATGGTATTGCCGGTGGAGCTCGACCAACCACTTCGTCTCGATTCGGCAAGGCGCACACCAGGTCGCCCAAAAGTTCAGCAGGACGGCCTTCCCCTTGAGCTTCGCCATTTCGTAAGTGCGCCCGTCCAGCCCTTTGAGCTGCCACTCCGCCGCCATCGAACCGGCGAACGTGTCTTCGGCATGGACTTGCGGCGCCGACGAGAGCAGCAGCACGCAAGCGATGAGCCAACCCCTCGTCATCCCGCGAACAGCCACGCCAGCTCCTCACGAATGAATTCCTTGATGCCCGCCGGTCCGGTCAGACTCCAGTACAGCTTGCCGCCATTGGGAGCGACGCGGACGTTGAACTCGAAGAAGGGACAGCAGGCCCGTTCGAGCGGGATGTATTGAACGAGCGCCTGGTAGATCGGCGCATCGCTCGCGAATTCGAACTCGTAGCCGTTGGGGAGCTCGCGCGCACTCTGCACGGCATCGTGCAACGTGTGTCCGAACGTGCGTATCTGCACTCGCTGCTCGGCGGTCAGAGCAGTGCGGTCGCAGTAGAACCGCGCTTTCTCCTCTGCGACTGCGGATGCGGACGACAGCACGAGGGCAGCAATTGCCGCGACGAAAGCGAATCGAGCGTTCATGGGACCTCCTGACCGAAACGTTACGCCTTCAAGTCCACTTGAACGCAAGCGGTTTCGCGGGCCCGGCAGTACTATAGGTGTGCCATGAACGCCAGGCGCCGGACCGCAACCTTGTCGATATCGGAAGCCGCTCGCCAGTTCGGCCTGCGAGCGTCCGCGTTGCGCTACTACGAGCAGGTCGGCCTGCTGCGGCCGATTCCTCGCGTCAGAGGTCAACGCTGCTACGACCAGGCGGCAATCGAGCGGTTGGCGGTGATTGCCGCGAGTCGTCGTGCCGGGCTTTCTGTGCTGGAAATTGCCGGATTGTTCTCGCGCCTGCGTTCCGGCGTCTCGGTCGAGCAGGCGTGGCGCGAGCTCTCGGCACGAAAGATCGACGAGCTGGAGCGGGTCAAAGAGCAGATCAGTGAGACGCAGGACGCGTTGCGCCGGCTGCGAGCCTGCAAGTGCTCCTCCATCGAGATGTGCGGCCAGAAGTTACGAGCACGGATCGCGAGCTGACTGCCTCTTAGAGAGATGCCGGCTGCCACAGCAGCAACGCGCCGATCGCGAACTTCAACCCCCCATCGGCTGCCCAAACCGCTCGCAATGAATAGTGCGGAACGCGCACTGCGAGCAGAACGTTCGCGGCGCACAGCAGACCCAACAGGATCAGCGGCGGACCGAATGCTGGCGCCATCGGCAGAAAGTGCACGGCGACGATTCCCAGCGTCGTCAGCACGACAGCTCGTTGGCCGTGCGGTACCGCGCGCCGAACAAACACTGCGATCAGCACGACTTCAGCGATGACCGCGCCCGCTAACCAGACGATTTGATCGAGAGTCGGAACGCCGGCGCGCGCTGTGAGACTGGGGGCAAGCAATGCCGTAGCGATCGTCGCGAGCGCTGCCCCTATCGCTAGCAGGACGTTGCGAGCTTGAAAGCGAATCGCACCCAGCACGATCGCCACCCCAACGATCGAGAGAAAAACGCCGCCGCTGGCTGCAAGGGGGTAGAGATTCGGGTGCGCAACAAGCAGGTCCACTCTTCTACTTTAATGGCAAGCCGGCGTCGGATTCAGATATTCATGGGAAGCGCCCACGCCGGGTTCCCTGCGGGATTCGATGCATCGAACAATTTCCGTCAGATCACGGCGACGGTGAATCCGTGAGGGAGGATGTTTATTGTCATCTAGCGTCACTTAACACCTGCAGCTTTCGCTTGCGGGAAACGCTGGTGTCGTCTGTTACATTCTTTACGGCCGAGGAATGTGTGACGTGGGTCCGTATGCGCGCAAGCGCTCCCTGAGTAGATTGTCAACGTCAGACGGCGCAGTCCGCGCCGTCGCCGGTCAAGCATTGCGACAAACTGGGAGATAACGCATGACGAATCCGTACGACACCGCAAGCGAGCGCATGTCGGTCCTGCCGCCGAGCCTGAAATTCAAGGGCGAGCTTTCGGCTGAGGAGGACCTGTTGATCCAGGGAACCGTGGAGGGAACGATTCATCACACGCAGCGCGTGACCGTGTGCGAAGAAGGCAAAGTCAAGGCAAACATTCGCGCGCAGGTGATCAAAATCGAAGGCCTGGTCGAAGGCGATCTGCACGCAGAGCGGTCGGTATTCGTCGCAGAGTCGGGCAATCTGCGCGGCAACATCCATGCGCCTTCCGTCTGTCTGGTCGAGGGCTCGCACTTCAACGGTGCGATCGAGATGGATGCGAAGAAAGGCGGCCAGCAGTCCTCGCGGACTGATGGCAAGGCGGCGCGCGCAGCGACGCCGGCCAAGACCGCCTAGCGCCGCGCATCGCTGACCCCGTCATCGCATCGAACACTCGTGGACAATGAGATGGAGATCTTTCATGCGTACTTTTGGATTTGACGAGCGCCAGGAGCCCGTCCCGGCGCGCCAAGTCGTCACCGCGCCGAGCACACCGGCCCCCGCACAGCCCGCCGCACTGCCAAATCGCAACGTCGCCGTGCTCGGCCCCACGCTGCGCTTCAAAGGCGAGCTCAGCGCCGACGAGGACTTCATCCTGCAGGGCCGGCTCGAAGGCTCGATCAATCACACGCAGAGCGTAACGATCGGCACTGAAGGCGTCGTGCAGGGTGACATTCACGCACGCGTTGTCGTGGTGGACGGCTCAGTCGAAGGCGACCTGCACGGCAGCGAGTCCGTCGTCGTCCATGCGACCGGCCGCGTCATGGGAAACATTTTTGCTCCGCGCGTTGCACTCTTGGACGGCGCGCTCTTCAACGGTCGCATCGACATGGGTGCGCGCCAAGCCACCGCGGCCCAACCGCCGACAGCGCCGGAGCAGCCGGGTGTACTGCTCTCTGTCGAGCAGACCGAGCGCATACTCGGTTCGAAGTAGCAGCGATCCCGCAGGCGCGCGCCGGAAACGACGCGCGCCTACTCGCGACTTACCTGCGCGCTATCGATTTCGCGCCACATCTCCTGCAACCGCGCATGCGGTCGCGCGACCGCGCGCGTGTTGACGTCGAAGATCATGGCGACGCGCTGGTCCGGCTCCCACTCCGGCCACTCGGGCAGCGCGGGATTGTTCGGGTTGCCGGTCTTCGCAAACGCGACCCAGGCGGACGCGAGTCGGTCGGACATCAAGCGCGCTTCCATGCCGCCACCGCCCTCGAGCGGTCCACGCGCATTGTGGAAAGCGAACTGCACGTCGACACCGTGCACGGCGCCGAACTTGCCGTCCATGCCCAGCGACTTCCATTCCCAGATGTATTGGTAGCACGGTGCGCCGTCCGGCTGTGCTGCCTTCAACTCGAGCTGCTTGATCACCGACTTCGCGTTGCGCGAGTCGGTGGCAATGCGCGCGTTGATGAGATAGTCCGAGATGTCCGGATACTCGGCGCGGTAGGCGTTGAAGATGCGCTCCGCTTTCGCGGCGCTGTGCTGCTTCGCCAGCTCTTCCTTGACGCCCGCAGCGTCGATCTTGAAATTCGTCATGCGCAACGCTGCGTCGTCGGCAGTGTACGAAACGATCAGCGGCACGTCCTTCGAGCTCGGCGGCGCGTCCGGGTCGAATGGATGACGGCCGAACGCCGTGCCCTCCGACGACCACCGGCGAGAACGCCGATCCCTGCCCCTGCACGGTCTGTTGTGCAGCTAGCAGCTTCGTCCACGGCACGTCGACGAGCCGCTCTGCCTTCGTCACGCCCAGTTCCTTCATCAGCGCTTGCGCCGCTTTCGCGGCAGTCTCACGCGTCTGACCGCGCAGCGCGGAGCCCGATTGCACGGCCGCGCGGCTGAACAGGCCTTTCGCCGCCGGCATCGAGTAGATCGCGGATGTCTTCGCACCGCCGCCCGACTGACCGAAGATGAAGACGCGCGTCGGATCGCCGCCGAAATTCTCGATGTTCTCTCGCACCCATTTCAGGGAGGCGACGAGATCGAGCAGCCCGGCGCAACCGGCGTCGGCGAATTCCGCGGAAGCGCCGGCACCGACGAGATCCAGGTAGCCGAGCGCGCCGAGCCGATGATTGACGGTCACGACGACGACGTCTTCGAAACGCGCCAGCGGATCGCCGTCGTAGCCCGGCGCGTTGCCCGAGCCCGTCGTGTAGCCGCCGCCATGAAACGATACGAACACCGGCCGCTTGCCGCCGTCGGCCTTCGCGACGCGCGACCAGACGTTGAGGGTGAGCATGTCCTCGCCCATGCCGCCGACATGCCGGTCCCACATGATCAAGCGAGGAGTATTCGGAGCGGCGATCGGTGGTCACCTGCGGCGAGATCACGCCGTAGTCGAAGCATTCACGCTCGCCGCGCCAGCTGGCGGGCGGTTGCGGCGCCTTCCAGCGATTCCTCCCTGCAGTCGAGGCGCCGTACGGCACGCCTTTGAATGCGTGCACACCGGACCACGTGATGCCTTTGATCTTGCCGTAGCGCGTCGTCGCCACGGGAAACATCTCGGCCTCGGTGATGGCGAGAGCGGGCGCAGCCCACATGCCGGCGCACAGCAGCCCTGCTCCGCGAACGAATGCCCGTCGATCCAGCTTCGGGTTCGAGCTCATGGGTCCCCCTGTCGTTGGCGCTCGCGATCCGCGCAAGAGCCTCCGCCTGCGGGGATTGACAGGTCAACCCTCCTTACACTTTTTGACAGCCTGCCTGATGGGAGAAGCTCTAGACCCGCGTGTGCTGCATGACGTAGTTCGTCTCCCAGGTGCGTTCGCCGTCCGGCGAGAACGCCTGCTCCCACTGCATCGACCGGGCAGTGAGCAGCGTGAAAGTGCCGCGCACGCGGATCGGCTTGTCTGCAAATGTGTCGTCGGCGAAGAACGTGCCGACGCCGTTCGTGAAACTGCCGACGCCGTCGACTGCGATTTTCGTCGGGTCGCGACCGTCGAGCGACCAATCGGTCCAGACGTTCGTTTTCGCGTCGAACGCCCGCAGTCCCATCGAGCGATAGGTGCTGCCGGATCGATGCACGACGCTTTCGTTGAAGTTCGCGATGCCGCCGAGGATCGACTGCCAGTGCGAGGTGCCGTCGTACTCCTCCCAGTCGTTGCTGCCGGCCAGGCGTTGCTTGAGGCGACGATGGCGGACCTGCCATTGACCGAGGAACGCATCGAAGTCGTGCGGAGCGCTAGCCGCGCCATTCGCGCTGCTGACCGCGATGAGCCCCGGCACGGCTGCAAACAAGGCCAGCAGTTGGCGTCGTTCGAGATCGATCATTGCCGAAGCGTGCCCACGCTTCGCCAGCCGCGGAAGCGCCATTCACACAGCGCAGGCCAGGCCACTATACTGGCGCTGCATGAGTCTCCTCGCCCTGCGCCTGATTCAGATTCGCCGCCCGGCATCCGCGGATGCCGGGCGTCGCTGCGAATTTGCGTCAGTCCTGACTCGAGGCACTCTGCCATGCTCAAAGCCATCATCGAAGCCGATCCGGGCGCTCTGATCCGCCTGCTGCAGCTCTTCCAGATCCGCAACATCACCCCGCGCGCCGTCCGCGCACGACGCCTCGGTCTCGAGTACATCGAGGCCGAAATCGAATTCGACGACGTGGAGCTGACAGCCGAAACGTTGCGGCTGATCGCCGCCAAGGCGCAGGAGTTGACGATCACTGTGGCGGCGGTCGCCCTCGATCGACAACCCCACGATCGATGACTATGGCGCCGCTCTTCATCACGAATGACACAGCGCGCAGCGTCGACACGTCCTGCACGGGATCGGCCGCTACCGCGATGAGGTCCGCCTCGAAGCCCGGGCGAATCCGACCCAGGCGATCCTGCATGCCGAGGATTTCTGCGTTCGTGCTCGTGGCGGCGGCGATCGCCGCCGCCGCGGGAACGCCGCTTGCGGCGAACAACTCGACCTCGCGTGCGGTCGCGTGAGCATCGTCACGACTGCCCGAGTCGCTGCCGACGCCGAGCCGAATGCCCGCTCGCCACGCGCGCCCCGGGTTCGCCATCGCAGCCTGCGTCCAGCGACGCAGCGCTTCCGCGGGCAACTTGCCCGGCTGACCGGAGAACTTCTCGACCTGCTTGCCGACGAACTCGGCAACGTATGCCGTCGGTACCACAAACGCGCCCTTGCTCTTGAACAGTCGTGCGCAGGCATCGTCGAAGTACGTGCCGTGCTCGATCGTGCGTGCGCCGTTTTCCAAAGCGAGTTTGATGGCGGCGATGCTGTGGGCATGTGCAGCGACCGGCCGTCCACCGCGGCGCGCGGCTTCCATCACTGCCTGAACTTCTTCGGGCAGCATGATCGGTTCGGCGTTCGCGAGCCCGCTCGGCGCGCCGCCCGAGCCGGATACAGTCACCTTGATCCAATCCGAGCCGGCTTCGATGTTTTCGCGCACGACGCGCCGGCAGGACTCCGGCCCATCGCAACCACCGCGCGGACGCTCGATACCCTGAAACTCCTTGGTCGTGCCATGGCCGCCCGTGCTGGAGACGATGCGCCCCGCTGCGAGGACCCGCGATCCTTCGATCAGGCCTGAGTTGATCGCATCGCGCACCGCGAACGTCACTCCGACGTTGTCTCCGACGTCACGCACCGTGGTGACGCCGGCGTGCAGCGTCGCCTTCGCGACCGCTGCAGTCAGCAGCGTCAGCTTGCTCTCGGACGCCAAGGTTTCCGGATCTGCATCGAGCGGCATCGAGATGTGCTTGTGCAGATCGATGAGACCCGGCAGCACGAAGCGATCCTTCAGGTTCACGAGCCGCGCCTCGGCGCCGTAGCGCTCCACGGGCTGGTAGCCGTTCTCGACGGCGCTGATCTTGCCGTCGGTCACTACGATCGTCTGCTCGTGCAGAGACGTCTGACCTGGATCGGCGAGCAGTCCGCCCGCGTGAATGACGATGACAGCGAGAACCTGCATCACTTCGCATCTCCCATCGCGCGGCAGCCGCGCTCGACCTCTTCGCGCACGATCTCCGCGAGCCGCACGGTTCCCGGGCCGGCGGCGTCGCGGTCGGCAAATATCAGGTACAGCTGCGCGGTGCGCACACGACCGCCGCGCAACGGCAGAATCTTAAGCGACCCCTCTTGGAGCTCGGTGCGAATCTTGTCCTGCGGCAGCCACGCGAAGCCGTGCCCGCGCGAGACCGCGCCGATCGAGGTGCTCATGTTGGTCACCGTCCAGCGCTGCTCGACTTCGAGCAACTCCGATTTCTTGTCGCGCTGTGCGCTCGAATCGCGCACGACCAGATGCCGATGCTTGCGCAGATCGCGCACGGTGATCTCGCGGCCCAACTTGTGCAGCGGATGATCCGGATGGGCAACAGGGACGAACTGCACGGCCATCAGCGCTTCGCCGCTCAGCCCGGTCGGCACACGTACGGCGATGGCCAGGTCCGCCGCGCCACTCTGCAGCGCCTCTGCGATGCCGCCGATCACCGTTTCCAGCCACTCGATGCGCGTCTGCGGGCTCTCCGCGCCGAAGCGACTCAAGCAGTCGAACATCATCCAGGTCGGGAACAGCACTTCGACGGCGAGCCCGATCTCCGCCTCCCAACCTGCAGAGGCCTTACGCGCCGCGCGCTCCATCTCACCGGCATCGTCGAGCAATACCCGCGCGCGCCGATAGAGCATCTGGCCGACACCAGTGAGCACTGCCTTGCGCCCCTGGATCTCGAACGCGTGCACCTTGAGCATCCGCTCCAGCTTCTGAACTGCATACGTCACTGAAGACTGGCTCTTGTGCAGGCGTGCCGCTGCCTGCGCATAGCCGCCCGCTTCGACGACTGCCGCGAGGCAGCGCCACTGTTCCAGCGAAATCCGCGGGGCTGGAGCCCGATCTTCCGCCGGGGTGGGACCATCTATCTACTTCTTCGATAGGTTCAAGCGAAAATTTGCGCTTTTTTATCGACCAATTCAATAGTTGAATACGGCCCATCGAACGGAACAGCGATCGGAGGCCGAACAGATGAACACTCTCTTATATGTGCGGACGAGCCTGCATGGCACGCAGGGCGCGTCGTCGCAGCTCGCGGAACGCTTCGTGGCGCAATGGCAGTCGCGCAATCCTGGCGGGCGCGTGATTACGCGCGACCTCGCTGCCGACCCGGTGCCGCATCTCACGGCCGAGCGCTTCCAGGCGTTCAACACCCCGCCCGAGGATCGCACGCCGGAGCAACGCGCTGTCGCCGAGTACTCCGACGCGCTGATCGACGAGCTTCGCAGCGCCGACACCATCGTGCTCGGCGTGCCGATGTACAACTTCGGCGTGCCATCGACGCTGCGGACTTACTTCGATCACATCGCACGCGCGGGAGTCACCTTCCGCTACACGAGCGCGGGTCCGGAAGGGTTGCTCGCGGGGCGTCGCGCGTATGTGTTCGTGACTCGTGGCGGCGTCTACGGCGGGAGCGCCGATTCGCAGGCGCCGTATCTGCGCCAGTTCCTGCGCTTCATCGGCATCGAGCCCGAGTTCGTGTTCGCCGAAGGGCTGGGCCTCGGCGAGGAATCGCGGCAGAAGAGCCTGGCCGATGCACGTGAGCAGATCGCGGGCCTCATCGCGGTCGATCTGGCGGCTTAGGGAGTGCGGGCGCGACCTCCGCCAGATAGTCGAGCAGGATCTCGAGGTCGTCCTCGCCGATCACGGCACCGCGATCGATCATGAGTCCGGCGACCTCGGCCCACTCCGATCGCGTCCTGCCGCGTGCGAGCACCACGCTGAGCTCGTGGCAACCCAAGCAGCTGCGGAGCCAGTGTGTCTCGGCCGGCACCCGAGGGCAGATCGTCCAACTTGCGCACAGTGTCCAACGCGAACGCGACGATCGAATCGCCCGAGACAGGACTGCCCAGGAAACTGCCGCCGGTTGCAGTCACCGCGACGAACTGTTTGCCGCTCTTGCCGAGATAGGTGATCGGCGTCGCGTGCGCCGCGGCGTCGAGCTTCGCTGTCCAAAGCTCGCGTCCCGCTCGCGGCATCGAACGCGCGAAAGCGGTTGTCGTCGGTCGCACCGATGAACACCAGGCCGCCCGCAGTGGCAATCGAGCCGCCGACGTTCGGCCGTCCGGTCCGTTGAATGTCCTCGGGAAGGTTGTCGCTGACGCCGAGGACGCTTTGCCACGACGATCTCGCCGCTGTGCACGTCACGGCCGTCAGCCTGCCCCACGGCGGCTGCTGACACATGAGTCGACTCGACGGCTCGTAGAAGCGACCGCTGACCGGTCCGCGTGCGACCGGCAGCGGGCCATCGCTGTCGACCAGCGAAGTGACCTGCCCCATGTCGAGCGTGTTCACGAACAAGTAGCCGCGCGTCGGATCGAACGAAGCACCGCCCCAGTTGGCGCCGCCCTGCAGGCCGGGAAAGTTGATCGTCACGGCGTTGTAGCCGACGGGCAAGTACGGCCCACCGGCAGCGCATCTGATTCTTCGCGACGAAGTTCTCGCAGAACGCGCGCAGCTGCGGCGTCAACGTCGCGAGCTCGTCGGGGCGGAAACTGTTGCGAGCGAGCGGCGGCGGTCGCACGGGAAACGGTTGAGTCGGCCAGGTCTGCTCGTTCGGCACGTCGCTCGCCGGGCACGGCCCGTTCCTCGACCGGATGGATCGGCTCGCCGGTGCGACGATCGAGCATGAACAGCAGGCCGTTCTTCGAAACGATCGCGACGGCAGGCACGCTGCGACCTTGCTTGCGCACGTCGAACAGCGCCGGCGGCGCCTGCAGGTCGTTGTCCCAGATGTCGTGATGCACGACCTGGAAGTGCCAGAGATACTTTCCAGTGAGCGCGTCGACAGCGACCAGCGACGTGCCGAACAGGTTGGCGCCCTTGCGATCGCCGCCGTATCGATCCCAGGTCGGCGCTGCGAACGGCAGATAGGCGATGCCTCGCTCGCTGTCGACTGTCATGAATCCCCAGACGTTCACGCCCGAGCGTCCGCGTGCGCTGTCGCCTTCCCAGGTCTCATGTCCCGGTTGTCCGGGCAGCGGCACGGAATGAAATGTCCACACGCAGCTCGCCGGTGACGACGTCCCAGCCGCGCACGGCGCCTGACACGCCGAGCGGCGGGAACTCCTGCGTCGCCGAGCCCGTGATGATCACGTCGCGATAGACGATCGGCGGTGAAGTCAGGCCGTAGCTCGGATAGCTCTCGGCACCCTTCGCGCTGCCGTCTCCCATCACGGCGGGCGTCTTGAGATCGACGATGCCGTTCACGCCGAAGCCTGCTGACGGCTGGCCGCTGCGTGCATCGAGCGCGATCAGCCGACCGTCGCGCGTGCCGAACAGGATTCGCGGTGGGAATTGCGCGCGTGCCTGGCCAGTATTCGACGCCGCGCAGCGAAGGCTGACCGGGCCCGGGAACTTCATACGCCCATACTCTCGCTGCCGGTGTCGGGATCGAGCGCGAGCACACGACGATACGGCGTCGTGACGTACATCAAGCCGTCGACGACCAACGGCGTGACTTCGGAGCTGGCGAATCTGCCGCCGCCCTCTGTCGTAGCCGCGGGTCGCATGTGATACGTCCATGCGACGCGCAGGCTCGTCACGTTGCTCGGCGTGATCTGCGCGAGCGGCGAAAAGCGCTGCCCGCCCGGATCGTGGCCGTAAGTCGGCCAGTCCGTCGCGGGCCGCGACTGCGCACGAGCGCGAGCACGCTCGCTGCTGCGAGCGCGAGCCAGCGTGCTACCACTTCTTGCTCACCCCCACTGTCAGCAGACGGCCAATGGGGTTCGCATTGAACGGATCGAAACCGATCGGTGCGTTGACGAACGGCGGATCTTCGTCGAGCACGTTGCTCGCATCGAGATACACCTGCATTCCCTCGAACATCCCGCTCGTGCCGAAGTGTAGCCGACGTGCAGGTCGACCGTCATGAAGTCGTCGACGTTCTGCCCACCGCCGACCGGCGAGAAGTTCGCGTTGCGCACGACCGGGAACGGCGCCGAGCCGTTCCAGTTGAGATACGAGTCGTTGTAGTTCACGAACACGTCGGTCGCTCAGCCCGCCGAGGCTCCAGCCGAGGTTGAGGCGGCCGGCGGTGCGATTCGACGGGAACGTCGTGTTGATGCCGATCGTGTTCAGCACACTGAACGTCTCGCCGGCGTTGCCGAACTGCTGATCCATCTTCAGCTTGTGCGACACCGCCACGCCCATCGCGAAGTTGCCGACGTCGGTCTGGAAGCGGTACGAGATGTCGCCGTCGATGCCGGTCGCTTCGAGGTTGAACGCGTTGCGCTGCTGGAAGCTGTAGATGAAGTACGAAGTCGCCGCCAGCGGCGAAGTCTGCGGCAGGCCGCGCGTAGCGGCTGCGAGGACATCCGCCGGGCACGCCGCCCGGGTACAACTGCAGCAGGCTGCTGAGATCCGGTGAGCCGATCGCGAACGCCGCTTGCGGCGCCGTGATCGCGCCTTGGTATTTCGTGTTCCACCACGTCGCGCTGAAGCGCAAGCCCGGCAGCGGGCCGGGGCTCGATATCGATGCCGACGGAATACGTCTCGCCTTCCTGCGCGACGAGATCCTTGTTGCCGCCCGCCAGGAACACGCCCGGCACGCTCGAAGTGTTGATGAGGCACGTCGGCGTCGCCGCCGTGCAGCCCGGCAGGCCGATCGCGCCCGGATACGTGTTCGGAATCGCGAAGTTCGCATTCACGCCGGAGGCAGTCGCGCCGAGCAGGCCGCCGAACGACGACTCCGCCGTGACGCCGTCCGCGTTGCCGCGACTCGTCAACGCCGGCGCCGTGAACGATTCGGCGTAGTTGGCGCGGATGCGCACGCCGTCGACGATCGTCCAGTTCATTGCGTACTTCGGATTGGTCGTGTCGCCGAAGTCGCTGTAGTCGTCGTAGCGGCCGGAAACGTTGACGTCCAGCCCCGCATGCCCGGGAACGCATTGCCTTCGCCGAACATGGGCACCAGCAATTCGACGAACGCGGACTTCACGTCGCGGCCGAGGTCGATGAAGGTCGTCGAGGAATTCGATGCTCGCCGGCCCGGTGCCGCGCTCGCGCGAAACTTCCTCGCGCATCGTGTACTCGATGTACTCGCCACCCACGGCCGCACGCACTGCGCCGCCCGGCAGGTCGAACAAGCGGTCCGTCGAACTTCAGCGTGAAATCCTGGATCGTCTGATGCGCGGTCTGCAGCTGCATCGAGTCGAGCAGCTGGCTGCGCAGCGCGGCGGACGTGCGGTTGGAGCCCGCTAGGCGACCAGACATCGATGGCATTCGCCGCCGTGAGCGGCAGGCCGAGCACGGCCGTCGTCGTGCCGGGAACCGACGGCGTCGTGGGATTGCCTGCTGAGTTCGTCGTGCCGTTCAAGGCGAGCAGCGCGCAGCTCACGCAGAGCGCACCTTCGCGCTTCTGCCGGCTGTCGTCTTGACCGATCGTCGAGCCGAACACCGCGCGCCAGTCCGCGCCGAGGTCATAGTCCGCCGCGAACGTTCCGAACAGCGACTCCGCGCCGCCCACGAACTGCGCGCCCGGGCCGAACAGCTCGTCGGCCTGGAAACGCACGGTCTCGGCGTTGACGCCCGCCGGACCGGCGAAGAACGGATTGATCTGCCCCGCGCCGCCGGCCGGCGTGCTGCCCGGGTCCGAACACCGTGGCCGTGACGGAGCCGCGATTGATGCTGCGTGACGTTGCGCTGTCTCGCATAGATGAAGTCTGCGGTCAGCGTGAGCGAGTCGTTGACGTCGCGCTCGAGCTTGAGCATCAGGTTGTGGCGATCGTCCTCGGGAATGATGTCCGCGGTCGAGCCGAGAAGTCGCAGAAGCTGTTCGCGGCGACATTGGCGACGCCGGCGCCGGTGTACGGATGCCGCGAAGATCAGTCCTGCGCCGGGTTGACCGGTCGCGGGGCTGACGCTCGCCGGAGCGCAGTTGAAGTTCGCGAAATTGCCGCCGCCTTGCGGGATGTGATTGGCGAGCCGTGTACGGCCGCTCACGACCGGTGCAGGTTGCCGCGCGTCGAGTAGTTGTAGGTGAACATCGCCGAGCCGAGCTCGCCGCTCAGGCCGGTGATGAAGCCCGCGCTCTGCGTGTCGTAGCCGTCGCCGAACGACGCCTGCAGGTTGCCCTCGAAGCCGTCGTACTTGCGCCGCGTGATGAAGTTCAGCACGCCCGCCACCGCGTCCGAGCCGTACACCGCCGATGCGCCATCCGGCAGGATCTCGACCCGCTCGATCGCGAGCGGCGCGATCACGCTCGGATCGGCGAGCGTGTGATTGATTCCGGAGAGCGGCAGACGATGACCGTCGATGAGGATCAGCGTGCCGTTGCTGGCGCTGGCACCGAGGCCGTGAATCGTCGGCGTGTAGCTGCCCGCGCCGTCGAAGCTCTGAAATCCGCCTGCGCCGCCGCCGCCCTGACCGACTGCACCGGCGCCCGAGCTGCCGAAGCCCGTTACTGCCGGCACGCTGCGCAGCACTTGCGCAAGCGTTTGCGCGCCGCTCGCTTCGATCTCTGCGCGACCGACCGTGATCAAGATTCGAGCCGACCGGCGCAGCGCCGCGGATGCTCGTGCCGGTGACGACGACTTCCTCGAGCGTCGTCTGGTTCGGCGGTGTGGATTGCTCCTGGCCGACACTGACTGCGGGAAATCCGGCGAGCGACGCCCAGCAGGGCGCTCGGAACGACGATGACTCTGTAATCGCGCATAGCTGCCCCCTGACTGCCTCGCGCCTGCGTGCGGCTACGCTTGCCGCCGCAGCGCTGTTTGAAATCGAGTGTTAACGATCTAGTACGTACATGTCAATTGCATGGTTCTTGCCGCCGCTGACTGTCGATCAAGATCGGTCAGCGCGCCGGTGCGAGCGTCGTGTCGAAGAAATCGATCGTGGCGTGCAGCGCGCGCAGGCTCGCGCTGCGCGTGAGCTCCGCGGTGTTGCCGACGAAGCTGTGGTCGACGTCCGGCAGGACGATGCAGCTGCGATTTGACCGCGCTCGCCTGGAGCGCCGCGTGGAATCTTTCCGATTGGCTCACCGCCACCGTCTTGTCGAGCGCGCCGTGGATGAGCAGGAACGGCGGATCGGTGCGATCGAGGTAGACGGATCGGCGCTCGCGAGCGCGATCTTGTCGTCGGGCACAGCTCCCTGCTCGCAGCCCAAGATAGCGCGCAACCGGCGGCGGTGCGACGACATTCTTGGCGAGCGGAGCGAAGTCGAAGACGCCATACCAGGCGACGACAGCTTGCACGCAATCGGATTCGAGCGGGTGCTTTGGCATCCGCGACGCGGCGGTTCCAGCGCCTCGACTCCGCAACTCGTGCCCGCGAGCGCAGCTAGCTGGCCCCCTGCCGAGCCGCCCCAGATTCCAATCCGGCGCTTGTCGACGCCGAAGCGCGCGGCGTTGGCGCGCAGCCAGCGCACCGCCGATTTGACGTCCTGCTCGGCCGCGGGCGACGGCGCCTCGCCGCTCAACCGATAGTTGAGCGATGCAACGACATAGCCTCTGCCCGCGAGCGACGCCAGCACGCCCGGCCAGTTCTCGAACGCGCCCGAGTGCCGCGTATGGCCGCTGGTCCAGCCGCCGCCGTGCACGTAGATGATCACCGGCGCGCCGCCACTGGCCTGCGCTCGCAGGCAGGTAGAGATCCAACGTCAGCGGTCTGAATCCGCTCACCGTCGAGTACGTGAGATCGGGAAGTCCGGTCACGCCGCCCGGAAATGCGACGCGCCGCTCCGGATAGCGATCCTCGAGCACTGCCTTGGTGCCGATCGCGGGCTCCGGACGCTCGTCGAGCGCGCATCGCCGAGCGCGATGCCGCTCGCCAGCAGCCATGCGAACACGAGCGTACAGTCGAATCGCCATCGCGGGTCCTCTGTCGTTACGATCAGTCGCGGTTGCGCGGTCGCGCGCCCTCGCCCGTCATCGGCTCGCGCGGCGGATGCGCCGCGAGGAAATCGATCTTGGTGCTGTTCGGCAATGGGATCACGCGCACCGAGTCGCCGAGCTCGACGACGCGCTCGTCCTCGCTTCGATACGCAGGCCAATCGATCCCGCTCAAAGCTGGCTTGCCCGTGCGCGCGAAGCTCACGATGACGTCGGACATTCGCGTCGCCAGTTCGCGGTCGTACGGCGTCCAGTCTCGCGTCGTGCGAAACAGGTTGAGACTGTCGAGCGTCTGCAGCCAGTAAGGCACGTCGGCCGTGTGGTAGGCGCCGATGGTCGCCGGATCGTGATCCGAGAACTTCACGCCCGGCGCGTACGGATGAACGCGCGAGAACAGGTACATGTACGCGGGCGCCTTGCCGGTGCTCGTCTGCGCGCGCGCCCAGGTGCGCATCTGCAGTCCGAGCGTCGCGTCACGCGCGATGTCCAATGCGGCCCGGCGTGCTTCGACATCGGAGCTCGCCGGGTACAGCCGCAGCAGACTCGGCCGCGTGCTCGCCATAGCGCTCCGCCTGCGTGCGATACTCGGCCAGCGTCATGACCTGATTGAATGCGTCGAATCCCTCGTCGCGCGTGTAGCCGATCAGGATCGGCACGTCGTTCTGCTTGCCCGCCGAGAAGATCGCGTTGGGATCCTCCGGCAGCAGCCAGCCGTCGACGAGCGGTCCGTAGCGACCCGTCGTTCCCTGCACCGCCAGGATCCGATCCGCCGGCAGCTGTCGCAGCGCTGCGAGCGATGGCGCCTTCAGAATCGTTTGCAGCTCGCGCCCCCATTGCTCGGCGGCGCTCAGCGGCCGCGCCCGGCCCATGTTCGCACCGAGCGCGCCGCCGCTCATGCCGACGGCGCGATGGAACAAGCCGCGACTCAGCGGACTCGCCTGCAAGACCGACACGCTTGCCGATCCCGCGGACTGTCCCATGATCGTGACGTTGCGCGGATCGCCGCCGAAGCGCGCGATGTTCCGCTGGATCCACTGCAGCGCCGCGATCTGGTCCAGGAATCCGTAGTTGCCCGAAACGTGCTGCGGCGACTCGGCGCTCAGCTCCGGATGCGCGAGGAAGCCGAGCGCTCCGACGCGATATGCCAGCGCGACGTAGACGACGCCCTTCGTCGCGAGGTGCTCGCCGCTGTAGTTCGCCATCGACGCCGAGCCGATCGTGAAGCCGCCGCCATAGATCCAGACGACGACCGGCAGCCGGCGGCGCGCCGGCATCGTGCGGCGGCGCCCAGATGTTCAGATAGAGGCAGTCCTCGCTCGTCGCTTCTTCGCCGAAGTAGTGATTGATGTCGTGCGCGCGCAGCGTCTGAATGCACTCCGGCGCCGTGCGATCGGCGTGATAGGTGCCTTGCCACGGCGTCACGGGCTGCGGCGGACGCCAGCGCAGCTCGCGCACCGGCGGCGCCGCGAACGGCACACCGAGGTAGGCGCGCACTCCGAAGTCAAGCTCGGTGCCGGCGAGGCTGCCGGACTCGACGACGACAGGATCGCTGCGAATCGCCCGGGTCGCGCCGAACGCGCCGCCCGGCGCCGCGAGGCAGAACGCCATGCACAGTGCTGCAACTCCGCTGCCGCGCCGACTTATCATGCTGGAGGCTCCGGACGAGTTGATTTACTATGCACGTACCAGTTCGTTAACACAATCCGCCGCCGGCTCACCTCGTGCACGCACACTCGCAGCTCGACACCTCCAGCAGCCGCCGCGCTGGCAACCGCCAGACGCACGCGCGCACGCTTCGCGATCCTGGCGCTGCTGACCGTCGGAACGCTGATCAACTATCTGGATCGCACGGTGATCAGCGTCGCCGCCCCGCTGCTGAGCCGCGATCTCGGCCTGAGCGCGGTCGCGATGGGTGTAGTGTTTTCCGCGTTCTCGTGGACCTACGCGGCTGCGCAGATTCCCGGCGGCATCCTGCTGGATCGCATCGGCGTGCGGCTCACCTACTTCCTGTCGGTCACGATCTGGTCCGCGTTCACGCTGCTGCAGGGCCTGACGACGAACCTGTGGTCGCTGATCGCGTGCCGGATGGGACTGGGCGTCGCCGAAGCGCCGGCCTTCCCGTCGAACAGCCGCATCCTGGGGACCTGGTTTCCGCAGGCCGAGCGCGCGACCGCCACGGGCGTCTATTCGATCGGACAGTACTTCGGCCTCGCCTTCCTGAGCCCGGTGCTGTTCTGGATAGCGGCCACTTTCGGCTGGCGCGCGCTGCTGATCATCGTCGGCAGCGCCGGTATTGCGCTTCGGGGTGCTGTGGTATGCCTTGTATCGCGATCCGCACGAGAGCCGCGCGAATCAGGCGGAGCTCGATCACATCGCCGCCGGCGGCGGCCTCGGACAGAGCACGCGCGTCCATTTCAAATGGCGGCACATCGCTTTCCTGCTCAAGCAGCGCCAGATCCTCGGCGCTTCGATCGGGCAGTTCGCCAGCAATTCCACGCTGGTGTTCTTCCTGACGTGGTTCCCGACGTATCTCGCGACCGAGCGGCAGATGGGCTGGATCAAGGTCGGCTTCTTCACGGTGCTGCCGTTCATCGCCGCCTGCGTCGGCGTCGTCAGCGGCGGCGTGTGCTCCGACCTGCTCCTGCGCCGCACCGGCTCCGCCAACGTCGCACGCAAGGCCCCGATCATCACCGGGCTGCTGCTGGCCTCGACGATCGTCATCGCCAACTTCGTGACGCGCGATACGGTGGTGATCGCGATCATGTCCGCCGCGTTCTTCGGCCAGGGCATGTGCAACCTCGGCTGGACGCTGCTGACCGACGTCGCGCCGAAGCAGCTGATGGGCCTGAGCGGCGGCGTCTTCAACCTGTGCGCCAACCTCGCCGGCATCGTGACGCCGCTGGTCGTGGGCTTCGTGGTCGGCGCGACCGGCTCGTTCGTCTGGGCGCTCGCCTTCATCGGCGCGCTGGCGCTGGTGGGCGTGGTTTCCTACGTGTTCGTGGTCGGCGACGTGCGCCGCGTCGAGTTCGCGGACGACACCGCGCAGCCGGCGCTTGACGTGATGTACCAGTTAGTACAACGATTGCGCTCCGCATGCGAGCTGAAAGCGCCAATCGCACGTACCTCGTCGGCCTGGTCGGTGCCGGCATCCAGCATTCCTCGAGTCCGTCGATGCACATGGACGAGGGGCAGTCGCTCGGCCTGCAGATCAGCTACGAGCTGCTCGACTTCGACCTGATGCCGGGCGGCGCGGCGCGCCTCGCTGCGGTGCTGGACCAGGCCGAGCAGCGCGGCTTTACCGGCCTGAACGTCACCTACCCCTCGAAGCAGGCAGTCATTCCACTGCTGCACGAGCTGTCGGCCGGAAGCGCGGGCGCTGCATTCCGTGAACACCGTGCTGTTTCGCGGCGGCCGCCGCATCGGTCACAACACCGACTGGTGGGGCTTCGCCGAGAGCTTCCGGCGCGAGATGGCCGACGTGAATCCGCGACGCGTCGTGCTCGTCGGTGCCGGCGGCGCCGGCGCGGCTGTCGGCTATGCCATGTTGAAGTCGGGAACGCAGGAACTGACCGTGCATGACATGGATCGCTCGCGCGCGGTCGCGCTCGCCGAGCGCATGTCCGGTCTGTTCGAGGATCGCAAGGTCACGCGTTTGCGACGACGTTCCTGCGGCGCTGGCCAGCTGCCGACGGCCTCGTGCATGCGACGCCGACCGGCATGCAGAAGTACCCCGGCATCCCAGTGCCGGCCGAATGTCTGCGGCCGCCGCTGTGGGTCGCCGAGATCGTCTACGTGCCGCTGCTGACCGAGCTGCTACGCACGGCGCGTCAGCACGGCTGTCGCACGCTCGACGGCGACGGCATGGCCGTGTTCCAGGGCGCGATGGCGTTCAAGCTCTTCTTCGGCGTCAACCCGGACGTCGCGCGCATGCAGCGCCGCTTCCACTCGAAGCTCGCGACTGCGGCTGCCTGATTCCAGACTGGCGGCGCCCATGGCGCAACGAGTCAGATGGGGCGTGCTCGGTGCCGCGTCAATTGCGGTTCAGCGCGTGATGCCAGCGATGCGCGAAGCGACGAGTGCCACGTTGCTCGCTCTGGCCTCGCGCGACGAAGGCGAAGGCTCGTGCAGTAGCTGCTCAGCTCGAAGTGCCCGCGTACGTATGCGGGCTATGAGCGTCTGCTCGCCGACCCGGAAATCGACGCGGTCTACATCCCGCTGCCTAACCAGCTGCATTTCGAGTGGTCGATGCGCGCGCTCGAAGCCGGCAAGCACGTGCTGTGCGAAAAGCCGCTGTGCCTGACATCGCGCGAGGTCGAACGCTTGTGCACCGTCGCGATCGTGCCGGCAAGGCACATCGAGGAAGCGTTCGGCTATCGCAACCATGCTCAGTGGAGCAAAGGTTCTCGAGCTCGTCGCCAGCGGCGCGATCGGCCCGGTCCGCGCTGCGTACGCCGTGCTCGCGAAGCAATTCCTCGATCCCGCGGACGTGCGCAACAATCCCGCCGCCGGTGGCGGTGCGCTATATGACCTCGGCTCGTATGCGATCAACGCATTGAACCTGATCTGTGGCCGCGCTCCGATGCGCGCCGTGGCCGCAATCGAGCGTGACCCGCGCTTCGGTATCGATCGTCTGACTAGCGCCCTCCTCGACTACGGCGATGCTCATGCCTCCCTGACTGTCGCCTCGCAGGCCGGCCCGGCCGCGTGGGCGACGCATCAGCAGCTGACAGTGGTGGGCTCATGCGGCTGGCTGCGTATGAATTTCCCGTTCGCGCAAGCTCGTCCTACGCCCTGTTGCATCGAACTGGGCGACGAGCAGAGCGTCGGTGCCGTCCCCACGACGGTTATCGAGTTCGAGCCGGTGAATCAGTACGCACTGCAGATCGAGCGCTTCTCCCGCCGGGTGCTCGGCGCCGACGTTCCCGCGTGGCCGATCGAAGACGCACTTGGCACGCTGCGCAACGATCGAGGCGATGTTCGCCTCGGCCCGCGACGGCGGCTGGCAGGAGATCCCATGAAAATTCTCGTGCTCCACGGCATCAACCTCAACATGTTCGGCAAGCGCGAGCCGGCCAAAGTACGGCACGACCACGCTGGCGGAGATCGACGCCCGGCTGCTTGCGCTCGGCAGGGAGCTCGGCGCGGAGGTCGTCAGCTTTCAGACGCAACGACGAAGGCGCGATGTGCGAACGGATTCATCAGGCGTTCGGCGAGACATCGATGCCGTGCTGATCAACGCCGGCGCATGGACTCACTACAGCTACGGCCTGCGCGATGCGCTCGCGATGCTGACGGTGCCGATCGTCGAGCTGCACATGTCGAACATCCACGCGCGCGAGCCGTTCCGCACGCATTCGGTGATCGCCGCGATCGCACGCGGCCAGATCTGCGGCTTCGGCGTGGACAGCTATCTGCTCGCGCTGCGCGCGGCGGTGTCGGCCGTGCGGCAGGCCGCCGAGCGCCTGACCCGGCGCCAGCGGCTGCAATATGTACTGTCTGGTTCATGGAGCATTGACTGTACTAACTGGTGGGTGAATACTGCCGACATCCCGTGTCAGGATCCCGCCAGTGGCCAGTGCACAACCCGTCAAACCCGACCCGGACGTGCCCAGATCGATGCGATGATTGCGCGCGCCCGCGCGGCGATGCGCGAGGTTGCCGACTACGACCAGCAGCGGATCGACCGGCTCTGCCAGGCGCTCGGCTGGGCGACCGCGAACGAGAAGACCTTCGCCCGCATCGTCGCGATGAGCGTCGAGGAGAGCGGGCTCGGCGATCCCGAGGGCCGCAATGCCAAGCGCACGAAGATCCTCGGCGTGCTGCGCGACGCGCTGCGCCAGAAGAGCACCGGCATCATCGAGGAGAATCCTGCCAAGGGCATCGTCAAGTACGCGAAGCCCGCCGGCGTGATCGCGTCGCTCGTCCCGACGACGAACCCGGAGCTGACGCCGCCTTACACCGGCATCTATGCGCTGAAGTGCCTCGACGCGGTGATCTTCTCGCCGCACCCGCGCTCGAAGGGTACGACGTTCGAGATGGTGCGCGTGATGCGCGAGGCGATCCGGCGCCAGGGCGCGCCTGCGGACCTGTTCCAGTGCATCGAGAATCCGAGCATCCCGCTGACGCAGTACCTGATGGCGAACTGCGACCTGACGCTCGCGACTGGCGGGCAGCCGATGGTGCGTGCGGCGTACAGCTCGGGCCGGCCCGCCTACGGCGTCGGCGCCGGCAACTCCACGATGGTCATCGACGAGACCGCCGACATCGACATCGCGGCACGCAACACGCGCATGTCGAAGACTTCCGATTTCGGCTCGGGCTGCTCAGCCGACGGCAACCTGCTCATCGACGCGCGGATCTACGACGCGCTGGTCGCCGCGCTCGTCAAGGAAGGCGGCTATCTCGCGAACAAGTCACAGGCTGACGCGATCGAGAAAGTGATGTGGGACGAGCACGGGCATCGCCTGCCGCAGACGGTTGCCTGCCCGCCGCAGGCCATCGCGAAGGCCGCCGGCTTCGAGATCCCGCTCGATCGCAAGTTCATCATCGTCGAGAACGACAGGATCGGGCCGCAGCACAACTACTCGCGCGAAAAGCTGACGACGTTGCTCGCGGTGTATCGCTATCACGGCTTCGACCAGGCGCTGGAGATGGTGCGCCAGGTCTACGAGGTCGGCGGCAAGGGTCACTCGTGCGGCATCTACTCGCACGACGACGAGCACATCGACCGGCTCGCGCGCATCGCGCCGGTGAGCCGCATCATGGTTCGCCAGCCGCAGTCGAAGGCGAACGCCGGATCGTTCACGAACGGCATGCCGATGACTTCGAGCCTCGGCTGCGGCATCTGGGGCGGCAACATCACCAACGAGAACATCCATCTCAAGCACTTCATGCAGACCACCTGGGTCAGCCGCCCGATCCCCGAGGACCGGCCCTCCGACCAGGAGCTGTTCGGCGAGTTCTACAACAGCGAGACGCTGTAGCCGCACGCCACGCTTCATGAAAGACACAGTCGCCAATCATCTCGTGCGCTACCTGGAGCGCCGGGGCGTCCGCCACGTTTTCGGCCTGTGCGGCCACACGAACATCGCCGTGCTCTCGGCGATGGCCGACAGCCGGGTCCAGTTCGTCAACGTTCGGCACGAGCAGGTCGCCGCACACGCAGCCGACGGTTATGCGCGTGCGACGGGCAAGGCCTCCGTGCTGCTCACGCACCTCGGGCCGGGCCTCACGAACGCTGCGACCGGCGTCGCGAACGCGGCGCTCGATTGCATCCCGATGGTCGTGATTGCCGGCGACGTGCCCTCGCACTACTTCGGCAAGCATCCGCACCAGGAGGTCAACCTGCACGCCGACGGCGCGCAGTACGAGATCTATCGGCCGTTCGTGAAGCGCGCCTGGCGCGTCGACGATCCGACGCTTGTTCGCCGAGATCATCGACAAGGCGTTCCTGCTCGCGGAAAGCGGCCAGCCGGGTCCGGTGCTGGTCGACGTGCCGATGGACGTGTTCTCGGCCGAAGTCGACTCGCACTTCTTCACGCGACTCGACAGCAACACACGGACGCTGCGCAAGCCGTCGCTGGACGTCAGAACGGCGCACGAGATCGTGCGGCACATGGCCGAAGCGCAGCAGCCGCTCATCTACGCCGGCGGCGGCATCGTTCTGGCACAAGCGTGGGAAGAGCTGCGCGCGTTCGTCGATCATCTCGGCATTCCGGTGGCCCACAGCCTGATGGGCAAAGGCGCCCTGCCCGACGATCATCCGCTGCTGCTCGGCATGAGCGGCTTCTGGGGCACGAAGCTCGTGAACGACACGTGCCTGGCCGCGGACTGGGTGCTGGGCCTCGGCACGCGCTTCAAGGAAGCGGACTGCAGCTCCTGGTATCGCAACTACACGTTCAACATTCCGCCGACGCGGCTCATCCACATCGACATCGAGCCGAGCGAAATCGGCCGCAACTTCGCCACCGAACTCGGCGCCGTCGCCGACCTGAAGCAAGCGCTCGGCGTGCTGCTGCAAGTGGCGCGCGAGCTGTATCCGTCCGGCCGCAAACCCGGCCGCATCGCCGAGCAGATCGCGGCGAGCCGCCGCGAGTTCGCCGCGGCCAACAAGGCGATGGCGACTTCCGACGCGTTCCCGATGATGCCGGAGCGCATCCTCGCCGAAGTGCGCGCGCAGCTGCCGCGCGACGCGATCATCACGACCGACGTCGGCTGGAACAAGAACGGCGTCGGCCAGCAGTTCCCGATCTACACGCCCGGCAGTGTCCTGACGCCCGGCGGCTACGCGACGATGGGCTTCGGTCCGCCCGCGGCGATCGGCGCGAAGATCGCGCGACCCGACCGCACCGTAATTTCGCTGGTCGGCGACGGCGGATTCGGACAGAACCCGGCGGCGCTGGCCACCGCGGTCGAGCACAAACTCGCCATCGTCTGGCTGGTGATGAACAACAACGCGTACGGCACGATCGCCGGACTGCAGAAGGCTGCGTACGGCCTGACCCACGGCACGCTATTCCCAGTCGCCGAAGGCAGCTGGAGCGAGCAGAAACCCAACTACGCGGAAATCGCACGCGCCTATGGCTGCGAGGGCGAGCGCCTCGAAGTCGGCCGCCGACCTCGCGCCGGCGCTGCGCCGTGCGCTGAGCTCCGGCAAACCGTACGTGCTCGACGTGCCGATGAAGAACAACCCGACGCCCACGACGGGCCACTGGAACATTCTCGACATCTACGCGCCCGACAAGCAGCTCGAGCACGTAGCGACCGATTGAGCGCCCATTGAGTGCAATGACCCGCGAGATCCTCGTCAGCGAAGTAGGTCCGCGCGACGGCCTGCAGAGCATCGAGACGATCATGCCGCTCGCCCGCGAAGAAAGCGTGGATCACGGCATTGGCGGCGAGCGGCCTGCGCGAAATCGAAGTCGGCAGCTTCGTGCCGGCGCACATCCTGCCGCAGCTCGCCGACACCGCCGAGGTCGTCGCGCACGCGCTGACCATTCCGGGTCTCACCGTCGCGGTGCTCGTGCCGAATCGGCACGGCGCGGAGGCTGCGATCAAAGCGGGCGCGCACAAGCTCACCATTCCGTTCTCGGCGTCCGAGACGCACAGCCTGAAGAACGTGCGCCGTACGCAGGCGCAGATGCTGGAAGAAGTGCGCGGCATCGTCGCGTTGATCCGCGCGCAGGCTGCCGACCGCCGGCCGAAGTTCGAAGGCGGCATGTCCACGGCATTCGGCTGCACGTACGAAGGCGCCGTGCCCGCTGACAAGGTCGTGCGTCTCGCGGAGCAATTGCGCGAGGCGGGCTGCGACGAAGTCGGTCTGTCCGATTCGGTCGGCTACGCCAATCCCGCGCAGATTCGCGACCTCGTCGTGCGCGTGCGCAACGCCGATTGGCCGCGAAGCCTTCGCCGGACTTCATCTGCACAACACGCGCGGCCTGGGGCTCGCGAACGTCGTCGCCGGACTCGAAGTCGGCGTCGACACGTTCGACAGCTCGATGGCCGGCATCGGCGGCTGTCCGTTCGCACCGGGCGCGACCGGCAACATCGTCACCGAAGACCTGGTGTTCATGCTCGAATCGATGGGCCTGCACACCGGCGTCGATCTCGGCGAAGCTCCTCGACGCTCGCAAGATTCTCGCCGCGGCCGTACCGACCGAAGAGCTGTACGGCTACGTGCCCGCGGCCGGCCTGCCTCTCGGCTATCGCGCACGAGCAGTCGGGAGCGCGGTGATGGCCTGGCAGTTCTCGCTCGCTCATCTGACGATGCTGCAGTGCTCGCCGCCGCAGCTCATCGAGATCGCTGCGCGCGCCGGCTATGAGTTCGTCGGACTGCGACCGATCCCGGTCGGCGCGCGCGACGAGCCTCTGCATCCCGTTCGCCACCGACCGCACGCTGTTCGCGCGCACGCAAGGCCGCGCTCGCCGCAACCGGCGTGCGACTGCTCGACATCGAAGTCGCCCGAATCATCAAGGAAGCGAAGCCGCGGGACTATCTGCCCGCCATCGACGCGGCGGCGCAATTGGGCGGCAAGCACGTGCTCAGCAGCGCGTGGTGCGACGACCGTCCCTACATCCAGGATTTCTTCGCCGAGCTCTGCGGCCTGGCGCAGCCGTTCGGCCTGACCGTGGACCTGGAATTCGTGACCTGGTCGGGGATCCGCACGCTGAGCGAGGCCGCCGAGCTCGTCGCTGCGCGGCACGGTGCGACAACGCCGGCATCGTGGTCGACACGCTGCACTTCGACCGATGCCACGCCGACCTGGCAACGCTGGGCTCGCTGCCGCGCGAATGGTTTCGACTTCGTCCAGATCAGCGATGCGCCCGCGAAGTACTCGACCGAGCGCGAAGAGCTGATCCGCATCGGCCGGGGCGCCCGCCTCTACCTCGGCGAAGGTGGCATCGACGTCGCGGCGATTCTGCGGCGGTTGCCGGCTGCGCCGCTGTCGATCGAGATTCCCAACACGACGAAGCTGGCTGCGCTCGGCGCCGAGCAGTACGCCCGGCTGTGCATCGAGACGGCGCGCAGCTACCTGGCTGCGAGCGCCTATCGCCGCGCGAGCTAGCTCTTGCGGCGCGGCTCCAGGTAGCGCAGCACCGCCTCGACGTGCATCTTCTTGTGGCGCTTGCGGATCGCCGGATCGGACAGGTCGGCAGTCGAAGATCGTGCCGAACGTGAAGCGGTTCGAGACGCGGAAGATGCAGAACGCGCTGATCAGCAGGTGCAGGTCGATCGCGTTCACGTCGCTGCGGAACACACCTTGCTTTCGCGCCGCGCTCGAGGATCGAGCTCAGCACCCGGATCACGCTGGCGTTGCGTTTCTTGATCGACGGCAGACGCGCGATGTTGCGGCCCTGGTGCACGTTCTCGACGCTGACCAGGCTGACGAAGAACGGGTGCATCTCGTCGTAGTCGAACGTGATCTCGATGATGCGCCGGATCGCCTCGGCGGGATCGGCGTCCTCGATGCCTTCGTGGCTGTCGAGCGAGCGGATCTCGGAGTAGGCCTTCTCCAGCACCGCCCGGTACAGCCCCTCCTTGCCCTTGAAGTAGTAATAGATCATCCGCTTCGAGGTGCGCGTGCGCTCGGCGATCGCGTCGACGCGCGCGCCGCTCAGGCCATGGGTCGCGAACTCCTCGGTCGCCACGGCCAGGATGTCGGCCTTCGAGCGCTCGGCGTCGTTTGCGAACTCGTCCCCCGCAGTCTTGGCCGCGGCTTTCTTCTTTCGGCTAGCCATCCACGAATCCTCTTCACGCGCAGCGCCGGCATGCCGTCGGTCCGCGACAGTACACCAAATCGGGGCGGACCGAGAATCGTGCGGTCAGGGGACGGCGGGCGGCAGGTTTTTGAACCGGGACTGCGCGGCGAGCCGGATCGCGGTATTGCGCGCCCCGTAGCCGTCGTAGGCGCGGCGCTGGACGATCTCGAAGAAGAAGCGCTTGACGAAGGCGCGCGTATACAATGGTGATAGCTGCCGCCGGCATCCTCGTCGTACAGGATGTTGAACTCGGCCATGCGCGCGAGCACGGCGTCGTCCAGGCCATAGCGCGCGCCGAGATCGTCGTAGTAGTTCGGCGGGATCGACAGGAATTCCATGCCGAGCCGACGCAGTTTCGCGGCCGTGTCGAAGATGTCGTCCGTGGCGAACGCGATGCTCTGCACGCCTGCGCCGGCGTACGCATGCAGGAAGCGCGCGACCAGGGTCTGCGTCGCGGCCGAGCCGTTCAGCACGACACGGAAGCCGCCGTCGGGCGAGCGCACGGCCTGGCTCAGCACCAGGCCGACCGGGTCCGCGATCTCGGCCGGCGGGCTCTTGTCGACCTGGAAGAGCGCCACGTAGTACAGCAGCCACGACAGCATCTCTTCGTACTGCATCGACTGCGCCAAGTGGTCGACTCGCCGCAGTCCGGCATCGGCGGGCGCGCTGTCGGCGCGACAAAGGCTCG
The DNA here is from genome assembly GCA_963830745.1 of uncultured Gammaproteobacteria bacterium. Taxonomy (GTDB): domain Bacteria; phylum Pseudomonadota; class Gammaproteobacteria; order Steroidobacterales; family Steroidobacteraceae; genus Steroidobacter. The sequence goes on from CAWHNL010000001.1 coordinate 27,027, forward strand.
AACTCGGTCCTCCAGATCGCGTCCACGTCGGCGTCCGCGACGAAATAGATGAGGCTGCCGCCGACGCCGCGAACCGCCGGGATCTCGAACTCGCCGGGCCCTACCGGCTGCGAGAAGCTGCTGATCTGCAGCCGCCGGGCGCGCTCCAGCGCCGCGAGCGGATCCGCCACTCGCACGCCGATCGCGCACACGGAAGCGCCGTGGACCGTATCGTAGGAATGCGCAAAGCCTTCCGGCTCGCAGTTGACGATGAGGTTGATGTCGCCCTGGCGCCAGCGAGTCACGGCTTTGCGGCGATGGCGATCCGTCGGCGCAAATCCCAGCGTCTGCAGCATGTGGCCGAGCTGCGTCGCTTCTTCTTCGTTCGCGCAGAACTCGATGAACTCGACCCGCTGGCAGCGAATCCTGCGGTCCAGCGAGGCAGCGCCGGCCGCACGTTGCTCCACCTGTTCCAGCAGGTAAGTGAGCGAGCGCATGCCGTCGACTGCAATGTCCGTCGCCGAGCCGGCGAGGAAGCGGTCATTGAAGATCTCCAGCGACAGCACGCCCTGATAGCCGATGTCGCGCAGCGTCGCGACGTACTCCACCAGCGGCAGATCGCCCTGCCCCGGCATGCAGCGGAAATGACGGCTCCAGGACAGCGGGTCCATCGACAACGACGGCGCATCGGCGAGCTGGACGTGGAACAGCTTCGCGCGGATCGATCGAGCGCAGGCTGTCGATCGGCACGTTGCGCGCGAGCGAGCCGAACGAATCGAGCGCCAGCCCTACTGCAGGATGGTCGACCTCGCGCACGATCTCCCACGCCTGGCGGTGATCCTGGATGTGGCGGCCCCAGGCGAGCGCTTCGAAGCCGACGCGCAAGCCGCGCGCTGCAGCGCGGTCGCCGAGCTCGCGGAAGTCATCGACGATGCGGCCATGCTCGCCGAGCGACTCCGGCGAAACATTCGAGCTGACGAGCACGAGGTCCGTGCCGAGCTCCTCCATGACGTCGAACTTGCGCTCGGCGCGGTCGAACACGCGCGCGCGCAGTCGCGTCGGCATGCCCTCGAAGTCGCGGAACGGCTGGAATGCGGCGCAGGCGAGCCCCTGGTCGCGCATCATCGCGCCGACCACCGCCACCGGCTCCGGGACAGGCAAGCAGGTCGCTCTCGAAGATCTCCACGTGCTCGAAGCCGGCATCGGCGATCGCCCGCAGCTTCGTTCGCAGCGTGCCGTTCACGCAGATCGTAGCGATGGATCTCAGCATGGTCTCCTGCGGAACCAGAGCCCGACGTTGGTCGCGGGGGTACGCTCGCCAACGTCGGGCTTTGGTGGCGCCCGCCTGCAAGGGGCGCTACTGCTGCTACATACGGACCCGCACGCCCATGTAGTAGGAACGGCCGAGCACGTCGAACACGGACGTGTCCGTGCCCGTCTGCGAGCTCGACACGGTCACCGGACCTTCGTCGGTCAGATTCGTGACGCCGAAGCGCAGCTGCCAGCGTCGAGTTGAAGTCGTACGAAGCGAAGAAGTCGTACAGGTTGTACGTCGTCGACCCCGAGGCCCGGCGTCGCCGGCGTCGTGACCGAAGTGACGTCGTCCATCGCATCCTGGTAGCGCCAGCGCACCGAGACGTTGCACCGGCCCGAAGCCGACGCCGAGCGTCGTCAGCGCCTTCCACTCCGGGAACGTGTTCGACACCGTGTGATTCGCGGCGATCGTGTTCGTGCCGGTGAAGTCCTGGAACGCCGATCCCGGCAGCGTCTGCACCGAGTAGTCGAGCAGGTAGCCGACCGCGGTGTTGAAGCGCAGCGTCCAGCGGTCGTTCAGGTCGACGACCCAGTCGAGCTGCAGGTCGACGCCCTCGGTCTTCAGTCCGCCGAGATTCAGGTACGGCGTCTCGATCAGCTGCAGCAGGCCGTTCGCGTCGCGCGTCAGCAGCTGGCAGAACTGGTTGTCGGCCGAGTACGCGGGATTCGAGCCGTCGAGGTTGTAGCACTTGCTCAGCGCGGACAGGCCGGGCACGACCGAGATGACGTCCTCGATCTCGATGCTGTAGTAGTCGATCGAGGCCGACAGCCCGCTGAGCAGCCGCTCCGAGGAGCGCGAGGTCCACGACAGGCCGAAGTTGTAGGTGTCGGCAGTCTCCGGCTGCAGGTCCGGATTGCCTTGCGTCACGCCGGCCGTCGCGGTCGTCGGGAACACGTACGTGTCGATGACCGCGCGCCGGAATGCCCTGCGCCAGGCACAGGCCTGCGCACGCTCGCGCCGTTCGCGCCGGTGCGCGCCGTCGAGCGAACGTCGCACGGATCGCCGATGCGCGGCCGGCGGCGTGCCGAATGCGATCTGCGCGCCGCTCGCTGCCGCGAACAGCTCGCCGATGTTCGGCGCGCGCACGGCGCGCTGATAGCCGCCACGGACCAGCAGGCTGTCGATCGGCTCCCAGCGGATGTCGCCCTCGTAGCTGTCGACGCTGCCCGAGGTCGTGTAGTCGGAGCGGCGGAATGCACCGCCGACGTTCAGCTTGTGGATCAGCGGCACGTCGGCGAGCAGCGGGCACGTCGATCTGCGCCGCGTACTCGTCGACCGAGATCTCGCCCGTGCGTCGGCTGCGAAGCGATCACGGCCTCGATGTTCTGCGACGGCCAGCTGCGAGTCCGGCCGGTACTCGTACGTGTTGCGTCGATGATCGGCCAGCAGCGCGACCTTCACCTCGCCTGCCGGCAGCTCGAACAGCGGGCCTTGCACGACGCCCTGGTACGTCGTCTGGCTCAGGTCCTCGGTGCTGTGCGCCGTCGTCGTCATGTAGCGCAGGCAGGCGTCGCGAGATCGTCGACGAATTGTTGCAGGCCGAACGGATTGAAGCCGCCCGCGCAGATCGAGTTGCCGCCGTCCGGCGCATTGAGCAGGTTCTGCACCTGGCTCTTGAGCACGGCGTTGTAGTTCGTCTGCACGTGCTCGGTCGTGTCGTACGCCGCGAACACGTCCCACGTCCAGTCCTCGAACGGCAGCGTCGCCGCGCACGCCGCCGAGGTACTGCGTCGTCGTGTACTGCTCGTCCCACGACTTGAACGGCACGCCGACGTAGCGGCCGTTCCAGGTGAACGGCGCAGTCGGCTGTCGGCCTGCTCGCCAGCAGCGTGCGCAGATCGTTCGGGATGAACGGGTTCGTCACCGGGATCGTGGTCAGCGTGCCGAACTGCGTGAGGCTGTTGCCCGAGTTGGTGGTGACCGTCGAGTCGACGTACAGGATCTGCCCGTAGGTCGTGACCGGCCCGATCTCGTAGTCGAACTTGCTGAAGACCGATTTGCGCTCGAGCGGATTCTGGACGATAGAACCCCTTCTGCACCGGCATGCGCACGTTGCCCGCGATGATCGCGGTAGTCGTCCGTCGTCGGCCCCTTGTAGTTCTTCGCGCCGGTCTGCGTGAACAGCGTGCCGTCGTCGTTGAAGCCGAGGTTCAGCGTGTTCGCGACCGGCGTGGCGGCGCCGTAGCTCGTGAACAGGTTGTTGACGTCGGTCTGGTTCGGCAGGTTGGTCGCCGACGGCACGAACGTGCCCTGGCCGATGAACGAGGACGGCGTCAGCAGATCGAAGAACGGCATTCGGTCCTTGCCGAGCAGCTTGCCGCGATCGGTGTAACCGACCGACAGCAGGCGTGGCCGCTGCCCTCCGCGAACGTCGTGCCGAATGCGAGCGACGCCTTGGTCTGCGAGCGATCGCCGCTGCTCGGTGTTGCCGTACTGCGCATCGAACGTCGCGCCTTCGAAATGATCGAGCGAGATGAAGTTGACGACGCCGGACATCGCGTCCGAGCCGTAGACGGCCGAGGCGCCGCCGGTGATCGTCTGCACGCTCGACAGGATCGAGTCCGGCACCAGGTTGATGTCGACGGTGCCGAAGATGTCCGCGAGCGGCAGCCGCCGGCCGTCGAGCAGCACCAGGTTGCGATTCGCGCCGAGGCCGTGCAGGTTGACCGTGGCGTGGCCGCCGGTGCCCTGCCCGCCGTTGCCGGCGCTGCCCGCCGGCGCGAACTGCGGCATCTGGTTGAGCGCCGCTTCGAGCGTGACCGCGCCGCTCTGCTGCAGGCTCTCGATCGTCGAGATCACGATCGGGCTCGGCGACTCGCGGTTCGGATCGGTGATCAGCGAGCCGGTGACGATCACTTCCTCGAGGCGGCTTTCCGCTGCGCTGCGCGTCGTCCTCGGCAGCATGCGCCGACGCCGCAGGACAGCACAGTGGACGACTCCGACTGCCAGACCGCTCGCCGCCGCACCGCCGACCGTTCTCGCTGAACGCTTCATCTCACCGCCCCCTAGTGCTCGTGGTTGTCGTTTATGTACGAACTAGTGTGTGCATACAATATGCCGACCCGCCTCCCCGTTGCAAGCGGCTGCGCGCGCTCATTGGCGTTGCTGGACGTGCCCGGCAGGGCACGGACCGCGATGCGCTCGCCCTGGTACGCGGCGAGCCACAGCTCGGTGCCGACAATGCGCGCAGCGGAGACGCCGTTGAAGCCAGCGTTCGGCTCCGCATACGCGACGATCGTGAATTCGAGCGTTTGCGGGTCCAGCGCGGCCACGGTGTAGCCGCGATGGCAGCGCATGTCGTCGGCTTTGCCGTCGATGATTTTTCGCGTGCCGCCGCAGGCGGGCTCGTCGTACTGCATGCCCGCCAGGATCAGCCGCGACCCGTCCCAGTGAAGGTTGTCGGGCATGAACCCGGGCGCCGATCGCCTTGCGCAACGGCTGCGACGTGTCGTCGCGCGCATAGATGACTACTGCATGCCAGCCGAATGCGACGACATAGAACTCGCGATCGTCGGGCGAAGTCTCGATGCCGTTGTTCCCCGGCAGCCGCGTGCCGGGCAGCAGGCGAAACGCCGCTCTCCCCCGGCCGCCATTGATACACACCGCCGGTCGCCTCGCCGCGCACGAAATCCGTGATCGAGGTTCCTGGGTGCGTCAGCACCGACGCCAGGACCGTGCCGTCGGAGAACGTCGCGACGCTGTTCGCCGGCGTCGCCGTCAGGCATCTCGATGCAGCCGATCCAGCGCAGCCGCGGCTCGTCGCGCGCGGCATCGATGCGGAAGATCTCGATGCTCTCGCGTCCTCCGTGGTTCACGACGTACAGGTCGTGCTGCGACTCGCCGATCGTCCGCAGACTCAAGCCTTGCGTGTTGAACGAGCGCCGGATCTGGCGGCGACGGGCAGAATCCGAAGCGCTCGGCGTCGAGCGCGAGCTGCGCCGACTCCCCCGTGTACCAGCGGCGCATCGTGCGCGTGCGCGTATCGACGAGCTTGAGACCGGCGCCATCGCTGAAGCCGCTGAACACGAGCCAGCGCGTGTCCGGAATGCGCGCGAGATCCTCCGGCCGCTGCGCGCCGCAGATGAAGCTGTGTCCGTCGCTCGGCTAGCAATCGTCGTGCTTGCAGGCCGTGCAGAGTGCCAGGGCTGCGAGGACGATCGCTGATGAGAGAGGAATACAACGTCACGCTGGGCCGCAGTGTACGAACCGGTACATGTGTGTCAAGCTCGCAGCCGTGGCGCAATGCGAGCGATGCGGGGTATCGCGGATACGTATATGTAGCTGCCGGCGTGATCCTGCGGCGCCACGCTGGCTGCGCCCAACGGCTCGCAGGCGCAAACGATGTGTGCCGCGGCACGGATGCGCGCTGCTATCACGATTGGGCGAAAGAAAAGCGCGAAGGCAATCGCGTGCTGATCTACACGCGCACGGCCGGTCCGCGCCACCCCAATCTCGGTCCTGCCGCTCGCGCGCCGGTCTCAATCCTGCTCTCGATCCCGCGCAATGTCGTGCAGAGCTCGCTGCGCGCATGGCTGGCACGCGCGGGAATCGAAGCCGATTGGACCGAGGACGTCACGCGCCTGACGAACCTGCATCGCTACAAGGCAATCATTTTCGCGAGCACGAGTCGCGACGCTTTGTTCGCGCACGGCCGGGCGATCGATCCGGCACTCGGCAGTGAACACCACCACCGGCGCTCATCTCGACGCTGCGAGGACCGCGCTTCGACAATACATCCGCGCCGGCGGCGGCTTCGTCGGCATCCACAACGCCTTCGGCACCGAGTACAACTGGCCGTGGTACGAGGGTTTGCTGGGCAACAGCAATTCTACGATCACGGTCCGAATCAGGACGGTACCGTGAGGATCGTGCGCGCAGCGATCCTTCGACCGACGGGCTGCCGAAGTCCTGGCCGTTCCGGGACGAGTGGTACAACCTCGAGCCGTTCCCGACGCGCGTCAAGTTTCTGTTAGCGGTCGATGAGAAAACGTTGACGACACGTGCGCAGCTTCACCAGGTCACGGCGACCTGCATCCGGTGGCCTGGTGCCAGTACTACGATGGCGGTCGCGCGTGGCTCACGACACTCGGCCACGATGCCGCCGCCTTCACCGAAGGCTCGGAATTCCCCGGGCAGCGCGAGTTCGAGCAGCTCTCGTGAACGGCATCAAGTCCGCGATGGGCCTGATCGCCGTTCTGCACGAAGTGAATCCGCGCGGACTGCGCTCAGCGCAGGCTCAGCCAGCGGATCGGCGATTTGCGTTCGGTGTCGCGGTCGCGCTGCGCCTGCTGCACGTCTTGTGGGCCGTTGACGACGCAAGGCCCGTCACACTGACTCCCATCGATGGGAACGCTGCCGCGCGCGAGCGCGCGGATGAGCCGCTCGAAGAAGGAACCGTTGCGTGTGCTCATGAGATCCTCCTGGGCGAGCGAGGATAGCGCCGTGCCGGGCGCGGGTGAGCATGGAATCAGAGTCGTGACCGGCGATGAGGGATCAGGCTCGACTGCGCGCCCGAGATCAGCTACTTCGACATCGGCACCGAGCATCGACTCGACGGCCATGCCGCGATGAGCGATTACTATCGACCCTTTGGTCGGGAAGATCAAGATTCCCGCGCTACGAGATGATCGATCCCGAAGGTGCAGCGCCACGGGGACGTGGCGGTGCTCACGTACAACCTGCGCAGCGAAGCGCTGCAGCCGGACGGCAAGCAAGTGACCGTGCGATGGAATTCCACTGCCGTCTACGCACGGATCGGCGGCGAGATGGCGGATGATCCACAGCCACTGGTCACTGACCGCTCCGCCCTGCCTGCGCGGGATCTTCTGAGCTGACGGAAGTCGACCAGCTTCGGAATGACGAACCCCGGCGCTTCCTCCATCAGCCAGTGGCCGGCGCCGGGCACGATTGCGCTCTGCACGTCCGTCGCGATCAGCTCCGCCTGCTTGACGAGCAAATCGCCCGCCCCCTTCTCGCCGGTGATCACGAGCATCGGCATCGTCAGCGGCTTCGCCGCGTACTCGTGGAATTCCTTGGCGTCCTGGTCGAGGGCGCGGAAGTACTCCATGCCCGCGCGGACGTGATTGGGTCGCGCGAACTCCGCCGCATAGATCTTGCGGTCCGCCTCCGGGATCGACTTGGCCGGATCCGCGGCGAAGTCGTTCCAGAAATGCTCGAGATAGATCCGCTCGCGTCCCTGCACGAGCGCCTGCGGCGTCTTGCCGAAGAAATGAAAGTGCCACTGATCGCGAACCAGCCCCACGCGCGTCCAGTCGCCGACGCCCGGCAGGAATGCATCCAGCAGCGCGATGCTCTTCACTTCGCTGGGAAACTGCACGGCATACGCATACGCGACCATCAGTCCCATGTCATGACCGACCACGCTCACCTTGTCGTAGCCCGAGCCCGGTCATCAGCGCGTGCACATCACGCGCCATCGACGATTTCGCATAACCCTCCTCCGGCGCGTCCGATTGCCCGGCGCCGCGCAGGTCGGCCGCGATGACCGTGTGGTTCTTCGCGAGCTCGCGCATCAGCGGCCGCCACATGTGGCTCGACTGGCCGAACCCGTGCAGCAGCAACACCGGGTCGCCCTGCCCCACCACCAGGTAATGCAACCGGACGCCGTTCGCCTCCGCGAACTTGCTCTCGATCTGCTGCTGTGCCGAGGCGGCGGCCGGGCCCAGGACGAACGCCACCAGCAGTGGAATAGCTGCCCAGACCTTGCGGTTGCTCATTCTCGACTCCATGTACCCGTCACGACGCGCACCCGATTCGTTTGCCCGGTACCATAGAACGATGGAAGACCTCGTACGGGTCCTTGAGCTTTACGGCCTGCAGATCGTGTTCGCCGGCGTGCTGCTCGACCAGGGCGGCCTGCCGCTGCCCTCGTTCTCCCTGGTCGTGGTTGCGGCCGGCGTCGCAACCGAGGCCGGTGCGCCCGTATGGCCGATCTTCGCAGTCGCCGTGCTCGCCACGATCGTGGCCGATTTGATCTGGTTCGCCGGCGGTCGGCGCTTCGGCGCCGCCATGCTGCGCATGATCTGCCGTGTCTCGCTTTCACCGGACTCCTGCGTCGGCACGACGCGCCGGATCTACATGCGCTGGGGCGCGCCCTCGCTGATCTTCGCGAAGTACGTGCCCGGCCTCGCCGCCGTCGCCACGACGCTCGCGGGCGAGACCGGATCCCGATTGCTCGCTTCGCGCTCTACGATGGCATCGGTGCGGCGCTCTGGGCCGGCGGCGGCAGTGGCGCTCGGCGTGATCTTCCACGAGGCGATCGACGCCGTCCTCGATGAGCTCGAGGTGCTCGGTAACTCCGCTCTCATGCTGCTGGCTGTCGCGGTGCTGGTGTTCGTTGCGGTCAAGTGGTGGCAGCGCTGGCGATTCAGGATGCGCATCCGCATGGCGCGAATCTCGGTCGCGCAGCTGGCCGAGCTGCTGCAGACGAAGGTGAAGGTCGCGATCCTGGACGCACGCACCGCCGACCGTCGCGAGCGCACAGGCTGGATTCCGGGCAGCGTGTGGGTCTCGGACGTCGAGCAGCTGCAGCTCGGCGTCTATGAGGAAGTCGTCGTCTACTGCGATTGTCCGAACGACGCGACGGCGGCACTGGTTGCGAAGCGGCTGCACGCCAAGGGCGTTGCTCACGTCCGCCCACTGGCGGGCGGACTCGATGCCTGGCTCAGCCACGGCGGCCTCATCGAGCGCGGTCCGCTTCCAGCCTGAGCGCCTTGGCAATCTTGCGCCAATCGACGAAGCGGAACTGCGTCGAGCCGTCGTACTCGAAGCCGTTGATCGGGTCGGTGTTCGCAGGATCTTCCGCTTCGCCGTTCTGAACAGCGACGATGCCGTCGGGAAAGCCGCGTCCGAGCGCCGCGCTCGTGATCGCGACCCCATCGCTGTCGCCCGTCTGCTCGACCGTGAACACGCCGAGATGCGGATTGCCGCCGCGCCGGTCGTAGAGGTGGAACGTGTTGTCGCCCTGGCTCGAGACGACCAGGTAGCCGCTCTTCCTGCCGGTCTCGTAGAACGCCAGGCCCTCGACGTCGACTGCCAGATTCGCTCCAGCAAACGCATCGCTCCCCGCGGCGACTATCGTGCCGTCCTCCGGCTCGCCCTCCGCATCGTATTCGCATTCGAACTCATCATCGTCCGGCACTGCGTGATAGGGCTTGCCGAAGCTCTGCACGGGCTCGAACAGGAATTCGCGGCCGATGCGCAGCGCCGACGGGAGTCGGTGGTGGAGCGGAATGCGATAGACACCGATCGTCTCGAAGGCAACGTACAGCGTCTCGCTCGCTGGATCGATGAGGATGCCCTCGGATTGCGGATCCTCGTTCGCGTTCTCGCGGCAAGGTGTCCAGCGCAGCGCCGACTCGCCGCGCTCCTTCAGACGGAAATTCGGATCGAACAGGAAGGCACGCACCGGTCGATACGTCACCTTGCCGCCCGGCGCTGCACTCAGCTTGAGCTGCTGCACCGTACTGCGATTGCGCTGTGACACGAACGCGTAGAGATCGTCGCCGTCGTGCCACAGACCGACGCCGTAGCCTGTGTCCTGATCGTCGAGCGGATTGGCCTGCAATCCAGCGTCCAGCTCGCTGGGCTGGATCGGCGAGGGCTGCACGACTCGCCACGGATACACGCGCGGCACATCGTCCGCGGTGATATCGACGAGCGGCCCGTGTGGATGATCCGGATCGATCGCGTACACGCGCAGCCGATCGCAGCCACGGTCGGTCACGACCGCGACGTCGCGGCGCTGCTTGCCGAACCGCACGCCATAGGCCACATCGACGTTGTTGAATCGACCGAATGTCTCGCCGTCGCTCTCGCGGCACGGGTTCGGCGGCCCGAGATTGAGGCCGGCCGGCGTCGGCGGATCCTGATGCAGGATCGTCGGCAGGTTCGGCGGCGCGATGAGTTGGACGACGCGGCCGCGCAAGTCGTAGACCACGAGGCCGGCGTCCTTGAGCGTGCCGATGATCAGGCTGTCGCCGGGCCGCTCCGGGTGCACCCAGATCGCCGGATCGTCCGCGTCGACAGTCGCGGGTGCTTCATCGTAGCTCGCGAACGGTCGCGTATTGACGCTGCTCGGAATCGTGGGCGGCGCAGCCCACGACGACAGCGACACGAGTCCCAGGACGATCGGCCAGTACTTCTTCATGCGCTGCGTCCCACGAGTTGTTCTCTGGTGTAGGCAATAAAGGCGGCAGTCTGCTCACGGCCCATGTACTTCTGCAGAACCTTCGGCTCGGTGCGCAGCAGGTCGACGACGATCAGGCCGTCGACGACGCCGCTGAAGCTCTCGTCGACGTTGAAGCACGCCAGCCGGCCGCCGAGCTTGAGGTACTGGCGCAGCAGAACCGGCGCGCCCTTGCCATCCGGCTCGATCTCTTCCAGCAGCTGCGAGACGTCGTCGAGATCTGCCAGTCGCGCGAGATCGCCGTTGAGCGCTGCCAACGAGTGCGTGCGGCGGAACGCACGGCGCGGCCGGATCAGCTTCGCGAGCTGATCGTCGAAACAATGCCGGCGCAGGAAATCGATCAGCAGTGCATGCGACGCAGGCCGATACTCGCGACTGATGCTGACTGGACCGAACAGCACGTGATAGCGCGGATTGCACGCGACGTACTGCGCGATGCCCTTCCACAACAACAGCAGTGCGCCGAAATCCCGCTGATACGCGGCGCTGACGAACGACCGCCCGAGCTCGAGTGCGGGGCCGAGCGAGCGCAGGAACGCATCGCCGTACGCGAACAACGAGTGCGTGTACAGGCCGCGCTTGCCGCGCTCGGCGACGATCCGATCGACGTGCCCGATGCGATAGGCACCGACGACCTCGCTGCGTGTCCGATGCCACGCGATCAGATGCACGTAGTCCCCGTCGTAGCGATCGATGTCGCTGTCGCCTCCGGTGCCTTCGCCGACCGCGCGGAACGCGATCTCGCGCTGGCGACCCAGCTCGCGCAGGGTCCAGGGAATCTGCTCGGCGTGAGCGAAGACGACACTCATGTCGCCGACGCTCGCGAGCGTGTGGCATTCGGGCAGGCATTCGATTTCCGCCGTGAGCAGACGCTGCGGCGTGCTCGCGGCGATCGGCGTCGACGGTGCGACGATCGGCTCTTCTGCAGGCAGGCGATCGTGCGCTTCCAGCGCGTAGGTGCTCAAGCGCAGAAACGTAGCGAGCTTCGCGTTGTCGGGCTGCTTCGCCAGACGCTCCGGTCCGATCGGACGGCCGATGCGCACCGGGATCGTTCGATGACGCTTGTTGAGCAGCTCGCGCGTGAGCATCACGGTGCGCATGCCGGGATGCAGCAGGCCGAGCGCCTGGAAGATCGCGCTGTTGCCGCCGCCGAAGTACACGGGCACGACTGGGCACTCGCAGCGGCGGAGCAGTCCGGCGGCCACCGGCTGCCATGGCGGATCGCAGACCCTGCCGGCCGAGAGATGCAAGTGCGAGACCGCCCCCGCTGGAAACATCATCAACAGGCCGCCGCTGCGCACATGCCTCAGCGCGGCGCGCAGCGACTTCGCATTCTTCGTCGCTGCTCGTGTGCCACCGAAGGCATCGACGGGCAGCAGCACGTCGCGGATCTCCGGAATGCGCGCCAGCAGCTCGTTGGCGATGAATAGTGAATCGCTGCGATAGCGTGCAGCTGCGCGATGAGGAAGAGTCCCTCCAATCCGCCGTAAGGATGGTTCGCGACGACGACCGCCGGACCGGTACGCGGAATCCGCTCCAGCTGCCGCTCGTCGAGCTCGAAGTGCACCTGCAGGAAGTCCAGCGCTTGCGCTGCGAAGTCGCCCGGCGAAGTCGCCGGCGCGCCGGAGCTGGCGATGGATGTTCGCGAGCCGCTCGAATGCGAGCGGACCTAACGGTGTCTCTATGTGGAACGGCGTCCGGTCGTCGGGCTGCATGCACCGCGAACGCTAATGCAGCAGCGTGACAACCGCGTTGCGCAGTGCTGTCACAAAAGTGACATGCAGACTCCCACTATGCGGTCGGCGTCTCCTGCTGCGCGGGGCTCGTCGACTCCACTTCGACCGTCGACACGACTTCCGCGGCGGCCGGTTTTGCCCGTGCCGGTCGTGCGGGTCGTTTGGCCGCCGGACGAGCCTTGGGCGCAGCAGCCTTAGGCGCACGAGCCTTCGGCGGCGCAGTCGGTGCTGCCTTCTTCTTCGCAGTCTTGACTCGCGCCTTGCTTCTGCGGCGTGCCGCGCTCATGACCGAGCTTTGCAGCTTCCTGGCCGCGGCCAGCATCTCCTGCTTCGCGCGCTTCACGGTCTTCTTGGCTTCCTTGAACTGCCTGCGCGCATGCTTGGCGGCCTGCTTCGCGCCGCTTGGCCGATTTCTTCGCGGCCTGCCAGCGCTCGCGCGCCAGTCTCGACGGCGCCCTGCACTTTTGGCCGGGATGCCGGCTGCACGCTTCGCTCGTTTCTTCACGATGTTCTCTCCGCTTCAAAGCTCGTCGATCGAGAATAGCGGTTCACAACAGGCGCCGCCAGAACAACACGAGCGAGCGTGATGCCGCCGCTCGCCAGGATCAGCAGCACACCAGCCAGAAATGATTCGCGCCCGGCAAATGCGCAACATTCATGCCGTAAACGCCGGTGATCAGCGTCATCGGCAGCAGCACGGCGGTAAGCAGCGACAGCACATAGAGATTTCGCCCGGTGTTCTCCGCCAGGCGCGCCGCCAGCTCTTCCTGCAGGAGCTTGGCGCGCTCGTAGATCTCCGCGATCTCCTCGATCGCGAATGCCAGGCTCTCGACGCTGGACTCCAGCACGCCGCGATCCGCTTCCGGCAGCGGCTGCGTGGCGCGATGCAGGACCCGCCCGAGATCGGCGCGCTCGGGCGCGAACTCGCGGCGCAGGCGCGCGCACAGACGCCGCGATCGGCCCAGTTGCTCGCGTTGCTGCTTGATGTTGCCGGCGAGGATCTCGTCCTCGATGTCATCGAGCTGGCGGGTCATGTCGGCTGCGAGCTGCTTGATGCGCGCAGTGCGGATGTCGAGCAGATTGCGATGGCGAGCTCGATGCCGGAGGCAGCAGTGATGCCGGTCCGCATGCGCTGGCGCAACTCGTCGGAGCTCTTCAGCGCGTGCAGACGCGCGGTGATCAGCAGGTGCCGGCCCTGCGTAGCCCACAGCGTCGCGACTTCCGAAGGATCGGACTCGTCCTCGTAGGTGAAATCGCGGATGACCAGCAGCAAACCGCCGTCGGTCCACTCGACGCGCCGATTCTCGTCATGCTCCTGCAACACTTCGCGCAACGCTGACGGCAGAAACGCGGCATCGAGCAGCCAGCGTCGCGCACGCGCATCGGAGAGATTGAAATGCAGCCACGTCACTTGGTCGGGCTGCGCGAGCGCTTGCACGATGCCGTCTGCGGTGACTTCGCGCGCCGGCCCGTGCGGTTGCAGCTGATAGCCGCAGATCAATCCGCGGTCGGCGCCGGCGGTTTCGTTGAGAAACAACGGCATGGGCTGCAACTGTGGCATTGGAGGCTGGAGCTCCGCGTGGCCCGGTGGCTGCAATTGTCTTACAGTTTTTGGCGTGGCACAGCCCGCGCGGGCGAATTAGAATACGCCACCCGGCGGCGCCCTCAGAACAGCCGCTGGCCAATTCCGATCGAGAGTGTGACATGCACATCCCGCGCACGCGCAAACCGGGCCGCCAGCGGCTTCCCATCACGATCGCGCTGGATCCCACGGCCTATGCGTTCGTCGAGCAGTGCGCGAGCGAAGGGTGGTTCCGCTCCGTCGACGATTTCTTCGAGGCGGCGGTCGCGATCTTCCGCAATCACATGGCGGCGCTGAACGCCTACGTGGAGCTGGAAGAGGCCAAGGGGCATTCGCGGGACGAGGCCCTCAGCACCGCGCAGTTCGAGATCGTGTTCACGCGTCAGCGCGAGTGACCTAGCTGCGATCATGGCCGACCGCTCGCTGCAGACGCTCGCCTCGCCCGATCGACCCGTGCAGCAATGCCGGGAGATCTTCCTGCGCCAGCTCGGCTGCGCCATCGAAGAGCTCGAAGGCAGCAAGCCCAACGTCCACGGTGCGCGCAAACAATTGAAGCGTGCGCGCGCGACGCTGCGACTGCTGCGTCCGGCAATCGGCGACGAGCTCTATAGCCACGAGAACATCGCGGCGCGCGACGCGGCGCGGCCCTTGTCGAAGGCGCGCGACGAGGAAGTGATGAACGACGCGCTCGATGGATTGCTCGAGCGCTTCGGTGCGGCCGCTTCGGGTCTGCAGGTGGCGCCGCTCCGGCAAAGTCTGCACAAGGGCCGACCGAGAGTCCGACGCATGAGCTGCCGGCCAAGCAAGCTCACCGAAATCAAGAGCCGCCCTCAAGCGATCCATGACGCGCTCGCAAGCCTGGCAGCTCGACGCCGAAGGTTGGGACTGCATCGCGCCCGGACTGCGCGCTACATATCGCCGCGGGCGGCGCGCGCTGCGTGAAGCCCGGACGGAGCGCGCGACCGACCGATCTGCACGAGTGGCGCAAGCAGACCAAGTATCTGTGGCATCAGCTGCAGATTCTCACGCCGCTTGCGCCCGGCCCGGTCGGCGAGCTCGCCGACGAGTTCCATCACCTCGCCGACTACCTCGGCGACGAGCACGACCTCGCCGTGCTGCGCGGGCGACTGCTCCGGCGCCGGCATCACCGAGCTCATCGATAAGACGCCAGAGAGGAGAATTGCAGGACAAGGCGCTGGCGCTCGGCGAGCGCTTGTACGCCGACAAGTCGAAGACATTCGTCCACGCCTGGAGAAACACTGGACCGAGTGGCAGCGGCGGGAGTCGCGCGACACCTAACTGCAATATCAGCTCCATCGCCTTGCCATCGCACGGCCACTACGCTCCCGCGCGGCTCCAACCGACGCGGGAGTGAAGCGATGCGAACTACATTGGGGACGACTCTTGCTGCTGCTCTGCTGACATTGCTTTCCGCGAATGCCGGCGCACAACACTACGATGCCGGCCATTCGCTCGAAGCCGACCAACACGACGAACGCGCCGAAGGCGCGCAGGCACGCGCCAAGGCGAGCGTGCGCGTGCGCTGGCAGGATTCTGCCGGCCGGCACGATCCGACGATCGCCGTCAAGCTGCTCGGCCTCAACGACTTTCACGGCCAGCTGTCGCCGCGCCTGATCGGGCCGCGGCCGGCGGGCGGCGCGGCGGTACTCGCCTCTTATCTACAGACCGCTGCCGATCAGGCTGAAGGTCCTGCATTCATCATTCATGCGGGCGATCACGTCGGTGCGTCGCCGCCGAATTCGGCGCTGCTGCAGGACGAGCCGGCGGTCGGCGTGCTCAACACGCTGGCGAACAAGTGGTGCATCCCATTCGGGCTGCAGCGCAAGCTCCCGGATTTCCTGGAGCCCATACGCGCAGGCGCGCTGCAATGTGGTCGGCACGCTCGGCAACCATGAGTTCGACGAAGGCGCGACGGAGCTGCTGCGTCTGCTGACCGGCGGCAATCATCCCTCCGGCCCCTTCCTCGAGAAGCGTTGGCAGGGCGCGCGCTTTCCTTATGTATCGGCCAACGTGCTGAAGACTTCCACGGGCAAGCCGATGTTGCCGCCGTACACGATCAAGGTTGCCGACGGCATTCCGATCGGCGTGATCGGTGCGGTGCTGAAGGAAACGCCGACCATCGTGACGCCGAGCGGCGTCGCCGGCCTGCAGTTCGTGGATGAAGCAGACGCGATCAATGCATCGGTCGCGCAGCTCAAGCGGCTGGGTGTTCGCACGATCATCGTGACCATTCACCAGGGACTGCGACAGGCCCCCACCTATGAAGGTCCGACGAACCCGGACATCCAGGGGCTGAGCGGGCCGATCGTCGACATCGTCAAGCGCCTGAACGACGAAGTGGACGTCGTCGTCTCCGGCCACGCGCATGGCTTCACCAATGCGCTGGTCGCCAACAACAACGGCAAGCAGATCCTGCTGACGCAGGCGTTCTCGGCGAGCACGGCCTATGACGACATCGACCTGTCGATCAGCCGCAAGTCGCACGACGTCGTGGAGAAGTCCGCGGCGATCGTCACGACCTGGGGCGATCAGGGACCGGGTCTCACGCCGGACACGGACGTGGCGAAGATCGTCGCCGCGGCCGACGAGCGTGTCGCACCGCTGGTCAACCGGCTGGTGGGCGTCTCGCAGGTCGCAATCACGACCGCCGAGAACGCCGCGGGCGAGTCGGCGCTCGGCAACCTGATCGCCGATGCGCAGCGCGCCTCCACCGGCGCGCAGTTCGCCTTCATGAATCCGGGTGGCATCCGCCAGAGCCTCGATGCGGGCGAAGTGCTGTGGGGCGAGCTGTTCGCGATCCAGCCGTTCAGCAACGACCTGGTGTCGATGGATCTCACCGGCGCGCAGATCGACCTGCTGCTCGAGCAGCAGTGGATCAATCAGACTCCGCCGAAGATTCTCAAGACATCGGGGCTGACGTACACGTGGGACGCTGCGCGGCCGATCGGCGATCGCGTGATCGAGATCCGCGACGCTGCCGGCAACTTGCTCGGTGCCGACGACGACCTATCGCGTGACGGTGAACAGCTTCATGGCCTCGGGCGGCGACAACTTCGTCGTGCTGCCTTCGGGCACGAACCGCGTCGTCGGCGCGGTGGACCTGGATGCGCTGGTCGAGTACGTGGAATCGTTGCAGCAGCCGTTCACGGCGCAGATCGAAGGGCGCATCAAGCGGCTGAACTGAGTAGGTCGGGCTTCAGCCCGGCTCCGAGAGAAACGGGTGAAACTCGAGCGTGCGGCATAATGGTGCGCTGCTGACGTTTGCCCCGTCACTCCATCACTCCCGTCAGCCGTCGCACTCTTCCGTCACCGAGTACAGCGTCACCGTGCCGCTGACCTCGTTGGCGACCACCAGGAGCGGCGAGCGCGTCGGGCTGTCCTTGGCGTCGATGAAGATCACGCCCTCCGGGCCCGAGGTCCTTCGCGGCCTCGGCGGTCGCCGGATCGACCGTGAAGTCGCGGTTGTTGACGTAGTCGACGAACACCGGCGCGATCGGGTTGGTCACGTCGTAGACCATGATCCCGCCCATGCGCTCCAGGCCGATGAACGCGTAGGTGCGCTTGCCGATCGTGCCGATCGTCACCGCTTCCGGCTCCGGTCCCTTGTTGTCGGAGCGGCTGTCGAAGGCGCGGTCGTCGTTGCTGGCGTTGAAGAACGCCGGATCGCGCGCCGCGATGATGCGCTCGAAGTCGCTGCCGCTGTCGAAGACCAGCGTGCCCTTGTCGGTCCAGATCGAGAACGAGCGGCCGCCGAGCGTGTAGAGCTGGTCGAAGTCGCCGTCGCCGTCGGTATCGCCGAGCGTGCTTCGTGACGTTCAGGCGGCCGAGGTTGCCGTTGGTCTTGAGCGTGGCCGCGTTCGGGAACGCCGTCGCGTCCAGCGTCGAGCGAGCCGACGCGCACTTCTTCGGCAAAGCCCGGCCAGTCGCGCGCGTCGCCTTCGTTGGCGGTGATCAGGTAGCTGCCGATGACCGACCTCGAACGACGGCGATCGCGTCCGGCTCGTACATGCCGAACACCGGCCACGTGCGGATGTTGATGGTGTTGTCGCGATCGGAGGCATCGAGGCCCGGGCACGTTGACGATGCCGAGCACCGGCACTCTCCGGCACGTAGCCCGGCGCGAGCGTGAAGCGGCCCGTCGCGTTGTCGACGACGATCTGCGCGACGCCGAAGTCGTTGTCGTTGATCAGCGCGAGCTGTCCGGCGTCGAGCAGCGCCAGCCCTTCGACTTTCTCGACGCCGGCGTAGCCGGCTTGCGCGAGGTCCACGTGCAGCTTCTTGCCGACGGGCACGACGCCGACTGCGGCCAGCTCCGTCGGCAGTCATCTGGTCGACGGTCTTGAGCACGCCGCCGCCGACATCGAACGCGCCGAGGTTGCGAGATGTCCGTCGCGCCGGTCGAGCGAAGCGGCATAGACCTTCTTCGTGATCGTCTCGATCGCGATCCTTCGAGCACCGCGTCGTCGTCGCGCTCGACGACCAGGAACCCGCCGCCCGGCACCGCGACCATGTCGCCGATCTTGTCGGCGCGCGTGTCGTCGGCGCCGACCGCCGGCGGGTTGTCCATGATGTAGAGGAACTGCCGCGTCGCACGCGTCGCCGGATCGAACTCGACGAGCCGCACGTTCTGCATCGCGTTGAGCGCGGCGTTGCTGAGCGTCGCGGGATTGCGGATCGGGCTCTGCACGAAGGCGTAGATCTTGCCGTTCTGGATCGCGATGGCCTCGAAGCCGCGGTTCTGCCGGCGCTGCGCGATCACCGCGGGCAGCGCTTCGACGCCGAACTTGCCGGCGACGCCCGGCGCCGGCACCGGGACGCCCGCCGCAGCGTGCGTGCCGATCGGCACGAAGCGCTCGATCAGCCGGCCGTGCTTGCTGAAGTGATAGATCGCCGGCCGATACTCGTCCGCCATCCAGAACGAGCCGTCCTCCGCGACGGCGATGCCTTCGAAGTCGCCGCCGAGCGGATCGAGCGGCAGCACGTTGCCGCGCAGATCGACCGGCACTTCATCGTTGTACGGCTGGTTCGCATCGCGCCGACAGCGCCGTGTTCGGCAGACCGGTCAGCAGCCGGCCGTTCGCGCGCTCGCAGCGCGATCTGCTCGGTGAGCTCGAACCGGCCGTCCTGCGGATCGAGCGTGAAGCGCACGATGCGCGGGTTGAAGAACGGCAGCAGGAACGGGCGATTGATGCCCGTCGGCTCGGCGTTCGGGCCGCGATCGGTGTGCGTGATGAACTTGAGCTTGCCGTCCGCGGTGACGCCCTCGAACGCGAGTCCGGAGAATCCGCCGAGCCGCAGCTTCTGGCCCGCGGCCGTCGCGCCGACGACCGGCCGGTCGTTCCATTCGTACGTTGCGGCAGTCTGCGGCGGCTGCGCTGTAGTCCTTGAAGCCGAGCGGTCGCAGCGCCGTCACCTGCGCGCTCTTGATGTCGATCTCCGCGATCGCATTGTTCTCCTGCAGCGTCACGTAGGCCGTGCGCGAATCCTCGGAGATCGCGATGTACTCCGGCTCGAAGTCCTGCGCGGCGCTCGACGCCGGGACCGTAGATGCGAATGCCCTGCGCGCGCAGGCTCGCTTCCTGGCCGTCGAACTGCGTGAACGACGCCGTGCGCACATCGGCAGTCGCTGCAGCTTCTTGAGCTGCGAGCGGCTCTTCGGAATCGGAATGATGCTGACCGAGCCCTGCGGATCGACCTGCCCGACGCCGTAGCCGCTCGGCTCGGCTTCGTTCGCGACGAGCACGTACGTCGCCGTTCGGCGTGAACGTGACCATGTCGGGCAGCGCGCCGACCTGCACCGACAGTGATGAGCTCGCCGTTCACCTTATAGAAGGCGACGTGGCCCGGGTCGGTCTTCGGATTGCTCTCGATCGCGACCGCCACCAGGCCGTCGTGCGTCGCGACGCTGTTCGGCGCACCGAGCGCCGAGGTATCGATGGTCGTGATCCGCGTCGGCGTCTTCGGATTGCGCACGTCGAGAATGTCGACGGTCCGCGTCTGCGCGTTGACGACGAACAGCCGCTTCGAGCCCGCGTCGTACTCCACGATCTCCGCGGATCCGGCGCCGCCGGCATCGAACGTACTGATCGGCGTCAGCGCGATGCGGTCTGCGTGGCCGTCATGGCCGCGATGGTGGCCATCGTCGTCGTGGGCCGCGGCGGCCTGGGCGAGAATCAGGGCAACGGCCGTTGAGACCGTCGAAATGACAGCGCGATGAATCATGAGCCCTCCAACGTAGGCGCATCGGGAGATGGCCGACGATTAGAGGGGGCGCCCGTTACAGTTTTATGAACAGATTTATGACGACGAGGACGACGCTGGGGCTCAGTCGTCGCCGCGACCGAGCGGCAAGGTGACGACGAACTCGCTGCCGCACCCTTCGCCCGCACTTCTGGCTTCGACAGTGCCACGATGCAGTTCGACCAGACCCTTGACGAGCGCGAGCCCGATGCCGAGGCCGTCGCTCGCCCCGTGTCCCTGCGGGTTCGCCCGCGAATACATGTCGAAGATCTTCGGCAGCATTTCCGCCGAGATACCCATGCCGTCATCGCGCACGACGAGCATGGCAGCGCCTCGCGAGCGCGTGAGCCGCACGTCGATGGTGCCGCCCATCGGCGTGTACTTCACGGCGTTCGTGAGCAGGTTGACGATGATCTGGTTCAAGCGGACGGCGTCGCCATGGACGTAAATCGCTTCATCCGCCAAGTGGAGCGACAGTCGATGCTGCCGCGACTCGACCTGGTGGCGCGTTGCCTCGACGGCTTCGCGGATCGCATCCTGCATGCTCACCGGCTCCAGCCGCAGCTGCACGAGACCGTGAGTGACGCGCGCGGCGTTCGTCAGGTCGTCGAGCAACCGCGACATGTGATCGACCTGCCGACGCACCATTGCGACGGCGAGCGACGCCGCTTCGCCGCGATGCTCCGTCTTCTCCAGCGTATGCGTTGCAGACTCGAGAGCCGCCAGCGGATTGCGCAGCTCGTGCACCAGGATCGCCAGGAACTCGTCCTTGCGCTCGCTCGCGCTCTTCGATGCCTGGTCGGCACGCTGGTAGTCGGAGATGATCGCCCGCTGCTCGTCCAGCCGCACGCTCATGACGTCGGCCAGCCGATGGAACCGCGCTTCGCCTTCGCGCAGCGCACGGTCGCGACGCTCGTGCTCGATGGCGACGCTCGCGGCCGCGCAGGCGAACTTCGCGACGTCCCGCTCCCACGGGTTGATGAGCCGCGCCTCCGCGAAGCAGAGCATCAATGACGCGATCGTCTGCCCGCTCCTGCCGCGGATCGGTTCCGAGTGACATGCCCGCACACCATGCTCCAGGCAATGCCAGCGCCACGTCTGCGCCCAACGGGTATCCGTCGCGATGCTCTCGCACGCCACGGGCTCGCCCTTGAACACCGCTTGCCCGCAGGTCCCGATCGCAACGTCGTTGATCGGCATGCGCCGGATCGCAGCGGCGAAGGAGCTCGGCAGCTGCGCCGAGTAGCACTCCTCGAAATAGCGGATCTGCGGATTCGCGAGCAGCACGCACGCACGCAGGCCGGGGCTCAGGCGCGAAACCGATTCCGTCACTGCGCTCAGGCACCGCTCGAGCGGCGCGCCGTTGGCGATCAGCGCGAGGATTTCCTTCTGTTCACGCAGCAGCTGGTCGGTGCGCTTGCGGTCGGTGATGTCGTGGAAGTAGACAGCGATCCCGCCCGACTCGACCGGGAACGCGCGCATCCAGAACCAGCGCTGCCACGGCGGGTGGAAATTTTCGAGCTCGGTGACTTCGCGAGCCTCCATGGCATGCATGTAGGCGCGCTGCAAAGGCGTTCCCCGCTGGTCGGCGTTGACCTCATCCCAGAAATGCCGGCCGATAACCGAGTCCGGGTCCGTGCCCTGCTCGCGCAACGTCCGGCGCGCCGCCTTGTTCAGATAGACGGTGCGCCAGTTCGCGTCGATCAACTGGACGGAGTCGGTGACACTGTCGAGAGCGTCCGAGCTTGTCGACCCGCGCACGACAGGTCCGACAACGCCGGCAGCCGGGCGCGGTTCGGGGTTGGAGTCGGGGGCGAGTGGGGAGTCGGGAGTGGCCATGGAAGTACCCAGTGTACCTTCCCTGGCGTGGGATCAGCGCCTGCGTAAGCGCACGGAAGTATGCTGCTTTGGAATCCCCCGGCAGTCGTTGAAAATACTCACTGACACGAATCTGCCGGGGATTCGTGTCCCGGTCACCCCAGGGACGCGGCGCAACCGGGAAGCGCTCACTACAATCGCCGCATGGCAGTAGCACATCTCGATCTTGCTGCGGACAAGCAGGCCGAACGTACCCGGGTCAGCCGGCCGGAGATCGCGCTGTATTCTCTGTGGGCCATGTTCTGGCTGCTGATGCTGGCGGTCGCGAGTTCAGGACTACGCGCGCGACGGTGGCAAGCAGTATTGGCAGCCCCTGCTGTGGGAGGGCAGCTCGCTGCTGGTGGCGACGTTCTGGGTCGTGCTGCAGCGGCGCGCCGACCGGCGCTACGCCGCATACCTCGATCAACCGCTGCGCTGGCTCGGCCATCACGTCAAGTGGTTCCCGATCATCGTGGTCACGTTCATCGCGTCGGTGTACGCGATCCGCCATGGCGTTTACGCCTTACTCGGCCAGACGTACACACACGAGTCCTGGTCGTATGTGCTGGTCTACGAATCGATCAAGCTGGTCATCTTCTTCGGACTGTGGCTGGGGCTGATCTTCGGCTTCGACGCCTTCGCCCAGACGCAGGAGCAGCGTCAGCGCCTGCTCGCACTGCAGAAATCGCTCGCCGAAGCGCAGCTCGCCCATCTCAAGGCGCAGCTGCGTCCGCATTTCTTCTTCAATGCGCTGAATACGATCTCCGCCCTGATGCAGGTCGACGTGCCCCGCGCCGACCGCCTGCTCTCGCGCCTGGCCGACCTGCTGCGTGCGACGCTGCAATGGGGCGACAAGGAGATCACGTCGCTGCGCGAAGAAATCCGCATGCTGGAGCTGTACGCGCAAATCATGCAGGAGCGCTTCGCCGATCGGGTCACGCTGACCTGGAACGTCGACAGCGCGGCGCTCGGGGGCGCTGTTCCCGCCCTGCTCTTGCAGCCGCTGCTGGAAAACGCCTTCAAGCACGGCGTCGAGCGCAGCCGCGATGCTGTCCGGGTCGAGATCGCAGCGCGTCGTGACGGCGAGCGGATCCATATCTCGATCCGCAACACGGGTTCCCTACTGGCCGCAGATCGTCACGAGGGAGTCGGACTACGTAACTGCCGCGAGCGCCTGAGCGTCCTGTACGGCAACGCGGCGAAGTTGGAGCTGACGCAGCTTCCTGACGCAGTCGAGGCTTCGGTGACGCTGCCGTGGCAGGAGCACCGCGCGTGATGCGGGTGCTGGTTGCCGACGACGAAGCGCCTGCACGCGGCAAGCTGCAGCGCTGGCTGAGCGAGCAGCCCGACATCGAAGTCGTCGCGGAATCCGAAGACGGCCTGCATGCGGCCGAGGCGATCGAGCGGCTGAAGCCGGACGTCGCCTTTCTCGATATCCAGATGCCCGGTCTCAGCGGCCTCGAAGTGGCGGCTCAGCTCGAACAGGAGACCGCGCCGCTGATCGTGTTCGTCACGGCCTTCGACGAGCACGCGATCAAAGCGTTCGAGCTGAATGCGATCGACTACCTGCTGAAGCCGTACGACAAGGACCGGCTGCTGAAGACACTGTCGCGCATCCGGGCGCGACCGGCGGATGGCTCAGCGCGCGCTGCCGTTGCGACAGCTCGTGCCCAGACGCAATCGCATGACCGCCTGCTCGTGCCCGTGGGCGAAACGCTGCAGCTCATCGACAGCGCGACCGTCGAATGGCTCGAGGCCAGCGACAACTACGTGCACGTCCACACGACCGCGCGCAGCTACCTCCTGCGTCGCACTTTGCAGGACCTGCTCGAACAGCTCGGCGATCGACAGTTCGCGCGGATCCACAAGTCAGCGGCAGTGAACATCGCAGCGGTCAAGGCATTCACGCCGCTGTTCAAGGGCGACTACGAAGTCCAGCTGCGCAATGGGAAGGTGCTGCGGCTGAGCCGGCGCTACAAGGATCAGCTGTTCGGCCGGATGGGACGATGAAGAGCGAAGCCAACGAGTACCAGCAAGAACGCCCAGGTTAGGCTCCCGCCGCCGCCGCCACCACCGCCGCCACCGCTCGAAGGAGCCTGGACCACAGTCACGTTGATTGGAGTCGTGGCGTTGTTGTTATCCGGCAGCGGATCGGGGCTCGACGACATCGCCGATGCCGTTACAAAGGCGCCGCCCGACTCCCGAGCCGTTGTCGTAATGCGGATTTCGGCAGACGAGTGGCGCGCGAGCGCGCCGACTGAACAAGTCAGGTTGCCGCCTGGGGTGCTGCCGAAGCCAGCGCATTGCGTGGTACTCGGGCTGACACCACTGAACTGCAGGAAGGCCGGCAGCTGTACCGAGACTTGCGCGTCATCAGCCGGGCTGAAGTCGCCGTTCGTCACCGTCAGGATGAAAGTCACGGCCTGATTCTGTGGACCGTGGTGGCAGAGCTTGCCAGCGTCAATCCCAAATCTACCTGTCGCTCAACGTGCAGTGACAGGCTGTTGTTGGTCAGGTCCATGTCGAGCTCGCGTCCGCCGGCATCGAAACGCACATCGGGGTCGCCGCCGAACAGCTCGGGCAGATCGAACGTGACCGTGACCACCTCGCCGGCGCGTACCACGCCGAGGTCGCAACGGATCGAGCCGGAGGTACCGATCGCGGCACACTGGCCGCGCGGCGTTTGCGCTGTAGTTATTGCTCTGGGCACGGATGCGTTCAGCACGACGTGCGTTGCGGCGTACGGACCTTGATTGCGTAGAGCGACCTGCACATTGCGCGAGGAGTTCTGCGCGATGGTCGTTGACGAGCTCGTAATCTCGAGATCCGGCGCAATCTGGATCGCCTCGACGCCGCCGGTGTCGGCCATCGCCATCACGCTGCCCGGCGTGGTGTAGTCGAACGCGACGCCCCGCCACAGGCCGAAGTTCGAACGCTCGACTATTTCCCACGTCTGGCCGCCGTCCACTGACCGCTGCACCTGGTTCAGACCCTCGACGTTCGACACGCGCACGACGTGGGCGCTGTCGAAGCGATCGACATCCACGTCTGTCACCAACGAACTGCCAGGAAGGAGCGTCCACGTCCCGCCTGAATCCACAGATTTGTAGAGTCCTGCCGACGTAGCGGCATACACGACGGCGAAGTTTTCGGGGTCGGCCACGATGCGCCAGATGTCGTTCGAACCGATGCCGTTGTCGGCCGGCTGCCAGCTCACGCCGCCGTCGATCGTCCGATAGATGCTCGGGCTCGCTTCACGTCGAACAACGTACAGGTTGTTCTGATCGTCAGGGTCGCTAATCAGCCCTGTGACGAAACCTGCAGGCAATCCACCGGTACGCGGTACGAAGGTCGTGCCCCCATTCACGCTGTACAGCACGCCTGAGCTACTCGCCACGTACAGGTTCTGTGGATTCGACGGCGACACGACGATCTCCACGATCCGGTCGCTGTCCAGGCTCGTCGTGGTCTTGCTCCACGTCTGCCCCGCATCGGTGCTGCGGAACAGCCCGCCTGGCCGCCGCTATACAACGTACTGGGCGCAGTCTCGCTGTATCCCAGCGCAAGGATGCGAACCTCATTTGAGCTCGCCAGGAGTGAGGCGCTACCGAGTGAGCTCCAGCGCTGACCGGCCGCATCGTACGCATACAAGCCAGGATTGCCGGAAGCTCCGACGGCGAATGTCCGTGCAGTCACGCTCGAACGCAGAGTGGAGATCACGCGACCGACGTTCGCCCCATTGATCCCGGCGCGTCGCGCGACCCACGTCGTACCGCCGTCTTCGCTGAACATGATTCCATCGAACGTTCCCAGCAGAACACGGTCGGCCTGCAGGGGATCGAAGGCCAGCGAGGCTGCAAGGTTCCCGAACGGGCTGATAGGCAAGGCGGTGCTGAAGCTCCAGCTCTGTCCGCCGTCTGTGCTGCGCGTGATCGAACTGGGGAGGGCGACTGCCAGCACACGATCGGCGACGACCGGATCGAAGCGCACCGTCGTGAAGAGTCGGGCATCACGCTGCGTCCAGTTCTGGCCGGCATCGCTGCTCGCGTACAGGCCGGCGGTCGACGCCGCGAGCAGGCGATCCGGCGCATTGGGATCGAGGGCCAGGTCGATACAGGTCCGCCGCACACACCGGGGTGTACCGACCAGCTCAAGCCGCCGTTCACTGTCGAGTACAGATTGTCGGCGATATGCGCGAGCAGCACGTAGACGCGATCTGCGTTGCGGGGATCGATCAGAATGCGTTCGACGGAGTGCGGGGCCGCGGGCAAGCCGCTGCTACGCGGCTCCCAGGTCGATCCCTGATCGGAGGACCGCAAGACGGAGCCCTGCGAAGTGCCGCCGTACCAAACGCCGTTCGGCGCGATTGCGATCACGCTCTCGTACACGCCGCCGTTGGCGACGGGAGTCACGAAACGCGGTAACAGCGAGAAGGTTTGCCCGCCGTCCTCGGTGCGCAAGGGCACATGGTTCTGGCCGACTGCCACCAGCCGGTTTGGATTGACGGGATCGCGGGCGATGTTGACCAGGTTCGTTATGAAGAGGCTGCGAGCCTCCGTCCATGTTGCGCCATTGTCGGTAGTTCGATAGATCGCGCGTCCGGCAGTGGTGAGCGCAACGCCCGGTGTCGTCGTCGCGTACTCGATCGACCAGGCAGGGCCGCCTTCAGGGCCCGTGCGGCTCCATTGATTGGGCGCCGCAAAGACGGCACTCGAATGTGCGACCAGCAACGCAACCAGGCACGGGACTCGAGCCATGAGTGTCGCCTCCGTGACGGAGTCTTTTTGTGTTGTCGACGAGCCCTTGTTGTCCGCGCAAGTGTAGCCCCAGGAAGCGGAGGCAACTAGCACATCATGGCTGGCGCTACGTCCCGCTCACCCCACGCCTCGCCCTCTTCGCCCCAAGGTTGCGGCGGGCCTTCGCGCCAGACGACAAGCTCCTTCACAGAACCTGAAGGAGGCGCTGGCTATGAACACTGTGACAACCCCTGCGGTCTCGACCCGCTACGACTTCCTCGACTGGCTGCGGGTCATCGCTATTTTCGTCCTGCTCTTCTATCACACGGGCATGTTGTTCGTCGGCTGGGGCTGGCATGTCCAGAACGCCGAAGTGCTCACGGCACTGCAGTTCCCGATGGGCATCGCGCACCGGCTGCGCATGCCGCTGCTGTTCGTGATCGCGGGCGCGGGCATGTGGTTCGCACTCGGCAACCGTCACGGCGGCGGATTGGTGCGCGAGCGGAGCCTGCGCCTGCTGCTGCCGCTGGTCGCCGGCATGCTGCTCATCGTGCCGCCGCAGATCTACTTCGAGCGATTGTTCCGCGGCCAGTGGGACGGCGGCTACCTCTCCTACTTCTACGAGCGCGTGCTGCAGTTCCAGCCTTATCCGAAGGGCGACTTCAGCTGGCATCACCTCTGGTTCGTCGCCTATCTCTACGTCTACGTGTTCCTGCTCCTGCCGCTGCTGCTGTGGTGGCGGTCGGCCAAGAAGGCAGTGAAGCCCGGCGCGTGGCTCTATGCCCTGGCGATTCCGCTGGCGGTGAACGAGGCGATTCTCAAGCCGCTGTACCCGGAGTCGCACAAATTGATCGGCGACTGGTACATCTTCAATCACTACCTCCTGCTCACGCTGTACGGCTGCCTGCTGGCGTCGATGCGCGATGCGTGGGACTGGTTCGCGACGCGCCGGCAGCTGTCGCTCGGCCTTGCGCTCGCCGTGCTCGGCACCGCGCTGCTGCTCTTCGAGACCGGCGTGATCGAGCGCGACACGCCCGCCGATGCACTGGTTGCGAATGTCTTCACCTGGACGTCGCTGATGGCCTTCATCGGCTACGGCCGCCGCTACCTGTCGTTCTGCAACCCGGTGCTGCGCTGGGCGCGCGACGCGAGCTACCCGATCTACATCCTGCACCAGACCGTGATCGTCGGGCTCGGCTACTGGGCGATTCAGCAGCCCTGGAACGCGTGGACGAAGTACCTGATCGTGCTGCTCGGGACGATGGCGATCTGCGTCGCGCTGTACGAAGGGATCCGACGGTTCGGCCTGACGCGGCTGCTGTTCGGGATGAAGGCCGCCGGCAAGGCTCGCAAGGACGCGAGCCCGCCCGCGCCCGCCGCCGCCCGTCTGACTGCGATGGCCGATGACAAAGCGTGACGATCGGGTATCGTGTGCGGACCTCATCCGGAGACATCGCATGCGATCGATACTGTCGCGCACTACTTTGTTTTTTTGGGATAATCGGGCTGCTGCTGGGCGCGCCGCTGGCGCACGCCCAGCAGTGGGCCGAAGGCAAGCACTACTTCGAGATCAAGCCGGCGCAGCGGCCGCCGGATGCGCCGGCCGGGCGTCATCGAAGTCACCGAAGTCTTTTCCTACGGCTGCGTCTATTGCAACCGGGCCATTCCGCTGATGGAGAAAATCAAGAAGAGCCTGCCCGCGAACGCGCGCCTGGGCTATCTGCCGGCGTCGTTCAACTCAGCCGAGTCGTGGCCGATGTTTCAGCGTGTCTACTACACCGCCGTTGCCCTCGGTCTCATGCCGAAGATGCACGACGCCGTGTACAGCGCGGTCTGGACGAGCAAGGAGCTCGCGGTCGTGGAAGCGGACGGTCGGCGGCTGAAATCGCCGCAACCGACGCTCGAAGATGCGGCCAAGGTCTTCGCGAAGAAAGCCGGCATCAAGCCCGAGCAGTTCCTCGCGACAGCGAAGTCGTTTGCCGTCGACGCGAACTGTCGTCGCGCCGATCAGCTCGTGAAGGTGTACAGGGTCGACGGCACGCCGACACTCATCGTCAACGGCCACTATCGCGTCAACATGTCGGGCGTGAAGTCGGAAGACGAGCTCATCGAGTTGGTGAACTGGCTGGTGGCGAAGGAAGCCGGCTGAGCTGCACCGCCGGCTCGGTCTTGTGCGGCAAGCGCACGCCGAGAATGCCGGCGAGCGTCGGCGCGATCTGCCGCATGTCGATCACGCCGAGATCGCGACCTGCATCGATGTTCGGGCCGCGGATGAAGAACGACGCGTGCATTTCCGGCCGCGAAGGCAGATAGCCGTGCGTGCCCTTGGAGACGCCGGGGCGCAGCAGCTCGCCCTGCGTGTCGCCGCCGAAGTAGAAGCCGGGTGCAAACTCCACCAGGAAGTCGGCGCTCGGGAATCCACCTGCGGCTTGCAGCTCAGCCTTGTCGAGAACGCGCGCGATCCCGTTGCGCTTGTCTGCGGCGACTGCTTTCAACAGCGCTGCAACGCGCTCCTTCACTTCCTTGTTCGCAGGATCTCGTAGCACGACACCGGCCGACGCGGCACCGTTCCACAGCTGCGCCTGCCAATCGTCGATGACCGTCGCTCCCGCGGGACTCTGCTTCAGCTTGATCAATCCGGCTTCGACGAAGCGCGTCCGCAAATTCACGGCGGTGTGCGTAGCGATGAACCCGTGATCGGACACGACGGCGACGACTGCGGACGGATCCACGGCGACCGCGGCATCCATCATCTCGCCGATCATCTTGTCGAGCTGCTCCAGCGTTGCGAACGCCGGCGCGCCGAACGGTCCGCGCTCGTGCTCGATCTCGTCGAGCGCGATGATGTGAACTGCCATGAACTGCGGCTTGCGCTCGCGCAGGATCGCGGTGGCGAAGCGCGTGCGAATCCAGTCGGACTCGACCGTGCCGACGTAGCCGTCGACGAACGGGCCGAGCTTCGCTTCGAGCTGCTCCATCAGGTCTTCCGGGCGGTCGAGCTGACGCATGAGCTTGAGATCGTCGCCGGTCGAAGCGCGCCAGTACTCCGGCAGCAGGAAGGAGATGTGTCGGTCGCCGACGGTGACCGGCCAGTTCACGCTGGCCGTGCGCAGACCCGCGTTAGCGGCAACCTCCCACAGCGTCTTCGCCTTGATGTCCTCGGCGTACCAGTACCAGCCTTCCTTGTTCACGTTGAGCGGATCGAACGGCGTGTTCGAGATGATGCCGTGCTCTTGCGGTGTGACACCGGTCATCAGCGTGGTGTGGCTCGGATAGGTGACTGTCGGAACGACGCCGACGACGCCACGCGCGTGTGCGCCCTGCTGCAACATGCGTCGCAATGCCGGCACCTTCAAGCCGTGGCGGTCTGCCTCGGTCACGTACGCCGGATGCAATCCATCCACCGAGATCACGAGCACCGGCGGCGCTGCGGCCACGCATGCGGCCGAGCAGATGGACGCGAACAGAAAGCACAGCAGTCGATACTTGTTCATGGTGTTCTCGCTCGACAAACGGCGGCAAGCTCAGCACGCCGGCGTTGCAACACTGTGACACGAATCCCACGCTGCAGTCGAACCGGGTGCGAAGATCAGAATCGTGCGTTACTCGCATCTGACAATGGCGGCCGTCGCCCTGTTCGCGGTCTGGCAGATCGTCTCCTCGCGTCCGATCCACCGGGATCCGGGAGAAATCGCCGCCGACGATCCGTTGCAGTCGGACCTCGAAGCGCCGCAGACCGTGACCCGCGGCGACTTCCAGGTGGTCGCCCAAGCGCAGTTCAGCGCCGAGGTCCGCGTGCTCGGCCGCGAACGCTATCGGCTCGGCGCGCTCGCCGACGTGAGCCCGCTCGACATCGCCGTCGGCTGGGGACCGATGTCGGATTCCGCCGTGCTCGCGGACATCGACATCTGGCAGTCCGGCCGCTTCTACTTCTGGCACTACGACGATGAGCCGCCGATCCCCACCCAGGAGATCGAATCGCACTCGGCCAACTGGCATCTCGTGCCCGCGACCGATGGGGTCTGGCGCAAGCTCCGCGGCCTGCGTGTCGGCGATGTGGTGAAGCTCGACGGCATGCTGGTGAATCTCGACAACCCGGAGCTCGGCACGATGGCGACGTCCCTGCGCCGCGACGACACCGGGGCCGGTGCCTGCGAAATCATCTACGTCCAGAACGCCAGCATCCGGCCGCATTGAAGAGCGCCGGGTTCATGGACATCTCTTCTGCAGCTCACACGTCCTTCGTGACAGCAGCTGACGTTTCGACGATTCTCCTGGCGATTCATGCCGCCCATGCGAGCGCCGGTCGCAACCGAGAAGCGGTAGTGGAACCCAGCCATGATCCGCGACTGCCCGCACTCTCTGGAGGCAACGCTCAGGCGGTGGAACGAGCGGACCGGGTTTGACGGCAGCGCTGTGGTCGACCGGGTCGCAAAGGCTGACATGGTCGGTGCCGAAGATCGCTCGCAAGGTCCGTGTAATCGCCTCGCACTGGATCGCATGGGCTGACGGATACTCCTGGAGCGGCGGCACGGTGTGCTCACTGACCCAGCCCGGGTCGGCCTCGCGTGAGTCGGGTTTCCGTCAGTGTCGCCGAGCTGGATGGCGTGGGATGGACGCCAGAAATCATAGAAGTTCTTGGCGTGCCAGACGGCCACTGTGGCGTCGATGTTTGCCATGTTCACGAGCGCGAACATGCGTACGGCCTCGAGCAGCGCGAGACCTTGCTTCTGGGTCAGCTGGCGCATGATGCGTCCCCACTGGGTCTCGTTGAACTCGAGCCACCAGGCGCGCGAAGTTGCGTCTGATCCTCGCTGCGCGACGGGCTGTGCAGACGGCCGAGCTCCTTCGTCTCGTTGACCGATCTGGCGTAGGCCCGGCTGCTGAGCGCGGGCGGTGGCTCGGGCAGGAAGTCTGCGCCCGAGCGAATGCCGAAGGGGATCGAAGCGCCGAACGCCGGCCGATAGACGAACTCCAGGGGCGGAACGAATCGGTAGTCGCCCGGTTCGAGCGGGTCCTGCAGCGCGTATTCGCCGGACGACCAGCATGTTGTCGTTCGCGCGGGCGGCGATGATCGCAGCGGCGCTCGCCATGCCGAGCCTGATGCCGTCGCGTCTTGCGCCGGCCGTCCGGGATTTGACGGAGCCAGAAGGCGAGCTCGGCATCGTTTTCCCTGACGCGTGGGATAGATGTGGTTCATGACGTCGCGGGCAGCCTGCGCCGCGGCGGCAATCGGATCGGCGGACCGGTCGGTGCCGAAGAACGCGTACTGTTGAAACCTCGGCACGATGCGCATTCAGCGCGTCGTGCATGGCCAGATACATCATGGTCCAGCCGCGTGCACTCGGAAACGGGTCGGTCACAGCCGGGTCCACGGCGAACGCGTTGTCCTGGGCCAGCTGGCTCCAGCGACCACGGTCGATCGCGTCGCTGTGCGGATCGTGAAAGGATACACGATGCTCGACCCTGTCGTCTCTTTGCGTCGCCTGATCGGCGAGCGCCGACCGACCGCTCACCAGCAGGGCAGAAATTGCAAGCGCAAGCGCTCGCAACGGCAGCTGCGTGAATTTGCATGGCGTTTCTCCATCTGCGACGCCGGCAGGCTAGCCAACGTCTCCGCCGCACTGCCAGTGCGCACAGCTGTAGCGATTCGCTACACTTTATGGAGTATGTGCAGTTGGTGGCGGCGATCATGTTCCGATATGGCCAGTTCTGTCCGGTCTCGAAGGCCGCAGAGGTTCTCGGCGAGCGCTGGTCGCTGCTCGTGATCCGCGAGCTGCTGCTCGGTCGTACTCAGTTCAACCAGTTGCAGCGCGCGCTGCCGAAGATTTCACCGACCACGCTCAGCAAGCGACTGGCAGATTTGCAGGAGCACGGCCTCATCGTGCGCAAGCGTGTGCCGCGCCAGCAAGGTCACGAATACCGGCTGACTCCCGCCGGTCGCGAGCTGTATCCGTTGCTGATGCAGTTCGCGGAATGGGGCATGCGCTGGGTGCGCGGTCGCATGAGAGCCGATGAGCTGGATGTGAGCATGCTGATGTGCGACGTCCAGCGCCGGGTCGATCCCGCCAAGCTGCCGAGCGGTCAAACGGTGCTGAAGTTCGAGTTCACCGACATCGAGGAATACGCGCGAGTGGTGGGTCAAGATCGCCGATGATGAAGTGGACCTGTGTCTGGAGGATCCGGGCTACGAGATCGATGTGGTGTTCAGCACCGACCTGAGGACGATGATCGAGGTGTGGATGGGCGACCAGACGCTCAAACGGGCGCTAGCCTCGCGCAAGCTCAAAGTCGTCGGAGCTGACAACGTACCTGAGGAACCTGCATGCATGGTTCCCGCTGCACGCTCTTGTCCGCGACACGGCCCGCAGCGAGAAGCGGGCGAGCAGCGCAGCGTTCCGCGAGCTGACGAGACGCTACACTGGATGTCATTTCAGAATGGAGCGGGCGATGTTCCGGCGCATGATCTCCGCGCTGCCGTCGGCGATTCGCACGTAGCGAGCCTGGTGCCAGCCGTCGTAGAGCTTCATCTCGTTCGTCAGGCCCATCCCGCCATGCGCCTGCATGCAGCGCTCGTACACTCGCGAGCACATCTCGGTCGTGAACAGTTTCACCATCGAGACCTGCTCCACTGCTGTCTCGCCGCGATCCAGCCGCCGCGCGCAGTCGGTCGACATCGTGTGCGCCGCGTAGATGTCCGTCGCGCAGTCGGCGAGCGCGAACGAGATGCCCTGGTACTCCGCGATCGGCTGTCCGAATGCGACGCGCTGCTTCGCGTAGTCGGTGCTCTTTTCCAATGCCCAGCGGGCGAGACCGACGCATCGGCCCGCGTTGTAGATGCGCCCGGTCGAGACGCCGGCGAGCGCGAGGTCGAAGCCACGATGGAGCTCGCCGACGAGCGCCGATGCCGGAACGCGCACGTCGGTGAACGACACGATGCCTTCGTCGCCGCCGACGTTGCCGAACAGCTTGATGACACTGTCCACTTTGAGCCCGGGCGAACTCATCGGCACGATGAAGCAGCTGACGCCGCCCTTGCGCTTGCTCTTCAACGCCTCGTCCGTCACTGCGAACACGAAGATGTAGTCCGCAGTCGGCGAGTTGGTGATCCATTGCTTCGTGCCTGAGATCACCCAGCCGTCGCCGTCGCGCGTTGCACGCGTCCGCATCGCCCACGCGTCGGAGCCTGCGTCGGGTTCCGACATGCCGAAGCAGGCAGTCGTCTTCCCCGCCATGAACGGTTGCAGCATCTGCTCCGCCGCCGCCGGCGTGAGCTGCGCGCACAGCACGCTGGGGCCGTAGCTCCAATGCGCGACCGATGCGTAGGGAAGGATCCGGCCAGGACCGTAGCGACGATGCAGCGCCTCCCATGCGCGATACAGCAGATACGCGCCGTATCCACCGCCACCGACCGACGCGGGCGCGAACATCGTGTAGTAGCCGGCTTGCGCGGAGCGCGTCCGAACTTCGGCCTTCAATCGCCGCACTTCCGCGGTGTGCGCGCCGCGCTCGTCGTAGGCGCGGCGCGGATCGTTCAGGAGCGCCGCATGCTGCGTTTCGATCGGCAGCACGACGCTATCGACGAAGCGCACCAAGCCTTCGACGATCTCGTCCACTGCATCGTCATCGGGAGTCTGGATGGGCTCACGCATGGCGAGAGTCTACGCCCTCGAAAAGGCGTGCGAGCAGGTCCAGCGCTGCCCCAGTCCGTCGCCGATCCGATGTCGCACACAGGTCCAGGAGCAGACCGCGCAAGGCGGCCAGCAACAGCGTCGCCTCGGTTTCGTCCACCTCCGACTGGATGCCCATCGCGCGAACCAGCTTCGGCCAGAAGGCCACCGGCTCCTCCAGCACGCCCGGATACTCGCGCGGGTTCCGCAAAGCGAGCGCATACAGCTCGAACACGAGTCTCACCGCCGAGCGCGCCTGCGGCGCACTGACCCGGCGCCAATACCAGCGCAGGAACTCCGGCATCGTCCGCGGCTTGCGGCCGGACTGCATCCAGCGCTCGACTCGTGCCGACTCGCGGTCGCGCAGCCCGGCCAGGATCTCGCGCAGCAGCCCTTCGCGCGAGCCGAAGTGGTAGATCAGCATGCGCGCGTTGGTCTTCAGCGCCTTCGCCAGCGGCCGCAGCGCGAGATCGCCGATGCCGTGGGTCATGACGTAGTCGACGGCCTGCTCGCGCAGTCTCGTCCGGATGCCCGGGTCGGCGGGTCGTGCCATGAGAGCCTTGCCTAGTTAATGAAACGAGTGTTACATTAACTCAGCCACGTCCCCCACGCCAGGAGAATTTCATGCGCCGCCTCGCCCTGCTGCTGCTCGCCGTCGTCTGCTCGTCATGTTCTGTGCGCCGGTCGTGGCCAAGGACGTCGAAGCTCGCAACAAGGCGGTCGCGCGCAGCTTCTTCGAGGACGTGCTCGACAAGGGCAAGCTGGAGGACTACGCGAAGTCGCACGCGCCGGACTTCGTCGCGCACAGCGAAGGTCGCCTGGCATCGCTCGAGGAAGACATGACCGCCGCGCGCGAGCAGCGCAAGGCGCTGCCCGACATGCGCGTGAAGGTGAACCACATCATCGCCGAAGGGGACCTGGTGTCGGTCTACTGGACTGCGAGCGGCACGAACACCGCGGCCGGCTGGGGCATTCCGGCGACCGGCAAGAGCGTCAGCGCGAGCGGCATGACGCTGTTTCGCTTCGAGCGCGGGTTGATTCAAGGAGGAATGGAGCGTGTTCAACATGTACTCGATCCTCAAGCAGCTCGGCTTGCTGCCGCCGCAAGGCTGAGATGCGCGGCGTTCTGTCGCTAGCGCCGGCCCGATCGCAGCACGCGGCCGTGCCGGCCGGGCTGCAGCACTCCGTTCTCGCGCGCGACCTGCCCGTTCAC
Organism: uncultured Gammaproteobacteria bacterium; assembly: GCA_963830745.1. Lineage (GTDB taxonomy): Bacteria > Pseudomonadota > Gammaproteobacteria > Steroidobacterales > Steroidobacteraceae > Steroidobacter. The sequence continues at coordinate 62,584 of CAWHNL010000001.1, forward strand.
GACGACGACGTCGAAGCCTTCTGCAAGCTTGAACGGATCGACGTAGGTCGACGTCGCATGGACCTTCGCGACGTCGAACAGCACCAGATCCGCCTTCGCGCCGACCTTGATCACGCCGCGATCGTCGAAGCGCATGATCCGCGCCGGAATGCCCGCCGCCTTGTGCACGGCCTGTTCGACGGTCAGCACGCCCTTCTCGCGCACGTAGCGCTCGAACAGCTTCGCGTACGTGCCCGTCGAGCGCGGATGACGCATTCCCGGTGAGCCGTCAGTGCACACCGCGACGGACGGATCGCCGAACAGCACATCCTGCAGTCGCTTCGTCGATCGTGAAGTGCGCGCCCTCGCCGCCCGTCCGGACCGAGCTCGATCAGGAAATCGACGTACGATTTCCCCGCGCCGCGAGCAGCCTCGCGCCAGCGTCTGCCCGGCATACGGCTGACTGCCGAACAGCATCGCCTCCGGACCGCCGCGCTTCGTCATGCGTCGTTCGAGATACTGCCGCAAGCTCGGCGCGCCGTTGCGCAACGATGCTCTTGTAGTCCGTCGGCGGCAGCGCCCACTCCGGAAACAGGATCGCGATGCCCGTGTAGCCCGCGGTATAGGGATACGCATCCGCGGTGAGATCGATTCCGGCCTTGCGCTTGCTGTCGATCACCGCGAGCAGCTGCCGGCCACGCTCGGCTCCTTTGCCGAAGACGACCTTCAGGTGCGAGATGTGCACGCGCGCGTACGCGCCCTGCGCTGCGAGCTCGTCGATCGACTGATTGATCGTCTCGTCGTCCTCCGAGCGCATGTGGCTCATGACGACGCCGCCCGCCGCGCCGACTTCACGCGCGAGCGCAAGAACCTCCTCCGGCTCCGAATAGATGCCCGGCACGTACTCCAGCCCGGTCGACATGCCATACGTGCCCGCTTGCAGGTCCGCGCGCAGCACCGCGCGCATCCGCGCGGTCTGCTCGGCATCCAGATGGCGCACGGAATCCGGAATCTGCGCCAGATGCCGGATCGAGCCGTGCCCCGAGAGCGCTGCGACGTTGACCTGCACGCCTGCCGCCTCGGCGGCAGCGGCCCACTGCGCGAACGGCTGCTCGGCCGGCGCTGCCTCGAGCCGACGCTGTCGCCGTCCTGACCGAGCACGACGGTCGTGACGCCCATCGCGAGGAAATTCTCGAACGACTTCTCCAGCGGATCGCCATGCGCGTGCATGTCGATGAAGCCCGGCGCGAGCGTGCGGCCGTCGGCATCGATGACGCGCGCAGCGGTGGCATCGGCGCGCATCTGCGTATCGATCGCGGCGATCGTATCGCCCTTGACGAGCACGTTCGCGCGATAGGCGGACGCACCCGTGCCGTCGACGACGGATGCGTTGCGGATCAGCAGATCGTAGTCAGTCGCGCGCGGCTGAGCGCACGATGCAAGGATGACGCAGGCGACGGCAGCGAGTGTTATTCGGCCAAGTCTTGTTGTTCGGTGCATGCCGCCGACAATCCTAGGGGGTGGCGGCTCGCTGCGCCACCCCCCGGATTGCGGTCTAGCGAGTCGGCCGATAGGTGCGGAAGAACACGTAGTCCGCGACCTGCTCGCCCTGCGTGATGCCTTCGCTCTTGTCGAACGACCAGTGGATGCCGAGGTAGATGCGGCTCTGGCCGTTCTCTTCTTCGGCCTGCGACAGCCGCGTGAAGCTGCGCGGGCGCAGCGGACGGACGTTGCCGTTGTTGTCGCGGGTCACGCCGTTGAACTCGTCGGAGACGAACGTGAACGCGATTCGATCCGTGCCGTAGAACCGGCGCAGGATCTGGAACAGCGAACCGCCGAAGCCCGCGTGGCCGGACGGATACGCCGGGAACGGCGGCGTGAAGTTCGGGCCGTTGAGATTGCTGGCCGGCGCGCCGAGCGGCATGAACGTCGGATCGCCGATCGTCGCGGGATTGCCGTCGCCGGCGCCGGTCGGTCCGGTGCCTGCGTCGGCTTCGCGGATGCCGCCGACCGGCCGCCAGAAGTCGTAGAAGTACTTCGACTCCCAGATCGCCGATGCCGGCGTCGGCCATCGCGATGTTGACCAGCGCCAGCAGGCGCGCCGTGCCGATCGCGCCCGTGCCCTGCTTTTTCGCGATCGTCACGGTGATCTGGTTGTACAGACGCGGCGGCGCGCACAGGCTCGGCGTGCCGTCGTAGGCCCAGAAGATGCCGGCGAACGTCTGATCCTCGGTTCGCTCGGTCGGCGTGGTAATGCCGTCGCCGCCCAGGCGCTTCACTTCATTGAACGCTTCCGTGTATTCCTCCGAAGTCATCGCCGGCGGCGGCGGCGTGCGGAACTGCGAGGGGCTCGCTCAGGACGAACGGCCTGACTTCACCCCAGTGCGCGCCGAGCGCGACGCGGCCGAGGCTGATCGGATCCTGGCGCCAATGACCGGGCTCGTCGCTGGTGTTGTGATCCACACCGAGCACCGGCTCTGCGTGCTGCGAGCCGTCGGCGGCGCGCAGGTCCAGGATCGCGTCGGCCGCTCGCTTGCCGAGACGAACGCCGTTGAAGATCGCGCGTGCCGAATCGCGCAGCCGTCGCACGCTGTCTGCGAGCTCGCGATCGAACGAGGCCTTCTGCGACGGAAACATCGCGACGAGAGTGTCGTGCGCGGCGTATGCCACAGCTGCCTTCGTCGAAACTTCGCCGCGGACGCGCGGCAGGCCCGTGTAGCTGCTGATAGCCGCCGTTGACTGCGATGAGTGCGTCGAACACTGCGATCTGCACGATCGCCATCGCGCGTGCCGAGCGGCCCGGTCCGATCTGCTCGCCGAACACCCGGTTTTCGCCGGGTGCTACCGGCGTGTGGTCGAGTCCGCTCGCGTTGATCGCGACTTCGTTCCAGTGAATGACCCAGCTGCGCAGGTCGCTGCCGGGCAGTGGATTGCGGAAGACCGGTGCAGCAACGTCGGCTGCAGGCGCATGCGTGACGCCGAGCGTGTCACTGAATGTCGTCGGAGCTTGGGCGAAGGAAACGAACGAAACGAAGCTCGCGCATACGGCGAGCAGCGGCCGCCAGTGAGATATGCTCATCGCTGTATCCCCAGTTTGTCGGCACGACATTGCGCCGTGCGGTGCGGCGGACTCTATTCGCGGCTGGAGAGCGATTTAAAGACGATGAAGGCTGACGTCAAAGACGATGAAAGCTGACGTCGCCTGCTGCAGTCACCCGTGCGGGCCGGCGGACCTGCGACAGCCAGTGCTCGAACGTGCGCAGGTTGCCGAGGTCCGTGTCGTCGTCGTTCCAGTATTCGAGCCACGCTTCGATGATGGCCGGCTCCGGCTGGAATCCGGGCGCTCGGGAGCCTGCTGCGCAGGCGCTCGTACAACTGCGTCAGTGGGTCCATCGATATATACCTCGATACTTCGCAGATGATCGAGGCGGCCGTTTAACGCTGCATGACCGCCGTGCTACAGAACAATTAAGAGTCCCGCGGGATTTCCCGTGCGCCCTACGGTTGCGCAACTTGGTCATCAGGCTAAAGCCTGACCCACAGCGGAGCTATTGGACATTGGTAGCGGCCTTCGCCAGCGCTGCACTGGTCGCGACCCGCCACTCCTCGATCATCCGCGAGTAGTGCTCCGGCTCGAGAAACTCGCGCACGAACGCCCGCCCCTGCTCGCTCACGCCGGTCAGCGTGTAGCGAACGGTGACGACCGTCCCGCCGCCCTCGGCTTCGGTGCAGCTGACGTCAACGAGACCGATGTTCGAGCCCTGCGCCAACCGCGCGTAGCTGGCGCGCCCTTCCGCCGGGCGATAGTCGGCGACGATCCAGGTCGTCTCGATGCCGCTGTGGGCACGAGTGACGAAGGCGCTGCCCCGCTCCACCGCGCCGCTCAGGATGACGGGCTCCCAACCGGGCGCCCAACTGCGCTCGCCTTCCGCCGTGAACAGCGGCAACACGCGCTCGAGCGGGGCTTCGAGACGAAAACTGCGGACCTGTGTGGCGGGGGGTGCGGACATGGCGGGACTCCAGAGTGCGAGCAAGACGATGGCTGCGGGGAAGCGGCTGGGCGTTGACATGATGTCGGCCTCATCTATCGACCACGGTACATATGTACCATACTAACAAGACACATTACAGGAAGCAAACCGTGCGATGCTGCGCGTCCCGTACCGCCAGGAACCGCCCAGGAACCGCCATGCCCACGCAAACCCGCCAAGCAGGTCCGCGAAGTCGAGCGCATCCAGACCGGCGTGCGGCTGGAGAAACGGCTGCTGAAAGTGCTGAAGGGCCTGGCCGAGTACCTGGACCTGTCGCTCGGCGACCTGCTGGAGGGCGTCGCGCTGCATGCGCTGGAGAACAAGCCGCCGTTCAAGGCTGCGACGCTGGAGAAGATCGCGAACCTGAAGCGCATCTACGGGCTCGACCTGACCGCGGCGGACAGTCACCAGCTGCGCGAGCCCTGACCACGCAGCGCTGTGTCAACGCGATGACAGATCGCGGCGGCGTGCCGCGGAAGAATGCTTCTCGAGTTTCCCTGAGGCTTTCTTCCCGGAGATCCGCCATGCTCCGCACCACCTCGATCGCGATTCTGATTTTCGCCGGCAGCGCGCTCGGCGCGGTGTTGCTGTGCGTGCTGGCGCTGCGACTTCTTCTCTCAGCGATCTTCGCGCTGTCGGGAATCCAACGGCGCATGACGCGCAGCACGCAGGTTCTCGACTGGTGAAAAACGAACATTGCCGGTGCGTACAGCGTTGAGTAGATGCCACTCAACGCTGGAGGACACATGAATCGAGACATCGCGAAAGGTAATTTCACGCAGCTGAAAGGCAAGATCAAAGAGCAGTGGGGCAAGTTGACCGACGACGAGATCGACGAGCTCGAAGGCAAGTCGGAGATCCTCGCCGGCAAACTGCAGGAACGCTACGGCTGGAATCAGGAGCAAGCGGAGCGCGAAGTGCGCGACTTCCGCACGCGGAACGACTGGAACTGATCAACGGCCAAGTCCTGACTACGCCGCCACCGCCCTGCCCTCCCCCGCTGTGACGGGGGAGGGTCGGTGTGGGCGTCTTATTTCGCACGTCACTTCCACGCGCCGCTCGCCGCGGCGCGCCGCGCGTATTCGCCGAAATCTCTCGGAGCGCGTCCGAGTGCGCGCTGCACACCATCCGTCACGTACGCGTTGCGACCGTCGAGGACCTCTGTGAAGAGGTACTTGATCAGCGCGACGAAGTCCGCTGGCAGCTGCGCCTGCTCCAGCGCCGCAACGTAGTCTTCCATCGAGACCTGCACATAGCGGATCTCTCTGCCCGACGCACGGGCGATCTGAGCGATCGCTTCCGCGAAGGTCAGAAGGTTCGGCCCCGTCAGCTCGTAGAGCTGCCCGACGTGTTTGTCATCCGTCAACGCCGCGACAGCAGCGTCGGCGATGTCGTCAGCATCGACGAACGGCTCGCCGACGTTCGGCGCGGGCAAGGCAACCTCGCCGGCGAGAATCGGCTCGAGCAGATAGTTCTCGCTGAAATTCTGGTTGAACCAGCTGCAACGAAGCACCGTCCACTGCGCGCCTGAGCTCTTGACGATCTCTTCGCAGCGCTGCGCCTCGGGCTCACCGCGGCCGGACAGCAGCACGAGTCGCCGCACTCCACTGCGCACCGCGAGCTCAGTGAACGCGCGGATCGCATCGGTCGCACCCGGCGCAGCGAGGTCGGGATAGTAGGAGATATAGACGGCGTCGACGTTCGCGAGTGCCGCCGGCCACGTGCCGCGGTCTCTCCCAATCGAACGATGGCGTCGCAGAGCGCGACCCAATCCTCACCGGCACGTTACGCGCAGCCAGTTGTTCGGCGATGCGGCGTCCCGTCTTGCCCGTCCCACCCAGCACCAGCGTCGTTTTCGCGTTCATGTCGCTCTCCTGAGAAGTTCGGTTGATCGGTTCCGCTGGCGTCCACTATCGATCCGGCGGCCTGGAGCAACAATCGCCGCGAATCCACGTTTCATGCTTTTTCGTCCAGGCCCGTGGACGGCGCGTGCGGCGCTTCGCATACTCGTGGCATGACCGAACCCTGGAAACCCTCGACAGATCCGCTCGGCGAGGCGCTGCACTTCCTGCGCATGAGCGGCTCGTTCTATTGCCTGTCGGAGTTCACGGCGCCGTGGGCCCTCGACCTGCCGCCGATGGAAGACTGCTTGATGTTTCACGTCGTGACCGCCGGCGAATGTCGGCTCGAAGTCGCCGGCGCAGAGACCTGCACGTTGCGACCCGGTGCGCTCGCACTGGTGCCGCACGGTCGCGGTCACCTGTTGAGCAGCGCAGCGGGCGTAACCGCCGCAAAGCTGTTCGATTTGCCGCGCGAGTTGGTCAGCGACCGCTACGAGCATTTGCGTCATGGCGGCGGCGGCGCACCGACGACCATGCTCTGCGCGGCCGTGCGCTTCGAAGATCCGTCCGCGCATCATCTCCTGCGGTTGCTGCCGCGATTGATCGCAGTGGATGCGTGGAACTCGCCCGAGCTCGAATGGCTGCAGAGCACCTTGCGCTTCCTGACCAACGAAGCACGCGAGCTGCGGGCTGGCGGGGAGACGGTCATCACACGCCTGGCCGACATTCTCGTGATCCAGGCGATCCGCGCGTGGATCGCGACGGATCCGCAAGCTCAGACAGGCTGGCTCCGCGCATTGCGCGACAAGCAGATCGGCCGCGCGATCGCGCTGATCCATCGCGATCCGGCTCGTGACTGGACCGTTGCGTCGTTGGCTTCTGCCGTGGGGATGTCACGCTCGGGGTTCGCCGCCCGCTTCACTGAGCTGGTCGGCGAGCCCGCGATGCACTACCTGCTGCGCTGGAAGATGCACGCGGCGCTCACGTGGCTGAAGGAAAGCGACGCGCCGCTCAGTCAGCTCGCAAACAAGCTCGGCTACGAATCCGAAGCTGCATTCAGTCGCGCGTTCAAGCGAACGATGGGTGTTTCGCCGGGAGCGGCGCGCCGGCAGACCGCCGGTCGTTGATGCCCTTTGGTCTCATGCACGGACCGCCTATTGCACTTTGATGACAGTGGAGAGCAGCATCGCGCGGGGCAAATTGGGGAGTGCACATGCCCGATCAAGCGCAAGCGACCGCTGACGTTGCCGATCCCGTCGAGCTCAACGGCGTCCTGTGGAAGGAGCTGCAGGCCGTCAAGCCGGAGCTCACGCGGGACACGGCCGCGCCGCCGCCGCTCGAAGAAATCTACAACCGCATCGGACGGCCGGGCCAGCAGGAACCGCTGTCCGCGATCTGCCTATCCGGCGGTGGCATCCGCAGCGCGACCTTCAACCTGGGCGTCCTCCAGCATCTCGCGCACCTCGGCATCCTGCAGCGGTTCGACTATCTGTCGAGCGTTTCCGGCGGCGGCTACATCGCGAGCTGGTTGCAAGCGTGGATGCACCATGACAAGCGCGCGCTCGACCAGCTGCAGGAGTTCTCGCGCCCGAATGCGTTCGAGCCCGAGCCGCAGCCGATCCGCAACCTGCGGGAATACAGCAATTACCTGACCCCGAAGCTCGGCCTGTTCTCCGCGGACACCTGGACCGCAGCCGCGATGGTCGTGCGGAACATGCTGCTCAACTGGCTGGTGCTCCTGCCGGCCCTGGCCGCAGTCGTGGCGATCCCGTGGCTGTTCCTCGCGGCTGTCGAGAACAACGATCTGTTCAGACGGATCGACGGCACGTTCGTCGCGCTGGCGACGCTCACAGAGCTCATCGCCAGCATCCTGGTGTTCCGGGCGCGCCGCTATTCGAGCGCCCTGCCCTATGAGCAAGGGACATTCGTGCGCCGCTGCGTCGTACCCGTCGTGCTCGCCGCCGCGTTGCTGTGCATCGCCGTGCTCGGCATGAGCCGTTGGATCACGCCAGGCCTCGTGCATCCGGCTGGCGATCTCGTGGTCGCCTGGACCTTCGCCGGCGTGTGGTGCGTCGTGAACCCGCTGCTCGGCTGGACGATGATCGAGCTCGGCTGGTTCACTCCGAAGAACCTGCCCATGCCGCACACGCCGCCCAATGAAAAGGTGAAGAAGGTCCGGCGCCGCTACGAGTTCTGGGGCCTGCTCGCCTCGGGTGCGATCACATCGGCGCTGCTCGTCGGCGTGATCGTCTACTGGATGGCGCCGCTGTATTCGTCGCCGGGCTGGTATGTCGTGCTCGGCCTGCCGATCCTGCTCTGCCTGTACTTGCTCGCGCGAACTCTGTTCGTCGCAGTCGCGAGCGCAAGCGAAAGCCCGTACGCCGCAGCAGACTGCGGCAACACCAACGACGCGGATCGCGAGTGGTGGGCGCGCATGTCTGGATGGGTGCTGCTCGTTGCGGCAGCGTGGGTCGGAATCACTACGATCTGCCTGTTCGGACCGATCGGTCTGCGCTGGCTCGGCGAGAACGTTTCCAAGTTCGCGCCGGCAGTGATCGGTGCGTTGGGCGGTGTGTCCGGCCTCGTGACGGCACTTGTCGGCAGCCGCGACCGCACGAACGCCAGCGACGCTCCCGCGAACGGGACGTTGCTACGCCGAGTAGCCCTGGGCGCCGCGGCACCGTTGTTCGCGATCATCTCGATCGTGATCGTCGCGTGGGGAGTCGCCGAGCTCGGCTTCTTCACGCGCCTTGCAGCCTGCAGTGGCTGGTCGATGCAATCGGCTACCAAGGCTATCCGAGCGCGCTCAGCGACCTGACGCCGTGGGCCTTTCTGCTCGTGCCCATCGCGCTCGCCGTCATCGCGTACGTCATGGGGCGCATCGTCAACGTCAACCGCTTTTCGCTGAACGGCTTCTATCGCAACCGGCTCGTGCGCGCTTACCTGGGCGCGTCACGCGCGAATCGCAACGCCGATCCGTTCACCGGTTTCTCGCTCGATGACAACGTGCGGATGGCCTCGTTGCAGAAAACGGTCAGCCAGCGCGGCAAGCTGCTGCCGATCGTGAACACCACGCTCAACCTCGTCCGCAGCGGCGACAAGCTCGCGTGGCAACAGCGCAAGTCCGAGTCGTTCTCGATGACGCCGTTCTTCTGCGGCAATCATCGCCAGGGCTATCGACCCGTCGGCGGACTACGGCGGTCACTCCGGTATCTCGCTCAGCACGGCCATGGCAATCTCCGGCGCGGCCGCGAATCCCAACATGGGATACAACTCCTCGCCCTCGGTCGGCTTCCTGATGACGCTGTTCAACGCGCGGCTCGGCGCGTGGCTCGGCAACACCAATCGCTACGGCCAGAAGACGTATCGGCGCAACGGGCCGCACCAGGCCTTGTGGCCGCTATTCGCCGAGTTGTTCGGCATGACGCACGCGGACGGCAGCTACATCAATCTTTCCGACGGCGGCCACTTCGACAACCTCGGTCTGTATGAGGCGGTGCTGCGGCGTTGCCGGAACATTCTGGTCAGCGACGCGGGCTGCGACGGCAAGGGCTCGTTCGGGGACCTCGGCAACGCGATCCGCAAGATCCGCATCGACTTCGGCATCTCGATCGATTTCACGCGGGAGATCGAGATCCGCAGCAACGACGAGGACAAGCCCGGCCAGTACTGCGCGGTCGCGACCATCAACTACAAGAAGGCGGACGGCGAGGAAGTCGAAAACGGCACGCTGATCTACATCAAGGCGACCAAGCATGCGGGAGGCGCGCCGCTGCCGTACGACGTGTACAGCTATTCGAAGGCTTCGCAGTCATTCCCTCACGAATCGACCAGCGACCAGTGGTTCAGCGAATCGCAGTTCGAGAGCTATCGCGCGCTCGGCCGGCACACGGTCGCGCAGATCCTCGGCGAGCATTCGATTCAGGGGTTCAGCGAGCTGTTCGATCGCGCGGCGCGCTACGTCGCGACTCCGGTCGTCGTCACGCACGTCGTTGCTGACGGCGCGCCAAAGCCCGACCTACCACCCCCTCCGCCTCCGCCGGAGCCGCCGACGGCATCGGCTCGTCCCGGGGATGGTCGACGGCCTCCACCACAGCAAGTACGACTGCGATAAACGCGATCAGGTCGAACACTGCCGCGGTCGCGTGCGAGTATTCCCAGCGCTCGCGCAGCGTCATCCAGTTCACTGGCAACGTCGTCCAGTTGTGCGTCTGCTGATTCACCGGGAACGTGAACGTCCAGAAGATCACCTGTGTGACGAGCACGGAGCCGAACGCGATGCACGCGAACACGAACTGCCGCAGCCGCTCGCGCACCAGCACCGTGAGTGCGAACGTCGAGATCAGGGCGCCCAGCACCACCACACCCAGCAGCGACCAACCGGCGTACAGCTGCTGCACGCGCAGGTAATTGTCGCCGGACAGATCCATCTTGTGCGGCATTTGCAACACGTGCGCGAGCCCGGGCGCCAGGTTGATCCCGACAAAGACCAGACTGAAAAAACGGACGATCTGAGCGGCCATGGGCGCATAACGCGAGGGACGCGCCCGGGGTTGCAGGCTTGAGCCCTGTAGGTCGGGCTTAGCCTGACCTCGGCTGTCGGCCTTAAGCCTTGTGGGTCAGGCTTTAGCCTGACTCTTCTTGTCCACAACCTATCGCTGAACGCCCACAGCACGACCCCGACCATGATCGCCATATCCGCTACATTGAAGATCCCCGTGCGCACCGGGCCGATGCCGACATTGAGGAAGTCCACGACGTAGCCGCCGTAGCGCAACCGGTCGATGAGGTTGCTCACCCCGCCGCCGACGATGAGCGCGATCGACACACCGACGACCGGGTTCTGCGGCTTCGAGATGAACAGGTACGCCAGCAGCGCGGCCAACACCAGGCCGACCACGACTGAAATCAGCATGCCGCGCGACGACTCGCCGATCGACGATCCCAGGCTGAGGAAGGCGCCGTAATTCTTCGCGACCTGCAGCCGGACAGTGTCGCCGAGCAGCACGACGGCATGCGTTTCCGAGAGATAGGCCTTGGCGACCGACTTGGTCGCCTGGTCGCACCCGACGCAGGAGAACAGGATCGCGAGAACCAGCAGGAGGCGTTTCGGCGTCGTCATTGGCATCGATTATACGTGCTCTGCGTACTCACTCGAGCTGAGCAGCAGCTTCTTCGGCGCGACCCGCGCGTACGCTTCGCGCAGCGCCAGCTCGACAGCAGCCCAATCCAGTTTCGGCAGGTCGAGCCACAGACCGACCCAGCCCTTGTTGCCGACGTACTTCGGCACATGAAAATGCTCGGGCATGAGCTGCCGCAGGACGTCGTGCATCTCCGCCGACGCCTTGCAGTTGAGATCGACGCGGCCGTCGCCGTGATGATCGACCATGAACCAGCCGAAGCGCTTCTTGCGCACTTCCAGGCTCATGTGCCGGCCAGTCGGTTTGGCTTCGCCCTCCGGGAAGCCCTCGACGATCTTCGCGATGCGCTTGCGCTGCTTGTCTCCGCTGGGCACTTTGCGCGCCGGCGTCTTCGCCGCGCTTGCCCTTTGCAGCCTTCGATCCCGGCGGAGAACGTAATGGAACCGCACCAGGTACACGTTCGTGCCGCTGCCATGCTTCGCGATCTTCAGCAGGTCGACGACGCCGTTGAAGCCTGACTCACGTGCCAGCTCGGGCGTGATGTCCGACAGCTCGATCGGCTCGATCGAGTCGACTTCGATCTGCCCCACTCCGGTGCTGGCGTAACGATTGCCGGCCTTGACGCGCGGGCTCTGCCAGATGCGGATACTGCACGTGATCTCGCCGCGCTGGACGCCGGGACGCAGACGCTTGGTGAAATCCATGCGCGAATTGTGACCGAGGTGCAGCGAAAGCGCACCGGGAAATCCCGCGGGATAGACCACCTTGACAGGCGCGCACCGGCGCGGCTTCATGGCGCAACCAATAAGTAGGCGGGTGCAGGAGCGTGCGATGGACCTCGTGATTCCGAGCGGTCAGAACCTGCTGCTGTTCATCGGCGCGGCCCTGGTGCTGCTGCTGATTCCTGGCCCGGCAGTCCTCTACGTCGTCGGGCGCTCGGTCTCACAAGGGCGCAGGGCCGGGATCGTCTCGGTGTGCGGCATTCACACCGCGACGCTCATTCACATCCTGGCCGCGGCGCTGGGCTTGTCCGTGCTGATCCTGTCCTCGGCACTCGCGTTCAATATCGTGAAGTACGCGGGCGCGGCATACCTGGTGTGGCTGGGCTTCCGCAAGCTGTTCGGTCCGGCCGAAGCACCCGGTACCAACGGAGAGCTGACGCGCTACAGCCATGCGCGGCTGTTCCGCGACGGGTTCGTCGTGAACCTCCTCAATCCTAAGACCGCACTGTTCTTCCTGGCCTTCCTGCCACAGTTCGTCGACGTGAGCCGGGGCCACGTCGCAATGCAGATCACACTGCTCGGCTTGTTGCTCGCGACGCTCGGGTTCTGCACCGACAGTGCATACGCGCTGCTCGCGGGAACAGTCGGCGACTGGCTGAAGCACAGCCGCGGCTACGTGAAGTTCGAGCGCTACGGCAGCGGACTGTTGTTCATCGGTCTCGGCGTCGCTGCTGCAGTTTCCGGCACGCAAAAGAAGTAGCACCAGCAGGCTTGGACGCCGCACCTCATTTCGTCCTGCTGCCAGGACTGGACGGCACGGGCGAACTGTTCGCGCCGCTCCTCCACGCTTTGGGCGATGACGTCATCACTACCGTCGTTCGCTATGGTGCCGAACTGACGTTCGATGAGTACGTGGAGTCGGCCGGCAAGGCGCTGCCCGAGCGGTGCGTGGTGATAGCGGAATCCTTCTCCGGGCCGGTCGCCATCGCCGTCGCCGCCCGGCATCCCGCCAAGGTTCGTGGTCTCGTGCTCTGCGCAACGTTTGCCGTGAGCCCGTTTCGCACGCTACTGCGCGCGGCGAGGTTCATTCCCAAGCGGTTGTTTCGTCCGAGCCCGCTCCTTCCCGCGATGGTGAATCACTTCTGTTTCGGCGGCGCTCCGATCTCGCTACGCCCTTCGCCCGTAGCAGTCGTGAGCACGGTGCCACCTGCCATCATGCGAGCGCGGCTCGCGTGCCTGGCCACGACCGATGTGCGTCCCCTGCTCTCGCGAATCTCAACGCCGGTGCTTTATCTGCGCGCGTTGAACGACAGGGTCGTCAGCTCGCGTCTCAGCCGTGAGCTGACGTCGCAGCTCCCGAATGTCAGGGTCACGGAAATCGACGGACCGCATCTGCTGATGCAGACGCGGCCGCGCGAGTGCGCGGCCGCGATCACGACCTTCATTCGCGCGGATTCGAATCAGGCCTTACGCGTCCGGTCACGGGCGGTTCCGGCTCGCCCTCCAGCACTGATCGATAGAAGAAACCCGCGACTGCGGCGCCGACGATCGGCGCCAACCAGAACAGCCACAGCTGCGCCAAGGCCCAGCCGCCGACGAAGAGCGCGGGCCCGGTGCTGCGCGCCGGGTTCACGGACGTGTTCGTCACCGGAATGCTGATCAGGTGGATCAGCGTGAGCATGAGGCCGATCGCGAGACCCGGCAAAGCCGACCGGTGCGCGCTTGTGAGTCGCGCCGAGAATCACGATCAGGAACATGAACGTCATCACGACTTCGGTCACCAGCGCCGCCGTCATCGAGTACTGACCGGGCGAATGCTCGCCGTAGCCGTTGGAGGCAAAGCCGCCGGCGAGGCTGAAATCGGACTTGCCGCTCGCGATCACGAACAGCACGGCCGCAGCGACGACTGCCGCCCGCGACCTGCGACCACGATGTACGGCAGCAGACTGCGCTGCAGGAAAGCGGCCGCCCGCCCACAAGCCCGACCGATACCGCGGGATTGAAATGGCCGCCGGAGATCGGCCCCAACGCGTACGCGCCAGTGAGCACCGTCAGCCCGAACGCGAGCGAAACACCGGTGCAGCCCGATGCCCACCTCAGGAAAGGCCGCCGCGAGCACGGCGCTGCCGCAACCGCCGAGAACCAGCCAGAACGTCCCGATGAACTCTGCAGATAGCTTCGCGAACATGGCGCACCTCTGCTTGCCCGATTGTTGTTGGAGTGGGTTCGGAATGTGCGCGGCGGATCTTAGTCCTGTGTATTGACGCTGTCGAATCGCAGGCCGCTCGATCCTTCGCCGCGACCCACCGTCTTGCGCAGTGCCATCCAGGCCCACGTCGAGCCGTCGATCCAGCGCGCGAGCTGGTAGTGACGCGCGACGTGGACGCCTTCGCGCGGCACTTCCTCGTCGAACATCAGCAGCTGCGGATCCTTGTTGAGGATGCGGCCCTCGGCCTTGTGAATCTCCTGCGAGCCGTCGGGCTGCAGCACCGCACCGCGCCTGAGTCGCGAGACGACCTTGTCCGGCGGCTCGCGCAGCTGCACCGGCAGCAGCGGAATCCAATGCTTCGGCACGGTCGTCGACAATAGGTAGCGCGGGAGCGCCGCATCGCCCGGCGCCGGCCCGCCCGTGTCGGCGGCGCTGTCTGCGGGCGTCGTCGTGTCGGTGCGCGGTACCGGCTGCTCGACCGGGCTTTCGAGGCTGCGCTCGATCGCCCACGCGACGTTCGCCATCTCGTCGCGCATGAACAGCACGTCCTCGACCGGCGGACTCTGCAGACTGCGGCCGAGCGCCGGCGGCAGGAAGAACAGGTTGGACGCCGGCTTCACCAGCGGCTCGTTGCCCGGCCGCCGGATGTGCGCGAGCTGATACATGCTCCAGTTCGCGTCCGGCAGCGTGCGGTCGCCGATCGGACGCAGCAACGAGCGCACGCCGAAGCTGTCGGTGACGACCAGCGAATTGATCGCCGTGAGCGAGCCGACCGGCAACGTGAGCGGCACGACGAACCAGTCGTTGCCGTAGCTGCTGGCGTACTCGATCATCAGCAGCTGCGCGAGATCGGTCGGTCCGACCGGCATCAAGCCGTACTCGATGCGCGCATCCTCCAGCTCCCAGTAGCGCGGCGCCGGCGCGCCGCGGAACACGACCGGTGCGGGCACCGTCGTTTCGGTGATCACGCCGAACTTGTGGTCGCGCTCGGTGCCCAGGTTCACTTCGAAGTCGAGGTCGAAGCTGCTCCAGTCGAGATGGCCGTCGTAGAACTCGCTCGCGGTGAGCGGCCGCTGGTCGAAGCTGATCCTCCGACAGTTGCCCGGCCACGGTCAGCGCGTACTCCATGCGCGGCGGGCTCCACGCATCGTCGGACTCCTTCACAGGCTCGCTGAAGAGCGTGTCGTACCACTCGAGCCAGCGCGTCGCGGTCTGCTCCACTTCCGCGCGATCGGCGACGACGATCTTCAACGTCGTATCAGCGATCAGCTGCGCCGTGCCGCCCGTTCGCAGCAGCTCAGCGAGCCGGCGCGCATCCGGCGCGCGACCCGACCATCGTCTCGACGAAGCGGCGCGTCTCTTCATCCGCCTTCGCCAGCACCGAGTCAGTCGGGCCGCTGCAACGCGAAGCGCGCGATGAACGCCGGCCGATACTTCTTGGAGAGCGGCTGCTGATCGAGCATCAGCAGGAAATGCAGCCCAGCCTCGACGCTCAAACGCAGCATGCGCGCGTCGTTGGCGTTCGCCGGCCGTGTCCGCTGGCGCTCGACCATCACTTCGAGCGGCATCTGCTGCGGATCGTACGCAGCGGCCTGCGTGATCGTGTTCGCGCGGCAGCTCGCCGAGATGGATGCGCGACAGCATCGTCGTCTGCGAGCGCACGCGCGCGAGCACCGGCATGCCGGCGTCCTCGCCCTGGAACTCGCCGACCTGCCACTGCCGCGCCATCAGCCACAGCGGATCGAACACGCGCGCACTCAGGCTGACGCGCATGTCGGCCTGTCGCGAGCGCACTTCGAGACGCGTCCAGCTCGTGATCGAAGGATTCGCGCCCTCCGGCGGCAGCGGTGGCGGCGGCGGCGGTGGCGGAAGCTCCGGTCGCGGCGGCCGATCCGGCGGATCGCCCGGATCCAGCGGGCCGGGATCGCCGGGATCGGTCGGGTCGCCTGGACGTCGTCTGGCCATGCGCTATCTCGTCAGCTGCGCGAAGTCGGTCGAGACGACTTCGTCGTTCGTGTTGAAGGCGAAGAACAGCGCCGGCATGTAGTGCCCGATCTCGCCGAGCGCCTCGGCATCGACCGCGCGCAGCTTCGCGAGGTCGAGCGTTTCGAGCAGCACGCGATGCAGGCTCGCGACCGTCCACGGTTGATCGGGAACCGGCGGCACCGCCAGCAGCACGCTCTGCGGCGCGCACGCGTCCGGCGGATTGAACTGGAACGCGATCGCGGTCGTTTCCTTCGAGCTCGGCACGACTTCCACCCACTCGTCGACGAGCAGCCCGCACAGCGGCTGATCGACCTTGAGCGTCGCGTCCGCGTGCACGACCAGCGAGAGCTTGCCGGCCTGCACGTCCTTGCCCTGCTCCGGCGGCAATCCCACCCACCGATCGGCGGCATCGAACGGCAGCTGTGCGACCTTCAGTCGCAGACTCTCGCCCGTTCCGAGCACTTCCGCTCCGCTCAGCGGCGCGCTCCAGCGCGCGAGCGGATCGCGCACACGCGCCGCGCGCGTGAACCACGTGTAGACGTTCAGCGGATCGCCGCCCTGCACCTGCTCGTTCGCAGCCAGAGCGCTTCTTGAGCTCCGTCTGCGTTGTCGCACGTGAACAGCGGCATGGCGACGAACGATGAGCCGAAGACCGTGCGCATCCGTTCCAGCAGTTGCTCGCGTCGCCCGCGAGGCTCGGCGGCGGCGGGCGCGGCGATCAGCGCATCGACTTCGGCGATGCGCGCCTTGCTCTCCTTGAGCAGCGCGATGCCTTGCGTGTTGAGTGCCAGCGCGCGCTGCTGCGTCGTCGCCGACCGCGACGACCGGCACGGCCGCCTGGAAGCCGAAGCCGCCGAGCTTCAACAGCGCTGCCCGCAAGGCGTCGCTCTCGCGCCGCTGCGCCCTTCTTCACGAGCGTATCGAGCGCCTTGTGAGCGGCCTTCAACGCGCTTCTCCGCCTTCGTGACGCGCGCGTTCAGCTCGGTGAGATTCGACGTCTCCGGCCTCGCCACGCTCCGGCGGATTCAGGTCCTCCGGAGTCCGCGGCGCGCGCGGTCGTCAGCAGTCGCCGTACCCTGCGCGCCTGCTCCAGCACGTCGAGCAGCGTCAGTTCCTGTGCACCGAGATCGGCCGGTCGCGCATGCTGAACTGCGCAGGCGCGCCTGCGCGGGAAGCCACTGCTGCCGAGACGCGCCTGATACAGAACGCGCTGCTCGATCTCGCTCACCTGCCCGACACCCGCCAGCGGCTCGACGCCGAACACGACATCGAGCGGCGCGAGCTGCAGATCGCTCAACAGCAGCTTGCGCGTTTCGAGCACCGCGCCGCCGCCGTCCAGCATCTCGACCGTGCAGCGGACCTTCTTCGGATTGCCGAGGAGCTTCGCCGCCCATGCATTGAGCATCGGCTCGGCCGTCGCGCGCACGGAAGTGCTCGCCGCGGCCCAGCCCGTGGCAACTGGCGGCTTGCCGCTGAAGAGCTGCAGCACTCGATGCGTCAGCGGGATGCCCGATGCGCGGCGTGCGGGCGACTTCCAGCTCCGGCGCCGGCGCGTCGCCCGTCGCGATTGCATTGAGCGTGCTCGCGAGGCGCGACGTGTTGCCGCGGACCATCTGATACGCCGTCTCGGCAGTCAGCGCGTCGCTGACGGCATCGATCGAGTCGGCGAGCGCCATCGAGCTCCCGGCTCAGCTTCGTCAGATCGTCGTGCAGTCGCACCGGCGCTCTGCAAGCGGTTCGTGACGGTCGTGCTTCTCGTCCTGCCACTTCTGATTCAGCACCAGGCCGTCGACGACGTTGTTCGCCGCGATGCTTTCGACCGGCAGATCCGTGTTCTCCAGCTTGCGGGCCGTCAACGGCGCCAGCTCACGCAGCGGCGCGATGAACTGATCCCTGCGCAGATCGTGCAGGCGACGCTCGAAGCGATAGCCCAGCAGCGCGGCGAGCGGTTGCCCCTGTCGCACGCCATCGAGCAGCCAGCTCGCTTCGCGCACACGCCGCGACGACAGGTCGATCGCAAACGGACCCGTTCGCTTCCGCTACGCCAGTCGCTGCCGAGCTGCGCGTTGCGCAGCAGCGCCGCCGTCGAGGCATGCGTCATCGACGGCGCGTGAATGAAGCCGGTATCGTTGACGTGCGCGAAGAGCGGCGCCGCTCTCGCCCGGCGGCGGCGTGACTTCGGTGCGCGCGGTCGTCTCGGGCCTGAGGTTCTCGACCCAGCCGTAGCCGCCGACGTAGATGCCCTGCGGTTGCGACGCGCGCATGCTCGGCAAGGCGCTTGGTCGCAAACGAAGTGATCCAGGCGTCGAGCCGATACGACGCGAGATCGATCGTGCCTTGCATCAGGAACTGCAACGCCTCGCTGTCGAGGCCCTGCAGATGCTCGAGGCTGTCCCGGAACGCGCCGAGTGCGGCAACCTGCGGCGCGTTGAATGTCTGCAGGCTGTCGAGATGCTCGCGGATCGTCTTCGTCCCGGTGATCGCGGCGACCTTGCGATCGAGCAGGCGTTTCCAGGTCGTGCTGAGCGGCACGCCGTTGACGAGATCGATCAGCTCCGGATCGCGCAGCAGCGCGGCGAGACTCGCGCCCGGCTCCGTGCCGGCGATCGCGGCAGTCGCACTCGCGTACTCCAGCAGCATCGAGTGCCGCAGCAGCGCCTGCAGCAGACTCGTCCCTTCGCCTGGCTGACTGGCGACGAGCGTCGCGATGCTGGAATCGGCCAGCAGCGCGGAGATGTAGTTCGGTTCGAGCTTGCGCCAGCGCGACACTTCGCCGCCCTGAATGAGCGGCGCCGACACGCGCCACAGCGCATCGGCATAGGTCGCGTGCGACAAGCGCGAGCGCCACGGGAAGCCAAGGCGCTGCAGGATGCCGCCGGTGATCGCGTCCTGAATCGGAGTGAAGCCGGCGAGCTCCAGGTTCTGCCCGATGAACTCGCGCAGGTGCTCCAGATAGTGACGCCCGAACAGCGAGCGCGCGCTGTAGCCGTTCGACAGGGCGTCGGTTCGCATGACGTCGGCGAGATCCGCGTCCGGATTCGGCGGGCTCGTGCGACGGCCGAGGCGCGCGACCTCGAGCCAGCCGCGGGCGCCAGACGTTGTCGCGCAGGCTGATCAGGAAGGTCCTGAGCCACATGTCAGGCGCGCTCGCGGCTTCCTCGCCGGCACGCGGACGCCAGAAGTCGAGCGACGTGACCGGCAGGACGCCGTACGGCTGCTTGCCACAACGCAACGGCGGGAACGGCCCGCCGCTGCGCACGTGCGCGATGAAGTGCTCGCGCGCCCACGCAAGAGTCTCCGGCGTGAGGCCCGTGCCTTCCATGCCGATCATGTTGCGTGAGGAAGTAACCCCACGTCGCCTGCCACAGCGCGGTGTTCATGCTGCGCAGATCGACTTCGTGTCGATCGCTGCCGCCACCGACGCTGGCGAGCACCGGCGCGATGTCGGCACCCGGCAGGCCCAGCGCAGTGCCGAGGCGCTGGCGCGTTCGACTGCGCATCGAGCGTCACGTCGACTGCACCGGACTCGGTCGCGAAACTGCGCTCGTGTCCCGTGTCCTCGGCGCCATAGCCCGAGCGCTCGGCCGACGTGTTGTTCGAAGGCGTGCCGAAGCGCAGGAACTCCAGGCCGTCGGTGTAGTGTTGCGCGTCGAGCTGCTCGCCGAGTTGCTTCGCGCCTTCATTCGCCGTCGCGCCCGCGGCCGCCCCGAGCACGAACAGGCTTTCGATGCGCCGCGGCGAGATTCGCGGCGCTGAGCGGAATGCGCAGCCCCATGCCGGCTGCTTCCGCCTCGTCGAAGTCGACCATCCAGCGCATGCCCGCGTCGACCGCCGGCTGGTCGCCGGGAATCTCGGGCGCGGTGTCTGCATCGACCTGCGGATCGGGACCGACCGCGAGGTCCGGCCGGATGTCGCGGCCGGCGACCGCGGCGATGACGCGCCCAGCCGGCTTGCACGATCGCGATCCAGCGATCGGGCAGCAGCCGCGCCTTCGGCGCGCTCCGCCACGCCGCATCCTTGCCCTCTTCCACGACATCGACGCGCGGGAAGCTCGGTTCGGCGTCGACGCCGTGCCGGCGACGTCGAGGCATGTTCGTCGGCCGCAGCAACCGCGCGATCCACGCGGCACGCTGCGGATCGTATCGATCCGCGAGCTGCCGCCACGCATTCTTCTGCGCCTGCGTGTCGTCGCCCGCGCGCCATATCTGCGTCCAGTAGTGCTGGCCCCAGGTCTTCTCGGCTGGCGTCAGCTCGGCCTCGTGCGAATCGATGTGAATCCGGTCCGGGTACACGCGCACGCGCAGCTCGCTGCCGCCGTCCGGCTGCGGGAAGAAGCGCGTTTCGAGCCGCACCGGGAAACAGCGCGAGCGGCCGATCCGCCTTGCACAGCTCGATGAGCATCTCCGGCAACGGCGGCGCTGCGATCGCGGTCGCGGGCAGCAGCGTTGCGGTCCGGAAGGCGAAGTGCGGGGCGACGAGCAGACATTGCGTGCGATCTCCGGATCAGCTGCTTCTTCAGGAACTGCGACGCATGGATCGCGATGCGCACCGGCTGCTGCCGAAGCATCGCCGCGATGTGCGCGCCGTTCTGGCCCCACTGCAGGTTCGGTGCCGTCGTCGAGCCGGCGGGCGCGCCGAAGCTGACCTCGAGATGCGTGCCCGTCGTTCAGCGGCGTGTCGACATCGAAGCCGAAGCGCGGCTCGCCCGGCTGCTCCTGGATGACGATGAAGTAGCCGTGATCGTCGCCGACGCCGGTGCCGACGACCTGGTCGACGGTGAGATCGAAGCCGAAGAACGTCACGTCCGGCTGCATCGAGCCGCGGAACACCGGATGCTCCTCGTCCTCGGGCGACTTGGTCGGCTTGCGCACGCCGTTCGGCTTGATCGCCTTCGCCGCGTAGATCACCGCCGACGGATAGCGACGCAGCAGCGAGCTGCGAATCAGCATGACGAAGCGATCGCCCGCCGGCGCGGTCTGCGGATCGCCGAGCGGCCGGTCCTGCCAGCCGTGAATCGGATTGACGTCCGCGCCGCCGCCCGACGAGCGCGAATCCCAGAACCGGTCGAAGTACGTGCCGCGCTGATCGGTCGGATAGCCGCGCCACAGCAGCTCGCGCCCCATCTCGAAGTTGAGGCCGACCATGTACGCCTCGACGAAGCGCGAGTTCGTCTCCAGCCCGAGCACGCTGTTCGGCTCGACCGTTTCGAGACCGGGCAGCAGCAGCTGCTGCGACAGGTCGCGCAGCGACTCGTACATCGGCTGCGGGAACTTCGGCGCCGCCATGATCGGCTCGATCGGCACGATGCCCGTGTTGGTCGGCGGCGTCGCGGTCGCTGTTCTGACTCATCGCGATGACCGCCTGCGCGAGCGGCACGAGCGTGCGCCGCGGCTCGATCTGCAGCTCCAGCGCCGCACGGATGTGCTCCATCGCGAGCAGCGGCGGCGTGAGCGGGTCGATGCCGACGCGACCCGGATTCACGCGCGCGAGATGCGCTTGCGCCGCCGCGCGGAAGTTACGCGACGTCGGATTGTCGACCAGCGGCACGGGCTGCGTAGCGACCGGGATGAAACACCGGCTGTCCTTCCGGCGCGATGCGGAAGTGCGGCCGGCCGCGCCGTGTTGCCGTCGACCGCTTCGGCCGTCACCTCGCGGAACAGCGAAAGAACGCCCGGCTGCGGCACGCGCTCACGTACGACATCGAACGTCGCCATGTCCGGCAACGCCGGCGTGATGAAGCTGAACGCCAGCGTTGGTGTTGAGCGCCATCATCCAGCTCGGACTCGCCGACCGCGTGAGCCCCTGCGCGGCGATTCGCCGCGTGATCGGACCGCGCTCGCGTGCGATACGCCGCATCGCCGTGCTCGCCGCCATGCAGTGGCAAGCGCCGTGGCAGCCAGCGCTCCCGCGAGCGTTCCGGTATCGCCCATGGCGCCGACGGCGCGCAGTCGCGCCAGCGCGGGCGCGCTCACGCGAAGCATCGCGTCGTCGCTCAGGTTCTTGAAATGACGCGCGTGCAAGCTCGTGCCCGCCGCGAGGCTGAGCTGCAGCTGCCGCATGCGCTGATTGGCGCGCTGCGAGATCGCCCGCCTGCTCCCACGCGGAAGCCATCAGCGCTTCCTGATGCTCCTGCACGACGCGCGTGCCGAACGCCGCGACGCTGCGATGACGCGGATCGAGATTCAGCTCATCGAACCACGGCGCCGCTGCCGCGCGTGACGGTCGACCGCGCCGCATGCCACTGCCCGTACAGCGGCGGCGCGAGCAGCGGATCGGAATCCGGATCGATGATCAGCGCTTCGCCCGGCGCATTGACGATCTTCGCCAGCTCGGTCTGGAACGGCTCCTGCGCGTCGTCGGGCCACGGCTCGAAGTCGCGGTGCTCGAGCGCCCGCAGCGCGCCTTCGAGCGAAAGCTGCGCATCGTCCGGGAACGTCGACGGCAGCGCGAAGCCCGGCTCGCTGATGTCCATCGGCCGCTTGCCGAGCCCGTCCGGCGCCGGCACGGCGCGCAGCAGGCGCACGAGCGATTCGAAATCGCCGCCCTCGCCGGTCCGGAACCGCCAGTGGTGATAGACCGGCAGACGCACGCTCGTCGGCGGCGTCGGCGTGAACGACCACGCGGGCTTGAGCCCGTTGGCGGCCGTCAGCTCGGTGTCTTTGATCTCCTCACCGAGCCCGGCCTTGCGACCGAGCTCGAACGTCGGCACGACGCAAGCGATGTAGTCGGTGTTCGGCTGCAGAATGCGCGGGCACAGCAGGCGCGACAGCGAGCGCTCCGGCCGCGTCCGCATGTCGTTCTTCAGCTGCATTGGGATCGGCCTCGGCAAGGCTCGAAGCCGCCACCTGCGCGTGCACCCACGCCCAGGAGTCGACCAGATCCGGCAGCTCGTCGGCCGGCTTCGCGGGCGCGTTGATGTTCAGGATCGGCAGCGGCGCATCGGCCGAGCTGCTCAGGAGCACGCCTTCCTGCTGGCGCACGACGACCAGGCACAACCACGGCCGCAGCTTCGCATTCGCGCCCGCCTTCGCCGGCGTGAACAGCCACGGGAAGTCCGGCCGATCGAACTCGATGCCCGGGAAATAGTTCGGCTCGAAGTCGGTCGTGTTCGGCTTCGGGTCCACGCGCACGATCTCGTGCGGATCGATGCCGACGACGTCCGCCGGACCGCGCAGGCGCACCGTGATCGGATCGCCCGGCACGCTGTTGATCGCGAGCGTCGCCTTGAGATCGACCGCGCCGCGCATGTTCGCGCCGAGCGTGTCGGCCACGTTGATCGCAGCGGCAGCGCCCTGGCGCACCCACGGCAGGAACACGACATTGGCATTCGGAACGGCTGACATTGCCTGCTACCCCGCCGTCTCGTGCATCGGCACGATCTGCCAGAGCGCTTCGCCAGCCGCGCCGCGATTGAGCCGGCTCAACGTCGCCTGCGTCTCCGCGAAGGTCGCCGGCTTCGCCGTCGGCGGCACGATGCCATCCGCGACGGACGCGATCACGAACTGTCCAGTGCGCATTGCCACGGCCGGCGGCAGGTCCAGATTGCGGAAGCGCGCCGTGCCGATGCTGCGGATCGGCGCCATCCCCACCGCGCTGAAACGCACCTGCTCGAAGAAGCGATGCGGCGACCAGGACGTAGCGGTCCTCTTCCTCGTTCGTCGCCTGCCCTTCCTCGTCGATGATGATCGTCTCGTAGTCCAGCGGCGCGAAGATGCTCGCGCCGTCGTCGATGGCGATCGCATCGCTGCCGAAGATCGACGCCCGCATCCATGTCCTCGAACGACGGGCTCGCGAGCTTCTCGTCGTCGGTCATCGCGAAGAACTGCCCCGGCGCGAAGGCGTCCTGGACGGTGTTGACGTCCTGCGTCACGCCCTCGAACTTCGCTTCCAGCTTGAAGCGCCGCGCACCGGCGATCGGCGCGCCGCCGAACGTGTCGAGATCGCGCGACGTATTGAGCGGCACGATCTGCTGCTTCACGACCAGGTTGCCGAGCGGATCGAGCACGAGCGTCGTGCCGGGCGCGATCTTGCGCAGCGACACACCATGCTGCCGGTTCTGCGCGAGCTGCGTGCTCCAGGCATCCGGCGCCGTCAACGCGCGCCGCAGCTCGGCGAATGCATCGACGGCCGGCGGCAACGGCGGCTTCTCGCCCGAGATGAGCGTCTTGTCGAAGCGGATCGTGAAGTCGCACCAGAAGATCTCGAACGACGCCTTGCCGCTGATGCGCAGCGGCCGCGGCCCTTCCAGCGTCCCGGACACCGACAGCTTGAAGAGGCTGCGCGAGCCGCGCTTGAGCTGCACCGAGGCCTTGAAGTCCGCGATCAGGTGGAACGGCAGCAGGTGGATCAGCACGTCGAAGCCGACGTCGCCTTCGATGCTGAACCCGAACGCCGCCGCATACAGCTCGCGCCCGCGCGCCGAACTGGATCGTGTTGGACGTGATCGCGAAGTAGGCCTCGCACGTCAGCCGCGGGTTGTTGCCGGACGCCAGCGCGATCGTGATGCGCTTGAGCGTCGGGAAGTTCTCCGGCGGCGCGAAGCGCGGGTTGAATCCGCCGACCGCCATCACGAAGTTGCGCCGGCCGGGCGCCATGCTCGCGCGCAGCGCCATCTCGCCGGTGAGCACGAACTTCTGCGCGAGCCGCGAATCGACGAGCACGGCATCGATCGCGACGGACAGCTGGCCCATGTTGATCAGGCCCAGCGCGTCCATGTTGAGGCGCACCAGGTCGTTCTCCTTCGTCGGCAGCAGCGCGCTGATCATGCCGAGCACGATCACGCGCAGGCGCTTGCCGACCTCGACCATGATCGCGATATCGAGATGGACGAGCGTCGGCTGAGAACCAGCTGATCTTCATCAACAGGCCGAACAGGTAGGCACCGTCCTCGGCCGGGAACGTCGTGATCAGGTTGCGAATGATCTCCGGCGCGTTGCGAATCGGATCCTTCGGGAACAGCAGCGTGCCGAGCGTCTTGTTGCGCAGGCCCGCGCGCATCGCCTCTTCGTCGAACGTGCGGTTGATCGCGACCATGCCGCCGATGCCGCGCAGCATGCACGCCATGCCGATCGGGATCGGCTGGAAGTCTTCGGCGGTGATGAAGACGATGAGCGAGTAGCCCTTGCTGCCATCCGGCATCTTCGTGGCGATGAGGCCGAATGCCTTGACGCGTGATGCGCTCCTTGACCGTCAGCTGCATGACGCCCGCGTAGACCTGCTGCACCTTGTCGTGGAACAGGAAGCCGCCGCCGGTCACGTAGCCCTTCACGTCGATCGCGAGGGAGACGCCGTTCGGCAGCACCGCGCCGACGTCGACGTCCGCGAAGCCGAGGTTGCCCTTCTCGCCGGCGTCCTTGTCGGGGAACCGCACGCCGAACTTCAGGCCCGGCGCGATCGACGCGCGCCATCACCGGGCCGAGCTTCGTGCTGATCGAGCTCGCCGCTTGCGATCAGGTACGTCGTCTTGCCGTCGACGTCTTCGGTGCCGAAGCGCAGCTGCAGGTTGTGAATCGTCAGCGGACCGAGCGACTTGCCGATCGGGATCGTCAGTCCGAAGCCGGGTCCGGTCTCGGGCGGCAACGGCGGCAGCGGCGGCGGTTGCACGCCGGGTGGCGGCGGCGTCGTCGGCTGCGGATTGCCGCCGGTGCCCGCGGAGCGAATCAGGCCTTCGTAGAAACGCTGCCGCGGTCGGTCGCGAGGCCGACGCCGACGTCGAAGTCCACGCGCAGCCCGTCCTTCGGCAGGATCTTCGCGATGAAGTTGTCGAACGAGTCGGGGCTGAGCGTCGCGACGCGCCGAGCATCTGGCAGCCGAATCTGCGCGGCCTTCTGCGTCAGCGTGCCTTCGATGCGCACGAGCTCGGCGGAGAGGCCGGTGTTCGTCGCGATCGCGAGATTGAATGCCTTGCCCGTGGCGCTGCGCGGATCCGGCCGCGCTTCGAGAGCGACCACGCGCGCGGAAGTCCGCTGTCCTCGTCGGGGCCGTTGAACTGGAACTTGGCGCCGCTGCCGATGAGCATGACGACTCACCGCGCCCGCGCACTGCAACTCCGCATTGAAGTACCAGTGATCGGACAGCGGCCGCGAGCAGTCGACGCCGCCGCCGAACGAGAGGAACAGGCCCGGCCCGCCTTGCGCCTGCGGCACCAACGCGAGCGACGCGAGCGAGGTTCGCTGCGAGTCCGGTTCGTCCGGCGTCGATCGCCTTCGGTTCGAGTCGACGAAGTTGATCGTGAACATGCGCGCGCATCGCGCCGCAGGCGTCGGCGGATCGGCCGGCTCGACGCCCGGAACGCTGATCCAAGCCGTAGATGACGCTCGCCGGCGATCTTCTTGAGTCGCGTGAACTTCACGCCCGCGAAGCTGCCGAGCGCCGATCGAAGTCGCGTGAAGCGCCGCACGCCCTTCGTCGGTGTCGAAGTCGATGCCCTCGATGTAGCCGACGCAGCTCGGCGATCGAGCTGAACAGCCGCTCCAGCGCGGCCAGCACCGGCACCCTGTCGTACTGCGAGCCGTGGAACTGCCCCGGAAACGGCGAGATGATGTCTTCGGCGAAGCTGAGCACCTGCATCAAGAAGTACAGCTTCGGATAGCGCAGGCGGATGAGGTTCCAGCCGAGCACGTCGAGGACCAGGCGGTAGCCCTCTTCCGCCGCCGCCTCGCCGCCGAGATTCAGCGACTCGCCGAAAGCGCGTCAGCGCCTCGTGGAACGTGCGGAAGTCCTGGATGGCGTCGAGCAGCGCTTCGAGCCCCGGCTCCGAGGCGTCGCGATAGGCCTTGACGCTCTGCAAGCGCAGCCGGCGGGAACTGCGGCGCCGCCGTCCGGGCGTCGCCGCCGAGATCGCGGACGATCTGATTGCGGACGATGTCGTCGCTCAGCATCGTCGCGCGCGGTCTTCGTGCAGGTCCGCGAGCTCGCCGAGCAGATCCTGGAGCAGCGACTTCGCGCTCATCGCTCCGGCTCCGTCTTCGTCGACGACGCAGCGTGTCTTCGGGCCGGACCGCACCCGGCGCGACGAGCGCCGCCGCGTGCAGCACGAACAGCTGCGGCTTCAGCGGCTCCGTGCCCGCCTCTTCCGGTCGTCGCGCCGCCGGTGTACATCTCGTGGATCGCGTGCAGCACGCCCTCGCGTCGCTCGAAGCGCACGAGACCGAAGTTGCTGCGGAACAGGATCTGTCGCGAGTTCTTCAGCGTCTCGAGCGAGTACTGCTGCCGCGTCGCCACGGCCTGGTAGCCTTCGATCGCGCGCGGTCCGCCGTCTTCGGTCAGCGCCGCTTCGACTGCGACCGGATCGCTGAACTTGAGCGGCTTGAATCGCCGCCGGCCGCTCGGCCTCGGCGCGCAGGTCGAAGACCGGCTCCGACGCGCCACGACCAGTCCGGCCGCTGCGCCGGAGTTGATGGTCGTGTCATCGGGCCAGCCGAGCGTCGGCAGCAGCGTCGGCTCCTGCTTGAGCTTCGCGCGCAGCTCGCGCGGGATGTCCTTCTCGCGTCTTGCCTTCGCCGAGGACGATCGGATTGGACGGCTTGCGCAGCCAGCCCATGCGCTCCGCGCCGAGCGGCTGACGCGACGATCAGGTGCGCGAGCGCGAGGCTGCGATCGATCAGCTGATGTACGAGGGCATCACGTTCTTGAAGCCGCTGCTCGTGAACTGCACGAAGCGCGCGGGATCGGCTTCGCCCTTCGTGAAGTAGCTCATCACCGTGCTCGCGCTGTAGTGCACGTCGCCGGAGAGCAGCACGACGCTGCCGTACGGCTCCAGGCGCTTCAGCAGTGCTTCGAGCGTGAGCGGATCGAATGCCCACGCCTCGATCGCGTCCGGGTCCGTGCCGCTCATGCCGCGCGAGCCGAACTTCAGTTTCGGATCGAGCTTCTTCGGAGTAATGAACGCATGTCGAAGACGCGAAACGCCGCGGGCGCGACCAGCTCGTCGAGCAGCGGCGGACCGATCACCTGGAGCGGCGCGATCACGAGCAGCACTTCCTTGCCGTCCGTGAACGGGCCGGCGGGGATCTGCTCCGTCTGCGCCGTGTTCTCGTCCGGATCGAGACTGCCCTCGACGTTGCCGGGCGGACCGAGGCGCGACACGAAGCTGCGGCGCGTGCGATTGTCGATCGCGACGGCGAGATGCTTCGGCCCGGGCACCGAGAAGTGCCACTTGATGATCGGGTTGCGCGCCGCGACGCGGCCGGTCACCGGATCCGTGATGCCCGGCTCGCCGAAGCCGAACAGCGTGATCGAGATCGTTCGCGGGCGCCGGGACTCGGGCCCTTCTGCCCTGTCGGAAACAGCTGCGCGATCGTCGCGAGCAGCTTCTTGTAGTCGTCGCGCTTCTCGTACTTGATCGGGTCGTTGCCCCAGTCCTGGAACACCGCGTACGCCGCGAGCGCGTTGCGCGCCGTCGTGACGCCGAGCGACGTGGTGTACACGCGGTCGTACCACATCGGATTGAGGTTCCAGTCGTCCGTGAAGTCGTGATCGTCGAACATCATGTACGTCGGGATGTTCGCCAGCACGCGGCGCACTTTCGCGAGGCCGTCGTGGAATAGCGTGAGGCGCGCGCCGCTCCTTCTGCAGAGCCTCCTTGAAGTCTCGAGGTGCAGCTCGAAATGCTGGACGGCCGTGATCGGGTTGCCTTGCTTGTCCTTGTAGTTGCCGTCGTCCTGGATCGTCGTAGTCGAGGTAGCCGGCGTCGCGGAACGGTGAGGCCTTCTTCTGCTCCTTGATCGCGTCGCTGTCGGTCGCAAAGTCGGCGTCGCGGCTCTCCTTCACGTCGATCGGCGAGCCGACGTACGTCGAGAGGATGTCCGGCCAGACGTACTTCTCCATCACGTCCTCGGGCGTCGGCAGGTCGAGGACTTCCGGCTTCGCGGGATCGCGCAGCGGCGTCCACACCGCGTTGCTCCACACCGAGAGATACATCGCCGCGAACTCGCCGAACGCGAACAGGTGGCTCTTGCCGTCCGTCGACGTCATCTGCGCATCGACGATCGACTGCAGGAAGCGCCGCCCCGCGGGGAAGCACTGGTGATCGGCGGGCAGCAGGAAGTCGTCGGGCTGTGCGCCCGGGCTGGCGCGCGTGATGCTCGTCGTCGTAGTCGTCGAACGTCAGCGGGGAACTGCTCGCGCTTCTTGCGGATGTTGTCGACCGGCAGGTGCTCCTGCGCGTCGCCGACGATCGCGCCGGCGCCGCGGCTTCTCGCCGATGAGCCGCTTGCTGAGGTCGATCAGCATGTGCATGTGGCAGCGGCCGACGTCGTCCGCGTAGATCTGGTCGCCGCCGAGGAACAGCTGGTGCGGCCGCTTGTTCGCGTCCTTGTAGGAGTACGGGTTCTCGTCCGGGTTCTCGCGCCATGAGGTCGTCGATCCACACCATCGCGTCCAGGTGGTCGTTGTCGACGCGGCGGCACGAGCCGAAGATGACGTGCAGATCGGTGATCTCGGCCGGCGGCAGCACGAAGCTCGGCAGGAAGTTCTCCTCGAAGCCGAGCGCCTCGACGCGGCGGCAGCTGCACCGTGCCGGTCGTCAGCAGGCCGAGCGACTTGAGGGTGTGGGTCGCGGTCGCGGTTTTGATTTCGAGGTCGTAGGAGTAGATCTTGCCGGGCTCGAGCAGGCGCGGCGACGTCGGCAGGATCTTGATGAGCGGCACAGCGATGTGGAGCTTGTCGCCGACGCGCAGCGTCGGCGGGCCCGGCGGCTCGGTGCTGTTGAGAACGTTGCCGCTGCCCGCGGTGACGCGGCCTTCCCAGATCTTCAGCGTGACGGTGGCGGGTTCGCTGAGCGCGACCCAGACGGATGCGAGTGTGGGCTCGACGCGCCGGACGATCGGCCCGGCGAGCAGCAGAGGCAGGTCGAACGGCTGCGGCACTGCGCGCCGCTCTTAGCTAAAGCAGGACCGATGCGAGAAACGTCCGCATGAATTCACTGCCGCTCCCCAGTTGGTGTTGCTTCTTCGGCGTCAGGATGCCACGCGGGGAGCGTAGCCCGGATTGCCCAAAAGGGCAGCGTCGCCGATTCCCTACATCAGACCGCACGTCACCGAGCTGCGTATTCTCCGGCGTCGCTCATGAGACTGCCAGCGCCTGGTGCAGGAGCGCGCGCGCCTTCTCCCAGTCGCGCTGCACGGTCCGCTCCGACACACCCCACAGTCGCGGCGATGTCAGTGAACGAGAAGCCGCTGAAGTATTTGAGATCGACGACCTGCGCAAGCCGCGGCTCCATCGCGGCGAGATGCTCGATTGCATCGCTGAGCCGTTGCAAGCCTTCGGATTCGACTGCCTGCTCGGGCAACTCCGTCGGCAACGCAGTGATCTCGAACGCGGCACCGCGCTTGAGCGCGCGGCGATTGCGAGCGTAGTCAATGATGAGAGCGCGCATCGCACGCGAGGCGTAAGCAAGGAAGCGCGCGCGATCCGGTATGAGCGCGCCGGCGCGCTCGCCGAAGTTGAGATAGGCCTCGTGCAGCAAGGTCGTCGCGCCGAGCGACAGGCCGGAGCCCTCGCGCCGCAGCTGCCGGCGCGCAATGTCATGGAGTTCCCGATAAAGCGAAGCGAACAGCTGCTGGCGAGCGTCCGCATCGCCCGTTTCCGCCGCAGTGATCAGTGACGCGAGTGGCTGTTCGCTCAAGCCGCTGTCTCCCCGGGCCGCGACACGCACGGATCATCTCAAAGCGGGCGTGGTATTGGCTATTATCCGGTCGCAAGGGGGTGGCGATGCCGGGGATCGAAGAGGCGAACTGGGAGGCCGTCAGCGCGTTGCTGGACGAGCTGCTCGACCTGGACGATGCCCAGCGCAGCGCCCGGCTGTCCCAATTGCAGCGCGAGAATCCGGCCTTGGGCGAAAAGGTCGCGGAGTTGCTCGCCCATCACGCAGCGGCGCAGCTCGAGCAGTTCCTGGACGGCGCGGTGGCGGATCGCTCGGGCTCGCGGACCTCGCCGGCCGCACCTTTGGCGGCTACACGCTCGAACGCGCACTCGGCGCAGGGGGGCATGGGCAGCGTGTGGCTGGCCCGGCGCAGCGACGGACGTTACGAGGGCCACGCGGCAGTCAAACTGCTGAACCTCGGTTCGCTCGGCCGCAACGGCGCCGAACGCCTGCGACACGAGGCGAATGCACTCGCGAAGCTTTCCCACCCGAACATCACTCACATCATCGATGCGGGTGTGTCGGCCGGCGCAGCCCTACCTGGTCCTGGAGTACGTCGAAGGCGAACCGATCGACCGCTGGTGCGATACGCATCGCCTCGGCGTCGAAGGCCGTCTGCGTCTGTTCCTGCAGGTGCTCGCCGCGGTTTCGCACGCGCACGGCCGGCTCATCCTGCATCGGGATCTCAAGCCCTCGAACATCCTGGTAACGAAAGACGGCACGGCGAAGCTGCTGGACTTCGGCATCGCCAAGCTGCTCGAAGGCGAAGGGCAGACAGCGTCCCAGAGCGAGCTGACTCGACTCGGCGGCGCTGCGATGACGCCCGAATACGCGGCACCGGAACAGCTGCTGCACGCCGAGGTCACGACAGCAACCGACGTCTACGCTCTCGGCGTCCTCTTATATGTATTGCTCGTTGGTAAGCACCCCACCGCGAGCGCGACCGGCACGCCGATCGACCAGATGCAGGCGCTGGTGGAAACGGAGCCTGAGCGCCCCAGCGATGCAGCCACGGGAGGCTACGCCGAGGTGGCGCACCTGCGCGGGACGTCGGCACAGCAGCTCGGGCGCGTTCTGCGCGGCGATCTCGACAACATCGTAGCCAAGGCGCTGAAGAAGGAACCGATCGAGCGCTACGCGACGGCCGACGCGTTCGCCAGCGATCTGCAGCACTACCTCAATCATGAGCCGGTGAGCGCGCGCGCCGATTCGCGCATGTACCGGATGCGGCAAATTCGTGCGGCGGCATCGCGTTGGCGTTGGCGGCCGTGACGTTGATCGCGCTCGCTGCTCGTCGCGGGAATTTCCGGCACGACCTGGCAAGCGATCGAAGCGCGGCGCCAGCGCGCGGAGGCAACGGCGCAAGCGCGTGAAAGCGCTCGCCAACGGGACGTGGCGCGCTTTCAGGCGCAGCGTGCAGAGGCGTCGAGCGAGTTCATGAGCCTGATGCTCGAAGAGGTCGGTCCAGGCGGTCAGCCGCTCACGCCGGTTGAGCTCGTGGACCGCGGAGTGCAGCTGCTGGATCGCACGTTACGGCGATGATCCGCAGTTCGCAGCGCGGATGCTGCTGCAGATGTCGCGGCGCTACATGGATCTTGGCAGCACGGAGAAGCAGTCGCAGGTCGTCGCACGCGCACTCGCAATCGCACAGGAGCAGAACAATCCCGACCTGCTCGCAGACGTCGAGTGCGTGATCGTGCGGACCGAGATGATGCCGGCCGCTACGACTCGGCGGAGCAGCACATGCAAAGCGCCCGCGCTGCGCTCGCCCGCGCACCGGACGCGAGCGTCGAGACGAGAGTCGATTGTCTGCGAGCCGAGGCCGAGGTCGCGGATGCGCGGCACGACATCGATGGCGCGATCGCGTATCTGAACACGGCACAACGAATGCTCGAACAAGCGGAGCAGACACGCGGCCTGCAGTATCACGCCGTCCTCACCGACCTCGGCGGCCTGTACTTCAGGACCAGCCGCTTTCGCGAAACACTGGAGTTGAACGAGCGGACCGCAGTGGCGCTCGATCAGAACGGCCGCGGCGGAACCCTCGGACGCGTCAGCGTGGCCATGAACCGCGCTTCTGTCCTGCTGCGGCTCGGCGAGGTCCTGAGCGCCGAGGCCGCCAGCCTCGACGCGATGCGCCGCTCGCAGCAGTTGAACGAAGACAAACCCTTCATCCCGTCGTATGTGGTCTCGTACTGCATCATTCTGAACAGGCTCGGCAAGACCGACGACTCGATCCCGCGACTGAGGTCGGCGAGCCGCGACTTGCATGCGGCCGGCAATACGATAGTGGGTGCTCAGCGCGGACTACCACCTGGCACGTGCGCTCATGCTCTCGGGCAAGTACGAAGAAGCGCTGAAGCTGCTCGAAGAGGTCCACCGTGCGTGGAACCAGAACCCGACCGCCAACAAGGATCGCCTGGCCGACCTCGCACGCACGCTCGCCGAGATCGACCTGGCGCGCGGCCGACTGAAGGAAGCCAGGGAGCGGATCGACTCCTCGCTCCAGCAGTTCGGCTATCCATCCGCACAGCTCCGCGCTCAATCTGGCCGCCGCGCTGACGACCGCCGCCCGGATCTATTCGGCTCGGGGCAGCAGGCCGAAGCCGAAGCGTTCGCGACGGCCGCGCTGCGCATCTCAGAAGGGATCGCGCGGGGCCCGACACAGAGCGTCGACGTCGGCGAGGCCCTCCTCGCCCTGCGCTGTGCACCGGGCACAGGGCGATCTGCCGCCGCAAAGGCGAACGCCGTCGGGCGGTCGAAGCGCTCACGAACGCCGTTGGAGCGGACCATCCCGCACGACGCGGAAGCCGTGGCACTGCAGACTGCCCTGAAGGAACCGAAAAGCCGCGGCTGCGATGTCGGGTTTCACGGGCGCTTTCCGCCCTAGAGAGCGTACGAATCACTACCTCTGGGGTTTCTCCATGAAGCGCTGGCTGATCTTTCTTTACGGCGTCGTGAGCTACGCCATTTTCTTCGGCACGTTCCTGTACGCGATCGGCTTCGTCGGCAACCTGTGGGTGCCGAAGTCGATCGATTCGGCCCGCGAAGCGCCCCTCGGCGTCGCGTTGCTGGTCAACGCCGGCGCTGCTCGGCCTGTTCGCGATCCAGCACAGCGTGATGGCGCGCCCGGCGTTCAAGCGCTGGTGGACGCGCATCATTCCCAAGGAGGCGGAGCGCAGCACGTACACGCTGCTTTCGAGCATCGCCCTGATCGCGCTGTTCGCGTTCTGGGAGCCGATCGGCGGCGTGGTATGGCACGTCGAATCGCCCCTCGGCCAGGCGCTGCTCTACGCCGGCTTCGCGTTCGGCTGGGGGCTGGTGCTGGTGTCGACGTTCCTGATCAACCATTTCGATCTGTTCGGCCTGCGCCAGGTGTGGCTGCAGCTGCGTCGTCAGCCGTACACGCCGCTGCCCTTCGGGACGCCGGTGCTGTATCGCTACGTGCGTCATCCGCTGTACGTCGGCTGGTTCTTCGCCTTCTGGTGCACGCCGACGATGACGGTTGCGCACCTCGTGTTCGCGATCGCGACGACGCGCGTACATCCTGATCGCGATTCAGCTCGAGGAGCGCGACCTCGTCGCAGAGCACCCGGAGTATGCGCAGTATCGCAAGCGCGTGCCGATGCTCGTGCCGTTCACGAAACGGCGGCGTGAGGCCACGCAGGCGGTCGAGGTCGCGAATAGCGCGATCTGATTGTGGTTCGCGAGTAGCTCGCAGGTAAAGACGACGCGTTTGTTTTCCCCGGCCGCGCGGCGTCCAGGGTTGGCTCATGGACGAGCCGATCCGCCTTCGGCAACGCTCGCCGTCAGAAGGCGACCCGCACTCCCAGCGCGACGGCGTTCATCCCACCGTCGTCTGCGAGCAGGCCGAATCCTCCGGAACGATGATGCAGACGCAGCAGCAACGCCCAGCTGCTGCGCGGCGGGCCCAGCGTTACGTCGATGTTCCAATAGAGGAGCAGCTTCTCGCTGGCGCCCTCCAACTCCACCTCAACCTCTGGCACCTCGCTGGCCATCGACAAGCCTAGCCCGAATGCGATGGTCGTTGCGACAACGTCGTTCCATGGAAACTCACGCCAGCGCGGTCCAGCGGCGATGTTGCCTCCCAGTGGCTCTGGTCTCCGAAGTTGTAGCCGACCTGCCCTTCCACTTCGAGCTCAGGTGATCGTCATGGTAGCGACCGAAAACCTGAGACAGTGCTGCCACAGCCACGAACGCATCCACAAACTCTGCGTCGGCCGGATCCTTGACCAGGTCATGCCAAGCGTTGACGCTCGAGATGCGGCCAACATAGAACGTGACTGCATTATCCCGGGACTCGGACGGCATGCGGCTCCAACCCGCCACCCCACCCCCCTCCTCCCCTCCCCCCCTCCCCCCCTCCCCTTCCTCCCTTCTTCGCAGCGCCGAACTGATAGGCACTCATGGACGCGCATCTTCCAACGGGCGGAACAGCAGTTCACGAACTTGGTTGCGGCAAGATGTTCCCTTCACGAGCCAGGAAGAATACCGCAGTCGGCGCAGGACCGAAGGGGTTGAAGACACGACCGAAGCCTTGTCCCTGCCAGGGCAGGTGGACCAGGAGCTTGCGGAAGCACTGATCGAGTCCTCGGCGCCCGGAGAAGCGCCGTCGATGCAATGTCGATCCTGCAAAGCGTCGCCCGGCATGCGCGCTCACCAGCTTCAATGATTCGATCTCACCCCCCTGGAACATCCGGCGAATCGAGTCTCGGCCGCCGGCGCCCAGTTCGGATCCACCCTTTCAGCGACGACCGCTTGCTCGATCAGCGCTGCCCGCGCGTCTTCCTGCTCGTCGCCGCGATGCTGTGCCTCCTCGGGGGTAAGCGCGGGGAGTGCGTCGGGTGGGCGCGGACATCCGTTGCTGCTTCAGGCTTGCGATTTGCGCGGCCATAGTGGCCATCTGCGCGTTCAACGCTTCCACGTCCTCGGCGATGCGCGCGAGCTGCGTCTGTTGCGCTCGCTGCAACGAGGGGAACTCGGTGACTGCGTCATCGGTGACGTTCCGGCATCCACAGATAGATGGCGGTCACTGGGACATTGAGATGACAGGGTGCGGACCAAGATGATTTTCATGATTCTATCTCTGTATCGGGTCCCCTCCCCCGCTCTGCGGGGGAGGGTAAGGGTGGGGGCGCGCCTGCTCAGCCCGGCTCTGAAACGCTATACGTCTCGATGTACGACTTGGCTTTATTGCCGCCGTACGCGGGCGGGATGCCACAGCTGTAGTAGTACACGGTCGGGTACGCGCCCGTGGCCACGCCGAACGACAGCGACTGCTTCTGCGTACCGAGCCGCTGCTGTTCCTCGTGCCACCGGTGTAGTACGTCGCCGTGTTGTAGTTCCAGTGCACACCGACCTGGGCGCAGCTCACGTCGTGAGCCGGTGTAGCCGTTCTGGTCGATGACATCGACCCAGCCGGTGTCGTACGCGATCGCTCGATCCATCGGGCAGTCGAGGTAGAGCCACTCCGTCGTAGACGGATTGCCAATCGCGCCGGAGAAGTAGTACGGCGTGACCGTGGGGCTGCGGTTTACACAGCTCTCACCGAGATAGAAGTGAGTGAAAAGCTGAATGCGTGGGCTTGCAGCGCGCACAAGCTCGCGCTGGCTGCCAGCGCCGCAGTCGGAGGCAAGAGCAAGAAAACGAGAACCTGGTTTCATCAATCGATCTCCTCGTGAACAAGAAAACGGGTCAACATCAGCGGTGCTGATCATGACCGTTGCGACACGGGAGAACTGTCAAGCGCGCGACA
>CAWHNL010000002.1:0-50546 GCA_963830745.1 uncultured Gammaproteobacteria bacterium
CCATCGATGGCTGGGTGAATTCGAACTACCCGGTGCCGCCGCCGGAGTACGCAGCGCAAATCGCGGGTCAGGAAAAGCCGGGTGGGGCGCCGCTCCAGCATCACCCGTTCATCTTCGACATCGCAATCTGGATAGCCGGCGCGGTCACCGCATTTCTGGCCGTGCTGCTGGGCCAGCGGGTTCGTCCGCGTCTGCCGGCGTTCTGCGCCACCGCGTTGCTGCTGGCGAGCCTGATCGCGCAGTTGGCGGTCTACTATCACATAGCGGCTCTGCTCGGACTGGCGGGAAGCGTCGTGGCATTCCGCTACCGCGGCGCCGCGCCGATTGAACGCAGATACGCGCGCTTGGTGCTGGGGACCGCCGCGGTTGCCCTCGTGCACGTCGGACTGATCACGGCCTGGCCGGGATCGATGATCAAGCTCGTCGGCGCGCTCGTCGGGGAGCGCGGGCGTGCCTGGTGCCTGCGTGCCGCATCCTGGAATTCTCGCTCGCGGCCGGCGCGCTGCTCGTGCTCGCCACGGCGTGGGGACTGTGGGGTCTGGCGAGCCGCACGCGCGTACCCGACTACTGGCTGCTGGCGCTGCTTGGCGTGTGGATTCCGGTGTTCTGCCTCGGGTTCTTCTTGTGGAACATGCCGGCGCGTTATACGTCGGCATCCCTCCTCCCACTGCTGTTGTGCGCATTCGCATTCGCGCAGCATTGTGCAGACCGTTTGTGGGCATGGCTGCGCGTGGGTGCGGCGTCGCGGGCCGTTGCAGAATGCGGCCTTGTGCTCGCGGTCGTCATCATCGCGGTGAATCCGGCTTCACTAGTCGCGGCGCAGGGGTGCCGAAGGGTCGCAATATCCCGATCACCGGGGCGCGGCGCGAATTCATGCGCACGCAGAACATCACTGCGGACGACATCGTGCTTCGCTGAGGATGTGTTGCAGCAGACCTATTATCTGGGTCGCGTCGACTACTGGCTGATGGGTCGCAAGCATGCTTGGCGTTACATGCAGCTCGTCAACGGGGAGGATCCAGGACTTCTACACGGCAACGGCAGTGATCGATACGGGGCGAGCAGTTCCGCGAGCTGCTGGACTCGAATCCGCAGCGACGCATCTTTCGTCATCGGCAGCGGCGAGAACCAGCGCGACGGTCGGCGCGAGATCTGCGCGGCAAGGAGATCAACGAGCTCATGAGGTCCGACCGCTTCGAGCCACTGTTCGTCGGCAGCGACCACGTGACGACGGTATGGCGCGCGAAGCCGCCGGCCGAGCAGCGGGCGGCAGGGCACTAGGTCCGCGGCCGCGCGCCGGCGGAACCCCGACAGCGACCGGAACGTTGCCACACGATGCGCTTCCTACTCATCGCCTTGCTCCTGTTCCTGACGGCGAGCGCCGTGTTCGGCTTCGATCCCGGCCCGCTGCCAAGGATATCAAGATCAAGAACGGGCTGCTGTACCTGATCGTACTGGGACTGATGCTGCGCGTGACGCTCGACCGCAGCTATCGGATCCACCTGCCCGGCGTGCCGATACTCTTCGGCGTCATGATCGGCTACGCGCTGCTTACGTACGCCGCGATCGTCATGGTGATCGACTACCCGCGTTACGACCCGGTGTTCACCGGCTTCCAGCTCAAGAACACGCTCATCGACCACATGTTGTTCTTTCTCGTGTTCTTCTATGGCCTGCGCTCGAACGAAGATGCGCTGACCGTCTTGAAGGTGCTGCTGGCCGCATGGGCCGTATCGCACATCATGGCGGTGCTGGATGCGACCGGAGTGTTCCACATCGGCGACATCGAGCAGCGCAGCGACGGTCAGGGTGCGGGAGCGGTCGGCGAATCCAACATGTACGGCGCCTTCGTCGCATTCACTCTGCCAGCCACCATTGCGATGATGACGTACGCGCGGGACGCGGCGGATCTTGGGATGGCCGCGTCCGTGATCACGGCTGCGGTGCTGGTCATGACGGTATCCGCGGTGCGTTCGTCGCGTCAGTGTTCGCGACCCTATTCGGAGTGTGGCTGTTCCGGCGCTTCATGCCGGTGCGCAAGCTCCTGGTGTGGCGGCCTGCGGGTTGGTGGCGCGGTGCTGGTCGGGATCGTCGTGATATCGCTGGGCTTCGGCGACCTGATTCACGCGCGTCTCACGATGGGCGCGGCCGGCGACTTGACCACGCAGTCTTCCGGACGGACTGCAATCTGGGCTAGCGTGCTCCAAGTGATGTTCGGCACGCCGCTGACGCTGCTGACCGGGTTCGGCTGGGAAGCCTACGGGACATTCCCATTCCGTTGGGTGACTCACAACCATTACCTGCAGCAGTGGTTCAATCTCGGACTGATCGGGCTGATCTGCAGCGTGCTGCTGCTCGTGGTGCCCATCCGCACCGCGAATGCGGCGGCAAATTACGCTATTCCCGATGTGCGGCCCATGCGTTCGCTTTTGCCATCGGCACGATCGCGCTCGCGACGGCCGTGTTCTTCGTGAATCGCTATTCACCCTGGCTTTACTACTGGTCATATGCGGGCATCTCATGCGCCTTGCCGCGAGCGCTCGAGCCGCAGGCCCATGTAGCCCAGCGGAATTCGCGCCGGCGGCGCGACGCGCCGAGCGTGTGCGCGATCCGACGGCTGGGCCGCTGAATCCGAACGGCAGGAGAGACACATGAGCTCGCTAACGCGAATAAAAAATGCATTGCGCAGGCGCCCCGCCGCGTGTCCAAGCACGTCTACCAGAACATCCGCTGGCGTGCGCTCGACCGGCCGAAAGTGCTGATGATCGTCGGCTGCCAGCGCTCCGGCGCCAGCCTCATGTCCCGCCTGTTCGATGCGGATCGCGATTGCCGGGTGTTCGAGGGTTCAGCGCACTGTCCGCGGTCGGCAAAGATGGCATCCGCCTGAATCCGCTCCCCGATGTCGCGGCGGTGCTCAGCCGCGTGCCCGCGCCGCTCGTGGTCATGAAGCCGCTGGTCGAGACGCAGCGCCTGCGCACGCTGCTGAACTATTTTCCGAACGCCAAGGCGCTGTTCATCTATCGGCGCTATGCCGACGTTGCCAGCTCGGATCTGGACAAGTTCGGTCCGCGCAATGCCATCGACAACATCCGGCCGATCGCCGCCGGCGACACGCACAACTGGCGCTCGGCCGGTGTCACGCCGGCAGTCCGCGCGCACATCGCGCGGTTCTTCTCCGAGAGCATGAACCCGAACGATGCCGCGGCATTGTTCTGGTTCGCACGCAACCAGCTCTACTATGACCTGGAGCTCGCAGCACACGCCGATGTGATGCTGTGCCGCTACGAGCATCTGGCGACGGAGCCGTCGGCCGGCATGCGGCGCATCTACGACTTCGCCGGTGTCACGTGCCCGGACCTGTCGCACACGCGCCAGGTGCATCCGAGCTCGGTGAGCAAGGGCAAGAGTCTGGAGCTGTTGCCGGAAGTGCGAGCGCTGTGCGAGCAGTTGCAGGCGCGCCTCGATGCTCAGAACGAGCTGCAGTCCAAAAAAGTGCCGGCGGTTGCGGCAGCGACGGAGGAAGCGCGTGCGCCGCGCCTGCAATCGGCGGTGCTCCAATGAGCGAAGGAGCAGGCCCATTCACGGGATAGGCGGGCGCGCCGTGGTCATCTCGATCACGCGGCTGATGAACCAGGGGCTGCTCCTCATCAGCCCGATCCTGCTCACGCGGCTGCTCTCGGTCGAGGAGTTCGGCCGGTATCGCGAATTCCTGCTGTACGCGACCGTGCTGGAGGTCATCGCCTCGTACAACATCTTCACCAGCCTGCTGCGCTTCGTCGCACACCAGCCGGAGCACCGCCAGCAATTCGTCGACCAGGCGTTGCTGATGACCTTCGGCACGAGCACGCTCGTGATCGTCGGCACCGCCGTGCTCAACTGGATCTTCGACGGCGCGCTGGTGGGCAACTACATGCTGCCGCTCGGCGTCCTCGTCTTCGTCTACGTGAACTTCGATTACTGGGAGCACATGTGGCTGGCGCAGCGGCGCATCGGCGCCGTGTTCGCCTACACAACCGGCCGCCTGATCGCGCGCATGGTCACTGTCGTGACCGCGGCGTGGTTGTCGTCGGACGTCCAGGTGATCGTCTGGTCGCTGGTCACGCTGGAGGCCGTGCGATTTCTCGCGTCGCTATTCATGTGGGCTCGCTACCGGCAGCACGGACAACGGCGACTCGAGTCGGGCTGGCGCGAGCAGCTGCGCTTCTGCGCCCCGACCGGTGCGGCGCACGTGCTCGTGGGGCTGAACAAATCCATGTCCAGCCTGTACGTCGCCAAGCTCCTCGGCCCGGTCGGCCTGGCGCACTTTGCGATCGGCACGTACATACGGCCGATCCTCACTGTGTTGCGCAACTCGCTGTCGGATGCGCTGCTGCCGGAAATGTCGTCGCAGGTGCGCTCGCAGCCGCATGGCGATTCCCTCCTGCTCTGGCGACGCATGACGGTTGTTGCTGCGATCCTGCTGATTCCGGCTGCTGTGCTGCTCGGGCGCTTTGCCGAGACGATCGTGGTGACGCTCTTCTCCGAGGAATACCGGATGGCCGTGCCGGTGTTCCAGATCTATCTGCTGGTACTGTTCCGCGAGATCGTCGACTTTGCCGTACCGCTGCGCGCGATCAACCGGACTGCGCCGCTGATGTACGGGAACCTGGTGTCCCTGGTCGCGAATGCGATCCTCCTCGCGATCCTGTTGCCGACCATGGGTCTGGTCGGCGCGGCCCTGGCATTCATCATTGCGCGCATGATCGAGGGCCTCTACCAGGCCCGGCAGACTGCGAAGGCCTACGGGATTGCCCCGCGCGAGCTGGTGAAGTGGAGCGACGTCGGCAAGGTTGCGTTGGCGGCGGCGCTGGCATCTATCACGCTGGCGACCTCGTTGTGGACCAGCACGATGGGCCCGTTCGGTGTGGTGGCCGCAGGCTGCTGCTTCATGGCCGTGTACGTGCCGCTCCTGCTGCTGTTGCGCGTGTCAGAGGCGCTGACCCTCAAGGAGCGTCTTCACCTCCCTGTAGGTCGGGCTTTAGCTCGACTGCGGATGTCGGACTGAAGTCCGACCTGCAGTTCCGACTACGTGATGTCTTTCTTCCCGGCGTTCGAGCGCTCGCTCTCCATGTTGCGCGAGTTGAACGCAGTGACCGCGAAGTAATACGTGCCCGGCGCCAGGCCTTCTACCACGTACGTGGAGACGCTCGGGTTCTTGATCTCGATCGTCTGATCGAGCGCGCGCGTGCTCTTGCCGTAGTGGATGCGATACCCGGCAAGATCTCCGAGCGTCGCGCCGTTGGTCTGCGTCGTCGGCGCCGTCCATTCGAGCGTCGCGGCCCGGGCCTGCGAGGTCGGCGGAGGGGAGGGCGGTGGTGGCGCAGGCGGCGGAGCGCTGCCGGAGGGAGGCGGCGGGCTCTGCCCGACGGACTGGGCTTTCTTGTCGTCGTCGCCACAGCCGCACAGCATTGCCACCAAGACCGTAGCGAGCACCCAGCGGTATGCGCGGCCGCGAGATAGATTCTTGTGCATGTCGACACCCTCTGCATCGGCCGCGCGCGATCTGCTGTCGCGCTGGCGTGGATGGTCAAGGGCGTCGACGTGCTGCCTGCGGGCACAGCGGGACCGACGTTCGATTTGGCGGCCCCGCTATCGTAGGACTTGGAAGTCCGACAGACCGGAAGCTTTGCGTCCCCGCCTTTCGACGGGTTTGCCCTTGGCAAATCTGAGCGTCGTTTTTCTAACATGGACCCCGCGCGGCAAATCGTGTCCTGCGTCACAGACGCGGCGTTGCGCATCAGGGTGTCGCCGCTTCGCTACGGTCGCAGCGCGGTGCCGGCGTCAGGAACTTTCGGACGACGGAGGCGTTGCTTGGCAGGCCCCGGCGGACGGCCGCGGCCGTCAATCGTGAATAGAGAATGTCAGCTCCAGCGATCTCAGCTCATACGCAGCCACAGCAGACGAGCGCAGCGGTCGCAGTAGCCGCCCGTCATCGCCCGGGCGTGCTGGTAATGATCAGCTCGATGCTGGTCGGCGGTGCCGAGAAGCACGCGGTGTCGCTGGTCAATCGTCTCGACGCAACCCGCTTCCGCATCGGCCTGTGCTACGTCAAGTCGGAAGGCAGCCTGGCGCGCGAGGTCGACAGTGCGCGCCTCGACTCGACGTTTTCGCTCAACGTGCGCGGCAAGCTCGACTGGAGCGCCGCGAACGAGCTCGCGCGCCGCATCGACGAGCAAGAGATCGACGTCATCATCTGCGCCAACGGCTATCCGCTGCTGTATGCGCTGATCGCGTCGCGCCGGGCGCGCCGGCCGGTACGGCTCGTCGAGGTCTTCCACACGACGGGCCTCGGTCAGCCCTTCGCAGCGCGCCTGCGGATGCTGCTCAACCGCTTCATGTTCCGCCGCTGCGCGCTGGTGATCTACGTGAGCCATAAACAGCGCGAGTACTGGCGCGCGCGTGGGCTGCGGGTCAAGCGCGACACCGTGATCCAGAACGGCATCGACGCGGACTACTTCACCGACCGCTCGACGGCGCAGCAGAAAGCTGCGACGCGTGCGGAGTTCGGTTTCGCTCCCAGCGACTTCGTCATCGGCATCTGTGCGGGGCTGCGCGCCGAGAAAGCTCACGGCGACCTGCTGCAGGCACTGCGGCGCCTGCGCGATTCCGGTGTGCACGCCAAGGTGTTGATCATCGGCGACGGTCCGCGGCGCGGCGAGATCGAGCGCCAGATCGCCGAATTGGAGTTGACCGGCCATGCCGTCATTGCCGGGCATCGCAACGACGTGCGGCCGTACATCGCGTGCTGCGACGTGATGACGCTCACCTCGCACTTCGTCGAAACCTTCTCCATCGCCGCGCTCGAGTCGATGGCGCTCGGCAAGCCGATGGTCCTTACGCGCATCGGCGGCGCCGAAGAGCAGGTCCGGCACGGAACCAACGGCTTCCTTTACGAGCGCGGCGACGTGGCAGCGCTCGCGCACCTGCTGCGGCGCCTGACTGCGGCAACCGATCGGTTGAGCATGGGAGCGGTCGCCGCACGCGACGTTCGTGAGCGCTTCACCGTCCAGCGCATGGTCGAACGCTTCACCGAGGAGCTGCAGCGAGTTGCTCAACCGACGGGTGACCGGGACTGGTGATTATG
The DNA here is from genome assembly GCA_963830745.1 of uncultured Gammaproteobacteria bacterium. Taxonomy (GTDB): domain Bacteria; phylum Pseudomonadota; class Gammaproteobacteria; order Steroidobacterales; family Steroidobacteraceae; genus Steroidobacter. Next base: position 7,124 of record CAWHNL010000002.1, read on the forward strand.
TCGAATGCGCTGCGCGTGCTCATGCTCGGCCCGGATCTGCAGGTGCGCGGTGGCGTAGCGGCGGTCGAGAACACCTTGATCGCGTCTCTGCCGCCCGAGATTCACGTGACGCAGCTCCCGACCATGGTCGAAGGCTCGAAGTGGCGCAAGCTCGCGACCTTCGTCGCAGCGATCGTGCGGACGATTGCGCAGCTGCGGCGCCGGCCCGACATCGTCCACATTCATTTCGCGAGCCGCGCGAGCACCGTGCGCAAGATGCTGTTGGCCAGAATGGCACTGGCATCGGGCGCGCGCCTGATCATGCATCATCACGGCGGCGGCTATCGCGAGTACTGGGCGGGCCTTTCCGCTGCCGCGCGGGCGACCACATTGCACACGTTGTGCCGTGCGCATTGCCTGATCGTTTTGGGCGAGAGCTGGCGCGAGTTCTTCGTGTCGGTCGGCGTGCCGCGTGAGCGTATCGTCGTTGTGCCGAATCCGGTCGTGCTGCCCGCTGTCCTGCCGGAGCGGCTCGGCCGCTCGCACGTGCGACTCGTTTTTCTGGGCTTGCTCGCGCGCGCCAAGGGCGTGTTCGATCTCATCGACGCCTTGTCGCGCTTGCGGCCCGAGTGCCTCGGGCGCACGCGGCTGGTGCTTGCGGGCAACGGCGACCTGAGGGCGGTACGCGACCTCGCCGAGCGTCGCGGCCTGACGCGCTTCGTGGAAGTTCGTGACTGGCTCGGCCCGGCGGAGCGCGATCAGCTGCTCGCCTCGGCCGATGCGTTCGTGCTGCCCTCGTATGTGGAAGGGCTGCCGATGGCGTTGCTCGAGTCCATGGCGTGGGGCCTGCCGGTCATCAGCACGACGGTCGGCAGTATTCCGGAGCACGTCCGCGACGGCGTGCACGGGTTGCTGGTGCAGCCTGGCGATGTATCCGAGCTTGCCGGCGCAATCGAGCGCATCGTCATGGACGATGCGCTGCGCGCTCGCATGGGCGAGGCGTCCCGCCGTGCCGTGGAGCCGCTAAACGTCGAGCTGTACGCGCGCAAGATCGTCGCGATTTACGACTCGGTCGCTCGCAACGGCTCCATTCCGATCGCGAGTGAAGCATGCACGCGTTCGTGAACAAGCTGAAAAAGATGCGCATCGGCGCTGTGGCGATTCGCCGCAACCCGATGTTCTACGCCTCGGTCAGCGACGAGCTGCGGATGCTCGCATGAGTCTGCGCTGGAAGCTCAATCGGCTCGCTGCCATGGACCGACGCGAGATTCGCCACCGTGTTGGGCAGCAGGGGCGCGCAACGCTGGAGCGATTCGGATTCTTTGCAGCGACCGTGCCGGCGCGCACGAGCGATGTGGCAGGTCGATCGTGGGTCGAGCCGTTGCCGCGCCGGTTCGAGGCGGGCAAGTATTGCGCGGCGGCTGACCGCATCATCGCGGGCGAGTTCGACGTGTTCGCTCTGCGCCCGGCGCAGCTCGGATTTCCGCCGCAGTGGAACCGCGATCCGAAGACCGGCCGCGTTGCGCCGCTCACGTTCGGCAAGGCGCTGAACTATCGGGACGAGCGGAGCGTCGGCGATATCAAGTACCTGTGGGAGCCGAGCCGTCACGCGGAGCTGCTGACGCTCGCGCAGGCATGGCATTTGTCGCGGGACCAGCGTTACGCCACCGCCTGTCGTACGCTCCTCGGCTCATGGTTCGAGCAGTGTCCGTACGCTCGTGGCCCGCATTGGACCAGCAGCCTCGAGCACGCGATGCGCCTGATCAACTGGTCGTTCGCATGGCACCTGCTCGGGGAGGAGCGCGAACCCCTGCGCGAGCGCTGGCTGACTTCGATCTTTCAGCACTGCCACTTCATCGCCGGCCACTTCTCGCGGCATTCGTCCGCGAACAATCACCTGCTCGGCGAGTTGACCGGACTGCTCGTCGCCGCGACCACGTGGCCGTTCTGGCCGCAGTCGAAGTCCTGGCGCGAAATAGCGCTGCGCGAGCTGCAGCAGCAGGCACTGGTGCAGAACGGCAGCGATGGCGTCAATCGCGAGCAAGCCGTGTGGTATCACCACGAAGTGGCGGACATGTTGCTCATCGCTGGCCTCGTGGCGCGCGCCAACGGCATGGAGCTGGCCGCCGAATACTGGCAGCGCCTCGAAGCGATGCTCGACTACATCGCGAGCATCATGGATGTCGGCGGCAACGTTCCCAACTTCGGCGATGCGGACGATGCCATCGTTGCCCGGCTCGATCCCACGCCGGACGCTCACGTCTATCGCTCCCTGCTTGCAACTGGCGCGGTCGTGTTCGATCGGCCGGCGCTCACGCTCAAGGCGGGCACGTTCGACGACAAGAGTCTTTGGTTGCTCGGCGATCGCGCGGCCGAGCGCTTCGCGTCCCTGTCATCGTCCGCGAGACCGTCGCCGGTGCGGCGCGAATTTCCGGTCGCCGGCTACTACGTGCTTGGACACGAGCTCGATACGCCACGCGAGGTGCGCATCGTCGCGGACGCCGGCCGGCTGGGCTATTTGTCCATAGCGGCCCATGGGCACGCCGACGCGCTCTCGTTCACGCTGAGCGCCGGCGGCGAGGAACTGCTGATCGATCCCGGCACGTTCGCATATCACACGCAGAAACTGTGGCGCGACTACTTCCGCGGCACGTCGGCGCACAACACCGTGCGCATCGACGGGCAGGACCAGTCGGTCGGCGCCGGTAATTTCCTGTGGCTGGCCCATGCGCCGGTCCGCGTGCTCGAATTCATCTCGACGGCGCAGTTCGATCGCCTCGTCGCCGAGCACGACGGCTATCGACGCCTGCGCGATCCGGTCACGCATCGACGCGAGCTGTCGCTCGATCACGCGACCTCGGCCGTGACCGTCGTCGACGAGATCTTCTGCCGCGGGTCGCACACGATCGAGATGTTCTGGCACTGCGCCGAAAGCTGCGAAGTGACGCTTGCAGGTACCCGTGCAACCGTACGCCGCGGCGGTGTCCGACTCGAAATGCAGCTCCCGCAGGGCCTGCGATGCGAGCTGGTGCGCGGTCGCGAAGATGCGCCGCTAGGCTGGGTGTCGCGGCGCTTCGACCAGCGCTCGCCGACGTCGACGCTGCTCGTTCAGGGCACGACTTCCGGCAACACCCGCCTGGTCACGCGGCTCGAAGAGCACCAGAAGGGTCTCTCGCCAAGATCGCAAAGGGCGCCAAGGCAGATCCCGATCGTCAGGGCCTTGGCGAGCTTGGCGTCTTGGCGAGAGTTTGTCTCAGGTCGGGTAATGCACGGCGACCAGCTTCGGCGCCGTCGGTGCCGCGACCGGCTTGACGCGCTTCAGGATGATGCCGTCGCGATCCTGCAGCACGAGCTTGCGCGTCAGCGCGCCGTTGTTCACGGCCGGGTCCTGCTTGCCGGACAGACGCGCGGAAGTCCTCTTCGAGCGTGACCTCGACCGGGCCGTTGCCCTTCGGGTTGACGAGCGCGATGCCGTTCTCGAAGTCGCGGCGATACACGCCCTTCTGCCACGCGACAGTGCTGGGCGGCTTCACGGCCTTGCCGAGCTTGGAATCGTATTCGTCGAACCAGGCGACGCCACTGTAGCCCTTCGTGCTGTCGGTGAAGGCGTAGTAACCATTGTCGAGCAGGCACGATGCGAGGCCGTAGCGCATGGCCTTGTAGTCGGTCACGGTGCCGACCTGGTGGAAGGCCACCAGCTTCGGCTCGGCGATTGCGGCCATCGTCTTGCGATACCAGCGCATCATCTCCGCCCACGTGCTCCACGTCTCGACGGAGTAGTGCTTACCGATGATGCCTTCGATCAGGCCGCCGTTCAGCGTCTGGTCGAGCTCGGTCAGCACGGAGTTCGAGTGGCCCCAATCGGCGATGTTGCCGATCATGAGCTTGCCCGGCATCAGGGTGTGCAACAGCGCGAAGCGCTTGGCAAGGGCGTCGCGCAGCCACTTGCCGGCCTGCGGCGAGTCCTTCAAGTCGGTGATGCCGTCGCGATTCCAGTCAGCGTCGACGCGCGGCCGCCAGAAGACGTTGTCCTCGAAGAAGCCATCGATCGACGGATTCGGCTTGTAGAACTGCTGCACGACCCAGCGGGCGTGCCATTCCCATTGCTGATAGCCGGAGCTGTCCTTCGGAGTGAACAAGGTGTTGTTGACCTGATATTGGGCCCTCGATGTTTGCTTGCCGAACGGCGAGAGCAGCAACGGGCCCGTGCTGCCGCGCTCGTAAGCCCACCACTTCATCTTGTCGACCTTCTCGAACACGACCGCCGCGGCCGCATTGCCCTCTGCCACTTCCATGGGGTTCTCGTACAGGAACACCCTGGAGCTCGGGGTTGATCGCCTTGATGTTGCGCACCACCTGCTCCATGGTCGTGTCGGAGGTCACGCCCCAGCCGACCCAGATGGCGAGCAGGGACCAGTTCAGCTTCGCGAGCTTCGCCTGGTAGGCGGGGTCCTCGTAGTTGTGCGGGGCGCCGTTGTTGACGCCGGCGAGGCGCGGGAACGGCGGTGAATCGGCGGCCGAGGCCGAGAACGCGAGGAGCAGGGTGGCCGCGGCGGCGGCGAACAGCTGAGTGATATGGCGCATAAGTCGTCTGATAGCCGATGCACGACTCAGCGTACATGTAGGTATAATAACTACACGCGAAAGGGCTCGCGCGCTATCAGGTCGATGCAGCATGAATCACGATCAACGCTCGAGCGGTGCGAGCGGTTGTCGGCGACCCCGCTGTCATAGGCTGTTTTGCAGCCTTTAGACCGGAAGCTTTGCGTCCCCGCCTTTCGACGGGTTTGCCCTTTTGCAAGCGCTACCTTAACAGTCCAGGTGTCGCAGAACACGATGCGCTTCACTGTCTTTGCACGCAGCCGGACCCGCGCGGCGAGTTAAGGCGCCGCATGCTCCTACAGATCGATTTCACAGTTCGCGCGCGAGCGGATTTGGTCGCGAGGGTTTGCGCAACTCGCCGATGATTCAGCAACGGCGCGCCGCGAAGTGTCGACGTTCGGCGACACTGACTTGCGGCTGTCGCATGCTCGTATGCGTACGGCGCGCTGCGCGCAGCGCGCGGCCGCGCCGCTGGCCGTTGTTGAGAAAAAACGCGGTTTTTCCGCGGAAATAAGCGTTTTGCTGTTGACTATACAACAACGAAGGGCTGTCTGCATTCGGCGACGCAGATGCACTGCTCGTGAAGTCCTAGGACGACATCCGCACTGTGAGGGGAGATTAGGGGATTTTCCGATTCCGCAGCTGCATGGTTTTCGGCAAGGTGCGCGCCGTTCTCGTCTGAAAACTCAAAGCGGACTTCCACCGAGCCGCTCGAAAGTATTCAGGTTTCAGCAACCACCCAGGCGGCGCCCCGGCGTCGTCGAGCATTTCTGGGGAAATTAGAAATGAAATTCAGCAAAGTCCTTGCGTTCTGCTGTCCGCTGCTTTTGTCCACCGTCACCGGCCTCGCGCAGGCTGCAAACCCGTTTGGCATCTCCTTCGCCAGGGAAACGAACGTTTCGCTGTACGGCAAGCCCACCGGCCTGCTGATCACGGGCCGCTGCAATCGCTATGAGCCCGAGTTCGCCACCGCCCGTGCCAAGGGCGCCGAGGTGCTCGCGTACCTGAATCCCGCCAGCCGCCCGGACCAGCGCGTGTGCGGGCTCGACCAGGCGTTCTACATGAACAACTACGGCGCGGTGCCGCTGTGGCCCTATCCCAGCTACGGCCAGCGCAGCATGTGGGCCAACACCAAGATGACCGACATGCGGCCGGGCTCCAAGTGGATCCTCTGGGTGGTGAGCTACGTCGAGAAGCTGATGCGCGAGCGCAAGGTGGACGGCGTGTTCCTCGACGCCGTCGGTGGTCGCCCGTGGGGCAGCATGAACTGGGAGACCTGGTCGCAGGCCGAGAAGAACGCGTGGACCGACGGCTCGATCGACTTGGTGCGTCGCCTCGATGCGAAGCGCCGCGCGATCAACCCGAACTTCCTGATCGTCAACAACAACATCTGGGCGATCACTGGAGGCAGCACGCGCGGTCTGCCGGGCGAGAAGTATGTCGACGGCGTGAACCTCGAGCACCCGTACAACGGCGTCAACGCGTTCCACCTCGCCTACGCCAAGAAGCCCTTCAGCAACCTCGGTCATCGCCGGCTCCTCGTCACCGCGAAGAACGCTACCGAGGCGAGAGCGTGGGCTGCTTACCGGGTTCGTGACGCACGTTTCGCCCCAGCTGGCTTCGCAGTACGGCAATCCGACGGTTCCGGTCGTGAGTTTCAAGGCCCTCACTGACCGCTAGTCGATTTCCTCAACCCTTGGACAGGTCGGCGGTGGCGACACCGCCGGCCTTTTTTATTTGCGACGGAAGGTTTGCAGGTACGGCTGCAGCACCACGTCTTCGCTGTAGTGCCGTTCGATGAAGGCGAGGCAGCGCTGGCGCGTCGCTTGCCATTCGGACTCATCGCTCGTCAAGCGCCGCACGGCCTCGCACATCTCCTGCGGTGTGCGCACGGTCGCGCCGAGCCCCTCGCGCGCGATGACGCCGTCCGGATCGAAGAACGCCACGACCGGCGTACCGCTCGACCACGCCTGCAGATACGTATTCGGAAACCCTTCGATGTCGGAGGTGTTCACGAAAACGCGCGCGCGGCTGTAGAGCGCGCCGGTGTCGCGATACGCCACCGCGCCGTGGAAAGTCACGTTGCCGCGATCGGCCGCCTGCGCTTCGACCGTTTCGAAGAACTGCTGCCCGCCGGGCACGGTGCCGCCGACCATATGGAAGGAGACGTGCGGCAGTTGGTCCGCGACGCTCAGCAACACATCCGGCCGCTTCACCGAGCGCATGTTGCTCACCCAGAGCGCGTCGATGTCCCGCTCGCCGAACTCGCGCTCGCTGCTGCCCGGCTCCACGACCAGACCTGCGATCGAGCTGTCGATACCGAAGTTGCGACGCATGAGCTCCTGCTGGTGCACGCTCTGCACGAGCACGCTCGTAGCGCGACGCAAGCCACGCTCGTACAGCCATTTGTCCCGGCGGTACCAGCGGCCCATGGAGATCAGCGCGTCCGGTTTGCAATCCGCATCGCTGGCGGTCCGGAAGACGAAGCGCTTGCCGCGGCTCGCGCAGAACATCCCGATCTGGCCGACCAGGCCGCCGGCGCAGCTGCTGTAGTAGACATCGGCATCGGCGCGACTCAAGGCCGACACCAATCCGGTCCAGCGCGGATGCACGAAGCGCAGCACCGGCAGGCCTGCTCCGAGTGCATAGGCTTTGAAGGTCTGGACGCCTTCCCAGACTGCGCCGTCAGGCTGGCCGTGATCGAGGACCACCATCGACACGCGATAACCGCGACGGGCGAGGGCCGTCGCAAGAAGAGTGTGCTGCAGGGGCTCGCCGGAGGCACCGCTCGGGTCGACCTCGGGGGCGAGCACCGCCAGGTTCGAAAACCCGACGAAGCAGACGCTCGGCCGCTCGGCCTCGTGGCGCTGCGCCGCGGGGCCGTCCAATCGAAATTCGGGGGCGCGCAGGACGGATGACATGGGTCCGAGCTGGAACGGGCTGCACGCCGGGAAAGTTCCTGCACGGCATCGAACCGGCCGGGGGGTCGGTGCGTTATTGCTGCCGGCGGGACAACTCGAGGCTGGCTGCGGCACGGTATGGCCGCTGCGCCTTAAATTGCCGCGCGGCGTTAGTATGGCGCGCGATGACCGAAGAGCTCCAGAGCGCCGCCGACGTCCTGATGATCCGCCCTCTGCAGTTTGCGGGTAACCCGCAGACGGCGGAGTCCAATCGCTTTCAGCACAGCGCGCCGCACTTGTCGGCCGCGCAAGTGCAAGCCGCTGCCGCGCGCGAGTTCGAGACGCTCGCGGACGCGCTGCGTGCGGCGGGCGTGAATGTGCACGCCTTCGACGACACACCTCAGCCGCACACTCCGGACTCGATCTTTCCGAACAACTGGGTCAGCTTCCACGCTGACGGCACCGTCGTGCTGTATCCGATGCTCGCGGCGAATCGCAGGCAAGAGCGCCGCGCGGATCTGCTGGAGACGATCAGCTCGCGGCTGGGCTTTCGCATCGCGCGCGTGCTCGACCTCACGCACCACGAGAGGGGCGGCAAGTTCCTGGAAGGAACCGGCAGCCTCGTGCTGGATCGCGCACATCGCATCGCCTACGCATGCGTGTCGCCGCGCACCGATCTCGACGCACTCGGCGACTTTGCGCAACAACTCGATTACGACATCGTCGCGTTCGAGGCGGCGGATGCGACCGGCGCGCCGATCTATCACACCAACGTGCTGATGTGCGTCGGTGCGCGCTTCGCCGCGATCTGCCCGGACTGTATCCGCACAGACGAGCGGGGCGCGGTGCTGGACGCCTTGCGTCGTAGTGGCCACGAGCTCGTCGAGCTCAGCATGGAACAGCTCGCCGCGTTCGCGGGGAACATGCTCGAGCTGCGCTCGGCGCGCGGCACAGGCGTCGTCGCAATGTCGCGGACGGCCCTGGACTCGCTCTCGGCGCAGCAACGCGCAACGATCGAGCGGCTCGGTGGGCCGATCGTCGCCGCCGCGATTCCCACGATCGAGACGCTCGGCGGCGGCAGCGTGAGGTGCATGCTGGCGGAGATTCATCTGCCGAAGAAGAAGTAAGAAGAGTCGGGCTGAAGCCCGACCTACAGTAGAATTCAAGGATGCTCGAACTCGGCGTCAAGATCCTGCTTTGCTATCTGCTCGGCTCACTGATCGGCAGCCTCATCGTCGGCTGGCTGCGTGGCGGCGTCGACATCCGCAAGGTGGGCAGCGGCAATCCGGGCGGCACCAACGCACTGCGCACGCAAGGTCCGGTGTTCGCGCTCTGGGTCATCCTCATCGACGCAGGCAAAGGTTGGCTGGCGGCGGCCGTCGTGCCGGAGCTGGCGCTGTTCGGTCCGGATCCAGCGATCGATCGGGTCTGGCTGGCGGTCGCTTGCGCCACTGCCGTGGTCGTCGGTCACGTCTATCCCGTGTGGTATGGCTTCCGCGGCGGCAAAGGTGCGGCCACGCTCGTCGGCGTGCTGCTCGGACTGAAACCCGTCGCGCTGCTCCCGGTGCTCGCCGTGTGGCTGCTCGTCGTGATGATCAGCGGCTTCGTCGGGCTCGCCACCATGGTGGCGACGGCGGCATTCCCCGCGTACGTCGCCGCGGCGGGCATCGATCCATCGCGCGCACTGTTCGCCTTCGGGTGCGTGATGCTGCTGTTCGTGTGCTATACGCATCGCTCGAACATCGAGAGAATGCGGGCCGGCACTGAGAATCGCGCACAGCGTCTTTGGCTGCTGCGCAAACGCTCATGATCGCTGCAGCGAAGAATCGGAACAGCAAGTCGCCGACGCAGGTGCGCCGCGGGCGGCTGCTCGCATTGCTGGCAACCGGTGAGTTCCATTCGGGCGAGCGCCTGGCCAAGCGCCTGCGCATTTCGCGCGGCGGCATCTGGAAGCTGATCCGCTCGCTCCAGGCGATGGGCGTCAATATCGAATCCGTCCCGCGCCAGGGCTATCGGTTGCCACGCGCCGTCGATCTGCTCGACCGCAACGCGATCCTCGCGGAGATGTCGCCGGAGATTCGCGGGCTGCTGGCTCCGCTGGAAGTGCTGCTGACCGTGGATTCGACCAACCGCTACGTCGCCGAGCACGCCGTCAATCCGCCGGGTACGACGCACGTCTGCGTCGCAGAGATCCAGAAAGCGGGCCGCGGCCGGCGCGGACGCAGCTGGGTCGCCCCGTTCGGCTGCGGCATCTGCATGTCGATGGGTTGGCAGTTTCTCGAAGCGCCGCCGACGTTCTCCGCCTTGAGTCTCGCAGTCGGTGTCGCGGCCGTGCGCGCCTTCCGGCGTCTTGGCATCGCAGGCGTCGGGTTGAAGTGGCCGAACGACCTGATCTGGGAGCAGCGCAAGCTGGGCGGGATCCTGATCGAGATGCGCGGCGAGTCCGCGGGTCCGGCGCAGGTGGTGATCGGTATCGGCATCAACGTGCGCATGCCGGCACCGGTCCGTCTCATGCTCGCCGAGCAGCAGGCCGCGCTCATCTCGGACCTGCACGAGATCGTGCGCGAACGCACTCCGCCGCGCAACGCACTGATCGCGGTGCTGGTGGAGGAGGTGACGCGGATGCTGCAGACGTTCAGCGAAAAAGGCTTCGAGCCGTTCGCCGAAGAGTGGCGCAGGCTCGATACGCTCGCCAACGCACCGGTGCGCGTGATGAGCGCCGCCGAGACCACCTTCGGCCGCGCTCGCGGCGTCGACCTCGACGGCACGCTGCTCGTCGACGTGGATGGTGTGCTGCGGCGCTTCGCTTCGGGCGAGGTCAGTTTGCGAGCAGCTCGCTAGTTCATGGCTCTTCTCATCGATATCGGCAACACGCGCATCAAGTGGGCGCGCTTCGAAGGCGGTGCTCTGCAACCGCAATCGGCCGCGCCACACGCAGACTGGAGCGTTGCAACGTTCGTCGCGACCGTGCTTCGCGGCGACCGTGCCGATCACGTGCTGGTCAGCAACGTGGCCGGGACTCGCATGGCCGACGTAGTCCGCACGGGCGTCGCGCAAACATGGCAGATCGAAGCGAAATTCATCGCGGCGACGCCGCTGGCCGGCGGAATTCGCAACGCCTATCCGCAACCGGCCAAGCTCGGCGTCGATCGCTGGCTTGCGATGATCGGCGCGCATGCGCTGGAGCGCGGACCCGTGTGCGTCGTCAGTGTCGGCACGGCCATGACGATCGACGGCATCGCCGCCGACGGGCTGCATCTTGGCGGCGTGATCGTGCCCGGCCCCGATCTCATGGTGACGAGTCTGCTGAAGAACACGAGCGACATCGCACAGCGAGCGCGACAGGGCGACACGAGCGATGGATTGTTCGCGGACAACACCCTCGGTGCAATCCGGCAGGGTTCCGAGCACGCGCTTGCGGCGCTGATCGAGCGTGCTGTCGGCGTGATGCGACGGACGCTGCACGAAACGCCAACGCTGCTGGTGACCGGCGGTGCGAGCGACCGTGTGGAGAAGGCGATCGGACTGCCGTATCGCGTCGTTCCTGACCTGGTCCTGCAGGGTCTCGCCGTCCTGGCCGCGGAGCCCCGCCGCTGAGAGCGCTCATGTATCATGCGCACACTATGTCCAGGGAACTTCAGGCATTAATGACCCTCGCGGCGCTGCTCTGCGCGAGCGGCGCGGCACAGGCGGCGGACGTGCAGGCAGGACGCAGCGCGGCGCAGAGCAAGTGCGCGCAGTGCCATGACGCGGACGATTGGGAAGGTGAAGACGCGGCCTCGCTGGAGAGCCTGATCCGCGACATCGTGGCCGGCAAGGTCAAGCACAAGGGCAAGCTGGAGCTCTCTGCACCGGAGATCGCAAACATCGCCGCGTACTGGGGCCAGGGAAAGAAGTAGCCAAGGAAAGCAGTAGTAGAGCAAGCAATACTTTCATGCGCATCCTTTGCCTGTTGCTGATCCTGGTCAACGTGCTCTACTTCACGTGGTCGCAGATGATCGACGTGAACGTTCCCAGCCTCGAGCGCAAGGGTGCGAAGCCGGCGGAGCCGCCGGCGCGCATCGTGCTTGCTCGCGAGATGATCGAAGCAAATCCCGAAGAGCGCAGCGTCGGCCAGATCCGCGACGTGCAGCCGCCCGCGGTCGAGCCGCTGCGCGCGCAATCCCCAGCGGCGTCCGCGACGCAGACAGCGCAGCTCGACACGCTGTCGTGCACGAGCATCGGACCGTTCGCGGACCTGCCGCAGGCTTCGCAAGCCCAAGCAGCGTTGCGCGGCGCAGGCTTCGAACCGCGCCAGCGCATGGAACAGGGCGAGATCTGGGCGGGTTACTGGGTCAGTGTGCAGGGACTCGCAACGCGTGATGCAGCGGAAGCCGCTCTCAAGACCCTCTCTGCCAATGGCATCGCCGATGTATATGTCATGCCCGGCTCCGATCCACCCAACGTTCTGTCGCTGGGCGTGTTCTCCGACTACCAGCGCGCGCAGCGGCGGGTCGATGAAGTGCGCGCGATTGGGCTTACGCCACGCATCGACGATCGCAAGCGCGCGGGCTCCGTATTCTGGATCGATGTCGAGCTGCAGGAACCCGGGCAGATCGTCGACAGCAGCCTCTTTCAGACCGATCCGGGCAAGATCTCGCGCCTGGAAATGCGCGCGTGCCCGACCGCCGCGGCGGGTTGAGTGATTCGGCAGGCGCATCGCTTTCAACTACGGCCGTTCCTGCTGGACCTGGGCGCGCTGGTGCTCATCGTGCTGGCGCCGTTCGTCGTGCTGCTCAGCTTCCACGGCTACTCGTACTTCACGCCTGAAGTCCTGCTGATCCTGGCGTGCGTCCTCGCAGTGGCGGCGCTGCTTGCAGTGCTGATCGGCTTCGCGGGCCCGCTCCTCCGGGCGGTCGTGCTCGCAGGCCTGATCGCCCTGTTCATCGACATCCAAGTGAGCTTGCCGACGTCGTGGCCTTCGATCGCCGTGACGGCCCTGTTCCTGGCGGTCGTTGCCGGACTCGCTGCCATCCTGTGGGTGCTGCGTGAGCATGCAACCACGATCCTGACCGTGATCTTCGTTACGCTCATCGGACTGACGCTGGTGCGCGGCAATTCGGTCCCGCAACGGATTGTCAGCGAGCGGACTGCCACCGCCGGCAGCGGCAATGCCGAGCCGCCGCTGCTCATTCATCTGCTGCTGGATGAGCACATCGGCGTCGAGGGCCTGCCGCCCGAGATTCCGGGCGCGCGCGCGCTGCGCACGGAGCTCATCGACTTCTACACCTCGCGCGACTTCCGGCTGTTCGGCGGCGCATACAGCCAATATGCAAACACTTTCAATTCGATTGCCAATCTCCTGAACTTCGCGTCGCGCGAAGTCAGTCATCCGTACCTGCAGCACGAATCGGCCGACGCCAGGTGGGACCTCAAGCAGGCAGCCTATTTCCAGCTGCTTCAGCAGCGCGGCTATCGCGTGCACGTGTATCAATCCACGTACATGGACCTGTGTCATGCAGACGGCGTGCAGGTGCAGGAATGCACCACGTATCCCGTTACCAGCTTGAGCTTGCTTCAGGGGCTGGGACTGCACACGGCGGAAAAGTCGAGTGCGATCGCCAACGCGATCATCACGAAGTCGCAAATGCTGCGCGTCATGAGCAAGGTCTATGAGCGTGTCATTCGCAGCAGCCTGCTGCGAGCTGGTTGGCAACTGCCGGCGTGGCGATGGCAGGGGCCGCTGTTCGGCTCGCTGCCCGTACCTGAGGTGTTCGAGCGACTCGGCGCCGACATTGTGCGCCATCCTCGCGGGCACGCATTCTTCGCGCACCTGCTCATGCCGCACTATCCGTATATCTTCGATCGTCGCTGCGAGTTGCGCCCGCGCACTTCGGACTGGTTGACCAACCGCATCGCGTCTACCGATCCGCTCGCCTACAACACCGTAGACAGCCGGGCGCAGAAGTACGACCGCTACGCCGAGCAGGTCCGCTGCGTGCTCACGCTCATCGACGGTCTGCTGGACAATCTCGAAAGCCGCGGCCTGCTCGACGATGCGATCATCGTCATCAACGGCGATCATGGCTCGCGGATTCCCTTGCATTTTCCGAGCGGCCTGACCTTGGCGAGCGGAGTGCTGACCGACAGCGATTTGAGCGATACCTTCTCGACGCTGTACGCGATCCATGCGCCGAACGTGTCGCCGGGCTACGACGACGGCGCCACTATCGCTCGTCGAACTGCTGAACCATCATCTCGGCGGGGAACCGTTGAGCGCGCCGAGCAGTTGTAGGGTGTTCCTGCTCGAAGAGAAAGGCGCGGGACGTCTCACGGGAGTAGCGCCGAAGTTCTGCGCACCGTGAGCCGCTCAAGCCTAAGGAGGCTGATGATGGTGCATCGAAAACGCGTGATCGCGGCATGGCTGGCAGTTCAGTTGGTGGGATTCTCGGCCGCGGCACACGCGTATCTGGATCCGGGCACCGGCAGCATCCTGGTGCAAAGCCTGCTCGCCGGCATTGCCGGCGCCGCCGCAGTGCTCAGCCTGTACTGGCAGCGCGTCAAGGCGTTCTTTGTAAATCTGCGCAAGTCGCCGCGGGATGCGCACATCCAGTGCAACTTCGACTGACAACGACGGAGTCTGAGCCGGCGATTCGCGCCGAACCGGGATCCTTCCGCGATCCGGGCGGCCGGATCTACTGGTATGGCGAGCGCGTGCTGCGTACGGTGATGCCGTCAGCAGCTAAGGATTTCGACTACGTCGAATCGAGCGGGCTGATCCCAGCGCTGGTCGAGCGCGGCATGCTCATTCCGCAGACCCACCTGTCGCTGGAGCTGCTCGGCGAGGCCGTGGGCGATGCTGCGTACCTGCTGGAGCATCCGAAGCTCGATTTCATTTCTCATCCGTACGAGTGGCCGTTCCGCGCATTGCAGGCAGCAGCGCTGCTGCAACTCGACCTGTACCTCGCGGCGCTCGAGCGTGACGTGACGCTTTCGGACGCGACCGCGTACAACATTCAGTTCGATGGTGTGCGGCCGGTCTTCATCGACCGACTGTCCTTCCGCCGCTACGTCGATGGGCAGTTCTGGCTGGGCCATCGACAATTCTGCGAGCAGTTCCTCAACCCGCTGCTGCTGCGCTCGATGTTCGGCATTCCCCACAACGCGTGGTATCGCGGCAGCCCCGAAGGAATCGGTGCGGCGGAGCTCAGCGCGCTGTCTGCCGCTGCGCAAGAAGCTTTCGTGGCGCGTGCTCACGAACGTCGTCATGCAGGGGTCGTTGCAGAAGACACGATCGTCGGATGCGCACAAGGCAGTCGCCGGCAAGCTGCGCTTCCCGAAGCCTGCATTCGAGCGGTTGCTGCGCGGCCTGCGCACGTGGATCGCCTCGCTCCATCCTGCCGACCGTCAACCGACGACGTGGCAGGAATACGCGGGGCACACTTCGTATCGCGGCACCGAGGCCGAGGCGAAGCGCAATTTCGTTGCGCGCTTCGTGAGCGACAGCAAGGCGCGCACAGTCTGGGATATCGGCTGCAACACCGGCGACTATTCAGTGGCCGCGTTGCAAGGCGGCGCACGTTCGGTGATCGGCTTCGACTTCGATCAAGGCTCTCTCGACCTGGCGTTCGATCGCGCGCGATCCGAGAAGCTCGCCTTCACGCCGCTGTTCCTCGACGTGACGAACCCCGCACCCGATCAAGGCTGGGGCCAGGCGGAGCGACGTGGGTTGAGAGCACGCGCCAAGGCCGACGCGGTGCTCGCACTCGCGTTGATTCATCACGTCGCGATTGCGAAGAACGTGCCGCTCGGCGACGTCGTTGGGTGGCTCACCGACATGGCGCCGCGCGGCGTCATCGAGTTCGTCCCCAAGACCGATCCGATGGTGGTCGAATTGCTGCGGCTGCGTGAGGATATCTTCCCGCACTACAACGAAGAGCACTTCGTAAAGTGTCTGGAGGAGCGGGCCCGCATCGTGAAGAGCGAGACTGTCTCCTCGAGCGGACGCAAGTTGTTCGCGTTCGAGCGCGCTGTTACCTGATGTCCGGCTTGCGCAGCTGCACGACTCGCGAGCGAAAAGTCCGGTAGAGAACCATTGCCGGCCAGCCCAGCTTGCCGATCATGCGCATCGATGGCCGCGGATGGGTGTCGAAGAACTGCTGCTCCGCGAATCGGTACTCCCAGCCGATCTGCTTCCACATCACGCGATAGCAGGAAGTCGCGATGTACCGCGTTGCGTCGGTGACAAAATACGCATTGTGATCGGCTGTCTCGTCAGCCGAGAGCCCCCTCTGGTGCTTGTTCCGGATTCCGAGTAGCGCCCACAGCTTGTACCACCAGCGATGCTGGATCACGCCGCCGAACGGCACTTTGATGTGCCCCTCGATCGGCATGTACCGCGCCGGAATGATGTGCATCCCGAGACCGCCCGGCTTCGTGATTCGCAGCAGCTCCTGAAACACTCTCGCCTGATCTTGAACGTGCTCGAAGACCTGATCCGAGACCACGAGATCGAATGAGTTGTCCTCGTACGGCAACCGCAGATTCAGCAATGTGCCGACCGAGATGCGATCTCGATCGACGCCAAGGAGAGTGCGGCCGTCTCCCACGTCGTAGCCGTACGTATTCGCGTATCCAAATGCCCGCAGTGCCTTGATAGTGCGGCCGGCTCCACAACCGAAATCGAGAATCTTGGCCGTCTTCGGCAGATCTACGCCTAAGGCCTTCAAGACATCGAGCTCGATCACCCGCGGGATGCGGGCATCGGACGCAAGCGTGTCGGTTGTCGCGGTGGCTGTTGGTGAGACGGATTCGTGAACTGTCATCTCGAGCGTCCCGTAACCTACTACAGGCAGATCTGACAAGACTCATGACAACCCGCGGATGTTCCTTGCTACCTCACTGCTCGCCGATCAGGCGTTGAAAATGGGCATCCAGCCGAGCCTGGAGCTGCTCACAGAGCAGGCGCACCTCGCGGGAAAGTTCCAGGACTTTTTCTTTGCCGGGCGGGCGCACCTCAGCGGTCTTAAGCACGTCCGGAGGATCGACGCCGACGAAGTCGTAAATTCGACGCATGAATGCGGCCGGATGCTGCGTCAGGTATTCGTACTGGCACAACATGACGGCCGGATGGCTCGCCAGATCCAGGTCGAAGAACAGCTGATTGCGTGCATACCAGAAGAGCGCGGCTGCGTCATTCGCATTCATTTCCTGAGACCAGAGTCGTGCCGCGAGCTCCTGCACAGAGCGGCTCGCGCCCTCTGAACGCCAGTTGTGCGGATCTCCGGCGGCGATCGGGCGGAGATTGTCGACGCCGTTGCGCGCTCCGAACTTCGCCATGTCCGAGCAGGCGACGTCGGCGTAGCGCCGCCGGTAAATGAACAGCGCCTTCGAGGACGGAAAGTAGTCGAGGAGCTTGCGTACGTTCTGTGTCTCGACGAGCGCCTTGGCAACGACCAGAGGAGCCGGCACGCGGTTGATGACGGCTGCGACATCCGGCAGCGGATTCCAGCGGACGCCGCTTTTCGTGTCGGCGGAGGTGAGCTCACTGAAGTCGTTGAACCCACGGCAATTGAAATCCGCATCGAAGAGCCGGAGCATCATCGTCGTGCCGGAGCGCTGACAGCCGACGATGAACAGTACCCTGGGCTGATCGTGCGCACGCCCGCGAATGGTGTGGTAAATGTGCTTGGACGCCAGTCGGATCCGTTTGCTCACCGCCCCGGACAGCCTAGCTACAGTGACCATCGTTTCGCTCCCTTGAGGAAAAGTGCTCGAGATTGTTCATCGGTTATGCATGCCGGATGCCAATTCGGCAGCTGTCCGGCGCGGCCAGCACCAGGTCGCCGCTCACTTTCTTGCGATCAGGCAGATCTCGACCAGTCCCCGCACCAGTCTCGTGGTCGAAGCGCGTTTTTGCAGCCTGGGCGGCAATCGCTCGATCGTCCATTCGGCACATCGCGCCAGGGGGCCGGGAACCCTGACGTGAGTGCTGCCCTTACGAAGACACTGATGAACGGTCCTGAAGCCGACATGCCGGAACATCGCGATGAGCTCCGTGCACGTGTACTCCTTCAAATGAAAACCGGTGGCGACCGTGTCGAAGTAGCGGGAGATGTCGTGCGGCCCCGTCAGACGGTTCGGCGTCAGGCAGATGTAGACGCCATCAGGCGCAAGCGCGCGGTAGATGTTGGCGAGCTGGTCCAATGCATCATCGGGATGCAGATGCTCCATCAATTGATTGCTGTAGGCCACCGTGATGTGCCCCTCGGGCACGGGAATGCTGGTCCCATCTGATAGCACCAGTGTGAAATTTTCCGGGCGGGTTGCCGTCTGCGTGATCGCCGCAGAAACGTCGAGCGCATAGACATGAGCTACCTTCTCCGCCAACGCCAATGACAACGCACAATCGCCGGCGCCGACTTCGAGAAACGTTGTCTGCGGCGTGAGCCACGGCCTGAGCAGAGCCGTCTGCGGGCTGATGTGCCGCGCCCGTTGTGCCGGGGAGACCTTGTTGGTCAGTTGCGGGTGGTGCGCAACGCGCCGGAAGAGCTCTTCATAGACGACGGAGTACAGTTTCCCGCGCTCAGCCTTGGTCGCACGGCGCAGCATCATCGCCAGATCCTTCTCGATGAGATACTGCTCCCATAGCTGCTCGGGAGCGCGAGTCTCGCTAGGGCCGGGCGTGCGCAGAAGCGGGACGGTCACGGCGGTCGACTCGCGTTCGCCATTCGGGTGTGCCCCCACCCCGGTGGCTGTTTGTGAGACGGATCCGTGAACTGTCATCTCGAGGGTCCCGTAACCAACTACAGGCAGATCTGACAAGACTCACGACCACCCGTGGATGTTCCTTGCGAGCGCGCTGTCACCTGAGCATCGTCGGAGTGCAATACTGCAGCGCTAGCCTCCGCGCATGCAGTACTCAAGCTTTTTCGCGGTGTGGCTGCTCAGCAGCCTGATCCTCGGTGTCGTGCATGGCCCTGCAATGGGGACGTTCCTGGGACTGGCCATCGCCACCGGCTATCTCATGGCCCTGCGCGCACCGGCACTGATGGCCCGGTGGCGCGCGCGTTTGCAGCGCGAGCGCGAGGCCGGCCATAATTCGCCGGAGCCGAATACCTGTAATAGGAATCGGCACCGGCCGGCTTAGCTCAGTTGGTAGAGCACCTGATTTGTAATCAGGGGGTCCACGGTTCGAGTCCGTGAGCCGGCACCAATCCCAAGTGTTCGTGTAGTCGAGAAATTCTACGTCTCACGAAAGTGCGGCGAGCGGGAAAATGCCCGCGTTCTGCGACCCCTCTTGATCTCAACAGGTGGTTGCAGACGATCCAACCACTGAATTTTGCTGGCTGCGCCGGTTGCCCAGTTCGTGTCTGTGGACACCTTTGTGGACACTCTTTCGCTCTGCTGAGCGTTCCCATCGGGCCGACAGTCACTAGCGAAAACAAGTTACGCAGGAAGCAAGCCAATGACGAACGACTTCTGCGATGAGGCTCTGAGCGGGTGCACGCCTGTTAGCGTCGAGCGAGAGACGGGTGACGTGTTGCCCTTTCACCATACGCGGCCTTACTGGCCGGTTCACATAGTCGTGGGAAGCTCAGGTGCCCTCGCTAACGAATCTAGGTGGTCACGACATGTTGATGCCGATCGATTTCACTTCTGGCTGACTGCTGCCAGGGATCAGACGGTCTCTTCGATCACCGTTGGATTGGCGAGCTCGACGAGGCTGCGCATGCGCACGTGTGCTCGTACCATCGAACAAATGTGGCGCACGAATACCCCGGGGCGACAGCCGGCGTGGACTAGGAATCCGCCTTCGAGGGTCAGGAACCGCAGATGCAATCGCGACTATTCAGAATCGGTATTTGAGACGATGCGTGACAGGCAGGCCCAAGAGCGAGACCGACGAACGCGCCTTGTCCATCAGCCACAAACGCACGTTACCGAAGTCGTCGTCCGCGCTGAATGCGACGGTGTCGTTCCAGTCGACGAAGTGTCCCGGGTACGAGCTGTCCTTGCCCGGGCGGATGTCGCAGATAAGCTCTTGCAGGGCCAGCTTCATGATCGAGTCGCCAAAGTTCCCAACCGTGAGCCGAATCGCCTGCCGCGAAGACAAGCATCGATCCAGTTGCGAACAGTTGTCCGGGCGATGAACTGTCAGGGCCGACGTTCAGATCCTGGACCAGTGTAGTTCCCGACGTCGTTCCGTCACTGCGCCAGAGTTCTACGCCGTGCGTTCCGTCCGTCGCAGCGAAGTACACCTCATCCTGTACGCGTGTCAGGTGACTGGGCAGGGAATTGTCCGGCCCATGCCGGATATCTTTGACGAGTAACGTGCCGGCACTCGTTCCATCCGATTTCCACAGCTCATATCCGTGCGGAGGATCTCTCGCCTGGAAATAGATATTGGATCCGGACTCGGTCAGATAGCGGGGTCGCGAGCCCTCAGGTCCAGGATAGATGTCGGCAACGCGGGTCGTGCCCTGCGATAGACCCGTTGCTGCGCCAAAGCTCAGCGCCATGTGTGTCGTCGGAGGCAACGAACAGCAGCTGGTCGTTGAGGGCAGTCAGCTGATCAATTTGAGTATCGGCGGCTCCAGCATTGATGTCGCTCAAGCGACGCGTACCGCTGATGTCGCTTACCCAAAGCTCCGTTCCATGTTCGGGGTCCGACGCAGTAAAGAATAGTCGAGACGCAACTACCGTGAGGTGCCGCGGTATGGAACCTCGTCGCGCCGGGCGCGATGTCCGCGACCAAGGTCGTCTCGGCGGCTGTGCCGTTGCTCTTCCACAGCTCGAAGCCGTGCATGCCATCGTTTGCGATGAAGTAGACGGCATTGCCGACGTGCGTGAGCGCGGTGGGCATTGAGCCTTCGCGACCGCCGTGAATATCCTTGACGCGCTCTGTGCCTGCCGCGGTGCCATCGGTGCGCCACAGTTCGATGCCTGTGGCTCCGTCGTCGGCAGCGAAGAGCACTTGGTTGTTCAGTCGTGTGAGAAAGGCAGGATACGAACCGCGGAAGCCGGCCCGGATGTCATTCAGTCGGTCGCGTGCCGGCCGTTTTGCCGTCGGACACCCAGAGCTCAAAGCCGCCGCTGGGCGTGAATGCGCCGAATATGATATTGCGATCGAGCGGTACGACGCCCGCCGGTGCGACGAACGCCGTGTTCGCATCATCTCCTTCGCGTGGGCGCGGGCCCCGCCGACGCATCGAACGCCAGCAGGGCCGACGAGATCAATAGCAGTGTGCGTGCATCAGTCGCGCCCATGACCGCGGACGGTGCAGAACGGTACCAATCCCATGGCGGACTTGATTCCGTTGACGATCATCTGCTTGAACTGCGGCTGGCCGGGGAATCCAGAGCCGTCCGTGAAAGCAGCACCATCATGTCCGATCGTCGTCACCCAGGAGCGCCCCCGTCGTAGTACTGGCACCAGGCTATCGGGTGAAAGTCGCCGTGCCCCGGATGAATCTCGCGGCGCGTCGCCAGCGTGTTCTTCATCCACCGTTGCAAGGAATTTCACACGCGTCGGGAAAAGGCTCGAGGTTGTACCACTCGTCACGGAAGGGCCATGACTTCGGCAGTCCGTCGATCGAGGAATCGCTGCGGGCGACGATATTCACCGTACCGTCCTGATTTGCGCCGTGATCGTAATAGTTGGCGTTGCCGAGCAGGCCTTCGTACCACGGCCAGTTGTACTCTGTCCCGAACGCGTTGTGGATGCCGACGAAGCCGCCGCCGGCGCGAATGTACTGGCGAAGCGCGGTCTTGGCGGCATCCAGGTGAGCGCTCGTTGCAGTGTTGATCGCCAGCGCCGGGTCGACCGCCCGACCATGCGCAAACAACGTGTCGCGACTGGTGCTCGCAAAGATGACTGCCTTGTAGCGATGCAGACTGGCCAGGCGTGTGACATCCTCGGTCCAATCCACTTCGATGCCTTCCTGCTCGAGCCAGCTCTTCAGTGAGTTCTGAACCACGTTGCCCGCGCCCAGCGGCGGGTTGAGACCGGCAGGAAGTCGCGGGCCCAGGTTGGCGTGACGCGGACCCGCCGTCCGCGTGTAGATGAGCACACGGTTGCCTTCGCGCTCCTCTGCAGCCCAGTCGTGATAGCAGCGCGGATCTGTTCCGCGGCATACGTTGAAAGCCGGATCGTAGCTGTCATTCCCGTTCCCACGGTCATGATCATCACGATCGTCATCGCGATCGCGACGCCGGCCACCGCGCAGGCCGCCACGAGCGTCAGCGCGGCCGCACTGCCCAACCAGATTGAATCGCTTCATGTGTGTGCTCATGTGTGAAGTCCCCTGTGTGTTGTATCGAATGCTCTTGCGGCTAGGGTGGGCTATGGTTGTGGCACGACCTCGACTTTGCCGGTCGGCCGCGGGCTGAAGCAGTCGTTGAAGAAGTACTCCCCAGCTTGACTGAACGTGTACGTCGCTGATTCGCCAGGCGCGAGCCGGAAGTTGAACAGCCCTTCGAAGAACTGCGTCGCGCAGTGGGTATTCGGATTGCTGGCCGGATTGCTGAACGTAACCGTCGTTCCCACGGGCACACGAAGATGCGTTGGTGCCATCGCGTTGACGCCAGTGGATTCAGTCGCACCGATCGTATTGGTGGCAGCGTTGTATGTTCGGGCCAGTACAACGGTGTTGCCGACGACACTGCCTTCTACGGGCGTGCCGGAAACGGGACGCCGAACGACCGGCGGCGTCGGCGTTGCGGCCGGCGGCAAGTTGCCACCCACCTTGAACGCCCACAGGGCGTCGCCGCGGGGTGCCGAATTGCCATAGGGAATCCCGGTGCCTCCGGCGTACGCGACGACGTATTGCTCGCCACGGATCTCATACGTGATGGGGCTTGCGCTGATTGCTGCGCCGGTCTGGAAACGCCAGAGCTCGTCGCCATCTTTCGCGTCGAGCGCGAGGAAGTTTCCATCCGGCTGACCGATGAACAGCAGATCTGAGGCAGTCGTCAGGATGCCGTTGCCGTGCGCGAGGGAATACGGCATCCGCTTCTTCCACCGGACGCGGTTGGTGCTCGGGATCCACCGCGACGATCCCGCCTGTCTGATATTCGCCCGGCGGCCTGAGACCGTTGCTCGACTCGGTCAGCGAGTGAGCCGCGGCTACGTAGCCGAAGCCGGTGTAAACGAGGCCAGTGCTCGGGCTGAAAGAATGGTGATTCCAATCGGCGCCGCCACCATGCCCGGGGATCGACAGCAGCGGCACATCCCAATGCGCCGCGTACAGGCAACCACGCTCGTAGTTCGGCACTGCGCGATTCGGATTGCCCGGTATCGAAGTCCCGAGCGGCTGATCGACGACGCAGTTCTCCGTCCATCCGCCCTGGCGCGGGAAGGGCTGAGTGGCCGAGGTCTTCTGCCGCGGCTCTTGCGGGACCGGCACTTCGTCAATTCCCAAAGGCGCGCTGCCGTCGCGGCGATCAAGGAAGTAGTACATCCCGGACTTGCTACCGAATACGATCAGCTTGCGGTCGCGCCCGCGAATCCGGGTGTCGACCAGGACCGGCGCCATCACGTTGTCCATGTCCCAGATGTCGTGGTGGATCGACTGGAAGTGCCACTTGTACGCGCCGGTCTTGAGATCGAGCGCTACAAGCGAGTTCGCGAACAGGTTGTCGCCACCGCGCGTGGATCCGTCCTGCGATGAGCCGGCACGCACGTTACCGAACGTGAAGAACACAGTGCCCAGATCGGGATCGATCGCCGGATGGATCCAGGGTGAGGTGCCGCCCTCCTGCCAGGAGTCGCCTTCCCAAGTGTCGTTGCCGAATTCGCCGGGGCCCGGCGCGCCCCAGAAATGCCATAGCTTGTCGCCCGTGGTTGCGTCCAGCGCCAACGCGGCGCCGCGGTCGCTATCGTTGGTACCGATGAACAGTCTTCCGCCGTAGTAGACGACCGCGACCTTTTCGACGTTGCCGAACCCCTCGTGCTGGCGTTCCCATACGACCTGCCCGGTGTTCTTGTCGAGCGCCACGACGAAGTTGTCGCCCGAGAGCGTGTACACGAGACCTTGACCGACGGCGACGCCGCGTCTCGTCAAGTTGCCTCGGGTCTGCGTGTATTTCCATTTGGTGACGCCGGTGCGGCCATCGACGGCGATGACGTTGCCGAAAGCCGATTCGATATAGATCACGCCATCGACCACGACCGGCGTGCTCTGGTTCGTGCCTGAGGTCAAGCCACCTTCGATGTGGTTGATCCACACCGCACCGAGCCGCCGCACGCGGTTCTTGTTGATCTCACGCAGTGATGAGTAGCTCTGATTGCCAAGGTTGCCGCCGACCTTGGGGAAGTCGGCATCGCCGGGCGTACAGCAATCCGCGAGATCAGCGGCATGAGGGCGGCGGTGACGATCATTGCCGTGATCGCGATCCGAATCGTCATGTGCGAGGAGCGTCGTGCTCGACACCGACAGCATGGCGAATAGCAGCGCTCGAACGAACTTGGTGTTCATCGATCTCTCCATTCCGTCAGAGATTCAAGACTGCGTCGAAGATGCACACAGCACGGCACGCGCGACGCTGGAGGCGCGCGAGCAGCGGAGGGCAGGGAGGCGTCTACGAGCAGCAATCGACGCGCGGGACCGTACACGGACCAGTTCGTACATGTCAACAGGCAGGATTGACATGCGCACGTACCGGTTCGTACACTCCAGTTAGATCGCGCCGACCAGAGAGCGCGATCACACGCGCGCCGTATGGGCGACGCGACTGCGTGCTACGCGATAAAACTCTGATCTGACAGGGGGCGATGAATGACTACCAGGACACCGGCATCCAGGACGGCACCGTGGCTGGCGTTGCTCGCGAGCAGCGCAGCCGTCGCGCAGCAGGCGGAGCCCACTTCGACTCCATCGGAGGAAGTGGAGGAGATCGTGGTGACGGGCTCGCGCATCGCGCGACCGGACTATTCATCGACCAGCCCGATCGTGACGTTTAGCCAGGAACAGATCACGCAAGCCGGCACGGTCAACATCGAGAATGCGCTGAATCAGCTGCCGCAGTTCGTTCAGGGACAGATGCAGAGCACGATCGGCGCGGTGGCGCTCGCGGGTCGCGCGTCGCTCAACCTGCGCGGACTGGGTGAAACGCGCAACCTGGTGCTGCTCGATGGCCGGCGCTTGCCGCTGTCGAATGCGAATGCGGTCGTGGACGTGAACCTCATTCCGCAGTTCATCCTCGGCGGCGTCGAAACCATTACGGGCGGCGCATCGGCGGTGTATGGCTCCGACGCCATGTCCGGCGTCGTCAACTTCAAGAGCCGCGACCACTTCGAAGGCATTCAGCTCGATGTGCGCTCCGGTATCAGCGATCGGGGAGATGCCAAGACTGCCGACTACGGCATTACCGCCGGCTTCGAGATATCCGAGGGACAAGGCAACGTACTGCTGTCGGCCGGCTACACCGATCGCGATGTCCTGTGGGGCCGCGATCGCGACTTCTTCCAGTTGGGTGTCTTGTCCTCTTTCATCGGTCAAGGCACCTACGTCCCGGCGCCGACGAATTTGCCGCAGCAGGCGGTCGTCAACACGGTGTTCGGCAACTACGGTGTTGCGCCGGGTGCGAGTGCTCAATTCACGCAGTATTGGCTTTAATGACAATGGCACGTTGTTCGGGCAGATCGGTGCCCTCAACTATCAGGGACCGACGACTGAATTCTTCAGCACCACGGGCGCCAACGTTCGCCAACCTGTGACGTACCAGGAGTTCGTCGTCAACCCGATGGAGCGCAAGTCGTTCTTCGGGAAGTTCGACTTCGACGTCACGGACAGCCTGACCGCGTACGGGCAGTTCCTGTACAACAAGACAACTGCAACGGGGCAGGTCGGCTGGTCTCCAACTCTGTTCGTCGTACCGACGGTGCCTGTAACCAATCCGTTCATCCCTGCGGATTTGCGCACGATCCTCGCATCGCGGCCGCAACCGGCCGCAGAGTTCACGATGAACCAGCGCTACATGGGCTTGGAGTTCCGCAACTTCCCGTCGGACTTCACGGTCGGGCAATACATCTTCGGGCTGCGCGGCGACTTGCCGTTCAAGGACTGGCGCTGGGACATCTACGGTTCTTACGACTCCACCGACCTGGTGGAGACGCAGGACAAGGCGATCCTGCTGTCGCGCATGCGCAATCTATTGACCGCACCCGATGGCGGAGCGTCGATTTGCGCAGGCGGCTTCAATCCGTTCGGTCTGGCTAACGCGACGAGTATCTCCGGAGCGTGCCGCAGCCTATCTGGAGGCGGAGACACACGACTACACGCAACTGACGCAGACGATCTTCGAGGGCAGCCTGAGTGGCTCGTTGTTCCAGATGCCAGCCGGCGATCTGCGCTTCGCGCTGACTTTGGACAAGCGTGACAACGAATTCGAGTTCGACCCCGATCCGTCGCGCGAGAACGGCGACATCATCGGCACGTTGCCGACGTTCCCGGCGCAAGGCTCGACTTCGGTCAAGGAAGCGGCAGTCGAGTTCCTCGTGCCGCTGCTGCGTGATGTGCCGTTTGCGCAGCGACTCGAGCTGAATCTCGGCTTCAGGACCTCGGACTACGAGTTCGCGGGGCAGGTCGAGACGTACAAGGCGGATGGCCTGTGGTCGCCGCTGAAGGCAATCACGTTCCGCGGCGGATTCGAGCACGCGATTCGCGCGCCGAACATCGGCGAGTTGTACAACCAGCTCGGCGCGCAGGCGCAGATCGGCTCGCCGCCAGGACAGGGCGATCCGTGCGACGTGCGAGCTTCTGCCCGAACCGGCGCCAACGGTGCACTTGTTCGCGACTTGTGCGTGGCGACAGGTGTGCCGGCCCCGATCGCCGACACTTATCAATATACGACGGTCGCAATCGGCGTCATCAATAGCGGCAACACCGACCTGACGCCCGAGGAAGCAGACACCATCACATTTGGCGTGGTCTTCCGGCCCGAGTTCGACGCAGCGCTGGTCCATGATCTCTCTCTGTCCGTCGACTACTACGATATCGACATCACCGACGTGATTGCGCCGATCGCTGGCGGCACTGCACTCAGCAAGTGCTACAACCTCGACGGCAGCAATCCGGCGTACGACCCGGCGAACCCGTTCTGCCAGACGCTGCGTCGTAATCCGCTGACCGGCGGCGTTGATACAGTCGCAGCGCCGTATCTCAATCTGGGCGGGCTGCGCACGAGCGGCATCGATGCGCAGATCGATTGGCGTATACCAATTGGTCCCGGCAGTCTCGATCTCAATCTTCTCGCCAACTTCACCAACTCCTACGAAGTGCAGCTGCTGCAAGGATCGCCTTGGCAGGAGTTTGCGGGCACGATCGACGGCACGCAGAACGGCGGCATTCCGGTTCCTGACTGGAAGACGCTGACGTCGCTTACTTATCGGCTGCCGAGCTTCGAGGTCGGCGTGCGCTGGCGTCATCTGCCGGAGATGGACGACATCACTTCTGTGACGCGGCCGGCCAGTCCCGCACCGGGAGTGCCGAGCTACGATCTGTTCGATGCTCACACTCGCATACAAATTCAACGGCACGATCAATGTGCGTGGCGGCATCAACAATGTGGTGGACGAAGAGCCGCCGATCGTCGGCGGCACGATCGGCCAGACTCAGCCAGGTACGTACGACATTCTCGGTCGCTACTACTATCTGGGGCTGCAGCTGGGCTTCTAACAACTTGAGCGCGAGGGGCTGCGGCCCCTCGCGTCTCGTGTCCGATTGATCCATTCCTCATGCGACCTGAAGCCGCCAATCGCACGTACTTGGCTGGCCTGGTCGGTGCCGGCATCCAGCATTCCTCGAGCCCATCGATGCACATGGACGAGGGCCAGTCGCTAGGGGTTTCGATCCGCTATGAGCTGTTCGATTTCGACCTGATGCCGGCGGGTGCAGCGCGACTCGCAGCGGTGCTCGAGGAAGCCGAACAACGCGGGTTTACCGGGTTAAACGTCACCTACCCCTCGAAGCAGGCGGTCATCCCACTGCTTCATGAGCTCTCGCCGGAAGCTCGCGCGCTGCATTCCGTGAATACAGTGCTATTTCGCGGCGGTCGCCGCATCGGCCACAACACCGATTGGTTGGGATTCGCCGAGAGCTTCAGGCGCGAAATGTCCGATGTGAACCCGCGACGCGTCGTGCTCGTCGGTGCCGGGGGCGCCGGAGCCGCCGTCGGCTATGCGATGCTCAAGTCAGGAACGCAGGAGCTGAGCGTGCACGACATGGAGCGCGCCCGCGCGGCGGCGCTCGCTGAGCGGATGTCAGGCTTGTTCCAGGACTGCCAGATAACCGTCTGCGATGACGTGGTTGGCGCGCTGGCGAACGCCGACGGACTCGTGCACGCGACCCCCACCGGCATGCAGAAGTATCCGGGAATTCCGGTGCCCGCGGACTGCTTGCGCCCGCCACTGTGGGTCGCCGAGATCGTCTATGTGCCGCTGCTCACCGAGCTGTTGCGCACAGCCCGTCAACACGGCTGTCGCACGCTGGATGGCGATGGCATGGCGATATTTCAGGGTGCCATGGCGTTCAATCTATTTTTCGGCGTCACTCCGGATGTCGCGCGCATGCAGCGCCGCTTCCACTCCAAGCTCGCCACGGCCGCCGCCTGAAGCATTGGTAGTGAGCCGCGCCGCACTGACGCGCCTGTCGAACCGAACACCATCAGTGCGAACCACTTGCGACTTGTTGTTGTGGACGGCACCTTCATTACTGGGGTTGCTCGTGCAACCAGCATCACTGAGGAAGGCCAAGTCTGGTCGATCGAGCTGCGGCGTCGGGATGGCAAACTCTTCTGCGTGGCTAC
The DNA here is from genome assembly GCA_963830745.1 of uncultured Gammaproteobacteria bacterium. GTDB lineage: Bacteria > Pseudomonadota > Gammaproteobacteria > Steroidobacterales > Steroidobacteraceae > Steroidobacter. The sequence goes on from CAWHNL010000002.1 coordinate 35,392, forward strand.
GCTCAGAGTGGCAACGGTACCGAAGAGCGATGCGGCGCCAAGCGTCGCATAGGAAGTCCTCAGGCTTCGCGACGGTTGTCACGGAGGCTAGCGTAGAGCGCGCTGAGTAGGCGCGTCCTGAAATGCCGCGCCGCTCGGGGCACGTCGACGAGTTGGAGGTACTGGCTTCACCTTGCCGGTAGCGCCCGGTCTCTCGTTGTCTCGGAGCTGCACGAGATAGTTCTCCAAGCGCTCCAGTGCATCGCGCTTCTCATCGAAGTAGTCCCACAGGTCGTAGGTTTCCTCGAGCACGTCCTTACTATGGTTGATCACGCGCTCGCCAATGAAAGGTGACACGCCGTGTCGTCCCAGCGTCGTGCGCCCGGTTCGGCGCAGGTCATGCGGCACGATTGCACCGATGCCTTGGGCAAGAAACTCCGGTATCAGCTGCGCAGCCGGGTGCGAAGATCAAATGGTTCACTTCCAGCGCATCGGCTACTGAGTCGGTGGGCTGAACTTGGTCTCGCTCGTGTTCGCGGAGGCACTCAGTCCCGCCAGCTGCGCGCGCAAGCGACGTTGGTCCGCGCGCATGCGGTAGATCCGCGGCACCGAGATGAGAATCCCGACAAGTACACCTGCTGTGACGCATAGCGCGATCACGATCGCAAGCGAGGCATTCAGCTGCCAAAACAACACATCGATCCGGACTACATCAGCGTTCTGAACGGCGAAGATCGTCGCTGCAAGCATTAATGCCAGCAGGATAATCGTTCTCACCGCTGCGCCTCACCAACGTCACCGTCTGACTTCATCATGCAGTAGTCACGCTTCAAAACCCGAATTGTTCCCAGCGTGCGCCTCGCCTCAGAAATCCCAGAGGAACGAGAACCGGAAGTTGCGTCCGAAGATCGGCCGCGCGATGAAGAACGGCGAGTTCGCCTCACCGCTGACGAACTGGCCCGAGCGCGGATTGCCTTCCGTCAGGCCGACTTCGTTCAGCAGGTTCTCGCCGCGCACATACACGGACATGCCATTGCCGAAAGCAAACCGCACGTTCGCGCTCACGACGTCGTACTTGGGTAACTCAAACGTGTTGGCTGCATCGGAAAAGCGCTTGCCGAAGTACTGATAGTCGAGCTCGACGCTGAGCGTATCGTTCAGCAGCTTCAGCGCCGGCGTCACGCGATAGCTGACTTCCGGCACGCGCAACAGCTGATTGCCGGTGAAGTCGTTCACGACGGGCTGACCATTGACGAGCGTCGTCTGCACGAAGTCGCCGAACTCGGGGTTCTGCCACGTCCCGCTGAAACCGACGTCGAGCCAGTCGAGCGCGTGCCACGTGCCCTCTATCTCGACACCGAGCGTCTCGGTATCCGTAAAGATCGTGCGCTGGACGAAGTTACCTGCTCTCGAAGACCGTGTCGGTGAAGCTGAAGCTGTCGAACTTCGTGTTGAACGCAGTCACGTATAACGACAGGTCCGGCGCGGCGAGCTTATAGCCCGCTTCAATGAAGTCCATCGTCTGGATAACGGGTGTAGCAGTCGCGCTCGAGATGAAGCTGCCGACGCTGGGCAGCCGGAATGTCGACGTGTAGCGCGCGAACACGCCGGATTGCTCCGTGAATTGCCAGTTGACCCCCGTGCTCCAGCCCAGGTCGTCGTAGTCGCGATCGAACGGGTCGAACACGCCGGTGCCGGTGAGAATGCTGTCGTCGGCAGTGCCCGCCAACCCCAGGTTGACGGGTGCGGAGCGCTCGGCGCGTCCGTCGGTGCTCACCTTCTCATAGCGAGCGCCGAGATCTACGCCGCGAGCTATTGGGCTATTCCGGCTGCCATTGGAATCCTGCTCATCGTATCGGCACTCCTTCGACACCCACTCACGCGGCTGCAACGGTGATCATAGTCCCGCGTTTGCTGGTGGCGACGCCTGCGCCTCGTGACCACACGCTCAATCGTGGAAAGCAGCACCGAACCGCATGCCGTTGGTTCACGTCCAACTCATTCGGCGTAACGGGTACACCACCGTCATAGTGAATGGCGCCACTATCTTCAGCGGGCTGTACCAGCCGGACGCCGCCGGCGACTTCGTGGGCGTCGTGACGCACTGGACGAACGCCAGTTTCGACGATGTGCTGTTTACCGAGCTGCAGCAATGAAGCGACGCAGGCGGACGTTTATTGCAGCCAGTACTGCATGCCGCTGGCCCGCAGCATGCGCTCGGCGTTGCTCGCCCTGGAGCATCGCCAGCGTCGTGAGCGTGCCGGCCTGCGTGCAGGTGTCGGCGGCGACGGTGATGGAATGCGGAGCATCGCGCACCGGCCAGCCGGTGCGCGCATCCAGAATGTGCGAGTAGCGATGACCGTCGCGGAACACGAAGCGCCGCGAATCGCCGCTCGTCGCGAGCGCGCCGCGTGACAGTTGCACGACGCGCTGCGGCGCTACCGATCGCGATCGCTAGCTCTCGATGCCGACGCGCCAGGGCTTGCCGTCGCGCCGCGCATTGCGGACGGCAACGTCGCCGCCGAAGTTGATCGAGGCAGCTCAGGCCCGGCGCGATCGTCTCTGACCAGGCCCGCCGCTGCATCGACCGCGTACTCCTTGCCGATGCCGCCGAAGTCGATCTGCATGCCCGCCTGCAGCTTGCAGCACCGGCCGGCGCCATTCGACCTTGTGCCAGCCGACCGACTGCGAGCAGCGCCTCGATCTGCGCCTGCGACGGCACGCGATCGCCGCCGTCGAACGTCCAGGCTTTGCGCAGCACGCCGGAGGTGATGTCGAACGCGCCCTCGGAAAGGCGCGTGAGCGTCGCGGCGAAGTCGAGCAGGTTCGCGCAGTCTCCTCGTCGACCACGGTCTCGCTGCCGGCGCTCTCGTTGATCCGATGAACGACGCTGTCGGTGCGATAGCGGCTGAACTTGCGCTCGATGCGCCAGGCCTCGGCCGCGACGGCGTCGAGCACCTGCCGCGCGAGCTGGCTGCGGCGCGTCCTCGATCAGAACCTCGCACGGGCACGCCATCGCCACGAAGCGTCCGACCCAGTGATCGGCGTCGCGCGTCAGCGTGGCGCGCGCAGGAGTCGCGTTCACAAGCCGAAGCGATAGCCGAACTGCACGATGACGGCGCTCAGGTCCGGGTACTGCTCGCGATTCGCCTGGTTGCCGACGATCTGCTCGCGCGGCACCTCGCCGCTCTGCTGATAGTACTCGGCGCGAATGCTCCATTCGTTGCCGCTCGCGGTGCCGTGGCCGAACTTGACGCCGACGGTGGTCGCATCGAAATTGCCGAGGCGGAAATCAGCGGAAGCGTACTGCGGCAGCGCTGCGCCGCTGACCAGGCTCGCCCGATAGAAGTCCGCCTCGCTTTGCGTGTAGTAGCGCAGCTGCGGCTCGATGTAGCCGTCGCCGAGCGGCCAGCGCAGCCGCACTTCGCCGGTGTGCGAGTCGATGCCCCAGTCGTCGGTCATGAAGCGATATGCGAAGTGCATGACCGGCGTGCCGAACGCGTGCTTCATCTCGGCGTACAGGCTGTGCTTGGCGCGCGAGTCCGGGCGGCTCTCGTAGAGATAGACGCCGTCGGGCCCCTGGCCGATGGGCGCGCGCGCGAGCGTGTCGCCGGTCAGCGGGTCGACGACGCTCAGGATCTTGTACGGATCGTTGAGATAGCCGCTCGAGTCGCTGTACGAGTAGTTGACGCGCAGCACCGTCGTGCGGTTGAGCACCTGCGTGAAGCCGAGCAGCAGGTCGAGCACGTCCTTGCTTTCGCTGCCGCCGTTTGTTGCTGTCGTCGCCGACGTCGAGCATCTGCGACAGCGGCACGGCGCGCCGCCGACCGGGATCGATGTCGTCCTGCGACCAGGCGACGCCGGCGCTCAGCGTCGTGTTGCGCTTGTTGAAGTCGCGCGCGAGCGACAGGTTCGCGCCCAGGTGCGTGTAGTCGTACTCGGTGGAGAAGCCGAGGCCCGCCGAGAACGTGTACAGGCGCGCGAGCGGCTGCGTCCAGCTCGCGTTCAGCGCGAAGCGCGTGTCGAGGAACGTGTCGTCGAGCGGCACGTCGCCGGCGCCGGTCGTGTAGACGGCGCGGCCCGAAGGGCTCGTGAACGTCTGCGGCCGGTCGAGCGCGATCGCGCCGCTCGCCGACGCGCCGGTGAGCGTGTCCGCAGTGAGCGGTGCAGACCGAGCTTGCGCTCGTCGCCGAAGTCGCGCTGCGCGGAGACCGCGGCGCTGATGTCCTGAACGCGGTCGTCGCTCTCGCCGTAGTACAGCAGCGTCGAGTCGAACGACCAGCGGTCGGCTTCCTCTTCTGCGCGCGACCGGTGTCGCGACGGCCGAGCCGAGCAGCGCACAGGTGGCGGCGGCGAGCGTTGCGTTGAAGTTGTCGTTGTCTTTCATGAGTCAGTCCTCTGTGGCATCAGTTGCAGCCGCAGCCGCCGCCGCCGAAGCCGCGCCCGCCGCTCGAGGCTTCCTTGCTGAAATAGATGTGATCGTCGATGGCGGCGTCGAGCGGCGCGTTGTCGAGCGACATCTCGGGCCGCGCGAGCACGTCGCGCTCCCAGGGCTGCACGCCGGCGCAGCCGGCGAGTGCGAGCAGGACCAGGCGTCAGTGCGATTCTTCTTCACGGCGTGTCGTCTCCAGGAGTTTCTGCAGCTCCGCCTCGCGCTCCGCGCGCAGGCGTTACGAAAACCGATGTGGCGCCCGACGATGTCGCCCTTCGGGCCGAAGACGTAGGAGCCGGCATGCCCGGCACGTCGTAGCGCGGTCGCGAGCGCGCCGGCGGGGTCGTAGACGATCTGGAACTCGGCCGGAACGTCGCGCAGGAAGCGCTCGGCGTCGGCGCGCTCGCGATCGACGTTGACGCCGATGATGACCAGTCCGCGATCGGCGTACTTGGCCTGCATCTCGTTGAGCCAGGGAAAGGAATGCCGGCACGGCTCGCACCAGGACGCCCAGAAATCGACCAGCACCACCTTGCCGCGAAAGCGCTCGAGGTCGAGCGTGTCGCCGGAATCGGCGGCGACCGCGGTCAGGGCGAAGCAGGCAAGGCCGAGCGAGCAACAAGCAGTCGGCGGACAGCGACGGTGCGGATTTGAGGTCTTTGCATTGCGGGCCTGAGAATATGCCGGCCGTTGGACGAGAGCCGCGCGGAGAATCAATCGCGTGTCAGGGGCTGAAGTGGCGTGCCTTCGACGTTCAGTGTAGTGATGCGCTCGCGGCGAGCACTGAGGAGTACCGCGGAAGCGCTCAGGGACTTCCCGCAGTTTCCAGGCGACGGCAACAGGCAGAATGAGATCGGCACGTGCTAGACGTGGATTCCGACGCATAATCGATTGTGGCGCGAGCAGCAAACTATCTGAGGCCGCCGGCTGGCGACGTTCCTGCGGGCACGATCTACACGTGTCCGATGCACCCCGAAGTGCGGCAAATCGGCCCAGGCACGTGTCCCATCTGCGGCATGACGCTCGAGCCCGAGATGCCGGCGGAGCATGCGGACCAGAGCGAAGTGCAATCCGTTCGGCGCAAGTTCTGGATCGCGCTTGCACTCACCCTGCCGGTGGTCAGCGTCGCGATGCTGCCTCACCTCCTGGATCTGGGCCTCTCGCCTGAGACTGCCCGCGTGCTTCGGGGCGCCGAGCTGCTGCTGTCGGCTCCGGTGGTTCTGTGGGCGGCACTGGACTACTACCGCCGCGGTTGGCTGGGGATCGTCAATCGCTCTCCCAACATGTACACGCTCATCGGGCTCGGCGTCATCGTTGCCTTCGTCTACAGCATCGTTGCGACCGTCGCGCCTCAGGTCTTTCCCAACGAGATGCGCGACGGCCACGGTATGGTCGGTGTCTACTTCGAAGTGGCCGCCGCGATCGTCGCTCTGGTCTTGCTCGGAGAATGGCTCGAGCTGCGTGCCCGAGGCCGCACGAGCGCGGCGATCCGTCAGTTGCTTGGCCTCGCGCCGAAGACCGCGCGGCGGGTGAATGAGGATGGCAGCGAACAGGATGTGCCGCTCGCCCAGGTGCATGTGGGCGAGCGGCTGCGGGTGCGACCCGGCGAGAAGATTCCGGTCGACGGCCGCGTGGTCGAGGGACGATCCAGTGTCGATGAATCGATGCTCACGGGGGAGCCGATGCCCGTCGACAAAGCACCGGGCGATCACGTCGTCGGCGCGACCATCAACCAGACGGGCACTTTGATCATCCGCGCCGAGAGAGTGGGTGCCGACAGCATGCTGTCGCAGATCGTTGCGCTCGTCGCGCAGGCGCAGCGTTCGCGAGCGCCGCTGCAGCGGTTGGCCGATCGAGTAGCGAAGTGGTTCGTTCCCGCCGTGATCGGCATCGCAGCGCTGACTTTCGTGGCCTGGTGGTTCGCGGGCCCCGAGCCGCGACTGGCATATGCGCTCGTCAATGCCGTTTCTGTATTGATCATCGCTTGCCCCTGTGCGCTCGGTCTCGCGACACCCATCTCCATCATGGTGGCAAGCGGTCGAGGTGCACAGCTCGGCGTGCTTTTCCGGGACGCGCAGGCAATCGAGGACTTACGCAAGGTCGATACGTTGGTGCTCGATAAGACCGGAACCCTCACCGTTGGCAAACCGTCCTTCGATCGTGTGATCGCCGCCGGCGAGTTCTTGGAGCAGCAGATCCTGGCGTGGGCAGCGGGACTCGATCTGCCGAGCGAGCATCCACTGGCGCGTGCCGTGGTTGCAGGTGCCGAAGCGCGCGGCATCCTGCCAGCTCGTGTGGATGAGTTCGAGTCGATCACCGGGCAGGGGGTTCGAGGCAAAGTCGACGGCCATTCACTCGCATTGGGCAATGCTGCGCTCATGCAGGCAAATGGTGTCGACGTCGATAGCATTCGAGAGCAAGTTGACCAACTCAGACGGCAAGGCCGCACCGTTGTTTTCCTGGCCGTCGATGGTCAATTGGCCGGCGCTATTGCGGTCGGTGATCCGGTGAAGGAGACGACGCCGGCCGCGCTCGAGGCGCTCAGGGCCAGCGGACTTCGGCTGGTGATGCTCACCGGGGACAATCGCGCGACGGCTCAGGCGGTCGCAGCCGCGCTCCCGATCGACGAAGTCATCGCCGAGGTGCAGCCGAAGGACAAAGCGGATGTGATCGCGCGATTGCAGGCGCAGGGACGGCGAGTCGCCATGGCTGGCGATGGCATCAACGACGCCCCCGCACTCGCGCAGGCTGACGTCGGTATTGCGATGGGCACGGGTACGGATATCGCCATGGAAAGCGCGCAGATCACTCTCGTGAAGGGCGATTTGCGCGGCATCGTGCGCGCGCGCCAGCTCAGCCGGGCGACTGTGCGTAACATCCGGCAGAACCTGTTCTTCGCCTTTGGTTACAACGCGCTGGGCATTCCGATCGCCGCCGGCGTTCTGTATCCGGTCCTGGGATGGCTATTGAGCCCGCTCATTGCTGCACTGGCAATGAGTTTGTCGTCCGTATCCGTAATCGGCAACGCGCTTCGTCTGCGACGCCAAGCGTAGCGGTGCCGCGAGCGTCTTCAGCGCCCGGCTCGGTGGCTGCTGCCGCTCCTTAGAGCCCGCGCAGGGATGCCGCTAGCCGCTCGTCGGCCTTGCCGAGGACGCTGCTCTGGGCGGCGATTTCGCCTTGCGGCGTCAGGAGCGTGATCACGCTGGCGTGGTTGTAGTTGCCGTCGGGCAGGCGGCGATACTGGACGTTGAGCACGGCCGCGATCTTGCGCACGGTCGCTTCGTCCGTATTGACGAGAGTCCAGCGCGACAGATCGATTCGCCGTGTAGTGGCGAGCGTCCTGCAGGCTTTCGGTCGTGTCGTGCTCCGGGTCGATGGATATGAGCACCACGCGGACGCGCGCGCGCTCGGCAGGCGTCAGCGAGCGCTCGAAGGAGCGCAGCGTGTCGATCAGCAGCGGGCAAGCCGCCGGGCAGCTGCCATAGAACATCGTGACCAGCACCGGATGGCCGCGATGCATGTCGAGGCCGCGCGTGGCTCCCGACTGATCGACCAGTTTCGCACTCAGGTTGATAGATCGATTGCGGCGGATACGTCGGCGTCCGCGCCGGCAACTGGAACCGCGAGCGCAGGAGCAGCGCCAACAGCAAGGCCTTCATGGACTGTCACTCGCCGACTGCGCACCGAAAGCCCATCGTCGCGCTGGTGTAGCGCGCTTGCATGCTCGACAGCATCGCGATGCGCATGAGCGATCGCGTAGTTTTCCTTCTGCTCCATCGTGAGCGCGCCGGGGCCGCAGAACCGCAGCGCAGTCGGGATCGCTCTGCTCGCGGTTGTCGCCGGAGACGAGCATCGCCGCTCAGGTCCTCGACCCATTCCCAGACGACGCCGTGCAGGTCCTGAACGCCGTAGTAGTTGGCGGGCGTGCTGCCGACGTCCGGCAGCGGCGCCACGCGCGGACGCGAGTACCAGTCGAGGATGTGCTGCTGCCACGCCGCGTCGCGCGTGCGTCCGGCGCGTCTCGCTGGCGGCGGCCGCGTATTCCCACTCGTGCCAGGTCGGCAGGCGCGCGCCACGCGCTTCGCAGTAGGCGCTCGCGGCGAACCAGCTGACGCGCACGACGGGCTGGTGCGCGATGCGCTGCACCGGGCTCGGTCGCGCGACGTCCAGTGCGCGAGATAGTCCGTCTCGGCGAACAGCGCGTGCGACACGATCGCGCCGCCACTCGCGGATGCTCGCTGCACGAACGCGCGAACTGTGCGTTCGTGACCGGCGTGCGATCGAGACGGAAGCCGGCGACGGCGACCTTCTTCACGCCCGGCGCCGGCGGCAGGACCGATTCGAACGTGCCGCCGGCGATCGTGCGCGGCATGCGCTCGCCGCGCGCCTGCAGCGATCCGCGCGAGGAGCGCGGCCGAGCAGTAACGCTGAGCAAGCACGAGTCGATACGCATGGCTCGCTCATCGACTCGCGTCAGTGCGCCGCGCCTTCCGGCCGCTTCGTCTTGGCGCGCACTTCCGCGACCTGCTTCGCCGTGATCTGCCGGTCCGCTGTTGCCCCAGCTGTTGTGCACGTAGGTCAGGATGTTCGCGACCTCGTCGTCGTTGAGCTGGCTCATCGGCGGCATCACGGAGTTGTACGTGCTTGCCGTTGACGGTGACCGGGCCGGTCAGGCCGTTCAGCACGATCTCGATCGCGCGCTGCGGCGTCTTCGCCGAGGAAGTCCGACTTCGCGAGCGGCGGGAACACGCTCGCCAGGCCTTCGCCGTTCGCCTGGTGGCAGGTCGAGCAGGTGCCCTTGAACAGCACGCTGCCCGCCTCGATCTGCTGCTCCTGCGTCAGCGTGCCCGCGCGCTGGCCTGCGCAGCGGCCGCGACCGGCGCGAGGCTCGCGAGCCTTGTCGCCGAGGTACATCTCGTCGACCTCCTTGCCGGAGTAGATCGCCGTGTTGTCGGCTCGCCCGTCGACTTCCAGGATCGCGAGCGCGCCCTTGTTGAAGGCGCGGAAGATCGAGTGATCGACCAGCACGTAGTTGCCCGGCACCTCGGTGTGGAACTCGACGGTCGCGGCGCCGCCGGCCGGGATCAGCGTGGTCTGCACGTTCTCCTGGAAGCGCGTGCCGCCTTCGTACTGCACCTTGTCGAAGATCTCGCCGATCACGTGGAAGCTCGACACGAGGTTCGGGCCGCCGTTGCCGACGAACAGGCGCACGCGTCTCGCCGGTCTTCGCCTTGAGCGCGCGTCGGCCGGTCAGCGCGCGACTCCGCGCCGTTGAACAGCACGTAGGTCGCGTTCTCGTCGATCGCCTTCTGCATGTCGAAGGCCTGATGGCCTTTCTCGCGATACTTGCCGACGGTGTAGAAGTCGCCCTGCATCACGTAGTACTCGTGATCGACCGGCGGCAGCCCTTCCGGCGGCTCGACCAGGATCAGGCCGTACATGCCGTTCGCGACGTGCATGCCGACCGGCGCGGTCGCGCAGTGATAGACGTACAGGCCCTGGTTGAGCGCCTTGAACGTGAACTGCGTCTGATGGCCCGGCGCCGTGAAGCTCGATGCCGCGCCGCCGCCCGGTCCGGTCACGCCGTGCAGGTCGATGTTGTGCGGCATCTTGCTCGTCGGGATGATTCTTCAGGTGGAACTCGACCGTGTCGCCCTGGCGCACGCGGATGAAGCTGCCGGGCACCGTGCCGCCGAACGTCCAGAACGTGTAGGTCACGCCTTCGGCGATCTCCATGTCGACTTCGGTCACTTCGAGCTCGACGATGACTTTCGCCGGGTGCGTTGCGGTCCGTCGGCGGCGGCACGTGCGGCGGGCTGCGTCAGCACCGCCTTGATCGGCTCGCCCTGCGGCGGCCCGAAGTCGCCCTTGCGCGAGCCGCCGGTGTCGGCGGCTGCACGCTGGATCGGCGACCGTGCCGGATCGCGGCTCGCGCGCTGCAGGCCGCTGAGCGCCGAGCAGCGGCGGTCGCATGCGAGCAGGATCGTCAGTTGTGTTGCATCACGTTGCGTACGTCCTCGACGTGTCGCGGTGTGCTTGCACTCGTGACCAGGCTAGCGCATGCGGGTGCAGGTCGCCGTGATACGCAGGATCCACGCGTACGACGCCGTGCGCAGCCGCACCTGCGCGTGCAGCGTCGGCAAGCGTCAAGCGCTGATCAGGCGAACAGCAGCGATGATGCCGAGCGGATGGTGGGCGCGGGCGACGCTGACGATGAAGACGATAGACGAGCAGCGCAGCAAGCAGCAGGCGAGCCGCACCGCGCGCGTGCGGCCGCGCTTGAGCGCAAAGCTGCCGAGCACGACGTAGACGACGAGCAGCAGCGACCTTGACGGTCAGCCAGCCGTGGACGAACGGGTACTGATGCAGGATCGTGGCGAGCATCAGCGCGGCGGTCAGCAGCACGGTGTCGATGGTGTAGCTCAGGTAGCGCAGCGGCGCCGCCATCGCCCAGCGTGGCGCCGAGCTGCACCGCAGCGCCGCGCAGCAGGAACAGCGTGCCGCTCGCGATGCACCGCCGCGACGTGCACCCACTTGATCTGCGGATAGAACTCGATCATGCGTCATCTCAGCCCGGCTTGCCCGTCGGCGCGCGGGCGTCAGGTAGATCCAGCCGAGCGCAGCACCCACGGCAGGAAGGCCACGATCCAGCCGACTCGCGGCGACGCTTGCCACGGCAGCGCGTCGGGCAGCAGCTCCGCGAGCATGCGCAGCAGCGCGACAGCCTGCACGCGACGAACGCGAAGCCGGCGACGCGCCCGAGCACCAGCGGCCGGCCGGAATGGCCTTGCGTCACGCGCGTGACCATCGCCACCAGCAGGCTGCCGAAGAAGCCGATGAACAGCGCGTGCGCCGGCGCGCGGCCCGAGCACGAACTCGCCGGTCGACAGCGAACCACGAGGCTCTGCGCCGCATACAGCGCGAAGGCGATCGGCAGCCACGCGAAGCCGACGAACAGCACGCGCAGCAGCGCCGGCATCGCGATCTGCCGCGGCCACCAGTGCCACAGCAGCCACGCGGTGAGCGCGCGACAGCGGCACGTCCGGCAGCCACAGCCACGCGTAGCCGTGCCGCAGCTCGAGCCAGACGTGCAGCAGCGCCAGCGCCCAGAACGCCGCCGAGCATCCACAGCGGCCGCACGGCGCTGATAGCCGGGCACGACAGCGCCGGCGAAGAACGGAATCATGCGATGGCAGACCGTGAAGTAGATCGGCAGCAGCAGCGCGAAGCTGCCGATCTTGATCGCGGCGAACATCAAGCGCGCGATCGAGCCGATGCAGGTACAGCGATGTACAGCAGCAGCCCGAGCAGGCCGAAGCCGAGCGCGAACGCGCAGCTGCACCGCATGCCAGGTGCGGCCGCCGTCGCGATACAGCGAGCCGCACGAGCAGCGTGCGTGCCGATGCTCCAGCCGGCGAGCGTGAGCAGCGCGCCGGCTTTCAGCAGCGGCAGCTCCGCCGAACGATCCCGCCAGCGTCAGCAGCTGGCCGCCGAACAGGCCGAGGCCGACCGGCACGTAGTGCCACGCGCGCAGCGGCGGCAGGCCCATCCAGCGCGGAAACACCGTCAGCAGGAAGCCGAACATGAACGACGGCAGCACCTGGTACTGCATGACGATCGCGTGCAGCCAGCCGGCCGGAACCGCCGGCTGCGGCATGCCGATGACGCTGCCAGCGCGCGTCGATGAGCCACAGCGTCCACCAGGCCATCGCCAGCAGCACGTTGCGTCGCGCCGACGAAGAACAGCAGCCGATGCGGCGCGGCGGCCAGCAGTGCGCAGCAGCGCTTGCCGGCAGCGAACGCTGACGTCGAGCGGCTGACATCGACACTCGTGCGTCCGCTCACGTGACCGCTTCGACCGGCTGCGCTGCGCCGGGCAGCGACGAGCGGCGCGCTGTCTTCGGCGCGATCCACAGCCGGAGCACGAACCAGGCGAGCGCGAGCGCGCCGACGCTGAAGATCGTGTCGCCCGGCACGCGCATCCAGACCAGCAGGTGGATGATCGGCTGCTGCATGAACTCGGCCGAGCGCGCGTACCAGTAGCCGTGCTCGATCGCGGCGCGTCAGCTGCATCATGCCGATCGGCAGCAGCGTGAGCAGCGCCATCGCCGCCAGGCCGATGTTGAACGCCCAGAAGCTGCGTCTTGCAGCAGGCGTCTCGTTCCAGACGACGTTCGGCTTGCAGGCCGCGCAGGCAGAACAGCATCAGCCCGATGCCGAGCATGCCGTACACGCCGAACAGCGCGGTGTGGCCGTGCAGCGGCGTGAGGTTCAGGCCCTGCATGTAGTACAGCGGCAGCGGCGGATTGATCAGGAAGCCGAACAGCCCGGCGCCGACCAGGTTCCAGAACGCCACCGCAGTGAAGAACATGATCGGCCAGCGATAGCGCTGCATCCACGGCGTGGCGCTGGCCGAGCTTGAAGGTGTGATAGGCCTCGAAGCCGATGAACGCCAGCGGCACCACCTCCAGCGCGCGAGAAGCTCGCGCCCAGCGCGATCACCGCCGTCGGCGTGCCGGTGAAGTACAGGTGGTGCAGCGTGCCGAGCACGCCGCCGGACAGGAAGACGATCGTGGCGAACAGCACCGCGACCGTCGCCGTGCTCGCGCGCAGCAGGCCGAGGCGCGTGAAGAGGAACGCGATCACCGCGGTCGCGAACACCTCGAAGAAGCCTTCGACCCACAGGTGCACGACCCACCAGCGCCAGTACTCGACCATCGAGAGGTGCGTGTGCTCGCCCCACATCAGGCCGGCGCCGTAGAACAGGCCGATGCAGACCGTGGACAGGAACAGCAGCACGACGATCGACTTCGACTCGCCGCCGCCTTGCGCATCGCCGGCCACAGCGCGCGGCCGACCAGCGTCAGCCACAGCGCCGAGGCCGACGAACAGGAAGCATCTGCCAGAAGCGGCCGAGGTCGACGTATTCCCAGCCCTGGTGGCCGAACCAGAAGTTGTGGTCCAGGCCGAGCTTCTGCATCACCGCGAGCCACTGGCCGGCGAACGCGCCGACGACGATGACGAGCAGGCAGACGAACAGGAAGTTGACGCCGAGGCGCTGGAACTTCGGTTCGTGCCCGGAGATCGCCGGCGCGATGTACAGGCCCATGCCGAGCCACGCGGTCGCGATCCACAGCACGGCGAGCTGCGTGTGCCAGGTGCGGCGTGAGCGAGTAGGGCAGGACGTCGGACAGCGCGAAGCCGTAGGCTTCCTGGCCTTCGACCTGGTAGTGCGCGGTGATCGCGCCGAGCAGGATCTGCGTCAGGAACAGCGCGATCACGACCCAGAAGTACTTCGCGGTCGCGCGCATCGACGGCGTGACGCGGATCAGCGCGAGCGGATCGCTCGCCGGCAGCGTCGGCGGCGGCTTCGTCGCGCGTGCCGCGCGTGATGCCAGCCGAGCAGCGCGATGCCGGCGATCAGGAACAGCACGCTGAACACCGTCCACATCAACAGATGTCGGCGGCGGCGTGTTGCCGACCAGCGGCTCGTGCGGCCAGTTGTTGGTGTAGCTGATGTGCTGTGCCGGGGCGGTTCGTGACGGCGGCCCACGACGACCACCAGATGAACGCGGTCAGCGCTGGCGCTTGTCGGCGTCGAGCACGGTGTCGTTCTTCATCGCATAGGCTTTGCGCAGGCTGCGCAGCTGCGGATCGTTGCCGAACAGCGCCGTGTAGTGCTGCCGCGACCGTCGCGATCGCCGCGGCACGATCGGCGAGACACGTGATGGTGCCGGTGCGTGCGTCGAAGGTGTTCGCGCGAATGCGCGGCTGCAGCTGCGCCGCAAGCGCGGCCTGTGCTCCGGCGCGAGCTCCGCGTACGGCTCGGCGTTTCGCGCTGGCGATCGATGTCGAGCCACGCGGTCGCCTCGCGATGCAGCCAGTCGGCGGTCCAGTCCGGCGCGACGTAGCTGCCGTGACCCCAGATCGAGCCGAGCTGCTGGCCGCCGATCGACTGCCAGACCTGCCGGCCCCTCTCGATGTCGGCGCGCGTGTAGATCGTCTCGCCGCGATCGGTGACGACTGCCGACGGGATCGGGCGGCATGACGCGATGAATCTCGCTGCCGACCCACAGCAAGGCCGCGAACGACACGGCCAGCAGCACGGCCAGGCCGATCCACAATTTTCTCTGCGTACTCATTTACGTGGCTCTCTACTTGAAAATCTGTCAGATGACGCGCGAGAACTGCGGGCGGGTCGCCGGCAGCGGCGCAGCGTCGAGGTAGCGGTCGAAGCACATGGCAATCACTCGCAACAAGAGGCGCCCGCGCGCGGTCGCGTTGATCGATTGCGCCGTGAGTGTGGCGAGCCCATCGGCAATCAATGGGTGCAGTCGTGCCAATCCTTCGGCGAAGTACTCCGGGAAGTTCACGTCGAAGCGTGCCTCGATCGCGCAGATGTCGATACGCCCCTGGCACATGAGCTGCTGGATGACCTCGCCGCGCAGCACGTCATCGAAATGCAGGTGTCGACCACGCCAGACCGGCAGGTGTCCGCCGTCGATGGCGCGCTGCCAGCCAGGTAGATCGCGCGCATTCTGGCTGAAGCTATCCCCGATGTGACTGATCGCACTCATGCCGAATCCGATCAGATCGCAGTCCGCGTGCGTGGTGTATCCCATGAAGTTCCGCTGCAGAGTTCCCCGCTCCTGCGCCTGAGCGAGATCGTCGTCAGGGAGTGCGAAGTGGTCCATGCCGATGTAGCGATACCCGGCGCCTGACAGCTTCTCCACGGCGAGCGCGA
>CAWHNL010000003.1:0-49104 GCA_963830745.1 uncultured Gammaproteobacteria bacterium
TTCAGCCAGGCAAATGCCCGGCGTAGATCATCGCGGCGACATGATTCGCGCTGCCTACTTCGGCTCGGTCAACTCGATCAGCGCGATGTCCGACTCTTCGCGGGCGCGATCGAACACGACTGCGACGTCAGCGGCGACATCGAAATCTCCGATGACCTGACCGGGCCCAAGCCGTCAACGCGCGCTCTGCGCCGCTGCGAAGATCGACAGCCCAGAATTCCTTGCGCGACATCGCGCCCTTCAGGACCACGAGCGTATTCTCGTCGGCGCCCAGGAACGCCAGACGTCTCGAGCCCCGAGTCAGGTTGAGCTTCGGTATCGCGTGAGGCGCGCCATCGGCGCCCACCGCGCGCACTTCGAAGACCGTGCCGACGTCGGCCGCCGTGTACACGAGGAATCGGCCTGAAGGCGCCCACACCGGATCGAGTGCGTGCTCATCGGTCAGCGCAACGGCTGGACCTCCAGTGTCGGGTATTTTGAACAAGCGCGGCTCGCCTTCGTGCAGTGCTGCGATCGCAATCCACTTTCCATCCGGCGACCACGCCGGCGTACCGCGAACGTCGAGCTCTTGGGCTAACCTGCGCGCGCCGCTGCCGTCCGAGTTCATCAGGTAGAGCCAGGTTCTGCCGCGACTCTGCACGGTGAACGCGACTCGCTGGCCATCCGCACTCAGCGCGGGTCCATCGATGACACGGCCTTCCTGGCCGCTCCATAGCTCGCGTGCGTCCGCCGATCCCTCGTGCTTCCAGATTGCGTCCGTTCCCGCCTTCGGTGCTCGATACAGCAGTGAGTCGGGTCCGAGCCTCGGCGCAACACCTCGCTGCGTGTGAATGGGAATCTGCGTGACGGCGTCCGGGCCAGCGATCCCATCCGTCAATCGCACACTCCAGAGGCCGGCTGTCGGGTGAGCCTCAGTGACGACCAGGCGTCGGCTGTCAGCCGTCGCCGCGAGCGATGTGTATGCGTTGCTCGCGGACTTCACGCGATGCGTGGTCCGGCTTTCGAGGTCGAAGGCATAGACCCACGGTCCCAATCCATCGGCGGACGTCGCTAGATAAAGAAGCGTTCGCTGATCGAGCAGCGTCGGAAAGCTGACTCGCGAGTTGTGCCACGTCAGGCGCTGCGGATCGCCGCCCCCGGCGGAAATTTGCCAGAGATCCATTTCGTCCGGCACGAATCCCCGCACGAAGTAGATCGTCTTGCCGTCGTGCGACCAGAGTGGAAAGTGACAGTGGATGCCCGATGGTGCGACATAGATCTGTTGGCCGTGCGAGATCTCGTCGGCATTGGCGACGAGTAGCGGGTCGCCAGGTGCCGCTGGGTGGTAGACGACGCGCGTTCGATCCCGAGACCAGGCAATCTCGGCAATGCCTGCAGGCCCTGGGCGCAGGTCGCCGCCAACGACGGGGATGCTCCAACTCCTGTTCTTGGACGACCAGATCATCACCTCGGATCCCGTGGGGGAGAAGTCGAGCATTCGCACCGCCGGGTTGCGCAGTTCGGGAATCCGTCCGCGCGTCAGGTTCTGGAAGTCGCCGGTGCCGGTCTGGCCGACGAAGACATCCCACGCACCATCGCGGTCGGAAACGAAAGCGATGAAACTGCCGTCCTGCGAAATCGTGGCGTGCTCCTCCGAGCCGATGAAATCCGTCACGGTGGTGAAGTCCGCGCCGACCAGCGGATCCTGCCAGGCGCTGGGCGTCCTCGCGTTCCACAGCAGGGCAGCGCTTCCGATCGCTACGACGACGAGGCCAGTGATGAGCGCGGCCTTTGATGACGGCTTCCGCCCGACCGGCGCGGGATGCTGCGGCTGTGGCTCGACCTCGACGGCCGCGACAGGCATGACCGGAGTGAGCAGCCGCAAGCCGAGCTTTGGAATCGTCTGGATGACCGCGGGGTGCTTCGGGTCATCGCGAAATGCCTTGCGCAACTCGACAACGCACTGCGACAGCGCGTCCGGAGTAACGGACATTCCCGGCCACACTGCATCCAGAATCTCGTTTCTGGAGCGGACCTCGCCGCGCAGCATCTGCCAGGTAGACCAATACGGCCATCGACCTCGGCGTGACGTGCACCGCCTCGGCGCCGCGCTCGATCGTTGCCAGACTGGGCCGGACGAGCCAGTCACCGAGACGGAAATCTGGCCTGGACGCGCTCGTTGCTGACATGAGCGGAGTATCCCTCGTCTTTTTCTCGTACTTCAGTCGCGTTTCGCTCCGGACCCTGCTGTCTGCCGTGAGCTAGTAACCCCTTCAGACCGGGAATTTCAACAACGGCGAAGGGAGAAGTCCAATGAGGCATCAAGACTTGAAACGGGCCGCCTGCGGCATGGCGGTGTTGGTGGCGCCGCTAGCGTTCGGCCTCACCGAGGCGCTGGCGGGAGATCGGGACCACGGTCCCTCCAATACGCTACCCGTCCACTACAGTGGATTGCTCAACGACCACACACCCTCGGCCGCCATCGTAAAGGGCGGTCCCTATGAAATGCGCGGCAAGTGGTCATTGGAAGTGGACGAACGTCGCGGCACGGCCAAGTTCTCGGCCGCGATGGACATGCAGACATCCGACTACGGCATCACGCAGGGCACCGTGAACAAGGACGATCCGACGACGCGCGGCGCCCATACCCATCACATCAGCATGACGGACGGCGTACTCACCCTCGACTGGCCGGCGCGCTGCCCCACGTTCAGCCCCGCCGTTACGGAAGGCTTTGCCATCACCGGCACGGCATTCGTGACGGGCAACGGCTCACCGGCGCCGTTCGGCAACCCGTCGCCGTTCACGGTTTGCGTGCTCGGAGGAGGGAGCGTGAAGTACTCGAACGTGACGTTGACGATCGGCACACCTGCCAGCAACCACTTCGGGACGCAGGCGATCCACGGTGTAGTCCTGTGGTGCACCGGGCGGTTTCTGCGTCCGTCAGGAGATTGCAACTTGGAGCAGTGAGCCGCGGCGCGCGTTCAGACCCGAGCCTGCAGCCAGTACTCCGACATGCCGCGGAAACTCGGAATGGCGCGGTACTTGAGTCCGCGCGGGGACGGCTGCAGGTTCGGGAAGCGCTGGAGCAACGCGGTGATCCCTTCCTGCGCTTCGACGCGCGCGAGCGGTGCGCCGAGGCACGTGTGCTTGCCGCCTCCGAAGGACTGATGCTGGATGTCGGCTCGCTCGATGTCGAAACGCTGCGGATCCGGGTTCACCTCCGGATCGTGATTGGCGGCGGCCAGTGACACCGTGATGCTGTCGCCCAGTTGCATCGGGCAGCCGCGCATCGACAGCTCACGCTGCACGTTGCGGCCGGAGTTCGTGACCGGCGAGTCGTAGCGCAGGATTTCCTCGATCGCGTTGTTGATCAGCTCGGGTCGCGCGCGCAGCTTGGCCAGCTCCTGCGGATGATCGAGCAGCGCCTTCACGCCGTTGCCGATCAGGTCCGTCGTGGTCACGTTGCCCGCGATCAACAGCAGGTTGCACTGAGTGACGATTTCCTCGTCGGTCATGTGATCGCCCGCTTCCTCGGCGTGCACCATGTCGCTGATCAGGTCGTCGCGCGGCGCGGCGCGCCGCAGCTCGATCATTCTCTGGAAATAATCGTTGAGCTCCTGCTGCGCCTGCATGGCCGCTTCGCTCTGCTGCGGCGTGCGAAACGGATTGAAGAACGCCGCGACGCTGACCTCGGACCAGCGCCTGAACGAATCGCGATCCGCCGGATCGATGCCGAGCATTTCCGCGATCACGATGACCGGCAGCACGCCGGCGAACGATGTCATCAAGTCGAACTCGGTACCCTCGATCTGCGCGAGCAACCCGGTCGCGATCTCGCGCACGCGCGGCCGCAATGCCTCGACCGCCTTGAGCGTGAAGGCCTTGTTGACCAGCCCGCGCACGCGGCGGTGATCCGGATCGTCCATGAACAACATCGACACCCCGGTCGAGCCGCTCTGGGTCATTCCCGTCAGCGCCGCGATCTTTGCAATATACGACGTAGGATTGGCCTTGCGCGGGTCGGCGCTCATGTCCTTGTCCCGCAGGATCTGCCGCACGTCGTCGAACCGGGTGAGATACCAGCGATTGAACTGGTCGTCGTGCATGACCGGCGCGCGCTCGCGCACCGATTTCAACACCTCATAAGGGTGATCGCGAAAGTGGGGATCGAAGGGCGTCAGCTGGATGCCCTTGGGTAACGAATCGCCGGGTTGATCGCTCATGGCTGCGAGTGTCGCCCCACCGGCGCCCTCGCTTCAAGAGCTTGACATCCAGCGCGCATCCGCCGTTACGCGTCCGTTTCGGGTAATTCCTGCGCTACGCGTGTTCCGTGTTGCAGATACAACGGGAACCTTCGGGAACCTTGCAGACCTGAGGAACTTTGCTCGGCCTACCGGATTGCGAGGTTGTGTTGCTTACGGAGGAGACCTGCCATGAACCTTGCGCGTTCGTTGATAGCTTCGTCTATTGCTCTGCTGGTTCTTGGCGCCGGCGCTTGTCGTTCGGTCCCGAAGGACGTCGAGACGGATCCTGCCGCACGGACGCAAGCAGCACCGCGCGGGGAGTGGGAAGACAAGATCACCGCGAACTCGAACCAGATGCTGGAAGACGGCAAGAAAATCTTTCGCTGGGATACCTTCGGCAGCGAAGCTTTTTGGGGCGATCAGTTACAGCTGCACAAGGCGATACTGGGCGAGAAGAAGGGCGGAGTCGGACCTGGACTCACTCCAAGGCAAGCGCTGCAGCTGGGATTGAAAGCAGACGTCGGCGCGGTACCGAAGTTGCTGGTTGAAGTCCTCAAGGAGGGAGGAGTCAGCCTCGACAATCCCGAAACGACACTCGAGTTGCTTCGCGCCGGCGCAGTCGTCGGGGTCAAGGCTGTCGTGGACAACGATAACAACGTGACCTCGATCGGTATTACTTGCGCGCTGTGCCACTCGACAGTCGACGACTCGTTCGTCAAAGGCATCGGACGCCGGCTCGACGGCTGGCCGAATCGCGATTTGAATGTAGGTGCAATCGTCGCGCTTGCGCCCAATCTGCGGCCCATCGAGCAACTTCTCGGCGCCGACACCACGAAGGTGAAGGCAGTGCTCAGTAGTTGGGGACCTGGCAAGTACGATGCAGAGCTGAATTTCGATGGCAAGGGGCTGCGACCGGACGGCAAGTCTGGCGCAACGGTTTTGCCTGCCGCATTCGGTCTCGCCGGTCAGAATCTCCACACCTATGGCGGATGGGGCTCGATTCCCTATTGGAATGCCTACGTTGCGAACACGCAGATGTACGGCAAAGGCACGTTCGTGGATCGCCGCCTCGGCATCGAACAGTTTCCGCTGACGAGCAAGACGGGATTTGCCAACAAACGCAGCAATCCCGACATGGTCACGTCCAAGCTCGCCGCCCTTCACTATTATCAGTTGTCGATTCCTGCGCCAAAGCCGCCGAAGGATTCGTACGACGAACAGGCTGCGGCACGCGGGCAGGCCGTATTCGGTGGCAAAGCCAAGTGCGCAAGCTGCCACGTGCCGCCGCTCTTCAGCGAACCCGGCTGGCCCATGCACACGGCTGAGGAGATCGGGATCGACGACTTCCAGGCGAGCCGCTCGCCGGACAAGATGTATCGAACCACTCCGTTGGCGGGGCTGTTCACTCGTGCCAAAGGCGGCTTCTATCACGATGGCCGCTTCGCCGATCTGAATTCAGTCGTCACTCACTACCAAGGCGTGCTGAAGTTCTCGTTGACCGACGACGAACGGCGCGACCTGATCGAGTACCTGAAGTCGATATAGCGGAAACCACGGCTGCACCCGCAATCAGCAGCGTCGCGAGCGCCGCCGCGCTCCAGCGATGCTTCGAGAGCAACCATTGAGCGCTCCCCGATTTGGCGCGCTCATCGAACCTGCCGTGCGCACCGAAGTCGCCGGGAACCGGCTCGAAGAGATTGTCCGCGCGATCGTTGCGCAGGCTCGTCGGTCATCTGCGCTTCATAGGCGTTGCGAGCTGCGAGCCGATCGCCGAGCCCGGGAAACAGCCGCGCCGAGAGGATCGTCTTCACTGCCGGCCAGCCGACCCAGACTTCCCGCGTGGGATGCCTCGCCGCCCGCACGATCGCGTCGGCAGCGATCTCGGGCTGGAAGATCGGCGGTACAGGTTGAAGCCGCCGCGGCAACTTGCTGCGTGCCCAGTCGAACTGCGGTGTGTTGAACGCGGAGAGTTGCATCATCGTCAGGCGAACGTGCGAGCGATCGTGGATCAGCTCGCAACGCAGGGCATCGGTGAAGCCGCGAATCGCCGCCTTCGCCGCGCAGTAGGCGGATTGCAATGGAATCGAGCGGTAGGCGAGCGCCGAGCCTGTTTGAATGATGACGCCGTGATTGCGCGGTTGCATGCGCTTGAGTGCAGCCATCGTGCCGTGCACGACGCCAAGATAGGCCACTGCCGTGACCTGTCGATATTCCTCGGCGGTCATGTCGAGCACGCGTGCGAACACCGTCGTGGACGCGTTGTTCACCCAGACCGAAATCGGACCAAGCTCGTGTTCGATGCGCTCTGCGGCGTGCTCCACTTGCGCGGCGTCGGCAACATCGATCGAAATGCCGAGCGCACGACCGCCGTTGCTGCGAATCTCCTCGCAGGCCGACTCGACTCGCTGCGGATCGCGAGCCAGGATGCCGACGCGGTAGCCAGCGCGAGCGAAGGCCTGCGCAGTCGCTCGGCCAATACCTGCCGATCCGCCGGTGATGACGACAACCTGCGGCATGTCAGCCTCCGGCGCCGTCGACAATCCGCTGCGAGATCTGCCCGAACATGCCGAGCGTCAATCCATAGATCGTTTGTGCGAGCAGTGTGGTGAGCGGCGTCGTGCGCCCGTAGTTGAGCCCCATGAAGCCCGGAGGCTCCAGCCGAAAGCCGCTGGCGGGACCGTCGTGCTCGGAGGCGAGCCGCGGATGCATGTACGAAACAAGGGCAGGGCACAGAGCAGGAGAAACAGCCCGTGCAGGAACCCGAGCGCGGCACCGAGCCACCAGCTGGCCATGTCGATGCTGGCGAACAACGCAAAGTAGAGCAGGGCGAACAGCCAGCCACCGATCACGTACAGGATGAATCCGAAGATCGTTGCCTGGCTGCGATCCGCTGTGAACATCGTGCCGACGAGAAAGGGCAGGCTGAGGCGCGACAATCCCAGCCCCTGGCTGCCCGAGAGGATCGTCGTCATCGCTACAGTCGCGATCAATCCCCAAAGCACCAGGCTTGGCAGCAGATCGAGCGTCATCGATTGCTCTCCTTGCGGCGCTCGGCACGCGCGAGCGACAAGGCGCGCGAAGATCACGCCAACATGCGTGAAAGCCTGCGGGAAGTTGCCCAGCTGACTGCCGTCTTCCGGATCGATCTCCTCGGCGAACAGACCGAGATCGTTCGCCAGTGAGATCACGTGCTCGAACATCTTTCGCGCAGCATCGACGTCGCCGCGGCAGGCGAGGTAGTCGACGGCCCAGAAGGAGCAGATGCCGAACGCGCCCTCGCCCGGCGGCAGGCAGTCGATGTCCTGTTCATATCTGTACAGCAGCTCATTGCGACCGAGCCGTCTACAGATGAGGTCATAGGTGCCGCGCATGCGGGCATCGTTCGGGTCCTTGTAGCCCAGGGACGCCATGAGCAGGAGACTCGCATCGACTCGATCGCCATCGAAGGTCTGCACGTAGCTCGACAGCTGCGCGTTGAAACCACGCGACTCGATGATGTGCGCGATCGCCTCGCGACCTGCCCGGATGCGCGCTGTATCGACCTCGATGACTCCTCGCTGATGAAGCTGGAGAAGACAATCGAGCGCGACCCAGCACCATACCTTGCTGAGCGTGTAGTGCCGGCTGCCTCCGCGGATCTCCCAGATGCCGTTGTCGGGTCGTGCCCAGAGCCAGCACGCTGCGGCCGAAACCGGCAAGCAGCCGCGCCTCGTCAGCCTGGATCTTGCCGCCGCTTCGCACGTAGTCGAGCGCGGCGGAGAGCACGCCACCGTATGTGTCGAGTTGCAATTGCTTGGCGGCACCGTTGCCGATGCGGACAGGCTTCGAGCGAGCGTAGCCTTCCCAGTGGGACAGTTCGCACTCAGGCACGTCGGTTCGACCATGCACGTCGTAGAGGACCTGAAGCTTGGCCAGGTGAGTCGTGTCGTGTGCACGAGCCAAGCGAAAAATGCGCGCGCTTCATCCATGAATCCGAGGCCAGTGAACGCGCGCATCGTCAACGCGGCGTCGCGCAGCCAGCAGTATCGATAGTCCCAGTTACGGTTGCCGCCCAACGCTTCGGGTAACGACGTCGTCGGCGCAGCGATAACGCCGCCCGACAGTGAATACGTCATCAGTTTGAGCGCGAGAGCGCTCCTGATCACGACGCTGCGATACGGGCCGTCGTAGCTGCAGCGACCTGCCCACTGCGTCCACCACTCGAGCGTCGTCGAGAGCCGCTGTTCCGAGGCCGCTCCGAGCGGCGCGCTGCAGCCGATGTCGCCCTTCGTGTAGCACAAAGAGAAGGAGTACTTCGAACCTGCGGAGATCGTGACGCTCGCATCGAGCGCGGTCGCATTCGTGCCGGGCGACGATGCGCAGTCGCGCATCGGTGTTGAGAGTGAGCAATTCATTGCCCCAGCTCCATGTCCAACCCAATGCACCCCGTCGGATGGCCTCGTGCGGCCCCGCCCATAGTCCGGTCTGGGATCCACGATCACGCGTAGGGTGACACTGCCCTCGATGCCCTCGACAATTCGCAGCACTTCACGCATCGGCTCCAGTCGATGCGCGTCGGCGGGCATCGGCATGAAGTCCGTGACTCGCACGACGCCGGTCGTTGTGCTGTATGTGGTCTCGAGGACGTTCGTATCGTCGACATATCGCCGTGTGCTCGTATGCGACAGCTCAGGCGAGATCGCGAAGACGCCGCCACTGTCGCGGTCGAGCATCGCGGCAAACACGGACGGTGCAGAGAAATGCGGAAGGCAGAGCCACTCGATCGCACCTTCACGCGACACCAGCGCGACGGTGCGTCCGTCGCCGATCGCGGCGTAGTCTGCGATCGGCGGGTAGCGACGACTCCGCAATAGATGGCTGCTGACTCGGAGTGTTGATTGCGCGGTTACGTGCGGAGGTGCGGTTCATCCCGGTGAACGTTCCAGTCGGGAAGAGGTTGCGAGCAGGCGGCGCAATCGCCTGCAGGCGCCGGGCTGGAATTCCTACAACGTCGCCCGAATCAGCTCCACGAACTGCTTGCCGTAGCGCGCCAGCTTTGCCTGCCCGACGCCCGCGATCGTCGCAAAGTCCTCGAGCGTCGTCGGCTGACGCTGCGCCATGTCCCGCAAGCTCGCATCGTTGAAGATGATGTACGGCGGCATCCCGGCTTCGTCGGCGAGACGTTTGCGCAGCGTGCGCAATGCCTGGAACAGCGCATCGTCGCCGCCCGTTGCGACTGGCTTCGCTGCCTTCCGTCCGCGCGCCGGCTTGACCGATTCGCCAACGTGAACCGTTCGCTCTCCGCGAAGCACTTGCCAGCTCGCCTCGTTCAGCGACAGCACGGCGTACCCGTCCTGTGATTGAGTCATCAGGCCTTGATGCAGCAGCGCGCGGGCGATGTCGCGCCATTCGTTCAAGCCAAGGTGCTTGCCGATGCCGTACACGCTCAGGCTCCCGTGGTCGCGGGTGATCACGCGCTGGGTCTCGCCGCCGCGCAGGACCTCGATGACGTATGCGACGCCATAGCGTTCATGCCGCTGCGCGAGCCGCGCGATGCACGACAGGAACTGCTTGGCCTCCGTCGTACGATCGAGCAACGTGCGCGGCTCGGTGCAGTTGTCGCACGCGCTGCACTTGCCTTCGAAGATCTCGCCGAAGTAGCGCAGCTGCACCGCGCGGCGACACTCGCTCGATTCTGCGTAGTTCAGTACGTGTCGCAACTGCTGGCGGGCGATGCGTTGCTCGTCCGCCAGCGGCTCGAAGCTCACCGGATCGACTTTCTGCGCGATGATGAGCTCGGCCGTGCGGATGTCGCCTGCGCCGAAATACAGGACGCAGCGCGCGGGCTCGCCGTCGCGGCCGGCGCGGCCGGATTCCTGGTAGTAGCCCTCCAGCGTTTTCGGCAGGTCGTAGTGCACGACCCAGCGCACGTCCGGCTTGTTGATGCCCATGCCGAACGCGATGGTGGCGACGATCACCTGCGCATCGTCGCGAATGAACGCCTCCTGGTTGTCGCGCCGCGTGTGGGCTTCGAGGCCCGCGTGATATGGCAATGCTCGAATGCCATCGCTTTGCAGCCGCTGCGCGAGCTCGTCGACACGCTTGCGCGAGAGGCAATACACGATGCCCGCGCCGTTGTTGGCACGCGCGCGCTCGAGCACTTCCGTGTACGTCGCCTTGGTCTTCGGCCGCACGGCGTAGTACAGATTGGGCCGGTTGAAGCTGGCCATGTGCATGCACGGCTCGCGCAACGCGAGTTGCCGCACGATGTCTTGCTTGACCCGCTCAGTTGCTGTCGCAGTGAACGCAGCGATCGGTACGTCCGCGAAGCGCGTGCGCATCCGGTGCAGCTGGCGGTATTCCGGGCGGAAATCGTGGCCCCACTCCGAGACGCAATGGGCCTCGTCGACGACCAGCGACGAAATGCCGTGAGTAGCCTGCAACCGCGGCATGACCTCCTGTTCGAATTCGGCCTGCAGCAGCCGCTCCGGCGCGACGTACAGCAACTTCAGCTCGCCGCGCTCCAGCCTCGCGAAGCGTCGCGACATCTCGGCGCGATCGAGCGATGAGTTGATGAACGTCGCTTCGATGCCGTTGTCCTGCAGCAGGCGCACCTGGTCCTGCATCAGCGCAATCAAGGGCGACACCACGATGCAGACGCCGGGCTGAAGCAGCGCCGGCAGCTGAAAGCACAGCGATTTGCCGCCGCCCGTCGGCATGATCGCGAGGACGTCTCGGCCGCGCAGGATGTCGTGCACGATCGCTTCCTGGCCGGGCCGGAAGGAATCGAAGCCGAATCGTTGCTTGAGCTCGACAGCGAGGGCGGCGGGCGAGAGCTCGGCGAGCGGGGCGTCGTTCATCGGGCGAAGCATAACGAACCTAAGGCCAATTGCGGTGGATCGGATGGCTGCCGATATTCGCTCACTGCGTTCTCGCCTGGGGGTCTGGAATGGGTGACTTCATCAAGAATGTCGTCGCGCCCTTCAGCGCCGTCGCCGCGGCGCTGCTCGCGGCCTGGGTCAACTATTCGGTTTCGCAGGTCAAGAGTCAGATCGACCTGCGGCAGCAGGAAGTCCAGGAAAAGCTCAAGCAGCAGGAGCTGGCGCTCGATGCGTTGATGACGGAGCGCAACGTGAGGAAGCTGGACGAGGACCTCACGTTTCGCGTGTATGACGCCGTCACGGCTTCGTTGAAAGAGAAAGATGAGAAACAGCAGCAGGCCGCCACTGCGCTCGTCGTCGTCATGGCGTCCGAGCCGCTGCGAACGCAGCTGCTGCAGGTCTTCGGCGCGTCCAAGACGACAGTGCCCGAAGTGCGTCAGGCCGTCGAGAAGGTGCTCAAGGACGAGCAGAAGTTCAACATGGAGAGCGCGGTCGCCCAGCAGGCAGCGCCGAAGCCTGCGGCCGCACCGCCCGCAACCACAGCGGTGCCCTGGCACGACTGGGACGTCGATATTTTCTGGTGCGAACGCTCAGGTCAGCCGGCACGCGACAGCGCCAACGCCATCGAGGGTGAGCTGACCAAGCAGGGAGCAAAAGGACGAATCCGCGCGCGCATGCTTCCGGACTCGATCAATGCGAAGCCGGGTTATCGCGTCTCCGGCTATGCGATTCGCCGCGATAAGAACGAAGCTGCCCAGGCTGACGCTCTGAAAGGCCTCGCGGAGGGAGTCGTTCCGTCATCGCAGTTCGAGATCGTGAAGAGCAATCAAGCCACGCGCTGGTACTTGAGCGCGTTCGTTTGCCCGTAGCATTCGGTTACTTCGTCAGCGCGAATACGACCATCTTCGTGTCGATTCTGGACAGGCGATGGTCATGTCCGCCCGCAGCGATGGCGACCATGTGCCGTCCGCTCGGCGTGGTGAATACCAGCGGAGTGGCTCGTGCACTGGTGGGCAATCGCGCCTTCCAGACCTCGCGCCCGTTGCGTGTGTCGAACGCGCGAAAGTAGTCGTCGAGCGTCGCGCCGATGAACACGAGGCCCGTCTGCGTGGTTGCAGGACCGCCGAGATTCGGCGAGCCGGTCGCTGCACCGGAGCTGGGCAGCCCTTTCTCGCGCAAGTCACCCAGCGGCACCCGCCAAGCAACTTCGCCGCTTTCCGCGTGGATCGCAACGAGCTCTCCCCAAGGCGGAGCGCTGCACGGGACGCCGGAAGGCGCGACGAACGGCTCACGAGACATGGAGTAGGGCGTGCCATCCTGCTCGGTGGTCTCCCGCGCAGGGAAAGCCTTCTTCGCCTCGTCGAACTGCGCCCTCGGAAGCAGGCGAATGATGGCGGGCCAGCGATTGACCGGCGCAATGAGTAGTCGCTGGCGAGCATCCCACGCGAGGCCACCCCAATGCAGGCCGCCGATGTTGCCGGGTACGTGCAAGCTGCCTCGCAGACTCGGAGGTGTGAAGACGCCTTCGTTGCGCAGCGTGCCTAGTATGCGGCGGCAAGCATCGAGATCTTCCGGCGTGGCTCCCCACAGGTCTTTCTCTGTGAAGTGCTGCGGAACGAGGCTCGCAGGTTTCGAGGGAAAGGGCTGAGTGTCAGCCGCCTTTTCTCCGTTCACATCGCTGGCGGGGACGGCGCGCTCGACGATCGGGAAGAGCGGCCGGCCGGTGCGACGGTCGAACAGGAACAGATGGCCGACCTTCGTGCCCACGGCAACCGCGGGTCCGCTCTCGCCGGGATAGAGCAGCGCCGGCGAGGCGACATCGTAGTCCCACAAATCGTGATGGATCGTCTGGAAGTGCCACGCGACCTCGCCCGTGAGCGCGTGCAAGGCAACGATCGAGTTCGCATGCCCGTCGTTGCCGACTCGCAGTCCTCCGAAATAGTCTGGACTCGCGCTGCCGGTCGGAACGAACACCAGCGCGTTTTCTTCATCGACGACGATGCGCGACCACGCATTCGCGCCGCCCGCAGCGGCCTGCGCCGGCAATGGATGAAACGTCCACCTGAGTGCGCCGGTTGTCGCGTCGAACGCGCGCACTTCGCCGGACGGCATGCGCGCTCGACTGTTGTCGGCCACCGATGAGCCGACGATCACGAGATTGCGAAAGACCGCGGGTGGCGAGGTGACGCCATACTCAGCGCGCGACTGCGGCGGACGCCTCAGCCCAGCGGAGAGATCTACTTGACCGTCACGTCCGAAATGCGCGCAGCGCTGTCCATTGCTGCGGTCGAGGCAGACGAGGCGAGCATCGACCGTGCCGATGTACAGACGATTGCCCTGTACGGCGGGACCGCGATTGGCAAAATCGCTGTAGTCGACGTCGCGTGCAACGCCGAGGTTGACTCTCCAGATCTCTGCGCCGGTCTCTGCATCGAGCGCGGCAACCGTGCCGAGGGGGGTCGACAGGTAGAGGTGCCCAGCCACATGCACTGGCGTAGCCTCGAAGAGCGGAGCATCGCCGCCGGGCGCGAGCGATTCGATGGGATCCCGAGTGTCGTAGGTCCAGGCTACAGCCAGCCGGTGAGCGTTATCGGGTCCGATGAGCTCCGGCGCTCCGCGCGCGTTCGCCATGGACAGTGCGAGGCATAGCAGCAAGGTCGTTCTCATGAGAGCCATGCTGGGCACGCCAGCCCGCAGATTGCCAGCCGAAAGTGACCAGGCGCCGGGAACGAGGGATGAGCAGCGGCTGGTCGTGACGTTCGGCGATGGCCTGCGCCGGTAGAATCGCGCAATGCCGCCGGTCACCCCCGTGTTGCTCGAACGCTATCTGCGCCATCGCCGTGCGTGGGAAGTCACTTTCTGGATGGTGTGGGGGCTGCTGAACGTCGTGGCCAACAGCATCGTCGCGATCATGGACGTCGAGCGGCGCTCGCTGGCATTTGCCTGGTGGGAGCCGGTGACGTGGGAGTTCTCCAGCACAGTCATGCTGCTAGCGCTCGTGCCGGCACAGCTGGCGTTCGAGCGGCGCTTTCCCTTCCAGCCGGGCACATGGCGACGAGCCGTGCCCTGGCACCTGCTCGCAACCGTTGTGTATTCGCTGGTTCACGTATTCGGCATGGTGGCGTTGCGGCATCTCATCTATGAAATCGCCGGCTCGCGCTACAGCTTCGGAGATTGGCCGCGCGAGTTGGCCTACGAATATCTCAAGGACGTGAGGACGTATGCCTTCATTCTCGGAGTCGTCTATCTCTATCGACTGCTATTGCTCAGATTGCGCGGCGAAGCCCGGCTGCTCGTCGCGCCGGACGCGGGGCCTCCTGTCGAAGCAGTCGACCGGCCCGCGCGCTTTCTGGTTCGCAAACTGCGCGCCGAGTTTCTGGTGCCCGCGAGCGATATCGAGTGGCTGGAAGCCGCCGAGAACTACGTCAACCTGCACGTCCGCGGACACGTCTATCCATTGCGCTCGACCATGACGGCAATCGAGGACCGGCTCGACCCGCTGCGTTTCGTACGCGTGCATCGCAGCTACATCGTGAATCTCGACTTCCTGGAGCGGATCGAGCCGCTGGATACCGGCGATGCCCGGCTGCTGCTGAAGGACGGCACTCGCATTCCATGCAGTCGTCGCTATCGGCACACCTTGCGCGAAGGTTAGGCCGACTCAGCCGGCAGCAGGAAGGACCCTCGGGTTTCGCAGCAGCAGGGCGGATACGAGCGAGACGAGAAGTCCCACGGGAAAGATCTCCAGGAACGTCATCGGAATCCGGAACAGCGGATTGCTGTAATTGGTTCGCAGCGATTCCAGCTTGGCCATCTCCTGCGCCATCGCTGCTGCCGACAGGCCTTCAGCTTGGCGGGTACGCATGACGCCGGCGACATACTCGTCCATGAAGGCGTAATCCGTGAACGCCAGATAGACCTCCCACACCGCTACATACGCCACGCCGGCAGCTGCCGCGATTCCGAGTCCCATCGCGAACGCGGGAACGAACTTGATCACGCCGCCGCGCTCGACATCGCGATAGCGCTTCACGCCGACGAAGATGAATGTCAGCGCTACCAGCATCACGAGGTAGCCGAACCATTCGGAGCTGAAGAAGCTGTCCTGGCCGCCGAGCACGATCCCGGTGATCATCGTCGCGATGATGACGAAGCCGGCAAGCAGTCCGTAGGTGAGTGCGTATTTCATGTGACGACGTTCGGCCTCGGAGCGCTCCGGCACCATCACCCTGATGGGTGATTTCGGCGGATTCACTCGGCTGGGCTAGGGGATCAGTGCGAGCTCGCGCGCCTTGTCGATCGCCTGGATGCGCCGCTGGACTGCCAGTTTCTCGTAGACCCGGGCGACGTGCGTCTTGACCGTATTCGGCGAGATCCCCAGGTGCTTCGCCATCTCTTTCGTCGACCGATCGGAAGCGAGCATCTCCAGGATTTCGCATTCACGAGGTGTGAGGCCGAGCGAGCGGGCGGCAGCGTCGTTGCGTTCGAATGCGGCTGGCGGCTTGCGTCGGGTCAGCCGATGCCCCGCCCACAGGCCCAGGGCTGCAAAGCCGGTCGCGAGCAGCACGATGTAGATCTCAGTCGAAAAGGCGCGCGTCAGGTAGCGGTATTCGAGCCATTCGAGCCCCGCGACCGCCACCGCAAGCGCCATCGCGTAGAGGAGAATCGTTCTTGCCATGGCAGAACGCTGCCAGAAAATCCGCGCCCGGGCCAGCCGCCGGGCGGGATCAATCAGGGTCGCGGGTTTCGCGTCCCTCAGCCGGCACCACCGATGGGTCCAGCGCTGCCCCTTGCGGTTTCGCTTCCTGCTCTGGCTATCGCACCGGCCGAGGGAAGCATGACCGCCGATCCTGTGCGCGGTCAGCCAGGGTACCGTGCTCCAGATATCGGGTATCACGCTCTTGATCTTGTTCGTCACGGGGGCGATCTCTCATCCCGCGCGCTGTAGCGGGAAGCTCGCAGTTGCAGGCGCCGTGGTGTTCCTGTGCGACTTGGTGTCGACCACGCAAGTTTTCTCGCCCTCCGCGTTACGAACACAGATGTTCCAGTGAGTGACGACCGCGACCGAGGCAGCCGAGAGCTCGCTCACTTCTCCGCCGGCCAAGTCAACGACCAGGGGCGGTGTGCCGTTCGCAGACTCGACCACGAGGAGTTGCTGTGCGTCGTTTACGAGCAGATCCCCGGCCGTGAGAGCGGACTGCTCGCGCAAATCCATCCGTATCGGCTCGAGCAGATTGGGCTCGACGCTGAAGTGTCGTCCCAGACTCAGCACGAAGCGCTCGGGCGCCTCGGTCGCCGAAAGGTCGGTTCGGACCGCTCGCAAGGCGCCACGGTCGCCGCGGAAGGACACCAGGCGCGGCGCTGACGGCTCACCGGCTCGATGAACCGCGATGGCGAAGTATTGCTCGGCATCAGCGTCCGTCGCACCGACGAGGACCAGCGAGCCGGGTTCGACTTTCGCAAGCTGCATGTGAGTCAGGTGAATTGCGTCCATTGAGACTTCTCAAGGCAAGGGGCCTCATTTTCGGTGCGCGTGGCTGTCCAGACCGGGGCTGGCGTGTAGTTGAGTGGGGTTCTCGGCGCCGACAGCCGGGGTTGCAGAAGGCGTGCGCCCGACCCACAGCGCGGCCGCTGACAGGGCACACACGACACTGACGGCAACCCAACTCTTGCGCGGCGACAGAAAGATCTCCATGCGAGGAGTGTCCTCCGCTGCGATCCAAAGATCGGTGCGCTGACGAACACAGGGCTGCTTCGGAACGGGCAGGCAAGCCGCGTGCAAAGCGCGCAGAATCCGTTCGTGGACGAGCATGTCTTGCACATCCTCCTCGGCTTCGCAGGCGTCGGCGCCACCTTTGCCGGTTTCAGCGGCGTAGTGGCCGTGTTCGGGCGGCGGGCGCACGGCGAATGGCTTCCAGAGGAGCTGTTCCGCTTGCGGAACCTGATGTTCATGTCGCTGAGCGTCTGCCTGCTGGCTTTCGCACCGCTGGTTCTCATCACGTGGCATCTTTCGCAAGCGCTTACGTGGGCGCTCGCCAGCTTGCTACTGGGCCTGGGGAGCATCGCGTATCTTTTGTACGCGAGACCTGCCAGCCAGCGTCTGCGGCGCGATCGTCCCGGCCTGCTGCCAACCTGGGGGTCGGCGGTCTTCATCGTTGCATTGCTCGTGGCCGCGGTTCTCCAGCTCTCTGAATGTCGTCGGTCTGTTCTTCGACCGTGGAGCCGGGCCCTATCTCGCCGGGTTGCTGGCGCTGCTTTGCATCGCTGCCATGCAGTTCGCGTTCCTCGTGGTCAGGCCGATGACCTCGGCGGCAAACTGACCTCAGGTTCGACTGTCTTGGTCAATCGCTCGAGCGATCGCGGGCGCCAGTTCTCATTCGGCGCGAGAAAATTCCGCGCGATCCGCCAGGAGGGCTCATGCTCCGCCGCTATTTTCAAGGCAACGAGCGCGGGCACTGCCAGCAGCACGCCGGGGATTCCCCAGAACCAGAATCCAAACCACACGGCCAGCAGGATGACGAGCGCGTTGACCTTGAGCCGACGGCCGACCGTGAGTGGCTGGACGATTTGCCCCTCGATCAAATGCAGCACGACGAAGCAGCCGGGGACGGCCAGCGCCCGGCCCAGCTCATCGAACGTGCCGAGCGCGGCGCCGCCGAGAATGATGATCGTGGCAGCAGGTCCAAGATACGGAATGAAGTTGAGCAGTGCCGCGATCATTCCCCAAAGCAGCGCGTTGGGCATCCCCAGGGCAGCGACTGCAGCGGCGGTGGCCGCGCCCAAACCCAAGTTGATGAGAGTAATCGTCGCGAAATAGCGGCTGACCTCGACGCGAATCGCTTGCGTGAGGCGCAACGCGTTGGCAGATGTCTCGCTGCCCGACAGGGAGGCGCCCATGCGTGCGAACAGCGGTGGACCGCCGATCAGAAAGAACAACGCCAGCGGGATGACGGTCAACGCCTTGAGTGCCGACTTCGTCATCGCGAGCGCGGTCGCTGGCTCATTCGCGGTGGGCGAAGCGGCGATCTTGGTACTTTGTGCGACGCCTTGCGCCAGTCGTCCCGCCCGTTCCGTGATCTCATCGAGCCGGGCGATCACGGCACGCAGCGGGCGCACACGTTGATCGATCTTGCGGAAAGTCTGCGGCGCGCGCTCCAACCACTCTATCGCCGGATTCCAGCCTGCATTGACCGCGCCGGCTGCGGCCAACAGCACGACCAGCATGACGATCGCCACGGCCAGACCGCGAGGTACGTGCCAGCGCTGCAGTCGGTCTACTGCGGGAAACAACAGCAATGCCAGAAACAACGCCATGGCGACCGGGATGAATGCGTCTTGCGCGACGTACAGGATCACACCCACCGCCAACAAGACGAGCAGGGTGGTTGCCTTCACGCGCGGTGGCTGGTCGACGGCGTCTGCTCCCTCGCTCACAGCGACTTCAGGTAGTCGACGAGCTCCGCTCGCTGCTGCGCTGTGAGTTGCAGGGCAAGCGTGCGGTCGTAGTGCGTCACCACGTCCTGCAGCGTTGCCGCGCTCCCGTCATGAAAGTATGGGGGATGCTGGGCGAGTCCACGCAGAGGGGTCGTGCGGTAGGCGTTGTTCACGGTGCGCGCCGCGTAGGCTCCGTCCATGCCGATTTCTTCCGGCTTGTGCAGCTTGCCGCTGTTGTTGTTGTCTGTGCCGCTGCCGCCGACGTGGCACGTCGCGCAGTTCCGATTGAACAGGGAGCGGCCGCTCGCGGCGCCCTTGCTATCGAAGCTCGTCGCCGCCGGGCGCGGTACCGGCAAGCTATGCTGATACGCGCGCAACGCCGGGAGCTTGGAGCTGACCAGGTCGGGTGAGTGCGTGACGTTGATCCCGAGCCGCGCATCGGTGAAGGTGCCTCGTCCGCCCATTTGCGTGACGGCGACGTACGCATTCCAATAAGAGAGCGGTCCCTCCGCCGTGTACGTTTCATTCTTGATCTGCGCGAGCCCATACGCCGGCGGAATCACGAGCGGCGTGCTCTTGCCGTCCTGGTTGTAGCGCGGGTCGTACTTGCCCGGGCCCCACGACGAGTACACGGCCTTCTGCTGCGGCGTCAGCGCGGGCGAGAGCGCAATGATTGCCCCGACGTTGAGATCGCGGTTCGGCCAGCCGTCTCTGCGGTGACCGATCCCCGGCATGACAGCGTCGTCGACGGTCGAGTGACACAGCGCGCAGGTGACGCCGAGCGCAGTGATGTGATTGTCCGCGTCGACGGTGGCCTGGATGCCGACGATGGCATTCATTTTCAGGAGCGCTACTGTCGTCGCCGCGCTCTTCAGGTCGACGGTCTTCAGGATCCCTGCAGGCAGCACGTCGGCATCGACCTTGAGCCCGACTGACAGTGCGGTAGTCGGGTCGACGCTTTTCTCGATGACCTCGTGCAGGCGTAACTTGTCCGTCCAGAGCTGCTCGTCACCGAAAGTGTCGTAGCGGAAAACGCGCAGTCCTTCGGCAACGAGCTGCGCGTTGCCGGATGCTTCGCTGGTCGCTTTCTGCTTCGCTTCGACCGGAGTGTAGCGCATGTGCCACCGATGAACCGATGATCGCCAGTGTTGCGACCACGATCACGTGTTTCGGTCGGCAAACCATAGTGAGCTCCAGTGCGTAATCCGGTTCACGCTAGGCCTGGCTGAGCTGAGCGTCTGTACGCGAGCCGCACAGCTCGCAGCGTGCGCCTC
This sequence comes from uncultured Gammaproteobacteria bacterium, assembly GCA_963830745.1. Lineage (GTDB taxonomy): Bacteria > Pseudomonadota > Gammaproteobacteria > Steroidobacterales > Steroidobacteraceae > Steroidobacter. The sequence continues at coordinate 19,795 of CAWHNL010000003.1, forward strand.
CGCACCGGTCTTCTTCTTGCACTATGTGCGCTGGCGTACAGCCGCAGGGAAAACTGCTACGTACGCTTTTCAGCTCGAGACTACCGAGCTCATGCGTCTCACCCGCCCCACGGGAGAACCTCTGTGAACCTCGCAACCATCGCCAAGAGAGAAGTTCTGCCGGCCCATCCTGTCATCACCGCAGCGCTGTGGAATCCGCCTGAACGGGCACCCTACCTGCAGGCCGAAGTCACGGCGTTCTGCGAGCTGTCCAAGATTCTGGCGGACGATCCGCGCGTCGCTTTGCGACGGTTTCTGGAAATTGCACTCCACTTGTGCAAGGCGGGCTCGGCGGGCGTGAGCTTGCTGCGATCGAGCGAGGCCGGTGAGGCAACCGTTCATTGGGAGGCCATCAGCGGAGCGCTCGCCCCGCATGAAGGATCGGACGCGACCCGCGATTTCAGTCCCTGCGGATTTTGTCTCGATGCGGGCACGACGGTTCTCCTGTCACGACCGGAGCGCACATTCACCTACTTGAAGGGGACCCGACCGTCGATGGTCCAGGACTTGATCGTTCCGTTGTATGACAGCGCCAACCAACCGCTGGGCACTCTCTGGGTCGCTCATCACGATTCCACGTCGCAGTTTTCTTCCGACGATGTACGGACGATGGAGCAGCTCGCGGTTCAGCTGATACTCGCTCTCAAGCTGCTGGAACAAGCCACGGAGCATCGGCATGCATTGGCCTTGCTCGAATCTCACGAGAAGGCACGGCACGCGCTCACCGATGCGCTGGCGGAAGAGCGCCGCCGCCGTGAGCGATCCGAGGCGGCTGAGAGCGCTGCGCAGCAAGCCCTGGAGTTCAAGGACGTAGCGATTCGTGAAGTGCATCATCGAGTCAAGAACACCATCCAGATGGCTGCAAGCCTGCTGTCGTTGCACGCGCGCGCAACTCCTTCCGAACAAGTGCGCTGTTCCTTGCAGACGAGCTGCGCACGTCTGCGTCTGCTCGCCAATGTCCACGAACTGCTCTACGCGAGCGCCGCCAGCACGCAAGAGGTGCCTCTGCCGCCGCTGTTGCAAGCGTTGGGCGATGCCCTGAAGCAATCATTCGCTGAAATGTCAGACCGCGTGCGGCTACGGATCACCTCCGTTCCGGTCGAGCTCCCCGCCGCTGAGGCCATTCCGCTGGCACTGCTGGCGAACGAGCTCATCACGAACGCGTACAAGCATGCGTTTCCGCAGGGCTGCGTGGGAGAGATTGTCATGGATCTCACTTGGACGGCGGAGCAGGTCCTGGTCTTGCACGTCGCAGACAACGGCGTCGGCATGCGACCCGACAGCGTTGCGAGCGGGCTGGGCCTGCAACTCATCCGCACCTTTGCCGCGCAACTGCGGGGCACGCTTGCCTTTGCCGAGTCGGTCGATGCGACGGGAACTGCAGTAACGCTGACGCTCCCTCGCGCAGCTTGATCTCGCGGCGAGCGTCCTTGCGCGCCGCGCTTCTGTGGGCACTGAATGCGGTCGCCAGTTGTGCCGTGGGAGTCGGCGGTCCAGAACCCTGCGACGTCCGAGCCGGCAACGATCACCGTCGCCGATTTGCGGCCTGCCTGGCTGCAGGTCGTGCCGGTCGAGCTGAAGGATCCGACGACTGCGGTGGCGGAGCTGTGCGAGGACAAGCCTGGTGAGCCTGGCTGGCTCAGCCAGGTCCGCGCCGACATCTACAGAACAGTGTGCTCATCGGCTGCCTGGTTCGACGGCTTTTTCGGCAACGCTCGTTTTGACGACGAATACCAGGCCGTGCACGGTAGCGTGGCCCTCGGCGGATCGTGGGATGAGCGTGATCGATGGGATCCAAGTGTGCGCTTCCGCGCGCGCGTACGTTTTCCGCAGTTCAGTGAGCGCTTCAACGGTTTCGTCGGCAAGGTCGATCCGGACGAATACGTGACCGAATTGCGCGATGACTTCGACGCGTTGCCGCGGCAGTTCGCCCGAGAGCAGGACGACGCGGTGCTGCTCGGCCTGGGCTACGGACAGGGCGGTCGCGGCGGCGGACACTTCGACACCAGTGTCGGCGCCGAGCTCGGGTGGCCGTTGCAGCCCTATGCCAAGGCCACTTATCGCTACGCGCGACCTTTCTTCGGCCGCAATCTGATCCGTCTGCGAGAAGCGATCTTTTGGGAGGAACAGGAACACTTCGGCGCGACGACGCGGATCGACCTGGAGCGGCAGCTCTCGGAAGACTATCTCGTGCGCTGGACCGGTTCGGGCTCGATGACGCAGAACACTCAGGGTGTGCGGTGGTTTTCCAATCTGACGCTCTATCACAGCCTGGGTAACGGGCGCGCTTTCGCTTACCAGGCCGGCATTGCCGGAGAGTCGGATCGTGAAGCGCAGATCGTCGACTATGGGCTGCGCGTGATCTTCCGCCGCCGCATCTATCGTGAGTGGCTGTTCCTGGAGCTGCGATCGAGCATCACCTGGCCGCGCGAAGCGCTGGTCGAGCGCCGCGAGCTCAATTTGGGCGCCGGCGCTGCGATCGAGCTGATGTTCGGTGAGAGGCAGCGCAATAGCGTCAGAAGTAGCCTTAAGTTCGACAGCGCACCGATTATTGCACCGCTGCGGAGGACACTCCCCGTCGTCTCTACCGAACAGCTGACACGCTAGGTGTAGTCTTGGAGCGGGCTAATCATCCCTCGAACGACTTCGAGACCGAAGTGGCACAGCGCTTCGGCCTCCTGCCGAATTTCTTCCGTTCGGCGCAGGCGGCTCCCGAGTTGATTCAGCAACTATGGGGGTTCGCCAAGGCGGGTTATCTGGACAACCCGCTGCCCTCCGTTTTCAAGGAACGGCTGTTCGTCTGGCTCTCCCGCTTTTGTCCGATGCGCTATTGCATCGTGAGACACGTCGGATTCCTGCTCGGGCGGGAACACGGACACTCTGCGGGCGATGCTGCGGCCGTTCCTCAGACCGTAGCCGATGTCCTGCGTCTGCTGCGGCGCCCGACGCCCTGGCAACGCGACATGGCGCTGGTCTATGCACGCCTCGAGAGCTTGGCCGCACCCATCGAGAACTGGCCGGATCCGGATGAGGACATGGAGGATGCCATTTTCGCCTGCGCGGCTCTGATGTTTGTCGAGCCCGCGCGCTCGGAACGGGCAAGACATGCACTGACTCGTGCGGTCGGACCCCGGCGCTTCGAGCTCCTCAGCGGGTGCCTGGCTTTCATTCGCACCGCGCACTATTGGACGATGCTGCACCCGGAGATCGAAACCGAGGCGGACATGGTATCGCTGCTGCACGAGCAGGAAGAGCTCGCGAGACTGCTGGTCGCAGACCCTGAGGCCGATCGGTGCGAAATGGGCGAGCGTTTGTTCGACGAGCTCATCGCACTGCGCGATCTGCACGAGCGGCAGGAGCTCGAGAGGGCCAAACAGGCGTTGGAAGAGAAGGATCGACAGAAGGATCAGTTCATCGCCGCGTTGGCGCACGAGCTGCGCAACCCGCTCGCGACGATCCGCGCCTCGGCGGATGCCATGGCTCTCATTCGGATCCCCGATGATCGCGTCGCCCGACTCGTGCAACGGCTGGATCGGCAGACCACTGCAATGACCAGAATGCTGGATGACTTGCTGGATGTTTCGCGGCTTGCGCTCGGCAAATTGTCGGTGCAGATGGAGCCGGTCGGGGTGCAGGAGCTCCTCAACGACATCCTGGAAGAACAGCTGGGCCGGGTCGGCCAGGCTGGGCTGAGTCTGCAGGCACAGATCGACGGCACCCCGTGCTCCATCAAAGCGGATCGCATTCGACTGCGACAGGTCATCGACAATCTATTCTCCAACGCCACCAAGTTCACTCCGGCCGGCGGAACCGTGCAGTTGACGTTTGTAAGGGAAGGCGCCTTCTGCAGCATCAGCGTGCGAGACACCGGAGTGGGATTCGATCAGGAATTCGCGAGCAGGCTGTTTGAGCCGTTCACGCAGGCACAGCAGAGCTTCGATCGTCCCAACGGCGGGTTGGGTTTGGGACTTGCCATCGCGAGTCGGCTCGCGACGTTGCAGGGCGGCACGCTCACAGCCGTGAGCGCCGGACCCAGGCAGGGAGCGACTTTTACTTTGCAACTTGCGCTCGTCGAGTAATCACCCGAGCGTGACCCGGACCCGGTGAGTTGCACCGTCATCCTGTAACAGGATTCGCGACGCTCCATCCGGCAGCGGCGTGTCATCCACCACTGTGCTGACCACGCCCCGGCTGACGCCGTTCGGGTTCTCCACCGCGATTTCATAGCGGGCGGAAGCGTGCCTGAAGGTGATCTCGAAACGCCGCCACTGCGTCGGAATGCAGGGAGTCAGGAGCAGGTGATCGCCTTGTTTGCGAAAGCCAAGAATGCTTTCGAGGCCGGCCCGATACAGCCAGCCCGCCGCACCGGTGTACCAAGTCCAGCCGCCGCGTCCGACGTGCGGCGCAACGGAATAGATATCCGCGGCGACGGCGTAGGGCTCGACCTTGTACTGCTGCAATCCCCTGCGCGTGGAGTTGTGGTTGATCGGGTTGAGCATCGAGAACAGCGACGCAGCTCGGTCACCCTGGCCGAGCTTGGTGAACGCGATGACGGACCAGGCGGCCGCATGGGTGTACTGTCCGCCGTTCTCACGCAGCCCGGGCGGATAACCCTTGATGTAACCCGGATCCAGCGACGTGCGATCGAAGGGCGGCGTGAACAGCAGTGCCAGGCCAGTATCGCGCCGGATCAGGTGCTCATCGACTGCCTGCATTGCCTGCGCAGCGCGAGCCGGATCGGCGGCCTCCGACATCACGCTCCATGACTGCGCGATCGAGTCGATGGTGCACTCTTCGCCAGCGGCAGTTCCGAAGGGTGTGCCATCGTCGAAATAGCCGCGCCGATACCATGCTCCATCCCATGCTTCGCGCTCGAGCGACTGGCGTAACGCCGCCGCGTGCGCCAGCCATTGCGCAGCTCGCGCCTGTTCGTTGCGGGCGCTGGCTACGGGCGCGAAAGCTACCAGCGTGGCGTGCAGAAACCAGCCGAGCCAGACGCTTTCGCCACGGCCATGCTCGCCGACACGATTCATGCCGTCGTTCCAGTCGCCCGTGCCGATCAGCGGCAGGCCGTGCGCGCCGAGTGCGAGACTGGCATCGAGTCCGCGCGCGCAGTGTTCGAAGAATGTCGCGCTGTCTTCGGAGATGGCCGGTTGGAAGTAGGCATCGTGCTCGTCGGCCGTCAATTGCGCGCCCTCGAGGAACTGCACACCTTCGTCCAGGATCGTGAGATCGCCGGTGACGGTCAGATAGTGCGCGGCCGTGTACGCGAGCCAGATGCGATCATCGGAGATCCGCGTACGCACACCCTGACCCGTCGGCGGCAACCACCAATGCTGAACGTCGCCCTGCGCAAACTGTCGCCCCGCGGCGCGCAGCAGGTGCGCGCGCGTGATCGCCGGTTGCGAAATAGCCAGAGCCATGCCGTCTTGCAATTGATCGCGGAATCCGTAAGCACCGCTGGCCTGATAAAAGGCGGCGCGCGCCCACATGCGACAGGCCAGCGCCTGATACAGCATCCAGCAGTTGAGCATGATGTCCATGGACCGATCCGGTGTCTTCACCTGAATCGTCCCCAGCACCTCGTTCCAGTAGCTCCTGACCTCGCGCAGGACGGCGTCCAGATCAATCGATCGATAGCGTGCGAGCAGCGTTTGCGCTTCGCCGGCAGAGGCCGCTTCGCCGAGCAAGAACACGATTTCCGCGGCTTCGCCCGGCTCCAGATCCAGCGGTGCTTGCAGGGCACAGCACGGATCGAGACCCGCTCCCACGCGACCCGACAGTTGCGCATGCGTGGTGAGCGCAGCGGGCCGAGCCAATCTGCCGTGGCGGCCGAGGAACTCGCGTCGATCGCCGGTCCATTGCGTCTGGCGTCCGGCCAGATCGGCGAAGGCGACGCGCGAGCCGAATGCCATGTTCCACGAGTTGTGAGCGAACATCGCGCCGGTGCTCGAATCGATCTCGGTCACGATGAAGGGCGCCGATGCTGCGCGCGCCGTCCCGAGCACCCATTCGACGTAGGCCGTGACCGAGAGCGTGCGACGGCGTTGCGACGTATTGCGAACGATCAGCCGCGAGATCTTGATGGAGTCGTGCAGCGGCACGTACACGAGGAGGTCGAGCGCCATCTCGTGCCCGTCGTGTTCGAAGCGACTGTAGCCCTGCCCGTGGCGGACACGGTAGGTGCCGCTGTCATCGCGCAACGGAGCACAGGTCGGCCCCAATAGTTCACCGCTGTCTTCGTCGCGCACGTACAGCACTTCGCCGGGGCGATCGGTCACCGCGTCGTTCGACCATGGCGTCAGCTGATTCTCGCGGCTGTTCATCGACCAGGTGTAGCCGCCACCGTCGACAGCCGTTTGAAAGCCGAAGTGCGGATTTGCGATCACGTTGATCCACGGCGCGGGCGTGGTCTGATCCGCTTCGAGGGTCGTGACGTATTCGCGCCCATCGGCGTCGAAGCCGCCCAGGCCGTTGAAGAATTCCAGCTCGGGCCGCGGCGGTGCACGCGCACGCACGCGCGGTTGCACCTGATCGGCGGGCGTGCTGTCGGGAACGTTCGGCGGCTGCGCACGACGATCGAGTTGCTCTTCCATACTGCCGCGCTGGCCAACGAATACGGCGCGTGCCGCAGACGACAACACCGCTCGCGTTTCCGCCGAGACCAGATCAGTCCGCAACACGAACACGGCGCCCTTGGCCCCATCGGCGCCTCGGTGCGCTTCCGTCACCGGCCGTGACTGGCTCATGCGAACGGCCGTCTCCAATGCGGTCTGCAGATCCTGAAGATAGGACGAGGCTCGCTCGTTCAGAATCACCAGATCGACGGCGAGCTGCTTGATCCGCCAGTACTCGTGAGCTCGCAGCAACTGCCGCACGATGCCGAGGTCGTCGTTGTCATGGATCCTCAGCAGCAGGATCGGCACATCGCCCGAGATACCCTGTGCCCATAGCGCGGTACGCCCACCGCTGCCGCGTCGAATCGTGTCCGAGGAAGGGCGCATCGATGCATCCGTGTACAGGATGTAGCCCGCAAGGCGCTGAAAAAGGATGGCTTCTTCCGCAGTGATCCCCAGATGACGCAGCTGAACCTGCGCCTGCGTCCATGCCAGAGTGGCCGCCCGCACGTAGGCGTTGGCATCGTGATGCTTGTCGTACAGGTCGAGCACTCTCCGCGCGAGATGCCGCAGCCGCCGTCCAGAACGTCAGGCGCACGGTAGCGCCCGGAGGAATTCGCACTCGATTGCGCAACGCGAAGATCGGATCGAGCACGGTGCCTGTCGTGTTGGACAAGCGCCGCCCATCCATCACTGCAATCGGCTCGTGGATCTCGCGTCCGCGCCCGAGGAAGCGGGCGCGGTCGGTTTCGTACTCCTGCGGGCGTAATACTTCGCCTTCGACGAGCACGTGGTGCGCCGCCCAGATTCCCGGCTCGTCCGGGGAGCGCGCGCGGCGAGTTGCCAGCAGCGTGCCCAGCTTGGGCGCGTACTCAGTCTGCACGAAGAGTTTCGAGAAGGCCTGATGCGCGCTGTCGGCTGCCGGCGGCGCAAGAACGAGCTCGCAATAGGACGTGACATCGAGATCTCGATCGTCCTCGCCGCGGTTCGATATCGACAGCCGCCGCACCTCCGCGTCGTCTTCGGGTGAAACGAGCACCTGCAAGACGCGTGGTGATGGTGCCATCACTGCGTGTGAACTCCGCGCGGTCTTCGGCGAACGTCACTTCGTAGCTGTCGGGTTCGACTCCACTCGGCTGGTACGTGGCCGACCAGACGTGGCCGCTGGCCACGTCACGCAGGAAAATGTACGCGCCGGTATCGTCGCGCGTCGCATCTTCGCGCCAACGCGTGATGCCCTGACCCAGCCACCGGCTGTATCCGGAGCCTGCAGCGGTCAACATGACCGCATACCGGGCGTTCGCAAGAAGATGCGTTTGCGGCGTGGCATCCTGCGTGCTGTGCAGCCTGCGCACTTCCGGCGCCTGTGCGCTACCGATACGCGCCGCGGTCTTGACTTCTTCGGCCCTCGGATGAGCGACCGAAACGTCCCGCGGCGTGCGCTCCTGCAACAACAGTTCCGTCGCGCGCACGCTGGTCTCCGCATGAAACCGCGCGCGCATCCTGCCATCGAAGAGCACGTTCGCGATGGCCACGATGGTCATCCCCTGATGGTGCGCCATGAAAGCTCGCACGATCGCGACCTCCGCGCCTTCCGGCAGACGCGACGGTGTGTAGTCGAGCGCTTCGTAGAAACCATATCGACCGCGTGCGCCCGCCGCGGCGAGTCGGGCGAAATTGCGCGTCGCGGCCTGCGGATCGATCATCGCTGCAAGGCCGGTAGCGTAGGGCGCAATCACCACGTTCTCGCTCAAGCCGCGCTTGAGACCGAGACCGGGCACGCCGAAGTTCGAGTACTGATAGGTCAGCTCGAGGTCGCGGGCGTTGTAGGCAGACTCGGAAATGCCCCAGGGCGTATCGAGTGCTGCGCCATAAGCGATCTGCCGGCGCACGATCAGGCGATTGGTCCGCTCCAGCAGACTGCCGGCAGGTGCACGCATGACCAGCGAGGGCATCAGGTACTCGAACATCGATCCCGACCAGGAGAGCAGCGCTGCGCCGTGTCCGATCGACGTGACCGACCGCCCCAGCCGAAACCAGTGACGGGTCGGAATGTCGTTCTTCGCGATCGCGAAGAAGCTGGCCAGTCGCGCCTCGGAGGCGAGCAGGTCGTAGCAACTCGCGTCCAGCACGCCTTCGTCGGCACGGTAGCCGATGGCAAGGAGCTTGCGCTCCGGGTCGAGCAGGAAATCGAAGTCCATTGCCAGCGCCATCGCGCGGGTGGTCGCCTCGAGGGCGAGCAAGCGCTGATCGAGTGCGTGGTTCGACGCTTCGGTCTGCGCGAGATCGACACGCCAGCTTTCGATTGCGCGCTGCGCAGCCTCCGCCCAGAACAACATGTCGCTGTGCGCCTCGTCTGCCTGTTCGCTGGCCAGGGCGAACGCGCCGTCGGTCAACGTCGCGGCATGGGCTGCAAGATCGCTCACGTCTGCGTCAAGCGCGCCAACGAGTGCGTTCAGTGCATCTTCGACCTGGTGACGCGTGATGGACTGCGCGCGCCGATCATCCGGCAGTGTCAGCAGCGCCTCGCGGGTGAGCTGTATCGCGTCGTCGATACCCGCGATGGCGGCGGCGCGCGTGAGCCGAGCGCCAACCCATTCACGACAGGCATTGGCAACCGCGATCAGATGCGCTGCGAGGTTCCCGCTGTCCACCGCCGAGACATACCGCGGGTCGAGCGGGCGCAGGTCGCGAGTGTCATACCAGTTATAGAAGTGACCGCGGTAACGCTGCATTTTCTGCAGCGTCGCGAGCGTGGCTTCCAGCCGCTGAACGGTTTCAACCGTTCCTGCCCAGCCGAAGTCGCGCGCGCTGACCGTGCACAACAGGTACAGGCCGAGATTCGTCGGTGAGGTCCGGTGCGCAACGACAGGGTGCGGATCTTCCTGAAAATTGTCCGGCGGCAGCATGTGGTCGTCTGCCGTAACGAACGTTTCGAAGAAGCGCCAGGTGCGTCGGGCAACCAGCCGCAGGTAGTGGAGCTCGCTCGGGGACACCGGCAGGCGTCCGGCGACCAGAGGAGAAACGCTGATGCTTCGCGCGATCGCCGGCGCCGCGGTCCACAGAGCAGCGAACAGCAGGACTATCCACCACGCACCTTGGCCGGCCACGGCGACTGCCAGAATCGCAAAGGCGGCGGTCGCCACGCTGGCAATCATGTGTCGATAGACACCGAGCAGGCTGAGCCGCGAACTGAGCTGCGCCTGCGCGGCCGTCACCCACTCCAGCAGGTTGCGGCGGCTCACGAGCAGACGAAACAGCGTTCGGCCGATGGCGTCCATCATCAGCCACGCCTGATGTGCGAGAAAGGTGATGGTCAATACGGTTTGCAGGACTGCCAGCCGCAGGTCGGACACGAGCGCGCGCAAGTGGCTGCGCGCGACAACCCCGCGTCGTCGCGGCACGATCTCAGCGAGCACCGGTAGCAGTGCCGGCAATGCAATAGTCGCCAGCACGAACGTCGTCCACAGCAATGCGGCATTGGGTGGCAACAGCCAACCAGCGACGAGCGCAAGAACGCAAGTCGGCGCGGACAAGGATCGACGCAGATTGTCGAGCATCTTCCACAGGCCCATCAAAGGCAGCAAACCCCTGCCACCTCTGCCGCCAGGCGCATTGCGACCGGCAACGTCGCGACGCCCGAGTATCCATGGCAACAACTGCCAGTCGCCGCGCGCCCAGCGATGATCGCGCGCCGCGGCTACGTCATAGCGCGCGGGAAACTCTTCAACCACCTCGATGTCGGATGCCAGGCCGGCACGCGCGAATGTCCCCTCGAACAGATCGTGACTGAGCAGCGAGCCTTCCGGTACGCGATCGGCAAGCGCCGCTTCGAACGCATCGATGTCATAGATGCCCTTGCCGGCATACGAGCCTTCGCCGAACAGATCCTGATAGACGTCGGACACCGCGGCACCGTAGGGATCGATGCCGGTCATGCTCGAGAATACCCGCTGGAAGAGCGATCCTTCGCGACCGATCGGCAACGAGGGCGTGACGCGCGGCTGCAGTACGCCATAGCCCTCGACGACGCGGCCTGTCGCACTGTCGAAGCGGGCTCGATTGAGCGGGTGCGCGAGCTTGCCGATCAAACGCCGCACGGTCTCGCGCGGCAGTCTCGTATCCGCATCGAGCGTGATGATGTAGCGCACACCGGCCGCGACCAGTGCTGCTTGACCGTGCACGCTCGACGAACGTGGTATCCGCTGCGCCGCGCAGCAATTGGTTCAACTCGTGAAGCTTGCCCCGTTTGCGTTCCCACCCCATCCACTGCCGCTGTCCTTCGCTCCATACGCGACGGCGGTGAAACAGGTAGAAGCGTTGACCTTCGCCAGCGGGTCCATGCCTGCGGTTCAGCTGTGCGATTCCGTCAGTGGCGAGCTGCAGGAGCTCGTCGTCGCCTGCGACACTCGCGGTTGCCGCGTCGGTCCAGTCGGACAGCAATGCGAAATGAACTTCACCGTGCGACGCGGCCAGGTAGTGCACTTCGAGACGCTCGATCTGCGCCTCGATGGCTTCCGTGCGTCGTCAGCAGCGTCGGCACGACGACCATGGTTCTCAGGTTCGCAGGAACGCCGTCGCGCAGGGCAAGGCCCGGTAACATCGTCGCACCGAATCCGCGCGTGACTGCGCGATTCACCAGCGCCACGGCTACGTCGACGGCCGGAATCAACCCAAGCAGTGCGAGCAGCGCCAGGTGCGAGCTTGCTACTGCCTGGTCGGCAAGTATCCACAAGGGCACGGCGAGAACGATCGCTGCGAGAGCCAGCACCGCGCCAATGTAGCCGCCGGGTCCGATCGCCACGCTGCAGCGGCCGAGCCAGTTGCCAATGGGTACGCGATAGCCCACGGCACGCTCGAAGGCGCGGCGACCGCGGCTGAGCAGGTGATAACCCGGATCTTGCGCACGCTGCGACGCGTCGCCGGTGCGAGTGGCGGCTATCACTGCTTGCGCAATCTCGAGCTCGGTATGAGCAGAGCCGCGTGCGAGTTGCTCGATAGCGGTGCGGTACAGAGTGCGCGTCGGGAAGTCCATGCTTGCGAAATCGCTGCCCTCACGCAGCACCGCATCGACCAGGCTCGTGTCCTCGAAGAAATCGGGCCAGTTCACGTCGGAGATCAGCCGCATGCTGGTGATGATGTTGCGAACGGTGACGTTCGACGCGCCCTGCCGCTGGTGTTCGTCGCGAACCAGAGCGTCGGACGTCGTTCCCTGCGCATGCAGCTGGTTCTCGAGCCACAGCAGCGCCGGCGTCACCCGCGGATCTTGATCGCGCAAGCGTTTGACGACCTGGACGACGAAGGAGGGCGAGAAGCTCGCTGACTGCTCGTGGTAACGAATCAGCGCCTGCGGTTGCGCAGTCGATCCGTTGACGCCCAGCAGCCGGTCCGCAACGTCGTCGGCCTGCTGCCGTTCGACGCGGCTGCCGACGATGCGCTCGGCCGCCCGCCGCAGGTTTTCCACCAGCACGATGCGCAACGTGATGGCAACTGCCCACAACTCGCCGATGGTCAGGGGCTGCACCTGTTGATAGGCGCGGACGAAGCGACGCAATGTCTCAGGATCGAAACGGCTGTCGCTATGCGCGACGTAGGCCCACGCGATGCCGAAGACACGCGGATAGCCGATGAACGGCCCGGCGGCCAGCTTGGGCAACTGCCGATAGAAGCGTGGCGGCAGATCTTCCTTGATCTGGCGGATCTGCTCCTCCATGAGATGGTAGTTGTCGATCAGCCACTCGGCTGCCGGCGTCACGGCGTGACCTTCGCCCACAGTTGCGGCGATGGCGCGATACGCCTTGAGCAGAACGGAATCGTTGTCGTTCAGACGCGCGTTCAGAGAGCGGCGCGCCAGCGGCTTGGCCGTGACGACTTGTGCCCGTGCCAGGCTCGACGCGTGTTCCTCGAGCCGTTCGATGCTGAACAGTTCTTCGCGGATGGGCTCGTTGCTGTTCCACGGCGAAGCCGGCGGCCGAACGAGCAGGGCGCGATGCAGGAACGGTCCTACGCGCGAATTCGAGATGGGCGTCACGCCGCACTATGCGCTCGGTGGGCTGCTTCCGCTTGGCTATTTCACCGATCCGGCAGCTATGTCCGGCAGCGCACAGACAAACGAAGAAAGTGCGGCAAGTGCGAAGAGTGTATCTGGATGATTCAACCAAGCGATCTGCTCATTAGCGCGGAGACATTGCGAGCCCGTCGCTGGGTGCGGAATCTAGGCGCGGAGATGGCGGCCTTCGACGAGCTGGCGCAGCTTCCTGCTGCCGACCCGCAGCGCGCTCTGCAGGGCCTCATGGATACCGTATTGCACCTGTACGGCGCCGGCAGCGCGGGCCTCAGCGTGCTGCGACCCAGTAGCTACGGCCATGCGGACTTCGTTTGGGAGGCAGTGAGTGGCGCGTTGGCTGCTCACCAGGGGGACGGAACGCCGGGCAATTTCAGCCCGTGCGGGCTGTGCCTGGACATCGGCACGGCCATTGTCCTGGCGCGTCCTGAGCGAGCATTTACCTATCTGGCCCGAGTTCAGCCCGCGATCTTCGAAGCCCTGATCGCTCCCTTGTATGACCCTGACGGCACACCGCTGGGCGCGCTTTGGGTCGTTCATCACGATCCCGTGGCCCGCTTCGGCGCCGACGATGTGCTCATCATCGAGCGACTTGCGCCTGCGACGGCTGTGGCACTGAGGCGGATGCTGGCGGCCCATCCGGCAACACCCGACGATAGATCCCTATCCGCCGGATCAGCGCAGCCCACCTCGGGTCGCTATGGAACGCATCGAACATCGGGTCCTGCGCGAGAAAATTGAACGTCGATCCATCCTCCATAGCGCGCTCCAGCCACAGAAATGTGTTCTCGGTGTCGGCGAGAGCCGCGTAGATCAAGGCGATGTCGGACGCGGCGACGTAGCGTTCCTTCGACAACTCGAGCACTCGATCCAACTCTACGAGCGCTGCTGCGCGCCGCCCCGATAGGGCGAGCGCCTGTGCGCGGTACGCGTTGCTACCGGGCATTTGCAGCGGCCGCTTGTCGTACTCCGCAATGGCGCGATCGTAGTCTCCCTTGACGATGAGGTTACGAATCAGGAAGGCGCGCGCGTTGTCCGCACGTTCGTCGAGGGCGAGAACCTGTTCGAGGAGCCGGATCGACTCGTCGTAGCGTCGCGCAAAGTAGAGGAAATTGCCGGCGGCGCCCTTGGGCGCGAGCCAGAGCGGTTCGAGCTGTTGCGCGCGGTCATTGCTCTGCAGAGCGCGATCGATATCGCCCTGCATCGCGTATAGCAAGCCGCGGCGGTGATACGCGACCGCCAACGAGGGATCGAGTTGCAGCGCCCGCTGGTACTCGCGAGCGGCGCCATCCCAATCGCGCTCGTAGATCATCTTGATATGTCCCAATGCCGAATGGGCCGCCGCGAGGTTGGGATCGATCGACAGCGCCTGTTCCACCGCGCGGCGCGCCTTGGGAAACACTTCATGCGGGGCGCGCATGCCGAAGACGCCGAGAACGGCGTAGCTGTCGCCAAGGCTCGCGTAGGCGAGTGCGTAGTTCGGATCCTTGGCAATGGCTTGCTCGAAGAAGCCGATCGCTTTCAGCAGGCTCGGTTCTGTCTGCCGTGACCAGGCGAATTGGCCGCTGGCGTAGAGCGCGTAGGCTTCCGGATCCTGCGTGTAGGGGGCGCCGCGTGTTGACCCGCTGCCGACCCAGCGCATCGGGACGGCCTGCGCAACCCGAGCGGCAATGGTGTCTTGCACGTCGAAGATCGTCGTGAAGTCCTGATCGAAGCTCTGCGCCCACAGTTGCCGTCCGTCCGCTACGCGCAAGAGTCGCACCGCCACTCGCAGCCGATCGCCGCGACGCTGCAATGAACCGTCGAGCACCGTATCGACGCCCAGCTCGCGACCCGCCGCAATCGGATCCTGATCGAGCGCTCCATAGCGGCGCACCGAGCTCAGGGGACTGATCGTCTCGCGGCTGTGCTGACTCAGGCTCGAGATCAGCGATTCCGCCATGCCCAGCTCGAGCGATTCATTGCGCTCGGCCGGCAACAACGGCTTGAAGGGAAGAATCGCCAGTGTCCGGTCCGCCGCGGGGGCGGGCTTGTGAGTCGCGGTCGACATGAAGAAGAGGGCGATCGCTGCGCTTACGGCAATCAGTACGCCCGCGCCAGCGGCGAGCAGGACGAGCCGTCTGCGCGCAGAGGCAGGCGCCGCGTTCGGTGGTCGTTGGGGTGCTCGACGAGACAGGCGCATCGCGACGCGTGACTTTCGCGACGAATCGATAGCCCTTGCGGGATATGGTCGCGATGTAGCGATTCTCGCCGCGCGCCTCGCCCAGCAGTTGACGCAGAGTCGAGACGTTCTGCGTGAGGCTGTTCTCCTCGACGATCGCGCCCGGCCAGATCGAGCGCAGCAGCACGTCCTTGTCGAGCGTCTCGCCCGCGTGCTCGACGAAATACACCAGCGTATCCAACACCTTTGCCGTGAGCAGGGTCGTCTGTCCCGTGTCTCGGCGCAGCAAGCACTGCTGGCCCACATCCAGGACGAAATCGCCGAACTCGTAGTAGGCGCTCGTAGGGGTCATTGGCGAGAGGAAGGCCGGATCAGAACAAAATCACAAACTTTTCACCGCTGGCCAAGGATTCTTCCACCGATTGCGCTGCATGGTCAGGTCCGAAAGTCATCAGGAGCGACCCATGAAACCACACGCAGCGGCCCCGACACTCCTTATCTATGTCTTCTATATCTATCTGGCGCTGGCGAGCCCCCTGGCCTGGGCCGATACGCCGGCAACCAGCGACGACACCGACCGTCGGTGCAGCGGCGAACCTTGCGCCGCTGTATTTCGCGGGCTGGTCGCATTTTTCGATCGTGACTTGCGTGGGCTGGACGGCAACGGCCGCTCCTGCGCTGACTGTCACATGGCCACGGAACAGTTCCGGCTGACGCCGTCGGCAGTGGAGGCAAGATTCCAGTGGCTGCAAATCCGGCGTCGCTACAACCCCAGGGCCGACGATCCGCTGTTCCGGCCGATCGACGCCGACGACTTTCGGGTCAACGGTGAACAGGCGACCGACTATAGCAACTTGCGGCAGAACGGTCTGATCAGGGTCGTCATGGCGTTGCCCGCGAATATCCGGCTGATCGACCCGGCCACCAATGCGCCCTCGGATGAGCGAACCGTCGACATCTGGCGCATGGTCCCAGGTGTGACGGACGTGAAGCTCACGGGATCCGACGGACTCAATCCGTGGCCCCGCGGACCGAATCAGACCGGCGGCTTTCAGCTCGATGGACGATTTCTCACGCTGCAGGAGCAGGCACTGGGTGCGCTGCTCAGTCACGCACAGATTCACAACCAGCCTCAACCGCGGCTGTTGGACGACCTGAGCTCGTTTCAGCGAGTGCTGTTCACGAATGAACGCGTGCGTGCGCTATCCGCTGCGATCGACCAAGGTGTGACGCCGTTGCCGGATGCCGATCCGCCACTCAACGCGCTGGAACAGCAAGGCAAGACGGTCTTCACTCGCTCGTGCGCGCAGTGCCACGGCGGTTCCGGGCAGTCGACAACGCAGGCGCCCGTCATCCGCTTCCACGACATTTTCTCGCAGTGCCCGCGGCCCGTCGACACCGTGACGCCCGCCCGCTTCAACCTCAAACCTTGCCCGCCGCGCCTCGCTCGCAACGCGCGGACCTACGAAATCACTCTGCCCACCGGCGCCACGATCCGGCGCACCAGCTCGGATCCCGGCCGCGCCCTCTTGACGGGATTCGCCGGTGTAGGACCGCCGGCACAGGACGATTGGAACAAGCTGGACGTGCCCGGCCTGCGCGGGCTGCGCAACACGGCGCCGTACTTCCACAACAACAGCGCCGCTACGCTGGAGGAAGTGGTTGACCACTACATCGAGTTCTTCAAGCGAATCCCGCTGATTGCTCCGCCCGGCGTCGTTCCGCCGGTCGCTTCGACGGACGGCGTGCATTTCAATCGCGCGCCGCTGCCGGAAGAGCGGGCGGCGCTGCTGGCGTATTTGCGCAAGCTGTAGCCGAAGATCCGTGCATAAGCGCGCTAGCGCACCGACTCCGCGCTAGCGCGCCGCTACTCTGCGCGCATCTATGAAAAGAACTGCGATCGACGAGAGTGCACACATTGCGGCCGAGAGCTCAGACCTACGGAGCACGAATCCCTGGCTTGCCTCCTATGGACGCGACGCGGCGCGCAGCTCCAGGGTGCGTGAGACGCGACGGGCAACGAGATCAACGGGAGCTTCGGCGCTCAAGCTGCGCTTGTGGTCAGGAGCGGCTGCCGCGGTCCTGTTGATGCTCGGCATCAGCTCCACTGAAGACGTGGAGGCCGAAGGAGCCCGTGCGAGCCCGGGTCACTATCCGCTCGATCAGAACGGCGGTATCGCCGTGTCATCGTCGAATCTCGATCGATACCTGGCGACGCTGGAGCAGCGCGCGACGGCGCGGCAATTCCTGCTGACCTTCGGCGATCTGCTGTTCGGTGCCAGCAGCGCGCAGATCGGCGACAGCGAGAAAGGCGAATTGGTGCGCATGGCCGACTTCCTGCGCGCGCATCCGGCAACCGTCGCGCAAATTGTCGGCCACGCCGATGATCGAGGCGATGCGACGGCAAATTCCAGACTGGCCGAGCAGCGCGCCGCCGCCGTACGCAGCTATCTGGTCGTTCAAGGCATCGACCCGTCGCGGCTGACGGCAGCAAGCGGCGGAGAAGGCACTCGCAGCGTGGAGATACTGGTGCAGAAGTCGCCGACGGAGCCATTGCCGTGAAACCCAAAGCCATCCCACGAAACGACTACCTGATCGATCGCTATCACGTGATCTTCGACCCCGGCGCCGGCTGGCAATGCGTGTGCGCTGAATTCAAGACGACGGACGACTGCAGGCATGTCCGGGAATCCCAGGGCCGGCACGCGGCGCAAGCGGTCATCGCCAATCGCATCGGTTCGCCGCTGGGGCAGTCAGGGCATGGACTCGAGCGAACCTAGCGGCCTCGGCTCGAGCCGGGGCCGCGGAACCCGTCTTCCTAAGGTTGATCCACCGCTACGCGTGCCTGGTCTTCGGTAAAGATCAGCTCGACCCGCCGGTTCGATTGGCGTCCGTCCACGCTGTCGTTACTCGCGATAGGGAAGTTCTCACCCTTGCCGAGCGCCGTGACCTGACTACGCGCGACATCGCGCTGCATGAGGGCGGACTGCACTGACTGCGCGCGGCGCTCGGACAACCCTTGATTGCTCACATCCGAGCCGACGTTGTCGGTATGGCCTTCGATGAGCACCTTGCGTCCTGACTTCTCGCGTAACGCCGTGGCGAGGCGATCGAGCGTCCCGTAGGCGCCCGACTTCAGGGTCGCCTGGCCCGTATCGAACAGCACGTCGCCGAGCGTCAGGACCAGGCCACGTTCCGTCTTCTGCACCTTGAGATCGGCGAGCTGCGCCTCGAGAGAATCTGCACGCTGCGCGGAGGCGTCCGCTTGTCGACGCGCGTCGCTCACCTGGTCGGCACTGTGCTGCGATTCACGTTCACGCGCCTGGAGCAGAACGGCTTGACGCTGGGCCGTGCCATTGGCGATCTCCTCGTTCGCTTGCGCGGTCAGGATCTTCTCGTTGGCGATCTGCGCGCTGGTCACGGCGTTGTTCGCTTCGTACTCGATGTCCGATCGCTCGCCTTTCGCTTCGGCAAGGTGGTTGGCGGCATCCAGCGACTTGCGCGCGTTGGAGATGTCCACTGCCGCCACTCCGGCGCGCGATGACTTTTCGACTTCCGGCACGACGATGCGAGCCGTTTCCAGCGATTCGTTGCGCGGGGGTGGGGTGCTGCACGCACTCAGTATTGCGGCTATCGCCACACTCAAGACAACTCGGTTGCTCAACTTCATGACCTTGACCTCAACTATGCATTCGGACGATATCGCTCAACGCTGCGTCGGTGTGCTGCGCTCAGTCTCCTGACGCAGCATTTCGAGGCTCGCGAGCACTTCATTCGCAGATTTGCGCGCATCGGCGCTCTGGGACTTGGCTACCGCAAGCTCGGCGAACAGGTGCGCCTGCGCAGCTGCGCGTTCCGCCTCCTTCCACTCTTTCTTGGCCAGCTGGCTCTTGGCAGCGTTCAGCTTGTCGCGCGCCTGCTGCAGCTCCACGGCGCCGTGCTCGGATTTCCCAAGCGTCTGCTGAGCCTGCTCAACCGACGTTGTCGCTTTGTGCCACGCGCTCTTTCGCGAGATCCGACGCGTTGCTGCCATACGCGCTGAGCGAGCCGAAGAGGATGCTCACGCCAAGCGCCAATGCGACGGCGTTCCTGACGGGACGGGTTGTGCGGTATTTCAAGCGGTACTTCATATGCGATCCTCTGTCTATGGAGAGCGATGATGCGCGTCTACCGCGAAGATCTCGGTACGCTGGCGTACACATGCAGGGCGAATTACTCCCCTCATGTGTGCTGGCGTACATCACGGCGAGATTTGCGCGCGTACCCTGTGAGGTGTGAAGAGGAGAACAGCATCGTCGAAGCGTGCAGCGGGCGAGAATCGCCTGTTGGCGGCTTTGCCTCAGCGAAGCCGTCAGCGCTTGCTAGCCAGCTGTGAGCAGGTCGAGCTTGGGTTTGCCGACGTGCTCTGCAAGCTGGGCGAGAAAATCCGCCACGTGTACTTCCCGACGGAAAGCTTCATTTCCCTGGTGACCGCGCTCGATGACGGTCCGCGGCTGGAGGTCGGAATCGTCGGCGACGAGGGCATGCTCGGCACGTCCCTCATTCTCGGTGTGAATACTTCGCCCCAGTACGCCTTGGTCCAGGGAGCGGGGGCCGCGTTGCGGATGAGCGCGCCTGCTTTCATGAGGCACTATCAGCAAAGCGCCGAGCTGCGCCAGCAGTTGAACCGCTACGTGTACGTGTTGATGCGGCAGCTCGCGCAAACGGCTGCTTGCACCGGCTACCACCAGGTTGAGGCGCGTCTTGCCCGCTGGCTACTCATGAGTCGAGACCGTGCTCATAGCGATCGGTTTAGTCTTACGCACGAGTTCCTGGCATACATGCTCGGCGTGCGGCGGGTAGGGGTGACTCGCGCCGCGAGCTCTTTGCAGGAGCAGGGCCTGATCGACTACAGCCGCGGCGCCATCACCGTTCTCGACAGCGCAGGCTTGGAAAGCGCATCGTGCGCGTGCTATCGCAGTGGGAATGTGATGTACGCGCAGACGCTCGGTTCGCCTCGCTTGGCAAGCCATCGCTGAGCTACGCCGGCGCGAGTCGGCGGATCGTCAATGTGATCGCTGTGCCGGCTTCTTCTGCAGGCTGTGGAAAAGATCAGCGTGCCCTGCAGCTGGGCCGCGAAGCTGCGGATGAGCCTGAGGCCCATGCCGACCCCGCCGCCAGTCGGGTGCCATCCGATACCGGTATCTGCGATTCGCAGGATCAGTGCATCCTCGGACGGCTGCCGCAGGCTCACGGTGATCTCTCCCGAAGAGCCGTCCGGGAAAGCGTGTTTGTAGGCATTGGTCACGACTTCGTTCGCGAGCAGCGCCAACGGAATGGCCTGGTCGACCGGCAGCGATATCGAATCGCAGCTGAGGTCCAGCTTCACCTGGGCCGACATCCTGGCGAACGATTGGCGCAACCCATCCCCTAGTGTCTGCAGCAGCTGCGGCATGACTACCGTCTGCTCGTTGTCGCCTGTCATGTAGAGCAGCTCGTGCACCTTGGCGAGCAACTGCAGGCGTGCATAGCTGTCCAGCAGAGCCAAGCGCACTGGCGCGGAGGAAGTTGCGCCCGCATGCAAGGCCAGCAGCGATCCGGCTGCCTGCAGCGTGTTCTTGGTTCGATGATTCACTTCATCGAGCATCGCATCCTTGAACACCAGAGCCCGTCGGCTTTCGCTCTCGGACGCCTCGGCGTGTTCGCGCATGCCGCGCTCTTCGGCCAAGTCGTGCATCAGCAGGTTCTGCTCCGCCAGTTGATGCGATTCGAGCAGAGCCAACGCGTACTCACGCTCTCTTGTCTGCTCCGACAGATTCAGAGCCAGCACCGCCTGCGCGCCAAGTTGCTCCGCGATGCGCGCATCGTCGTAGTGGAAGCGGGATTTACGGTCGTGATGAGCAATCCAGAGCGTGCCCAGCGGCTTGCTCGCATGGTCGTACAACGGAACGATCAAGTCTTCGATGATCGCAGGCTGGGTGTCGCGCAGCGCAGTGAATGCGCGCTGCGGTCGCGATACGCGGATCGTCGCGCCGGTCTCCAGGCAAAGCCCGCAAGGGCTGGAATCACGGGGCGTGTCTGTCCCTTCGTACGAAGCCAACGCTCCGCTGATCGCCGCCCAGCGCACGATCGGCTGGCCCGCGCTGTCGTCACGCAGCAAGCTCAGGCCTGCGCTGCCGGCCCGGCACAAGCCACGTGCGACTTCGAGGAGGTTGCGCAAGGCCATGCATGGGTCGTCGGCGAGAGCCTTCGACAGCTCGCAGAACGCAGCTGCTTCGGCTTGCAGGTTCGGCGCGGCTTTGCGCCGCTGCAATTTCGCTCTGGTGACGAAGAGATCGGGCGGTCGGTTTTCTACGGCCGCGTTTGTCGCTGTGTTCACGGCTGTTGCTCCAGGACATTCGAGCCGGTACAAAGCCTACGAAGAAATTATCTGGACGACTGTACGCCAGCGCACACAACTCGTGCGGCGTTTCTGTACACGAATTAGCGGCTGCCCTGCTGTCCCTCGATTCTCGTATAGCACCGGCACGAGACTGCTTCGAGCCCTCGCCGATCGAGAATCCTGATCCAGCCGCGGCCATAGCCGATCAGCTTGCTGCGCCACAGCCGGCCGGCGATCTCGGTGACGGTGACGCGTCGTAGTCCGAGCATGTCTGCCAGAAAGCTCTGCGTCAGGAAGCAATTCTTCCGACTGCGCACGATCGCTGGTCATCAGCAACCAGCGAGCGAGTCGCGCCTCGCTCAGATGGAAGCAATTGCAGGCGATCGTTTGCCGCGCGTGCGCCAGCATCGTGTATGTGTACCGGTGCAGCTCCTGCTGCAATGACAGGCATTGCAGGAATGTCTTGCGAAAGCGTGTGGCTTCCATACGCAGTGCGGCACCGCTTGCGGCCACCACGGCGCGAACAGACGAAGCACCAGCACCCAGCACGAGCCCAATTCCAACCATACCCTCATAGCCGACGAGCCCGACTTCCACGGCTTTGTGATCCGCTACCGCCGTCAGCAGACAAACAACACAACCGACAGGGAAGTAGACATAGCGAATCGGTGCTGCCGGCTCATGCAGTACCTTGCCCAGCTGCAGCGTAACCGGCTCGAGTCCGGCAAGCAGATGTCGATACTCCGCGCTGGGCAGTGCGGCCAGCAGGCTGTTGGCAAGCGGCCCGCGGTGCGCGGCAGATGTTCGGACCGCACCTGCGCGCAGAGCGCGCCGCGCCGCGGGGAACAGAATCACGTTGCTGCTCGAGTAGTCGACAATCGCGTCGATCTCGCCCGCTTCGATGGCTTGCTGTTCCGGACCGCCTTTGGTCAGCCGCAGCAGTGCACTTTGCAGAGTCATGCAGGTCGCCCTCGGCTCTTGGGCGCCAATCCCAGTGCGAGCAGGACTTTGGCCTTGTCGCTGAGGTTGCCGATCACGTTCGCGGCCGGCAGCGGCGACACCTTGGCCAGGCTCGGCGTGACCAGAACGCCTTCGGCCATCGCGCGCCGCGGGTTTTCGAGCACGTCGACGACTTCCAGCTTGTGAACGTCCTTCAGGTACTCCTGGCAAATCGCCTGGAGATTGGCGATCGCCTGCAGCGAATTCGGCGCGTCGCCCGCGATGTACAGACGCAGGACGACCACAGTCGTAGCGTCGGCGGCGGGCGTCTTGGGTATTTTCTGTCGCCGGCTCATCTTGCCGCCCCGTTGCCGCGTTTCCTCGGGGACGCGTGTGCCGGGTCCGCACTGCGTCTCCTGCGCAGCTCACTCTCCCGTTCGCTCGAGGAGATGGCACGCACGTCATCCTCGCCGGCGTCGGAAGTCAGTTCGGCGCGTTGCCGCTGCAGATCCATCCGCAGGGCCCTGATCTGGGCGCGGGTGCTGGCTTCGGCAAATTGCAGTCCGCGACGCTTTTGCGCGAATTCCGCCTGCTGCCGGGCCTTGCTGGCGCTTTTCTCTGCTTCCTTTTCCCAGCGCAGCGTGCCCATCAGCACCTCACCGCCCGCGCTATAGACGTCGGCGAGCGTCGGTCCGGAACTGCTCAAGACCAGCTCGCGCACCTGGTTGCTGTGCGCAGTGCCACGCGATTTGACGATGGTGAGGGCGCGGTTGCGCTCGCCGCTGCGCACCAGGTACGACAGATGGATCCACGTATCCGCAATCGTCGAGATCTGCAGGTCGGTGGATTCCGCCTGCACGTCGTCAGTCTCGCTCAGGGCGGTCACGAACAAGGTGATCCCTTCATCCTTGATCATGTAGATGAGCCGGTTGGCGACTGCGCGTGCTGCGCCGAGCGTGCCCGCCTTGGCGATCGCCGTAAGCGGGTCGATCACCACGCAACTCGGCTGGTACTCGCGGAGCAGCGATCTGAGCTTGAGCAAATGGGCTTCCGCGCTGATGCCCTCGGTGCGCGCCGAATAGATTCGCAGCAGGCCGGCCTTGAGGTAGCGCTTGAATTGAATTCCCACCGACGACAGATTGCGCACTATTGGTTCAGCGCCCTCATCGAAGCTCACGAACAATGCGCGCTCGCCGCGCCGGCACGCTGCTTCCGCGAATTTGCCGGCCAACGTCGTCTTGGCGGTGCCCGGCACACCGCTGATCAGCGTGCTACTGCCGCGAAATACGCCACCGCCGAGCATGGCGTCCAGGCGCTCGAAGCCCGCGGTGATCCGCTCGTTGGACGCCCGGTGCACGATCAGCGCTTGGTCGGCGGCGCCCACCTCGATGCCTGACGGCCCGATGCTCATCGGGAACTCGGCCATCGCGTAGCTCGAACCCCGATACTTGGTGATCTGAATGGTTTGTGCGGAGACGCGGTCCTGCTGGCGTCGCTCCAGGCGCACCACGCAATCGACCATGAATTGCAGGAAGTCATAGTGCATGAGGCCGGAGGTGCGATCGTCGACTTTGGCCGTGATGATCGCAGTCAAGGCGTGGTCGGCAAGCCAGTCGCGCAGGCGGTAGATTTCCCGCATTTCTGCGGACCGGTTCTGCAGCAGCGTCAGCAGCACATCGATCCCGTCGAAGACGATCCACTGTGCGTCGATCTCCTTCTTCTTCGCCGCGAGCATCGCCAGCATGCCGCTCAGATCGAAGTCGCCGGCGATGACGAGCGCGGGCGACAAATGAGCATCCAGGAAGAAGAGCTTCTTGCTCGACAGGCTCGTCAGTCGCCAATTGAAGGTGGCGCCGTTGGCGATCACCTGGGCGGGACTCTCCTCGAACGCAACGAAGATGCCGGCCGAGCGCTGCCGGCTCGCCGCGTTCACGAGGCATTGCAGAGCGAAGACTGTCTTACCCGCACCCGGGCCACCGGCGAGCAGACTCGTGCGATGGCGCGGCAGGCCGCCGCCGCTCAGTTGATCGAATCCCTCGATGCCGGTTGCCAGCTTGGCCAAAGGTCGGGCAGCGTTGCCGTGCGTTCCGATCGGCTTACTCCAAGGTCATCCTTGAAGATAACTGTACGCGCGAAGCCCTGGCCCTTATGTGCACCACCGTACATAGCGGCGCAGACGCGACTAGCCGCGCAGCGATCTATCTCGCTGCTGCTGTTGCCTGATCCGTCGGACGTGCGCGTAGCCGACCAGCTTCCTGCTTTGCTCGTCCCAAAAGTGAAACGTCAGGCAGCTCAGGCTCGACCACAGCGTGATGGGCTTGACCTGCTGGAACAGCCGCTCGCGCTCGTGGCACTTCTGCAAGTGGTAGTTGGGAATGCGCGGGCTCAGGTGGTGGATGTGGTGAAAGCCGATATTGGCCGAGAACCATTGCAACACACTGGGCAACTTGTAGAAGGAGCTGCCGCGCAGTGCCGCCGCCGTGTAGTCCCAGTTGTCGCCGCGCTCCCAGTAAGCGTCTTCGAACTGATGCTGCACGTAGAAGAGCCAGACGCCCGCGCCGCCCGCCACCAGCAGGATCGTCGACTGAATCACCAGATACGGCCAAATGCCGAAGATCCAGCTCATCAAGGCGACCGTGCCTAGCAACACCAGGTTCATCAACCAGACGGAGCGACGCTCTCGCCGACCTGCAGTGGGCGAGACGAAGCGGTGAGCGATCAGGAAGAGATAGAACGGGGCCAGCACAAAAAGCACCAGTGGACTGCGCGACAGCCGATACCCGAAGCGGCGCCAGCGCGACGCTTCGAGGTACTCCTGCACGGTCATGGTCCAGATATCCCCGACACCGCGCTTGTCGAGATGCCCCGCGGTGCCGTGATGAATGGCGTGTTGCCAACGCCAGTGCTCGTAGGGGGTGAAAGTCAGCGCACCGGTGATGAAGCCGACGATGTCGTTGGCGCGGCGCGAGCTGAAATACGACCCATGGCCGCAGTCGTGAAAGATGATGAACAGGCGAATCACGAACGCGCCCGCCAGCACTGCCGGCGCGATCGCGAGCCAGAGCGAGATTTCCACTGCGTGGTAGATGACATACCAGAGCAGGAAGTACGGAATCAGGGTATTCGCTAGCTGCCAGAGCGCGCGCTTGATGGAGGGACGCTGATAACGCGCGACGATACTGCTCCAGGCTGCCTTGTCCATGCGGTCTGGCGCGCCGGCCGCACTCGAGCTGCTAATGGTCATGGTTCAAAGGTTCCCGCAGGCCTGGATCCGACGTCGGTGCGGTAGCGCACATTCGGGGGTTCCTGCAGGCTGAGTTGGGCATTGCGGCATTGTGCGCGGTGGAACTGTGTCGATCAGTGCGATGGCGAACTTAGGTGTTTGCGCTGCCGTTATGTACCATGACGCACATAGCGGTCGCTGACGCAGCAGCAGGCTCAACCGGGAGATCCTCAATGTCTGCAGCTCATGACCCTTGCCAGAACCACCTGCTGGCCGCCCTGCCGCCGGCGGACTTCGCGCGCATGAAGGTGGGCCTCAAACTCGTACCGATGCCCCTTGGCGACGTCCTCTACGAATCCGGCAGTCACCAGCGGCGGGTGTATTTTCCGACCACCGCGATCGTCTCGTTACTGTACATGATGGCGGACGGCGCCTCCGCCGAAATCGCCGTGGTCGGTAACGAGGGCATCATCGGCGTCTCGCTCTTCATGGGAGGCGAAACTACACCGAGTCGTGCCGTGGTGCAGAGTGCAGGGCACGCATATCAGTTGACTGGCAGGCGCCTCAAGGACGAATTCAATCGTGGCGGCGCCATGCAGCATCTGTTGTTGCGCTACACGCAGGCGTTGCTGACGCAGATGGCGCAAACCGCCGTGTGCAACCGGCATCACTCGTTGGACCAGCAGCTATGCCGATGGTTGCTGCTGAGCCTCGACCGACTGGTCGGAGTCGAGCTCGTCATGACCCAGGAATTGATCGCGAACATGCTCGGCGTGCGTCGTGAAGGGGTGACGGAAGCCGCTGGCAGGCTGCAGAAAGCTGGGCTGATCAAGTACAGCCGGGGGCGCATTACCGTCCTCGATCGGACTGGGTTGGAGAAGCGCACCTGCGAGTGCTACGCCGTGGTCAAGAAAGAGTTCGACCGCCTGCTACCGCCGGGGATCGAGCCCTGATTCAGCGGGGACGTCGCTTGCCCGCGCGGCGGTCGTTCAGCCGTTCGATCATGTCCTGCAGCAGCACTGTGACTTCGGCGTGCGTGCCCGCGCGAGTCCCGGTAATGGTGTTCGTGCCCTGTGAAATGACGTAGCGGTGCCAGACGCCTTCGGTGCCGGTAGGTGCGGCGGCGCTGGAGATCGAGTCCACCTTGAACGGCAGCTCGAGGAACGTTTCGGTCGGGGCGGGGCTCTTTGCCATCTTTGCCAATGCTCTCTCCCCAGTGTGTTGCAGAACCTGCACGGGCCGCGAAGCCCGTGCAGGGATGATCGATTACCAGCGACGCTGACCGCCGCCGCCGAAGCCACCACCACCACCGCCGCCATTGCGCGGCTTGTCCTGGGCTTCGTTGACCTTGAGAGGGCGACCGCCCATGTCCTGGCCATTGAGGCTCTGGATCGCTCGCGCTGCATCGGCGCGCGGCATCTCCACGAAGCCGAAGCCGCGCGGTTGGCCCGTGTCCCGATCCTTGATCAGGGCGACGGAATCGACCTGGCCGTGTTGCGAGAACAACGTGCGGACGGCATCTTCGTCGGCGGTAAAGGGCAGGTTGCCCACATAAATCTTGCTCATACGATTACTCACTAGAATGCGCTTTTTGGGCTGAATGTCAGCCAGCGCGGTTGAAACATGACGCTCCATGCAGCTGTCTCTATTGAGGAGGCAGCCGGGCCGAAGCTTCGCCAGGTTCGAAACGAATCCGATTTAGTTGTCTGGCCGGAAGAGCGCCGAACGGCGAAATGGGCCAAGCGAGAAAATGGAGAAAGGTCACGAGCCGAGCCGCACCATACACGCCTGGCCCCTCACCCGCTTGGATATTGCGATTTCCAGCTTTTCGGCGAAACTGACCCGTGAATCCAGTGAGATCGCCCTGATGAGTGTAATGGTCGAGATGTTTCGCGACGCCGCGGCACCCAAAGGCCGCAACCGATTTTCGTGCCCGATGCAGATCTGGGAGCTGCTGTGGGAGCTCGGCCGCGCGTTCGGCTGGCAGTCGAAGGGCACGACCTACGTGCTGCCGTCGAAAAGCACGGTGGAGGCACCGGCGCGCCGCGACTACCAACCGGGCGGCTCGCAGGATCACAAGCAGGTCGAAGCGGAGGACGCTATCGCGTGGGCGCGCGCGCTGGAGGTGGCGAAGATATCGCCGCATGCTGCGGCGATGATCGATGCTCGAGCCGCCGCACTCGTCGAGAGCGGTCAGGCCGGTGGCGGCGAGATGCTGCCTGGTGTGCTCGATGAATTCATCGAGTTCGCTTACGGCGGCGCTTTCGAATTCGCGATATTGGTCAGCGAGCCCTAGTGGGGGGGGAGGAGGGGGGGGGGGCGCGTCCCACGACTACCACGCCCACACGGCCCAGACAGAGATGTTCGAGTTTGCAGCGACGCCGGTTGCGACGGCACGCAGGAACTGGACTGGCTCCTGATGCAAGAGCGCGGAATCGCGGTGAGCGGGGCCCAGGTTCTGCCACGGCGCGTCGCGCGCGACTCGACCTTGAATTTGAACGCTGGCAGTGCCGACGATGGCGATCTGGATCACCATGCGCGGCGGCGCCTCGCGAGTTCCGACGATCCTGAGCGCCACCTCAGGGCCTTCCGTGTCTTTAACGGCGGCCTTCAATAGATGGCTAACCGACATTGCGCGTAACGCTGCCTACACGACGCGCGATGTCGCCGCGCGATCCGCTCGCTTGGCCTTCTTGGCAGCGCGCTTTTCCTCGAGAGACTTCGCCGGCTTGCGCTTCTGCTCTCTCTTCTGATTCATGCCCTTGCTCATGCGTGCTGCTCCGCTGGGTCTTTGGGGCGTTCTGCAAGGCTGCGCCGTCGCTGTTCTTCGTGCACATCGCTGACGGTCAAGCGGGTCTGCGTCGCGATCACTTTGACGAGCACGTGACCTGAAGATCGCGGCAGGCGCAGCGCGTGCCGCTGCTCCCAGATTCGGATGCGCTTCTCGGCGTCGTTCGCCGGCGATACCTGAGCGGCGAGCTCGCTGGCGCGGATCGCTGCTTGCTCCTCCTCCGCGCGCTGCACTCTCAGCCGGTGCTCTGCCACGGTGTTGGGGGGAGCTGCGTACGAGAAGTCCCTATGATCTGGACCCAATGCCATGGCGCTGTTCTCCTCACAGGTGGAACGCTGTCTGTCTCAAGTTCGAGAACGATTCGGTTTAGCTGAAGTGGCCGAGGCAAGGCGTTCGCGCGCTGCGGCCAGAGAGATAAAGAGAAAGGTCACGAGCCGAGGCCACTATACATCCGGTGCCCGAAGGCCGCTTGGATTTCAGTCGGTTGGCGCGCGAACGAGGGCGTATCTATTGAACTGCCGGTGGCGCACACTCACTTCGAACCGGACACAGCATGCGGTTACGCGGCAGGAGAGCGGAGAGACCATGCAGGATTCGCAGCGAACGGCAGCGCTTCGTGCAGCACTGGGCTTCGTAGTCACGGACGACATGCCGTCGGAGCACAAGGCAACTCTCATCGACGTCTTGCGACAAGCTCTCCGTGACGACGATGCGGCGGCGGATTCGCGTCGGCGCGCGGTTGCGAACACCAGCGGGGAATGGCAGGAGCATGAGATCGTGCAACTGAAATCCTACCTGCCCGGCCGTATCGCCAAGAGCTGGCAGCACGCGGACGAGTGCGTGATGCATCTGGCTGCACAGTTGCATCGCGAGCCTCGGTCGGTTCGCGACAAAGCAACGGAGCTCGGATTCGGGGCCGCGGTGGACTACCGGTTCTCGAAGGCGCTCAAGCGCGCCAGCAGCGAGTAGGGAGCAAGTGCTTTGCCCAAGCCACCGAATTTCAAGCAAGAGAAACGGCGCCGCGAAGACGCGCAGAAGAAGCGCAATCAGGAGAAGGAGCAGAAGAAGGCCGAGCGCAAGGAAAGCGAACAAGGCTCGCAGGGCGACCCAACCTC
>CAWHNL010000004.1:0-819820 GCA_963830745.1 uncultured Gammaproteobacteria bacterium
ACCTCGACGGGCACGAACTGGCCCTTCTCGTTCTTCTGCCACTCGATCTGCACGGTGACGATTTCCTTCACCGCGCCGTTGGCATCGCCGACGAAGCGCTTGACCGTGGTCAGGTAGGTGCGCGGATCCGCGCCGAACTTCGTCGCCGCTTCTTCCTGGCCGTAGTCGAGCTTGTAGACCTTCGGCCATTCCGGCCACGGATTGTCGTCGGCGCGATCCATCGGCGGCTGCTGCATGATCTCCAGCTGCGTGAGGCTCTTGCAGCCCTGGCGCATCGCCGTGGCGACGCAGTCGGTGCCGGTGTCGCCGCCGCCGATCACGATCACGTCCTTGTCGCGCGCGTGGATCGGGCTGTGATCCGGGCCGCCGTTCAGCAGCGCCTTCGTGCTCTCGGTCAGGTAATCCATCGCGAAGTGCACGCCCGCGAGCTTGCGGCCCTCGACCGGCAGGTCGCGCGGCTGCGTCGCGCCGGTGCACAGCACGAGCGCGTCGAAGTCCTTGCGCAGCAGCTGCGCCTCGACGTTGTCGCCGACGTTCGCGTTGCAGATGAACTTGATGCCTTCGCGCTCCATCATCTTCAGGCGTCGCTCGACCACCTCGCGCTTGTCGAGCTTCATGTTCGGGATGCCGTACATCAGCAGTCCGCCGGGGCGATCGTCGCGCTCGAGCACCGTCACGCTGTGCCCCGCGCGATTCAGCTGCGCGGCGGCCGCGAGCCCGGCGGGGCCGGAGCCGATCACCGCGACTTTCTTGCCGGTGCGCTGCTTCGGCGGCTCCGGCACGACCCAGCCTTCGTCCCAGCCGCGATCGACGATCGCGTTCTCGATCGTCTTGATCGTCACCGGCGGATTGGTGATGCCGAGCACGCACGAGCCTTCGCACGGCGCCGGGCACACGCGCCCGGTGAACTCCGGGAAGTTGTTGGTCATGTGCAGGCGCTCGAGCGCCTCGCGCCACAGCCCGCGATACACCAGGTCATTCCATTCCGGGATCACGTTGTTGACCGGGCAGCCCGACGCCATGCCGCTGATCAGCTTGCCCGTGTGGCAGAACGGCACGCCGCAGTCCATGCAGCGCGCGGCCTGGTGGCGCAGCCGCCGCTCTTCCATGTGGTGATGGAATTCTTTCCAGTCGCGCACGCGCT
This sequence comes from uncultured Gammaproteobacteria bacterium, assembly GCA_963830745.1. GTDB lineage: Bacteria > Pseudomonadota > Gammaproteobacteria > Steroidobacterales > Steroidobacteraceae > Steroidobacter. The sequence continues at coordinate 1,145 of CAWHNL010000004.1, forward strand.
CCTGCGGCGTGCGGTCGACCGGCAGCTCGCGCAGGTATTCGATGAAACCGGTGGGCTTGCCCATCAGTTTCCTCCGACCCGCGCCAGGTCTTTCGCGTTCTCTTCGAACGCGACCATGATCGCGTCCTCGCCCGCGAGGCCCTGCTCGTGCGCGCGCTCGATGCACTGGAGCATGCGGTGATAGTCGCGCGGCATGACGCGCACGAAGCGCGACACCATGCGGTCCCAGTTGTCGAGCACCTGCCGCGCGCGGCCGCTCTTGGTGTAGCCGTAGTGCCGCTCGATCATCGCGCCGACCGCAGCGATCTCTTCGGGCTCCTGCAGCGGGCCGACGTCGACCATCTCCTTGTTGACGCTCGCGGCGAACGTGCCGTGCTCGTCGAGCACGTAGGCGACGCCGCCCGACATGCCGGCGCCGAAGTTGCGCCCGGCCGGGCCGAGCACGATGACGCGTCCGCCGGTCATGTATTCGCAGCCATGATCGCCGACTGCTTCGACGACGGCGTGCACGCCGCTGTTGCGCACGCAGAAGCGCTCGCCGGCCATGCCGCCGATGTACGCCTCACCGCTGGTTGCGCCGTACAGCGCCACGTTGCCGATGATGATGTTCTCGTACGACACGAACGTCGAGCCGGCCGGCGGCGAGATGATCAGCTTGCCGCCCGACAGGCCCTTGCCGACGTAGTCGTTGGCGTCGCCTTCGAGGAAGAACGTCATGCCGCGCGGCATGAACGCGCCGAAGCTCTGGCCGGCGGAGCCCTTGAAGCGAATGCGGATCGTGTCCTCCGGCAGGCCGGCCGCGCCGTACTTGCGCGTGATTTCGCTGCCGGTGATCGTGCCGACGACGCGATGCACGTTGCGGATCGGCAGCTCGGCGCGTGACGCGCTCGCCGCGCTCGATCGCGGGCTTGCACAGGTCGAGCAGCTGCGTGACGTCGAGCGACTTCTCCAGGCCGTGATCCTGCGCAATCTGGCAGATAGCGGCCGGTGTCCGAGCCGACGTCCGGCTGGTACAGCAGGTTGCTGAAGTCCAGGCCCTTCGCCTTCCAGTGATCGATCGCCTTGCGGCCTTCGAGCCGGTCGACGCGGCCGACCATCTCCTCGAGCGTGCGGAAGCCGAGCTGCGCCATGAGCTCGCGCACTTCCATGCGCGATGAAGCGCATGAAGTTGACGACGTGCTCCGGCTTGCCGGCGAACTTCTCGCGCAGGCGCGGGTCCTGCGTCGCGATGCCGGCGGGGCAGGTGTTCAGGTGACACACGCGCATCATGATGCAGCCCGTCGCCACCAGCGGCGCCGTCGCGAAGCCGAATTCCTCGGCGCCGAGCAGCGCCGCAACGACGACGTCGCGGCCGGTCTTCAGCTGGCCGTCCGCTTCGACGGCGATGCGGCTGCGCAGGTTGTTCAGCACCAGCGTCTGATGCGTCTCGGCGAGGCCGAGCTCCCAGGGCAGACCGGCGTGCGCGATCGACGTCTGCGGCGACGCGCCCGTGCCGCCGTCATGACCGCTGATCAGCACGACGTCCGCATGCGCCTTGGCGACGCCTGCGGCGACCGTGCCGACGCCGACTTCCGCGACGAGCTTCACGCTGATGCGCGCCTGGCGATTCGCGTTCTTCAGATCGTGGATCAGCTCGGCGAGGTCCTCGATCGAGTAGATGTCGTGATGCGGCGGCGGCGAGATGAGCCCGACGCCCGCCGTCGTGTGCCGCGTCTTCGCGATCCACGGATACACCTTCGCGCCGGGCAGCTGGCCGCCTTCGCCGGGCTTCGCGCCCTGCGCCATCTTGATCTGGATCTCGTTCGCGCTCACGAGGTATTCGCTGGTCACGCCGAAGCGTCCGGACGCGACCTGCTTGATCGCGGAGTTCTTCGAGTCGCCGTTCGGCAGGCGCTCGAAGCGCTCCGGATCCTCGCCGCCCTCGCCGGTGTTGCTCTTGCCGCCGATGCGGTTCATCGCGATCGCGAGCGTTTCGTGCGCTTCCTTGCTGATCGAGCCGTACGACATCGCGCCGGTCTTGAAGCGCTTCATGATGCTCTCGACCGGCTCCACTTCTTCGAGCGGCACGGGCTCGCCGCCCTTGAGCTCGAGCAGCCCGCGCAGCGTCGCGAGGTTCGTCGCCTGCTCGTTCACCAGCCGCGAGTACTCCTGGAACTGCCGGAAGTTGTCGTTGCGCACCGCCTTCTGCAGGCGATGGATCGACTCGGGATTGAACAGGTGGAACTCGCCTTCGGAGCGCCACTGGTACTGGCCGCCGACCGGCAGCGCGTGACCCTCGACGCGACGCTCCGGGAACGCGGCGCGATGACGCACCAGCACTTCCTGCGCGATCACGTCCATGCCGATGCCGCCGACGCGCGACGGCGTCCAGGTGAAGTACTCGTCGATGACGTCCTGGCGCAGGCCGACCGCTTCGAACACCTGCGCGCCGCGATAGCTCTGGATCGCGGAGATGCCCATCTTCGCCATCACCTTGATGACGCCCTTGGTCGCGGCCTTCACGAAGTTCTTGCAGGCGCGTCTTGTGATCGATGTTCGTGAGCCGCTCGTCGCGGATCATGCTGTCGATCGTCTCGAACGCGACGTACGGATTGATCGCGCTGACGCCGTAGCCGATCAGCAGCGCGAAGTGGTGCACCTCGCGCGCCTCGCCGGTCTCGAGCACGAGGCTGACGCGCGTGCGCAGGCCTTCGCGGATCAGATAGTGATGCAGGCCGGCGACGGCGAGCAGCGCCGGGATCGGCGCGAACTCGCGATTCACGCCGCGATCGCTGAGGATGAGGACGTTCACTTCCTCTTCCTCGATCATCCGCCGCGCCATCAGCCGGATCTCTTCCATCGACTTGACCAGGCCTTTCTCGCCGCGCGTCACGCGGAACAGCATCGGCAGCACGCCGACGCGCAGGCCGGGCAGGTCCATGCGCCGCACCTTCGCGAAGTCCTCGTTCGTGAGGATCGGCCACTTCACTTCGAGACGGCGGCAATCGGCCGGCTGCGGATTGAGCAGGTTGCCCTCGGAGCCGAGGCGCGTCTCCGCGGAGGTGATGATCTCCTCGCGGATGCAGTCGATCGGCGGGTTCGTCACCTGCGCGAACAGCTGCTTGAAGTAGTCGTACAGCAGCCGCGGCTTGTTCGACAGCACCGCGAGCGGCGTGTCGTTGCCCATCGAGCCGACGGCTTCGACGCCGTTCTGCGCCATCGGCGCGAGGATCAGGCGCTCGTCCTCGAACGTGTAGCCGAACGCGATCTGCCGCTGCAGCAGCGTGTCGTGATCCGGCTGCGGCACCTGCGGCGCATCGGGCAGATCGTTGAGATGCACCTGGTGATCGTTGATCCACTGCCGGTACGGCCGCTCGTTGGCGATCGCGCGCTTGATCTCTTCGTCGTCGACGATGCGGCCTTCCTCGGTGTCGACCAGGAACATGCGGCCGGGCTGCAGCCGGCCCTTGAGCAGCACGTCGGCGGCGGGAATGTCGAGCACGCCCGCTTCGGACGCCATCACGACCAGGCCGTCCTTCGTGACGTAGTAGCGCGAAGGACGCAGGCCGTTGCGATCGAGCACCGCGCCGATGCGGCGGCCGTCGGTGAACGCGATCGAGGCCGGGCCGTCCCACGGCTCCATCAGGCACGAGTGGTACTGGTAGAACGCGCGCTTCGCGTCGTCCATGCTCTGATGGTTCGACCACGGCTCGGGAATCATCATCATCATCGCGTGCGGCAGCGGGCGGCCGGCCAGCACCAGCAGCTCCAGCGTGTTGTCGAACATCGCCGAGTCCGAGCCGTTCGGATTGATGATCGGCAGGATCTTGCGCATGTCGTCGCCGAACGCGGCGCTCTGGAACAGCGCCTCGCGCGCGTGCATCCAGTTGGCGTTGCCGCGCACCGTGTTGATCTCGCCGTTGTGCGCGATGTAGCGGTACGGGTGCGCGCGATCCCAGCTCGGGAACGTGTTGGTGCTGAAGCGCGAGTGCACCAGCGCCAGCGCGGTCTCCATCAGCGGATCGCTCAGGTCCGGGAAGTACGGCGCGAGCTGCATCGTCGTCAGCATGCCTTTGTAGACGAGCGTCTTGTGCGACAGGCTGGAGATGTACCAGGACGCCGCGCCTTCCAGCGTCGACGTGCGGATCTCGGTGTAGGCGCGCTTGCGGATGACGTACAGCTTGCGCTCGAACGCGAGCTCATCGGCGATCGCCGGATTGCGGCGCGACGAACACCTGCCGCATGAACGGCTCGCACGACTTCGCGGTGTCGCCGAGCATCGAGTTGTTGCACGGGACGGTGCGCCAGCCGAGCACGGCCTGGCCTTCGGACTGCACGATCTGCTCGAAGCGCTCTTCGATGCGCCGGCGCAGCGTCGGATTGCGCGGCAGGAACACGATGCCGCAGCCGTACAGTGCCCGGCTCGGGCAGCTCGATGCGCGCCTTCTTGCACGCCTCGACCAGGAACCGGTGCGGCATCTGCACCAGCACGCCGGCGCCGTCGCCGCTGTCTTCCTCGGCGCCGCAGGCGCCGCGGTGATCGAGGTTCACGAGGACCTGCAGGCCCTGCTGCAGGATGCGGTGGGACTTGCGGCCCTTGATGTCGACGACGAAGCCGACGCCGCAGGCGTCGTGCTCGAACGCCGGATCGTAAAGACCCTGCTTCGGCGGCAAACCGGTCCAGCGCGGGCTGGCGCCCTTCAGTGCTGCTGCTCACGTTCTTTCCCCGTGTCTCACCCGATCCCCTGTATTCAATTCTGGGTCGTCCGCTCCGGCTCGCCGGGTCTGCGCCTGGCGTAGGTAAATCGTTGATTCAGCGAGGCTCATCGGCGCGACTGGCGTGCTCCGCGCAAGCGTTGCATGGAGCGCTTCGCCGGCGGCCTGTTGAATACAACCCGGAGGATCGATCGCATATTACAGAGGTCGACACCTGCGTCAATGCGCCCGCCAGTCCGCGTAGCTGACCTTCCACTCGCCGTCCTCGCGGACCAGCGCGAGGTCGAAGTCGTACAGGTCGGCGTTGAGGCTCGGCAGCGCCCGGCTCGCCGCCGCGCCCGGCCATCCCGACCTGCAGCTTGACCCGCGCCTCGTCCGGTGACGGGAATTCGAGACTCTCGATGCGGGTGAGCAGGTGCACCGACTGGTTCGCGATGAAGTAACCGCGTGCGTAGCGCGAGGCCTCCGTCCGGTCCTGGCCCTGCGCGTCGCGGTAGTTGGCCGAGATGTGCTCCATCAGATCGCCGACGTCGCGCGCCTCGGCAGCGACCTCCATCGATTCGATGACTGCCCGCACTTGCTGTTCGGGTGAGGCTTCGTCGGCACAGGCCGCCGTTAGCAGGGCGAGCGCTACCCACGAAAAGGGCGGAGCGCGACAGCAGGCAGACGTTGCATGATTTCGTGGACCTCTTGCTTGACCGTCCCGGAAGGTCATGGTCAGATCCCGGCGGCTCGCCTATCGTACAAAAGCAAGTCACAGCTGGCCACCCATCTCGCGTTTCGTCGTCGGGGAGAAATGTGATCATGAAAGCCATCGCACTGCGCGCCGCGATCGTTGCTGCGCTGCCTCTGTTCTGTCTTGTCCGCCGTCGCCGCCGAAGGCCCGCTGGCGCAGAAGAAAGGGCAGGGCGGCTCGGAAATCCAGGGCTCGGCCGGGCCCGGGCGGCTCGCAGGGCGACAACGGCCTCGAGCATTGCGACAAGCCGATGGGCGCGCTGGCCGTGGTCGAGCCGCAGGACTACGTCGCGCAATCGCTGTCGCGCTACGGCCTGCAGTCGCCGACCGGATTGATTCGCATGATGGTGCAGCAGTCGAACTGCTTCATCGTCGTCGAGCGCGGCATCGGCATGCAGAACATGATGCAGGAGCGCGCGCTGCAGGAATCGGGCGAGCTGCGCCAGAACTCGAACATGGGCGGCGGACAGATGGTCAGCGCCGACTTCGTCCTGACGCCCGGCCGTGGTGTTCTCGGAGAACAATGCGGGCGGCGTCGGCGGCGCGCTCGGCGGACTTGCTCGGCGGCAAAAGCGGCAACGTGCTCGGCGCGGTCGCCGGCGGACTGAAGTTCAAGGAAGCGCAGACCAGCATGCTGGTCGCGGATGCGCGCTCCGGCGTGCAGGTCGCCGCAGCGGAAGGCAGCTCGAAGAAAGCGGATCTGCGCCTCGGCGCCGCGCTGTTCGGCGGCAGCGCGGCCGGCGGCCTCGGCGGCTACGCGAACACCAACGAAGGCAAGGTGATCGCCGCCAGCCTCATGGACAACTACAACAACGTCGTCAAGTCGGTGCGCAGCCAGCCGAGCCTGCAGCGCGACGTCGGCACGCTCGCGGACGAAGCGGGCAAGAAGGTCAAGAGCGGTGCGGTGTTCAACGAAGGCGACACGATCGTGCCGAAGATCGGCAACGTGAAGCTGTTCGCCTCGCCGGCCGACGGCGGCGAAGACCGTCGCGACGCTCGCCAAGGGCGACGAGATGATCTTCATGGGCGAAGAGCAGAACGGCTTCCTGAAGGTCGAATCGGGCAGCGGCAGCGGCTGGGTGAAGAAGGTGCTGGTGTCAGCAAGTAGACGACAGTCGGACGGATGCCGATCCGTCATCCGGCTCTCGTCTAGGCCGCCAAGCCCAGCTGCTTCAACAACGGCTCGATCTGCGGCTTGCGGCCGCGGAACTCGACGAACGCTTCCATCGCGTCGCGGCTGCCGCCCTGCTCGAGGATCGATGCCAGGAAACGCCGCGCGACTTCCGCGTTGAAGATCCCGCTGCTCTTCGAATGCGCTGAACGCATCGGCTGCGAGCACTTCCGCCCACTTGTAGCTGTAGTAACCCGCCGCGTAGCCGCCCGAGAAGATGTGCTGGAAGCTGTGCGGGAAGCGGTTGAACGCCGGCGGGTGCACCACCGCGACCTGCGCGCGGACATCGGCCAGCGTGCGCATGATCGCTGTCGCTCGACTGCGGCGCGTTCTCGCTGTGAATGCGCAGATCGAATAACGCGAACTCCAGCTGTCGCACTGTCTGCATGCCCGCCTGGAACGTGCGCGTCGCGAGCAGGCGCTGCAGCTCGATCTGCGGCAGCGGCTCGCCCGTCTCGACGTGGCCCGAGATCAGCGGCAACACTTCGGCGCGCCACGCGAAGTTCTCCATGAACTGGCTCGGCAGCTCGACCGCGTCCCACGCGACGCCGTTGATGCCGGCGATGCTCGGGTAGTCGACGCGCGTGAGCATGTGGTGCAGGCCGTGGCCGAACTCGTGGAACATCGTCACGACTTCGGCGTGCGTCAGGAGCGAGGGCTGCGCGCCGTTCGGCGGCATGAAGTTGCACACCAGGTAGGCGACCGGCAGCGACGCGGTGTTCGGCGAGCTGCTTGCGGCCGATGCACTCGTCCATCCACGCGCCGCCGCGCTTCTTGGGGCGCGCGTACAGATCGACGATAGAAGCCGCCGCGCTGTGAGCCGTCGGCGTTGAGGATGTCGTAGAAGCGGACGTCGGGATGATAGACGTCGACGCCGCTGCGCTCCGCGATGCGCACGCCGTAGAGCTTTTCGGCGACCGCGAACATGCCGGCGAGCACGCGCGGCAGCGGGAAATACGGGCGCAACTTTCTTCCGAGAGTTGCAGGCGCTCGCGCTTCAGCCGCTCGACATGGAACGCGACGTCCCAGGCGTTGAGCTTGCGTGGCCGGCGAAGTGCGTCAGCTCGTCGTACTCGCGCACCGCGACCGGGCGGCTCTGCCGCGCCAGCTGTTCGAGAAACGCGCGCACCTCTTCGACCGAAGAGGCCATCTTGGTGGCGAGCGAGTACTCGGCGTAGTTGGGATAGCCGACCAGCTGCGCGATCTTGTGCCGCAGATCGAGGATCTGCGCCATCAGCTCGCGTGTTGTCCCAACGGCCGTCGGCGGCGCCCTGGTCCGAGGCGCGCGTCACCCAGGCCTGGTAGAACTCGCGACGCAGCGCTTCGTTCTCGGCGTGCATCATCACGGCCTGGTAGTTCGGCGCATCGAGCGTGAAGAACCAGCCTTCCAGCTGGCGCGACTGCGCGGCGGCGCGGGCGCGCTCGACGATCGGCTGCGGCAGGCCGTCGATCTCGCTTGCCTGGGTCACGTGCCGCGACCACGCGTTGGTCGCGTCGAGCACGTTCTCGTCGAACTTGGATTGCAGCGTCGCCAGCTGTTCGACCAGCGCTTTGAACTCGGCCTTCTGGTCCGCCGGCAACGCGACGCCGGCGAGTCGGAAGTCGCGCAGCGCGTTCTGCAGGAGCTTGCGCTGCCCGGCTGTCAGCCGATCGCCCTCGTTGGCGAGGATCGTCTCGTACGCGCGATACAGGCGCTCGTTCTGCGCAAGCTCGGTGTGCCACGCCGTGAGCAGCGGCAGACAGGCGTTGTACGCGGTGCGCAGCTCGTCGCTGTTGACGACGCCATTCATGTGGCCGACGGGCGACCACGTGCGCGCGAGGCGGTGATGCATCTCCTCCAGCGGCACGACCAGCGAATCCCACGAGGCTCGGGCTGCGTCGAGCAGCGCTGCGAGCTGAGCGCGATGTGCATCGAGCAACTCGCGCAGCACGGGCTCGATGTTCGCGACGCGGATGGACGAGAACGCAGGCAGATCGAATTCGGCGGTTGACATAGGCGTAGGAGGTCGCGGCAAGACGGCGGGCGTGGGCGCGCGATTTTAGAGTGCGGACGCGTCCACGTCGAAAAATATCAGACGGGCCGGCGCGCGGTGGCGCTTTCCGGCGACAGGCCGAGCGGAACCTGGTCGCGGCCCGGTGCCGTTCTTTCGGCAACTACTGATACAGGCCCCGGGGTCGCCCCGGAGGTTGCGCCCGCAAAATGCCCGATCCCCGTCAGCCGATGCCTGCACCGCGACGAGCTGTTCTACCAGTTCGTCCAGACGGTGGAGGACCACGCGATCTTCGCCATGGATCCCCAGGGCAACATCGTGCACTGGAACGCGGGTGCGGCGCAGATCATGGGCTTCGCGGCGAGCGACGTGCTCGGCCGCGAGCTGAACAACATCTTCACGGAGGAGGACTGCAACGCCGGCATCCCGCGCCTGGAACTGGAGACGGCGGAACGCATGGGGCGCGCGGCCGACGAGCGCTGGCACGTGCGCAAGGACGGCTCGCGATTCTGGGGTCTCGGTGCAGTCACGGCGATTCGCGGTCCGGACGGCGCGCTGCTCGGCTTCGGCAAGATCGTCGCGGATCGCACCGATCTGAAGGAGCTGCAGGACACGCTGCAGAGTCGCAACGAGACGCTGGCACACGCGGACGAGCTGAAGAACCGCTTCCTCGCGACGCTCGCTCACGAGCTGCGCAATCCGCAGTCAGTACTCGCCAACAGCGCGGGCGTGCTGCGGCGGCACGGCGCGAGCGATGGCAAGCTGCAAGCCGTCGCGGACATGATCGAGCGGCAGGTCCGGCAGACGCAGCGTTTGATCGAGGATCTGAGCGACCTGGTCCGCACGCAGCCGCGGCCGCATCGAGCTGCGCATGCAGCCGCTGGACCTGCGCGAGATGGCGCGCCTCGCTGCCGAGGCCGTGCAGTCCGCTGATGACAGAGCGCCGTCACGAATTGGTGACAGTGCTTCCCGAGGTGCCCGTGCCCATCGAAGGTGACGCGGACCGCATCCAGCAGGTGATGATCAACCTGCTGCGCAACGCGGCGCGCTACACGCCGCCGGGCGGCCGCATTTCGCTGTCGGCAGCGGCAGAAGGCGAGGAAGGTGTCGTGCGCATCCACGACACCGGCGTCGGTATTCCGCCCGGTCAGCTCGCGGAGATCTTCGAGCTGTTCACGCAGGTTCATCCCGACAACGTCGAGTCGCGTGCCGGCATGGGCATCGGGCTCGCGCTCGCCCGCGAGCTCGTCGAGCTCCACGGCGGCACGATCCAGGCGCGCAGCGACGGTGTCGGCAAGGGCAGCGAGTTCATCGTGCGACTGCCGTCTGCGCTGCCCCATTGCGCGGATAGGACGCGCACGGCACCATCGTGCGCCCTGCCCGAAGGCGCGCCGCCCGTGAACATCCGACCCTATCGCAACATCGTTCCCGTACTGGGCGCGCGCGTCTATGTCGATCCGGCCGCGACCGTCATCGGCCGAGTGCGGATCGGCGACGACTCATCTATCTGGCCGACTGCAGTCGTGCGCGGCGACGTGCACTCCATCGAGATCGGTGCACGCACCAGCATCCAGGACGGCTCAGTGCTGCACGTCACGCACGATGGACCCTACACGCCCGGCGGCCGCTCGCTGAGCGTCGGCTCCGACGTCACCGTCGGCCATCGCGTCACGCTGCATGCGTGCACGATCGGCGACAAGTGCCTCGTGGGCATGGGCTCGGTCGTGCTGGACGGCGTGGTGACCGACGATTTCGTGATGATCGGCGCGGGCAGCGTCGTGCCGCCCGGCAGGCGCTTGGAGACGCGCGGCCTTTACGTCGGCAGCCCGGTGCGCAGAGTGCGCGACCTGACGCAAGCGGAGATCGAGTTCTTCACGTACTCGGCGGCGCAGTACGTGCAGCTCAAGAACGAGTACCTCGTCATTCCCGCGTAAGCGACGCCTTAGCCAGGCGTCGACTTCACTGCCGCGATGACCGGCGCGGTATCCGGTTTGACGCCGCGCCAGAGCAGGAACGACTCGGCCGCCTGCTCCACCAGCATGCCCCAGCCCGTCTCGGCGCGTCCCGCGCCGGCGCTCTTCGACCAACGCGTGAACGCCGTATCGCCTTTGCCGTACGCCATGTCGTAGCACAGCGTGGTCGGGCCGAGGACGCCCGGGCGGAATCGGCGGGATCGTGTCCTGCAGGCTCGCGGACGTTGCGTTCAGCACGAGGTCGAACGTCGAGCCGGTGATCGCGTCGAAGCCGCAGCCGTGCACCGAGCCGAGCGTGGAGAATTCGCGTGCGAGCTCCGCGGCGCGCTCCGCGTTGCGGTTGGCGATCTCGAGGTACTCCGGATCGGCCTCCAGGAGCGGGCCGAGCACGCCGCGGGCGGCGCCGCCCGCGCCGAGCAGCAGCACGCGCGTGCCGCGGAGGTCGAACGAGAGATTGCGCGTCAGGTCGGCGACGAGGCCGGCTCCATCGGTGTTGTCGCCGAACACGCCGTTGTTACGCAGCGCCAGCGTATTCACCGCGCCGGCCATTTCGGCGCGCGGCGTGCGCTCACGCGCGATCAGGCACGCCGCCTGCTTGTGCGGCAACGTGACGTTCAACCCTTTGCCATCGGTGGCGAAGAATTCGACGACCCGGTCGTTGAGCGCTTCGGGCGGGACTTCCAGGCGTGAGTACGTGATCTTGTGGCCGGTCTGTTTGGCGAACAGGCCGTGAATGAACGGCGACCAGCTGTGGGCGACGGGGTAACCGATGACTGCGTACTTGTCTGCGATTGCTCCATGCGTTGTCGGTTGAGTGCTCATCAGCAACCGCTAGCGGCGCTCCCGCAGCCACGCGGCAGCGCGCTTCGCGAAGTACGTCAGGATTCCGTCGGCGCCGGCGCGGCGGATCGACAGGAGCGATTCGAGGATCACGCTGCGGCCGTCGAGCCACTGGTTGCGGATCGCCGCTTCGAGCATCGCGTACTCGCCGCTGACCTGATAGACGAACGTCGGCGCGCCGAACTCGTCCTTCACCCGTCGCACGATGTCCAGGTACGGCAGGCCCGGCTTGATCATCACCATGTCCGCGCCTTCCTGCAGGTCGAGCGCGACTTCGCGCAGCGCCTCGTCGGAGTTCGCGGGGTCCATCTGGTAGCTGTACTTGTTGCCCTTGCCGAGCGTGCCGGCGGAGCCGACGGCTTCGCGGAACGGGCCATAGAAGCTGGAGGCGTATTTCGCGGAGTACGCGAGGATGCGCGTGTTGAGATGACCCGCGACTTCCAGCGCCTCACGGATCGCGCCGATGCGGCCGTCCATCATGTCGCTCGGCGCGACGATGTCGGCGCCGGCTTCAGCATGCGACAGCGCCTGCTTCACCAGTGCATCGACGGTGATGTCGTTCAACACGTAGCCGGAGTCGTCGATGATTCCGTCCTGGCCGTGCGTCGTGTAGGGATCCAGCGCGACGTCGGTGATCACGCCGAGCTGCGGCACGGCTTGCTTGACCGCGCGGACCGCGCGCTGCGCGAGTCCTTCGGGGTTCCACGCTTCGCTGCCGTCCAAGCTCTTGGCGGCGGCCGGCGGCACCGGGAACAGCGCCAGCGCCGGGATGTCGAGCTCCGCCAGCGACTCGGCCTCGCGCACCAGCTCGTCGACCGTGACCCGCTCGATCCCGGGCATGCTCTGGATCGGCTCGCGCCGGCCCTTGCCCTCGATCACGAACAGCGGATAGATGAAGTTGTCGGCGCTGAGCGTGCTCTCGCGCATCAGGCGGCGCGAGAACTCGTCGCGGCGCATGCGACGCAGACGCGTGCGAGGGAATTCGCCTGTCTCTCGGTCAGACATAGCGCTTAGACTACAGCATGCCTGCTGCGAAACCCAACGTCCGCTGCCCGTGGAGCCTCAAGGGCAACGACCTGTACGTCGACTATCACGACACCGAGTGGGGCGTGCCCGCCTGGGACGACCAGACGCAATTCGAATTCCTGATCCTGGAGGGCGCACAGGCCGGCCTGTCGTGGTCGACGATCCTCAACAAGCGCGAGGGCTATCGCGAGGCGTTCGCCGGCTTCGATCCCGAGCGCATCGCGCGCTTCGGCAAGCGCGAGCTGGCGCGGCTCATGAACAATCCGAACATCGTGCGCAACCGCCTCAAGATCGCGGCGACGATCTCCAACGCGCGCGCGTTCCTTGATTTTCAGTCCGAGCACGGCGGCTTCGCGCGGCACCTGTGGACGTTCGTCGGCGGCCGGCCCATTCAGAATCGCTGGACGCACCAGAAGCAGGTACCGGCCACCTCGCCGGAATCCGACGCGCTCAGCAAGGATCTGAAGCAGCGCGGCTTCCGCTTCGTCGGCAGCACGATCATCTACGCGCACATGCAGGCGACCGGCATGGTCAATGACCACGTGACGGGCTGCTATCGATACAAGGTGTGCAAGGCCCTCGGGAAGAAAGGCAGCGGGAAGAAGCAAGGCAACTAGCCGCTATTCCGCCGCCAGCCACTCCACGCTCGATCCTCCCTTTCCTTCCAGCGCCGCGTGCAGCTCTTCGAGTGCGTCACGCATCTCGCCGTCGAACTTCCAGGGCGGGTTCGCGATCACGAGCCCCGAGCCGTTCAGCCCGATCGGGGAATCTGCGGGCCGCACCGTCAGCTCCAGCCGCAGGAGCTTGCGTAACCCGGACGGCCTGCAGCGCCGCGTTCAACCTTTGTGACTGCGCTCCCGCCTTGATCGGATACCACAGTGCAAAGACGCCGTTCGGCCAACGAGACAATCCGAGGCGCAGCGCCCGCTCGGCGTCCGCGAACTCGGTGTCGGCTTCGTAGGGCGGATCGATCAGCACGAGCCCGCGATTCTCGCGCGGCGGCAGATACGTCTTCAGCGCTGCATAGCCGTCGCCGCAAACCACCGCCACGTCGCGCCAGCCCTGCGTCGCTTGTTTCAGCGCCTGCGCTTCCGCCGGCTGCTGCTCGACCAGAACCGCGCGATCGCCCTCGCGCAAGGCACCGAGCGCGACCAGCGGCGAGCCCGGATACCGCGTCGGCGCCGCGCTGGCAGCGTGCGTGGCCTGCAGATAACGTAAAAGATCCGCCGACCGCACCGGCCGGCCGGCGAGCCGGGCGATTCCCTCGCGCCATTCGCCGCCGCGCGTGGCATCCTCGGCGCGCAGGTCGTAGCCGCCGCGCCCGGCGTGGGTGTCGAGATAGAACAGCGGCTTGGGTTTCTGCTTCAGGCGCTCCAGCAGCGCGAGCAGCACGACGTGCTTGTGCACGTCCGCGAAGTTGCCGGCGTGAAAGGCGTGACGATAGTTCACAACGGGGATGATTGATCATGAAGCGAGTTGCCGCCACTGCATTGCTTGCGATGGGCCTGCTGCACGTCGCAGCCGCCGTCTCGCAGGATCGGCAAGGCGCGGGGCGAAGCGGCACCGGATTCGACCCAGACGGCGCAGGCTGCGGCGGATCAGGCGCGCGCCGAAGCGGCTCGGCAGCTGCGCGCTCAGGCGAGCGAATTCACCGTCGTGACGATCGAGCCGGCGCAATGGAGCGATTCGAGCCTCGGCTGCCGCAAGCCGAATTCCATGTATCACGCAGGTGATGAGCAACGGCTACACCGTCGTGCTGGAACGGCAGGGCAAGCGCCATCATGTGAACGTCGCGGGCTCGCGCGCCGTGATGTGCGAGCCGAGCACGCGTCTCAGCGGAACCGTGCGCCAGCCGATGCCCGCGCGCGGACTGGACCGGGTGACGACGCTGGCGCGACAGGATCTGGCGAACCGGCTGCACCTGGACGTGCAGCACATCCGCGTCGCGAACGTCGAGCCGCGACGCTGGACCGACGACGACATGAATTGCACTTCGGGCGGAGGCACGCCTTCGGCGGAAGCACCCGCGGCCGCGGCGGGCTCGGCGTCAGCAGTCGGCTATCGCATGGCGCTGAGCGCCTCGGGTCGCACGTACTTCTATCACACCGATCTGCGCTCGGTGCGCGCCTGCCCGCCAATTGAAAGTCAGTAGTGAGTGCGCCCTGCAGGGCGCACCAAAAAAGCGGGCCGCGTCAGCGGCCCGCTCCAGTGCGATCGTCGCGATGCGACGTCACTTCACTCTGATTACCTCAGACTCCAGCACGGTGTTCCTGCGGTACATCAACAGCAGACCCGTTTCCGTCGTCTTCGCATCAGGCACCGTTGCCGTCGTGACCGGCACGGAATCGAAGCTGCGCGGCGCGACCGTTCTGAACGGATCGCCTGCGACGCCGAAACGCGCGTTACCCGGTGTGAACAGCATGTCCTCGACAGCGTCCGTCTGTGCGCCGGTGAAGTAATTATCGAACGCAAACACGGAGAACCCGAACGTTGTCCCTGGCTGGACGCCGACGTTGGGCAGACCGGTGCCGGCATTCATCGGCACCGTGAAGATCACGTTACCGGAATCGAGGTCGGCGTCCGTGAAGAACACCCCCGCGGCCGGTACGCTCGGCGTCGCCAGGTTCGCGATGAACACGACGTTCTGGCCGGTCACGGAGAATCCGCCGTTCTCGGCATTGAACACCACGTAGTCCGGCGTGCCGTCGTTATTGGAGTCGATGTAGATGTCGAACTCCGCCGGGTAGTTCGGGTGCACGCGCCGACCGAAGGTGCTGATCGCGAACTCCAGGACGTCGGTGCCAACCAGGGCCGCCGGCAGATAGCGCACGCCGACCGACTGCATGTCGACGATCGCGAAGTTGTCACCCGGCACCGGGCAACTCGTCGCGCGGGATGCGCGGGCTTTGTCCGGTCAGCGAGAACACATCGTAGTCACCCGCCTCCACACCAAGGTTCAGCAGCTTGAGGGTGCCGCCGTTCTTGGTCTTCACGAACGGAGCGGCGACGGTGGCCGACGCCTTCCGCGGCAGCACGTGCCACGGCAACGACAGCTTTTCGCTGCCCGATGTGAGCGTGATGTAGCCGTCATACTCCGGACCGTTCAAGTGCGGCGCCGTTGCCACCCAGCGGTCCGCCGTTCAGCGTCCACGTCGGCAGCTTGCTGCCCTTGATCAGCAACGTCACCAGGAAGTCCGTCTTGCCCTTCGGTCCGACGTGCACGGATCCCGGAGCGATCACGGTCACGGCGCCCGAAGCGGCGTCGTCGGCGTAGCGGAAGCTGCGCGCGACGCTGTAGGTCCGGTGCGAATTGCTGAAGTTCTGCACGCGCACCTTCTTGACCAGCACGATGCCGTCGAACGGAACTTCCACCTGTCCGAAGCTCAGCGCCGCGGACTCGTCTTCCGGATTCCACGCGATGGCATTGAGGCCGATCGCCTTGTCGACCCGCAGCTCGCCGGCGCCGATGCGAGTGATGGGCGCCAAGCCGCCCGGCAACAGCGCCGGATTGGTGAACACCTGCGTATTCGCGCTGTTCATCAACATCGACTTGATTTGAATCGGCGTGCGGCTCGGGAACGCCTGCAGCAGCAACGCCGCCGCGCCCGAGACCATCGGCGCAGCACCGGACGTGCCGCCGAAAGCGGTTTCGCCGTCACCCGTGCCCACTTGTGCGGAGACGGAGGCACCCGGCGCGCCGATTTCGGGCTTGATGGTCTGCAGGCTCGAAGGTCCGCGCGAGGACGTGCTCGCCATGCTGCCGGCCAGCGGGATGCCGTTCGCCGACGAGATCGACACATTGACGGTCTCGGCAGCGTTCAGCCGCGCTTTGATGGCATTCGACAGCGACTGCTGGATCACCAACGTCGGCGCGAAGCTGTCGCCGCCGCCGAAGGAGAAGCTGACTGCATCGCCCGGCGCAACCAGGCCGATCAGCACGCCGATCGCGCCGTTGTCGACTGCATAGTCCACCTTCAGGCTCACCGAACAGCCACCACGATCGATCAATGCGATCTTTCCTGCCGGGCTGTTCAGGATCGGATCCGCAGGCGAGGTTGGCGTGACCGAACCCGCGGGGCATCCCCGACCGATGAACGCCACGTTGCCCGTGACGCCAGCGCCGACCGGGGACCATTCGACCGTCGCGGTATTGCCATACACGCCGGCAATCGATGCGGGCGTATTGACGACCAGCGGAATGGCTACTGCGCTGGGTACTTGTGTCTGCGCAACGCTGAAGACACCTGGGCCGATCGACGGCGAGCCGACCACGTACGGCTTGTTGGAGCCATTGCCCGCCGAAGCGACGACCACGATGCCGAGGTCGACTGCGTCTTCGAGCGCCTCGGTCAGATCATCCTGGATCTGGCCGTAGTCGGAGCCGAGCGACAAGTGGATGATGTCGGCTGCATCGTTGAGACTGCCGTCACCGTTCGGATCGAGCGCAAAGTCGACCGCCAGCAACAGCGAAACGCCGTTGCAGGAAGTCGCCACCGCGCTGCAGACCTTGATGGCAAGCAGGCTCGCTCCCGGCGCCATGCCGACGTGCGTGCCGTCGGCGCTCTTGCCGCCGACGATGTCGGCCACGTGCGTTCCATGTCCCTGGAAGTCGATCGGATCCGGGTCTTCCGTGCGCGGCGGTGGTCGGCCAGCCTTCACCGACGAAGTCGAAGCCGCCGACGACTTTCGCCGTCGGGAACAGGCCATCGAGGGTCGTCTGCATCGGATCGCCGGCGCGCGGCGCCATAAGCTGCCGCATACGCCGCGAGCGTGCCGGCACCGCCGAGATTGCGATGCGTGTAATCGATACCGGAGTCCAGCACTGCGACGGTCACGCCGGTTCCGTCCTTGCCGGCCTGTTGCACGGCAGTTCCGCCGACGTACGGCACGGTTTCCGACAGCGTCATTTCGTAGTTGAGGACCGGCCGCACCTTGGCAACGCCCGGAATCGATGCAAGCTGCTCGAGCTGCGACGCATCGACGCGGACCGCGATTGCATTGTGTGCAACTTGCACACGGGCCAGCTCTTCCGCGCCGACACTGGCGAGACTGAGAGCGACCTTGGATTGTTGTGCGCCGAGCTCGCCGCGATATTTCGCCAGCGACTCCGCAACTGCCGTCTTGCTCGCGCCGGCCGACAGCTTGCTGGCCTTCTCGACGCCTGCGGCGCTCGCGAGCTTCGCCTGCTGCGCGGCCATCGACGGCGCATCGATCGTGACCCAGACATCGATCGGGCCCCTGGCGCCTTGCAAGCGCCTGTCAATTTTTTCGACAGTAGTGCCAGCGGGCACGGCTTGGGCGGTCAGAGTTTGCCGGAAGCCCCGCTCGGCATGGCGGTTGCGGCTGCGCCCAGCATGTTGCTGCCGTCACCGCTACCGCAGGCTGAAACGAGGACTGCAGTCCCTGCGAGTGAAAGCACTCGCAGTCGATTCATTCGACTCATGGAAGTATCTCCCCGTTGGTATTTTGTGAGTGCAGTCGCGCAGCGACCAGCAACTCATGCGACCGATACTGCGCGCGCTCTCGTCGACGGGTCAACACGTATTAGTCAGTCGTCGATCCGATTGCGGTGACTGATCGCGTGCACGCCGGTCACGCCTTTGATTTTTTTCGCGCTTTCGATTGCAGCAGGCGGAAGCCTGACCGCGATTGCGTTGCGCACCTGCTTGAACTCGCGCCGACTCGACTGCGCCGAGCGCCGCGAGTTGCGCCATTATGTCGTCCTGCTGCCGCTCGATTCGCCGTCGCAACTCGGCACGCTCATTGGCTGCGTCGCGCGGCAAGCTGGCCAACGCCGGCTCGCTCAACACGACCCATACTTCGACCGTCTGCGGCGAACCAAGCACGACCTGAGCCGCGGCAAAGACAACCGACGCGATCAAGCTCGTATACACGTAAGGACACTCGGTAATACGCGCTGCGAAACACGGCGACGCGAACAGTGGGTCGATGATAGATCCATCTGGCCCGAAGCTGTAGCAGCGCTGAGTTTGTAAGCTCTTCCGCCTGACACAGACCGCCAGGCGTTGCAGATTCATTTCAGCTCGCGCAGCCAGTCGCGCGGTCGAAGAAAGTCTGCATACAAGCGCGCTTCGGGCGAGCCGGGCTCGGGATGCCAGTCGTATTCCCAGCGCGCGAGCGGCGGCAGCGACATCAGGATCGATTCGGTGCGCCCGCCGGATTGCAGCCCGAACGAAGTGCCGCGGTCGTACACGAGATTGAATTCGACATAACGCCCGCGGCGATACAGCTGGAAGCTGCGCTCGCGCTCGCCGTAGGGCGTCGCGCGTCGGCGCGCGACGATCGGCAGATACGCCGGCAGGAAATGATCGCCGACGCTGCGCTGGTAGGCGAAGCAGCGCTCGAAGCCCCACTCGTTGAGATCGTCGAAGAACAGCCCGCCGACGCCGCGCGTCTCATTGCGATGCTTGAGGAAGAAATAGCGGTCGCACCACTCCTTGTGGCGCGTGTACACGTCGTCGCCGAACGGCGCGCACGCCTGCTGCGCGGTGCGGTGCCAGTGCAGAACGTCTTCGTCGAACGGATAGAACGGCGTGAGATCGAAGCCGCCGCCGAACCACCAGGCGACCGTGTCCTGCTTGGTCGCGCAGAAGAAGCGCACGTTGGCGTGCGTCGTCGGTACGTACGGATTCAGCGGATGGAACACGAGCGAGACGCCAGCCGCGAGCCACTGCGCGTCCTGCAAGCTCGGGGCGCTGCGCCGTCGCGCTCGCGGGCAGCTTCGCGCCCATGACGTGCGAGAAATTTACGCCGGCCTGCTCGAACACCGCGCCATCGCGCAGCACGCGGCTCTCGCCGCCGCCGCCTTCGGCGCGCTGCCAAGTGTCACGACGAAAGCGCGCGCTGCCGTCCGTCTGCTCGATCGCGTTGCAGATGCTGTCCTGAAGTCCGCGCAGATAGGACAGTACTGCTGGGACGTCGGGAGCGGAGGGCGCCATGACTACTTCTTCGTCGGTGTGCGCTTCGCCGCTGCCTTCTTCTTCGTGGCGGGAGTCTTCGCGGGCGCTTGGCGGCAGTCTTCGCCGGCGCTTCAGCTGCTGACTTGGCTGGCGGCTGCGGGTCAGGCTTTAGCCTGACTCCCTTCGCCGCAGTCTTCGCCGTCTTCGCAGCCGCCCCGCGTGCCGGCTTCTCGGCTGCGGCTGCGGCAGCAGCTTCGGGCTCTGGCGCCTTCTTCTTCGCGAATCTGCCGAAGCGACCCTTGCCGCGCTCCGGCGCGGCGGCGATCAGCTCCTTGCACTCGTCCAGCGTCAGCGTCTTCGGATCGCGGTCCTTGGGAATCTTGGCGTTCTTCGCGCGATCGGTGATGTACGGACCGTAGCGGCCGTTCAGCACCTGGATGCCCGCGTCGGGGAAGTCGAGGATGATGCGGTTCGCGTCCAGCACTTCCTTGGCGCGGATCAGCTCGAGCGCGCGCGGCAGCTCGACGGTGTACGGATCGTCGTCCTTGATCGAGACGAACTTCTTCGCGCCGTACTGCACGTACGGGCCGAAGCGGCCGATCGCGACGCGGATCGGATGGCCGTCCGGCATGTTGCCGACCGTGCGCGGCAGCTTGAACAGCTCGAGCGCCTCCGGCAGCGTGAGCGAGTCCATGCGCTGGTGCGGACGCAGGCTCGCGAACTTCGGCTTCTCCTCGTCGTCCTTCGTGCCCATCTGCACGAACGGGCCGTACTTGCCGTAACGCACCGAGATCGGCTTGCGCGTCGCCGGATCCTTGCCGAGCTCGCGCGCTTCCGACACGTCCTCGCGCGTCACCGTGTCGTCGACGTGATCGACGCCGCTGCTTGAATTCCTTCCAGAAGCGGTCGAGCACCGGCACCCACGCTTCGTGGCCGTCGGCGATCTCGTCGAGGTCGTCCTCCATCTTCGCGGTGAAGCCGTACTCCACGTAGTGATGGAAGTTGCGCGTCAGGAAGCGGTTCACGATCTTGCCCAGGTCGGTCGGCACGAAGCGGCGGTTCAGCAGCTCGGTGTATTTCTTGTTCATGCAGCGTCTGAGATGATGCTCGCGTAGGTCGAGGGCCGGCCGATGCCGTGCTCTTCCAGCGCCTTGACCAGGCTCGCTTCGGAGAAGCGCGGCGGCGGCTCGGTGAAGTGCTGCTCGGGGCGGATACCCAGGAGCTTCAGGCCGTCGCCGACTGCGAGCGGCGGCAGGATGCGGTCGTTGTCGTCGTCGCCGCCGTCGTCGACCCCTTCCTTATATACGGCGATGTAGCCGGGCTTCACCAGCGTGGAGCCGTTGGCGCGCAGCACGGCCGCGGCGCCTTCGCGCTTCGCACCGCTGCCCGGCACGAGATCCACGGCCACGGTGTCGTAGACCGCCGGCTCCATCTGGCTGGCGACCGCGCGCTTCCAGATCAGGCTGTACAGCTTGAACTGGTCGGGATCGATCTTGCCTTCGAGCCGCTCCGGCGTGATCGCCGCGGACGTCGGCCGGATCGCCTCGTGCGCTTCCTGCGCGTTCTTCGACTTGGTCTTGTAGACGCGCGGCGCTTCGGGCAGCGATTCCTGGCCGTAGTTCGCGACGATGACCTGGCGGATTTCCTGCACGGCCTCGTTCGCGAGGTTGACCGAGTCCGTGCGCATGTACGTGATGAGGCCGACGGCGCCTTCGCCGAAGTCGACGCCTTCGTACAGCTGCTGCGCGAGGCGCATCGTGCGCTGCGCGCCGAAGCCGAGCTTGCGCGCCGATTCCTGCTGCAGCGTCGAAGTCGTGAACGGCGGCGCGGGATTGCGGCGGCGCTGCTTGCGCTCGATCGAGGCGACGCTGACCTTGCCGGCCGCGGCGGCGTCGATCGCGGCGCGCACGTCCGCAGCCTGCTGCTCGTTGGTGACCGTGAACTGTTCGACCTTCTCGCCGCGATACTCGATCAGCCGCGCCGGGAACGCCTGCTGCGCCTTCTCGACGTCGGCATCGACGGTCCAGTACTCGCGCGGCTTGAAGCGTGCGATCTCTTCTTCGCGCTCGCAGATCATGCGCAGCGCCGGACTCTGCACGCGGCCGGCCGAAGCGCCGGGCAGCCCGGCCTTCTTCCACAGCAGCGGCGACAGGTTGAAGCCGACCAGGTAATCGAGCGCGCGGCGCGCCTGCTGCGCGTTCACCAGGTCCTGCGAGATGTGGCGCGGCTGCGAGATCGCTTCGCGGATCGCGTTGCGCGTGATCTCGTAGAACACCACGCGATGCACGTCCTTGCCGTCGAGCACGTCCAGCTCTTTCAGCAGCTCGACCAGGTGCCAGGAGATTGCTTCGCCCTCGCGGTCCGGGTCGGTCGCGAGGTACAGCGCGTCGGATTTCTTGAGCGCGCGCGCGATCGCGTGCACGTGCTTCTCGTTCTTCTCGAGGATCTGGTAGCGCATCGCGAACTTGCGCTTCGGGTCGACCGCGCCTTCCTTCGGCACCAGGTCGCGCACGTGACCATACGAAGCCAGCACCTCGAAGTTCTTGCCGAGATACTTCTTGATGGTCTTCGCCTTGGCGGGCGATTCAACGATGACGAGGTTCTTCTGCTCCATAAAAAAGAAAACCGCGGTACGGCCGCGGTGCTCAGGTCAGCTTGCGGGTCGATGTGCGCCCGGCGTTCAGTGCACCGCTTCCGCTCGGCCGTCGAATACCAGATCCTCCATCCGCAACAAGGCGTTTTCCTGCCCGGGCTGGCTGAACAGCACCATCAGCACCACCCACTTCACCTGCTCGATGTCGATCTGCCGCGCATCGAGCGCCAGCAGCCGGTCGATCACCAGCTCGCGCTGCGCCGCGTTCACGATGCCGATGTTCTCCAGATACAGAATGTAGCCGCGGCAGTCGGTGTCGAGCCGCGCCTGCTCGCGCGCATCGAACACGCGGATCGATCGCGAGGGCGGGATCGCACCCGGCCCGCTCCGGGTCCGCAGACAACTGCTCGAGCCATTCCAGGGCGCGGCCGACTTCGCGTTCGGAGAAGCCGGCCCGCTCCAGCTCGTCCTTGAGCGTGTCGCGGTCGGGTTCGGGAGCCAGACTCGAGATCGGCGTCGAAATAATTCTCGAAAAGATAAATCAGAATATCGAGAACGCTTTCCTTCATTTCGCTGCCTTGAGGACGCGCCGGACGTAACGCCCGCCGGGACGGGACTCGAGCTTGCCGTCGAGCTCCAGGATCAGCAGCATCGAAGCCACCTCGTCGGCCGCGAACCCGGTGCGTTCGACCAGCATGTCGACGCCGGCCGGCTCGAAGCCGAGCGCATCTAACAGGATTTCATATGCTTTGTCCAATACCGGGCCGGTAGCTTGCTCGCGTTGCCGGCCCGGCTGCGGCCGAGTTTCGCTGAGCCGGAACAGCGGCTTGCAGCGCAGGCGCCAGCGCGCCGGCGAGCGCGCGCAGCTCCGCGAAAATGTCGTCGCCGGTTTCCACCAGCTTCGCGCCTTGCCGGATCAGCTGATGACAGCCGCGCGCGAGCGGGTTGTGGATCGAGCCGGGAATGGCGAACACCTCGCGCCCTTGCTCGGCGGCGAGCCGGGCAGTGATCAGCGAGCCGCTGCGCACCGCGGCTTCGACGACCAGCGTGCCGAGCGCCAGTCCGCTGATGATGCGATTGCGGCGCGGGAAGTTCGCCTGCAGCGCCGGCATGCCGAGCGGAAATTCGCTGACGAGCGCGCCGCGCTGCTGCGATCGCTTCGGCCAGCGCGCTGTTTGCGACCGGATAGTCGATGTCGAGCCCGGTGCCGCACACGGCGACGGTGACGCCGTCCGGCGGCGAGCGCACCCTGGTGAGCTGCCGCGTCGATGCCGATCGCCAGCCCGCTCGTGATCGCAAGTCCGCATCGCGCCAGATGCGCCGCGAAGCTGCGTCGCGTTGTCGCGGCCGCCGGCAGTGGGATTGCGCGAGCCGACGATCGCGAGCTGCGGCAACGAGCAGCGCCGCGGGGTCGCCGCGGACGAACAGTCCGATCGGTGCGTCGCTCACCTCCGCGAGCAGCGGCGGATAGTCTCGCGGTGTCGAGCGGGATGAAATGATGCGCGTCGTGTTCCAGCCAGCGCAGCTCGGCGTCGATCGCGGCATCGTGCTGGCGTCGCCGGCTTTGCAGCCAGTCGACGAGCGCGTGCTGAGCGCCGCTTTCGCGCAGCTCAGCGGCAGACGCGGCGAGGATGGAGTCAGCGGAACCGAAGCGCTCGAGGAGCGGGCGCAAGCCCGCGGCGTGCAGCCCGGGCGCGCGGACGAGGGTGAGCCAGGAGGAGAGTGATCCAGAGCGCAAGTGACTGGGCACGTGACGCAGGTCGACCGGCGATCGCCAGTCCTCATCGCTCAGTCCTGCGGTCACTTCGTCGAGTATCTTAGGGATTCCTCGCCAGATCGCCCTGGCGAATCTCGTGCGTGGTTTCCATCACGAGCGCGTAGCTCATGCGGTCGAACGCCTTGAACACCATCGCGAGACCGACGCGCTCGTCCGGCAGCTGCACCGCCTTGCCGCCGCCGCCCATGACGCGCTGTGCTCGTGGCGCTCAGGCCGCCTTTCGAGTAGCTGTCGCGCACCACGCCGCCGACCTGGCTGATCGCGAGCACGTGTCCCGGCTCGAGGCCGGCGCGCTGGCCGCGATTCAGAGCGATCACTGTGTACTGGCCCATCACCGTGTGGTCGCGCACGGCGATGACGCGCGCTTCGACGTCGGACGCGGGCGCGTGCGGCACGAAGTCGACGTTCACGTCGACCGATTCGGGGAACAGCTTGTCGCCCTGCAGTGCCTCGCGCGTCGAGTCGGTCAGCAGGAGCTTGGCGGGATCGCCGGTCGTCGCGACCGGGACCGGAGCCGACGTACATGCCCGAGTAGCCGAGCAGGTCGCGGGTCTCCGGGTCGTACGAGCTTCTCGTCGACGTGGATGATGCTGTAGCGCGCGTCAGCAGCCGCGTCTGCCGATGCCCCTGGCATAGATCTCGTTGCCGACCGCGCCGATCACGTGACCGTCGCGCATCGCGACGACGTACGGCGCGTTCTTCACCTGGTCGCCGTCGAGCAGCGTCGGGCGGCCCATGAAGCTGGCGATGACGTCGTAAGGAATCGCGGTGATGGCCTGGCTCAGCGGCTCGCGGCGCACCTGCGGCGACAGGCGCTTGCCGCCGCCGCTCTCGGTCGCACCGCCGCGGTCGCCGAGCGTGACGCGCGGCTGGCCGTCGATGTAGACGAGCTTCAGCACGTCGCCCGGATAGATGAGGTGCGGGTTCTCGACCTGGGGATTGACGTACCAGATTTCGGGCCAATACCAGGGATCGCGCAGGAACACCTTGGAGATGTCCCACAGCGTGTCGCCGGTTTTCACGACGTACTCGTCGGGCGCATCCGCGGTCAGCGGGATGTTGCTGCCGGTGGCGATGGTGCGCTGGCTCTCCTGTGCGGTGGAGCTGACAGGAAGCAGACCCGCGGTGACGGTCAGGCCGGCGATCAGGCTGAGAACGATCGCGGGACGGAAGGGCAGATTCGCAGTCTTCATGCGCCGAACAAGCTCCTGATCGTATGGTGATCGATGACCGGCCGTATAATCGCACCGCGTTGGTTCGAGCGTGCGGTGACGCAGACGATTCGCCCAGGCTGTTGCGACGCGGTACGCGCAGTCGGCGAGCCCGTGCGAAGCCGATATTAAGTTCAACTGCGACCTAACTTTAGCAGCATCTTTGCAGCGATTGCACGAATAGGGTTCTTTATAGCGACGTGGTTCTCAGTTTGCCTCGAGCGGCTCACCCGCGCGTGGCCCGTGAATTGTGCGAATGACCTGATTTTTCCGCCATGGCACTGCTTCAAATTCTGGAATTTCCCGATCCGCGCCTGCGCACGCGTGCGCAGCCCGTCGCGCAAGTGGATGCGGCGCTGCGGACGCTCATCGACGACATGTTCGAGACGATGTATGCCGCGCCCGGCATCGGCCTGGCGGCGACGCAGGTGAACGTCGCACAAGCGCGTGCTCGTCATCGACTGAGCGAGCGGCGCGATGAGCCGCTGGCGCTGATCAATCCCGGAGATCCTCGCGCGCAGGGCGTCGAGGAGACCGAGGAAGGCTGCCTGTCGGTGCCGGGCGTACTTCGACAAGGTGACGCGCGCCGAGAAGATCCGCGTGCGCGCGCTCGACCGCGACGGCAAGCAGATCGAGTTCGAGGCGGACGGGCTGCTCGCCGTGTGCATCCAGCACGAGATCGATCATCTCGACGGCAAGCTGTTCGTCGACTACCTGTCGGAGCTCAAGCGCACGCGCATCCGCAAGAAGCTCGAGAAGGAGCGCAAGGAGCGCGGCCCGGGCAGCGCGCGCTCGGCGCCGAAAGCACTCTGAAGAACAACCTGTCCATCGTCTTCGCGGGCACGCCGGAGTTCGCCGTGCCGGCGCTCGAAGCGCTGGTGCGCTCGTCGCATCGGGTCGTCGCCGTCTACACGCAGCCCGATCGTCCCGCCGGCCGCGGCCAGCAGCTCGCAGCCAGCGCGGTCAAGCAGTGCGCGCTTGCGGCACGGCTTGCCGGTCGAGCAACCTGCGACGCTGCGCGAGCCGACCGCGGTCGAACGACTGCAGCGCTGGTCCGCCGATCGTAATGGTCGTCGCCGCGTACGGCTTGCTGCTTCCGCAATCGATCCTGCAAACGCCGCGACTCGGTTGCATCAACATTCACGCATCGCTGTTGCCGCGCTGGCGTGGCGCTGCGCCGATTCAGCGCGCGATCGCGGCCGGCGACGCCGAGAGCGGCGTGACGATCATGCAGATGGAGGCCGGCCTCGACACCGGGCCGATGCTGCTCGACGCGCGCGGTGCCGATCGATGCGCGCGAAACCGCGGCGAGCTTGCACGACCGCCTCGCAGCGCTCGGTGCGCAAGCGCTGCTCGACGCGCTCGACGAGATTGCGCAGGGCACAGCGACGCCGCGCGCGCAGCCGGCGGAAGGCGTGACCTACGCGGCGAAGATTCGCAAGGAGGAAGCAGCGATCGACTGGTCGCGTTCCGCTGCGGAGATCGACCGCCAGATTCGCGCGTTCGATCCGTGGCCGGTCGCGGAGACGCGCTGGAATGGTCAGCAGCTGCGCGTGTGGGAGGCAATGCCCATCGATTCGTCGCGTCGCCAAGCGCCCGGCAAAGTGCTCGCGTACCAGCGCTGCGGGCATCGACGTCGGCACAGGCAACGGCGTGCTGCGTCTGACGCGAGTGCAGAGCGCCGGCCGCAAGGCGATGTCCGCCGCGGAGTTCCTCAACGCGCATCGTCTGGACGGCGCGGTACTGGGATCGTGAGCCGCTCGGCTGCAGTTCGTGCCGATGCGGCGAGGATCGTTGCGGACGTAGCGATGCGCGGCCGTTCGCTCGACGCAGCGCTGGTGATCGACGGCGCGAGCTACGCGCCAGGAGCGCGGCCTGATCCGTGCGCTCGCGTACGACAGCATTCGCTGGTACTTGCGGCTCGATGCGTTGCTCGAGCGCTTGCTCGCGCGTCCCGGTCAGAAGCTCGATCCCGACGTGCGCGCGCTCGCGATCGTCGGGCTGTGCCAGCTGCTGTACACGGAGATTCCCGCGCACGCCGCCGTAGCCGAAACTGTCGAGGCGGCGCGTCACCTCGGGCACGCGCGCGCCGCCGGCTTCATCAACGCGCTCCTGCGCCGCTGCCAGCGCGAGCACGCGCAACTCGGCGCGCAGATCGATCGCGATGTCGCCGTGCGCACCGCGCATCCGCGCTGGCTCGTCGATGCGCTCGCGGCCGACTGGGGCGAGCAGGCCGAGGCGATTCTCGCTGCGAACAATCAGCGTCCGCCGTTCTGGGTGCGCGTCAATCGACGGCGCACGACTGGTGCGCAGTATCGGGCGCGCCTCGCGGCGAGCGGCATCGCAGTCGCGGACAGCATGTACGACGACGAGGCGCTGCTGCTCGCAGGACGCCGTCGACGTCGCGGATCTGCCGGGATTCGCCGATGGCGACGTGTCGATCCAGGATGCCGCCGCGCAGCTCGGCGCGCGATCTGGTCGCGCCGCGGCCCGGCGAGCGCGTTCTGGATGCCTGCGCGGCGCCCGGCGGCAAGACCGGTCACCTGCTGGAGCTGCAGCCTGAACTTGCGCGAGCTGGTCGCGGTCGATGTCTCTTCCGAGCGCCTGACGCGAATCGCCGACAACCTGCACCGATTGGGATTGTCGGCGACGCTGGTGGCCGGCGACGCGGGCGAGCCCGCCGGCTGGTGGGACGGCCGGCCCTTCGAGCGGATCCTGCTCGACGTGCCGTGCTCGGCGACCGGCGTGATCCGGCGGCATCCGGACATCAAGCTGCTGCGCCGGCCGGAAGACATCGCGGCGCTCGCGGCCAGGCAATTGCAGCTGTTGCGCGCGTCGTGGGCGCTGCTTGCGCCGGGCGGGCGGCTGGTCTACGCGAGCTGCTCGGCGCTGCAGGCCGAAACGACCGTGGCGGTCGTTGCGACGGCATGCTCGAAGGCGACCGCGATGCACGCAGGCGCGTCGAGGCGACTGGCCGCCGATGGCGCGACCGGCAGCGATCGCGGCAGGGACAGCCGGCATGGACGGCTTTTATTATGCTTGCCTGGAAAAAACCGAAGGACAGTGAGTGGCTGCGAGCCTGACGCCTGGTCGCGAAGCGCGAGATCGCCCCCGTCTGCGACGGGGGCCAGCAGCATTCCAGCTGCTGTTCGTGCTCGCCTGCGTCGGCTTCTGCTATGCGCCGGGCAGCTGGGCGCAGGGCCGCTTCGACATCCGCTCCGCGTACGTCGAGCGCGCCGAAGGCGTCTACCAGCTCAACGCGACGCTCGATTTCGACATTGGCCGAGGGCGCGCGCGCCGCCGTGCGCGACGGCGCGCCGTTCACGCTGCGCCTGGAGATCGTGGTCCGGCGCCAGCGCTCGTACTGGCTCGACGAAGCGGTGGCGACGCTCGACCAGAGCTACGAGCTGGTCTATCACGCGCTCAGCGACCGCTACCTGGTGCGCAACCTGAACAGCGGCGAGCAGGTTTCCTACGCGACGCTCGACGCCGCGCTCGACTCGCTGCGCGTCATCAGCAATCTGCCGATCCTCGACCAGGCGCTGGTCCGGCCCGAGCGGCGCCACGAGATCAGCGTGCGCGCCAGCCTCGACGTGCGCACCATGCCGGACACCTTGCGCTTCATCCTGTTCTGGTCCGACGATTGGCGTCAGCGCAGCGAGTGGTACACATGGTCGCCGCGGCTGTAAAGCGCACGCTCGTCTCGATCCTGATCCTGATCGGCTCGGGGCTGTGGGTGGCTGCGCTCCTCATCATGGCGCAGACCGTGCAGCAGTCGGCGAACTTCAGCGACCTGCATCCGTTCATCGTCGGCGTCAACGTCGCGGGCCTGCTGGTGCTGCTGATCCTGATCGGCGGCCGCCTCGTGCAGCTGATCCGCGACTGGCGCAAGCGCGTGGTCGGCTCGCGCCTGGAAGCGCGCATGGTGTGGATGTCGGCGACGCTGGCGATGGTGCCGCTGCTGCTGGTGTTCTATTTCTCCGTGGTGTTCCTCAACCGCGGCATCGACAGCTGGTTCCACGTCGAGATCCGCCAAGGCCTGGAGGACGCGCTGACGCTGTCGCGCGCGGCGCTCGACCTGCGCATGCGCGAGTACATGCAGCGCACGCGCACGATCGCCGACGAGCTCGCTGCCGCGCGACGACCCGCTGGCGCTGCTCGACGAAGCGCGCCGCAAG
Source organism: uncultured Gammaproteobacteria bacterium (assembly GCA_963830745.1). Lineage (GTDB taxonomy): Bacteria > Pseudomonadota > Gammaproteobacteria > Steroidobacterales > Steroidobacteraceae > Steroidobacter. The sequence continues at coordinate 30,255 of CAWHNL010000004.1, forward strand.
AACGAGGCGCTCGAGCTGACGCTGTTCGGCGCGAACCGCCGCATCCTCGGCACCAGCTCCGAGCGCTTCGGCCAGATCGTGCCGCAGCGCGCCGAACGAAGAAATGGTCATGCAGTCGCGGCACGAATACGTGACGCTCGATCCGCGTCGCCGGCGGCGGCTTCCTCGTGCGCACCGCCGTGCAGGTGCCGCTGACCTCGCCCGGCGACGAGCCGCGCATGCTCGAAGCCGTCTATCCCGATCGAGCGGCGCCTCGGCGAGCTCGCCGACACGGTCGAGTCCGCCTATCAGCGCTACGGCGAGAAGGCGCGGCTGCGCGAGCCGCTCAAGACCAGCTTCACGCTGACGCTGACCCTGGTGCTGCTGCTGTCGTTGTTCGCCGCGCTGTACGGCGCGTTCTGGGCTGCGCGGCGCCTGGTGCGGCCGATCCAGGATCTCGTGGCGGGCACGCGCGCGGTCGCGAAGGGCGACTTCGACATGCGCCTGCCGCTCACCTCGCACGACGAGATGGGCATCCTGGTTCATTCGTTCAACGACATGACGAAGCGCCTGGCGCGTGCGCGCGAGGAGACGCGGCGCAGTCAGCACGCGGTCGAGGCCGAGCGCGCCAACCTCGCGGTCATCCTCGCGCGCCTGTCGACCGGCGTCATTTCGCTGGAGCCGGATCGCACGGTGCGCACCGCGAACCAGGCCGCCTGCACGATCCTGGGCGCCGACGTCGAGAGCGTCATCGGCAAGCCGCTGGCGGAGGCGGGCAAGGGCAGCTCGCTGTTCGAGCAGTTCGAGCTCGCCTGCAGCGCGCACCTGGACGCCGGCCAGACCGAATGGCGCGAGCAACTGGTGCTGCAGGGCGGAATCGGGCCGGCGCATCCTGATGTGCGCCTGTACGACGCTGTCGGGCGAGGACCGCAGCCCCGGCGGCTTCGTCATCGTGTTCGACGACATCACCGCACTCCTGCAGGCACAGCGCGACGCGGCCTGGGGCGAGGTCGCGCGCCGCCTGGCGCACGAGATCAAGAATCCGCTGACGCCGATCCAGCTGTCGGCCGAGCGCATCCGGCGCAAGCTCCTCGGCTCGATGAGCGAGGGCGAGGCGCAGATGCTGGACCGGGCCACGCACACCATCGTGCAGCAGGTCGAGGCGATGAAGGAGATGGTGAACGCGTTCAGCGAATATGCGCGCGCGCCGGAGATGGATGTGTCACGCTTCGACCTGAACCAGCTCATTGCCGAGGTCGCGGAGCTGTACCGCGCCGGCAGCCGCGAGGCGGGCCGGATCGCCCGCCCGAAGCTGAAGCTGGACCCGCCCTGACCGAGATCGAGGCCGACCGCGGGCGCCTGCGGCAGATCATTCACAATCTGCTTGCCAACGCCATCGAGGCGTTGGAAGGTGCTCGGGATCCGGAAATCCGCGTCGAGACGCGGCTGGTCGAGCGGGCCGAGGGCCGGCTGGCCGAGATCACCGTCGAGGACAACGGGCCGGGGTTCCGGCCGGACGTCATCGGCCAGGTGTTCGACCCTTACGTGACCACGAAACCGAAGGGCACGGGCCTGGGGCTGGCGATCGTGAAGAAGATTGTCGAAGAACATGGCGGCAGAATCGAGGCCGACAACGCGCGGACCGGCGGCGCGCGCGTGCGGATCGAGCTGCCGCTCGCCGCTGGCGTTCGGACCGGGCCGACGCGCGAGCGGCGCACGGGACCGAGGAGGGAACGTGCATGAGCGCAGCGCGCATACTGGTCGTCGACGATGAATCCGAGATCCGCGGGCTCCTGAAGGAGATCCTCGCGGACGAAGGGTATGAAGTGGACGTCGCCGCGGACGCGACCGAGGCGCGCGCCATCCGCACGCAGCACGATCCCGACCTGGTGCTGCTGGACATCTGGATGCCGGACACCGACGGCATCACGCTGCTGCGCGAATGGGCGCAGCCGAACGGCTCCTCCTGCCCGGTCGTGATGATGTCGGGTCACGGCACGGTCGAGACCGCGGTCGAGGCGACGCGCCTCGGCGCGTTCGACTTCGTCGAGAAGCCGCTGTCGCTCGCCAAGCTCCTGCGCACCGTCGAGCGCGCGCTCGATTCCGGGCGCAATCGCCGTCAGTCGGGCCGCTCGCTCGTGCCGCCGCTGATCGCGCCGGTCGGCAAGAGCCGCGCGATGCACGCGCTGCGCGAGCAGGCCCAGCAGATCGCCCCGCACCAGACGCCGGTGCTGATCGTCGGCGAGCCGGGCTCGGGTCGCGAATCGTTCGCCCGCTACATTCATTCGTTGAGCCCGCGCTCCGCCGGGCCGTTCGTGCAGCTGGTCGCGACGGGAGTCAGCGATGAAGGCGCCGCCGCCGCGTTGCACGGCACCGAAGATGTGAGCGGCGTTCACGCCGGCGTGTTCGAGCAGGCTGCCGGTGGCGTGCTGTTCGTCAACGGCATCGAGGATCTGCCGCAGCGGGCGCAGGGACTGCTGGTCGCGGCGCTCGAAGCGCAGACCTTCACGCGCGTCGGCGGCGCGACGCCGGTGAAGTCGAACGTGCGCATCATCGCGTCGGCGACTTCGCGCTTCCTCAACGCGGAGGACGGCTCGGGCGTGCGGCTCGAGCTGCTGTCGCGCCTGAACGTGATCACGCTGCAGGTGCCGCCGCTGCGCGAATACGCGCAGGACGTGCCGGACCTGCTGCGCTACTACGTCGACCGGCTGGTCGACGAGCAGCACCTGCCGTTCCGCCGCTTCGGCGTGGCCGCGCAGAACCGGCTGCGCAACTACCCGTGGCCCGGCAACGTGCGCGAGCTGCGCAATCTCGTGCAGCGGCTGCTGATCATGGGCGGCGAGGAAGAGATCAAGCTCGAAGAGATCGAGCGCGAGCTCGCTGCGCACACGCCGACCAACGAGCCGCTGGTGAAGCAGGATCTGCTGGCACTGCCGCTGCGCGAAGCGCGCGAGCACTTCGAGCGGGCGTATCTGCAGCAGCAGCTGATCCTGTGCAACGGCAAGGTCGGGCAGCTGGCCAAGCGCGTCGGCATGGAGCGCACGCATCTGTACCGCAAGCTGCGCTCGCTCGGCGTCGACTTCAGGCAGCTGGCCGAGGACTAGCAGCGAGCTGGACCGCGTCCATGCCACGTTTCATCGAAGTCAGCCACGTCATCGAGCCGGGCATGGTGACGTATCCCGGGCTGCCGGCGCCCGAGGTCGAAGTCATCGTCGATCACGACAGCTCGCGCGCGCGCTACCAGAACAAATCGGAGTTCCTCATCGCGTCCCTGCACCTGTGCGGCAACACGGGGACCTACGTGGACTCACCGCTCCACCGACATCGGGGCGCCACGGACCTGGCGGGCTTGCCGCTCGAGCGAGTGGCTCACGTGCCGGTGCGTGTCTTCGATGCGCGTTCGCTCGGCCGCACGGTGGGTCCTGAGCTGTTCAAGGGGGCGGACGTGCGGGGCGCGGCCGTGCTGGTCAGGACGGACTTCAGCCAGCATTGGCGCACGGACCGCTATGGCCGGGAGAATCCGTTCCTGACGGCCGAGGCTTGTGAGCGGCTGGTGGGCGCGGGCGCCGCTTTCGTCGGCATCGATTCCCTGAACATCGACGACATCGCGGACCTCGCGCGTCCGGCGCATACGATCCTGCTCGGGGCGGGCATTCCGATTTGCGAGCACATGACGAACCTGGCTGCGCTGCCGGCGCAGGGAGGTCGGCTGCACGCGGTGCCGATTGCCTGGCGGGGCGGCGCGACCTTTCCGGTGCGCGCGTATGTGCAGTTCGCGAGCGGAGTCGGGCTGAAGCCCGACTCTCACTCCCGACTCTGATCACCAGCGCATCGATCCGCGCATTGCGCAGCTTGCTGCGCGTGTCTTCCAGCTGCTGCAGATTCGTGATCGGGCCGACGCGCACGCGGTGCCACGTGTCGCGGTCGATCGTCACTTTCTGGATCTTCGATTCCACGCCCTGCATCGCGATCAGCGCTCGCACGCGATCCGCATCCGCGTGGTTGCGGAACGAGCCCGCCTGCAGGATGTACGCGCCCGGCTTCTGCACCGGGCCCGCGCCTGCCCGGGCGGCGGGCGTCGTGCCGTCCTGCTCCGGGATGACCACTTCGAACTTCGGCAGCATCTCGTAGAACTCGAACTGCGTCTCGGCGTCCTGCGAGGCTGGCGCGGGCTTGGCGCCTTCGCGGCTGCCGGGGCTTCGTCGCGCGTCATCGGCGGCGATTCCTGCGCGAGCCGTGCGCGCCGGGCGGCGATCGAACAGGTACACGCCGACGGCGACCGCGAGCCCGAGCGCGAGTCCGACGACGAAGCCTGCGATGCCGGACAGGTTGCCGGCGCCGAGCTGCCGCCGCGGCGCTTCGAGTTCTTGTAGTCGCGCGCCACTACATCTTCCCATCTCTCTGGCGCCGACACACCGAGCAGCTTCAGGCCGTTCTCCAGGACCTGCCGGGTCGCTGCGACCAGATTCAGGCGCGCGTTGCGCAGGCCGACGTCGTCGACGATGAACGTGTGCGCGTTGTAGTAGGTGTGGAAGTCGCCCGCGAGGTCGCGCAGGTAGTGCGCGAGCTGGTGCGGCTCGAGCGCGCGCGCTGCGGTTTCCAGCAACTCCGGGTAGTAGGTGACGCGGCGGATCAGCGCCTTCTCGTGCGGCTCGCTCAGGCGCGCGACGTTGCGCTCGCCGATCTCGCGATCGTGCGTGTGTCCCTTCTCCTGCAGCTGGCGGAACACGCTGCAGACGCGCGCGTGCGCGTACTGCACGTAGTAGACCGGATTCTCCTCGCTCTGCGACAGCGCGAGGTCGACGTCGAACACGAACTCCGAATCGGCGCGGCGCGACACCAGGAAGAAGCGCACGGCATCGCGGCCGACCCACTCGATCAGGTCGCGCAGCGTGACGTACTCGCCGGCGCGCTTGGAGATCTTCACTTCCTCGCCGCCGCGCATCACGCGCACCATCTTGTGCAGGATGTAGTCGGGATAGCCCTGCGGAATGCCCATGCTCAGCGCCTGCAGGCCGGCGCGCACGCGCGCGATCGTGCCGTGGTGATCGGTGCCCTGCACGTTGATCGCGACGCGAAAGCCGCGCTGCCACTTGGTGACGTGATAGGCGACGTCCGGCACGAAGTACGTGAACGTGCCGTCGGACTTGCGCATCACGCGATCCTTGTCGTCGCCGTAGTCGGTCGTGCGCAGCCACAGCGCGCCGTCCTTCTCGTAAGTCTTGCCGCTGGCGACGAGCGCGTTGACGGTCGACGTCGACCTTGCTGTCGGTGTAGAGGCTCGACTCCAGGTAGTAGACGTCGAAGCGCACGCCGAACTTCTGCAGGTCGAGGTCCTGCTCGTGCCGCAGGTACGCGACCGCGAAACGTCGCACCGCATCCAGGTCGTCGACCTTGCCGCTGCGCCTTGACCGCCTCGCCGTCGAACGCGTGCACGGTCTTCTTCGCCAGGAAGTCGTCGGCGATGTCCTGGATGTACTCGCCGTTGTAGGCCGCTTCGGGCCAGCCCGGCTCGCCGGGCTTGATGCCGCGCGCGCGCGCCTGCACCGACAGCGCGAGGTTCTGGATCTGCACGCCGGCGTCGTTGTAGTAGAACTCGCGGCTGACCTGGTAACCCTGCGACTGCAGCAGCGAGGCGAGCGCGTCGCCGAGCGCCGCCTGCCGGCCGTGGCCGACGTGCAGCGGCCCGGTCGGATTCGCCGAGACGAACTCGACCACCGTGCTCTGGCCGGCGCCGCGCTTGCTGTACCCGTACGTCGGGCCGAGCGCGAAGATGCGCGACAGCTCCTGCTGGTACGCCTGCGCCGAGAGATGGAAGTTGATGAAGCCGGGTCCGGCGATCTCGGCCTGCTCGATCAGCTCGCTCGACGGCAGCGCGTCGAGGATCGCCTGCGCCAGCTGCCGCGGGTTGCGGCGCGCCGGCTTCGCCAGCTGCAACGCGACGTTCGTGGCGAAGTCGCCGTGCGCGGCATCGCGCGTGCGCTCGATGTCGACGACGGGGCGGACGATGTCGGCGGGCAGGATGTCGGCCGGCAGGGTGGCGAGCGCGGCCTGGACGAGTTGTTCGATCTGGTACTTCAAGGCAGTAACTGAGGACGATGACTAGTGAGCCGAGTCTAACAGTCACCGGCTTCGTCGACCAGTCACGTCACGCAAGATCGAGCGCATCCACGTCGATGGACCAGCGCACGCGGCGGGCTTCCGGCAGCGCTTCCAGCGCCGGCAGCCAGGTGCTCATGAACTTCTGTAACGGAGAATGCGTAGCCGCGTGCAGCAGCAGCTGCGCGCGATAGCGGCCCGCGCGTCGTTCCATGGGCGCCGGCGCCGGGCCGAGCAGCTGCACGCCGCGCAGCGACCGTGATGCGAGGCGGCGAGCGCGGCGCGCAAGAATTTCATGGGCGCGAGCGCAGTCGCGGCTTCGGCGCGCAGCAGTGCGATGCGCGCGAACGGCGGCCACTCGCTCTGCTCGCGCTCCTGCAGCGCGCCGGCAGCGAACGCTTCGTAGCCGCCCTCCAGCAGCAATTTCAGCAGCGGATGCTCGGGATATTCCGTCTGGATCAGCACCTCGCCGGGCCGCTCGGCGCGGCCCGCCCGGCCCGCGACCTGCACGATCGTCTGCGCCAGCCGCTCGCCGGCGCGGAAGTCCGTGCTGAACAGGCCCTGGTCCGCGTTCAGCACGACGACCAGCGTCACGTTCGGGAAATCGTGGCCTTTGGTGAGCATCTGCGTGCCGACGAGGATGCGCACTTCCTTGCTGTCGACGCGCGCCAGCGTCGCCTCCAGCTCGCCGCGCCGGCGCATGGCGTCGCGATCGATGCGTGCGAGCGGCGCGTCCGGGAACAGCTGTCGGACCGTTTCCTCGATGCGCTCCGTGCCCTGTCCGACAGGCTTCGCAGGCTGGCCGCAGTTCGCGCACAGCCTCGGGCAGCGGCTGCTGCGATCCGCAGTGATGGCAGATCAGATGCGCGCGCGGCCGTGAACCGTCAGGTGAGCGTCGCAACGCCTGCAGTGCGCGGACCAGCCGCAGGCGGGACAGAACAGCACCGGCGCGTAGCCGCGGCGATTCAGGAACAGCATGACCTGGCCGTCGGCATCGAGATGGCGGCGGATCGCGAGCACCGCGGGCGTCGCGATTCCCTGCGTTTCGCCGTGCGCGCGCAGGTCGATGAGCGCCATGCGCGGCGGCTGCGCGTTCGCCGCGCGCTGCGGCAGTCGCGACAGCCACTGCGGCTGGCGCTGTGCGCGGTGCAAGGCTTTCCAGCGACGGCGTCGCCGAGCCGAGCACGACCGGAATGCCGAGCCGCTGCGCGCGCACGATCGCCAGGTCGCGCGCCGAATAGCGGAAGCCTTCCTGCTGCTTGAACGAGGCGTCGTGCTCCTCGTCGACGACGATCAGTCCGGGACGCGCGAGCGGACTGAACACCGCGGAGCGCGTGCCGATGACGATGCTGGCGCGGCCCTCGCCGGCGCTGCGCCACGCCGCGAGCCGTTCGCCGTCGCTCAGGTTCGAGTGCAGGACCGCCAGCGGCGTGTCGAAGCGCGCGCGAAAGCGCGCGATGAGCTGCGGCGTGAGCGCGATCTCGGGCACGAGCACCAGCGCCTGCTCGCTTGCGCTCGATGACCGCGGCGATGGTGCGCAGATAGACCTCGGTCTTGCCGCTGCCGGTCACGCCATAGAGCAGATGCGATGCGAAGCTGCCGAGCGTGCCGCTGATCCGCTGCACGGCCTCGCGCTGCGCATCGTTCAGCGTCGGACCGATGCGCGGCACCGGCGTCGTGAGCTCGCTCGCGGGCGCGCGCTTCGCTTGCGTCACGAAGCCGCGCGCTTCCAGCTTGCGCAGCAGCTTCCGGCGTGCCGTCCGTCGCGGCCAGGAGATCCGCGGCTGTCATTTCGCTGGCATCGTGAGCGCTTCGACGATCGCGCGCAGACGAACCGCGCGCGTCTTGAGCTGTGCAAGCGCTTCGCGCCGGCCGAGCTCGGTGAGCGACCACACGATGGTTTCTTCCCGCAGCGACGTGCCGACGCGCAGCGGCGCCGGCATGGCTGCTGCGATGACCTCGCCGACAGGATGACGGTAGTAGTCCGCGGACCAGAGCAGCAGCTGCAGGAGGGCCGCATCGAATGTCGGCTCCTCGTCGACCGCCGCAAATGCGGAGCGCAGCTTGCTGGCAGGCACGTCAGTGCGATCGCGGCGTTCGACGACGACGCCGACGACACGCCGGCGCCCGAACGGCACCCACACACGCTGACCCGGCGCGATGTCCGGCTGCTGTGCCGGCGCCCGGTAGTCGAATATCCGCCGCAGCGGCGTGTCGATGGCGACCGCGAGGATCACGCCACGCCGCGCTCTATGCACAGAACCTGTGGACAACCCTGTGCATGGGTTGGGGTGAACGGACGCCAAGTGCGCAGTCGGACGGAGAGATTCCGGCTTTGGTCATAATTTGTACGTTTCGGTCAACCGATCGCCGCCGTCGCGCGTTGAGCTGTATCGAATGCGTCTCTCCCGAGGTCCGTCGCATGCCTGCATTCTGTTAGCCTGCCCGCGTTCGCCGGCCCCTGGCCACTCTGTCTCACCCTGCGGTGGGACGACGGGGCGCAGGCCTCCGTGGAGGAACCGATTCTGGAGCAGGCGCGGGCACTCGACCGCTTTCTCGCGAGCATCGAGAAGCGCGCCTTCCGCATGGCGCGCATCGCCCTGCGGCACGACGACGACGCCCTCGACAGCGTCCAGGACGCGATGCTGCAGCTCGCGCGCCGCTACGGCCGGCGTCCGAGCGAGGAATGGCGCCCGCTCTTCTACCGCATTCTGCAGAACCGGATTCGCGACTATCAGCGCCGCCGCCGCGTCCAGGCCCGGATCATGGCGTGGCTGCCCGGGCTGAAGTCGCACGAGGACGACGGCCGCCGCGGACGAATACGCGGCCGTGCCGGACCGCGCGCCGCTGCCGGCGGAGCAGTTGGCTGCGGACCAGGCGATGCAGGCGCTCGAGCGGTCGCTGGCGGAGCTGCCGGGCCGGCAGCAGGAAGCGTTCATGCTGCGGGTATTCGAGGGCATGGACGTCGCGCAGACCGCGGCCGCGATGGGATGCAGCGAAGGCAGCGTCAAGACACACTACTCGCGGGCCGTGCATACGCTGCGCGAGCAGCTGGGAGTTGCGTGGTGACAGTCGACGAGCTTGGAACCGACGACAAGGCGCGGCGCGCTGTTCGAGGACAGCGTCGAGCGGCTGGACGCGCGCACGCGATCGAAGCTGACACAGGCGCGCAATCGCGCGCTGGACGAGGTCAGGAAGGGCGCGGCGCGACGCCGCTGGATCTGGGCGCCCGCCGGCGGGTTCGCGCTCGCCGCGGTGGTCGCCGTCGGCGTCGTGCTGTGGCCGGGCCGGACGCAGACGCCCGAGTCCGGCCGCGCTCGAAGACCTGGAAATCGTCGCCGACTCGGACAACCTCGAGCTGCTGCAGGACGTGGAGTTCTACGCCTGGCTGGACGAGCAATGAGATTGACTGCGGCCCTGCTGACGCTGTGCAGTGGCTCGCCGCCGCGGGCGCGCAGGCCGCCGAGCAGCCGCGTGCCGCAGCCCCGGCCGCGGGCGTGCCGTGGGCACAGCTGTCCGAAGATCAGCGCACCCTGCTTTCCGACCTCGAATCGCGCTGGAGCCAGCTGCCGCCGCGAGCGGCAGAGCCGGCTGGCGCGCAGCTCGCAGCGCTGGCTCAGCCTGCCGCCGGAGCAGCGCGACGAGGCGCGGGAAAGCTTCCGGCGCTGGCAGTCGCTCGATGCCGAGCAGCGTCGGGAAATCCGCCGCCAGTTTCCAGCAATTCAACGACCTGCCCGGAGGCCGAGCAGGCGCGCATTCGCGACAACTACCGGCGCTTCCGCGACCTGACCCCGGAGCAGCGCCAGGAGCTGCGCAAGCGTTTCAAGGAGTTGACGCCGCGAGGAGCGGCAGCGGCTGCGGGAACGCATGCGCCGGCGCCCGAACTGAACGGGCTGTAACTTTTATTCGGCTGTACGCTGTGCGCCGCGCGAATTAAACTGCGGCGCCGTTTGACTGCGCGTGGCGCATAACGAAAAGCATGGTCGATAGCGTGTTCGCCGCGTGCGTCGTCATTCCCGTCTTCAACCACGAGCACGCGGTCGCGTCGGTGGTGGATAGCGTCCGTGTGCACGGATTGCCCGTGCTGCTGGTCGACGACGGCTCCGATGCCGCCTGCGCCCACGAGCTGCAGCGCCTGAGCAAATTGGCGGACGTGACGCTGCTGCGCCACGAGTTCAATCGCGGCAAGGGTGCGGCAGTCTGCACCGGGCTGCGCGCCGCCCGGCAGCGAGGCTTCACCCACGCCGTGCAAGTCGATGCGGACGGGCAGCACACGATCGGCGACATCCGCCGTTTCGTCGAAGAAGCGCGTGCGTATCCGGGCAGCCTGATCGGCGGCGCTCCGCAGTTCGACGAGAGCATGCCGATCTCGCGCCGCTACGGGCGTCCTCTCAACCACGCGATGGTCTGGCTCGAAACGCTGTCGTTCGACGTGGTGGACTCGATGTGCGGCTTCCGCGTGTACCCGCTCGCGCCGACGCTGGCGCTGCTCGACCAGCACTGCCTCGGGCCGCGCATGGACTTCGACACCGAGATCCTCGTGCGGCTGCATTGGCGCGACGTGCCGATGCGCTGGCTGCCGACGCAGGTCTCGTATCCGCGCAACGGCGTGTCGCACTACCGCGTGTTCTTCGACAACCTGGACGTCGTCGGTCTGCACTTGCGGCTGGTGGTGGAAATGCTGGTGCGGATGCCCGTGCTGCTGTGGAAGAAGTCTCTGCGTGCCGGCGAAGCGCGGCACGCAGAGAAGCGCAACGCGAATGCCTGAACAACGCGATATCGTCATCGTCGGCGCCGGGCCGTCCGGCTCGATCGCCTCGGCACTGCTCCAGCGCCGCGGCTGGGACGTGCTGGTGCTCGAGGCACAGCAGTTCCCGCGCTTCTCGATCGGCGAGAGCCTGCTGGCCCACTGCCTGGATTTCGTCGCCGAGGCCGGCATGATGCGAGGCGGTGGACGCCGCCGGCTTCCAGTACAAGAACGGCGCCGCGTTCATCCGCGGCACGGACTACGGCGAGTTCGACTTCGCCGACAAGTTCACCGCGGGGCGCGATTCCACGTTCCAGGTGCAGCGCGCCGCCTTCGACAAGCTGCTCGCCGACGAGGCGCAGAAGCAGGGAGTCGAGATCCGCTACGAGGTGCGCGTCGCATCGGTCGACATCCCGTCGGTCAGCGGAGGTGGGCCGCGACCGCGCGTGCGCGCGCAGGATGCCGGACGCGAGTACGACGTCGAGGCGCGCTTCGTGCTCGATGCCAGCGGGTTCGGCCGCACGCTGCCGAAGCTCCTGCAGTTGGAGACGCCCTCGACGTTTCCCGTGCGCAATGCAGTGTTCACGCACGTCGCGGACCACGCGCCCGCGGGCTCGTTCGATCGCAACAAGATCCAGGTCGTGATCCATCCGCGGCATCGCGACGTGTGGTACTGGCTGATCCCGTTCCCGCACGGCCGTTGCTCGCTCGGCTGCGTCGCGCGCCGCGAGTTCTTCGACGCCTATCCGACCGACCTGGACCAGCGACTGCGGCAGCTGGCCGCCGAAGAGCCGTTCCTCGCGCGCGTCCTCGCGAGACGCGGACTGGGACACGCCGGTGCGCGGCTTGTCCGGCTACGCCGCCAACGTCAAATCGATGCACGGCCCGGGCTTCGCGCTGCTCGGCAACGCGGCGGAGTTCCTCGATCCGGTGTTCTCCTCGGGCGTCACGATTGCGATGCGCTCGGCCAGCATGGCGGCGGACGTGCTCGACCGGCAGCTGCGCGGCGAAGCGGTGGACTGGCAGTCGCAGTTCGAAGTGCCGCTGCGCAAAGGCGTGGACACGTTCCGAGCCTACGTGCGAGCTTGGTACGACGGGCGCTTCCAGGACATCATGTTCGCGAAGACGCAACCGCCGGAGATCCGCCGCATGATCTGCTCGATCCTCGCCGGCTACGCGTGGGACCAGGCGAATCCGTTCGTCGCCGAGCCCGAGCGGCGGCTCGACATGGTCGCCAAGCTGTGCGCGGCGTGAGCCGCTGCAACATGAGCAACACTGTCCTCGTCACTGGTTCCAGCCGCGGCATCGGCCGCGCGATAGCGCTGCGCGCAGCGGCGGATGGCTTCGACGTCGTCGTCCACTGCCATTCGCATCGCGACGAAGGCGACGCCGTGGCGCGTGCGATCGAGGCGATCGGTCGCACTGCGCGAGTGCTGCAATTCGACGTTGCAGATCGTGCCGCGTGCCGCGAAGCGCTCACGCGCGACATCGAAGCGCAACGGCGCGTACTACGGCGTCGTGTGCAACGCGGGCACGTACGCGGACACTGCATTCCCTGCAATGACGGATGAGCAGTGGGACGGCGTCATACGCACGAATCTCGATGCGTTCTACAACGTGCTGCAGCCGTGCGTCATGCCGATGGTGCGGCGGCACGCGCCCGGGCGCATCGTCACGATTTCTTCGGTGTCCGGGATGATGGGCAATCGCGGCCAGGTCAACTACAGCGCTGCGAAGGCCGGCATCATCGGCGCGACCAAGGCGCTCGCACTGGAGCTCGCGAAGCGCCGGATCACCGTCAATTGCGTGGCGCCCGGGCCTGATCGCGACCGACATGATCGACGAGCAGGTGCCGACCGAAGACATCCTCGATGCGATTCCGGCGCAACGCGCGGGCACGCCCGAAGAGGTCGCCGCGGTCGTGGCGTTCCTGCTTTCTCCCGACGCTTCCTACGTCACGCGACAGGTCATCGCAGTCAACGGCGGTTTGTGCTGACGCCATCTGCCGTTGTTCGCGCCGGCGAGATATCGCGCGCCCGATCGCGTGGCGCGACGGCAGACAGATCGCTCTTGGCGAATTCGTGCGCGATGTCGCTACCGTCGCGCGCACGCTCCCGACCGGCTCCGCGATGATCAATCTCTGCGAGGATCGCTATCGATTTCTCGCAGCCTACGCCGCCGCATTGAGCGTCGGCCACGCGGCGCTGTTGCCGCCGACGCGCGCTGAGCAAGTCGTGCAGGAAATCGAAGCCGCGCATCGCGGCAGCTATCGCTGCGAAGATCAGACTGTCGAAGCAGCGATGGCCGCGTCGCAGAGTTCTGCATCGATCGAGTCGCAGATTCCGGCCGCGCAGATCGCGACGATCGGCTTCACGTCCGGCAGTACGGGGCGACCGCAGAGCTACCCGAAGGATTGGCGCAGCGTGAACGGCAGCAGCGCGTGCAACGCCCGCGTGATTCGCGCCGCTCTCGGCGTCACGCGACGACGCGCCCGTGTGGATTGTCGCGACCGTTCCTCCGCAGCACACGTACGGAATGGAGTTCAGCGTGCTGTTGCCGCTGATCGCGGGCATGGCCGTGCATGCCGCGCGTCCGTTGTTCCCCGCGGATATCGCTCGCGCGCTCGGCGAGTTGCCGGCGCCACGCGTGCTCGTCAGCACTCCGGTGCATCTGCGCGCACTGGTCGAATCGCCGCAGCAGTTTCCGGAAGCGGCACTGATCGTCTCGGCGACGGCTCCGCTGGATCGAGCGCTCGCGCAGGCAGTGGAAGCGAAGCTCGGCGGACGGCTGCTGGAGATCTTCGGCTCGACGGAGACGTGCGCGTTCGCGAGCCGTCGCACCGCGCAGGACGAGTTCTGGCGATTGCACGAAGGTGTGGTGCTGGAACCGGTCGCGAACGGCACGCTGGTCACCGCACCGTGGCATCCGCAACCGATCCTGCTGCAGGATCACCTCGAGCTGCGCGGCGCCGGCGAGTTTCGCGTCCGCGGCCGCAACACCGACCTGATCGAAGTCGCCGGCAAGCGCGCCTCGCTGGCGGATCTCACGCGGCGTGTGCTCGCGATCGAGGGCGTGCAGGATGCGGTGGTGTTTCAGCCCGGGCGAGGATTCGGTCGCGACGATACGCCGCGTCGCCGCGCTCGTGGTCGCGCCCGGTCTGACTGCGGCACAGATTCAGGAGCGACTCGCGGCGAGCATCGACCCGGCGTTCCTGCCGCGCCCACTTGGTGCTGGTCGACGCCTTGCCGCGCAACGAGCTCGGCAAGCTGCCGCGCGAGCAATTGCTCGCCGTGCTCGAAGCGCTGACCGCCAACCGCTTCTATCTCCACCGCGAGCTCGCGTCTGCAGATATCGCCGGCGAGGAATACGATCTCGCTTGCCCGGATAGGCAGCTCGCAATCTTTCCTCGACGACATCGACGAGCGCCGGATCGCGCAGATACACCTTCAGCAGGCGATGTCTCGCGTCGGAAGCGCCGCGAGATTGCGCACGATTTCTTCGAGCTGCTCGCGCGCATCGCCCGCATGCCGCGACTCGTGACCGACGATGCTCGCCGTGCCCGAGATGAGCAGAGTGCCATCGGCAACGAGCATCGCGCGCGCGAAGCCCGGGCTCACGGGCCGTGCTCGCGCGGATATCGATACGCGCTCATCTGCCGGGGATTCTCGATCGGCGACGCCGGGCTGCCGGCCCGCGAGCCAGTACACCTGCAGCCGGTGCGTCGTGTGCGGGTGGCCGATCGCAGTCGCAGCCGGATAGGGCTCGTGCGCCGTGCCGGCGAGTCCGCGCGCGCGGCCGATGACGAACTGGCGATAGCGTTCTTCGTCGCCGTTGCCATCGTTGATGGCGTCGAAGTAGTTCCACATCCGCAGCAGGTGCGGAAAGCCGGAGCGCGCTTGGAAGCGGCGGATCTCGCCGTACGCGAATTCGGCTGCCGCCGCGATTCCGCCGTGCTCGCGCTCATCCGTTTCCACGACGGCGAACAGCAATGATCGTCGCTGGCATAACGCACGATGCCGGAACGGCCACGGCAAACCGCGCCGTCGGCGCGCCAGATTTCGACGGCCGGGCCGCGCAGTCTTGCGCAGCCGGACATCCACAGTCAGTGAATTCCGTCGCAACCGCGGGCGACGGCATCGAAGCGGACAGCAGCCAGCGCATCGCACGCGGCATCGGCTCGCCGTCCGCGTATCGAACCCGAATTCTCAAGATTCCGTCCGGGCGTATGTGAACCTGGATTTTCACGGGGGCGGATGATACACTCCGCCCGCAGCGCCGCACCGTTGGTCAAGAAAATTCTTCATGTCAGCACTTCAGTCGGCCGGCGAGCGCGAGCTTGCCGAACTCATCGTGACCGCACTCAACCTCGAAGGCGTCGCGCCGGCGGACATCGATCCGGAGGCCGCGCTGTTCAAGACCGGCTTGGGGCTGGACTCGATCGACGCGCTGGAGCTGGCGCTGGAGATCTCCAAGCGCTACGGCTTCCAGCTGCGCTCGGACGACGAGAACAACCTGCGCATCTTCCGTTCGCTGCGCTCGCTTGCCGCTCACATCGAGCGTAACCGCACGAGCTGACATGTCCGCGCTGAAATTCCGGCCGCTGCGTGTCACCGCCTACACGGTGTGCACGGCGGCGGGAACCGGCTGCGCCGCGACGCTGAACGCGCTCGACGAGCGTCGCAGCGGGCTCACGCGCAACGACTTCGGTCCGAGCCCGCTCGCAACCTGGATTGGTCGCGTGCCCGGCCTCGAACAGGACGCACTCCCGGCCGCGTGGGCCGAGTGGGAATGTCGAAACAACCGGCTGGCGTGGCGCGGGCTCGTCGCCGACGGCTTCAATGATGCGGTCGCCGCCGCGCGCGAGCGCTACGGTGCTGACGCGCATCGCCGTCGTGATCGGCACTTCGACAGCGAGCATCGGCGCGAGCGAGGACGCGTATCGCCGACTCGATCCGGACGGCCGATATCCGGCCGACCTGCGGCGGCCCATCGTCCACACACCGCATTCGCTCGGCGATTTCGTGCAGCACGCACTCGGACTGCGCGGCATCGCCGTGACCGTCGCGACCGCGTGCTCGTCGAGCGCGAAGGTTTTCGGACAGGCCGAGCGCTTGATCCGCGCCGGTCTCGCGGATGCAGCCGTCGTCGGCGGTGTCGATACGCTGTGCGGCAGCACGCTGTTCGGCTTCAACTCGCTGGAACTGATTGCGAGCGAGCGTTGCAGGCCGTTCGATGTGGCCCGTCGCGGCATCAACATCGGCGAGGCTGCCGGATTCGCGCTGCTGGAGCGCGACGCCGAAACCGGCACGTGGCTGCTCGGTTACGGCGAGTCGAGCGATGCGCATCACATGTCGGCACCGCATCCCGAAGGTAGTCGGCGCGCGCCGCGCAGTGCACGATGCGTTGGAATCCGCGCGACTGACGCCGGCGAGCATCGACTACATCAATCTGCACGGCACGGCCAGCTTGAAGAACGATGAAGTCGAAGCGCGCCTGGTCGCGGAGCTTGTTTCCAGTCGCGCACGTTCGCAAGCTCGACGAAGGGTTGGACCGGGTCACACGCTCGGCGCCGCGGGCATCGTCGAGGCTGCGATCAGCCTGATCGCGCTGGAGCACGGCTTGTTGCCGGGCACGCTCAACACCGAGCAGCTCGATCCGGCCTGCGGCCCGCAGATCCGCTGCGAAAACGAGCGGCGGCGCGTGCAGCGGGCGCTGAGTTTTTCCTTCGGCTTCGGCGGCAGCAATTGCGTGCTGGCGTTCGGCCGGGGCGATTTGCAATGAACGCCGCGCTGCCGCCTGTTGCGATCGAAGGCGTCGCGTTCTGGCACACGCGATTGCCAGGCTGGGCGACTGCGCGCGCGGTGATTTGCGGCGAGCAGGACGCACCGGCAGCCGCGGCGACGCGACCGACGCCGAGCCTGCTCGCGCCGACTGAGCGACGGCGTGCGCCCGACACAGTCGCGCTCGCACTCGAAGTCGCCGCGCGCGCGTGCGAAGCGGCAGGTCGCTCGCCCGCGCAGTTGCGCTCCGTGTTCGCTTCGACCTATGGGGATCTCGGGATCAGCGATTACATGTGCGCGACGCTCGCCGGACACGCCGACGCTGATCTCGCCGACGAAGTTCCACAACTCCGTTCACAACGCGGCCGCGGGCTACTGGAGCATCGGCACTGCCAGTCACGCGCCTTACACGGCGCATCAGCGCTTATCGATATACGTTCGGCGAGCGGCGTGCTGGAGGCAGCGACGCAAGTCGTGTGCGACGGACAGCCGGTCATGTGCGTCGCGTTCGATGTCGAATCTACCGGTCCGCTCGCGACTGTCGCGCCGAGCCGCGGATTGCTGGGCGTTGCATTGGTGCTGGCGCCCATCGGGTGGCGAGTCCCATCGCACGCTGACGTTGCGTGTCGAGCAGGGCAGTGCTTCGAACGTCACGCCGGCACGCTCGACTGCGGCTGCGCTCGTTGCGGACAACGCTCTGGCGCCGTGTCTGCCATTCTTCGAGGCGCTCGCGGATCCGGCGGCGCGCGAGGTCGTGCTCGCGTTGAGCGATCACTGCCTGCTGCGCGCGCAAGTGAGCTGATCGCATGACTCACTCGCCGCTGCTGCTGCAGCTCGTCGTCATCCTCGGCACCGCGCGCCTGCTCGGCTTGCTGTTGCGCTACTTCGGACAAGCCGCAGTCGTCGGCGAAATGGCCGCGGGCTTCGTGCTCGGCCCGGTCGATTTTCGGCGCGCTCGCGCCCGAGCTGCACGCCCGCATCTTTCAGCCGGAAAGCCTGGGCATGCTCGAGCGGCTTGTCGCAGCTCGGCCTGGTGCTGTTCATGTTCATCGTCGGCGCGGAGCTGCGACTGCCGGGCGGCGTGCCGCGCCAGTTGCTCGCAGCGGGACGCATCGGGCTGTTGTCGGTCATCGTGCCGATGGCGCTGGGCTTGCCCATGGCAGCGTTGCTGTATCCGTCGCTCGCACCCCCGGCGTCGCGTTCTGGCCGTTCGCGCTGTTCATGGCGGCGGCTGTGTCGATCACCGCGTTTCCGGTCATGGCGCGAATTCTCAAAGAGCGCGAGATGACGCACACGACGTCGGTCGACTGGCGCTCACCGGAGCGGCGGTCGCGGACGTGCTCGCATGGGTCATGCTCGCAGCGGTCGTGATACTCGCCAGCAGCGCCGGCGACTGGACGCAGCTGGCGCGAACCGTCGGCGGCCTTGGCGCGCTGATCGCAGTGCTGTTCCTGGCGGTCAAGCCGCTGCTCGCGCACCTCATCCAGCGCTACGCAGCGGACCGCAAGCCGCAAGGCGCATTGCTCGCGACGCTGCTGATCGGGACGTTCGCGAGCGCGTACATCACGGACTGGCTCGGTGTGCATGCGGTGTTCGGCGCGTTCGTGTTCGGCGCGTGCTTGCCGCGTGACGATCGATTGCTGGCGGCGCTGATCGAGCGCATCGAGTACGTCGCGATCCTGGTGCTGATGCCGATCTTCTTCGCGCTCGCCGGCCTGAGCACGACGGCGGATGCATTCGTCGGCGCGAGCCTCGGCGCGTTGCTGCTGATCCTCGCGCGTCGCGATCGTCGGCAAGATCGTCGGCAGTGCGGCCGGCGCGCGCATCGGCGGTCAGTCGTGGCGCGTGTCGCTGGCGGTCGGCTCGCTCATGAATGCGCGCGGCATGATGGAGCTGATCGTCATCAAGGTCGGGCTGGACATCGGCGTGATCGGCCCGGACCTGTTCACGATGCTGATGGTGATGGCGATCGTGACGACCGTGATGACCGGGCCGCTGCTCACGCTGTTCGCGGAGCGGGCGTCAGCATCACCGCAGCCCGACCTTCCGCCAGCAACTCGTCGCGATGAGTGACACGGAAGCTGTATTGCAGGCTGGACGCTTCGTCGTGCAGGCATTCCGCCTCGACTCGCAGGCTCGACGGCAGATCGTGAATCCAGTCGCGCGCGAACACGACTGAGCGCAGCGATACGAGCATTCCGTCCGACTGCCATGCGGTGCGCGGCGCGCAGCGCGCCGTGAACCGCCATCGCCTGCGCGCCGTACTCGCACAGATGAACTGCACGCAGCTTGTCCTGCGACGCGCAGCGGGTTGGACGGCGAGCGATGCGTGTCGGTCTCCAGCACGACGCGCTGCTCGTCCCAGTCGACGATGCGATCGAGCAGGCACATGGAGCCCTGGTGCGGGATCAGTGAGGCAGGGGCGCGGGCGTCGGACGGGTCGGGTCAGCAGCAGCGCGAGCACGAAGTTGAAGACGACGCCGAGCGTCACCGTCACGCCGATCGCGCGCAGCACCGGCACGTCCGAAATCGTCAGCAGCGCAAATACCATCAGCGTCGAAAGCGAGCAGACGAGCACCGCGTGCAACGTGCGCCGCTGCTCGGCGCGATCCGCTGCGGCGTGTTCGAAGAACAGCGCGTAGTCGAGCCCCAGGCCGGCCGCGAGGATCAGCGCGATCAGGTGAAACAGGTTGAGCGACACGCCGCTCGCCGCGCAGCACGGCGAGCACGATGAGTGTCGTGAGTGCCATCGGCGCGAGCACGCGATAGCACGCGCGACCTCGACCGCAGCGCGAACGCGATCACGCCGATCAGCAGCAGCGAGGCAACCGCCAGCGTCCACAGCATGCGCGTGCGCTGTGCGGCCACGAGCGCTTCCGACTCGCCTTTCGTGTCGAGCAGCCGCACGTTGTCGCCGGCCGCCTGCCGCGAATGCTCGTCAATGCGGCTACGTCCTGCACGCCGCTGAACGTGACGAGCGCATTGGTTCTGTCGCGCCGCTGCGAGATCAGCATGTCCATGCTCGCGCCGAGGCTGCGTGTCGCGCATCGCCTCGATCGACAAGCGGCGGCAGAGTGCGGGCGCGCTCGACGTCCTGCACGAACGGCTCGAAGACATCCGGACGAAACGGCGTACCGGCCAGCGCTGCCTGCAAGGCCTCGCGCAGCGCGTCGGCATCGGGCAGACGTTGCTGGCGACGCAGCTGAGTCGCCGCACTCGGCACGTAGCGCGCCGCGTGATCGTATCCGCCGATAGCGCGCTCGCGCGACCAGCGCTTGCAGCGCCGGATCGAGCGCTTCGAGCCGACGCAGCGCGGCATCGCTGTCCGCCGCATCGACGACGAGCAGGTAGCGCACATCCGGAGTGCCGAGCTCGCGCGCGCAGTTGCTGATCCTGGCAGCAGCAGGTCTTCCGGAACCGGCGTCAGGCGCGCGAGATCGTTCTCCCAGAACGTCTGCGGCGCCAGCGCGACGACGGCCAGCTGCGACGACGGCGATGACCGACTGCGATCCAGCGCATGCGCGGCAGCGCCTCGATCCGGTTCCACAGGCGATCGAGAAACGGCGAGGCGCCGAAATCCTGCGCCGCCGCGCTCCATCAGCGGCGGCAGCCCGAAGCGCGTCGTCAGCCCTGCGACCGCAAGCCGGCCACGGTGAAGCAGGCGAGCTGCGCGAGGCCGATGACGCCGGAGAACAGGAACGTGAAGTACGCGATGCACGTGCTCGCGACGCCGGTCGCGAGCGTCGGCCACAGATGTCGCGCGATCGTCGCCGGCTCCTGGTCCGGGCGCCGATGGCTCAGCAGGTGCAGCGGATAGTCCTGCGCGACGCCGATGAGCGTGAATCCGAACGCGAGCGTGATGCCGTGCACCGTGCCGAACAGCGCGCTCACCACGGCCAGGCCGGCGAGGCCCGCGCTGGCGAGCGGCAGGGCGCTGAGCACGATGCTGCCGAGGCGGCGATAGGCGATCAGCAGCAGCACGATCATGCCGACGGTCGCCGCCGTGCCGAGAGCCTGCGCCTGGCCGCGCGTGCGCGCCTCCATCAGCACCGAGAATTTTCCGGCGCCGCTGACCGTCATCTGTCACCGGACGCGCCGTTCGCTGCCGTCGCCAACGCGCGCTCGAGCTCCTCGCAGCGCTGCACGCTGCCGGTCTGGATCGAACGCCGGCGCCTGCGTCTCGGCGATCAGCAGCGCGCGACGTCCGCTGCGATCGAACCAGACGTCGTACTCGCGCCGCGGCTCCTGCATCGGTTGCCAGCGCTGCAGCAGCTTCAGCATCTCGAGCGTCGGATCGCGCGGCAGCCACGGCTCGAGGAAGCTGCCGGCCGGCGACGCGAGATCGCGCGCGCGTGCGAGCAGCTCGGCGTGCAGGTACTGCGCATCGAAGCGCTGCGTATCGAGCGTCGGCGACAGCAGGAAGCGATACGGCAACAGCTCGTCGGGCACCGACGTCGAGCGTGAACTCGCCGTTCGTGACGAGGCGGAACTCGCGGCTGTCTTGCAGCGCCGCGCTCAGCTCGCGCGAGATGTCCGCGAGTTGCTCGGGCGGCGCGCCGTCCAGCGCGATCGCGAGCACGCGCGAGGCGGGACCTTCGCCGATTTCTTCGAGCAGCAGGCGCTGCTCGGGCGTCGTCGGGCTCGGCAGGAACAGGCGCAGGTCGGCGCCGACGACGAGCTGGCGCTGCACGAACCAGCCGAGGATCGCGAGCGCGGCGACCCAGGCGGCGAGCAGCAGCAGCGCTCGCGGAGTGCGCTTCACGCGACCGCGCTGCTTGGCAGAGCTGCCTTGCAGCGAGCTCCAGCGTTGCGTCTCTCCGGCACCGGCTCGCTTCGCAGCGTCTCCCAGCAACATCACGCTGGCGCCGCCGTCGGCGTTGAGCAGCGAGAAGCAGCGCGGCATCGCGTCGTGCCCGCTGATCTCGATCTTCTGCAACCGGCGCCGCGCGCGTGCGTCGAGCGGCATCGAGCTGCAGCGTCCACGACTCGTCGGTGCCTTCGCGCCTGCACGTCGAAGCTGCGCTTCAGGCCCGGCTGCGTCGCCGGTCAGCAGCGCCGAGAAGCCCGTGAGCAGACCGCGCAGCTCCGGTGCGCGCTTCAAGCGCGAAGCTGCGCGGCGGCTCGCCTTCGCGCTCGACGCGCACGGATTCGCCGCGGATCGCGGTGTCTTCGCGATACGGCTGGCGGACGTGGCGATCGAGACTGGTCGGCCCGGAGAATTCCAGCTCGCCGGAGACGACCAGCGGCTCGCGCAGCAGCGGCGACAGGCGCACTTCCGTGAACGCGATGCTCGCCGGCGCCGGCCGCGCGAGCTTGGCGACCAGCGCGTCAGCGTCGAGCGCCGCGGCCCGCGGTCGCGAGCCCAGCAGCATCGGCGCCAGCACCGGCAGGAGTCTGCGAATCATCGGCGCGCCAGAAGTCATAGAAGTTGAACCAATTGTACGGGGCGCTGCGCGCATGGTGGGCCACCCGGTCGGCGAAGCGCTGGATCGTCTGCCGCAGCTCCGCGTCGCGCCGCGCGCGCTCGAGCTTCAGCTGATCGGCGAACGGCTCGAAGTGCAGGTCGTAGCGATTGCCGCCGCGATACAGGCCGAAGCACAGCACGACCGGCACCTTCAACGCCGCGGCCAGCTGCCACGGCGCCAGTCGGGAACGGCGCGGGGCTGACCGAGGAAGTCCACGGTCATGACCTGGTTGCCGGGCCGCGCGCGATCCGCGAGCAGCGTGACCAGCGACTTCTCGTCGAGCGCTTCCTTGATCGTCGAGCGCGGTCGTCGTGCCTTCCTGCCGCGCGTTGATGATCGAGCTGCGCCAGCTTCGGGTTGAGCGCATTCAGCACCTGCGACAGCTTGCGGTTCTGCTCGACGTCGATCACGACGCGCAGCTTGATGTCCGAGCGGAACTCGCGCGAGCACGCGCAGCGCATCGAAGCTGCCGAGGTGCGAGCCGAGGATCAGCACGCCGCGCTGCTGCGCCCACGCCTGGCGCAGCTCGTCGAGACCGTAGGTGCGGACGTCGAAGCGCTTGAAGCGCTCCGAGAGCAGGAACGCGCGATCGAGCGTCACCGCCGCGAAGCAGTGGATGTGCCGCGCCACCTGCCACAGCGACGCCTTGCGGCCGGTGATCCGCTGCAGATACGCGCGCGAGGCGCGCCGCTCCGGGCCGCGCCGGATCAGGAAGTACAGCGTGATCGGATAGAGCACGATGCGCGCCGCCGTGCGTCCGAAGGCGCAGCGCGAAACGGCTGCCGAGCTGGTACCCGAACGCCGTGCCGCCTTCGGGGCGCTCGATCCACTCCTGCCTCACGCAGCCCGTCCGGAATCGAGTGGCGCGCAATCGTGAACAGTCCCTGCGTCAGCACCTGCGCATCGCGCGTCACGCTGAAGCGCAGCTCGTCCCCCGCCAGGCGCAGCTCCAGCTCGGCGCTCTGCTCCGGCAGCAGCGGCGCTGAGAACTTCGCCTGCGGCAGCGCGCGGACCGACAGCGCGCGTCCGAGCCAGCGCTCGGCTTCGTCGAGCACACATTGCAGCAGCACGACGCCCGGCACGATCGGCCGGCCCGGGAAAATGTCCGGGGAGCGCAGGGATGCGTGCCGGGGATGCGCACGCTGGCGCGGTGGGCGGCTGCGTCGCTCATCGCGGGGCGCGTCCGAGCAGCCCGGGCAGGCTGGCGAGCAGGCGTTGCATGAAGTCGAGCATGTTGCGGTAGGGCTGGCGCGGGAAGCGCCGCCGCCGGTAAGCGTACTCGACAGCGAAGAACGCCGCGACGATCAGGTAGGCGATCAGGTTCGCGAACAGCGACCACCATTCCTGCGGCACGGTGACCGGCGGCGTGAAGCCGCCGGCCAGCAGCAGGCCATCGGGCTCGGCGAGCGCGGCCAGCAGCAGGTTCGAACGACGCCAGCACCACGAACAGCACGGTCCAGGCGAGCGTCAGGCGTCGCGCATACACCAGCGCGCATGCTCCGGGCACGGCGTCCGGGGCATGCAGCACGTGGATCAATTGCTCGATCAGCGGCGTGCGTCCCGGCAGCAGCGTCTGCCCGAAAACCCAGGCGAGGAACGCGGGCACCAGCACCGGCGGCAGATACAGCGGCAGCACGTGCATCGAGCTGCGCACGAGCCACCAGCAGGCGAGCGATCACGAGCGGCACGGCGAGCCAGGCCGACGAGCCGGCCCCGCACCAGGGAGCGCAGCAGCGCCGATCAGCGGCCAGCAGTGCGACGGCCGCGATGGTCAGCCGGCGCTGCTGCGGGCGACGGCGCAGGTGCAGCGACCAGCGGATAGGCGAAGGCGAAGCGCAGTCGGTCAGCGGCCTCGCTGCGGCCGGCTCAATCACGGATACGGCGGAAAATTGCATCGCCGGCGAGCATGCGCGTGTTGCCCAGTCGGGACAAGGCATCCACAATTGCGCCCTTTGTTCGCCGGAGCGTTCATGCCAGTCAAGATTGCGGTGCTCAAAGAAACCCGGCCGCACGAGCGGCGGGTCGCGATGGTCCCTGCCGTCGCGGACAAGCTGGCGAAGCTCGGCGCGCAGGTCCACATGCAGTCCGGCGCGGGCGCACGCGGTCAAGCTGCCGGACGCGGCGTACAAGAACGTCGCAGCTGCACGCCGATCCGCTCGAGATGGTGCGCGATGCCGACATCGTGCTGTCGGTCCAGCCGCCGGAGCTGCCGGTCGCGCAGGCGATGAAGGAAGGCGCGATCCTGATTTCGTTCGTCTACGCGCACAAGGAGCCCGAGCTGACCCGCCTGCTGCGCGATCGGAAGATCACGTGCTTCGCGATGGAGCTGGTTCCGCGCATCACGCGCGCGCAGGCGATGGATGCGCTGTCGAGCCAGGCGGCGCTGGCCGGGCTACTACGCAGTGTTGCTCGGCGCGACCAGCATCGCGCGCATGCTGCCGATGATGACGACCGCGGTCGGCTCGATCCGCCCGGCGCGCGCGCTGGTGATGGGCCTCGGCGTCGCCGGCTTGCAGGCGCTGGCGACGGCGCGTCGTCTCGGCGCGATGACCGAAGGCTACGACGTGCGGCCGGAAACGAAGGAGCAGGCCGAGTCGCTCGGCGCGAAGTTCGTCGATACCGGCGTCGATGCACGCGGCGCCGGCGGCTACGCGCGCGAGCTGACGCAGGAAGAGAAGGACAAGGTCGCCGCGGTCGTGACCAAGCACATCCAGCAGGCCGACATCGTCATCACGACCGCCGCGATTCCCGGCCGGCCTTCGCCGAAGCTGATCAGCAAGGCGCAGGTCGAGGGCATGAAGGCCGGCAGCGTGATCGTCGATCTCGCGGCGGAAGGCGGCGGCAACTGCGAGCTGACGCAGCCCGGCGAGACGGTGCAGGTCGGCCAGGTGACGATCGTCGCGCCGCTCAACGTGCCGAGCCTGCTCGGCGAGCACGCGAGCGAGCTGTACGCGAAGAATCAACTCAATCTGCTGGAACTGTTCGTCAAGGACGGCGCGCTCAAGCTCGACTGGAGCGACGAAGTCCTCGCCAAGACCGCGCTCACGCACGGCGGCGAGATCAAGAACGAAGCTGCGAAAAAGGCCGTCGAAGGTTAACCGATCATGGATCTCGCTACCACGCTCACGGGCTTCGTGGCCCTGTACATCTTCATGCTCGCCGCCTTCACCGGCTACGAGATCATCGGCCGCGTGCCGGCGATCCTGCACACGCCGCTGATGTCCGGCTCGAACTTCGTGCACGGCATCGTCGTCGTCGGCGCGATGTACGCGCTGCTGAACGCCTCGACGCTCACCGAGCAGATCATCGGCACCGCCGGCGTGTTCCTCGGCGCGATGAACGCGGCGGGCGGCTACGTCGTCACCGAGCGCATGCTCGAGATGTTCAAGCCCAGTGACAAGAAACGGACAAGAAGAAGGCGTAAGCGCCCATGAACCTGCATCCCCAATTCATCATCGACACCAGCTATTTCGCCGCCGCGTTCCTGTTCATCTACGGCCTGAAGCGCATGTCCTCGCCGGTCACGGCGCGCTCCGGCATCGTGGTCGCGGGCGTCGGCATGCTGGTCGCGACGCTCGCGAGCTTCCTGTACTTCTTCGGCGTCGACGACGCCGCGCGGCCGCATCTCACGCACGAATCTCGCGCTCGCCGCGGTCGCGCTCGGCCTCGGCACCGGCTTGTCCTGGTGGCAGGGCAAGCGTGTGCCGGTCACTGCGATGCCGCAGATGGTCGCGCTCTACAACGGCATGGGCGGCGGCGCGGCCGCTGCCATCGCCGCGGTCGAGTTGCTGCGCAATGCCGAGCACGCACTGGTGCCGCTGGTCGTCACGGTCATCGGTGCGCTCATCGGCTCGATCTCCCTGTCAGGCTCGTTGATCGCGTGGGCGAAGCTCGACGGCAAGATCGACAAGACCTGGCGCATGCGCGGGCCAGCAGGTCCTGAACGGTGCGGTCTTCGTCGCGACGCTGGCAGTCGGCGTGTACATCGTGTTCTTCGCGCACGGCCATGCGGATCCGCGCGTCGTCGGCGCGTTCTTCGTCGGCGCGCTGATCTTCGGCGTGCTGATGACGATGCCGATCGGCGGCGCCGACATGCCGGTCGTGATCTCGCTGTACAACGCGTTCACCGGCCTCGCGGTCGGCTTCGAAGGCTACGTGCTGCAGAACCCGGCGCTGATGATCGCCGGCATGGTGGTCGGCTCGGCCGGTACGCTGCTGACGCTGCTGATGGCGCGCGCGATGAATCGCAGCGTCGCCAACGTCATCTTCAGCAACTTCGGCGTCACCGGCGACGAGCAGCAGGGCGAGATCAAGGGCAGCATGAAGCCCGCCGACGCGGCCGACGCCGCGGTGAACATGCGCTACGCGTCGAAGGTCATCATCGCGCCCGGCTACGGCCTCGCGGTCGCCCAGGCGCAGCACAAGCTGTACGAGTTCGTGAAGCTGCTGGTCGACGCCGGCGTGGACGTGAAGTTCGCGATCCATCCGGTCGCGGGCCGCATGCCCGGCCACATGAACGTGCTGCTGGCGGAGGCCGGCGTGCCCTACGACATGATCTACGACCTCGAGGACATCAACGGCGAGTTCAAGGAAGCGGACGTCGCGATCGTGATCGGCGCGAACGACACCGTGAACCCGGCGGCGCGCACCAACAAGTCGAGCCCGATCTACGGCATGCCGATCCTGAACGTCGACCAGGCGAAGCAGGTGTACGTCATCAAGCGCGGCCAGGGCAAAGGCTACTCGGGCGTGGAGAACGAGCTGTTCTTCGCCGACAACTGCAACATGGTGTACGGCGACGCGCAGAAGGTGATGGTCGCGATGATCCAGGCGGTCAAGTCGCTGGAGGGCGGCCACTAACCTTGCATCTGGATCTGCGTCTAATCCGTAGTTCGCTCGTTCGCGGGCCTTACGGGTTTTCCAGCATGCGATCCATCGGTCTGTGGTTGTTCATGTTCCTGGGCCTCGCTCTCATGCACGCGGGCGGCGAGGCGGGCGCCACCGACGCGCCACAGACCTTCACTGCGCAGGAGCTTCGGCAGGACCTTGCCGAGCTCGAAGCCGCGATCGGTCGCATTCACCCGGACGTCGAGCATTCCGTGCGCAAGGCGGAGCTCGCCCGAGCGCTCTCCGGCGTCAAAGCGCGGCTCGATCGAAGCATGACCCGGGACGAAGCCTGGGTCGCGATGGCGGCCCTGAACCCGGTCATGAAGGACGGCCACCTGGTCGTGACCTTTCCGGGCGGGAACGAGCGCAGAGCTCAGCCGTCACCTGAGCGGCGGCGGTCGACTGTTTCCGTTCGACGTGCACGTCGCCGCGGACGGAGAGCTCTTCATCCGCTCCGCGCTCAATGGCGAGGCGAGCGCATTGCAGGGCCGGCGCATCGACGCCATCGACGGAGTCCCCGGGCGGCAGATATCCGAGCGCCTGTTCGCGCACATCAATGGCGACACGCCTGCGTTCCAGGCGGCGCTGCTGTCGGCGCGCTTCCCGTTCTTCTACTGGAAGCTGTTCGGCGACAAGCAGTCGTATCGACTGAAAGTGGCGGGCGTCGAATCGGTCGTCGAGGGGCGCAGCGACATGCCGCTGGCGTACGCGGACCGGTCGTTCGAGCAGCTGTTTCGCTTCGAGATGCCGAACGCGCGGCAGGCGGTGCTCACCGTCAACCAGTTCTACTGGCGCGAGAAGTCGAAGTTCTACGACTTCACGCGAGACTGCGTTTGCACGCATGCAGGCAGCAGGAACGCAGACGCTCGTCATCGACATTCGCGCCAACTCCGGCGGCGACGACGACATGTGGATCGAGGGCATCATGCCCTACATCGCCTCCAAGCCGTTCCGTAACGGCTCCGACTACCTGCTCAAGGTCATCGAAGGACGGCAGAAAGAGGGACAGAAGGTCGGCGACGTCGTGCACGGTTCGCAGAGCACCTATCCGGCGCCGGACAATCCGCTGCGGTTCACGGGCAAGGTGTATGTGCTGATCAGCCCCTATACCTACTCGTCCGCCATCCTCTTCACGAACGCTGTCCAGGACTACGGTTTTGCTACCGTCGTCGGCACGGGTGGCGCGGCGCGTACTACGCAAAGCGGCGGCACGCAGAACGTGAAGCTGAGCCGCACGCAGATGGGTCTGGTCGTCCCGCGGTTTCTGCTGAAGCGCCCGTCGGGCGCCGAGGGCCTGGTGCAGCCGGATGTCCTCATCCCCGACGACCCCTTTCGCGCCGCGACGGCTATCGAGGCGCTGCTGAGGCTCTAGTGTTGCCGCCTTCGTCACGTCGTGACAGCCGTCACAGGTGCGGCTCCGTTGCGCCCTGTTGTGCGGGTACGACGGTCCGTCGTTGAATATTTGCAGACGCCTCGCGTATCTTACGGTGCGTCGTGCAACTGCCGTACAGCCTCAATCAAGAGATCCTGAGGACGGACGTCTCGGGAATGCCCCTGGAGTGGATCGACTACCGGGACGCGGTGCGGCTTTATCACACGGAACAGGTCGCCTACACCTGCGGCACGCGCCTGTACCGCCTGTTCGGCGGCACCAACGCCCGCTCGGGCCTGCAGACCGTCGTCGAGGTGAACTCGATCATCGCGACCACCGGTCACACGCACAATCCCGGGAACCTGCGCAACGACTACACGCCGCCGCTGAACAACCAGACGCTGTTCAAGCGCGATGCGCACCTGTGCCTGTATTGCGGCCAGCGATTCCCGAGCAGCCAGCTGTCGCGCGATCACATCCGGCCGCTCAGCCAGGGCGGCCGCGACACCTGGATGAACGTCGTCACGGCCTGCCGCCGCTGCAACAACCTGAAGGCGTCGAAGACGCCGGAGCAGGCCGGGCTGCAGCTGATCGCCGTGCCGTTCAAGCCGACCTACGCCGAGTACATCTACCTCAAGGGCCGGCGCGTGCTCGCCGACCAGATGGAATACCTGCTGGCGCATTTCCCGCGCACCAGTCCCCTGCACGCGAGGCTCAAGGCGCACGCGGTTCAATGACAGGCGATGCTAGACTTCGCCGGTGCTCTACCTGATCGACGCTTCGGTTTTCGTCTGGCGCGCCTACCACTCGGTCCCGATCGCGCTCGTCGATCACGACGGCAATCCGGTCAACGCACTGCACGGCTTCGCGCGCTTCCTCGGCGATCTCATCGAGCGCGTGCGGCCGGCGCACATCGCGGTGGCGTTCGACGCGACGCTCGTCGATTCGTTTCGCAGCCGGCTGTTTCCCGCGTACAAGGCGAACCGCGAGCCCGCGCCGCAGGAGCTGAAGCGCGCAGTTCGTGCTGTGCCGCTACCTGTGCGAGGCGCTCGGCGTCACCAGCTTCACCAGCCGCCAATACGAGGCGGACGACGTCGTCGGCACGCTGGCGACGCGCATGCGCGCCGCCGGCCAGAACGTCACGCTCGTGACGCGCGACAAGGATCTCGCGCAGCTGATCCGCCCGGGCGACGAGTACTGGGACTACATCGGCGAGATGCGCTTCCGCTACGACCAGATCGCCGAGCGCTTCGGCGTGCAGCCCGAGCGCATGGCCTGCTTCCTCGCGTTGACCGGCGACGCCGTCGACAACATTCCCGGCGTGCCGGGCGTCGGCCGCAAGACCGCGTCGATGCTGTTCCATCATTTCGAATCGCTCGCGCATCTGTACGACGACCTGGATCGCGTGCTGAAGCTCAAGCAGCTGCGCAATCCCGGCTTCGTCTGCGGCCAGCTGCGCGATCACCGCGAGTCCGCGTTCCTGGCGCGGCAGCTGACGCGAGATCGCGTGCGACGTGCCGATCGATGCCGACCTCGACCGGCTCGCGCGCCGGCCGCCCGACCTCGACGCGCTCAACGACTTCTACGACACGGTCGGTTTCGGACGCCTGCTGCGCAACCAGGCCGAGCGCATCGTCCGCATGCGCCTGAAGTCGCGCGGCCATGAGCTGCGCGCGCCCGTAGTCCGGCGCGTTAGGCTCGCGGCATGCTGCTTCGGACCTCGCAAGGATGGGCAGGCGCTAGCAATGGCTTGCGATGCGCACTACGCTGGCTGGCCGTCGCTTCGTCGATCTATCGCTGTACGGTCGGTGGCGTCACGACGTTCTCCGATCGCCCTGTGCGGCCGAGGCAGTTCCCTATCAGCCGGACACCAGTCGGGTCAGTACGTACGATCCGCCGCCCGCCAGCCGCAAGGCGACATCCGCAGAGCCCCCGCGAACGCGCGCCAGCCCGCCGCCGTGCATCGGGCGGTCAAGACCAAGTCCGGCACGCCGCCGCGTGCGAGCGCCTGCGTAACGCTCTCCGGGACGTAGCCGCGCGCATGCGCGCCGGCTACAGCGCCAAGCAGGGCGAGCAGCTGCGCGAGCGGAAGACCAAGCTGGAGCAGCAGCGGCGCGCGCAGAAGTGCCGCGTAGCAGGTGCTTGAGCGCATAATGCAACGGCGCCGCGGGCGCGCCGGATTCGAACACGAGAGTACGCTCAGGGGGGTTGCCATGTCTGCCTACCGAATGCAGAGAAGTGCATTGGCGCTGCCGCGTGTCCTGGCATGCGCCGTGCTGGCCGCGGTCTTCGCAGTCGCCGCTCACGCCCAGGACACCAAGAAGCAGGCGGACGACCTGATGCGGCAGGGCCAGCAGCTGATGTCCAAGGGCCAGCCGCGCGACGCGATCAAGGCGTACGGCAAGGCCATCGAGATCGACCCGACCGCGCTCCGAGCTGTACATGCTGCGCTCGCGGGCGCGCGACTCCGTCGGGCCGGTTCGAAGAAGCGCTCGACGACGCGACCAAGTACATCGAGCTGGAGCCGAAGGACGAGTACGGTTACCTGAATCGCGCGCGCATCTACCTGTCGCTGGAGAAGCCGGAGAAAGCGCTGGAGGACGCCAACAAGGCGATCGAGATGAAGCCGGACGAGCCGGACGGCTATTACCGCCGCGCCGACGCGTACTCGGCGATGAACAAGGATGCCGAAGCGAAGGCCGACGAGAAGAAGGCCGAAGAGCTGGACGCCAAAGCCCGTCGCTGATGCCGGCATTCAATTTCTGTCCCAGCTGCGCGGCGCCGCTGGTCGACACGATCGTCGACGGCGAGCCGCGGCGCGTCTGCGGCGCGGGCTGCGGCTTCGTTCACTACGACAATCCCACGCCGGTCGTCGCTGCGATCGTCGAGCACGAAGGACAAGTCGTGCTCGCGCGCAACCGCGCCTGGCCGCGCACGCTTCTACGGCCTGATCACCGGCTTCCTGGAGCGCGAGGAAACGCCGGAGCGCTGCGTCGTGCGCGAGGTCAAGGAAGAGCTCGACCTCGACGCCGGCGCGCCGACGCTGGTCGGCGTGTACGCCTTCGAGCGCATGAACCAGGTGATCATCGCGTATCACGTCACGGCCACCGGCACGATCACGCTCAACGAAGAGCTCGACGACTACAAGCACGTGCCGTTCGAGCGCTGCCGCGTGTGGCCCGGCGGCACGGGCCTGGCACTGCGCGACTGGCTGCGCACGAAAGGCTACGAGCCGGAATCCTTCCAGCTGCCCTGAGCCCTACAGAGCCGCGTCGACCCGATACACCGGATACAGGTTGTAGCGCTCGTCCCACGACGGGTGACGGCGATAGAAGAAGTCGAGGCGCGCTGCCGGATTGCGCGCGAACTCCGGATCCTCGCTCAGCCGCTGCACGAACTCCTTGCGCAGCGCCGGATCGCTTCTTCAGCATCTGCTCGGCCACGTCCTCCGCGACGTACGCTTCCATGTACTCCTTGCGCTCGAACGCCGTGTTGAAGAATCCCCAGCTCGACCAGCGAGTCGGGATCCTTCGGCTCGAGCAGCGTCATGAGCATCAGCGAGCGCGCCTGCGCGATCGGCACGAACAGCGAGCCCGCGGGTACGTCGCGCCGCTCGCGCGTCCACTGACCTTCGAGCGCCACGGTCGTGTGGCCCTCGAACGTCGCCGGCGAGTACGTCACCTTCGTAGCGCGAAACACTTCCGCATCGACCGCCGCACTCGCGCTCGTCAGCTTGCGGAACTCGATGCCATGCGTCGCCAGCTTCTCGCCGACGATCTGCGCATAACCGGCCGGCACGATGTAGCCGCCGCGCGGCGCCGTGACGGTCGCTGCCGGACGCACCTCGTCCGCAAGCGGAATGCGCCAGATCTGCGGCTTCTTCGGGTTGTAGCGCGTCAGCAGCGCGCCGGAGATCGCCGACGGCTCGCGCGTGTACTCGTAGCCGCGGAACTCGATCGTCCGCACGTGCGGCGTGTTTTCGTACGTCAGCGCGACGCTCGTGCCGCCGACGCGAGCCGCGTGCTCGTCCGCCGTCTGCGCGGCTTGCAGCCATTTGCGGCCGTCGCGTGCGGCCATCTCCATCATCGCGATGATCGAGTTGCGCGTGATGCGCACGCGCGTCGGGTAGTCCTTCCAGGAATGCGTCTCGACGAGCACGCCGATGCGATTGCGCGCCGCCCAGTACTCCGTCGAGAAGCGCTTCGGCCCGGCGCTGACGGCGAAGCCCGAGGCAGGATCGTCGTCGCGGACGAACGAGGGATAGAAGTCGAGCGGCAGCGAGCCGGCGTCGCGCATGCGCTGCATGAGCTCGTCGCGCATTGCGACCGCGCTGCGTCGCAAGTCGGTGTCGCCGACATGCGTCGGCGCGACGTTGTACGAGACGTCGTGCTCGAACTGCGCGCCGTCGGTGACGTGCAGGTCGACGAACAGGATCGGGTCCCACTCGTTCAGCAGCCGCAGCACCGCCTGCATTTCCGGCGCGTCGGCCTTGACGTAGTCGCGGTTCAGATTGAAGTTCTGCGCGGTCGTGCGCCAGCCCATCTCCTCCGGCCCGACCTGATTCGGCCGATTCCAGCGCCCGAAGCGCTCGTGGCCGTCGACGTTCAGCACCGGCACGAACACGAACGTCGCTGCGGCGAGCGCGCCCGGCGCCGCGGTGCCATCGAGCATCTCGCGCAGCGCGAACAAGCCGGCATCCTTGCCGTCGGACTCGCCTGCATGGATACCGCCCTGCATGAACACGATCGGCCGTTGCGCACGATGCGCCGACGGCCGCGTCGAGAACGCCATCCGCGGAAGCGACCAGCGCGAGCATCGGCCTGCCTTCGGGCGTGCGGCCGAACTCGAAGCAGCGAACCTGCTTCGGCCAGGTCTGTTGATACGCGGGACAGAGCCGCTCGACTTCGTCGTAGCGCCCGGTGCGCTGATTGCCCGATTGTTCCGCGATGGTGCGCAACGTCGGATGCGCAGGCGCGCGCGATGCTGCTGCCGCAGGCTGCAGCGCGAGGATCGTGAGCGAGGCGAGGAGTAGCGTGGTAGTCGTTCGCGTGGACATGCGGGACATGTGGCAGGGCTCCGTGGAATTTCGGAGCGCGACAGCCTACTGCATTCGCCTGCCAGGATGTGTCAGCTATCGAGTTTCGTGATCTCGGCTCGCTGTCCCTGCAATGTCACTTCGTCGCCGACGCTGGCGCCGAGCAACGCCTGCGCGATCGGTGAGATCCAGCTGATGAGACCTTGCGCCGGATCGGCTTCGTCTTCGCCGACCAGCGTGTAGCTGCGTTCCGCGCCATCTTCGTATTGCAAAGTCACGCGCACGCCGAATCTTGCCTTGACCGGTTCCGTCTCAGGCTCGACCAGCTTCGCCGTCGCTTTGCGTTGCTGCCAGTACCGCAGGTCACGATCGACGCGCGCCGAGCGCATCCTTGTCTTCGCTGCGCTTGGGCGCTTCGCGCGCTGCTTCGAGCTCATCGATCCGGCTCTCGATCTGTTGCAGGCCGCGCGCAGTCACGAAATTCGGGTGCGAGCTCACCGGGCGCTCCGGCACGTCCTCGGGGACCTCGGCGCCGCCGTCGTTCTCGCGTACGAATGCCCGGCTCATGACCCGAGCATAGCGCCGCGGCCCGGTCGCAGGCATCGGCAGCTTTCCGGCAGTAAACTGACCACCATGTCTGTTGCCACTCTCGACATGAATACGCCGGATGCCGACGCTGTGCGGGCGCTGCGCGAGTCCGGCTGCGCGTTGCTGTCGCCCCAACAGTTACAAAAGGCGTGTGCAGTACAGTTGGCCGAGCTCGACGCGTTGCGGGCCAGCTGGGACCGCCTGCCGCGCGACACGTATCTGCTCGACGGCGGGCGCTACCGCTTTCGCCGCCACAGCTGTTTCATTCATGAGCTGGCGGACGACTCGCTGCAGCTCGTACCGCATCGCGCGCACTGGCAGCCGCGCGATTACAACGCGTTGCACGGCGGCCTGGAGCGTTGGTTCGAGCCGATCGAGACCGCAGTGCTCGAATGCTCCCGCCTGGGGTCAGCTGGTGCGCGCGCTCGGCAATCTCTTTGCCGCTGTGCGGGCCGTGCCGCGCTGGTACATCGAGGCGCATCAGTTCCGGATCGACACGTGCCGAGGGCATCGGCCGTCCGACTCCGGAAGGTGCGCATCGCGACGGCGTCGATTACGTCGCCGTGATCCTGGTCAATCGCAGCGACGTGCAGCGGCGGCGAAACGCGCGTGTTCGACGCGCAAGGCCCGGCGGGCGTGCGCTTCACGATGGTCGAGCCCTGGACTGCGTTGCTGCTCGACGATGCGCAAGTCGTACACGAGACGACGCCGATCCAGAAAGCCGGGCCGCAGCGGCGTGCGCGACACGCTGGTATTGACGTTTCGCGCCGACAGGTTCCAAGCGCCGTAGCTCGCCTTACAATGGCGCGCCATGCCGACGTTTGCCGACCGCCTGCAGCAGAAAGTCCGCGAGCACAGCCCGCTGTGCGTCGGTATCGATCCGTCCGCGGCGCTGCTGAAGTCCTGCGGCCTGCCGGATTCCGCGGAAGGCGCGCTCGAGTTCGGCAAGCGCGTGCTCGAGGCGGCGGACTTTCGCATCGCCGTGCTCAAGCCGCAGTCCGCGTTCTTCGAGCGCTTCGGCAGCTCCGGCTTTCGCGCGCTGGAAGCAGCTCGTGCAGCTGGCGCGCTGCGCGCGAAGTGCTGGTCCTGCTCGACGGCAAGCGCGGCGACATCGATACGACCGCCGCCGCCTATGCCGAAGGTTACTTCTCCGCGACCACGACGCTGCGCGTCGATGCGATCACGACGCATTGCTACTTGGGGCTCGCCGCGCTCGAGCCGTTCTTCGCTGCGGCGATTGCTGCGGAAGGCGGCGTGTTCGTCGTCGTGCGCTCGTCGAATCCCGAAGGCCAGGCATTGCAGACGGCGCGCATGTCGAACGGCGAGACGGTCGCGCAGAGCCTCTGCCGCGAGATCACCGCGCGCAATTTGCGCCAGCGTCACGGACGGCATCGGGCCGATCGGCGCGGTCGTCGGCGCGACCTGCGATGACGCGG
The DNA here is from genome assembly GCA_963830745.1 of uncultured Gammaproteobacteria bacterium. Taxonomy (GTDB): domain Bacteria; phylum Pseudomonadota; class Gammaproteobacteria; order Steroidobacterales; family Steroidobacteraceae; genus Steroidobacter. The sequence continues at coordinate 65,643 of CAWHNL010000004.1, forward strand.
ACGAAACCGTCGCAGCGCTGCCGAACTCCTTCGTGCTCGCGCCAGGTGTCGGCGCGCAGGGCGCAACGATGCGCGACGTACTCGCGCGCATGCCCGCAGGCCGCGGCCGCGTGCTGCCGAACGTTTCGCGCGCGATCCTGGCGAACGGCAGTCGGCGCGAAGAGATCCGGACGACGATCGCGAGCCTGCAGGAGCAGGCGCGCTCGCTGCTCTAACTGCGGCCGACGGATCAGTCGGAGGGTGCTTTGAAGGACAAGACCATCGCTGCCGCGCTGGCGCGGGCGATCGGCGCACCGATCGACGAGCGCTCGAAGCGCGCCGTGGCCGGCGGCTCGATCAACCAGTGCTGGCGCTACGAAACCGCGCGGGGCCCGTTGTTCGTCAAGACCGGCTCCGCCGGCTCGGCGGACGCGTTCGCGGCCGAGGCCGCCGGCCTGCAGGCGCTGGCGCGCAGCGAAGCCGTTGCGTGTGCCGAAGGTCGTGACCTGCGGCGTCGTGCGACGAAGGCGCTTACCTGGCGCTCGAATGGATCACGCTCGGCTCGCCGACCAAGGCGAGCGAAGCGCTGCTCGGCGAACAGCTGGCCTGGCAGCATCGCCAGACGCACGCGCGGTTCGGCTGGGATCGCGACAACACCATCGGCGCGACGCCGCAGCCGAACGCCTGGTCCGAGCAATGGATGACGTTCCTGCGCGAGCGGCGTCTGTTGCATCAGCTCGAGCTCGCCGCACGGCAAGGGTGCCGACGCACACACCGTCGATCGCGGGCGCATGCTCTGCCAGCTGCTCGATGCATTCTTCTCGAGCTATCGCCCGGTGCCCTCGCTCCTGCACGGCGATCTGTGGGGCGGCAACTGGGGCACGGACGAGGACGGCCTGCCGGTGATCTTCGATCCGGCCGTGTACTACGGCGACCGCGAGGCCGACATCGCGATGACGCGGCTGTTCGGCGGCTTCGGCCACGCCTTCTACACGACGTACCAGTCGACGTGGCCGCTCGATCCCGCGGCCGGCACGCGCAGCACGCTCTACAACCTGTATCACGTGCTGAACCACTTCAACCTGTTCGGCGGCGACTACCTCGCGAAGGCCGGCGCGATGATCGAGCGCCTGCTGGCCGAGCTCGGCCACTGACTGTAGGTCGGCTTCAGCCCGACTCTCGTCTCAGCGGGCACGCGCACCGCGCCAGTCACGCGCTCGTAGCGGATGCCGCCGCTGCCGTCGCTGCCGACGGTGAAGTTGCCGCCGACGTCGCTGCACGCGGATGCCGCCGGAGCTGTCCTCGTCGATGATGACGTCGCGCTTGACGTCCTCGATCTCGATGTCGCCCGAGCTGTCGGTCGCGCACGTGCACGCCGCCGGTGACGCGGCGGATGTCGAGGTCGCCGGAGCTGTCGATCGTCGACGTCGACGTCGCCTTGCACGTCGTCCACGTCGACGTCGCCGGAGCTGTCCTTCAGGCGCAGCCCGCCGCCGACGTCGACGATCTTGATCTCGCCGGAGCTGTCCGCGACGTCGAGGTCGCCGGCGATGCGCTCCAGCGTCTGGTCGCCGGAGCTGTCGGTGATGATCGCGGCCTGCACGTCGCTCACATCCATGTCGCCGCTCGAATCGTCGATCTTGAGCGTGGCGGTCTTCGGCACGGCAACGGTCACGTCGATGTACGCGTAGCGACGAGAGCCGAACAGACCATCGCTGATGTCCGGCAGCACGGTGCGCACGTACACCGTGTCGCCGTCGCGGCGGATCTCCAGCTTGATGTCCGTCGAGCAGCTCGGCCGTCGAGGCGCAGGCCTTGCCGTCGACGGTGACGTCACGACCTGCCCCGCCGCGCACGACCAGGTCGCCGGCGCCGCGCTCGATCACGACCCGCTCGATGTCCGGGCCGGCGGAATTGGCCGTGCGGTGGGCGGTGTGACTTGCAGTCCTCCGCGTGCGCCGGAACGAGCAGCGGCGCAGGCGAGGAGGGCGGAGCCGAAGCGGCGGCCGTGATGTCTGGTCATGACGAGTCCTTCCAACTGCGATGGATGTCGGTTGGACGCGAAGCGACGATTGCGCGAAAGGTTAGCTGACGCACGGAAGCTGTAGGTCGGGCTTTAGCCCGACTCCCTCTTCAGAACCTTTGCCAGCGCGACCGCCACGAGCCCGCGCTGCAGGCGCTCGTCGAACGACGCGCGGCGCCGTCAGCTCCATCCGGGCCAGGTACGGCTGCAGCCGCGGCGCGGTCGCGTCCGCGAGCAGCGCCCGCAGCGCGGCGCTGACCTTGCCGGGCCACGAATGAGTCGCAGCCTGCAGCCCGCGCAGCGCCTTCGCCGAGCACGACCTCTTCCGGCGTGAAGTCGCTGCCGAACGGCAGGTCCTCGAACAGCTCGCGCGCGCGCCACGGCGCGAAACGTTCTTGCAGCTGGCTGCGGATGTTGCTGCGCGCAGCATCCGGAACGCGATAGTCGCGCGGCAGCTTGCCCGCGCGCTGCGCGTCGGCGACGAAGCGCATCCTGGAAGCGCGAGTCCATGATCGCCAGCAGCGCCTCGACGACTTCGCGATCGGTCCGGCCGCGCAGATCGGCGATGCCGTATTCCGTGACGACGATGTCGCGCAGGTGCCGCGGAATGGTCGCGTGCCCGTAGCTCCACGGAATGCTGGAGGTCACCTCGCCGCGCGACTCGCGCGTCGCCCGCACGCACAGGATCGAGCGCGCCTCGGGCAGCGCGTGCGCCATCGCCACGAAGTTGTACTGGCCGCCGACGCCGCTCACGACGCGGCCGTCGTCGAGCGCATCGGAAACCGCTGCGCCGAGGCCCGTGACCATCATCGTCGTGTTGACGAAGCGCGCGTGACCGGCGCTGCGCCACCTTCAGCTCCCACTCGTGGCCGTACAGCTCGTTGACGAAGCTGATGCCGCGCATCGCGAACAGCCGGCGCTCGGCGACCGGCATGCTTGCGCAGCTCCTCGTAGAAGCCCTTCGGGCCGAAGAAGAAGCCCGCGTCGGCGACCACGCCGTTGCGCAGCCGCTCGCCGAGGCACGTCCGCGCGATCTGCCGCGCGCTGCTCCGGATCGTCGAAGTTGGCGCGCAGCTGCGTGCCGTCCGGCGCGACCAGCATGCCGCGGTCGTACTCGACGTCGTCGCGGAACAGGCCGACGTCGCGGAACTCGTGGAAGTCGACGAACGACATGCGGCGCATGCCGCCTTCGTGCAGCGCCGCCAGCGTGCGCTCGCTGACCTGCTCGTCGATGTGCCCTTCGTCGAGCAGGCGCTGCAGCTTGGCGCTGCCGTAGACGCGTCGCTTCAGCACGCCGCTGCGATACAGATCGAGAAAGCCGTCGGCGAGCATCTCGGAGCAGCCGTACAGGCCGCGCTCGAACGGCGCCGTGCCGCCTTCGGTTTCGATCAGGCGGCGATGCCGCGCCAGCAGGCCGAATGATTCGACTACGTCGCGATAGATCGCCGGCTGCTGGTGCCGCAGCTGCAGCGCGTAGACGATCGCGTCGCCGAGCTCGCCGATGCCGAGCTGCAGCGTGCCGCCGTCGCGGATCAGCGTGCTGACGTTCAGCGCGATCGAATACTCGGCGCGCGGAATCGGCGCGTTCGGCGGACAGAACAGCGCGCGTGCCCGGATCGTCGAGCAGGAAGTCGAACGTATCGGCGGCGACCAGCGCATCGCCGTACATGAAGGGCAGCTCGCGGTGCACCTGGCCGATCAGCGCGAACGGCTCGCCGCTCGGCCCGCATCTGCGCGATCTGCGGCAGCAGGTCGGCGGTCAGGTCCGGGTTCGCGCCGAGGCTCAGCAGGCCGGCCGGCGCTTCGCCGGCCGGCGGACGCGCGACCAGCTGCGCGATGCACATTCAGGCCGCGCCGCAGGGCGTCGCGCGCGACGTGCGTGTAGTTCGAGCTGAGATAGTTCTGCTGCAGCGGCGCGCTGTTGCAGCCACGCGCCGGGCTCGAGGAAGAACTCGACGACCTCGATGTTGTCGGGCAGCCGGCCCTGCTCGATCAGCCGCACGTATTCCAGCTCGGGATAGCCGCCGAACACGCGCTGCGCCAGCGGCTCGACCAGGCGGCGCTCGAGATCGCTGCGCCAGCGCGGCTTGCGCAGCGACAGCGCCGTGACGATCGTGAGGCGGATCGAGCGGATCGGCGAGCGCGCGCGCGACGAAGGCGTTGACCAGGCCGTTCGGCTTGCCGATGGCGACCGGCAGCCCGAGCACGACGTGCTTGCCGACGCGGCTCAGGGTTGCTTCGACGCATTCTTCGGGACTGGTGTAGCGAACCGGCGCCGGCTGACTCATGCCGCCATTCGAGTTCCTTGGAGGTGCCGGTGCGAAGCGTAACCGCAATTCGCGCGGCGCGCTCGCCGGAGCTCGGGCCGGTTGTAGTGTTTTGCGTGCGCGTAGGTCGGGCTTCAGCCCGACCTACTGCTTCAGCAGCAGCACGAAGTTCACTTTCACTTCGTTGGCGACGGTCTCGAGGTGTCCTTCCAGTCGCCCTGGCCGACGCCGAAGTCCAGCCGCTTCAGCTGGCGCGGAGCCCTTGAGCCAGGCGCTGCCGTCCTTGTTCTCGAACGTGAACTCGATCGGCACGTCGCGCGTCACGTTGCGCAGCGTCAGCTTGCCGGTCGCCGCGTACTTGTTGCCGCCTTTGGCGGTGAAGCGCTCCGCCACGTAGTGCGCGGCCGGGAACTGTTTGACGGCGAACAGGTCGTCGCTCTTGAGGGTGTCGTCGCGCTCGCTGTCGCGCGAGTTGACCGAGGCCGTGTCGATCTTCACGTCGAAGCGGCTGCCGGCGAGGTCCTGCGGATCGAACTTGATGTCGGCGGTGAAGCGCTCGAACGTGCCTTCGAACTCGCGCGCCGGCCTGAGTTCCGACGAAAGTCAGTTTGCTTTCGCGCGGCTGCAGGGTCCACTGCGTGGCGGCGAGCGCGACGCTGCCGCAGACCAGGACGAGGACGAGCAGGTAGCGCGAGTTGCTGATGTTTGCGCATGGTGAGTGTGACGGTGTGGGTCGGTGTCACGGTGAATGGGTCACGGAACGCCGGCGTGCGGTCCGGCAGCGGCAGCATCCGGCGCAGCACGTCGTCGCGATCGAAGAAGTGATGCTTGAGCGCGGCCGCGATGTGCATCAGCGCGAGCACCGCCAGCGTGTACGCCATGGCCTCGTGCGCAATCGTGCAGCCGCTCGTACGCTGCCTTGTTCGGCTCGATGAAGTCGGGCAGCGTGACCAGACCCGAACCAGCTGACGCTGAAAGTTGCGCGCCGAGGACATGAGCCAGCCGAGCACCGGCGTGATGAAAAGCAGCGCGTACAGCAGGAAATGCGAGACATGCGCGGCGAGTTCCTGCCAGCGCGGCGTGCCGGCCGGCAGCGGCGGGACCGGATTGAACAAGCGCCACACGAGCCGCAGCAGCGCCAGGGCCAGGATCGTGATGCCGACCGACTTGTGCGTGGCCAGCGACGCCGATCTTCGCGACCGGCGATAAACCTTCGGCGCGCTTGGCGAGCACGAACTGCGTGATGATCAGCACGACGATGACCCAATGAAACAGCTGCGCCACGGCGCCGTATCGGGTCAGGGTGTTCTTCAGTTGCATCCGGCGACGCCGATAGTTTAAGCGACTAACCTGAACGGGATACATACAGGAGAGAGCATGCGCAAGGTAACTCGAGTAGGTGGCTCTGATCTGCCTGAGCCTGTTGCTGGCCGCCTGCCCCCGCCCGGTGCGTCCGCCGGCGCCCGCACCCGACGGTGCCGCCGCCACTGCGCCGGCCGCCGACACGCGCGGCGCCACCGTGTACGAGGTCAACCCGCAGCAGCTCGCAGCTCAGCATCCTCGTGTTCCGCGGCGGCAAGTTCTCGCGCCTCGGCCACAATCACGTGATGACGTCGCAGGACGCTGACCGGCCGCGTCTGGGTGCATCCGCAGTTCGCGCGCTCGGGCTTCGAGCTGTCGTTCCCGGTCGCGCAGCTCGTGGTCGACGATCCGGAGGCGCGGCGCGCCGCGGGCAGCGATTTTCCGCCGGACATCCCGCAATCGGATAAGGACGGCACGCGCAAGAACATGCTGACGCCAGAGGTGCTGGACGGCGAGCACTATCCGGAAGTGAAGCTGCGCTCCGCGCAAGTCGGCGGCACGCTCAGGCGCCGCAGGTGACGGCGCAGCATCACCATCAAGGACGCGAGCCACGACGTCGAGGTGCCGGTGAAGGTCGCGATCGAAGGCGCGAAGCTGACGCGCGAGCGGCGAGTTCGACGTCCTGCAGACGGAGTTCGGCATCAAGCCGTTCAGCGTCGCGCTCGGCGCGCTCGAAGTGCAGGACCGCCTGCACATCAAGTTCAAGATCGTGGCGGAGAAGCGCTAGCAGCTGCTCGACCTGTCCCTCGGGGTCGCCGAGGATCTCCGTCGCGAGTCGCTTGCGCGCCGTACACCTCGCGCAGCGCCGCGAGGATGATGGCGGGATGCACCGCGACCGCGCGGTTCAGGCTCTCGTCGTACCAGTAGGTGCCCGCGATCGAGTGGATGTTGCCGTCGAAGAGCAGGCCGACCAGGCGGCCCTGCGCGTCCACGAGCGGGCTGCCGGAGTTGCCGCCGACGATGTCGTTCGTCGTCACGTAGTTGAACGGCGTGTTCGGATCGAGCTTGCTGCGCGCATCCAGCCAGCGCTGCGGCAGGCGGAACGGATCCTGGCCGGTCGTGCGCTCGTACAGGCGCGACAGCTTCGTGAACGGCTCGACCTGCTGTCCTTTCTCGACCCAGCTGCGCACGTCGCCGTAGCTCAGCCGCAGCGTGAACGTCGCGTCGGGATAGACGTTCGTGCCGAGCACGGCGAAGCGCGCCTTGGCGATCTTCTCCTGTCCGGCCGCGACGGCGCCTGCACTTCGTCTTCGTAGATCTTGCGCAGCGCGCGCGCGTCCGGATCGATCGAGCGTGCCAGCGCGATCATCGGATCCTGCGACGCTTCGACGGCAGCGGCGCCGCCTTCCCACAGCGCCTTGCGCACCGCCGGATCGGCGAGCTTCGTCTCGCGCACGAGCTTGCTCGCGAGCGACTCGGGCGATTCCTTGCTCAGCAGCCGGCGCACGATGTCGTCGTCCGGGCCGAGCGATCTCGCGCATCTTGTCGAGCGAGAACGAGAACGTCAGCTTTTCGAACTCGGGATAGATCGGCGTCGCCGCCAGCAGTCCGGCGCTGATCTTCGGCAGATTGGAGTCCGCGTACTCGCGCAGCCGCTGCTCGTTCGGCTTGGCGCGCTCGGCTGCGCCGCGCACCAGCTGGCGCGCATAGCCGAACAGCTTGGTGTTGAAGCCCGTGCCGCTCTCCAGGTACAGCGTAACGATCGTAGATCTGCGCGATAGCGTGCCTGCGCCTTGCGCGATGTCGTCCCACGCGCGTGCCGGTCTGTTGCGCGAGCTTCGGGTCGCCGCGCACGCGCGCGCGCAGTTCGCGCTCCTGCGTTGGTCTTGTGCGTGCATCAGCGTGTCGTCGAGCAGCGCGGACTGCAGGCCGCGATAGACCTTGAGCGAGTTCTCCAGGCCCAGCAGCGTGTTCCTGCACGATGCGCTGCGGCTCATCGCCGGTCTTCGCCCACTGGATCATGCGGCCGCGCAGCTCGGAGTTGCGCGCGATGTAAGCCGGGAAGGCTAACGCCGCGCTGGAACTTCAGCTGCTCGACGGTGAGCAGGCGGCTGGTGCTGCCGGGATGGCCGGGCGACGAAGACCGGCTCGCCCGCGCGCGGCCCTTCGGCGCGCCAGCTGCAGGTAATCCGGCGTGCGCGCCGGCTTGCCGTTCTCGTAGACGCGCATCAGGCTGAAGTCGAGGCACCAGCGCGGGAAGTTGAAGTTGTCGGGATCGCCGCCGAACGCCGCGATCGACTGTTCGGGCGCGAACACCAGGCGCACGTCGTCGTAGCGCTTGTACTTGTAGAGGAAGTACTGGCCGCCCTGGTACAGCGTCACGGATTCGCAAGCGAGCGCGCCCGCGCGTGCCCTTGCTGCGCAGCCGTGCAGGCGGATTCGAGGCGGCTCAGCGTCTGCTTGCGCACCTCGTTGGCCTTGGCGTCCGCGCAGGCCGGCCGTCGCGGCGTTCACCTTGGCGGTGATGTCTTCGATGCCGACCAGCACCGAGACGAGTCTCGCCCGGGCACTTGCGCTCGCCGGCGCGGCTGCCGGCGTTGAAGCCGTTCTCGATGAAGTTCGTCGCTGGCGCTGGACAGCTCGCCGACGCAGCTCCACGGCGCAGTGATGATTGGTCAACACCAGGCCGTCGGGCGAGACGAACGAGCCGGTGCAGCCGCCTTCCAGGCGCGCGATCGAGCGCTGCAGGCGCCCGAGCCAGGCATCGTCGATCGCGACGCCGTACTTCTGCTTCACGGCCGCTTTCGGGAAATTGTCGAACGTCCACATGCCTTCGTCCGCGACGGCGGCGGAGCAAACGCCGAGCGAGCAGCAGCAGGCAGAAGCGCTTCATAGGCCAGATCCCTGCAGAGGAAAGTGATGAACGGCCAATGTACGGTTGCGCCGAGCCACGGTCGGGAGATCGTACGTTGCTATTTTTCGCGTCAGTCGGTCGGCAGTCAGCAGCAGCAGCCGCGTGCCTTCGGGCGCGATCAGCACGCCGTTGCCGGATTCGTCCAGAGTGTCCGGCATTTCATCGGACACTTTCATGCCCCGCTCGCGCAGCCGCGCCAGCCGCTGCGGCATTTCGCTGTCCTCGAACGTCAGCACCGGCTGGCGCAGTGCGCGCGTGCGATACAGCGCGAGATCGAGGCCGTCGCTGACCAGTGGCGTACGGGGGAACGGCTGCGCTTCTTCTTCGAGCGCGACGAAACCGACCGACTCCCAGAACACGCGCGCGGCGTCCGCGGCGCGCGCCGGTATACCGAGCTCGCTGAAGTAGCCGCAGGCCGACTCGATCGGCGTATCGAGCTGCGGCGGCGAGAACGTGCGCGCTTCGAGCAGCGTGACGCTCAGTCCGCCCGGGTCGCGCAGCTGCGCCTGATTGAAGACGTCGTCGCCGAAGCGCTCTTCCTCGAACGTCACGCCGCGTTCCTTGAGCCGGGCGACACCGAGCTGCAGTTCCGGCAGCACGAACGTCAGCGACGGCGACGGCACTTCGCGGCCGTGCAGGCCGATGAACAGGTGCCCGTCGGTCACGACCGCATAAGGATGCGACCAGGTCTCGCCGACGGCCGCCTGCACGAAGCCGAGCGACTCGTAGAACTCGAGCGACTCGCGAATGACCGGCGTGCCGATGCTGATTTCGAGAAACCGGCCGATGGGAGCGCTGAGCAAGCGTCGATCCGCGCTAGCGCGCGGCACCCTGGCGCAGCGCGCGCCGCCGTGACTCTTCCAAGCTCGCCGGCGACCGCCGGTTTCGGCGGCCGGCCAGCCACGCGCGTGCCGTGGCGATGAGCTCGGCGAGCAGCTCGGCATGCGCCTCGCCGGCGTTCAGCGCGGGAATGTAGTCGTAGAACTCTCCGCCGTTCGCCATGAACAGCGCGCGATTGCGGATCGCGATTTCTTCCAGCGTCTCGAGGCAGTCCGTCGCGAATCCCGGGCACACGACGCTGACGCGCCGCTGGCCCTCGCGCGCCATGCGTCACGCAACGTCTCGTCGGTGTACGGCCGCAGCCACTCCTCGCGTCCGACCTGCGACTGAAAGCTCACGCTCCACGTCGCCGGCTTCGAGTCCGAGCCGTTCCGCGATCAGCCGCGCGGTCTTCAGGCACTGGCAGTGATACGGATCGCCCGCGAGCAGGTAGCTGCGCGGTATGCCGTGAAAGGAGAACAGCAGGTGGCCGCGTTCGTGCGCTGCGCCAGTGCTCGCGAATGCTCGCGGCGATCGCGTCGATGTAGGCCGGCTCGTCGTGATAGTTGCCGATGAAGCGCAGCTCCGGCACCCAGCGCCAGCGTTGCAGGTGCGACGTGACGCGATCGAACACCGATGCCGTCGTCGTGCCGGAGTACTGCGGGTACAGCGGCAGCACGACGAGTCGCCGCACGCCGGCGCTGCGCAGCTGCTCGAGCGCAGCGGGAATGCCGGGCGATCCGTACGTCATGCCCGAGCGCGACCGTTGCCGGCAAGTGGCGTTGCGAGCGCGCCGCGAACGCGGTCGACCAGGGCGCGAGTGTGCAGCAGGAGCGGCGAGCCTTCCGGTGTCCAGATCTGGCGATACGCGTGGGCGCTGCGCGCCGGGCGGATGCGCAGGATGACGCCGTGGAGCGCGAGCCACCACAGCCAGCGCGGCGCCTCGACGACGCGCGGATCCCAGAGGAACTCGGCCAGGAAGCGCCGGATCGCGGCCGGGGTCGGGCGCGTCGGGCGTGCCGAGATTCACCAGCAGCGCGCCGGTGGCCGCGCGGCTGCCGTGCTCGATACGCGGGTTCGCCCAGGTAGGAAGTCATGCGTGCCGGTAGTGTGGCTGAAAGGAAACGAGAACTGCATCTCAATCGTGGAATTCCGCAAGTCGCGCCGGTCGTGCCCTTAAGTCGGAATCCAGCGCACAAAACCAGCGAAAAGCCGCGGCGCGCTCGTGAGGGAAAACGCCCGGATTTGTCGCTTAGTAAATATAGGAAGTGCGTGCGCGTGATCAGGGAGGCCTTCACACGGACCCGCACGATTTGGGGCACGCAACCCGGGCAAGGACGCCCTTCGTCAGCTTTATCAGTTCGCGAGTCGGTCTCGAGTCGAGTTGCCCGCTGTATCGGGGTTCGCGATCGTTACTGCCCCCTCCCCGGGATCGCGTCAGCTTCGAAACGGCGGCAGGCTGCAAGGAACTCCTACCGTGCAGCCGGCCTGGACGGCGGTCGGCAGTGTCAGGGCCGCAGTTCGCTGCGGCCCGGATGCTGCCGGCCGCTCATTCCAACCTACCTCTCCACGATCGCCGTCACCCCCATCCCGCCGGCCGTGCAGATGGAGATCAGTCCGCGCCCGCTGCCACGGGCCGCGAGCAGCTTCGCCAGCGTCGCAAGAATGCGCGCACCGGTTGCGGCGAACGGATGACCGATCGCAACACTTCCGCCCTTCACATTCATCTTGCTGCGATCGATCGTGCCGAGCGGCTGCGCGAGCCCGAGCCGGTCGCGGCAGAACTCCGGCGACTGCCACGCCTTGAGCGTGCACAGCACCTGCGCTTCGAACGCCTCGTGGATTTCGTAGAAGTCGAAGTCCTGCAGCCTCAGGCCCGCATCGGCGAGCATGCGCGGCACCGCGTACGCCGGCGCCATCAGCAAGCCTTCCTTGCTCGATGAAGTCGACCGCCGCGAACTTGCCGTACTTCAGATACGCGAGCACGGGTAAGCCGCGCGCCTTCGCCCACTCTTCGCTCGCCAGCAGCACAGCGGCTGCGCCGTCAGTCATCGGCGTCGAGTTGCCCGCGGTCAGCGTGCCTTGCGGATGAAACGACGGCTTGAGCGCGCCGAGCTTTTCCAGCGACGTGTCGCGCCGCACGTTGTTGTCGCGCTTCAGGCCGCGGAACTCGATCGACCAGATCGTCGAAGAAACCTTCGTCGTACGCGGCGGCCGCCTTGCGATGGCTTTCCAGCGCGAGCTGATCCTGCTCGGCGCGCGGGATCTGCCAGGTCTTGGCCATCTGCTCGCAGTGCTGGCCCATCGACATGCCGGTGTGCGGCTCGGCCACCGCCGGCAGCTGCGGCTTGAAGTGGCGCGGCCGCAATCCGAACCACGGCGTCAGGCGTGCGCCGAGCGACTTGCCGCGCGCGCTGCGCAGCAGGATGCGCCGATACGAGTCCGGATAGACCATCGGCACGTCGCTCGCGGTGTCGACGCCCGCGGCGATGCCCGAGTCGATCTGACCCATCGCGATCTTCAGGCCGATGACGATCGCCGTATCGAGGCTCGTGCCGCAGGCGCGCTGCAGGTCGAACGCGGGCGTCTCCCGCGCCAGACCGCTATCGAGCACGCACTCGCGCGTCAGGCCGAAGTCGCGCGAATGCTTGAGCACCGCGCCGGCGCCGACGTCGCCGAGCGTCTCGCCCTTCAGCCGGTAGCGCTCGACCAGTGCCGCCAGCGTCGCCGTCAGCATCTCCTGATTGCTGGCTTCGGCATACGCGCCCATCGAGCGCGCGAACGGGATGCGCAGGCCGCCGACGATGGCGACCCGGCGCACTGCAGATCCGACGAGCATGACGGCCTCGCTGTGAGAGAATGGCGACCTCCGGCCAGCATGCCAGCGCGCCCATCCGGCGGTCAAAGCAGTGCCGGTCAAAGCAGTCGCCATAGCAGCGATCTCCACTCACACCAGCCGCTTCGCAGCGGACGTCCGAGCCATTTGTGTGCTCGCCGCCCCGCTGATCGGCAACAACCTGTCCATCATCGGCATGCAGTTCGCCGATACGGTGATGGCCGGGCAGCTCGGCGCGCGCGATCTGGCCGCGCTGTGCGGTCGGCGTCGGCTTACTACCATCTGTTCCTGTTGATCGGTCTCGGCGTGCTGATGGCGGTGTCGCCGAGCGTCGCGCATGCGTTCGGCGCGAACGACACGCGCGGCGTGACGCGCTATTGCCGCCAGGCGTGGTGGCTGGCGCTCGCGCTCGCCGTGGTGCTGGTCACCGGGTCTGATGCAGGTCGACTGCGTGCTGCCGGCGCTGGGAATCTCGCCGGAGATCCTGCCGACCGCCGTCGGCTACGTGCACGCGATGGCGTGGGGCATGCCGGCGCTGCTGGGGTTCCTGTCGCTGCGCTACACGAGCGAGGGCCTCGGGCGCACGAAGCCGATCATGTACTTCGGCTTTCTCGGCCTCACGGCGAACGTCATCGGCAACTGGATCTTCATGTACGGCAAGTTCGGCATGCCGCAGCTCGGCGCGATCGGCTGCGGCGTCGCGACCGCGATCTCCGAGTGGCTGATGTTCTTCGCGATGCTCACGTACATGCGCCGGCAGCGCGCCTATCGCGAGTTCGATTTCTTCGCGCGCGTCGATGCGGCCGGACCCGCGCGTGCTGCGCGAGCTGACGCGCATCGGCGCGCCGATCGCCGGCAGCGTGCTCGCGGAGGGCGGCTTGTTCGTGTGCGCGGCGTTGATGATCGGCGGCATGGGCGCGACGCTGACTGCCGGCCACCAGATCGCGCTCAACTACGCGTCCTTCATGTTCATGGTGCCGCTCGCGATCAGCTCGGCGACCACGATCCACGTCGGCCACACGCTCGGGCGCGGCGATCACGAGCGCGGACGCTTCGCGGGACTGCTCGGCATCGGCATGTGCGCGAGCGTGATGGCGATGTCGGCCATCGGCATCGTGCTGTTCAACGACGGGATCGCGGGTCTCTACACGCGCGATCCGGCGGTGCGCGAAATCGCGGCGGGGCTGTTGTTGATGGCTGCGATCTTCCAGCTGTCCGACGGCGTGCAGGTCGGTGCCGCCGGCGCGCTGCGCGGCTTCAAGGACACCGCGATCCCGATGACGATGTGCATCTTCTCGTACTGGGTCGTGGGCTTTCCGCTCGCCTACGTGTTCGGCGTGCGCCAGGGCGGCGGCCCGCTGTACGTGTGGATCGGGTTCATCGCGGGCCTCACGGTCAGCGCCGTGCTGCTCGTCAGCCGCTATCTGTACGTGTCGCGGCGGTCGCTGCCGGCGTCTGCGGTGGGACTCGGCGTGCCGTGATAGCCGTAGCCGAGCGTCTCGATCTCTTCGACGCGGCCGTCGACGAAACGGATCTCGCCGCATCAGCTTGTAGGGGCCGAAGTTGTAGGTCCAGATTTCCACCGGAATTTCGACATAGCCGTCGCCGTAGGAATAGATGCGGCCGCCGACAGTTGAAGTACGGGCGGCGCAGGATCGAGCGCGTCTGCACGTCGGTCGGCTCGCCGCAGAACTGCCGCACCTTCGAGCGCGGATCGCCGTCGGTCATGAGCTTGCTGCCGCAGCGCATGCCGTCGGCGCTGGCCGGAGCCGCGAGGGCCAGCAGCAGCGCAGCGAGAGCGGAGGAGACGAGGGCGCGCATGACGTGACTATGCCTGCCGACGGGCTGAATTGCCAATGAACGTGATGTCGCTGGCAGACTTACGAGGCCCTTGTCCTTCGATGCAGTTCCGATACAGCTGCGCAAACTTGTCCGGCGTCATCGGCAGCGGATTGCCGCCGGTCGAGGGATCGTCGAACGCCTGCTGGGCGAACGTCGGCACGTGCGCCGCCTGCATGCCGAGATCGGCCAGCGTGGCGGGAATGCCGATCTGGCGGCGCAGATCCAGGATCCAGCTCCAGCACCGCGTCGAACGACGGCTTGGCGCAGGCCGAGGTAGGCCGCCAGCCGCGCCATCTTGTCTTCGAGCGCGCTGCGGTTCCACGCGAGCACGTACGGCATGACGACGCCGTTCGTCAGCCCGTGATGCGTATTGAGATTCGCCGAGCACGGATGGCTCAGGCTGTGCATCGCGCCGAGTCCCTTCTGGAACGCCGTCGCGCCCATCGCTGAAGCGACCATCATGTGCGCGCGCGCTTCGATGTTGCTGCCGTCGCGCACTGCGATCGGCAGCCACTGCTTGATCAGGCGCATGCCTTCGACAGCGATGCCGTCGGCCATCGGATGATGGAACGGCGCGCAATACGCTTCGAGATTGTGCGACAGCGCATCCATGCCGACCGCCGCGGTCACTTGCGGCGGCAGCCCGAGCGTCAGCTCCGGATCGGCGATCACCAGCGCCGGCTGCATGCTGCGGATGAAAGATGATCTTCTTCGTGTGGTCGCGCAGGTCGGTGATGACCGAGGCGCGCCCGACTTCCGAGCCGGTGCCCGAAGTCGTCGGCACGCCGATCGTCGGCGCCATGCCGGCGACGTTCACGCGCGTGTACCAGTCTTCGCGATCCTCGAAATCCCAGATCGGGCGCGATTGCCCGACCATCAGCGCGATCGCCTTGCCGGTGTCGAGCGCGCTGCCGCCGCCGAACGCGATGACGCCGTCGTGCGCGCCGCGCCGGTATGCAGCGACGCCGTTCGTGACGTTCGCTTCCACCGGGTTCGCTTGCAGGTCGGAGAACACTTCGCAGCGCGAGGCCGGCGCTGCGGCACGAATCGACTGCCTTGGCGATCATCGGCAGCGCGGCGAGTGCCGGGATCGGTGACGAGCAACGGCCGCGTGATGCGCAACGTCTTGCACGCATCGGGCAACTCCGCGATGCGTCCCGCGCCGAAGCGGATCAGCGGTCGGATAGTTCCAGTTGCCGCGTAAGGTAGTCATGGTCAGGCCTGCGTTCGCAGGTGAAACGATTTCGGCCGCGTCAGGTGCTCGTAGCCGACTACGGCGAGCGTGCAGCCGCGGCCCGAATCCTTGACGCCGACCCAGGCGAGCGCCGGATCGAGATAGTCGCAGCGGTTCATGAACCACGTGCCGGTCTCGATGCGATCGCCGATCGACAAGCGCAGCGTCTGCGTCCGCGGTCCAGATCGCGGCGGTCAGGCCGAAGGCGCTGTCGTTCATCAGCGCGATGGCCTGCTCGTCGGACTGCACTTTCATGATGCCCGCGACCGGGCCGAAGATTTCCTCGCGCATCACCGGCGTGGAGTTGATCGACCTCGAGCAGCACCTGCGGCGCGAGGTACGGCGTGCCGGCGCGGCTGGCGGGGAACTGCGTCTTCGTCGATCACCGCTTTGCCGCCGGCGTCGATCGAAGCTGCGATCTGCGCGCGGATCGTGTCGGCCGCGGCCGTACGCACGACCGGGCCGAGCGTCGTCGCTTGTTCGAGCGGATTGCCGAGCACGTACTTGCGCGTGAGATCGACGAAGCCGTCGACGAACGCGCCGTACAATGCGCTCGTGCACGTAGATGCGCTGCAGCCCGCAACAGGATTGGCCGCTGTTGAAGTACGCGCCGTCGACGATGTTCTCGACCGCGTGCGCGAGATTCGCATCGTTGCGCACGTAGACCGGATCGCAGCCGCCGAGCTCGAGCCCGGTGCCGATGAAACGCTCCGACGGCTGCGCGCTGCACGGCATGGCCACCGGCGACCGAGCCCGTGAACGCGACGAAGTCGACGCGCGGATCGCGAATCGCGCGCTCCGTGTCCTCGTGACTCATGTGCAGAGCCTGGAATACGCCGTGCGGCAGGCCCGCTTCCTGCAGCGACTTTGCGAAACGCTCGGCGCACAGCGGCGTCTGCGCAGAATGCTTGAGAACGACAGCGTTGCCGGCCATCAATGCCGGCACGACGCTGTTCACCGCGATGAGATACGGATAGTTCCAGGCGGCGATCGTCAGCACGACGCCGAGCGGCTCGCGGCGAATGAAGCGCGTGAAGTGTTCTTTCGGACCGGCGTCGATGTCGGCGAGCGCTGCCGGCGCGATCGCGATCATGTGACGCGCGCGTTCGAGCGTGCCGCGCACTTCGTTGGGCGCGTAGCGGCTCGGCCGGCCCATCTGCCACGTCAGCTCGTGCGCGATCTCGTCGCGCTTCGCTTCGAACGCGTCGCAGAAGCGGTTGAGGATGCAGTGCACGTTCGGCGATGGCGACGTTGCGCCAGGCGCGCTGCGCAGTTCGCGCGCGTTCGAGCGCGCGGTCGATCTCCGCCGGCTTGGCGAGCGGCCGCTCGGCGTAGACGCTGTTGTCGATGGGGGAGATGACTTTGAGCATGGTGGGGAGTCGGGCTGAAGCCCGACCTACATGAGATCGACTGCAGGTCGGGCTTTAGCCCGACATCCTCAGATAATCTCGAAATACCGTGCCAGTTCCCAATCGGTGATGTGCTTGCGGAACTCGCGCTCTTCCCACTCGCGCGTCGCGGCGAAATGCTGGACGAACGCATCGCCGAACCACTCGCGCGCCATTCGCGACTGCTTCAGGCGCTGCGCCGCTTCCCACAACGTGCGCGGCAGCGCGAGCGCTTCGGGAAATTTGTGGTCGTAGGCGTTGCCTTCCACGAGCGGCTCGGGCTCGATGCGCTGCTCGATGCCCGCACAGGCCCGACGCCAGCGCCGCGGCGAGAATCACGTACGGATTCGCATCCGCGGCCGCAACGCGATACTCGACGCGCTGCGACTTGGCGCTGCCCGGGAATGATGCGCAGCGCGCACGTGCGATTCTCGACGCCGACGGTCGAATCCGTCGGCGCCCAGAATCCCGGAATCAGACGCGTGTAGGAGTTGATCGGTCGGCGCGACCATCGCGAGCAGCTCCGGCATCAGCCGCTGCTGACCGCCGACGAAGTGCCGCATCGTCGCGCTCATCGAGTGCGGCTGCGACGCGTCGTGGAACACCGGCTTCCGCCGTCGCGCGAGCGCAGCGACAGATGAATGTGTCCGCTCTGGCCCGGCCAGTCGCGCGACCACTTCGCCATGAACGTCGCCATCATCGAGTTGCGCTGGGCGAGCACCTTGATGAAGGTCTTGAACAGCGCCGCCTTGTCCGCGGACGCGAGCGCGCCGTCGAAGCCGATCGCCGCCTCGATCACGCCGGGGCCGGTCTCCTCGTGCAGACCCTTCGATGCCGAAATCCATCGTCTCGCACATCGCGAGCATCTGGCGGTAGAACTCCGCGGCGACGCTGTTGCGGATCACCGAGTAGCCGAACCAGCCCGGCGCCATCGGCTGCAGATTGCGATAGTGCTTCTGCGCGGACCGACTGCGGCGTCTCGTTGAAGAAGAACACTTCGTACTCGAAGCCGGCGTACGGCTCGAAGCCCATGCTGCGCGCCCGTTCCAGCACCTGCGCAGGATGCCGCGCGGGCACACCTGCTCGGCGGGCGGCGCGAACTCGCTGAGGAAGAACAGGTTGTCGTCTTCGAACGGCAGCGGCCGGCACGAATCCGGCAGGATGCGCACCGGCGCGTCGGGATAGCCGGTGTGCCAGCCGGTGAACTGCACGTTGTCGTACAGCTGGTCCTGGCAGTCCCAGCCGAGCACGACGTCGCAGAAGCCGTAGCCGCTCTCCAGCGCCGACAGGAACTTCGCGCGCGACATGTATTTGCCGCGCATGATGCCGTCGATGTCGAACACGCCGACCTTGACGTGCGCGAGATTGCGTTGCTCGACGATCGCCTTGGCGTCGGCGATCGTCTTGACCTGGCGAGGTTCAATCATTGGATTGCTACCTGGTGGTCACACCTTCGTCGTGCCGTAGCCTTCGCGCTCCGGATGGCCGTGCTGGCCGCCGGTGATCGCGAACTCCTCCTCCGGCGACAGCACCAGCTTGTGGCGGCCGACGAACGCGAAGTACAGGACGCCGAGCACGTACCAGGCCAGCGCGGCATAAACGCCGTCGCGGTACACCGGATCCTGCAGTTGGTAGTACAGCGTCACGAGCGCGATCACGACCGTGGCTGCCGCGCCCGGAATGCCGAGCGGGCTGCGATACGGCCGCTCGATGTTCGGCATCTTCCGCCGCAGCTGGATGAACGACAGTCCCTGGAACGCGTAGGAGATCATCGCGCCGAACACCGCCATGTTGAGCAGCGTCGCGCCGATCACCGCGCCGCCCTTCTCGGCGCCGAGCGCGAACCAGACCGCCATGATGATCGCGAGGCCCATCGCAGTGCCGGTGAACAGCGCGATGTGCGGCGTCTTGCGCGAGCCGTGCGTCACCGACATGACCGCCGGGTAGTAGCCGGCGCGCGACAGCGAGTAGATCTGCCGGCCGTACGCGAAGATGATCGTGTGGAAGCTCGCGATCAGTCCGATCACCGCGAACAGCGACAGGAGCTTCGCGATGTCGTCGCCGTAGATGACGCGGAAGCCGTCGAGCAGCGGCTCGGCCGAAGTCGCCAGCGAGAACGAGCCGTGCAGGCGGCCCTGCTCCGGCGAGCCGATCGAGGCGTTCAGCAGCATGATCATCAGCGCCGAGACGATCAGCGTGAACATGCCGAAGATCAGGCCTTTCGGCATGTCGCGCTTCGGATCGACCGATTCCTCGGCGGCGAGCGGCAGCTCTTCGATCGCGAGGAACAGCCACACTGCGAACGGCAGCGCCGCGAGCACGCCGGTCCAGCCTTTCGGCAGGAACGCACCGCCGCCTTCGGGCAGCTCCACCAGCGCGCCGTCCGGACCGACGGCGATGTTCAGCGCCCAGCGCGAGAAGTCCGCGTACGGAATCGCGCTGATCCAGAACACGACCAGCACGGCGAGCGCGAGCAGCGTCACGATCACCGAGATCTTGAACGACAGCTCCACGCCCCAGTAGTTGAGCGCGACGAACACGCAGGTAGCAGCCGATCCACCACAGCGGCTGATACGCCGCCGGCGTCTCGAAGATGCCCGTCAGGTACGAGCCGATGAAGAACACGATGACCGCCGGCGTCATGATGTACTCGATGCTCTCGGCGAGGCCGGTGATGAAGCCGCCCCACGGTCCGAGCGCGCTGCGCGCGAACGAGTACGCGCCGCCGGTGTGCGGCAGGGCGGGCGACATCTCGGCGAGACTGAAGATCAGGCCGAGATACATGATCGCGATGATGATCGCGGCGATGAACAGGCCGCCCCAGCCGCCGGCGCCGATGCCGAAGTTCCAGCCGGAGAAGTGGCCGGAGATCACCGCGCCGACGCCGAGCGCCCACAGCGACCAGACGCGCGCGTGACGCCGCAGTCCGCGCTTCTCGAAGTAGTCCTTGCCGGCATTCTGGTACGTGACGCTGCCGACGGTTTTCTTGTCAGTCATGCGACTCTCCCCATTTCTTGTTGCCGAGTCGAGCGTTCGAGCTCGGCCACTATAGGGGAAAGCAGCGGACAGGTCGGCTAGCGCGGAGCGGGCGCGCTGGCCTGCTGGAGTCTGCACTTCGGCGGTGGCGATGCGGTTGCGGCCCAGGCATTTCGCGCGGTACAGGGCCTTGTCCGCCGCGAACAGCAGGTCGTCGGGCGTGACGACGGCGGGCGGGTAGACGGTCGCGACGCCGCCGCTGATCGTGACGCGGTCCGTGAGCTGCGAGGCGTTGTACGGGATCGCCAGGCGCCAGATGCGCCGGCGCAGGCGTTCTGCATAGAGGCCGGCACGGCGTCCATCGACGCCCGGCAGCACGACCGCAAATTCCTCGCCGCCGTAGCGCGCGACCAGGTCGCCGCCGCGGCGGAAGGTCTCGTCGAGCGTCTGCGCGACTTTGCGCAGCACTTCGTCGCCGCGCGTGTGGCCGTAGCTGTCGTTGAACAGCTTGAACTCGTCGAGATCGAGGAACACGAGCGACAGCGGCTGCGCGTCGCGGCGGGCGCGGCGCATCTCGCGCTCCAGCGCGCGATCGAAGTGACGGCGGTTGGCGATGCCGGTGAGCGCATCGACGCCGACCAGGTGCTTGAGCCGCCGGTTCGCCGTCTCGAGCGCGAAGCGCAGTCGCGTCAGCTCTTCGTTGCGTGCTTCCAGCGCCTGCGTGCGTTCCACGAAGCGGCGCTGCAGATCCCGGTACGCGCCTGCGAGCTCGGTCTCGACGTCGCGGCGGCGCTGCCAGCTCGCTCTCCAGCTCGCGCGCGCGCCGCGCGATCCGGGCGTGCAGCACCACGATGCGCACGAGCGCGCCGGCGCACTGCGGCGGCGAGCAAGAGCAAGAATCGCGAGTTCGAGGCCTGACATCTTGCGAAGGGTGAAGAGCGGCCGCGCAATCAAAGCACAGTGCGGCGCGCGTGCAGGGGATGACTTGACGAAACTCATGGTGCAAACGTCGCAATGTCCCTCAGCCTGTTGCTTGACGCCTTTGATGCGGCTGAGGAAACTGGGCCCCCATTCGATACAGACCGGCCCGCCATGAATCCCGCCGCGCCTTCCGCCTCGCAGGGCCGCTTCCGCCGCTTCGCGGACTTCTATCCGTACTATCTGTCGGAGCACAGCCATCCGGTGTGCCGCCGGCTGCATTTCGTCGGCACCGTGCTGGTGCTCGCTCGCTGATCGCGGCGGCGCTCACCGGCCGGGCGCTGTGGCTGCTCGGCCGTGCCGCTCGCCGGCTACGGCTTCGCGTGGGTCGGTCATTTCTTCTTCGAGCACAACCGTCCCGCGACGTTCTCGCATCCCTGGTACAGCCTCGCGGGGGACTTCGTCATGTTCCGCGACATGCTGTTCGGCCGGATCCGGTTCTGAGCGCGTCGAGCTGTCCATGAGCAGCTCCGGCATCGATCGCGCGTTCGAGCGGCGTCTCGCGTCGCTGGTCAACGCCCGCGAGCCGCGCGTCTTGCAGGGCGGCTTGAAGGGCGTCGAGAAGGAATCGCTGCGCGTCTCGCCGGACGGTTACATCGAGCAGAGCGAGCATCCGCGCGAGCTCGGCTCCGCGCTCACGCACGAGCACATCACCACCGACTACTCCGAAGCGCTGATCGAGCTGGTCACGCCGGCGTTCCGCGAATCGTGGGAGCTGCTGCAGTACCTGTGCGATCTGCATCAGTTCGTCTATCGCCATCTCGGCGAGCAGCTGCTGTGGGCGACCAGCATGCCGTGCATCATCGACGGCGACCCGAGCATTCCGATCGCGCGCTACGGCCGCTCGAACATCGGCCGCATGAAAGAGGTGTACCGCCGCGGCCTCGGCTGGCGCTACGGCCGGATGATGCAGGCGATCTCCGGCGTGCATTACAACTACTCGTTCCCGGCGCACTTCTGGCCGGTGCTGGCGGCGACGCTGCAGGCGCCGAGCGCCGATCAGGATTTCATTTCCGCGCAGTACTTCGGCCTGCTGCGCAACTATCGCCGCTACGGCTGGCTCGTTCTGTATCTGTTCGGCAATTCGCCGGCGGTGTGCGGCTCGTTCGTGCGCGGACGCGAGCACACGCTGCAGCAGTTCGCGCCCGGCACGCTGTACGAGCCCTACGCGACTTCGCTGCGCATGAGCGATCTCGGCTATCGCAACAAGAGCCAGGCAGGCGTGCAGATCTCGGTGAACAGTCTCGAAGAGTACGTGCGCGACCTGGCGGCCGCGGTGAGCACGCCGCATCCCGACTACGAGCGCATCGGCGTGAAGGTCGACGGCGAGTATCGCCAGCTCAACACCAACCTGCTGCAGATCGAGAACGAGTACTACAGCTACATCCGTCCGAAGCGCGTCGCGCGCTCCGGCGAGCGGCCGACGCAACGCGTTGCGTCGCGGCGGCGTCGAGTACGTCGAGTTCCGCGCGCTCGACGTCAGCGCGTTCGATCCGGTCGGCGTGAACCAGAACAAGCTGCGCTTCCTCGAGGCGTTCGCCGCGCTGTGCGTCGTGAAGCCGAGCGAGCCGATCGATGCGGCCGAGTGGGAGCAGCTCGACGCGAACCATGCGCTCGTTGCCCATCGCGGTCGCGAGCCCGGGCTGACAACTCAATCGCAACGGAAGGCCGGTAGAGTTGCGCGCATGGGCACTGGAGCTGATCGATTCGATGCGCGGGATCTGCGAGCTGCTCGACCACGGCGACGCGCAGCGGCCGTACGCGGCCGCGCTCGAACTGCAACAGGCCAAGATCGACGATCCGCGGCTCACGCCTTCGGCGCGCACGCTCGAGGAGCTGCGTTCGACCGGCGAGTCGTTCGCGGAGCTCGCGCTGCGCATGTCACGGGTGCACAAGGCGTACTTCCTGGACCTGTACCCGCCGAACGAGCAGCGCCTGGCGGAGTTCGCGGCCGAGGCGCGCGAATCGCTGGAGCGCCAGCTGGCGGTGGAAGCCGCCGACCGCGTGACTTTCGACCAGTTTCTGGCGAACTACTTCCGCGTAAGTCGTAGAGTCAGCGCACTGGCGAACCACTGGCCGCCGACGACGAGGACTACTCTTGCTCGCCTGGCCGCAAGCGATGACGCAACTGCTTGAACATAATGGGGCAATTGCGGCGCAGCCTGGGACATCGGACGAGCATCCGAAAGGCGAAATCGCGTCAGCCGCCAACTGAAACTCCGCAAACTGAGAACTGCGCACGCTTGTCAGGCGGCGCCGGTCCATTACGATGAACACCGTTTTCACTCCCCCCGGACCCCCGGCCGATTTGTCCGGAAAGCATATGAACAGCGTGTCGAACTCTCTTCCCGCCCACGTAATTGCCTCCGGCTCGGCCGCCAACGCCGACCATGTGGGCGAGCGCGCCGTTGCGCCTGCCGCGGTCCGCGTCGAGGCTCCCGCCGGCTGGGATGCCTATGAAGTCTGGCGCCGCTGCATCAAGGACGCCCGGGACCGGCGCCAGCACCCAGGAATGATTCGCTGAGCCCAGGCCGGGGCACTCGCGTCCCTAGCCTGTCGAATGGCCGCATGCGCCGCTCCGACGCGAATAGCCCCGACGCGAACCGTCCTGCCGGAGCCCCGCCGCAGTCCGCGCACGCCCTGCAGCTGCAGCGCGGCTTTCCGCGCCTGACGTTCGCCGCGCCGCTCGAAGCGGAATTCCGCGAAGTCCACCTCGCCGAGACCCTGCCGCAGGTCCGCCGCAACCTGTGGCTGGCGATCGCATTCGTCGTCGCGTTCTCCGTGCTGACGCACCTCGTGCTCGATGCGCCGCGTCAACCGGCTGCTCGACCTGATCCGCATCGCGCTGTTCACGCCGATCCTCCTCATCGGCGCTCGCGGTCGTGTACTCGCGCCTGTACCGCCGGCTGTATCCGCTCGTGTGCCAGATCGGTGCGCCGACCTTCGGCATCGGCGTCACCGTGCTCGCGGTGATCGCCGCTTCGCACGGCGTGAGCTTGATCGCGACCGTCGTGCTGGTGTCGATCTACATCTTCTTCATGCTCGGCATGACGTTCTACGCGGCGCTCGGCTCCTCGCTGCTGGTGTTCGCTTCGTACTTCATCAGCGCCGCCGCGGTCGGGCTGCCGGCTTCCGTGCAGGTGATCGACGGCGGCGTGCTGATCTTCACCAACGTGATCGGCGCGATGGTGTGCTACACGCTGGAGCGCGCGACGCGCACCAACTATCTCGAAGAGCGTCTGCTGATCGAGACCGCGAGCCGCGACGGCCTGACGGGCATTCACAACCGCCGGCTGTTCGACGAGCACGTCGACCGCATCTGGCCGCAGGCGACCCGCGACCGCGCCTCGCTCGGCCTGCTGCTGATCGATATCGACCACTTCAAGGCGTACAACGATTACTACGGGCACCAGGCCGGCGACGAATGTCTGCGCCAGGTCGCGTGGTGCCTGAGCCGCTGCGCGCGCCGGCCGCTGGACATCACCGCGCGCTACGGCGGCGAGGAATTCGCGATCGTGCTGTACGAAGCCGATCGCAGCCACGTCGAAGAGGCGGCGCGCCGCATCCAGGCGGAGATCGAAGCGCTGGCCATCGTGCACGCTGCCTCGCCGGCGTCCGATCAAGCGGCTGACGGTCAGCATCGGTGCAGCGTGCATCGTGCCGAAGGCGGAGCCGCACGCAACTACGGCTTCATCCAGCTGGCCGACGAAGCGCTGTACGACGCGAAGGAGCGCGGCCGCAACTGCGTCGTGATCATGGACAAGGAGTACGAGCAGCTGCACACCGGCGAGTTCCGCAAGGGCGCTGCGCTGCCTGCCGCGCTCGCTCGACGTCGCCGCGCCGGCGTAGACACGATCGGACATTCCTCATTTCGATCGGTCCATCGCGAATTGCGATGGCGCGGACGGAAATGAGGAATGTCCCCTTTGCTATGCTCCGGCCATGCCCGAGCGTATCCGCAGTCTCCTGGTCGCCAACCGCGGCGAGATCGCGATCCGCGTGATGCGCGCGGCGACCGAGCTCGGCATCCGCACGGTCGCGATCTATTCCCAGGAAGACCGCTTCTCGCTGCACCGGATGAAGGCGGACGAGAGCTACCTGGTCGGCGCCGGTCGCACGCCGGTCGATGCGTACCTGGATATCGCCGACATCGTCCGCATCGCGCAGGCCGCGCAGGTCGATGCGATCCATCCCGGCTACGGCTTTCTTTCCGAGAATCCCGCAGTTCGCCGAAGCCTGCGCCGCCGCGGGCTTGATCTTCGTCGGCCCGACGCCGCAGATCATGCGCCGGCTCGGCAACAAGGTCAGCGCGCGCGAGCTCGCCGTCTCGGCGGGCGTTCCGGTCATGCCGGCGACGCCGCCGCTGCCGCACGACGATGCCGCGGCTGCGCGACTCGCGGCCGCAGGTCGGCTATCCCGGTGATGCTCAAGGCGAGCTGGGGCGGCGGCGGGCGCGGCATGCGCGTCGTCGCGAGCCGAGTCCGAGCTCGCCGAGAAAGTCGCAGCCGCGCGGCGCGAAGCCAAGGCCGCGTTCGGCAACGACGAGGTCTATCTCGAAAAGCTGGTGCGTGCGCGCGCGGCACATCGAAGTGCAGCTGCTCGGCGATTCGCACGGCAACCTCGTCCACCTGTTCGAGCGCGACTGCACGGTGCAGCGGCGCAATCAGAAGGTGGTCGAGCGCGCGCCGGCGACATTCTTCGACGAGCAGCAGCGGCGTGAGCTGTGCGAGCAGGCGCTGAAGATCGGCCGCGCCGTGCAGTACCTCAACGCGGGCACGGTCGAGTTCCTGCAGGACGCCGACACGGGCAAGTTCTACTTCATCGAAGTCAATCCGCGCGTGCAGGTCGAGCACACCGTGACCGAGGCCGTCACCGGCATCGACATCGTGCGCGCGCAGATCCGCATCGCCGAGGGCGCGGCCATCGGCACGACCCGAGAGCGGCGTGCCGCGCCAGGAGGACATCCGCCTCAACGGCTACGCGATGCAGTGCCGGGTGACTTCGGAAGATCCGGAGAACAATTTCATTCCCGACTACGGACGCATCTCCGCGTACCGCAGCCCGGCCGGCTTCGGCATCCGGCTCGACGCCGGCACGGCGTACTCCGGCGCGATCATCACGCCTTCGTACGATTCGCTGCTCGTGAAGGTGACGGCGTGGGCGCAGACGCCGCAGGACACGATCATGCGCATGCACCGCGCGCTGTGGGAGTTCCGCGTGCGCGGCGTGGCGACCAACCTGCGCTTCCTCGATCAGCTGATCATGCATCCGCGCTTCGCGCAGCGCGGACTACACCACGAAGTTCATCGACGAGACGCCCGAGCTGTTCCGCTTCCCGCGCAAGCGCGACCGCGCGACGCGGCTGCTGAACTTCATCGGCGAGGTGATCGTCAACGGCAACGACGAAGTGAAGGGCCGGCCGCGCCCGACGCGGCTCGACGAACCCGAAGCTGCCGAAGCTCGAGCTGGCGCCGCCCGCGGCCGGCACGAAGCAGAAGCTCGACGAGCTCGGCGCCGAGCGGTTCGCCGCCTGGATGCTGCGAGCAGGAGCGCGTGCTGCTGACGGACACGACGATGCGCGATGCGCACCAGTCGCTGCTGGCCACGCGCTTCCGCACGCACGACCTGGCGGCGATCGCGCCGTACTACGCGAGCCTGGTGCCGAACCTGTTCTCGGTCGAATGCTGGGGCGGCGCGACCTTCGACGTCGCGATGCGCTTCCTCAACGAATGTCCGTGGCAGCGTCTGCACGAGTTGCGCGCGGCGATGCCGAACCTGCTGCTGCAGATGCTGCTGCGCTCGGCGAACGCGGTCGGCTACACGAACTATCCCGGACAACGTCGTGCGCTACTTCGTCGATCAGGCGGCGCGGGCCGGCATCGACCTGTTCCGCATCTTCGACTCGCTCAACTGGGTCGAGAACATGCGCGTCGCGATCGACGCCGTGCGCGAGTCGGGCAAGCTGTGCGAGGCCGCGATCTGCTACACGGGCAACCTCACCGATCCGCGCCAGACGAAGTACGACCTCAAGTACTACCTCACGCTCGCGCGCGACTTGAAGCGCGCCGGCGCGCACATCCTCGGCATCAAGGACATGGCCGGCTTGTGCCAGCCGCGCGCGGCCTTCGCGCTGGTCAAGGCGCTGAAGGAAGAGACCGGCCTGCCGATCCATTTCCACACGCACGACACGAGCGGCATCGCTGCGGCGAGCGTGCTCGCTGCGATCGACGCCGGCGCGGACGCTGTCGACGGCGCGCTCGATTCGATGAGCGGACTGACGTCGCAGCCGAACCTCGGCTCGATCGTCGAGGCGCTGCGCCACGGCCCGCGCGACAGCGGCGTGAGTGCCGAGAGTCTGCGCATCCTGTCCGCCTACTGGGAACAGGTGCGGCACTGCTACGCGGCGTTCGAGAGCGATCTGCGCTCCGGCGCGTCCGAGGTGTACGTGCACGGCATGCCCGGCGGCCAGTTCACGAATCTGCGCGAGCAGGCGCGCTCGCTCGGCATCGACGACACGCGCTGGCCGGAAGTGGCGCGCGCGTACGCGCAGGTCAACGAGATGTTCGGCGACATCGTCAAGGTGACGCCGACCTCGAAAGTCGTCGGCGACCTGGCGCTGCTGATGGTGACGAGCGGGCTCACGCCGGAGCAGGTGCTCGATCCGCACACGCAGATCGCGTTTCCCGAATCCGTCGTCTCGCTGTTCCGCGGCGACCTCGGCCAGCCGTACGGCGGCTTCCCGCCAGCGCTGCAGAAGAAAGTGCTCAAGGGCGCGCAGCCGCTGAAGGTGCGGCCGGGCGAGGTGCTGCCGCCGATCGACCTGGCGCAGGCGCGCGCCGAGCTCGATCGCAAGACCTGGCGCGAGACCACCGACGAGGAGTTCGCGTCCTATTTAATGTATCCGAAGGTCTTCCTCGACTACATGCAGGCGCGCCAGACCTACGGCCAGGTCACGCGTGCTGCCGACGCCGATGTTCTTCTACGGCCTCGAGCCCGGCGACGAGGTCAGCGTCGACATCGAGCGCGGCAAGACGCTCATCGTGCGCTTCGTCGCCGTGAGCGACGGGTCAGGAGGACGGCACGCGCACTGTGTTCTTCGAGCTGAACGGCCAGCCGCGCTCGGTCAAGGTGCCGGATCGCAGTCACGTCGCGCTCAAGCCGCCGCGTCGCAAGGCCGATCCCGCCAACGCGAACCACGTCGCCGCGCCCATGCCGGGCACGGTGGCGACGGTGCCGGTCAGTCAGGGCGGCCGCGTGACGCGCGGCGACGTGCTCGTGACGATCGAAGCGATGAAGATGGAGACGACGGTGCGTGCCGACCGCGACGCGACGGTCGCCGAAGTCGTGACGCATCCGGGCGAGCCGATCGACTCCAAGGATCTGCTGGTGGTGCTGGCGTAGATGGCCGACAGCGCTGCGCCAGCTCGACTCCAGTCCGGTCCCGGCGCGCCCAGCGCCAGGCCCTGCGCGTAGTCGACGCCGATCTGCTTCAGGCGCTCCAGCACCGCAGCGCTCTCGACCGACTCGGCGACCACCTTCTTGCCCATGACGTGCCCGATGTCGGTGATCGAGCGCACCATCTCGTAGTCGACGCGGTCGTGCACGATGTTGCCGACGAACAGCCCGTCGATCTTCAGCCAGTCGACCGTGAGCGCCTTGAGGTAGGCGAACGACGACACGCCGCTGCCGAAGTCGTCGAGACTGAACGCGCAGCCGAGCCGGCGCAGCTCGGCGATCAGCTGGTTGGCGCGCGTCAGATTGCCGATCGCCGCGGTCTCCGTGATCTCGAAGCCGATCTTCGTCGGGCGCCACCCGCGTCTCGTCGAGTGCCGCGCGGATGAAGTCGTGCAGCTGCGGATCGCCGAGCGAATCGCCGGACAGATTCACGTACACGCGCGCGATGCGCTGCGGTCGTTGCCGGATTCGCCGCCAGCCACTGCAGCGCGTGTCGAGATGACCCAGCGATCCAGCCGCTGCGACAGGTTGTAGCGCTCCACGGCCGGCAGGAATGCGCCGGGCGGCACGATGCTGCCGTCCTCCTCGCGCATGCGCAGGAGCAACTCGTACGCTCGTGGCGCGGGCTGGCGCGCGTCGTCCGCTGTCCTGAATCGGCACGATCGGTTGCGCTTCGAGCAGGAAGCGATTCTCGCTCAGCGCACGCTTGACGCGCGCGACCCATTGCATCTCGCCGTGGCGCTGCGCGACGACCGCGTCGTCTTCCTGGTAGACGTGCACGCGATTGCGACCCTGGTCCTTGGCCGCGTAGCACGCAGCATCGGCGGCTTGCAGCACTTGGGTGATGCGCCGGAAGTTGCCGCTCAGCGGCACCAGCGCCGATGCTCGCGCCGACGGTGAACGTGCTCGCACCCCAGACGAACTGATACTGCTCCACTGCCTTGAGCAGCGCGTTCGCGATGCTCATCGCATCTGTCATGGAGCAGTCGTGCAGCAGCAGCCCGAACTCATCGCCGCCGAGTCGTGCGAGCGCGTCGTTGCTGCGCACGCGGCTCTGCAGGAGCTGGGCGAGTTGTCGCAGCAGCTCGTCGCCCGCGACGTGACCGCACGTATCGTTGATGACCTTGAACTGATCGAGATCGAGATAGCACACGGCGTGACTCGCGCCGGTCGCCTGCGCCGAGTCGAGCGCGCGTTGCAGGCGGATCTCGAACTCGCGACGGTTGATCAGGCCGGACAGCGCGTCGTGGCTCGCTTCATACGAAAGTTGCCGCGACAGCTCGTGCGCTTCGGTGATGTCGGTGAGCGTGCCTTCGTAGTAGAGAGTGCGCCCGTGCTCGTCGCGCACCGCGCGCGAATTCTCCAGCACCACGATCTTGCGGCCGTCCTTGCGCCGGAGCACCAGCTCGGCATTGCGGATCTCGCCGGCCGACGGCCATGTTGCGCAGCCAGTTCGCGCGGTCCTCGGCGTGTACGTATAAATCCTCACCGATGCTCAGCTCGAGCAGCTCGTCCTCCGACGCGTAGCCGAGCAGGCGCACCAGCGCCGGGTTCGCGGCCATGAACTTCCCGTCAGGCGTCGTCTGGAACACGCCGGCCACGACGTTTTCGTACAGCTCGCGATAGCGGCTTTCCGATGCCTTCAGCGCCAGCAACGTGTGAGTGCGCTCGGTCGCGTAGCGCAGCGCCTTGGCCAGCAGCGTGCTGACGATCTGCTGCTTGATCAGGAAATCGAGCGCGCCGCGCTCGACCGCTTCCGCGCCGACGTCTTCGTCGGCCTGGCCGACGAGCACGATGATCGGCTGCAGGCCCGGC
The DNA here is from genome assembly GCA_963830745.1 of uncultured Gammaproteobacteria bacterium. Taxonomy (GTDB): domain Bacteria; phylum Pseudomonadota; class Gammaproteobacteria; order Steroidobacterales; family Steroidobacteraceae; genus Steroidobacter. The sequence goes on from CAWHNL010000004.1 coordinate 95,471, forward strand.
CTTCGGCTGCAGGCGCAGGAAAGTCGTCAGCCCGAGGCTGTCGGGCAGGTTGAGATCGAGCAGGATGACATCGAAGCGCCGCTGCCGCAGCTGCGCGAGACCCTCGGCGAGGGTGCGCGCGACCTCGAGCGCGAAGGGCGCGTCGCGCACCAGTGCAAGCTCTTCACGGAAGAGGCGCTCGTCGTCCGTGTTCGCGTCGATCAGCAGAACTGTCGCATTCGCCATGCGGGCCGGGAGTATAAAGCCGAGGTCGTAAGGATTGTTGCAGCGGCATGCGGTTAGAATCTCACGGCATGACCTTACTGCGAGTCGCGGAGCTTCAGGAGGAGCGGGCGCATCGCCTGGAACGGGAATTCCAGGCCGTACTGGATGCGGCAGTGGACGCGGTCGTGCTGTTCGATCACGAGGGTCGCATCGAGCTGCTGAATCACGCCGGTGAGCGGATGTTCGGCTACAACGAGCAGGAAGTCATCGGCCTGAAGGTCAACATCCTGCTGCCCGAGCCGTACCGCTCGCAGCACGAAGACTACCTGCGGCACTACATCGAGGCCGGCGAGCCGCGCATCATCGGCATCGGCCGCGAGCTGATCGCCAAGCGGCGCGACGGCAGCGAGTTCTCCGCGGAGCTGGCGGTCGGACGCGTGCAAGGCACCGATCCGCCGCGCTTCGTCGGCTTCATCCGCGACATCACGGTGCGCCGCAACGCGGAGGAGGCGCTGCGCCGGAGCGAGGCGCAGCTGACGATCGCGCAGGAGATCGCCAATCTCGGCAACTACGTCATGCACTTCGACGGCAAATACGAGGATTATTGGTCGCCGCATCTGTATCGCGTGCTCGGCCGCCGCTACGGCGAGCCGTACATCGCGGTGTACGAATATCTAGAACCGATGGTCCACCCGGCGGACCGCGCGCGCTGGCAGCAGGCGCGCAACGAGCTGGACACGAGCGGACGACAGATGGATATCGAGTATCGAGTGATTCATCCCGACGGCTCGCTGCGCTACGTGCATCACCTGGCGCAGACGACGCGCGCGGCGGACGGCCGTCCGCTGCGGCAGGTCGGCACGCTGCACGACATCACCGATCGGCGCCGCGCCGAAGACGAAGCGCGGCAGATGCAGGATCGCATCGCGCACTTCGGTCGCATCTCGACGATGGGTGAAATGGCCGCGGGCATCGCGCACGAGGTCAATCAGCCGCTGACCGCGATCGCGACCTACGCGCAGGCGTGCCAGCGACTGATCGCGCAAGCCGATGCGAGCAAGGAAGAGATCGAAGCCGCGCTCCACCAGATCGGCGCGCAGGCGCTGCGTGCCGGCGAAGTGATCCGCCGCCTGCGCACCTTCGTCAAGAATCGCGAGGTGCGGCGCGAGCTGGTCGAGGCGAACCGTCTGCTCGAAGACGTGTTGACGCTCGCGCAGACCGACGCGCGCCACAACGGCGTGCGCATGCTGCTGGAGCCGGCGCCGCAGGCGCCGCTGGTGCAGGCCGACGCCGTGCAGATCCAGCAGGTCATGCTCAATCTGGTCCGCAACAGCATCGATGCGATGGTCGAAGTGCCGGAAGCGCGCCGCGAGATCGTGCTGCGCACGCTCGTCGACAGCGAAGGCGACGTCGAGTTCATGGTCGCGGACCGCGGCGTCGGCGTCGACGCGACGACGATGGCGGAGCTGTTCAATCCGTTCTTCACGACCAAGCCCGGCGGCACCGGCCTCGGCCTGTCGATCAGCCGCTCGATCGTGCGCGCGCACGGCGGCAAGCTGTGGTGCGGCGCCAATCCGGGCGGCGGCGCGCGCTTCTTTTTCACGTTGCCGGCAGTTCCGGCGTCAGCAGGGAGTTGATCAATGAGGGGACCTTCCAACATGGCACGGCCGACCATCTTCGTCGTGGACGACGACGCCGCGGTGCGCGACGCGCTCAAGCTGCTGCTGCGCTCGGTCGGCCACGCGGTGGAGACGTTCGGTTCCGCGCAGGAGTTTCTCGATGCCTACGGCGAGGATCGCGCCGGCTGCCTGGTGCTCGACATCCGCATGCCCGGCATGTCGGGCCTCGAGCTGCAGCAGAAGCTCAACGAGAAGCACTCGATCCTGCCGATCATCTTCATCACCGGTCACGGCGACGTGCCGATGGCGGTCGAGGCGATGCAGGCCGGCGCGGTCGATTTCATTCAGAAACCGTTTCGCGACCAGGACCTCATCGATCGCATCAACCAGGCGCTGGAGAAGGACAGCAGCAACCGCGCTGCGCTCGGCGAGCGCAACGACATTCGCCGCCGCCTGGAAACGCTGACGCCGCGCGAGCGCGAAGTGCTCGACCTGGTGGTGCACGGCAAGGCGAACAAGGTGATCGCCGGCGATCTGAAGCTGAGTCAGCGCACGGTGGAAATTCATCGCGCGCGCGTGATGGAGAAGATGCAGGCGTCGTCGCTCGCGCATCTGGTGCGCATGGTGCTCGAAGTCGGACAGGTGTGAGCAGCGCGAGCATGTCTTGCGCGCAAGCTTTCGTACGCCGCAGCGTGCGCGCATTGCGCACGCACGTGCGCACAACCTTAAGTACAAGTGCGACTTCTAGCGCGTGGGCGCGCGGACGAAAGATGACGCCCATGCGACCACGGCCCACAGGTGAGTCCACCGCCCCCAATCCTCCCTGCGGCTCGGGCTTTCCTTGTACAGTGGCCGTGGCCGCTTTTTTCCCATCAGTCGACATTCCGTGCAAATCACCCGCCCCATCGTCGCAGTGATCGAAGCCGATGAAGCGGCTCGCCGCTTGCTGTGCTCACTGCTCAGCTCCCTCGACGCAGAAGTACAGGACTACGACAGCGCCGAGAGCTATCTCGCGTCGCGCGCGCGACACGCTCGGTTGCCTGATCACCGACATGTGGCTGCCCGGCATGTCGGGGCTCGAGCTGCTGCGACAGCTGCGCTCCGCGGAGACTTCGCCGCCGGTGATCGTGCTCGGCGAGGAAACGGACGTGCGTGCCGCCGTCGACTGCGATGCGCGAAGGCGCGGCGGATTTCATCGAGAAGCAGCACATGGACTTGGCGATTCCGCGCCGCGTCGCGTACCTGCTCGACCGCACGCACTGAGTCGCTAGTCACTGGCGACCATTCACTTCTCGGATCGAACGGCAGCTCGCGCTGCATCTGCTCGTAGAGTTCTCTCGCGCGCGGCGTGTCGGCCGGCGGCTGCACGAGCTTCAGCACGACGTACTGATCGCCCAGCGTCGCACCCGGCAGGCCGCGGCCTTTCAGGCGCATCTTCTGTCCCGCCTTCGCGTTCGGCGGAATGCGCAGGTCCACCGGCCCGGCGAGCGTCGGCGTCTGCACTGTCGCACCGAGCGCCGCTTCCCACGGCGCGATCGGCAGCGTCAGCGTCAGGTCGCGGCCGTCGACCGCGAACAAGCGGTGCGGCTTGAAGCCGATTTCCAGATAGAGATCGCCGGGCGGACCGCCGCCGATGCCGGGGCTGCCTTGCCCCGCGAGACGAATGCGCTGACCTTCGATGACGCCGGCCGGGATCGTCACCTTGAGCGTGCGCGGCTGCACGGTCACGCGACCGTCCTCGCCGAGCTGCGGCGCCTTGAGCTCGATCGTTTGCGTGCCGCCGCGGAATGCGTCTTCCAGGTCGATCTGGATCTTGGCGACGTGATCGTCGCCGGCCGCCGCGAAGCCGCCGCGGCCGCGACCGCCGCCTTGGCCGCCACCAAATGACGCGCCTCGTTGGCCGAACGGGCTGCGCTGCCCGAACAGCGAGGCGAAGAAATCGCTGAAGTCGCCATCACTCTGACCAGCCGCCGCCACCGCCGAACGACGAGGTCGAGAATTCGAAGTCGCGGCCCCAATCGGGCGGCGGCCGGAACTCCTGGCCGGCGCGCCAGTTCGAGCCGAGCTGGTCGTACGCGGCGCGGCGCTGCGGGTCCTTCAGGACCTCGTAGGCTTCCTGCAGTTCCTTGAACTTGTCTTCCGCGTTCGCTTCCTTGCTGACGTCCGGGTGAAATTTACGCGCCAGCCGGCGATAGGCGCGCTTGATCTCGTCCTGGCTCGCGTCGCGAGCCACGCCCATGATCTTGGTAGTAGTCCTTGTAAGTAGCCACATGCACTCTCACGCCTGCGAGAGCCGCAAGCATGCGGGCCTACATGGCGACAGTCGAGTGGGCTTTCAAGCGCGCCGGCGGCGGGCGCGATGCAGAGGAGCCAATGCCAGGAGCAGCAACAAGCCGATCGAGCCGCCGCCGCCCCCACCGCCGCCGCTGGCCGATGCGGCCGGCTGACTTGCGAGCGCGGCTGCGCCGCTGACGGCGACGACCAGATCGGCCGTGTCGTTGGCATTGTTCGTGTCGAAGTAGTTGCCGGATACGGCGGCGTGCAAGGCCGCGTTGCCCTCGGCTGACGACGTGAGCGACACCGAGCCGCTCGCAGTCGTGCCACCGCTGAGCGGCGCCAGCGTGCACTCGATGCTGGCAGCGTTGCTCGTACAGGTGCCGCTGGTCAGCGAGGCACTGCGGACCGTGGTGCCCGCCGGGATGTCGATCTTCACCGTGACGGTTCCCGCGTTGTCCGTGGCGATGTTCGCGACGTCGAAGCCGACGGTGAATCGTCTCGTTCGCCATTGCAGCTGCGGGCCCGCGCAGCGTCACCGATACGTCCGCGGGCGGTTCGACGACGATGGCGCCCGAGCCGTCGTTGTCCGTGCCATCGCTGTCGTTGTCCGCGGTGACGTGCGCGACGATGGCGTGCGAGCCGGCGGAATCGCTGCTCAGCTCCAGCTCGATCGTGCGTGATGTTGCCGCCGGCGATTTCGCCGAGCTCGCATTCGACCGCGCCGCCGCCGCTCGTGGCACGAGCCGCCGATGACGCTCGCATCGACGATCGCGAGCGTGGCCGGCAGCGTCAGCTCAGCGCGCACGTTGCGTCGAGCTCAGGCCGCCAGCGTTCGTGATCTGCAGCTGCCAGTCGAACGAGCGAGCCGAGCCGCCGGCGTGCAGTGCCGAGGTCGGCTGGGAATGCGCACGTTAGCCGGCGGCAAGTTGGTGATGCAGCTCGCCCGCTGCGTGCGTGCACGCATGCGCGTCAGGCTGCAGGACGAGAAATCGTCGGTGCCGCTCACGATCGGCGCCATGAGGAAGCCGAAGGAAGGCGTGTTCGGACAGCTGCCCTGCGAATCGCCGTCGTGGTCCGCGCCGAAGTTGTGGCCGATCTCGTGCGCTGCGACCAGCGAGTCCAGCCAGACGTTGCGCGACTCGGTCAGGCCCGACGCGCGTTCTGGCTATCGCACAGCGAGTCGAGATACGCGATGCCGATCGTCGAGCCGTCGAGGTCGCGGTCGGTGAACAGGTGCGTCAGGCCCTGCGAGTTCAGCTCCGGGGAGCGCCTGCGCAGGTCGGCGAGCTCGCGCAGCAGGGTGTTCGGCGACGTGGCTGCGGACAGCTGATCGCCGGCGGCATCGGGCACCGACAGCGTGCCGACGCGGATCTCGATCGACAGCTGCGCGCTGAAGATGCCGTCGACGTTGTTGAGGCGAGTCAGGATCGCATCGCGCGCATCCTGCTCGCTGTCGTAGCGCTCGCGGAAACGCGCGTCGCCGAGCGCCGAGACGTCGAGCCGGCGCGTCGCGCCGCTCGCCTGCATGACCACCGTTGCGCTCTTCAGCTCGGTCGCGAGCGCAGCGAACGCATCGCTCGCCTTGATCGGCGAGCTTTCGGTCGCGCACGCGGTCGCGCCCTGATCGATCATCACGTCGGCGAGGCGGAAGACGATCGTCTGCGACGCGTCCGCAGGCGAGCGGCTGCGCCAGCGCGTCGCGGACTTCTGCGGCCGGCTCGATCGCGTAGAGCTGCGTGCCGTCCCACATCATGCCGTGCAACGACAGCGCCCTTGGTCGCGAGCCGCACCCACGATCCGGCGATGCCGTCGATCGAGCCGCGGTACAGCTCGAGCTGCGAATTCTGCGGCTTGCTCGCCATCAGCCGGCCATTCGAGCCGAGCGAAATGTCGAAGCGGCGGCCGAACGCGTCGAAGCGCAGTTGCTGCAGCGGAGTCGTCGGCCTTGCGCTGGGCAGCGCCGGCCGGGGCGGGGAGCACGCGCAGCGGCTCGAAATAAAGAATGCGAGCCGCGCGCTCGTCGTCGCTCGCAGCCGCCACGGACGGCGCGAGCGCCGCTACCGCGACGACCCACAGCCCGGCGCGCACCGCGGCGCCGGCGACCTTGCGAACTCTCATGCTTCCTCCCCAGGAAACGTGCGCCCTTTTTGTCATAGGCGCGGCCGTCCCACAAGGAAGCGGCGCATCCTTTGGCGACTTTCGCGAAGCAGTTCCGCGAGTGTCGGAATTCTTTGCAATCTTATGCGGACTGGCTTATATTTAAACACGCGTTTAATATTGAGCCCGGCAGTTGTGAAAGTGAGTACTGCCGCACATGTGTCACGCCGCCGCCGCCCGCGGCTGCGCAGCCGCGGGCGTCCACCCGTGGATGACAACAGCGACGTGCGCAGCGCGCTGCTGGATGCGGCCAGCAAGCTGTTCCTGAAGCACGGCTTCGACCGTGCCACGGCGCGGCAGATCGCCGTCGCTGCAGGCACGACGCCCGCGATGATTCATTACTACTTCGGCAACAAGCTGGGCTTGTTCCGCGCGATGCTCGAGCGCGCGATCGGCCCGGTGCGCGAGTTGCTCGCGGGATCGCTTGCAGGCCGGCGCTGTCGATCCGGCGATGCTGATCCGCATGCACATGCAAACGGCGGCAGCGAATCCGTGGATCGCCACGCTGATCGTCAACGAAGTGCTGGCGGAGAAGGGGCGCTTTCGCGGCACGTTCATCCGCGACATCGCGGGCCGGCAGGCGCCGCTCGTCATCGAGCTGCTGCGGCGTGCACGCGCGAACGGCAGCGTGCGCGAGGACCTCGACGTGCGCCTGGCGGCTTTGTCCCTGATGTCGCTGTGCATGTTTCCCTTCCTCGCGCGGCACGTGGCCGGCCCGGTGCTCGGCCTGAAGTTCGACGAGGACGAGATCGAGCGTCTCATCGCACACACTGCGCGGCTGTTCGCTGTCGGCACGACGCCGGCAGCGACGTGCGACGCGTCCGGAGCACCGAGCATGACTCTTCGCGCCGTTCTGACCTTCGTCAGGCTGCATCGCGCTCGCGGCGTGCGGCAACAGTGCCTACGAAGGGCAGATCCTCGGCACGCTGGAGCGCGATCGCCTCGAGCTGGTCGCGGAGTCCAACGAGCCGATCGTCGAGATCTCGGTGCGCGAGGGCGATGCGGTGGCCGCCGGCGCGACGCTGCTGCGGCAGGAGCTCGGTTCCATGCAGGCGCGCCTCGATCAGGCCGTCGCGGCACGCAACGTCGCGGAGCGACGGCTCGCGGAGCTGGTCAAGGGTCCGCGTGCGCAGGAAATCACCGAGGCGCGCGCTGCGTCTGGAATCCGCGCGCAGCATGCTCGAAACCGAAACGAACGAGTATCAGCGCGTGCAGGACCTCGTGTCGCGCAAGCTCCTGAGCCAGTCAGCGTTGGACCAGCAGCGTGCGCGGCGCGACAGCGCCGCGGGAACTCACAAGCAAGCGGCTGCGCGCCTGCATCTGCTGCTCGAAGGCACGCGCGTCGAGGAAGTCGAGCAGGCCGAAGCGGCGCTCAAGCAGGCGCAGGCTGCGCTGGTCGAGGTGCAGACGAGCGCGGCGCGCTACGTCGTCAAGGCGCCGCGGGCAGGGCGCATGGAAGCCATTCCGTACAAGCTGGGCGAGCGGCCCGCGCGCCGGCGCGCCGCTGATCGTGATGCTTGCGGACGGCACGCCGTACGCGCGCGTGTACGTGCCCGAACCGCTGCGCACGAAATTCCTGCCCGGCACGCGCACCCGCGTGCACGTCGACGGTCGCGACGGCGAGCTGACGGGCGTCGTTCGCTTCGTGTCCGCGGACGCTGCGTTCACGCCGTACTACGCGCTGACGCAGGAAGATCGCTCGCGACTCGCCTATCTCGCCGAGATCGACCTGGACGAGAGCGCCGCCGCCAACGTGCCGACCGGCATGCCGGTGCAGGTCGAGCTCGCGGACGGCAAGTCGATGAGCGCGCGTCCGGAAAGCGGTCCGGCCATCAGCGCCCGCAACCTCACGCGGCGCTTCGGCAAGCTCACGGCCGTCGACCACGTGAGTCTCGATATCCCGCGCGCGACGATCTACGGCTTCCTCGGGCCGAACGGCTCGGGCAAGTCGACCACGATCCGCATGCTGTGCGGGCTGCTGCGTCCGAGCGAAGGCGAGTGCGTCGTGCTCGGCCACGCGGTGCCGCGCGAAGCCGAGCAGCTGCGCATGAAGATCGGCTACATGACCCAGCGCTTCTCGCTGTGGGAAGACCTCACGGTGCAGGAGAACCTCGATTTCATCGGCGCGCATCTTCGGCCTCGACGGCAAGCTGCGCGCCGGGCGCATCGAGGAGCGGCTCGCGCCAATACCATCTGGAGGACCGGCGCGAGCAGCGCGCGGGCACGATGAGCGGCGGACAGAAGCAGCGGCTCGCGCTTGCGGCCGCCACGCTCCACGAGCCCGAGCTGCTGCTGCTCGACGAGCCGACCAGCGCAGTCGATCCGCAGAGCCGTCGCGATTTCTGGGAAAGCCTGTTCGAGCTGGTCGATCGCGGCACCACGATCCTCGTGTCGACGCACTACATGGACGAAGCGGAGCGCTGCCACGGCCTCGCCATCCTCGATCGCGGGCGGCTCGTGGCGGAGGGCTCGCCGCGGCAACTCATGGATTCCATCGACGCGATCGTGATCGAGATCGAAGCCGACGACGTGCGCGCCGCGCGCCACGCGCTCGACGGCCAGGACTTCGTGAAGAGCGTCGCGCAACTCGGCAATCGCCTGCACGCCCTGCTCGATCCGCACCGTGCCGATCCGGAAGGCAGCATCCGCGCGCTGCTCGAACAGCATCGAGTGCAGGGCAAAGTCGAGCGCGTGCGAGCCAGTCTCGAAGACGTGTTCGTCGCCTCCACGCGCTTCAAAGCCGACGACGACGCTTCGCCCCGCGGGTCAGGGCGGTCGCGTGATCGCGTCGCGCATCTTCGCCATCGCCACCAAGGAGATCCGCCAGCTGCGGCGCGACCGGCTGACGTTCGGCATGATCGTCGGCATTCCGCTGCTGCAGATGCTGTTGTTCGGCTACGCGATCAACTTCGACGTGCGCGGCCTCAGCGCCGCAGTGGTCGACGAAGCGCGAACGTCGATGTCGCGCGCGCTCGTCGCGGACATGCAAGCGACCGGAGTCGTGCGCGTACGCGAATACGCCGCCTCCGTCGGCGATCTGCGGCGCAGTCTGCGCTCGGGCGAAGTGTCGATCGGTGTCTACATTCCCGCGGATTTCGAGCGGCGCCGCCTGGTCGGCGACCGGCCGCTCGCGCAGCTGCTCGTCGACGGCAGCGAGCCGACGATCGAGAACATCGCGCGCGCGTTCGTGGCGATGCCGCTGCCGCAGCGGGCCGGCGTGTACCAGCACCGGGCGGCAGGTGTTCGAGGTGCGCACCGAGTACAACCCGGAGAAGCGCACCGCCGTGCAGATCGTGCCCGCGCTGATCGGCGTGATCCTGACCATGACCATGACGATGTTCACCGCCGTGGCGATCGTGCGCGAGCGCGAGCGCGGCAACCTCGAGCTGCTGATCACGACGCCGGCCAGTCCGCTGGAGCTGATGCTCGGCAAGCTCGTGCCGTACGTCTTCATCGGCCTGATCCAGACCACGCTGGTGTTGCTGCTCGGAGTGCTGCTGTTCCAGGTGCCGATCAACGGCAGTCTGTGGGCCTTCTACTTCGCGGCGCTGCTGTTCATCGCCGCGACGCTGACGCTCGGGCTGATCGCATCGACGCTCGCAGAAACGCAGATGCAGGCGTTCCAGATGTCGATCTTCGTGCTGCTGCCCTCGATCCTGCTGTCGGGCTTCGTCTTTCCATTCGACGGCATGCCGCAGGTGGCGCGCTGGATCGCGCAGCTGCTGCCGCTGACGCATTTCGTGGAGCTGGTCCGCGGCATCGTCTTGCGCGGCGCCGGCCTGGCGGAGCTGCAGGTTCCGATCTACAAGCTGCTCGCGTTCACGGCGGTTGCGCTCACGGTCGTCACCCTGCGCTTCCACAAGCGGCTCGACTGACGCACCCACCGCACCCCTCTGACGCACCAAGTACGCGCGCTCGCCGCCGCGCGCTCGCGCTAAACTGGTGCATCGCTAGTCGACTACGTCACCGGTCCCTAGTCACTTCCGGCCACGGCACAGAACGTGCATTTGCGGTTCGAGGCATTCGAGACAGGAGCCACGGGGAATGAAACTCATCAGCGCAATCATCAAACCCTTCAAACTCGACGACGTCCGTGCCGCCCTGTCGGAGATCGGCGTTTCGGGAATGACCGTCACCGAGGTCAAGGGCTTCGGCCGGCAGCGCGGTCACACCGAGCTGTATCGCGGCGCCGAGTACGTGGTGGACTTCGTCCCGAAGACCCGCATCGAGGTCGCGGTCAAGGACGCGCTCGTCGACCAGGTCGTGGAAGCGATCATCGGCGCGGCGAAGACCGGCAAGGTCGGGCGACGGCAAGATCTTCATCACCGAGCTGGAGCGCGTGCTGCGCATCCGCACCGGGGAGACCGACGACCAGGCGCTGTAGGGTCGTCAGGCTAAAGCCTGACCCACAGATGATTTACCATGCACCGCATGACTCATGCGGTGCGCATTCATTCCTACGGCGGTCCTGAAGTCCTGCGCTGGGAGACGGTCGAGGTGCCCGAGCCGGGGCCGGGCCAGGCGCGCGTCCGCCATACGGCGATCGGACTGAACTTCATCGACACCTACGAGCGCACGGGCCTGTATCCGTTGCAGCTGCCGGCCGTGCTCGGTCGCGAGGCCGCCGGCGTCGTCGAAGCCGTCGGCCCGGGCGTCAGCCAGGTCAAGGCCGGCGACCGCATCGCCTACGCATTCAACTCTTCCGGCGCGTACAGCGAAGCGCGCGTGTTGCCGGCCGACCGCCTGGTGCGCATTCCCGAAGGGGTCGACGACACCCAGGCCGCGGCGCTCATGCTGAAGGGCATGACTGCGCAAATGTTGTTGCGGCAGACCTATCGCGTGCGCAAAGGGCAACACGCTGCTCGTGCATGCTGCGGTCGGCGGCGTCGGCTCGATTCTCGTGCAGTGGGCGAAGCATCTCGGCGCGACGGTGATCGCGGTGGTCGGCTCGCCAGCCAAAGCGGAGCGGGCGCGCGAGCTCGGTGCTGACCACGTGATGCTGTCGAGCGAGGATTGGGTCGCGCAGACGAAAGCGGCGACCGCGAACAGAGGTGTCGACGTGGTCTACGACTCGGTCGGCCAGGACACGTTCATCGGCTCGCTCGATTGCCTGCGGCCGCGCGGCCTGATGGTGACGTACGGCAACGCTTCGGGACCGGTGCCGCCGATGGCGCCGCTGGAGCTGACCAAGCGCGGCTCGCTGTTCCTCACGCGGCCGACGTTGTTTCACTACATCCCGACGCGCGCCTCGCTCGTGCGCGCCGCCAGCGAGATGTTCGACCTGGTCGCGAAGTCCGTGATCAGCGTGCAGATCGGGCAGAGTTATCCGCTGCAGGAAGCAGCGCGCGCGCACATCGATCTGGAAGCGCGCCGCACGGTCGGTGTCGACCGTCGCTGCCTGCCTACCTCTCTCGGTAATCGGCGCCCAGTCGGGCTGGCGCTCGACGCGCTCGCACCAGGCGCGGATCGCCGGATACGGTGCGAGATCGAAACCGCCTTCATGCGCGACGTGCGTGTACGCGATACAGCGCGATATCCGCCAGCGAGTATTGTCCCGCCGACCAGGTACTCGCGGTCGTGCAGCGTTTCTTCGAGCACGTCGAGCGCCGCGTAACCGTTCTTCTTTTTCTCCACCAGCTTCTCGCCGAGCTCCGCGCGCGTCTTGCCGAGCTTCATCCAGAAGCGCAGCGTCGCGATGTTCGGCTCGAGGTTGTACTGCTCGAAGCACATCCACTGCCACATGCGCGCGCGCTCGAACGGATCGGTCGGGAATCAGCCGCGAGCCTTCGGCGAGGAACGCAATGATCGCGTGACTCTCCGGCAGGAATCCCTTGCCCGGCACTTCCAGCAGCGGAATGCGGCCGTTGGGATTCTTCGCGAGGAAGTCCGACGGTGCGCGTCGCGCCGGTGCGGATGTCGAGCTCGATCAGCTCGTACGGCAGCGCCAGCTGCTTGAGCACCAGGCGCACCTTGTAGCCGTTTCCGGAGGGCAGGTAGTCGTATAACCGGTACATCGTCGCTCCACTGTCCATAAATGTCCGCCGGAGCCTCCTGGCTCCGTGCGGCGCACCGCATCACGCGCAACTACTTACACGCGACTGCTGGACAGCAGTCGCGCGCTGCCGAACACCCTGCCCGATGTCCGGCGTTAGTAGCCGCTTTGCGGTTTACGGATTCGTGACGTCCGCGAGGCTTAGGCGCTCAGCGTCGTTGCTCCCCGCAACATCGCCAGCGCACCGCTGCGCACGACCTCGAGTACTTCGCCGAGATTCCCCGCTTCGGCGATGAACTTGTTGATCTGGGATTCACTGTCCGTAAGCTCGACGGTAAAGCTTTCCGCTTCATCCGACAATACTTTGCCGCCCGCTTTGTGCACGCACGCCTGCAGGGCGGCGAGTCTGCGTCGCGGCGGCGCGCAGCTTGATCAGCAACAGCTCGCGCTCCACGTGCTGGTCGCGCGTCATGTCGTCGACGTTCACGACGTCGATGAGCTTCAGCGACTGGTTGACGATCTGCTGGATCACTGCGTCGGTGCCGGTCGTCACCAGCGTCAGGCGCGACACGGTCGGATCGTCGGTCGGCGCGACGTTGAGCGACTCGATGTTGTAGCCGCGCGTGGCGAACAGGCTCGCGACCCGCGTGAGCGCGCCGACTTCGTTCTGCAGCAGGATCGAAATGATGTGGCGCTTGCGCGTGGTCATGCCCGGACTTCCTCTCGAAGCCGGTGAGCATACGGGAAGGCCGCGAGCTTCGTATACATCCCAGAGCGATGCTGCTAGGCTCTTTTGCGAAATTTTCGGGGCACTTTTCTGGAACTGGGGACGTGAAAGAGAATCTCGCTGCGCGCCCTGCGCATGCCGCCCACGCACTCGCCGGCAAGCAGATGTCGGGCGCCGAGATCATCGTCCAGGTGCTCGCCGACGAGGGCGTCGAAACCGTTTTCGGCTACAGCGGCGGCGCGATCCTGCCGACCTACGACGCGATTTTCGTATACAACCAAGCCAGTGCAGCGCCCGGACGCCGGCCGATGCCGCTGGTCGTTCCGGCCAACGAGCAGGGCGCCGGCTTCATGGCCGCGGGCTACGCGCGCGCGACCGGCAAGGTCGGCGTGTGCGTCGTCACCTCCGGCCCGGGCGCGACCAACACCGTCACGCCGGTGCGCGACTGCATGGCCGACTCGATCCCGATCGTCGTGATCTGCGGCCAGGTGCCGACGGCCGCGATCGGCAGCGATGCATTCCAGGAAGCGCCGGTCGCCAGCATCATGGGCTCGGTCGCCAAGCACGTGTTCCTGGTCACCGACCCGACCAAGCTCGAAGCGACGCTGCGCACCGCGTTCGAGATCGCGCGCACCGGGCGGCCGGGGCCGGTCGTCGTCGACATTCCGAAGGACGTGCAGAACTGGCGCGGCGCGTTCCACGGCACGGGCCGGCTGCCGGTCAGCGGCTACCGCCATCGCATGAACCGTCTGATGCGCAGCGTCGTGTCCGACGAGCAGTGCGCGCGAGTTCTTCGCGATGCTCGGCGAGGCGCAGCGGCCGCTCATCTACGCCGGCGGCGGCGTGATCCGCTCCGACGGCGCGGCCGCGCTGCGCGAGTTCGCGCATCGAGTACGGCATGCCGGTGGTCACGACGCTGATGGGCCTCGGCGCCTTCGACACCACGCATCCGCTGTCGATGAGCATGCTCGGCATGCACGGCGCGGCGTTCGCCAACTACGCCGTCGACGATTGCGACTTCCTGTTCGCGCTCGGCGCGCGCTTCGACGATCGCGTCGCCGGCAACCCGCCGAAGTTCGCGCCGAACGCGCGGCGCATCGCGCAGATCGACATCGACGCTTCCGAGATCAACAAGGTCAAGCCGGTGAGCTGGAGTCACGTCGGCCTGCTGCCCGAGGCGCTGCGCGCGCTGCTCGCCTATGGGCGGCGCAGCGGCTTCAAGCGCGACTGGTCCGCCTGGCAAGCGCATTGCGCCGGGCTGCGGCGCGCGCACCCGATGAACTACGATCGCGACAGCAAGCTGATCCAGCCGTACCACGTCATCGAAGAGATCAACAAGCTGACGCGCGGCGAGGCGATCATCGCGACCGGCGTCGGCCAGCACCAGATGTGGGCGGCGCAGTACTTCGACTTCCGCACGCCGCGCCTGTGGCTGACCTCCGGCAGCATGGGCACGATGGGCTTCGGCCTGCCCGCCGCGATCGGCGCGCAGCTCGCGCATCCCGACAAGCTGGTGATCGACATCGACGGCGACGCGAGCATCCGCATGAACCTCGGCGAGCTCGAAACGGTCACGACTTACAGCTGCCGGTGAAGATCGTCGTGCTCAACAACTTCGGCGACGGCATGGTCAAGCAGTGGCAGAAGCTGTTCTTCAAGGGCCGGCTGTCGGCCAGCGACAAGTCGCTGCACAAGAAGGATTTCGTCAAGGCCGCGCAGGCGGACGGCTTCCGCTACGCCGTGCGGCTCGAGCGCAAGCAGGACGTGGCGCGCGTCGTCGCGCGAGTTCATCGGCTTCCCGGGCCCGGCGTTCCTCGAAGTCATCATCGATCCCGACGCCGGCGTGTACCCGATGGTCGGGCCCGGCCAGGCCTACGACGAGATGATCACCGGCGATCACATCGCCGCGCGCCACGACAGCACGATCCGTCCGCCGGACGCTTCGGAAATGTTCTGATGGGACTGCGCCGGAAGGACCGACTCGTGAAGGGCCGTTCTGGGACGCGATGGAAGGACGCCGTCCGCCGCCGCCAGCCGCCGTGACGCTCGGCTTCAAGCCGCTGGAAATCGATCCGGCGCGCGGCACGATCCGCGTGCAGTTCGAAGGCGAAGCCCGAGTTCCTGAATCCCATGGGCGTCGTGCAGGGCGGCTTCGTCGCGGCGATGCTCGACGACACGCTCGGTCCTGCGCTGGTCTGCACGCTGCCGCCCGGTCATTTCGCGCCGACGATCGAGCTGAAGGTGAATTTCATCAAGCCGGCGCCGCTCGGCACCTGATCGGCGAAGGCCGAGTCGTGGCGCGCGGCGGAACGATTGCATTCCTCGCCGGCGAGCTGCGCACCGCGGCCGGCGAGCTCGTCGCCACCGCAACCGCGACGGCGCGAATCGTGTCCGCGCGTTGACGATGACTCGTCGGCTCGTTGCCGGCAGGCTGGCCGCGCTTCAAGGTGCCGGTCCGTATACTTGTTCTGGCCGACACATTGCCGCGCAATCCGGCGGCAAATCCTAAAGAGCAATTGAAAGGCGCGTTCAAGACCCTCACACAACTGTAAAAAAGCTAGCGTTGCCAGATGTGCGCGGTCGGTCACAGTTTCACGATTCTTATGTATTAATCACGCAACAAACGGCTTCTTTTCACTCGAAAAGCCGTTGACGCAACGCAACTCCCGCGCGCATTTTCCACACCGTAAAAATTTCCGACATCGGCATGGGAGTGCACGAATGAGCATGCGTAATCGAATGGAGCTTCGCGTCGCGATCGCCGGCATCCTGGCAATGGCCGCGGGCACAGCCGCGACTGGCCCAGGAGAGCAAGGCACCTGACACCATGGTGCTCGAGGAAATCGTCGTCACCGCGGAAAAGCGCCAGGCGAATCTGCAGGACGTGCCGGTTGCGATTTCCGCATTCACGAGCGAGACGCGCGATCTGCTCGGCATCACGAACATTCAGGACCTGACCGACTTCACGCCCGGCTTGTCATACGCCAGCACGCTCGACCGCATGAGCCTGCGCGGCGTCGGCCGTCTCACCAACAACTACGGCTCGGACCCTGGCATCGCGACCTACTCGGACGGCTTCTACACCGCCAGCAACGTCGAGGCGGGCAAGCGGCCGATCCACACCGAGCGCGTCGAAGTGCTGCGCGGACCGCAGGGCACCCTGTACGGGCGTAATTCCATCGGCGGCGCGCTCAACGTCATTTCCAAGCGGCCGACCGACACGTTCCAGGCCGAAATGCGCGCGACGGCCGGCAACTACGACACGCAGATCTACGAAGGCTCGGTCTCCGGGCCGATCACCGACTGGCTGCGCTATCGCGTTGCCGGCAACGCCGGCGGCCAGAACGAGGGCTTCTTCAAGGACGCCAACAGCAACGAGACCGAGGGCGGGCAGAACGACGACATGTACGTCGACGCGCAGCTCGCGTTCAACATCGGCGAGATCGATGGACGGCTGGATCAAGTACTCCAAGTCCGAGTGGGACCAGGCGCGCCGCGTCGACCGCCGCATCACGCCGTACGACATCGCGCCGACCTTCTTCGGCGCGCCGGGCGCGCCGACCGCCGGTCCTGTTCCCGAACGTCACCTTCGGCTTCACGGGCACGAACCCGGCGCTGACCGATGAGCGCACCTACGACACCGACACGCCGTTCCGCACCACGCTCGACGACGTCGACATCGTGACGCTGGAGACGGTGAACCACTTCGGCGGCGTCGACCTGAAGTACGTCGGCGGCTACCAGGGCTACACGTACCAGCAGATCTCCGACTTCGACGGCGTCGACCGCGATCCGTTCGTCCGGACGAATGCGCACGGCCAGTCGATCACGATCTTCCCGACGGTCGAAGCGTTCTACATGGAGGACAAGGAGTACTACAGCAACGAGATCAACCTGATCTCGACCGGCGAAGGACCGTTCCAGTGGATCGTCGGCCTGTATCAGTACCACGAGCAGGTGAACCAGAATCAGGGCATCCGCGCGCCGCTGCAGCCGGAGCTGGCAGAACCCGCGCGCGGCGGCGCCGCTCGGCGGCGAACGGCTTCAACCCGCCGGCCGGTCCGAGCATCCTGACCGCAATCTGCAGATCGCCGGTGCGCTGCTCGAGGCGGACGCGCTACGCGGCGTTCGGCCAGGTCGACTACCAGCTGAGCGACACCTGGAAGACGACGGTCGGCGTGCGCTACACCGAGGACGAGAAGGAAGCCGACGAGTACCGCACGCGCGTCGTGTTCCTCGGCAACCCGGCCGCTGCCGTTCTCCTTCTACTCGGAGCGACGTGCGCGCTCACCTCGAGGGCAAGTGGCATGCAGCCACGGGCACCGCGGGTCTCGAGTGGCAGCCGAGCGAGGGCATGCTGGCTTACGGCAAGTACACGCGTGGCTACAAGAGCGGCGGCTTCAACGCCGGCGCCATGGCGCCCGGCCGCACGGGCTACACCGAGCCGGAGTTCATCAACGCGTACGAGCTCGGCCTGAAGGAGACCTTCGCGGAACGCCTGACGGCGAACGTGTCGGTGTTCTATTACGACTACAAGGACGCGCAGTATCCGTCGACGGTGCGCGATGCGACGACCGGCCTGCTCGAATCGCGGTTCTTCAACCTCGATAAGACCACGTCGATGGGCGCGGAGCTGGAGACGGTCTGGGCGGTCACGGATGCGTTCGTGATGCGCCTGATGTACAGCTACCTCGACACCGAGATCAAGGATTCGCGCTGCTTCATCGACGGTGCCGACACGGGCATCGCCGGCGTGCTGCAGCCGGATGCGCGGCCGTGCTCGACGCCGGCGGTCGGTGTGCAGACCGGCCAGCTGCTCGACGGCGGCGAGTTGCCGAGCGCTCCGAACCACAAGGTCGCGTTCAACGCGAACTACACGTTCTTCACGGGCCTCGGCAATCTGACGCTGGGCACGACCTGGACGTACAAGGACGATGCGTACTACTCGGTGTTCTCGCGCGAGCACTACCTCGCGCCGTCGTACGACTCGACGGACTTCCGTGCGCTGTGGAATGGCAACAACAACCGCTACACGCTCATCGCGTTCGTCAACAACGCCTTCGACGACGAGGGCTTCGAGTCGGCGGGCGCATCTTCGTCGGCATGGGGCACGCAGAGCCGCACGGTGTCGCTGACGGCACCGCGGACGTACGGCCTCGAGGTGCAGTTCCGCTTCGGCAACTGATCTCGACGACGTAGCAAACCTGGCAGCGCCGGCCGATGCGAATCGGCCGGCGCTTCTTTTTCTCTACCTCGAGAAGATCCCGGTCAGCACCGGCTTCGCGTACAGCGCGGGCGCCTGCGCGCGGTCGACGTCCGGGATCCACCAGCGGATTTCCGCGGAGGCGTTCAGCGTCGCGGTGAGCATCTGTGCTGCGATGTACGGATCCACCGCGCGCACCGAACCCGACGCGATACCGTCTGAGATCAGCGAGGCGAAGCGATCGCTCACCCGGTTGGACGCCTCCACCATTTCCAGGCAGATCGACTCAGGCAGCGCGGTGAGCGCCGAGGTGCGCAGCAGCGGGCCGCGGTCGGACAGCTGATAGTCGACCAGCGCCGCGGCCGCCGTCGCGAGCTTCACCAGCTCGTTCTGCTCGCCTTCGCCCACGGCGCGCTGTACGCGCCGCATGACTTCGAAGCTGCGCTTGAAGCAGTCGACGACCAGCTCGTCCTTCGCTTCGTGGTGATGGTAGAACGAGCCCTTGGTGACGTTCAGGCGCGAGGAGATCTTCTCCACCGAAGCGCCGCGATAGCCCTGCTCGTTGATCAGGCGCGTGGCCGCGATCAGGAACGTCTCGCGTTGGCGTCAGCTCCTGCGCAGAAGATTGCAGCACGGCGTCCAGCGACAACGGCTGCGGCTGCCAGCTGCGGCCCGGCGCCGCCAGCCCGTGCACGAAGATGTCGTACATGCGCTCGCGGATGCGGTCGTAGTCTTCCAGGTCGTAGCGCGGCAGCCAGGCGACGGCCCAGAAGATCTGTTCCGTGAGGATCTGCGCGCGCGCCGTGCACGCCTGCGCATCGAGCCAGGCGAGCTCAGGCGCTACGAAGATCTCGCGGATCTTGGCGAAGAAGCGCATGTACGCTTGCAGCACGACGCCACGCTGCGGTTTCTGCAACGCGCGAATGTCGTTGAACACTGCGATGGCCGGCGCTTCGCCGGCGGCGATGCGACGTCGCAGGTCCAGCCACGCCTCGAGCAGGCGTTGCACGCGTGCGTGCGGCCCGTCCATCCGCAATGCGTCGGTCGCGAGCGCGTCGAATCTCGCGATGCCTTCCAGGAAACAGGCGACCGCGAGATCTTCCTTCTTCTTGAAGTAGTACGTGACGCTCGTCGTGATCAGCCCGACGCGGCTCGCCACGCCGGCGAGCGTCATGCCTTTCACGCCGTGGTGATTGAGCATGTCGCTGGCCGCGGCGACGATCGCCTTTTTCTTCTCGGCGTACCGGGCAGTGGCAGAGTGAGCGTCGCCGCGGTTCGGACTGCAGCTCCGTCACTCAGAAGATCTCGAACAATCCTGCCGCGCCCATGCCGCCGCCGACGCACATCGTCACGACGCCGTACTTCGCGCCGCGCCGCTTGCCTTCGATCAGCAGGTGGCCGGTCATGCGCGCGCCGGACATGCCGTACGGATGGCCGATCGAGATCGCGCCGCCCGAGACGTTGAGCTTGTCGTTGGGAATGCCGAGCTTGTCGCGGATGTAGAGCACCTGGCTCGCGAACGCCTCGTTCAGCTCCCAGATGCCGATGTCG
Organism: uncultured Gammaproteobacteria bacterium; assembly: GCA_963830745.1. Taxonomy (GTDB): domain Bacteria; phylum Pseudomonadota; class Gammaproteobacteria; order Steroidobacterales; family Steroidobacteraceae; genus Steroidobacter. The sequence goes on from CAWHNL010000004.1 coordinate 115,201, forward strand.
TCCATCGACAGGCCGTTCGCCTTGAGCAGCTTCGGCACCGCGAACACCGGGCCGATGCCCATCTCGTCCGGATCGCACGCCGCGACCATCATGCCGCGGTACGCGCCGAGCGGCTTGAGCCCGCGCTTCGCTGCTTCCTTCGCTTCCATCAGCACCAGCGCCGCAGCGCCGTCGGAGAGCTGCGAGGCGTTGCCGGCGGTGATGAAGCGTCCTTCCTTGATCCGCTGCCCGTTCTTGAACACCGGCTGCAGCGCCTGCAGGTCGGCGAGCGTCGTCTTCGGCCGGTTGCCCTCGTCGAGCTTGAGCGTGACTTCCTTCTCCGAGGTCGCGCCGGTTTCCTTGTCGGTGATGACCATCATCGAGGTCAGCGGCGCGATCTCGGCGTCGTAGCGGCCTTCGGCCTGCGCCTGTCGCGGTGCGCTGCTGCGATTGCAGCGAGTACTGGTCCTGCGCCTCGCGGCTGACGCCGTAGCGCTCGGCGACGATCTCGGCGGTCTCGATCATCGTCATGTAGATCTGCGGCAGGTTCTTCACCAGCCACGGATCGGCGGCGCGGAAGCGATTCATCTTGTCGTTCTGCACCAGCGAGATCGACTCGACGCCGCCGCCGATGGTGATCTGCATGCCGTCGTCGCACGATCTGCTTCGCGGCCGTCGCAATCGCCATCAGGCCGGAGGAGCACTGCCGATCGATCGACATGCCCGGCACCGTCACCGGAAAGCCGGCGCGCAGCAGGCCCTGGCGCGCGACGTTGCCGCCGGTCGAGCCCTGCTGCATGGCGCAGCCGACCACGACGTCTTCGATCTCGGCGGGAGCGATGCCGGCGCGCTTCACGGCCTGCGCCAGCGCGTGGCCGATCAGCTCCTGGCCCTGGGTGTTGTTGAATGCGCCGCGATAGGCCTTGCCGATCGGCGTGCGCGCCGTGGAAACGATGACTGCTTCACGCATGAGATGCCCCGGTTGGAAACTGAATCTATTTCAGGTCCTGGAAGCGCTTGCCCTCCGCGGCGAGCTTCTCCAGGAGCGGTGACAGGGTGAAGCCCGCGCCGAGCTTCGACCCATACTCTTTGAGTTTCGCGACCACGGTCTTCAAGCCCACGGTGTCGCCGTAGAACATCGGGCCGCCGCGGTACACGGGCCAGCCGTAGCCGTTGATCCACACGATGTCGATGTCCGACGGGCGGATCGCGATCTTCTCTTCGAGAATCTTCGCGCCCTCGTTGATCATCGGGTACACGCAGCGCTCCAGGATTTCCTGCTCGGAAATCTTGCGCGGCGTCGCGCCGGCCTTGGCCATGAAGTCCTTGATGATCTTCTCGGTGACGGGCGAGGGCTTGGCGTTGCGCTCGGCGTCGTAGTCGTAGAAGCCGGCGCCGGTCTTCTGGCCGCGGCGGTCCATCTCGCACAGCACTTCGCGCACGGTCGAGCTGCTCGACTTCTCCTTGCTCCAGCCGATGTCGAGGCCGGCGAGGTCGGACATCGCGAACGGACCCATCGGCAGGCCGAAGTCGTACAGCACCTTGTCGATGTCCCACGGCATCGCGCCTTCCATCAGCATCGCCTGCGCCTGCTGCTGGCGCGCGTACAGGATGCGATTGCCGACGAAGCCCGGGCACACGCCCGACCAGCGCGGCGATCTTGCCGATCTTCTTCGCGAGCTGCATCGACGTGGCGATGACCGGCTTGGACGTCTTCTGCGCGCGCACGATCTCCAGCAGGCGCATCACGTTCGCGGGCGAGAAGAAGTGCAGGCCGATGACCGCGTCGGGGCGCTTCGTGACGCTCGCGATCTCGTTGACGTCCAGGCCCGAAGTGTTGGTGGCGAGGATCGCGCCCTGCTTGACGATGCGGTCGAGCTTGCCGAACACCTCCTTCTTGACGTCCATGTTCTCGAACACGGCTTCGATCACCAGGTCGCAGTCCGCCAGCGATTCGAGCTGCAGCGTGCCGCTCAGCAGGCCCATGCGCTTCTCGACGTCCTCGGGCTTGAGCTTGCCGCGCTTCGCGGTGGTCTCGTAGTTCTTGCGGATCACGCCGAAGCCGCGATCGAGCGCGTCCTGCTTCGTTTCGACCAGCGTCACCGGCATGCCGATGTTCGCGAAGTTCATCGCGATGCCGCCGCCCATCGTGCCGGCGCCGATGATGCCGACCTTCTTGACCGGGATCGTCGCAGTGTCCTCCGGCACGTCCGGCACTTTCCACACCTGGCGCTCGGCGAAGAACACGTAGCGCTGCGCCGCCGACTGCGTGCCGGTCATCAGCTCCATGAACAGCTTGCGCTCGGTCGCGATGCCTTGATCGAACGGCAGGTTCACGGCCGCCTCGATGCAGCGGATGTTGTATTCGGGCGCGAGGAAGCCGCGGAACTTGCGCGCATTGGCCTTGCGGAATTCGGCGAAGAGCTCCGGCTTGCCGCGCGCGGCTTCGACCTTCTCGTTCATGTCGCGCACTTTGCTGCAGCGGCCGCTTCTCGGCGATGACTTTCTTCGCGTAGGCGATCGCGCCGGCGCGCAGCTCGCCCTCGGGCACGATCTCATCGAGCAGGCCCGCGGCGAGCGACGTCTTCGCATCGACATGCTTGCCGGAGGTCACCATCTCGCAGCGCCTGCTCCGGACCGACGATGCGCGGCAGTCGCTGCGTGCCGCCCGCGCCGGGCAGCAAGCCGAGATGCACTTCGGGCAAGCCGCACTTCGCCGACGGCACAGCGACGCGATAGTGGCAGCACAACGCGGTCTCCAGGCCGCCGCCGAGCGCAGTGCCGTGAATCGCGGCGACGACGGGCTTCGGCGAATTCTCGATCGTGTCGCAGACGTCGTGCAGGCTCGGCGCCTGCGGCGGCTTGCCGAACTCGGTGATGTCGGCGCCGGCGATGAACGTCCGGCCGTCGCAGATCAGCACGACGGCCTTGACGGCGGCGTCGGCGATCGCCTGCTGCATGCCTTTGACGATGCCGTCGCGCACCTGCTGCGACAGCGCGTTCACCGGCGGCGAATTGACGGTCAGCACGGCGACGTCGCCCTGCGCGGTCAGATCCGTAACGGCATTGATGGCCCCCATCGTGCAGTCTCCCCTCGAAGAGCTAAAGGATCGAGAAATTTTCGAAAACACGGTTTGTTCGGCGGGCCGGCATTATAGGCGCAACTCGCGCCGATGCCGCAGCGGATCGCCGAGCGGGCGTCCTGCAGGGCAGGATCTCACGGGACGTCCGCGCGGTCAGGGCTCTGGTTTTGCCGAGCGGCCGCGTCTTGCAGCCGTAGGTTTTGGGCTCCGCCTTACACGCATCCGGCGGCCCGTATTCCTGCCAGAACGCCGCCAAGCCCGCGGTGCCCACGATCTGCTCGAAGCGCGCATGGCGCCGCAGAAACGCCGTCTGCGGCATCCACAGCATCCGCAGCGGCACCGGCTCGCGGTCGCGCTGCAGGCGCGCCATGCGGTTGAACACGAACTCGGCGCGGCGCAGGGCGGCGCCGCACAGAATTTCCGTCGCGGCATCGATGCGCCCGTCGCTCGCAGCGCGGGTGATCGACTGCAGCGCATCCGGAACGCGGGCGCGATCCGTCGCGGCCTGCAGGAGCGGCTCGGCCCACTCGCGAAAATCCTCGTCGTTCGATGCGCCGCGCAGCACGCTGCCGCGCGGTGTCGACGTCGCCAGCGAGAATCGCAGCGAGCGCCTGCACGCGCGCAACTGCGGTCGGCGGTTTCTCGTCGCTCGCGACGACTGTGCCGGCGCCCGCGTCCAGGTACGCGAGGCATTCGCGCGCGCCGACATTTCGCGACTGCAACTGGACGGCATGCGCGATCAACGGTCGTGCCGCTTCGTATCGACCGGCGTCCACGAGCAGGCAGCCGGAGCCTTCCAGCGCGGCAGCACTGTTCGCGTCGAGCGTGAGTGCGCGATCGAACTGTTCGCGGGCGGCAGTCCAGTCGCCGCTGTCGCATGTGCACTAGCCCCAGCGCTGCGTGTGCCTCAGCGATTTCATCGTCCGCCGCCAGCGTGCGCTCGGCGCTGCTCTTCGCCAATTGCGTGAGCGACGCTTGATCCTTCCGCCGAGACTCAGATAAGCGATCGCCAGCGCTGCACGAGCGCGCGCGAAACGCGGTTGCAGGCGCGCGAGCATCTCCAATCGGTCGACGATCCTCGCGTTCTGCGCTGCGCCTGGCTGCGTGAGGCCCTGGCCATTCGGGCCGAGCAGCTCCAGCGCATCGGCCAGGTAGGCGTCGTACGCGTTTGCGTCGTCCGTACCGATCAGCGTCACCCAGTTCGGAGAGCCAGCCTGTGCGCCGAGAAACTGCGGCAGCCGCTGGGCGAGCATGCTGATCAGTGACGAGACGAGGCCCGTTCGACAGCAGCAGCTGTTCCTGTCGCTCCACGACGGCGTCGGGTGCCACCAGCTCGAGCGTCGCAGCGCTCATATCGGCGTCGAGCGTGACACGCAGCGTGAATGCAGTCGGCGACATCGTCGATCGCGGCGACGCGCATCCGACCGCGGTTCAAGAGATGGCGCAGCTCGTACTCGAGCCACGCGCTTTCAGCGGGCGGCCACGCCGATGCGACTTCGATGCGCAGGGGCTTGGAGCTGTGGAAGACCTCGCGCGCCGGCCGGCTGCGGCGGCGGGGCGGGCGGCGGCGGCGCGGGCCTCAGCCACCACACGAGCAGCGACGCCGCGAGCAGCGCGAGCACGATGAGCCCGAGTATGCGCCACCGGTTCATGCGCGAAGGTTGCCGAGCGCGCACCGCCCGCGCAAGCTCTGCGACTCCTTCGCCGCCTCCGAGCTCACGTCATGAACCGACCGAACCTGTATCTATTGCGTGCCGCCGACGTCGCCGCGCGCTCGCAGACGTTCTCGCATCCGTGGAGCGCGAACTCGGAGGTGACCGGCTACCAGATGGGCAAGGCGACCGGGCTGCGACGCACCGGCGTCAACCTGGCGCGCATCGCGCCCGGCAAGGAAGCGTTTCCTTATCACTCGCACTGGCAGGAAGAGGAGTGGATCTACATCCTGGAAGGCCGCGGCCTCGCGCGCATCGACGGCGCCGAGTACGAAGTGGCCGCCGGCGATTTCATGGCGTTCCCGGCGCCCGGCGTCGCGCACTCGCTGCGCAATCCGTTCGAGCGCGAGCTGGTCTACCTGATGGGCGGGGAGAGCCGCGACTTCGACGTGGCGGATTTTCCCGATCTCGGCCGGCGCATGTTCCGGCACGCGCAAGGGCGTGGAGGTATTCGAGCTGAGCGACGGCAAGCCGCGAAGCCGCTCTGAGCTCATCGCCAGCGGTTGCCGCCCTGGTCCTGCACCATCGCGAGCTCGGCGCGGCGCGGAACGCCCTGGAACGTCGAGCCGCGCACGTACATCTTCGCGCGGTCGTCGGCCTGGAACGACGCGTTGCGCGCCTTCGATGTGGCTGTTGGAGACGTGGACGATCGCGTCCTGCACGACGATGCCGGTGCCCGATGCGACGATGTGACTGTTGGTGAGGAACACCTCGCAGCCGCCGCGCACCGTGATGGCGTCGCCGTCCACGTAGATGTCGCGATTGTCGAGCTGCAGCGTGCGGCGGCCTTCGCAGATGAACGGATCGACGGTGCGGCGTCCGGCGCCCGGCCTGGTTGCCGGCGGCGCTCGTGCCCGAGCTCACGATGCTGACGCCCGGCCCGCTGACGCGGATCTGGCCGCCGCTGCGATCGATCGTGTAACCGCTGTCGCTCTGGAGTCGCGCAGTCGAGCCGCGTGTCAGGTGCCGTCGCCTGCGCGGCTTGCGACGGCGCTGTGCGCCGATTCCTCCTGCACGGGTGCGGGGTCCGTCTACCGGCGGCGGCGCCTCTGCCTTGTTCATCGGCTTCAATTGCGACGGCGTCGCCGCGGCCAGCTCGCTCGCCTTGATCGCTTCCACTTCGCCGGTGCTGCGATGCTTGACCGTGACCACGCCGCTCTGCGGATCGGTCGCGACCACTTCGAGGTCTGGATTGCGCTCGAGCGCGGCGCGCGCCCACGACAGCTCGGCGGTCACGTTCGCTGCGCTCGCTGCTGCGACCGGTTCGGATTTCGGCGCTTCGCGATTGCAAGCGGCGAGCGCGAGCCCCGCCGCGATGGCGAGCGCGACGCTGGGCGAGAGAATGCGCGTGAGCTGAGTGGACATAATTCACTCCACAGTCGACCGGCCTCTATCCTCACCCCCTCACGCGCGCGAGTCCACCCGATTTTCTGGTCGAAAGCGGCCGAGGCCCTTTCGACGGCGCCGGCAAAAGGCGTGACTTTTGCCGGCTAGCCTTCTCACGCCGGCAGCTTTTTCAACAGCTCCGCTTCGCGCTCCGGCGTGAGGCCCGCGCGCAGTTTCTGCTTCTGCTCCGCCGGCCGCTGCTCGTGCCACGCCAGCAGATCGCGCACGGTCGTTTCCAGAGTCGCGGAATCGCAGGCCTTTGCCGACGGCGCGCGCCGAGCTCACCAGCGACGCGCCCGCGTATTCGCCCGTCGGCGGCGACCAGGTCGTGAGCTCGCCGCTCTCCAGGAGCTTGTTCTCTTCGAGGAATTTCAGCGGCGCCCAGCGGAATTTCGTGTTGGCCTGGGTGATGCGCTTGCTGGTTTCGAGCAGGTCGCCCATCGTGACCGCGCCCGCCGGATTGCACAGGTTGTAGCGGCCGGCGATGCGCTGCTCGACGCAGCTGCGCATGAAGTCCGCGAGATCGCGCACATCGATGAACTGGATCGGATCTGTCGGCGCGCCCGGCGCGAGCATTTCGCCGCCGCGCGCGACGCGCACCGGCCAATACGTGAAGCGATCGGTGTGGTCGCCGGGGCCGACGATGTACGTCGGACGGATCACGGCCTGGCGCGCGCCGAACGTCTTCTCGACGATCTGCTCGCACGCGGCCTTGAGCCCGCCGTAGTTCTTCTCGGTGATCTCCTTCGCGTTCGGATCGTCGAGCGGCGCGAGCTTGTAGTCCTCGTCGATGCCGGCCGGCGTCAGGTCCGCGTACGCCGAAATGCTCGACACATAGATGTAGTGCTGCACGCGGTCCTTGAGCAGCCGCGGCGCTCGCCTGCACCTGTGCCGGGAAGTAGCCGGAGTCGTCGACGACGACGTCCCACTCGCGGCCCTTCAGCACGTCGACGTAGCCGGCGACGTTGCGATCGCCGATCAGCGTCTCGACGTCGGGGAACAGTCCGGGATTGCGCTTGCCGCGGTTGAACAGCGTCAGCTTGTGGCCGCCGGCACGCAGCTCGCGCACGAAGTGCGGGCCGATGAAGCCGGTGCCGCCGAAGATCAGCACCTTGAGAGGCTTGCGTGCGCTGCGAACGCTCTCTCTTGCAACAACAGCCCGGCGGCAGCAGCGGTGCTCATCTTCATCAGTTCGCGTCGGTTCATGGCGTCGCCTCACTTGGCAAGCTTATTGATGCGGTTTGTCCGGCTGAAGCCGGCGCCGCAGTCGACGGCCCGGGCGCCACGTACTGCTCCAGCCACTTGCGCTTGGTCTCGTACCAGAACAGCGAGTTCTGCGGCTTCAGCACCCAGTGATTCTCGTCCGGGAAGTACACGAACTTGCTCGGCACGCCGCGGTTCTGCAGCGTGTTGAACAGCTCGATGCCGTGGTTCACCGGCACGCGCCGGTCGAGCTGGCCGTGAATCACCAGCGTCGGCGTCTTGAAGTTCGCCGCGCTCAGGTGCGGCGAGTTGCGATTGAAGCGCTCCAGGTCTTCCCAGTACTCGCCGTAGCGCTTCTTCGACGCGCCGCCGTCGCTCGCCGTACTGCGCGTAGCTGTCGTACACGGCGGCGTGCGCGACCAGCGTCTTGAACGGATGCGGCCGACCGAGAATCGTCGAGGCGAGATAGCCGCCGAAGCTGCCGCCGCCCGCCGCCATGCGATCCGCGTCGATCCACGGCTGCGCGCGTGAACCACTCCGTCGCCTTGATGGTGTCCTGGTACGGCAGGTCGGCCCAGTCCTTCGTGATCGAGTCGGTCCAGGCCTGGCCGAAGCCGCTCGAGCCGTGGAAGTTGTGCCAGGCGGTGACGTAACCCCAGTTCGCGAACACCTGCGCGTTCCAGCGCCACTGGTCGCATCGCTCACGCCGTTGTGCGGGCCGCCGTGCAGCAGCAGGTACAGCGGCCACTTGCGGTCGGGCGTGAAGTTCGGCGGATACACGATCCACATCTGCACGTCGTCGCCGTTCGCGCCCTTGTACGTGACGCTCTCGACGCGGCCCTGCGTGAGATCGGCGAGCGCCGCGTCGTTGAAGTCGGAGAGCTTGGTCGCCGCGCCGGTGCGCGCAATGATGCTGACCAGCGTCGGCGGCTCGGTGAAGCTCTGCCGCAGCGCCGACGATGACCGGCCCGCTGCCGGCGATCGCGAGCGAGCTGAAGCTGTGCTCGCGCGTGACCGCGCGCGGCGCGCCGCCGGAAACGTCGAAGCGATAGATGCGCCGCGTGCCCGCGTCGTCGATCGAGCCGAACAGCGCGTCCGAGTCGGGCGACCACACCAGGCCGTCCGCCGAGCGATCCCACTCCTCGGTCAGGCTGCGGATCTTGCCGCCGCGCCGGTCGAACAGCATCAGGCGCGTGCGGTCGGCGTAGAAGTCGTGGATCACCTGGCGCTGAAACGCCAGCAGCCGGCCGTCGGGGCTGTACTTCGGCGCGTTGTCGTCGCGCCGGGTTGTCGGTCGTGATGTTGCGCGGCGCGGCGCTGCGGTCGACCGGCAGCACGTAGATGTCGAAGTTCGGCTGCGACGCCGCTGCGATCGGTGTCGGACGCGAACGCGATCTCCAGCGCCGTCCGGCGCGATGTCGTAGGAGCTCGCGTCGGGCTCGGCGATCTCCAGCGAGACGCCGGTGCCGAGCGTGAGCGCCTGCGGCTCGCCGCCGTCGATGCCGATCGAGTACACGTGCGTCTCGCGATGGTCGAGGAAGTGGTCCCAGTAGCTGATCGGCGCCTTGTCCCACACCTGCGCGCTCATCTTCGGCTCGGCGCGCTCCTTCATCCGCTGCTCCTGCTCCGCCCAGCTCTTCGCGTCGGGCCAGACCTGCGACAGGAACGCGATGCGCTTGGAATCGGGGAACCACTTCGGCGCGATCACGCCGGTCGGCACGTTGGTCACGCGCCGCGCTTCGCCGCCGTTCACCGGGATGACGTACAGCTGCGACTGCTTGTCCTCGCCGCGCTTGGACACGAACGCGATCAGCTCGCCGTCCGGGCTCCACGCCGGCGTCGAGTCGCTGCCGGCGTCGCTGGTCAGCTGGCGCGCCTTGCCCGGCTTCGTCGGCACGAGCCACAGGTCGGCGTCGCCCTTGTTCTTCTCGACGTCGTACTTCGTGACCGGCACGACCGCCAGGCGGCCGTCGGGAGAAATCGCCGGATCCGCCAGCCGCTTCAGCTGCCACATCGCTGCGGCGGTGTAGGGCTGCGCGGCGCGCGCCACTGGAGCGAGCGCCGAGGCTCACGCGCGATTGCGACGACAGCGCCGAGCCGCGGATGCCCCGCTGTGGTTTCTGCTTATGACATCGCATGCCGATCATTCGCGAACCTCTGCTTGTCGTCGAAGGCCAGGAGTCGACGCCTTGCGTAGTGTAATCCGAGCGCCAGCTGGCTCTGCTGTGCAAGCTGAGAAGTGCATCCATATCTTCGCGAGGGCCGCTCCGTAAACTCGCCGGACTATTAGCAGACTAGGGGCGTTCGAAGTGATCCAGGCCAAGCACCGCAACCGTCTGCCTTTGCCTCAGCCCGCCGTCGTTCACGTCCGCCGCTCGTACGCCGAAAGCCGCTTCGGCCAGATTCATCTGTGGACTGCCTATCCGTCGGGCGGCGGCTTCGACGAGCGCATGCCGGTGGTCTGCCTGCATCACGCGCGGCGGCTCCGGCCGACTGTTCGCGCTCGATGCTGCGCGAGCTGGGCCATCGACCGCAGCGTCTATGCGCCGGATCTGCCGGGCCACGGGTCGTCGGATCGCCGCGAGCGCGAAGACCTCGGTCGCGGACCTGGCCGGCGCGATCGGGGATTTCCTGGACAGCCTGCGGCTGCGCGCCGTCGACGTGTTCGGCTATCAGCTCGGCGCGCTCGTCGACCGCGGAGCTGGCGATCGCCCGCCCGCAACAGATCCGTCGCGTGATGCTGTGGGGCGCGCCTTGTCACTCGCCGCAGGAGCGGGCGAGCCTGCTGCAGGCTGCGACGACGCCGGGTACGCGCGACGACGGCAGCGACGTCGTCGAGGAATGGCAGCGCATGCTCCAGCGCCGCGGTGCGAACGTTCCGCCGGCGTCGCTCGCCGAGGAGCTCGGCGATCGGCTGCGTGCCGGCACCAACGGTACGCGCGCCCTGGCGGCCGCTATCGACTATCCGACGCTCGAACGCCTGCCGCTGGTGAAGCAGCCGGCGCTGGTCCTGCGCCTGCGCGACGAATCCTGGGATCATGCGCCGCGCGTGCGCGCAGCGCTGCCGAGCGGCTCGATGCTCGACGTGGCGGACTACGGCCAGGGATTCCTCAGCGCCGCCCCGCAGAGGTTCGCTTCGATCGCGCGCGAGTTTCTCGACCGATGAGTGCAGTCTGCACGTCTGCCGTCGTCTCAGCAGCAGTCCGCTCCCAACTCCAGGCGCACGCCAGTCCAGCGATCACGGACGTCGTTGCCCAGCGCGAGGCGACCGCGGCGATCGTCGCGACCGGCAGTCCGCGCGCCAGCGCGACGCCGACGACGCTCGGCACCGCAAACGAAAGCCAGCACAGGCTGCCGAACGACAGGCCGCGCACCCACCACGGCACGTCGACCACCGCAGCGAGTCCCCAGCTCAGCCAGAACAGCAGCGCGAAGCCGGTGCCGTAGAGCATGTGAAGCAGCGCATCGGAAGCCTGCAGCGGCGGGACCACGGCGCCCGGGCGGACGGCCGCACGCGCGGACGCAAGGATCGAATGCACCAGCACGCTCACGAGCCCGCTGAGACCGCCGGTCAGCATCAGATAAGTGAGGTCCATGTCAGCGCAGTGCCTGCTGCAAGCCTTGGACGAGCTTTTCGACTTCGTCGTGCGTGTTGAAGATGTGCAGCGACAATCGCAGCGCGCCGCCGGCGATCTTCGGCCAGCGCACCGCGCGCACGTGGACGCGATGCGTGCGCTCCACTGCCGTGGCGAGGTCGATGGCCGATCTTGCCCGGCACACGGAAGGTGAGAATTCCCGCCCACAGGCCCGGGCGCGCCGGAGTCAGCAGCTCGATGCCCGGCAGCTGCTGCAGCCGCAGGCGCGCGTAGATCGCGAGCTCGCGGATGCGCGCTTCGATCTTGCTGCGGCCGACCTGCTGCTGGAATTCCAGCGCGGCTTCGACGCCGCGCAGCGGCGGGCCAGGCGTAGCGGCACGATGTTGCCGAGCTTGTGCAAGGCCGCCGGCACGTCGGTCGTTGCCGTCCGCGTCCGTCGGCGTGAACACCGGCGGCACGCTGTCCAGGCCGCGCGGCTCGACTGGCCACAGCCGATCGAGCATTTCCCGCCGCACGTACAGCGCGCCGGTGCCGTGGCTGCCGCCGAGCCACTTGTGGCAGCACGTCGCATAGAAGTCGCAGCCGAGATCGCGCAGCGCGAACTCCAGCATCCCGAACGCCTGGGCACCGTCGACGACGGTGAGAATGCCGCGCTGGCGGGCGAAGGCGCAGAGCTCCTGCACCGGCAGCACCGCGCCGTCGTCGTATTGCACGTGGGAGAACGCGAGCACCTTGGTGCGCTCGGTCACTGCTCCGGCGAACAGACCGAGCGCCTGCTCCGGGCCCGGTCAGCGGCGTCGGCAGCTCGATCTGCTTGACGACGACTCCGCGCCGCCGCGCCAGCACCAGCCACGGGCTGAGCGCCGCGGGATGCTCGCGCGTCGTCGTGATCACTTCATCGCCCGCCGCGAGATCGAGTCCCGCGACGGCCAGGCCGAGCGCTTCGCCCGCGCCGCGCGTGAACTGCACTTCGTCGGGGTCGCAGCCGAGAAACGCCGCGAAGCGCGTCGCCAGACGCGTTGCGTCTCTTCGGTCCAGCGTGCCGCCGCGCTTGCCAAGGCCGATGCTCTGCACCTCGCGCGCGCGGTATTCGGCCGCCATCGCGGCGCGCAGCGTCGGTCCGCCGCTCGCGACATCGAGGTAGGCGAGTCTGCAGGTCGAGCATCGGTTGCGTGCGAACCCATTGCCACAGCTCGCGCGACGAGGTCGGCATGTTCGGCACGGGCGCGACGGTCTGGGCGGCGGCGGGCTGCAGCGCCGCTGCTGCGGCAACGCCCGCGCCGGCGGCGAGCAGATCGCGACGGGTCAGCGAAGGAGTTCGTGTTCGGTCATCGGCGCGCATTATCGCAGGACCGGGCGCTTTCCTGTTACCGTACCGCGTTCGCATGTCACACGAGTATCTCGAACGCATTCTCAAGGCGCGCGTGTACGACGTCGCGATCGAGTCGCCGCTCGAGGACGCGCCGCGGCTGAGCCGGCGCCTCGGCAACGCCGTGCTGTTCAAGCGCGAGGACCTGCAGCCGGTGTTCTCGTTCAAGGTGCGCGGCGCATACAACAAGATCGCGCATCTTTCCGAGACCATCGCCCGGCGCGGCGTGATCTGCGCCTCGGCCGGCAACCATGCGCAGGGCGTCGCGCTCGCCGCCCGGCGGCGCGGCATCCCGGCGACGATCGTGATGCCGCAGACCACGCCGCGCATCAAGGTGCAGGCGGTGATCGACCTCGGCGGCGAAGTGGTCCTGCACGGCGACGACTACGACCAGGCTTACGAGCACGCGCTGACGATCGCGCGCGAGCGCCAGCTGACGTTCATCCATCCGTTCGACGATCCCGACGTGATCGCCGGCCAGGGCACGATCGGCATGGAGATCCTGCGGCAGCACCCCGGCGAAACGCTCGATGCGATCTTCGTCGCGGTCGGCGGCGGCGGCCTGATCGCCGGCATCGGCGCGTACGTGAAATACCTGTTCCCGAAGATCCGCATGATCGGCGTGGAGCCCGAAGACGCCGACGCGATGTACCGCTCGCTGCAGGCGCGCAAGCGCGTGACGCTGGAACGCGTCGGCATCTTCGCGGACGGCGTCGCCGTGCGGCGGGTCGGCGAGGAGCCGTTCCGGCTGGCGCAGGAGTACGTCGACGAGGTGATCACCGTCAGCACGGACGAGATCTGCGCCGCGATCCAGGACATCTTCGAGGACAACCGCTCGATCGTGGAGCCCGCCGGTGCGCTGCCGGTCGCGGGCATCAAGCGCTACGTGGCGCGCGAGCAGTGCCGCGACCGCCGCTTCGTCGCGATCAACTGCGGCGCGAACATGAACTTCGACCGGCTGCGCCACGTCGCCGAGCGCGCCGACATCGGCGGCCAGCGCGAAGCGCTGGTGGCGGTGGAGATCCCGGAGCAGAAGGGCAGCTTCCTGCGCTTCTGCGAAATGCTCGGCCGGCGCAACGTCACCGAGTTCAACTATCGCTACGACGACGGTGCGCGCTGCGCAACTGTTCGTCGGCCTGGCGCTCGCCGAAGGTCGCAAGGAAAAGGAGGCGCTGCTCGCGTCGCTGCGCGAGGCCGGCTATCCGGTCGTCGACATGAGCGACAACGAGATGGCGAAGCTGCACGTGCGCTACATGGTCGGCGGCCACGGGCGCGGCATCGAGCACGAGCGGCTGTTCCGCTTCGAGTTCCCGGAGCGCCCGGGCGCGCTGCTGAAATTCCTGAACGCGATCGGCACGCAGTGGAACATCACGCTGTTCCACTATCGCAATCACGGCTCGGATCACGGCCGCGTGCTCGCGGGCGTGCAGGTGCCGCCGCAGGAGAGCGTCGACTTCGATCTGCACGTGCGCGAGCTGAAGTACGTGTACGCGGAGGAGACCGACAATCCCGGCGTACCGGATGTTCCTGCGGGCGGTGACTAGCGCGCTAGCCGCGTCGAGCTGCGCGAGCGCGTCGCGCGTTCGCTGCGTGATCACCGCGTTCTCGCCTTGCGCCTGCACCAGGATCGGGTAGCTCTCGCGCAGCAGCTGCGCTGCTTCCTCCGAGCGTCGCTGTGCCATCAGCACTCGCCCGAGCGAGCTGTTCGCCGCGGCCAGCTGCGGACTGTCGGCCGGCGACGGACTTCGCCGCGATCTGCTTCGCTCGTCGCAGCGTCTGCTCCGCTTCGGCGAGGCGATTCTGCTCCAGCATGGCAGCGGCCGAGGCCCGACAGCGCCGAAGCGACATATGGATGATCGGCCGGCAGCGCCTCGGCATAGATGTCCAGCGCCGCGCGGAAGTCCTGCTCCGCCTGCGCGTGCTCGCTGCATGTCCAGCCGCACCATGCCGAGATTGACCAGGTCGTGACCGACGAACGCGTGCCGCGGCCCGCGCGCCTGCCGGTCGAGCTCGACGCACTTTGCTCAGCACCTCCTCGGCGCGCGCCAGCTCGCCGCGCCGATGCAGGAAGCGGCCGTAGTTCGCGGCCGCGTCGAGCGTCTGCGGATGCCGCTCGCCGAGCACTCGCTGCAGGATCTGCATCGATTCCTCGTACAGCGGCGCCGCTTCCTCGAGCTTGCCCTGCGCCTGCAGCGCGACCGCGAGGTTCTGCAGATGCATGCCGACCTGCGGATGATCGTTGCCGAGCGCCTGCCGATCGATGTCCAGCGCCGCGCGATACAGCGTCGCGGCGCGGTCCTGCCGGCCGCGATAGGAATACAGGCCGGCCAGCTCGTTCATCACCGAGGTCGCGTCGGTCGTGCGCTCCTGGCCGTGCGTGCGATAGATCTGCAGGCTCTGGTCGAACAGGCGCTCCGCCGCGTCGGAGTCGCCGCGCAGCTGCGCGAGCTGCGCCTGCGACATCAGCGTCGGCGCGATTTCGAGCGCAGTCCGGACCGAGCAGCTCGCGCTGCATGTCGAGCGCCGCAGTCAGGCGCTGCTTCGCACTGCGCGAGATCGCCCCGATCGCACAACGCATCGCCGAGCGCGCGCAATGCGACTGCGCCACGGCGGGTGTCGCGGCCCGTGGATGGCGATCTGCGACTTCAGCCCTTCTTCCAGCAGCGCGACCGAGTCCGAGTACAGACCGAGACTCTGGTACACGCGTGCCGATCGTGCCGAGCAGCGTCGCGCGCGTCTCCGGCTGATCGGCGAGCCCGAGGCTGACGCGCCGCGCGCCGATGTCGAGCAGCTCGCGCGCCGTGACCTGGTTGCCGCGGCTGCGCGACGGATCGGAGAGCTCGAACAGCTCGACGAGGAACGACGAGACCTGCTCGGCGCGCGTGCGCTCGGTCGTGGCGACGTCGCGCTCGTACGCGATGCGCTGCGCCTGCACGAACGTGATCGTCGCGAACGCCGCGAGCGTGACGATCGCCGCAGTCGACGCGGCGACCGCGAGCTGTGTGCCGGCCGACGAACTTGCGCGTGCGATACAGCCAGGTGTCCTTCGAGGCGAGCACCGGCTTGCCGCCGAGATGGCGCTCCAGGTCCGCGGCGAGCTGCTCGGCGGAGCTGTAGCGCCGCTCGGCGTCCTTGCGCATCGCCATGCCGACGATGTTGTCGACGTCGCCGCGCAGGTATTTCTGCAGCCGCGCCGGCGTCGTGGAGCGGCACGCGACGATGTCGGTCAGCAGCTCGGGCGACTCGCGCGCGGTGCGCGCGACCATCTCGCTCGGCGTCGGCGCTTCCTGCTCGCAGATGATGCGCTCCATCTCCAGCAGGCTCGCGCCGAGCAGCTGGAACGGCCGCCGTCCGCACAGCAACTCGTAGAGCAGCACGCCGAGCACGTAGATGTCGCTGGCGGTCGTGATCACGTCGCCGCGCACCTGCTCCGGGCTCGCGTGCGCCGGCGTCATGACGCGGTACTCGGCGTGCGTGACCGCGAGCGTCTGCCGCCGACTGGCGCGTGTCGAGGAGCTTCGCGATGCCGAAATCCAGCAGCTTCGGCACGCCCTGCGGCGTGATCAGGATGTTGTTCGGCTTCAGGTCGCGATGCACGATCAGGTTCTGGTGCGCGTAGTGCACGGCCGCGCACACCGTGCGCACCAGCGCGATGCGCTCTTCGGGCGCGCAGTCGCCGGCGGTCGCAGTACGCATCGATCGGCTCGCCGTCGATGTACTCCATGACGAGGTAGGGCGTGCCGTCCGGCGCGCGCCCGCCGTCGAGCAGCCGCGCGATGTTCGGGTGCTGCAGCGTCGCCAGGATCTGCCGCTCCATGCGCAGCCGGCCCTGCACCTGGCGCGAGAACACGCCGCTGCGCACCAGCTTGATCGCGACCTGCTGCTGGTACTCCTCGTCGGCGCGCTCGGCGAGATACACGTCGCCCATGCCGCCGGTGCCGAGCTTGCGCAGGATGCGGTACGGACCCGAGGCGCTGGCCTTCGAGCGAGCCGCGCGGGATCGTGCGAGCCGCTCTCGCCGGCGGCGACCTCGTCCCAGAAGCCGGACTGCGAAACGTCCTCGCCGAGCCCGAGCAGCACGTGCGACAGCAGCGTCTCGTCCGAGCCGCACGCGCGGCGCACGTACTCCGAGCGCTCGCGCGGACCGAGGGCGCGGGCGCGCTCGATGATCGTCGCGACGTGCGTCGGGTGCCGTGGTTCATGGGCGGCAATCATGCATCAGCGCGCGGGCCTCGCGGTAATAATCCAGCGTGTAATAATGAAACCGAGTCGACTAGGGACTGACCCGGAGGCGATTCATGGCAATGAAGAAGCGAAAGGCCGGCAAGAAGAAGGCCGCGAAGAAGGCACAAGAAATCCGCGAAGAAGCGCGCGCCCGGTCGGCGCGCGCGTCGTGCGCCCGCCGCAGTAGCGCGCTGGCCCGGTGCTGCCTGCCTCGGCGCGGGCAGCCTGCCTCGCAGACACTCAGCAGTCCGATGTCCTACCAAGCGCGCCGCGCGCCGCAGACCGAGACGCTCGCTCTGCGCGGTCTGCAAGTTTCAGCTGTATCGCTGGCCCGGCGACGGATCCGCGTCCCGTCGTGCTCGTGCACGGCTGGGGCGATACCAGCGAGACCTGGCAGTTCGTCGTCGATCAGCTGCCGCCGGCGCGCACGCTGGGTCGCGATGGACATGCGCGGCTTCGGCCGCACGCAGCGACCGGACGACGGCTATTGGTTTCCCGACTACCTCGCCGATCTCGACGCGCTGCTCGACCACCTGTCGCCGGATGCGCCGCTCGATCTCGTCGGTCACAGCATGGGCGGCAACATCGTGATGCTCTACGCCGGCGCGCGTCCGCAGCGCGTGCGCAAGGTCGTGAGCCTGGAAGCGTTCGGATTGCCGCGCACGAATGCCGATCAGGCGCCGGCGCGCTACGCGGAGTGGCTCGACGAGGTGAAGCGCGGCAGTACGTTCGCGACCTACGACACGTACGAGCAGTTCATGCGCGTGCTGGCACGTCGCAACCCGCGCACGCCGCCCGACCGGCTGGAGTTCGTCGCCCGCTCGTGGGCGCGCCAGGGCGCGGACGGCCGCATCGAGCTGTGGGCCGATCCGAAGCACAAGCACGTCAACCCGGTGCTGTATCAGCGCGACCAGGCGGAAGCGTGCTGGCGCGCGATCGTCGCGCCGCTGCTGCTGGTGTTCGGCGGAGGAATCCGAGCTGACGAAGCGCATGGCGGGCGAGCTCGGCGAGGAGCGCCTGCGCGGCCTGTTCGCGAACCTGACGACGGCGACGATGCGCGGCGCCGGCCACATGATCCATCACGAGCGGCCCGAAGAGACCGCCGCGCTGCTCGAGGACTTCCTCGACCTGTAGGTCGGGCTTTAGCCCGACACTCCTTCACAACCAGTACGAGAACAGGCTGCTCGCGAATTCCTTGAATCGATCCAGCCACGGTCGCTGGCGCCAGGTCTTCAGCTCCAGCTCGCGCGTGTCGCGCAGGTCGCGCTCGAACAACGACTCCATGCGCTGCGCGAACTCGCTGCCGACGACGACCGCATTCACTTCGTTGTTGTGCAGGAAGCTGCGCATGTCGAAGTTCGCGGAGCCGACCATCGACAGCGCCGTGTCGATCACCATCGACTTGGCATGCAGCATCGCGTAGCGCTGCTCGTAGATGCGCACGCCGCCGGCGAGCAGCTCGTCGTAGTCCTTGCGCGAGGCGCGAAAGATCAGTCCCGAGTCGGTGAAGCTCGGCACGATGATGCGCACGTCGACGCCGCGGCGCGGCAGCTGCGATCAAGGCGCGACGCAGTCCCGGATCCGGCGCGAAATACGCCTGCGTCATCCACAAGCGGCGCGAAGCGTGGCCGATCGCGGCCGCGTACGTGTCGTAGATCGTCGTTTCGTTGCGATCGCCGCCGCTGCGTCGCCACGGCGGCGACCAGCTCCGCACCGCTCGGCGCGAGCGGCGGGAAGTAGTGCGCCGAGCCGCCGTCGATGCGGCCGCCCGCGCGCTGCCAGGTATCGCAAGAACAGCTTCTGGAATTGCGCCGCCACCGGTCCATCGATCTGCACGTGCGTGTCGCGCCACGCTTCCTCGCGGCCGGCTTCGGGCCCCGGCCGCGAGCTCGACGCGCTGGCATACGCGCCGCTGATGTTGATGCCGCCGGTGAAGGCGATGCGGCCGTCGACGACGACGATCTTGCGATGGTCGCGGTTGTTGAGCTTCCACGGCATCGTGCGCGTCGGGTTGAGCGGCCGGAACGGCAGCACTTCGACGCCGGCCTGACGCATCGGCTCGAAGAAGGCCGCAGGCGTCGTCACGCTGCCGATCGCGTCGTAGATCACGCGCACTTCGATGCCCGCCTGGCGGCGGCGGATCAACAGTTCGCGCAATGCGCGCCCGATGTCGTCGTCCGCAAAGATATAGGTCTCGAGATGCACATGATGCTGCGCATTCTCGATGGCGCCGCGGATTGCTCGCAGCGTTTGCGGACCGTCCACCAGCAGCGCGACGCGATTGCCGGCGACGAGCGGCGCGTGCTGCGCGCTCGCGGAATGCGTCGATCAGTCTCGCGTACGTGCTCGGTCTCGTGACGATCGTCGAGCCGCTGATCGACTGCGCGTTCGCTCGCGCGCGGCGTCAGTGCCCCTTCGACCGGTCACGACGGGCGCCTTGACGCGCTCCGTGGGCTGCGATCGCGAAGGACAGTGCGGCAGGCGATGCGCATGAAGCGCAAACCAACGGGATCAGCAGGGCAGGTAGGAGGCGGCAGTGGCGAGGCACGTCCGTAAAACGTGCACGCGCTGCTGCGGTTCCGACGCATGCTGCCGGCGCAAATTACTGCAGGGAGCGCGGGGAACCCGATGAATGGTCGCGCGTTTCTGGTTCGAGTCGGGGCAGGAGCGCGGACGCCCGCACGGGCTTCCGGTCGAAATGGCTACGGGCTTCGGAGGTTCTTTATGCTTTCTTGGGCTTTGACGTTTTTCATCGTTGCGATCATCGCCGCAGTGCTCGGTTTCACGACGATTGCGGGTGCCGCAGCCGGGATCGCGAAGATTCTGTTCTTCATCTTCCTCGTGTTGACGCTGGTCGCACTGGTGGCGGGCGCGTTGCGCGGACGGCCACCTGTCTGAGGCAGCGTACGAACGCGCTCCTCCGATAGACCGGAATGCAAACGGGGCCTCGAGGGCCCCGTTTTTTTCGTGGGCTCAGGCGTTTAGCCACACTTCTGCTTCACGTGAACAACAGCGCCTGGCTCACGGCCACGCGCACCGTCTCCGGCACGAACGGCTTCGTCACCAGGAACGTCGGCTCCGGCCGCTCGCCGGTGAGCAGCCGCTCCGGATAGGCCGTGATGAACACGATCGGCACCTGTACTTCGCTCAGGATCTGGCGCACGGCGTCGATGCCGGAGCTGCCGTCGGCGAGCTTGATGTCCGCGAGCACCAGTCCCGGCTCGGTCTTGCGCGCGGCGCGCACTGCCTCATCGCGCGTGGTCGCGATCGCCGCGACGGTGTGACCCATCTCGCGCACGATGCTCTGCAGGTCGAGCGAGATGATCGGCTCGTCCTCGATGATCAGCACCTTCGTGCTCGGCTGGTCGGAGATCTCGCGCACCGCCTGCGCGACCATCTGCTTCACCTCTTCCTCGCCGACGTCGAGGATGCGCGCGGTGTCGCTGACGTTGAATCCTTCCATCGCCGTCAGCAGCAGCGCCTGGCGCCGCGCCGGCGTCAGCTCGCCCAGCTTCTTCTCGACCCCTGCCTGCTGCGGCCGGGAGCTCGCCACCGAGCGCAAGTCGACGTTGGCGCTGCCCCACAGCTTGTGGAACAGCCGATACAGGCCCACCCGCGGGGTCGAGTCGCCGCCGATCACCGAAGGATCGGCGACGATCGTCTCCAGGCAGGCGCGCACATAGGCGTCGCCGCTCTTCTGCGTGCCGCACAGGGCACGGGCATAGCGGCGCAGATACGGCAGGTGTTCGGCAATAGCGTGAGCCAGAGCCATAGCGCACTCCTCTCGATTCTTTATGGGCGCTGCATTGCGCGCGCCGATAATGGGCGTTGTAGTATGTGCGAGAGGGGGGAAAGGTTCCTTCTGACTTGGAACTTTTTCAATCGTGGGACGTTCGGGCTCGACATGCGAATTCCACGCGGCGCGCGGCGCGGCGCACCGGTTCGAGCCTATCCATGGTCATGAGCGAGAAAATCAAGCCAGGCGACCCGCCTGAAACGGCGGCTGCGAGCAGTTCCGAGCCGGTGCCGGACTGGCTCAGCAGCCGGCTGCGCCGCATGTTCAGCGACGTCATGGACGAGCCGGTGCCGGACGAGTTCAAGGCGCTGCTGAAGCAACTCGAGGACAAGGAGCGCGGCTCCTGATGGGGCGCGCGCCGGTCTTCTGCTACCCCCTGGCGGGCTCATGACGGGACACGACAAATTCCTGGAACAGGTGACGGCGTCTGTTGCCGGCGTTGCGCGCCTTCGGCCGCTCGCTGTGCGGCGATCCGGCGCGCGCCGACGACCTGGTGCAGGACACCGTGCTCAAGGCGTGGACGAACCGCGAGCAGTTCCAGTCCGGCAGCAACCTGAAGGCCTGGCTGTTCACGATCCTGCGCAACTGCTACTACTCCGAGCTGCGCCATCGCAAGTTCGAGATCGAGGATCCGGACGGCGTCTGTGCCGGCCAGGTGGCGATCGCGCCGGATCACGATGCCAAGCTTCACCTGCGCGACCTGAGTCGCGCCCTGCAGCAGCTGCCGATCGATCAGCGCGAAGCGCTGATCCTGGTGTGCGCCACCGGTCTGTCGTACGAAGAGGCGGCGGACGTCTGCCAGGTGGCCGTCGGCACGATCAAGAGCCGTATCGCGCGGGCGCGCGACCGGCTGGTCGAGCTGCTCGGCGACGATGCCGCGCTGGTCACGGGTCCGCCGGTCGGTGCGCTCGCCGATGCAGAAGGCGCGACAGAGCCGCGCTCGGGCGGGTTCTGAGGTCCCGGCCCGCGGATCACGCGCTCACCGCTGGTTCCGCCCGCTCCGCCCGGTAAGAGGCCGCAAGATGCTCGCCGCGGAGTTCGCTTGAAAGCTCTCAAGACCGCATCGGCACCGCGCTCCTGGTTCGGACGCAATGCCGGTCTGCGTCCGCGGCTCGTGCTGATCGTCGGCATCGCGATGCTCGCGCCCGGTGCGCTGGCGGTGCTGCAGGCGATCTCCAGCTACGGCAGCAGCATGCGGATCATCGAGCAGAACCTCGCGCAGGCCGCGCAGCTGGCCGCGAGCGAAGAGGTCAACGTGATCGCTGCTTCGCGCGAGATCCTCACGAGTCTCGCCGCGCAGCCCGACGTGCGTGCGCGGCACCGGCCCCGCATGTCGCCGCGCGCTGCAACGCTCCATCGGCGGACTCGATCAATACGAAGGCGCGATGGTCGCGAACGCGGAGGGCGTCCTCACGTGTGCGTCCGGGCCGATGCCGCAGGTCGTCAAGGTCGACGACCGCGTGTGGTTCCGCGACATCATGGCGGGCGACGGCTTCGTCGTCAGCGACCTCATCGTCAGCCGCTGGCTCGGCAGCTGGGGCATCGTCACCGCGGTGCCGCTGGTGGACGATCAAGGATTGATCCAAGGCTCGGTCGCGCTGTTCATCGGTCTCGACTGGCTCGCCCAGCGCTATCAGCGCGGCGCACGTTCGGAGGATGGCGCGGCCTTCGCGCTGCTCGACAGCCGCGGCGAGATCATCACGCGCGACGCCAGTCGTTCGCCGGCGAAGTCGCCGCTGCCGCGCAATAGCCTGATCCATGAGCAGCTGCGCGAGCAGCTACCCGCCGGACAGACGCGCACGTTCCGCTCCCGCGGTCACGACGGCATCTGGCGCCTGTATGCGGTCAGCCCGCTGCTCGGCGGCAGGATCTTCGTGATACGCGGTACGCCCGTGCTCACCGCGATCGGGCCGCTCGCGCTGCAAGTCGCGTGGGGCGTGCTGACGCCGTTGCTCATGTGGGCGCTCGCGATCGCCGTCGTCTGGTTCGGCATCGAGCACCTGGTCGTGCGCTGGATCACTTATCTCGAGCGCATCACCTCGGCGTATGCAGCGGGCCGCCACAACGTGCGGCCGGAGCGCGTGAGCGCAGCGCCCGCCGAGATCCGCAGCCTCGGCGAGACTTTCTCGCGCATGGCCGACCTGATCTCCGCGCGCGAGTCGGAGCTGCGCGAATCGCTCGCGCAGAAGGAAGTGCTGGTGCGCGAGATCCATCACCGCGTGAAGAACAACCTGCAGCTGGTGATGAGCCTGCTCAACCTGCACGCGCGGCGCATTCGCGATCCGCGCGCGGAGCTGGCGTTCGCCGAGGCGCGCAGCCGCATCAACGCGCTCGCGACGCTCCATCGACGTCTGTACGAGTCGGAGAGCCTGCAGGAGATCGACCTGCAAGTGGTTCCTCGAGGATCTGTGCGCCGAGCTGCGTCGCGGCGGGCTGTCGCGCGGCCGCTCCGTCGAGCTGATCACCAACTCGCCGAGCGAAGTGATCGGGCCCGAGATCGCGGTGCCGCTCGGGCTGCTGGTGACGGAAGCGATCACCAACGCATACAAGCATGCGTTCACCGAGAGCACCGGCGGGCACATACATGTGGACGTGCGGCGACCTTCGCCGGAGACGCTGGAGCTGGCCGTGCGCGACGACGGCTCGGGGTTCGACCCGGCGGCGGGCGAGGACAGCACCGGGCTCGGCCGCTCTTTGATCGAGGCGTTCGTTCGCCAGCTGCGCGGCGAGCTGGAGATCAGCGGCGATGCCGGCACGTCGCTGGTCGTGCGCTTTCCCGCCGCTGCGAAGAATCAGGGCGAGGGCACTGCGCCTTCGCCCGGTCCGGCACCGGTCGCACCGACCCCGATCGAGCACGATTCGCCGGCGGCGGCCGCACCCTGTCGAGCTCCCAGTCGGGCTGAGCTCTCACCGAGGCGCGGGTCTGGCAAACTGGTTTTATATCCAGTAGCATCGGCCCATGACTTCTCCCACCCGACCTGGCGCGCGCAGCGGGCGCGGCGCGGTGTCGAATCCCGACCGGGCGCTTCGAGTCGACGCGCACCGAAGCAGTCGACGACGGCTGGGGCAATCTCGATGAGGAGCTGCCGCCGCTCGCGACGATCGTGCAGCCGGAGCCGGCGCGCTCGATCATCTCGCGCAACGACTCGCCGGACATTTCCTTCGACCAGTCGATCAATCCGTATCGCGGCTGCGAGCATGGTTGCATTTATTGCTATGCCCGCCCGTCGCACGCTTATCTGAATCTGTCGCCCGGTCTCGATTTCGAGACGCGGCTGTTCTACAAGCAGGACGCCGCACGCTTGCTCGAGCAGGAGCTCGCAGCACCGAGCTATCGCTGCTCGCCGATCACGATCGGTGCGAACACGGATCCCTATCAGCCGATCGAGCGCGAATACCGCGTCACACGCAGCATCATCGAGGTGCTGGCGAAGTACCGACATCCGTTTTCCATCATCACCAAGAGCGCGATGATCGAGCGCGACATCGACCTGCTCGCGCCGCTCGCGGCGGACGGGCTCGTGTACGCGATGGTCAGCGTGACGACGCTGTCGAATGAACTAAAGCGCACGCTCGAGCCACGTACTGCTTCGCCAGCGGCACGCTTGCGAGCTATTCGCAATCTGCACGAGGCGGGCATTCCGGTCGGCGTGATGGTCGCGCCGATCATTCCCGTGCTCACCGATCACGAGCTCGAGCGCATCCTGGCGGCGGCGGTCGCATCCGGCGCACAGTCGGCAGCGTATGTTCTGCTGAGATTGCCTTACGAGTTGAAGGATCTGTTCCGCGAATGGCTCGAGACGAACGAACCGCTGAAGGCGAAGCACGTGATGTCGCGCTTGCAGGCGATGCGCGGCGGCAAGGACAACGACGCGCGCTTCGGCACGCGTCAGCGCGGCGAAGGCGAATACGCCGCACTGCTCGCGAACCGTTTCGCCGCTGCGTGCACTCGGCTCGGGCTCAAGCAGCGCGAACGCTTCGCTCACAATCTGACGCTGTTCCGTCCGCCGGTGTTCGGGCCCGAGCAGCTGTCGCTGCTTTAGGACAATGCACTCCAGGACAATCGACTCGCGGCCGGTTCCATTTGACATTTGAATGCGTGCGGAACGTTGTGCACTTTCCCGGCATTGACTGCGAGAATGGTTGGCGTATACTGGATTTGAAGCAGGTCGTTCGATCTGCAACGAGCTTCGCACCGGGGATTCCGCTTGAGCCTCCTGGAGAGAATCAGCATGCAATCCGTCTCAGGTCATCGCGCGCTGCGCGTGGTCGTCGCCAGCCGTTTTGTGCTCCAGCGCCGCCGGGTGCATGACTGCCAAGATCGAGGAGATGCGTGAGGCGCCGACGCAAATCACCTCCGAGGAGGCGATCGTGCTGCTGGCGAAGCCGCATCTGGAAGGCACGGGCACCGAAGACAAATTCCTCGATTGCCTGGAGCGCGAGCTGGTCGGCGAGAGCGTGTCCGCCGACGTTGCCGACCGGCAACGCGCCGGCAAGACGTTCGAGCCGCGCAGCGCACTGAAGAACGGGCCGTTCCAGATTTACGCGGACCACACTTTCGTCGACGCGCTGTATCCGTGGCTCGAGCCGAGCACGGCGCCTGCCAACGCGCAGGGCTTCAGCACGTTCCTGGCGCGTCCCGGCGTGACCGAGCGCGTCAATTCGATGGGCGTGCGCTTCATCGTGTGGGTCGACGGCGTGACGCAGAAGACCGACGGCGGCGGCAG
This sequence comes from uncultured Gammaproteobacteria bacterium, assembly GCA_963830745.1. Lineage (GTDB taxonomy): Bacteria > Pseudomonadota > Gammaproteobacteria > Steroidobacterales > Steroidobacteraceae > Steroidobacter. The sequence goes on from CAWHNL010000004.1 coordinate 140,276, forward strand.
CATCGCCTGCGCGGCCGGTCCGGGCGGCGCCGGCTGTCTCGGCCTCGGCTGGTGGGAAAAGACTTCCGATTACGAGGCGACGGTTTGGGATCTGCGCCAGGGCGTGAGCGCTGGCAGCCTGACGACCGACGTGAAGGGCACGTCGGTGATGATCGGCGCGATCGCGCCGATTCCGCTGATCGCGCCGGTGCAGAGCACGGCGTGCGATCGGCTCGCCGGGCAGCTCAAGGCGTTCCTGCTCGGCTCCAGCGCCGAGGAGAACACGGTGGTCACGCGACCGCAGTAGTCGAATCTCCTTCCCCACCCCGCATTGAACCTGCGGTGGGCGGCGCGGATCGAATGTTTGCTGGGCCAGGGCGGTCAGCCCTCGTTCAGCTGGCGGGTCGCACAGTCAGCTGCGGCGGCAGCAGCAGCGGTGTGGCCGGGGAACGAGGAGAAACGATGCAAATTCAGCGCTCGCGCAGGTCTCTGCCCGTGGTCGCCGCGCAGGCGACGGCGATCGGCGCAGTCTGCGCATTCTTGATGGGCGGCTGCCCGCAGCAGCAGCAATCTTCATCCTCGTCGATGCCCTCGTCGCCTTCGTCGCCGTCGAGCGGCTCGTCCGGCAGCTCCGGCGGGCGCAGCTCGCCAAGCATGCCTTCGCCGAGCTCGCCGTCGTCTTCGGGCGGCAGCAGCGGCGGCTCGCAGTGCTTCGCTCCCGAGCGGTGGCTCGCAGTCGTCTTCTTCATCGAGCAGCCGCAGCGGTTCGCAGGGCGGCCAGAGCGGCTCGAACTCGCCGAGCAGCAGTGGCGGCAGCTCCGGCGGCTCGCAGGGTGGTGGCTCGCAAGGCGGCGGCTCGCAGGGTGGCGGCTCGCAAGGCGGTGGCTCGCAAGGCGGCGGTCCAGTCCGGCGGCGGCGATCAGAGCGGCGGCGCGAGCAGCGGTGGCCAGAGTGGCCAGAGCGGCAGGGCGGCCAGAGCGGTGGCCCGAACGCGTCAGTCGGCGTGCAGCTGCCCGGCGGCCTGCCGACCGTCGGTATTCCGATGCCCAGCACGGGCGGCCCGAGCGGTGGCGGTGCTGAAGGCGGCGCGCAGAACAGCAGCAACTCCCCGGATGCAAGCGGCGGCGGTGCGGCTGGCGGTGCACAGAACGAAAGTATTTTCCGAGGCTCGAGCGGCGGTGGCGGCGGAGCCCAGTCCCAGAGCGCCGGTGGCGGTGCGTCAGGCGGCGGTGCCGCAGGTGGCGGAGCAGCCGGCGGCGGTGCCGCGGGCGGTGGCGCTGCCAGGTGGCGGGGCAGCAGGTGGTGGCGCTGCCAGGCGGCGGTGGCGCAGCAGGCGGCATGCCGTAACGCCGGTGGCGGTGCCTCTGGCGGTGGTGCGGGCGGTTATCCCTCTTCGGGCGGTGCCGCGAGGCGGCTCCGGCAGGTGCAGGATCTTCAGGCGGTGGCGGTGGCGGCGGTGGGATGACCACCGGCGAGCGCACCGCGCAGATCGATCGCGAACTCGATGACTTCGCTGGGCGTTTTCGATGGGCGCATCCGCGACGAGCAGGCGACCATCGCCGGTCAGCGCGGCGGCCGCGGTGGCTCCGGCGGCGGCGAATGGCCCTGGCGAAGAACAGGGCGGCGCAGCCGGTGGCGCCGGCGGCAACGGCAAGGATGGCAACGGCGACGGCCAAGGCGGCGCAGCGGGCGGACGCAGGCGGCGCAGGCGGGCAGCAAGGTCAGGGCCAGGGCCAGGGTCAGGGCCAGGGTCAAGGCAATGGCAAGGGTCGAGGGCAATGGGCAGCAGGGTGGGGGCGGTGGAGTCGGCGGCGGCGCGGGCGGCGGCAGCGGCCCGAACACCGTGCCGGCCGACATTCCGGACGGCAGCGACGACGACATCGTCGCGCGCCAGCTGCGCGAAGCGGCGCAGAAGGAAACCGATCCGGAGCTGCGCGAGAAGCTGTGGCAGGAGTATCGGGACTACAAGAAGAACACGGGCTGACGTTGGGTCAGGTTTGTTTCAGACTGAGTTGTCTCAGGTGGTCATACGCACATGAATCGCTCTATCGCACTCGTCGTCCTGGCCGCGGCCGCACTTCGGCACCGCGGGCTGCGTCACTCACGAAACCAGGCCGCAGACGCGCGTCAATGCGATCCAGGCCTCGCAGGAAATTCCGCAGGAGCAGCTGCTCGACGTCGCCGTGCAGCTTGTTCGACGAGAACGTGCCGAAGGACGAGAAGAAGCTCGAGCAGGAGCACATCTTCCCCGAAGTGCGCAGGGCCGAGGCGCGCTACTTCCCGATGCAGATCCGCAATACGCTCGAAGGCACCGGCCACTGGGGCCAGGTGCGCGTCATGCCGGCCGATGCCGATGCGCTCGATGTGCAGGTCGCCGGCAAGATCGTCGAGTCGAACGGCCAGCTGCTGCGCATCGACATCACGGTCGTCGACGCGACCGGTCGGCAGTGGTTCAAGCGCGAATACGAGCAGACCGCCGACACGCGCTCGTACAAGGACCAGAGCGGGCAGCCGCGCGATCCGTTCCAGAATCTCTACAGCACGCTGGCGAACGACATGCTCGCCTATCGGCAGCAGCTGCCGGTCGCGGATCTCGAGAACGTGCGCCGCGTTTCGGAGCTGCGCTTCGCCAAGGATCTCGCGCCGTATGCCTTCCAGACGTACCTGACGCAGGACAAGAAGAAGGGCACGTACCAGGTCGTGCGGTTGCCGGCGGACGACGATCCGCTGCTGGTGCGCATGGACCGCATCCGCGAGCGCGACTACGCGCTGCTCGACACGGTCAACGAGCACTACTCGCTGTTCGCGGAGAACATGTCCGAGCCGTACACGAACTGGCGGCGCTACAGCTACGCCGAGCTCGAGGCGGAGGACGAAGCGAAGCGCTCGGCGCTCACGCGCAAGCTCCTCGGCGCCGCGGCGATCGTCGGCGGCCTGGTCGTCGGCAGCGAGGCGAACACCTATGCCGGGCAGGCTGCGGCCACCGGCGCGATTTTTGGCGGCGCGTATGCGATCAAGAGCGGCTTCGACAAGGGCGCGGAAGTGAAGATGCACTCCGACTCGCTGAAGCAGCTCGGCGAATCCTTCCAGGCCGAAGTCCAGCCGATGGTCGTCGAGGTCGAAGGGCGCACTCTGCAGCTCAAAGGCACGGCCGAAGAGCAGTACCACGAGTGGCGGCGACTGTTGAAGGAACTCTACGAGAACGAGACCGGTCATGCCGGTCCAGAGCGCCTGCAGCGGCCGCGCCTGCTGCGCCCGCCGCCCCGAACAGCGGCGGGTAAGCGCCACCGATTTCTTTCGACACCGACACATCGCATCATGCTGGAGAGCGGGCAGGAACTGTCTGCGAGATTCGTTCTGGTCCGACGCCTGGGGGCAGGCGGGAGCGGCGAGGTTTGGCTTGCGCAGGACCGCGAGCGCGGCTGCTTCGTCGCGCTGAAGATCCTGCGCGACGATCTGATGCAGGACGTCGGCGCGATCGCAGCCCTGCAGCGCGAGTGTGAGCACGTTCGGGCGCTCGATCATCCGAACATCCTGCGCGTCGACGGCGTGCATCGCTCCGCGCGGCACACGTGGATCGCGATGGAGTACGCGTCCGGCGGCGACCTGTCACAGCTGCGCGGCCGGAGCCATCGCGAAATCGTCTGCGCGCAGCGCTGCCGATCGCAGCCGCGCTGGCGCACGCGCATCGCGCCGGCATCGTCCATCGCGACGTCAAGCCGTCCAATGTGCTGCTCGCGTCCGACGGCACGCCGCGGCTCGCGGATTTCGGCATGGCTCTCGTCGCTCGCGGCGACGCCCGCGGCCAACGCCGGGCGCGGCTCGCCGTACAGCATGAGCCCGCAGCAGGCCGCCGGCGCGGCCGCCAGTGCCGCCGACGACATCTACGGCTTCGGCGCGATGCTCTACGAGCTGCTGTCCGGCTATCCGCCGTCGTACGGCGATGGCAAGGCGCGGCGGCAACAGGCAAATCCATCGCGGCATTGCCGGCATCGGTGCCGGAGCCGCTCGCGCTGACTCGTCGCGCGGCTGCTCGCCGAGTCTCCGGCAGACAGGCCCGCCGACATGGAGAGCGTCGAGCGCGAGCTGACTGCCGTGCTGGCCGCGCCGCCCGCTGCATCGCTCGAACCCGTGAAGCAATCAGCCCCGAGTCCCACTCCGATTCGAGTCGAGCCGCCGGGCATGCGTGCGCCGTCGCGCAAGGCGAGCCGCTGCGCGGCGAATGGCAGCGCTCGACCGCGCAGCGCACGACGGCGGACGACTTGCGGCGCCAGGGATTCCGTCGCGGTCTCGGCGCGGCGGCGATCGCGCTCGGCGTCGCTCGCCGTCGCCTTCGTGTTCTTCGCGCTGCCGCGCTGGGTCGAGCAGGAGCAGCCGGCGCGCTACACGCCCGCCGCATCGGCGGTGCCGGCGAAACCGGCCGCGCAGGAAGCCGAAAAGAAGGAAGTCGACTTCGCCGCGCTCGCGCGCGCCAAGCAGGACGCGGACGATCGCGCGCGGACCGATCGACGAGCGCCTGAAGAAGCTGGCCGCGCGCGCCGCGGATCAGTGGGGCGGCGAAGAGTTCAAGCGCGCGAACGAGGAGCTCGCGGCCGGCGACAAGGACTACGAGGCGCGCGAATACATCACTGCGCTCGAGCACTTCGCTGCGATCGAGCCGCTGCTGACGACGCTGGAGAAGCGCGCCGGCGAGGTGCTGGCGGAGCAGCTGAAGGCCGGCGCCACGGCGCTGCAGGAAGGACGCTCCGCCGACGCGAAGACGGCGTTCGGCCTCGCCGTGAAGATCGAGCCCGGCAACAAGGTCGCCGCGCACGGGCTGAAGCGCGCCGGCACGCTCGACGAAGTGCTGAACCTGGTCGCGACCGCGGAGCGCATGGAGAAGGAATCGAATCCGGTCGGCGCGGTCGAGCAGTTCCGCAAGGCGCTCGCGCTCGACGCCGAGGCGCCGCGCGCCGCCGACGGTATTGCACGCATCGAAGCGCGATTCGCGTCCGATGCTTTCGCGAGCACGATGGCGCGAGGTTATGCAGCGCTCGCCAAGGCCGACTACGCCGGTGCGCGCTCAGCATTCGAAGCGGCGCGCCGCGTGCGTCCGAGCGCGCCGGAGATTCCGCAGGCGTTGCGGCAGATCGAGCAGGAACAGCGCACCGGCGTCATCTCCGCGAAGCTCGGCGTCGCGCAGGAGCACGAAGCGCAGGAGCGCTGGGCCGATGCGCTCAAGGAATATCGCGCCGTGCTCGAGCTCGACTCGACCGTGGCCGCGGCGAAGGAGGGCGTCGCGCGAGTTTCGCCGCGCGCCGCGCTCAACGAGCAGCTCGAGCTGTATCTGACGCAGCCCGAGCGGCTCTTCAGTCAGCCGGTGCGTGCGGCCGCGCGCGACACGCTGGCGCGCGCCGCGAGCATCGCCAGTCCGGGACCGGTGCTGCAGAAGCAGATGACGACGCTGAAGGACTGGGTCGCGCGCGCCGACGTGCCGGTGCCGGTCGCGCTGCAGTCGGACAATGTCACGCAAGTCACCATCTATCGCGTCGGGCCGCTCGGCACATTCGCCGAGCGTTCGCTCGAGCTCGTGCCCGGCAGCTACACCGTGGTCGGCACGCGGCCCGGCTATCGCGACGTGCGGCGCGAGATCAACGTGCGGCCGGGCGCGGCGCCGGAGCCCGTCGTGATTCGCTGCGAGGATCGCATTTGAGCGGGCTGGTCGTTCGCGAATCCCTGGGCGAGCGCCGGTTTGCGGCGACGGATTTTCCGATCGCAGTCGGCGGCGCCGGCAGCGCGATCGTGATGGCCGGCCGGCCGCCGGGGCCGGAGGCGTATCTCGGCCTGCACGAAGATCAGCTGTTCGTGCAGCCCGCCGACGGCGCCGAAGTCCTGCACAACGGCGTGCCGCGTGCAGCGCTCGACTTGGCTGCGCAGCGGCGACGTCGTGAATCTCGGCGCGGCGCGCCTGCGTATAGCCGACAGCGACAGCGAGCGCGTCGTCGAAGTCGACGATGGCAGCGGCGGCAACATCACCGCGCCGCCGATCATCCCCGCGAGCGCGCGGCTGCAGGGACAGAGCGACGGCGACGCCGAGCGCATCGAAGCGATTCGCTTTCGCGCTTCCGAAGTCGCGCAGCCGGTCGCGTCGCATCTCGCTGAGCCCGGTGCGGCTCGTGCTCGCCGCGGTCGCGCGTCGTCGCTGCGGTCGTGCTGTGGTTCATTTTCACGGCGACGTCGGTCAGCCTGCGCACCGGTCCCCGCCGCGGCGAACGTGCGCGTTTCCGGCGGGCTGCCCGCCGTGCGTCTCGGAGATCGCGTGCTGCTGCGACCAGGCAATTATCACGTTCGCGCCGAGCTGCCGGGCTATACGTACCGGCGCAGCTGCCGATCAAGGTCACGAAGGCGCCGAACCAGGCGTTCGCGCTGACGCTCGCGAAGCTGCCGGGTCTGTCTGCGCATCGACGTGCCGGCGGCCGCGCGCGTCACGCTCGACGGCAAGGAAGCCGGCAACGCGCCGGGCGAGTTCGAGCTCGCAGCCGGACGCCACAGCGTCGCGATCGCGGCGGAGCGCTATCAGCCGTTCAGCGCCGACGTCGACGTCGAAGGCCTCGGCAAGACGCAGACGTTCAAGCCGCAGCTCGTGCCGGGCTGGGGCGATCGTCACCGTGACCTCGGAACCCGCCGGCGCGCAGCTGCTCGTCAATGGCGAGCCGCGCGGCGTCACGCCGCTGAAGGCGGAGATCATGGCGGGCGCGCATCCGGTGGAGTTGCGCCTCGAAGGGTTCAAGCCCTGGACGACCGACATCCAGGTCAAGGCGAACGAGCCGCTGGCGCTCGGTCCGGTCAAGCTCGGCCTGCCGGACGGACGGCTCGCGGTGCGCTCGGATCCGCCGGGCGCGAGCGTCTCGGTTGCCGGCGTCTATCGCGGTCAGACGCCGCTCGAGCTGGAGCTGCGGCCGGATCTCGATCACAGCATCGTCCTGACGCGGCCCGGCTACGAAGCCGTCGACGCGCCAGGTGTCGTTGGGCGCGGGCGAGCAGCGCACGCTTTCCGTGCCGCTCACGCGGCGTGTTCGGCGAAGTCGCGGTGCGCGCGCAGCCGGCCGATGCGCAGCTGTTCATCGACGGCAAGCCGAGCGGCGCCGCGAACCAGACGCTGCGGCTCGTCGCGACCACGCACGAGATCGAGATCCGCAAAACCGGCTTCGTCGATTTCAAGACCAGCGTCACGCCGCGTCCCGGCGTGCAGCAGCGCGTCGAGACGACGCTGCTGACGCCGGAGCAGACGCGCATCGCCGCGACGCCCGCGGTCGCGCGCACGAAGTTCGATCAGCAGCTGCGTCTGATGCCGATCGGCCGCTTCACGATGGGCAGTCCGCGCCGCGAGCCGGGTCGCCGCGCCAACGAGTCGCAGCGCGACGTCGAGTTCAAGCGCGGCTTCTACATCGGCGTGACGGAAGTGACGCAACGCCCAGTTCCGCCGCTTCAAGCCCGAGCATCGCTCCGGCATCGTCGGCAATCACACGCTCGACCTCGACAACCAGCCGGTCGTCGGCATCACCTGGAAGGAAGCGGCGCTGTACTGCAACTGGCTGTCGGAGCAGGACGGGCTGCCGCCCGCCTACGAGAAGAAGGGCGAAACGCTGGTCGCCGTGAATCCCGATGACGAAGGGCTACCGGCTGCCGACCGATGCGGAGTGGGAATGGGTCGCGCGCTACGAAGGCGGCAGCAAGCTGCGGCGCTATCCGTGGGGCGACGCGCTGCCGGTCGCGCCGCGCTCGGGCAATTATGCGGACACGACCGCACGATTGATCGTGCAGGATGTCATTCCGGATTACGACGACGGCTTCGCCGCGGCCGCGCCCGTCGGCAAGTTCCCGGCGAACGCGCTCGGCCTGCAGGACATCGGCGGCAACGTCGCCGAGTGGGTGCACGACTACTACACTGTGAGCGTGGACGCGAGCCAGGCGCTGGTCGACCCGCTCGGCCCGGCGGACGGCAAGCAGCACGTCATCCGCGGCGCGAGCTGGAAGCAATCCGGCGTGACGGATCTGCGGCTCTCGGCGCGCGATTTCGGCGAAGGCGCGCGCAACGACGTCGGCTTCCGCATCGCGCGCTACGCCGAGTAGGCATGCCGACTGAGCGACAGGTGCAATCATGAACCCACCGATGCGCATGCTCGATTCTGCTCGCCGTCTTCTGGGCGGCGGGCTCGCTGTTGCTCGCGGCGGAGTCGCCGCCGACGCCGGCACCGAAGCCGGCAGCCGCGGCAGAAGACCGACGGCAAGCCGACAGAGTCCGGACCCGGCGCCGCAGCCGACAAGGAACGCCGCAGGGCGACGCCAAGACTGACGCGAAGCGAAGCCAAGCGCAAGGGCAGCATCGCCGAGCAGGCCGAAGCCGCACTGAAGGCCGCGGCCGAGGCCGACGCCGGCGGCAGCGCCAAGGAGCCGCCGAAGACCGACGAGCAGGCGCGCGAAGGACGACACGCAGCGCCGCCCACAGCGCAGCGCCGGCAAAGGGCCTTCGCCGCAGCGCTTCATGCCGACCGAGCAGGTTCGCGCCGACTTCGACGTGTCATTCCCGATCGACATCTGACGCAAAGAGCACCCTATGGTTACTGCCAGCCGCACCGGCTCCGCGCTCGCCGGTTCCACTACCCGAGCGAGTTCTTCGTCACGCTGATCGCGCTGATCTTCACGATCGCTCGTCGTGCACGCGACCTACGTCGCGTGGATCCGGCCGAACGGCGACGCGATCATCGCAGCCGAGCAGGCGCGCATGCACGCCGATCCGAACTACGTGCCGGAGCGCTCGTTCTTCCTGGTCGTCAACGGCTTCGAGCAGGAAGCCGAGATCATCCACTTCGTGTGGGCGATGCTGATCATCGGCTACAAGGCGCTGCTGGTGCGTCGCGAGCGCAAGCTCCTCGACCGCGAGCTGATCCACGTGCCCGAAGGCATCAAGGTGCTGCCGGAGGACGCGAAGGACTACGCGCGGCAGCTGGAGCAGCTGCCGCCGGAAGAGAAGGCAATGCTCGTCGTGCGCGCGCTGCAGCGCACGCTCGATCGCTTCGCCGCGACGCGCAGCATCCGCGATTCGGCCGAGACCTCGCGCGCCGTGTGCGATTCCGAAGCCGACCGGCTCGACTCGGGCTTCGCGATGATCCGCTACATCGCGTGGGCGATCCCGGCGATCGGCTTCATCGGCACCGTGCGTCACATCAGCGATGCGCTGCTGCAAGCCCACAAGGCGGTCAGCGGCGACATCACCAACGTGACCTCGAGCCTCGGCATCGCGTTCAACGCCACGTTCGTCGCGCTGTCGCTGACGATCGTGCTGATGTTCTTCCTGCACCAGCTGCAGCAGACGCAGGAGCGGTTCGTGCACAACACGGATCACTGGATCGATCAGCAGCTGATCCGGCACATGCAGGTGAGATAACTTGCTCGCACTCGAGCTCATCGATTCCGGCCTGCTGCTCGCCCGCCGCCGCGGCGAGGACAGCGAGGTGCTGACCGAGGCGCCGGGCATCGCGGTCCTCGACGACGAGCAGGACGCTGACGGGCGAACGACGCGGCGGAGCGCGTGCGTCTGAAGCCGCTGCTCGCGCACACGAACTTCTGGCGCGCGCCTGAGCACCGAGCCGCTGACGCGGCCGTCGCGGCTCGCGCGCACGACCGCGGATGTCGCGTTCGCGCAGGCCGAAGCGCTGCTCGGGCCGCACAAGGCCGAAGGCGAGAGCGTGCTGCTCGCCGTTCCCGCCGGCTACAGCCGCGAGCAGCTCGCGCTGCTGCTCGGCGTGATCAACGAAACCGGCGTGCGCGTCGCGGGTCTGGTCGACGCCGCGCTCGCTGCGTGCAGCCTGGAGCCGGCGCCGGCGCGCGTGCTGCATCTGGACCTGGAGCTGCATCAGGCGATCCTCACGGTGCTGGAGTACACCGGCGGCGAGCGCTCGGGCCTCAAGCGCAGCCGCTACGAGATCGCGCTGCGTCACGGCGTGCTCGACATGCAGCAGACGCTGGATGCAGTTCATCGCCGAGACGTTCATCCGCAAGACGCGCTTCGATCCGCTGCACGACGCGGGCACCGAGCAGCGCCTGGTCGATCAGTTGCCGGCGCTGGCTCGGCCAATTGCGCGAGCAGGAGACAGATCGTCGTCGGCATGCAGTTCGGCGACCGGCCGCTGGAAATCGAGATCGAGCGCGCGCAGCTGATCGCCGCGGCTCGAACCGCACTATGTCGAGCTGCTGCGCCTGGTGCAGGGCGCGCGCGTCGCCGGCATGCAGATCGAGCTGCGCGTCTCGCACCGCGCATCGCGGCGTTGCCCGGACTGCTCGAGCGCTTCGGCACGCTGCGCGATTGCGAGATCCAGCGTGCTGCCGCGCGGCGCCGCTGCGCTCGGCGCGCTTCAGTACGAAGCCGCGATCCGCCGGCCCGGACTCGCTCGCGCTCGTCTATCACCTGCCGATCGCGCGCGCCGCGGGCGGCGAAGTCGACTGCAGAGCCGGAAGCGACGCCGGCGCCGCTGCGGCCGACGCACCTGCTGTTCCAGGGCCGCGCCTGGCGCATTTCCGACCAGCCGCTGGTGATCGGCTGGTCCGTCGGACGCGCAGCGACGCGCGCTGGTGTTGCCGAGCGTCCTCGCCCGGCGTGTCGCGCTCGCATTGCACGGTCGTCCGGCGCAACGGCGCCGTCATGGTCGAGGATCACAGTACTTACGGTTCCTACGTAAACGAAGAACGCGTGGTCGGGCCGCACGGCACTTACCGTGGGCGATCGTCTGCGCCTGGGCTCGCCCGGCGTCACGCTCGAGCTGATTCAACTGGTGAACGACGATGGCGCGCCGCAAGACTGAAGTCTTCAGCATGTCGTTCCTCGACTGCATCACCTGTGCATTCGGGTCGGTGGTGCTCGTCTATGTGTTGATCAACGCGCAGGGCGGCCTGCGCAAGTCCGACCGAGTCGCAGGCGCAAGCGCGCCGAGGTCTCGCAAGCTGGAAGAGCAGGTGCTCGAGGGCTACCAGCATCTCGTGCAGCTGCGCAATTCCATGATCATGACCGAAGACGAGAAGGTGCAGCACCGAAGGGCTGGGCACGCGCGTCCTGGACGAGACCGAGCGCCTGAAGGTGGAGCTCGCCGACTGCCGACAAGGAGACGCTGTCGCGCCGCGAGGCGATCGAGCGGCTCAAGGCCGATCTCAAGTCGCTCGAAGAAGGCGCGCGCCGCCTGGAAGGCGCGAGCCACGGATCCGAGCGCCACCGGCACGCGCGTGCGCGGCTTCGTCGGCACCGGCGATCGGCAATATCTGACGGGCTTGAAGGTCGGCGGCGAGCACATCCTGCGTGCTGGTCGACGTCTCCGCCAGCATGCTCGACGAAACAGTCGTCAACGTCCTGCGCATGCGCAACATGTCCGAGACGCGCAAGCTGATGTCGGAGAAGTGGCGGCGCACGCTTTCGACCGTCGACTGGCTCGCGGCGCAGCTGCCGCTGGAAGCGCAGTTCCAGATGTACGCATTCAACACCAAGGCCTGGGCGCTGCAGCCGAAGCACCGACGGCAAGTGGCTGAAGGCCAACGATCCGAACGCGCTGACCGAGGCGCTGCAGGCGCTGCACAAGATCGTGCCGAAGGACGGCACCAGCCTCGAGAACGCGTTCATCGCGATGAACGCGCTCAACCCGCGGCCCGACAACGTGATCATGATCACCGACGGCCTGCCGACGCAGGGCGCGAGCGCGCCGCTGATCCGCAAGACCATCGACGGCGACGACCGCCTCAAGCTGTTCGAGCGCGCGTTCGCGAAATATCCGCGCGACGTGCCGTTCAACGTCATCCTGATGCCGATGGAAGGCGATCCGATCGCGCCGAGCGCATTCTGGGTCGCGTCGCGCGCCACCGGCGGCTCGTTCCTGAGCCCGTCGAAGGACTGGCCGTAGGGACGCGCCATGCCACGACGAGTCAAACGCCGCGAGACCGAGATCTTCAGCATCTCGTTCCTGGACTGCATCACCTGCGGCCTCGGCTCGGTCGTGCTGCTGCTGGTGCTCAGCAACATGCGCTCGCCGGAGATCGAGCAGTCGCGAGGAAGACCTGCAGCAGCAGCTGCTGAAACTGCAGGACGAGCTGATCGACATCCAGGGCCAGAGCGACATCCTGAATCGCGACCTGAAGGCGAAGCAGGTCCAGCTGTCGGACGAGAAGCTGCGCATCGCGCGGCTGCAGGGCGACCTGAGCGACGTCCGCGGCAAGTTCCACGCGTCCAAGCAGGAGGCGGACGTCGCCAATCAGCTCGAAGGCCGGCTGGCTTCCGCACAGCAGACGCTGACCGAGGAGATGAAGCGCCTGCTCGGGCAGGGCTTCCGCCGCAAGAAGGACGACGCCATCGGCGGAATTCCGGTCGACAGCGAGTACATCATCTTCGTCATCGATACCTCGGGCAGCATGTTCAATTATGTCTGGCCGATGATGCTGCAGAAGATGGAGGAGACGCTGAACCTGTACCCGAAGGTGAAGGGCTTCCAGGTGATGAACGACGAAGGCGTCTACATGTTCACGGGCTACCGCGGCAAGTGGATTCCCGACACGCCGGCGCAGCGCCGCACGGCGATCGAGCGGCTGCGCACCTGGAACGCGTTCTCGAACTCCAGCCCGATCGAAGGCATCGTCGAGGCGATCCGTACCTATCACTCCAAGGACAAGAAGATCAGCCTGTATGTGCTCGGCGACGAGTTCACCGGTTCGTCGATCGACTCGGTCGTCAAGGGCGTGGACATCATCAATCGCGAGGATGAAACCGGCGAGCGTCGCGTGCGTATTCACGCTATCGGCTTTCCCGTGCGGCCGGACGCGCCGCAATACACCAGCATCCGCTTCGCGACCCTGATGCGCATACTGTGTCAACGCAACGGCGGTACTTTCGTCGGACTGAACGAGCCGGAGCGCTCGCGTCACGAAGTTTCACGATCGGCGACGCTGGTGCCGCCGAAGCCGGCGGTACCCGGCGCAACCGAGGCCATCGCCATCATGAACACCGGCAGCAGGATCTCACAAACTCCGCGCGCCGCTCGCTGCGGCCTGGGCGCGCTCGCCCTGGTGGCGCTGGCCGGCTGCGGCCCGGTACGCCTGATCGCGAACACGAACATCCCGACGCCGCTGGTCGTGAAGATCCCGATCGCGGTCGCGCTGTTCATCCCGAAGGAATTCTCGACCTACGTGCACAACGAGGAGCGCTGGAGCACCGACTGGCACGTCGAGCTCGGCAAGGCGCAGTCCGACGGCATCACGCGGCTGATGAACGCGATGTTCGAGCGCGTCGTCGCGGTCGAAAGCGTCAACGCCGGCCAGCGCAGGCTGAGCGGCGGCGTCCGCGCGATCCTGGAGCCGAGCATCGAGGAGTTCGCATTCGTCACGCCGCGCGATGCCGGCTCGCCGTTCTTCGCGGTGAGCATCAAGTATCGCGTGAACATCTACTTGCCCGACGGCAAGCTCGCGGACTCGTGGGGCTTCACGGGTTACGGCACGTCGCCCGCCGCAGGGCTTGTCGAGCGCGCCGCCGCTGCAGACTGCGACTGCGCTCGCGATGCGCGATGCCGGCGCGAAGCTGGCCGTCGAATTCCGCGAGCAGGCGACGGTGCGCGGGCTGCTGCCGCAAGGCGCCACGGCCGACACGCTCGCGAAGCCGGCGTCCGAGCCCGCTGCCAGCCGACGAACACGCCGCAACCCGAGCCCGGCAGCGCCGGGCACGACGGGCGGTCAGCCCGAGAAGGACGATTCGGGAGACGAGTCGGACGACTCGCAGAAGCAAGACGACGTGCCCGCGAAGACGACGCGCGAGCGACGGCCCGCGAAGGACGGCCGCAGGCCGCCGCCGCCGGCACAGCTGATTTTCAGCGCCCGCCGTCGACGGCTTCCTTGCGGGTGCGAAACACTTCGCGATTCGTCATCCCGGTCGTCTCGACCGGCTCGCCGTTGACGAATTTGGGACGGAAGCGCGCGGCGCGGATCGCCGTCAGCGCGTCTGCGGCCTCGCGCGGCGTGCCGCTCGCGCCCGTGATCTTCGCATTCGACACTTCGCCCTCATCGGTCACGGTGAACTGCACTTCGACGAACCGCTCGTCCACCTGCTCGGCCGGCAGCGTGGTGTTGCGTACGGCGTTCGTCGGCGCCGGGTAATAGACGCGCACGGGGAAGCTCAACGGCGCGGGCTCTGTTGCTGCTGTCGCGTGAGCTGGCTGCCGTCGCCGTCGCCGCTCCCGCGAGCGTCGCGCTCAACGCGGCTGCGCGGCGATAGTAGGGCAGCGCTTTTTCGGGCAGCGTGCTTGATCTGGTACCAGTCGCCCGTCTGGATCAGCGTCGCGACGAGCGTGTCGTGCGCCGACGGCGGCTGCGCTTCCAGAATCTTCAACGCGCGCTCCAGCGCTTTCTCGCCTTCGCCGCCCAGGTACCGCGGGTTGATCGGCTTCGTTTCGTTGCTGGTGCCATCGGCGTCGGTCGGCATCCGTTCGCTGGCTCTGCGTCCTGATCCCCAGCGTCGAATACAAGAGCTCCTGCGTGTAGGTCGCGGCGAGCGCCCGCAGCGGCTCGACTGCCGCCGGATCGTTCGGACCCAGCTTCTGCTCGACGAGCGCGATCGCGCGTCGGTACGATCGCGCGCGCGCTGATGAAGTCGCCGGTGTCGGCGCGCCAGGCGGCTACAAAGCACAGGATCGGCACCTGCCGCGGGTCGCGCCGACCGTAGACGCGCTGGCCGAGCTGCTCCAGGTAAGTCACATGACGCTCGGCGTCGGCGGTGCGCCCGATCTTGAACAGGCTTTCCGCGAGCTGGCGCAGCACGCTCTGCTGGCCGACGTCATAGAGCCCGTAGCTGCGGCGGTCGATCAGCAGCGCACGTTCGAGCCGCGGGACCGCCTCTTCGTGCTGCCCGCTCGCTGCCAGCGTGTAACCCAGGCCCCGCAACGGATCGAGCATCTTCGGGCTCGCCGCCCCGGCGTGCTGCTCGACGGTCTGCAGGGACTCCGTGAACGCTTTCTCGGCCGCGACGTAGTCCTTGGCGCCGTACTGGGCGTTACCGAGCAGCGACAGTGCCTCGGCCAGCGCCAACGGCTGCTGCGCGGCTGCGTCGCGTGCAGTGGCTACAAGCTGCTCGGCGGCCGCGATGGCGGCGCTCCAGTCCTTGCGATCGACCTGAGCCCAATATTCCTGCTGCGATTCCGGCCGGTGCGGGGCGTCGGCGGCCCAGGCGGCAGGGAAAGGCGGCCAGGAGGGTCGCGACGACGACGCAGAAAGGGCGCGGCATGGGTCGGTGGGGTGCGCGATGGGGCTGTCGGTCTGTCACAGGCTACGTTCTGCGGCGGACCGGCACAAGCCGCTTTCGTCGGGCGAATCGACGTCGGCGATTCAGAACGGCGCGGGCGCCGCTTTCGGCACGTAGATCGAGTTCTTCACGGTGGCGAACACCCGCCGCACCATCGGCTCGAATTCCTCGAGCCGCATGCTGACGAAGCGCGGATCGAACGCCGGGCCGTCGTACACGCGGCAGAACTCCTCGGTGACGGCGTACCACGGATGGTCGCGGAATTCCTCGCGCATGTTGCGGTCGAGGCCGAGGTGATGAAAGAAGTAGTAGCCCTGGAAGATCGCGTGCTTCTCGACCATCCAGTGGTTCTGCTCGGACACGAACGGCTTGAGGATCGCGGCAGCAACATCGGCGTGGTTGCGCGGGCCGAGGATGTCGCCCATGTCGTGCAGCAGCGCGCAGACCACGTACTCCTCGTCGCGGCCGTCGCGATGAGCGCGAGTCGCCGTTTGCAGGCAATGCTCGAGACGATCGATGGCGAAGCCGCCGCAATCTCCCTGCAGCATCTTCAGGTGCGCGAGCACCCGATCGGGCAGCTCGACGATGAACGGCTTCATCGCGCTCGCTGATGCGGTCCCAGTCTTCCTTCGTGCCGTCGCACATCGAATGAAAACTTGCGCGCGGCATGTCGCCATCGGCCATGGCAGCTCCCGAATCGTCATCGAGTGCAGGTGGATTCGAGACCGCAAAGTACGAGCCGCCGGCGCCGGCTGTCAATGCCGCGCCGGTCTGCGCTGCAGGCTGCGATCAGGCGGCGGAGCGCTGAGCTCGCGGAGCTTCGCGAATAGCGTCGGATCGTGCTGCGCCGGCCGGCGTTGGCGGGGCACTGCTGAGCGTGAACGAGCTCACCACGTCCAACAATACGTTGACCTGGCCGCGCAGCGAGCGCGCGACGGCCGCGGTTTGCTCCACACGCTCGGCGTTCTGTTGAGTGTCGCTGTCGATCCGGTGGATCGACTGGTTCAACCGGCCGATATCGTCGCTTTGTGCGCGGCTCGCGACGCCGATCTCTTTCATGATGCCGGTGACACGCTCGACCGCGCTCAGAATCTCGTGCATCGTCGCGCCGGCGCCCGCGACCAGCGTCGCGCCGCGCTCGACGTCGGCGAGCGACGCGCCCACGAGCTTCTTCACTTCATTGGCGGCGGCAGCGGAGCGCTGCGCGAGATTGCGAACCTCGTTCGCGACGACCGCGAAGCCGCGACCCTGTTCGCCCGCACGCGCGGCTTCGACTGCCGCATTCAGCGCCAGCAGGTTGGTCTGGAACGCGATCTCGTCGATGACGCCGATGATGTCGCCGATGCGCCGGGACGAGCCGGTGATGGCCTGCATCGTCGTCACGACCTCGCTCACGACTTCGTTGCCGCGAGTCGCTGTGCCGTGCGCCTGCGCAGCCAGCCGCTCACCTTGCAGCGCGTTGTCGAGATTGAGCTGCACGCTGTCTTTCACGTCGCGCGCGCTGTCGCTCGTCGCGCGGATCGCCGCCGAACGTGACGCTTCGCGATGACTCAGATCCTCGCTCGCGGCTGCGATCTGCCGACCGTTGGCATCGAGCGTCTCGCTGACCTCGCTGATCCGCTGCACCAGGCCCAGCAGCTGCTCGCGGCTGGCATTGAACGCGCCGATCAGCTGACTGACCTCGTCGCGGCCGCGCGCCGCGAAGTTCGCGGTGAGATCGCCCTGCGCCAGCTTGCGCATGCGCAGGATGAGCGCCCCGAAGCCACGCAGATTGGACAAGTAGAAGCCGCTGATGAGGTAAACGGCGAGCAGCAGCGACAGCAGCGTCAGACCGAGCAACTGATTGCGATGCGACTCGAACCCATCGATGCGTTCTGCGATCAGTCGATCGAGCGCTTCCGACGAGCGCGTCGCCAGCGACAGCGTGCTCCGGCTGAGCTCGCGGCCGGCTACGGTTGCCGCGTCTGTGTTGGCAGCGCTCAGGAAGCGCGCATAGGCACCTTCCAGCTCATCGATCGACAAGTCGCTGGCCAGCGCTGCGTTTGCAGCAATCGCCCGCTTTGCTGCCTCGACGATGGAATCGTGCAACATGGACGTGCGCGCCACGTCCAGCTGATCTGCGGCCGTCGCCAGCTTCGGCGCCTGGTCGATGAGCGAGCGCCAGCGTGTAGTACGAATCGAGCTCGGGATCGAGCGTCAGCTTGGAGTTGTCGCTGACCTGCACGAAGGCGATGTTGCGCTGGGCGTAGTCGACGACGCCGTAGACCGCGACGCACAGCGGCACCAGCAGCGCTGCCGCGACGATCGCGAACTTCACGGGCAGGCGCACGGCCTGCATGAGCCGCAGCCCGGGCGCGAGCAGGGATTCGAGTGGCGATTTCGGGTTCAGCACGGGCGCACGTCCTCGCGAGCGTCATCGGCCGCCGCGCGGATTTCTTGAGCCGTGGCCACGCCTTGCGGAACCTTCGTACCCGGGCAGGCGTTTACGAGCCAAGTCAGCGGTACCCTAACCAACACCCATGACCGACGACCCGCTCTGGTACAAGGACGCCATCATCTATCAGATGCACGTCAAGGCGTTCCACGACGCCAACGGCGACGGCATCGGCGACTTCGCCGGCCTGACGCAGACGCCTCGACTACATCCAGGAGCTCGGGCGTCAACACGATCTGGCTGCTGCCGTTCTATCCGTCGCCGATGCGCGACGACGGCTACGACATCGCCGACTACACCAACGTGCACCCCGACTACGGCACGCTGGAGGACTTCCGCGAGTTCGTCGCAGGAGGCGCATCGCCGCGGGCTGAAGGTCATCACCGAGCTGGTCAT
The DNA here is from genome assembly GCA_963830745.1 of uncultured Gammaproteobacteria bacterium. Lineage (GTDB taxonomy): Bacteria > Pseudomonadota > Gammaproteobacteria > Steroidobacterales > Steroidobacteraceae > Steroidobacter. The sequence goes on from CAWHNL010000004.1 coordinate 158,386, forward strand.
CAATCACACGTCCGACCAGCATCCGTGGTTTCAGACGCGCGCGCCGCGCGCCGCGCGGCTCGCCCGAGCGCGAGTTCTACGTGTGGAGCGACGACGACAAGAAGTTCGCCGGCACGCGCATCATCTTCACCGATACCGAGAGCTCGAACTGGGCGTGGGATCCGGTCGCCGGCCAGTACTACTGGCATCGCTTCTTCTCGCATCAGCCCGATCTCAATCACAACAACCCGCGCGTCGTCGAAGCGGTCATCGAGGTCATGCGCTTCTGGATGGACATGGGCGTGGACGGCATGCGGCTCGATGCGATTCCGTACCTGTGCGTGCGCGAGGGCACGAACAACGAGAACCTGCCGGAAACGCACGCGGTGCTGAAGCGCATGCGCGCGGCGATGGACGCCGAGTACACCGGGCGCATGTTCCTCGCCGAGGCGAACCAGTGGCCCGAGGACGTGCGCGAGTACTTCGGCGACGGCGACGAGTGCCACATGGCCTATCACTTCCCGCTGATGCCGCGCATCTTCATGGCGGTGGCGCTCGAGGATCGCTATCCGATCGCGGAGATCATGCGGCAGACGCCGGACATCCCCGAGAACTGCCAGTGGGCCATCTTCCTGCGCAACCACGACGAGCTGACGCTGGAGATGGTCACCGACCGCGAGCGCGACTACATGTACCGGATGTACGCGCAGGAGCCGCGCATGCGCGTCAACGTCGGCATCCGCCGGCGGCTCGCGACGCTGCTCAGCAACGACGTCGACCGCATCAAGCTGATGAACAGCCTGCTGCTGTCGATGCCCGGCTCGCCGATCATCTACTACGGCGACGAGATCGGCATGGGCGACAACATCTACATCGGCGATCGCAACGGCGTGCGCACGCCGATGCAATGGAGCATCGATCGCAACGCCGGCTTCTCGCGCGCCGATCCGCAGCGGCTGTACCTGCCGGTGATCATGGATCCGATCTACGGCTATCAGGCGGTGAACGTCGAAGCGCAGAGCCGCGATCCGTCGCTCGCTGCTCAACTGGACGCGGCGCATTCTCGCCGTGCGCCGCCAGCATCAGTGCTTCGGCCGCGGCACGCTCGAGTTCGTGCGGCCGCAGAACCGCAAGATCATCGCGTACGTGCGCACGTTCGGCGGCGAGATCGTGCTGTGCGTCGCCAATCTGTCGCAGACCGCGCAGGCGGTCGAGCTGGACCTGTCGAAGTACAAGGGCCGCGTGCCGGTCGAGCTGATGGGACGCAACGCGTTTCCGCCGATCGGCGATCTGCCGTACTTCCTGACGCTCCCGGCGCACGGCTTCTTCTGGATGCTGTTGAGCGATTCGGCGCCGCCGCCGTCCTGGCACGTCGAGCGGCTGCCGGCGACCGAGCTGCCGGTGCTGGTGCTGTCGCAGGAGCTGGCGACATTCCTGCCGGACCAGGTCGGCGGGCCGAGCGCGAGCAGCGTCGCGCGCCGCGCGCGGCAGCAGCTCGAGCAGGAAGTCCTGCCGGAGTTCCTGCGTCCGCGCAGCTGGTTCGCGCAGCACAGCGGCGCACTCACTGCGACGCGCCTCGGGCCGGCCGCGCTCTGGCGCAACGAGCACCGGACGTTCCTGCTGTCGTTCGTCGATGCCGAGATCGGCGGCACGCGCCAGCGCTATTTCCTGCCGCTCGCGCTTGCTTGGGAAGACGGCCAGGACACGCGGCGCGCTGCGCACGGCCGAGTGGACTCTCGCGAAGGTGCGCGAGCACGCGCGCGCCGGCGTGCTGATCGACGCCTTCGCCGATCCCGCGTTCTGCCTCGGCCTCGTGCATTGCACGGCCGCGAACGCGACCGTGCCGTTCGCCGGCGGCGAACTGCAGTTTCGTTCGACGGGCGAGGTGCCTGCGCTCGCGGACGTGCGCGGCCAGTCGACCAACCATGTCGGCGCGGACGCGACCAACACCAGCGTGATCCTCGACGAGAAGCGTGTTCCTCAAGGCGTACCGTCGCGCCGAGGCCGGGCCGAACCCGGACGTCGAGATGACGAGCTTCCTGACGCGCGCGGGCTATCGATCGATCGCGCCGCTCGCGGGCAGCGTCGCGCACGTGGCAGGCGAGACCACGACGTGCTGGCCGCATTGTTCGCCGCGGTCGGCCACCAGGGCGACGTGTGGAACTACGCGCTCAATCACCTGGAGCGCTACGCGACGACGATGTTCGTCGGCGCAGGACGCCGCGGCGGGCGACTCGCCGCACGCGCTCTTCACTGCGCAGATGCACACGCTCGGACGGCGCATCGGCCAGATGCACTGCGTGCTGGCGGGCGCAGATCCCGGCGATCCGGCGTTCGCGACCGAGCCGCTGAAGAGTGCGGATCAGTCGCGCTGGTACAGCGCCATTCATTTCGACGCAGAACGACGTCTTGCGCGCGCTGCGCGAGCGCATGCCGGCGCTCGGCGAGCGGCAAGCGCTCGCGCGCGCAGGAGCTGCTCGCGTCACGCGAGCGCTTGTTCGTGCGCATTCGCGAGCTGTGCAGCGGACCCGTCGCGGGGCTGAAGATGCGTCACCACGGCAACCTGCACCTCGGCAAGGTGCTGCTGGTGGCGGACGATTTGCTGATCACCGGTTTCGAAGGCAACGCATCGCTGCCGCTCGACGAGCGACGCAGCAAGGATTCGCCGCTGCGCGACGTCGCGACGGTGCTGCGCTCGTTCGACTATGCGCGTGCGACGGCGCTGGATCGCGTCGGCATGGGTCGCCCCGATCTGCGCGATCCGCTGGTGCCGGCGCTGGACGAATGGCTGCGGCAGACCACGCAGTTCTTCCTGCAGGGCTATCGGCGTGCGGCCGTCGAATCGAGCTGCGTTCCCGCCGACGACGCGACGTTCGCGGCGCTGACCGCGCTGTTCCAGATCGAGTGCGCGCTGCACGAGCTGCGGCGCGAGCTCGAACAGCGGCCGTCGTGGATCGAAGTGCCGATCCGCGCGCTGCTCGACTCTCGTCGGTCCGGCTTCAGCCGGACATTCCTGAGCCTCAGCGATTCCTCGCCGAAGCTCTCGGTCGTGTAGCGCGAAGCACGCGCACGCGATCGGACCAGTACGTCGGCCGGCCAGCCCGCTTTCATCTTGAGCTGCCGCACGAACTGCGCCGGCTCCGGAATCTGCTCCCACACCGCCGGCAGGAACGTCGCGCGCCCGGTTTCCGATTCGAGGATCAGTCCGTCGATCGACGGCCGCAGCAGCGCGAGCAGTTGCTGCTTCGGTCGTGACTCGAGCGGCTCGGGCCGAGTGAGCAGCGACAGATGCAAGTCGACTTGCGGCCATTCAGCCGCGGTCAGCGGCGGGAATCGATAGTCGCTGAACGCCGCCGCCCAGGCGTTGCGCCACACGTCTTCGGCGAGCGGCCGCGGCGCGTCGAGCGTTCCGCAGCAGCCGCGCAGCTCGTCGCCACGACGCAAAGTCACGAACGAGGAGCGCCGCACCGTGAGCGTCCGGTCAGCAGCGCGCCGCAGTGAACGGCACGAGCTCGCCGCCGTGCACGCCCGTTCGACAGCGCGGAGTCGATGGACGCTCGCGCGAGCGCGAGCAGCTCGCGACGCTCAGGCGTGGCCAGGCTCATGAACCGCGAACGCTCCGTAGCCCACGACTCTCGACCGGTCGCCTGCGGTGTCGCCGGAATTGCAGCGCGCGATCTCCGAGACCGCGAGCTGGCGCTGGCCGGCGAGATGCAACAGGCCATTGATGCCGACGGCGCCGCACGCCTGCTCACCCGCCAGCGTCGGTCTCGCGGCGCAGGATCGCGGCGCTCGTGACGGCGTCGATCTGCCGCGCTTGCGTCGTAGGTGTGATAGTGACTCAGGTCCGAGCTCACCAGCACCAGCGTCGCTGCGTCGCCCCACACCTTCGCGAGCGCGGCCGCGACGTGCTCCGGCGCGATCGAGCCGAGCACGAGCGGCAGCAGCGTGAAATCGTCGAACAGCATCTGCAGGAACGGCAGCTGAACTTCCAGGCAGTGCTCCTGCGCGTGCGGCGCATCGGCCTCGACGACGTCGCCGCGTTGCAGCGAGCAGCGACTTCAGCTCGTCGATCGATCGCGACTGCGTCCGAGCGGCGTCGCGAACGAACTGGCGGCGGGCACCGCCATGCCGCGCAGATACACGCGATGACTCGGGCCGATGAGCACGATGCGGCGAACGACTTGCCGCAGCGATGCAACCGTCGCGTACGCGGCCGCGGCGATGCCGCCGGAATAGATGTAGCCCGCGTGCGGCACGATCAGCGCCTTCGGCGGCGCGGCAGATGTCAGCGCGGTGCTGTGCTGTCGAAGGTATTCCGACACGACGTCGCGCAGCTCGCGTTCGTCGTCGGGATAGAACAGGCCCGCGACGGCCGGCGGCCGATGCTTGTGTTTCCTCGCTCGGGGCGCATGATTGCGTCGTGATGTATCACCCGACGAAGTATTGGCACAAGCTCGACGACGGTCGCGTGCAATGCGACGTCTGTCCGCGCGCCTGCAAGATGCACGACGGGCAGCGCGGCTTGTGCTTCGTGCGCGGCGTCGAAGGCGGCGAGGTCAAGCTCTACACCTACGGCCGCTCCAGCGGCTTCTGCGTCGATCCGATCGAGAAGAAGCCGCTGAATCATTTCCTGCCCGGCACCTCGGTGCTGTCGTTCGGCACGGCCGGCTGCAATCTCGCCTGCAAGTTCTGTCAGAACTGGGACATGAGCAAGTCGCGCGAGATGGACACGCTCGCGGACCGCGCGAGTCCGGAGCAGCTCGCGGCGTCGGCGCAGCGCCTCGGATGCGCGAGCGTCGCGTACACGTACAACGATCCGGTCGTGTTCATGGAGTACGCGATCGACGTCGCCGACGCTTGCCGCGAGCGTGGCGTGCGCAGCGTCGCCGTCACGGCCGGCTACATGTGCCCGCAGCCGCGCGCCGAGTTCTACCGCCACATGGATGCGGCGAACGTCGATCTCAAAGGCTTCACCGAGCGCTTCTATCGCAAGATCTGCGGCGCCGAGCTGGGCGCGGTGCTCGAGACGCTGGAGTATCTGCGGCACGAGACGCAGGTGTGGTTCGAGATCACGACGCTGCTGATTCCCGACGAGAACGATTCGAACGCCGAGCTGGAGCAGATGACGCGCTGGATCGCCGACAAGCTCGGTCCGGACGTGCCGCTGCACTTCACTGCGTTCCATCCGGACTGGAAGATGATGGACAAGCCGCGCACGCCGGCCGCGACGCTGACGCGCGCGCGCGAGATCGCGCTGAAGAACGGACTGCAGCTACGTCTACACCGGCAACGTGCACGACCCGGCAGGCTCGAGCACGTACTGCGCCGGCTGCGGCAGCCGCGTGATCGAGCGCGATTGGTACGAGCTGGGCGAATGGCGGCTGGACGCGCAGGGCCGCTGCCTGCAATGCGCCGCGCAGCTTCCCGGCGTCTTCGACGGCGCGCCGGGCACCTGGGGTGCCCGGCGCTTGCCAGTGCAGGATCGCGCGTCTAGAAGCTTCTCAGAAGCGTCCACTGTGCCCGAGAACCAGAGCGCGTCCGCGTCGTCGACGAAGTCCGGAGTCGATCTTCTCGTACTCGAGCCGCGCGTTCAGACGCTCGAAGAACGTCATGCCGACGCCGACGCCGTACAGCAGGTCCTCGCTCGCTCGCGCTGGAATCGAAGTCCGGACCGTCGGTCGTCGAGATCCACGGACGCGTCGACGTCGTAGAAGTAGTAGCCGACCTTGCCGAACAGCTCGACCGGGCCGAGCGGAATCGTGCCGATGACGTACGGCGCGAAGCCGCTCAGGTCGACCGCGAAATCGCCGCTCGAGCCCGACGGCTTCGAAGCGATCGCTCGGGCCGCCGAAGTCGATGTACGCCAACTCCAGCGCGAAGTATGGATTCATGCGCCAGCCGACGAACGCCTTCCACGCCGTGTCGTCGTCGTCGAGCGTCTGGATGGCTTCGTCCGTATCGTCGACGTCGTCGATCTGGACGTTGAACTGACCAACGCCGCCGCCGATATAGAAGCCTTCGTCGTTCTCGACCCCTGCGCGAAAGCGCTGCTGCAGGCCAGGGAGCCGGCGGACGCTCCTGCGACGACCATTGCCAAAACAACTGCTCGATTCATGTTCCAAATCTCCTGCGTGCCTGCGGTGTGCAAGCTCGTGACGAGCCGCAAACGTGGCGACGGCTGTGCAGCGAAGCGGTGCCGCGCGCGAGCTGTTGCCAAAGCAGCTCGCAGGTACAGATCGCGCGTAGAGAATCGCCCGTCAGGTAGGAACTCATTGGCCGAACACCCAGCGAATCAGCTCGGCTTGAATCGCTTCGCCGCTGCCGGCGTGCGCGCCGGGATGATTGATCATGATCACGACGACGTAAGTGCGGCCCGATGCGGCGTTGACGAAACCGGCGAGCGCGCTCACGTCGTCGATGCGGCCGGTCTTCAGGCGAATGCGTCCGTGCATGCCGGGCGAGTTGAAACGATTGCGCAGCGTGCCGTCCGTCGCCGACAGCGGCAGCGATGCGGCGAACTCCGGCATGAACGGACTGTGCCACGCGACGTCGAGCATCTCGCCCATGCCGCGCGCCGTGACGCGCTCGGTGCGCGACAGGCCGGAGCCGTTCTCGAGCACGAAGCCGTCGGCGTGGATGCCGCGCCTTGCGAGCCACGCGCGCATCGCGTTGCGCCCGCGCTCGGCCGTCGCGGGCGGGCCGAGGCTTTCCACGCCCAGCGTCAGCAGCAGATGCCGCGCCATGACGTTGTTCGAGAACTTGTTGACGAGGCGAATGATCTCGGCGAGCGGCAGCGAGTCGTACTCGAACAGCAGGCGCGCATCCTGCGGCACCGCTGCCAGGCGCGCGGCGCCGTCGATCGCGCCGCCCGACTGCGTCCACATCGTGCGAAACGTGCCGTATGCGTAGTCCGGCGCGGTCATGATCGCGCGCGTCACCGAGTAGACGCCGCATGAGACCGGAAACACGCCGCGCACGACCAGCGTGTTCGGATCGGTGCGATCGGGCATGTCGAACACGATGCCGCCGTCGGCGGCGTTGCAGCGGCCGGTGCCGAGCCGCACTTCGTTCTTGAGCACCAGGTTGGCCGGCAGCGGGCTGACGACGATCTGCGGCCGCGAGCGCTGGCCGAACGGATTCACCGTGAAGCGCGAGCTCTGGAAGTTCACCATCAGCGCGTCGGGCAGCACGTTGTAGCTGCGGAACGGCTGCGCGTCGAAGTCGGCGCGGCTGTCGGTGATCGGCGCGAAGTAGTTGTTGTCGATGACGACGTCGCCGGTGATCTTCGCCAGGCCGCGCTCGCGCAGTCCCTGCACGAAGCTCCACCAGCGCTCGTCGGTCATGTACGGATCGCCGCCGCCGACCAGGTACAGGTCGCCGTACAGCACGCCGTGATCGACGCGGCCCGCGGCATAGGCGCGCGTCTTCCACGTGTACGCCGGCCCGAGCATGTCGAGCGCTGCGAACGTCGTCAGCACCTTGATCGTCGAGGCGGGGCTGCGCGGCGTTTCGCTGCTCGAGATCGACGACGACCTCGTTCGTGCCCGCGTCGCGCACGTAGATGCTGACGTGCTGCGCCGGGACGCCGACGCGCGCCATCGCGCGCGAGACGGCGGGCGGCAGCTGAGCGCCTTGAACGAGACCATGCGTGCCGAGCGCCAGGAGCGCCGCCAGCGCGGTGAGACGGTTGAGCATTACAAAGGACGTTCGACCAGAAGACATTCAGACGCAGAGCGATGCGCGCGCCGGAGTTTATACTGCGCGCCACCTGTTCGTGGGCGCGCAGCGGAGCCGCAATGCGTCGGTTGTGGAATACCTTCCTGAAGGGCCTGGTCGCCGTGTTGCCGGTGGCCCTCACCGTCTACCTGGTCTTCTGGCTCGGCAGCACGGCCGAGCGGATTCTCAGCGGGCCGCTGCGCGCGCTGCTGCCCGAGGACCGCTACTGGCCGGGGCTCGGGCTGCGTGGTCGGCTTCCTGCTGGTGCTGCTGGTCGGCGTGATGGTCAACGCATACGTCGTGCGCTACCTGCTGCGCATCGGCGAGGCGTTCCTCGCGCGCATCCCGATCGTCAAGACGATCTTCGGCGCCTTCAAGGACATCACGCAGTTCCTGCCCGCGGGCGGCAAGGCGCGCGATCTCAAGCGCGTCGTGCTGTGGCGCTTCGGCAGCGCGCAGCTGATCGGCTTCGTCACGGAAGAGCACGTCAGCACGCGCCTGTTCGGCGACAACGCCGCCGGGCTCGTCGCCGTGTACTTCCCGATGAGCTACCAGATCGGCGGCTACACGCTGTACCTGCCCGCTACCGAGCTCACGGAAACGGACCTGTCGGTGCAGGAAGCGATGCGCATGGTGCTGATCGGCGGCGTGACCAGCCACGCCGCCGCAGCCAGCAGCGGCGCGCTAAGGTTCACCGTCATGCTCGTCGGCCACGTCGCGGTCCGCGCGCCGTTTCCCTGGCGGCACATGCTCGACTATTTCGCGCACCGGCTCATCCCGCAGTTCGAGCGCATCGAGGACGACTGCTACGTGCGCCAGGTCGGCGCACGCACGATCGCGGTGGCCTACGACCCGGCGACCGCGCAGCTGCGAGTTACGGCGAATGGACGCGTCAAGGCGGAGCAAGTGCTGCACAACGTCGGCCGGCTGCTCGATGTGAGCTACGACGCGCAGCGCATTCACAAGCATCTGCGGCGCTCGCCGGTGCTGCAAGCGGCGCATCGCGAACGTGCCCGGCATGCGGCCGCTCGGCGCGTGGTCGCCGTTCGAGCTGTGCGTGCGCACGATCCTCGGCCAGCAGGTGACCGTGGCGGCAGCCGGCACGCTGATGCGCCGGCTGGTCGAGCGCTGCGGCTCGGTGACGCCGGAATGCGTGGCCGACGCGAACTTCGACAGCTTCGGCATGCCCGGCAAGCGCGTCGAGACGATCCGCTCGTTCGCGCGCGCTGCCGCCGATGGACGCGTGGACTTCGAACGGCCGTGGCCGGAGGTCGAGGCTGCGCTCAAGGCAGCTGCCTGGATTCGGGCCGTGGACGCGCGCCTATCTCGCGATCCGCCTCGGGCGCGATCCCGACGCGTTCCCCGAAACCGATCTCGGGCTGATCCGCGCGGCGCAGGTCGACTCGCCGGCGCGCGCTGCTGGCGCTGGCGGACGGCTGGCGGCCCTATCGGGCCTATGCGGCGACTTATTTGTGGGCGGTGAGCGAAATCGCGCACCGCGGTGTGACCCGCGTCTCGACCTGCCAATTCTCGTCACCTGGGAACTGTGGGCGGTTTAACAATTTCCGCGTGTGCAGGGACGTGCTCAATTGCACTACTGCTAGCATCGGCGGTCGGTTAAACCTGCGTGCGCTCATCGATCGTGTCCGAAGCAAATCTTCGACAAATTCGCATTCTGCATGTCGTGAGCTCGGCGGCCGTCGCCGCCGGCTTGCAACAGTCGTTGCTCATGCCGCTGCTCACGCGCATGCCGAAGCAGCGCGTCAAGACGCAGGTGGTCTGCCTCGCGCCCGGCGCGGTGCCGGCCGCAGTGCTGCGCCAGAACGGCGTGCCGGTTCACGACGTCGCGCTGTCGCGCAAGCAAGTTTTCGTTCGGCGCATTCGGCGAGCTGGTCAAGGCCGCCAAGGCGTTCCGGCCCGACGTGATCCACGCGTGGGGCTACACGGCGCAGATCTTCGCCAACGGCGTGCGCAAGCGCTGCGATCGCAAGATCAAGGTCGTCTGGACCGTCGGCAACACCGCGCCGCTGCCGCGCGGTGCGGGCATGATCGATCGCCAGAAGATCAAGTACGCCGCCAAGGCCGCACCGACTGCCGACCGCATCGTCTACGCGTCGGATGCCGGCGGCGCGCAGCATCGCCGCGTCGGATTTCCGGAGGGCGATCAGCTGACGATTCCGCCGGGCATCGACGCGACGCGCTTCAAGCCCGACCCGGCCGCGCGCCGCAAGATCCGCGAGCAGCTGCACCTCGGTCCGGATGCGTTCGTCATCGGCATGGTCGCGCCGTTCCAGCCCGAGTACGACCATCCGACGTTCCTCAAAGGCCGTCGGCGAGCTGATCAAGGCGAATCCGAACTATCGCAGTCGTGCTCGCCGGGCACGGCGTGCAGAAAGGCAATGCGCCGCTCATGGCGCTCGTCGGCGGCGGCACGCTCGGTACGCGCACGCAGCTGCTCGGCGAGTGGTCCGACCTCGCGTCGCTGTTCAATGCCTGCGACGTCGTGTGCTCGAGCGCGCTGAACGATGGCGCGCGCATGACGCTCGTGACGGCGATGCTGTGCGGCGTGCCGTGCGTCGCGACCGGCATGGGCGCACAGGGCGAAGTGATCGGGCACTACGGTGTCGCAATCGAAGCCGGCAGCCCGCCGGCTTTCGTGAAGGGCATTCAACGCGTGCTGCAGCTGACGCCGGAGAAGCGCGCTGCGATGGCGCAGGGCGCCCGCAAGCACGCGCTGCAGAACTACGTTTACGTGCGCTCGCTGCAGCGGTACCTGCAGCTGTACTACGACCTCATCGGCCGCCAGTCGCTGGTGAGCCAGGAGATGCCGACGCCGGAGATCGACGCCAGCGTGCCGGTGCCGGCGAAGGTCGGCGCCACGGCGGACACCGAAGAAGCCGCTGGTCGACGCTCGCCGAGCTCGCCGATCCGGACTCGCTGGAAGCGAAAGTCGCGGAGCACGGCCGAGGCGCTGCCGAAGTGGCGCGTCGAGCAGGAACAGGAGCGCGCAGAAGCGCGAGCAGGAAGCTGTCGGAGAAGATCGCGAGCACGCAGTCGAGTGGCGACGTGCTGCAGGTCTTCGAAGCCGAGCTGGCGAAGCCGCAGAACAACGAGCCGAGCGTTCAACGAACGCGCGCGCGGCGTCGCGGACGAGTCGGAAGAGCTGCTGTCGATGGAAGCGATCGCTGCGCCGAAGCCGGGTGCTGCTCGCCCTGCGCCAGCGCCGACGCTCGCCGGTCCGCCAACGCCGCTGCGCCTGCGCCGACATCGCGGCTGCACCGACAGCCTGCGACTGCTGCACCGTGCCAACGCTCGCAGTTGCACCGACGCCTGCACGCTGCGCCAACGCTTGCGGTCGCACCGACGCTTGCCGCTGCGCCGACGCCAGCGGTCGAATTAGCGCTCGCGGCTGCGCCGAAGCGCCCGACGTTGCACCAGCGCCTGCCGCTGCACCGACACCGGAGCCCGCGTCGGTTACGCAGCCGCTCGCGGCGCTCGCCTTGCTCGAGAGTCCGCCCGAACAGCCGGTGCAGCTGGCGCTTGCTCGGCAACGACGCCGGCCGCGGCTACCGGAAGTCTCGCCGCAGCTCGACTTGTTGGCGTCGGCTGAGCTCAAGCAGTCGCGCTGCAGTCTCGGCACTCTCCGCAGCGACGCTGCATCCCGCGCCAGCTCCTCGATGGCCTGCCAGTCGCCGGCGCTGACGCGCTCCGGCGGCGCGACCCACGAGCCGCCGACGCACGCGACGTTCGTCAACGCCAGGTAGTCCGGCGCCGTCGCGCGCGTGATGCCGCCGGTCGGGCAGAACACCACTTGCGGGAACGGACCCGCGAGCGCCTTCAGCATGTTCACGCCGCCGGCCTGCTGCGCCGGAAACAGCTTGAACGTGTCGTAACCCCAGCCCAGGCCCGCGAGCAGCTCGGTCGGCGTCATGACGCCGGGCAGCAGCGGGAACGGCGCCTTCGCGGCCGCGGCCGCCAGCTCCGCCGTCAAGCCCGGGCTGACACCGAACTGCGCGCCGGCATTGCTCGCGTCGACGAAATCGCGCGGCCGCGTCAGCGTGCCGACGCCGACGATCGCCTCGGGCAGCGCCTTGCGCATCGCTTCGATCGCCGGCAAGCACGCCGGCGTCCGCAGCGTGACTTCCAGCGCACGCAGCCCGCCGGCGCACAACGCGCGGCCGAGCGGCACGGCATCGGCGACGTTCTCGATCGTGAGGACCGGGATGACCGGCGCGAGCGCCAGCAGCGAGCGGATATTCATATGGCTCATTATCCGATACCGAACAGTGAGACCGCACCCGTTTCGGCATCGCTGGCGACGTCGCGGAACGTGCGCGAACAGCTCGCGGCCGACGCCGTGCTCGTTGCGCTCGCAGGCTCGGGCGTCGGCGCGGGTCGAGCGCGCAGCGTCGCCTCCGGCACGCTGCACTTCGAGCGTTCCCGCGTAGCTGTCGAGCCGCACGATGTCGCCGTCCTGCACTCTTGCGAGCAGGCCGCCGGCGAGGCATTCGGGCGTGAGGTGAATCGCCGCCGGCACTGCGCCGGAAGCACCGGACATGCGTCCGTCGGTGACCAGCGCGACCTTGTGGCCTTTGCTCTGCAGCGAGCTGAGCGTCGGCGTGAGCTGATGCAGCTCCGGCATGCCGTTGGCGCGCGGACCCTGGATAGCGCACGACGACGACGCAATCGCGCGACAGCGCGCCGGCCTTGAACGCCGCGATGACCGCCTCCTGATCGTCGAACACCGCGGCCGGCGCTTCGACGACGCGATGCTGCGGCTGCACGGCCGAAGTCTTGATGACGGCGCGGCCGAGATTGCCGCGCAGGACTTTCAGGCCGCCGTCGGCGCCGAACGGATCGCTGCATCGGACGCAGCACGTCGCGATCGCCGCTCGTTTCGGGCGCGGCGCGCCACGCGAGCACGCCGTCCGACGAGCCACGGCTCGTGCGTGTACGCGTCGAGACCCTTGCCCATCACCGTCGTCGTGTCCGCGTGCAGCAGCCCGGAGCCGAGCAGCTCGCGAATCAGGAAGCCCATGCCGCCGGCCGCGTGGAAGTGATTCACGTCGGCGCCGCCGTTCGGATAGATGCGCGCCAGCAGCGGCACGATTTCCGACAGATCGCTGAAGTCGTCCCAGTTGACGCGCATGCCGGCGGCGCGCGCCATCGCGACCAGATGCAGCGTGTGATTCGTCGAGCCGCCGGTGGCGAGCAGGCCACGATCGCATTGACGATCGCGCGTTCGTCGACGATGCTCGCGATCGGCAGATATTCGTTACCGAGCGCAGTGATGCGCGCGGCGCGCCTGGCAGCCGCGCTCGTCAGCGCATCGCGCAGCGGCGTGTTCGGGTGGCACGAACGCCGCGCCGGGCAAGTGCAGTCCCATCACTTCCATCAGCATCTGGTTGCTGTTCGCGGTGCCGTAGAACGTGCAGGTGCCCGGCGAGTGATAGCTCTGCGCTTCCGATTCGAGCAGCGCGTCGCGGCCGACCTTGCCTTCGGCGAACAGCTGGCGCATGCGCGCCTTCTCCTTGTTCGGGATGCCCGACGGCATCGGGCCGCCGGGCACGAAGATCGTCGGCAGATGGCCGAACGCCAGCGCGCCCATCAGCAGACCCGGCACGATCTTGTCGCAGACGCCCAGGCACAGCGCGGCGTCGAACATGTTGTGCGACGAGCGCGACCGCCGTGCGACATCGCGATCACGTCGCGGCTGAACAGCGACAGCTCCATGCCGGGCTGGCCCTGCGTGACGCCGTCGCACATCGCGGGCACGCCGCCGGCGAACTGCGCGACCGCTCCGGCCTCGCGCGCGGCGAGCTTGATCAGCTCGGGAAAGCGCTCGAACGGCCGATGCGCCGACAGCATGTCGTTGTACGAGGAGACGATGGCGAGGTTCGGCCAGCGCGCGCTGCGCAGCGTCTCCTTGTCCGGCGGCGTCCATCGCGGCGAAGCCGTGCGCCAGGTTCGTGCACGACAGCGCGGCGCGGCTTGCGCTGCGAGCTGCCGCGACTGCTCGGCGCGCTCGAGGTATTCGCCGCGCGACCCGGCGCTGCGCGCGCGGATGCGTTCGGTGACTGAGCGCACGCGTTCGTGCAAGGGGGCGGCAGTGTTCACGCGAGTCCTCGATCGCGTCATGTCCGAGCCGGATTCTAGAGCGAGGGCGCCGACAGCCGCACGCGGCAATCCACGCGGATCGTGACGCTGCGCGCACTGGCACGCGATCCGCGCCAGAAACGGAACTGCCGATCCGCGTATTGGAAACGCATCGCAGCATGCCGCGGCGTTGCATTGGTTTGCCGGGCGTAAGCTCCTGTGGTTAACGTAGCGACGCGAACTTCGGCCGCTCCATGAAGGATCTGCATGCAGTCACTTCCCACGTTCGATCTGGTCCTGTTCGGCGGCACCGGCGACCTGGCCATGCGCAAGCTGCTGCCGGCGCTGTATCGGCGCAGCTGCGCCGGGCAGATCGACGGCCGAGTCCCGCATCATCGGCGCGGCGCGCAGCGAGCTGTCGCGCGAGGAGTATCTGGAGCAGGTGCGCGCCAGCTGCGAGACGCACCTCGGCAGCGACTTCGATCTGCGAAATGGGCGCAGTTCGCCGAGCACCTCGCAGTACGTGCAAGATCGACGCCACAGTCCGACGGCGACTTCGGCGCGGCTCGCGGAGCTGCTGCGCGGCCACGAAGACCGCGTGCGCGTGTTCTTCCTCTCGACCGCGCCCGGACCTGTTCGCGCCGATCTGCGAGGGGCTGGCGCGACAGTCGCTGGTCACGCCGGCCTCGCGCGTCGTGCTGGAGAAGCCGCTCGGCTACGACGGCGCCTCCTCGGCGGAGATCAACGAGCGCGTCGGCAAGCTCTTCACCGAGCAGCAGATCTTTCGCATCGATCACTACCTCGGCAAGGAGACGGTGCAGAACCTGCTGGCGCTGCGCTTCGGCAACAGCTGTTCGAGCCGCTGTGGCGCCGCGGCCGCATTCAGCACGTGCAGATCACCGTCGCCGAGGAAGTCGGCGTCGAGCGGCGCGCGCAGTTCTACGATCAGACCGGCGCGCTGCGCGACATGGTGCAGAACCACCTGCTGCAGCTCCTGTGCATCATCGCGATGGAGCCGCCGGCCACCGGCGACCGCCGACGCGATGCGCGACGAGAAGCTGAAGGTGCTGCGCGCGCTGCGGCCGCTGACGGGTCGCGACGTGCTGCAGAAGACCGTGCGCGGCCAGTACAAGGCCGGCGCCGTCGAACGGCAAGCCGGTCGTCGGCTATCTCGAAGAGAAGGACGTGCCGAAGGACAGCACCACCGAGACGTTCGTGGCGCTGAAGGCGCGAGATCGACTCCTGGCGCTGGGCCGGCGTGCCGTTCTACCTGCGCACCGGCAAGCGCCTGCAGGAGAAGCAGGCCGAGATCGTGATCACGTTCGAGGACGTGCCGCACTCGATCTACGAGCGGCCGGACACGCCGCACGCGCTCAACCGGCTGGTGATCCAGCTGCAGCCGGACGAGAGCATCACGCTGACCGTGCTCGCGAAGAGTCCGGGCCAAGGCATGCGTGCTGAAGCCGGTCGACCTGAGCCTGGACTTCTGCCGAGACGTTCAAGACGCGGCAGCTCGACGCCTACGAGCGGCTGCTCACCGACGTCATCAAGGGCACGCTGACGCTGTTCATGCGGCGCGACGAGCTGGATGCGGCCTGGTCGTGGATCGATCCGATCCGCGAGGCCTGGCAGCAGTACGACGAGCGTCCGAAAACCTATACTGCCGGCAGCTGGGGGCCGGCGGCCGCCAGCTCCCTGATCGGTCGCGACGGGTTTGCCTGGAGAAACGAGCTGTAATGCCGTCCCGCTGGGTCCACGAGCACCGCTTTCCCGACCGCCAGGCGCTGGCCGCGGCGCTCGCGGGCGAGATCAAGGTGGACCTGGAAGAAGCGATTGCCGCGCGGGGTGCGGCCAGCCTCGTGGTCTCCGGCGGACGCACGCCCGGCGCGACTGTTCGCGCAGCTGCGCGACGAGAAGCTCGACTGGACGCGAAGTCTGGGTGACGCTCGCGGACGAGCGCTGGGTCGAGACGACGTCCGAAGCCAGCAACGAGCGCTTCGTGCGCGAGAACCTGCTGGTCGGGCCGGCGGCCGCCGCGCATTTCGTCGGCCTGAAGAATCCGGCGCCGACGCCGGAAGCGGGAGCCGACTGGGCCACGCGCGCGTTGACTCGCGTGCCGCATCCGTTCGACGTGGTCGTGCTCGGCATGGGCGAGGACGGGCACACGGCCTCGCTGTTCCCGGGCTCGATGGCGCTCGCGCGCGGCCTCGATCCGGCGGCGCCGCCGGCGTGCATCGCCGTCAACGCGCTGGCCGCGCCGCATGCGCGCGTCAGCCTGAATCTCGCGGCGCTGCTCGACTCGCGTCGCATCGTGCTGCACATCGAAGGCGACGCGAAGTGGGCGGTGTATCAGCGCGCCCGCGCGCCGGGCACGCCGGCTGAGTTGCCGGTGCGCGCGGTCCTGCAGCAGAAGGAAGTGCCCGTCGACGTATATTGGGCTCGCCTGATCGGAGGCGATCATGGATCCGATCGCCAGCGCCTCGCCTGATCGCCGACATCGGCGGCACCAACGCGCGCTTCGCGCTGCTCGACGGTAGCAGCGTGGCGCGACGAGCATCGTGCTCGCGTGCGCCGACTATCCCGACATCGTCAGCGCGATCGAGCACTACCTGGAGTCAGTCGGTGCGAATCGCGCGCCCGCGCGCCCGGTCGAAGGCGCGCTGGCGATCGCCGGACCGATCACCGGCGACATCGTGCGCATGACGAATCACGTCTGGCAGTTCTCGGCTGCGCGCACGCGCCAGGCGCTCGGCTGGCGCCGGCTCATCCTGGTGAACGATTTCACCGCGCTGGCGATGGCGATCCGCCACCTGCCGCCGCGATGAGCTCGAGCAGATCGGCGGCGGCCAGGCGGTGCCCGACGCGCCGCTCGCGCTGCTCGGTCCAGGCACCGGACTCGGCGTGTCGGGACTGATCCCCTCGGGCGAGCACTGGATTCCGCTGCAAGGCGAGGGCGGGCACGTCCACGCTGTCGGTGATGAACGAGCGCGAGATCGCGGTGCTTGCAGCAACTGCACCAGCGCTTCACGCATGTCTCGGCGGAACGCGTGATCTGTCGGGCCCGGGCTGGTGAATCTCTACGATGCAGTGTGCGCGCTCGAAGGCGTCGTTCCCAAAGTCGCTGACGCCGCCCGAAATCACGCGGCGCGCGCGCGAAGGCTCGTGCCGCCTCTGCCTCGAGGCGCTCAGCATGTTCTGTGCGCTGCTGGGCACGATGGCCGGCAATCTGGTGCTGACGCTCGGCGCGGTGGGCGGGTGCTACATCGGCGGCGGCATCGTGCCCGGCCTCGGCAGCTTCTTCACCAGCTCGCACTTCCGCGATCGCTTCGAGGACAAGGGTCGCTTCGCCGACTACCTGTCGCGCGTGCCGACGTACGTGATCCGCTCGAAGCTGCCGGCGTTCGTGGGATTGGCCACGGCGTTCGATGCGCCGGGACCGCGCTGGGAAGCCGAATAGCCCTTCCGTCCATGTCCGGATTCGCGGCCGCACTCCGTAGGACTCAGCACTGGGTCCTGTCCGGGGAGTGCGACCATGAGAATTCTGTTCCTGTGCCTGTTCTTAGCTCTGGCTGGCTGCAGCGGTGGTGGCGGCTCGCCGCCATCGCAACCGACGCAGCAACCGCAAGCGCCTGCGCCACAACCTCCTAGCGGCATTGGTCCCGCGGGAGGCACTGTCAGCAAGGCGGCGCGCAGGTAGTTGTGCCCGCGGGCGCACTCGCACAGTCGGTGTCGATCGCGATCGAACAAACGGATACCGGCGCGCCGGCGCTGCCTGCCGACGTGGTACGCGTCGGACCGATGTTCGCGTTCACCCCGCACGGCACGTCGTTCGCTTCGCCCGCCACAGTGACGTTGCCCTATGACCCATCGCTCGTGCCCTCGGGCGCGCAACTGCAGCTGTACAAGACGAACGCTGCGCAGTCGGGATGGCAAGCGCTGCCGCTGACGAGCACGACCTCGAACAGCGTGACGGCGCAGGTGATGGGCTTTTCACATATGGTCGTCGCCACCGTGCCGCCGGCGATCACGCGGGAAGTTCCCGAGCGCTCGTGGGTCTTCGAAGAGCTGCTGGTCGGCGAGAAGGACTTCACGCCGGTGCAAGACCAGGACGGCAAGCCGAACCACCAGGCTAGGCGGCATCGTCGAAGACCAGCACGACTATGGACCGTTGCCGCTCAATCTCGGCGGCGACGAAACCGCCACCGGCGAAGTGTTTTCCAACGAGACCGGCCTCACGTACTGGGCGTACGTGCAAGGGCCGGAAGGATCGATCCTCGATGCCCGACAGCCGCATCGGCAACCGTGTCACCCTCGTGCAGCACCAGGGCTTCCAGAAGAATCGCGCCGACGCACGCCTGAAATTGCACGTGACCCGCGTGTTCATGCATGCGATCGACTCCAATGGCGGCGCGACCCTGTATCCGGAGTGTCCGACGCAGCCTCAGTGCGGGCTCACGATCACCAGCCGCGTGACCTACGACGTCAAGGCGTTCTGGGTCAACACGCTGTTCTCGGGCAAGAGCACCCTCGAGCTCTCCGGCTACCAGGCTCACTGGAACGCCAGCATGAAGACCTTGCTCAAGGGCCGGCAGGAGCTGTGGCAGGGCAGTGATTTCGTGTTCGACGACGACAGGTTCAATATCGGCTCGAAGCAGGAGGCGTCGTACGAGCTGAAGGAGCCGGTCACGATCGAGATCGACCTCGCCAAGCTCGACGTGGGCGACAAGTTCACGTTGCTGATCGAGGTCATCGTCGAGACCAACAATCGCCGCCAGCGCGAGTCTTACGTCTCGGCATTTTTCCGCGACCCGGTCAGCATCGAGGGTGCCACGATCGAGACGTTCGGTCTCGATCCGGTCGCCGTGCCGTACCATGAACCGCCGCCCGACGAGCCGCAGGCGCCTGAATGCAGCTCGGGTGACGAGGCTGCGGCGGGCACTCTGCAATTCGCCGCGTCGACTTTCTTCGCGCCCGAGATGCCGACGGGTACCACCCAAGTTCTGATCACGCGCACGGGCGGCACGCAGGGCGAGGTGAGCGCGACGGTTCGGACGCACGACGGCACGGCGCACGCGGGCACTGATTACGAGGCGGTCAATTCGACGGTCTACTTCGGCCCCGGCGAAGATGAGCCGCGCGTGTTGGAAGTGCCGCTCTCGCTGGATGCGATAGCCGAGCCCGACAAGTCTCTGACTGTCACGCTGAGCGATCCGCGCGGTTGCGCCGCGCTTGGCTCGCCCGCAACCGCAACGCTGACGATCCTCGACGACGATCGACCCGAGCCGGAGCCGCCGCCGAGCGGCATCGACGAGACGTTCGGTACGAACGGCAAGGCCACGCTCGCATCGTTCGGCGGTGGCGACTCGGACATGGCGCTGCAAGCGGACGGGAAGATCGTCATGGTCGGCGGTCGGTTCATCGACTTCGTCCTCGCGCGCTTCAATGCCGACGGCAGTCTCGATACCAGCTTCGGTACCGGTGGCAAAGTGACGACCGACATCGCCGGCGGCTTCGCACAGGAACGTGCTCGCGCGGTCGCGATTCAGCCTGACGGCAAGATCGTGGTGGTCGGCGAGTCGAGCTTGCCCTCAGGCGACCTGGCAGTTGCGCTCGTGCGCTACAACGCCGACGGCACGCTCGACACGACGTTCGGCTCGGGCGGCAAGGCCTTCGACACGCCGGTAGCGGGTCGCGCTTGGGATGTCGCGATCCTGCCGGACGGTCGCATCGTCGTGGCCGGCGATGCACCCGTCGCGAACAACCCGCAGGATTTCGGCGACTTCCTGATCGCGCGCTACACCGCGAAGGGCAACATCGACGCGAGCTTCGGTATCGGCGGAACCGTCGTCACCGACATGACCTCGCGGACCGATCTCGCACGCAATATCGTCGTGCAGCCCGACGGCGCGCTCGTCGTGAGCGGCGAGCCAATCGGCAGCGATCCGTCCAATCGCACCAGTGTCGCACGCTACGACGCCAACGGCGTGCTCGATCCGAGCTTCGCGGGCGGCAAGCTCGTGATCGCTGGGGCGTACGTCGGCCGCGGTCTGGCGCTGCAGAGCGACGGCCGCCTCGTGCTCGTGGGCAGCATGGCGGTGCAGAACGTGCAGAACGATTTCACGCATTTCGCGGTGCTGCGCCTCAATGCCAACGGCACGTTCGATAATTCGTTCGGCACCGAAGGGGTGACCACGACGTCGATCACGGGGCTGACGGACGTCGCGCACGCGGTTGCGTTGCAAGCCGACGGTCGCATCGTCGTCGCTGGCGAAGGCAACCTCGTCAACCCGAACTTCGCGCTCGCGCGCTACAACACCGACGGCACGCTCGACACATCGTTCGCCGTCGACGGCAAGCTCGTGGTCGATTTCTTCGGCTTGCAGGATCGTGCGGAGAGCGTCGTGCTGCAAGCCGACGGCAAGGTCGTGGCGGGCGGCCTCGTGGTCAACAGCACGAATGGCTATGGCCTCGTCCGAGTGAACCCGTGATGGTAAGATGACGGAAACTGTGATCCAGGTCGCACTCGTCGTGTGAGGGTCAGCGTCGTGCGGCCGCCTTCGGTACGCTTCGACAGCACGGCGCGGAAGGGCGCGCGAGGGAGAAGGAAAAGAAACATGTGGGCGCCTGCCCTCACCATCGTGACGCTCCTGTCGCTGCTCGCCGCGCTCGGCTACCTCGCATTCGCTGCGCGCAGGCTCGACGCCAGGCTCGACGTGCTGCTGCAGAAGCAGAGCGAGGAACGCAGCCGCATGGAGCGAGAGCTGGATCGGGTGCGCAGCTACAGCCGTACCTGGCTGCTGACTTCCAGCAGCCTGTGGCTCGGCACGCCGAAGTGGATCGCGGCGAGCTGGCTGTTGCGGCCCATGAATGCGAACAGCCGCTTGCGCCACAGCGGCATGCCGGAGCCGACGGCGAACACCGGATTCTCGCGGCCGACGACGTACACGGTCTGCTCCGGCTCGTACGGCACGCCGGCTTCCTCGGCGGCGCGCAGCGCCGCGACGACGTTCGGGCGTCTCCATGAAGCCGTAGCGCGCGATGATGCGGCACAGGCCGTCGCCGAGATTCTGGATCTCCACGCGATTCTCGGCGCCCACGAACGGCACCTCCGGCCGCACGAACGTCAGCAGCACGTTGCGCTGGTGCAGGACGCGATTGAAGCGCAGGTTGTTCAGCAGCGCGCGCGGCATGCCGCCGGCTTCGCTCGCGAGATAGACAGCCGTGCCCGCGACGCGATGCGGCGGCTCGCGCTCGATCAGCGCGAGAAAGTCGCGCACCGGCATCTGTTCCTTGCGCGACCAGCCAGTTGAGCGTGCGCCGTCCTTCCTGCCACGTCGTCATCAGCACGTACGCCAATATCGCGACGGCGATCGGCAGCCAGCCGCCGTCGTCGAACTTCAGCAGAGTTCGACAGGAAGAACGCGAACTCGATCAGCGACGATGAAGCCGAGCACCGCCATCACCAGCCGGCGATGCGGCTCCTGCTGCCGCACGCGCAACAGCATGATCACGAGGATGCTGTCGATGAGCATCGTGCTGGAGATCGCGATGCCGTACGCGCCGGCGAGCGCGCTCGAGGACTGGAACACGACGATCAGCGTCATCGTGCCGGCGAACAGCAGCCAGTTCAGCGTCGGCACGTACACCTGGCCGATCTCTTCTTCCGAGGAATGCAGCGACGCGCAGCCGCGGCAGATAGCCGAGGTTGAGCGCCTGGCGCGTGATCGAGAACACGCCGGAGATGACTGCCTGCGAAGCGATCACCGTCGCGGCGGTCGCCAGCACGATGAGCGATCGGCAGCAGCCAGCCGGGCGCCATCAGGTAGAACGGGTTGGCGATCGCGCTCGGATTCTCCAGCAGCAGCGCGCCCTGGCCGAAGTAGTTCAGCACCAGCGCCGGCAGCACGATCATGAACCAGCCGCGCCGGATCGGCGCGCGGCCGAAGTGGCCCATGTCGGCATACAGCGCCTCGCCGCCGGTCACCGCGAGGAACACCGAGGCGAGCGTGACGAATCCGGCGCCAGCCGTTGTCGACGAAGAAGTGCACCGCGTACAGCGGATTGATCGCGAACACGACGTCGGGCTTGGTGACGATCCAGCGCACGCCGAGCAGCGCGAGCGTGATGAACCAGACGAGCGTGACGGGACCGAACATCCGGCCCATCGCGCCGGTGCCGCGTCGTTGCACCAGGAACAGAATCGGTCAGGATGATCATCGCGCCCGGGCAGCACGAAGTGCTCCAGCCGCGGCGTCGCGACGGCGAGGCCTTCCATCGCGCTGAGCACGGAGATCGCCGGCGTGATGAAGCCGTCGCCGAAGAACAGCGCGGCGCCGAACACGCCGACTGCGCTCACCGGTGCCCACATGCGCCAGTTGCTGCTCGCACTCGACAGCAGAGTACTCAGCGCGAGCACGCCGCCTTCGCCGCGATTGTCGGCGCGCAGCACGATGCGCGACGTACTTGATCGAGATGATCAGGACCAGCGACCAGAGGATCAGCGACAGCAGGCCGATGATGTTCTGCTTCGTTGACGGCGATGCCGTGCTCGGGATTCAGGCACTCGCGAAACGCGTACAGCGGGCTGGTGCCGATGTCGCCGAACACGACGCCGAGAGCGGTGAGGACGAGCTTGCGGATTGGCGTCGCTGCGAGTGTCCGCGACGGCGGCGGCAGGCGAGCGGGCGTGCATGGGGCGCGCATTGTACAGCGGTAGGTGCGGGCTTTAGCCGCGACATGCACGGAGTCGGGCTGAAGCCCGACCTGCAGCAGCTGACTATTCGACGACTGATGCCAGCCAGCGCGCGAGCACGCCGCCGAGACCCGCGCCGAGCAGCGTCGTCGCGATCAGGCGAACCTGCCCGGAATTGTCCGAGCCGAACTCGGCGGCGCTCTGCACGATCAGCGTGTGCATCACTCCCGCATCGGTCAGCCACCAGGCGAGCGCGAACGCGAGCGCGACGCCGGCGATCACGCCGGGGACGATGAACAGCAACGCGCGACGCCAGCCGCGCGCCAGCGCCTGCAGATTCTGCTGCAGTTCCTGCTCGATGCGCTGGCGTGCTTCGGCGCGCTGCGAATCGTCGATCGCGTCGATCTGCGCGAAGAGCTTCGCGTCGAACGCATCGTCCAGCGCCAGGCGCGGGGCCGCGCTGCGCAGGCTGCGATCGAGTGACTGCAGCTCGTCGGCACGCGCGCGACATTCAGCGCAATCGGCCATGTGAGCCTGCAACGCCGCAGCGTCGGCCGCGTCCAGATCGCCGTCCAGCCAATCCTGCAGGCGATCGTTCCACTCGAGATGATGCTCGCGGTGGCGTGGATGGCGTGGCTGTCATGCGGCTTCGCTCGTCAGCTCGATTAGGCGCTTGCGGGCGCGATGGAGCAAGGCTTTGACCGTGCCGAGCGGCAGCCCGAGGCTGGCGGCGGTCTGCTCATAGGATTTGTCTTCCATATAGAACAGAACGACGGCCTGGCGATAGCGTTCCGGCAGCTGGTCGAGCAGCTGGCCGACGCTGACCGTCGCGGAGTCGTCCGCGTCCTGGGTGGCCAGGGCGCGCGACCTCGGCGGACTGCTCATCCTCGTCGGTGTCGAGCGAGACCTGCGGCCGGCGCTTGCGCAGCTCGGACAGGCAGGCGTTCTTGGAGATCGCATAGATCCAGGTCGACAGCTGCGACTGCCCGGCGAACCCCGGCAGGGCGCGCCAGACCCGCAGGAAGATGTCCTGCGTGGTGTCTTCGGCCAGTGTCCGATCCCGTAACATACTGAATGTAAGGCGAAAAACCCGGTCCCTGATAGTGCGGCAGCAACAGTCCGAACGCCTCGCGGTACTGCTTGGCCTGCAAACGCTCCTGGATCTGAGCGTCTGCCTGGGAAGCGGGCGATGACGTCATTGCCAGTTTGGGACGATGAGGAGGGGTGAAAGGTTGCGGTTCGCCAGTGGCCGGGAGACTCTAGCAAGCGTGACCCGTGCACGGGCCGCCGTCGGCCGGCACACGGCCGCAATTGGCCGACCGTAACGTGCAGCTGCAACCTTGCAGCGGGGCGGCTGCGTCTGAACCGCACAGTCGGTTAAGGTTTTCGCAAGCGAGGCTGCAAATGGTCGAAGAATTCATCCCGATTTTCGGCATCCTGTTCGGCATCGGCGGGCCGGCAGTCGATCGTGATCGTGTGGTTCACGCTCAACTACTACAAGCGCCGCAAGCTGATGGAGCTGCATCACACCGAGCGCATGGCGGCCATCGAGCGCGGCATGGAAATTCCGCCGCTGCCGATCGAGCTGATCGACGGCCGCAGCGTGCCGAAGCGCCGGCGCACGGCGCTGCTGCCGGGTCTGGTGTGGTTCTTCGTCGGCCTCGCGGTCGTGGTCGGCGCGCTCGTCGACGCGCGACGAGGACATTCCGGTGTTCGCTCGGGCTGATCCCGCTCGGCATCGGTCTCGCGTATCTCATCTACTACTTCGTCGAGGGGCGCAACGTCGAAGCGCGCTGGCTGGAGCACGATCTCGCCCGCGGCAACAACCGACCGCCAGGAACCTCTGACTGTCGGGCTAGAGCCCGACCTACAGGCCGACCTACGCGGCCCGCCGTGCAACTTCGCACGGCGGGCCGTGTCTTTGGGAGAACTCGAAAACAACCACGGGGCGTACCCGGCATGCTCTCCATCCGCAATCTCTCGAAGAGCTACGGCGACGTTCAGGCGCTGCGCGACGTTTCGCTGGAAGTGCCGCCGGGCATGTTCGGCCTGCTCGGGCCGAACGGCGCGGGCAAGTCCTCGCTGATGCGCACGATCGCGACGCTGCAGGATCCCGACAGCGGCAGCATCACCTTCGACGGCATCGACGTCGCTGCCGACAAGGACCGCATCCGCCGCACGCTCGGCTACCTGCCGCAGGACTTCGGCGTGTATCCGAAGGTCAGCGCGCAGGACATGCTCGATCACTTCGCGGTGCTGAAGGGCTACGTGAACCGCAAGGAGCGCGCCGAAGCCGTCGAGGCACTGCTGCAGCAGGTCAACCTGTGGGACGTGCGCAAGCGCAAGCTCGGCACGTTCTCCGGCGGCATGCGCCAGCGCTTCGGCATCGCGCAGGCGCTGCTCGGCAATCCGCGGCTGGTCATCGTCGATGAGCCGACCGCCGGCCTCGATCCGGAAGAGCGCAATCGCTTCCTGAATCTGCTCGCCGGGATCGGCGAGCAGGTGGTCGTGATCCTCTCGACGCACATCGTCGAGGACGTCGCCGACCTGTGCTCGCGCATGGCGATCATCTCGCGCGGCGAGGTGCTGATGAGCGGCGAGCCGCGCGAGGCGATCGGCGCGTTGCGCGAGCGCGTGTGGAGCAAGCTGGTCAGCAAGGCGTCGCTGGCCGACTACCAGCAGCGCTACACGGTGCTGTCGACGCGGCTCGATCGGCGGCCAGCCGCTGATCCACGTCTACAGCGACGCACGCCCGGAGGACGGCTTCGAGCCCGTCGTGGCTGGGTCTGGAGGACGTGTACTTCAGGCAGCTGCGCGCGCACGGCAGCGCCGCGGCGCACGCCTGAGGCCCGCGCCGTGTTCCGCGAATTCCTGCGTTTCGAGCTGCGCTACCAGCTCCGCTCGCCGCTGCCGTGGCTGATCGCGCTGCTGTTCGCGTTCCTCGCGTTCCTGGCGATGACCAGCGACGACGTGCAGATCGGCGGCGCGCATCGGCAACGTCAATCGCAACGCGCCGAGCGTCATCCTCAACTTCCTGCTCGACGTTCTCGATCCTCGGCATGCTCGGCGCGATCCTGCTGATCGCGCAGCCGCTGCTGCGCGACGCCGATCTGCGGCACGGACGAGCTGTTCTTCAGCACGCCGATGCGCAAGGGCAGCTACCTGTGGGGCCGCGCGCTCGGCGGCGCGATCGCGGCGCTCGGCGTCTACGTCGTCGTCGCGCTCGTCATGGTGATCGGCTCGTTCATGCCGTGGCTGGATCCGAAGCGCATCGGCCCGTTCACGCTCGGGCCGTACGCGTGGGCGTTCGGCGTGCTGATCGTGCCGAACCTGATCTTCGTCGGCGCGCTGATGTGCCTGCTCGCGGTCACGACGCGGCGCCTGCTCGTCGTGTTCCTCGGCGCGATGGCGCTGCTGGTCGCGTGGCAGATCGCCGGCGCGCTGCTGAGCGATATCCAGTACGACACGATCGCGCGCCTGATCGATCCGTTCGGCGCACGCCCGACGGCGCGAGCCATGCGCTACTGGTCGGCGACCGAACGCAACACGCTGCTGCCGGACGTCGAGCGGGCTGTTGCTGCTCAATCGCGTGATCTGGCTCGGCGTTTCCGCCGCGATGCTGGCTGCCGCGCATCTGCTGTTCCGCACGCAGCGGCCGGGATCGCGCAAGCGCGCAGCGCGCGCGACGAGCGAGCCGATCCAGCAGCTGCCGCGGCCGTCGCGCAGCTCGTCGTCGGCGTCGCTGCACCGGCGGCGCGTCGCGCCTTCGACGGCACCGCCGCGCTCGAGCAGTTCCTGCATCAACTGCGCTTCGATGCCGCGAGCGTGCTGAAGAGCCTGCCGTTCCTGATCCTGCTCGGGCTCGGCCTGGTCAACTTGATCAGCGGCGCGCGGCTGTCGAATCGGCTGTTCGGCACCGAAGTCCATCCGGTCACCGCGCTGATGCTGGAGGCGATGCAGGGCAGCTATCAGTTCCTGCTGCTGCTGATCGTCGCCTACTACGCGGGCGAGGTGATCTGGCGCGAGCGCGACGCGCGCATCGCCGAGGCGACCGACGCGACGCCGGTGCCGGACTGGGTGCCGCTGCTCGCCAAGACCGGCGCGCTGTTCGCCGTCGTGCTCGCGTTCATGGCGGTCGGCGTGCTGGCCGCGATCGTCTACCAGCTGTCGATGGGTCACACGAACCTCGAGCTCGGCCTCTACCTGCGCAGCGTGCTGCTGGACTCGATGCCGTTCGTGCTGACGGCGGTCGCCGCGGTGTTCCTGCAGGTGATCAGCAACCAGAAGTTCATCGGCTACGCGCTGTTCATCCTGGTGTTCGTGCTGCAGACCGTGCTGGTCAGCGTGCACTTCGAGCACAACCTCTACACCTTTGCCGGCTCGCCGACGCTGACGTACTCGGACATGAACGGCTTCGGCCACTTCCTGCAGCCCGTGGGCCTGGTTCAACAGCTACTGGTCGCGTGTTCGCCGCGATGCTGCTGGTGATCTCGGCGGCGTTCTGGGTGCGCGGCGTGGCGCCGTCGTGGCGCGGCCGCTGGAGCCAGGCGAAGCGCGCGCTGCGCGGCCGGCAGGGCGCGCTGCTGGCGTGCTCTGCGCGATCGCGTTCGTCGCGATCGGCGGCTGGATCTTCTACAACACGAACATCGTGAACGAGTATCTGCCGTCCGACGTCGTGCTGGATCGGCAGGCGCGCTTCGAGAAGGAGTACCGCAAGTACAAGGATCTGCCGCAGCCGCGCATCGCCGACGTGTACGCCGACGTCGACATCTATCCGGCGCAGCGGCGCGTCGAGATCCGCGGGCGCTATCAGCTCGTGAACAAGACTGCCGCGCCGATCCGCGACCTGCACGTCACGCTGCTGCCCGGCGCGCGAGTTGCGCGTGACGTCGCTGGCATCGGCGAAGCTGATCGTCGGACGACGCGCAGGCCGGCTATCGCATCTACCGCTTGGCAGAGCCGCTGCCGCCCGGCGCCACGATGGAGTTGCGGTTCGAGGTCGAGCGCGCGGAGCGCGGCTTCACCAACACCGGCATGCCGCCGTCCGGCGGCGGCGGCGACGTGCGCTCGCGGCTCAACTACAACGGCACGTTCTTCAACAGCATCGACATGTTCCCGCACCTCGGCTACAACCACGGGCGGGCAGATCCTCGATCGCAACGAGCGCCGCAAGCGCGGGCTCGGCGACGTGCCGCGCGCGGCGAAGCTCGAAGACGAGTCGGCGCGCGGCAGCATGGGCTTCCAGGATGCCGACTGGATCAACTTCGAGACCGTCGTCAGCACCAGCGCGGACCAGATCGCGCTCGCGCCGGGCTACCTGCAGCGCGAATGGACGCAGGACGGGCGCCGCTACTTCCACTACAAGATGGACCGGCCGATGCTGCCGTTCTTCTGCTACCTGTCGGCGCGCTGGCGAAGTGCGGCGCGGCGACTGGCACGGCCTGCCGATCGAGGTCTACTACGACGCCAAGCATCCGTACAACGTCGATCGCATGATCGAGGCGACGCGCAAGTCGCTCGACTACTTCACGGCGCACTTCTCGCCGTACCAGCACAAGCAGGTGCGCATCCTCGAGTTCCCGCGCTACGCGCGCTTCGCGCAGAGCTTCGCCAACACGATTCCGTTCTCCGAATCGATCGGCTTCGTCGCCGACCTGCGCGATCCGCGACGACATCGACTACGTCTTCTACGTCACCGCGCACGAGGTCGCGCACCAGTGGTGGGCGCACCAGGTGATCGGCGCGGACGTGCAGGGCTCGACCATGATCGTCGAATCGCTGGCGCAGTACTCGGCGCTGATGGTGATGGAGAAGGAGTACGGCCGCGAGCACATGCGCCGCTTCCTGAAGTACGAGCTGGATCGCTACCTGCGCGGCCGCGGCGGCGAGCTGATCGAGGAGCTGCCGCTGATGCGCGTCGAGAACCAGCAGTACATCCACTACCGCAAGGGCTCGCTGGTCTTCTACCGCCTGCGCGAGGAGATCGGCGAAGAGAACCTGAACCGCGCGCTCGCCAGCTTCATTCGCGACAAGGCGTTCCAGCAGCCGCCGTACACGACCACGCTCGAGCTGCTCGACTACATCCGCGCGCAGACGCCGCCGGAGAAGCAGCAGCTGATCGACGAGCTGTTCGCGAAGATCGTGCTGTACGACACGAAGGTCGTGGCCGCGACCGCGACGCAAGCGCGCCGACGGCAAGTTCGACGTGCGTATCGAGTACGAGGCGCAGAAGCGTCGAGAGCCGACGGCGTCGGCAAGGAAACGCCGCTGCCGCTCGACGACTGGATGGACGTCGGCGTGTTCGCGCGGCAAGCGCGGGCGAGGGCGAGCACACCGAGCGCGCCGCTGTACCTGAAGCCGCAGCACATCACGCAGGACAAGGGCACGATCGCCGTGGTCGTCGACGCCGCAGCCGTTCGAAGTCGGCGTCGATCCCTACAACAAGCTGATCGACCGGAATCCGGACGACAATCGGAAGAGAGTGAACTAGGAGCCGCTTCGCTCCGGAATCACTCCGAACCGTCCGCTCTGATAGTCGCGGAACGCCTGCTCGATCTGCTCGCGCGTGTTCATGACGAACGGGCCGTAACGCGCGACCGGCTCGTTCAGCGGCTTGCCCGAAAGCAGCAGCAGCTCGGCCGCGCCGCCCGCGTCCGCGTCGACGGCGATCTCGACGCTGTCGCCCGATTCGAGCAGCGCCGCCTGGCCTTCGCGCACTTCACGTCGCTCGCTGCCGATGCGCGCCGCGCCTTTGAACACGTAGACGAGTCCGTTCTGTTCCGCCGGCACCGACTGCGTCAGCGCGCCGCCCGGCTGCAATCGTGAAGTGCAGCATCTGGATCGGCACGCGCGTATCGATCGCGCGCCGCGCGGCCGAGCGATTCGCCCGCGATCACACGAACTGCGACGCGTCCATCCGCGCTGCGTCGCTCGCGGAATGTCGTCGGCGCGCAGCGTCTGGTAGCGCGGCGTCATCATCTTGTCGCGCGCCGGCAGGTTCACCCAGATCTGGAAGCCCTCCTGCACGCCGCCCTCGCGCTGAAAGCGCGCGCGTCGGCATTTCGGAATGGATGACGCCGCCGCCGGCCGTCATCCACTGCACGTCGCCCGGTCGCAGCACGTCGGCATTGCCGAACGAGTCGCGATGCTCGTTCTCGCCGGCGAGCACGTAGGTGACCGTTTCGAAGCCGCGATGCGGATGGTCGGGGGCGCCGAGCGCGGCGCCGGGCTGCCAGCGCACCGGGCCGAGGTGATCGATCAGCAGGAACGGATCGAAGTGGCTGAAGCCCGCGATCGGGAACGGCCGGCGCACCGGGAAAGCCGCCGCCCTCGATCGTGCTCAGGGCCTGGACGACGCGGGCGACGCGCCGAGTCTGCAAAGCGGTAGAAGTTCGAAGTGTTCATGGCGGCTGTTCATGGGGTCGTAGAGTCGCATACCCAAGGTGAGTGATCGCCTGGTGTCCAAGGAATGAGAGTTATTCGGGCGGCGCGGGCGTAGACTTGATCCGCGAATCGTCGGGATCGAGGGGCGGACCATGGCATTCGTGGCACAGGCTGCCGACGGCAGCACGATCCGGTACGTCGACGGCAAGCGTTACCTGTGGCTGGCATCGCTGACCGGCCCGCTCGTGCCGATCGTGGGCGTCGCGCTGTACTTCCTCAGCGGCGGCAATCCGCTCGCGACCGCTCTTCCCGCTCGCCTACACGTTCCTGTTCGTGCCGCTCGCCGACGCGATCTTCGGCGAGGACACGCACAACCCGCCCGAGGAAGTCGTGCCGGCGATGTCGCAGCGACAACTATTACCGCGTGCTGCTGTACGTCGCGATCGTGCTGCTGTTCACGCAGTTCTTCGTGGTCGCCTGGTTCATCGGCACGCACTCGCTGCCGTGGTGGTCGTTCCTCGCGCTGACGCTCGGCACCGGCTTCTCGAGCAGCGGCTCGCTCCTGATCGGGCACGAGCTCGGCCACAAGGCGAGCCGCGCCGACCGCGTCGCCGCGCAGGTCGTGAACGGACTGGTCGGCTACGGCCACTTCTGCATCGAGCACAACCGCGGCCATCACGTGCACGTCGCGACGCCCGAGGACAGCGTCAGCTCGCGCATGGGCGAGTCGATCTACAAGTTCGTGCTGCGCGAGATTCCCGGCGCGTTCCGCCGCGGCTGGGCGCTGGAGCGCGAGCGCCTGGAGAAGCTCGGCAAGTCGGTCTGGTCGCTCGAGCAACGAGATCCTCAGCGTCCTGGCTGCTGACGGCGGTCATCGCGGCCGCGCTGCTGGCGACCTTCGGCTGGATCATGGTGCCGTTCCTGCTGATCCATCACTTCTACGCCTGGTACGGCCTGACGCAGGCGAACTACGTCGAGCACTACGGCCTGCTGCGCCAGAAGCTCGCCAACGGCCGCTACGAGCTGCCCGAGCCGCGCCACTCCTGGAACACGAACCACATCTACTCGAACCTGATCTCGTTCCACCTGCAGCGCCACTCCGACCATCACGCCAACTCGCTGCGGCCCTACCAGGCGCTGCGCGACTTCGCCGACCTGCCGCGCCTGCCGAGCGGCTACCCGGGCAGCTTCGGCCTCGCGATGATTCCGCCGCTGTGGTTCCGGGTGATGGACCCGAAGCTGATGCAATGGGCCGGCGGCGATATCACGCAAGATCAATGTCGATCCGGCGAAGCGCGCCAAGCTGTACGCGAAGTACGGGACGAAGGAGTCGGGCTGAAGCCGACCTACAGAGCCGCCTGTAGGTCGGGCTTTAGCCCGACATCCCTCCAGTCGGGATTCTGCGACGCTGTCAGCTGCGCGCGAGAGGCGCTAATCTCGCTCCTGGTCTCGACGGCTTCACGAGCGAGGTTCGGAATGAGCATGACGTTGCTCGTCAACATCGACGTTGACGACCTGCACAAGGGCATCGACTTCTACACCAAGGCGTTCGGCCTGACGATCGGCCGGCGCTTCGGTGCGGACGCCGTCGAGCTGCTCGGCGCGACCTCGCCCATCTACCTGCTCGCCAAGCCGAACGGCACGGTCGCTTCCGCGACCAGCCGTCACCTGCGCTCGTACGCGCGGCACTGGACGCCGATGCACCTGGACATCGTCGTCGACGAAATCGACGGCGCGGTCGATCGCGCGCGCAACGCCGGCGCGCGGCTCGAAGGGCCGGTGAAGACCAACAACTGGGGCAAGATCGCCATGCTCGCCGACCCGTTCGGCCACGGCATCTGCCTGATCGAGTTCGTCGGCCGCGGCTACGACGAGATCGCGACCGAGAAAGCCCAGAGTTCGCGGCACGCGGCTCCGGCGCGCGCAACTGACGATCCCAGTCGTATGTCGGAGCTCGTGTGCTGGAAATGCGGTGCGTCGCTCGCGGAGCTGACGCTGCCGCTGCGGCGGCTCGAAGAGTGCCGCAAGTGCGGCGCGGAGCTGCATGTCTGCAAGCTGTGCGAGTGGTACAGCGTGGCCGTCGCGAAGCACTGCCGCGAGCCGATCGCCGAGGAAGTGAAGGACAAGGAGCGCGCGAACTTCTGCGACTACTTCAAGCCGCGTCCCGGCGCGTACGTGCCGGCGGATGTGGCCGCGTCGAGCAAGGCGCGCACCGATCTGGATGCGTTGTTCGGCGGCACGAAGAACGCAGGCGTCGGAACCGACGGCCGCCGAGCGCGCCAAGGCCGAGCTCGACAAGCTGTTCAAGAAATAGCGCCCTGCCGCTTGCCTCAGGGCGCCGGCGGGGAGCGCGTCGGGTGAGGACTGCGCCTCGCGCACCAGCCAGTCCATCGTGCCGGAGATCAGCGGATCGTTCAGCCGCCGCGGCAGGCACACGGCATAGATGCCGAATGTCCGCGTTCACCTCGGCATCGAATACCTGCACCAGCCGCCCGGACTGCAGGTCGCTCGCCGCGAACACCTCCGAGGTGATGCCGACGCCCCCGCCCTTCGAGCGTCGCCTGCAGCATCGAGTTGCGATCGCCGCAGATGATGCCGCGGCGGGGATTCACGCCTTTCGCGCCGACCGCGTCCAGCCAGCGGGTCCAGGTCGATGCGAGTCGTCGTGCAGCAGCGTGTGCGCCTTGAGATCGGCGAACGTCTTGATCGGCGGCCCGCGCTTCAGCAGCGCCGGCGAGGCCACGACGATTTCCTTCGGCTTGAACATCGGCCGCACGTGCAGGCCCGGATACTGACCGCCGCCGAAGCGCAGCGCGATGTCGACGTCCTCGCGCGCGAAATCCACCAGCCGCGCCGACGTGCTCACTTGCAGGTCGGTGTCGGGAAACAGCGCCGAAAACGCCTGCACGCGCGGCATCAGCCAGCGTGTCGCGAGCGACGAGAACGTCGAGATCGTCAGCTTGCGGCGCACGGCCGGCGCCGAAACGTCCTCGATGCGCGCTCGCCAGCCGGTCGAACGCCTCTCGCGTGCCCTTCCGCCAGCAGCGCGCCGTGCACGGTCAGCTTCAGGCCCCGCGGCAGGCGCTCGAACAGCTTCACGCCCAGCCGCTCCTCGAGCTGCTTCACCTGCCGGCTCACGGCGGCATGGGTGACGTTCATCTCTTCCGCCGCGGCGCTCAGGTTGAGGTTCCGGGCCGCGACGTCGAAGGCCCGCAGCGGGCCGACGGGAATGCGTTTCATGGGGTTACGAATGCCTCACGGTAGGGCTCAAGGTATGACTTTCTATCATAGATAAGAGGCACAAAGTATCGCTATTCGCGCATCCAGGGCGGGCCTACGCTACGCCTCCATTACAGAAATTCATATCTAACGAGGAGAGCGCCATGGACGAGTACCTGTTCATCGAGCTGGCGAAATTGAAGGCCGACCGACGCCGCCTGGAGCGCGAACAGCGCGAGCAGCAGGCGCAGCAGTTCGACTCGGATGCGCGTCAATCGATCGAAGGTCATCGCGAGCCGCTGCGTCGGCAGTGGTTTGCCAATTCCTGGAGCAAGCAGTCATGAAAACTTTCATCGGAGTGGTTGCATCGTTGCTGGTCAACGCGGCGCTGCTCGGTGGGCTCGCCTGGAGTGCCCACGAGGCGCAGCTTCCGCCGCTCGGCGAAGTGCTGATCGTGCAGTTGCCGGATGACTCGGCGCTGCCCGCCGATCGCGGACGCGCGAGCCGTCGGTCCGTCAGCAGCGCGTGCGCTGTAACGATGTCCGGTAGGACGAGCTCGAACGCGCGGTCAGACAGCTCGTGCCATGCCGGCGACCAGCCGGCCGAGCTTCTCGACCGCGCGTTCCAGCGTCGGCGTCCACGGCAGGCCGCAGCTGAGACGGATGTAGTTGCGATAGTCGGCCTTGGCCGAGAACACGACGCCGGGCGCGACGCCGATGCGGCTGGCGAGCGCAGTGCGGAACAGCTCGGCGCCGTCGACGTTGCGCGGCAGCTCGACCCACAGCACGACGCCGCCCGGCGGCTGCGCGACGCGCGTGCCTTCCGGAAAGTAACGCGCGATCGCATTGATCGCGTGCTGCGAGTGCATCGCGAGCGTCGAGCGCACGCGCCGCAGATACCGGTCGTAGCCGCCGCTCGCGTAGTAGCGGGCGAGCACGAGCTGCTGCAGCGTCGGGCAGGCAACCGAGGAATAGAATTTGGCGCGCGCGATCTCCGCGTGGAACTGCGGGCTCACCGCCCAGCCGATGCGGTAGCCGAAAGCGATCGTCTTCGATCACCGAGCCGCACGAGATCACCAGGCCGGATTCGTCGAACGCGCGCATCGAGCACGGGCCGCGTGCTGCCGTAGTGCAGGTCGCCGTAGATGTCGTCCTCGATGATCGGCACCTCGCAGCCGGTGAGGATCTGCGACGATCTCGCGCTTCGCGTCGTCCGGCGTGAGGCTGCCCGCAAGGATTGTTGAAGTTCGGCATCAGCACCGCCGCGCCGAGCCGCGTGCTGCGCGCGACCGTGCGCACCGCATCGACGTCGATGCCCGCGACCGAGCAGTTCGGCACTTCGACGACTTTGAGATTCAGGTGCTCGATCGCTTGCAGCAGGCCGAAGTAGGTCGGCGATTCGACCAGCACCGTATCGCCGGGCTTGCACACGACCGCAGCGCCAGCGTGATCGCATCCATCGTGCCGCTCGGTGATCACGACGTGCGCCGGATCGGCCGGCGCGCCGGCCAGCGCCATGCGCTTCGCGATCTGCCGGCGCAGCTCTTCGTGGCCCGGCGGCAGGATGCACTCACCGGCGTTGAGCGGATGGTCGCGCAGCACTTCGCGCACCAGATTGTTGAGCCGCTGCGTCGGATACATCGCGGGCGAAGTGAACGCGCCGTTGAGCGGCACGAAGTCGCGTGCGCGTCAGCGCTTCGCGGCACATGTCGAGCACTTCGTTGGCGATCGACGCCGGCCGGCGCGAGCGCGCCGGTTTCGGCCGCGGCTCGGGCAGGCGCTTGCAGCTCGGGCGCGCGCACGTAGAAGCCGGACTGCGGCCGCGCTTCGATCAGTCCGATGTTCTCCAGATGCACGTACGCCTGCACCACCGTCGAGACGCTGACCTTCGCCGTGCGGCTCATGGCAGCGCACGGAAGGAATGCGCTCGTTCGCGCGCAGCGTGCCGCTGGAGATCTGCGTTTCGACGAGGCGCGCGACGCGCTCGTAGAGAAGAGGGGCCTGGGATGACATGGCGTCAACTGTATTGGTCGTGACCCAGTCTACCTGAATCTGTACTGCTTGCCAGCCCGGCAGGCAGAGTGACGTCATGGATCAAGCCGTTCATCCGGTCTCGTAGCGGTGCGCGCCTGTCGCTCGCGTGCTGGCCGCGTTCGCCGGCATCTACATCATCTGGGGCACGACGTATCTCGCGATCGCATTCGCGATCCACGACGATGCCGCCGTTCATCAGCGGCGTCGCGCGCTTCGCGCTCGCCGGCGCTGCTGATGTACGCGTGGCTGCGCGCGCGCAATCCGCGTCCGTTCGCTGGCGTGAACGTCCCGATGATGGCGCTCTGCCGGCGTGCTGCTGTCGGGCATCGGCAACGGTTTCGTGCTCTGGGCGCAGCAGGGCATTCCGAGCGGCATCGCGGCGCTGATCGTCGCTGCCGTGCCGGTGCTCGTGCTGATCTTCGACTGGGCGTTCTTCAGCAAGCGTGCGCCGACGAAGCAGGCGTTGCTCGGCATTGCCGTGGCGATCGCCGGCGTCGTGACGATCGTGATGCACACGCGGACGCTGTCCGGCAACGCGCATCCGCTGTACCTGCTCGCGATGTTCGTGGCGACGATCGGCTGGAGCCTCGGCACGCTGCTGCAGAAGCGCTCGGCGAATACCGAGCACGGTGCTCAGCTTCACGTGCGCGCAGATGCTGTTCGGCGCAGCGTTCCAGCTGCTGATGTCGATCGTGACCGGTGAGTGGTCGCGATTCGACCCCGCGGCCATTTCCGTGCAAGGCGTCGTCGCGATTGCTGTACCTCGTCGTGTTCGGCAGCATCGTCGGGCTGAATTGCTACCTGTGGCTGCTCACGCGCGTGCCGGCGCCGAAGGTTGCGACGTACGCGCTCGTCAATCCCGTGGTTGCGTTGATTCTCGGCGCGGCCGTGTTGGGTGAGCGTGTGACGCCGCTCGCCATCGTCGCGGCCGTGCTGGTTCTCTTCGGTGTCGCGCTGATCGTGTTTCAGGACTTGCCGCTGGTGCGCGCGATGATCGCGCGCAACCGCAGGTAGTTGCCGAGGTAGCGTGCCATGCGCATTCCGCCGTTTCTGCTCGATCAATGGCTCGCGACCTACGAGTTCGCGTCGCCGCCGATCCGCTACAACCTTGCATCCAGCACCGGCCCTCGCTGGACGCTGGGCGATCTGCTCACGCTCGGTGACGGCGCCGGCTTGAAGGAACTCGGCGAGTTGCGGCTGTCGTACGCGCCGCCGCAGGGAACCGACGCGCTGCGCAAGCAGGTGGCAGCGTTGCATGATGTCGATCCCGATTGGGTCGTCATCACGACCGGTGCGTCCGAAGCGCTTTCCGCGCTGTACTGCCTCGCATCGGAGCCAGGCGCGTCGATCACGCTGCCTTCCCTGCGTTCCCCGCGATGCCTGTCATGGCGCGCGCGTGGGGCTTGAACGTATCGGCATACACGCTCGATCGCGCCAGCGGGTTCAAGCAATCCGCCGAGCGCGTGCTCGGCGGCGGTCGGCGAGAGCACGCGCCTGGTGCTCGTCAACACACCGCACAACCCGACTGGTTCGGTGATGCCGCAGGCGGAGATCGCGCGGCTGGCCGCGAATCTCGAGCATCGCCTGATTCCGCTCGTGGTCGACGAGGTGTATCACCCGCTGTATCACGGCGCGTCGGCGACCGCCTCGGCGGCGAAGCTGCCGAACACGATCGTCGTCGGCGATCTGTCGAAGGCGCTCTCGCTGCCGGGCCTGCGCATCGGTTGGGTGATCGATCGCGATGCGCGGCGGCGCGAACGGCTGATCGACCTGCGCAGCTACT
The DNA here is from genome assembly GCA_963830745.1 of uncultured Gammaproteobacteria bacterium. GTDB lineage: Bacteria > Pseudomonadota > Gammaproteobacteria > Steroidobacterales > Steroidobacteraceae > Steroidobacter. The sequence continues at coordinate 195,290 of CAWHNL010000004.1, forward strand.
TCACCATCTCCGGCTCGCCGTTGACCGAGGCGATTGCCGCGCACGCGCTCGCGAACCGCGAGGAGATTCTCGCGCGACTGCGTGCCGTCGCCGCCGCCAATCTCGTCGCGCTGACCGATTTCATGAGCGTTCACGAGGACACGTTGGGTTGGGTCGCGCCCGCCGGCGGCACGACGGTATTTCCGTGGCTGCGCGACGGCAGCGACGCACGAGAGCTCTGCGTGGCGCTGGCGAGCGCCGGCGTGCTGTTCGCGCCGGGCTATTGCTTCGATGCGCCGGAACATTTCCGGCTCGGCTTCGGTGCGCAGTCCGAAGGCTTTGCAGCAAGCGCTGAACATCGTGTCGGATATCTTGCGCGCGCCGCGCAGGCTCAGTGCTGCTGCTGGAGCGCTGCGCTAGCGAATCGCTCGCGGTTGATCACGTAGATCCCGCTGGCGACGATGATGAACGCGCCGACGAGCATGCGCAGGCCCGGCGCCGTGGCCCACAGCAGCCAATCGAACAACATGCCCCACGCGAGCGCGGTGTATTCGAGCGGCGCGACGACCGGCGGCGGTGCGAGCCGGAACGCTTCCGTGATGAAGTACTGACCGCAGAGCGCCGCTGATCCCGAGTCCGACGATCAGCGGCCAGTGATCCCACAGCACGGGCACCCAGCGCGTGCTCGCTGCAACTCCGCTGATGATCGACAGGAACAACAGCGACCAGAACACGGTCGCGGCGCTGCTGTCGGTGCGGGTCAGGATGCGGATCGTGATCGCGTTGAGCGCGTAGCCGATAGCGGACGCCAGCGCCGCGAGACCGCCGATCGTGACCAGACCGGTGCCGCTCGGCTTCAGGACGATGATCACGCCGGCGAGGCCGACCAACACCGCGAGCCACTGCCGCCAGCCGACACGCTCGCCGAGCATCGGCACCGACAGCGCCGTGATCAGTAGCGGTGCCGACATGAATATGGTGTACGTGTTCGCGAGCGACAGCTGGCTCACGGCGTAGATGAAGCACCACAGCAGCGAGACGCTGAGGAAGCCGCGCAGCACGTGCAGGTGCCAGCGCTTGGGCGATCAGATCGCGCCAGTGCCCGAACAGCTGCATTCGCTGCGAGCAGCAGCGGCAGCGAGGCGGCGCCGCGCAGGAAAGTCACCTGCATCGCAGGGTAGTCCTCCACCAGCCGCTTCATCAGGACATCCATCACCGCGAACGTGGTGACGGCCGCGAGCATCGCGAGGATGCCGCGGAGATTCGTTGTTGGCATGTCGCATGCTACGGACGCTCGCGAGTTCTAGCTGTCCAGTGGAACCGTGCGCTCGCCCGCGGGTTTCAGCATGTGCCGAACGCAACGATGAGTGTCAGCCATGACCAGCCTCAATCCTCAGCAGTCCACTACGATGAAGGCGCGCCTGCGCGAGCGCGCTGCGCAGCTGCGCAATGAGATCCAGCACACGCTCGAGCGCTCCTCCGACGAAACGCACGTGCGGATCGCGGAGCAGGCGCGCGACACCGAGGACGATTCGTTCTCGAATCTGATCGTCGACCTCAATCTCGCGGAGATCGACCGCGATGCGGACGAGCTGCGGCGGATCGACACCGCGCTGGCGCGCATCTCCGAGGGCAGTTACGGCCTGTGCGAGAGCTGCGGGCAGGGGATACCCGAAGCGCGCCTGCAGGCCGAGCCGACCGCCTTGCGCTGCGTGCAATGTCAGGAGCTGTACGAGAGGACGCACGCAGGCAACAGCCACGCCCAGGCTATAGACGCAGACTGTGAAGACCTGGCGACTTGTGTCACTCGTTTCTTCATGCGCCAAGTCTTCATCTGCGACGCGATTCGCACCCCCATCGGCCGCTACGGCGGCACGCTCGCCGGCATCCGCCCCGACGATCTCGGCGCGATTCCGCTGCATGCGCTCATGCAACGCAACCCGCGCGTCGATTGGGCCGCAGTCGATGACGTCTACTTCGGCTGCGCCAACCAGGCCGGCGAGGACAATCGCAACGTCGCGCGCATGTCGGCGCTGCTGGCCGGCCTGCCGGACAGCGTGCCCGGCGCGACGATCAACCGTCTGTGCGGTTCCGGGCTCGATGCCGTCAATCTTGCCGCTCGCTCGATTCGCGCCGGCGAAGCCGAGCTCGCGATCGCGGGCGGCGTCGAGAGCATGACGCGCGCGCCGTTCGTCATGGGCAAAGCCGACAGCGCGTTCTCGCGGACCGCGAAGATCGAGGACACGACGATCGGCTGGCGCTTCGTCAATCCGCTGATGAAGGCGAAGTACGGCATCGACTCGATGCCGGAGACCGCCGAGAACGTCGCGCAGGAGTTCAGCGTCGCGCGCGCCGACCAGGACAAGTTCGCGCTGCGCAGTCAGCAGCGCTACGCGCGTGCGCTCGCTGCGAAGTTCTTCGAAAGCGAGCTGGTGCCGGTGTCCGATTCCGCAGAAGAAGGGTGAGCCGCTCAGCTTCGTTGCCGACGAGCATCCGCGTGCGGATACGACTCTGGAAGCGCTCGCCAAGCTCAAAGGTGTCGTGCGGCCGGATGGCACGGTGACCGCAGGCAATGCTTCGGGCGTCAACGACGGCAGTTGCGCACTGCTGTTGGCGAGCGAAGAGGCTGCTGCGAAGTACGGTTTGCGGCTACGCGCTCGCGTGATCGCGACTGCGACAGCTGGCGTGCCGCCGCGAATCATGGGCATCGGGCCGGTGCCGGCGACGCGCAAGGTGCTCGCGCTCGCGAAGCTGTCGCTCGGCCAACTCGACGTCATCGAGCTCAACGAAGCTTTCGCCGCACAGGCGCTCGCAGTGACGCGTCAGCTCGGACTCGCCGACGACGCGGAGCACGTGAATCCGAACGGCGGCGCCATCGCGATCGGTCATCCGCTCGGCGCGAGCGGCGCGCGGCTCGCGACGACCGCGCTCAATCAGCTGGAGAAAATCCGCGGGCGCTACGCGCTGTGCACGATGTGCATCGGCGTGGGGCAGGGCATCGCGATGGTGATCGAGCGCGTCTGACGCTCACTGACAAGACGGTTTTGCACTCGCGCAGGTCTTCGCGGCACTGATTGTTCGCGTCGCGCTCCGTGCGGTAGCAGTCGTAGCGCATCGAAGCGATGTTGTTCATCGCATCGAGACAGATTCCATGGCGGTACGCCAGTCGCCGCTGACAGCTACTGCTGTAATAGCCGCCGCGGCAATTGACATCCGGATTCGCGAAGTAGTTGCAGAACGCGCCGTAGTCGATGCCGTTGTACGAATCGACGCGGACGTCCGCTGAAGACATCGCGCCCGCCGTTTGCGGCGACGCGCTGGCACTCCGTGCGCGCATGACGGACTTCGCGCGAGCAGCGCTGTTCACTCGCCGCACATTGACTCAGGCAGGTCGCGTGCGGCGGCGGCTGGTCCTTGTCGTTCTGTTTGGGGGTCGCCTTACCGATCTCCGCGCCGTTCACAGTGCCGCTGATCGTGCCGGACCCTTTGTTATCCGCCGAAATCGCGGCCGTTGCGAACAGGATCGCGAGCACGTAGAGCGAGATTTCTGGCGTTCATGGCCGCACTCTGGCCAGCAGGTCCACGCGCGTCAAGCAGCGCTGCGCGGCTTGGAGACAGTCCGCCCGCCCGCCTGTCGTCGCGCGCCGCCGTCCGTGCTCTGAGTACAGTCGCGCAGCTTTATTTTCAGCAACTTAGCGCTGTGCGCGCCGGCGTCCGGGAACCGCATCGAGCACGATCGGTCTTCTGGTCATACGGCCCGTACCTCGGGTTACACTGCGATCCGTCCTCCCCGATCTTCGATGCGAAGCGCCCTCTAATGACTCAACACTCCGAAGAACGCCTGCCCGAAACGGAAGGCGCGCCGTCGGGACGCGCCGGCGCACGCATCCTGCCCTTCGAACGCCCGCAGTCGGAGTTGCAGCGGGCCGTTCAGCAGCGTGCGCAGGAAGCGCTCGACCTCGACCGCGAGCGCGATCGCGAGAAGCGCCGGCCGCAGCCGCTGAAGTGGCTGGCGATCTTCGCGCTCGCCTGCATCCCGGTGCTGCTGACGGTCAGTGCGGTTGACGGCTTCCTGCGCGTCTTCCACAAGATAGTTGCGACGTACAGCTCGGAGCCGGCGCCGGCGCAGGAGCAGCAATCCGAACCGAGCGACGTGCAGTCCCAGCCTGGCGTGGTCATGCTGGAGTCGTACGACACACCGTCAGACGCGCAGCGCAGCGCGACAGCACCGGGCGCGACTTCGCCACCGCCCACCGATGCGCCCACGCAGTAGTGGGCTCGCGCGATCAGACATACGCGCGATCAGACATAAAGGGGTAGGTTCGCACCTGTTTGACGGCAACAATGCGTATTGCCGCGCATTTTGTCGCCGTCCACAGTTGCGTGCCTGAGACGGCCGGGGCCAGGGGGGCACACTATGTCGCGATTGGTGTTTCGCGATTTCGATGAATTCGCCGACTCGATCGAGGGGATCGCCGGCCGTTTCGTTCCGACCGCACGCTCGAGTGCCGAATGGTGGGTCGACGCCGTCCCGGCCGGTCCGCTGTCGCTCCAGCAGATCCAGATCGGCGGCTCCGCCACTTTCGCCGGCGATGGGCAGGTCGGCTCCTTCACGCTCGGCATCCCGATGACGAGGCCGCAGTGCATCCGCATCGACGGCCAGCGGCTCGACGCCAATTCGTTCATCGTGCTGAAGCAGAATCAACCGTTCACGTTCGCCGGCCAGGACGTCACGCGCTGGGCAGGGGTCACGCTGCCGGTGGATCACCACGCGATCGGGCAGGAGTTGCTGGAGAAGCTGCACGCGAGCGACGGCGCCTGCACGCGCACCGATCCGCTCCGGCTCGAGCAGTTGCGCTGGCTCGTCGGCCGAATCTGCTGCGGCAACGCGACGATCGACCTGTCGGATCCGGCCGCCGCGAAAATGGCGGAACAGGAAATCAGTGCGGTCGCAGTGCGTGCGCTCGAGCGGAGCCTGCGCTTGCAGCTGCGTCCAATCGGCCGGCCGCACCTGTCGCGCGAGCGTGTCATCGCGCGGGCGCTGGAGCTCATCCGCGCGCACGAGGGCCAGCCGCTGTTCACGAGCGACTTGTGCCGCGCCGCCGGTGTCAGCGAGCGCACGCTACGCAACACGTTCAACGAGTATTTCGGCGTCGGTCCGATCCGGCTGCTGAAGATGCGCCAGCTGCGCGAGATTCGCGCGGCGCTGCTCGCCGCCGATCCGGCGCACGAAACCGTGGCGAGCATCGCCGGTCGTTTCGGGGTGTGGGATTTCAGCCTGTTCGCGCGCAACTACAAACGGCTGTTTGGCGAATCGCCATCGCAGACGTTGCGCACGCCTGCCGGCAGCAGCGAGCACACCGACGACACTTCGTGGCTGGGCTACGCGGTCCGCAAGTTCACGGACGATCTCGTCTACGCGGTGCCGCGCTCGTTGGCCGCAGCGGCGACGCCGCTACATACTGGCTCGAACGAACAGTAACGGCCCGTCGACCGACAGGTCGACGAATCCCGACGTCTGCTCGTCGGCCGAGTCGACGTCGATCTGGAACGAACGGTAGCCGAGCCCCAACGCCAGGTACGGATTCAATCGCCAGGTCACGCCGAGGCGCGCGTCGAGGATCGAGCCGTCGACATTGCTCTCGTTGACAGTCAGATACTGGACGCGTGCTTCCACTGCCCAGCGCGGCGAGAAGTCGAACCGACCTTCGATCCCCATCAACGGCAGCGGCGCGACGCCGCTCTCGCTTTCACGCACCACGCGGCTGCGAACCACGGCGTTCGCTTCGACGTCGGCGATCTGAATGCCGAACGTCGCGCTGATCTCGCCACGCTGATGCACCAGGAAGCGATAGCCGTAGGTCAGGCCGAACATCGTCAGGTTCAGCAGGCTGTCGACGCGCTCGCCGACGCGATAGTCCTCGTTGTCGAAGGAGATCGGCCTTTCGATCCGCTTGTCCGCGGAGCGATGGATGGCGAACGCGCTGAGGCGCACCAAGTGGCGCTCGCCGGGCAGCAGCGTGAACTCGACTTGCGGCAGCAGCTGGAAGTCATCCAGGCCCAGGTCGTCCTCGGCGCTGATCTCGGTGCCGGGCTGCGTCGGCGACTCGTCGACGCGCATCGTGGTCGACGGGCTCGCGCCGAGCAGGTTGACCTCGACGCGCAGCCGGTCTTCGACGACGTATCGGGCGAGGCTTCGGCGCCCAATCGGGTAACTTGGCCGGTAACGTGGCCGGCGGCGTCGTAGGCGCCTCGGGTTCTGCCGCTACCGCGAGTATCGGCAGCGAGCGAGAGGACGGGGATCACCAGAAGGAGTCGGCAACTGTTTGGCATTCGGTGCTTCCTGTGGCGCGCCGATTATGCCAATGCCCGGCTGCTGCAGCGGGCTCTATTTCACGGTCCTTGCAGGTCGCTGTAGGTCGGGCTTCAGCCCGACAGCGACCTGTCGTGAATCAGTGACACTCGTCGAGCGGCCGGATCGGGCCGCGCAAGCCTGCAGGCAGGCGCCGCCGCCGGCGCCGCAGGATGTTGCGCAGGCGGCCGTTCTCGATGCCTAATCGTTCGGCGGCCGCGCCGACCGATAACCCTTCGCACACGATCAGGCTCACGGCCGACCAATAGATCGCGGACTCGGTATGTGTGTCCTTTTGGTGATGCATGACGACTACCGTTTGGGGATGGTGCGAGCGTCGCGCGGTGAGATAAACCTGCAGAAATACTGATCGGCGTCGCGGCCGGCGCAATTCATGGCTGAAATTTGGGGGAGCTCCCGCATGGCGGATGAATCGAGCGAGATCGTGCGACGGGCGCGAGTGCGCGCACGCCTGTGCCTGCTGCTGGCCGGTGTGTCCTGCGTGGTCTTCCTGGTCTTCCTGGTGCTGCTCAATCGCTCCGTGCAACAGGATCCGCTCGGGCCGCTGCGCGACGTGCGCTTCAGCGTCGTCGGCGTCGGCATCAACTTCGCGTTGGCGCTGGGGAGCGTCGCGGCGTTCGGCTACTGGCGGCGCGTCGAGCGGGCGCGGGCAGCGCGGCGCAATGCATGGACAGGGGCGCTGAGCATGCGCAGCCCGATCGCGATTGCGCTATTCCTCATCGTCATCGTCAGCACGCTGCTGATCACGCGCTGGGCCGCGCGCCGAACGCATTCGCGTTCGGAATTCTATGCAGCCGGCAGCTCTATCACCGGCACGCAGAACGGGCTGGCGATCGCCGGCGACTTCATGTCCGCCTCGACGATCCTCGGCGTCGCCGGCCTCGCATTCACCGGCAACTCGGATGCTGTGCTGTACATCGTGGCGCCGCTCGTCGGCTTCACCGTCATGCTGCTGTTCATCGCGGAGCCGCTGCGCAACCTCGGGCGCTACACCGTGCCGGAGGTCGTCGCACTACGCTTCCCCGGGCGCAGCGTGCGCGCATTCACTGCCGCCGCAGCGCTGGTCGTCACGATCTTCTATTTGATCGCGCAGATGGTCGGTGCCGGAGCGCTGATCGAGATCCTGCTCGGCGTTCCGTATGCGCTCGCGGTGGTCGTCGTCGCGACGCTCATGATGTTGTACGTCGCGTTCGGCGGCATGCTCGCGACGACCTGGGTGCAGATCACCAAGGCAGTCGTGCTGATCGTCGGCGTGGTGCTGATGACGATCCTGACGTTTCACCGGGTCGACTACGACATCGGCTCGCTGTACTCGATCGCCCGCGCGCAGATGGACACCGTGTTCACCGGCAACAGAACCGGCGCGCTGAATTCGCTGTACTCGACGCTGTCGCTCGGCCTCGCGCTGTCGCTGGGCGTTTGCGGACTGCCGCACGTGCTGATGCGATTCTTCACCGTGCCCGATGCGCGGCAGGCGCGCCGCTCGATCGTGGTCGCGATGGTGCTCATCGCCGTGGTCTTCCTGATCGTGCTGTTCGTGCTCAGCTACGCCGCGATTGCGTTCGTGTACGGCAAGCCGGAGTTCTTCGACGACAAGGGCGTCTTGCTCGGCGGCGCCAACATGGCGGTCGTGCATCTGTCGCGGCTGTTGGGCGGCGACGTGCTGATGGGCATCGTCTCCGCAGTGACGTTCGCGACGATCCTCGCTGTCGTTGCCGGCCTGACGATGGCGAGCGCCGGCGCACTCGCTCACGATCTGTATGCGCAGGTGTTCCGGCGCGGCGCCGCGACCGAGCAGCAGGAGTTGCGGATATTTCGTGTCGCGACGCTCGCCGTCACCGTGGTCGCCGCGCTGCTCGGCATCGCGTTCAAGGGCACGAACATCTCCTTTCTCGTCAGCCTCGCATTCAGCGTCGCCGCGAGCGCGAATTTTCCGGTGCTGTTGCTGTCGCTGTACTGGAGCGGCCTCACGCGGCGCGGCGCCTTGATCGGCGGCGCAGTCGGTCTCATCGGCTCCACCGGCATGCTGATCGCCGGTCCGGCGATCTGGGTGGACGTGCTCGGCTACGAGCGGCCATTGTTCGGCTCGAACTATCCGACGCTGATCGCGCTACCGCTCGCGCTGGTCACGGCGTGGGCGGTTTCGATGCTCGATGCGCGCAGTCGCGACGCGCACGCGCAACGCGTGTTCGACGAGCTCGCGCTGAAGGCGAATGCCAGAGTCGGGCTGAAGCCCGACCTACAGGTATCCGATCAGGCTCGGAACTTGGCGCGCGCGTGCAGGCGTTGCCGCTGTATCCCCGTCGAAGCAGCGGAGCGCCGCCATGGCATTCGAACTCAAGCCTTTGCCCTTCCCGAAGGAATCCCTCGGTCCGACGATGTCCACGAGCACGCTCGAGCATCATCATGAAAAGCACCACGCGGGCTACGTGAAGAAGCTCAACGAGCTGATCGCCGGCACGAAGTTCGCGAGCTCCGACCTGGAGTCGATCATCCGCGCGACCGCGCGCGGGCAGGGGAAGGAGAAGAAGATCTTCAACAACGCGGCGCAGGTGTGGAACCACGATTTCTTCTGGGAGTCGATCGCGCCGAACGGCGGCGGCACGCCGCCCGACCCGGTGCTGAAGCGCCTCGTCGCCAGCTTCGGCTCGCTGGACAATTTCCGCGACCGCTTCGTCGAGGCGTCAGTCGAGCATTTCGGCAGCGGCTGGGCGTGGCTGGTCGCGAAAGACGGCAAGCTCGATATCGTCACGACTCACGATGCCGACAACCCGCTGACGTCCGGTCAGCACGCGCTGTGGACCTGCGACCTGTGGGAGCACGCGTACTATCTCGACTACCAGCAGGAGCGAGCGAAGTTCGTGACAGCGGTGATCGAGCAACGTCGCGAACTGGCAGTTCGTCGGCAAGCGGTTGGTCGAGGTGGACCGCTGAGGCTCAGCTCGTAACTACGTAGCGCCGAGCGCGCGGCGCTGCACGAACTCCGGCGTGCCGTAAACGCCGCTCGGTAGCGTGCGATTTCCTGGAACGTGTAGACGAACACCGGTATTGCCGTTGAACAGTGCGGCGGAACGGACGCAGTTGGTGAACGTGACGGTGAAGTTTCCCGGCAGACCGGGGATGTTCTGCACGCGGTTGCAATGGCCGCCGCGGCGTAGCAGGCCGGGCAGCCGCATATTCGATCCCGGCCTGAAGCGCCGCCTGCGCGCGCAATTCGCTGCAGTTCCAGCGTGCTCGCGTGCCGCTGCGTCATGCTGATGCGGACTGCGAACGCGCCGAGCGCAGCGAGCACGACCAGCAGGAATAGCGCACCGATCAGCGCGAAGCCGCGCTCGCGATGCCGTGCGCCGACGCTCATGCGGCGTACTCCAGCCTCGAAGCTGCTTTACGACGCGCAGGTTTTCCGCGACGCCGTCGGTCACGCGTGAGATCGTGATCTCGCACCACGACCAGGCCGCCGTTCTGCGGTTGCCGCGGCGGCGCTGGCGCCGGGACGAACGTGAATCTGCAGGCGGTGACGTCGCGCGCGATCACGTCGGACGGCGCGCCGCAGGGGCGCTGGTCCCACGCCGGCTGGCAGTGCGACGTTTACGAAGCGACGCAGAGTCCTGGCGTTCGGATCGCACTCGTAGCGCGTAACGTCGGAGACGACAGGAACGCGCGATTGTTCGGCGAGCGGCTCGAGGAAGAGGAAGGGCGGCGCCTGGAGTGTGACGAGATGGCCAGTACTGTCCTGCGCGGCCGCGATGACGTATTCGTAAGCCCGTAGGCGTCCTGCGCCGACACCGCGTCGGTCGGATCGTTGTCGGTCACGACCACGAAGCCGGCCGCCACGCTCTGGGAATCCTCGAGCAACGTCGAACTGGCTGTCGGCCGCAGCGAAGTCGAGCCTGTCGGGGCAATCGGCGCCGACGATGTCGCAATACCGCACGACGCCGAGCACCGGGATCAGCTCCAGCACCACGCGCCCGTTATCGATATACGGCGCGCGGGCTGCCCGGCAGCGCCGTGCGCAGGTCTTCGGCCATCGCGCGCGTAAGCGTCTCGGCAGAGGCAGGCAAGCTCGCGCGCGTCGTGCTTGGGCGAGGTGCGCGCGCACGGGCACGGTAATGAACGTTGCGATGAAGCCGACGACGACCACCGAAACCGTCAGCGCCACGATGAGCTCGATCAGTGAGAAGCCGCCGCGACGCGCGCGCATCATCGCAGCACCTGGCCCGCGTAGTTGGTGCGGAATCCTTCGAGAGCGCGTGGTTGCGCCGGTCGGGTCGGTGACGATTACAGTGACGTCGTATAGCCGGCGTCGCGTTGGGCGCCACGCCCAACTGCACTCCCGCGGGCCCGCGGTGCTGACCTGTACCGTGTATTGGCCAAGTCCCGCGATCGCGTTGCCCTGGCAGTCGCGCGCGCCGTTATCGATGAAGTTGTAGTCGCATACGTCATCGAAGTTCTGCCGGCCGACTTCAGGCGCCAGGTCCGGATCCGTGAAGGCCTTCGACAGGGCTTCATCGAGATACGCACTGGCGATCGACGCGGCCTGCGTCGCACGTCATGGCGCCGGCACTGCGCACCGAGATCGCGGAGAGCAGACCCAGCACGGATGCGACCGCGATCGCGATCACCGACGATGGCGATCACCAGCTCGACCAGTGTCGCGCCGCGCGAGCGATGCGCAGCGCTCGGCTCGCGCATCATTGCACGTGTCACCGTGCCGGTCGCGGCGTATCCACCGTCACGGCGAAGCGCCGACGTTCAGCGGTCCGACAGGATTGACGAGCCGCCGGCGTCGGTCGGAACTCGATGACCGCGGCGCCGACTGCAACGCCAGCAGGCGTCGCGTTCGCGAGGGCTCTGCGATCGGGCGACTGCACCGCCACGCCCCACGCGCCGCGGGATTGCACTCGCACGCTCGGTTGCGCGGCGCTGTAGCCGGCGGCATTCACGGTGAAGCGAACGTTGCAATCCGAGGCGATCGCGATGCGTCGCGCGTAGCGCAACGAAGCTGCGATCTCGTCCGCATAGCCGCGCTCGGTGAAGACGGCGTTGTCGAAGAACCGCGGTGCAGCGACCGCCGCAACGATGCCGAGGATGACGAGCACGGCGACGAGCTCGATCAGCGTAAAGCCGTGCTGGCGTGACTGACGAGTCATGAGTACGTGTCGGCTCGTGCAGTAAAGAAAAAGGCGCCGTGAGGCGCCTTCTTCCGTATCATTGCGATGCTGGGTCAGCAACCGCCGGTGCTGGTAACTGCGATCGCCGGGCCGATCGTCCGCGGCACCGTCCAGAGGTACGTAGCGGACGAAGCACGTCGCCGGGTTGGTCGCGCCGTTGAGGTGGTACTCGAATGGTCGTTGGCGTTGAAGACGAACGCCGGTGTAGCGGCCCGGCGTGGCGGCGACGACAGTGCCAGGCGCAAGGGTGTTGCCGATGCCCACAGCCGTGGGCGCGGGATAGCCGTTCAGTGATGGTGACGTTCGGCGCCTTCCATGTTCACGGTGGCCGGGTTCGTGCCGATCGCGAGCCACAGCGAGCGCGCGAGCGCGCTGCCGCTGCGCAGGCGTGCCTTCCACGCGCGCGCACGCGAGGCGATGCGGGCCTGCTGGTCGAGGCGCGCGAAGCGCGGCACCGCGAAGGCGGCGAGGATGCCGAGGATGACGATGACGACGACCAGCTCGATGAGCGTGAAGCCGCGTTGTGATGACTTGGACATATTCAGACTCCGAAACCAATAGTGATAGTGAGGACAGTCCGTGCCATGAATCAGCTATCGACCCTGTGCGCCTGCGTGCTGGAGCGCTGCGCGCGCGATTTGCGCAGATTTGTGACCGCCGTCTCATACCTGCACCCGCGAGATCATTTCCCACATCGGCAGCATCACGCCGAGCGCCAGGACGCAGACGATGCCGCCGACCGCGATGATCAGGATCGGCTCGATCGCGGCGCTCAGGTTCTTGAGCGCGTAGTCGACTTCGCGCTCGTAGAAGCCCGCGACCTCATCGAGCAGCGCCGAGATATCGCCGGTCTCTTCGCCGACCGCGAGCATCTGCAACACGAGCGGCGGGAACATGCCCACCGACGCTGCGCGCGGCTGATGGGCTCGCCGCGCTCGACCGCCTCGCGCAAGCGCTCGACGCGCTCGGCCATGTACTCGATTGCCCGCGGCCTGCGCGATGATCTTCAGCGTCTGGATCACCGGCATGCCGGCGGTCATGCGAGATCGACAAGCGAGCGGGCGATGCGCGCGAGCGACGCCTTCGTGCACCAGCTTGCCGATCACCGGCAGGCGCAGCTTGAAGCTGTCCCAGCGGAAGCGTCCCGTCTCGGTGCGCACGTAGCGGCGGAGGCCGAGCACCGCGAGCACCGACCGCGCCGAGGACGACGTACCAGTACTTCTGCACGAAGGACGAGACGCCCATGATGACGCAGCGTCGGCCACGGAATGTTGTCGCCGAGCTGCTTGAACAGCGGCTCGAACTTCGGGATCACGAACATGGTCAGAACGCCGATCGCGACGGCGATCACGCACATGACGATGATCGGATAGCGCAGTCGCCGCCTTGATGCGGTCCTGCATGTCCTGGTCCTGCTGCATGTACTCGGCGAGGCGGCTGGAACGACGCCTCCAGCGTGCCGGTCTCTTCGCCGACGCGGATGATGCTGACGTAGAGCTGCGGAAAGATCGTTCGGATGGCGCGCGAGGCTGCCGGCGAGATCGCGGCCGCCCTCGAGATCGCGCAGGATTTCTTCGAGCGTCTCGCGCAGCACCACGTTGTGCGTCGACGCCGCGAGGCCCTTGATCCCGCGCAGCAGCGGAATGCCCGACTTCGTGATCGTGTACATCTGCCGCGAGAACATCACCAGGTCCGATGTCTTCGGTTTGCCGATGCCGAGCTTGCGCAGCAGCCTGGCCGACGTCGCTCGAGCTCCTCGACCTTCGCCGGCGTGATCTCGATCGGCGTGATGCCGCTGCCGAGCAGGCGCGCGGCGACTGCCGTCGGCGAGTCGCCTTCCATGAGGCCGCTCGACAGCTCGCCGCCGCGCGCGCGTCCGGTGTAGCTGAAGACGGGCATCAGGACACGCGCTCAGCCTGCAGGGCTTCGCTGCAGCAGCGAATCGATGCTCGTCCTGCGAGACGGCTTCATCTTCGGCACCACCGGTTCGTTGTCGTCGAGACCGCTGGTGACGCTCATGGCTTCGGCGACGCTGGTCGTGCCGCTGCGCGACGAGCTCGAGCGCCGCATCGGCGAGCGTGGTGAAACCTTCGCGCTGGCGCACGATGCTCGGCGAACTCCGATCGAATCGCCGCGCCGGATCGCGTCGGCGAGCGGCGCGATCGATCTCGAGCAACTCGTAGATCGCCGCGCGGCCGCGATAGCCGGTCAGGTTGCAGTACGTGCAGCCCGCGCCCATCTGGAAATTCATCTTGCGCGATGCGCGTCGGATCCGACCATGCGCATTGCAGCCACGCGCGCTGCTGCGGCGATCGGCTCGGTCGGCTGCGCGCAGTTGTCGCAGACCCGGCGCACCAGTCGCTGCGCGACGATGCCGTGCAGCGCCGCGGCGATCATGTAGCCGGCCGCGCCCATGTCGAGCAGACGATGGATCGTCGCGGCCGCGTTCATCGTGTGCAGCGTCGAGAACACCAGGTGGCCGGTGATCGCGGCGCGCAGGCCGATGTCGACGGTTTCCTGGTCGCGCATTTCGCCGACCAGGATCACGTCCGGATCCTGGCGCAGCGTCGTGCGCAGCACGCGCGCGAAGTCGAGCCCGATCTTCGGCGTTGACCTGCACCTGGTTGATGCGGTCGAGCCGGTATTCGACCGGGTCTTCGACGGTGATGATCTTGGTGTCGGGCTGGTTCAGGTGATTCAGCGCGGAGTACAGCGTCGTGGTCTTGCCGCTGCCGGTCGGGCCGGTGACCAGCACCATGCCGGCGCTGCGCGATGATCAGCTCGCGAAGCGCGCGAGCATCGTCGGCGACATGCCGAGCTTGTCGAGCGTCATCAGGCTGCCGGACTGATCGAGCAAACGCATCACGACCGATTCGCCGTACTGCGTCGGCATGGTCGAGATGCGCACGTCGATGCGACCTTGTCCTTCACCTTCAGCGAGAAGCGGCCGTCCTGCGGCAGGCGCTTCTCGGCGATGTCGAGGCCGCTCATCAGCTTCAGGCGCGTGACCAGCGCGCTGGCGACGCGGCGGCCGTCGATCTTCTGTTCCTGCAGCACGCCGTCGACGCGTTGGCGCACGCGCAGCACGTTTTCGCCGGCTCGATGTGCAGGTCGGAGGCGCGCACCTGCACCGCGTCCTGGAACATCGTCTGAATCAGCCGAATGACCGGCGCGTCCGGCGACTGCTCGTCGGCGCTCAGCTGCTCCAGGTCGATGTCGCCCTCGTGCAGCTCCTCGCGCACTTCCTGCGCGATCGAGGCGATCTCGTCGGTGCGGCGATAGACGATGTCCATGGTCTTGAGCAGGTCGGCTTCCTTGACGAGCGCGAGGCGCAGCGGCTGCTTCAGGCGCGCTCGACAGCTCGTCGTACGCGAACAGGTCGGTCGGATCGGCCATGCCGATCGAGCAGGCCGCGCGCATCCGACTGCAGCACCAGCGCGCGGAAGCGGCGCGCCTGCGCTTCGGGCAGCAGGCGCACGATCTGCTGATCGAGCGTCAGCTGGCGCACGTCGATGAACGGGATCTGCAGGTTCGCGCGAGCACCTCGTGCAGCTTCTCCTCGCGCACCAGGCCCAGATCCGTGAGCACGCGGCCGAGCTTGCGGCCGCTGCGCTTCTGTTCGGCGAGCGCGCTGCTGCAGCTGCTCGTCGCGTGATGCAGCTTCTGCTCGAGCAGCAGCTCGCCGAGCCGGACCTTCTTGCGGCTCTGTTCGCTCATCGCGTCACTGCGAGCTTGCCCTTGCTGCGCCAGCTCGTCGACACGGTCGTTCGGACTCCTTGACCAGCTGCGGCCAGTCGTCGTCGTCGACGACCAGCGGGCGCAGCAGGATCACCAGCTCCGTCGGTGCTGGTCTGGTTGCGCTCGCTGCGGAACAGCCTGCCGAGCCCGGGAATGTCGCCGAGGAACGGCGTCTTGTAGTCCTGGTCGCTGGCGCGTCTCGCGCATCAGGCCGCCGATCACGATGACCTGGCCGCTGCGCGCCTGCACGATGCTGTCCGATTCGCGGATCTGGCTCAGCGCGAGCGGCAGCGACGTCGGTCTGGCCGCGCACCGACAGCGTCTTTCTGCTGATCGTTCACGTCACTGACCGTCGGATGAATGTGCATCAGCACGTCGACCTCGGTCGCTGATCTGCGGCGTGACGTCGAGCGCCACGCCGGAGAAGAACGGCGTCAGCTCGTACGTCGACGGTGGTCGTCGTCGACTCGCCGGTGGTCGTGTCGCTCGACACGCCGGTGACGAAGAACTCGTCGGTGCCGGCCTTGATGATGGCCTTCTGATTGTGGAGCGTCGAAACACGCGGGCTGGACAGCACGCGCGTGCGGCCCTGCAGCGCCGAGCAGCTCGATGAACGCGTTGAAGTCGCGCGAAATCGGCTGCGAGCGTGAAGGCGCCGCCGAGCGCGTTGGTGACGAAGCCGTTGATCGGATTGCCCGGCGCCGACGGTGACTGGACGTTGGGTGGGCGCAAGCAGGATCGCCGTCGAAACCGCCGCGCGGCGTCGAGCTGGCCGAGCGAAGTACTGGCTTGTTGCCGTCGCGTGAGCACCGCGGCCCAGTTGATGCCGGCCTGGTACGCGTCGTTGAGCTCGACTTCGACGATCTTCGCTTCGAGAACGACCTGGCGCGTCACCGTGTTCTGGGTCTTCGCGAGGTAGTCGGCGACGTCGCGCAGTTCGTTCGGCATCGCGCGCACGACGATCACGCCCGACTGGCGATTGATGACCACGCTGCGCTCGCCGTCTGCCTTCGGTCGCGCCGACGATCGCGCGCAGGTTCGTCGTCGATGGCTTTCCAGAAATCCGAGTGCGTTCTGCGTGAGCACCGACAGTGCCCGGTCACGTCGCTGGTGCTCGTGTTCCGCCGTCCGTTCGCCGCCTGCGACGCGGCGCTCGACGCCCTGCCGACTGCCGTTCGCGCGTTCTGCGTGATCTGGCCCGAGCTGATGCGCGTCTTCGAGACGCCCACGCGCTTCAGGTCGAGATAGTTGAGCTGGAACACGCGCGTCTGCATGCGTCGCCGGCAGCACCATGTAGCCGGTGCTGATGCGCCGATAGTCGTAGCCGTACAGGTCGCGCGCGGCGTTCAGCGACTTCCTCGACCGTGACGTGCTTGAGCTGCAGCGAGACGCGCCCGTTCACCTCGCGGATGCACCAGCATGTTGTGCGGCGTGCCGTCGACCAGCCCCATGAAGAATGCGCGCGCCGGCGCATCATCGACATTCAGGTCGAAGCGCGGCTCCGTGCGGACGACTGGCGCTCGACCGCGCGATGTGGCTGGCGCACTGCGACGGCAGCCAACAGCGCGCAGCCACAGCACGCGAGCAGCGACAGCGAGAGTTTGAACCTGTTCATTCGCCGCTCATTCGACACGACATTCTGGCGCATCGTGCATGGCGGCCGGCGCAGGCGTAGCACTTGCTCCGTCCATCGCGCACGTAGCGGACGCCGTCGACGAGGATTTCTTCGATCCGCACGCCGCGCGACGTGATCGCCGGCGCGCACGATCTTGCCGTTCACGATCGCGAGGTCGCGCTCATCGGAGCGCAAGATCGCTTCGACGCGCACGCGCTCGTGCCTCGGATGCGCTGGCTGCGGCTCGCGCATGTGGCGGACGTGTCGGATCGACGAGGCGATCGGCGCGCAGCTTGCGCGGCTCATCGATCAGCAGCAGCGTTGCGAGATAGGGATGGTGCAGAGTCTTCATGGTAAGTTTCGTTCTCTAGACGCCGATCCAGTCCTTGTCGAGACTCAGCGTGCTGAGCTCGATGCGGACGCGGTTGCGGGGATATGTGGTGCGTTTCGAGCTCGAGCAGGCTCCAGTAGAAGCGCCACTCGAGGGCCTTCGAGCGCGTGCAGATAGGTCGAGCACGTCGAGGTACGTGCCTTCGACGACGATCTCGACCGGGTGCACGTACGGGCCGCCGGACGGTCCGCAGCCTGGCTCGCGTGCAGCGGGTACGCAGCGGTCGATGACCGGCGATGTTGTGCAGGCTGACGAGCGTGACGCCGCGCTGGCGCGACAACACGTCATGGATCACCTGCACCATGCGCTCGGGCGGGATCAGCCCGGCGGATTGCGCGGCGAGCTGCGCGTTGATGGTCGGTGAGCTGCGCTTCGATGCGTCGTTCTTCGCGCTGCGCCATGCACGGTCGGATCTGATGCGTCCGCGGTCTCGATCGACTCGCGCGGTCCGCAGCATCGATTCCTGCAGCGTCGCCAGCTCGGCACTCGAGTGCGCGCTTGCCGTGCGGTCAGAGGATCGAGGAACAGAGCGACCCAGAGCGAGCACGATGCAGACCAGCACGGCCGCCGGCGACGAGCGCGCGCTCGCGCAGTCGACGAGCGCGTCGAAGCGCGCGAGATTCGGGCGAGCGGCGTTTGCGGGTAGCTTCATGGCAGCGCTCAGGTGTCCGGTGTCTCGCTTGAGCGGCAGCGAGTTGAACTGCCGGCGTGGAAGCGCACCTGTGCGGGAACGCCCTTCTCGGGGCGCTCGATGACGAAATCGTCGAAACGCGTGCCGCTCAGCACGGGCTCGCTGGACAGGCTGCGCAGATAGACGGGCACGATGTCCGCGTCGACGCTGCCGCCGCTGCAGGCTCATGGTGTTGCGCGTGCCGCGACATCGCCAGGGCGTCGATCCACAGGCCGTCGACGTGCCGGCGGGCGAGCGCTTCCAGGCGCGACGCGAAGCCGCTGGTCTGACCGGCCGCGCCGGACTGCAGCACCTGCAGCGCCTGCGTGCGTTCGCTCAGCGTCGCCGCGAGCGCCTTGACGCGCGCTTCGATATCGCGCGCCGGTGCCTGAGGTCTGCGAATGCAGTCTCGCCGACTTTCGCCAGCTGCGATTGCTGCTCCGCCTGCTGCTTCGGTGCAGCTGGGTCGACTTCGCGTCTGCAAGCGCCGCGACGCTGCGGGTGGCATACAGCGAGAATGGCGTCAGAGCGCGACAGCGAGCGATGCCGAGTGCGGTCGCTACCGTGACTCGCCGAGAGCGGCTTGCGCTCGTGGCGGAAGATCGGCTGATAAAGGTTGATCTGCTGGCGCATCGCGTCACTCCGACCGCCTCGCGTCCGCAGCGCCGCGCCGAGCGCCATGAGCGACGGCCAGTCGGTGACGAACTCGCCGCTCGTGTAGACGTTGCAGAACTCGCGCACGTCCAGCACGGAGACGCGCAGGCTGGTTTCGTTGCGCAAGCGCCGCGGCGAGGCGCTGCGCGCGTTCGCCGCCGGGTGCGATCACGAGATCGCCGATCGGCGTCTGGTCGTAGTGACTCTCGTAGTAGTCGAGCGAGCGCTGCAGCTCGAGCGCGAGAGCGCCGGCGTCGAGGTCGTCGTCAGCCGCGCGCCTGCGCGTGCGGCTCGAAGCGACGCTCGGTGTCGATGCGACGGGTGAGGTACATCACTACCCTGGCGCGTCGTGACGAGCTGCGCGTAGCTTTCGTTGAGCGCGAGCATCGCGACGCCCTTGTCGTCCTGCGGCAGCAGCGCGCTGATGTTGCGCAGGCACAGCTCGGGGATGTCGATCGCGTAGAAGCCCTTCGCGGCGGGTTGCAGCGTGCTGGTCAACCGCTCGACGGCAGCCGACCGCGCCGCGACGGCGAACAGCATGCGAGTCTGCGTGCGACGCGCTGACTCCGGAATCTCGAAGACATCCACGGCGGCGTCGTCGACTTTGAAGCTGATGGCATCGCGCAGGCGCCAGCGAACCGCGGCGCGCATTTCCGAAGGCAGCACGTCGGGGGCCTCGACCTGCACGACTTGATAGTCATCCGCATCGACGACTGCACAGGTCGCCGCGCGGCGCGCGCCGAGCTTTTCGAGCACTGCGCGCAGCCTGCTGCCCACGGCACCGTGCGCGGGATGGACGCGGCAATGGTCGATCGACGGCTTGCCGCCGTCGTCGCGGCGCACCACGACGAGCGCAAAAGAATCCTCGCCGAGCACGACGCCGGCATGGCCGGCGCTGCGACGTGCGCTTCGGGGCAGGATTTTCTGCAGCAACGACAACACGGAAACCTCGCTGGACGCGGCTTGCTCCATCCAGATAGCGGGCCCGCTCCACCAAACTTGACGAAGCGAGCCGCGAACCGCGGATTGCCGCACACCCGGCGAGGGCTCTGCCGCATCCGCGTTTGCGAGCAAGTCGTACGTCTGGTAGGGCGCGGCGGGCAGCGGCGGCAAAAAGTGTGATGCCCGTCACATGTGCGCGCCGGCGCAAGAGGGTCTATATTTCGTGCCGCAGCGCGGGCGTTGACAGTTCATTACAGTAAGAGCCGGCGCGCGGGGTGTGGGCGAGGGGGTTGGTGGCGCACGCGCGGGCGGCGCGGGGAGGGATAGATTGTGAGCAGAGCGGCGCAGATCGCAGCTTTCTTCCTCTTAGGGGCGATAGCGGCTTCGACCGGTCTCGAGGCGGCCGACGATGCTCCGGCAGCGACGTTCGTATCGCTGAAGCTCGAAGGCGCCTGCGACGCGCAGAACAATCGTCTGTGGCTGACGAACACTCACACGTTCAAGACCGTGGCGACCACGGTGCGGTGGCGCGCGGCGGGCGGCAAGGATCTGACCGAACAGTTCTTCCCGGGACCGAATTCGGTGCGGGAGATCGGCTGTGCCGCCGAGGCGGAAATCGTCGAAGCGAAATTCGCGGATTTCTAGGGAGCGGCAGGGAGTCGGGCTAAAGCCCGACCTACGAGGACGATCTCCTGTAGGTCGGGTGTAGGTCGGGCTTCAGCCCGACATCTTCTTCTTAGAACGTCATCCGCACGTTCAATCCCAGCGACGTGATGTCGTCGCCGATCGACACGCTCAGCCCGCCGGCCACGTTCTCGATGAAGAAATACCGGCCTTCGAACACGATCGTCGTGTCGTCGCCGGCCTCATCCAGGTCGCGATAGTCGAAGCCGCCTTCCAGCTCGAACTTCGGCGCCACGACACCGCGCACGCGCGCGCCCAGCAGGAAGCCGTCGTCGTCCGCGTCGAATTGTCCGGCCTCGAACTCGGCCTTGACGATGCCCAGCTTGCCGATCAGGTCGACCTTGTCGGTGAGCGGCCAGTGGCCGCCGCCGCCCACTTCGAGGAGCGAGGCGTCGACGTTGAAGTCGAAGCTCAGGTCCTGGTAGTTGGCGAACACGAAGAAGTTCGGATGCACCGCCAGCGAGCCGCGCAGCCCGAAGCCGTCACCGTCTACGTCGAGCCCGTCGCCATCCAACTCGGTGTCGATGTACCCGAGCTCTGCGTACGAGTAATCCATCACGTCGAGCGTGACTCGCGAGCGGCAGTACAGCAGCCAGGGCAGCCAGCCCACTCAATATGCGTCGTTGCATGCAGGATCTCCGAAGGGTGGAGGAACATGCCGGCCTCGTTGCCGGCGGCCGACATGATACAGGCTTGATTTCAGCTTTGGCGAGCGAGGTGTCGCTAAATAGCAACAGCGTGTGCAGCGCAATTGCCGCGACCTCCGCTGCCACGCCGGCGCCGGCGCGGAACTGGTGCAACGAGACTGCGAAAGGACATTCCCTCCATTCGAATACGCGTGGACGGCTCGTCGAGTATTTGGACTGCGTGTCCAAAGTGACATACTTCAGCTTCGAACGAGACTTGGGAGTCAAAAAGCAAAACAGCAAGAAGGAGTCACCGATGAGCTCGGGGGATCACATCCGTGTGCGACGCGCGGCTGCGCTCGCGTTTGCCATCGCTTCGACCTTGGCTGGTGCGCGTGCAGGGCTACGCGCAGGCGACTACGCCGCAACTCGACCAAGGACACGCAGGTCATCGACATCGTCATCGTCACCGCGCAGCGGCGCGAGGAGAACCTGATCGACGTGCCGATCGCGGTCGCCGCGTTCAGCGGCGAGGCGCTCGAGCGACGCCAGATCGACCAGGCCACCGACCTGCAGCTGAACGTGCCGAACGTCTCGTTCACGAAGACGAACTTTACCGGCTCGAATTTCCAGATCCGCGGCATCGGCGTGTCGTCGGTCGCGGCCAGCGGCGACTCCGGCGTCGAGACGCACTTCAACTCGATGCCGATCAAGAACCCGCGGCTGTTCGAGACCGAGTACTTCGACGTGCAGCGCGTCGAAGTGCTGCGCGGGCCGCAGGGCACGCTGTACGGGCGCAACGCGACCGGCGGTGCCGTCAACATCATCGCGCGCAAGCCGGAGAAGGATTTCGCCGGCAACGTCGAGCTCGAGGCGGGCAACTACAACGCGCTCAAGGCGAAGGGCATGGTGAACATCCCGCTCGGCGACACCGTCTCTGCGCGCTTCGCCGGCATCAGCTTCAAGCGCGACGGCTACACCGACAACCTCGCGACCGGCAACGACATCGACGACCGCGATCAGTGGTCGGCACGCGGCGCGCTGCGCTTCACGCCGAGCGACGCAGCGGACCTCACGCTGATGGTCAACCACTACAAGGAAGACTCGAACCGCGCGCGCGTCACGAAGCAGATGTGCCACCACGATCCGGGCGGCTCGCTCGGCTGCCTGCCGGATACGCTCGCCTTCGAGGCCGGCAACATGCGCGGCACGCTCGGCGGCATTCTCGGCGAGTGGGGCCCGCTGCTGCTCGATCTCGGCGACGGCACTCCCGACGGCACGTTCGCCGGCTTCCCGCTGCCGCCGGCGCTCATCAACACCGGCACCGACGTCAACACCGGCTCGCCCGTGCCGAGCGATCTGCACAAGACCTTTGCCGAGTACGACCCGACCTACAAGGCCGACGAGACCGTCGCCACGCTGGAGTTCTCGTATGACTTCGGCCCGATGACCTTCACGACAGTGGCCGGCTACCAGGAGACGAGCTTCCTGTCGCAGACGGATTACAACTGGACGGTCGCGGGGCTGCCGTACAACGGCCCGGCGGTGCCGGCGTTCGGCGGCGGCATCCCGATCAGCGAGATCGACGGCCCGCTGCTCGGCTCGCTCGCCGGCAACGTCCGTGACAGCGGCGTGTTCTCGCGCAACTACGACCAGTCGGACCAGGAAGCCGAGCAATGGTCGGCCGAAATGCGCCTGTCCTCGGAGTTCGAGGGACCGATGAATTTCCAGCTCGGCGTGTTCCACCTCGACAGCGACGACAACACGAACTACTACGTCGTGACCAGCGAGCTCGACTACTGGGCGCAGGTGACCGCGCCGTTCACGCCGTTCCTCGACTCGGCACCGCCGTACTACATCAATGCCACGCCGATCGCCTCGCTCAAGTCGAGCGCTGTGTTCGGCGAGCTGTACTACGACGCGAGCGAGACGGTGAAGGTGGACCGCGGGCCTGCGCTACACGCACGACAAGAAGGGCGTGAAGGACCGCCAGATGCTGTTCTCGGTACCGGTGGGAATACCGCCGACCGCGACAGTCTTCGACGAGTTCCGCGTCGACGAGACGACGTTCAACGAGTTCACCGGCCGCCTCGGCTTCGACTGGAAGCCCGGTTGGTTCGACGACTCGACGCTGTACGCGTTCTACTCGCGCGGCTACAAAGCCGGCGGCTTCAATCCGCCGCTCGATCGCAATCGCGTGGAGTTCGCCGGCACGCCGGAAGTCTACGATCCGGAATTCGTCAACGCATTCGAGCTCGGCTCGAAGAACGTGTTCGCCGGCGGTCGCGTGCAGGCGAACCTGACCGCGTTCTATTACCAGTACGACGCGTTGCAGGTGTCGAAGATCGTCGCGCGCACGTCGGTCAACGAGAACGTCGACGCGAACATCTACGGCCTGGAAGGCGAGTTCGTGTTCAGCCCGGTGAACGACCTGCTGATCGACGCGAACTTCGCGTACCTGAAGACCAAGATCAAGGACTTCACCAGCGTCGATCCGCGCGATCCGAGCAACGGCGATCCGAACTGGACCGTCATCAAGGACATCAGCAACGGCGCGAACTGCGTGATGGCGACCGCTGCGGTTCCTGTGGCGCGGAGCTTCGGGCTGGTCCTGCCGGCCGCGGTCGGCGGACCGTTCGGCTTCTGCGAGACGGCGGCGAACGCCGGGCTGCCGGTGCAGGACGGCATCGCCGCAGATCTCGACGGCAACTCGTTGCAAGGCACGCCGGAGTGGTCGTTCAAAGTGGGCGCGCAGTACACGTTCCATCTCGGCAGCACGCATGAACCTGACGACCCGCGCCGACTACTACTGGCGTGACGAGTTCTACGCGCGGATCTTCAATCGGCCGATCGACAAGATCGACGCGTGGGATGTCGTGAACGCGCAGGTCGAGCTGGGTTCGGCCAGCAACAGCTGGTTCGTGCGCGGCTACGTCTACAACCTGATGGACGACGACAACATCACGGGCATGTACGTGACGGATGCCTCGTCGGGCCTGTTCACGAACGTGTTCGCGCTCGATCCGCGAACGTACGGGTTGGTGCTGGGGTTCAGGTTCTAGAGTCAGCTCGAAGCCACCGCAACGTCGCGAACTCATCAAGCTGCGCACGCTCCGTGCGCAGCTTGTTGACCGGCGCGCCTCATCCATGTAGCCGAGCGCCATACCGCAGAAGAACATGTGGTCCGCCGGCAGCTGCAGAAATTCCGCGACGCTCTTGTACCAGATTGCCCAGGCCTCCTGCGGGCACGTGTGCAGGCCGTGCTCGCGCGCGAGCAGCATGATGTTCTGCATGAACATGCCGAGGTCGGCCCACTGGTCCACGCCCATGCGGCGATCGATCGAGAAGAACAGCACGACCGGCGCGCCGAACAATTCGTAGTTGCGCGCGAAGTGCCGCAGGCGCGCGGCCTTGTCTTCGCGCGGGATGCCGAGCGTCGCGTACAGGTCCTCGCCGCACTTGAAGCGTCGCGAGCGATACGGCTCGTGCAGGTTCGGCGGATACACGTGGTATTCGGTGCCTTCGCCAGCGGGCTGCGTGCGCTGCTTCGCGCGGATCGTGCCGAGGAATTCCGCGAGCGGCGCGCCGGTCAGCACGTCGACGCGCCACGGTTGCAGGTTGCCGCCGGAAGGCGCGCGCTTCGCCGCTTCCAGAATCTCGACCACGATGTGCTTCGGCACTGGCGTGTCGAGAAACGCGCGGCAACTGATGCGGCTGTCGATGGCGTCGGAGACGAGCATGGCGTGGGCGGTGGTGACCCGATGACGGGCGAATAGTAAGCTTCCCCTCATGATTCATACCATCGGTCTGCAGGGCGGTGCCGCTGACGCTGCGCACGTTCGAGCCTGCCGCCGCGCCGCTCGCCGCGGTCGTGGTTCCTTCGGCGATGGGCGTCACGCAGAGCTTCTACGCGCGCTTCGCGGAGTGGCTGGCGGCACGCGGTTATCTCGCCGCGACGTTCGACTATCGCGGCATCGGTCAGTCGGCGCCGGCGTCGCTGCGCGGCTTCGAGATCGACATCCGCGACTGGGCGACGCAGGACTGCGCGGCCGTGATCGACTTCATGAAGGCGCGCGCGCCGGATCTGCCGCTGTACTGGGTCGGCCACAGTCTCGGCGGCCAGCTGCTCGGGCTGATTCCGAACCGCGAGCGCATCGACCGCGTGATCACGATCGCGACCGGCAACGGCTACTGGCGCGAGAACAGCTGGCAGACGCGGCGCTTCGTGTGGTGGCTGTGGTTCGTGGTCGTGCCGCTGGCGTGCGAATCGCCGGTTACTTCCCCGGCAAGCGATTGCGCAAGGTCGGCGACCTGCCGCGCGGCGTGATGGCGCAATGGCGCCGCTGGTGCCTGAACCGCGAGTACGTCGTCGGCGTCGAGGGCGAGAGCGTGCGGCATGCGTACGCGTCGGTGCGCACGCCGATGCTGTCGCTATCGTTCACGGACGACGAGATGATGTCGGAGCAGGGCATCCGTTCGCTGCACCGGCTGTATGCGAACGCGCCGATCGAGTACCGCCGCATCGCGCCGCGCGACGTCGGCGCAGCCGCGCATCGGTCACTTCGGTTTCTTCCGGCCGCAGTTCGAGCCGACGCTGTGGCCGCTCGTGCCGCAATGGCTGCACACGATAGAGCCGTGGACAAAAAATAACGTGCGCGATGTCGCCACCGCGCACGTCTGCATCCGAAGTGGCTCAGGGGGATGGTCAACCACCGTCGTCAGCAAGTTTAAATCGGTCAGACTCGCTGACTTCAATGCATGTGCTGTGCCAGCGCGAGGAGCCGCGAAAATACTGGGGATTGGCCGCTGCGGGCGCCGTTGTCTGCACTCGTGATGTGCAGCGCACGCGGCGCGCGCACGAATAATGATCAGAGATCGGCAGTTCAGGGATTCGCGGCGGGGACGCTCTGCAAACGCGTTGCCATCACGCGCAGCGCGACAGCCAGCGAGCTGACGAGCAAGATCGCCGAGAGCAGGAACGGTGCGCCCGGCAGATGCCAATCGCGATGCGCGCCGATGAACGTCGCGAACGTCTGCGTGAACAGCATCGGCCCGATCAGCGTCGCAATGCCGAGCACGCTGCTGTTCGCGCCCTGCAGCTGCCCCTGCTCCGACGGACTCACGAGACGCGTCATTACGCTCTGCAGCGCCGGGCCCATCAATCCCCACAGCGACATGAAGACCACGCCCGAGGCGTAGATCGCGCCGTTCGGCGCCATCGCCTGAATCGTGAAGCCGAGCGGCGCCGGCCACGAGCCCGACGAGGATGGTCTGTCGCTCGCCGATCGCCTTCACGACTCGCCCCGCCAGGAACCCCTGCACGATGATCTGGCACACGCCGACGCCCGCCAGCAGCAGACCCACTGCTTTCGTATCCCAGTTGTAGCGATAGCCCATGTAGAGCACGGCGACGCTCGGCAGCGCGGCGTGCGCGAGGTTGCTGAGGAACGTCACCCAGGTGAATCCCCACAGCTCGTGATGCGAGCGCAGGAGCTTGAGCGCGCCGACGGGATTCGCCTTGCGCCACGAGAACGGCGAGCGCAGCTCGCGTCGTCAACGACTCCGGCAGCACGAACAGGCCGTACATGCCATTGGTCAGGCTGAAGCCCGCCGCGACCCAGAATGGCAGGCGCGGGCTGATGTCGCCGAGCAAGCCGCCGAGCGCCGGGCCGACGACGAACCCCGCGCCGAACGCCGCGCCGAGCAGGCCGAACTTCGCGGCGCGCTGCTCGGGCGGCGTGACGTCGGCGATGTACGCGCCGGCGGTGCTGATGCTCGCGGCGGTGATGCCGGAGATGACGCGGCCGAGGAACAGCCAGCGCAGGTTCGGCGCGAGCGCCATCAGGATGTAGTCGAGGCCGAGGCCGAAGTTCGAGAGCAGGATGATCGGCCGCCGGCCGAAGCGATCGGACAGCGAGCCGAGCACCGGCGAGAACAGGAACTGCATCAGCGCCCAGGCGGTGCCGAAGATGCCGTACATGATCGCGGCGCGCGCCGTGTCGCCGCCCATGAAATCCTCGACCAGCCTCGGCAGCACCGGGATGATGATGCCGATCGCGAACATGTCGAGCAGGACGGTGACGAAGACGAACGCGAAGGCAGCGCGCCGCGGCGCCCGAGGCGGTGGGTTCGGTCATGGGACGCAGCAGCTTGCCACATTTCAGGTCAGAGCGCCACGTGGTCGCTGTCGCCGATGCGCCGTGCCGCCAGCTCGGTCGGCGTGAAGCCGGACATCGACCGGCACTCGCGAATCAGGTGCGACTGGTCGAAATAGCCGCAGTCCTGCGCGACGTCGGTCCAGTCGCGCGCTGCGGAGTCCTGCATGCATTCCAGGACGCGCTGGAATCGCTGCACGCGCGCATAGAGCTTGGGCGTCAGCCCGACTTCCAGCGTAAACAGGCGCGTGAAGCGGCGCGCGCTCAGTCCGACGTGCTCGCTGAGCATCGCGATCGTGTAATCGTGCGGCGCTTGCGTGAGGCGGGCGATCGCGAAGTCGACTTCGGCGCGTCGTTGCAGCGGCCGGATCGCCCGCTGCAGCAGCTCCGCTTCCAGCAGCAGCAATTTCGCGCGCGGCGTCGGCGCAGCGAGAATGCGTTCGCGCAGAGTGTCGCCGGCCGAGCCCCACAGATCGCGGAGCGCGACGTGCTGATTCTGCAGCTCGTCGCCCGCCGGATCGAAGAACGGCCACGTGCCGCCGGGACGGAACCCCACGCCGATGTTGGCGCGCTGCTCGTGGGTGTCGATGACGAAGTAGCGCGAGTACGCGCCGCACAGCACTGCGCCGGGATAGCGCTCGACCCTGTCGTCGCCCGCGCCGCTGTAGCTGCGCGTCTCGTCTTCGAAGAGATTGATGATCAGGCCGCAGCTGGCCGTTCGGCAGCAGCCGATCCTTCGCGTGCGCGAGCGGCACGCCTTCCCAGTACCACAGCTGCTCGACGAAACGATCGAGCGGCGGTCCGGGACGATGCGTGCAGTACAGGACGGGTTGATAGCTCACGGTTTTCGCTGATTCTCCAGCGCCTCGATCGTCTTCGGCCAGTCGTCCTTGAGCAGCCGCGAAAGCGAGCGGTCGGCGAGCAGCTTGCCGCCGGTCTGGCAGCGCGGGCAATAGTTCGTTTCGTTTTCTGCGTAGCGAATCCGCTGGATGGCCGTGCCGCAGACCGGGCAGGGCTTGCCGTAGCGGCCATGGACGGCCATGTCCTTGCGGAAGGCAGTCACCTTCTCCGGGAAACTCACCGGCCGCGTCGGCGCGCAGGCGCTCGATCCAGTCGGCGAGCGTCGCCTGCGTTGCTTCGTACAGCTGTTGCCACTCCGCGTCGCTCAGGTGACGGGTCTGCAACGTCGGCGAAAGGCGGGCGCGGTGCAGGATCTCGTCGGAGTACGCGTTGCCGATGCCGCTCAGGATCGTCGGATCGGTCAGCGCGCGCTTCAGCGTGTGGTTGGTGCGCGCCAGGCGCTCGCGAAACGCCGCGGGATCGATGCCGAGCACTTCCATGCCGCCGCGATCGTGATCTGCGAGCTGCGCGGCGCTGCTCAATACGTGCAACGACGCACGCCGCTTCGTGCCGGCTTCAGTCAGCGTGAGCGTGCCGTTCGTGAACTGGAGAGCGAGCAGCGACGCGCGCACGGTGCCGGTGTGCGCCTTGTCGTACCAGTGCAGGCGCCCGCGATCATCAGGTGGATCAGCAGCCAGCGATCGTTGTCGAAGCCGATCGCGATGCGCTTGCCGACCCGGCGCAGTGCCACGACGCGATGCCCTTCGCACGATTGCAGCGGCGGATCGGCGGTGCGCAGCAGGAACGGATTCTTCAGCACCGCGCGCTCGAGCGTCTGCCCGAGCAGCCGGCTCTCGAGCGCTTCGAGGTAGACCGTGACGTCGGGAAGCTCGGGCATATGTAGGTCGGGCTTTAGCCCGACACCTCGCGTCGGGCTGAAGCCCGACCTACAGCTCCCGCAGCCCCGTCGTGATCGGCAGCCGCGCGGCGCGCAGGCTCGGCAGCAGGCCGCCGACGAAGGCGAGGACCAGCGCGTACACCAGGCCGGTCACGAGAATCTGCAGGCGTGACGGTGAACGCGAACGTGATCTGGCTGAACGTCGAGAAGTTCATCGTCGAGGCGCGCATGCCGTTGAACGCGAAGTACGAGATCAGCATGCCGATGACGCCGCCGACGATGCCGATCAGCAGCGCCTCGGCGAGCACCGAGACGACGACCGGCGAGGAGCCGAAGCCGAGCGCGCGCAGCGTCGCGATCTCGCGCGTGCGCGCCGACACCGCCGAGTACATCGTGTTGAGTGCGGCGAATATCGCGCCCAGGCCCATCAGCACGGCGATCGTGACGCCGATCGTACGCACCAGCGTCTGCAGCGTCTGCGACTGCTCCTCGTAGTACTGCTTCTCGGTGAACGCTTTGACGTTGAGGCGCGGGTCGGTGGTCAGCTTGTCCTTGAACGACTGGAACGCGCCGGGGCTCGTGAGCCTGACGCGCATCGACTGGTAGGAGCTGCCGCGGTTGTAGACGCCCTGCAGCACCGTGGCGTCGGTCCAGATCTCCGATTCCGAAACGCTGCCGCGGTCCTCGAAGATGCCGACGACCGTCCAGTCCGTCGTGCCCCAGCGCAGCTTGTTGCCGACCGTGAGCCCGGCGAACTGCAGGCTCGCGCCGCGGCCGACCATCACTTCGAACGTGCCGGGCGTGAACGTCGCGACCTTCGACGATCTTGAAGTTGCGCCGCAGCTTCGGCGCCTGCGGCCCGACGCCGCGCAACGGCACGTTGGCCGCCGTCGCGGTGCGCTTCAGCGGCACGTCGACGACGACGTAGAGCTCGGGCGAAGCGACCGCGCCTTCTGCGTCGCGCGCCGCGTTCTCGAGGCGTCCGCGATGATGCGCGTCTGCGTCGTTGCGCAAGCGAGCTGCCCATCTCGTCGGTGGCGCCGCTGCGCAGGACGATCGCGACGTCCGCCTGGCCGGACTGGTCGAGCACGGCGCGAAAGCCGGCGGCGATCGACAGCACGCCGATCAGCACGGTGACGACGCCGGCGATGCCGACCAGCGCGACCACGGACGAGGCGGCGCGCTCCGCGACGTTGCGCAGGTTCATCGAAGTGATCGCGGCAGATCTGCGATAGCGACGTTGCCGGCCATCTCACACCTTCCTCAATGCATCGACGATCTTCAGCTGCGACGCCTGCGACGCACGGCAGCGCCGCGGCGATCCCGCCGAGCACGACGATCAGCACTGCGCCGATCGCGTACGTGCTCGGCGGCATGCCGAGCACCGGGAAGAACTGCGCCACCGCCTGCGCCATGCCCAGTGAGGTCAGCGCCGCCAGCGCCAGGCCGATCGCGCCGCCGAGCGCCGTCACCAGCAGCGCTTCGCCGAGCACCAGCGCCGGTGACGCTGACGCTCGAGAAGCCGAGCGTCTTCATCACGCCGATCTCGTTGAGGCGCTCGCGGATCGACTGCCCCATCGTGTTCGCCGTGACCAGCAGCATCGTGAAGAACACCGCTGCGGCGATCGCCGTCAGCAGCGCGCCGATGTTGCCCATCTGGTTGGCGAAGCCCTGGATGAACGCCTTCTCGGTCGCGGTCTTGGTCTCGGTCGAGGAGTTGGCGAACATGCGCGTCGATCGTTGCGCGCGATGTCGCGCCGAGCGCGCCGGATCCTGCACGCGCATGACCACCCAGCCGATCGTGCCCTTGGACGCCGCCGCCGCGCGACTCGTCCAGGTACTCGTGATGGAAGTACAGGCTCTGGTTGTCGCCGTTGCCGGCGTCGTAGATGCCGACGACCTTCATCGGCCAGACGTTGCCGCCGTCCTTCTGCACCCAGATGTTCGAGCGCATCGGGATCGTGTCGCCGACTTTCCAGCCGAAGCGCTCGCGCGACCATCTTGCCGACGATCGACGCCGGTGCGGTCCTTGAGCCACGCGTCCTTCTGCTCGGGCGGCAGCGAGTATTCGGCGTACACCTGGAAGAACGTCGGCACGTCGACGGCGATCGCCGGCGATCTGGTTGCGGTCGTCCTGGTAGACGCCGCCGAACCAGTCGTGCGAGCAGTCGCCACCTTGACGCCATCGACCGCCGCGGATGCGGTTCAGATAGCTCTCCGGCAGCGGCTGGATGATCGCGATCTTGTGGATCGTCACCAGGCGGTCGACGCCGGCGAGGTCGGGATTGCCGGTGAGCGCGACGCGCAGCGTCTGCATCAGGCCGAACAGCAGGAACGCGACGATGATCGAGGCGAGCGTCAGCCCGGTGCGCAGCTTCTTGCGCCCGAGGTTCGCCCACAGCAACGGCAGATACTTGAACATGGCAGTTCCGTCGTCGTCGGCTAGGCGACAGCTTCCGTAGTGAGCTGTCCCTTGTTGAGATGCAGCACGTGCTTGGCGCGCGCCGCGGCGTGCGGATCGTGCGTCACCATGATGATGGTCTTGCCCTGCTGCTGGTTCAGCGCCTGCAGCAGGTCGAGGATCTCGTCGCCCGACTTGCGGTCGAGATCGCCGGTCGGCTCGTCGCACAGCAGGAGCGTGGGATCGGAGACGATCGCGCGCGCGATGCCGACGCGCTGCTCCTGGCCGCCCGACAGCTCGCGCGGCTTGTGCTTGGCGCGCTCGCTCAAACCGACGAGGCTCGAGCGCGGCGCCGACGCGCTTGCGGCGATCCGCGGCGGACAGCGAAGTGAGCAGCAGCGGCAGCTCGACGTTGCGCTCGGCCGTCAGCACCGGCAGCAGGTTGTACATCTGGAACACGAAGCCGACGTGATTCGCGCGCCACTTGCCGAGCTGCGCCGTCGCTGAGCGAGTCGGTGCGCTGGCCGGCGATCTCGATCGTGCCGGCGCTCGGCCGGTCCAGGCCGCCGATCAGATTCAGCAGCGTCGACTTGCCCGAGCCGGACGGCCCCATCAGCGCGAGGAAATCCCCTTTCGGGATGTCCAGGTCGAGCTGGTGCAGCACGTGCACCGTCTCCGCGCCGCGCTTGTAGTCCTTCGCGACGCCCCGCAGTCGTACCAGACGTCTCCACGATTCACCTCGTCTAGCCTGTTCTTGCTCTTGACCTTCGCGCCTTCGCTCAGCCCTTCGACCGGCGCGGCGACCACGACGTCGCCCGGCGTTGATGCCCGACAGCACTTCGACCTGGCCGTCGCGCTCGCCGCCGGTGCGCACCGCGACGCGCTCGAGCTCGCCGTCCTGCACGCGCCAGACGAAGCTGCGTGTCGCCGTCGCGGATCACTGCCGCTGAGGGAATGCGCACCGCGGGCCGCGGCGCAGCTGCCTGCGCACCCTCGACCGGGCGGTCTTCGAGGAAGCTCACCTTCACGCCCATGTCCGGCAGGATGCGCGGCTCGAGCGTGTCGAACCGATGCGCACGCGCACCGTCGCCTTCTGGCGGTCCGCGGTCGGCACGATGTTGATCACGTGGCTGGGAATGACCCAGTCCGGATACGCATCGAGCACGGCCTCGGTCTTCTGATTCGCCTTGACGCGATTGATGAACGCCTCGTTGACGTCGACCTCGATCTCGCGCGAATCCATGTCGACGACGGTCGCGATGCCGGTGCGCGTGAAGCCGCCGCCGGCGGAGATCGGCGACACCATCTCGCCGGGCTGCGCATCCTTCGAAACGACGACGCCGTCGAACGGCGAGCGCACCAGCAGGTCATCGAGGTCCTGCGCGCGCACGCGCACCGTGCCTTCTGCGACCTGCACTTCGCTGCGCAGCGCTTCGAGGCGTGCGTTGAGCGCCGCCGCTTCCGATTGCGCCTGGTCGAGCTGCAATTCGCTCACCAGCTTGTCCTTGCGCAGCTGCTCGGTGCGGCGCAGGTTGCGCTCCGCTTCGGCGACGCGCACTTCGACTTCGTTGAGATTCTTGCGCGCGGAATCGAGCTGGCGCTGCGCGAGCGCATAGACGGGCTTGGTCGTCGTGTCGTCGAGACGCGCGAGCAGCTGGCCTTCCTTGACCGCCATGCCTTCCTCGATCAGCACTTCGGCGACTTTGCCGGTGACCTTCGAGGAGACAGTGGCCTGGCGCCGCGCGACGACGTATCCGGACGCATTGAGCACCGCGGCGCCGCCGCCACCGCCGCTCGACGAAGACTGCACGGCGGTTGCCGTCTCCACTTCGATGGCCTTGTCGCGCAACAGTGCATACAGGCCGACGGCGACCGCGAGCACGAGCACGCCGATGACCAGCCACTTGTACAGCGGGCTCGGCCCGCGTGCTACCGGGCTCGGTGTTGCGTTCGATGCGCAGACTGTCGAGAGCGTTCTGGTCGAAGGCCATGGAAGCGTTCGCACGTTGCGGGTTGTTGGACCGTGCCGGGATGGCGCGGCGCATTCTAATCGGTCGCTGGCGCCGTGCTAAGCGCGAACCGGCGAAAAGCCGCCGAATGCCGGTCAACGGGTCGACCAGCCGAATCGTGCTGGTCATGTCCGATTTCAGGCCAGTGCGCGGTGATGAACCATGAATGCGTCGGTGATCGGCGCCGTCGGCAGCGTGAAGTAGAACACCGCGCCTGCGTTCGGCTTGCCCTCGGCCCAGATGCGGCCGCCATGGCGATCGACGATGCGCGCGACGGTCGCGAGCCCGACGCCCGAGCCGTCGAAATCCGCCGCGCCGTGCAGTCGCTGGAACGGCTTGAACAGCTTCTGCTCGTACGCCATGTCGAAGCCGGCGCCGTTGTCGCGGATGTACAGCGTCGCCAGCGAGCCGCCGCTCGACTGGCCGATCTCGATGCGCGCCTGGCCGGTCTTGGACGTGAACTTCCAGGCGTTGGCGATCAGGTTCTGGAACAGGTCGCCGACCAGCCGGCGGTCGCCGTGCACGGCCATGTTCGGCTGGATCACGACTTCGACGCTGCGCGTCGGATCCTTCTGCCGCATGTCCTGCACGATGCTTTCGGCGAGCGCCGTGACGTCGACGATCTCCCGATGCAGCGTCTGCCGCGAGATGCGCGACAGCACCAGCAGCGCTTCGATCAGCTCGGACATCTGCCGCACGCTGCCCTGGATGCGCGCGAGCCGCCGCTTCTGCTCGTCGGTGGCGTCCGGCAGCGACAGCTCGAGCAGCCCGGCCTGGCCGGCGATCGTCGTCAGCGGCGAGCGCAGGTCGTGCGAGACGGAAGCCGTGAACGCTTCGAGCTCGCGGTTGGCGCGCGCCAGCGATTCGTTCGCGTCGCGCAGCTGGCGCTGGCTCGGCAGCATCAGGATGCCGGGCAGGAAGCGCCACAGCAGGATCGCCGTCGGCACCGATGCCGCGGCCGCGAGGAGCTTGACGATCCCTTCGAGCCAGTAGTGCGCGTGCCAGACGTTCCACACGTTCATGACGTGCGTCAGCCCGCACGCGACGACGAACACGCCGAAGCAGACGACGAGCCAGTCGAAGGGCAGGTCGCGGCGGCGCCGGGCGATGTACAGCAGCGCGAACGGAATCGTGAAATACGCCATCGCGATCAGGATGTCGGCGACGACGTTCATCCACAACACGCCCGGGCTCCACATGTAGCAGTGCCCGTGTGGCAGGAACTGCCCGCTCGAGAACCAGGACGTATCGAGTTCGGTCATGCGGGCTCCTGAATAAGATAGTCCCTGATGGCAGTGTCGGCCTGGCCAGGAGGCTCACCGCTCATTCGATCCCCGCGCGGCTGGCGATGATACAGAAGAAGCGTCTGTGGGTCAGGCTTTAGCGTGACTCAGCCCTGTCTTCGGGTTGCCACTGTACCGGCTGGACGGTTAGCATACCGTCCAGCCGGTACAGTCCCCGGATTTCCGAACTGTCCAATTCAAGGAAAAACCTCCGATGGTAGAAGCACATGCGGTGCCTGGTCCGGCTCGTGACCGGATCCTGGAAGCCGCGGAAAGAGTTGTCGCCGAGGTCGGCGCGGCCCGCCTGACCCTGGATGTCGTCGCCCAGGCGGCCGGCGTGAGCAAGGGCGGGTTGCTCTATCACTTCCCGTCGAAGGAGTCGCTACTCGGCGCGCTCGCCCAGCGTTACGTACAGAGCATGGAGCAGTGCATCGAGGCCGCGAAGAGCGGCATCAGCGAGCAGGACCACAGCCGCGACCTGAAGGCGTGCATCCTCGGGATTCTCGGCAGCGATCCGCGCTCGAAGGCGATGGGCGCCGCGTTGCTCGCGACCGCAGCGAACGACCTGACGCTGCTCGAAGTGATCCGCGAGCGCCTCGCCGCCTACAACCAGGAGCTGGCGGGATCGAGCGCCGACTTCGCGCGCGCCGCGATCGTCACGCTGGCGATCGACGGCTTGATGATGCGCGAGTCGCTGCGCATCTCGCCGTTCACGGAGACCGCAGCGCGCAGCAGGTCGTGAGCGAGCTGATGAAGATTGCCGACGAGTCTTACAGGTGAATCGTATGTCGACTGCCAAGATACGAGACGCATTCATGAAGAGCTGCCGCCGCCAGCATCGCTGCGAGCCTTGCGCTCGCCGGCTGCGGCAAGGAGCAGCGCAAACCAGGCGCCGCCGGCGCCGGAAGTGACGGTGCAGACGGTCGACAGCCAGCCTGTGCCGCTCGAACTGACCTACACCGCGCGCACCTCGGATCGCGCGAGGTCGAAGTGCGTGCGCGCGTCGGCGGCATCGTGCTCAAGCGCCGATTCCAGGAAGGCAGCCGCGTCGTGCAGGGCCAGCCGATGTTCCTGATCGATCCGGAGCCCGTGCGCGCGCGCGTGGGCTCGGCGCGCGCGGAAGTTGCCGTTGCCAAGGCGCGCGCGGACGAAGCGCGCCGCCAGCGCGATCGTGTGCTGCCGCTGTTCGAGAAGAACGCCGTCAGCCAGAGCCGGCGTGACGAAGCAGTGTCGGGCTTCGAAGTCGCGCAGGCGAACCTGCAGGCGGCCGAGTCGCAGCTGCGCATGGCGCAGCTCGACCTCGAATACACCGACGTGCGTGCGCCGATCACCGGCCTGACGAGCCGTGAAACGCTCTCCGAGGGCAGCCTGATCTCGACCGACCAGGCGTCGAGCCTGCTGACGAAGATCGTGCAGGTCGATCCGTTGTACGTCGAGTTCGCGGTGCCGGAGGCCGAGGCGGCGATGATCCGCGGCGGTCTCGCACCCGCGAACAAGAGTGCACCGCCGCCGGGCGTGAAGCTGATCCTGGAGGACGGCAGCGAGTATCCGCAGGCTGGCGCAGGTCACCTTCGTCGACAACTCCGTGGACCGCAGCTCGGGCACCGTGCAAGTGCGCGCCGTGCTGCCGAACAAGGACGCGCAGCTCCTTCCCGGCCAGTTCATCCGCGCGAAGGTCGAAGGCATCCAGCTGTCGAACGTCGTGTCCGTGCCGCGCAAGGCCGTGGTGTCCGGGCCGCAGGGCCCGTACGTCTGGGTCGTCGGTGCCGACAAGAAGGCGCAGATGCGCCCGGTGCAGATCGGCCGCGGCCTGGGCAACAACGTGATCGTGACCGACGGCCTGCAGGCCGGCGATCGCTACATCGTCGAAGGCGTGCTGAAGGTGTTCCAGCCCGGCACCCAGGTGAGCGCCGTGACAGCCGAGGAGGCGGCCCGCAAGCCGCAGCCCGAGCCGCCAGCGCAAGGAGGCTGCATGATCTCGACGCTTCTTCATCACGCGGCCGATCTTCGCCTGCGTCATCTCGGCGTTCATCGTGATCGCCGGGCTCGCCGGCATGCGCGCGCTGCCGATCTCCGCCTATCCCGACATCGTGCCGCCGATGGTGACGTTGGCCGCGCGCTATCCGGGCGCGACGGCGGAAACGATCGCCGAAACCGTCGCGGCGCCGCTGGAGCAGGAGATCAACGGCGTCGAGAACATGCTGTACATGCAGTCCGTCAACTCGGGCGACGGCCAGCTGATGATCAACATCACGTTCGCGATCGGCTCCGATCCGGACCTGGCCGCGATCAACGTGAACAACCGGATCCAGGCCGCGGTGCCGCGCCTGCCCGAGGAAGTGCGGCGCCAGGGCATCGTGGTGCGCAAGGCGTCCACCAGCATCCTGCAGGTGGTCGCGATGTATTCGCCGGACGGCAGCCAGGATCCGCTGGCGCTGACCAACTACGCGTCGCTGAACATCCTCGACGAGATCCGGCGCGTGCCGGGCGTCGGCGATGCGCAGATGTGGGGCCAGGAGTACTCGATCCGCATCTGGATGCAGCCCGACAAGCTGTCGCAGCTCGGCCTGGCTGCTTCCGACGTGATCAACGCGGTGCGCGCAGCAGAACTCGCAGTTCGCCGGCGGCCGCGTCGGCGTCGAGCCCATGTCGGAGCCGGTCGACTTCACGTTCTCGGTGCAGGCGCAGGGCCGGCTCGCAACGCCGGAGGAATTCGAGCAGATCATCGTGCACACGACGGACGCGGGCGCGATCGTGCGGCTCAAGGACGTCGCGCGCGTCGAGCTCGGCGCGCAGACCTACAACTCCGCGCCGAAGCTCAACGGCCAGCCGACGGTGCCGATCGCGATCTTCCTGCAGCCCGGCGCGAACGCGCTGCAGACGGGCGGGGCGATCGAGGCGCGCCTCAGGAGCTGAAGGCGGACTTCCCCAAGGGCATGGCGTACACGATTCCGTACGACACGCTCCAGTACGTGAAGATCTCGATCAAGGAAGTCGTCAAGACGCTCATCGAGGCGATGATCCTGGTGTTCTTCGTGGTGCTGCTGTTCCTGCAGAACTGGCGTGCCACGATCATCCCGATGCTGGCCGTGCCGGTGTCGCTGATAGGCACGTTCGCGGCGATGTTCCTGTTCGGCTTCTCGATCAACATATTGACGCTGTTCGGCATGGTGCTGGCGATCGGCATCGTCGTCGACGACGCGATCGTCGTGCTCGAAAACGTCGAGCGCATCATGACGCACCGAGAACCTGCCGGCGCCCGAGGCGACGATGAAGGCGATGGAGGAGGTGACGCGCCCGGTGATCGCCATCGTGCTGGTGCTGACGGCGGTGTTCCTGCCGGTCGCGTTCCTCGGCGGACTCGTCGGCGAGATGTACCGGCAGTTCGCGGTGACGATCTCGGTCTCGGTCGTGATCTCGGGCTTCGTCGCGCTGACGCTGACGCCGGCGCTGTGCGCGCTGATGCTGCGGCATCGACGACGTCGTGCATCACGGCATCCTGCAGCGCTTCAACGACTGGTTCGCGCGCATGACCGGCCGCTACGAGCAGGGCGTGCAGCTTCGTCATGAAGCGCGGCGCGATCGCGGCCGGCGTGTTCGCGGTGATGATCCTCGCGATCATCGGCCTGTTCCGCACGGTTCCGACCTCGCTCGCGCCGACCGAGGACCAGGGCTACGTCTTCGTGATCGGCATGCTGCAGGACGCGGCGTCCTTGCGCCGTACCACCACGGCGTTCGATTCCGTGACTGCTGAAGTGCGCCAGCATCCCGCCGTCGCCAATGCGATGTCGGTGTCGGGCATGGATCCGCTGACGTTCTCGTTCAAGACCAACGCCGGCCTGGTGTGGGTGCCGCTCAAGCCGTGGGACGAGCGCACCGGTGACGAGTCCAAGTCGCCGGGCGCGGTCGTGCAGGCGGTGATGGCTGCGGGCTCGAAGGTCAAGGATGCGTTCTTCTTCGCAGTCGAGCCGCCGCCGATCGAAGGCCTGTCCAACGTGGGCGGCTTCGAGATGTACATCCAGTCGCGCGGCCGCGGGACGCCGCAGGAGCTGGGGGACGTCGTACAGAAATTCATCGCCGCGGCTGCGCAACGCAAGGAGATCAGCAAGGAAATCCAGACGACCTACAGCGCCAACGTGCCGCAGATGCGCATCGATCTCGATCGCGAGAAGGCGATGACGCTCGGCGTGCCGGTGCCCGAGGTGTTCGATACCTTGCAAAGCACGTTCGGCGCGCTGTACGTGAACGACTTCAATCGTTCCGGTCGCGTGTACCAGGTGCAGCTGCAGTCCGAGCCGCGCTTCCGCGCGTATCCCGAGGACATCCGCAACGTCTACGTGCGCGCGAAGTCGGGCGACCTCGTGCCGCTGACGGCGCTGGCGAGCATCCGCGAGGTGAAGGGTCCGGAGATCGTCGAGCGCTTCAACGTGTTCACGTCCGCGAAGATTCTGGGCAGCGCGGCCGAGGGCTACAGCTCCGGCGACGCGATCAAGGCGATGGAAGAAGTGGCGCGCGAAGTGCTGCCGCGCGGTTACACGTTTGCCTGGACGGGCACCGCTTACCAGGAAAAGGTCAGCGGCGGCGCGTCCAACGGCGTCTACCTGCTCGGCGTGCTGATGGTGTTCCTGATCCTCGCCGCGCAGTTCGAGCGCTGGACGTTGCCGCTCGCGGTGATTCTCGCGGTGCCGTTCGCGGCATTCGGCGCGTTCATGGCGGTGTTCCTGCGCGGCCTGGAGAACGACATCTATTTCCAGATCGGCATGCTGACGCTGGTGGGACTCGCGGCGAAGAACGCGATCCTGATCGTCGAGTTCGCGATGATGAAGTATCACGAGGGCATGCCGCTCGCGCAGGCCGCGGTCGAGGGCGCGAAGCTGCGCTTCCGGCCGATCATCATGACGTCGCTGGCCTGATCTTCGGCGTGCTGCCGCTCGCCGTGAGCTCGGGCGCGGGCGCTGCGAGCCGTCATTCGCTCGGCACCAGCGTGATCGGCGGCATGCTGGCCGCGACGTTCATCGCGACGTTCTTCGTGCCGCTGTTCTTCCGCTGGATCGCCGGCTTGCGCCGCAAGAAAGGCGAGCAGCACGGGACGCGAAGTGAGTGAAGCCAATGCGTAGTCGGTTGCTTGAGCGCTCTGCTGCCGCTGACGCTGATGCTGAGCGGTTGCATCGTGTCGCGCGTCGATCCGGAGAAGCCGGAGCTGCCGCTGCCGGCGGCGTTGCCGGAGCAGGGCGATCAGACCGTGCAGCTGCCGGATCCGTGGTGGACGATCTTCCACGACGCGACGCTCGACGCGGCTGGTCGACGAAGCGCTCGCGCACAACCCGGATGTCGCGGTCGCTGCCGGCCGCGTGGCCGAGGCGCGCGCCGGGTCTGCGCATCACCAATGCGGATCGCTTGCCGAACTTCGACGTCGAGGGCGACGCGACGCGCTCGAAGGACAGCGCGTTCGTCAACACCGTCCCCGGCCTGAACCGTAATCGGACGATCTACACCGTGCAGGGCGCGGTCGGCTACGAGCTGGACCTGTGGGGCCGCTACCAGCGCGCCTCCGAGTCGGCCCGCGCGCAGCTGCTGAACACGGAGTTCGGCCGCGAGGCGACCAAGCTGAGCCTGACCGGCGAGGTCGCGCGCGGCTATTTCGGGCTGATCGCGGCTGCCGAGCAGCTCGCGCGCGCCCGCGACACGCTGTCGACGCGCGATGAATCGCTGCAGCTGGAGAAGCTGCGCTTCGATGCGGGCGAGAGCGACGAGTTCACGTTCAAGCGGGCCGAGGCCGATGCCGCCGCGACGCGAGTCTCGGTGCACCAGCTCGAGCGCGAAGTCGTCGAGCGCACCAACGCGCTCGGCATCCTGCTCGGACGCTCGCCGAAGGATCTGGTGGACGCCGCCGATTTCGGTGCAGGGCGCGTCGTTGCCGGACGCCGTCACGCTGCCCGCGGCGTTGCCTTCATCGGTGCTGGAGCGGCGTCCCGACATCGGCGCCGCCGAAGCGTCGCTGGAATCGGTCGGCCGCCGACATCGGCGTCGCCCGCGCCGAGATGTTCCCGCGCATCAGCCTCACCGGGCTGTTCGGCTCGATCAGCACCGAGCTCGGCGACTTGTTCACGAACCCGGCGGAAGCGTGGTCGGCGTCGGGCAGCATCCTGCAGCCGCTGTTCGAGGGCGGGCGCCTGAGCGCGAACGTCGAGCGGACCAAGGCGGTTCGCGAGCAGCGCAAGGCCGAGTATGCGCGGACCGTGCAGTCGGCGTTCCGCGAAGTGCTCGATGCCTTGCAGGGCCAGGCGCTGATCGCGGGTGCGCGGGACGCGAACGCGGAGCAGGTCGCGGCGCTGGCGCGTGCGACGGAGCTGGCGGAGCTGCGCTACGCGCAGGGCGACATCGCGTACATCGACTTGCTCGACGTGCGTCGCGGCCTGTTCCAGGCGCAGATCGACCTGGTCGCGGCCCAGCGCGACGCGCTGCTGAACACCGTCGACCTCGCGCTCGCCGTCGGCGGCGGGCTCGGCGACAAGGCGGAGCCGCTCAGCGCGAAGCGGTAGCTGACTCCGCTTGCTGTCGGGCTAAAGCCCGACCTACATCTCAAGCCGGTTCCGGCTCGACTGCGGCGCTGCTGCCTTTCCGGCAGCGCCACCGACAGCTCCAGCACTTCCTGGTCGCCGTCGCGCTCGAAGTTGACCTGGATCGCCTCGACGTCGACGTTCACGTACTTGCGGATGACGTGCAGCAGCTCGCTGCGCAGCACCGGCAGGTAGTCCGGGCCGCCGCGCGTGCTGCGCTCCTGGGCCACGATGATCCGCAGGCGTTCCTTGGCGACGTTGGCGCTCGACGGACGGCGGCGAAAAATTGCCAGCAGATCCATCGTCGTTAGCCTCCGAACATGCGGGCGAACAGGCCCTTCTTGGGTTCATCGATGAAGCGCAGCGGCACGGACTCGCCGAGGAGCCGGGTGACCGCGTCGTCGTAGGCGCGCGCGACATCGCTTTCCGCGTTCAGGATCACCGGCGTGCCGGCGTTCGACGCCGTCAGCACGTCCGGCGACTCCGGGATGACGCCGACCACGTCGAGACCCAGGATCTCCTTCACGTCGCCCACGCTCATCATTTCGCCGGTCGCGACCCGCCGCGGGCTG
Source organism: uncultured Gammaproteobacteria bacterium (assembly GCA_963830745.1). Classification (GTDB taxonomy): domain Bacteria; phylum Pseudomonadota; class Gammaproteobacteria; order Steroidobacterales; family Steroidobacteraceae; genus Steroidobacter. Next base: position 236,851 of record CAWHNL010000004.1, read on the forward strand.
TAGCGCGTCAGCAGCAGGTGCTCGGTGACGCCGGTCCCGCCCTTCTCGGCGCGCTGCGTCTTGCTGGCCAGCAGGCCGAGGATGCGGTCGGAGTCGCGCACCGAGGAGACTTCCGGGTTGACCACCACGACGGCGCGGTCGGCGTAGTACATCGCGAGGTGCGCGCCCTTCTCGATGCCGGCGGGCGAGTCGCAGATGATGTAGTCGAAGCCGTCCGCGGTCAGGTCGTCGAGCACGCGGCGCACGCCTTCGGCCGACAGCGCGTCCTTGTCGCGCGTCTGCGACGCGGCCAGCACGAACAGCGTCTCGATCCGCTTGTCCTTGATGAGCGCCTGCTTCAGCGTGCAGTCGCCGTTGATCACGTTCACGAAGTCGTACACCACGCGCCGCTCGCAGCCCATGACGAGGTCGAGGTTGCGCAGGCCGATATCGAAGTCGATGACCGCGACGCGCTTGCCGCGCCGGGCGAGGCCGCACGCCAGGCTGGCCGATGTGGTCGTCTTGCCGACGCCGCCCTTGCCGGACGTCACCACGATGATCTCGGTCGTTCGCGCCTCTTTGCGAGCCGCTGGTCCGTCGGCCGCGCGCGTCCGGTCGGCAGGACGCGGGGGCGCGACGGCCACCGACGCCTCCTCGGACGTCACGTCGAGCACCAGATCGGTTTCGCTAGTCGCTTCAGTCATGGCCTATCCTCCCAAAACGCAGGTCGTCGCCGTCGAGCCACGCCTGCACGGGTTTGCCCGCCAGGTCCGGCGGGATGGTCTCGAAAACACGGAACACGCCGGCGACGGACACCAGCTCGGCATTGAATTCGTGGCAGAACACGCGCGCGCTCACCTCGCCGCGCACGCCGGCCATCGCGCGGCCGCGCAGCGAGCCGTACACGTGCACGCAACCGTCCGCCATCACCTCGGCGCCCGCACCGACTGCGCTCGTCACGACGAGATCGCGATGACGCGCGTAAATCCGCTGGCCTGAGCGCACAGGGCGGTGATGCATGAGCGCCGGAATGGCGACGAGAGCTTCCGCGGCGGGCGGGGCGGGTGCAGCGGCCGGCGTCGGCAGCGCGGCCGGGGCCGGTGCAGCAGGTGCCGGGCGCGGATTTCACCGCGGCGACGGCCGCGCCATAGCTCTGCTGCGCGCGGAACTGGGTCAGTACCGGCAAGTCGAGCTCGCGCGCCAGCGCGTCGATCGCCGGCGTGCCGTGCGCGAGCCCCACGGGCAGCATGCCGACGCGGCGGATCGCACCGAGCAGCGCGCGCAGCTCGGCGGCGGAGATGTCGTGATCGAGGGAGCTGAGGTCCAGGCAGAGCGCGGCGCGCTCGAACAGGGCCGGTGCCGCAGCTACACGCGCCGTCAGCTGGGCCTGCACCGCTTCGGCGTCGGTGCTGCGGATCCGCATTTGCGCCAGGCCCACCTGGCCGAACCGGATCTCGAATGCTGACTCGTGCGCGGCAGCAGCAGGATTGTTCATCGATACATTCAATAGTCCGACGGGGCGGCTCGGCTCCGTTCACGCGCGGAGTGTACCGATCTTCGTACTTCCTCGCATGTCCGTTTGCGTGAATCGTGCTCGATACTTCGCCGCGCATGGACGGTGGGGGCCAATGGTTGCATGCGTTCCGCCGCGTGCCGGCGCTCCGGCGCGTATCCGGCGCGCTGCTCACCTTCGCTGTCTTGCTCGCCGGCGGCATGCTCACTTGGGTCGCGGCACGTGCAGCCCTCGAGAGCGAGAAGCAACGGGCGCGCGCCGAGCTGCAGCTCCTCACGGCCGACATTCAATCCGCAATCGGCGATCGTCTGCTCGCCTACGAAGCGCTGCTGCGTGCCGGCGTCGGAGTGCTCGACGCGTATCTGGCCGGTCCGCAGCGACAACTGGCAGCGGTTCGTGGCTCAGATGCGCCTCGCCACCGTCTATCCCGGTGTCTGCATGGCGTCGGGTTCGCCGGGCGCGTCGGCACGAGCGAGCAGTTTGCAGTCACATTCCTGGAGCCGCTCGACGCCAGCAACCGCCTGGCGCTCGGCTACGACATGATGAGCGAGCCGCGCCGGCGAGCTGCGATGGAGCGCGCCCGGGATAGCGGCGCGGTGGCGCTGTCGGCCAAGGTCGTTCTGGTCCAGGACTTGCGACGCGGGCTGCGCACCGCCGGGTTCCTGCTCTTCCTGCCGGTCTATTCCTCGCCGACCCTGCCCGAAACTGCCGCCGAGCGGCGCGAGACCCTGCGCGGGTTCGTGTACGGCGCATTCCGGGCCGAGGATTTCTTCCGCACGACGCTCGCGGCCTCCGCCAGCAGCGCGTTCGTGGAAGTGTTCGACGGCGATGCGCCGAGCACCGACACGCTGCTCTATCGAAGCGGCAGCAGCGTGCCGCCAGACTCCCTGACCGATATGCGGCATCTGCCGCTGGCGGGTCACGAATGGACGTTGCGCGTGTCTGCGCCGGCAACGACCCTGTCGATGGCGAGCAGCCCGGTTCCCTGGATCGTGCTCGGCGGCGTGTCGACGACGTTGCTGCTGGCCGGGCTGGCGCAAGCTCTCGCGCTGAGCCGGCAGCGGCTGCAGGAGAGGATCCGCGCCGACCTCGCGCTGGCGGAGCGGGAGCGTCAGGCAGCGCAGGTGCTGGAGAACGCGCTGGATGCGTATGTCGCCATCGACGCCGACGACCGCATCGTCGAATGGAACCGGCAGGCGGCGACTCTGTTCGGCTGGTCGGCGCACGAGGCGATCGGCCGGCGCCTGACCGACACCATCATTCCGCCCGATCTGCGCGAGCGTCACCTGGCCGCCCTGAGCACGTTCGCGACGCGCGCGGAGCACGCCCTGCTCGGCAGGCGTCTGGAGATGCCGGCGCGGTGCCGCGATGGCAGCGAAGATTTTCGTCGAGCTGTCGATCGTGCAGATCGCCGCGCCGACCGGGCCGCGCTTCGCCGCCTCGCTGCGCGACATCACGCAGGCGCGCCGGCAGTCGGCCGAGATCCGCCTGCTGAACGAGACACTGGAGCAGCGCGTCGCCGAGCGCACGGCGCAACTCGAAGTCGCGAACCGCGAGCTGTCGACGGCGAATCGCGACCTGGAGGCATTCGCATACAGCGTCTCGCACGATCTGCGCGCGCCGCTGCGCGCGATCGACGGGCACGTCATGCGGTTTCTCGATCATGCCGACGCGTCCCCCGACACGCAGCGCCATCACGCGGGAGCGATCCGTCGCAACCTCGCGCACATGGGCAAGCTCATCGACGATCTGCTGAACTTCGCGCTGATCGGCCGGCGCCCGTTGCAGAAGCAGCCGGTGGTGCTGTGGGACATGGTGCGCACCGTGCTGCACGAGCTGCCGCATTCGCCGTCGGTTGTCTACGAGGTCAGCCCCGACGAGCTGCGCACCGTGCAGGCCGACCCCGCGCTGTTGAAGCAGGTGCTCACGAACCTGCTCGGCAACGCGCTCAAGTTCTCGCGCAATGCCGACCCGCCGCGCATCCAGATCGGCTGCGAGCGCCGCGGCGACAGCACCGTGTATTTCGTACGCGACAACGGCGTCGGGTTCGATCTGCAGCATGCGGGTAAACTGTTCGGCGTCTTCGAGCGCCTGCACGCTGCCGCCGACTTCGAAGGCACTGGCGTCGGGCTGGCGATCGTCAAGCAGATCGTCGAGCGCCACGGCGGCCAGGTGTGGGCCGATGCCGCGCCGGGCCGCGGCGCAACTTTCTTCTTCACGCTGCCGTAAGTCACAGGAGGTTCGCATGCAGAGCGACTGGGCCGCGCAGATCCTCCGCTATTGGTTCGACGGAGCTGCAGCCGGAGGCGTGGTTCCGCAAGGACGAGCGCGTCGATGCCGCGATTCGCGAGCGCTTCGGTGCGTTGCACGAGCAGCTCGCGCAGATTCGTCCGGAGCAGCTCACGACACCGCTCGAGCACGTCGCGGCGGTGATCGCGCTCGATCAGTTTCCACGCAACATGTTCCGCGGCTCGCCGCGCGCGTTCGCAACGGACGCGCTGGCGTTGTCGATTGCGCAGCATGCAATCGCGGCGGGATTCGACAGCAGCTGACGCCGCAGCAGCGCTTGTTTCTCTACATGCCGTTTCAGCACAGCGAAGATCGCGCGGTGCAGGCGCGCTCCATCGAGTTGTTCACGCGGCTCGGACGATCGGCGAGAACCTCGACTACGCGCATCGTCACAAGGAAATCATCGATCGCTTCGGCCGCTTTCCTCATCGCAACGAAGTGCTCGGTCGCGAATCGACGACGGAAGAATTGCAATTCGTCGCGACGCATCGCGGCTTCTGAGCGCCGCTGAAAAAAATACAACGCGAAAAAAATACAGCGCGCCCGCGCGCCTGCGCGTGCACTTCCTGCCCGGACATTTTTTCGGACAGTGCCTAGGATCTTTGTCGCGCGTCGAGCGTTCTCATGCTCAACGCGCCGGGTGCCGGCGTTCCTCAGATAGGGGAAATTTTTCCATGCGCGGAATCAAGATGCGTTCTTCTGTGAGCGCGCTGTTCGTCCTTGCTGCGTGCGGCGGTGGCGGTGGCGGCGGCGGCGACGATCCGCCGCCTCCCGCACCGCCGGCGACGAATGCAGCGCCGACGGTCAATGCTGGCACCGACGCGAGCGACGGCGCTGCCGACCGCGACGGTGTCGCTCGCGGGCTCGGCAACGGACGATGGTCCGGCCGCGTCGTTGACTTATCAGTGGACCGCGGACCCGCCGCGGGCGTGACGTTCTCGGCGGCACAGCGGCGGCGACCAATGCAACGTTTACCACGGCCGGCACGTACACGCTGACGCTCACCGTCAGCGACGGCACGCTGACCGGCTCGGATACAGTTGCCGTCACGGTCAGCGACGCGCCGACCGCCGGCGCAGGTCTGGCCCGCTGACGACGTCAATGAGACGGATCCGTTCCACGGCTGGGCCAAGGTCGAGGCCTCCACCGTCGGCATGACGCAGGGCGGGCCTGGACACCGCGGCGACCTTCGCGCAGACCATTCCGCCGGGCAACATCGATCCCGGCAGACCGTCCGATACGGGCAACGGCATGATCGTGCGTCACGGCCAGCTCGTGCACTTCTGGGGCGACATCGACGAGCGAAAGCCGAAATGAAGTCCGTGACCAAGTCGATGGGCGGCATCGTGCTCGGCCTCGCGATCGATGCAGAGCAAGGTCGCGCTGACGGGCAAGGGCATCGACTACATGCGCGACGTTCGGCACGCCGCCGGACACGAATGCCGCGCAGGCGCAGCCGATCACCCTCGCTCAGCTTGCGACGCACACGGCCGGGTTCCAGAAGGACGGCGAGCTACGGCGTGGCGGCCGTCATCAAGGTCACGCCGGGCACGACGTGGACGTACTCCGACGCGGGACTGAACTGGCTCGCCGACGTGCTCACGACGGTGTATCAGCAGGACCTGCGAGCACTTGGCGCAAGCAGACGGTGTGGGCGAAGCTGGGCCTGAACGGCGGCGGCACGAACACCGACGACGTCCGCTGGCGCACCAATCTCAGCGTCCGCCCACGCGCGACGGCGGCACTCTGCAGTACCGCGAGCTTGCGTCCGGTATCGATGCCAACGTGAATGCGATGGCGCGTGTCGGCCTGCTGTTCCTCCGCAAGGGCAAGTGGAACGGAACGCGCGTGCTGAGCGAGGAGTTCGTCACCCAGGTGCAGACCCCGCTGCCGGAGAACGCCGGCCTGCCGGTCGTGCCCGACCGCCGAGTGAGAACTTCCCGAACGCGCAGACCGACTACGGCGTGCTGTGGTGGACGAACAAGTCCGGGACCATGCCCAACGTGCCGAAGGATGCCTTCTGGGCGTGGGGACTGGGCGAAGAGCTGATCGTGGTGATTCCGAGCCTCGATCTCGTGATCGTCCGCAACGGCGGTCAGGCCGACTGCCAGCGGCGCCGGCCGCGACCTGGAACGACCGCGACTGGGACGGCGACGTCGCCGTGCTCGAGCCGTTCCTGAATCCGATCGTCGCGGCGACGACGCCGTAAGCAGCTCATGAGCAGGAGGCGCGGGGCTCTGGCCGCGCGCCTTTCTCAGTCCAGCGACGATCTCCAGTCTGTTCTTCTTCGCCTGCAGCGCATCCGTCACTGCTTTGATCGGCACGCGCGCTGCGCCTTCGCGATACGGATTGTGCTCGCGCTCGAACGTCAGCGTGCGTCCGTTCAATTCGATCTTGCTGACGCCGCAGCCCTTCGCGCCCACTGAGTAGCTCACTTCGATCGGCTTGCCGAGCAGCGTCGTCGTGACGCGCAGGCCGTCGAGCGCCGACGGAATCACCGGATCGACGCTGAGCGCCGTCGCTTCCGGGCTCAGCCCGAGGAATCTGCGCACGATCAGTCCGAGCGCGATGCCGGCGCCGCTGGAATAGATGCGCCAGCCGCCGTCGAGATCGACCCGCCCTTCGACGACGCGCTGATACTCCGCGCTCGCTTCGTAGCGATCGGCGAACGCGGCATCGGAGCTCGAGTAGTAGCAGTTCGCCTGGCGCAGCGTCGCAGGCGACACGATCGCGCGGATGCCGATCGGGTTCGCCTGGCAGAGCGCGTGGAAGAAGCGGTCCGCTTCGCCGACGTGCGCGAGCGCCTGCGCGTAGCGCAAGTGCGCGTGCATGTACATCAGCCCGATCTCGCGGCCGAAGAACGTCGCGCTCTCCGCGCGCTGGAAGAAGCGCATCGGTCCGCCGTGATAGGGCATCGGCTTGTCGAACAGCCGCACGCCGTCGGGACCGCGCAGGTGCGCATCGATCAACTGCAGATGATTGCGCGCCTGTTCCGGCGTCAGCAGGTCTTCGAGGATCGCGTGGATCATCGCGAGCGAGCTGTAGCGCACGCCGGTGGTCGTGTCGCTCGGGTGCAGCAGGTGGCGCACGCCGCCGCTTTCGAACAGCGCATAGCCGGTGAGCACATCGTCGACGACCAGCACGCGCTGGAAGTCGCGCTGCACGGCTTCGGCTCGTTCCTCGAACTTCGCTGCTTCCTGCGCGCGGCCGATCGGCGCGCAGCGCACGTGCGAGCGTCACGAGCGTCTGGTAGTGCAGCGTCACGGTCCAGGCGCTGCACATGTGCTCTCGCATCGCCGGATCGGCCGGCTGCAGAGCGTCGTTCCAATCTCCATGTCCGTACGCGGCGAGCGCAGTGTCGGGCACGACGCGTTTTTCGATCAGCGCGAGCGCTCGCTCTGCGTGCTGCCACACCGTCGCACCTGCAACTCGCTCGTCGAGCAGACCCTGCGTCGCCGGAAGCGATCAGATACTGCGCGAGCGCCAGCACCGGCCAGAACACGATGTCGCCGTGCGAGTCGCCGGCGCGGACGTCGCGATCGCGCTCGAAGAACATGAACCACTGCGGCCAGTCGCCGTCGGCGTTCTGCGCGCTCATCACCCGCAGCAGCAGATCGCGGATCGGCTCGACGCGCCCGAGCGCCAGCAGCAACTCGACCGGACCCTGGCAGACATCGCGCGTACCCCAGCCGCCGCCGGAGTACTGCTCCAGGCCACGCGGCGACAGGTAGTGCACGAACGCGTTGTGCGCGAACCAGGGAACGATGTCGGCGATGCGCGCCACGTGCTGGCTGAGCGGCCCGGCGGCCGGCGCACTCATCTTCAACTGCGGCGCGAGTGCCGCCGGCTTTGCGACGCGCAGCGGCGGCGGATCGCTTTCCGTCACCAGTTGCCCGCGAATCCGCAATACCGGCCGCCCGGGCGGGGGCGGTGACGATACATATATATGGCTGTTCCCGGGACCGCCCGTCCGCGAACAGCAGCTCGTCGCCGCCGACGCGCTGAAACTCGGTGCTGCCGAGCGGCGCCAGGGCGAAGCTGCCATTCGGAAAGCGGCGCGCCACTTCGGTCTCCGGCCGCGGGCGTAACGACGACGGTGCTGCCCTCGGTTCGCCACGAAGCTGCGCCGGCGGTGCTGCCGTCGTCGCCATTGAGCGCGATGTGATGCGAAATCAGCAATCGCACCGGCTTCGCCGGCGCAACTTCGACCGCCAGCGTCAGCTCGTGCGCATCGCTGCCTGCTTCGGCGCGAACCTGGATCGTGCCGTCCGCATGTCGATAGATCCATCGGCACGCATTGCGCGTCATTTCGAACGCGGAGGGCATGTCGAGCAGCCGCCAGCGCGCCATCGATCTCGACGAATATCCGCTGGCCGTGCGAGCGGAACAGCCCGAGATAGCTGTGCGTCGTCGACAGGAAGCGGTTGAAGCTCACGTGGCCCTGCGTGAGCATCGAGTGGAACACGCCGTTCATCCAGACGGTCGACGTCAGCGCGGTTTCGTCCGGCGTGATGTGCAGACCGGTGCGCAGCATGTGACCGTGCGGCCGCTGCACGCGCAGCTCCTTCGCGCGCAACACGACGTGGCAGTCGTCGCCGTGAAAGAACGAGAGCAGCGTGCCTTGCTCGTCGCGCTCTTCGTGCCGCCACTCGCCGGGGAAGAACTCTCGTAGCTGCCGCGTCATCCAGCTCCGTCGTCTGCAACGCCGGCGCCGATGCGAACAACGTCGCGGTCGTCGTCACGTCCGCGGGCACGAAGCCGATCGTTCCTTGCACTGCTTCGGGCAGCGCCGTCGCTTCGTCGATGCGCTCGAGATCCGCCGGCGAAGTCGCGCCCGGATGGTCGGCGCGATACAGCCCGAAGAATCCCGCGCTGATGCTCTGGCCGGCGTCGACGTGCAGCGTCGCGTCCTGGATCGCGACGAGCGAATGCTCGTGCTGCAGGCGTCGGCCCGGCAGCGCTTTCGTGAGGTCGCGCAACTGCATCGCGTCCGTCGCGAACGACGTCGCGCTGCGCAGCGAACCGATCACGCACCACGGATTGCGTCCCTCCGCCGGGAGGTTCTGTCGCGAAGCGATCGCGCAACCGCGCGACTGATGCTGGAGCGGCGTGTGATCCACGTACTGGCTGACGTAGTACTCGTTGAGCCGCACGGTTGCGTACGGCGCGAGCGCAACGTCCTGCGCGTAGATGAGATCGAGCTGCTGCTGCGAGGGCGTCGTGTTCAGCAGGCGCACGTGCCAGAACCACGCCGGCGCGTCCTGCGCGAGCACGAGCGCGATGACGTAGTCGACGCCTTGCCAGTTGCCCGCGCCGATGAGTCTGCCGTCCGCCTGGCGCAGATCGAAGCGCGTCGGGCTGCGCGGCCCGAGGAGGGGAGTGAATTCGGTCGTGCCGCTGCGATGCCGCCGCAGGTACAGGTTCGTCGGCCCGCCTTCGAGCTCGTTGCCGACGAACAGGTTCAGCGCGGTGCTGCCGCAGTCGAAGCGGCGGAGCGCGCCGCGCGAGGTCACTTCGAGGCTCAGTCCGGAGCGGCTCGTCAGGCGCCTTGCCGTATCGACCATGTACAAAATTCTCGCGGCCCAGCTGCAGAGCTGCCAAGCATACTGCGAGCGGCGGCGAGAAGGGTGCGGTCAGCCGGCGACGGCGATGTCGGCGACGAACAGCACGGGTCCGGTCGGTGCGCCGGTCGGCGAGCCGCCCGGCGGTTCCAGGCTGATCGCAATCTGACGCGAGCGCGACAGCGCCAGGCGCTGCGCGTCGTTCAATTCCAGAGTGCTGCGGCCGCTCTTCGGCATCAGGCCGAGCGACACGGGGGCAGCGCCATCGCCCGGCAGTGCCCACAGTTCGTAAGCGCGAGCCGGATCCAGCGCGAGATTGTCGGCAGCCGCGACGCGCAGCTCGTCGCGATTGCGCGGCGCCTCGATGCTCCACAGCTGCGCCTGCTGCTGATCCACGATCCTCGCGACCGGTTGCGAGCTGCCCGGGCCGAAGCCGGTCCACATGCCGAATGCGATCGCGAGCGCCGCGATGCCCGCGGCAGCCGCGAAACGCCAGTTGCCGAACGTCGCGAATGCGCGCTTCGGCCGCAGCGCGCTTGTCGCGCCGGACGCGGAACTTGATGCGGTCCCACACGAGCGTCGAACGGCGCGACGGGCACGACGCTCGCAAGCAGGTCGACGAGTCGATCTTCCCAGCGACGCACGGCGTGCAGCGCCGTCGCGTTGTGCGCGCAGTAGCGTTCGAAGCGGCGGCGCGCAGGTCCGCGCAACGTACCCAGCACGTATTGCGCGGCCAGCTCCTCGAGCAGTTGTGGGCGCTGGTAGTTCATGAGTCCAGGCACCGCTTGAGGCTGGCCAGGCCGCGGCGAATCCAGCTCTTGACCGTGCCGAGCGGACTTTCGATCTCGCCGGCGATCTGGTCCTGCGAATAGCCGTCGACGTACGCGAGCTCGAGGCAGCGACGCTGCTCAGCCGTCAGCTTGCTGAAGCAGTCGTTGAGAGCCTTGCGCATGCGGGCGGAGGTCGTGGTGTCGACGAAGTCCGCGGCCGTGATGTCGACCAGCGCCTCCGCGGGCGCGTCGTCGAGCGGCGCCGCGGCCTGCTGCCGGCGGAGCAGGTCGATCGCACGATAGCGCGCAATCGCGGTGATCCAGGCCATCGCCCGGCCGCGATACGCGACGTACTGATCGGCACGCTCCCAGATTTTCACCATAACGTCCTGCAATGCCTCTTCCGCGACGGCGCGCCGCCGCAGGATCCGTATCAGGACGCCCAGCAGCTGGCCGGAAATCAGCTGATACAGCTCCTGCAAAGCGCGCTCGTCGCGCTGTGCGCAACGCCCGAGCAGCAGCTCGATGCGCTCCGCCTGCGTCGCGTCCTGCGACGACAGCGGAACGTTCGCAGGTAGCATCGAGCGTCTGGGAGTGCACGTCAGCCATTAATCCCTGTACGTACATGGTTGGCGGTTGGATGCAGCGGATTGCACTACGAAGGCAGATCCGGGGCAACCCTCCTATTGCAGCCGGATGGCGAAGCCCCGCAACGGGGCCGTGCCGGCCGGTCCGATCGCGCCGAGGGCGGTGGCCGCTCCCGTCTTGGGGTTGACGCGGTAGAGCGTCGATTGTGCGGCGCCGGTCGGCTGCAGCACTGCCAGCGACAGGCCGTCATCGCCGCCCGCGATGTCGAACCCGGCAGTCGGGCCGAACACGAGCGCGGGGTCCAGCCGCGCCGATCGTCGTAAGGACGCCGTCGTTCGGCGGATTCTGCAGTTGCACGGTGCCGGTCGCCGCGTCGATGGCCAGCAGGCGCGTGCTCGCCGGCCGGGCGAAGCTCTGCGTGTAGGCAGCGGCGACGACATCGGGCGCGACGAAGTCGAGATTCCCGTCCGTCGTGACTGCGCCCGTCGCGACGTTGATGCGCAGGTTCTGCCGCGCGTCGCTCACGACGCGCAGACGATCGGCGACCGGGTTGAAGTCGACGCCGAAGTTCGTGCCGTTCAGCGCCGTGAACGGATCGGTCGTGTCGGCCGGCGTCGGCAGCCAGCACCGCAACGTGCGTGGCCGCACCGGTCGCGACATCGATCGTGTAGAGCCGCGCAGTGCTGCCCACTGCGTACAGCAAGTTGTCGGCGGGGCGGAAGTCGATGCCGAGCACCGTCTCGCCGGATTGCAGGCCGGTGATTGCGACGGGCGCAGACAGCTGCGCTGGAGCGTTGCGTGCGAAGGAGGTGAGCGTCACGCCGTTCAGCACCGCGTAAACAATGCTGTCCGGCCGCCGGCGTGGCCGCGGTCGGCATCGCCGATATGCCGGTTATGCTGTCGCTCGGCTGCGGTGTTGCCACGTTGCCGACGAGCGGCGGCGGCGCCCGTGGTGAGATTGAGTCGTGTAGAGCGCCGCCGGTGCGCGGCGTGGACAGTACCGCCAGCGCCGTGTCGGGTCCGACGATTTCGAAGCCGTTCACGGCCGTGACATCGATGCCGAGCGCGCCGACGTCATTCAGCGTGCCGTTGTTCGGCGGGTTCTGCGTGAGCAGCCGGTCGTTCTGCGTATCGATGACGTACAGCGTCGTAGCCGTGGGTGGCGCGAAGTTGTTCGTGTAGGCAGCGGCCGTCACGGCGAATGCGCCACGAATCAGCGTCGCATCGGTCGTCGTCGCGCCGGTGTCGGCGTTGGCGCGGAGGTTCTGCTCCGCGTCGCTGACGACGCGCAGCCGGTCGGCCATCGGATTGAAATCCACGCCGAACGCCGCGCCGCTGAGCATCGCGAACGGACTCGTCGCGTCGGCGGCGTCCGCGCTCAGCATTCCGGCCATCGTCGCCGCGCCCGTGGTCGCATCGAGCGTGTAGAGGCGGGCAGCATCCGTCACTGCATAGAGCCGACCGTTCGCGGGACGCAGATCGATGCCGATGATCGTTTCGCCGCCTTGCAGTCCGGTCACCGCGACGTTCGCGTCGAGCGTTCCGGGGCTCGTGGTCTTGAAGGTCAAGAGACGATTGTCCGTCGTCACGCCGAGCAGCGTCGCTCGCGGATTCGCGTTCAGCGCCAGGCCGCGCACGCGCTCGCCGCCGCCGATGGCATTCACGCGCGTCGACTGCGCCGCTCGTGAGATTGATGGTGTGCAGCTCGGAGGTCGTCGCGCCGGCGAGAGTGACGGCGGCGAACGCGGCGTTGTTGATGCCGCTGATGTCGAAGCCGGTCGCCGCTTGCACATCGACACCGAGCGCGCCGACTGCTTGCAGGTCGCCGTTGTTGGGATTGCCGGACGGCTGGCCCTGGATCATCAGGCGATCGTTCGCGACGTCGAGCACGTACAACGTCGTCGTGCCCGCGCCGGCGAAGCTGTTGGTGTAGCCGGCGGCCGTGACAGTCGAGCCGCCGGGATTGAGCGTCGGTGTCGGTCGTCGTCGCGCCCGTGTCGACGTTGATCCGCAGGTTCTGACCGGTGTTGCTCACGACACGCAGGCGATCCGGCACCGGATTGAAGTCGACGCCGAAGTCCGTGCCGTCGAGCGCCGTGAACGGATTGCTTGCGTCAGCAGCATCGGCGACGAGCGCCGACTTCTGTGTCGCTGCCGCGGTGCTCGTGTCGATCGTGTAGATGCGACCGGTGCTGCCGAGTGCGTACAGCGCGCCGTCGGCCGGCCGCGTGTCGATGCCGAGGACGTTCTCGCCAGCCTGCAGGCCGCCGATGGCGGCCGACGTGCACAGCTTCTGCGGAGTCGCGTTGTTGAAGGAGATCAGCTTGTTCGTGTCCGTCACTGCCAGCACCGAGCCCGGCGCTTGCGTCGGTGCCGTCGTGGTCGACGCGGCAGCGATGCCGCGCAGCGTTTCGCCGCTGTTCAGTCCGGTGACTGCTCCGGTTGCAGTCGCAGCGCCGGAAGTCAGGTTGATCGTGTAGAGCGTCGTTGCGCCGCCGACTGTGAGCACGGCGATCGCGGAGTTCGTGCCGTCTGCGGCCGTCACGATTTCGTAGCCGCTGCCGGCGTCGGCGTTCACGCCGAGGTTGCCGATCTCGCTGAGCGTGCCGGCATTCGGATCGCTCGTCGTGAGCAGGCGATCGGTATTGGTATCGATGTAGAACAGCGTCGTGCGGCACGCGCTTGCGAAGCTGTTCGTGTACGCAGTAGCAGATACGCCGGTGCGCGTCGCGCCGGCGCTGTTGAGCGCGTCGTCAGTGATCGTGGCGCCGGTGTCGACGTTGATGCGCAGGTTCTGCCCGGTGTTGCTGACCACGCGCAGCCGGTCGACGACCGGGTTGAAGTCCACGCCGAAATCAGTGCCGTCGAGCGCGCGTGAACGGATTCGTCGCATCGGTGGAGTCGGCGGTGAGCTGCGCCTTCTGTGTCGCGGCTCCGCTCGTCGTGTTGATCGTGTAGATCCGTCCGGTGCTGCCGAGTGCGTAGAGCTCGCCGGCAGGCGTGCCGCCCGGCCGGATGTCGATGCCGAGCAGTTGCTCGCCGCTCTGCAATCCGCTGATTGCCACGGCGGTGCGCACCGCAGGCGTGGCGCGGTTGAACGTCACGAGTCGATTCGCGCTCGTCAGTCCGAACGTGTCGCCGGGTGTCGGCGGCGTCGGCGCGGCGGCTGCATCGGCGCGGGTGCCGGAGGGTTGTCGTCCTTCGAGCATCCGGCGATCGCCAGAGCGAACAGTACTGCGGCAGCAGTGAGCGGATTGACGTGAGCGCATGACATCCTCCTTTGCGATGTCATGCAGTACGACGTGTCAGTGTGATTCGGATGCGCGAGCCTTCGCAACGAGGTACGCGACGATTGCCGCGCGATCTTCGGGATCGTTCGCGAGCTGCACGATCATCTTGTTGCCGGGAACGAGCGCGCTCGGATCGGCGATCCAGCGCTCCAGCGTTTGCGGCGACCACACGATGTTCGAGGCGACAGCGCCGCCGAATAGTCGAAGCCAGCTTGCGTGCCGGCCTTGCGACCGATCAGACCGCGATGCTTCGGTCCTGCGCCGTGCTCGTCGAGCGAGTGACACGCGCCACATCGTTCCTGGTACAGCCGCTCGCCGCGCGCGAGCTCGATCCTCTGCGTGTGCAAACTGCGCGAGCATCAGGCCGCAGCAAAGAAAAAAGCCGGCGCACGCAGTGCGCCGGCACAAGGGCGGCATATCAGCCCCCGAAACTCAGCGCTCCGCTCGGCAGCTTGCCGCCGAGCGCCTGCGTCAGCGCGGTGTAGTGCATCGTCTCGTCGGCGGCCAGCCGGCCGGCGATCTTCGCGAGCTCGCGATCGCCGAACGCAGGGATCACGCCGAGATACGCGTTGGCCGCGCCCAGCTCGAGCCGCTGCGCGAGCGCGAGCACGTCGCCCTGCGACTTGATCGCCGCGACATTCAGCTTCGAGCTCTTCATGTACGCGTCCATCGACTGCTCCGCGGCCGGCGTGCCGCCCAGCTTGCGGACGGTGTCGGCGAGCGCATCGCGGTGCGCCTTGTGATGGCTCTGGAACAGCACGGCGACCGGCAGCACCTCTTTCGCGAGCAGGCCGCTCTCGGCGCCGATCTGGTACGCGGCAATCGCTTCGTGCTCGAGCGCGAGCGCGATGTTGAGGATGCCGGTGTCCTTGGAAGCATCGGCGCCGGCGGTGTTCGCGAGCGCGTCGTTGCCGGCGAGCAGCGCGATCGCGCCTGCCGACAGCGTCAGCTTGCCCGCGTCTGCGAGCAGCGCGCGCCGGGAAACAGATCGTGAGTTGAACATAGAGGCACTCCTTTAGTGGGGATAGCGCTCTCTACTGCTCGCGCGCGCAGATCGGATGCAGCTGCATCGATCGCACAGCTTCGTCTGCATCCGCGCGCAACGACGCTGCGTATCAGCGCCCCAGACGGCTCATCGCGAGTCGCCACTCCTTGAACCCTGAACCACTTGGAGATGCGATCATGAAGATTCGAACGACTGCTCTCGTGAGCGCGCTGTGCGCCGCGAGCCTGCCGCTGCTCGCGCCGATCGTGGCGAGCGGCTCCAGCCACCGCGAAGCGCCGAACATCACGCGCCTTCCGACGGTGGATTCCACCGACTTCTACCTGTTCAACTCGTACGAGGCCGGCCGCGCGAGATACGTCACGCTGATCGCGAACTACCTGCCGCTGCAGGATCCGTACGGCGGCCCGAACTACTTCGCGCTCGATCCGGCGGCCGCTGTACGAGATCCACGTCGACAGCGACGGCGACGCGGAGGAAGACCTGACGTTCCAGTTCCGCTTCAAGAACCGCCTCGCCGAGAACAACGCCGGCAAGTCGCTGAAGATCGGCGACGAGAGACGTCGCCGTGCCGCTGAAGAACATCGGCCCGGTCAGCGCGCAGGACGTCTCCGAATCTCAACTTCAACGAGAGCTACACGCTGAAGCTGGTGCGCGGCGATCGCCGCACGCGGCCAGTCCTCGCCGGTGACTCGCTCGGGCGACGGCGCGACCGAGCTCGGCAAGCCGTTCGACTTCGTCGGCACCAAGACCTTCGGCAGCATCGCGGGCTACGAGCAATACGCGAAGAGCTTCATCCATGAAATCTCCGTGCCGGGCTGCGCGAAGACCGGCCGCGTGTTCGTCGGCCAGCGCGACGAGAGCTTCGTCGTCAACCTCGGCCAGATGTTCGACCTGGTGAACTTCGTGCCGGTCGACGCCGACGTGCCGCCCGACCAGGGTGGGCTGCCCGGCGGCATCGGCATCAAGCAGGATCCGAAGAACGACATCGTCTCGGACGCCAACATCACGACGTTCGCGCTGGAGCTGCCGGCCGCGTGCCTCACCGGCAGCGGCAACGGCGTGATCGGCGGCTGGACTTCGGCGAGCCTGCGCCAGGCGCGCATCCTCAATCCGACCGCGTCGTTCGCGAAGCCCGACGTGAACGGCGGCGCCTTGACGCAGGTGTCGCGCCTGTCGGCGCCGCTGGTCAACGAGCTGGTGATCGGCATGCCCGACAAGGACCGCTTCAGCGCCAGCGAGCCGAAGGACGACGGCCAGTTCGCCAAGTACGTGACCAATCCGACGTTGCCGGCGCTGCTGGATGCGCTGTTCAACAAGGCCGGTGAACGACATCCTGAAGCCGCCTACGCCGATCGCGAACCTCGCGCCGTCCAACCTGCCGCGCAAGGATCTGGTCGCGGCGTTCCTGACCGGCTTCCCCGGCGTCAACCAGCAGAAGACGGTCACTCCGTCGGAGATGACGCGTCTCAACACCGGCATTGCGGCGAAGCCGGCCGCGCAGCAGAGCACTTTCGGCGTCGCCGGCAACGATCTCGCCGGCTTCCCGAACGGCCGCCGTCCGGGCGACGACGTCGTCGACATCGCGCTGCGCGTGGTGATGGGCCGCTTGTGCCATCCGGTGCCCGTCAACGGCACGCCCACCGACCTCAAGCTGTGCACGCCGGAGCAGGCGCCGCTGGGCAAGGTGGCGTTCACCGACGGCGCGCCGATCAGCGCCGCGGACTTCGACGAGAGCTTCCCGTACCTGCGCACGCCGATTCCCGGCGCGACCAACTAAGCGAAAGGAGCGATCGTCATGAGTATTCATAGAAAGCTCGGCCTGGCAGTCGTTGCCGTGCTGACCGCCGGCTTGGCGGCGTGCGGTGGCGGCGGCTACGACGGCGGCAACTCGCCGCCGCCGCCGCCGGCGAAGCAGGCGCCGACAGATCGTCGGCCTCGCGAATCAGACTCTGCCGCAGGACACGTCGACGCCGGTGCTGACCTTCCAGGTCAGCGACGCGGATTCGGGCGTGAACGCCGTGACAGTGACGGCGACCTCGTCCGATCCGACGATCATTCCTGCTGCGGGAGTCGTGCTCGGCGGCAGCGGCGCGAATCGCACGTTGCAGATCACTCCGGCTGCCGGAAGTGTTCGGCAACGCGATGATCACGATCCGCGCCGCCGATCCCGATGGCCTGTTCGCACAGCAGGTGATCGGTGTCACCGTGAACGGCGTGTTCGTGTCGTTCACGACCACGGTGATCGACATCTTCGGCGCGCGCTGAGAACGGCGAGCCGCGTTCACTGCGCGGCTTCACCTTCACGCAGGACGCGGACGACAACCCGAACGCGTTCGACTCGCTGCTGCAGTGAGCCCCATGCGACGCCTTCTCTCCATGGCGTTGCTCGCGGCCGCAGTCTTCGGCACGGATGCCGAAGCTGCGGTCCGCGTCTATCAGGCCCGACCGACCCGTCGCAGGTCGTGCTGCAGCTCGGCAGCTCAGCCGGCGAGTCGCAGCTCGCGCAGTTGCGTGCGGCCAGTCGTCGCGGCTCCGAACGATGCCGATGCGACGATCCGCTATGTCGATGCGCTTGATCGCAGCCGGCGCGCGCAGCGGCAACGAGCGGTACTACGGTTACGCGGAGCAGGTCTGTGCAGGCCGCGCGCGATGCGGGCAATCCGGCGCTGGCTTTGCGACGCGCGCAGCTTCTGCAACACAAGCACGAATTCGCAGCGGCCGAGCGAGTGCTCGGCGAAATTCTTCGAGATCAATGGTCGCGACCGCGAGGCGCGACTGATGCGCGCGCAGGTCCGGCTTCATCTGCACGAGCCGCAGCAGGCGCTGGCGGATTGCACGGCGCTGATGCCGCTCGTCGATCTGCTCACTTCGACGACATGCATCGCGCAGGCCCGCGCGGCACAGGGCGACTTGCAGCGTGCGCAAGACACTGCTGCTGCGAGTGCTGGATTTTCAGCGGGGCGAAGATGCGACCCGCAGCTGGGCCGCGGGCGTCGCGGCGGAATTCGCTGCCCGACTCGGTGACGCGAACGCGGCGGAACGCTGGTATCGCGAGGCATTCGAGCTCGATCCGCAGAGTCACTACGCTCGCATCACCTACGCGGACTGGTTGCTGTCGGCCGGACGTTTCGATGAAGCGCTGCAAGTTGCGAGTCGCGGCGCATCGCTCGCGGACCGCGCGCGTAGCGTGCTCGCCGGCCGCGATGCGAGAGCGCTCGATGCGCAGCGCCTGCAGCTCGCGTGGCAGGAAGCCGATGCACGCGGCGAACGCGCGCATCTGCGCGATCGTGCTCGCTTCGAGCTCATGCTCCTGCACGATCCGGCGAAGGCGAACGCCAGCGCGCGCGCAAGTTTCCAGGATCGCAACGAAGCGGACGATGCGCTGTTGCTGGCTGCGACCGCGGCTGCGACGCGCGATCAGGAATCGCTGCGCGCCGTGCGGGCATGGCAGCAGCGTCATCGATACGAGGACGTGCGTCTCGACAATCTGCTCGGGGCTCGTGCGATGAGGAAGCTGCTTGCCGTCATCGTGCTGCTCTTCGCTTGCGTAGGTGCGTTTGCGCACACGTCCGGCAGCAGCTTCCTCGCCTTGCGTGCGCAGGGCGCGTCCACGGTTCACGCCGAGTGGGACTTCGACATCCGCGATCTGCATCAGTCGCTGCAGTTGGACGAGGACGGTGACGGCGCGCTGACCTGGGCGGAGATCGTCGGCGGCGCGACCCGCGATCGAATCCCTCGTGCTCGCGCGCACACACCTCAGCGCGGCCGGCGGCGCATGTACGGCGAAGTCGCACTGAGGTTCCGGCGATCGCCGAGCACGGCGACGGACCGTATCTGCGATTCATCGCGACGTTCTCGTGCCCGGCCGGGCCGCTCGCGCTCGATCATTCCGGATGGCTCGCGTTCGACCCGGGCCATCGCGCACTGCTCGAGTACGAAGCGGTCGACGGCGTGCGGACGCAGGCGATCCTGGGCGGCGGCGTGACGCCGCTGGCAGGCGACGGAGTCCCGCGCTGCGCATCTCGCGCGCTTCCTGGTCGAAGGCATGCGGCACTTATCACGGGCTACGACCACCTGGCGTTCCTCGGTGTCCTGCTACTGGCGCTGGCTCGGCGGCCGCGATCCGGCGAATCGTCCACGCTGCCGCAGATGCTGAAGCGAGCCTTCGCAGTGATCACCGCGTTCACGCTCGCGCATTCGCTGACATTGGCGCTCGCGGCGACCGGCTACGTGCGGCTGCCGTCGCAGCCCGTCGAAGTCGCCATCGCACTGTCGGTGATGATCGCGGCGCTGCTGAACATTTCGCGCGGCGCGGCCGCGCATGGCTGGAAGCTGGCGTTCGCGTTCGGCCTCGTGCACGGGCTGGGGTTCGCGGGTGCGCTGGCCGAACTGGCGAGCGGTCGCATCGATCTGCTGGCGCTCGCCGCGTTCAACGTCGGGATCGAGACAGCACAGGTCGCGATCGCGGCGGCGGCCGTGCCGCTGATCTGGTGGCTGTTCCGCGGTCTGCGTAGCGAGCGCGTCGGGGTGCCGCTCGCGTCTGTGTCGGTCGCCTGCGTGGCGGCTGTCTGGGTCGGGTCGCGGCTCGCCGGTTAGAGAATATCCGCAAAAAGATCAACGGCCGCTGCATCCAGGGGCGCGGCTGGCACCCGTAGCCGGGACGTGACCGGCTGGCGGCTAGGATGCGACACTTCCGGGGAGACGGTGTGACAGGCAGGAATCTGGCGGACTCTTGCGCTACGATCGTCGGCCATGGTCGTGCAAGCGGCGGTCAAACGAAGTTCCGCAGTCCGAGGCGGCGGCTATGCGCAGCCTGGCCGCGCTCATCGAGCGGATGCGCATCGGCCAGGAGCGGGCGCTCGAAGAGCTGTACGAAGCAACCGTCGGCAAGCTGTACGCGCTGGCCTCTGCGATTCTGCGCAGCGCCGAGGACACCGAGGAGATCGTCTGCGAGACCTACGCGTACGCGTGGGCGAATGCCTCGCGCTTCGATGCGAGCCGCGCCAACGCGCTCGGCTGGTTGCTGATGCTTTGTCGCAGCCGTGCACTCGACAGGCTGCGTCAACGCCGCGCCAGTGCCACTGCCCTGGATGTCGCTGCCTTGAGAGAAACCGATAGCGGCAGCGGCGATCAACCTTTCGACCTCCTGTCCCTGATGCAGCAACGCAGCAACGTGCACGCAGCCCTTTCGCAGCTCACACCCGAGCGGCGCCATCTGGTTTCACTGGCGTTCCTGCAGGGCCTGTCGCATCAGGAGATCGCCGACGTGACGCAATTGCCGCTCGGCACCGTCAAGAGCCACGTGCGTCGCGCCCTGACCCAGCTGCGCGAAGCGCTGGAGGCCATGTGAGCGGCTCGCCCGACGATGATGTGGACCTGCCGCAGGACCTGCAGGATTCGCTCGCAGCCGCCGTGCGGCCCGCGGAGCTCGGCGCCGAGCAGCGCGATCGGCTGCGTCGTCGCATCGCTCGAGCTGGCTCGCGAACAGCCGCCCGAAGGCACCAGCACGCTGCGGGCGGAGCGAGGGCGCGTGGATCGAGATCGCGCCGTTCGTGGAAGTTCGCGAGCTGCGTCGGGACGAAGCTGCGGGCATGCACACGAGCCTGATGCGCATGCGTCCGGGCGGCATGATCCCCGCGCATCGTCACGAGCGCGAAGAGGAATTCATCATCCTCGAAGGCGAGTGTTACATCGGCACGCACCGGCTCGTTGCCGGCGACGTGCACATCGCGGCGGCCGGCTCGTGGCATGAGCCAGTCACGACGCGAAAGCGGCGTTGTCGTTCTGCTACGAGGGGAATACCCGCATCCGACGCCGGCCGCATGACGTACTGGGCTGTTACGAAACTGTCACAGCCGCCCGGGAAAATTGCGCCATGCGTTTGTCGCCCCGAAATCTGGCCGCTGCCGGCCTCGTAACGCTGCTGCCTTCGCTCGCGCTCGGCGGCGGAATTCCCACCGCGACGCAATGGCTCGAAGAAGTCGTCGTCACCGGCAAGCTGGAACGCCTCGGCGGCGAGCCGACGTCGGCGACCGTCGGCATCGCGACCTCGGAGCAGCTCGACTTGCGGCCCGTGCTGCGCACCGGTGAGCTGCTGGAAGTCGTGCCGGGGCTGATCGTCACTCAGCACAGCGGCAGCGGCAAAGCGAACCAGTATTTCCTGCGCGGCTTCAACCTCGATCACGGCACCGACCTCGCGACCAGCGTCGACGGCGTGCCGGTGAACATGCCCACGCATGCGCACGGCCAGGGCTACACCGACATCAACTTCGTCATTCCCGAGCTGATCGAGTCGATCGAGTATCGCAAGGGCACGTACTACGCGGACACCGGGAATTTCTCGGCGGCCGGCGCGGTGAACCTGCGCTATCGCTCGGCGCTCGACGCGCCGTTCGTCGCCGTCGAAAGCGGCGATGACGACTACCTCCGCGGACTGTTCGCTGCATCGCCGGAGATCGGCGGCGGCTCGCTGCTGATGGCGCTGGAGCATTCGGACGACGAATGGTCCGTGGCTGCTGGAGGAGAGATTCCACAAGACCAACGCGCTGCTGCGCTATTCGCACGAAACGGCAGGCGGCCGCTTCGCTGTGACCGCGCAGGGCTACGACGGCGAGTGGCGCTCGACCGACCAGATCCCGCTGCGCGCCGTGCAATCAGGCGCACTCGATCGCTTCGGCTTCGTCGACCCGACGCGACGGCGGCGAGTCGCATCGCTACAGCCTCGCAGCCGACTGGTACGAGCAGCTCGGCGAGGGCCGCATGCACGCGCAGGCCTATGCGGTCGACTATCGGCTCGATCTGTTCTCGAACTTCACGTACGCGCTCGACACCGAGAACGGCGACCAGTTCGAGCAGTTCGACGACCGCCGCGTGTACGGCGGGCAGCTCGACGTGGGCGCGGCCGTTGGAGCTGATGGGCCTGTCGCACGAGCTGGACGTCGGTCTCGAAATGCGCCGCGACGACATCGGCACCGTCGGCTTGTACAAGACGGTCGCGCGCACGCGCATCGACACGACGCGCGAGGATGACGTCACGCAGAGCAGCTACTCGGCGTATTCGAGCCTCAAGACGCACTGGAGCGAGCACGTGCGGACCGAGGTCGGCCTGCGCGCCGACCTGTTCGACTTCGACGTGCGCAGCAGCCTCGCCGCGAACTCCGGCAGCGCTGAACGATTCGATCGTCAGCCCGAAGTTCTCGCTGATCCTCGGGCCCGTGGCAGCGAGACGGAGTTCTTCGTCAACGTCGGCAAGGGCTTTCACAGCAACGATGCGCGCGGCACGACGATTCGCGTCGATCCGACCGACGGCGTGACGCCGGTCGACCGCGTCGATCCGCTGGTCGATGCGCTTGGGCGCGGATGTCGGTGTGCGCACCGCGGTGCTGCCGAACGTGCAGCTGACCGCGTCGCTGTGGACACTGAAGCTCGATTCCGAGCTGCTGTTCGTCGGCGATGCCGGGCATCACCGAAGCCAGCCGCGAGAGCGAGCGGCGCGGCATCGAGGCCGGCGCGATCTGGAACCCGGTCTCGTGGCTGATTCTCGACGCGGATCTCGCGTGGTCGCGCTCGCGGTTCGAGCAGTTCGATCCGGCGGGCGATCGCATTCCCGGCGCGGTCGAGAACGTCGCGTCGGTCGGGCCTGGCGATCGATCATCCGAGCGGCTGGTTCGGCGGCGCGCGCCTGCGCCACTTCGGCAAGGCGCCGCTGATCGAAGACGGCAGCGTCGAGTCCGATCCGACCACGCTCGTCAACCTCGAAGCCGGCTATCACATCACGAACAACATCCAGCTGAGCGCGGCGCTGTTCAACGTGTTCGACAGCCGCGACAACGACATCACCTATCTCTACGAGTCGCAGCTGCCCGGCGAGGCCGAGCCGGTGACGGACATTCACTTCCATCCCGTCGAGCCGCGGACCTTCCGCCTGACGCTGCGCGCCACATTCTGATCACATTCTGATCCTGGGGGATCGGTGCTGCGCCTGCACCGGTCATTCTGTATTATCCTATCTTGGGATATACGGACGATCCACCCATGGCGAAGCAATCGGACGAGCCGTCATCGGGGAACGAGGTGGCGGCGCTGCGGGAGATCCTGGGCCACTTCAACGACGCGCGCTGCGTGCTCGAGTGCGCCGTGCGCTCGCTGGAGCAGTGGCAGAGTCTCGACGAGACGGAGGACGACGCGCGACGGTCGTACGATCCGGAGATCGTGTGCCTGCGCCACGCGCAGAAGCTGCTCGCGGAAGTTTACGATCAGATCGACAGCACGATCGCGCGATTGGCGTCTACTTGACTGCGCGGCCGCCGCACTGCTTCTGCGCGCGAACAGGATTGCACACAGTCGTAGCGCCGTCGGGCAGTCGCACCGAGTAGCTCGCGAAGCGCGGGTCGGGTTGCATGTAGTCCGTCGAGACGTACTGCGCGCCGGACGCTAGTGCGGCTTCGCGCCGTTCCGTCTTCCCGTCACGCGCTTCGAGCGTGTCTGCATCGGCGCGCGTGCGCACGATGAAGCCGGCTTCTACGGCCGCACGAATGCGCTTCGCATCCTGCAGCGGCTCGTTCAGCGTGATGTACGCCGCGGCAGGCGAGGACTCTTCGACGTTCACGAACATGCGGCGGCCTTCGAGCGAGCGCCGGTCGCCGCGATAGATCGCCACCTTCTTCGGCGCCTCATCGAGTGCGAAGAAGACGCGACCGCGTGCGTCGCGCAGCTTCGGCCAGCCACCTGCGAGCACGGCCTCGCGCAGCGTCGCGTGCTTGCCTTGTACCTGGTCGGGTGTGATGAGATCGCTTGTCCGAAAAGACTGAAGCCACTTCGGCGTCGAGCGCATCGAATGCGGCCGTGTCGAACTTCGCGATCGCGGCGCCGCCCGTGCCGAGCGGGCTGTCGTCCTTGGCGTTGATCAGGATCACGATCGGAATGTGCTCGGGATGCGCATCGCTCCAGGCTTTGACCGTCTGCAGGCAGGCGACGAAGCGGGTGCAGGTGGAGCGAAAGTCGAAGTCCGGGATGTGCATCACCTTGAACCCCGGCTTCGCAAATTCGGCAGCGAGCGGCAGCGTCGAGGCGCTGGCCGAGCGTGCGCGGCCCGAGAGGATCGGCGAAACGGCCGCCCTGCGGGTCGTAGTACACGTCCAGCTCCAGCTGGCGCGCGCCGTCATCGAGCTCTTCCGTCAGACTGCGATGCGAGTAGTCGAGAACGATCGCCGGCTCGGCTCGAGCGCGCGCGCAGTTGCGCCATCTCCGCATCGGGAATCGCCGCCTTGTAGCTGTTGTGCGTGCCGACGCTCAGCAGATCGTTGACGTGCAGATTCTCGTCCATCCACGCGCGCGCACACTTCTCGTCGCTGCGGCGCCTGCGCGCCCGCGAGATCGCATTGCGTGTCCGCATACGCTTGCGCGAACACCAACGCCAAGATCGTGGCCAGCACGTGTCGCATCGCCGTCTCCCGCTTACTCCGTTCCTGCCTTCAAATACTTATCCAGGAACGTTACATACGCGTTAGAGGCCTTGATCTTGTTCTCGCGCTTGGTGAAGCCGTGGCCTTCGTCCGGGAACAGCACGTACTCGACGGCCACGCCGTTCTCGCGGACTGCCGCGACGAGCTCGTCGCTTTCCACCTGCAACACGCGCGGATCGTTCGCACCTTGCACGACCAGCAGCGGCGCGCGGATGTTCTTGGCGTGGAACAGCGGCGAGATCGCGCGATGCCGCTCGCCGTCCGTCGCCGGGTCGCCCATCTCGTCGTACAGCGATTCCTTGAACGACGCCCACCACGGCGGGATGTTCGTCAGCGTGCGCACCCAGTTCATCACGCCGAAGATGTCGATGCCGACGTCGAACGTGTCGGGCGAGAACGCGAGCGCCGCGCCGACCATGTAGCCGCCGTACGAGCCGCCGATGATCCCGACGCGCTCGGGGTCGACCCAGTCGAGCCCGACGAGGTATTGCTTGGCGGCGATGATGTCCTTGAGATCGACGTGGCCGTGCTTGCGGTCGTCCATGTGAAAGAACGTCTTGCCGTAGCCGCTCGAGCCGCGATTGTTGGCGGCGAGCACGCCGTAGCCGTGGTTCACCAGGTGCTGGATCGTCGCCGAGTAGCCGCGGCGGCTTTGTCCGCCGGGCCCGCCGTGCACCCACACCAGCACCGGCACCTTGTGCGTCGCGGACGCGGTCTGCGGCTGATACAGGATCGACGGGATCTTCAGCTCGTCGTAGCTCGGATAGCGCACGACCTTGGTTTCGACCAGGTCGTCTTCCTTCGATCTTCGGGTTCAGCGCGTGCGTCAAGCCGCGCGCTGCGTGCCGCACCGAGATCGATCGTGTACACGTCGTTGGGCGAAGTGTCCGAGCTCACCAGCAGCGCGAGGCGCGCCTCGTCGCGCGAGAAGCGAACCTGCGCCAGATCGCCCGCCGGCAGGTCCGGCAGCGTGATCTCCTTGCTGGCTGGTGTTGTCGAGGATGTGCACGGCGGTGCGCGCATCCTCGTTGACGCCCCAGATGCGATAGCGGCCGGACTCGGAGTACGCGACGAACGAGATGTCCCAGTCCGCGCGGATGAGCGGCGTGCGCGCGCCGTTGGCGATGTCGTACGTCCAAGCCTGGTTGAATTCGCCGAACTCGTCGGTGGCGTACACGAGCTGCTTGCTGTCGCGACTGAACGAGTACACGTCGTGCGTCACGTTGCCTTCGTGCTTGGTGATCAGCTGCGGCGCGTGCTTCTTCGCGGTCGAGGTCGAGGAGATAGACGTCGGAGTCGGCGCTGGTGCGCGGCTTGACGAGCGCGAGATAGCGATCGTCGGGCGAGACCTCTGCGAGCTGCCAGGCCGCGTCGTTCTTGAAGACCAGCGTGCGCGAGTAGTCCTTCGCGGCGTAGCGGTACAGGTCGAACGCCTGCGGGTTGCGCTCGTTCGTCGTGACGAAGAAATGCTGCTTGTCGGCGGACCAGCCGAAGAACTCCGCCTTGGACTTGTCGCCGGGCGTCAGGTCACGCGTCTTGCCGTCCGCTTCGCGCACGTACAGATGGTTGATCTCGTTGCCGCCGCCGTCCGCGGTGAACAGCACGCGCCCGTCGGCCGGAAACCATGACACAGCGAAAGTCGAATCGGCTGTCGAGGACGTCAGCGGCTGCTTGCCTTCGCCCGCGGCGGGCAACGCGTACACGTTGTAGATGCCGGTTTCGTCCGAGCTGACCAGCAGCTGCTTGTCGTCGGCAGACCACGCATAACCCGCGGGCATGATGTACGACGTCGTGGCGAAGAACGCTTCGGCATCGTACAGCGTCGGCGGGGGTGGGGCAGGCGGCGCGCGTGCGCCGCGGCAGCCGCCGGCGCGGGCTTCGAATCTGACCCGCAGCCGGCGAGCAGCAGGGAGGTGGCCAATGCGCCGAAGGACAGTCAATGCCGTGCCGATCTTCATGGTTTCCTCGTGGTATGGCAGCCACTCGTTCTTGTGTCCTTATCCTACGCAATTCTTGTTGTCGAAGGCTGCTTGCGCGACCATGCCCGGCGATGGTCACGGCAACGACCCTGCATAGCGGGCCGATCTCGGTCGTCGACTACCGGTGCGACGCCGGCCCGGGCGACCGGCCGTTCCCGGAGCGCCACCAGGCGTTCTCGCTGTCCTACGTCCGCCGCGGCACGTTCGGCTACCGCGTCCGCGGCCGCGCAGTTCGAGATGGTCGCGGGCTCGGTGCTGATCGGCTTCCCCGGCGACGAGTTCGTCTGCACCCACGAGCATGCGTGCGGCGACGAATGCCTGTCGTTCCGGCTGGCGCCCGAAGTCGCCGACACGGTCGGTAGCACCGACAAGGTGTGGAAGCGCGGCGCGCTGCCGCCGCTCGCACAGATCATGGTCCTCGGCGAGCTCGCCCAGGCTGCGGCTACCGGCGACAGTGGGGTCGGACTCGACGAGATCGGCATGGTGCTTGCGATGCGCCTCGCGACGTTGACCGGCGCAAGATCGCAACAGTTGCGTCGCGCCTCGCCCCGCGATCGCCGACGCGCAGTCGAAACCGCGTTGTGGCTCGATGCGAACGCGCACGAGCCGGTCGACCTCGAGCGTGCGGCGCGACAGGCGGGCCTGAGCCCGTTTCACTTCCTGCGGCTGTTCGCCCGCATCGTCGGCGTGACGCCGCATCAATACCTGGTGCGGTCGAGGCTGCGACGCGCCGCACGGGCGCTGGCCGCCGACGATCGGCCGGTCAGCGATATCGCACTGGATGTCGGCTTTGCGGACCTGTCGAATTTCGTCCGCACGTTCCATCGCGCCGCCGGCGTCTCGCCGCGCGGCTTCCGGCAGGCCGCGCGGACGGCCGATCCGCACGACCGCAAGATTCTCCAAGATCGACTCGCCCGCGCTCTCTAGCATCGACCTCCCATGACGGAGGTCCTATGTACGATCACATCGGTTTGAAAGTTCGCGATCTTGACGCCAGCGTGCGCTTCTACACCGCGGCGCTGGGCGCGCTCGGTCACGAGCTGGCTTCGCGCGACGATTCCGGCGCGGGCCTGGGTCCGCGCGGCGCGCCGGCGTTGTGGCTCTATGCGACGCCCGGCAAACAAGCCGCGGGTACGCATGTCGCGTTGCGGGCGACCAGCCGCGCGCAGGTCGATCGGTTTCACGCAGAAGGGCTGAAGGCAGGCGGGCGCGACAATGGTCGACCGGGCCTGCGCACGGACTACAGCCCGAACTACTACGCGGCGTTCCTCACTCGATCCGGACGGCAACAACGTCGAAGCGGTCTGGATGGAATAGCGGAACCTCCCGCGTCATCGAGGGTTATGGTCCCATGACGCACGAACGAAACCTTGGAACCGCCGAGCGGTGGATCTCGCTGCTCGGCGGGGTAGGGATGCTCCTCACGACCACGCGCGGCAGCGGACTCAGCCGTGTCGCGCGCGGTGCACTAGGCCTCTCGATGATGGCTCGCGGTGCGACAGGCTACTGCCATGTGAAGGCCGCGCTCACGAATCGCGTCGGCGACGCCAGTCGCCGATCTCTCGGGCGGCGAACGTCTCGACAGCCTCGAGACGATGTACGAGGCGGAGTTGCAGGAACTGCACAGCGCCGAAGCGCAGTTGTCCCAACTGGCGAACGACCTGGCGCGGACCATGAGCCATCCGGAGCTCGCGTTCCGGTTGCAGGAGTACGCGACGGAGCTGCAGGCGCGCCGCGGCCGACCTGGAGAATTTCCTGGCGCGCATCGAGCGCCGATGTGCGCGGCGCATCTGGATGATGCGATGCAGCGCGTTGATCACGAGACGGAAAAGATGTGGCGCATCTCCGCGGCGAACGTGCGCGACGCCGCAGTCACTGCGTCCGTCCAGCGCATCATCCACTACAAGATCGCGGGCTATGGAGCGATCGCTGCGTATGCGAAGGCACTCGGCGCGCATGGACTGAAGCGGCGCATTTCGCGCAGCTCGCGGATCGCGACAAGACGGTCGATGCCGAGCTGAGCGATCTGGCGAAGGGCACGCTCAACCCGGAAGCGGCGGTTGCGCCGCAGGGCGAGCAGCCGGCGCGCGAGGAGCCCGTCAGGACTCACTAGCGCGCACGAAAGTCGCGCCTTTCGCAAGCGCCGTCGAAAAGCGCGAGGATCGCGGCTTTTCGACAGTGAACTAGAACAGTCCGAAGCGCTTTTTCTTCGCTACGTTCTTGCGTTTCAGATAGACGACGTCGTTGATGTCGTTCTGCAGCAGCCGTTCGAGCAGCGCTGCCATGCCTTCGCGCGCATGCAACTCCAGTTCTTCCAGATACAACGGAATGGCGCTGTAGAACGCGATGCGCTCGCCATCGATGTTCAGCTCGTAGAACGCGACCGGCACGAGCAGCGAGGGCGCGACGATCACTCCACACAGCGCCGTGTGCGGCGCCAGCGGCTGCGGTGGGTCGCCGTTCGGTACGGTGTGACCCCACCCGAGCCAGCCTTCGCGCTCGCGCGTGCAATCGACTCAGCGACTGCAGGAGACGCGTCGGCCAGTGCGAGTGCTCGTCGGTCAGGTCGCTGCTCGGTTTCCAGCCTTCGGGCAGCGTCATCATCAGCTCGAGTCGATGCGGCGCGTCCACGTCGGGCGGCACTCGCATGGCTACGTTGCTCATGCCCGCGGTCACCAGCGTGTGATAGGGACGCGATGCGACTGGCGAGATGTGCAGCACGTCCGCAGTCGCGTGGCTCGCATCGCCCGGAAAAACACGATCGATGCGGCCGATGTGCCGCTCGACGTGCGAGCGGATCTGCTGCGACCACGCGTCGCTCACGAGCGCGACTCTGAAGGTACGGTAGATGCGGCTGCCACGGGTGGTGCGGCGGGCCGCAGTCGAGTCGCCGTAAAGATCATCGCCGCCAGCAGCGGCAGCGTCGCGAGATTCAGCGCCTGCCAGCCGATCTGCTGTACAGCGAGGCCAGCCAGCAGCGATGCGCATGCTTGCGAGCCGAACACGATGAAATCGTTCAGCGCCTGCGCGCGGTGTCGGTTTGCCGGATCGACGCTGCGCGCGAGCGAGGTCGTGCCGGCCACGAACAGCAGATTCCAGCCGAGACCGAGCGCGACCAGTCCGAGCCAGTAGTGCATGAGCTGGTGGCCGAACAGGCTGACTCCCGCACACGAAGCGAGCAGGACGCCGCCCCAGATCATCACGTTGCGCTCGCCGAACCGTGCGATGACGTGCCCGGTGAACAGCGACGGCAGATACATCGCGAGAACGTGACTCTGCACGACCCACGTCGTCGCCTCGACGCCGTGCTGATCGACGTTGTGCATGCTGATCGGCGCCGCGGTCATGACGAAGCTCATGACGGCGTATGCGCACGCACCCGCGAACACGGCCATGCGGAACTGCGGCGTGGCGAAGGGCATGCGTGGCGCGTCGCCCGCGACCTTCGGGCGCGGCACGGATGGAGCGGGCACGTGCAGGCGCGAGAGCACAGCGATGGTCGCGGCGTACAGCAGGCTGACGGCGACGAACGATCCTGCGTATTGGGTTCCGGGTACCAGCCAGCGCGCAGCCAATGCGAGCTGGGGATTCACGATGGCCGCGCCGAGACTGCCCACGAGCACATACGAGACGGCCTGGCTGAGGCGTTCGGGCGGCGCGCTTTCCGCTGCCGCGAATCGATACTGTTGCGTGAAGGCCATGCTGCTGCCGATGAAGCAGCGTGGCCGCACAGAACATCAGGAAGTCGGTGCGGATGACCGCCTGGGCGGCGACGAGACCGCCGACCAGCCCGATGGAGGCACCGACGATGAAGCCTGCGCGCCGGCCAATGCGGCGCATGAGCAGGGAAGCGGGAATCGTAGTCAGCGCGGTGGCGACGATCGCCAGCGAGATAGGCACCGTGGCAAGCGACGCGCGTGGCGCCATCTCCGCGGCCACGATGCCGCCGAGGATCACGACGACCGTCAGGCCGGAAGAGCCCAGCATTTGGGCCGCAGCCAGCATGAATACATTACGCAGGGGATGCGGGGATCGGCTCACGGAACGTGCACTCTCACCAGCTCATTGGTGTCCGTACCGAACCAGAGCACACGCGCGGACGGCTCGAAGATCATGTGGCGCACAGCGCCGCGCGTCTCGCGCAGCTGCACGTCGACGACGAATTTCTCCGCTTGGCTGTCGAATGCCATCAGGCGATTCGGTTGCGCGCCGGTGTCGGCGAACCAGACGCGTTTGCGATCGTCGATCGCCATCGCATACGGATGCGCTTCGCTGCCGGTCGGCGGCAGCCACTCGCGGAATTTGCGCTGCCGCGGATCGTAACGGCCGATGTAGCCGGCGGCATAGTCCGTGTACCAGACTGCGCCATCGGCGGCCATGCCAATGCGACGCGTACGTGCATCCGCGCGGGGCAGGTCGATCACTTCGAGCGCGAGCGTCTTCGGGTCGAGCGTCGCTAGCTTGTTCGTGCCGAGCAGGTTGGCCCACGGCCGGCCGTTCGCATCGACTACGATGCCGTACGGCAGCGAGCTGGCGACCGGCATTTTCACCACCTCGACTTTGCGTCCGGCCAACGTCAGGCGGCCGATGTAATTCGCCCCCTGCGCCGTGAACCAGATGCGACCCCGGCCGTCGCCGATCAAGGTATGCGGGTCGCGCACGCCCTCGGGCATCGCGATCTTCTCGATCGAGCCGCCTTTCGGGTCGAGTCGGCCGATGTGCGCGGCGCGGTTCCCCGAGTACCAGATGAAGCGATCTTCGCCGACGATCAGGTTGTGCGGCCCCGTGCCGGCGTCCAGGTCGACCTTCTTGAACTGTTGCTTGGCCGGATCGAACGAGGCGACGTAGTCGGCGGTCTGGCCGACGAACCAGACGATCCCGTTCGCGTCGACGGCTGGATCGCGCGGGCGCGAGTTCTCCCACGGCACTTTCCAATAATCGATGGACGGTGCGGGCAGCGATTGGGCGGTGACGGGGCCGGCCAGCAGCGCGGCGACGATGGCAAGCACGGCGCGCATGGCGTCCTCCTGCGGACTCCGTGAAAAAAAGGGGTGGGGTCGGCCGCGCCAAGGGTACGGCCCGTGCAGGTCGGGTTTCAACCCGACGGATCCACACGCGTTAGAATCCGCCCATCTCCGGAGCCGACCGATGTCTCAGATCCCGCTACGCCTGGCCCGCCTGGGCGATGCCCCGCGCATCGCCAACCTGTCGCGCACGTTGATCGAGGACGGCCTGCCGTGGAGCTGGACACCCCGCCGCGTCGCCAATCACATGCGCTCGCGCGAGCATCTCACGGTCATCGCCGCAGACGGCGGCGAGCTGGCCGGGCTTCGTGCTCGCACAATTCGGCAGCCGCGCTGTGCACGTAGCGCTGCTAGGCGTCGCCCCCGCGTACCAACGTCACGGCCTCGGCAAGCAGCTGATCGGCTGGGTCGAAGAAAGTGCGTCGGTCGCCGGGCTGTTCCTGATGCAGCTCGAAGTGCGCGCCAGCAACCAGCAGGCGCGCCGCTTCTACGCGAGTCTCGGGTATCGCGAGACGACCCGTACGGCGGGGTACTACAGCGGCGTCGAAGACGCGATCAGGCTCGAACGGGATCTGGCGGTCGCGAGTCCAAAGTTGCGACAATCGATGTAACCGCGTCACCGGCTGGGACGCGGCGCATATAACGACAGATCGGGATAGGCACAGGGGAACGGCGATGGCGTTGCAGGCAACCGCTCCAGCGGACGGACCGCCCGAGGGCATTCACTCGCTGGCCGATATTTCGCGCGTCCACTCGCGCCTCACGCCGCAGCGGCCGGCGCTGGCGTTCGAAGGACGCACGATCACTTACGCGCAGCTCGACGCGCGCGCCAGCCAGGTCGCGCAGGGGCTGATCGCGAGCGGCGTGAAGCCGGGCGATCGCGTCGCGCATCTCGGCAAGAACACGGATCTGTACCTGGAGCTGCTGCTCGGCGCCGCGAAGGCGGGCGCGGTGATGACGCCGGTCAACTGGCGGCTCGCGCCGCGCGAGTTCGCGTACATCATCAACGACTGCGAAGCGAAAGTGCTGTTCGTCGGGCCGGAGTTCATCGCCGCCGTCGAAGGCTTCGCCGAGCCGTTGCGGGTCGGCGAGATCATCGGCATGGAAGCGCCGTTCAAGGGCCGCAGCTACGCCGAGTGGCGCGATGCGCAGCCGACGCGCGATCCGCAGATCCTGCATCAAGCGCGACAGCGCCGGCGTGCAGCTCTACACCTCGGGCACGACCGGCAATCCGAAGGGCGCAGTGCTGTCCCATCGCAACCTGGTCGGCATGCCGCAGTCCTCCCGGACGTACGAGTGGAGCCGCTGGAGCGCTGACGACGTCAGCCTGTTCGCGATGCCGTGCTTCCACATCGGCGGCACCGGCTGGGCGATCCTCGGCCTGATGCACGGCGCGCTGAACGTCATCGCGCGCGAATTCGACCCGACGAGAGTGCTCGACTACATCGAGAACTGGCGCATCACGAAGCTGTTCATGGTGCCGGCGGCGTTGCAGGTCGTCGTGCGCAGTCCGAAGGCGCGCGCGGTCGACTACTCGCAACTGAAGTACATCATGTACGGCGCGTCGCCGATGCCGCTCGCGCTGCTGCGCGAATGCATGGAAGTGTTCGGCTGCGGGTTCGTGCAGCTGTACGGCATGACGGAGACGACTGGCTCCGTGACGGCGCTGGGTCCGGAAGATCACGATCTCGCGGGCAATCCGAAGATGATCTCAGCGGGCAAGGCGCTGCCGGGCGTCGAGCTCGCGATCCTCGATGCGGCGGGCGAGCCCGTGCCGGTCGGCACGCGTCGGCGAAGTGGCCGTGCGCTCGATGACGAACATGCAGGGCTACTGGAAACTGCCGCAGGAAACTGCGCGCACGATCGGCGCCGACGGTTGGCTGCGCACGGGCGACGCGGGCTACATGGACGCGGACGGCTACTTGTTCATCCACGATCGCGTGAAGGACATGATCATCTCCGGCGGCGAGAACATCTATCCGGCGGAAGTGGAGAACGCGATCTACGGTCATCCCGACGTGTCGGAAGTCGCGGTCATCGGCATCCCGAGCGAGACGCTGGGGCGAGGAAGTGAAGGCGATCGTCGCCACGAAGCCCGGTGCGCCGCAGGACCCGGACTCGATCATCGCGTGGGCGCGCGAGCGCATCGCCGCGTACAAGGTGCCGAAGAGCGTCGACTTCATCCCGATCCTGCCGCGCAACCCGTCGGGCAAGATCCTGCGCAGGGAGTTGCGCGCGCCGTACTGGCAGGGAAGGCAGCGGCAGGTGAATTGACGCGCGCAATCACTTCGCTGATTGAGCCCGCCTTTCGCAGCTCCTTTCGCCGATTCGCAGGATCGGGATGGCAGCACGAGCAGCTACAGATACGCCTGCCGCTGATCCTTCAGGAATGGCCGATCGATCTGCTGCGCGTACAGCTCGATATCGTGGCGCGACACACGGTGGCTCTTGAAGTGCTCTTGCCACGTGTCGACGACGCGCGCGACTGCGCGAACCTCTTTGACCGCTTGATTCTTATCGAGCCCAAACAGCCGCGACAGCGATAGAGCATTCTCGATGGTCGAGTCCGCTTCCGCCTCGCCGACTCGCATCTGCTGGAAGCCGAGCGCCTGACCCGAGGGCAGCACGTCATACGCGGGCGCCAGTGCGTACTGCTGCGCGTCCGTCATGAGCAGGGCGTGATTCTTCTCATGGTCGTCGGTGTTGTCGATCAGGATGTTGAAGACCATTCGGCGGAACAGCTCGCGCATGTCGCCGAGGTACGCATCGCGATCGATCACGCCGCGACGCCGCAGCAGCTGCGCGAGCTCTGGATAACCATAGCGTTCCGCCGCTGCACGCAAGGCAACGAACGCGGTGAGGCTGTGCACGCGCCTGCCGGCCCGGCGATCGAAGCGCCGGATCGCGACTGCGTGACCGTCGGTGAGCCGGATCGCTTGCGTCTGCGCAGCCTTGATCCGGGCCTTGGCCGCAAGCGTCATCGTCGCGTGCTCGATCAGCGGCACGTCGGCGGGATCGCCGGCGGAGAACTTGATGACCCACTGCTCGCCGCCAATGCTGATCAGAGCTTTGGGCCGCGCGCCGCCGAAGCTCACGCCCGGAGACAGCAGCCGCTGCTGCGCCGGCGGAACCGGCTCGTTGGCGAGCACTTTCCGGACGATCTCCTGGAGCTGATCCGCATCGGCCACGGTCGGCAGAGGCCCGAGCTTGCGCGGCTGATAGGTATCGGCGCCGGTCGAGACGCCGAGCGCGCCGAAGCGGTCGTCGCCAGCGAAATACAGGAACTCGAGCAGCGACAGCCGCGGCGGCTTGTCGATGAAGCGGATGACTTGCTCGCCCCAGCGATCCGGCCGCGCGTCGTCCACGGCGCCCACCGCCGTGCCCTTGTCCGCCGGCAGAAACTCCTGGTCGATGAGCGGCAGATCCTCGCTCAGCGGGAAGCCGCTCTGCAGCCATGACTGCGCGTACCGCAACGACACGCCCTGGTTCGAGCGCACCAGGTTGAGCTCACCGATCAGCACGGGCTGCTGCGGTTGCGTGAGCAGCCACAAATACAGGCGATCGGTAGGGGGTGTAGCTCACGCTACTTTCCTGGCCTGGTCGACTTGCGTCCCAGGCGTGCTTCCACGGACGCAGCCGACCGGACCGCGCGCCGCTGCAGCGCCTGGCGAACATCGCTCTCGAGCGCCCCACGATCGGCGGCCGGCGCTGCCAGCTCCGGCAGCCCGCCCACGGTACCCATCAACCACAACGCGGTCGCATAGATGCCGGCGCCGACACCCGGGATCGCCGCGCTCCATCCGGATCAACGTCGGGACCGAAACCCCGAGCCGCTTGGCCCAGGCACGCTGCGACTCGCGCCGCCGGGTGCGTGCAATGGCCAGGTTTTCGCCCAGCGTGCGCAGCGCCTGGGCGGCGGCGGGCGGGATCGTCAGCAGGGCCGCAGAGGGTTTTGGCATAACATAGAGTTTATCAATTACCGCAGAATTGATCAAGTCTATGTTACTCGGCAGAGTCAGGCCAAAGCCTGACCCACAGGACACCTACACGAGCGACTCCGGCCGCGTGGTGCGCACGACCAGCGTGCCCGCGATCTTGTCGTGCCACGCCTGGCGGTCTTCGTCGAACACGATCCACAGGAAGCCCAGGCCGGCCACGATCATCGACAGGAAGCAGCCGAGCGCGCGCACGATCGCCGTGTCCCAGTTGATGTCCGCGCCGTCGCGACGCACGACTTTCAGGCCGCACACCAGGCCGCCGATCGTCGTGCCTTTGAGCTTCCACATCAGCGCGCCGTAGCCGGCGAGGGCGATCAGCCAGACCTCGTCCGCGGTGTCGAGGATGCTGAAGATGACGCTGATGAGGATGATGTCGATGAGCAGCGCGCCCATGCGGATCCAGAAGCCGGCGCGCGGCGCTCGTTACAGCGTCGGGTACGGGCGCAGGCTGAGGGCGTGCGCTGCAGCTGCCGGCGCGGAAAGTGCTGCTGCATCGGGCGCATCAGAAGCCGGCGCGCTTGCGACAGCTGCGGCGGGCGCCACGCGCGGCGCGCGATTCGCGGATCGTTGTCTGATCGAAAGCACGATCGTGTACGCGACGACGCCGAGGCCGACGATGCCGAGCAGTTTGTACGCGATCACGCCGATGACCGGAATCACATACAGCGCGAGCGCGATGAGCCCGCCGACGAACGTCGCGAACGCGACGTGACTGAACGGCGCGATGCCGGTGAAGCGCGTCACTCTGCGGCCGAGTGCCGCGAGCGCCACGGCCTTGCCGAACAGCGAGGCACAGAACACTGCCATGCCTGCGAACGGCATGACCACGATGCCGATCGACGCTGATGGCGAACAGCACGAACAGCACCGGCACCAGCACCACCGTCATGATCGACGCGACGGCGGACTGGCCCGGTTGCGTTTCGAGCGTCTCGACACAGCGCACGACGCTGCGGTCGAACAACAGCGCGATCACGACGTAGAACAACAGGAAGCCGAGCTGCGATGGCCCAGGCCCACCAGAGCTCGCGTTCGAAGGCGAGCGGACGCCCGTAGAGCAGACACTTCTCGATCCACAGGCGCACGCCTTCGAGGGCAGGGAAGCCACCGGCGACGATCTCGCTTTCGCCGCGCACGACTGATCCCGGATCGCGCGTCAGCTTGCCGGCGACCACCGCGATGTCGCCGTCGATTCGCGCGTTCGGGCCGAGCTCGAGATCGCCGAACACCGCCACCGCCGCTTCCTGCACCGGGCCATCGATATAGGTATTGCCGAACAACGACACGACGCCGCCGTGGACCGGGCCGGTCACGCGCGCGTTGCCGAACATCGTCACGACGGCTTCGATGACCTCGCCCTCGACGTGCGCGTCGCCGAAGATCGAGATGACGCCGTCGGCGACCTCGTTGGCCGGAAGCTGCGCATCTCCCCAGACGTTGACGACGACGTTGTCGCTGTGGCCGCGTCCGACGTGGATCTGCACTTCGGAGTCGGAGTCGCGCTCCACCGGCTCCTCGGCAGTCGGCGTCGCAGCGGGTTCAGGTTCTGTCGCAGGCGGCGTCTCTTCGGCAGCGAGCGCTGCCCCGCCCGCGAGCGCGAGCGCGAGACACAGGAGGAAAGAGCGGAAGAGTCGATTCATGAATGTCTCTCTAATGCGCGGCGCGCACCATTCGATAGGCGGAAGCGCCGATGCCGAACAGCGCCGCGTACATGACTGCGAGAATTGCGATGCCTGCGTGCACCCACAGCGACGGCACGGTGCGCGCGACGCTGGCGATCGCCACCAGCAGCGTCTGCAGCCAGGCCACTTGCGACGGCAGGTCGAGCGATGGGGTAGGGCGAGTCGAGCCACATCGCCATCGACAATGCGAGCTTCACGACTCCGACCGACGCCGCGAGGAACACCACGCGTGCGGCCACGGGCCAATGTGCGAATCCTCGGCGCCAGCCCATTGCCGTTGCGCCGGATGCGATCTGCGCGAGCACGCGATGTTCGAGCGTGCCAGGGGCGCGCCGCAGCGGCTGATCCTGCAGCGCGCGTGTTACTTGTCGCTCGAGCTCGTCCTGTCGGTTGCGGTCCGCGCTCATGGTGCACCCAGGCTCGTTGCCGCTGTCACGCCACGTTCCGCGAGCACCTTCGCGAGCGCTGCGCGTGAACGAAAAATGTCGGTCTTGACCTTGGCGAGCGAGACGCCGAGCTGCTCGGCGATCTCCTCGTACGACAGCTCTTCGAAATGATAGAGCACGAGCGGCAGCCGCTGCCGCTCCGGCAGGTGCTGCAACGCCTCCTCGACCAGGCCGTGCCGCACGTCGGCATCGACGCCGGCGAGCACGTCGTCGGGCAGCGCGAACTCGACATCGGGCTCGCTCTCGTCGCTGTTCTCGGCGCCGAGCTCCGAGAACATCCGCCAGCGCTTGCGGTAACGAAAGATGTGATTGAGCGACAGGTTGCGCGCGACCGTCTTGAGCCAGCCGCCCGGCGGACGGGCTGGTGCGCAGGTGCCCGAAGTTCTCGAAGGCCTTCAGGAACACTTCCTGGGCGATGTCTTCGGCCTGCCGGTCGTCCCCGACGAGGCGGGCGGCAGTCGTGAAAACCATATCCTGATAAGCACGCATGAAGCTTGCAAAGGCGTCGAGGCGGTTGGGGTCCGGAGGTTGCCTGGCCACTTGAAGAGTCGTCGTTTAAGCCGAGAACACCGTCCGGCGCGGAAAGTTACACTCTCCCGCCATGCGCAAGCTTGTCATATTACTTACGGCCGCCCTGGCCCTGGGGGGTGCAGCCTTGGCCGGGCGTCTCCCAGGCCGCCTCCCTGCCCGAGATCGAGAGCGCCTATGCCGACTTCAACGACGCCTCGGGCGCCATCGGACTGATCGAATCCGACCTGAGGGACAGCCACGAAGGCCGGACCCGCGGCGAATGGCTGCGGCTGCAACAGGACGCTCGCAAGCAGGTCCTGGCGGGTCTCATGGGCCTCGCAGACCGCGACCTGTCGCCGGCCGACCGGCGCGCCGTCGAGATCATGCGCAGGAGCATGGCCGACTCCGAGGAGCAGGGCTCGCTGGCGCCCGTCGGCAAATGCGAGGACGCGCAGCGCAAGGACATCGAGTACGCCGCGCTGCGCGAAGCCTTGTATGCGTGCTTCGGCGCGCTCTCGAACTCCCTGGACTTCGAAGGCGACAAGGTCACGCGCGTCGGCGCATTCGATCTGCTGACGCGCATGGACGAGCCGGAACGGCGCAAGAAGCTGTTCCTCGCGTTCGTGCCGCTGTGGCAGGCGATCAACGGCAAGAGCGAGCGCGACAGTCCGTATCGACGCGTCGTCGCGATGGCCGCGGAGCGCGGCCGCAAGGAAGGAACCGAGATCGATGCAGCCGCGAAGACGGTCGGTGCGTCGACGGCGGAAGTCGAGCGCTGGCTGGTGCAGATACTCGACGCGTGGCGCAAGGCGAGTGGCGATACGCCGATGGAGCCGTGGGATTACCGCTATCGCGGCGGCGCGACCGAGCGCGAGCTCGGCGATGCGATCGCACGCGAGGCGATGCAGCCGCTCAACGAGCGTTACTACCGCGATCTCGGCGCGCAGCTCAGCGCATGGAACGTGATCTACGATCTCGATCCGCGGCCCGGCAAAGCGCCGCTCGCGTACACCGACTACGTCAAGCGCGGCCGCTCGCGCGACGGCAAGTGGGATCCGACAGTCGTGCGAGTCTCCGGCAACTACGCGCGCGGCGGGCTCGGTCTCATCAACGAGCTGGTGCACGAGAACGGCCACGTCGTGCACATGATGGCGTTGCAGACGCGGCCGGCGTTCATGGATCTCGGCGATCCGCTGTTCTACGAAGCGTTCGCGGACGTGCCGTCGTGGAGCACGTACGAGCCCGCCTGGCAGCAGAAATATCTCGGCCGCAGCTCGGCTGAAGAATCTTCACTGCGCGCGCTGTATTCGAGTGTCATGCTCGATGTCGCATGGGCGCTGTTCGAGCTGCGCATGCTGCGCGCGCCGACGCAGGATCCGAACGCGGTGTGGACCGAGATCACGAGCCGCTATCTGCACGTGAATCCGCATCCGGAGCTTTCATGGTGGCTGGTGCGCGTGCAGCTCGTGCATTTGCCGGGCTACATGGTGAACTACGGGCTCGGTGCTGTCGTGACCGCAGATCTGCGGCAGCGGATCGCGACGCAGCTCGGTCCGTTCGCGACCGGCGACGCGCGCTGGTTCGAATGGTTATCGCAGCACCTGCTGAGCTCGGGACAGACGCACGAGACCGCGACGCTGCTGCGCGAGTTCCTCGGCCGCCCGGTCTCGCCGCAGGCGCTGCTCATCGAGATCGGCAGAATGCAAAAGAAGAAGAACTGAGGAAAGCGTGCGCGACACTGTCGTCTACTTGCTCAGCAACGTCCCTGGGCTGCCGCCGATCGTGCAGACGGTGCACCTGCTCGGCATCGCCGTCGTCATGAGCTCGGTCGTGTTGCTCGACCTGCGCATCCTCGGTCTCGCGTTGCCGAGCCAGGACGTCGCAGGAGCTGACACGGCGCGTGATGCCGTGGGTGTGGTGGACGCTGCCGGTGATGCTGTTGTCCGGACTGCCGTTCGTGATCGCACGGCCGCAGCGCTATTTCACGCAATCCGATCTTCGGCTTGAAGTTCGCACTGCTGCGTACCGGCCATCGCGCTCGCAGCGGTGCTGCACATCGTCAGCGTTCGCAAGCCTGACTCGTCGGGCACAAAGCTGACCGCAGCAGTCTCGCTGCTGCTGTGGGTCGGCGTCGTGCTCGCCGGACGCTGGATCGCGTACGCCGACTATCTGTTTCCGGAAGAGTGATGCTGTTCGAAGAATTCTGGACCTGGCTCGAGATGCAGCCGCTCGCCGCGCACATCGGCGAGACCGCGTGGTTTCCGTTCCTGGAATCCGTGCACGTGCTGAGCGCGATGTTCGTCGTCGGCACCGTGTTGATGGCGGACCTGCGGCTGCTCGGCTGGTCCGCGCTGCGTT
Source organism: uncultured Gammaproteobacteria bacterium (assembly GCA_963830745.1). Lineage (GTDB taxonomy): Bacteria > Pseudomonadota > Gammaproteobacteria > Steroidobacterales > Steroidobacteraceae > Steroidobacter. The sequence continues at coordinate 277,308 of CAWHNL010000004.1, forward strand.
ATCCCGTGACGGTCGTTACAGATGAGGTCGTGCCGTGGACGTGGGGCGCGTTCGTCATTGCAGCGGTAACGGGCGTCGGACTGCTCATGCCGCGCGCGAGTGCGTACGTCGCAAATCCTGCTTTTCTCACGAAGGTCGTGTTGCTGTTGCTCGCGGGTGTGAACATGCTGGTGTTGCATTTCTTCGCGCTGCGCACCGAGCGCGTGCGTCTGCAAGTGACTACGGGCGCGTGCTCGTTGCTCGTGTGGGCCGGCGTCGTGCTCGCCGGCCGCTGGATCGGACATCTGTCATGACTGCTGAAAATGAGCGCCCCGTCACACTGATCAACGTGTTCACAGTCGAGCCTTGACTGTTTTCTCCGACGTCGCCCGATTGCCGACAGGGGCTGGATGATAGAAGCGCGCACGCGCGCTGCATAAATCCGCGTACGAAAAGAACTGCTGAATCCTGGCATGACGTCTTCGTCGCGGACCCTTCTACAACTGCTGTTGCCGGTTGCGCTGAGCGCGTGCGTCGCTGCGCCGTCGGTCGAGCCCGAAACCGTCGCGGTGAAGGCGAGCAAGCTCACGCCCGAATACTCGTCGTTCAATGCGCGCGTGTTGAGCGATGCCGGTAACGTCGAGCACAGCTTCAGCGCTTCGCTCGATCGCAACGTCGAGCCGCTCACGCGACTGGAGTCGGCGTACACGCAGCAGATCGGCGCCGACTCCGCACAGCGCATTCGAGTCGGCGACACGATCAGCACAGCGGGAATGTGGGGCAGCAGCGTGCGCTACGGCGGCATGCAGTTCGGCACGCGCACCAGCCCGCGTGCCGACGTCATCGACGCTCCCAGAGGTCGCGAATGTCGGGCTCGCGGTATTGCCGACGGTCGAGGACGCGTTGTTCACATCGCTCGACGAGCGCAGCACGACGCTCGCCGAACAGGACGTCGCCACGATCGCCACACCGACGATCGCTGTCGACGCGACTCGTCGCCGAAGGCTGCTCGGATTTCTCGGTGGGCGTCGGCAAGGTGCGCCGCGACTACGCGCTGATGAGCAACGAGTACGGTCCGCTGTTCGCCAACACGACCGTGGCGTGTGCCGTGCCGCTCGGCTTCACGGTCGAAGGGCACGGCGAGTATCTCGATGACGACGTCGCGGCACTCGGCGTCGGGCTCGCGCGGCAAGTCGGTCCGCTCGGCACTGCCTCGGTCGCGTTCGCTTCGAGCCGCACTGTTGCGGGAAGCTCGGGCTGGTTGGCGCGCTTCGGATTCGAGCACAGCAACGAGCTGTTCAACGTTGCGCTGCGTTCGCAGATCCAGAGCCGCGAGTTCCGCGACATCGGCGGCGTCGTGCTCGACGGATCCGATCATGCAGCGCGACCTGGCGTCCGTCGGCCTCAACGTGACGGACCGGACCAACCTGGCGCTCGCTTACGCCACGCAGACGACTTGGGACCGTGTGCGCATCGACGTCATTGCGTTGAAGCAGAGCGTCAGCGTGGGCCGCGGCGCGTTGTCGATGAGCGCCGGCCATTCGTTCGAGGAGAACTTCGGCTCCTCGGTGTTCATCTCCTACAAGCGCCCGCTCGGACTGCAGCACGCCGGCGCGCTCGCCGATCCGGGAATTCGATCTCGAAATGATCGACTCGCTGTTCGTGCCGCACTGATCGCCTGCGTAAAACCTGCACACGTGTAAAAAATTCCCAGCCCTTGACGGGAACCCGGCAGCGTGTTCGTCGGTATTAGTCCGACGACGTTGAGTGAGGATGCTGTCATGCGAGTCGCTGCCGCCGCCGCTGCTGCTGTTCGCCTTCGCCGCTCCTGCCCAGGCGATGGAATGGCGCCTGGGGCTTTCCTATGCGAGCGGCGTCAGCGACGTCGCGGACCTGTACGAGGACAACCTGCGCCTCGATGGCCGCGAAGCGGACGTCGACCTGAAGTTTCCGCTGGGCATCGCGGCCAGCTTCCTCTACGACTGGACCACCGAATGGCGCACGGACGTCGGCGTCGGGCCGGTGTTCGCGATCGGCGGCGACGTGAAACACCTGGAAGTGCCGCTGTCCGCGACGATGGGCTACAACTTCCTGCCGTATTCGCGTTATTCGCCGTACGTTCGCGCCGGCTTCATCCATCACTTCGCGAGCGGCGACCAGTACGACAGCTCCACGCCCGGGCTGTTTCTTGCCGTCGGCGTGGACTTCACGCACTTCACGCTGGAGCTCGCGACCGACCAATCGAAGGTCGAGTTCGATCGACTGTTCTGTCCCGCCGGCGGCAGCTGCACGCTCGGCACGACCGAGCTGAGCACGTACGACGTGCTCGCCAGCTTCTACTGGCGCTTCCGACTGAACCGCTGAAACATCGTGTAAGGGGTGCACTATGAAAATGGTGCAAAGATTCAGGGGCGCACACTTCCTCGCCGCGATTGCCATCGCGGTGCTCACGGCGTGCTCGAACGGACGCGGCAGCGTGAGCGATCCCGCGAGCGGGCCCGTGAACGAGCCGCCGCCTGCGCCGCCGATTCCTCCGCCAACGCCGCCGCCGACCGATCCGCCGCCCGAGCCTCCACCGACGCCGCCGCCGAGCCGTCATCCGCCGCGATGGCCGGCTATTGGAAAGGAACAGCGACGCAGCGGCTCGAACCGCACGTTCGATACGGTCGCGCTGATCGACGCGCAGGGGAACGCGCAGTGGCTGCTGTTGCGCGCGGGTCTGCTCGAGGACGACGGTTTCGTGGTGTCCGGCAACGTGTGCTGCGAGTCGCAGTTCGAGGACGACGCAATCGGCAAGGAGCTGGGCGAAACCAGCACGCGCGATGCGAGCATCGAGGCCGAGGTCGACGGCGGCGTGCTCAGCGGCGAGCTGCAGTTCCGTGACGACGAGTATCGCTTCACGCTGAACGCAGTCGCCGGACTACAACCGCAGCGTTTCGCTCGCGGCGCTCGCAGGCGTGTACACGCGCCGCACGAGCTCGATATTCGGCGAGCAAGTCACGCTGACGGTGACGATCGAGTCGAGCGGGCGGCTGACCGGCTCATACTCGAACGGCTGCGTGTTCAACGGCAACGCGTCGATCCCGGACGCCTCGCACAACATGGTGCAGTTGCAGATCGACCTCGCGAACTGCGGCAGCCAGGGCAGCTCGAAGCAATGGAACGGCGCTTACACGGGGCTCGGCGTGCTGCTGTCGGGCGACGAGGTTTTCTATCACAGCGTGATCGGACCGACCTGGCTCGGTCCGCAGAGCGTCGAGCGATAGGTCTCTGTAGGTCGGGCTTCAGCCCGACATCAACAACATCTCCACATGCGGGATGTTGTCTTCGAGATACGGCTCGGACACCGTCGCAAAACCGAACGAGCCGTAGAACTTCTCCAGATACTTTTGCGCGCTGATGCGGATCGGGCGTCCCGGATAGCGCAGGCGCGTCCGCTCGATGCCCTTCGCCACGATCTCGCGGCCGAGACCCGTTCCGCGAAATCGCTGCGTAGTGATGATGCGGCCGATGGACGGATCTGCGAAGCGCGTGCCGGGCGCGAGCACTCGCAGGTAGCCGGCGACCTCGCGGCCCGACCATGCGATCAGATGCTCGGCGTCGAGGTCCAGTCCGTCGAGGTCCTGGTACGCGCAGTTCTGCTCGACCACGAAGATCGCCACGCGCGCTTCGAGCATCGCATACAGCTGCACGGCGCTGAGCTCGCTCAGCTTGTACCACTGCCAGTTGACGTCGGAGGCGCTCTTCACGCGTCAGTGCGTCATCGCGTAGAGGATGTAATTGATCGCGTACTTGTAGGCGCGCGTCGTGTACTGCAACGCGTATTCCGGCACGTCTGCGTGCTCCCAGGCATCGCCGAGGTCCATGTTGAAGTTGATCACGACCATCAGCCGGCCTTCGTCGTCGTAGATGCCACGCCAATGCGGCGTGTAACCGTCGCGCTCGTAGGCGAGGCCGCTGTACAGCGACTGGATGCCCGGGATCTGCATCTGCTCCGGCAGGTCGTAGGCGAGATGGAACACCGCATCCTCGATCGGGATCTCGACGATCGCGCGATCGGGGAACACGCGATGCATGCTCTCGATGAACCCGGCCCATTCCATGCTGCCGTGGAAATCGTCGACGACCAGGAAGCCGCCGCGCAGCAGATAGTCGCGCAGCCGCGCCGCTTCTTCGTCGCTGAGCATCCAGCTGCCGACTTCGACTGCGTACAGCCACGGATAGTCGAACAGGCTCTCGTCCATGATCGACAGCGACTGACCTTCTTCCGCGGCGTCGATGCGCGTCAGCCGCTGCACGCCCTTGATCAAATGCTGCTCGGCATCCGGCCAGTCGGTGAGCCAGCCGCCGCGGCTCCCGGAACGCGCGCCGGCGCTGGAATACGCGAGCCGCACGAAACGGAATTCCGCGTCCGGATCCACGGCGATGCCGCCGCCGGACTGCGACCAGGTGTCGGAGCAGAGCACGCCGGCCAGCGTCGCAGCAGTTGCGGCGAGGCCCAGGCCGAAGCGGCGATTCCGGCGATGCTCCATGCGGGCACGATGGCACCAAGCGGCGCACGGGGTCAACCGCGAAGACAGGTGCCGGGAGAAGAAAAAGGGGGAAACTCAGCGCCGCAGCATGCGATGTCGCAAGCGGCGTCGAGCAGTTGCATGCGACCCTCATGCTGCGTTGCTGAGTTTCCCCCTCTTTCTTCTCCCGGCACCTGTCTTCGTCAGCCGACGCGAATCGGAATGAAGATCTGCGCGTTGCCGCGCTCGACGAGCAGTGCGACGGTGCTCTGTTGGCCGTTGACGGCGCCGCGTAGCTGCTGCACCGACGTGACCGGCTTGCCGTTGACGCCGAGAATGATGTCGCCGGGCTGCACGCCGGCGACGGCCGCTGGGCCGCTCACTTCCTGGACCACGAGGCTGCCTTCGGTCGCGACCTGCTGCTTTTCCTCCGGCGTCAGCGGCCGCACGGCGATGCCGAGCCGTGCTGTCTCGTCTCCGCCGGCCTGGCGGGCCGAGACGCGCGCCGGCTCTCTTCTCCTGCAGCTCGTCCACCTGCGCCTTGAGCGTGGTCTCCTTGCCGTCGCGCCAGACGCGCAGCTCCGCGATGCTGCCGGGCTTCGCTTGCGACGACCTGGCCCCGCAGATCGCCGACGCGATCGATCTCGTGCCCATTCACCGCGAGGATCACATCGCCGGCCTTCACAGCCGGCTTTCGCGGCGGGGCTGTCTTTCTCGACCGCACTGACGAGCGCGCCGCGCGGTCGATCGAGTCCGAACGATTGCGCGAGCTGTGCATTCACGTCCTGGACGGCGACCCCGATGCGACCGCGCACGACGTGACCGGTCTTGACCAGTTGCTCGCGCACGTCGTTGGCGACGTCGATCGGAATCGCGAACGACAGGCCCATGTAGCCGCCGGTGCGGCTGAAGATCATGGAGTTCATGCCGATCACTTCGCCGCGCAAGTTGAACAGCGGGCCGCCCGAGTTGCCGGGATTCACCGCGACGTCGGTCTGGATGAACGGCACGTAGTTGTCCTCGCCGCCGACGGCGCGCGAAGTGGCGCTCACGATGCCCGCTGTCGCGCTGCTGTCGAGGCCGAACGGCGAGCCGATCGCCAGGACCCATTCGCCTGGTCGCAGCTGCGACGGATCGCCGGTGCGCACGGTCGGCAGGTCGTTCGCATCGATCTTGATCACCGCCACGTCGCTGCGCGGATCGAAGCCGATGACCTTCGCCGCGAAATTCGCGCCGGTCGGTCAGCCGCACCGTGACTTCGTCGGCCTCGGCGACGACGTGCGCGTTCGTCAGGATGTAACCATCGCTGCTCACGATGAAGCCGGACCCGGCGCCGCGCGCCGGCATGCCTTCCTCGGGACCGCCGCCCTGCGGCGGCGGCAAGCCGAAGCGGCGGAAGAAGTCGAGCAGCGGGTCGTCCGAAGTGGGCCCCGCACCCGGCCCGCGCGTCTGTCGCACCACCTGTACGACTTCGACGTTCACGACTGCCTTGCCGTACTGCTCGACGAGCGGGGTGAAGTCCGGCAACGCCGTGGCGCCGCCGGGTGCGCGCGTCGGCACTACCGCGTTCGATTGGGCGGTGCTCGATTGGGTCGTGCTCGCTGGCGTGGGCTGGTCGGCTCCGTTGCCGTCCGAACAGGCCGAGAGCACGGCATACAGCGTGGCAAAGAGGACAGGCAGTGAGATTTTCATGGGACGGCTCCGCGGTCGTGCGGACGAGCGACATCACAGGATTCAATGACTGTGGACCCTCATAGTTCCTGTGGTAACGTTCCGACGATATGACGTGGCGCGCCTGGGCGACGTTCGCGGCCTTGTGCGCGATCTGGGGTCTCCCTTACTTCTTCATCAAGCTGGCTCTGCAGGATCTGTCCCCCGTGTGCATCGCATGGGGGCGCATCACGCTCGCGGCCATCGTGCTCGTGCCGATCGCCTGGCGGCGCGGCTCGCTGCAAAAAGCGTTCGCACACAAGTGGGCGGTCACCGCGTTCGCGGTCGGGGAGCTGGTCGTGCCGTTCTCGCTGATCGCGATGGGCGAGCAGTGGATCAGCTCGTCGCTCACCGGGATCCTGATCGCGACGGTGCCGCTGAGCGTCGTCCTCATCGCGCCGCTGTTCGGCGTCAGGGAAAAGATCGGCGCGTTGCGCATTGTCGGCCTGGCAATCGGCTTCTGCGGCGTCATCGCGATCGTCGGCCTCGACACCGGGCACGGGCCGATGCTGTGGGCCGGCGTCGTGTGCATCATGATCTCGGTTGCGGGCTATGCGATCGGTCCGCTGATCGTCGAGCGTTACTTGTCGGATGTCGACGAGCTCGGCGCTGTGGCAGCGAGTCTGGTCGTCGCTTCGATCGTGCTGTTGCCGCTCGCTGCGTTGTCCGCGCCGGATCGCGTGCCGTCGGCGCTGTCGCTCTCTGCGGTTGCAGCGCTGGGCGTCGCCTGCACTGCGCTCGCGCTGTACCTGTACTTCTACCTGATCAACGTGGCGGGCGCGGCGCGCGCTTCCGTCGTCGCGTACATCAATCCGGCGGTCGCTGCGGTGATCGGCGTGCTCGTGCTGCACGAGCCGTTCGGCGTGGCGACCGGCGCGGGGATGGCGATGATCTTGTTCGGGTCGTGGCTGGCGACAGGGAGAAGCAAAGAAGTCGGGCTGAAGCCCGACCTACAGGAAGGGTGACCTCACGCCTTGATGCGGTGGCCGGTCTTGAACACCCACCAGATGACGACCAGGCACGCCGTCATGAACACGAACGTCATGCCGAGGCTGAGCACGACGCTGACGTCGGCGATGCCGTAGAACGCCCAGCGGAAGCCGTTGATCAGGTACACGACCGGATTGAACAGCGTCACCTTCTGCCAGAACGGCGGCAGCATGCCGATCGAGTAGAAGCTGCCGCCGAGGAACGCCAGCGGCGTGATGATCAGGATCGGCACGATCTGCAGCTTCTCCCAGCCGCTCGCCCACAGCCCGATGATGAAGCCGAACAGGCTGAACGTGACCGACGTGAGCACCAGGAACGCGACCATCCAGACCGGATGCTCGATGTGGAACGGCACGAACAGCCGCGCGGTCGCGAGGATGATCAGGCCGAGCAGGATCGACTTGGTCGCCGCCGCGCCGACGTAGCCGATCACGATCTCGATGTACGAGATCGGCGCCGACAGCACTTCGTAGATCGTGCCGGCCCAGCGCGGCATGTAGATGCCGAACGACGAGTTCGAGATGCTCTCCGTCAGCACCGACAGCATGATCAGGCCCGGCACGATGAACGCGCCGTAGCTGACGCCGTCGATCTGCGCCATGCGCGAGCCGATCGCTGCGCCGAACACGACGAAGTACAGCGAGGTCGAGATCACGGGCGAGGCGACGCTCTGCACCAGCGTGCGGAACCAGCGCGCCATCTCGAAGGTGTAGATCGCGCGGATCGCGTAGCTGTTCATCGCCGCGTGCTCACCAGGTTCACGAAGATCTCCTCGAGCGAGCTTTCCTCGGTGCGCAGGTCCTTGAAGTCGATGCCGAGCTCGTTGAGCTGCCGCAGGAGCCCGGCGATGCCGGTGCTGTCGGCCTGCGTGTCGAAGGTGTAGACGAGGTCGTTGCCGTCGGCAGACAGCTCCAGCTGCCGGTTCGCGAGCTGCGGCGGAATGCGCTCGAGCCGGTGCTGCAGATGCAGAGTGAGCTGCTTGCGGCCGAGCTTGCGCATCAGCATCGTTCTTGTCCTCGACCAGCACGATCTCGCCCTTGTTGATCACGCCGATGCGGTCGGCCATCTCCTCGGCTTCTTCGATGTAGTGCGTCGTCAGGATGATCGTGACGCCGCTCGCGCGCAGCCTGCGCACCATCTCCCACATGTCTCGCCGCAACTCGACGTCGACGCCGGCGGTCGGCTCGTCGAGGAACAGGATCTGCGGCTCGTGCGACAGCGCCTTGGCGATCATCACGCGGCGCTTCATGCCGCCCGACAGCGTCATGATCTTGTCGTCCTTCTTGTTCCACAGCGACAGGTCGCGCAGCACCTTCTCGAGGTGCGCCGGGTTCGGCGGCTTGCCGAACAGGCCGCGGCTGAACTCCATCGTCGCCCAGACGCTCTCGAACGCGTCGGTCGTCAGCTCCTGCGGCACGAGGCCGATCTTGGCGCGCGCTGCGCGGAACTCGCGCACGATGTCGTGGCCGTCGGCGGTGACCTTGCCGGAGGTGGCGTTGACGATGCCGCAGATGACGTTGATCAGCGTCGTCTTGCCGGCGCCGTTCGGCCCGAGCAGCGCGAAGATCTCGCCGCGCTGGATCTCGAGGTCGATGTGCTTGAGCGCCTGGAAGCCCGACGCATAGGTCTTGACGAGATCGGTGACGGAAATGATCGGTTGCACGTAGCGCGGTCCCGGTCCGGCGAGGGCGGCTATTATAGAGAAGAAGCCGGTGGCGGTTAGTGCAGAGCGTCCTGATGACCTTACAGAGGTTCTTTCCAACGCTGGTGTATACGGCGCGCCTTACGGGCGGGGCGGCGCTGAATCGCCGGCTGCTGCGCGAATGCCGGCAGCTGGAGCGCGACGACGAGTCCGGCCGGCGCTGGTCCGCGAAGAACTACCCGGGCGGCTACACGTCGTACAACTCGGCGAGCCGCATGCACGAGCTGTCGCCGACGTTCGCGCAGCTTCGGCGCGGGCTCGATCGTCATGTCGCATCGTTCGCGAAATCGCTGGAGTTCGACCTGGAAGGCCGCGAGCTGCAGATGACCGACTGCTGGGTCAACATCATGCCGCGGCAGGTTGTGCACAGCCTGCACCTGCATCCGCTCGCGACGATCAGCGGCACCTACTACGTCCATACGCCGCGCGGCTCGGCCGGATTGAAGCTGGAAGATCCGCGACTCGATCGCTACATGGCGGCGCCGCCGCTCAAGCTGAACGCGCGCGCCGACCGGCAGCGCTGGGTCGTGTTGCCGGCGCAAGCGGGAACGCTGGTGTTGTTCGAGAGCTGGCTGCGACACGAAGTGCCGCCGAATCCGTCGCAGTCGCCGCGCGTCAGCATCAGCTTCAACTACAACTGGTTCTGACGCATGAGCGGCCAGTGAAGCGAATCACATGCGCGTTGCGAGAGCTGCCCTGATCGTCTGGCGGAATCAGCGATGAGAAGTTCTTTGGCCTTCTTTCGGCGCGGGGGATGTACGTTTTCGCGGCATGATGGCGCTCGTGGATCGCGCTTCCGCGTACGATTGAAGGGCTATTGTCGGAACCCGGGCCCGGCTGTTCGTCCTTGGGACATAACCCTGGCTATGCGATTCTTGATCAAGTGACTGACCTTCGCTGGATCGATGCAGCTCTGACGTCCGCCCGCCCGCAGGCCGTGGCGGCGCTGCTGCGCTACTTCCGCGATCTCGACACCGCCGAGGAGGCCTTCCAGGAAGCCTCGCTGCGCGCCCTGAAAACCTGGCCCGTCAAAGGCCCGCCGCGCGACCCGGCCGCGTGGCTGATCTTCGTCGGCCGCAACACCGCTCTCGACAGACAAGCGCCGACGCCGCAAGGAAACGGCGCTGCCTTCCGAAGAAGTGCTGTCGGATGACGACGACGCCGAAGCGTCGCTCGCAGATCAGCTCGACGCTGCGCACTATCGCGACGACATCCTGCGATTGCTGTTCATCTGCTGCCACCCCGAGCTGCCGTCGACGCAACAGATCGCGCTGGCGCTGCGCATCGTCTCCGGTCTCACCGTGACGGAGATCGCGCGCGCGTTCCTGGTGAGCGAAGCGGCGATGGAGCAGCGGATCACTCGCGCGAAGCGCTCGATCGGCTCGGCGTGACGTTCCGTTCGAAACACCGGGCGCCGAGGCGCGCAGCGATCGACTCGCTGCCGTCGCGGCGATGATCTATCTGCTGTTCAACGAGGGCTACTCAGCAAGCGGCGGCACGGCGCACATGCGCACGGCGCTGTGCGAGGAAGCGATCCGCCTCGCGCGCTTGCTGCTGCGACTCTTCCCGAGCGAGCCGGAAGTGATGGGGCTGATGGCGCTGCTGCTGCTACAGCACGCACGCGCGCCGGCGCGCCTCGATCGCGACAACGAAATCGTGTTGCTCGAAGATCAGGATCGCAGCCTGTGGAATCGCCAGATGATCGACGAGGCGCTGGTGCTCGTCGAGAAGGCGCTGCGGCATCGCGCGCCGGGTCCGTATCAGGTTCAAGCGGCGATCGCAGCAGTTCACTCTCGTGCGAGCCGCGCGGCCGACACCGATTGGCAGGAGATCGACACGCTGTACGGCGTGCTCGAAAAACTTCAGCCGTCGCCGGTCGTCACGCTCAATCGCGCGGTTGCGGTCTCGAAGCTGCGCGGTCCCGCCGCTGCACTCGAAATGATCGAGCCGCTCGGCGAGAAGCTGCAGGGCTACTTCCACTTCTTCGGCGCGAAGGGCGCGTGGCTGCACGAGCTCGGTCGCACCGATGAAGCGCGTGTTGCGTTCGACAAGGCGATCGCGCTCGCTCATACGCCTGCGCAGGCGGCGCACATCCGGCAGCATCTGGACCGGCTGCTGAAAAATAGTTGAGCCTGTATATAAGACCAGCTATGCTCCCCTCCCCGCGGCGAAAACAGGGAGAAGGCGCATGAAGCTCTATTGGTGCGAGCGGTCCCGCGCAGTGCGCGCAGTTTGGATGATGGAAGAGCTCGGTGTGCCGTACGAGCGCGTGCGCATCGACATCCGCAACGAGCAGTCGCGTGCGGATCCGGCGTTTCGCGCGGCGTCGCCGATGGGCAAGGTGCCGGCGCTCGAGGACGGGGCAGTGCGAATCTGGGATTCCGGCGCGATCTGCGGCTATCTCGCGGATCAGTACCCGGCCGCGCAGCTGGCGCCGCCGATCGGCAGCCCGGACCGCGGCGCTTATCTCATGTGGCTGATGTACACGAACGCAGTGATCGAGCCGGCGATGGGTGAGAAGGCCGGCGGCCTCAAGCCGAACCCTGTGACCTACGGCTGGGGGAGTTGGGACCAGATGCTCGACACGTTGCGCACGGCGGTGGGCCGCAGCACGTGGATTCTCGGCGAGCGCTTCTGCGCTGCGGACGTGCTGCTCGGAATGAGCTGCTACTTCATGCGCCAGTTCAAGATGATCACCGACGAGCCGGTGCTGTTCGCGTATGCGGACCGTTGCGCCGCGCGGCCTGCGTTCCAGCGCGCGTACGCGCTGGAACCGCAGGCCTGATTCGTCCTGAGGTCGGGCTTAAGCCCGACCTACACCGACCTACCTCTGCTCTGCCGCGGTGGAGTCGTCTGCCTTCGGCAGCGCGACCAGCGCGTTGACCGTGAGCTGCGGCGTCGAAATGCCGATGTTGTTCGGCGTGCACGAGACGCGGTCGGTCACGATCTTCACTCCGAGCTTCGGCAGCACTTCCTTGCTCAGGCCTTCCATCAGCTCGCAATCGCCCGGCTCCAGGTTGAGCCGGCGGTCGCGGGACAGGTCGACTGTCTTCCACTGCGCCGGGAACGGATCGGTCTTCAGCGGATCCGCCTTGCCCGTCAGGCGTTCGGTCAGTTCCTTCGTGGCCTTGTTCGGCGGCTCCTTCGCCTCGCTGGCCGGGATCGGCGTCGCAGTCGTCACTGTGACGAAGAAGTTGCGCGACGGACGGTTCACGTCGATGCAGCCGTTCGCTTTGACCTTGGTCAGCGGCGTGGCGCCGAGCGTCACCAGGATGTTCTTCACCTTCGTCTCGAACGCGTCGCAGTTGTACGCGGTCGTGAAGCCGACGTAGGAATACTTGACCTCGACCGGCTTCCAGACCGACTGCACCGGCTGCGAGCTGTCTGCGGGCGAGCCCGCGTAAGCAGCCTGGGACAGCACGGCGGCAAGCACGCACGCGCCCGCCAGACGGGCTCGTGCAAGGGATAACAGCTTCGGTTCCATGACTTGTCTCCGTTGGGATGATGCGGGTTTAGACGTGCGCGCGGGCGGCGCGTTCCCTGGACAGGCCGTCCCTGCATTTACGTTCCCGTAATTTCGCGAGCGGTTCAACGGGGCCCGAGATATCCTTCTCTCGCATGAGCTCCACTGTGGATGTGCAAAGCCGCGAAATCAACGCCTCCATGGCAGTGCTGGGCGCGCTGAGCTTCTGCCATCTGCTGAACGACATGATGCAGTCGCTGTCTGCCCGCGATGTATCCCATCCTCAAGACAGGGCTGCAGCCTCGACTTCGGTCAGATCGGCTTGGTGACTTTCGTCTATCAAGTCACCGCTTCGCTGTTCCAGCCGCTGGTCGGTCTGTATGCGGATCGCCGGCCGATGCCGTACGCATTGGCCTTCGGCATGGGCTTCACGCTGACCGGCTTGCTGTTGCTCGCCGTCGCGAGCACGTTCCCGGTGTTGTTGCTCGGCGCTGCTGTCATCGGACTGGGCTCATCGGTCTTCCATCCCGAGTCCTCGCGCGTCGCGCGCGTCGCATCGGGCGGACGTCACGGGTTTGCACAATCGGTGTTCCAGGTCGGCGGCAACACAGGATCGGCGATCGGTCCGCTCGCGGCCGCGTTCATCGTGCTGCCGAACGGGCAGGGCAGCGTCGCGTGGTTCGCGCTCGCCGCGCTGCTCGGCATCGTGCTGCTCACGAAGATCGGTGCGTGGTACGCGCGCCAGACAGTGCGGCTCGAGGCCGTGCGCAAGAGTGCACATCAAGCGCTCGTGCAGTTGCCGCGCGGCAAGGTGATCGGTGCGATGGCCGTGCTGATCGTGCTGATCTTCTCCAAGTACTTCTACATGGCGAGCCTGACGAGCTACTACACGTTCTACTTGATCGAGCGCTTTCACGTTTCGGTGTGGAACGCGCAGGTGCATCTGTTCGTGTTCCTCGCCTCGGTCGCGATCGGCACGCTGGCCGGCGGTCACATCGGCGATCGCATCGGCCGCAAGTACGTCATCTGGTTTTCGATTCTCGGCGTCCTGCCGTTCACGCTGCTGTTGCCGCACGCGAACTTGTTCTGGACCGGCGTGCTGAGCGTGCCGATCGGCTTGATTCTCGCGTCCGCGTTCTCGGCGATCCTCGTCTACGCGCAGGAGCTCGTGCCCGGCAAGGTCGGCATGATCTCCGGGCTGTTCTTCGGGCTCGCGTTCGGCATGGGCGGCCTCGGCGCCGCAGTGCTCGGTCACGTGGCCGATGCAGCGGGCATCGAGTTCGTGTATCGCATCTGCGCCTTCTTGCCGGTGCTCGGCGTGCTCGCCGCATTCCTGCCCAAGATAGCAACGAAGTGAGTCGCTCATGGCCGCCGAACTGAAGCATCACACGCTCACCGTCAACGGTATCCGCATGCACGTCGCCGAGCAGGGCACTGGCCCGCTCGTGCTGATGTGTCACGGCTGGCCCGAGCTCTGGTATTCGTGGCGGCACCAGTTGCCTGCCGTCGCTGCCGCCGGGTTTCGCGCCGTCGCGCCCGACATGCGCGGCTTCGGCGAGACGGAAGCCCCCGCGGATGTGAACGACTACACGATCATGCACACGGTCGGCGACGTCGTGTCGCTCGTGTCCGCGCTCGGCGAGAAGAAGGCGATCATCGTCGGCCACGACTGGGGCGCGCCGGTCGCGTGGACTGCGGCGATGATGCGGCCCGATCTGTTTCCCGCGGTGGTCGCGATGAGCGTGCCGCATCGGCCGCGCTCGGCGGCCGCGCCGCTGCAGACGCTCAAGGACGCGGGACTCGGCAACTACTATTGGATCTACTTCCAGAAGCCCGGCGTCGCAGAAGCGGAGTTCGAGCGCGATCCGGCCGTCACGCTGCGCAAGCTCCTGTACGGCGTCTCGGGAGATATCCCGATCGATCGCGAGAATCCCATGCTCGTCCACGAGGGCCACGGCTTTCTCGATCCGCTCGCCGTCGCGCCGGCGCTGCCGGCGTGGCTGCGCGAAGAGGACATCCAGAAGTTTGCCGCCGAATACCGGCGCACCGGTTTTCGCGGCGGGCTCAACTGGTATCGCAACATCGATCGCAACTGGGCGCTGACTGCGCCGTGGCAGGACGCGATGATTCGCCAGCCCGCGCTGTTCATCGTCGGTACGCGCGACCCGGTGATCGCGGGCAAGCGCGGTGCTGGCGGCAGTCGAGCACATGAGTCGTGCCGTGCCCGGCGTACAGAAGGTGATCATCGAAGGCGCCGGTCACTGGATTCAGCAAGAGCGGCCTGAACGCGTCAACGCCGCGCTGCTAGAGTTTCTGGCCAAGGTCCGCAATCTGTGAAGGAACTCCGTCATGCTCCGTCGCTCTCGCCTCGCTGCGTTCACGTTCGCCCTGCTGGTCAGCGCCGTCGCTGTCGGCGCAGAGCCAAGCCGGAGTTCCTGACTACGCCGGATCCTGCGCGTCGCGACCTGCCGTTCTCCGAGGCGGTGCGCGCCGGGGATCTGATGTTCCTCTCCGGCCAGCTCGGCTTCGACTCCGCGACCGGCAAGGTCGTGCCCGGCGGTATCAAGGCCGAAGCGCGCCAGGCCCTGAAGCTGATCCAGGAAACGCTGACGCGCCACGGCTGCTTCGCTCGCGGACGTGGTGAAGTGCACGGTGTTCCTCGCGGACATCGCGGAGTGGCCGGCGTTCAACGAGGTCTACGGCGAATTCTTCAAGAAGCCCTTCCCGGCGCGCAGCGCGCTCGCGGCCAGCGGCCTGGCGCGCAACGCGCGGGTCGAGGTCGAGTGCATCGCGTATGCACCGAAGAAGTAGGTCAGGCTGACTTCCGCCGCGCCACTTCTTCCTTGTAGAGCGCGAATTCCTCGCCGGCGGCCTTCGCGATGCTCGGCCGCTTGAGCATGCGCTGGTGATACTCGTGGACTTCCGGCCACTGCTTCAGATCCACCTGCGTCGCGCCGGCCCAGTTCAGGATCGTCGTCAGGTACGCGTCGGCGATGCTGAACTCGTCGAGCAGGAATTCGCGGCCGCGCAGGTGCGCCTGCAGCGTCGCCATGCGTAGCGGGATCTTTTCGCGGCTGTAGCGCTTCACCTCTTCCGAGGCCTTGTCGTCGAGCATCGGCACGAAGACTGCCTTGTGCAGCTCGGTGCCGATGAAGCCCAGCCACTGTTGCATCCGGCTGCGCTCCGCTCCCGGCGGCGGCGCGAGCCGCGCGTTCGGGAACCGTTCGGCCACGTACTGCAGGACGGCGGTGTTCTCGGTGAGAAGCTGCCGTCGTCGAGGCGCAGCGCCGGCACCTGTCCCATCGGATTGATCGCGAAGAAGTCGCTGCCGTCCTCGCAGCTTCTTGGTGTGCGTGTCGGCTTGCGTGTAGCGCGCCGGCGCACCGGCCTCGTACAGGGCGATGCGGGTGGCGAGCGAGCAGGCCAGCGGTGCGAAGTACAGTTCCATGACGGCTCCTGATCTCTGCCGGTGGTGTTTATGTACTGTGCGGTATAATATTGGCGCCCGTCAAGGTATTTTTTTACAACATGGTACATAAAAAACAGATCGCCTCGGAACGCGGACAGCAGCCGCGCCCGCGCGGCCGGCCACGCGCCTACGATGCCGACGCCGCGCTCGCGCAGGCGATGGCGTGCGTTCTGGCGGTTCGGGTACTCGGCCACGTCGCTCGACCAGCTGAGCGATGCCACGGACATGAATCGGCCCAGCCTGTACGCGGCGTTCGGCGACAAGCGTGCGCTGTATCTGCAGACGCTCGATCGCTACACCGAGCGCTCGAAGGAGGGCATCGCGAAAGCGCTCGATCCGCAGCTGTCGCTGGCGGAGGGACTGCAGCGCTTCTACGATTCCGCGCTCGCTTCGTATCTGCCGTCCGGCGATCCTGCGCGCGGCTGCTACCTGATCGGAACGGCTGTCACCGAGGCTTTGGGCGACGAGGAAGTGCGCACGCGCCTCGCGAGTGCGTTGCGCGAGTTCGAGCGAATGCTGGAAGTGCGCATCCGGCAGGCGCGCGAGGATGGCGAGATCGATGCGAAGGCAGATCCGCAGGCGTTGGCGATGATCGCGTCCGCTGTGTTGTACACGCTGGCGATTCGCTCGCGCGCAGGCGAATCGCGGACGGTGCTGCGGTCCGTCGTAGCGACCGCGATCGATCTCATCTGCGGACGTGCACCTGCGCGAAAGCGACGGCGCGCGCAATGATCTCGCGCGAGCGGTCGTTGTCGTCGAGGATGTCGAAGCCGTGCCGGCCGGTCGGATGATTCATGAGCTCCAACAGCGCATTGCCGGCCAGCGCTTCCTGCACGAACACATCGATCGACTGGTTGATCATCGGCTGATCCAGACCGGCACGCGCGATGAAGATCGGCAGACCGGCTCTCGCGGACTTGCGGCGCGACAGCTCGCGCGCGCGTAACGTCGCGCGTCGGCGTCGGCAGGAACCAGGCGCATATCGAGAAACGCATAGAACGCAGAGCAGCGCACGTAGTCGGGACGATCGCGCAGCACGGGGCTCATGAGCGGACCGCCGCCCGAGAAGTACCAGAGCGCAATCCTGTCAGCATCGACGTTGAGCTCCGCCGCATGACTGCGCACGTATTCGATCGCCGCAGCGACATCCGATTCTGATCTGCGGTAGTCGGTCAGCGCGTGCAGGCGATGGTTGAATGTCACGCCCACGAGCGCAGACGCTGCCGCGAGTTCGCCGTAGGACACGAACACGCCCCACTGCGTCGGTGGCATGAACGTCGCGGGAATCGGGCCGCCGTGCACGAAGAACACCGCGGGCACGCGGGCACCGCCCGACAGGCCCGCGGGCGAGTAGATGTTCATCGACAGTTCCGTGCCTGCGTCCCGCTTGTAAACGACGTCGCGCCGCACGCGAGACGTCACGCATGCGGTCGACGTGATAGACGATGCGCTTGCTGAGATCAGGCTCGGCCATGAATCACGCTCCCGTTGCGCCCGACGTTGCGGGCGCGCTGCACGAATTCCAGCAGGGAAGCATCGAGCGCCCAGCGCCGTTGCAGCGAAGGTCCGCGTGCAGCGCCTGCTGCATTCGATCCTTCACCGCCGCGTCGCCGCCCGAGAATTCATCCAGCAGCGATTCCCACTCGGCGACGAGAGCCTGCACGCCGACGCCGTCGACGCCTTCGCCGGCAGCCATCGCGTTGCGCATCTCCGCCTGCGACGCGCAGCCACTCGCGCATGCGGTCATCCGGCATGCTCGAGGCGATCGAGCGCCGGCGGAGTCGAGATGCACGGGCCCAGGCGGCAAGATTCCCGTGTCGCAATGCTCGCGTGAGGTAGTCCAGCATTTCCGTATCGAGCCCGCTCTGCGCCTGCATGCGCGCTTGCAGGTTCGGCTGCGCGTGGTACGCGAGCTTCATCTTGATCGCGAGCCCGACGTCGCCACCGACCCGGGCCATCATCAGCTGCATCCATCGATCGGCGAGCGTTTGCACGTGATCGCTTTGCACCGGCACGTCGCGCCGCACGGCTTCGCGCAGCTCGGCGAGCAGCGAGCGCCATTGATCTTTGTCGGTGTTGCTGTGGACCAGCAGCCGCTGCAGCTCGTCGGACGAGCAGTACTTGTCGTACTGGGTGATCAGCTCGACCGCCGCGAGCCAGTCGCCTGCGACCGGCTCGTCACCCCGGGTGAGCACGTCCTGAATCTGGCTCAGGCGCGACGCGCAACGCGGACGCCTTCTCGATGCGATCGTCCAGCTCGTCCAGCTGCTGCGCGATCATCTCCGGCAACGGCGCACCGTCCTTCGCGAGCACGGCCGCCACCTCGTTGAGCGACAGGTTCAGCCGCTGCAGCGCCTGGATGCGAAACAGACGCACGATGTCCGCTTGCGTGTACAGGCGATAGCCCGACTCGGAGCGTTGCGACGGCTCGAGCAGGCCGATCGCGTGATAGTGATGCAGCGCGCGGACGGTGAGCCCGGTGAGCTTGGCGAGTTGCCCGACGGTGAAGGACATGCGACCTCCCGATACGGCGAGACTCTAGGCCCTGACGGTACGTCAGGGTCAAGCACCTGCGAACGGAAAGTCTAGAGATGCGCCAGGACGCGGATGCCGGCGTCCAGGTGCCGGGACGGCACGCCCACCACTTCATCGCCGATGCGGTGGAAATCCAGGTCGATCGTTGCGCCGGCGATCGGCAGACCGCGGATCGCGAGCGACTCGACGCCGATCGGCAGCAGCGGGCGTGTCACGTGCACCTCCTGGCGCTCGCCGTCCACCGGATGCCGAGGCACGCCTGCAGCAGCAGGAATACCGAGCCCGACGACCACGCCTGCGGCATGCACGCGACCGGATACGGCGCCGGGCCCTGGCCCGCGACGCGCGGAAAGCCGCAGTACAGCTCGGGCAGGCGCATGCCGAACTGGTTCGCGGTCTCGAAGATGTCGTTGAGGATCTGCACGACGTTGGCGCGACCGCCGTAGCGCGAGATGCCGGCCGCGCACAGCGACGTGTCGTGCGGCCAGATCGAGCCATTGTGATACGACATCGGGTTGTAGCGCGGCTCGCGCTCGGCCAGCGTTCTGATGCCCCAACCGCTGGAGAAGCGCGTGGACATGAGCTGCGCAGCGACGAGCGCAGCACGCTCTTCGCTCGGCACGCCGCAGTAGAGGAGGTGGCCTGCGTTCGACGCGTACACACGGCACGGCGTGCCATCGCCGTCGAGAGCGATCGCGTAGTAATGCATCTGCGGGTACCCAGAAGCGTTCTTCGATCGCAGCGCGCAGCGCTTCCGCCTTTCTCAGCCACGTCGTGCCTTGCGCTTCGTCGCCGCGTCGCGTCGCGAGCTCCGACATGCATTTCAGCGCGGCGTACGCGTAGCCCTGCACTTCGACGACAGCGAGCGGCCCCTTCGGAAAGCGACCGTCGTCGTGGAACATCGAATCGTGGCTGTCCTTCCACGCCTGGTTGACCAGGCCGGTGTTTTCGCCGCGCGCATAGTCGAGGAATCCAGTGGGGCTGGCAGCGAGCCGCCGCTCGATCCAGCCCGTTGCGGCGATCAGCGAATTCCAGATGCGGTCGACCAGCGTGCGGTCGCCGGTGCGGGTCTCGTATGCGCCCGCGAGCATCACGAACAGCGGCGTCGTATCCACGCCGCCGTAGTAGCGGCCGAACGGCACTTCCTGCAGCGCTGCCATCTCGCCGCGCCTCGTCTCGTGCATGATCTTGCCGGGCTGCGAATCGCGGAACGCAGAGTCCTCCGTCGCCTGCGTCGACGCGAGAAAGTTCAGCACGCCGGCGGCGAGCTGCGGATTGAGCCAGAGCGTTTGCAACGCTGTGATGATCGCGTCGCGCCCGAACTGGGTGGCGAACCACGGGATGCCGGCGTACGGATACAGGCCGGTCGGCAGCGATGTCGTCAGCAACGCGAGGTCGGCGCGCGAGCGGTCGACCCACTGGTCGAACAGCCGGCCCGAAGTGCTGATCGACGCGCCGTGGCCCAAGCGCTCCTGCATGTCGGCCGACAGTTCGTCACCGCGGTGCTGAAGCGCCGCCGCGACGGAGCGCCTTCATCCTGTGCACCGATCTCGAGCGACAGCTCGGCGCGGCCGCCGCGTGGCAGCTGCAGTTTGAACTCCGCTTGCGTCGCCGAGATCGCGACCGGCGCATGCGAGAACTCGATGTGCGTCGTGCGCACGACGTCGTCCAGGCCGCGATACGACAGCTTCACGGTCTGGTTCGCGGTCCACGCAGGCAGCATCTCGCCGCGCGCCTTGCGGACCGTTCCCTGCACTTCGAAGATGTCGGCGAAATCCGCCGCGTACACGAACAGCAGCGGCACCTCCGCGTCGCGGTCGCCGAAGTTGGTGAGCGTCAGCTGCTCGTACCAGCGGCCGCGCCACAGCAGGCGATTGCGCTCGATGTGGATCACGCCTTTCGGAATCGCCAGCTCGCCGGGCGCGGCGAGCGGCCGGTTCGTGAGATGCGCGGTGAACAGCGTGTTGTCGTGATTGATCGCGGCGCCGAGCAGCGAGGGGCGGCGGCCCGCGACGAAGAGATCGAAGCGCGACAGCATGCGCGTGTCGTTCGTGAACAGCCCGTCGTCCGCCGCCTGGATGTCGCCCAGTGCGTCGGCGAGCAGGAAGGTATTGCCGTCCTTGAGCGTGAAGCGCGGCAACAGGCCGCGCCGTTCACCGGGTTCGTCGGCGGAGCTCATGCGTCCCTCGTCGAAGGCTCAGGATGCGCGCACGCGAGCAGAGGGCGGCTCTTCAGCAGGCGCGCGTACAGATCCACGTAGGAGCGCGCCATCGTGCGGGCGGCGAAACGCCGCTCGAAAACGGCCCGCACGGTGCGTCGGTCGATCTGCTCTATGTTACTCAGCGCGGCCAGCGCCTCTTCTTCGGAATCTACGATGTAGCCGGTCACGCCGTGGTCGATGACCTCCGGCACGGAGCCGCGGTTCCACGCGATGACCGGCGTGCCGCAGGCCATCGCCTCGATCATCACGAGCCCGAACGGCTCCGGCCAGTCGATCGGGAACAGCAGCGCGCGCGCGTTACCGAGAAATTCCGACTTCTGCTCGTCGCCGATCTCGCCGATGTAGTCGATCAACGGATGGTCGAGGAGCGGCGCGATGCGCGTCTCGAAGTAGTCGCGATCGACCTTGTCGACCTTCGCCGCGATTTTCAGCGGGATGCCGGCGCGGCGCGCGATGGAGATGGCGACGTCGGGACGCTTCTCGGGCGAGATGCGCCCGAGGAACGCGAGATAGCCCGGCTGCGGCCGCGCGCGAAACACGAATTGGTGCGTGGGCAGGCCGTGCGGAATGGTCGCGAGCCAGTTGACGAACGGCAGCGGCGTGCGCTGGTGATCCGAGATCGAGACGAGGCCGAACTGCGCGCCAATGCCCGTAGGCGGCTTCCAGGTCCGTGAGATCCAGCCGGCCATGCAGCGTCGTCACCGTGCGCTGCGCCTGATGCTCGAAGACGGGAAAGTGCAGCAGGTCGATGTGGAAATGCAGGATGTCGAACTGCCACGCGCGGCGGCGCACCTCGTGCAGCATCGTGAGATGCGCGGCCACGTCCGATTTGAGCGGCGCAGGGTCCAGGCGGATCGGGCGGTCGCGCACCGGGATCAGCTTGGCGTCGGTTTGCGCGTCGGCGGCTGCGAACAGCGTGACTTCGTGACCGAGCTGCACCAGCGCGTCGCACAGATTCGCGACGACCCGCTCGGTGCCGCCATACAGTTTCGGAGGAATAGCTTCGGTGAGCGGCGCGATCTGGGCGATGTGCATGGCGCTGCGGATCCTGCGCTCGTCGAGGGAAGACGCGTTTGTAACGCTCCGCGCAGCGGAAAAGTTCTTTTTTGGCGACGTCAGTCGTTTCCGAAGCGCAGCCGATACTCGCGCGGCGTCATGCCGACCTGGCGCGCGAACAGCTTGCGAAACGAGGAGACGTCTTCGTAGCCGCACTGCTCGACGATGCGCTCCAGCGGCAGAGTGGAGCTCTCCAGAAGCTGCCGCGCGCGGGCGACGCGCTGCGATTGTAGGTAACTCAGCGGCGACATGCCGAGACTCGCCTTGAATCTGCGCGCCAGCGTGCGCTCGCTGACGGCCAGGGCGCGACAGACGCCGGCGATGGCGAGCCGCTTGCCCGAATGCTGCCGCAGATAGCGCGTCGCCCGCTCGATTTCCGAGTCGGCTTCCGCGGGCGCCGCGTGCGGCACGAGAAACGGCGATTGCGAGCCGCGACGCCGCTCGACGAGCATCAGCTTCGCCGTCGCGGCCGCCAGCGGTTCGCCGGCGAACTCGCGCACGAGGTCGAGCGCGAGATGCATGTAGGCCGCGCCCGCAGCGGCGGTCCACCGGTCGCCATCGCGCATGACGAGCCGGTCGGGAGCCATCTCGATGTCCGGGAAAGTCTGACGGAACCAGTTCACCAGCCACCAGCAGGTCGTCGCGCGGCGGCCGGTCAACAGGCCCGCCTGGGCGAGCAGCACCGCGCCGCTGCATGTGCTCGCGAAGATCTTCGAGCGCCGCGCCATGCGCACGATGAAGGCGTTCTCGCGTGCGCAGCCGTCGCGCCTGGACCTCGAGGTCCGCGAGCGACTCGCACCAGACCGGCGGCACGATCGACGCGTCGTAGCGGCCACGCACTGCATGCACGGGGAATTGGACGCCGTGCGATCCGCGCACTGCGCGGCGCGATCTGCCGACGATGTGGCAGTCGAAGCGAGCTGTCGAGGCAGCGCGATCGCCGAGTGTGACGCGCGCGTTGTTCGCGATCGCGAACAGCTCGAGCAGCCCGGCCGTGATCCAGGCCGAGCAGCCCGGATAGCCGACGATCGCGACGGTGACGGTTTTCGCCATAAAGGTGGCAAGTATGACACTGGCGGCCGGCGTGGATGAGTCAGGCTGTAGGTCCGACTTTAGTCGGACGCAAAGCTGTCGGGCTAAAGCCCGACCTACAGGAGATGCTCATGAGCGGCGATCGGCCGGGAATTCGTGCAGTTGGGCCTGGCTGGGCTCGGCGCAGTGCTGGCCAGCGGCGGCGCGCAGTGCGCAGGTTGCCGAAGCCGGAACAGCCGAGCTTTCTGGTCGTCTATCGTCCCGGGCCGCGCTGGCTGCCAGGCAAGCCGCTTGCGGAGCAACCGTTGCGCGAGCACGGGCGCTACATGCTCGACCTGTACAAGCGCGGCGTGATGCGTCTCGCCGGGCGCTTCGCCGATGGCAGCGGCGGCGCGATGCTATTCGGCGCAGACGACGATGCGAGCGCGCAGGCGATCGTCGCGGCCGATCCCGCCGTCGTTGCGGAGACGTTCACGTACGAGCTGCGCCAGTGGGCTTTCGTCGACTGGGCATCGCTCGCTAAACGCACTCCACGCTAGCGTCAAAACTAAAACTCTAGTTGACAAGCCGCAGGCGCGGCCGTTAGCGTCTACTACAACTCTAGTTGTGGAGGCGCGATGGAGATTTCCTTTACCGATCGTGAGGCGGACATCATGGCCGTGCTGTGGCGGCGCGGTCCGTCCACAGTTGCCGAGGTCCGCGAGGAACTCCACGACGAGCTCGCGTACACGACGGTGCTGACGATGCTGCGCACCTTGCAGGGCAAGGGCTACGTCGGCTACGAAGAGGAAGGCCGCACGCACCGTTACTTCGCCGCGGTGGAACAGCAGGATGCTCGCAAGAGCGCCTTGCAGCACCTCGCGGCCAAGTTGTTCGATGGCTCGCCGGAGTTGCTGCTCACCCATCTGGTGTCGGCGCAGAAACTCGATCGCAAGCAGCTCGACCGGATCCGCAAGCTCCTCGACGAGAAGACCGGGAAGGGCCGCTCATGATCTCGGCCTGGATGGCGTACGCGGTCGCGATCTCGTGCCTGCTCGGCGTCGCGGCGCTCGCAGTCGAGCGCGCCTGCAGGCTGCGACGCTGGCCGACGCGCTGGATATGGACGCTGCTGGTGATCGCACCTTTCCTGCTGCCATTCGCAGCACAGGTCGTCGATCAATCGCCGCGCCGCGCCGACTCGGCTGAGCTTGCGGACCCGTCGGTTGCCGCGGATGCAAGCATCACCGCGCGTGACTCGAGCATTCCTGCGCCGGCCGCCGAAGTCGGGACGTCGCATGAGTCGAATCGCCACGTCGCGAGGCGTCGCCTCGCTCCTCGGCATGTTGTGGCTCTGCAGTTCCGCGGTGCTTGCGATCGGCCTGGCAATCAACTGGCTGCGCATGCGTCGCAAGTCCGCCTCGTGGACGCGCCGCACTCTCACGGGCACGAGCGTGCTCGTGTCCGACGACATCGGTCCAGCGGTGATCGGCTTCTTGCGTCCAGAGATCGTCGTACCGAAATGGCTGCTCTGCGCTGATCCGCGTGTAATGCGGCTCACGCTCGCACACGAGAGCGAACACGTGCGTGCGCGCGATCCTCTGCTGCTTCTCGCCGGCACCGTGGCGATCGTGCTGCTGCCTTGGAACTTGCCTCTGTGGTGGCATTGGCGACGGCTGCGGCTTGCGATCGAAGTTGACTGCGACGCGCGCGTGCTGGCGTCCGGCGGCATCGCCGACGTCGACTACGCCGAAGTGCTGTTGAACGTAGCCGAGCGTTGCTCCGACGTGCCGTTCGCAGCAGCTGCGATGTGCGAATCGGCTTCGACGCTGGAGAAGCGCATCCATCTCCTACTGCTCGATCGGACCACGAGGCAGCGCGCTTTCGCATTGGCGCTAATGATCGGTGGCATCGGCGTCGCTGCCGCGGCAACTCAGATAGACGCGCCCGAGGCATTCGACGGCGGGAAGCCGCTGGTCAAGCGAGCACTCGGCCGTGAATTGGTGGAAGCAATCGCCGAGGGTGATCGCAACAACGCAGTCGCTCTCATCGACGCCGGCGCCGATGTCGATCGCGTCGTGCTCGGCGACGGCACTCCGTTGATCGTGGCCGCCCGACTGGGCGACGTTCCGCTCGTCAATCTGTTGCTCGAGCGCGGCGCCCAGGTCGACATTCCTGTGCGGGGCGACGGCAGTCCGCTCATCGCGGCATCGATGCTGGGCAATCTGGAGATCGTGACGACACTCGTCGAACGCGGCGCGGACGTGAACGGATTCGTGCTCGGTGATGAGACTCCGCTCATCAATGCCGCGCGAGCAGGCAATCTCGACGTCGTGCGCTATCTCGTTGCCAAGGGCGCAGACGTCAACCTCGCGGTGCCCGCCGAGGCCGGTCCTGCGGCGGAAATACGCTCGCCGCTCGGCGAAGCGCTCAAGCACGAGCACATGCCGGTCGCGAACTACCTGCGCACGCAGGGTGCGCGACCCTAATCACAAGGCGCTCGTCATGCTCGTCGATGCAGCTCAGCTGACGGAGAACTCGCGCCTCGAAGCGGACGTCGTCATCGTCGGCGGCGGCGTCGCGGGAATCACTCTCGCGCGCCAGCTCGCGGATACGGGGCTGAGCGTGCTCGTTCTGGAATCCGGCGGCGAAAAGCCGGAGCCGCGCACGCAATCGCTGTACGAAGGCACGATGACGCTCGGCGGACCGGGCAACGATCCGCGGCCGCTGAACGAGTACCTGGTCTCTTCCAGGGTTCGTTGCCTCGGCGGCTCCGGGAACGTGTGGGGCGGCAAGTGCGCGCCGCTCGATCCCGTCGACTTCGAGAAGCGCGACTGGATCAGGCACTCCGGTTGGCCCATCGATCGCGCCGGCCTGCAGCCCTTCTACGACCGCGCGTGTGCGCTACTCGAGCTGCCGCGCTTCGGCGAGCAGCCGGCAAGCGTCGTCGGCCCGGACGAACCGCTGCTTGCTGGTCGCGCCAGCTCACTCGCCATTCGTCCTCGGTGCTACACACGCATTACGGGATTGGCGCCCGGCGATGCGTACGCCGGGTTCAAGCGATCCGCCACGAGCCATGAGCGCGTCACTGTGTGCCTGCACGCGAACGTGACTGCAATCAAGCTCGACGAGCGCGGGCAGCGCGTCGAATCGCTCGACGTGCAGGAACTCGACGGCCGCAAGCACCGCGCAGTCGGCCGGACGTATGTTCTTGCCGCCGGCGGCATCGAGAACGTCCGCTTGCTGCTGGCGTCGAACGACGTGCAGCGCGACGGCATCGGCAATCACTCGGACTGGCTCGGGCGCGGCTTCCAGGGACACACGACGATTTCGCAGGAAGAGGGCACGTGCATGTCGCTGCTGCGTGAAGACTCGCAGCTCGGCTTGTTCAACAACCAGCAGCGCGACCGGCCGCACGCGGTGATCGGGCTTTCGGACGCTGCGCAGCATCGGCATCGGACGGTCAACTTCACAGCGACGTTGATGGAAGAGCGCTCCGCGGCGCCGAAGGCCGAAGCGTGCGTCGCGAACATCGCGCAACGCGTCGCCGCTGCGCCCTCAACCGCGCGGCGTTCCGTCTACTTCATGATCGAACACACGCCGAACCGCGACAGCCGCATCACGCTGTCGCGCGAGCAGCGCGATGAGCTTGGGCTGCCGCGCGTGCACCTGGACATGCGCTATGGCGAGCCGGAGTTCGACTCGATCGCTGCGGCGATCGGCTGCCTCGCGACCGAGCTTGGCCGGCTCGACATCGGGCGCGTGCGCTGGGCCGGCAAGCGCGAGCAACTCGTGCAGTGCATGGACTCGCCGTCGCGCCATCATATGGGTGCGACCCGCATGGCGCGCTCATCGCGCCAAGGTGTCGTCGACGAGCAATGCCGCGTGCACGGCGTCGACAATCTCTATGTCGCCGGTAGCTCGGTGTTCCCGACGAGCGGCATCGCGAATCCCACGCTGACGCTGCTGGCGCTCACGTTCCGCCTCGGCGATCACTTGGCTGCAGGCAATGAGGGAACGGCATGAGGTCCGAGTCGCCGCCGCACATTGCAGTTGCTCGTCGCCGCGATCGCAGCCGGCGCAATGCCGGCGCGCAGTCCAGTGCGTCGCTGTGCCTGCAATGGACGGATGGGCTCGACATGGACGCGGCCGGCGCGATCGGCCGCGAGTATCTCGGCCGCTATCCGCTGGATCCAGCCCTGAAGGAAGTGCTGGCGTTGCTGCGCGCGCCGGCAGATGCAGTGCAGGGCGCAGCGCTCCGGCTGCGCGAGATGATCCGCGACGACTACGTCGCCGGCCGGACAGTCAACCTGTCCGGCTGGTTCGTCTCGCGCACCGAAGGCTGCATCTTCGCGCGCATCGCGATGTGCGCGAGATGGAAGGTCACTTCTCCCAATAGAACGGCTGCAGCTTCTTCTGACCCGTCACCTTCTCCGCGAGCGTTCCGCCTTCGTAGATGCGTCCGTTCAGCACCACGTACGCGATGTCGTCGGTCACGCGGATGTCTTCGAGCGGATTGCCGTCGACGATCAGCAGATCGGCGAGCTTGCCGTTCTCGATCGAGCCCAGATCGCGCGCCATTCCGAGGTGCTGCGCCGGATCGATCGTCGCCGCCTGCAACGCCTGCATCGGCGACATGCCGCCCTGCACGAACCCCCAGATTTCCCAGTGCGAGCCGAGGCCTTCGCGTTGGCCGTGCGCGCCGGTGTTGACCAGCACGCCGAGCTCCAGCAGTCGCTTCGCGTTCGCCGCTGAATCGCGGAACGCCTGGTAGTCGCTCGCCGGCGCCATCTGCCGGCGCACGGAACGCGGCTGCAGGATCTGCGGCGGCACGTAGCGCGACAGGATCGGGTGCGTCCACACCTCCGACTCTTGATAGAAGAAGAACTCGCTGCCCGGGCCGCCGTAGGTCACGACCAGCGTCGGCGTGTACGCCACCTTCGTGGGCGGCCAGAACTGCAGCACGTCGTCGTAGAAGCGCTCCGGCGGCACGTTGTGCTCGATGCTGCGTGTTGCCGTCGGCGACCATGCTCATGTCCATGTGGTACAGCGAGCCGCCTTCGCACACGACCAGCATGCCGGCCTCGCGCGCCGCCGTCGTCACCATCTGGCGCTGCTCGCGCCGCGGCTGGTTGTAGTTCTTGATCGAGATCGCGCCCTGCGCCTTCAGTCGCTGGATGTGATTGCGCGCGTCCTCGAGCTTGTCGATGCTGGCAAAGCCTTCGGAGTGCGCGCCGTACACGACGTCGCCCGTCGAGAAGATGCGCGGCGCGAGGATCTCGCCGGCGCGCTGATACTCGGAGGCCGCGAAGATTTCGGTCGCGTTGTTCGACGGATCGTGCACGGTCGTGACGCCGAGCGCGAGATGCGCGAGCGCCGACTAGTTCTGCTGGGGCACGATGTCGTTCACGCCCTGCGGTCCATGCGCGTGCGCATCGATGATGCCGGGCAGGACCGTGCGGCCCGCGAGATCCAGCCGTTGTGCATCCGCCGGAATCTCCACTGCGCCGCTCGCGCCCACGGCGACGATGCGGTTGTCGCGCACGACGATCGTGCCGTTCTCGATCACCTGACGCGCATCGTTCATCGTCACGATGCGCGCGCCCGTGAGCGCCACGACGCCGCGCGGCTTGTCGGCCGCTCGCGTCATGCTGAGGTTCGCGACCACCTTGCCGTGCGCTGCCTCCGCGTTGGTGCCGCTCGCGAACAGCTCCGCCATCTCCGCGCGATAGAGCGACGGCGCCGAGCGTCCACGACAGCGTGTCGCCGTCGATCCAATTGATGTAGGTGCCGCCGATATCGGTGGCGCGCCGCTGCGGAACCGCTTTCGTCTGCAGCGACAGGTCGATCGTGCCGCCCGGCGGCATCGGTACGACGTAGATCGTGGTAGTTCTCGAGGAACGCCAGCCACTCGCCGCTCGGCGACAGCTCCAGGTTGCTTGCATAGCTGGAGCGCGCGTGCACGTGGCGATCCTGTCCGTTCGCATCCATGCTGACGAGCTCGTGCGCCGGCTCGCTTTCCTTCGCGGGACTCTTGTCCGAAGTGAAGTAGATGCGGCCGTCGTTGCCGACGAAGTGCGGATCGCGGCCTTCGTCCGTCAGGCGCACAGCGGCGCCGCCGTCGACGGCGAGGCGATAGATGCCGGGATCCGCCGACCACAGCGGCGAAGTCAGCCGGCCGCCGGTCGAACGCTCGACGACGATCGACTTGCCGTCGGGGCTGAAGCGCGGATGCAGGTAGTGGCCGGGCTGCCGGGAAACTGCGCGCGAGCTGCCGCCGCCCGCACCGACGACATGAACCTCGCCGAGGCCCGCATCGGTCCAGCGTACGAACACGATGCGCTTGCCGTCACGCGACCACGAGGGAAACAGCTCGAATGCCGCAGCGTCGTCGCGAGTGAGGCGGCGCGGCGCGCCGTCAGCCACGTTCCTCAGCCACAGGCGTCCGAACGATTCGAACACGACTTGCTTGCCATCCGGCGAAACGCTCGCGAAGCGCGCCATGCGCGACTGCACTTCATCCGGCGCGACAGCGATGTCGAGGCGCGGCGGCACGAGCGTCGCGCGCGTGTCCTTCACGTGGAACGGAATGTCGCGCACCGCGCCGGATGCGACGTCGATGCGCTTGATGCCGCCGCCGGCCCAGAACACGATGCTCTTGCTGTCGGGCATCCAGTCCATGTTCGGATAGAGGCCGTTGATGGCCCACGTTTCCTGCATGTCGCGGTCGAGGTCCATGTAGAGCGACCGCTCTTCGCCCGATACGAGGTCTTTGACGAACAGCGCTGTCTCGAACGCGTTCGGCGTGCGCACGCGATGCACGTACGCGAGCCAGCGGCCGTCGGGAGAGGGCGTCGGGCGCGCCGCGCCGCCCGGCTCGCTCACGGCATCGTCGACTTCGCCCGTGGCCACTTCGTAGCGACGGATCGCGAAGACGGCCCTGTTCACGTCCTGCGCATACTCGAAGACGGGACCCGGCGTCACGTTCTGACTGTAGTAAAGGTATTTCCCGTCGGGCGAGAACGCCGGCTCGCCGAGCTCCTTCTGGAACTCGTCGCTCGGACGCTTGACGAGCAGCACGCCGTCGCCGCCGTCGAGGCTGTACAGCCAGATCTCGCCGGTGCCGAGCGAGCGCCGCGTCGTGAAGTGCTTGCGGCCCGCGACGTAGCGGCCGCTCGGATGCCACACGGGATTGTTCAGCAGGCGGAAGCTTTCCTTGGTGATCTGCCGCGCGCCGCCGCCGTTCGCATCCATGATCCAAAGGTTGTCGCCGCCGGCGCGATCCGACGTGAAGGCGATCCACTTGCCGTCGGGCGAGTAGCGCGGCTGCATGTCCCACGCCATGCCCGACGCGAGTGCGCGCGCTTCGCCGCCTTCGATCGGCAGGTCGTAGATGTCGCCCAGCATGTCGAACGCGACCCGCTTGCCGTCGGGGCTCACGTCCACGCTCATCCACGTGCCGGAGCGCGTGTCGATCGAGACGTCGCGGCGCTCGCCGGGCGGGGCGGATACATCCCACGCGTTCTTCTTCTCTTCATCCTGAGCTGCGAGTGCAGCCGTGCCGAACAGCAGCAGCAGTGCGGCGATCGATCGAAGCTTCATGCGGATCCTTTCTGGTCGAGCATTTGTTTGATGGCCACTTCGCCGAGCGGCTGGCGGCCGTGAATGCGCAGGCTCTCGGCCCATTCGTGCGCGAAGTCGCGTTGCAGGTAGATATTGATGCCGGCAGTGACGCACATGGAGATGAGAGCGCCGAGCGCGGCCAGCGCCATGTCCTTGTGCGCGTCCCACTCGTCGCCTTGCGTGCCCAGGTACGCCTGGCCGAGATCGCCGCCGACGACGAGAGCGGCGCCCCATTCGATCAGCTCGTACAGCATCGAGCTCGACATCGTCAGGTCGAGCGGCAGGAAGTAGCCCCAGAAGCCGCGGACGCTGGCGATGCGCAGGAACACCTCGCGGATCGGATAAGCCAGCAGCAGCCCGTAGCTGAAGTGCACGACGCGGTCGAAGTTGTTGCGCTCCCAGCCGAGCGCCTCGTTCAGCGAGTTGCCGGTCAGGCTGCCGCCACGCTTCGTCGTACGGGACTTCAGCGTAGGTGTAGTGCGCGCCGATCGTGTGCAGGCAGAAGAAAACGAACAGCGTGGTGTAGGAGACCTGGGACAGCGGGAACACGCGATGCGTGGCGACCAGCAGCGCGACGCCGGCGAACAGCAGCGCGTTCTCCAGCCACCAGTCGGAGCGGTCGAACGGATGGAACGCGAGCGGCACCCACAGCGCCGCCAGCAGCGCGGCGAGCGTTCCCAGATACATCTTGCGCGACAAATTGCGGCTCCGGCCCCCGACCCGGGCGGGGAGTCTATGTCATCCGCTGCCTGCGAAGCACCACTGTCCGCGGGATGTATACTGCGCCCATCCTTGTGGGTCAGGCTTCAGCCGGACTTCGGTCGCCGCATGAATTACGTCGAAGTCGCGATTCCGTTCTTCATCCTGGCGATGCTCGTCGAGTTCCTGTACGGCAAGCTCGTCAAGCGGCAGACCTATCGCCTCGCGGACACCGTGAACAGCCTGCAGCTGGGCACGCTCAGCCGGCTGGTCGACGTGCTGCGGCTCGGGTTCTCGGCGGTCGTGTTCGGCGCGCTGGTCAAATGGCTCGGCGTGCAGCAGTGGTCGATGGATTCCGCGTGGCAGTGGGTCGCCGCGTTCGTCGCGTATGACTTCTGCTACTACTGGAAGCATCGCTACGGCCACGAGTGGCGCATCATGTGGGCCTCGCACATCGCCCATCATCAGAGCGAAGAGTTCAACCTGAGCACGGCGCTGCGCCAGACCGGCACCGACTACATCGGCTTCGTGTTCTACATTCCGCTGTATCTCGCCGGCGTCCCGGCCGCCGCGGTGATTACCGTCGGCAGCTTGAATCTCATCTATCAGTTCTGGGTGCACACCGAGCACATCCGCCGGCTCGGGCCTCTGGAATGGATTTTCGTCACGCCCTCCAACCACCGCGTGCATCACGCGCGCAATCCCGAGTACATCGACAGGAACTACGGCGGCGTCTTCATCGTGTGGGACCGCCTGTTCGGCACGTTCCAGGACGAGCGCACGGACGTGCCGTGCGTCTACGGCATCACCACGGGATTGAAGAGCTGGAACCCGCTGTGGGCGAACCTGCATTTCTGGTCCGACACCGCGAAGCTCGCGTGGCGCACGCGCAGCTGGGGCGACAAGCTGCGCATCTGGTTCAAGCCGCCCGGCTGGATTCCGGCGGACCTGGATCCGCACAAGAAGGTCGATCCGAACTATCCGAAGTTCGATCCGCCGGCGAGCGGCTACGTGCGCGTCTACACCTTTGCGCAGTACTGGATACTGACGTTCGCGTCGCTCTGGATGTTGCAAGTCGAGAAGACGCTGCCGCGCGCCTTCGTCCTGCTGGTGTTCGGCTGGATGTGCTTCTCGCTGTTCGTGCAAGGTGCCGCACTCGAAGGGCGCGCATACGCACGTCGGCTCGAATGGCTGCGCGTTGGTGTCACGCTGGCGCTGGCTGTCGTCACGTACTTGACGTGGCCGCAGGCCCTCGCAAACGTCGCACTGGTAATCGCTGGCTATGCTGCCGTCAGCGCCGTCGCATTCGTGTTCGGGACGCACAATCATGACAACGATCGGAACGCCGCTCGCGCCTTCGGCTAATCGCGTGATGCTGCTGGGCTCGGGCGAGCTCGGCAAGGAAGTGGTGATCGAGCTGCAACGCTTCGGCTGCGAAGTGATCGCGGTCGATCGCTATCCCAACGCACCCGCGATGCACGTCGCGCATCGCTCGCACGTGATCAACATGCTGGATGGCGCCGCACTCGCTGCACTGGTGGAGCGCGAGCGCCCGCACCTCATCGTGCCGGAGATCGAGGCGATCGCGACGCCGACGCTGCTGGAGCTGGAGAGCCGAGGCTTCACCGTGATTCCGACGGCGCGGGCCGCGCGGCTGACGATGGATCGCGAAGGCATCCGGCGGCTGGCTGCCGAGCAGCTGGGATTGAAAACGTCGCCGTATCGGTTCGCGGGCTCGATGGCGGAGTATCGCGACGCGATCGGCGAGCTCGGCCTGCCGTGCGTCGTGAAGCCGGTGATGAGCTCGTCGGGCAAGGGACAGAGCGTCGTGCGCACGCAGGCAGACATCGAGCACGCGTGGCAGTACTCGCAGCAGGGCGGACGCGCAGGCGGCGGTCGCATCATCGTCGAAGGCTTCATCCACTTCGACTACGAGATCACGCTGCTCACGGTGCGTCACGGCGGCCGCACGACCTACTGCGAGCCGATCGGCCACCTGCAGATCGACGGCGACTACCGCGAATCGTGGCAGCCGCAGCCGATGAGCGCGGCCGCGCTCGCCGAATCCCAGCGCATCGCGCACGCGATCACTGCCGAGCTCGGCGGCAACGGAATCTTCGGCGTGGAGTTGTTCGTGGCGGGCGACACGATCTACTTCAGCGAAGTCTCACCGCGCCCGCACGACACCGGCCTGGTGACGCTGATCTCGCAGGACCTCTCCGAGTTCGCGTTGCATGCACGCGCGATTCTCGGCTTGCCGATTCCCGTGATCCGCCAGCGCGGCCCCGCCGCGTCGTGCGCGGTGCTGGTCGATGGCAACTCCAACAACGTGCGCTTCGAGAACGTCGATCGCGCGCTCGACAGAGCCGGACACGGCGCTACGCTTGTTCGGCAAACCGGAAGTGCGCGGCCACCGCCGCATGGGCGTATCGCTCGCGCTCGGCGGCACGATCGACGAGGCGAGAGCGAAAGCGCGGAAGATGACGGAGACAGTGCTGGAAGGCGTGAAGTGCGACTGATCGCTACGCGATCCAGACGGCGTGCGCGTGCTGAGTGTCGAGGTACTCGCGCACTGCGCAGATCTTGCCGTCCCTGAACTCCATGATGAAGTGATACTCCTGCCGGTACAGGCGACCGTTCTTCAGGTCGCCTGACGATGTGACTTCCAGCGCGACACGGTCGCCTTCCGCAATGGAGGAGAGGACGGTCATGCGCAGACCGCTGGTGAGGTTGTCGAGCATGCGGCGGAACAGGCGGCCGATCCGTTCCTTGGTGTAGACGCCGGCCGTCGGGGTCAGCTCCTTCTTGCCGGGGATGCGCCACGTTGCGTCGTCCGTCATCAGCGCCATGACGCCATCGAGGTCGCTCGCCGAGAACAATTCGAAGAAGCGCTGTGCAGTAGCTCTATTGCGATCGGTATTCATGCGTCGGATTGTACGCGGCCACATCGCGCCGCCAACCAGCGCCACAGTCACTAGTGTTTTTCCGCCAAGGCATGCGCGCCGTCCTTGGCACGCATGCACCGGGGCAATTCACATCGAGCTAGCGGCTCACCGCCGTGATCACGCCGTACGCGCCGTCCTGGCCGCCGTTGGGTCCGGAGGTGAAGAACAGCGAGTTGCTCTCCTGCGCGAGGACGCCGTTGCCGAACGCGATTCCCCACAGGCCGTCCATGCGCAGGCGGCGGCCCCGCGTGTCGCGCAACGAGCCGAGGAAGGAGCCGCTGCGCGGCCCGAACGCGTTGATCGTGCCGTCGCCGAGATTGGCGACCAGCAGCGCGCCGCCGAACTTGCCGAAGCTGGCCGGCGCGAGCGCCACTCCCCACGGCGCATTCAACGCGCCGCGAGTCGCGACCCGTCGTAGCAGGCGACCTTCGGGATCGAACACGTTGACGACGCCGAGGCCGGGACCATGCGCCGACTGGCCGGTTGCCGGATCGGGCTTCGCATAGGTCACGTAGACGTCGCCGCCGATCGTGTGGATGCCGAACGGCGCGAAACCGCTCGGCAGATGCCGATCGCGAAAGCCGCCGGGCACCTCGACCGCTTTGAATGTGCCGTCGAAGACATCGACACGCCCCGTGATGAAGTTCGCCGCGTAGAGCAGATGAGTCGTGCCGTTGCCGCCGAGCGCGAGCCCGGTGTAGACCGCCGTTCCGGTGGTCGGTACCGCGAGCAGCGCATTCGTCGCGTCCACGTTCGGCGCCCAGCCCGAGATCGAGCCTTCCAGCGTGGCGAAGATGAAGCGCGCGGGACCGGTGCGGACGCCGTTGGTGACGACGAAATCGGCGCCGCCCGAGAACACGATGCCGCTGGGATGACTGGCGACGCCGGCTGCGGGGCCCGGCACCGTGACGACGAGTGATTGCGGCGTGCCGTTGCCGTCGTACAGCGTCGCCTTGCCGGTGTGCTCGTTGTTCACCCACACGAAGCCGGTGGGATTGAATGCGATGCCCCAGGCGTTGCCGAGGTTCGGATCGGTGAAGCTCGCGGGCACGCTGCCGTTCGAGACGAGCACCTGACTCGCATAGCCCTCGCGCTTGCCGTCGTTGTGTGCAGCGACGGGTGTGGCAAGGAAAGTCAGCGTCACGGACGTGAGCAGCACCCGCAGCGATGCGGTTGCAGAATTCATGGATGATCCCCTATTCGATGAAGAGATGGACGATGCAGGCCAGCTCTCACGCGCGAATCGTTGGCGCGAGTAAGTGACTGGCGGACGCGCGGCGGTTCAGTCGAGGATCAGGATTTTGATTGGTCGGCGAACCAGCGCAAGCGAAAAAAAAGAGCATGCGCGCCGTCCTTGGCGCGCATGCACCGGGAGCTCGTCGCTCGACTAACGCGTCACTGCCGTGATGACGCCGTACACGCCGTCCTCTTCGTCGTTCGGTCCCGACGCGTAGAACAGCTGGTTGGTCTTCTGGCCGAGAATGCCGTTGCCGAACTGGATGCCCCACAGGCCGTCGATGCGCAGGCGCTTGTTGTCGCGATCGCGCAGCGAGCCGAGCCACTTGCCGGTCAACGGTCCGAAGGCGTTGATCACGCCGTCGCCGAGATTGCCGACCAGCAGCGCGCCGCCGAACTTGCCGAAGCTTTCCGGCGCGAGCGCCAGACCCCACGGCGCATTCAGCGGCCCGCGCGTGACGACTCGGCGGAGCAGCCGGCCGTCCGGATCGAACACGTCGACGAAGCCGAGGCTCGGGCCCTGCACTTCTTCCTCGCCGCTCTCGTCCTGCTTCGCAAAGGTCACGTACAGGTCGCCGTTGATCGCCTGGATGCCGAACGGCGCGAAGCGGCCGGGCAGGCGCGGATCGCGGAAACGGCCGGGCACCGTCGACGTGCTTGAACGTGCCGTCGAACACGTCGATGCGACCTTGCAGGAAGTTCGCGGCGTACAGCAGATGTGTCGTGCCGTTGCCGCTCAGCGCGAGACCTGTGTAAACGGCTTCATCCGTGTCCGTCGGATCCTTCGGCACGAACACTGCGTGCGTCGCGTCGACGTTCGGCGCCCAGCCGGCGAGGTTGCCCTGCTCGGTCGCGAAGATGAAGCGCGCCGGGCCGGACACGCCGCCCTTGGTGACGACGAAATCGGCGCCGCCCGAGAACACGATGCCGGTCGGGTTGCCCGGCGTGCCATCGGGCCCCGGCACCGCGACGACCAGCGGCGTCGGCTGCGGCGAGGGTTGGCCGGTGCCGTCGTACAGCGTGGAAACGTTGCCGTCGCGCGTCAGGCGACCCAGACGAAGCCTTGCGGATTGAAGGCCACGCCCCAGGCATTCTTCAGGTGCGGGTCGGTGAAATTCGCGGGGAAGGCGCCGTTCGAGACCAGCGCGTGTGTTGCGATAGAACTGGTCGGGCTTGCCGTCGTCGTCGTGCGAACGACGGCCGTTGCCGCAGCAACGGTCAGGGTTACGGATGCGAGCAACACCCGCAACGATACAGATGCGGTGGTCATCTTCGTTCTCCTAGCGAAGAGAGAGTGCAGAAAGTGCCAGGCGAGCTCGCGTTACTGTGCGCGAGTGAGTGACGGTGCCGGCGCGCGGCGGTTCTCGTTGCGAGATTACGTTTTATTTATCTCGAGCGAGCCTGGTCTGCAAACCAGCGCATGCGATACGCGTTCGTCGCAGTGCGGCCGAGCCGGCGCACCAGCCGGTTGTTGACGATGACGCCGACCGGCGCACCGATGATCGGCACCAGCTGCGCAAGTTTTGCAAGGTCGATGTAGTCGCGATACTCCTGCTGGAACGTGCGCCAGTCGAAATCGTCGAGCGACGCGGGGAGCTGCTCGCTGTAGGCGCGCCAGTCGCTGATTCTGCGATACACATCCAGCCGATGCGCATCGCTGGAGAACGCGAGCTGGAACACGTGCAGCAGATAGATGCGCTCCTTGTAATCCTCACCCGGGTAGCCGTAGAGCGCGCCGATGTCGAACAGCAGCTTCAGCTTGATGCCGAGCAGCAGCGGGAAGTCCGCGAGCCCGAGGAAGAAGCCGGCGGCGCCGGTCAGGCCGCCTTCGATCGCAGCGGTGCGGCTGTAGTTTTCGATCTTTTCCGCCACCAGCACTTCGCGCTGCGAAAGCGTGCGATTGTGCAGCGGCGCCGGTGCCGTGAAGTTCGAGCCGGCGATGACCGCTCGTGTCATCTGCTTGATGACAGTCGTGACGGTTTCATGAACGCGCTCGGGAATCAGTCGATTGATCCGGCGTTGCAGGCCGCGCGTCGCGTGGCTCCACAATCCCGGCGGCGTGCTCATCTGCGCCTGCCAGCGGCGCAGATCCTCGCGCGCCTGTCGCTCGTAATCGTCGTGGTGCAGAACGGGGAGGGCCATGGCGCTATGAGAAACGCCATGACCCTCCTTGGCAAGCTCTAGAGCGAATCGAGGAACGTGAGCACCAGATTCCTCTGCTGGTCCGTCAGCGCGTTGTACCGATCGCGCGCGCCGGCGCCCTGGTTGGCGTGGCGCTGGATCGCTTCCTGCTTCGTGAACGAGAGGCCGTCGTGCATCAGCCTGTTGCGCGTCCGCAGCGCCCACAGCGGCGCGGTGCGGATCAGCACGCTGGTCGCTGCGTACTCCGGTCCCGGCAGCACCGGAATGCCGTCGCCCGTGCCGATGTCATGCGACAGGAAATCGCTGTAGGGATGAAAGATCTTGTTCCCCAGCGCGAACGGGATGCGGAACGCGCCGCCGTTGATGAACGTCCCGGCCCGCGCCGTGCGCAGCGTCGACACGTGGCAACCGTTGCAACCGACTTGGTTGAACAGCGCTTCGCCGGCCTGCACGTCGCGCGTGATCCGTCCGCGCGAGGGTGCCTTGGTCGAGCGCATGAAGTTCGCGAACGCCTCGACGTCCTCGCCCTCGTCCTCGGGGTCCGCGACCGGATCGAACGGCGTGCCGAAGCCGACGTTGCGGCCGGCCGACGTGTTCTCGTCCGGGAACAGCGGGCTGGTGATGCCCATCTCGTTGAGATACGCATCGGCCGAGAACGACTCGAGGCTCGCGTGCTGGTTCTTCCAGCCGAAGCGGCCGACACGCATCGCGTTGCCGCCCTCGAGCACCGGCACCATGACGGCGGTGCCGCGGATCTCGGCCGGCTGCGCATCGCGGATCGCGAGCAGCGTTTCGTTGGCGACGCACTCGATGAAGCCGTTGCCGAGCGTGTTGGTCGAGATGCGGAACGTGCGGACGTCGTCTTCGAACGCGACGCGCTCGACGATCGCAGGGTTGGTCGCGCGCGAGTGGATCAGCGAGCCGCCGAGCGATTCGAAGAAGCCGCCGGACGCATCCACCCGTCCGGTGCGATGCTCGGCGATCTGGCTGGCGCCGCCGGTCACGACGTTCTGGTGGCACTCGGCGCAGCTCTGCGCGTTGTAGGTCGGGCCGAGGCCATCCGCGATCACTTCGACTTCTTCGAAGATGAAGCGGTTGTCGTTGAACGAGCGGTCCGGCACGACGTTGTCCTCATCGAGCGTGTCGAACGCCGGTCCTTGTCGCAGGAAGCCGTTCGTGCGGTTGTCGAAGCCGGTCGGCGCTTCGCTGAAGAAATCCGCTTGCGTGACCGCCGCCGTTTCCTCCGCCGGCATTCGTCCCGAATGCTGGAAGCGGCTGGTGGCGCGGTCGTCGGCCGTCGAGTCGAGGCCCAGTAACAGCAGCGGCGATGCGGTCACCGCTACCAGTGCAAACCTTCTCAGTGCTTGCATCACGATTCTCCCGGTTGATCGTTGGGCAAAAGGATCCCGTCTCGCGCAGTGCGCGAGTTTTTCTGGTGTTGGTTTTTCTCCCTGTTGTGCTGTCGAAGCAGCGATCTGATTTCAGGACGCGCGGCAGACGTGCTCCCATCTGCAACGCGCATGCAATGGGTTGCGCCGTCACAATCTTGCGACGATAGAGATCAGCTGACAGCTGAAAAAGACTAGACGAGCGGCCCGCCGAACAAGCGTCCGTGCAGCAGGAAGAGAGCGACGAAGACTGCGATTGCGATCAGCGGCCGCACGATGCCGATCTCGCGCAGCGCAGGCGCGAGTCGATTGCGTCCCGCGGAGATTGCCGCGAAGGGTACGTTGGAAGTCTCGCGAGCGAATTGCTCCCAACGCTCGCCGTACGCGCGACGCCGCTTCGCGTCGATCGATGTCGTGCCGACGACGGCGAGCAAGAACAGCGAGCCGAACACGATCGCCGCCGCCGCGTCGCCGTTGATCACGAAGTGCACGAGCGCCCAGAGCGCAGTGCCCCACAGGAACGGATGCCGCGTGATGCGCGTCATGCCGCGCACCTGCACCTCGCGCGTGAGCTGCGACTCCATGCCTGCAGTCGTCGGACTCGGTGTCGAGATACCGATGACGACGAACGCAACCGCGATCAGCACCAGCGGCTCCGCCGCGGGCTTCAGCGCGATCAACTTGCCCCACAGCGGAATGTATGGCGCGACGGAGTACGCCCTGATCAGCCAGATGAGGCCCGCGATCGAGGTGAGCGCGAACAATCCGCGGAACGCCTTCTCGCCGACGACACGCACCAGCCGATCGCGCAGGCGCGTGCCGGAGATCCCGAAATGGATGCCCAGGAAGAACACTGCGGCAGCGATTAGATTTGCCATGTCAGCCCCGTCTGTCGCGGCAAAACGAGTGGCAGCATATTACACTCGTGCCATGCTTTCCCCGACGCTTCTCGTTCGCCTGTGTCGTGCGCGCGACCTTCTGCAGGAGACACGCGGCGCCGTGCGCGTCGACCAGGCGGCGAGGCAGGCCGCGCTGTCGCCCTATCACTTCATTCGCCTGTTCAAATCGACCTTCGGCCGGACGCCGCACCAGGTCTTGATCGATGCACGCCTCGATCGCGCGAAACAGCTGCTGGTTGCCGCCGATCTGTCGGTGACGCAGGTGTGCCTCGAAGTCGGCTTCGTCAGCCTCGGCAGTTTCAGCTCGCTGTTCGCCCGTCGTGTCGGCGCTTCGCCCGCGGCGTACCGGCGCCGCGTTCGGGCGCTCGTCGACGTACCGGGCAGGCTGCCGGCGTCGCTGATTCCGGGCTGCTACTCGCTGATGTGGGGTTGGCCCACTGTCGAACGGCAATCTGTCGAACAGCAATTTTCGAGAAGCGACGCACGTCTGGCCGTGTCACAGTCGCCGCCATGAAGATCAAGCTCACGAGCGTCATGGTCGACGACCAGGAGAAGGCATTGCGCTTTTACACCGACGTGCTCGGCTTCGCGAAGCACCGCGATTTCCCGGTCGGAGAATTCCGCTGGATCACCGTGGTATCGCCGGAAGGATATCCGGACGTCGAGCTGGCGCTCGAGCCGAATGCAAATCCGGCGGGGCGCGCCTTTCAGTCAGCCATGTTCGAGCAGGGCATCCCGATCGCTGCATTCGAGGTCGCGGACGTCCGCCAGGAATTCCGGCGTCTGAAGGCGCGCGGTGTCGTCTTCACCTGTGAGCCCACGCCGGCGGGTGAGATCATGCTGGCCATCTTTGCGGACACCTGCGGCAACTTGATTCAGATCTATCAGCCGCCGGGCTAGAACACATCGAGATCGTGGCCGACGAGGAAACGGCCGCGATACACGGC
Organism: uncultured Gammaproteobacteria bacterium; assembly: GCA_963830745.1. Classification (GTDB taxonomy): domain Bacteria; phylum Pseudomonadota; class Gammaproteobacteria; order Steroidobacterales; family Steroidobacteraceae; genus Steroidobacter. Next base: position 317,831 of record CAWHNL010000004.1, read on the forward strand.
GCGCATCGCGCGCATCAATTCGTCCTCGCTCGATTCATCGGCGTGCAGGATCAGCAGCTCGGGCCGAGCTCGTGTCGCCAGCTCGCTCAGCTGGCGCACGCTGCGAATCTGCACCTCGTGGATCAACACGTCGCAGCCGTTGCATTGCTCGACGATGCTTGCACTGGTGCTCGGGTCGCCGCCGCAGATCGCACATCTGGTCGCGATGCCCTGCAAGAATACCCTGCTCGTGACCGACACGTTCGCGAGCGTGAAGCGCATCGAACAGATTGCGCGCGCGCTCGACGTCGGCGAGCCGTACACGCCGCCGTCGTGTTCCCAGGAGTGGCCGCCTAAGCAGAGCTCATGACTTCTTGGGTCCGGCGTACCCGAACAGGTACGCCGCGACCTTGCGCATCTGGATTTCTTCCGAGCCTTCGGTGATGCGATAGCGGCGGTGATGCCGGTAGATGTGCTCGAACGGCTTGTGGCGCGAATAGCCGATGCCGCCGTGCACCTGCATCGCGCGGTCGGCGGCTTCGCAGCACATGCGGTTCGCCCAGTAGTTGCACATCGACACTTTGTCGGACAGCCGATGCTCGACTTCCGGATGCGGCATCTGGTCCATCTCCCACGCGGTCTTGCGGATCAGCTGCCGCAGCATCTCGGCCTGCGTCGCGAGCTCGACCAGCGGCCACTGGATCGCCTGGTTCTCAGCGAGCGCCTTGCCGAACGGCTTGCGTTCGCGCGCGTAGCGCACGCTCTCCTGGATGCAGTACACCGCTGCGCCGAGTGACGAAGCGGCCTGGCGGATGCGGTTCTCGTGCACGAACGCCTGCGCGATCGGCAGGCCGTTGTCGATCGCGCCGAACACTGCCGAATCCGGCACCCACACGTTCGTGAGGCTCACGCGCGGATGGTCGGTCGGCATGTTGAACGTCCACAGGTATTCCTCGACCTTCACGCCGGGCGTCGTACTCGGCACCAGGAATGCGCTGATGCCTTTCGCGCGGCCCGCTTCGCCGCTCGTGCGCGCGAACACGACGCAGTGAGTCGCGACGTGCATGCCGGTCGTCCACATCTTCTCGCCGTCGATACGCCAGCCGTCGACGCCGTCGCGCTTCTCGCGCACGGCACGCGTTTCCATGTGCGTCGCGTCCGAGCCGTGCTGCGGCTCGGTCAGGCCGAACGCGACGATGACTTTGCCTTCGAGGCTGCCGCGAATGAACTGCTCTTTCTGCGCGGCGTTGCCGAAGTCGCGCATCATCACGATGAAGGGAAAGTTGCCGACGACCGAGTGCTCGTTCTGCAGGTCGTTGTGCAGCCCGAGACCCTGCGCCGCGAGATGCTCGCGAATCACCGCCATCCACAGGTTCGAGCCGCCGTCACCGCCGTACTCGCGCGGCAGCGAGAAGCGGTAGAAGCCCGCGCGGTCGGCGCGCCGCCGCGCTTCGGCGAGCAGCTCTTCCCACTCGCGCCGCGGCAGGCCGCCGCCCTCGAAATCCGTGCGCGCCCATTCGCGGCGATGATCGAAGAAGCGCTGGTTGTCGTTCTGCGCCTGGAGCGGCGCGATCTCCGCGGCGATGAACGCATCGAGCCGTGCGAGATAGCTCACCAGGTCGGCGGGCAGCGAGAAGTCCATGGGTCAGGTCCCGGTTTCGCGTCGGTACGACGCGTACGTGGGTTGATCGATTGCGACCTTCGCCAGCGTCGTCGCCCACAGGTGCGCTGCGAGACCTGGCGTTTGCAGGCTGATCTCGCCGGCGGCGATGCGGCTGCTCAGGAGCGAATTCAATTCTTCGAGCGAGCCGTCGGTGTGCAGCAGCTCTCTGAGTCTCGCATGCTCGTCGCGCTCGGCCGCCGGCCGCAATTCGAGCTCACGCTTGACGATGTCGAGCGCGTTGGCAGCAACGCGCGCGTGAAACGCGGCGTGCCCGGACAACTGCGGAACCGCGACCTCGCGCAGAAACGCGGCGGTGGCTTCGAGCAGCTCGGCGACTGTCGGCGGGTCTTGCATGTCGACTCTCCTCACTTCCGCGGCGCCAGCAGGCGCAGCAGATCCAGCTCACTCTCGGAAGCGCGCCGCGCGATCGTCGCGCGCTCGACGCTCGTGTCGCGGCCGCTGCGCAGCCACTTCGGCATGTCCGCGCACATGATTCCCCAACGCAGGCTCCCGAGCACGTCCCACCACGCGAGTCTCGCTCGGTCGATCGACCTGCCGCTCGCGCGCTCGTACGCAGTCGAGCAGATCCTCGCGCTGACCGAAGCCGCCGACGGGTTTGTCGAGCTCGCCGAAGCGCCACGGCGGAATGCACATCCACGCGAGATCCTCGGCAGGATCGCCGATGTGCGCGAGCTCCCAATCGAGCACTGCGTGCACGCCTTGCGCGCCGATGATCAGATTGCCGTGACGATAGTCGCCATGCACGAGCACTGGCGTGACCGCCGGCGGAAGGTGCTCGCGCAGCCAGCGGAACGCGAGCTCGAAGACCGGCCGCGAAGTTTCCTGCGCGCGATATTGCGAGTGCAGGTGCTGAACCTGTCGCTCTGCGTCGAGCAACGGCAACTGCGGAAGGCGCGACAGATCGACCGCATGGATCGCTGCCGCGATGCTGCCGAGCTGGCTCGCGAGTCGCGGCCGCACCGACTGCGAGCGCTGGATCGCGCAGGATCTTGCCCGGCAGTGTCGCGCCTGCGATCCGCTGCATCACGAATCCTTCGCCGAGCCCGTCATCCGCGCGAGCACGTAGCGGACTTCCGGGACCGGTACCCGCAGCCGTGTACTGCGGAGAGCACGTGCGCTTCCGCTTGCAGCGTGAGCACGCCCGGCCCGCGACCGACGGCGGAACGCCGCAGGATCAGCGGCTCGACGCCCGCATCGCGAACGGCATCGAGCGACCAGGTCTCGTTGGTGGCGCCCGCAGACAAGCGCGTGAGATTCGTGACGTCCTGTATCCGCGGATCGAGCCGTGCCAGCACGCGACGCAGGCCTTCGCTCATTGCAGGATCGCGGCTGCTCATGTGATCGTATATACCTCAACGGGGGGTGGACTGTGGCGCAAAAACTTTTCGATCTGTCCGGCAAGGTTGCCCTGGTCACGGGCGGCAACGGCGGCATCGGGCTCGGCATGGCGGAGGGGCTGGCGCAGGCCGGCGCCAAGGTCGCGATCTGGGGCCAGAACGCCGAGAAGAACCGCATCGCCGAGGAGAAGCTGCGGGCCCACACGCGCGACGTGCTGGTTCAGCGCGTCGACGTCGCCGACGAGCAGGCCGTGACGAGCGGCATCGCGGAGGTGGTCCGCACGATGGGACGGCTCGATTTCGTGGCGGCGAATGCCGGCGTCGGCGGCGGTGGGCGCTCGTCGTTCGCCGAGACGACGACCGAGCAGTGGCGTCGGGTCACGATGACGAATCTCGACGGCGTGTTCTGGACTTTGCGCGAAGCCTGCAAGCACATGATGACGCGTGCGGAAGGCGGCGACCCCGGCGGCTCGGTGGTCGTGACCTCGTCCACTTCGGCGATCCACGGCGCGCCGCGCAACCAGGCCTATGCTTCGACCAAGGGCGCCGTGATCGCGATGATCCGCGGCATCGCTGTCGAGTACGCGCGCTACGGCGTGCGTGCCAACGCGATCCTGCCCGGCTGGATCCGCACCGACATGACCGCCACCCTGCAGTCGTGGGATAAGTTCAATGAGAAGGCGATCGGCCGCGTGCCGATGCGCCGCTGGGGCGAGCCGCAGGACTTCGCGGGCATCGCCGTGTACCTCGCCTCGGACGCCTCGCGATTCCACACCGGCGACAGCTTCGTCATCGACGGCGGCTATACGATCTATTAGGGCGTGTCCCTCCCGTCCGGGTCCGGCATCCGAAGTTTTCTTAAGGAACTGGGCGGCGGCCCGCCGGATCGCGGATACTGCCGGCCATCCTTGCAGGGAGAATAACCATGAACCGTTTTTTGACCTTCGTGGCGGCGGCCGTGACCATCCTCGGATTCACCCAGGTCGCATGGGCGGACGGGCTCAGCACGCAGGACTACATCGACATCGAGCAGCTGTACTCGACTTATAACCACGCGATCGATTCCGGCGATGCGGAGGGCTGGGCCGGGACCTTCACGGCGGACGGCACCTTCAACAAGTTTGCCGGGCACGACCAGCTGGTCGGCTTCATCCAGCAGTGGAAGGAAAAGATGAATGGCGCCAACCGCCGGCACTGGAACACGAACCTCAGCATCAAGCCGAGCAAAGAGGGTGCGAGCGCCTCGGTGTTCCTGATGCTGGTCGACGTGAGCACGAAGGGAATCGTCGCCACCGGCATGTACAACGACACGCTCGTGAAGACCGCCAACGGTTGGCGCTTCAAGTCGCGCGCGACGAAGATGGATGCCGCTGCGCCGGCCGCTGCGGCACCCAGCAGCTCCGCCGAAGCAGTAGGAGCCGACGATCCAGTGTTGAACGACTGGTTGCTGAAAATCGCCGAGTGGGTCGCCGCGACGTCCTTCAGCGTCGACCTGCACGAGTCGTACTACATGTATGCGTGGATCGAGTCGATCCACGTCATCACGCTGACGATCAGCCTCGGCATGCTGATCGTCATCGACCTGCGCATGCTCGGCTTGTGGCTGACGAACGTGCCGGCCTCGAAGCTCGCGCAGCGGCTCGACCGGCCGATGCTCATCGGCTTTTCGATCATGGTGATCACCGGCGTGCTGCTGTACCTCGGTATCCCGATCCGCACGACGCAGAGCCTGTGGTTCAGGATCAAGGTGATCCTGCTGGTGGTCGCTTTCATCAACGCCTGGCTGTTCCGCCGCCACATGCAGGGCTCGGTCGCCTCGTGGGACGTCGCGCCGGTGCCGCCCCGTCGCACGCGCATCGCGGCCGCGCTGTCGCTTACGCTCTGGGCATCAGTGGTCGCCTGCGGCCGCTTCATCGCCTACGACTGGTTCGACTGCGGTCAGGACAACTCGGCGTTCATCGACTGGGCGGCCGGCTGCGTCGCTGATGTGGGAGCAGCCGGATGAGCCTGCTCTCCTATTTCGAGTGGCTGGAAGCCTCGCCGATCGGCGTGTTCGTCAAGGACCAGGCCGCGACGTTCGCGATCATCGAGGCCGTGCACCTGATGGCGCTGGCGCTGCTGGGCGCTGCCGTGCTGAGCGCGGATCTGCGGCTGCTCAACGTCGTGATGCGCGACGTGCCGTCGAACACGGTCACCGATCAGGCGCACCGATGGTTCAAGCTGGCGCTCGTCGTGCTGCTGGTGACGGGCTTCTTCATGCTCGCGGGTGTCGCGACCAAGTGTTATCACAACCCGTTCTACTGGGCGAAGATGACCGCGCTCGGCATCGGCATCGTGTTCGTGTTCGCGATCCGCGCGCCGCTGCTGCGCAAGGATCACGCGCAGCTCAATCCATGGACGCTCAAGCTGATGGCGCTGGCGTCGATGACGATCTGGTTCGTGGTGGCCTCGTCGGGCCGCTGGATCGGCTTTCGGGTGACGGAGTCGGCTAGCCGGACTCACTAGCCAGCTTCAGCGTCTCGATCGACATCGAAGATCTGCACGGTCCAGTAGACCGCCGCCGCGAGCAGGATCGCGGCGGACACGGCCACCGCGATCTTTTCCTGTGTGCTCACTGCAACCAAAGACTACTTCTCGGTCTGGTCCGAGCCGTCTTTCGGCGCGCCGGTGCCCGACGAGCCCATGAACAGCTTGCGGCCGTCCGGGAACGTCACGTCGCGGCCGTTGGCGCGGCACTTCGGCTTGCACAGCGCGTCTTTCGACTGGTAGCCGCGCACCACGATCTCGGTGCCGATCACCAGCGTGTCCTTGGTGATGCCCCGGCGCAGCAGCGTGTTCGGCGTGCCGCCCTCGACCATCCACGGCGTGATCGTGCCGTCGGCGTTCTTGTTGTCGATATGGATCCACGCGTGCGGGTTGATCCACTCGACGCGCGTCACCGGTCCGCGCAGGTTCACCGGCTTGTTGGCATCGAACTCCGCGGCGAACGCATGGTGTGCGAGCGCGGCCGCGCCTCCCAACAGTGCGGACGCAACCGCCGCACCGGCCATCACAAACAATTTCGTTCGCATTTCGTTGCTACCTCTACTCTTTCTGTTCCTTCGGCGGGGCGGGCTGGGTCGGCTTCTTGCGCAGATCGCCGTACATCAGCTCCTCGACGAATTCGACGCACTTGAACTGCATCAGCTGGGCATTCGGCTCCACGCGCCGGTACAGCGGCATGCTGATCTTCCACGGGCGCGAGAAGGTCTTCGGATCCTCGATCGTCGCCTCATACTGCAGATGATCCGGCCCCTGCTGCGTCCAGCGCTCGGTGACCTTCATCGAATCGCTGTGGTGGTTGCCGGCCCGGTCGAACCAGGTCTGGTCGTTGAAGCCCGTGACCGTGACCACCAGCGTGTCGCCTTCCCACTTGCCGACGGACTGACCCATCCACGAGTCGGCCGGCGGCGGCCCCGGATCTTTCATATAGATGTTGCGCACGGCACCGGCGTACTCGTACGCGAAGAACACGTAGTCCTTGCTCTGGAAGATCTGGAACGGATACGGCATGTAGTTGGCGCGCGGCACGCCGGGCAGGTAGCACTTGATCTCGGGATCGGAAGTCAGCCAGTTCTTCTGGTTGTCCTTCTTCTTCTCGAGCGCGGCGGGCAGGTACGGGATCGTGTCGCCTTCGACGACGCCCAGGCCGGCCGGCACCGAGCCGACCGCACCCATCTTCACGATGTCCGGCGCGGGCACCGGCACGAACTGGCCGGGCACCATGGCGAGCGCGGCACGCGCGGCGTGCGGCTCGAGGTCGAAATTCGCGGAGTTCAGCGTCTGCCAGATGCCGTTCAGGTCGGGCTTGCCGTCCTTGGTGCGCGGCCCCTTGGCCGGTGCCCCTGCAGCCAGTGCGCCAGTGGCGAAAGCTGCAGCCGCAGTCAGCAGTAGAGCGCGTGAGAATACTCGCATCGTTCGTGTCTCCCCCAGGGTGCGGCGCATAAAACAATGTGCGCCGCGGGCTGTCAATACAGCGGCGCGTCAAGAACGCTTTATCCGCAGTTTCGTGCACAGTCTGGCGGGCGAACGGTGGGGGCAGTGTGGAGAATCGTCAGATTCGCCGCCGTTCGCAGCAGATCGACGTGGCGGCAGCATCAGCCCTCTGCAAGACTAACCGCATGAAAAGACGGCTGGCCTGGGTTCCACTGTGCGCAATGGTGTTGATCGGCTGCAACGATGCGCCGCCGCCGCCGGCCGCGACGACTCGCAGCTGCCGCGCCGCCGTTTCACACGACGCTGACCACCAAGCAACTGATGACTTGGATCATCGATCCGAACGCCGTCGCGATCTGGGGTTCAGTCGGCAGCGTGTCCACGGACAAGGGCACCGAGGAGCGGCATCCGAAGACCGACGAGGAATGGGCCAGCTTCCGTAACGCCGCGGCGGTGCTGGTCGAATCGGGCAATCTGCTGATGCTCGACGGCCGCGCCGTCGACCAGGATCAGTGGATGGCCACGGCACGGGGCATGGCCGATGCGGCGGCCACGGTGCTGCAAGCCGCCGAAGCGAAGGACATCGAGGCTTATTTCGATGCCGGCGGCGCGCTGTACGAAGCGTGCACCGCCTGCCACTCCAAGTACCTGATCGGGAAGGATCCCGAGCTGCAGACGGGCTAAGCCGCCTCAGCGCCGACGGCTTATCGCGCTGGAACGCTGCGAACTCCTCCGGGCTGAGCATGCCGTCCTTGTTCGTGTCGAGGCTCTTGAAGGCCACGAACAGCGCATCGTTGTCGGCCGCCTCGTTGAGGCTCACCTTGCCGTCGGAGTTCTTGTCCAGCGCCTCGAAGCTCGGTTTGGCGGCGGCTGCGCTGCCAGCGCCGCACCGGCCACCGCAGCGGCGAGCGCGCCGAGAGCGACGGATACCTGAATGCGGATCATGGCGGATCTCCTCGAGTCGATCTCGTGGGAAGCACTGTCGTTTCAGACTGTCGTCAGAATCGCGCCTCGCGCGGGAAGGTTCCCGCCCTTGGTATGCTCGGGCGATGGCCAAAGACATCAGCCAGGCGGTGCGCGAAGTATGCCTGTGGTTCCCGGAGTCCGCCGAGGTCATCTCGCACGGCTCGCCGGATTTCCGCGTGCGCGGCAAGACCTTCGCGACTTACGTCATCAACCATCACGGCGACGGGCGCATCGCGCTGTGGCTCAATGCGCCCGCGGGAGCGCAGGAGCTCTACACGAAGGAAGAGCCGAAGCACTTCTTCGTGCCGCCCTACGTCGGGCCGCGCGGCTGGCTCGGCGTCCACCTGAACAAAGGAATCTCGTGGAAGCGCGTCGCGAAGCTGGTGCGCGAGGCGTACGAGAAGGTCGCGCCGCCGGCGTTGTCGGCGAAGCTCGGCAAGACCATCGAGATCGTGCCGCCGACGAAGACGCTGTCCGCGGCCGAGATCGATCCGATGCAGTCGAAGCGCGCTCAGAGCGTGCTGAAGGCAATGCGCCGCATTTGCCTCGCGCTGCCGGAAACGTCCGAGGAGAAACAGTTCGGCTTCCCGGTGTGGCGCGCGGGCAAGAAGACGTTCGCGCAGGCTTACCAGTATCGCGACGAGGACCGGCTGCGGATCGCGTTCTGGGTCGGCGTCGAGCGGCAGGCGATGCTCACCGGCGACAAGCGCTACCAGATTCCGAAGTACATGGGCCACAACGGCTGGATCGCGCTCGACGTGAGCAAGCATCTCGACGAGGACGAAGTGAGCGAGCTGGCGTTGTTCAGCTACCGGCACTTTGCACTGAGGCGGATGCTGCAGCAGCTCGGCGAACACTGACAGCGACGGCTCGTTCCGGCACTGCCGCCGGCAGCCGCAGCTCGAAGCCATGAACCTGCAGGAGCGTGAACGCGGACCACGTGATGAGCGTGACACCGAGCATCTCCAGCCACTCTTCGATGACGACCTGGGTGAGGAACGCGCCGCCGCGCGCTGCGCCGGCATTCAGCAGATTCGAAGCGAGCTCGACGACCAGCGCACCCGTAAACATCACGATGAAACCCACGATGAGCAATGCGAGCGCGCGCGGCGCGCGAGCGAGGAAGATGTGACGCGTGCCGCGCACGGCCACTGCGAGCACCGCGATCGCGGGAATCCCGATCACGAACGGCCACAATCCCGTGCTCCACAGCGCGGTGCCGTCCCGCGAGCCGCCGCTCAGCAGCGCGTCTGTTGCGAAGCCCAGCCGCTCGTGGATCTCGGCGACCTCGTCGACCGAAAACGTCACGCACGCGAGTGCCAGCGCCACGATGCTCGATGCGCCACGCATCCGGCTGCGCCACGCGTGGCTCGCGAACAGTGCGAACATTGCACCTGCGCAGAGCCATTGCATCGACGAGTACCACGTCGGTACGGTGCGCTCGGTGTCGAGATTGAAGAGATTGCTCAGTCGTTGAAACGGATGACCGGCCGCGTAATCGATCACCGGAATGAGCGCAAGCGCGCAGTCCGCCGCGAACAGCAGCGCGATGAGCAGTGGGATTCGGCGCACGCCAGCGAACATTTCACTGGCTAACGCTCATGTGTCGGATTCGTTCCAGTCTTGTTACAGCGCTTCGTGCACGGGAGCGACGATGGCTGACTACACCTTGATCGCCGTTCCGCCCGGTGCAGAGCGCGAGCGCTTTTTACCGCTGTTGTTACTAGCGGATGAATCGCTGGAGCAGGTGCGTTCGTACATGCACAGCGGCGAGCTGTACGCATTCGTCGGGCATGACGAAGTTGCCGTCGGGATAGTGCTGACAATTCCTGCGGAGCAGGACAGCGTTGAGTTGAAAGCTGTGGCTGTCGACACAGCGCAGCAGAATCGCGGCATCGGCCGTCGCTTGCTCGCGGCTGTGATCGAGGAGTTGCGCCGACGCGGCGTGCGGCGCGCCATCGTCGGCACCGCCAACGCTGGCATCGGACAGCTTGCCTACTATCAGAAGGCCGGCTTTCGTTTGCTGCGCATCGAGCGCGATTTCTTCTCGCCGGCGCGCGGCTATCCCGCCGTCATGGAAGACAACGGGATTCGCCTGCGCGACATGGTGTGGATGGATCAGGAGTTGTGAAGCCCGGCGTACGGGGATCACTTCAGATCTTTATACGACTCGACGATCCGCGACACGATGCCGTACTCGATCGCTTCCTTCGGGCTCATCCAGAAGTCGCGCTCCATGTCCCCGATCACCTTCTCGTAGGACTTGCCGGTCTGCTTCGCGATCGTGCGCGCGATGCGCTCGCGCGTGCGCAGGATTTCTTTCGCCTGAATCGCGATGTCGGTTGCCGGGCCGCCGGCGCCGCCGGCCGGCTGATGGATCATGAAGCGCGTGTTCGGCAGGCACACGCGCCGCTCCTTCTCCGCGGCGAGGAAGATGTGAGTGCCGGCGCTCGCCACCCAGCCGGTGCCGATGGTCATCACCGGCGCGCTGATGAAGCGGATGACGTCGTGGATCGCATCGCCCGACTCGACGTGTCCGCCCGGCGAGGAGATCAGCACGCGGATCGGCGCATCGGACTGCTGCGCCAACGCCACGAGCCGCTCGCACGTGGTGCGCGCGACCGTGTGGTTGATGTCGCCGAACAGGAATACGAAGCGCGACTTGAACGACAGCTGGTCGGTGATGCTTTCCGGGCGCTGCTCGGTGCGCTCGGGCTTGTCGTCTTTGTCGTCGTCGTAGGCGGCCATGGGTGCTCCTTCAGATGCGGGCACGCAGTTTAGAACAATGCGAGCACGTTGCGCACCGTAATGACCATCAGCGCCAGCGAGGCCACCGAGAACACCATGAAGCGCACCGGCACGAAGTTCGAGGTGCACTGGATCAGCGAGTGCACGATGCGCAGGGCCACGTAGCCCCAGGCCAGGCCGACGTTCAGCGGGTCCGCGACCCCGGCCAGGTGCGTGTACACGGCCAGCGCATAGAACACAGTGGGCTGCTCGTGCAGGTGGTTGTAGTTGTCGGCGATCTGCTGCACCGAGACGGGCAGCGGGTCGAGGTCGCCCTTGCGCTTGATGCGGGCCGGGTCGATGCCCGCCGCGCGCATCGCCGGCAGACGGGTCGCGTACAGCCAGAACCAGATCACGAAGGTCCACACGATCAGCGCGAGCACAGGGGTCAGCATGTCGTCTGCATCATCGTCTGCATGAGGGGTCTCCTTCTGGTTTATTCTTCCCCCTATTATGACGACACAAATGCTCTTCAGGGACGATGCCTACCTGAAGACGGCGACCGCACAGGTCGTCGCGGCCAGCGAGCGCGGGATCGAGCTCGATCGCACGATCTTCTATCCGCTCGGCGGCGGGCAGCCGGGCGATACCGGCGTACTGATCCGGCAGAACGGCGAGCGCATCGTGATCGCGGACACGCGCAAGGGCGAGACGTTCGACAGTGTGTTGCACATCCCCGCAGCGGGGAGCCCGCTGCCGGAACCCGGCGAGCCGCTGACGCTGGAGATCGATTGGCAGCGGCGCTACGCGCTCATGCGTCTGCACACCGCGTTGCACGTCATGTCGTGCGTCGTCGTCGCGCCGGTGTCCGGCGGCAACATCGCACCGGACAAGGCGCGGCTCGATTTCGACATCGACATGAACTTGCTGAACGCAGAGCGCATCGAGCAAGGAACGAACGAGTTGCTGGCTCGCGCGACTGCGACAGAGACGGTGTGGATCACGGACGAAGAGCTCGATACGCGACCGGAGCTGGTGAAGACGATGAGCGTGCAACCACCGCGCGGCGCGGGCCGCGTGCGGTTGTTGCGCATTCCGGGGATAGACCTGCAGCCGTGCGGCGGCACGCACGTCGCGAACATCGGCGAGATCGGCGCGATACGCGTGCGTGCGCATCCGCAACGAAGGCAAGCGCAACAAACGCGTCGAGATCGCTCTGGTGTAGCCCGACCTACAGTTCGCGTTGCAGGCGGTCCAATGTTCCGGCGACTGCGTTGAGCGCTTGCGGCCGATAGTTCCCATCCGCCTGCCACCGCCGCAGCACGCTGTCGTGAATCGTGTCGGTGCTGGCCACCTGCCGTGCCGAGCGTGGCAGCAGCGCGAACGGCGCTTTGCTCCACGGCTGATGGATTGCCGGAGCGATCAGCGGCTTCGGTTCGTACGTGAGCGGCGTCGCCAGGCGCACGCCGACTTCCGCGAGCTGCTTCATCGTCCATTCGAGCGCGATGTCTGAGAGCCGCGACTCCTCCGCGCGTGTAGCCGCCGCCGACGTCGGCGTGCGCGCCGACGAACCACACTTGCTTGATGCCCGCGCGGCTGTCCCAGGCGGTGACCGGAAAGTCTGCGCGCAGCTCGTCCACGGCCATCGCGTGGAAGCCGTGCTGAACCTTGTCGCTGAGCTTGGTGTCGACGAAGCGGAACACGTCGAAGCGCTTGTCGGCGGCGTACGCCGGAATGCCCAGCGAGCCGACCGTGTCCCACACGGCGATGGATTTGATCGGCACGTCGGCGATGAGCTGGTCCGCGTCGAGCTTGCGTGCGAAGAATCCGCTGACGAAATTCAGCATGTGGTTCGCCAGGTCGGTGAGCTTGCCGGCGCCGTGCAGCGACATGTTCTTGCATTTGCACCAGGCCGCGACGCCGAGCCGGTACGCTTCGTTGCGATCCTCGGCGTCGTACTCGGCGCGATTCAGCAGGCCGACGCTCGAGATCATTCCGGCCAGCGCACGCGCGGTGTACGCACCGCGGCTGAAGCCGGCAATGTGGATCTCGTCGCCCGGATCGTAGTGGCGCGAGATGAACGTGTAGCCGCGCACGATGCGCGCGATCACGCCCATGCCGAACATTCCGCCCATCGCTTTCTTGAGGAAGCTGTCGGAGTCGCCGACGCCGTGGATGTACTTGGCGACCTGGCTGACGCTGCCGGCCGCGTCGGACACGACTCTTTCCTGCTCGTCGCGCATCGTCATGGTCTGCGGCGTGACGCGCCCCGCCAGGTTCGCGAACAGCTTCACGACGTTCGTGACCTTCGCGCCCTGCAGCTCGCCGTGCTCGTCGGCCGAGTCGATCGGCGCGACGCCCGTCTGCTTCTCGGGGCCGTTCCAGGTGCCGTCGGCACAGAACACGATTCGCTTCGCCATGGCGCTCCTCCTCGCGACTACAGCGCGACCGGGTACTTATTACGCTGCGCGCCGCGCGAAAGCGATAGGTCCAAAGGTACGGGAGCGCGTTAAACTCGCCCCATGAGCGCGGACACCCCGGTCGAGCTGGTGATCGAAGCGCGTCGCCGCGATCTGGGCGGCTTCGAGGTCGGGCGCGTGCTGCCGTGGACGAAGCGCCGCATGGTCGGCCCGTTCGTCTTCTTCGATCACATGGGTCCGGTGCAGCTGGCCGCGAACCTGCCGCGGCGGGTCGACGTGCGTCCGCATCCGCACATCGGCCTGTCGACGATCACGTATCTGTTCGCGGGCGAGATCGTGCACCGGGACAGCCTCGGCTTTCATCAGGTGATTCGTCCCGGTGAAGTGAACTGGATGACTGCCGGGCGCGGCATCAGTCACTCCGAGCGCTTCGAGACGATGCGCGAGCGCGGCGGGCTCTTGCACGGCATCCAGGCATGGATCGCGCTGCCGGCAAGTGACGAAGAGATCGCACCCGAGTTCGTGCATTACGACGCCGAGGTATTGCCGGTCGAGCGCAGCGCAGGCTCGAGCACGCGAGTCATCGCGGGCAAGGCGTTCGGCAAGACGAGCCCGGTGCGCACGCAATCGCCGCTCGTCTATGTTCACGTCGATCTGCAAGCTGGCGCGAGCACTCCGATTCCAGACGGCTACAGCGAGCGCGCTGCTTTCGTCGCGTCGGGCACCATTCGTGTCGAGGAACAGACCTACGAGGCGGGGCAGATGGTGGTCTTCGCACGCGGCAGCCAGCCGCAAATCGTTGCGGTGACCGACGCGACCGTCATGCTGCTCGGGGGCGAGCCGCTCGGCACGCGCCACATCTGGTGGAACTTCGTGTCGTCGCGATTGGAGCGTATCGAGCAGGCGAAGGCGGACTGGCGTGCGGGGCGAATTGCCTTGCCGGTCGGCGACGATGCCGAGTTCATTCCGTTGCCGGAGGAGCCGCCGCCGCCACCGGAACCGATGTCCTGACTCGCGCTAGGCGTGATTCATATTCCGAAACACCGCGTCGGCCTCGCCGATCCTCATGGCTGCGTCCGTCCAGATTGGAAATGCGCCAGTGAGCGAGAACTTCCGGTCGTTGAGGTAGCGCAGGGTTTCGAGATACGAGGATGAGCCCTCGTACACACTCATGAACTCGAGCTCTGTTTGCAGGGCCAGACAGTGCGATACGAGCCGCGGCGCTCCTTTCAGCACTTCCAGATCCGTGCCCTGCGCATCGACTTTGATGTAGAGCCGACCTGGATCGACCAAAAGCGCATCGAGCGGCCTGACAGCAACGTTCACGACGCGGTCGACTTCAACCGTATCGCGCAACCTCCGTCTCCGCGACGGCCTTCTTGTCGAGCAACGAGCTCCAGCCGGTACGCTTCATGATCTTGAGAGGGAGGACAGCTTCTTTGCTTCCCGCGGCGCAATCGTAAACCTGCCATTGCCGGTCTTCCCTCGCGCGCTTCTTGAGTCCCGCCGCCAGATCGGGATGCGGCTCGAACGAGAGGATGCGCCCAGTGAAGCGGACCTTGTCGCGCAGGAACTCGTAGTACTGGCCGAGATTCGCACCGACGTCGATGACGGTGTCGATGCTGAGCTTGGCGAACAACTCTTGCAGGTGAGCTGGCAAGCGCTTCGACCGAAGACATCGCACCCAGTGAGGTCTGCGACTTCTTCAGCAATTCGTAGCCGAACGGCTTGAGCGCGAGGCCTGCCGTGCGTCCGACGATTTTCTTGGCTGTCGCCGCAATGCTCACGCTGCGGAGTTTACGGGCAACTCCGCGCGGCTCTTACGATTCTGGCGGAGATTGCTGTTACAGCAATAACGCTTGCGATCAGCGCGCCGCTTTCTTGCGCCAGATCACCGCGTGCTCCTTGCGAGCCGCAGGCGCGTTCGTCGTCGGTGCGCAGCCGCCGCCGCAGGCATCGCATGCACCGCCGGACGAACTGTCGTTGAGATTGCCGAACACGCTCGGCAGCGCCTTGCTCAATCGCGTGCGCACGGCGTCGCGCATCTTGCGAGGTCCGAGTCGCCACACGGCGTAGCACGCGGCCACCACGATCGCGAGGACGACGATCGAATTGGCAAGCTACCGTGCTCATGCGCTCCCCATCAGCCACACCGCGACGTTGTACGTCACGAACGAGGCCGCATACGCGAGTGCGAACAGGTAGCCCGCCATGATCAGAGGATAGCGCCACGAGTTGGTCTCGCGCTTGACCGTCGCGAGCGTGGACAGACATTGCGGAGCGAACACGTACCACGCGAGCAGGGAAAGCGCGGTCGGCAGCGACCACGAGGCCTTGATCAGCGGCGTCAGCGCATTCGCGACGTCGTCACCGGTCGCTGCCAGCGAATAGACCGTGCCGAGCGCGCCGACCGCGACCTCGCGCGCCGCGAGGCCCGGCACGAGCGCAATCGAAATCTGCCAGTTGAATCCGAGCGGCGCGAAGATGACCGCGAGTGCAGCGCCGATCTTGCCGGCGATGCTGTACTGAATCGCCGGCCCGGTCGCGTCCGGCGGCGGCGCGGGGAACGAGCTCAGCGCCCACAGCAGAATCATCAGCGCCAGGATGATCGTGCCGACGCGCGACAGGAAGATCTGCACGCGCTGCCAAAGGCCGATCGCGAGATTGCGCAGGTGCGGCCAGTGATACGCGGGCAGCTCGAGCATCAGCGGCTGAAAGCGCGAGCGCATCGTCGTGCGCTTGAGAACGTAGGCGACTGCCATCGCGCCGGCGACGCCGGCGATGTACAGCGCGAACAGCACCAAGCCCTGCAACTGCACCGGGCCCCACACCGTCCGCTGCGGAATGAACGCGGCGATGATCAGCGCGTACACCGGCAGGCGCGCCGAGCACGTCATCAGCGGCGCGATCATGATCGTCGCGAGCCGGTCGCGCGGATTGGCGATCGTGCGCGTCGCCATGATGCCGGGAATCGCGCACGCGAAGCTGGACAGCAGCGGAATGAACGAGCGGCCTGACAGGCCGACGCCGCCCATCATGCGGTCGAGCAGGAACGCTGCACGCGGCAGGTAGCCGGAGTCCTCGAGCACGAGGATGAAGAAGAACAGGATCAGGATCTGCGGCAGGAACACCAGCACGCTGCCAGCGCCCGCCAGGACGCCGTCGAGGAGCAGGCTGCGCAGTGCGTTGTCCGGCAGCACGGAGCGCAGATATCCAGCGAGCGCATCCACGCCGGCCGTGATCGCATCCATCGGCACAGTCGCCCAGGCGAACACGGCCTGGAACACGAGGAACAGCGTGGCGGCGAGGATCAGCAGCCCCAGCACCGGATGCAGCACGACGCGATCGACACGATCGCTCAGCGTCTCGGTCGGCGCGCGCTTCGCCGCCGGCAGCTGCAAGAATTCGCCGGACCTCTGCGTGATCGCGCACGACATCTGCGTCGCCCGCGGGCGCAGCGAGATGGGCAATGGCGGCAGGCCAATGTGCGTCGAGGCGACCGAGCAACTCCGTGACACCCGACGCGCGCACGCCGACGGTTTCGACGACAGGAACACCCAGCTCGCGCGCGAGCGCGTCCTTGTCGACCACGATGCCGCGCTTGCGCGCCAGGTCGCTCATGTTGAGCGCGAGCAGCAGCGGCACGCCGAGCCGCTTGAGCGCGAGCACGAGGCGCAGGTTCTGACGCAGGTTGGTCGCGTCGGTGACGCACACGACGGCGTCGGGCTTCGCTTCGCCGTCGCGACGGCCGAGCAACACGTCGGTCGTCACTTGTTCGTCGGGCGTCGCGGGCTCGAGGCTATAGAGACCGGGCAGATCGAGCAGGCGGACGCGTTTGCCGGACGGTGTGATCGCGACGCCTTCCTTGCGCTCGACTGTCACGCCCGCGTAGTTCGCGACTTTCTGGCGGCTGCCAGTGAGCAGGTTGAAGAGCGCGGTCTTGCCGCAGTTGGGATTGCCGACCAGCGCGATCAGCTGCGGGGTGCCAGCTGCGACGGCACTCACGATCTACTCCAACGGCGCGATTCGAATGCAGTCCGCTTCCAGACGGCGCAATGCGAAAGTGGCGGTGCCGACGCGGACCGCGACGGGCTCGCCTCCGAGGGGACCGCGCGCGAGCACGTGCACGCGCTCGCCGGGGAGAAAACCGAGATCCGCCAACCGCCGTGTCAGATCCGGCGGCACGTCCGGACCGCTCGGCACGACGCCGACGACGCGCGCCGATTGACCCTTGGCGAGATCGCTCAAGGCCTGGCACGCAGGAGGTGCGGAGTAGTCGTCGAGAGGCAGGACGGCGGACATGGAACGCAAGACTACATGAGAATCGTTCTCATTGCCATGCAGTGCGCTAACTCACTAATTTGCGTGCCAAAAATACCGTTCCGAAGCCCGCGAAAGTCATCGCGACGGAGCCCGCCAGATGCACTGCCGCGGCAGCCATGGCCCACAGCACTCGGCCTTGCTGCAACTGGATCACCAGCTCGGCGGAGAACGTCGAGAACGTCGTGAGGCCGCCGCAGAATCCGGTGATCACGAACAGCCGCCATTCGAGCGGCAACGTCGACGTCGCGAACAGCGCGATCGCGATGCCGACGATGTAGCCGCCGATCAAGTTCGACAGCAGCGTGCCGGGGGGAATCGCTGGGTACGAGGCGTTGAGCCACACGCTCAGCACCCAGCGCAGCAGTGCGCCGAGAGCAGCGCCGAGTGAAACTGCGACGATTGATTTCCAGCCCCACATTGTTCGTCTGGTGCTTGTCCGAAGCTGCAACGCGCGCGGCGCAGAGCTTACCATCCGACCATGGCGATGCATTTGCTGTTCTTCGCTATCGAGACGATCGGGTTGTTCGCAGTCGTGCTGCTCGGCTCGCGCCTCATCGTGAGCGCGCCGGAACGCCGCAACGTGCAGCTCGCCGCGCTCATCTGTCTCAACGCAGCGTGCGCTCGGTTGCTCGCGCGTCAGGAGTATTCGTTCTGGATCCCGGCCGCCTACGACATCGACGTCGGCGTGCTCGCGTCGCCGATGAATCTCCTGCGCAACATGACCCCGGGTCTGTTCATGGTGCTGTGCTATTCGCTCTTCCGCGAAGGGCACCGCTTGCCGCGCTGGCTGCTCGGCGCTTTCGTCGTGCAGTGTTTGCTGGAAGAACCCGTGCCACTGCTGCTCGGATCGAGTGCTGCGCAGTACGACCTGCTGGAAGTCGTGCCGGCGGTGCTGCAGCTGGTTTTCGTCGTTACGGGTCTGTACTGGACGCTGTCGGGCTGGCGCGCTGACCTCGTCGAAGACCGGCGACAATTGCGTAAGATCTTCATCGCGATCGTCGGCACGTTCGTGTTCGCGATGGTACTCGGCGAGCGGCTGCTCATCCCGTGGCAGTCCGCCGTGCTGTTCGAGGCGCACGTCGTGCTGTCGCTGGTCGGCGCGCTGCTGAGCACTGTCGTGCTATGGATCATGTTCCGGCCAGACGCAGCGGCGTATCTCGATCCATTCCGCAGCGAGGTCGTCCGCGTCGCCGTGGAGCGGCCGCCGGATGATTCGGACGTGGAGGCGCTACGGCGTATATTGGATGTCGAGCGCATCTATCACGACAGCGAGCTAACGGTCGCGGCGCTGGCGGCGCGCGTGGCGATTCCGGAGTATCGGCTGCGGCGGGTGATCCACGAGCGGCTGCAGTACCGCAACTTCAACGCGCTGCTGCACCGGTATCGCATCGAGGAGGCCTGTGCGCTGCTTGCCGACCCGGCGCGGCGTCACGTGCCGATCCTCACGATCGCGCTCACGGTCGGCTACAACTCCATCAATCCCTTCAATCGCGCCTTCCGTGAGCTCAAGGGAATGACGCCGAGCGAGTTCCGCGCCCGCGCGCGCACCGATTCGTAGAAAACTCGCACCGATTTCTGCAATCGCACGTCGCTTGCGGGAATCGACATGCCGCGGCGGGCCTGCGTGCCTAGTCTGCGGCGATGAGTTTCGTCTGTTGTCTCGCGCTCGCACTCATGGTGCCGGGCAAGTTCTATCCGTCCGTCAGCTACACGAGCGACTATCGCTACAACGGTGTCAGCTACAGCGGAAGAGAGCCGACGCCCCAGGCGTCGCTCCACTGGCTGGGTCCGCGCGGCTGGTACGCAGGCGCGTGGACATCGGGCGTCGACTTCGACGACCCCGGCAATACCTCGATCGAAGGCGATCTCTACGTCGGCCGCGCCGTCGACTTCGGGCCCAGCCGCGTCGCCGGCGAAATCCTGTACACGTTCTTCCCCGACAAGACTTTCCGCGGCCCGACCTACGACTTCTTCCAACTGAAGGTTCGCGGCAGCCGCTCGTTCGAGGCGCTCACGCTCGGCGCGCTCGCGGCGTGGACGCCGGAGGCTTCGTATCGCTCCGGAGAAGCGTGGCGAGTCGCGGTCGACGCGGCGTATTCGATCCACCCCGCGGTGAAGGCGAGCGCAACGGTGGGGCGCCGCTGGATCGAGGTAGGAGTGGATCGCACGTTCTGGGACGCAGGTGTCACGGCGACCTGGAAGAAGCTCGCGCTCGACCTGCGCTATGTCGATACCAATCTCGACGAGCGCCAGTGCGGCTTCACGCGGCGCTGTAGCGCGACCGTCGTCGCCACGCTGACACTGCGATTCTGGTGAGCGTCGCTCCGCTCAGAACCACACCCGCACTCCCGCGACGAAGCGAGTGTCGCTGCGGTCGTCGCCTGTCAGGTCCGCAGTCTCGCCGAAACGCCGAACCCAGTGCACGCCGATGTAGGGAGCGAATTCGCGGCGCACTTCGTAACGCAAGCGCAGTCCGGCTTCGATATCGGACAATCCCGAGCCGATGCGGCGCGCGGGATCGTCTTTGCCGTACACGTCTGCTTCCACTTGCGGTTGCAGCACCAGACGCTGCGTCAACAGCAGGTCGTAGCTGACGTCGACGCGCAGCGCCGTTCGACTTTCCTCGCCGACATACACCGCGGCTTCGACGTCGAACCATTGCGGCGCCAGGCCCTCGACGCCGAGTGCCAGCCAGGTGCGCGACGGCCCCTCGCCGGAGTCGTGCCGCACGCCGACTTGTGTGCTCCACCACGGCGAGACGATGCGATTCCAAAGCGCTTCGATCCGGACGTCGTTTTCGTCCTGCTCGTGCACGCCTTCGGTCTTCAGCCACAGCTTGTGATAGTCACCGCCGTAGAACGCCTGCGCATCCCAAGCGATGTCCGCATGATTGGCGTCTCTGCCACTCGAGCTGATCCACGGTGACGCGGCCGTAACGCTCGGTGTCGTCCATGCGCATCATTTCCGCCATCTGCTCGTACGACTGATGCGGCAGCAGATGTTGCGGCGGATCGGGCGGCACGTGCTGCGCGACTGCGCTGCCCGCGACAGTGAGCGCCGCCACTGCGATGCGCCCACCTCATTCGACGTGCACCTCGCGGAACATGCCCGCTTCCATGTGATAGAGCAGGTGGCAATGAAACGCCCAGCGGCCCAGCGCGTCCGCGGTCACGGCGTAGCGGACCTGCTGGCCCGGCTGCAGCGCCACTGTGTGCTTGCGCACGAGGAACGCGCCGGACTCGTCTTCGACCTCGCTCCACATGCCGTGCAGGTGAATCGGGTGCGTCATCATCGTGTCGTTGATGAGCGAGATGCGCAGCCGCTCGCCGTAAGTGAAGCGCAACGGCGGCGCCTCGGAGAACTTGCGGCCGTCGAACGACCAGATGAAGCGCTGCATGTGACCGGTGACGTGCAGCTCCAGCTCGCGCCCCGGCTCGCGCGGATCGATCGGCCCGCCGAGCGTGTGCAGGTCCGCGTAGGTGAGCACCCGCCGACCGTTGTTGCGCAAGCCCGGGCCGGGGTCGTCGAGATTCGTGCGCGGTTGTTCGGCTCGCATGTCCACGATGGGCTGATGTCGGCGCTTCAGCGGCTCTCTGTGCGGCTGGCTGTCCCCCATGGTGCGCATGCTGCGCCGCCCTCATGCGCCATTCCCATATCGCTCATCGCGAGCACGCGGCCGCGCATCGAGCGGCGGGACCGGCGCTTCCATGCCGGCGCGCGGCGCGAGTGTGCCGCGTGCGTAGCCGGAGCGATCGATCGACTGCGCGAAGATCGTGTACGCGCGATCGTCCTGCGGCTCGACGATCACGTCAACACTTCGGCCGCGGCGATGCGCAGCTCGTCGACGGTGACCGGCTCGATGTCCTGGCCATCGGCCGCGACGACGGTCAGCTTCAGATCCGGGATCCGGACGTCGAAGACGCTCATGGACGAGCCGTTGATGAAGCGCAGCCGCACGCGCTCGCCCTTCGCGAACGTCCCAGTCCAGTTGCCCGCCGGTGTCACGCCGTTGGTCAGATACGTGTACGCGTATGCCGAGACATCGGCGAGGTCGTGGGCTGCATGCGCATCGCGCCCCACGCGCGGCGCTCGGCGAACGCGGCGCCCAGCCCTTGCGAACGCGCGTCGCGCACGAAATCGCGCGGCCGTGCGCTTGCCGAGATTGAAGTAGTCGCTCTGCAGCTTCAGCGTCCGGTAGATGTCCTCGGGATCGAGGTCGCTCCAGTCGGAGAAGAGCACGACGTGCTCGCGCTGCGCACGTGGCGCTCGCCGTTGCGCGGATCGATGACGATCGAGCCATACAGGCCGACCTGTTCCTGAAAGCGCGCGTGCGCGTGATACCAGTACGTTCCCGACTGATTCACTTTGAAGCGATAGTCGAACGTCGCGCCGGGCGCGATGCCGGCGAAGCTGACGCCGGGCACGCCGTCCATGTCTGCGGGCACGATGAGCCCGTGCCAGTGCAAGCGCGTGCGTGGTGCGCAGCCGGTTCGTGACGCGGATCGTGACCGTGTCGCCTTCGCGAAAGCGCAGCGTCGGTCCGGGCACTTGCCCGTTGATGGCGATCGCCGTGCGGCGCGCGCCCGTGAAGTTCACCGGCAATTCGTCGATCGTCAGGTCGAACTGCGTGCCGCTCAATACCGTACCGGGCCGCATCTCGGCGCCGCGAGTCGCATTCCAGCGTGCCGCGCCGAGCACGAGTGCCGCGCCGGCGAAGCCGTGCACGAAGCGACGGCGCGAGATCATCGGAAGCTCCGCGTCAGCAGCAGCATTCCGGAAATCGACAGCCACAGCGCCGCCATGCCGATCGTGACGATCAGCGGGTTGTTGAAGTTGTCGCGGCCGGCGTAGTCCATCGTGTGCAGCATCCAGAAGAAATCGTACAGGCGCCAGGAAGCCGTCCTTGCGGCGATGAAATGCCCGTCGTCCGCAGCGAAATACAGCGTCGTGCGTTGCGGGTCGTCGAACTGCGCCTGCCACACTGGACCGCTCGCGCGCGATGCGATGTCCGGTTGCGTCTGCAAAGTCGCGGCAACGAGTCGACCGCCGCCGGCGTAGCGACCGAGCGCGAGGCGGCGCAGCCAGTCTTCGTCGAGTTTCACACGCGCACCGTCTTCGATGGCGCGCAGCTCCACTCGATCCCGCAGCTCGACGCGCCAGACCCAGCGGTCCGCGAGTGAGACCGCGCGGAGGTCGTAAAGATCCTGCGGCGCATAGTCGCCGAGCCACGTCGCAGGCTCGGTCTTCACGATCGTCGGGGAGAGAACAGCCGGCTCGACGGTCGCGCACGCGGTTCGCGGCGGCTGACGTCGTCACGATCGAGCCACGCGAACATCACGCCGCTCGCTGCCCAAAGAACGATCTGCAGTCCGATGATGAGGCCGAGCCACTTGTGAAGCTTGCGCAGGAAGAGCATGGCGAACTCGGTCTATCGGCCCACCGTGCGCGGACGCCAGAAACTGAAGTACAGCATCCACACGCCGCTCACGACCGTAACGGCGCCGAGCACGGTCGCAACGCGCGGCACGACGCCAGTCGGCGTCTCGCGCTCGCCGTAATCCATGATGTGCAGCATCCAGAGGAAATCGTACCAACGCCACAAGCGGTGCCGCCGCGCGACCAGCGCGCCGGTGTCGGGATGCAGGTAGAGCGTCGTTTGCAACCAGTCGTCGAAGTCCGCGCGCCACAAGGGCGGGGCACGGCCGCGCACTTCCATCGGCACCTCGTGCTCCAGCAACTGCACCGCGCTCAGCTGGCCACTGCCGGCGTAGTAGCTGCGCGCGAGCTGGCGAATCATTCCCGACAGAGAGCGGCGACAGCTGCTGTCCGGTTGCGGCATCGACCAGGACTCTGCGACCGGCCGCCGTCAGCTCGTAGACCGGTGAGCTCAGCACGGGCAGCGAGTGCAGCGAGACGAGCGTGATTTCCGGATAGCGGCTGGTGAGCTGCGAGACGGGTAGGGCAGTCGTCGATGCTGCCGACCGGCGTTCGCAGGTTGCGCACGAGCGGATCGCCGTGAATGAAGTCGAGGTCGATCGCGACCATGTAGAAGCCGGTGACCGCCCAGATCAGCAGTTGCACGCCGACGAACAGCGCGAGCCACTTGTGCAGGCTTCGGGAGAGCAGCGACAGTTTCATTCGCGGCGAAGTGTAGCCGCGTTTGCGCGCCGGGAGGGCGCTCAGCGCTGTTCGGGTCGGCAGCGAATCGCGCAGCTGCTGGGCGCGCACTGCTTTTTCTTCCATCGTCAGGCTCTGGTCCTTCTCCAAGCGCATCAACTCGACCAGCTGCCGCGATACGGCTTCTTCCTCGCCGTACAGCGCGCGCGCGACGAGCGGACCGAAGTGCGCCACGCGCAGCGCATGCAAGCCATCCAGCTCGGCCAGCGCCGCTTCTTCAGTCGCCGGTGCGACGCCGGGCGGGTACGCCTGTCGCTGCGCCTGCTGATAGTTGTCGTACTGCGCGAGCAGCTCCGCTGCCTGCGCGCCGGCCGCGGCGGGCAGCGGCTCGATCGCCTGCTGTTTCGCCTCAGCGAGACGATCGTGCTCGGTGCGCGCGAACAACGCTTCCATGTTCAGCCGCGTCTGCTCGTCGAGCACCAGCCGTTCGGAATCGTTGACGCGAAATGTCTTGTCGTTCGTCTGCGCCACGTGGTTTCCGCGGCGCGGCGGTGTCGACTGGCTGCGCCGGCGTGTCTGCGGCCGGCTCCTGCTGCTCGCGCGCCATCGCTCGAATCGACCGCGGCTGCGGGCTCGTTCCGAACCGCAACTGCAGGCGTCGGCTGCGGCTCGTTTGCGGTGCCCAAGGTCGAACACGAGGCCAGCACACCGCCGACGAGGGCGATCGCCATGACGCCGAGCCAGATGTAGGTGCGCTTCCTCATGCTGCGAAAAGCGGGACGGCGGCTGCTTGCGCAGCCGCCGCCGCGCCGACCCCCGCGGGCTTACCCCCACGCAAACTATCTCTGCTGGCTTATTTTTCAGTACGGGCACGTCGAGCGATAGTCGGAGAACACCGTCGGTGTCGCGAACGCCGTGTGCGCCGAGCCGCACAGGAATGGGTCGTAGCGCAGGTCGTTGTCCATGAAGCGCTTGGCCCACGACACCGTGTAGCGGCCGATCGGCGTGTTGGTGCTGTTCGGCGCGAGATGGCTGGCGTTGTTGAGCTCCGCGTACGCCTTGTCGAGCGAGGCCTGCAGACTCGTGTAGAACGGGATCGAGTGCGACGAAACCGGCGCAACCGAATCGTTCTCCGCGCCGAAGATGATGGTCGGCACGCGCACCGTCGAGAAGCTCTTCGTCGTGCTCCACGGCGTCATCGGCACCGCGACTTTCAGCGACGGGTTGTCACGCGCCGCCATCAGCGAGCCGCCGCCGCCCATCGAATGTCCTGCGACGCCGAGCCGGTTGGCGTCGACGCGGGCGCGCACGGTGCTGTTGCTCGAGTTGGTGAGGTAGCGCAGGGCGGCCATGAGCTGCGTCGCGCGACTCGGCGGCTGATCGAACGTCGAGTTCGTGTTGATCGTCATGACGACGAAGCCGTGCGTCGCCAGGCGCCGCCCGATCCACGCGATCGACGACTGGGTCGCCGTGAAGCCGGGGCAGATCGCCACGGTCGCGTACGAGCCAGCGGTCGTCGGGTAGTACACAGTGCCGCCGCCGAAGCCGCGTCACGAGCGCTCGACACCGACGTCGTGGCGACAGCGAACGGACCGGCGGTCGCGTTGAGGATCGCGGACGTCGGATCGGGCCCTTTCTGGAACGGATTCGTCTGAGCCTGCGCGGCCGCCGCCAGCAGCAGCAGGCCGAGGCCGACGGCGCAGCGGCGCTGCCAGCGATCGATGGTTTTCATAGTTAACCCCCTGTTGATATGCCACCTTTTCGTGCGCCGTCCGGCTCGCAGCCGTCGGACGCGTCCTGCTGCCGCTGCCGGTCATTGATGCTCGTGCCGGAGTCGGCGGCACGGCTGATATATCACAGGTTTTTCTTGATTTGCTATAGAAGTGTAGATATACACCGAAATGTAAAATCTCCAGCCCAAGCTATTTCCATCGAGCAGAATCGTTTAACGATTCGGCAGCGCGCGGACCGGCCCAACGGTGCCTAGTGCGTATTGCGGGAAAAGCTGTACGCTCCCTCCGCTCCCCCCGGCGGCTCTTTCATGCCTGCAACGCCATCTGTCGAACAACTTGCGACCTCGTCCTCGAGCGCCGCGAACAAGCACGAGCGCGTGCTGGACGAAGCCGCGCGCCAGTTGAACGAGAAAGGCGTGCTGCTCACTTCGCTCGCGGAAATCGCGGCGAAGCTCGGCGTGACGCGCGGCGCGATGTACTACTACGTCGCGGACCGCGAAGACCTGGTGTTCCAGTGTTATCGGCGCGCCGCGGAAATCACTGCACGCCATCTGCTCGAAGCCGGTCGCGCCGGCGGCACAGCCGCCGATGTGTTGCGCGTGTTCGTCACGCGCATGCTCGACCCGAACGAGCCCGAGATCGCCGCGCGCGCCGAGATCGCGATGCTGAACGCGACTCAGCGCGACACGATCCAGGGGTTGTACGACGCGTTGGCGACGCGTCTCGCGCATGTGCTGGAGACCGGCGAGCGGGAAGGCGTGCTCAGACGCGTGCGACGTCGAGGTCACGGCGCGCATCATTCTCAGCCTCGTGACGTGGGCGCCGCTCGCGCGGCCGTGGGCGCACCAGGTCGGTCCGATGGGACACTCCCGGCTCCTCGCTGCGGCCACCGCAACCGTCTTCGAAGGATTCTCGCGCGCGCCGCGGCTGCCGGATTTTCAGCCGCTGGATCTTGCTGCGTTGTCGCCGCCGGTCGTGAGCGCGTTCGATCGCGATGCAGCCGGCCAGGCGAAACGCGAAGCGCTGTTGCGAGTGGCATCGAGACTGTTCAACCGCAAGGGCATCGACGCGACGTCGCTCGACGAGATCGCGGCACAGGTCGGCACGACCAAGCGCACGCTGCACCATCACATCGGCAGCAAGCAGGACCTGGTCGCCGCGTGCTACGACCGCGCGTTCCGCATTTTCTTCCTCATCAAGGACCGCATGCTCGAGCACCCCGGCTCGCGGCTCGACGCGCTGGCGGCGGCCATGCACGCGCTCGCGCTCGCATATCCGAGCGACGAGCTGACGCCGCTATCGCCGCTCGTCGGTCACGGCGCGCTGTCGCCGGAAGGGCAGGCCGCGTTCGACCGCAACTCGGGCCTGCTGGGCGATGCGTACCACGGGCTGCTCCGCCAGGGCATCGAGGAGGGCAGCATCGCGCCGATCGAGGACATCGAGGCGCGCGCGCTGATGTTGCCGGGCTTGGTCAGCTGGCTCGTCAAGGACGACGTGCCGCGCGATCCCGCGCAACAGCGGCACATCGCGCGCGAGGTCGCGAACGTCGTCGCGCTCGGGCTGCGCCCGGCAAGTCAGTCGGGCTGAAGCCTGACTCCTCAGTACCGCCACAACACGCCCGCCGAAGGCACCAGCGGCAGCCACGAATCCTCGTCGCGCGAATAGTTCAGCGAGCCGTCCGGATTCCGCGTGACTTCGTAGCTTGATGCAGCACGCGTTCGCGCGCGACAGCGCATTGTTCACTTCGACGAACACGTCGAGCGCGCCGTGCGGCAGAGCGAACGTGCGTGTCACGCGCAGGTCGAGCGTGTTGTAGTCACTGAGGCGCGCGCGGTTGCGGCGCGAGAGCACGATCTGCGGATTGCCCGTATCCGTCGCCGGTCACTTCCAGCACCGTCGTCGGCCAGCCGGTGTGAAAGCTGTCGGTCAGCGTCGCGTTCCAGGGACCTTTCGACCAGACGATGCCGAGGTTCACCGCGTGGCGCTGATCCCAGCTGCGCGGCACGTCCATGCCATTCACGTGATCCTCCGCGCGCGACCAGCTGTAGCTCAGCCATCCGCTCCACGAGCCGTGCGGCCGCAGCCGCAGCAGCATTTCCACTCCGGTCGCGCGGGCATCTCCGGCGCGATCCGCACGCGGTCGAACTCCGCTTCGGGCAGCAGCACCAGCGGATCGAAGATGTTCTCGAAGCGCGGATTGATGTGCCGGTAGTCCTTGCAGGAACGCTTCGACTCGCAGGTCGAGGCCGGCGGCGAAGGCATGATCGACGCTCGAGGATCCAGTGATACGCGTGCTGCGCCGGATAGAACGTGTCGACGCCGTCCTCGACCTGCAGCTCGTTGATGCCCTGGAACTGGACGAAGCGGCCCGACGCTCGCGCGCAGTTGCGTCTGCGGCGACAGCGTGTAGAGCACGCCGATGCGTGGGCTCCATTGCTCGCCGTCGTCGGAGCCGTCGTACGTCTGCGTGTCGATGCGCAAGCCGCCCTGGATGGCCCAGCGCTCGTTGAGTTGCGCTCGTGACGTCCCAGTAACCCGAAGACTCGTAGCCTTGCGGCGACGGCTCGGTCGTGCGCGCCGTGTCGAATCCCGGCGACCCCGGAAACGGAAAGCCCGGCAGCACGTGCACTTCGCTCGGAGTAGTCGTAGTCGCCCCACAGCCGCCGCACTTCGGCGCCGAAGCGATGCTCGAGCATGCCGGTGTCGAGGCTGTTCTCGATGCGCAGTCCGACGACGTGGAACAGCCGCTCGTCACTCACGCGCGCCGTGCGGATCCCAGGCTCGTCGACCTCGCCCTGGCGGCGGTTCTCCAGGTCGGTGAACGAGGCGATCACGCGCGTCGCTGCGCGCGTTGCGACCAATCGTGATCCAGCGTCGCCCACGCGTAGATGTTGCGATACTTCGCGCGCGGGCGCTCTGTTCGCCCCGCCGACTTGCCGCGCGACGATCGTGTCGCTCGAAACGAGCGTGTCGAGCGAGCCGCGCGTCGCGTCGCTGAAGCGCGTAGTCGAGCGCGAGCAAAACCGTCGGAGTACTGCGGCTCGCCGAAATCGTTCTCGCTCAGGTGCGCGAGGTCGCCGAGGTTGCTGCGGCGAGCGGACACGAGCGCGTGGCCGCGACCGTCGGCGAACTGTGTGGCGGCCGAGCGCGCTGGCGTGGAACAGGTTGAGCCCGAGCTCGAAGTAGCGCGGGTCTGCGGGCCGCACGGTCGTGGCATCGATGATCGCGCTCATGCGATCGCCGTACACGACCGGAAAGCCGCCGGAGTAGAACTCGATGCCGTCGATCAGCCGCGAATCGAGCAGGCTGACCGGGCTCAGGAAATTCTTCAGGTGGAACGGCTCGTACAGCCGCAGGCCGTCGAGCACGATCGCGGTCTCGTTCGGCTCGCCGCCGCGCACGGAGCCGATGCTGGAAAAGCCGTTGGTCGTCGTGCCGGGCAGGCGCTGCACGGCGCGCAGCGTCTCGTCGGCGAGCCGCGGCATGTTCTTCACTTGCTCCTGCGTCAGGAACGTGTGCGTCGCGAGATCGCCGGTCGCGAGCGTGATAGCGGCTGGTCTGCACGACGACCTCTTCGAGCTGCGATTCCTGCGCAGGTGCGCCGTCGTCGGCGCGATCGGCGCTGGCGTGCGCGCGGGGCCCGCTACGACGGCGAAGACGCCCGGAGCGACTTGCGACAACGCGAGGCCGTGCGCTGCGAGGAACTTCGCGCGCCAGCTCCACGCCCCCGCGTGCGCGCGGCTCAGTCTCTATGCGCAGATCCGCTCGGCACGATCTGCGTGTTGTAGATGAAGGTCAGCCCCGCCGAGCGCAGCTCGTCGAGCACTTCGCTGACGCGCCGCCCGCGCAAGCTCCTGCGCTGAGGCTGGAGCGGCCAGCAGGGTGCAGATCAGCAGCCAGCCGGCGAGGCAGGCGCTGCTTCATGTTCCTACCGATACTTCCACAGCCGCGCGCGGAAGGCGAATGCATAGATCGAGAGCGTGACCGTCCAGACGAGGAACGCGCTCCACAGGTCGTGCGAGACGAAGTGCGCGCCGCGTGCCTGCTGCGCGATGCCGAACATCAGTCCTGTCAGCAGTCCCAATCCAAGGCCCGAGCTTCGCCAGCGTCGCGTGTCGCTCGCGAAACGCGAAGTATAGGGCGAGCATGGCGTAACCGGAGCTGGCATGAGCTGCGGGGAAGCAACGGCCGAGGCGCAACGCATCGGGCCGGTCGGCGAACAGCTCGACGTACGGGAAACGGCCGCCGAACGGCCCGAGATCCCACGGGCAGTCGACGTTCGTCACGGTCTTGAGCAGGCCGACGACGCCGATCGAGAGCAGCGCCGCAGACGATGAAGAATGCGGCCGGCCGCCGCAGCGCGCGCCAGTCGCGCTCGACATAGGTCGCGATCCAGAGGGCCAGCACGAGGCGATGAGCGCGCGGATCGCCCAGCGGCCGCCGGTGTGGATCAGCTCGTTCGCGACCAGCTGTCGCGCGCCGATCCAGCGCAGCATGCTCGCATCGAAGAAGCACAGCGCGCGCGATCGTGACGTCGAGCGGCGTCGATCGCGAAGACCGTCGCGAGCACGACGAAGACCGCGAGCGGCGCATGCAGATGTGACCACCAGAAGCGCAAGGAGCTGCAGCTATCAGAACGACCGCCGCGTTTCGATGAGCAGCTGCACGCTGTCGATGTCGCTGCTGCGATCGAGCGGGAACGCGAGATCGATGTGCAGCACGTTGCCGAGCCCGGAGCGCGCGCTGCCCAGTCGCAGGCCGAGCCCGACGTCCTTCAGCCAGCCCGCCGGTGGCAGCGGCGAAGGCGTCGTGGCCCCAGGTGCGCCCGGCGTCGAAGAACACGGCCGCGCCGACATTGAACAGCTTCAGCGGCTGCCAGTCGGTGTAGAACCGCTGCTCGAGCGTGACCAGCGCGCTGGCGGTCCCGGCCTGGTAGCGCAGGGGATAACCACGCAGGCCATTGTCGCCGCCGAGCAGCAGTTGTTCTTCCGGATCGAGATGCGAAGTGACGGTGCCGCTCACGGACGCGAAGAAGCACGCGATGCACGCGACTGGCGCAGGTAGTAGCGACTGCCCCAGGTCGAGCGATGCGTTGGCGAGCGCATCGCCCTCGAGCGCGTGCGAAGCCGAGCGAGTTGAACAGGTACTGCTCGATGCGCCGAGATCCGCGCCGGCCTGCAGCTTGCCGTTGAGAATCAGGCCATCGCGCGTCGAGCCGAAAGCCGTGCCGGCGAACCCAGCTTCGAGGCGCGCGCTCAGGCCGAGGTACAGATCTTCGGTGCGGCCGATCTGATCGAGATTGCGTGTGCTGCACGTACTCGTCTTCGATGACTTCGAAGCCGATCCATGGATAGGCGACGACGCGGTCGGCGGGGATGGACGCCAGTGGCGGTCGTCGCGAGCGCCGGAGAATTCGCGGGCGTCGTAGCGGAATGCCGCCGAGGTAGCGCGTGGTCCAGCCGTCGTGCAGTCCGTCGGAGAAGCCGCCGCCGATCTCGAACTGGCGTTCCTGCATCTGCAGCCGCTCGACCGGCGTGGCCGAGCGAGTAGCGCGAGACGAACGGTGGTCGGTGTCGGCGGCGGAGAGTCCGCGCTCCAGCGCGTATCCATGCATAGAACGGACGTTCCAGCGCGACAGCGCCTTCTCGCTGCCGTCGCTCAGCGACGAGTAGGCCGCCGACAGCTTCCACCAGCTGCCGAAGACGTTCGGGTCGACGTAGCCGAGCTCCCAGGCCGTGCGATCGACGTCGCTGGAGCGTGCGAGCGACAGCTCCTTGCCGAGCCCGAGAAAGTTCGTGTCCGCGAACTTCACGCGCGTGCTGTTTTCGCCGCCCTTGCGGCCGAACGAGAGGCCGGGGCTCAGCGTCCACACGTCGTGCACGCGCACCAGCACGTCGACGGTGTTGTCGGCCTCGTTGTAGCGGACCGGCTCGACACGTGGCCTCGTTGAGATAGCGCTGCGCGCGCAGCAGGCGCGCGGTTTCGTCGAGCATGCGGCGGTTGTACAGGATCGCCGGTGTGGAACAGCAGTTGCTGCTGCACCGTCCCGTCGTGCGTCGAGATGTGCAGATCGTTGGCGATGCGGTACGGCGCGGCGAGCCGTGTCGTGTTCTCGAAGACGTCGTCGACCTGGATTTCGATGTCGCCGATGCGCGCGCCGCGCTGTTCGAGCTCGAGCGTCGCGTGCGACTGGCGCCGCGTGCGCGCACAACGGCGCCAGCAGCAGCCAACGTCGTCGGCGCTCCGCAAGAGCTCCGCGCCATGTCAGCCCCCTGGCGAGCAATATGTGCTGCGGGGTTGGACGGAGCGGTCAGCTGCGGAATCAGTCGGTCGCGAGCGCGATCCCGATCAATTCATCTTTGGTCTGAAACCGCCGCAACTGCGTAGTGGAAAGCACCGCGTTCAACGCCGTGTCCGGATCGAGACCGGCAATCGAGCCGCGCAGCTTGACGTCGTTCGCCGTGCTCCGCGCCGCGTCCGACGCATACACGACCTTGCGGCCGGTCTCGCGCGCGACCCAGTCAGGAACTCGGTGAGCGGCTGGTCATTGATGTCGAACAGCGGCGCGGCGTGCGCAGCCCATTGCCACACCGGATCGTGGGCGGCGACGGTGCTGCGCACGATCTCGCCGCGCGGCGTGACTCGGATCCTTTCGCCCGCGACGCCGCTGCTCGTGCCCGCGGCATTGGCGATCATCACGCGACCTTCGCGCACGCTGACTTCCATATCGTCGGCGTGCGTGCGCACCTGGTATTGCGTGCCGACGTGGCGCACGGAGCCTGCATCCGTGCGGATCGTCAGTTCCTGCGGATCGTCGTGCCTGCGAATCGACGTACAGCGCGCCGGCCGTCAGCACCAGCTCATCGGCCGACGCAATCTTCACGATCGTGCCGTGATCCAGGCGCAGCGACACGTCCATCGCCGAATTGCAGCGCGGCGCGCGAGCGGTCATCCGTTTGGATCGTCTCGCCGGTGGACACACTCTGCGCAACCGCGAGCTCACGCGCCGATTGCTCATCCGGCCGCACCAGCAGGTGCCCGTCGACGCGCGTGATCTGCGCGACCTGCATCGGCTCCGGCGCGAGATAGCGCACACCGAACACGGCGAGCGCCGACAGCGAGCAGCGCGCTGGCTGCAATCCCCAACGCGACGACGCGGCGCCGTGCGCGGCGTTCCTGCAGCATGCTCTGCCATTCGGCATGCACCGCGGCCTCCACCTCGCGCATCATGTCGGCGGCAGGCTCGTCGCGTGCGCCGACCTGCCGCAGCAACTCCTCGATCCCCGGCCTCGTCGGCCTTGGAGAGTTCCGAGTCCGTATCCTGCGGACCGGTCTTGTCGATTCCGGTTGTCATAGGAGCTCATTTCCCGCGAAGGGCCGCCAGGACATCCTGGGCCGTCGAACCGAATACCGTCTCCAGTGCCTCCCGAAACGCAATGCGGGCGCGCGCCAGCACCGATTGCGCCGCCGTCTGGCCGATGCCGAGCAGCTCGCCGATCTCCTCGACGCTGCGGCCTTCGATGTACTTCCACTCCAGCACGTCGCCGTAGCGCGCCGGCAGGCGGTCGAGCACCGATTGCACGAGCCGCCGCGTCTCCGCGTTGCCGTAGCCCTGCAGCGGATCGTCCGCGGCCGGCGCTGCCACCGCTTCGAGCGCGGCGCGCAGCTCCGGGCTGTCGTCGATCAACACTACATTCTCCGCGTGACGCCTGTTCGCGCGCAGGTAGTCGACGATCTGGCGCCGGCAGATCTGGCACAGCCAGCTGAACAGCGCGGCCTCGCCGCGATAGCCCGCGAGGTTGCGCATTGCCTTGATCAGCGTCGATTGCACGACTTCTTTCGCCGCCTCGACCTCGCCGTTCAGCCGCGGCAGAGCGAAGCGGTATACCCGCGGAAAATACGCCGTGAAGAAGCTGCGGAACGCAGCCTCGTCGCCCGCCAGCATGGCGGCGATCAGTTCACGGTCGGTCGGTGTACATGGCCTGCTAGTTAAGACGCCGATCGGCGACAAAATCAATCGATTTTGGCAATCGCGATTACTCGTGCTCCTGCGGCAGCGCCGACGCGGCAGCCCGGCCAGGATGTCCAGCGCTGGGTCGTAGACCGCGTTGCGCACCGCCAATGCTCCCAGCACGGTGTGGTACAGGTTGTCGTGGCTGACCGCGTCGTGCGAGCGCGCCTGGACGCAGCTCATGCTCAGGCCGGTGCGCTCGACGTAGCCTCGCGAGGCCCAGAGCAGCATCGGCACTTCCTTCTGCGACGCGCGGCGCGAACGCGTACGGCATGCCGTGCAGATAGATTCCCTGCTCGCCGAGCGATTCGCCGTGATCCGAGGCGTAGAGCAGCACGCTGTCGAAACGGCTCGCGTTCGCTTGCAGCAGGTCGATCTGCTTCGCGACAGCACGTGTCCGTGTAGGCGATGGAGTTGTCGTAGGCGTTGACGACTTCCTCCTCGGTGCAGCGCTGCAGCTCGTTGGAGCGGCAGGCCGGCTTGAAGACCTCGAACTGCGGCGGATAGCGCTCCGCGTACGCAGGGCCGTGGCTGCC
The DNA here is from genome assembly GCA_963830745.1 of uncultured Gammaproteobacteria bacterium. Lineage (GTDB taxonomy): Bacteria > Pseudomonadota > Gammaproteobacteria > Steroidobacterales > Steroidobacteraceae > Steroidobacter. The sequence continues at coordinate 351,639 of CAWHNL010000004.1, forward strand.
GATTGCATGGAAGATGACTACGGTGTCCTGCTGCAGCGTTTCCAGGCGCGCAGCCAGATCGCTCAGCATGACTTCGTCGTAGCAGTACGAGTTCGGACAGTGCACGGGATCGGACTCGCCCGGATAGGCGACCTGCACGACGCGCGCGCAGACGCCCTTGCAGCCCGCATTGTTGTCGCGCCACTCGACGTCGAAATCCGCCTTCGTCGAGCGTGTCGAGCAGATTCGTGTAGCGGTCGGCCTGATCGACGTCGAAGCGCTCGCGCGGCAGGTGCGAGAACATGCACGGCACGGAGATCGCCGTCGCCGTTCCGCACGACGTCGCATGATCGAAGTACACGACGTCCGGCCGGTGCTGCAGCTCGCGGGTTCGTCGCGCGCGCATAGCCGCCGAGCTGGAAATTCGCGGCCCGCGCCGTCTCGCCGACGACCAGGAACAGCACCAGCGGCTTGGCGCGGACCGCCGCGATGCGCTGCACGTTGCCGGCGGGGTCGATCAGCGGTGCGTGCGGATCGCGACGTTCCTTCGCGGACAGCAGGCCAATGAAACTCACGAGCGGCGCAGCCGGACTCAGCGCGTAGCGGACCGGCTTGTGCTCGCGAAAGAAGACTGCGTAGTTCGCCGAGCAGGCGAACAGCGCGACTGCGCACAGTGCGAGCGCGGAACCGACGAAGACCAGCCGCTGTCGCAATTGCACGCGCCAGGTGGAGGAGGGGAGCGTCACGCGCCAGACCAGCACGGCGGGCAGCGACGCCGAGCAGCGCGACGTGGGCGAGCAGATCGAAACTGATCAGGCCGCCGACCTCGGCAGGGTCGGTCTCGATCACGTTGCGCATCATCTCCTGGTTCATGACCGCGCCGTAGGCGCTGGCGAAGTAGGAGCTGATCGCGGCGACCAGGAATAGCGCGCTGGCCGCGATCCGCAGTCCGAGGCGCGTCGGCACGAGCGCGAGCAGCAGTGCCTGCAGACACACGACCACGACGCACAGAGAAACCAGGAACAGCACGGCACCGGGCGTCGGATGCCACATCGCGGCGATCGCCTGATGCCAGAACTGCAAGTTGTACAGCACGGCCCACGCGACCGAGGCGACCAGTATCAGCGAGATGTCGGAACGCAGCGCGAGGCCCGCTGTCCATCGGTCACGCAACCATGCGTAGAATGCGGCGCCGACGCGCGTCCGCGCCATTGAAGGATTGGAATTCATCAGATGTTTGACGGCTCCGCTGCGCACAACAATCAATCGCCGTGGGTGGATCTGCTCGTGGCTGCTGGAGCTGGCGCTGCTGCTGATCGCGACGGGCATCGGCTTGCGCGATCCGTGGCCGGCGGACGAGCCGCGCTTCGCGCTCGTGGCGCGCGACATGGTCGCGACCGGCGATTGGCTGCTGCCGCGCGTGGGCGGGCAGCCGTACCCGGACAAGCCGCCGTTGTTCTTCTGGCTGATCGCGCTGGGCCTGCAACTGACGCATTCGTTGCGCGTCGCTTTCCTGCTGCCATCGTTTCTCGCGGGATTCGGCTGCGTCGCACTGGTCTACGACCTCGGCCGCCGCTTGTGGAATCGCGAGGCCGGACTCGCGGCGCGCGCTGGCGCTGCTGTTCACGGTGCAATTCGTGTGGCAGGCGCGGCAGGCGCAGATCGACGCGACGTTGTGTTTCTGGACGACGCTCGAGCTTGTACGGACTGCTGCGCCATTTGCTGCTCGGCCCGTCGTGGCGCTGGTACACGATCGGCTGGGCCGCAGCCGGGCTCGGCGTGATCACGAAGGGCGTCGGCTTCCTGCCGCTGCTCGTGCTGATTCCGTTCGCGATGCTGCGCGATCCGCGCTGGCAGCCGCGCAAGGCACCGGGTGGCGGCGCGCGCTGGCTCCTCGGTCCGCTCGCGTTCCTCGCTGCCGTGAGCATCTGGCTCGTGCCGATGCTGCTCGCGCGCGAACAGCGATCCGGCGCTGGCCGCGTATCGCGACGACATCCTGTTCGACCAGACCGTCAATCGATACGGCAATGCCTGGCATCATCGCGAGCCGTTCTGGTACTTCCTCGTCAACGTGATTCCGGCGCTGTGGCTGCCGCTCACGCTGCTCGTGCCGTGGCTGTTCGGTCATTGGCGCAACGCGCTGCGCTCGTTCGATCTGCGCATCGCGTTGCTGGCGTCCTGGATCGTGCTGGTCGTGCTGTTCTTCAGTCTCAGCACCGGCAAGCGCGGCGTTTACGTGTTGCCGGCAGTGCCCGCGTTCGCGTTGCTCTGTGCGCCATATCTCGCGCAGGTCGCGACGCGTCGTGGGGCGCAACGTGCGATGTTCGTGCTGGCTGTCGGCAGTGGGCGCCCTGTGCGTGACTGCGTGTGTTCTATCTTCTTGCGCGACCCGACAAGCGCGCCGATTTCGTCGCGACCTACGACATCGATCCGCTCGGACCGCTCGTGCTGATCGCGATCGCGGGCGCAGTCGTTTGTGCCATCGCGCGCCCGCGACGCGGCTTCCTGGCCTTCGCCGGCACTGCTCGCGTCAACGCTGCTCATCGTGAGCTTCTGGGTGAATCCGCAACTGAACGACGCGCGCTCCGGCGCGGAGTTCGTCGCGCGCATCGAGCGAGCTGCCGACCCGCGGCAGGAGCTCGGCCTGCGTCGCGTTCAAGGAACAATACGTTCTGAACGCGCGCCGCCAGATCGTGCACTTCGGTCATGCGCGCTGGCGCGAAGCAGAGCAGGAGATGGCCGATGCGGCGCTGTGGCTTTCCGAGAAGCCGGGTCGCCAGCTCGTCATCAACGACGACGCGCGTACGGCCTGTTTCAGCAACGCGCCGGTGCAATCGCTCGGACAGGCGAATCGCATCGAATGGTATCTGGTGCGCGGGGGCGCGGATCCGTCTTGCGTCGCCCGCGGCAAGCCGGGCGCGGCGCACTACTACTTGCCGCCGGGACCCGGCGGCACGCGGCTGAGCAGTTGAGCGAGCGCGTCGAAGCTCGCCGGCTTCACGAGGTGCGTATCGAAGCCTGACTCGCGCGAGCGCTGCACGTCGGAGCTCTGACCCCAGCCGCTCAGTGCGACCAGCATCATGGCCTTGCCCCAGGTCTCGCGAGCGAATGCGCCGTGCGGCTTCGTAGCCGTCGAGGACCGGCATGCCGATGTCGAGCAGCGCGAGGTGCGGCTGGCACTTCGCCGCCAGCTCGAACGCCTCCGCGCCGTTCGCAGCCTTCCACACTTCGTGGCCGTCGCATTCGAGCAGCAGCGCCAGGCTCTCGAGCGCGTCGGGATTGTCGTCGGCGACCAGGATGCGATGACGTGGCATGCGCCTCGGCCGCCGTGCGCGCCGCATGCGCGGCGGCGGCGGGAACGCTGTCGAGCAGCGGAATGCGGACGACGAACTCGCTGCCCTGACCGACGCCGGCGCTGCGCACCGCGACCTCGCCGGCGTGCATCTCCACGAGCTTGCGCACCAGCGCCAGGCCGATGCCGAGTCCGCCCGGCGTGCGATCGTCGGCCGTCTCCAGGCGCGAGAACAGGTTGAACAGCTTGGACTGCGAATCCGGCGCGATGCCGATGCCGTTGTCCTTGACGCGGAACTCGACGAACCGGCCGTCGCGCCGCACGCTCAGGTGGATGCGGCCGCCGTCGTTCGTGTACTTCGCGGCGTTGTTGAGCAGGTTGCCGAGGATCTGCACCAGGCGCGTCAGGTCGCCGCGCACCATGAGCGAGCCGTCGGGACAGTCGATCGACAGCTCGTGGCGGTGCTCGGCGATCATCGGCTGCAGCGCTTCGACGGCGCGCGCGATGATCGTCTCGCTGCGCACTGGCTCCTGCGCCAGCCGGATCGTGCCGCGCGTGATGCGCGAGATGTCGAGCAGGTCGTCGACCAGCCGCGTCAGGTGCAGCGCCTGGCGGTCGATGACGTCGCGCGACCATTTCAGCTGCGGATTGTCGATCGGGAAGCGCGCCATGATCTCGACGGCGTTGCGGATCGGCGCGAGCGGATTGCGCAGCTCGTGCGCGAGGATCGCGAGGAACTCGTCCTTGTGGCGGTCGGCTTCGAGCAGCGCCGCCTCGGCGCGCGCGCGCTCGGCGATTTCGGCCTGCAGCGCCTGGTTCGACGCGCGCGAGCTCCGCGTTCGCTTTCTGCAGATGCAGGTTCAGCGACTTCGAGCTCGCGCGTCTTCTCCGCCTGCAGCGTCGTGTTCGCCTGCTCGAGCTGCTCGTTCGCGTCCGCGAGGCTGCGGTTGAGCTTCTGCAGCTCCAGCCGCTGGCAATGCAGCTCGACCAGCACCGACGACCTTGCTGCGCAGGATCTCCGGCACGACCGGGATCGAGACGTAGTCGACCGCGCCGAGCTTGTAGCCCTTGAGGCGATCGAACTCGGTGTCGTGCACGCCGGTGACGAAGATGATCGGCGTGCGCTCGAAGCGCGGATGATCGTGGATCATCGCCGCGGTCTCGAAGCCGTCCATGCCCGGCATGCTGACGTCGAGCAGCACCAGCGCGAACTCGTCCTTCATCAGGCGCGCCAGCGCCTCGACGCCCGAGCGCGCGCGTGATCAGGTTCTGGCCGAGCTCGCCCAGGATCGTTTCGTACGACAGCAGCCGCGCCGGCTGGTCGTCGACCAGCAGGATGTTGACCTTGTCCGGCGCTGCGCGCGGCAGTCGCGCGCTCAGCTCGGCGTTGTCGTGCGATAGCGGTCATGCAGTGCGTTCAGCGGTGCAGCCACATCCGGACGAGCGACAGCAGCTGCTCGGTGTTGACGGGCTTCGCGACGTAGTCCGAAGCGCCGGCCTCCAGGCACTTCTCGCGGTCGCCCTTCATCGCCTTCGCCGTCAGCGCGATGATCGGCAGCAGCCGGAACTTCGGATTGCTGCGGATCCGGCGCATCGTCTCGTAGCCGTCCATCTCCGGCATCATGACGTCCATCAGCACCAGCGCCAGGTCGTCGGTCGCTTCGACCAGGTTGATCGCGTCCTGGCCGTTGGTCGCGCTGATCACCGCCATCTTGTGGCGCTCGAGCAGGCTGTTGAGCGCGAAGATGTTGCGGATGTCGTCGTCGACCACCAGCACCTTGCGATCCTGCAGCGGCTCGTCGGACTGATGCAGCGTTTCGATCATGCGCTGCTTCGCCGGCGGCAGGTCGGTGATCACGCGATGCAGGAACAGCGCGGTCTCATCGAGCAGGCGCTCGGGCGAGCGCACGCCTTTCAGCACGATGCTCTTCGCCTTCTGCCGCAGCTCTTCCTCTTCGGCAGTCGACAGCTCGCGGCCGGTGAACACCACGATCGGCGTGTCGCGCAGCCGCTCGTCCTGCTGGATGCTCTCCAGCAGCTCGAAGCCGGAGATGTCGGGCAGGCGCAGGTCGAGCACGACGCAGTCGAACGTCTTTTCCTTGCAGCGCCGCGAGCGCTTCGGCGCCGCTGCCGACCGCCGTGATCTTCACGTCGTCGAAGCCGATCAGCTCGGCGATGCTCATCTGCTCGGCCGGATCGTCTTCGACCACCAGCAGCTCGCGGATGCGCGGCGAGGCGAATTCCTTGATGCGCTCGAGCGCCGCTTCCAGTCCTTCGGTCGTCGCCGGCTTGTTCATGAACGCGAACGCGCCGCGCTCCAGGCTGTACTGGCGCTCTTCCTCGACGGTGAGGATCTGCACCGGGATGTGGCGCGTCGCGGTGTCGCGCTTCAGCTGGTTGAGCACCGTCCAGCCGAGCATGTCCGGCAGGAACACGTCGAGCGAGATCGCCGTCGGCCGATGCTTGCGCGCGAGCGCTCAGGCCTTCCGTGCCGGTCTTCGCGACGATCGCCTTGAACTCCGTGTCGCGCGCGAGGTTGAGCAGCACCTTCGCGTAGTGCGGATCGTCCTCGACGATCAGCAGCACCCGATCGTCGGGCTCCAGGTTCTCGCGATCGTCGGGCAGCTCCTCGGCGCGCACGGCCGGCAGCGCGATCGGCTGGAAGATGCGGCTTCGCTTCGCTGCGGCCGGACTGCGCCGGGTTCTGCAGGTAGGCCGAGCCCATGTAGCCGATCGGCAGGTACAGCGTGAACGTGCTGCCCGAGCCCGGCACGCTGGTGAGCCGCAGCTCGCCGCCGAGCAGGTGCGCCAGCTCGCGGCTGATCGCCAGGCCCAGGCCGGTGCCGCCGTACTTGCGCGCGGTGCCGGCGTCGGCCTGCTGGAACGCTTCGAAGATGATCCGCTGCTTCTCCGGCGCGATGCCGATGCCGGTGTCGGTGACCGCGAACTCGACGACCGAAGCCGCCTGGTTGAGCATCGGGTGATCCGAGCTCCAGCCGCCCTTCGCGAGGCCGACGTGCAGGCGCACGCTGCCGTGCGCGGTGAACTTGAACGCGTTCGACAGCAGGTTCTTCAGAATCTGCAGCAGGCGCTTCGAGTCGGTCGTGATGTGGCGGCCGACGCTGGCGTCGAAGTCCGTGACGAACGACAGCGTGCGCGCTTCCGCCTCGTGGCGGAAGTTGCGCTCGATCGTCTCGCGCAGGTGCGTGAACAGCAGGTCCTCGGACTCGACCGTGACCGTGCCGGACTCGATCTTCGACAGGTCGAGAATGTCGCTGATCAGGTTCAGCAGGTCGGTGCCGGCGCCGTGGATGGTCTTGGCGAACTCGACCTGGCGCGGGCTCAGGTTGCTGTCGGCGTTCTCGGCCAGCTGCTGGCCGAGGATCAGGATGCTGTTGAGCGGCGTGCGCAGCTCGTGCGACATGTTCGCGAGGAACTCGGACTTGTAGCGCGAGGTGAGCGCCAGCTCGGCCGCCTTCTCTTCCAGCGCGCGGCGCGCCAGCTCGATTTCCTGGTTCTTGCGCTCCACTTCGGCGTTCTGCTCGGCGAGCAGCTGCGCCTTGTTGGCGAGCTCTTCGTTGGTCTGCTGCAGCTCCTTCTGCTGCGCCTGCAGCTCGCCGGCGAGCTCCTGCGACTGCTTGAGCAGGCCTTCGGTGCGCATCGTCGCTTCGATCGTGTTGAGCACGACGCCGATACTGCCGGTGAGCTGCTCGAGGAACGCCAGGTGCGAGGCGGTGAACTCGTGCATCGAGGCGAGCTCGATGACGGCCTTCACCTGGCCTTCGTACAGCACCGGCAGCGCGATGAGGTTGCGGGCGCGGGCCTCGATCAGGCCGCTGCGCACGTGGACCGCCTCGCGCGGAATGTCGTTGACGCAGGATGCGGCGGCCGTCGGCGGCGCACTGGCCGACCAGGCCTTCGCGCAGCGCGTAGCGGCGCGGCTCGTCGCCTTCGGCTGGGCGTCGGCGTAGCTGGCGAGCTGCTTGAGCATCGGCCCGCGCTCGTCGAAGTCCATGACGTAGACGATGCTCTGCTGCGCGTTGACCAGCGGCGCCAGCTCGGCCAGCAGCATCTGGCCGACCGTCACGAGGTCGCGCTGGCCCTGCATCATGCGGCTGAACTTCGCGAGGTTCGTCTTCAGCCAGTCCTGCTCGGTGTTGCGCTCCGTCGTGGCGCGCAGGTTGCCGATCATCGCGTTGATGTTGTCCTTGAGCTCGGACACTTCGCCGCGCGCATCGACCTGAATCGAGCGCGTCAGGTCGCCCTTGGTCACGGCGGTCGCGACTTCGGCGATGGCGCGCACCTGCGTCGTGAGATTCGCCGCGAGCAGGTTCACGTTCGCGGTGAGATCCTTCCAGGTGCCGGCCGCGCCGGGCACGTTCGCCTGGCCGCCGAGGCGGCCTTCGACGCCGACCTCGCGCGCCACCGACGTCACCTGGTCGGCGAACGTCGCGAGCGTGTCGGTCATGCTGTTGATCGTGTCGGCGAGCGCCGCCACTTCGCCCTTCGATTCCACCGTGAGGCGCTGGCGCAGGTCGCCGTTCGCGACCGCGGTCACGACCTTCACGATGCCGCGCACCTGGTTCGTCAGGTTGTTCGCCATCGTGTTGACGTTGTCGGTGAGGTCCTTCCACGTGCCGGCGACGCCCGGCACCTGCGCCTGGCCGCCGAGCTTGCCTTCGGTGCCGACTTCGCGCGCGACGCGCGTCACTTCGGCCGCGAAGCCGTTCAGCTGGTCGACCATCGTGTTGATGGTTTCTTTCAGCTGCAGGATTTCGCCGCTTCACGTCGACCGTGATCTTGCGCGACAAGTCGCCGCGCGCGATGGCGGTCGACACTTCGGCGATGTTGCGCACCTGGCCCGTCAGGTTCGACGCCATCGAGTTGACGTTGTCGGTGAGGTCCTTCCACGTGCCCGCGACGCCCGGCACGATCGCCTGGCCGCCGAGCTTGCCTTCGGTGCCGACTTCGCGCGCCACGCGCGTCACTTCGGCCGCGAAGCTGTTGAGCTGGTCGACCATCGTGTTCATGGTCTCTTTCAGCTGCAGGATTTCGCCGCGCACGTCCACCGTGATCTTGCGGTCAAGTCGCCGCGCGCGATGGCCGTGGCCACTTCGGCGATGTTGCGCACCTGGCCGGTGAGGTTCGAGGCCATCGAGTTGACGTTGTCGGTGAGGTCTTTCCACACGCCGCTGACGTCTTTCACTTCCGCCTGGCCGCCGAGCTTGCCTTCGGTGCCGACTTCGCGCGCGACGCGCGTCACTTCGGCCGCGAACGCGTTCAGCTGGTCGACCAGCGTGTTGATGGTTTCCTTCAGCTGGCGGATTTCGCCGCGCACGTCCACCGTGATCTTGCGCGACAAGTCGCCGTTCGCGATGGCGGTGGCGACGTCCGCGATGTTGCGGACCTGGCCGGTGAGATTCGAGGCCATCGAGTTGACGTTGTCGGTGAGGTCTTTCCAGACACCGCTGACGCCTTTCACTTCGGCCTGGCCGCCGAGCTTGCCTTCGGTGCCGACTTCGCGCGCCACGCGCGTCACTTCGGCGGCGAAGCCGTTGAGCTGGTCGACCATCGTGTTGATGGCTTCCTTCAGCTGCAGGATTTCGCCCTTCACGTCGACCGTGATCTTGCGCGACAGGTCGCCGCGCGCGATGGCGGTCGACACTTCGGCGATGTTGCGCACCTGGCCGGTGAGGTTCGAGGCCATCGAGTTGACGTTGTCGGTGAGGTCTTTCCAGGTGCCGCCGACGCCGGGCACGTTGGCCTGGCCGCCGAGCTTGCCTTCGGTGCCGACTTCGCGCGCCACGCGCGTCACTTCGGAGGCGAACGAGCGCAGCTGATCGACCATCGTGTTCATGGTTTCTTTCAGCTGCAGGATCTCGCCGCGCACGTCGACCGTGATCTTGCGCGACAAGTCGCCGCTCGCGATGGCGGTCGCCACTTCGGCGATGTTGCGCACCTGGCCGGTGAGGTTCGAGGCCATCGAGTTGACGTTGTCGGTGAGGTCCTTCCACACGCCGCTGACGCCTTTCACTTCGGCCTGGCCGCCGAGCTTGCCTTCGGTGCCGACTTCGCGCGCCACGCGCGTCACTTCGGCGGCGAAGCCGTTGAGCTGGTCGACCATCGTGTTGATGGTGTTCTTCAGCTCGAGAATTTCGCCCTTCACGTCGACCGTGATCTTGCGCGACAAGTCGCCGCGCGCGATGGCCGTCGACACTTCGGCGATGTTGCGCACCTGGCCGGTGAGGTTCGAGGCCATCGAGTTGACGTTGTCGGTGAGGTCCTTCCACGTGCCCGCGACGCCCGGCACGATCGCCTGGCCGCCGAGCTTGCCTTCGGTGCCGACTTCGCGCGCCACGCGCGTCACTTCGGAGGCGAACGAGCGCAGCTGATCCACCATCGTGTTGATGGCTTCCTTCAGCTGCAGGATTTCGCCGCGCACGTCGACCGTGATCTTGCGCGACAGGTCGCCGTTCGCGACCGCGATCGTCACTTCCGAGATGTTGCGCACCTGGCCGGTCAGGTTCGAGGCCATCGAGTTGACGTTGTCGGTCAGGTCCTTCCAGATGCCGCTGACGTTCTTGACGTCCGCCTGGCCGCCGAGCTTGCCTTCGGTGCCGACCTCGCGCGCCACGCGCGTCACTTCGGAGGTGAACGCGCTCATCTGCTCGATCATCGTGTTGACGATGGTCGCCGAGCGCAGGAACTCGCCCTTCAGCGGCCGGCCTTCCACTTCCAGCCGCATGGTCTGCGACAGGTCGCCCTTCGCGACGGCGGTGATCGTGCGCGTCACTTCCGTCGTCGGCCACAGCAGGTCGTCGATGAGCATGTTCATCGAGCTTTCCATCGCACCCCACGCGCCGGAGCGGCGGTCGACGGTGATGCGATGGCGGGTCTTGCCTTCCTTGCCGACCATCTGGCCGGCGCGCTCCAGCTCGCGCGCGACGCGCTGGTTCGAGGCGACGATCTCGTTGAACGTATCGGCGATCTTGCCGCCGATGCCGGTCTGGTCGCTGGGCAGGCGCACCGAGAAGTCGCCGTCGCGCACCGCCTGCAACGCGCGCAGCAGCTTCTTCAGATCGATATCGATTTCCGGCTTCGCGCCGTTGCGCTTGCTGGCGTTCTTGCGACCGAGGGCCCGTGAAGCACGGCTGCGCACTCGTTCTTGCGTTTCCATCGAGGAAGACTCCGCAAACTTCAGTGACGACGTGGGGCGAGTGTCCGGGCGGACCGACAGGACGGCCGAACATAGCAAATGCTTGTGGCGACGCAATAGAAGCATGTACTGGCCTGAAACCCGCGATTTTTCCTGACCGTGGCGCCCGATGCGGGCTTGCTCGCGGCTGGTAATTTTTTCAAGCTGCGAGGGAACTCCACAAGGCCGGGCGATAGTTCCGCCCCGAGCCGCCCGAACGGAGAAAACGACTGGAAGCGAGTTTTGCCGCCCCCGGCACCCCGCCCGACGCCGCCGTCCTGAGCCGCGTGCAGCAGGAAAACCAACGGCAGATCGTTGGCAAGCTGCTGCACGACCTGCGCAATCCCGTGCATTCGATCCGCATCAGCATGGAGCTGTTCGGCCGGCTCGCCCGGCGGAACGGCGACTTCGACAAGCTGATGCAGCGGGCCGCCGCATACATCGATCCGGCGGAAGCTGCCGTCGCGAGCCTGGTCGCGAACAGCGAGCGCCTGGCGAGGTACCTGGCAGGGCCGGCGCCGCCCGAGCGGCGGCCGTGCCGGTCGATGAACTGCTGACAGAAGTCGCTGCACTGTTGCAGGCGGCGAAGCGGCGCATGCAGGTGACTTGCACGTTGGCCAACGATCCCGCGCTAGCGATGCGCGCGGATCGCATCCGCGTGTGCCACGTGTTACTGCACAGCTGCTTCAACAATCCGGCTTCCGCTGTTGCGATGGCGGTGCGCGCTGGGGCGGACGGTCTCGTTGTGCTCGACGTGGCTTTTCAGGCCGGTGCTGCTGACGACGCGGCGACGCGCGAATCCGCTGAGCGCCGAGGAATTGCAGACGATCGTCGAGACTGCGGGCGGCGCGCGTGCTCGTCCGCGAGCGCTGCGTCGCTGTCGATGGAGTTCAGGCGAGCGGACTCACCGCCGCGCGGCTGATCACGGCCTTCACTTCTTCGATCAGCCGTCGCGGATCGAAGGGCTTCGTCCAGAACTGATCGAACAGCGCTTGCTCCTGCGCGGTCGGTTGCTCGCGGCCGGTCAGCGCAATCAGCGTCGCGCCGCGCAGCTGCGGGAGCTGCCGCAGGCGTTGCGCGAGCTCGTAGCCGTTCATGCCGGGCAAGCCGATATCGATGAGCATGCAGGAGCGGCGTCCTGTGCTCGACGAACCGCAGCGCCGCCTCCGCGTCGCCCACGCTCTGCGCGACAATGTCTTCCAGCTCCAGCAGCATCGTGAGGCTGGCGGCGGCATCCGCGCTGTCATCGACGATCAGGACTTGCACGCGGCGAGATTATTTGCCGCGCCCGGCGCCGAATACAACTGGCGGAACTTGTGTCGGCCGGCTCCGATTGCTCAGTTATGGAAACTGCACGCGGAGTCCGCATGGCGACTGCCCCGATGTCCATCGCAGAGGGCGAGCTGACCGGTGTGAACGCATCGATTGCGGTGAGCAGTCCGGCATTCGGTCACGGACGAGCCGATCCCGTCGCAGTACACGGCCGACGGCGAGGGACTGTCGCCGCCACTCGAGTGGCGCGGCGTGCCGATGAACGCCGAGGCTGTCGTGCTGGTGATCGAGGACGCCGACGAGCCGGCGCAGTCGCGCGGTCGAATGCCATCGCGTGGGACTTGCCGGGCAGCGATACGTCGTTACCCGAGGGCGCACTGCCGTGCACGTGTCCTGCGGGTGCGGCACTCTCGGCGACCTACCTGCCGCCGGATCCGCCGCCCGGGCGCGGCCCGCATCGCTACGCGTTCCAGGTGTTCGCGCTCGACACCGTGCCGCGCTTCGAGTCGCAGCCGGGCCGCACGGAGCTGCTCGACAAGATCAAAGGGCACGTGATCGCCAAGGGCCTGCTGATCGGCACCTACGAGCGCACCTGACTCCTCCGCAAGCGCGCGCCGATCACGACGACACCATAGCCTGCGACGTCGACGAGATGGCCCGCAGAACGCCAGGTCACGTGCTCGGGCGCCGCCAGTGACCAGGGCCCGGGCCGAAATGGTGTGAACGGCAAAAAGCGCCGGACGATTCATTCGTCCGGCGCCGGTCGCTCCAAAATCTGCTCTGACGCTTACTCGCGCGTGCGCGAGACGGTCTCCGGTCGGCGCCGCGGCCTCGTCGACGTAGCGGAAGCGCACCACGCCGTACAGCATCTCGTCCCACGTCTGCTGGCCCCACGGCACTTCGCGGTTCGGGTCGGGGTTCGCCTTGTTCTGGGTCGAGTTGTCCCACGTCGTGCTGTGCGTGACCTTCGTGCCGGCCGGCAGCCGCTTCGGCGTCGTCAGCTCGTACGTCGTCTGCCAGTTGAAGTCGTAGTTCGGCACCGACAGCAGCGTTTCCTGCGTGCCGTCCGGATACGTCGCGATGAAGTTCGACGCCTTGCCGCGGAAGTGCGAGTGCGGCAGCAGGCTGTACACGATCACGTCGCGATCGAACGTGCGCGACGCGGACTCGGTGTGCGCCTTGGTGTTCGCCGGAATCTTCAGCGACGGCTTCGCCATCACGGCGCTGCGGAACTGGTACGGCGGCGTGTCCTTGCGGAAGTACAGGCCCATGCGGCTCACGTCGCGCGCCTGCTTGCCGGTCGCGGTGTAGTGCATCTGGAAGAAGAACTTCGCGCCCTTCTTCATCAGCACGCCGGTTTCCTGCGGCAGCACCATCGCGCCCGCGCCGGGCACGTAGCCGCCGAGGCTGCCGCCGTCGCGAATGCCGGCGCCGTCCATGCCCATCGTCGCGATGATGTGATGGAGCACGGTGCGATCGCCCGGCAGGAAGTCGACCGCGCGCACCCACACGTCGTGATCGAGCGGATTCGCCACGCTCGGCATCTGGTACGGAATCGTGCCGGTCGCCGGCACGTCGAACGCCGGGATCTCGACGACCAGGTCGGGCTCGCCGAGCGCCCACTCGGGCCAGGTGCGCTTCAGCTCCGCGAGCGGATCGCCGCCTGTGCCGCGCGGCGTGCCGGCTTCGATCCAGTGCACGAGCGTCTTGACCTCGTCCTTCGACAACGAGCGGTCGTTCGAGAATGCCTGTAATGCGGGTCTGCATGCCACGGCGGCATGCGCTGCGTGCGCACGACTTCGCGGATCATCGGCGCGAAGCCCTTGACCATGTCGTAGCTCGACATCTGCCACGGACCGATGCCGCCCGGTGCGATGGCAGGTGACGCAGTTGTCGATCAGCATCGGCGCGATCGTCTTCGAGTACGAGATCTTCGCGTGCGCTTGTTTCTTGTCGCGCTCAGGCATCGCGATGGCGCAGCCTTTCATGCTCGACCTTCGCGGTCTTCACCGGCTGCGCGTTCACGAGCGCATCGACTGCATCGGCCGCGTAGTTCGAGCTGCCGGCCGACAGCGGGCCGCGATACGCGAGCTTCCAGCCCTGCGGATTGATCACGAGCACTTCGCCGTTGCGGCGCAGGTCCAGCGCCTCGCCGATGAGCTGCGTGTCGTCGATCAGGATCGGCATGTCGATGCCCTGATCGGCCGCTGCCTTGGCGATCGCCGCTTGCGTGTCGGGCAGATTGGAATCGATGAGCAGGACTTCGACGCCCTGCGAGCGGTACTGGTCGCGCAGCGCCTTCAGGCCGGGCACGGCCTGGCGCGAGGCTTCGCAGCCGTTGCCTTGCGACATCAGCACCACGGCCTTCATGTCGGAGAGGTAATAGAGCTCGCGCGAGCCGCCCTGGTGGTCGAGCAGGCGGAAGTTGTCGACGGTCTCGCCGGGGCTCAGCGCAAAGGCGAATCTCGCTGCGCAGAACGCAGCCACGGCGACGACGAGTTTCGAACGATGGTTCATACAGTTGCAGTCCTGCTGCTTTGGATGCGGGGCAGTCTGCGACGCTGGCCGGGTCCAGTCCATCGCGGGGCCGCGGATTTAGTGCAAAGAAACGTATCGATCGGTGTCGATTCCATAACCTGTCGCGCGTCGCTCTCACGCACTTTCCATAGTCAGCGAGAGGACCCTCACCATGAGCGACCTGCAGATCATCGGCGCGCCGGGCAGCAACTTCGTCTGGACGACGCGCATCGCCTGCGCCGAGAAGGGCGTGCCGTACACGCTCGTTCCCACCCTGCCGCACACCCCCGAAGTGCGTGCGATTCATCCGTTCGGCAAGATCCCGGTCGCGCGCCACGGCGCCGTGACCCTGTGCGAGTCACGCGCGATCTGCGTGTACATCGACCGCGCTTTTCCCGGCCCTGCGCTCGTACCCGCCGAGCCAGCGGCGGCGGCGCTCGTCGAGCAGTGGATTTCTCTCATCAACACGCAGATCGATCCGCTGATGGTGCGTCGATATCTGCGCGCCTACTTCTTCCCGGACACGGCCGACGGCAGCCCGGACCGCAAGGCGATCGAGGCGGCGTTGCCCGACATGCGCACGCAATTCGCGCTGCTCGACGAGGCGGTGCGTGCGACCGGCTATCTCGCAGGCCCCTCGTTCACGCTCGCCGACATCGACCTGTTGCCGATCCTGTTCTACATGAACAAGATGCCGGAGAGCCGTGCGATGCTGGCGCAGTCGAAACATCTCAAGGCGTACTTCGAGCGCCACATAGAGCGGCCGAGCGTCAAGCAGACTTATCCGGAGTCGTTGCCGGAGCGCTTCGCCCAAGTGTTGGCACAGGTCGCGTAGCAATTTCGAAGTCGAGGAGCAGCCGTCGATGCGTTACATCTTTCTCATCTACAGCCGCGAGACGGATCGCGCGAGCATGTCAGCCGAAGAGAATCAGGCGGTCATCTCGAGCCATCGGGCGGTCCAGGACGAGGCGACGCGCAGAGGAGTCCTGCAGGCCGCGCAACCGTTGCAGCGGACGCACACCGCGACGACGGTGCGCATGCAGGACGGCAAGCCGCTGATCGTCGACGGCCCGTTCGCCGAGACGAAGGAGCAGCTCGCCGGCTACTACCTGATCGATTGTCGCGACCTCGACGAGGCGATCGAGTGGGCGCAGAAGATTCCGAGCGGTTGCCGCGGCGCGCCGGGATGCATCGAGATCCGGCCGCTGCTGGAGTTCCCGGCGCGCTGACGTAGGAAGCGCAGGTGCAGGTCTCGCAAACAGCACGCACGGTTGCGGAGACGACGTTCCGGCGCGAGCACGGGCGGATCATCGCTGCGCTGATCCGCCTGTGCGGCTCGTTCGATCGCGCCGAGGAGGCGATGCAGGACGCATTCGCCGCGGCGCTCGCGCACTGGACCGAGCACGGCATCCCCGACAATCCGGGTGCGTGGATCACGGCTGCGTCGCATCGCAAGCTCATCGATTTCTCGCGCCGCGAGCGCACGCGACGCGAGAAGCGCGATCTGCTGCGCGATGGCGCGGACGAGCCGGCATTCGAAGACGCTGCATCGTTCGACGAAGCTGCGGCAGGACTGCCCGACGACCGGTTGCGCCTGATATTCACGTGCTGCCATCCCGCGCTGAATCGTGAAGCGCAGGTGGCGCTCACGCTGCGCACGCTCGGTGGCCTGACGACCGACGAGATCGCGCGCGCATTCCTGTTGCCGGAGCCGACGCTGGCGCAACGGCTCGTGCGCGCCAAACGCAAGATCCAGGAGGCGCGCATTCCGTACGAGGTGCCGCCCGAGCACGCGTTGCCCGAGCGGCGCTCGTCCGTGCAGGCGGTCATCTATCTCATATTCAATGAGGGGTACCTGGCCACCAGTGGCGACAGCCTGGTGCGGCGCGAGCTGTGTGCCGAAGCGATCCGCCTCGCGCGCCTGCTGCGCGAGCTGTATCCGCAGGACGCCGAGACTGCCGGTTTGCTCGCGCTGATGCTCCTGCACGACTCGCGTCGCCACGCACGTGTCGATGCCAGCGGCGCTTTGGTCACGCTGGAGGAGCAGGATCGCAGCGTGTGGGACCGAGAGGAGATCGACGAAGGTCTCGCACTCGTCGACTTCGCATTGAATCTGGGCGCTCCGGCTGCCTATCAGATCCAGGCAGCGATCGGCGCCTTGCACGCGCAGGCCGCGACGCCGGCCGAAACCGATTGGCCGCAGATTGCAGCGCTCTATGCGGAGCTGGCGAAGCTGAATCCGTCGCCGGTCGTGTTGCTCAATCGCGCCGTGGCGATCGGCATGAGCGAAGGGCCGGAGCGCGGCTTGATGCTGATGGACAGCCTGGGCGTTTCCGGCGCGCTGTCGGAGTACTACCTGTTGCACGCGGCGCGTGCCGATATGCTGCGGCGATCGAATCGCCGCGAGGCGGCGGCGGAGGCATATCGCCGAGCGTTGGCGCTGGCGACGAACGAGACGGAACGCCGCTTTCTACAGCGACGCTTGCAGGAGTTGTCGGGCTAAAGCCCGACCTACAGAGCACCCGTAGGTCGGGCTTTAGCCCGACTCTGCTATCTCCTCCAGCTTCGCATCCACCTCCGCTCTGTCGGGCAGCGCAATCCCGAACGTCTCACTCAACACTTCGCGCAGCTCGGCTGCGCTCGTCAACGTCCGTCGCACTGTTTCGCCGCCGAGGTCGATGAACTGCCAGCTCGTTATCGAGCAATGCATAGCGCCGTTGCGGATCCGTGCGCGCAGCGATCAGTCGGCGCACGAAGTGCGACTCGGGATGATTCGAGAGATACCAGTTGGTCAGCTCGTAGTCGGGCAGCACCTGCTCCTGCAGATCGAATCGATACAACGTGCGCCACGCACCGCGCACCTCCGCCTGCAGCGCGTAGTCGCCGCTGAGCCGCGTCACGCGAAACGGCTCGTGTGGCGTCGCCTGGGCACGGTGCTCGACGAGCCGCAGCGGCGCAGTCAGCGTCAGGCCGCCGAAGCCGACGTCGGCGATCCAGATCTCGTCCTCGATGTCGACCTGCAGCAGCATGTGCGTGCGCGGCCGGATCGCGTCTTCCGGATGGTTCCAGAGCACGCGCGCCGCGAGACCTGCGACCGGAAGCCGATGCGCTCGAGTGCGTGCTTGAGCAGCAGGTTGTGCTCGTAGCAATAGCCGCCACGCCGTTGCGTCACGAGCTTGTGCTGCAACGACTCGCATGTCGAGCGGCACCGGCCAGTGCAGCAGCGGATTGAGATTTTCGAACGCGATCGCCTGCGGGTGCAGGCGATGGATCTCGCGCAGCGTGTCCAGCCGCGGCGTGGCGGGGCCGTCGTAGCCGATGCGTGCGAAATAGGCGCTGAGGTCGAAGCTCGTCCTGCATGCGTTCCATGTATCCAATCGGAATCCGCGCGTGCTGCAGACGTATCGGGAAACTGCGCCGTCGTTTCTTCGACCACCCGGCGTTGCGCATCGAAGGCGCGACCGCGCGCGCTGCGCGAAATTGCCGGACACCGGAAGCGCTGACGCCGCAGTTGCAGATCGTGCTGACCTTGCGCGGTGCATTCGTGTACGAGCGCGGCTCGTCGCAGTCGTTGCTTACTGCGAACCACGCGCTCTTCATCGCGCGCGGGCGACGTGAGCCGCGATCGCTTCGTCGACGATCAGCCGCTCGACTACATGCTGGTCACGCCGCACGGCGATGCCGTCGGCGACGATGCTCGGTGATGCTGCCGCGGCGGAACTTGCGAAGGTTGTGCGCGAGAACGCGAGTCGCGTGCGCATCGGCGCGACTGCAACGCGCGGCATCGGCGCTATGGAATCTGTGCTTGTGCGAGCGGCCGGACGATGAGTGGAGATCGAACAGTCGGTCGTCGAGTTACTGACTGGCTCGTGCATGCGGCCGGCCATCGAGCGAGCGCGGACGGTAGAGGGCCCGCCACCAAGCTGATCGGCGCAGCGAAGGAACTGATCGGCACCGCCCGCGAGCCCCGGTCGCTCACGAGCCTCGCGGCACAGCTCGACGTCTCGCCTGCGTACCTGACGGACATGTTCCGGCGCCACGAAGGCGTGTCGATCGCGCGCTATCAGCGTCGCCTGCGCTTGAGCCGCGCGCTGGTCGAACTGCCGGACGCCGAGGACATCGCGGCGCTCGCCCTGGACCTGGGCTTTTCGAGTCACGCGCACTTCTCGACCGCGTTTCGTACCACGTACGGCGAGACGCCTTCCACGTACCGCCGCCGCATCCGCGCCCGCTAGCATCGAAAGATTCTGAAAGCGCGGATCGCGCCGCCGTCGGCACAATGGTCCATGCGCTCATCGATCCCGACGTTTCTGGTTGCGATGCTGACCGTGTCATCGCCGCGGTCGCCGTCCAGCTGGGATGCACTGTTTCCCGCGAGCACTGCCACTCCTCAGGTGCTCGCGCCGGACGTTCTCTGCACGGGCGACGACGAGTCGCACGCCAGTGTCTTTCCGGACGGACACACGCTGTACTTCCTGAAGAACACGCCCTCGTTCGATTTCTACACGATCGTTTCCAGCGAGCTGCGCGACGGAAAGTGGAGCCGGCCGCAGATTGCGCCGTTCTCCGGCCGCTATTCGGACGCCGACATCGTGTTCACCGCGGACGGTCGCCGCGCTTACTTCGTGTCGGCGCGCCCGGTGAACGGGCAGTCGCGCGACGACATGGAGATCTGGACCATCGAGCGCGATGCCCGCGGCAACTGGGGTGAGCCCCGCCACGTGCCGGAGTTGTCGAGTCCGACCGACGAATGGTTCCCGACCCTGACGGCCGACGGCACGATCTACTTCGGTTCGGACCGCGCCGGGTGGCGTCGGCGGCACGGACATCTGGCGCGCGCGGTTCGTCAACGGGAAATTCCAGCCGCCGGAGAATGTCGGCGCGCCCGTGAACTCGAAGGGCGACGAGATCGAGCCGTTCGTCAGCGCGGACGAGCAACTGTTGATCATCGCGGCACGCAATCGCGGCGACGCAGTGGGCGCGTACGACTTGTATGTCGCTCGACGGCGCGGCGCAGCGCTGGGACACGCCGCGCCATCCGGGCCCGCCGATCAATTCGCACCGGCTGGGATTTCGCGCCGCGGCTGTCGCCGGACGGGAAGATCTTCGTGTTCACGAGCAATCGCGGCTTCGGCTCGCAGGCGCTCGATCGCACGCTCACGCTTCGATGAGCTCGAGCGGCGCCTGCACGCGCCCGGTAACGGGTTGCGCGATATCTACTACGTCAGCGCGGACGGGTTGTTGCGTTAGGAGAGTCTATTTCTTATCCGCAGCCAGCGTCTCGCGCTCGATGACGTCGCCGTGCAGGATCGACCTTCTCGATCTGCGCCCACGCGCGCATCGTCTCCAGCGGATTCGCCGTGAGCAGCAGCAGGTTCGCGATGCTTGCCGGCCTCGACCGTGCCGTAGTCCTTGTCGAGGCCGAACTGACGCGCGTTGTTGATCGTCGCCGCACGAAAGATCGCCGGCAGCGGCACGCCCGATTGCGCCATGCAGCCGCATCTCGCGATACGTGTCGTAGCCAGGCTGACTGCCGTACGTCGGCGCGGACGGCGTGTCGCTGCCGACGAGCAGCGGATGGCCGAGCTCGTGCATGTAGCGCACCGCGCGCATTCCCTGCTCATTCTGCTTGAGCCAGCCATGCGCGATCTTCGTGTCGGCGGAGGCGTCGGCGCCTTCGCGCATGATTTGCTTGAACCACTGGCCGGGCTCAGTTGCGTACCACGCGAGCACCGCCGGCGGCACGACCTTGGCGTACGATCGGATCCTTGAGCGTGTCCGCGCGAAACATGTCGGCGGTACCCGGCAGAACGCGCAGCGTCGGCTGGTAGCCGATGCCTTTCGCGTGCAACGTGCGCAGGTGCTCGGCGATCGGCGCCGGCATGCCTTGTTGCCCGTCGTACTCGCCCCAGTTCCACAAGCCGTGCGCGAGCACGTCGACGCCGGTGTCGAGCGCGATGCGCTGCATGTCGAGCGCGTTCGCGTGCGCGATCAGGAGCAGCTTGTGCTTGCGAGTCGCCGCGCGAATGCGCGCGAGCGTTTCCTTGCTCATCAACGGCCAGTCCGAGCGCGGACCGAAGCCGTCCTCGATGAAGATCTTCATGCAGCGCGCGCCGCCTTTCGCAGCGCGCTCGACGACTGCTTCGGGCGTGTGCTCGGCCTCGTTCGCGCCGGCGGGCAGCGGATGCTCCTTCGCGTTCGCGGGCTCGTACACGTAGTCCGGAAATGCCTGGTAGCGCACGGGCTGCGGAATCATCGCCGTCGGATAGCCGTCGAGCACGGGCGCGGCGCCGCAGTGAAACAGATCGGGCCGCACCGGTTGGCTCTCGAAGGTTTTCAGGCCGGACGCGAACGACATGAGATCGAGCAGCTGCGTGACGCCGAAGTACAGATAGCTGCGCGGCTGCTGGCGGAAGTACGCCTCGCGCAGCGCGACGATCGCAGGCTCGTCGCCCAGCGGCGGAACGCCGGCGGCATCGCTGACGTGCACGTGCGAGTCCATCAGGCCCGGCGTGAGGAACTTGCCGCTGCCGTCGATCTTGCGCGTATCTGCCTTGGCCGCGATGCGCTGCTGGCCGACGCTGACGATGCGCCCGTCGCGAATCAGGACGTGCCGGTTCGGCAGCGGCTGCGCCTGCTCCGGCGAAATCACCGTGACGTTCTCGATGAGCAGGTCCGCAGCCGGCGCGGCAGGGGTTGCGAAGCGCAATCAGGACGAACAGGCAGGCGTGCTTCATTTTCCGTTCCTTAGATGAATGCGCGGCGATATGACCGTCCAGTTGAGACTTGGCCGCCGTCGTATTCGGTTGCAAGGCGATCGACGAGCACGCTCACCGGCAATACTTCGTGAATGTCGGCGACGCCCTGGCCGCTGCCCCAGATGTCGCGCCACGCCTTGCTCTTGGTATTGCCGCCGCTGCCGAAGTTCATCTTGGTCTTGTCCGCAACCGGCAGCGCCTCCGGATCGAGCCCGGCGTTGACGATGCTCGAGCGCAGGTAGTTGCCGTGCACGCCGGTGAACAGATTCGTGTAGACGATGTCCTCCGCCTGGCTGTCGACCAGCGCCTGCTTGTACTCGGCGCTGGCGTTCGCTTCCTCGGTGGCGATGAAGCGCGTGCCCATGTATGCGAAGTCCGCGCCCATCGCCTGCGTGGCGAGAATCGCGGCGCCGTTGGCGATCGCGCCCGACAGGATGACCGTTCCGTCGTAGAACTCGCGCACCTCTGCGAGCAGCGCGAACGGCGAGAGCGAGCCCGCGTGTCCGCCGGCGCCTGCACACACGAGGATCAGCCCATCGACGCCGGCCTGCAGCGCGCGCTTGGCATGCTTCACGTTGGTCACGTCGTGATACACGAGCCCGCCGTACGAGTGCGCGGACTGCACGACTTCGTCCGGCGCGCGCAGGCTGGTGATCTGGATCGGCACGCGATACTTCTCGCACAGCGCGACGTCGCTCGCGAGCCGGTCGTTCGATGCGTGCACGATCTGGTTGACCGCGAACGGTGCGACCTTGCGCTCGGGATGCTGCCGCTTGAACGCGGCGAGCTCTTCGGTGATCTGCACGAGCCACTCTTCCAGCACCGGCGCCGGGCGCGCGTTCAGCGCCGGAAAAGCACCGACCACGCCGGCTTTGCACTGCTCGATGACGAGGCGCGGGTTCGAGACGATGAACAAGGGCGAGCCGATGACGGGCAGCCGCAGCTGCCCGCGCAGCGATTCCGGAATAGCCATGCAGAGGATCCCCGAGGAGGTGACCCCGGGGATGATAGCCGACTCAGGAGGCCGACTCAGCGCCGCATGAACTTGTTCACGTCGATCAGCCGGTCGAGGTACGTGAACGTGCCCTTTTCCTTCACCTCGCGGGCTGCCTCGTGCAGCCCGGTCATGGCTGCGCGAAACAGCGACGTGGCGAGGCTGATGCGCTTGACGCCGGCCTCCGTCAGCTCCGCGACGCTGAAGGACTTGCCCGGGACCCCGACCATGAAGTTGACGGGTTTCGACACCGCCGAGCAGACCGCGCGCACGGCTGCCAGGTCCGGCAGCAACGGCGCGAACAGCGCGTCGGCACCGGCTTTCTCGAACGCTTGCAGGCGTTTGATCGTGTCGTCGAGGTTCGGGTTGCCGCGCAGGAAATTCTCGGAGCGCGCGGTCAACGTGAACGGGAAGGGCAGGGCGCGGGCCACTTGCACCGCGGCGGCGACGCGCTCGACCGCGAGACCGAAATCGAACAGCGGCCGGTCGCTCTGACCGGTGGCGTCCTCGATCGAACAGCCGGCGAGCCCGGCATCGGCTGCGAGCCGCACAGTCTCGGCGACGATCTCCGGCGTATCGCCGAAGCCCTTCTCCAAGTCCGCCGACACGGGCAGGTCCGTGGCGGCGACGATGGTGCGAACCTGCGACAGCGCCTCATCGCGCGTGATCTTGCCGTCGAGCCGGCCGAGCACGCCGGCGGCGGCGCCGCTCGACGTCGCGATCGCCTCGAAGCCGAGAGCCTGCAGGATGCGCACGGAGCCGCCATCCCAGGCGTTGGCGATGACGAACGTGCCGGGGTTTCGGTGCAGCGCCTGGAAGGCGGCTGCCTTGGTAGCTTGAGTTGCGCTCATGGCGGCATCTCCGGAAGCAGGCGAGGCGGGGTGGCGATGATTGCACGGGAGCCGTGTCGGAATCTGTCATAAAATTTCAGCGTGGAGGTGCTTCATGGCGGTCTCGATCGTGCGGCTCGGCAGTCCGCGCGCCAGCGGCGAAGGGTTGCGCATCGGCACTGTGCGGCGGCCGCCGCGCGGCGTACCGAAGGCCGACTGGGCGCGTCGCGACTTCTACGACGTGTGGCTGCCGACGCTCGCGCCGAGCGAAGCGCTGCTCAAGCTCGGCCAGTCGGCACAGACCGACGCGCAGTGGAAGACCTTCAAGCGCCGCTACCTCGCCGAGATGAAGGACTCCGACACGTCGCGGCTTCTCGATACGCTCGCCGCGCTCTCGCATCACGGCTCGTTCGCCGTCGGTTGCTATTGCGAGAACGAAGCGCGTTGCCACCGCTCGGTGCTGCGCGAATTGCTCGCGCAGCGCGGCGCCAACATCACTCCTGGATGACACCGATGTTCAAAGCACTCAGCGGATCGACTGCACTCGTCATTCTCAGTGTGCTCGCCGGCGTGGCGCACGGCGCCGAGTCCGTGCCGAGCACCGCGCGCAAGATCGTTCTGGAAAAAGCCGAGACCGGTTATCGCTGGAAGCTCATCGAGGCTCCGGTGCAGCAACCGGGCGATCGCCAGGTGTTGGTCCGCGTACGCGCCGTCGGGCTGAACCGCGGCGATTGGGAAATGCTCGGCTCCAACAACAGCAACGGCGCGCTGGTCGGGCGCATCCCGAGCTCGGACGCAGCGGGCGACATCGTCGCCGTCGGCAAGGACGTCAAAGGGCTGCGTCCGGGCACGCGCGTGACGAGCCTGTACTTCCGCAATTGGACCGACGGTACCGCGAGCAAGGAAATCATCAACGCAGCGCACGGCATCGACGTGGACGGTGTGCTCGGCGAATACGTCGTGCTAGACGACACCGCAGTCGTGCCGGCACCGAAGAGCCTCACGTATGAGGAGGCCGCGACTTTGCCCACGGCCGGCCTCACTGCATGGAATGCCACGGCCGGCAAGAACGAACTGCGCGATCGCATCGTGCTCGTGCAAGGCACTGGCGGCGTTTCGATCTTCGCGCTGCAGTTTGCAACTGCGGCCAAGGCGCGTGTCATTGCCACGAGCAGCTCCGACGACAAACTCGCGCGCGTGCGTGAGCTCGGTGCTCGCGACGGCATCAACTATCGCACGCACCCGAAATGGAGCGAGCAGGTGCTGGAGCTGACGAGCGGCCACGGCGCCGACCTCGTCGTCGATGTCGGCGGCAAGGAAACGCTCGAACAGTCGGTGAAGAGTCTCGCGTACGGCGGCATGCTGTCGATCGTCGGCGGGTTGTCCGGCTACGACGGCACGATCTCGTCGCTCGGTCTGCTGAACAAGACCGCCAGCGCGCGCGGCGTCTACGTGGGCTCGCGTGCCGACTACCAGCGCATGAGCACGTTCATCGACGAGCACCGCCTGCATCCGGTGATCGACAAGGTGTTTCCGCTCGATCAGTTCGATGCAGCCTTGCAGCACCTGCGCGCCGGCAATCCGGTCGGGCGAGTGGTGCTGAAGCTCTGAGCGTCACTGCTTGCGGCGCTCGCGGAAACGGTCCGCGGCCCCGCGCGCAGCTTCCAGCTCCTTGGCGTCGAGCTCATCGTTCTTGTCGGCATCGAACTTGTCGAACAGCATCGTCGGTGCGTTGACGAACTCTTCCTTGCTGATCTTGCCGTCGCTGTTGGCATCGATGCGCCCGCGCATGGCAGCCGCCGCGCGCTGTCCGCGTTCCGACTGATCGGCGCCCTCGCGCGAGTCGGCATCGTCGACGACGCCGTCGCCGTTGCGATCGAGTCGTGCAAATTGCTCGGCGCGCGCGTTGATGTATTCCTGACGTGTGACCTTGCCGTCGTGATCGGCATCGGCGCTGCTCGAGCCCCGCGCCGTCGCGCCCCTGCGCGAGCGCTACGGCAGCTCGAGAGCAGGAGAACGGCAGCGGTCGCAATTTCGTGAACATCGAACGGGCCCTCCGGAGCGTGGAGCTTAACTCAACGCACCCGGCAGCATGCCCGTTGACGCGCCGTTCGTGAAGAAGTCCGAGCATTGTCACCGAGCATCGGACTGCCGCGAGTTCTCGACGATGCCGGCGCGGCCCGGGAAGCGCGCGAACAGCTGCGTCACGACGCGCGAGATGGACTCGCGCGGATTGTCCATATCCTCGTCGCTGCAGCCGGCCCTGTGCGACGCCTTCCCAGATCATCTGCTTCTTGCGCGCATCGACGACGTCGATATTCGCCGTGCCGATCGGGTAGGTCACGGTGCGGACGTCGTTGTCATAGAGCGGCCACGCGCCGTACAGGCCATAGCGATAGCCGTAGTAGCCATAGGCTGCCGAGAACGTCGGGTCCGGGCGCACCTCCGTGCGCTCGTGCACTTTGGCGTAGAAGTTCACCAGCAGGTCGGGGTTCGCGTCGACGTAGTGATAGCCGCGCTGCTCCATCTGGTCGCGCACGGCACTCTTGAAGTAGCTCGTGACGAGCGTCGAGTAGCCGCCGCGGTCGGTGCCGGTCTGCTCCGGGAAACCGAAGGTGCTGTAGGAGGAGAGGTTCGCGTCCGGCGCCGCGTGCACGTGGATGTCCGCCGTCGGGTTGCTCGCGCAGCCTGCGAGCGCCGCGAGCGCGACCGCGCACATGGCGAGCGAAAGCTTGAGGTGTTTCATGGGAAAATCCTCTGACGTTCGGTCCCCACTCGCTTGTTGGAACGCGGATGCCGGAGGTGGGTTCCGCGCCGGCGGTCCGCAGGTGGATGACGATTTGGTAAGGCAATTGCGGGGGCCTCGTGACCACGATCGAATTCCGCGCGCCCTGGAGCAAGAGCAGTGCGCGAGACGCGACTGTGCTGTCGCTCGTCATTCTCGCGCTGCCGATGCTCGCAGCGATCTTCGCGCCGATGCAGTCCGCCGCTGCTGCGCTGCGCGTCTTGTTGATCGGAGTGCCGCCGCTGCTCGTCGCGGCGGCGTTCGCCGGGTAGGGTCCGCGGCTACACGCTCACGGAAGATGCGATCACCGTGCGGCGTGGCTTGTGGAATACGCGCTTGCCGCTCGCCGGGCTGCGTTCCGTCACCGGCGACGTCGATGCGATGCGCGGCTCGGTGCGCGTGTTCGGCAACGGCGGACTGTTTTCCATCACCGGCCGTTTCTGGAACGCGAAGCTGGGTTGGTATCGCGCGTTCGCCACGGACCCGAGCCGGGCGGTCGTGCTGCGCTATCCGAAGCGCACCGTCGTCATCACGCCGCACGATCCGCAGCACTTCATCATGCGCGCGCGGACGTTGATCAAGGTCGCGGGATTTCCGAAGTAGCGACGAGCGTGCGGGCGCGCGGCGCGAGCGCCAGCACTGCGATGCCGGAAACTGCGACGAATGCCGCGAGCGTCCACAGTGCGGCAGCGTAGCTTCCCGTCGCGTCGGTGACGTAGCCGACCAGCGTCGGCCCGAGAAATCCGCCGGTGTTGCCGATCGAGTTCACGAGCGCGATGCCGGCTGCTGCGGCGCTGCCCGCGAGCATCGAAGTCGGCAGCGTCCAGAACACCGGCAGCGCTGCGTAACAACCCATCGCGCTCAGGCACAGCGCTGCGAGCGCCAGCACCGGCGCACCGCCCCAGTACGCGCTCAATGCCAGGCCCACTGCGCCGACGAATGCAGGCAGCGCAATGTGCCAGGTGCGTTCGCCCGTGCGGTCGGAGTGCTTGCCCCACAAGATACATCGTCAGCGCCGCGGCCGCGTAGGGCAGCGCGGTGGCGAGCCCGACTTCGAAGTTCGACAGGTTGCCGAGTCCCTTCACGATCTGCGGCAGCCAGAAGCCGAAGCCGTACATGCCGACGAGCATGCCGAAGTAGATCAGCCCGAAGAACCACACGCGCGGCTCGCGCAGCGCTGCAAGGCTCGAATGCGAGGCGGTGCCGTGCGCTGCGCGCTCGCGACGCCAGCTCGCTCTGCAGCCAGTGCTGTTCGTCGTCGCGTGAGCCACGCCGCTTTCGCCGGACCGTCGCGCAGGAACACCAGCACTGCGAAACCGCACAGCACTGCCGGTATTGCCTTCGATCAGGAACATCCACTGCCAGCCGTGCAGTCCGTACGCTTCCAGCGACAGCATCGCAGTCGAGACGGGACTGCCGATGACGTTGGAGACGCGGCAGCGCCACCATGAACGCGCTCAGAATGCGCGCGCGCCACGCCGCGGGAAACCAGTACGTCAGATACAGGATCATGCCCGGGAAGAAGCCGGCCTCCGCGACGCCGAGCAGGAAGCGCAGCACGTACAGGCTGGTCGGCGTCGACACGAACGCGGTGCCGGCGGACAGCAGGCCCCACGTGATCATGATGCGTGCGATCCACAGCCGCGCGCCGACGCGCTCCATGATGATGTTGCTCGGCACCTCGAACATGCACGTAGCCGATGAAGAAGATGCCGGACGCGAACCCGAACATGCTGCGGCGTCAGGCCGAGGTCCGCGTTCATCGTCAGCGCGGCGAAGCCGATGTTGACGCGATCGAGGAACGCGACGAAGTACAGCAGGCCCATGAACGGGATCAGGCGCCACGCGACCTTGCGCAGCGCGCGCGATCCCAGCTCGGGTGTGCGTCGCTCACAGGAAGATCTTGCCCGGGTTGAGGATGCCCTTGCGGATCCCATGCGCTCTTGATCGAGCGCATCAGCTCGACGACGTCCGCGCCGTATTCCTCTACGAGCTTCGTGCGCTTGCCCTGGCCGATGCCGTGCTCGCCGGTGCACGTGCCGCCGACGCGCAGCGCGCGGTCGATCATCGCGTCGTAGATTTTTTCCGCGCGCTGCCACTCGTCCGCCGCGCCGGGCTGGAGCAGGAACAGCACGTGGAAATTGCCGTCGCCGACGTGACCGACGATCGGCGCGAGCAATCCAGCCGCGTCGATATCGCGCCGTGCGTCCGCGACCGCATCTGCGAGCTGCGAAATCGGCACGCACACGTCTGCTACGAGGCACTCGCAGCCCGGCCGCAATGCCAGCGCTGCGAAGTACGCCGAGTGACGCGCTTTCCACAGTCGTGCGCGCTCGGCGTCGTCCGCTGCCCATTGGAATGCAGCGCCGCCGTTGGACTGTGCGATTTCTTCGCGCGCGCGCAACCTGGCCGTCGACGCTGTCGGAGGTGCCGCTGAATTCCAGGAACAGCGTCGGTTGCTCGGGCATCGACAGCTGCGAATATCGGTTGCAGGCGCGCACCTGCAACTCGTCGAGGAACTCGATGCGCGACACCGACGCGCCGGACTGGATGATCTCGACGACGGCATCGACGGCGCCGCGCAGCGCCGGAAACACGCACGTCGCGCCCACCGTCGTTTCCGGAACGCCATACAGGCGCAACGTGATCTCGGTGATCACGCCGAGCGTGCCTTCCGAGCCCACCAGCAATCGCACGAGGTCGTAGCCCGTGGAGGATTTCGCGGCGCGCGTGCCGACGCGCACGATGCGGCCGTCGGCGAGCACGATCTGCAGCGCCAGCACGTTGCGCGTCATCGCGCCGTAGCGGATCGTCGTCGTGCCGGAGGCGCGCGTCGAAACCATGCCGCCGAGCGTCGCGTTCGCACCCGGATCGACCGGAAAGAACAGCCCCGTGTCGCGCAGGTAAGAATTCAGCTGCTCGCGCGTGACGCCGGGCTGCACGACGCAGTCGGCATCTGCTGGATTCACCGACAGCACCTCGTTCATGCGCGAGAAATCGATGCAGATGCCGCCGTACGGCGCGGTGACATGACCTTCGAGCGAAGTTCCGGCACCAAATGCGATCACCGGGGTCTGATGGCGGGAGCACGTTGCGACGATGCGGCTGACTTCTTCGGCGCTTTCCGGCCACACGACGGCGTCCGGCGGTTGCACGCGGCCATAGGCCTCGCCGCGACCGTGCTGGGCGCGCACCGCTTCGGCGGTGCTCAGCCGCGATCCAAGCCATTCGTGCAACTCGGCGACCGCTTGTTGCGCGCGAGCACGGGCCGGCCGGGCCGAGAAAGCGTGCAGCGCGTTCGTCGCTGGATGGCGTCGAGGCGATCACGCGGTCAGTATAGGGCATACTCAGCGCTAGGGATTCGAAGGGGCAGCTCCATGCTTTACTCCATCCTCATCTACGGCACCGACGCCGACATCGCGAACCTGAGCAAGGCGGAAGAGGAGCGGCTGATCGGCCAGCACATCGTCGTGCAAGGCAAGCTGGCGGCGGAGCGCAAGCTCGGACCGGTCGTGCGCCTGCATCCGAGCACGACGGCGATGACACTGCGCAAGGGTCCGGAGGCGTACATCATCGACGGCCCGTTCGCGGAGACGAAGGAGCAGCTGCTGGGCTTCTACGTCGTCGACTGCGCCACGCAGGAAGAAGCGCTGGAAGCCGCGCGCATGATCGGCACGGCGTGCACGTCGCGGGCGCTGGAAGTCCGGCCGATCTCGTGGTTCGCAGCTGACGGACACCACCGTAGCCCCGTAGGTCAGGCTTTAGCCCGCGATTCGATAGGCATCGGGCTAAAGCCCGACCTACAGAGACCGCGGCGACGCGCTGGATCATCCAGAACGCCGCGGCTGCGCCGAGCGAATACCCCGCGCCGACTTCGATGCGTCGGCGCAGCCCCGCGGTGCGACTGGCGATCCAGCGCGCCAGCGGCACCGCGACTGCGACGATCATCAGCTGGCCGGTTTCGACGCCGAGGTTGAACAACAGCAGCGCGCCGAGCTTCGCGTCTTGCGGCAGGCCGATTTCCGCGAGCGCGCCTGCGAAGCCGAAGCCGTGCAGCAGCCCGAAGCCGAAAGCGACTGCCCACGGCATTGCGTACGTCAGGCCAGTGCTGGCCCCGCGCGGCGCGCACCACTTCATAGCCGACGACGAGAATGCTGAGCGCGATCACGACTTCGACTGCAGCCTGCGGCAGGCCCGCGAAGCCCAGCGCCGCGGCGCCGAGCGTGATGCTGTGCGCGACCGTGAACGCGGTGAGCGCGCCGACCAGCCGCCACAGCGCCGGCACGAGCAGGATCAGGCCGATCACGAAGAACACGTGATCGATGCCGCTCAGGATGTGCTCGATGCCGAGCACGAAGTACGCCGGCAGCACCGGCCGTGCTGCCGCGAACTGAAACGAGGGATCGGACGCCTGCACGACGCCGGCGATCGTTCTGCCGTCGGCGAGTTGCGTCCTGACGAACGTCGAAGTCAGCGTCCGCTCCAAGTCCCGCGATCCGGATCGTCTGTCCCGCGAGTCCGCCCGGGCACTGGGCCTGCCAGCGCGCGACGAATGCGCCGTCGGCGACTTCGACGTGCCGTTCGCCGAGCGCCGCGCACGTGGCTGGCAGTTGCGGATCGATTGCGATGCGCGCTTCTGCGAGCGACAGGCTGCTTCCAGGTCAGCGAATAGATGCCGTCCTGCTGCTCGACGATTTCGAGATAGGCGGGGCGGACTTCGTGAGCGTGCGCGGAGAGTCGCGAACGCCGAGGAGCACGAGGAGGCAGGAGTCAGGCTGAAGCCCGACCTACAAGAGCAGCTTCATGATCCGCTTCCTTCTGCAGTCTCGACGACGATCTTGTATTGCTGGCGCAGCTTCGCGCGCAGGGCGGCATTCGCTTCCTGCTGCTTCTGCGCGAGGTACGCCTCGCGCACACGGTCGCGCACGTCCTCGAACTGCGCGGCGCTGCGCGGCGTGTGCGATTCGAGCTTGACGAGGTGCACGCCGAACGGCGATCGCACCGGGCCGCTCCAGGCGCCGGGCGCCGAGCCGGTCGACGGCATCGGCGAAGGCGGAGCCGAAGTCGCGCTGCGATGTCGTCGCGCGAAACGTCCGCCAGCTCGCGCGGCAGCATGAACGGATCGCCGATCTCATTCGCGTTGGCGCCGCGAGCCAGCCGTTGCAGCGCGCGCTGCGCGTCGGCATCGAGAGCCGTGTGGCGGTCGGGATTGAAGTAGACGTGACGCAATGCGTACAGATCGGGCGTGGTGTACGATCTCACGGTGCGCGTCGAAGTATTCGCGCAGCTCCGCTTCGGCCGGCTCCGCGACGACTGCGAGGTCGTCGCTCACGAACGCCATCTTCTGCGCCAGCCGCCGGCGCACGATGACGTCGTCACGATCCAGGCCGAGGCGCACCGCTTCGCGCGCCAGCACTTCCTCGTCGATGCGCTCTTCGATCAGTCCCTGCAGCTCTTCGGCCGTAGGCTTGCGCTGCGCCTGCGTTTCCCAGAACGCCGCGAGCTGCGCGACCTCGCCTGCGGTGATGCGGATCTCGGCGTGCTCGGAATGCTTCTCGCGCAGCGCAGTGACCGCGAACAGCAGCGCGCCGATCAGCACGAAATGCAGCAGCGGCTCACGGATCGCCGCGCGTAACAGTTCAATGGCAGAGCTCCCGCGTCGTCAGCGCTGCGGAACGTACCAGATCGGCGAGCTCCAGGCGCGCTCCTGGATCGTCTTCGCGAGCTTCGGGTTCGGCTCGACGCCGGCGCGCATCGCATCCCACGTCGACCAGCGGCACGACGGATTCTCCAGCACGCGGACGTAGTAGAACGCGCGCTGGCGCGGGTCGAACGTCGGGTCGGACCACAGCGCGCGCAGCTCGACTGCGCCCTTGTTCTCGCTCACCGCGCAAGTGCGCAGATCGACCGTCGCGCCGTTGTCCGCGCAGCGATGCGTGTTGCTGTCCGGAGTGAGTCCGTCGGAGCACGCGACGTCGAACACGCGCTCCTGCGCTTTGCCGTCCTTCGACCCAGCCTTTGACGATCTGCACGCGTTGCAGCCAGCCGGCGTGCGGATCGCGCAGCGCCCACGCAAGAAACTGCGGCGCGCGCGTGCCTCGCTGCAGCAGGTCGGCGCCCATCGGCACGCCGTGCGCGTAGCTCTGCGACACCATGTCGCGCCGATTCTCGAGGCCGTCCGGGAATTCGTAGCCGGCGAAGAAGCGCACGCGCATGCGCGGGCCGGAGGTCGCGAACGTTTCCTTGCGGCGCAAGCGCCGCGAAGATCGATTCGCGCGTATTCTCCTCCGCCCACACGCCGGTCAGGCCCGATGCGCCCCAGGTCTGGTAGCGCGCGGCGTTGTTCTGCGGCTCGTAGTTCTCCCACGTGCGGCCGGCGGGCGGCACGGAACCGCGCTGCTCCGGCTTGCCGTCGATGATGCCGACTTTGCTGAAGTAGCGGTTCTCCTCGAACGGACCGGCGGCGTTGTGCGTGTCGCTCGCGCCGACGAAACCGAAGTGGTACGGATTGAAGCCCTGCGACTGCTCGGTACTCCAGGCCCGCCTTCAGCGCATCGCGCACGTAGCCGCCGGCGAACTTCGTCACCTTGGTCGCCGAGCCGATGTACGTGTCCATGATCTCGAACGCCGACCACTCGTCGTTCGGCGACAGCGAGGGATGCGTCTCCGACGTGCCCTTGACCTGCGTGATCTCGGCGAGCGGCTCGTTGCGCATGCGCAGCTCCGCGTAGCTGCGATCCATCGGGCGGCCGTCGAACTGCGTGCGCTGGAACATGCGGCCGTCGCTGCCGTTCGAGTTGTGCGGGATCGCGAGCGCTTCGATGCCTTGCTTGCGCTGCTGGTCCATCCAGCGCCACAGCTCTTCCGGATTCTGCGATTCGAGCGCGGTGAACGGCAGGTCCGGCGCGCGCGCGCCGGCGAAGATCACGTTGCGATGCAGGTTCTGGCCGTCCGGCGCGGAGGTGAACTCGTAGCCGCGGAAGGTCGTGAACTTGCCGGGCACGTAGTGGCGATCGGCGGACTCGACGATCGTGCGCCACGCCGAGCGCGAGGTGTCCGGATCCTTGAGCTCCGGCAGGTACTGCCCGGTGCGCAGGCTCGTGCCGATCCGCTGGAACGCCGCGTTGATCTTTTCGCGGTCGGTGCTGAACAGATCGGGCGCGTAGGGGATCTTCGAGAGCGGATGCTTCGGGTCGTTCATCGCCGGCAGGATGCCGAGATACTCCGAGTGATCCGTGACCGCGAGGAAATCGAGCGGCGCGTCGGTCAGCCGCACGTCGTAGCCGGCGGCGTGGTGGATCGACTCGCCCTTCGCGTAGCGGTACGCGTCGTCCGGCGTGGCGCGCACGTTGAAGATGTACGCGTCGAAGGACAGCTTCGTGTGCACGTGCAGGTCGCCGAAATACGCGTTGCGATCGCGGTTCTGCGCGGCCGCGCCGGTTGCGAACAACACAGCGACGACGTGCGCTGGCCAGCAGCGAGTGTTTTCTTCTTTCATAGATTTCTCCGGAACAGCGCGATCAGCCGCTCCCAGTGCCGCTCGGCGCCGGCTTTCTGATACATGCCTTCGCGCTTCGGAAACACGAAGCCGTGCTGGGTATCGGGATACGTCTCGATGCGATAGCGGACCGGCGTCGTACGCAGATGCGCATCGAGCGCTTCGATCATCTCCGGCGGGGCGTAGGAGTCGGTCTGCGCGCAGCCGACGTACAGCTCGCCTTTGATCGCAGCAGCGAAACGATGCGGCGACTCCGGCGAGTCGGTGCACAAGCGCACGCCGTGGAAGGAAGCGGCGGCGGCCACGCGATCCGGATGCTCCGCGGCGGCCCAGAATACGAACGGCCCGCTCATGCAATAGCCGACGACGCCGACTTTGTCGCGGCGCGCGGCCGGCTCGCCGTCGGCGAACTTCAGCATCGCGGCCGTATCGGTGAGCATTTTCGTGCGGTCGAGCGAGTTCATGTGCTCGAACATGATTCGCCGCGCGTCGTCGCCCGTGCCCATGCGAAAGTCGCGGATGCGGCGGTAGTAGAGATTGGGGAGCACGACGAAGTAGCCGACGGTGCCGAGGCGCCGCGCCATGTCGTGCAGCTCACCGCGCTTGCCCGGCGCATCCATGTAGAAAAGCACGACCGGATGCGGCCCGCCCTCTTCGGGATGCGTGACGAACGTGTTCATCGCGCCGTCGGCGGTCTGGATGTCGAGCTCGCGGTCGATCATGCGCACCCCCTTCCGGGCCGCTATTGAAACACGAGCCGCCAAAGAGATAATATCCATAAGGGGCGAGGCCCGATATCACTGTGCAGAAAACCCGAGGTTCCGATGCGTCTCGCGCCCACTGTGATGGCCGCGCTCTGCGCGCTCGCTTGCACCGCCGGCATCGCGGCGGACGATCGGGCCATGCCCGACGCCGCTCAGCTCAAGTCGATGGAAGCGCGCTTCGCGCCGGTCGACGTGCGGGTCGACGTCTCCGATCTGCCTGCCGAGGAGCGCGCCGCGCTGGTGCGGCTGATCGAAGCGTCGCGGCTACATCGACGCGCTGTTCATGCGGCAGCGCTGGGCCGGCAACGAATCGACGCTCCTGCAACTGCTGGCGGACGACACGCCGCTCGGCCGCGCGCGCCTGAGCTACTTCCTGCTGAACAAGGGGCCCTGGTCGGAGCTGGACGAGGACCGGCTGTTCGTGCCGGGCGCCGGCGCGAAGCCGCCGGGCGGCAACTTCTATCCCGCGGGCGCGACGCGCGAAGAAGTCGATGCCTGGATGAAGACGCTGCAGGGCGCGCAGCACGCAGCCGCGACCGGATTCTTCACGACGATCCGCCGCACCCCGGACGGCAAGCTGACGGCCGTGCCGTACTCGCTGGAGTACCAGGGCGAGCTGGCCGAGATGGCGCGCCTGCTGCGCGAGGCCGCGGCGCTGACCAAGCAGCCGACGCTGAAGTCGTTCCTGGAAAAGCGCGCCGACGCGTTCGTGAGCAACGATTACTACGCGAGCGACGTCGCGTGGATGGAGCTGGACGCGTCCATCGAGCCGACCATCGGGCCGTACGAGGTGTACGAGGACGAGTGGTTCAACTTCAAGGCGGCGTTCGAAGCCGTTCATCGCGCTCGACCGACCGCGACGCGTCGACGCAAGCTCGAGCGCTTCAGCAGCGAGCTGCAGGACCTGGAGAACCATCTGCCGATCGAGCCGCAGTTCCGCCGCGCCAAGCTCGGCGGCTACTCGCCGATCCGCGTCGTCAACGTCGTGTTCGCGGCCGGCGACGGCAACCACGGCGTGCAGACGGCCGCCTTCAACCTGCCGAACGACGAGCGCGTCGTCGCCGAGAAGGGCTCCAAGCGCGTGCTGCTGAAGAACTTCCAGCAGGCGAAGTTCGAGCAGGTGCTGGTGCCGATCGCGAAACAGGCGCTCGCCGCCGGCCGACCAGCCCGCGGTCGCGTTCGACTCGTTCTTCACGCACATCCTGATGCACGAGCTGATGCACGGACTCGGGCCGCAGACGATCAAGGTCGGCGGCCGCGAGACGACCGTGCGGCAGGAGCTGAAGGAGCTGAACGGCCCGCTGGAGGAAGCGAAGGCGGACATCTCCGGGCTGTGGGCCTGCAGTACCTGATGGACAAGGGCGTGATCGACAAGAAGCAGGAGCGCAGCATGTACGCGACGTTCCTCGCGTCGACGTTCCGCACGCTGCGGTTCGGCCTGAACGACGCGCACGCCAAGGGCATGACGCTGCAGGTCAACTATCTGCTGGACCACGGCGCGATCCGCATCGACAAGGACGGACTGTTCTCGCTCGACCTCGCGAAGACGAAGAAGGCGGTCGCCGGGCTGACGCACGACATCATGACGCTGCAGGCGCACGGCGATTACGCCGGCGTGAAGCAGCTGTTCGAGCGCATGGTCGTGATCCGTCCGCAGGTCCAGCACGTGATCGACCGGCTCGCGAACGTGCCGGTCGACATCGCGCCGAAATTCGTCACCGCGGCCGAGCTGACGCGCAAGGACTGAAGCGCGATGCGCATCGGACGCCGCGATTTCACCCAGCTGTCCGGCGCCGCGGTGTTCGCGACGCTCGCGCCGGGCTGCGCCACTCCTCCTGGAGGGCTCGAAGATGTACGGACTGATCGGCAAGGCCACTTGCGTCCCGGGCAAGCGCGAGGAGTTCATCGGCGATCCTGCTCGAAGGCGTGGGCAGCGATGCCGGGCTGCTTGAGCTACGTGGTCGCGCGCGACCCGAAGGACCCGGACGCGATCTGGATCACGGAGGTCTGGGACAGCAAGGAAAGCCACGCCGCGTCGTTGCAGTTGCCGGCAGTGCGCGAGGCGACGTCAAGCGCGGCCGGCCGATGATCGCGAGTTTCGGCGAGCAGATCGTCACCGAGCCCGTCGGCGGCCACGGGCTCGCCAAGGCTCGTTAGTCTCCTTCCGAAAGTCAGTGCCGCGCCTGCCGTTCCGGCAGTTCTGCGCCCGTGCCGCGGCTGCGCAGACTGCGCGGGCATGAACCGTCCACGTGAACATCTGCACTTCGACGCTCGCCGCATTCGGGCTCGATGACGCGCTGCAGCTCGCGGCAGTACGCGGGCTACCAGGGCGTCGAGCTGCGCGTTCACGGCAACTGTCACGTCAGCCTGCAGGAGCTGCAGCGCCGCTGCGACGAGATCAAGCGACAGGTCGAAGCGCATCGGCTCGAGCTGTGCGTCTACAACACGTACTTCGGGGTCAACGAGCCCGGTGCGATCGACGCGATGATCGACATCTGTGCGCGCACCGGCGTGCGGTATTTCCGCGTGACGCTGCCGGTCGCGGGCGTCGCCGCGGTCCGCAATCTCGGCACGGATCGGGCAGTGGTGCCGTCCTACCGCGAAGGGATGCCGGCAGCCGGAGATCCTGCGCAACGTCCGCCTCGACGCTGCAGCATCTGTCCCGGCGCACCAAGCTCGCAGGCGTGTGCGTGCTGCTGGAGATTCACTGGGGCACGGTGATGAGCAGCTTCACCAGTGCACATGCATTGGTGCGCGACCTCGATCCCGAGGCGATCGCGGTCACGTTCGATCCCGCGAACATGGTCATCGAAGGCAAGGAAGACTGGGATTACGGCCTCGATCTGCTGCGCGGACACGTGGCCAACGTGCACATCAAGAACGCATCGTGGGTACGCAGGCTCGGGCACCTGGACCTGGCAGTGGGACGGGTTGCAGCAGGGCATGGTGGAGTGGCCGCAGCTGTTCCGACTGCTGGCTGCGCGCGGTTACCGCGGCATGCTCGCGATGGAAGATTTTCTCGTGCCGCGCTCGTACGAAGCGGCCCTGGAGCACCTGACGGCCTTGCGCCGCGAAGCTGACGCTGCTGCTCGAACGCAGCGGCTCGCGCGCTCGCGCCGCATGAGCAACGTCACAGAGCGCACGCTGCTGGTGATCCTGGCAGCGCTGATGGCTTTCGGCCCGCTGTCGATCGACATGTACCTGCCGGCGTTCACGTCGATTGCGGCCGACTTTGCCGTGTCGACGGCGCGGGTCGAGCTGTCGCTCGCATCGTTCTTCGTCGGGCTCGCGCTCGGTCAACTCCTGCACGGATCGCTGTCGGATCGCTTCGGGCGACGACCGGTCGTACTGGTCGGCCTCGGTCCTCTATGTCGTCGCGTGCATCGGGTGCGCGCTCGCGCCCTCGGTGGAGTTCCTGGTCGGCGCACGATTCATTCAGGCACTGGCCGCATGCGCCGGGATCGTCGTATCGCGCGCGGTGGTGCGCGACAAGTTCGAGCCGCGCGAGGCCGCTCGCGTCTTCTCGCTGCTCATGCTCGTGATGGGCGTGGCGCCGATCCTCGCGCCCGCGGTCGGCAGCGTCGTCACCGCTATTGCGGGCTGGCGCGCCGTGTTCGGTTTGCTCGCAGTATTCGGCGTCGTTGCGGCGTGCGCCGTATTCCGCATGCTCCCGGAGACGCGACAGCCGGGTTCGGCGAAACCCGCAGTGTTGCGCGTGCTTGCCGATCGCTCATTCGTGCGCAACGCGTTCGCTGGCGGCACCGCGTACGCAGGCATGTTCGCGTACATCACGGGCGCGCCGTTCGTGTTCATCGAAGGGTTCGGCCTTTCGCCTCAGCAGTTCGGTCTGCTGTTCGGCGCGAATGCACTGGCGCTGATCGCGAGCTCGCAGCTCAACCGTCGATTGCTGGTGCGGTGGGACATGCAACGGATCCTGCGCTGGGCGTTCCCGGCCCTTGCCGTCGCCGGCACGCTGCTCGCCGCGAGCGCGTACTTTCGCTGGGGCTTCTGGGGCATCGCCGTGCCCTTGTGGCTTTACGTCGGAATTCTCGGCATGACGTATCCGAACACGACTGCGTCCGCGATGCAGGCGCACGCGGCCAATGCCGGCGCAGCCTCGGCATGGCTGGGCACGATTCAATTCACTGTCGCTGCGTGCGCCGCCGCGCTGGTGAGCCGACTGCACGACGGTTCTGCACTGGCGATGGCCGGCGTCGTCGGCGGCTGCGCAGTCGCGTCCTGCCTGGTCTTCTGCTTGCGCAAACCGCAAGCGGGTCAGCGCATTCAGGCGCAGTTCACTCGCCCCTGATAGCGTTCCGCGACGCCCAATGCGAAGGAATCGAGGGAGCTCGCCCCCATGAAGAACTCGAGGAACTTGTCGATCGCAATCGTCGCGGTGTTGCTGAGCGCGTGCGCCGCGAACGGCCTGCCTTATCCCGAGCATCCTGCCAGCTCGCTGGTCGTGACCGGCGTGGCGAAAGTAACGATCTTCCGTTCGGACGATACGTTGCTGTACTCGGCGCGCACGGCCCGCTTGGTGGTCGACGGCGAGCGCGCGGGCAGGCTTGCGACCGGCGGATTCAGGACGTTCAAGGTCGAGCCCGGCCCGCACACCCTCATGGTCAAGATGTGGGATGCCCCCGGCGTCTGCGAGCTCACGGTCGACATCCAGCCCGACGTCGAATACTTCTACGAAGTGGCTCCGCGTCCCCCGACCTTTGCAGCTTCCACGCCGGGCGCGCTGCTGCTCGGGGCGTCGCCCGCGGGTGTGTTGTTCGGTGCCGGCGCATCCACTGCTGAATCGGCCGG
This sequence comes from uncultured Gammaproteobacteria bacterium, assembly GCA_963830745.1. Classification (GTDB taxonomy): domain Bacteria; phylum Pseudomonadota; class Gammaproteobacteria; order Steroidobacterales; family Steroidobacteraceae; genus Steroidobacter. The sequence continues at coordinate 390,332 of CAWHNL010000004.1, forward strand.
CAAGGAATGCGACGGAGCTTTCTCGATCGTCCCCGTCGAGCCGGCGCAGGCGCTGCCGAAAGTTTCGGCGCTGCGCGCCTCGAGTTAGAAATCCGGGCTAGAAATCCGAACGCAAGATTCGGAGCGTAGCGCGACTCCCAAGCTCGCAGACTGGCACTGCCCACTGCAAGCGAGGAGATCGAACATGTCGAGAGTAGATGACAACAAGGCCATCGTCGGCCGCTGGTTCACGCATTTCTGGGGCAAGGAGTACAACGCCGCCATCGTCGACGAGCTGGCCGCTCCCGACATGCTGTTGCAGTATTCCCTGCACGCCCCGCGTCGCGGCCGCGACGACATCAAGGCCTTCATGAAGGACTTCCGCAAGGCGTTCCCGGACCTGAACTTCTGGGGCACCGCGGACCTGATCGCGGAAGGCGACTACGTCGTCGGCCGCTGGGAAGGCGGCGGCACGCACACCGGGCCGGCCTTCAGCGACTTCCTGGTCGGCTCGCTGCCGGCCAACACCGGAAAGCGCATGAAGTTCACCGGCACGACGGTGCTGAAGGTGAAGGACGGGAAGATCGTCGAGGAGATCGGGCTGGACGATGGAGTCACCGCGCTCCAGCAGCTCGGATTGATTCGCGTGGCGTGAGGTCGATCGCTATCGCCGCCGCCGCTGGCGTGAGCCGGCGGCGGTGTTTTTCATGCCATTTCGTTGTCGGCGCCGGGTCCGCTCGACCGTCTTTGGTACAGTACGCACCCCCAGGAGCTGGCATGACCGATCCGCAACCGATATCGGCGCTCGGAGCCGCGGACGCGCCCGGAGAGCGGCGCTCCCTCTGGAGCGAGCTGCGCGAGGCCGTCCGTGGCACGGGCGCCGACTATACGAAGATCCCGCTGCGACGCGCGGTGTTCCTGCTCGCGGTGCCGATGGTGCTGGAGCTGGTGCTCGAGTCCACGTTCGCGGTGGTCGACATCTTCTTCGTGGCCAAGCTCGGCGCTTCGGCGGTTGCGACGGTCGGACTGACGGAGACGATGCTGTTCCTGCTGTACTCGGTAGGCATGGGCCTCGCGATGGCTGTGACAGCAGTGGTCGCGCGGCGGATCGGCGAAGGCAAGCGAGAGGAGGCCGCCGTGACGGCGGTGCAGGCGATCTGGATCGCGCTGCTCGCGTCGCTGCCGTTCGCCGTCGCCGGCATCGTGTTCGCACAGGACCTCCTGCGCCTGATGGGTGCGGACGCGTGGACGCTGACCCACGGCTACCCCTACATGCAGTGGGCGCTCGGCGGCAACGTGGTGATCATGCTGCTGTTCACGATCAACGCAATCTTCCGTGGCGCGGGCGATGCTGCTGCGGCGATGCGCGTGCTGTGGGTCGCGAACGCCCTGAACATCGTGCTCGACCCGATCCTGATCTTCGGCTTCGGCCCGGTGCCGGCGCTCGGCGTCGAGGGCGCGGCGATCGCGACGACGATCGGCCGCGGCGCCGGCGTGCTGATGCAATTGTGGATCCTGTTCCGCGGCGGCCAGCACCTGCGCGTGCTGCGCTCGCAGCTGGCCTGGAACGGCGCGATCCTTTGGAACATCGTGCGGACTTCGTTCGGCGGCATCGGCCAGATGATCGTGGCGATGACGTCGTGGATCTTCCTGATGCGGATCCTCGCGGACATCGGCAGCCAGGCGGTCGCCGGCGCCACGATCGCGATCCGCATCATGATGTTCACGATGATGCCGGCCTGGGGCATGTCGAACGCGGCCGCGACGCTGGTCGGCCAGAATCTCGGCGCGCAGCAGCCGGCGCGCGCGGAGGCCTCGGTGTGGCGCATCGGCGCCTACAACATGGCGTATCTGCTCGTGGTGGCCGTCGCGTTCTTCGCGCTGCCGCGCGAGCTGATGGGCATCTTCACGGCCGATCGCGACGTGATCGCGATTGGCGCCGAGTGGCTGCGGATCCTGTCGTACTCGCTCTTCGTCTACGGCTGGTGGATGGTGTCCGTGCAGGCGTTCAACGGCGCTGGCGACACGGCCACGCCGACCTGGATCAATGTCGTGTTCTTCTGGCTGATCCAGATCCCGCTGTCGTGGCTGCTCGCGACCGGCCTCGGCTGGCAGCACTCGGGCGTGTTCTGGGGAGTGTTCATCTCGGAGACGTCGGTCGGCCTGTTCACGTTGTGGCTGTTCAAGCGCGGCAAGTGGAAGACGGCGCAGGTGTGATCTGTCTATCGCCGCCGCCGGCGTTTGCCGGCGGCGGTTCGTCGCCAAAGAAGCGGAACGGCGCGCCACGCGATGTGACCGTCGAGCCCGGGCGCCGGCGCGAGATTCACCAGCGCAATCAGCGCGTTCACGTAGCCAAGGAAGGCGATCGCAGGCGCGGCGTAGCCGAAGTCTTGCTCGTCGAAGATCGTCGCGACGATCAGGATCGGCACAGCGACAGCGAGCTGGGCGGCGACTCCGCCCCATGCAATCAGCACGTGGTCCGCCTCGCTGTAGGGCGCGTCGTGTACGCAGTACCCATGAAGGAAGGCAACGTGGATCGCGTCGACTCCATAACCGAGCCGGCGCGCGACCCAGGCGTGCCCGACCTCGTGAATCACGATGACCGCGAGGTACGAGGCGATGCCGATCGCGGCGTAGATCGGACTGCGAAAGGAGACCAGCGCGAGCAGCGCTACGACGACGAGCACCGACCAGTGCACGTAGACCCGTGCTCCGAGAATCCGCGTGCGTCTGAACCAGAACCACTTCGCGCCCAGCACGGAAGGACTCGCTAAGAGAACACAGGCCGAAAGAAGCTGCGCTCGTAGCTCAGGAAGCACTGGGTCTCACGGTAGTAGCGCATGGCGGCCTGACAGTCCGGATCGACCGCGGCCTTCTCCCGGTACGTCTCGTAGGCGGCAAGCGACGGGAACGAGAACAGCGCGAGCGCCACATTGCTCACGCCCTCGCTCGGCATGAAGTAGCCGTGGTGCTTGCCGCCGAACTTCTCGACGAGCGGAATCCACAGGCGCGCGTAGGTCTCGAACTCCGCCAGCTTGAGCGGATCGACGATGTAGCGGAGGTAGCAAGTAACCATGGCGCGCCTCTCGAGCAGAGTCGTTGGTGGGCCTGGCAGGACTCGAACCTGCAACCAAGGGATTCACTTCGCCCCGCCGTTTCCGGCGGGAGTGGACTATCTCTTCACCCGCGACTTCGCAGTCGCTTTGGGTGCGGGACGCTCTTGCCTGTCATCAAGGGCGCTTGCGGTTCTGGTCCCGCAGCCCTCAGGTAGTCTCTGCACCTTCCGGCGGTGTACCGCCGGCTTGGCTCAGGGTTGCCATCGGTCGCGCGACCGGAAGGGTTCCCTGAATTCATCCCGTCCACTTCGCGGCTTTCACCGCGAAGGCACCGTTTGTCGATGAGTCCCCTGCACTAACCGTTGTGCTACAGGCCCAACGGGCGGCGATGATAGCTGATGCGTGGTTGCGACGGGATTTTCTCCGCGAATTTCGCCGCTGCACTGTGCGCGCAACAAGAGTGTCTTAACTCACGCTAAGCGTGAGCCACGAAAGCAGTCGGGCTGAAGCCCGACCTACAAGAAAAAGCATGACCGGCTTGCGCGCTGCGCTCTCGAAAAATTTTTCGACGGCGGGCCAAAGTTCATCCGTCAGCCGCTTGACAACGCGTGCGCAGCGTCGCTCGTAAAAAAATTTCAAGAAATTTTCATGCGTCGAAGATATCCACAGAAGCGGTGGACAACTTCTGGATAACCTAGGCTTGACTTCGCGCGCACGCAGCGGATCATTGCACGTCGATTGGTTTGCTCGTTCGTTGATCAATCCGCCCGCGGCTCGTCCGTTGAGCAGCGCTCAAGAAAAAATCAAGATGCGTTCGGAGGTTTTTCGCGATGGCCACCCCGACTCATGCGTTTGCGAACACCAAAAATCATCAGACGTCGAAGGAAGCCATCGCCAAAGAGACTCACACGTCGATCGACGAGGTCGAGAAGATCTACGAGCAGGAGCTGACGCTGCTCGCGAGCGACGCCAAGATCACGCAATACCTCGGCGTGCTCACGACCCGGCGCGTCCGCGCAAGATTACGCAAGCATTGAGGATCCTGATCGCGGCAGCGCTGCTGGCCTTCGTCGCCGGCAGTGCAACGGCTGCCGAAGAAACCGCGACCCGCCCGAAGCGCAAGCTGGATGTCTGGTATGTGCCGACGCCGCACGAGATCGTCGAGCGCATGCTCGACGTCGCGAACGTTCATACCGGCGACGTCGTCTACGACCTGGGCTGCGGCGACGGCCGCATGGTCATCGCCGCGGCGAAGAAGTACGGCACACGCGGCGTCGGCGTCGATCTCGATCCGGCGCGCATCCGCGAGGCGCGCGCCAATGCGAAGCAGGCCGGTGTCGAGTCGCTGGTCACGTTCAAGGTCGCGGACATGTTCGAGACCGACATCCGCGAGGCGACGGTCGTGCTGCTCTATCTGCTGCCGGAGCTGAACCGGCGGCTCAAGCCGAAGCTGTTCGCGGAGTTGCGGCCGGGAGCTCGCGTCGTCTCGCACGATTGGGACATGGGCCGCGACTGGCCGCCGGATCGCTACGTCAAGCTGGGCGGCGACGGCATCTACTTGTGGATCATGCCGGAGCACGGGCGCGCCGAACGCGCCGCCAGCGGGGACGGGCTCGCCGTCACCTCCGCCGCCGCCGAAGTAGCAGCAGCACGAACGCGCCACTCAGCATCACGCCGAACGCGACGTGTGTCGCGTGCTCCGTTTGAGCGTGCACGACGCTCGAATACAGCACGTACCCGCAGCTCAGCACGAACGCCAGCGGCAACACCGGGTAGAGCGGAACGCGGAACGGGCGCGGCGCGGTCGGGTCGCGCCGGCGCAGGATGAACAGCGCAAGACCGCTCAGCATGAAGAACAACCAGAACACCGGCGCCGTGAATTCGACCATCGCGGCGAAGCCGTCCTTCTCGAGCGCGCCGAATCCGATCAGCGCCAGCGCGATCGCGGCCTGCACGACGAAACCCATCGCCGGCGTGCTGCGCCGGCCTTGCCACTGGCCCATGAACGCGAGCGGCGCCCAGTCGTGCGCCACCGAGTAGTTCGTCCGAGCACCGGCGATCATCGTCGAGTTCATCGACGTGAGCGACGAGACGGCGACGAGCAATCCGACGAGTTGTGCACCGACTGGGCCCAGGGCGCGTTCCGCGACATCGACGCCGACGGCGTGGCTCGACTTCAACGCTTCGAACCCGAGCCCGTACAGGATGCCGAAGACGAACAGCAGATAGACCGCCGTGATGATGGCGATGGAGAGCACCAGTGTTCGCAGGACGGCGCGCGGACCGCCGCGCACTTCCGCGGATACGTAGGCGGCTTCGTTCCAGCCGCCGTACGTGAGCAGGACGAACACCATCGCGAGCCCGAACGCCGCGGTGCCGGTTGCCGGTCCACTCTCGCTGATGTCCACCGCTGAAGCGGCCGCGCCGTCGCCGAGTGTCAGCGCCGCGAGTGCGACGGCGACTACGCCACCGATCTCGACGATCGCGAACGCGTTCTGCATGCGCGACGAGCCTTTGAGCCCGACGAGATTGATGCCAGTCAGCAGCAGCACCGCGCCCGTGGCGTACAGGGCAGAGGAGTGCGGGCCGAGCGGGAACAGGCGTGTGAGGTAGTCGCCGAGGATGAAGCCGAGCAGGGCGATCGAACCGGTGCAGATCACCGTGCTGCGCGCCCACGCAAACAGGAAGCTCACGCTCTTGCCATAGGCGCGCGTGAGAAACGTGTAGTCGCCGCCCGCGCTCGGATACGTCGTCGCGAGCTCTGCGTAAGTCAGCGCGCCGATGAACGACAGCGCCCCGCCGAGCACCCAGGCGACGAGCATGGGAACCGGCGAGCCCGCGATGCCGGCGACCAGCACGGGTGTTTCGAAGATGCCCGCACCGATCACGATGCCGACGGTGATCATCGTGGCATCGAAGACGCTGAGCGTCGGCGCAGGCGCCTCGCGAGCGGAAGTCTCGCGTGCGGCGGCAACTGCCGGGTCGTAGCTCGGCGCTGTGCTCATCCGCCGCCGTCGCCTTGCGCGCGCGTGCCGATGTAGCGCGAAGTCTTGCCGCCGCGCGTGACTTGCGCGTCGATGCGACCGCCTTCGACACGTCCCGCAACCTTCGTCGGCGCGCCGTTCTCGATGAACGTCATGTCGACCTGCGAGCCGCGCACGTGTGCGTCAGGCGCGAGCGGCTCATCGTCGGCACGCCCGCTGAGCTGCTGGAACTTCTGTTCGAGCTTCGCAGTGAAACGACCCTTGCCATCGGCCTCGCGGAACTCCCAGGTGCCCGCGACTTGGGCGGGCACGATCCACAGGTACGCGCTGCCGTCCTCGGTCATCGAGCGCTCGTCCGGTTCCCAATCGTCCATGCAGGAACGAGTGCGAGACCACGCGCGTGCCGGGCTTCATGTTCAGGATCGTCGGCCGCAGCCGCAGGTTCAGCTCGGGGAGCAGATACAGCGTCACCACCGTCGCGGTGCTGAAATCGGTTTCGAATATATCGCCCTGGACGATGCGCACGCGCTCGCCGAGCTTCTCGGCTTGCACGTAACACTGCGCCAGGCGTGCGAGCTGCGGATCGTATTCGACGCCGACGGCCTGCGCGCCGAAATCCCGGGCCGCTGCGATGGCGATCTTGCCATCGCCTGCGCCGAGGTCGTAGACGCGGTCGGCATCGGTCACCTGCGCCATCTTCAGCATGCGCTCGACCAGGGCATCGTTGGTCGGCACCCAGACGACATCCTTGCCGGGCCGGAAAGTCTCCGGCTTGAAGTCTCGTTCGCATTCCTCGCGACTCGCGCCGGACGCGGGGAGCGCGCAGGCGAGCAGCAGGGTGAGTAAGTACGACGTAGCGAGCAGTGCAGGCGGCTTGCGATGAGACACGGGTCGCATCTCCTGCTTGGGCAACGGGCGCCAACCAGAACGTCCGTACGCTGGGAAAGTTCGGGAGGTTGGCGGAGAATGACGGAACCGAGGCCGCGAGCGGAACATTCTCGGCCGATTGCACTCGAACTGGAACTTGACTTCATGCGCTTGGAACGATCGCGATCACAGGGCCCAGCGCCGCATGAGCTCGAGCCGCACTCCGGGCGACTGGGACGGCGACGATGCCGGCCGCAGCCGCATCCTGCTGCTGACGTCCGGCCTGGGCCTCGGCCATGTACGAGCTGCGCAGGCCATCGAAGCGGCAGTGAGCGATGCCGCGACAGTGCACACGCTCGACCTGTGGTCGCTCATGCACGCCGGCGTCGCGCAAGCGGTCCACGCGACCTATCTGAGCCTCGTGCAGAACTATCCGCAGCTGTATGAGCGCCTCTACACGCTCGACGAGCACACCTGGCGGCAGATCCTCCAGAGCGAGTCGGGGCCGCCGCCCGCCGTGCTCGAAGTACTGGAGCTGATCTCAGCCATCGCTGCGGACGTCGGCGTCACCTCGCCACGCGCCGGCAAATACGCATCCGACAAGATGCTGTTCTCGCTGCTGTACTCCTCGTTGCCTTACGACGCCAACAGCCTCGCGGGCAACGGCGTGCGTGCGCGGCTGGTCGTGATGAAGTGGTGCTGGCTGCGCCTGATCCGGCGCTTGGAGCCGGCGATCCGTCGCTTCGCGCCGGACGTGATCGTCAGCACGCAGATGATTCCCGCGGCGATGGCTTCGTATCTGAAGCAGCGGCGCAAAGCGACAGCGCCGCTGATCGGCGTCATGACCGACTTCGGCGTGCACGACTTCTGGAAGCAGCACGGCGTCGACGGCTACTGCGTGGCGCACGAGTCGATTCTCGGCAGCGTCGGCGCGGCGTTTCCGCATGCCGTGGAGGTTGCGACTGGGGTTCCGCTGATGCCGGACTTCACGCGGCCGATGTCGCAAGGCGACGCGCGCCAGGAGCTGCAGTTGCCGCAGTCCGGGCCGATCGTCCTCGTGCTCGGCGGCGGTCTCGGCTTGAGCGTCGATTCAGCGGTGGGTGCGCTGCTCGAACGCAAGGATGGGCCACGGCTCATCGCGATGCCCGGCCGCAACGGCAGCGCGCGCCGCGCGCTCGACGTGCTGGCGCGCAAGTATCCCGATCGGCTGCGCGTGTGCGAGTGGACCGATCGCATGGACATCTACCTGCGCGCCGCGGACGTGGTCGTCGGCAAGCCGGGCGGAATCACTGTCGCGGAAGCGCTCGCCTGCGGCCGACCGCTGCTGGCGACGCGTTCGCTCGGCGGTCAGGAAGGATTCAACATCGCTTTCCTGCAGAGCCACGACGTCGGTGGACTCGTCGCGGACGGCGAGTTGCTCGATCGGCTCGCCGCGTTGTTGCAGGACCCGGCGGCGCTGCAAGCCATGCAGATGCGTGCCTGGCAGCTCGGCCGGCGCGAGGGCGCGCAGCGCGTCGCGCGGCTCGCAGTGGATCTTGCGACTTCGAGCGAGTCGGCGGTATATCGGTCGCCATGAGCGTTTCGCGGCGGATTGCCCAAGCCGTGCTCGGCCTCGTCGATGCCTGGTACTACCGGCGCTATCGGCTGCGCACGCTCGGGCCGGTGTTGTTCCTCGGGCAGTGCGCGCTATCGCGGCCCGGAGCTGCGCTTCGAGGACGGCACCCTGCTGCGCGATAACGACCCGATCGGCCGGCTGCACTTCAACAACGCGAGCATCGCCGCGCTCGGCGAAGGCTCGTTGCAGCGGGTCGGTTTCAAGTTCGCGAAGCTGATGCGGCAGTCGCTGCGCACGCTCGCTGAAGTCGCGCAGTCGGATCCATCGCTGCGCGACGTGAGCGTGTTCCAGGGCATGACGTGGCTTCCGGCACACGGCGAAGTCGTGGGCTTCGTCAGCACGCCGATGCCGAAGAGCTGGCGCACGCGCCTGCTCGCGGGCCACTTCCGGCTGTTGATGAGTGTGTTCGCGCCGGCTGCGCGCATTCGCGAGCGCGGCAGCGCAGAGCCGCGGCTCTATTGGCTCACGCGCACGGCGCTCGTGCGCAACTTGAACAAGCTCAAGGTGAGCGAGCCCAGACCAGGCGAACGAGCATGAGCGAGCAGGTCTACCTGACGTTCGACGACGGTCCGGATCCGCGCTGGACGCCGCAGATCCTCGATCTGCTCGCGCAGGCGCGCATGCACGCCACGTTCTTCGCGATCGGCGAATGCGCGCAACGCGAGCCGGCGCTGCTGCGCGCCATCGCAGCGGCCGGCCATGCGGTCGGCAATCACACGTACAGCCATCGCCATCCGTGGCTGATGAGACCGCGCGCCGCCCGAGCACAAGTGCGCGAGGGCGCGACAGGCATTGAGCGATGTGCTCGGCCGCGAGCCGTTCCTTTATCGTCCGCCGCACGGCCGCACGCGCCCCTGCATGACCGACGAGGCGCGGCTGCACGGCGAGCGCATGGTCATGTGGAATCGCAGCGCGATCGATTGGGGTTGGCTCGGCACGGCGCCGCGCATCGCTGCGCGACTCGCTCGCGTGCGCGCCGGCGACATCGTGCTCATGCACGATGGTCAGAACCTGCACAATCGTCCGGATCAGCTCCTGCAGGTTTTGCCGGAGTTCCTGCGCGAGCTGGCGCGCAGGGGACTGCGCTCGGTCGCCTGCCCTGCGGTTTGACGAACAACGAACGACGTTTTACTTGCGCAGCGCACAGCGCCTGAATATGAGAACCAGCGCACACTCCTGCGAGACCGCCTGCAGACCGCCGCGCGGGCGCGGTGGCACATTGCGCAGTGCTCAGGCGTTCGCGAGCGTGCGGGGATGGATGAGCGCGCGATCAATCAAGAAAACAGCTCAGGCAGATAGCCAGCAGCCGATGCCGGACGAGGGCGATTCGAGCGGCTATCGCCCCGGCATGGCGCTGCGCGTCGCGATCGGCTTCGCCGCTGTCGCGCTCACCGTCATTGCCGCGAATTTCATCACTCAGCAGAGCGCCCGCGAGGCGCGCGAACGCGTGCGCGAGCTGCTCGTGCAGCACGAGCCGCTGGTGCGTGCGACCGAGTCGCTGGCCGCCGCCGTGTCGCTCTACGAGCGCGTCATCGTCGATCAGTCCGAAAACAGCTGCGATCTCGGTGCACCAGGCGCAGCTCGCCGCGCAGCGCATGAGCGACGCCGCCGACTGCTTACGACGAAGCCGCCAAGGATTTCCCGCAGCTCGCGGCCTCGGCGCCGCAGTTCGCCGCCGAGCTCGACACGTTCCGCGCTGATGGGCGAAGAGATGCTCGCAGACAGCACTGCGCGCGGTGCGCGGCTGCGCGAGTACTGGGGACGCTTCGACGACCTGGAAGCCAGCGTGAACGCGCCGCACGCCCGCGCCGTGCGCGTCGCCGGCGCCGTGTTCGCGAGCGAGCGGCTCATGGATCTCACGCGCATGCTCAGCACGATTCGCGAGCGCGTCAGCGCCGCGGCGAGCATGTCGTCGCCGCGTTCGGTGCAGGGCATCGTCTCCAGCCGAAAACGGCTTCAAGCTCTACCTGCAGGAGCACTCCGAGCGAGCTCGCCAAGGTCCACGGCCAGCCGTGGCTGAAGGAAGTCTCGCGCAATCTCGCGACGGTCATCGCCGGGCGGCGCGCCGCGTTCAAGGCCATCGACGACTTCAACGACCGCTCGATGCTGTTCCGGGACAAGGGCGCGGAGATCTCCGGCACTGATCGTGACGCAGCTGGTCGAGCCGGCGCGGCACGCGCTCGCGGACGCTGACCGGCTGGCGGTGCAGCGCCTCCGACAAGGCCGATCGGCAGCTGGTTTGGGCGAGCGCTGCCGTCATGCTGTTGCTGATCGTGATCGCGATCATCACCGTGACGAGCGTGACCGCGCCGGTGCGCCGCCTGATCGACGCGACGCGTCGTCTCGCAGGCGGTGCAGTCCGCACGCGAGTGTCGCGCGCCGGGGTCCGCGAGCTCGACGTGCTGGCCGTCGCGTTCAACAAGATGGCCGAACAGCTGCAGCATGCGCAGAGCGCCGTGCGCGCGTACCAGATCGAGCTGGAATCGAAGGTCGACGAGCGCACGCGCGAGCTGAACCACCTCGCGTATCACGATCCGCTGACCGACCTGCCGAATCGCCGGCAGTTGTTCGTGCACCTGGAAGACTTCGATCGAACGCGCCAAGAGCGACGGCTCGCGGCTCGCGCTGCTGTTCATCGATCTCGACAACTTCAAGACCATCAACGACAGCCTCGGTCACGCGTTCGGCGATCGCGTGCTGCAGGCGGTCAGCGAGCGCTTGCGCCTGAACGGGTTGCTCGGCAATTCCTTCAGCGCGCGCCTGGGCGGCGACGAGTTCACGGTCGTGTGCGAAGAAGTGCAGAGCGTCGGCGACGTCGAGACGCCTGTGCGCGCACGGTGCTCGAGGAATTCCATCGCTCGCTGTCGGTCCACGGCCGCGAGCTGCGCATCAGCGTCAGCGTCGGCGCGAGCATCTACCCGGATCATGCGGGCGATGCGCACGCGCTGCTGCGGGCGGCGGACACCGCGCTGTTCCGTGCGAAGGAGCTGGGCCGCAACGGCTGGAGCCTGTTCGTGCCGCAGCTGCTCGAAGCCGCGTCGTCGCGCTTCAAGGTCGAGCAGTCGTTGCGTCGCGCGGTGGAGCGGGGCGAGTTCGAGCTGCTGTATCAGCCGGAAGTCTGTTTCGAAACGCTGGAGACGCACACGGTCGAGGCGCTGCTGCGCTGGCGCCAGCCGGACGGCAACGTGATCGCACCGGCCGACTTCTTCGAAGTCGCCGAGCAGACCGGCCTGATCACCGACATCAGCGACTGGGCGCTGCGCAGTGCCATCGAGGCGGCTGCGTTCTGGCAAAGCGGGCCGTGGCCGCGCGCCCGCGTCGCGGTCAACATTTCCTCGCAGCAGTTCCTCGACGGCCACTTCGTCGAGCGCCTGGAGAGCCTGCTGAGTCAGCACAGCCTGCCGGCAGAGTGCCTGGAAATCGAGCTGACCGAGAACGTGCTGCAGACCGGCCCGACGACGATCGCGGCGCTGCACCGCCTGCGCGAGCTGGGCGTCAGCATCGCGCTCGACGACTTCGGCACCGGCTACTCGTCGCTCACGTCGCTGGAGCGGTTGCCGCTGACGCGCGTGAAGATCGACCGCGGCCTGATCGCGACGCATCGACAGCAGCGCGCGCTCGCCCGCGATCGTGCGTTCGATCGTCGGCCTGTGCCACAGCCTGGGATTGCAGGTCACGGCCGAAGGCGTCGAGCGTGCGTCGCAGCTCGGCCTGCTGCTGATGGATCGCGGCGTGCAGATCCAGGGCTATCTCGTGTCGCGCCCGCTGAAGGCCGCGACGGTCCCGGTCTTCCTGACCGAGGCGCGCGCGGCATCTCGAACAGTTGATGCGCACGACGCCCGCGCCCGCGGTCGATCTCGACTGCCAGCGCGACCCGCCTGCGCACGCTGCGCATGCCGGCAGCGCGCCCGACGCGTCCGCCGCGCACCACGCCGTCCGAAGAAGGTTAGCCGGCAGCCGCGGAACCGACGCTCGCCGTCCGCGGAGTTCCTACCGCAAATCCGCATAGCGCCCGCTCGGGCGCAGGTCCTGATCGTGCCGCCGAGTCATCCCCGAGTGCGAGTCAACGGCGCCTGGGTGTCGCTGCTGACTCTCGTGCTGGTCGTCGCCGTGCTGTGGGCCGCGAAAGCAGTCCTGCTGCCGCTGGCGCTCGGCATCATCCTGGCGTTCGCGCTGACGCCGGTCGTGCAAGCTGTTCGATCGCTGCCGTCTGCCGCGCTTCGCCGGCGTCGCTCTGACCATGTTGCTGGCGCTCGGCGTCGTCGGCGGCATCGGCTACGTCGTGGTCGATCAGTTCGCGGAGCTGTCGACGCAGCTCACGCGCTACACCTCGTCCATGCGCCGCAAGGTCGCCGAGCTGCGGCCGGGCAACGACGCGACTTTCCGGCAGCTCACTCGCACCGTCGATCGCGTGACCGAGCAGCTCGACGACAACGCTGCCGATCGTGCGGCGCGCGCAGCCCGTGCGCGTGGTCGCGCCGCGCATCGCCGGTCGAACGGCTGCGCGAGACCGCGGGTGCGATCTTCGAGCCGCATCGCCAGCGCGATCATCGTCATCGCGCTGGTCGCGTTCATGCTCGGCCAGCGCGAGGATCTGCGCGACCGCTTCATCCGCCTGCTCGGCTCGCGAGAGCGTGAGCCTCACGACGCGGCTCATGGACGAAGCCACGTATCGCGTCAGCCAGTTCCTGCTGTGGCAGACGCTTGATCAACGTGCGTGTTCGGCGCGCTGGTCACCGCGGGCCTGTATTGGATCGGCGTGCCGTACGCGGCGTTGTGGGGCGGCTTCACGGCGGTCCTGCGCTTCGTGCCGTACGTCGGCACGCTGCTGTCCGTGCTGATGCCTGCGGCGCTGGCGTTCGCGACGTTCCCGGGCTGGGCCGAGACCGTGCAGACGATCGCGCTGTTCCTGACGCTCGACTTCGTCACGGCCTGGTTCATCGAGCCGCTCGTGTTCGGACGGCGCACCGGCGTGTCGTCGTTCGCGCTGCTGATCTCCGCGCTGTTCTGGATCTGGGTGTGGGGCCCGGTCGGCCTGCTGCTCGCGACGCCGCTGACGGTGTGTATCGCGGTGCTCGGCCGCAACGTGCGCTCGCTGCGCTTTCTCGCGGTGATCTTCGCGGAGGAGCCGGCACTGACGCCGCACATCCGCTTCTATCAGCGGCTGCTCGCGCGCGACGAGGACGAAGCGGCGCTCGCTAGTCGAGCGCAAGCGCGCAGAGTCGGGCACGTCGGCGTCATCCACGAGGTGCTGCTGCCCGCGCTGATGCTGGTCTCGCAGCATCGCTCGCAGAACGAAATCACCGAGGAAGACGCGGTGTTCATCCTGGACGTGATCAACGAGACGGTGCTGCAGATGGCGTCGGGCGACGAGAGCCTGCCCGTCGCGCCGGTGATCGGCTTGGCGGCACGTACGCCGGAGGATCAGACGGCGCTGGAGATGCTGCGCGCGGCGGTCGGCTGCGAAGTCGATGACGCTGGTCCCGCTCGACCTGTCGGCAGACGAAGCGGTGAACGACGCGATCGAGCAACGCCCCGTCGCTGTGTGCATCGGCGCGATCTCGCCGACGCGCGGTGCGGAGGTGCGCAACTTCTGCCGCCGACTGCGCAACGCAGTGCCGGAGACGAAAGTGATCGTGCTGCGGCCACCGGCGCTCGACGTGGACATGGAGCGATCTTCGACGCGCATGCACGAGGCCGGCGCCGACATCGTCGTGACGAACGCCAAGGAGGCCGTGGAAGCGATCGAAGGCTTGCTTGCCGACGTGCCGGCAACGCGCGCGACGCTCAAGAGCGTGGGTCAGGTGTAGGTCGGGCTTCAGCCCGACTCTGGTTGTCCGACTGAAGTCGGACCTACCGAGATCAGCCAGCCGTCCGCCTTCTGCGGCTCGCCGGTCTTCAGCCAGTTGAACACGAGGTTGTGCCAGACGATGCGCTGCACGTACGTGCGCGTCTCGTTGTAGGGGATGTTCTCGATCCACACGTCCGCTTCGACGGGCTGCGGCGGAATCCAGCGCGCGGCGGCATTCGGGCCTGCGTTGTAGGCGGCGAGCGCTACGACCGTCTGGCCGCCGAAGCGATCGATCAGCGTGCGCAAGTGCGCGGCGCCGAGCACGATAGCCACGTTCGGATCGAACAGCGCGTCGGGGCTCGGCCTCGGCTGCTTCCACGCGCTCGCAGTCCGGCGCGCCGTGTCCGGCACCATCTGCAGCAGACCGCGAGCGCCTGCCGAGGAAACGGCGTCGGTGCGATAGAGGCTCTCCTGCCGCATCACGCTGTAGATGAGCTCGGGCGGCAGCTTGCTCAGCTGAGCAGCCGCACGCACCTGGCGGTCGAACGGCTGCGGATAGAGCAGCGCGTAGTCATTGAACAGTCGCTGTTGGGCAGCCGTCGTGATCGCCTGGTCATGCCAGCCCCAGCGCGAGGCCAGCTGCACCGCCTGCGGTCGCGCAGTCTGCGGCAGCATCTCGTAGCCGTACGCCCATTCCTGGTTCGCGAGATCGCGCAGTCTCGCTGCGGAACAGCTCGCGCGCGCGCACCAGCGCCGGCAGCTGTTCGATCTGCTTCAGCTGCACTTCGTCGATGACCAGCCGCTCCGGATGCGGCGCCAGCGTTTGTCCGAGCCGCGCCGCGGCGGCGACCGAGTAGTAGTTGTCATCGGTCAGCGTCGATTCGTAGAGCTGTCGCGCCAGCTTCGCGTCGTCGTTACGTTCGGCAGCGCGCGCGGCCCAGTAGCGCCAGCGCGAGAGACCGCGTTGCGTGTCGGACATGGCGGCGATCGTGTTGGCGAGCCGACGCCAATCGCCGTTCCAGATGGCGGCGCGCGCCTGCCACTCCAGCGCATAGTCGTCGAGATCGGCGGGCGCGACGCGGTCGAAATAGCGCAGCGCTTCGGGATCCCGGTCCCATGACAGCGCGAGCGCCAGCGCGAGTGCGTAGCGGCTCGCCGTCACTTCCGTGAGGCCACGAGCGCGTGTGAACGCATCGAAGCGCCGCATCGCCAGATCGCGATTGCCGCGCACGTACTTCGTCCAGCCCGCGAGCAGCGCCTCGTCTTCGATCGGCGTCGACGGCGCGGCGATCAGTGCTTCGATCTGTCGCTGCGGCGTCCTCGAGCAGCGATGCCCATTGCAGCAACGGCGCCGCGCGCTCAGCAGGCAGGAACGCAGCGATCTCCCGCGCGAAGCCGCTGTTGGCTTCCTTCAGCGCCATGCGCGCACGCTGCTCGATGAGCTCGGGCGTCAGCGCGTTCTGCGCGCGCAGCCATTCGAACGCGCGCTCGCAATCCGGCAGGCTGCGCGGAGTCAGCCAGCGTCGCGCGATGAGCGGCGCGAGGTCGGTCGTGCGCTCGAGCTCGATGCGCGCCGCGAAGCTCTGGCATTCGAGCGCATCGTCCGCGAGGGTGTCGCGGTACTGATCGAGGAACTGTCTGCCACTGGCCGCGCTCCGCGAGGCTCGTCAGCCACACGCGACGCAGACTGCGACCGACCGGCTCGTTCTCGTAGTACGTGATGAACGTCTGCGCGCGCTGATCGACGGAGCCGAGCTCCTCGCCCGCGTCCGCGAGCGCGCGCCGGATGCGCGCAGCCTGCAGATACGGATAGAGCGGATAGTCGCGCAGCGCCTCGCTGTCGGGATGCCGCTTCGCAGCGGGATCGTCGACCTGCTCGTACGCCTGTCGGAACGTTTCGCGCACCTTTTCGAAAGGATCATGCGCGCGATGCGCCGCGCGCGCCGGGCGGCGCCAGCAGCGCGCACGCAAGCAGGATGAAGACGGTCGGGTGCGGGTCGTCGATAGTCCATGCGCAGCTCTCGGTCCGGCGAGCAAGGGTAACGGCAAGTGCCAGCGCTCGCTATCGGGGAACCGTGCGATGCGCCGCGACGTTGGTCCGCAAAGCAACCGGATCGGCGCATGCAGATCGCTCGATTGGTTCCTGGGCTCGTCGATGCACATCCCTCCGTGGGAAGCGTTCCTGCGCCTGCTCGCCGCCGTGCTCGTCGGCGCGGTGGTCGGCTTCGACCGCGAGCTGCGCAACAAACCTGCCGGACTGCGCACGCATATCCTGATTTCGCTCGCCGCGGCGCTGTTCACGCTGATCACGTTCGAGCTGCATCACACGGTGGTCAGCAACAACCCGGGCACGACAGCGGATCCGATCCGCATCATCGAGGCGGTGACTGCGGGCGTCGCATTCCTGGCCGCCGGCGCGATCATCCAGAGCCGCGGCAACGTGCGCGGTCTCACGACGGGCGCGAACATGTGGCTCGCCGGCGCGCTCGGCGTCGCGTGCGGGGCGGGCGACTACACGCTCGCGGCGTTCGGAACCATCTTCGCGCTGATCGTGCTCGTCGTGCTCGGCCGTCTGGAGCGAATCGCGCGCAAGGACACGACCGACGAGGACTCCGACCGATCTTGATGGGCGGTTGCCGTCTTGACTGCGCCAGTACACACTTCGTGTCCATGTACAGATCGAAATTCGCGGCGCGTGGCGCTGCTCGTTGCATTGATTGCGGGCTGCGCGACCACCAGCCCGCCGAACACGCGCGTCGACTACGACAAGAGCGCCGACTTCTCCGTCTACCGCACTTCGGCTTTCCGAAGGAGACGGGCACGGATCGCGGCGGCTACTCGACGCTCGTCACCAGCTACTTCAAGAGCTCGGTCACCACGGCGATGGAAGCGCGCGGCTACAAGTACAGCGCGGAGAACCCGGACCTGCTGGTGAACTTCTTCATGAACACGCGCGAGCGCACCGAGCTCCGGCCGAATCCTGGGCGTCGGGCACGGCTACTACGGCTATCGCGACGGGCTGTATCGCGGCTGGCCGATGTACGACCAGGACCGCACGGTCAACTACCAGGTCGGCACGATCAACGTCGACATCGTCGACGCGGAGAAAAAACAGCTGATCTGGGAGGGCGTGTCGGAAGGTCGCGTGACGGAGGAAGCGCTGGCGAATCCGAAGGTGACGGTCAACGCGGTCGTCACCGAGTTGATGCGCAAGTATCCGGGCAAGCCGAATATGTAGCGACGTCAGGTTGCCGCTGAGCAGCGCGTCCATCTGTTCGGCGGTCAGCTCGATTTCCACGGTGTCCTCGTAGTCCGCGATCGCGGCGGGCGAGCTGTGCAACCTTCGTGGCAGCGGGCGGCAGCGGCGACAGAAGCTCGTCCGCTGACAGATCGATCGAGATTTCGGGGATGCTCGCATGGCCGGGCACTTCGCATTGAACACGCTGGCATGCTGCCAGAGCGGCGGACGCCGGCGCCCAACGCAGTTCACAGCGGCGGCGTGAGGCCGATGACGAATTCGTGAGACACGTCAGGGACTTAACTTTAATCAGTAGTGGCGGCGGACCGACGACATTGAGTCAAACGCTATCGCTCGCAGAAGCCCGCCGCATCGCGCTGGCGGCGCAATTGTTCGTGCCTGCAGTCGCTGCGCCGAAAGGTGCGGCAGCGCTCGGCAAGATCGTGCGCCGTCTCGGCGCAGTGCAGATCGATTCCGTGAACGTGCTGGTGCGCTCGCACTACCTGCCCCTCTATTCGCGTTGCGGCTCGTATCGCGCCGGAGCTGCTCGAGCGCGCGGCGTACGACGGCAGCCGCTCGCTGTTCGAGTACTGGGGCCACGAAGCTTCGTTCCTGCCCGTCGAGCTCTATCCGCTGTTCCGCTGGCGCATGGAACGGGCGCGCAACGGCGAGGGCACGTGGAAACGGCTGCGTCGCTACGCGACCTCGCACAAGACGCTGGTGACCGCGGCGCTGGAGCAGATTCGCGAGCGCGGCGCGCTCGGCGCGAGCGAGCTCGCCGACTGCGGCAAATCGAAAGGCAGCTGGTGGGGCTGGAGCCAGGGCAAGGAGATCCTGGAGTGGCTGTTCTGGATCGGCGACGTCACGACCGCGCGGCGCCGGAATTTCGAGCGCCTGTACGATCTCACCGAGCGCGTGCTGCCGGAGCGTGTTCGGACCGCGAGCGTGCCGCCGCCGGAGCAGGCGCGGCGTGAGCTCATGGCGATCTGCTGCACGAGCGCTCGGAGTCGCCACGGCGCGAGATCTGCGCGACTACTTCCGTCTGCCAGCCGAAGATGCAGCGCTGCGCGTCGCCGAGCTGGTGGAGGCAGGGCACGCTGCAGCCGGTCGCCGTCGAAGGCTGGAAGCAGCAGGCGTATCTGCACGCGGATGCCGTGTGCCCGCGGCGTGCGGACGCGAGCGCGCTGCTATCGCCGTTCGATTCGCTGATCTGGGAGCGGCAGCGCACCGAGCGCTTGTTCGACTTTCACTTCCGCCTGGAAATCTACACGCCGATCCACAAGCGCCTGCACGGCTACTACGTGCTGCCGTTCCTGCTGGGCGACCGGCTGGTCGGACGCGTCGATCTGAAGGCCAACCGGCAGCGAGGCGCGCCTGGAAGTGCGCGGCGGCAGCGCGGAAGAAGGCGTGCGCGTCGGTCGGATCGTGGAGCCGCTGGCAGCGCAGCTGGCGCAGCTCGCGCAGTGGCTCGGGCTGGAAGGGGTTGCCGTGACTTCACGGCGCGGCGAGCTGATGCGCGCGCTGAAGAAGCTCGCTGCAGGTCGGGCTTCAGCCCGACGGAGCCTGAGCGCGCGTACCAGCCGAAGAAGCAGGTGACGACGAACAGCACGAAGTAGAAGAAAAGGCCCATCTGGCCAACCTCGAAATCCACCACTCCTGACTCATCAGACGCCGCTCGCCTGTGGGGAGTTCCCGCGGAATCCGTCGTGCAGAAACGACACATGAAAAAAAGGCCGGTCGTGCGTGCACGGCCGGCCTTTTTGTTCCCTGTGGCGTCGGGCTTCAAGCCCGACCTACCATCAATCTTCCATCAGGAAGCTGCGCAGCTGCTCGCTGCGGCTCGGATGACGCAGCTTGCGCAGCGCCTTCGCTTCGATCTGGCGGATGCGCTCGCGCGTGACGTCGAACTGCTTGCCGACTTCTTCCAGCGTGTGGTCGGTGTTCATGTCGATGCCGAAGCGCATGCGCAGCACCTTCGCCTCGCGCGGCGTCAGGCCGGCGAGCACGGCGTGCGTGGTCTCGCGCAGCGATTCCATCGTCGCGGAGTCGATCGGCGAATCCACCGAGGTGTCCTCGATGAAATCGCCCAGGTGCGAATCCTCGTCGTCGCCGATCGGGGTCTCCATCGAGATCGGCTCTTTGGCGATCTTCAGCACGCGGCGGACCTTGTCCTCCGGCATCTCCATGCGCACCGCCAGCTCTTCCGGCGTCGGCTCGCGCCCCATCTCCTGCAGCATCTGCCGGGAAATGCGGTTGAGCTTGTTGATCGTCTCGATCATGTGCACCGGGATGCGGATGGTGCGCGCCTGGTCGGCGATCGAGCGCGTGATCGCCTGGCGGATCCACCACGTCGCGTACGTCGAGAACTTGTAGCCGCGGCGGTATTCGAACTTGTCGACCGCCTTCATCAGGCCGATGTTGCCTTCCTGGATCAGGTCCAGGAACTGCAGGCCGCGGTTCGTGTACTTCTTGGCGATGGAGATCACCAGGCGCAGGTTCGCCTCGACCATCTCCTTCTTGGCGCGCCGCGCCTTCGCTTCGCCGACCGCCACTTCGCGGTTGATCTCCTTGACCTCGGCGATCGACAGGTGCACGCGCTCTTCCAGCGACTGCAGCTTCTTCTGCTGCCGCTCGATCTCCTCGCGCAGGCGATGCGAGCGCCGCGGAATGCTTGCGCTTGGCGCGGATGTGCTTGTCGAGCCAGCGGGTGTTGGTCTCGTTCTTCGGGAACGTCTGAGATGAAGTCCTTGCGCGGCATGCCGGCGTCGCGCACGCAGATCGTCATGATCTGCTTCTCGAGGTTGCGGATCTCGGCGACGTTGTCGCGCAGCTGCTGGATCAGCGCGTCGAACATCTTCGGCGACAGCTTCAGCTCCATGAACTCGCCGGCGAGCTTCTTGCGCAGCTTCTGCGTCTTCGGATCCTTGAGGCCCTTCTCGAGCAGCGCCTTGAGCACCTGCTGGTGGAGCTTCGCGATCGAGATGAAGCGGCGCGCCGCTTCTTCCGGATCCGGGCCGGTCTCGAGCACTTCCTCGTCTTCCGAGTTCTCCTCGGCCTCGTCGTCTTCCTCGGTCTCGGCCGCCGGCGCGGCCGCCGCGGCAGCAGCAGCGAGCTTCGGATTCACCGGCGCGGCGATCTCGTCGGGCGCGTTCGGATCGATGAAGCCGACGATGATGTCGACCAGCCGGCCCTGGCCGGCCTTGACCTGCTCGTACTGGCGCAGCATGAACTCGAACGTCATCGGGTAGCTCGACAGCGCCGTGCGCACCGCGTCGAGGCCTTCCTCGATGCGCTTGGCGATGCGGATTTCGCCCTCGCGCGTCAGCAGCTCGACCGTGCCCATCTCGCGCATGTACATGCGCACCGGGTCGGTGGTGCGGCCGAACTCGGCGTCGACCGTGGCGAGCGCGGCGGCGGCTTCTTCAGCGGCTTCTTCGTCGGCGACGACCGGCTCCGTCAGCAGCAGCGATTCGGACTCCGGGGGCTTCTCGTACACCGGGATGCCCATGTCGTTAATCATGTTGACGATATCTTCGATCTGCTCCGGATCGACGATTTCGCTGGGCAGGTGATCGTTGACCTCGACGTAAGTCAGAAACCCCTGCTCCTTGCCGCGCGCAATCAGCAGCTTCAGCTGCGACTGACGCTCATCGGCAATCTGTGCCGGTTCCTTCTTTGCTGCCAAGGTCTTGCTCAAGTTAGAGGCCCTCTGAATTCGCTTCGGACTCACCCGTGGAGGTGGTGCGCGGGCTTAAAAAGACCGCGCAGTGTACTTGGATCGCTCTGCGGACGCTAGGTTCTGCCGGGTGCCGGCGTAGACCGGCCCGCGCCGTCGGGGGGTCGATTTCGGCCTCGGGGCCGGCCGCCGACCCGTCCTGCTTATGTCTACTCACCAGCTCGTCGTAACGCCGCTGGCTCTCCTCCTCCTGGAGCAATCGTTCCAGGGCGCCCAACAGTTCCTGGGCCGCTCCGGCCTCGTCCGCGATGTGTAACTCCATCATGGCGAGCTTTTCGAGGTGCTCAACATCGGGGCGACCGCGCCAGCGTTCAAGCAAAACGGCCGTCTTGTCGCAGGGTTGATCATGCAATTCTTCTACGAGCTGCACGATCAGGGAGATTCCGGGGCGCTCCAGTGACGCCAGCGCTGTCAGATTGCCGACCTTGTCGGCGATCCGGGGGTAGTGAACTAGGAGCTGAACCGCCTGGCGAACCAGGTTCCTGCGGCCCGCCGGCCGCGGGCTTTCGCGGCGGCGCCGGCGCGGGTTTGCGCTCGCTGCCGCGGCTGGTTGCGGGCGCACCGGTATTCAGCGCGGCCGCCAGGCGCTGCGGGTCCAGGCGGACGACCTTGGCGATCTCATCGCCGAGCAGCTCGCGGTAGATGCCCGCCGGAATGCGCTCGAGCAGGGGCTTCGCCAGCTCGCCGAAGCGCGCCCGGCCGTCGACCGTGCTCATGTCGACCTGCGATTGCAGATGGCTGATGAAGTACTCGGACAGCGGCACGGCCCGGGCGAGCCGCGCTTCGAACGCTTCGCGCCCTTCGGCGCCGACCAGCGAATCCGGGTCGTGTCCGTCCGGCAGGAACAGGAAGCGCATCTGCCGGCCTTCGCGCACCTGGCTGAGCGAGTTCTCCAGCGCGCGCCACGCCGCGGCGCGGCCGGCGCGATCGCCGTCGAAGCAGAAGATCAGCTCGTTGCAGATACGGAAGACGCGCGACAGGTGCTCCGGCGTCGTCGCAGTGCCGAGCGTGGCGACTGCGTAGGTGATGCCGGCCTGATGCAGGCGCACGACGTCCATGTAGCCTTCAACGATGAGCAGGCGCGTCAGGGTTCGCGATGCCTGGCGCGCTTCGTACAAGCCGTACAGCTCGCGGCCTTTGTGGAAGAGCTCGGTCTCCGGCGAGTTCAGGTATTTCGGCTCGCCCTTGTCGAGCACGCGCCCGCCGAAGCCGATCGTGCGGCCGCGCGCATCGCGAATCGGGAACATCACGCGATCGCGGAAGCGATCGTAGTAGCCGGGATTCACGCCGGGCTTGCGCTCGCGCTCGATCACCAGGCCCACCTGCAGCAGCTTCAGGCGATCCGCTTCGCTGGCGCCGAACTGCTGCAGCACGCAGTCCCAGGCATCGGGCGCGTAGCCGAGCGAGAAGCGCGCGGCCGTTTCGCCGGTGAGGCCGCGCGCCTTGAAGTAGTCCTTGCCGCGCTCCGAGTTCTTCAGCTCGTGCCGGTACAGCTCAGCCGTCTTGTCGAGCAGCGCGAACAGACCGTCGGTCGGCGGCGGCTGGCGCGCGCCGAGTTGCTCCTCGCGCGGCACTTCGAGCCCGACGCGCGCGGCGAGATCCTCGACCGCTTCGACGAAGCTCAGGTGATCGTGATCCATCAGGAACGTGATCGCCGTGCCGTGCACGCCGCAGCCGAAGCAGTGATAGAACTGCTTGTCGGGAACGACGTGAAACGACGGCGTCTTCTCGCCGTGAAACGGGCAGCAGGCCTTGAATTCCTTGCCTGCTTTCTTGAGCGGCACGCGGCTGCCGATCAGCTCGACGATGTCGGCGCGGGCGATCAGCTCGTCGATGAAGTGTTGTGGGATGCGGCCGGCGCATAGGGGAAGGCGGGAAGGATATGCCGCAGCGAGCGCGCCGGCATAGGTAAGCAAGAAACGGGCTCAACGGAGTCGGGCTTCAGCCCGACTCGAGTCAGGCTGAAGCCCGACCTACGGGATCAACCGGAGAGCTTGGCCTTCAGCTTGGCGCTGGCGGCCGCCATGTCGGTGCGGCCCTGCGCCTTCTGCTTGAGCAGCGCCATGGCCTTGCCCATTTCCTTGATCGAGGTCGCGCCGGACTCGGCGATGGCCTCGCGGATCAGGGCATCCACTTCGCCTTCGGAGAGCTGGGCGGGCAGGTAGCCCTGCAGCAGCTCGATTTCCTTGGTCTCGCGCGCGACCAGGTCGTCCCGGCCGCCGCTCTTGAACTGCTCGATGGATTCCTTGCGCGTCTTGATCATCTTCTCGATGACCGACAGCACCTGGATGTCGTCCAGCGTGATGCGCTCGTCGACTTCGCGCTGCTTGATGGCAGCCGTGATCATGCGGATGGTGCCGAGGCGCTCGCTGTCCTTGGCGCGCATCGCCGCCTTCATGTCTTCGGTGATGCGGTCCTTGAGCGACATCGACGTGGATCGGAGACGGAGGCGAGGCCGTCGAGCCTTTAGTAGGAGCGGGCCGGACGGGCGCCGCCGCTGCGACCGCCGCTGACGTCACGGGTGACGCGCTTCATGTGGCGCTTCACGGCCGCGGCCTTCTTGCGTTTCCGTTCCTGCGTCGGCTTCTCGTAGAATTCGCGCCGCCGCAGCTCGGTCAGGACTCCCGCCTTTTCGCAGGCGCGCTTGAAGCGCCGCAGGGCGGCATCGAAATACTCGTTTTCTCGGACGCGAACGCTCGGCATCGCTACCTCTATGAATTGCCGGGAAATTGCCCTGACCCTGAGGGTCGCTGGGCGGACAGGCTTTCGAGAGCGCGCCAGTGTAATGAGGCGGCGGGCGAAAATCAAAGCAGGATCAAAGCAGACGGGCAACTTGAGACTTCGGACGACATGAGGGTGCTGGGCATCGAAACCTCCTGCGATGAGACCGCGGCGGCCGTGTACGACGGCCAGGCCGGGCTGCTGTCCCATTGCCTGCACAGCCAGGTGCAGATGCACGCCGAATACGGCGGCGTCGTGCCGGAGCTGGCGTCGCGGGATCACGTACGCCGGCTCCTGCCGCTCATTCATA
The DNA here is from genome assembly GCA_963830745.1 of uncultured Gammaproteobacteria bacterium. GTDB lineage: Bacteria > Pseudomonadota > Gammaproteobacteria > Steroidobacterales > Steroidobacteraceae > Steroidobacter. The sequence continues at coordinate 414,629 of CAWHNL010000004.1, forward strand.
CGGCACTCGCCGAGGCCGGCACGCAGCCGCGAACAGATCGACGGCGTGGCCTACACCGCCGGGCCCGGGCTGGTCGGCGCGCTGCTGGTCGGCGGAGCGGTCGCCCGCAGCCTCGCCTTCGCCTGGGGACGCCCGGCGGTCGGCGTTCATCACCTCGAAGGGCATCTGCTTGCGCCGATGCTCGAAGCGACGCCGCCCGAGTTTCCCTTCCTCGCGCTGCTGGTTTCGGGCGGCCACACGCTGCTGGCCGTCGTTCGCGGCCTCGGCGACTACCAGATCATCGGCTCATCGCTCGACGACGCCGCCGGCGAGGCGTTCGACAAGACGGCCAAGCTGCTGGGCTTGCCTTATCCGGGCGGGCCCGGCGCTGGCGGCGCTCGCGCGCAGCGGCCGACCCGGCAAATTCCAGTTCCCGCGGCCGATGCTCGATCGCCCCGGCCTCGATTTCAGCTTCAGCGGTCTGAAGACCGCAGTCGTCGTAGCGACGCGCAACGTGCAGCTCGACGAGCAGACGCGCGCCGACGTTGCGCGCGAATTCCAGCAAGCCGTCGTCGAAACACTGGTCGCGAAGTGCGCGCGCGCAGCTGCGCAGACCGGGATGTCGACGCTGGTCGTCGCGGGCGGCGTCGGCGCGAACGAGGCGTTGCGCAGCGAGCTCGCGGCGTCGGCACGACGCGCGGGGCTGAAGGTCCTGTATCCGCGGCCGGAGTTCTGCACGGACAACGCGGCGATGATCGCGTACGCTGGCTACCGCCGGCTGGCCGGCGGCGAGCACGACGAACTGAAGATCCGCGCCACCGCGCGCTGGCCGCTGGACACGCTGCGGCCGCCGCCGCACAGCTCCTGAGCTTCAGCGAATGGACAAGATTTTTCTCAGCTCGCTCTCCGTCGAATGCATCGTCGGCATCTGGGAATGGGAGCGCCGGGTCAAGCAGACGGTCATCATCGACCTGGAAATGGCCGCGGACATCCGCCGCGCGGCCGCGAGCGACCGCATCGAGGACACGATCGACTACAAGCAGCGTGAGCGAAGCGCCTGCGCGCGTTCGTCGGCGAGTCGCAGTTCAGTTGGTGGAGACGCTCGCCGAGCACATCGCGCGCGTGATCGTCGACGGAGTTCGGCGTCGAGCTGGGTGAAGGTGCGGCTCAGCAAGCACGGCGCGATCCGCGGCGACGCGCGACGTCGGCATCGACGATCGAGCGTGCGCGCGGCGGGCTAGGCTGACGCTACGTCGCGACAGATCAGCAGATGTCGGCGTCTCTTCGAAAAGCACTTCGTGCAGCAAGCGCCGAAGAGCTCGTAGAGCACGTTCCAGCACACGACCGCAGATTTTCCGCGGTCGGATTGATTCCGCGCATCGCCGCGGTCGTGGTTCAAGTGGCGATGATCCATCATCGTCGAGAATCGGCTCCTGCACGGCACTCTTGATCGTCGGCGATGTTGCAGCGATCGATCCCGGTGCGCGCGTCGACGCCGCCTTTCGGCGTCGCGCCGATGCGGTAATTGTGGCCGTGGCCGAACTCGCAGCGCGCACGGGCTGATACAGAGCGTCGATTCTGCTCGCGCGTCATGCGTTCATCGTGAAGCCGGTGCGGACCGGCGCAGAAGGTGCTCCCACCGCTGCAAGAGGGCACGGTCGCCGAGCTCGCGGTCAGTCATGGCGAATAGACCTCGATATTGCTGCCCGACAGGCCGCCCATGCGCTCGCGTCCAGCAGCGCTTTCGATCACGCCAGCGATCTGCGCCGGCTTGACGTACGGCGCATCCCGCCGAATTGAGCGCGCGATCTGCGTATCGACGCGTTCCGGCGAAATGCAATTGACGCGGATTCCGCAGCGGCCGCCGTCGATCCAGCCCTCCGACAATGCCGTCCATGCCTGCTTCCGGCCACATAGAGAACGGGCCGGGCAAGCGATGCTGATGCCGCGGATGCCGGCGAGCGAAGAAATCGTGACGAATCGCCGGGCGCGCCGCGTGCGCGCAGCGCCGCATGGCTTCGCGGCAAACGAGATACGTGCCCATGAGATTGACGTCGAGCACGCGCGAAAATCCGCAGGAGTGAGGTCGAACATGTCCGACCGTCTTGATGGTGCCGGCTGCAGCACACGACGCGCGAGGAACAACGTGCGTGCGGAACAGATTCGGCCCACGGCCGCCTCGTCGGCGACGTCCAGCACCGCGCACTGTAGGGCGTGCGCAGCCTGCACTGTTGACGCAGCGTCTTCTCGAGCGTCGCCCGAGTGCGGCCGCAGATCGTGACTGCTGCGCCGGCACTGGCGCAGTCGCTGCGCCGTCGCCGCACCGATGCCGCGTGCCGCCGCCTGTAATGAGTTCAGACTCATCGCGCAAGCTGTTCCGCTTCGCCGATAGAGCGGTGACAATGAATGCAGACTCGGCGCCGTGCGCATGAAAGCCGCGCGCTAGCGCCGCGCCGATGCGCCGGCGCCGCGCCGGTGACCAGGACGGCGCGGCCAGCGAGAGTCTGCGGCATGCGCGGATCGTCGTTCGCAGGATCGCGTCGACACGTTCGCTGAGCTCTCGCCTATACGAATGGAAATATAGTCTGCAAGACCTGCGATCATGTCGCATCCGATGCAGCACCCCAGTGCCTGCCCGAGTTGACGGCCGAGAAGCCGCTCACAGCGAGCGGCTGGTCGATCGCATTCACGACGCGATCGATGCGCGCGGCGGCTGGATCAGCTTCGAGCGCTTCATGGAGATGGCGCTGTACGAGCCCGGGCTCGGCTACTACAGCGCCGGCGCGAGCAAGCTCGGCGCGGGCGGCGACTTCGTCACGGCGCCCGAGGTGTCGTCGCTGTTCAGCCGCTGCCTCGCGACCCAGTGCGGCGAAATCCTGCAGCACGTCAGCGGCGGCGCGATCCTCGAATTCGGCGCCGGCTCCGGCGTGATGGCGGCCGATCTGCTCAACGAGCTGGCCGCGCAAGGCGCCTTGCCCGAGCGCTATCTCATTCTCGAAGTGAGTGCGGACCTGCGCGAGCGGCAGCAGCGCGCTCGCTGCGCGAGCGGGCGCCGGCGCACGCGGCGCGCATCGAATGGCTCGATCGCTTGCCCGAGGAATTCCGCGGCGTCGTGCTGGCGAACGAAGTTCTGGATGCGCTGCCGGTGCAGCGCTTCCGCATCCGCGGCGACCAGGTCAATTCGCTGGGCGTCACCTGGCAGCTCGGCCGGCTCGACTGGTCCGAGATCCGCGCGGATGCGGAGCTCGAAGCAGCCGTGCGGCGCATCGAGGCGAACACCGGCGAGCGATTGCCGGACGGCTACACGTCGGAGATCAATCTGCGGCTGGCGCCGTGGATCGCCGGCGTCGCATCGGCGCTTCGCGAAGGCGTGGCGCTGTTCATCGACTATGGCTTGCCGCAGCGTCAGTACTATCGCAGCGAGCGGCGCGAGGGCACGTTGCTGTGCCACTTCCGGCATCGCTTCCACGACGATCCTCTGATCAACGTCGGTGTGCAGGATATCGGCGCGTGGGTCGACTTCACCGCGGTCGCGGAAGCGGCGTCCGCCGCAGGACTGACGGTCGCGGGCTTCGCGACGCAGGCGCATTTCCTGATCGGCAACGGACTGGAGCAGTTGCTGGCGCCGGTCGCGGGCTACGAGCTCGCTTCGCGCGTGCAGCTCGCACGCCAGGCGATGCTGCTGACGTTGCCCGGCGAAATGGGCGAGCGATTCAAGGTGATCGGATTGAGCCGCGGCTTCGAGCAGCCGCTGCGGGGTTTCAGCGTGTCAGGGACCTAGCTGCGACGCTGTGACGCCAACGCGGCGAGCCGCGCTTTCCGCAGCTTCTCCGCGATCTGCGGCCCTTCCAATCCGTCGCGCTCCGCGGGATCGAGCGTCACGTTCGCCGCCGCATCGCGCGCTCGACGCAAGTGATCCGCTTGCGGATAGTCGCGATTCTCCAGTCCCTTGCGGCCGCGCGCGTCCGCTTCGCACGCCAGCACCCACTGCTCGAAGCGCGCGGGGCGCCGGAACGCGTCGAGACGCTCCAGAAGCTCGAGCAGCGTGTTGTCGCGCAACTCGGTAACGCGATGCGCGTCGAGGTGATAGCGCGATACGAGCACTGCGAGCTCGCGATAGGCGTTGGGGATCCGCAGCCGATCGCACAATCCTTCGACCAGCGCGACGCCGCGCTGCTCGTGCGCGATGTGGCGCGGCCACTCGCTCGGCGGGGTGGTGCCCTTGCCGAGATCGTGCGTCAGCGCTGCGAATCGCACGACAGGGTCGTCGCTCAGCTTCGCTGCCTGCTCCAGCACCATCAGCGTGTGCACGCCGGTGTCGATTTCCGGATGCCAGCGCTCGGGCTGCGGCACGCCGAACAGCGCATGCAGCTCGGGAAAGATCGCGGGCAGCGCGTTCGCCTCGCGCAGCACTTCGAAGAAGCGCGCCGGCGCCGGCATTTCCAGCGCGCGCTGCGTTTCCTGCCAGACGCGCTCGCTGACCAGCGCGTCGAGCTCGCCGCGCGCGGCGATCTCGCGCATCAAGTCCAGCGTCTCGGGCGCGACTCGGAAGCCGAGCGACGCAAAGCGCGCGGCGAACCGTGCAACGCGCAGCACGCGCACCGGGTCTTCGACGAAGGCCGGCGAGACGTGCCGCAGCGTGCGCTCGCGCAGATCGCGCTGCCCGCCGAACGGATCGATGAGCGCGCCGCTGTCGGGATCCTTCGCGATCGCATTGATCGTCAGGTCGCGACGTTCCAGGTCCTGCTCGAGCGTCACGTCCGGCGCAAACAGCGTTTCGAAGCCGCGATATCCTGGGCCGGTCTTGCGCTCGGTGCGGGCGAGCGCGTATTCCTCGCCGGTCTGCGGATGCAGGAACACCGGGAAGTCCTTGCCGACGGGCTTGAACCCGCGCGCCAGCAAGTCCTCCGGGCGCGCGCCGACGACCACCCAGTCCCGCTCCCGCGCCGGCAGACCGAGCAGCTCATCGCGCACCGCGCCGCCGACGAGATAGATTTGCATAGCCATGGCACTGTATCGAATTGCCCGATTGCTGACGATTGCCGCCGCGCTGCTGCCGCTCACCGGCTGCTACCTGATGCAGGCTGCGACCGGACAGATGGCGATCGCCTCCAAGCGCGAGCCGATCGCCGAAGTGCTCGCGGACTCGGCGACGCCGCCGCAGCTGCGCGCCCGGCTGGAATACGTCGCGGCCGCCCGCGATTTCGCGTCGCGCGAGCTCGGCCTGCCCGACAACGAGTCGTATCGCAGCTACGCGGACCTCGGCCGCCCGTACGTCGTCTGGAACGTGTTCGCCGCGCCGGAGTTCTCCGTCGAGCCGCGCCGCTGGTGCTTCCCGATCGCGGGCTGCGTCGTGTACCGCGGCTACTTCAGCGAAGACGCCGCGCAGCGCTACGCCCGCAAGTTGCGACGGCGCGGCGACGACGCCGCGGTCGGCGGTGTCGCGGCGTATTCGACGCTGGGACATTTCAAGGATCCGGTGCTGAACACGATGCTCGGCTGGAGCGACGCGCAGCTCGCCGGGACGCTGTTCCACGAGCTGGCGCACCAGGTCGTCTACGTGCCGGGCGATTCCGAGTTCAACGAATCGTTCGCGACGGTGGTCGAGGAAGCCGGCCTGGAGCGCTGGCTGGCGGCGCGGCAGCGTGGGCAGGATCTGAGCGCGTGGCGGGAGCAACGCGAGCGCCAGTCCGAGTTCATCGCGCTGCTGTTGACCGCGCGGGACAAGTTGCGCGACTTGTACCAATCGGCGCTCCCCGTCGAGGAGAAACGCAGCCGCAAGCAATACGAGTTCGGCGAGCTGAAGCTCGACTACACGCGGCTCAAGCAGCAATGGAACGGCTATCCCGGCTACGACCGCTGGTTCGATCGCACGCTGACGAACGCGCACCTCGTCTCGGCGGCGACGTACTACGGCTGCGTGCCCGGGCTGCAGCGCGTGCTGGGCGAGGTCGGCGGCGACCTGCCTCGCTTCTACGAAGAAGCGAAGCGGCTCGCGCGCATGGACAAGGATGCGCGCGCGCTTGCGGTGTGCGGAGCGGTCACCCCACCGGGAACACCAGTCGCGAGCGACCGCGCAGGATCGTGATCGCGAAGGCGTTGGCGTTCTTGACCGCCGCGCGGAGCTGCTCGATGTTCGTGATGCGATCGCGCCCGATTCCCTGGATGACGTCGTTCGCGCGCAGCCCGGCTGTGGCCGCGGGGCTGTTCGGCGCGACCGATTGCACGAGCACGCCCGCGCCGCCGTCCGCATTGGAGAACGTGGCGCCTTCGAAAGCTGGGTGAATCTGCGTGGCCGCATCGGCGTCAGTGCCGGATCGCTCGCCGATGACCGCAGTCACGCGGCGCGGCTTGCCCTCGCGCAGCAGACCGATCTCGACCTTCTCGCCGATCCGCAGCACGCCGATGCTGTTGCGCAGCTCCGAGGCGTTGGCAATCGTGCGGCCGTTGATCGACGTAATCACGTCGCCGGCCTTGATGCCTGCCTTGTCGGCGGAGCCGCCCTCGACCACCTCCGAAACCAGCGCGCCGCGCGCGTTCTCCAGGCCCAGGCTCTGCGCGATGTCGGGCGTGAACTGGTTCGCCAGCTGCACGCCGAGCATGCCGCGCTTGACCTCGCCGTACTGCACGAGCTGCGTCATCACGGCTTTGACCATGTTCGACGGGATCGCGAAGCCGATGCCGATGTTGCCGCCGCTGCCGGAGAAGATCGCGGTGTTCACGCCGACCAGCTGGCCCTGCAGGTCGACGAGCGCGCCGCCGGAGTTGCCGGGATTGATCGGCGCGTCGGTCTGGATGAAATCCTGGTAGGAATCGTTGCTGCCGTCGGAGCGGCCGAGCGCGCTGATGATGCCGGAAGTCACGGTGTGGCTGAGCGCGAACGGATTGCCGATCGCCAGCACGAAGTCGCCGACTTCGGCCTTGCTCGAGTCGGCCAGCGGCATCTCGACCAGGTTGTTCGCAGTGATTTTCAGCAGCGCGACGTCGGACGGCTTGTCGGCGCCGATGACCTTCGCCTTGATCTGGCGGTCATCGAGCAGCGTGACGGTGATTTCGTCCGCGTTCTCGACCACGTGCGCGTTCGTGATGATGTAGCCGTTGCGCGCATCGACGATCACGCCGGAGCCGGCGCTCTGGAATTGCCGCTCGCGCGGCACCAGGTCGGGCGCGTCGAAGAAGCGGCGGAAGAACGGATCCTCGAGCAGGGGATTGCGCCGCTGTTCGCGCAGCGTGCCGCGCGTCGCGATGTTGACCACGGCGGGCGAAGCCTTCTTGACGATGGGCGCGAGCGAAGGCACCGGCGTATCGCCGACCTTCTCGGGTAACTGTGCGCCGGCGCCGACGCTGAAGAGCACACCGGCCGCCGCCAGAACCAACACCTTGATCGCCTGCTGTCTCATGCACATATCCTGTCGTGGAGTAGTGCGAATTCTAGCCGCACGGCGCCTTCTTCCCGCCGCACCGTGGCGCCCGGAGGAACAAGCTGTGGGCAGGAAAGTGGGCATGTTGTGCATAACCTGTGCGATTGCAGGGGACACAAGATCTTGTGTGTAGTCTCTACACGGACGATTTTCGGGGCGAAAAAATCGCAGTGGAAAATCGTCAGCACAATCTCGTAAACGATTGATATTGAAGTGAATAATAGGACCGTTTTTGACTTGAAGATTTCTTGACGGGCCGCTCGTGCCGGGCATAGGCTTGCACCCCTGACACAATATGTTGTGTTTCGCGATGTACAAAAACGGCTGCGGCCCGCCCGCAGACTTCCATCGCAGAAGCGCAACCGCTCATTGGTCAGGTGGGCTGCCACGGCAGCGTCAGGGCCTCGCGACCCGGCGCCGTCGGGCAGGAGTCGAATGGGGACCGCCCGATCGAAATCGCAGAGAGTCAATCCGGCATGAAGACCGCATTTCAGCTTGAGCCTATGGACGTCAACACCATTCCCTTCCAGGAGGCCTCGCTCGATATCTGGGACAAGAAGTACCGGCTGAGCGCCAAAGACGGCACGCCGATCGACCGCTCGATGGACGAGACCTATAAACGCGTCGCGCGCGCACTTGCGGACGTGGAGCGCGAGGACGTGCGCGACCAGTGGTACGAGCAGTTCCTGTGGGCGTTGCGCAAGGGCACGATTCCCGCCGGCCGCATCATCTCGAATGCCGGCGCGCAGGAGCACAAGCCTGCGACCTCGACCATCAACTGCACGGTCTCCGGCACGATCCACGATTCGATGGACGACATCCTCGCGAAAGTGCACGAGGCGGGGCTCACGCTGAAAGCGGGCTGCGGCATCGGCTACGAGTTCTCGACGATGCGCCCGCGCGGCGCGTACGTCTCCGGCGCCGGCGCGTACACGTCGGGGCCGCTGTCGTTCATGGATATCTACGACAAGATGTGCTTCACCGTGTCCTCGGCCGGCGGCCGCCGTGGCGCGCAGATGGGCACGTTCGACATCGGTCATCCGGACGCGATGGATTTCATCCGCGCCAAGCGCGAGGCCGGACGGCTGCGGCAGTTCAATCTCTCGTTGCTGGTCACCGATGGGTTCATGCAGGCGGTGAAGGCGAACGGGGACTGGACGCTGGCGTTTCCGGTGACCGCGCGCGAAGCGGAAGGCGAGGATCTCAACGACACGACGAAGTACGTGTGGCGCGAGTGGCCGACGACGCGCGGCTACGTCGCGAACGAGACGGGCCTGGTCTGCTGCAAGATCTATAAGACGCTGCCGGCGCGCCGCCTGTGGGACGTGATCATGTCCTCCACGTACGACTTCGCCGAGCCCGGCTTCGTGCTGATCGACCGCGTCAACGAGATGAACAACAACTGGTGGTGCGAGAACATCCGCGCCACGAATCCTTGCGGCGAGCAGCCGCTGCCGCCGTACGGCTCGTGCCTGCTCGGCTCGGTCAATCTCACGCGATTCGTCGTCGATCCGTTCACCGACCACGCGCGCTTCGACTGGGAAGAGTTCCGCAAGGTCGTGAAGGTGTTCACGCGCATGCTCGACAACGTGGTCGAGATCAACGGCCTGCCGCTCGGCCAGCAGCGCGACGAGATCCTGCGCAAGCGTCGTCACGGCATGGGGTTCCTCGGCCTCGGCTCGGCCATCACCATGCAGTGCATGAAGTACGGCTCGCGCAAGTCGGTGGCGTTCACGCAGAACGTCTCGCGCGAGATGGCGATCGCCGGCTGGGAAGCGGCGCTCGAGCTGGCGCGGGAGAAAGGTCCTGCGCCGATCATGCTCGAGGAGTTCCCGGTCACCGCCGAGATGCTGCGCAAGCGGCCGGAGATGGCGCGCGACGGTTGGCGCGTCGGGCAGAAGGTTCCGGGCCGCATCCTGCACGCGAAGTACAGCCGCTACATGCAGCGCGTCGCTGAGGCGGCGCCCGAGCTGGTCGACGAGCTCGCCGAAGTCGGCGGCCGCTTCACGCACCACAGCTCGATCGCGCCGACCGGCACGATCTCGCTGTCGCTGGCGAACAATGCCTCGAACGGCATCGAGCCGTCGTTCGCGCATCACTACTTCCGCAACGTGATCCGCGAGGGCAAGAAGTCGAAGGAAAAGATCGACGTGTTTTCCTTCGAGCTGCTGGCCTACCGCGAGCTGATCAACCCGCGCGCGATGCCCAACTCGACGAACGCAGCGGAGAAACTGCCGGATTACTTCACGACGGCGGATGACATCTCGCCGCGCGAGCACGTGGACATCCAGGCCGCCTCGCAGCTGTGGATCGACTCCTCGATCTCCAAGACCGCGAACGTGCCGACCGACTACAAGTACGAGGACTTCAAGGACATCTACCTGTATGCCTACGAGCAGGGCCTGAAGGGCTGCACGACGTTCCGCTTCAATCCGGAAGCTTTCCAGGGCGTGCTGGTCAAGGAAGAGGACCTGAAGAACACGACCTACGTGTTCACGCTGGAAGACGGCACGGAGATGAAGGTGAAGGGCGACGAGGAAATCGAGTACGACGGCGAGATGCACACCGCCGCGAACCTCTTCGATGCGCTGAAAGAAGGCTACTACGGGAAGTTTTGAGAATCGGAATGGCGACCATGAGCACCACGAAAATCGACAAGCGCATCGTCAAGTACCGGGTCGAGAAGCCCGCTGACAAGGCGTCCCCAGCTGACACGCAGAAGCCCGCGGCGGCGGCCGCCAAGGAATCGAACGTCGTCTGGATGCACGAGAAGGTCGAGCGGCCGGAGATGCTGCTGGGCTCGACCTACAAGATCAAGACGCCGGTCTCGGACCACGCGATGTACGTGACGATCAACGACATCGTGCTGAACGAGGGCACGCCGTACGAGCAGCGCCGGCCGTTCGAGATCTTCATCAACTCGAAGAACCTCGATCACTTCCAGTGGATCGTGGCGCTGACGCGCATCATCTCGGCCGTGTTCCGCAAGGGCGGCGACGTGACGTTCCTGGTGGACGAGCTGAAGGCCGTGTTCGATCCGCGCGGCGGCTACTGGCAGTCCGGCGGCAAGTTCATGCCGTCGATCATTGCCGAGCTCGGCTATGTCATCGAGAAGCACCTGCAGATGATCGGCCTGCTGAAGGCGCCGGAGCTCGACGACGAGCGCAAGAAGCTCATCGAAGAGAAGAAGGCGGAGTTCGAGGCGCGCAACAAGCAGACCGACGCGTTCGCGAAGAGCCACTTCCCGGAAGGCGCGCAGCTGTGCCTGAAGTGCAGCACCGCCGCCGTCGTGCTGATGGACGGATGCATGACGTGCTTGAACTGCGGGGACAGCAAGTGCGGGTGAGGCTTGCCCAGGCCGTAGCTTCCCGGGCGGCTCGCGCCGCCCGGAAAGCGTCAGCGTCGCGGCGGTCCTGCTCGGCGCCCAGCAGGATGTTGCTCACAGCACGCGTCTGGCTGCCGGCAATCCGGCGAAAGCCCGAATCCACTGTCACCGTTCGCGGTCCCTCCTTGTCTTTCGGATTCAGTAGCGTCAAGACCTGCGGATCGAGCTGCATCGCGCAAGGAACTTGCGCCTCTCTGGAAGCGCATCGCGCACGCCGGAGGCTCTCTTTCCCGCGCCGCTGCCGGAGGCGAGCAGCACGTCCGACTGGCTCGCGCGATATTCGTTCGTATCCGAGCCGATGCTGCCCACGCCACGGCTGGCAGGTGACCGGCAACTACAAGAGCGACTACCTGTCCTGGGTGACTTGGGTGGATTAGGGATTAGGGGTGGATTAGGCGGTCCCTGCATCGGTCCAAATGCGAACTGAGCACTGTCGCAACCGGTCGGTTTTACATAGTCTTGCGGCACTCCCAGTCCCGCCGATGGTCTCTGCAGTCAATGAATAAGGTTCGTCGCTGCCTCGCTCTTCTAGTCGTTGCTCTTGGCCGCCTCGCCTCCCGCCGCTGACCGCGGCCGCGGAGGAGAACCCGTTCGTTCGTCCCGCCGAGCTGGAGCCGGACATCGCGTTCTGGCGCAAGGTCTATACCGAGGTGACGACCGAGGGCGGCCTGCTGCACGACCAGGACGATCTGAGCGTCGTCTACGAGGTCATGAAGCTGCCCAGCGACCTTTCGCCGCGGCAGCGCTCCAAGCGCATCGACGACGCGAAGAAGAAGTACGCGCGCATCCTGGATCGCCTGGCCGCCGGCGCCACCGACCTGAGCGAGGAGGAGCAGCGCGTGCTCGACCTGTGGCCGCAGGGCACGCGGCGTTCGCGATTCGACGATGCGGCGGAGGGCGTGCGCTTCCAGCTCGGTCAGTCGGATCGCTTCCGCGAAGGCGTCGTGCGTTCCGGCGCCTGGCGCGAGCACATCGCGGCGACGTTCACCAAGATGGGCCTGCCGCGCGAGCTCGCAGCGCTGCCGCACGTCGAATCCTCCTTCAACACGTATGCGTATTCGAAGGTCGGCGCCGCGGGCATGTGGCAGTTCATGCGCGGCACCGGCCGACGCTTCCTGCGCATCGATGCGGCCGTCGACGAACGGCTCGATCCGTATCGCTCGACCGAAGCGGCCGCGCGCTTCCTGGAGCAGAACTACATCGTGCTCGGCAGCTGGCCGCTCGCGCTGACCGCGTACAACCACGGTCCCGGCGGCATGAAGCGGGCGCAGGAGCAGCTCGGCACCAGCGACATCGTCACGGTCGTGCGCAAGTACAACAGCCGCTCGTTCGGCTTCGCCTCGCGCAACTTCTACGTCGCGTTCCTCGCGGCGCTGGAGATCGACAGCGATCCGGAGAAATACTTCGGCTCGATCCGCCGCAACCCGACCGACACCAGCCTGATCCTCGAAGTGCCGGCGTTCGTGCCGGCGAGCCGGCTCGCCACGGTGCTCGAGCTGGATCGCGATGAGCTGCGCCGTCTCAATCCTTCGTTGCTGCCGTCGGTATGGCGCGGCGCGCGGCACGTGCCGCGCGGCTTCGAGCTGCGCGTGCCGAACTCGATCGATCTCAGCGCAGTGGTCAGCCAGCTCTCGGGAGGCGAGCGCTACGACGCTCAGGTCGCCGAAACTCAGCATCGCGTCCGCAGCGGCGAGTCGCTGTCGACGATCTCTTCACGCTACGGCGTGAGCATCGCCGCGATCGCGGAACTGAACAACCTCGACCGTCCTTATCGTATTCGGGCGGGCCAAGTGCTGGCGTTGCCCGGCGCTCGCGGGCAGGCGCCGGTCGCCGTCGTCGCATCGGCTGGCAGGCCGGAGACGGCCGCACCGCCGAAGGCGCCGACGCCGCCGACCGGCGTCGTCGGCACGGAGAACCGCTACGTCGTGAAGCGCGGCGACACGCTTGTCGAAGATCGCTACGAAGCACGGCCTGAGCGAAGAGTCACTGATGGAGCTCAACAACATCCGCAACCGCAACTTCCTGTACGAAGGGCAGGTGCTGGCGCTGGCGCAGCTCGGCGCGCGCTGCGCCGCCGGTCGAGGCAGAGGTTCCGGTGGAAGTCGTCGCGTCCGCGCCGGTGCCCGAGCCCGCCGAGGACACGGAAGCCGCCGAGCCGACTTCCGAGCGCGAGGCAGAGGAGATCGGTCCGGCGCTCGTGGCGGGTACGCAGGCGGCCGAGTCTGCGGATCCCGCCGACTACTCGGTCAGCGATGACGATACGCGTGCTGGTGCAGGCGGCCGAGACGCTCGGCCACTACGCGGAATGGCTCGACGTCCGCGCGAGCGACCTGCGCCGTGCTGAACAAGATGTCGTTCGCCACGCCGGTCATCGTCGGCCGCAAGGTGAAGCTGTCGTTCGCCAAGGTCACGCAGGATCAGTTCGAAGCGCGGCGCATGGAATACCACCGCCAGCTGCAGGAAGTGTTCTTCACGCAGTTCCGCATCAAGGACACCGCGACTCACGTGGTCAGGTCGGGCGAGTCGATCTGGGTGCTCGCGCAGCAGCGCTACAACATTCCGATCTGGCTGCTGCGCCAGTACAACCCGGATCTCGATCTCGGCGACATCCGCCCCGGCACGAAGCTCGTCATTCCGATCGTCGAGCCGACGGCTACCGACGGAGCCGGCGCCGGCATGAAGCAGCGGCTCGCCTCGGTCGCGCTCGTCACAGTGTGCAGCGGTTGCGGCGACCGTGCAGCTCTACGACGGCCCGCAGGCGCAGCCCGACGAGGTCGCGCACATCACCGGTGACTTGCGCTTCAACGCCGGCTCGCCGCTGACGGTCATCCTGCGCGAGGTCGACGACACGCCGCTCAACGTCGGGCAGAACGGTGTCGACGTCCTGCCAGGCAAGCATCGCCTGCTGGTCGATTGCCGGATTGCCGAGACGGACAACGTCTCGTCGACACTCCATCGAAGCCGGAAGTCTCCGCCGGGCGACACTACAGACTGGTCGCGGAGACCGGCCCCGGGCTGCGGGAGTGCACCCAGGTCACACTTCAGACGGTGGATTTCTGACGCGCCGCGAGTCCGACAAACCGGTGAGGCTATAATCCTTCGCGTGTTCCTCAACTCGCTCGACCATGCCGCGCACTGCTGATCGCTACTCTGCTTCTGGCGCTTGATCGCCGTTCGCCGGCGCCGCCCGTGCCGAGAGCCCGTTGCCGACTTCCGCGCTGCTGACGCCGAGCGTCGAGCCGGCGCTGCCGATGGCGGATCGCGTGCTGGTGCAGAAGGCGGAACGCACGCTGCAGCTGATGCGCAACGGCGAAGTGCTGCGGACGTACAAGATCGCGCTCGGCCTGCGTCCCGAGGGCCACAAGGAGTACGAGGGCGACTTCCGCACGCCCGAAGGGCAGTACCGGCTCAGCCGGCGCAACCCGAACAGCGAATTCTTCCTGTCGATCCAGATCGACTACCCGAACGACCGCGACATGGCGCGCGCGCGCAAGCACGGCCATGCGGCCGGGCGGCGCGATCATGATCCACGGCCAGCCGAACGTGCCGCGCAAGCCGCGCGACTACTACAGCAACGTCGACTGGACCGAGGGCTGCATCGCCGTGTCGAACTCCGACATGGTCGAGATCTGGCTCATGACCCCACCGGATACGCCGATCGAGATCAGACCGTGACCGTGAGCTCGAACGACGCGCGGGCCTCCGCGTCGGTCACCCAAACGGAAGCCGAAGCTCGTCGACGCGCGCGTCTCGCCCCTCGGCAGCCTCGAAAACCTCTCGCAGCGCGAAGTGCAGCAACTGCTCAGCGCCGGCCACGGCGGCGTCTACGAGATGTTCCGGCGCTGCGCGCTGGCGGTGCTCGCCTCGGGCCTGGAATCCGACGACGTGCGCGCGATCTTCGATCGCTACAAGGACTTCGAGATCCGCCTCGGCCGCCAGGCGTGGGGCGTGAAGCTGGAAGTGAAGAACGCGCCGGCCAGCGCCTTCGTCGACGGCTCGATGATCCGCGGCATCAAGGAGCACCTGTTCGCGGTGCTGCGCGACATCGTCTACATCCACGACGCGATTCTCGGCACCACGCGCTTCGACATGAGCGACCCGGCGAGCATCACCAACGCCGTCTATCACATCCTGCGCAACGCGCGGATTCTCGACTACCGCGGCAAGCCGGACCTGGTCGTGTGCTGGGGCGGCCACTCGATCGGCTCGACCGAGTACGACTACACCAAGCGCGTCGGCTACGAGATCGGCCTGCGCGCGCTCAGCGTCTGCACCGGCTGCGGGCCGGGCGCGATGAAGGGGCCGATGAAGGGCGCGACGATCGGCCATGCGAAGCAGCGCATCCGCGACGGGCGCTACATCGGCATGACCGAGCCCGGCATCATCGCGGCCGAGCCGCCGAACCCGATCGTCAACCAGCTCGTGATCATGCCGGACATCGAGAAACGCCTGGAGGCGTTCGTGCGCTGCGCGCACTCGATCATCGTGTTCCCGGGCGGCGCCGGCACGGCGGAAGAGATCCTGTACCTGCTCGGCATCCTGGTCGGATCCGGCGAACGCCGATCAGCCGCTGCCGATCGTCTTCACCGGGCCGCCTTCGGCCGCCGAGTACTTCGGCCACATCGACCGCTTCATCGCGCGCGACGCTCGGCGCGATCGGCGCAGAAGCGCTACAAGATCGTGATCGGCGATCCGGCGCAGGCGGCGCGCGAAGTGTTGCGCGGCGTGGAAGCCGTGCGCGAATACCGCCGCACCAAGAGCGACGCCTACAACTACAACTGGCTGCTGCGCATCCCGCCGGAGTTCCAGCAGCCGTTCGAGCCGACGCACGAGGCGATGGCGCGGCTCGACCTGCGGCGCGATCTCGAGCCGCCGGTGCTCGCGGCCAACCTGCGCCGCGCGTTCTCCGGCATCGTCGCGGGCAACGTCAAGGAGCACGGCATTCAGGCGATCGAGGCGCGCGGGCCGTTCGAGCTGCACGGCGACAAGGAGATGATGCGGCTGCTGGACGAGCTGCTGTCCGCGTTCGTGGCGCAGAAGCGCATGAAGCTTGCCGGCGAGTACCGGCCGTGCTATCGGCTGGTTGCATGAGCAAGGTCGCGCTCAAGTATCACTTCACCTTTCCCGATTCGCGCGAACGCACTTTCGAGCTGGAGCTCGATCGCGATACGGCGGAGCTGAGCTCGCCGACCGATCCGCATCCGCCGGCCTGGACCGAGCTGGGCTTTCACCAGTGCAACGGCTGCCCGTTCGAGAAGAGCAAGGTCTCGCATTGCCCCGCGGCGGTGCATCTCTCGACCGTCACCGACGGCTTCACCGACCTGATCTCGTACGACAAGGTGCGCGTCAGAGGTCGAGACCGACGAGCGCTCCGTCGTGGCGACGTTGTCGGCGCAGCAGGCGCTGGCGTCGCTGATGGGGTTGATCATGGCGTCGAGCGGCTGCCCGCGCACCGCGGTGTTTCGGCCGATGGCACGGTTCCACCTGCCGTTTTCCAACGAATCGGAGACGGCGTACCGTGTCGCCGCGATGTACCTGGTCGCGCAGCACTTCATTGCGCGCGAAGGCGGCAAAGCCGACTTCACGCTGGACGATCTCGGCCGCGTCTATCGCGGCGTGCACGCCGTGAACCGCGGCATGGCGCAGCGCCTGCGCGCCGCGACTCGCCAGGATGCGATCGTCAACGCGATCGTGCTGCTCGACGTGTACAGCAGTCTCGTGCCGGCGGCGATCCACGACATCCTCGGCGAGATCAAACCCGCGTTCGCTGCGCTGCTGAGCGAGCCGCCGAGCGCGTGAACACGCGTGAACGTCGCCGAATCCGCGGATCGGGCACGCTGCGTGTTGCGCGCGCAACGTCGCAAGACGCCAATAATTGATAACGGCCTGTTAAATACGCCTGTGAAATTCCACACTTGCAGTCATTCGACTGCGATGCTTGTCGCACTCTGCGCGACCGTGCCGGATCGCTGTGATGCAGTTCCTCACTTAATCCAGCAGCGAGTCGATACGGTGCTCACAACAGGAGAGCACCACGATGTCAGAGCACAAAGGCGATGAGCTCAGCGCGACTGGATCGCATCGCGCCTGGACCGGCGAAACGGCCGGCCCGGCGGTGCGTGCCGGAGCGCCGCGCGATCCGCAGCGCAACTGGCTCGAGCGTGCGCATGTACCGACCGCGCCGACCACTCAGCCTGCGAACCCGCGCCACGCGGCGATCACGCGCTCGTTGAACAGCTGGTCGAACTACAAGAGCTGGACCGACAAGGTCCGCAGCAACTGGGACAAGGACAAGAGCGGCAAGTAAGCCGTTCGACCGACGCCAGTCAGCCGATCGTAGGCGCTGCCGGCGGCGTAGTTGCGGAGATCGCGTCTCGCTGGTGGTCGCGGAGCCGGAATCGGACCCGCGACCGGACTCACGACGGGACTCACCACCGGACTCACGACGCGGAGCCGCAGCGGCGGGCCGCTCGTAACCGGCAACGAATTCACACTCGCGGCCGAAGTGATCGCAGGCGTGCCCGGCGCGATGTGCAGCGGCCGGCGCTGTGCCAGCCAGCCGATCAGCGGCAGCCATTGCTCCATATCTTCGCGCACCTGGTTCGGCTTCATCTCGAACAGGCCCAGGCCCGATTCGGCGCCGCGAATGTAATTCTGGGAATCGCGCAGCGTCGCCACGACCGGGATGTTGAGCGTTTCCAGGAATTTCATCAGCGCCTTGTAGACCAGCGTGTTCTTCTTTACGCGATTGGCGATCACCGCGATGCGTTGGTCTTCGCGCCGGATCTTCGCGATCAGCAGCAGGTCGGAAATACATTTCGCGGCCGCGTGGATGTCGATGTCCGACGGCAGCACCGGCACGAGCACTGCCGTGGCGTTACGCGTGATGTCCGGCAGCAGCTGCCCTTCGAGCGCCGCGGCGGTGTCGACGACCAGGCGTTCCGTATCGAGAGGCAACCGCGTGGCGAAACTGCGCGTTACGCGCGAGTTGCGCTCGTACGCCGCGATACCGTGAATCGGCGGCTGGCCCTTGGCACGTTTGCTGAGCCAGCGCGTGCTCGAGCCCTGCGCATCGAGATCCATCAACGTGGGCTTGAGCCCGCAGACGGCGAAATAACTGACGAGATTGATCGCGATCGTGGTTTTGCCCGAACCACCCTTGGGGTTGAGGAGAACGATCTTCTGCATGCGGGCCGGCGCGATCCGATTTGACAGTGGAAGCCTACGCAGCGGTACGAGCCGCTGCAAGCGAAGCAAAACCGTGACGAATGAACATTGTCCCCAGCAGTGTGTTTCCGCAGAGTTACGTTGCAATCAGCCGAAACACTCGACGCGTCCCTAAGGCGAAAGTGCAGGCGCAGAGTGCAGGGCGCGCCTGCTCCCGCGCATTGTGACGATGTTCACTGGTCGCAGTGGCGGACGCTGTGAGTCGTCTCACATCCCGCCGGGATTGTTGTGCGTAGAGTCGTTGCGGAGTTTACGGGGAACGCGTGCATGGAATTTCTGTTGCTGTGGGCCGACGAGCTGGACGACGCGCTGGCAGTTCTGCGCCACTACGCGCCGCGAATCATCGGTCTGATCGCCGCACTCGCGCTGTTCGCCGCCACCGGCTTCGCGCTCGTGTACGCACCGCATGTCACGCTCGCCGCGTTCGCGGTGATCCTCTCCGCCACGCTCTTCGAAACGCTGCGCCGCCGCCGCGCACGCACCCGCCGACTCGGCGGAATAACTCCGCTTGGTCCTTCGCCTGCTAGGTCGGGCTTCAGCCCGACTCTCGCTGCTCGTCGGGCTAAAGCCCGACCCACAGTCTGCTCTTGAATCCCGCGTCCGGGTCCCCATAAGCGCCCGCGTCCCCTATCATTCCGCACTTTTCACGCGGACCTAGGCACGGAGGGATCGAGATGAGCGACGCGGCGCAGGCGCAGACCCAGGCGCAGACCCTGGGCTTTCAGGCGGAGGTCAAGCAGCTGCTCAAGCTGATGATCCATTCGCTCTACAGTCACAAGGAGATCTTCCTGCGCGAGCTGATTTCCAACGCCTCGGATGCGCTCGACAAGCTGCGTTTCGAGGCGCTCGCGCGGCCGGACTTGCTGCAGGGGAGCGGCGAGCTCGCCATCACCATCGATACCGACACCGCAGGCGCGCACGATCACCATCACCGACAACGGCATCGGCATGAGCCGCGAGGAAGCGATCGAGCACCTCGGCACGATTGCCAAGTCTGGCACCGCCGAATTCCTCGCGCGCATGACCGGCGACCAGAAGCAGGACGCGCAGCTGATCGGTCAGTTCGGCGTCGGCTTCTATTCTTCGTTCATCGTCGCCGACCGCGTCGACGTCTATTCGCGCCGTGCCGGGCTCGATGCCGCTGCCGGCGTGCACTGGCAGTCGCGCGGCGACGGCGAGTTCAGCGTCGCGACCGTAGAGCTGCCGGAGCGCGGCACGCGCATCGTGCTGCACCTCAAGGACGGCGAGCAGGACTTCGCCGACGCCTATCGCATCCGCTCGCTGGTGCGGAAGTATTCCGATCACATCGCCTTCCCCGTGCGCATGCACGCCCAGAAGAGAACAAGAAAGAGAGCAAGGAGGAAGGAAGCCTGCGGCGCCCGAGTACGAAACCGTCAATCACGCGCAGGCGCTGTGGACTCGGCCGCGCACCGAAGTGAAGGACGAGGAATACAAGGAGTTCTATCGCCACATCACGCACGACTTCACCGATCCGCTCGCCTGGTCGCACGGCAAGGTCGAAGGCAAGAAGGAGTACACCAGCCTGCTGTACGTGCCGGCGCGCGCGCCGTTCGATCTGTGGCATCGCGAGGCGGCGCGCGGCCTCAAGCTGTACGTGCGGCGCGTGTTCATCATGGACGACGCCGAGCAGTTCCTGCCGCTGTACCTGCGCTTCGTGAAGGGCGTGGTCGATTCGGCCGACCTGCCGCTGAACATTTCGCGCGAGATGCTGCAGCAGGATGCGGCCATCGACGGCATGCGCACCGGTTTGGCGCGGCGCGTGCTGGATGTGCTCGCGAAGCTGGCGAAGGAGGAGCCGGAGAAGTACGCCGTCGTTCTGGAAGGAGTTCGGCACCGTAGTGAAGGAAGGTCCTGCCGAGGATCACGCCAATCGCGAGCGCATCGCGAAGCTGCTGCGGTTTTCGAGCACGCACGCCGACAAGGAGGAGCAGGACGTGTCGCTCGAGGACTACGTCGCGCGCATGAAGCCGGAGCAGAAGGAAATCTACTTCGTCATCGCCGACAATTTCGCGGCCGCGAAGTCGAGTCCGCACCTGGAAGTCCTGCGCGGCAAGGGGATCGAGGTGCTGTTGCTGTCGGATCGCGTCGACGAATGGCTGGTCGATCATCTGCGCGAGTTCGATGGCAAGCAGCTGCGCAACGTGGCGCGCGGCGAGCTGGACATCGGCGCTGTTCAGTCCGAGGAGGAAAAGCAGCAACGCGAGACGCTCTCCAAGGAGCATGCCGGCCTGGTCGAGCGCATCAAGAAGTCGCTGCAGGATCGCGTGAGCGACGTGCGCGTCACGAACCGCCTCGCCGACTCGCCGGCGTTCTGGTGCTCGGCGCACACGATCTCGGCGCGCAGATGCGCCGCATTCTCGAAGCCGCAGGCCAGAAAGTGCCGGCGACCAAGCCGGTGCTGGAGATCAACGTCAAGCATCCGCTGCTGCAGCGGATCGAGACGACCGGCGAAGACGCCGCCTTCGACGACTTGTCCGTGCTGCTGTTCGAGCAGGCGACGCTCGCGGACGGCGGCCAGCTGGCGGAGCCCGCAGCGTTCGTGCAGCGGCTCAACCGGCTGCTGCTCACGATGCATTGAGGTAATCTTCGCCGTCCGCTGCAGCGATCTTCGAGGAGCGACGATGAAGGTATTACCGAGCCTGGCGATGTGCGCGATGGTTCTGCTCGTGGCCGCGTGCGGCGACAAGGCAGCGCCCGCGAAACGTTCTGGCGCCAGTGCCGCCGCCCGCCGAGCTGCAGAAGATCGACATCGTGAAGGGCACCGGCGAGGGCATTTCGCAGGGCCAGGTCGCGGTCGTTCACTACACCGGCTGGCTCTACGAGCCGACCGCGCCGGAGCAGAAGGGCACGAAGTTCGACAGCTCGCGCGATCGCGGCCAGCCCTTCCCGTTCATGATCGGCGCGGGTCAGGTGATTCGCGGCTGGGACGAAGGCGTGCAGGGCATGCAGCCCGGCGGACAACGGCGGCTGGTGATTCCGCTCGGACCTTGCGTACGGCGATAGCGGCAAGGGCCCGATTCCGCCGCGGCGCCACGCTGGTGTTCGACGTCGAGCTGCTGGAGATCGAAGAGCCGAAATGACGCTGGCGAGCTCGATAGCCCGCCAGGCGGGATTCACTTCACTCGTCGCGGGTTCAGCGAGTACGTGCCGACGAGCGTCGCTTCCGCGACGACGTGCCCGCGGATCGCGTCCAGCACTTGCGGCGCGGTGAAGTCTCCTTCTACGGGCACGCGCTCGACGCTCAGCGCATAGACCGTGAAGTGGTAGTGATGCACGAGCATGTCGTTCCACGGCGGGCAGGGCCCGTCGTAGCCCCGATACGTGCCCGCCATGTCGGCATCGTTCGCAAACCAGCCGGTGTAGTCGTTGACTCCCTGGCGCGAGCCACGCGGTCCGCGCAGCTCCTTCTTGCCGCCCGCGACGACGCCGTCCGAGCATTCGCCCGCTGCGATCTCGGTCACCGCTGCTGGAATGTCGACCATCGTCCAGTGATAGAACTTGCCGCGCGGCAGGCTTGCAGGCACGAGGCGTCCTTCCTTGTTCACGTCGTCGGGCTTCGTCGGCACGTCGACGTCCACGCAGATCACCGCGTACGAGCGCGTTGCGCCGGCGCGCCGCTCCACTTCAGTTGCGGATTGTGATTTGTGGTCAGGCGCACGTGCAGGACCGGGTCCGGCGCACCGAATGCGAATTCTTCAGGAATCGGCTGATCTGCAAGGAAGCTGGCTGAGGTGAGCTTCATGGAATTGCGTCCTCCTGCGAAACGCCAGGCCCTTCGGCGCCTGCAGGCGGGTTGCCGTAGCATAACACCGGGCGTGGCGCGATGTTCCCTCGTGTAGTATCGCGTCAAGCGATGTCCGCCAACCTGATTCGTCCGAGCACCGAGCGCGTCACGATCGCCGGTCCCGCCGGGGACCTGGAGGCGCTGCTGGAAATTCCCGCCGACGCGGACGGCACACGCGTGGCCGTCGTCTGTCATCCGCATCCCGTCTACGGCGGCACGATGACGAACAAGGTCGTGCACATCCTGGCGAAGGCGTTCGGCGAGCGCGGCGTGCCGGCCGTGCGTTTCAATTTCCGCGGCGTGGGCGCGAGCGCCGGCGCTTACGACGAAGGCGAAGGCGAGACGCAGGATGCGCTCGCGGTGATGGATTGGGCTCTGCAGCGCTTGCCGGCGCGGCGCTGTGGGCCGCGGGTTTTTCCTTCGGTGGCGCGATTGCCGTGCGCGCAGCCGTGGCGCGCGACGCGAAACGCCTGGTCACGGTTGCACCGGCGGTCCATCGGTTCGCCGTCGACGGCGCACAGCTGCCGCGTTGTCCGTGGCTGCTCGTGCAAGGGGATCACGATGAACTGGTGGACGCCGGCGAGATCCAACGCTGGGTGGCGACTCTCGCTCAGCCGCCGCGGCTCGTGCTGCTGCCAGGCGTGGATCACTTCTTTCACGGCCGGATCAACGAGCTGCGCAAAGTAGTGCTGGAGTGGCTGGACTCGACCCAGGTGGACGAATGATCGAGCACTTGAAGCGGATGTTCGCGGGCCAGCCCGCGGCGCAAGGGCTCCTGGAGCAACGCGAGCCCCTCGAGCTCGCGACTGCGGCGTTGCTGATCGAGCTGGCGCGCTCGGATTTTTCCGAGTCGACGGCCGAGCTCGACGCGATCCGCCAGCTGTTGCAGAAGCGCTTCGGCCTCGGCGCGGACGCGGTGGAAACGCTGCTGGCGGAAGCCGGCCGGCGCGCCGACAACGCGGTTTCACTTCATGAATTCACGCATCGGCTGAACAGCGAGCTGCCGGAGAGCGAGAAGCTGGGGATCGTCGAGATGCTGTGGCGTGTCAGTCACGCCGATGGCCGCATCGACAAGCACGAGGAGCAGCTGATCCAGCGGATCGCCGGGCTCCTGCACATCTCCGATCGCGACCGCGTACGGTTGAAGTTGAAGGTCGTCGTCGCCGAGCGGTGAGGACGATGGAGCGACGCGGGAGCGCGTGCTCGAGAGCGGCGCGCGTTCCGGCGGAACGCGCGCCAGGGTGATCAGTTCACCATTTCCTTGAGGTTCTTCAGCGCCGCGATGCGCACTTTCTTGCTGGCCGGCTTGGCCTTGAACATCATCTTCTCGCCGGTGAAGGGATTGACGCCTTCGCGAGCCTTGGTCGCCGGCTTCTTGACCACCTTCATCTTCAGCAGTCCCGGCAGCGTGAACAGGCCCGAGCCCTTCAGGCTCTTCTTGACCACTCCACCGAGGGATTCGAACACATCGGAAACCTGCTTCTTGGCAAGACCGGTGTCTTTGGAAATCTGAGCGAGGATTTCCGACTTGGTCGGCGCTGCGTTCTTTTTTGCCATTTGTAATCTCCTGTACGTATGTAACGAGTCGCGCCGTCTGCCGTCTGTCAACGAGGAGCGGTCGCGTGAAACCTGCAAGGCGCGCGGGAAAATAGCACAAGATTCGCCGGGGATTAACTAGCGCACCGACTTTTTTTGCCGGTTTTTTCAGCCTCGGAGCGCTTGCGCGCTCGTGCGCGTCAGGTCGTGACGAACTCGCGAGTGAACTTGACGGACAGCGGCGCTTGCGTGCCGGCCGGCGTGACAGTGATGTCGAACACCAGAATCTCGGTGCCGCTGATCGAAACTTCCCCGATGTAGTAGATCGCTTCGCCTTCGGAAACACGTCGCAACTCAAGGTCCTTCAGCTGCTCGTTCAAGTTGCGTGCATCGACTTTCACGTCGGCTTCCACCGGCTTGCGCGCGCTGCCTGCTTCCTTGTGGAGCACGGTGACGTTGAGCATCACGCGGTTGGCGCTGCGCTGGATGCCGTAGTTGCGCGCCACCTCGGGGGTCAGCGCATCGGTGCGCACCGCGTTGTAGTGCACCTCGTAGCTGCCGAAGTCGCGGAACGACTCTTCGCTCGGCTGCGCCGTCGGGACCTGGTGCTGCGGGGAGTAGTCGCACCCGCTCGCGAGCAGGACGCAGCCCGCGAGCGCTGCTGCGAGAGTCCGTGTTGCTGATGGCACCGACGTTTTCTCCCTTCGAGAGAGCGACCGGGCAAGACTATGCGCCACGCGCGGCCGGTTCAATAGCCGGGCGTCAGCAGGTATTCGCTGATGGCGATGTACAGCGCCTGCAGCGCGATGATGACGAACAACGCTGAGAAATCGATGCCGCCGAGCGGCGGAATCACGCGCCGCACGGGCGCCAGGAGCGGCTCGCACAGGCTGGAAACCAGCGCCGAAGCCGGGCTGTAGGTCCCGGGCGCCACCCAGCTGAGCAGCACGTACAGCACCAGCGCGAACGTGTAGAACATCAGGATCGTGCCGAGCAGGCTGCCCAGCGCAACCAGAAAGAACTGCGGCGGCGTGAGGACCCACGGGTACTGGCGCAGCGACCAGAGGATGCCGGTCGCGATCAGCTGCACGAGACGAGCGCCACGATCGACGCGGTGTCGACTTTGCCGACCGGCGGCAGCACTTTGCGCAGCGGCAGCACGACACGATTGGTCAGGCGGATCACGGCTTGCGAAAGCTGATTGCGCGCATCGGCCCGCGCCAGGGGCAGCAGCACGCGCAACAGGAAGATCGTGACCACCAGCTGCAGCAGCGCGCCGATGACGAAGATGATTGCTCGCATGGGGGCGTATTTTGACTACGCCGGCGCGAGAGTCCACAGGGGCGCTATTGTTCGCGAACTATTGTTCGGCGCCAAACTCGTCGGCGAGCTCTGCCGCCCGGCGTGTCGCGGCCGCGACCGCTGCATCGAAGGCCTCGCGGACATGCCGCTCTTCGAGCACCTGCAGCGCTGCCGCGGTCGTACCGCCCTTGGACGTGACCTGCTCGCGCAGGACAGCGGGAGGCTCGCTGGCCGCGTGCGCCATTGCTCCCGAGCCGTACGCAGTCTCGATGGCGAGCTTGCGGCTGACTTCCGACGACAGCCCTTGCGCGACGCCGGCTTGCTCGAGCATCTCGATCAGCAGAAAGAAATAGGCAGGTCCGCTCGCGGACACCGCAGTGACGATGTCCATGTGCTGTTCGCGCTCGAGCCACAGCGTCGCGCCGACGGCGCCGAGGATCTGCTCGGCCAGTGCGCGTCGCTCCGTGGAGACATCTTCGGTCGCGTACAGCCCGGTCATCCCGCAGCCCTGCAGAGCAGGGCGGTTGGGCATCGAGCGCACGACCGCAATGCCCGGCAGCCAGCGCTGAATGTCCGAGGCGCGAATGCCGGCAGCGACCGAGATGAGCAGCGGACGCTTGCCGGCAATCGAGGACTGGATTCGTTCTGCAGCCCGCCGCATCTCCTGCGGCTTCACGGCAAGCACGACGATGTCCGCGTCGCGCGCGGCGGCTGCGTTGTCGTTCGTCACGCGGACTGCCGTATTGCGCGCGCAGGGCATCGAGCTGCGCCGGCAACGGGTCGGCGACCACGATCTGCTCTGCGCGCCAGCCGCGCGCGAGCAGGCCTCCGATGAGACTGCGCGCCATGTTGCCGCCGCCGATGAATGCGATGTCTGTCCATGGTGGGTCAAGCCTGCCTGACTCCTCTCCCGAAAATCGCGGTGCCGATGCGCACACAGGTCGCGCCGGCAGCCACCGCCGCTTCGAGATCGCCGGACATGCCCATCGAAAGCGTGTCCAGCGGCATGCCTTGTCCGCGCAGCTCCTGCGCGCAGTCCGCCAGCTCGGCGAACAACTGCCGCTGCGCCTCGAAGCCTTCGCGCGGCGGCGGGATGCACATCAGACCGCGCAGCTGCAGGCGCGGCAACTCCACCACGCGGCGCGCCAGCGGTGCGAGCTCCGTCTTGGAGATTCCGCCCTTGCCGGGCTCATCGGCGAGCCGCACCTGGATGCAGATGTTGAGAGGCGCCGCGTGCGGGCTGCGCTGCTCGCTGAGGCGCACGGCGATGCGCTCGCGATCGAGCGTGTGGACCCAGTGAAAGTGCTCGGCTACCGCACGCGTCTTGTTCGCCTGCAGCTGGCCGATGAAGTGCCACGTGAGTCGGCAGGTCGCGCGAGCGCGGCGAGCTTCGGCAGCGCTTCCTGCAGGTAGTTCTCGCCGAACTCGCGCTGGCCCAGCTCGGCCAGCGTGCGGATCGCCGCGGCGGGCTGTGACTTCGACACGGCGATGAGCCGCACGGAATCGGGATCGCGACCGTACCGCATTGCAGCGGATGCGATGCGGTTCCGTGTTTCGACGAGTCGGTCCCGTACATTGCTGGCGGCCGCGCCACCGGCCTCATCAGCCGAAAAGTGCGGACCAGTTAACATATTGAGCTCGACATCGCTCCGCTATACTCATGACCTCATCGTGCTCAAGGTCCGCACCTGCGCGCTTCGAATGGGCCGTGGGCGATTTCTCAAGGTAAGAATTCATGCCTGTCGACATTGCGCAGCTGCTGGCTTTCGCCGTCAAGAACAACGCGTCCGACCTGCACTTGTCGCGCGGGCGTGCCGCCGATGATCCGTGTCGACGGCGACATGAAGCGCGTCAACATGCCTGCACTGACCCACAAGGAAGTGCACAGCATGGTGTACGACATCATGAATGACAAGCAGCGCAAGGCGTACGAAGAGTTCTACGAGACCGACTTTTCCTTCGAGATTCCCAAGCTCGCGCGCTTCCGCGTCAACGCTTTCAACCAGAGCCGCGGCGCCGCCGCGGTGTTCCGCACGATCCCCTCGCTGATCATGTCGCTCGACGACCTGAACGCGCCGAAGATCTTCAAGGACCTGGCGATGCAGCCGCGCGGCCTGGTGCTGGTCACCGGCCCGACCGGCTCCGGCAAGTCGACGACGCTCGCGGCGATGGTCAACTACGTCAACGACAACAAGCCCGATCACATCATCACGATCGAGGATCCGATCGAGTTCGTGCACGAGAGCAAGCGCTCGCTGGTGAACCAGCGCGAGGTCCATCGCGACACGCTCGGCTTCAGCGAGGCGCTGCGCTCGGCGCTGCGCGAGGACCCGGACGTGGTGCTGGTCGGCGAAATGCGCGACCTGGAGACGATCCGCCTGGCGCTGACCGCCGCCGAGACCGGCCACCTGGTGTTCGGCACGCTGCACACCAGCTCCGCCGCCAAGACCATCGACCGTATCGTCGACGTGTTCCCGGCGGCGGAGAAGGAGATGGTGCGCACCATGCTGTCCGAATCGCTGCGCGCGGCGATTTCGCAGTCGCTGCTGAAGCGGATCGGCGGCGGCCGCATCGCCGCGCACGAGATCATGATCGGCACGCCCGCGATCCGGAACCTGATCCGCGAGGGCAAGATCGCGCAGATGTATTCGTCGATCCAGACCGGCCAGAAGGACGGCATGCAGACGCTCGACCAGTGCCTGCAGGAGCTGCTGCAGAAGGGCGTCGTCACCAAGGAAGAAGCGCGCTTCAGGGCGCAGAACAAGGAAGCGTTCTAGTCAGCCGTCACGAGCTTCAGCGGAGCCATCAATGGAACGCGAACAAGCTATCAAACTGATGCAGGACCTGCTGCGGCGCCTGGTGGACCGCAAGGCGCTCCGACCTGTTCATCACCTCGGGCTTCCCGCCGGCGATCAAGGTCGACGGCGAGATCCGCCCGCAGTCCGAGCGCGTGCTGACGCCCGAGCAGGCGGCAGTGCTGGTGCGCTCGATCATGAACGACAAGCAGACCAAGGAGTTCGACTCCACCAAGGAGTGCAACTTCGCGATCGCGCCGGTCGGCATCGGCCGCTTCCGCGTCAGCGCGTTCGTGCAGCAGGGCCTGATCGGCTGCGTGGTGCGCACGATCAACGCCAAGATTCCGACCCTCGAAGACATGCAGTTGCCGCCGATCCTGAAGGACATCGTCATGACCAAGCGCGGCCTGGTCATCATCGTCGGCGGCACCGGCTCGGGTAAGTCGACCTCGCTCGCCGCGATGGTGAACTACCGCAACGAGAAGACGCGCGGCCACATCATCACGATCGAGGACCCGGTCGAGTACGTGCACAACCACAAGGGCTGCGTGATCACGCACCGCGAGGTCGGCGTCGACACCGAGAGCTGGCACATGGCGCTGAAGAACACGCTGCGCCAGGCGCCGGACGTGATCCTGATCGGCGAAATCCGCGACCGCGACACGATGGAGTACGGCATCCAGTTCGCCGAGACCGGCCACCTGGTGCTGGCGACGCTGCACGCCAACAGCGCCAACCAGGCGCTCGACCGCATCATCAACTTCTTCCCGGAGGAGCGCCGCGAGCAGCTGCTGATGGACCTGTCGCTCAACATCCGCTCCTTCATCTCGCAGCGCCTGATCCCGCGCGAGTCGGGCAGCGGGCGCATCGCGGCGATGGAGATCATGCTGAACTCGCCGCTGATCGCCGACCTGATCTTCAAGGGCGAGGTCGCGGCCATCAAGGAAGTGATGGCGAAGTCGAACCGCCTCGGCATGAAGACCTTCGACCAGGCGCTGTTCGAGCTGTACGAGACCGGCATGATCTCCTACGAGGACGCGCTGCGTAACGCCGACTCGAAGAACGAAGTGCGCCTGCGCATCAAGCTCGAGAGCAAGCGCGAGACCAAGCTGACCGACGAGGCGGGTGCCTCCTTGCGGATCATGGAAGAGGAAACCGAAGGCGTCATCGGCAGACGCTAGCAGGACGAACCATGGCAGCCGAAGGCGACGCAGCTCGACAACGAAATGAACGCGGCGGCGACGACCGCGCGGTCGTCCTCAATACCAAGCCGCTGTTCAAGCTGATGGTGGACAAGCGCGCGTCCGACCTGTTCTTCACCTCGTACGCGCCGATCAAGATCAAGATCGAGGGCCAGATCTTCCCCGTCAACAAGCAGATGCTGACGCCGGAAGTGGTGCGCCAGGCGGCCTACGGCCTGATGACGCAGGAGCAGATCGACGCCTTCAACGACGAGCTGGAGATCGACTTCGCGATCTCCGAGCCCGGCCTCGGCCGCTTCCGCGTCAACGTGTTCCACCAGCGCGGCAATCCCGCGATGGTGCTGCGCTACATCACCGCCGACATGCCGCGGCTCGACGACCTCGGGCCTGCCGGAGCTGCTCAAGGACCTGATGATGATGAAGCGCGGCATGCTGCTGATGGTCGGCGCGACCGGCTCGGGCAAGTCGACCACGCTCGCGGCGATGATCAACTACCGCAACGAGAACTCCTCCGACCACATCATCACGATCGAGGATCCGATCGAGTTCCTGCACTCGAACAAGAAGTCGATCATCAACCAGCGCGAAGTCGGCCTCGACACGAAGTCGTACGCGCGCGCGCTGCGCAGCGCCATGCGCGCCGCGCCGGAC
Source organism: uncultured Gammaproteobacteria bacterium (assembly GCA_963830745.1). GTDB lineage: Bacteria > Pseudomonadota > Gammaproteobacteria > Steroidobacterales > Steroidobacteraceae > Steroidobacter. The sequence goes on from CAWHNL010000004.1 coordinate 443,932, forward strand.
GTGCTGCTGATCGGCGAGATCCGCGATCGCGAGACGATGGAGTCGGCGATCATGCTGGCGGGCACCGGCCACCTGGTGCTGGCGACGCTGCACGCGAACAACGCGGCCGAGACGCTCGACCGCATCATCAACATGTTCCCGCGCGACCAGCACACGCAGATCTTCCTGGACCTGTCGCAGTACCTGCGCGCGATCATCGCGCAGCGCCTGGTGCCGGGTAAGAACAAGCGCCGCGCGGCGGCGGTCGAGTTGCTGATCAACACGCCGCACGTGCAGGAGCTGATCAAGAAGGGCGACGTGATCGGCGCGAAGGAAGCGCTGCGCACGAGCAGCGAGAAGGGCATGCAGCACTTCGACACGGCGCTGTACGAGCTCTATCGCGCCGGCCGCATCACGCTGGAAGATGCGCTGACTACGCCGACTCGCGCACGAACCTGGAAGCGAAGATCAACTTCGGATAGCTGTAGGTCGGGCTTCAGCCCGACCTCAGCAGCCGACCTCAGAGTGCCTGCGGTCAGGCTTCAGCCTGACTCCGTGAACACGGCCTTCGCATCGAACACCGGCCCGTCCACGCACACGCGCTTCATCGCCGGGCCGCTCGGCGTCGTCACGCGCACTGCGCAGCCCGCACAGCCGCCTACGGCGCACGCCATGAATTCTTCGAGCGAGACCTGGCACGGGATGTCGAAGCGGCGCGCGACCGCAGCAGCGGCCTTGAGCATCGGCGTCGGGCCGCACGCGAACATCTCCACTTCGCCCAGTGCCCCGCGATCGAGCGAGCCGAGCCACGCTGCCGCCAGATCCGTCACGTAGCCTCGTAGCAGCCCGCATAGCCCGCGAGGCTGGTGAGGCGGCTGGGGATGCCCCATTCGTCGAGCAGCGGCATGCAGGCGATCGACGCCCTCCGGCATGCCCGGCACCAGGATCGTCGAGGGCCGCGCGCGGAACGGGAAGGGATCTCCGAGCCCATCAGCACCAGCGGCTTCCACGGCGTCGCATGTCCTCGCGCAGCCTCTCGGCGAGGAACACCATCGGCGGAATGCCGACGCCGCCGCCGACCAGCAGCGTGCGCGGTCGCTCGCGATGCGGGACGAAGCCGTTGCCGATCGGGCCGAGCGCGTTGATCGATTCGCCGACGCGGCGCGCGGCCAGCGCGGCCAAGCCGGGCCCGACGATCTTGTACAGCACCTCGATCGAGCCGCGCTCGGGATGCGCGCGCATGATCGACAGCGGCCGGCGCATCGGCAGCTGCTCGTCGCAGCTGAGGTGCACGAACGAGCCCGGCGTCGCGGCTGCGCGCGCACTTCGGCGCCTTGAGCGTCAGCACGAACTGGTCGCCCGCGAAGCGCTCCTGCGCGAGGACCTCGGCGCTTCTTCGAAGATCGTGCCGCGATGGGGTCGGGCATGATTCGTCGGCGCGTTCACTGGAAGTGTCGCCGCGCCTGCACGTTGCGCGCGATGGTCGCGAGCACGGCCATGCGCACCGCGACGCCGTTCGCGACCTGCCGCTGGATCACCGACTGCGGCCCGTCGGCCACGTCGCTGGCGATCTCGACGTCGCGGTTCATCGGGCCAGGGTGCATCACGATCGCGCCGGGGCGCGCCTTCTTCATGCGCTCGGCCGTGATGCCGAACGCGCGGTGATAGGAGGCTTCGTCGGGAATGTGCGCGCCGCGCATGCGCTCGCGCTGGATGCGCAGCGCCATGACGACGTCGACGCCGGCGATCGCGCGGTCGATGTCGTTGAAGCGCGTCGCGCCGGCGAATTCGCCCGGTCCGGGCATCAGGTCGTCGGGCGCCGCGATGCGCAGCTCGGCGACGCCCAGCGTCGTGAACGCCTGCCAGGCCGAGCGCGCGACGCGCGAGTGGCTGATGTCGCCCGCGATCAGCACGCGCAGCTGTGCGAAGTCGCCTTTCGCCTGCCGCACCGTCAGCGCATCGAGCAGCCCCTGCGTCGGATGCGACAGATGCGCTTCGCCGGCATTCAGGATGCAGACGTGCGGCGCGACGAACTGCGCGACGTAGGCCGGCAGGCCGGGCTCGGCGTCGCGCATCACCAGGATGTCGGCGTGCATCGCCTGCAGCGTGTAGATCGTGTCGAGCACCGTCTCGCCCTTCACGCGCGACGAGGACTGCATGTCGAGGTTCACGACGTCCGCGCCGAGCCGCTGCGCGGCGAGCTCGAACGACACGCGCGTGCGCGTGCTCGGCTCGAAGAACAGGTTCGCGACGGTGTGTCCGGCGAGGCTCTGGTCGCGGGCGGGCAGATCGCCGGGCTCGCGCACGTAGAACTGCGCGAGATCGAGCAGCGCGATCAGCTCCTCGGCGCTCAGGCCTTCCAGCGTGATGAGGTGTCGCAGGCGGCCGTCGGCGTCGCGCTGCACGGAAGAGCTGGGGTCATCGTGGTCATGGGCGCGCATTGTAGAAGCTTCGCCTTCCCCTGCGAACCAGCGCTCCAGCAGGATTCGCGCCGCGATCATGTCGACGTCGGCGTGCGTCGTGCGGCCGCGCTTCAGGCCGGCAGCGCGCGCGTCGCGCAGCTCCGCTTCGGCCTCGCGGGAGCTCAGCCGCTCGTCCACCAGCGCCACGGGCTGCGATAGCGCGCCTCGAGCTCGGCCGCGAAGGTGCGCGCCGCAGCCGTCAGCGCGCGTCGGCGTGCCGTCCATATTATAGGGGAGGCCGACGACGAGCTGCGCTGGCTGAAAGTCGGCGCAGACCTTGTCGATCGCGGGCCAGGGCATGCCGCGCGCGCAGTCGAGCGTCGTGAGGCCGCGCGCCGTGCGCGTGAGCGTGTCGCCGCTGGCGAGGCCGATGCGGCGGGTGCCGAAATCGAACGCGAGGATCAGTTGCGGCGGCGGGGCTGCGGGTTCGCCCGCCATCAGGCATGTCCGACGTGGGGGCTGATGGTCGCCAGGTCGATGCCGAGCAGGCGTCCGGCGGCGCGCCAGCGTTGCTCGTAGGGCGTGTCGAACAGGATGCGCTCGTCGCACGGCGCGGTGAGCCAGGCGTTCTGCGCGATCTCGTTCTCGAGCTGCCCGGCGCTCCAGCCGGCATAGCCGAGCGCGACCAGCGCCGTCTCCGGGCCGCCGCCGCGCGCCATGGCGTCGAGGATGTCGGGCGAGGTCGTCACCTGGATGCGCGAGGACACCTGGCGCGTGTGCTCCCACTGCCCGCCGGTCTGGTGCACGACGAAGCCGCGATCGGTCTGCACGGGCCCGCCTTGCAGGACCGGCTGGTTGCCGCTCACGCCCGGCGCCGTGGGCATCTTCAGTTGCTCGAACACATCGGCGAGCCGCATCTGCAGCGGCCGGTTGATGATGATGCCGAGCGCGCCGTCCGCGTTATGTTCCCAGATGAACGTGACCGTCTGCGCGAAGTTGCTGTCGGTCATCGCCGGCATCGCGATCAGGAACTGGTTCGTGAGGAAGTCGCCGGACATGGCAGTGCAAGTATAGCGAGCGGAAGCGGTTGGCGGTTAGCGGTTGGCCGTTAGTGGCAGACTGGCACCGAGACGTGGTTCCCAGACCGCTCAGTGCCGCTGCCGAGGAATTGCCACTCGTAGGCAAAGCGCAGCTCGTCGTACTGCTTGCGCAGCTCCGCCGGGAACGGGTCGAACGGCGAGGCCAGCCGCAGGATCGACAGCGCCGCCTGGTCGATTTCCTTGCGGCCGCTGGAGCGCTTGATGATCGCCTCGCCGAGGCTGCCGTCGCGCGGATCGAGACTTCCAGGACCGGATTGCCGGCGCCGTTGCGCGCGATCTGCGGAAAGTTGAGCGTGCCCAGCCGCTCGACCTTGCGCCGCCACGCGTCGAGATACGGCGCCAGCTTCGACTCGCGCGTGTTGGGCACGACCTCGAACGTGCCGTCCGCGCGCTTGCCGCGCAGGCGCAGCGTGTCGTCGGTGGCGTTGGTCGCGATCGGGCGCGGCGCGGTCGGCGCGAGCGCCAGCGGCGCCTGCGCCTCGCTGGGCCGGTCGATCGTCGCCGCTGCGATACTCGACTTCGCTGCGCTCGCTGCGGCTGCTGAGAATTTCGGCGGACTGCTTGCCGGCGACCGCTTCGCGATATTCGCTGCTGTTGCCGTCGGGGATGCCGGCCTGCTGCGGCGGCGATCGCGCGAGGAGGCGGGATTCGCCGGCCGCACGTGCTCGTCCGTCGTGCCGCTGCCTTGCTGATTGCGCTGCGCGAGGTATTGCGCGCTCGAGATTGTCGGCCGCGCGCGTGTCCTCGCCGGTGACGCAGCAGCACTTCGAGCGTCGGCGTCGGGCTGCTCGTCCAGCATCGGCACCGCGAAGGTGACGCCGAGGATGACGATGCCGTGGAACAGCGCGGCGAGGAACAGCGTCGTCGTCATCCGATCTTTGACAGGCGCGACGCCTTCCGCGGCATCGTCGAGCGGCAGCGGTCGGCAGCGGTGTCATCGCGGCAGCGGATCATGCGTTCATGGGTCGCCAGTCGTTTCTCGATCGCATCCATCAGCAGTCCGGCGATCTCGGTGCCGAACTGCTTGTCGAGCTCGCGCACGCCGGTCGGGCTGGTCACGTTGATCTCGGTGACGTAGCCGCCGATCACGTCGAGGCCGACGAACAGCATCCCGCGTTGCCGCAAGCGTCGGGCCGATCTGGCTCGACCAGCCAGCGATCGCGCTCGTTGAGCTCGCGGCCTTCGCCGCGCGCGCCGGCGGCGAGGTTGCCGCGGTTGTCGGATTCCGTGCGGGATCCGCGCCAGCGCGTACGGCGCAGGCTCGCCGTCGATGACCAGGATGCGCGAGTCGCCGGTGGTCACGATGTCGGGAATGTACCTCTGCACGATCGCGAAGCGCGTGCCGTACTCGGTCATCGTCTCGAACATCACGTTGGCGTTCTTGTCGCCGCGGTCGACGACGAAGATCGAGCGCCCGCCCATGCCGTACAACGGCTTGCAGACGATGCGCAGGTGCTCGCGCAGGAACGCGTGCATGTCGGCCATGTCGCGCGTGATCAGCGTCGGCGCGCAGCACTGCGGGAACCAGGCGGTGAACACCTTCTCGTTCATGTCGCGCAGGCCCTGCGGACGGTTCACCACCAGCACGCCCTGCTCCTCGGCGCGCTCCAGGATGTACGTGGTGTAGATGTACTCCATGTCGAACGGCGGATCCTTGCGCATCAGGATCGACGTCGAATTCCGCCAGCGGCCGCGTATGCGCCGTCACCGAGCGTGAACCAGTCGTGCAGGTCGTTGCGGACGCTGAATCGGGCGCAAACGGCCGTAGGCGACGCCGTCGCGCAGCCACAGGTCGCGCTGCTCCGCGTACCAGAGCTCCCAGCCGCGCTTCTGCGCGGCCAGCAGCATGGCGAGCGTCGTGTCCTTGGCGGGCTTGATCGCGTCGATGGGATCCATCACGACGAGCGACGCGCAGCGGGTGGCGATTGCGAGGGTCTTGCGGGCATCGATGCTTCAGCGTGGGCGAAATCAGCGACGCAGATCACATCGCGGCGGTGACGGCGAAATCGCGCCGCACGAGTCGGTGTGACGAGCTTCATAGTATAAGAAGGTGGGCAATGGCGGCCCTATAACCAATATGTTAAAAGTTCGCCGTGTTGCGCCGGCCGCCTCGCGCAAGTCTCGCAAGTACTCGATTCCAAGCTCCATTTCGTACTTTGCGGCGCGCGTCGGTGCGAGTGCGTGGATCCCCGTGTGAGGTACCGATGGAGAACCTAGCAACGAACCAGTCCGCCCGGCTCGCGGGCCTGAAGGTGCTGGTCATCGACGACAGCAAGACGATCCGCCGCACCGCCGAGACGCTGCTGTCGAAGGAAGGTTGCGAGGTGTTCACCGCGGTCGACGGCTTCGACGCGCTGTCGAAGATCGCCGACCACCAGCCCGACATCGTGTTCGTCGACATCATGATGCCGCGCCTGGACGGCTATCAGACCTGCTCGCTGATCAAGCACAACAAGGTGTTCCGCTCGATCCCGGTCATCATGCTGTCGAGCAAGGACGGACTGTTCGACCGCGCGCGCGGCCGCATCGTCGGCTCCGAGCACTACCTCACCAAGCCGTTCACGAAGGACGAGCTGCTGAACGCGATCGAGACTCACGTGGGCGCGCTGGCGCGCTAAGGCAAGGTACGCCCGTATGGCCGGACAAGCAGCAGTGCGATCTCAGCAGGGCACCGCGGAGCAAGGTATGGCACTGATCCTCATCGTCGACGATTCGCCGACGGAAGTTCACGTCATGCAGAAGGCGCTGGAGCGCCACGGCTACAAGACGGCCAGCGCCGGCGACGGCGCGGAGGCGATCCGCAAGGCCAAGGAGATGAAGCCGGACCTGATCTTCATGGACGTCGTGATGCCGGGCGTCAACGGCTTCCAGGCGACGCGCAAGCTCGCGTCCGATCCGGACACCAAGTCGATCCCGGTGATCATGGTGACCTCGAAGGACCAGGAGACCGATCGCATCTGGGGCATGCGCCAGGGCGCGGTCGACTACCTGGTGAAGCCGGTGTCGATGGAAAAGCTGATCGAGAAGGCGCAGGCCGCCCTCGCGGGCTGAGGCCTGCGGACTGAACACTGATGACGGCGAGCGCCACTCTCAAATCCCTGCGCGACAAACCGTTCGAGTTGCTGCGCGAGCTCGAGCGGCTGGCGCGCGTCGCGCTGACCGGCCAGGGCCGCGATGCCGGCAGCGAGCGCGAATGGGTCGGCGTCGCGTTCCGCCTGAGCGCGGAGAATTTTCTGGTCGCGCGCGAAGAGACGCGCGAAGTGCTCGGCTTTCCTTCGGTGGTGACGCGCGTGCCCGGCGCGAAGGCCTGGATCCGCGGCGTCGCCAACGTGCGCGGCCAGTTGCTGCCGGTGGTCGACCTGCGCGCCTTTCTCGGCGGCGGCGTCACCGAATACCGGCCGCAGCACGCGCGTGCTGGTGGCGAATCATCGCGAAGTGCCGGCGGGACTGCTGGTCGACGAGGTGCTCGGCTTTCGCCGCTTCGCCGACGGCGAGTTTTCCGGCACGCCGCCGCCGACGATCGCGCGCTGCGAGCGCTACCTGGCCGGTGCGTTCCGCCGCGGCACGGAGAGCTGGCCGGTGTTCAGCCTGCGCACGCTGCTCGAAAGCCCGGAATTCCTGCAGGCCGCCGCTTCGTAGGCGTGCCGGCACAGTGTGGACACGACAGATGCGCGACGTATCGAACAATCGTTCCCGGACCGAAGGACAGCGCCATGGCCGAGACTAAGATGTACGGCGTCCGGTTCCTGCCGGTGCTGATGGTCATCGCGCTGGTGTGCGTCGCCGCGGCGGCGGGCCTGCTGGCATTCGGCGGCCAGGACATGGACGCGGGCGCGAGCTCCGTGCGCAGCATGAACGAGCTGCTCGCCCTGTCGCAGAAGATTCCTGCGCAGGCCAACGCGGCGCTGAGCGGCGAACGCGCGCGGCGCTCGAGCGCTGCGGCAGTCGCGCGCGCGCTATTCCGAGCTCGCGCACTCGCTCGGCGGCGACGTGCAGTCGTTCGACGGCTCGACCGAGCTGCTGAAGCAGAGCCAGGTCGATCCTCAGCTCGCAGCGAAGCGATCGAAGGCGTGCAGAAGGCCGCGACCGAAGTGCGCGCGCTGGTGCCGCAGCTGATGCAGAGCCTCGGCAACGTCGCGAGCGCGCTCGGCTCGCCCGGCATCGACGGCATGACGCGCCACCTCGAACGCTTCGAGCTGACCGGACTGCGCCTGCAGCAGGACATGGAAGCGCTCGCCGGCGGCGTCGGCGATGCCACCGTGATCGCGCGACGCCTGGCGGACGGCAACGACTACATGGGCCAGGTCGTCGGCGGCCTGAGCGGCGAGGATTCCGGGCTCGGCCTGCCGAAGCTCACCGGCGCGGATGCGCTGAGCGCGCTTCAAGTCCACCAGCGCGCTGTACGCGCAGCTGAGCGAGAAGGTGCGCACGGCGATCAGCTCGGCGGATCGCCTCAAGCTCGCGCGCCAGGCGGCCGCGGCGCTGGCCACCGCGCGGCGACCAGATCTATCGCGCTTCGACAGCCGCGTCGGCGTGCCGGCGGTGGCGCGTCCGGCGTGCTGAGCAGCCGCGAGCTGCCGGTCGGCCTGCTGGTCGTCGGGCTTGCTCTCGCTGCTGGTGCTCTCGCTGCTGCACGCCATGAGCGGCAACATCCGCAAGACGCTGGAGATGCAGGCCAGCAAGAACGAGCGCAACCAGGAAGCGATTCTGCGGCTGCTCGACGAGCTGTCGAGCCTCGCCGACGGCGACCTCACCGTGCAGGCGACCGTGACCGAAGACATCACCGGCGCGATCGCGGACTCGATCAACTACGCGATCGAAGCGCTGCGCGAGCTGGTCACGACGATCAACGACTCGGCCGTGTCGCTCGACGCCTCGGCGAAGCAGACGCAGGGATCCGCCGGCCACCTGGCGAAGGCGTCGGTCGCGCAGTCGAAGCAGGTCGCGCTGGCGTCCGAATCGGTCGCGGCGATGGCCGCCTCGACCGAGGAAGTGTCCGGCAACGCCGAACGCTCTTCGGACGTCGCGCGTCACTCGGTCGACGTCGCGCACAAGGGCGGCGAGGCCGTGCGCCGCACGATCGACGGCATGAACGCGATCCGCGAGACGATCCAGGAGACCTCCAAGCGCATCAAGCGCCTCGGCGAGAGCTCGCAGGAGATCGGCAACATCGTCGAGCTGATCAACGACATCGCCGAGCAGACCAACATCCTGGCGCTCAACGCCTCGATCCAGGCATCGATGGCCGGCGAGGCGGGCCGCGGCTTCGCGGTCGTCGCCGACGAAGTGCAGCGTCTCGCCGAGCGCGCCGCCAACGCGACCAAGCAGATCGAAGTGCTGGTGCGCACGATTCAGGCGGACACCAACGAGGCCGTGGTCTCGATGGAGCGCAGCACGACCGACGTGGTCGGCGGCGCGCTGCTGGCCGAGAACGCCGGCGCGGCGCTCGAAGAGATCGAGCAGGTGTCGAACCAGATCGCGAGCCTGGTGCAGAACATTTCCGCGAGCTCGCGCCAGCAGGCCTCGGCTGCGCAGAACATCTCGCGCAACATGGGCGTGCTGCGCGAGATCAGCTCGCAGACGGCGGAGAACTCGGCCGCGACGTCCGGCTCGGTCGGCAAGCTCGCCGAGCTGTCGGCGCAGCTGCGCAAGTCGGTCGCCGGCTTCCGCCTGCCCGACAGCGCTTCCGGCGGCACGGCGCTGCTGACGGATCCGGAGAAGAAGGCGCCGCCGTCGCTGGTGAACGCCACGCAGCGTCCGTACCGCGACACCGTCGGCGCCGAAGAAAGTCACAGCGGCTTGACGCGCATAATGAAAGACTCATGGCCGAGCTGTCATCGCAAACTCTGCATATCGTCGCGCGCGAGCTCAATAGCGAGCTCAACGACGCGCGCGCGGCGCTCGAGGCATTCGGCGAGCAGCAGGACAACGTCGCGCTGCTGCGAAAGTGCAACGAGCACCTGCGCTCGGTGCACGGCGCGTTGCGCATCGCCGAAGTCTACGGCGCCGCGCTGCTCGCCGAGGAAATGGGCCAGGTCGCGCGCTACCTGATCGACAACTTCGCCGAGCGGCGTCACCTCGCCGAGGGCCTCGACGCGCTGATGCGCGCGATGGTGCAGCTGCCGACGTATCTGGAACGCGTGATGAGCGGCGGGCGCGACATGGCGCTCGTGCTGTTGCCGCTGCTGAACGACCTGCGCGCCGTGCGCGGTCACGCGCTGCTCTCCGAAGGCACGCTGCTGCTGCTGAATCTCAGCTCGGATCAGCAGGCGAATCCCGTCACGGCGCCGGGCGAGGCGCTCACGATCGCGCAATGGGCGCGCAAGCTCCGCACGCGCTTCCAGCTCGGCCTGCTCGGCTGGATCAAGGGCGAGCGCGTCGACCAGAACCTCGAAATCCTGTCGCGCTCCGCCGAGAAGCTCGAGCAGGTCGCGACCACGCAGCCGGTGTTCCAGCTGTGGTGGGTGGTCGGCGCGGTGCTCGAAGCATTGCGCGAAGGCGGGCTCGAAGGCAGCGCCTCGATCAAGCGCCTGCTCGGCCATGCCGATCGCGAAATGAAGCGCCTGTACGAGCAGGGCGAAGGGCGCTACGTCGATTCGCCGCCGCTCGAGCTGCTCAACAATCTTCTCTACTACGTCGCGCGTGCGCGCAGCTCCGGGCCGCGCGTCGCGGCGGTGCGCGCCTCGTTCCGCCTGACCGAGCTGCTGCCGGTCGACGATCACATCGAGCAGGCGCGCGAGAGCCTGTCGGCGCCGTCCGTCAAGCTGATGAAGACGGTGGCCGCCGCGATCAAGGAAGATCTCGGCCGCGTGAAGGATGCGCTCGACATCTTCGTGCGCCAGGGCGGCACGCAGGTCGACGAGCTGGCGCCGCAGCTGGAGCTGCTGAAGAAGATCGCCGATACGCTCGGCGTGCTCGGCCTCGGCGACCTGCGCGACAAGGTGCAGGGGGAGACCGGCGATCTGCAGGCGATCGTGAATCAGCGCTCGGCCGCGAGCGAGGGCACGCTGCTGCGCATGGCCGCGACGCTGATCAAGGTCGAGGACAGTCTCGACGAGCAGCTCGTCGGCATGATCGTGCCGAGCGCGGACGGCGCCACCGCGCCGCTCAGGCCCGCCGGGCCGGAAGACATCGAGTTCCGCCAGGTCACCGAGGCGGTGCTGCGCGAATGCATCGTCAACATGGCGCGCATCAAGGAAGCGGTCGCGCTGTCGTTCGAGAAGCCGCGCGAAGCGCAGGCCGTCGACCAGATTCCGCAGCTGATGCGCGGCATGATCGCGGGCCTGCTGATGCTGGGCAAGACGCGCGTCGTGGAGATCATGGAAGGCATCGATCGCGCGCTCGGCCAGCTGCTGCGCAGCGACGGCATGACGTTGCCGCAGGAAGCGCGTCGATCGCCTCGCCGACGCGATCGTCGCGGTCGAGTACTACATGGAGACGCTCCAGGCCGGCCGCACCGATCCCTGGTACATGCTGGACAACGCCGAGAATTGCCTGCGCTTCCTCGCCGATGCGCAGCCGATCCCGCGCGTCGAGGCGCTGGCGCAGGCCGGCGATCACGCGCGCACGGTCGTCATCGAGCCGCTGTCGCAGACGGTTGCGCTGCCGACCGAGCACGAGCCCACTGCAGTGCTCGATCCCGCGACGGTGGTGCGGCAGACGCCCGCGTCGCGCAAGCCCGCGGCAGCGCCGCGCCGGCGCCGAAGCCGGTCGATCGCGAGATCGATCCGGAATTCCTCGAGCTGTTCATCGAGGAAGCGAAGGACGAGATCGCCAAGCTCAAGCGGCTGTTCCCGCTGTGGGACGAGAATCCGCAGGACCAGGATTCGCTGGTCAACGTGCGCCGCTCGTTCCACACGCTGAAGGGCAGCGGCCGCATGGTCGGCGCGCAGCTCATCGGCGAGTTCGCCTGGTCGGTCGAGAACCTGCTCAATCGCGTCATCAACAAGACGCTGGAGCGCACCCCGGAAATGATGACGCTGCTGCGCGAAGCGGTCGCGGCGGTGCCGGAGCTGGTCGAGCAGCTGGAAACCGCGCGCGCTCCGCAAGCCGACGTCGCGCGCATCATCGAGCGGGCTCAATACCATCGCCGGCGTGCGTCCGAGCGCGCCTGCGCTGCGCGCCGGCCGCGCCGAGCGCGCCCGCGACGCCGGAGCCGCCGGTGCTGTCGCACACGCAGACCACTACGGTCCTGCCTCCGCAAGCCAGTCCGCAAAAAAAAACGGCTCCGGCTCCGGACATAAAACAGGCGCCGCCGCCGCCGCAAATGGATCCCGGCCTGCACGAGATTTACGCCAAAGGAAACCGCGGGCCATCTCGCGACCATCCGTGAATTCATCGCGGCGTGCGACGCTCGCGACGCCGCCGTATCCGGTCACCGAGGACCTGCATCGCTCCTGCCACACGCTGAGCGGCACGGCCAAGACCGCCGGCGCGCGCCAGGGCATCAAGATCGCCGAGCCGCTGAACCGCTACGTCCGCAAGCTCTACGACAACTCGATCGGCATGCCGGCCGCGGGGCTCGCCGTGCTGAAGGACGCCACCGCGGCGATTCAGCAGGTGGTCGATCACATCGAGGAGAACACCGGCTTCTTCCTCGACCACCCGCGCATCGCCGCCCGCCTGGGCGAGCTCGAGCATGAGCTCGACGAGGAAATCTCGCGGCTCGCGGAGACAGTGGACGCGACCATGCACAGCCCGGCGTTCGCACCGGCGGCTGCGCTGGCCGAGGAAGCGACGGCGGGACGTCGTCGAGCTGGAGCCGACCGACGCGAACGCGCTGAGCATGCTCGACTGGAGCTACGACAACTTTCCGCCGGCGCCGGCCATGGCGGACGCTGGCTCGCCTTCGCACGACGCGTCGCCGACGATGATGCGGCCCGCGCCGGTCTTCCGCGACGATCCGACCGAGCGCGCCGCAGCGCTGGTCGATGAAGATCCGACGAACGTGCAGCAAGCGCTCGAGGACGGCGACCCGACGAACGTGCAGCCTTCGCTGGTGGAAGGCGACGTGCTCGCGTCGCTCACCTACGAGGCGCCGGAGGAGAGCCGGCATCGTCGTCGAGGAAGCTTCCGACGAAGAATCGGTCGAGATCGAAATCGACGCGGTCGCGCTGGAACAGGAGCTGGAGCTGCGAGCTGGAGCTGGAGCAGCGAACCGGCGCCCGAACCGGATCTCGCGCTCGAAGACGTGCTCGCGGAAGAGGAAAGCGACACGGTTCGCAGCCCCGTCTTTGTCGCCGCAGCCGCCGACCGTTGCTGTTGCGCCGCCACCGCCCGCCCGCACCGGCGCAGGCGCCGCCCGCAGCCGCGCCTGCGGCGGTCGAGGAAGAAGATGACGGCGCCGACTTCGATGCCGAAGTCGCAGCGATCTTCACCGAGGAAGCCACCGAGCTGCTCGAGACCGCCGATCACTCGCTGTCATCCTGGAAGCAGGATCGCGGCAACACCGCGCTGGTCTTCGAGCTGAAGCGCGTCGTCCACACGCTCAAGGGCGGCGCACGCATGGCGGGCATCCGCGCGATGGGCAACCTGAGCCACGAGCTCGAAACGCTCATGCAGAGCGTCGAAGCGGGCACTGTGCCGGCCACGCCGGAAGTATTCGACGCGCTGCAAGGCAGCCTCGACGAGCTGCATCGCATGCGCGACGTCGTCAATCGCGGCGAGCGCTGCGCGTCCGCGCATGAATTGCTCAATCGTATTCGCGCACTCAGCGGGCAGGCCCCGATTGCTGCACCGCGCCTGCACCGGCCGCTGCCGCCGCCGCTCCGATCGAAGCCGCTCCCAGTCGGTCGGCCTGTCAGCCCGACTCCGGTGCCGGTCGATCCAGAGCCACAGGAAGAGGACTTCGGCGCCGCGACCGGCGTCGTGCCGACGCTGACGGAATCGTTCGCGGCGCGCGAAGCAGCGTCCGAGGAAGCGTCGCGAGGAAGCGCAGCTCGACGATACCGAGTTCGACATCGAGTTCGGCGCCGACGAGCTCGGTGCCGCCGCGCCGCGCGAGGCGGTGCGTGTCGAAGAGCACGCCCCGAGCCCGCCGCGCCGCCGAGCAGGCCACCCTCGATGTGGCCGCGCTGGCAGCCCGAGCTGCCGCCCGATGCGGATGTCGCCCTGCTCCCGAGCAGCTCGCGCCGGAGCAACCCGCGCTGGCGCTGCCGGGCCGCGAGCCGCAGGCTGCAGGAGCGCCAGGAATTCGCGCGCGTCGACGCCGACCTGCTCGACACGCTGCTCAACAACGCCGGCGAAGTCAGCATCTTCCGCTCGCGGCTCGAGCAGCAGGTCAGCTCGATCGAGTTCAACCTCGCCGAGCTCGGCCGCACCGTCACGCGCTTGAAGGAGCAGCTGCGCAAGCTGGAGCTGGAAACCGAAGCGCAGATCCTGCATCGGCACGAAGAGGAGCATCCCGGTCGCGCCGACTTCGATCCGCTGGAGCTCGATCGCTATTCGACGATCCAGCAGCTGTCGCGCGCGTTCGCCGAATCGGTCAGCGACGTCGGCAGCATCGAAGGCTTGCTCGAGAACCTGACGCGCGAAGCGCAGAACCTGCTGCTGCAGCAGTCGCGCGTCGTCACCGAATTGCAGAACGGCCTGATGCGCACGCGCATGGTGCCGTTCCAGCGTCACGTGCAGCGCCTCAGCCGCCTCGTGCGCCAGGTCGCGACCGACACGAACAAGAAGGCCGAGCTGGTCGTCGTCGGCGCGTCCGGCGAGCTCGACCGCCAGGTGCTGGAGCGCATGCTGCCGCCGTTCGAGCACATGCTGCGCAACTCGGTCGTGCACGGCATCGAGACGCCGCGAGGAGCGCGTCGCGCGGGGCAAGCCGGAGAGCGGCACGATCCGCGTCGGCCTGCATCGCGAAGGCTCCGAAATGGTCATCGTCCTCGAGGACGACGGCCGCGGCATCGACGTCAACGCAGTGCGCGAACGGGCCACGCGAGCGCGGCCTGCTGCATCCGGGGCGCGTGCTGACCGACGAAGAAGCGCTGCAGCTGATCCTCGAGCCGGGCTTCAGCACCGCGAGCAGCATCACGCAGCACGCCGGCCGCGGCGTCGGCATGGACGTCGTGGTCACCGAGATCAAGAAGCTCGGCGGCGCGCTGTTCACCGAATCGCAGCCGGGGCAGGGCGTGAAGTTCACGATCCGCTTGCCGTTCACGCTGGCGATCACGCAGGCGCTGATCGTGCGCACGGGCGAAGAGCTGTATGCGCTGCCGCTGCCTTCGGTCGAAGGCGTCGCGCGCGTGCCGCGCTCGGAAGTGCAGAAGCATCTCGCCGAGGATTCGCCGACGTTCAATTACGGCGGGCAGGTCTATCGCTTCCAGCATCTCGGCGCGTTCATCGGCGGCGGCGCCTCGGTGCTGCCGGAAGCGGACGTGTCGATGCCGGTGATCCTGATCCGCGCCGGCGAGCATTCGACCGCCGTCGTCACCGACGAGCTGGTCGGCAGCCGCGAGATGGTCGTGAAGTCGGTCGGCCCGCAGATCGCCGGCATCCGCGGCATCGCCGGCGCGACGATCCTCGGCGACGGCCGCATCGTCATCATTCTCGACATCGGCGCGCTGGTGCGCTCCGAATGGCGCGGCCGCAAGCGCGCTGGCACGCAAGGTCCGCAGGAGGACCGCCGCACGTTCGCGCTGGTCGTCGACGACTCGATCACCGTGCGCCGCGTGACGCAGCGCCTGCTCGAGCGCAACGGCATGCGCGTGATGACGGCGAAGGACGGCGTCGATGCGCTGTCGATCCTGCAGGACCACCTGCCGGACGTGATCCTGCTCGACATCGAAATGCCGCGCATGGACGGCTACGAGCTCGCGTCGCAGGTGCGCGCCGATGCGCGCCTCGCCGACATCCCGATCGTGATGATCACCTCGCGCGTCGGCGAGAAGCATCGCGCCCGCGCGATCGAGCTCGGCGTCAACGATTATCTCGGCAAGCCCTATCAGGAGAATCAGCTGCTGGACGCGATCGAGCCGCTGGTGGAAGCGCGGCGCCGCAGAGCTGCCCCGGCCCAAGGTCGTGAATCCCGTGCATGAGCGCGTCGTCCATGAGTGAGGTCCTTGCCCACGAGCTCTACAGCCTGCTGGTGCCGCTGGCGCAGGAGCGCCTGATCGTGCCGCGCGCCTGCGTCGCCGAAGTCGTGACCTGGCAGGCGCCGGAGAAGATGGAAGGCGCGCCGCCGTGGTATCTCGGCACGATTCACTGGAGCGGCCGCGCCGGTGCCGGTGATTTCGTTCGAGGCAGTGTGCGGCCAGTCGCCGCCGAATCCGGGCACGCGCACGCGCATCGTCATTTTCGTCGCGCTGTCGAGCCAGATCCCGGGCGGCTATTTCGGCGTGATCACGCAAGGCTTCCCGCAGCTGGTGCGCGTCAACGCCGACGTGGTCAAGCACGACCCGAGCCGCAACTTCCCCGAGCGCGGCCCGATCCTGTGCCAGGTGCGCATGCTGAACGAGTCGCCGCTGATCCCGGACTTCGAGTGCCTGGAGCAGATGATCAGCGGAAGAGACCCGGGCAGCGTAGGTCGGGCTTCAGCCCGACAGTCAACCAGAGTCGGGCTAAAGCCCGACCTACTGCAGATCCCCCCACAACGCCTGCAGCACCGTCAGCGCGACCACCGCCGCTGTCTCGGTTCGGAGCACGCGCGGGCCCGAGGCGCACCGGCATGAAGCCGGCCTTCTGCGCCGCCAGCAGCTCGTCGTCGTCCAGGCCGCCTTCGGGGCCGATCAGCAGCTCGACTTTGTTGGGCAGGCTGGCCAGGCCGGCGAGCGATCCCGGCGCGGACGGGCTCAGCACGAGCCGCAGGCCTTCCTTGCGCGACAGTCGCGAGGTGATCGCGCAGCGTGACCGGCGCCGCGACGTGCGGGATCTTCGAGCGGCCGCACTGCTCGCACGCGCGCGATCACGATGCCGCGCCAGTGGCTCTGCTTCTTCTGCGCCTGCTTCTCGTCGAGGCGCACGACGCTGCGCGCAGTCAGCACCGGCGCGATCGTCGCGACGCCGAGCTCGGTCGCCTTCTGCAGCGTCCAGTCCATGCGCTCGCTGCGCGACACGCCCTGGAGCAGCGTGATCCGCAGCGGCGACTCGGCCGCACCGCGCGGTCGGCTCGCCGAGGCGCACCGTCACATCGTCGCCCGCGACGCGCACGATCTCCGCGCGAAATTCCTGACCGGTGCCGTCGAAGACGCGCGAGCGGCGCGCCTTCGCGCATGCGCAGCACGCGCGCGACGTGATACGCGCCGGCCGGCGGCAGCCGCAGCTCCGCGCCGACTCGCCAGCGGTCCTTCACAGAAGATTCGATTCAGTCTCATGCGTCGAGGCATCATGGCGCATCGTGAGCTGTCTATCACCACGTCCGCAGGCGGCCATGCCTCGCAGCGGCCCTGACCGGCCGCCCGAAACGTCGGTCGATCCGCGCTACCGGGTCTGATGCAACCGGCGCGCCAGGTCGTCCTCGCCGAACTACGACGAGCGGCCGGGCGGCATCCTGCCGGAGCTGATCGTCGTGCACGGCATCAGCCTGCCGCCGGACGAGTACGGCGGGCCGTGGATCGATCGCTTGTTCACGAACACGTTGCCGCCGGACGCGCCGGATGTGCATCCGTTCTTCGCGACGGTCGATGACCTTGCAAGTGTCGTCGCACCTGCTGATCCGCCGCGACGGCGAGTACGTGCAGTACGTGCCGTTTCACCTGCGCGCGTGGCACGCGGGCGCGTCGAGCTATCGCGGCCGCGAGCGGTGCAACGATTTTTCGATCGGCATCGAGATGGAAGGGAGCGACGAGATCGCCGTACGAGCCCGCGCAGTATCGCGCGCTGAGCGACTGCAGTTCACGCGTTGTGTCGCGCGTATCCGTCGCTGTCGCCCGAGCGCATCGCCGGCCACAGCGACATCGCGCCGGGTCGCAAGACCGATCCCGGGCCGGCGTTCGATTGGCCGCGGCTGCGCGCGCTGCTGCGGCTGCCGCGCGGATGAAGGCTGCACTCTCTTCGTGGGTCAGGCTTCAGCCTGACTCTTCTTCTGACTGCTCGCTCGCGGTCGCGGCGCACGCCGCCGCGCCCGCGCAGCGCATCGTCAGTCTCGCTCCGCATCTGACCGAGCTCGCATTCACCGCGGGCGCCGGCGATCGCATCGTCGCGACCGTCGAGTACAGCAATCATCCGGACGCCGCGCGCGCGCATTCCTCGCATCGGCGATGCATTCCGCGTCGACCTGGAGCGATTGCTGGCGCTGCGGCCCGATGTCGTGCTGGTCTGGGAATCGGGCACTCCCGCGCCGACCGTCGAGCGCATCCGCGCGCTGAAGCTGCCGGTCGTCTCGTTCCAGACGCAGCGCCTCGAGCACGTGGCGAGCGTGCTGCGCGCGATCGGCCGGCTCGCGGGCACGAGCGAGATTGCCGAGCGCGCGGCGATGCGACTACGAGCGCAGCATCCAGGAGCTGCGCGAGCGTTATCGCGATCGCACGCCGCTGCGCGTGTTCATCGAAGTCGACGACCGGCCGCTGTACACGGTGAACGGCCGGCAGATCATGAGCGAGATCGTCGAGCTGTGCGGCGGCCGCAACGTGTTCGCGGATCTCAGCGAGCTGGCGCCGGCGATCAGCATCGAGGCCGTGATCGCGGCGAATCCGCAAGCCATCATCTCCACCGACGACACCGTGCCGGATGCCGCCGCGGTCTGGAGCCGCTGGCGCCACATCGAAGCCGTGCGCACCGGCAACGTCTATACGCTGCGCTCGGACGACATCGCGCGCGCCACGACCCGCCTGACGGTCGCGGCCGAAACGGTCTGTCGCACGCTGGATACAGCGCGCGCAGCGCCTGCAATCGGCGCGCTGACATTCCGGTCCGGTTGCCGGCCGCTCGTGTAGCATCCGCTGCACTCCCATGACGCGATCCGCCACGGCTCTGCTGACCTTGCTCGCGTTGCTGGCGGCGCTGCTGTCGATCATGACGTGGGCCGCGCGCCGCACGCACAACGCTGCGGATTTCGCAATCGCCAATCGTCGCCTCGGCCCCTGGCTGGTCACGCTCAGCTACGCGGCGACCGGCGTGAATGCGTGGATGCTGATGACCGTGGCGGCCGCTGCGTTCCTGTGGGGCCTGTCGGCCGTCTGGATCTGGGCCGCGGTCGTCTTCGGTTGCGTAGTCAACATGTGGTTCGTCGCGCCGCGCCTGCGCGCCGCCTCGATCGGCTCCGGCGGCATCACTGTCATTCACGTGCTGGGCGTCGATGCCGGCGACCGGCTGCAGCCGCTGGTGGTGCGCTCGGCCGTGTTCATCATGATGGTGGCGCTGCTGCTGCAGGTCGCCGCGATCCTGCAGTTCGCCGGCATGATGCTCGCCGACGTCGGCCTCGAGTACGACAAACGTCCTGGTGCTGTCGCTGGCGGTGCTCGACCGCGACCGTGTTCGCGGGCGGCATGCGCGCCGCGAGCGTGATCGACACGATTCAGTCGATCGTGCTGCTCGCGGTCGCGCTGTTCCTGCCGCTGCCCGCGCTGATCGCCGCGGGCGGGCTCGCCGAGCTGAAGATCGCCTTCGCGACGATCGGTCCGGACGCGACCGACTGGTTCGGCGGCAAGAGCGGCGTCGCGGCCATCGCGTTCGCGGCCGGCGTCGTCGGTCTCGGCCTCGCGATGTGCGGGCAGCCGCACGCACTGGTGCGCTTCATGGCGGCCAAGGACGAGGCGACGCTGCGCATCGCGCGCTGGGCTCGCGCCAGCTGTGGATCGCGATCCTGCTCGCAGCCGTCGTGTTCTGCGGCTGGTGCGCACGCGTGCTCTATTCGGGACTCGAGCATCCGGAGCAGTCGCTCGCGGTGATCGCCAGCCGCCTGCTGCCGCCCTGGCTCGCGACGCTGATCGTCGTCGGGCTCGCGGTCGGCGGTGATCTCGGCGATTGCCAGCCAGCTGCTCGTGATCGCGAGCGGGCTCGCCGTCGATCTGAAGCGGCCGACGACGCCGCCGTCGCTGCACGTGGCTGCGCGGCATGTTGCTCGTCGCCGCGGTCCTCGCATGCATCGCGCTGCATGTACACGCCGAGCAGGATCGTCGAGTCACGCGATGTTCGCGTTCACGGCGCTCGGTGCATCGCTCGGCCCGCTGCTGCTGGTCCGCCTCAGCGGCAAGCGCATCCGCCCGGGCTCGACGCTCGGCGCGATGTGGGCCGGCTTCCTGCTGTCGCTGGTGTTCCACCTGCTGCCGGACTCGCCCGGCGATTTCCTGGAGCGCGTGCTGCCGTTCATCGCCGCGCTCGGCATCGCGCTGACCGGCGGCGAGCGGCGGCGCAATCCGGATCGCGCCGACCGCTCGCAGGAAACGGTGCACGACGGGTGCCGATCTGAAGAGAGAAGAAGCGACAGCGCAAGAGGCCGCAGCCGCGCGCCAAGCGGGCACCGCGCGGCTCGCAGCCGACTCCGTGCCCGAGATGATCCTCGCCGCGGTGCGTCGCATTCCGCGCGGCAAGGTCTGCACTTACGGCAACGTGGCGGAAGTTGCGGGATTGCCGCGGCGCGCGCGGCTCGTCGGCACGGTGCTGCGGCAGACGCCGGCTGCGCGCGGGTTGCCCTGGTATCGCGTCATCAATGCCGGCGGCCGCATTTCCTTTCCGGTCGGCAGCGACGCGTACGCGCGGCAGCGACATAAGCTGGAAGCCGAGGGCGTCGTGTTCGTGGGCGGCCGCGTCGACCTGCGGCGCTACGGCTGGCCGGCCCGCGACGAGCACCTGGACGAGCTGCTCTGGAAGCTGTAGGTCGGGCTTTAGCCCGACACTCGAGAGTTGGGCTAAAGCCCAACCTACACTAACCCCGATTCACCTTCCCCTCGTTAGTAACGACAGGGCGCGGCTGGCGCCCGTAACGAGGAATCTCCATGAATCGTGTCGTGCGCGGCAGCTCGCTCTGGTCGTGACTGCAATCATCGCCGCTTGTGCCGCCCAAGCGCGACGAAGGCAAGGCGATTGCTGACCGGCAGGGGCCCGAGCCGCAGCAGCCCGCGACCGAGGAGATCGACGCGCGCGTGGACAAGGACGTCGACGCAGCGGCGGAAGTGCGCGAGATCGTGGACGGTCGCCGACAGCGCTCGAATCGCGCGAGCACTCAGCCGGCGTCCGTCGAGCTCTGCTCATGCCAAGTCCGCCCTGCTGGCCGGTGGCCGTCGACGCTGTGCTGCGTGCCGGTGTACCAGCAACCGACGAACACCGAGCGCTATCAGCACTCGACGACAACCCGGTGCACCTCGTCGCCGACCAGCCGGTCTCGACGTTCTCGATCGACGTCGATACCGGCGCGTACGCCAACGTGCGCCGCTTCCTGAACGCCGGCCAGCTGCCGCCGCAGGACGCGGTGCGCGTCGAGGAGATGATCAACTACTTCGACTATCGCTATGCGCCGCCGGCGAGCCGCGACGTGCCGTTCCGCGTGGCCACGGAAGCTGGCGCCGGCGCCCTGGAATCCGCAGGCGCTGCTCATGAAGATCGGCATCAAGGGATTCGAAGTCGCGGCCGCCGAGCGGCCGCCGGCGAACCTGGTGTTCCTGATCGACGTGTCCGGCTCGATGCAGTCGCCGGACAAGCTGCCGCTGCTCAAGAACGCGTTCCGCCTGCTCACCGACCAGCTGACGGCGCGCGACCGCGTGTCGATGGTCGTCTATGCCGGCAGCTCGGGCGTCGTGCTGGAGCCGACGCGCGGGCGATCAGAAGCACAAGATCCGCGAGGCGATCGACCGGCTCGAAGCCGGCGGCTCGACCAACGGCGCCGAAGGCATCGAGCGCGCCTATCAGCTGGCGCACGACGCGCAGATCAAGGGCGGCATCAACCGCGTCGTGCTCGCGACCGACGGCGACTTCAACGTCGGCGTGGTCAACTTCGAAGCGCTGGTCGACATGGCCGAGCGGCAGCGCGCCGGCGGCGTGGCGCTCACGACGCTCGGCTTCGGCACCGGCAACTACAACGATCAGCTGCTGGAGCGGCTCGCGGATGCCGGCAACGGCAACTACGCGTACGTCGACACGTTGTCGGAAGCGCGCAAGGTGCTGGTCTCGGAGCTGTCCTCGACGCTGTTCACGATCGCGAAGGACGTGAAGATCCAGGTCGAGTTCAATCCCGCCGCAGTGCTCGAGTATCGGCTGATCGGTTACGAGAACCGCATGCTGGCGCGCGAGGACTTCAACAACGACAAGGTCGACGCCGGCGAGATCGGTGCCGGGCATCGCGTCACCGCGCTGTACGAAGTCGTGCCGGTCGGCAAGCCGGGCCGCCTCGATCCGCTGCGCTACGGGCAGCAGCGCTAGCACGCGAGCGATGCGCGTGCGAGCAGCGAGCTGGCGATCGTGCGGCTGCGCTACAAGAAGCCGGACGCGGACACGAGCCAGCTGCTCGAATATCCGATCGCGAAGAGTTCGGTCGCCACGCTCGAAAGGCTCTCCCCTGACTTTCGTTTCGCCGCGAGCGTGGCGGCCTTCGGTCAGCTGCTGCGCGGCGGCAAGTACGTCGGCAATTTCGGCTACGACGACGTCGAGCGGTTGGCGCGCGGCGCGCTCGACGAGGACCCCGAGGGCTATCGGCGCGAATTCCTGTCGCTGGTGAAGCTCGCGGGCTCGCTGACGCCGCGCCGGACGCGGCGACAGGTGAGCGATATGCGCACTGACTGAGAGGATGACTCGGTTACGCTTGCGTGCATGGACCTCGGCTCCGTTCCTAGCCAGCAGGGCGCGGTGAGCAGCGCCGCCAGCATCGACGGGGCGCTGCCCGGCGGCGCGGCCGCGCTCGCCGCAGCGCGCCAGTAACTGCGGCGCGTCACGGACGACGCGACGCTGATGTTGCGCTATCGGGACGGCGACGCGCGCGCGTTCGAGCTCCTTTACGAGCGCCACAAGGGTCCGCTGTACCGTTACCTGCAGCGCATGTGCGGCCGGCGCGAAGTCGCCGACGATCTGTTTCAGGAGGTGTGGAGCAAAGTGATCGCGAGTCGCAGCCGTTACGAGGCGAGGGCGCAGTTCAACACGTTCCTGTTCCGCATCGCGCACAACTGCGCGATCGACTATTTCCGCCGCAGCGGCCGGCCGCACGAGAGCGCCGCGCAGGACATCGACGACCTCGCCGAGCAGATCGGCGCGGCGGAGCACGAGCGGCCCGACGCGGCGCTGTCCGAGGCGCAGGTGCGCAGCGATTTTCGCCGCGCGCTCGCCGAGCTGCCGGCGGAGCAGCGCGACGTGTTCGTGCTGTACGAGGAGAGCGGCCTGACGCTCGAGGAGATCGGCAGGATCACGGGGGTGGCGATGGAGACTGCGAAGAGCCGGCTGCGTTACGCGGTGGGCAAGCTCCGCACGGCGCTGCGTCAGCATCGGCCGCGGCAATTCGAACCTAGTGTGCAATCGTGAGCGACCCGATCGACATCAAGGCACTGGACGAGTACCTGAAAGGGGGCTCCGACATTTCGCAGCGCTATCGCGAGCTCGGCCGCGAGGACGTGCCGCCCGAGCTCGATCGTCGCGTGCTCGATGCAGCGCGTGCTGCTGTCGCGAGCGGCGGTGCGCGGGCGCTCACGTTCGTGGTTGCGCTGGAGCGCGCCGGTCGCGCTCGCTGCTTCGGTCGTGCTGGTCGTGACGGTCGTGATCGAGAGCGGCGTGCAGGACGACACGTCGTTCGCGACCAAGGCCGTGCGACGAAGTCCGCCAAGTGGCGGACAAGCGACAGGTCGAGGAACACAAGCTCTTGGAGAAGTCTGCGCAGTCGCTCCAACAGGAACCGCCCGCGCAGTTCGCTCCGGAGCCTGCAGCGATCGTCACTCAAGCGGCGCCTGCAGCGGCGCCGGCGTCGCCGCCAGCGGCGGGACTCGCCAAGGCCGAGGCGGAGCGCCGAACGCCGTCGCGCCGAGGAAGTCCGAGTGGATGCGCGAGCAGTGCGCGACCAGTCGCAGGACTCGGTGTCCGGTCCTGTGGAGTCGTCGGCTGATCGATTCGCAAGATGCGCAGCTCGCAGCCGAGCAGCCGTGCACCGTCTCTGGCGCGGATCGGCCGCGACCAGTCTCGGCCCGCAAGGAAATCGACCGCGCGGCAGCGGTGAAGCAGAAGCAGACTCCGCCGCCGACAGCGTGAGCGAGAGCGTCGTCACCGGCAACCGCGTGCGGCGCGCCGCGCCGGGGCGAACTGCCGGTCCGCGCAACACGATCTCCGGGTCGGCACTCAGCAGCGAGACGGCGGCCGGCCGCCGACACGCGATGCCGAGCAGTCCGATCCCGAGCAGTGGCTCGAAGAGATTCGCGACCTGCGCCGCGCAGGCAAGATCGCCGATGCCGATCGCGAGTGGCAGGAGTTCCGCAAGTCGTTTCCCGACTTCCGCGTCGCCGACGACGACATCGCGCGCAAGCAGCCCTGAAACGCGCGGTGTGGTTTAATCCGCGCCCATGATGGAAAGAACAATCGAAAAACTGCTGTTCGCCAGCCGCTGGATCCTGGCGCCCGTCTACCTCGGCATGTCGCTCGCGCTGGTCGCGCTCGGCATCAAGTTCTTCATGGAGCTGTTCCACCTGCTGACCGGCGTGTTCACCACGAGCGAGGCCGACCTGGTGCTGATGCTGCTCGGCGCTCGTGGACATGGTGCTGGTCGGCAGCCTGATCGTCATGGTGATGTTCTCGGGCTACGAGAACTTCGTCTCGGCGCTCGACGTCGATCACGGCGGCGAAAAGCTGAGCTGGCTCGGCAAGCTCGACGCAAACTCGCTGAAGCTCAAGGTCGCCTCGTCGATCGTCGCGATCTCCTCGATTCACCTGCTGCGCGCCTTCATGAAAGCGGACGACTACATCCGATGGCAGGCGACAAGGGCGATAACGTCCTCATGTGGTTCGTGATCATCCATCTCACGTTCGTCGTCTCGGCCGTGATGATGGGCGTGCTCGACCGCATCACCTCGAGCCAGCACCGCGGCCACAAGGGCGAAGTCGTGACGTTCGCGCTGGTCCGGCTCTGCTGGGTCAGGCTTCAGCCTGACACCTTCTGCTCCGGCTCCGTTCCCGTCGCGAAGAACTCCATCGACACCGAGTTCAGGCAATAGCGCCTGCGCGTCGGCCGCGGGCCGTCGTCGAACACGTGGCCGAGATGGCTGTCGCAGCGCCGGCAGCGGATCTCCGTGCGGATCATGCCGTGGCTGTCGTCGACGAGCTCCGCGACGTGGTCCGGGTCGAACGGCTGAGTAGAAGCTCGGCCAGCCGGTGCCGGACTCGAACTTCGCATCGGCCTTGAACAGCGGCAGCCCGCACAGGCGGCAGGCGTAGATGCCGTCCTGCTTGTTATTGAGCAGCGTGCCGCAGAACGGCGCTTCGGTGCCCTGGTGCAGCAGCACGCGGCGCTCCTCGGGCGAGAGTTCTCGGCGAGCTGGTCGCGCTGGGCGGCGCTCAGCGGCCGCAGGTCGTAACCGCTGGCGGAAGTGGTCGGAACGGGCTTGGGGCGCATGGTGTTGCCTCGCTGGAGGTCTGCGGCTGTGGCCCGACTCACAGCACCATCGGGCGCTCGACCGTCAGCAGTCGGGTTCAAGCCGCGACTACTTGCCCTCGGCGCGCATGCGGCTGTTGCGATAGCCATAGAGCGCGTAGATCGAGAAGCCGATGATCGACCAGATCAGGAACAGCAGCCAGGTCTCCCGCGGCAGGAAGTACGTCATGCCGCCGCAGATCACCGCGCCGAGCACGCACGTCACCGGCGGCGAACGGCACGCGGAACGGCCGATGCAGATTCGGCCGCGTGGAGCGCAAGCACCAGCACGCCGATGCATACGCCGGTGAACGCGAGCAGGATGCCCATCGAGATCAGCTCGCCGAGGATGTTGAGCGGGAACAGGCCGGCGATCACCGCGGCCAGCACAGTCGTGATCGCCGTCGCGACGTGCGGCGTGCGGTACTTGGGATGCACCTTGCGCATGCCGGGCGGCAGCAGCCCGTCGTCGGCCATCGCGAGGAAGATGCGCGGCTGGCCGAGCATCGACATCAGGATGACCGAGGTCATGCCGGCGATCGCGCCGAGCTTCACCAGCGAGCCGAGCCACGCCAGCTGCGGATGCGCGTCGAGCGCGACCGCGACCGGCGCGTCGGCACCGAGCTTCTGGTACGGCACCATGCCGGTCATGACCGCCGCCATCGCGACGTAGAGCACGGCCGAGATGATCAGCGCGCCGAGGATGCCGAGCGGCACGTCGCGCTGCGGATTGCGCGTCTCGCGCGCGGTAGTCGATGCCGCATCGAAGCCGACGTACGAGAAGAAGATGATCGCCGTGCCCCGCAGCAGGCCGCTCACGCCGAACTCGCCGTCCTTGCCGGTGTTCGGCGGCAGGTAGGGATGCCAGTTCGCGGTATCGACGTAGCTGATGCCCGCGAGCACGAAGACCACGATCACCGCGACCTTGATCCACACCATGATGCTGTTCGCCGTCGCCGATTCCTTGATGCCGATGTACAGGACCCAGCCGAGCGCCAGCACGATCAGCACCGCCGGCAGGTTGATGATCGAGCCGGTCGTCACGAGGAAGCTGTCGGCACCCTTGTCGAGCGGCGCGTTCGTGAGCGCGGCGGGCAGGTGGATGCCCCAATCGCGCGAGCAGGTTGACGACGTACTGCGACCAGCCGACCGCGACCGCGGAGGCCGACATCAGGTACTCGAGCGACAGGTTCCAGCCGATGATCCAGGCGACCGACTCGCCGAGCGTGCAGTACGCGTAGGTGTACGCGCTGCCTGAAACGGGAATCATCGCCGCGAACTCCGAGTAGCAGATCGCGGCGAGCGCGGAGCCGATGGCGGCGATCAGCAGCGCCAGCGTCAGGGCCGGCCCGGTGTGATTCGCGGCGACCGTGCCGGTCAGGATGAAGATGCCGGTGCCGATCGTCGAGCCCAGGCCGATCGCGGTCAGCGAGCTGGCCGTCAGCACGCGCTTCAGCGGCGGCGCGCTGTTCAGCTCGGCGACGATGGCTTCGACGGGGCGGACGGCGAAAAGACGGCGCAGTAGGGACATGGGACCTCGGGAAGAAGCGGTTAGCGGTTGGCGGTTAGTGCAGAAGAGCAGTGGCTCTAGTTGGTCTTGGCTGCCCGCGTTAGGGCGCACAGCCTACAGGCTGGGGCCCGCGGACAGAAGCCGGGGCATTCCGGTTCATCGCACGTAACCGCCAATCCGCGACTAACCGCTAACCGCTTCCCTTCCGCTATCATGCGCGGCCGATGACCACGGGACCTCTCGACCGCCGATTCCGAACAGCTACTGGGTGCAGCCGGGCCGGCTTCTCGCCGGGGAGTACCCCGGCTCGATGTCGCGCGCCGACGCCATGGAGCGCGTGCAACGGCTGCTGGCCGCCGGCGTCACCAGCTTCATCGATCTCACGGAGGAGGGCGAGCTGCCCGAGTACGAGACCCTGCTGCCCGAGCTGACCGAGCGGCGCGTGCGCTATCGGCGCCTGCCGATGCTCGATCACAGCGTGCCCGACTCCGCCGGCGCACATGGCGCGAATTCTCGACCTGATCGACGGCGAGCTCGAGCGCGGGCCAGTGCGTGTACCTGCACTGCCGTGCGGGCATCGGCCGCACCGGAACCGCTGTCGGTTGCCATCTCATTCGCAGCGGATTGCCGAACGAGGAGGCCTACGAGCGTCTGCAAGTGCTGTGGAAGCAATGCGCGCGTTCGCGCAGCTGGCCGTCGATTCCGGAAACGTCCGAGCAGGTCGACTTCGTGCTGCGCTGGCGCGAGCCTGGCGCGGGCGCGGTTGCACAGCTCGACACCGACGCCGCGCTACGAAGGAGCGCTGGTCGGACTCGCGATCGGCGACGCGCTCGGCATGCTGGTGGCGCAGAGCAACTTCGATGCGAGCACGCTGGTTGCAGCGATGCGCGAGCGCAGCTCGTTGCGCACGGGCGCGCACACCGCGATGACGCGAGCGCTCGCCGAGAGTCTGCTGGCGTCGTGCGCGCACAATCCCGAAGATCAGATGCAGCGCTACCTGCAGTGGACGCGCGGCGCCGACGTCGTCTGTGCCCGCCGAGTTGAAGCGCGCACTCGGCGCCTGGCAATGGTCGCGGAAACCGAACGCCGGCACGCACGATCCGAAGAATCTCGATCCGCATTCGCTGCCGCGCACGCTCGCCGCCGCGCTTTACCTGCGCGCCGATCCGCAACGCGCGATCGACATCGCCGCTGAAGTGTCGCGAACGACGCAGCAGGCGCCGGTCGTGCTGGACTTGTGCCGGCTCTGGTCCGCGCTGCTCACCGACGCGCTCTGCGGCGTCGACAAGGCGACGCTGCTGGCTTTCAACGGTCCGGCGCTCGCAGTGTTGCGCCATCGCCCGCTCAAGGCGCCCGTGAAGAGCCTGATCGATCGCAAATCGCGTCGCGACGCCGAGAGCGCGGGCGGCGACGCGATGTCGGCTACGCGCACTGCGCTCGCCGCGTTCAGCGGGACTGCGACAAGCTCGGACGCGTTGCTGCAGGTCGCGAGCACGACGCAGGCCTCGCCAGCGGCAGCGGCGCTGTGCGGCGCGCTCGCCGGCGCGCACTACGGCATCGACTCGATTCCTGCCGAGTGGCGACGACAGCTCGCCGAAGAAGCGCCATTGCGTTCGCTGGCGCGGCATCTGCTGGGCTGACCGATGGCGGCGCGCTCACGACGCAAAGGCAGTCCGCGGCGCAAGCGCCAGCGCGAGCCCGCCTGGACGCGCATGTCCGACGCGGAGCTGCTGCGAACCCGCTTCTGCGACCTGCGGCTGACGCTGCGCAATTCCGAGATCGAGCGCCGCTTGCGCGAGATCCGCCGCAGCCTGCAGGCGCGCGGCATCCGGTTCCGGCCGCACGTGTGGCTGTCCGAAGAATGGTTCTCGCCGGACGGCGTGCCGGGCATCGCCGTGCCGTTCTACATGGCGCATCCGCGCCTGCAGCGCCTCGAGCGGCGCTTCATGGGCGAGGTCGAGGGCGGCAATGCCAACTGGCTGACGCGCATCCTGCGGCACGAGGTCGGCCATGCGCTCGACAACGCCTATCGACTGCGCCGGCGCAAGGCTTGGCGGCGCACGTTCGGCAAGGCGTCGCGCCCGTATCCCGATATCTATCGGCCGCGCCCGGCGAGCCGCGACTTCGTGCTGCACCTGGGCCACTGGTACGCGCAGAGCCATCCGACCGAGGACTTCGCTGAAACGTTCGCGGTCTGGCTGCAGCCGCGCGCACGCTGGCGACGCGAGTACCAGGGCTGGCCGGCGCTGCGCAAGCTGGAGTACGTCGACAAGCTGATGGCGCACATCAGCGGCATGCGGCCCATCGTGCGCAATCGAGGACCTGATCGAGCCGCTCAGCGACAATCAGCAGCACGCTCGGCGAGCACTACCGCCGCAAGCGCGCGCGCTACGAATTCGACAAGCCCGACGCGTACGACCTGCGGCTCAAGCGCGTGTTCGGCAAGCAGCGCAAGGGCGGTCGGCGCATGCCGGCGAGCGCGTTCTTGCGCCAGTCCCGTCCGCAGCTCGAGCGCCTGCTGATGCGACGCTCGCGTTTGTACCCATATCTCGTGCACCATGTACTGCGCACGGTCATCCGTCGTTGCCGCGAGCTGGATCTGGTGCTCGATACCTCGAAGCGGGAGGCGAAGCGCGCAGTGCTGGGGGTGCTGGAGCGGATCCTGATCGACATCCTGCGCGCGATCGGGAGCGCTACACGCTATGAAGCCGCGAGTCCGCCGTATGAAACCACTGCGCGTGCTGGTCCTGATGCACGAGAGCCTCGTGCCGCCGGCGAGCCTCAAGGGCTACAGCGACAAGGAGATCGACGAGTTCCGGACCGAGTACGACGTGATGGCCAGCCTCGAGAAGGCCGGGCACACGGTGCGCGCGCTCGGCCTCGGCGACAACCTCGGCGAGCTGCGCGCCGCGATCACCGACTGGAAGCCGGACGTCGCGTTCAACCTGCTGGAGGAGTTCCAGGGCATCGTCACGTACGACCAGTACGTGGTCGCGTTCCTGGAGCTGATGAAGCTGCCGTACACCGGCTGCAATCCGCGCGGCATGATGATCTCGCGCGACAAGGCGCTGTCGAAGCAGATCCTGTCCTATCACCGCATCCCGACGCCGGGCTTCGCCGTGATCCGCCGCGGCCAGCGCTACCGCCCGCCGCGCAAGCTGAAGTTTCCGCTGTTCGTCAAATCCGTCACCGAGGATGCCTCGCTCGGCATCGCGCAGGCCTCGATCGTCGGCGACGCCGACAAGCTCAAGGAGCGCATCGAGTTCATCCACGAGCAGACCAACTCGGACGCGCTCATCGAGGAGTACATCGAGGGCCGCGAGCTGTACGTCGGCGTGCTCGGCAACGATCGGCTGCGCACGTTCCCGGTGTGGGAGATGGATTTCGGCACGCTGCCCGAGGTGATGGCCGGCATCGCGACGCGCAAGGTGAAATGGGACCGGCGCTACCAGAAGAAGCACGGCATCCGCACCGGCGCGGCGCAGTCGCTGCCGGATGGCGCTGCCGCGTATCTCGACAAGATGTCGAAGCGCATCTATCGCGCGCTGTACATGACCGGCTATGCGCGCATGGATTTCCGCATGCGGCCCGACGGCAGCGTGTTCGTGCTGGAAGCGAACGCGAATCCGAACATCAGCCGCGAAGAGGATTACGCCGATTCGGCGAAGGCGGCGGGCGTCGACTACCCGGCGCTGCTGGAGCAGATCATCCGGCTCGGGTGCGAACTACCAGGCGGCGTGGCGGGTGGACGAGACGTGAGGATGTCGGGCTGAAGCCCGACCTACACCGGTCAGCCCGTACGTCGGGCTTTGGCCCGACTCTATCTCAGGCTCGACAGCCCCCCATCCACGACCAGCTGCTGCCCCGTGACGTAGCTCGACTCCGCCGCCGAGCAGGAACACCGTCGCGTACGCAACCTCCCACGCCGTGCCCTGCCGTCCGAGCGGCACGGCAGTCGTGCGCGCGACGGACGGCCGCGGCTCGCGACGCGCCCGAGCGGCGTGTCGATCAGGCCCGGCACGACGAGGTTCGCGCGGATGCCGCGGCGCGCGCCTTCGAACGCGACATGCCGGCACAGGCCGGCGAGGCCGGCTTTCGAGGCGTCATAGGCGGGAATGCCGGTGCCGGGCTTGAAGCCGGCGATCGAGCTCACGAACACGATGCGCCGCGCCCGGTTGCAGCCGTGGCAGGGCGGCGCGCGCGATCAGGAAGTGCGCGCGCAGGTTGATAGCGAACGTCAGGTCCCAGGCGCTTCGCATCGGTCCCTTCGAGACCGCGTCCGTAGCCGATGCCCACGTTGACGACGATGCCGTCGAGACCGCCCAGCGCTGCTCTGCCTCCGCGACGACACTGTGCGCACGCAGTTTCGTCCGTCACGTCGGCGACCACGACGACTGCGCGATTGCCCTCGCTTGCAATGCGCTGCGCGGTATCGCTCGCGGCCGCTTCGTCGCGATCCGCGCATGCGACCGAGCACCCTCGCGCGCACACAGGATGGAAATGGCGCGACCGTTGCCGAGCGGTGCATCGGCATCGTCGCAGGGCTGCGTGCCGGCGCCGACCACGAGGATCCTGCGACCAGCGAGCCGGCCGCGCCCGGCGTGCCGCCCGTCGCTTCCGGCGGCGTCCAGATGGTCGCGGGATCGCGCTCAGCTCATCGCTGTTCCTCGATCTGCACGCCGAGCGAGTTCAGCGCCATCGACACGAGCGTGTACTGCCCGACCGCGAACACGAGATCGATCACCTGGCGCGTGTCGTAGTGCTTGCCGAGGCGCTGCCAGGTCTGCATCGCTGATGAACTGATCGCCGTGCAGCTCGTCGACGGCGCGCAGCAGCGCCGACTCCGCCTCGGTCCAGCCCGGCGCGTCGGCGCCGCTCTTCAAGCGCTCGATCTCCGCATCGCTGAGCCCGGCCTGCTTGCCGATGCGCGTGTGCTGGTGGAACTCGTAGCCGGAGCGGCACAGCCAGCCGATGCGCAGGATCGCCATCTCGCGCTCGCGCGGCGGCAGCGAGGACTTGAACAGCACGTGATTCGCGAACGGCATCCAGCGGCGATACAGATCCTGGTGCCGGACCAGCGTCGCGAACACGTTGAGCACGCGCGGCGGGTTGCCGCGCGTCAGCAGCTCGCGCTGCTCGTCGTTCCACTCGCCGGGCGGAAGCGGCGTGAGCCGCGGGCGGGACAGACGCATGTCATTCCTCCTTTCATTCTCTGGGTGCCGCGGTCCACTGCCCGAGCCATTTCTCGACCTCGCGATGCCACTGGATGCTGTTCGCGGGCTTGAGCACCCAGTGATTCTCGTTCGGGAACACCAGCAGGCGGCTCGGGATGCCGCGCCGCTGCAGCGCGTTGAACATCGACAGGCTCTGCGAGTACGGCACGCGATAGTCGAGCTGGCCGTGCGATCACCAGCATCGGCTTGCTCCAGTCCGCGACGTGGCTTGCCGGATTGTACTTCTCGTAGTTCTGCGGCGCCTCCCACGGCGTGCCGCCGTTCTCCCACTCGCTGAACCACAGCTCTTCGGTCATGTAGCCCATGCCGCGCGTGTCGAAGATGCCGGCGTGGCTGACGATGCACTTGAACGGCTCGTTCCAGTTGCCGGCGATCCAGTTCATCATGTAGCCGCCGTAGGAAGCGCCGAGCGCGCACATGCGCTCGCCGTCGAGCCACGGATACTTCGCGAGCGCTGCCGTCGAGTCCCTTCTGCAGGTCTTCGAGCGGCTTGCCGCCCCAGTCGTTGCTGACCGCATCGGTGAACGCCTGGCCGTAACCGGGCGAGCCGTGGAAGTCGATGAAGATCGACGCGTAGCCGGCGCCGGCATACGTCTGCGGATTCCAGCGATAGCTCCAGGCATTGGCATAGGACGATTGCGGCCCGCCGTGCACGATGAACGCGACCGGGTAGCGGCGCCGCGCGTCGAAGTTCGCGGGCCGCATCACGTAGCCGTACACGGTCTCGTCGTTCGCGCCCGCGAACGTGAACTGCTCGGGCTCGCCGATCTGCAGCCGCGGCGAACGCGTCGGCATTCATGCGCGGCAGCTCGCGCAAGTCGCCGCCGCGCAGCGTCAGCGCGTACAGCTCCGCGGGCGACTTCAACGACGAAACGGCGAACACGATCTCGCGCTCGCCGACCGCGAACGAGTCGACGTGGCCGGGACCGGTCAGCATCGTCGGCTTGCCGGTCTTCACGTCGATCGCCCACACCGGGCGCTGGCCGAAGTGATCGGCGACCGCGTAGAGCGTGCGGCCGTCGGGCGAGAACGCGATCTGGTCGACCGAGCGGTCCCAGTCCTGCGTCAGCGCGCGGCGCTCGCCGGTCTTCAGATCCAGCAACACGACGTGGAAGCGATCGGCTTCGAAGCCCGGACGTTGCATCGCGCGCCACGCGAGCATGCTGCCGTCGGGCGAGAACACGGGTTGCGCATCCCACGCCGGGTTGTCCGCCGTGAGGTTGCGCAGCTCGCCGCCGTCGACGCTCACCTCGTACAGATCGAAGTTCGTCGACCACGGCTCCGACTTGCCCTTCACGCGCGCGTCGAACACGAGCTTGCTGCCGTCGGGCGAGAACGTGTACTCGCTGGCATCGCCGAACGGCTTCGACGGTACATCCGCATCGAGCGTCGCGGTCAGTGCGAGCGGCTCGACGGCGCGACCGTTCTCCATCTTGAGCACGAACAGCTGCGAGATGCGGCCGTCGCTCCACGTGTCCCAGTGCCGCACGAACGTGCGATCGTAGACGCGGCCGCTCGCCTTCGAATCTGCCGCTTGCTTGAGACGGCTGCTGGTGCAGGCGAGGTCGTCGCAGTCGGCGAACACGTCCATGCGAAACAGCGAGCCGCGCGCCGTCGGGCGCGAGCCGGAACGAGCCGACGTCGAGCGGCAGATTCGTGACTTGCTCCGCCTCGCCGCCAGCGGCGGCCAGTCGCCACACCTGCGCCGAGCCGCTGCGCGAGGAGACGAAGTAGACGTAACGGCCGTCGCGCGACCACTCGGGCGCGTTGTCGTTCTCCGGATGCGTCGTCAGGCGCCGCGGCTGCGCGCCCTTGGTCGCGAGATCGAGCGACCACAGGTCCTGGCGGCCGCGGTTCGCCGCCATGTCGGTCTCGCGGAGCGACGAACACGACCGTCTTGCCGTCGGGTGACAGAGCAGGATCGGCCACGCGCTTCAGGCGGACCAGGTCCTCGACCGAGAACGGATGACGCTCGGCCGCGGCTGGCGGCGGTGCCAGACGAACGCGAGCGCAATCCACGACGCGAGCAGCGAGCGTGCAATGAAGCATGGAGACGGACTCCGGTGGAAAGGCGAGTGCAAGAGTATACGGCGACAGGGCGCTGAAGCCCGACGCCGTCTATTTCTTTTCCCGGAACACGGCGAACGCGCTCGTGTAGCCGTGCAGGTAGGTCGCGTTGTGGATCGGGCCGATCTCGCCGCTGCAGAAGAAGCCGCCGAGCGGCACGTCGCCGACCAGCCGGCGGAATGCATTGCTGTCGTGATCGGCCTGGCCGTACAGGCCCATGCCGCGGCCCGCGCAGGAGAACAGCAGTGCGCCGGCGTCGGGCTGCAACGGACGCGATGCGCCGTAACCCGTCAGCGTGCGCTCCAGGTCGTGCGCCGAAGTCGCCGCATCGCGCAGGTGGAACTGCACGACGCTGTTCGCTCGGCACGTTGGCGCTCACCCACAGCGCGCCGCTCTGCGGGTCCATGCCGAGGATGTTGCGGATCAGGAAGTCGCCCGGCAGGTACTCGCTGGCGTCGGTGCGCATCGCCAGGCCGAGGAACAGCGACTGGCTGAACAGCTCGCGATCGATCGGACGGCAGCCGCTCGAACAGCCGCGCCAGCACTTCGCGCGGCGGGCGCCCGTCGAGCTCGCGGATCAGATTCTCGTGCGCCATCGTGACGAACATCGGCTCGCCGATCGGCCGGCAGCCCTGCGCGACGACGGCGTCGAGCTCGATGTTGCCGGTCAGCGCCAGCGTCACGCAGCCCGAGTGGTAGACCTGGTTGCCGAGATACAGCGCCGTGCCGCCGACCTGGCGCGCGCCGCTCGCCAGGCCGCCGATCTTCGGCGCGAGCGGATAGACGCGGTCGAGGCCGCTGACGAACGTCTCGGTCTCGAAGCTGTAGGGATCGGCGAGCAGCAGGAACGCCGGTTGCTGATTCGCTGTCATCCGCAGCGTGTCTTCCCAGATGCGCGTCTCGGCGAACACCGGCGGCACCTGTGCGGCGTCGAGGTGCGTGCCCTTGAATTTCACGCCCGGCAGCAGCGCGCCGGTCAGCGACAGGCCCGGCCGGTCTTCGATCTCGCGGCCGCCGCCGATCACACCGCCGGCGCAGCAGCCGAACACGAAAGCGCTCTCGAACTCGCGCAGCAGCAGGTCCGCGACGGCGTCGAAGCGCGGCGCATGGTCGGCGCCGACGAAGACGAACAGCAGATCGGGTTCCTGGCGGCCGAGGCCGGCGAAGACTGTGCCGGCGGCACGTTCCACGGCCGAGCTCAGGTTGCTATCGGTCTCGACTGCTGACGCCCAGCGCATGCGGCCGATTGTAGCGAGCGTGCTTGTCAATGCTGGGTTGTCCGGTAGGGTTTGCGCAGCAGTCCGTAGGGAGTTGGCGGACCGTTACTCCTGTCGCCGCGTCTGCGATCCATTCGCTGCATCTGCGCGTCCTGCAGCCACTGCTGCATGTACGCCTGCGAGTGCGCGGTGAGACCGGTCGCGCCGTAGTGACGGAAGCGCAGCACGACCGGTGCATACATCGCGTCCGCGATCGAGAACTCGCCGAACAGCCACGGGCCGCGGCCGGCGTACTTCTTCCGGCAGTCGTCCCAGATCGCCTGGACGCGCGCGACGTCGCTCCGACCCTCGGGCGAGCAGCGGCACGTGCGGGATTGCTGCCGTTCGCATGCATCGGCCAGGTCTCGCGCAGCGCCATGAAGCCGGAATGCATCTCGGCGCTGACCGAGCGTGCGTGCGCGCGCAGCAGCGGGTCGGCCGGCCAGGCTCGCCCGCCGAGCTTCTCGTTCAGGTACTCGACGATCGCCAGCGAGTCCCAGATGTGCGCCTCGCCGTCGATCAGCACGGGCACGCGCCGCGCCGAGGTGTAGCGCACGATCTGCTCGTGGAACTCCGGCGTGTCCAGCGGCAGCTTGATCTCGCGGAACGGCAGCCCGTAATGCTTGAGGACCAGCCAGGGACGCAGCGACCAGGTGGAGAGCTCTTTGTTGCCGATGACGAGGGTGAGCATGGAGTGACCGCGCTAGTGACGGTGAATGGCCAGGAGGCTAACATCTCCATCCTAACTCCTGCGTATCGCACTATTCCGCATCACCAGTCATCCATGACCGACCATCATCTTGCAACCCTGGCCATCCGCGCCGGTCAGCTGCGCACGCACGAAGGCGAGCACGCGGAACCGATCTTCACCACCTCGAGCTACGTGTTCCGCAATGCCGCCGAGGCGGCCGCGCGGTTCGCGGAGACCGAGAAGGGCAACATCTATTCGCGCTTCACCAATCCGACCGTGCGCTGCTTCGAGGAGCGCCTGGCGGCGATGGAAGGCGGCGCGGCGTGCGTCGGCACCGGCTCCGGCATGGCGGCGATCCTCGCGATGTGCATGGCGCTGCTGAAGGCCGGCGATCACATCGTCTGTTCGGACAGCGTGTTCGGCTCCACGATCGCGCTGCTCAATCGCTACATGGCGAAGTTCGGCGTCGAGGTTACGTACGTGCGGCCGGACGACAACGAAGCCTGGCGCGCGGCGATCCGCGACAACACGCGCATCGCCTTCCTCGAGACGCCGTCGAATCCGCTGTCGGCGATTGCCGATATCCGCGCGCTCGCCGACATCGCGCACGAGCGCGGCGTGCTGCTCGCGGTCGACAACTGCTTCTGCACGCCGGCGCTGCAGAAGCCGTTCGAGCTCGGCGCGGACCTGGTGATCCACTCGGCGACCAAGTATCTCGACGGGCAGGGGCGCTGCGTCGGCGGCGCCGTCGTCGGCAACGCGGAGCTGGTCGGCCGCGACGTGTTCGGCTTCATCCGCTCCGCCGGCCCGAGCATGAGCCCGTTCAACGCCTGGGTGTTCCTGAAAGGCCTGGAAACGCTGGAGCTGCGCATGCACGCGCATTCCGTGGCAGCGTTGGAGCTGGCGCGCTGGCTGGAGCGGCAGCAAGGCGTGCGCAAGGTCCACTACGCCGGACTGGAATCGCATCCCCAGCACGCGCTCGCGCGGCGCCAGCAGAGCGCCTTCGGCGGCATCATCGCCTTCGAGGTCGGCAACGGCCGCGCCGGGGCGTGGTCGTTCGTCGATGCGACGCGCCTGATGTCGATCACCGCGAACCTGGGCGACGTGAAGACCACGATCACGCATCCGTCGAGCACGACGCACTCGCGGATCACGGCGGCCGAGCGCGAGCGCGCCGGCATCACGGAAGGGCTGCTGCGCATCTCCGTCGGTCTGGAGCACCTGGACGATCTCAAGGCGGACCTGGAGCGGGGACTGGCGGCGGTGCGCGCGTGAAGGTGCGCGCGATCTGCTTCGACCTCGACAACACGCTGTGGGACGTGTGGCCGGTCATCATGCGCGCCGAGCAGGAGATGTACGACTTCCTCGCGCAGCGCTACCCGCGCGTGGTCGCGAGCATGACGCTCGAGATGATGCGATCCGCCCGCGAGCAGACCGCGGCCGCTCATCCGCAGATGCGCCACGACTTCACGTTCCTGCGCAAGCAGACACTGCGCGAGCACGCACGCGAGTTCGGCTACGCCGAGGCGATGGTGGAGGAGGCGTTCGACGCTTTCATCCAGGCGCGTAACGAGGTCGAGCTGTACGCCGACGTCCTGCCGGCGCTGGAGCAGCTGCGTCCGCGCTACCGGCTGTTCACCGCGAGCAACGGCAACGCCGATCTCGGCAAGATCGGCATCGCGCATTTCTTCGAGCGCACGATCGCTGCGCGGCACGTCGGCGCGCTGAAGCCCGATCCCGCGATCTTCCGCAAGGTGATCGAAGGCACCGACCTGCAGCGCGCATGAAGTGGTGTACGTGGGCGACGACCCGCAGCTCGACGTCGAGGGCGCCCGCGGCGCGGGCATGCAGGCGATCTGGATCGACCGCCAGGGCGAGCGAATGGCCGCCGCAGATCGCACCCGCCGGCCCATACCGTCCGCTCGCTGACCGAGCTGGTCGAGCTCTTGTAAGTGTCGCGTATACAGGGACCTATACGCGTCCGGCACTCGGCCGTGCGCCAATTGCCTTGCCAAAACGATTGGCGTACATTCCGCGCCGTTCGTTTGCCTTTGCCCGCTTTTTTCTCTGGCTTGGCCAGCCGGGTCATTGAAGACCCTTACCTTTCGGCCAACTTCTGAAAAATCCGACGAGACCGCGAACGTTAGGCCTGGGAGCCAACCGTCGCCTGTCGTGCGCAGCACGCGGGTGGCCGGGCGGAGCCCGTTTGTAACCAGGCCTCGCAGTGGGGATCTATCCGCGCTCGGGGCTTTTTTCAGAGAGAGCTAGTACTTCTATGACGAGGATCTACGTGGGTAACCTGCCGTTCACGGCAGACGAGGCTCAGGTGCGCCAGCTGTTCGAGCAGCACGGCACCGTTGAGTCGGTGGCGCTGATCAACGATCGCGAAACGGGCCGTCCGCGCGGCTTCGGCTTCGTGGAGATGCCGCGCCCCGACGCACAGCGCGCCATCCAGTCGCTGAACGGCAAGGACATGGGAGGTCGTCCGCTGCGCGTCAACGAAGCGCAGGAACGTCAGGGCGGTGGTGGTGGCGGCGGCGGTGGTGGCCGCGGTCCGCGCGGTGGCGGTGGCGGTGGTGGTGGCGGCGGCGGCGGACGCTGGTAAAGCGCTCCGGCTTCGCCTGAAGCGAACAAGAGCCCCGCGGTGCGCAAGTGCCGCGGGGCTTTCCTTTTGGGAAGGGCTTTTTGAGACGCTCCGTTCTCCTTTCAGCAGTCGCACTCGTCGGCTGCCAGCGCACGATGCGCGCATTCCGCGATTTGCAGCACAGACGCTGCACCGGTTTGGCGCGATCACTATGTAACCTTGATACGTCGCGGAACTGTGCGGCCTCGGGCGGATTCAAATCCCTAGGAGTACAGCCGATACAGCGTTGGTACGAATCCTGAATGTGAAGGTCATGGCAAGAAGTTGCGTCAAAGAGGTGTCGGGCGATGGAGGAGCACGAGGCTGCTAAGCCGCTCGTTGCAGTCACGAACCTGCGCGAGTTCTTTCACGACTCGGTGCAGACGGCGTTGCGCAAGCAACGCGTCGACGTGGACGATCACACCGAACACTACGTCGTCAACATTCTCACCATGTTCGCGCGCTCGGAAGAGCTCTACGAGGCGACGCCCGAGGGCGTCCGCCTCAAACCCCTCGCCCACATGCTCGCCGACGCCTGCGCGGCGCCTTCGCCGCAGCAGCGCGACGACGCGTTGCGCCGCCTCGGCGACGTCTCGCTGTTCATCGCCGGCTTCTTCGCGCAGAGCTTCGCGCGCAAGCTGATCGACATCGACTACCACATCGCGATGGGCGGCCGCGCTTACGGCACGCTCGCCGACAACCTGCGCGGCTCGATCCGCGGCCAGGCATTCGCCACGGTGTTCCTCGAGCTCGCGCAGAAGTTCCAGCGCCTCGTCGACGTGCTCAACGAAGTCGCGGAGATGGCGCATACGCATACCGACAAGGACATCCTGCGGCTGTACGAGATCTGGCTGAAGACCGGCAGCCCGCGCGCCTTCGCGATCCTGCAGCGACTCGGCGTGGCGCCCGTCTTGCAGAGCGCGCGCAAGGAGCATTGACGTGCAGCTGCTGCGCCGCATGCAGACGTTGCTGGCGCAGCTCTACGACGCACCGGTTCGCGAGGACGTTCAGGACTTCGTGCTGAGCGACCGGCACGCATCTGCGCGAAGCAGTCGGCGAGCAGGCCGGGGACGCGGCCGACGAGCAGGTCTTCGTCGTCGAGGAAGAGCAGGGCGTGCGGCTCGGCCTGTTCATCGATCGCGACGTGCTGGAGCGGCTCGCGCGGCGCGATCCGCTGGAAGCGCTCGACGAGCACAACCTGCCCGACTTCTGCACGGCGCTCGAAGGCGTCAGTCACTTCCACTACCTGGTCTGGAGCCTGGCACGCGGCCGCAACGTGTCGCTGCTGGAGCTGGAGCTGCAGGCCGAGGTCGACAAGTACGCGACTGCGGTCGCGCTGATGACTCGGCAACAGGCCGGCCGCTTTCCGGCAAGCGCTGCACGCGCGGATGTTTCACGCCGTGAGCTTCCTGCCGCAGCTGGACGAGATCAGCCGCCGGCGCTACCAGGAAGCGAACCGGCACGCGGCGCGCTTCTGCCGCTCGCTGGAAGAACGATTCCTGCGCGCGCGTCGGCAGCGCCCGGAGCTGTGGCTCGCGGAGCTGCGGCGTTTTTTCCGCCGCGGACATCAGGAGAAGATCAGGAACTGGCGGTGTCAGGCTGAAGCCTGACCCCAGTGCGCTGTGGGTCAGGCTTCAGCCTGACTCTTATTCTTCGTGGCCGTCCGGCTTGGCCTTGCGCTTCGCTTCCATCCACTTCGACAGCTCGCGCAGATCGCGCTTCTTGCGCGGTCCTTTCTTCGCGAGCACGCCGCTCTCGTACGGGTTGTAGCCGACGCGCAGCCCTTTCGGATTGGAGCGGATCGGCGCGTTCGCCGGCGCCTCGTCGTCGACGATCGCCAGGCCTGGGTGCGCCAGCGCCTGGTTGCGCGCGCGCTCGCCGGCCTCGCCCTCCTGCTTCAGGCTCTCGTCCTGCCACTCGTAAATGGCATTGCCGCGATCGTCGAACGCGATCTGGCCCGGCTGGCCGGGCTTCTGCACGCGCGACTCCACGACGCGCGGTCGGATGCGCAGCCCCAGCTTTTTCAGTTCGTCTTTCAAGGCACCTTCGTCCCTAAAAATCGGTTCCCCGATTGCCGCCGATTGTATGTCGCACGGTCCGCCCGCTTTGTGTGCGGCTTCACGAGTGCGGGGAATGCTGAGGTGTTATTGAAGTGCGTCACGCTCCGCGCGGCAAGGCGCGAAAGTGTGAACTGGTGCCCGAATGGCGCAGGGCGGCTGTCAGCTCTATCGACAGTCGCTGCGTGTTGTGGCTAGGCAGCGCCGCCGACGTGCTCAGCGGCCCGGTAAACGCCCACGAGCGATTTGCCGTCGCGCAGCTCGCCGGAGCGCGCCATCTGCAGGACGTCCCTGAAAGGCAGCCAATGCACCTCGAAGACCTCGTGCTCTTCGGGGTGCTGGGGGAGCGGCGTCAATTGCGTGGCGAGGAACAGATGAACGACTTCTGTAAAAACGCCGGGCGAGCTCACGTAGTCGCCGAGCGGGCGCCACGAGCCGGCCGCCATGCCTGCTTCCTCTTCCAGCTCGCGGCGCGCCGTGTCGAGCGGCGGCTCGCGATTGTCGATCTTGCCGGCCGGCAACTCCCAGATCCAACCGCCGGCGGCGTGACGGAACTGGCGCAGCAGGCAGATGCGATTGCTGTCGTCGAGCGCGACGATGGCGGCGCCGCCGGGATGCCGGATGATTTCCAGCTCCGCGATCGTGCCGTTCGGCAGCGGCACGCGCTCGATGTTCACTTCGATGACGCGGCCGGTGAAGACGTGCTTGACCTCGACCATCTCAATCGTCGTCCGCATCTTCGACCGTCGCCTGCCCGGACCAGCGCCGGTACAGGTACGACCACGACATGCCGACCGCCAGGATCAGCGCCAGCACCACCAGCGAGATCCAGACGATCGCGCCGGTGTTCGACAGCTTCACCCAGCCCCACGAGACGATGAGCCAGATGAGCGCGGCGAACAGCGCGAGCGCGAGCACCATGCCGAGCGGCCCGATCGAGCTCAGCGTCGCGCGCAGGAACACGAACCAGCCGATGAGCAGCACGACGCCGAGCACGGCTTCGAGCGGCGTGACCGCGGGGAAGCCCGCCTGCAGCATGTGCGCGTACGAGTAGCCGCTCGGGTTGTACGTGAGCAGCACCAGCGCGAGCGCGAACGCTGCACGCAACAGGAAACCGGCGAAGGTCAGTTTCTCCACGATGTCTCCACGGGATCCTCAGCCGCGCGGCGGCGCGTCCTCGTCTTCGGGCGTCGCTTCGTCTTCGGTCGTGTCGTCGCCCGCATCTTCGCCGGACTGAATCGCCGCGTCGGACTTCGAAGTCGCGGTGCCGATGCGGTAGGCGGCGAAGCCCGGCAGCACGACCTGGTTGAGCGCCATGCCGAGCACGCGGCCACTGAT
Source organism: uncultured Gammaproteobacteria bacterium (assembly GCA_963830745.1). Taxonomy (GTDB): domain Bacteria; phylum Pseudomonadota; class Gammaproteobacteria; order Steroidobacterales; family Steroidobacteraceae; genus Steroidobacter. The sequence goes on from CAWHNL010000004.1 coordinate 485,655, forward strand.
CGGCGCGTAGATGCGATGCTGCTGGTTCGAAATCGGATCGGTCACGACGCCGAGCAGCTCGCCTTCGCTGACGCGCTCGCCGAGCGCGACGTCGGAGAACAGGATGCCGCCGTGATCGACGCGCACCCACTTCGATGCGTAGTACACGGGCTCAGGGTCGCCCCAGTAGCGCCGCTGCTTGGTCATGCCGAGCGAGTACATCAGCGTCTCGATCGCCTTCGCGCCGTGCTCGACCTGCTCGGGCTGCACGCGCATCGGCTCGCCCATCTCGAACGTCACCGTCGGAATGCCGGCTTCGCTCGCCGCACGGCGCAGCGAGCCTCGCTCGCCGACGCTGTGCAGGACCACTGTCGCACCGAGCGCCTGCGTCATGCGCTGGACTTGCGGCACGCGCAGATCGGCGCGCACCTGCGGCAGGTTGGTGCGATTGAGCGAGCCGGTGTGCAGATCGATCAGCGCCGAGCAGTGCTTCACGATGTCGGTGAAGAACGAGTGCGCCATGCGCGTCGCAGCGCTGCCCTTCGGATTGCCGGGGAAGTAGCGATTCAGATCGCGGCGGTCCGGCAGGTAGCGCGTGCCGCGGTAGAAGCCCTGGATGTTCACGATCGGCACGCCGATCACCGCGCCGTTGAGCTCTTCGAGGTCGATGTCGTCGAGCACGCGCCGCGTCACCTCGATGCCGTTGAGCTCATCGCCGTGCACGGCCGCGGTCAGGCACAGCACCGGTCCTGGACCTTTGCCGTTCAGCACGATCACCGGCACCGGCACGACGAACCCTTCCATCGCCGTGCCGCTGGTCCAGGTGAGCCGCTTGCTCGTGCCCGGCGGCACTTCGGCGCCGAGCAGGCGAATCCGACCCTTCGCTTTGAGCGCCGTTGCTGCCGCCGTCTCGGTCGGTGCGGACGGCTTCGCATCGTTCTCGCTGTGCCTGGGCCGAGCACGCGAGCGCGGCGAACGCGACGACCGCGAGCGCGCATCATTGCGCGACCTTCACGAACTTCAGCGTGAAGCGGTCGCTTTCACCGATCGCGGCATAGCGCGCGCGATCCGCGGCGCCGGCCGCGAACGTCGGCGGCAGCGTCCACACGCCTTTTTCGTAGTCCTTCGTGTCCTTCGGGTTCGCGTTGACCTCGGAGCGCCCGACCAGCTTGAAGCCGACGCTTTCGATCAGCTCGATCGCGTATTGCTCGTGCACGTAGCCCGAAGCGGCCTTCGGATCCTGCGTCTCGCCGCGGATCGCCGCGATGCTCGACGACGCCGAGCACGCCGCCGGGCTTGAGCGCCGCGTGCATCGCTGCGAAGGCCTCGCGCTGCCAGCCGAACATCATCCAGTTGTGCAGGTTGCGGAAGGTCACGACCAGGTCGGCCGATCCCGGCGGCGCGATTTCGGGTTTCGCGGGCGGGGCGGCGAGCGTGGTGACGACGACTTTGTCGTAGAGGTCGGGGCGCGCCGCGAGCTTCGCGCGGAAGTCGTCGACCGTCCGGCGGGCGTATTCGCTGGACGCGGGATCGAGGTGCGCGGCGTACAGCCGACCGCGTTCCTTCAGCAACGGGGCGAGGATTTCCGTGTACCAGCCGCCGCCCGGCCACACCTCGACGACGGTCATGTCGGGGCGCAGGCCGAAGAACCGCAGCGTCTCGCCGGGATGGCGATACGCATCGCGCGCGCGATTCTCGGCAGAGCGGTGGGGAGCAGCGAGCGCCTGGTCGAGTGCGCTGATCGCCGCCACGCTGCGTGGCGCAGCCGCTCGCGAACAAGCCGGCAGCGGCCCCGAGCAACAGCGCGAGTCGCAAAATCACTTCCACCGATCTCCTGCGCTTCGATGAGCGCGAAGATAGTGGAATCGGCGGAGCCCGGCTACTCTGCGCCGCCGGGCGCCTGCGTGTCTACCAGCGGTTGTTCTGACGCGGCGGGCGCGCTTCGCGCTCGCGTGCTTCGTTCACGCGCAGCGGGCGGCCGCCCATGTCTGAAGCCGTTCATGTGCTGAATCGCGGTTTGCGCGTCCGTCGGCGACATTTCCACGAAGCCGAAGCCGCGCGGGCGGCCGGTCTCGCGATCGTTCACCAGTTTCACGGACTGCACCGCGCCGTGTTTCTCGAACATGCTGCGCACATCTGCTTCAGTCGCGCTGAAAGGCAGATTTCCAACGTAGATCGTCGTCATCGATGTCATCACTCTTGAGGCCAGACAGGAGTTGCGCAGCACCGCCCGCTCCGGTGGTCTCGAGAACCCCGGATTATGGAGACGGACTGCGGGCTTGGTCGCTGACAAACAACTATTCCAATGCGGAAGGAGAGAACGGCTGCGGAGTTTTGTCCCGGAGACGGGCAGAAACGGCTGTTCGAAGCGGTCGCTCGTTTAGTTGATTGCGTAGTCAGCTGACCGCGGACGATGTTACGTCAGGGTTTTAGGCCTTGCAACGCCGCCCCGGGAGGCCGGTCCTTTTGCAAATGCAACAAGGCGGGCCGTCAGCGGTCGGCCGCAGGGCGGGTATCACGGTCCAGGCGCCGATGGCCATGAACCCCACGCCGGCCACGATCGACAGCATCCGCGTATCTACATGCCGGGACAGCCAGCCGCCGGCCAGCACCCCCAGCCCCGCCGCGCACACCAGGGCTGCCGAGGAGGCCAGGAACAGGAGCCAGGGATTGTGTTTGGCGCTGGCTGCGAACAGCACCGTCGCGAGCTGGGTCTTGTCGCCGAGCTCCGCCAGGAAGATGGTGGCGAACACGGCGAGGAGGGCTTTGAGGTCCATTGAACGTAGTCGGGCTATCCGACCCGACATCAATCCGGTTCCAGGTACGTGTAGCCGTTCAGCTCCGACTCGTAGAAGCGGCGCAGCGCCTGGCTTTCCGCCAGCGTCAGGCGGTTCTCGCGCACGGCGCGCTCGCAGTCGCGGGCGAACTGCGGGAACAGGCGATCGACGTCGTACTGCATGTAGCTGAGCACTTTGCCGGCGGTGTCGCCCTTCACGATCTCCTCGATCCACCAGCCGCCTTCGTCGTGCAGGCGGATGTGCACGACGTGGGTATCGCCGAACAGGTTGTGCAGGTCGCCGAGCGTTTCCTGGTACGCGCCGACCAGGAACGCAGCCAGGTAGTACTCCTCGCCGGCGCGCAGCTCGTGCAGTTCGAGCGTGCGCTTCACGTCGCGCTGGCTGACGAAGCGGTCGATCTTGCCGTCGGAGTCGCAGGTGATGTCGGCGAGCACGGCGTTGCGCGTCGGTTTCTCGTTCAGCCGGTGGATCGGCATGATCGGGAACAGCTGGTCGATCGCCCAGCTGTCCGGCAGCGACTGGAACACCGAGAAGTTGCAGAAGTAGGTGTCGGACAGAATCAGCTCGAGCCCTTCGAGCTCTTCCGGCACGCGCTCGAGCTTGCGGCAGTAGTCGCGGACGCGCGCGCAGGTCGCCCAGTACAGGCGCTCGGCGAGGCCGCGGAACTCCAGGCTCAGCAGGCCGAGGTTGAACATCTGCAGCGCCTGCTCGCGCGCCTGCAGAGCGTCGTGATAGCACTCGACCAGGCGCCGCTCCGACACCGTGCGGTGCGCCTCGAACAGGTCGAGCACCGGCTGCGGCAGCTCCTCCTGGCCGTTGTAGTCTTCCTCGATGCTGCCGGCGACGCGGAACTGGTCGAGCGCCGAGGAGCCGAGCGCGTTGAAGACCAGCACGCTGTGGTGCGCGGCGGTCGCGCGGCCCGACTCGCTGACGATCACCGGATGCTCGATCTCGCGCGCGTTGCACACGCTGGCGATGCGGTACACGACGTCGCTCGCGTACTCGTTGATCGTGTAGTTCATCGAGGATTCGAAGTTCGTGCCGCTGCCGTCGTAGTCGACGCCGAGGCCGCCGCCGACGTCGATGTACTTCACGCCGGCGCCCATCAGCTTGAGCTCGGCGTACACGTGCGCCAGCTCGTTGATCGCGTCCTTGACGCGGCGGATGTCCTGCAGCTGGCTGCCCGGATGGCAGTGCACCAGCTCCAGGCAGTCGAGCATCTCGTGCTCGCGCAGCGTGTCGACCAGCTCGAGGATCTCGCTGACGAACAGGCCGAACTTGGATTTCTCGCCGGCCGAATCGCGCCAGCGCCCGGCGCCTTCGCTCGCCAGCTTGACGCGCACGCCGATGCGCGGGCGCACCTGGTACTTGTCCGCGTGGCGCAGCACCAGCTTGAGCTCGTCGAAATTCTCGATCACCGGGATGATCGTGCGGCCGAGCTTGGTCGCGAGGATCACCGCCTCGATGTAGCTGTCGTCCTTGAAGCCGTTGCAGACGATCATGCGATCCGGGCGCGTCCTCGGTCAGCGCCATGACCGCGAGCAGCTCGGGCTTGGAGCCGGCTTCCAGGCCGAAGCCGAATTCCTTGCCGTAGCGGTACACCTCTTCGACCACCAGCCGCTGCTGGTTCACCTTGATCGGGTACACCGCGCAGTAGCGGTTCTTGTAGTCGTTCTCGGCGATCGCCTGCGCGAACGCCTTGTGCAGGCGCGTCAGGCGGTGATGCAGGATGTCGGAGAAGCGCACCACGACCGGCGTGGTGAGGTCGCGCGCCTTCAAGTCCCTCGACGACTTCGAACAGATCGATGTCGCGCTCGGGCGTGCCGTCCGGCCGCACCACGACGTGCCCGGCCTCGTTGATGCCGAAGTACGGCTTGCCCCACGCGGTGACCTGATACAGGTCGAGCGAGTCCTCGACTGTCCCACGCAGGACTCGGCGTGAATTTTTTGGCGGGCTGGTCCAAGGCGGGTGCGGCCTCCGTAGGCATGGCGTCGGCGCGCGAAAGATAGCAGAAAAACAAGTCAGTCGACTTCCCTTCTTGACGCGGTCGCGCGGCATCGCGGATCCATTCGCTCCACGAGCCTGCGTACAGTCGCGCGCCGCGTTTGCCGGCTGCTTCCATCGCGAGCAGCAGATTGCAGGCCGTCACGCCGGAGCCGCACATGACAATCGTGTGATCGTCGGCGACACCGTCCTGCGATTGCTCGAAAAGCGCTTGCGCAATTCCTGCGCCGGTGCGAAGCGGCCGTCGCTGCCGAGGTTGGTCGCGAACGGATGATTGCGCGCGCCCGGCACGTGGCCGGCGACCGGATCGATCGGCTCGACTTGGCCGGCGAAGCGCTCCGGCGCGCGCGCATCGAGCAGGCGCCAGTCGGAGCGTTGCACGCGCTCGGCGACTTCGCGCGCGTCGAACCACATGTCGCGGTTCGGCCGCGCCACGAAGTGGCCGGCGCGGCGGCGCGGAACCTCGGTCGTCGTCGGCAATCCGGCGGCAGTCCACGCCTTGAATCCGCCGTCGAGCACCGCGACCGCGTCGTGGCCGACCCAGCGCAGCAGCCACCACAGGCGCGCCGCGTACGCCGCGTTGTCGGCGTCGTAGGCGACCACCTGCGTCGCCGGCGTCATCCCCAGCCGCTCAGCGTGGCCGCGAATCGCTCCGGCTGCGGCAGCGGATGGCGGCCGCTCGTCGGCGTGACGGGGCGGCCAGGTCCCGGTCGAGATGGGCATAAATTGCATGCGGGATGTGCCCGGCGGCGTAGGCGCGCTCGCCCGCTGTCCGGTTTGCCGAGCTCGAAGCGGCAATCGACGATCAGCCAGTCGGGATCGGCGAGCGTGCGGCGCCAGTTCCGCAGCGGAGATGAGCGTTCCGAATGCTTTCAGCGGGGGTGTGGCCATGGAAATAGTTTGCTCACTGCGCCGCACCGTTACAATCGCGCCCGGCGCACAGGACTCGAGGCGGGACCATGGCATTGGAAATCTGGTGGGGCAGCGGCAGCCCGTATTCGTGGCGGGCGCTGCTCGCGCTCGAATACAAGCAGCTGTCCGTACGTCTCGCACCTGGTGCAGTTCGCGAAGCAGGAGCACAAGGCGCCGGCGCTGCTGAAGATGAATCCGCGCGGCCGCGTGCCGGTGCTGAAGGACGGCGACTACGTCTGCTTCGAGTCGCTGGCGATCCTGCATTACCTCGATCGCAAGTATCCGCAGCCGCCGCTGTTCGGCCACACGGCCGAGGAGGCCGGCACGATCACGCGCGTGATCTGCGAGTACCAGTCGTACGCCGAGGAGCACATCATGCGCATCATCCAGGCGATCCTGTTCCAGGGCGTCGAGGGCCGCATGGAGGAGATCGAGCGCGTGATGGCCTTCGTGCTGAAAGAGGCCGCCACGATCGAGCAGCGGCTGGCGACGTCCGCCTGGCTCGTCGGCGAGGGGTTCTCGGCTGCCGACATCGTCGTGTTTCCGGGCATCCAGATGCTGCTGCGGAGCCTGGAGCGGCGCGAGGCGCAGGAGCTGCGGGCGCGCTTCCTGCCGCTGGAGAGCAACTTCCCGGCGATCGCCGCGTGGATCGGCCGCGTCCAGGCGACTGCCCGGCTACGAGCGCACGGTTCCGCCGCATTGGAAGAGAGTGACGCCTCGGTGCCTGACCTGTAAACTCCGTACCCGCCGTTTTTCCTCCTCGCGTGAGTGCTGTCCATGCCTGACTTTCCCGTGCACGTGCAATTTCCTCGGCCGCCTGGTGTTCGTCGGTTTCGGCAGCATCGGCCAGGGCGTGCTGCCGCTCGTGCTGCGTCACATCGGCATCAAGCCCGAGCGCATCACCATCGTCACCGCGGACGAGGCGGGCAAGCGCGAAGCGGCGGAGTACGGCATCAAGTTCGTCGTCAACCCGCTCACGCGCGACAACTACCGCCAGGTGCTCGATCCGCTGATCGGCCGCGGCGATTTCCTGCTGAACCTGTCGGTCGACGTCTCGAGCATCGCGCTGATCAAGTTCGCGCACGAGAAGGGCGCGCTGTATCTCGACACCTGCATCGAGCCGTGGCCCGGCGGTTACACCGACCCGTCCATCTCGCCGTCCCGGCGCACCAACTACGCGCTGCGCGAGGAAGCGCTCGCCCTGCGCCAGTCGCACAAGAACGGTCCGACGGCGGTGCTGACGCACGGCGCGAATCCCGGCCTGGTGTCGCACTTCGTCAAGCAGGCGCTGCTGAATCTCGCGTCCGACACCGGCGTCGACGCCGGCAATCCGGGCACGCGCGAGCAGTGGGCGGCGCTCGCGCACAAGCTGCAAGTGAAGGTGATCCACATCGCCGAGCGCGACACGCAGGTCGCGAACGTGCCGAAGCGCCTCGGCGAGTTCGTCAACACCTGGTCGGTCGACGGCTTCGTCAGCGAAGGCTGCCAGCCGGCCGAGCTCGGCTGGGGCACGCACGAGAAGGAGCTGCCGCCGCGCGGCCAGCGCTACGACTTCGGTCCGCAAGTGCGCGATCTACATGCTGCAGCCCGGTGCGGGCACGCGCGTGCGCACCTGGACGCCGAAGGCCGGCCCGTTCCACGGCTTCCTGATCACGCACGGCGAGTCGATCTCCATCCCCGACTACCTGACGCATCGCGAAGGCGACAAGGTCGTGTATCGGCCGACCGTTCACTATGCCTATCACCCTTGCAACGACGCCGTGCTCTCCGTGCACGAGTTCGCCGGCCGCAACTGGCATCTGCAGGAGCGCAAGCGGATCCTCAAAGAGGAGATCATCGAAGGCATCGATGAGCTCGGCGTGCTGCTCGCCGGCCACAAGAAGAACGCGTACTGGTATGGCTCGCAGCTGTCGATCGACGAGGCGCGCAAGCTCGTGCCGCACAACACGGCGACCAGCCTGCAGGTCTGCGTCGCAGTGCTCTCGGGCATGGTGTGGGCGATCGAGAACCCGCAGGCCGGCGTGACCGAGCCCGACGAGATGGACTTCCGCCGCAACCTCGAAGTGTGCATGCCGTATCTCGGCCCGGTGGTGGGCGTGTACGGCGAGTGGACGCCGCTGACCCAGCGCGGCGAGCTGTTCGAGGAAGACCTGGACCGCAGCGATCCCTGGCAGTTCAAGAACGTGCTGGTGTGAGCGTCACGAGTCAGCTTCAATCTCGACGACGCGGATCTCGAGCATCTCGCAGCGATCGCGCAGCAAACGCAGCTGCGCGCTCGCAGCGAGCCCGCCGACGCGATCATCGCCGGCGCACGCGAAGTGCTGGAGACCGCCAATCGCGCGCAGCTCGCCGGCTTCGTCAAGGAGCGCTACTCGCGCCTCGACACGATGCTGCAAATGGTCACCGACCCGCAGTGGCAGCTGAGCGCCGAAGATCGGCAGCGCGCACTCAACGCGCTCGCGTGCTTCAGCTCGTCGACAGCCGCCGCTGCGCCGAGCGGGCTGCTCGATCACGCAATCATGATCGAGCTGGTCAGCCGCGATCTGCACCACGACCTGGACGCGTACCGCGACTTCTGCAACTTCGCGCGAGTCGTACGACAAGAAACACGCCGCGCCCGACGCTGACCGCGATCGCTGGCTGCAGGAGCGCTGCAAGACGCTGCAAGAGCGCATGCACAAGCGACGACGGCGCGATCTGGATGGAGCAGCGAGCGGACTGCGAAAGCTGCTGTCGCTGTTAGGGCTGTAGCCTGAGCCCTGTGGGTCGGGCTTCAGCCGACTCTCATATCTGACGCCGACCACGACATACGTCTTCACCCCGCCCGGCAGCTCGACCTTCACTTCATCGTCGAGCGCCTTGCGCATGCAGCGCGCGGCCGAGCGGCGAGTCCATGCTGATGTAGCCCTTGTGCCGCATCGAACTCGTCCGGGCCCACGATGCGGTACTCGACTTCCTCGCCCGCTTCGTCTTCGAGCGTGACCCAGGCGCCGAAGAACACGCGCGACGGCTGCGCAGGCGGCGAGTCGACCACGACCATGCCTTCGAGACGCTGTCGCAGGAAGCGGACACGCCGGTCGATCTCGCGCAGCTGGCGCTTGCCGTAGATGTATTCGGCGTTCTCGGAGCGGTCGCCTTGCGCTGCGGCCTCCTGCACGGCCTGCGTTACCTGCGGGCGCAGCACGCGCCAAAGGTGATCCAGTTCCTGTTTCAGCCGCGCTGCACCCTGGGGAGTAATGAACTTGGAGCCGCGCGGCTGCGGTGGGCGGTATCGCGACATGTGAGCCAGTTTGCTAAGCGGCGCTCAGGCGACGCCTGATATCGTCAAATGGCCTGGAAATTGCGAATTCCTTCACGGTACTTGCCGCCGGGCCGTCCTTAGTCTGGCGTCCCATGAGCATCAAGTACTACACGCACTTCCTGCTGCAGGAACGCTCCCCAAAGGGCATGAGCGAGTTTCGGGGCGTCGTCGAGGTCAACCGGGTCCTGTCGCGCGGCGATCTGAAAGAAGCCGCCACGGTGCTGGCGAAGAACTTCGAGTGCGAGTCGAAGGATATCAAGGTTCTGCAATGGTCGCGGTTGCATTGATCGGTCGATAGTTTCCTGCGAATCCCCTAGCGGGCTTTACTTCCCTTCAGAAAGTCCGCTTCTCTGCCCCGGGCTAACACCCGGGGTCTTTTTTTAAGGGCACCCCAAAAAATCGCATCGTTATCCGCGAGCTTTGATATCGCGGTGGAAGCGATTTCTCGGGACCCCACCCAGACGGAAAGAACTGCACTCGGCGCGCTATCCTTGCGCGTCATGTCGTTTACAGAAAACTTCTATCGCAGCCGCGACGGGCTGCAACTCTACTATCGCGACTACGCCGGCGATGCGCGCAAGGCGCCGGTGCTGTGTCTGCACGGGCTCACGCGCAACAGCCGCGACTTCGCAGCGCTCGCCGAGCACATCGCTCCCGCGCGCCGCGTGATCGTGCCGGATCAGCGTGGTCGAGGTCGCTCGCAGTACGACACCCACTGGTTGAACTATCACCCCGGCACTTATGTCGATGACATGTGGACGCTGCTGCGCGAGCTGTCGCTCGAGCGCGTGATCGTCGTCGGCACTTCGCTCGGCGGCCTGATGGCGATGCTGATGGCAGCGATGCGGCCGCAGATGCTCGCCGGCGTCGGTGTTGAACGATATCGGTCCCGAGATCGACCCGGTCGGCGCGACGCGCATTCAATCGTATGCCGGACGATTGCCGCCGGTGCGCAACTGGGACGATGCCGCTGCACAGATGAAGATGACGTTCGGTCTGGCGCTGCCTGAGTACACCGAGCAGCAGTGGCGCACTTTCGCGCGCCTTGCGTTCGACGAGGGCGAGGACGGCGTGCCGCGCCTCGCAGCCGATCCGAAGATCGGCGATGCGATCCGCAGCATTCCTGCACCGCCAGGAGCAGTTCAGGCATTGTGGCTCGCGTTCGGCCAGCTGCGCGCCATGCCGGCGCTGGCATTTCGCGGCGCACATTCCGATGTGCTGTCGGCGGCGACGTTCGAGCGCATGCAACGCGAAGTTCCAAGCCTCGTCGCGGTCACCGTGGCGAACCGCGGTCATGCTCCGCAGCTCGACGAGCCGGACAGTTTGCGCGCGATCGATACTTTTCTTTCGGGGTTGAGCGAGTAGCCAGCCGTGGCATTCAAGGACCATTTCTCCGGGCACGCGAGCGCCTACGCGCGCTACCGACCGGACTACCCGAAAGAGTTGTTCGACTATCTCGCGACGCTGACGCCGCGCCACCAGGTTGCCCTGGATTGCGCGACCGGCAGCGGCCAGGCCGCCCTCGGCTTGGCTCGCCACTACGACTGCGTGGTTGCGACCGACGGAAGCGTCGCGCAGCTCAAGAATGCGCAAGCCCATCCGCACGTCGCGTATCTCGGCAATCTCGCGGAGCAGCCGGCGCTGCAAGCACAGAGCGTCGACCTCGCCGCCGCGGCGCAGGCGGCACACTGGTTCGACCACGCGCGCTTCCATCCGGAGATGCGGCGCGTGTTGCGGCCGGACGGCGCGCTCGCGCTCTGGACCTACGGACTGGCGTTCGTCGAGCCGCAGATCGATGCCGTCGTCCGCTATTTCTACGACGACGTCGTCGGGCCGTACTGGCCGCCGGAACGCCGCCACGTCGAGAACGCCTATCGCGACCTGCCGTTTCCGTGGCACGAAGTGAGCGTGCCGCAATTCCAGCTGCGCCTCGACTGGACGCTGGACGACTTCGTCGGCTACGTCAGCACCTGGTCCGCGACGCAGCGGTATACCAAGGTGTCCGGCGCCGACCCGCTGCCGAGCTTACGTGCTGAAATCGCTCCGCTGTGGGGCTCGAACAGCCGCACCGTCGTGTGGCCGCTGCACCTGAGAGTCGGGCGACCTTAGAAAACATCCGGCGACCTGAGAACCATGAAGGGACCTTCAATGAACGCCAAGCTGCTTGCCTTTGCACTCGCCTGCTCCCCGCTCGTCGCCGGCGCCGACCCTGCAACGACGACAGCCGGCATCCTGAAGTCGGGTGTGTACCTGCAGAACCTGGACAAGTCCGTCCGGCCGCAGGACGACTTCTATCGACACATCAACGGCGGCTGGCTCGCGACGCTGCAGATTCCGGCCGACCGCTCCAACTACGGCACGTTCACCAAGCTGCAGGAAGACGCGGAGCGCGACCTGCGCGACATCCTCGAAGAGGCGGCGAAGGCCAAGGCCGCGCCCGGCAGCGCTGCACAGAAGGTCGGCGACTACTACGCGAGCTTCCTCGACGAAGCGACCGTCGAGGCGCGCGGACTGAAGCCGCTGCAAGACGAGCTCACGCGCATCGACGCGCTCAAGACGAAGCAGGATCTCGCCGGCTACATCGGCCGCGCTCAGCGGCTGTTCGTCGCGCAACCGTTCGCGTATTTCGTCGCCGTCGACGAGAAGAAGTCGAGCCAGTACCTCAGCACCGTGACCCAGACCGGCCTCGGCATGCCGGATCGCGACTATTACCTGTCGGACGACGCGAAGCTGAAGGGCATCCGCGAGAAGTACGAGCCGTACGTGCGCGACCTGCTGGCACTGGCCGAAACGCCGGATCCGGCGGGCGCCGCCAAGAAGATCTACGCGATCGAGTCGCGCATCGCTACCGCGCACTGGACGCGCGTGCAGAATCGCGACGCCGAGAAGACCTACAACCGCTACGATCGCGCGGCGCTCGCGAAGCTGATGCCGGCATTCGACTGGGATGCGTTCCTGCGCGGCGCGCAGATCCCGAGCGAGAAAGTGGCGGCCGTCAACGTGACGCAGCCGAGCTACTTCGAGGCGCTCGACAAGATCTTCGCCGAGGTGCCGGTCGCCGACTGGCGCGTCTACCTCCGCTACAAGCTGCTGAGCACCTACGCGCCGGACCTGCCGGCGAAGTTCGTGCAGCGGCAGTTCGAGTTCAACGACCGCACGGTGTCGGGCATCGAAGAGCTGAAGCCGCGCTGGAAGCGCGGCGTCGACACCATCGAAGGCGCCGTCGGCGACCTGGTCGGCAAGATGTACGTCGAGCGCCACTTCAAGCCGGAGCAGAAGCAGCGCATCGACGCGCTGGTCAACAATCTGCAAGGCCGCGTTCTCCAGCGGCATCGACCAACTCGAGTGGATGACGCCGGACACGCAGCGCAAGGCGCACGAGAAGCTCGCGCTGTTCACCACGAAGATCGGCTATCCGGACAAGTGGCGCGACTGGTCGAAGCTCGAGATCCGCCGCGACGACCTGCTCGGCAACGAGATGCGCGCCGCCGCAGTGGTGTTCGACCGTGGCGTCAACAAGCTCGGCGGTCCGATCGACCGCACCGAGTGGCTGATGACGCCGCAGACCATCAACGCCTACTACAACCCGCCGACCAACGAGATCGTGTTCCCCGCGGCAATCCTGCAGCCGCCGTTCTTCGACGTGACTGTCGACGACGCGATGAACTACGGCGCGATCGGCGCCGTCATCGGTCACGAGGTCAGCCACGGCTTCGACGACCAGGGACGCCGCTACGACGGCACCGGCAATCTGCACGACTGGTGGGCAGCGTCGGACAACGAGGAGTTCAACCGCCGCGCGAAGGCGTTCGGTGCGCAGTACGACGCGTCGAGCCCGCTGCCGGGCGAGCATGTGAACGGCCAGCTGACGATGGGCGAGAACATCGCCGATCTCGCCGGCGTCGCGATGGCGTATCGCGCGTACAAGCTGTCGTTGCAAGGGCAAGCCGGCACCGGTCATCGATGGCTACACGGGCGACCAGCGCTTCTTCATCGGCTGGGCGCAAGGCTGGGCGCGCAAGTATCGCGATGACGAGCTGCGCCGGCGCCTGCTGACGGATCCGCACAGCCCGAGCGAGTACCGCACGAACATCATCGTGTCCAACCTGCCGGAGTTCTACAGCGCGTTCGACGTCAAGCCCGGCGACAAGATGTACCGCGCCCCGGCGGACCGTGTAAAAATCTGGTAGTCGTCGGAACTCCGACAGGGACTCGGGGCTTTCGACTCGAAGGCGCCCGCCGGGAGCGGGCCGCCTTACGCTGTCCATAGCTCGAACGAAGGGCCCGGGTATGCCATTTTTGCGTGGTGCTGTTCTGCTGCTGCTCATGTCGGTGCTCGCCGGCTGCGGCTACAACACGCTGCAGAAGCAGGACGAGCAGGTGAGCTCAGCGTGGTCCGAGGTGCTGAATCAGTATCAGCGCCGCGCCGATCTCGTGCCGAACCTGGTCAACACGGTGAAGGGCGCGGTCGCGGCGGAGAAGGACATTCTCGATAGCGTCGTCGAGGCGCGCGCCAAGGCGACGTCGATCCAGGCGACGCCTGAGCTGATCAACGATCCGCAGGCGTTCCAACAGTGGCAGGCGGCGCAGGGCGAGCTCAGCTCCGCGCTGTCGCGCCTGATGGTCGTGGTCGAGCGCTATCCCGATCTCAAGTCGATCTCCGGCTTCAGCGATCTGCGTGCGCAGCTCGAAGGCACTGAGAACCGCATCGCCGTTGCCCGCAATCGCTACATCGACGCCGTGCGTGCGTACAACGTCACCGTGCGCTCGTTTCCCACGAACCTGACGGCGAAGATGTTCGGCCAGAAGCCGAAGCAGAACTTCACGGTCCAGGACGAGGCGACGATCTCCAAGCCGCCGGCCGTGGACTTCGGCACGCCGGCCCCGCCGCAGGCCGAGCCCAAGCCCGAGTCGCCGGGCTGACCTCGCCACAAAATGCTCGCACGCTGGCTCGCCTCGCCGGCACTTTCGCTGCTGCTGTTGTTCGGCTCCGGCGCGCTCGCCGAAGTCGCCGTGCCGCCGCTGCGCGCGCCGGTCACCGATCTCACCGGCAACGCTCACGCCCGAGCAGATGACGACGCTCGAACAGCAGCTGCGCGCATTCGAAGCGAAGAAGGGCAGCCAGATCGCCGTGCTGATCGTGCCGACGACGCAGCCGGAAACGGTCGAGCAGTACGGAATCCGCGTCGCCGAAGCGTGGAAGCTCGGGCGTCGCGGAGTGAATGACGGCGCGCTGCTGCTGGTCGCCAAAGACGACCGTGCGGTGCGCATCGAAGTCGGCTACGGCCTGGAGGGCGTGCTGCCGGACGTGCTCGCGAATCGCATCGTCGAGCAGGTGATCGTGCCGCGCTTTCGCAGCGGCGATTTCTTCGGCGGCATCCGCGAAGCCGTCGAGCGCATGATCGCGCTGATCGAAGGCGAGCCGCTGCCGGAGCCTGCACGAGGCCAGCGCGGCGTGCCGAGCGGTGACGGCTTCGGCACAGCATTGCCGCTGCTGCTGCTCTTGGTGTTCGTGGGCAGCAGCATGCTGCGTCGGATGCTCGGCAGGTTCGGCGGCGCGTCCGTCACCGGCGGCATCGCGGCCGCGATCGTTTGGTTTCTGACCAGCACGCTGGTCATCGCGATCGGCGCTGCCGTGATTGCGTTCGTGATCGCATTGCTCGGCGGCGGTGGCGGCGGCGGCTGGACGAGTCCGGGACGGCGCGGCTGGGGCGGATTCGGCGGTGGCGGCTGGGGTGGCGGCGGCGGTTGGAGTGGCGGCGGCGGTGGCGGTTGGAGCGGCGGAGGCGGCGGCTTCGGCGGCGGCGGAGCGTCAGGACGATGGTGAGCTTGCAACGCATGCTTCGTCATCTCGCGACACCCGGCTGGAGCCTGCGTCGCGCCTTCGACGCGCCAACGCTCAAGGCCATCGAGCAGGCGATTACCGACACCGAGCGCGGCCACGGCGGCGAGATCCGCTTCGCAGTCGAGGCGAGCGCGAGTCCGCTCGACTTGATGCGCGGCGTCACGCCGCGACACCAGGCGCTGGAGGCGTTCGCGCGGCTCGGCGTGTGGGACACCGACGCGAACAACGGCGTGCTCATCTATGTGTCGTGGGCCGACCGGGATGTCGAGATCGTCGCCGACCGCGGCTTCAACGGCCGCGTCAGCGCGCAAGAATGGGCCGAAGTGTGCCGCCGCATGGAGCAATCGTTCGCACGCGGCTCGCCGCGGCAGGCCGTCGTCGAGGGAGTCCAGGCCGTCGGTGCGCTGATCGCGCGCCATTTCCCGACAGCGGACCGCGACGAACTGCCAAACCGCCCGGTGTTGCTGTAATAATGCCTGCCATGAATCTGTCGTCCGCCGCCCGCCTGACCGCCGCTTGCGTCGCGTTGAGCCTCGCCGGCTGCCAGATCATGCAGCGGCAGCACGAGGAACCGCCGCCGCCTCCGCCGCCCCCCACGATTCACGAGCCGGTCGCGACGCACCTGTTCACGCATCGGCTCCGCGGAAGACGAAGTCGTCGGCGAGCTGCAGGTCACGAAGGTGATGGGCGAAGACACGCTGCCGGACATCGCGCGGCGCTTCAATCTCGGCTACGAAGAGATCGCGCGCGCCAATCCCGGCGTCGATCCGTGGGTGCCGGGCGAGGGACGCGAGATCGTGTTGCCGACGCAGTTCGTCCTGCCGGCGGCGGCGCGCGAAGGGCTCGTGATCAATCTCGCGCAGTTGCGCGTGTTCTATTTCCCGAAGGTGAAGGAAGGCGAGCCGCAGACGGTCATCACGCATCCGATCGGCATCGGCAAGGTCGGCTGGCAGACGCCGGAAGGCTCGACCAAGGTCACCGGCAAGCGCACGAACCCCACTTGGTTCCCGCCGTCTTCCGTGCGCAAAGAGCACAAGGAAGCGGGCGACCCGCTGCCGTCGAAAGTGCCGCCCGGCCCGGACAATCCGCTCGGCGCGCACATGATGACGCTCGGCTGGCCGAGCTACCTGATCCACGGCACGAACAAGCCGTACGGCGTCGGCCTGCGCTCGAGCCACGGCTGCATTCGCTTCTATCCCGAGGACATCGCCGAGCTGTACGACAGGATTCCGGTCGGCACGAAGGTGACCGTGGTCAATCAGCCGTTCGTGTTCGGCTGGCACGACGGCGCGCTGTACGTGCAGGCGTTCCCGGTGATGGAAGACGATCAGCGCGAGCATCCGAAGGCGGCAGACACGCTGCTGAACGCCGCGATCTCCGACGAGATGTGGCAGAAGGTCAAACAGCACGGCGCCGCGGTCGACCTGGAACTGGTGAACGGTCTCGTCAGCCAGCCGCGCGGCATCGCGCTGCCGGTTTCGAAGCAGAAGACGACTGTCGACGGCTTCGTCGCCAGCGCCCGCCACGTCGAGAACCGCGTGCCCGCGGGCGCGAACTGGAACGGCAGCGAAGAGATGTACTACACCGCCGAGGAGTTCGCGGCTGCGCGCGCCGGAACCCCGCTGCCGAAGAAGCCGGCACCGAAGACCACGAAGAAGACCGCCACGAAGCCCGCCGCTGCCAGCGGCGCCGGCGCCACCGGCTCGCGCTGACGTTTCTCTACTTCGATGATCGGTCGCGAGACGTTGGCCGGCCAACTGACGCGGCTCGGCGTTCAGGCGGCCACGCCGCTGATGGTGCATGCGAGCCTGCGAAAGATCGGGCCAATAGAAGGCGGTGCGGAAGGGCTGCTCGATGCGCTGATCGAAACGCTCGGGCCGCGCGGCACCTTGCTCATGCTCCTGGCTGCGGATAACGAGGAACCGTTCGACCCCCTGACCTCGGAGGTCGATGAAGACATCGGTGTGCTCGCAGAAGTCTTCCGACGGCGCGAAGGCGTGCGCGTCAACGATCACGCCGCCGCGCGCTACGGAGCCATCGGGCCGCAGAGCCTGCAACTGCTCGAGCCTGTTCCGTTACACGACTATCACGGGCCCGGATCGGTCCTTGCGCGCTTCACGGACAGCGGAGGGTTCGTGCTGAGACTCGGCGCGAACGTCGATACCGTAACGGTGACGCACTGGGCCGAATACCTCGCCCGGGTACCGAACAAGCGCCGCGTTCGGTGGCGCTTCGAGCGCGCGGATATCGGCGAGCAATGGATCGAGTGCCTCGACGACGACAAAGGCATCGCCGACTGGGAGCACGGCGACTATTTTCCGCAAATCCTGCTCGACTTCCTGAAGACGGGACAGGCGCGCACCGGGCCGGTGGGCGCCTGCCATGCGGAGCTGTTCCCGGCCAGGACGTTCGTCGATTTCGCCGTCGTCTGGCTGGAAGCTCACCTGGCCTGACATCCAACCGTCATCTGAAGGTCATACCCTGCCGGCGGTCTCACTGACCGCCGGAGCTTGCATGCGCATCCTGATGATCTCGGACGTCTATTTTCCGCGGATCAACGGCGTTTCCACTTCCATCCAGACTTTCCGCCGCGGCCTGCACGCCGCCGGCCATGAAACGATCCTGATCGCACCCGAATATCCGGGCGCCGCCGCCGACAGCGAGCCGGCATCCTGCGAGTGCCTTCGCGCGGCGTGCCCCGCGACCCGGAGGACCGCGCGATGAAGCTCGGCGGGATCCGTGCGCTGCGCCCGCAGCTCGAGCGGCTGGAGCCGGACCTGGTGCACATCCAGACTCCCTTCGTCGCGCACTACCAGGGCACGGCACTCGCCCGCGCGCTGCGCGTTCCGGTCATCGAGACCTATCACACGTATTTCGAAGAGTACTTGCATCACTACGTGCCGCTGATGCCGCGCGCCGTCATGCGATTCATCGCGCGCCGCTTCACCGTTTCCCAGTGCAACGTGCTCGACGCGCTCGTCGTCCCTTCCCGGGCGATGGAACAGGCGCTGCTCGACTACGGCGTCGAGTGTCCGATGCACATCATCCCGACCGGCATGGAGATGGAGCGCTTCGCCGGCGGCGACGGCCAGCGCTTTCGCGCGCAGCTCGGTATCGCGCCGGGCCAGCCGGTGTTGGTGCACGTCGGGCGCATCGCGCACGAGAAGAACATCGAGTTCCTGTTTCGCATGTTCGCCCTCGTCGTGCGCAGCAAGCCGGGCGCGGTGTTCGTCGTCGCGGGGGAGGGGCCGGCGTTGGCTTCCTGCAAGGCTTACGTGCGCTCGCTCGGATTGACGCAGCACGTGCGGTTCGTCGGCTATCTGTCGCGCGAGCGTGAGCTGCTCGACTGCTACCGCGCCGGCGATCTGTTCGTGTTCTCGTCGCGGACCGAGACGCAGGGCCTGGTGCTGCTCGAATCGATGGCGCTCGGCGTGCCGGTCGTGTCGACGGCGCACATGGGAACGGCGGACATCGTCACTCCGCAGCGCGGCGCGCAACTGGCCCCCGACGACGAGGGCGAGTTCGCGAACATCGTCGTGAGGCTGCTCGAAGATGCGCCGCGACGTGCGGCCATGTCTGCCGAGGCGCGTGCGTACGCCGCGACCTGGTCGGCGAGCGCCATGGCCGACCGGCTCGCGGGACTGTATTCGGCCGTCGTCGGCCAGGCATCGAGGAACTCGCCCGTATCGCAGCCCGTATAAACCTCGTATACCTGTGACTCCATCACTGGGTCACGCCAGTCACGGGGGCTCACCATGCGTTGGGAAGGGCGGCGAACCAGCCAGAACGTCGAAGATCGCCGCGGCATGCGCTTCGGACGGGCCGGCGGCATCGGCTTGGGCACGATCGTGCTCGCGCTCGTCGCGGCCTACTTCGGCGTCGATCCGTCGGTCGTGCTGCAAGGGACGCAGCCTTCGGGGCAGCAGGCGGAACAGGTGCCGTACCAGGAATCGGCCGAGGAAGCGCAGCTGCGCGAGTTCGTCTCGTTCGTGCTCGCGGATACCGAGGACGCGTGGGGCGCGATCTTCTCGGCTGCCGGACGAACCTACGAGCAGCCTACGCTCGTACTGTTCTCGGGCGCCGTGGAGTCGGCGTGCGGGTTCGCGCAGGCCGCGGTCGGACCGTTCTATTGTCCCGGCGATCGCAAGGTTTACATCGACCTGTCCTTCTACCAGGACCTGCAGAATCGGTTCGGCGCGCCCGGCGACTTCGCGCAGGCGTACGTCGTCGCACATGAAGTCGGGCATCACGTGCAGACGCTGCTCGGCATTTCCGAGCGCAACATGGCCGCGCGCCAGCGCGCGAGCGAAGCAGAGGCGAACGCGCTTTCCGTGCGTCAGGAACTGCAAGCCGATTGCTTCGCCGGCATCTGGGCGCACAACGCCGACCGCTCGCGACAGTTGCTCGAGGCCGGCGACATCGAAGAAGGTCTCAACGCTGCCGCCGCGATCGGCGACGACCGCTTGCAGAAGCAAGGCAGCGGTTACGTCTCGCCGGAATCGTTCACGCACGGCAGCTCCGAGCAGCGCGTGCGTTGGTTCAAGCGCGGCTTCGAAACCGGCGGCGTCGAGTCGTGCGACACGTTCGCGGCGAGGAATCTGTAAGCTCAACCGACACCCACTCGCCTTCTTTCCTTGTGCTAAGTTACGCGCCACAAGAAGAGGGGAGGCCAGGTGCCCGAGCGTTCGCTCGAAGGTATCCAGATCACTGAAACGCCGGGCGCGGAGCAACCGATCGCACGTGCGAGCGCGCACTTGACGGCATTCGTCGGCCGCACACTGCGCGGCCCCGTCAACCGCGCCATCCTCATCCAGAGCTTCGCGGATTTTCAGCAGGAGTTCGGCGGCCTGTGGCAGCCGAGCCCGCTTTCCTACGCAGTCGAGCACTTCTTCGAGCAGGGCGGACGGCAAGCCGTCATCGTTCGTGTTGCGAACGGCGCGGCGCCCGTCACGCTGTCGTTGCGTTGTGGCCGACAGACGTTGCAGCTCGAAGCGCGCGCTCCAGGCACGCGCGAGTTCCTGCGGGCCTCGATCGACTACGATCACCTCGACGCCGACGACGAGCAGCGCTTCAACCTGGTCGTGCAACGAGTGCGTGCGCCGGGCTCGGAACGCATCGAGGCGCAGGAGACTTTTCGCGCGCTTTCGCTCGATCCGGCATCGCCGCGCTTCGTCGCCGGCGCACTGCTCGAATCGAACCTCGTGCGGGTGCGCGGTGCAGTCCCGTCGGTGCGCCCCGATCGCACGCTGATGCCGGGCACGAACCTGCCGGTCGGGTACGTGAGCTCGAATCCCGACGGCGACGACGGCCGTCCGATCAGCGACTACGACGTGATCGGCTCCGCAACGCGGCGCTCCGGCCTGTTCGCGCTCGAAGACGTGGACGAGCTCGCCTTCCTATATATACCGCCGCTGACCCGCACGACCGACATCGGCGCCAGCACGGTGCTGGTCGCTGCGAAGTTCTGTCGCCAGCATCGTGCGATGTTGATCGTCGATCCGCCGGCTGCCTGGGACAGCGCTGCAGAGGCGGTACGCGGAGTCAAGCGACTGAACTTTCACAGCGACCATGCGCTGATGTTCTTCCCGCGCATTGCTGCCACCGATCGGCTGCGCGGCCGCGTCGAGATGTTCGGCAACGGCGGTGCCGTGGCGGGGTTGTTGTCGCGAACCGGCGAGGCCGTTTCGGCAGCAGTGGCGGCGCAGGATCCGGAGCCGCTGCTGCGCGCGGGGACGCGGCTGGCTCGTGAAGTGGCGTCCGCCGATCGCTGGTCGCTCGCGGCTCACGGAGTCAACGTGCTTCACGCGGTGCGCAGCGCGGATCGCGAGCGGCCGCCGCTGCGAACGCTGGCGTGCGGCGCGAGTGCATCCTCGGACTGGGCGTATCTCTCGCAGCGCCGTTTCGCGTTGTTCGTGATCAACTCGATCGAGCGCGGCACGCGCTGGTGCGTGCTCCGGCCCGGCGATCCGACAGTGTGGGAGGGTGTGGCGGCGCAAGTGCGGCGCTTCCTTGCCGAGCTGCACAGCGCCGGCGCGTTCGCATCGGTGCCGCCGGATCAGGGTTTCTACGTGATCTGCGACGAGCGCATCAACGAGGCGAGCGAGCCGCACATCGTCAACATCCTGGTGCAGTTCGCGGCGACGCACGCTGGCCAGTATCACAGCTTCATGATCACGCACTCGGTGAACGGTGCGACCGTGCGGCCGGTCGCGGTCAATCGGCTGGAAGCTTCGCTGATCGTGGCGCCGGAGCTGGAGCAGGAGATCACGATCAGGATCGATCCGCGCGACGGGTCGTTGATGACCGGTTACTAGTCGCCCGTCACTTCCGCTTCCACAGGACCTCCTGTCCGTTCTCGTGCCGCGCCAGCACGCGCGCGACGACGAACAGCAGATCCGACAATCGATTCAAGTAGCGCATCACTTCCGGTGCGACCGTTTCGTTCTGCGCCAACGCCCACGCGCAACGTTCCGCGCGCCGCGTGATCGCGCGTGCCATGTGGCACGCGGCGGCGGCCGGTCCACCGCCCGGCAGGATGAATTCCTTCAAGCGGCGGCAACGGTTCGTTGAAACCGTCCAGACACTGCTCCAGCTGCTCGATGTGACTGTCGAGGATCGCGCGGTAGCCGGGCACCGCCAGCTCGCCGCCGAGATCGAACAGCTCGTGCTGGATCTTCGTGAGTGCTTCGGCCACCGCCGGCGGCAAGTTGGGCACCGCGAGGATTACGCCGATCGCGCTGTTCGCCTCGTCGACCGTCCCGTAGGCCTCGATGCGTCCGTGCGTCTTCGGCACGCGCGAGCCGTCGCCCAGGCCTGTCGTGCCGTCGTCGCCGGTGCGGGTGTAGATCTTGCTCAGGCGGTGGCCCATGAACTCATCTCCTCGACTTTCGTGCGCTACGTTGCACTGCTCAGAGCGCCGAGGCAAGCCGCAACAGGCGGTCGATTGCGAGCGTGGATTCGAGTGCCATTGCGATCTCGTCGAGCGCGCCGTCGACGCGTTGCGCGTGGTCCTCGCCGGCGCTGCGTGCGCCGAGCGTAGCCAGATACGCGATGCGAAACGCCGGCTCCGCGAACAGTCCATGCACGTGGCAGCCTGCGATGCGGCCGTCGGCCGATACGGCACCGTCGATCGTGCCGTCGTCGAAGCGGATCATCGGCCGGGACACGCCGGGTCCGCTCGTCGCGCCGAGATGCATTTCGTAGCCCGCGATTCGCGCGCCCGTTGCCAGCTCGATCGCCGGATACGGAGCGCAGCGTCTTCTGCTCGGTCATGGTCGAGTGAACGTCGAGCAGATCGAGACCGGGGCACGACGCGCGCTGCCCTTCGATCCGCTGCGGGTCTTCGACGAGCTTGCCGAGCATCTGATAGCCGGCGCAGATGCCGAGGACGTGCCCGCCGCGGCGTACGTGCGCTTGCAAGTCGATGTGCCAGCCCTGCGTGCGGAAGAACTCGAGGTCGGCGATCGTCGCCT
The DNA here is from genome assembly GCA_963830745.1 of uncultured Gammaproteobacteria bacterium. Lineage (GTDB taxonomy): Bacteria > Pseudomonadota > Gammaproteobacteria > Steroidobacterales > Steroidobacteraceae > Steroidobacter. Next base: position 507,967 of record CAWHNL010000004.1, read on the forward strand.
TGCTGCCGGGCAGGATGATGAGGTCCGCATCGAGCGGCAGAGGCCGACCCGCCGCGATGAATTCGAGCTGCACCTCGGGCTCGAACCGCAACGGGTCGAAGTCGTCGAAGTTCGCGATGTGCGGCACGTGCGGGATCGCGATCCGAACGCGGGCATTCGCGCACGTCGGACGCTCATGCTCCAGCTGCATGGCATCTTCCGCCGGCAGCGCTCCAGCCGCATGGAGCCATGGCACAACACCGAACGACGGCCAGCCGGTGCGCGCTTCGATCGCGTCGATGCCGGCGCGGAACAGCTGCACGTCGCCGCGAAACTTGTTGATGATGAAGCCGCGAATGCGCTCGCGATCCGGCGCATCGAGCACTGCATGTGCGCCGACCAGCGCCGCGATCACGTGACCGCGATCGATGTCGCCGACGAGCAGGACCGGGACGTCCGCCGCGTGCGCGAATCCCATGTTGGCGATGTCGTGCGCGCGCAAGTTCGTTTCCGCCGGGCTGCCCGCGCCTTCGACGATGACGATATCGGCTTCGCGCTGCAGTCCGCGAAAGCTGTCGAGCGCGACTTGCAGCAGGTCGCTTCGATCTCGCGCGAACGTGTCCGCGTGCTGCGTCTCGATGCGCCGGCCGCGCACGATGAGCTGAGCGGCCGTGTCCGACTGCGGTTTGAGCAGCACCGGATTCATGTCGACGGTCGGCGGTGTGCGGCACGCCAACGCCTGCAGCGCTGTCGAGCGGCCGATCTCGCCGCCACTGGCGGTGACTGCCGCGTTGTTCGACATGTTCTGCGGCTTGAAGGGACGCACGATCTTGCCGCGATTCGTGAGCAGCCGGCACAGCCCCGCGACCAGCAGCGACTTGCCGACGTCCGAGCCGCAGCCCTGGATCATCAGCGCGGCCACAGCAGTACTCCGATGGCCAACGCCAGCGCGAGCGCCCAGAGCAGCGCGCAAGCTTCGAGATAGATCTGCAACGCGCGGCGCAGGTCGCCGCTCTCCGGACGACGACCGGCTCCGAACAACGGCCGCTCATGCATCACGCCTTCGTAAGTCGCCGCGCCGCCGAGCTCGATGCCGAGCGCGCCCGCCATCGCGGCCTCGGGCCAACCGGCGTTCGGCGATGCGTGGCGAGGCGCATCGCGCCACATCACGCGCAATCCGCCGCCGCCTGCAATGACGATCAGCAGTCCCGCGAAGCGCGCGGGAATGAGATTGGCCAAGTCGTCCGCGCGGGCGGCCGCCCAACCGAACGCGCGCCAACGCGGCTCGCGATGGCCGATGAGACTGTCGGCGGTGTTCAGCGCCTTGTACGCGAACAATCCGGGCAGTCCGCCGACCGCGAGCCAGAACGCCGGCGCAACGATCCCGTCGTTGAAGCTTTCCGCGAGGCTTTCGATTGCAGCAGCCGCGACGCCCTGCGGCGTGAGCTGCGCCGTATCGCGCCCGACGATCTTCGACACTGCGTCTCGCGCTGCCGAGAGGTCGCCTTGTGCCAGTGGCCGCAGCACATCGCGCACGTGCGTGTAGAGACTTCGCTGCGCCAGGCCCAGGGTCGCGACCAGCACCACGATGATCATTCCGAACGGCAGCTGTTGCGCGCCGATCTGGATGGCGTAGCCGACAGCGCCGGCACTTCCGGCGACGATCATCATCGTGACGATGCCGAGTGTCCTGCGCGCTGCGTCGCTGCGCGCGGGATCGTTCCAGTGCCGTTCCAGTGCTTCGATGAGCTTCCCGATCCACACGACCGGATGCGCGATGCGCGCATAGAGCGCCTGCGGATAGCCGACGCATGCTTCGACCGCGAGCGCCGCGGCCGGCAGCCAGATTTCAGCCGGCATGCCGGCCGTGGATCGCGATCAGCGGCGCGCCGCGCTCGCGCACCGAGAACCATTGCGCATCGATCCCGTACACCTCACGCAGCGTCGGCGGCGTCAGCGCGGCTTCGGGAGCGCCGTCCGCAACGACCCGCCCGCGATGGAGAATGACGACGCGATCGGCGATGCGCGCAGCGAGCGCGAGGTCGTGGATCGTCAGCACGACGCCGCGGCCGTGCCCCGCGAGCGAGCGCAGCAAGTCTGCAGCTTCGAACTGATGGGCCGGGTCGAGCCCCGCGAACGGCTCATCGGCCAGGATCCAGTCGGATTCGCCAGCCAGTACGCGTGCGAGCAGGACACGTGCTCGCTCGCCACCCGAGAGTGTCGTGATCGTTCGCTGCGACCACTGCGTCGTGCGCGTCGTCTGCATCGCCCGCTGCACGGCTGCTTCGTTCTCCGCATCGCTGGCGAGATGTCGGAACGGAATTCGACCGAGCGCGACGAGCGTGGCGACGTCGACAGGCCACGAGACTTCCGGGATCTGCGGCAGGAAGGCGATGCGCCGTGCTCGCTCGTCGGCTGCCAGCGACGTGAGCGGCGTGCCGTCCAGATCGACAGCTCCGTGCGACGCGCGCAGCAGGCCGGCCATGCACCCGAGCAGCGTCGACTTGCCGGCACCGTTCGGGCCGAGCACGGCCGTGAGGCTGCCCGACGCGAACTGCACGCCGACGGAATCGAGAATGCGGCGCCCGGCGCGCTCGAACGTCAGGTCTGCGACGCGCAGTCGGGAATCGGTTTTCATGTGACCTGCCTGCGCATCGAATACAGCAGCGCGAAGAAGAACGGTGCGCCGATCAGCGACATCACCACGCCGAGCTGCACTTCCGAGCCGCCAGGCAACAGCCGCACGACGACGTCGCCCGCCAGGACGAGGGCCGCGCCGCCGATTGCGCTCGGCACGAGCAGCGCCGCCGGTCTCGCGCCGACGAGCGGTCGCAACAGGTGCGGCACGACGAGTCCGACGAAACCGATGATGCCCGACACAGCGACACTGGCTCCGACGACCAGGCCGATGCCGCCAGCCAGCAGCCATTGCGCGCGGCCGAGATCGATGCCGAGCGAGCGCGCGCCGACTTCGCCGAGCGTCAGCGCGTCGAGCGCTCGCCGCGAGCTCCATATCAATGCTGCGCCGACTGCGATGAGCGGCGTGGAGATGAGCAGGTCGTCGAGGCTTCGATCGGCCAGAGCGCCGAGCAGCCAGCGCACGATCTCGCCGGCCGCCCACGGGCTCGGCGACAGCGAGAGCACCAGTGCGATGCCGGCGACTGCGATTGCGCTGAGGATGACACCTGAGAGGACGAGCGTGAGTGCGCTCGCTGTCATGCCGGCAAGCAGGAACAGCGCGGCCATGCCGACCATGGCTCCGACGACACCACTCGAAGGCAGGATCCACGGATGCAGATCGGCGATGCCGAAGAAGATGCTCAGCACCGCGCCGAACGCCGCCATCGAGGAAACGCCGAGCGTGCCGGGATCGGCGAGCGGATTGCGCAGGTAGCCTTGCAACGCTGCCCCGGCGAGGCCCAGCGCCGCGCCGATCGCGATGCCGAGCAGCGCCCGCGGCAGTCGCAACTCGAGCAGGATCGTGCGACCGATCGCATCCTGGTCGAGCCACACGTTCCAGCCGAGCACGATGCGCCCGACCGCGATCGACGCGATCGCCAGCAGCACTACAAGTGCAAGCAGCGACGGCATGACCCAGCGACGCGTCGTCATCGTGAGGCCTGCGCGCGGGGAGTTGCGTAGATCGCATCGCGTGCCGCGGCGAGCGCGGCGACTTCTTCGACGATCGTCGGTCCGGAGCAGTACATGAAGCGCGCGGGAAAATCCCAGCGCGTCGAGGGCAGCTTGCGCAGCGCGCGGTGCTGCACGATCCGCGCGGCCTGCGTGCCGGCCGCAGCCGGAACTTCTCCGACCAGCAGCAGATCGGGCGGTGCCGCGACGAGCAGCTCCAGTTGCAGAGGCTGATGAGTTTGGATGCCGTAGCGCGCGGCGAGATTGTCGAGCCCCACGATCTGCATCAGATCATCCGTGACGGTGCGCGCGCCCGCCGTCAGCCCGCCGGTTTCGTAGACCGCGGCGGTGAGTCTCCGCGCGCCTGGCGGAGGGCGCGCTGCGTCGATGGCGCTCTCGATCTTGCCGACCAGCGCTTCACCGGCCGCAGCGTTGCCGACCAGTGCTGCGATCCGGCGGATCTGCGCGAGACTGTCCTCCACGGAGAACGCGACGTCGAACAGTTCGTAGTGAATGCCGACGCGCCGCAAGGCGTTGCGCGTCGGGATCGCGGAGTGGCGGCTGGCCAGCACCAAGTCGGGCCGCAACGCGACGATCTCTTCTGCCGATTCGTACGTGATCGGCAGACGCTGCGCCAGCGCAGCGATGGGTGAACGAAGAGGGTCGCGTGAATAGTGACTGATCGCAGCGATGCGCTCGGTTGGCACCAGCTCGACGAGGATCGCATCGAGGCACTGGTTCAGCGAGACGATGCGCGCTGGCGCCTCCGCGCGCGCGTGCGGACTCGATGCCGCGAGCAGCGCAGAGTCGCACAGAGCACAGCAGGATGCGCGGCGCTTGGTCAAAACTCGACTCCCCGCTGCGCCTTGTAGCCGGCCTGGTACGGATGCTTCGGCGAGCTCACCTCGGTGACGAGGTCGGCGATTTCCAGCAAGCGCGCAGGTGCGTCGCGCCCAGTGATGCAGATGTGCTTGTCGCGCGGACGCTGCTCCAGAAATGCGACGACTTCGGCCACGTCGAGATACTCGTTGCGCAGCGCGATGTTCAGCTCGTCGAGCAGCACGAAGTCGAATTGCGGATCGAGAATCATCGCGCAGCTGCGCTGCCACGCTTGGCGTGCGGCAGCGATGTCGCGCTGGCGGTCCTGCACGTCCCAGGTGAAGCCTTCGCCCATCACTTCGAACGTCACCTGGTCCGGGAAGCGGCGAAAGAAGTGCTTCTCGCCGGTCTGCCACTTGCCCTTGATGAACTGCACGATGCCGACGCGCATGTCCCAGCCGAGCGCACGCGCGACCATCCCGAATGCGCTCGAAGATTTGCCCTTGCCGGAGCCGGTGAGGACGATCAGCAGGCCGCCGCGCAGCTTCTTGGTGGCACGCTCGGCGCGCCGCTCCTCCTGCACGATCTTCATCTCCTGCGCATGACGCAGGTCGCGCTCGGACTCGTTCATGCCTGCCTGCCTCAGCGCCGCGGCGAGCCTGCGCCATTGATCGCGTCCATGCGGCAGCCCGAAGCGCAGCAAGCGCGAGTCGAAATCGAACGGTCGAACCAGGATTCCTGCGGCGAGCAATTGCGCGAACCGCTCGCGCGCATCCGCTGCGCGCGCAAGGCGAAACAACGACGTGCCGCCGACGAGCTCGAAACCGCTGCGCGCGAGCAGGTGATCGAGGCGCTGCGCAGCTTTCTGCAAGACGCACGCGTTCGCGATCTATCCAGCGCTGGTCGGCGTACGCGGCCAATCCCGCCGCGATGGCGTCGCTCGACACTGGCCATTCGCCGATCAGCCCACGAATCGTGGCAGCGAGCGGCGTCGCAGCGACGATGAAGCCGAGTCGCAAGCCCGCCAAGCCGAAGAACTTGCCGAACGAGCGCAGCACGATGAGTCGCGGTGCGGCCGGAGTGCCCGCTTCGGCCGCCACGCTCACGTCCGGCGCGACATCCGCGAACGCTTCATCGACGATGAGCGTCCCGCCGTGTCGGGCGAGCGAATCGTGCAGCTCCAGCAGCCGCGCGTGCTCCACGATGCGTCCATCGGGATTGTTGGGATTGACGATCGTGAGGCACACAGCTCGCTCCGCGTGAGAGCGCACTTCGTCGAGCCCAATCGTCTGCGTCAGCGCGCCGGCTCGCGTCCACGCGTCGGCGTGCGATCCGTACGTCGGTCCGACGATAACCGCCGCTTTCAGACTCACGAGCTGCGGCAGGAGCCGCAGCGCGCATTCAGTGCCCGCGGTCGCCACGACACGCGCGGGATCGTCGACACCGAACGTCGCGGCGGCGAGTGCTTCGAGACGCGCGAGCTCCGTGGGGTCGGGCAGCCGATTGCGTGAGCGCTGCGAAGCACGTGGTGCGGGATAGGAGCGCGGATTGATGCCCGTCGACAGATCGACCCACGGCTGCTGCACGTCGGGGAACAGCGAGCGTGCAACGCCGAGCCGCCCGCCATGATGGGCGAAGCGGCCCGCTGCAATCTGCATGCTCGCTGCTGCACGTTCAGAAGCTCTGACGCACTCCCACGAACACGCCGCGACCGGGAGTTCCGTAGCCGCGCAATAGTCTCGTACTCCTCGTCGAACGCGTTCTCGAGCCGGCCATACAGCTCCAGGTCGTCGCGGAGCGCGAATGCGGCGCGCAGATCGACCACGGTGTACGCGTCCACCACCACGGTGTTCGAGGCGTTGTCGAAGCTGCGGCCGGCATGAGTGACCGCGACCGTCGTGGTCAGGCCGATCGGCCACTGATAGGCGAGCTCGCCGTTGAGCGTCTGGCCGGGACGGCGCGGCAGCTCGCGGCCGAAGTTCGCGCCGGCGCCGCGATTGGTCGTCTCCATGTCCGTGTAGTTCGCGTCGAACCGCAGCCGCTCGCCGAGATGCGCGACCAAGCCCAGCTCGAAGCCGTCGACCTCGGTCTTCTGCACGTTGTCGTAGAAGCCGAAAGGCCGCGTCGTGCAGCGCGGGTCGGTATTCGCGAAGCACGATACGAAGTCGATCATGTCGCGCGTGTTGCGGCCGAAGTAGGTCGCCGACAGCAGCAGCGAATCGTCCAGCAAGTGCTGCTCGATGCCTGCATCCCATGCGTCCGCACGCTCCGGGGTCAGCGCCTCGTTACCGAATTCGCTGAACAGCTGGAACAGCGTCGGCGCCTTGAAGCCTTCGCCGTAGCTCGCGCGCACGATGGTCGTCGGCGTCGCGGCCCACGCCAGCGTCGCGCGGCCGGTGCTCTCGTTGCCGAACGTGTCGTGATCGTCGTAGCGCATGCCTGCGGTCAGCGTCAGCGACTCGATCGGAGAGATCGACAGTTGCGCATAGACGCTGTCGAGGCGCGCGTCGTGCGCGAGCGGCACCGGGTTCGGATCGAATTCGCTCGGCGAACGCGTGTTGAGCTCCGAGTGCTCGGACTCCAGGCCGAAGACGCCGCCGACGATGTCGTTGAGCGTCAGCGTGCCCTGGTATTCCCAGCGCTCGTTGCGGCCGGTCGCGTCGAAAGTCGTCGGCACCGGCGAATCCGGATCGATGTTCTCGCGGTCCGTGTCCGTGTACGCGAAGCCGATGCGGTTCTGCAGCTTGCCGCCGAACGTCGTCGCGTTGACACCGGCGTAGGCGACGAGCTCTTCCGTGTCGCCGTACTCGCGCGTGTCGGTGAGCGTCGAAGGTGGGCGGCGGAAAGCCGTCGAAGTCCACGCGCCCGCGGCTATAGGTCGTGCGCAGCTCGGCGGAAACTGCATCGTTGAATCGGTACAGTCCGCGCACGTTGGCGCCGGTGTTGCGATAGCCGTCGCGCTCGCGACCGCCGCGGTCTTCGTTGAACGCGGAGACGCCGTCGGTCGTCAAATACTTGCCCGCGACGCGCCACGAGAAGCGCTCGTCGCCAGCCTCGGCGCGCGCTTGCACCGTCGCCGAGCCGCGCGCACCGCCTTCGGCGGAGTACTCGGCCATCAACGGTCCTTCGGGAACCGTCGTGACGATGTTGACGACGCCGCCGATCGCCTGGCTGCCCCACAGCGTCGACTGCGGTCCACGCAGCACTTCGATGCGCATGTAGTCGCCCGTCAGCAGATTGGCGAAGTTGAAGCCGCCGCCGGCGGAGGACGGATCGTTGAGCTTGACGCCGTCGATGAGCACAACCGTCTGGTCGGATTCGGCGCCGCGGATGCGCAGCTGCGTCGAGCCGCCGAGACCGCCGTTGCGCGTCACAGTGATGCCCGGCGTTGCGGCAAGCAGATCGGAGACGGTCAACTTCTGGCTGGCGCGCACCTGCTCGGCGTCGATCAGCGTGACGGAGTCGCCGATGCGGGACAGCGGCTGCTCGATGCGATTGGCGCTGACGAGAACGCGCTCGAGCTCTTCGGTGCCGGACACATCGGCACCGAACACGCACGCGGGCGCGAGCAGACATGAGAGGACGACAGGAAACGAGACGATGAGGATGAAGCGGACATGACGCGAAAGCTCCGGAAAAACTGCCAACCCTTGCAAACCTGCAGGACTCGCCAGTGTTTTCGCGGGCGAGCCTGTAGGACCGGTCGCCGCTCGGGAACTCCCGCTCGCTCAGCACACCCCGGCTGATCGATGGACGACGGCGGCAAGCAGGTCTCCTGGCTCGTGGCTTGAAGTCCGCTGCGTCACCTTCCCGGGCCGGCAATTGCTTGCAGGTCCAGTGGTTTCGACGCGCGGCGCACCACTTACAGTTGCGGGGGCAGCCCGGGTTTCACACCCGGTTCCCATTTGAATCCCACAGGGGGAACTTGTCGCGCGCGGCGAGAATGAGCCGAAGGCCTTTTGCCGTCAAGGGGGAAGGCTAGCCGATCGGCCGTAGGTCGGGCTTCAGCCCGACATCTTCTGGATCCCCAACAACGCCACATAACAGCCGATCTCCGCAACCTGCTGTGTCGCGCCCAACGTGTCGCCGGTGTAGCCGCCGATCCGCTGCACGCACCATCGCGACAGCAACGCCACCAGCGCCAGCGCGACGATGACCGCAACGATCGCGCGCGGGCCGAACACTGCGAGCGCAGGTAATCCGAACAGCGCTGCGATGAGCACGTCGCCGATTCTCACGCGCTCCACTACCGGCGCCGAGCGCGAGCGGTCGGCGCTGCCGACATACCGCCCTGCGAAGATCACGAGCACGGCACAGAATCGCGAAAACGCGTGCGCGGCGACGAGCGCCGCCAACGCTGTCCAGAGCGGCAGCAAGCTCAGCGTCGCGATCTTCAGGAGCAGCATCAGCATCAGCGCGATCGCGCCGAATACACCGACGCGCGGATCTTTCATGATCTCGAGCGCACGCTCGCGTGTCGCGCCGCCGCCGAGTCCGTCGCTCGTGTCGGCGAGACCATCCTCGTGAATTGCGCCGGTCATCAGGACCGTGACTGCGGTGCTGAGAATCGCCGGCAACGGCGCGGGCAGAACGAGCGCTGCGAGCCACATCACAGCGGCGCCGCTGGCGCCGACGATCAAGCCGATCGCGGGAAAATATCGGACCGCGCCGCTGAGGCGCTCCGGCGCATGCCCGACCCACGCAGGCACGCGAATGCGCGTGAAGTACTGCACGGCCGTGAGCAGCAGACGGATCTCAGTCATCCCGCGGGATTTCCCGGGCCGCGACGCTGCGCCCTTGTCATGGGCGGTCGGCGACGCCGGCGGATTCGAAGCTCGCCATCTCGCGTCATGAGTCGCGCCGCCGATTCGATCAGCGGCCACGCCAGCGCGGCGCCCGATCCTTCGCCGAGCCGCAGGCGCAGGTCGAGCAGCGGTTGCGCTTGCAGATGTTCGAGGAGCTTGCGATGCCCGGTCTCTGCCGAGCAATGGCTGAAGACACAGTGCGCGCGCACGCGCGAATCCATTTCTGTCGCGAGCAGCGCCGCGACGCTTACCGCGAAACCGTCGACGACCACGATGCAGCGATGCCGTGCGACTTCGAGCATCACGCCGGTGAGCATCGCGAGCTCGAAGCCGCCGAATTGCACCAGCGTTTCGAACGGCGACAAGACTTGCGGACAGCGCGCGGACGATTCGGCGAGCAGCTGGCGCTTGCGTTCCAGAGCTGCGTCGTCGATTCCGGTGCCGCGCCCGACGCAATCGGCGAGCGGCCAGTCGGTGCGACGATGGAGCAGCATCGCGGCGCACGCAGTGTTGCCGATTCCCATTTCGCCCAGCAGCAGCGCGTTGGAGCCGCGAGCCATCGCGTCGGTCGCGAACGTGCGGCCGGTTTCGATCGCGCGCGTGCATTGCTCGGTGCTCATCGCCGGCTCGAAGCGGAAATTACGCGTACCCGGGCGCGATCCAGCTCGGCGGTCGCGCCTTGCGCGCGCCGGCCGGCGGGATGACTCCCGCATCGACGACGGTCAGATCGAGCCCGTGCTGATTCGAGAGAACGTTGATCGCTGCGCCTTCGTTGCGATAGTTCTCCAGCATCTGCGCGGTCACGGACTGCGGAAATGCGCTGACGGCATCCGCGGCGATCCCGTGGTCCGCCGCGAATACGAACACTGCCGGCGAGCGCAGCACGGGCGTTTCGGTTTGCAGCACCGAGCCGAGCTGGAGCGCGAGCGATTCGAGCGCGCCGAGCGAGCCCTGTGGCTTGGTGCGAGTGTCGAGCCGGCGCTGCAGCACCTGCGTAGTTATCATGTCCGTCATGAAGGGCTTCCTGGTGCGGGGCGCACATAATGCCTGAACGACATCTCATTCTGGGCGGCGCGCGCTCGGGCAAGACAAATCATGCGATTACGCTCGCCACGACCCTGGCCGCAGCTCGTCGAGATACGGTCGTCTACGTCGCGACTGCGCAAGCGCTCGACGACGAGATGCGACACCGGATCGACCGGCATCGTGCGCAGCGGCCTGCGTCGTGGCACACCGTCGAAGCGCCGAGTCAGCTCGCAGTCGCGCTGCAGGCACAGCCGCCGTCGATTCTGCTCATCGACTGCCTGACGCTGTGGCTCTCGAACGCTTTGCTGCTCGACTTCGACGAAGCGGCTCCGACTGCGCCGGTGCGGCGTTGGGATGAAGAGCGCGCCGCGTTTCTGCAGTGGCTGACGGAGTATCGCGGCGTCGCGCTGCTGGTCTCGAACGAGGTCGGTTCCGGCATCGTGCCGGCGTCGGCGCTGGCGCGGCGTTTCCAGGACGAGCAAGGTCGCCTGAACCAGGACGTGGCCGCAGTGTGCGAGTCGGTCACGCTCGTGGTTGCGGGGATCGCAGTGGCAGTCAAGCCGCGGTAGAGTCCGGCTATCACAGCAGCGAGCACGCCCGTGGCCCATTCGGAGTTTCTTGCGACAGCGCTCGATGCGGCACGCGCCGGCGCCGAAGTCATCCGCCGCTACTACCAGCGCAACCTCGAGGTCACGCTGAAGGCCGACAAGTCGCCGGTCACGCAAGCGGACGTCGAGACCGAGCAGGCGATCCGTCGCATCATCGGTCAACGCTTTCCGGCGCACGGCTTCTACGGCGAGGAAACCGGGCAGAGCTCGCTCGATGCCGAGTACCTGTGGCTGGTCGATCCGATCGACGGCACGAAAGCGTTCGTACGCGAGTATCCGTTCTTCTCGACGCAGATCGCGCTCATGCATCGCGGCCGGTTGATCGTCGGCGTTTCCTCCGCGCCTGTGTACGGCGAGCTGGCGTACGCGGAGATCGGCAGCGGCGCGTGGCTGAATGAGCAGCCCATCAAAGTGAGCGACATCGCGTCGATCGAGTCAGGCGCGATCTCGACCGGCAATCTGAAGACGCTCGCGAGCGGCCCGCGCTGGGCACGCTTCGGCAAACTGGTCACGCGCGCGCAGCGCATCCGCGGCTACGGCGATTTTCTGCACTACCACTTGCTGGCGGCGGGCAAGATCGATGTCGTGATCGAATCCGACGTGAACATTCTCGACATCGCGGCGCTCGCCGTGATCGTCGAAGCCGCGGGCGGACGCTTCACGGATCTGGAAGGCCGCGCGCCGGACTCTGAACACGAGCTCAGTGCTCGCGACCAACGGCCGGCTGCACGACACAGTGCTCAAGGATCTCGGCTGAAGGTCGGACGCGCTAAGAGCCTCCAGGCTTGGCGAGCTCCTGACAGAGTCTATTCCGCGACGAAAGTCCGGCCGCCGCCCCAGGCAATCTCGCGCACGGCCACTCCGTACAGCTTCGTCATCGTTTCCGGCGTGAGCACTTCGCTGGTCGGTCCGGTCAACCACTCGCCGTCGCCGAACAACAGCAACGCGTGATCTGAGAAACGCGCGGCGAGCCCCGCGTCGTGCAGACTCATCACGACCGTGCTACCCGCGCGTGCGCGATCGCGCAGCAGCTTCAACACATCGAGCTGATGATGCGGGTCGAGATGATTGATCGGCTCGTCGAGCAGCAGCACGTCGGGATTCTGCGCGAGCAACGTCGCGAGCGCGGCGCGGCGACGTTCGCCGCCGGACAGCGTATCGACATCGCGCTCGGCGAGCGCCTCCATCGCGACGGCCGCCAACGCAGCGCGAGCGATTGCGCGATCCGCATCGCTTTCCCAGCGCCAGAAGTCGATGTGCGGATGCCGCCCGACGAGCACGCTGTCGAGCACCGTCGAGGGAAACGGATCCTCCGTCGTCTGCGTGAGCAGGCCGAGCTTGCACGCCAGCGCACGGCGCGGCCAGTTCGCGAGCGCCACGCCATCGAGCGTGACTGCGCCGTGTGCCGGAGTGCGCAAGCCAGCGAGCGTGTGCAACGTCAGCGTCTTGCCCGCGCCGTTGCAGCCAAGGACGGCTGTGACCGTGCCGCTGGCGATCGCGAGCTCCAACTCGCGGACCAACACGCGCCCAGCTACTTCGACTGTCAGGTGCGAGCACGCGAGGCTGCTTGCCGCGGCAACTTTCGGCTGCGCGCTCATCGCTTCTTCCAGCCGATCTCGCTCGCTGTCTTCGCGCCCACGATCACCTGCTGCAGCGACTCCGGTGGCGTCGCCTCGGTGTTCGACACTGGGATGCGGCCGCCCATGAGCTCGGCGAAGGACTGCGGATACAACGGCTCGCGGTCCGGCTCGGCAAAGCCATCGGGATGCACGGGCTGATTGGTGCTCAGGTCGTACTTGTCCGTCGCGCCGAGTGTGTGGAGCAACTCGTGCGCGATGACCATGTCGCCCGAGCCCCGCATGCCGCTGTCCGCGAAGATGTGCACGACTCCGAACAAGCCCTTCTGCAGGCCGACCGAATGCGGGACCGCGGGCGAGATCGCAGGATCGTAGATACAGGATGAACAGCTTGATGTCCGGCGCCGGACCCGGCGGTGCGTCTACACGCCATGCCCAGTACCGCATCTTCAAGCTCCACAGCACGACGGAAAGTCTGCCGGCGCGCGGCTCGATCGCGGGCGGCGACTGCGAGAGCGGCGGCGCCAGCGTCAGGCGGATCGGTCGTTCCATCTGCAGTCCGTACTCCTTCGCTTCCTGCTCGAAGAACGTCTCGATTCCCTGGAACGCATCGGCGGGCAGCTGGCGGACATAGCGCGCAGTGACTGCGCTGCCGTCCGCGTCGATCGGATACGCCGCGATCCGCAACGGGATGTTCCAGTCCGTCGAGTACACGCGATCGAAATAGGTGTTCAGCGCGACGAACAGCAGGATCACCAGCAGGATCGCGATCCGCAGCCGGCGCCACATCAACCGGCGGCCTCGACGCTCAGCTCCGCGAGCTCGCCGTCCTCGGCGCGATACGACACGGTCATCGGTTGGCAGCACACGCTGCAATCTTCGATGTACGACTGCTCGTCGACGGACAGGTCGAGCAGGATCGCGATCGTTTCCCCGCAGTAGGGACAGCTGACTTCGGCGGTTTCTTCCAGCATCAGAGTGTGAATGCGCTCTTGATCCAGTTGATCCTGCATTCCGGCGCCGCCGCGATCGCGACGACGTCGAAGCGTGCCGGGTAGCGGCGCAGTTCCCGATGCCTGAGCAGCAGATACTGGGCCGCATTCGTCAGCCGGCGCTGCTTGCGCCAGGTCACCGATGCGGCTGCGCCGCCGAACTGCTCGCTCGAACGATAGCGCACTTCGACGAGCACCAGCGTCGCGCCGTCCAGCATCACCAGATCGATCTCGCCGCCCTTGCACCTGAAATTGCGCAGCACGAGTTGCAGCCCCGCCTGCTCCAGGTGAGCGAGCGCAGCTGCCTCGCCTGCGCGGCCCGCTTCCTTGCGTAGCCGATCGTCCATGATCGTTCTCTTGTTCAGTTCGCTGCAGTCGCCGCAGCCGTACTCAATGGGGCGGGCTTGCCGCCGGCAACGTGCGCCCAATCCAGCTCGCGATGTACGCGGCCTTTGCTATCGATCGACAGCAGTCCGGTCATTCCCGGAACCGCGTGCGCATTGCCGAACTTGCCAGCCTTGAGCAACGGCACCAGTCGATACGCGTCGAACCCGAATGCATAGAGTCGTCCGCGGCCGCGCGCGCGCACTGGCCAGTGCTTGCTCAACGCTGAGCGCAGCTGGGTGGAGACTGCATCCGGCGAGATCACCCACGGCATGTCCGGGAAGATCACGCCTTCCAGGTCGCTGTTCGCTTCGGTGTCGGGCTCGAAGATGTCGGAGGTCGCGTAGATCGGCAGATCCTCTGAGAGGTGGAAGCGCAGCGCAGGCCGCAGCGAGCGGCCCTGCACGGGCTGCGCGCCGACGAACACGAACTGCGCGTCGCCGCGTCGCCGCGGCTCGAATTCCAGACGCGTGCCGATTGTCGCGCTGAGCGAGTTGGCGCGCTGACGACTCTCGTCGATGAGCAGCAGCTGCGTGATCGGTTGCGAGTAATCGCGCGCGGCGGGATCGTAGAAGCGCATCGCGGCGATCGTGCCGCCGAGCGTCTTCAGCTCCGTATCGAACGCTTTGAACACGCGCTGACCCCACTCGTTGTTCGGCAGCAGCAGCAGACCGCGCATGCGACCGTCGGCGGCGACGCGTTGCGCCACCTGCCGCGCTTCATCTTCGGGATCGAGCGCGAACTGGAACATCAGCGCTGGCGGGTTCGACTCGTCGGCTGCCTGGTTCAGCGCGAGCGTGAGCACCGACGTTTCTCCGGACGTTGCGATCGCCGTGACGTCGTCCTTCGTAAGCGGCCCGACGACGAACTGCGCGCCGTCCGCGATCGCGCGCCGATACGCCGTGGTCGCACCCATTTCCGCGGAGTCGTAGACGTTGATCACCGGCCGCTTCGATTGCTCCTGCTGCAGCAACGCTGCGAGAAACCCGTCGCGCACCGCCATGCCGGCGCCCTGCTGCCGACCCGACAGCGGCAGGATCAGGCCGATCTGCGTGGGATACTCCAGGCCGACGCCGAGGTTGGGCAGCACGTCTTCGTTCAGCAGCGAGTTCGCGGGATGCGACGGGTAGCGGCTGCGCCAGTCGGCGAGATCTTCGTTCGCGGTGAACGGATTGCGCGCGGCAACCAATGCGGCGCGACCGAGATCGAGCCAACCGGTAACTGTCGCGCTCGCACCGGGCGGCGCGGAGAAATCCGCATTGCCGGCGGCGCTCTGCTGCAAGCCGTGCCAGATCAGGAGACGATTGGCGCGCACTTCGTCCTGGCCGTTCAACGCGCGCTCGCGCTCCAACGCAGTCGTGACACCCGCCGCGGGGCGATTCATGCCGAACAACGCCCGCGCGCGCAGCGCCAGCAAGTCGGACGCATCTTCGCGCGGCAGCGGCTGCGGAATGCGGTCGAGCTCCGCCAATGCTCTTTCCGGATGCTGAGTCTGCAGATCGATTTCGGCCGCGACCGCCGCGCGCAACGCGAAGTCCGCGCTCGGCAACGTGGTGCTCACCTGCTTCAGCAGCGCGCTGGCCTGCTCGATCTGATCGCCGCGGACATACTCGCGCGCCGCGCGCAGCAGGAATCGATCGCGCAGCTCACCGGGCGCCTGCGCGGCCGCCTGTTCGTAGGCCTGGGCCGCGCCACGATGATCGCCGTCGCGCGACAGCTTTTCCGCTTGCGTGACGAGCTTGCGGTCGGTCGGTTCGCGTCCGGGCTGCGTCACGGGCATCGTGCACGCGCTCGCCAGCAGCGCCGCGATCAGCGCAGCCCCTGCCAGCCTCAGCCACTTCGACCTTTCGAGCATTTCGTCGGCTCCTTGAACCGCGCCATTATAGGATCTAACCATGCCCGGCACCCTTTATGTCGTTGCCACGCCGATCGGCAATCTCGGCGATCTCACGCCACGCGCCCGCGAGGTGCTGGCGAGCGTCGCATTGATCGCGGCGGAGGATACGCGCCACACCCGCCAATTGCTGCAAAGTTGCGGGATCGGCACGGCACTGACGTCGCTGCACGAACACAACGAGGCGCAGAAGAGCGCGGAGCTCGTTGCAAGACTTGCACGCGGCGAGTCGATCGCACTCGTCAGCGACGCGGGCACGCCGTTGGTGAGCGATCCGGGCTTCGATCTGGTCGCGGCCGCGCGCAGTCAAGGCATCGCAGTCGTCGCGATTCCGGGCGCGTGCGCGGCGATCGCAGCGCTGTCGGTCGCAGGCCTGCCTACTGCCCGCTTCGTTTTCGAAGGCTTTTTGCCCGCGAAAAGCGCGGCGCGCGGCGAGCGCCTCGAGCAGCTCGCGCGCGAAGAACGCACGCTGATCTTCTACGAAGCTCCGCATCGGCTCGCGGACGTGCTGCGCGATATGGCGCGGATATTCGGCGCAGAGCGCCGCGCATCGATCAGCCGCGAGCTGACGAAGCGCTTCGAAACAACGTACAGCGGAACGCTCGCGCAGCTGAGCGAAGGTGCTGCGCACGACAGCGACATGACGCGCGGCGAGATCGTGATCGTCGTGAGCGGCGCGCCGTCGACGAGTGCGGCGCTCGAGCTCGACAGCGACGCGTTGCTGCGCGCGTTGCTGGAAGAGTTGTCGCCGTCGCAAGCAGCGAAGGTCGCAGCGCGCGTCACCGGCCGCAAGCGCAGCGAGCTGTACGAAGCAGCGCTGAAGGTGCCGGGAGAGAAAAAGGGGTGAAACTCAGCACCGCAGCACTGCAGTCGCTGATGTTGCGGTGCTGACTTTCAGCTTGTTTTCTCTTCTGCCCTGGCACCCTCCACCATCGCGACCGGAGTCGGCCAGACAATCGCTGCGCGCAAGCGTGGAGGAAAGTCCGGGCTCCCAGGGCAAGGCGCCAGGTAACGCCTGGGGGGCGCGAGCCCACGGAAAGTGCAACAGAAAGTAAACCGCCAACCCCCCTGCAAAGGGGGCGGTAAGGGTGAAAGGGTGCGGTAAGAGCGCACCGCGCCGGTGGCAACACTCGGTGGCACGGCAAACCCCGCCTGGAGCAAGACCAAATAGGGGAGCAGGCGGCTCCGTCCTCACGGGCGGGACCGCGCGTGTGGCCCACACGGGCTCCCGGGTAGGTCGCTTGAGGTACGCGGCGACGCGTATCGCAGATGAATGATTGTCCTCGACAGAACCCGGCTTATCGGCCGACTCCTTTTTCTTAACGATTTTCTTAACGATGGCCGCCGCAGTGCAGGAAGCACGGCGGCCTGTATACAAAAAGTGTCCGGTGTGCAGGGATTGTGCGGACTCACGCGCAGTCCCGCCGCCCGCGCCCTAATCCATCTCTATTCGCCTCTCGTCCGCCACCGTCGTGCGCTTCCACTGCGCAAATCTGCGCGCAGCCTGGCGCTGAGGGGCGCAAACGGCCTTTCTGGCCGGCGCCGCGTGCGTATGTGCTTCCACGTCAAGAAGTTTTCCTAAGCGGTTGATTTACGTCAGACCGATTTCGGCCGATCTGTGGCCAGGACTGGATATCCATCCTAAGTGCCTGTCGCCAAACAGGAAACTTCCGAGATTTTTTTGACTTGCAGCTTTCGCGGTACCTATAGTGCAAATCGGTGGGAAAAAGTGGGAACTAATGGGAGCAGGGGGCATGAGAACCCTCTGTGCCTGGCCATTTTGAGCAGGGGTTCGGTCCGACATGTTCCGCGGTGCAAACAAGGTGACGCTCGATGCGAAGGGCCGGCTGGCAATGCCGACCCGCTATCGCGAGCGCATCGTCGAGCGCTCCAACGGGCGCCTGATCGCCACCGTGGATCGCGCCGACCGCTGCCTGCTCATTTATCCGCTGCCGGAATGGGAAGAGATCGAGCTGAAGCTGCGGCGCCTGCCGACTTTGAATCCGCTCGCGCGGCGTTTGCAGCGACTGATGATCGGTCACGCAACCGATCTCGACCTCGACGGCAGCGGCCGGATCCTGATCCCGCCGAGTCTGCGCGAATACGCGGCGCTGGCGCGCACCGCGATGCTGATCGGACAGGGCAATCGCTTCGAGCTCTGGGACGAAACGCAGTGGAACCAGAGCTGCCAGCAGTGGCTGCAGGCGGGCGAAAGCTCCGAGCCGCTGCCGCCGGAGCTCGAATCGCTGTCGCTGTAGGCGCGCGCGATGGGGCGACACACGCCGGTGCTTCTGCGCGAAGTGCTGGAAGCGCTCGCGATTCGCGCCGACGGTCGCTACGTGGATGCGACGTTCGGCCGCGGCGGCCACACGGCCGCGCTGCTGGAGCGGCTGAACGCGCAGGGCAGGGTGGTCGCGCTCGATCGCGATCCGGATGCGCTGCATGCAGGGCGCGAGCGCTTCGCTGGCGAAGCGCGGTTGACGTTGAGGGCCAGTCCGTTTTCGCGCCTCGCGGCGCTGATCGCGGAGATGGGGTTGGCCGGGAGAATTGACGGCGTGTTGCTCGATCTCGGTGTGTCTTCTCCGCAGCTGGATGATGCCGCGCGCGGCTTCAGCTTCGCGCAGGATGGCCCGCTCGACATGCGCATGGATCCCGCAACGGGCGCGAGCGCTGCAGATTTCCTCGCGCGCGCGCCGGAGCACGAGCTGGCGCGCGTGATTCGCGAATACGGCGAAGAGAAGTTCGCGAAGCGGATCGCGCGCGACATCGTCACGGCGCGGCGCGAGGGACCGCTCGAGCGCACCGGCCAGCTCGCCGAATTGGTCGCGCGCGCAGTGAGAACGCGCGAGCCCGGCAAACATCCCGCGACGCGCACGTTCCAGGCGATTCGCATCCACGTGAACGACGAGCTCGCGCAGCTGCAAGCAGCGCTCGAAGGCAGTCTCGAAGTGCTCGCGCCGGGCGGGCGCCTTGCGGCGATCTCGTTTCACTCGCTGGAGGACGGCCTCGTGAAGCGCTTCATGCAGAAGCACTCGCAGGACGATCCGGTGTACGCCGGCCTGCCGCAGATTCCGGAGCACGCACGCGCGAAGCTGCGACGCGTCGGCCGCGCGATCCATCCGTCGGCGGAAGAGGTTGCTGCCAATCCGCGTGCACGCAGTGCCGTGCTACGCGTCGCCGAGAGGGTCGCAGCATGAGCATCGCAAAGCGAGCGGGAATCCTGGTGGTGGCGCTGGCGCTGGGCGCGACTGCGATCGGCGTCGTGTCGACGAAGCACGAGGCGCGCAGCCTCTTCATTCAATTGCAGGGACTGAATGCCGAGCGCGACGCGCTCGAAATCGAGTGGGGCCAGCTGAAGCTCGAACAGAGTGCCTGGGCGACCCATGGCCGCGTCGAGCAGACCGCTCGCGTCGGCCTGCGCATGGTCATCCCGCGTCCCGACGAAGTCCGCATCGTGAAGCCCACGACGGTGACCCCATGAGCGCAGATCGCAAGTGGCGATGATCCGCAACGATCACAATCGCAGCTTTTCGCAGGAGCAGTTCCGCACGCGGCTGCGCCTGGTGCTCGGCGCGGTCGTGCTGATCGCGGTCGCGCTGGTCGCGCGTGCCGTCGATCTGCAGCTGCTCGACGAAGGATTCCTCGAAGGGCAGGGCGATGCACGCTTCACGCGCGTCGCGAAACTCTCCGCGATCCGCGGCGGCATCTACGACCGCAACGGCGAGCCGCTGGCGGCGAGCACGCCCGTCGACACCGTGTGGGCCTGCCCGCCTGAAGTGATGCGCGCCGCGGATCAGATTCCGCGTCTCGCCGAAGCGCTCAACCGCGACCAGAAGTGGCTGACGCAAGTCATCACCAGCAATCTCGATCGCGAGTTCGTCTACCTGGTGCGCCACATGCGGCCGAGCGATGCAGCGCAGGTCGCGGAGCTGAAGATTCCAGGCGTGTACCTGCTGCGCGAGTATCAGCGCTTCTATCCGGCGGGCGAAGTCACCGGCCACCTGCTCGGCTTCACCAAGAAGTACGACGACATCGGCCAGGAAGGGCTCGAGCTCGCCTACGACCGCTGGCTCGGCGCGCAGGCCGGCGAGAAGCGCGTGATCCAGGACCGCTATGGCCGCACCGTCGAAGACGTCGAGAGCATCCGCGCGCCGCGGCCCGGCGAAGACCTGATCACGAGCATCGACCTGCGGATTCAATATCTCGCGTATCGCGAGCTGAAGGCGGCGGTGCAGGAGCAGCAGGCGAAGGGCGGCTCCGTCGTCGTGCTCGACATCGACACGGGCGAAGTGCTCGCGATGGTGAACCAGCCGGCGTACAACCCGAACGATCGCGATCAGGTTGCCGCCTCGCGCTATCGCAATCGCGCGGCCACCGACATCTTCGAGCCGGGCTCGAGCATCAAGCCGTTCATCGCCGCGGCCGGCATCGCTTCCGGTCGCTATCACCCGAACACGATCATCGACACTTCGCCGGGCATGGTGCGCGTCGGCATCAAGACGATCACCGACAAGCACAACCTCGGCGCCGATCTCGCTCACGACCGTCATCGCCAAGTCGAGCAACGTCGGCATGACGAAGATGGCGATGACGCTGTCGCCGCAGTCGATGCACGAGATGCTGCGCGCATTCGGTTTCGGCGAGGTGACCGGCAGCGGCTTCCCCGGCGAGTCGGCGGGACTGCTGTACGACGCGTCGCACTGGCGCAAGATCGAGCAGGCGACGATTTCCTACGGCTACGGGCTTGTCAGTGACGCCACTGCAGCTGGCGCGCGCGTACTCGATTCTCGGCGCCGGCGGCATCCGCCGTCCCGTGACGCTGCGTCGCGTCGACGGGCCGGTGCCGGGCGAACGCGTCATCGACGAGCGCGTCGCGCACGAGCTGCTGCAGATGATGGAAAGCGTCGTGTCGCAGGACGGCGCAACCGGCGCACGCGCTGCGCTCGTCGGCTACCGCGTTGCCGGCAAAACCGGGACAGCGTGGACCGCCGATGCGGGCGGATACTCATCGGACCGGTACAAGGCGTCGTTCGGCGGCGTCGTGCCCGCCAGCCATCCGCGGCTCGCTGCGATCGTCGTGATCGACGAGCCCGGCGGGCGGCTCTTCTACGGCGGTGATGTCGCCGCACCGGTTTTTGCCAACGTCATGGCGGGCGCGCTGCGCCTGCTCGGTGTGCCGCCCGATGGCCTCGACCGCGTGCCGGCGACGACGCTCGTGCAGGCGAGTCGCGTGCCATGAGATCGGCGGCGCTATCCGGACGAAGCACGATGCAACCACGCTCCGGCAACAAACGAGCGAAGGATCTGCGAGCGCTGCTCGCTGGGTCCGGCGTCAGCGTGCCTCCCGACGTCGGCATCGTCGATCTCACGCTCGATAGTCGCGGCGTGGAGTTCGGCGGTGCATTCATCGCACTGCCCGGAACGCGTACGCACGGTATCGGCTTCGCAGCTCAAGCGGTGAACGCCGGCGCAAGAGCGATTCTGTGGGAACCGACACCGGGTGTCGCCGCGCCGCGCGTGCCCGACAGCGTGCTGCTGCTCGCCGTGCCGAATCTCACCGCGATTCTCGGCACGATCGCCGATCGTTTCTTCGGTGCGCCGTCGCAGACCGTGCGCACGGTCGGCGTGACTGGCACGAACGGCAAGACGACAACGGCGTACGTCATCGCGACTGCGACGCAGCTGCTCGGCACGGCTGCCGCGTACGCGGGCACGATCGGCTTCGGCCGCATCGAGGCATTGAAGACAGCGACGCACACGACCCCGGATTCCATCACGGTGCACCGTCAGCTCGCCGAACTGCGCGACGCAGGTGTGCGATGTCTCGCGATGGAAGTGTCGTCGCACGCGCTCGACCAGCACCGCGTCGACGGGGTTCGCTTCGATACCGCAGTGTTCACCAACCTGACACGCGATCACCTGGACTATCACGGCACGTTCGAGAGCTATGCAGCCGCGAAGGCCAAGTTGTTCGCGTGGCCGCAGCTGAAGCATGCGGTCATCAATGCGGACGATGCATTCGGGCGCACGCTGCTGAACAACTGCACGCCTACTGCAGACCTGACGACGTACTCCCGGTCGCCTTCGGCCCCCGATCCGCGCATGCGGCACCTGTTTGCGGCGCGTGCGGTTGCTGGTGCAACGGGCCTGGACATCACCGTCGACGGCAGCTGGGGCGTCGCGACGCTGCACTCGCGCTTCATCGGCGACTTCAACGTCGAGAACCTGCTCGCGTCGCTGGGCGCGCTGCTCGGCTGGAACGTGCCGTTCCACGATGCGCTCGCGGCTCTGGAGCGTTGCAGCCCGCCGCCGGGACGCATGGAGACGCTCGTCGCCACCGGCAAGCCGCTCGCGATCGTCGACTACGCGCACACACCCGACGCATTGGAGAAGGTGCTGGTGGCCGCGCGCCGGCACACCACGGGCAAGCTGATCTGCATCTTCGGTTGCGGCGGCGATCGCGATCCGGGCAAGCGGCCGATCATGGCGGCGGCAGCCGAGCGGCTCGCCGACGTGGTGATCGTCACCGACGACAATCCGCGCACCGAGGATGGCGATGCGATCGTCGCCGACATCGTCAAAGGATTCGCCGCGCCGGCGCGCGCGTTGATCGAGCGCGATCGTGCAGCGGCGATCGCGCAGGGCATCGCGCTCGGCAAGCCCGGCGACGTCGTGCTGATCGCCGGCAAGGGTCACGAGGACTATCAGATCGTCGGCACCGAGCGCCGCCACTTCAGCGATCGCGAAGTCGCGCGTGCGTTGCTGGAGCAGCGCTCATGATGGCGTGGCGCCTCAGCGAGCTGGTTCGCTACGCACCCGGGCAGATCGTCGGCAACGACTGCGCGTTCAGCAGCGTCTCGACCGATTCGCGCACGCTGAAGCCCGGCGCGTTGTTCGTCGCGCTGAGCGGTCCGAGCTTCGATGGTCACGACTTCGTCGCATCGGCCGCGGAGCACGGTGCCGCCGCCGCGATCGTCGAGCGCCCGCTCGCTTCGCAGATCCCGCAGGTCGTCACACCCGATCCGCTCGGCGCGCTGTCTGCATTCGCGCGCGAGTGGCGACGACAGTTCCACATTCCGCTGGTGGGCGTCACGGGCAGCAACGGCAAGACGACCACGAAGGAGCTGATCGGCTCGATCCTGTCGCGCCAGGGCAAGACGCTGGTCACGCGCGGCAATCTCAACAATCACATCGGCGTGCCGCTGATGCTGCTGGAGATCACTGCCGAGCATCGCTACGCCGTCATCGAGATGGGCGCGAATCACATCGGCGAGATCGCGCACCTCGCGAGCCTCGCGGAGCCGACCGTCGGCATCGTGACCAACGCGGGCGCGGCGCACCTGGAAGGTTTCGGCAGCCTCGCCGGCGTCGCGCAGGGCAAGGGCGAGATGTTCCGCGCGCTGCCCGCCTGAAGGTGTCGCGATCGTCAATGCCGACGACGCGTTCGCGGCGCAATGGCGCGATTCGAGCACCGCGGAGCGCGTGTTGACGTTCGGGTTCGAGCAGCCGGCCGATTTCATGGCGCACAAGGTGCGTTCGCAGAGCGACGCCAGTGGGTTCCGCACCGACTTCGAGCTCGTCACGCCCTACGGCAGCAAGCCCGCGACGCTGGCGCTCGGCGGTCTGCACAACCTGCGCAATGCGCTCGGCGCGGCCGCCGCCGCGTGCGCGGTCGGCGTCGAGATCGACGAGATCGTCGCCGGCCTGGCCGCGATGAAGAGCGTCGCGGGACGTCTCGAGCTGAAGCCGGCGCTGAACGGCGCGTTCCTGGTCGACGACTCGTACAACGCCAATCCCAGCTCGCTCCGGGCGGGCCTCGATGCGTTCCGCACGTTCGGCGGCGTGCGCTGGCTGGTGCTCGGCGAGATGCGCGAGCTCGGCGACAGCGCCGACGAGCTGCACGCGGAGGTCGGCCGCTATGCGCGACAAGCCGGCATCGAGCGGCTGTTCGCGGTCGGCGAAGGCTCGCGCTTCGCGGTGGAGGCATTCGGCCCGGGCGCGCAGTGGTTCGCGAGCCTCGACGCGCTCATCGCGGAAGCGAGCAAGTCGCTCACGGCGGGCGTCGCGGTGCTGATCAAGGGGTCGCGCGCGAATCGGCTGGAGCGCGTGGCAGCGGCGCTGGCGCTCAACAAGGGGGAAGGAAGCAATGGGCATTAAGAGAAGAGTCGGGCTGAAGCCCGACCTACAGGCGAGAAGCTAGCGTGCTGCTCTATCTCACGCAAAAGCTCACGGCGCTGGAAGGGGCATTCCGTCTCTTCGGCTACCTGACGCTGCGCGCGATCCTGGCCGCGCTGACGGCGCTGGTCATCTCGTTCCTGATCGGACCGTGGATGATCCGGCGGCTGTCGTACAACCAGATCGGCCAGCGCGTGCGCGACGACGGGCCGAAGTCGCACCTGCCGAAGGCTGGCACGCCGACGATGGGCGGCACGCTGATCCTGGTCGCGATCGTCGCTTCGACGCTGCTGTGGGCGGATCTCACCAACCGCTTCGTGTGGATCACGCTCGGCGTGACGCTCGCGTTCGGGCTGATCGGCTTCTGGGACGACTATCTCAAGCTGGTCGTCGGCAACAGCCGCGGGCTGATCGCCCGCTACAAATATTTCTGGCAGTCGGTCGCGGGGCTGTGCTGCGCGGTCGCGTTGTTCGTCACCGCGAAGGCGCCGGCAGAGACCGCGCTGTACGTGCCGTTCTTCAAGTCGGTGATGGTGCCGCTCGGCTACGGCTACATCCTGCTGACGTATTTCGTCGTCGTCGGTTCCAGCAACGCCGTGAACCTGACGGACGGGCTCGACGGGCTCGCAATCATGCCTGCCGTACTGGTCGGCGGAGCACTGGGGGTGTTCGCGTATGCAACGGGCAATGCGGTCTTCTCGGGTTATCTCGGTATTCCTTTCATCGAAGGAACCGGTGAAATCCTGGTGTTCTGCGCGACGCTGGTCGGCGCCGGGCTCGGCTTCCTCTGGTTCAACACCTATCCCGCGCAAGTGTTCATGGGTGACATCGGCGCGCTCGCGCTCGGTGCGGCACTAGGCGTCGTCGCCGTCATCGTCCGGCAGGAGATCGTGCTGCTGATCATGGGCGGCGTCTTCGTGATGGAGACGGTGTCGGTGATGCTGCAGGTCGCCTCGTACAAGCTGACCGGCAAGCGCATCTTCCGCATGGCGCCGATCCATCATCACTTCGAGCTCAAGGGCTGGGCCGAGCCGAAAGTGATCGTGCGGTTCTGGATCATCTCCGTGATCCTGGTGCTGATCGGCCTCGCGACGCTGAAGGTGCGATGAGCATGGCACAGCAGAGCGCGCGCAGCATCGTAGTCGGTCTGGGTCGCACCGGGCTTGTCGTGCGCGCGCTATCTGCACGAGCGCCACGAAAGCTTCGCGGTCACCGACAGCCGCGCGGCGCCGCCCGAGTCCGCGGCGCTCCAGAAGCTCGCACCCGAAGCCGAAGTGCACTTCGGCGCGTTCGATGAAGCGCTGCTCGACGACGCCAACCGCGTGATCGCATCGCCCGGCGTGTCTCTGCGCGAGCCCTTCATGATGAGTGCCGCGATCCGCGGCGTGCCGATCATCGGCGACATCGAGCTGTTCGCGCGCGAAGCGCAGGCGCCGATCGCGGCGATCACCGGAACGAACGGCAAGAGCACGGTGACGACGCTCGTCGCACGCATGGCCGAAGCAGCAGGCAAGCGCGTGCTCGCCGGCGGCAATCTCGGCCGGCCCGCGCTCGATCTGCTCGAGGATCCGGTGCCGGAGCTGTACGTGCTGGAGCTGTCGAGCTTTCAGCTCGAAACGACACGCTCGCTGCGCACGGCCACCGCGGTCGTGCTCAACGTGACGCCCGATCACATGGATCGCTACGAGTCCGTCGGCGAATACGCTTCGGCGAAGGCGCGGATCTTCCAGCACTGCGACGCCGCCGTCATCAACCTCGACGATCCACTCGTGCAGGCGATGACGCACCACGCGCCGCGCGTGCTCACGTTCACTCTGCGCGCGGATCGTGGTGGCGGACTACTACGCGCTCCCGCTGGGCGAGGACGTCGCGCTGATGCACGACGGGCGCCAGCTCTTGGCGATGTCCGAGATGAAGATCGCCGGTCTGCACAACGTCGCGAATGCGTTGGCTGCGCTCGCCATGTGCGACGCGCTGCAGCTCAATCAAGAAGCGTGCGTGCAGGCGCTGCGCGAATTCACCGGGCTGCCGCATCGCTCGCAGTGGATCGCCGACGTGCGCGGCGTGCGCTACGTGAACGATTCGAAGGGCACGAACGTCGGCGCGACGCTCGCAGCCGTGGCCGGCATGCCCGGCTCGCTGGTGCTCATCGCCGGCGGACAAGGCAAGGGTCAGGATTTCACGCCGCTCGCTGCCGCGTTCCGCGGCAAAGTTCGCCACGTCGTGCTGCTCGGACAGGACGCGAAGCTGCTCGCCGCCGCGCTGGAAGGCGTCGCGAGCATCGAGTTCGCGAAGGACATGGACGACGCCGTGCAGCGCGCTGCGCGTGCCGCGCGTTCCGGCGAAACGGTTCTGCTCTCGCCCGCGTGCGCGAGTCTCGACATGTTTCGCGACTACGCACATCGCGGCTACATGTTCGCAGCGTCCGTGCGGAGGCTCGACGCGTGAACACCGCGGCACTCGCCTTCGCCCGCTCCAGCGCCCGCCCGCGGCGCTTCGCGTTCGACTCGGTCCTGCTGCTGACCGTCGGCGCGCTGCTGCTGCTCGGTCTCGTCATGATGACCTCGGCTTCGATCTCGATCGCCGACAAGCAGGTGCACGAGCCGCTGCACTACCTGGAGCGGCAGATGGTCGGCGTCGCGCTCGGACTGATCGCGCCGCTCATCGCAATGGTGATCCCGACGAGCGTGTGGGAGCGGCTCAGCCTGCCGCTGCTGCTGTTCGCGTTCCTGTTGCTGGTGATCGTGCTGATCCCCGGCATCGGTCACGAGGTCAACGGCAGCCGGCGCTGGCTGCGCGCGGGCTTCCTGAACTTCCAGGCGTCCGAGCTCGCGCGCGTGCTGCTGCTGACCTATCTCGCGAGCTACGTCGTACGCAAGCAGGCGGAGCTGAAGCAGGATCTGAAGGGATTCCTCAAACCGCTCGGCGTGCTGATGGGCGCAGCGCTGCTGCTGCTGCTGGAGCCCGACTTCGGCGCAGCGACTGTGATCATGGCGACCGGTCTCGGGCTGCTGTTCCTTGCGGGCGTGAAGCTGCGTCACTTCCTCGCGCTCGTCGTGCTCGCCGCCGGCGGCATGGCGCTCATCGCGGTGACGTCCGCGTACCGACTCAAGCGACTCACTGCGTTCCTCGATCCGTGGGCGGATCCGTTCAACTCCGGCTTCCAGCTCACGCAATCGCTGATCGCCATCGGTCGCGGCGAGCTGTTCGGGGTCGGGCTCGGATCGAGCGTGCAGAAGCTCTTCTATCTGCCGGAGGCGCACACGGACTTCGTGTTCGCCGTGCTGGCGGAAGAGCTCGGTCTCGCCGGCGTCATCGTCACGCTCGCTCTGTTCGTCGTGCTCGCGTGGCGCGCTTTTCACATCGCACGCCAGGCGGCAGAGGCCGGCTTGCCGTTCCAGGCGTACTTCGCGGCCGGGTTCGGACTCTGGCTCGGCGTGCAGACCTTCATCAATGTCGGCGTCAACCTCGGGTTGCTGCCGACCAAGGGACTGACGCTGCCGCTCATGTCCTACGGCGCCTCCAGCATCATGGTGACGCTCGGCTGGCTCGGCTTGTTGATGCGCATTCATCACGAAGCGAGCGTGGCGGGCCGGCTCGCGGTGCCGCGGCGGGAGCGGGCGCAATGAAGCGGCACCGTCCTCATCATGGCTGGCGGCACCGGTGGTCACGTTTTTCCGGCGCTCGCCGCTGCGCGCGTGTTGCGCGAGCGCGGCTACGAGCCGGTGTGGCTCGGCACGCAGCGCGGACTCGAAGCGAAGCTCGTTCCGCCGCAGCACATCGAGATCGAATGGATCAGCGTGAGCGGGTTGCGCGGCAAAGGCTTCGCGACGTGGCTCGCCGCGCCATTCAAGTTGTCGCTGGCGATCTGGCAGAGCCTGCAGGTGATGCGTCGCCGGCAGCCGAACGTCGTACTCGGCGCGGGCGGCTTCGTGTCGGGGCCGGGCGGCGTCGCGGCGTGGCTGACGCGCCGGCCGCTGGTGATCCACGAGCAGAACGCAGTGGCCGGCATGACCAATCGCCTGCTGGCGCGTCTCGCGCGACGCGTGCTCGAAGCGTTTCCCGCGAGCTTCCCGCCGAGCGCACGCGCCGAGCGTGTCGGCAATCCCGTGCGGCGCGAGATCGCTGCGCTGCGCGGCGCCGTCGGAACGTTTCGGTGGCAGGAGCGGGCCGCTGCGCTTGCTCGTATTCGGCGGCAGCCAGGGCGCGGCGCGTCTCAACGCGGTCGTGCCCGCGGCGCTCGCGACGATCGACGTCGCGTCACGGCCGATCGTCATTCATCAGGCGGGCGAGCGGCATCTCGCGCAGGCGCAGGAGTTGTACGCGAAGCACGGCGTGCAGGCCGACGTGCGCGCCTTCATCGACGACATGGCGGAAGCGTACGCGTGGGCGGACCTCGTCGTCTGCCGCTCCGGTGCGCTCACCGTTTCCGAGCTTGCCGCCGCGGGACTGCCGGCGATTTTCGTGCCGTTCGCCGCCGCGGTCGACGATCACCAGACGCTCAACGCGAAGTTCCTCGTCGACACGCAGGCCGCCGTGTCGATCGCCGAAGCGCAATTGACGCCGCCGCGCCTCGCCGAGGAGTTGCAGAAACTGCTTGCGCGGCGGGCGCGCCAAGCTCGCGGAGATGGCGGCGCGCGCGCGCTCAGTCGCAATCATCGATGCGGACGTGCGGCTCGCCGATGCATGCGACGCGGTCGCGGGAGGCGCGCGATGACCGATCGCATGCGCCGCATCAACCGCATCCACTTCGTCGGCATCGGCGGCAGCGGCATGGGCGGGATCGCCGAAGTGCTGCTGAATCTCGGCTACCAGGTGCAGGGGAGCGACCTGAAGCCGAACGCCGTGACGCAGCGGCTGGCGCAGCTGGGCGCGCAGATCACTTTCGGGCACGCCGCAGCCAACGTCGGCAAGGCCGACGTGCTGGTCGTGTCGAGCGCCGTGCAGCCCGACAACCCAGAAGTGCTGGAGGCGAAGGAGCGGCGCGTGCCGATCGTGCAACGCGCGCAGATGCTCGGCGAGCTGATGCGCTTCCGCTACGCGATTGCGGTGGCCGGCACGCACGGCAAGACCACGACGACCAGCATGGTCGCATCGATCCTCGCCGAAGGCGGCCTCGATCCGACGTTCGTCATCGGCGGACGGCTCAAGAGCGCGGGCAGCAATGCGCGGCTCGGCACCGGCAATTATCTGGTCGCCGAAGCCGACGAGAGCGACGCGTCGTTCATGCACCTGCATCCGATGATGGCGATCGTCACCAACGTCGACAACGATCATCTCGCCACGCACGACGGCGACTTCGATCGCCTCAAGCAGAGCTTCATCGACTTCCTGCACAACATGCCGTTCTACGGCGTCGCCGATCGTGTGCGCCGACGATCCGGTTGCGGCCAGCCTGCTGCCGAGCATTGCGCGCCCGGTCGTGACGTACGGCATCGAAGCGCGACGCCGACATCCGCGCGATCAACATCGTGCGCCAGGGCACGCAGACGCGCTTCGACGTGCAGCGACGCGGCTCGCAGACGCTGCTGCCGGTGCAGCTGAATCTGCCCGGAACGCACAACGTGCTCAACTCGCTCGCGGCGATCGCCGTCGCAGCTGGAGCTGAACGTCGCGTTCGACGCGATCCAGGCCGCGCTCGCGAATTTCCACGGCGTCGATCGCCGCCTGCAGCAGTACGGCGACGTGCAGACCGCGGTCGGTCGCGTCACGCTGATCGACGATTACGGTCATCACCCGACGGAGCTGGCCGCGACGCTCGAAGCGATCCGTCAGGGCTGGCCGGGGCGGCGCATCGTGCTGGCGTTCCAGCCGCATCGCTACACGCGCACGCGCGATCTGCTCGACGACTTCGCGCGCGTGCTCGCGAGCGTCGATGCATTGATCGTCACCGAAGTGTATGCGGCCGGCGAAGCGCCGATCGCCGGCGCCGACGGCAAGGCGATCTGCCGCGCGATCCGCTCGCATGGCCGCGTCGAGCCGCTCCTCGTCGAGAAGATCGAAGACCTGCCGCGCGCGCTGATCCAGATCGCGCGCGACGGCGATGTGATCGTGACGATGGGCGCCGGCAGCATCGGCGCAGCGGCGGCGGAGTTGCCGGCCGCGCTCGCTTCGCTGCAGCCGGCGCCGTTCGTCGATCGGAGGCGGCCATGAACGCGCTGGCGTTGCCGCCCGATATCGCTTCGCGCGTGCGTCACGGCGAGCCCATGTCGAAGCACACGTCGTGGCACGTCGGCGGCCCGGCGGATCTGTTTTTCCGGCCGCTCGACGTCGCCGACGTCGCGGCATTCCTGCGCAGCCTCGAACCGGACACGACGGTGATGTGGATCGGGCTCGGCAGCAACCTGCTGGTGCGCGACGGCGGCATTCGCGGCGCGGTGATCGAGACGCACGGCGTCTTCGATGAGTTGGAGCGTCGCAGCGACACCGAGATCTGGTGCGGCAGCGGCGTCGCGTGCGCGAAGCTCGCCAAGCAGTGCATCAAGTGGGGCCTCGGGTCCCGCGGAGTTCTTCGCCGGCATTCCCGGCACGCTCGGCGGCGCGCTGGCGATGAACGCCGGCGCGTTCGGCGGCGAAACCTGGCGGCACGTGCTCGGCGTCGCGACGATCGATCGCGACGGCGTGCGGCATGAGCGGCCGGCGAGCGACTACGTCGCGAGCTATCGCCACGTGAGCGGCCCGCCGGACGAATGGTTCCTCGGCGCGCGTCTCACGCTTCGAACAGCGTCCCGGCGTGAGCAACGAAGACATCCGCCTGCTGCTCGCGCGTCGCAAGGCGACGCAGCCGATCGGCGAATGGTCGTGCGGCTCGGTGTTCACGAATCCGCCGGGCGATCACGCGGCGCGCCTGATCGACACGCGCCGGCCTCAAGGGACATCGCATCGGCGGCGCGCGCGTCTCGGAGATGCACGCGAATTTCATCGTCAACGACGGCACCGCCAGCGCAGCGGACATCGAGCAGCTGATTCAGTACGTGATGGCGACGGTGCAGCGCGTGCACGGCGTGCAGCTCAAGCCCGAGGTGCGCATCGTGGGAGAAGGACGATGAGCATGCAGACCACGGATCCGCGGGACTTCGGCCGCGTAGCGGTGTTGCTGGGCGGGACGTCGTCCGAGCGCGAGGTGTCGCTGAACTCCGGCCAGAACTGTCTCGACGCTCTGCTTCGCCGCGGCGTCGATGCGCATCCGGTCGACGGCATGCCCGCGCTGCTCGCCGACATCGCGGCGAAGCGCTGCGATCGCGTGTTCAACATCATGCACGGCGGCGACGGCGAGAACGGCGTCGTGCAAGGCCTGCTCGATGCGCTGCGCGTGCCGTACACCGGCTCGGGCGTGCTCGGCTCCGCGTTGACGCTCGACAAGATCCGCACGAAGCAGGTGTGGCTGTCGCTCAACATGCCGACTCCGCGTTACGCGCGGCTGTCGCGCACGGACGATGTCACCGCCGCGGCGCGCTGGCTCGGACTGCCGGTGATCGTCAAGCCCGCGTGCGAAGGTTCGAGCGTCGGCGTGAGCCGCGTCTTCAAGGAAGCCGATCTGCCGCAGGCGGTCGCGCTCGCCGCGCGCTACGAGGGCGAGCTGCTGATGGAGCAGCTGATCGAAGGCGAGGAATTCACCGTCGGCATCCTGCACGACGAGGCGCTGCCGACGATCCGCATCGTGCCCGCCGGGCGAGTACTACGACTACCACGCCAAGTACGTCGCCGAGGACACGCAGTACATCTGCCCGGGCCTGCACGGCACGGCGGAGACGGAGATGCGCGCGCTCGCGCTCGAAGCATTCCGCACGGCCGCGTGCAGCGGCTGGGGTCGCGTCGATCTGATGCGCGATCGCAATGGCGCCAACTACCTGCTCGAAGTGAACACCACGCCCGGCATGACCAGTCACTCGCTCGTGCCGAAGGGCGCGAAGGCCTTCGGCATCGAGTTCGACGACCTGGTGTGGCGGATTCTCGAAACGAGCCTCGACGCGCAGCGCGCGGGAGATCGAGCAGCCATGATCTTCGGCGCTCGCAAACGCAATCGTCGCAAGCCCGAGCGCGCGGGCCGCGGCTTCTCGCTCGCCTGGCTCAAGCCGGTGCTCGCCGGCGGCTTGCAGTCCGCGCTCGGTGTCGCCGGCATGATGGTCGGCATCGGCATCATGCTGTGGGGACTGGCGCTCGCCTTCGATCGGCCGATCGGTCAGGTCGAAGTCGGCGGTCGCTTCCAGCGCGTCGCGCCGGTGCAGATCGAGGAAGTGGTCGCGCCGTTCCGCGGCGCTGGCTTCCTCTCGGTCGATCTCGACGCGCTGCGCGCCGCGCTCGAAAGCATCCCGTGGGTCGATCGCGCGCGCGTCGAGCGCCGCTGGCCGAACGGCGTGCGCGTGTTCATCACCGAGCACGTTGCCGTCGCGCGCTGGGGCGAAGACGGCCTGATGAATACGCGCGGCGATCTGTTCCTGCCCCACGCGCGGCACATTCCTCCGGAGCTGCCGCAGCTGATCGGCCCGCCGGGCACCGAAGCGCAGGTCGCGCAGCTGTACCTCAAGACGTATCCGC
The DNA here is from genome assembly GCA_963830745.1 of uncultured Gammaproteobacteria bacterium. Lineage (GTDB taxonomy): Bacteria > Pseudomonadota > Gammaproteobacteria > Steroidobacterales > Steroidobacteraceae > Steroidobacter. The sequence continues at coordinate 540,394 of CAWHNL010000004.1, forward strand.
GCCTGCTCGCCGTCGGCATGCGCTTGTCGCAGGTCGAGCTCGATGCGCGCGGCGCGTGGCAGCTCACGCTCGGCAACGGCGCGCGCGTGCGTCTCGGCCGGCAGGACGTCGCGGCGCGCCTGGAACGCTTCATCGCAATCGCCAGCTCGGTCGTCGCGGCGCGCGCCGCCGAGATCAGTTACGTCGACCTGCGCTACAGCAACGGTTTCTCGATCGGCTGGAACACGCCCACGCGCGTCGCGCATGGTGCCGAGGATGCAACGCCAGATGCCTAGAAAGAATGACCGCAACCTGATCGTCGGCCTCGACATCGGTACGTCGAAGGTCGTGGCGATCGTCGGGGAGATCACGCACGACGGCCGCATCGAAGTGGTCGGCCTCGGCTCGCATCCCTCGCGCGGCCTGAAGCGCGGCGTCGTCGTCAACATCGAATCGACCGTGCAGTCGATCCAGCGCGCGGTCGAAGAAGCGGAGCTGATGGCCGGCTGCGAGATCCACTCGGTGTACGCCGGCATCGCCGGCAGCCACGTGCGCAGCCTGAACTCGCACGGCATCGTCGCGATCCGCAACAAGGAAGTGACCTCGGAGGACGTCGACCGCGTCATCGACGCGGCGCGCGCAGTGGCGATTCCCGCCGACCAGAAGATCCTGCACATCCTGCCGCAGGAATTCCTGATCGACAGCCAGGAGGGCATCCGCGAGCCGATCGGCATGTCGGGCGTGCGCCTGGAAGCGAAGGTGCACATCGTCACCGGCGCCGAGAGCGCCGCGCAGAACATCGTGAAGTGCGTGCAGCGCTGCGGGCTGGCGGTCGAGGACGTCGTGCTCGAGCAGCTCGCCTCCAGCTACGCCGTGCTCGCCGACGACGAGAAAGAGCTGGGCGTGTGCCTGGTCGACGTCGGCGGCGGCACGACCGACATCGCGGTGTTCTCCGGCGGCGCGATCCGCCACACCGCCGTGATCCCGATCGCCGGCGACCAGGTGACCAACGACATCGCGGTCAGCCTGCGCACGCCGACGCATCACGCGGAGGAGATCAAGCTGAAGTTCGCCTGCGCGCTGTCGCAGCTCGCGAACTCGGACGAAACGATCGAGGTGCCGAGCGTGGGCGATCGCCCGCCGCGCCGACTGGCGCGCCAGACGCTCGCCGAAGTGGTCGAGCCGCGCTACGAGGAATTGTTCGCGCTGATCCGCGAGGAGCTGCGCCGCTCCGGCTTCGAGGAAGTGATCGCCGCGGGCGTCGTGCTCACCGGCGGCAGCTCGAAGATGGAAGGCGCGGTGGAGCTCGCGGAAGAAGTTTTCCACATGCCGGTGCGGCTCGGCATTCCGCAGTACATCACCGGGCTCGTCGACGTCGTGAGCAATCCGATTCATTCGACCGGCGTCGGCCTGCTGCTGTACGGCCGCGAGAACTACCTGCGCGGCCGGCGCGGCGAGCCGCTCGGCCAGGTGCGCGGCGTGTTGGACCGGATGAAGGCATGGTTTCAAGGCAATTTTTGATGTTTTTGTCTTTGAGTCGAAGGGCTGTGACATCGATTGCGTCCTCTGAGCGCAACCGATACCGCAGCGTGTTGAAGGCGGTTGGAGAAGATGTCTCGCAGACATCGAGGGGACTAACGATGTTCGTACTCGCTGATACAGAAAACCAAGGCGCCGTGATCAAGGTGATCGGGGTCGGCGGCGGCGGCGGCAACGCCGTCGCGCACATGATCTCCGCCGGGATCGAAGGCGTGGATTTCATTTGCATCAACACCGATGCGCAGGCGCTCAAGCACTCCAAGGTGAAGGTCGGCCTGCAGATCGGCTGCAACATCACCAAGGGACTCGGCGCCGGCGCCGATCCCGAGGTCGGGCCGCCAGGCGGCGATGGAAGACCGCGATCGCATCATCGAGATGATCGAAGGCTCGGACATGCTGTTCATCACCGCCGGCATGGGCGGCGGCACGGGCACCGGCGCGGCGCCGGTCGTGGCGCAGGTCGCGAAGGAGCTCGGCATCCTCACGGTCGCGGTCGTGACGAAGCCGTTCGACATGGAAGGCCGCAAGCGCCTCGGCTCGGCCGACACCGGCATCGCCGAGCTCGGCAAGCACTGCGACTCGCTGATCACGATCCCGAACCAGAAGCTGCTGACGGTGCTCGGCGGCGACGTGACGCTGCTCGATGCGTTCAAGGCAGCGAACCAGGTGCTGCAAGGCGCGGTCCAAGGTATTGCCGAGCTGATCACCCGGCCCGGCATGATCAACGTCGACTTTGCCGACGTGCGCACGGTCATGGCGGAAACCGGCATGGCGATGATGGGCTCGGGCTCGGCGCGCGGCGACAACCGGGCGCGCGAGGCTGCCGAGGCCGCCGTGTCCAGCCCGCTGCTGGAGGACGTGAATCTGTCAGGGCGCGCACGGCCTGCTGATCAACGTCACCGCCGGCATGGACCTGCGCACCAGCGAGTTCAGCATGGTCGGCGATACGGTGAAGCAGTACGCCTCCGAGGACGCCAACGTGGTCGTGGGCTGCGTCATCGATCCGGAGATGCGCGAGGAAATTCGCGTCACCGTGGTCGCGACGGGAATCGGCCGGCCGGGTGCGCAGACAGCAGCCACAGCACGGACGGCGCGTCGCATGACGGCGATCGCCGGCGGACGCAATCAGCGCGTGCCGACGCTCGACGACCTGCACGTGCCGACCTACATCCGCAACCAGCGGGACCCGCAGTCGGTTACGCCGAGACGGGCAGTGGGCGACGGGTTGACGCTCCGAGGACACCTCGATGCTCGACATCCCGGCGTTCCTGCGGCGGCAGGCGGACTGAAGGCACCGCACGAAATCGCGTGAGGGCAGTGGCGCTCTCACAGGTCGCGGCACGATTTCGCGGCGGACCGCGCGGAGGCGGACGGCGGAAGGGCGCCGCCGCAAAAGTAGCGGCAGGTCAGAGGCTTGCCGCTGCGATGCCGCGATGTTACGGTCTGCGCCCGTTGCAGGTCCGCAACGTGCGTAGGAGGACGGTTTCCGAGGTCTCGACGCGAATGCTGCGACAACGAACGCTCAAGAACACGATCCGCGCCACCGGCGTGGGGCTGCACTCCGGCAAGAAAGTGCTGATGGTGCTGCGTCCTGCGCCCGTCGACACGGGCGTGGTGTTCCGCCGCACCGATCTCGACCAGCCGGTGGACATCCGCGCGTACGCCGAGAACGTCGGCGACACGATGCTCGGCACGACGCTGATCCGCGACAACGTGCGCGTCTCGACCATCGAGCACCTGCTGTCGGCGTTCGCCGGGCTCGGGCTCGACAACGCCTACGTCGACCTGTCGGCGGAGGAAGTGCCGATCATGGACGGCAGCGCCGGCCCGTTCGTGTTCCTGCTGCAGTCGGCCGGCATCGAGGAGCAGCCGGCGCGCGAAGCGCTTCGTGCGCGTGCTCGAATCGATCCTGGTGCAGGACGAGCGACAAGTGGGCGCGCTTCGATCCGTATCAACGGCTTCAAGGTGAATTTCGAGATCGAGTTCAATCACCCGATCTTCAAGAAGCGCGCGCAGAGCGCCTCGATGGATTTCTCGACGACCTCGTTCCTGAAGGAGATCAGCCGCGCGCGCACTTTCGGCTTCATGCGCGACCTGGAATTCCTGCGCTCGAAGAACCTCGCGCTCGGCGGCACGATGGACAACGCGATCGTGCTCGACGACTACCGCGTGCTGAACGAGGACGGGCTGCGCTACGAGGACGAGTTCGTCAAGCACAAGATCCTGGACGCGATCGGCGACCTGTACCTGCTGGGCCGCAGCCTCATCGGCGAGTTCAGCGGCCACAAGTCCGGCCACGCGCTCAACAACAAGCTGCTGCGCAACGCTGATCAACACGCCGAGCGCGTGGGAAGAAGTGACGTTCGACGACGTGAAGGACTGCGCCGATTTCCTACATTCCGGCGGCGGCGATGGTCACGGCATGAGAGCCGGCCCGCGCACCGTTGCCCCCCGTGCCGATTTACTTCCTGCCCACTTTCACCTTCAATTTTGTGAACCGCGTCTCACCGCTTGCGCGGAGCGCGTCGAGCACCTGGTGCTGGGCGTACCGGATGCGCGGGCACCAGGCGGCGGAATCGGCCAGCACGACCAGCGTGTCGTCCCGGCAACTGACTGAAACTACGTGGTCTTTCTCGGCGCCCTGCAGAGCGGTACGCACCTGCGCGGTTAAATCGATCGTGGCCTGCACGCGCCGTTCCAGGTCCGCGAACAGCGGCACCGAGGTCTCTGACGACGTGTTTGAAGCGGTCAGACATAAACTGAAAGCATCGTTATGTGAGGCGTGTCTGCTTGATCTTTCGTCGGCGGATTCTGCATATTCCCCCTCGAAAGACGCACTGCTCAGGGCAAACCCGTCGAAAGGCGGGGACGCAAAGCCACCGGTCTAAGGATCGCTCAGTTCGATCACGATAGCGGGGTTGCCAGGATGTACAACACGAACTTGTCGGTTCTACGTCCAACGCCTGTCGCGAGTGAACTCGGTGGCGCCGCCGGTCGTTTGTGATCCGGGCTCGCTGAGAAGACTGCGCTGTGATGTACAGAGTGTATTGTACGGCCGACAAGAGGCTGATCGCATGAATGTCATCGTCTTCTCCAAGAGGCATGGGCGAGCCCGCCAGATCGAGCTCGGCCGTCCTCTTGCATTGACGGTGACGATCGCCGCGGTCGTCGCTGTTCTCGCGGGCGTGCTGTTCGCGGGCATGCAGCTCGGGCGCAGCGGCGCGCTGAACGATCCCGGCCAGCAGGTGGTCGAGTGGGGCGCGAAGCTCGAAGAGCAGCGCGCGCAGGTGCTCGCCACGCGCCGCGAGCTGCAGGATCGCCTCGATGCGCTCGCCAGCCGCGTCGGCCAGATGAACGCGCACGTGATCCGCCTCGATGCGCTCGGCCGCCGTCTCACCGAGATGGCGAAGCTCGACAAGGGCGAATTCGATTTCGAGAGCGAGCCGGCGGTCGGCGGTCCCGAAGGCGTCGTCGAAGGCGCGGTCGCCGCGGCGCCGGAGCTGACCGCGATGCTCGATGACCTCGCGAACCAGATCAAGGATCGCGAGCGCCAGCTGAGCGTGCTCGAGAGCCTGATCTCGACGCGCAACCTGAGCCGGCAGATCGTGCCGGGCGGCCGCCCGGTGACGCAGGGCTGGATCTCCTCTTATTTCGGCCATCGCGCCGATCCGTTCACCGGCCGCAGCGCGTTCCATCGCGGCCTCGATTTCGCCGGCCCGTCCGGCGCCGAAGTGGTCGCGGTCGCCTCCGGCGTCGTGACCTATTCGAAGGAGCGCTTCGGCTACGGCAAGTGCGTCGAGATCAACCACGGCAACGGCTACGTCACGCGCTACGCGCACAACCAGCGCGTGCTCGTGGCGCTCGGCGACACCGTCCAGAAGGGTCAGCCGATCGCGCTGATCGGCTCGACCGGCCGCTCGACCGGCCCGCACCTGCACTTCGAAGTGCTGAAGCAGGGCCGGGCCGTCGACCCGATGAGCTTCGTCAAGCGATAACCGCGGCTCGCGAGCCGCGTCCCCGCACAGGCGGACCCTGTTCACGGGTCGAATTTCCCTCGGCCCGGTTGAAAACCGCCCCGCGTGTACAATAACCGGCTTACTCCCCCGTCCATCTCGGAGTTCCGGTCGTGGCCAATTGGCTTGCCCAGCTGTTCGGCAGCCGCAATCAGCGGCTTCTGAATGGCTATAACAAAAGCGTCGCCCGCACCAACGCGCTGGAAGAGTCGTTCAAGGCGCTGAGCGACGAGCAGCTCAAGGGCAAGACCGCCGAGTTCCGCCAGCGGCTGGCCGGCGGCGAGGACGCTCGAGGACCTGCTGCCCGGAGGCGTTCGCGGCGGTGCGCGAGGCGTCGCGCCGCACGCTCGGCATGCGGCACTTCGACGTGCAGCTGATCGGCGGCATGGTGCTGCACCAGGGCAAGATCTCCGAGATGCGCACCGGCGAAGGCAAGACGCTGGTCGCGACGCTTGCCGGCCTACCTGAACGCGCTGCCCGCCAAGGGCGTGCACGTGGTCACGGTCAACGAATACCTGGCCCAGCGCGACGCGGACTGGATGGGCCCGGTCTATCGCTTCCTCGGCCTGACGGTCGGCGTGATCAAGAGCGGCCAGACCCCCGACGAGAAGCGCGCCGCCTACGCCTGCGACATCACCTACGGCACCAACAACGAATTCGGCTTCGACTACCTGCGCGACAACCTCGCGTTCCGGCTCGCCGACCGCGCGCAGCGCGGCCTCGCCTACGCGATCGTCGACGAAGTGGACTCGATCCTGATCGACGAAGCGCGCACGCCGCTGATCATCTCCGGCCCGGCGGAGGAGAGCACCGAGCTGTACGTGCGCATCAACCAGCTCGCGCCGCGCCTGAAGCGGCAGGAGAGCGAGGAAGGCGAGGGCGACTACTGGGCGGACGAGAAGACGCGCCAGGTGCACCTGTCCGACTCGGGCCACGAGCACGCCGAGGAGCTGATCGCCGAGGCCGGGCTGCTGCAGCCGGGCGAGAGCCTGTACGACGCGGCGAACATCCGCCTCATGCATCACCTGAACGCGGCGCTGCGCGCGCACGCGCTCTATCACCGCGACGTCGAGTACATCGTCCGCAACGGCGAAGTGATCATCGTCGACGAGTTCACCGGCCGCACGATGCCGGGCCGGCGCTGGTCGGACGGCCTGCACCAGGCGGTGGAGGCGAAGGAAGGCGTGCGCGTGCGCGAGGAGAACCAGACGGTCGCCTCGATCACGTTCCAGAACTACTTCCGCATGTACTCGAAGCTCTCCGGCATGACCGGCACCGCGGACACCGAGGCGTTCGAGTTCCAGTCGATCTACGGCCTCGAGGTCGTGGTGATCCCGACGCACCGGCCGATGGTCCGCGCAGGACCACTCCGATTTCGTGTACCTGACGGCGAAGGACAAGTTCGACGCGATCCTCGAGGACATCCGCGACTGCGTGAAGCGCGGCCAGCCGGCGCTGGTCGGCACGACGTCGATCGAAACCTCCGAGTTCCTGTCGGACCTGCTGCAGAAGCAGAAGATCGCGCACGAGGTGCTGAACGCCAAGCAGCACGAGCGCGAGGCGCACATCGTCGCGCAGGCCGGGCGGCCCGGCGCCGTGACGATCGCCACCAACATGGCCGGCCGCGGCACGGACATCGTGCTCGGCGGCAATCTCGAAGCCGAGCTGCACCAGATCGATCCGGCCGACGAGACCGACGCGCCGGCGCGCGCGCGAGGAATGGCAGAAGCGCCACGACGCGGTGATCGCGTCGGGCGGCCTGCACATCGTCGGCACCGAGCGCCACGAGTCGCGGCGCATCGACAACCAGCTGCGCGGCCGTTCCGGCCGTCAGGGCGACCCGGGCTCGAGCCGCTTCTATCTCTCGCTCGAAGACAACCTGATGCGCATCTTCGGCGATCCCGAGCGCACCAAGCGCTGGCTGCAGACGGCCGGCATGAAGGAAGGCGAGGTGATCGAGAGCCGCATGCTGTCGAAGCAGATCGAGCGCGCGCAGCGCAAGGTCGAGGCGCACAACTTCGACGCCCGCAAGAACCTGCTCGAGTACGACGACGTCGCCAACGATCAGCGCAAGGTCATCTACCAGCAGCGCACCGAGCTGATGGCGCGCCGAGGATGTCGCCGATGCCGTGGCCGGCATCCGTCACGAAGTCGTGAACACGATCATCGACCGCTTCGTGCCGCCGAAGAGCCCGGAAGAGATGTGGGACATCGAAGGCCTGAACCAGGCGATCGAGCGCGACTTCGCCGTGCGCATCGACGCCAAGAGCTGGCTGGAAGCCGACGAGAACATGGCCGAGGACGGCCTGCGCGAGAAGATCTTCGACGAGGTCGATCGCGCCTACGAGGCCAAGGTGCAGACAGTACGGCGCGCGAGCTGGTGCGGCCGATCGAGAAGGCGATCATGCTGCATCAGCTCGACTCGCACTGGCGCGAGCACCTCGCCGCGATGGACTACCTGCGCCAGGGCATCCACCTGCGCAGCTACGCGCAGAAGAATCCGAAGCAGGAATACAAGCGCGAGGCGTTCGAGCTGTTCACCGCGATGCTCGATCGCATCAAGCACGACACGGTGTCGGTGCTGTCGCGGATGCAGCTGCGCACGCAGGCCGAGATCGATGCGCGAAGAAGAAGAGCGCCAGCGCCGCCTGGCGCGCGCGATGCAGTTCCAGCACGCCGCGCCGGAGCAGATCACGGCGCCGCCAGCACCGCAGGGTCCGGTGGCCGAGCCGCAGCAGCGCGGCGCTGCCGAGCCGGTCGCGCAGTTCGTGCGCGAGACCAAGAAGGTCGGCCGCAACGAGCCGTGCCCGTGCGGCTCCGGGAAGAAGTACAAGCATTGCCACGGCGCGCTGGCGAAAGAAGGCTGAGGGTCCCGTCGATCCACGTCGTCGCCGGCGCACTGTTCGACTCCGCGGCCGCGTGCTCATCGCGCAGCGTCCGGCCGGCAAGCACATGGCGGCGGTTGGGAATTTCCCGGTGGCAAGCGTCGAGCCGGGCGAGGAGCCGCGCGACGCGCTCGTGCGCGAGCTGCGCGAGGAGCTCGGCATCGAAGTCCACGAAGCGGCGCCGCTGATCGCCTACGAGCACCAGTATCCGCACCGCCGCGTGCTGCTCGATCTGTGGGTCGTCACTCGCTACAGCGGCGAGCCGCAGCCGCTCGACGCGCCGGCGCTGCAGTGGGCCGCGATCGACGATCTGGAGCGCGTCGGCCTGCTCGAAGCCGATCTGCCGATGATCGGAGCGCTGCGCGACTACAGCTCGCGCTCGAAGAAGCGCAGCACCATCTCGTAGAAGTGCCGGCCCTGCTGCGGCATGCGCACCAGCCCGTGCTTGCCGCCCGGGTAGGTCATCACGTCGAACGGCTTCGACTTGCGATTGCAGCGCCTGCATCAGCATCGTGCTGTGCGTGAACAGCACGTTGTCGTCCGCCATGCCGTGCACCAGCAGCAGCTTGCCGTGCAGCGCGCCGACGTGCGGCAGCACTGCGCTCGCCTCGTAGCCGCTCGCGTTGGCGCTCGGCAAGCCGAGATAGCGCTCGGTGTAGTGCGTGTCGTAGAGCCGCCAGTCGGTGACCGGCGCGCCGGCCACGCCGGCTTTGAACGCGTCGGTCGTCGTGAGCGCCATCAGCGTCATGTAGCCGCCGTAGCTCCAGCCCATGATGCCGATGCGTTGCGGATCGACGAACGGCAGCGTCTTCAGGAACTCCACGCCGCGCAGCTGATCCGTGATCTCGACTTTGCCGAGGCGCTGCGCGAGCGCGGTTTCGAACGCGTTGCCGCGGAAACCCGAGCCGCGATTGTCGAGCGTGAACACGACGAAGCCGTGCTGCGCGAGAATCTGGCGGAAGTAGCCTTGCGGCGCGCGCGCGCCGCCCATCCAGTCCTTGCTTGACGTACTGGTTGTGCGGCCCGCCGTAGACATCGACGATGACCGGGTAGCGCTTGCCGGCCTGCAGGCCCGCCGGCTTGAGCAGGCGGTAGTTCAGCTGCTGGCCGTCCTCCGCTGCGATCGAGCCGAACTCTTCCTTGACGTGATCGGCGAGGAACTCGTGATACGGATGCGTTGCGTCGAGCGCGTTGCGCACCAGCCAGTGCTGCAGCGAGCCGTCGAGCTTGTGCAGGCTCGCAGTCGGCGGCTGATCCGGCGACGAATACAGATCGAGGTAACCGCGCGCGCCCGGCAGCAGCTTCGCGTCGTGCCAGCCCGCTTCGCGCGAGATCCGCCGCGGAGCTTCGGGCGTGCGCGTGTCGAGCGAAGTCGACGTACAGCTGGCGTTCGAGCGGCGAGGCTGCGTTCGCCAGGAAGTACACGTTGCCGCGCTTCTCGTCGACGCCGACCAGTCCGTTCTCGATGCCGTCGCCGACGACCATCCACTCGCCGGCGGTGAGCGGCCGCAGCAGCTTGCCGTCGAGATCGTACAGATAGAGATGCTTGTAGCCCGAGCGCCGCGAGCTCCACACGAACGCCGGCCGGCGTCTCGAGGAAGTGCAGGTCGTTGTGCAGCTCGATCCAGTTCGGGCTCGTCTCCGTCAGCAGCACGCTGCGAGCTGCCGCTCGCGACGTCGACCTTCAGCAGGTCGAGCCGCTTCTGGTCGCGCGTCTGGCGCTGGACCGCGAGGTGCTTCGAGTCCGGGAACCAGTCGACGCGCGCGAGATAGCCGTCGCCGAGCTCCAGCTCGACCGGCGTCACCTTGCCGGAAGCGAGCTCCAGCAGCTTTCAGCTCGACGCGCGTGTTGGGCGTGCCCGCGGCCGGATAGCGCTGCCGATACATGCGTGCGCCGTCGGCGTTGATCTCGAAGCGCTCGACTTCCTGCACCGGCGCATCGTCGATGCGCGTGAACGCGATGTGCGAATCGTCCGGCGACCACCAGTAGCCGGTGTCGCGATCCATCTCTTCCTGCGCGACGAATTCCGCGACGCCGTTCTGCACCAGCCCCGCGCCGTCGGTGGTCAGCGCGCGCTCCTGGCGCGTGCGCAGGTCGATCGCGAACAGGTTCTGGTCGCGGATGAAGCTGACGTAGCGCCCGCCGGGCGAGAAGCGCGCGTCGGTCTCGTAGCTGGCGCTCGTGCGTCAGGCGCGTGACCGGATTCGCGCGCGCATTCAACTCGTACAAATACAGATCGCCGCCGAGCGGAATCAGCAGCCGCCGCCCGTCGGCGGAGAACTGGTACTCGACGATTCCGCGCAGCGAGGCCGTGCGTTGCCGCTCGCGCCGGGCTTCTTCCTCCGCCGACAGCCGCTCTTCGTCGCCGACCAGCGCGCGCGAATCGACCAGCAGCCGCGACTTGCCGGTGCGCGTGTCGAACGCCCACAGGTCCAGCTGGTCCTTGTTGTCGGGTTTGCCCTGCAGGTAGGTGACGTAGCGCCCGTCCGGCGAGAATTTCGCCTCGCGCAGGCGCGGCCCGCTCAGGTCGGGGGCGCCGAAGATGCGCTCGACGGTGAGCGGTGCGGCGGTTGCATGGATTGCGACGAGATGACACGAGCAGGGCCGTTGTATACCGCATGATGGAGTGCTGACCGATTCATTCCGCCGCAATGATGACACTAAACTACCGCACCGCAATCACGATCGCCAGAGGTTCTCATGCACGAAGGCCCTCGCGCTCCCGCTGCTGCTGCTGCTGCGCGCCTGCAGCGCCGACTCGACCCGTCATGATCGACGCCTCAGGCGACGCGCAGCCCGCGTTCGCGTATCCGCCGGCCGCGCGCGTCGAGCAAGTCGACGACTATCACGGCACGCGCGTCGAGGATCCGTATCGCTGGCTCGAGCAGGTCGACGACGCGCAGACGCGCCAGTGGATCAGCGCGGAGAACGCGCTCGCGCAGCCGTATCTCGAAGGCGATTCCGGCGCGCGAGGCGATCAAGAAGCGCATGACGGAGCTGTGGAACTACGAGCGCTACGAGCATGCCCGTGCAGCGCGGCGGCCGCTACTTCTATCTGCGCAACGACGGCCTGCAGAACCAGAGCGTGCTGTACGTCGCCGACGGCCTGCACGGCGCAGCCGCGCGTGCTGCTCGATCCGAACACGCTGAGCAAGGACGCGACGATCGCGCTCGGCGAGATCGTGCCGAGCCCGGACGGCAAGGTGCTCGCGTACAGCCTGTCCGACGGCGGCACCGACTGGCGCACCTGGCATTTCCGCGACGTGGCGACCGGCACCGACCTGCCGGACGTGCTGCGCTTCATCAAGTTCGCGACCGGTCACGTGGACCGCGGATTCGCGCACGGTCTACTACGCGCGCTATCCGCTGCGCGCGGACGGCTCGGGCGACGACAGCAAGCAGCGCGAGGTCTACTGGCACAGGCTGGGCACGGCGCAGGACAGCGGACGAGCGCGTGTTCAAGGTCGTCGACCATCCGACGCGCAATCCGTACGTGCAGGTCTCCGACGACGGCCGCTACCTGGTCATCTGGCTGTACGACGGCTCGCAAGCAGACCGGCATCTACTACCGCACGCTCGGCGCCGGACGGCGCGCCCTCCAGCGAGGTCGTGCGGCTGTTCGACACTTTCGATGCCGACTACGAGTTCATCGCCGAGATCGACGACACGTTCTACGTGCGCACGACCGCGGACGCGCCGAATGCGCAGCTGATCGCCGTGCCGGCGACGTCGGCCGAGCGCAAGAACTGGCGCGTCGTGATTCCGGAGACGCCAGCACGCGATGATCGAGACGTCGATCGTCGGCGGCCGCATCTTCGCGCAGTACCTGCAGGATGCGCATTCGGTCGTGCGCGCCATCGACCTGAACGGCAAGGCGCTCTACGACGTGAAGCTGCCGGGCTTCGGGCAGCGCCACCGGCTTCTTCGGCGACGTGAAGGACGGCGAGACGTTCTTCGCCTACACCGACTTCCTGACGCCGGCTGTCGATCTCGCGCCTGGACGTCGCGACGCGGCGAGGTCACGCGTGTTCCGCGCGCCGAAGCTCGCCGTCGACACCAGCGCGTTCGTGACCGAGCAGGTGTTCTATCGCAGCAAGGACGGCACGCGCGTGCCGATGTTCATCACCAGCAAGCGCAACCTCGTCAAGGACGGCCAGACGCCGGTGATGCTGTACGGCTACGGCGGGTTCAACATCGCGCAGCAGCCGGCGTTCAGCGTGCCCGTGCTCGTGTGGCTCGAAATGGGCGGCGCCTTCGCAGTCGCCAACCTGCGCGGCGGCTCCGAGTACGGCGAGGCCTGGCACAGCGCCGGCACGAAGCTGCAGAAGCAGAACGTGTTCGACGATTTCATCGCCGCCGCGCAATGGCTGATCGACGAGAAGTACACCTCGACGCCGAAGCTCGCGATCCGCGGCCGGAGCAACGGCGGCTTGCTGGTGGGCGCAGCGCTGACGCAGCGGCCGGATCTGTTCGGCGCCGCGCTGCCGGCGGTCGGCGTGCTCGACATGCTGCGCTATCACACGCCGAGCGCGAACGCGCGGCAATGGTCGAGCGACTACGGCCTGAGCGAGAACGAGGCGGAGTTCCGCGCGCATGTACGCATACTCACCGGTGCACAACGTGCGGCCGGGAACGTGCTATCCGCCGACGCTCGTCACGACTGCGGACCACGACGACCGCGTCGTGCCGTGGCACAGCTACAAGTTCGCTGCGCAGCTGCAGCGGGCGCAGGGCTGCCCGAATCCGGTGCTGCTGCGAGTCGAGACGCGCGCCGGCCACGGCGCCGGCAAGCCGGTGTGGATGCAGATCGAGGACTTCGCCGACCAGTGGGCGTTCCTCGTGAAGACGCTGCACATGGAAGCAGGGATCAGGATGGCGGAGTCGGGCTGAAGCCCGACCCACAGTCCGTCCTGTAGGTCGGGCTTCAGCCCGACTCTTCACTCTTCCGTCTTCGGCTTCTCTTCCGTCTCGGCCGCCTGCCCGGGATCGAGTGCTGCTCCGACGCCCACGCGCCGAGATCGATCAGCTTGCAGCGCTCGCTGCAGAACGGCCGCCACGGCGAGCTTTCGCTCCACTCGACGGCCCGCGCGCAGGTCGGGCACGGAACGGTCGTCCGCTCACGTGCAGACGGTCAGCTGGAACTTCACGTCCTCGGTCGCTCTGCGCCGGCCGCGCGCCCGGATCCGTCCAGCGCAGGAAGCGGATGCTGCAGCGATGATGGCTGCCGCTGATCTCGGGAAACAGGTCCGTGCCCGCCGGCAGCGCAATGCGCAGCAGCTGACTGGGATTGTCGCGCTCGAACGCGAGCTGGAAGTTGCCGCCGACTGCCGTCTCCGGTCGCGGCCGGCCCGCCTCGCGCGTCAGCCACAACAGCTCGATGACGGCGTCGCACAGCGGCCGGATCGTCGACCATCCACTCGCCGTAATTGGCGGAGCGCACCGCGAACGGCTGGTCGAGCCAGTGGCGATAGTCGGGCAGGTCGAACTCGCAGGTGCCGCCGGGAATCGTGCTGCGATGTTTGATCGCGTTGAGGAACTCCGAATCGCGCAGCTTCTGCATGAACAGCGCGCCTGCGGCGTTCAGCTCGGTGCGCAGCCGCGTCGAGGTTCGTCAGCACCGAGCGCAGCCGCCCGGTGTCGACGCCGGGCTGCGCCTGGTAGTCGCCATCACGCTCATCTGGCGCTCGAGCTCCTTGAGCACCTCGCTGCGCACGTCGCCGCGCGCGGTGATTGCAAGAATTTCCAGCAACGAGCCGACGGCCGCGCGCGTCGACCACGCGTCTTCGCGCTCCTCGTGGAACAGCGCCTGCTGGTAGAGGAAGTCCAGGCGCAGGAACGTCCGCATCCGCTCGTTGAGCGGCTGCTCGTACACAGGGCCGGCCGCGGCGGCGCGCGCGGCCGAAACGCCCGGTTTGCTGTCACGCGAGGTCATTGCGCGAATTGTGAAGCACTCCGCGTGCCGTTGAAAAACCCTTTTTTCGACCCTTTTTTTCTGGGCGGCGATTCGAGATGCGGGCACGTAGCGGAATTGACGGCAACCGCGCCGGCGCGCACGCTGGCGCCGACCCACGGACCCGCATCGTTCATGGCCACTGCAGTACTCATCGTCACTCTGCTGACGATCGCCGCCTCGCTGGCAAGCTGGCTATTCGGCCAGTGGCTGGCGAGGCGAACGCGAATCTCCGGCGCGGCGCTCGCCGTGGGCGGCGGCGGGGCAGTGCTGCTGATCGCCGCCGTTGCGCTCGTCATCGTGACTGCGTCGACGTGGTGGCACGCAGCTGATGCCTGCCTATGATTTCTCGCCGTCGATTGCTCCGGCACGGACACCGATGCCGCAGCTCGGACGCTCGGCCGTCGAAGCGCGCGAGCCGCAGGCCGCGCGTGGCCGCGGAACCCGCGCGGCATGAGGATCCTGCCGCTCATGCCGAGCGACAGCAGGATGAGCGCGCGCAAGGCGGAGATGCTGGCGTCGGCCGAGAGCCACCTGGAGCAAAGCGAGTACGGCCAGGCTGTCGACGTCGCGCGCGAGTACCTGGCGGTGAGTCCGGGCGACACCGACATGCGCTCGATGCTGGCCCGATCGTTGTTCGCGGCCGAGCATCCCGGCCCCGCTTCGATCATCCCCGCTGCGGTCGTCGCGGAATGGCCGGCGACCGACTGTGTCGAATCGATCCGCGCCGACGAATCCGTCGCGCTGGATCCTCGACAACGGCTGCGGCCGCGTCGTCGCGGTGCTGTTCGCGTCGTGCCAGGTCAGCGAGACCGCATGCTTCACCAATGCACTGGTCTCCCAGGGATGGAGCTACGAGCCGACGGGCATCCTGATGACGGCCGCGAACGACAAGCCCGTGCCGCTGCGGCTGGGCGACGACGGGCCGATGGTCGCGCCGATCTTCACGATTCGTGACGCCGCAGGTGTGCGGCGGCAGATACGCTATCTCGCCTGCGAAGTGACTGCTCCGGCTGTGCTCCAGCTGCTGCGCGATTCCGGCGGAGCCGAACTGACGCCGCAGCGGCTGGCGGCCGAGTTGCGCGCCGACGCCTGCTATTCGCAGGTGCTGGACTGGTCGCGCAGCGGACACCGCCGCGGCGCATCGCCCGATGCGCTGCTGCGCCAGGGAATCAACTGAGCGAATCGAACCGAAGCGTTGCAGGAAAGAACAATGAACGACCTGTTCTCGCTGCAGGGCCGCGTCGCCCTGGTCACCGGCGGCTCGCGCGGCATCGGCAAGATGATCGCGAAGGGCTTCATCGCGCAGGGTGCGCGCGTCTACATCTCTTCGCGCAAAGCCGACGTCTGCGAAGCAGACAGCCAAGGAGCTGTCGCAGGGCGGCGGCAAGTGCGTCGCGCTTGCCCGTCGACGTGTCGACGCAACGAAGGCATCGCAGGCGCTCGTCGCTGCGTACGGGCGCCACGAGTCGAAGCTCGACATCCTCGTGAACAACGCCGGCGCCGCGTGGCTCGCCGAGTTCGACGCGTTTCCGGAGAAGGGCTGGGACAAGGTCGTGGACCTGAATCTCAAGGCGCCGTTCTTCCTCACGCAGGCGCTGCACGGCGCGCTGCGGGGCGCGCGCGCGGCCCGATCGGCCGTCGAAGGTGATCAACATCGCGTCGATCGACGGCGTGTCGGTGAATCCGCAGGAGACGTATTCGTACGCCGCGAGCAAGTCGGGGCTGATCCACCTGACGCGGCGCATGGCGCTGCGGCTGGCGCCGGAGAACATCGTCGTGTCGGCGATCGCGCCGGGCGCGTTCGCGTCGGACATGAACACGCTCGCGCGCGATCATGCGGACGAGGTCGCGAAGCGGATCCCGGTGAAGCGCATCGGCACCGACGAGGACATGGCCGGCGCCGCGATCTTCCTCGCCTCGCGCGCGGGCGACTACGTCGTGGGCTCGACGTTGATCGTCGATGGCGGTGTTACGTACGCACGCGGGTAGGTCGGGCTTCAGCCCGACAGCTCAGCCGCTTCGCGTCTTGCGCTCTGCCGCCGACTTGTCGACGAGCTGGCGCGCGATCTTCAGCATTTCCTCGTGCGTCTTGCCCATGCACGATGTATTTCCCGTCGACGATCAGGTGCGGCACGCTGTTGACCTTGTAATCGCGCGATAGCTGCTCGGCGCGCATGGTCTTCGCCGACACTCCCGGCGACTCGAAGGCCGCGCGGAACTCGCCCGCGTCGACGCCGTGCTCCGCCGCCCACGCCGCAAGGCTGTCCTCGCTGAACAGCGGCCGCTGCTCCTTGTGAATGCCTTCGAACAGCGCGTCATCGAGCCGCGCCAGGTCGCCCGTCGCTTCGAGCGCGTAGTACGCGCGGCTCAGCTGGCCCCACTCGCGCCTGCCGAACGACACCGGGACGCGGACGAACGTGGCGTTCGCGGGCAGCTCCGCCGCCCACTTCACGACCTGCGGCTGCAACGCGTAGCAGTGCGGGCAGCCGTACGAGAAGAACTCGATGACTTCCACCTTGTCCTGCGTCCGACGTCGCCTGCGGCGGCGTCAGCAGCTGGTAGTCCTGGCCCTGCACCTGCGCATACGCAGGCGCGGCCAGCACGCACAACAGGGCGGCGAAGATCGACAAACGCATCATGGATCGCTCCGCTGTGAAAACTCAGCCCTTCTTCTCGGGCTGGCTTCGCGGCGGGCTTCTCGATGCCGAGCAGCTCGACTTCGAAGATCAGCGTCGCGCCCGGCGGGATCGCGCCGTTGCCCGCGCCGCGCTCGCCGTAGGCGATGTCGGACGGGACATACCAGCTTGCTCTTGCCGCCGACCTTCATCAGCTGCACGCCTTCGGTCCAGCACTTGATCACGCCGTTGAGCGGGAACGTAGCCGGCTCGCTGCGCTCGACGCGAGCTGTCGAACACTTTGCCGTTCGGCAGCGTGCCGTGATAGTGCACCTTGACGGTGTCGGTCGCCTTCGGCACGGCGCCCGTGCCTTCCTTGAGCGTCGTGATGACGAGGCCCGACGGCAGTGCGCTTCGCGCCTTTCTCCGCTGCAGCCTTGTCGAGCACCGCTTTGCCGGCAGCGGCCGCGCGTGTCTTCTGCATCTCCTGCAGCTTCGGGAAGTACTGCTGCGGGTCGAACTTCGGCGTCTTGCCCTTCGCGCCGTCGGCGATGCCGGCCTTGACGAACTCCAGCTCCGCGTCGCTGAGATTGAACGACGTGATGTTCGTCGACATCGCGACGCCGAGTGCGTACAGCGCCTTCTCTTCGTCGGTTTGCGGCTCGGCCGCGCGCGCCATCGTTGCGGCGGCGCAGAGTGCGATGGCGAATGTCAAGGCGGGCAACGGGCGCATGGCGGTTCCTTGCAGAGAGATGAAGGGGGCGGCAAGCATACCGAATCAGCGGCCGGAGGTCCCAGTGCCGCTGGTCAGGCCGCGCGCTTCCAGCAGCGGGCCGATCTCCGGACCCTTGCCATAGAAATCCCGGAACATCGTCAGTGCATCGACACTGAAGCCGCGCGACAGCACTTTCTGCCGCAGCAGGTCGCCGTTCTCGCGCTTCAGCCCGCCGTGCGTGTCGAACCAGTGCTCGGTATCGCGCGCCAGCACCTCGCTCCAGATGTAGGCGTAGTAGCCGGCGGAATAGCCGATCGGGCTGGCGAACACGTGCGAGAAATACGTCGAGCGATAGCGCGGCGGCACCGGCGCGAAGTCGATGCCGGCGGCCTTGAGCGCGTCGCTCTCGAACTTCGCCACGTCGGCCTGCGCCGGCGTCTTGCCTGCGGGCAGCTGATGCCAGGCCTGATCGAGAATCGCGGCGGCCAGGTATTCCGTCGTGGCATAGCCCTGGTTGAACTTGCGTGCCGCGAGCACCTTGTCCATCAGCGCCTTCGGCATCGGCGCGCCGGTCTGATAGTGACGCGCGTAGTTCGCGAGCACGCGCGGATCGGTCATCCACATCTCGTTGTACTGCGACGGGTACTCGACGAAGTCGCGCGGCACGCTGGTGCCCGAGAACTGCGGATACTGCACGTTCGAGAACAGGCCGTGCAGCGCGTGGCCGAATTCGTGGAACGCGGTGTTCACCTCGTCGGAAGTGAGCAGCGTCGGCTGGCCCGCCGGCGGCTTCGGAATGTTGAGGTTGTTGACGACGACCGGCTTCGTGCCGAGCAGGCGCGCCTGCTCGACGAAGCTGTTCATCCAGGCGCCGCCGCGCTTGTTGCTGCGCGCGTACCAGTCCACCAGGAACAGCCCGTGCGGCGAGCCGTCGGTGTCGAACACTTCGAACACGCGCACGTCTGTCCTGGTACGTCGGCAGGTCCTTGCGCTCCTTGAAGCTCAAGCCGTACAGCTCGTGCGCGGCGAACAGCACGCCGTCGCACCAGCACGCGGTTCATCTCGAAGTACGGCCGCACCTCGGACTCGTCGTAGCGAATACCGCGCCTTGCGCACCTGCTCGGCGTAGAAGTCCCAATCCCACGGCTCGAGCTTGAACGACGCGGTGCCGTTCGCTTTCGCCTGCGCGTCGATCAGCGCCTGAATGTCTGCAGCCTCGCGCTTCGCATTCGCGACGGCCGGCGGTGCGAGCTGACTCAGCATGCTGTTCACTGCGCCGGCGTTGAGCGCGGTTTCGTCCTCGAGCACGTACGCGGCGTGACTGCTGTAGCCGAGCAGCGCGGCGCGCTCCGCGCGCAGCTTCACGATCTGCGCGATCTCGTCGGTCGTGTCGAATTCGCCGCCCCAGCCGCGGCCAGCCGATGCGCGATAGATGCGCTCGCGCAGCGCGCGATTCTTGAGTTGCGTGAGCGCCGGCTGCGTCGTGGTGTTCAGCAGCGCGATCACCCACTTGCCTTCGAGCTTGCGCTCCTTCGCGGCTTCGGCCGCGACGGCGATCTGCTCGTCCGTCATGCCGTCCAGCTCGGCGCGATTGTCGACGACGACGGCAGCAGCATTCACGCCCTTCAGCACGGTCTGCCGGAATTCGGTCGTGAGCTGTCGAGATCTGCTTCGTTCAGCTGCTTGAGCCGCGTCTTGTCTGCGTCGGACAGACGCGCGCCGGCGCGCACGAAATTCGTGTGAGTAGCGCTCCAGCAGCCGCAGCGACTCCGGATCGAGCTTGAGCGACGCGCGCTGCTCGTACAGCGTGCGCACGCGCGCGATACAACGCCGGGTCGAGGTAGATCGCGTCGCTGTGCGCCGACAGCTTCGGCGACATTTCCGTCTGCAGCGCTTCGAGCTGCGGGTTCGTGTTCGACGCAGTCAGGTTGCCGAACACCGCGCTGGCGCGCGTCAGCAGCTCGCCGGAGCGCTCCATCGCGACGATCGTGTTCTCGAACGTCGGCGCCGCCGGATTCTTCGCGATCGCGTCGATCTCTTTGCGCTGCTGCGGCCATGCCGGCGAGCAGCGCCGGCTTGAAGTGCTCGTCCTTGATCTTGTCGAACGGCGGCAGGCGATAGGGCAGGGTGCTCTCGCGCGCGAAAGGATTGTCGGGCGCAAGCTGGCTGGAGTCGTTCACGGATTTTCCCGAAGCGGTGGCTGCCGCCAGCACGAGCGCGGCGGCGAGAAATGTTGACGGTCGCATTGCATGTCCCTTCGTAGGTCGGGCTCGTGGGCCGGATCCGTAGGTCGAGGCTTCAGCCCGACATCTTAAGCGAGGAAATCCACCAGGGCAGCGGCGAGCTCCTGTGGACACTCTTCCGGCAACCAATGCCCTGCCGGCAGCGCCTTGCCTTGCGCGTCGGGGCGCGCGGCCGCCACGTTTCCAGGACATCGAACAGGCGATGCATCGCGCCGTGCACGCCCCACAACACCAGCGTCGGGCACGGCAGCTGCGTGCCGAGATCCGCCTCGTCGTGCTGCAGATCGATGCTCGCGCCGGCGCGATAGTCCTCGCACATCGCATGCAGCGTCTGCGGATTCGCAAAACAGCGCAGGTATTCCGCGAACACCGGCTCGTCGATCGCGCCGGGGATCAGGCCGCGGAAAGCGAAGTTGCGCAGGAACGGCTCGGCCTGGCCGCCGAGCAGCATTTCCGGCAGCGGCGCCGGCTGGATGAGAAAGAACCAGTGGAAGTACCAGGTCGCGAGATCCTTGCTGACCTGCGTGTAAACCGTGCGCGTCGGCACGATGTCGAGCAGTGCCAGTCGCGTGACGGTCTGCGGATGATCGAGCGCCATGCGGCACGCCACGCGACCGCCGCGATCGTGCCCGACGACAGCGAACCGTTCGAAGCCGAGCTGGCGCATGACTTCGACCTGGTCCTGCGCCATCGCGCGCTTGGAATAGCCCGCGTGGTTCTCGCCGCTCGGGCGGCTTGCTGCTGTCGCCGTAGCCGCGCAGATCCGTCGCGACGACAGTGAAGCGCTGCGCGAGGGCCGGCGCGACGTGCCGCCATTCGAGATGCGTCTGCGGCCAGCCTTGCAGCAACAGCACGCGGCGGCCCGCTGCCGCCGACGACGCCGTTGATCTCGGCGCCGGACGTGGTGCGATGCGGAACCGCTCGAAGCCGGGGAAGAAATCCATGACGCAGATGCTACACGACTCTACTGGCGCCGGCAGCGTGTACGTCGCCTCGATCAGCTCGCGCATCTTGCGGCGCGAAGCGGCGGCATCGAGCTGCTGGTTGCGCTCGATCGCGGCCGCTTGCGTCGGCCAGCGTTTCGTCCTTGATTCCCGCCGCAGCCAGCTGCGAGATCTCGCCCGTGACGCAGATGAAACAGCCAGGTGTCGTCGTCGACGCCGTCGCCGAGGTCCATGAACTGGATCAGGTTGTGCGCGCGCAGGTTGAGCTTTCCCTCGGGGCCGCGGAAATAGAAGCTGCGATCCTCCGGCAACTCGCCTTCGGCATATTTCCGCAGGTGCCGGCGCCGTTCCGTGCGGCTCGGCTCGACGCGCACCAACGCCGGCGGGCGTCCGCGCGGTCTTGTTCCACAGCAACGCCGTGCCGGCTTCCAGTGCTTCCGGCACGCTCTCGACTGACGGCATGCGATTCGCATCGGTGAACTCGCGCAGCATTTCGCGGGGCCGGTCGCCGAGCACGATCAGCGTATCGAGCGCACGTAGCACCGAAGGCGCGACCAGCTTCGGCGTCACGCTGACCATCAGCGACGCCTTCGAGCCGCTCCGGCAGATTCTGATCGGTGGGCCGCCAGTTCGCGGGCATCGCGTGGTGCGCTTCATCGACGATCAGCCAATGCGGCCGGCCGGTGCGTGCGCGCAGCTCGCGGATGCGCGCGAACAGCGACAGGAAGAACCACGGTCGATCGTCGAGCTTCACGCCGAGCAGGTTGATGACGGCGTTCTGGTCCGGCTTGCTCAGCAGCTGCACGCATTCATCGACCGTCGGCGCATGCTCGGGATTGCCGAGCACGACTGCCGACTCGACGCTGTCGTAGTCGCCTTCGGGATCGATGATGCAGAAGTTGTAGTTCGCGGCGCGCAGCCGCTCGACGAGCCCGGCGACGACGGTCGACTTGCCGCCGCCCGAGGTGCCGACGACGAGCGCGCTCGCGCGGAACGGCGACAAGCCGACCGGCTTGCCTTGCTGCGTTCTTGCCGAGCGGGATGTCGTGTCGCGCGAGCGGGCCGCTCTCGCGGCTCGCCAGATCGTCGGCAAGCATTTCATCGATGAGCTCGGTGACGCCGGCGCCGTGATCGGCGAACGTCACGATGTCCGCCTTCTCTTTGACGGCCGGCAGCGCGTTCGCGACTGCGACCGAGCATTCGCAGATGCTGAGGAACGCGTGATCGTTCTCCGCATCGCCGACGCCCACGGCGTTGTGCGGCGACAGATTCAGCTCGGCGAGCGCCGCGCGCAGCCCAGTCGCCTTGTTGACGCCCGCGGGCAGCACCATCACCGCGCCCTTGTTGAAGATGACCTGCAGCTCGAGCCCGCAGTCGCGGATCGTTTCCAGCACCGTCTTCTCGTGCGGCTCCCAGGTCGCGACGATCACGCGCCCGACGGAGATGGGCCCGACGCCGCGTTCGATGAGCTTGTCGACGAAGGCCTGCGGCGGCGCTTCATCGAGCAGCCGCTCCTCGCGGCTCTCGGGCCGGTAGATCAGTGCGCCGTTCTCCGCGACGACGCGCGCGAACAGATCGAGATGCGGAAAGACCGTCTGCAGCTCGTCGAGCTCGCGCCCGGTGACGAGCACGAGCTTGCGGCCCGATTCGCGCAGGCGCTTCGAGCGCCGCGAGCGTGGGCTCGTCGACGCGGCCGTGGTGGGCGATGGTGCCGTCGTAGTCGCAGCACAGCGCGAGATAGCGCATGCGGTCAAGGTTCTCGTGCGTTTGCACGGGCGCGGTCCTGTAACGCCGCAGCAACTCTGCACCAGCGTTCCACTGCGGCGAGGTCAGGGCATTCTTCGAGTACGCCTTCGTCTGCTCGCGCACCAGCTCGACCAGGTTGCCCATCGCCAAGTTCGCGTCGATCAGGTGCAGGCCCCAGTCCTTCTGGACCTGGTTGTTGACGACCACGTCGCCGACGATGTCGTCGGTGCGCGGATCGTTCGGGTCCGCATTCACGTGCACTGCCAGGTAGGTGCCGGCTTCGTTCGACACGCACTCGGCGGTGAGCAATCCCGGGACGCTGACGAACGGCGTCGTGACCTTGTGCTCCGGCGTGACCCACGGCTTCGGCGCCGCGGCGGACGACGCGATGAAGCGGCCGTTCGACAAGTACGCGTGCAGCTGGCCGCTGCCGCCGCCGAGCGCGGCCGGATTCACGCATGCGGCGGCCATGTTCTCGCCTTGCGCCTTGCCGAAGCGCGAATTCGCTGGCGGCGGAACGTTGTCTCTGAAGCTCGCGTACGCGACCGCGCAACCGATCTGCGACGCCGACTTGCAAAGCGGGATGTTCTGGAACGCGCCGACGTCCTTGCCCTTCTCGACCGGCAGGTTCGTGCCGAGCAACAGCGCGGAGACGATCTTCTCCTGCACCGGCTTGCCGTCGATCTCGTTGCGGATCAGCTGCGTCAGCACGCCCGAGCCCTGCGAGTGACCGACGAGCACGACGCCGCGACCCGCGTTGTCGTTCTTGAGATAGTAGTTCCACGCGTCGAGCACGTCGTTGTACGCGAGCATGCGATCGACGGGGATCGCCTTGCCGCCAATGATCGAGCGCAGCGCCGTCAGCGTCACTTGTCGATACAGCGGCGCATACACGCGGCACACCGACGAGAAGCGCGCGAACTGCTGCAGGATGACGCCGTGCTCTTCCGGCCCGGCGGTCATGTCGCTGTTGCCGGTTTGATCGAGCGAGACGGTCGGGTACACGTAGAAGCAATCGATCGGCGCGTTGCGCGCGGCCTTGAACGACTCCTTCTTGAACTTGCCGCTCGGCGCGACGATCGTCGTCGACAAGTCGACGGCGCACGAATCCTTGCGTGTTCGGGCGGCACAGCCACGTTTCGGGCTTGCTGTAGTCGTTCGGTTGCGCGGCCGGTGCGGCCGGCGTCTCTGAGGCTGGCCGGCGATTGCGCAAGAACCGTGGCCGATGACAGCAACGCGAATGCGCTCGCGAAGCCCGCGATGAGTCGCAACATGGTTCGATCCCCCGATGACGAAAATATTCTGGTCGCCCGACGCGAAGAGTCTGCCACGAGATGCGCGCGCATTGGCCAACCATGACAGTCCTTTGCGCTGAAACCCGCGCTGCAGTACTGCGAGAAAGCCTGATTCGCAATATCACTGCAACTGAGGGCGTTGACACTACACGCAAGCGGTAGCAGTTTAGCGTCAAGAACAACGACCACGGATCTGGGGAATCAGGAATGAGCCGAACCGTCCGCCGCCTGTAGACAGCGGCCAATCCGAACGATCACGACAAGTTCGCCGCAAGTGCTTGCGTGCGCGAACGCATACGTCTGATGTGGCGCTCACTCAGCATTCGAGGACAGCTACCACCGATATAGGAGATGCGAAGTCATGATGCGTACAGTAACTGCACTGATAGTACTGCTCGTTTGGCACGTCTCGGCTCAGGCCGGTGATCTGGTATTTGGCGGGCGCCTTGTCGGCTTAACTAACACGACGAGCAATTCGTCGATCTTTGCCATCAAGGTGACAGGTGGTTCGTTGAACCTGTGTAGCACCACCTGGATTTCATTTCCGGTGTCTGCTGCAGCTGACGCGGACACACATAAGCGCGCCTACGCGGCTGCCCTGACAGCACTCACGACAGGTATGCCTGTGCGAATTCATAACTATGCGTCGGACTCGTGTGGCGCCGCGCAATACATAGAACTCATCGCAGAGTGACTGGGGGAACTGCTGCCTCCAGAGAGAGCAGCAAGCAATCCGTCGAGAGCACTGCAGGGACAAATCGCTGGAGAAGAATCATGAAGAAATGGGCTCAGCTTTTACTAGGTACCGCTCTCGCGACTGTCTGCGCAGCAACGCAAGCAGCCATTCAATGTGAGGGGCTCGTGAACTACGCGCTGCTGTATTCCGATGGAACAGTGAACGTCATCGGGGCATGGCGAGGTGAATACACATATCTCTGCAATACAAACGGCACGTGGGGGGGAATCTCGGCGGAGATATGTCTTTCTTGGTACGCACTTGCTGCGAAAGCCGCTGCGGATGGCAAGGTTTTCACTGTGTACTACAACACCGATAGTTACACCTGCGCGAATCTACCGGTCTATGGCTCCTCGCTGGTGCCTATTTACGCCGGAGTCAAGCGTCAATAGCGTCATCGGTGACCATGCAAGTGGCGATCGAGAACAAGCGGGAACAACAAGCGGTCTGGAAGAGGGAGCAACTTTATGCGCGCTGCAAGCTATCGCGTCTTCGTGTGTCTACTTGTCCTTTTGTCCTTACCGCAGCTCGCGTTCGCGGAGTCGTACTCCTGCGACGGGCAGGTGACTTCCATCGGGCTCAACGACAACGCAGGACGCGTTTGGGTTGCGTACGGTGCGATCGGCATCCAAGCAATCTGCGAGGTCGATGCCACTTACAACGGCGTGCTTGCCAACACATGCAAGGCTTGGTTGGCTCTGCTGATGGCCGCGCAAGCTCAGCAGCGGACCATCAGGCTGTACTACTACTCAACGACTGCCGGTAACCCGGCTTCTTGCGCAGGGTTTCAAGCTTGGGGCGCATACAGCCCGTACTTCATCCAGACGATCGATTGAGATGCGGATCGCGGACGCGCTCCAGCATTCCTCAAGACACTTGAGTCGCGACACAACAGCGCAGGGAGAACAGCAATGAGCCTGAGAGCAAGAGTAACCGGCAGAACCTTCATCCTCGCCCGTCTCGCAGCGACCTCGATGCTGCTTGCATCGCCCGGCGCCCTCGCCGGCACCGTCGTCTGCAGCGGCACCGTCGAGACGATCGCCTATCACGCCAATAATTCGTTCATGGTGCGCCTGAGCAGCATGAACACTCCGGTCTATTTCTGTAACCCCGAGACGACGTGGAACATGGCCGGTTACTCCACCGGGCCACAGACGTGCAAGATGCTCTACGCCATGTTCCTCGCCGCGCGCGAGAGCGGGCGTGCATTCTCTGTCGTCTACTTCGACAGCGATGACGCGCCGACCGCCTGCAACACGTGGGCAACATGGAAGTCGGCGAGCATCAGGTTCTTCGAGTATTGACCGGTGCGATGAGCGGCCGCTGCGAGAAAACCTGATTCGCAAAATCATCGCCGGTGAAGGCGTTGACACTACACGCAGCAGGGAGCAGTTTATGGTCAACAACGAAGACCACGGATCTGGGGAATCAAGAATGAGCAGAAGCACTCGCCGCACGTAGATCCGCGGCAGCTCCACACGACAGCAGACGAAAGTCGCGCGTTCTCATGCGTGCTCGCGCGGCTGCGCGCGAAGTCGAAAACGAGAGGTGGCACGATGGACAACATCCTTCGACGTCAGGTCGCTGCTACGTGAGTTGGCTCTTGGTGGTCAACTAGGTAGTGCCCATGAATCGCTATCAGCGCGAGGTCGCTGAGATGGACCGCCGGCACAGAGTTACCGTCCGTGCTCTGTCGTTCGGCGGCGCGTGCTGCCTTGCTGTGCTCGCGCTCTGGAGTGCTGGACTCCCTCCGACGCAGTGGGTGGCCGCGGCACAGCGCTTGTGGGAGAGAATGAGCGGCCCGCCGACGGCGACGTTGACCACCGCGACGCGCAGCACGGCGCCTGATCCAGCTCCCGCCAGCGTTACGAGCCCGAGCCTGACCGCGCAACAGGGCACCGACGCATCCGCATCGACCACTCCATTGCCGCTCTATCTGGTTGCGACTACTCCAGGGCGCAACAAGCACGAAGGTACTGCGCGAATCGGCACTAGCCTGGACAATCCGCAGACCTACGCGGGCGGCGCTCTGCTCGCAAACGGTTCGCGGCTGAGCGAGATTCACACCGACCGCGTCGTACTTTCCCGCGACGGAGCTTCGGCCGAACTCTACATCCACGGGCGCGGTGCGCATGCCAAGCAGCGCCAGTCCGCCGACGCGCTCCTGACGATCGCCACGCAGCCGACTGCGGCACCGGCGGTGGTGGAGAAGGTCAGCGAAGGGCTGACCGACTACTTGCGTCCGAGTCCCGTTTACGACGGCGAGATGTTACGCGGCTATCAGGTCTATCCAGGATCCAGGCCCGCGGTATTCGGACGGCTCGGCTTAGAGCCCGGTGACGTCGTGACATCGATCAATGACGCTCCGCTCAACGAGCCATCGCAATCCATGGAGTTGTTCGCGCAGCTGATGCGCGGTGTTGCGGTGGTCGCGACTGTTGAGCGCAAAGGCGCCGCCCATCGCATCACGATCAATGGTGCAGTCATCAGCGCGGATAGAGCGACGACACAAGAAACGACAGAACGGCCCGTCCCGCCCTACGTGAGAGGAGAACGCGACGTGAGTGCCAAGCGGTGCGCAGAACAACGGAATTGGGGCTGAGCAATGAACAAAAACACGGTATTGCTTGTTGCAGGCGTCCTCGGGCTGGTTGCGAGCATGGTCGCATCGGCCGCGACTGATTGGAGTGCTCAGGACTACGATTTGTATCCCGGCGACTTCGATGGCGACGGCAAGACAGATCTGCTGTATGTCGCCAAGGACGCTGCGCGGGCCAGCGGTATCGCGCGCTCGGACGGCAACGGACCGAACATCCCGTTTCAATCGTGGCCGAGCAACTACCTCGGGATTCCGTGGTACGGCAATCAGTACACGGTGATCGTCGCCGACTTCAACGGCGACCTGAAGGCAGACCTGCTCTTGCAGCGCGCGACGGCGGGCGACAGCTATCTGTTGTTCGCCGACGCCAACGGCAAGATCACTAGTGTCAACCAGACCATCTCCAATACTGCGCTGAGCCTGAACTGGTCGGCGGATCAGCATCGCATTCTTGCGGGCGACTTCAACAACGACAGCAAGGCGGACCTTTTCTTCCAGGCGACAGCCGCTACTGCAACTTCGGGTACAGCTGCGACGAATGCTGTCGTCCTTGCGAATGCCAGCGGTCTGTTCACGACCGGCCCGGCGCAGACGTGGACCGACGCGACCTGGAGCGCGTTCAAGTGGTCCACCCAGAACTCGAACATCTTCGTCGGCGACTTCAACGGCGATGGCAAGAAGGATCTGCTGGTCCAGGCGCGCCCGCGGATCGTGTTGATCGACTATGACGTGCCGATTCCAGTGCCGACGTATCCGCCGAACATATATGGGGTGGCACTGTCCCAAGGCGGCGCTACACCATTCCAGCAAGTCGGCGTGCAGCAATGGAGCCGAACCGCGAACGGAGTCGATTGGTCGCCGCGTTCGGCAACCGTCATCGTCGGCGATTTCGACGGCAACGGCAGATCCGATGTGCTGCTCCAGGCGCTCAACACAGGGCGGCCCAGCTATCTGCTTTCTGGTAACGCCGCCGGTGCGGTGTTCACTTCGGGCACCGCGCTGGCGACGAACGTCACGTGGGCGGGTGACTCGTTCCGCTTGCTTGCCGCCAACTTCGACGGAAGCGGTGCGGTCGGCATCTACTTTCAGGCGGTCAGCAGCGCGGGCACGAACTACTACGCCAGCACGATCACGGGCGGCACCGTCACGGTGGCGAGCGACGTCGGATTGCATCCTGTTGCAGCGATCGGGCGCACAGCGGGCATGCCCTCCGTTTCGCAGACTGGCAGCGCGCAGTACGACATTCCGATCTGGACACCACCGGGCGCCGGCGGCATGCGCCCCGAGCTCGCGATCAGCTACAACCACGCTCGCGAGAACGGAATCCTCGGCATGGGGTTCGCCCTCTCCGGGTTCTCCGCCATCGCGCGGTGTCGCAAAACGATAGTGCATGACGGAGCCGATGGGGCGATCGAGTTCACGGCGAATGACTCGCTGTGTATCGATGGCATGAAGCTGCGTGTCGAGTCGGGCGCGCCGGTTGGCAAGACGTACTACCGCACCGAGACGGAGTCGTTCGCACGCATCATCGCGACAGTGCCGGGCGGCGGCACTGGGCCAGACTGGTTCGAAGTCTGGCATCGCAACGGTCTCATCTTCGAGTACGGCCATTCCGCGTCGTCCAAGATCGAAGCATTTGGCAGCTCGGTGATTCGCGAATGGGCGCTGTCCTCGATCCGTGACCGTGCCGGCAACGTCATCGAGTTCAACTACATCGAAGACACCGCCAACGGCAGTTATCGCCCGGACGAGATCAACTACGCCAAGCACGCGAGCAGTCCGGTCATCTCTACCGCTCCGTACCAGGTGAAGTTCGTCTACGAGGGTACGACGCGAGCAGATCCGATCTACCAGCAGTACGCACCGGTCGGGGCGCAGCAGCTACAGATCGGGCCGGTGAACGAGTTGAAGAGGTTGGCGCGGATCGAGGTCAAGTACAACAACTCGACCAAGCGGCTCTACTCGCTTTCGTACGAGCTCGGCACGACGGGGCGGTCGAGACTGAAGAGCGTGCAGGAGTGTGCGACCTCGACGGACAACTGTCTCGCGCCGACACAGTTCACATGGACTGGCGGAGCGTCATCCTTCCAGAGCGCGCAAACCGTTGCCGCGACCAACTACCCGCTGCATCTGATCGACGTCGATGGCGACGCCCGCGATGATCTCGTGTACGTGTCGACCACCAGCGCGGGTGGGACGTGGCGCATACGCAAGGCCAATGCGTCCGGCGGCTTCGACCCAGAGATCAGTACTGGTTTGGCAAACACGAGCTATGAGAGCGCGCAGCCGCTCGAATGGGACGGCGACGGGCGCATCGACTTGATCGTGCCGTATTCCGGCAATCACTGGTGGGTGTTCCGATCCAACGGAGCCGGCTTCGATGCACCGCTCGATACGGGTGTGGTCGCAACCGGTGGCGCCGATTTTACGCGCACAGTCGATATCAACGGCGATGGGCGGCATGACCTGTTACGCGTGAGCTCTTCGGGCGAGGCGAAAGTGTTCGTTCGCTATCAAGTAGGTGGGAGCTTCGGCAGCGAGACACTTTTGTGGCAATCAGGCGACCCGAACTGGCAGTTCTTCACCCTCGTCGGCTCACCGCTCGACGTACTCACGTATCGCTACGTATCGTCGGAGCGTCGCGCGGACTTCAACGGCGACGGCCGCGAAGACTTCCTGGCATATCTGACGTACTACGACCCGGAATCGCAGACGGCCACCTTCTGGGTCTCGCGCTTCTACGACGGCGTTCCAGGGGTCGCGCTCGATGCAGGACCCGACATCGGCGGCTCGTACGAGATCGGCGATTTCAACGACGACCAGCTCACGGACGTGATGTGGATCAAGCAGGACGTGAACCACAGCAGCCGCATCCTATACGGCGGCACCAACACGCCGATCAACGGGCCCAACATCGCCGGCTATTTCGGGGGGCCTTACGTTGTCAACGACTTCGATGGCGACGGTCGCGACGACGTGCTCATGCAGAAAATCAGCGACAACGTCGTGTACTACTGGCGCAGTCTGGGCATCGGCATGTCTGCTTCGCCGACCGCCACTTCCTTGACGCTGCCCTCCGGGTTTCAATCCCTGCGCACGGCGGACCTTACAGGCGACGGCAACTTCGACGTGCTCAACCTCAGTACCAGCAGTTCCTATTACCTGCACAATCAGGTGAAGCAAGACCTCCTGAACTCGGCCGTCGATGGCTATGGAGTGGCCGCGACGTTCACGTATACGCCCATGGCAGACCCTTCGGTCTATACCAAGGGCACAGGAGCACCCGCTTCGGAGATCGACGTCACGTTGCCGGTTTGGCTTGCCAAGCAGGCAACGCTGACTGACGGGACGGGTGCGGGAACCACGTTCAATCTGAACTTCACGTATCAGGGTGCGCGGCGTCACACAACCGGTCGCGGCTTCCTCGGCTTCGGGAAGCGCACGGTGGTCGACACTCGGCCCGACTACGACCTTACGACAGAAGAGACCTATCTGCAGACGTGGCCGCACACCGGCTTGCCTTCCGTCGTGACGTTGAAGAAGTCGAATGGTGATGTGCTGCGACAGACCACGAATCTGTGGCACAAGCTCGAGTACGGCAGCGGAACGGGTCTTCGTGCATATCCGTACATTTATTCCAGCACCACGACGCTCAAGGAGATCAGCCCGAACACGCACTACGCAACGGTCCAAACGCTGCTGCCGGGAACCCTGGGTGCGAGCGGCATCGACTCCACATCCGGACTGACGGTTGATGCAACGACTACCACCACTGAAGTAGCGACTGGACTGAATGCCACCAAGAGGAAGTTCGAGCGCGTCCAGCACTCCTCGCTGACCAACCACGTTGCCAACTGGTGCCTGGGCCGGCCTGGCGCGACGCTCCTGACGAACAGTCATGAGCTGACAGGTGGGACATCCGACACGCGTAGTACTACCACGACCTGGGATGTTGTTGGGTGCCGACCCACTCAGCAAGTCGTGGACCCGTCCGGGCTGCCGTTGACCACAGACTTTACCTACGACGGCTTCGGCAACGTCAACGAGGTCAAACAAACGGCGACTTCCATCGGTGAGCGAAAGACTCAGTTCGATTATTCGACCGAAGGTGTGTTCGCCGAGACGATCACGAATGCGCTCGTGCAGCTAACGACGCAGGACTTTGCATATGACTTGGGTGTGCTGAAGAAGGTCACCGATCCGAATGGATTGGCCACGCAGATCGACTCCGACGCCTTCGGGCGCGCCGTCCGCCTGACTCGGCCTGATCAGACGAAGTCGCTGCGGACATACCTGCCATGCAGCGGCTGTGATCCGCGCGTGAAGTATCTCGTCACCGAGCAGTCGCAGACGACATCCGGCGCTGCAATTCAGACGAATCAGTTCCATTACGACCGGTTCGATCGCGTGCTGTTCGGGTACCAACAGATGCCGAACGGCTCGTACTCCATCACGAAGCAGGATTTCGACGCATGCGGACGAGTGCTTCGCCGCTACAACCCGCACTGGAGTACATCGGAAGGCTATTGGCAGTTCGCGTATGACCAGTTGGACCGCGTCACGTCCGGCAAGCTCTACACAGCAAGTTCGGTTCTGAATCGCGAGGTGAGCCGCGCCCACAACGGCCTCACGACAACGATGACGGATGCAGAGGTCCACGTCAGGAGTCAAATTGCGACAGCCTGGGGCGATCTGGCACGAGTTACCGATGCAGTGTCTGGAAACACGAACTATCAGTTCGATGCGTTTGGCCTGCTGACCCAGACCAGCGACCCCGCGGGCAACGTCACCTCCACGATGTCGTACAACGACCGTGGCATGAAGACTGGCATGACCGACGCAGACCTGGGTGCCTGGACCTTCGAATACAACGCGGCGGGCGAGACGACGAAGGTACGCGATCCGGACACGGCGGCGCCCGCCTTTACGACGGTGATGACATACGATGCGCTCGGTCGAATGGCGACGCGTCAGGATGTACCGGAGAGCGTCACCTCGACCTTCGCTTTCGGTACGACTTCGACCTCGACGTCGAAGACCATAGGCCGACTCACTGGCATCACGACGAGCAACAACTCGCACACCGAAGTCTTGTCCTATGACGGCTACGGTCGCCTTTCGGCGGACGAGATCACGACGGACGAGTCGCCGACCACGACTTATCGGTACGACTATCAGTACGACGACCAGACTGGGTTGCCTTCGGCGCTCACATATCCCGTAAGCACCGTGAGCCCCTCTGCGTATCGATTCAAGATCAACTATTCCTATGCCTATGGGCAGGTGGCTAGGGTTCAGCGTGCGGACTCGCCGTATACCGACTACTGGAAGTTCAGTGCCGTCGATGCGCGCGGCAACTTCTCTGGCGAGGATCTGGGCAATGGCCTGAAAGTCACGAGCGGCTTCGACCCGCTCACAGGATTGCTCGGCAGTCGCAGCTCGGGGCCGGGTGGCGGCACGGGCATTCAGAACCTTGCTTATCAATGGAGCCTGAGTGGCAAGCTCACCGAACGGAAGGATGTGCGCCAGGGCAATCTCACGGAGACATTCACGTACGACTCTCTCGATCGCCTGGATGTCGTGAAGCTGAACACCGTGACGAAGATGGATGTCGACTACAGCAACATCGGAAACATTACGAAGAAGAGCGATGTCAGCGCGTCGACGTGGACGTACGACACAGTGAAGAAGCATGCGCTCCGAACAGCCGGAACCGGCAACACGTATGGCTACGACCCCGATGATCTTCCGGTCCCGCCCGTCGACGGCGATCCCAATAACGCCGACAACACCGATGACGGCAACATGCGGAGGCGTGATAGCTCGGACATCACATGGTTCTCACACAACTATCCCAATGCGATCAACGGCAGCGGAGGAGTGTCCTCGACGTTCGCATACGACCCGCTGCGCCAGCGTGTGAAGCAGACCGCTGTCTACACTTCAGGCACCGAGACGACGCGCTATATCGGTGGCCTACTGGAGAAGGTGTGCACTGGGGCGACGTGTAACTCGACTAACACTCAGTATCGACACTACATCCCAACGCCGAACGGCCTCGTCGGCCTGTACACGCGCCGAACGAGCGGAACGCTCGAGGACACGTTCTATTTCACGAAAGATCACCTCGGCAGCATCGACTCGATCACGAATGCATCGGCCGCCGTGCAAGTGCGGTTGTCGTACGACGCGTTCGGCAAGCGACGCAACGAGGCAGGTTGGTCAGGCGGTGTCCCTGCCGTTGACATGACTGCGATCGCGAACACGACACGGCGCGGTTACACAGGACATGAGCACTTGGACAACCTTGGGCTCATTCACATGAACGGGCGAGTGCAGGATCCGACGATCGGCAGGTTCCTGTCCGCAGATCCGTTCGTACCCGATCCGTTCTCGGGACAGTCATTCAACCGCTACAGCTATGTCCTGAACAACCCGATGAGTCTCATTGACCCGTCTGGCTTCGACGATCAAGACCCGGACGGCAATCCTATCGACAACCTTTTCAACCAGATTCTATGGCGGTTGATGTCGGACTTCTCAAGCGAGTTCAACACTTGGCAGCCGCGCCTCTCGGCGAGCAGTGCACCGCTCGGGGCAGAAGCCAGTGTCAGGCCGGACCAGTTGCAGGCGCGGTCGAACAGCACAACCGGTGGGAATGAAAGCCTGTTGCCTGGACTTGCGCCACTCAATGTTCCGACCAATCTTGGAAGCGCCGGCAACATCCCACTGCTCATTAAAGGGGCTGATGCAGCGGTCGAGATCGGATCGAAGGCGACGAAGTGGCGGCGGATTGGTTTGCGAGGAGAGGAATTAGCACGATCTCTTCTGCTTGCAAGCGGCTATGAGATTCTCGCTGAGCAGCTGTATGTTAGAACCTCGACCGGTCTTAGAATCACCGATTTCGTTGTGACGGGTGGTAAGTGCGGTGTAGACATTTGCGGGTTCGAGGTGAAGGCGAACACGGCAACGAGATCCAACTTGCAGGTGGTTAAGGACGGGTTGATTGCCACGCAAGGAGGCACGGTTGCCAGCTGGTTCCAGCCAGCGTTCACATATGGCGAGCCAGTCAGATATGAAACATATCTCATCGGCGTCACAATAACGCCGGCGCCCATACCAAAATGACAGACGTTCCGATTGCAACTTTGCGCGAGGCTTTGGACTCTTCCATGCGAAAGCTTGGATGGTCGTTGCAACGACGGTACGGGTTGCCAGCAGCGTACACGCGGGATGAGCGCGTTTGCCCCTATTTCTACTTTGCTGAGTTCCGGCAGGGCCCCGATGTTCCGTATGTCGTCGTAGGAGCAATCGGCGTGATCGATGGAGGGTTTGAAGAACAATGGGTAAGAGAGCGCGCTGACGTTGGAAAGGCAGCGGGCTTTGCGGCGCTTTTGCACATCGCCAACATCGACGAACTGTCTCGCGCTGCCTATGTCAGTTCGGTGGATGAGATTGGCAACTTCAGTGCCGCGGTTGTGAAGGTACTGAACAGCATGCCAAACGATGAACAGCAACTCCTTGCAGCCTTCAAGGCGAATTCGCTATGCGGGCGAAGGTTCGACGCATTCGCGGGTTACAGCAATCGGCATAAGTTTCAGGCTTTCAAGGAGTATCTGACAACCCTTGCGCGCGCTGATCAACAGCCATCGAGCTAATTCCATCTACAGGCGTTAGCTCAGTCAGTGGGACTGACTATCAAGGGACGTGGAGCGACTTCGCGTTCGGTGCGGCTCGCGGCGCAGCGGACAACGCACTGAGGACGCTAGTACTTGCCGGCGCAGTGCAGTCTGTATACGGGGGCGATTTCGTCAACGCATACATTGGATTACGCTACGGTTCGTCAGCTCAACTCTTTGGCGCACCGGATACGAATCGTGGACAGTTTGGGTACGACGTTGGTCCCGTTCTGACGACGGTAGCCGTTGGTGGTGCCGCCCGTGCTCGCAGCGGTCAAAACGTGCTTGGAATCGCGGAGCTGCGAATTCCTGCTGGAGCAGCGGATGTGCATGTCGCCAAGACATTGGGCCGTGGACACTACACGCTAACAGGAAGCCCTGAAGCGATTCAGTCCTACTGGTTTCTCTCCTGGTTCCGGTGAGATATAGGAACACTCCAACCCCGATCGAATTCGATGAGTTCTCGGATATCACCAATCGATTTGAATTCGAGAACGACTCGCTCGAATACATCGATGGTCCGGTATCAGGTTGGCTAAGGGAGAGAGATGGATCGCGATGGTTCGCGTTCGAGTGTCAACCCATTGTTGCTGGTCTGTTGTGGCATTGGATACTCGTCCCCACAGCTCATGGTGATGAAGAAGCTATTTCCAGATCTTCCGGGCTGGTCCTTCGATATAGAGGAAGTATCAGCTGGCGTATACGAGGTGGTTGCCAGCGACAAGCATGGGCGCCGCTTCTGCAGCAAAGATACTGACCCGGAGGCGCTTCTCGAGAGGTGCCGAAAACAGGCTGCGGAACTCGTCCAACAAACTCGAAGTGCAACTTAGCGGCGAATGGGTTGCCATCTTCGCCGCCCGTCAACGCTGCTTGCGTGTTGCGTTTTCGCTTTGAGCCACGCATCGCTTGGTGCGGTATTACGCCACAAGAGGCTGAAGAGCTATTCACGCCAGTAATCCGCAATCCAAATCGTTGAGGTCGCCCATGACAACGAGAGCACAGATCGACCGTGATCGCATTGACGCCATACGTCGCAGGCTCGTGGCGACAACGGCGGGTCCATGGCTTCCTTACATTGAAGGCCGAAACCATACGAGCGGATCCAGCTTTATTAGAACTGCAAGTGGTGGAATCGAGTTGGATGGAGCAACTGACGCGGATATCGAGTTCATGGCGGAAGCGCATCAGGATATCCCGTTTCTTCTGGAGGAAATCCAGCGCCTCGCGAATCTTGTAGACCAATGATCGCCAGGAAGAATCACTGGCTCAACTTGACCGCCCGCAACGCAAGCGGCGCGCGGGTTGCGCCCTGGAGTGCCGACACGTTGCAGCTTCGGTGAGTCCGTGGGCGAATTGGGCCACATAACTAGCGACCACGCAGGCCCATGGTGTCGCGCTCCCTTACACCGCTCCGTCGTAGACCCTACCTAGCGCACCACAACTCGCCCGGCCCGCCACTTGCATCTGTCCCCGCAAAGAACGCTCTCCGCGGAAGAACAGAATGCAAAAACGCCTCGGGCTGCTGCTGGTCCTGATCCCCATGATGGCTTCAGCCGCTCTCTTGCTGAGCGACCGGGCGGAGCAATCCCGCCCGCAGTCCGCACCGAAAAAACTCGAGGCTCCGCCAGCCACTCCGGTCGAACCTGACGACGCGCAGTCGCAGGTTCCGCAGCGTCCCCCCGGCGAAGTCATCGGCATCCCGATGCTCGCCTGAGTCTTCAAAGGTCGCGCCGCCCTGGGCCAGGTGTCCCCAGCCCAGGGCAGCTCGAACAGTTAGGCCGGCGGTGCCGGCTCCGGCGACACTCGTTGGTCGACCGGGGCAAGAAGGGCGGCACCGCCGGCCAGCTGGCCGAAACGAGCACGATCCGACACCTGCTCCAGGTGCGCGTGCGCGACCTGACTTCCGTCACTGGCGTACCATCTGCCTCCGGCGCCAGGATTGAACCGTACCCTTGGGGTAGCGGACGTACTGACGTAACGTCAGTCGGGAGAGGCTTCTATGCGAATCGCGGCAATTGGTTTGGGCGTGCTCGTCGTGGCGCTGGGCTCGGGCGCTGCATTCGCTGCGGGCGGCGGCGGTGGCGCACCCTCGGGTGGCGGCTCCTTCAACATGCCCGAGCGGCAAATGACGCCGGAAGAGCAGGCGAAGGCCGCCTACAACCAGGGCGTGCGCGCCGTAAAGGCTGCGGACAAGCTTGCGAAGACCGCAGACGAAGCCACCGACGAGAAGAAGAAAACGAAGGCGTTGGACAAGGCCAAGCGCCAGTACGAGAACGCGCGCGGCTACTTCGCGACGGCGTTGCAGCGCAAAGCGAACATGCACGAAGCCTGGAACTACGTCGGCTACACGAGCCGCAAGCTCGGCGAGTACGACAAGGCGCTGCAGTCCTACGACGAAGCGCTGCGTCTGAATCCTTCCTACGGTGAGGCGATCGAGTACCGCGGCGAGGCGTATCTCGGTCTCAATCGCATCGAGGACGCCAAGAACGCGTACATGCAGCTGTTCCAGAGCTCGCGCCCGCTGGCCGATCAGTTGATGGCGGCGATGCAGAAGTGGGTCACCGAGCGTCGCGCGGCGGGCACTCGCTGCTGCAGAAGTCGATGCGCTCGCGCAGTGGATCGACGAGCGCTCGAACATCGCGCGCCAGACTGCTTCGCTCGCGCCGGACGCGCCTGCGGTCGTGCGCTGGAACTGAGTACGACTCGCCTCCTTTCGATCTCCTATTGATCATTGCCTGTTGCGGGGCGGGGATCGGCTCTGCGCGATCCCGCCAGCAACGACGCGCAGTACGCGTGGCGCTTGCCGCCCGGTTTCCCGCCTCCCGTCGTTCCTGCCGACAATCCGATGTCCGACGCGAAGGTCGCGCTCGGCTGCCGCCTGTTCTTCGAAACGCGCCTGTCCGTGACCAACGCTTATTCCTGCGCCAGCTGCCACCACCCCGAGCTCGCATTCACCGACGGTCGCGCGCTCGCCGTCGGCGCGAAGGGCGACAGCATGCATCGGGGCGCGATGACGCTCACCAACGTCGCTTACAACCCCGCGTTCACGTGGGCGAGCGACAGCGTCGTAACGCTGGAGCGGCAAATGGAGCAGCCGCTGTTCAACGAGCATCCACTCGAGATGGGATTGAAGCGCGACGATCGCGCGCTGCTCGAATGGCTCGGGCAGCAGGAGAACTACGCTGCTGCGTTCCGCCAGTCGTTTCCGCAGGAAGCGGAGCCGATCACGATTCCCAACGTGCTCAAGGCGATCGCGTCGTTCGAGCGCACGCTGATTTCCGGGCGCTCGGCATTCGATCGTTACGTCTACGACGACGACCGTGCTGCATTCTCCGAAGCCGCGCGCCGCGGCATGCGGCTGTTCTATTCCGACCGCAGCGGCTGTGCGCACTGTCACTTCGGCGCTGAATTTCTCCGGCCCGATCGTTCATCGCGGCAAGCCGGACCAGCGCGCGCTGTTCGCCAACAACGGTTCCGCCGTGAAGGGCGACGAAGGGTTATCGGTCGAAACGAAGCGCCAGCAGGATCGCGGCCGCTTCCGAGTGCCGACCCTGCGCAACATCGCGCTGACTGCGCCCTACATGCACGACGGGCGGTTCGCGACGCTGGAGCAAGTGATCGAGCACTACGCCGGCGGCGGCATAGCATGCGGAATCGATCGGCGCCGTGGACTCGCAGATCCGGCCGCTGGACCTGTCGGCCGAGGAAAAGCGCGACCTCGTGGAATTCCTGCGCAACCTGACGGACACTGAGTTCGTCGCAAGAAGGACTGCGGTTGAGCCCCCACCCCAACCCTGACCCGCGCCAGAGCGGATCAGGGAGCTCTCGTAATTCCATTCCCCGCTCCGCGGGGAAAGTCGGGTGGGGGTGTTCTTACTGGAGTTCGTTCGCCCGCCGGCGCCGCGCACGTCCGCCGCGCGGGTCAGCACCGTGACGCGCTGGCCGTGCTGCAGGCGTTCGACGCCGCGCACGACCACGAGATCGCCCGCCGCGACGGGGCCGCGGATCGTGACGAGGTCGCCGTCGGTGGCCACGGACGTCACCGTGACTTTCTCCGCCGTGTTGTCCGCGCGCACGCGCATCACGTAATTGCCATCCTGCCGTGACGGCGATCGCATCGCGCGGTACCACGAGCGACTCGGCCGCTTCGCGCTCCGGCAGGCCAACTTCGATCGCGGTGCCGACGCTCAGCGCGTTGTTCGCCAGCGTGAGTCGCAGCTCGAACTGCCGCGAGCGCTCCTCGCCGACGGGCACGACCGTGCGCACGCTCGCCTTGATCTGCCGGTCCGCTATCCGAACCGGCAACTCCATGTCCTGCCGGACCAAGCCGACCAGCGTCAGCGGCGCCTGCACGCGCGCTTCCAGGTGCACGGTGTCGACCAGATGCGCGATCGCAGCGCCGGTCGCGACGTACTCGCCGCGTTGCGCGAGACGCTCCGTGACGACTCCGGCAAACGGCGCGCGCAGTTCGGTCTGGTCGAGATCGTGCTGGGCGACACGCTGACGAACTTGCGCCTGTTGCAGCTGCGCGGTCAGCACTGCCAGCTGCGACCTGACTTCGTCGAGCTGCGTCTGCGAGATCGTGCTGCCGAGCTTTTCCAGGCGCTGCAGCTGACGCTCCGACATCGCGCGCTGCGATTCGATGCGCGCGACTTCGGCCTTCGCGTCCTCGACGCGCAGCCGCACGGCCTCGTCCTCCAGCTTCGCGACGCGCTCGCCGGCGCGCACGCGCGTTCCGACTTCGGCGACGTACTCCAGTCGTCCCGCGGCGCTGGTCGCGAGCCGCGCATCGTTGCGGCTGACGACGCCGCCCGGCACCCAGCGCCGCGGCGCGACGCGTGCGACCGCAGCCTTCGCGACTTCCACGACGACGCCCGGCTCCTGCGGCGGCGGTGCCTTCTGCGTCGGCACTCGCTGCGAAAAGAGCAACCGTGGCGGTCAGTGCCAGCGCCGACATGCGTGAATTGATCATCCTCATCCCCTAAGAGCTGTCCGGCTGAAGCCTGACCTACATGTAGGTCGGGCTTTAGCCCGACATCTGCGCCTCGGCCGGCACGCTGCGCTCGTAGACCAGTCGCAGCAGGCTCGGCAGCAGCACGATCGAGAACACCATGCTCACGATCACGCCCGCGACGTTCACCGCCGCGAGCCCGCGATAGATCGTGCTCGCCGGGCCGGGATTCACGACCATCGGCAGCGCGCCGAGTGCGCCGGTCAGCGTGCTCGCGACCATCGCGCGCAGGCGCTGGTTCAGCGCCATGCGCAACGCTTCTTCGAGCGTGTGCCCGTGGTTGAGCGCGTCGCGCGTGCGATCGACCAGCAGGATCGAGTGATTGACGATGATGCCGATCATCATGATGAAGCCGATCATCGTCAGCAGATCGAGCGGCTGGAACGCCACGAGCCCGAGCGCACGGATGCCGAGGACGCCGCCCGCGAGCGCCAGCGGCACGGTCAGCACGACGACCGCGGCGTCGCGCAGCGAGCGGAACATCGCGGCCATCAGCATGAACAGCACCAGCAGCGCCAGCAGGAAGTTCATGCCCATCGTCGAGATGATCGTGTCGAGGCGATCGGCGCTGCCCGCCAGCCGGATGTTCGCATCCGGCGGCAGCTGCGCGCGCAGCGACGGCACGATGTCGCTGTCGATCTTCGCGAGCATGTCTTCGAGCGACAGCGTCGGCGGCGGATCGATCGTCAGCGTCACGGTGCGGTGATGATCGATGCGGCGGATCTGCTCGGCCGCCAGCGTCGTCTGCAGGTTGCACCAGCTCGCCGAGCGACACGATCTCGCCCGAAGGCGTCATCAACGGCGCCTGCGCCAGCTCTTCGGGCGTTTCGCCGAGGTTCGCGCGCAGGATGACGGGCAGCCGCGTCTGGCCGTCGAAGTACTCGCCGAGCCAGGCGCCGTCGCCCAGCGCGCGCACGACGGTGCCGAGCGATGCGCGATCCCAGCCGACTTCGGCGATGCGCCGGTCGTTGGGCTCGGCTCGCAGCTCCAGCGCCTGCACGTCCGCGTTCGGGAAGGACTGCACGTTCGCGCCGGCGAACGTCCGCTCCAGGAGCTTGCGGCCTTCCTCGGCCGCGGTATTGAGCGCTGCCGTGTCGGTGGACTGCAGGTGGATCGCGACCGAGCGCGCGGAGCCGCCGATGCCGCCGAACAGCTCGCCCTCGTTCACGAACACGCGCGTGTCGGGAATGCCGACGACGACTTCGTCGCGCACGATGCGCTCGAGCTCGCCGATCCGGTCGTCGTCGACGACGCGCGCGCCGATCGTGCCGCCGCCCGGCCACAGCAGGACGTACCAGTTCTTGAGACGCGGCTCCTTCTCGCCCTTCATGTACGGCTCCATGCGCTCGATGAGCTTGCCGAGCGATCTCGCGATTGACGGCCTCCGGGCTCATGCCCGGCGGGAAGCTGAAGTACGCATCGATCGCTGCGCGCTTCACGGGCGGCAGATAGTCGAGCTTCGGCAGCAGCAGCCACGACAGCAGCGAGCGGCGCGACCAGCAGCGCGCCTACCCAGCCGAGCTGCTGCTTGCGCGTGCGCGTCCAGGCGATGACGCGATCGGTCAGCCACGGCCAGCCTGCGCCGTAGCCGGAGTTCTTCGAGTGCGCGCCGAGCCAGCGGCCGGCCGCCGCCGGCACGACCGTGATCGCGACCACGATCGAGAACGCGACGGCGATCGAGATCGTCAGGGCGAGGTCGGCGAAGATCTGGCCTTCGACGTCCTTCAGAAACAGCACCGGCAGGAACACGGCAATCGTCGTCGTCGTCGAAGCGAACAGCGCAGGCACGACCTGCCGCGTGCCGTCGTGCGCGGCCTGCTCGATCGGCATGCCCCCTTCCTTCAGCCGGATGATGTTGCCGGAGACGACGATCGCGCCTTCGACGACCATGCCGACGGCGAAGGCCAGGCCGGCGAGCGAGATGACGTTGATGCTGCGGCCGGCGAGGTGCAGCGCGCAGAACGTCGCCAGCAGGCAGACCGGAATCGTGCTCGCGATCAGCACGGTCGCGCGCGCGTCGCGCATGAACCACCACACGCACGCGAGCGCGAGCAGTGCGCCGACCACGAGGTTCTCGACCAGCAGGTTGACTGCGCGCTTGATGAACACCGATGCGTCGAACGACTGCTCGATGCCCAGGCCGCGCTGCTTGAGCGGCCCGTCGCGCAGCTCCGCGACGACCTTCTTCACTTCCTCGAGCGTGCCGAGCACGTTCGCGCCGGGCGCGCGCAGGATGCGCAGGCCGATCGCCGGGTTGCCGTTCTGATAAGAGAAGAAGCTGCGATCGGGCGGCCGCATCTCGACTGTCGCGACATCCGCGAGGCGCACCGGCTGGCCGTCGCGCCACGCGAGCACGAGCTGCCCGAGATCCTGAGCGTCGTAGCGTCCGGTGTAGCGCAGCGAATATTGCCGGCGCCCGACGTCGAGCTGGCCGGCGGACACATTCGTCGCGCTCGCGGCCTGGCGGGCGATGTCCGGGATCCCGATGCCGAGCGCGGCCGCGCGCGCCAGGTCGAGCGGTGATGCGCACGTCGTCGGGCGGACCGCCCTGAACTTCGACCTGCGCGACGCCCGGTACCGACTCGATGCGCGGCTTGACGACGTCCTCGACGAACCGGCGATAGCGCTCGATCGGCCCCTCGGTGCCGGGCAGCAACTGCACGAAGAAGAACGACAGTTGCTGGTTCGAGTCCCCGCCGTCGCCGCCGAGCTGCACGAACGGCCGGTCGACGTCGCGCGGCAGCGGCGGCAGGCGGCTCATGCGGCCGATGACGTCGACGAGCGCGGACTTCATGTCGGTGCCGATCGCGAACGTCAGGAAGACCTGGCTGCCGCCCGAGTTCGCGTTGCCGTTGACTTCTTCCACGCCGGGCAGGCCTTGCAGCACCTGCTCCTGCGGCTCGAGCAGCTCGGCCTCGACTTCCTCGGGCGAGGCGCCGCGCCAGTTCGTGAAGATGGAGATGGTCGGCCGCTCGATGTCAGGGAATAGCTGCAGGGGCAGCTGCTTCAGGCTGAGCAGCCCGAACAGGGAAATAAGTAAAACCGTGACGCCGATCGCGACGGGGTTGCGGATGGCTCCTGCGATGATGCGCACCGGTGGACTCCCTCGTTTATCGTGCGGCGATTGGACCACCCAATGCATGCGCCCGTTCGGCCTGCTGAGACCAAGCGACGCGCCACTGCGATGAGACGCGCAGCGGCTGGCATTCGTTTAAGGGTGGCCCCTAATCGCCCCGATCACTATGGTGCTCAAGAATCGTCAACGGTCGCAGCGATGGCTCGCACGCCGCCGGGGCAGCGATTAAGCTGTGCGCGCCCGAAACAACGCCGCCAGCGAACGAGCGCGGCGCCGAAGTCCTTCAAAACTCATGGGAGTCTGGCCAATGTCGACCTTGCGTGTTTCCGGTTTGCGTCTTCTGTGCGTCGCAGTTGTCGCATCGATTGCTGCAGCCTGCTCGACAACGCCCTCCCAGCCAGTCCGCGTCCGCCCGCCGCCGCCGCCGGCCGCGAAGGGTGCCGACGTGACCGGCACGTGGGAGCTCAACGTCGAAAGCCCGATGGGCTCGCGCGCGTCGGACGCCGTCTTCACGCAGACCGGCGAGACGCTCGGCGGCAAGATGGTCAGCCCGCGCGGCGAAGTGCCGCTCACCGGCACGATCAAGGGCGACGCGATCACTTTCGGCATCAACGTCAACGTGCAGGGCCAGAACCTGCAGATCGATTACACCGGCACGGTCACCGGCGACACGATGAGCGGCACGGTCGTGTTCGGCTCGTTCGGCGACGGCAAGTGGACCGGCAAGAAGAACGTAGTCGGATAGCCGAAAGGCTGTCGGGCTGAAGCCCGACCTACAAGTTGACCGAGCTCTCCGTTACCCCCGCCGAGCGGCGGCTGACGCTGGCCGCTCTCGCCGTCGTCGTGCTGCTGAGCGCGCTCGACCAGACGATCGTCTCGACGGCGATGCCGCGCATCATCGAGCAGCTGCAGGGGCTGTCGATGTACGCGTGGGTGACCACGGCGTACATGCTGACGTCGACGGTCTCGGTGCCGATCTACGGCAAGCTCAGCGATCAATACGGCCGCAAGGGCA
This sequence comes from uncultured Gammaproteobacteria bacterium, assembly GCA_963830745.1. Lineage (GTDB taxonomy): Bacteria > Pseudomonadota > Gammaproteobacteria > Steroidobacterales > Steroidobacteraceae > Steroidobacter. The sequence continues at coordinate 584,438 of CAWHNL010000004.1, forward strand.
TCCTGATTCTCGGCGTCGTGCTGTTCCTCGCCGGCTCCGCGCTGTGCGGACTGAGCGGGGAGTTCGGCGCGCTGCCGCTGCTCGGCGGCGGCATGATGCAGCTGATCGTGTGCCGCGCGATCCAGGGCCTCGGCGCCGGCGCGCTGATGACCGTGTCGTTCGCGATCATGGCGGACCTGTATCCGCCGCGCGAGCGCGGCCGGCTGTTCGGCGTGTTCGGCTCCGTGTTCGGCATCGCGACCGTCATCGGCCCGTTCATCGGCGGCTTCCTCACCGATCACGGCACGTTCATGCTGCTCGGTCACGAGGTCGCGGGCTGGCGCTGGGTGTTCTACGTCAACCTGCCGCTCGGTCTGCTCGCGCTGTTCATGATCATGTATCGCATGCCGGTGCTGCGGCATGGCGCGGGCGGACGCATCGACTATCTCGGCGCGGTGCTCGTGGTGCTGACGGCCGCGACGTTGCTGCTCGGCCTCACGCTCGGCGGCACGACGCTATCCGTGGGACTCGCCGCACATCCTCGGGCTGTTCGCGGTCGGCTGCGTTTCGCTCGGGATTTTCCTGTGGATCGAGACGCGCGCCACGCATCCGATCCTGCCGCTGCACCTGTTCCGCATCCACTCGTTTCGCATCGCTGCGCTCGCGTCGTTCGTGATGAGCACGGCGTTCCTCGGCGTCGTGATGTTCATGCCGCTGTACATGCAGGTCGTGCAGGGAATCAACGCGACGCAGAGCGGCTTCGCGCTGCTGCCGCTGATGGCCGGGTTGATCGTCGAGCAGCATCATCTGCGGCCGGCTCGTGACGCGCACCGGTCGCTACAAGCCTTTCATGGTCGGCGGCGGCATCGTGCTGATCGCCGGCGTGATCGCGCTGACCGGCATCGGACCGGACACGACGAGCGCGCGATCTGGCGTGGCGGCTCGCGCTCACAGGCGTCGGCCTCGGGCCGGCGCAGACGCTGTTCAGCCTGGTGATCCAGAACTCCGCGCCGCCGACCGAGATCGGCGTCGCGACGAGCATGGGACAGTTCAGCCGGCAGATGGGCGCGACTGTCGGCGTCGCCGTGTTCGGCACGTTCCTGACGCACGGCCTGACCGACGAGCTGCCGAAGCACGTGCCGCTGCTGCCGGGCGCGAGCGAGCATCGCATCGATCTCGCGCACGCGCAGAGCCAGGCGATGAACGCGGACATGATCCGCGCGCGCGTCGACAGGCACGCTGGAGGAACGCTTCGCCGTGATCGAGCGTGCGTACCACGAGGACGCGGCGGCGGTGGCCGAGATCGTCGGCGATCCGCGCATGCCGGAGCAGATCAAGGCAGCGCTGCGCGACGGCGGCGTGCGCGGCCGGATTCATCGCCAGCTCGTGCAACGCGCCGATACTGTCGAGAGCGAGCTCAAGACGGGCGAGGCCGGGCGCGAGCACCTGCTGCAGGATCCGGAGTTGCCCGCGAGCGTGAAGCAGCAGCTGGCGGACATTCCGCTGCGCGCCCTGCGCGAGCCGGAGCTGCTCGCTGGCGTCGCCAAGCTGTTTCGCGACGCGATCCTCGCGAAGAGAGGATGCGCTCGTCGCGACGACCGTCCAGCAATCACTGCTGACGGTGCGCGCCGCGATGTCGATCTACGGCAAGCAGCTGGTCGAGCGCATCCAGCGCGGCATGAAGGTCGCGTTCGCAACCTCCATCGTGCACATGCTGGAGCGCGCGCTGTGGATCGTCGGCCTGGCGGTCGCGATCGTGCTGTTCATTCCGGAAGTGCCGCTGCGCTCGCGTGCGACGCTCAGCCGACTCCGGCCTGCAGCCGATTAACCTGGGCTCTATTTCTTCTTGCTGCTGCGCCGCCGCGCTGTCTTCCTTTTGCGACTGGTGCGCTTCTTCGGAACTTTCGCGCCGGCGCGGCGCGCTTCCGACAGGCCGATCGCGATCGCCTGCTTGCGGCTCGTCACTTTGCTGCCCGAGCGGCCGCTGCGCAGCGTGCCGCGCTTGCGCTCGTGCATTGCACGCTTCACTTTCTGCGATGCTTTTTTACTGTAGCGGCGCGCCATGGCGCCCTCCTGTAAGAAGGTCAGTCCCGGCGCTGGAACGCTCTGCCGACTTCGCGTGTTCCTAGCGCATGCAGGACTTGATCTGTCAGGCAATCAGAGAAAAGCGTCTGCTGGAACTGCAGTACGACGGACACGCGCGCCGGGTCGCGCCGCACATCTACGGCATCGACGCGGCGGGCGAGGAGCTGTTGAGCTGCTACGAGGTGTGGGGTGGCACGCGACGGCGAGCCGGCGGGTTGGCTGTCGTTGCGACTGGCGCAGATTTCGCAGCTGAGGCTCACGAGCAAGCGCTTTGCGCCGCGACCCGGAACATCAGCGCGGCGACGGCGATCATCGCGCGCGTCTTTTGTCAGGTGTAGGTCGGGGCTTCAGCCCGATCCGTAGTACAGACAGAAACTGCGCGCGCTCCTGCTCCCAGTCGCGCTCATCCTTGCTCGCCGCCGCTTCGAGATCGGCCACCGTCGCGCTCGCGTCGTCGACCCATTCGCGCAGCAGCGGGCTGCCGTTGATCACGTCGATCGCGAGCCGGCGTCTCGTACTCGTACGCGAAGTCGCGCCAGATCGGATAGCCCGGCTGCAACTGCCGCAGCGCTTTGAACGCGAGCGCCTGCAGGCGCCACGGCCGGAACGCGTCGTGATCGTAGCTCGGATCTTCGACGTGGATCTGCAAGCCGCTGCACAGCTTGCCGACGTGCTTCTGGAACGTCGGCTCGAACCAGCACACGCGCAGTCGGCAACCGCGCAGCCACTGCGGCGCGAGCTTGTGCATCGTCGCCAGCAGCGCGCGTGCGTCGATGTCCGGCGCGCCGAACAACTCGAGCGGGCGCGTCGTGCCGCGGCCTTCCGAAAGCGTCGTGCCTTCGACCATCACCGTGCCCGGCGTACGCGCGCGCCATCCACAGATTCGCAGCGTTCGGGCTCGGATTGATCCACGTGCGCTCGCCGAGCGGCCAACCGAAGCCGGGCGCCGCGCACGGCTGCCAGCCCTGCATCTCGATCACTTTGTAGTCGACCGACAGCCGCAGCGTGCGCACGAACCAATGCGCGAGCTCGCCCAGCGTCAGGCCGTGACGCATCGGCAGCGGTCCTGCGCCGACGAAGCTTTCCCAGCCCGCGCGCAAGCCGCAGGCCTTCGACCGGCCGGCCGGCGGGATTCGGCCGATCGAGGATCCAGACGCTCTTGCCGTGCGCCGCCGCTGCTTCGAGCACGTAGCGCAGCGTGGTGATGAATGTGTAGATCCGGCAGCCCACGTCCTGCAGGTCGACCAGCAGCACGTCGAACGTGTCCATCATCGCTGCGGTCGGGCGGCGCACTTCGCCGTACAGGCTGAAGACCGGAATGCCGTGCACCGGATCGTTGAACGTCGGCGACTCGACCATGTTGTCCTGCTTGTCGCCGCGCAGGCCGTGCTGCGGCCCGAACGCCGCGGTCAGCGTCAGGTCGTCGAGCCGTGCGAGCGCGTCGAGCGAATGCGTGAGGTCGGCGGTGACCGATGCAGGATGAGCGAGCAGCGCGAGTCGCTTGCCGTGCAGCGCGCTGCGCAGCGCCGGCTCGGCGAGCAGGCGATCGATGCCGAACTTCATTCTTCGTCTCCTGCACGCGGCAGCCGCAATGCGAAGCCAGCGTCGTGATGGAAGTCCGCGTTGCCCGGCGGATGCTGCAGCGCCCAGTAGGAAATGCGGCCTTGCTGGTCCTCGAGCACGACTGCGAGCGCGAGCTGCAGGTCCGCCCGCGGCACGAGGCCGGAGCAGATGCACGTCGACGTCCGCTTCCAGCCGATCCTCGCGACGCCGGCAGATGATTTTCGGCGCGTGCGGCGGCTCGACTGCGGTCATGCCGCGGCGATAGTCATCGAAGCGGTACACCGCCCATTCGCTCGACGGCGAGAAATTCAGCTCGACGTAGTTGCGCGCGCCGTCCGGGCGGACGAACGCTTCGAAGCAGGTGTGTTGCCACAATCCGTCCGTGTGCGCGGAGCGTCGCTGCGGCGGCAGCTGCAGCTGATCGATGTCGCCGACGACCTCGTAATAGAGGATCAGCAGATCCTCGCTCAGCCGGTCGACGCGTGCGGTGACGCGCGCTGACGTAAGTGCACGGGCGTCGCGGGGTGGCAGATCAGGGGCAATGCTTCCATCGCCCCGGATTCTAGCGCGCCCTACTGCCAGTGTGCCGTTTGCGCGACCTGCTGGCGATACACCGGGCGGACGAACCACAGCAGGATCGCCGCGATCGTGCCCGCACGTGACGACGACGATCAGCAGGCCCCAGCGGATCTGCATCGGATCGCGCAGGATGTAGTCGCTGATCATCGGCACCAGCGCGGGGCCGAAGCCGAGGCCGATGAAGTTCACCGTGAACAGGTAAACCGCCGACACCTGCGCGCGCATCTGGTTCGGCGTCACCTGGTTCACGGCCATCGGTCCCATCGCGACGTAGCCGTGGAACGGCAGGCCGGCGACGCACATCATCACCAGGCCGAGCGTCGCGCTGGGCATGAAGGCGGGCAACGCGCTGGTGCAGACGACCGCGATGGCGACGCCGAAGCAAACCCAGATCGGCGCATCCGTCCGGCCGAGCTTGGTCGAGGCGATCGCAGATGCGGCCCGCGAGGAAAATGCCGATGGTGTTGATCGTGATCGTCGAGATGCCGAGCACCTGGCCGACCGTGCCCGCGGTGAGGCCGTAGGTGCGCACCATGACCGTCGGCAGCCACGCACCGACCGCGTAGCCGAGCATCGCCATCATCGCCATGCGCGATGAAGTGCAGGCTGTAGAAGTGACCGTTCTTCAGCATGAAGCGCGATCACCTCGCGCAGCGGCAGCTTGGTCGGCGCTTCGTTGTTCGGCGGTCTTGAGCAGGCCGCGCCGCGCGGGGCTCGCGCACCGTCAGCAGCAGCAGCGGCAGGAGCAGGCCCGGCGCGCCGGTGACGATGAACACGAACTGCCACGCGCGCACTTCGCCGAGCAGCGGCAGCGTGAACGTCCGGCCTTCGCCCGACACCGCGGCCACGACCAGGCCGCCGACCAGGATCGCGATGCCGCTGCCGATCGCGATGCCCATGTTGTAGACGCTGAATGCGCGCCCGAGCTTCTCGCGCGGGAACGCGTCGGTGATCATCGAATACGCCGCCGGCGACAGCGCGGCTTCGCCGACGCCGACGCCGATGCGCGCCAGGAACAGCTGCGTGAAGTTCTTCGCCAGGCCGCACAGCGTCGCCATGAGCGACCAGATGAAGACGCCCGCGGCGATGATGCTCTTGCGGTTCATGCGGTCGGCGAGCCGGCCGATCGGAATGCCGAACACCGTGTAGAAGATCGCGAACGCGAGGCCCTGCAGCAGGCCGATCTGCGTGTCGGTCACCTGCAGGTCGCGTTTGATCGGCTCGACCAGCAGCGAAATGATCTGGCGGTCGATGAAGGAGAAGATGTAGAACATGCAGCAGCGTGAAGACCAGGTACCAGCCCTGCCGTTCAGCCTGGTCGGCAGCCGACAGCCGGCGCCAGCGTTGCGGTTTGTTGATTGTTCAAGTGACCCCCGAATGGCCGACGTATCGTCGGCAGTGTAGTTGTTTTCGCGCCGTAAAGTAGCAGAGGGCAGGGAGCGCGGCACTAGCGAAGTTTCCTTGTGGGTCAGGCTTTAGCCTGACAGTTCTGCAAGTCGGGCTAAAGCCTGACCTACAGGGATCTACGAGCGGTCTTCTTCGCTTCCAGCGCTTCCCAGCGCGCGAACTTCTCCGCGAGCTGCTGCTCGATCTCGCTGGCGAGCTGCAGATCGGCCTTGATCTGCTCGCTGCCCTGCTTGTGGTAGTCGCCGCTGCTCATGCGCGCCGTGAGCGCCTGCTGCTGCTGCTCCAGCGCCTCGATTTCCGCCGGCAGTTGCGCCAGCTCGCGCGTTTCCTTGTAGCTCATCTTGGCGGCGCCGAGCGGCGCGCGTCTCGCCGCGGCTCTCCGCCTTCGGCTTCGCAGGTGCGGCGCAGTCGCAGCGCGGGCGGCGTTGCGCGAGCCAGTCGCTGTAGCCGCCGACGTATTCCTGCCACTTGCCGTTGCCTTCGGCGACCAGCGTCTGCGTCACGACGTTGTCGAGGAACGCGCGATCGTGGCTCACGAGCAGCAGCGTGCCGGCGTAGTTCTGCAGCGTCGCTTCCAGCAGCTCCAGCGATTCGATGTCGAGATCGTTCGTCGGTTCATCCATCACAAGCACGTTCGCAGTGCGCGCGAACAGCCGCGCCAGCAGCAGGCGATTGCGCTCGCCGCCCGACAGCGCCTTGACCGGCGAGTTCGCGCGCTGCGGGGCGAACAGGAAGTCGCCCAGGTACGTCATCACGTGCTTGCGCTCGCGGCCGATCTCGATCCAGTCCGAGCCCGGGCTGATCGTCTCGATCACGGACTTCTCCGGATCGAGCTGCTCGCGCATCTGATCGAAGTACGCGACCTGCACGTTCGCGCCGAGCCGCACCGTGCCCGCAGTCGGGTTCGAGCTGCCCGAGGATGAGGCGTGATGCAGCGTCGACTTGCCCGCGCCGTTCGGGCCGATCAGGCCGAGCCGATCGCCGCGCTGCAGCCGCAGCGACAGGTCCTTGACGATCGGCCGCTCGGCGAAGCTCTTGCCGACGTTCAGCAGCTCCGCGACCAGCTTGCCGGAGCGCTCGCCGGCATCGAGCGTGAGCTTGAGATCGCCGAGCCGCTCGCGTCGCGCGGCGCGCTCGACGCGCAACGCTTCGAGCCGGCGCACGCGGCCTTCATTGCGCGTGCGGCGCGCTTCGATGCCGCGGCGGATCCACACTTCTTCCTGCGCCCAGAACTTGTCGAACTTGCGATTGGCGATCTCTTCGGCCGCGAGCTGCTCGCTCTTGCGCGCTTCGTAGGCGGCGAAGTTGCCGGGGAAGCTGCGCAGCAGGCCGCGATCGAGCTCGACGATGCGCGTCACGACGCGATCGAGGAAAGCGCGGTCGTGCGTGATCACGATCGACGTCGGGCCCTTCAGCAGCAGCTCTTCCAGCGCCGTGATGCCGTCGATGTCGAGATGATTGGTCGGCTCGTCGAGCAGCAGCAGGTCGGGCTGCAACGCCAGTGCGAGAGCGAGCGCCGCGCGCTTGCGCTCGCCGCCGGACGCCGTCTCGCGGCGTGCGCTGCGGCGTCGACGCCGAGGCGATGCAGGAACTCCGTGAGCCGCGCTTCGACGCGCCAGCGCTCGCGCTCGTCGTGCAATTGGTCGATGCCGCCGCGCGCGATCAGGCTGTCGCGCAGCGTTGCAGCCGGCGGCAGCTCGGGCTCCTGCTCGACGAACACGATGCGCAAGCCGTCCTGTCGCGCCAGCTCGCCGTCATCGAGCGCGATGCGTGCCGGCGATCGACCTGCAGGAGCGAGGACTTGCCGGTGCCGTTGCGGCCGATCAGGCCGACACGCTCGCCGTCCTCGACCGACAAGTCGGCGCGGTCGAGCAGCGGATGCAGGCCGTAGGCCAGCTCGGCGTTGCGCAGGGTGATCAGGGGCATGAGGCGAATGATGTCGGAGTGACCCACGACTGCAGATAGGCAACCTCAGGGTTGCATTTGAGCGCGGCTTCGCTATCATGCAACCCGGAGGTTGCATATGACACAGACTACCGATCGCATCGAACGCAAGGTCCTGCTCAAGGCGCCGCGCGCGCGCGTGTGGCGCGCGTTGTCCAACGCCGAGGAGTTCGGCAACTGGTTCGGCGTCAATCTGCAGGGTAAGACGTTCGCGCCGGGGCAGCGCACGCAGGGACAGATCACGTATCCGGGCTACGAGCACCTCGTCTTCGAGGTCTGGATCGAGCGCATGGAGCCCGAGCGGCTCCTGTCGTGGCGCTGGCATCCCGCCGCGGTGGAGAAGGACGTCGACTACTCGTCCGAGCCGACCACGCTGGTCGACATTCGAGCTGCAAGGACGCGGAAGGCGGCACGCTGCTGTCCGTCGTAGAATCCGGCTTCGACAACATTCCGCCGCACCGGCGCCTCGACGCGTTCCGCATGAACAGCGGCGGCTGGGACGAACAGATGAAAAATATCGAGAAACATGTCGCTGCGAGTTAGCGCGCCGCTGCGCAGCGCCGGGTTTCGCAATGCCGCGCCGGTGTTCGCCGCGCTCGGCGACGAAACCCGGCTGCGCCTCGTCGCGTTCCTGTGCAGCAGCGGCGCGAAATCGATCGCGCAGCTGACCTCGGGTACGGACATCACGCGCCAGGCCGTCACGAAGCACCTGCAAGTGCTGGCGAATGCCGGCCTGGTGCGCGATGTGCGTGCCGGGCGCGAGCGGTTGTGGGAGCTGGAGCCGGAGCGCATCGAGGAAGCGCGCCGCTCGCTGGAGCTGATCGAGCAGCAGTGGGATCATGCGCTCGGCAAGTTGAAGCGCGCGGTCGAGGGCACTCCTGTGAGAATCGGCAAGCCGCTGTTGTTGATCACCACGCCGATCGGTCTCGCGATCGGCCTGTACGAAGGCTGGCGGCTGGCCGGCGGCCTGGTGTTCGTCATGGCGCCGTTCATCGCCTTCCTCGGGTTCGCGTTTCTGACGGTCGTGCTGACGATTCGCCGCGAGCGGAAGCAGGAAGAAGAGAAGGAGCAGGAGAAGAAGGAGTCGGGCTGAAGCCCGACCTACAGCCCGTGGGTCAGGCTGCCTGACACGCTCGGCTCGATCACCAGGCTCTGGATCGCGCGGCCGAAGTAGCCGCGGCTGTCGCCGAGCTTCGCGAACGCGATGCCGGCGCCGTGGTCGCCGAGCCAGGTCTGCGCGTCGAGCAGGATCCATTCGCCGACCGGCAGGCGCGCCAGGCTGATCGTCAGGTCGCCGTTGATGAACGTCCACGAGCGGAAGTCGAGCACGGTGGAAACGCCGTTGCAGAAGTCCGCGATCATCGCCACGCGTTGCAGCGGCGTCGGCGCCTGGCCTGCGAACAGCGGCCGCTCGACGCGGAACCAGATCGCCGCGGGGCCGGGCTCGCGAAAGTTGCCCTGCACGACGCGCAGCGTCAGCCCGCGGATGAACGCGTTCGGATTCTCGTTCGGGCGTGTCGGCTGGTTGCCCGGCGTCCGGTCCGGGCAGCGTGACTTTTTCTTCGACGGCCGTCGGCGGCAGCTCGAACTCGGCGCGACGGATCTTGAGCACGCGTCGCGCGCACGACCGACGACGTCCTCGTGCAGCAGCGTCACCGCGCACAGCTGAATCTTGCGTCCTTCGCGCAGCACTTCCGTGCGGATCTGCGAGCGGTGCGATCGGCACCGGGCCGCAGCAGATCGACCGTGATGCGCACGACCTGCATCGGCTCGCGCGTCGCCATGCGCTCCGCCGCCCACGAGATCAGCGCAGTCGGCGCGCCGCCGTGCTGCAATCCGTTGTCCCAGGGGCCGGCGGTGTACTCGGCTGGGGAACGCAGTGTCCTGCTCGACGCCGATACAGGCAATTCATTGTTGCGCGAGTGTCGCAGTGCCGCTGCGGTCGCCGGGTCCGCCGGGAAGAAGGATTCGAGCGCCAATTCTGACAGAGTGACGTCGACCGGAGTGCCGAAAACCGTGATCGTGCTGATGAAGCTCAGCACGCCGGCGTCGGTCGCGAGCCGGAACGGCACCGCGAACAGCCACGTGCGCTCGCCGCGGGTTCTGCAGTGTGAGCAGGTGCGGGATATTCGCTGAGCTCCTTCAGCAGCTCGGCCAGCGTCGCGTCCGCGGAAACTTCGATCTGCCGCCGCAAGCGCGCGAGCAGATGCGCGCGCCACTCGGCGAGATTCACGATGCGCGGCGCCATGCCGTCAGGATGCAGGGTGATACGCAGCACATTGAGCGGCGGCGTCAGCAGCGCCGGCGCGACGCCGGCCATGAACGCAATTCGCGGAGCTGTTCGCTGCGACCAGCTGCCAGTGACGATCCACCGCGATGGCGGGGTAGGGCTCGTGACCTTTCAGCACGAGCTCGACCGCTTCGCGCGCCGGCTGCAACTCCGGGTCGCTCAGCGCGTGCTCCTTGAACATCGGCGCGAAGCCGGCGGCGATCAGCAGCGAGTTGCGCTCGCGCAGCGGCACGTCGAGCAGCTCGGCGAGATGCAGCACCATTTCGCGGCTCGGCTGCGAGCGGCCGGTTTCGAGAAAGCTCAGGTGCTTCGAGGAGATCTCGGCTTCGACTGCGAAGTCGAGCTGGCTCATGCGCCGCCGCTGCCGCCATTCGCGCAGCAGGTCGCCGACGGGTCGGGTCGCGTGGCGGTGCGCATTCATGCTCATGTTCATGGAGGCGACGATAGCGCAGCTGCCGCCGGCAGCTCCATTACCTCCCGGGTAATCGACTGTGCGCCGCCGCGAGTCGCGATCATGCGGCCCCGCATACCCCACTCGTCACACGAGGATTCCGCCATGACTTCGATCCGTGCTTCTTCTCTTCTGCGCCGCGTGCTGATCGTCGATGCCGTGAGCAGCGGCGCGATGGGCATCGCGATGTTCGCGTTCGCCGAGCTGTTCGCGAACCTGCTGCAGCTGCCGGTCGAGCTGGTCAGCGAAGCGGGCATCGTCCTGCTGCCGTTCGCCGCCTTCGTCGGGTTCGTCGCCTCGCGTCGCGAGCCGGCGCGCATCGCCGTATGGACCATCATCGCGCTGAACGTGGTGTGGGTGGTCGACAGCATCGTGCTGTTGTTCACCGGTTGGGTCGCGCCCAACGCGCTCGGCTATGCCGTTCGTCATCGCGCAGGCCGCGGTCGTGCTCGTGCTCGCGGATTTCGAGTACATGGGCCTGAGGCGATCCGCAGCCGTCGCGGCATGACGATCACGGCCTAGTTGTGGGGCGGTGCCCTCTCTGCTGTACTCCCGGCGGGGATAGCAGGGAGTGGATCATGAGCTCAGCACCGCCCGAAGCCGGGCAGTGGCAACGTATTGCCCCCTACCTGGATCAGGCACTCGATCTGCAAGCCGAAGAGCGCGAGCGCTGGCTGAGAGAACTGACCGCGACAGAGCCGGAAATCGCGCAGGGACGCTCGAGCATGCCGTGGCAGCCTTCACGCGAGTACACGACAGCTACACGAAACTCGATTGCTGCCCCGGTCCCCACGGGCAAGCGCTGATTGAGCGCGCGGCTGCGCTCGCCGCGAGTCGCCAGTTCGACGCCGCCGCGCGTGACGCCGAGGCAGCGAATCAAATTCGCACAGCAGGCACAGGGGCAATTGCCGTCGTCGAGCCTAACGGGACAGGCATGGCTGACGCTCGCTGAGGTCGAGCAGGCGCAGGGGCACACCGATGAGGCGCGACGCGCTTACACGCTCGCGGTTCGCAACCTGGTCGAAACACTCGGCGAGCAGCATCCGGACACGGTGCGCGCCCGAAAGGGAATGAGCGATACTTGAGCGCCCGCGGTCACAACGCACCGGGGCGCTCATGACTTCATCGGCTCTGTTCGCTTTCCTGCATCACGCCGCGGCGTTTGCTGCTCGTCGCGGTCGTCATGGTCGAGCTCGTGCTGATGCGCGGCGAGCTCACCGTCGCATCGGCGCGCACGCTGTTGCGCATGGATTCGGTGTACGGCTTGTGCGCGGTCGTGTTGCTGATCGTCGGCTTCGTGCGCGTGTTCTATACGGAGAAGGGCGCCGACTATTACTTCCACAGCGGGCCGTTCCTCGCGAAGCTGGCGTTGTTCATCGTCGTCGGCCTGCTGTCGATCCTGCCGACAGTGCAGTTCCTCGGCTGGCGCAAGGCGTTGAAGGAAGGTCGGGTGCCCGCGCTCGACGACGGCAAGCGGCGCCGCATCCGCATGGTCGATTCACATCGAGCTGACGTTGCTGTTCGTCATCATGCTGTGCGCAGCGCTGATGGCGCGCGGCATCGGCTTCATCGGCTGACGTTGCGGAAACCGTCGTTGCGCAGCTTCATGATCAGGATCGCCAGGCACAGCACGGCCGTGATCGCGTTGGCAGCGATGATCACCCAGTCGGCGCGCAGGTAGCCATACACGCCCCACAACAGAACCCCGATCGTGAAGATGAGGTACATACCCAGGGACAGGGAGTGAGTGTCCTTGTAGACGAGCACCTTGTGCGCCTGGGGCACGAAGGCGATCGTCGTCAGGGTCGCGGCCACGGCGCCGATGATTTCCGTGGGGGTCATGCTAACCTTCGGACCATGAGAGTCGCGATTATTGCATTCATCGTGCTCGCCGGCAGCGTCGGCACCGGCACTGCGCGCGCCGCCCAGCTCGGCATCTACGCCGGGATTTCCTATGCGATGGTCGAGAAGGACTCGAACCGCAGCGATTTCGAGGACGAGGCGCTGGCGATCTACAACGCTTTCGGCTTCACACCGCAGACCACGACCGCATCGTTCGACGCCAAGGATTCCTCGTACGGCTTCGTCGTCGGCTGGCGCCTGTCGGAGCACATCGCCCTGGAAGGCGGCTACCTGGACCTCGGCGACGTCAGCTACCGCGACCGTAGCACCGGCCTGTTCGACAACACGCCACCGGCGGAGAACTGGGCGCAGAACGTCGAAACCTCGCACCAGCGGCATCGCGTTGTCGGCGCTGGGCATTCTGCCGCTGAGCTATCGCTGGGAAATCTATCTGCGCGGCGGCGTGCTGATCTCGAACAGCGACGGAGAGCGTCTTCATCACCGACGGCATCGGCAGCGAGCAAGCTGCGCGCGACGAAGAGCGGCTTCGACCTGTTCGCGGGCGCCGGCATCAGCTTCAGCATCGCCGAGATCTACAACGTGCGGCTCGAGTACGGGCGCGTGTTCGATGCGGGGGACGACGCCACGCTGGACGAAGCTGACGTCGATATGGCGACGTTGAACGTCACGGTGTCGTTCTAGGGCTAAGGAGAGTCAGGCTGAAGCCTGACCTACGACGACTTCGGTCGGGCGGTGGCTGCGCGACTTCGGCGCACAGCTGCTCCGGATGACGTAGCTTCCAGATCGCAAGGTCCGCGCGCATCCCCGCGCGCAGCATGCCTCGATCCTCGCCGAGTCCCAAGCGCGCGCGCTGCGTTGACCGTCACGCCGCGAAGCACTTCGGTCGCAGTCATGCGGAACAGCACGCACGCCATGTTCATCGCCAGCAGGAGCGACGCGATCGGCGACGTCCCTGGGTTGCAATCCGTCGACACCGCCATCTGGACGCCGAGCGCGCGCATCTGTTCGATCGGCGGCAAGCGGCGTCTCGCGCAGAAAATAGAACGCACCGGGCAGCAGCCCTGCGACGACTCCGCTGCGCGCCATGAGTTGCAGCGACGTGTCGGATGCGTACTCCAGATGATCGGCCGACAGCGCGCCATAGCGCGCTGCGATCTCGCCGCCGCCGCCGTCGCTCAATTGGTCGGCATGCAGGCGCAGCGCCAGGCCGAGACTGCGTGCGCGCTCGAACACACGCTCGGTCTGCTCGCGCGTGAAGGCGATGCGCTCGCAGAACACATCGGCCGCTTCCGCGAGCCGCTCCGCGGCGACTGCGGGCAGCATGTCGTCGCACACGTGACGCACGTAGTCGTCCTGCCGGTTCGCGAATTCCGGCGGCAGCGCGTGCGCGCCGAGAAACGTCTTGACGACGTCGATGCCGAGTTGCTCGCCGATGCGTTGCGCGACGCGCAGCATCTTCAATTCGCTCGCGAGATCGAGCCCGTAGCCCGACTTCACTTCCAGCGTCGTCACGCCTTCGCTTGCCAGCGCCTGCGCGCGAGGCAGCGACTGCGCGAGCAGTTCGTCTTCGCTGGCGGCGCGCGTGGCGCGCATCGTCGACACGATTCCGCCGCCGGCGCGTGCGATGTCTTCGTAGGTCGCACCGCGCAGTCGTGCCGCGAACTCGTTGCTGCGATCGCCGGCGTACACCAGGTGCGTGTGGCATTCGATCAGGCCGGGAGTGATCCACAGGCCGCGCGCATCGGTCACGACAGGCGCGGACCACGACATCGCCTGCGAGCTGCTCGCCGCGTGCCGACCCAGGCGATGCGCCCGTCTCGAATCGCGAGTGCAGCCGTCGGGCACGTGGCCGATGCCGCCGGCCTCGTCCATGGTCGCCAGGTCGGCGCCGATCCACACGCGGTCCCAGGGACGTTCGTCGCTGCCGTCAGTTCGTCACCCATCACTCCAGTCATATACTGCCCCGCATGTCCTTCCAGTCCCGCTACCGCTTCACCGCCGCCTGGTTGCCCGACGGCTGGCGGCGCAACGTGGTGATCTCCGTCGACCCGGCGGGCGACATCGTGGACGTGTCGCCGGACGACGTCGTCACCACCGCGCGGCTGATCAACGGTGCGGCGATTCCGGGCATGCCGAATGTACACAGTCACGCGTTCCAGCGCTCGATGGCCGGGCTGGCGGAGCGGCGCGGACGCAGGCTGCCAAGCGACGACAGCTTCTGGACCTGGCGCGAGACCATGTACGAGCACGCCAGCCGCATGTCGCCGGAGTGCCTGAATGCGGTCGCGGCGCAATGCTATGCGGACATGCTCAAGGCCGGCTATACCGCCGTGTGCGAGTTTCACTACCTGCACAACCAGCCGGACGGCACGCCCTACGCGGATCAGCGGCGCGATGTCCCAGGCGCTGATCGATGCCGCGACGACCGCGGGCATCGGGCTCACGCTGCTGCCGACGCTGTACCAGACTGCCGATTTCGGCGGCGCTGCGCCGACCCCGCGCCAGCGGCAGTTCGTGCTCGCGACGGACCGATATCTCGACCTCGTCGACGAGTTGTCGCGCGCGCATGCGCAATCTGCGCAGGTCGAGATCGGCGTCGCGCTCCACAGCCTGCGCGCTGTGCCGCCGGATGCGCTGCGAACCGTGCTCGACCTCGCTGCCGGCCAGCAAGGCGATTCACATCCACATCGCGGAGCAGGAGCGCGAGGTCGCAGCGGCGCAGCAGCATCTCGGCGCGCGGCCGATCGAGTGGCTGCTCGAGCACGCCCGCGTCGATCGGCGCTGGTGCCTGGTGCATGCGACGCATTCGACGCCGGCCGAGCTCAAGGCCGTCGCTGCAACCGGTGCAGTGATCGCGCTGTGTCCGACGACGGAAGCGAATCTGGGCGATGGCGTCTTTCCGCTGCCGGCGTGGCTCGCAGCAGGCGGCGCGTTCGCGATCGGCTCGGACAGCCACATCTCGCTGTCGCCCACCGAAGAGTTGCGCTGGCTGGAGTACGAGGCGCGACTGGCCACCAAGCATCGCAATGTGCTGGCCACGCAGAGCGAAACGTCGACCGGCGCAATGCTGTGGCGGCACGCATGCGCGGCGGGCACGCGCGCGACCGCGCGCAACATCGGCGCGATCGAGGCCGGCCGTCGCGCCGACATCGTCGTGCTCGATACCAACGCGCCGCTGTTCGCCGGCCGCGACGAAGACGAGCTGATCGACACGTTCGTATTCGCCGGCACCGGCCACGAAGTGCGCGACGTCATGGTCGCCGGCCGCTGGCTGGTGCAGGAAGGGCGGCACTTCGCGGAGACCGCGATCGCCGCCGGCTACAAGCGCGCAATGAACAGGATCCTGGAGTGAGTTGCCGATGAACGCTCGCACACGACCCGCAGATGATCGCAGTCACGGTGCCCGCACGGTGCGCGCGCCGCGCGGCACGCAGCGCACGGCGAAGAGCTGGCTGACCGAAGCGCCGCTGCGCATGCTGATGAACAATCTCGATCCCGAGGTCGCGGAGAATCCCGACGAGCTGGTCGTCTACGGCGGCATCGGGCGCGCCGCGCGCAACTGGGAATGCTTCGATCGCATCGTCGAGACGCTGCGCGCGCTCGAATGCGGACGAAACGCTGCTGATCCAGTCCGGCAAGCCGGTCGGCGTGTTCCGCACGCACGAGGATGCGCCGCGCGTGCTGCTCGCCAATTCGAATCTAGTGCCGAAGTGGTCGACCTGGGAGCACTTCAACGAGCTCGACCGCCGCGGCCTGATGATGTTCGGCCAGATGACTGCCGGCTCGTGGATCTACATCGGCAGCCAGGGCATCGTGCAGGGCACGCACGAGACGTTCGTCGAGATGGGTCGGCGCCACTTCGGCGGCGATCTCAAGGGCAAGTGGATTCTCACCGCCGGCCTCGGCGGCATGGGCGGCGCGCAGCCGCTCGCGGCGACGATGGCGGGCGCGAGCATCCTGTGCATCGAATGCCAGCAGAGCCGCATCCAGAAGCGGCTCGACACGCGCTACCTCGACGCGCAGGCGCCGTCGCTCGATGCCGCGCTGAAGATGATCGCAGACGCGACCGCGGCTCGCCGCGCGATCTCCGTCGGCGTGCTCGGCAATGCAGCCGAGCTCGTGCCCGAGCTCGTTCGCCGCGGCATTCGGCCGGACGCGGTCACCGATCAGACTTCCGCGCACGATCTCGTCAACGGCTATTTGCCGATCGGCTGGACCGTCGAGCAATGGCTGGAGATGCGCACGCGCGATCCCGCCGCGGTCACCGCCGCTGCGCAGCGTTCGGCGGCCGTGCACGTCAAGGCGATGCTCGACTATCACGCGATGGGCGTGCCGACGTTCGACTACGGCAACAACATCCGCCAGGTCGCGTACGACGAAGGCGTGAAGAACGCGTTCGCATTCCCCGGCTTCGTGCCCGCGTACATCCGCCCGCTGTTCTGCCGCGGCGTCGGGCCGTTCCGCTGGGTCGCGCTGTCCGGCGATCCGGAGGACATCTATCGCACCGACGCGAAGGTGAAGGAGCTGATCCCCGACGATCCGCACCTGCATCGCTGGCTCGACATGGCGCGCGAGCGCATCAGCTTCCAGGGATTGCCGGCGCGCATCTGCTGGGTCGGGCTCGGCCAGCGCCATCGGCTCGGCCTCGCGTTCAACGAGATGGTTGCCTCCGGCGAGCTCAAAGCACCGATCGTGATCGGCCGCGATCATCTCGACTCCGGCTCGGTCGCGAGCCCGAATCGCGAGACCGAAGGCATGAAGGACGGCTCCGATGCAGTCTCCGACTGGCCGCTGCTCAACGCGCTGCTGAACACCGCGGGCGGTGCGACGTGGGTTTCGATTCATCACGGCGGCGGCGTCGGCATGGGCTACTCGCAGCACGCCGGTGTCGTCATCGTGTGCGACGGCACGCCGGCGGCGGCGCGCCGCATCGAGCGAGTGCTGTGGAACGATCCCGGCGATCGGCGTCGCGCGTCACGCGGATGCCGGCTACCAGGAAGCGATCGACTGCGCGCGCGAGAACGGACTTGAAGTTGCCGATGCTATGAACGTCTACGAGTTCCATCGCGGCACGCACGCCGCTGCTGATCAGCATTCCGCATTCGGGCACCGAGCTGCCGGAGGCGCTCGCGCACCGGCTTACCGTCACCGGTCGCGGCGTGCCGGACACCGACTGGCACGTGCATCTGCTCTACGACTTCGCGCGCGGGCTCGGCGCGTCGATCATCAAGGCGAACTACTCGCGCTACGTCGTCGATCTGAACCGCTCGCCGGATTCGGCGTCGCTGTACGTCGGCAATCCGACTTCGCCGGTGTGCCCGACGCAGACGTTCGGCGGTGGCTTCATCTACATGACCGGCCAGGAGCCCGACGATCGCGAGATCGCCGCGCGCATCGACGAGTACTGGCGGCCGTATCACGAGCGCATCGCCACCGAGCTCGCGGCGTTGCGCGCCGCAGCACGGCAGGGCGCTGTTGTGGGATGCGCATTCGATCGCGAGCGAGATTCCGGGCCTGTTCGCGGGCGTGCTGCCGGAGTTCAATCTCGGCACGCGCGACGGCGCGAGCTGTCCGCGCGCGATCGGCGATGCGCTGCTGCGACATCGTCTTGCGCGACGGCGAGTTCGGCGTCGTGCTCGACGGCCGCTTCAAAGGCGGCTACATCACCGATCACTACGGCAAGCCCGCCGACGGTGTGTATGCCGTGCAGCTCGAGCTGGCGCGACGCGCTTACATGGACGAAGAGCTGGAGCAGATTTGGGATCCCCAGCGCGCGCAACGCGCGCAGGCGTTGATCGACAAGTTGTTACGAAGGTATTTGGAGTCGAGCTTGTAGGTCGGGCTTCAGCCCGACACCGAGTCGGCTAAGCCCGACCTACAAGTCACAGTCTGATTTAAAACATAAAAAGACCCTGTTGCGCGGGTCGGCGAAACAGGGACCCGGCGGGGTCGGCCGCGCGTTGCATCGACAGGCCCACTTCGGCCGATGCTCGTCAGGAGGCACCTCATGTGCCTGGCAGATGTTTTCGGAACACACGAAGTCATCACCGCGGCGGCCACGGCGGAAGTGCCGGAGCACCATCCGGCGATCTGCGGGACGGTGACGTTGCACTGTCTGGACGGCGACGAGACACTGCGCCTGACCATGCCGATGCCGGACGCGTTGTTGTTGCTCAACTCGCTGCGTGCAATCGAAGAAGAGTTCGAGTTGCAAGGCTGGGCGGAGCAGATCGGCTGCAGCGCAATGGCGATGGAAGAAGTCGCCCAGGAGCTGGCGCAGTTCTCGGAAGACCTGTCAGCGCCCGAGCGCTTCAGTTGAACTCAGCCTGACACTGTCTTCACCGCGCGCTCCACGGCGGCGATGACCTCCGCCGGCAGGAACGGCTTGCCGACGAACCCCAACGGCTTGCAGCGCTTCCGCTTGCGCGCGCGTCGCCGGATCGAGATTGGCGCTGATATAGATCGAGCGCACGCCCCAGCATTCGAACAGCATCCGCGCGGCCTCCAGGCCGCTGGTGCCGCCGTGCAAGCGGATGTCCATCAGCGCGAAGTCGGGCCGCTGTCGCGCCGCGGCCTCCATGGCCTCTGCGGGGTCGCGTGCTATCGCCAGCACCCGGTGGCCGGCCCCTTCGACGAGATCGCTGAGGTGCCACGCAATGAGCACCTGGTCTTCGACGATCAGTACGGTGGCCGCCATGACACCGCTGACTGGAGCGGGAAGGTGACGTGCACGGCGTAGGTCCCGGCCGCGCGCTCGATGCTGACGGTGCCGTTCAGTTGCCGCGCCAGCATCCGGATCAGCTGCGTGCCGAGGCCCGCTGACCTCGTTCGACGACTGCTCCGGCGTCTTGACCGTTGTCCGATACAGTCAGGCGCACCTGCCCGGCGCCGTGGCGCACGAGCCGGACGCTGATCACCGCCGGACCGCTGGCCGGCTGTGCATGTTTGAGTGCGTTCATCACCAGCTCGTTGACGACGAGCGCGACCGCGACGCCGTGCTCGGTCGGCAGCCGCATCTCCTCGACTTCGATCTGCAGCGTCGCCTGCGCGTTCTCTTCCATGCCCGACGCGCGCACGAGCTCCGCGCACAGTCCGGTGAGATACGTGTGCATCTCGACCGTGAGCGGATCCGCGTCCTGGTACAGCCGTTCGTGGATCGCCGCGATGGCCGTCACGCGCGAGATGGCCTTCGTGAACAGCTCGCGCGTCTCCGGCTCCTTGAAACCATGCCTTGCAGACTGAGCATGCTGAGCACGAGCTGCAGGCTGTTCTTCACGCGGTGGTTCACTTCCTTGAGCAGCAACTCGCGTTCCGCGAGCGCGCGTCGCAGCGCCGCTTCGCTGCGATGCAGCCGCAGCAGCGCGCGCGACACCGCTTCCAGCTCCTCGGGCTCGACCGGCTCGACCAGGAAGCTGTCGGCGCCGGCAGCGAGCGAGTTGACGCGATCGACCACCGCGATGTTGGTCGCCGACATCTGCAGCACCATCGTCGAGGCGGTCGCAGGATCGGACTTCAGCCGCCGGCAGACTTCCACGCCGCTGATGTCGGGGAGGTTGATGTCCATGATGACCAGCGGCGGCAGGTCTTCGCGCACGATCTGCAGCGCTTCGCCGCCCGTGCCCGCTTCGAGCACCTTGAAGCCGGCGCGATGCAGGATGCGCGTGGTCGCGTAGCGCGCCGGCTCGTTGTCGTTGACGTTGAGGATCGTCTCAGGCGTTTCTGGCATGGTCGGTCTCCGTCAGCCCGCAGACGCGGTGCATGGTGTCGGTCACGGTGTCGCGCGACAGGTCGCTCTTCATCAGCAGCGCGTCGGCCGCCGCCGCCCGCTCGCTCGTCGCTCTCCAGGCGCTGCGAAGTGAACAGCACGACCGGGATGCGCCGCGTGTCTTCGATCGCCTTGAGCATCTTGAGCACTTCGAAGCCGTGGATGTCCGGCATCATCAGGTCGAGAAAGATCACGTCCGGCTGCGCCTGGCGCGCCAGCCGCAGACCGTCGTAGCCGCCGGTCGCCTCGATGACCTCGTAGCGGCTGGTCGACAGGAACTGGCGCAGCGCGTACCGCTCGATCTCGTTGTCGTCGATGATCAGCACGCGATCGAGCGCCATCGGCGTCGCCGGCTCGATCGAGGCCAGCGCATCGACGTCACGCTCGCCGTCCGCGCGCACCGGGATCGCCAGCGTGAACGTCGAGCCGTGGCCCAGCGCACTGCGGATCTCGATGCTGCCGCCGAGCAGCCCCGCGAGCCGCTGCGACAGCGGCAGGCCGAGGCCGGTGCCTTTCACCGTGGTCTGCAGCGGATTCTCGACCTGCGAGAACTCGTCGAAGATGCGCCGGTGATTCTCCGGCGCGATGCCGATGCCGGTGTCCGCGACCTCGAACAGGATCAGCTGACCGTCCTGCGACAGCCGGCACGAGACGCGCACCGAGCCGCGCACGGTGAACTTGAGCGCGTTCGACACCAGGTTGCGCAGGATCTGCGAGACCTTGCCCTGATCGGTGTGCAGCTCGGGCAGGTCGTCCGGCTCGTCGATCACGAGCGCGACGTTGTCGTTGGTCGCCAGCGGCTTGAACATGCCGCGCAGCGCCGCGAACAGGTCGGTGGCGGTGAACTTCTCGACGCGCAGCTGGATCTTGCCGGCCTCGACCTTGCGCAGGTCGAGCAGGTCGTCGATCAGCGTGGAGAGCTGGTCGGCGGCCTGGCAGATGTAGCGCACCTGCTTCTCCTGCTCCGTGCGTCAGCTCGCCGTCGAGACGGTGCAGCAGGATCTTCGACAGCGCCAGGATCGAATTCACCGGCGTGCGGAACTCGTGGCTGACGCTCGACAGGAAGCGCGTCTTGGTCTCGTCGGCGGCGCGCAGATGCGTGGCGCGCTCGTCGAGCTCCGAGTACAGCGCCATCACGCCGCGGTTGGTGTCTTCGAGCTCGGCGTTCAGCCGCGTCAGCTCTTCCTGGCGCAGCCGCAGCTCTTCCAGGCTGCGCAGCAGGTCGCGATTCTGCTGCTGCATCTCGACGCTCGCATCGCCGATGCGATGTGCGGCGACGGCCCGCACCGAGTGCTTCGATGCGCGCGCGTGTGAAAGGCTCGGCGCGGCGCGGCACGCTCTTGCGCAACGTGATCGAGGTGCCGCGTCGCGGCTCGGACTGCATCTCGAAGCTGTCCATCAGGCGCCGCGCCGTCACCAGCCCGAGCTTCGGCTCGCCGGTCGGCGTCGTGCCGCCGATCGCGGCCTCGAAGTCGGCGATGCCGGGTCCGTTGTCGACGATAGCCGATGGACAGCGCTGCATCGCGTCCGCCTTCCTCGTCGAGCGCGAACTCGATGCGTCCGCCGCCGCCGTGCCGCACGGCGTTGCGCGCGACTTCGGACACGGCGGTTGCGATGCGCACCTGGTCCTGCGCGTCGAAGTCGAGCAGCGCGCTGACCTGCCGCGCGCGCTGGCGGGCCGCGATCATGTCGCGATCGTTCGCGAGCTCCAGCTCCAGCAGTGCGTGTCTCATGACGTCGTCGCCCGTCGCAGCACAACCACCAGGCAGTCGTCGCGTCCGCGTTTGCAGTCACGATACAGCACTCCGGCGATCGTGGCGCAGGGGTGTTGCATCAGGCCCGGATAGCGTTCGGGCTGCCAGGTGGTGTTCAGCCCGTCCGAATGAAAGACCACCGCCGCCGCGGGCGAGATGGCATAGCTCAGCTCGCGGATCCGCGGCGTGGCGTGTCCGACGATGCCGTTGTAGGACGGGATACGCTTGGCCGAGTTGCCT
The DNA here is from genome assembly GCA_963830745.1 of uncultured Gammaproteobacteria bacterium. Taxonomy (GTDB): domain Bacteria; phylum Pseudomonadota; class Gammaproteobacteria; order Steroidobacterales; family Steroidobacteraceae; genus Steroidobacter. The sequence continues at coordinate 606,358 of CAWHNL010000004.1, forward strand.
TCGACGATGGCCGCGACCATGTTGCCGATGCCGGCGGCCAGCAGCTGGCCGCGGTCCCAGTCGATCTCGATCACGATGGCGGCGGCGCCGCGCGTCGTGCGCAGATTCGCGTGCACGCGCTCCAGCACCGCGCCCGGCGCGCGCGTCTTCTCGGTCATGAAGACCTCGCACGCGCATTGACGCGGCCTGCGCATGCGCCGAGCCCGTGCCCGAGGCCGTCGACGCCCATCACCAGCGCGCCGCCGGCGCGCTCGACGTAGCACCAGGTGTCGCCGCACTCGACCTCGCCGGGCTTCGGCACGACGATGGCGCCGATCTCCAGCGCGTGCCTCGGGCGGCGCGCGGCTGTCCGGCCAGAGCTGCGCGAGCACCGCCGTGCCGTGCCCGGGCTGCGAATACACATCGAACACCTGCGACATGCGATTGATCGCACCGAGGCCGGTGCCGGGGCTGCCGCCGGTGGAGAAACCGTCGCGCAGGCACTTCGCCAGGTCGGCGATGCCCGGGCCCTTGTCGAGCCCGAGGAGCCCGACGCCGCGGACGTCGCCGCGCTCCAGCGGTTGCGCGATCAACTCGCCGCCGCCGCCGTGCTTGACCAGGTTGCTGCAGATTTCCATCGCGACCAGCGTCGCGCGGCCGGCATCCTGCTCGTCGAAGCCCTGGCGCGCCGCCAGCGCCGCCACCGCGCGCCGCGCCTGCGCGATCTGGCTCGATTCGGTGACGACGAGGCTCTGCACGTTACTTCCAGCGCGTGATCGTGACGCGCGTGCCCTCGCCCGGCCGGGACTGGATGTCGAACTCGTGCGAGAGCTTGCGCGCGCCGTTCAGGCCGAGGCCGAGGCCGGTGCCGGTCGTGTAGCCGTCGCGCAGCGCCAGCTCGATGTCCGGGATGCCCGGTCCGCGGTCCTCGAAGGTCAGGCGCAACCCGGTGCGCTTCGGTCCCTGGCGCACGCTGCTCGACGCGCATCTCGCCGCCGCCGCCGTAGATCACCGTGTTGCGCGCCAGCTCGCTCGCGGCGGTCACGATCTTGGTCTGCTCGACCAGGCTGAAGCCGAGCTCCATCGCGCGGCTCCTGACGACCTGCCGCGCCTTGACTACGTCTTCTCCGGAGCGGACGGGGAACGTTTCGGTTTCATTCGCCATCGACGGGCTCGTCCGACCGCTCGCGCAGGAGGGCCAGTCCCGCGTCGACGTTCAGCGCGGTGCGGATTCCCGGCAGCGACAGGCCAAGCTCGACCAGCGTGATGGCGACGGCCGGCCGCATGCCGACGACGACAGTCTGCGCATCGAGGATGCGCGACATCGCCGCGATGTTGCCGAGCATGCGGCCCATGAACGAGTCGACCATCTCCAGCGCCGAGATGTCGATCAGCACCGCGCGGGCGCGCGTCGCGACGATCCTCTGCGTGAGGTCGTCCTGCAGCGTCAGCGCCAGCTGGTCGTGCATGTCGACCTGGATCGACACCAGCAGGAAGTCCTCGAGCTTGAGAATCGGGACGCGGTCCACGGCTCAGCCTCTTGGCCGGCGCCGCGCTCGTCGACCGTCAGGCCGCGGCGCTTCAGCGCGAGAGCGAAGGCGTCCGCCAGGCTCGCCTTGGTGGCGACGGCCGACAGGTCGATGCCGAGGTGCACGATCGTCTGCGCGATCTGCGGCCGGATGCCGCTGATGATGCAGTCCGCGCCCATCAGCTGCGCCGCCGCGACGGTCTTGAGCAGATGCTGCGCGACCAGCGTATCGACGGTCGGCACGCCGGTGATATCGATGACCGCGAGGCTGGAGCCGGTCGCGACCAGCCGCTCCAGCAGGCTCTCCATCACGACCTGGGTGCGCTCGCTGTCCAGCGTGCCGATCAGCGGCAGCGCCAGGATGCCTTCCCACAGCTGCACGACCGGCGTCGACAGCTCGATCAGCTCTTCCTGCTGGCGCGCGATGATCGACTCGCGTGCCTTCTGGAAGACTTCCGTCGTGTACAAGCCGAGTGCGTCGAGCACGATCGTCGCTTCCCACAGCGTGCTGGCGAGCGCGCTCGGGTCGGTCTTGAGGCTTTCGCTCACCCGCTTGAACAGCGGCTGCTTCAGGGAAAAGACGAACGACGCCACCTGCGACGGGGTGAACCCCTGCGTCGCCCGGCTGCGCGACAGCTCGGTGAGGAACTCGCGGATCTCTGCCCATTGGCTGCTTTGCGTGTCGAACTCGACGCCGTGCTGGATTGCCTGGGTCAACAGCGCCAGGAAGCGCTGCGACTCATCGCGCAGTTGCGCTTCCTGGATGCGTCCGGCGCGCCAGGCGCCGCTGGTCGTCTGGTTGCCGAGCCATTCGGTGAGGATTTCTTTTTGGTGCTGCTCGACGATCGCCGGCAAGCGACTGGCCAGTCGGTTCACGGATCGACTCCTGACAAGAGGGGGAAACGAATCTAGTTCTGGTGGCGGGCCCGCTGTGACCCACGACGACCGTAACAATACGCGGAGATCGGTTCGGCTGGTTCCTCGAACCAGCGCCTTTTTACTCGGTCGGGCGCCTGCGGAACTGGACGAAGGGGGTCAGCTCGGCGACCTGGCGGTACAGGGACTGAGCCCGCGCATTGGTGTCTTCCGTATGCCAATACACCCGCTCGGCGCCCTGGTCATCGGCAGCCCGGTACACGGCTTCGATCAGAGCGCGGCCGATGCCCTGGCCCCGGCAAGCCGGGTCGACGAACAGGTCTTCCAGGTAGCAGTAGCCGACCCGGGACCAGGTCGATGCGTGGACGTGGAAGTGGACGATGCCGACGATGCGCTCCTGGCCGTCCAGTGCGGCCAGACCCTGGAAGGGATGGGCCGGATCGAGGAGCCGGCGCCAGGTCAGGTCGGTGACGTCGGCCGGCAGGGCATACCGATAGAAGTCGAGATAGCCCTGCCAGAGCTCGCTCCAGCGCTCGCGATCGTCCGCGCGCAGCGAGCGGACGCGGACATCGAATTTGCCATCGGATTCCCTGTAGGTCGGGCTTAGCCGATCTCGGGCTAAAGCCTGACCTACAACGGCGGCGGACTCCAGGGCCACTTATCCCGTGGAGCGAGGGCCGCGTGGCGCGGTCCTTCTTCTCCTTGTCTTTCTTCTTCTCTTCCTTCTTTTCTCGTCCTTTCGTCGTCGCCGACGTCCTTCAGGCTCTGGCGCACGCTGCGTACGGAGATGCTGCCCTCCAGCGAGCGCGCGAACGCGCTGACGAACGCGTTGTGCATCACGCTGCCGATCGTCGCGAGCAGATCGGCATCCGGTTTTTCGATCGTGCCGCTGAAGGGAATGCGCGCGGCGACCTGGTCTTCCTCGCGGTTCTCGACGATGTCGGCCGCGAGGTCGATGAGTCCTTCCCACAGTCGCTTGAGCGGATTGCGCTCCGGTTCCTTGCTGCTGTAGATGTTGACGTCGCGCATCACCGGCTTGGCGTAGCCCTTGAACTTGCCGTCCGCCGCGGCGAGCTCGGTGTACAGCTCGAACTCGCCGCTCTCGGCGTCGGCCTTGATGAAGCGCGTCAGCCACGGGTTCACCTGCGGCAGCTGCACGTCCTTGACGCGCATGTTCAGGTCGAACGTCGGCTTGACGGCGAGTGGATCGATGCTGCCATCGACTTTCGCGGAGCCGCCGTCGAGCACGTTCGCCGTGAACTGGAAGCCCGCGAACGTTTCCTTGGCGCTGTCCGCGACATTGGTGAGATTCGACAGCCTGCCGTCGATGTGGCGCGCGGTCAGCGCGTCCTTCGTCTGGATGCCGGGCGCACGGAACGTCACCGTGCCGTCGTGCACGCGCACGGTGTTGAAGCGGAACGGGAACAGCTTCTTGAATTGCTCGACCCAGTTCACTTCCTTGCCGAGCTGCGAGCGCTGCTCGCTTTCCGCCTCCACGAGGTTCACCTGCGGACGGTACAGGTCGCCTTCCGCAACGAGCGAGCCGCGCAGGAGGCTGTGCCATTCGACGGTCGCTTCGATGCGATCGCCCTTGAAGAACGGCACCGGCTGGCCGGCGCCGGTCTTCACGATCTCGATGCCCTTGATGTCGTAACCGCCGCGCAGCAGCGCGAGATCGAGATCGTCGATGTGCCCGTCGTACGCCTTCAGCGCTTTCAGCTTGTCGTTGGCGTAGTCGAGCAGGATCGGCTCGAGCGCGAGACGAACGCCGACCAGCAGCGACGACGACGATGCCGAGGATCAGCAGATATTTGTTCCTACGTCGCATGGCTCACCGTCTTTTTCGGACTCGTGGCGCGTGCTCGTCGCGCACGCCGCCGATGCACGCGGTGAACTCCGCGCCGAGCAGGAAGATCTGCGCGGAGTAGTACAGCCACAGCAGCATCGCCGCGAACGAAGCTGCCGCGCCGAACGCCGAAGGCTGCGTCGAGCGGCCGAGATACCACGCGATCCCCCAGCGTCCGAGGTGGAACAACAATGCCGTGACGAGCGCGCCCCACAGGATCGGCCGCCATTCCATGCGCCGCGCCGGCATGTAGCGATAGATCAGCGCGATCAACCCGGTCACGAGCCCGACCGAGATCACGAAGTCCAGCACGGCCGCCAGCACGACGAACTCGGTGAAGCGGCGGCCGATCGCTTCGCGCAGCGCGGCGAGCGCAGTGGACAACGACAGCGAGACCAACAGCAGAAAGCCGACTGCGAGGATCAGGCCGAACGACAGGATCGCGCGCGCGGATCCAGCCGCGAAATCCCTTGGGGCACGAGCTCGCGCGCGCCCCAGATCTGCTCCAGCGCGGACTCCAGCGCAGCGAACACAGTCGTCGCGCCGAGCAACAGCGTGGCGATGCTGACGATCGTCGCGATCGTGCCATCCGGGGTCTGCGAGCTGCGCATCGCTTGCAGCAGGATCTCGGCAGTGGATTTGCCGAACAGCGCAGTGAGCTGCGCGCTGAGATGCCCGAAAGCCGCTTCGGCGCCGACGATCCAACCGGCGACGGCGAGCAGAATGACGAGGAGCGGTGCGATCGAGAACGCGCAGTAGAAGGCGAGGGCGGCGCCGATCGTCGCGGCCTGGTCCGCGCTCCAGTGCGAGACTGCGCACTTGATCGTGGAAACTGCCGCACTCATGCAACTTGCAACGCCTCCGGTTCAACCCGAGTTCACCGCGAGGCAAAGCGCATCGGGACTCGTGCGTAAGCCGAACTCGCACACGCGCGCGCAAGTGTGACGAGAACTGGAACTATTTCATGGGGCAACGGTTTGGACTTCGCCCCCACAGGGACGATCGCCACCAATGTCCGAAGCACCCCGCGTCCTGATCGTCGAAGACCAATACTTCGTTGCCGTCGACTGCGAGCTGCAGCTGCGCTCAGTCGGCATTGAATGCGTCGGTCTTGCGACGACGGCTTCGGAAGCGCTCGACATCGCCGAGCGCGAGCATCCCGATTTCGTGCTGATGGACATCCGCCTCGCGAGCGTCGCGGACGGCGTCGAAGCGGCGATCGTGCTCTACGAGCGTTTGGGCATCCGCTGCATCTTCGCCAGCGCGCACGCCGATCCGGCAACGCGCAAGCTCGCCGAGCGCGCGCATCCGCTCGGCTGGCTCGACAAGCCGTACACGGGTGGGCAGCTCGTCGCAACGGTTCGCGAATGTCTGGGGACGCTGCACCCGGCCGCGCCCGAGGCGAGCTCGTCGCAAGCGCCGTCAAGCGCGATTCACTGAAGCGCCTTCACTGACGCAACCGGGCGCGGCATCGCGGCCGAGCAGGAACCGGATCGCGGCAGGATCGCCGCGCGTACCCGCTTCCAGCATCGACAACGTCTCGCTGTCCAACGGTGACATCGTGCTCACGCCGGCCACTCGCGCGCCGACGCGCACGAGCGGCATCGGTATCGGCAGGAAGTGCGGCGGACCCAGATGCATTGCTGCGCGCAGCGACACGAGCAGCTCACGCAGGCTGAGCGACTGCGGACCGACCAGCTCGATGCGCGTGCGACTCGTCGTCGCTCTCGGCGAGGATGCGCACCAGCGGCTTCGGTGAGATCGTCGATGTGGATCGGCTGCAGGCGTTGTTCGCCGCGCCCCGGCAGCGGCACGAGCGGCAGATGCGCGAGCATTTCGAACAAGCGTGCGCTCGAGCCGCCAGGGCCGAACACCATCGCGGGCCGCACGATCGTCCACTCCAGCGGCAGCGTCGCGAGATAGTCGTCCGCCGCGCGCTTGCTCAAGAAATAACGTGTCACGCCGCGATCCGCGCCCAGCGCGGAAATCTGCACGACCCGCCGCACGCCGGCGGCGACGCACGCCGTGAACAGCGCTTGCGGTGCGCGCTTGTGAATGCGCTCGAAGGTTTGCTCACCGTGCTGGCGGAGGATGCCCACGGCATTGATGACAGCATCCACGCCCGCGAGCCTCGGGAGCCAATCGCGCGCGGACAAGTCGCGAGTGAAGTCGACCGGCACTGCCGCTGTGAAATCTCCGATGTCGCGGCGCGCTTCGATCACGACATACCCCGCAGTGCGCAGTGCGCGGGCAAGGTGACTGCCGATGAAGCCGCTCGCGCCGGTGAGTAGGACATTCATGCGGCCTACGACTATGAAGTCGCAGGCGCCAAATGCCAGCAAGGGAATTACGCAGCCGAGTCGTCAGCAACCGAGAGGCGTACGTCGCCGTGTAAGAACGGCGGCTCGCTTCACTTCTGGGTGCGGCGCGTTTGCTGGGTTGCGAGGTCGCCGTCCACCTCTTTCTCGGCGGCGAGCCAGTCGTCGAGCTCCTGGCCTGCGGTGAACCCGCGGCGCTCGGCGCGCCAGTAAGCAGCTTCTGCGATTCGTGCTTCGCGACTCTCCGAGAACGATGGAATCTCGCGCCGCTCCAGGTTCGCGGCAGTGACTTCGGTATGGGTCGAAGTGTCTGCCGAAGGTTGTTGAGTGACGGGAGGAGCGGTCTTCTTCGTCCGGCCCGAGCCGGTCCGGGGTCGCGTGGGCATGGGGTTCGTCTCCGTGGGCGATCCAGATAAGGAGCGTAAGCGCGTAAAGGTTCCATGCGATAGCTGCGTCCGCAGCCTGCTCGCATGTCGTTGAGTGGGCCGCGAAATCGCTGCGCTGCCAGCAATGTCCCTACGCCGGTGGCGGGACCCTGTGTCGTGAACCGCTGGCTCGTTTCGATTACCCCTACGCAGGGCCACGCTTTTCTGGCCTCCCACAGGCACTTCTTGATGACTTGCAGCAAGCAGCGGCAGCGCCGTCCGAGCACGGCAAGCGATGATGGGTACTCGCGGCGCGCGTTCTTGCGCGTGGCGGGCGTCGCACTGGGCGGCGCCTGGCTGACGTTCGACCTCGCGAAGGTCGCGCACGCGGCTCACGAGGCACGGCACGCGCAGGACTCTTCGGGCACACCGACGACGTCGTTCCTGAGCCAGGCCGAGCTCGCCGACGTCGATGCGATCACGGCGCAGATCATTCCGAGCGACGAAACGCCGGGCGCGCGCGAAGCGGGCGTGGCGCTGTTCATCGATCGCGCGTTGGCCACGTTCTTCGGGCGCATGGCGCCGGACTTTCGCAGTCAGCTGGCAGCGTTCCGTCTGCGTTGCCAGGCGCAGTATCCCGATGTCCCGTCGTTTGCGGCGCTCTCGCATCAGCAGCAGATGGAATTCCTGACGCTGGTGGAGCGCACGCCGTTCTTCGAGCGCGTGCGACTGCTGACGCTCGTCGGCATGTTCGCGATGCCGAAATACGGCGGCAACCGCGACGGCGTCGGCTGGAAGCTGCTCGGCTTCCAGGACCAGCACATCTTCGAGCCGCCCTTCGGCTACTACGACCGCGACTACCCTGGCTTCGCCATCGAAGTCATCGAACACAAATGACCAAGACTTATCGCCTCTCGGAGCCCGTCGATTTCGCGATCGTGGGCTCCGGCGCCGCGGGCGGCGTGCTCGCGCGCGAGCTGTCGCAAGCCGGATTCTCCGTCGTCGTGCTGGAGCAGGGCCCGCGGCTGACGCTGGCCGACTTCGAGCACGACGAGCTCAAGTACTGGTTCAACGCCGGCCTCACCAACGATGTCGTGAAGAACCCGCAGACGTTCCGCGACGATCGCTCCAAGCGGGGCGAGCGCAACATGGTCAGGCCATCGCTGTACTACGCGCGGACGGTCGGCGGCAGCAGCACGCACTACACGGCGAACTTCTGGCGCTTCCGCGAAGTCGATTTCGACGAGCGCTCGCGCCTCGGGTCGATCGCCGGCACCGGCTTCGCCGACTGGCCGATCCGCTACGCCGAGCTGGAGCCGTACTACACCAAGGTCGAGTGGGAGATCGGCGTCAGCGGGCTGGCGGGCTCGAGCCCGTTCGATCCGCCGCGCAGCAAGCCGTATCCGATGCCGCCGCTGCCGGTGAAGTCCTCCGGCGTGCTGCTCGAGCGCGGCGCGCGCAAGCTGGGTCTGCACCCGTTCCCGGCGCCGCTCGCGATCAACTCGCAACACTATCGCGGCCGGCCCGCGTGCGTTCACTGCGGCTTCTGCCACGGCTTCGCTTGCGAAGTGGGCGCGAAAGCTTCGTCGCTGACGACGACGATTCCGGAGGCCGAGGCGACCGGACGCTGCGAGGTTCGCTCCGAGAGCTACGTCGTGCAGGTCGCCACCGACAAGCGCGGACGTGCGACGGGCGTGCGCTACTTCGATCGCGACAAGCGCGAGCGATTTCAGAAGGCAAAGGCGGTCATTCTGTCGGCGAACGGCGCGGAAACGCCGCGTCTGCTGCTCATGTCGGCGAACAACAAGTTTCCGCAGGGGCTGGCGAATTCCAGCGGGCTGGTCGGCAAGTACCTGATGTTCAACTACAACGCGCGCACGCACGCGGTGTTCGAGCACGAGCTCAACGAGTTCAAGAGCGTGCAGTGCTCGCGCGTCGTGTTCGACTTCTACGACAGCGATCCGAAGCGCGGCTTCTACGGCGGCGGCGGCATCGACTCGCGCATGGGTCCGCAGCCGACCGTCTGGGCGGACCGCATCGGCGATGATACGGGCGCGCTATGGGGCAGCGCTTACAAGGCGCGCCTCGCCGAGTTCCCACGCATGATGCAGCTGGCGTCGCACACCACGTCGCTCGCGTTGGAAACCAACAGCGTCGAGCTGGATCCGGAGCTGAAGGACGCCTGGGGCATGCCCGCGATGCGCATCACGTACAAGGATCATCCGGACGATCTCGCGACCGCTCGCTTCATGCAGGCGCGCGCCGCGGAAATCATGGAGGCGGCCGGCGCGCTCAAGGTGATGAATGCGCCGATCAAGCCGTCGACGAGCTCGGTGCACCTGCTGGGCACGTGCCGGATGGGCGACGATCCGGCGACGTCGGTGGTCGATCGCTACCACCGCTCGCACGACATCCCGAACCTGTTCGTCTGCGACGGCAGCAGCCTGGTGACCTCGGGGCGCGGTCAGCCGACCCTGACGATTCAGGCGCTGGCGTTCCGCGCCGCCGAGCACATCGCGAACTTCGCTCGGCGCGGCGAGGTGTAGGTTCTCGCCGACGCCTAGCCCTCCCCAGCTCGCGGGAGGCTTGGCGAGGGGGCGCTGACTCTAGTGCCGCGCGCGGCTGCCTGAACGCCGGCTGCTCGACTTCGAGCGCGCCGCGCCGCGGGCCGAGCGCTTGCGCGGCTGCGCGCTCTTCCTCCTCGGCGATGCCCATCTGCTCCATCAGCGCGAACTTGCGGTCCGCCAGCCGGCCGCCGAGCTCCTTCAGGTCGAGCTCGGTCTTCTTCAGCTCCGGGAACAGCTCGTTTTCCTCTTCCTTGACGTGATGCTTGATGTACTCGCCGAGCACCGTGACGGTCGCCTTGAAGTGCTCGTCATCACTGGTCATGCCCTCGATCTTCGCGATCAGCTCCTTCGCGGAGCCGTGCTCGACCTCGGCCTCGTTGACCAGGTCCTCGTCCTCTTCGTCCTCGAAGGCTTGTTTCGCGGCCGGATAGAGCAGCTCTTCCTCGATCGTCGCGTGCACTGTCAGCAATTGGCAGACGCGCTGGGCGATCGCCGACTGTTCTTCCTCGTCCGCCTTCTCGAATTCCTCGAACAGCGCAGACACGGTGCGATGGTCCTGCTTGAGCAGCGCGATCGCGTCGCGCGGCGCGTCGGTGCTGCGACTGGAAGGGGAAGTCGATCGTGCCATGGCACACTCCTCGAGAAATTCGGCGGTGAAGTGAGATGCGGGTGTCGCGATTTGAAACGACACAGGCAGAGCAAGGTTCCGTCTGCGTGGGTCAGGCTTCAGCCTGACTCTTCTATCGCGTGCGCAGCCACGCGCGCAGCACTTCCGCGACGCTCCACGCCTGCGCGATGCAGCCGCCCGGCTGCGTAGGGATCTTCCGCGTCGAAGATTTCGCTGATGCTGCCCACGCCCGCTTCGCACAGGTGTTCCGGAAATGCGCGCAGCAGCTGACGTGCGCCGACTCGGTCCGCACGCACTCTGAGGTACGCGTCGATGTAATGGCCGATGAGCCACGGCCAGACCGTGCCCTGGTGATACGCCGCGTCGCGCGAGCGCAAGTCGCCGCGGTAGTGCGCCTTGTAGTCGGGATGCTCGGCGCTGAGCGTGCGTAGTCCGTACGCCGTCACGAGCCGGTTGCGCACCGTGTCGATCACCGACTTCCAGTGGCGCTCGTAGAGAATCGGATGAGGCAGCGAAATCGCGAACACCTGGTTCGGGCGGATGCTCGCATCGTCGCCCTCGGGCCCGTCGATCACGTCGTACAGGCAGCCGGTGCGCGCATTCCAGAAGCGCTCGTTGAACGATTCGCGAGCGCGCTTGGCGTGCGCGTCGTATGACCGATGCTCGGCACCGAGCTCCTCGCCCCACGCAGCCATGTGCTTGAGCGCGTTGTACCAGAGCGCCTGGATCTCCACCGGCTTGCCGCGACGCGGCGTCACCACCCAGCCGCTCGACCTTCGCATCCATCCACGTGAGCTGATAGCCCTCGGCCGCCGCCGCGAGCAGGCCGTCCGCTGGATCGACGTGGATGTTGAAGCGCGTGCCCGCGAGGTGCCGCTCGACGATCGACGGCGAGCACCGGAAACAGCTGCTGCACGATCGAGCGATCGCCGGTGACTTCCACGTAGCGCGCGATCGCGTGGAAGTACCACAGCGTCGCATCGACCGTGTGATAGAGCGCTTCGCGCTCGCCTTCCGGGAAACAGGTTCGGCAGCAGGCCGTCGCGGACGTAGTGCGAAAACGTACGCAGGATCGCGCCGGCCTCGCGATAGCGGCCGGTGGCGAGCGTCAGGCCTTCGAGGCTGATCATCGTGTCGCGGCCCCAGTCGCCGAACCAGTGATAGCCGGCGTAGATGCTGCGCAGCTCGCTGCCTTCCGCCTGCGCCATCACGTTCTCTTCGATGCGGCTGCCGGGCAGGACGACGAACTGGTCCGCGGCCATCGCGAGCTGCTCGGCGAACGCGTCGCCGTCGAACTGCGGCGCGAGCGCGAGCAGGCCGTCGAGCCGGCGGCGCTCGGCATCGAACACGGACGCCGCATCGAAATCCATCCGGTCCCAGGCGTGCGTCGGAGGCGACGAACACGACCGGCTGCTCGGCCGCGACGCTGCGCCGCGAAGTAGCCCGGGCTGAACGCGCTGTCGAACGCGGGATCGCCGCGGTCGCGCTCGACGCGGTACACGAACTGGTTCTCGTCGCGCTCGTCGGTCATGAACGTCGTCGGCCCGGGCTGCAGCTCCACGCGCAGCACCAGCGGACTGCCGGCATGGCGGATTTCGTGACGGCCGCGCCGCACCTCGACGACGAACGCTTCGCCCGGCGTGCTCGTCGGCGTCTCGTCGTGCCGGCGAAACGCCACGAACGGCCGCACCTGCAGGTCCAGCGCGTGCGCCGCTCAGCAGGCGGTACTGCACGCAGACCGTGTTCTGGTTGTGCACCATCACGACGGATTTTTCGAGCACGACGTCGTCGAGCTCGAACGTCCACACCGCGATGCGATGATCGAGCCGGAACTCCTTCAGATAGCGGTGCGAGTCGCCGACGAAGCGCTCGTCCTCGAACTCGGCGCCGCCGAGGTGCAGCTGGCCGCGTCGGCGTGACCACGGATTCGTCGCAGCGCGAGATCATGATGTGCCGGCCCTTCGGCGCCGCGAGGTTCGGCACGAACAGGCCGTGATACTTGCGCGTGGGAATGCCGGCGATCGTGCCGGAGGCGTAGCCGCCGAGGCCGTTCGTGATCAGCCATTCGCGACGGCGCAGCTCCAGCGGATCGCGGTCGCGGTCCCAGCGCAGGACGATCTGCCTGCCGTCGATCACGCGTGACCCTCGACCAGCAGCACCGCGCTCTGCGCCGGCAGCCGCCATTCGCCGAGTCCGGCGTCGGCGACGAGCATCGTGACGCCGTGGCCGCCGTAGCGCGGATCCTCGCTCGACCACAACAGTTGCCACGTCGTGCCGTGCGGCGGCGCCAGCAGCGGTTCCGACGGTGGTGCGAGAGGCAGCTCGCGATCGAGGTTGACGACGAGCAGGCGGTCGCCGTGCTCCTCGTCGAACCAGCGCAGCACGAACGCGTGCTCCGACAACGTTGCGCCGTCGATCTTCGCCAGGTCCTGGTGCGAGATCACCGGATCGCACGCGCGCAGCTGCAGCAGGTCGCGATGGAACGCGCAGCGCCTCGCGTGTGCGCCTCCGCTTCGCGCCAGTCGAGCTTCGAGCCGACGAAGGTCGATTCCTCGTGCGGCGCCGGCACCAGCCGCTGCGTGGCCTCCTCGGCGTACGCGCGAAACTGGCTGAGGAATTCGCGCCGACCCTTGTGCACCAGCGCTGCGAGCTCCTCGTGATGGTCGGCGAAGAACATGAAGGGCGCGGAGGCGGCGAACTCCTGGCCCATGAACAGCATCGGCGTCTGCGGGCCGAGCAGCGTCAGCGCCATCAGCGCGCGGTAGCGGCCCGGCGCAGCGTTGGCGTGCACGCGATCGCCGACGAACGTGTTGCCGACCTGGTCGTGGTTCTGCAGGAAGACCACGCAGCGACCACGCCGGCAGTCCCGGCGCTGGCTGAGCCGCGCGTCTTCTTCTGCCACGGATACCACTGGCCCTGATAGAGAAACCCGCGGCGCACGCACGACACGAATTCCTGCGCGCGGCCGGTGTAGTCGCCGAAGTAGCCGTCGCGCGTGCCGGTCAGCGCGACCTTCGCGGCGTGATGGAAGTCGTCGTTCCACATCGCGTCGAGGCCGTAGCCGCCCCGCTCGGGCGGCAGCAGCTGCTGCGCGTGCTGCGGCTCGTTCTCGGAGATCACGACGATCGAGCGCGGCTGCGCGGTTTCGCGCGCAGTGCGCGCGAGCTCCTCGAGGATGTGCGGACGACTGTCGTCGAAGATCGACTGCGTCGCGTCGAGGCGCAGTCCATCGAGATGGAACTCGCCGAGCCAGTAGCGCGCGTTACCGAGAATGAAATCGCGCGTGCCTTGCGCGTGAGTCGCCGTCGAGGTTCAGCGCTTCGCCCCATTCGGTGTGGTGGCGCGTGCTGAAGTAGTGCGGGCTGAAGCACTTCAGGTAGTTGCCGTCCGGCCCGAGGTGGTTGTAGACGACGTCGAGGATCACCGCGAGCCCGATGCGCGTGCGCGCGGTCGACGAAGCGCTTGAGCGCATCGTGGTCGCCATACACGTGATACGGCGCAAACAGCTGCACGCCGTCGTAGCCCCAGTTCCAGCGGCCCGGGCATTCGCGCGACCGGCATCACCTCGATCATCGTGATGCCGAGCTCGCGCAGGTAGCGGAGCTTCTCGGCAGCGGCGTCGAACGTGCCCTCCGGCGTGAACGTGCCGATGTGCAGCTCGTAGATGACCTGCCCGTGCAGCTGCACGCCGCGCCACTGCGAGTCGCTCCACTTGAACGCGGTCGGATCGACGATCATCGACGGGCCGTGCACGCCTTGCGGCTGGAACCGCGAGCACGGGTCAGGCCACGGCCCGGTGCCGTCGACACGATACTTATATAGAGAGACGCGTGCCGACGTCGCGCCGCTGAAGTAGCCGTCCGCGTCGCGCTTCAGCGCGAGCGGCCGCTCCTGGCGAATCCTCGAAGACGACTTCGACGCTCTGCGCCTGCGGCGCCCAGACGCGAAACAGCGATTCGCCGCGCGAACGAATCGCGCCAATGAAAGAAGGGGAAGGCATCTGACGCGCAAGGCCGGCAGTCAGGCCGAAAAGGTCGGCTGTAGGTCGGGCTTCAGCCCGACTCCTAGTTATCCGGCAGCTCCGCCAACCGCTCCAGCAACCTCGCATCGCCCGCGACGTGCACGCGCTCGGCCGGCCCCAGCCATGCAAGAACTTCATTCAACGTGCGCGCGTCCGCCAGCTTGCGCTCCGCCGTCAGGCGATGCGGGTCAGGGTGTCCGCGCGTTTCCTGCGGGCGCGGCAGGTTGCCGGAGATGTGCGCGTACCGCGCATGGCGATTGCGCGCGATGTAGCGCAAGCCGTCCGTCGGCATCGACGACGCGTGCGCCAGCAACTCGTCGCGTCGCCGGATCACCGCCGGCACGTGTTTCTCTTCCGGCGTGCGCAGCACGCGGAACCAGCCGAGGAAGCGGCCGAGCTTGACGCTGCCGCTGATCTTCGACAGCGGCACCGCGAGCAGCAGGCCGGCGAGTGTCGGCGTGAGCCAGCAAGAACAGCGTCGGGGAGATCAGGAACGCGATCACGCCGATCACGATGCCGATGACCAGGTGCGGCCAGTGGAAGCTCCAGGCTTCCCGCCACGTCGTCATGTTCGCGTGGCGGCGCTGCGCGTTCCAGCCGGAGTCGCGACCGGTGAGGATCTCGATGATGTGCTGGGTCTGCACCAGCATCATGATCGGCGCATACAGCGCGGACAGGATCGTCTCGACGACGGCGCCGAGCGCCGACTGCGATGACGCCGCCGCAGCCTCGGCGCGCGCGCGACGAAAATATCGTGCGCAGCAGGCCGAGCATCTTCGGCGTGAACAGCACGATCATCGTGTAGATGAACAGCGCCGTCATGCGCGGCGCGTCGAACCGCGGCCAATCCGGGAACAGCTGGAAGCTGCGGCTGAAATACTCGGGGCGGATCAGCGTCGCCTGCAGAGTCAGCGCGAAGCCGACGAGCAGCAGCATCATCCACAGCGGCGAGGACAGGTAGCCCATGATGCCGATGACGAAGTGCGCGCGGCTCGTCAGTCGCCAGGCCTTTCGCACCGACGATCTTCGAGTGCTGCAGGTTGCCCTGCGCCCAGCGGCGGTCGCGGATCGCGATGTCGACGAGCGAGGGCGGGCTCTCTTCCCACGAGCCGCCCAGGTCCGGCGCCATGCGCACTTTCCAGCCGGCGCGGCGCATGAGCGCGGCTTCGACGAAATCGTGCGACAGCACGTGCCCGCCGAACGGCCGGCGTCCCGGCAGCTGCGGCAGGCCGCACGCCTGTGCGAACGCCGCGACGCGGATGATCGCGTTGTGGCCCCAGAAGTTGCCTTCGTTGCCGCTCCAAGCCGCCACGCCGCGCCCGATCAGGCTGCCGTACACGCGGCCCGCGAACTGCTGGATGCGCGAGAACAGGCTCCAGTGGCCGATCAGCATCGGCACCGTCTGCAGGATGCCGAGCTGCGGATCGGCCTGCATGCGGCTGACCAGCGCGACCAGCGTCTGCGGCGCCATGATGCTGTCCGCGTCGAGCACGATCATGTAGTCGTAGCGCGCGCCCCAGCGCTTGACGAAGTCCTCGACGTTGCCGGCCTTGCGGCCGGTGTTGTGCCAGCGGCGCCGGTACCACACCGGCATGGTCTCGCGCAGGTCGCGGCGCAGCTGGTCGACCGCCAGCGATTCGCTGATCCAGGCATCGGCGTTGGTCGAATCGGAGATGATCGCGATCTCGAAATGCCGGGCCGCGTCGATCTGTGCCAGCGCTTCGGCCATCGCGTACAGCGCCGCCGTCGTGCGCGCCGGATCTTCGTTGTAGATCGGCATGACCAGCGCCGTGCGCGAGCCCGCGATCGACGGCTGCGGCCGGCGAGCGCAGCGGCGGAATCAGCAAGCCGGTGATCGCGGAAGCCGCGGCGAAGGCAAATCCACAGCAGCGTGATCGCGAAGAACACGATCATCACGCCCTGCAGCACCGTCATGCTGGAGAAGCTGACGATGCCGAGCATCTCGAACACGCCGTAGCCCGCGAGGCCGAGCGTGCCGAGCACCGTGAGCAGGCGCGCGAACACGACGCGCACGCGGCGTCGCGCCGAGCTTCTGCGCCGGCGGCGCGGTCTTGCAGATCCTGCACGGGCATGTCGGCCGGCCGCTCGAACGGCATGCCGCCGCGCACGACGTCGCGGCTCTCAGCCGGGGCGGGTTTCAGCTGGCTGTCCATCGGTAGAGCCAAGTTTCGCTGACCGGCTTGTCGGCGCGCATCAGTCGCAGCCGCAGCTCGGCGACGTCGGCGTTGGACGGCTCGAGCTCGAAGCTGGCGCGCACGCCCTTGGTGAGCGGGCTGGGCTGCAGCACCGGGTTGGTGAGCTTGCCGGCCGAAGTGCCGAGCGTCGACGCGCAAGCCCTCGATCGTCGCGGCCCGGTGCCGGTGAACTCGACGACGAAGATGCGGCGCTTGCCGTCGAAGCTCGGGCCGGTGCGCGTCGAGGTCACCTTGCCGAGCGCCGGCGTGAGCTTCGGCTGCTTGTTCCAGCGCATGCGATAGGACAAGTGGTAGGGCTTGCCTTCGGCGATCACGGTCGGTCGGGCGCCAGAACGCGACGATGTTGTCGTTGGTCTCGTTGTTGGTCGGGATCTCGAACAGCTGCACCGCGCCGGCGCCCCAGTCGCTGGTCGGCTCGATCCAGGCGCTCGGCCGCTGCTCGTAGTGCGCTTCGAGGTCGTGATAGTCGGAGACGCGGCGCGAGCGCTGGATCAGGCCGAAGCCGCGCGGCGCCTGCGACGTGAAGCTGGAAACCTGCAGCTGCGTGGGATTCTTGAGCGGCCGCCAGACGCGCTCGCCCGAGGCCAGCACGATCTGCAGGCCGTCCGAGTCGTGCACCTCGTCGCGGAAGTCGTCGATGCGCGCGCGCTCGGATTCATCGAACAGGAACATCGAAGTCAGCGGCGCGATGCCGATGTTGTCGAGCGCGACGCGCGGGAACAGCGTGACGTCGACGTCCATCACCGTTTCCACGCCCGGCGTGACCGAAAAGCGATACGCGCCCGCGACCGACGGGACTGTCGAGCAGCGCGTGCACGACGATCGCCGACGCATTCGCCGACGGCCGCTCGATCCAGAAGTGCGTGAACGCCGGGAACTCCTCGCCCGTCGGGATGCGCAGTGCGGACCGCCAGTCCGCGCGCCGACAAGCCATAGAGCGTGTCGCGCGCGACCGCGCGGAAGTACGAGGCGCCCTGGAACACCAGGAACTCGTCCCACACCGAGCGCGAGTTGAGCCGCGTGCGCACGCGAAAGCCCGACAGCGGCAACGGCTGGTTCGCCAGCTGCTTCGCGACGGAGTTGCCGAGCACGAACGTGTCGGGCCGCCGGCACGATGTCGCGCGCCAGTCCGCCTTCGACGACCGAGACGACGACCGGCGTCTGGAACAGGAAGCCGGCAGGGAACAGCTCGACGCGGAACGGCACCTGCTCGTTGCGCCAGATGCCCGCTTCGGGATTGAAGCGGATGTCGCGGTACTGGTCGTAGCTCAATTGTTGCAGTGCCGGGCTCTCGAGGCGCTTCGGCACGAACGCGCTGCCCGCAGTGCGGCGCGCCAAGTCGAGCACGGTATTGCCATCGAAGCGGTAACGAGGCGTACCCTTGGCATCCGTTGCCGGGCGCGTCGCGGTGGCTGCAGCCACGCAGCTGAAAGCAATAGCGAGGACCAGCAGCCAGTAGCCGCGTCCCGCAACGGGCGGCGCGCCGTTGTAAATGCGCGCATTGGCGTGCGACGCCGACTCTCCGTGAAATGCTCACCCATCGTCATCCGAAGACCGATCTGCTCCAGCGAAGGGCGGATCTTGGATACGCAATGAATCGCAAGTCGGCGCGGTTCCAGGGAACCCGTAGCTATTGCCGGGTATTTACGGGGCGGCGCCAGTAGGCGACAACGATAACATCAGTTTCGAGAAGGGAGGCGACCGTGCCCGAGGCGCGACATGTCTGGTCCCTGGTCCTCGCCGGCGGCGACGGTAACCGGCTGCGCGCGTTGACCACCAAGCCCTGCGGCACCTCCGTCCCGAAGCAATATTGCTCCCTCACGGTGGACATTCCCTGCTGGAAGATGCTATCGCGCGCGCCCAGCGGCTGGTCGCGCCGGACCGGGTCTGCACCATCGTCGCCCAGCAGCATCGCGAGTGGTGGACCGAGTGCCCGTTGCTGCTCGAGGCGCTCGAACGCGGCAACCTGATCGTGCAGCCGCGCAATCTCGGCACCGGCATCGGTATTCTTTACTCGCTGCTGCACATCCTGGCCAAGGATTCGCAGGCGCGCGTGTGTTGCTGCCCGCCGATCACTACGTGCGCGAGGAAGACGTGCTGAATCGCGTGCTGCTGCAAGCGCTGGAGCGCATCGATCGCAATGCCGACCGCCCCGTGCTGCTCGGCTTGCAGCCGGACGAGCCCGACACCGACCTCGGCTACATCCTGCCGGGCGATCCCGATCCGTTCGGCGGCCATGCGGTGGCGCGCTTCATCGAGAAGCCCGGCTACTCGGTCGCGCGCGAGATCATCGACGCCGGCGGCCTTTGCAATACTTTCATCATGGTCGCCGCGGCGCGCACGCTGCTCGACCTGTACATGCCGCGCTTCGCGCCGCTGGTGATGGAGATGCAGGTCAGCCTGGCGAAAGGCCAGACGGCCGGCTCGCCGACCGGCAGCTGGCCGGCGCTCGTCGGCCTGTACGACCGCTTACCCGAGCTCGATTTTTCACGCGATCTCCTCGAAGGCCGCGCTGCCGACCTGTGCGTGCTGCGCGTGCCGCCCTGTGGCTGGAGCGACCTGGGCACGCCCCGCCGCGTCGGTGAGATCGTCAAGCTGCTGGCAAGCGAGGGCTCGACCGCTCGTGCCGGGTACCTCGACCTTGCCGCTCAGCACGCTCACTTCGTGAGCACGAATGCCCAACCCGATCACCTCCGTCTGGCCCGGTAAACCTTTTCCGCAAGGCGCTACGTGGGACGGCGAGGGCGTCAACTTCGCGCTGTTCTCCGAGCATGCGGAAGGCGTCGAGCTGTGCCTGTTCGATAGCCGCGGGCGGCGCGAGCTGCAGCGCATCCCGTTGCGCGAGCAGACGGACCAGGTCTGGCACTGCTACCTGCCCGAGGCGCGGCCGGGGCAGCTGTACGGCTATCGCGTGTACGGCCCTTACCAGCCGCAGCACGGCCATCGCTTCAACCCGCAGAAGCTGCTGCTCGATCCCTATGCGAAGGCGATCGTCGGGTCGCTCGCCTGGAGCGATGCGCACTTCGGCTATCGCATCGGCAGTCAGCGCGCCGACCTGTCGCAGGATCGGCGCAACAACGCGAGCGGCATGCCGAAGTGCCAGGTCATCGACCCGGCGTTCTCGTGGGGCGACGACCGCAATCCGCGCACGCCGTGGCACGACACGATCATCTACGAGATGCACGTGCGCGGCTTCACCAAGCTGCATCCGGAGGTGCCGCCGCAGTATCGCGGCACGTACGCCGGTCTCAGCACGACGCCCGTCATCGAGTACCTGCAGCGCCTCGGCGTCACCGCCGTCGAGCTGATGCCAGTGCATTGGTTCCTCAACGATCGGCACCTGGTCGAGAAGGGTCTGAGGAACTACTGGGGCTACAACTCGATCGGCTACTTCGCGCCGCACCAGGACTATGCCTCGTCGCTCCAGGCCGACCGCGAATTCAAGACGATGGTCAAGGCGCTGCACTCGGCCGGCATCGAGGTGATCCTCGACGTCGTCTACAACCACACCGCCGAAGGCAGTCACCTCGGCCCGACGCTGTGTTTCCGCGGCATCGACAACGCTGCGTACTACCGCCTGGTGCACGACGATCCGCGCTACTACATGGACTACACCGGCTGCGGCAACACGCTGAACATGCTGCATCCGCGCGTGCTGCAGATGATCATGGACAGCCTGCGCTACTGGATCACGGAGATGCACGTCGACGGCTTCCGCTTCGACCTCGCCGCGGCGCTGGCGCGCGAGCTGCACGAGGTCGACCGCCTCGGCGCGTTCTTCGACATCATTCACCAGGACCCGGTCATCTCGCAGGTGAAGCTGATCGCGGAGCCGTGGGACCTCGGCGAAGGCGGCTACCAGGTCGGGCGCTTCCCGGTCGGCTGGACCGAGTGGAACGGCAAGTATCGCGACGTGATCCGCGACTACTGGAAAGGCGAGGGCGGGCTGATCGGCGAGCTCGCCTATCGCGTCGCCGGCTCGAGCGACCTGTACGAGCACAGCGGCCGCCGGCCGTATGCCAGCGTCAATTTCGTCACCGCGCACGACGGCTTCACGCTGCGCGACCTGGTGAGCTACAACGAGAAGCACAACGAAGCGAACAAGGACGACAACCGCGACGGCGAGAATCACAACCGCAGCTGGAACTGCGGCGCCGAGGGGCCGACCGACGATCCGGAAATCCGCGCGCTGCGACTGCGGCAGACGCGCAACCTGCTCGCATCGCTCCTGCTGTCGCAGGGCGTGCCGATGCTGCTCGGCCGGCGACGAGTTCGGCCACAGCCAGCAGGGCAACAACAACGCCTACTGCCAGGACAACGAGCTGACGTGGCTGTCGTGGGAGTTCGGCGAGGAGGAGGGACTGCTGCTGGAGTTCGTGCGCGACCTGATCCGCCTGCGGCAGCAGCATCGCGTCTTCCGGCGGCGAAAATTTTTCCAGAACCGCGCGATCCGCGGCGAAACCGTCCGCGACATCGTCTGGCTCGATCCCGCCGGCACGCAGATGTCGGACGAGCAGTGGCGCGACGGCTTCGCGCGCAGCCTCGCGGTGTTCCTCTCCGGCCGCGGGCTGGACGAGCGCGACGAGCGCGGCCGCACGATCGTCGACACCGACTTCCTGGTGCTGGTCAACGCGCACTACGAGACAGTGGAGTTCAAGTTGCCGCGCGCAGCCGGAGGATGCGCGCTGGGTATTGCGCATGGACACGACCAATCGCCAAGTTCGAGACCGAGGAGCGCGCGTTCGCGCCGGGCGATACCTACGCGCTGCAGGGACGAGCGCTGGCGCTGTTCGAGTTTCCGCAGCCGCGCGAGCACGTCATGAGTCGTGCCCCGCGCGCCACCTATCGTCTGCAGTTCAATCGCGAGTTCACGTTCGCTGACGCGACGCGCGTCGTGCCGTACCTGGCGCGCCTCGGCATCAGTCACGTCTACGCTTCGCCGATCCTCAAGGCGCGGCCGGGCAGCATGCACGGCTACGACGTCACCGATCACACGCCGCCTCAATCCGGAGCTCGGCACGCCGGAAGACTTCGAGGCGCTGGTCGCCACGCTGCACGAGCACGGCATGGGATTGATCGTCGACATCGTGCCGAATCATCTCGGCGTGATGGGCGACGACAACGCCTGGTGGCTCGACGTCCTGGAGAACGGTCCCGCGGCGCGCGCCGCGCATCACTTCGACATCGACTGGCGTCCGAACCGCAGCTCGATGCGCGATCGCGTGCTCGTGCCGGTGCTCGGCGACGTCTACGGCGCCGTGCTGGAGCGCGGCGAGCTGAAGCTGCAGTTCGATCCGGCCGCCGGCAGCTTCTCGATTCGCTATCACGAGCACCTGCTGCCGATCGATCCGCGCGAGTATCCGCGCATCTTCGCGCAGGCGCCGATCCCCGCGACGCTGCTCGCGGCGGACGATGCGCATCGCGCCGATTTCGAAAGCCTGCTGAACGCGTTCGGCAACCTGCCGCCGCGCAGCGATACCTCCGAGGACGCGATCGCGATCCGCTATCGCGACAAGGAGGCACACAAGCGTCGGCTCGTGCGCCTGCTGGAGCGCAGCCCGGAGATCCAGCAGCACATCGAGGCGACGCGTCGCGCGGCTCAACGGCACGCCGGGCGATCCGCGCAGCTTCGATGCTCTCGATGCGTTGCTCGACGCGCAGGCCTATCGACTGTCGTACTGGCGCGTCGCGGTCGACGAGATCAACTACCGGCGCTTCTTCGACGTCAACGATCTCGCGGCGCTGCGCATGGACGAGGCCGGCGTGTTCGACAGCACGCACCGGCTCACCTTCGAGCTGATCGAGCGCGGCATGATCGACGGCCTGCGCATCGATCATGTCGATGGCCTGTACGATCCGCAGGCGTACCTGGAGCGCCTGCAGACGAAGCCGCTGTATGTCGTGGTCGAGAAGATCCTCGCGGCGTACGAGCGCCTGCCGGAGACGTGGCCGGTGCACGGCACGACCGGCTACGAGTTCGCGGCGCTGACGACCAGCTGGCTGGTGTGCAACGAGTACGAAGCGCGGATGACGCGGCGCTATCGTCAGTTCACCGAGTCCGACGCGACGTTCGAGCAGATCGCGTACGACAGCAGGCGCCTGGTGATGCGCTCCTCGCTCGCCGCCGAGATCGAAGTGCTGGCGACGCAGCTGGATCGCATCGCGCAGCTGGACCGCCACACCGCCGACTACACGCGCGCGGCGATTCGCGAGGCCATTCGCGAAGTGATCGCGTGCTTCCCGGTCTATCGCACCTACGTCTCGCATCGCGGCGTCAGCGACGAGGACCGGCGCATCGTGAACTGGGCCGTGAACGTCGCGCGCAAGCGCAGCGCCGGCGCCGAGCTCAGCGTGTTCGACTTCCTGCGCGACGTGCTGCTCGGCGAGCGCAGCGAGGGCAAGTCGGAGTCCATGCGGCGCGCGATGCTGGAGTTCGCGATGAAGTTCCAGCAGGTGACTTCGCCGGTCGCCGCCAAGGGCGTCGAGGACACGGCGCTGTATCGCTACAACCGGCTGGTGTGTCTCAACGACGTCGGCAACGATCCGGGCCGGTTCGGCACCTCGTCGGCGGCGCTGCACCAGGCCAACGCGGAACGAGCGCGCGCGTGGCCGCACACGATGCTCGCGACCTCGACGCACGACACGAAGCGCAGCGAAGACGTGCGCGCACGCATCGCCGTGCTCAGCGAGCTTCCGGATCTGTGGAAACTTCATCTCGCGCGCTGGACCCGGTTGAATCGCAGCAAGCGCCGGCAGGTCGGCGACGATCCCGCGCCGGATCGCGAGGACGAGTACCTGCTCTATCAGACGCTGATCGGCGTGTGGTCGCCGACGGAGGATGCCGCGCGCGCTCACCGAGCGGTTGCAGGCGTATGCGGTCAAGGCCGCGCGCGAGGCGAAGCGCTCGACTTCCTGGATCGCGCCGAACGCGGAGTACGAGAAGGCGCTCGGCGATTTCATCGCGCGAGCTGCTCGGCCGATCCGGAGCGCAGCGCGTTCCTGAAGGATTTCCGCACGCTCGCGCAAACCGTGGCGTTCTTCGGGCGCATCAACTCGCTGGCGCAGACCGTGCTCAAGATCGCCTCGCCGGGCATGCCCGATTTCTACCAGGGCACGGAGCTGCCGGCGCTGACGCTCGTCGATCCCGACAATCGTCGTCGCGTCGATTTCGACGCAGCAGCGCAGCACCTGGACGTGATCGAGCGCTTGCAGGGATCGCCGCGCGAGCTGCTGTGGGAGCAGGAGGGCGTCGCGAGCAAGCTCTACGTGATCCGCAAGCTCCTGCAACTGCGACGCGACGATCCGGAGCTGTTCGCGCAGGGCGACTATCAGGCGCTGCAAGTCGACGGCGCTCGCAAGGAGCACGTATTCGCCTTCGCGCGGACGTATGAGGGTCGCAGCTGCATCGTGATCGTGCCGCGCTGGACCGCGAAGCTGATGGATGCGGTGAACGAGCTGCCGCTCGGCGAGCAGGTGTGGGCGGACACCAGGATCGCGCTCGGCAACGGCGCGCCGCGGACACGCATGCGGGACGTGTTCACTGACCGCGAGGTACGCGACGGAGCAGGCTCAGTGAGCAGTCGCGAGCGCGCTCGCGGAGTTCCCCGTCGCGGTGCTTAGTGCTGCATGAGTCAGGCCTGAGGTCTGAGCGCGGCGAAGCGGCGCGCCTCGCGGATGCGCTCGATATCGAGGCTGTGATACGCCGAGCAGCGCGCGGTGTCTTCCTGCTCGTCGCGCATTTCTTCGAGTCCGCACACGTCGTACGTGAAGCGCACGAACAGCATCTCCGGCGCCGGCTCTTCGATGCGGATCGTCAGCGTGCTGCCGGCGAATGCGCCGGCCGCGTCCGCGCGGATGCGCAGCGATTCGTTCGGCACCAGCTCGACCTCGTCGTGCGTCGCGCAGCGGCCGCGGCGGATTTCGCGGCGCAGCCGGCCCGGCACGATTTCCTCGAACCGACGCGGAATCGATCGACTCGTCGAGCAGCTCCGGCGCCAGCACCGTGTGCTGCAAGCCGGCCCACAGCTGTTCGCGCGTGAGCCAGGCGCCGGCGATGTTCGCTGGATCGTTGATCCTGACGATGTGCTCGTGATGCAGCGACTGCGCCATCGCCGGTCAGTTGATCGTGAAGCGCTCGAGGGGCGATCCCAGCTGACTGGCGCGCAGCGGACTCGTTGTCGAAGCCGTCGAAGACCACCACGCCGCGCGCCTCGTAGGTGCCGGTGCGCACCTGGTCGCCGCCGTCCGAATCGGTCTGGTCCCAGGTCGTCGTGAACGTCTTGGTCTCGCCCGGCGCGAATTCGAGCGTCGTCGGCGTCGGTGACGGGCGCCGCACTCTCCTCCGAGAGCTGCCACACGACGGTGTCGGCTGTTGTCGCGCACGACCACGAAGTCCGACTGGCGCGAGTCGGTGAAGTCGATCGTCTCGGTGGTGTCCCGACGGTTGCGCACGGTCAGGATCAGCTGGATCAGCTCGCCGCGCTGAGAACGTGTCGGTGACGTCGCCGTTCGTGTCCTGCAGCTGCAAAGTCGCGACGAAAGTCGGGTCGTCGCCGCCGTCGCCGCTGTTGTCGGAGCTGCCGAGGCTGCAGGAGCGGACGAGGACGTGGTAGCCGCGCAAATTGCGAGGATGCCAACAGGGTCGCGAGGCGCCGCCAGCCGTGGGTTCGGGTTCGGATCCATGACTCAAGCTTAGCCCCGCCGCGCGCGGCAGGTCGACCGGCGCGCGATTGCGCGGCGGCTGTCGCAAATCGGCCGCACCCTGCACCAAAGGACACGTCACGGCCCGGCCGGCCTTCTCTATTCTGGCGCCCTCTCCGGGCCCTCCAGGCGCCGGCGCAACAGTCGCGCTGGCGCTAGGGACGAAGGGCGGAAATGGACCGAGGCGTAATCGTGGGCGGCGGCTTGATTGCAGCGAGCTTTCTCGTTGCGGTCCTGCTCAATCGCTCGGCGCACGAGGAGGCGGCTCCGGTCGAGGCGCGCCGAGCCGCCCGCCGACGTTTGCGAAGATCCGCCGGACGGCGCCCGCCGGCGTCCCGGCCGCGTGCCCGACACTGCCGCCGAGGACTGCAAGCGGCGCGACCGAAGCGTTGCAGCGCTGACATGAGCGGACAAACGTAGTATGACCGCGGACGGGCTTACGCATGCCGTCCGTCGTTCCCAAAATACTCGCACTGTTCTGCGCGCTGCTGGCAGCGGCTTGCGCGCGCTCTCCGCAGGAGCTGGCGTTGTCGGGCCCGACGATGGGCACGACGTACACCGTCAAAGTGGCAGCTCCGCCCGCGTCGGTCGACGGCGCGCGTCTGCGCGAAACGATCGACGACGTGCTCGCGCAGATCGACCGATCGATGTCGGGCTATCGCGGCGACTCGGAAGTCGCGCGCTTCAACGCGAGCGCTTCCACGCAGTGGTACGACGTGTCCGCCGACCTGGCGGCGGTCGTGCAGGCCGCGCTCGACATCAGCGAAAAGTCCGGCGGCGCATTCGACATAACGGTCGGCGCCGCTCGTCGCCGCGTGGGGCTTCGGTCCGGCGGGCCAGCCGCAGGTGCTGCCGAGCGCCGAGCAGATTGCGCAGATCGGCGCAGCGGTCGGTCATCGCAAGCTCCACGTGCGTCTCGATCCGCCGGCGTTGCGCAAGGACGTCGCGGAGCTCTCGATCGATCTCAACGGCATTGCGCCCGGCTTCGCCGTCGATCGGTTGGCAGACCGATTGCTGGCGCTGCACGTCGAGAACTTCATGATCGACATCGGCGGCGAAATTCGCGCGCACGGCCGCAATGCGCGCGGCGAGCCGTGGCATATCGCCATCGAGCATCCAGTGGATACGCAGCGCGCGCCGTATGCCGGCGTGTGGCTCGACGGCGCGTCGATCTCGACCTCAGGCGAATATCGCGACTACTACGAGCGCGACGGCCGGCGCTATTCGCACACCATCGATCCTCGCACCGGGCGGCCGCTCGATCGCGCGCCCGGGTCGGTCGCCGTCATCGCAGCCGTCGACTGCGCTGGCCGATGGCTGGGCGACGGCGCTCAACGTCCTGGGTCCGCGCGAGGGGCTGGCGCTTGCTGCGAAGGAACACCTGCCCGTGCTGTTCATCGAGCGCGACGGTGACGGTGGCGGTCGCAGGCGACGCCGGAGTTCGAGCGCTATCGCAAGGCGAGAGAGACGGTGACATGCGTCGACTAGCTGCGACTGCGTGGCCACGGCGCCGAGCGTCGCGCCGATGCCCGCATGGATGACCAGGTCCGCGAGCTCATCCATCTCGGTCGGGTCGCGATTGACGATGACCAGCGCCGCGCCGTTCTGCTTCGCGCGCAGCGGAAAATCCGCCGCGGGGAATACCGACAGCGACGAGCCGAGCACGATGAACAGGTCGCACGCCATCGTCTCCTCTTGCGCGCGCTGCATCGGCAGCAGCGGCATCGGCTGACCGAACGAGATCGTCGCCGACTTCAAGATGCCGCCGCAGGCCTTGCACGGACCGACGCGTGCCGCTCGCCTGGAATTCGCGCTCGATGTCCGCCAGCTCGACGCGCAGGGCGCAGCCGAGGCAGCGCGCGTAGGTCGCGTTGCCGTGCAGCTCGATCACCTTGTCTTCGGGGACGCCGGAGACCTGGTGCAGGTTGTCGACGTTCTGCGTGATGACTGCGCTGGCCTTGCCGGCAGCGATCAGCTGCGCGACCGCGTGATGGCCGCGATTCGGCTGCGCGCCGACCCAGCCGTCGCGGTTGTCGAAGCGGCGGCGCCAGGACTCGCGACGCTTCTCTTCCGAAGCGAGGAATTCCTGGAAATAGATCGGCTGCATCCGCGACCAGATGCCGCCGGGGCTGCGGAAGTCCGGGATGCCGGACTCGGTGCTGATGCCCGCGCCGGTGAAGAAGAGGGCGCGGCGGCTGCTTTCGAGCAGCGTGCGCAGTGCTGCGAGTTCGGCGGGAGCGGGGAGGACATGGAAGCGGTCAGCGGTTGGCGGTAGTGCGAGCGCAGAGGCCTCCTCAGGGAACCTCTGCAAGACTACCGCTAACCGCTATCCGCTATCCGCTTCGTTCTTCGCCTTCAGCTGGATCTCGCTGCGCAGGGTCGACTCCAGCCAGTCGTTCATCGTGATCATGCCGTTGCCGCTGCAGCCGGCAGGCGCGTGTGGATGCCGATGATGACGCCGGTGCGCTCGTCGATGACCGGCGCGCCGGGCGCGATGCCGCGCGAATCCATGTCGTGAGTGAAGCGCGCGACGCTGCACGCCTTCCGCGCTGCGCTCGTAAGCCATGCCGCGCGCTTTGCGCTTGCTGGTCGCCCAGCCGATGTCCGCGCGATACCCGACCATGATCACCGGTGCCGCGTCGCCCGTGAATCGGCCGAGCGGCATGGTCTTCTGCGCGTAACGCGAAGGCTGGCTCAGGCGGAAGACTGCTACGTCCTTCGCAGGCTGGCCGAACGCGCCGGCTTCCGCTGCCCACTGCGGACTTGACGTAGGCAACCGGGATGCGCTCGCGGATCTGGCCGAGCGAGTCGATGCTCGTGTACACGCAGTCGGTCGCGTCGAGCCGGCCGAGCCCGGTCTCGAACGTGTGCGCGACCGTGACGCCGATGTCGAAGGCGCCGACGAGGAAAGCTGTCGATGTCTGGATGCGCGGAGTCGACGATGCACGCGACGATGCCGACGCCGCTGAACGCGGAGAGATCCTGGTCGCTGAGCTCGACCGCGCGCTGCACGGCGCTGTCGGGATTTGCTGCGCGCTGCAGAGCTGCTTCGTAGCGATCGGCCGGCCGCTCTTCGAGGCTGCTGCGGTCGCATGCGACGCGCGGCGCGAGTGCCAGGCCAACAGAGGCACCGTGAGAAGCGAATACTTTGTGCATGCCTGCCGCCCGCCGGATTCCAGCGTAACGTTCGCAAGCCAGGGCACATTTTGCTTTAGGGTAAAGCCCTGAAGCTTCATTCGCCCCGACCTGTCCGCCGATCTGCTACACGCGATGTTCGCTGGCGAGATGCACGCGAGCGCCGCGGTGCTGAGCCAGACTATGCCCGGCGGCCGGCGGCGAGCGGTGATGGCCCTCACAAAAGAAGGGCACAAAGAAGAGCCCCCTGCCGCCGCGTGGGCGAACAGGGGGCTCGCAGGCAGGAGCGCTGCCTGTCTATCGGGAGGCGTCGGCTAGGACTTCGCGACAGCCTTCTGCTCGGCGTCGGTGAGCTTGAACGTCACGGCGACCTGCGTGTACGCCTGGATCTTGTTGGTGCCGTCGGTGGCTGCGACGAAGCGCCACTTGCGGACCGCTTCCATCGCCGCCTGGTCCAGCCGCGGGAAGCCGCTGCTCTGGGTCACCTGCCACGTTCGAAGCGCGACCGCTGGTATCGACCAGCACCTTCAGGCGCACCGTGCCCTGCTCACCCGCGCGACGCGAAGCCGGCGGATAGGTCGGGTCGACGCGATTCGCGGTCTTCAGATCCTGCGCGGGCGCGCCTTGCTGCTGCGAGCCGCTGATCGCGTTCGCTGAAGCCGGCACCGGCACATCGGACGGCGGCGTCACCGCTTCCTCGAACTGGACTTCGGGAACGGGCTCGTCGACGGCGACGGGCTGGTCGATCTCCGGCTTGATCTTGATCTCGGGCTCCGGCTCCGACTGCGTCGCTTCCGGAATGAACACGGCTTCGAGCGGCGTGCACGAACGCGGGCTGCCTGCACCACGCCGGTCGCGACCATCAGGCCGTAGACGATCAGCACGTGCAGACCCGCCACCAGGATCAGCAAGCCCGTGCGGCGCGGGCGTCGAGCCAGCTACGAGCAGGTAAGCGTGGGCATAGGCCAGAAACCTCCGAATTCTTCGTTGACAGGTCGCTCCTGCAGCCTTAAAACGGCTATGCACCGCAAAAGGTTCGACGCGCGCGGCGTCGGCGCGACACCGTCATCTGCGAAAAAGTTCCCGTAAACTGCGTCCATGGGCGCAAATTTGCCGGATTCGCAGCGCCGGCTGTTGACCGACATCGAGGCGCGATTACACGCCGCGCGCGAGCACGATGCGGACGCGTGGCAGGAAATTCTCGCCGACGAGCGCGTCGGCGAATCGCTTGCCGCGCGTGTGGGCTTGCAGCGAGTTCGTCGCGACTGCATGCCTGCGTGCGCCCGGAGTTGCTGCGCGAGCTGGTTCGCAGCGGCGAGCTGTTCGAGCGGGCAGCTGACGACTGGTTCGCGCGCGACGTTCGCGAGCGGGTGCAGCGGCGCGAGCGAAGCCGAAGTGATGGAGGCGCTGCGCCGCTTTCGCAAGCGGCACATGGTGCGCATCGCGTGGCGCGACCTTGCCGGCTGGGCCGACCTCGACGAGACCCTGCGCGATCTTTCGGCGCTCGCCGATGCGTGCATCGGGTTCGCCTGCACATATATGTATGAGGCGCTGGTCGCCCGCTACGGCGTGCCGCGCGGTGTGGACAGCGGGCAGCCGCAGCACGCTGATGATCCTGGCGATGGGCAAGCTCGGCGGCGGCGAGCTGAACTTCAGCTCCGACATCGATCTCATTCTTCTGTATCCGGAGGACGGCGAGACCGACGGCACGCGCGCGATCGACAACGCGGAGTTCTTCCTGCGGCTCGGCCAGAAGATCGTGCAGCTGCTGGCGACGCCGACGGTCGAAGGATTCGTCTATCGCGTGGATCTGCGGCTGCGCCCGTTCGGCGACAGCGGCCGCGTCGCACTCAGCTTCGGCGCCTTCGAGCACTATCTGCAGGAGCACGGCCGCGACTGGGAGCGCTATGCGTACGTCAAGGCGCGGCCGCTGACTGCGATCGAGCACTACGCCGCGCTGTACGACGAAGTGCTGCGGCCGTTCGTCTATCGGCGCTACCTCGACTACAGCGTGTTCGAAGCGCTGCGCGAGATGAAGGGGATGATCTCGCGCGAGGTCGAGCGGCGCGAGCTGCAGGACAACGTCAAGCTCGGCCCGGGCGGCATTCGCGAGATCGAGTTCATCGTGCAGTCGTTCCAGCTGATGCGCGGCGGCAGCGACCGGCGTTTGCAGAGCCGCGAGCTGCGCACCGTGCTGCCGCTGCTCGTCGGCCAGCGGTTCCTGCGGCGCGAAGCTGTCGCGGAGCTGGATGCAGCGTATCGATATCTGCGCGTCGTCGAGAACCGGCTGCAGCAGTGGAACGACGAGCAGACGCACCAGTTGCCGGAAGACGAGATCGGCCGCGCGCGGCTGGCGCTCGCGATGGGTGCGAGCGACTGGGATGCATTGAGCGCGGAGCTCGCTGCGCACCGCCAGCGCGTCGCGCAGCACTTCGCGCAGACGGTGTTCGGTCCGGGCTGCGAGCCGGCAGGACAGCGCTCACCGCTCCGACCTGGAGGCCAGGAGAAGCGCGCGCGCTGCTGCGCTGGACATCGCGATGCTGCGCTCGCCGAGCTGCTCGATCAGCTGCGCGACACTGCCCTACTACCGCCGGCTGGACGAGACCGGGCGGCGCCGACTGCATGAGCTGCTCGGCCGACTGCTGCCGCTCGATCGCGCAGTCCAAGTCGCCGCCGCGACGCTCGTGCGCGTGCTGAAAATCCTGGAGCGCATCGGCGGCCGCACCGTCTATCTCGCACTGCTGAACGAGAATGCGACGGCACTGCGCAGGCTCGTCGCACTGTGCGAGCAAAGCCAGTTCCTCGCCGACCAGATCGCCGCCCAGCCGCTGTTGCTCGACGAGCTGATCGACGAGCGCCTGATCGAGGAGACGCCGACGCGGGCGCAGTTCGCGGAGGAGCTGGCAGCTGCGTCGCCAGAACATGCAGGACGAGGAGCCGGAGCGGCAGGTCGAGCTGCTGCGCGAGTTCCAGAGCGCGGCCTTGTTCCGGGTCGCGGTCGCCGACCTGATCGGCGGCCTGCCGCTGATGAAGGTCAGCGACCGTCTCACCGACATCGCGGAGCTGATCGTGCAGGAAACGCTGGTGCTGGCGCGATCGCAGATCGAAGCGAGGCACGGCGTGCCGCGCTACACGGACGCGAGCGGCGACAGCGCACGTCGCGAACATGATCGTGGTCGCGTACGGCAAGCTCGGCGGGCTGGAGCTCGGCTACGGCTCGGACCTGGACCTGGTGTTCCTGCACGACTCGAGCGGCGACGCGCAGCGCACCGACGGGCCGCAGCCGATCGACAACACACTGTTCTTCCAGCGGCTCGGGCAGCGCCTCGTGCACCTGCTCACGGTTCACAGCGCTTCGGGTCGCCTGTACGAAGTCGACACGCGGCTGCGGCCCGCGGGCAATCGCGGCCTGCTGGTGCAGTCGCTCGCCGCATTTCGCGAGTACGAGTTTCAGGATGCCTGGACGTGGGAACACCAGTCGTTGCTGCGCGCCCGCGCAATCGCCGGTCCGCCGCAGTTGTGCGAGCAGTTCGAAGGCGCGCGTATCGAGGTGCTGCGCAAGGCCGTGAAGCGCGACGGCCTGCGCGACGAAGTGCGGCGGATGCGCGAGCGCATGCGCGAGAACCTGTCGAAGGCGCGTGCCGGGGCAGGTGGACCTCAAGCAGGATCCCGGCGGCATCGCCGACCTGGAGTTCCTGGTGCAGTTCTGGATGCTCAAGTGGGCGGACCGTTATCCCGAGATCGTCACGTTCTCCGACAACATCCGCCAGCTGGAAAGCCTCGCGTCCGGCGCGATCGTGCCGCAGGGCGGGTCGACTTCCTGGTCGCGACCTACCGCGCCTACCGCCAGCGCCTGCACCGGCTGTCGCTGGACGGTACGAAGAACGTGGTCGGGGAGGGCGAGTTCGTCGCCGAGCGCCGCGGCGTGGTGGAGGTCTGGGAGGAGGTCATGCGCGAGGCCGGCGATCTGCCCAATGAATCGGCCAGTGATCTGCAATAATGCGCGCCATGACACGACCGAGCCCGCCAAGAAGCTGATTCAGCCGAACGCCCAGAACCAGTACATGGTCACGGCGAACGACCTGCCGCTGTCCTGTCCGATGCCGGGCATGTATCTGTGGAACTCGCATCCGCGCGTGTACCTGCCGATCGAGAAGACCGGCTGGGCGAAGTGCCCGTACTGCGGCGCCGAGTACACGCTGATCCGCTGAACGCTGCAGCGCTTCTGCCATGTACGTTCCGCGGCATTTCGCAGAGACCCGAGTCGAGGTTCTGCACGACCTGATCCGCCGTCATCCGCTCGGCACGCTGGTCGTCGCCGACGCCGGAAGGACTGGAAGCGAGCCACGTACCGTTCGAGATCGATGCGCAGCCCGCGCCGTTCGGCACGTTGCGCTGCCACGTCGCCCGCGCCAATCCGCTGTGGCAGCAGATCGCCGCGGACCGGCCGGTGCTCGTCGTGTTCCAGGGCGAACAGGGCTACGTCTCGCCGAGCTGGTACGCGGCGAAGCAGGAGCACGGCAAAGTCGTGCCGACTTGGGACTACGTTGCCGTGCATGCGTACGGCACTGCGAACGGTCGTGCATGACGCCGCCTGGTTGCGACGCATGGTCGAGGACCTGACCAATCGTCACGAGCACGGCCGCGCCGATCCCTGGCACGTGAGCGATGCGCCCGCCGAGTACGTCGAAAAGCTCCTCGGCGCCATCGTCGGCATGGAGATCCCGGTGACGCGGCTCATCGGCAAGTGGAAGCTTTCGCAGAATCGCTCGGTCGCCGATCGGCAGGGCGTCGTCGCCGGTCTCGAACGCGACGGCGCTCCAGCGCAAGCGGACGTGGCCGCGCTGATCAAGACGACGCTCTGAGCATGGCCGGCTACTCGGGCACGCCGCTGGCGAAGAAGCTCGGCATCAAGCCCGGCACGAAGCTGTTCCTCGTCGCCGCGCCGGGACACTACGACGAGTTGCTGGCGCCACTGCCGGAAGGCGTCAAGCGCGTGCGCAAGATCGACGATGCCGACGTCGCGCATTTCTTCGTGACGGCTCGCGCGCGGCTGGACAAGGAGCTGCGCGCCGCCGTGTCGAAGATGAAGCAGGACGCGGCGATCTGGATCTCCTGGCCGAAGAAGTCCGCGAAAGTCGCGACCGACATCACCGAAGACACGGTGCGCGAGGTCGCGCTGCCGCTCGGCCTCGTCGACATCAAAGTGTGCGCCGTCGACGAGACCTGGTCGGGACTGAAGCTCGTCATCCGCAAAGAGCTGCGGAAGACACCGGGCCGCTCTCGACCTGAGGCCATCGTCGAGCCAGCCGGTCATCCCGCCGATCATGATCTTCACCGGCCGGCCGAGCCGCGCGAGCCTGCACCGCCGCTCGATGTGCTCCGTTGCAATGGGGGCCGGCGCAGTACACGACGAAGATCGTCTCGCGCGGATAGCGGCTCAAAGTCGCTTCGATCAGCTTGCGATGCGGAATGTTGATCGCACCGAGCGCATGGCCGTTGGCGTAGAGGTCGGGGCTGCGCACGTCGACGAGCAGGAAGTCCTGGCGGTGATTGCTCACGGCGTCGTTGACGTCCCAGCAATCGGTCTCGAAGCGGAACGCGCTCTCGAAGTGGGCGAGGGCGGCGGCGCTGTCGGCGGGTGCGATCTCGGTGACGGAGCGAGGGCATGGGGTCTCCTGATGAGTGTCAGGCTGAGCCTGACGAGCATCCTATCTCGTGCAGCCCTGCCGCCTGCCGCTGGCGCAACCGTCAGGTTGCGGTAAGATCGCGCCATGCCGCGTCCGCACCTCGTCGCTGCGCTTGCCTACGATCGCCTCTGCACGTTCGAGTTCGGCTGCGTCGTCGAGCTGTTCGCGCTGCCGCGGCCGGAGCTCAACGTGCGTTGGTACGACTTCGCCGTCTGCGCGGCCGAGCGCGGCCCGCTGCGTGCCGCCGGCGGCATCACGGTCACTGCGCCGAATTCGATCAAGCTGCTGGATCGCGCCGATACGATCATCATCCCGGGCTGGCGCGACGCGCACGAGCCGCCGCCCGAGGAACTCTTGCAGCGGATTCGCGCGGCCCACGCGCGCGGCGCGCGGCTCTGCTCGATCTGCTCCGGTGTCTTCGTGCTCGCCGCTGCTGGCGTGCTCGACGGCAAGCGCGTGACGACACACTGGCGCTACGCCGAGCTGCTGGCGCAGCGCTATCCGCTGATTCGTGTCGAGCCCAACGCGTTGTACATCGACCAGGGTCAGGTGCTGACCTCGGCGGGCTCGGCAGCAGGTCTCGACATGCTGTTGCATCTCGTGAGACGCGATCACGGACCGAAGGTCGCGAACCAGGTCGCGCAGCGCCTCGTCATTCCGCCGCACCGGGACGGCGATCAGGCGCAATACGTGCCGCGTCCGGTCGCACCCGACGAGTCGAGCCGCTTGTCACGACTGCTGGATTGGATCCGCGGGCATCTGGGCGAAGAGCACTCGATCGCTTCGCTGTCGCGCCGTGCAGGCATGAGCCCACGCACGCTCCTGCGCCGCTTCAAGGAAGCGACCGGGCTCGCGCCGAACGAATGGCTCGTGCGCGAGCGCGTCGCGGCCGCGCGTGAAATGCTTGAATCCGGCCGCGTGGCATTGGGGCGCGTCGCCGAGCGCGCCGGCTTCGGCTCGCAGGAATCTTTCCGGCGGCATTTCCGACTGCATGTGGGGGTGCCGCCGGCGGCGTACCATAAGCGCTTTCGCGTGAGGAGTCAGGCTAAAGCCTGACCCACAAGTAGGGAGAAATGATCGTGCACAGATGCGCGTCCGTGCTGGCGATGAGCTTGTCCCTGGCGATGTTCGGCACAGCACATGCCGTCGAGCCGCCGGCGACTCCGCGCATCGTCGCGATAGTCGGAGTACACGTGATTCCGATGGTCGGCGAGCGCGTTGTCGACGATGCGACCGTAGTGATCTCAGACGGCGTGATTCGTGCCATAGGCGCGGCCGACAGCGTCAAGATCCCGAAAGGTGCACGCGTGATCGCTGCGCAGGGCAAGTTTCTGCTGCCGGGCCTGGGCGAGATGCACGCGCACGTGCCCTCGGGGCAGGCCGCGACGTACGCACGCGATGACGTGCTTTTTCTCTGGGTCGCAAATGGCGTGACTGTCGCGCGCGGCATGCTCGGCGCGCGGGAGCACTTGCAGCTGCGTGCCGACCTGGCTGTGCATCGCGTACTGGGTCCGCGCTTGATCACCGCAGGGCCGTCTTTCAACGGCGATTCAGTGCAAAGCCCGGAGCAGGGAGCGCAGATGGTGCGCGAGCAAAAGGCGGCCGGCTACAACTTCCTCAAGCTGCATCCCGGGTTGAGCCGGGAATCTTTCCTCGCGATCGCGCGGACTGCTCACGAGGTGGGAATTACATTTGGCGGGCACGTCTCGCAGGCAGTCGGATTGCAGCTCACGCTCGAGCAGGGACAGCGAGCCGTCGATCATCTCGACGGGTATCTGTTGGCACTGGTTCCGCCCGAAGCCCGCGAAGGCCAGAATCCGGACAACGCCGGGCTGGTGCTGAAGTTCGAACCGACGCTGCTTGCCGAAGTCGTGCGCATGACGCGTGCGGCGGGAACGTGGGTGGTTCCGACCGAAACGCTGTACGAGAACATACTCGGCCCGGACCCGATCGCAGAGCTCGACGCGCGACCTGAAATGCGTTACGTCCCGCGCAAAGCTCGTGAAGCGTATGCCGCGACCAAGCGTGGGATTCTCGAGAATCCGCAAGTCACCGCCGAATTCGGCCAACGCTACGTGAACACGCGCCGACAGGTGATTCGTGCGCTCCATGACGGCGGCGTCGGCATGCTCCTCGGCTCGGACTCGCCGCAGACTTACAACGTTCCCGGCTTCGCCGTGCACCGCGAGCTGCAGGCGATGGTCGCGGCCGGCCTGACGCCTTACGAGGCGTTGCAGACTGCGACCGCGGCGCCGGCGGAGTTCTTCCGTGCAACGGGGACGTACGGAACGATCGTGGTCGGCGCCGACGCAGACCTGGTGCTGCTCAGGAACGATCCGCTGCAGGACATCGCCAACACCCAGAGCATCGAGGGCGTGATGGTGCGCGGTCGCTGGCTCGATCGGGCTTACCTGGATCGTGGCTTGCGCGAAATAGAACAGCGCGCGGCACAGTGAAAGAGTCGGGCCGAAGCCCGACCTACAACAGAGCCTGCTAACATCGCGCGAATGAGCACGACCCTGACGACGACGCCCGCCGCCGATGGCTTTCACATGCCCGGCGAATTCGAGCAGCATTCCGGCTGCTGGCTGCTGTGGCCCGAGCGGCCCAGCAACTGGCGGTGTGGAGCGAAGCCCGCGCAGGCTGCGTTCGCCGCGGTGGCCACCGCCATCGCAACCGGCGAGCCGGTCACGGTCGGTGCCTCCCGCGCGCAGTTCGTACACAGCGCGCGCGATGCTGCCGGATGCGATCCGCGTAGTCGAAATGTCGAGCGACGATTCCTGGATGCGCGACGTCGGTCCGACGTTCGTCGTCAACGACCAGGGCGCGGTGCGCGGCGTCGACTGGATCTTCAATGCCTGGGGCGGGCTGAGCGCCGGCCTCTACTTTCCGTGGGACCAGGACGACCTCGTCGCACGCAAGGTGATCGAGATCGAAGGGCGCGAGCGCTATCGCGCGCCGCTCGTGCTGGAAGGCGGCGCGATCCATGTCGACGGCGAGGGCACGCTGCTCGCCACCGAGGAATGCCTGCTGAACCCGAACCGCAATCCGCACCTGGACGCGGGCCAGCTGGAAATCCTGCTGCACGAGTATCTGGGCATCACCAGCGTCATCTGGCTCGGCAAGGGCGTGATCGACGACGAGACCGACGGACACGTCGACAACTTGTGCTGCTTCGCGCGGCCCGGCGAGGTCGTGCTGACCTGGACCGACGACAAGCGCGATCCGCAGTACCGCGTCTCGCTCGATGCCTACGAGCGGCTGATGGACTCGCGCGATGCGAAGGGCCGGCGGCTGAAGGTGCACAAGCTGCAGCAGCCGGGTCCGCTGTATCGGACGCGCGAGGAGACGCGCGACATCGACGCCGTCGACGGCCGAGTTCCGCCGTCCCGTTGGCGAGCGCCTGGCCGGCTCCTACGTCAACTTCTACATCGCCAACTCCACGGTCGTCGTGCCGCTGCTCGATGCGCGACGCGACCGCCAGGCGATCCGAGCGCTCGCGCGCATCTTCCCGGAGCGACGCGTCATCGGCGTGCAGGCCCGAGAGATCCTGCTCGGCGGCGGCAACATTCACTGCATCACGCAGCAAGTGCCCGCAGGTCCGGGCCGTAGGTCGGGCTTCAGCCCGACGGAAGCGCGCATGACGAAGCGCGCTCACGCGACTATGGCCGGCTCGTGCCGACGCTGCACGACGACTTGCTTGCCGCGCAGCTCGATACGCGCAAGCTCGCGAAGTTCTCCGTCGTCGTGATCGTCACCGGCGTCCCGGCCGCGGGCCGCAGCGAGACGGTCAACAAGCTGATCGAGTGGCTCGATCCGAAGTACGTCACCGTGCGCGCGTTCGGCGAGGACGATGCGCAGACCGGCCACCCGCCGATGTGGCGCTACTGGCGCGCGCTGCCCGCATTCGGCCGCATCGCGTTCTACTTCTGGGGCTGGTACACGGAGTACATGGGCTCCGAGCTCCACGATTCTCGCAAGGCCAAGCGTCGCGCAGCGCGGCAGCTCGAGCGCATCCGACAGCTGGAGGCGATGCTCAGCGCCGATGGTGTGCGCGTCGTCAAGATTCATCTGGACCTCGACGCCGACACGCAACGCAAGCGACTGAAGAAGCTGCGCGCCAACAAGTTGACGCGCTGGCGCGTCACGGACGATGACCTGTGGCTCGCGCGTCATCACAAGGTGGTCCGCAAAGCGATCGATCGCTGTCTCGCGGCGAGCGACCAGCCGACAGCGCGCTGGCACCTGATCGACGGCGCGGACGAGGATTACCGCGAGGTGCGCGCGGGCGAGATCGTCCGCGACGAGATGCTGGTCGGCCTGGAGCATGCGCAGAAGGCCGTGCGCGCTCGTGCGGGCAAGAGCGTCGAAAGTGCCGGTGTTGCCGCGCGTGCGTATCAGCAAGGTCGACGACGACGACGAGTACGATCGCGAGCTCGAACGGCTGCAGGGTCACCTGGCGCGGCTGACGCGACGCTCGAAGTTTCACAAGCACGGGCTCGTGCTCGCGTTCGAGGGCATGGATGCTGCCGGCAAGGGCGGCGCGATCAGTCGCATCACGCACGCGCTGGACGCGCGCCAATACCAAGTCGTGCCTGTTTCGGCGCCGACGGCGGAAGAGCGCTTGTATCCCTACCTGTGGCGCTTCTGGCGGGACGTGCCGGGGCGCGGGCACATCGCGATCTTCGATCGTTCCTGG
Source organism: uncultured Gammaproteobacteria bacterium (assembly GCA_963830745.1). Classification (GTDB taxonomy): domain Bacteria; phylum Pseudomonadota; class Gammaproteobacteria; order Steroidobacterales; family Steroidobacteraceae; genus Steroidobacter. Next base: position 644,926 of record CAWHNL010000004.1, read on the forward strand.
TACGGCCGCGTGCTGGTCGAGCGCGTGCGCGGCTTCGCCACGCCGGCCGACTGGCGGCGCGCGTACGCAGAGATCTGCGAGTTCGAGCGCCAGCTCACCGAGCAGAACCTGATCGTCGCGAAGTTCTGGCTGCAGGTCAGCAAGGCCGAGCAGCTGCGGCGCTTCAAGGCGCGTGACGATGATCCGCTGAAGCGCTTCAAGGTCGATCCGGAGGACTGGACCAACCGCACCTTCTACGATGCGTATCAGGCGGCTGCGGCAGAAATGGTCCTGCGCACGAACGCGCCCGCAGCGCGTTGGACGGTTGTGCCGGCCGACGACAAGAAGAGCGCACGCCTGCACGTGCTGCAGGTGGTTTGCGAGACGATCGAGGCAGCGCTGAGCGCCTGAAGGCGCGACGAATCCGGAGTACTCGCAATGCGTCGTATGCTGATGTCACTGACCGCCCTCGCTCTGCTCGTCGCTTTCGACGCGGCGCAAGCGCTCGAGGTCCGCTTCTATCCCGGGAAGTTGCATTCGTACGAGATCGATGCCGTGCGGGGCATTCGCGGTGTCGTGCTGCAAAACATGGCGATCATCAACGACGGCGAGGCGGATGTGACGGTCTCGCAGATCGTGGTCGAAGTGCTCGACCGGGGTGTCTCGTTCGAGACACGAACGTGGCGCACCGCCGAGCTGGATCGTGTAGCGGCGGCAAACGCCAGTCTGAAGAGCTCGGGCATGATCGATACGCTGGCATTCCAGTTCGGCGGACCGGCGCTACTGCCGAAGGACACGTCGCTCGCCGGAACGCGCGTACTGAAGCCCGGCACGGCACTGCTGCTGATGCACCAGGTCCTCACGTTCGACGGCAAGCGAGACTCTGTGCGCGTCAACGTGCAGACGCTGACAGGAATGAACGAAGCCTCACTGTTCATCCTGGCGAATCCTTCGAATACGGCATTCGCGTTGCCGCTGGAGGGCATGTGGTACGACGGGGCCGGCCCTTCTCTGCACACGCATCATCGCTGGGCGGTGCCGGAGGAGTTCGCACACGACTTCACGCGCATCGGCGCCAATGGGCTCGCCTATTCAGGCGACGGCACGCGTCTCGCCGACTACTACGCGTACGGGCAGCCGGTGCTGGCGGCGGCCGCCGGCGAGGTGATCGCAGTGCTGAACGACGAGCCCGAGGATGCAACGTTGCTGCAACGAGCGGGCGAAGCGCTCGATGCGTACTTGCGACGCATCGTCGAGCGACAGAATCAGCAGTTGGCGCGCGGCGCGCGCGGCATCGCGGGAAATCACGTCCTCCTGCGGCACGGCGACGAGTACTCGCTGTACGGACACCTGAAACCGGCGAGCGTGCTGGTGAAGGTGGGCGACAGCGTCACCCGCGGCCAGCAGATCGCGTCGGTCGGCAGCTCGGGAAGCTCCACGGAGCCGCATCTGCACTTTCACGTGTGCGACGGGCCGGACGTCTTGTTGTGCGCCGGCATCCCGGTGCGGTTCGAGAACGTGGAGATCTACGGTGCTTTGCAGCCGCGACAGTTGCAGAGCGGAGACATGGTGCGGAACAAGAAGTAGTCGGTCACCACGCGCGCCGCAATCCGAAGACGAACACGACGTCGGACGCGCTCTCGACTGCGATGTCCTCGCTGACTGCGATATCGAGTTGCCATCCGGACGCGAAGCGATAGTCGCCGCCGACGGTGAGCACCAGCGCATCGCCGAGGAAGTCCAGATCGACGTCGTCGAACACCGCGCTGTGCGCGTCGAGCTGTGCTTTCAACTCCAGCCCGCGCCACGCACGCCAACCGACGCCGGCGAGCGCGCTCCACGCGACGCTGCGCTGCTGGTCCGGGAGTCGCTCACCATCGCCGAGCCAAGCGACGGCTGCTTGTCCGAACGCCGACCAGTGCTCGCCGAGTCGATGTTCGCCCGCGAGCGCCAGCGACACGTCCGTTGCTCCGCTGCCGGTCAGGCGATCTGCATCGCCCGAAGGGACTTTGATGCTCAACCAGGCCGCGGCCGCGCCGGAGCTCGTGGAATACAGCGAGCGGCCGAAGTCGAGAGCAATGTCCGCGAGTCCAGCCTCCGACGAGCGCATGTCGAGCAGTACCGTGCTACCGCGAGCGTATGCGACGCGAATCCGATCCTTCGGCATGATGGCGCGCGCGCCCTCCGGCAGGCTGAACACGTCGTGCCAGCTGTCGATCGCGTCGTCGAGCACGCCGCCGCCCGTGTAGCGATACGGGATCTCCAGTTGCGCAGCGAAGCCGCTCGACCAGGAGCGTGCGATCGTCACGCGCGCCTCGCGCGTTTCGGCATCGACGATCAATTGCTCCGCACCCGCGCGTTGCACGAGCGAGGTGCTGGCCCAGTTGAGATCGGCAGCGATCGTCCACGACTCACCCGACAGGCGAGCGGGCAGTGCGGAAGGCAGACCAAAGCCGGCGAGCAGGGGATTGAGATCGCGGGCGGGGAAGGGTTCCGCTGTCGCAGCGGCCGAAATCAGCAGCGCCGCGGAGGCGAAGGTTGTGGGTCTCAGAACCAAACCGACACGAACGCCTGGATGACGTTGGCGCCGAAGGTGTACAGCGGCTCGGTGCCGGCCGCGCGGAAGTTCGGGTCCGAGGCCGGCAACAGCGAGAAGCGCGCGTCGCGGAAGTCCTCGTAGTCGAACTCGATGCGGTCGTAACGGATGTTGAGCGTGCCCTTCTTGATGAAGCGCCAGCCGCTCGGCAGGAAATCGTACGTCGCGCCGACGCTCAGCGCCTGGCTGACGAAGGTCGACAGCTCCTTGTCGCGCGCCAGGAAGTTCTGCTGGTTCGGGCGGTCGAACAGGTCGCTGTAGAAGTCGGCGTTGCCCTGCGTGTAGTAGCGATAGCCGACGTCGAAGGTCCACGGGCCCATCGGATGCGTATAGCCCGCCTCGAACGTGCTCGCGTCGATGCCCCAGGTGTCCGTGAAGAAGCGGTAGCCGCCGTGCACGGCTGCGCGATAGGGCAGGAAGTAGCGCGCGTTGAACGCGACCGCGTTGCTGGTGCGCGTGCGCGGATAGATCTCGCTCGCGAGCGCGAACAGGCGGTCATCGCTCGGATTGACGAACCGGTACGAGCGATACGGGTTGTTGAGGAAGCCCTCGTCGGTGATCACTTCCAGCTGCAGCGAGCTGATGAGGCTCTTGGTCAGGATCTGCGAGACGCCGACGCGATAGCTCCAGCGGTCGATCGGCTCCTTGAACGTCGGATCGATCTGGTCGGTGATCGTGTCGCGACGGCGCACGACGTCCTTGCCGCGCGAGAAGCCCATGCTGATCGTCGTCAGGTCGCCGAACAGGTCCTGGCTGATGCCGAACGAGGTCGTCTCGGCCTGGTAGTCGTTCTCTTTGCTGTTCGTGTAGCCGAGGTTGTAGGTCGTCTTGCCGCGCAGGTACTCGAGACCGAGGCTGTACTGGTCGCGCTCTTCCTTGTATTCGCTCGCGCCCGAGACCTCCACGTCGATGGAAGCGCTCGTGACCATGTCCATGTAGTAGTTGGCGCTGATCGCGTACTTCTCGGCGAGCTTCTTGCGCACCAGCACCGAGGGGCCGTGAATCGTCACGCCGCCGCCGTCGTAGCGGTGATAGAGCATGTCGGCGCGATCTTCCGCGAGCACGCCCGCGAACGAGCGCCGCGGGCAGCGAGCAGAGCGAGGACGAGCCCGAGCCAGCGCTGCTGGCCCGGGCCCGAAGTTCCACGCCCATGCTTCATGGCCTTCTTCATCAGTTACATCCGCAGCCGCCGCCGGCACTGCCCAGCGCGCCGCGCGCGCCTTCGCGCGCTTCGAACACGTGGTCGAGGTAGGCAGTCGAAACCGGGTTCGGATCGAACGACATGATCGGATCCGCGAGTGCCTGGCGCTCGTACGGCTTCACCCACGGCTCGATGTTGCCGCAGCCGCGTCAGCACGAGCGCAGCGCCAGCGCCAGCTGACCGCCAACAGCTTGCGTCATTGCCTTCACGGTCATCCTCACTCCTTCAGCAGCGCCCGAATCTGGTTCAGGTACTCGCCTTCGTCGCCGGCCTTGTAGCCCTTGTGCAGGTAACGCACGTTGCCCTTGCGGTCGATGAACACGGTGCTCGGCATCGCCTTCACGTCGTACATCGCGCTGACCTTGCTGTCGCGGTCGAACAGCACCGGGAACGACACCGGCGTCTTGCTCAGCCAGTGTTCGGCGTCCTTGCTGTTGGCATCGACGTTGACGCCGACCAGCGTGAAGCCGAGCGCACTGTAGCGCTTGTGCATCTGGTCGAGTAGCGGCATCTCCTGGCGGCACGGGCCGCACCAGCTCGCCCAGAAGTTCAGCATGACGACTTTGCCCTTGAGCTGCGTCGAGCGACACGGTGTCGCCGCTTCGCGACGGCAGCGTGAACGACGGGGCCAGCGCACGTGCTCGCGCCGACCAGCGACGACACTGCCAGCGCGCCGGCCAACGCAGCTCCGCGCATCCATGAATTGAGCCTGGAAGACAGCATGGTTCGTGATCCTCTTCGTGCGGACGCAAACGCCCAATGCGTATCCTCGCTCAGAAGAAAATCGACAAACCGAGATGTGCTTCTAGATTATTGACGATCTTTTTTTCGCCCAGCAGGTCGATGTCGTAGACATGATCGCGCACGTCGAAGTGCACCGCGATCCAGTCCGCGGGCAGGATGCGGTAGCCGAAGCCGCCGTTCACCGTGAAGCGGTCGTCGCCGGCGAACGTCGTGCTGCCGATGCCGGCGACCAGGTAGAACGCCGTGTTGTACGCGCGGTTTTCGCCGAGGAAGATTTCGCCCGGCAGCGCGTTCCAACCCAGCGGACAGCGCGTAGTACGTGTAGTCGCGCTCGCTGTCGGTCAGCAGGTCGGCCGAGCCGGACAGGTTCTCGTAGCTGGTGCGCCCGGCGCGCGACTGGCCGACAGTCGCCTCGAGGAAGAAGTCTTCGGTGAGGTGATAGGCGAGGCGCGCGCCGTAGACGACGTTGCTCTCGAAGTCCTCGATGCTGAGCACGCCGACGTAGGCGCCGAGCTCGAAGTCCTCGGTGTCGATGCGCGTGCGGCGGATCTCGCGGCGCTCGACCTGCGGATCGATGATCGGCTTGTCGGACGGCTCGCCGGTCACCGGCTCGGCCGCGACGGCGGCACGGCATCGCCGGCGGCGCCGCGCTCGTCGCGCCGGAACAGCGCGCAGCCCGGCAGCGTCGTCGCGGCGAGCGCGATCAGAAAAAGAAGGCGAAGCCGAGATACTTCCATTCGTCCACTTCCTCGTTGTCGTCGCGGCTCGTGAATATGACGTTGTTGCGATATTCCGAGCGCAGCATGAAACGGCGGGTGAGATAGAACTGCAGACCGCCGCCGACATAGCCGATCTGGTCGTCGCGGTCGATGGATTGCACCAGCGTCGACTTCGGCTCGGTGTAGATGACGCCGGTGCCGAGCGTGAAGTAGGGCGAGATGCGCCACTCCGGCACGAACACGTGCATCAGGCCGAGCGTGGCGCTGTAGCCGTTGGAGAATTCGCCGAGGATGTGGTTGAGCGTGAGCTCGATCGACAGGTTGTCGCTGAAGGCGTAGCCGCCGAACGCCGAGACCAGGCTGGCGCCGCCGAAGTCGCCGGCCATCACGCCGGCCTGCCAGCGCCGGCTCATATAGTTCTCGCGCGCCGGCTCCTGCAGGTCGAGCGGCTCGCCGGTCGGCTCGAGCGTCGCGATCATCTGCTCGCGCGGCGCCCAGCCTTCGAGGCCGCGGTCGGTGCGCAGCTGGAACCAGTCGGTGCGACGCTTGACGATCGTCGACTTCGCGCCCGCGCTCGATCACGTGGAACACGGGATAGCCGCGGCCCGGGCCGGTGTGCAGCTCGATGAACGGATCGGCGATCAGGATCTTGTGCGGCTCATCGGCCCGGGCGCATGCCCGCGGCCAACGGTGAGCGATCAGCAGTGCGAGCAGCAGCCCGGAAAGCGTGAACGGCCGCCGCATCAATTCTCCGGGGCGACGAACGGGTCGTTGTAGTACTGCGCGCCGATGTCGAGCCATTCGGAGAGCAAGCGTAACTCACTTGGTGACATAAAGTCGCGGTGATCCGTCTGCCCGGCGCCCGGTGCGCCTTCCATCTTGCCGAAGAAGCGGCTCGAGGCCGTTGCGCCGGCGGCGCTCATCGACGCCGGCACCTGGCGGAACTGCACGCAGGTCGTCACGTTCGTCACCGGGTCGGTCACGAACTGCAGGCACTCGTCTTCGAGCTGGCCCATCGCGTTCACGACCTGCCCGACGTCGCCGAACAGCAGCTCGCGATACGACGCGGAACTGATCGGGCTCGTCGTCGGACGGGCCGTCGGTCAGGTCGAGGTCGCCGGCCGGCACGGCCGTCATGTTCGCGGCGTTGACCGGCGCATGACAGCTGTTGCACTTGTGATTGATCGGCATCGTGACCGGATCGAGGTCCGGCACGCCGTCATTGTTCGCGTCGACGAAGCGGTCGACGCCCCACATCGGATGGATGTGCATCTCGTAGTGGATGGTGATGCGGCACAGGCTGCGTCCAGTTCGAGGTGCAGCTCGCGTTGACGGGCGGCAGCGTGCCGTCGTCAGCCCGTTCATGCAAGTGACATGTTGGCGTCGGATCGGCCGCATCGGACGGCACCGTCGACGGCGCCGGACGCATAGCAGGCGTCGACTCGAAGGCGTCGTCGGCCGGCGTCGCCGGCCAGTAATCCTGGAACGCCAGGTCGACGCTCGGCTCGCAGGCGCCGCCGCACATGACGCGGTTGCGCACTTCGGCCATCGTCTCGCCCGCGTCGGCGAACAGCGCCGCATTGGTGTTCGGGAACGGGCTGCCGTCGTCGGCGCGCCTGCATTCACGGAAGCGGTCAGGCCGGCGCGGCCATGGGCGCGCGGCGGAGTGCTGGTCGCGATTGTGGCAGCCGTTGCACTCGAGCTCCTCGCCCGGCATGACCTGCAGCCAGTTCGTGTGGCGGCTGCCGAGCACGCCGTCGAGGCGGCGGCCGCGCGCGTCGAGCACGCTGATGTTGAACGCCACGTTCGCCGGCACTTTCACCTTGACCGAGCCGTCCGGCTCGATCGGCGCGTAGCCGAGGATGTCGCGCATGCCGAGCGCGCGGTTCGGACCGAACGCGGTGTCGTCGATGTCGCGCATGTCGTCGTCCGGCTGCGACGACCGCTTTCTCGATGCGCAGGAAGCGGGCCGGACGCGTGGCATACGCCGCGTTGGCCGGATTGCGCACGGCCGCGATGCCGCCGGGCGCCTGGTCGACGCCGTCGATGTCGTAGACGCTGCGGATGTGCAGCACGCCGACGCTCTCGGACAGCAGGTCTGCCGGGAAGTCGACGCCGGCCGCGCGATCGAGGATGACCGGCGGCACCACGCGCGGCGAGCCCGCGACGACTTCGGTATAGATGAAGCCTTCCTGCGGCACGACGACGGGCTGCTGCGTGTTCTCGGCGCACGTCGTAGATGTAGATGCCGAACAGCGGCGGCGCTTCCACCGCCTCCGGATTGCCCAGGCGATCGCTCGTGCACGGCACGATGCGAGTGTCCTCGATCAGGCGGCACTGCGACCAGCTGACCAGCAGACGATCGCTGCCGTCGAACAGCGGTGCGGCCGAGCGGTAACGGCCGCCGGGCGACGGACCTTCGATCGTGCGGACGTCGGTCGGCAGCGCGCGCACCTGCGCCGGACCGGGCATGCCGGCGCTCGACAGCGAGCGGCGCTGTGTTGTCGACGAAGTTCTGCGTGTCGATCAGCACCAGGTCGCCGCCTTCGCCGGTGCCGTCGAACGGGCGCACCAGCGCCAGCGTGCGGCCGTCCTGCATCGGGCGCGGGCTCATGAACTGAATGACGCTCGGCTCGTTCGTGGTCCGGGTCGACCGTGCCGGTGGCATGGCTGTTCGCGCCGTACAGCAGCTGCAGATCGGAGCCGTCCGGGTTGACGCTGTACAGATCGAACTGGTTGTCGTCGATGTGTGTTCCCAGCGCGTGTACACGATGCGCCCGTTCGGCAGCACCGCCGGGTCGAGGTCGTGGCTCTGGTTGAACGAGATCTGGTGGATGTTCGTGCCGTCCGCGTCCATCACGTGCAGCACGAACGCGGGCTCGTTGTCGTCCTCGTCCTGGGCGGCGTACTGCGGCTTGTTCTCGTCCAGCAGGATCGCGCGCGACTGGCGCTGGCGCGTCGAGCTGAACACGATCCTGCCGTCCGGCAGGTAGTGCGGCATGATGTCGTGGCCTTCGTCCTCGACCGTGTCGGAGGTGATGATGCGGCGCAGGGTGTTCGTCGTGGCGTCGTACTCCCAGATGTTCCAGGTCGGCTGGTCTTCCTCGTCCGCGCCTTCGATGAACTGGGCGCGCATCGCGAACACGACCTTGCTGCCGTCGAAGTTCACGTCGAGGTCGCGGATGTCGCCGAGGCCTTCGGTCTCGGCCGCAGTGATGTTGATCTCGGGCGCGGAGACCGAGGCGCGGTCGCGCATGAACAGGTCGGCGCCGATCTCGAAACGGCGCAGCGTCGCGCGCGTCGTCCACGATGTCGTCGTGCTTCCGGATCGGGCACCGGACGCTTCACGTAGAACACCGGGAAGTCGAGCGTGACCGGATCCTGGTTCTGGCCGCTGCCGATCGTGACGTCGGTGCCGCCGCTGCCGCTGCTGCAGGCCGCGAGCACGCTGCATGCGGCAGCGATCGCGAGCGCGACAGCGCCGCGAACCGCGCGTGCGGCTGCGACTTTCATCGTGCTCACGTTCCGCCTGATCACTCATTGCGTACTCCAGAACACCGTCGTTGCGATGATCGACGCGACATATTCGCGGGGCCGTTAAGTCGGTCACATGGCCCGTTGCGACGAACCCTGATTTTCCATAGTCGGGCGCCGTTCATCCCTGCACGGCGTGACCGCGCTCACATTGCCGCGGCGCGCCCCCGGTTTATTCCTGTCCAGTACGGGCCATCGTGGCGGCGAGCCTACACGCGCGCGCGAAACGGCCGGTACTGTCTCCGGCATGCGACGTGTGTCGGTTGAGACAGTTACCGCAGTCGAAACGCCGACCTATAGTCGCCGCGCACTGTCGGGCTGACGGCCGACTTTGCGGTGACAACGACGGCGCGTGCAACAGCGGGAATTCCGACATCGGCCACATCAGGTTCTGGCATGAGCAACATGAACAGCAAACAGCAGAACAGCGCGCGGCAGTGCGCGGCGCAGCGTGCTCGTGAAAGCCACGGCGCTGGCGCTCGCGATCGCGACCTTTGCGTCCGTGCAACAGGATGCGTCGGCCGATGCTCTGTCGCGTCGGCAGGCGAAGCGCATGTACGACCGCCTCGTCGGCACGCCGCCGTCGCCGGCATTGCTCGACGAGCTCGAGCAGCGCGTCGTCAGCGACCGGCAAGGTCGCCGCGGCGCTGTACATGCTGGACGCGACCCGGCCGCACTCGAGCCAGTTCTATAGCGACGACGCTGAAGAATTTCGCGACGCCGTGGACCAACCGCGACCAGACGGTGTTCGCGCCGCTCAACGATTACACCGCGACCGTGATCGGCATGGTGCGCGACGACGTCGACTTCCGCACCGTGCTCTCCGCCGACGTCGTCTACGTCGGCCAGGGCATCACGCCCGGCCTACTCGACGACCAGCAACGCGCACTACGAGGCGCTGGAGAGCAACAACGCCGATCTGCGCGTCGTGCTCCAGCCGACCACGCAGTCCTCGCTGAACGGCCTGCCGCCCGGCGCGACCGCCGGCATCATCACTTCGCGCGCCGCGTCCGAAGCGTTCTTCATCGACGGCACGAACCGCGCGATGTTCCGCTTCACGCTGCTCAACCACCTGTGCCACGACATGGAGCAGGTGCACGACACGTCGCGCCCGCCGGATCGCATCCGCCAGGACGTGACGCGCAGCCCGGGCGGCGACAGCTCGCTGTTCCTCAACAACTGCATCGGCTGCCACAGCGGCATGGACCCGATGGCGCAGGCGTTCGCGTACTACGACTTCGACGAGACGCAGGGCCGGCTCGTCTACACGCAGGGCCAGGTGCAGCCGAAGTACCTGATCAACTCCGACAACTTCAAGCAGGGCTACGTCACGACCGACGACCACTGGGAGAACCGCTGGCGCCTGCCGGGCAAGAACACGCTGCTCGGCTGGGCCGGCCAGGACGGCCAGATCCGCAGCGGCAACGGCGCCAAGACGCTCGGCGAGGAGCTCGCCAACAGCGATGCGTTCGCGCAGTGCCAGGCGGAGAAGGTGTTCCGCACGGTCTGCTTCCGCTCGCCGAGCGACGACGCCGACCGCGACCAGGTGACGGCCAGCGCCAACGGTTTCAAGAGCGCGGCGGCAACCTGAAGCGCGTGTTCGCCGAGACCGCCGCGTACTGCGCGGGCAATTGAGGAGACAGTAAGCCATGAAGCGCGTTTTCGAATCATAGCGTTGCACGACTTGCTGCGCTCGCCCTGCTCGCAGTCGCAGTCCTGTCCGGCTGCGGCGGCGGTGCGTCGACGACGGAGAATCCGGTCACCGACGGCGCCGACCGCAGGTCCGAACTACTCGGGCCCGGCGCCCGCGACCGCCGACATCCAGGCGTTCCGCATCAACTTCTGGGAGAACGTCCGCGGCACGAACCGCTGCGGCAACTGCCACAACGCCGGCGGCCAGACGCCGCAGTTCGCGCGCTCCGACGACGTGAACGCCGCGTACCAGCAGGCGTCCGGCGTCGTCGATCGCGACAACCCGTCGCAGTCGATCGATCGTCGCGAAGGTCGGCGGCGGCCACAACTGCTGGCTCGCCGACGCCGGCGCGTGCGCGAGCATCATGACGCGCTGGATCCAGGACTGGGTCGGTGCCGCCGGCACCGGCGGCCGCACGATCGAGCTGGTCGAGCCGACGCCGAAGGATCCGGGCTCGAGCCGCCGCTTCCCGGCGACCGCGCCTGCCGCGTACTTCACTGACGGCGCGTCGCGCAGCGTCTATACGCTGCTCACCACGTACTGCGCGGACTGCCACCGCTCGACGTCGGCGACCAAGCAGTCGCCGTTCTTCGCCGCGGCCGACATCCAGGAGTCGTACCAGGCCGCGATCCCGAAGATCAACCTCGACGATCCGGCGAACTCGCGCTTCGTGATCCGCCTCGGCCGCGAGTCGCACAACTGCTGGAGCGACTGCGACCGCGAACGCCGCGGAGATGCAGGCCGCGATCCAGATGATGGCCGACTGCGATCCCGCCGACGCAGGTCGATCCGAACCTGATCACCAGCAAGGCGCTGACGCTGTTCGACGGCACGGTCGCCAGCGGCGGCAACCGCTACGAGAACAACCTGATCGCGCTGTACGAGTTCAAGACCGGCCAGGGCACGCACCGCGTTCGACACCAGCGGCGTCGATCCGGCGGCGGACCTCACGCTCAGCGGCGACGTCACCTGGGTCGGCGGCTGGGGCATCAACATCCGCACGCGGCAAGGCGCAGGCCTCGACGACCGCGAGCCGCAAGTTCCAGCAGCTGATCACTGCGACCGGCGAGTACTCCATCGAAGCGTGGGTCGTGCCGGGCAACGTGACGCAGGAAGACGCGCGCATCGTCAGCTACTCCGGCAGCACGACGGCCCGCAACTTCACGATGGGCCAGACGATGTACAACTACGACTTCTTCGGCCGCAGCACCGCGACCGGTGCGAACGGCACGCCGCAGCTGTCGACCGCCGACGCCGACGAGCGCCTGCAGGCCTCGCTGCAGCACGTCGTGATGACGTTCGATCCGGTCAACGGCCGCCGCATCTACGTGAACGGCGAGTTCACCGGCGACCTCGACGGCGCCGGCGGCGGCACGCTCGGCGACTGGGACAACAGCTTCGCCTTCGTGCTCGGCAACGAAGTCAGCAACAACCGCCAGTGGACGGGCGTGATCCGCCTGGTCGCGATCCACAACCGCGCGCTGAACCTGCAGCAGATCCAGCAGAACTTCGAGGCCGGCGTCGGCGAGAAGTTCTTCATGCTGTTCGGCATCTCGCACATCGTCAACGTGCCGAAGGCGTACATCCTGTTCGAGGCCCAGCAGTACGACAGCTCGGGCTACCTGTTCACCAACCCGAAGTTCATCAGCCTCGACGCCGCCGCGATGCCGGGCAGCATCCCGATCAAGGGCATGCGCATCGGCGTCAACGGCGCCGAGCCGCACGTCGGCCAGGCGTATCGCCTGCTCGACACGGTGATCACGGACGCGAACTACTCGGCCGCGACCGGCCAGACGCTGTCGACGGTCGGCACGATCATCGGGCTCGAGCAGGGCCGGACGTCGGACGAGTTCTTCCTGTGCTTCGACCAGCTCGGCACGCGCAGCGAACGTCTGCTCGGCGTACGCCTCGGCGGTGCCGCCGACCGTTCGTCACCGTGCCGCGGCCGTCCGACATCGGCTTCCGCACGTTCGACAAGATCAACGCGACGATGGCGGCGGTCACGGGCGTGAGCCCGAACACGGCGGCGGTGAAGTCGACGTTCACGAACATCCGGCAGTCGCTGCCGGCGGTGGACAGCATCGAGGCGTTCCTGTCCTCGCACCAGACCGCGATCGCGCAGCTGGCGATCCAGTACTGCGACGCGCTGGTCGAGTCGCCGGCGGCGGCCAGCTACTTCCCGGGCCTGAACCTCGACGGCGCGCCCGACGCCGTGTTCGGCACGAACGGCGGCAAGGACCTGCTGATCGATCCGCTGATCAGCAACATGATCGGCACGAACGTCACGACGCAGCCGAGCACCGCGGAGCTGAAGAATCCGTACACGCCGGCGAACCCGGCGGCGGACGGTCCGACGCGCCCCGGCCTGTACGCGCTGATCGACACGCTCGAACACGTGCAGCGGCGGCTGCCCGGCGAGCCGCACGAAGCTGATCGCCAAGGCCACCTGCGGCGCGGTGCTCGGCAGCGGCGCCGTGCTGATCGACTGATCCGACTTCAAGATCCGGGATGACACAGCCATGCTGATCATCAAATCGCGCAAGAAACGCCCGCTCGGCCTCGAACGAGCCGCTCGAAGCACGGGTCGCACAAGCGGCCGGTGACGCGCCGCGACTTCCTGGCGCAGGGCTTCATGACCGGCGCGGCGACCGTGGTGGCGCCGGCGATCCTCGGTGCGATGCTCGAATCCGCGCAAGGCGCACGCCGCGCTCGGCCCGGACCTGCAGTTCCTCGCGGACCCGGTCAACGACATCTGCAACATCCAGCAGGGCGCGGGCAAGATCCCGTTCATCTGCTTCGACCTCGCGGGCGGCGCGAACATCGCCGGCTCGAACGTGCTGGTCGGCAAGGAGGGCGGCCAGCTCGACTTCCTGTCGACGCAGGGCTACTCGAAGCTCGGCCTGCCCGGCAACATGCTGCCGAACAACGCCACGCACGAACTTCATCAACACGGAGTTCGGCCTGGCGTTCCACTCGGACAGCGCGTTCCTGCGCGGCATGCTCGAGAAGACTACGGCCACGACGCGCGCCGGCGTGAACGGCGCGGTGATCGCGGCGCGCTCCGAGAACGACACCGGCAACAACCCGCACAACCCGATGTACGGCATCGCGAAGGCCGGCGCGCGCGGCGAGCTGCTGACGCTGATCGGCTCGCAGAACTCCGACTCGGGCGGCAACTCGATGGCGCCGGCGATGCTGATGGATCCGGCGAACCGCCCGACCAAGATCGATCGCGCCTCGCGATGCGAGCGGCCTGGTCGACACCGGCGCGCTCGGCACGCTGTTCACGAATCCGAACGGCACGCCGGACACGGCCTCGACCGTCGCGGTCATGGAGCAGATGGCCCGCATCAGCGAGCAGAAGCTCCTCAAGGTCGACCCGGCGATCGCGCGACGGCGCGCGCCTGGAAACCCAGGTGAAGTGCGGCTACGTGAAGACCGCGGACACGGTCGATCGCTTCGGCAACCCGGCCGCGATCAATCCGGCGCGTCGATCCGGACATCACCGGCGCCGGCGGCGTGTTCGGCGCGAACTTCGGCAACGACGGCGAGTTCCAGAAGACCGCCGCGGTCATGAAGCTCGTCGTCGAAGGCTACGCGGGCGCGGGCACGATCAGCATGGGCGGCTTCGACTATCACACCGGCGATCGCTCGACCGGCGAGCTGCGCGACCTGCGCGCCGGCCGCTGCATCGGCGCGGCGCTGGAGTTCGCGGCGCGGCGCGGCAAGCCGCTGATGATCTACGTGTTCAGCGACGGCTCGCTGTCGTCGAACGGCATGGTCGACAACTCGGTCGACGGTCGCGGCAAGGGCGAGTGGACCGGCGACAACCAGCAGACCGCTGCTTCGTTCTTCCTCGTCTACAACCCGCCGACGAGCGGCGGCCGCCCAGCGCTGCTGACCTCGGGTGCAGGCGCGGCGCGTCACCAGCAGCTCGGCTACTACAGCGCCGGCGGCGACGTCGTGAACAGCAGCAGCCCGGCGGCGAACAACGTGAACCTGCTGGTGCAGACGGTGCTGCTGAACTACATGGCGCTGCACGGCGAGGCCGGCCACTACAACGCGACTGTTCGGCAACGCGCTCGGCACGGGCGCCGCGCTCGACGGCCTGATCGCCTTCGAGCCGATCGTCAACGGCACGATCGGGCTGAAGCGTAAGTCGGAGCCAACTCGCTGTAGGTCGGGCTTCAGCCCGACATCTCATTCACTTCTGTATCTGACTTCGACGAACAGCGTGCGGCCGCGGCCCGGGAAATACCGGTAGTTGCCGAAGGCGAAGTCGGCGCGGTCGGCGTACGCGCGATCGGTCGACGTTGTTCAGCCGCAGCGTCGTGCTCCAGTTGTCGCGGATGTTCCAGCCGACGCGCAGGTTCAGCAGGTCGTGGCCCGGATACTCGTTGGCGTTCGCGGCGTCGACGAAATAGCGGCCGACCGATACCCACTCCAGCTCGGCATTCGCGACCGGCAGGAACTGCCAGTCGACGCGCGCTGTGTTCACGTGTCGAGGCGCGGTGTCCACGTCGCGGCCGGAGACGATCGTCTCGCCGCCGTCGACGACGCGGTTGAAGGCATACGTGTGCTCGGCGTACGTGCCGGCGAGCGCAAGCGACAGCGTCTCGATCGGCACGCCAGTTGAATTCGTACTCGACGCCTTCGTGGTCCGTCTTGCCGTCGCTCACGTTGAAGCCGTTGGAGTCGCGGAAGATCACGTTGTCCTTCTTCATCTTGAAGGCCGCGAGCGAGTAGCCGCAGCGCGCCGAACGCGCCGCGCGCGCCGACCTCGATGCTGTCGAGCCGCTCGGCATCCAGGTCCGCGATCGATTGCTGGCGCTGCAGGCGATAGAGCTCGCTCGTGTCCGGCGCGCGATAGCCGCGCGCACCCGTCACGTACAGCACGTGCTCGTCGGTGAGCGAGTAGCTCAGGCCGAGCTTCGAGGTGACGTTCGTGAAGTCGTCGCTGCGGTCCGCGGGCCGATTGAACAGGCAGCCTGCGGCGCCGCAGGTAGTGCCGTCGTCACGCGTGTTGCCGGCGATCATGCGGTTGTCGTAGTCGTAGTCGACGTACTCGAAGCGCGCGCCGGCCGTCAGCTTCAAGCGCTGCGCGAACGGCTGCTCGACCTGACCGTACGAGCGCGGCGACCTTGCTCTGCACGTCGTAGTCGTAGTGCTTGCCCGCCGGGCGAATCGCATTCGCGGCGGGCGCGCCGTCGGTCGCCGGTCCGGCCTGCGTCTCCTTCAGGAAGCCGTCGGCGAGCTCCAGGTCGATGCCGGCCAGCAGCTGCATGTCGTCGAGCACGACCGTCTGCAGCGCCGTGAGCACGCCGAGCGAGTCCTGGCCGTTTTCTTCGAGCGGCTTGCCGATCAGGAAGTGCTGCAGGAAGTCCATGCGCGAGTGACGCACGAACGGGCGGATCGACAGCTGCGCGTCGCCGAGCGGCCGCGCGTACTCGCCGGTCAGCCGCATCGCGTAGGCGTCGCGATACGCCTCGGGATTCGCGTTCGACTTCGCGATGGCCTCGTCGCGATACGAGTCGAAGCCCTGGATGAAGCCGGCGGTCTCCTGGCTGAGGTTCGTCGCCGCGAGCTGCACGCCGAGCGTGCCGTCGCCCTGGCGGCGCGCCAGCGAGAGATTCAGCTTCTGCTCGTCCAGACCGGAGTTGTCGCGCCAGCCGCCGTCGTGCGTCGCGACGACGACGCCGCCGACGTCAGTCGTGCCGCCGGTGTGCGCGAGCGCGAGCTTGCCGCGATAGAACTCGTCCGGACCGGCTTCGAGCGCGAGGCTCTGGCCGCGCAGATCGGCCGGCGCAGCCTGGATGACGTTCACGGCGCCGTGCATCGCGCCCGAGCCGTAGACGACGCCGGCCGGGCCGCGCAGAACTTCGATCGAGCTGGCCTGCTCGCTGTTCACTTCGAACAGCTCGTTGACGTTGCAGAAGCCCGTCGGCCGGATCGGGATGCTGTTCTCGAGGAACAGGAACACGCCGCAGGAGCCCGGGCCGCGTCAGCACCGGCGAGCGGATCGCGGTGAGGCTTTCCTCGCCGCTGTTGCGCTGGATCATCGTGCCGGGCGCGCGGTTCATGATTTCCGCGTGATGCGTCGAGCCGACGAGCGCGACGTCCGCGCTCGACACGACGGAGATGCTGCCCGGGAAATCGCGCAGCTGCTGCTCGGTGCGCGTGGCGGTGACGATGACTTCTTCGAGGCGATCGCGATCCGCGGCGCAGGCAGCGCGTCGCAACCAGCGAGGTCAGCGGCAAGCACCAGGAAGCACGGCTGGCGTAGTCATTCATAGCGCTTGCAAGTGTGTCACTGTCGGCGCGCACGGTGTTCTCCCGTGGAGAAATCTTCACTCTGGCAGCGCAAAAGCGACCACGTAGTCGCCGCGCTTGGTACCGAGTTTGCCGTGGCCGCCGGCGGCGATGACCACGAACTGGCGGCCGTTCGCTTCGTAGCTCATCGGCGTCGCCTGGCCGCCGGCGGGCAGCCGGCCTTTCCACAGCTCGCGCCCGGTCTCGATGTCGAATGCGCGCAGATAATTGTCCGTCGCGGCACCGATGAACGCCAGTCCACCGTCCGTGACGATCGGCCCGCCCATGTTCGGCATGCCGAGCGTCGGCGCCGGCACGAACCAGGGCGTCGTGTCGCGCGTCGAGCCGAGCATCACCTGCCAGCGGATCGCGTTGCGCCGCAGGTCGACGGCCGCGAGCGTTCCCCAGGGCGGGGCCGTGCACGGCAGGCCGAACGGCGACGCCAGCAGTTCGCGGCGCACGCCGTAGGGCGTGCCGGTCTGTGCTGCGAAATCCGAATCCGGCCACGCGTCCGAGCGCTGCATCGCATCGAGCTGGTCGCGCGGCACGAGCGTCACGACCATCGGTACGTGAGTTGACCGCGGCGATCACGAGCTGGCGCTCGCTGTCGAACGCCGTGCTGCCCCAGTTGACGCCGCCGGCGTAACCCGGCGACAGGATCGTGCCTTGCAGGCTCGGCGGCGTGAAGATGCCTTCCGAGCGATATTGCGAGATCAGCTCGCGGCACTTGCCGCGGTCGTAGAAGGTGAGGCCCCATGCGTCCTGCGGCGTCACTGCCGCCTGCGACACGAGCGCCGGCGTCGCGGGAAACGGTTGCGTCGGCGAGCTCACTTCGCCGGCGACGTCCGACTGCGGCACGGGCCGCTCGACGACTTCGAACACCGGCTCGCCGGTCTCGCGATCGAAGACGAACAGCATGCCGGTCTTCGTTGCCTGGACAACGGCCGGAATCGATTTGTCGTCGCGCTCGATGTCGATCAGCATCGGCTGCGCCGGCACGTCGTAGTCCCACAGGTCGTGATGCACGAGCTGGCGATGCCAGGCGAGCGCGCCGGTATCGGCGTGCAGGGCGACCAGCGAGTTCGCATACGCTGTTGTCGCCGGTGCGCTCGCCGCCGAAGTAGTCGGGGCTCGCGGAGCCCGTGGGGACGAACACCAGGCCGCGGCCGGCGTCGACCGACAGCATCGACCACGCGTTCGCGGCGCCGGTGCGCTGTGCCGACTGCGGCTGCCAGCCGCGACGCTGTCGCGTCCTCGCCGCGACGTCGGAATCGGATCCCAGGACCACAGCTGCTTGCCGCTGCGCACGTCGAATGCGCGCACGATGCCGCGCGGCAGTTCGACGCCGCCGTTGTCGCCGATCGCGGAGCCGACGATGACGATGTTCCGATAGATCGCCGGCGGCGAGGTCACGAGGTAGTTGCCGGCCGAGCCGTCGCGCACGCCTTCGTTCAGATCGACCTTGCCGCCGTTGCCGAAGTCGCGGCACGGCCGCCCGGTGCGGCCGTCGAGCGCGATCAGCCGCGCATCGAGCGTGCCCACGAGGATGCGATGGGCGCACGGCGCCGTCGGCTCGGCGGTCGCGTCGATCCACGACGACACCCCGCGCGAGGTCGCTTCCGAGTAGCGCCGCGTGCGATCGATCCTCGGGTCGTAGCGCCAGCGCTGCTGGCCGGTGGCCGGATCGAGCGCGATCACGATGTTCGTCGCGCGTGCTGAGGTACAGCGAGTCGCGCACGAGGATCGGCGTCGCTTCGAAAGTGAGCGTGTCGGCGCGCGCGAAGTCCGGCGCCGAGCTCGCCGGTGCGATAGGTCCACGCGATCTTCAGCTGCGCGACGTTCTGGCGGTTGATCTGCGTCAGCGGCGAATGGCGGTTGCCGCCCGGGTCGCCGCCGTACGATCCCCACTGCGGCTCATCGTCGTCCGATTGACGTCCCGGCGGTGCGGCCGAGGCCGCGCACATCGCGAGCGCCAGGACCGCGACAGCCCGAATGCGTGCGGCGAGCGTCGATGCTCATGGAGTCAGCGCTATCAGCCGCCGTTTCGCGGTCACAACTGCTGCTACTATCTTGAAGCCGATGAGACTGCTTCAGGTAGTGCCCGTCTGCCTGCTCCTGCTCGCCCAGGCTGCGCATGCTGCCGAAGGGGAGCGGCCGCGCGTCGGGCTGGTGCTGAGCGGCGGCGGCGCGCGCGGCGCGGCGCACGTCGGCGTGCTGAAAGTGCTGGACGAGATGCGCGTGCCGGTCGATGCGATCGCCGGCACCAGCATGGGCGCCGTCGTCGGCGGCTTGTACGCCTCGGGCATGTCGGGCGCCGAAATCGAGACGCTGATCCGCTCGCTGAACTGGCAGGACGCCTTCCGCGATCGCCCGCCGCGCGAGGAGCTCGGCTTTCGGCGCAAGCAGGACGAGCGCAACTTCCTGGTGCGCTTCGCGCTCGGCTTGAAGAAGGACAAGGGCTTCGTGCTGCCGCCCGGCCTGGTGCAGGGGCAGAAGCTCGAGCAGGTGCTGCGCAACGCGGCGCTGCCGGTCGCGGAGGTCCAGCGCTTCGATCAGCTGCCGATTCCGTTTCGCGCGATCGCGACCGACCTGGAGACCGGCCAGGCCGTCGTGATGGATTCGGGCGACCTGGTCACGGCCATGCGCGCGAGCATGTCGGCGCCCGGCGTGTTCGCGCCGGCGCAGCGCGACGGCCGGCTGCTCGTCGATGGCGGCCTGGTCGAGAACCTGCCGATCGACACCGCGCGCGCGATGGGCGTCGACGTGCTGATCGTCGTCGACGTCAGCTTCCCGCTGTACCTGCGCGACGAGCTGACCTCGCCGCTGGAAGTGACCAACCAGGCGTTCGCGATCCTGATTCGCGGCCGCACGCTCGAGCAGCGCAAGAAGCTGCTGCCGACGGACATCGTGCTCGATCCGCCGCTCGGGCGCTTTGCCGTCCGCGATTTCAGTCGCGTACCGCAGGCGCTGCGTGCGGGCGAAGAGGCGGCGCGCGGTGCGTCGGCATCGCTCGCCAAGCTGTCGCTCAGCGAGGCGGACTATCGCCAGTACCTCGCCGCGCGCACCACTCGCTCGACCGAGCTGCCGGTGATCGAGTTCGTGCGCGCCGACTCCGCGCTCGTCGCAGTACGAGCGCGCTGATCCAGGAGACGATGAAAGACCTGGTCGGCAAGCAGCTCGACAAGGAGCTGGTCCGCAGCAAGCTGTCCTCGCTGTACGCGCTCGACCGCTTCGAGACGATCGACTACCAGCTGGTCGAGGACGAGGGCCGCGCCGGCCTGCGAGCTCGACCTGCGCCGCAAGAGCTGGGGTCCGAACTACGTGCGCATGGGGCTCAACCTCGAAGACGACTTCGAGGGCAACAGCCGTTACAACGCGGCGGTGCGCTTCATCGCCACCGAGCTGAACCCGCTCGGCGGGGAATGGCTGACCGACATGCAGATCGGCGAGAACCCGAAGTTCTTCACGGAGTTCTATCAGCCGCTGTCGCTTGCGAGCCGCTACTTCTTCGCGCCGCAGTTCGATTTCGAGGAGCGCAGCGTGTTCGAGCTGCGCGAGCGGGACCGCGTCGCCGAGTATCGCGTGCGCGAAGTGCAAGGCGGCCTCGACTTCGGCCGCGAGATTTCCAACTGGGGCGAGATCCGCTTCGGCGTGCATCGGGGCACCGGGCGGCGGCGCGTGCTGATCGGCGATCCCGTCGCTGCCGGGCGTCGAGTTCGATCGCGGCGGCTATTTCACGCGATTCTCGTACGACAAGCTCGACAGTATCTTCTTTCCGCGCCACGGCCAGCAGTTCGACATTCGAGTGGCGCGCGGAGCGCGAGAGCGTCGGCGCCGACCGCAACTTCGACATCCTGCGCACCAGCTGGCTGGTCGCGCGCTCGTTCGACCGGCACACGCTCGATCTTCTGGACCGATGCCGGCACCACGGTCGACGCGCTCGAGACGCCGGAGAATTCGTTCTCGCTCGGCGGCTTCCTGAATCTGTCGGGACTGCCGCCGGGCTTCCTGGCGGGGCCGCACTACGGCATCGGCCGGCTCATCTATTACCGCAGGATCGGCCGCGGCGGCGCAGGGCGTGCTCGACCTGCCGGCGTACGCGGGCGTCTCGCTGGAAGCGGGCAACACCTGGGTCGACCGCAAGGACGTGAGCTTCGGCGACCTGCGCATGAACGCCAGCCTGTTCTTCGGGCTCGATACGCCGCTCGGACCGGTGTACCTGGCGACCGGCTACGACGAAGGCGGCGACAAGGCGTTCTACCTGTTCCTGGGCAGAACCTTCTGAAGATGTCGGGCTGAAGCCTGACCTACAGCTTTTTATTTATCGATCTTTTCGAATTCCAGGCTCGGCTGGTCGCCGGGCCGGAAATAGACGTAGCGCCCGCTCATCTCCTTCAGCGCGCGGTCGCGCTCCTCGCGCGTCGCGAACCAGTGCTCCTTCGTCCACTCCGCGCCGACCAGGTTCTTGAACGGGTCGGTGCTGCGCAGCCTTACGCGAATGCCGAACTGGCATTGCTTCGGGAGCGGGCGGGCGAGGTTGTGCTCGTGAACGATGGGCATAAACGGCCAGTGGGATCAGCGATGGGTGAGGCCGCGATTCTAAGACGCCCGCTGCCGCGGTCGCCATAAAGTGTCCGATGTGTCCGCTGCAACCGGTGAAACTACGGATATCGCCGGTGAACGACGCGCGCGCGCGACGAGCGCTGCAACGATTCATGTCGTTGTCGCATCACAGGTTCGACGTGCCGTGTTTTGCCGCTCGCAAGCTGGCGCATCCGCGATGTCATGTGTTGCGCAATTGTGTGACGTGCGCGCCGAAACTGCACGCGGGCGCTGAAACCTTTCGTCGCATGCCGCGATCTGATCATCGTAATTCCCTTGTACGCATGGGAACGCATCCGCGTAATGACGATCAATGACGAGGCAACGATCGAGAGTCGGATGCAAGTTCTCGGGTGACGCCGGCACCGTTTCCGGTGGTTGGTTCGCAGAACGGGGAGGGGTGTGCGGATGATTCTCCGTAGAGCCCATGAGATGGTAGGTGGCGGCGACCTGAATCCTGGCGTGGTCCGGCAGCTCGATACCGGCAACGCAATCCTCAACGTCAAGACGCAGGTGGCGGACTACGCGCTCGATGCCGAGCGGCTGGCCGTGCTGTGCGCCTGGAACGGTCGGCAGGAAGTCGCGCTCGACGGTCGACGGGTGTTCGTCGACGATGACACCTGGATGACAGTGCCGGCCTGCCCAGCGAACGTCCGCATCCGCGGCGCGCGCGAAGTGCATGCGCTGACGATCCTGTTCCGGCGCGGCATGCCGGAAGAGACGCTCGGCGCGCTGATCACGCCCGAAGATCGCTTGCTGGACAGCGGCGAAGTCGCGCAGTCCGCGGCGCTGCCGTTCATGCCGCACCTCTATACGCACGATCGCAGCGTCACGCCGGTCCTGCTCTTCATCCGCCGTCACTGCGAGATGGGGCTGGACGACGCGCTGTGGTACGAGGAGCAATTCGCCTTCCTGCTCGAGCGGCTGCTGATGCGCCACCGGCAGGTCGTCGCGCGCGCGCATGCGGTGCCGGTGCGCCGGGCCGCGACGCGACGCGAGATCCTGCGGCGCGTTTCGCTGGCGACCGACTTCATCCACTCGAACTACGACAAGCCGCTGATGCTCGGCGACATGGCGCGCGCCGCGTTCCTGTCGCGCCATCACTTCCTGCGGCTGTTCAAGCGCATCCACGACGTGACGCCGCACGAGTACCTGCAGCGCAAGCGCACGACCGTCGCTGCGCGCCTGCTGCGAGGCACGGACCTGGCGGTCGAGGACATCGTGAAGCAGGTCGGCTTCGACTCGCGCTCGACGCTGTTCCGCGCGTTGCGTCGGTTCCACGGCGTCACGCCGCGCGAATGCCGCCGTGCACCGGACGGCCTGGCGTTCATGGGCGGGATGGGATCGGCGGGATTGACGCCGTCGTCTAGAGTCGGGCTGACAGCCCGACCGGGTCTCAGCCCGACTCTCTCACGACTCCAGCAGGTGCCGCATGCGCTCCTGCTGGAGTTTTTCATGATCGCGCGCGATCGCGAGCGTCTTCTGTAACGAATCCGAATCCGGGTTGATCTGCAGCCCGCGCTGAATGTCGCGCAGCGACTCCTCGATCTTGCCGAGACCCAGGTTCGCCGCCGCGCGGTTCTGCCACGTGCGCCAGTTGTCCGTCGCACGAGCGCGATCGACTGATCGCAATGCTCGAGCGCGCGCTGGTACTTCTTGAGCGCCGCGAAACCCGCGCACAGGTTCGCGAGCGCCGAGGCGCGGTCCTGCTGCGAGATCGCGAACGTCAGTCCCATCTGCGTGAGCTGGATGCCGCGTTCCCAGTCGCCGCGCATCAGCGCCTCGGCGCCGTCCGCCAGCATCACGTTCGGTCCGATGACGGTGTTCGAGCTCGCGGAGGGTGTTTCGGCGGAGGCGGTCGACGGCAAGGCTGCAGCCAGCGCTGACAGGAGCAGCGCGGCTGAGAGGATCAGCGCCGAAAACGGCTTGGAGAGCGCGTTCATGGACAAACCTCGCTGCCATTAATACCACCGGCGGAGGCCGGCGCAAGGACCCGCCTGCTATTGCGGGGCACCAGGCTTCGGAAGGGTGATGCCGGTCACGTCCTGGGCCCGTTCGGCCGCCATTTGCCCCGGTTGTGGGCTCTTGCTTACTCTTGCCGCGGCCCCACGTAGACGCTTCCCCCCGTTTACGCCCCCAGGAACTCGCCATGAACCCATTTCGCAAGCAAGCCGTCATGCCGCAGCCCTCGGACGTGCTGCCCGGACGCGCAACGCCGATGCGCGTGCCCGAGCGCCATGCCGTCAACGGCAACCGCATCGTTGCGCCGTTTCCGGAAGGCATGAAGCTCGCGCTGTTCGGCCTCGGTTGCTTCTGGGGCGCGGAGCGCAAGTTCTGGCAGGTGCCCGGCGTGTACAGCACGGCGGTCGGCTACGCGGCCGGCTCGACGCCGAATCCGACCTATGAAGAAGTGTGCTCGGGGTACACCGCGCACAACGAAGTCGTGCGCGTCGTGTACGACCCGCGCCAGGTCAGTTACGAAACGTTGTTGAAGACGTTCTGGGAATCGCACGATCCGACGCAGGGCATGCGTCAGGGCGGCGACGTCGGCACGCAGTACCGCTCGGGAATCTATGTCTACGACGCCGAGCAGCGCGCCGCCGCGCAGGCGAGCCTGAAGAGCTACGGCGAACGCCTGAAGAAGGCCGGTCACGGTGCGATCACGACCGAGATCCGCGACGTGCCCGAGTTCTACTACGCCGAGGACTATCACCAGCAGTACCTGCACAAGAACCCGGACGGTTACTGCGGGCTGGGAGGGTGCGGAGTTTCGTTCGTTCTCGATGAGGATCGAGAGAAGAACCACGCGTGATGACTCGATGAGTCTGCGAGTCGTCTGCAAGTCCGTCGGCTGCAGCCGGACGATTCTGGCGGCCACGGCGGCGAGGACCGGCGGTTACTGCATGCCGTGCGTGCAGGCGAAGGAGCGCCAGCAACGCGAAGCTCACATTCGCGCCAACCGGCGCGATGTCGATCCGTACGCAGGAATCGACGATCCGCTCGAGCTCCTCAAGATCGTTCATCAGCCGCCGAAGCCGGACCCGCTGATTCGCTACGCGCAGCCTCCGAGGCAAACCGCTGCGCTGTACGCCGAGCTCGATTCGGGCCAGATCGCTGCACTGGTGCGCCACGTGCACGCGCTGCTCAAGAAGGGCGATACGCACGCGGCGCAAGGCATAGCCACTTGCCTGGTCGCGTTCGTGTCCGCCGACATCAGCTCGTTGCTGCAGGAGTTCATCCGCATCGAGGCACTGCGACCGGAGTTCGTGTTTCATCGCGCCGCGCCGAAGATTCGCGATTTGCTGACTCAGCATCTCGCTCGCGTCGCGGGACGCGATCGTGCTGCTCACCGACAAGCTTCTCTGTGCGCTCGCGTGGGTCGGCGACGAGCGG
Source organism: uncultured Gammaproteobacteria bacterium (assembly GCA_963830745.1). Classification (GTDB taxonomy): domain Bacteria; phylum Pseudomonadota; class Gammaproteobacteria; order Steroidobacterales; family Steroidobacteraceae; genus Steroidobacter. The sequence goes on from CAWHNL010000004.1 coordinate 669,696, forward strand.
GTCGTCGATCTCTTCGCGGGATGGCGTGCCCAACCGCCCAGTTGGGCAGCGGATCTGCACATTCCTCCGCATCAGTATTCGCAGCAAGCAGGTTGGGAGCTGTCGCCCGATTCGCAGCGGCGCAATCTGTATCACGAGATCTGCTACCCGCTCATTAGCGCCGGCGCCTCGATGACGCCCTCGCCGGCGAGCGTGCTCACCGAGGCGAATCTGTTCGAGCTCGATGGAACGTCGCAGGCGCTGGCATTCCTCGGGTGCGCGCAGAAGATCGTCGTGCCGATCTCCGAGAGGAACTTGATCGACGATCGGCTGCCGCGCCGATCGCTACTTCCGGCCGTCGCGCCGCGCAGCCCGTGGCATGCGGCGATCGACTCGTTGCCGACGCAATACTCGCAGCTCGGCGGGCATCCGGCGTGGATTCAGGACGCCGAGTATCCGAGTTGCGGCGAGTGTCGGCGAACCATGCGTTGCATCGGGCAGATCGCCTGCGCAGACGTGGATCCGGGCCGCGAAGGGATCTTCTATGCCTTTCTGTGTACGGATTGTGTGACCACGGCGTCCACCTATCAGCAGACCTGACGCGCAGGCGTACACTCCGACGCCCACTTGACTTCCGGAGGGTACGACCATGGGCGTGCTAGACCAGTTTGGCGGCGCAGTCGGCAGCGTTCTGGGTCAGGGCAAGGGAGCCGGAGTCAGCGCAGTGCTGCTGCAGCAGCTCATTGCGATGCTCAGCAAGCCGGGTGCACTCGGCGACCTCACGAGCAAATTCCAGAGCGCCGGGCTCGGCAACATCCTGCAGTCATGGATCGGCAGCGGACAGAATCTTCCCATTTCGGCAGATCAGGTCAGCAAGGTGCTCGGCGCGGGTACGGTCGCGGACCTGGCGAAGAAAGCCGGGATCGGCGAGGGCGGAAACGACGAGCGCCCTGGCGAGCTTGCTGCCGCAGGTCATCGACAAGATCTCCCCGGGCGGCAAGGTGCCGGCGGCGAACGATCTCGGCGGCGCACTCGCATCGCTCGGCAAGCTCCTGGGCTGAAACGTCCTCCTGCCCGCCATGCGTTAAGCTCCTCCTCGTTACGAGCGAGGAGGAGCGATGACCGACGACCGGCAGCCTACCTGCGGCCGCCAGTTCAAGACGGCGTGGCTGCTCACTGATCTGCATCTCACCGGGCTCGACACCGAGGAATGCCTGTGGCGACCGGCAGCACAGGGCATGCATGTGCATCGCGCGGCGGATGGAACGTGGCGCGCCGACTGGCCCGAGCACGAGCGCTACGACCTCGGTGCCACCGAGCATCGCGTGGGTGACGTGGCACATCGGCTTCTGGTGGTCGATGGTGCTCGAGCATTCCTTCGGCGCGGGCAACCTCACGCGCGAAGCTGTGACCTGGCCCGGTACCGCGGACGGCGTGCGTGAGTGGCTCGGCCGGCTGCGCGGCGAATGGCTCGCGGCACTCGACAAGCTCGAGCGACAGCGACCTGCAATCCACACAGTGCACCCGCTGGCCGTTCCGCGACCGACCGTTCGGCGACGTCGTCGCGTGGGTCAACGTCGAGCTGACGAAGAACGCCTCCGAGATCGGCTACGCACGTTTCCTGTACGCTGTCCGTCGATGATCGGAAACATCGACATCCGGGCGATCGTCCTGGCAACGCTGGCTGTGTTCGGCATCGACTTCGTCACGGGCATCGTGCTCTTCAGCGTGTTCACCGATCAGGTCGCCAATGCCAGTGACGAACAGGTGCGTGCGGCGGCTGCCGCGCTCGCCACCGATCCCGGCTATCTCAGGGCGGCGCTCATTCTCGGTACGGCTTCGACGGTGGTCGGCGGATTCCTCGTCGCTGCGCATCGCGCGCAGCATTCCGTATTTCAATGCGCTCGCATACGGCGTGCTTGGCATGGTGCTCAGCACGCTCACCACTGGCGAGTTGCCGACGTGGTTCAGAGTCGTCGGAATCGGGCTGACCGTTCCGGCCTCGCTCCTCGGCGCCTATTTCGGCAGGCGTCCCTTATCGAAGTGATGCTCGACCGAAAACGAGTCAGTCCGCGCGCCAGCGGGGAGTTGCAACGGCGTTGCGGAGCCATGCGGCCGTGTCTGCACCGCCCACCTCGGAAATCGCTTCCAGGTAAAGCGCTTCTCCGGCCACGGCTCCCTTGCGCGACAGAAGCCTGAGGTAGTTGCCCCAGACAGCATAGAGACCATCGCTGCCCGTCGCTGTCCGTACCTTCGTGTCGACCGCCAGGTTCAGCAGCATCCCGCAGCTGTACGCGGCCTCGAATTTGCCCGCTGCAATCGCATCCCGAATCGAGCGCTCCTCGACGAGCTCCGCACATTTGCTGGCTGCAGTGTCGCGAGCCGACTGCACGAACGCGCCAGCCGTGGGCCGCAGGGCGATCGCCGCGAACGCCTCTGCGGTACCCTCGTGTATCCACGCGTCGCCGGCGGCCTGCGCGAAGTATGGCTCGCTGATACAGGTGGGCCGACTCGTGGGCAAGGTGCCACGCAAGCTCATCCGCGAACTGCGGGCTTGCGCATCTCGGCAGGCCATTTGCTGCCGTAGAAGTGCGTGAAGATCTGGTCCGGAAGCACGCCGCCCTGTCGACCCTAACCTTTCGGGTGCGAAACGTCGTAGGAAACGAACAGCATCGGACGCCGGGGCAGCGTGCCGAGCTTCGCGGGAACAGTTGCATGAACTGCGGCAACTGCACGAGCAGCCGGCCGCGAATGTCGTCAGGGAGCGCGGCGTCGATGACGGCTATGAAATCCCGCGTCTGCCGCGGAACGCCCTTGCCTACGTACACGACACGGCCTTCGTCGCGATCCGTCCAGTGCGCACGTGCCTGCAGCGTCTTGCCGTCGAGGACGATCCGATCTTCATTGGCCGCCCACAGGTCCATGGACCACGATTCGTCGCCGGCGCAAGCGCCTGCGCACGCGAACAGACGGCCGGTGTGAAACAGCATGCCGCCGTCGCCGAAGGGCGAGAACGGCGCGTAGTCCTTGGGGAGCACGCTGTAGATCGGGCTCATCCGGAATCGCACGGTGCGAAATGCCCCGCCGTCCTTGCGGCGTGCGACGTCGCCGCGTTCCGTCCTGACGATCTCGAAGCCCTGATCGGGCAGCCAGGTGCGCGGCCGCGAATCGTCGGGGGACCGCGCGAACTGGAGTGTCGTCACGGGCTCGGTGACGTCGTACCGCACTTGCCACTGCATGCCATGCAGGGCCGTCACGAGAATTTCGGGAGTCGCATGCGCGACGCCCGCAGCCAGACCCGCGAGCGTTGCGAGGAGAGAGCGGACTTTCATGCGGAAAGTATCGCCGAGACCGGACGGGCGCGTGAATGGCCGTGGTTGCGGACAGCGCGACGGCCCGCTGCTGCCCCTATGGACAGTTTCCACTCCAGTCCCATCGCGCGTATGGTCGCCCTGCATGCGTACGTTCTGGTCAACGGTCGCTTGCGCCGCCGCGCTCACGGTCTGTGTAGCGCCGCTCGACGCCGCGGAGTATCGCCCGCCGCGCCTCGAGGACGGACATCCCGATCTGCAGGGAGTGTGGGACCATATCGATGCCACGCCGCTCGAGCGGCCGGCCGGATTCACGACGCTGGCGATCACGGCCGAGCAGGCTGCCGCAATCAAGCGACTGTCGGTCGAGATCGCGGAAGATCGCTCCACGCCGACGGAGCCGACCGAGTATTTCAACGAACGGCACATGCTGCCGATTCGCGGCGAATTCCACAGCTCGATCGTCATCGATCCGCCGGACGGCAGAATTCCCGGCACGCCGCAATTCAAGCAATGGCAGGTCAAGACGCGCGCGGCCGTCGTGAACGCGGTGGACGGCCCCGAGCAGCGTCCGACGTCAGAGCGTTGTCTCGGCAACCCGGCTGCGCAGCCGCCGAATCTCTACAACCCTGGGACGAATCTTCACCAGATCGTGCAGACGAAGGACGCTGTGGTCTTCCTCGCGGAAGTGATGGGTTTCGTGCGCATCATCCGGCTGGACGCGCGGCATGCGCCCGGGGCAGTGACATCCTGGACCGGTGACTCGATCGGCTGGTGGGAGGGGGACACGCTGGTCGTGCAGACCCGGTCGTTCAGTCCCAGCGACATCGGCAGGGTCGCGGCCGGCATCACGTTCATGGTTTCAACCGGCGCCACGGTGACCGAGCGCATCACGCGCGTCTCCGACGCCGAGCTCAGCTACGTGTTCACCGTCGACGACCCGAGCCACTACACGCGGCCGTGGACCGGCGAGACTCACTTCATGCGCACCGACGATCGCCTGTTCGAGTCCGCGTGTCACGAAGCGAACTACTCGATGCGGTTCATCCTGCAAGGCGGCCGCGCGCGCGACGCAGAGGGCACATCGTTCGGGCCATCGCGGTAAGCTACGCGCCCGTGACGCTCATTCTGATTCGCAACGCGAACCTTTACGCCCCGCAACCGCTCGGCCTCCGCAATCTGCTCATCGGCGGCGGACGCATTCTCTGGATCGGCGACGAAGCACTCGACCTGCCTGTCCCATTGCGCGCAGTGTCTCGCATCGTCGATGCGGCCGGGCGTCGCACGATTCCCGGACTCATCGATGGCCACGTACACGTGACCGGCGGGGGCGGCGAAGCCGGCTTCCGTACTCGCGTGCCGGCCGTGCCGCTGTCGCGCTTCACGACTGCGGGCATCACGACCGTCGTCGGTTTGCTCGGCACGGACGATATCGCGCGCGGCCCCGGCGAGTTGCTCGCGACGCTCTACGCGCTGCGAGAAGAGGGACTGAACGCGTACGGCTATGCGGGCGGCTATCACGTACCGCCCGCGACGTTGACCGGCAGCGTGCGCGGCGACCTGGTGTTCGTCGAAGCCTTGATCGGCATCGGCGAGGTCGCAATCAGCGATCATCGATCGAGTCAGCCGACGCTCGATGAGTTGCTGCGGATCGCATCGGAGTGTCACGTCGCGGGTGTGATGACCGGCAAAGCCGGCGTCCTGCACCTCCACCTCGGTGACGGCGCACGCGGTCTCGATCTGGTCCGCGAAGCGCTGCGCACGAGCGAATTGCCCCCGCGCGTGTTCAATCCTACGCACGTGAATCGACGCCGCGCGCTGTTCGGCGAGGCGCTGGACCTGGCGCGGCAAGGCTCGACCGTCGACATCACGGCGTTTCCGGTCGAGGAGGGAGAAGACGCGTACTGCGCGGCCGAAGCGCTCGAACGCTACCTTGCCGCGGGCGCGCCCGGCGATCGCGTCACCATCAGCTCCGACGCCGGCGGTTGCTTGCCGTGTTTCGACGCAGACGGTCGCGTCACGCACATGGACGTCGGCTCCTCCGGCGCACTGCTCGAAACGCTGCGCGAAGCGTTGGCGCGCGGCCTGGCGCTGGAAGCTGCGCTACCGGCTTTCACCGCGAATCCCGCCAAACTGCTGCGGCTCGCACGCAAGGGCACTCTTGCGATTGGCCACGATGCCGATCTGGTGGTGCTCGACGAGCAGACCCGAGCCGACACCGTCGTCGTTCGCGGTGAGATCCACGTCATGGATCGAACTTGCGTCCGCCGCGGCACGTTTGAATAAGGTTAGAATTACACGCGAGGAGTACCGCCCACTACATGTGTCCAAGTAAGGTTGCCGAAGGCGAAACGCGCGGCTGGATCGTCCCGATCGGCGGCGCGGAGAACAAGGAGAACGATCAGCGCATCCTGCGCCGCTTCGTCGACGTTTCCGGCGGCGAGGATGCCGACATCGTCGTGATCCCGACCGCGAGCAAGATGCACGAGACCGGGCCGCGCTACGAAGCGCTGTTTCGCGAGCTCGGCGCAGCGCGCGTCATCGGTGATGGACTTCGATACGCGTCGCGACTGCCAGGAGCCGAATCGCCTGCAGCGCCTCGAGGAAGCCACCGGCATCTTCTTCACCGGCGGCAACCAACTGCGCCTGACGGCCCTGCTCGGCGGCACGCCGGTCGCCCAGCTGATCCGCAAGCGCAACGCCGCGGGCGTGACCGTCGGCGGCACGAGCGCGGGCGCCAGCATCCTGAGCGAGCACATGATCGCGTTCGGCGACGAAGGCTCGTCGGTGATTGCCGGCAGCGTGCGCCTCGCGCCCGGGCTGGGGCTCACGAACCGTTTCGTGATCGATCAGCACTTCCGCGAGCGCGACCGGCTCGGCCGTCTGATCACGGCACTTGCATACAACCCGTTCGCGATCGGCATCGGCCTGGACGAGGACACCGCCGTGTTCATCGGCCCGGACGAAGTGCTGGAAGTGGAGGGGAGCGGCGGCGTCACGGTCGTCGACGCCTCGGAAGTGAGCTTTTCCTCGGCCGACAGCGTGTCGGACGGCCAGCCGGTGGCCGTGCTCGGCCTCAAGGTCCACGTCCTGGTCGCCGGGGCGACCTTCGACCTGAATACGCGGACCGCCTCGGCCGCCAAGCTGGTCCCGACAAAAGAGTAGGTCGGGCTTTAGCCCGACTTCCCCCTTATGTCGGGCTAAAGCCCGACCTACAGCGGATGACAGCGCTGTGACATGATCGGGCCACGACTCCCTCAGGAGCGCTCGCCCGCCCATGCAAATTCTCGATCGCTCGGTCTACGTCGGCCCGTCGCTGTACGCGCACTTTCCCGTCATCCGCCTGGAGCTCGACCTCGGCGCGTTGGAAGCGTGGCCGACCGGCCGGCTCGGGCCGCAGTACGTCGATGGCTTGGCCGCCGCACTGCCCGGCCTGGCCGACCACGGCTGCTCGTATCGCGAGCCCGGCGGATTCTTCCGGCGCATGCGCGAGGACGAAGGCACGTGGCTCGGCCACGTGCTCGAGCACGTCGCCATCGAGTTGCAGAACGTCGCCGGCGAGGAAGTCACGTTCGGCAAGACGCGCAGCGCGGACAAGCCGGGCGTCTACACAGTCGTCTACGAATACGCGCAGCGCGACGAAGGCGTCGCTGCCGGCGACCTGGGCCTGCGGTTGCTGTGCTCGCTGCTGCCCGAGTCGCTGCGTCCGGCAGGATCGGTTCCCGAAGGCTGGAGCTGGCCGGAGGCGCGCGACAACTTCATCCGCTTCGCGCAGCGCCGGGCGCTCGGCCCGTCGACCGCATCGCTGGTGCGTGCGGCGGAGTCGCGCAGCATCCCGTGGCTGCGCCTCAACGATCAATCGCTCGTGCAGCTCGGGCACGGCAAGTATCAGCAGCGTATCCAGGCAACGGTCTCCGGGCGCACGCCGCACATCGCCGTCGAGCTGGCGAGCGACAAGGAAGAGACGAACAAGATCCTTGCTTCGCTCGGACTGCCGGTGCCGCAGCAGGAGCTCGTACAGAACGACACCCAGGCAGTACGCGCCGCGAAGCGCATCGGCTATCCGGTCGTCACCAAGCCGTACAACGGCAATCACGGCCGCGGTATTTCCATTCGGCTGACGACCGACGCGGAGGTCGCACACGGATATAACGTCGCGCGCGAGCACTCGCGCTCGGTCATCGTCGAGTCGTTCCTCGAAGGCGACGATCATCGTCTGCTGGTCGTCAACGGCGAGCTGGTCGCTGCCACGCGGCGCACGCCCGGCCACGTCGTCGGCGACGGCGAGCACACCATCGTGCAGCTCATCGAGATCGTGAACCAGGATCCGCGCCGCGGCGTCGGCCACGAGAAAGTCCTGACGCGGCTCGAGCTCGATGCGCAGGCCGAGAAAATGCTGGAGCGCGCCGGCCTCACGGCGCAGTCGGTGCCGGAGCGCGGCCGCGTCGTGTACCTGCGATCGACGGCGAATCTTTCCACCGGCGGCACGGCCACCGACGTGACCGACATCATTCATCCCGACAACCGCGACATGGCGGTGCGCGCGATTCGTGCGATCGGGCTCGACGTCGGCGGCGTCGATTTCCTCTCGACGAACATCGCCGAGAGCTATCGCACGATCGGCGGCGGCATCTGCGAGGTCAATGCAGCGCCCGGCTTCCGCATGCACGTCGCGCCGAGCGAAGGCACACCGCGCGACGTCGCTGCCCCGGTCATCGACATGTTGTTCCCGCCGGGCGCGCCGTCGCGAGTGCCGATCGCAGCAGTCACGGGCACGAACGGCAAGACGACGACGGCGCGCATGCTCGCGCACATCACCAAGATGGGCGGTTACACGCCGGGCCTGACGACGACCGATGGCGTGTACATCGACGGACAGCGCACCGTGCAAGGCGACATGACCGGCCCGATGTCCGCACAGATGGTGCTCGCCGATCCGCAGATCGACATGGCCGTGCTCGAAACCGCGCGCGGCGGCTTGCTGCGCGCCGGCATGGGCGTGAAGCAAGTGAACGTCGGCGCAGTACTCAATGTGCAGTCCGACCATCTCGGGCTGAAAGGCATCGATACGCTGGAGCAGCTCGCGGAAGTCAAGCGCGTCGTGATCGAAGTCGCGACCGATTGCGCCGTGCTGAACGCGGACGATCCGCTCGTGCTGAAAATGTCGGGCTACACGGAAGCGAAGAACATCTGCTACGTGACGATGAACCCGCAGCACACGCTGGTGCGCGAGCACATTCGCGCGGGCGGGCGGGCGTGCGCGCTCGAAGCCGGCATCAACGGGCAGATGATCACGTTGTACGACAAGGGCGGCCACATTCCGCTGCTGTGGACGCACTTGATTCCTGCGACGCTCGAAGGTCGCGCGACCCACAACGTGCAGAACGCGATGTTCGCCGCGGCGATGGCGTTCTCGCTCGGCATCAAGCTCGACGCGATCCGCCAGGGCCTGCGCACGTTCGACACGACGTTCTTCCAGGCGCCGGGCCGCATGAACGTGTTCAACGAGCATCCGTTCAAGGTCGTGTTCGACTACGGGCACAACGCGCACGCGGTGGCCGCGATGGCCGAGCTGGCGCAGCGGCTCGACGTCACCGGCCGGCGCATCGTCGTCGTTGCGGGACCGGGCGACCGGCGTGACGAAGATCTGCACGCGATCGCCAAGGCCGTCGCCGGCCGCTTCGATCACTACATCTGCCGCCGCGACGACAACCTGCGCGATCGCGGTCCGGACGAGGTGCCGCGCCTGATCGCCACGGCGCTGATCGCCGAAGGCGTGTCGAACAAGCAGATCTCCATCATTCCCGACGAGCAGGAAGCGATCGACGCAGCGCTGCACATGGGCCAGGCGGGCGATCTGCTGCTGGTCTTTGCCGATGCGCTGGTGCGCTCGTGGAAGCAGATCACGAAGTTCCGTCCGGCCGGCGCGCCGGAGCCCCAGGCGCGGGCTGCAGCGCCCGCGCATCCACCCACGATCTCCGAGCCGAGTGCCGAGCCACCGTTGACGAGCCTCGAAGGTCTGTTGCGCGACGAACGTGGCATTCGCCTCGCGCCGGAGGTCGATGACTGAGCGAACCGGCCGCATTGCCGTTCGACAGCTCGCGACGCCTGACCGGCAGCAACTTGTTCTTCGCATCGACCGGCGCAGTCCTGGAGACGCTGGGGGTCGAAATCGATGCGACGTTGTTGACCGAGTGGCGCAGCCGCGTCGTGCGTGCGCGCGCGGCATTGCGCTGGCCGGATGTCGCAGGATCGATCGTCGCGCGTCGACACGCGGCCGGAACGTCGCTCGCGATAGCGGCGCCGCTCGATCAACTGTTCACGGCGACCGAGATCAATGAGTGGGCGTTCTGCGCGTCGCTCGTCGCTGCGGACCCGACTCGCTGGAGTCGCCTCGAAAGCGCTCTAGTCGAAGCGGCCCGCGTCGCCGCGGAGCAGTCGTCGATGTCCGCAGCGTTCGCCGTCGCGCCGCCGGTTCATCGACGAGCAAGCGGCATTCGCGCGGTTCGCGAAGCTGTCGAGCATCGAAGGCTCGCCGCGCCTGCGCGCCTTGGTTGCTGCGGCTGACTCGCGCGCCTTGTCGCATCTCGTCGATGACGACCGCCTGACGCTCGGCTCCGGCGCCGGTGGTCGAACATGGCCGCTCGATGCCTTGCCGGAGGCTCAGCAGGTGCCGTGGAACGAGCTGCGCAACGTTCCAACTGCGATCGTGACCGGCTCGAACGGCAAGACGACCACGGTTCGACTGCTCGCGGCCTGCGCGCGAGCGCAGGGCTGGCGCGACGGCTACAACTGCACCGACGGTCTGTTCGTCGCCGGCGAACAGATAGAGCGCGGCGACTACTCCGGTCCGGTCGGCACGCGCACGATCTTGCGCGACACGCGCGTGCAGGCTGCGATCCTCGAAACCGCGCGCGGCGGAATCCTGCGGCGTGGGCTCGCGGTACAGCGTGCGCGCGTCGCCGTCGTCACGAACGTCACGGCCGATCACTTCGGCGAGTACGGCATCGACGACCTGGTGGGCCTCGCCGACACCAAGCTGGTCGTCGCGAGCGCGATCGACGACAGGGGCCTGCTCGTGCTCAACGCCGATGATCCGATGCTGCGATCACGCGTCGATCAATTCGCGTGCCCGCTCGGCTGGTTCTCGCGCAACTACGACGACCCGATGCTGCTCTCCCATCGCATGAAGGGCGGCTCGACCAGCGGTGTGCGCAACGGGCGGCTCATCGTCAGCTGGGCGCGCGACAGCGCGGCCGAGGAGTTCGATCTCGGTGCGGTGGCAGACATGCCGCTCACGGTCGACGGCACGGCGGACTACAACGTGCAGAACGTTGCGGGTGTCGCGCTGGCTGCGCTCGGTCTCGGCATTCCGGCCGCGACCGTCGCAACGGTGCTCGCGCGGTTCGGTGCGGACCCGACCGACAATCCCGGGCGGCTGATGCGTTACGACTATCGCGGCGCGCAGGTGCTCATCGACTACGCGCACAACCCCGACGGCCTGCGCGGGTTGATGAACGTCGCGACCCGCCTGCGCCGCACGGGACGTATCGCGCTGCTGCTCGGGCAAGCAGGCAACCGCTCGAACGCGGACATCGAAGAGCTGGCCGCGACGGCGGCGCGCTTCCGTCCGGACTTCGTCGTGGTCAAGGAAACGGAGTCCTACATGCGCGGCCGCGCGCCGGGCGAAGTGCCGGCAATTCTGCGCGCCGCGCTGTTACGCGCAGGCTTGTTGGAAACCGCGATTGAAGTGCACTTGAGCGAGCTCGGCGCAGTGAACCGCGCGCTCGCATGGGCGCGGCCGGGCGATGTGCTGGTCATGCCGGTGCACGATCGCGCCGTTCGCGAACAGGTGCTGGTGCTGCTGCGTCAGTAGACGTCCAGGTCGTGTCCGCTGACCCAACGTCCCTTGTAGAGCTCGTTCATTTCCTGGATGACTTCCGATTCCGGCGCAGACGCTCCGCCAGCGCCTGGGTTGGCACGGTGGTAGAGGATCAACAGTCCGGGCCGCGCCTTCGTCGCGAGCTCGGCGAGCTGTTCCGTCGATGTGTGATGGCGCCGCCGATACCCTTGCCAGCGCGGCTCGACGCGCGCGTACGAAGCTACGCTGTAATGCTCGTGCACGAGAATGTCGCAGCCGTTGCAGGCGTTCACGACGTTGTCCGTCGGGCTGTGTCGCCTGAAATGACGATCACTCGATCCGGCGTCTGGAAGCGGTAGCCGTAAGCCACCAGGTCGCCGTGCGGAACGTTGAATGCCGTCACCGTGACCTTCGCGTCCCGGTACACGACGCCGGGCTGAATTTCGTGCGCCTCGACGAGCGTGTATTTCTCGCCGCGCTCCGCCATGCGATTGTCGAGATCGACGCGATAGGCGGCCAGCACATGCTCGGTCATGTCCTTCAGTCCGCGGGGGCCGTACACCTGCAGCGGTGAGTTTCGGCCGGCAATCCACGGCGTGATGATGAGATCCGCATACCCCATCGTGTGATCGGCGTGCAGATGCGTGACGAACGCGATCTGCAGATTCCCGGCGCGCAGGCCTTTCACGCCTTTCGCGACTGCGGCCGCCGCGCGTCGCACGACTCCGGCGCCGAAGTCGACGAGATAGGGTGTGTCGTCCACGACTACGGCCGTCGCAGGTCCCGAACGTTCGGGATCTGCGGCTGGTGTGCCGGTGCCGAGCAGCACGACCTGCGTTCGTGCCGGCTTCTGTGTGGAGCTTTCTGCGGCGTTCGCCGTCGCTGTCAGCGTCGCGCAGAGAATGGCGCCGACGAACAGCCTGCGATTCGGCACGCTCATCGCTGCAGCAGCGGCGGCAGGATGTTGCTCCACGTTTCGGTGAGCACATCGTTGCCGCTCTGGAGGAAGCCGCGCAGCTCGGTCGGCTCGTTGCGGTTGAGCTGCTTCACGCGCACCGTCATGCGCCACGCACCGGTCGCTTCCACGCGATACGCGTTGCTCTCGAGGACTTGTCCGTTCGCTGGCGCGGTCACGACGGCTTTCACCGTCGCGTCGGCGGGCAGCGCGGCGAGCGATGGGCCGTTGAAGTCGACGACATATTGCTGCTCGTCTTCGGCGAGCTCGCCGTAACCGCGGCCGACACGCGTCTGCAACACCCACGCACCCGGCGGGTGCTGCTCCTGCTGCATTCCTTGCCAGTGCAATCGATACGTGAAGTCGAGCGGCTGGCCCGGTGCGGGCGCATCGCGCGGCACCCAGTACGCAACGATGTTGTCGTTGGTCTCGTCAGGAGTGTGCAGTTGCATGAGCTCGACGCGGCCCGGTGCCCAGGTGCCGGTCGGCTCGACCCATGCGCTCGGCCGCAGCTCGTAGCGCGCCTCGCTGTCCTCGTAGTTGCGAAACTCGCGGTCGCGCTGCATCAGGCCGAAGCCGCGCAGCGTTGGCATCGAGAACGACGTCGTCAGCGTCTGTCGGGGATTGAGCAGCGGCCGCCAGATCCACTCGCCGTCGCCGGTGGCGACCATCAGGCCGTCGGAGTCGTGCACTTCCGGCCGGAAGTCGGTGCGATGCGGCTGGTTCTCGCCGAAGAAGAACATGCTGGTGAGCGGCGCGATCCCGAGCGTCGCGACGCTCGCACGCAGGAAGATGCGCCCGTGCACGTCCATCACCGTCTCGCCGCCGGGATGCACGTCGAACTGATAGGCGCCGGTCGCGCGCGGCGAATCGAGCAGCGCGTAGATCGTCAGCGTCGTTGCATCGGCCGCGGGTTTGACGACCCAGAATCTCGTGAAGTCCGGAAACTCTTCGCCCTGGCCGCCGACGGTGTCGATGGCGAGTCCGCGCGCCGACAGGCCGTAGCGCTGGCCGGCGCCGAGCGCGCGAAAGTAGCTCGCGCCGAGGAACACCACGAGCTCGTCCTTGTACGCGCTCGCATTCAGCGGGTAGTGCGCGCGGAAGCCGCCGAAGCCGAGATCGCCCCAGCTCTGCGGCGAGAGCTTGTTCTTGCCGAAGTCGAAGTCGCTGCTGCGGTAAGGGATGTGGCGCGTGCCCTGCGAGCGTGACCTCGTCGATCCGCACCGACTCCTTCTGGGACTTGCCGAGGTGAAAGAACATGACCTCGAACGGCAGCTTCTCCGCCCGCCACAACGCACGATCGGGACGAAAGCGGATGTCGCGGTACTGATCGTAGTTGAGCGCCTGCAGCTGCGCCGGGGACCTTGCGGCCGGAGCTGCGGTACGGCTGTCGCGCCTGGAGCTGCGCCAGCTCTGCGACGTCGTCGAAGTCGAAGGCCGCCGCCGCACCGGCGTGCAGGGCGACCAGGAGAATGCAGCAGCGCGCGAAGCTCATTCGTATTGTCAGCGTCGATTCTCGTTCGGGCTCGGCCAGCGGCCGCACGTATTGCACGAGGCTCATCAGCATCTTGCCGGGCTCTTCCCACGGAATCATATGCGAGGAGCGCTCGAACCACACACCTTGCTTCGCGGGCGCGCTCACCCTGGCGAGCCAGTCGGCCGTGGGCTGCGCCGGCGTCGTGTAGTCGTGACGTCCCATGAACATGAAGACCGGGATCGACAACGAGCGGACGCCCTTGTAGTCGACGTTCAGGAACTCGGGCAGGACCCTGCCGAGCGTGAACACGTTGCCCTGGTCGACCGCGCACACGTCTGCCGCCGAGTACTCGGGCGAAAGCAGCGGCGCGTTGAAGAAGTAGCGCGACTCCTCGCGAAAGGCAGCTGAGGCCGCCGTAAAACTGCGCCCACTTGCGCGCGATGATGATGCGCTCGCGCGTGATCGGCTCGGTCGCCGGGGTAGGGCGCGATGCTCTCCATCTCCTTCACGGCCGCCGCATTGCCGTGCGCCTTCGCCTGCTGCAGCCCGTACTCGAAGCTGATCCTCTCGTTGTCGCGCGTGTTGATGACCTGGCCGATGCCGACGTAGGCGTAGAACAGATCGGGCCGCTTCAGCGCGGCGCCGAGGCCGATCACCGTGCCCCAGCTGTGCGCCATCAGGATCACTTTGCTCTTGCCGTAGCGCTTGCGGGCGTGCTCGGCGATTTCGATCGCGTCGTCGATGTAGCGCGGAATGTGCAAGCTGGCTGCGACCGCGTCGGAGTGATCCTCGACGTAGGTCTTGCCGGCGCCGCGCTGATCGTAGTTGACGACGGTGAAGTACTCTTCCAGCGGCCGCTGGAATTGCCACAGCGTCGGGATCAGCGGCGAGGCCGGGCCGCCATGCACGAACAGGATGATCGGGTTCGACTTGTCCTGGCCGCGGACGTTGATCCACTGGTCGATGCCGCCGATCTTCGTCTTGTACGACTCCTGGATGCCGTTCGGCGCGACGATGCGCCCGAGATCCTCGATGGTGTCACGCGGCCTTCTGATACGGCGCGATGTCCGGGCACTGCTGCGCGTGTGCGCTCGGGCACCAGGCTCGACGCGCTGCAAGGATTGCGAAGACCCACCGTCGATTCGAAGGGCGCTCGATCTCATTCTTTCGCCAGCTCCAGGAGCTTGCCGACCGTGCGCCAGTTGCGCGCCGTCGTGTCTACGCCGAGCAGGCGCTCGGCCTTCGCGGCGAGCTTGGAGATGCCGAAGCCCTGCGGCGTGTAGAAGTAGAACACCTTGCTCGTCAGCGCGAACTGCTCGGACTTCGACTTGAGCTCGTTCATGGCGTCGAGCTGCGCGCGCCTTCGCGGGCTTCGCGAGGAAGAACAGGTGCAGCGTCTTCGGCTCGGCGTCGGCCTGCGGGAACGGATTGCCCGCGGCGGCGCGTTGCAGATCGCGCACGCTCAGCACGAAGGTCCTGGAGTGGAAGCCGAACTTCTTCTCGATGCAGCGCTCGATCTCGCCGGCCAGCCGCGGGGCCGCCTTGGTGCTGCTGAAGATCACGTTGCCGCTCTGGATGTAGGTGCGGACGTCTTTCAGCCCGATGCCTTCGAGAGCTGTGACGAGATCCCGCATCGGCAGCGGCCGGATGCCGCCGCCCACTCCGCGCAGCAAAGCGATCCAGGTCGCCATCCGCGGTCCGAGGGATCACTCCGGCGGCTCTTCGCCCGGGTGCTCATCTTCGAGCGGGAACGTTTCTGCCGGCTTCGGCTGAGCTTGCGGCGGCGGCGAGGAGGACGACGGCGGGCGCCGCTTCCGCAGTCGTGGTCCGCGGAGCGGCGTTGGACGCAGCCGCACCGGTTGCCGAACGCTGCAGGGCGGCGAAGAACTCGCCGGAGGGAGCCGGCGCCGCGGGTGCGTCCGTGCGAATGATGTCGCTCGCCAGCACACCGGGCCGGCCGTAGAAAGACTCGTTCGACTTGTGATCGATCGTCATCGCGGAGCCGTCGAGCGCCACGCCGGCGAACAAGCCCATCGCGCGCGAATACGAGTAGACCTGTGCGGTGAGTCCTACGTCAGTCGCGGCGGAGCTCTGCCGGCCGACCGGTCCGGCGGCCACCGAAGCATCGGCGCCGAGCGTCACCTTGCCGCCGACGATGCCCTCGATGCTCTGTCGCGAAGTGAAAACCAGGACCACGTCCGTCGATTGCACGCCGACCTGGAAGCCGAAGCTGCCGCCGGTCAGGTTGACGAACACCGGGTTGCTCCACTGGCCGTTGTCCTTGCGGACACGAGCACGCCTTTGCCGCGACGGGCGCCGATGCCGAGACCGACCTTGATGACCGCGGGAATCACCGCGACCGCATGAGCGCGTTCGAGCAGCCACGTCGGGATGTTCTGCTCCGGCATCTGCAGCAGCTCGTTGAGCACGCGCGTGGCGGTCGAGACGCGCGCCTCCTGTCGCTCGCCTGCGACGGCCGCGAGGCTGAACACGCAGGTGACCAGGCAGACCGCAACCTTTGAGAGAAGGCTATGAACATGCTGAGCGGCATCGCTTTCAAAGCCCCCGTGACTTGATTCACGTTGAGACTTTAACAGATGCGAGTTGTTCCAGTGCTGCTTGTCGGTCGGGCTTCAGCCCGTCAATCACGCTCTTCCATGCGGAAGTCGACGCGCACCGTCACGCGTCGCGTGGCATGCGGGTCGGCGGCGACGAAGGGCTCGTACTTCCACTTGCGCA
Source organism: uncultured Gammaproteobacteria bacterium (assembly GCA_963830745.1). GTDB lineage: Bacteria > Pseudomonadota > Gammaproteobacteria > Steroidobacterales > Steroidobacteraceae > Steroidobacter. The sequence continues at coordinate 686,018 of CAWHNL010000004.1, forward strand.
CGGCGGCGAGCGCCGCGCGATTGAACAGCGTTCCGTTGCTGCTTTCTTCGACTCGCGGGTCCAGCACGCTGCCCGCCGGCGTGACCGACATGCTGACGTTGACCCAGCCTTCCGCTCCATAGCGCCGGGCGTCCTGTGGATATTCGGGCCGCACGATGCGGACCAGGCGCGGGCTCGGTGCGCTTGGGCTCGTTGGGGCCGCGGACGTGCTGCGGCGTCGAGGTGCTGAAGCCGAGCGGCTGGGCAGCAGGCGGTGTCAGTCAAGCTTCCTTGCGCGCGGCCGCGAGCTGCGCCTCTGCAGCCTGCGATCCTTGGCCGGCGAAACTGCTGTTGAGCCTTCGCGAGCTCCAGCTGGTCGCGCTTCGGCGCTTCAGCTGCTTTGGCGACGGCACGGGCTTGCGCTTCGACATTCTGCTGCAGCGTCGTCAGCGGCTGCGAGCGCGGGGCTCGCCTTCGGCGGCGGTTGCGGCGCCGGCTCCACGGGCGTTCCGGCGGCGGTCGCCGCAACAGTATTTTCCTGCGCGGCGTCGAGCTGCGCCTGCAGTTCCGCGCAGCTGCCGATGCTCCGGCCGCACACGCCGGATGCTGTCGAGTGCGAGGATCGCCGCCGCCACTTGTCCCCGGGCGATAGCGATGCCGGCCTGAGCGGCGAAACGATCTGCGATCTGGTCGATGCCTTGCCGGGCCGCCGCGTTCGCCGGGTCGAGCGCGAGCACAGTGTTGTAGTGGTCGAACGCGCTGTGGCCGCGCGGCTCGAGCGCATGGCCCTCGCGGAAGGCGCGTTGAGCTGCGGCGAGATTGCTGGCGATCACAGCCTTGCGGATCGATGGCGGGCTTGCGCTCCGCTGCCATCCACGACATCAGGCCCGCGACCGCGAGGAGCGCGGCGAATGACGGCGATCCAGGGCGGACGCGGAATGTCGATGCGCCGGGAAGGCGCGCCGGCGCGACCATCGACGCGGGTACGACGACCTCGGCAGGCGAGGGCTGCAGATCGAGCTTCACTTCGGTCAGGTCGTTGGCGGCATGACGTTGCAGCTCGACCAGCACGACTGCGGGCTCGGGCTGTGGAGCCTGCGGCCATCGAGCGAGGTCGACCGAGTGCCAGGGCTCGGTGCCGGCGCCTTGCAACGTGCGGTGCTGTTGAACGGCGGACTTGAGAACGATCTGTGCGAGCGACGGCTGACGGGCTTGAGCATCAGGCGGTCGACGACGCCCGCGGAAAGCAGGCTGATCAGGCCGCTCTGATCGTTGTTGCTGCCGACGGCGATTACGACGAGCGCGGGCTCCGCCTCGCGCAGCCGCTGCGATCATGCGTCGGAGCGTCGGCTGCGTCGAAACTTGGTCGGTGATGAGGATGCCGCAGCGGCCGTTGGCCGCGAGCTCGATGGCTTCGTCGGGGCTGCTCGCCGATGGCGACCGGGTGGACTGCGGCCGCGGCGTCGTGAATCGCGTCGGCGAGCGCCGCATCGTCGGTCAGAACTGTGATCGGAACGCTCGCCGCTTGCACCGACGTTCGCTGGGTCCGGCCGCCGGCGGGGTTGCCGGAGCAGCGTGACTGCGAATTCGCCGGTGCGCTCGACGTCGTGCATGTCGCCTACGCTCATTGCGCGTGTCCTCCGGGCCAGCGGAAGCCGCGCCACACAGGGGTGGCAGTAGCGGCGAGTGGATGCGCAACGTTACAGTCGTTGCGCCGCTGGCGATATTGGACGGAGGGGCGACCGGCGGCGACGATCTCAAGAACGATCGTGCTTCACCAGTGCGGCAGCGGCGTTACGCTCGGCGACGTGCAGCCGAGCGCGCCCGTGGCGAGGCCGGTGCTGACGATGAAGGCGGCGAGCAGCATGCAGACGGCGCGCTGGACGGTGTGCGATTCTGCTGGATGGCGAACATGGCGGTCTCCTCGTTTCTCTCGCTGTGGCCACGCTATGTGGACACTCGATTCTCCTTATTGCAGAGGGCGTGCCAACATCGCGCGTGCCTGCGAAGAGCCGCCGTTTTCCCTGGAAATCGTGGACTTAGCGCGTGTCCGAAGCGTCTGCGCCACGCGCCGGCCGTGACCGCCTGGACATGTCCGGACGCGTCCGCCGTCCGCCGGGAGTGTCCGCCCGGTCAGGCCTGGACGACCGAAAGTCCCAGCTTTCGATACTCGGCGAGCGTTTTCTTCGGAATGGCGGCGTCCGCGACGATGCCGTCGACGTCCGCGAGCGCGCAGATGACGTACGGCGACGCCGTGCCGATTTTTTCGGCGCTCGCGAGCACGTGCGTTTCCGCCGCGCTCGCCATCAGCGCGCGCTTCATGTGCGATTCCTCGAGATCGCCGGTGCTCAATCCCGCCTTCGGGTGGATGCCGGTCACGCCCATGAAGTAGAGATCCGCGCGAATGCGCGCGACAGCTTCCGCCGCCGCTGCGCCGACGGTGACGACGGAGTGCTTGAACAGGCGGCCGCCGAGCAGGATGACTTCGATCGACGGATGCTCGACGAGCGCGACTGCGATCGTCGGGCTGTGCGTGACGACCGTGGCGCGCAAGTCGTGCGGCAGATGTCGTGCGATCTGCAGCGTCGTCGTTCCGCCATCGAGAATCACGACCTGGCCGCGCTGGATCAGCTTCGCAGCCGCACGACCGATCGCGACTTTCGCATCGGAGGCGATCTGCTGGCGGCCGGCGAAATCGACGACCGCGGGCGAGGAGGGCAGGGCGCCGCCGTGCACGCGCTGCAGCCGCCCGGCTGCAGCCAGCTCGCGCAAGTCGCGCCGGATGGTGTCTTCCGACAGCTGCAGCTCGCGGCTCACGTCCTTGGCGACGATCTGGCCCTGCGTCTGCAGGACCTTGAGCAGGTAATCCTTGCGCTGGCTGGCGAGCATGGCGAGCACTATGCACGAATTTTCTTGACTCTGCACGTTTTTGCACGATAGCCTTTTCGCCATGAGCGATCCCACGATCGAGCACGTGAAGTGCTCAACACCGAAGTGCTGTCGGACAACTGGTACGTGCTGCGCAAGGTGACGTTCCGCCTGCGCAAGCGCGACGGCAGCTGGGAAGTGCAGAGCCGGGAGGCATACGACCGCGGCAACGGCGCGACCATCCTGCTGTACGACCGCGCGCGCCGCACCGTCGTGCTGACGCGGCAGTTCCGCCTGCCGACGTACGTCAACGGCAACGCGTCGGGAATGCTCATCGAGGCGTGCGCCGGGTTGCTCGACAATGACGCGCCCGAAACTTGTATCGCGCGCGAGGCGTTCGAAGAGACCGGCTACGAGATCCGCAATCCGCGCAAGGTGATGCAGGCTTACATGTCGCCTGGCTCCGTCACCGAGATCCTGCACTTCTTCGTGGCGGAGTATTCGCGCGCGCAGCGCGTGAGCGAGGGCGGCGGCGTCGAGGAGGAGGACATCGAGGTGATGGAGCTGTCGTTCGATGACGCGCTCGGCCGCATCGCCTCCGGCGAGATCCGCGACGGCAAGACGATCATGCTGCTGCAGTACGCAGCGCTGCATCTGTTCGGAGCGCAATGAACCAGTACGCCATCGTCGAAGCGCCTTCGATCCTCGGTCTGAAGCCGACGGGCGTCGATCGACTGCCGGCCGTGTTGCTGCAGCATGGCCTGGCGGACGAGCTGCATGCGCGTCGCGCCGGCCGGATCGTGCCCACCGCCGCGTACGACACTCAGCGCGATCCGCAAACGCTGACTCTCAATGCGCGCGGGATCGCCGAATATTCGACGTGCGCTCGCAGATGCCGTGGCGGACGTCGTCGGTCGCGGCGAGTTTCCGATCCTGCTCGGCGGCGATTGCTCGATCCTTCTCGGCAGCACGCTCGCGCTGCGCCGTCGCGGCCGTTACGGACTGCTGTTCATCGACGGGCACGCGGATTTCTATCAGCCCGAGGCGAATCCGAACGGCGAGGCGGCCTCGATGGACCTCGCGTTCGCGACCGGGCACGGCCCGGAGCTGTTGACGAATCTCGAAGGATTGCGGCCGCTGGTGCGCGACGAAGACGTCGTCGCATTCGGTTTCCGTGACGCGCACGAGCAGCGCGAGTTCGGCAGCCAGCCGTTGCCGCCGCAAGTGCTCGCACTCGACTCTGAGCGAAGTACGGCGACTCGGTGCGAAACGCGCCGCACAGCGCGCTGTCGAACATCTCACGCGCCGACAAGCCTACGAGAGGTTTCTTCATTCACCTGGACGCCGACGTCGTCAGCGACGACCTGATGCCGGCCGTCGACTATCGAATGCCGGACGGTTTGAGCTGGGAAGAGCTGGGCACGGTGCTGAAAATCGCGCTCGCGTCGGGACGCGCGGTCGGCATCGAGATCACGATCTACAACCCATCGCTCGATGCGAGACGGTTCGAGCGGTCGCGGCCTGGCGCGGACGCTGATCAAGGCTTTGCAGAGCTGACCGGCCAGCGCTTCGAGAAACTGCGCGCGCCTCGCGCTGGACCTGTTCCGGCGGCATGCGCGCGAGCGCTGCGAGATCGCCGCGGTCCAGCTGCTTCGCCAGAGATAGCCGAGGTAGTAGCCGCTGCGCGCGGTAGCCCGGGCGGGCTCGAGCCGCCATGAACCAGCGCCTGTAGCCCTCGGAGCCGTCCAGGTCCGCCAGCATCAGTCGCGCCGCTTCTGCGAGCTTCGGCTGCATCTGCGTTTCCATGTCGCGCGGGATCCAGAAGATCTCCGGCGCCGTCAGCGTCGGGTTGAGCTTCCAGCTGACATAGGTCGCGAGTCCCTCATCCCACAATGCCCACCACACCGGCTGATCCGTGTCGTCGGAGCGAGCGGCAGCGCCGACTGCTGCGCCTGGTAGACGTGGAACAACTCGTGATGGAAGAACGCGGGCAGTTCCTGCGGCGGATGCAGCAGCGAGATCATCTCGACGCCGAAGCGCATGTGCGATTCGCCCGGCGCGTCGGTCGCCTGGTTGCCGTCGAACATGTAGAGCGACAGTCCGAAACTGATGGGCGTCTTGCAGCGGTAGTCGGGGAACGCCTTGCGGAAGGTGCCTTCGATACGCGCGTAGTCGGCGGTGATGGTGCGGCCCGGTGGCCAGCACATCGTCGAGCGTGATCGGCCGCGCGTCGGGAAACTTCGGCGCTTTCTGCGGATCGAACAGGCGCACCGCGCGCTCGACCTGCTTCTCGCGCGGGCCGAACATCTGCTCGCTGTAGAAGTCCGCGATGCTTCGCCGCGAAGCGCTCGACGAAAGCCTCGGCGCGCGCCGGCGGCGCGAGGTCGCCGGTCGTCGCGACGAACTGCGGTGAATTCCGGCAGTAGGTTCTCGTACGGACAGACTTGCGCGACCGCCGGTGTGGCAGCGGCGAGCGCGAGTGCCGCGAGGAGGTTCGACAGTCTCATCGGCGCCAGAGGATACTTAGCGCAAGGTATCCGGGGACGCCGCCAGTGCAGTAGCATTGCTGCGCGATCGAAGCCGTGCGGGCAGCGGACGCGTCGGCATGGTCGAGCTGTTCTTCGATCTCGTCTTCGTGTTCGCGGTCACGCAGCTGTCGCATACATTGCTGGCGGAGCTCACGCTCGAGAACCTGCTGCACGTGGCGCTGGTGTTCCTCGCCGTGTGGTGGGTGTGGATGTACACCGCATGGGTGACCAACTGGCTCGATCCCGAGCGGGTGCCCGTGCGGATCTGCCTGTTCGTACTCACCGTCATCGGCCTGTTCCTGTCCATATCGATCCCGCAGTCGTTCGCGGAGCGGGGCATCGTGTTCGCGGGCGCGTATGCGTCGATGCAGGTCGGCCGCACGCTGTTCGTTCTCTGGGCAGTGCGCGGCGCGAGTCGCCGCGGCTCGCGCAAACCTTTCAGCGCATCCTCGTCTGGCTGACTGCTGTCCGGGCATCTGCTGGATCGTCGGCGGCTTCGCGGAGCCGGTCGCGCGGCTCGCGTGGTGGACGCTGGCGCTCGGCATCGAGATGCTCGGCCCGTGGGTGCGCTACTGGGTGCCGGGGCTCGGCAGATCTTCCGTCACGGACTGGAATGTCGACGGCGGCCACATGGCCGAGCGCTGCGCGTTGTTCGTGATCATCGCGCTGGGCGAGTCGCTGCTCGTCACCGGAGCGACGTTCGCCGAGCTGACCTGGGACGGGCCGACGCTGACCGCATTCTTCAGCGCGGTGCTCGGCAGCATCCTGATGTGGTGGATCTACTTCGATACCGGCGCGGAGCGCGGGCAGCATCGCATCGACTCACGCCGCGAATCCCGGGCGGATGGCGCGCTCCGCGTATACCTATGTGCACATCGTGATCGTCGCGGGAATCATCGTGTGCGCGGTGGCGGACGAGATCGTGCTGATGCACCCGTCATCACGGCAGCGATGCCGGCGTTCCTGGCGATCCTCGGCGGGCCAGCGTGCTATCTGCGTCGGCGTGGCGTGGTTCAAGTGGCTGACGAACGATCGCAGAACGCCGCCGCTGTCGCACATGGTCGGTCTCGCGCTGATCGCGCTGCTCGCATGGCCGGCGCTGACTCACGCGATCACGCCGCTCGATCTGCGGAGTGGCTGACGACGCTGGTGTTCGCAGTGGTCGCCGGCTGGGAAACGGTCGCGCTGTCGACGAAACGTCAGTCGTTACGCCCGTAGCCGGGCGGTGTTCGTCACGAAGGCGAGCACGGCGGGATCGTCCGTGAACAGCGGCAGTCGAAGAAGCGATACGCATCGAGCCAGTCGCGCAGCGAGTCTGCGATCGCCAGTGCCGCGCTCAGCGTGTAAGGCGATGCCGACGCGTCGCACACCTGCTGCGCCTGGCTCCACGCCCACGGCTCGAAGGAGCCGCACATGCGCTCCAGCTCGCCTCGAATGTAATCTCCGCATCCGATCACGTGCGCGCCTGCGTGCTCGGCGAGGAACGAGCGCAGCCGTTCCTCGGCGCGGCCGAAACTGCACGGCGCTGAACCATTCCGTCTGACCGCCGGCCTCCAGCGGCACCCATGCCGGTGAGTCGGTGCGAAATTCCGCGAGCTCGTTCTTGAGCGTCGCCTCGATCGCGCGCGCGTCGGCTTCCGTCTCGAGCCGCAGCAGCAGCGACTGCCCGAGATCGAAACGCTCGTAGTAGCGGCGGCTGAAGGTGTGGATCCGCTGCAACGGATTGCACGAGAACCCGACCTTGAAGGCCGAGCAGTCGGCCAGTGCGAACAGGTAGACGAACCAGCCGGGTCGCTCGTGGCCCACTCTTTCATGGCTTTGCTATTCCGCAATCCACGCCTGTTCTGGGTACCGCGCCATTCGCAATTTGGGGGTGCCGTCCGCGCAACTTGGGTAACTCGCCCGATTCGGCTCGCGGTGCGCAATTTTATCCTGATCGTGCAGTGCTGCAGACGCAAGCCGGGGTTCGAGGGCCGGGGATGGCCGGGATAGGTGAATGGCCGGGAGCATTCGCGGAGGTTTGGCGTCTGGACCTGCTCCACACACTTGACCCATAACCGGGGAAGGAAGCGATATGAAAGCGAATTTGAAGAAACCAATCCTGCCGCTGCTGACGGCCGCAATCTCGTGCGCGTTGCCGCTGGCCGCGGGCGCCACCGACCAGGGCAACTCGTCCGATAACGACCGCCACTACTCCTCCAACTTCACGCCCATCGTGAACGAAGTGCGCGAGCCGTGCTGAACTTGTCGAAGGAGGAGCTCGCCAAGTACGGGTCGATCCTCAAGACGCCGTGCGTGACCGGTCCGGAGTTCGGCGCGATGGGCGTGCACCTCATCAACCACGAAATCATGGACGGCATCGTGGACATGAACAAGCCGGAGGCGCTGATCTACGAGCCGCAGTCGAACGGCAGGCTCCGTATCGTCGGCGTCGAGTACATCGTGCCGAAGGAGGACTGGGACGCGGTGAATCCCGCGCAGCCAGCTTGCCGTCGCCGCGTCCGGCGCTGCCGGGCACCTGCTGAACTTCGTCGATTAGCCGAACCGCTACGGGATCGAGGGCGGCTTCTTCGAGATCCACGTCTGGGCGTTCGAGGACAACCGCAAGGGCGCGTTGACCGACTGGAATCCCGACGTGACGTGCGAGAAGCAGCGCATGCCGCGCATGTGAGGCGGTAACGTTGCTTGGAGGACACGCCCGCTTCGCTGCGAAGAAGCGGGCGTCGTTCTTGACTCGATCACTGCTGCGCGCACGCGGCGAGAAATGCGGTCACGAGCGGCGCCGGCTGCCGTGCAGCGCTGCTCGCTCCGGCTGGAACAACGTCGCGACGAAGAACGGGTGATCGTCGAGCTCCACGGCACGCAGGTCGCCGGTGTCGTCCCTGCGCTGTTTCGCGCAGCGGACCTGCAACCAGCGACGCGCGGAAGTCGGGATTCACGCCGTAGCTGCACAGGTATTCCTCGGTCGTTTCGTCCGCATCCGTACGCCGCGGCGATGCGCGTGCCCGCGAGCAGCTGCACCGAGCCGCTGCCGTCGAGAATTCCGCACGACAGCGGTGAGATGACGGCAAGCGTCGCCGTCGAATCGGTTTCGCCATGCGTTGCGTCCTGCCAGCCGAGGACGTTGCGTGCGTATTCGATGATGGCGTGTTGAAAGCCGCCGCACGTGCCCAGAAACGGAATGCGTCCTTCTCGCGCGCAGCGGATCGCGAGCAGCGCGCCCTCCATGCTTCGATACGGGCTGCCGGAACGCACCACAGCCCGTCGAACGCCGCGACGCGACTGGCGGAGCGGATCTGTTCGGTGGGCACCCACTCGTAGGCAGCCTCGATCCCGAGCACGTCCGCCGCATTTTCGAGGGCCAATGGAATCGCCAGATGTGCCGGCACTGAATCGCTGCGATCGCCGACGAGGCCGATCGTCACCCGTCCTTTCATAGCGCTGCTTCCCGACCCGCCAATTGTTGTTTGTAGTCGGCTTGTCTCATGAACCGGTGCGCAAGCGTACGCCGTCAGTCAGAGCGGCGCCAAGGCTGCAATGGCAGCCTGGACCTTCGGGTGAGCTTACATAACGTTCGCGGAACTCCGGTGGCCAGCGCATCGGCCGTCCGCTCGACAGCTCGATGCAGACGTACTCGATCTCGGCGCGCGCCAGCGTGACATCGTCGGCCATGCGCTTGATCTGGAAGCGGCGTCGCACGCGCAGGCGGCTCTCGACCGGCACGATCCAGGTCGCGATGTGCACCACGTCGCCGAGCAGCGCAGGGCGCAAGTACTGGATGACCGTTCGCACGACAGCCATGCCGCGGTCGAGCTCCAGGCACCGGGCGAGCGGCAACCCGAGCGCCGCCGAGTGATCCCAGGCGATCCGATCGCACCAGGTCACGTACACGGCGTTGTTGACGTGGTTGTAGGCGTCGATGTCCGGCGCGCCGACCGTCAGCTCGATGACATGCGGCGTCGGGCAGGTCGAAGCCTTCGGGCGTGCTCATTCGCGAACGACCTTGCCGCCCTTCATCACCATGCGGATCTGGCGAAGCGCGCGAATGTCGGTGCTGGGATCGCCGACACCGCGACGAGGTCCGCGAGCAGCCCCGCGCGGATGGCGCCGACTCGGTCGTCGATGTGGAATGCGCGCGCGTTCGACCGACGTGACCGCCATCAGCACTTCGCGCGCGGGCATTCCCGCGTCCTGCATGAGTTCCAGCTCGCGCACGTTTTCGCCGTGCGCGAACACGCCGACGTCACCGCCTGCGCAGATCGTCACGTTCGCGGCGCGTGCGGCTTTGAAGCTTGCGCGCGAAAGCTTGACCACTGAGGCCGGCGCGGGCTCGCGACCGTCCCATCCCTGGTAGCGCGCGACGGCATCGATTGCTGCGAGCGTCGGGCACAACACGATGCCGCGATCCTTCATCGCGCGGAAGATTTCCTTCGTGCCGCCGTAACCGTGCTCGATCGTGTCGACGCCGGCCGCGATCGAGCGGCGCATGCCTTCCTCGGTCGTCGCAGTGCGCGGCGACGCTGCGCCCGGCATCGTGCGCGGCCGCTGTCGCGGCGCGCAGCTCGGCTTCCGACATCGTCGGGCGACGGTCTTCGCCCGGCCGCCAGCGATAGTCGGCGTACAGCTTGACGACGTCGGCGCCGGCCGCGATCTGTCGGCGCACGGCACGCACAACGTCTTCGCCGGTCGCTTCTTCGGCGCCTTGCGGCACCTCGACGCCGGGCTCGAATCCCTTCGGTCCGTACGCGCCGCTCGCCACGATCGCGCGCGTGGCGACGAGCATCCGCGGGCCGGGAACGATGCCTTCGTCGATCGCCTGCTTCAGCCCGACATCCGCGTAGCCGGCGCCTTCGGTGCCGAGATCGCGCACCGTCGTGAATCCAGCCATCAGCGTTGCGCGCGCTGCGGTGACGGCGCGTGCCGTGCGCAGGGCGATGGATTCGTGCAGCACCTGATCGTCCCAACTGGTCTCGTTGTACGGATGCAGGAACAGATGGCTGTGACCTTCGATCAAGCCCGGAACGAGCGTCGCATCGGATAGCTCGATCTCGCGCGCGCCGGCAGCGGTCGACATCATTACCCGCAGCGACGATGCGATCGCCTTTGACGAGCACGCGCCAGCCGGCGTGCATCGTCGTGCCGTCGAACACGCGGGCAGGGCGTAGCAGAATCGGCGTCTCGGCGGGCGGTTCGGCGCGCGCGGCAGCGGTTGCTGCCAGCAGCGCCAGCAGTATCAGTATGCGCATCGGTTTCGTCGTCCCGGTCAGTCGGACCGCTGCATAGAGTACATCGGGTGAAGTACGATGACGTCCATGAATCCCCTGTCGAATCGATCTTTGCTCGCGCTCGTGCTGGTGCACACGGCGGCGAGTCTGGTGCACTTCGTCCACAACGCGACGTTCCTTGCCGACTATCCGAACATGCCCGGCTGGATCTCGCCGACCGTCGTCTATGGCGTGTGGCTTGCGGAAGCGGCGGTTGGCGTTGCGGGTGTGATGCTGGTGCTACGCGGCCGGATGATCGGGCTCGCGCTGATCGCGACCTACGCGGTGCTTGGATTCGGCGGTCTGGATCACTACACGCTCGCGCCGATGTCCGCGCACACGCTCGCAATGAACGCGACGATCTGGCTGGAGACAGCCACCGGCGTGGTTCTGCTCGCGTTTGTCGCATGGCGAGCCACGGTGCAGAACGCGAAACTATCGAGTCCATAGATCATCGTGCGAGAATGCGCCCGCTGTTCCCGGGGGTCTCACTGGAAGCATTCTTGTTACAACCGAATCGAGCGAGGGGAATTGTATGAAACGCGCAGGATTGGGCCTTCTGATGTTGGTAGCGGCATTGCCGTCATTCGCCGCGTTGAAGCAGGGCGACTCGGCGCCGCAGTTCAAGGCGCAGGCATCGCTGGCCGGGAAAGAGTTCACCTTCTCACTCGCGGACGCACTGAAGAAGGGGCCGGTGGTGGTGTACTTCTATCCATCCGCATACACCGGCGGCTGCAACGTGCAGGCGCACGAGTTCGCGGTGAACTACGACAAGTTCGCGGCGGCAGGAGCGAGTGTCGTCGGCGTGTCGCTCGACAACATCTCGCGACTGAATGAGTTCTCTGCAGATCCGGAATACTGCGCCGGCAAGTTGCCGGTCGCGTCCGACGTGAAGGGCGAGATCGCCAAGTCCTACGATCTGCAGGTCATCACGGAGTACAAGGGCCAGTCCTTCCTCACGATGAAGGACACGCGCGGCAAGGAGATCGGCCATGCCGCCGCAGAGCGCACGACGTTCATCGTGACGCCGGACGGCAAGGTCGCTGCGACGATTGGCGGCGTTGCGCCCAAGGACAATGTGATGAAGGCGCTGGAAGCCGTGCAGCAGCTGGCACAGAAGAAAGGTTGAGCAATCCTCGATAGTCGGCGGGCGGCAATCGGTTTGCCGCCCGCTTGCGCTTCATGCTGACCTACGTCTATTTCGGTACTAACGATCTCGAGCGCGCGATTGGCTTCTACAACGCGACGCTCGGTGCGCTCGGCATGCGTCGGGTCGTGACGAACGATCCGGCCTGGGATCGCGTCTCGGCAGGGTGGGGCATGTACGAGGACGACGGCATGCGCGAGCTCGCGTTCTGGATCGGCAAGCCGTTCGATCAACAGCCGGCAACCGTCGGCAACGGCAGCATGGTCGCGTTCCGCGCGCGCTCCTGGAAGGAAGTCGACGATTTCCATGCCGCTGCACTCGCGCACGGCGGCACGTCGGATGGCGTGCCGGGTCTGCGGCTGCACTACAACCCGGATTTCTACGCGGCGTACGTGCGCGACCCGGACGGCAACAAGATCTGCGCGCTGTGCCGAGGTTTCACTTCGAGGCAGTGATCAACGGCTGCACGCGCGCAATATCGGCGAGCAAAGCGCGCGCGGCAGCTGGGTCGCGCTCATTCAACGCTGCCGCCATTCGCAGCAGCGGATCGTAGGCCGGCCGGAAATCCGGGCTGATCCGCAGCACGCCCAAGCAGCCCTTCACGCACTTGCGCCAGCATCTGCTCGACGTCGGAAGTCGGTTGCACGTCGCGTCCCACTTCGATGAAGCGATCGCGCGCCGACCAGTACGCGCTCAAGCGTGCAGCTCCAGCCGCATGTCGGTCGATTCGATGAGCTCGCCAGGAGCGATGTCGACTTGTCTGCAGCAATTCCAGCAGCCGGTCGCGCGGCAGAGAATCCGCGGCATAGACCAGGCGAGGCGCGCGATACGCGACGATCGGGCGGTCGTCGGTGTTGAGCGGCGCCTCGCCTGCGAAGCGCTCGAGCGCGCGCGGATCGGCGATGAACGTGCCCAGCAATGCGAGATCGTCTTCGATCGCCAGCTCCGCGGAGCTGTGCTCGACAGCTGCGCTCGCTAGTCGCGCGCGGATCTGCTGCAGATCGAACCGGTTGTCGTCGCTGCGCGCGACGAGCCCGATCACCGGCGTGTCGAGGCTGTTCGTTGCGAGAATCGCGTAGCTGCGCGGGTACACGGCAATGAAGCTGCGCACGATGCTTCGCAGCGTGTCGAGATCGAGTTGATGCAAGCGGCAGCCACTGACAGAACACGCCGTCGGTTGCGAGCCGCGCCCGCACCGCTCTGAAGTGCTCGACGGTGTAGAGCGCGCCCGATCCGCTGCGCGCCGGATGAAAGTTGTCGGCGACGATCACGTCGTAACGCTCGCGACTGGCTCGCACGAAACGTCTCGCGTCTGCCGCCATCACGTGCAGCCGTCGCTTCGCCCGATTGCGCCGAGAAGTACGACGACGCCTCGATGACCTCCGGTAGCAGCTCGACCGCATCCACTTCGAGTGCCGTATCGGCGGTCGCGGACCTGGCGGTGACGCCGGTGCCGAGTCCGAGGAACAGCGCGCGATGCGGAGCAGGGTGCAGCAGGATCGGCAACCATGCCTGGCGCGCGTCGGCAAATGTCGTTGCGCTGCTGCCTTCCTGTTGTCGATTGTCGATGTGCAAGCGTGGCGACGCCAGCCGCGTCTTCGACGACGCTCACCGCTGCCATGGCGCCTTCCGCGTAGCTGACGAGCCGCCCGCCTTCGGGAACATCGACGATGATCAGCGAAGGTGCCCAGATCGCGAACGCTGCTGCCGCAGCGACGGCGATCCACTGCGTCGGAGCGACCCACGCGCGTCGCGACGCGAGCAGCGAGATAGCCCGCAGCAACGATCAGCAGCGCGAACTTCGCGCCGACGTGCGTGACGAGCAGCACGCCGCAGATAAACGGTGCGAGCTGCCGCGCCCGCTGTGTTGATTCCGATCGCACGCCCGAAACTGACGCCGGACTCGGCCGCGCGCGTGCTGAGATGGCTGAAGAGCGCGCCCATCACGATCGTCGGCGGCAGGAATGCCACGACCGCAAGCGCAGCCTCCGCGAACAGCGCCGAGCGCATGCTCGGTCCCAGTCGCATGCAGCAGCACGTCCTTCAGTGGCGCCGCCGCCGCGAGGCTCGAGCGTGCCGAGCAGGCACGCGCGCCGCGAGCGTTCGCAGCAAGCGTGTCGCGAGCATGCGACTGTCGCCAGACGCGCGGCGCCGATCGCGGTGCCGACGAGATAGACCGCCAGCAGGATCGCGAACGTGTAGACCGTATTCTCGGCTACCTGGCTCAGCACGCGGACGACCAGCACTTCGTAGCCGATTCCAAGCAGGCCGGTCGCCGCCAACAGCATCTGAAGGCGACGTGCATCAGGCTGCGCAGCGCTCGGCGCCTCAGGCGCCGTGCCGTCGAACAACTTGAGCGCCAGCGCGGCGCAGAGAAGGTTCAGCGCGACGCAAGCAGTCGCGGTTCGCACCAAGCCAAACTGCGGTACGAGCCAGAACGCGGCACCGAGCACGCCGAGCACCGCGCCGAAAGTGTTGCGCGGCATAGAGCGCGCGGCGATCGACTCCGAACACGCGTTCCATCGCCGGCAGCGTCGCGCCCATCGATGCAGTCGCGGGCAGCAGCAGCAGGAACGTTCCGCAGAACGCAACCGACCAATGCCATGCGGCGGATGGCTGCGGGCCAATCAGATTCAACAGCCATCCCGATACGGGATCGAACAGCAGCGCGAGCGCCAGGCTCCACACGCCGATGACGGCTTCGCACGCCGCATACCAGCGCGCGGGTTGCGAGCTGCGATGGATGCGCGGACCGAGCAGCAGCGCGCCGACGCGAGCCCGCCGAAGAAGCCCGCAACGACGGCCAGAACGCCGGCGGATTCGTGGCCGAGCCACAACGCGCTCTGCTGCGTCCAGACGATCTGGTAGCCCAGGCCGGCGAAGCCGGAAGCCACCATCAGCGCGAGCGCTGCGCAGTCGCTGGTCGCGCACGTCAGCCGCTGAAGGCGATCTTGTAGCCCCACGAATCGAGCTGCGTCGGAATCGCGTTGAACGCCAGGCTGATGCGCCGCTCGCCTGGGTTCGCCGGCACGGCGTGCAGCAGGTAGCTCGGGAACAGCACGACGTCGCCGGGCTCGGGCGGCATGCTGATCCACTTGTCCGCGTTGTAGGGCCCGGTCGTGCACGCCGGCGTGGTCGTTCTTGAACGAGAAATCGGTACCGCCCGGCGGGCGCATGAACACCGTGCGCGCTTCCGGATGCGTGCGCGTGAGATAGGCGACGCCGGAAATGAAGCAGTTGGCGTGGTTGTGCATCGCCTGGCGGCCGCCGGTGTCGAGCACGTTCACCCACATCTCTTTCAACGACCAGCCGAGCCGCTCGCCGAACAGCAACGCGCCGAAGTCGGCGAGCAGTGGGGTGATCGAGCGCAGCAGCCTCGACCAGCAACGGGCTGTCGCTCGGCTTGAGCATCGACGTGTGCACCAGGTTGGCGGAGGAGTTGTTCGCCTGGCCGGCGAGCGCGCTGAAGTGCGCGACCAGGCCGCCGACCAGGTCGCGGTCGCAAGGCGCCCGGCACGCGCATGAAAGGTGTTGGAAAAAGTCCGACGACTTCCTGGCATGGTCCGGCGATTTTAAGAACGCGTGTGCTACAGATGTGTGACACGCGCGCCAGGACGTCACGCCTCCTTAATCGGTCGGTCACATTCGGCCGCTAAAAACTGCTGCGTCGATCTTCGTCTTCCACCTGACCGCAGCAGAGGTGTTTCCTCCTATGAGCAGACTCAACAAGAGCAGCGTCGCCCTGGCCGTAGCGACCGCGCTCAGCGCCGCCACGATGGGCGCCGCATACGGCACCGGGCTGTCCGGCAAGTCCCCCGGCAACTACGTCACCGGCGACTTCCACAACCATACGACCTGCTCCGACGGCTCGATCTCGATGCAGAAGCTGGTGAAGAAGTCGACCGACAAGCAGGACACGCCCTGGGGCCTCGACTGGTTCGTCCAGGCCGGTCACGGCGGCAACGGCAACCGCAACTGCACGCTCGCCGAAGACGCGACGCTCGCGACGCCGGCGTATCCGCTGGTGTTCAAGCAGGACGGCACGATGCTCGGGCCCGACGACCGACTGGCCGAACAGCAATCCCGGCGGTGCTGCCGAAGGGCACGCCGTCACGGTAACTGCCGGGCAGTACCGCGCCGTGCCCGAACATGTGGCGCTGGCAGTCGATCCAGGAATACCAGTATCCGATGCTCGAGTACCTCTCGGCGCTCAAGAGCAAGCCGCTGTTCATCGGCGTCGAATCCGTCGTGGCCGGTCACGAGCACACCTCGATGTCGGTCATCACCGGCCAGATGCCGTCTTCGATCTTCACAGCAGCAACTGCCGACCGGCCCGGGCTACACGCCGCTGGGCAACGCGACCGCGATGGGCCAGTGGGAGTACTGCTTCGATCGCAACGACGCCGACAAGAGCCGCGGCAACACGGTCGTCGGCGGCATCGAGGGCAACAACTGGGATTGCTCGGTCGCGGGGAGCCTGAATGCCGCGGATCCGAGCTGGGATGCGGCCGCGCAGAAGCTCGTCCCGCTGGCGGGCGCCGGCGTCGGCGAGCGCGGCCATGCCAAGACCGTCGAAGCGGTGAAGTGGATGAAGCAGAACCATCCCGACGGCAGCTACTACGTGCCGGCGCACCTCGAGCGCGCCGGGCCGTTCAATCCGAACGGCAACAACGGTTTCAACATCGAGCACCTGCGCAACTTCAACAATGCCGGGCCGCGCATCTCGTTCGGCATGGAGACGCAGCCGGGTCACGGCGCATCGGACGCGCGCGGCGAGTACACGATCCGTCGCAACGGCATCAACGGCGTGAACGTCGACTCGGTCGGCGGCACGACCTACGGCGGCACCGGCGTGTACGGTGCGCAGATCGGCGGCGTGTGGGACGCGCTGCTCGGCGAAGGCCGCAACTGGTGGTTCTTCGCCAGCTCCGACTGGCACAACCGCGGCATGTTCGGCCCGGACGACCGGCGCACGTCGCAGGACTTCTTCCCCGGCGAGTATCAGCGCGACTTCGTCATGGTGCGCGACCGTGACGGCCAGCGCCATTCGAAGGCCAAGGACGTGCTGAGCCCGCAGGAGATCGTCGACGGACTGCGCACCGGCAACAGCTTCGCTGCGAGCGGCCAGCTGATCGACCGCCTCGCGTTCGTCGCCTGCGCCGACACCAAGCTGAACGACTGGCTCGGCAACCTGCTGCTGGAAACTTCGACGTTCCTCGCGGCGGCGAACAACACCGACGTCAACTTCGGCAACTGCGTGACGATGGGCGAGAAGCTCGTCGTGAATCCGGGTCAGGAGGTCGTGATCGCGATCGCGGTGCGCGATCCTTCGGGCACGAACTACTCGCCGTACTCGTTCCCGAACCCGTCGCTGGCGCAGGTCGGCATCAGCCAGCCGCTCAACAAGCCGGTGCTCGATCACATCGACGTGATCCGCGGCCAGGTCAGCGGCTACAAGACGCCGGGCGCGCCGGACTATTCGGGTCAGTGGCCGAACGACTGGATCACGAACCCGAACATGGACAACGTGCCGGCGGCTGCGAAGAACACGACGGCGCGCCGTGGTGCGTACGTTCAGCAGCAGCAACTGGAAGAGGGCCGACGGGCAGTTCAGGGTGATGACGTTCCGCATCCCGCACGTGAACTCTTCGCAGTACGTGCGCCTGCGCGGCACGAACCTGCCGGCGTCGGTGCCGTTCGAGACCGACCCGGACGGCAATCCGCTGGCGGATCTGTGGACCAACGCGGGGCGCGTCAATCCGACGCGTCAACGGCGGCACCGACGGCATGCCCGCGAAGGCGCCAACCTGCGCATTCCGTGCGCCGACCGTCGGCACGAACGACTTCGATGGCTGTCCGGCGCACTTGCCGGTGATCAATGGCCAGAAGATGGTGGCCTTCGACGTCGCGGCGTGGTCGGACCTGTGGTTCTACAGCAATCCGATCTTCATCGAGGTCAAGGGCGGCACGCGCGTCGCGGGAGTGAACTGAGCGTCGATAGCTCGACGATCGCTCGCCAACGCGCAGCGCGCCTGCACTGAATCCGACATATCCAGAAATCTGTCGGCAGCGTGACGCCTTGCGCGCGCAGTCCTGCCCAAGTGGCTGCGCGAGCCGCTGCTGCATTTCGTCATCCTCGGCGGCGTGCTGTTCGCCGCCGATTACTTCATGGTCGCGCGCAGCGACGACCCGCGCGTCATCGTCGTCGACGCCGAGGTCGACGCGCACGCGCGCGAGGTTTTCAAGCGGCGCGCGGGCACGAGCCCGATGCAGAGGAGCTGTACGCGCTGCGCCGCGTGTGGCTCGACAACGAAGTGCTGTACCGCGAAGGACTCGCGCTGCAGCTCGACAAGGGCGACGACATGATCCGCGAGCGGGTCATCTTCAAGCAGCTGAGCGTCATCGACGCCGGCACGAAGCTCCCGCCCTACGACGACACCGTGCTGCGCGAGTGGTTCGAGAAGAACCGCGCGAAGTACGACGAGCCGGCGCGCTACGACTTCCAGGAGGCGATCCTGGCGGGCGACAAATCCGAGAGCGGCCGTGCGCGCCTTCGTAAGCGCGCTGAACGCCGGAGCGCCGGGCGACGTCAAGGCCGACCTGCGCGTGTTCAAGCACCGACCGCGCGAGAACCTGGTGCAGAGCTACGGCGCGGAGTTTGCGACGGCGCTCGATGCCGGCGCCCGTCGGCGAATGGCGGGCGCTCGCGACGAAAGACGGTTGGCGCGCCATGCGCCTCGAAGTCGATCGCGAAACCGCAGCCCGCCGACTTCGAAGTCGCTGCGAGGCGTGGTCCTGCACGACTGGACTGACGCCACGCTTGCCGAACAGCGCAGCGCCGCGGTGCGCGCGCTGGCGAAGAAGTACACGGTCAAGGTCGAGGCCAAGCACCGATGAGCCGCATCCTGCGCGTTCGTGGCGCTCGCGGTGCTCGGCGCTGCTCGCGAACGCGACGCACGCGCACGAAATGACGATGGCCGAGATGGAGCTGCGCGAGAGCTCGCCCGGCGAGTTCCTGTGGCAATGGACTGCGAGCGGCAATCTGCCGCCGGGCGACGAGCTGACACCAGTCTGGCCGCGAGGGCTGCCAGTCCGACGTCGGCGTGTTGCGCTGTGGCGCCGCTGGATTGCGCGGCACGCTCGCCATCGACGGCGTGGGCCAGACGTATTCGGCGGCCATGGTGAAAGTGTTCTGGCTCGACGGCCAGAGCCGCGTCTACACGTTCACGTCGGCGCAGAAGACCGCGCAGCTGTACGGCTCGGCCGAGGATCGGCGCGGCATGGGCGAGATCGCGCAGGCGTACACGGTGCTCGGCGTCGAGCACATCCTGAGCGGCTTCGATCATCTGCTGTTCGTGCTCGCGCTGCTGTTCCTGGTCGGCTTCAACCGGCAGCTGTTGTTCACGATCACCGCGTTCACGCTCGCTCACAGCCTGACGCTCGCGCTCAGCGCGCTCGGGCTGCTGACGCTGCGCTCGCCGCCGGTCGAGGCGACCATCGCGCTGTCGATCGTGCTCGTTGCCGCCGAAGCGCTGCACGGGCAGACGCACGTTGTCGCGGCGCTGGCCGGCGCTCGTCGCGTTCCTGTTCGGGTTGGTCCACGGCTTGGGATTTGCCGGCGCGCTGCAGGAGATCGGCTTGCCGCAGCAGCATCTTTCCATCGCGCTGCTGACGTTCAACGTCGGCGTCGAGCTCGGCCAGCTGCTCGTCGTGGGTCTCGCCTTCGCTTTCTATCGCGCGCTGGTGCGCTGGCCGACGTTCGTGATGGCGCGCACGCCCGCGCTCTATGCGATCGGCACGATTGCCGCGTACTGGTCGTTCGGCCGCGTCGTCGCCATTCTCGGCGGCTAGGCGCGCAGCAAAAGTCGCGCCTTTCGCATGCGTTCCGTCGAAAAGGGCGAGGATGGCGGCTTTTCGACAAATGAACTAGTAGAACGCGATCCCCGGCCGCAACACCAACTGAAAGATCAGCAGTAGCGCGACGACGGCCGCCAAGGGATAGGCGATCGAGACCGGTTGCTGATCGACGGGCGTGTTCACTCCTTTGACGCGCCACGCAGTCGCGTAGATCGCCGTGAGTCCCACGACGGTTGCGAGCACCGGCGGCAGCAGCACTTCGAGCAGCTCACGCGGCACGCGAAACGCGATGATGAGCGGGATCGCTGCCAACGCGGACAGCGAGACCTTCAGCGGCATGACGCGCAGCATCTCGCGAGCAAGGGCCATGCCGATCGGGATCATCGCCGCCAGTGCGCCGAATGCAGCGACTTGCTTGGCGACGGGAGTCATGTGGAGGTAGTCCATCGCCATGCCGACGTCGTTGCCGGGGACGAACGCGCCCATGACGACTTGCGGCAGCGCCTGGAAGAATCCGCTGAACGCCATCCAGACGAGGAACAACCGGATCGTCGTGGAGCGTATGCGACTGCTGCGCAGGAGCAGCATGCAGACAATGGCGCTGATGAAGATCGCCAGCGCGCCAGTCCCCTGAAAGAGACTCGCGAGCGGATCAGCGCCTTCCCACTTGTGGTTGTTGTGGAACAGGGTAGGGCGCAGGCCGGGCGTGAGCGCTTTCGGCACGACCAGGAACAGCTCCTGGATGAAGAACGTCAGATTGAACGCCAGCGTGTACAGCAGCGCTGAACCGATCGCGAGTCGCCAGCTCTGCCGCATCGGGCGTCACTTCCTCAGCAGGCGAGCGTCGCTCGCCAACGGCGAATGGACGAGCAGGGCACGTGCGCGGGCCAGGGTCGCTTCGGCATCGGCCTTGCGGCCTGTTAGCGCATAGGCGCGTGAAAGCCAATAAGCAGCGGCACCGCCGGCGACGTTCTCTGCGTCGAACTCGCGCCAGAATGCATCGGCTCGTTCCAGCGGCGCAAGCGCAGCCGCCGGCGAGCGCAGCTCGATGTGCGCCCGACCGAGTCCGCACAGCACGTCCGCATAGGCGGGATTCATCCTGATAGCCGAGCTGGTCGTTCGCCTCTCGAGCGCGGGTCAGTGCGGCCAGCGCCGCGTCGAATTCGCCGCGCTCGAGGTGCGCCAAGCCGAGAGAAGTCAGGATCGGCGGCTCGCGCAGGGCCGCTTTCGGTCCGGACAGGAGCTGCTTCGCGGCCAGCAGTTTCGTCACTGCCGTGTCGTAGTCGCCGGTCAGGTGCGCGACCGAGCCCTGCATGCGGTTCACCCAAAGCTCGTCGTACTGCTTCTTGCTCGGATCGGGCGCGATCGACATCGCGGAGCGAGCCTCGTCCGCGCGGCCGAGGCTGGCGAGCGCGAAGGCGCGCTGGTAGCGCATCGTGAGCGCGTCCCAGCTGTCGGCGCCGAAGATCTTCTCCGCGAGCTGCAACGTGTTGTCCAGCTCGGGGAGCGCTTCGTCGAAGCGCCGCGCGGCCATCAAGGCGAGCGCGTGCGACGACTGCGCGTACGCGTATTCGCGCGAGCCCTTGTCGATGCGCGAACCGAGAATCTCCAGCGCCTGGCCGCTCTGCGCGACTGCCGTCGCAACGTCGCCGACTCGCATGCGCATGCGCGTCGTATTCATCATTGCGTAGGCGACGGCCCCGCTCGTTGCGCCGAACGCTTCGGTGGCGCTGGCGATGATCCGATCGCCTTCGGCGATGGCTTCGTCGTAGCGACCCATGGCGCTCGCAGTGCGCGCAGATGCACGTCGCGCATCTGGATCACGCGTGGGCTGTCTTCGCGTCCGTCGTAGGCCGCTAGCGCGAAGTCGAGCCCGCGTTGCGCCTCCTTCATGACTGCGTCCGGCGGCGCGCCTGCGAACATCACTGCTTCGGCGAGCAGCGTCGAAGCGCCGACGGTGGTCGGGTGGCGAGGCCCGAGCGTGCGCTGCGCGAGCTCGAATGCCTCGCGCACCGGCGCCTCGCCTTCGTCGAAGCGTCCTTCCTCGATGGCGAGATCCGTTTGTGCCTTGAGCACGCGAACCAACAGTTCCGGCTCTTGTGTGACGACCTCGCGCGCTGCGGGCAGCAGTTGCAGCAGCTCCTCGCGAAGGACCGCATTGTTACGCTGCGCGGCGTGTACTTCGGCGAGCAGGACTCGCGCGCGCAGCGTTTCGATGTGTTCCCGGCCGTAGAGCAGCATCGCGTCCGCGACAGCCTGCTGCACCGAGGATTCGGCGGCAGGCAGCTCGTCGAGATTCATCAGTCCCGTGCCGACCAGAGCCGAGCAGGCTCACGCGCAGAGCGCTGCGATTCTCGAAGCGCTCGGCTATGTCGCTGCGCGCGTGTCGCAGCAGCTCCGCTGCCGTGAGCGCCCGCCCGGCCTGCCGATACGGGTCGGCTTCCTGGAAGATGGAGACGACGAAGCGCTCGACTTCCTGAGCATGCTCCTTCTCCGCGATCGCCACGCGCGCCTGCCAGACCGAGACTGCGGCTCCGGCAAGAATGGCGATCAGCACCGCTGCCGCCGATGCGACGCCGACCTTGTGTCTGCCGACGAATTTCATCAGCCGATAGCTCGCGCTGTCGGGACGGGCGAGCACGGGGCGGCCGTCGAGATAGCGCGCGACGTCGTCCGCGAACGCATTCGCCGTCGCGTAGCGCTCCTCGGGCCGCTTCTTCAATGCTTTGAGGGCGATGGTATCGACGATCGCCACGCTGTGGCGGCGACGGCTCGAGATTCAGGATCGCGTGCTCCAGCTCGGAGCGCGACTTGCGCGGATAGGGCAACCGATCCGTCAGCAGCTCATACAGCAGCACGCCGAGTGCGTAGACGTCTGCAGCAACGGTGAGAGGCTCGCCGCGTATCTGCTCCGGCGACGCGTAGTCGGGAGTCAGCGCGCGCGGGCCGAGCTCGGTGAGCGCGCTGTCGTGTGCAACGCCATCTTCGAGCAGCTTCGCGATGCCGAAGTCGAGCAATCGCACTTCGCCTTCGGCGGTGACGAGAATGTTCGCGGGCTTGAGGTCGCGATGAATGATCAGCTTGCCGTGTGCGTAGGCGACGGCGTTGACGACCTGCAGAAACAAGCGCAGCCGGGCGCGCAAGTCGAGCGGCTGGCCGTTGTCGCCCGAGCGGCAATGGACGTCGAGCGGCCGGCCCGCGACGTATTCGAGCGCGAGATACGGTTGGCCATCGTCGCCGAGGCCTGCATCGTAGAGTCGTGCGATGTGCGGATGATTCAGCGCAGCGAGGATCGCACGCTCGCGTGCCATGCGCTCTGCGAGGCCGGAATGCGCAATGACATGCGGCAGCTTGAGCGCCACCGGCCGATCGATCAAACCGTCGACCCGTTCCGCGAGCCACACCGAGCCCATGCCGCCGCGGCCGAGCTCGCGCACGAGGCGATAGGCGCCGATCGTGCGTCCGCTCTCATCCGTTGCGGGCGTTGCTTCGAGCGCGACGCTCGGCAGCGTCGCGAGAAAATCGCTGGTTTCGACCTCGGCGGCGCGCGCGAGCAGTGCGCGCAGTTGCGGCTTGAGGGCGTCGAACTGCGAATCCAGCGAGTCGAGCCACGCGGCGCGCGCGGCGGCCGGGCGGTCGAGCGCTTCATCGAGCAGCCGCTCGAGGTCGGACCACGATGCGATATCGAGCCTCAGCTTCGACATCGAGCTCCCCGTTGCGAACATGTACTTTCGTCTTACGGAATCGCCGCCCACGAACCGGACATCCCGTGGGCTCACGCTCAGGTCAGCATTTGCGAGAGCACCAGGCGCGCCTTCTCCCAGTCCCGCCGTACCGTGCGCTCCGTGACGCCGAGCGCGTCGGCGATCTCCGTCTCCGTCAGCCCGGCAAAGTAGCGCATCTCCACCACCTGGGCCATGCGCTCGTCGAGCGCCGCAAGCTCTTCGAGCGCATCGTGGACGCGCAGGATTTCGGTCTCCGCTGCCGGCGTCCCGTCGCCGATGCCGGTATTGAGCGTCACGTGCGCGACACCGCCGCCGCGGCGCTGCGCCAGCTTTTCGCGCACGAGGTCGACGACGACCGAGCGCATCACGTGGCAGGTGTAGCGCAGGAAGTGGTGTCGGTCCTCTATACGCAACTGACCGGCGTTGGCGAAGCGCAGGTAGCTCTCGTGCACCAGGGCGGACGTATCGAGCAGCGTGCCGCGTCCACCCTTGCTCAAGCGCGCCCGGGCCAGGCGGCGCAGCTGGTCATATGTCACATCGAACACGGATTTCAGCGCGTGGCCGTCGCCGGATTGGGCGCGCCGGATCAGGTCGGTGAGCGGTACTTCGTCGACCATGGCTTTAGTGTGCCACCGCGGGCATCGTCATGCACAAAAAATGCCTACAGGGACAACGCCGTACGCCCGAATGTCCCGATGGCAGGACGCGCGGAAGCGTGCATACTCGTCGCTACTCCGCCGCTAGCAACAACCACTCCGCGCCGCGGCCGCAGCCCGAGTCGATCGATCATGCAAACACAGCCTACTGCCGCCGACGCCACCGTCAATCAACGCGCTGGATCGCACCGACGTGTTGCCGGTGCTCGATGTCGAAGCCTACGAAGCGACCCTGGTCGAGAAGTCAGAAGACCCTGTCGCGCACCGACACGTGGACGGTCGAAGCGCTGCGCGACATCGACGAGCTGGTCGATTCGGCGACGCACGAAGCGCCGGTCGAAGTTCGCAGCATCAACGTCAACAAGGGCGGGCCGGCGCCGGAAGCGTTCACGGTCAACATCGATCGCATCCTGAAGCGCATCGCCGACCTCGAAGCGGACATCGTGAAGGCGCACGATGCGAACGCGGTCCTGCACAAGCACAACGAAGCGCTGCAGATCGAGCGCGATGGGCACGCCGCGCGCAGCGAAGCACTCGCAGCCGAGAGCGCGCGTCTCGCCGAGCATCGCACCCTCGCTGACGAGATGGCGCAGCGTACGCAGAAGCAGCTGCGCGAAGAGTTACAGCGCCACGAGTCTCAGCTGAAGCAGCTGCAGGACGATCATGCCAAGGTGCTCGCGGCCGCCGAGCGGGCGCTGAGCAACGAGCGGGCCAGCTCGGCTGAGCTGGCGCGCCGGTTCGCGGCCAAGCTGTCCGAGCACGACAGGCTGCTCTCGACCGTCGGGCAGCACACGCGCACCGTCGACGAGCTCGTCGCCGCTCGCGACGATCTCGATCAGCGGCTGCAGGACGAGCTCGCGGCCAGTGCGGAGCTCAAGGCGAAGCTCGCAGCGAGCGAGGAGACCATCAGCGCCAATCGCGCTGCGCTGCTGGAGCGCGAAGGCACCCTCGCAGAAGAGGGTCGGCGACAGACCGAGCTCACCGCACAGATCGAAGCAGCTGCGCAACGTCGCTGCAGGCAGCCGAAGCGAGCGCGCGGGACGCGCATCGCGAAGTCGAGGTTGCGGCGAAGGCGCGCGGCGACGAGGAGCGACGCCGGCTGGAGATGGAAGTGCAGCTGCGCGATGTCGCGGGCAAGCGTGATGCGCACCTCGCAGAGCGTGACGCAGCACAAGCCCTGATTCGTGCGCTCAGCGAGGAGCGCGATGCGTTGCTGCCGGCCGCGAACGATCTCGCCACGCGCACTGCCGAGCTCGAGCGCAGTGGCGCGACCATCGCAAAGTTGCGCGAAGAGCTGGCGGGAGCCCAGACGGATGCGCAGGCCAGCGAGCAGCTGGCGCAGGAAAGGGCGGACGAGATCGTCGCGATCCGCGACAAGCTCGAAGAGTCACGCGGCGAACGTTCGCCGGCTCGAGGACGACATCGCAGCGCTGGAGCAGGTCGCCGAAGGGCTCCGTTTGCAGCTGCAAACAGCGCACGACGAGTGCGCAATCATGGCGGATCAGCGCGACAAGGCGCGCGCCCGCTCGAAGCAGCTCACGCAGGAGATCTTCCGCAGGGATCACAAGATCGACGAGCTGGAAGCCGACCTCGCCGTGCATTCGGAAGCGCTGGCCGCGATCCGTCGCGACGTCAATCGCATCGGCGAAAAGGCTCCGCCGGCGGTGGTCGAAGAGCCCGCCTGGGTGCTGGAGCCGATCGAGCATGGCGGCGACATCATCCGGCTGACCGGCTCGATGCTCACGATCGGACGCACGGCGGAGAACGACATCGCGCTGCCCTCGAAAATGGTCAGCCGCAATCACGCGCGGCTGCTGATCGGGCCGAACGGCATCATCGTCGAGGATGCAGGCAGCACCAACGGCTGCTTCGTGAACGGCGAGCAGGTGAAACAGCACCTGATGCACGACAACGATGTGCTCGAGCTGGGTGATCTGCGCTATCGGCTGCAGCTACGCGGCTCGCGCGAGACCTCCGTCCGCGCGAATGTCGTGTCGCTGTTCGAGCAGGAAGCCGACTAAGGCCGTCCGTCGAGACGGTATAAAAGCGCGACTGCGTTCCCCGCGCGTCATCTCCCCATTGGGACTGTAGAATGGAGTCCCATGCGCGCAACAATTGCAATAGCTGTCCTGATGGGCATCGCCGTGTTCGCTGCCCGTGCCGCCGAGGCGCCGACTGAGCCCGCCGCGACCGCGACGGAGTCGCGCGCCGTCATGACCGGCGACCAGGTCGTGCAGATCCTCGATGAGACCGTCGACTGGTATCGCACGCTCGGCACCCAGCAGCAGGCGGCCACGCAGCCGAGCGACCTGCTGATCCTGTATGCGAATCGGCAGACGGCCGACAAGGTCATGAAGCTGGCCTTCGAGATCGCCCGCGCCAACGCCGAGCTGCTGAGCAGCGAAGCCGGTGTGAAGCAGGCAGCGGAGGAGGCCGCATCGGAGCAGTCGCTGAGCCGGCTGCGCAAGCAGCTCGACGACCAGCGCGCGTCGATCCAGGCGGAAATCGAGGCGAGCAAGCGCGAGCTGGCGAGCGCGACCGAAGCAGGATCAGGCGACACCTGCAGTCGACGGATCTCGGTGCTGCAGGGGCAGCTCGATCTGCTGAACGCACGGCGCAACATGCTCGGGAACATGGCGCAGTTCGCCAACGAGACCGATGCGACCGGCTTCGGCGCGAACGCGCTCAAGGCACACATCGACGCCATCGCTGCGTCGATTCCTGCGGCGAGCGGCACGCAGGCGTCAGTCGCAGCGACATCGGCAGGCTGCGGACTCGACGACGTCCGGATCGACTGGCGCCGCTGCTGGCAGCTCGCTCAGCCGGTTCGGGATCTGGGACCTGGCGGCCACGGTGTTTCGGCTTTCCGCCAAGGCGCGCACGATCGAGCAGATCGATCAGCGGACGGCCGAGCTGCAGCAGACGTTCAACACCATTCGCACGCCGCCGCTCGAGCAGCTGAAGCGTCTCGCGGATCGCGGTGACGCGCTCGCGGCGCAAGCCGATAGCACGAACGGCGCGAACCTCCGCGGCGTGCGCGATCAGTACGACACGCTCGCGTGGCTGTTCCAGCAGACGTCTTCGATCGTGACGCCGTTGAGCAAGGCGGGCGTGCTGCTCGATCAATATCGCCGCAATCTCGCCAACTGGCGCGAGGCAACGCAAGAAGCAGTATCGCGATGCGCTCGAAGCTTTGGGGCTGCGCGTGGCGTTGTTCGCCGGCTTGCTGGCGGTCGTGTTCGCTGCTCGCCCAGCTCTGGCGTCGCGCCGTGTATCGCTACGTGCATCGAGGCGCGCCGCCGCTCGCGCTTGCTGCTGCTGCAGAAAATCGTGCTGTGGGTCGCTGGTCGTAGCGATCGCGGCCTCGACTTTCTCGACCGAGCTCGGCTCGCTGGCGACGTTCGCCGGCCTGATCACCGCCGGTCTCGCGGTCGCGATGCAGAGCGTGCTGGTCTCGATCGTCGGCTACTTCTTCCTGATCGGCAAATACGGCATCCGCGTCGGCGATCGCGTGCAGATCGGCAGCGTGACCGGCGAGGTCATCGAGATGGGACTGGTGCGCCTGCACCTGATGGAGCTGACCGGCGACGGCGCAGATGGCGCCGACCGGCCGCGTCGTCGCGTTCGCGAACTCGATCATCTTCCAGGCGTCGGGCGGACTGTTCAAACAGATCCCGGGCGTCAATCTCGCGTGGCATGAAGTGACGTTCGGCCTGCCGACCGGCGCGGACTACGCGGCGCTCAAGGACAAGATGGTCGAGGCCGTGACGCGGGTCATCGCCGACTATCGCGAGGACATCGTGCGCCAGACGCGGGAGATCCAGAAGGCCGCGTCCTCTCACGAGACCGGCGATCCGCTGCCTTCGGTGCAGTTGCGCTTCTCGGCGGCCGGCGTCGATGCGATCGTGCGCTACCCGGTGCAGCTGTCGCACGCTGCAGAAATCGACGAGCGCGTCTCGCGCGAGCTGCTGAACGTCATCTCGGCGCACACCAGCGCTCGCGGCGCTGACCCGGCCAGGCGAACCAAAAGATAGGTAGGCCCTACCCGCAAATTGGGTAGTCGTTGCCGATTCGGCAACGCGCTCCGGAGCGCACCCTACGTTCCGTGATGAGCTCGCGTATGGCCATATTTTTGCTCCGCCGTATTTTCGCGACTCGCACCCTCTTCACTCGCGGCCCGAGTGAGCGCGGCGTACTGGGCCGTCGCCGCGCCTCACGGGCCGCGCAGTGACTTGTAGTAGACCGTAGTCGCGCAGGGCGCGCCGTCGGGCATGAACGCGTAGTCGGGGATGCGCCCGCACAGCTGCCAACCCTGCCGGACGTACAGCCGCTCGGCATCCGCAGAGGCCGTGTCGAGCACGAGCAGCGTCTTGCCCGACCTGAGCGCATGACGTTCCGCGGCCACCAGCAACGCTGCACCCACACCGCGTCGCCGACCGCGTCGATGCACCAGCATCTTCGCGACGTCGGCGCGATGCAGCTGGTTCTCCGGCTGGGCGAACACGACTTGCACGGTGCCGACGATCGTTTCCGCCGCGTCGTAGGCGGCCAGCACGATGCGCTCGCAGCGCACTGCGCTCGCCGCGACGTCGCGCCAATAGGCCAGGGCCTTGCCGCGCGTCATCGGAAACATGAAGCTCACCGACGCGCCGCCTTCCACGCAGTCGATCAGCACGTCGCTCAGCGCCTGCAGCTCCTGTTCGCCGAACTTCTGGAGCGCGCGGACGTCGATCTCGTACGCCATGCCTCATCTCCTCGTCGTGCGCGGGCGCTCCGACGCGAGCACCACGATGTACCGCGCGGCCTTGCGCGTGCGGTTGCGGAACGTGATCGGCTCGTTGAGCTGCATCGCGAGGCAATCGTCCTTGGTGAGGCGGTACGTGACGTTGCCGACCGTCACCTCGATCGTGCCCTCCTGGATCCACAGCTGCTGATGCAGGTTCACATCGCGCGCACCGCTTTCGTACGCCACTCGCGCGCCTGCGGGCAGCATGACTTCCACGATCTGAGCCGGGGAGGGGTAGTTGGCCGGCGAGATGTTTCGCCGCAGGTAACCGGACTGCGGGTCGCGCCAGGTCGTGCGATCGGTACGCCGGGAGAGTGGGCTGGCGGGCGCGCTCGCATCGTCGAACAGGCCGGCGAGGGCGATGCCGAGGCCGGTCGCGATCTTCTCCAGCACGACGGCTGTCGGGCTGCTCTCGCCGCGCTCCACCAGCGACAGCATGGAGCGACTGACGTCGCACTTGGCGGCGAGGCCGTCGAGCGTCATGCCGAGCTGCGTGCGCAGCTGGCGCACGCGCCGCGCGATGCGGGAGTTGATGTCGGGAGCGGCGGCTACAGCGCGTTCCTTCATACTGGACGTACTGTCCAGTAAAGTGGAGGGCGTTGTCAATCGACGGGATCGCTGACCCGCAGCCGGTAACCGAGACCCGCTTCTGTGACGATGAAGTGCGGGCGGGACGGGTTCGGCTCGATCTTCTGGCGCAGGTTTTTCAGGCACACCCGCAGGTTGCGAGTGTCGTCGCTCCGGTCGGGACCCCAGACTTCTTTGATGAGCTGGTTCGGCGTCACGATCATGCCGGCCTGGCGCGCCAGCGCTTCCAATACTCGATACTCGAGCGGCGTGAGATGGACCTCGTCCTGGCCCGAGCGAGTCTGTCGCCGCGCCAGATCGACGGTGATCTCGCCGAGCTGCAACACCGGCGGTTGCTCAGCTGCTGCGTGCGCTGCGCCGCAGGGCTGCCCGCACACGCGCGAGCAATTCCGGCGCGCTGAACGGTTTCGCGACGTAGTCGTCGGCGCCGGCGTCGAGCGCAGCGATCTTCTGCGCCTCCATCGTCCGCGCCGACAGCACGACGATCGGCACGGGCGACCACGTGCGGATGCGTTGAATGACCTTCAGCCCGTCGCCGTCCGGCAATCCGAGGTCCACGAGCAGCAGGTCCGGCTTGTGACTGCGTGCTTCGATCTCGGCACGGGCAGCGGTTTCGGCTTCGATGACGCGATAGTGCTCCGCGTGCAGCAACACGCGCAGCACGCTGCGGATCGATGCATCGTCCTCGATGACCAGGATCTGATGCATCGCCTGGGTCACGGCATGTCTTCCCGGGTCGGCAGCGTGAACTGAAAGCGTGCACCGCCGCCCGGACGGTCGCCGGCACTGAATCTCGCCGCCGTGCGCCCGGACGATCGCACGACAGATCGCGAGCCCGAGGCCCGCTCCGACGACTGTCCCTTCGTCCCTGCCGCGCTGGAATTTGTCGAACAGGCGCTCGCGCCCCATCGTCGGCAGGCCCGGCCCCTCGTCGTCCACCGTCACGCTGCACGAATCCGTCATCAGCTCGCGCGCAGAGATGCGCACGGCAGTACCCGGCGGCGTGTACTTCGCCACGTTGTCGAGCAGATTCGCAAACGTCTGGACGATCAGATCCGCATCGACATGCACGGCGGGAAGATCCGACGGGCAGATCGACACTGACCGGATGACTCGCGCAGACGCTCCTCGACGCGCGCCAGCGCCGAGCCGATCAGGTCGTCGAGCGTATCCCAGTCGCGGCGCAGAGCGATCTGTCCCGACTCGAAGCGCATCAGGTCCAGCACGTTCGACACCAGCTCGGACATGTCGCGGGCCTTGGTCTCGATGGATCGCGCCAGCGACGTGCGCGACGCGGCGTCGAGATCGTCGCCATGCTCGGCGAGTGTGCTGCTCGCGCCGGCAATCACCGCGAGCGGCGTGCGCAGGTCGTGCGAGATCGAGGCGAGCAGCGTATTGCGCAGGCTCTCGGTTTCGGCGGCCACGCGTGCCGTCTCCGCCTGCTCGGCCAGTTGCGCACGCTCCATCGCCAATCCGAGTTGTCCTGCGAAGGTCTCCAGCAGGTGCCGCTGCTCCGGGAGCAGAATGCGCCGCCGGTTCTCCGGCAGCACCGCCAGGACGCCCAGGCGCTGACGCTCGTCACTCAAGGGCACATACAAGCGCCGGCGCAGCCGGCAGCGTATCGGAGCCGAGGCCTGCACGCTTGCCGTGATCGACGACCCATTGGGCGATCGACAAGATCCGCCTCGACGAACGATCCTTCGAGCGGCGATTCGACGCGGATAGTGCAGTCGCCCATTCGCATCCGGCAGCAACACGACAGCCTTGCAGTCGAACACTTCGGCTACGTGGCGGACCGCGACCTGCGCCATGCTCGTGACGCCGCGCGTCGCGGCGAGCTCGCGACTCATCGCATACAGAAGCGCCGTGCGCCGCTGGCGCGCCCCGGCCACGCGAGTCTGCTGGCGCACGCTCGCCATGAGGTTCGCGATGACCAGCGTGACGGTCAGCATCACTCCGAACATCACGAGATACTGCGACGTCGGCAACCGAGAACGTATAGACGCGGCGGAACGAAGAAGAAATCGAATGCGAGCACGTTCGCCACGGCCGCCACGATCGCCGGACCACGGCCGAACCGGACGCCTGCGATGGTCGAGCCGAGCACGTAGGCCATCACGATGTTCGCCAGCTCGAAATACGGATACATGGCGAAGGCGACGGCGGTGCAGATCAGCGTAGTCGCAAGGCCCAGCCGTAGCGATGCCACTGCATCGGCACCGGCGCCTCTGACAGCACACTCGGACCGCGCTGCTCCGCCGGGCGCGCCTGGTCTGCCATGCCGATCGTGATCACGTCGAAGCCGCGCGCCTTGCGGACGACTTCGGTCGTCGTGGAGGGTCGCAACCAAGCTCGCCAGCCGCGACGCTTGGCTGCACCGATCACCAGCCGCGTCGCGTTGCGCGTGCGCGCATAGTCGAGCAGCACTTGCGCCGCAGACGGACCGTCGAGAGTCACAGTCTCCGCACCCAGTGACTCTGCCGAGTCGCAGCAAGTCGATCCGTCGATTGCGTTCCGCGGTCGACAGGCGCAACAGCGTCCGGCGTTTCCACATACACGACCGTCCACTGCGCATCCAGCGCGTCCGCAACGCGCTTGCCCGCACGCACGACCTGTTCGGCCTGATCGTCCGGACCGATCGCGACGAGCACACGGTCCCGGGCCATCCAGGCGCGCGAGGTTCGATCGGCGATCACCGACGCGCGCGCCGCGGCATCGACGCGATCGGCCACGCGCCGCAGCGCCAGCTCGCGCAGCGCAAGCAGGTTCGACTTGCGGAAGAAACGGTCGATCGCGGTGGCGACCTGCTCGGGCACATAGACCTTGCCGGCCTTGAGCCGCGCGATCAGGTCGTCCGGCGGCAGGTCGATCAGCTCGACCTCGTCGGCCTCGTCGAAGATGCGATCGGGGATCGTTTCGCGCTGGCGCACGCCGGTGATCTGCGCAACCAGGTCATTGAGACTTTCGAGATGCTGGACGTTGACCGTCGTCCACACGTTGATGCCTTGCTCGAGCAGCTCTTCGATGTCCTGCCAGCGCTTGGCATGGCGCGGCGGCGGGTCGCCGTCGATGAGATTCGAGTGCGCCAGCTCGTCCACGACCAGGATCGCCGGCCGGCGCTTGAGGCCCGCATCGAGATCGAATTCGCGGCGCACGGTGCCGCGATATTTCACTGCAAGCGTCGGCAGCTGCTCCAGGCCCTCGAGCAGCCTCTCGGTCTCGACGCGGCCGTGCGGTTCCACGTAGCCGACGACGAGGTCGACGCCGCTGGCGCGGACGTTGCGCGCTGCCTCCAGCATCGAATAGGTCTTGCCGACGCCGGCGCTCGACCCGAAGAAGACCCTCAGCTTGCCGCGCCTCGCCCGGGCCTCCTCGGCCTTGACCGTCGCGAGCAGCTGATCGGGATCGGGCCGTGCTTCATTCATCGGGCCAATTGTGCATCCGCAGGTGCATCGAGCGCGAGATTCAACTCCAGCACGTTGACGCGCGGCTCACCGAGGATACCGAACGTGCGGCCGTCGGTGGCTGCCGCCACCAGCTTGCGAACGTCTGCTTCGCTCATTTTTCTCGTGCGCGCGACACGCGGCGACTTGATACTCGGCCGCCGCGGGCGAGATGTGCGGATCGAGACCGCTGCCGGAAGCGGTTACCAGATCCACAGGCACCGGCGCGGTATTGCTCGGATCCGCCGCGCGCAACGCGGCTACCCGATCTCGTACTGCCGCTTCGAGCGCAGGGTTGATCGGGCCCTGGTTCGAGCCGCTCGAGACCGCGCCGTTGTACGGCTGCGGACCGGTCGCCGACGGCCTGCTCCAGAAATACTTCGGATCCGAGAACGGCTGGCCGAGCAGCCGTGAGCCGACCGCACGATCGCCGGACTGCAGGATGCTGCCGTTCGACCTGACCGGTGAAACGCTGCCTGCCCGATGCCCGTGACGACCAGCGGATACACGATGCCGGTCAACAGCGGTCAGCAGACCGAAAACGACCAACGCTGGGCGGAGCTCATTCATGGATTCTCTCCTGTGCCGCACCGATCTCAAACCGCACCGACGCGACCAAGCAACATGTCGATGGCCTTGATGCCGATGAACGGCAACACGATGCCGCCCAGCCCGTACACGAGCAGGTTCCGGCGCAGCAGCTGCGCCGCCGATGCGGCCCGCGTCTTGACCCCGCGCAGTGCAAGCGGCACGAGCGCCGGAATGACGATTGCATTGAAGATGACGGCGGACATGATCGCGCTCTGCGGCGTCGCGAGCTGCATGACGTTGAGCGCATCGAGCGCCGGATAGGTCGCGGCAAACGCCGCCGGGATGATCGCGAAGTACTTGGAAACGTCGTTGGCAATCGAGAACGTCGTCAGCGCGCCGCGCGTGACGAGCATCTGCTTGCCGACATCGACGACTTCGATGAGCTTGGTCGGGTTGGAATCCAGGTCGACCATGTTGCCGGCTTCCTTCGCCGCCTGCGTGCCGGTGTTCATCGCGACCGCGACGTCTGCCTGCGCGAGCGCCGGCGCATCGTTGGTGCCGTCGCCGCACATGGCGACGAGTCGTCCCTCCGCCTGGTTCTTGCGGATCAATTCGAGCTTCGCTTCCGGCGTGGCTTCGGCGAGGAAGTCATCGACGCCGGCTTCCGCGGCAATTGCCGCAGCCGTCAGCCGGTTGTCGCCCGTGACCATGATGGTCTTGATGCCCATCTGCCGCAGCTCTGCGAAGCGCTCGCGGATGCCGCCCTTGACGATGTCTCGCAGCTCGACGACGCCGAGCGCCCGCCGGCCCTCGGCAACCACGAGCGGCGTCGACCCGGCGCGCGCGACGGTGTCCACTGCTTCACTGATCTTGCTCGGCCATGCGCCGCCTTGCTCCTCGATGAACTTGCGCACGGCGTCCGCGGCGCCTTTGCGCAGGCGTCGGCCTTCGATATCGACGCCGCTCATGCGCGTCTGCGCGGTGAACTTGTGGAAGACGTGCGGCGTCGCGGCCAGGTCGCGGCCGCGCAGCTGGAATTTCTGCTTGGCCAGCACCACGATCGAGCGGCCCTCGGGCGTTTCATCGGCGAGCGATGCGAGCTGCGCCACATCCGCGAGCTCCTGCTCGCTGACACCGGGAGCGGGAATGAACGCGGACGCCTGGCGGTCGCCGAGCGTGATCGTGCCGGTCTTGTCGAGCAGCAGCACGTCCACGTCACCGGCAGCCTCGACCGCGCGTCCGGAAGTCGCGATGACATTCGCGCGCACCATGCGATCCATGCCGGCGATGCCGATGGCCGAGAGCAGCGCGCCGATCGTCGTGGGAATCAGGCACACCAGCAGGGCGATGAGGACCGTCATCGTGACGACCGAGCCTTGTCCCGGCGGCGTTGACCGCGAACTGCGAGAACGGCGCGAGCGTAGCCGTGGCCAGCAGGAACACCAGCGTCATCATCGCGAGCAGGATGGACAGCGCGATTTCATTGGGCGTGCGGCCGCGCTTCGCGCCTTCGACCATTGCGATCATGCGATCGAGGAAGCCTTCGCCTTCGCGGCTGGTGACGCGCACCAGGATCCAGTCGGACAGCACCCGCGTGCCGCCGGTCACCGAGGAGAAATCGCCGCCGGCTTCGCGCAGCACGGGCGCGGATTCGCCGGTCACGGCGCTTTCGTTCACCGAGGCGACGCCTTCGATGATCTCGCCGTCCGCCGGAATGATGTCGCCCGTCTCGACCAGCACCACGTCGCCCTTGCGCAAGGCACCCGCCTCGACGGTGTGATACTCGGTCTTGCTTGTTGCTGAACAATTTCTTGGCGTGCACGTGGCGCCGCATCGAGCGCAATGTCGCTGCCTGCGCCTTGCCGCGGCCCTCGGCGACAGCCTCGGCGAAGTTCGCGAACAACACCGTCAGCCACAGCCAGACGGCGACTGCCAGAATGAATCCCGGGCTGCCCTCGTCTGCGAATCTCACCGAGCGCGGCGCCGATCCCGATGATCGTCGTCAGGATGCTGCCGACGAACACGACGAACATCACCGGATTGCGGATCTGCACGCGCGGATCGAGCTTGCGGAAGGACTCCCAGATCGCCGAGCGCAGGATCTGCCCCGTCACGAACGGCGCTTTCGGCCGGGGTGCCAGGCCTTCGACCGGCGTCAGTCCCGGGATCGGCTTTGCATGAGTCGTCATGTTCACGAACCTCGATTCAGCGTCCGGCGGCAATCATCTGCAGATGCTCGACGATCGGGCCGAGCGCGAGCGCAGGCACGAACGTCAACGCACCGACCATCAGCACGACGCCGACCAGCAAGGTGATGAACAGCGGCGTGTGCGTGGGCAGCGTGCCTGCGGTGACCGCAGTCGCTTTCTTTGCGGCCAGGCTGCCGGCGAGCGCCAGCACCGGAATCATCAGCCAGTACCGCGACGCCCACATCGCGATGCCGAGCGCGATGTTGTAGAAGGGCGTGTTGGCGGACAGCCCGGCGAACGCGCTGCCGTTGTTGTTGCCTGCGGACGAGAACGCATAGAGGATTTCGGAGAATCCGTGCACCGCCGGGATTGGCAACGCTGCTCGCCGCCGCGGGCGTCACACTGGCGATTGCCGTGCCGACCAGCACGATCAGCGGCGGAACCAGGATCACGATCGAAGCCATCTTCACTTCGTAGGATTCGATCTTCTTGCCGAGGTACTCCGGCGTGCGCCCGACCATCAGGCCGCCGATGAACACGGCGACTACGGCGAACATGAGCATGCCGTACAGGCCGCTGCCGACGCCGCCGAACACGACTTCGCCGAGCTGCATGAGCCACATGGGAACGAGCCCGCCGAGCGGCGTAAACGAGTCGTGCATCGAGTTGACCGAGCCGTTGGAAGCGCGGTCGTCGCGCTGGCCCACAGCGCCGAGTTCGCGATGCCGAAGCGCACTTCCTTGCCTTCCATGTTGCCGCCCGACTGCGTGGCGACTGGCATTCTGGTCGACGGCGAGCGCCTCGAGGCGCGGATTGCCCGACTGCTCGGCAACATAGGCGCCGAACGTCAGCGGCACGAAGATCACCAGCATGGCAATCAGGATCGCCCAGCCCTGGCGCGTGTCGCCGATCATGCGGCCGAACGTGTAGCACAGCGCGGCGGGGATGAGCAGGATCGCGAGCACCTCGAGAAAATTCGCCAGCGGTGTCGGGTTCTCGAACGGATGCGCGGAGTTCACGTTGAAGAATCCGCCGCCGTTGGTGCCGAGCTGCTTGATCGCAATCTGACTCGCAGCGGGTCCGAGCGGTATCGTCTGCTGCGTCACCTGCTCCGTTTCGTGCGCGCCTGCGTCGCTCACGCGCTCAGACCGGGCTCGACCAGGTCGACAGCTCTTGTAGGCCGAGAAGCTCTGCACGACACCCTGTGACATGAGAATGACGGCGAGCAGCAGCGACAGCGGCAACAGGATGTACAGAGTGCTGCGCGTGAGGTCGACGTAGAAGTTGCCGATCTCGTTGGCGCGCCGGCGCGCAAAACCGCGGATCACGCGCGACCAGTACTGCCATGCCGGACGCCGCCGAGACGAAGTTCTGGACCGCGAGCCCGAGCATTTGCGTGAGGTAACTCATCGTCGCCTCGCCGCCGTAACCCTGCCAGTTGGTGTTGCTGGCGAAGCTCACGGCAGTGTTGAAGGACGAGTCGGGGCTCACTGCGGCGAAGCCCTGCGGGTTCAGCGGCAGCACGCCCTGCAGACGTTGCAACAGATACACGACGACGAAGCCGATGAAATTGAACAGCAACACTGCGAGCGCGTAACGCTTCCAGTTCGACTCCGACCGACGGCTGGATGCCGGCGAGGCGATAGATGCCGCGCTCGAGCGGTTCGAGCACCGGCGACAGGAAGGTCCGCTCGCCGTCGTACACCTTCGCCATGAACGTGCCGAGCGGCTTGACCAGCGCCACGAGCACGGCGATGTACAACAGAATCTGCACTACGCCCAGCGCGTTCATTCGAATTTCTCCGGGAGCAGCAGCGCCACGAACAGGTAGATACCCAGCGCGATCGACAGCACCAGACCGATCCAGCTCATGACACTCATTTGCGCGGCTCCAGCCATTCGGCGAGCTTGTAGAGCAGCCAGGTGACCACGACCAATGCCACCGTTGCGATCAAGATCTTTCCTTCCACGACGATCTCCAGCGAATGATGCTGTCGCGTTCACTCTACGCGGCGCCCTGTGAGCGCGGCGTGAGTATTAGGCCTCGCACCTATTTCAACTGAAACGTCGCAGGCAGCCTGCGACCGTGACGGTGGCGCAGTCGTACGCGTGGATGACGGTGCGATACAGGCTCAGGTACTGGCTGGTCATTCGCCGCACGTCGAAGCGCTCCTCGAAGAGCTGCCGACATGCGCGCCGATCCAGTTCTTCGATTCTCGCGACGGCCTTCACGGCCTGGTCGGTGCTGCGAACCACGAAGCCCGACACTCCATCCTGGATGATGTCCGCGGCGGCAGTGTCGGCCCATGCAATGACGGGCGTTCCGCATGCCAGCGCTTCGACAACCTGCAGGTCGAATGCTCCGGACCGATCACACGCCGCCAGCAGCGCACGCGCGCCCCCGAGCAACTCGTTCATGCTGCGATCGCCGACCTCGCCCAGCCATTGCACTTGCGAGTCGCTGTGAAGCATGGGTACGAAGATCTCGCAGAAGTAACTCCTGTCTTGCGGCGGGACTTCGCACGCTACCTTCAGCTGCAGGCCGGCACGAGCGGCGACTTCGACCGCGCACTGGATCCCGCTGTCTCGTGAGATCGGCCCGTTGAACGCCAAGTGAGCGCCCGGTGGCTCGCGAAACGCGTGCAGGTCGCGCGGTAGTCCGAGCTCTATCGGCTTGCGCGAGCCACTGCCAGCCGAGCCGGCCTGACGCCGTGACGTCGGGATCAGCGGCATTCCCGAATCGGCCCGCTCGAGAATTCCGCACGGTGCATGGACGGTTGCGACGCTCGGGACCTCGGGGTCTGCGGTCGCGGGAAAGTCCGGACGGTCGCAGTGCAGATGAACGATGTCGAAGTCCTGCGCCCGGCGATGCACGCTTGCGACCATGCGTCGAAAGTCGGCGGACGTTTCCCAGTCGTCGCTCGAAAACAGCGTGACTTCGTGGCCTTCGCTGACGAGCTCTTCGATCAGATAGGATGCTGCGCGGCCGGCGTTGCTCGACGGCCAGGGCGCAACGGTATCGTGTAACAATGATACTTGAGCGATTCTCATGGCGAAGAGCGTAGGGGCACGCCTGCTTCCGGGGGAGACAGTGCGGTGTGAGAATTTCGGCAGGGGGTGACGATCGATGCTGATCAGCTGCGTGGCGTATCAGGACGGGCGGAAGCTCGCGGATGTCGAGCCGCAGGACATCCATCGCTACCTGGTGCAACCCGGTTGTTTCGTCTGGGTCGCGCTGCTGGAACCGGACGCCCGCGCGTTGGAGCTGATGCAGGCCGAGTTCAATCTGCATCCGCTCGCGGTCGAAGATGCACGCCACGGCCATCAGCGGCCGAAGATAGAAGAGTATGGCGAGGTGGTCTTCGTAGTCCTGCACATGATCGAGGCCGTGCACGGTCAGTTGCGAATCGGTGAGGTCGCCGTCTTCGTCGGGCACAACTACATCCTGACGGTGCGCAGCGGCGTCGAGAGAGGATTTCAGGAGGTGCGTGCCCGCGCCGAAAACGAGCCGGAGCTGCTGCGCCGGGGTCCTGGCTACGTTCTGTATGCGCTGATGGACGCAGTCGTCGATCGCTATTTCCCGCTGTTGCAAGGGGTCGAGGCGGAGCTGGAACGAATCGAGGAGCAGATCTTCGCGGCGATTGCGCCGCGCGCGAACATCGAGGCGCTCTATGCGTTGAAGCAGCGGCTCATGCTATTTCGTCATGCGGTCGTGCCGCTGCTCGAGAGCCTCGGGAATATCTCCGGCGCGCGGGTGCCGCTGGCATGTGCCGGGATGCAGGAGTATTTTCGCGATGTCTCCGATCATCTGCAGCGGCTCAATCAGACCATCGAGTCGATTCGCGACAGCGTATCGACTGCCATCTCCGTCAACCTGTCGATGATTACGCTCCAGGAAAGCGAGAACATGAAACGCCTGGCCGCCTATGCCGCGCTGATCGCGGTGCCGACGCTGGTCGTGGGGATTTACGGCATGAACTTCGACTACATGCCCGAGCTGCGCTGGCGCTACGGTTACGCAATCGTGCTGGGCGTGATGGCCGCGCTGGACACCTATATCTTCTATCGCCTGCGCAAGGCCAGGTGGTTGTAGCCATGTCTGTCGTCGAAGTCGTAGTCGCGAAGCCCAGCGAGCGAATCGTGTTCGAGAACCTCATGCAGCTCTACACGCATGACTTCTCGGAGCAGTGGTACGACCGCCCGACGGGCGAGGTCGACGACCAGGGCCGCTTCCCCGCGTACCCGCTGGATCCCTATTGGCGCGAACCGGACCACGTGCCGCTGCTGCTGCGCGTGAACTCGCGCATCGTCGGGTTCGCACTGCTCAATCGCCTGACGCACACGGATCGGCCGCTCGACCGCAACATGGCGGAGTTCTTCGTGCTGCGAAAGCATCGGCGCAGCGGCGCGGGAACCGCGGCCGCACAAGCGATCTTCAGTCGCTATCCAGGGATGTGGGAAGCGGCGATCGCGCGCAGGAACGTCAGTGGCCTGGCGTTCTGGCGCAGGGCGATCGGCGAGCATCCGCTCGCGCAGCACATCGAGGAGATCGACCTCGCCACGCCGGTTTGGAACGGACCGGTCTTGCGGTTCCGCATCCGCGCGCCCGGCTGATGTCTAGCTGTGTGCCAGGACGGCCTGCGCGGCGGCGGGGTGGAAGCGGCGGACTGCGAGAAAACCCGCGATCACGAACAGCACCAGCACCAGTCCCTGTGTGAGGACGAACGGCGGCTCGGTGCCCTGCGGCGCGAGTGCGTGCAGCGCTGGCACTTTCAGGAATGCCTGCACGACCAGCACGAAGCAGTTCAGGTACAGCGACACGACTGCGCCGACCACATAGATCCAGCGCCACGAGCCTGCCAGCTGAAACGTGTAGCGCGCGGGGAGGGTGGCCGCGAGCGCCAACGACGACACGATGCCGGTGCCGATCGCGGGCGTGAAACCGCGGAACGGGAATAGAAAGCCGGTCAGCGTCGTGGCCACGGTCGTGACCAGGAACCACAGCGTCCAGCTGTTGAGCGGGTTGTTCCTGAGGAGCCCGAACAGCACGACCAGGCCTGCCGCGATGCCGATCAAGCTCAGTGCGGCGTGGATGAGCGTGAAAGTCTGGCTCGCGAAGAAGCTCATCGGTCGACTCTCCTGAGCGCCGCTTCGACGCCATCGATCAGCGCGTGCATGCCGAAGGAGACGTCCTGAATGACGCCGTTGATGAAGAACGTCGGCGTGCCACGCACGTGGCTCCGGGTGCCGCCCTCCATGTGCTCGCGCACGCGCTGCAAGTAGATCTCGTCGTCCATCTCCGCGATGAAGCGCGGCATGTCCAGCTCCAGGCGCTGCGCATACTCGCGCAGGTTGGCCATCTTGAGATGACGCTGGTTGTCGAACAGCAGGTCGTGCATCTGCCAGAACTTGCTCTGTCCGCCGGCCGCCTCGGCGGCTTGCGCCGCGTGCATGGCATGCGGATGCGCCGACTCGACCGGGAAGTGGCGGAAGACGAAGCGGATGCGCGGGCCGAACCGCTCGAGCATGAGCTTGACCGCGGGCGCGGCCTGCTTGCAGGTCGGGCACTCGAAGTCGCCGTACTCGACGACGGTCACCGGCGAATGCTCGGAGCCGAGAGCGTGGTCGACGGCGCTGACGGGAACTGCGAGATCGATGGGGCGGCTCATGGCTCGAAGTTACTCGCTCGGCAGATCGAAGACCAGTACCTCCGCGTCGCGTCCGTCTTGCAGTTGTAACTGCAGCGTGTCGCTCAATTTCAGTGCGTCGCCCGCTTCCAGTGCAACGCCGTTGGCTTGTACCGCCCCGCGCGCAACGTGGACATAGATCAGCCGGCCCGGCGCGACTTTCAACGAGGCGCTCTCGGCGCCGTCGAGCAGGCCTGCGTACACGCGTGCGTCCTGGTGAATCAACACCGAGCCTTCGCTCTGGTCGGGCGATGCGATCAACCGCAGACGCCCACGCTTCTCGTCGGGTGCGAAGCGCTTCTCTTCGTAGCTCGGCTCGATGCCCTGCACGTTCGGCTGGATCCAGATCTGCAGGAAATGCACCAGGCTCGCGGGCGAGGGGTTGAACTCGCTGTGGCGCACGCCGCGGCCCGCGCTCATGCGCTGCACGTCGCCGGGACGAATCGTCGAGCCGTTGCCGATCGAGTCGCGATGCGCGAGCTCGCCCGCCAGCACGTAGCTGATGATCTCCATGTCGCGGTGGCTGTGCGTGCCGAAGCCCTGGCCGGCGGCGACGCGGTCCTCGTTGATGACGCGCAGCGGGCCGAACTCGACGTGCTTCGGATCGAAGTAGTCCGCGAACGAGAACGAGTGGTACGACTTGAGCCAGCCATGGTCGGCATAGCCCCGCTCCTGACTGCGGCGGATTTCCTGCATGACGATCTACTCCCCGCAACGCCGGCGCTGAAGGCGAACCCGAGCTGGAAACCGATGTCCGGCGTGTTGTTGAGGTTCTGCAGGTTTTCGGTGATCGCGAA
The DNA here is from genome assembly GCA_963830745.1 of uncultured Gammaproteobacteria bacterium. Lineage (GTDB taxonomy): Bacteria > Pseudomonadota > Gammaproteobacteria > Steroidobacterales > Steroidobacteraceae > Steroidobacter. The sequence goes on from CAWHNL010000004.1 coordinate 728,063, forward strand.
CGAGATCAGCCCGGCGCCGATGCGGTGATAGATGCCGAGGCTCGCCTGGTACTTGGTCGCGAGCAGCTCATCCAGGTCGGTGTCGCTGATGCGAGTAGACGCTGGGACTGACGTAGCCCTGCAGGATCACGTGCGTGTTGCCGGTGAGATGCCGCTCGTAGCCGACGAGGAGCGTCGGAATGATCTCCGAGTCGTTCGGCGCGAAGTTCGGGCTGCCGGCGTAGTAGACCGCAGAGCCGGCCATATACCACGCGTGGTGATCGGCGAACTTCTGCAGCGTCATTTGCAGCCCGTAATCGCTGCGCCCGGTCGACAGCAGATCGCGCCGGCCGCGCACGGGCACTTTCGCCGCGGCCTCGAGGATCACCTGCCAGTCCTTGCCGAACGTGAGTCCGGAGTAGCGCAAGCCGATCGTCGGGTCGAGGAAGCCGCCGCTGGTCGGCGCTTCGAACAGCGCGACCTGCGAGTTCTTCAGGTCGAGGATGTAGCTGGTGCCGTTGCGGACGACCGCCGGGCGGCCGAAATCGCTGAAGCCGAACGTGTCGTGAAAGCTTTCGATCGAGCTGTCGAGAAAGCCGCCGCCGTAGTGCACGCCGCTGAGCACCAGGTACGCAGCCCCACTGCGAGGAGAACTTGTACTGAAAGGTGATGTCGAGCAGCCCCAGCTCGAAGTCGGCGAGATAGTTCTCGCCCGGCAGCGCGCGAATGGCGTCCAGCTCGGCCGGCCCGATCTCACGCCGGCCCTCCAGCGTGCCGAGGTAGCTCTCGACCTCCGGGCTCAACGCCCAGGTGTTCTGATAGGCCAGTTCCATCTCGATGCCCAAGCTGCCGCTCGGTATGTTCAGGGCATGCGTCGGTCGCATATCGAGGCGCAGGAAACCGAAAGGCGTGATGTCGCGGGCGCGCAGCAGCCCGAAGAAGTCGGAAGCTGTCAGCATCGGCTGCGCCGGCGACCTGCGCAGCGAGGCTCAGCAGCAGCAATCCAGCAACAGCGAAGCACGATCCGCATTACGTTCCTCCTTGCGACGATCGCTTCCTCGACGTCGCGCAACCGATCTTTGCCGAAATAGATTTCGTCATCGACGAAGAACGTCGGCGCGCCGAATGTGCCGCGCTCGACGGACCGCGAAGTGTTGGCGGCCAGCTCGTCCTTGACTGTCTGATCCTGCGCAAGCGCCATCAGCTTCGCGGCATCGAAGCCGGATTCCTGGAGCGCGGCGCCGATGACTGCCAGGATCGTCCATGTCCTTGGGTTGTGCCCACATGTGGCGGAACATCTCGTCGACGTAACGCTCGAACACGCCGAGGCGTTGCGCGGCAACGGCACCGCGCATCAGCGCGAGCGTGTTCACGGGAAAGAACGGATTGAACTGAAAGTTCTCGATGCCGTGCTTCTGGATGAAGCGCTGCGTTTCGAGCTGCTCGTAGGGAAGCTTGTTGCGGATGCCGGCGTAGCTCTCCACCGGCGAGCGGTTGTTCGTCAGCTTGAACACGCCGCCGAGCAGGATCGGCACATACTCGAACTTCGCGCCGGTGCGCTGCTCGATGCGCGGGATGATCGACGTGGCTCAGATAGGCATTCGGGCTGCCGAAGTCGAAATGAAACTCGACGCGCATCACCACTTCTCCGCGAACGGACGGATCTCGTGCTCGAAGGTCCACGCGTCGCGCGGCTGCTGATACAACGACCAATAGGCTTCGGCGACGGATTCCGGCCGCATCAGCTGATCGGGCTTGAGGTTCGCGAGCGCTTCCTCGCCTCCTGCGGCCTTGATCCGCTCGCGCACGAACGCCGTGTCGACGCCTGCATCGATAATCAAGTGCGCGACGTGAATGTTCCTTCGGACCGAGCTCGCGAGCGGCGCTTTGTGCTACGGCGCGCAGTCCGAACTTGGCGCTCGCGAATGCGGAGTAGCCGACGCCACCTCGGAGACTCGCCGTCGCGCCGGTGAGAAAGATGCAGCCGCGTCCGCGCGGTAGCATGTGACGGGCTGCTTCGCGAGTGGCGAGAAATCCCGAGTAGCAGCCCATCTCCCACACCTTGCGGAACACGCGCTCGGTCGTTTCCAGCAGCGGAAAATTTACATTCGCGCCGATGTTGAAGATGCAGACTTCGAGCGGCGCATGCCGGTCGGCGTCAGCAAGAAATGCGACGATCTCTTCTTCTTTGCGTGCATCGAGCGAGCGGGCGACGACCCGGCCGCCGGCGCCTTCGATGTCCGCGACCAGCGGCGCGAGCTTGTCGCCATTGCGGCGTCCAGCGAAAACCGTGAATCCGGCCGCGGCGAAGCGACGGGCAATCGCTGCACCGATGAAGTCGCCGGCGCCGATGACGGCGGCAGTAGCGTTTCTTTCGGGCACGCGACGGGCTCCTGTCGGACCGAGGGACGGGCTGCAAACTATACGCCAGATTTGCGATGCCGTTGACGTGTACAGCCGTGCGGCTCATTGTTGTCGCGCAGGTAAGAACAACAGCAACGGACGAGAATGAAGAAGCTCGTTCTAATCGGCATTGCCCTGGCGGCAGCCTATTTCGCCGTAGAAAGCGGGCTTATTCCAGGGCGGCAGCATGACGCTGCCAGTCGGCGCGAACGGTGGCGACCAAGTATTGACAGCAGCGTTCGAGAATCGCCGCAGCGACGTTCAGGTCGAAGGCAGCGGTCACGTCACCAAAGTCCTTCCTGACGACAATGAGCGGCAGCCGTCACCAGCGATTCATCGTTCGCTTGGCATCCGGGCAAACGCTGCTCGTGGCTCACAACATCGATCTCGCGAATCGCGTTGCATCTGTGAAGGCCGGCGATCCAGTCGAGTTCTATGGCGAGTATGAATGGAATCCGCAGGGTGGCGTCATCCACTGGACACACCGCGATCCTCAACGCAGCCATGTGGACGGCTGGATCAAGCACAAGGGTCGTACGTATCAATGACCGACACGACGCAAGCACTGACGTTCCGCGCCGCGACTGAAGCAGATATTCCATTTCTGCTCGAGCTCCGGCGCCAGACGATGAGCGAGCATCTGCGGCTCTCTGGCATCGATCCCTCGGAGAGCGAGCGGCGCGAGCGTGTGCTGGCAAGCTTCGATTGCGCCGAGATCATCCTGCTGTCGGGGACACCCGTCGGATTGCTGAAAGTCGTCAGAACCCCGGACGACTGGAACCTGGTTCAGATTCAGATCCTGCCGGAGAAGCAGGGCAGGGGCTTCGGCAGCACGATCCTCAAGAAGTTACTGACCGACGCAGTGCAAGCGCACGTTTCAGTCAGCCTGAGTGTGCTCAAGGCGAATCCCGCTCGACACCTTTACGAGCGCTTGGGATTTCGCATCGTGGGCGAGAACGATCAGGCGTACGACATGCAGTTCGCGGAGGTGCCATGAGAGCCTATCCGAGAGAGCGCTTTTCCTCCGAAGTTGCGCTGTCACCCGCCGCGGTCGTCGCGTTTGCGGATGCCGCTGGCGACAACAACCCAATCCACCACGATCCAGCGTTCGCCGCGACTACGCGGTTCGGCAGACCGACAGCCAGCGGGCCTCACACGACCGCGTTGTTACTCGCGTTGACGGCCTCGCATTTTTCCAAGAAGGGGGCGATGTTGGGCCTGGAGTTCTGGGTTCGGTTTCGCCGCCCCATCTACGCCGATGAAACGATCCGTCTCGAATGGATGGTGGTGAAGGTCACGCCGAACGAGAAGCTACGCGGTGAGATCGTCGAGTTGCGCGGTAGAATCCAGGGCCAGGACGGCAAGACTTCGCTCGGTGCCAAAGGCCGGGTTCTGGTCACGGATCACCTGTAGAGCGGGAGCAGTTGCATGAAAGCACTCACTCCACGAACTTGGCGACGCCTGCACGGTTTACTGCGAGAGCTTGACGGGATCGACCACCGATGCGAAGACCAGGGCAAGCGTGTGGGCGCACATCTCTCTGGCCGATGATGATCAACGCTTCCTGAGCGCGCTGCCGCGGAGCACGCGCCGGCGCGAATACATACGATGACGTGGTCCTGTATTTCTCGGTCGAGGACGTGCACTCTTTGCACCGCGACCTGAGCGCGAAAGGGTGCGTGCCAGGGCCTGTCGAAAGCCAGGACTATGGCTTGGATGAATTCACTCTGCGAGATCCGGACGGCTATGAGCTTGGCTTCGGCAGTCCATCGAAGCCCGGATGACTAGCCGCCCTTTGGCAAACGATTCGTTGAAGTGCAGAGGGAGGGCGAATAACAATGAAGAAATCGACACCGGCAGCGAACCCGGATGAGTACGTCGCGGGACTTGCAGGTTGGCAGCGTGCCTGCGTGGAGAGTCTGCGCGGCGCCGTTCGTGCGGCGGGTGACCTCGAAGAAGCCGTGAAATGGGGCCATCTCGTCTACACATCGAACGGGCCGCTGCTGCTGATTCGCGCCGAGGAGCAGCGCGTTCTGTTCGGTTTCTGGCGCGGTAAACGCCTGCAGAGTATCGAGCAACGTCTGAAAGCCAGCGGCAAGTACGAGTTGGCGAATTTGGAGCTGCGGGAAGGAATGACCGTGAGCCCATCGATCGCGCGCCGACTCACCAAAGAGGCCATCGCGCTCAACAAGTCGCTCGGCGATCCGCGGAATGCAGCCAAGCCGAAGAGCGCACCCAAGGCACGACGGGCGAAACGCGCGCGTTAACAAGGAGAGTCCCAATGGGAATTGGCCTCGTAGAGTTGATGATTCTGCTGGTCGTGTTTGCTGTCATCATCTTCGTCGTGATCATGATCCGCTCGTCCAGCAAACCGTCTCGGGTCACTGGCCGTACTGTTGCCGAGCGGCTGGCCGAGCTGGAAGTCTTGAGGAACGCCGGGCAGATCACCGCTGCCGAGTACGAGAAGCAGCGAGCGACTATTGTTTCCAGTGTGTGATGACCTCGACTGCTGACGATCATGCCGAGCTGCTGAAGGCGATTGCGCAGGCATCGCCAATGCTCATGGCCGCCCTGCATGCAGCCCGTTCGATCGGCTTGTCATCGTGGTGCATTGGAGCTGGAGCCGTGCGCAATCTCGCCTGGGATTACCTGCACGGGAACGACGCGTTGTCGACGGAGGAGATCGACCTGGTTTACTTCGACGCGGAGGAACCACCGAGTCGAGAGCAAGACATCCAGGACCACCTTGCCCGCGTACACCCAGCGCTCATCTGGGACGTCACTAACCAGGCTTACGTGCACCTTTGGTATGAGCGTGTCTTCGGCAGCCCTGTGCAACCGCTGCGGTCGCTAGAGGAAGGCATCGCCTCATGGCCTGAGTACGCCACCTGCGTCGGCCTGACTCTCACTATGCATGGCGAGCTGCAGGTCCTGGCACCGTATGGCCTCTCCGATCTGTTCGCTCTGCGAGTGCGCCACAATCCCGCGCGCGTAGGCCACGACGTCTTCGCAGCTCGGCATTCGTCGAAGCGCTGGGTCGAGCGCTGGCCGCAGCTTCAAGTCGTGTCGCCATGAGCTCTCCGCCAGATCGCGACGCTGCAGCTGTGCGTGTCTTTCCGCCGGCGATTCCGCTCGTCACGATACTGGTGGGGATTGGCCTGCAGCGCCTTTGGCCAATCAACATGGACGTCCAGGTTCCCGAAGCCGTCAGATACGGGATCGGCGGCCTGCTGGTGGTGGGTGCCATAGCGTTGCTCGGCGGCTGGTCCGTTCTGCTGATGCGCAGGTCCGGGCAGAGCGAGAACCCGTGGAAGCCGACCACCCAGATCATCGAACGCGGTCCGTATCGGTTCACGCGCAATCCGATGTATCTGCAGATGGTCGTCGCCTGCCTCGGGGTCGCCGTGCTGCTCATCAATCCATGGATCCTGATCCTGACTCCCGTTTGCGCCTGGATGCTGCAAAAGCTCGCGATCGTGCCCGAGGAGAAGTATCTCGAAGGCAAGTTCGGCGCGGCGTACACCGATTACAAGCGAAGAGTTCGGCGCTGGATCTGAAAGGAGGACTACGCGGTTTTCAAAAGAGGGAGCCGCACGTTGTATGATCGGCCGATGCATCTGCGAGCCGTACTGACGATTGCTCTTGCTTACCTCGTGGCCTGCCTCGTGACGGTCCCATTAGCGCGCGCCGCTGATTGCAAGTCGACGGTCAGCGGCGATCTGCGCATCCATCAGCTCGCGAGTAAGATTTTCAACAACACGCGCTCGATCCGCGTACTGCTGCCGCCTGGCTATGGCGCGGCGGAGAACAGCAGCAAGCGCTATCCCGTGCTCTACATGCTCGACGGACAGAATCTGTTCGATGCGTGCCTGAGCGACGTGAGTCACGCAGAGTGGCAAGTCGACGAGACCGTGTACCGGCTGATTCGCGAGAAGGCGATTCCGGAGATGATCGTCGTCGGCATCGATCACGCGGGCGTGAAGCGCGCGTACGAATTTCTCCCGTATCGCGACTCCTTCAATCCCGACATGGAGGAGCCCGCCGGCAAGCGCTTCCCGGATTTTCTCGCGACCGAAGTGATGCCGTTCGTGAACGGCCAATACCGCACGCTGACGGGCCACGGCAACACGGCGCTCGGCGGCTCGTCTTACGGTGGGGTCGCTACGCTCTACGCACTGATGGCCCGGCCGATGACGTTCGGCTACGGACTCATCGAGAGTCCGTCGATCTGGGTCGGCATGGGGCAACTGATCCGCGACACTTCGCCGCTCGTGGCGTTTCCGCGGAGAGTATTCATGGCGTTCGGCAGCGAGGAGGTATCGCGCGGCGAGGCCGAGAGACTGGTGCAGGGGTTCTTCGCTACCGTCGTCGGCGAATTTCAAAGCCGCCGGTTACGACGACAGCAACTTCCGCTACGTCTACGAACAGGAAGCGAAGCACACCGAAAGCGCGTGGGCGAAGCGATTGCCGGATGCGCTGAAGTTTCTGTTTGCGGATTGGAAACCATCGCCAGCGTCGCCAGCCGTCCAAGAGTGACATGCAGCTCAAGATTCGCCCGCTGACGCCCGATTTGTGGCCGGATCTCGAGGATCTGTTCGGCAAGAAAGGCGCATGCAATGGTTGCTGGTGCATGTACTGCCGGATCGGCTCTGCGTATCGCAGACGGCCTGCCGCCACGAACAAGGCTGCGTTTCGTGCGATCGTGAAGCGCGGGCCACCGCCGGGGCTGCTTGCGTTCGACGGCGATCGAGCGGTGGGCTGGTGTCAACTGACACCGCGCGACGAGCTGCCGGCGCTCGATCGCAGCTGGCGGCTGAAGCGGGTCGACGATCTGCCGGTGTGGGCGCTTTCCTGCTTCTACGTTCGCATCGGCTATCGGCGCCAAGGTGTGACGAAAGCGCTGATCTCCGCAGCGCTGAAGGTCGCGAAACGAGTGAAGGCACCCGCGCTCGAGGCCTACCCGTTCGACGCCGCGCTGTCGCCGAGCGCATCGAGCACCGGCTACGCCACGACATTTGCGCGGGCAGGATTCAAAATAGTCGCGCGCCGCGATCCACCGCGGCCCATCATGCGCCACGACCTGAAGAGAGCTCGCGATGCCGGCAAGCAGTGATGTCCTGATCGTCGGCGGCGGCCACAACGGCCTGGTCTGCGCTGCGTATCTCGCGGCGGCCGGCCTGAAGGTGACCGTGCTGGAGCGACGCCACGTCGTCGGCGGTGCGGCCGTCACCGAGGAATTCCATCCGGGCTTTCGCAACTCCGTCGCTGCGTACACCGTCTCGCTGCTGAATCCGAAGGTCATCCGCGATCTCGATCTGCACGCGCACGGCCTGAAGATCGTCGAGCGCGAAATCGCGAACTTCCTGCCGACGCAGGACGGGCGGTATCTCGCCATCGGCGCGGGGCGCACGAAAGAGGAAGTCGCGAAGTTCTCGCGCAAGGATGCGGATCGGCTCGACGCGTACGCCGAGCGGCTCGAAGTCATCGCGGACGTGTTCCGCGAGCTCGTGCTCGAGACGCCGCCCAACGTCGTGGAAGGCGGCTGGCGCGTCGCGTTGCCGGAGATGCTGCGCGCCGCGAAAATCGGCGGGCGCTTCAGCAAGCTCGATCATCGCGACGCGGCAGGAGCTGCTGACGTTGTTCGCGAGCTCCGCGGGCGATTATCTCGACGGCTGGTTCGAGAGCGATCCGATCAAGGCCGTGTATGGCTTCGACGGCATCGTCGGCAACTTCAACAGTCCCGTATGCGCCGGGCTCCGCGTACGTGCTGCTGCATCACGTGTTCGGCGAGGTCAACGGCAAGAAAGGCGTGTGGGCGCATGCGATCGGCGGCATGGGCGCGATCACGCAGGCGATGGCGAAGTGCGCGGCCTCGCGCGGCGCGGACATTCGCGTCAACGCCGGCGTGCGCGAAATCATCGTCGAGAACGGAGCGCGGTCGGCGCCGTCACCGAGTCAGGCGAGACGTTTCGCGCTTCGGCCGTCGTCTCGAATCTCAATCCCAAGCTGCTCTATCATGAAGCTGATCGATCCGGCGCGTGCTTGCCGCCGGCGTTCCGTCAGCGCATCAGTCAATGGCGCTGCGGCTCCGGCACGTTCCGCATGAACGTCGCGCTGTCGGAGTTGCCCGACTTCACGTGCCTGCCCGGCAAGCAGCGCGCGCCGCATCACACTGCCGGCATCATCATCGCGCCGTCGCTCGCGTACATGGAGCGCGCGTACTTCGATGCGCGTCTGCAGGGCTGGTCGAAAGAGCCGATCGTGGAGGTGCTGATTCCGTCGACGCTCGACGACAGCCTCGCGCCGCCGGGCAAGCACGTCGCGAGCATGTTCTGCCAGCACGTCGCGCCGCAGTTGCCGAATGGCGAATCGTGGGATGCGCATCGCGAAGCCGTCGCGGATCTCATGATCGAGACGGTCAACGAGCACGCGCCGAACTTCAAAGCGTCGGTGCTCGGGCGGCAGATCATGAGTCCGCTCGATCTCGAGCGAACGTTCGGCCTGATCGGCGGCGACATCTTCCACGGCGCGCTGAGTCTGGATCAGATCTTCTCGGCGCGGCCGATGCTCGGTTATGGCAACTATCGCGGCCCGCTGCCCGGCATATATATGTGTGGCTCGGGCACGCATCCCGGCGGCGGCGTGACCGGCGCGCCCGGGCACAACGCTGCGCGCGAGATTCTCATCGACTTTCGCAAGCGCAAGCTCCGGCGAATCGCGCTAGGACGCAATAGCCGGCTTGACTGCGGCCTCGATGTGATAGGATGCGCGCCCCGTGAGGGCTCCCGGTGGCATTCGTCCGGCCGGGTTGCCGCCGCGGATCAGGGGTGACGCGAAAGCAACTCCTTGATTTAAGGTGGATTTCAGGGCAGTTCGCCGCCGTCGGCGCGAGGCCCTGCATATATATGTGCCTTCACCGCGCGCGCCCGTAGCTCAGTTGGATAGAGCGCCTGGCTACGAACCAGGAGGTCGGGAGTTCGAATCTCTCCGGGCGCGCCAACTTCTCAAAAATTTCTCAAAGACTTACCGCAGTACGTCACCGCTGCTCGCCATTACGATGCGGTGTGCAATCTTTTCGAACGCAGTGCGTGCGGCCGCGCCATCGGGTTCGCCCATGCAGATCATGTGCAGCACGACCTGGGGCTCGAATCGAAGGGCCCTATCGGGAAACGCCGTGACCGGAATGCCGGCGTGCGGATCGATGATGCTCATGACATCTGGTGGGAGCACGACGTTGTGCTCCCCCCGATGCAGCACTGCGACCTCGTGCCCGGCGGCGGCCAGATATTTGACCAAGCGCGGCCCAATGAATCGCGTCCCGCCGATGACCAGAACCTTCATGTTCAGAAATCCAGATGTGCGCGCAGGCCGATGCTGGCATTGACCACGTCGGATCCGGTGGCCGCGTAGCTTCGACAGACAACCAGTACACCAAGAGCATCGCTGCGGCCGGCAAGGAGCTATTCCAGCTGCATAGCGACGGCCTCAGTCGCCATCATCCGAGTCGCCCACGTCGTCGGTTGCCGCCGGCGCGAGCCGGAGAATCACGCCGCCAGCTCCGAACGGTAAGCCTGAGACATTGCCAAGCACATAAATCTCACCGCGCGCATCCTCACCGAAACCGAGTACGGCGAGGTTGGGTGCATTGCTCGGCGTGATGTGAAACTCGCGGATGGCGCGCAGCTGCTGTCCGTGCCCCTCGGCGTTGATGTGGAACAGTCGCCCATAGTTGTGCGGTCCGCTCGGAAAATTGAACAGCCGCGAGAAGTCTCCGAAGATCAGGCGTCCGCGCAGCCCATGCAGCTCCTCGCCGCGATAGAGCCGAGCCGAGGATGACGGAGTGCCCTTCAAGATGCGTATCGTATTGCGCAATCGGGTCGATGAGCCCCGTCGGCACCGTTCTGCCCGGCACGGGATTCACTGATGCGACGCCATCCTCCTCGCCTCTCGGATCGAAGAACAACGTGCCTTCCTTGAGGTTCCAGCCGTGGTTGCCGCCCGCGACCACGCGGTCTACTTCTTCAATGTCGTTCTCGACCTACGTCGCCGGCGTACAGGTCGCCGTGCTTGCGGTCGAATGAAATCCGGAACGGATTGCGGAAGCCATACGCAAAGATCTCGCTGAGCGCACTGGCTCTACCCACAAATGGGTTGTCTGGCGGTACGCCGTACGCGCCACTCGCAGAGTCTCTGCGATCGACGTCGATGCGTAGGATCTTCCCGAGCGGGACACTGAGGTTCTGCGCGTTGCCGCCGGCCAAGTGCCCTGGTCCCTCGTCGTCCGCATTGCCGCCGTCGCCCGTCGGAATGTAGAGCATGCGGTCCGGACCGAATGCGATGTCGCCAGCGTTGTGATTGAACTGCGGCCAGTCTATTCGCATGACCTCGCGGCGCATGCCGATGCTGCCGTCGGCGAGCACGCGCCATTCTGCTACCACGTTCTGGTGATCGGGGGATGCGCCCGGGGGCAACGTGCTCGTGAACGTTGGAGAACCGGCGACCGGCTCGGACGTGTAGGTGTACAACAATCCGTTGCTGGAGAAATTCGGATGAAAAGCAAGGCCGAGAAAGCCACGCTCGTCGAAGGTGCCGGGTCCGAGAAAGCCGAGCGGCACGAGGCGGGTCTGCACGGTGAAGAAGATGCTCTTGGAACCGTCGACGATGTTCACCTTCCAGACGATGCCCGGTTGATCCACGACGTACAGATGCTCTCGGTCACCGGGCGCCGTCACGCCCTTGTTGGGAGCGGTCAGCCCAGTGGTCGTCGTCTCAACTGTGATCAGCGGGCCGAAGCGCGTGATCGGCGCGAACTGTGTGTCGTCGAACGGCGCGAATACGGGGTGTGCGTCGCTGCGGAAGTCGAGCAGTAACCCGCCGCCAAGAATGCAGGCCGAAAGCGGAACGGCCATGAAGCGCATGCGCAGCATAGGAATCTCCCATCGACATCTGGGCGCATGCTCGCCGGTATCAACGCGTTCGTGCGCCGTCTCGACGTTGCGTAAATTCCTCCGAGCCGCGGTTCGGTTCAGGCGACGGCATCGAGCATCACATCAGCGCCGCCTTCGCGGTCACAGTCGCTGCGTACAAGCAGAAGAAGCCGGAGATCGAACAGTGGCTGCCTGATTCAGAGAATGCCGCGAGAAATGCATCGACGGTTGAACGAGCGAGAGCCTTCCCTCGACCTCACAGGGCACGATCGAGGACGCACGTCAGCTCTTCTTCGAAGTCTTCGCGTAAAAATCCGCCAGTACGGACTCAACCTGAGGGCTGTTGCAACCCGGACAACGCGGATACGCTTTCTCGTGCTCAGCCAGATGTTGACGGCGCTCGAACACTTTGCCGCACTTGCTGCAGCGATACTGATAGGTGGGCATCGCACGTTCCTCCAACGCGTCAGCGTGGCATCAGAGGGTTCCAAACAGATCGGTCAGCAACGATGAGAGGTCGTCTGGATGGTAAGACTCGCATCGCACGCTGTCCACGTGGCCGCACCGCGTCGGATTCAGCAGCGCGCGCTCCCGCTGCGATGCGAGGCGCAGTCAGTGAAATTCCGCCGTGTAGTCCTGGATTTCTCCACAGGAGCAGTCGACAGCTCCGCTCACATTTCCACGGAAGGCAACGCCCTCCCTCAGCAGAGGGAGGGTAGCGACGATGACATGACCTACTACAGCGTCCTGCGCTGACCCGCCACAGCCCAGCTTATGTGAGATCCGAAGCGTGATCGCGCCCGCAGTTTCGGCTCGTGCGCGCCCCAGCGAGACGGCCGCACGCTGAGCCGATTGCTCACACATGTACGCTTCGTGATGAGAGGTGATTCCCAATGGCAGAGCGAGAAATGAGCGGCAAGGCGCTCCTCAACAAGCTGTATTCCGGGCTGGATACGATGCCCGCGGTCGAGGCTGAGATGGACGCGCGCGATTTGCGCAGATTGACTGATGAATTCCTCGGCAAACCGACGGACCTGAGTGCGTCCGGCCGGCACCCGGCAACGGCGTCCCCAGCTGCCTTCAACGCGCGGTCCGCCTCGCGCGCGAGGATAGTGCGTTCATCGCTTGTGGTTCTTTTTTCGGTCGCAGTCGCCGGCGTGATCGCCGCCGGGGCTCTGAGCAAATCCGACAAGCGGGCTGCTGTACCTCCGCCGCCCCCTGCTGTCGTTCCTGTCTCGGTACCTCCGCCATTGGTGCAATCCGCGGAGTTGGCGCCGCCTGAACCGGTCGTGCTCACGAACCCGTTCGATAGGACCGAGAAATTCACGTTTCCGCCGGGCACGAGCAAAGCCGACGCTCGCGATCAAATGGCGACACTGCTTTTGCAGCGCGCGGTGGAGCGCCGCGCCCATATCCCACAAACCTCGCAAACTGGCCGCCGAGCCACACGCGCCTTCGACTGGCCACGGCTCGTAGCCGTTCATCTCGCGGACGGACTGCTTGCGGGTCATCACCCTTGAGGATAGGGTGACCATCAGGTATGCCGGAACCAAAAACAAGAAAGACCCAAGCATCGGTCTCCGCATTTCTCGCTTCGATCGAAGATGCGCAGCGCCGGGCGGATAGCCGCGTGATCCTCCAGATCATGGAAAAGGCGACTGCTTCGAAAGGGCAGATGTGGGGCGCCGGCATCGTGGGCTGCGGCGAGTATTCGAAGAAGTACGCGGACGGCAGCCAGCGGTCGTGGCTGCGAATCGCGGTTGCCCCGCGCAGTGACAGAATTACGCTCTATGTTTCGCCGGACTTCGAGGGCTATGACGAGCTGATGGGGAATCTCGGCAAGTACCGGGCCGGCAAATCCTGCATTCACATCAAGCGGCTCGCGGATGTCGATTTGCCGACGTTGAAGAAACTGGTCAAGAAGTCAGTCGATGCGCTGGGCAAGAAATGAGGAGCACCACACTGAGCGCCGCCTCTGCGACGAATCATGTCAGAGCCGTGGCGAGCGCCGGAGCAGTCTCCGGCCTCGTCGACCACCAGATGATCGCAAGCAGCGCGACCTGTGCAACCAGCCGCCACGCAAGAAAGGTTGGGCTGATGTCGGGAACAGCTGCGGATTGAGCCACATGTAGATGTTGGCCGGAGTCACGCACACGGTCAGGGCTACGAGGCCGATGCCAGCCCACGACCGCCACGCCGGGACCCATATCGCGACCGCTCCGATCAGCTCGAGCACGCCGGTCACGTACACAGTCACCAGCGGCAACGGCACATAGGGCGGCACGATGCTCACGAAGAACTCGGTCGAGGTGAAATGAGCTTGTCCGCCGACCACGAAGAACAGCGAGACCAGGACCAACCCGGCGTATTTCAGAATTCTTTTCATGGCCTGCCCAGTCCATTCCCCAGTGCCATTGTAGACGCCGAGCGCGCTGGGCTCGCAACTCTCAGTCGGGCCCGGCCAGTGCGGCCCAGAAGCTGTCGTAGTCCTTGAGCACCGCCGGGTCTTCCTTGACGATGCCGACGACCTGGCGCGGAATGAGCTTGAGGTGATCGATCATTGCCTCTTCGTTGGCGCCATTTGCGCGGGCGAATTCGCGGAAGATAGCGAACGACCGAGCCTCGTAGGCGTCAACATCGATGGCTGCTCCGTTCGCGAACGTTGCGACGGTCTCGTCGTAGAAGGCGCGCATCTGCGGGGCGCGTTTCCACTCGCTGGCGCCCTGGATGTCGACGGTCGTCGGTCGTGGCTGTTCACCGTTTGCGGAATGCGCGATCTGCCATCCGTGAGGTGGCCACGGGGTGCGGTATGCAAGTGCCACGCCACTCCCGCGGCGAGAATGGTCGCGATCACCGCTCCGACTGCGAACCACGTCGTGCGCCGCTTCATCCTGTTCTCCTTGCCATTGTTCGCTGGACTACGATAGCAACCATCCGGTCGGAGATTCCGGACATGTGCCGCCCTCAGTCCGGAATTCGTCGTGCGAGAGCCAAAAACATGACTTTCAGCAGATCGAAAATCGATCCTCGCAAGAAACGAACGCGCGATGAGTTGCTTGCCGCGTTCTTCAAGCTGGTGCTATCGCGCCGCTACCATGAGATCCGTATCGCGGACATCCTGTCGGAGTCGGGGGTCAGTCGCTCAACGTTCTACGAACACTTTGCCAGTAAGGACGATCTTCTCGCCGCCAGCATCGAAGGTCCGTTCCTCATTCTCGCGGGCATGGTGTGCAACGAGTCGAGCACCAGGCAGGTCGAGGGGTTGCTCGTGCACTTCTGGGAAAATCGAGCGCTGGCTCGGGGTCTCTTTCAAGGCGCGCCCCAACGGGTGATTCGTCGGAAGCTGATCGGCTGCATCGAGAGCAGCCTGGACAACTGCGGAAGGAACAACCTGAGAGTGCCGCGACGATTGGTGGCTCATGCGCTCGCGGACGGCATTTTTTCGCCGATCGTCGCCTGGCTCCTCGGAGAGGCGACTTGCGATGCGGGCGATCTCGCCGTGGCTCTGCAAAGATCAGCGGCGGCGTCTGTGGAGGCCTTCCTGGGCCGGTAGCGAGCCTGCCGTGAAAAATCCGCACATCCAACTCACCTCCGCGCAAGCGCGCAGAATCTGGCTGCACGCCCAGCGTCTGGACACCGCCGAACCCTTCGGCTCAGGCCCGAAGGCCACGCCGGCAGCAGTGGCGCACCTGGGCTACTTGCAGATCGACCCGATCTACGTCATCGAGCGCAGCCATCACCACATCCTTCACACGCGCATCCCATCGTATCGGCGCGAGCATCTGCATCAGGCACAGAGCATCGACAAGACAGTTTTCGAATATTGGACGCACGCGCTCTCGTACCTTCCGACAGAGAGCCTGCGGTTTCATGTGCGCTACATGCGCCGGAGTTGGCAGCGGCGCGTCGTCTGGTTCGACAAGGTTTCAAGCGGTGACTTGCGCAGAGTGCTGGCGCGCATCCGCCGAGACGGCCCGATCACCATTCGCGACATCGACAACGACGCGTTGGTCGAAAAAGACTACTCGTGGGGCAGCCGCAAGCCTTCCAAGCGCGCGCTGGAGGCGGCCTTCTACAAGGGCCTGGTGACGATCAGCCAACGGGTTGGAATGCTCAAGACGTATGAGCTGCTGACTCGCCATTTCAACTGGGAGCGGCTGCCACGCGCAGCGCTCGAAGCGGAAACTCTGAACTACCTGCTCGATCGTGCCCTGCGATCGCAGGGGATCGTGACTGTGGAATCGATCTGTTATCAGGACGCTCCGCGCAAACTGGCGATGAGGCGCCTGCTGGAATCGCGAGTCCGTCGCAAGGAGCTGATGCCAGTTCAGGTGGAAGGAGCGGGCGAGTCGCTGCACTGGATCCTTCCGGATGCGCTCGATACCCTTCCCGATCCGGTGCGGGAACAAGATTCATATCCTGTCGCCCTTCGACCCGCTCATCATCCAGCGCAAGCGGCTCCGACTCTTTTTCGACTACGAGTACCGCTTCGAAGCCTACGTTCCCAAGCACAAGCGGGTGTTTGGCTATTTCGTTTGCCCGGTTCTAGTCGGGGATCGCATCGTTGCCGGCCTCGATCTCAAGGCCGACCGTCAGCGGCAAAAGCTTCTGGTGCAGCGCTGGAACTGGATCGGTCGCAGCGCGTCCCACGCTCATCGGCAGCGGGTGGAAGCCGCCTTGCACAAGTTCGAGAAATTTCAGTTGTGTCGAAGCTCGTTTTTTTTTTTTTTTTTTGGGGGGGGGGGGGGGGGGGGGGGGCGTTTCTCCGCAAAATCCCGGAGGCGCGGAGCTCGCTGGTCTTGATCATCCAATACGCCGAGAACGCCCAGATGCCGATCCACTCGGCAACGAGTACAACCTCCTTGAACTGTCCTACCCAGTTGACAATGAGTGCTGCACCGATGCCAACCAGCATGACCGTTGCGCAGGCGTAGTACCGCTTTCTGTAGGCACTTCGTTCGCTTTCCTTGAGATGTTGCAGCGTCTGATTGCTGCAGAAGACCATGACACACGCGATCGAGATGAAGAACCCGATCGCGGCGGCACCGTGCAGAGTGACCGCGCCACACGTGTCGCACGTGGGAAAGATCGCAACGATCATGGCGAGGATGGCTGCGGCGTTGAGGATCGCGTTTTCAGCAGGACTGTAGCCGCGGTAAGAGGCCAGGAGAGCCGCGACGAGAAACAGGCCGCCGACGAAGAAGTCGCGAACGGCGGTTTCGTGGTAGTAGGCGCTCATCGATGACTGCACGTCAGCGCGGGTCCACCAACCGATCGCAAGCAGTACCAGCGGGAACAGAAAGCCGGTCAACGCGAGCAAGCGGCGCAGTGAGAGGTATGTGCCAAAGACGTGCTCGTGCAGGACGGCGACATCGAGGCGCTTGCCGATGGCTTTGGGTTGTTCCGGAAGCGGAATGCCGGGTGTCTCGATGGCCTCGCCCGTCGATGCAGCAGTGAGCGTCGTCATGTTCGCCTCCAGGTTGGAGTCCCCGCTTGTCGTGCTTTTTTTTTTTTTTTTTTTTTTTTTTTTTTTTTTTTTTTTTTTTTAAAAAATTTCTGTAGCGTATAAAATCATGCGCTCTTTTTTTTTTTTTTTTTTTTTTTTTTTTTTTTTTTTTTTTTTTTTTTTTTTTTTTAAAAAAAAAAGCATCGCACTAGCATCCAATCCGTTGATCCTGCAACGCACTGGGGCGTGTCGAAACGCAGCTCTGCTGCAGCGCGCGTCGCCGTAGCCGCCTGCGATGAATGCGAGATCGACCACATATCTTGGTGTGGGCGTAGTACTTCAGTGCGTTTTCCCAAAGATGCTCGCGGCGCTACGCTCCTTATCGCGGCGCCAAGCGATCGCAAGGGAGCTCGACATGAAAAGATCTTGCGCGCGGATGCTCGCATCTCCTCTGGCTGCACTCGCACTCTCGGGGTGCGTGGCGCATCAGCAATACCAGATGCTCTACGAGCCTTGCGAGCTCGCCTCGGACGTCGCCGATGCGCCGTGCGAGCAGCACGCACTTCAGGTGCGCACGGACGGCGGCAGGCAGCGCTATCTGCTCGGCTTCATCGAGTTCGACGATCAGGGTCAGGTGTGAGACCGCCGTCAGATGACTACGGTGCTCGACACGATCACGGAGGAGTCGGCCAGCAAGGAACTGCTCATCGTCGTCTTCGTTCATGGCTGGAAACACAGCGCAGCGCCGGACGACGACAACATCAACACGTTCCGCAAGGCCCTCGCGGGCCTGAGTGCCGCCGACGCGCAAGTCCGCTCATCGAGCGCCGCGCCGCAGCGGCAGGTAGTCGGCGTCTATCTCGGCTGGCGCGGCGGATCGGTCAGCGTTCCGGGCGTGAAGGAGCTCACGTTCTGGGAACGCAAGAATACCGCGCACAAGGTCGGCCACGGCAGCGTGACGGAAGTGCTCAGCCGCCTCGAGCTGATCAAGGAGACGAAGAACTTCCTCGAGAGCGACAACGACACGCGCCTCGTGGTCGTGGGTCACAGCTTTGGCGGTGCGGTGGTTTACGCCGCCGTCGGCCAGCTGCTCGGCAATCACTTCGTGCACACGAAGGGCCCGGTCGGCGAGCAATCGAACGTTGCGGGGTACGGCGACCTCGTGGTGCTGATCAATCCTGCGTTCGAAGCCATGCTGTTCAGCTCCTTGAGCGACATGTCCTCGGAGCGCGGCACGTACTTCGACACGCAGTTGCCGGTCGCGGCCGTGTTGACGTCGGAGGATGACAACGCGACAAAGTACGCGTTTCCTCTCGGTCGATGGTTCTCGACGCTCTTCGAGAAAACCCACCCGATGCAGCGTCGCAACGCTGTCGCAGGTCAGGTCGAGACCGTCGAGGGCGACAGCGCCAACCGCACCGCAGTGGGTCATTTCGAGCCCTATCGCATGCACACACTTGTGCCCACTGAGCAGCGCAAGCGCGAGGAAGTGCTTGCCGCGGACCCGTCGCAGGTGGCGGCAACGTCGGAGCGCGCGAGCATCAAATGGGCGGATGATCAGCCCGGTAGCGTGATTCCGTTTGGCGCGGTCACGCTGACGCGCAGCGCGACCTCGGCCGGGCGCAACCCGTACATCGTTGCGTACGTCGACAAGGAGCTCATCAGCAATCACAACGACATCGACGATCCGCGCGTGATTCAGTTCATCGAACAGTTGATCCTGATCTCGACGCAGTCGACCGAACAGTTGCGCCGCACCCTGCGAAGGAAAGGCGGCGAAGCCGAATAGTCGAGAAGAAGCTCGTATCGGATGAGATGACCGGCAGCACACAAGGAAATCGTCATGAGCAAGCAGTACGCGTCAATTGCCGTGATCACATTGCTGGCAATCACCCCCGCTTCGGCGCAGCAGGCGACCCCTACGACGCCGCAGAGACCAGAGCTGGCGGCGACGCTCAATTACGCCGTCCGCGAGACCACCGCGCCGCCTGCGGCGCGCGCTCGGCTGCAGAGCCTGCGTGCGGATCTGTAGGCGCGCAAGAAAGCATTGATTGGAAACGCAGCGCGCTTCGAGGTAGGCTACACGAAGGCGCTGGATCTGCCGCTCACGAGCCTCGCCGGTCTCAAGCGTCCGGCGAATCTTCCGGAGCTTGCGCGGCAACAGAATGCGCTCGCGGCCGCTGGGCGTACGCAGGCGCAGAATGCTCAGGCGCCGGGGCCGCAGGTAGGAGCGAGCTGCAGTTCGAGTGCGAGCGCTTTTAGCTGGCGCGACGCCGGACGCGTAACACGGTGCGCGACCAGGGCAACTGCGGCAGTTGTTGGGCGTTCGGCACCATTGCCGCGATGGAGAGCAGCAACTGGATCGCGAGCAGCACGCAGTTCGACAAAGCGGAGCAGCACCTGCTGAGCTGCAGCGGAGTAGGCACGTGCAACGGCGGCTGGTGGGCGTTCAGTACACCAAGGGAAAAGGAACGACCTACGAGACGCAGTATCAGTACACGCAACGGATTCGGCGTGCAGGCCGGCGTTCGCTTGCGTTTCGCGCGGTAGCGTGGGGCTATGTAGACTCGCAGGGCGGCATTCCCTCGAGGCAGGCGATGAAGTCGGCGATGTGTGCGCATGGCCCGCTCGCGGTTGCGGTAGACGCCACCGATACTTTCCAGGCGTACGCCGGCGGTGTGTTCAATGAGAACGATCAGAGCACGATCAATCACGCCATCACCTGGTTGGCTGGGATGACACGCGCGGCGCCTGGCTGATCAAGAACTCCTGGGGCACCGGATGGGGGCTCGGCGGCTACATGTGGATCGCCTACGACAGCAATAGAGTCGGTGACGGCGCCGCGTGGGTAGACGCGGTGGGCGGTGGCGACGGCGATTCGCAGCGCCGCTCACCGAGGACTGCATCTCGATAGACAGACGCTGGCGCAGGTTCAAAAGGTCAGCGGCCGCTGGAAGATAGTGCAGGGCAATCTGTGGCTCAAGGATTTCGGTGAGGCCGGCGAGCCGAGAAGGAAGCGCGGACCTCACTCAGAATCTGGCGCAAGCACGGCTTCAACAGGATGTGCTTCGTCGGGCGGCTCGGCGCGTCGATGACGTACTTCCTCGTCAAGCAGAGCAACGACGAGCGCGCCGGTAGACATCTCGCAATTGACGCGCAAGAGCGACTAACGGCAGCGCAACGCGCGAGCGCTCGGGCGAGCGTCTCGCGCTGGCGGCGTCTCTAGTCTTCAGCTTTCGCGGGCTCACGCGAACCGCACTGAGAACTCTCGCAACGGCGGACTTCGCTTTCTCCCACGGCCGCGCGTAATGCAGCTGCAGCACGGACTCACAAAAAAAAAAAAAAAAAAAAAAAAAAAAAAAAAAAAAAAAAAAAAAAAAAAAAAAAAAAAAAAAAAAAAAAAAAAAAAAAAAAAAAAAAAAAAAAAAAAAAAAAAAAAAAAAAAAAAAAAAAAAAAAAAAAAAAAAAAAAAAAAAAAAAAAAAAAAAAAAAAAAAAAAAACCGGGCGAACGGCGCGGAACCGCAGTTGCGTCGTTTGCGCCGCGCCCGGCTCGGCCTTGGCCTGAGTCGCTGACCGTCGTACTGCAGGACGTCGCTGCTCATCGGCTGCAGTTGCCAGCCGTATCGTGCCGGGACGCCTTGCAACTCGATGCTGACGGTGGTGCCGACATCCACGTTGACCGCGCGGTTGTGATCCGCCTGCGTCAATTTCAGCTCGGAGGGTGGCGTATCCATTGCGCACGAGACTGTGGCGAGCGTGCCCCAAACCGCAATGCAAGCCGCCTGAGCGTTACGTTCATGATTGCCGCACCTCGAGATCGGACGCAGTGATTCTCGCACGATCCCTGCTGCCCATGGCAGGGGTTCAAAAGCCCTTCATTCACACTCCGCAAGCGCAACAAAGCCATGGCAGAGGCAATCGATTTGCGAGTGTTTCCCTGAATCATGGCTGCCAGTGATCGAACACATAGCGCAGGCCACGGCTAAAGGACCGCAGGCGATACCGACATATGAGTTTCGTCCGGCAGGGTGTGAGAGTGAATCTTGAGGCCGGCGTAATTGCGTGATCGCAGTCGCGCCGCGAGTTCGTGCGGGAGATCGGTCGTGCGTGGCCAGCCTTCTCTGTCGCACCAGGCAATGATCGACTCTACTTGCGCACGCACCATCGGACTGTTCTTTGCGACATGCACGGCGTTGGCTCGAACAACCTCAGGCGCCTCCAGTGACCCGGCGCTTACGAACACCGTCGCTTTCATGTCCTGGTGCGCCGCTGCGTAGAGTTGCTCCCACTGCCACACCTCCTCTTGATTCCACGAGATCGTGGGACTGGCCAGGATGTAGCGCCGAAACGTGTCCGGTGCCGTGAGCAAGATCCATGCTCCAATGAGTCCGCCGAGCGAGCTGCCGAAAAAAGTCGTATCGCCCGGATCGATGTCGTATCGATCCACGAGCGACGGTTGCAACTCTTCACGAATGAAGCGCAGGAATGCTTTGCCTCCCGGCGCCACGGTGGAATTCAACACTGCGCGAGCGTAGTCGCCGCCATCTGTGGGTGCGTAGTCGCGATTGCGCTTGGCCATGGCGGTCACGAATCCACTTTCTGTCGGATAGCCGATTCCGATCACGTAGGCCGGCGGACACTCGGCTCCGAGCGACAGCATGCGCTGGATTGCGGTGGCCAGCAGAAAGCTGCCATTGCCATCCGTAACGTAGATCGCTGGATACTTTCCAGGCGGGACGAAGGGTGGCTTTGCAACGAAAATGCGAAACGTGTCGCCGACACAGTTCGATTGAACATCGAAGTACTCTGCGTCGAGCAATCCGGTCATCGTCACAGCTATGGTCATGACACACGCCCTCGAAGCTATCCCGGCATCTGCGCGGGGCGTGCTAATTAATCGAAGCGGCCGGTGCGTCGCCAGACTGTTGATAACAGCGCGAATGCTCTAGAATGGTGGCAAGTCGGAAAACAAAGTCGCATCACCTCCGCGACGAAGAATTTCAGCCGACGCGCACCCAACCCGCTGTTTCCGACCGAGAATCCGCAAGAGCACTGCGGTCGGCGTCTGTTGATCTCACTTTGCGAGACCGAGCGCGGATTTCTACACTGTTCCATCGCGGTTTGGCGCGGATGCAAAATCTTGCGCATCGGTGATCTGGATGCGGTTACTGAAATGACCAGACAAGACGTGGTCCGGATCTACCACCTGCTGTCCGCTCACGGAATCAGGGTCTGGGTGGACGGAGGATTCTGCGTCGACGCGCTCGTGGGACGAGCGACGCGTGAGCATGGCGACTTGGACATCGCAGTAGAGCGAGGGGACGCGGACCGACTCTGTGCCGTGTTGGCAGACGACGGCTTCTCTCGTCTACCTCGCGAGGACAGCTCCGCATGGTCCTTCGTGCTCAGCGATGGCCGTCGCAATGTCGATGTACACGTGTTTGCCTACGATGCATCCGGCAAGAACGTCTACGGCATCGAGTATCCCTTCGGCAGTCTCACCGGGACCGGAGAGATCGACGGCATCGAAGTGTCCTGCGTAGCGCCCGAGTGGATTTTTCGATTCAAGACTGCCTACGCGCCCACAGCCAAGGACATCGCTGATGCGTCGGCTCTCGCGAATCACTTCGGGTTTGCAATCCCGGACAGCCACCGCTCATGAAATTCGAGTGTATTGCGACAGCACCGCCTGCCAGCGGCCGTCGCGCTTGACGTAGATTCGTGTGTAGCGAAACGCGCCGCTGACGTCGCGGTCTCCTCTGCGACCTTCGTTCGTCGTACGTCCCACCACGACCGCGGTGGCTCCATGGAACTGCACGCTCTGTTCAGAGTGCTCCATTCGGGAGTAGCGGAAGACGCCTCGCTTCACGTCCGCCATGACCTGTTCCTTGTTGGACGTGGAGCCGATGTTCGGGATGGCGATGTAGTCGTCGGCGTGAATGCGATCCAACGCCGCGGCGTCCCCTGCCAGCCAGGCTTCACGCCATTGCCGTTCCGCGTCGAGAACTTCGCGTTCGGATCGGCACTGCAACTGCTTCAGGCCCAACTCCTGTTCGGAGGCAGTGATCTTCTTCATCAGCTCCTCCACTTCGATGCCGGCACGAATGAAGGGCGCGACGCCGAATGAGTGATCCTTCACCCGCGGCTGCTCGAGGTAGTACTGGACTGAACCATCTCGACCGCGCGGCGAGGCATCTCGCGGGCTCGGCGGCGGCGATCCGGCTGGCCATACCGGAGGCGGACCCAAGCCTGCGCTCTGCACGACATCGATCAGGCTCCACACGCCTTGCGGGTCCCTCTCGACTTTGTCTCTGATGAGACCGATATAGCCGCGCAGCGCGTTGGAAGAAAAACGCTGATCGAGATAGCCCTGGTTCACGCCTTTTGCCATGGCATAGACGAACATCGCCGTGCCAGAGCTCTCCAGATAATTCCCAGCTGCTTTCGGTTGATCGATGACTTCGTACCACAGGCCAGAGTCGCGATCCTGATATCGAACGACAGTCTGCGCGATGTCTGTCAGCAGTCGGATCAGGTAAGGGCGTGCGGCATGTCCTTCGGGAACTTCATCCAGCACATCCACGAGCGACATCGCATACCAGCCGACCGCGCGAGACCAGACTGCACTGGACGTTCCCGTTTGCGGATTCGCCCAGAACTGCTCGCGCTTTTCATCCCAGCCATGGTGGAGCAGTCCGGTCTTGGCGTCGCGGCTGTGCTCGAAGACCGCCGCATACTGACGGCGGATATCGTCGAAGATTTCGGTTTCGCCGAAGCGGCGGCCGTACTGTGCGTAGAACGGCAGCGAGAACCAGAGACCATCCAACCAAACCTGATGAGGACGCCACGCGAACACGCCATTCGTTGTCGTGGGGAGCGATTTCATCGACTCGCGGACGAGCAGCGCGGCCTTTCGATACCGCTCTTCGCCGGTCCGCTCGTGCATGCGGATGAATATCTCTCCCGTCGGAATCGTCTGCAGATGCTCGAACCCCGTCGGCGGAAAACCAGAGATCGATCCATCGGCGGCGACGAAGCGGCTGACGATTGACTCGGCATACCTGCGTAAGGCGGCATCGTTCGTGCGATCCGCCAGATCGAGCATGGAGACCGCGAGTGCCAGATTCCAATACGTAAACGGCAGTGGATTGCCGCGCCGCTGTTCCGTCGCAACGGCCAGGTTCGTCGACCATTGCTGTGGTGAGAATCCGCATAGCTTGCCGACGGAATGCTCATCGGCCCAGGCGGTGCTCGCGATTACGGCTAGAAGAAGTCCGGCGATACGCATCCCTACGAATGTCGGCATGAACAAACTCCCTTGGCCGGGGCGGACGCAGCACTGAAACGCGCGTCCAAGTTTAGTACGTGCATGCTCGCTTGGGTTCGCGCCTGCTGCATTTTCGCGACCATTACGATTCTCATCGCATGAGCGAACTGCATCCGCTATCGTCACGCGGTGGCACACTCATGGTCGGTAGACACACAGCGATCACCGCGAGCTGTTGCTGCTGCACTCATCTTGTGGCTCCTGCTGGAAGGCATGAAACCTCGTGATCGCCTCAGGCTCTGGTAGACCGTCGTTCCACCCGTGACAGTGCGCAGGACCTTGATGTCCTTGATCGTGTCAGGCGAGACCGTGTGCGGATCTGCCGAAAGCATGACGAAGTCAGCAAGCTTTCCTGGCGTGATCGAACCCTTGATCGCTTCCTCGTGCGATGCATAGGCGCCGTTCAGCGTGGTGATCTGCAGCGCCTCGGCGACGGTGATGCGCTGATTGAGCCCCCACTTCTCGCCGTTCCAGCCGGTGCGCGTCACCATTCCCTGGATGCCCATCAAGGGAGCGAACGGACCTGGATAGAAGTCCGACCCTGCAGCCGCTGTGATCCCCGCGTCGATGAACGACCGGAACGCCATCGCCCGACGCATGAACTCCTCGCCGTAGAAATGAAACTTGTCGGCGTTGTAGTAGGCGTAGGTCGTGAACGGCATGGGCACTGCTCCCACGGCCTTGATCCTTCGCAAGAGATCATCGTTGATGAGCGTGCAGTGTGTGATCTTCGGGCGTGCATCCTTCAGCGGAAATAGCTGCTGGGCGCGCGCGACTGCCTTGAGCATCATGTCGATGGCCACGTCTCCGTTCGCGTGACAATTGACCTGAATCCGCGCGCGATGCACTCGCTCGACCCAGGCATCGAGTGCGTCCTGCGTCTACGGTGACATTGCCCTTGTACCCGGAGCGCGAACCGGGGTAGCCCGTGCTCCACGACATCGTGCGCTCCGAAAACGAGCCGTCTACGGTGTGCTCCTGGGTCGCGCCGATGCGCACCCATTCATCGCCGAATCCGGTGCGGATGCCTGCGTCGATCATCTTCTCCAGGTCAGCGTCGCTGAGTTGAAAGTTGACACGATGGAGCAGCTCGCCGCTGTCTCTGATCTCTTCGATCGAAGCCAGATCGCCGTCCTCGTGATGCACGCTCGTCAATCCATAGCGAACGAACTGCTTGGACATGTGTGCCGCGCCGTTCCTGCGCCGTTGCTGCTCTTCCTGTGCCGAGAACTTGGGACGCTGGCCGGCCTTGTCGAACACGCCGAGCGCGTTGTCGGTCACGCGTCCATTCAAGTTTCCGTTGGCGTCGCGGTCGAATGTCCCGCCCGGAGGATTGGGCGTATCGCGAGTAATTCCGGCGAGCTCGAATGCCTTGCTGTTGTAGAAGGTGGTGTGTCCGCCACGATGCTGAACAGAGACGGGGTGATCCTTCGACACCTTGTCCAGGTCGTGGATAGTCAACGGTCGCTTGTCCTTGACCTTGGTATCGTCATAGAAGAAGCCCTCGACCCAGTGGCCCGGAGGCGTTTGACGCGCTTTGGCGGTGAGCTTGTCGAGAATGCTGTCGATCGTGACGAACTCCACGTCGAAGGGATTCCCGACAGCCACTTCGTACAGCAGCCTCTCGCCGACCGGGTGGTTGTGGCAGTCGATGAAGCCCGGCACGATCGTCATGCCCTGGGCGTCTAACACCTGCGCGCCTTTGCTGGCGAGTGAACCGATCTCTGCGTTCGTCCCCACAGCAAGAAAACGCCCGCCACGTATGTAGAACGCCTCGGCTCGAGGCAATCGAGCATCCACGGTATAGACGTTGGCGTTGCGAACGATCCAATCCTCATCACCTGCCGCAGCTATTGCTGCGCCCAAGCGGCGGGGCAATGCACTGGCAGCGACGATGCCCAACGCCGTCAGGCCGACAAACTCTCGACGGCTGCAGGTGCGACGGATCATTGGGTGTCTCCCGTTTCGTTGTGCTTGTCGCCGTAGTCTACGCGGAAGATCCTTGTACTATTGCGCTCCATGAAGTGGCTCTCCCTGCTCTCCATCGCGTCGTTTTCTGTGCTCGCCGCCGGCTGCACCAGCGTCTCATTCCTCATTGCGAACTCGGCGACCTTGAACGGTCGATACGACCGCTCGACCGATCACTCCTACGGCCCCGAATCCCGACAGAAGCTCGACGTGTATTCGCCCAAGGACGCGAAGGATCGGCCGGTGGTGGTCTTTTTCTACGGCGGTTCGTGGACCGTGGGAAGCCGAGGGCTCTACCGCTTTGTCGGAGCGGCGCTCGCGGAGCGAGGAATCGTTGCGGTGCTGCCGGACTATCGACTCTATCCGCAGGTGAAATTTCCTCTATTCCTCGATGACGGAGCGCTGGCGGTCGCGTGGGTGCAAAAGCACGCGCAGGAATTCGGCGGCGATCCGCAACGGATCGTACTGATGGGCCACTCGGCGGGTGGACACGAAGCAGCGTTTCTCGCCTACGACCGGCAGTTGCTGCAGAAAGCCGGAGCGCGTCCGGAGTGGATCGTCGGCCTGGTCGGTCTGTCAGGTCCTTATGCACTCGAGCCGGATACGAAGGTATTGAATACGATTTTCGCCAGCCCCTACACCATGGCCGACTGGCAGCCCGTGCGTTTCGTGACGGCGCAGGCCCCGCCAACGTTGCTCGTGCACGGCACCGCCGATGACGTCGTCTCCATCAAGCATGCTGAAAAACTGCGCGACGTTCTGCAGGCGAATCACGTGCGCGTCGAAACGCAGTTCTATCCGGGCAAGAGGCACGCCGATACCGTGGCGGGGATGTCCGTGCCGGCGCGTGGACGCACGCCCGTTCTGGATCAGAGCGTGCGCTTCATCGAATCAGTTGCTGGTGGCAGCCTCAGCCCTTCGGCCCAAAGGTGACGGTCAGCATGGCCCTCACCGTGCGGGGCGCGATCGGCGAGAAGATGCCGGTCGGCGCGGCCCAGTAGCCTTCGGCGCCGGTGAGGTTCGAGGCCAGCACTCGGAACTCGGCCGGGCGGCCGGCCAGCACGAAGCGGCTGCGTGCGCCGAGGCTCAACAGTCGTGACGGCCGGTGTCTTGAAGGTATTGGCCGTGTCGGCCCAGCGTTCGCCCGAATAGCTGAGGCCCGCGTCCACCGACCAGCTGTCCCCGAGTCGGCGCTCGACGTTGGCGTTGACGATCACGTGCGAGATGCCAGCGGCGCGCGAGCCGACGACTCCCGCGTCCACCAGCGGCCCGGTCACCTTGGGCTCGAAGGCCACGGCGCCCAAGACCACGCTGGTCTTTGCATCCAACTGGCCAGCGATCGAAGCCCTCGACGCCGCGGTGGCGCACTTCGCCCACCAGCCCGAACGAGTCGTCGGCGCGGAAGCCGTTGGTGGGCTTGGAGACGTCGAACAGCGCGCCGATGAAAGTCAGTCCCGGCGCGATGGCATATGCGCACGCCCAACTCGAATTGCTCGGCCTCTACCGGCGGCAGCACCTCGTCACGATTGATCGCCGACGTCGGCGCAACGCCGGACTCCTCGAGGCCCGTCACCCAGCTGCCAAACACGGCCGTGCGGTCCGTGAGACTGACGATGGCCGAGACGTTGTAGAGCGTGGTCTCGCTGATGCCCTCGGTCCGTACGCCGGCGATGGACAGCACGTCCTTGTCGTAGCGCGTCCGGTGGACGGCGAAGCGGAGCTGGACACGATCGCTCCACGCGAGTCCATAGCCCGCGGACGCGGTGACCTGCTCGACCGTGTCCGTGCCTCGCGTTCCTGACCAAGCGCTTTCCAGTCCGTCCGGCGCGTCGTCGCTTCGCAAGTCGAACGTCGCCGAGAGGGATGGCCAGGTTGGACGTGAGGTCCACGGTGGTGCGGCCGCCGCGCAGCGATACGGTGGCCAGGTGGCTGACGTCGCCTAGCTTCGAACTGCCGGCCCACGCGCGCCTCGGCGGAGTCCGAGCGTTTGGCGCGCGTCAGGATTGCGGAAGGTGGTGGCCGAGGCGTGCCCGTCGGCGTCGGCGGAGATCAGAGTGTAGTCCGTGCGGTCGATATCGAAGATCGAACGAAAGGCCGCGAGGTCGACCGTGAAGCCGCCGATGCCGCCCGTCGTAGAGAACGCCGAAGTTCGAGCTCACGGCCTCCGACTCAGCCCAAGAAGGCGAGTACTGGTGGAGCTTCTCGAGGCTCGGCGGCACGGCCGCTTCGGCTGGGGACGACTGCGTAGTCGCCGTCGTAGCGGCGGTGGTACATCGATCCGAAGGTGCGCAGCCGCTGGTCGGGCGTGATCTGCCATGCGCCGACGCCGCCGACGTCGAGGGCGCGGCCCTCGTTGCCGCCGGCCAAGCGCCAGCAAGGGACGCCAGACGAACCCGCCGGCGAGGCTGAAATCGCCGTCGCGAAACGAGCCGTCGCCCTGGACCACGCGCGTGCCGAAGTCGCGCAAGCCCGCGCCGAGCCGCAGCTCGTTCACGGGCCGGCCTGGCGCAGGCGATAGTTCACGACACCGGATGGCGCGGGGTACGCGAGGCGTACGGCATTGACGCCCACTCGCACGCCCACGCCCGCCAGCACCGGATCGTTCAGCGCCGCGGCGCGGCTGAAGTACGCATCATCGATGCGGTAGGCGCCGCTGTCGTTGAGGTCGAAGCCGCGGACTTGGGTCTCGCTGTAGAGGCCCGACTGCTCGGTGCCGACGCGCTCGCCGAAGGCGTCGGCGGCGGACTTGACCGCGCTGTCCTGCGCCGCTGCGGTAGAGGCGACGGCGAGCACGAGAGCGATGACCGCGATGCGTGACATCGCCTGCGATCCCTCCTGTCGAGCCTTGGAACTGCAGTCTAGGGGCGACGACGCGCGGAGACGCAGACCGCTTGCTGCAGCGGGCCGGCGATTCACTGCATCGATGAGCCGGCGCCAGATGCCTTGGCGTAAAGTGACGGCCATGACAGCAACGCATACTGGCGCGCGCTCGATCCGTTGGCGTTGGATCGCCGCGATGTGGTGCGCGGGCGGGCTGTTCGAAGCCAGCCAGGCCGTACTCATCATGCGCTTCGGCGAAGGCAGGCGTCACGCCTGGCTGCCGCTGTTCGCAACTGCGCTGGCCACCTGGCTGCCGTGGGCGTTGGCGACTCCATGGATCATCAGCCTGGCGCGGCGCTATCCAATCATTCGCGGCACGACGTACGCACGGTCGCCGTGCACCTCGCCGCCTTCGCCACCATCAGCGCGGTCGCTGAAGCCTGGTCCGCGCTGCTCCAGGTGATCTTCAATCCCTGGGGCAATCGGCAGCCGCCGACCTT
Organism: uncultured Gammaproteobacteria bacterium; assembly: GCA_963830745.1. Taxonomy (GTDB): domain Bacteria; phylum Pseudomonadota; class Gammaproteobacteria; order Steroidobacterales; family Steroidobacteraceae; genus Steroidobacter. Next base: position 757,434 of record CAWHNL010000004.1, read on the forward strand.
CTGGGACACCTGGAGCATTACTCTCCTCTATCAGGTCCTGATCTTCCTGATCGCCTACGCGCTGATCTTGACCATCACGTACCTGGTGGACTCGCGGGAGAACATCGCCCGCCAGATGACCGAGACCGCGCGGCTCAATGAGGAGCTTTCCAAGGCGCAGCTCGCCGCGCTGCGCCGGCAGATGGAGCCGCACTTCATGTTCAACACGCTCAATTCCATCGCCGGCCTCGTGCGCGATCATCGCAACGACGCGGCGGTGAGCATGATCGTCGGACTCAGCGAGTTCCTGCGTCGCGCCTCGGAGGACTCGCACCGCTCGCAGGTGACGCTCGCCGAGGAGGTCGAATATTTGCAGCGCTATCTCGACATCCAGAAGGTTCGTTTCGGAGAACGTCTGCGGGTCAGCGTGGACATCCCGGCAGACCTGCTGGACGCGCAGGTTCCCAATCTGCTGCTGCAGCCTCTGGTCGAAAACGCCATCAAGCATGGCATTGCCAAGCGCGTCGTGGGAGGAAACGTCCGCGTCACTGGCGCGCGCAGGGACGGCAGCGTCTACCTGAGCGTCTACAACGACGGCCCGAGCTTTCCGAAAGATTGGCAGACGAACGGCGCCGGCGTCGGCCTCGCCAATCTGCGCACGCGTCTTCAGATCCTGCACGGCGATGCCTCCGAGCTGCGGATGAGCGCGCCGGAGCGGACGGCGTGGAAGTGGTCGTGACCCTGCCTCTGAAGGAGGCGTGAATGGCGCGTGTCGACGAACGCTCGGCGTCGATACGGGCCTTGGTGGTCGATGACGAGCCGCTGGCTCGACGCAATGTGACCGTCTTGCTGCGCGGCGACCCGGATATCGGATCGATCGAGGAATGCGGGTCCGGGGTCGAGGCGATCGAAGCCATCCGGCGGTGGAAACCGGACCTGGTGTTCCTCGACGTCCAGATGCCCGAATGCGGCGGCTTCGACGTGCTCGAGCTGTTGGGCGCGGACCTGCCGCAAGTCGTCATTTTCGTGACCGCCTATGACGAGTATGCGCTGCGGGCGTTCGAGGCCGGCGCGCTCGACTACCTGCTGAAACCATTCGACGACGCGCGCTTCGGCCGGGCTCTGCACCGCGCCAAGGACAAGCTCGCGCACTATGGGCCGCTGCAACCGCAACCGGCCAAGCGGCTCGTCGTCAGATCTCCGGGCCAGCTGCTGTTCGTGAATGTCTCGGACATCGATTGGATCGAGGCCGCGAGCTATTACGCCTGCCTCCATGTGGGCCGTGACACGCACATCATCCGCCGCACGCCTGTCGGAGCTCGAGCGGGATCTGGGCGAGGAAACGTTCATCCGCATTCACCGCTCGATCATCGTGAACCTCGATCGGATCCATGGACTGGAGCTGCAGAGCGGCGGCGAGTACGAGGTCGTCTTGAAGTCCAAGGTTCGGTTGCGATTGAGCCGGCGCTTCCGCAAGCGGCTTCAGGATCGCATGGGCGCGATGTCCGCAAGCGGTTAGGTGAGCGCCGCGCTCGGCGCAGTGCGGAACGCAGAGGCTTCGTTGCACGCCCGCTCTGCGAAAGGGGCGTCTCGCGCATTCGTCCTTCCACATCTCGTGCATCCGGTTCCCTGCACCCGACGTACATCCCGCCACAAGGGGTTTGCCCGACGTCCGGGCTACTACTGAGGGGACTGCCGTCATGCGTTATCGATCTGCAATGGCGACGACGATCGTCGCCGCATTACTTCCGTTAGCCGCCTTTTCTTCCAGCCACCGCGAGGCGCCGAACATCACGCGCTTCCCGACGGTCGATTCGACCGACGTCTATTCGTTCATGAGCTACGAGCCGGGACGCGAAGAGTACGTGACCGTGCTCGCGAACTACCTGCCGCTGCAGGATCCTTACGGCGGTCCGAACTACTTCGCGCTCGATCCGTCGGCGCTCTACGAGATCCACATCGACAACGACGGCGACGCGCGCGAGAACCTGACGTTTCAGTTCCGCTTCGACAACGACCTCGGCGGCAACCGCGCCCGCGGCTTGGCCGTGCCGGTCGGGCCAGCCGGCAAGGAGCAGAACATCGCAGTTCCGCTGAAGAACATCGGCGGCGTCGCAGCGAACTCCGACAACGCCCAGACGCTCAACTTCCGCGAGAGCTACTCGCTGAAGCTGGTGCGCGGCGACCGTCGCCGCGGCGACGAGTCGAGCGTGCGCAACGCGAATACGGGCGACAAGACTTTCGGCAAGCCGTACGACTTCGTCGGCACGAAGACGTTCGGCTCGATCGCCGACTACGAAAGCTACGCGAACCAGTTCATCTACACGATCGACATTCCCGGCTGCTCCAAGCCCGGCCGCGTGTTCGTCGGGCAGCGTAACGAGCCGTTCGTGGTCAATCTCGGGCCGGTGTTCGACCTCATCAACTTCGTGCCGATCGAGGGCGACAGCGCTCCGGGCAAGGGCGACGGCAAGGGTTTCCCGGGCGGCATCACGCAGAGTGACGCCAACGACATCATCTCCGACAAGAACATCACGACGCTCGCGCTCGAAGTGCACAAGAGCTGCCTGGTCGGCTCCGGCAACGGCGTGATCGGCGTGTGGACTTCTGCCAGCCTGCCGCAGGTGCGTGTGCTGAATCCGCGCGCGACGTTCGAGACTCCGGACGTGAATGCCGGCGCGCTCACGCAGATCTCACGCCTCGGCATGCCGCTCGTGAATGAAGTCGTGATCGGCTTGCCGGACAAGGACCGCTTCTCGTCCAGCGAGCCGAAAGACGATGGCCAGTTCCTGAGCTATGTCACCAATCCCTCGCTGCCCTTCCTGATCGACGCGCTGTTCCGTGACGCGGTCAACTCGGTCGTGGAGCCGGACATCGCCAATCTCGCACCCAACAATTTCCCGCGCGAGGATCTCAAGGCGGCCTTCCTGACCGGCTTCAAAGGTGTCAATCAGCTTGCGAGCGTGACGCCCTCGGAGATGCAGCGTCTCAACACGGGTATCGCGCCGACTGCGAAGGACAAGCAGAACACGCTCGGCGTTGCCGGCGGCGATCTCGCTGGGTTCCCGAACGGTCGGCGTCCCGGCGACGATGTCGTCGACATCGAGCTGCGCGTTGCCATGGGTGCGGTCTGCCACCTCGGACTGGGCTTGTGCTCGCCGGCGAACGCGCCGGTCGGCAATCAAGCGATCACCGACGGTGCGCCGATCAGCTCTGCCGACTTCGACAATCAGTTCCCGTATCTCACCACGCCGATTCCGGGCGCCGGCATGGGATCGTCCATGTCCAGTCTCGGGTCGCGATGAGCGGAGGGGCTAGCCATGAAACTCACATCAACGAAGATTGCGATCGTGCTGGGCAGTGCAGCCCTGGCCGCGGGTTGCGGCGGTGGCGGCGGCTCTCCGGAGTCGACGCCGGCGCCAGTTCCTGTGCCGGTCAATGCCGCGCCGACGATCAGCTCCATCGCAAATCAGTCCATCGATGAAGGCGGCGCAACCGATGCTTTGGCTTTCACGATCGGCGATGCCGAAACCTCACCCGACGCGCTCACGGTATCAGTGAGCTCGTCGAACGGCAGCATGGTGCAGGCGGACGGCTTCGAGCTGACGGGAAGCGGCAGCAGTCGTGCACTGATGATCTTTCCGGCTGCCGAGCAAAGCGGCGCTGCGACGATCACGATTGCCGTGCGCGATGCCGGTGGCGCCGTGACCAACAGCAAGTTCGAGCTGACGGTCGCTCCGCTGCTGCGCGCGCCGTTCTCGGAATGGGTCCGCAGTACCGCGTTGCCGCGCGGGCTCACATCGAATCCCGTGGGCGAAGCGGCGGAGGAGGGGCAAGCTCTTCCGCAGGTGGAGGACATCAATCGGATCAGAGTCCAGGACGATGCGGCCTCTTTCGACGATCTGATCCCGCCCGAGGAAGAGTCAGACGAAGTGTAGCGGGGCACTCGCGCCCTCAGATCCGGCGGCGGTTACTCGCCGCCGGATCCGCTCTTCAACCAACGTGCCAGCCATTGGTGCACTTCGCCGTAGAACTGCCGGCTGTTCTCGCCCTGCAGGATCCAGTGGTTCTCATCGGGAAACACCAGCAGGCGGCTCTCGATCTGTTGGCGCTGGAGCACCGACCAATACTCCAGCGTGTTGTTGAGCGGCACGCGAAAGTCGCGCTCGCCCACCGTTACCAGCACCGGCGTCTTCCACTTCGGCGCGTAGCGGATCGGATTCTGCTTCGCCCAGTCCACGCCCGGCTGCCACGGCGGACCGCCCATGTTCTGCTCGCGTGAGTAGGTGATGTCGCTCGTTGCCCATTGGCTTTCGAGGTTGATCAGGCCCGCGTGGCTGATCAGGCAGCGATAGCGATCCGTGCTGGCTTGCTGCCAGTTCGCGAGATGGCCGCCGTAACTCGCACCGCCTGCGCATTGGCGGCTGCCGTCGATGAACGAATACCGTGCGATCGCCTCGTCGGCCGCCTGGTTGATCTCGAGCGTCGGACCTTCGAGCGGATCGCCCTGGATGCCCTGCGCGAAGCTGGCGCCGAACCCGGTCGAGCCGGTGTAGTTCGTCATCAGCGATGACATAGCCGGGCGCGGCCAGCAGGTGATAGTTCCAGCGCACGAAGAACGTGTCCCGCCACATCGTGTGCGGGCCGCCGTGCATCATCACGAACAGCGGATACTTCTTCGCCGGGTCGAAGCCCGGCGGGCGCATGATCATGTTGTGAATGCGCGCGCCGCGCTTGCTGTCGAACCAGAAGTGCTCGGGCGGCGCCATGTCCAGCTTCGCGAGCTTCTCCGCGGTGAATTTCGTGAGCGCTTGGTGGCCGCCGCGCTCGGGATCGATGCGCACGACTTCCGATGGGCTGGCTGCCGCGTCGAAATTCGCGATCAGCACCGGCTTGGCTGCGCGATCCGCCCCCACGAGGTTGAGATAGATTCCGGAGGTCATCTCGAAGGCCGGCGTCGCCTCGCCGCCGCGGCTCGCGCCGCGATAGAGTTTCACGTGTCCGGAATCTTCGCCGAGCAGATAGAGGTCGCGATTGTTCGGCGCGACGACGAAGGTGATCACGTCACGGTCGGCAGGCAGCGAGATCGACGGGCGCTCTTTGACTGCAGGCCAGTCGAGCGCACCGAGGCGCGTCGGATTGAAGACGCGATCGCTGCGTCCTTCCCGGAGTGCGTACAGGCTGCGGCCGTCCGGGCTGAACTTCGGCTCGCTCCAGCTCACGCCGCCCTCGAGCGATTCGCCGCCGGTCAGCCGGCGTGGCTCGCCGCCTGTCGCCGCGATCTGCCAGAGCTCGGTATTGGTGAAGTCGTAGGCCGTGCGATTGCGCGTTACGCGTTGCGGCGAACACCAGCGATTGCCCATCTGGAGTCCACGCCAGATCGAGCTCGCTGCCTTCTTGCGTAGTGCGACCGGCGAAGCCCGCTTGCTTGATGAACGCCGTGCCGGCGAACAGGTCGCGCGCCTGCGGCTCGCCGAGCGTTTGCACGAACGCGTGCGGTTCGCGAGTTTCGGACAGCCATTGATCCCAGTTGCGGATCGGGAAGCTCGTGTAAGCGCGCACGTTGTACTTGCGCGCCTTTTCTTCCTCGACGATCTTGCGCATCTGTGCATCGTCGCGGGCGTCCGGGTGGACGTTGCTCGTGAAGGCGATTCGCGTGCCGTCCGGTGAAAATTTCGGCAGGCGCGCACCGGTACTGATCTGCGTCACGCGCTGCGCTTCGCCGCCGGCGAGATCGAGCACGTAGATCTGATCGGCTTCATCGCCATCGCGCTTGGCCGTGAAGGCGATGCGCTTGCTGTCCGCGCTCCAGATCGGGCCCGATTCCGGCGTGCGCGTCTGAGTCAGACGACGGGGCGCCGATTTGCCGTCAGTGGCGACGAGCCACAGGTCGCTGGCCTGTTTGTCCTTCTCGTACGAGGGTTCGACCACGGGGAACACCGCGAAACGACCGTCGGGGCTGACTGCCGCAGCGCCGACGCGCGGCATGAGCCAGATGTCTTCATGAGTGACGGCCCTGCGATCCTGCGCCTGGCACGAGCACAGGCAGGAGAAATGCGATCAAGGCGAGCAAGCGCAGGAGGCGAGTATTCACGGACGGCAGCTCCTTGTTAAAGGCGGCGGCCAGCCTCGCATCGCGCAGCCTGCAGGTCAATTATTGCTTGGAGATCCGAAACAGCCTCGCATTAAGTGATCCCTAATTTTCCGCGTGTAGTGTTCACGCGCGAAGTGATTCATCAATCGGAGATCATCTCATGCGAACGAAGGACCATCGTCGCCAGGCATTGACACAGCTCTGCCTCGCGCTTGGGGTAGCTTTGCCAGCTGGCCTGGTTCTGGCGGCGGACGCGAGCGAAGAAGCAGAGCCATGGCGCATCACCGCGGGTGCCGGTGTCATCGCCCTACCCGAGTACGCCGGGAGCGAAAGCACCGAAGCACGGGTCACGCCGCTGCTGAACGTGAGGTACGGGCGCTTCTTCGTCGGCGGCATTCCTGGCTCAGGCACGCCGGCGGGTCTGGGTGCCTACCTGTATGAGGGAGAGTCCTTAATATCGGCGTCGCCTTGTCGCGGGATATCATCGATCCGCGGCAGGAATCCGACGACACACGACTGCGAGGTCTCGGCGACGTTGACGCCACGGCCCGTGCCGGCATGTTTGCAAGCTACCGTCTCGGCTGGCTCACACTGCGTGCCAGTGCCTTCTCCGATGTGCAAGACAACGAGCAGGGAACCGAGGCCGCATTCGATGCCGAGCTCACCTACCGATTGCCGCGGCTGAGCCTTTCGGCGGGACCCGGAGTCGTGTGGGCGAACGGCGAACGCATGCGGACGCTCTTCGGCATCGATACTGAGCAGGCGGCGCGCTCCGGCTTCCCACAGTACGCAGCGGGCAGCGGCGCGAGTCTCGTGCGTTTTTCGCTAGGAGCGCAATACGAGCTGACACCGCGTTGGAGTCTGGTGTCGCGCTTTATTGCCGCGCGCCTGCAGGGTGACGCTGCTGACAGCCCCATCGTCCTGAACAAGAATCAGGAGAGCTACGCGCTGTTCGTGACATATCGATTCTGACCGAGGGGCGGCGAATGCTGCCCCGGGAAATCCCGCGGGATAGGCAGCAGAGATTATGCTGCGGCGTCATGCGCCCATCTGTTTTTGCGATTTGCTCGATACTGACACTGGCGGGCGCAGCCTGCAGTTCGCCGCCGGCGCGAGAGAGCCTGACCGATGGCGTCTGGATGAAGGGCGACCTCCACATCCACTCGCGTCACAGTCGCGACTCGAGCAACAACTCCGTCGCGAAGATCCTCGCGCTGGCCGGCAAGGTCGGCATGGACTACCTGCTGATCTCCGATCACGACAACCACGTCAAAGGCGACGTCGCACACAACACGTGGACGGATCCCGAATACAAATCGGATTCGCTCCTGCTCCTCTACGGCGCGGAGTGGACCACGGATCGTGGCCATGGCACGGCGCTATCGGTCAGACCCTATGATCATCAGCGACTGTATGACGTGAGAGACCAGCGCGACGTTGCGATCGGTCGCGTCAAGCAAGATCTGGGCATTCACCTGTCGGCGAACCATCCGTCCGGCAAGGATCATTTTGGCTTTTCCTACGACCTGGTCGATTCGATCGAGGTCTGGAACTCCGTCCTCTGGCCGAACAATGAGGCCGCCATTCTCATCTGGTACGACATGCTGAACTCCGGACGCAGATTGACCGGTCGGGGCGGCAGTGACTCGCATCACGGCGTTCCGGATACGCCCGAGCTGGCAACGCTAAACAGTGGCCAGGCACTGGTCAACAACGTCGGCACGCCGACGACCTGGGTATACGGTACGGCGCACACCTCGGACGCGGTCGTCGCTGCGCTCACGAATGGACGTGTGTCCATCAGCGCGAATCCCTATGCGCCGCGCGTCGAGTTCTACGCCGACCTCGATGAGGACGGACGAATGGACATGATGATGGGCGACACTGCCGCGTCGCCGGGCAAGGCTGTCACGTTCCGCGTCCAACTGGTCGGAAGGACGCCACCGGATGCTGAGTACACCGTCAGTGTCGTGAAGAACGGCGCCAAATTCCGCAGCCTGCAGGCGACCGGGCAGGAGAGCGGGGCCGCAGTTGAATTCGTCGACACGCCTTCAGCGACTGGGCGGACCTACTACCTCGTGCAAGTGGAAGGCCCGCCCACGCCCTATCCGGAAGTTCCGGGCGCGGCTGCGCGCGGCGGGACCATGGTTGGACTCTCGAATCCGATCTATTTCAATTTCGACCCGAGCTTCTGACCGCTTGCTCACTCTATGCCGACATCACCGCCATCGTCGCGCGTGATCGCGATCGTGGCCGAGCGCGGGCGGCGTCACCCCACCGCCGGGCCAGTGGCTGCCGAACGCGCCGGTCGCGAAGTTCGGTACGGTCGCTCTCGCCGGGATGCTGAATGTTGATGAAGAGCGTCTTGCCGTCCGGTGTTTCTGCGATGCCCGTGATCTCGCATTCCTTCGGTCCGACGAGGAAGCGTCGCAGCTTGCGTTCGCCGAGATCCTTGCCGACGAAGGTCGTGACGGACTGCGACGTCGCGCCGTCGACGTTCGTGACGGTCCGCGTCTCGCCGTCACCGACTTCACCAGGGATCGCGGCCAGCAGCATGCAATTGGTCACGTCGGTGTAGGCGCCGTCGTCTGTCTCGATCCAGAGTAAGCCCGGATTCGCGTTGCTGAACCACAAGCCGTCCGGGCTCGAGAAATCGTTGTCGTCGGTCAGCCCGGAGATGTTCACGTTGGTCGCATCGGCCGTCGCGCGCGCGCCGAACAGGAACACGTCCCAGGTGAACGACAGCGCATCCGCGTAGCCGCCATCCTCGGCGAAACGAATGATGTGTCCGTTCGGATTGCCCTTCTGATCCGTGCCGGTGGTCCGCTTGTCGTTGTAGAAGCGCGGATTCGCCGCATCGACTGCGGTCACCGGCCGCTGTGCCGCCGCGTTGTTGGTGAGCGTGAAATAGACTTCGCCATTCCTCGGGTTCACGGCTCCCCATTCCGGACGATCCATCTTCGTGGCGCCGCGGCATCGGCGGCAAGACGCGTATTGATCAGCACATCGGCCTGATCGGCGAACGAGTAGGCGCGTTGTTCGGGGTGATGCCGTTGATCCCGAACTGCAGCTCCACCCACTGGCCCGATGCCGTCGGGCAGGAACTGCGCGACGTAGAGCTTGCCGTCGTTCAGATACTTGTCGCCGGCGGCGAGGCCCCTGTCGGCATCACGCGGATCCCACGGCGTGTTCGAGACATACTTGTAGATGTACTCGTTGCGCGAGTCATCGCCCATGTACCACACCAGCGGCTCGCCGGCGCGCACCGGCCCGAGCAACGCGCCTTCGTGAGCCAAGCGGCCGAGCGCAGTGCGCTTCTTCGGCGTCGAGCGCGGATCGAACGGATCGATCTCGAGCACCCAACCGAACGTGTTCGGCGACATTGCGGAAATCGTCGCTGCCGTCGGCAGACGTGCCGAGCTTCATCGCATTCCAGCGGCCGTACAGATTGTCCGCTGTATCGGGCGTCGACCGTCGCCCACAGCTCGCGCCCGGTCCCGGCGACTCCGTAGCGTGCGAACGACGCCAGCTCCTTGCCGTGCGGTTCGGGTCGTCCGTCGCGGCGATGCGCCGGAAGTAGCCGGCCCAGTTCTCTTCGCACGTCAGATACGTGCCCCACGGCGTATGGCCGTGGGCGCAGTTGTTGATCGTGCCGCGTGTCTTCGAGCCATCGGGCGAGTACTTCGTCACCATGTAGGGCGTACTGCGCCGCGGGTCCCGACAGCTTCATCGCGGTCAGCGTATGGATGCGTCGATTGAAGCGCGAGCTCTGCTCGTAGTCCCAATCGGTGCGGCGACGATTGTGATGATTGAAGAAGTTGTAGGCCGCGCTCCACGAGCCGCGCTTGCGATTCTTCTCCTTGACCACCTCGATGACGCTCACGCCGTGCACGATAGAACTCGCGCAGCACTTCATCGGCGACGGTGCGCACCCCGTTGACGATGGTCGGTCCGGTCGGGTGCAGATAGAACGGCGTGATGGCTTCGTGATTCATGCACAGCAGGCCGCGATCCGAGGAGGATCTGTCGTGACGCCCGTGCTTGTCGAGACCGAAGTAGTGGATGCCGTCGTGATGATCGCCGGCGCGGAATGCGAAGCTTGCCGCCGGATCGCGTGCCGTCGTTGTTGTAGTCGGAAACGTTCGCGGGCAATCGGATCGCCCAGCGCGTACAGGACGTCGTAGCTGTAGCCTCTGGGGATCGTTACTGCGTCCTCGAGATTCTTGGCGACGGCGGTGAATCCGAGCCGCGGCGAGCGGCCGGGGAGAAACCGACCGTGGTCTGTTGTCGCGCCGTACGCCGAGGCGGTCTCGATCTTCATACCGCCCAGCATCGCAATCGCGGCAACGCCGGCGGTGCCGCTCAATACTTGCCGTCGCGAGACTCGCGCCTGTACCACGCTGTCAAAGGATGGATTAGCGGAAGGATTGTTGTCATCGTCCTCTGGATCGCGCTCGGGCGCTACGGCTAGATCGTTCATTGCCGTCCCCTGCTGTGAGTGCGGAGGGCGGCGCCAGTCGCCGCCCTGATGGGGCTGCGACCATAACGAGCAGGAATGACGATCATGTGACGCCCCGCCATCTGTAATGTTTGAGGCGGGATGAGCGATGGACGCGCTTTACAGCCGCCACGCTTCTCCGTAGCCTATGTGTCGTTCGACCGTCATCCGTTGCCGCACATGCGCTTGCTGCATCTGGCCCGAAGACCGCCTCAGTGGCTGCGAGTTGCCCTCGCGGGACTGCTGCTGGCGTTCGCGGTCAACTCCATTGCCCATGTCACCCATCGACATGATGCGGCGCCGTCCTCTGTAACCCACAGCCTCGCGTGCGGCTACTGCCTCTCGTTCAACGGGCTTGCCGACGCACCTCGACATGACCATGCGCCGTTGGCCGTCGCGCATGAGAGTTTCTACCTCGTCGCGGATCTCCAGCTCTGGTTTGCACCCCGCCTGGCGACATCCGCCCGCCCACGCGCTCCACCGGTTCTCTGAAGTTCTGTTCGTGACGCCCTCGCCGCGTGCGGCGAGGGTCCGATCGTCGTGGCTTTGGCCATGGCGATTCGAACGATCTACTTCAGGGATCATTGTCATGCGCTCGTCTCATTCATTGCGCGTCGCCGTTGCGGCGATGCTCGTCAGTCACGCCGCCCTTGCTCAGGAATCGAAGCCCGAGGAAGTCATCGTCACTTCGACCGCCTTGCGGGAGAGCCCGCTCGAAGTTGCGCAGCCCACCGAGGTTGTCGCCGGCGACGAATTGCGGCGACAGATCGCCAGCAGCATCGGCGAGACACTCGCCAAGGAGCTCGGCGTCAGCTCCACGTACTTCGGTCCGACCGCAAGCCGCCCGGTCATTCGTGGCCTGGGCGGCAATCGCGTGCAGATGCTGCAGGACGGGCTCGAGTCCCTGGATGTGTCGAGCCTGAGCCCGGATCACGCGGTGACGCTGGAGTCTGCCGTTTCGCAGCAGATCGAAATCATCAAAGGGCCGGCCGCCTTGCTGTACGGCAGCGGCGCTGCAGGCGGTCTCGTCAACGTCGTTACGAATCGGGTCCCGATGGAAATGGCGGACAAGCCGATCTCGGGCGCGGTCGAGCTGCGAGGCGACACCGCTGAGGAGGAGCGCACAGGTGCGCTCAGCGTGGACGGCGGCAGTGGAATGTTCGCTTTCCACGTCGACTATTTCGATCGCGAGACCGACGACCTCGAGATTCCGGACTTCGCACAGTCAGATGCATTGCGCCGGGCGCTCATCGAGGCCGGCGAGGAGCCGGATGGAATTCGCGGTCACCTTCCCAATAGTGCAAGCGACACCAAAGGCGGTGCGGCCGGTGCATCGCTGATCGGCGATGCGGCTCGCGGCGGCTTGTCATGGAGCCGCTACGAGACGACCTACGGCATCGTCGGCGAGGAAGAGGCCTTCATCGACATGAAGCAGGACCGATACGATGCCAAGGCCGAGCTCGATCTCGACGGTCCAATCGAAGTGCTGCACTTCAGTGGCAGCTACAACGACTACACGCATACCGAATTCGAAGGACCGGGTGAGCCCGGGACGGTGTTCAATCAGGATGCATACGAGCTGCGCGTGACGGCCGATCACAAGTTCGGCGACGGCTGGCGCGGAACGGTCGGGGCGCAATACGTCGACATCGATTTCGAAGCGCTGGGCGACGAAGCATTCGTGCCGCGCTCCAAGACGAAGTCGACCAGCCTGTTCGCCTTCGAGGAGCGCCATTTCGACCGCTGGACGATCGAGCTGGGCGCGCGCGCCGAGCAGCAAAAGATCGATTCGGATCCGGCAGCCGATCTGCCGGACTTCGATGAAACGGCGATCAGCTTGTCTGCCGGCACGGTATGGAAGTTTGCTGAAGACCGCGCGTTCGCGGTGAACGTAACGCGCACGCAGCGCAATCCGCAGGCGGCTGAGCTGTATGCCAATGGGCCGCACATCGCCGATCAGCGATTCATCATCGGCGACCCCAATCTCGACCAGGAAACAGCCATTACCGCCGATGTCTCGCTGCGCCGAACAGGCGACGGAATCCAATGGACGCTGAACGCGTACTACAACGATTACAGCGATTACATCTTCGAGAGTCCAACGGGCGATATCGAGGACGATCTGCCGGTGTTCCTCGTCGGCCAGGGCGGTGCGAAGCTCCGCGGCTTCGAAGCCGAAGTCAATTTCCCGCTGTTGCAGCAGGGCGAGCAGCATCTCGAGCTGCGACTGGCCTCGGACTATGTGCGTGGCGAGCTGGATAGCGGTGGCGATCTGCCGCAGATGCCGCCACTGCGCTTCGGAGCAGGGTTGCACTATGACCTTGACCAGTTCCACGTCGGTCTGGAGGGCTACTACTACGACAAGCAGGACAAGATTGCGGACAACGAGCTGCCAACTGACAGCTTCACGCTCGTAGACGCCGATGCCAGCTATCGATTGCCGGTGGGATCGAGCAGCGTCCTGTTGTTCCTGCGGGCCAGCAACTTGCTCGACGAGGATGCGCGTCAGCATGCATCGGCGCTGAAGGATATCGCGCCGTTGCCCGGCCGATCGTTTCACATAGGCGCAAGAGCCGAGTTCTGACATCGCGCCGGGTCGGGGGCGTGGGACCTCGATCCGGTTCGGCTTGCCATGCGCCTGTTCGCACAGACCGGTCGCTGCGCGTGCTCTTTCGCGAAAAGAGCGTGACGTGCAACGTGCCACTCGGGTGACGCTGACGATTGCAATCCTCGTCGGCGTCGCTGTGTGGACGCTGCTGAACGCGCTCGCGCCGCGAAGCAAGCCCATGGTAACGGTTTACGCGCACGCAGACTGCGATAGTTGTCTGCGATGGATGCAACACATCGCGGCACGCGGCTTTCGGGCGCAGCTGGGTCCGCAATCTGACTGGCCGGCTGTGCGAGCGGAGCTTGCGCTTGCACCCGCGTACCGCAGTTCCTTTACGGCAGTGGTGGATGGAGGCTTGCTGATCGAAGGGCCCGTGCCTGCGCGCGATATTCATCGCGCGCTCACGTTGCGCTCGTCGTATGACGTGCGTGGCCTCGTCGTCCAGGGTGTTCCGCGCGGATCGCCCGGCGCGGACTCCGCAATTCCTGAGGACTACACGGTGTTCGTGGTACGCGACGGCGGGCGCATCCAGACATTCGCGGAGCATGAAACTGAGAGATGCGGGCAGCGGCTCGAACAAATGCTCTTTTCGCCATTGACGACGCAACACTGAGTTGTGCTATGGTATTTTCGCGCTCACATAACGCAGACCTTCTCCGAAGGCAATGACACAGGCGACCGCATTTCGCTTCAGTCGCAGCTGGCAGCTTCGCATCAGCGGCCTGCTGGCGGCGGTTCTGTGTCTGTGGCTCGTCGTCGCAGCGACGCATTCCCACACAAGCGATCAGGACCAGCATAAGCACCGCAGTGTCGCGCACCTGTGCAGCGTTTGCGGCTCGCTCTCCAGCGGCGGTGCTGCCGCGACGCTAGTCACTTTCCATCCCACGATCGTTCCAGACGCGGCACCAGTGCTCTGCGCTGGCGCGTCGCCGCCCTCCCTCCGGCTGATCGTTTCTCATCGCAGCCGAGCACCTCCCGTCGCCTGAGCGACTGTCTCCAGTCCCTCTGTAGTCATCGTTCTGCATAGTCCTCGCGCGTATGCGCGTCGCTGTCGCAGCGGCTATTGATTCGCGTCGGGAGTGATCATGCGTTGCGAACTATCGCGTCGCGCGGCCATGCGGGCCGCAGCGACAGTCATCGTGCTATGGCAACCCAGTGCGAGTGCGTCCGAGTCCACCTCGGACGTACTCGAAGAAGTCACCGTATTTGGCGAGCGGTTCGAAGAGACCGACTCGTATATCGCACCAGGCTCCACGGTCACGAAATCGGATACGCCGCTGAAGGACGTGCCGTTCGCGCTCAGTGCGATTACGCGCGCGTTGATCGACGATCAGCAGCCACTGCTCTGGGGAGACGCGTTGCGAAATGTCGCGGGCGCCCAGCCACAAACGGGATTCGGTGTGCTCAATTCCCGCCCGCGTATTCGTGGCTTCACCCCGACGCAAACGCTGCGCAACGGTTTCCGTCAGGCGACGTTCTCGCCCGATATCGATCTTGCCGCGATTGCCCAGATCGAAGTCCTGAAGGGCCCGGCTTCTGCCCTCTATGGCCGATTTGAACCCGGCGGCCTCGTCAATGTGGTTTCCAAGCGGCCGCAATCGAGCCCACATGCCTCGGTCGAACTCATCACAGGAAGCGATGCCTACTACCGTGGCGCGCTCGATGTCGGCGGCGGCCTCACCGGCGACGGCCGCGTTCTCTATCGTCTCAACGCGGCCTACCAGGACAGTGACAGCTACCGCGACTTCTTTCACACCGAGAAGCTGTATGTCGCTCCGGTCGTCGAATGGCGCATCAGCCCCGACACCGCACTCGTGGTCGAGCTGGAGGGCACCTGGCGCGACGCCGGTTTCGATCGCGGCTACATCGTTCCGACGAATGCCGCTTTCGGCCGCTCGCTGTTGACACTGCCGCTGAGTCGCAATCTCGGCGAGCGCACTGACCACACCGACTATCGCGCCTTCGTCGGCTCGGCGACGCTCGACCACCGCCTCAACCACGCGTGGGCTATCCGTGGCGGCGTCATGTTCTCGGACACCTACATGGAGGAAGACTTCTTCACCTCGGGGTCGCCGCAGATGCCCAATGCGACGACATACAACCGTCGGCGGCTCTACGCTTTCGATGATGCGGACGATGTGACTGCGCTCATTGAGATCAGGGGTAGGGTCACGGCCGGCGCGTTCGGACATCAGCTCCTCATCGGCGTCGACGCAAACGAGGAGAACTACCGCTTCGACGCGCTGCGCGTGCCGACCAACTCACCGATCAACCCATTCGCGCCGATCTACGGACAGGCGTTTGCAAGTCCTACGGTGCGCGCCTTCGGCGGCACGAATCGCTTTCGTGCCGTCGGCGCGTATCTTCAGGACGAGATTGCCTGGGCCGAGCGCTGGCGGCTGCTGCTCGGAGGCCGCTACGACTGGACGAATGCCCGGCAGCTCACGCTGGGTCCGCCGGACACGACCCTGGAGCAGGACGTCGGCAAGTTCTCGCCGCGAGCGGCCGTCTCGTTCGCAGTAACTCGCGAGGTCTCGCTCTATGCGAACTACGCGCGCTCGTTCATCCCGGAAGTCGGCGGCGTGCTCTTGAGTGGCGAGCAGACCGCGCCATCGGTTGGCACGCAATACGAGGCGGGCATCAAGACGGAATTCCTGAGTGGCCGGCTAGTCGCAACCGCCGCGCGCTATGACATCAAGAAGACGAACATCGTCGTCTCCGATCCCGACAATCCAGGCTTCAGCCTGCAGCTCGGCGAGCAGAGAAGCCGCGGCACGGAGCTCGAGCTCATCGCACAGCTTCGCGAGGGCTGGAATCTCATCGCGAGCTACGCGCACGCCGATGCGACGACGACGCGCGACACGAATCCCGTGATCGTCGGCAAGCGCATCGTGAACGTACCCGAGCACACCGCGAGCTTCTGGACCACCTACGATCTCAGCGCGGGTGCGAACGCTGCGTTTCAGGTCGGCGGCGGTGTCTTCCATGTCAGCGACCGCGCCGTCAACAACGCCAATCTGTTCTTCTTGCCTTCGTACACGCGCTACGACGCCATGGCGAGCTACACGCGCGGGCCGTGGCGCCTGGCCCTCAACGTGCAGAACCTGACCGATGAGCACTCGTACGACTCGGCCGGCGGCACGTTCCATCCGCTGCCGCCGCGGCAATGGTTCCTCAACATCGAGCACCGCTTCCTATGACGCTCGTCATCGCCCGTCACGAATTCCGTCGCATTGTGCGCGATGGCCGCTTTCGCTGGGCCGCCGGGCTCGTGTTTGCCCTGCTACTCGCGGCCGTCGCGAGCGGCTGGCATTACCGCCAGACCCAGGAGCGCGAGCGTGCTCATGCCCATGCGGCCGAGCACGAACGCTGGTACGGCCAAGGCCACAAGGATCCTCATGGCGCCGCGCACTACGGGATCTATGCCTTCAAGCCGGCGAGCCCGTTTTCCGCCGTGGACCCAGGCATCGAGCCCTATGTCGGCGTGAGCGTCTGGCTCGAAGCGCACAACATGAACGAGTTCGTCTACCGACCCGCGCAGGATGGCTCGGCGCTGTCTCGGTTCGGTGAGCTAACGCCCGCCCTCGTTCTACAGGTGCTGCTGCCGCTCGTCATCGTGTTGGTCGGCTACGGCGTATTCGCGAGCGAGCGCGAGACGGGGACACTGCGCCAGGTGGTGAGTCTCGGCGTTGCCCCAGCGCAGCTCCTCGCCGGCAAGGCCTTGGCGCTCGCCGCGGCCCTGGGGCTCGTGTTGGTGCCGGCCATGCTGCTCGCGATCGCGGCGGTGTCCTCGAACAACGCCACGCGCTTCTCCCTTTTGATCGTGAGCTACGCGGCGTATCTGGCTGTCTTTCTTGCGTTGACCCTCGCTGTCTCGGCCCGCGCGCCCACGGCGCGACAGGCGCTGGTCGTGCTGCTGGGGATTTGGATCCTCGCCTGCCTCGCTTGGCCGCGGCTCGCGGCGGACCTGGCTGCGTGGCGAGATCCGACACCGTCGGCGATCGCGTTCCGCGAGGCGATGCAGAAGGACCAGGGGGAGTCGCACTCGTCAGATCGTGCGCTCGCTGTGCGTGCGCGCGTGATGAAGCAATACGGTGTCACGCGACCCGAAGACCTGCCGATCGACTGGCGGGGCATCAGCCTGCAGGAAAGCGAGGAGGCAAACTTCCCGATCTTCGATCGCCACTTCGGCGCGCTCTTCGACACTTATCGCGCCCAGCTGCGCACGCAGCAGTGGTCCGCCATCCTCTCGCCGCTCCTCGCCGTTGCGCCGCTCTCGGCGGCGCTCGCGGGCACCGACCTCGAGCATCACTGGCGATTCGTGACCGCCGCCGAAGCGCACCGTCGCGTCATCCAGAAGGTGATGAACGACGACATCACCCTGCACGCGAAGGAGGGCGTCGACTACCGCGCCGGGCCGGAGATGTGGCGGCGGATTGCGCAGTTCCGTCCGCCGCCGCCTGCGCTCAGCGAGATTCTTCCGAGCTACACGATAGCCACCGCTGCGCTCGTCGTCTGGTTCTTCGCAGCAGTGCTCTTCGCGCTGCGCTCGATTCGTACACTCCGGCCGTGAACGCCATGTGGTCAACTATCTTTCGCTTTGAACTCCTGAGCTTAGCGCGCGACCGCGCGGCTTGGCTTCTCGGGCTCACCTTCGCCGGCGCACTCGCGCTCGGCCTCGCGAACGGCGCCCGCTGGCTTAATTTCCAGCAAGACACACTCGCCAGCATCGCGCTCCAGGAACGAGAAAAGCTCGCGGAGTCGCGGGAGCTCGCTGGTCAGATTCTGCGTGGCGAGAAGGAGGCACCACGAGGCTGGTGGAACAATCCGGCCGACGTGCGCGGCTTTGCGAACGCCAAGATCGTCACTCATGCCGTGAAAGTGCCTGCGCCGCTTGCGGCGCTCGCGACCGGCCAGTCCGATCTGTTGCCGTACTACTTCCGCCTCCGTGCCGATACGCGACTAGCGACGCTCACCGGGCACGAGATCGAAAACCCTCACCGACTCATCTTCGGCCGCTTCGATGCGGCGTTCGTCCTGATCTACCTGCTGCCGCTCGCAATCGTTGCGCTCGGATTCAACGTGCTCGCGGCAGATCGGGAGCAGGGGGTCCTGGCGCTCCTTGCGACCTTGCCGGTGTCGCTTACACGGCTCGCGGTCGTGCGTCTTGCGTTACGGGTGGTGCTGCTCGGTGCCGTGTGCTTTGCAGTGATGGCTGGCGGACTCGCGTTCGGGATCGTGGAGTTCACCCGCGACGGTGCGCTCGGTGATCTCGCCCGCTGGACCGGCGTACTACTGGTCTACACGGCCTTCTGGTGGGGCGTGGTTGCGCTCTTCATCGCACGCGCTCGTTCGTCTGCGACGACGGCGCTCGCCCTCGCGAGTGCTTGGCTGCTGCTCGTCATCATTGTGCCCTGGCTCCTGAATCTCATCGCGAGCCGCTTGTATCCGCTGCCCTCGCGCACTGACTACATCCTCGCGATGCGTTCTGCCGTGGACGTCGCAGAGGAGCGGCGTACGGAGCTCCTCGCCCGCTACCTGTACGATCATCCCGAGCTCGCGCCGAAGGATACACCGGTCGAGCAGATGCACTACTCGGCGATGGACATCGCCTCGGGCCAGGAGATCGAGGCGCGGGTCCGCCCTGTGCGCGAGCAGTTCGACCGGCAACTCGCCGCGCAACAGATCCTCATCGACCGCTGGCAGTTCCTGTCGCCCGCGATTCTTGCGCAGCAGGCGTTCAACGATCTCGCCGGCGCGGATCGCGAGCGGCACCGCGCTTTTCTTACGCAGGTGGAGCACTACGTCGGCGCGCTCCGGATGTTCTTTGAGCCACGTATTCTGTCCGGTCAGTTCCGCTTCGAGCAGTTCGATGCTTGGCCGCGCTACGTCTGGCGCGAGCCACCTCCCGCACGTCGCTCCGTTGACACCGCGCTTCGGGGCCTCGGACTTCCGAGCGTGCTCTTCATTCTCGGTGCCTTGTACGTACTGCGGCGCCATCCACTCAGGTGAGCTGAACCATGTTGACCGCGACTCAACTCAAGAAACGCTATGGCGACACCGTGGCCTTGCAGTCTGTCGACCTTGCCGTGTCCCCCGGTGAGATCTACGCCTTGCTCGGGCCGAACGGCGCCGGCAAGACCACAACCATCAATTGCTTTCTCGGCTTCGTCACTCCCGATGCGGGTAAGGTGCTGGTCGACGGACTCGACGTGGCGGTCGAACCGCTCGCCGCGCGGCGTCAGCTCGCCTACATCCCGGAACAGGTGAATCTCTACGCTCAGTTCAGCGGCCTCGAGAACCTCGCGTATTTTGCCGAGCTGGGCGGCCATCGATACAAGGATGCGCAGTTGCGCGAGTTCCTCACCGAGGCCGGCCTCGCTCCACAGGATCACACCCGACGTGTCAGCGGCTACTCGAAGGGAATGCGGCAGAAGGTCGGGATCGCCGTCGCACGCGCCAAACAGGCGCGCGCGCTCCTGCTCGATGAGCCGACCAGCGGCCTCGATCCGAGCGCCTCGCACGAGTTCAGTCAGCTCCTGCGCAAATTGCGAGAGCATGGCGTGGCCATTCTCATGGCCACGCACGATCTATTCCGCGCCAAGCAGGACGCAACGCGCATCGGGATCATGCGCCACGGCCAACTAGTCCGCGAGTTGACGGCCTCCGAGGTCTCACACACGGACCTCGAAAAACTCTACGTGACGACCATGACGGAGCGCTGAGCGTCGCGTGATTCCGGGGCGACAGGCCACTGCATACCTTACGGTCGATTGGTAGAACGGGAGAAAGACAATGAACCGACGATCAATACTGCACGCAACACTGGCGCTCGGCGCCACCGCGGCGTTCGCGCCCGAGAGATTTGCGCCTGTCCGTCAGGCTGCGGCTGCCAAGCAGAACGCTTCAGCGCAAGCCGTTGCGGCAGACGAAGAGTTCTGGGAGGTCGTGAGACAAGCCTACAGCCTCGACGCCGCTTACTTGATGCTGAACGCGGATGCAAACAACGTCCCGCCTCGCAACGTGCATGAAGCGCACATGCGCAGTCTGGGGATCGTCAGTGCGGCCCCGTTCATCAATACACGGCGCGCGGGAATCGCCGGTCAGGCAGAGCGAGTGCGTCAACGCCTGGCGCGCATGGCGAATGTATCTGCCGAAGAGATTGCTCTGACCCGCAATACGACAGAAGGTCTGAACATCGCGATCGCGGGCATGAGGCTCACGGCCGGGGACGAGGTCATCTGCTGCGACCATGACTATCCCGTCGTGCACGCTGCACTCGCGCAGCGTGCGACACGCGACGGCATCGTTGTGCGCAAGATCAACCTGCCGATCCTGCCGAAGTCACCGGCAGTCATCGTGGACGCATACAGGCCGGCCATCTCTGCCCGGACCCGAGCGCTCATCGTCAGTCACATCGTGGACGGCGTCATGCAGCTCATGCCGGTGCGTGAGATTGCAGACCTCGGTCGACGGGCGGGAGCCAAGATCCTGGTCGATGGCGCGCTCGCCTTCGGGCAGATACCAGTCGACATTGCGGCGATCGATTGCGACTACTACGCGACATCGCTGCACAAATGGCTGTCGGCCCCCCTGGGCACCGGCATGCTTTACGTTCGCGCTGCCGTCATCGAGGAGACCTGGCCTCTGTTCGCCAATACGGCCGAGGATGTGAAAAACATCCGCAAGTTCGAGTCCATCGGCACGCACTCGTACGCGGAGATCGCCGCGACGGGTCAGGCGATCGACTTCTACGAGGACATCGGTCCCGAACGCAAGGCGGCCCGGCTGCGCTACCTCAAGAACTACTGGGCCAACCAGTTGCGCGACGAGCCACGCGTGCGCTTCGGCGTTTCACTGGCGCCGGAGCACAGCGCCGGCTCCGTGCATGTGGGCATCGAAGGGATCGAAGGCGGCGCGTTGTCGCGCTGGATGATCGAGAAGAAGCGCATCTGGGTGTATGGTCCGATTCGCAGCTCAGCCGTGAATGGAGTCTACGTCGCGCCGAACCTGTACACGCGGTTGAGCGAGCTCGACCTGTTCGTTCAGGCAATGCGCGAAGCAGCGCAGAACGATACGTCGCCGAAGGTCTGACGCTGCGTGCTACGCCAGACGCGCAACATTCTTTGGCGTGTTGGTGCACTTGCCGCGTTCGCCATCGGTGTCGTCGGCATCGCAATCCCTGTGCTGCCGACCGTCCCCTTCCTCATCCTGTCCGCTTGGGCGGCCAGTAAAGGTTGGCCCTCGTTCGAGCGGTGGCTGCTCGAGCACCGTTTCTATGGCCCGCACATTCGCAGCTGGCGGGAGCGGGGTATCGTGCCGCGCACGGCAAAGGTTTGGGCCATCCTCACGATGTTCGGCAGTGCCGTTCTTCTGCAGCTGCTCGACGTGCCCGGCTGGCTCCGCCTCGGCGCGCCACTGATGATGGCTGCCGTCGCGGTATGGCTTTGGCGTCGACCCGAGAACTGAAGCCCGGGGAGAGGCAAAGCCCGCTATCCCGCGGGATTTCCCGGTGCAGCATTCGCTGCCCCTCGGTCAGAAATCCGCATTCTTCGGCGAGCGCGGAAACGGGATCACGTCGCGGATGTTCGCCATGCCCGTCACATATTGAATCGTCCGCTCGAAGCCGAGGCCGAAGCCGGCATGCGGCACCGTTCCGTAGCGGCGCAGGTCGCGGTACCAGGCATAGTGTTGCTTGTCGAGGTGCATGGCATCCATGCGCCGGTCGAGCATGTCCAGGCGCTCCTCGCGCTGCGATCCACCGATGATTTCGCCGATCCCGGGCGCGAGCACGTCCATCGCCGCGACGGTTTTCTCGTCGTCGTTGAGGCGCATGTAGAACGCCTTGATGTCTTTCGGGTAGTTCATCACGACCACCGGCCGGCCGATGTGCTCGGTCAGGAAGCGCTCGTGCTCGGCCTGCAGATCGAGCCCCCATTTCACGGGGAACTCGAAGCTCTTGCCGGACTGCTCGAGGATCTTGATCGCATCGGTGTACGTGATGCGGTCGAAGCTCGACTCGACGAATTTCTCCAGCGCGCGTGATGCATTCCTTGTCGATGCGCTCGGCGAAGAACTTCATGTCGTCCGGCCGCTCGTTCAGCAGCGTGCGAAAGATCGACTTGAGCAAGGCTTCGGCCAGGTCGGCATTGGCGGCGAGATCGGCAAAGGCGATCTCCGGCTCGATCATCCAGAACTCGGCGAGGTGGCGCGGCGTAAAGGATTGCTCGGCGCGAAAGGTGGGGCCGAACGTGTACACCTTCGACAGGGCCAGGCAATACGCCTCGACATTCAGCTGGCCCGAGACGGTCAGGAACGTGGGCCTGCCGAAGAAGTCTTCCGCGAAATTGATTTGCCCCGCGGCGTCTTGGGAAGGTTCGCGAGATCGAGCGTCGAAACCCTGAACATCGCGCCGGCGCCTTCGGCGTCGCTGGCAGTCACGATCGGCGTATGGATCCAGTAGAACCCGTTGTCGTGAAAGAACTTGTGTGTCGCCATCGCCAGGGTGTGGCGCACGCGGGTGACCGCGCCGAAGGTGTTCGTGCGCGGCCGAAGATGCGCCACTTCACGCAGGTATTCGAACGTGTGGTGTTTCGCAGAGACGGGATAGTTGTCCGGGTTTTCGACCCAGCCCAGGACCTGCACGCGCTCGGCCTGCATTTCGATGGCCTGTCCCTTGCCCTGGGAGCGCACCAGCTTGCCCGTGCACGTCACCGCGCAGCCGGTCGTGATCTGCAGGATCTCGGAGGTGTAGTTCGGCAACGTGTTGGCGGCAACGATCTGGATCGTGTCGAAGCAGGAGCCATCCGAGATCGCCAGAAAGGAGAAACCGGCCTTCGAATCGCGGCGGGTTCGGACCCAGCCGTTGATGGTGACCACTTGCTCCAGTGGCACGCGTTCGGTGAGGACCGCGGAGACAGATACGCTTGGCATGGCAGGTGAACCCAAGTGGGCGTGCAACGTCGGGTTCGCATTACACCTGCTGCCGGAGGAAAAATCGACTGGAGTTGTCTTCAGAACTCCTTTTGCGCCTCCCCGTGCGCTCGCAGCGTGTCGACCTGGTAGAACTTCGCCCAGCTGTTCGCCAGCGAGAACAGCAGCGGCTTGCCGATGACGTTGCCGAGGCTGCTCGGCAGTGCGAAGTGCCGCTGGTTCGAGAAGTAGTTGAAGTATTTCCTGTAGTCCTCGTCGGCCTCGCCGAGTACGTTCCTCGCTGCAAAGCTGCCGCAGAAGGTCGCCCACGGAATTCCCACGCAGCCGAGGATGAAGCGCACGTGCTCGAGCCCGGGAGGCCGCGCGATCACCGGCAGCAGGTCGCGAGTCATGTCGATCTGTCCCGGCCAGAACTGGATGAAGGACAGATCGTTCAGCCGCGGGAAGTGGCTGCGGAAGTCCTTGATGACTCGCCTGATGACGCCGGGATTGTTGTACGCGTCCTTGAGGAAGGTCGTGACGGGAGTGCCGCCGCCGAGCAGCAGTCGATTGTCCCCCGTCAGCCTGAAGTACGAATACACGAGCTTCGAGTCCCAGCACTGCATCTGCTCGCCGGACGGAAACAGGATGCGCAGCTCGCTGTCGGTCAGCGGCTCGGTCACGCTCAGGAACGTCTGCGCATGGAACGTTTCGGCGGCGAGCGGACTGATCGAGTCGGTCAGCTTGTCCACTGCGACGATGATGTTGTCCGCGGTCACAGTGCCGGCGTGCGTATGGGCCGTGTGGTCGTCGAGCCGGTCCATCTCCGTGCTCTCGAAGACCTGCATGCCGTTGTCGATCAGCAGATCCTTCAGCCCCTGCAGGCACTGCAGCGGATTGACTCCGTACGTGCCGCCGTACCTGATGCCCGCAGTGTAGTCCTGCGCGCCGAGGATCTCCTGCAGCTGACTCTCGTCGTAGGTGCGCTGATCGGTGAAGCCGACGCTTTCCCGGCACTCGCGCTCGGCGGAGACCGCGTCTGCGCCGCCGGCGCCGAGTCCGAGAAACAGCGAGTCCTGCTTCAGCAACCCGCATTGAATGTCGTGCTTCTTCACTGTGCTGACGATGCGCTCGATGCCGCGGCACGGCGCTTCCCAGATCTCCGCAGCTGCCGCAGTGCCGTAGCGGCGAACCAGCTGGTGCAGCTCGAGCTCGCTGTCGGGAGTGAGGAAGCCGGCGCTACGGCCCGATGAGCTGCCGCCGACGATGTTCTTCTCGATGAGCACGACGCGCAGTCCTTTGCGCAGGAATTCGGCCGCGGCGCTGACGCCGCTGAAGCCGCCGCCGACGATCAGCACGTCGCACTCGATGTCCCTGGTGAGCGGCGGGCAATACTCGTGGGCGTTGATCAGCAGAGTGGTGATCCACCAGTTCTGATTCACCATCCTCGTGTTGGTGGCACGAGTGATGTCGTGCGATGACATGGGCTTCATGGACTGAAGCAGGGTAGGTCGGTGGCGTGCGCAACGTCGATAGGGGTCGCGGGCAATCAGCGGGCTCAATCGTGCCGCGGTTCGCGCCGCTGGCCGACCGTTCGCGCCGCATTCCGTCAGCCTGGCGCACGACCGCTTCGCGTCCAAGCGCACTGCCTAGATTGCGCTCCGTGGTTCATCCAACACGGAGAACGCCCATGAAACGCTGGATCTTGATCGCCGCAGTGACCCTGCTCGGCGTAGTGCGCACTCCCCAGCAATCGTCTGCCGGCACCGCGTTCGAAGATGCCAAGGCCGTCTTCGATGCGGCACGCGCCGGGAAAGCGCGAGCCTCGCGATGCCGCCGGCCAGTTCGACGCGCTCCTCGAACGCGAGCCTGCGAATCCGTTGTTCGCGGCCTATCACGCCGCGGCGGTCGTGATGCAGGCGCGCGATGCCTGGATGCCCTGGAACAAGATGAAGTATCTCGAAGACGGGCTCGCCGACACGGACCGCGCGCTTGCAGATGCTGAAGCCTCAGCACGAGAAGGCAGACTGCGAGCGGACTGTCGGTCGGCATGACTAGTGCGTTTGGTGGCGGCGAACGCGTTCATCGCCGTGCCTTCATTCGCCAATCGCCGCGCTGAAGGGCGACGACTGGTTCGCGGACTGATCGTCGAGAACGAAGCCTTCTCGCGTGCGCCCGCGCCGTTTCGCATCAGTGCGCTCGAGCTCGCGATCGCTTCGTCGACCGATACGGAGGCCGGACGCGCGGCGTGGCAACAGCAGCTCGACGAGCTCAAGCGAGGCGCATACGGTTGCAAGCGAAGGCGCGTCGATGAACGCGTCACTCGCAATAGTTGACGGCAGCGCTCACGGCAGTCGCAGCGTCCGGTCTGTGCGCTGCGCGGCGCGACCAAGTCGTATCGGCTAGGCGCTGCACAGCGTGCCGGCGCTGCGAGGCAGTCGATATCGATCTGCATGCCCGGTGAGATGGTTGCGCTCACCGGGCCGTCCGGCAGCGGCAAGAGCACGGTGCTCAATCTTTGCGGGCTCGATCGACCTGCCGGACAGCGGCTGCGTACCACTTCGAAGGCCGTGCTCGTCGAGCGAGCTGAGCGAGCGCGAGCGAACGCTCGTGCGACGCGAGTCGATCGGTTTCGTCTTCCAGAGCTTCAATCTCGTGCCGGTGATGAGCGTCGCCGACAACGTCGACTATCCGCTGCTGCTCGCAGGCCTGACAGTCGGTCGAGCGCCGCCGCGCGCGTCGCAGAAATTCTGGTCCGCGTCGGGCTCGAAGCGTTGGCGACGCGCCGACCCGATGAACTGTCGGGCGGACAGCGTCAGCGCGTGGCGATTGCGCGTGCGCTCGTCAAGCGTCCGCGGCTCGTGATCGCGGACGAACCGACGGCGAATCTCGACTCGCACACCGCCGAGCAGATGTTGGTGCTGCTGCGCGAGCTGTCGCACGCACAACGCAGCGCATGCCTGATTGCCACTCACGATCACCGCCTGACTGCGCGCTGCGACCGCGTGCTCGCCATGCGAGATGGAGTGCTGCAATGAGCTGGATACGTCTTTGCGTTGCGCAACACTCTGCGCAATCGCCGCCGCTCGCTCGTCACCGTGGCATCGCCGCGCTCGGCACGGCTGCGATTCTGCTGGCCAGCGGGTTCGCGCTCTTTTCCTACCAGGGACTCGAACAATCCTCGGCGCGCGATACCGGCCACCTCACGCTCGCGGACCCGCGTTACTTCGAGCGCGAGGAGGACACGCCGCTTGCGATTCGGTATCGAGAATTACGCCGAAGTTCGCGAGCGTCTGCTGACCGACCGCGACGTGCGCTACGTGCTGCCGCGCGTGCAGTTTTCGGGCCTGCTGTCGAACGGCGACAAGTCGGTCGTCGCATTGGGCATCGGCATCGACCCCCAGGCCGAGTTCAAAGTACGCGGGCCCTTTCTCACGATCCGGCTCAGGCGTGCCTCTCGATGGCTTCGATGACGCAGGGCAGGGCGTGATGCTGGGCGACGGCCTGGCGCGCCAACTCAACGTTGCACCGGGTGACGGCGTGACGTTGCTCGCGAGCACGATCGGAAGGTGCACTGAATGCGCTCGACGTGCGCGTCACGGGCGTGTTCTCCACGGGCATTCCGGAGATCGACAAGCGGCTCGTCTACACCGACGTCGCCACGGCGCAAGAGCTGGTCGCATCCCAGCGCGTCAGCAGCATCGGCATCTACCTGCGTGCGCTCGACCTGACCGAAGCCGCGCGGCGCGCATCGGCGCGCCTCTTCAGCGACCGCTATGCCGTCAAGACGTGGCGGGAGCAGGCGCGTTTTCTATCTCGCGGTGCGGAGCCTGTACAACCGCATCTTCGGCTCGCTCGGCGCAATCATCGCCATCATCGTTCTCTTCGTCACCGCCAACGCCATGGCGATGGCCATCATCGAGCGCACGCGCGAGATCGGCACGTTACGCGCGCTCGGCACGCTGCCCGGCCAACTGGTACGAATCCTCGCGCTCGAGGGCGCGACCCTGGGCGGCGTCGGCGCGCTTGCTCGGCGCCCTCATCGCGCTCGGCATCTCGATTGTCCTGCTGTTCGCCGGCCTCGAAATGCCGCCGGCGCCGGGGCGCTCCACTGGCTATCCGCTGCAGATCGCGATCTCGCCCGTGCTCTACACGATCACGATGATCGCGATCACGATCCTGTCGATGCTCTGCTCCGCAGCGATCGCGAGTCGGACGGCGAACAAACCCATCGTGGAGGCGCTCGGCCATGTGTAGTCATCACAGACTGTCAGTGGGATTCGCAGCGCTCGCCGCGAGCCTGTGCACGTTCAGCGCGATGGCCTCTGATGACGCACAGGCGCTGCTTGCTGCTGCGGATGCCTACCGCCTCGCGCGTGGGTCCGCGCAGGTCGAGACTGAAGTCGTCTCGATGAAGGGCGGCGTCGGTGCAGAAGAATCGGCGCTACACGGTCTTCCAGCGCGAGGATCGCCGCTCGCTGGTTCTCATGCGGTCGCCGGCTGAGAAGGGACAGAAGCTCCTGATGCTGGGCGATGACTACTGGCTCATCCTGCCGAAGTCACAGCGACCGGTGCGTATCACGGCAACACAAAGACTTCTCGGCGAGGCGTCCGTCGGCGATATCGCGACGATGCGGTGGGCCGGCGATTACCAGGGCTCGGTCGTCGGCTCGGAGCGATGTGAGGCCGGATCGGAGCGGGCGATTGCACGCAAGTTTCACTGCGAGCGGCGCGCAAGGGCGTGACCTATGCGCGCGTCGAGCTGTGGATCTCGACGGCGAACTCGGCACCGGTGCGTGCCGATTTGTATCTCGCGTCGGACAAGCTCGCGAAGCGTGCAAGGTTCGTGTTGACCGCGACCGAGGGTCGCCTCGAGGTCAGCGAGATGCATCTGACCGATGAGATCCAGCCCGGCCGGCAGACCGTCGTGCGCTATCTCTCGCGCGAGCCGCGCGATGCGCCCGATGAGTGGTTCAACCCGATGTTTCTCACTCGCACGGAGCCCGGCGCGTGAAGCACGCGGGCTACTGCGCGCTGATCCTCGCGTGTACTTCCAGCGCGCACGCCGCA
The DNA here is from genome assembly GCA_963830745.1 of uncultured Gammaproteobacteria bacterium. Taxonomy (GTDB): domain Bacteria; phylum Pseudomonadota; class Gammaproteobacteria; order Steroidobacterales; family Steroidobacteraceae; genus Steroidobacter. The sequence continues at coordinate 785,595 of CAWHNL010000004.1, forward strand.
GAACTGTCGGGCACGTTGCGCGCGACGGGGGAGTGGCGTGCCGCGAATGAGAGCGGCGTGCTTGCGCCGGCTGCCGCGCGTCTCGGCAGCGGCGACGATATGATCACGAGCGATTTCGAGGTGCGCGGAGCGGCAGGACCTGTGGCGGGCATCGTCACTCTGCAGCACGTTGCGGCCGAGCATCGCGAGGCGGATGCGTCCGCGATCCTCAACGAATTGCACGCGAGCACGGATCTGGCGGGCTGGTACCTCACGGGCGGAAAAAAAATCGTGAGCTGGGATGTCGGCTACGCGTTTCGTCCACTGGACGTGATTCAGCAGGAGGACCGTCGACGGCTCGTATCGACGACACTCGAGGGCATTCCGGTGCTCATGGCGGAACGCTTCAGTGATGACGCGGCCTGGAGCGTCGTCGTTGCGAATCCCGGAGCGTCGCGCGAGGAGACTCGGCCGCGACGAAGCCCGCGGTCGCGGCGCGCGCCTACTGGCGTGCTGGCGCCGCAGACTGGCACGCGGTTGCGCGTCACGGCAGGCGCACCGGCTCGCGTGTGGGTGGAGCGCTCGCACTCGTCGCCGGCGAGTCCCTCGAGCTGCATGCATCGGTGCTCTACGCGCAGCACCTCGAGCGCATCGTCGATGTCACCGGGCCGCTGGAACCGGCGGCATACGACGTCGAGTGTCGGCGACGACGGCTGGCAGGCGCTGGCCGGAGTTCCTGGACCTCGCGGAGCAAGGTATCGTTGCTTCTCGAGATCTGGCACGACGGTCGAGCGTGGTCGGAAGACCAATGGCGCGAATGGCAAGGCAAGGCGCGGCATTTGAGTGAGGCTGCTGTGGCCCCGGCGCTGCGTGAAGGCGCGATCGCGTTGCAGGCCCGCGCGCTCGGTGTGACGAGCCTGCATCGTGATAACGTCCTTGCGCGCATCGCCTGGTCCGGCGATTCGTTCTATCCAAGTGCGGATATGCTATACACACCCGCGGACGGCGGCGCGATCGCGACCGCGCGGCTGGAATGGCGCGGCGGGCGCACGGCCATCGAAGCGGGATGGCGCTATTGTTTCGGTCCCGCCGATTCGATGGCCAGGCAGTTCCTGTTCAGTGACGTCGCGTTTCTCTCGGCGAGTGTGAGCTTGTGAAGACTGTGCACTCCGGAATGCGGTCTGAGCCCCCTGCCGAGTCACTCTGGCTCGGTCGCAGCGACACCAGTGTCTATGGTTTTCTGCGTCGCTACCTGCCGTTCAATCCTCCTCCTGACCACAGCGCTCGGCTTCATCATCACGGCGCTGTTCGACTCCTGGCCCGATCTCCTCGCGAATCTGATCACGAGCTACTGCATCGGGACGATCATCTTACTGTTGAACCTCGTGCTGCGCGTCTTCGTGCTGCGACGCTTCCCGGTGAGTTTCCCCCTGCGGCTACTGCCGTACGTTGCCACCATCCCGCTCGGCTTCGTGCTCGGCATGCCCCTCGGTGACTGGCTCACGGGCCAGGAACCCGGCGATGTGACGATCGGTGCGATGTTCTCGGTCATCGGCGGAAGTTTTGCGATCCTGTATGTGCTGAGCGTCGAGCGGCGGCGGCGCATGGAGCAGGCGGAGCGAGCCGCGGTGTCGTCGCAGCTGCGGCTGCTGCAGGCGCAGATCGAGCCGCACTTTCTTTTCAACACGCTCGCGAGCCTCGATGCCCTGCTGACGACCGACACCGAAGCGGCACGCACGCTGCTTGGACATCTCAACCATTACCTGCGCGCCTCGCTCGAGCATGCGCGCAGCGGTTCGGCGACGCTCGAGACCGAGGTGTCGCTGCTGCGTGCGTATCTCGCGATCATGGCAGTTCGCTTGCCCAATCGGCTGAGGTTCCGCATCGACTGCGCCGCCGACTGTGCGGCGCTGCCGTTCCCGCCGATGCTGGTTCAGCCGCTCGTCGAGAATGCGGTGACGCACGGCATCGAGCCGGGGCCGCAGGGCGGCGAGATTGTCGTCGACATGCATCGCGCGGCGGATCGACTCGTCGTGACGGTGAGCGACACAGGCGCCGGCTGGGGTCGCTCCAGGACGAGGGGCACCGGCACGGGTCTCGCCAATGTTCGGGAGCGACTGCATGCGCTCTACGCCGGAGCGGCCTCGGTAACGACCAGCGCCGTCGAGCCCTGCGGCGCATGCGTTGCGATCTCCATTCCGCTGCGTCTGCTCGAGACGGGCGAACCGTGAATCAGCTGCATCGTTATCTGATTGCCGAGGATGAACCGTTGCTTGCGGAGGCACTCCGGCGCGAGCTGCATGCATGCTGGCCCGAGGCAGCATGCATGGGCATCGTGGAGCACGGCGATGAAGCCCTGCGCAGGATCGCAGCGGAGCGACCGGACGTGGTCTTTCTCGATGTGCGCATGCCGCAGCGAGATGGTCTCGAGACCGCGCAGATCCTGAGCTCGCACGCCGACCCGCCGCTCGTCGTGTTCGTGACCGCCTACGATCAATATGCGGTCGAGGCGTTTTCCGCCGCGGCAGTCGACTACCTGCTGAAGCCCATCGAGCGGGAGCGCCTCGCGCGCTGTGTTGCACGTGTGCGCGAGCGTCTGGCCGAAGGGTCCGGACAGATCACGAGCGAGGTCGCGCGTTGTATCGAAGCGTTGCTCGCTCGCCGTCGGGCGAGCTCATATCTGCGCGTGCTTCGGGCGGGCGCTGGTCACACGGTGAAACTCATCGAGGTCGACGACGTGCTGTGGTTCGAATCCGCGGACAAGTACGTCACGGTTGCTACCGCAGAGGGCGACAGCGTCATACGCACGCCGCTGCGCGAGCTTCTCGAGCAGCTGGATCCAGAAGCGTTCTGGCAGGTCCATCGCGGCACGATCGTAAACACACGGCACGTGCTCTCGGCGGCGCGCGATGAGCTCGGACACGTGGAGCTGGTCATGCGCGGACGCAAGGAGAAGATCGCGGTCAGCCGCCAGTTCGCACATCTGTTTCGACAGATGTGACGAGAGGAGTCAGTTGGCCAGTGCCTGATAGACCAGACTGTTGAACGGACCGCCGAGCCGGGCCGGATCGCGGGTCATCTCTTACGCACTTAGCGCAATTGCCCGACGCCCTGGCGAGGTTGCGGGACTTTTGCGCGGCAATCGGCGCAGCAGCATTCAGCAAGGGACCTTCTGGCTTTTCGAGACGTTCTTGATTCTTCCTTGCATGCGCGTCGCGCGGGCACGCTCAAATGCACAGCCCACCGTGGATCCCAACCTTGCTCCTTCTGGGAGGACTGTTGCTATCGGCGTGTGGTGGCGGCGGCAGCAGCGAGCCGCCAGCGGCGCCCAGCCGGCTGCCCGACGATCCGCCGGTGTCCCGACGATCCGCCGGTGTTTCCGACCAATGAGTGGGCGACTGCGACTCCAGCTGAGATGAGCATGGACGTCGCAAAGCTCGATCAAGCCAGAGAGTACTCACTGATCGGAGGCGGCTCGGGGTTCATCACGCGTCGAGGTCGGGCTGTCTATACCTGGGGCGACACCGCGTTGCGCTACGACCTCAAGTCCGCAGCCAAGTCGATTGGTAGCATCGCATTAGGGCTGGCGCTGGATGATGGGCGGTTGCGACTCGCCGATTCGGCGCAGATGCATTTGGTAACGCTCGGCGTGCCGCCGGATCGCAATAGGATCACTGGATGGCTCGACGAGATCACCGTCCTTCAGCTTGCCACGCATACGGCGGGCTTCCAGAAACCGGGCGGATACATTGCTCTCGAACACCGGCCGGGCACAACGTGGTTCTACTCGGACGGCGGCGTGAACTGGCTCGCAGATGTGCTCACGCAAGTGTACGCAGAGGATCTGAACACGCTGCTGTTTTCGCGCGTGTGGTCGACCATGGGAATTACCGATGCGAGAGTCACGCCGAACGGTAGCCTGCTCTGGCGTGCGAATGCAGCTCGCGATGACACGCTCAATGGCGTCAAGCGCCGTGAGTTCGCCTCGGGCATCAGCGCCAACGTCGACGCCATGGCACGGATCGGCTATCTGTTCCTGCGTCGCGGCGACTGGAACGGGCAGCGTCTGCTGGCGGCATCGTTTGTCGACACCGTTCACACGCCGCCCGCCGAGATTGCGAATGCGGCGAATGCCGACGCGACGGATTTCCCGACCGCCATCGCGGACCATGGCGTGCTGTGGTGGACCAATACCTCAGGCGAGCTGGCAGATGTACCGCGCGACGCCTACTGGGCCTGGGGACTCGGTGACAACCTGATCGTCGTGATTCCGAGCCTGGACCTGGTGATCGCGCGCACCGGTAACGACCCGGATGATTCGACGCTGCCGCAGTTGCGTCGCGAGCGCAACGGCCACTACGACGTCCTCGTTCCGCTCCTGACGCCGATCGTGCAGTCGGTCACCCAGGATTGACGATCGACACGGCGCGTTCAGCTCCGCCGGCGGTGCGCGAATCGAGCTCGAGACGAATCAGTTCGTCAGTGCCTGATAGACGAGATTGTTGAACGGCCTGCCGAGCCGGGGCGGATCGCGGGGCAGGCGGCGGGGCAGGTGTTGCATCATGAGGATTGCGACGAGCTGCTCCTGCGGATCGATCGTGAACCAGGTTGCAGCCGCGCCGGTCCAGCCGAACTGTCCCACGGAGCCGAGCTGTCCGCGGCGCGCGGGATCGAGCACCACGTAGCCGCCGAGACCGAAGCCCTCAGCGTCGCTGAATTCGTTCACGGGCGGCGAGAGATGGGTCAGGTGGTTCGCCAGCATCAGCTCCACGGTCTTGCGGCCGAGAATCTGCGCGCCGTCGAGCTCGCCGCCGTTCAACAGCATCTGGCAAAAGCGCGCGTAGTCTCCAGCCGTCGAATACAGGCCGCCCGCGCCGCTCGGGTAGCGCTTCAACATTTCCCCCGATGGATTCAGTGCGGCGCCTGCCGTGACGAGGCGACCTGCATCGTCAGTTGAGGTCATCTCGACTATGCGCGTGCGCTCGCCGGGAGGCACCGTAAACCCAGTGTCGAGCATGCGCAGCGGCTCGAGGATCCGCGTGCGCAGGAACTCGTCGAATGGCATTCCGGCAGCCACTTCGATCACGCGACTGAGCACCTCGGTCGTTACGCCGTCGTAGCTGAAGCGCGTACCGGGATCATTTGCGAGCGGCAGCGCGGCGACTGATAGGCATAGGCCTCGAGGCTCGGCGACTCATCCAGGCGCGTCTCGTTCATGCGATCGACTGCAGGCCCGCTCAGCTTCTCACCCGCTGCGAAACCTGCGGTATGCGTGAGCAGGTGCTTGACGGTGATCGGTCGGGCCGCAGCTCGCAGTCGCGCTGAGTCTGCGTTCGCGCCTTCCAGCACCTGCATGCTCGCGAACTGCGGGACGAAGCGGCTGACCGGGTCTTCGAGTGTCAGCCGGCCTTCTTCCATCAGCAGCAACGCTGCAACGGACGTGATCGGCTTGGTCATCGAATAGATCTGGAAGATCGCATCCGGGCGCATCGCACTGCTGCGTGCGACGTCGCGATGCCCGAGTGCCCGCCATTGCACGATGCGACCGCGTCGAGCGACGAGCGTGACAGCACCCGCGTATTGCCCCTGATCGATGGCGGTCTGCACGTAACTGGTCACGCGCTCCAGGCGGCTGGGGGAGAACCCCTGCGAGTTGGGAGCCGCGATCGGCAAGGGCTTCGTCCGATCGACAGCCGCCGATGCGCTGCAGGCGAAGAGGGCGACGCAGAGTACGCTCGCGCCACGGATCAAGGTGCTTGCTCCATGGTCGCGAGCGTGCCTCAGGTCCCGGCTGGAAGAGAAGCATGCGGAGCTACTTTCAGACAGTAGTCATTCCTTGCCATGCCTGCGCCGCATCGTGTGCCGGTGCACGTAGGCGCCCACCTGTCGTCCGAGCTTCGCGGCGGCCTCCTGATCGAAGCGGAAGTGGATTCCGCCGTACACGCGCGCGTCGTCGATGTCGTGCGTGATCTGCTGGAAGTTGCTGTATTGGAGCACGACACCGGCGACCGCCGGATTGGTGAGCGTGATGAAATGGTGACGCGCGCCGAGTATCCGTTCGAGCACCTCACGAGCCGCGCCACTCGAGCTGCCGTGCCCCGATGCATAGCTCGGGAAGCAGGGTGTCAGCACGAACGGCTTGAAGTCGGGATCTCCACGCGTGAACAGATTGCCGTCGGCATCGCCGGCACGAATCGCCGTTTCCGGGCGCCAGAAGTTGTAGTGATACTTCGTTTCGAACACCGACGCTTGCGCATCGCTGATCGCCACGTTGAGCAGCGCGAGCGCACGGGCGTTCTCCGACATCGAGCGGCCTTGCTCGACAGCGACCTGTGAGGCCGCTGCATTCCACACGGTAACCGGCGCGGTTGCCGCGTAGAACTGAGCCACGTCGGCGCGGCCCTGTGGCCGGAACCGGCTATCGACGCCGCCAACGAGCCTCACCTCCCAGAAGTCACGCGTGTAGCGTCTGCTCGTGAGTGCCGGCGGCGGCGCGGATCGGAACTGATCCGTGGTCTCGATTGCAAACGGGCGCAGATTCCGCCACTGCAACAGCACGCCGCCCGCGGGCGGACAGCTCGGCGTCAGCTGCCATTCGCCCGGGTTCGAAGATGCCGGCAGGTAGAACTCCGGCGGCGCTGAACCGTCGTCGGTACGCAGCGCGATCATGGCTGCTGCTGCCGCCGCGCCGACTGAGATCCCTTGCTGCTTCCGGATTCCATCTGCGATGCCGGCGAGTGAGGTGGCGCGCGCGGCATCCAGCGCGGCTGCGTTGGCAGGGAAATAGTTCTTCAGCACCGCATGCGCCGCTACGACTGCAGCAGCTTCCGCTGACGCGGTGGGCGGAGCGGCAATCGTGCCGAGGTACGGGTCGAAGTCCTTGTCGATGGCGTTCACCGCTTCGAACACCGCCAATTGGGTGATCGCCGCGAAGCGCGCCTGGAAGACTGGATTCTGCCCGGCCGTGGTGCTGACCATGATCGCATTCCACTCGAGCACGGGATCGTTGGCCGACAGCGCAGCGTTGGAAAGCAGCCAGCCGCAGGCAGCGGCGGCCAGCCGAGTTCTGGTTCTCATGACGATGACTCCTGAAGTGCGTGAGGTAGTGACTCTCACGCGCAGCCGTCGCAGCAACCAGTCCCCGAACTGGACCGGAACTTTTGGGCTACACTGCCCAGGACATCTGAAGAGTGCATCGGAGGACACTTCAGTGAACGGCGGCAGGGTGCGCTTCTTCCATGCGATGTGTCTCGCGAGCGTCAGCACGTTAGCGCTAGCGCAGAGTTCTCCGCCCGCAGGTCAATGCACCGAAGAATTCGTGCAGGACTACGTCCTCGACGATTCAGTCACGTACGCAGACATCACGCCGTGCCCCAGTGGCGAACTCGGCTTCACCCCTGCATGGCCGCTACGCCGCGACGAAATCCACAAGGAATACAGTCACGATGACTTCTATACGCGGCTCATCAAACATGATTGGCACATAGATATCGAGAACGCGCGGCCGAACTGCGTCCCGGTGAGCCGACGCGTGACGCGTGTTTATTGGAAGAAGGAAGGCCGGGACGAAGCAACGGCGCGCGTCGTAGGCAGCACGATCGAGCGCAGCTCACAGACGGGCGAAAGTTACGGCGGCCTCATCGATCACGGCGGCGCGAAAGCGCGCACGCCGCGCGTTGCAGGTGCTCGTTATGAAATTACTCCCTTCGGCATCGAGTGCCTGCGAATCGACAGCCGAACGCCCGGTGTACCGCCATCGATGGGGTCTTTGTGCATGCCCGTGCTGACGCGACCCAAGTGTCGCAGCGAGCTCTACATGATGCCCATCGAGGCGATCGTTCCCGTCGGCGACAAACAGATCACCGGCCGCACGACGCGCTTCGATCTGGGCGCCAAGGAAGCGCCGATCGATCGCAATGGCTGGGTCATGCCCTGACGCTCACTCAGGCTGCTTGGGCTGCCAGAGCTCGATAGGGTTGCCCTCGGGATCGTGCAGTCGGGAAAAATCGCCGTTGGGATGGCTCTGCGGCTCGTCGACCGTGATGCCGGCTGCGCGAAGCTGAGCGACCATTGCCTTGAGGTCTGCAACCCGGAAGTTGACCATCCAGCTTTGTTCTGGCCTCCCAAAGTACGTCGTGTCCTTCTTGAACGGGGCAAACACCGTTATTCCCGCTTCCTGATGCCAAGGCTCCTGCTCGTAGCTGTTCGGCACGAGCGAGATACCCAGGTGCGTCTCGTACCACTGGGCCAGGCGCTCGGGATTCTCGGACTTGAAGAACAGACCGCCAATGCCTAGAACTTTCTGCATGGTCTTCTCCTTGAATGTGGTTCGATAGAGTCTGCGTCGGAGCGATCCAGCACCATCACCCAAGCGGGTGATTTCCGTGGTTTCACCGAGACGGGCTACTGCAGGCCGCTGCGGGCCGCTGCGGTCACAGCCTGCGTGAGCCGATCGAGCATCGGGACTTGCAGGCGCGTGTGTTGCCAATATAGCGGTACGAGGAGCGGTCGATCCGCAACGAGCTCGACGAGTGCGCCTGATTTCAGGTGCGGGCGGATCAACGAGGCTGGATTCATTGCCCAGCCCACGCCGGCGATCGCTGCATCCACGAACGCCTGTGTCGATGGCAACCAATGGGCCGGTGCTTGAATCTCACGCCGGCACAGTCGGCGCATCCAGATTGCCTGCAAGCGATCCTTTGGATTGAATCGCAGGCTCGGCGCGCGGCTGAGCGATGTCGCATCCACACCGGCATTGAAATGGCGCTTCACGAACTGAGGGCTCGCCACAGCCAGGTATCGCAACTTGCCCAGCGACACGCTGTTGCAGCCTTGAACAGCCTGGGCGTGCGAGGTCACGGCAGCGAGGACCTGGCCTGTGCGCAGCCACTCGACCGTATGCTCCTGGTCGTCCAGCGCGATGTCGAGCAGCGCGCTTTCGTTGCGAGTGAACTGCGCCATCGCTGTGACGAACCACGTCGCCAACGTATCCGCATTCACGGCTATGCGTAGCGTCGCGCGGGCGTCAGAGTCGGTCTCGCGGGCGACCTGCGGGAGCGCGTCACGTAGATCGTGCTCGAGCATGCCGACACGTTCGATGTGACGGCACAGCAGTCTCCCTGCTTCAGTGGCAGTACACGGCTGCCCACGCGCGATCAACACCGTCCCCAGGCGCTCTTCGAGGAGTTTCACCCGCTGCGACACGGCCGAGGGGGTGACGTTGAGCGCGCGAGCGGCGCGTTCGAAGCTTCCTTCCTGAACTACTGCGGCGACTGCGGCGAGAGCGGGGTAATCGAGCATGGCGTCGCGATTTAGCAATGCTTAAGCAGGGGAAGTTAGTTTAACTGGACTGATGTGCCGCCCGCCAAGAGACTTCGGCCATGGGAAGCTCTGCCTTCATGACCGGGTTGCTGCTCGGCGCGACGCTCATCATTGCGATCGGTGCGCAGAATGCGTTTGTCCTGCGTCAGGGGCTGCGTCGTGAGCACGTGCTGTACATCGTCCTGTTCTGTGTCACGGCGGATCTGGTGCTGCTGAGCGTCGGGGTGGCGGGGCTCGCCGGACTGCTGGGCGAAGCGCCTGCGCTCACCGCGCTCCTGACGATCGGCGGCGCAATCTTTCTCGCCTGGTACGGCGTGCAATCGCTGCGCAATGCGCTGCGCCCGCGCGCATTGCGGGCTGCGGATGGCGCGCGACAGCTACCGCTTCGCACCGTGCTGGCGCAAGCGGCGGGGTTTACGTTCCTCAATCCGCATGTCTACCTCGACACCGTCGTGCTGCTTGGCTCGATCGGTGCGAGTCAGCCGCCAGCATCGCGAGTCTGGTTCATCGGCGGCGCGGCGCTTGCGAGCGTCAGCTGGTTCTCCGCGCTCGGCTTTGGCGCGCGGTTGCTCGCGCCGCTGTTCGCGAGGCCCCGGGCCTGGCAGGTGCTCGACATCCTCGTGGGCCTGATGATGGTGGCACTGGCGACGACGCTGCTGGCAGGTCTCAAGTAGTGGAGTGTGCCCTCCCTCAACAGAGGGAGGGCACGGCGTGCGTCGCAGCGTCCGCCCACGCAGATCAGCACGATGTCGAAAAAATCGGTCTGATGATCGATGTCCAGATTGCGTAGCCTTTTTCGTTGTAGTGCAGACCATCCCAACGAAAGACATCGAGCCGCGGATTGCCCGCATCGTCCAGCAGAGCGGGAACGATATCGATGTAGTGCAGGCGCGAATCAACGCCGCAGTATTCGCGCACGAGCCGATTGGCCTCTTGCATGGTCGCCCAGTGTTTGCGCCGCGCTTTGGGTGGCTTGATGGAAATGAAGTGGATCGGCACGTTCGGCAAGAGCGCATGAGTAGCGCCGCAGAACTTCTCGAACGCGAGCCGGACGTCCGCGGGGCTCTTCGGCCGCGACCAGAGCACGCCGGCGATATCGTTCTCGCCTGCGTAGAAAACGATGGCGCGCGGTCGAAAGGGGACGACGATTCGCTGCACGTAGTAGGTGCAATCGTGTATCTGCGATCCACCGAAGCCACGGTTCAAGACGTTCAACGGCGCCATGTCTTCGGCCAGCGATTTCCAGTAGCGAAAGCTGGAGCTGCCCACGAAGGGAATGGCGCCTGGACGCGGCGGACTGATGCGGTCGAACTTTTCGAGACGACGGATTTCCCGTTCCCAGACGGTGGAGTCGTCTTTCGCGTGCTTGACCCAGAACAGGACTATCCAGAGAACGGATAGGAATAGAAGGATTGCCACTGCGGCGAGGGCAAGGTCGGCTACGAGATTCATAATAGTTTCCTTTGGTCGTTGCCGACCGGTACATGTAGTGAGCTGATGCGCTGACCGACGGACGGTTCAGCACTTGAAACCGATGGTCTACCTCCTTCAGTGGCTGCGAAGCCGCGAGCATATGCGATGATCTGTTCGACGTTCAATATCCTTCCGAGGACCCTCTCGTATGCGTTGGCTCAAGCGAATCGGCCTCGGCGTTCTTGCGCTGTTGGCTGCAGCCATCCTGAGCGGCACCGCCTATGAAATGTGGGCTCGGCACCGAATCGCAGCTGAATTTCTGCCGCGCGGGACGCTGGTCGACATCGGCGGGCGCCGCATTCACCTCGACTGTCGCGGGAGCGGTGCGCCGATCGTGGTCTTCGAGTCCGGGCTCGACATGTACGGCTCGCTGAGTTGGTCCGCGGTCCAGGATCAGATAGCGCGGACCACACGAGCCTGCAGCTACGATCGCGCCGGGATTCTCTGGAGCGATCGCGCGAAGGGCGCGAGGAACGGTGCGGCCATCGCCAACGATCTGCACGCAGCACTGCAGGCCGCCGGCGAGCGCGGACCGTACGTCATGGTGGGCCATTCGCTCGGCGGCCCTTACGTGATGACGTTTGCACAGCGGTTCGGGGATGACGTTGCCGGCATCGTGTTCGTGGACGCATCGCATCCGGACCAGCAACAGAGACTGAAAGAAGCGATCGGTCAGCAGGTCGAACCGTCGATGGCCGGACCGAAGCTGGGCGCCGCGCTTGCGTGGATGGGAGTGCCGCGTCTGGTCGCGGGCTCAGTCGGGCATCCGCAGGCGCCCGCTCCAGCGAATGCGGCAATGTCCGCCTACTTGCCTCGTTCGTTGCGGCCCATGCTCGATGAACAGGCAGCGATCGACGAAACCTTCAGGGAAGCCGGCACCCTTCGTTCGCTGGGCAACCGGCCACTCGTCGTGCTGACGGCAGCAGCTCCGTTCAAGGCCGAGGACTTGGCCGCGCTGAAACTGACGAGTGAGCAGGGCCAGCGATTGCAGGCCGTCTGGTTCGAGCTGCACGACGATGAAGCTTCGTGGTCGTCGCAGAGTCGGCAAGTTCGCCTGCACGACTCGCGCCACTACATCCAGTTCGAGCGTCCCGATGCCGTGATCGACGCTGTCGGCGAGGTGGTCGACAGCATCCGCGCGCGGTCTGGCGCAAACGTGCTTCAGAAGCCCGGCAGTACGAGCACTGCCCACGCAGCCAGCGGTGCGAAGGCTACTACGACGGCGCTATAGGCCAGAAGCTGACGATACAGCGACGCTCGGTCGATGCCGTGTGCGCTCGCGAGTACCAGTGCGCCGTTAGTGGAGAAGGGACTCACATCCACTATGGAAGATGAGATCGCAAGTGCAGCTACGACACTCACAGCGTCGATCTGTCCGAGCAGCAACAAGGGAACGGCCAGCGGAATGATGGCGCCGAGCACGCCGACCGTGGACGCGAATGCCGAAACGATTCCACCGACGTAGCAAAGCAGAAGCGCACCCACGAGCGGTGCGCCTGCCTTGGACACGGAATCGCCGACGTAAGCTACAGCGCCCGCCTTTTGCACCACTGCGATGTAGGTGACGACGCCGCAGATCAACAGCACCGTTGACCAGTGAATCTGCTCGACAGCGCGTGCCTGATCTTTGGGGAACAGGATCGTCAGCACGACTGCGATCGTGATTGCGACCAGCCCCACGTTGAGCTCGAACACGAGTGCGCCAACGCCAAGCGCGACCAGTCCGATGAGAGTCAGCACCTGCTGATAAGTGAGCCGCCTGCCGCCGGCAGCGCCGCCGGCGATGTCGCCTGCATCCGCAGGCTCCGGTTGAGCGGCACGCTGAGCAAGCAAGCTCCGTCCACCGAACACGAAGAAGATGACAACAGCGACGACGAGATTGAAGCACAGGCTCGCGACAAAGAGATGCATGTCGCTGCCGGGTAGCTCTGCGCGTTGCACGACCTGATTCGTGATTCCTCCGTAGACGCTCATGGGAGAGAAACCACCGCCCTGTGCGCCGTGGATCACCATCAGTCCCATCAGTAGCGGATTGATTCGGTACTGTTGCGAGAACCGCAAGGCTACAGGCGCGATGATGGCCACCGCGCCGGGGCTCACTGCGCCGACGCTCGTGAGCAGTGCCGTGACGAAGAACATCACCCATGGAATTGCCACAGTGCGACCGCGCACGGATCGTACGGCCTGGCGAACGAGCCAGTCGATCGTGCCGTTGTTCTGTGCGATGGCAAACAGGTAGGTGATGCCGACCAGCGTGACGAACAAGTCACCGGGAAAGCCGGCCAGGATGCTCGCGGCGGACATGTCGACGAACAGGCCTCCGACAACGAAGGCCATGACGAACGCAAGCGCGCCCATGTTGACCGGCAACGCCGTGCCAACGACGAACAGTACGATCAAGCCGACGACGCATGCTATTTCCGGCGACATGGTCACGATCTGCGCGCCAGCACGCCGTCACCGTGCAATTCTGCGACGAATCCTGCGCCTTGCAGACGTCGCGCGACTTCCCTCGGCACGTCCCGACCGCTGGTCAGCGCGTTCGGCGATCCGGTGTAGTGAAAGAGCAGGCCCTTGCGTCTGAGCACTCTCGCCAGCTGTTGGTAGAACGCTGCTGAGTACAGCTCCCCTGCAATGCCGAAGCGCGGTGGATCATGCAGCACTGCATCGACCGACGCGTCGGGTAGCAGCGCGATCGCAGTGACGATATCGCCTTGGGTCAAGCTCAGCCGGTCATCGGCGTCGCCGCTGTTTTCCGGTGACCAGGGATTCAGTGACCGCAGCCACATGACATCCGCGCTCTTCTCGTATGAGGTCACTTGCCGCACGCCCGCGGCGAGACAACACGAGGCGAAATAACCGAGCCCGCCACAAGTATCGAGTATCACTTTGTCGCGAGGATTTACCAGGGCAACCTTGCGCTGTGCGTCCGCGTACGGCGAGACATGCGCTGTCGGCAGCATCTTGATCCCGTCGATCTCGAACGTCGGCGGACCCCAATCGGTCGGGACGAGCTTGATCAGCGATGTGGTGAATCGTGCCGCGGGCTCGAACGCCGAGCCGGTCCAGTAGTAGATCGTTCGGTCCTTGCAGCGCTCGAGGTACGGAAAGCTGTGGCCCTGCCAAGTCCACGCGGACGCGCCGATCTCGACGGTGTCGGTCGAGCGGTCCAGATCCAGCGAGCAGGTGACCGTCGCGACGCCGTCGCGAGCGGCCGCCTGCAAGGCGCTGTGTACTTTCAGAGTGAGCAGTGGTCGCGGCAGACGCGAAGGCATGACGAACAGGCGAACTTCGGCTGGCTCAATTTGGTGAGCGCGCGAATGGCCCGCACAGCGACAGCATCGATGCGAGTCTCGCGCAACGGCGCGCGGCTGCCGCGAATGATCTCATTGTGCTGCTCCATGCTTTCGACCAAGCGCTCGAACAAGTGTTTACTGATAGTAAGTCAATGACGTACGTAAGTCATTGACGTACTAGTTGTCTTCCCCAGACGTCGACCTGCTTCTTGCTGTCCGCTGCCCGAGCCGCTGCCGCCCGGCGCAACCGCGGCCGCTGCAGAAAAGTGAGCCGATTTTCCCGCGCCTGCCGCGTTACTTCCCTATGACCTTTTCAGATGTACGGAGATCCATATGACCATTCAGCGGACCACCACCAAAATCGCCGCGGCGCTTGCGCTGCTGGCGAGTGCGATGGCAGCCGAGGCCACACCGGTCACGGTCGATTTCACAGTGACCAGCAACGACGTTTCCAATCCCGCGTACGCCGTCGGCGTGACGGGTAGCGGCTACTTCACGTTCGACGACGCGCTGATGCCTGTCGGCGGCAGCGGCCAGGCCGGCAATCCGATCCTCGGTCTGCAGACCCTCGACCTGTTCTTCAACTGGTTCGGCGTGTCCTTCGACGAGTCGAACGCGAAGATCGGCACGCTCACGTTCACTGATGGCGTGCTGACCAATTGGATGATCGGCGGCTCGTACCTGCCCCCCACGTGCGGATTCCTGCGTTATGCCTGTACCTCCAGTGGCGGTTCGCAGCCGGATTTCGACGCGCTCGGTTCGGGCGGCGCCGCGTTCACCGACGCCCAGCGCACGGGTCTGGCCTACGGTCCGGTTCAATGGTCGGTGCGAAGCACCGCTGTTCCCGAGCCCGGCACGCTTGCGCTGTTCGGTGTCGGCGCGATGGGCCTGGCCTTCGCGCGCCGCCGGCGCGCAGCTGTGGCGAGCGTCTGAGGGAATCGCCATGAAACCCTGACCCGCTCGCGTCTCATTACGTGCGCGCTCGCCAGAAACCCGATCTGCCGTGTCCAAAAATCAGGCGGCCGCGCCTCATAATGGCGCCGGCCCGCCGGGCCACGCGACATCACGAACGGGTCCCATGAAAAACCTCACGAGACGCTTGCTGTTTGTCCTCGTCACAGTCCTGAGCCTGACGTGCACCGCTTCCCTTGCCTTCGCCGAGACCACGGACGGCATCACCGTCGGGATCAGCAGAGTGGTCGCGTCGCGAGTGCTGAAGGAGGACAGGAAGGTCTACATCTATTTGCCAGAAAGCTACGAGCAGAGCCGGAGCTACCGTCGATATCCTGTCTTGTACGTGCGAGACGGCGGCAAGTTCTTTCACTCGTTCACTGGCGCTGTCCAACACCTGACCTCGGATGCAACTCCGCATGCGCCGGAGATGATCGTGGTGGCGATCGTCGAGACCGACAGAGTCCGGGACTCCTCGTCGACGCACTCATTGCAAGGCTTCACCGGGAAAGAGGACGAGGGCTTCAAGAGCAGCGGCGGCGGCGAGAACTTCCGGCGCTTCCTCGAGCAGGAGCTGGTGCCGTACATCGACAAGGAGTTCAGCACGTCCTCGTATCGGATCTATTGCGGCTACTCGTTCACCGGCCTGAGCGTGATCGATGAGCTCCTCGACGAGGACACTGTCTTCGACGCCTTGCTGATGATCGATCCGAGCTGGTGGTGGGATGACTATGTGATGGAAAAACGCGCCAACGCGACGCTGGCGGGCCGTAAGTTCAACCGCAAGCAGCTGTTCATTGCGGCGTCGGGCGAGGCGTACCCGGAGAAGTACTTCATCAAGGCGAGAGACGTCAGCTCGTTGAGCGATATAGTGCGGCGGACGAATCCTGCCGGGCTCGAGTGGAAATTCGAGCGCTATGCGGACGAGTCGCATCACTCCATGGCGCTGCGTGCCTTGTACGATGGCCTCACCTATTTCTTTCGCGGCTATCAGCCCTCGTTGCACGAGTTGTACAACGACCCCGAGAAACTGCGCTCTCGTTACGAAACGCTATCGGCGCGGCTCGGCGAGCGGGTCTCGTTATCGGAGGACCTGCTGACGTTCTTCGGAGGGCAGTTTCTCAGCAACTTCAAAGAGCCGGAGCAGGCGATCCGCTATTTCGAGATGGCTACCGACGCCTACCCGGGATCGCGGGCGGCCTGGAGCGGCTTGGCTGAGGCATCGATGGCCAAAGGCGACAAGTCCCGCGCGGAGAACGCCAGGAAAGTGCTCGAGTCGCTGCGCGCGAACTAGGGAATGAACGACAGGAACAGGTACACGCTGAGCAGCGCGAGGTGCACGCCTGCTTGCAGTAACGTCGCGCGACCGGGCACGACTGTGAGGACCGTGACGACGCACGTCAGGGCCAGCAGGACGATGTGCATGGGGCCAAGGCCCAGATGCAACGGTACAGGCAACCAGATCGAAGCGACCGCGATCGTGGGAATGGTCAGACCGATGCTCGCCATGGCCGAGCCAAAGGCGAGGTTGAGACTGATTTGCAGCCGATGACGCCGGGCAGCGCGCACGGCGGCGAGCGTCTCTGGTAGCAAGACGAGCAACGCGATGATCACGCCGACGACCGACAGCGGTAGATCGGCGGCGGTCACAGCGCGTTCGATCACCGGCGACACGAGCTTCGCATTACCGACGACTGCCACCAGCGCAACGACCAGTAGACACAAGCTCAACAACGCGATTCGCGTGGGAGGGGGTGCGGCATGCACGTCGTCTTCGACAACATCACCCTTGGCGGTGACAGGTAGGAAGTAATCGCGGTGGCGCCCTGCCTGCAGCGCCACGAACAATCCATACAGGGCGAGGGCGGTTACGGCAGCGAACGCGAGCTGCCCCGGCGAAAACTCCGGCCCCAGCGTGCTGGTCGTAAAGTTGGGCACGACCATACACAGGGTCGCCAGCGTCGTGACGGTGGCAAGCGCTGCACCCGCACCCTCGGCATGGAACGACACGACCGATCGACGGAACGCTCCGACCAGGATCGACAAACCGACGATCCCATTGCACGTGATCATCACGGCAGCGAACACCGTATCTCGAGCCAACGTCTCGGTCTTGCCTTCACCGCTGATCATCAACGTCACGATCAAGGCGACTTCGATCACGGTGACCGCAACCGCGAGCACCAGCGAGCCATACGGTTCACCGACACGGTGTGCGACGACTTCGGCGTGATGGACCGCCGCGAGGACCGCCCCAGCGAGCAGTGCTGTGACGAGCGCCACGAGCACGCCTGAAAGCTCTCGCCCCCACGCCGCTGCCAGCACGATACTGGCGATCACAGGGACGACAGTCGTCCAGGACGCAACAAGTGAACGGATCGAGGGGCTCATGCATTCTCCTGACAGAGCAGTCAGTATATGGGTCTGACAGAGGGAAGTTGACGAGGAGCCATCATGAATCGCATGCGACATGTGCTCATGGGTATCGGGGCGGCGCTCTCGCTCGGCATAGGTGCCGCCGCGTTCGCGCATCATGGCTGGACCAGTTATGACACCGAGCTTCAGAAGCTCAACGGCGTGATCGAGGAATCGAGCTACGTGAGTCCACACGGCTCGATCCGCCTCAAGGCCGGCGACAAGGCCTGGCTCGTCGTTCTGGCGCCGCCGTCGCGCATGACGAACCGCGGCCTCACGCCCGAGATGCTCAAGGTCGGGACCACCGTCTCGGTCGAGGGCTATCAGCACAAGACGGATGCGGGCGAGATGCGCGCCGAGCGAATCACGGTGGACGGTAAGACCGTCGAGCTGCGCTAGCCGCGCGTCGGCCTGACTTGCGCCCCGCAAGGAGATCGCAGCCATGCAGCGAATTGGCCGCCGCCGCGCAATCAAGGTGCTGGGAGCTGGTGCGCTCGGGCTTGCCATGCCAGGCATGTCCCGGCGCGCGCTGGGAGCGACGCCGCGCAAGCCTCCCAACGTCCTCTTCATGATGACGGACGATCAGGCGCAAGGTGCGCTGAGCGCGTATGGCAACACGATCCTCGCGACGCCGAACATGGATCGCATCGGGCGCGAGGGGCTCCGCTTCAACGAAGCGTTCGTGACCAACTCGCTGTGCGCCCCGAGCCGCGCATCCTTTCTCACCGGACTCTATTCGCACACGCATGGCGTCACGACCAACGGCGAAGAGTCGGGCTGGTACCAGCAGGCTGGCATCCCTGCCAGTCTCCCTACCTGGCCGCAGCTGCTGCGCGATGCCGGCTACGAGACGGCCGTGGTCGGCAAGTGGCACATCAAGTCACTGCCTGTCGGCTTCGATCACTGGGCGATCCTGCCCGGTCACGGCACGTACTTCGATCCGGATTTCATCGTCAATGGCGGGCGCGTGCAGTTTCGCGGCCACACCGATGATGTGATCGCGGATCAGGCGCTCGCCTGGTTGAAGCATCGGACGACCGACGATCCGTTCTGTCTGCTGTGCCAATTCAAGGCCCCGCACAGCCCGTGGGAACCGGCGCCGCGTTTCGCAGACGAATTCACCAACGTGCAGATTCCCCTGCCTCCTGCTTTCGCCGAGCTGCCGGCGGGCATGCCGCAGGCAGTGCGCAAGACGCAAATGTCGGTTGCCGGCATGGACTTCGGGCGCCGCGGCGTCCCGCTGGATCTCCCGAGCGCGGAACGAGCTCGCGCGAATTTGCAGGCTCTGGTCAAGAACTACTATCGCGTCCTGCGCGGCGTCGACGACAACGTCGGACGAATCCTCGATTTCCTCGACTCGGCGCGGCTCGCGCACGACACCATCGTGATCTACACGTCCGACAACGGTTTCTTCCTCGGCGAATTCGGACTGTTCGACAAGCGCTTGATGTACGAGCCGGCGATTCGTGTGCCGATGCTCATGCGCTGGCCGGCGGCGATCGCAGGTGGCCGCGTCGACGATGAGCACATGGTGTTGAGTATCGATGTAGCGGCAACGCTGCTCGACGTCTGCGACGTGGCCGTTCCCCAATCGCTCCATGGACGCAGCTGGCGGCCCTTCCTGAGCGCACAGCAGGTGCAGCTGGCGCGATGCGTTTCTATATGAGTTCTTCGAGTATCCCGCCGTGCACTGCGTGCGCAAGCATCGTGGCGTGCGCACGCATCGCTGGAAGCTCATTCATTTCTGACGAGCAGCCGGACGAGTTCGCGCTCTACGATCTGGCATCGGGACCCGCACGAGCTCGTCAACCTTGCCGCTGTGCCGGAGCACGCAAGGCGGCGCGAGCAGCTCTTTGATCGGTTGCAGGCATTGCGACGCGAAACTGGCGACGTCGATCCGCCCGGGTACGTAGCGCCACGGCTTCAGCCAGGCAAATGCCCGGCGTAGATCATCGCGGCGACATGATTCGCGCTGCCTACTTCGGCTCGGTCAACTCGATCAGCGCGATGTCCGACTCTTCGCGTGCGCGATCGAACACGATTCTGCGACCGTCGGCCGCGACATCGAAATCTCCGATGACCTGACCCGGGCCCAAGTCCGTCAACGCGCGCTCTGCGCCGCTGCGCAGATCGACAGCCCAGAATTCCTTGCGCGACATCGCGCCCTTCAGGACCACGAGCGTATTCTCGTCGGCGCCCAGGAACGCTAGACGTCTCGAGCCCCGAGTCAGACTGAGCTTCGGTATCGCGTGAGGTGCGCCATCGGCGCCGACCGCGCGCACTTCGAAGACCGTGCCGACGTCGGCCGCGGTGTACACGAGGAATCGGCCTGAAGGCGCCCACACCGGATCGAGTGCATGCTCATCGGTCAGCGCAACGGCTGGGCCTCCAGTGCCAGGTATCTTGAACAAGCGCGGCTCGCCTTCGTGCAGTGCTGCGATCGCAATCCACTTTCCATCCGGCGACCACGCTGGCGTACCGCGAACGTCGAGCTCTTGGGCGACTCTGCGCGCGCCGCTGCCGTCCGAGTTCATCAGGTAGAGCCAGGTTCTGCCGCGACTCTGCACGGTGAATGCGACTCGCTGACCATCCGCACTCAGCGCGGGTCCATCGATGACACGGCCTTCCTGGCCGCTCCATAGCTCGCGCGCGTCCGCCGATCCCTCGTGCTTCCAGATTGCGTCCGTTCCCGCCTTCGGTGCTCGATACAGCAGTGAGTCCGGTCCGAGCCTCGGCGCAACGCCTCGCTGCGTGTGAATGGGAATCTGCGTGACGGCGTCGGGGCCAGCGATCCCTTCCGTCAATCGCACACTCCAGAGGCCGGCTGTCGGGTGAGCCTCAGTGACGACCAGGCGTCGGCTGTCAGCCGTCGCCGCGAGCGATGTGTATGCGTTGCTCGCGGACTTCACGCGATGCGTGGTCCGGCTTTCGAGGTCGAAGGCATAGACCCACGGTCCCAATCCGTCGGCGGACGTCGCAAGATAAAGAAGCGTTCGCTGATCGAGCAGCGTCGGAAAGCTGACTCGCGAGTTGTGCCACGTCAGGCGCTGCGGATCGCCGCCACCGGCGGAAATCTGCCAGAGATCCATTTCGTCCGGCACGAATCCCCGCACGAAGTAGATCGTCTTGCCGTCATGCGACCAGAGTGGAAAGTGACAGTGGATGCCCGATGGTGCGACGTAGATCTGTTGGCCGTGCGAGATCTCGTCGGCATTGGCGACGAGTAGCGGGTCGCCAGGTGCCGCTGGGTGGTAGACGACGCGCGTTCGATCCCGAGACCAGGCAATCTCGGCAATGCCTGCAGGCCCTGGGCGCAGGTCGCCGCCAAGGACGGGGATGCTCCAACTCCTGTTCTTGGACGACCAGATCATCACCTCGGATCCCGTGGGGGAGAAGTCGAGCATTCGCACCGCCGGGTTGCGCAGTTCGGGAATCCGTCCGCGCGTCAGGTTCTGGAAGTCGCCGGTGCCGGTCTGGCCGACAAAGACATCCCACGCGCCATCCCGGTCGGAAACGAAAGCGATGAAACTGCCGTCCTGCGAAATCGTGGCGTGCTCCTCCGAGCCGATGAAATCCGTCACGGTGGTGAAGTCCGCGCCGACCAGCGGATCCTGCCAGGCGCTGGGCGTCCTCGGCGTTCCAGAGCAGGGCAGCACTTCCGATCGCGACGACGATGAGGCCAGTGATGAGCGCGGCCCTTGATGACGGCCTCCGCCCGACCGGCGCGGGATGCTGCGGCTGTGGCTCGACCTCGACGGTCGCGACTGGCATAACCGGAGTGAGCAGCCGCAAGCCGAGCTTTGGAATCGTCTGGATGACCGCGGGGTGTTTCGGGTCATCGCGAAATGCCTTGCGCAACTCGACAACGCACTGCGACAGCGCGTCCGGAGTAACGGACATTCCTGGCCACACTGCGTCCAGAATCTCGTTTCTGGAGCGGACCTCGCCGCGAGCATCTGCCAGGTAGACCAATACGGCCATCGACCTCGGCGTGACGTGCACCGCCTCGGCGCCGCGCTCGATCGTTGCCAGACTGGGCTGGACGAGCCAGTCACCGAGACGGAAATCTGGCCTGGACGCGCTCGTTGCTGACATGAGCGGATTATCCCTCGTCTTTTTCTCGTACTTCAGTCGCGTTTCGCTCCGGACCCTGCTGTCTGCCGTCAGCTAGTAACCCCTTCAGACCGGGAATTTCAACAACGGCGAAGGGAGAAGTCCAATGAGGCATCAAGACTTGAAACGGGCCGCCTGTGGCGTGGCAGTGTTGGTGGCGCCGCTAGCGTTCGGCCTCACCGAGGCGCTGGCGGGAGATCGGGACCACGGCCCCTCCAATACGCTACCCGTCCACTACAGTGGATTGCTCAACGACCACACACCCTCGGCCGCCATCGTCAAGGGCGGTCCCTATGAAATGCGCGGCAAGTGGTCATTGGAAGTGGACGAACGTCGCGGCACGGCTAAGTTCTCGGCCGCGATGGACATGCAGACATCCGACTACGGAATCACGCAGGGCACCGTGAACAAGGACGATCCGACGACGCGCGGCGCCCATACCCATCACATCAGCATGACGGACGGCGTACTCACCCTCGACTGGCCGGCGCGCTGCCCCACGTTCAGCCCCGCCGTTACGGAAGGCTTTGCCATCACCGGCACAGCATTCGTGACGGGCAACGGCTCACCGGCGCCGTTCGGCAACCCGTCGCCGTTCACGGTGTGCGTGCTCGGAGGAGGGAGCGTGAAGTACTCGAACCTGACGTTGACGATCGGCACACCTGCCAGCAACCACTTCGGGACGCAGGCGATCCACGGTGTAGTCCTGTGGTGCACCGGGCGGTTTCTGCGTCCGTCAGGAGATTGCAACTTGGAGGAGTGACGCCGCGGCGCGCGTTCAGACCCGCGACTGCAGCCAGTACTCCGACATGCCGCGGAAACTCGGAATGGCGCGGTACTTGAGTCCGCGCGGGGACGGCTGCAGGTTCGGGAAGCGCTGGAGCAACGCGCTGATCCCTTCCTGCGCTTCGACGCGCGCGAGCGGTGCGCCGAGGCACGTGTGCTTGCCGCCTCCGAAGGATTGATGCTGGATGTCGGCTCGCTCGATGTCGAAACGCTGCGGATCCGGGTTCACCTCCGGATCGTGATTGGCGGCGGCCAGTGACACCGTGATGCTGTCGCCCAGTTGCATCGGGCAGCCGCGCATCGACAGCTCACGCTGCACGTTGCGGCCGGAGTTCGTCACCGGCGAGTCGTAGCGCAGGATTTCCTCGATCGCGTTGTTGATCAGCTCCGGTCGCGCGCGCAGCTTGGCCAGCTCCTGCGGATGGTCGAGCAGCGCCTTCACGCCGTTGCCGATCAGGTCCGTCGTGGTCACGTTGCCCGCGATCAACAGCAGGTTGCACTGAGTGACGATTTCCTCGTCGGTCATGTGATCGCCCGCTTCCTCGGCGTGCACCATGTCGCTGATCAGGTCGTCGCGCGGCGCGGCGCGCCGCAGCTCGATCATTCTCTGGAAATAATCGTTGAGCTCCTGCTGCGCCTGCATGGCCGCTTCGCTCTGCTGCGGCGTGCGAAACGGATTGAAGAACGCCGCGACGCTGACCTCGGACCAGCGCCTGAACGAATCGCGATCCGCCGGATCGATGCCGAGCATTTCCGCGATCACGATGACCGGCAGCACGCCGGCGAACGATGTCATCAAGTCGAACTCGGTCCCCTCGATCTGCGCGAGCAACCCGGTCGCGATCTCGCGCACACGCGGCCGCAATGCCTCGACAGCCTTGAGCGTGAAGGCCTTGTTGACCAGCCCCCGCACGCGGCGGTGGTCCGGATCGTCCATGAACAACATCGACACTCCGGTCGAGCCGCTCTGGGTCATGCCCGTCAGCGCCGCGATCTTCGCGATATACGACGCAGGATTGGCCTTGCGCGGGTCGGCGCTCATGTCCTTGTCCCGCAGGATCTGCCGCACGTCGTCGAACCGGGTGAGATACCAGCGATTGAACTGGTCGTCGTGCATGACCGGCGCGCGCTCGCGCACCGATTTCAACACCTCATAAGGGTGATCGCGAAAGTGCGGATCGAAGGGCGTCAGCTGGATGCCCTTGGGTAACGAATCGCCGGGTTGATCGCTCATGGCTGCCAGTGTCGCCCGACCGGCGCACTCGCTTCAAGCGCTTTTACACCGATCGCATCTTCCGTTCTGTGTCCGTGGCGCGCAATTCCTGCGCGGCGCATGTTCCGTGTTGCAGATACAACGGGAACCTTCGGGAACCTTGCAGACCTGAGGAACTTTGCTCGGCCTGCCGGATTGCGAGGTTGTGTTGCTTACGGAGGAGACCTGCCATGAACCTTGCGCGTTCGTTGATAGCTTCGTCTATTGCTCTGCTGGTTCTTGGCGCCGGCGCTTGTCGTTCGGTCCCGAAGGACGTCGAGACGGATCCTGCCGCACGGACGCAAGCAGCACCGCGCGGGGAGTGGGAAGACAAGATCACCGCGAACTCGAACCAGATGCTGGAAGACGGCAAGAAAATCTTTCGCTGGGATACCTTCGGCAGCGAAGCTTTCTGGGGCGATCAGTTACAACTGCACAAGGCGATACTGGGCGAGAAGAAGGGCGGAGTCGGACCTGGACTCACTCCAAGGCAAGCGTTGCAGCTGGGATTGAAAGCAGACGTCGGCGCGGTGCCGAAGTTGCTGGTTGAAGTCCTCAAGGAGGGAGGAGTCAGCCTCGACAATCCCGAAACGACACTCGAGTTGCTGCGCGCCGGCGCAGTCGTCGGGGTCAAGGCTGTCGTGGACAACGACAACAACGTGACCTCGATCGGCATTACTTGCGCGCTGTGCCACTCGACAGTCGATGACTCGTTCGTCAAAGGCATCGGACGCCGGCTCGACGGCTGGCCGAATCGCGATTTGAATGTGGGTGCAATCGTGGCGCTTGCGCCCGAATCTGCAGGCCCATCGAGCAGACTTCTCGGCGCCGACACCGCGAAGGTGAAGGCAGTGCTCAGTAGTTGGGGACCTGGCAAGTACGATGCAGAGCTGAATTTCGATGGCAAGGGGCTGCGACCGGACGGCAAGTCTGGCGCAACGGTTTTGCCTGCCGCATTCGGTCTCGCCGGCCAGAATCTCCACACCTATGGCGGATGGGGCTCGATTCCCTATTGGAATGCCTACGTTGCGAACACGCAGATGTACGGCAAAGGGACGTTCGTCGATCGCCGCCTCGGCATCGAACAGTTTCCGCTGACGAGCAAGACGGGATTTGCCAACAAACGCAGCAATCCCGACATGGTCACGTCCAAGCTCGCCGCGCTTCACTATTATCAGTTGTCGATTCCTGCGCCGAAGCCGCCGAAGGATTCGTACGACGAGCAGGCTGCGGCACGCGGGCAGGCCGTATTCGGTGGCAAAGCCAAGTGCGCAAGCTGTCACGTGCCGCCGCTCTTCAGCGAACCCGGCTGGCCCATGCACACGGCTGAGGAGATCGGGATCGACGACTTCCAGGCGAGCCGCTCGCCGGACAAGATGTATCGAACCACGCCGTTGGCGGGACTGTTCACTCGGGCCAAAGGCGGCTTCTATCACGACGGCCGCTTCGCCGATCTGAACTCAGTCGTCACTCACTACCAAGGCGTGCTGAAGTTCTCATTGACCGACGACGAACGGCGCGACCTGATCGAGTACCTGAAGTCGATATAGCGGAAACCACGGCTGCACCCGCAATCAGCAGCGTCGCGAGCGCCGCCGCGCTCCAGCGATGCTTCGAGAGCAACCATTGAGCGCTCCCCGATTTGGCGCGCGCATCGAATCTGCCGTGCGCACCGAAGTCGCCTGGAACCGGCTCGAAGAGATTGTCAGCGCGATCAGGTTGCGCAGGTTCATCGGTCATCTGCGACTCGTAGGCGTTGCGTGCCGCGAGCCGATCGCCGAGTCCGGGCACCAGCCGGGCCGAGAGGATCGTTTTCACTGCTGGCCAACCCACCCAGACTTCCCGCGAGTGCTGCTCTCGCGGCCCGCACGATCGCCTCGGCTGCGATCTCGGGCTGGAAGATCGGCGGCACAGGTTGAAGTCGCCGCGACAACTTGCTGCGTGCCCAGTCGAACTGCGGTGTGTTGAACGCGGAGAGCTGCACCATCGTCAAGCGAACGTGCGAGCGCTCGTGGATCAGCTCGCAACGTAGCGCATCGGTGAAGCCGCGAATCGCCGCCTTCGCGGCGCAATAGGCGGATTGCAATGGAATCGAGCGGTAGGCGAGCGCCGAGCCGATCTGAATGATGATGCCGTGATTGCGCGGCTGCATGCGCTTGAGTGCAGCCATCGTACCGTGCACGACGCCAAGATAGGTCACCGCAGTGACCTGTCGGTACTCCTCGGCGGTCATATCCAGCACGCGTGCGAACACCGTCGTGGATGCGTTGTTCACCCAGACGGAAATCGGACCCAGCTCATGTTCGATGCGGTCTGCGGCACGCTCCACTTGCGCAGCATCGGCAACATCGACCGATATGCCGAGCGCATGGCCGCCGTTGTTTCGAATCTCCTCGCAGACCGACTCAACCCGCTGCGGGTCGCGAGCCAGGATGCCGACGCGGTAGCCAGCGCGAGCGAAGGCGTGCGCAGTCGCTCGGCCGATACCTGCTGATGCGCCCGTGATGACGGCAATCTGCGGCATGTCAGCCTCCGGCACCGTCGACGATCCGCTGCGAGATCTGCCCGAACATGCCTAGCGTCAGTCCATAGACAGTTTGGGCGAGCAGCGTGGTCAGCGGCGTCGTGCGTCCATAGTTGAGCCCCATGAAGCCGGGAGGCTCCAGCCGAAAGCCGCTGGCTGGACCGTCGTGCTCGGAGGCGAGCCGCGGATGCATGTACGAAAGCAAGGGCAAGGCACAGAGCAGCAGAAACAGCCCGTGCAGGAACCCGAGCGCGGCACCGAGCCACCAGCTGGCCATGTCGATGCTGGCGAACAGCGCGAAGTAGAGCAGGGCGAACAGCCAGCCACCGACCACGTACACGATGAATCCGACGATCATTGCCCGGCTGCGGTCCGCTGTGAACAGCGTGCCGACGAGGAAGGGCAGGCTGAGGCGCGACAGTCCCAGCCCCTGACTGCCCGAGAGGATCG
Source organism: uncultured Gammaproteobacteria bacterium (assembly GCA_963830745.1). Taxonomy (GTDB): domain Bacteria; phylum Pseudomonadota; class Gammaproteobacteria; order Steroidobacterales; family Steroidobacteraceae; genus Steroidobacter. The sequence goes on from CAWHNL010000004.1 coordinate 812,155, forward strand.
TCGTCATCGCTACCGTCGCAATCAGTCCCCAAAGCACCAGGCGCGGCAGCAGCTCGAGCGTCATCGCTTGCTCTCCTGGGGGCTTCGGCACGCGCGAGCGACAGGGCAGCGAGGATCACGCCGACATGCGTGAAAGCCTGCGGGAAGTTGCCCAGCTGACTGCCGTCTTTCGGATCGATCTCCTCGGCGAACAAACCGAGGTCGTTCGCCAGTGAGATCACGTGCTCGAACATCTGCCGCGCAGCGTCGACGTCGCCGCGACCGGCAAGGTAATCGACGGCCCAGAAGGAGCAGATGCCGAACGCGCCCTCGCCCGGCGGCAGGCCATCGATGTCCGATTCATATCTGTACAGCAGCTCATTGCGACCGAGCCGTCGCCGGATGAGGTCATAGGTGCCGCGCATGCGGGCGTCGTTCGGGTCCTTGTAGCCGAGGGACGCCATGAGCAGGAGACTCGCATCGACTCGATCTGCCATCGAGCGTCTGCACGTAGCTCGACAGCTGTGCGTTGAACCCACGCGACTCGATGATGTGCGCGATCGCCTCGCGACCTGCCCGGATGCGCGCCGTATCGAGTTTGATGACGCCTCGTTGCATGCAGCTGGAGCAGACAATCGAGCGCGACGTAGCACCATACCTTGCTGAGTGTGTAGTGCCGGCTGCCTCCGCGGATCTCCCAGATGCCGTTGTCGGGTCGTGCCCAGAGATCCAGCACGCTGCGGCCGAAACCGGCAAGCAGCCGCGCCTCATCAGCATGGATCTTGCCGCCGCTTCGCACGTAGTCGAGCGCGGCGGAGAGCACGCCACCGTATGTGTCGAGTTGCAATTGCTTGGCGGCACCGTTGCCGATGCGGACCGGCTTCGAGCGAGCGTAGCCTTCCCAGTGGGACAGTTCGCACTCGGGCACGTCGGTTCGACCATGCACGTCGTAGAGCACCTGAAGTCTTGGCCAGGTGAGGCGTGTCGTGTGCACGAGCCAAGCGAAAAATGCGCGCGCTTCATCCATGAATCCGAGGCCAGTGAACGCGCGCATCGTCAACGCGGCGTCGCGTAGCCAGCAGTATCGATAGTCCCAGTTGCGGTTGCCGCCCAACGCTTCGGGTAACGACGTCGTCGGCGCAGCGATAACGCCGCCCGACAGTGAATACGTCATCAGTTTGAGTGCGAGAGCGCTCCTGATCACGACGCTGCGATACGGGCCGTCGTAGCTGCAGCGACCTGCCCACTGCGTCCACCATGCGAGCGTCGTCGAGAGCCGCTGTTCCGCGGCCGCTCCGAGCGGCGCGCGGCAGCCGATGTCGCCCTTCGTGTAGCACAAGGAGAAGGAATACTTCGAACCCGCGGAGATCGTGACGCTCGCATCGAGCGCGGTCGCATTCGTGCCGAGCGACGGTCGCAGTCGCGCATCGGTGTTGAGAGTGAGCAATTCATTGCCCCAGCTCCATGTCCAACCCAATGCACCCGGTCGGAGTGGCCTCGTGCGGCCCCGCCCATAGTCCGGTCTGGGATCTACGATCACGCGTACGGTGACGCTGCCCTCGATGCCCTCGACGATTCGCAGCACTTCACGCATCGGCTCCAGTCGATGCGCGTTGGCGGGCATCGGCATGAAGTCCGTGACTCGCACGATGCCGGTCGTTGTGCGGTATGTGGTCTCGAGGACGTTCGTATCGTCGACATATCGCCGTGCGCTCGTATGCGACAGCTCAGGCGAGATCGCGAAGACGCCGCCGCTGTCGCGGTCGAGCATCGCGGCAAAGACCGACGGTGCAGAGAAATGCGGAAGGCAGAGCCACTCGATCGCACCTTCACGCGACACCAGGGCGACGGTGCGCCCGTCGCCGATCGCGGCGTAGTCTGCGATCGGCGGGTAGGACGGCTCCGCAATAGATTGCTGCTGACTCGTACTGTCGGTTGCGCGGTTACGTGCGGAGGTGCGGTTCATCCCGCTTGTTAACGTTCCAGTCGGGAAGAGGTTGCGAGCATGCCCGCGCATCGCCTACAGACAACGGGGCTGGAATTCCTACAACGTCGCCCGAATCAGCTCCACGAACTGCTTGCCGTAGCGCGCCAGCTTCGCCTGCCCGACGCCCGCGATCGTCGCAAAGTCCTCGAGCGTCGTCGGCTGACGCTGCGCCATGTCCCGCAAGCTCGCATCGTTGAAGATGATGTACGGCGGCATCCCCGCTTCGTCGGCAAGACGTTTGCGCAGCGTGCGCAGTGCCTGGAACAGCGCATCGTCGCCGCCCGTTGCGACCGGCTTCGCGGCCTTCCGTCCGCGCGCAGGCTTGACCGATTCGCCAACCTGAACCGCTCGCTCTCCGCGAAGCACCTGCCAGCTCGCCTCGTTCAGCGACAGCACCGCGTAGCCGTCCTGCGATTGAGTCATCAGGCCTTGATGCAGCAGTGCGCGGGCGATGTCGCGCCATTCGTTCAAGCCAAGGTGCTTGCCGATGCCGTACACGCTCAGGCTCGCGTGGTCGCGGGTGATCACGCGCTGGGTCTCGCCGCCGCGCAGGACCTCGATGACGTATGCGACGCCATAGCGCTCACCGCGCTGCGCGAGCCGCGCGATGCACGACAGGAACTGCTTGCGCCTCCGTCGTGCGATCGAGCAATGTGCGCGGCTCGAGGCAGTTGTCGCACGCGTCGCACTTGCCTTCGAAGATCTCGCCGAAGTAGCGCAGCTGCACCGCGCGGCGGCACTCGCTCGATTCCGCGTAGTTCAGTACGTGTCGCAACTGCTGGCGGGCGATGCGCTGCTCGTCCGCCAGCGGCTCGAAGCTCACCGGATCGACCTTCTGCGCGATGATGAGCTCGGCGGTGCGGATGTCGCCTGCGCCGAAATACAGGACGCAGCGCGCGGGCTCGCCGTCGCGGCCGGCGCGGCCGGATTCCTGGTAGTAGCCTTCGAGCGTCTTCGGCAGGTCGTAGTGCACGACCCAGCGCACGTCCGGCTTGTTGATGCCCATGCCGAACGCGATGGTGGCGACGATCACCTGCGCGTCGTCGCGAATGAACGCTTCCTGGTTGTCGCGCCGCGTGTCGGCTTCGAGGCCCGCGTGATAGGGCAATGCGCGAATGCCATCGCTTTGCAGCCGCTCGGCGAGCTCGTCGACACGCTTGCGCGAGAGGCAATACACGATGCCCGCGCCGTTGTTGGCGCGCGCGCGCTCGAGCACTTCCGTGTACGTCGCCTTGGTCTTCGGCCGCACGGCGTAGTGCAGATTGGGGCGATTGAAGCTGGCGACGTGCATGCACGGCTCGCGCAGCGCGAGCTGCCGCACGATGTCCTGCCTGACCCGCTCCGTCGCGGTCGCGGTGAAGGCAGCGATCGGCACGTCGGCGAAGCGCGTGCGCAGCCGATGCGAGCTGGCGGTATTCCGGACGGAAATCGTGGCCCCATTCCGAGACGCAATGGGCCTCGTCGACGACCAGGGACGAAATGCCGTGAGTAGCATGCAACCGCGGCATGACCTCGCCGTTCGAATTCGGCTTGCAGCAGCCGCTCCGGCGCGACATACAGCAACTTCAGCTCGCCGCGATCGCAGCTGCGCGAAGCGTCGCGCCATCTCGGCGCGATCGAGCGATGAGTTGATGAACGTCGCTTCGATGCCGTTGTCCTGCAGCAGGCGCACCTGGTCCTGCATCAGCGCGATCAAGGGCGAGACCACGATGCAGACGCCGGGCCGAAGCAGCGCCGGCAGCTGAAAGCACAGCGATTTGCCGCCGCCCGTCGGCATGATCGCCAGGACGTCGCGACCGCGCAGGATGTCGCGCACGACCGCTTCCTGGCCGGGCCGGAAGGAATCGAAGCCGAATCGTTGCTTGAGCTCGACAGCGAGGGCGGCGGGCGAGAGCTCGGCGAGCGGTGCGTCGTTCATCGGGCGAAGCATAACGAACCCAAGACCAATTGCGGGGGATCGACGGCTGCCGATATTTGCTCACTGCGTTCTCGCCTGGGGGTCTGGAATGGGTGACTTCATCAAGAATCGGTTACTTCGTCAGCGCGAATACGACCATCTTCGTGTCGATTCTGGACAGGCGATGGTCATGTCCGCCCGCAGCGATGGCGACCATGTGCCGTCCGCTCGGTGTGGTGAATACCAGCGGAGTGGCTCGTGCACTGGTCGGCAATCGCGCCTTCCAGACCTCGCGTCCGTTGCGGGTGTCGAACGCGCGAAAGTAGTCGTCGAGCGTCGCGCCGATGAACACGAGGCCCGTCTGCGTGGTTGCAGGACCGCCGAGATTCGGCGAGCCGGTCGCTGCACCGGAGCTGGGCAGTCCTTTCTCGCGAAAGTCACCCAGCGGCACCCGCCAAGCAACTTCGCCGCTTTCCGCGTGGATCGCAAGAGCTCTCCCAAGGCGGAGCGCTGCACGGGACGCCGCAAGGGCGACGAACGGCTGACGAGACATGGAGTAGGGCGTGCCATCCTGCTCGGTGGTTTCCCGCGCAGGGAAAGCCTTCCTCGCCCCGTCAACTGTGCCCTCGGAAGCAGGCGAATGATGGCGGGCCAGCGATTGACCGGCGCAATGAGTAGGCGCTGGCGAGCATCCAGCGCGAGCCCACCCCAATGCAGGCCGCCGATGCTGCCAGGTACGCGCAAGCTGCCTCGCAGACTCGGAGGTGTGAAGATGCCTTCGTTGCGCAGCGCGCCGAGCAGGCGGTGGCAAGCATCGAGATCTTCCGGCGTGGCTCCCCACAGGTCCTTCTCGGTGAAGTGCTGCGGAGCGAGGTCTCGCAGGTTTCGAGGGAAAGGGCTGAGTGTCAGCGGCCTTTTCTCCGTTCACATCGCTGGCGGGACGGCGCGCTCGACGATCGGGAAGAGCGACCGGCCGGTGGACGGTCGAACAGGAACAGATGGCGGGCCTTCGTGCCCAAGGCAACCGCGGTCCGCTCTCGCCGGGATAGAGCAGCGCCGGCGAGGCGACATCTAGTCCAGGGTCGCGAGGAAGTACTGGAAGTGCGACGCGACCTCGCCCGTGAGCGCGTGCAAGGCAACGATCGAGATCGGATGCCCGTCGTCGCCGACTCGCAGTCCTCCGAAATAGTCTGGACTCGCGCTGCCGGTCGGAACGAACACCAGCGCGTTTTCTCCATCGACGACGATGCGCGACGACGCATCGGCGCCGCCCGCAGCGGCCTGCGCCGGCAAAGGACGAAACGTCCACCTGAGTGCGCCGGTTGTCGCGTCGAACGCGCGAACTCCGCCCGACGGCATGCGCGCTCGACTGTTGTCGGCCACCGATGAGCCGACGATCACGAGATTGCGAAAGACCGCGGGTGGCGAGGTGACGCCATACTCAGCGGGGCGACTGCGGCGGACGCCTCAGCCCAGCGGAGAGATCGACTCGACCGTCACGTCCGAAACGCGCGCAGCGCTGTCCGTTGCTGCGGTCGAGGCAGACGAGGCGAGCATCGACCGTGCCGATGTACAGACGATTGCCCTGTACGGCGAGACCACGATTGGCAAAATCGCTGTAGTCGACGTCGCGTGCAACGCCGAGGTTGACTCTCCAGATCTCCGCGCCGGTCTCTGCATCGAGCGCGGCAACCGTGCCGAGGGGGGTCGACAGGTAGAGGTGCCCAGCCACATGCACTGGCGTAGCCTCGAAGAGCGGAGCATCGCCGCCGGGCACGAGCGATTCGATGGGATCCCGAGTGTCGTAGGTCCAGGCTACAGCCAGCCGGTGAGCGTTATCGGGTCCGATGAGCTCCGGCGCTCCACGCGCGTTCGCCATGGACAGTGCGAGGCATAGCAGCAAGGTCGTTCTCATGAGAGCCATGTGGGCACGCCAGCCCTCGGATTGCCAGCCGAAAGTGACCAGGCGCCGGGAACGAGGGATGAGCAGCGGCCGGTCGTGACGTTCGGCGATGGCTTCCGCCGGTAGAATCGCGCCATGCCGCCGGTCACCCCCGTGTTGCTCGAACGCTATCTGCGCCATCGCCGTGCGTGGGAAGTCGCTTTCTGGATGGTGTGGGGGCTGCTGAACGTCGTGGCCAACAGCATCGTCGCGGTCATGGATGTCGAGCGGCGCTCGCTGGCATTTGCCTGGTGGGAGCCGGTGACATGGGAGTTCTCCAGCACAGTCCTGCTCCTGGCCTAGCGCTCGTCCCGGCACAGCTGGCGTTCGAGCGGCGCTTTCCCTTCCAGCCGGGCACATGGCTATCCTGTGTGCCCTGGCATCTGCTCGCAACCGTGGTGTATTCGCTGGTTCACGTATCCGGCATGGTGGCGTTGCGGCATCTCATCTATGAAATTGCCGGCTCGCGCTACAGCTTCGGAGATTGGCCGCGCGAGCTGACCTACGAATATCTCAAGGACGTGAGGACGTATGCCTTCATTCTCGGAGTCGTCTATCTCTATCGACTGCTATTGCTCAGATTGCGCGGCGAAGCCCGGCTGCTCGTCGCGCCGGACGCGGGGCCTGCCGTCGAAGCAGTCGATCGGCCCGCGCGCTTTCTGGTTCGCAAACTGCGCGCCGAGTTTCTGGTGCCCGCGAGCGATATCGAGTGGCTGGAAGCCGCCGAGAACTACGTCAACCTGCACGTCCGCGGACACGTCTATCCATTGCGCTCGACCATGACGGCAATCGAGGACCGGCTCGACCCGCTGCGTTTCGTACGCGTGGATCGCAGCTACATCGTGAATCTCGACTTCCTGGAGCGGATCGAGCCGCTCGATACCGGCGATGCCAGGCTGCTGCTGAAGGACGGCACTCGCATTCCATGCAGTCGTCGCTATCGGCACACCTTGCGCGAAGGTTAGGCCGACTCAGCCGGCAGCAGGAAGGACCCTCGGGTTGCGCAACAGAAGCGCCGAGACGAGCGCCACGATAAGCCCCACCGGGAAAATTTCCAGGAACGTCATCGGAATCCGGAACAGGGGATTGCCGTATTGCCGCCGCATCGTTTCGAGGCCGGCCATTTCGTTCGCGCATCTCGGCGGCGGGCACGCCCTGCGGCCGCTCGCGCACGCGCTGATCCCGGCGATATACTGGTCATGAAGGCGTAGTCGGTTATCGCGAGATACGCTTCCCACACCGCTACATACGCCAGCCGCGACCGCGGCGATGCCGAGCCCCATCGCGAAGGCGCGGCACGAACTTGATCACTCCGCCCAGCTCGACGTCGCGATAGCGCTTCACGCCCACGAAGATGAAGGTGAGCGCCACCAGCATGACGAGATAGCCGAACCATTCGGAGCTGAAGAGCTGCCCTGCCCGCGCCGAGCACGATGCCTGCGAGCATCGTGGCGATGATGACGAGGCCGGACAGCACCCCATAGGTGAGCGCGTATTTCATGTAGGTCTAAGAATGTTCGGCCTCGGAGCGTTCCGGCACCATCACCCTGATGGGTGATTCCGGTGGATTCACTCGGGTGGGCTAGGGGATCAGCGGCGTGAGCTCTGCGTGCCTTGTCGATCGCCTGAATGCGCCGCTGGACCGCCAGTTTCTCGTAGACCCGGGCGACGTGCGTCTTGACGGTATTCGGCGAGATCCCCAGGTGCTTCGCCATCTCTTTGTTCCGACCGATCGGAAGCGAGCATCTCCAGGATTTCGCATTCACGAGGTGTGAGGCCGAGCGAGCGGGCGGCAGCGTCGTTGCGTTCGAATTCGGCTGGCGATGCTTGCGTCGGGTCAGCCGATGCCCCGCCCACAGGC
>CAWHNL010000005.1:0-110544 GCA_963830745.1 uncultured Gammaproteobacteria bacterium
TCGACAGATATAGCGCCCGAACTAGACTTCTAGCACGCAGAGGAAGGCACGCGTACTTCGGCGCCCCTACTGATCTGGTGCCGTACCCGTGGACGAAGCAGACCTGTTCGGTCGAAGCCTCGATAGCGATCCGTCGACACGCGTGCTTCGAGCTCGGTCAGCGCTCGCGAAAGTTCCGCGCGGTGTCCTCGATCTGGCGCTCGACGATCGGATTCAGGATCGCGCCGAGGGCAGGCAGGTTGGCAAGGGCCGAACGGCCTTCGGGCGTCGCGGCAAAGGACGCGAGCGCCTGCAACTCGCTTGCCTCGAACAGGTCAACCATCGCGCTGATGGCGTAGAAACGGGTCATGTCGAAATCCACCTCGTCGGTCACGAACTCGATGAAGGCCTCTCGCTCCGACGCCGGCAGCTCGGCGGCTCTTCGGGTCGCGGTCTTCTCAATTAACAGGCGGTAGTCGACGACGCGGGCATAGGCTTCCGCCGCCGACCGTCGATCGCCTTGCGCGCCCGCCGGGATGCTGGGCAACATCAACACAAAAGCGAGCGCGCCAACCAACAAGGACCGCTTGAACATAACCGAGCTTCCCCAGAACACCGTTCTCTCAAGGCCGAGTTTGCGCCGATCCGGCGCAGAGAGCAAGCTCTCGACGACGGACATCATCGAATTGGCCAGGGGCGACGGCCACTACGGGTCGGATAGATCGGATGAAGTGGCATGAATCAAGATCGACGAGCTGATACGGGGCTCGATCGGCTGCCCGGCGAACTCGTCGACTGGCTGGCGAGGCCGTTTGCGTCGTTCGTGCGCATCGAGGCTGCGGGCGGCGCAATCCTCCTGGTGGTCACCATCGCCGCCCTGGCCCTGTCCAATTCCCCGTGGGCCGATCCGTTTCTGACCTTCTGGGAGCTGCCCGTCGGCATCCGGATCGGCTCGCTGGAGGCCGCCCGCTCGTTGCGGGCTTGGATCAACGACGCCTTGATGACGCTGTTCTTTTTCGTGGTCGCATTGGAGCTCAAGCGCGAGCTGGTGTTGGGCGAGCTGCGAAACCCACGCATGGCGGCGCTGTCGATCGCGGCGGCCGCGGGCGGCATGCTCGTTCCTGCCGCCATCTACGTGGTGATGCAGTGGGGTCAGGAGGGCGAGCATGGCTGGGGCATTGCGATGGCCACCGACACCGCATTCGTCATTGGCTGCCTGGCCCCTTCTCGGGCGCCGCATTCCGCAGAGCTTGCGGGTCTTCATGCTCTCGCTGGCGATCGTCGACGACATCGGTGCCATTCTGGTCGTCGCCATCGGCTACGGCGGTCCGCTTGACTTCGCTGCACTGGCTTTCGGCGGGCTCGGAATTGCGATCGTTGTCGGGATGGGTCTGCTCGGTATCCGAAGCATCCCGATCTACTTTCTGGTAGGCGGTCTGACCAGGCTGGCCGTGGATGCATCCGGCATCCACGCCACCGTCACAGGCGTCATTCTCGGTCTGTTGACGCCCACCCGGAGATGGGTGAGCGAGGAACGTCTCCGCGCACCGCGCACCGGCCCCCGCCTGGGTACCTTGGAAAATCAGCTATTCTCCACTAATCCATCAGATGAAATGTTATACTAAGTCTTTGAAATCTCACCATGAGAGGGTTCGACGACAGTATCGGGTCGGAGGGAGGGTTGCCCCTCCCGTCCGCCCACACCACCGTGCGTACGGGTCCGTACACGGCGGTTCGAAAGATCCACTACCTGGCCGAGACTTGCTCGAGGAGACTCAGGAGGCCCCATTGCGCCAATAGCCGCTTGGGTATCGCCGCGTGCATATGCGAGGCGCCGGCATTCCACCAAGCCCTGCGGCCCGTGGCCGTCGCCTTGCGCGCACGTTCCGCCCATAGGCCCAACGCCACCAGTTTTCGATACCGGGTTCTTGGATGACGCCATTGCTCCCACAAGATCTTGCGGAGGCGTCGACGTATCCATTGATCCAGTAAGTCGAAGGGCTGTTTGACGATGGACAAACGAAAGTAGCCAAACCATCCCCGCAGGTATTGGGTGATCTCTTGGATCACCTTGAGGATGTTTCGTCCCCGCCCCTTCTGCGTGATCTCTCGTATCCGATCCTTCGCCCGATTTACGGAGGAAGGCGCTGGTTTCAAGCGGGGCGAGCGGTGATCGGTCACCGTGTAGCCCAGAAACTTGCGTTTCCACGGCCGGTCCACGGTGCTCTTGTCGCGGTTCACCCTCAAGCGCAGTTTGACCTCCAGGAAGTGCGTCACCGACGCCATCACCCGGTCGCCTGCCCGCTTGCTTTTGACGTAGATGTTCATGTCATCCGCGTAGCGGCAGAACTGGTGCCCTCTGCGTTCGAGTTCTTTGTCGAGATCATCCAGCAGGATGTTCGACAAGAGTGGTGACAGCGGCGAACCTTGCGGGGTCCCCGCTTCGCGTATGCTCACCAGCCCGTCCTTCATGATCCCAGCCGTCAGATAACGGCGGATCACCTTCAGGAGCCGTTTGTCCTTGATCTTCCGCGCCACCCAACTCATCAGCAGGTCATGATTGACTTGGTCAAAGAACTTTTCCAAGTCAAGGTCGACAACCCAACGGTATCCGTCGGCGATGTGGGCGCACACTTGCTGAACCGCTTGGTGGGCGCTTCGTCCCGGACGGAACCCGTAACTTTGGGCTGAGAACGCCGGATCGAAGATCGGGCTCATGACCTGGGAGATCGCCTGGGTGATCAGTCGATCAAGAACGGTGGGGATGCCGAGCATCCTGGTCCCGCCGCCGGGCTTGGGTATCCGCACCTCACGCACCGGTGACGGGACATAGGTTGCGCTCAGCAGCTGCTCTCGGATCGCGGGCCAAGCCGTCCGCAGGTGGTCCGGCAACTCGTCGACGGTCATGCCGTCGATGCCCGGCGCCCCCTTGTTGGCTTGGACCCGCCTTAGGGCGGCCAACAGGTTCTCTCTGCGTAGCACCTCCTCCATCAAGTTTTCGGTCGGCGGGTCGATGGGATCCACGTCCGCCGTCACCGCTTGACGCGCAGCACCGAGCTCATGGCGACTTCCGGCCGCCTCCTTCTCAGGCTGCTTGGGCCTCTCAACCCGCATGGCAGCGTCTCCCACGGTGATCGAGGTTGCGGCATCGATCCAGGTTCCTTCGTTCGGGCCTCGGAACGCTACGACGCTCCTTATCGCCCTCAGCTGACTTCTGCCCACCCATCGGACGACCTTGCGGCCGTCCTAGCACGAGGCAGGTGGACAGATCTCCCAGGGTAAGGCGCGTGACTTTCCTCCCAGCCCCGCCGCATATACAAAGTCGCGTTCCGGATGACATTGGGCTTCGGACACCAACGCTTCCTCGCCCACGCGACCTTGCCTCACATGCGGTTCGTGTGCCTCGGGTCAGGAGTTTGCTTACAGCTTCCTTCAGATCCCACCTCACGGTGGGCACCCTTGCTGTTCGGCTAGGAGTTCCTGTCATCAAGGTCTCCAAGGGACTTTCACCCCCAAGTCACTTCCCGGTCGGCTTTCGCCTTCCGGTTGCCAGCGCCATCCATGGCGCTGCGCGCCATGCCTGGCGCACGTCGGGTAGCCGGGCAGGCCTTACGGCCCGCCCAGCCCCCTCAGAACCGGACGTGCAGGTTTCCCCGCATACGGCTCAAGCATCAGCCAGCGCATATGAGGTCGACCGCGGGGACCGTCCGGGACGGCACCAGCGGTGGACGAGAACGCGGGTGGTATCTCCGGTGGCGGGGTCGCGGCGCACCACCACGTTGGTGTTGCTGCCCTGCTCGAGGTCCGGATCGAAGACCGCTTTGCAGGCCGCGCACCGGCCCGCCTGCCGTTGCAGCAGGTGGACGCGATGGAAGTGACTGGCTTCGCGCACCAGCCGCCGTGTGCGGCGATCCTCCCAGTAGTCGCGCAGGCTCGGGTCGAACGGGCTGGCTTTGCCCCTGACCTTCACGAAACGCGACACCCGGGTCTCGTTGTGGCGCGGAAGCCGGTTTCGGCCGTCCCATAGGTCCCAGCCGCGACCCTGGTCGACGCCGTAGTAGCGGTTGACTACCCAGCGCCGGTTCTTCTTGGGATGGCGGCGTTTGGCCCATTTGTAGGTGATCTGCCAGACGTGGTGGTCCAAGACGGCGAACGTGCGCTTGGCCACCGCGTAGCGGTAGTAGTTGCACCATCCCCGGATCACCGGGGACAGCTGCTTGATCACCTCGGCCGTGGTCAGCTGCCGGTGGCTCCGGAAGAAGGCAGAGAGCCGCCTGCGATGCAGGGCGACCTTCTCCTTCTGGGGCTGGACCAGCAGCTTGCCGTTGGGGAAGTGCCTGAGGTTGAAGCCGAGGAAGTCGAACCCGTCGTCGATGTGGACGATCCGGGTCTTGGCTTGGCTCAGCTCCAGCCCGCGGCTGGCGAGGAACCCGTCCAGGCGCGGGATGACGTAGCCTTCGAGCACCTCCCGCGAGGGGGCGGTGACCACGAAGTCGTCGGCATACCGGACGAGGTTGATGCCTCGGTTGCTCCCCCGCCGCAGGCAGGGGGTGATGTGGCGGCCATCCGGGCGTTCGGCGCCGAACAGACGCTCCATGCCGTCGAGCGCGATATTGGCGAGCAGGGGCGAGATGATGCCGCCTTGCGGCGTGCCCATCGTCGTCGGATCCAGCGCGCCGAGCTCGACCACGCCGGCTTTGAGCCAGCGGCGGATCGTGGTGGTGAAGACAGGCAGACGCGCGAGCAGCGCCGCGTGATCGATGCGATCGAAGCACTTGGCGATGTCGGCATCGAGGACCCACTGGCTGCTGCCCGGTTTGGACAGCGTCCGGTGGAGGGCCTCGATCGCGTCCATGGTGCACCGCCCTGGCCGGAAACCGTAGCTGTTCGCCTCGAAGCGAGGCTCCCATTCCGGCTCCAGCGCCAGCTTGACGAGCGCCTGCATCACCCGATCCAGCATGGTCGGTATGCCCAGGGGCCGCTCCCCACCGGTCTTTGGGCCGTCGCCCTTCGGGATGTAGACCCGGCGGACCGGCTTGGGGCGGTAGCCCTTGAGGCTCAGGCCTTTCCTAAACATCGCGAGACGTCTCGGCGGCACGTGGCACACCACGCCGTCGATCCCCGGTGTCCTCTTGCCGCGATTGATCTGGGTCGCCTTGCGGATCGCCAGCAGCTTCGCGCAACTCGACCGAACGAGGAGCTTTTGCAGGTTCTTGACCTTCGCCGGCTCGCCGTTCTGGCTGGCCCGAAAGATCCGCTCCTGCAGCCTGCGTACGTTGCGCTCGACCGCCGGCCAGTCGATGCTGGACCAGCTCTGAAGAGCGCCACGCCCTGCCGTCGGTTCGGTGCTGATCACCGTCTAACGTCCCGGCAGGTTCGGCAGGGCAGGGGCATCGCTTTCGGTGACACCCGCCGGAAGTCAGCTCCCTTTCGGGACGGGTATTGCCCTATCCGGCCGATTACAGGCCGGCCTTCGCTTTCTCCGGCATCCTCTACCCCCTGGCCCGTCCCCCTTCCTCGCGGTCGGGATACCGCCCTTGCCGGGCGGGGGCCGTGGGGCTTACCCAGTTGATCGAGATCGAGATGCGTCGTGGGGAGGCTGGGCTCTATAGCCCGGTGGGACATCCGGGTGCTGCCGCCAGCAAAGCTAGATCCGACGGTCCGTCCCACGTCGCCTTTTGGCTGCGGCCTGTCAGCCTCTTTGGCCGCTTCGGAGTGACGAGCCCTGCGAGCCTTCACGTACTTCAGCCTTCCACGTCTCCCCTAGCCGCGCTCCGCCTCGAGGCTGGCAGGGCGCCGACGTTGTTCCCGGAGCTTCACACCTTGGGTCACCCCGCAGCATGTCCGGGTAGGGGCACCTAAGCACCATAGGGTCCGGCCGGGCTGCCCCGACCGGCACTCAAATCTCGACCCTTGCAACATTCTCCCCTCGGGTGTGCTCGAAAGTAGAGAATGTTTCTGGTCGCACTCCTCTCCCTCCGCCAAGACACCCAGTCGGGACATTCTTTTTCACCGCGTTTCATCGGGGCCGAAAGCCCGCAGAGTGCGGCCATTCCTGGCAAATCGTCCGAACCACGGCGCCCGGCCCGAGGGGCCACTTTGGGCCTGTTTCCGTCTCTCTCGGCCCACTTTCTCCAACGCAACCGAACCACGGCCGTTTTGGTACGGATGTTGGAAGCCCGATAATTCAATGAGTTGGAGGACGCCCGAAGGCGTGCGGGTTTGAAAGACTTCCGCTCGGGCGGAGTGAACCGGGATCGAACCATTCGGTTCAGTGTGTCTGCTTCAGGCCGCACAGCGGACCTCTCATGAGAGGCTTCGACCGGCTGGTCGTGACCCCAAGCTGACCTTCCCGCAGTCGCACTGACCCGCTCAGATCGGGGTTGGCGCGGAAGTTGCCAGGCACCGGGAGGGAGGAGATACTGGCCGTGCGGCCGATCGGGGAGGTGACAACGTGCGGCAGCCGGACTGCGGTTCTTGCCGCGATGCTCGCGATGGCGCCGCTCGGCGCCAAGGCCGCCGACCTCGTGATCTGTTGGGAGAAGGCCTTCTATCCGCAGGAGGGCGGGCGGTCGGGGATGTGATCGCCTTCGAGCAGGGCACTGGCAAGGAGGTCGAGCTCGCTTTCTATTGCGTTACGCGGTGACACTGCGAGTAGCAAGATGGGGGACGTCTCAGCTGATGAGCCATGCGGTCGAAGTGAATCGCTACGCGAGAGACTTCGTCATCATGGCTTGGCTGACAGCCTGCATTGTTGCCGGCGTGGTGATGACGTCGGTGGTTCCGGCGACGGCGCAGTCCGCGACCTCGTCGCTCGCGGGCACGGCCGAGCCCACGCCCGAGCAAGTCAAAACACTCCTTCAGCTTCTGTCGGATCCGGTGGTCAAGGGGTGGACGCGCCCCGATCACGTTGTGCTCGGCGTTGGGCCTGAGCCTGTTCCTTGAGCGCTATCAACAGTTTTTCCAGCGTCTTGGAAAGTTCCTCTATCGCACTCTTGGGATCGTCCCTCCGCCTGGCTCTCTTCGCATCCTCGATGAGGCTGTCAAAATCGCGTTCTTCCATGGTGGCTGCGGCTCCCCTTGTTGCGGACATCCTGCGGACACGAAATTGGCCAGTTTGCTAGCTGTGGTTTTAAAGTGGTGCCCCCGGCCGGACTCGAACCAGCACGGCCTTGCGGCCAACAGATTTTGAGTTTGCCGCGTCTACCAATTCCGCCACGGGGGCGCCCGACCGGATCTAGGGCGCCGCCGCGATGCGGTCAAGCTCGGCCGGGGGGAGCGTCGCCCTCAAGCGCCGCAGCGGCGGCCGGCGCGGGCGAGTGGCGCTTTCCTCGCAGCGGACTGCGGTCGCCCGGCAGCGGCCGCACCTGGAGCACCGCGCCGTCGGCGCCAATCACCTCGACTGTCTGCCCGGCCGGCAGGTCCGGCCCGGTCACCGTCCAGCTGGAATCGCCCAGCTTGATGCGCCCGCGGCCCCTGGCGATCGGCTCGACCAGGTCGAACCGGCGCCCAAGGTACTGCGCGCCGCGGCGATTGAGGTTCGGCTGGTCGCTCGGCGCCGGGTAGGCGGTCTGCCAGCGCCGCCAGCCGGCCACGCTGGCGACGGACAGCGCCGCGAAGATCAGCACCTGGAAGTCGGGTCCGAGGCTCGGCCATAGCCAGAGCAGACAGCCGACCAGGCCGGCGGCAACCCCGAGCCACAGGAACACGAAGCCGGGCAGGAACGCCTCGACGATGGCGAGCGCGCCGCCGAGCGCCCACCAGTGCCAGTAGTCGACGGCGCCAAAGAACGGGATCACAGCCGGTCGCCGCCGTTGGCCGCGCCGTTCGGCCGGCCGAAGGCCTCGCGCGCGATCTCGCCGATGCCGCCCAGCGAGCCGAGCAGCGACGTCGCCTCGAGCGGCAGGAACACGACCTTCTGGTTGGGCGAGGTGGCGAACCGGCCGAACGCCTCGACGTATTTCTGGGCGACGAAGTAGTTGATCGCCTGGCGGTCGCCTCGGGCGAGCGCCTGGCTGAGCATCGCGGTGGCCTTGGCCTCGGCCTCGGCAGCGCGCTCGCGCGCCTCGGCATCGCGGAACGCCGCCTCCTTGCGCCCTTCGGCCTCGAGGATCTGCGCCTGCTTCTCGCCCTCGGCCTGCAGGATCGCCGACTGACGCCGGCCCTCCGCCTCGAGGATCGCCGCGCGCTTGTCGCGCTCGGCCTTCATCTGCCGGGCCATCGAGTTCGACCAGGTCAGCGGGCGGCGCGATGTCCTTGATCTCGATCCGGGTCACCTTGATCCCCCAGGGGTGGTCGCCTCGTCGACCACGTGCAGCAGCTGGGCGTTGATCCGATCGCGCTGGGACAGCAGCTCGTCGAGATCCATCGAGCCCATCACCGTGCGCAGATTGGTCATCGTCAGATTCAGGATGGCGAGCTCGAGGTTGCTCACCTCATAGGCCGCCTTGGCCGCGTCCAGGATCTGGAAGAACACCACGCCGTCGACCCGGACCATGGCGTTGTCCTTGGTGATCACCTCCTGGGAGGGCACGTCCAGGACCTCCTCCATCATGTTCAGCCGGGCGCCAATGCTCTCGATGTACGGCGTGATGATGTGCAGGCCCGGCGACAGAGTGCGCGTGTAGCGGCCGAAGCGCTCGACCGTGAACTCGCGTCCCTGAGGCACGACCTTGACGCCCAGAAACACCGTGACCAGGGCCATACCCAGGATCACGATCACCACGAGGGTGAAGCCGCCGACCATCATACCGCCGCTCCTTGCTTGCCCGCCGGGTCCGCCATAGCGCACGCCGGTTAATGGTCGGTTTGTTGTGTGGTTCTGCTGGATGGGGTGCTCAGCCCTCATCGAGGACGATCGTGACGGGCACGTGGTCCGAGGGCTGCGGCCAGCTGCGCGCCGCGCGCAGCACCGCGGCCCCGCGCAGGCGATCCAGGAGCGCGGGCGTGATCCAGACATGGTCGAGGCGGCGGCCCCGGTCCGACACCTGCCAGTTGGGCGCCAGGTAGCTCCACCAGGTGAACAGGCGCTGGGCCGGCGGGATGACGCGGCGCACCGCGTCGATCCATCCGTGCGCAGACTGCAAGGCGGCGAGCGCCGCCACCTCCCCCGGGGTGTGGGTCACCACCTTGAGCAGGGCCTTGTGATTCCAGACGTCGGTTGGCAGCGGCGCGATGTTCAGATCGCCCACCAGCACGGCGCGCCGCTCCGGATCGAAGTCGGCGCGAAACCATTCGGTCAGTGCCGCCAGGAACTCGAGTTTGTGGGCGAATTTGGCGTTGATTTCGGGATCCGGAATGCGGCCGCCGGCCGGCACATACAGGTTGTGCAGCTCGAGCTCGCGCGGAAGCCGCAGGCGCAGGTGCCGACAGTCGTCCTTGCCGCACCAGGCGATCGCTTCTGCATCCTCGAGCGGCAGCTTCGAGAACACCGCGACGCCATGATAGCCGGCCTGACCGTGCAGCGCGTGGTGGCGAAACCCGAGTGCTTCCAGGTCGGTTACCGGAAAGCGATCGTTGGTGACCTTGGTCTCCTGCAGGCACAGCACGTCCGGGCCGATCTCGCGTACCAGCCGCTCGAGGCCGGCAAGACGCGGGCGCACCGAGTTGACGTTCCAGGTGGTGATCCGTAGCGGCATGAACGCACCGTTCCCCTGCGGCCCGCATCATCCTGTCTACCGGATCCACGGTCCAGCCGGCGGGCTGCGCGGCAGGGCTCCGAGTAATCCTGCCCGCCGCCCCCGCCGTACTCCACCACGTCGCCCGATGCGGCCGGCGGCGTGGGCCGAAGCTCGTCCAGATCAGCGCTCGCAGTCTCTTCCAGGTCAGCGAACGAGCAAGCAGGCGAAATTGACAGCGGCCGCCACCGAGGATCAGAACACGCTGACCTGGCAAAGGCGAAAACAGTGGGACAAGGGAGGTACCCCATGAGGTTGCACGACAAGGTAGCCATCGTCACCGGCGGCGCCCGCGGCATCGGCGCTGCGATCGCCCGGCGTTACGGCGCGGAAGGCGCGCTGGTCATGATCGCCGACGTCAACGAGGACGGGGCGCAACGGACCGCGGCCGATATCGAGGCTGCGGGCGGCCGGGCGCTCGCCTGCGGCGTCGACGTCGCCCGGCAGGCGGACCTCGACCGGCTGATGCAGACTGTGGCCGAGCGGGCTGGCCGGCTCGACATTCTGGTCAACAACGCCGGCGTGTTCGACATGGGACCGCTGCTCGAGATCAGCCGGGAGCGCTGGGACCGGCTGTTCGAGGTCAATGCCAAGGGCCTGTTCTTCACGCTGCAGGCCGCGGCCCGGCAGATGATCGAGCAAGGCGATGGCGGCAAGATCATCAACCTCGCCTCCCAGGCCGGGCGCTTCGGCGTTGCGATGGTGTTGCCCTATTGCGCGACCAAGGCGGCGGTGATCAGCATCACCCAGTCGGCGGCGCTCGAGGTGATCAGGCACGGGATCAACGTCAACGCCATCGCGCCGGGGGTGGTCGACACCAAGATGTGGACGCTGGTCGACCAGCTGTACGCCCGCTATCAGCACCTGCCGGTCGGCGAGAAGAAGCGGCAGGTCGGGGCCGCCGTCCCCTACGGCCGCATGGGCGTGCCGGAAGACCTCGCCGGCGCCGCGGTGTTCCTGGCCTCCGCGGATGCCGACTACGTGGTCGGCCAGACCCTGAACGTGGACGGCGGTAATCGGCTCAACTGAACCGTGCACGCGGGAGGTGTGAAGCAGTTCACAGGTAGCCGTCACGCGCACTGATACGACTTAGCCAACCGTCGATGTTCTTTTGGCTCGAGGAGAGCGTGCCACCTGTATGACGGAGTGATCCGTCGGAGCTGAGTGCCCGTGCGACCGCTGATCCGCGCCAGCATGACCGGAGTGGCCGCCGTCCTGGTCGGCCTGCTGGTCATGTTTTGCCCTTGGGGCATGGCCATGGAGGAGCGCTTCGGGCTCAGCTGGTTGTTCTGGACCCGCGGCCCGCTCGAGCCGCCCTCGAATGTGGTCGTGGTCAGTCTCGATGGCGCCTCCGGCGAGCGTCTGGGCCTCGCTGCCAGGCTGCGCGAGTGGCCGCGCCGGGTCTATGCGGAGCTGATCGAGCGCCTGGTGGAGGCGGATGCTGCGGTGATCGTGTTCGATCTGCGCCTCGATCAGGCGCGCGATGCGGCGAACGATGCCGCCCTGGCGCAGGCGATCCGCGACGCCGGGCGCGTCGTCCTGTTCGAGTACCTCGAGCGCAAGCACAGCATCCTGCTTGGCAGCGAGGACGAGGTCACGACCGTGCGAGCGCAGCCTCCCCTCCCGGAGTTCGAGCGGGCCGCCGCCGGCCTGGGGCCGCTTCCCCTGCCCAAGGTGCCGGCACGCGTGAGCAACTTCTGGGCGTTCCTACCAGGAGGCGAGCCGACGCTTCCCGTGGTCGCGCTTCAGCTTTATGCCGCGGCGGTCCATGAAGATTGGCGGTCGGTGCTGCACGAGGCCGGGGATCCCGATGCCGATCGAGCGCCGTCCGATTTCGCCCGGACGACCGATCCCGACGTCCTGCGCGGCTATATGATGGACCTGCGCAAGGCGTTTCGCGCCGACGCCGGGCTTGCCGAGAGGATAGCAGGGCGGCTGGCCGATGGCGCCGCCGCCCCGGAGGGGCGCCGGCTCCTGGCGGCGCTGCTCGATGCCTACCGCGGGCCGGACAGTCGCTATCTCAACTTTTACGGCGCCGCGGGTCGGGTTCCGACCGTACCGCTGCATGCCGTGCTTGAGCGCGCAGCAGAGCCGGGCTCGGCGCCGTCGGCAAGCCTGGCAGGGCGCGTCGTGTTCATCGGCCAGTCGGAACTCATCAACCTGCATGATGACGGCTTCGTCACCGCTTTCTCGCGTGCGGATGGCGTCGACCTGAGCGGGGTCGAGATCGCCGCCACGGCGTTCGCCAATCTTCTGGACGGGCGTCTGTTGGAGCCCTTCGGGCCCGGGCTGAGCGTCGCGCTGCTCGTCGCCTTCGGCCTTGCGATCGGTGGGATCGGCGGGGCCCTTCACGCCCCGATCGCCGTGTCAGCGACGTCGCTTCTGGCCGGGTCGTACTACACCACGGCCGCACTGGTCTTCGCGCGACACAATCTCTGGCTGCCGGTGGTCACGCCTCTTTTGGTGCAGTTGCCGCTCGGCCTGTTCCTCGGACTGCTGCTGCAATACCGGGACGCGCAGCGCGCCAGGACCAACATCAGCCGCGCCATGGGCTACTATCTGCCGCGTGCGGTGGCGCGCGGCTTCGCCGAGGAGGCGCTCGACCCCAAGACCCTCAAAGAGCACGTCTTCGCCGTGTGCATGGTCACCGATGCCTCGCGTTTCACGACCCTGGCCGAGGCCATGACGCCGGCGGAGCTCAGCGAGTTTCTCGATCGCTACTTCGCCATCCTGTTCGGCTTGGTCGAGCGCTACGGGGGCGTGGTGACGGACGTGGTCGGCGACGGCACGACCTCGGTATGGACGGCACCCGGCCCCGAGCGCTCGTGCCGGCTGCGCGCGTGCCTTGCCGCGCTCGAGATCAGCCACGCGATCGAGGCGTTCAACGAGCGCAACCGGCCGCGGACCATGCCGACGCGGATCGGTCTCAATGCCGGCGACGCGATGGTCGGCAACGTCGGCGGCAGCGGCCGCTTCGTCTACAGCGTGGTCGGCGACTGCGTGAACACGGCGTCCCGGCTCCAGAGCCTGAACAAGAAGGTGGGCACCCGGATCATCGCGGCCGCTGCCGTGGTCGAGGGGCTCGAGGAAATCGTCAGCCGCCCCCTCGGGAAGTTCCAATTGTGCGGCAAGGACGACGCGCTCTCGGCCGTCGAGGTGGTCGGCAGCGCCGCCGATCTGAGCCGACCCGAGCACGCGCGGGATTTCGCCGCCGTGCTGCCGGATTTCTCCGCGGCGCTTCGCGAGTTCGAGGGCGGCCGCTGGGCAGCGGCCGCGGCGCGCTTCGATACCGTGCTGGCGGCGCATCCGCTTGATGGGCCGGCTTCGTTCTACCGCAAGTGGTGTGATCAGTACCTGCAGGGCACCGCGTCGCCCAGCGCTCACGGCGCGATCAGGTTGGAGAGCAAGTAGGGAGGAAACGCGATGCGCGGTCGATCTGCAATCATAAGTTGAAATTAACAGGGGAATGAGGGTTGCATTCTAAGCAAATTCAATCTTTATTTCAGCGCAATCCTGTGCTCATTGAACCAAGAGGCAGCATAGCGCGACGGACAAGCGGTTTCGCATGGATGCATTGTTGGCCTCGCGATCATTCCATAGAGCCGCTCGGTGCGCCGGCTGCGCGGTGGTGCTGGCGATGCTGATCCCGGGAGCTGGCCACGCGCAGCAGCGGTGCGAACCACCGGCCGCGCGCCTCGTCTCGCTGCAGGGGACGGTCGAGCTGCAACTGGCGGGCACCAACGTCTGGACGCCCGCGACGCTCGGCCAGGCCTTGTGCCTCGGCGACGCGCTGCGGGTGGGCCGGGCGAGCCGCGCCGCCGTGGCGCTCGCCAATGATTCGACCTTGCGCCTCGACGAACGCACGACGCTGCAGCTGCGTGGCGGCGCCGAGGAACAGCGCTCGCTGATCGATCTGATCCTGGGCGGCGTCTACTTCTTCAGCCATCGCCCGCGCGCGCTCGAGGTGGACACGCCGTTCGTCAACGCCGCCGCGGAGGGCACCGAGTTCCTGGTGCGGGTCGGCGCCGAGCGCGCCGAGGTGGTGATGCTCGACGGCCGCGTGCTGCTGCGCAATCCGCAGGGCGAGCTGCGCGTGGCAAGCGGCGATGCCGCGCTGATCCCGGCGGGGCAGGCGCCGCAGCCAATGGTGGTGGCGCGGCCGCGCGATGCCGTGGCGTGGGCGCTGTACTATCCGCCGATCCTGACGGCACTGGCGGGCCGCGGCGCCGTCCCGCCCGGTCTGCCGCCGGGCCTGCAGGCCGCGGTCGATGCCGTGGCCGCGAACGACTACGCAGGCGCATTGGACGCGCTGGACGCCGTGCCCGAAGCGGCGCGCGATGCGCGCTACTGGACCTATCGCGCCGGCGTGCTCCTCAACGTCGGCCGGGTCGATGAGGCCGGGGCGGCGATCGCTCGGGCGCTGGCGCTCGACCCGGAGGCGGGCGACGCGCTCGCCCAGCGGGCGGTCATCGAGATCGTCCGGAACGAGCGGGAGGCGGCGCTCGCCGACGCCCGGCGCGGCCTCGAGCTGAGCCCGGATTCCGGCGCTGCCGCCATCGCCTTGTCCTACGCGCTGCAGGCCAACTTCCAGCTCGAGGAAGCGCGCGAGGTGCTGCGGACCGCGACCGAGCGCAGCCCGGAGGACGCGCTCGCCTGGGCGCGTCTTGCCGAGATCGAGCAGATGTTCGGCAATCTGGGCGCCTCCCGAGATGCCGCGGAGCAGGCGGTGGCTCTCGCCCCCGACCTGGCGCGCACGCAGATGGTTCTCGGATTCGCGGCGCTGACCCGGATCGACATCGACCAGGCCAAGGCGGCGTTCGAGCGCGCGATCGAACTCGATTCGGCCAACCCGCTGCCCCGCCTCGGCCAGGGTCTCGCCATCATTCGCAGTGGCGATCTGAATGCCGGAGGCAGGGAGATCGAGATTGCCGCGGCCCTCGACCCCAATGATTCGCTGATCCGGAGCTACCTGGGCAAGACCTATTTCGAGGAGAAGCGCGGTCCTTTGGACGCCGAGCAGTTCGCCATCGCCAAGAAGCTCGATCCGAACGACCCCACGCCCTGGTTCTACGACGCAATCCGCTTGCAGACCGTGAACCGCCCGGTCGAGGCGCTACACAACATTCAGAGATCGATCGAGCTGAACGACAACCGCGTGGTCTACCGCTCGCGCTTCCTACTCGACCAAGATCTCGCAGCCCGAGGCGCCCGACTTGGTCGAATCTATAATGACCTTGGCTTCGAGCAGCTCGCACTCGTTGAAGGTTGGAGGTCGATCGCCGACGATCCTAGCAACTTTTCGGCCCACCGTTTCCTCGCCGATATGTACGCAACCTTGCCCAGGCACGAAATCGCACGTGATAGTGAACTACTTCAGTCTCAACTTCTCCAGCCTATAAACATCGATCCTGTCCAACCGCGACTTGCCAATAACGGTCTCGACTTCCTCAACGACACTTTTCCGGCGAATGCCGGTTTCAACGAGTTTGCACCTTTGTTTGCAGCTAACGAGCTCCTTCGTCTGCAAGCTGATGGCATCGCGGGTACCCAAGAAACACTTGCCGACAACGTCATAGCTTCCGGCATACACAACCGTCTTTCCTACAGCGTTGGCCAATTTCATTTCGAATCCGACGGTATTAGGCCGAACAACGATCTAACACAAGACCTTTACAACCTGTACGGTCAAATGGCCGTAACGCCTGACACTTCCCTAGTCTCGCAGTTTTATTACGTGGACGAAAATTTTGGTGACCGGTCCATTCTCTTCAACGTTGACGATTTTTCGCCGCAACTGCGGGTCAACCGCGATATCGGCATCGCGCGTGTCGGCGGCCACCACAGCTTCGGGCCCCGGTCGACCATCCTCGCTACATATGCTTACCGGTCATTCGACGGTCACGCGGACGATGAAAGCTTTCGAACCGATGAGGAAGAAGATACTCACTCCGTTGAAGCCCGACACATATTCAATGTCGAACCGCTAAAATTGGATTCCGGGTTCGGTTATCTTTAAGGCGATGGCCGAGCCGACGAGACCGTCTTCAACCCATCGGAAGCCACCAATACCAAAGGAAATATAAAACATCTCAACGGCTATCTGTACGCGCACGTTAGGCCAATCGAGCCCGCAACTGTCATCCTTGGCTAGAGCGTGGACTCTCTCCAGGACTTAGACGTGGAACAAAACGAAATAAATCCCAAAGCCGGTGTCACTGTTCGTGCGACCGACACCACGACATTGCGGGCGGCGGCGTTCCGCGTACTGAAGAGAAATTTTGTGGCTAGTCAGACACTTGAACCCACCAACGTAGCGGGCTTCAACCAATTTTTCAATGATATTAATGGTACAAAGACCTGGCGATACGGGGTCGGGATTGACCAAGCCGTGGGGCGGGACTTGTTCCTCGGTGCCGAGTTCTCGCGTCGCGACTCGGATGTGCCGCTGCAATTCAGTGCAATCGATCACCATGTTCCGGAAATAAATGTTAAAGAGCTTTTTGCTCGCTCGTACGCCTATTGGACGCCGTTGGACTGGTTGGCTTTGGGTGTGGAGTATCAATATGACAACATTGAGGTGCATGGCGCTATCTTCGATGCGAACACCAGTCCGGTCGAAAAGATCGCTATTCATCGCATCCCTCTTGAGGCGCGGATCTTCCACCCCTCGGGGGTGTTTGCTCGACTGAGGGGTACGTACGTCAATGAGCAGGTCCGTCTGGCGGATTTTGAGACCGGGGTGCCTATGAAGAACAGCGACAGTTTCGTGGTCCTGGATGCAGCATTGGGATATCGTTTTCCAAAGCGCCTCGGCTTAGTGACGATCGAAGTAAGTAATCTGCTTAACCAACAGTTTCACTTCATGGACGTTGATCCTACTAACTCAACGATCAGTAACGACGAACGGGTAATCCTAGGTCGGTTGACGTTGACGTTCTGAGTGCCAAGAAGATGGGAAAACAACAGGAGGCGACAATGTACAAGATGTGGTTGGGGCTGTTGTTCACAGTGACGATGATAGCACCGCTGTGCGTGGAGGCGGATGAGGTCTCGATTCCGCACGTAGTTCCGGAGCCACGCCTGACAACGATGCGCATAACGTCAGAAGGCGAGGTCACTCAACTAGGATTTGCAGATGGCAGCGTGATCGATAATCCAGAGGTAGGCCTCGAAACCTTGCGAAATGTAGATCTCTTGGAGATCTACAACATTCCGTTCGACTTGTGGCGCCTTGAGACGGAGGAAGGTCTGTTTTGGCTGACAAGAAGTCCAGCGTCTCGCGGTCTGGCGTTTGCGGCTGAAGGGGATTACGTGATCTATCTGAACGAAAACGAACTGCCCAACAAGGTAACGGATGCAGAAGGAAACGAATTAGCCGTGAAAGAGGACTATTTGGCGTCTCTCGACGGGGGTAGCGCAAACATCCTTGGCTACCGCACCTTCACCATGATTGAATACCGAACCAGCCCAGACGGCGAAGTGCAACGCCGGATACTTAGGACGGCTGCGCAATAAGTGTCAGTTCCGGGGCTCCGGGTCTTCGCTCGCAAGACCTGGCCGTTAGCTCGCAGGCCGCCTGCCGTGGAACGCAGCGTCTAGGAGGGCGCGGATGCGCGCGCGGGTGAGCGGGGTCGGGTTCGGATAGGGGGTCTCCAGGGCGAGGTCGGCGGCGCGGTCTAGGTCTCTCTCGCGCAGGCCGATGTCGGCTAGGCTCTGCCTGGCGCCGAGCGCGGCGGCGAGGTCGAACAGGCCCTCCGCCGCGTCCTCGGCGCCGAGTGCCTGCGCGATCCGCGCCATGGCCCAGGGGGCGCCGGCGCGGTTGTACGCGGTGGCGTGCGGCAGGATGATCGTGTGCACCTCGGCGTGCGGCAGATCGAAAGTGCCGCCGAGCACGTGGCAGAGCTTGTGGTGCAGCGCCATGCCGACCGCAGCCAGCGCCGTGCCGGCGAGCCAGGCGCCGTACAGCGCCTCGGCGCGCGCCTCGAGGTGCTCGGGCGCGCGCACCACCACCGGCAGGCTCGCCGCCAGCGCGCGGATGCCCTCCTCCGCGATCAGCGACGTAAGCGGATTGCCGTCCCGGGCATAGAGCGCCTCGACGCAGTGCGCGATCGCGTTCATCCCGGACGGGCCCGACACCGCGGCCGGCAGGGTGAAGGTGAGCTCGGGGTCGTAGATCACGGTCTTCGGCAGCATTCGCGGATCGCGCCGGGTGCGCTTCACGCCGCCTTCGGTGATGCCGAGGACCGGGGTCATCTCCGAGCCCGCATAGGTGGTCGGCACCGCGACGATCGGCAACTCCAGCTCGAGCGCGATCGCCTTGGCAAGCCCGATCGGGGTGCCGCCGCCGATCGCGACGCAGGCATCGGCCGCAAGGCGCCGGGCCTCGGCGCGTGCCGCCTCGACGTTCTCGAGCGGCGCGTGCATCTTGGCGCCGTCCCAGATCCCGGCCGCTCTCGCGGCGAGTTGCTCGGCGGCGTCCTCAGCGAACGGGCGATGGCCGGGTGTGCTCACCACGAGCGCGCGCGCCGCGCCGAGCCGGGCGACCTCGTCCGGCAGGCGCTCGAGACTGCCCGCGCCGAACACCACCCGGCCCGGCAAGGCATCGTGGACGAACTCCAGCATCGGACGCTCCGCCATCCTACTCGGCGGCCGCGCGGGCTGCGCCAAGCCGTCCAGCGTGGCCCGGATCGCGCGCTGCTGGGCGGGTGACGCGGCCGGCATCGGCGCGCGCGGCTGGCCGCCGGGGCAGCCCTGGCGGATCTGGGCGTATTTGGTGCAGGCCGGCAGATTGTCCCCCACCATGGCGTTCCAGAGCGGCAGCAGGCGCCGGTGCAGGTCGTGCGCGCCGGCATGGTCGCCGCGACGCACCGCCTCCCACAGCTCGACGCAGGCGCGCGGCGCGGCCGCCAGGATCGCCGCGATCGACCCGTGCGCTCCGAGCGCGAACGACGGGTAGAGCAGCGCGTCGACCGCGCTGAAGATGCGGCCGCGGGCGGGCGCTGTGATCAGCAGATCGGCGAGCAGCTTGAGGTCGCCGGCACTCTGCTTGACCCCGATCACACCCGGCACCTCGCGCATGATCCGGCACAGCAGCTGCGGCGACAGATAGCTCCAGGGCACGACGTTGTAGATCACGATCGGCAGCCCGGTCGCCTCGGCGATCGCCCGAAAATGCGCCAGCATGGCGTCGTCGTCCGGCCGGAACAGATAGTGCACCGGGGTCACCTGCAGCGCCGCGACGCCGAGATCGGCCACGGCCTTGCCGCGACCGATCGCATCGCGCGTGCTGTCGACGATGATGCCGGCGATCACCGGCACGGCGCCGCCGGCTGCGTCGGCCACGATCCCGACCAGGCGGCGCAGCTCGTCCTGATCGAGCGTCTGGCCCTCGCCGGTGCTGCCGCCGGCTGCGAGGCCGTGCACGCCCGCCTCGAGCAGCCAGCGCACCTGGGCGCGGACCGCGCCCTCGTCGAGTTCGTCGTTCGCATCGAACGGCGTGGTCATCGGCGGGATGATGCCGCGCAGCTCTCCTGCCATCGCCTGTCCCCCTGAGTGTACCGCCATGAGGTAGGGCAGGCGGCAGCCCGGGTCAAAGCCTTAGGCGCGGAGGCTCTCCCCTCCAGGCCTTCGTGCAGGGCGCGACGAACCCGGCGTGGCCGTTGGGCAGCAGGTGGCCCCCGTTCCCCGGCACCCAGCAGCCGCTCGCTCGGTCGCTTCAGCGCGGATCGAGCGCTTCGGCGCGGCGGTCGCCGGACAGCCGAGTGGGGGCGGTGGGATGGTTTCTCCGAAAGCTCCCGGGCCGCGCCACGGCGGCGAATCGACCTGATGACCCAAAGCGCGCCTCCGCAGTCGCCGGCCTGCGGCGGGGCGCGATGATCAGGCGCGCGGCCTGGGCGCGATCAGCAGCACGGCGCCGAGCAGCTTGCGCAGATCGCTCATGCGCTGCGGCTTGATGTCGAACCAGTCGTCGAGCCCGCTTGCCGGCAGCCGGCCATGGCAATCCAGCGCCATGGTGGCCGACCGGCCCTGGCGCGCGAGCGCATTGAACCAAGCACGCGCATCGCCGTCGTAGATGTCGAGGTGGTCGGAACCGTAAACGCCGTCCGCAGCCCGGTCCCGGGTCATGAGATGGATCCAGCGCCAGCTGGCGTCCCACACGTCGAGGGCGTCCTGGAACATCCTCTTCGCCTGATGGTCCTGCCGGCGGCGGCGCAGGACCAGGCCATTGTTGGTCAGGCTCGAGGCCAGCCGGGGGTCGCCGGGTCCGAAGTGCTTCTCGGCAATGTCGAGCGCCGCCGCCCACAGCCGCGTCGGCGTGATCGGATCGCCGGCACGATAGGCGATGGCCGCCTGCTCCTGAGCACGCTCCCACGCCAGATCGGCCGCAAACCCGGCGGCGCTGGCGGGGGTGGGGGACCTGCGCGCGCCCGGGACGATCGAGTTGGTTTCGACCACGGCTAGCTCCCTCCCGCTGGTGTCGGCCCGCGGATCAGTCAACATTATCCAAAATCACTTCAATTCGCAAGAATTTATTAAAGTAAACCGAGATTAACCAAAGTACCAGATCGGCAATATTGCCGACGGCGACAGTCCCCGTTGCGATGCGCGAACGCGCTCAGACGAGGTGTTGGTGAATTGTGCTCTCCTGCGAGGTGCGGAAAGGCTTTGCCGTACTGATTCCCGGCCGGCTACAGGCGCGGCCGGCGTGCCGACAACCAGCCGCGCGGCTCCGCATCGGCGGCTGGTTTCGGGCAGCCGAGCGCATCACGGCACATCGCGCCGCCCGAGCGGGGTTCCTCAGGATGCTTGGAGCGCCTCTTCCGGCGAGGTGTAGGGCAGGTCGAGGTCGCGTGCGACGGCCGGGTGCGTGATGCGGCCGTGGTGCACGTTGAGCCCGGCCAGCAGATGCGGATCGTCGAGGCAGGCCTGGCGGTATCCCTTGTCCGCAATCGCGCTGACGTAGGGCAAGGTCACGTTGTTCAGCGCGAAGGTCGAGGTGTTGGCGACTGCGCCCGGCATATTGGCCACGCAGTAGTGGACCACGCCGTCGACCACGTACGTCGGATCGGCATGCGTGGTCGGGCGCGAGGTCTCGGCGCAGCCGCCCTGATCGATCGCGACGTCCACGATCACCGAGCCGCGGTTCATCGCGCCAAGGTGGGCGCGCTTGATCAGCTTGGGGGCGGCGGCGCCGGGGATCAGGGTGGCGCCGATCACCAGGTCGGCCGCGCGCAGCTCCTCGTCCAGGATCACGGGGGTGGAATAGCGATGGCTGTCGCGAGTCCAGGAAGCGAGCGGCGAGGCGGAAGCCGCGGCGCGCACGCGGCGGCAGGCTGTCGAGATGCTCAGGAGCTCAAAGCTGCCGACGCTGCGTCGGCTCGCCGCGCAATAGTTGGCCGGTCGCGAGTCGCCGGTGTCGGCAGCAGTTCCAGAGGGCTGGCCGTGCCGTCAGTTGCGGCGCTGTCCACTCCGATGCAATCTAGCAGCCTGCATGTTATTCGTCAGCTGCGTGTTAGCGAAAACAAGTTAGGCGTCCGCGGAGCAGTCATCGAGTGATCGAACGCGAGGCCCTTGTGCTTCCCCTTCCTTGGGTCACGACCCCGCATAGCTTGGAGTGCCGTTCAGGGCGATCCTTAGCTTCTCTCGCGAACGCGTTCCCGCACGCTTCGAAGCAACTGTTCTGGAGGCTTCACATGTTCAGCTTTTGCGAAGTCGAACCTGGGCTGCCGGTCATGCGCGCTGGCCTTCGTCATCGTTTCGGGTGTGCGGCCGCTCTGATCTCTGGAGTCGGGACATGGGCGCGAGCTGTCGGACTTGCGACGGCGGTCCTCTGTTCCTGGTCATTCCAGGCCGTCGGTGCCGATGCTCCGGTCAAGATCGCAGTCTTTCCTTTCGAGCTGGAGGATTTCAGCGCCGCGACCAGCTCTGGGAACAACGTTTACCTGGTGCAGGCGACTGACGAAGCGAAACTGCAGCTTCTCAAATCGGGTCGCTACAACGTCATCGACGCCACAAGCGCAGATCTGGGCGCGGCGAAGGAGCAGGGACTCCGCAATTGCAGCGGCTGCGAAGCCGCCATTGCCAGGAAGCTTGGGGCCGATCAAGCGCTGATCGGCGTCGTGAGCAAGATCAGTAATACCGAGTATGTGATAAAGCTTCAGGTGAGCGACGCTCGCACGGGCGAGATCGTTTCAAAGTTCACGAGCGATCTGCGCATGGGCGCCGACTATTCGTGGTCGCGGGGAGTACGTTCGGTCCTACAGGATCAAATGCTGACCGCGCAGTGAACGGCGTCAGACATACGCGTTTTGAGGTTTTCGCGTCGAACTCTTCAAGAAGGGCGGCGAGAGCACGCAGACGGAGAAGTCTGAGCGGTAAGGCCATACTCGGGAAACTGACGAATGCCTAACAAGCGAATCGAGTTCGCGCGCGTTGCGCGCCCGACTTGCAACGGCGAAGCGCTATCGCTCGCGGCTCATTCGCGACGTCGGACGGCAAAAAGAAGTAAGCCATGAAGTCGCACTTCGCAATGATGGCCGACTACAACGCGTGGGCGAATGGGCGGCTATATACGATGGCGAGCCGACTGCCAGACGAGCAGTATCGACGCGACGTTGGTGCATACTTCAAGAGTTTGCATGGCACGCTCAATCACATCATGTGCGCCGACCTCATCTGGATGCGTCGGCTGACTGGCGCTGGAGAGCATCCGACGAATCTAGATGCAATTGTTTTTGATGACTTCCCGTCGTTGTCGGCTGCAAGACAACAGGAGGATCAGCGGATCATCGCCTACGTCGAAAGCCTCTCTGACGCGCAGATGGAAGAGACGTGGGCCTATCGGACGCTGAATGGAACTCCTCAGAAACAACGCCGCCGAGAGATTCTTGCGCATTTGTTCAATCACCAGACACATCATCGTGGCCAGGCACACGCGATTTTGACGGTACTCGGTGTTTGTGAGCCGGATGGGCTGGATCTCCTGCTCATGCAACGGGAGCGTGGCTAGGTGGATTACCGTCCAACAATGCGTTGCAGCCGAGCGCCGCGGAGACGCGACGCCGGCTGAACGCAGACGTCGGGAGTCAGTAGTGCGCATCTCGGTTCAGACACTCACGGCACTAGCCGGCATTCTCGCCTTCGCATCCTCAGTGGCGCAGGACGAAGTGCGGTTCACGGGCAACACGACTGCCAACGAGACGCTGATACGCGACGCCTTCCAAGGAATCGCCGTGCATATCCGTGAGAACTTGAAATGTTCACGCATCGAGCTTGTCGAGGCGGAGGTGCTACCGCCCGACAGCGTGAAACGGGACGCATCGCAGCCTGAAGGCACCAACCCTGCGACGTATGAGCGTTGGACCGTTACATCCTGCGGCAAGACTCAGCCGTTCCTGGTCGTATTCTGGACCGCGAAGGAAGGTGGCACGATGTATCGAATTCAGCTCCGATCGGGTACTGACTCCTGACAAATCGCTGGAGCGCGCGCGTGGGGAACAAGATGCCAAGGTCATGCAGCAGAGCGCGCGGCGCTTTTTTCGCTCACGAGGCTTCGCGCGTGGTGGAATTGCAGCGGGCCTGTTTCTTTTGAGCTGCGTCGCCTATGTCGCGCTTCAACGCGCGGGCGAATATGCTGCGTACTATGCGTTGCAGAGCTAACAAGGGGCTGCAGCACGACCACAAAGGTGCGATGCACCTTTGCGAGGTCTGGGCCCCGGCGTTGGACCTTACAGAAGCATGCGTAACTTTCTCGGCTCCTTTCTCAAATCCAAGCCGCCGCGGGTAGTTGAGGATCCGGCGCTGGGTCCCATGACCTTGCGAGATGACGACTGGTTCTTCCAGTGCTCAATCCGTGGCAGGTCGGTCGAGGTGTCCATATGGCACCGGGACAGCTAGGAGGCCCAACAAATCCCTGCAGCCGAGGTGCGAAGGCGCACGCGGCTGATGGATGGCGTTACGCGTCACATGTTGCGCGTAATTCGCAGCCAATCCTCCAAGCATCTGGTGCCAATAGTGCGTCGTGTCCAGGAGACCCAACATGAAGCCATTCAGTGCCATAGCAGCGGTGGTATTCGCGCTGGTCGCGCTGGCGCAATTGCTGCGCCTGGTCCTCGGTTGGCCAGTCGTCGTCAACGGCATCAATATTCCGCTGTGGGCGAGCGCAATCGCATGCCTGGTCGCGGCGGGGCTTGCGGTGATGGTGTGGCGGGAAGTGCGCCGATGAGGTTCCCGCCTAACTCCTCCATCGAGCGGACGTCCAACATCAGGCTTCGCCTGCTGTTCGCCGCCGCTCATGTCAAACGTTAGACGTCATGAAGTACGTCAATTACCGCGGAAGGAAAGGAGGTGGGTATGGCTAAGCTCGTGTTCGGAATGAACCAGTCCCTGGACGGCTACGTCGACCATATGGCGTTTGCGCCAAGCCCCACGCTCTTCCGCCACTTCATCGAGGAGGCTCAGCGGCAGGCGGGCAGTGTGTACGGTCGCCAAATGTATGAGGTCATGCGTTACTGGGACGACGATCATCCTGAATGGGCTGCAGACGAACGCGCCTTCGCGGCGGCGTGGCGGAACCAGCCGAAATGGGTCGTCTCGCGCTCGTTGAAGTCGGTCGGCCCCAACGCCAGGCTTGTTGAGCATGATCTCGAGGGCGCGATCCGCGAGCTGAAGGCCGAGCGCGAAGGGGAGATCGAAGTTGCTGGCCCGGACTTGGCGCAAAGCCTCACCGAACTTGGCCTGATCGATGAGTATCGAATCTACCTGCACCCCGTCGTGCTTGGTCACGGCAAGCCATATTTCGCCGGACCCCGGCCGCCGCTCCGCCTTGTGGCTCATGATCGGATTGGCGAGGATGTGATCAGGTTGACCTACGTCCCTGCTTAGTCTCGCGACTCGCCGGATGGAAATCGCCGCTGAAGTCTGGTTTTGGGTTGTTTGTGGGCCAGACCCTCCTTCTCAGTGTGTGGTTGCGAAAGCCGTGGCGGAGGAATTCGCCGTGAGGTGTGTGCCGTCTAACTGCGCGTTGGAGCGGACCGTGACACGGCAGTGGTTAGCGCGCCGAGCGCGCGGCAGAAAGCATGCGCGCTCGGTGCGATGGATGCGGCAGTGCCCGGCCGCTCAACGCGATCATTGGGCACAAATCACTCCTACCAAGAGTCATCAGTGAAAGTAGTTCATCGATCTATCAAGTGGGTAATGCTGGTCTCCGGCTTGCTCACCTGCACAATGTTCTATGCGCTGTTCGCTCCCGATGCCTCGCTCCGCTCGACCTTCGGCCAGTCCATCGATGGCCCTGTTGCGCAGATCGTTGTTAGGAATTGGGGTGCACTCATTGGACTGATGGGCCTCCTGCTCATCTACGGCGCCTTTCGTGAGTCCATACGACGCGTCGCTCTAGTCGTTGCCGGGGCGAGCAAGGTAGTGTTCATCACCTTGGTGCTCTCGCTCGGGCAAGAGTTTCTGCGGTATCAGGTTGGCGTGTCGGTGATCGTGGACGCAGTCATGGTAGTGCTGTTCATTGCGTACCTCGCAAGTACAAGTGCTCAACCTGCTGCCTAAAGGGCGGCGTTAGGTGACTGGAAATGCATCGTATCAGCATCTTTGTTGTCCCTACTTGCACCCGCCTAACAACCGTTTGCAGCGGACGATGGTGGAGCAAGTGCCAAGACACATAGGTCAGCGCGCCGCCGCTGAACCGGAGCGTTAGCTCGGGCAGAGCCCAATGGCGTCACTAATCACTCATCCGGCCGTGCCGGTTGTTGCGGCGCTCCTGGTAGGGCGCGGAGTCATCTCTGTGCCGCTGCTGATCGTGGGCATCTCCTTCTCCATGCTGCCTGATCTGGACAGCATCGGGTTTCGTCTTGGCGTTCCCTACGGCTCGCCCTTCGCGCATCGGGGGTTCTCCCATTCGATTGTCGCTGCGCTCCTGCTTTCAACGGCCGCTGTGCCCCTTGCGCGTGCGCTGAAGGCGAGGCCATTCGTAGTCTTCTGGTTTCTATCGTTGTCAATGCTATCTCACGGAATCCTGGATGCCTTCACAAGAAACGCTACCAACGGTGTGGCACTGTTCTGGCCATTCAGTGCCGAACGCATTTTGTTCAGTTTTCGTCCCATCGAAGCATCGCCGATCAGCCTTGAGCGCTTCATGTCCGAACGTGGGCTGCAGGTGCTGTGGTCAGAAATGGTTTGGGTATGGGCACCGCTGCTTGCAATCGGGCTCGTTGGCCTATTGATACGAAGGCAGATGAGAGCTAACAAACAGCTGCAGCCGACGCGCGAGACGCGTGCGGCTGAGCAGTAAGCGTTGGGCGCCACCGAGCGTAAACGAGCCTTCAGAGGACGAACCGCAGGAGTACGACACCGTGGCGTTGGATAGGGCGATCACCATGGCGCTTGCGGCGATCTTCGCGATACTCATCTGCGCAGACGCGTCAGCGCAGGGAACCCAAGCGCGACCAGCTGTCGGGCAGATCGATCACATCATGATCCGAACCGGACGTCCGGAAACCCTGTTCATGCTCTTCGCCGAAACATTCGGGCTCCCGGTCGCATGGCCGCTGGCAACCCGAGGAGGTGTAACGAGCGGAGGAGTTAGTTTCGGCAACGTAAACATCGAAGCAATTCAGTTTCCGCGTCAAATAACTGAGGAGCCATCCCTAGTCGGATTCGCCTTCGACCCCTCTGCATCGTTATCGGATTCGATGGCGGAATTCGATAGACGTGGAATCGCGTACGGCGAGCCGCGTCCGTTTGTTGTCACCAAGCCCGATGGCTCGAGGGCGACGCTTTGGACAAACCTAACCTTGGCATCGCTGTCCGACTCGGATAGGCCGGTAGACGCCAAAATGCACATCTTTGTTAGCGACTACAGTCCCGATTATGTCGACGTGGAGCAGCGCCGCGTGCGGCTGCGCAGGGCCTTATCAGACGGCGGCGGCGGGCCGCTAGGCGTAGAGCGCGTTGTGGAAGTGACGATAGGGACGACAAACCTAGAGGTGAGTGAGCGGCCATGGGCAGAGTTACTTGCGCCGCAGAAGGCTTTGGCGGAAGGCCATTGGGAGCTAGGCAATGGTCCTGCTATACGCCTGGTTAGAGCGGCGGAGAACAAGTTGCAGGGATTGGTCGTCGGAGTCCGTTCGCTGGAACGTGCGGAAGGCTTTCTGCGAAGAAAGGGGCTACTCGGTACGGTGTCGAATGGGCTGATCACGCTTGATGCTTCGAAGGTTGAGGGTTTGGGGATTCGGCTCGTTGAGGAGAACTAGCGTGCGCCACCCGCCCAACAACCGGTTGCAGCGGACGGCGATGGATACGGCGCCAAGGCACAAGAGTCAGCGCGCCGCCGCTGAACCGGGACGTTAGAAGACTTCGGGAGGGAAGGTGGGCTTGATAGTCGCAGTACTGCTCGCCGCAGTCGTGTATGGGCTGCCGTTGGCATGCCTGGCGTCGTGGCTTTCGTCGCGTGCGTGGTCCAGATCAGCGCAACTCTGTACGTTCCTCTTTGTCGCGGTTGCAATCTGGGTACCAAGCGGCTATCTGGCCGCCTGGGTGAGTGAAGTCATTCCACTGGATTGGGGTCACGCGGCAGTCGGGCTTCTCGTCGGTTACGGGTTAGGCAGCGCATTGAGTGCAGTTGTGATCACCACCTGGCTTGTACGCGAGACGTCTTCCAACAACGTGTTCAAGGGGCGACGCGCGTGAAACGCGCGCGCCCCTAACACGAGCGTTGGGCGTTCAAGGGAGATAAGAAGAACATATGGGTTGGGCTACCACGTACATTGCGAGACTGAGGGCCGGGGAGTCGGTTTCCTTCCGGCCGCGCGGTGGATCGATGACCGGAAAGATCGAATCCGGCCAGCTCTGCACGGTCGAGCCGATCGGGGATACTGCTGTCTTGGAGGTTGGAGACATCGTCCTCTGCAAGGTCAACGGCAACGAATACCTTCACCTCATCAAAGCGATTCAGGGTCAGCGGTTTCAAATAGGAAACAATCGTGGCTTCATCAACGGATGGGTAGGTCCGAATGCCATCTATGGCCGCTGCACAAAGGTGGAACAGTGAGCGTGCCCAACAAGCCGCTGGTTCCGACTCGCACAGGCGAGGCGCCGCTGCTCGCGGCACAGCTGCGGCGTTAGCTGGCGTACTCAGCGCGCTGCCATGGAGCCTGCCGTCATGAATCTCGACCACACCCAGTTCCGAGTCAGCTCCACTGCTGATAGCGGAGTTGTGAGCTCTGAGACGCGCCTTGCCTTGGAACAACGCGGAATCAAGGTCCTCGGGCGGTATAGCGGCGGCTCGATCCTCCGCGGCTATCTCGTTGGCACTCTGACCGGAACGGTGCTGCAATTCCGTTTCACTCAGCGAGAGGTCGCGGGGCAGATCCACGGCGGGCGATCCGTTTGTGAACTCGAGCGCCTTCCCGATGGCCGGTTGCGACTGCACGAGCACTTCACGTGGACGACGCGTGTTGGGGCAGGCACCAACACATTCGATCAGGTAGCGGAAGAGTGGGGAACGCCAGCTAACAAATCGCTGGAGCGCACGCGTGGGGAATAAAGCGCTAAGCCCAAGCAACCGAGCGCGCGGCGCTCAGCTCAACCGTTATGTGTTCTAGAACGAAAAGCGTGACCAAGTGGAGCGACGTACTCGCGCTCAATTGTTGGGTTAACTTGCGCTCAACATGGGGTTGGGCTGCAAGCGTCGTTCTTGCAACCGCAATAACCGTGGATGCAATGGGCCCAAGGTTGGAATGGGGTGGGGAGCCTCTTCCAAAAAACCTCGCGCTATGTTTCGTTCTATTTGTAGCGATTATTGCGGCCATCTGGCTTCTAGGCCTGGTGGGCATGCTCCTAATCGCCTGTGCAAATCTCCTGAGGAAGGGCGCCATCGGGCCCAAGAGCTTCACCATTTCCGCTGATGCGCTCACGGAAGACGACGGCCATCGAACTACGACTGTACCGTGGCGACAGGTTCGGAGCATCGACAAGACGCGTCGGTACATTTTTGTTCGCATTGGTCGATGGAAGTTTTTGCTGCTGACGGCGCGTGACTTCCAGAACGAGTATCAGTTCGCGCAATACTATGCTGATTTGGTTAAGGCCAAACACGAGAACACATAGCAAGCCCTTGCACGCGACGTGCGAAACGCACGCGGGTGAGCGCGGATGTTAGGCATCCATGTCGACCGTCGTGCACATTTTCGTGGCTTCGAAAAGGGCGCTCCAATGTCCGCGCAACAATCTGTGGAAGCGCTTACCGAAGTCGGGCTGACGGGCGATCGTTACTCCGAAGAGAAAAACCGCCGATCTCCAGACTACCAAGTCACTTTCATCGAGCGTGTATTCATGTCAATGACGTCCAGGTCCTAGGGGAGGTGGATGCGGAGGAGCATTCACAGATCGTTTCGGAGGTCCGAAAGGTCCATCCTCGAGACGCCATTTTGTTAGTACGAAGAGCGGGCCGTTACGCAGACGTTTTGACAGGAGCGAATTGCAACTCGCCAGGAGGAGGCGGTGGCGACATATAGCGTGCCAAGCCCAAACAGTAGCGCGCGCGGCGCCCAGCTCAACCGTTAGGCATCTAGATGGCTCACTTCACATTCATCACAAGCATCAGAGACAGCACTTACCTCAAGCAGGTTTAGCACTCTGTCCTAATCCGCAACGGGCTTGCGTCTGAGTGGGCATAGGAGGGGATACCTGTGCTCGTAGAACGCTGGTTGCGGTTCGTCGTCCGCTTTCGCTGGGCTGTGCTCGCGGTGACCGCCGCGCTGATTGTCGCCGCTGCCGTGCTGGCCGGCGGGTTGCACAAGGACACCTCCGCCAACGCGTACATCGAGCCTGGCAACCCGGCGTTGCTCTATCGCGAGCGCGTCGTGGAAACGTTCGGCCTCAAGGAGCCGATCGTCATCGCCGTCCGCAGCAACGCGGCCGGCGGCATCCTGAGCCCCGCCGGCCTGCGCTACGTGCGGCTGATCGTCGAGCGGCTCGAAGCAGTGCCGAACATCGACGTCGACCGCATCACGAGCCTGGTCAGCCGCAGTGCCATCCGCGGCGGTGAGGAAGGTCTGGAAGTGGCGCCGTTGCTGCCGGACGGCGAGATCGATGCAGCCGTAGTGCATCGTGTGCGCGAGGCCATCGACGACTCGCCGATCTACGACGGTACGCTCGTATCGAAGGACCGCACAGCGACGGTTATCGCTGCTGAGCTGCTGGACGAGAAGCGCAACGCCGAGACCTACCAGGCGGTGCTCGACTTGAGTCGCGCACTGCCGACGGAGGCCGGCGTCGAGGTGTTCGTCGCGGGTGCTGGCGCGATCACCGGCTACTTCTCGACCTACATCGACCGCGACGCTGGTCGGCTGGTGCCGTTCACTGCGATCGCGGTGACCATCGTGTTGTTCTGCGCTTTCCTGACGATTCGCAGCGCTGCGCTGCCGATGTTCATCGCGGCCGCGACGATCGTCATGACCCTCGGAGTCATGGCCGCGAGCGGTGTCGCCTTCTATGCGATCACGAATGGCATGGTGGTCGTACTGATCGGTATCAGCGTCGCTGAGCCGATGCACGTCTTCGGCGAGTACTACGCGCTGCTGAAGGACCGGCCGCGCGAGCACAACGGTGTGCTGGTGGTCGCGGCGTTGAAGAACGTGTGGTGGCCGATCGCGTTGACGTCACTGACTACCGTGGTCGGATTCCTCTCGCTGTGGGCAACCAGCACAATGCCGCCGATCCGCTACTTCGGATTGTTCGGTGCCTTCGGCGTGGCCGTGGCGTGGCTGCTGACAGTCAGTTGGCTGCCGGCGGCGATGAGCGTGTTGCGGCCGAAGCCGAGCCGCCTGTTGAAGGGTGCCGCGTCCGAGGCGACTGATCCCGTTGGTCGCGCTGTGCTCGCGTTGGGATCAGCGGTGACTCGTCGACCACGCACGGTACTGCTGGTCTCCGGTGTGCTGTGCGCCGCTGCGCTGCTGGCGGCGGCGCTGGTGCGCGTCGATCACGCGCGCATCGAGAACTTCAACGAGAGCGAGCCGCTGTACGTCGCGGATCGTGAGATCAATCGGACGCTCGCCGGCACCAATCATCTCGACATCGTGATCGAAGCCGCCGCGGACGATGGCGTCCTCGATCCACATGCCTTGCGCAAGATCGACGACCTGCAGCGCTACATTCGCACGCTCGGCGGGGTCGGCGCCGTCACCTCGATCGTCGACTACATCAAGCAGCTCAATCGCGCGGTCGACAGCGGCAGCGAGTCAGCGTACGTCATTCCCGACGACCGCATCTGGTCGCGCAGCTGATGCTGACCTACCAGGCGTCCGCGGCGCCCACGGAGTTCCAGTCGCTGATCGACTCCTCGGCGCGCACGGCGCTGGTCCGTGTCTGGCTGCGTGCCGATCGCTGGAGCGAGCAGCGCAAGGTGGTGCGGGCAGCGCAGCAGCTACATCGAGCGAGAATTCGACACGGCCGGTGACCGCGACACTGACCGGACGGGTGATGGTCGACTACGAGTGGGTGCAGTGGGTCGCTTCCGGTCATGCCCTGAGCGTGCTTGCCTCGACACTTAGCGTACTGCTCATGTGCTCGTCATCTTCAGATCGTTCCGCGAAGGGCTGTTGTGCCTGGCGCCGCTGTTCGTCTCGGTCGTGCTCGTGTACGCCGTCATGGGGCTCGCGGACATCTGGCTCGGTGTCGCGACTTCCATGTTCGCGGCGGTGGCGATCGGTCTGGGCATCGATCTGGCAATCCACATGGTCGCGCGTGCGCAAAGGCGGAGCGCATGGCGCTCGATACGAACGCCCGGATCATGTACGTCTATCAGTCGACTGGCCGCGCCGTGCTGTTCAACGCGACGGCAGTCGGGTCTCGGCTTCGGCATCCTGATGCTGTCGGCGCGCCGCCCATTCGCATGTTCGGCGTCCTGGTGGCGACGGCGATCGTCGGCGCATTCGTCGCCGCGTTGACAGTGTTGCCCGCGCTGCTAAAGTCTGGGCGATTTTGCGACCCGCGGTGAGGCCGCGGCGCGCCGCCCGATGCAGGGCGTCGTGCCGGCGGTCGCATTCGTCATCATTTCTGGCGGCGTCGTGGAGTTCCGGCGCACGTGCAGCCGACGCTGAGGACGCCGACGGCATCATGCGAGCGCTGGCCGCTCGACCGGAAGGTGCGAGAGCCGATCGGACGGTGCGCATCAAGCTGATCGATCGCCAGGGTGGCGTACGCGAGCAGGTCGCGCGGGCCGTGCGCAAGAACGTCGACGACAGCCGGCGCATGGCAATCTTCTATCTCGCGCCCGCGAACATTCGCGGTACGTCGTTCCTCGTGTTCGACTACGGCGCCGCTCGACGTTGCCAACGATCAGTGGCTATACCTGCCGGCGCTGCGCAAGGTGCGGCGGATTCCGGCCTCCGATCGCGGCGACTACTTTCTCGGCACGGATCTGACGTTCGACGAGATCCGCAACGACAATCGCGTGACGCTCGCGGACTGGACGTTTCAGCGCGTCGGGACGCGACGACGTCGACGGCGCCGCCTGTGCGATCGTCGAAGGCGTCGCGGCCAGCGAGCAGATCGCGCGCGAGCTGGGCTACGCGCGGGCGCGCTGGTGCGTGGACGAGCGAGTGTTGATCGCGCGCCGCATCGAGTACTGGGATCGCGCGGCACTCTGCTCAAGACGCTTCGCAATCGCGAGCCGCAGCAGATCGACGGAGTATGGAGCGCGACGCGCATCGAGGTGCGCAATCACAAGACCGGGCATGGCACCGTGCTCGAATTCGCGGAGCTCGACGCTTCGACGGGCAGCTGCCCGACCGCTGTTCACGCAGCAGCAGATGGAGCGGGGACTGTAGAGCATGCGTGGCGCTCTCATCGCTCGCCGCGCTCGCGTGCGGCACGCGGCTCACGCAGGCCGACTGGAACACCGCCGCGATCTTCCGTGTCGACGGCGCGGTCGGCGAGTCGTCGCGTGAGCTGCAGACGGCCGAAACCGTTGCGGACCTCGATGTCGGCGCGAGCTTCGCTTCGGGATGGTCGCTGAGAAGCTGCGTTACGCGTGCGGGCCGATACCGAGGATCAGCTGGAGCCGGGCAGACCGGAGCAGCGCGAGCGCAGCAGCTTCAATCGCCGCTGGCTGCTCGGCGACTCCGCGGAAGCGGAGCTGCGCGAGCTCTATCTCGACGGCCGTCTCGGGCCCGCTTTCCTGCGCATCGGCAAGCAGCAGATCGTCTGGGGTCAGGCGGATGGACTGCGTGTGCTGGATGTCGTCAATCCGTTCTCGTTCCGCGAATTCGTGTGGCCGGATCCCCAGGATCGGCGCATTCCACTGTGGGCAATCAAGACGGAGGTGCCGATCGGCGGCGCGACGCTGCAGCTGCTGTGGCTGCCCGATCCGACGTTCGACGAGATTCCGCTGGGTGATGCAACTTTCGCGGTGACCACGCCGCTGCTCGTGCCGCAGGCGGCCGGACCGATTCGCGTTGAGCCGGCGCGGCGCCCTCAGGTCTGCGCGACAGCAGCGACGGCGGTGCGCGCCTGGCGATGTTCGTCGGCGGCTGGGACGTCACGCTCAACTATCTCTATCACACCTACGACGATCCGGTGCCGTTCATCGCTCTGCGCGAATGGAGCGCCGGCTCTGGCGCCTGCATATGAACGCAGCAGGCTGTTCGGCGCGACGCTGTCGAATGCGTTCGGCAGCACGACGGTTCGCGGCGAAGTCGGCTACTCGACCGACCGATGGTTCATCACGACCGACGCAGCAGATCGCGATCGCGTGTTTCCGGCCGACGAGCTCGCGTTCGTCGTCGGCCTCGACAACACGGCACTCGCCGACACCTTGCTCTCGCTCCAGTACTTCCAGTCGACGGTGCGCACTCCAGCCGCGGGCATGACGCGTCTGCGGCGCGAACGCCAGGGCACGTTCCTGATTCAGCGCTCGTGGCGTAACGAGAGCGTCCGCATGCGAGCGCTGTGGTTGCGCAGCTTCGACCGCAGCGACGGCGCGATACAGGCGCGGCTGTCGTGGCAGCCGAGCGCCCATCTTTCCATCGGTCTGTCGATCGAGCGCTTCTACGGCGAGCCGACCGGCCTGTTCGGCGAATTTCGAGACGCCTCGCGCGCCGGGGTGGACGTTCAGTGGAGCTGGCAGCAGGGGCGGTGAGCATGTTTTTGCGTACTTTGTCCGATCACGCTTTCGATAACACCGAGCGGCCGGTGTCCAGCGATTCGCGCTGGGGCCGCGAGAACTGCATCATCATGCGTCGCGCGCGCCGCGCCGAGCTGGCGCCGTGCATGCACACGCTATCGATCCGGGCAGCGTGGGGCGGAACGGAGGTCTGTCACGTCGGCGGCCGCGACATCGGCGTCGACGACGACAACTTCCTGATCCTCAATCACGGACGCGTGTATGCGACCAGCATCCGCGCCGTGCATCCGGTCGAGTCGCTGGCCATCTGCTTTCGTCCGGGGCTTGCGGAGCGTGCCTGTGGCGCGATGCTGGCACCG
Organism: uncultured Gammaproteobacteria bacterium; assembly: GCA_963830745.1. Lineage (GTDB taxonomy): Bacteria > Pseudomonadota > Gammaproteobacteria > Steroidobacterales > Steroidobacteraceae > Steroidobacter. The sequence goes on from CAWHNL010000005.1 coordinate 34,149, forward strand.
ATCGAGCGGAGCTTGTCCGACGGCTACGCGCTCGCCGCGGCGGCCCCGGAGTTCATCGAGAACCTCCAGTCGCACGACAGTTGCGTCACGCCGGTATTGCAGTTCATCCGGGCGCACGCATTGCAGGGGCTCGAAGACGACGAATGGTACGAGGAGCAGCTGCACTTCTTGTTGGAGCGCATGCTGCGGCATCGCTTGCGCGTGCGGGAGAGGATCGACGCGCTGCGCCTCACGCGCGTGACCACGCGACGCGAAGTATTCCGCCGCATCGGGCAGGCCGCCGACTTCATCCACACGAGCTACGCGCGGCCGATCGACCTCGACCAGATGGCGCGAGCCGCGTGTCTTTCCAAGTATCACTTCCTGCGCTTGTTCGCGCTGGTGCACGGCATGACGCCGTTCTCCTACCTGCAACGCAAGCGCGCCCGGGTAGCCCTGCGCCTGCTGCGCACCACCGCGTATTCGGTCGCCGAAGTGGCGTGCACCGTCGGCTTCTCCCAGCGCACCACGGCGCTGCGGCAGATCCGCCGCTGGACGGGGCTGAAACCGCTGGAGATCCGCAATGGCTACGTTTCCACCTAGATGAGGTATCGCATGACTCCCCAACGACTGACTCTATCCGCAGCGGCAGCCGCTGCGCTTCTGGCCTTTCACGCATCGGCCGACACCGCGGATGACGCACGGATCATCGCGGCCATGGACACGCAGTACCAGGCCGCCGTCGAGAGCAACGACTGGGAGACGATGGATCGCATCCTGCATCCGGACTTCGTGCTGGTGCTCGGCAATGGTGTCACGCACAAGCGCGAGCGCCTGATCGACAATGCACGCAACCGCGTCATTGTCTACGAGAAGCAGGTCGAGGAGCCGGGCACGCAGGCCGTGCGCATGTACGGCAAGGACACGGCGACCGTGACGGCGCTCCTGTGGTGCAAGGGCACGCGCAATGACGGCAAGCCGGCGTTCGATTTCAAGCTCTGGTTCACGGACACGTATGTGCGCACTGGCGACGGCTGGCGCTATGCCTTCGGCCAGGCATCGATGCCATTGCCGCAACAGTAGCCGGACCGGCCGGATCGCTCGGCATTTCGCGTCTGAGCCTTACGTTGACGGACACAGATGAGGCAACCGATGCGAACCGTGATGCGAGCGATCCTTCAGTCCAAGCGAACCTACGCCACCCTGCCGCTGTTCGAGTTCATGCGCGACGAGACGCTCTCGCCGCGCGAGCGGCTGGCGTTCTTTCCGTGCATGGCGCCGTTCATTCTCGACTTCGGCGACCTGAACAAGTACGTGATGCGCGATGAGAGCTCGGCCGATCCGCACCAGCAGCTGGTCAACCGCCACACCTGCGAGGACGATCATCATTGGCCCTGGTACCTGGAGGATCTGACCGCGCTCGGCTTCGACCGCCCGGCTTCGACCAGCCAGGTGCTGATGTTCCTGTACAGCGATCGCACCTGCGTCAATCGCATGCTGATGACGAAGCTCGCGCACCTGCTGTACGACGCGACGCCGGTCCAGCGGCTGGCGATCATCGAGGCGATCGAGGAGACCGGCAACGTGCTGTTTGCGCTGACTGCAGGCCTGGCGCGCCGGATCGAGGCGCAGGAGCAGATCACGCTGCGCTATCTCGGCGACTTCCATTTCAACCTGGAGACCGGCCATGCGATGAGCGGCGCGGATCACCGCGAGCTGGCGGCGATCCCGCTCGACGACGCGCAGCGCGCGAAGTGCCTGGAGCAGGTCGAGCTGGTGTTCCGCTACTTCGAGGAATGGACGCACGAGCTGCTGGCGTTCGCGACGGCCGAGCTCGACTCCTCGGCACTGCAGGCGACTACGGACCTGGTGCAGCTGCGGCGGGCTTAGTACCCGCTTTCTCAAATACTGTGACGAACGACCGGCGCGTGCGAGGACGCAGAAGGGATCACACAACGCAGGAAGACTGGACAGGATGAACAGGATGAACAGGATGTCAGAGTCGGGGACAGGCAAGCTCTTGTTCGATCCTGTTTATCCTGTTCATCCTGTCAAAATATCCTTCTCCTGCAGCTCCCTTCACGCCGCCCTGGCGCTGGTCTCGTTGAGCATCGCCAGGATTTCCCCGAGGCGCTGCTGCGCGGCGCGGCGGCCTGCCTCGTAGATGCGCGGAATCGCGGATGCCTGCCACAAGCCGATGCGTGCATCCACATCGAGCTCGACGCTGAGCACGCGTTGGCCTGCGGACTGCGCTGCCTGGACATGTGCCTGCTGGAGGTTGTTGATCATCGTCGTGGTGACCTGCGCGAGCAGCCGGCCGGGTCGATCGATCCGTCGTGGCAGGACGCCGCGAAAGCCCAAGGCAATCACTGCGCGTGCATCGCTCGCGACCGATACCGGCAGCGGGTTGGACAGCACGCCGTCGGCCAAGCGTCGGCCGTCAATGGCCACGCTCGGGAACACGAGCGGCAGCGCGATGCTCGCGCACAGCGCGTCCGCGAGCGAGCCTCGGGTGAGCACGACGCTCTCGCCAGTGGCGGCATCGGTCGTTACGACGCGCAGCGGCGTCGGCAGCGATTCGAGCTGCCAGCCGCCGAAGCCGTGGCGGATGCGCGCGGAGATCAGTCCGGCGTCGCGCAGGGAGAAATTCGCGCCGAAGCCGAACAGTCGTGGCGCGAGCAATTCTGCGTACGCGCGCCAGCGGCGCTGTTCGGTGAGCTCCGACGACCACAGCGTCAGCGCCTGCGCGTGGCTCATGCCCATCGCAATTGCAGCGCCATAGAGCGCGCCGGAGCTGCAGCCGACGATCAGATCAGGTCGCACGCCTTCGCGCGCGAGAACGTCGGTGAGTCCCAGGGCAGCGGCGCTGCGAACGCCGCCGCTGCCGAGTACCAATGCCAGTCGAGGGCGCAGCGTGGCTGGCACCGTCGTCAAAGTCGTGTGCGTCATGGTGTGTCCCGTGGATATCGTTGGCCTTCGTCGGGTCGGACGCAGGCACTGCGGCAATCCGGACACAGCGTGAGCTGTCGCTACTCGTCGAGCAGGGTCTGGATTCGCTGCGCGAAGCGCACCGCCTCGCTCTTGCGCCCTCGGTTTACGAGATAGGTGTAGCCGATCGATGCGGCAGTTTCGGAAAGCTCGGCGCGTTGCTCAGCTGCGCTGATCAGGTGCTGCAATCCTTGCTCTTCGCCGTATTTGAGCAGCAGCTGGGCGAGCAGCATGTGCGCGTCAGGGAATGCGCCCTTGCGGGCCACGAGTTGCTGCAGGCAGTCGATCGCTTCTTCTTCGCGATACACGGTGAGGAGCAGGCCCGCCTTCGCCGACAGATCTTCCGGGGCGAGCGTACCACTGTCGTGCTGCTCGTACTCTGCGAGCTTCCAGCGCGCTTCACGGATCTGATCGTGACGTTTGCGCCAGTTCGACAGGTTCTGCGCACGCCAGACGTCGTCGCAGTGGTCGATCGCTTGCTGCGCGGCGGCGCCGAGAGTCATCAAGGCGGCTGACGTGCTCGTCGGCGGCGGAAGCTGCGGCGACACTTCCAGTGCCGCGAGACGCTCGGCAAGGCTCGGGTGAGTGTCGTTCTCGGCCGCATATCTGCGCAGTGCTTCTGCGAGCCACTGCTGACGCGCCGGCTCTTTCTCCGAGATCTTGAATGCGCGCGACAGCAACGCGTACGGACGATACGGCGGCTCGGGCGCTTCCTCGACGCGGGCGAGGAATCGCGCCCAATAGACATCCGAGAGAAAGCGGCTCGCCAACTCATGCTGAATCAACGCGCGTGCGAGCGTCTGTGCGCTCGTGACCCACGCCGCGATGTGATCGGACTCGTACTCGTGATTGCGCGCCAGCGCGAAGCTGTAGGCGTAGAACCATGGCGCGTACCAGCTGTAATAGAACGCGAGCACTCGGTCGAGCGTGGTGACGGGCTCGGCGAACCTGCCTTGCAGCGCGTTCCACGTCTCGCGCAGCCGATAGATCCACGCGCCGAACTTCCGACCCTGCCCGCCGAGGTGCGCGATTTCGTGCGCGAGCAGTGCACAGAACTCGTCGGCGCTCAACGCGAGCAGGAGCGGCGCTCCGACGTGCAGGTGATTGCGATAACCGCCGAACACGCCCCAGCGCGGAATCTGCCGGATGCCGAACCTGAACTCGCCGTTGATGCGCACGGTGGCGAGCGGCGCGACGATGACCTTGCGCGAGATGACGTCGATCAGGCGGAACAGGTCGGGCGCTTCCTCGGCGGTGAGCTGCAGACCGTCGGGCTCGGCAATCTGGACGCGCAACCCGCGAATAACTGCGATCAGCGCTGCTCCGCCGGCAAGGATCACGATCGCCGCCAGGATGGAAGGTGTGCGTCCGGTCGCGAGAGCGAGCACGATCGCGAACGCAGCAGCGAGGATTGCCAGGACGATCAGCCCGGGAACCAGGTAACCGAGCGCGGCAGCGACCGCGACTTTGCCGAGGTAGATCTGCGGATGCGTGTCCGCCTCGCGCTCGAGGCGGCCGATCAGTGCTGAGAACTGGCTGCTATCCATGACGCGTTGCTGTAGGTCGGGCTTCAGCCCGACTCGTCACTTCTGCCTCAAATAATCGTCCGTCCCGGTCAGCCAATCCTCGCGCGGCGGCGCGAACACGTCGAGATCGAGCGTGTCCTCGAGCGCGATGGCACGGTGCGGCACGTTGCTGGGAATCACCAGTACTTCGCCGCTTCTCAGCAGGACGCCGTCAGCGTCGATCTGCGAGTCGACCTTGTCGCCGACCCACAGGCGCAGCGCGCCCTCCAATATGTATGTGACCTGCTCGTTGACGTGATGGTGCTTCGGCACGACGAAGCCCGCCTTGAGATAGACCTGCGCGACCATCAGCTGCTGGCCGGTGATGATCCGGCGTGAGAACTGCGGATTGAGCCGTTCGAGCGGGACGGTGGACCAGGAATACTGGGTGGCTGCAGCAGGGGGTTTCATGGATGCTCTCGTTGGCGGTCGCGAACGCTTTCGATCCGGCCCGATCTTGCCATGAGCACTGCATGGTTGCCCATTCGCCGCAACTCTGGAAGCATCTGCGGCATGAAGACGCCATCGTCCCATCGCTGTCTGAATGTGGGCTGTTTGAATGTGGGCTGTCTCAGTGTGGCGACACTTTTGCTGCTGACGGTGTCTGCGCGGGCTCAGGAGGAAGGTCAGCAGCCGGCTCAGCCGCAGGAAACGCGGCGGCTATTCGTTTCCGACAAGCTCGTGCTCAACGTTTATGCCGAGGCAGACCAGGCGAGCTCGCGCGTCGCGACAATCGAGACCGGCGACGCCGTCGACGAGCTCGAGCGCGCCGAAAACTTCGCGCGCGTGCGGCTGCAGGATGGGACCGAAGGTTGGGTCGGCATCAACTACCTGACGGACGATGCACCGGCGGCAGTGCAGCTTCGCGAGCTGCAACGGCAGCAGAAGAGTGCCACCCAGGGCGCCGACAAGAAGGCGGCGGACGAGATCGCTCGCCTCAAGAAGGAGAGCGAAGCGCTGCAGGCGCAGATCAAGGAGCTGAAGGCAGCCGCCGCGGCACCTTCACCTCCCGACGACGGTGTGCTCGAAGGAGCGACCGGAGAGGCTTCGCGTCAGCTCGTGGCTGAGGCACCGGCAGATGCGCGCGGCGCGACCTGGGTCTGGCCGATCATCGTCGTGCTGGCCGGCGGCCTTGCGTATGCAGCGGGCTACCAGTCGCTCGCGCGCAAGCTACGCAAGAAGTTCGGCGGGCTGCGGATCTACTAGAGTCGGGCTAAAGCCCGACCTACAGCGATCCCGTAGGTCGGACTTCAGTCCGACACTTTCCTAGCTCGCCGGCGTCGGAAAGCCATCCGCGCCCTTGCGCCACGGCGCCCAGACCAACGCAATTTCGCCAACGGCGATGTCGGATTTGCGCGGGCTCACCTGCACCTTGCGTAGCACGGCAGTGGTCGCGTCGAAGCGGGTTTCGAGCGCGGCGGCATCGGCTTCGAACTGCTGCTGCAGGTCGCGCTGTTTCTGCTGAACGACTTCCAGGCTGTCGCCCGCGCGATCGACGTCGCCGCTCTCCCGGCCGATGCGCGTCGCGGCACGTGCCGCCGATGCGGCGCGATTCACGTTCGTCGCGGATAGCGTCTTGCGTCCCAGAAACGCGCCGAGCACGGAAGCGCCGATCGAAAATACCGACTGCATGCGTTGCGTTGAGAGTTGCGAACGCTCGCGCTCGACGCGCTCGGCCGCACGGCGCAGCTGATCTTCGATCGTGGCGAGCTTTGGTGCGTACTTGCGCTTGAGATCTGCTACCGCTGCATCGCGTTGCTCGCGCGCGGCGAGCGCAAGCTGTGCGCGGAAATCGCCTTCGCTCGTGCCTGGCGCCGACGTCGCTTTGAGCATGTCGCAAACCAGCACTTCGCTGCGCGCGCTCTCGAACAGATGCGCCGACAGCGCCTTGCCCCACGTCGCATACGTCTGTGCACGCAGCGCAGTGGCGGGCAGCTGCGAGAATGTGGAGGAGGGCGCGGGTGCCTTGCCGAGGCGTGACTTCAGCTCGGGAATGCTCGTGGCCTCGGCCCACAGTACTTCGTTACCTTCATCCGACAGCGGTGCGAGGAATGCAGTCGTCTGCCATTGATCGAGCGCGAGCTTCGAATCGACGAAGTGCAGCTTGGCGCTGCCCATGACCATCGGCTTGTACAGCAACGTCTCGCCGGCGGCCGTGGCTGCGAGGAAATACTCCGGCACGTCCGCCGGCACGTTCGGTCGCGTCGCCGCTGTGCCTGCGCCCACGCCCCCACCGGTTCCTCCCCTGCTTGCGGGGGAGGGCAGGGAGGGGGAGGAAGTCCGCTTCGGCGCCATGAGCTTGGAAATCTCTACGCCGGTCAGCGGACCGCGCAGGTATGACAGCGCCCAGCGGCTCTGGAACAGCACGGGCCCATCGTCGTGAACGTTGCGCATCAGGAACACGCGCGGCGTCAGTCCGGAGATCATGCGATCCAGCGCCGCGCGGTCCGACCCGGGCACGGCGCCTTCGAGCCCTTCGAGCACGCGCAGCTTGTCGCGCTCGGTCTGCAGCCGGCCGATCATCCAGGTGCCGGCGTTCGCCAGTCCCTTGTAGTCGAGGTCGACCGGGTTCTGCGTCGCGAGCACGCAGCCGAGGCCGAACGCGCGTCCCTGCTTGAGCAGCGTGAGCATCGGCTGCTTCGACGGCGGGTTCGCAGTCGGCGGGAAGTAGCCGAAGATTTCGTCCATGTAGAGGATCGCGCGCAACGAAGACGTGCCCGACTGACCACGCATCCACGCGATGACTTCGTTCAGCAGCAGCGTCACGATGAACATGCGCTCGGCATCCGACAGGTGCGCAATCGAGATCACTGCGATGCGCGGCTTGCCTGCCGGCGTGAAGAGCAGGCGCTGGATATCGAGCGGCTCGCCGCTCAACCATGCGGCGAAGCCCGGCGAAGCGAGCAGATTGTTCACCGCCATCGCCAGCTGCAATCGTTCCTTGCCCGGATAGAACGTCTCGAGATCGAACGCGCCCACCTTGTCGAACTGCGGCTTCTGGATCGCGGCGATCAGGCTCGCGATGTCGAGGCCGGTGCCCTTGCGCCACGCGTCCTCGAAGATCGTCGACAGCAGCACGTGATCGCGGCTGTTGATCGGATTCGCGTCGCGATCCAGCAGCGACAGCAGGCCGGAGACGACGGTGCTGATCCGCTCGCGCAACGCCGCGGTGTCGCTGAGCAACTCTGCTGTCGGCGCGGCGAACGAGCGCACGACCGAGAGCGGCAGGCCCGCTTCGGAACCGGGCGTGTAGATCGCGAGATCGACGGCATCGCGAAATTTGCCGATGCGCTCCGGCGACTGGCCCCAATCCGCAAGTCCCTTCTTCCAGGTTTCGGCGGTCTGCGCTGCGTACTGCTCGACGCTCAATCCCTTGCGCTGCGCCTCGCCCGGGTCGACCCACGACAGCAGCTCGGCCGCTTCCAGGTGCGGGAAAGTCAGCAGCAGGTTGCCGAGGTCGCCCTTGGGATCGATGCAGATCGCGGGAATGCCGTCGATGCCAGCCTCCTCGAGCAGTGCGAGGCACAAGCCGGTCTTGCCGCTGCCGGTCATGCCGACGCAGACCGCATGTGTGGTGAGGTCGCGCGAGTCGTAGAGCAGCAGTTTGTCGGCCGGCGCGCGCGCCGCGGCATCGTATTCCCGACCGAGATAGAAAACGCCGAGCTTTTCGTAGTCCTGCATGGGCCCGTTCCCCGTATGCGCGAGCGCTGCAGGATAAACTTGCCAAGCGACAAAAGGTTCGATTTCCTATGGGGCCGGGGATCTCCTGGTGGGGGCGGGCAGAATGCAGTTACGAGCGACGGCGCAAGCAGCACCGTGCGGTGCATTGGTCGTAGGAGTGGATCTGCGCGAGCCACTCGCGGCGGAGCAGGTCGCTGCAATCCGGGCGCTGTGGCTCCAATACCAGGTGATCGCATTTCCGGATCAGCAGCTGCAGCTCGACGATCTCGAGCGCTTCGCAGCAGCGATCGGCCCGTTCGGCGTCGATCCGTACTTCGGATCAGTGGCCGGTCATCCGCACGTCGCGCAGGTGCGCCGCGAAGCGGACGAGCAGACACCGATCTTCGCGGAGACGTGGCACTCTGACTGGAGCTTTCTGCCGAGCCCGCCGCAGGCGACTGTGCTCTACGGCGACGTCATTCCGCCGGTCGGCGGCGACACGCTGTTCGCGAGTCAATACGCCGCGTGGGAAGCGTTGCCGGCTTCGATGAAGTCGTTGCTCAAGGACAAGCAGGGTGTGCATTCAGCGCGTCGCGCGTACTCGCGCGAGGGCATGTACGGCGAGCGTGACAAGGGCCGCTCGATGGCGATCCGCTATTCCGACAGCGCGATGAGCACGCAGCTGCATCCGATCATGCGGCTGCATCCCGAGACCGGGCGGCCCGCGCTGTTCGTCAGCATGGGATACACCATCGGCATCGACGGCATGACGGAAGCCGAGGCGACGCCGATTCTCATGGAACTGTTCATGCACCAGGCGAAGCCGGAGTTCGTGTATAGGCATCGCTGGTCGCAGGGCATGCTGGTGATGTGGGACAACCGCTGCGTGCTGCACGCCGCGACCGGCGGTTACCAGGGACACAAGCGGCTGCTGCATCGAATCACTGTTGCCGAGAGAAGAACATGAAAACGAACGTGACCAGACTCCTGAGCCGTTTGAGCATCGCGCTTCTTTGCGGCGCCCTACTGACCCAATGCAGCACCTCCGCAGTCAAACAGGGCGGTCGCACTCCGGTGTTGCTCGCCGTGTTTGCGCATCCTGACGACGAGTCGACCGTGAGCGCCGTCCTTGCGAAGTACGCTGCATCGGGCGTGAAGGTCTATCTCGCAACTGCGACCGACGGCCGGCTTGGCGTCAATGCACATGCGGGGATTCCGGCCGGCGACGGCCTCGCGGCCGCTCGCGTCAAGGAGCTGCAATGCACGACCGAGAAGCTCGGCATCAATCCGCCGATGATGTTCGGCCTGCACGACCAGCTGAAGATGGGCGAAGGCTTGCAGGCGCACATGGAGCAGCTGCGCGAAATGCGGGACCGTGTGACGAAGCTGTTCGAGGAATTACAGCCGGATGCGGTGATTACGTGGGGCCCGTCGGGATGGACCGGCCATCCGGACCATCGCCTCGTGAGCGACGTCGTGACGGAGGTGTTCCAGAGCCGGAAGTGGCAGCGGCCCACGCAGTTGTACTACCCGGCGGTGCCGACCGGCAAAGTGCCGGCGAACAATCCGATCCCGCTCGCGACGGTCGACGAGAGTTTCCTCACCGTGCGCGTTCCGGTCACACAGCCGGACTACGACAAATCGAAGGCCGGATGGCTGTGCCACCAGAGCCAGTACACGCCGCAGCAGATCGAGGAGCTGTATCAGTCGCTGGTCGCCGCGCAAGCCGGCATCGCGCACTTCCAGCCGCAGGTTGCCGGAAAAGGAAAGAAGGATTCGCTGCTGTAGTGTCAGGCTGAAGCCTGACTCATGACTTCTTCACCAGCTCGACGCGCCGGTTCTTGGCGCGGCCTGCTTCGGTGCGATTGTCTGCGACGGGCTTCTCCTGGCCGAATCCCGCCGCACTCAGCCGTGCAGCATCGACGCCGCCCGCGACTATCGCTGCCGTCACACTCTTCGCGCGTGCTTCGGACAGCTTCTTGTTGGACGCAGCGTCGCCGACATTGTCGGTGTGGCCTTCGACGCTGAGCTTCAACGTCGGGTTCGACTTCAGTAGGGTCGCGATCTCCTTGACTGTCGCGACGCCGTCCTGCTTGAGGTCTGCCTTGCCGGTGTCGAAGTTGATGTAGAGCGCGACGAAGCCGTTCTTGTTCAGCTCCTGCAGCAGCTCGTTGGCGCTGACGACCTGTGCCATCGACGCCACTTCGGTGACGCACCAGCTGATAGCTCTGGGTCGGCGCTCCGAAGATATCGGGGATGACCTTGACCCACACGTCCTTGCCGCCGGTCGTGACCTTGAGCGTCGTCTCGCCGCCGTCGCCTTCCTTCGGCAGCCGCTCGTACAGCACGGCGCCGCCGATCTGCTTCACGGCGGTCTGATAGTTGCGGATGAGCTGCAGCGGGCTGGGCTGCTTCTCGACGCTCTCGTAGAAGTACCGCAGCGTCGTGGTGTCGCCCTCGACCGTTTCCTGCTTCGGCGGCGTGCCGCGCGCGCCGACCTGGAATTCGGTGGCGTCGTAGTTCTTCGTGTACTCGGTGATGAACGAGTCCGGGTAGCGGGTGAGCAGGGGATGGTCCTTCGCACCGGCGATGTCTTCGCCGCCCCAGGCCGCCGTCGTTGCAAGCGCCATGGCCACAATCATGGACGCGAACAGAGCCGCACTTCGCTTCATGCAAATCCTCCCCGTACTGCCGATGCCGGATTCTAGTACAGTTTTTTCACAGTGTTATTCGCACTGCAGATCGGCTATACAGGGTGCCGGGGGACCCGCAACACATGAAGAACGCGATCATCGGTTTCACCTTCCGGGATCTGCAATACATCGTCGCGGTTGCCGAAGAGCTCAACTTTCACCGCGCCGCGCTGCGCTGCTGCGTCACGCAGTCCACGCTGAGCATCCAGCTGAAGAAGTGCGAGGAATATCTCGGCGTCGAGTTGTTCCGGCGCACGCACCATTCGGTCGCGCTCACGCACGACGGCGTGGAGGTCGTCGCGTTCGCGCGCGTCGCGCTCGATGCCGCGCGCTTCATCAAGGACGGCGCGTCGGCGCGTCGCTCGATTCGTGCGGATGCCGCGCGCATGCGCCTCAAACTCGCGAGGACCGTGCTTGATTTAAAAGATCAATCGCGCGTTTTTTTGCGCTCGCCTTAGACTGATTCTACCGGCCACTCATCCGGCCGGTCCACGGGAGCGCAGTCATGTGCAGTCCACGAGCGTCTTGCGCCTGGATTTCAGCTGTTTTTGGCCTTTTCGCGGCTGCGGCGATCGCCGCCGAGCAACCGAACGTTTACGCGCCCGTCGTCGATCGCGCCTCGTTCGAGGACACGATGCGCAAGATGTCGGCGCAGAAGGGCGGCGTCGAGGCGGCGCATCGCAAGCTCCTCGAAGAGCGCTACGACTTGGCGGACAAGCCATCGTCATCCGTGAAGATGTCGCGCGGCAAGCCGGTGCAGACCGGCGTGCGCGTCAAGCTGCCGACGGGTGTTACGTGGCAATCGCTCGCAGCGATGTCGGCCGACGAGGTCAAGCGGCGAAACGCCTATCCCGCCGGCTTTCTGCCGCTGCCGCATCCGAACCATCCCGAGGGCGGGATGCTGTTCCCGAAATCGCACATCGATCTCGTGAAGGCGCAGGAAGGACGCGACCTCGGCCGCTTCGATCTGGACTTCCAGACGCCCGAGCATCTGCTGGCGGAAAGTCCTGCCGCGATCTTCCTGACGACGCGGCCGGACCTGGGCGATGTTTCCCAGGGCAAGCTGGTGACGCTGACGAACTACTACGAGTTGTTCGGCGGCATCCTGAATCCCAAGCAGCTCGAAGGGCTGCGCCTGCTGCTGACGCCGTTCCCGCAGCAGCAGTTCAATGCAACGATCGACCGGCGCTCGGTGAAGCCCAGCCAGGGCGTCGCGTGCTTGGACTGTCATGCCAACGGCAACGCTAATGGCGCGACGCACCTCGTGGGCGACATCCGCCCGCAGGAGTTTCGCCATCGCATCGAGACACCCACGTTGCGCGGCGTGAACATCCAGCGACTGTTCGGCTCGCAGCGCGCGCTGAAGTCGGTCGAGGACTTCACCGAGTTCGAGCAGCGTGCTGCGTACTTCGACGGCGATCCGGTGATCGCGACCAAGAAGGGCGTGAATATCCTCGACCGCGGCAGCCAGGTGCACTTCATGGCCGAGTTCCAGGAGATCCTGGACTTCCCGCCGGCGCCTGCTCTCGATGTGTTCGGCAAGCTCGATCGCGCCAAGGCCACGCAGGCACAGCTGCGCGGCGAGGCAGTGTTCAACGGCAAGGGCAAGTGCGCCGTGTGCCACGTCCCGCCGTACTACACGGACAACGAGATGCATGACCTGCAGACCGGCCGGTTCTTCGAGCCGAAGATGATCGAGCACCACATGGCCGTGACCGACGGCAAGATCAAGACGTTCCCGCTGCGGGGAATCAAGGACACGCCGCCGTACCTGCACGACGGCCGGCTGCTGACACTGGAGGACACCGTGGAGTTCTTCAACCTCGTGCTGAGCACGAAGCTGACGAACGCGGAGAAGCAGGACCTCGTCGCCTTCCTGCAGGCACTCTAGCGGCAGACCTGTAGCGACGGGAGCGTTTCGGGCATCCTAGTCCGGATGCTCGAGACGATTGCGCGAACGACGCCGACGACCGAGACCCGGCTGGGTCGCTCGGTCGTTCCGCGCGCACGGCTCCATCCCGGGCAATCCGGAATCGTCGAGCTGCGCGACGGCCGCGACGCGTTCGCCGCACGCGTGCTCCTGGCGGATGCCGCGGAGCGCACGCTCGATCTGCAGTACTACATCTGGCGCAACGACATGTCCGGCGCGCTGCTCTTCGCGGCGGTGTGCCGGGCCGCCGATCGCGGAGTGCGCGTCCGCCTGCTGCTGGACGACAACAACACTTCCGGCCTCGATCCGTTCCTGGCAGCGCTCGCCTCGCACCCGAACATCCAGGTGCGGCTGTTCAACCCGTTCCGCCTGCGCCGCTGGCGCCCGCTCGAATATCTCACCGACTTCGCGCGCCTCAACCGTCGCATGCACAACAAGTCGTTCACGGTCGACGGTCAGGTTGCAATCGTCGGCGGGCGCAACATCGGCGACGAATACTTCGATGCTCACCAGGCGCTGTCGTTCGTCGACCTGGACGTGATGGCGATCGGGCCGGTGGTCAGCGAGGTGGCGAGCGATTTCGAGCGTTACTGGCAGAGCGAGTCGGCGCGTTCCGCCGAATCGGTACTCGGTCGCGCGAGCGCCGCGTCGGTGCGCGAGGTCGTCGCCGCCGCGGACGATATGCTCCGGCAGCCGGCGGCGGTTGCGTACGTGAACGCGCTGGAGTCGTGCGCGTTCGTGCACGATCTGTTGGCCGGTACGGTGGAGTATCGATGGGCGGCCACGCGCATGGTCAGCGACGATCCGGCGAAGGGACTCGGGCGGCAGCGTCCGCGCGGCACGCTCCTCGAACGCTTGTCGGATACGCTCAGTGTGCCGACGCGCCAGCTGCAGCTGGTCTCGCCGTATCTCGTTCCGACGCGCGCTGGCGAGCGCGCGCTGGCGGAGCTCGCACGCAGCGGCGTCAAGGTGTCCATCCTGACGAACGCACTTGAAGCGACCGACGTGCCGATCGTGCACGCCGGCTACGCGAAGCGCCGCAGGAAGCTCCTCAAAGCGGGTGTCGTGCTCTACGAATTGATGCGTGTGGCGCGCGTGCGCTCGCGACGCGACCGCAGGCTCACCGGCAGCTCCGGTTCGAGCCTGCACGCGAAGACGTTCTCCGTCGACCACGCGCGCGTGTTCGTCGGCTCGTTCAATCTCGACCCGCGCTCCGCGAGCCTCAATACCGAGATGGGTCTGCTGATCGAGAGCCCGGTGCTCGCGGCACAGATCGCCACGGCGTTCGAGGAAGACATCCCGGGCCGCAGCTATCGAGTCACCTTGAGCGAGGCGGGTGCCCTGCAATGGATCGAGCGGCACGAAAACGGTGAGATCGTGCACACGACCGAGCCGGGCACAGGCTGGTGGAAGCGCTTCGGCGTGGCGATGATGGCGCTGCTACCGATCGACTGGCTCTTGTAGGTCAGGCTCAACGACAACTACCGCATGGGGCGCCGGAGCCAGGGCGTCCGGATGGACCAGTTCGTGGCCTGCGTGAACGACCGTTCCGGCACTCAATTCTTCGACTCGGCCCCGCGCGACTGAGACGAGCCGCACAGAACGGCCCACGCGGACCCGGGCTGCAATATCAGCCGGCTCCGCCCTGGCGTACGATGCTCGGCGCTTCTGGTCGACGACAGTACCAACGCGGGGAGACCGATGAGCGTGGAACACGTGTATCCGGCAGGGCCGGGCGCGGTGCCGGCCGACCTCACTCGTCCGACCAAAGCCTATCGCACGCATGCGTGGCTCGCCATGGGGGGACTCAGTTTGTTCATGCTGCTGTATCTGGCGCTGGCGGGCTGGTTCAGCTGGACGGCGTACCGTTGTTCGCGGCCTGGCGCACGGCGGCGATGTGCTGTGGACGCTAGTGGCCGGCGTCTGCTCCGCGTTTCTCGCGGTGTTCATGTGGAAGGCGCTGGTGTTCGTCAAACACCGGCACGCGGTCGACGACATCGAAGTCACTGCGTCGGAACAGCCGCGGCTGTTCGCATTCATCAATCGCCTTGCGGATGAAGCGGGCGCGCCACGCGCGCATCGCGTATATCTGTCGCCGCGCGTAAACGCGGCCGTGTTCTACGACCTCAGCGTGCTCAATCTCCTGTTCCCGTCGAGCAAGAATCTCGAGATCGGTCTCGGCCTGGTCAATGCAATCTCGCTCGGCGAGCTGAAAGCGGTGCTGGCGCACGAGTTCGGTCATTTCGGTCAGCGCTCCATGGCGGTCGGCCGCTGGGTGTACATCGCGCAGCAGATCGCCGCACACATCATTGCGAGGCGCGACGCGCTCGATGCATTCCTGCGAGGATTGTCGCGCTTCGATCTGCGCATCGCGTGGGTGGGTTGGCTGCTCTCACTCATCGTGTGGTCGATCCGGTCGCTGATGGAGACGGTGTTTCGTCTCGTCGTACTGGCACAGCGCGCACTGTCCCGCGAGATGGAGCTGCAGGCGGATCTCGTTGCGGTGTCGCTCACCGGCAGCGACGCACTCATCCATGCGCTGTACAAGCTGAATGTCGCCGACGAAGCATGGGAGCGATCTGTCGCGTTCGCGGACTCCGAGATGCGCGAGAAGCGCGGTCACCGATCTGTTCGCTGTGCAGAAGCACATCACCGAGAAGATGCGCCAGGTGCTCGACGATCCGGGCTATGGCGAAGTTGCGCTGCCGCCAAGGAGGGCCGGGCGAGCATCGCGTTTTCAAGACCTCGCTTGCGCAACCGCCGCGCATGTGGAGCACGCATCCGGCAAACTCCGAGCGCGAGCAGAACGCCAAGCGCCGCTACATCGCTGCGCCATCGACGCTCGCAGCGCCTGGGACGTGTTCGACGACGTTCCCGATCTCAAGAAGGAGATGACGGCGCACATCTTTCGCTCCATGCAGGAAGCCACGGACGTGCCGCTCGAGCAGTCGCTTGCGAAGCTGGACGAACAGTACGGCCGCGCGTACTACAATCGCTCGTATCGCGGCGCCTATCTGGGCCGTCCGCTGGCGCTGTACTCACGCGAGATCGCCGATCTCTATGGCCCGCCCTTGCGCAGCGACTTCATCGCGACAGAGTTGGACGCGATCTACCCGCAGCAACTGTCTCAGGACCTGGAGCGACTGCGGTCGCTGGAAGAAGAGAAGGCGACGCTGCAGGGATTGAAGGAAGGATTCCTGACCGTGAGCGGTGGCACCATTCGCCATCGCGGCAAGGATCTGAAGCGCGGCGACCTGACGCATGCGATGGACGAAGTGCAGGGCGAGATCGACCGCGCACGCGAAGCCGTGCAGGTCCACGATCGCCGCTGCCGTTCCGTGCATTTCGCTGCCGCTGCGCAGCTCGGCTCCGGATGGGATGCGTATCTCAAGGGCCTGGTGGCAATTCTCCATTACGCCGAGCACAGCCGAGGCGAACCTGCGCGACGCGCACGGCGCTCTCTGCAACACCGTGTCGATCGTGACCGCGGATGGCCGCGTTTCATCAGGAGAGCGGCGCGTACTGCTGAATGCCTGCGCCGAAGTGCACAACGCCCTTCGACATATATATGAGGACGAGGGCAAGGTCATCATCCTCGATCGCACGCTGCTGCGCCGACTGAAGGTCGAGAGCTGGCAGATGGCGCTGGGCACGTTCAAACTGCCGCTCGCGGACGAGAAAATGTCGGCGAATGGCTCAATGCGATCGACAGCTGGGTCAGCAGTGCGGGCTCGGCGTTGTCAGTGCTTCGGCAAGCGGCGCTGGAGCAGTTGCTGCTCGCCGAGGCACAGGTGGCGCGATTCGTTCGCGAGAAGATGACGCCCGCTGCGGCGCCGGAGGCCACGAAAACTCCCGAGAAGTACCCGGTGCTGGTGCCGGGCAGCGAGCGACCGCGCAAGAACAAACTGGATCTGTGGGATCGCTTCCACGTTGCCGACGGTGTGGTCGCGACGCTCGCGCGCCTGACGGTCGCGTGCGGAATCATCGCCGCCGTGCTCAGTGTCGGGACCACGGTTGGCTCGACGATCGTCAATATTTACAACGGACTTGGACGACCGGTGACGGTATCGATCGGCGAGAGGTTGATTCAGGTACCGGCGTTCTCGCATGCAAAGCTCACCGTCGGCAACGACGAGAAGTATCCCGTCAAGGCTGTCAGCGAGCACGGTGAAGTGATCGAGCAGTTCGACGCCTACATCCCGGTGGGCTCGACGAGAGCATCTACAACATCGCCGGCGCCAGCATGCTCGTGGTGTGGACCGCGACCTACGGGTCGGTGGGCGAGGTGCCGGAACACATGATCGGGCCGATGCGCTGGACGACGAGCAACGCCGATCACATCTTCGAGAAGCCGCCGGAGGGAATCAGCACCGCCGCAGCAGCGATGGCGGGACCCGCGACGTCATGGAGCGCTTTCGGTCACGACAATCCGTCGGCACTGCTCGCGATGATGCCGGATGAAAAACAGCGGGCGCAGGTCATCCCCACGCACGCGCTCTGGGATTCCAGCGACAGTCACTCCGCGGCCTACTGGCTCGCGCTCGCTTCGCGCGGTGAATCGTTCAACGAGATCGTTCGTGCGCGTCTGAAGCTCGACCCGGAGGACGTGCTCACGCTGCGCGCCGAGCAGGATGCGCGCCGCGAACTGCGTGCGGCGGTGTGCAAGCGTCATCGGGCGATAGCGAGCTCGCATCCCGACAGCATCAATCTCCAGTATGTCGCGGCTCGTTGCGCCGACGATGAAGCGCAGCGCGACCAGGCCTTCGAGGCCCTCTACGCCGAAGCTCCGAACAACGGCTGGGTGGCGGCGGCGATGGGGTACACGCACGCCGAGCATGCTCATTGGAACGAGGCGATGGCGGCGCTCAACGTAGCGCGGCAGCGAGTGCCGGCGATGACGCGAGACGACTTGCGCTCGACACCATGCGTCTGCGGCGGATGGCGAGTCGCGACGGCGCTGCGGAGAGCTCGGACCTCATGAGGCAGTCAGAGACTCTGCGGTATTACCTGGCGCTGTCGTCGGGCGCAGGGCTGCAGCCCGGCATCGACATGGCGTACCACCACGTCGCGCGAGGCGAGCTGGATGCTGCAGTGAACGAACAGATGCAGGATCCGCAGGAGATTGCACGCATCGTGCGTCTCGCCGCGGCTTCCGACGGCGCGCCGCGCGCGCTCATCGATCGTGCACTGGCGCTGCCAGTTGACCAGGGCGTCGATCCCGATAGCGTCTGGATGGCATTGGGTCTCGCTCTGCGTGAGCGACGAGATCCGGCGCCGTACGTCGCCGTCGTTCGCGAATTCAAGGACGAGAATGCGGAGCAGGTGCTCGAGTTCATCACTGCGCTGCGTACTTCAGCGAACCCGGTCGATGCAGGTCGCTTGCTCGACGGACTTCCCATGGAAGCCCGCGGGCAGGCCTACAGCGCCGCGGTCGTGATGATGGGGCCGCGTGCTCCGGCCGAGTGGCGCCGTGCAGCTGACCGGTTGCTGTTCGTGCCCGAGCGGCCATACTTCAGCATGGTTCTTGGCGGCCAGCCCACCACCGCTGTCGAGCGGACACCGCCGCGCCTCTACTGACGTTGCGGCAAGTGCGCTAGTCGCGTTTTGGCACTTGCATTCGGACCCCCGCGCGTTTCTACTGCTGCAAACGTCAACGATGCGGGGAAACTCCGATGAAGCGCCGCGATTTCGTGCAGTCGTCGATGCTGGCGGCTGCGGCCCTCAGTGTTCCCGGATTCAGAACGGTCCATGCAGCGGCCCGTGCCGGCAAAGTCGCAGACATTGCTGCGGTCACCGGCGACGGCCGCGAGATCACGCTGCGTGGCGCGGACGTTCAGGACCTCGCCGCGAAGTTGCACGGCCAGCTGCTGCTGGCCGGTGACAACGGCTACGAAGACGCCCGGCACATCCTCAACCCGTCGTTCGACAAGCACCCCGCGCTGATCGTGCAACCGGTGGACGTGCCGGACATTCAGGCGGCGGTCAATTTCGCGCGCGCCAACAGCCTGCTGGTCGCAGTGAAGTGCGGTGGGCACAGTCACTCCGGTCAATCGACTTGCGATCGCGGCATGCAGATCGATCTCTCCGCGTTCCGTTCCGTGCGCATCGATCCGGCCGCGCGCCGCGTCTGGGCTACGGGCGGCTCGTTGCTGGGACAGATCGACAAGGCGACGGCGCCGCATGAGCTCGTGACCCCGCTCGGCACGGTGTCCCACACTGGCGTGGGCGGCCTGACGCTCGGCGGCGGCTTCGGACGCGTCGCGCGCAAGTTCGGCATGGCGATCGACAACGTGGAGTCGGTCGACATCGTCACTGCCGACGGCAAACTGGTGCATGCGAGTGCCAAAGAGAACCCCGAGTTGTACTGGGGTGCGCGCGGCGGCAGCGGCAACTTCGGCGTCGTCACGAACTTCGAGTTCAAGCTGCACCCGATGCAGCGCCAGGTCGTGGCGGGCTCCGTCGTGTTTCCGATCGCCAAAGCGCGCGACGTGCTCGCCATGTGGGGCGAGTACGCTCAGACAGCGCCCGACGAACTGTACTTCGATCCAACGGTGATGCTGCCGCCCGGCAACGCGCCGGGCATGGTCGCCCTGCAGGTTTGCTATTGCGGGCCGCAGGCCGACGCGGAGCGCGCGCTGGCGCCGATCCGCAAACTGGGCAAGCCCGCGCAGGACACGATCAAAGCGATGGAGTACGTGCAGGTCCAGCGGATGAACGATTCGACCGATACGCGCTCCATTGCCTCGTACCTGAAGGGCGGATTCATCAGCAAGATGCCGGGCGAGCTCGTCTCGGCGCTCGTCGACGGATTCCAGGGCGATCCGCGCCGCACGACCGTGCTGTTCTTCCAACACTGCGGCGGCGCCGCAGGACGCGTCAAGGATGAGGCGACTGCGTTCGCACATCGCTACGCGCTCGCCAACATGATGACCGTGGCTGCCTGGCCGATCGGCGACAAGGACCCTTCGCCGCACATCGAGGCGACGCGCCGCTACTGGAAGACGCTCGAGCCGTTCACCAAGGGCTTCTACGTCAACGATCTCGCGCGCGAAGTCACGGCGAAGGAGCTCAACGAGAACTATCGCGGCAACTACCAGCGGCTGGTCGCGCTCAAGATGAAGCACGACCCGACCAACCTGTTCCGACTGAACGCGAACGTCACTCCGATGAAGACGTGACGTCGCCGGGCGGCGCCTGCGTCACGGGCGACTCCCAGCCGTCGTAGCGCCCACCGAGCTCGGCGGCCTTGCGCCGCAGGGCGAAGGTGTGGTGACTGATGCTCTCGATGCGCGCCGGCCCGTGGTGGTGCAAGCGCACGCAGTACTCGCTGTCGTCGGTCTCGTGCGAGTACTCGGCGTCGTACACGAATCCGTTGTTCTGTGCCCAGGCGATGAAAGGCATCACCGCGCCCTTGGCCGGGAAGTAGACCCAATGATCGATCTGGCGCGACGCCGAGCCGTCGTCGCCGTTCTTCTCGAGCGATTCGATGACCTTCAGATCCTGGATCACTTCCCAGTCGTCGTCGGTGGGATAGAGCTCGCGCCAGTAGCCGTCGTACTGCGGATCGTCGCGGAACTCGGCAGCCAGGTTGTAGCCGGTGCGCGCGCCCAGGTCTTCGACGAAACTGCGCCAGGCGCCATCCTCGCGGGACGTGTAGAAGTAGAAGACGCGGTAGCCGCCTTCCGTCACGCGCCCCACATAGCGGTCGGAGCCCTCATCGGCGAAACTCTCCAGCAGCTTCTCGATGGCGATCACCGGCTCGAATTCTTCGTTGGTCGGCAGGCCGTTGGCGTGCGGACGCTGGTACTTGAGGTGCACCTTCGCGAGGCGTGTCGGCGCGTCCTCGACGGTGGCCTTGCCGCCGACATCCACGAAGATGAAGGCGCGGTGCTTGCCTCGCTGGCACGGAAAGAATTCCCACTCGTGGTCCATGCGGTCGTCAGCGCAGGAGCGGCGCGACGTTCTGCGGCGGCCGCCCGATCGCGGCCGCGTTGCCGCGCACGACGATCGGCCGCTCGATCAGGATCGGATTGGCGACCATCGCCTTGATCCAGGCCTTGTCGTCGAGCGTCTTGCCGGCGAACTTGTCCTTGAACACCTGTTCGTTCCTGCGCACGAGATCCAGCGGCCCGATGCCCAGCTTGCGCACGATCGCGGTAAGCTCGGCCTCGCTCGGTGGCGTCTTGAGATACTCGATGACTTGCGGCTCGCGGCCGCTGGCACGAATCAACTCCAGCGTCTGCCGGCTCTTGCTGCAGGCGGGGTTGTGGTAGATGGTCAACTCGCTCATGAGCGTTGCGCGTATTGCCGCGGCGGTGGTGGTGACGGCGAATCTTACCGCTTGTGCGGCCGTTGCGAACCGGCCGGAGCGGCCGGCGAGTTCCAGCTACGGCTGCATGGAGGCCGTGCTGCGCGAGAAGCTGCCGCCGGATTTGCCGGACAAGCGCGCCCACTGCCTTGCCGGCGGCCTCATCTCCCGATATTGCAGCATCACGGAGGCGTACCTGGCGGGGGCTGGCAAGGAGGTCCGCGACCTGCTCGGCCACGGCGACGCCGAGTGGAAGGATTGGCACGCGGATCGCGTCGGAATCGAGTGTGCGCGGCAGGTGGCGGATGACGCTGCGCTGGCCGCTTGCTGCTCTGAGGGCGGCTATTGAGTCGGGCTAAAGCCCGACCCACAGCAGTTGCAGCTCTTGTGGGTCAGGGTTCAGCCTGACTCTCTTTCCAACGCCAGCATTTGTGTCACCTCGTTGACAGAGCGGGCGGGTGGAGCCGGGCGATGCTTCGCCCATGCTCACACGACACAGCTGGCTCGCAGGCTTGTTCGCCCTCGGCGCCCTCCTGTCGCATGCCGATTCGGGGGCGACCGAGTACACGATCGATCCGGCCCGCACGCTCGTTTCATTCGAGATGCGCAGCCTGGGCACCACGCAACGCGGCGAGTTGAGCCGCGCCGCCGGAACCGTGGTGCTCGATTCCGCGCAGGAGCGCGGCGAGCTCGCCATCGTCATCGACGCGCGCTCGCTCAGGGCCGGCAATGAAGCGACGGCGAAGTTCGTGCGCGGCCCGTCGATGCTGAACACCGAGGCGCATCCCGAGATCGCGTACCGCGCACAGCGGATTGTGTTCTCGGATGGCAGGCCGGCACGCATCGAAGGCGAGTTGACGCTACTCGGCGTCACGCGAGCCGTCGCCCTCGACGTAGCCCGCTACGCTTGCACTGACGAGCTCGCATCCGACCAGCGCTGCACCATCGTCGCCACGGCGAACGTGAAGCGCTCGGCGTTCGGCATGACGCGTTACATGTTGTTCGTGAGTGACGAAGTGAAGCTGGCGATTCAGGCGGAAGGCGTCAGTCGATCGACGCCCTTAAAGCGCTCGTGACTTCGCCGGCGATGTCGTCCTGGACCATGAGCTTGTCGTCGACCGGCCGGTCGTACGTTTCCGACCAGACGACGTAACCGTCGTCCGCCCGCAGCAACCGAGCCGCGACTCTCAGTGTCTCACCGGACTTGCGCACGCTGCCGTCGAGTACGTAGGTCACGTGCAATGCCCTGGCGATTTCCGCGACAGGCAGCTGCTTGCCCTTGAAATAGAACGACGCGGTCGGCGCCGGTACGCGCAGTCCAGGCACCTTGCTCAACTTGTGGATCAGCTCTTCGGTCATGCCGTCGGCGAACGGTTCTTCGTTCATGCTGTCCGTCAGGTCGAGGAACGGCAGCACGGCGATGGTTTGGGCGATCTTCGGGCCGGCCGTAGTGCGCGGCGCGATCAGGTAGTAAGTCAGTGCGCCGACTCCAAGCAGGATTGCGAGCGCCACGGCATACGCTCGCGAGCGCGTCGGCGCGCGCGCTGGGGCAGGGGGCGCGTCGACGTGCGATTGCACTGGAGCGACGAGCCGATAACCGAGCCGCGGCACCGTGACGATGTAGGCCGGCTGCTTTGCGTCGTCGCCGAGCAGTCGGCGCAGCGCCGCCACGGCCTGGTAGACGGAATCCGGTGTAACCACCACCCCTGACCAGACCTGGTTCAGCAAGCTGTCGATGCTGACGACCTCGCCTGGCTTCTCGGCGAGACACAACAGCAGGCGCATCGCGCGTGCTTCCAGCCGGACGCGCTCCTCGCCGCGGGCGATCTCACCCGACAGTGGGTTCACGAGCCAGTCGCCGATACGCAGGTTTGTCGCGGGCGGGTGCTCCATAGGGCGCAAACTATAGCGCCCGCGGCGCCGACACGCGCCGCTTTCATCCCGGGGTCAGAACTCTTCAGGGCGTTTCAACGCGGTTTCAGGACTCCCCGGACTGCGGCTGGGCATAGTTCGCGTCGGTGTCATCCACAGGAGTTGTCCATGATCCGTCGTCTCCCTCTCGCTGCATCGCTGGTGTTGGCCGCCGCGCCCCTCTATGCCACCACCTACACCATCGAGCCGGACTACACGCAGTGCGTGTTCCGCTGGAGCCACCTCGGCTTCTCGAATCCGGCTGCGCAGCTCAGCCAGGGCCAGGGCACGCTGGAGTTCGATCCGGCCGATCCGACGCGTGCGTCAGTCAAGGTCACGATTCCGCTTGCGAGCCTGAACACGGGCGTGCCGGCGCTCGACGAGCACTTGCGATCGGAGGATTTCTTCGAGGTCGCGAAGTTCCCGACCGCGACATTTCACAGCACGAAGGTGGAGGCCGGCGCCGGCAAGGGTCGTCTGCGGGTGACGGGCGACCTCAACCTGCACGGCGTCACCAAGCCCGTGACGCTCGACGTCATTGTCCTGAAAGTCGGCGCGAATCCACGCACGCAGCTGCCGACGGTCGGATTCGAAGCGACGACGCTGTTGAAGCGCTCGGACTTCGGGCTGGGCGCGTACGTGCCGCAGGTCGGCGACGAGATCCGCATGAGCATCACCAGCCAGGGCGTCGAGGCGAAGGGGTATGCGGAGTACCTGAAGAAGCAGGCGGAGAAGAAATGAAGAAATGATGTGTCAGGCTTCAGCCTGACTGCAGTCTACGGCCCCGCGCCGTGCCAGTGCCGCAGATTGAGGAACTCGCGGCGCGTGCGTGGGCCGTACGTCTCGAACGAGGGGTTCGGCGTTTCTGCGTACGCGACCTTGCTGCGCGCGACCGCGTCGCCTTCGGTCTCACGGCGGATATCCGCGGGCGAAAGGTGATAGGGCTTCGCAGCGTTGAGGCCGAACACCTTGGCGCGCAGCGCGGGCGTGATGGTCGGATAGCCGTGCTTCTCGCGCAGGTTCTCCGCGATCTGGAAAGTGCGGAACGCCTGGATCTGGTCCTGCGGCGATCCATACCAGATCGAGTCCGTGCCCCACAGCACGTTGTCCTCGCCGATGTACTTGAACAGCTTGCCCATCGCGTGTGCGGCCGACGTCGGATCGCGCATCGACAGGAACCGCCAGGTCGAGCCGAGCTCCGCGTAGACGTTGCTGTTCGGCTTGACGCCGGCGTTCAGCACGGAGGTGATCAGCGCATCGATGCCGTCGGTGCGCTTGCATCGTACGGCCCCTCGTCCTTGCCGATTACGTAGCCCGAGTGATAGATCAGGAAGTTCACGTCGGGGAAGCGCTTCGCGATCGGACCGATGTCGCGCGAGGTCGAGTGCTCGTAGCTCTTCTGGCCGAACGCCAGGCCCTTGTGGATGCAGATGTTGCGCACGCCGACCTGGCGCGCGCGCTCGACGAACGCGATGCCGATGTCGTCGGTCATGAAGAAGCCCTTGCCGTCCGGACCCCACTGCGTATAGGTCTTGAACGCGACGACGCCGAGCTTCGCGAGGCGCTCCATGTCCTCGACGTCGCCCTTCTGGTTGGGATTGACGCGCCCGTGCAGCATCAGCCGCTTGGTGCCTTCCATCTTCTCCACGATGTCGCGCGTCGCGAGCGCTTCCTCGATCGTCAGCGGCTCGCCCTCGCGTGTGGAGGGCACGAAGCTCAGCACCATGATGTCGGTGTCGGAGTCCAGGAACACATCCTTCACGAACTCATCGCCGCTCAGGCACTTCAGATAGCTGCGATCGCCCGGCGCCTTCGACCAGCTCGCACTGCGCATTCGGCATTTCCGCGAGCGGCTTCGCGTCGGGTGGCAGCGCGCGCGTCCACGCGCCGGTCGGATTCACGAAGTGGCCCTGCACGTCGAAGATGAACTCTTTCTTACCGAGCTGCGCCGCGGCGAGCTGCGGCTCGAGCGCCGCTTCCTGCGAGACGTCGAAGAATCCACCGTCGCGGCCGGCCCGCGCGTGCGCGGCATTGAAGGCGAGCAGCGTGGAAGCCGCGCCGCACGCGGAAACGAGGAAGCTGCGACGGCTCTGGTTCAGCCGGCGCGCGAAGCGCTGCGCCCACTCAGATGCGAGCGTGTTCGCGTGGCGGAGCGACGGACCGAGAGGGACCGGTGCGAACTCGCCGTTGGAGGTCGAGTCCAGCTTGATCGGCAGGCGCTGGCCTTCGGGGTCGTACATCGCTGCATTCCTCCGGAGTCGGGCTTCCCGCGGGATTTCCCCGGTCAGCGCTCCCTACGGTTGCGCCGACCGTCGGTCAGAAGCCCGACCTACAGTGTGGGTCAGGCTTCTAGCCTGACTTTTGGTGAGCGTGCCGCAAGCTGCCGGCCAGGGCAATAATCGCGAATAGGAATCCGACGCCCTTGATGCCGACGACCCACGCGGCAGGCACGGCAGAGGGGTCGGGCTCGTCGAGGCGAACCAACTGGCCGAAGAAGCTGCCGTAGGCCATGCCGCAAGTGATGCCCCACGCCGCGGCCAGCCACGGGCGGCCGGTTTCGACGTTTTTGGCAGTGCGCCAGGCGCCGTACAGCAGCACAGCGCCCAGTAGGAAATCGTCCAGCCATGCGGGCCAGACGCGGATGTCGCCGAGCTGTTGCCAGCGGCGAACCGTCTCGACGATCGGCAACAGGACGCCGAAAACCAGTGCCAGGCGCCGACTGAAGGTCAGGTTCATGTGGGCTAGAATACCGCGGTGTTCCCCGTCGAGCTCATCCTCCGCGCGATCGGTGTGGCGCTTCTGGCGCTGGTCGCGCTGAGTGTGTTGCGCACGCGCGAGCGCACGCATCGAACCCGATCGGTGGCCTGGCTCGCGGCGAGCGTCGCGGCTTTCCTGCTCACGTCCATGCCCGGCGGGGATCGTATCTTCGGCGCCTTCATCTATCCGCTCACCGCGCTGTGTTCCACTCATCCCGTTTGGTTCTGGATCTGCGCGCGGCTGCTGTTTTCCGACCGCGCAACGCTGCGCACGAGTGACGTGGTTTGTCTCGGCGCCATGGGCGTCGCCGGCGTTCTCTATCAATCGCAGTTTCCGCTGCCGCCCGACGGCTCCGCGGCGGTACGCGTGCTCGGCGTCGCCTTTGCAGCGTCGAGTCTTGGATTTGCCTGCCTCGCGCCGCTGAGCGTGTATTTCGGGATGGCCGGCGATCTGGACGCGCGACGCCGGCAACTGCGCCAGTGGTTCGTGCCCTGCGTCTCGATCTACCTGGCCGCGGTCATCATCACCCAGGCGGTCGTGCTCTTGCAGGGGCGTGCGACGCCGACGTCCCTCGTGCTGCTCAATCTCATCGTCATCGACGTGGTTGCGGCCCTGGCGCTTGCGACGTTCGTGCAGCTGCGGATCGTGAACTGGATCGCCGCAGTCGATACCCCGCCGACGGTTGCACTCAGCCGGTTGGAGCAAAGCGTGCTCGATCGCCTGGACCGCCGTTTCGTCGCCGAGCGCCTGTACGCGCGCGAGTCGCTGACGATCGCCGAGCTCGCGCGCCTGCTCGACACCCAGGAGCACGTGCTGCGCCGGGTCGTCAACTATGGGCTCGGGTTCCGCAACTTCAACGACTTCCTGCACACGCACCGGTTGCGGGAAGCGGCCGAGCGGCTCGGCGACCCGCAGCTGCGGCGCCTGCCGGTCCTGACGATCGCGCTCGAAGTCGGCTACGGCTCGATCGGGCCGTTCAACCGCGCCTTCAAGGAACGCTTCGGCGTCACGCCGAGCGAGTATCGCCGCACGCACAGCGCCGATTTCGGAATCGGCGTGGATCTTTCGGCTTTCGGCAAGCAGTCGAAGCCCTGAGCGTGCGAGCGTGAGGGCTCCGTTGTTCCACGGAGCACTCAATGCGATCCAGATACGTCTTTTCTTGTCTGGTGGCGCTCGCCGCGCTGCACTCGACGAGCCTGCGTGCGGCCGAAGCACTTCCGGGCATCGACACTGAATACGGCGAGCTGCTGCCCGGCGACGGGGCGCGGCTGCGTACGATAGTCACGAAGCCGCAACGGGCCACGGGGCGATTGCCTGCGGTGCTGTTCGTGCA
Organism: uncultured Gammaproteobacteria bacterium; assembly: GCA_963830745.1. Taxonomy (GTDB): domain Bacteria; phylum Pseudomonadota; class Gammaproteobacteria; order Steroidobacterales; family Steroidobacteraceae; genus Steroidobacter. The sequence continues at coordinate 61,273 of CAWHNL010000005.1, forward strand.
ATGGTTGTCCTGCGACAGCATCGAGCTGCGTCCGAACGCGCAGGACGGCTGGAGCGTGATGCTCCGGCGGCTCATCTCCGAGTCGGGGATGCTTTGGCAGCGCACGGAGAAGTCGGGCGTCGGCGATAGCCAGGGTACGCCGTGCGCACAGCTGGACTACGAGACGGAGCTGGCGCATCACCGCGCCGCGCTTCGTCAGCTGAAACAGCGCCCCGACGTCGATCCGCGCAAGATCATCGTCTTCGGTGCAAGCATGGGATCGAACTACGCGCCGCTCGTCGCGGCGGGCGAGGACGTCGCCGGCGTCGTCGTATGGGGCGGCGGTGCAACGACGTGGTTCGAGCGCATGCTGAGATTCGAGCGCAATGCGCTCGAGCTCGGCGACACGAAGCCCGAAGCGATCGCCGACGAGGTCAACGCGCGCGCCGCGTTCTTCGCACGCTATCTGCTCAAAGGCGAAACGCCGAAGGCCATCGCAGCGAGCGACCCGAAGCTCGGCGAAGTGTGGGGACGCGTCGTCGGCACGAGCGACACAGGTCACTACGGCCGGCCATTCGCATTTCATCAGCAGGCGCAGCGGCAGAACTGGGCGGGTGCCTGGAGCCGGGTGCAGGCGCCGGTGCTCGTTCTGTACGGCGAGTACGACTGGTTCGAGTCGCACGACGCCGCGCAGTTGATCGCGAACATCGTCAACGCGCGTCAGCCGGGCTCGGCGACCTTCCGGGAGTTGCCACAGACCGACCATCACTTCGCGCGTTATGCGAGTCGCCGCGATGCGTTTCGCGAGAAGGACGGCAAGGAGAATGCGGCCCCGGCGGTCACGGCCATTCTCGATTGGTTGTCGCAGATCGGCGCGCGGCCCCGCGACGCTCGCGCGAAGAACGTGCTCGATCGGGGAGTGGAAGCGCTGGGTGGCAGCGCGGCGCTGGCCGCGATCGGCACGGTCCGCCGCGAGTTCTTCGACGCGTGGGTCGACCCGTCGCAAGGGCAGCGGCCGTGGCACGGGGGTCCGGGCGAGTTACCGCCCGCGAATGGTGGATTCGAGCGCACGCCCGTCGCGACGTTCATCGACTATCCTCGCAATCGCTGGCTGGAAACGCAGAAGTACATCGATTCGCCGCAGGAACATGCGCTCGTGCTGGACGCGGTGACGCCGGACCGCGGCTTTCGCACGATCAGGTATCTCGACGAGAAGCCGTTCTTCGACGAGTTCGCGGCCGGTGATCTCGCCGGCATGACCGCGCGGAAGTTTCGACGCCATCCGGAGGGCATCCTGCGCATGGCGCTCGCTCGTGCCGACACCCTGGTGTGGATCGGCGACGACGCCATTGCGTTCGACGACCCGCTCGGGACTCGCGTGCGCCTGTATTTCGACGCACGAACGCACTTGCTCACGAAGGTCGAGACGGTTCGCGATCATCCGCTGATGGGAGCGACGACGAGCGAGACCGTCTTCTCCGACTATCGCGCCGTCGGGGCGTTGCAGCTGCCCTTCAGGTACCTGGATCGCTCCATCGGCGTTCCGGCGCGCTCGCAGGAGATGACCGCGATCGAGCCCGGCGCCGCGATGCCCGAAGCGCGGTTCACGCCGCCGCGGCAGTTCGTCGCCGTCAAGCATCCGCCGGAGTCACCGCAGCTCGACCGGATCAGCGATTCGCTGTACCTCGTCCGCGGCCCGTACAACGTCATGTTCTCGATGTTCCCGCAGGACGTCGTCGTCTTCGAAGCGCCGATGAGTACGCAGTACGCGGAGCAGATCCTGCAGCTCGTCCGATCGGTCGCGGGCAGCAAGCCGATACGCTGCGTGGTCGCGAGCCACTTTCACTACGACCATCTTGCGGGCCTCGTACCGTTCGTCATCGCGCGTATTCCGGTTGTCGCGCCGCCTGATGCGAAGGAGACGATCGAGAAAGCCATGAGCATCCGCGGGCTGGCGCCGACAATCGAAGCCGTGTCGAAGCAGAAGATCTTCGACGCGGACAACGTGCACGCGCGCGTCTACGACTTCGGGCCGGCGCCGCATGTGGCACAGATGCTTGCTGCGTACTTCCCCGACGAGAAGCTGCTCTATGTCGCGGACTTCATGGATGTGCTCACGGAGGAGTTGGTCATCGCGGGGGTGGACGCGGTGGCGATGCGGCAGAGGATTCGCGAGCTGGGTCTCGACGTGCAGCGCTTCGTGCCGGTGCACGGACTGCCGATCACCGCCGAGCAGTTCGAAGCGGCTTACCAGATCCGCGCGAAGTACCTGCACTGAACGCTGTCAGTCGGCGCGGTCCAGCTCTTTGTAGTACCTGAAGATGCCGTCTTCGTTGAAGGCGATGCGTCGCGGAGATTTCAGGTAGGACTCGATTCTCGGCAGCGCCGCGACGCGGTCGCGCAGCGCGAGTAGCCTGGGATATTTCCCCTCGTGCTTGTGCATCCAGCGCGGCAACGCGTAGTGCAGGCCTTCCACGACTTGAAACAGCGAGAAGTCTGCGTACGAGGGCTTCTTGCCGTTGATCCAGTCCGACTCGGCGCGATCCAGCACGTCCTCGAAATAGCCGAGGAATCGTGGCATGCGGCTCTTGCGAAAACCTGCAGTGCGCTGCGCCGCTGCCGCTTTCTGATTCTCGTAGTACTCGCCGACGCTGATCGGATGATGCGTGTCGTGCACCTCTGCGACGAGATCCGCGATCGTCAGTTGCAGCTGATGCGTCCACAGCCAGCCAGCCTCGTCCTTCGGCGCCAGCCCGTGGCGCTTGCCGAGGAAGAGCAGGATGTTGGCGGTCTGACCGATCACGAGCTTGCCTGCCTTCAGGTAGGGAGGCGCAAAGGCAATGGTGCGTGGATGAGCGCCATCGAGCGACTTCCAGAGCGCGTCCTCGCCGCCGCCTTTGCTCTTCGGCAGCCGCGCGACGTCGCGATAGGGGAGGTCCGCATACTCCAGCGCGAGCCGCACGAATTCGCCCCGCCCCTGGATCGTCGGCCAGTAGTGCAGCTCGTACATGTTCAATCGTCCCCGCGCTTTTCATCCCGCCCGATTATGTGCCGTCGCGCGCAAGTCCGCACACTGACGAAAGAAACTGGCTGAACGGCAGCTGTCTGAAAACGTTCAGTTTGGGATCAGGGGTGACGTTCGATAGTGCATCCCAAGCCGGTTAGTCCGGTGTGTGCGGGAGATCGAAATGAAACGCTTGTTTGCTGCTACGGCCCTGGCGCTTGCGCTGATCGGCGGCGCCGTCACGACTGCGCAGGCCGACAACCGCGACCGTCACGAGCGGCGCTACGACCATCGATCGGCGTGACCATCCACTTCCCGCGACGATCGGCATGACGGCCGCGATTGGAATCGCCGTGATTGGGACCGCTCCCACGGGTTCCGTCATCACGACGGTCGCCGTTACAACTACGGTCGTTACGTGAGGCCGTCGGGCTACCACTACCGTTCGTGGCGCTACGGCGATCACCTGCCTCGCGCGTACTACGGCCGCCGTTACATCGTGAACGACTACTACGCGTACCGGCTGCGCCCGCCGCCGCGCGGCTATCACTGGGTACGCGTCGACAACGACGTCGTGCTCGCCGCGATCGCGGGCGGCCTGGTCGTGCAGGCGGTCTACGGGATCTTCTACTGATGCGTGACGCAACCCAGCCCTGTCCGTCCGGCTCTGCCGACGGCTCGTATTGCTGGAGACTGCGGCCGCCGGCGATGCGCCGGCGGTCGCACTCGCCTCGACCGTGCGAGCCTGCAGGCAGGACGCGGTCGACGCACGGACGCAACTGATACTCAGATAGCCGCGTCGGTCAGACGTGCGCGCAGCCGCGGCGCGGCGTAGTCGATAAAAGCGCGCAGCTTCGCAGTGATGCGCGACTCCTGGACGTAGATGAGGCTGACGGGGACCGGCGGAGGCTCGAACTTCCTGAGCACGACAGCAAGCCGGCCGGCCTTGATCGCATCGGCTATCTGATACGAGAGCGTGCACGTCAGGCCGACGCCCGCGACTGTTGCGTCGATTGCAGCTTCGGCCGTGCTCGTCGTGAGACGCGAGTGAACGCGCGCGGTCTCCTCATCGCGAAATGTCCACGAGCCGGCATCCGTCAGTCCTGTGAACGTGACGCAGTCATGCTTCAGGAGATCCTGGGGCGTCTTCGGCGTGCCACGCTCTTTCAGGTACGCCGGGCTTGCGCATGCCACGCGGCGAATCTGGCCGACCTTGCTGGCGACGAGACGACTGTCCGGCAGCGGGCCGATGCGCACTGCGAGGTCGACGTGATCCTCGACCAGGTTCAGCGGGCGGTCGATCAGCAGCAAGCGCACGTCGACGCGCGCATAGGCCCTGAGGAATTCAGTCACCACCGGCACGACGTGCAGACGGCCGAAGACGATCGGCGCTGTGACAGTGAGCTCGCCCTGCGGCGCGTTGTATTGGCCAGACGCGCCGCGCTCGGCTTCCGTCACTGCCTCGAGGATGCGCTTGCAGTCCTCGACATACGCTTGCCCGGCTTCGGTCAGCACCAGCTTGCGCGTGGAGCGCACCAGCAGTTTCGCTTTCAGGTGCGCTTCGATCTCCGCGACCTTGCGGCTCACGGTTGGCAACGGCATGCGCAGCTGCCGGCTCGCAGCGGAGAAGCTGCCGGCTGTAACGACTGCCACGAAAACAGACATCGATTCGAGGCGATCCATGGGTTCTCATATTTCGAGAAGGTACCTCCAAAGAATAGCAGCTAGTTCCAACAGATGAGAGCCGCTAATTTGCCCGCCGTCACTTCAACCACATCGGAGATTCACATGACGACGCGCATTCCCACCCCGGCGACCATCGCGGCCGCTCCGGAGGCCTCTCGTGCACTGCTCGAAGGCGTGAAGAAGCAACTCGGTGTCGCGCCGAACCTGTTCCGCATGGTCGCCAACAGCCCGGCGGCGCTGCAGGGCTACGTCGGCTTGCTCGGCGCGCTCGGCCAAGGCGCCTTGCCCACTGCCACCCAGGAGCGCATCGCGCTTGCCATCGCAGAATTCAACGCCTGCGACTACTGCCTCTCCGCGCATACGTATCTCGGCAAGAACGTGGCGAAGCTCGACGAGAGCGAGATCGCTGCCAATCGCAACGGGACTTCGAACGACGCCAAGGCGGATGCGGCCGTCCGGTTCGCTCGCAAGGTCGCGCAGCTGCGCGGGCACGTGAGCGATGAGGATGTCCGCGCAGTCCAGGCGGCCGGCTACACGGACGGCGAGATCGTCGAGATCGTGCAGCACGTGGCGCTCAACACGTGGACGAACTACGTGAACAGCGTTGCACGCACTGAGATCGATTTTCCTGTCGTCACTGCGCGCAAGGTTGCCTGAGCTCCCACCCAGCCGTGACCTCTCCCAACCCTCCCCCGCCTTGCGGGGGAGGGCCAGGGTGGGGGAGGGGTTGAGCGAGGAGAGGCGACGGCGCCGCTCGCCCCATTCCAGCAACCGCTCACCACAAATCCGCGGCCGGATTCGGCGGCTGCCGTAGATTTCTCCCCAGGTCACATCGGGGAGTCTGCGTCATGCGATTCGTATTCATGCCCTGGATAGTGCTGGCGGTCATCGTTGCATCCAGTGAGATCGCGTCGCCATGTGAATCCGTCGCGGCACGCGAAGTGTCCGAGCCCATTGAAACCATCACGCGCGACATCTCGCTCGCGTCGAACGCGCGTGCAGAGTCGGTGGAATCGTTCTAGGGCGCAGTCACGTTGCACCGTGATGCGCGTGTCTCGGGCGACGTCGAGACCGGCAATGGCTCGCTGGTGCTCGAGCAGGGCGCGGAAGTTGCGGGAAGTCTATCGAACCACTCCGGCGCGATCCGAATCGACGGGGCGCGCGTCGGCGGCCGGGTCTCCACGACCTACGGCGACATCTACATCGGGCCGGACTCGCGCATCGACGGCGGCATTGTGGTGCACAAGCGCAGCGTGATCGGACTGTCCTTCGGCGATTTCCGGCTGGGCGTTCCGGTCGGTAGCAGCACGCCGCCGCGCGTGGTCATCGGGCCGCGCGCCACGGTGGCGGGAGTGCTGCGCTTCAAGCGTGAAGTCGAGCTGCTGGTGAGCGAGAGCGCGACCATCGGACCGGTGGAAGGCGCGACGCCCGTCAGGTTCGCGACCGAGACGCCGCCTCAGTCGTTGCACGAGTGATCACACGCTCATCAGCGTCTTGAAGATCCGCGCCTGGCGCCGCGAGATCTCGATCTCCGGACCGCCGCGCAGCTGCACGTGGAGCTGCCCGCTGGTGCCGGGCTCCACCGTCTCGATGAACTCGACGTTGATGATCTGGCGGCGATTCGCACGGAAGAACCGCTGCGGGTCGAGGCGCTCTTCGAGGCTGCTCAACGGACGTCCGAGCAGCGGGCGCACGTCGCGCCAGTGCAGGCGCACGTAGTTGCCCTCGGCGACGATCAGACACACTTCGTGCAGCGGCACGAACCAGCAGCGCGCGCCGTCGCGGATGAACAGCCTCTCGACGATCGTCGACTGCCGTGGGGCGCTCGGCATTGGCACGGGTCCGCGAGCGCGGCCGAGCGCGGCGGCGAGGCGCTCGGGCTCGATCGGCTTGAGCAGGTAGTCGAGGGCATTGACCTCGAATGCCTGCACGGCGTGATGGTCGTAAGCCGTCGTGAAGATCACGCGCGGCACATGCTCGAGTTTTGCGAGCAGGTCGAAGCCGGTGCCTCCGGGCATCTGGATATCGAGAAACAGCAGGTCGGGCGCGTGCGCCTCGATTGCGCGGCGCCGCCTCACCGACGTTGCCCGCTTCGGCGACGATCTCCACCCACGGGAACTCGGCCAGCAGCCGGCGCAGCTCGCGTCGTGCCAGGGGCTCGTCGTCGACGATCATTGCTTTCATATGGCCTGCGGTATGCGAATGCGGGCGAGCGCGAGATCAGGGCGCGAGAGATCGAGATCGAGTACGGCGCCCGCACCGAACAGCAGGCGCAGCCGCTCGGCCGCATTGCGCAGTCCGACACCCGGCGACGGCGGCCGTCGCGGCGAAGGCGGCCGCGGTGTTCTCCACTTCAATGATCAGCACGCGCTCGTGCATCGTGGCGCTGATCCGCAATGTGCCTCCCTGCGGCAGCTCGGCGATCCCGTGCTTGATTGCATTCTCGACCACTGTCTGCAGCAGCATCACTGGAATGTGCATACCGCTGGCTTCGGCGGCGATGGCGCGCTCGATGCGCAACCGCTCGCCGTGTCGCAGCGATTCGAGCTCCAGGTAGTCGGCAACGGTTTCCAGCTCGCGCTCCAGCGTGACGACTTCCTCCTGTCCCGCTGTCAGCGTGTATCGCAGTATCCGCGCCAGCTGCGTCACGGCCTTCTGCGCGCCGCGCGGTGTCGTCGGCAATCAGCGCGCGGACGCTGTTCAGGCAATTGAACAGGAAATGTGGATTGAACTGCGACTTCAGCAGCCGCAGTTCCGCGACCTGCAGCGCGCGGGCCAGCTCCGACTGGCGCAACTCAACGAGGCGCCGGTCGCGCAGCGAGGTGATGCTGAAGTACACGACGATCCACGCCGCGATCGTGACAGTCCAGTTCAGCGTGCGCAGGAATAGCGGGTCGGCATAGACCAGCCAGGCGCCGAAATCTCCGGCGACGTCGGCTACTTCCTGCTGCAGCTCCGGCGTGCCGCCGCCCCACATCGTTGCAATGGACATGAAGCGCATGAGCAGCGCGATCGGAAACCCGAACACGAGCGAGGCGCCGAAGATCCGCGGGAGCAGCCGGGCGATGCCAAGAGTCTGCCAGCGGTTGCGTTTCATGTAGCCGCGCAGCAAGTGCGTGTAGACGACCGCCAGCACATTGACGAATGAGACTTCGATAGCGATCCGCAGCGTCGATGCCTGTACTTCGCTCGCCACGGCCGTCAGCGTCTGGCCGAACGCGATGAGTCCCCACCCGAACAGTTGGCAGAGCCAATACGCCATCGTGCTAGCTCAGCCCTTCTTCGCCGCCACCAGTTTGAGCAACTCGGCTTCGCGCTCGGGGGTCATGCCGACGACGAGCTTCTGGCGCTGTTCGGCGGGACGCTTGTTGTGCCAGTCGAGCGTGTCGCGCACCGTCGTGTCGAGATCGCGGAAGCGCAGGCCCTGTTGCACGGCCCGCGCCGAGCTGACGAGCAGTGCGCCGGCGAGCGGCCCGGTCGGCGGCAACCAGATTGGAATCTCGCCTTTCTCCATGAGGCCGTTCTTCTGAATGAACTCGGCATCTGCCCACACGAATGTCGCGTTCGAACCGCTGACGCGCTTACCCGTCGCCATCAGCTCGCCCATCGTGTGCGCACCCGGCGGCGTGCAGGCGTTGAAGCGGCCTGGCGGTCGCTCTTCGACGCAGCGGCGCATGAACGCGGCGAGATCGCGCACGTCGATGTATTGCAACGGATCGCTGGCACGGCCAGGCGCGAGCACCTGGCCGCCGCGCGCCACTCGCACTGCCCAGTAAGTGAAGCGATCGGTGCTGTCGCCTGGGCCGACGACGTAATGCGGTCGCACGATCGTCGAGCGGACGCCGTAGGTGCTCTCGATCACCTGCTCGCAGCCCGCCTTGAGGCCGGCATAGGTTTCGCCGGTTACCTCTTCCACCTTCGGGTCAGGTGGCTGCGCGACGCCGTCGTCCTCGTCGAGTCCCGGCTTCGGGAAGATGCCGTAGACGGAGATGCTCGACACGAAGATGTAGTGACGAACGTGGTCCTTGAGCAGATCGGCAGTCAGCTTGACGTGGCGCGGCACGTAACCCGAGTCGTCGATCACGACGTCCCAGTCCCGACCCTTCAGCGCGTCGAGCTTGCCGTCGCGGTCGCCAATGAGCGTTTCGAGGTGCGCGAACAGCCCGGGGTTGCTCTTCCCGCGGTTGAACAGCGTGACCTGGTGTCCGCCCGCCTGCAGGGCCTCGACGAAGTGCGGGCCGAGGAACCCAGTGCCGCCGAGGAGGAGCACCCGCAGTTTCGGGCTCTGAGGTGTGCCTTGGGCGAGCGTGCCGCCCGCAAACGTGGCTGCAGCCGCAGCCGTGAACAGCTGGATCGCTTCGCGTCGCTTCATGGAACATCCCCGGGTTGCGGTTACAGGTCGGCAGCGTGAATGTAATGCCAGCCGACCCGCGGACGGAAGTTAGTGTCGAACGGTCGAATAGCCGTGGCGGCCGGTCGCACCCGGCGGCTCAAAGTTCGAGCTGCAGGAAGGCCGAGCCCGCGACCGGGTTGAAGCGATAGGCGTCCGTCGGCTTGAAGCCGAGCGAAAGATACAGCGCCTGCGCTTCCTTCATGAACGGCAGGGTGTCCAGCAGCAGGCTGCGATATCCCATCTCCCGCGCCACGTCGATGATCCGCTCCACGAGCGCGCGGCCGAGACCTGTACCGCGTGCTGCCGGCACTACGTACAGGCGCTTGATCTCGCCGATGTCGTCCGCGAACCGTCGAACGCCGATGCATGCGACATACTGGCCGTCGTCTTCGGCGAGAATGAAGGCGCCGTTCGGCGCCGCGTACTCACTCGTGAAGTGCTCGAGCTCCTGGTCGAAGTTCTGAAACGACAGGTCGACGTTCAGCGACGCGGCGTATTCGCGCACCAAGCGTCGTGCTTCATCCCACTGATGCGACGTGGTCGCCTGCAGCAAGTGCCCGAGCATGGCGGCATTCTACGGGTCGGCAGGCACAGAACACGCAACAGTCGCCGCTCTTCGGGCGCAGCACAGTTCGCGCTTACGGCCTGAACACTGCGCGAAACGCCTTGAGTGCGGCGGGGTGGTAGATGGTGGAGTGCTTCTCCTGCGGCATCGGCTCGTAGTGCCAGCTGCAGTCCCTGCGGTGCGTTCGCCTGAGCGGCCCAGGCGAATCGCTCGATGCCGTCACCGCGCTGCTCGCCGCTGCTGGCGAACCAGAGCGCGTTGTCCAGCTTCGATAGCGCGCGCAGTCGCTCGGGGGTGGTCTTGACCAGGGCTTGATCGTTCCACCACAGGCTCGGGTCGATCGCAATGTACGTATCGAACAGGTCCGGCTCCAGCACGAACGTCTCGATGACGAAGTATCCGGCCAGCGACTCGCCGACGATCGCGGTCTCGTCGGTCGTGCGGTAGCGCGCCTTGACGTCGGGCATCAGCTCGCTGCGCAGGAACTTGCGGAACGTGGCCGAGCCGCCGACGCGCGGCGCGATCTTCTTGTCTTCCTCGTTCTGCGTCGGGCCGGACAGGTCGCGGCGACGCTCAGTGTTCTCGATGCCGACCAGCACGAACGGTCGCATCGTGCCGTTGCCGACCGAGACCTGCACCAGTCCCGCGACGTGGAGGAAGTCCTCGGCCAGGCCGCCGTCCGGCATGTAGAGTACGGGGAAGCGCTTGTCGGGCGAGTCCGCGTAGCCGGGCGGCAGATAGACGTTGATGCGGCGGGTCTCGCCCAACGCCTTGGATTGCAGCGTGAACGTCTCGCCGATGGCGAGCGGTGTGGCCGACTCCGCGCCGACACTACTGAACGCGCCCAGTTGCAGGCAGGAAGCAAGGAAAGCGAGCCGCCAGGGAGAGTTCTTCGCGCCAGTCATGCAGCCCTCGACCCATGGATCGATTGGTTTCGCGCGCAGTATGAGGCAACGTATGCACCTCGAGGAACGACGCAACCGGGGAGTCACGATGTCTCTGCGCATGTTTGCGACGACTGCCTGTCTGATCCTGCTCCGCCGTGCCAGGCCACGGAGCAGAATTTCGGCGTCGATCTCGTTCGAGAACTCCGGTGCGCCTGCCGCGCAAGCGGATTTCATCCAGGGGCTGGCGGCGCTCCACAATTTCCAATATCCGCTTGCAGCGCGCGCTTTCCGGAGTGCGCAGGCCGCGGACCCGGAGTTCGCGCTCGCGTATTGGGGCGAGGCGATGTCGTTCGATCATGCAGTCTGGCACGAGCAGGACTTGGCTTCGGCACGCGCTGCCTTGCCAAGCTCGGTCCGACGCCGCAGGCGCGCGCCGCGAAGGCGAAGACTCCGCGCGAAAAAGCCTATCTCGGTGCCGCGGAGATCCTGTTCGGCGAAGGTGACGGAAACGATCGCGAGCACCGTTACGCGCTCGCGATGGAGCAGCTGCACGCGAAGTATCCCGATGACGTCGACGCGACATGCTTGTACGCGCTCGCGCTGCTCGGGACATCGAACGCCGGCCGCGATGTGCCGACCTACATGAGCGCCGCTGCGCTGATGGAGGAAGTGTTCGAGCGCAACCCGCAGCATCCCGGAGCCGCGCACTACCTGATCCATTCGGTCGACGATTCCGTGCATGCGCCGCTCGGGCTGCGGGCGGCCAGATGCGTACGCGAAGATCGCGCCGGCTTCCCCGCACGCGCAGCACATGACGTCGCATATCTATCTTGCGCTCGGCATGTGGGACGAGACGGTCGCGGCCAACGAACGGACGATCCAGCCTGATCAACGCGGCTATGCGAGCGCGCGAACAAGGACGCGCCGCCGCTCGGCTGCGGCCATCCGGTTACGTGGCTTTCGTATGCCTATCTGCAGCAGGGCCGCTTCGCCGATGCGCTGCGCCTCGTCGAAGGTTGCGGCGAGGAGATGCGAAGCAATCCGGTCATGCCCGAGCACGAGATGGGTGCACAGAGTGCGCTGGACTCCGACAACAGCTCGGCCGCTTCCTTCAGCCGTCATGCGCTCGCGCTACCTGATCGACTCCGGCGACTGGTCGGGACCGGTCGCTGCCATGAAGGTGAACATCGAGAACCTGATCACTGCGGAGTTCACGCGCGATTGGGCGGATGCCTACGGTGCGGTTCGCTTCGGCAAACTCGATGCCGCCGTCGCCGCGATCGACGTGCGAAGAATTCCAACAAGCGCTATGTGGCTGCGGCCACTGCTGCGGGAGTCGCGTCGGATGATCCGATGTAGCGCTGGCCGAAGATCGAGCAGCAGCAACTCGACGGCTTGCTGCTGCTGAAGCGCGGTCGCAGCAAGGAGGGGCTCGCGCTGTTGTCCGAAGCGGCCGCGGGCGAGCGCGCAAGTCCGATGGAGTTCGGCCCGCCGTCGCTCGACAAGCCGGCGAACGAGTTGCTCGGCGAGGTGCTGCTGGAGCTCGGTCGCGCGAAGGAAGCGTGCACAGCATTCGAAGCGGCGCAGGTGATGGCGCCGGGCCGCGGTCAATCGCTGATCGGCCTGTCGAAGTGCGCGCGGCAGATCGGCAGTACTGAAGTTGCCGACAGCGCCGATGCTCGGCTCGCGAAAGTGCGGCTGCGTGAAGCGCTCGCCGGTCATTAGTGGTCGAAAGCGGCCAAGGCCCTTTCGACAGCGCCGTCAAAAGGCGCGGCTTTTGCCGGCTAGTTTGTCACATAACACCACGCACGCGTTAAACCGCGTTGACAGCAATCCTCGGCGGGAGCCACGCTGATCGCGCTGCAAAAGGCACACCTCTCGAAAGGGAGGGTCGCAAAGCTACCGGTCTAACGGATCCTTCCTATGACAGCGGGGTTGCCAGTTGGGGATGTGCGAACGGTACGTCACGCCGGACGCGGAGCAGGCCGAGTGGAGTTCGGCGTGGTGCGCCGCTGGTGGCAATTCTCGCCGAGCTTCAATGTCGGGCCTTCGCGCTACGTGCCGGTAATCCGCATGCACGACAGCGAGGTCGAGGGCGTCATGCTGCGCTGGGGATTGATCCCCGACTGGGCCGAAGCCGACGCGGCCAAGGCGTGTGCAGTCACTGCTTCCTCTCGCAGAGATCGAGCATGCATCTGCAACGCGCGGTGCCTGGCAGATCGGACGGCGCTGCATCGTGCCGATGTTCGGCTTCTACACCTGGCAGCTGACGTGGCAAGGTCATCGCCAGCCGTTCTTCGTCCGCCTCGTGAACCGACCGGTGTTCGGCGTGGCCGCGGTCTGGGATCGCACCGAGGCGGAGGTGGCGACGACGTGATCGAGGGCTGCGCGCTCGTCACCGTTCCGCCCAACCCGCTGCTGGCGGAGCTGCAGGGCTCGGCTGACCGAGATGCCCGCGATCCTCGAACGCGCGACTACGCAGTGTGGCTGACCGGCGCGCCCGGCGGTCGCGCGACAGTGCTCAAGCCGCTGCCGCAGCAACACGATGATTGCCCACCCGGTCAGTCCGCGCATCAACTCCTTCCGCTACGACGACGCCCAGCTGATCCGGCCGGTCACCCGCGGGGAACATTTCGCTGCCCGTGTCGGTATGACAATGGACAAGAATCCGACATGGGGAAACAATGCTCTCGCTGCGCTGCGTGCGCTCGAGTTGGCTGGCTGCTGCTGCCGGCGCTCGTCGCGTGCTCGAATGGTCAGAGGGAGTCTGGAAGAGCAGGAACAGCAGCCTCGCCGCCGCCCACGCAGGGCGCTCAGGACAGCTTCACGGTCGGTGGAAACGTCAGCGGCCTGGCCGGTAGCGGGCTCGTGCTTCAGAACAACGGCGGCGGCGACCTGCCGGTCGCGGCCGATGGCGCGTTCACGTTCGCGGCCGCGGCTTGCAACCGGGACGGCCTACAACGTCGCTGTCCTCTCTCAACCTACATCGCCCGCACAGTCCTGCACTGTAGCCCGAGGCAGCGGCAGCATCGCGGGCGCCAATGTCGCGGACGTTGCGGTTACGTGCGCGACCGGCCAGTTCGCCATCCGCGGCACTGTCTCCGGGCTCGCCGGCGCGGGATTGGTGCTGCAGAACAATGGCGGCAACGATCTGCCGATCTCCGCCAGCGGCAGCTTCGCCTTCGCCAATCGCCTGGTCGATGGCGCGACCTATACGGTCACGGTCCGCTCGCAGCCGAGCGCGCAGAACTGCGTCGTGCGCAACCCGTCCGGGACGGTCCGCGGCGCGGAGGTGAGCAACGTGGAAGTTGCGTGCGCCTCGAACCGCTTCACCATCGGTGGCCGCGTCACGGGGCTCGCCGGCTCGGGCCTGGAGGTGCAACTCAATGGCGGCAACGACCTGTCGATCGTCAGCAGCGGCGCGTTCGCATTCGAGACGGCGCTGCAGGATGGCGCGGCGTATGACGTGTCGGTGCGTCGGCAGCCGACGAATCCGTCGCAGGTCTGCACAGTCGGCAACAATGCCGGCACCGTCGCCGGCGGCAACGTCACCAAGATCACGATCGATTGCGTCACCAGCAGCTTCACCGTCGGCGGCACTGTGAGCGGACTGGCGGGCTCCGGACTCGTGCTGCAATTCAACGGCGACGGTGATCTGCCGATCGCCTCCGACGGCAGTTTCACGTTCGGGACGCCGGTGCCGAGCGGATCGCAGTATCGCGTCAGCGTCGCGGCTGCAGCCCGAGCAATCCGACGCAGGTGTGCACGGTTGCGAGCGGCGCGGGCACGATCGGCAGCACCAACGTGACCAACGCGCGCGTCACTTGCGCGTCCAGCACCTTCTCGGTCGGCGGCACAGTCATCGGGTTGCTCGGCTCCGGGCCTGGTCCTGCAGAACAATGGGAGCGACGACCTCGCCGTGGGCGCGGACGGCTTGTTCACCTTCCCCGCCGAGCTCGCGAGCGGCGCGACGTACAGCGTCACGGTTCGAACGCAGCCGTCGAATCCGAACCAGGCGTGCACGGTGACGAACGGCCGCGGCACGGTCGGCAGTGGCGACGTCGGCAACGTCGTCGTGAGCTGCAGCACCAGCGACTTCTCGATCGGCGGCACGGTGCGCAATCTCGAGGGGACCGATCTGGTCCTGCGCAACAACGGCGGCGACGAGCTGACGATCGACGCAGAGCGGCACATTCGTGTTCGCCACGGCGTTGCCGAGCGGCGCGCGCTACGACGTGACGATCGCCAGACAGCCGCGCGATCCCGAGCAGACGTGCGCGGTGTCGAACGGCTCCGGCTTCGTCGGCGACGGCAACGTCACGAACATCGTCGTCGAGTGCATGACGCGCGACTTCAGCGTCGGCGGTCGCGTTTCGCGGCTTGCGCGGCCTCGGGGCTGGTGATCCAGAACAACGGCGCCGACGACCTGGAGATTGCCGCCAACGGCCGGTTCACGTTCCGCGACGCGACTGCCGAACGGTGCGCAGTACAACGTCACGATCCGCGCGGCAGCCGCTGTTCGACCGCTGCGAGGTGCGGCACGGTTCCGGCACGATCCGCGACGAGGACATTGACAACGTCGAGGTTCGCTGCGACCGGGACTAGCGCAGCTCGGGTCGCATGCAGTACATATGGCTGCATGCCTACCCGCATTGCGTGGATCCTGGTCGCGACCCTGGCATTCCCTTCTCAAAGCAGGCGTGGATCCGCTGGCATCGCTCGTGGCCTCGCGAGGTCACCTATTGGTATGGGCCGCTGGAGGACGTCAAGGTACGCATCAGCGGCGACACCGCCATGGTGACGTTTCATGCGGATCAGCTCACCGAAGTCGGCGGGCAGACGACCAAGGTCCACAAGTGGCAGATCGAGACGCACGTGCGCCGGGAAGGGCGCTGGCTGCTGCTCGGCGTGGCCGACGGATTGATCTGGCCGGAGCCGAAAGCTGCGAGGATCGATCCCTCGCTCCTCGACGATTATGTCGGCCACTACGAATGGGCGCCGACATTGATCTCGAAGATCGAGCGCAAGGACGATCACCTCGCGGAGATCTTCGGCACGAGCGAACCCGACGAGTGGCTGCCCGAGAGTGCCACGACGTTCTTCGTGCCGGGCGAAGCGGCGGGCGGCGAATCTTCGCGCATCGTCTTCGTCAAGGACGCGGCCGGCCGTGTCACGCACTACATCTACCGCGAGCTCGGCGCCACCGACCGCATCGTGAAGAAGGTCAGGTAGGAGCTCATGTTTCGAATCCGGACAGTGTTCGTGACGATCTGGCGGCCGGGGCGATCGCCGTTGCGGCCGGCGCCTGGGGCCAGGTCACGAAGATGCAGACCGTGGTCAAGCATCGGCCGACGTTCGTCGATGCCGACTTCGGCAAGATCGCGACCTACCTGGGCGGGCTCACCAGCCGCACGTTCGAGCTCGAGCCGGGCGTGTGCGCGCTGGTCACGGCCCGATGGGACACGCCGCAGTCGCCCGAGGAGCTGTACCGCGGCGTTCTCGAGATCGCCCGTGCGATGGGCTACGTCGTCGTCGAGGAAGGCGTAGTGACGAAGATCCAGCTCGAGGCGGACACGCCGAGGGACCCGCGGCCGCCTTGCCGCCGCTATCCCGTGCGCAAGCCGCGCAGAATAGTTTTCCGGTCGAAAGTGGCCAAGGCCCTTTCGACAGCGCCGTCAAAAGGCGTGGCTTTTGCCCGCTAGGTTCGTTTCATTCAGGAGTCGTGCAGATGGTCATGAGCCGTACGCGGATGCGCGTAATCGCAGCAGTGGCGCTCGTCGTATGGGCGTGCAGCGCCCAGGCACAGCAGGCGTTTCCGCGAACGGTCTATCTGGTTCGCCATGGCGCGTATGTCGCCGACCCCAAGGCGGATCCGCAGCTCGGCCCCGGGCTCACGGCGCTGGGCGTTGCTCAGGCGCGCCTGATCGCCGCGCGCTTGAGCGGCAGCGGAGTCTCCTTCGATTCCATGACGTCCAGCCCGCTGCAGCGGGCGAGGGACACGGCGGCAGTCATGCACGAGACGCTTGCGAACTGCCGGTCGCGCAGTCGCCGCTGCTTAGAGAGTGCACGCCGCCGGTGTACGAAGCAGCGCCGGCTGATGCGGCTGCCGAGCGGGCCGCGTGCGCGAAGCAGCTGGATCAGGCTTTCGCCGAATTCTTTGCGGCCGCGAAAGATGCCAGGCGCAACGACATCCTGGTCGCCCACGGCAACGTCATTCGCTATCTCGTGGTCAAGGCGCTGAGGGTCGATCCGCGGGCGTGGCTCGCAATGTCCGTGGCCCACGCGAGCCTGACTGTGATCCAGGTGCAGCCGGACGGCTCGGTGCGCGTGCTGGCCGTCGGCGACAGCGGGCACATTCCGAGCCCGCTGTTGAGCTGGGGCGACGCCAGCGATCGGCAGCTCGTGGTGCCGACGGGCCGCCGCGGCTCGCGGGCTGATCAGTGCGGCGCTTCCCGAGCAATGAGCGCCGCGGGATTCACTTCGGATTTCGCCAGGGTGCTGAGGTCCGCGTCGAACTGCTGATCGGTGTCGGCATTGCCGGCGAACAGGGCCGCCTGCTCGGCGAAGCCCAGGATCTTCGCATGTGCTGCGATCGTTCCGTAGCTCGCGATCAGGTAATGCACCATGTGCTGGAGCGTCGCGACCAGCACGACGTCGCGCACGTTCGTGGCGCAGTTCTCGGCGATCCGGCTCGACTCGTTCACCAGCGCGCGCATCACCTGGTTGCGATGGCTGCGGGCCTCTTCGCCGACTCCAGCAGGCCGCGTGCTCGGCGCTGCGCCGGCGTAGCGCGGCGACGTACTGGCTCACGCGCTCTGCAAGCGGGCCGTTGAGCATCGTGACCCAGATTTCGTCGACGAGTGCGCATGCCTGGATCTCCGCGCTGCGCAGGTCGCGCAGCTCGGCGCGGTAGACCGCGTCCATGCTGTCGATCGCGGGCGAGCCGCCGAGGCCGGCGCGGATCCGCAACCATTGCTCATTGAGCGCTTCGCGCGGCGACTTCGCGCCACTCGCGGGCTCGCCGGCGGGCTCGGGGTCGCGAGAGCGTCTGAACAGACGAGTACTCATGGCGAATCTCCTAGCTCTACTCTTCGCGAGCGGGCTCGATCGAGACCTCGGTGCGCGGTTCGACATCGGTGTTGTAGATGATCCGGTACAGTTTCCAGTCGTTCTTCACGCGGCGCCAGACGTGCAGATATTTGCCTTCTTCCACGTCCAGCCGCGGCGAACGTTGCGCACGCGATAGCGGCCCTGCTCGATGCCGAGATCGCCACGCACGAGCGTCATCTCCGTGTCGGTGTCGTACACGACCTTCGGCGTCATGCTGTCCTCGAAGTACTCCTCGATTTCCTGACGGCCGCGGATCGGCGGGGCCGTGTTGCGGCAGGATCTGCGCGTCGTCGGCGAACAGCGCGACGGTGGCAGCGAGATCGTGACGGGTGAAGGCCTGCTCCAGGGCTCCGGTGACGTCGGCAGGCAAAGTGTCACTGCGGGAGCAGCCGAGAATCGCGGCGGCGCACAAGGCGCACGTCGCCATCTCCAACGACAGACGGGTGCCGGCCTTCATCGCACTCCTCCTAGGGCGGGCGCGCGGTCGACGGCTTCAGTGACGTCGGCAGGCGCGAAGCTCAGCCCCCGAACGAAAGTGAACAACACCGATCGACACCGAGCTTAGTCCCTTGGCTGGGCGATGGCTATTGCGGTTCATCTACGCGCTTCAACTACACTCACGTGATGAAAATCGAGATCGAGCCGATCGGCTACGTGCAGGCGCCGCGGCCCCACGCGGAGGATGATTTCTGGGGCGGCGAGCAGGCGCGCATCGAGCTCGTGCCCGGATTTCGCCGCGGAGGCGTTGCAGGGCCTCGGCGAGTTTTCGCACGTCGAAGTGCTGTTCTATTTCCACCAGGTCGAGTCGGCGAAGATCGTCGCGGGAGCGCGCCACCCGCGCAACAACCCGCAGTGGCCTGCGGTCGGCATCTTCGCCCAGCGCGGCAAGAATCGACCGAATCGCCTCGGCAGCACCATTTGCAGGTTGGTTCGCGTCGAGGGGCGGGTGCTGCTCGTGCAGGAGCTGGATGCGATAGACGGCACGCCAGTGCTCGACATCAAGCCGGTCATGGCGGAGCTCCTGCCGCGCGCAGCCGTGCGGCAACCGCAGTGGTCGCACGAGCTCATGCGCGACTATTGGCTGACGAAGTAGGCTCGGCGAAAACGCCTCAGGTCAGCATCGGCGTCATCTGCGGATCGCCTTTCTGCATCGCCTGCCGATACGCGGGACGCGCGCCGATACGTTGCAGATACGCGAGGACGTTCGGGTAACCCGAGATGTCGCGCGGCACGAACGCACGCATGGTCGTCAGCGGGAACAGCATGATGATGTCGGCAGCGGTGAATTCCTGGCCGGCGAAGTAGGGCACCTCGCCGAGCCGGGCCTCGACCATCTTC
Source organism: uncultured Gammaproteobacteria bacterium (assembly GCA_963830745.1). Lineage (GTDB taxonomy): Bacteria > Pseudomonadota > Gammaproteobacteria > Steroidobacterales > Steroidobacteraceae > Steroidobacter. Next base: position 80,235 of record CAWHNL010000005.1, read on the forward strand.
CAGGTGCGCTCGCAGCGCTCGCGCGAGATGCGCGTGCGCGGCGTTTCGTCGGGACTCGGCTTGATCGCGCCGGCGAACTGCACCGGCATCATCGAGCCGTTCGCGAAATGAAACCAGAACAGGTAGTCGGCGTAGTTCGCTGCGTCCGGCCGCACGGCCAGCCGGCCCTTGCCGTGGCGCGTGATGATGTACTCCATGACCGCGCCGGACTCCGACAGCACTACCTTGCCGTCCGTGATGACGGGGGCGGTGCCGAACGGGTGCAGCGCCTTGTACTCGGCGGGCGCCAGACGCGTGACCGGATCGCGGTCGTATCTCTTGAGCTCGTAGGGGATCGACAGCTCCTCGCACAACCACACGATGCGCTCGGACTGCGAGATGCCGAGATGATGCACTGTCAGCATGACTACCCCTGCGGTGGCGTGCGCTGATGCGACGCTAATCGGTTCTGGAGTCGCGCATTTTCGTCATGGTCGACTTCGGGCCGCGGAAACGCACGTGCAGCTCCTGGGTCTTGTAATCGATGACGAGTACGTCGACCAGCCCGAGCACGTCCATGCCGAGCAGCAACGCCGGCTCGCTCGTGAGCCCCCAGTGCTGGAAGATCGCAGTGTCGGTGAAGGTAATGCGCACGCCGCTGAGCGTTGCCTTGCCGAAGGCAATCGGCGGCGTCGGAATGTTGTCACCCTTCGCCACGTCGAGCGTCACGCCGATGATTTCCTCCTGCTGCCAGTTGCGCTGACGTCGGTTCAGCGCGTCGCGCAATGGCTGGTTGCCGATCGTGCGTTGTGCACCGGTGTCGATCACTGCCGTCGTCGCCACCGAGCCGATGCGCGTCTTGAACGACAGGAGCTTGCCGCGCGTGAGCTTCAACGGGATCTTGTTCATGCCGAGGCCCGGCCGCTCGCTGCGCGAGCGCATGATCTCGATGCGGTCGCGGCGGAAGTCGATGTAGATGCGCTTGTCACCGAGCGCTTCGTTGCCGAGTACGCCGTCGGCGCCGCCGAACACGTCCGGCACGATCGGCAGCGTCGTTGCGCCCATGAGCAGCTCGCCGACCTCGATCTGGTCGATGGCGACCGTCGACACGTCGGTCGAGCCGGTGACGCCGTGCACGCGCATGGTGCCCGTCTGCATCGGCACGCCGAGCGCACGAGCGACGCGGGGGAGGAGGGCGGACTTGCTGGCGCCGGTATCGAGCACCAGGCGGAACGGGCCTTTGCCGTTGATCAGCACCGGCGCCCAGATGCGCCCGATGCTGTCGCGCAGGGTCGGCGCGACGTAGCGCGGCTCGGGCGCTTCGACCTGAACTTCTTCGATGGCCGGTTCGATGGCGCTCAGCGGCGGAGCGGTAGTCGGAATGACTTCTTCACCGGACGGCAGCTTCGGTGGCTGCGCTGACTGGGGCGGCTGCTCCTGGTCGGCGCCGACGCCGGGCTGCGCCGCGCTCAGCAGCAGTGCTGCCAACAGAAAACCGGTCCGTATCGACATCGATTCCCCCACGACGGCAGCTCCTTGGACTGCTCGCAAATAGTAGAGTTCGCTGTCGCGAGCGAGTTCAGCCGCTGCCCAGCCCCATCGTGAGCGATAGCGCCCCGCGAAGTCTAGCCGGACTGGCCGGTAATGTGACTCAGGAAGGCATTTGCGCAATCGGGTCGGCGGTCCCGAGACAGATCTTGCGATTCCCGGCCCGCCAGCCGCAGGTTCAGCCCGCCGAGTACACGTTCGGCTTGTGGAGTTCCATGATCAGATCCGGCGCGGCCAGCGGCTTGAAACCGAACTTTGCGTACAGGCCGTGCGCGTCACGGGTCGCCAGCATCATCCGGCGCAGTCCCTGCAAGTCGGGATGCTGCACGATGCGCGTCATCATCTGCTGTGCCAGGCCGTGGCCGCGATGGGCATCGAGTACGTAGACGTCGCACAGGTATGCGAACGTGGTCCTGTCGGTGACCACGCGGGCGAACCCGACCTGCTGCCCCTGCCAGAAGGCACCGAAGCACAAAGAGTTGGCGATAGCACGTTCGACTGCCGCGCGCGGAATGCCGGGCGACCAGTAGCTCTGCGTGAGGAACGCATGGATGGCGTCGACGTCGAGCCGCGCGAGGTCGGTGCTGATTTCGTAATCCGACATTCGGGTTTCCTTCAGAGCGGCTTGCGCTTTCGCGCGCGAATGCTGCCGGTCGCGGCGGCTCGCAGCAAGCGCTGGAAATTCGGACATTCCATGTGGCTCGGCGCGCGGCAAGCCACTGCATGCCGCAAGCCGTCACGCATGGCTGTGAGCTCGCGAATCGTCCGGTCCAGCTCGTCTGCCTTGGCCGCGAGCAGCTGTCGATCGATGCGCGGCGGTCCGTCTGCGGCGAACAGCCGCGCAACTTCTTCGAGCGAGAAACCGGATGCCCGGCCGAGTGCGATGAGCGCCAGCCGTTCCAGCACGCGTCCATCGAACAGGCGCCGCAGGCCGCGCCTGCCGATCGAGACGATCAATCCCTTTTCCTCGTAGTACCGCAGCGTCGAGGCGGGAACGCCCGAGCGCCGCGCCACCTCGGTGATGTCCAGGGCCTTCATCGCTTGACCTCAAGTCGACTTCAAGTGGCAGAGTGGCGCCAGCGCTTGCAGAAGGCAAGCAGGAGGACACGATGGTGACGGCTACTCAGTGGAGCGGTACGGCAGGTTGCGCGTGGGTGGAGGCACAGGCGTTGGTCGACCAGGTGCTGCAGCCGTTCGAGGACGTGCTCGTCGAAGCCGTGTCCGACTCCGTGGCGCGCCAGGTGCTCGATATCGGTTGCGGCACTGGCAGTACGACGCGCGCAGTCGCGCGGCTGCTTGGCGCGTCGGGTCGTTGTCTGGGAAATGACATCTCGGAGCCGATGATCGAAGCCGCGCGCGCGATGGCCGAGCGTGAAGGCGCACCGGCGTCATTCGTCTGCGCGGACGCACAGACGCACGCGTTCGAGCCTGTAGCATTCGACATGATCATTTCGCGATTCGGCGTGATGTTCTTCGACGACCCCGTGCAGGCGTTCGCAAATCTGCGGCGTGCGGTCAGAGCTGGCGGTGAACTGCGATTCGTGGCGTGGCGCAGTCCTGAGGAGAATCCATTCATGACGACGGCCGAACGCGCCGCGGCGCCGCTGCTGCCGAATCTCCCGCCGCGCCGGCCGGATGAGGCAGGGCAGTTTGGCTTCGCGGATGCGCTGCGCGTCCGCTCGATTCTGGAGGAGAGCGGTTGGAACACAATCGACATCCAGCCGATCGATGTGCCGTGCACGCTGCCGGCAAAAGAGCTGACACGGTACGCGACGCGATTCGGTCCCGTCGGCCGCGCTCTTCAGGAAGCAGATCCTCAGATTCGAGCGCAGGTTGCCACAGTGGTTCGCGCAGCTTTCGATGCATTCGTGCACGGAGCAGAAGCGCGCTTCAGCGCCGCTTGTTGGATGGTCGGCGCGCGGAACGTGTGACGCGCGGCGCGCCGCTGTCAAATAGCAGTTGCATCCGCAACGCCAAGTGCTATTCTTCGCGCCGCTCGAAATTCCGCGGCCCGCGCCGCATTCATTTGTAAAGTGACTGAAATGCTTTCGATCAACGGAACAGCCACGCAAAGCACGCTACGCGATCTGAATCGCGCCGCGGCCGGCTGCCCGTCGCTTACGGGTAGCAGGTCGCGTCCGTTCGCGAAACATTATCGCGACGAGCGGACCGAACTCGATAGCTGACCGCCTTTTGGGCTCTTTGCCCCCGAAGGCGCAAGCCGGACGGGGCACCACGGGAGCCTAGCCATCTGAGAAACCCTCTCAGAGTCGGCAAAAACCACCCAGACAGTGTTCCGCCACCCGCGTTGCTCGCTCAACCGGGACGCTGTTTAACAATCTGAAATTCGACAGGGGGCTCTCACCCTGGCGTCGCATTGCGCGCTGGATTCTCCGGATGCGCGGCATGCGTGCGCGTCCAACACGCGCAGCAGTGCTTGCGGAGTCGAGGGTGAGAGCCCGGAGCTGGTGAGAGTTTTCGAAGCACGTGCAAGCGTGAGGGTCTCACTCGCTCTGAAATTTGCGGATGTAGTCAGTCAGGCCAGAACGCGACGTTGCCAACGTCGAGGGCGGGCAGCGAGCAGCACTGGCGACTGCAGCTGGCTGTAAACCAGCCGTCCTTAGCGACACACGGGGTTCGACTCCCTGGCTGCCCACCAATCTGATTTCAACGCCCTCTGAGCTCGGCCGGCTGAGCAGCTGCCTTGTAAGCAGAAGGTCGTCGGTTCGAATCCGACAGGGGGCTCCGGTTTGTCGGCACCAATTCATTTCTTGTTCGTTCAGCAAAATAGGAGAATGTGTCATGGGCATCGAGGCAATGACGAAGATCGACAACCTGAAGTCGTGGACTTCTGGCGTCGAAGTCGAGTGGGATGCGGTCAAGCAGCTGCGCAACATCGCGGAGCTGCCGATCCTGGCGGGCCACGTTGCCGTGATGCCCGACGTGCATCTCGGTAAGGGCGCGACGGTCGGATCGGTGATTCCGACGAAGGCGGCGATCATCCCGGCCGCCGTCGGCGTGGACATCGGTTGCGGCATGGCGGCCATCCGCACGGAGATCTCTGCGAACGAGTTGCCGGATTCGCTTGCGCGTCTGCGCTCGCGTATCGAGCGCAATGTGCCGGTCGGCTTCAACCATCATCACTCGCCGGTGAATACGCTGCACGAAGGACTGCGCGGCGTTGCTCTGGCGAACACGGGCAAGAAGCTCACGGCGCGATACGACAAGCTAAAGATCGTGGACGAGATCGGTAAGTACGATCACTCGCGCACAGTCAAGCAGCTCGGCACACTCGGCGGCGGCAACCATTTCATCGAGCTCTGCCTCGATGAGTCGGGCGCCGTGTGGGTCATGCTGCATTCCGGCTCGCGCAACATCGGCAAGACGATCGGCGAGACGGCAATCCACATGGCGCGCGAGATCGCCGAGCGCAAGGAGCGCGGTCTGCGCGATCGCGACCTCGCTTGGCTCGACGAGGGCTCGCCGGAGTTCGACATGTACGTCGAGGGCCTGCGCTGGGCTCAGGACTACGCTGCCCACAACCGCGCGCTGATGATGCATGCCGTGCTCAACGCATTGCATGCGGAGTTCGGCCGCGAGATTGCGACGTTCGACAACGCCGTGCAGTGTCATCACAACTATGCGTCGGTCGAGGAGCACTTCGGCCAGCAGGTGTGGGTGACGCGCAAGGGTGCGGTGTCGGCGCGTCGCGGCGAGCTCGGCATCATCCCGGGCTCGATGGGCGCGAAGTCCTACATCGTGCGCGGCAAGGGCAACGAGGATTCGTACTGCTCGTGCTCGCACGGTGCGGGTCGTCGCATGTCGCGCGGAGCCGCGAAGCGTACTTTCACGCTTGCAGATCTGAAGGATCAGACCGCCGGCGTTGAGTGCCGCAAGGACGAAGGTGTGCTCGATGAGATTCCCGGTGCGTACAAGGATATCGATGCGGTGATGGCCGCGCAGGCCGAGCTCGTCGATGTCGTACATACCTTGAAGCAGGTGATGTGCATCAAGGGGTGAGCGCCGATGCCTCTTCGAGGACACTTAACGTGTCCTCGAACGGCGCGAACGCCGGTACATGGATGTACCGGCCGGGCACGGCTCCAGGGATGGCTGCTCGAGATGACGCTCCCTTCCTGGCGGAATTTGGCAGACGCGCTGGGCTCAGAACCCAGCGTCCTCGCGACGTCCCGGTTCGAATCCGGGGGAAGGGACCAAATTGGATCGTTAGCTCAATGACCAGAGCATCCGGCTCTTAACCGGCAGGTTGAAGGTTCAAGTCCTTCACGATCCACCAATTCCATTGCCACGTTAACTCAGCGGCCAGAGTGCTCGCCTGTCTAGCGAGAAGTCATGGGTTCGAATCCCGTACGTGGCGCCACGATCAGCACTGCACAGGTAGCTCAAACCGGTAGAGCGCTGCCCTGAAGAGGCAGGCGTTGCAGGTTCAACTCCTGCCCTGTGCACCACCTTTACTTGGCCAGTAGCTCAGATGGCAGAGCACTCCGCTGTTAACGGAGCGGTCACTGGTTCGAAGCCAGTCTGGCCAGCCAACCACATGCGCGCATAGCTCAGCGGGAACGGAGCGCCGGTTTGGGAAGTCGTCTAATGGCAGGACTGCGGACTCTGACTCCGCGAATGTGGGTTCGAGCCCTACCTTCCCAACCAAACTCGATGGTGACGTTAGCTCAGAGGCCAGAGTCCCGGATTGTGATCCCGGAGGGCGCGGGTTCGAATCCCGCACGTCACACCAACTTTTCCTCGGGACTTAGCTCAGCCTGCCAGAGCGCCTGCCCAGACAAGAACCATGAGAGCAGGTGGTCGCAACGAATCCTGCAGTCCCGACCACTCTCATTTGCCGCTTAGCTCAACGGCTAGAGCGCTCGACCGATAATCGAGAGGTTGCGGGTTCGAATCCAGTAGCGGCGACCAACGTTTCACGGGCCTGTGGCGCAATTGGTAGCGCACCTGTCTTGCAAGCAGGGAGTTGCGAGTTCAAGTCTCGCCAGGTCCACCAGTCTCTCCCGCCCGTGCAGTGGCGAAGCGGTTCAACGCATCGGCTTCATACGCCGACCATCGATGGTTCGAATCCATCCTGCACGACCATCAACGTCAACCACCGAAGGAGGAGCAACCATGAGTCCGCACATTCTCGCGCTCGACGTCGCCGGCGCTCCGCACCGGTGGATCAACGTGCGCGATGCCGCACACTACTACGCGACCGACATGATCGCGTGGGCCGCCGGCACGAGCGAGTTCGTGCTGCGCGGTGGCACACAGCGCGCGACGGGTATGCAGTCGCTGATCCGCGCGAGCTCGATCATTGCGATCAAGGGTAAGGACTTCATCGTCCGCCACTTCGATCACGTGCCGACGCTCACGAAGGACATGCTGCTGGCCCGCGACCGGTACATCTGCGCGTACTGCGCGCAGCGCTTCCGGTACGACCAGCTCGACATGGAGCACATCGTGCCGAGCTCGAAGGGCGGCGCCGACACGTGGACCAACCTCGTGGCGGCGTGCAAGGCGTGCAACAACCGCAAGGCGAATCGCACGCCGGAAGCAGCCGGCATGAAGCTGCACTACGTGCCGTACGTGCCGAATCGGTACGAGGCGTTCATCCTCAGCAATCGCAAGATCCTCGCCGACCAGGTGGAGTTCCTGCTCCACGGCGTGCCGAAGGACTCGCGTATGCATCTGAACGCATAAGAGAGGCAGGCGGAGCAGCGTCTCCGCCTGCCGCTGCCAAGAATTCTGATGGACGCACTCGCGTCCGTCGGTACCGAGGTCTGGGCCGACGTTCTTGTGTCAGCGGCCGTGGTTCCAACCACGCTGGCACGCTGCAGCGCTGCTGCTGTGTGTACCGCGCAAGCACGTGACCCTAACCACCACCGCAATGTAGCTCAGTGGTAAGAGCAAGCGACTGTTAATCGCTGTGTCGAGGGTTCGACTCCCTCTATTGCAACGACCTGATAAGTCGTTAACGGCAGGGCCGAAAGGCTCGGGGTTCGACTCCCCCTGTGATGCCAGTCTGCATCGCCACCGCGGGACGAGAGTCCTGCAACCGAAGCGCCCCGGCGACCCTGGTCTTCGTTCGCGCAAGCCAACGACGACTACATCGCAGCGCGTGCCGCGCCCTTGCGCGTCGATGCTCGACGTGTGCCCGGTCCGACGATGAGGACGGTTGAAGAAGCGCGCGTGCCAGGGAGGTGCGAGCGATGACAACTGCTCTCGCGCCGGCGACGACCACGTCGAACGCGATGCCCGTGCGGTAAGTGCGGGGTGGCTTCGGTCTTATTCGAAGGATTGCCGCTGCGGATGGGCCATGGCGGCTTTGGGCGAGTGAAAAAGAAGGAGAGCGACCATGACAATCAAGCGAATCACTGTCGCCCAGCATGAGCGTGCACTGGTTTGGAAGAACAAGACCTTTGCAAGTGTGCTGGAGCCGGGTAAGCACTGGCTCATCGCGCCGATGAGCGACGTACAGGCGCAGCTCTATGACCTCACGGTCCCGGAGTTCGAGCACGCGCGCGTGGACTTCCTGGTGAAGGAAGCGCGCGCGACGATTGACCAGTACTTCGACATCGTCGAGCTCACCGACAGCGAGGCGGGTCTTGTCTACAAGAACGGCAAGCTGGCAGGCGTGCTCGCACCGGGCAAGCGCCAGCTGTACTGGAAGGGCCCGATCGAGGTGAAGGTGCAGAAGATCGACCTTGCCGCGGATCCGGAAGTTGCGGCGCCGACAGCCAAGCTGCTCGCGCGTGCGAAGCAGCCGCTGCTGGCGCAGGCTACCGACGCCGTGAGCACGGTCGAAGTGCCGGACACTTCGGTCGCGCTGCTGATCGTGGACGGCAAGTTCACGAAGCTGCTCGAGCCCGGCCTGCACGTGTTCTGGAAGTTCCAGCGCACCGTCAAGGTCGAGCTCGTCGATCGCCGCGTGCAGACCATGGAAGTTTCGGGTCAGGACATCCTGACGAAGGACAAGGTCAGTCTGCGCGTCAACCTCACTGCCCTGTGGCAGGTGGAGGACGTCGTGCAGGCGCGCACGGCGCTGCAGAACTTCGTGGAGTACGTCTACAAGGAACTGCAGTTCGCGCTGCGCGAGGCGATCGGCAGCCGCACACTCGATGAGCTGCTGGGCTCGAAGGGCGACCTGGATCGCGAGATCCAGGCCGCGACGCGCGCCAAGATCGAGCAGCACGGCATCAAGCTGGCGAGCGTGGGTATCAAGGACGTGATCCTGCCGGGGGAGATGAAGGAAATTCTCAACCGCGTGGTGGAGGCGGAGAAGGTCGCACAGGCGAACCTGATCAAGCGTCGTGAAGAGACCGCGGCAACGCGTTCGCTTCTGAACACTGCACGTCTCATGGACGAGAACCCGACGCTGCTGCGCCTGAAGGAGCTGGAGACGCTGGAGAAGGTCACGGAGAAGGTGGACAAGCTCACCGTCTTCGGCGGCCTCGACGGCGTGCTCAAGGACGTCGTGCGAATCCAGGTTCCCGCGAACTGAAGTTCACACGAAGAGGAGGCAAGCGGAGCCCGGCCGATGAGGCCGGGCTCCGTCTTTAGCGAGCGCTGCCCGTTAGGTCGATTGCTTTTCGCACCGAAGTCGATTGAATGTACCTATACCGGGGTGGCCGGCCGTCCAAGATACTCGCCGCCGCCAGAGATCAAATACAACTCGAATTGGCGCCACTCACTGCGAAGGTGACCCATGAAGTGGCTGCAGGCCGCGCTGGCGTTTGCGCTGATCATGCTGGTGCTCGCCACCATCGTGACCATCATCCTCGAGACTGCCTATCGCGCGCTGCTCACGCGCGAAAAGGGCTTTCGCATCATGATGGCCCGCCTCTTCGACGAAGTCCTGAAGCCTCGCGTCACGCACCTGCTGCGCGACGTCACGCTGGCACAGGCGCGCGAGCATTTCCTGAACACGGTTACGCGCAACCAGGCCTACGAGGAAGAGTTCAATCGCATTCGCGGCTTCATCCAGCCCAACCAGCTGGCTGGAATGTCCATGATGGAGTTTGCCGATCGGCTCGCCGACACTGCGGTCGGGAAAGCCATTGCGCGGGGTGGATCCGAGTTCGTCGACAATGCCATCAACGATCTCGCGCAGAAGTTCGAGCGCTTTGGTGCGGCCTCTTCGAAGCGCTTCGCGGACCACGCGCGTTTCTGGTGCGTTCTTACTTCAATCCTGCTTGCGATCGTTGCCAACGTCGATGCGGTGCGAATCTTTCAGGAACTGCTGCACGACGATCGGCTCACCAGCAGCATCATCGCGCGTTACGGCAGTGCTGTGGAGGAGGGCGCCCCGCGACCCCAGGATCTGAAGGAGTCGTTGGAGCTCATGACGCAGCTGCGCGACCAGAAGGTCATCGAAGAGGATGAGCTCAAGGCTTTCAAAGACAACATCGCCACCGCCCAACTCAAAGTAGCCGAGCTTCGCGATTCGGGTCTGCCGATCACGATCGAGGCGTGGCCCTTCTGCGCAGGCGTGCTGGGCAATACCGGTCGCAGCGCGCAACAGGAATCGAATGCCGACACGCGTGCGGGCAACGCAGCCCTGGCACCGAAGGATGCGCAAACCAAACCCGCAGATCCGAAGTGCGCCGCGGTCACCGATCTGAAGTCGTGGCCCGGCTTGCGGGAAGCTGCAGGTCGCATTTTCTCGAGCGCCGGCGCGACGTGGTTCGTGTCCGTGCTGCTGGCAGGCGTTCTCGTCGGTCTGGGAGCGCCGTTCTGGTTTGATCTCGCGCGTGGCTTGACGCGTGGCGCTCAGATCATGCGTGCGGCCGGTGTCGGCTCGAAGGATGAGAAGAAACCTCCGGCAACCGTCGTCGTGACGAAAGCCGGCTCATCCTCGCCTCCGCAAACGCCGGTGGAGGCCTTCAAAGTGGCCATTGCGGCAGCTCAGCCGGCACGCGCGCGGATCTTGCTGTCGCCCGCAGGCCGGCCGGTCAGAGGAGTCTGAACTTGAACCCAACTCTGGTAGTCATGGCAGTGCGAGCAGCCCTTCGTCTCGCGCGCGCTGGCGAGCAGGCATTCGGACAATACGCGCGCGACCGCGATGCGATGTTGCCGTTGATTCCTAAGGTGGAGTTCCCGCAGGTGGATGTCGTGCGCGGCTTCTTCCTGATGAATGAAAACCTCGTTCCGGACACGGTTCGACCCGCATGGGAAGCATTGAAGACAGCGGGTCCGGGCGTCATTCCCCGCGATTTCGATTCGCTCGTCGCCGAATATGCGCGCGCCCAGGCTTTGCTGAAGCCGGCGATCGAGCCGATCGCCGATGAGTTTGCCGGGCTGTGGATCGTCCAGCAGTGGGGGCACGGCAAGGAACCGCCTGGCCCGCTGGCGCGCGTCGTGCTGACCATCGTCGATGTCGCGGCCGAGTTCGCAGCGCAGGATCCGCGGCTGTTCGGCGTGGGCGGAAACGCCGAGGTGCTGGTGCGCGCTCTGGCCACTCATATCGCGGAATTCGTTCCGGATGATACGAACGACCTGGGTCCGAAGAACCTGCTCGGCGAACGGCTCGCCGGCCTGTTCCTCAAGTCCGCGCTGAGCGCGTTGAGCGAGCACTCGGACGTGCTCATCGAAGAGCAGCACGTTCAGCAGCTCGTGAAGAGCACGCTGCCGAAGCTCGTCGCTGCATTTCCTGCGACGCTCGCCGAGCAGGTGAATTGGCGTGAAACGATGGATGCGCTGCTGGGCACCGTCGCGGCAGAGGCCATGACCGCGATCGCGCAGGATCCGCGTGCCTTCTTTGGCCATCGCTTCGGCGATGACGGCTTGCTCGGGCCGCTCACGCGCACTTATCTGTTGAAGGCGGCGGAGCAGGGACTCGATCAAACCTTCACGAAGGCCGGTGTCGTGAGTCTCTACCGGGCAACCCTCGCCTTTGCCGCCGCCCGGCCCGATCTCTTTATCGGCAAGCCCGACGATGCGAGCGAGCGTTTGATCGCGACGGTGTTCAAGGATCTTCTTGCGGTCGCAAAGGATCACTCACCGCCGTTCGATGCAAATCTCCTGGCGCAGCTCGGTGCTTCCACGCTGGAAATCGCGGGTCGGCAGGCGAGTGCGCTGCTCGATCCAACGAAGCCTTGGGAGAACGTCATCGCCAGGACGTTGACGCCGGTGGTTGCTGCGACCGTGACCGCTCTGCGCACCGGCAGCTCTGGCGGACTGAAACAACTGGCAAGTCCCGCCAGCCTCGAGGCCTTCATTCGCATCATCGTGACACAGATTGCCCGCACGCCGGGGATGGTCACGTCCGCCGACAACGTCGAAGTCAACCGCCTGGTCGCTGCAGTCGCAGCCGCCATGGCGGCCGACGAAAACCTGCTGCTCTCGCAGGACGACTGGCTGGCCATCGTGGCGGTTGCGGCGGAGGAAGTGGCTGCCAATCCCGGACGTCTGCTCGGCATCAAGGGGACGGGCAGTGACGGCACGCTCCTCGGAATACTGCTCCGCGATCTGATCACGGTCGCAACCGATCAGTGGAAGAAGAATGCTCGCGAGGGCGGCACCGTGCTGTTCGGACCGACGCTGCGTGAAGCCATGACTATTGCGATTCGCGCCAGCGCGGGCCAGGCGGTCGATGCGATGTTCAACGCCCCGAAGGTCAAGGGTCTCGCGGCCCAGATCACCGCACTGGTTGCAGAGAAGGCTGGAAAGTACGGCAGCAAGGAGTGGCTGTGTCTCTATCGGGTGCTGATCACTCAAGTGATTCAGACCGGTGCGCTGGCAGAGCCATTGGATGAAACCCTCATCAACGCTGCGCTGGCCGCTGCAGCGGGAGTGCCTGCATGAGATTCCCGACTATCCGTGGCGCGCTCTTCCTCTTCGCGGCGTCCTTGCTTCTCGCATGCGAGACAGCGCCCGTAAAGAGCTCGATCGCCCTCATCGATCTCGACAAGGAATGGGTTGGCCTCTATGAGAAGAGGCTCGATGCGGCGCGGGCGAACTCCGCCACCCCAGCGGACATCAACAACCAGCTTGCGCAGTTGTCCGTACGTGCCGAACAAGGCGGCAACGACGCTGCGGAGGGCACCGATTCGGCAACGGCGGCGGCGTTCTATCGCATCGCAGTGACGGCCGCCTGGACTGCGGGGCCGCCGCGCAACACGCGAGTGCTGCCGTTGCGTGACAAGGGCACCGCCGTCTGCGCGAGGTTGGCGGCCGATCCGGCAGCGCAACCGCGTGATTGCGCCCTCATTCGCGTCGCCCCGGAACTGGCGACGCTCGAAGCGCAGACTGCCGAAGTAAGAGCGATACGCGATGCCGCCGCGCCGCTCGTCAGCGCAGACTTCAACGAGGCGGAGCGCGTCACGAACACGATGACGCAGTCCATTCAGCGGGTGCTCCGGGAACGGCCAGCTCCCGCCTCGCAAGCGAAGTCCTTCGACGACTACATCGAGCTGAACTTGAATCGCGGCTTCTGCACACTTCCTGGACTGATGGGGCGCGTCCGAAGCCATTCGCCGCCGCAGGATCAGATGCAGCGGATCCTCGCGAGTGCGAACGCGGCGCAGGATGCGTTGAAGGCGGCGAACGTTTCCACGGCGTGCAACTGAGTAGCGGGTGAAGCGTGCAGGCAATGCATTTCAAAGTCGTCACCAGCAGCGAGCCCGCGGACCGCGGTCGTTGGAGCTGGTCCATGCATATCGAGGGGACATCGGCCGATCGCGGACGGGTCCGCTCGGTGACCTATGGCCTGCATCCCGTCTTCCCGAACCCCAATCGCGTCATCCGCAACCCGGCGAACGGCTTCCAATTGCAGATGCGCCCGGATCTGGCGGCGGACGAAACCTGGGGTCGTTTCGACGTCCGCGTCACGATCGCGCTCGAGGATGGCAAGCGCGAGATCCACGTCGTGCCGCTCGAGCTCATGAATCCGGACGGCTCGCTTGCCAACGACCTGTGGCCGCTGCCGCCTATCGCGGATTTTGAGCTGAGCAAACTCTACTACGGCTTTCTGAAGCGCAAGAGTGCGTTCGGTTACGCGCGTCAGGTGCTCGGCTCGGCTGCAACGCTGCTCGAGGCGGAGCCGATGCGCAGTTCTCCTCCCCAGGTTCTGAGCGACGCACTCCTCTGGTTGGGGCAACAGCGCGCCTTCTGCACGTACAAGGATCCCTCGCTGCCGAGCGATACGCGACTGCAGGATGCGCTGACCATTCTGCGGCAGCAGTGCGGACTCAATCTCACGACCTGTGACGATCCCGAAACGCTGGGCCTGGGTGGCGCTATTCATAAGCGTCTGTGGGAAGTCACGCGTGCACGCGGGCATCTCGAGCTGGCGCTCGCCTACTACCGCCGCGGCTATGACGTGATGCGCGCTTCGCCCGGTCACAGGCTCTTCGATTCGGGCGCGTTCACTGGCGTCAACGTCGTCTACGTTTGTGAAATGCTCGCCGCGGAGACACCTGCTGACGTCGATGGCGATGCGCGTCAGCGGCGCCTGCTGGAGGCACGTGGGGTACGCCTGCAATTGGTGCATGCCTTGGCCGAATCCGGCAGCAGCAAGGACTGGTGGATCGCCGCCACGTTGCTCGAGGTGCTTTTTGGCCTGGCATGTCACGACGGCGCGTACGTCAAGAAGCTCGCGGAGCAGGCTGAAGTCGTATCGAGATTCAATGTGAGCGCCTGGGAGCGGGAGTCGACCGGATCGCAATTGCTGCGGCTGGCCCGGCTGCAGAGGCGACTCGGGCCGGGGTTGCCGGAGCACGTCGATGAGCTGCTGAAGACAACCCTCAAGACCGCCTTCACGGGTCAGGTGGTCGTACAGGACCTCGGTCGACTGGAAGGCAAGGTGGGTCTGGCGCTTTCCGGCGGCGGCTTTCGTGCATCCCTGTTTCATATCGGCGTCCTTGCCCGCATGGCGGAGCTCGATCTGCTCCGTCACGTCGAGGTGATCTCGTGCGTGTCCGGAGGATCGATCGTCGGTGCGCACTACTATCTGCTGCTGCGCAAAGTCCTTCAGGAGAAGGCGGACGGCTCGATCGAGCGCGAGGACTACATCAAGATTGTGAGGAGCCTCCTGGAGCAGTTCCTCGCCGGGGTGCAGAAGAACATCCGCATGCGGGTGGCAGCAAGCTTCTTCACCAATCTGCGCATGCTGTTGCAGCCTAGTCACTACTCGCGCACCCAACGTCTCGGCGACCTCTACGAGAAGTACTTGTATTCGCAGGTTGACGACGACGAGGGCAAGTCGGAACGTTGGCTCAATGAGGCGTTCATCCTTCCGAAGAATCAGGACGGTGAGTACGCGGACGCTTTTTCTCCGAGGGCGGACAACTGGCGACGGGGCTCCAAAGTGCCGATGCTGGTGTTGAATGCGACCACTCTCAACACGGGGCGCAACTGGCAGTTCACTGCATCATTCATGGGCGAGCCGCTGTCGTACGGCACCGCAGCGGACGCAACGGAGCGTCTCGATCCGGTGTACTTCAGCGAGGCGCCGGAGCGCTGGCGGCGGTTCCGGTTGGGCGATGCGGTTGCTGCGTCCTCGTGCGTGCCCGCGCTGTTCACGCCGATCGTCATCCCGGAATTGTTCAAGGGCCGCACGGTTCGGCTCGTGGACGGCGGCGTGCACGACAATCAGGGTACTCGTGCGCTCCTCGATCAGGATTGCGATGTGCTGATCGTGAGCGATGCGAGCGGTCAGATGGATTCGCTGATCAATCCGCCGCACGGCGAGATCGGTGTCGCGCTGCGAACGAATACCGTGCTGCAAGCCCGAGTGCGTATCGCTCAGCATCAGGAGCTACAGGCGCGTGTGCGCACCGGCCAGCTGCGGGACTGTGTGTTTCTGCATCTGCGCAAAGAACTGGAGCGCGCGGTGCAGAGTGTCTCCGAGCAAGCGAACGTCGGGGGTGTCGAACCGGAGGTGGCGCCGGGCGATACCACCGGATACGGCATCGAGCGGCGCGTTCAGATGGCGCTCGCGGCGTTGCGCACCGATCTGGATTCATTCACTGATCGCGAAGCGTTGAGTCTCATGTGTAGCGGCTATCAGATGGCGTACAAGTACATGGGTGCGATGTACGGCGTCGACGCACCACCCGAGCCCTGGCGGTTTCTGGATGTCGCCGATGCAGCCGCCGGCAGGAAGCCGCCAGTCGATGCGAAACCATCGGTTTTGCGCACAGACGGCCTGTTGCGTCATCTGCGTGCCGGCTCACAACTCGCGTTCAAAGTGTGGCATCTGCACCCGGCGCTCAACGCTGTTCGCGTGGCGTTCCTCGCCGCCATAGGTATAGGGGCGCTCGGGGCGCTCATTTATCTCTGGCGCGCGCACGTGCAGATCGCGCTCGATGGCTATCGCATCAACCTCGGCAGCCTCGCTCGCAGCGTCTTGATCCTGCTCGTGCCGATCGCTCTCGCGATCCTGTTCCCGGTCGCGAAGGCATGGATCAACCGCCTCAAGCCGGCCTTGAACCCAGGCTCGATCGTCAGCCGCATCGCATTCGGCGTGGTGATGGCCCTGGTAGGCTGGTGGCTGTGTCGGCTGCACCTGTGGGTATTCGACAGACTATTTCTGCGCCTGGGGCGCGTGAGACGCTAAAGCAAGGAAGGTCGTCATGGCATCCGAAGCATTTGTTTCTGCACTGCCGTTCGTGCTGCGCTGGGAAGGCGGCTTCGTCAACCACCCGAACGATCCGGGCGGCGCCACCAACAGGGGCGTCACTCAAGCTGTTTACGATCAGTGGCGACGTGCCCAGGGGGCAGCGCCGCAGAGCGTCAAACTCATCACGGACGAGGAGGTCGAGGCCATCTACGAGACCGGCTATTGGCTGCCTGCGCACTCCCACGAGTTGCAGACGCCGCTCGATCTGGTGCAATTCGACACGGCCGTGAACATGGGTGTGAAGCGCGCCGTGCGCTTCCTCCAACATTGCGCTGGCTGTGGTGTAGACGGTGCTTTCGGCAAGAACACCGCCGAAGCCGTGGCGGCATGCGATCAGGGTCAGGCAGTCATCGAGTACTGCAAGGCGCGAGAGTCTTACTATCGAATGCTGGCGGAGAAGAACCCGAAGCTGGCGGTTTTTCTGAAGGGCTGGCTCAATCGGCTCAACGCGCTGCGCAAGGAAGCGGGGCTGCCCGGTTTCGAGCGCGCCACACCACTCGATTTCGGCGAGGCGGGGTACATAATGAAGATCCCCGACCTGGGCGAGAATGCCCAGTACGATTTTTAGTTCGCTGACCAAGTGCCTAGGAGGCAGATATGCCACACGTCACCTTCATTCATGGCATCGCGAACAAGCCTCCCACGGAGCAGCTCAGCGAAATCTGGCTGCGCGCGCTCGCAGATGCAGTCGAGCCGCTCTCGCTCAGCGAAGCCGGGGTCACCAGCTCGATGGTGTACTGGGCGGACTTGCTCTATGAAGGTCCGATCGAGGACGTTTCATCGTTCGAGAGCGGGCTCGAAAACACCGCCGCAGCCGTGGACGGGGCGGGCGACGCCCCACCGGTCCAGCCCGCCAGCAACGCTGAAGCCGAGTTCCTCGAAGGGCTGCGTGCGAAGCTCACTGCACGCAGCGACGCAGAACTGGATGCACTCATCGCGGCGGAGCAGACAGCCCCGAAAGGCGCAGGCGCGGCTGGTGCCAGTGCTGCGAGGCCGGGTGCTCCGGCGCTCGAGCGCATTCCGCTCCCCTGGGCATTGAAGCGCCGCTTCATGAATGCGCTGCTTCGCGACGTGCATCACTATCTGTTCGACGTCAACTACGCGCCGCCCGGCAAGAGCCCGCCGGTGCGAATCCAGCAGACGATCCGCAAACGCTTCGTGGATGCCGTGTGCTCGCAGGATGTTTCCGAGCCGCACATCATCGTGTCGCACAGCATGGGGACCGTCATCGCCTACGATTGCCTCAAGCGCGTCGATGCGTGCAAGCCCGTGAAGGGCTTGATCACCATCGGCAGTCCGCTGGGCCTCGATGAAGTGCAGGACAAGTTGCAGCCCGGCTGGAGTCGCGCGGACGGCTTTCCTGAGCGTGTCAGCGGCAAGTGGATCAACCTCTACGATCACCTGGATCCGGTGTGTGGTTTCGATCCGAAGCTTGCGAGCGACTACCTGGGTACGGGTCTGCCGCGTGTACATGACGTAGAGGTGTCGAACAACGGTTGGTGGCGCCACTCGGCGACGAAGTATCTGCGACAGCCGCGTTTCAGTCGCGCGTTGCGAGAGCTGCTCGAGGTGTAGCTCCGATGAATGAGCCGCTATCCACGGAGGAGTTGCGTCGTCGCGCCGATGAGCTGATCGACATCCTGCGCGATGAGCATACAGATCAGGATCGCGAGGCTGCGCAGAACCTGATCGGCGAGTTGCGGGACCGGGTGGAGTTCGAGAAGCTGCTTCTGCTCGTCGAAGCGCTGAGCCGCGTCTCTCCAGGCCATGCCAAGACGCGGCGGCTCTACGCACAGGCGCTTGTCGATACAGGCAAGGCCACCGCGGCTGTCGACGTCCTGCGTGCACTCATCAGCACGCTTCCGCTCGACCATCCAGAAACGTACGAGGCGATGGGACTGACCGGCCGCGCGTTCAAGCAGATCTACGTCGACTTTAGGGTCAAGGGTTCGCCGCTTGCGCAGCAGGCACTTGCGCAGTCCGTCGCTGCCTACCGTCAACCGTATGAGTCTGACCCGAAGCGCTACTGGCACGGCGTGAATCTGCTCGCGTTGCTGGACCACGCGCACCGGCGCGGCATGCAGAGTCCGGCACCGTATGAGCCTCGCGCACTCGCGACGCAGCTGCTGGAGCAACTGAAACAGGTGCCCGAGAAAGATCGCGACGAGTGGTACCTCGCGTCCGTCGCCGAGGCGAGCCTCGGCACGCGCGACTGGCCTCTCATCGAGGAAAACCTCAAGCAGTACGTCGTGGCGCCGGGTGTGCGGGAGTTCCATCTGAAGAGCACGCTGCGACAGTTCACGGAGGTCTGGGAGCTCGGCGAGTCGACACGCGGCAAGGTCGTCCTCGAAATCGTGCGTGCACGACTGCTGCAATCGAACAATGCCAACGTTGAAATTGCGGCGCACGAGGTAAACGAGAAGCCTGCCGACATGTCGCAATACGAAGCCATACTTGGCAAGGAAGGCATGAAGACGATCGAGTGGTGGCGAACGGGTATGCAGCGCGCCAACTCGGTGGCGGCCATTCGCCAGAAAGAGGTCGATCGCGTGGGCACGGGTTTTCTGGTCAGGGCCGGTGATCTCGGGCGCGAGCCTGTGGATGAGCTCCTCGTTCTGACGAACTTCCACGTGGCCAACAGGGACGGTCTGCGCGGCGGTCTGTCGGCGGAGCAGGCCGAAGTCGTATTCGAAGCCGTGGATCCGAATCGCAAATATCCGGTGACCGAAATCCTCTGGGAGTCACCTGAAGAAGAATGCGATGCAGCGCTCCTGCGAGTGGAGGGTCTCGGCCCGCCGCTTCAGCCCTTGAAGCTCGCAAAGGGGCTGCCGTTGCGCAATCAGCCGGCGCGCGTCTACATCATCGGTCATCCGGGTGGACGCGCACTGTCGTACTCGGCGCAGGACAACGAGCTCATCGACCATGAGGGTGAGAAGGGCGGTACGCCTGCCATTCCGGGAGTCGTCCGCGTGCACTACCGCGCGCCGACCGAAGGGGGAAGCTCTGGCAGTCCTGTGTTCAATGCGAGCGGATGGGAAGTGATCGCCCTGCACCACAAGGGCGGCATGCTGGGGATGCCGAAGCTGAACGGCGCGGACGGAACCTACGGTGCCAACGAAGGCATATCGGTGAGCTCGATCATCGGCAGGATGAAGTTATGAACTCAGGGAACAGGCTCCTGCATACAGGGATTGAGAAGGCAACCTGAGGAGTCCCGGCATGCTGCTCAGAGTCATGCTTGCCGTGTCAATGTTTCCAACGATGTGCCTTGCCTCGGCGCTGGACACGTCGTGCGAGGCGCCTGCAATGATCGAACGAGAGGCGAGTCCGGCCGAAATTCATGAGTTCTTTGCGTCGAAAGGTTGGCGCGTCCTGAGCTTTCTCGGCTATTCGGGAGCGGGTTACGAGGATGCCGATGCGATGATGAAGCAGGCAGATCGTGTACTTGGGCAACTGGACGTCGACAAAACGATCGTAAACGTCGGTGCAACGGCAGCAGGCATCGGTGCCGTGTACGAGAGAGCAAAGGCGCGGGGATTCAAGACCTCCGGCATCGTCTCATCGCAAGCAAGGGCTGAAAAGGTGCCGCTGGCAGCCTGCGTCGACTATGTGTTCTATGTGCCTGACCAGACGTGGGGCGGCTACGACAAGGAACAACGCAAGTTGTCGCCAACCTCGGAGGCCATGGTGACGGCGAGCGACGAACTGATTGCAATCGGCGGAGGCGAGATCGCGCGCGATGAATTGCTGGAAGCGCAACGTCGCGGCAAGAAGGTCACGTTCATTCCCGCCGATATGAATCACGAAGTGGCGCGGAAAAAAGCACCGCAAGTGCCCGAGCCGCGCGATTTTCGCGGCAGCGCGCATGAAGCGATGCAGAAGAACCGATAGTCTGCGCTCAGGCGTCGAGCGTCTGGAGGCTGACGGTGTAGACGCGCACGCCGTCGAGATCGCCGCAATTCTTGGCCGACTGCAGGGCTAGTGCAATCTCCTCGCGCGCCCGCGCCTTGTTTCCCAATCGGTGCGTCGCTCTACCAGAGCTCCTTGGTTTTCAGCCACGTCACGCGACCCGTGCGACGCTGCACTTCGTTGTACATGTGCTGCGTGCCGCCGGGACCGTCGCTGCCGCCGCCGTTCCACAATGCGATGAAGCGGACCTTGTCGATGCCGTTCGACAACGCGCTGTACAGCAGCCAGAGGTTGCAGCGCTCGAACGCGTTCACGTGTTTCGGCAGGGGTCCGAGCGCCTCCGGCATGATGCGCATCGGTGTCTTGTCCTGCTTGAGCCGCGTGTCGACGGCATAGAAGCGATCAGTCCATTGCTCGCCGCCGACAGACGTGCGGATCGACTCCTTGATGAAGTCAGGCTGCGGGAAGGGCAGTAATACCTGGCAACGCACTCCGCGCTTCTGGCACGCCTCGAGGAACAGCAGATCGCCGCCGGACGCGGCCTGGCAGTACGCGATGTCCTCGGCTCCTGCACCGAACTGGTCGAGTGTCTCTTCGATCTTCTTCGCTGCGATCGATTCCTTGTCGGCGGGGAAGCGCGGCTCGGCCCGGCCCGGCTCGTCGATCGCGGTGACCGCTGAACAGGAACACCTGCTGCGGTTGCCAGCGGTCCTCAGGTTTTGTGAGTCGCTCGAGTGCGCGATCGAACGTGGCGATACCGGCTTCCACGTTGGGCGGGTTGAAGTTGAGGTCCTGAAGGAGCTGCAGTTGCGCGCGGCAGGAGCGCAGATCGAACCACGCCTTGTCGTTGATCGCGATGGCCGTCTTGTAGGCCGTCGTTGACCGAATCCGGTGTGCCGACCAGCACCTCGAGATCGCCCAGCGTGGCCTTGGCCCAGAACTGCATGTACTGGTCGGTTTCGCATAGCGCGGCGAAACGCACGGCGCCTGCCATCGTCGCGATGTCCTGATCGTAGCGCGTGTCACGGGTCAGGTGCTTGATACAGGTGCATCAACGTGAGCGCATTGATGCCGGAGTAATAGTGCCCCGGGCTGGTGCGAAACGCCTGCGAGTAACTCTCGATCGCGCCGCGCAGCAGGGCATCCTCGTAGCCCGCATCGTCGATCATCTTCTCGCGCGTCTGGCCCTCGCGACGCCAGGCCGCGGTCCACGCATCCTTGTCGATCCGACCGAGAAGTGCCCAGGTCTCCGCATCCTTCGGGAACGTCTTGAGTACTGTCTTGTAGTGATCGCGTGCGCCGTCCAGCTTGTAGCCGTCTGCACCTTGCAGAGCGAGGCGCTGCAGGCACATCCCCTTCTCGCGCAGGGCTTCGAGATTCAGCGGTTCGATCTTGAGGGCGTCATCGAGATGCTCGAGCGCGAATTTGAAACGTTCAGCCCGACGCAGAGCGCTGCCGGCACGCGCCCACGCATCGGCGCGGAACGCGGCGATCGATCCTTCGTTGGCCAGCACCAGCAGGTCGCCGATCAATCCCTCGCGGCGGGCGGCCGCGATGCGGCGTTCCCACTCATCGTGCTGCTCCCAGAACTCGCGCACGTCGCCGATGCGCAGCCGTTTCCATTCCGGCTCCGTCAGGTTCGGCAACAACTGGTACACCGGGCTGATCTTGCGCTCGTGCCAGGACTCCACCGTCGCGCGCACCATCGCGGTGAGATTCTTCTTGTCGGTCTCCAGCTTGTCCGGATCGGGCGTCCCGTTCTTGAGGCCGTAAACGAGCTTGCGATTGGTATAGAGATCGAACGCAGTCGTCGGCACGCCGCCATTGATCAGAATCACGCCGCGCGAACGCAGCGCATGGCGTACACCGAGCTCGTACCAGACGTTGGGATTGTTGATGGTCAGATCGGCCACGACCAGGTCGGCCATCAGCAACTCCTGGAACATGTCGGTGAGGATGTCGCCGGCGCGGATCTCCTGGTCGGCCCGGAATACTTCGAACCCCGCATCCTCGAGCGCCGGAACGATGAGATCGCGATAGATGCGGTTGAAATCGATGGGCGTGTTGTCGGGGCCGGGCTTGGAGCCGAACGGCATCGCGACGAAAGCGTGGGGCCGGGTGCTCATTGAGTATCTCCGTTGCTTCCCGTGCCCGCCGAGCGTAGTCCTTTGCATGGGGATTGCCAGTAGGCCGAAAGGTCACTCGTCGTCGACGCGACGCACCAGCGGGCAGTGCTCAGGAAGGTCCAATGCTGCGGCGCTGAAGCAGGCGCATTCGGGCGCTTTGCATTGATCACGAACTCGCGAGGGCTTCCCCAGACGACTGCGTACGATGACCTGTGATACGGTCGCGCATCGCTCGACGAAGGAGCTCTAAATGAGACCGGCGAAACGGCTCCTGCTTGCGACGGTGATTGCGCTGACTTGCCTCGGCGAGGTGTATGCCGAGGAAGATCCGACGTTCGGCACATGGATGCTCGGACAGCCGGCACCCGGTCACTTGCTCGCCACGCACGCGACGCTACTGCGAAACAACAAGATCCTCGTCGTCGGCGGGAGCAGTTACAACTGTTGTTTCAGCTGGGGGAAGGAAGAGGCGCGCCTGTACGAGATCGCCGGCGATACGTGGACGGCACCGCTGGCGTCGCCCGCGCCGTATGGATCCGACAAGGACGCATTCTGCGCAGGCCACGCGCACGACCACACCGGCAACGTGATCTTTCAGGGCGGTCTGCTCGGCTACTGGGAACAGAACGGCCATGGGATCGCGAGCTCCGCTCGCTATGACGTGGCATCCGGCACGTTCACGCAGATCTCCGGCGCTGCCGCCCACTGGTATCCGACGCTTGTCGCCGGGGTCAATCACGCGTTCAATTTTCCGGGACGGCAAACTCAGTGGAGTCCCACGCCGGAAGGCGATGACATTCACAAGCTGGCGTATGGCAGCTCGTCGTGGACGACCACGGGCGTTTCGCTGTGGACCAAAGCCACCTATCCGCGCGTGGTGCTGCTCCCGAACGGGAAATTCTTCGTAGCGTCACCCGCCGAAGCGGATCGAAAGAACTACGTCTTCGATCCCGTCACCAGCACCCTGGCGCTCGCGGGAAGCGATCTCGTACCGGAGAGCGAGCCGGGCGAGGTGCATGGCGGTGAAAGCTGGAAGGGTTCGGGCGTGCTGCTGCCGCTGATCCCGGCGCTGAGCAGCTATCCGCATCCGCGTTTCGCACTGCTCAACGGAATCCGCGCATGGGTCAAGGATCTGGGCGCCGGCGATCCGACCTGGCAGCAATTGGCAACGCGTCCGCCCGAGCTGTCGAGCCCGGAACGCAATTATGCGAATGCGACGCTGCTGCCGACCGGTCAGGTTCTCGTTACGGGCGGCGTCGGCGCGAGCGAGCACGATTCGGCAGCGGTGCTGAAGGCGGAAATCTTCGATCCGGAAACCAACGGCTGGTTGTTGTCCTCCGCGGCAACCGTCGCTCGCAACTATCACGGTGCTGCCCTGCTGTTGCCCGACGGTCGGGTCTGGACGGCCAGCGCCAGCCAGGAACACAGCGGATCCCAGTGCGACGTGGCGCACGCCTGCGTCGGCCCCGAGCGTACTGAAGAACGCGTCGAAATATTCAAGCCTTGGTACGTCGACCGCAGGGATCGTCCGCGCGTGAGCAGCGCGCCGGCAACGCTCATATCGGACGGCCGGCAATTCAGCATCGGGATCGCCCGCTCGCAGGGCACGCACATCGGCCGCGTCGTCCTGGTGCGCGCCGGCAGCGCCACGCATTCCTTCGACGGCGATCAACGATTGATTCAACTCGACATCGTGGCGAAATCCGCTTCGCAGGTGACTGTCAGGTCGCCTTACAGCCCCGCCGCGGCGCCGCCGGGCGACTACATGCTGTTTGCCCTGCGCTCGATTTCTGCGAGCGGTTTCAAGCGCTGGGTTCCGTCGGTTGCCGCCTGGACGCGGGTCTCGAACACGATCCGAACCGACGAAGGCGCGCCGATCTGGCGTCACACAGGAACGCCGTGCAGCGGCGACTCCTGCCCTGGTTGGCAGCGCCTCGACAACAATCACAAGACGCTGGCAATCGTCGCGGCCGGCGGCCATCACGAGCAGAACCTCTATCAACTGCACAACGATGGCTGGATCTGGCGCTACACCGGCAATCCATGCGTCGATGACTGGTGCCCTGGCTGGCAGCGACTCGACAACAATTCCAAGACGGTGGCGATCGCCGCCGCGCACAGCCGGCTCTACCAGCTGCACAATGACGGTTGGATCTGGCGGTACACCGGCATCCCTTGCAACGGCGAGAGTTGCCCGGGATGGCAAAGGCTCGACAACAATGCTCGCTCCATCGCCATCGCGGCCGCGGGCGACCAGCTATATCAACTGCATAACAATGGTGCAGTTTGGCGCTACACGGGAGCGCCGTGCAGTGGCGAGAGTTGCCCCGGGTGGCAACGGCTGGATAACAACAGCAAAACTGTCGCCATAGTCGCCGCCGGCAGCGAGCTGTATCAGCTTCACAATGACGGCTGGATCTGGCGCTACAGTGGGACGCCGTGCAGCGGCGAGAGCTGCCCCGGGTGGCAGCGGCTGGATAACAACGCGAAAACCGTCGCGATCTCTGCCGCCGGCAGCGAGCTGTATCAGCTCCACAATGACGGCTGGATCTGGCGCTACACCGGCACGCCGTGCAGCGGCAACAGCTGCCCGGGATGGCAGCGGCTCGACAACAATTCGCGATCGCTCGCGCTCGCGGCCACCGGCAGTGGGCTCTTTCAGATGCACCATGACGGACGCATCTGGCGCTACACCGGAACCCCGTGCAGCGGCGATTCATGCGCCGGCTGGCAACAACTCGACAACAACCCTCGAACAGGGATGATCGTTGCCGGCGATCCCTCATCCATGGCGGGTGGAAATCCTCTCTATCAGCTTCACACCGATCCGCTCTACCAATTGCACACTGACGGGCGGATCTGGCGGTACACCGGGACAGAGTGCGACGGGCAGTTCTGCCCCGGATGGCAGCTCGTGGACAACAACACCAACACGGCAGCGATCGCTGCGGCCGGTGGGCAACTGTTTCAGCGCCACGGCAGTGGCCATATCTGGCGCTACCTCGGTACTCCCTGCAGCGGTGCGGCGTGTCCGGGATGGCAACAGCTGGACAACAATGCGAAGACTGCGGCGATCACCGCCGGAGGCACCCAGCTATATCAGCGCCACAACGATGGTGCGATCTGGCGCTACCTCGGCCGTCCCTGCTCGGGCAGCAACTGCCCTGGATGGGAGCAACTCGATAACAACGCCAGGACGGCTGCGATCGCCTCCACAGCGACTGGCCTCTATCAATTGCACAACAACGGCGCGATCTGGCGATATACCGGCGCGCCCTGCAGCGGTGGATCGTGTCGCGGCTGGCAGCGCCTGGACAACAATCCGAACACGAGGAGCATCGTCACTGCCGCAAACCAGTTGTTCCAGCTTCACAAGGGCGGGCGGATCTGGCGCTATGTCGGAACGCCGTGCAGTGGCGAGTCATGTCCAGGTTGGCAACTCCTCGACAACAATTCGAAGACTGTCGCGATCGTCGCAGGCGGCAATCAGCTTTATCAGATTCACAACGACGGCGCGATCTGGCGCCATACCGGCAAGCCGTGCAGCGCCGAAAGCTGCCCGGGTTGGGAGCGTCTCGACAACAATCCGAATAGCCGCGAAATAGTTGCAAACGGCGGCCACCTCTACCAGAGGCACAGCGACGGCAGGATCTGGCGCTATGTCGGACCGCCGTGCACCGGCAAGTCGTGTCCGGGATGGAGGGAGCTCGACAACAATCCGAGGACCAGGCGGATCGCTGTCGGCGGACTGTAGGAATGCAGCACAACCTTCCGGCCTCCATCAGCGTGGGTCATCGCAAGACCCGACCCCCGTCGGATTCGACTGAGCGAGTTGTGTCCACGCCTGAGGCGTGAGGATGCGCTTCAGCCGCGCACACGCCTCCGAGATCAGATCGCCGGCCGTCAGCGGCCAGAGTCGCAGGAGTCCGTCGTCGCCGCCGCTCACCAGCCAGCGCGGTGCATCCTTGGGGAGAAACACCAGGTCGGTGACGTCGCCTTGCTGATCCCACTCGCCAATCACGCGACCCGTGGGCGAGTGCGATGCGGTGATGACGTTTGCAGAGGCCGCGGCGGTCCACGTAGGCGTCGTGGTTGTCGGCGCGTCGGGCATGCGAACCGGAACTGATGGCCAGGATTCCGATTGCGCAAGCAGCGCGGAGTCGCCGCCGCTTGCGCTGGTGTGATGTTCAGCGATCAGCTCCAGCATGCGCTGCTGCGAAAAGCTGCTACCGCCGTCCGCGGAGTACTTCCAGGCGAGCTGTTCACTCGAGGCGAGATCGATCACACGGACCAGGTGCACGCCACTATCGTGACCTCCCGCGTACCGGACGCTGGTCGCGATTCTCGATGCATTCGCGTCGATTGCGACGCGCTCGATGGATCCATCGTAGGCGAGCTCGAATGTTTGGTGCCAATCGATCGGGCTGAAACCCATGACGCTGTGGTCTCCCACCGCGATCAGCAAGCGCTGTTCAGGCGTGAAGGCTACCGCCGTGAGAGTGCCGCCATAATTTCCCGTCTTCAGCTCCTGCCACGTCGCTGTATCGAACACGTGTAACGAGCCGCTCGTATTGACGACGAGCCAGCGTCCATCAGCGCTCCGTGTGACCTTCTTGACGGCTGCTGGCACGTGCAAGCGCTGCCGCGGTTTCCATGTCCGGGTATCGAAGAGCGTCACAGAGCCATCATCGCCGCCAGCAGCGAGCCAAGACTGATCGAGCGCGAGGACAATGGAGCGGACGGCGGTGCCGACTGCGATCCGATGGACATCGAGGCCGCCATTGAGCGGCCACGCGGCGATAGTTCCGCCGGCCTCCTCGTTGACCAGCCGACGAGCGTCCAGACTCGCCGCGGCGGCGACGGACGAGGTCGGAATGCGCAGTACCTCCGTGAGCTGCTCACCACATACGAGATGGATCGCCGAGGACGTCGCGGCAACGAGGCATGTGCGGTCGCGCCACTGAACGGGCAGCACGGTGTGCGCATGGACTGCCAGTCGTGCTTGCTGCTGCAACTGAACGCTGCCGTTGTCCTCGGCAAGGATGCTCCATCGCACGAGCTCGGCTCCGGCGGTTACAAAGGCGTCGCTATCGGGCTCGAAGGCAATCGATCTGACGTCATCTGATGTGCGCACCTCGGTGGCAGGCACCTGATATTGGCCGATTCGCCACAGGCGCAGCCGCTGGTTCGATGTGGCCGCGAGCCATCCACCGTCCGGACTGACTGCCGTCGCGCGTATGTTCGAGCTTCGGCTACCGCTGACGATCTCGGATTTCCAGGTCTCGATGTCATGGACCATTACGTCGTCCGAGTGATAGCTGGCGGTCGCGAGCAATTGCGAATCAGGCGAGAACGACGCCGCCCAGACCATATCGCCGTGCCGGCCTTCTGCCGGCAGCCACCTGCACGGTGCCTCGCTCGAAGTGTCGAGGAGACATACCTGCCCCGTACATCCGACGGCAAGAAGAGCACCGCTCGGGCTGAATGCGAGCGCCGGTCGAGCAGATGGACGACATGCCGTGGAGGTTCGCTTCGTCTGCGTGCCGTTGCTCGCATCGAGCCACACGATTTCCTTGCCCAGCTCGGTCGCGGCGACCTGCAAGCCGTCGATGCTCATTGCCAGAGCAGGGTGGCGATCGCCTCCCGAGCCCGCGGGCTGCGATAGCGGCGCCCGTCGCCAGTCGGGTCGACGTGGCAGCAACCGGAGAAAGCGAGTCATGGCAACGAGACCTTCCACGGTCTGCGCCGACCGCAAAGATGCGGCGGACAGCAACGTCGCCCGGATCAAGCCGTCGCCCGACGTGTCGAATGCCAGCCGAGCCTCGGCCTCGCGTTGTCCCGCCGTGGCCAGATCGCGCTGCACCGTCGCTTCGTGGCGCGACACGAGCGCCCAGATCGTCAACCCGACCAGGGCGACAGCGATTGCGCTGCTGGCTGCTGCAAGGTTCCGCAACCGCTCCGCACGACGTTTCTGCTCTCGCTGCTCGATCCGGCTGCGATCGATGCCGTATGGCGCATACACATCGGCCAGCGTCTTGAACCAGGCCTGCGTAAATCGTCCCTTCCAGATCCGGTCGCGCGTGAGATCGAAACCACGATAGTCCGCGGCCAGCGGTATCGGCAGCAGGCGGATGAGCTGCTCGGGAAATGCGCGGCGGGCGGACTCTTCCGGTTTCGCCTCGTTGTTCGGAATGCCGTCGAGCAGGATCGCGATCACTCGTTGCCTGTCGCGATGAGCAGTGAAGCGCGCGATCTCATCGGCAACGAACTCGCTGCCGGCGGAATTCGGCGAGCAGATCACGATGAGCGTCGCCGCATCCTGCAGGTTGCGGTCCAGCGAGGCGTGATACTCGGTGCCGACGAAATCCGTCTCATCGCGGAACACGCGCAGCGTACGCTGCGGCACGGGCAGGTCCCGGGGCGGCCGATACGAGCGCAGAGCCTGGTGCAGCCGACGTGCAAACGCGACGTCTTTGCGCGAGTAGCTGATGAACGCGTCGTAACTGAACTGGTGAGCGTCCACTACGGAATTTCCGTTGCCGCCGATTCACGACCGGACCCACAGCCGCGGATGCTATGCCCGCGGTTCCATCATACTCGTCCTCGAAGGAGTCGATGTCGGCAAGATCGCGGCGGCAGTGCTATTCCTTGCAAGCGACGCGTCGTCAGTTGGCACTCATCAGCGCAGCAATCTCCGCTGCACTCAGAGCTCGTTGATAGATGCGCAGGTCGTCCAACGCACCGCTGAAGTAGCCGTAAGAGTCGGGATTGCGGCCCATGCTCACTGGCACCGATGAACTGGTGTTGAGCGTTCCCGTCTTCGCTGTCGATCCAACCTGCGTTCCGTTGAGGTACAGCCTCATGGCCGAGCCGTCGTAGACGGCGACGACGTGATACCAGGTATTCACCGCGAGATTGCCGGAGCTGGCGACCAGCGTGGTCGTCGTTCCGCCGGCCTTGAGTCGGAAGCGCAGTCGCTGCGCACCATTGTTGATCTGCCCGAGCATCCACCAGTGGGCACTTTCGGCAGAGCCATTGGCCTTTGCCACGATGCGCTGGTCCGCTTGCGACGGGAAGCTGCTGAATCTCACCCACCCTGCGATCGTCAAAGCGCTGCCGCTGACGTCGAGGTTCGGCACGGCGGCGAAATCATTCGAGCCGTCGAAGCTCGCGGCCCCATTCCGAGGGCCAGTAGTCCACAGCGCACCGTTCATCAGAGTGGCCGTCGCGCCATTGCCACTGGCATCGGCGACGGTCGATCCCGCGCCCTCGTCGAATTTCCAATGAGCGCGCAGGCCGTCCGCCGGCGGAGGATTGGTGGGCGGGGGCGGCGACTGAACCGCCTGCGTCGTAAAGATGAAATCACCGCTGATTGCTTCATTTCCGGACGCATCCGCGCTGCGCGTCCGGTAGTGGTACGTCGTGCTCGCAGTCAGTCCCGAGAGCGTGCGCGTGTGGGACGTCTTGAAGGTCGCATCTGTGGCAGAGGACGATCCGTATGCGGTGCTCGTGCCGTACTCGACTCGGCTCGTAGCAGGCTCGTTCGTGGTCCACGTGATCGTCGCGCCTGAGGTCGTGACGGCACTGGACGAGACTGAGGTGATCATGGGCGGCGTGGTATCCGCAGGACCGCCTCCTGTGACCGCGTCATTGCGCCAGAGGTGCACGTTCTGCGGCGCGTCCCATGCGATGCTCACGATGTCGAGATCACCGTCGTTGTCCAGGTCGGCCAACCGGGCACCGAGGTGACTCTCGTTGCCGGTGCCCACACTGCGCTCGGTGAACGTGCCGGTGCCGCTGTTGCGCCACACTGCAATCTTCAACGTGCCGCGATGTTCGGCAAGAACGAGATCTCTGTCGCCGTCGCCATCCATGTCTGCTACATCGAGGGAGTTCGTGCTGCCCTGAGTCACTATGGTCCGCCGCACCCAGTTGGTCGCGGTGGCAGTCGATGGCTGTTGCCACCAGAACGTGCGCGCGCCGCTGGTCCCGCCGTTCTCCTCGGTGCCTACGATATCGAGGCGACCGTCACCGTTGAGATCTGCCGTCGCGAAGCGATCCGGATACACGGCCTCCGTCATGTTGCCCGCGACGAACGCCTGCCAGTCGCCGGCACCGG
>CAWHNL010000006.1:0-330672 GCA_963830745.1 uncultured Gammaproteobacteria bacterium
GGGGCACCGCAGTTTCTGCCGACAGCCGATACTTCCAGCATGATGTCCGCTGCCGTTACCGTCACTTTCGGTGGCGGCAACGCCGTGGACCACCCGATGTCCGCTGGGCACGCGCCGTTGCGCCGCTGGTTTCGTCAGTGTGGATCGACCGTCATCGACGCACGACGTCCCGTCGTGATGGCCCAGTAGTCGATCCACTGCCGTCGGATGCCGTTGGCTCGGTTGATGAGCTCAGCACTTGGCGTTCGCCCGTGCTCCACGATCACCACGATCCCGGTGTTGAAATGTCGCTGGGAATGATTGACGTCGGGTAAGCGCGGACCCTCCGCGGCGATGACGTCTTGAATCGTAATCCTCATTCGTTGGCCCTTGAAGATCGGGCGTCCGTTTGCGTCCGTGCCGATCCGCACAAGCGGCCTCACGATGAAGAAGTCGGGCACCTCAGCGGCGGCGATCAATCCCATCAAGTAGAGATCGAGATAGGAGTAACCCGAGGCGGGTACGAAGTAGCCATCGCGCAATTGGGTGAACGTGCCGTCGAGATTGTCTTGCCACACGCCTCCACCTTCAGTGGAAGCCTCGAGAGGCAGCGAGTATGGATACGCCACGCGCGCCTGCAACCCGGGATCCCAATGGGGCCACGCGCCGAGCGAGATCATCTGGCCGTTCACGCGGGCGGCAGCATACGCCGACCAGCGGTGTCCGATCTCGTGACCGAGATGCCCGACGGCGTAATTGTACGGACGGGGCTTCCCGTCGGGTGTCGCCTGCGCGAGCGGGCGTGTATAGAACGCGATATTTTTCGGGTTTCCGACTGGCGCATTGTCGGGCGGGCTCTCTTGCATTTCGTTCGCACCGACAAAGATCGGCTGCGCGAAGCCGAGCTGAAATCGCCCGCCCGTGCAGCGGCTCTCGAGGATCGGTTTCGTTTGAGCGTGCCGGGTATCCCCGATCCCGGTGACGTTGCCTCCGATCGGCCCATCGCTCGGGCTGCTGGCCTCCTGGCTGTCGATGCGGAAATCCGAGTAGTAGGCGAGAAAATCGAACTTGTCGCCCAGCGCCTGAATGGCCGTGCAGGAAAGATCCTGTGGTCGCGGCGGCTCCAGGTAATGAAACGACTCATACACCGCGGCGAACGAACCGCTCTTCGGGGTCAGACTGGACAGGTCAATGGATTGAACTCTCTCACCCGCCGATAAGATTGGGTAAATCCCCACGATGCCGTCCTTCGCTGCCATCGTCTTGTACGACATCTCGATTGAGCCGTCGCGGTGCAGGACAGCCTGAAACAGATTGGTCGTGGGGAACCAGGAGAAATCCAAAAGGCTTCCGAATGGTTCGGTGAGATCCCATGTGATGACGACGCGATCAGCCAACTCCCGCACGTAGTGCGGGCCGGACATCCTGGGCTTCAGAAACACGCAGATGGCTGGTGCACGCGCAACGAGCCTGCCCCCTACGTCAGCGAGGCGGTCAAATCGTCCAACTGCGGAAGCTATTCCGCCGTCAAGGTGACCGTACGCATCGACATCACGCTCTTTCGGCGTCGGACCGAATCGAATAGATCCCGTCGTCCCCACGGAAAACGAACTCCACCGTTGGCCCGAGAACGGAAAGGTGAACCGCTGAAGGCTGACGTCAGCACCGGTGAGTTGCAAACCGTAGTTAGTGTCCCACCGTAAAGGCTCATTCGTCACACGGTAGCTGGAACCGACTGGACTGAATCGCAGCGTGCGGCCGACGAGATCAAACAGGTTCGGTTGCCCGAGCGCTGCGCTGTCCAACTCGATCACGATCAAATCGCCTGTTGTCGATACCTGACCGATGGAATGTCCGGGTGTCTTCTGCTGTCCTGCATATGAGGAGCTCGGATTCACCATCAATCCACACACGAGGAGAATGCCATGCCACGAGACATGGTCCACACCGCGCGTCACTTCACCTCCGATCCGCAGCGGGCGGCGTGCTGACCTGTGCACTTTGGCGCTTTATCCATCACGGTCCGCTGCAACCGATTGTTAGGCGCCACGCTTCCCCGCTCTACGCTGACTAGAAGTGCACAATCCTATAGTTGAATTTCGTCGTTGGAAAACCGCAATCTCTTCGCATCGAAGAAATGCACTCGGCGTAGGCTTCCAGGAGCGTGGATTGCAGAACAGGGGATGGTGCCCTGAGGTCCTCGGGCACCTCGGGTCCCGCGGACGCCTCTTGAAGTTTCTTGATGAGATCCAGGAACTCGCCAATCGTGTTCATGACCTCATCCGGAGCCCACAAGGCAGCTTCGTCATACGCTTCGTGGAACTTCCCAGACTCCACCTCGCGACCTTCATCCCAACTCTCGCCCTCATGCCGCAGAAATACTCGAAGGGCAACAGCGAGCTTTGCATACGCATTGCGTCTGCGAACCAAAAGTTCTTGCTCCCGTGTCTCCCGCGCCTTTTCATTCTCGAGGATCCGCCCTGCCCATACGCCACCGAGCCATTTGGCGAGAGCGAAGACAATCACCGCACCCCCACCGAGGGCTATGAGAATTGATCCGGCAATAGACAGCAGAGCTTGCAGTGACATTGGAGCCTCGAGAAGTGGCGCCTAACGCTACCGTTCAGAGGCGCGTTGCTTTGAACGCGTCCTCTGGAACGGTTTGTTGGGCAACGTGGTTTTCTGTGGCGACGCAAGAGAATGAATTGCCAGGCGGACCTCCTTGGCGTCGTAACCCTTAGCGTCCAAACATCGCTCCAACGCCGCAGCGGTTTCCTTTCTTGGAAGAGCCTGAAATAGTGACGTGAGATGCGAACGATTGTGGGGATTGGATTCGTGAAAGTACAAACGCAAGACCCACTTGAGATCTGATGCCTGAAGATGTGGTGCCAGGGCGAACGCCAAAGTGCTTACCGAAGAGTAGTTCTGTCGCGACTTCGAATGCTTGGACAGCAAGCCCTTCACGACCGTCACGGATCGAGCGCCACCCCACGATAACAATGCACGAGCCGCCGCAATCTGAACACCCTGCCACTTGCATTGAATTGCGGACTCAAGTTCACCTCGCGCAGATTCGCTCGGCTTGCCATCGCCAAGCTTCGCGATCCGGGCACATTCGGACTTGAGGTTATCGGCTTCCATTCCTAGATTGCCTAACTTGTTTTCGCTAACTGATCGGTGACGGATAACATCTCCGCTGCTAGATAACATCGGAGGCGACGACGTCGCAACTTGCTCGCACGACTCCAAATATCGCCACAGTACCGTACATGCGCTCAGGTATAGCAGACGTGCGCGACATGGCTCGCCCAATGCGCTGCGCCCGGTTATGGATCAACGACGCGAGCGCAGGTACCGCCCCTGACTGCAGCCTTCAACGAGAAGAGTTAAGGAGAGACCGGCTTGCCTTCCGTTGACAATCAATTTCGCATCCGGCCCGGGGAACCATCCATAGACGTCCGCGGACATCCATCGACTTCCTGCAGCTCCACGTTAGGAACTGAAGGCGAATGGCTGAATGCCGCTGCCGCCACGAGAGCAAGGCAGCGAGTGTTGATGTCCTATCCGTTCGGGATCGATGGGACGCCGACGCCCGTAACCCATTCGCATTTCCGTGCCATAGCCAGCTCGATCAGCCGCTGGCCGCGCATCAGCTTCGGCATGAAAGCCATCATCTGCTGTCCCTCAGCCATCCTCGACTGCACCCGCGTTGCACCTTGGGCAACCTTCGCCTGGTTCTCTGCCGCACTGGCCATCATGTGACCCATGGCAGCGCCCGGCACCATGGACGCGATGAATGTGGCAGCGGTTTTTGCGGCGATCTCACTCTGGGGAACCTGCATTTGCGCCATGTCCTTCTCTGCTGCAGTCCCGGCGGCCTTCACGTGCGCCAGGAATGCCGGATCCTGCGCAATGCCGACGAGCAGCTCCTGCAGCTGGGTGCAGGTCAGTCGCTCGTCGCCGGGCTGGTTGGCCTCGGCTTGCGCTTTCTCCATCGCTTTCATCATCGCCTGGTAGTCCTGCGGACCGCCTGGCGTCACCGCCTGGCCATAGCTCAGCGCGCTGGCTGTGAGTAGCGCCATCACCAAGACGCTTGTCTGCGGCTTCATGGTCGATCCCCTGTGGCTATGCTGCAGGCGCCGAACCGGCCCGCTTGGAAGAGTACTGCGAGGAGACTCTGCCGTTGCCCCCTTTAACAGGGGTTGCACATCGCGGCTGATCGGCCTATACGCCGCTGTTGCAGGGCTGTGTCCCAGCCTACTTCCCGAACGAATCGCGCAGACCGATCGTGCGATTGAACACGAGTTTGCCCGGCTTCGACTCGACGCTGTCGGCGCAGAAGTAACCTTCGCGCTCGAACTGGTAGCGAGTGTCGGATGTCGCATCCGCCAGTGACGGCTCCGCTTTGCAGCCTTCAAGAATCGTCAGCGACTGCGGATTGATGAAGTCGAGAAACGTTTTCGACTTGTCCTCTTCCGGAAATTCGACGGTGAACAGCCGATCGTACAAGCGCACTTCCACGTCCAGGCAGTGAGCTGCCGAAACCCAATGGATGACGCCTTTCACTTTGCGTCCGTCGCTCGGGTTCTTGCCGCGCGTGTCCGGGTCGTAGGTGCACTTGAGCTCGACGATCTGCCCATCGGCGCCGCGAACGACCTCGTTGGCGCGAATGACATACGCGTTGCGTAGCCGTACTTCCTGACCCAATACGAGCCGTTTGAAGTCCTTCTCTGCCGTTTCGCGGAAGTCGTTCCGATCGATATACAGCTCCCGCGTGAAGGGCAGCTCACGCGTTCCCATTTCCGGCTTCTGCGGATGGAGCTGTGCGGTGAAGTGCTCGAGTACGTTCGCATCGAAATTCGTGATCGTCACTTTCAGCGGCGCCAGCACGCACATTGCACGCGGGGCCTGCTTGTCGAGGTCGTCGCGGATCGCGAATTCCAACATGCCCACATCGACGACACCTTCGCTGCGCGTGACGCCGACCAGGTCGCAAAAGGCGCGAATCGATGCCGGCGTATAGCCGCGGCGACGCAAGCCGGAGAGCGTCGGCATCCGTGGGTCGTCCCAACCCGACACGTGCTTCTCGTCGACGAGCTGCTTGAGCTTGCGCTTGCTCATCACCGTGTACGTGAGATTGAGCCGCGCGAATTCGTACTGTCGCGGCGTCGAGGGCACGGGCAGATTGTTGAGATACCACTCGTACAACGGACGATGATCTTCGAACTCGAGCGTGCAGAGGGAATGCGTCACGCCTTCGATGGCATCGGACTGTCCGTGCGCAAAGTCGTACGTCGGATAGATCTTCCATTTGTCGCCAGTCTGGTGATGGTGCGCATGCCGAATGCGATACATCGTGGGGTCGCGCAGATTGATGTTCGGCGCGGCCATGTCGATCTTCGCGCGCAACACGCACGTACCTTCCGGCAGTTCGCCGCGACGCATCTGCTCGAACAGCGCGAGGTTCTCTTCGACCGAACGATTGCGATAAGGGCTGTCCTTGCCAGGCTCCGTCAACGTGCCGCGATACGCGCGCGTCTCATCGGGCGTGAGATGGCAGACGTATGCCTTGCCGTGTTTGATCAGATGAACCGCCCATTCATGGAGCTGATCGAAATAGCTGGAGGCGAAGCGAACTGCCCCATCCAATTCGAACCCGAGCCAGCGCACATCGCGCTCGATCGACTCGATGAACTCGCCTTCTTCTTTTTCGGGGTTCGTATCGTCGAAGCGCAGATTGCAGGTCCCGCCGAACTCCTGCGCCATGGAAAAATTCAGGCAAATCGACTTGGCATGACCGATGTGCAAATAGCCGTTCGGCTCAGGCGGAAAGCGCGTGCGAACCGACGAATGTCCAGCGGCGACGTCATCAGCGATGATCTTACGAATGAAATGGACGGGCTTTTCCGCCTTCTCGGCTGCATTGGGCTTCATGTCAGGGTCTCGCCATGGAAGACGGCAAGAATACTCTCATGCAGGGAACACGGGTCACAGGCCTAACGCAGAAAGCCCTGGGTGGTCATCCGGGCGTCTGCCCAGTGGCCAATGGTATTTGCGCTCGCTGGCAGCAATGGGAAGATCGTTGATGCTCGCGATGCGACGCTGCATGAACCCTCGATCGTCGAACTCCCAGTTCTCGTTGCCGTAGGAGCGATACCAATTGCCTGAATCGTCATGCCACTCATAGGCGAAACGAACGGCAATGCGGTTGCCTTGACAGGCCCAGAGTTCCTTGATGAGCCGATACTCCATCTCCTTGGCCCACTTGCGAGTCAGAAACTGCTGAATCGCTTCGCGGCCAGCCAGGAACTCAGATCGGTTGCGCCAAATGCTGTCGGGCGTATAGGCGAGCGATACTCGGCTTGGATCACGCGTATTCCAAGCGTCCTCAGCGGCCCGCACCTTCTGAGTCGCGGTCTCGGTGGTGAACGGCGGCAATGGCGGACGGGGTTGTTCGAGTGACATGAGTACCTACGAGGGGATCATCCAAGGGAACACGTATTGCTGCAGCAACACGAGCAGCCCCAGCAAGAATGTCAGGATGACACTGTGCTTGAAGGTGCGCGCGAACACGTCGCCCTCTCGCCCCTTCAGCTCGGTCGTCGCTGTCCCGGTGCTGATATTCTGCGGCGAGATCATCTTGCCGAAGACTCCGCCGGAAGAATTGGTGGCAGCCATCAATACCGGATCCAGGTCCAGCTGCCGTGCAGCCACGACTTGCAGATTGCCGAACAAGGCGTTTCCGGAGGTGTCGCTCCCCGATAGCGATACCGCGAGCCAACCCAGAAATGCGGACAACAGAGGAAAGAACACGCCGGCAGACGCCGCGCCAACGCCAAGCGTGTATGTCATACCGGAGTAGTTCATCAGGTACGCAAGGCCGATGATCAGCGTCGTCGTCAGAGCGGGAAGGCGAATCTGCCCGAGGGACGTGAGCAGAACGATCGGGAGCTGGCGAGCCTTGAGTCCCACCACGAATGCAGTCAGGACGGTTGCGAACAGGATGGCCGTACCCGTTCCGAGCGGTTGGAACGTCCAGAGCGCCGCATACGGCTTGTCGTAGATGGTTATGAAGACTTCTTCGTGCAGCCGCGGCCAGTGCACGTTCACCTGCCCCACGCGATTGATGCCAAGATGTATCCACACCACGACGGTGGCCGCCAGAATGATCCATGGAATCCAGCCTGCAGCCGGCGCAGCTGAATGCGACGTCGGGACCGACTGTGCACCCAGCGAGAACTGCGGATCGGCCTTGCTCCGCCACACTTGCAGGAAGGCGATGGTGACGATCAGTGAGAATGCCGAGGAGATGACGTCGGTGAGGGCGAATCCGAGATAGTTGGAAGCGATGAACTGGCCACTCGCGAATGACGCTCCTGCGACCAGGAGCACCGGCCACACACCCCTGATGGCGCGAACTCCACCATAGAGACCGACAGCATAGAACGGCAACAACAACGCAAAGAAAGGCAGCTGCCGGCCGATCATCGCCCCCAGCGTGACATCGGAAAGTTGCGTGACCGCGCCCAGTGTCGTCACGGGCGCTCCCAGAGCCCCGAACGCCACCGGAGCCGTATTGAAGATCAGGGTAAAGACCACAGCTTCGAGCGCCGGAAAGCCCAGCGCGATCAGCAAGGCACTGGTGATCGCAACCGGCGTGCCGAAACCCGCAACTCCCTCCAGCAGACAGCCGAAGCAGAAACCGACGACTACGAGCACGACGCGGCGGTCGTTCGGAAGATGGGCGAGCATCCAGTCGCGAAAGTTTTGAAAGCGGCCGGAAACGACAGTCACGTTGTACAGGACCAGAGCGTTGAACACGATCCACATCACCGGAACGAGCGCGAACGTGGCACCGGCGAACACACTACTGAGAGCATTGTCCGCCGGCAGGTCCCAGACAGAGACGGCCAGGACAAGTCCCGCTGCGAGCCCGGCCGATGAAGCCTGCCATGCCGGCCGTCGAAACACGCCAAGCAGCACGAGCACCGTCACGATTGGAATCGACGCGACGAGGCACGACCAGACGAGACTTCCGCCGACCGGCATGACTGTTGATGAAACATCTCAGACTGACCTCGCAGGCAGTCGCGCCGCAATCCACTCGATCCAGTGGCGCACGGGGATCTCGGCTGCACTGCCCAGATAGACGATGCACCCGACGTTTGCAGAGAGAATCACATCCGGTCGCTGCGCCTGCAGCGCTTCGAGCTTTCGATCGCGCAGCTGCCCGGCCACGGCCGGCTGCAGGATCGAGTACGTACCCGCGGATCCACAACACAGATGGCTATCGGCGAACGGCAGCACGACCGCACCAAGCGATTCGAGAACGCTCTCCACTGCGCCGCGAACCCTCAGTGCATGCTGCAGCGTACAGGGTGGATGAAACACGACTCGTTCTTCATGCCGCCGGGCTTGCTGCGCAAGTTGTTGGACATGCTCCGGCAACAGTTCCGCCAGATCGCGCGTCAGCTCGGCGATGCGGGCTGCCTTTGACGCATACCTCGAATCGTTGCGCAGGAGGTATGCATACTCCTTCACCATCGCTGCACAGCCCGACGCGTTCATCACGATCGCCTCCACGCCGCTGTCGACATGCGGCCACCAGGCATCGATGGTGCGACGGATCTCATCGAGTGCATCGTCACCCAGGTGATGGCGAAGCGCGCCACAGCATGCGGCCTTCGGTGTCACCGCTTCGATCTGCAGCGCGTCCAGC
Source organism: uncultured Gammaproteobacteria bacterium (assembly GCA_963830745.1). Classification (GTDB taxonomy): domain Bacteria; phylum Pseudomonadota; class Gammaproteobacteria; order Steroidobacterales; family Steroidobacteraceae; genus Steroidobacter. Next base: position 8,699 of record CAWHNL010000006.1, read on the forward strand.
ACGCGCACCGTCGCGGCGTCGATCTCCGGCGCAAGAGAAGGTTGAACGCATCCCCGCGGCAGCAGCATCCGGCGCGCGTGCGAGCGCCTGCCCGTCCACGGTGCATCCGCTCGCCGACTCGGAACCCTGCGACGCAACGTGTGAGGAAGCAGTGGGCGGACCCATTGCCCAAAGGCAAGCGTCGGGCCGAACAGCCTCCCTGTCAGGACGCTCTTGAGCGCTGCCCGCTTGAGCCTCGATACCCATGAGCGATGGACCTTCTCCTCGACGATCCGACGGCCAATGTCGATCAAGCGTCCGTACTGCACGCCGGAGGGACAGGTCGTCTCGCAGGCTCGGCAGGTGAGACAGCGGTCCAGATGCAATTGGGTTCGTTCGCTGGGCTGCACTCCCTCGAGCACTTCCTTGATGAGATAGATCCGTCCACGCGGGCTATCCAGCTCATCGCCCAGCACCTGGTAGCTTGGACAAGTTGCCGTACAGAAACCGCAATGTACGCAACTGCGCACGATATCGGCTGCAACAGCGCCATCCGGATTGTCATGCAGGTCTTTCGACAGCTGTACCTTCACTATTCTTCTCGCTAGAGCTCTCGATAGAGACGTCCCGGATTGAAGATACCCGCTGGATCGAAATGAGACTTCAGACGTCTGTGGACTGCCATCAACGGCGCGGGCAACGGCGTGAACACGTCGCAGGCGGGCTCGCCTCGGAATAGAGTTGCGTGCCCTCCTCCCTGCTGCGCGAGCGCGCGGATCTCTCTCGCCTGCAGCGACGTTCGCAACCATCTGAGTGCACCACCCCACTCGATCAGCTGCCGTCCGTGCAACTCGAACGCAGGCATCGTCGAGGGCACGCACACGCGCCAGAGCGCCTCCGCGCCTGCAAAGAACGGATGCGTTTGCTCGCGGATATGGGCCCAGAACGGTTCTGCGCTCGAGGCCTCGATCATCTCGCCGCCGAGGCGGCTGCGCGCATCCGCCACTGCGGCGCGACTGCCCGACAGTCGCACGCTCAACACACCTTCGTGCCAAACCGACGCCGACAGCGGTAACGGCTGCCCCGCCCAGGCATTGAGCCGATCCAGGGATTCCTGTTGTTCCAGCTCGAAGCTCAGCGTCAGCTGTACAGGTGGCTGCGGCAGAACCTTCACCGAGACCTCGAGGATGACGCCCAGAACACCGAGCGAACCCACGAGCATACGCGCGAGGTCATAGCCGGCCACGTTCTTCATGACACTGCCGCCAAAGGTCAGTACTTCCCCGCGCCCGTCCAGCATGCGAGCCCCGAGCACGAAATCCCGCACGCCGCCGTAGCAGGGACCGTATGCCGTGCGGCGCGGACCAGCGAGCCCGGCGGCAATACAACCGCCAAGCGTCGCCGTGTTTCCGAAATGCGGCGGCTCGAATGCCAGCATCTGGCCGTGCCCGGCCAGCGTGTTCTCGACTTCCGTCAAGGGCGTTCCGGCGCGCGCAGTGATGACGAGCTCACTGGGCTCGTAAGCGACGACACCCGAGTAGCTGCGCGGGTCGAGGACGGAGCCCGTCGTAGCGTTACCGTAGAAGTCCTTCGTGCCGCCGGCGCGAATGCGCAACGGGGTTCGCGTCGCCGCGGCCTCGCACACCGCCTCGCGCAAGGCGCTCACATCTCCCTGACTGCTGACGTTGGCGACCATCAGTACCGAGGCAGTTCCGAGAACGGGAGCTTCCCTGAGCTCACGCGCATGCGCCCATACTCCGCGCAGCGATGCAGCGTCGGAATCACCTTCCCCGGATTCAACAACTGTGCTGGATCGAATGCACGCTTGACGGCGACGAACGCATCCCGCGTGCTGGGGTCGAACTGCGAGCACATCTGGTCGAGCTTCTCTACGCCCACGCCATGCTCGCCGGTGATGGTGCCTCCCATCTGGATGCAGCGCTCCAGGATCTCTGCGCCAAACGCTTCGGCCCGAGCGACCGACTCGGGATCACCATCGTCGAACAGGATCAGCGGATGAAGGTTGCCGTCACCCGCGTGGAAGACATTCGGGCAACGCAGCGCATACTTGCCTTCGAGCGCTTGAATGGCCCGAAGCATCTCGCCGAGTCGCTTGCGCGGAATAGTGCCGTCCATGCAGTAGTACGCGGGCGCAGCGCGGCCCGCTGCCGGGAAGGCATTCTTGCGGCCCGCCCAGAAGCGTGAGCGCTCGGCTTCACTGTTCGATACCTGGATGCGAGTGGCGCGAGCTTCGCGCAGCACGGCGCACATGTGCTCGATCTCGGCGTCCACTTCCTCGGGCGTTCCATCGGACTCGCACAACAGAACCGCAGCAGCCGCCAGGTCGTAACCTGCATTCGCGAACGGCTCGACCAGGCGGCTCGCGGCCTGGTCCAGCATTTCGAGTCCGGCCGGGATGATGCCAGCTGCTATCAATGCAGCGACCGCATCGCCTGCGTCCCCGACGTCCGCGAAACTTGCCATGATGCATCGCGCGAGGCGCGGGCGCGGCACGAGCCGCACGGTTACCTCCGTCGTGACGGCGAGCATGCCTTCGGAGCCGATGATCGCTGCCAGCAGATCCAGACCTGGCGCATCAGGAGCTCGGCTTCCGAACTCCACCGACTCGCCTTGCATGGTCACGCCACGCACCCGCAGTACGTTGTGCACGGTGAGCCCGTATTTCAGGCAGTGCACGCCGCCCGAGTTCTCGGCAACGTTGCCGCCGATCGTGCAGGCAATCTGGCTCGAGGGATCGGGAGCGTAGTAGAGCCCATGCGGTGCGGCCGCTTCACTGATTGCGAGATTGCGGACGCCAGGCTGGACAGTCGCGGTACGAGAATGAGGATCGACCTCGATGATCCGATTGAGCTTCGCCAGGGACAGCAGCACACCAGCGCCATGCGGTAGCGCGCCGCCCGACAGGCCAGTGCCGGCGCCGCGTGGTACTACCGGCACCCCGCGCGCATGACAGAGTTGGAGCACCTGCGCGACTTCGACTTCTGTCTCAGGGAGGACGACGATCATCGGCAACTGACGATACAACATCAGTCCATCGCACTCGTACGGCCTCGTATCCTCAGTGCGCCACAAGATGGAATCTTGTGGGAGCATCTCGCTCAATGCCGAAACCATTTCCAGCTGCCGATTCAAGTCGACAGGGTGCACAGGATCGGCTTGACCGGGTATCGCTGGGGGCATTCCTCTAGTCTGATCCCCGTACAGTGTGTGCTCAAGCGCAGCACGCGATCGTTCGCCGTAGCGATGACGGTTGTCGAATGGAGTACCCCGCGCGCATCATGCACACAATTCTGCAGCGAAAGGCCGACGGTGGGAGGACCTGCCATGATCAAAGTGAGCGTCATGTATCCGAATACGCCGGGGGCTCGATTCGATCACGACTACTATCGCGACAAACACATGCCGCTAGTGAAAGAACGAATGGGAGACAGCTGCAGGTTTTACACCGTCGATAAGGGACTGGCGGGAGGCACGCCAGGCGCGCCGGCGGTCTACATTGGCATGTGTCACCTGTTCTGCGACTCAGTCGAGGCGTTTCAACGTGGCTTCGGCCCCCATGCCAAGGAAATCATGGCCGATATTCCCAACTACACGGACCAGAAGCCCGTCATTCAGATCAGCGAGGTGGTGGTCGGCAAGGAGTAGACGACGGGAGTACTACTCCCGTCGCCGTGGCTCAACTAAGCCGCACTCCTACTTTTCATGCAGCGAGTGCGCCATCTCCTGGTGCTGTTCCAGCGTCGGTAGCGTCGACGCGGCGAATTGCTTCAGTTCGCCGGGCATTTGCGGTTGCTGTGAGGCAGATTCGAACAGTGCGACCGCTTTGTCATGGCCTTTCGCCATCGCATTCACGTACGCGCGATCGAAGTCCTCGCCCTTCAAACTCTGCAGTTTCGTCTTGAGCGATTCGTGTTCCGCATCCAGCGATTGCGGGAGCTGCAGGTTTTCTTTCGCAGCGATAGCCTTCAGTTTCTTGTCCGCGGCGCTGTGGTCCTTGACCATGCGCTCGGCATACTTGCGCACGCCCTCATCCTGTGTGTTCTTGAGCGCGATCTGACCGAGCTCGACTTCGGCCTTGCCGATGATCGCGGCCTGTGAGGCAAACGATTCGGGCGTCACGGGCTTCATCGTCTTACCGCCGTCGGTGACTTGCCGCTGATGTGGCGTGGCAGCGGACGATGGTTGTGCACCTTGCGTCGGAGTCGCCTCCGCCGCGTCCGTCGATGTGGTGTCCCGCTGGTGAGGACTCGAGGCGGCGCTCGGAGCGGTCGGATCGTTCGGGGGCGGCGGCGTTTGCGCCAGCGCGCAAGTCGCCGATCCAACAGCTATCAATGCCAGCAATGCGGATGGTCGCGTCATATACATGTCTCCCGCGCAAGCAATAGAGGTGACGCCTTCGCGCGGCGCCAGCGTGAGTGAGTGACTTCCCTACGGACCGAATCACGGAGGGACCCACAAGTTTAAAATTAGGGCCCGGCTGCGAATGTTCCGTGCCGTCAGGGACACTGACCCAATGGCTTCGCGGTGACTCGCTGAAAGAACGTCATGTTCTTGCCACCGAGCTTCACATTGAGCGTACCCACACTCAACTGTTCGCCGACGCGCCAGCTCGCACTGCCTGTCGTTCCATGCCCGCCATCGCACACGAGGAGATATGAGACCGCGTCACCGTGCCGAGCCTCGTGCCGCAGCTTGCAGTCCGCGAGCGAGGCAGACTTGAGAATCGGGAATGCCGACGCGAGCTCCTCGCCTGTGAGGCAGCGATTCTCTCGAGTCACGGCGTAGCGGAGGTTCTCCTCGAGGTGCGGCATGCCGGTCTCTGTGATGACCTCGTAGAGTCTGGCAGGCGAGGTTGCCGACGCGGGGATGCTCACGGCGGTGAATGCGCTGATGAGACTCAGCGTACAGAATGCCAATCGCGCGGCGCTGCTCACACCGGGAAATCCCGCTTCTATCTTGGGATCAGTTCAACGCCAGCCCTGGCGATCTGGGACAGGCCTTCGCCGCCATTGCTGGCGTGCTCGACGATCTGCCTGCGCATGCGCGGATCCCAGTAACGCCGCAAATGATTCGCGACGTTCTCCGCGGCCTTCCCGGGATCCTCCCCCGCAAAGAAGGCGGCGATCTCGTTCACCATGGCCACGAGATGCTGGGGGTCCATGAGCGTCAGTCCCGCAAGCGCTGCGGGTGGGCATACACGACGTGGCGATCTGCGCGCGCAAAGCCGATGAGCGTCACACCAGTCTCCACGGCCAAGTCGATCGCCAATGCAGTCGGTGCGGACACGGCGACGACCAGGGATACGCCCACAGTGGCGGCCTTCTGCACCATCTCATAGCTCGCACGGCTGGTGATGATGAGATAGCCCTGGCTCAAGTCTGTCCCAGCCCGAACCAGCGCGCCGATGACCTTGTCCAGTGCGTTGTGCCTTCCCACGTCTTCTCGAACCAGTTGAATGCCTTTGCCGGGCAGCGCCCAGGCCGCTGCGTGCACGCTTCCCGTCCTGAGATTCAGCGGCTGCTGCGTATGCAGTTTCGCAAGTTCCGCATGGACCTCAGCACTCGTGACACGCACTCCTTCCCGCACCGGCAGCAGGATGTCGAATAGCCTCTTCTACGCTTTCGACGCCGCACAGACCGCAACCGGTGCGGCCCGTCAGATTGCGCTGGCGCTGCAGTATCTGGGAGACGCGCTCGCCCGTGATAGTGAGGTGAACTGCCAAAGCGTCGCCGTCCCTGACCAGCTCGACGCCGCGAATCTCGTCGGCAGCGCCAACGATCCCTTCGCTCAACGTGAAGCCGACGCCGAGATCCTCCAGATCCGCAGGCGAGGCCAACATCACAACGTACGGCAGACGGTAATAATGAAGGGCGACCGGACGTTCCTCCGCGACGTAGTCAGTCGCGAGCTCGACGGCGCCGACGTGCTCGCGCTCCACGCTGACTTCGCGAAAGCTCGACAATTCAGCTGGCGACGATGCGACCTCAGGTTTGACCGACACGATCGCCTCTCAGGATGCGTTGCCGCTGACTGATTTCGCGGAACCGCTGCTGCCACAACGCTGGCTGGGTGACCTTGATGACCTGCACGGCAGTGACTTTGTACTCCGGGCAGTTCGTCGCCCAATCCGAGTTCTCGGTCGTCACCACGTTCGCGCCGGACTCCGGGAAGTGGAAGGTCGTGTACACGACGCCAGGCTGCACGCGCTCGGTGACGAGCGCTCGCATCACCGTGTCTCCTGCCCGACTTGCCACGCCGACCCAATCCCCCGTGCTGACGCCGCGCGTATCGGCATCGTGCGGATGGATCTCCAGACGATCTTCGTCGTGCCACACCACGTTCTGGGTGCGTCGCGTCTGCGCACCCACGTTGTACTGGCGTCAGCACGCGGCCGGTCGTCAGTATCAGCGGATAGCGGCTGGTCGAGCGCTCGGTGGTGGGCACGTACTCGGTCACGAAGAACTTGCCCTTGCCGCGCACGAATTGCCCGATGTGCATGGTAGGCGTCCCGTCGGCGCCGCGCTCGTTGCACGGCCACTGAATGCTGCCGAGTCGATCGAGCTTGTCGTAACTCACCCCTTTGAAGGTCGGCGTCAGCGACGCAATCTCATCCATGATTTCCGAGGGGTGTGCATAGTGCATCGGATACCCGAGTGCATTCGACAGACGCACAGTGACCTGCCAATCCTCCAGACCAGCGAGCGGCTGCATGACCTTGCGCACGCGCGAGATGCGTCGCTCCGCGTTGGTGAACGTGCCGTCTTTCTCGAGGAAGGAAGAACCCGGCAGGAACACGTGCGCATACTTCGCCGTCTCGTTCAGAAACAGGTCCTGCACGACGACGCATTCCAGCGCCGACAACGCCGCCGTGACGTGCTGAGTGTTCGGATCCGACTGCGCCATGTCCTCGCCCTGGACGTACATGCCTTTGAAGGTGCCGTCCAGCGCGGCATTCGAACATGTTGGGGATCCGCAGCCCGGGTTCCGGTTCGAGCGTGACGCCCCACGCGGACTCGAACAGCGCGCGCGTGGCCTGATCCGAAATGTGCCGGTAGCCGCTGAGCTCGTGCGGGAACGAGCCCATGTCACACGAGCCTTGCACGTTGTTCTGGCCGCGCAACGGATTCACACCGACGCCTTCGCGACCGAGATTGCCGGTCGCCATGGCGAGATTGGCGATGCACATCACCATGGTCGTCCCCTGGCTGTGCTCCGTCACGCCGAGGCCATAGTAGATGGCTGCGTTGCCAGCTTGCGCATACAGGCGCGCCGCAGCGCGGACCTGTTCTGCCGGGACGCCCGTCGACTTCTGCCAGTGCCTCGGGCGAGCGATCCGGATGCGCAACGAACGCTTTCCACTTCTCGTACGACGCCTGTTCGCACCGCTCCGCAACGTAACTCTCGCGCGTCAGTCCTTCCGTCACGACCACATGCGACAGCGCATTCATCACGGCGACGTTCGTTCCCGGACGCAGTTGCAGGTGATAGTCCGCCTGCACGTGCGGCGTGCGCACGATGCCGATGGTGCGTGGATCGACGACGATGAGATGCGCGCCCTGTCGCAGCCGCTGCTTCAACTGCGATGCGAAGACCGGATGACCCTCGGTCGGATTCGCGCCGATGAGCAAGATCACATCGGACTTCATGACGGACGTGAACGCCTGCGTACCGGCCGACTCGCCCAGCGTGTGCTTCAGGCCGTAGCCGGTCGGGGAATGGCACACACGCGCGCAGGTGTCGACGTTGTTGTTGCCGAACGCCGCGCGCACCAGCTTCTGAACGAGATACGCCTCTTCGTTCGTACAGCGCGATGAGGTAATGCCGCCGACCGAATCGCGGCCGTACGTCGCCTGCAGACGCTTGAACTCGCTCGCTGCGTACTGGATCGCCTCGTCCCAGCTCACTTCGCGCCAGGCATCGGTGATCTTCGCGCGAATCATCGGCTTCAGGACACGATCCTCGTGCGTGGCGTAGCCGTAGGCGAACCGACCCTTGACGCAGGCGTGGCCGTGATTCGCCTTGCCCGCGCGATCGGGCGCCATGCGTACGACGACTTCCCCTTGCATCTCGGCCTTGAACGAACATCCCACGCCACAGTACGCGCAGGTGGTCGTCACCGCCCGTTCGGGAACGGTGTCCGCAAGGAGAGTCTTCTCCTGCAGCGCCGTCGTGGGACACGCCTCGACACAGGCGCCGCACGAAACGCACTCCGAGTCGACGAAACTCTCGCCCTGGCTCGCCACAACCCGCGAGCGCGAACCCGCGTCCCTCGATAGTCAGCGCGAATGTGCCCTGCACTTCATCGCACGCGCGCACGCAGCGCGAGCACACGATGCAGGCATTGGGATCGAACCGGAAATAGGGATTGCTGTCGTCGACGGCCGCGCCTGCGTGGCGAGCGCCATCGGTGCCATAACGGTTCTGCGTACAACCGACTCTCTGCGCCATCTCCCTGATCTCGGTGCGCACGGGCCTCTGATCGCTGACGAGCTCGGCCGGATGGTCGGACAAATAGAGCTCCATGACGCCACGGCGCAACCGCGCGAGCGTCTCGCTCTGCGTCCTGACCTTCATCCCCGGCGCGACCTCTGTGGTGCAGGACGCCGGATATCCTTTGCGACCTTCGATTTCGACCAGGCAGAGACGGCACGAGCCGAAGGCCTTGAGCGTATCGGTCGCGCAGAGTTTGGGAATCTGCGTGCGAGCGATCGCCGCCGCACGCATCACCGACGTGCCAGCAGGCACGGTCACGGCGCGGCCGTCGATCTCGAGGGTGACGAGCTCCGTCGCTTCGCTGGCCGGAGTACCGAAATCGTAGTGATCGAGGGAAAACATTGAACGCTACCTCGTGGGAGGTTTCAGAAAATCGTCCCTGAAGTGGCGCAACGCGCTGCGGACCGGAAACGGCGTCATACCGCCCAGGCCGCAGAGCGAGCCCTCCGCCATCGTCTCGCAGAGGTCCTCCAGCAGCCGCAGATTTCCATCGCGATCGACCCCGTACCGAATGCGATCGATCACCTCGACGCCGCGAGTCGAGCCGATGCGGCACGGCGTGCACTTGCCGCACGACTCGATCGCACAGAATTCCATCGCATAACGCGCCATGCGCGCCATGTCGACAGTATCGTCGAACGCCACGATGCCTCCATGACCGAGCAGCGCACCGATGCCGCTCAGCGCTTCGTAATCGATGGCAGTGTCGAATTGCGACGCAGGAACGTAGGCGCCTAACGGACCGCCGACCTGGACTGCGCGGATGGGGCGGCCCGAGGCCGAACCACCGCCGTAGTCGTACAGCAGCTCTCGCAGGCTGACGCCGAAGGCGCGTTCGACGAGACCGCCGCGCTTGATGTTGCCAGCGAGCTGAATCGGCAACGTCCCGAGCGAGCGGCCGACGCCGAAATCGCGATAGAACTGCGGCGCCGCGCCTGAGAATGATCGGCACGCTCGCGAGTGAGATCACGTTGTTCACGATCGTGGGGCGTCCGAAGAGGCCCTTGATGGCGGGCAATGGCGGCCGGACACGCACTTCGCCGCGGCGCCCCTCCAGGCTCTCGAGCATCGAGGTCTCTTCGCCGCAGATGTAGGCGCCGGCGCCCAATCGCACTTCCAGATCGAAGCGACGCCCGCTGCCCGCCACATCCGGGCCAAGGTACCCGGCGCTATAAGCCGACTGAATGGCGTCCAGCAGCGCGCGCTCGGCGTGCGGATATTCGATGCGCAGATAGATGTAGCCCTGCGTCGCACCCACGGCGAGAGCGGCGATCGTCATGCCTTCGATCAGCAGGAACGGATCGCCTTCCATCAGCATGCGATCTGAAAACGTCCCCGAGTCGCCCTCGTCCGCATTGCACGTCACATACTTCTGGGGCGCCGGCGTATCGAGGACAGTCTTCCACTTGATGCCCGTGGGAAAGGCGGCTCCGCCTCGACCGCGCAGCCCCGACTCAGTGACTGCCTGGACGATCTCATGCGGCTGCATGCTCAGCGCGTTGTGGAGACCCTCGTAGCCTCCGTGCCGCAGGTAGTCGGTCAGACTGGTCGGCTCGATCACGCCCACGCGTTCGAACGTCAAGCGCTGTTGACTGGCGAAGTACGGGATATCGTCCACGCGACCGAGACTCAGAGCGGTGCGCGCCGTTGTGCAGAAAGTCGGCCGCAAAGAGTCCGGGAATGTCGCGCTCCGTCACCGGTCCATAGCCGTAGCGCTCGGAGCCGACCACGACTTCCACCAGCGGCTCGAGCCAGCACATGCCCCGCGTGCCATTGCGCTTGAGAGTCAGATCGATGCCGCGAGACGACGCTTCATCGGCGATCATCGTCGCCACGCGCTCCGCTCCGACCGACAACGCGGCGGCGTCCCGGGGAACGTAGACCACGGCGCTCATCGATCGCCGCCACGCTCTGCGAGCAGTGCGTCGAACTGTTCGGGAGAGACGCGACCGAACAGCTCCTCATCGATCATCACGGCCGGAGAGCAGGCGCAATTGCCCAGGCAGTACACGGGCTCCAGCGAGAAGGCGCCGTCCGGCGTGGTCTCGTGAAACTGAATCCCAAGCCGCTCCTGCGCATGCTGCGCCAAATGCTCCGCTCCCATCGCCTGACACGATTCAGCCCGACAGACCTGAATCACGTGGCGGCCAGGCGCGGTCCGTCGAAAGTGGGGGTAGAAGCTCAGCACCCCATGCACCTCCGCGCGCGAGAGGTTCAATCGCTCGGCAATGTACGGGACTGCTTCCTCTGGAACGAACCCGAGCCTGCGCTGCACGGCGTGCAAGACGAGCAGCAGCGGTCCCGGCGCCTGCGCGTACTCGTCGAGAATGTCGCTGAGTTCTTCGGTCATGAAAAGCCCCTCAATCGCGCTGAGGGTCGCATCGAATCTACAACATGGCTCAGGAGGCGTCGATTCGCCGCTCCCTGCGCATGGGCGCGAGCGCCGTAACGCGTTGTTTCTCTCGGCTTTGTTCTCGGCGACCTGCCAGGTCGCGTGAGCCACATCCGCCGCAAGATTCCGTCGTGCCTGCTCGCGTGCCGAAGCGCGCTGGCTGCGTGCACCACGATGAGCGCGAGAAAGACGTAGGAAGTCGCAACGTGTGTGCCATTGAAGAACGCGTAGATCCGCTCGTCCTCTACGCCCCATGGCGGCAACTGGATCGTGTTGAAGTACTTCACCCCCCACTTGCTGAAGTTCGATGCCAGGTAGCCAGTGAGCGGCATGATCAGCATGCACGCGTACAGCGCCACGTGAGTCGCGCTCGCGCCGATACGCTGCCAACGCGGCATCCAGTCAGGCAGAGCCGGCGGTCGATGGAACCAGCGCCAGCATGCGCGGAAAACGATCGCCACGCCAAGCGTCATGCCGACGGACTTGTGCAGGTTCACGTACCAGCTGCGCGCCGGCGTCCCTGCCGGGATCTCGTCCAGGTACCAGCCCAAAGGTATCTGCGCGAAGATGACCAGTGCGATCAGCCAGTGCAGCACGATTGCGGTGCGCGTGTAGCGGACAACATCGAGCTGCACGCCTGCGCCGGCGGCGCTGTTCACGCAGCGAGCACACCTTTGGCTTTCGCCGCATTGGTCGCGATCAGATCCATCAGCGCCGGCGACAGGCAGTCGTACGGCTCCAGCTTCAGTTCCTTCAGCCGCGCGCGCACCGCACCCATCTGGTCCGGCTTCGTGCCCGACTCGATGATCGAGGAGACGAATGCTGCGAACTCCGGTGCCGCCCAGCCCTCGTTCCTTGAAGAGCTCCGGGTGCACGAAGTCAAAGCCGTAGAACGGCGTGGTTCTTGTTCTCGATGCGGCCGTACATGTGCACGCCGCATCCGGTGCAGGCGTAGCGCTGGATCGCGCGCCGAGGCGTCCACGACCTTGAGCTTCTGTGCGTTCGCCGTCACGTTCAGATTGTCGCGCGGCGTCACTGCGACCATGGAGAACAGCGCGCCCGCGGGCTTCCAGCACTTGGTGCAGCCGCAGACATGATTGAAGGCGACGTTGCCCCTGATGCTGACGGTCACCGGCGCGTCGCTGCACTTGCACGTCAGCGTCCCGCCCTGGAACTCGGGCGATCCCGCCTTCACGCCGTTGTCCACCGCTGGATGAATTGCTATGGCCATGGTGCTCTCCACTCGTTTGCCGGTAATGACAGCTCGCCTGCGCTCTTCAGAACAACACGACGCTGCGGATCGATTCGCCCGTGTGCATCAGGTCGAACGCCTCGTTGATGTCGTTCGAGCGGCATCGTGTGCGTGATCAGGTCATCGATGTTGATCTTGCCGTCCATGTACCAGTCGACGATCTTCGGCACGTCGGTGCGGCCGCGCGCGCCGCCGAACGCCGTGCCCTTCCACACGCGCCCGGTCACGAGCTGGAACGGCCGCGTCTTGATCTCCTGGCCGGCGCCGGCGACGCCGATGATCACCGAGACGCCCCAGCCGCGATGGCAGCACTCGAGCGCCTGGCGCATCAGATCGACGTTGCCGACGCACTCGAAGCTGTAGTCGGCGCCGCCGTCGGTCAGCGCGACCAGGTGCTGCACCAGATCGCCGCCGACTTCCTTCGGATTGACGAAGTGCGGTCATGCCGAACTTCTCGGCGAGCGCCTTGCGCCGCGGATTGAGGTCGACGCCGATGATCTTGTTCGCGCCGGCCAGCTTCGCGCCCTGCATGACGTTCAGGCCGATGCCGCCGAGGCCGAACACGACGACGTTCGCGCCCGGCTCGACCTTCGCGGTGTTGATGACCGCGCCGATGCCGGTCGTGACGCCGCAGCCGATGTAGCAGACCTTGTCGAACGGCGCGTCCTCGCGGATCTTCGCCAGCGCGATCTCCGGCAGCACCGTGTGAGTTCGAGAACGTCGAGCAGCCCATGTAGTGATGGATCATGTCCTTGCCGATCGAGAAGCGGCTCGTGCCGTCCGGCATCACGCCCTTGCCCTGCGTCGCGCGGATCGCCGTGCACAGATTGGTCTTGCGCGACAGGCACGACTTGCACTGCCGGCATTCCGGCGTGTACAGCGGAATGACGTGATCGCCCTTCTTCAGCGAAGTCACGCCGCGGCCGACGTCGACGACGACGCCGGCGCCTTCGTGACCGAAGATCACCGGGAACAGGCCTTCGGGATCCGCGCCCGAGCGCGTGAACTCATCGGTGTGGCAGACGCCGGTCGCCTTGATCTCGACGAGCACTTCGCCGGCGCGCGGTCCGTCGAGATCGACGGTGGTGACTTCGAGCGGCTTGCCGGCGGCATAAGCGACTGCGGCCTTGGTCTTCATCGTTCGACTCTCGCTGCTGAGTGTGCTACTGCTGCGGTTCGAGCCTGCAGCGGAATGCGCTTTGCGGCACACCGTCCGCGCGCAGACGCTCGGCCGAGCGGAAGTCCGCGACGACCTTGCCGTTCGCGTCGAGCAGCGGCACGAGAAAGCTCGCGAGAATGCTCGCGCACGCTCTGCCTCGTGGCTGGCGATCCACTGGTCGAGCGTGTCCTTCCATTCCTTCTCGCCGAAGCGCACGCCCATCGAGATCTCGTAGTCGAACTTGATCTCGTCGATCCGGCATGAACGGCACCGCGCGCCACGCCGGGAACGCCGCAGTGGCTGCGCGACCAGGAAACCCGCCATCGGTCCCCACACGATCGCCAGATCGATCTTTCCGGCGGCGAGGTCGCGCTCGATGATGTGCGCAGGATTCTCGGCGGGATCTCCGCTCTGCGGCGCGTACACGACTGCGCGATCGAGCAGGTCGTTGCGCAGCAGCCAGTCCGCGCCGGGCGAGCGCCCGAACACGCCGATGCGCAGCGCGCGCAAGCGTCTCCGGCGGCAGCTTCAGCAGATCGTCCGCCGTCTCGAGATTCTCGAAGCTCCGGGCGATGCCGGAACACCAGCGCGTACGTCGAGCGCATGTACGGCCGCGTCGTCGCCGTCAGCTCATAGCCCTTCGGCACGCCGATGATCACGTCGCACTTGAACTGCTGCGTCTGCTGGATCCTTCTGTCGCAGCGTGTTGCGCACGAAGCCCATGCGCTGCGGAAAGTAGGTGTACTCGAGCTTGCCGCCCCAGATCGCGCGCCAGCTGCTCGGCGATCTTGTTCTCGTAGCCTTCGCCGCGCTCGTTCGAGAGCGGCAGATTGTCGGGATCGGCGCACACGCGCAAGCACGCGTCGGCACGCGAAGTCTGCGGCGTCGTCCTGGCCGAGGGCTGCGGACGCGAACAGCACGCGCCAGCGACGATGCGCGCACGATGCTCAGGCTCACGGCCGTCGCTACGCTACTCGATCGCCGACAGGCGGCCGGGCTGGATCTGGCCGTCGGAACGACCTTTCAGATAGGCGTACAGTCCTTCCCAGTTCTCATTCACCATCTCGCTGGTGTTGAACGGCGGCATGCCCTTCTCGGGACGTCCGTTCATGCATCACCGTATGAAAGTCCTCCTTCGACAGCGTTTTCAGCGATCTCGACCAGCGGCGGGCCGACCAGCCTTCCTGCTCGGCGCCGTGGCAACGCTCGCACGCGAGCGCACGCCACGTCTTCCAGCCCATCAGCGTCTTGGCGTCGACCTTGTTGCCGTCCTGCACTTGATACAGCGCGCTCGATGCTCGCCTCGGCTGCGTTGCGTCTCTGCGTGCCGACGCTCGCGATCGACGACCAGCACGCATTCGATCGGCTCGATCAACTGCCCCTCGAGCGGCATGCCGCACGCACTCGACATACCGCCTTCGACTCTCACTCATTCGCGCGCTCACCGATTCGCGTGTGCGCTGCCGAGTCGGGCAACGCGAACACGAACAGCGATCCGCCGAGCGTCGTGTACTTGGCGAGATCCTTGTAGCCGCCGACGGCGCCCAGGCCTTCCGTGATTCGGTCAGGCCGGCCGCCATGCCGATGCCGGCCCAGCCGCCGATACCCGAATAAGTGCCGACGTACTGCTTGCCGCCGTACTCGTACGTGAACACGTTGCCGATGATTCCGGACGGCGTCTTGAACTTCCAAAGCTCCTTGCCGTCCTTGGTGCTGACGGCCTTGATGTAGCCCTCGAGCGTGCCGTAGAACACGATGTCGCCCGCGGTCGTGAGCGCGCCGGACCATACGGAGAAGCGCTCCGGCTTCGACCACACGATCTTGCCTTGCGCCGCATCCCACGCGATGAAGTTGCCCATGCCGCCGTGACTGCCCGGCGCCGGATACATCGTCAACGTCGCGCCGACGAACGGCTGACCCGCGGTGTACTCGACCTGGAACGGCTCGTACGTCATGCACACGTGATTCGTCGGCACCATGATCAGGCCGGACTTGCGGTCGTAGCTCGCCGGCTGCTGATCCTTCGAGCCGAGCGCGGCCGGACAGATGTCCTTCACGTTCACGTCCGGACCCGTCGTGCCCGGCGAGTACTTCTTGTCGACGATCGGACGGCCGGTCTTCATGTCGACCTTGGTGGCCCAGTTCACTTTCGGATCGTACTTCTCGGCGACCAGCAGCTCGCCGGTCTCGCGGTTCAGCGTGTAGCCGAAGCCGTTGCGATCGAAGTGCACGAGCGACGGCACCTTCTTGCCCTTGATGTCGAGATCGACGAGCAGGTTCTCGTTGACGCCGTCGAAGTCCCACTCGTCGTGCGGCGTCATCTGATACGCCCACTTCGCCATGCCGGTATCGAGATCGCGCGCGAACAGCGTCATCGACCACTTGTTGTCGCCCGGCCGTTGCGCAGGATTCCAGGTGCCGGGATTGCCCGTGCCGTAGTAGACGAGGTTCAGCTTCGGATCGTAGGAGAACCAGCCCCAGGTCGTGCCGCCGCCGAGCTTCCACTGATCGCCCTTCCAGGTCTTGATCGAGGAGTCGGCGCCGACCGGCGCGAGCTTGCCGTTGGTCCAGGTCATCGTCTTCTGCGGGATCGACCAGCAGCTCCTTGTCGGGCCCGGTGCTCCAGGCCGTCCACAGCTTCTTGCCCGAGTTGAGGTCGTAGGCGATCAATCGGCCGCGCACGCCGAACTCGCCGCCGGAGATGCCGGTGATCACCTTGTCCTTGAAGACGTGCGGCGCGTTCGTGTTGGTCTCGCCGATCTTCGGATCGCCGTTCTTCACGCTCCAGACGACCTTGCCGGTGTTGGCGTCGAGCGCGACCAGCGTCGTGTCGGCCTGTTGCAGCAGGATCTTGCCGTCGCCGTACGCGAGGCCGCGATTCACCGTGTCGCAGCACATCACCGGCACGACGTCCGCGTTCTGCTTCGGCTCGTACTTCCACTTGAACGACTGGTCCTTCAGGTTGACCGCGTACACGTTGTTCGGAAACGGCGTATGCACGTACATCGTGTCGCCGATCACGAGCGGCGAGCCCTCGTGGCCGCGCAGCACGCCGGTCGACATGGTCCATGCCACCTGCAGCTGCCCGACGTTGCTCGCGTTGATCTGCTTGAGATCGCTGTAGCGATGATTGGCGTAGTCGCCGGCCTGGGTGGCCCAGTTCGACGACTTGGCCATGAGCTGCTCGAGCCCCGTGCGCCGTCTGGGCGTGCCGCCACACCGCTCAAACCTGCCGTCGCGGCGGCCGCCGCACCGACTAGAATGGAGCAGACGTTGCTGTTTCATGTTCAATCCCCCGTCAGCCGCTACGAACCGATCGTGACACTCACGATGACAATGCAACGCCTATGCCAGATCCGCACGCTGTCGGCCCTGCTCGGCGCAGCCTGCTCTGTGCAGCGGCCCCGCCGCCGGCGGCGACCCGCCCGTCCACGATTACCCGACACGTCGCGCGCGTGGAGTACGTGCAGGAATGCATCGCAACGCACGGCGGCAAGCTGGCGAACCTGTATCAGTGCTCGTGCGCCATCGATCGGATCGCCAACAGCCTGAGCTACGACGACTTCGTCGAAGCCTCGACCTTCGCGAAGTACTCGGGCCTGCCCGGCGAAGGCGGCGGGATCTTCCGCGACTCCGACCAGGCGCGACAGATGGCGAAGCGCTATCGGGAAGTCGAGGCCGAGGCGTACCGCAGCTGCGGGCTGGGCGCCTGAAGGCTCGACGGCAGCTGGAGCTGTTACGTGCTTTTGCGGGCGGCTGCGGGCCCGACGACGCACTCCCCACGGCGAGCGTCCGACGGGAATGTGCCGGACTGCACGCAGCGTCGAGGTATCGACGACGCTGACGTCGTCCGACGGGCCGTTAGCCGTGTAGAGCCAGCGCCCGTCCTGCGACAAGCGCGATGCCCCACGGCCGCGTGCCGACCGGCACTTCGGTCAGCAGCTTGTGGCTTCGCGCTGTCGATGACCGCGACAGTGCCGCCGCGGCCAGTACTCACATAAAGGCGACTGCGGCTGCGAGTCGAGCACGACCGCCATCGGGCGCGCTTCCTTGCGCAGTTGCAGCACGCGCTCCACCGGCGCGCCTTGCGGCACGGCCATGCGATACACGAGGCATCGAATTCGCCCGAGACGTACGCTGCGCGGCCATCCGGAGTGAATGCGACGTCGCGCGGACGCTTGCCGACCTGCACGGATTTGACGACCTTCAGCGTGCTGGTATCGATGACCGACACGGAGTTGTCGGATTCGTTCGTGACCAGAACCCAGCGGCCGTCCGGCGTGATGCCGACGCCTTCCGGCTCGCGGCCCACGGGACGCGCCCGACGACGCGCCGCTCGTCGACATCGACCACCGACATCGTCGCCGCATCCTCATTGGCGACGAACAGCTCGCTTGCCGTCGGGACTCATGGCGAACTGCTCGGGATCCGAGCCGGCGTGTAGCACTTGCACGACTTTGTGCGTCGCGGTATCGACGATCGCGATGCCGTCGGCCTTCAGGTCGCGCTCGAGCTTGGCGCACTCCTCGTCGGGAACGTGCGGCGGACACTTCGGCAGGCCGCTCACTGCCACGAACAGCCGCGATCCGTCGCGGCTGAGCTTCATCCCGCGCGGCCGCTTGCCGACTGCAATCGTCGCGATCGACTGGCGTCGCGTGTCGGCGTCGAGCACCGTGACGCTGTGCCCGTCTTCGTTCGAGACGTACAAGCGCGCCGCTTCGGCCGGGCACGCCAGCACGACAGCGACGATGCCCAGCCACAGGATGCGGCGCGGCGTCCGCGCCTCAGAACGACAGATAGGCGCCGATATTGAAGTTGCTGCTGTCGTTCTCGACGCCATTGTGGGCCTCCGCCTTGGTATCGGTGAACTCCGCGAGCAGCGTTAAGTTCTCCGTCAGCGAATGATAAACGCCCACGGTGTATTTCTGGTTCGTCTTGACGAGGAACGAGGGTGCCACGTCCGCTGCGCGAGAAAGCCTCGGATCGCGCTCGTGACCGAGCGATCGTGCACGTTCCATGCCAGTGGCGAATTTCCAGTGCGTGGCATAGGGGGATCGATTACAGCTTGCGAGCCGGCCGGGCGCCGCTGCCCCTAATCGAGTGTCTCGGGTGTGCCTGGGAGCGTGACACTGATACGTGACAGGTGACACAGTGTTACAGTCGGCGCGCGCGTAGCAGAGGAGCACGACCGTGGGGGATACGGCTGCGACCAAGCACGCTGCAACGGTGTTGCAGTTCGTGCGTAGCCCGACCGGCGATGCGATCGCGGGAAGTACGGCGCTGAGCCCGGCGATCGGCGGTTCATGGCGGCGTTGTGCGCTGGACTACGCGCTGGATCCCGCGCGCCACTACTCCCCGACGATCGTCGACGCGGCGATGCTCGCGGAGCGCCGCGGCCAGCATGCGGAGCTGCTGCAGGTCGCCTCGGCGGAAATCGACTGGCTGTACGAGTACATCGCCGAGTCCGGCTACGCCCTCATCCTCACCGATGCGGCCGGCATCGTCCTCTACGAGAAGACCGACGCGACGCTCGCGAATACGTTTCGCTCGTCGGGACTCCTGACCGGCGCGGACTGGAGCGAGCGCAGGGAGGGCACGAACGGCATCGGCACCTGCATCGCGGAGAGCCGGCCGATCATCGTGCATCGCGAGGAGCACTTTCGCAGCAGCCATATCGGCCTGACGTGCTTCGGCTCGCCGATCCGCGATCCAGCCGGAGCGCTGGTCGCGGTGCTCGACGCCTCGACGCTCAACGCGCGCGACCCGCGCGCCGGCTTCGGGCACACGATGGCGTTGGTGAACATGTCGGCGCGGCTGATCGAGAAGTGCCTGTTCCTGCATCACTTCCAGCGCGACATCGTGTTTCGCTTCCATGCGCGGCCCGAGTTCGTGAATCTGCAGCACGACGGCGCGATCGCGCTCGCCAAAGACGCCACGATCATCGCGGTCGACGAGACGGCCGTACATCTGCTCGGCGCCGCGAGCCGCTCCGAGCTGATCGGGTGCCGGATCGACGAAATCTTCGACGTTCGCGCAGAGGAAGTCGTCGAGCCGTTGCGTGGCTCGCGCAGTGAGCTGCAGCCGGTTCGGCATGCGCAGCTCGGCCGGCGTTTCTTTGCAAGCCTCGATTACCGTGCACCGGCGACACCTGCTGCGCACAGCTCGCCCGCCGTCAACGTCGCCGCGTGTCATACGCTTCGCCGCTGCCGAGGCGCCGAAATCGCCGTTGACGCTCGAGGAGCTCGCCGGCGAGGATCCGCTGATGCTGCGAAACGTGCGCAGCGCGCACCGCATCGCCACGTCGCGCGTGCCCGTCATGATCCAGGGGCCAACGGGCGCCGGCAAGGAAATGTTCGCACGCGCGCTGCACGCGGCCAGCGACCGCGCGGCGCATGCCTTTCGTTGCACTCAATTGCGCGGCGATTCCCGAATCGCTGATCGAGAGCGAGTTGTTCGGCTACCGCTCGGGCGCATTCACCGGCGCGCGCAGGGAGGGCATGAAGGGCAAGATCCTGCAATCCTCGGGTGGCACGTTGTTTCTCGATGAGATCGGCGACATGCCCGTGGAGCTGCAAACGCGCCTGCTGCGCGTGCTGGAGGAGCAGGAGGTGATACCGCTCGGCACGGAGACCGCGGTCAAAGTCGACCTGCGCGTCATCTGCGCCTCGCACCAGAATCTCAGGGCGATGATCGCGCGCGGGGAATTCCGCGAAGATCTCTACTATCGGCTCAACGGCATCACGCTCGAGCTCCCGCCGCTGGCGCTGCGCACCGACAAGGAGCGACTGATCCGGGAGTTTCTCGCGGCCGAAACGAGCGACAGCCGGCCCGCCGCCATCGAGGTGGATGCGTTCGAGCAATTGCTGGCCTATCGCTGGCCCGGGCAACGTCCGCGAGTTGCGCAATGTGATCCGCACTGCCCTGGCGATATGCGACGGCGGCGTCGTGCGGCTCCGGGACTTGCCCAGCGAGGTTCGCGACGGCGACGCTGGTTACAGCAGTGCGCCCGTACGGGAGTCCGAGCCAACCTGAGTCCGCCGAGCGAGAGAAGCTGCTGCGCACCATCCGTGAGTGCGGCGGCAACATGTCGCGGGCCGCCGAGCAGCTCGGCGTCAGCCGCAACACTTTGTATCGTCGCTGCAAGCGGCTCGATATTGCGCCGCCGCGCTCCCGCGCCGAGCCCTAGTCGCTGGCACGGTATCTGCTTCTCTCTTCAGGTCCAGCGCCGATAGGCGCCTGAAGCCTTCGTAGTGGGAAGCAGTCATGTCGAGAGCGCGGGGCGGCGGGCGGCGACCTGCGAGCAGCAGGACGCAAGGTCGGGCCCCGCGGGCGGGCGTAAGACTCGCAGCCGGCGTCCATCTCGACGGCGGCAAAGAGGAAGACGGGGTGCTCGTGCTGGTTTGTCCGAACGGCAACGTTCAACTCAATCGGATGGCGGCGGCGATCCTGCGGCTCTGCGACGGGTCCCGCGACCGCGAGGATGTCGTGGCGGAGGTCGTGCGCCGCTCGCAGCCGCACACGCGAGCAAAGGAGATCATCGAGTTCCTGGACGTGGCACGGGCACGCGGCTGGATCGACGAAACGTGAAAGTGCAGCGCTGGGCGCGCGATCGTACGCCTGTCCTCGGTCGTGGCGACCAGTTGCGCCTTCTGCATCGGCAGCGCTGCCACGTGCGCGATGGCTGCAAGCCCTCCCCCGCTCGAGGAAGTCGTCGTGGTGGCGCCTTATGGCACCGCCGTCGACCCCGCGCTGGTTCCGGCTAATGTGCAGCGTGCCCTCGCCGAGCAACTGCAACGCTCGCAATCGCTGGATCTGACCGACTTCCTGAACCGGCAATTCAGCAGCGTGAGCATCAATCATGCGCAGAACAATCCTCTGCAACCCGACTTCAACTTTCGCGGTTTCACCGCATCGCCGCTCCTGGGACTGCCGCAGGGGTTGTCCGTCTACCAGAATGGCGTGCGCATCAACGACCCCTTCGGCGATACGATCAATTGGGATCTCATTCCCGTGACGGCGATCGACAGCGTGCAAATGCTGGCCGGCGCGCAACCCGTGTTCGGTCTGAACACGCTCGGCGGCGCTCTGTCCATGCAGATGAAGAACGGATTCAGGTATCAAGGTACGCAGGCCGAGGTTTACGACGGATCCTTTGGCCGTCGCGGCGGATCGGTCCAGGCCGGCGGCAACGACGGCCGCTGGGGCTTTTATGGTGACGCCGACTATTTCCAGGAAGATGGCTGGCGCGACGATTCGAAGTCGGAGGCGCTGCGCCTGTACGGTGCCGTGAGCCTGCACGAGTCCGACTGGACCGTGGACCTGAGCGCCGCCTACGCAAACACTGAACTGCGCGGCAATGGGACCTGCACCTGTCGAACTGCTCGCGATCGATCGCTCCGCCGTGTTCACGCATCCGGACGTGACGCAGAACGAGCACGCGCAACTGGTCCTGGAAGCCTCACGCGACATCTCCGATGCATCGCGCATCAGTGGCAACGTGTTCTATCGGCGCCTGCGATACCGACACCTTCAATGGCGATGGCACCGTGTTCGAAGAATGCGAGTTCGAGGACCGACGAATTCCTGGTCGAGGAAGAGTTCGAGGACGTCAATGGCGATGGCGAGTGCTCAGCGGCAGACGACGACGACATCGAACAGGTCCTCGATCTCGATGGCGAACCCATTCCCGCTGAAGTGGACGACAGTGAGCTGAATGCGATCAACAACATCGGCCGGCGCGAGCAGGAAGGCTACGGCGGCTCGGCACAGCTCGGCCTGCAATCGCAGTTGTTCGGCGGCGAAAACGACATCACGCTCGGTGTCGCCTACAGCAACGGCACGACCCGCGTTCGATTCCGCGCTGGAGGTGGCCAGCCTGCTCGAGAATCGCGCCACCACGAGAACCGGGATCTTCGCGCAGGAGTTCTCGACCGCCGTGGGCAGCGAGGTGAGCAGCGCGAGTGTGTATTTCCTCGATACGCTGAAGCTGTCCGACAGCGTCGCCGTGACGGCTTCCGGCCGTTACGACGATACCCGCATCGAGCTGTCCGATCGCAGCGGTGACAATCCGCAGCTCGATGGCAGACATGACTTCAGTCGCTTCAACCCCGCCGTCGGCATCACGTTGCGCCTCGCCCCGGCAATGACCCTCTACGGGAGTTACGGCGAATCGACGCGCGCTCCCTCGCCAGTGGAGCTGGTATGCGCGAGCGAGGATGCGCCGTGTAACCTGCCCAACGCATTCCTCGCCGATCCGCCGCTCGAGCAGGTCGTGGCGAAGAGCGCCGAAATCGGCTTGCGCAGCGAGAGCAGTGCAGGTCTGCGCTGGCACATCGGCGGCTTCTATACCCGCAATCGCAACGACATCCTGTTTCAGACCACCGGGGGATCTCAGGCCAATGTCGGCTTCTTCGACAACGTCGGCGATACCCTGCGCACCGGTATCGAGCTGAGCGTGTCGCAGAGCGTGGAGCGCTTTCACTGGTCCTTCGAGTACAGCTACATCGAGGCTACGTTCGACGATGAGCTTCGTCGTCAACAGCCCGAATCACCCCGTCTTCGACGACGAGCCGGATTCGTCGGCGATCGTCGGCGAGGACAAGCTGCGGGTGACCGCCGGCTCGAGCATTCCGGGAATTCCGCAACATCAGGCCAATCTCGGCATCGACTTCTCGTTGAACGATCGTTTCGAGTTGGGCGCGGATATCGTCGTGCGCTCCGGCGTCTATCTGCGCGGCGATGAGGCCAACCTGCTCGACAGGACCGACGGCTACGCCATCCTGAACCTGCGCGGTGCCTGGCATGTCAGCGACAACGTGATGCTGTTCGCGCGCGTCGAGAACGTATTCGACGAGGACTACGAAACGTTTGGCCTGCTCGGCGAACCCGGTGAGGTCTTCGAGGAATTCGCGGACCCGCGCTTTCTCGGCGCGGGTCCGCCACGTGGGGCCTGGGTCGGTGCCCGGGTCAAGTGGTAGCGAGCGGTCTGCTCTTCAGCGGTCGAAGATCGCGCTGTCGCGGCCCTCGGCCGTATCCAGACCGCGCAACGTCTCCATGCCAAGTGCCCCTTTGAAGATCGCCTGGTGAATCTCCGCTCCATCGAGCGTGGCGTTTGTCAGCGTTGCGCCCGTGAAGTCCGCACCTATCAGTTTCGCCCGCGTCAAATCGACGCCGCTCAAATCGGCTTCGCGCAGATCTGCGTAGCTCAGATCGGCGCGCGAGAGATTCGCCTGGGCCAGTCGCGCGCCCTTGAGGCGTGCCCCGACCAGCACGAGGCGGACGAGACCCATCGGCTGATTGCGCATGTCGGCCCCGCCTTGCACCCGCTCCAGGTTCGCGCCTTCGAGTTTGGCGCGCTCGAAATTGCCGATGAGCTGGGCGCCTCTCAGATCAGCCCTGCTCAGGTCTGCGTGTGCCAGGACGCTGGAGAACAGCTTCGCCTCGCGCAGATCGGCATCGACCAGCACGGCATCGCGCAGGATTGCGACGTTGAGGTTGCAGCGCGCGAGGTTCGCATTCGACAGGTTGGCTCCCTTGAGATTGGCACCAAACAAGGTGGCGCCCGCGAAGTTGATTCCCGAGAGGTTCGCGCCGGGAGCTTCCAGATTCGTGAAGTCTGCCGGCGGGCTTGCAAGGCGTTGCTGGATCTGCTCGCGCGTGAGGGTCTCGGCGTAACTAACGCCGCCCGCCAACGCAGCCGCCAACGCAAGGCACCAGCCACCGACTGCTCGCGGCGCTCGGAGGATTCCGCTCAGAAGGCTGCGGTGCACAGCCCTGTGAGACGCGCCCTCGAAGAAGGAGTCACGCCGGATGACCCGGGTTTGTAGCCCATATGCACCCCATTGCAGAGGGACAGGAAACTCTGCATAGCTAGTGGCTCGATAGTACTCAATTTGCGGCGACCTCCTTTGGACACGCGTCCACACAAGTCTGTGGGGAGCCGACCTCTTCTGAAAGTATTTCGGGGTACTTGAGATCCAAGGCGCGCCGTCGCGGATCTTCTCGCCGCCGTAGGATGGGTCTGATGCGGATTCGCAGCGAGCTGGAAGTGCGTCAAGCGTGCGACGTGTCGTGCGTGACAGTGTGTCATGCAGTGACACACACGGGCGCGACATGCGATACCGCACCCCTTCGATGTCGCATGAGGTGCACGCGCTTGGCATGGTCGTTGCAGCTCACTGGCTCGCTGACGTCGGCGACGCGTAGTGGGGCGTGACCTTGGCGAGTGCGCTGCCGCATCTATCGCGATCGGACGTTGACTGCAGCGGTTGCCGTTGCGGTCGCGACACGCCGAAGTGCGGCGCGACGCAGCGACTCCTTCGTTCGAGCAGCAGGGGGAACTCACCATGAAAGTTGGCAAAAGGCTCGTTGCGTCGACCAGCGCATTGGCGCTCCTGCTCGCGTCCCAGGGCGCGGCTGCGCTGGACGCGATCGAAGTGGGTGAATGGAAGATCGACTTCAGCGGCAACATCAACGGATTCGCCAGTGATGTGAAGTGCGAATCCCCGGCGGGCGGCGCCACCATCGGCGGCGGGCTCGCCTGCGGCTCGCTCTCGGGGGGCGACTACGACGCCAACAACATCCGCACCGGCTTGCTGCCTTCGTGGCTCGGCTTCCATGCGGAGAAAACCGACGGAGACAACAAGTACGGCGTCATGATCGGTTTTCAGCCGGGTATCGACAGCGGGAACCAGGGCGTGATTACGGGCAGCCCGCTTGACGGCGGCCTCGGCCTCAACTCAGAAAACTTGCGTCAGGTGTACCTCGAGTGGTCCGGCAATTGGGGCGGCATCAAGATCGGTCGCGACCTTGGCCTGTTCGGCTCGGACGCCATCTTGTCCGACATGACACTGCTTGGCGTCGGCACGGTTTCCGACATTACGCGAGGTGGAGGCAACACTTCGCTGGGCCGGATCGGCGTCGGTTACGTGTACGCCGACTGGAAAGGTCAGATCCAATACTCCTCGCCGAAGTTCGGCGGATTCCAAATCAACGTGGCGCTCGTTGACCCCTGGGGCCTCGTCGATTTGTCCGGCGAGAGCCTGAATGCCGACACGTTCAATCAGGAAGGCAGCACCTACGGCTTGGAGGGCAAGGCGGCCTTCAGCTTTGGAGATCCGAAAAACTTCAACGGCAAGGTCTGGGTGAGCGCCATCAGCCAGGAAATCAAGAGCGCCGGCGGCTTCGGCAGCGAGGACGCCCTCGGGTATGACGTCGGCGCCAAAATCGGTATTGCCGGCTTTGAGGGCGTCGCCTACTACTACCAAGGCGAAGGCATTGGCAGCACAGGCTTTCTGTTCGATGCCGTCGATCAGGCGGGAAACGCGCGCGACTCGGACGGCTTTTATGTGCAGCTCACGTTCAAGCTGCCCGGCATCGGCACCAAGATCGGCGCGAGCGCCGGTGAGAGCAATCTCGATCGCGGCCCCGCCGATCTACCGAGCTCGCCGCTGTTCTCGAAGAACGAGTCGATCGTGGTCGGCATCTATCATCCGCTTACTTCCTTCTTGAATCTGGTCGCCGAGTACACGCAAACGGAATCCACGGCGCACAATGGGGCCGAAGCTAAAGAGACGGCCATTGCAATCGGTGCGATTCTTTTCTATTGACAGCGAGACGACGCTCTCCAGGAGCATGGCGAGAACGATGATGGAGAACCGCCCCGCCTCCGCACGCCGCGTCGCGCAATGGACGAGCCGTCGATTGTGTGGACGCCAACTCGTGATAGCGAGCAGTGCGCTGGCGCTTGTTGCAGCGGTCACCTGCGCCGCGGACACGCCGCGCGATGTAGTCGTGCTCTGGTCGGCCAACGATCAATGGGTGAAGATTCAGCCGCAGGATGATGCAGCGGCGGCGCCGAACGATCATCCGGCCCAGCTTGCGAGCGAAGCCATCAGCACCGCGCTCGCGGCGCTGCGAATTCGCATCGTGGACGAGGATACGGCCGCTGAAGCGCAGCGGTCGGTTTTCACCGCCGAGGAACTCCGCAACCTCGCTCCTCGAATCGCTTCGGGACTTGCCAAAGCCGGGCCTCGGCAGGACGTGACGTTCAGTACGATCGGGAGCCATCCGCGGGCCGCTGGCGGGTTGGTGAAGGACCCCGGCGTCAACGCGGGCCGCGTGTTCTATGACGACGACAAGATCAACGTGATCTTTGGTGAGTTGCAGTCAGGCTACCGGAAGCGGAGCGTCTACGGTCAACGCACGGAAGACTTCACCCCGCGTCGGCAAGGGTCGCGCACCAAGGCTGCTGAACATGAGTGGGTCCTCGCGGCGCGTCCTGGCGTCGAGCTTCATTCGAATGCAGGCGGCGTGCGCAACGACTGGGTCGAGATTGACGGCGCTGCTGTCGCATCGGGCGCAGCGGCTCTGTCGCAGGCGCCGGCGGCAGCGACGCCTCCAGCAGCAACAGCAGCGGGATCCGTGGCAGGACCCGCGGCGACGAAGTCCAGCGTGGACCTCGAGCAACGCCTGAAGACTCTCAAGGAGCTCCGGGACAAGAACCTGATCAGCGAAGAGGCTTATCGCGCGAAGATGCAGGAGCTGTTGTCCGAGCTCTGAACGCTCGAAGACAAACATTTCCGTCCCGGCCAAGGCGCTCCGAGGATTCATGCGTTCTTCAGCGAGCTGCTTTCGGCTTCGCTGCCTCGAACACGTCTTCGCACCAGCTGAGTGAGGCGGTAACGTTCGGAAATCCGATCGTGCTGGTCAGGGAAATCAACGCATGGCGGATTTCATCCGGCGTGCCTCCTTCTTCGAGGGCGCGTCTCACATGGCTATGCACCGCGCCTTCTGAGCGGATCGCAGCAGCGGCAGCCAGTTGCACGAGATGCAACACTTTGGAATCGAGCGGCCCACTCTCACGAACAGCATGCCCAGCGCTTCCACCGCTGCGATGTATTGAGGATGCTTCTTCGTCAGTGTGAGGTAAAACCCGGGTTTGTAGGCCATATGACACCCATTGCAGAGGCACAGGAAACTGCGCTTGCCTGATTGGGTGGATACTACTCTCAACCGCGAATGCCGAGGCAGACGTCATGGACAGCGCCATCAGGCAGGACGATGTCATCTACTTCGTAGTCACCGATCGGTTCTTCGGCACGAACAAGCGCTCGGCGGATCCTGCAGACAACCTCATCCACGGCGGCACGCTCGATGGCATCCTGGAGAAGCTCGATTACCTCACCGAGCTCGGCATCACCACGATCTGGGTGACGCCGGTCTACGCGAACATCGAGCGTCTCCGGGCCTCCGAGCCGTACCACTATTGGCCGCAGAATTTCGAGCGCATCGACACGCGCCTCCTGGACGGCACGCGCCTGCCGCTTTCGCCGGACAGGAGCACGTTCGGCAAGTTCGTGGATGCGTGCGCGACAGCAGGCATCAAAGTCGTGCTCGACATGGTCGTCAATCATGCAGGCTACGGTGCGCAGGAGCGCTTTCCAGCAGGGTTCTTCAACGTCGGCGGCTCGGGCGACGTCAAGGGCGAGCTCGCGGGGCTGCCCGACTTCAATCACGACAACCCGGAAGTGCTCGACTTCTTCATCAACAATATCGAGAACTGGATCACCGACGGCAAGGTGACCAACATCCGCATGGATACGGTCAACGCACGTCGAGCCGAAATTCTGGCACTACTTCAAGGCGCAGATCCGCGGCGAGCATCGGCAGGTGCAGCTCATCGGCGAGGTGCTGTTCGAGGGCAGGCAGGACGTGGCAAGGCTCCTCGAGTATCAGAACTACCACGACTTCGATTCCATCTTCGATTTCGCGCTGTGCACGGCGCTGCGCTCGACGCTGATTTATGACGAGAGCCCGCAGTACTGGTTCGCGCGACCGCGCCTGCACGACGACGAGCCGTTGGGCGTGCTCGACGACGACAATCCGTTCAAAGGCGGTTATCGCAACGCCAATCGATTGGTGACGCTGCTCGACAATCACGATCTGCAGCGCCGGATCATGAGCCATGCGCGAACCAAGCACCCCGGCGATGGGACCGGGCTCGACTGGGCGATTCGCGTGACGAAGCTGTGTCTGGGCGCGTTGTTCACGATGCGCGGCATTCCGCAGCTCTACTACGGCACCGAGATCGGCCTGGAAGGCTGGAAGGACGTCGATGATCGCGACCTGCGTCGCGACTTCCCGTGGCAGGTCATCGGCGCAGACAACCGGCCGCAGCAGGCGTTGCGGAAAGAGCGCGACATCTACGATTGGACGCGCGCACTCATCCGTCTGCGCAAGCAGAACGCAGCGTTGAAGTACGGCACGACCATCACGCTGTGGTCGGACGACTTCATCTACGCCTTTCTGCGCATCGCCACCGATGACGTCGCACTCATCGTCATCAACAACGGCTACCTCGAGATGCCGACGCCGATCCGCTTGAAGCTGAACACGACCGTCATTCCGCAACGTGTTGCGGATAGGGTTGCCGGACTCAAGCACTGGCGCAGCGGCGAAGCGCTACAGGTACAGGACGGCCACGCGCTCGCCCGCGTCGAAGGCAAGACAATCGATATCTTCGCAGCCCAAGGCGTCTGACGACTACAGGGAGTCAGTTGCTGTCAGGGTGTGCACGCGACAGTCACTTGCGCGGTGAAGTTGCGACCCCACTCGGGGTTGGGGCCCGGGAATATCAAGGGTTCATCGATGAGCTGACAAGTGAAGAGTCGATAGGCGCTGGCGGATGTCTCGGCGTCCGCGATGGCGCTTTGTATTGCGACATCGGCCGTGGGACCGAAGGCGCCGCCGGTGAAGAGCATCGCGCCGCTTTGCGAGCCAATGACCGGCGATGATGTCGCAAGAAAACATAGAATCGCCGAGGACACAGTCACAGAGACGCTGCGGCAGCGATAGGGCAAATGCATGTTCATTTGACTCGCCTCCTGCTGACGATGAGTGCCTGCTGCTGCAAAGAAAGTTCCTGCAACGGTTCGTCATTCTGAGCGTGTCCCCCTACCTCGCCGCGGAGTAAAACCGACGCCGACAGCTAGAACTTCGCAACGCACTACGTCCGCCGCGCATACTTGCATAACCCGTTATATAATCTATTATGCAAGATCTCGGAGGCACCCCGACGATGGACGTCATCAAAGAGCTTGGCTTTCTTTGCCTTGGCACCCGGCTGAAGCGACTTGGCGACTGGCTGCAGGCCGATGTGCAGAAGGTCATCGACCGCGCTGGGCTGCCGATCCTGGCCGGCCAGTATCCGCTGCTGGCCGCGCTCGACCTGCAAGGTCCGCTCACGGTCGGTGAGCTGGTCGAGGCACTAGGTGTCAGCCAGCCCGGTGTCACTCAGATGGCGGCGCGGCTGGAAGCGCTCAGCCTTGTCGAGATCCGCAGCGACACATCGGATCGCCGGACGCGGACGATCGCGCTCACCGCTGACGGCAGACGATTGATTGCAAGGTCCAAGCGCGACATCTGGCCGCGGATCGAAGCGGCCGTTCTCGACGCCTGCGGCGGTCGCAAGAGCCCGCTCCTCGAGCTGCTCGCGAAGGTTGAGGAGGAGCTCGAGAAAACTCCGCTCACCGAGCGGATGCCTGCGACGGAGCGGCGTAGATGACGCCTCACGTTCTCGACCGCCCGATCTGGGGCGCACTCGTCGGTCGCCAAGCCTCTCTCAGCGTGGGTGACGATCGTGCGCGCCGCTATCTCAGCGATATCAGTCCGCTCGCCGCGGCGGCCGATGACAGCCCGGAAAGTCTCTCCGCTCTCGCCGCCATCGCACCGGGCGATGGCGCTCTCGTCCTCCTGCAGCTGGGCGAGATTCCGCTGCCGCCGGGGCTCGAGATGACGAAGAGCGCCAAGGGCGTTCAGATGGTCGCTTGGGAACCCGTCGCTCCTGTCGCCTGCGATTTCCGGGTTGTTCAGCTACAGGAAGCGGACGCCCCGGAGATGCTTGCGCTCGCAACGCTGACCGAACCGGGCCCGTTTCTGTCACGCACGCATCGCCTCGGACGATTCCTCGGCGTCAGAATCGACGGCCGACTTGCCGCAATGGCCGGCGAAAGAATGAAGTTCGACGGCTTTACGGAGGTGAGCGGCGTATGCACACATCCGGATTTCCGTGGACGTGGCCTGGCCGGGGCCCTTTCCGCCGCTGTAGCAACGTCCATCGCAGAGCGGGGCGAAACGCCGTTCCTGCACGCTTATTCGGGCAATACGCCGGCAATTCGGTTGTATGAACGACTGGGTTTCCGCTTGCGTTGCGAGGTCAGTGTCGCCGTACTCCAGCGGCATACGCCTCATTCGACCGGGTCACAGACCCCGACCATTCGTCCTGTATAGAAGTTCGCGCCGAAAACGGCACAAGCGTGTATATTCGCGCCCGGCTCGTGACCCTTCCGTTGTCTCCTTGCTGCGCGCCGCCGTTGGGCGACGCTTCCGTCAAGGTCCGCAATTCGAATCGTTCCCGATCCAGGAGGCAGCACGTGTCAGTAAGGCACGCCTGTTATTTATAGTTTCGCCTGCAGCACGTCCTTCACACGAAGGCGCAGGTTTCTCTCTAAGGGTCTTTTTCAATGAGCAAGATTTACGTGGGCAATCTGCCCTTTACCGCTGATGAAGCCGCTGTGCGCGCCCTGTTCGAGCAGCACGGCACCGTCGAATCGGTCAGCCTGATCAACGATCGCGAGACCGGCCGCCCCCGCGGGTTCGGCTTCGTCGAAATGTCCAGTGCCGACGCGGCCCGTGCGATCCAGAACCTGAACGGCAAGGACATGGGCGGCCGTCCGCTCAAGGTCAACGAGGCCCAGGACAAGCCCAAGGGGGGCGGTCGTAGCGGCGGCGGCGGTGGCTATGGCGGCGGCGGTGGTCGCAGCGGCGGCGGCGGCTAGCGGCGGCGGCGGCGGCGGCGGCGGTCGCTGGTAGTCCTGCTACTTTAGATTTTCTGCAAATGCGGGGCCGGGCTCCAGCCACGGCCCCGCGTGGGCGTTCAAGGTCAGTCGGCTGAGGCGTCGTTCGAGACGTCCTCGATCAGCTGCGACCGACCGCGTCCAGTCTTCGGGATCTCCTGCCCTCCTCTCTATCCTTCTGCTTGCATGTCGGCTCTAGTCGAGCTCGATCGTCCTTGAGAAGCTAGTTTGGCGGCTGCAATCAGCAGGAGCGTTCCAATGACCCCCACCATCACCGCTTTTGAACGGTCGCCCGATCGCGGCAGAGGACTGGCGCGTGACATGCGCGTTCGCTGGGCGCTCGAGGAAGTGGGCCAGCCTTACGACGTTCGACTTCTTTCATTCAGCGAGATGAAGGAATCCGCGCATCGCAAACTGCATCCTTTCGGTCAGATTCCGACCTACGAAGAAGGCGATCTCGCGCTCTTCGAGTCGGGGGCGATCATATTCCACATCGCGCAGCGCCATGCGGGGCTACTGCCGGATGATGCGAATGCCCGGGCACGAGCTATCGCATGGATGTTTGCAGCGCTCAATACGGTTGAGCCGCCGATCGTTGAACGCTCAATGGCGATGATCTTGGAGCACGACAAGAGCTGGCATGCGGAGCGCCTGGCTATCCTCGAGGATCGCGTGCGTGTACGGCTGGGCGAACTTTCCAGTCGGCTCGGGCGTGCCGACTGGCTCGACGGTGCATTCAGCGCCGGTGACCTGCTGATGGTGACGGTGCTGCGCAGGTTAGGCGGATCGGGTGCAGTGGAGAAATATTCGAACCTTTCCGCGTATGTCGCCCGTGGCGAAGCGCGGCCCGCCTACAAGCGCGCTTTCGCCGCGCAACTGGCGGTTTTCACTGGCAAGCCACCGAACTGAAATCAGGCAGACTTCCGGCCCGCCCGGCTTCCCTTCTTTGCTGGCGTAGCCTTGGGCTTTGCAGCGCGTCTGGATTTCACCTGACGCTTCTTCTTCGCTGAAGCTTTCGGGCGCACCCGCTCAGGCAACTCGGCACTCCCGGCCGAGCGATTCCATTTTTCGAAGGTTTCGGGCGAGATCTTGCCCTTGACCAACAACTCGGCAAATTTCCTGCGCTGCGCCTTGCTCTTGATTGGCATGGAAGCTGTGCCTGCCTAACGACATTGATCCGTCAACGAGCTCGCACGAGACCAGTGCATAGGGTTGCGACTCAGCTCGAATGTGGTGCGGCGCCAACAAATAATGACACTACGACGCACGTATTGTTAGTCTTCGCCGAAGCGACGCGGGCGGCTCAGGCCGATCGCGTTGGTGAATCTGCGATAAACGGGGCCGTCCCACCACAAAACAGAAGTCATACAAATACGTACCAGGGAGTGTTTCTATGAATATCAAGCTCAAAAGATCGCTGATGATTGCCATGGGACTGGCTTCTCCGCTGCTGCTAGGCGCCAGTCCTGCGGTCAGAGCAGCGGAAAATACGACCCGCGACGGAACACTGGAAACGCTGATCGTGACCGGTGTTCGAGGCGAAGCACGCTCGGTCACAGAGTCGACCGTCCCGATCGATGTGATCTCCTCGGCAGAGTTCGACAATCAGGGTGACACCGACCTGAGCAACCTGCTGAGGAACGTCGTTCCGTCCTACAACGTCAATTCTCAACCGATCAGCGATGCGGCCACGATCGTGCGCCCCGCCAACCTGCGCGGCCTTGCGCCGGATCACACGCTGGTCCTCGTCAATGGCAAGCGCCGGCATCGCGCCGCCGTCATCTACTGGATCGGCAATGGTGTCGCCGACGGCGCGCAGGGACCCGACATTTCTGCGATTCCTTCGAGCGCCCTCAAGCAAGTCGAGGTCCTGCGCGATGGCGCCTCGGCACAGTACGGCTCCGACGCGATCGCGGGCGTGATGAACTTCATTCTGAACGACGCCGATCATGGCGCGAACGTCGAGGCTCGCTACGGCGGCTACTATGCCGGCGATGGCGCTCAGTACGCCGTGAGCGGCAACATCGGCATGCCGCTGACGGAGAACGGTTTCGCGAATTTCAGCTTCGAATACGGCGAGGCCGATCCGACGGATCGCAGCGTACAGCGCAATGATGCCGCCGCGCTGACAGCTGCCGGCAACACCGCCGTGAAGAATCCGGCGCAGATCTGGGGCACGCCGGAGATCCAGGACGATCTCAAGACGTGGATCAATTGGGGAGTCGACCTGAACGAGAACATGGAGCTCTATGGCCACGGCAACTACGTGTCCAAGACCGCCATCGGCGGGTTCTACTATCGCAACCCCAATACGCGCGCGGGCGTGTTCAGCACCGACAACGGCCAGACGCTGCTGATTGGCGACCTGACGCCGGGCACGACACCTTGCCCGACGGTCACGATCACGAACAACGTTCCCAATCCGGCGGCGCTGGCGTCCGTGCGCTCCGATCCGAACTGTTTCTCCTTCCAGGAGATCTTCCCCGGCGGCTTCACGCCGCAGTTCGGCGGAGATCTGCGGGATTACGCAGCGGTGGCCGGACTCAGAGGCACAGCTGGCGAGCGCGTGAACTGGGATGTGAGCGCGGGCTACGGCAACAACCGCGTCGACTTCTTCATCTCGAATACGGTCAATGCATCTTTCGGTCCGGCAACTCCGACGACGTTCGACCCTGGCTCGTATATCCAGGAAGAGCTCAACCTCAACTTCGATGTTTCGTACGAGCTGAGCGAGGCCGTGACGCTTGCCGGCGGCGCGGAGTACCGCGAAGAGACGTTCGAGATCGAAGCCGGCCAGATTGAATCCTGGGACTTCGGTCCGCTTGCGGACCAGGGCTTCAGCGCCGCGTCGAACGGCTTCCCCGGCTTCGCCGACGTCATCGCTGGTAGCTGGACTCGTGCCAACTACGCTCTGTATGCGGATGTCGGCTGGCGCGTCACCGATCCGTGGCAAGTCGACCTGGCCGTGCGCTGGGAAGACTTCGAAGATTTCGGCACGACCACGAACGGCAAGGTCGCGACGAACTACCGCTTCAACGACGCGTTTGCGGTGCGCGGTAGCTGGAGTACCGGCTTCCGCGCGCCAACGCCAGGGCAGTCGAATGCTTCGAACGTGACTACGCAGTTCGACACGGCGCTTGGGGAACTGGTGAATCAGGGCACGATTCCACCGACCAACCCGGTAGCGGTGTTGCGTGGCGGCGAGGCGCTCGATCCCGAAGAGTCGCAGAGCTACAGCGTCGGCGCGATCCTCGAGATTGGCGCGTTCAGCCTGACGGCGGACTACTACATCATCGAAGTCGACGATCGCCTCGCGGTGTCACAGGACTTCACGCTCACGCCGGCGGAAGTCGCGGCGCTGGTGGCTTCCGGCGTGACCAGTGCAGCGAATCTGCAGAGCTTCCGCTTCTTCACCAACGACTTCGATACCGAGACCAAGGGCCTCGACATCGTCGCCACCTACGATGCCGATTGGTTCGGCGGGCAATCGACCGTGAGCCTCGCGTTCAACAACAATCAGACGGAGGTCACTGCCTTCAATCCCACGACGCTGAATGCATCCCGCATCCGGCAGCTGGAGGAAGGCCTGCCCGAGACTCGGTGGAGTCTGACAGGGACGCAGACGTGGGGCCCGCTGCGCGCACTGGCGCGAGTGAGCCAGTACGACGGGTGGTATGACAACGAGGACGGAGTCGCGTACGACGGCGGTAACTACATCTTCGATGCCGAGATCGCGTACACGGTCAGGGACGCAATGACGTTCGTCCTGGGCGCTCAGAACCTGTTCGACGAGTATCCGGAAGAGAATCCGGGCGCCGCTGCCGGCGTGGGCAATCGCTATAGCCAGTACACGCCGTTCGGATTCAACGGCGGCCTGTGGTACGGAAGGTTCGTCTACAACTTCAATTGAGACGAGGCCTGTCAGGCGCATTTTGGGCGCAGACAACGCGGGGGCCCGATCGCGGGCCCCCCGGTTCAGCGTGGCGACTTGTACACCTGCCCGGCTTTCATCACGAACGCGACCCGGCCCAGGGCACTGATGTCATCGAGCGGATTGCCTTCGACCGCGATCACGTCCGCAAACTTGCCCGGTTCGATCGTGCCGATCTCGCGCTCCAGTCTCAGCAACTCCGAACCGCGAACGGTTGCTGACCGGATCGCATCGATCGGTTTCATGCCGTACTCGACCATGCGGACGAACTCCCGCGCGGAGGTGCCGTGCTCGAAGGCACCGACATCCGTGCCGAAGGCGATTCTCACGCCCATTTTCATCGCCTTCTGAAACACATTTTTGTGACTGGCGACGATCCTGCGGCGCACCTCGGTGTTGTCCTCTTCCAGCTCCGGGAAATAGACCGATAACGTCGGGCACCAGTAGGTGCCCTGCTCCACCATGAGCTTGAGCGCCTCGTCGTCCAGCATCATGCCATGCTCGATCGAGCGCACGCCGCCGCGAATGGCATTCTTTGCGCCTTCGCCGCCGTAGGCGTGTGCCGCAACGTCGCGATGCCATCGCTTCGCCTCCGCAACGATCGCTTTCACGTCTTCCAGCGAGACCTGCCCCAGCGGTTCGAGACTGGCGGAGTCGACGTGACGCAGCGTGCCCGTCGCGTAGAGCTTTATCCAGTCGGCGCCGTATTTCACCTGGCGGCGCACTTCAGTAATCATCGCGTCGCGCGAGTCCGTCAGCGCTGCAGGTTCGGGAATGTAGATGTCCGGATTCAGGCCCGCATTGTTCATGTGGCCGCCGGTGATCGTGAGCGCGAGCGTGGAAACGAACAGGCGCGGGCCGGGAATGATCCCGCCGTTGATCGCATCGCGTATCGCGACGTCTGCAAAACCCGCGCCTTCGCTGTCGACGTCACGCAGGGTCGTAAACCCGGCTTCAAGATCCTTCCTCGCGGCGGCGACGCCCTGCACCGTGCGAAAGGCCTGCGATTTCGTGATGACCGGCGGCGCGCCGCGCTCGTCCTCCGGCTGAAGCAGGATGTGCGTGTGACTATCGATCAGACCGGGCAAGACCGTATAGGCCGACAGGTCGATCACGCGTGCGCCGTCAGGGATCTTCGCGTTGGCTCCAACCCGTTCGATGTGCTCGCCGCTGACGACGATGATGGCATCTCGGGTGATGGAGCCGTCCACCGGGTTGAGGAGCCGGCCGCAGCGAATCGCCGTAACGCCGTCGGCTCGGGCAGGCGCGTACGACAATGCGAGGAGACAAGCGAGCGTTACTGCCGCGAAGCGTTTCAGGATTCGTACGTTGGTCATGTTTGACTCTCGGTTACCGTTCGCCCTCTGCGTATAGTCGGGCGCAGCCGGACTGACAAGCAGGTGACGCAGCCTTCCAGCTTCTCGTACTCACTGATGTCCACAACGATCGGCTCATACCCCAGCCCGGCAAAGAGCTCGGCACTCTTCGGCGCGCTTGCTGCCATCAACAGCCGGTTGCCGCCGAGTAACACAACATGGGCGCCGGACGGCTCCGGTACGGGAATGAAGTTCGCAAAGATCGACGCTTCGTCCAACGCAGGCAGATAGCCGATGACGGATCCGTTCGGCAACGCGGTGGCGGCGCTCTTGAGGTGCAGGACCTTGCTCACCGGCACCTCCACAACGGTGACGCCCAGCGGCTCGAAGGTCCGGCGCATCTGCGCCACGCCTTCCGCGTTGGTGCGATCGCTCCGGCCCACATACATCAGATCGACGACCTTGAGGACATCGCCACCGTCGAGCGTTCCAGGCTCCCGGATGTGATCGATCGAGTAGCCAAGCCGTTCGATCGTCCGCTCCGCGTCCACAATTTCAGGCCTGCGGCTCAGAGCGCCCGGACGGGAGATCATCGCTACGTTGTTGTAGACGACCATCGTGTCCTCGACGAACACGCTGTCAGGGCAGTCGTCTGCGCGCGCAACCTCGATGGTCTCCCACTCGTACCGCCGCAGCACGGCGACATACTGCTCCCACTGCTTCACGGCGAGATGGTAGTCGACCGGGACGCGCTCGATGTGATCGACGATCCCTTCGGGCAGACGCGGACCCGGGCGGCGAACGAGTGCTCTCAGGCTGACCATGAGCGGCACTCTACTGTATTCACACCAACGTGATCCCCTGGACGGCCAACGGCAGCGTATACACCGCCTTGCCCGTTGCTGCCGCCAGCGCATTCGCGAGCGCAGGTGCGATGACGGGTGTGCCTGGTTCGCCTACGCCCGTGGGCTTCGCCGATCGACGGAACGATGTGCACATCGACGGCGGGCATCTGATTCATGCGTAGAACCGGATAGTCATCGAAGTTGCTCTGCTCGATGCGACCGTCCTTCAGCGTGATCGCGCCGGTGAGCGCAGCGGCGAGGCCGTAGCCGATGCCCGACTCCATTTGCATCGCGACGATGTTCGGATTGACCGCGATACCGCAGTCCACCGCGCAGACCACCTTGTGTAGCTTCAGACCGATTGCCGTGCGCTTCAGCATCGCGACCTGACCGACGACCGAGTTGAACGACTCGTGAAGCGTCAGCCCCCACACCTCGTCCTTGCCGGCGTTCTTTTCCAACCGGACTTCTCTGCAACGAGATCGAGCACTGCACGATGACGCGCATGCTTCGCGGACAGCAGCTCACGGCGCATCGCATAGGGATCCTGCTTCGTCTCGCGAGCGATGTCATCGAGGAAACATTCGGTCGAAAACGCCGTGTGCGTCGATCCAACGGAACGCCACCATTGAATGGGCACGCCGATCTTCGTCGTGTGCAACTCGATTGCGAGATTCGGGATGTCGTAGGGAAGCATGGTCGCGCCTTCCACGGACGTTGTATCGAGCGGCGGTCCGCCGAACGCGGTGCCTGCCATGATCGATTGACCGACGATGCGATGCTGCCAGGCGACGATCTTGCCGCTCTTGTCCAAACCGGCTTTGAGCGTGTGCACGTACATCGGTCGATAGAAACCGGCACGCGTGTCGTTCTCGCGCGTCCACACCATCTTGACTGGCACGTCGACTTGGCCGCTTTCGCGATCGCGGCGGCTTCAACGAAATAGTCGGAGAACGGATTGGCACGCCGCCCGAAGCTGCCGCCGGCATAGAACTGGTGCAGCTGCACGCTCGAGGGTGGCATGCCGACAACACCCGCGATGGACATCTGATCGACCGTTTGGAATTGCTCGCTGTTCCAGACTTCGCAATCTTTGGCGCCGATGCGAACGACGCAATTCAACGGCTCCATGGACGCATGCGCGAGGAACGGGAATTCGTAGGTTGCCTCCAACGTGCGCGCAGCCGAGCGAAGGCCTTAGCGGCATCGCCACTTGCTTGGCCGAAGCGCCTGGCTGTTTTGCGATCTCGCGATACTCCGCGAACAAATCTGCTGAGCTGCGCGTGAAGGCAGCGGACTCATCCCACTCGACGGTGAGGGCTCCGGCGCTTTTTTGGCCGACCAGAAATCGGTCGCGAGCACCGCCACACCGGTGCGTACCGGCGTTTGGAATTGCACGACGTGCTTCACGCCCTTCATGGACTTCGCTTGGGAGGCGTCGAAGCTTTTCACTGTCGCGCCGAAGCGCGGCGGATGCACGACGGCAGCGGTCAACATGCCGGGCAAGCGCACGTCCTGAGTGAAAATCGCACTGCCATCGGACTTCGCACGGCGTCCACGCGCGCCGCGTTCTTGCCGATGAGCGTGAACTGCGAAGGATCCTTGAACTTCACGTCAGTCGGGACGGGGAGCTTTGCCGCATCGGCGATTACTCGCCGAAGCGTGCGCTTTGACCTGAGCTTGTGTTCGACCTTGCCGCGGTCACGGCCACGTCGTAGGCGCCACTTTCCAACGCTCGGCAGCGGCGCTGACGAGCAACGCTCGCGCGGTGGCGCCGGCCTTACGCAGTTGTTCGTACGAGTTCGAGATGGACGAGCTGCCGCCGGTGCCTTGCATGGGACCGAACGGAAATCGTTGTAGCGCTTCGCATCGGCGGGTGCGCCTTCGACCGAATTGCTCCATCGCATCCAGTTCTTCGGCAACGATCGTTGCGAGCCGGTGTACACGCCCTGCCCCATTTCCAAGTGCTTCGCGAAGATCGTGACAGTGTCGTCGGGGCCGATGCGGACGAACGCATTCGGCTCGAGAACCGGACGGACTCCGACAGGTTCGACGTCGCGTGCGTGGCGGCGTGGCAAATACAATCCGATCGTGAGTGCAGCGCCACCCTTGAGAATGTCTCGGCGGCTCGCCTGAAGAGAACATGTTCATGGCCGTGCTCATGTGTCTCCTCAGGTGATAGCGCTGGGAGCGCGCTTGATCGCAGAGCGAGTGCGCACGTAGGTCGCACAGCGACAGATGTTGCCGGACATGGCGGCATCGATGTCCGCGTCGGTCGGCTTCTTGTTGGATGTGAGCAACGCCGTGGCGCTCATCACTTGACCGGATTGACAGTAGCCGCATTGAGCGACGTTCTCGGCTACCCACGCGTCCTGGACGGCTCTGCCGACCGTGGATGTGCCGATGGCTTCGATCGTCGTGATTTTCATGGTGGCCGCCGCGGACACCGGCAGCACGCAGCTGCGCGTCGAGTGCCGTCGACGTGTACGGTGCAAGCGCCGCAGAGCGCCTTGCCGCAACCGTACTTGCTGCCCGTCATGCCCAAGTGATCGCGCAACACCCACAGCAGCGGTGTGTCAGGTTCGGCATCGGTTGCGAATTTCTTGCCGTTGATGTCGAGCGTGACCATGAGAACCTCGGGAGGAAGAAGGGTGCGACGAATGGCCGCGATTGTGGCTCATGGCGTACACTGTTGCCATCGCGCGGCTAAGTTGGCTGGCCGCACGGAGTCATGTCGATGCGCTTGCTCATGCTGTTGCTGTCTCTCGCGCTGTTCGGAGTTGCAGCCGCTCAAACCACACCGGACTTCAGCGGATCATGGGCTCGTGCGGACTCGAAGGAGCAGCCCTCGATCGCCGCCACGGGCGACGTCGCGTTCCTCAGCGGCGACATGGGCAGCGGCTGGGGCTCGCCGATCACGATCCGCCAGGAAGCGAACGCTCGTCGTCGAGTACCCGCACTTCTCCGCCTACGACCTGCAGCCTCCGATCCGCCTCGTCTACGCGCTCGACGGCTCGGAGTCGGGGAACACGGTGATGATCGGCCACACCACGGCGACGCAGCACTCGCGTGCCGCCTGGCGAACCCGACACTCGTGATCACGACTCAGACCGAGGTGCCGGGCGGCGCGCGTCAAGGTCCTGCAGGCGCTGACCCTCGAATCGCCCGACACGCTCGTGATCGAGACACCCGTCGGGAAGACTTCGGCGCCGCACCGTCGGTCACGAGGACGCCGTACGTTCGTAGCTGAGTCGATGCCCGCCTCCTGCTCGGCGAGACGAGCCGCCGCCGGGCCGGCCGTAGGGGTCCCTGGCGTTCGGCGGGACGTTCGGAAAGCGCTCCAGGCTCGGCGCGTACTCGGCCACGATGCGGTCGAAGAGCGGGGGCGCCCACGGGTTCACGTCCTTGATGTCGGTCTCCTCGCGCGGATCGGACCGCAGGTTGAACAGCCGCATCAGCGGCGGCTCGGTTACGCGCGGCTCGGGCATGAACGCGTAGTGGAGCTTCCAGTCCTTCCACTTCACGGCGCGGA
Organism: uncultured Gammaproteobacteria bacterium; assembly: GCA_963830745.1. GTDB lineage: Bacteria > Pseudomonadota > Gammaproteobacteria > Steroidobacterales > Steroidobacteraceae > Steroidobacter. Next base: position 49,474 of record CAWHNL010000006.1, read on the forward strand.
CCTGGCTGCCGGTGAAGAAGAGCGCGCTCTCGCGCCCGAGATCCGGCCGCTTGCCTTCGAGGAACGGCAGCGATGTCGATGCCGTCGATCGCGCGGTCGGTCGGCAGCTTGGCGATGCCCGCGGCGGCCGCGAGCGTCGGGAAGAGGTCCATCTCGTGCACGATCTCGTTCGAAGTCCGGCCGCGGCGGATGCGCCCCGGCCAGCGAATGACGCAGGGCGTGCGGATGCCGCCCTCCATGACGCGTGTTGTAGAAGCCGCGCCAGGGACCGGAGCTGCCGCGCCACGGACGCCGGCCCTCGGCGCCGTTGTCCGTGCACCAGAGCACCAACGTGTCGCGCTCGATGCCGAGTTCGCGCAGCCGCCGAGGATGAGCCCGACGTTGTAGTCCACGTCGGCCATCGCGTCGCCGATATCGCCGGCGCCGGTCTTGCCGGCGAAGTCCGGATGGGCGAGCGTCGGGAAGTGGATCTGCGTGATCGGATAGAACAGGAAGAACGGCTTGCCTGCCCGCGCGCTGCGCTCCATGAAGTCGATGCCCTTGTGCGCGGCTTCCCGGTCGACGCGTGCGCCGGGTAGTCGAGATCGAAGACCTTGACCTGCGTGGCCGGCCCGCCGCCTTCTGCTCCCAGATGTACGGCGGCCTCCGTCTTCGCGGGGTCGTAGCCCGGCGACGTGGTCGTCTGGGCCTCGTTGCTCGTAGTTCGGGATGCCGTACCACTCGTCGAACCCCTGGTCGATCGGCGTGCGGCCATCGATCCAGTTCGAGCCGCCGAGGTGCCACTTGCCGAACAGCGCCGTCGCGTAGCCCGCCGCCTTGAGCACCTCCGCGATGGTGATCTCCCACTGCGTGATGCCGGTGGGCTGCGTGGCCGCGGAGCGGATCGCGTAGCGGCCCGTCAGCAGCGCCGCCCGCGAGACGGTGCACGAGAACTCGACGTTGAAGTTGTCGAGCCGGATGCCCTCGCCGCGATGCTGTCGATGTTGGGCGTCGGGACGCCGCGCACGCTGCCGTAGACGCCGACCTCGCCCCAGCCCAGGTTGTCGGGGAACATCAGGACGATGTTGGGACGACCAGGGCTGGAAGCGGCCAATGCCGGCGACGGCGCTACGGCAGCAAGTACGACGATCGCACTCGCAATCCATCGGAGCTGCACTGGAACTCGCATGGGGCTACGCCTTCGTATTCGGATAGTAGATCGTATACGAGGCATCGTGCCGAGAGCCAATGCGCCGCGATCGCGCTCATCGACCTCTCACTCCTTCTCTTCTCGGCCTTTCGCAGCGACTTCTTCGGCCTTCCGCGCAAACAGCGATTCGCGCACCAGCGCCGGCGGAATCGAGCCGACGCTCAGCAAGCGGTCGTAGAACTCGCTCGGCGGCGACGGCTCGCCGTACTTCGCGATGTAGTCCTTGCGGATACCTTCGATCTCCTGCATGCCAATGAGGTAACCGAGCACGTACGTCGGCCGCACCGTGTACATGTCTACGTCGAGTGCGGCTGCGTAGCGATCGAAGCGCACCTTGTCGGCCAGGAAGGTCACGGCTTCGTCGTACGTCATCCTGCCGGTATGCAGGCTGGCATCCATGATCACGCGCGCCGCGCGCCACAGACGGTTGCGGAGCTGCGTCAGGCGCACGTCGTCGCCCTGCAGGAAGCCCTGCTCGTACATCATCTCCTCGGTGAACAGCCCCCAGCCTTCGGACATGATCGACTCGCGCACGACCTTGCGCAGCAGCCGCGTGTTCGCCTGGCGCTTCAGCCCATCGACCTGATGACCGGGATAGGCCTCGTGCACGGCGATGATCGGAATCCACGCAGTGTGGTGCGAGCGCAGCCGGTCCTTGCGCTGCGCCGGCGTCATCCACTCCTCGATCGGCGTCAGCACCAGCTTGCCTTCCAGACCGTCGCCGAATGCGTCGACCGACTGGAACGTACCGAACGGCGAGGAGCGGCGCATCGCGGGCGGCGTGTCGATGGTGATGACGTGCTCACCCGGCGGGAGCGTCACGATCTTGCGCTCGATTACGAACGCCCTCGCCGCGTCGATCCTCGCCTGGTACGCCTGCTTGATGCCGTCGGCAGCCGGGTGATCGTCTTTGATCTTTTCGTAAACTTCCGTCCAGTGCTTCGCGCCGGGCTGGATGCGTTGTGCGACCTGCTGCGCGAGCGCTTCGGTTTCCTCGAAGGCTTGCTTGCCGCGCGCGAGGATCGCGTCGGCATCTGCGTCGAGGAACCAGCGATGCTTCAGCACGTAGTCATAGTTCTCTTTGCCGAACACCCACGTGCCGGTCGAGCGCGGCAGCAAGTCTTCGCGCAGGAACTTGCGGTAGCCGTCCAGTGCAGTCGAGCGCCGTGTCCGCGGCAGCGCTCAGCGCTTTGCCCTGCTCGCCCGCTTCCTTGGCGAGACCCGGCGCGCCCGCGCGCAGCAGCTTGATCGTGCCTTCGGTCTTGAAGATTGCAGACTCGGTGTAGCTGCGCGGCGGCTTGACGAGATTCTTGCGGCCTTGCTCGATGCGCGCCGGCACCTGCTCCAGCAGCTTGGTTAGCGCGGTTGCGCGCTCTTGCGGCGTGCCCGGTGCCGTGGGCTCGAGCGCGCGGCCGATTTCACCGGCGGGCACATACAGCGAGGCATCGTTCTCCCACAGTCGGCGCGCCTCCGCCGTGTGGATTGTCGATTCGAGCAGGCCGATCATCAGGCGGCGGTCGATATCTTCTTCGCGGGACAAGCCGCTGGCATCGATCTGCCGGACTTTCTCCAGCAGCTGACGCCGAGTGTCGATTTCTTTCTTGAAGCCCTCCAACGAAACATCGCGCAGGCCGCCCGATTCGTCATCCTCGTCCTTGCGTTCGAGGTCGGCGTACTGCTGGATCAGCGGCTCGAGCGCCGTCGATGCCGCCGACGGTGGACGGCCGGCGCCGGCTCCTGCTTCTTGCCGCATCCGCCGAGAGCCACCGCGATCGCGGCGATCGCCGCGCCGATCACCACACGCTTCATGCTCGCCTCACTCGATCTCGCGTCGTCCGGACGTCCAACCCTGACTTTCGAGCCATTGCGCACAGCGCTCGATCCAACGGTCACGCGTCGTAGGGTTGTTCAACCCGAAGCCGTGGCCACCGGACGGGTACACAATCAACTCCACAGCGACGTGGTGCGCGTGCAGTGCCTCGGCGAAGCGCATGCTGTTGCCGACCGGGACGGTGGCATCATCCGCGGCATGCATGAGAAACGCGGGCGGCGTGCGCGCCGTGACGTTCAATTCATTCGAGTAATGTCTGATGAGGTCCAGGGCAGGTGCAGCGCCGAGCAATCGCTCCCGCGAGGTTGGGTGCGTCAGCTCGTCGCTGAAACTGATGACGGGATAGACCAGGATCAGAAAATCGGGGCGCAAATTGGCGGATCGCCACTCGGGCAGCACGGGCTGGTCGAACTGCGTCGCTGCCGTTGCAGCGAGATGTCCGCCCGCTGAAAAGCCCACGACGCCTATGCGGTTGCGATCGATACGCCACTCGTCGGCTCGATCGCGCACGACGCGGATAGCCTGCTGCGCGTCCTGCAGCGGCCCGCGTGTCTTGTCGAGCATGTGCCGCTCACTCGGCGTGCGATATTTCAGAACGAACGCCGTGATGCCGAGCTCATTGAAAGCACGAGCGACATCGTGGCCCTCCTTGACCAGCGAAACGCCGCGGTAACTGCCGCCGGGCAGGATGATGACCGCCGCATGGTTGGTATCGCGCAAGTGCGGTCCATAGAAGGTGACCGTCGGTCTCGAGACGTTCAAGCGGAACAGGTACGGCTCATTCGGATCGCGGGTGGCCTCTTCATCGGGTGCCGCGACCGAGTTTGGAATCTTGCCGGCGTAGAGCGGCATCTCCTGCTGTGCCTGCGCGAGCAACGGGGCAAGCAGCAGGCCGAGCAGAAACGCCGCTGCGCTCGTGTCAGTGCTCGATGCCATATTCGATGGTCACGACGACGCGCGCGATCTTGTCGATGGTGCTCTTGTCATACGTGCCGCCGTAACCGTAGTCGTCCACTTCGGTGCTCGCGCCCACAGGCAAGATGTAGAAAGCGCCTTGCGAGGCCGTACGCATGTGACCGACTTCGACGCCGCCGTGCTTTGCGAACTCGCCGGCGCGCACCTTGGCATTGTCGGTGGCCGCTCCGATGAGCGACATCTTCACCTCTTCCAGGTTCGACACGAGATACAGCGGCGCGGAGTGCGTAACTGGATGTCCTTCCGCCTGAAACTGCACGATGGCGCGATAGGCGTTGCCGATCCTCGCCAGGTCGGGGCTCGTCAACACGATGTCCTGAGAGGCCTGGTAGCCCTGCGGCACATTGCGCACGCGGCCATCCGGCATCTGTTTTTCCACGTAGTAGTCCGTCACGCGCTCGGATGAATCCTGCATGACGCTCGGGTCGAACCCTTGCGAGGCAAGGAATCCTTTGAGGTCGGGAAGCGCAGCGCGCGACTTCTGCAACGCCTCGGCGAACGTCGCGCCTATCACATGCACGCCGACAGTCCACTCGGCTACGTCCGCCTTCACCGGCTTCTCCGCCAGGCCCTTCACCGAAATGCTCTGCCGGCCGCCACCGATTTGCTTCGCCTGGTATCCGAGCAGATACGCGCCCGCCGACATGCCCAATGCGAGCAACACGCCCAACACGATGATCGCGCGCGAAGAGTCGCCAACCATGATTTCCTCCCGTGATAACGCGCCAACTATCGCGGCAGCGCATTCGCCATGCAAGCTGCGGATCTTGCGCGTCGCTACCGCTTGCCGCACACGGCCAGGAACCCTCCGGCCATGAACGTCGCCATGCGCTTCTTCACCGCCGCAAAATCCTCCGATTTGCAGACCCCGCCGGACAGCTTGTCGATGCGCCCCGTCCGCGCGAGCGTGAGCAGCAGCGCGCCGGTCACGAAGTGATAGCCCCAGAAGATGTCCTCTTCCGCACAGTGCGGCAGTGCCTTCTTCAGCAGGCTGATCAGTCGCAGCACGACCGGATCGAAGTGCCGATCCATCAGCGCCGCGCCCCACTCCGGCGTGTTGGCGACTTGCGCGCCGAGCGCCCCGTAGTTCTTCCAACTTTGTCCGCCGTTGATGTAGAGATCGAGGTCGGTATCGAGGAACGCGCGCAGCGCGCCTTCGAGTGTCGGCTTGCCGCCGGTCGCCTCGTCGTATTCGTCCAGCGCCTTCATGCGCAGCGAGCTCGTGACGACTGCGCGGCGCGCGAACACGGTGTCGAAGAGTTTCTTCTTGTCTTCGAAGTAGTAGTTGAGCAGCGTGTGGTGCACGCCGACTTGGTGCGCGACGTCCTTCAGCGTCACGCCGTACAGGCCGTGCTTGGAAAACAGCTCCTCGGCCGTATCGAGAATCTGCTCCATCATCTCCGCGCGTTGCGCCGCCTTGGTCACTCGCACTGACGGCCTTGCGCTGCTTCTTCGAGCGCTTACGTCGGGACTTCACTTCTGCAGGCACGTTCGACCTCCAATCGCTTCGGTCTCGGCCGGGCCGAGCCGGCGATCCGGTCGGACGCCCGCTCAGCCGCTGCCGTATTTCGATCTGAGACGCATTTTGTCGATCTTTCCGGTAGATGCCAGTGGCATCTGCTCGAGGCGGATCACCGCGTCGGGGATCCACCAGGGTGCGACCTGTCCTCGCAGAGGCTGCCAGCAATCGTCTCGTCGCTGATCGTTTCCTGCTCGCGCAGCTCCACGAGGAGGACGGGCCGTTCGCCCCACTTCGGGTCGGAGCGACCGATCACGGCCGCCAGGGACACCTGCGGCAACCGGCCGACGATCCCTTCGATCTCGGCTGGATTGATCCATTCGCCGCCGGACTTGATCAGGTCTTTCGCCCGTCCGGTGATGACCAGATGACCTTCCGCGTCGATGCGCGCCAGGTCGCCGGTGTTGAACCAGCCGTCGGCATCGGTGGCGCGGCGTTCGTCGCCGAAGTAGCGCTCCACTACGCTCGCGCCGCGCACGCGCAGATGACCTTCGACATCGCGCTGCTCGGCCAGCGCACGACCCTCTGCGTCGGTCAGCAGAAGGTCCACGCCCAGTGTCGGCTTGCCGGAGAACTGCCGCGGATCGAGGTCCGCGCGGCGGCGCCATCGTACCCAACGGCGACAGCTCGGTCATCCCCCAGCTCGTCTGCACTGAAACGCGCAGGCGCCGCTCGAGGCGCTCCATCAGCGCAGGCGGCATCGGCGATCCGCCGACGAGGATTCGCTCGAGCGTGGGCACTTCTTCGCCGGTGGCATCGAGATGCTCGACGAGACCGAGCCAGACAGTGGGCACGCCCACTGCGACCGTCACACCTTCCGGACGGATCAGCCGCGCGAGACTGCCGCCATCCAGCTGTCGCCCAGGCAGCACGAGCCGCGCTCCCGCGGCGGGAGTCGCGAATGGCAGGCCCCAGGCATTCGCGTGAAACATCGGCACGACTGCCAGCACGCTGTCGGCAGCGGTGAAGCCCATGACATCTGCCTGCAGCAGCCGCATCGTGTGGAGAAAGCTCGACCGGTGCGTGTACGTCACACCTTTCGGTGCGCCCGTCGTGCCGGAGGTGAAACACAGACCGCACGCCGCCCGCTCATCGAAGCCGCCCCAGGCCACGTCGGTCGAGCGCTCGGCCATCGCTGCTTCGAGAGCGTCGACGATCGGGCCCCCGGCCGTCGCTGTTCCATCCATGCACCGGACCGTCGATGACCAGCACGATGCGAGACCGTCTGCGTGCGTTCGATGACCTGCTGCACCAGCGGCGAGATCGGAGCTGACGACGAATACGCGGCAACCCGACTGCGCGAGCATGGACGCGAGCTGCGCAGCGGTCAGCCGCGGATTCAGCGTGTGGCAGATCGCGCCCATGCCCATGATTGCGTACCACGCCTCGACATGCGCCTGCGTGTTCCAGGCGAGTGTCGCCACCCGATCGCCGACGCCAACGCCGAAGGTCTGCGAGCAGAGAAGAGATACGCAGGCTTCGCGATCTCAGCTCTGCGTAAGTCACTCGGTCGGTCTTGCCGCCGTCGCGCCCGGTCACGACCTCGGCACGCGGATGCCACTTCGCTGCATGATCGAGGAGCTTGTCGAGCGTGAGCGCGAACTCCTGCATGGTCCCGTCGATCATCGGCACGCTTCCGTCGGGCCGGAACGGCGGCGACAGGATTCCAACGTTCCAGTTCCAGGCAAGCCGCCGTGCTCGCGCCGTCGACACACGACTGCCTCGTTGCAGTTCGAACATGCCGGGCATGAGGTGCGACGCCGGGCTGCGGCGTGTCGCCGAAGGCCATGAATGCGCGCGTCGAGCCATAGGCAGCCCATTGCGGTTGGTTCGCGGCGCCAGGTGCTCCCGAGCGCGCGAAACTCGTCCAGTAGGCGACCATCGCATCGGACAGCTGCCGACTCGACTGCTGTCGCCGGAACCTTCGGCCACAGCGGAGGCGTTCGATCCGCTGTGCCGAAGACGTATGGCAGCTCCGCGGCATGGAAGGCATGAAGGCCCGCCGAGTCTGCGGCCGGATAGCCGTGATCGAACAGATAGAGGAATGCGTGCTGACCCAGCGCCGTCTGCTTGGCCACGAGTCGTTCGGCCGTCCAGCCATACAGAGCGTCGCGAGTTGCGGCGAGAATGCTCTCGCCGAGAGCCGCTGCGGGATAGAGCTGCAGGAAGTCGTCGGCCAGGTCGCGATACCGCTCGCGGATCGATGTCTCATACGTCGCCGCATCCGTCGGCACGGGCGGCGCGAGAAAACGCAGCGAGCGAATCTCGCCGCTGTTGAAGCCGGCGAGGATCGGCACGCGCGCCTGCTCGCCACGATCGAAGACCTCGACCAGCTGGCGCGGCAGGACGTGACCGTCGATCGTGCCGAGCGGGAAGTAGCCGGCGCGCGCGGCGCCCTCGACCAGCTTCTTGGCGTCGAGCGAGCGCAACGTGGCGATGTCCTGCGCCCAGAGCGTCGGCGAGTCGCGAGCCGATGCCTTCGGCCGCCTGCTCGCCGAACCGGCCTTGCTTCAGCTCGGGCGTGGAGATCATGTACGCGCTCTGCGCGATCGCCTTGCGCGAACAGGCCGTGCGCAGGCGGCGCGGCCATCAGGTACATCACGCTCAGCCCGCCCGCCGACTCGCCGGCGATCGTCACATTCGATGGATCGCCGCCGAACGCCGCGATGTTGCGCTTCACCCAGCGCAGCGCCGCGATCTGATCGAGCAGGCCGTAGTTGCCCGAGACGCGCTGCGGCGATTCCGCGCTGAGCGCCGGATGCGCGAGGTAGCCGAGCGACGCCGAGGCGATAGTTGATCGACACGACGACGATGCCGCGCTCGGCGAGCTTCGCGCCGTCGTACATCGCCTCGCTGCTCGAGCCCGTCGTCAGCGCGCCGCCATGAATCCAGACGAACACCGGCGCGTTGCGAGCGTCGGCCGGCGCCCAGACGTTGAGCGACAGGCAATCCTCGCTGATCGCGGCGACTCCCGCGTAGATGCTGCCGCGGCCGCGCCTTGGGCTGCATGCAGGCTGCGCCGAATTCTTCGCTTCCCGCGTGCCCTGCCACGCCGGCATCGGCACCGGCGGGCTGCCAGCGGCGCGCGCCTGTCGGCGGCAGCGCGTACGGAATGCCCTTGAACACGCGCAGACCGCCGTCGGTCTCGCCTCGCACCTTGCCGGCCGGCGCATCGACGACGGGCGTCGGTCTGCGCGGCACGCGGGCAAGGCCAGGCACCACGCGACGACAAGCGCGGCGAGGCGAATGCTCGACGAGATCAGGGACGACTCCGATTCGTGTGCTTCTCGCTTCAATATGCGCGCGAGCCAGAGGAAGCAGCAGCACCGCCAGCACGTAGAACGGCACGAGGGTATAGAAGCGAGCTGCAGCGAGTTGTCCGGATGCTCGGCGCGGAAGAGATCGCTGGCGGCACCGAGATACGTCGGGCCCGAGCCCGAGACCGATGAGATTCATCACCAGCAGCAGCAGCGCGCCGGCGAGCACGCGCTCGTGCGGCTGCACTTCCTCCTGCACCAGCGCGACCGCCGGCGAGAGGTAGAAGTAATTGAGGAACGTCGGGAACCGCGAGAAACGCCAGCGCCAGCGGCCAGGTCGGCGCCCAGACGAACCCGACGAAGAACGGAATCGCCAGCGCCAGCGCCGCTCGCCGGCAGAAGCGCATAGGCGCGCTTTCGAGCGCGGCGCGAACCGATCGATCAGCCGCCCGGAGACATACATGCCCGGCGCCGATGCCGATGCCGATGAGCAGCGCGTAGTAGATCGCGATCTCGTTCAGCGTCATGCCCTTCTCGCGCATCAGGAACAGCGTGGTGAAGTTGAGCGACGCGTAGGTGACGAACTGCGTCGCGCCGCACGCCAGCGACACGCGCAGCAGCACCGGTCGCGAGAAGAACATGCGGCAGGTCGGCCAGAACGGCCTTGGCCGGCTGAATCGCCGGCGCCTGCCGCGCGCATGGCGATCGAGCCCGCCGCGTACCGGCTCGCGCACGAAGAGATAGACGATCAGCGCCGTGACGATACCCACCGCGCCAAGCGACGACGAACGCGGACCGCCAGCTGTAGGCGGCCGCGATCGACGCGCCGAACGCGACGCCCAGCGCCTGTCCGATCGGCGGCCCGAGATTGAACATGCCCAGCGCCGTGCCGCGCGTGCCCGGCGGGAAGTAGTCGGCGATGATCGCGTACGAAGGCGGCACGCCGCCCGCCTCGCCGATACCGACGGCCATGCGCGCCGCGACCAGCTGCGGATAGTTGGTGCGAAGCCGCAGGCGACCGTCGCTGCGCTCCACAGCGCGCACGCGAACGACAGCACCCGCACGCGGTTGGTCCGATCCGCGAGCCAGCCGACCGGAATCGCGATCAGGCAGTAGAACAGTGCGAAGTACAGACCGCTGATCAGGCCCAGCTGGCCGTCGGTCACGCCGAGATCGTCCTGGATCGGCTTGGCGAGGATCGACAGCAACTGCCGATCCAGGAAGTTGAGGACATAGACGAAGCACAGCATCGCGAGAACGGCCCAGGCGCGAGCGCCCGGGCGTGACGCACCGAGCGACCGCGGCGCACTCTCAGAACGCTTTGAGCAGCCGCACGCCGAACTGTCGCGGCGGTCCCGCAAAGCGCAGGCCGGAGTTGATGGCGCCCACGTAGTGCTGATCCGTCAGGTTGGTGCCGTAGAGCGTGGTGACGAAGCTGCCGTGCTGCCACGCGATCTGCGCGTTCACGATGTTGCGCGCCTCGACGCGGTCGCCGCGCGCCTCGTTCTGGAACAGCGTCGCCCACTGCTCCGACACGTGCCCGTAGTTGATCCGCGGCGTCAGCGAGTCGCCGTTGCCGAGCGTGAATTCGTATTGCGCGCCGAAGTTGAACGTGAAGTCCGGCGCGTAGGTCTGATCGTTGCCCTTCCAGAGCGATGCACGACGGCGCTGGCCGGCCCGGTCTGCGGATCGCAGGCGCCGAAGCTGGGGATGCGCGGATCCACGGCGAAGAACTTGCCGAGCTCGCTCTGCATCCAGCCGAGGCCGGCGTCGAGCGAGAATGCGCCGAACACGGCCTCGATCTGCGCCTCGAAGCCATAGATCTTGGTCGTGTTCGGGATTGTTGAGCTCGAAGCCGAACACCGGGATCGCGGGTAGCCGACGATGACCTGGAAGTTCTCGTAGTCGTTGTAGTAGGCATTGAACTGCGTGCGCAGGTGGCCATCCGCCCAGCCCGCCTTCCAGCCGATCTCGTAGTTCGTCACCTTCTCCTCGTCGAACGGCGCGGGAATACCGAGGCCCACCGGCACGTTGAGGCCGCCCGGCCGGAAGCCGGTCGCGACGAACGCGTACAGGAAGTGTGCTCGATCGACGTCCAGTTGAACGCGAGCTTGCCGGAGAGGTTCGAGAACTCCGCCTTCTGATCCTGCGTGAGCGGCAGGCCGAACTGATTGACGGTGATGTGGTTGGCCGTGCTCGTCTCGGTGTAGCGCGCGCCGAGCTAGAGCTCGAAGCTGTCGGCAGATCGAAGCTCGGCCTGCCCGAAGACGCGCCGAGGTTTCCTTCGGATTCGTGCCCTGGAGCAGGTAGGTGCCGGCGGGCGATGCTGATGTAGAACTCGCCGGGCAGGAAATCGTAGTCGTCGTCCTGATAGTACGCGCCGAGGATCCACTCGAACGGTCCGCGTCGGGCGAGATCAGGTTGAGCTCCTGCGAGTAGATCGACCTCGTCGACCTTGTCGCCGAACAGGCTGTTGCCGATGCTCGTGCCGTCGAGATCGGCGCGATATTCCGTGCTGCCGTCCTGGTAGCCGGAGACCGAGCGCAGCGTCGTGCCGTTCGCAAACTCGATAGTCGATCTTCAGCACCGCGCGGCCGAACCGATCGAGCGCGTGCATGTCGCCGTTCGCGGTGATGTCGAACATGTCGTTGGTGGCGTTGACCGGGTCGGCCGGGTAGCCGCTCAGGTCGAGGTAGTTTAGTCGGTCTTGAACAGCACCGACAGGCGCTCGCTCGGCTGCCAGAGCAAGCCGAGTCGGAAGCTGCCCGTCTGCAGACGCCATCGTCGCCGGTGTGCGGGCCGGTGATGTCGTAGAAGCTGTCGCGCTTCTCGCCGTTGAACGCGACGCGCGCCGCGAAAGTGTCGCTGACCGGTAGGTTGACCGCGCCCTGCAGCGCCGAAGTCGTCGTAGTTGCCGATCTGGCCCTGCAGGTAGCCCGTGTTGCCGCCGTTGATGATCGGGTCGTTCGAGGTGACGAACACGGCGCCGCCCGTGGCGTTCTGGCCGACGAACGTGCCCTGCGGACCGCGCAGGATCTCGACGCGCGCGATGTCGTAGTACGGCTCCGCGGTGAAGTAGCCCGGGAAGGTCGCCACGCCGTCGCGATAGGTGATGACGCCCGTCGTCGTCTGCGTGTTGTGCTCGGCCTTGCCGATGCCGCGGATGTTGAAGTCGATGCCCTGGCCGAAGTTGTTGACCGTGGCCGCGGGCGAAATGAACTGCAGCTGGTCGACGACGGTCACGCCGCTGTTGGCGAGCTTCTCGCCGGTCATGACGGTCGCGGCGATCGGCGTCGTCTGCAGATTCGTGCGGCGCCGCTCCGCCGTCACGATGATCTCTTCGAGCACGCTCGCACTGCTGTTGCGACTGCGGTTGCGAGGCTGGGGTCTGTGCCCGTGCGCAGAACGATGCCGTCATCTGTGCGGCGGCACAGGCCGTCGCGAAAAGTAGCTGCCCTCATCGCTGTCCCCCTGTTTGGCGTCGATCGTAAGTGCCGACTGCCTGGGCGCAAGTGAGCCACCGAAATCAGCTCCTGTCAATACTCACTCTCACGCGTGTGAATATCTTTGAGGCGTGCGACCCGCGCGAGACTTCCGCTTTTCAACCTCATCGCGCCGGCCTGTCTGAGTCGACAACATTGCGAATCTCACAATTTGATGAAGATCCTCTTGCTATAGAGGACCGACATGATGGCTAGCCAGAACAGTACATAGGAGATTGCGAACAACAGCGACGCGTCGATTGGCTCGAGCCAGGACAGGTAGAACTTCGTGAAAACATGCGCCTTCAAAGAGACGTCATCGTCGCCGAGCTTGATGAGTTCCAGTGTCAAGGCGCCGAGGCTCGAGAGCACGTAGGCAGCGATGGCATTCGACCCAAAAATAACGAACGGCTTACTCCAGTTCCGATAGCCCTTCACATCGATCGCGTAGTAGCAGAACGCCAGGAGATGGGCAGCCAGACCCGCAGTGAACAGTACATAGGAGCTCGTCCAAAGATTCTTGTTGATTGGAAACCACGCGCCCCAGACGAGCCCGAGTACGACTCCGACGCTTCCCAGGACGAACAGGCCGGCGACTTTGTCGAGCTGTGCCCGGTCGGAACGCATCCAGGTTCCGGCGAGCCCACCGAGTAACGCGGTGGCAATGGCTGGCAGCGTGCTCAACAGCCCTTCCGGATCCCATGTCTTCGTGATTTGCCACAGGTGATCCGTCGTAAAGATCGCTCGATCGAGGTATGCACCGAGGTCCGCTCCTGGCTCGAGTACTGACGCCACAGCACCCGGCACAGGTACCAAAGCCTGGAGGGCCCAGTAGCCAAGCAGTAGCGCGACGATGGTCCAGACCTGGCCACGGACGTCGGTGTGAAGATAGAGTGCTGCCGCAAACAAATAGACGATCGCGATCCGTTGCAGCACGCCCGGGATGCGCAAATGCGCGTAGTCGAAACCCCACCAGGGGAAGCTGTGGAGCGCAAGTCCGACCAGAAAGATCAACAGCGCGCGCTTCCCGGTCTTGAGCAGCAAATCCCATCGGCTCGCCCCTTGCTCACGAGCCTTACCGAGCGAATACGTCATGGCTACGCCGACGATGAAGATGAAGAATGGAAAGATCAGGTCGGTCGGCGTCCAGCCATTCCAGGCTGCATGCTCCAACGGCGCGTAAACGTGTTCCCAGGAACCCGGATTGTTGACGAGCAGCATCCCGGCAATAGTGATGCCGCGAACAGCGTCGAGCGAAAGCAGACGAGCAGATGACAAAGCGGAACCCTGGCGAATTTGGCTCGAATAGTAGACCACCTGGTCTGAAGAGGAGACACGATGAGCTTCGGCGAACGATGGCGAGAGATCCGGACCGGTTTCGAGCGGTCGTTCTGGGTTGCGAACTTCACGGAGCTTTTCGAGCGGCTGGCCTACTACGGCCTGCAGGCCGTGTTGGCGATCTACCTGCACGAGCGTTTGGGTCTCAGCGAGGCGGAGACGGGCTCCATCCAGGGGATCTTCGGCTTCGTGGTCTGGTTTCTCCCGATCCTGGGCGGCGCGATCGCGGATCGGTTCGGCTTCCGGCGCACGTTAGCCGCCGCCTACGGGATCCTCGCGGCGGGCTACTTCCTATTCGCGTCGATCGGTGGTGAGTGGCTGGCACCGGCTCGCGCTGCTCTGCCGCTGTACTGGGTGGTGCTGGTCATCCTGATCGTGCCGGCACTTGGCCCGGGACTCGTGAAGCCTGTGGTTGCAGGGACAACGGCGCGAGCGTCGGCTGAGAACGTGCGCTCGCTCGGCTTCTCGATCTATTACACGATCGTGAACGTCGGCGGCATGTTGGGGCCGCTCCTGGCGAGCTTCGTTCGCACGTCGCTGGGCCCCGAGGCCGTGTTCATCATGAGCGGCTCCTTCTCGCTCGCGATGTTGCTGGTGACGATCCTCACCTTCAAGGAGCCGACGCGGCCGCCGGGTTCGGAGGTGACCAGTGTCGGCGCGACGTTGCGAAACATGGTCGTCGTGCTCGGCAACCTTCGGTTCGTCACCTTTCTGCTGATCTTCTCGGGCTTCTACGTGATGTTCTGGCAGGTCTACATCGCCCTGCCCCTCTATGTGCGCGGCTACGTCGACCCGAACGCCCCGATCGACGCGCTCATCGCCGTAGAAGGACTCGGCGTCATCAGTACCACTGTGCTGGTCGCGTGGCTCACACGAAAGGCGCGTCCGCTGCCAGCCATGGCGGCCGGCGTCGCCATCACGAGCGTAGCTTGGTTGATCCTCCTGCTCGGCAGCAGCTCTCTGTTCATCGCGGCGACGCTGCTTGGTGTGGCGCTGGGCGAGGCGCTGCAGGCGTCGCGCTTCTATGAGTACTGCTCACGCCTCGCGCCGAGCGGCCAGGAGGGCGTGTTCATGGGATACGCCTTCCTCCCGATCGCCATCGGGTTCCTGATCGCCGGGCAGATCGGCGGACGACTGGTTCACTACTTCGGAGACGTGCGCCACGCGCCCGCGCAGCTCTGGGTCGTGGTGTGCGGGATCGGGCTCGCGACATCGCTCGCCCTCATCGTGTACGACCGAATCGTAGTCAGCGCGCCTGCAGTCTCGCGACGGACGTGACTGAGCCCGAGCGCTTGCTTCTCGACGGCCTGACGGTTGTCATGCGCATCGATCAGCCTAGGTCGCGACCTTGAAGCCAGGTACGCCAGAGCGCGTATTCGTTGAAGACCACGAGACTCGGCTCGCAACCCAGGCGAGCAGAGCGTCACGTACATCGATGGCAATGGGAAACCGCTTCATCGAACCTACTCCTCAAAACGACCCGTAGCGTCACGATCGCGCTCGTAGCGTCTCGCGAGCGGAAACGGCGGCAACCAGGACTCGCGACGGATGATCCAGCTTTCGTAGGTCGGCATCAGTTGGTCAGGGGCATCCAGGGCTCCCAGGTTCACTTCGATTTCGTCTGCGGTGCGTCCGAAAACGGACGAGCCGCAGCGAGGACAGAAAAACCGCCCGGCGTAGTCGCGTGTTTCGCCCTCGATCGTCACCGCATCCTGAGGGAATATCGCGGAAGCGTGAAAAAGTGCCCCATGATGCTTGCGGCAGTCGAGACAGTGACAAAGGCCGACCCGGTATGGGAGTCCCGTCGCCACAATTCGGACGTTGCCGCACAGGCAACCGCCCGTGAATCGGTCCATGCTTCGTCTCCTCCAAATGCACTACGGATAGGGTGTGCCATCCTTGCGCACGAACCGGCCATCGGCGTTGGAACTCATCATGTCGATGTCAGAGCAGGTGGTGAGATCGTTCGGGTTGCGCGAGCCAACCTCGAGATAGACAGCCATCGCTGCAGACTCGTTGATCAGGTGATGGCCATTGCCGGTTCCCTTCGGGAAGGCCGCACACTCTCCTGCGCGCAACACCGTTTGACCGTCGTCCTCGACGAGCCTCAGTTCGCCCTCGAGCACGTAGACAAACTCGTCCTCGTCGCTGTGCCAGTGGCGCTGGCTGGACCAACCCCCCGGCGGCAAGGTCATTAGATTGACGCCGAAGTCCCGCAGCCCGCCCGCATCGCCCAAGCGGCGACGCGTACGAGCGGCGCAAGGGACATCGAACGGGGATGGATAGCCCGAACCCTTACGTGTTGGAACAGTGGCCAGGTCGATCTTAGGCATTCGCTCGATCCATCGGATGTCTAACGTTAGCTAACACTAGAGCAAACAGCGCCGCAACTGCCTCAAGCGCGGTATCGTCCTGCGAACAGGAGCAAGTTCCGCCGGACGAGGTCCCCATGAGCAAAGCGTATTGGATCGCCTGCTATCGTCAGATTTCGGATCCCGCCAAGCTGGCGGCATACGCGAGGCTTGCAGGACCCGCAATCGAGGCAGGCGGCGGCCGTTTCCTGGCACGCACCGTAGCCGCGAAAGCCTATGAGGACGGTAAGCTGGATCGCACGGTTCTCATCGAATTCGACTCCGTCGATCAGGCTGTCGCGGTTCACGACGGCGCAGCCTACCAAGCAGCGCTCGCGTTATTGGATGGCGGCGTTGTACGCGACTTGCGAATTGTGCCGGGGGTTTGAGGAAGGTCAATGAACTGGCTGGCGCACGTCTTCTTGTCCGAGCCGAACGTGCAGTTTCAACTGGGCAACCTGCTGGCGGATGTCGTCAGAGGCGCGCAGCGGGACGCGATGAGCGCAGACTTCGTTCGCGGCGCGGCCTGTCACAAGGCGATCGACGCGTTTACCGACGCTCATCCCGTGGTCAAGCGCAGTCGCGCCCGCATCGGCAGCGAGCATCGGCGCTTCAGCGGTGTGCTCATCGACGTCTTCTACGACTATTACCTGGCGCGCAACTGGGAGCGTTACTCGCCGATCGCACTCGATGTGTACACCGCAGCCTTCTACGCCAGCGCCCAGGCTCACCTCATCGAGCTGCCACCGGTCGCGCGAACCATGCTCGAACGCATCATCCGCCACGACCTGCTCGGCTCCTACGCCCGAGTGGACGGCGTCGAGCGTGCGCTGCGCCGGATCTCGACCTACCTCGAGTCACGCTGGCACAAGCAGTTCGCACTCGACCAGGGAGTCCGCGACCTTATCGCCCACGAGGCCGAGCTCGCCGCCGACTTCCACGAGTTCTTCCCTACCTTGCAGGTTCACGTAGGCGTATTGTTCAGGCGCGCGGATCCGGTGTCAGCCGCAGGTACGGCTTGAGGGCGTGCCAGCCCTTCGGAAATCTCCTGCGGGCGTCCTCATCCGTGATCGACGGCAGGATGATGACGTCGTCGCCGACGCGCCAGTGCGCGGGCGTCGAGACGCCGTGAGCATCGGTCAGCTGCAATGAATCGATGACTCGCAGGATCTCGTCGAAGTTGCGTCCGCAGGTTTGCGGATACGCGATCGTCAACCTGACCTTCTTCGCCGGATCGATGACGAAGACGGTGCGGACGGTAGTCGTCTCATCGTGATTCGGGTGCAACATGCCATAGAGCCGCGCGACCGAACGATCGAGGTCAGCAACGATCGGGAAGTGCACGATGCTGCCTTGGGTTTCGCGCACGTCCAGCAGCCACTGCTCGTGCGACACGACCGTGTCGATCGACAGGCCGATGAGCTTGACGCCGCGCCGGTCGAAATGCCGCTCGAGCAGCGCCAGCTGACCCAGCTCGGTGGTGCAGACGGGCGTGAAGTCGCGGGGATGCGAGAACAGCAGGCCCCAGTTCACGCCAAGCCAATCGTGAAAATCGATCCGGCCGCGGGTCGTGTCGGCCGAGAAGTCGGGTGCGGTGTCGCCAAGTCGCAGGCTCATCCTGATCTCCGGTTCGTTGGATGCGTAGCGCCATTCTTCTGCGGACGCGCGGAGGAAGTCGGTCGAGCGGCGGTGACCAATCGGTAACGGCGGGCATGAAACCGATTCGTAACTACAGCTCGACTGACGCCGTCACCGCCGGCGCGGTAGAAGCAACGACATGGACATGCACTGCTGGCTATTCTTTCATCGTGAGTTGCGGCGCGGCGCGCCCGAGGTTGCTGAGGTGCTGCGCTTCAAGGAGGTGGCAGCCGCATCGGGCGTGCGGCTCGATGTACTGCGGCCGCAAGCCTTCGAGCTGATCGTCGACGCGCGTGAAGGCTGGTCGGCTGTGTATGAGGGACGTCGGCTGGCGAAGCCGGACCTCATCATTCCGCGGACTGGCAGCGAAACGAACTACTTCACGCTCGCGGTGCTGCGGCACTTCGAACGGCAGGGTGTTGCGATGGTGAACAGCCCGTCGGCTGTCGAAGCAGTCGCGGACAAACTGCAGACGCTGCAGATCCTATCGGCGGCCGGCCTGCCGATTCCCAAGACGATCCTGGCGAAGTTCCCCGTCGACGTCGACCTGGTCGAGCGTGAGATCGGCTTCCCGGTCGTCGTGAAGACCCTGCGCGGCACGCGCGGCGAAGGCGTACTGCTCTGCTCGAGTCGCGCGCAGTTTCACGATCTCGCGAACCTTCTCGATGGCGCGCGAACTGGCGCAGATTTCATCTTTCAGCAGTACGTCAAGGCAAGTCACGGTCGCGATGTGCGGCTGCTCGTGGTGCATGGGCGCGTAGTAGCGTGCATGCTGCGCAGGTCGACGGATGGAGGCTTCAAGTCGAATATCTCACTGGGCGGCGTGGGCACTGCGCTCGATCCGCCTCCCGCGCTCGTTGACTTGGCGGTGCGTGCGGCCAGCGTGCTACACCTCGATGTGGCAGGCATCGACATTCTGTTCGATGACGACGGTTATCGGATTTGCGAGGCGAACTCGGCGCCGGGTTTCCAGGGACTCGAGCAGGCCTGCACGATCAGCGTGCCCGATGCGATCTTCGACGCAGCACGCGCGCGACTTGGACTCCCCAATGCGCGTCCGAGTTCGTGGCGTCGGTTGTTGAAGAGCCTTCGCGCCACGCTGGGTGGTCCCGGCTCCGTACGTCCAGAGCGATCACCCGCCACGAACTGAGCTGTTGCTGATCTACTGCGATGATGTACGTGCTCTGACGCCGATCTGGTCAGGCGCGAGCCCGGGCGAGTAAAGCGCCGATCCGATACCGAAACCGGCGGCGCCCGCTTTCAGCCAAGGCGTCATGGTGTCCGCAGTGATCCCACCGACGGGCAGCACGCGAACGCCCGCTGGCAACACGGCGCGAATCGCCTTCAGGACTGCAGGGCTTGCCCCTTCTGCCGGGAACAACTTGAGAGCTGTCGCTCCCGCGGCAAGCGCGGCGAACGCTTCGCTCGGCGTGGCGATTCCCGGCAGCGAAATGAGCCCGGCCTTGCTCGTCGCAGCGATCACTTCGATATTCGTGTTCGGCGAGACGATCATCGTGCCGCCAGCCGCCTGCACGGCTGCGACATCCACCGCGCTCAGCACCGTGCCTGCGCCGATCACAGCTCGACCCGCAAACGCTTTCGCCAACCGCGCGATGCTATCCAGCGGATCCGGCGAATTCAGCGGCACTTCGATGAGACGGAAGCCCGCATCGAACAGCGCTTCGCCGACAGCTACAACTTCATTTGGAGTGACGCCGCGCAGGATCGCGATGAGCGGGCAGCGGGCCAACGCGGCGTCGAATTCAGCGATGCTGCTCATTCTTTCTGCCTCTGAGCGAACCCCAAGCGACCAGCAACGCAATGGGGTGCAGCATGCCCATCAGCAGAAAGAGTGCGCCATAGGCATGAGTGCTCGCGAGCTGACCGACGAGCTGCGTCGAGATCAAGCCGCCGGTCGCGCTCCCCGCCGCAATGAGACCGAACACCGTCGCGACGTGGCGCATCGGGTAGATGTCGACGACCAGCACGCCGATGTTGATCTGGAAAACGAGGTGCGCGAACGCCACGAGTGCGCCGAGCGCGATCGTCGGCGCGATGCCCAGCCGCAGGGAGATCAGCATGCCGATGGGCGCCAGTGCGGCTGCACACGTCATCGCGATCAATCGGCTCCGCGCCGGAGCGATACCCGCGCGGATGAGCCGACCCGAAAACCAACCGCCGCCGATGCTGCCGACATCGGCCGCGAGGTACACGAGCCAGGCGAGACTCGCGACCTGGATCAACGCCATGCCGCGATCGTCGGTCAGGTACTTCGGAAACCAGAACAGATAGAAGTACCACACCGGGTCCGCGATCATGCGTGCGATCGCCAGGCCCCACACGCTGCGGTCGCGCAGGATCGGGCCCCAGCGGATCGGCTCCTTCGTTCGTGCCGGCTCTGCGCCGTCGGGGCTGCGATACACGAGCAGCCAGACCGCGAGCCACACGAATCCTGCCGCACCGGTCACGACGAACGCGGCGCGCCAGCCGTACTGCAACGCCAGCCACGCGATCAGCGGCGGTGCAATCGTCGCGCCGATCATCGCGCCGGCGGTGTAGACACCGATCGCGAAGCCGCGCTCCTGCGCCGGAAAGTGTTCTGCGACTGCCTTCGGTCCGGCGGTGTAGACGCCGGGCTCGCCGATGCCCAGCATCAGCCGCGCAAAGCCGAGCTGTCCCGCGTTGCGCACCCAGCCCGTCGCCATGTTCGCCAAAGACCACCAGCCCAGGAACAGCGCGAGCGTGAGCTTCGCGCCGAGCTTGTCCGTGACCCAGCCCGCGCCCAGATAAGACACAGCGTATGCGATCAGGAAGTACTGGACGATGCGCGCATAGCCGAGGTCGTCGATGCCCAGGTCCTTCTGCACCTGCGAGGCGAGTATCGACAGCGTCTGGCGGTCGACGTAGTTGAGCACGGTCGCCGCGAACAGCATTGCCAGGATCGCCCAGCGAAGCTTGCTGACGCGCACGCCGTCCGCGTCGGTCGTCGATGCGGATGCGTGCATCTTTATCCGCCGATCTCGGTCGCTGCCGCACGCAGTGCGTCGACCAGTGGCGCGGTCGCGGCTTCCGGGATCCAGCCGGACATGGCCACGCCGGCGTGAGCGGGGTCGCCTGTCGAGACGGCGACGACGTGATGATCGCGCGCATCGGCGACGTGGACTCGCGCGTAACCCAGCCTGCGCACCTCGGCGAGCTTCGCGAGGAGCTGCTCGATGCCTTCGGGAAACATCGGCAGCTCGCGATCCTTGTACAGTTCGCGCACGTCGGCATCGTCATACTCGGACAACAGCACGACGCCGATGCCGCTGGTCGTCGCGGGCAACAGGCCGATGCGCCCCAGCCCGCGCGAAGCTTCGATCCCGGGTGGCGCGTGGAACAGGTAGCTCACATTGTCCTGCCATAGCACGCCGAGCGCGACGGTGTGACCGAAGCGTCGCAGGTTCTCGAGCACCGGCAGCGCGCGCCGGATCAACCCGGACGCAAACAGGCTCTGCGCGGCGAGCACGTGCATGCCCGGTCCCGCGGTGTATTTGCGGTCGGCGGTCTGGCGCGCGATGCCGAGATACGCAAGTGTCTTGAGCAGCCGATTCACCTTGATGGGATCGATGTCCAACCTGCGCGCCAGCTCGCGGCATCCGACCGGATCGGGCGAGGTCGCAAGCGCCTGCAGCGTGGTGATCCCGTCGATCAGGCTCTTGTTGGGCTGCGCGTTGAGCTTCGGCTTCATGCGATCCGCTCCGCGAACTCCCACAGCCGTGCATGCGGCGCGGCGCCGAGGCCGGGCGCTGTCGGCAGCACGTACGCGCCATCGGCATAGCCCATGTCGCTGTCGAGAAGTCGCAAGTTGCGCGCGAACACGGAATGCTGCCACTCATGCTTCCACAGGTGCGGCAATGTTGCCGACACCTGCAGGCTCGCCGCAAGAAACAGTCCAGTGCCGATCGTCGCGTGCGGGGCGATCGCAGTCCCCTGCTCCGCCGCCAGCGCAGCTATGCGGCGGAACTGCGTGATTCCAGTGTGACCCATCTCGGGCTGCAGGACGGCGATCGGACCTGCGGCGAGACGATTGCGGACCTCATAGGCCGTATACCATTCTTCGCCCGCAGCGATGGGCACTGCGACTTTCGCGCGCGACGCGCGCCAGTCCGGCCTGGTCTTCGGGCTTGACCGGTGCTTCGACGAAGTACGGCCGGTAGGGCGCGAGCGCGGCGATCAACGCCAGGGCTTGGTTCGCGGTGAACTTCCAGTGCAGATCGACCATGACCTGCGCGTCAGGTCCGAGTGCACGGCGCAGCGCGGCCATTTCCTCGACGATCCCTTCGCGGCTCACCACAGCGGCGAACTTGAACGCGCGATGCCCCGCTGCATAGTAGTCGGCGGCAAGCGCAACGCGCTCTGCGAGCGTAGCGGCAGGCAGACCTGACAGATAACCGGGCACGGTTGCGTTCACCGTCGGGCCGAGCAAATCACGAATCGGCACGCCCTGCTGCTTGCCGTGCAGATCCCAGAGCGCGATGTCGATCGCTGCGATCGCATCCACGTGAAAGCCGCCGCTGCAGCCGCGAACCCGCATCAATCCATACAGCTCGTCCCAGATCGCCTCGACGTCGCACGGCTTCGCTCCGATCGTCACCGGCGCCAGCAGGTCGTTGATGATTTCGCAGGTGGCCCGCGGCGCGCAGATGCCGTAGGTTTCTCCCCAACCGACCGTTCCGTCCTCGGTCGTGATCCGTACGACGATCGAACGATCGACCACGGGATAGATCGTGCCGTTGCCTTTGCGGACCACGTAGCCACGCGCGTTGACGCGCTCGTCGGATGCCAGCGGACCCAGATAGGGCGTGTCTCGCGGCATCGTGACGATGAACGTTTCGACCGAGGCAACGCGGCTCACGCGGCAACCACTTCCAGCGGCAGCAGATCCGCGAGGCGTGCCAACAGCGCATCGAGCTCGAGCCGGTCGTAACGGTCGAGCTCCGGCCCCGGCGCGCGCACGAAGGTGCTGTTGATCAGGCCGCGTCGCTCGAGCACTGCCTTGGTCAGCCGCCAGCGGAACACGGCCTGCATGTTGAGCAGCGGCAGCGTGCGCTCGAACAGATCGCGCGCGCCCGCCTCGTCCCGGCGGCGGAAGCGATCGAACATCTCGACGTGCAGCTCGCTGATCTCGCACGCCGGCATCGTACCTTTGGCGCCGCGTGTCAGCTCGTCGATGACATAGCGCGCGCCGGCGCCGCCGAACACGGCGAGCAGCGAGTCGCCGGCCAGCTCCGTGAGCTTCGTGATGCGCTGACCGGAAGGAGGCGCTTCTTCCTTGACGTAGCGGATGCCCTCCACCGCGCGCGCGAGCTCGGCCACCTTTTCGAGCGGCAGGCCGATGCCCATCGGCGCGGGCGCATTCTGCAGCATGATGTCGATGCCGGAACCGCGGTGCACGGCGCGATAGAAGTCGCGCATCCCGGCCGGATCGTCGGCGAACACCTTCGGCGTCAGAACCATCGCGGCAACCGCGCCGGCTTCCGCGCCGGCCGCAGCGAATGCGACCGCATCGTCCGTCGCGGCGGCGCTCGCGCCGACGATGAACGGCACGCGCTTGCCGATCCACTCGCCGATCAAGCGGGTCATGTGCAGGCGCTCGTCGCGGCTCAGCGTTTCGTACTCGCTGGCGAGGCCCGGGAAAACGATGCCTCGAGCACCCGAGGCGATGATGTATTCGACGACCCGCCGCGTCCCGGCCTCATCGATCGCGCCGGACGGGCGTGAAGATCGTGGGCAGGATCGGCAGGACGCCGCTCAGGGTCCCCATGGTGCGCTTCTCCTCATCGTTCGCCGGCCAAGTGTTGCTATATGTGCAAAGCGTCAGCTCTCGAAGAGCCGATGTCAATGGCGCTCTGAGCGAAGAATGCCGCGCATTTGCGGTCGCAGGCGTCTTGATTTGTGCATAGCGTTGCTATATTAGTAGCACCTATCGCCGTGGAGATAGGGGGAAAAAGTCATGACGAAGATCCTGACGAATCGAATTATTCGCGGGGCGATGTACTCGGTGCTCGGTCCAGCAACGCTGGTCGCCGGTCCCGTCTATTCGCAGAACACTCCGCAAACCGCCAGCGGCGACACCGTCGAAGAGGTCGTCGTCACCGGCATCCGCGAGAGCCTCAACAAGGCGCGCGACATCAAGCGCGATGCTACGCAGTTCGTCGACGCGATCGTCGCCGACGACATCGGCAAGCTGCCCGACCGCAACGTCGCCGAATCGCTCGCGCGCGTCTCGGGCGTGCAGGTGGACCGCGGCATCGCCGAAGGCACCAGCGTCTCGGTGCGCGGCCTGCGCCAGAACGTCTACTTGTTCAACGGCCGCCAGATCATCGACCCGACCGGCCGCGGCGGCATCGGTCTCGAAACGCTCGGCACCTCGACCTTTGGATTGTTGGCGCTGGTGCCTTCCGAACTGATTGCCCGCCTCGAGCTGACGAAGCTCGCGAGCGCGGACCAGATCTCCGGCGCGCTCGGCGGCATCGTCGACGTGCAGACGCCCATGCCGCTCGACGGGCCGAGCCGCCTCGGCGCCAAAGTCGGCGGCATCTACTACGACCAGGCTTCCGAGAACGGCTACGAGGCCTTCGCCCTCGCCTCGCAGAAGTTTGCCGGCGACACGCTCGGCGTGCTGGTCTCCGCCTCGTACAACAAGCGCGACCTGTCGCAGGAAGGTCTCGATACTTTCTCCGGCTACTCGCGCTTCACGGACGCCACCGGCACCGTGCGCTTCGGCAATGCCGACGCCCGCCCGGAGGCGATCGCCGAGGAGCGCAAGAATCTCGGCCTCAACGGCGTGCTGCAGTGGCAGCCGTCAGACGGCGTCGAGCTCATCGCCGACACGTTCTATTCGGAGCTCGAATTCCGATCGCGACCGCCACTGGCTGTCGTTCACTCCCACCGCGGGCCTGACCAACGCGCGCTACTCTCCCAACAACATCCTGCTGTCGGGGACGGCGAGCGGCCCGGTGCTGACGAACACGGAGTTCCTCGACACCGACGCCGACATCTGGTCCTCGGCGTTGCGCGGCAATTTCGACGTGACCGACCGGCTGCGCGCCAGCGCCGAGGTCGCGTACACCAAGTCGACCTCGACCGCGCACCAGGTGTATTTCCGCCTGCAGCCGATCGTCGGCATCACGCCGACCGTGAACTTCGATTTCACGCAGCGGCGATCTCGGCTCCTACCAGATCAACGGCATCAACCTGTCCGACCCGGCGCAGCTGCGCTACACGATCCTGTTCGACAACACCTTCATCGCGGAGAGCAAGGACACGGCGGTCCGCACGGACTGGACCTATGACCTCGACGCGGGATTCCTCAAGGCAGCGAGCTTCGGCGCGCGCTACGACCGCGTCGACTCGGAACAGAATCCGCTGCGCGCGGACATCCGGCCCGCCGGCGGCATCCCGGCGACGGCGCTGTCGCCGTTCGTGACGAGGTATTCCAATTCGGGCTTCGCCGAGGGCGAGTTCGCCGGCCTGCCACGCTCGTATCTCGCTGCAAGCGCAGCGGTGAGCAGCTGCTCGGCGTTCGGCGCCGTCACCGCGGTCTCGCAGGACGTGCAGTGCCTGCAGCCGCGCAACAACACCAATGCGTTTGCGAGCACGTTCGAAATCAAGGAACGGTTTACTGAAGGCTACGGCAAGCTCGACTTCGAGACGCAGCTCGGCGCCTCGGCGCTGACCGGCAACGTCGGCGTGCGCTACGTGAAGCGCGAGCTGGAGTCGATCGGCAACCAGATCAACCCGACCGGCGGAGCGACACCGAGCACGTTCGAGCGCGATGACGACGACTTCCTGCCGTCGGCGGTCGCGAAGCTCGCCGTGAGCGAGGACTGGATCTTCCGGCTCGGCGCCGCGCGGGTCATCGCGTATCCGAACACGGTGGATCTCAACAGCGGCGTCACGCTGGCGAACAACGCAGTGTTCGTCAACGGCGTGCAGACCGTGCTGGGCACCGGCACCGGCGGCGCGCCGGATCTCGATCCGTTCAAGGCCGACCAGGTCGATCTCGCGGCCGAGTATTACTTCGGCGAGCAGGCGCTGGTGTCGCTCGGCCTGTTCTACAAGGACGTCTCGACCTTCATCGTGCAGCAGCAGCGTCCCGAGACCTACAACGGCGTCAACTACCTGGTCAACCGCAAGATCAACGGCGAAGGCGCCGACGTGCAGGGCGTCGAGGTGCTGGTGCAGCTGCCGTTCTACTTCCTGCCCGGCGCGTGGGACGGCTTCGGCGTGATCGCGAGCTACTCGTACATCGATTCGAACACGCCGATCAAGGACGTGGCCGGCCGCACCCTGCCCTTGCCGGGCCTGTCGCCGAACAACGTGAACTTCGTCGGCTACTACGAAAAGGGCCCGATCAGCGTCCGGCTCGCCTACAACTGGCGCGACGATTACCTGATCGGCTTGTCAGCAGCGGCAACGGGCATCTATAACAGTCCGTACACCGATCTGTCGGCGACGCTGCGCTACGATTTCTCGCCCAACGTTTCGTTGGGGCTGGAGGCGAACAACCTGCTCGACGAGAAGCAGCGGACCTACGACGGTGTCGACGAGGCGCTGCGCACCAACCTCTTCTTCGGGAGAATCTACAAGGCCAGCGTCAGCATGAAGTTCTAGTCCGACCTACTGACGGAGGTCGTCTTGAAACAACTGAGCGGGCGTGTCGCGTTGGTGACCGGCGCGGCCAGTGGGATCGGCGCTGCGATCGTCACGCGGTTCCAGGCTGAAGGCGCGCGCGTCGCGGGGCTCGACATCACTCCCGGCGCCGCGGGCGACCACGCCGCGATCGCGGATGTGCGATCTACGGCGGCGCTCGAAGCAGCGCTGGCGGTAGCGAGCGAGAAGCTCGGCGCTCCCGACATCGTGGTTCACGCGGCCGCCGCCAGCTTTCCCGGCGGCGTGTTCGACACCGATCCGGCGACGTTCCTCGATCTCTACGACGTCAACGTCGTCGGCGCCGTCCGACTGCTACAGCGATGCGTTCCCGCGATGCGCTCGCGCGGCGGCTGCTTCATCTTCTTCTCCTCTATCAACGCGGACTTCGCCACCCCGAGCCTCGCTGCCTACGCCGCTACCAAGGCAGCGCTCAACAATCTGGTGCAGACAGCTGCGCTCGAGCTCGCACCGGACAACATCAGAGTCAACGCGATCGCGCCCGCCAGCATCGACACCCCGCTGCTGCGCGCATCCTTTGCGCGGACTGGAAATGTCGAGGAGGCGCTCACGAAGAACGTCGCGCGACATCCGCTCGGACGACTCGGGCGCGCCGAGGAAGTGGCCGAGCTTGCGCTGTTCCTCGCTTCGGACCCTGCGGGCTGGATCACGGGATCGATCTACCCGATCGACGGAGGTGCAGGTGTCACGCGGCGCTGAGGGATCATTCGTCGGGGTCAACTGGGGCAGCACGAACTTTCGCGCGTACTTGATCGGCGCCGACGGCGCGGCGCTCGACGATTACTCCGCACCTGCGGGTGTCGTTGGCCTCGATCGTCAGGGCATGGCCGCGACGATGGACCAGCTGGCCGCGCGCTGGCCGGACCGCGGCCCTGTCTATGCATCCGGCATGATCGGCTCCAACGTCGGCTGGACGGAGGTTCCATACGCAGAAGCGCCCGCGGGCTGCGCGGATCTCGCCGCTGCGGCGCTGAGCACGACAATCGGTCGCGTACCGACGCACATCGTTCCCGGAATCGCCTGCCGCCGCAGCTTCGACGGTCAGCCGGATATCCTGCGCGGCGAGGAGATCGAGCTGATGGGACTGGCGGCGCTGCGTGCCGTCGACGGCTGGATCGCGCTGCCCGGTACGCATACCAAGTGGGCCCGGCTCCAGGACGGCCGCGTCGTCGATTTCTTCACCAGCATGTCGGGCGAGATGTTCGACCGGCTCACTGCCAAAGGGCTGCTCGCTTCGATAGTCGACGGCGAAGCGGCAGACGGCGCGGTGTTCCTGCGCGGAGTCGCCGTCGGGCGGTCGCGCCAACTGGCACTGGGAACCCTGTTGTTCAGTGCACGTGCTCAGGTCGTGCGCGGCGCGCTCGCGAAGACGGACGCCGCCTCATACATTCGCGGGCTGCTGATCGGCTCCGAGATCGCGGATGCGCTGGCTGTCTACCCCGGAGTGCGCGACAGCGTCGTACCGCTGATCGGCAATAGTGCGCTCTGTCGGCTGTATGCGAGCGCGCTCGACGCAGCAGGCGTACGCAGCGAGGCAATCGACTCGCGCGTAGCGTGTCTCCGCGGATTTCGGGCACTGCACGAGTTGCGCCATGGCTGAGCCGAGCGTTCGACTGATCTGCGACGCCGGCGTCGCGATCGGCGAGTCGCCGGCGTGGCTGAACGATCGTGTGTACTGGACCGATCCGGTATCGCGGCGGCTGCTGAGCTTCATGCGCAACGGTGAGCTGCAATCGATCGCCGTGGCGTCGTCGGTGTGGTCGCTCGCGGTATCGGGCGATGGTCTGGTCGGCGCGCTCGACGATCGCCTTTGCACGATCTCGAAGTCCGGCGAGCTCAGTGCGGGCCCCGCCGCGACGATCGATCCCGGTTGCCGCTTCAACGACATGACCGTCAATGCCAGCGGCGAGCTGTGGGTCGGCATGATGCATCGAGGAGTTCTCGCGACACGCGGTGCGATCTTTCATGCGCGCTCAGTGCGCGCCGAGGCAACTCGCGTCGCGAGCGGCCTGGGTGTGCCGAACGGCATGAAGCTCTCCGCCGACGGACGCACGTTGTACGTGATCGATACGCTCGAACGCACCCTGCTCGCCTATTGCTGTGGACGGCGGCAAGTTGGGTGAGCCGGTCATCGTCTCGGATTTCCTCGGCCTGCCCGGAAAACCGGACGGCATGACACTCGCAGCAGACGGTACCTTCTGGATAGCGATGTGGGGCGGGAGCTGCATCGTCCAGCTCGCGAACGACGGTGCGTTCATCAGGAAAGTCGCCGTGCCCGCGCCCCACGTCAGCAGCCTGTGCTTCGTCGCACCGAACCGCTTGATGGTCACGACGTCGCGAATGCGGCTGAGCCCGCAGGCGCTCAGCGATCATCCCGGCTCGGGTGGCCTGTTCGAAATTCTGCTGGAGCTCGCATGACACGCGAGCAGACTGAGCGCGGTCGCCGCGGTCGCGATGCGCTGGAACTATCGGGTCTGGGGCTTCGGCGAGGCGATCGCGCTGCGCGGGTTGCTCGAAGCCGGCGACGCCCTCGGCGATCCCGCACCGTTCGGTTTCGTGCACGGCATCCTGCGCAGCTGGTTGGGACGCGGCGTTGCACGCACCAATGAAGATCACGTCGGCGCCGGGCGCGAGCTGCTCGAACTGCACCGGCGCACCGGCGACGACCAGTTCCTCGAGGCCGCGCGCAAGCTTGCCGCGCTCAATGCAAGCTTTCCGGTCGGGCCGAACGGCGAGCGCTACCATCGCGGCGACACTCCCGGCTGGCGCTGGCAAATCTGGGTCGATTGCATGGACGTCGACGGGCCGTTCCTCGCCGCATTGGCGCATGCGACTGGAGACGATCGCTACTTCGACCAGGCGGCCGGCGAGTTGCTCGGTTATGCACGGACGCTGCAGTCCGACAGTGGTCTGCTGTTCCACGGCTTCGAGCGTGACTGCGGCAGAAACGGTGAGCTGTGGGCGCGAGGCAATGGCTGGGCGCTGATGGGGCTGGTCGATACGCTCATCCTGTTGCCGCGCGCGCATCCAGCGTGGACTGAGCTGCAGCAACGCACTGTCGCACTCGCCGATGCGCTCGCTCTTGCGCAACATCCGAGCGGGTTGTGGCACACCGTAGTCAACGACCCCGCGACCTATCTCGAATCGACACTGGCGACGATGGTCGCCTATGCATTACGCGCAGGTGTTTCGCGTGGCGTCCTCGACGGTTCGCGTCACGCCGACATGGAACGCAAGGCACGCGCCGCCATGCACGAACAGATCGCGCCCGATGGCAGGCTCCAACTCGTCAGCGATGCAACGCCTGTCGGTGCGCGCGCGGTGTACGCGACGCGCCCATTCGGCACGTTCCCCTGGGGCCAGGGTCCGCTGCTGCTCGCGCTGTGCCAGGAGGTCGAATGAAGATCGTCAAGGTCGAAGCGTTCGCGATCCAGGCGGAACCGATCGACACGCGCGCCTATTGGGGCAGCCGCGCGTGGGGCACCGAGCGCGCAGCCGGCCAGGCCGAGCTTTCGACGGAGTATCCCGTCCCGCTGCGCCGTCGCTTTGTCTATTCGCGCACGATCGACACCGTCATCGTGCGCATCGAAACGGACACGGGACACGTCGGCTGGGGCGAGTGCAAGGCGCCGGTGGCGCCGCAGGCGACGGCGAAGATCGTCGAGCTGCTGCTCACTGACATCCTGATCGGCGCCGATCCGCGCGACGTTCTCGTGTTGTGGGAACGGATGTACGCCGGCATGCGCGTACGCGGTCACCGCGCCGGATTCTATGTCGAGGCGATCGCTGGCGTGGACATCGCGCTATGGGATCTCGCCGGTCAGGCAGCGAACGCTCCGATCTCGACTTTGCTCGGCGGCAAGATGCGCGAGAGCGTGCGCGTCTATGCTTCGGGGATTCCATCGCTGCCGCTCGACGCGCCGGATGAGGCTCTCGCGGAGCTGGTCGAGGAAGCGCGTTCACTGCGCGCGGCCGGCTATAGCGGCGTGAAGATGGCAATCGGCCGCGGCGTGTGGGGCGACCTGCGCGCGATCCGCGCCATCCGCGACGCCATGGGCGACGACTTCGCGATCTATGCAGATGCGGCCGGCGTCTATTCGCGTGCCGACGCGCGGCGGCTCGGCGAGGCCATGGAAGAACTCGGCGTCGGCTTCTTCGAAATGCCGATCCCGCCGGAGGACGTCGAGGGCTACGCCGAGCTGGCGCAGCATCTCACCATCCCGATCGCGCTCGACTCGATCATGACGCGGCACGAAACGGTCGAGTTGATCCGCAACCGCGCGATCGACATCGTGCAGCCGGACGTCTGCCGCGCTGGCGGCATCACCGAATGCCGGCGCATCGCCGAGCTCGCCGATTGTTTCGGCCTCGCCTTCCAGCCGCACGTCAGCATCGGTTCGGCGGTGCACGTCGCGGCGAGCGCGCACCTCGCCGTCGCCATGCCCAACAGCATCGTGTGCGAGTACTGGATCGGCAAGAACCCGATCGGCGCGGCGATCGCCGCGACGCCTGCCGAAGTGAAGAATGGTTATTTGTTCGCGCCAACCGGTGCGGGCCTCGGCATCGGGCTGGATGCGCAGGCGCTGCTGCGTCACGCAGTGAAATAAGAGGATGAGGATGAAGGGTACGCCGTGTCTGCTGGCACTGGTGCTATTTTCTGGACTCGCTGCGAACGCGCACGCGCAACAGTCATCGACAGCTCCGTATCGGCTGAGCAGCGCGTCAACCGGAACGATAACGCTCGAGCGCGAGCGGCAAGCGCGCTGTCTATCAGCCGATCTTCACCATCATTCGTTCCGAATCGGACCCGCAGCTCGGCCTTTCGCGCTTTGCTTCCACGCCGGGCGAAAGCCTCGAAGGCGTGAATGTCGAGAACTATCCGCTGCCGCGTTGGCGCGCTGCCAACGGCAACGGCATGACTGATGTCGTCTACGACGCCGGCTCAGTCACCGAAGTTCGCGCCTCGAGTGCGCGTGCGCTGCCCGACGGCGGCGCGGTCTGGACATTCGAGCCCACGCAGCACTTCACGCTCGAGGCAGAGATCCGTCCCGTTGCGAATGAACCGCCGCGCATCTCGTGGACGTTCACGGCGCGCACGCCGGGCTGGTACACGATTGGCTACACCGGCGGCGCCAGCGAGCGACCCAGCAACGGCCGATGCGTTCCTGCAACCGCTGATCTGGCAGGAGAAGCGCTTTCCGCGCGCTCCATTGTTGAGCGCGGAGAGCATGGGCGGTTTGCCGCTGACGCTCGTGACGCGCGCCGGCGTGACTCACGGTCTGAGCGTCGATCCGCGGGAAAGTCCGTACCGCTTGCCGACGATTGCGAACGCGCGGTTCGGCGTAATGCTGCGTAACCCGAAAGGCCAAGCGCAGCCTTCTGCCTTCGCGCCGCTCCTCGGTCAGAGCGATTCGCGGTTCGCAGCCGGGCAGACTGCGACTTTCGCCGTGCGTCCGCTGCTCGTCGCCGGCGACTGGCTACCAGGCGTTCGCTGAAGTCGCGCGCGGACCGTTCGGCTTCGTGGACTACCGCCGTAATGCCGGGCAGTCGCTCAACGCGACGATCGACACCATGACCGAGTTCGCGATGGACGACGCGCACTCGGGCTGGGACGCCGATCTCAAGGGTTTCGACTACAACACCGACGTGAAGAGCACGGTGAAGGTCGTCTCGGCACTGCATCCGCTCGCCGCGTCGCTGATCCAGGACGATCCGGAGATCTACCGGCTGCGCGCGCTGCCGATCACCGAATTCCTGATGTCGCGCACGAAGTACCTTTACAACGTCCTGCCCGGCGAGAGCGGACAGAACGCTGCGCGCGACATGCAGGGGCCGGCTGCGGAGGTCTCCGAGCTGGCTGAGCTCTACCAGATGTCGCGCGAGCAGAGCCCGGTGTTCCGCCACTATGCGCTGCAGCTCGCCGGCAAGCCGCGTCGGCTCAATCTCCTGATGGTCAGCGATGGCGCGACCTTCTGGGACGAGCTGGCGCTTTACCGGCTCACCGGCGACAAGGCACGACTCACGAAGGCGCGCTCGCTCGCGGATGCGTACATCAAGGCGCGCATCGATACCCCGCAGCGCGACTTCAGCGACGTCCATCTCGACGCCGGCGGACAGTTCTGGTCGGACTTCGCGCCGAAATTCGTCGAGCTGTTCGAGCTATGGCAGGAGACGAAGGAGCCACGCTATCTCGCGGCCGCGCACAGGGGCGCGCGCGCCTACGCGAGTTTTGCGTGGTATTTCCCGCGCATTCCCGCAGGCGAGGTCACCGTCGATCGCGGCGGCGTAGCGCCCGTCGGCCTGTTCACCGCCAAGCCGGATGCGCAGGGAATTCGCACGCCCGAGGTCACACTGCCGGCGTGGCAGGCATCGCAGATCGGTCTGACCCCCGAGGCGCACACGACCTATGCCCTCAATCCCAGCACCTTCCTCGCGCATCACGCAGCGTACGAGCTGCGGATTGCCGCGGCTGCAAACGATTCCTTCCTGCATGACGTCGCCCGCTCGGCGATCGTCGGGCGCTACAAGACTTTTCCTGGCTACGACATCAACGTCGCCTTCTCCGACGTCTATGCGCGCGGCGACTATCATCAGCGGCCGTTCGCAGACCTCAACTACAACGAGATCTACTACAACCATGTCTGGCCGCACATCGCGCTGCTGACCGACTATCTGCTGTCCGATTTCGAGACTCGCTCGAAGGGCGCTATCGCGTTCCCTGCGCGCTACGCGCAAGGCTACGCATACCTGCGCAGCAAGGTGTATGGCGACCGGCCTGGCACGTTCATGGGCGACGAAAACGTGCGGCTG
Source organism: uncultured Gammaproteobacteria bacterium (assembly GCA_963830745.1). Lineage (GTDB taxonomy): Bacteria > Pseudomonadota > Gammaproteobacteria > Steroidobacterales > Steroidobacteraceae > Steroidobacter. The sequence continues at coordinate 82,579 of CAWHNL010000006.1, forward strand.
TGGATGCCGCGGCACCTGGTCTCGATCGACGATCCGCAAGCCAACCATCTCACCGGCTACGGCAACGGTCGCTTCTACCTCGCGCTCAGCAACGAATCGGAGGACGCACGCAGCGTGACGGTCACGCTGGACCGCGAGCGAATTCCGTACGCCATCGATCGCAGCTATCCGGCGCGACTGTGGACCGACGGCAAGCCGGCGGGCGCGACAGCGGTGGTCAACGGCAAGGTAACGCTGCAGCTCTCGCCCAAGGGCATGACTGCCATCGCAGTGGACGCACTCCCTGTGTTCACACGGCTGCATGCCGACTATTTCGACGGCGAACGGCAGCCCGCTCCAGCAAACCAGGGCTTTCGCACTGACCAGACGCCGGTCGGCAGCGCAACCGCGATGTTCCTGTCATTCGCCGGCCGCCACGAGTTCTACCTTTGGACATCCGCGTCCGACAGCGACGTCCGTGCGGTGCGCCTCACGTTGAGCGACGGAAACGCACGAACGCACGTTCACGGATGAGCGGCATCCGTTCGAGTTCAGCGTCCCGTCCGGCGAGCGCGCGACCATCGATTACCGACTGCAGTTCGTTCGCGCGGACGGTACGACGGTCGACGCCGGCCGGCACTCGCTCGTACGTTGAGATCAGTTGCGCCGCGAGCCGAGTGGGTGCCAGATGCGACTTGCGATGCCGAGATACGGGGCTGCTATCAATACAACGAACAGCACCAGCCCAAGCCACCACGACACGTCTCTCTCGACCGCACCCACTGACTCCCTCCTGAGCTCGAGTCCGAACGCGATCAGAACAGCGATCGGCGAAAACATCACCGTGCCGACGCGGACAAAACCATTGGTATTCGTCGCCAGCGAGGGATACAGCAAGACGGCTGCAATCATCTCGGACTTGACGTCCAGTCTCGCAAGCGCTGCCTCGGCACTTCGCAAAGCCGACCCTGCAAGAATACCGAGCACGAAGAACAGACCCAACGCGACGAACCACGCCGCGGGACCGCTCAGCTGGCCGTAGAGAACCGAAACGGAGGGCAGCTTCGGGTCACCCAAGCTGAGCGTCAGCATGAAGAATGCCGCCGACGCAGTCATCGCCCACACGAGCGAGCGCTGATAGAGACTGAGTGACTCGCGAAAGTTCTCAACGAGTATGACGTCGTGGTCCAGTGGCATGTGAACGATACCTTCCGTTCTTGTCGATCAAACGCGGCCAACGATGGGTATGAGCGCGCCGGTGATCGCACTCGCGCGATCGGACAGCAAGAAGACGATCAGATCCGCGATCTGCTCGGGCTGCACCCAGCGCGAGACGTCTGCATCGGGCATGTCGGCGCGGTTCGCAGGTGTGTCGATGGTGCTCGGCAGGATGGCATTGACGGTGATGCTGCGATCCTTGACCTCTTCTGCCAGCGCTTCGGCGAGCTTCGCGACGCCCGCCTTCGACGCCGCGTAGGGTCCCATGCCGACACCGGCCTTCACTGCGCCGGCAGCGCCGATGTAAATGACGCGGCCATTCGTGCTCAGCAGTGGCAGCGCAGCGCGAGTGGCGTTAACCGCAGTAAGCAGGTTTGCTTTGTGCAGCAGGTCCCAGATATCCGGGGTTGTCTGCAACTTTGCCCCAGCGGAAGGCACCTGCGACGTTCACCAGCGCGTCGAGTCCGCCCAACTTCTGCGCAACCGCGCGTAGTGTCGCTTCGGCTACGCGAGCGTCGCTGATGTCGGCGTCACCAAACAAGGCAAAGCCGCCGAGTTGCGCCGGCGCCTTGCTGACAGGCGCGCGCGCGATGCCGGCCACGCTCGCCCCAGCACCTGCCAGCGTCCGCATCACGACGGCACCCAATGCCCCGAAGGCACCGGTCACCGCAATACGCTTTCCCTGAAGCACTTTCAGGCCTTCATTCTCCATTGGATTGGTTCTCCCCCGTAGACACTAGAGCAGCGAGTTTCACGACCTGGCGGTTACCAAGGGCGGCCGATTCTTGCGATAGGAGTTCTTCACCGCAATCAGGCCGTCGCGAAACGTAAACAGATCGCAGCCTTGCACCTCTACCCGAGCCCCATCAAGGCGTGTTCCGGTAAACGTCCATTCAGACACACCACGATCACCGCATACGAAGTGATGCGCATTTCCCCAGTGCGCATCCGGGAAGGTCGCCCAAACTTCTGCAAAAGCAGCGCGTACAGCCGCCTGCCCTTTGGATCGTGTCCCACACGCTTCGGCGCCAGCGGACGACTCGAAAACACAGTCGTCAGTCATGAACGACATGAGGGCATCAAGATCGTGCCGATTCCACGCATCCGCGAATGCCTGGAGCGATTCCGTCGTTACTTCTGCAACAGGGTGCGACATCGATACTCTTCCTTCCTCGGTTGCAGGAGATCCCACAAGTTTCCGTAGAGGTCCTTGAACACAGCCACTGTTCCATAGGGTTCTTCCTTCGGTTCACGGACAAACATGACGCCCTTGGCTTGGTACGCCTGATAGTCGCGTTCGAAGTTGTCCGTGTGGAGAAAGAGGAACACGCGCCCACCGGTTTGGTTGCCCACGCGCTCCAACTGTTCGGCGTTTGCCGCGCGTGCCAGCAGAAGACGAGTTCCGGTTGAGCCTGGCGGAGCGACTACTACCCAGCGCTTGTTCTGTTCTGGCACCGCGGTGTCCTCGACCAGCGTGAACCCAGCGTGCCGACGTAGAAAGCGAGCGCCTCATCGTATTCGCGCACCACCAGCGACACCAGACCGATTGATTGCCTCACGGCATGTGCTCCATGTCCGCAGGCATGTTGACCCAGCCATGCATTCGTTCTTCATACACGGAGAACGCCGGTGCGGGAAACGCTGGATCAGCAAAGGCGCCGACTGGGATGGCAATGACTTCTTCGCGGCCCGCCAATGCATAGAAGACCGTGGATCCGCAGACCGGACAGAACGTGAACGTGATCCTTGTGCCTTCATCTCCTACTCTTACGAACTCAGTGCCTTGACCCGAGATCGTGACGGCCTCTCGCGGAAACCGTGCTTGCGCGCCGAAGACGCTTCCGGTCCGACGCTGGCAGGCGAGGCAGTGGCAGACAGATACGCGCACCGGCTCTCCGGTGACTTCGGCCTTGAGTTGGCCGCAACTGCAAGAGGCGGCTCGTGTGCTCATGGTTCCGTGGCGGTGCGTGTTGCGGCGCCTAACGTTCGCGCTGACGCACGAGCGTCTTCGCGAGTGGAGTGCACATTGTTAGCCGCGGCCACTATCAAAGCCAATCTCCTGAAATTGATACTGAGGAAACAAATGCGGCCCAGATACTAAGCCACGCGCCGAGGGCGCCAATCGCTGCAGCGGGCAGATCATGACGCTCTGTCTTTAAAAACGCAGCTACATACCCGCAGAGAGAGATAAGTAACAGGCCCCCGATTACACACATAGCAACAGGTTGGTGTGCTTGTGGATCACCCTGAGTAAAGCCACCCACGATCAGAATCGCGAGAGGACACAGAGGGAGAAGGCCGACCGCGAGGCGAGCGCCAAGATCGATTGGCCGATGCCGAGCCAACCATATAGCACCCGCAGCCGCTAAAGCAGTGAGCGGCAGCGACACATACCAAAAGTAGAGCAAGGCCGAGCCCATTTCGGTGGCAAGCCACAACGGCACATTATCTTCCACGCGCGCGCTCCAGCAATTTGTTCGGCGCCCTCGAAATGGCCAGCAGAATGAAGGCGGCAACAGCCTTAACCATTGTCATCTAACGGCCTGCGGTTGAGACGGCTCGCGTCTACCTTCCGATGCCAAGCTCGCGGAGTTCGCTTTCACGGAGGTGTGCGTCGTGCGACAGAAAATATTCGTCAAGTTGCGGCGGCTTCAACCGCAGGCCGGACAACATATTGTGCACCTGACCGCGGTGGTGAATTTGATGGATGAAGAGATGGCTCAGTACGATGTGGATCGGATCCTCGCAGATGTTGCCGTCCGAGTCGGCCCACCGAGCGATAACCTCGAGGTCCGGTGGCGTTAGGCGGTCGCAAATCGCAAGGAGCTCACGATCCGCTTGCGCCTGAGCCGCGGTGAGGCTTGGAAGATCGGGATAAAGCTCGCGATCAAGGCGTCCGGATTCCACATGACCGCCTGCGATGGCGGCAGTGTAGTACCGATCGACCAGGAGAATGTGGTTCAGGGTTCCGTGGATCGAACGGAAGAACGCACCGCGATCAGCAACGTAGTCCTGGGGCGCGAGCTGCGCGCACGCCTTGTGGAGGCGACTATTGCTCCAGAGGTTGTTGCGAGCCATTGCCCGGAAATGTTCAACCAAGGCACACATCGAAGTATCCTCGAGCCGTCTAACGGGTGAGCTGAGCGCCGTGCGCTCGGTTGCTTCGGCTTGGCAGTTTATCTCTCACGCGTGCGCTCCAGCGAAGTGTTAGATGGCTGGGACGACTCGCCCGATGCTGGGAATAGAGCGTCGAATAGCCTCCCATTCAGCGCCGAGGTCTTGGGCAACCACATGAGCCAGAGAAACTCAGAGCGCACCTCTTCGCGGCTGAAACGTCTCAGCGCGACCCAGGACGCGAGGGCAGCGCCAAACGCAAAGCAAGCAGTGACAAGCACAAGTGCCAGAAGAATGAATCCAGCGGCCCGACCCGGTTCCGCTCGGGGACTTACGGAAACGTCCGGACTGATGCCGAGCAGGGGCAAGACACCCCAGACGATCGCGATGAGGATTGCAATCGGCACCAGAATGGCGATCACAGATGTCACTGCACGCAGCCGAATGGCGCGCCAAGGATTCTCGATTGCTGGCACATCGCTCATGGTCGTCTAACGCTGCGCTTGAGCGGTGCCGCTACCGAGGCCGAGCAAACGCGCGTTGCTCATGGCGTCCGCTCGAAGCGCTTGTTAGCAGGCATGTTGCTCGACCCCGAAGACGTCGCCTTCTGGGTCGTAGCCTAAGAAGAAGTTGGCTTTTGGCTCCGCCCATTCTGGCGGAGCATCGTCAACTTCAGCGCCAAAAGACCGAGCAACCTTGCGGCTGTCTGCGATGCTCTGAACCTGGAAGTTCAGTCTGAGTGCGCCCCAAATGCGCCTCTCAGGAGGTTGTTGCATGGAGATTCCTGCGGCTATGTGCTTCGGAATCTGATGAACGATGAGATCGAAGCCACGACAGTTCAGTCGCGTGTGATGCTCGTCGCTGAAGATCGGTTTCAACTCCAGCGCTCCCGAGTAAAAAGCTGAGACCTTCCGCAGGTCCTTCGCGAACAGCACCGCGCTCACGTTTGACGGTTCCATGCCATTTCCTCGTGCCTGCTAACGTCCGGGTGCGCCAATTCTCGAATGCGCCCGGATCTTTTCTCTCGACGCACTGACCCATGACGAAGACTTGCCTGGACCGCCGATGTGGTAGCCAAGAACGCTGCGTTGTCAGGCGACACGCCGTTTCCCGGTCAATCTGCTGAGCTTGACCCGACCGCGAGCAGACGTACATTGAACCAGCAAGAGAAACGGCTCAAGCGCTACTGAGTGCAGCCCTTTGCTAGGGCCACGACGAATGGTAAAGAAGATTTCTGCGCATCCGTACTGGTCGAAGCTGCTGACGCGCTTGCAGGCGCCCAGAATGTGCCGAAACACCGCTTCTGAATTGCGGCGATGAGGCTGCTTCATACCCGTCAGATCAGGTACTCCAACGACTCGAACGCGACTACCGGCAAGGACGCGGCGTCCACGTGCATCGATGGGAGGTACTGGGTATCTCGACTTCTTGTGCTCGAGAACGTCTTTGTCCGTCTGCGTCCGCTGCAACCGATTGTTAGGCGTCACGCTGCTCCGCAAGTGGCTCATGAAAGTAGTAGCACAATCCGTCCGGCGCGACGACGAAGAACACTTGGTACTTCTGACCATCTCGCTCATCTACGCGCCAATTCGCCACTGAGGCTCCATTTGACTCGAGTTCATCTTTGATGCCTCGAATATTCGACACGAGTACGGCCGCTCCATCCTGCGAAGAATCGCCGCCGTTCATCGCGAAACCAATCCGTGTACCGTCGCGTTCCAGGATCACAGTGGGCACTGGCTGATCGATCCGTTCGACTTCTGCCATACCGAAATGCTCGGTGTACCAACGAGAGGCGGCACCGAGATCAGTAACTGGTAACGCCAAGACGTCGTTTTGGAACGGGTATGCTTCTTTGAATCGTGCCTGGCTCGACATTGCGGATTACCTCTCTTTGACGCCAGCAGAACGTAGCCTGCCGGGCGACGTCCTCTCGATAGAAGGGTTAGTCATTCTTCTGCAGAGCACGGACTTGCTCTAGAAATTTCTTGAACATCGCTCGTTGTTCAGGAAAGCGGCTCTGACCTTCTTGAAAAATGGCCTCGGCGGCTTTGAGATCACCAAGCTTCATGAGGCACTCTCCTTTCGAGAAGAATGCCGCCATGCCATTTGGATTCACTAGCAAAGACTGCTCGAAATCCCGAAGAGCCTCGCGGTTCCTGCCGAGCTCCATGTAAGTGAATGCGCGGTTGTCCATCGCTTCGTAGAAGAGTGGAAATAGTTCTATCGCTTGGCTGTACTCGGCGATGGCTTCCATTCTCTTGTCCTGATTAGCCAGCGCATTGGCGCGCTTGAAGTGCTCATTGGCTTGGCGAACGATCTCACTAGAGTCTTGCCCCGTGAAAGCAACGTAGCGAGGAAAGTCAGTCAGCTTGAGGTACTCAACAAAGCCTGCCAGTTCGTCTTTGGAGGGGGCTTGATTTCCAATCCGCTCCCACCCCTGGTTGAAGCTGCTTGCAGCAATTGGCGCATGCCAAACCAGAACCGGCGCTTGCCTGAGAGATTCGATGGTTGGTTTGTTGGGCATCGCTTTGTATGTCAGGCAATGGGCCGCCGCCGTTCCGTCAAGCCACGGATCAACGGCAAGAATCTTGATGGCCGCCCAACCATTCTTGTCGTGTTGCACGATGAGGTCGCCTGGTTTCACTGAGAGGTTCTCCCTTGCTTGCGCGCAGGAAATTCCGAGTGTCAAAAGGATGACTGAGCAAACCGTGACGATGCTTCTGAGCATGAAAGAACGCTCTTCAATCCGGGTTCTCATTGCCACACTCCGACACAAAGGCAGTGCCGTTGCGATCGTGGATAGCGGGACGGCTAGTCTCGTGCCATGAACATCCAGCGATGTCCTTCCAGATCCTCAACTCGATATCGTCGCGCTGGCGGCCCATCCTCCGGTTCAGACAAGATAACCGCTCCCGCGGCCTTGGCCCGAGCATAGTGCTCGTCGACGTCGTCAACATAGACGAGAACACCATCAATGATCCAGGGCAGAGCGGACCATGAGGCGGCAATCTCGCAGTTGTCGCGATGTCGCTTGGGGCCTTCATAGTCCGGCGACGGACTGGCCAACATGATCAGTCCATCCCCAACCGACATTTCTCCGTGAGACAGCCTCCCATCGGAAGACGTGAAGCGAGCTGTCTCCGTGAATCCAAACACCTCGGCCAGCCATGCTAGGGCGGCAATGCCGTCCTCATACGTCAAGAACGGAATCACGTCTGGCATCCTGTTCTCCATTCGCCAATACCGCGAAGGTTTCGAAACACCAAACACGCACGATGGCACTGCCGAGCCGGCCGTGCCGCCTGACGCTTACTGCTCAGCCGCACGCGTCTCGCGTGTCGGCTGCAGCTGTTTGTTAGCTCTCATTTGCCTTCGTATCAATAGGCCAACGAGCCCGATTGCAAGCAGCGGTGCCCATACCCAAACGATTTCTGACCACAGCACCTGCAGCCCGCGTTGGGACATGAAGCGCTGAAGGCTGATCGGCGATGCTTCGATGGGACGAAAACTGAACAAGATGCGTTCGGCACTAAATGGCCAGAACAGTGCCACACCGTTGGTAGCGTTTCTTGTGAAGGCATCCAGGATTCCGTGAGATAGCATTGACCACGATAGAAACCAGAAGACTACGAATGGCCTCGCCTTCAGCGCACGCGCAAGGGGCACAGCGGCCGTTGCAAGCAGGAGCGCAGCGACAATCGAATGGGAGAACCCCCGATGCGCGGAGGGCGAGCCGTAGGGAACGCCGAGACGAAACCCGATGATGTCCAGATCAGGCAGCATGGAGAAGGAGATGCCTACGATCAGCAGCGGCACAGAGATGACTCCGCGCCCTACCAGGAGCGCCGCAACAACCGGCACGGCCGGATGGGTGATTAGTGACGCCATTGGGGCTCTGCCCGAGCTAGCTCACCGCTCAGGCGCGCGCGTTTCGCGCGTCGCCTGCAGCGCGTTGTTGGGCACGCGTCGTACTTTGATCAGACATGGTCAGCAGGTGGCGCAGTCTTAGAACACCTTACCTCCGAGAAGACCAACAATTGCGCCGAAGCCAATCTTCGCCATGGTCAGCATGCCTTCAATGAACTCCTTGCGCGCCGGTGGGGGTTCGCCCGTTGTTGCCAGATGCAGTGCAACGCAAATGGCAGTAAAGAGAATAGTTCCGCCAGCCGCTGTGAGGAACACGAGTTTGAACTTTGGGTCGAGACGCGCTGACGGTGGAGCTGATGCCTCCGACTTTGCGTAGCTGCGCTCGGCCGATGCGTACTTGTCGGGCTCGTCAGTACAGACGTAACGCCCTTCAGCTTCAAGCCAGATGGATGGCCGTCCGGGATGCATCGCGCAATTGGCAGCGACCTTGCCCATCGCTCCTAAGGTCCCTTTACGCATGCTTCCTCCTCTCTGCCGTCGAGGCAGGTGATCCGCGTTAACGAAGGGGTTCGATACGTCGTGGAAGTTCTCACGGGGCCAACGATCCGGTTTTGCCGCGCGGTGCACGCGGCGTAGCTGCAAGCGTAACGCGTCGGTCAACAACCGGCTGTTAGGCCGCAAGCTGGATCTAAGGACTGTCATACCAAAAGCGATAGCCAAGTGCAGCCATCAAGCCGTGAAGTGCTAATGACGCGACCACAACGATGGCGGCAAATAGAGCTACCGCTTTCCAAAAGCTCTGCCGCCGTCCGAACCATGTTGCTGCAAGAGCTATGACAGCGCTGTATGTGATGTTTATCGGCCAGCCCAACTTGTCTTCGGAAAAAACAGTCCACTGACCGTCGGAGAACGCGTATGCACTGAATGGCAGAAACAATGGTGCGAGCAAATATAGGCTGGCCCACCACAGGTAGAACCCGACCACCATGATGATCCAGGGCCCCGCCGCCAAGGCTAGCCATCGAATGGTCAATATGTGCTTCCTCGCCACCATTGCGGCCTAACGCCGCGAATGAGCCGCGAGCAAACAGCAGAGCTGTTTGCGAGTCGGGCGCGCATTGCGCGCGCACTCGATTCGCTTGTTAGGTACTAGCTCCCTCGCAGCACTTCCTGTTTTCTTAGCCAACATTTGCCTTGAACCAAAGCTTGCTCGCCAGCAAGCAGGAGATACCAACTGCGGCTAGCAAACTGATGGCAGAAAGACGCCGTTCAAACAATAGGTCGAACAGCATTTCACGCATCCGCGCGCGCTGCAGAAGAGTCGCGCGGGCAACCCAAGCGAATGCACACAGCCCCAGAGTTGCCGCCAGCAGTGCACTAGGCACCAGAAATGCCGCAACCACCAGAGCAGCCCCAACAAGATTGACCCTATCCTTCGCGAAGGCAGAGTTGTAGCGCGCTACCTGATTGCGACCAGCTTTGGCGAGCGTCCAATAGAACAGGCCAGCGTACGCGACAAGCGCGATGGCCCCCACGACGAGAAGAAGAGAACCCATATGCACGGCGCCTAACTTGATTTAGAAGTGCGAGTCATGACGAATAACCTAGCACGGTGACAAATAACCTGGAGGCCGGAGAACACATAAGTAGCTGAAACCGGATGAATTGAGTGCGGATGCTGGGCTTGTCTGCAGTATTAAATCGCCCATGAAACCCGGCACGCTTCCGTCGTTGCGATCGGTCTTCCTCGGTAGTGTCGAGCCCTGCCCACCTCGTCCCTCCTCCACTCGTCCCTTTGTGACGAAGCGCTCCGAATCCGGGCCGCCTCGGTCTATTTCTACGGCGCCGCCGACGCCAGACTGGCTGCGAGCTCTCAACGGAGAACGTCGATGTCGAACGGGTGGCGTAGAGGGAGTGTGGCGGGCGCGCTGTGCCTGATTGCGGCGAGCACGTGGGCAAAACCGGCGCAGGTCGAATCGGGTGCTGTCGAAGGCGTCACAAAGGACGCTCTCACTATATATATGGGTGTGCCATTCGCCGCCCCACCCCTTGGCGAGCTGCGCTGGCGCGAACCGCAGCCGGTCGTGCCCTGGAAAGGCACGCGCCAGGCAACCTCCTTCGCACCGGCGTGCATGCAGAAGGGTGTCTCGATGCCCGGGGAGAAGCCGCCCGCGACGAGCGAGGACTGCCTGTATCTGAACATCTGGACCCCGGCCAAGGCAGCGGATGAACGCCTGCCCGTCATGGTCTGGATTCACGGCGGCGGCTATACAAACGGATCGGCATCGATGCCGCTGTACTGGGGCGACAAGCTGGCGCCGCGCGGCGTCGTGGTTGTGACCATTGCCTATCGACTCGGTCCGCTCGGCTTTCTTGCACACCCGGAGTTGACAGCCGAGTCGGCAAAGAAGTCCTCGGGCAACTATGGACTGCTCGATCAGATCGCGGCGCTCGAATGGATCCAACGAAACATCGCGGCCTTCGGCGGCGACCGCGAGCGCGTGACCATCGCCGGACAATCCGCCGGTGCCATGGCGGTCAGCATGCTGATGGCCTCGCCGCGAGCCAAGAGCTTGTTCCACCGCGCCATCGGCCAAAGCGGCGGCGTCTTCGAGCCGGTGCAGATCGCTCCGCAATACTTGCTGGCGAATGCCGAGCGCGATGGCAAGGCGTATGTGAGCTCGCTCCGCGCCGACTCGATCGCAGCGCTGCGCAAGCGGCCCGCCGCGGATCTGCTGGGAGGCACGGCCGGCAGCGTGAGTCATCCAGTCGTCGAGCCCTACGTGCTGCCCACTGCGCCCTACGACGCCTTCGTTTCCGGCTCATACAACAACGTGCCGATTCTCGTCGGCTTCAACGCGGAAGAAGCCCGTGCGCTGGTCGATGTCGCGCGCGTGAAAGCAGCGACGTTCGCGGCCGATATCGAGCGCAGCTTCGGCCCCCTGCCGCCACCCCTCATAGCTGCGTACCCGCACGCGACCGATGCACAGGCCCAGCAGGCTCGACTCGATCTGGAGCGCGACCTGCGCTTCGGCTGGGACATGTGGACGTGGGCGCGATTGCAATCGGTCCAGGGCCGCGCGTACTTCTACCACTTCATGCAAAGACCCCCGTTCCCGGAGGGCTCCATCAACTACAGCTGGGGAGCGAGCCACTTCGCCGAGCTGTGGTACATGTTCGATCACCTGGATCAGGAAGCCTGGGCCTGGTCCGCGACGGATCGTCAACTGGCGCAACTGATGGCCGGCTACTGGACGAATTTCATCAAGAGCGGCGATCCGAACGGCGCAGAGTTGCCACGCTGGCCGACCTTCGGTGGCAACGGCGACGCCATGCACCTGGACCACTCTGTCTTCGTCGAGGGCGTGCCCGGCACGGGCAAGTTTCAGGTCTTCGACGCGGTCTACGATGAGGTCCGCGGCAAGCCGTTTGGCAAGCGATAACGGTTCAACTTCCTGACGGTCTCACGATAGCTGCGACTGGCGCGAATCGTGCGGCCGTCCTGCAATATCAATGTCGAGTCGCCGTTCGCGAGCGGCTGGATTTCGCGTATCTGATCGATGGCCACGATCACGCGCCTGTGGACGCGGATGAACCGGTCTGGATCGAGCCGGCTGGCGAAACTCTGCAACGTCTCGCGAATGAGGTGAGACCGGCCGCCGACGTGCAGCGCCAGATAGTTTCCCTGGCTTTCGATCCACTCGATGCTGGCGAGGTCGAGGGAGTCCAGACGTCCCCGGGTCTTGACGGCAATTGTCTTGACGGCAACGGGGGTCGGCTGGCTCGAGCGTCGCGGAAACAGATTCATCGCCTGGCTGATCGCGGCGAAGGCGCACAGAGCAAATGTCAGTAGCAACCAGTTGCCTGCCAGCTCACTGCGGATTTCGGCTAGCGAGGGAACGATCTCGCCCATCAGTACCCACGCCGCGAGCACGCACGAAATCACGATCAGCACGAAGGAGAGCGTGGCGGCACCTGCTGCATGAATCGCGATGCTTCGCCACCCTCGCGTGCCGGAGATAGGAAATCGACGGCTCAAGGCGAGAATCAGCGGTGCAGTCGAGCAACCTAGCAGCGCGGCACCGCCGATGCGCAAGGCCTCGTCATCGAAGTCCAGCACGTGTCCCATGCTTCTGGCATGCAGGACGTTGCCGGGCTCGAGTGCCAGTAGAAAGACGAGCCAATAGAGCAGCGCGCAGCCGGTGCTGCGCAGCCAGTCAGGCAGCCGGTCGGGGCCCCGCAAGCCGCCGAGGAAATCGGTGGATAGCATCGAAAACTAAGACACCGCAGCCACTCACAAGGTTGCGCCGCGACGGCAGGCTACCCCCTACTGCCGCCGCTCGCGCTTGGGCGTGAGCAGGAATGAATACTCGTTCTGACACGTAATCGAGGCGTTGTAGAAAGTCTGGCCGGTCTCGAAATCGAAATCGATGCGCGGACACGGCATCTTGGGCTCGCCGCGGCGCACGCCCCGCGCCACGATCTGTCCGCGATCGTTGATGGCTGCCCCGATCGATAGCCTGAACTCGCGAGCGAAGCGTTTCGGCACGAGCGAGTTCAGATCCACCGCGCGCGTGCCTTCCCAGATCACCGCACGCGCTTGGGTGGTATCCAGCTCAATGCACGACGGCGGCGACCGGAAGGAATAGCCGACCACCTCCGAGCGGTTGTTGATGGCGTATGCCCACGTATGCGTGTCTCCGCGAAGCGGGTTGAGTAGCGTTTGCTGGCCGTCCGCTGCCCAGAAGGTGGCGGTCTGGCCGCTTATGCAGGCCTGATCGAACTGCGTGATCTGGCCGACGACTTCATTGCGATCGTTGATGGACCACGCGATGGCACTGCTCTGCGGGGTCGGATCTTCGTACAGGACGAATTCTCCGGTCGCTGGCGACCAGCGCATGGCACGGTTCCGGCTCTGGCCGACGGCTACGCCGTTGTTGTTCAGCTGGCGCGACACGCCGCTGTCAGGACCGACGAACTCCTCGCCGCTGGCGAGCTTCATGATCCAGACTCCTATCTGGCAGACGCCAGATGCATCCACCTTGTCATCGAGCGCGAGCAGGTCACCGCGGTCGTTGATGCCGTCACCGATCGAGAACGCGCCGAAGCTGTCGCAGGCCTCTGGCTCGATCGCCATGCTGACTCCGCCGGCGCGCGGCCACACCGGTGCGACAAAGGTGAAGTCCGTGCGGTCCTCCCACCCGATGGCGGTCCCGGACTCGTTGATGTCGCGCGCATAGGTGTTTCTCGAGTCCGGCGACAGGGCCGGCAGCATCGTCGCACCCAACGTGCGGTGCCAGCGGAAGGCGTCGCTGCCGTCGATGACCGCGGGAGCAGTCTCATCGCCCGTCGCGATCACACATGTGTCGTCGCCGACGACCTCACCGCGCTCGTTCATGCGGCGCGCGGTGGTGACGTGCCAGAAGCCTGCGAGACAGTCCGGGTCAGCCGGTAAGACGATCTCCACAACCGAGTATTTGTCGTGGTCGTCATCGTGCCCGGCCTGGACCGATGTTGCAGTGGCAGTGGAAGCGAGCGCGACGACCGTAAGAGCCAGGGAGCTGGGACGCATGGATGATTCTCCGTATCATGAGCCGCGAATCAATTCGATTGCTGAGCTCGAAAAGTGCAATAGCGCGGCTACTCGAGCACCTTTATCCAGCGGAGAATGCAATAACCGCTTGAGTCCCTGCGCGTGTCATCGAGACTGACCATGACTTGCTTTCCTGCGGCGTGCGCGGAGAGCGCGGTGGCGTACGCCTTTGAGTGTGGCAAGCGCACCAGTAGCTTTCCCGCGTCGAACGCGCAGTTGCCTGCACTGGTTGGGCCGTTGAGCAAGAGGTAGTCGAAATCGCCCCAGAGATCGGGCGCAGATGTACCCACCGCAGAGACCGTATTCGTGAACTCGTAGAACGCAGCAAGAGCGCTCGGCGGAACGGCCATTGCTGCAACAGAAACTAGTGCGAAACACACACGTCGGGCTTCCATGGATGCTCCTTTGCCCCGCAATTGAGAGAGCTGGACCCGTTGTTGGATCGTTCTTCAAAGATCGATGGCAAATGCCTTGGCAACGCCGCAAACAACATCGCCATTGGTCAGGACGCGGGCAAGGGAGTTCCGGAAAGACGGGCGCCCAAGACCAGCGCATACATCTCCTTCGCACTCCCTTGGTTCTTGTCGATTCCGAACCAAACGCCACTGGGAACAGCGGGGTTGGCCTCCGTCACATCAGTCAACTGGAAGAAGATGCAGGAGCTGTCAGCTGCTTCCAAGACAGAAACGCTCTTGCCAAAATGCTCCCGGAGGGCGGCCTCGGCCGAGGGAACTCCGATGATGCTTCCGAGCACAAGAAGTGCAGGTAGCGCTCCTTTCTTCATTTTCATTCTCCCTGCGTAGCTCCGAGGCGTTCTTCTCCCCGGGCTCAGCTGCTGTTGTTGTTCACTTGCGATCCGTGAGCCATCCAAGCTGATGCGCGCACGTAACCTGCTCCTCGTCGCTGGAGCTGTCAACATTCTTCAGGTTCAAATCAGGCTTTCTCGCAAGACACCTGCACGTGCATCCCCGATTGCAGACCGGCGTGCGCGCTAGGCGCGAGCCGGTCCGCGTCGTGCTGCTTCGATCGTCGCGATGTCGATCTTTTTCATTTTCATCATCGCATCGAACGCGCGCTTGGCGGCCGCACGATCGGGATCGGTCGTTGCTTCCAGCAGTACGCGTGGAGTGATCTGCCAGGACAAGCCCCACTTGTCCTTGCACCAGCCGCATTGGCTCTCAGCCCCGCCATTGCCGACGATGGCATTCCAATAGCGATCGGTCTCCGCCTGGTCTTCGGTGACGATCTGGAACGAAAAGGCTTCGCTGTGCTTGAACGCCGGGCCGCCATTCAGGCCGACGCAGGGCACGCCCACCACTGTAAATTCCACCGTGAGCACCTGTCCCTGTTTGCCATCCGGATAATCGCCGGGAGCTTGGTGGACCGCCGTCACGGCGCTGTCCGGAAAAGTCCGAGCGTAGAACCTGGCAGCTTCTTCTGCCGCGCCCTCATACCAAAGACAAATCACATTCTTGGCCATCGTCTATCTCCAATGATTCGCGATTGGATGCGCCCGTCGGACTATGACGAAACAGCGTCTGCAAAATCGACAGCTGACTCTTGCTGTCTGTCAAAGCGACGGGCGAACCGTCCAGTTCCACGCCCCGTCTGGGACGGGCGCACCCCGCCGCACCAGTTTGGGTGAGCGATAACTGTGCGCGCGCACCAGCGCCGCGCAGAAGAGCCGGAAAAAAGCTTGCAAGTCGCTGATTCAGGACGTGGCACTGTGCTTGCATCGATCGCCGCGGAAGGTCGGAGCGGCGAACATGGAACAGCGGGCGACCCGATTAGGACTTCTCAGCTTCAGCAGCATTCCGATGCGCGCGTTCCATCTGACATGGAGCGCGTTCTTCGTGTGCTTCTTCGCCTGGTTTGCGGTCGCGCCGCTGATGCCCGCGATCCGCACCGATCTCGGCCTGGCGCCGGCGCAGATTGCCAACATCAATATCGCGGCCGTCTGCGTCACCATTCTGGTGCGATTGCTGATCGGGCCCCTGTGCGACCGCTATGGGCCGCGCCTCACGTACACGTGGCTGCTCGCCCTCGGCGCGATTCCAGTGATCGCGATCGCCTTCGCGCAGAGCTACGAGTCGTTTCTGTTCTGGCGACTGTGCACCGGCGCGATCGGCGCGTCGTTCGTCATCACTCAGTTTCACACCTCCGTCATGTTCGCGCCGAACGTCGTGGGCACTGCCAATGCGACCGCCGCGGGCTGGGGCAATGCCGGCGGCGGCGCGACGCAAGCGATCATGCCGCTGCTGTTCGCTGCTCTGCTGTCGTTTGGCATCGAGCGCTCGCTGGGTTGGCGCATCGCGTTGATCGTGCCCGGGGCGCTCATGCTGCTCATGGCGGTGATCTATTACCGCTACGCCAAGGACGGGCCCGCCGGCAATCTCGCTGACACGAACGCGGGCGTGCTGTCTGCACAGCGCGCGAGCGGATGGGACACGTTCACGGCGGCGGCGCGGGACTATCGCGTGTGGATCCTGTTCGTCACGTACGGCGCCTGCTTCGGCGTCGAGCTGACGATTCACAATCTCGCGGCAATCTACTACGTCGATCGCTTCGGCCTGAGCATGACCACCGCCGGTCTGTACGTCGGCTGCTTCGGGCTGCTGGCCCTGTTCGCTCGAGCGCTCGGCGGGCTCGCATCCGATCGCATCTCGCATGGGCGCGGGCTCGAGGGCCGCGTGACCGTGCTGTTCGCGTTGATCCTTGCAGAAGGCATTGGCCTGCTGGTGTTCTCGCAGATGAACAGCGCAATGCATGCGCTCCTCGCGATGCTGGTCTTCGGCGTGTTCACACACATGGCCTGCGGTGCGACCTACAGCCTGGTCCCCTTCGTCAACCGCAAGGCGCTCGGCGGCGTCGCCGGCATCGTCGGCGCCGGCGGCAATGTCGGGGCAGTTGCCGCTGGTTTCCTGGTGAAGGGCGCCGGCTCGATCCAGTACGCACTGTTCGTGCTGGGGAGCATCGTCGTGGCCAGCGCGCTGTGCGTTCTAGCGGTGCGCTTCACGCACGATCAGAAGACCGAAGAGCGGCGCCTGTACAACGACGCACTGGCGCAGAAAGCCGCACAGGCACAAGCGGAGGTAGTCGCCGATGCTGCCTGATGCCGCGACAGCGCTGATCTGTTCGTGCAACAACGTCAGCAAAGGTGCGATCTGTGCCGCCATCGATGCCGGCTGCACGACCATCGGCGCACTCAAGACCTCGACCAGGGCGGCGACGTCGTGCGGCGGCTGCGGCTCGCTGCTGGCGCAGCTACTCAAGGCCGAGCTCGCGTCGCGCGGTGTTGCGGTCAGCAATCACCTGTGCGAGCACTTTCCGTACTCGCGCCAGCAACTCTTCCATCTCGTTCGCATCGGCCAGCTCAAGTCCTTCGGCGACGCGATCGCAAAGCACGGCCGTGGCCTGGGCTGCGACATCTGCAAGCCGGCGATCGCCTCGATCCTCGCTTCGTGCTGGAACGAATTCGTGCTGAAGCGCGACCAGGCGGTGCTGCAGGACACGAACGACTACTTCCTCGCGAACCTGCAGAAGGACGGCACCTACTCCGTCGTGCCGCGGGTGCCCGGCGGCGAGATCACACCCGACAAGCTCATCACCATCGGCACGGTCGCGAAGAAGTACGGCCTGTACACCAAGATCACCGGCGGCCAGCGCATCGATCTGTTCGGCGCGCAGGTGCATCAGCTACCGCTGATCTGGAAGGAACTGATCGAGGCGGGCTTCGAATCGGGCCACGCGTACGGCAAGGCGGTGCGCACGGTGAAGTCGTGCGTCGGCTCGACCTGGTGCCGCTACGGCATGCAGGACAGCGTCGCTACGCGATCGATCTGGAGAACCGCTACAAGGGCCTGCGCGCCCCGCACAAGCTCAAGTTCGCAGTCTCCGGCTGCACGCGCGAATGCGCCGAAGCGCAGAGCAAGGATGTCGGCATCATCGCGACCGAGAAAGGCTGGAACCTGTACGTCTGCGGCAACGGCGGTATGAGGCCGCGTCACGCCGACCTGCTCGCATCCGACCTCGACGGCGGCACGCTGATCCGCTACGTCGACCGCTTCCTGATGTTCTACATCCGCACCGCCGATCGCCTGCAACGCACGTCGGTCTGGCTCGAGAACCTCGAAGGGGGCCTCGACTACCTGAAGCAGGTGGTGATCGAGGACCAGCTCGGCATCGCCGCGGAGTTGGAAACCGACATGGCGCGGATCATCGGCAGCTACGAGTGCGAATGGCGCAAGGCGATCAACGATCCGCAGACGCTCAAGCGCTTCCGCCACTTCGTCAACAGCGACCGCAGCGACGACAACGTCGTATTCATCAACGAGCGCGGCCAGATCCGGCCGGCGAGTCGCAGCGAGCGCGGGCAGGAAGCCCCATGAGCACCGCCCCTGGCAGTTCGTCTGCGAGCTCGACGAGCTGCTGCCCGATTCCGGCGTCGCGGCACTGATCGACGGACATCAGTTCGCGATCTTTCGCGTCGGCCAGCAGGTCTACGCGCTCGACAACTTCGATCCGCACAGCGGGGCGAACGTGCTCTCGCGCGGCATCGTCGGCGACATGCAGGGCGAGCCCGTCGTGGCCTCGCCGGTCTACAAGCATCATTTCAGCCTGATCACGGGCCGCTGCCTGGAAGCACCGGAGATGTCCGTTCGTGCCTACCCGGCGCGCGTGACCGACGGTCGCATCTGGGTGAAGAGCGCGCCGCTGCGAGTGGTGACCGGACCCCGCAAGCTCGTCGTCATCGGCAATGGCATGGCGGGTATCAAGGTCGTCGAAGAGCTGCTCGCGATGGCGCCCAACGCCTACGACATCACCGTGTTCGGTGCGGAGCCGCATCCCAACTACAACCGCATCCTGCTCTCCCCGCTCCTGGCCGGCGACAAGCAAGTCGACGACATCATCATCAATCCGCTCGAGTGGTACCGCGAGCACGGCATCACGCTGCACACGGGCGATCCCGTCGTCACGATCGACCGGCGGCGCCGCGTGGTTCGATCCCGCAGCGGCATCGAGGCTCCATACGACCGCCTGTTGCTGGCTACCGGTTCCAAACCGATCATCCTGCCGGTTCCCGGCCACAAGTTATCCGGCGTCGTCACGTTCCGCGACCTGCACGACGTCAGCGCCATGCTTCAGTCCGCGCGCGCACATCGCAAGGCGATCGTGATCGGCGGCGGACTGCTGGGACTCGAAGCCGCGAACGGCCTGCTCAAGCAGGGCATGGACGTAACGGTCGTGCACATCGTCGACATGCTGATGGAACGTCAGCTCGATCGCTCGGCCGCGGCTCTGTTGAAGGAATCCCTGGAAAGGCGCGGCATGAAGTTCCGCATGCCCGCCAAGACGGTCGCGATCGGCGGCGACACTCGCGCAACCGCCGTGCAGTTCGAAGACGGTCGCGAGCTCGACGCGGACCTCATCGTCATGGCCGCCGGCATCCGGCCGAACATCGACCTGGCCCGCGAGGTCGGCCTGCGTTGCGACCGCGGCGTGCTGGTCAACGACACGCTGCAGACGTTCGATCCCTGCATCTATGCCGTGGGCGAATGCGTCCAGCACCGCAATAGCACCTATGGCCTGGTCGCGCCCTTGTTCGAGCAGGCGAAGGTGTGCGCCACGCATCTCGCCGAGTTCGGCATCGGCTGCTATCGCGGCTCCGTGCTGTCGACACAGCTCAAGGTCAGCGGCATCGACCTGTTCTCCGCCGGCGATTTCGTCGGCGGGCCGGCCAGCGAGGCACTGGTGCTCAAGGATGCGAAGCGCGGCATCTACAAGCGTGTCGTCATCGAGGACAACAAGGTGCGCGGCGCCGTGCTCTATGGCGACGTGAAGGACGGGCCGTGGTACCTGGAATTGATGTCGCAGGGTCGTGACGTGCGATCCGCTGCGCGACAGGCTGCTGTTCGGCTCGACGTCGGGGAAATGACAGCGCGCGCGGTTCGCACGACCTGTCCCTACTGCGGAGTCGGCTGCGGCGTGCTCGCGCAGCCGCGCGACGATGGCACTTTCGAGATCACCGGCGACCCGGATCACCCCGCGAACTTCGGCAAGCTGTGCTCCAAAGGATCTGCGCTCGGCGAAACGCTCGACCGGCGCGGCCGGCTGCTGTACCCCCATGTGCGCGGCGAGCGCACGACTTGGAACGAAGCACTCGATCATGTTGCACAGGGCTTCCGTCGCATCATCGATCGCGACGGACCCGACGCGGTCGCCTTGTATGTCTCCGGCCAGTTGCTGACGGAGGACTACTACGTCGCCAACAAGCTGATGAAGGGTTACATCGGCACTGCGAACATCGATACGAACTCCCGCCTGTGCATGTCATCTGCCGTATCCGGCCACAAGCGCGCCTTCGGCGAGGATCTGGTGCCGGTCTGCTACGACGACCTCGCGCTCGCCGATCTCGTCGTGCTGGTTGGCTCGAACACCGCGTGGTGCCATCCGATCCTGTTCCAGCGCATCGCCGCTGCCCGTCAGGCGCGGCCGAACATGAAGATCGTCGTCATCGATCCGCGCCGCACGGCAACCTGCGAGCTCGCCGACCTGCACTTGCCCGTGCGCGCTGGCACCGACGTTTGGTTGTTCAACGGGCTGCTCACGTTCCTGCATCAGCACGGCACGGTTGCTACGGAGTTCATCTCGCGTAGCACCAGCGGAGTCGACCGTGCACTGATGGTCGCGCATAACACGGCCGGTGACGTACGTGCCGTCGCGAAAACGTGCGGCATCGATGAGCGTACGCTGACCGAGTTCTACCGACTGTTTGCGCGCACCGAGAAAGCGCTGACGATCTTCTCGCAAGGCGTGAATCAATCCTCCGCCGGCACCGACAAGGTCAACAGCATCATCAATTGCCATCTGCTGACCGGCCGCATCGGTCGGCCCGGCATGGGACCGTTCTCCGTCACCGGCCAGCCCAACGCGATGGGCGGGCGCGAAGTCGGCGGACTGGCGACCACGCTCGCCGCGCACATGGATCTCGATGTCGCGGACCATCGGCGCGTCGTACAGGAGTTCTGGAACAGCCCGCGTCATCGCGAGCGCACCGGGGCTGAAAGCGATCGACCTGTTCGATGCCATCCACGACCGCCGTGTCAAAGCCGTGTGGATCATGGCGACCAATCCGATCGTCAGCCTGCCGACCGCCGACCGCGCAAGAGAAGCTTTGCGACGCTGTGAGCTGGTGGTTGCTTCGGACTGCGTCCAGCACACCGACACGACCGCGCTCGCGCACGTCCTGCTGCCCGCCGCCGGTTGGGGGGAGAAGGACGGCACCGTCACCAATTCCGATCGACGCATCTCGCGACAGCGCGCCTTTCTGCCAGTGCCCGGCGAAGCCAAGCCGGACTGGTGGATCATCAGTCAAGTCGCCCGCCGCCTCGGTTACGCGCCAGCCTTCGCTTTCGAAACCGCGCACGAGATTTTCGTGGAGCACGCCGCCTTGTCCGGCGCGCAGAACGCTGGCAGGCGCGCGTTCGACATCAGCGGCCTGAGCTCACTGAGTCGCCAGGACTACGATCGGCTCATCCCGATTCAGTGGCCGATTCCCTTTGCGAACCACCCCGGTACCGAACGACTGCTGAGCGACGGGCGTTACTTCCATCCCGACGGCAAAGCGCGCTTCGTAGCAACGCCGCCGCGCGCGCCGGTCAACGCGCCCGACGAGGAGTTTCCGCTGGTGCTCAACACGGGCCGCATCCGCGACCAATGGCACACAATGACTCGCACGGGCTACGCACCGCGGCTGACCAGTCACTTGCCCGAGCCCTACGTCGACATGCACGCGCAAGACGCGCTGCTCGCCGGTACACGCGACGGCGGACTGGTGCGCGTCGTCACTCGCTGGGGATCGATCATCGTCCGCCTGCGCATCAGCGGCGAAATGCCGCGCGGCATGATCTTCGTGCCGATCCATTGGAACGGCACGTTCTCCTCCGACGCGCGCGTCGGCGCGCTGGTCAATCCGGCCGTGGATCCGGTTTCGGGTGAGCCCGAGTTCAAGCACACGCCGGCTCGCGTGCTGCCGTTCGTGGTTGGCTGGCAGGGCTTCGTGCTCGCACGTCATCCGATCGCGCACCCGGACGTGACGTGGTGGACGTTAGCGCGCGGCGACCAGCATCTGCGCTACGAAATCGCCGGGCGACGCGTGCCACGCGATTGGTCGCTGTGGGCACGCGGGCTGCTCAACGCAGCGGACGACGCGGACTGGGTCGAATACTCCGATCCGGCCGCCGGCGTTTTTCGCGCTGCGTTGCTGACCGACGATCGGATCAGCGCCTGCATCTATCTGTCACCGCGCGCGGACCTGCCTTCGCGCACGTGGCTCGCGACTCTGTTCGCGCGCGATCGGATCAGCGACGCGGACCGTGCCGGCCTGCTGATGGGCCAGCCTGCCGATCCGCGGGCGGATACGGGACCGATCGTGTGCGCATGCTTCGGAGTCGGGCGCAAGGCAATCAGTGAGGCAATCGCGACCCACCGCCTCACCACACCGGAGGGTGTCGGCCAAGTGGTTCGCGCGGGCACGAACTGCGGCTCATGCGTGCCTGAGATTCGCATCTTGCTGGCAGAGCAAAGTTGAATCCAGGTTGAATCCAGAGCGGTCACAACAGGCTCCAGAACGACAGCCCCGCAAAGCAGCCATAGAAGATCGACATGCACACCAGAATCACTCGGCGCCACATGGGCGGACGCAGCTCGGGCGGTAGCAGCCGACAATTGATGTAGAGCAGATGAATCGAGGCGATCGTCAGGATCACGCCGGCGACGTTCGCGCCGATCTGCAGAAGCATGATCGGTTGCGCGAGGCGCAATGCGATGACGCCCCACAGCACCACGAGTGCCAGCACCGAGTAGTACACCGCTCGCACGTCCCCGCCGCGCCAGCTGCGCAAGCGACGACTGCCGGTCCAGAGAATATCGGTGACGGAGCGAGTGATGGCATCGACGGTGTCCAGTTGCGTCTTGAACAGCAGCCAGGCGCCGAGAATGCCGATCAAGACCCCTATGGCCGGACCGAGTTGCGCGCCGGCGCCTTGTGCCAGCGCGGCGCTGATGCCGAGACCGCGAATCTCCGTGCCGTGAGGCAGGAACGTCACATATAAGAGAGCGGGCAGCGCCATACCGAGCATCGAGCCCGCGAAGAAGACACCCCACTGATCCGCGCGCACGATGCGCCACCAGCCGCGCCAGCGCTGCATCGATTCGGTATTCGGCACGAACGCGAAGCCGTGATGCGTGAGATTCACGCGCTCGCCGGCCACGGCCGCAGGAATGTAGCCCGCGTGCTTGCTCATGCCGTAGCCCTTGTCGCGTGCCCAATTGGCGAGCGTGATGTTCGCAACGCCACCCGCGCCCGCGAACGCGGCGAGCGCACCGAGCAGAAAGAAGTCGACGCCTTCGGGGAGGAACGCGAAGCGTTGAGTCGTCGCATCGAAACCGACGAAACCGAGCGCCATTGCGCCCCAGGTTCGGCCGGGCACGACCAGCACGGCGAGCACCAGAAACGACCCGAGTACGCCGGTGACGAGAATCCAGTTGAGAATCTCCAGCGTGCGCTCGATCCGTCGGCCGACCAGCAGCAGAGCGATACAGAGCAGGAAAGTGCCGACGCCGACCAGGTAGACAGTTTCGACGTCGCCGGGCCCGGCGAGGCGTCCGGCAAACAGAAAGAAGACCGCACCCGCCGCAGTGGCCGCCCACGCCGGCCAGCCGGTTTGCAGGAAATAGAGCACGGCGTAGATCCACGCCCACATCGTCGAGGAAGGCGGCGTGCGCATGAAACCGGTGAAGACGGGCTCGCCGGTCGCGATGACGTAGCGCATCACCTCGGTATTGAAGATGGTCTGGAAGAAGATCGCCACCGCGGCGATCCACAACAGCGTCAGGCCATGCTTCACGAACACCGCGGGCCCGAGCAGGAACTCACCGCTCCCGATCGCGATGCCGAGCACGATGACGCCGGGGCCGACGACGCTCAGCCAGCCGAGGCCTTGCGGCAGCGGCGGCGCAGGCAATTCGGCGGTTTTCCAGGGATCGAGTCCCGTGCGAGTTTCAGTCGTGCCGGCTGCTTGCTCGCCGACCGCACGATTTCCCACGTTCATCGGCCAACTCGCGGCGCGAGATCGAAGGTTCCTGCAACCTTCCCATCGCTGTAGATGCGCAGGCCCGTCACGACGCCGCCCTCGTCTACTTCGAACTCGATCTCGTCATTTCCGGGGCTGTAGAAGAACTCTCGTTGGCTGACGGCGAGGAACTCGAGGCCTTCGTCGCCAGCGCGATAGGAGACCAGCAGATGATCGCGCTTGTGCAGTACCCGTACGATGCCGTCCTTGGCACGATAGCGACCTGCGTAACGGTCCAGGATCTCCGGCGCGAGCTGGACGACTCGCTTCGGCGCCGGCGCTTCGGGCGCGGGCGCCAACGCGCGGCCTGTGAGCAGGTGAAGCGCGAGCGCGGTGGGTCGGTCATCCGTGCGCGCGTTTTGCAGCACCACGACGCCAGTACGCGTGCGGGGATCGAACGCCGCCGCAGAGCGATATCCCGTCTTGCCGCCCTCGTGAGCGTAAATCTCGCGCTCGCCAATCTTTTGCACGGCCCAGCCGAGCGCCGCCGTGCCGTTCTCCGGGAAACGCGTGCGCAACTGCAGCGCCATCGAATCAGCGAGCCGCGTTCGTGGCTCTCCCAGATACGCGCCGACAAAACCCAGCATGTCGTTCGCCGTCGAGCGCAGCGACCCGGAGGCCTGAAGTGTCTTCATCTCCCAGACATACACGGGCTGCAGATACCGATCGTGGCCCGGTGCCAGATACGCGTTCATCGCCGGACTCGGCGTGATCGCACTGCTGTGCATGCCGAGCGGCTCCAGCACCCTTTCCTTCAATAGAGTCTCGTAGTCCTTGCCGGCCCGCCGCGCCAGCAAGCGCCCCAGCAGCGAGACAGCCAGATTCGAATATTCGTATCTCTCCCCCGGCTCGCGCGTGAGCTGATAGTGCGAGAGGAAGTGCCAGAGGTCGTCCACCGCATAGGCTTCAACCGGGTTCGGGTCGGCCTCGATCCGAAAGTTGTCCGGCATGGACGGCAGGCCAGAGCGATGCGTGGACAGATCGAGCAGCGTAATGGGCCGGCCGCGCTGAGGCATCTTCACGCCGGAGGGCAGGTATTTCTGTGCTGGATCGTCGAGGGCCACCTCGCCACGCAACACCATATCGGCGAGCAGCAGCCCCACGAAGACCTTGCTGACTGAGCCGATCTGGAAGACCGTGTCGCCGTCGAGGGGGCGGCCATTCGCTGCACCGCTGCGACCGAAGACAACGATTCGCCGGCCCGACGGCTCAATCACGCCCACGACAGTGCCGACGCCGTTGTGCCGCATGCGCTCGGCGAGCAAGTTACGGATCTGCTCGTTCGTCGGGATCGTCCACGCGGCGGCGGCTACGGCGGGAGATGTGGACTCCGCCGCGCGCAGCGACGCACACCATCCGGCCATCAGCATCAAACCAGCGCCGATGATTGCGGCACGGGACCCTGTCAACTTCATGACGACTCACTGGTAGCGGTACAGTCGGACGCGCTGGATGCCGAACTTTCCCTCAGGAAGCCGCAGGTGGCGGCCCTGATGGCTCTCGTCGCCGTTGAGCAGTCTACCTGGAATCCATCGACCGTCGACGAACGTGCCTTCCCAGATGCTCTCGATGCCCGCGATCGCGCCTTCGGTCGCGAACGTGACGATCATCCCCTGCCCCGCAACCAGATACTCGTCGGCGCCCAGGCGAATGATCAATCCGCCGTGAGCTTCGACCTTGCGCTGTGGCGCCGGCTCCGGCGATGTCCCCTTGAACGCAACGTTCAACGTGTAGTCGCCCAGCCGGAAAGATTGCGGCGTGTCGTCGACGACGCCGTCGAAGCTGACCGGCGGCCGCACGCCGATCATGCTGTCGTCACCCTGATGCTCGAGCACGAGCGGCGCGAGTTGCCGTAGAACGTCGTAGGCGTTGCCGAGCGCGTCGTCGGCCTTGTACGACTCGATTGCGAATGGGCTGAAGCCGATCGCATCCAGCTCGCCGATCGCGTACAGGCCGTTCGCGGCGGTTGCATCGGGCGCGCGGCCCGTCTCCGGGATGAAGAGCGGATTGCCGGGAAGCGCGTACTGGCGCGCCCACTCGACGAAGTTCGGAAAGTAGATGTCCGGTGCGAGGAAATCGATCGACGGCGCGCCCGCCCGCCACACGTCGATGAGATGCGGCAGCGGTCCCGCGCTCGGATATTCGCCGGGCTGGCGACCCGGACGAACCAGAGCGGCATTGACGAACATGGGCAGCGGATACGCGCGCTTGCCCGCGGCCGTGACAGCCTCGACGTACGTCGCGAAGTGCCACGCCATGAACAGCTCCTCCATCGGCGGACCGCGACCGAACACTTGCTCCCACGTACCCTGCGTGCGTGAACCGTTGGCGACCCAGCGCTGTTCGAGCCGGGAAGCGAGCTTGCCGCGGTGCTCGGAGAGATAAGTCATCAGGCCGGCTGGCACCTCGCCGGCTATCAGCCTGTCCGCGATCTCGCTGTAGTCGCGTGCATGCGGGATCATCCCGATCTCGTTTTCGACCTGCACCATGATGACCGTACGCTGACGTGCGTCGACCGTGCGCAGGTGAGACATGAGCGCAGCAAACGCCCGGGCATCGGCGTCGCGATTGGCAACGGAGAAAGGCGACAGGATTTCCATGCCGCGGCCGTCGGGCAGTTGCGAGCGCGGAAAGCGCGCCTGATCGCGCTTCACCCAGCCCGGCACGTAGCTCGACATCGAATTCTTCCAGGCGCCGAACCAGAGCAACACCAGGCGCGTGTCATGCGCGCGCGCCTGCTGGAGCAAGCCGTCGATGGAGCGAAAGTCGAACTGCCCTTCGGCGGGCTCGATCAACTCCCACGATGCCGGAGCGAGAATCGTGTTCAGCCCGAGCTTGCCGAACAGCGGCCAGAACTGCTGCAGGTACTTGAGGTCGGATGCAGTGGAATTGCCGAGCTCGCCGCCGAGGATCAGGAACGGCGCGCCGTCGACGATGAGCTGCTGGGTCGTGCCCTTGGCACGCAAGTGAGGAACATCTTCGGCCGCGAGCGCGCTGGTGGCGGCTGCTGCCAGCGCGAGCGCTGGCAGCAGCCCCCTGCGGAGTGCGCTTGGGGTCAGAACGTACCCCGCAGACCGACCATTACCGTTCTTCCCGAATCGAACAGGCTGAACGTCGCGTTCGTGAACTGCGAGTACGAGCGCCGCTCTTCTTCGTTGATGTTGATCACGTCGACGGTCAGCTGCGGCACCCATGAAGAGATCCCGAACATCTCCTGCAGGTCGAAGCTGGAAGAGAAGTCCCACTGAGTATAGTCGTCGCCGAACAGCGCGGCGCCGAGCACACCCTGCTCGTTGCTGGCCGGGTTGCGAGGTCTGCGAGCCCTCGTTGAACGTGACGGAGAGGCGCGCGCTCACGCCATGGTTCTCGTAGTAGAGGGTGGCGTTGTAGCTCTCCGGCGGCACGCCCACCGCGATCGCCGGTGCGGCGCCTTTGCCCTTTTGATCGATGATCGTGTAGTTCGCCGTGAAGCCGAGCCCGCCGAGGCCGAAGCCGGTCGAGCAGGAAGTCGAGCGGCTGCACCCAGTTGAACTCGACGCCGTTGATCGTCAGCCGGCCGCTGGCATTCACTGTCTGACTCAACGCCACGAAAGCGCTGTTGCCGCCGCGGGCATTCACCGAGTCCCGCTGTTGCTGACTCAGCGAGTCCAGCGTGATGCCGAATGGGGCGAGATCGCCGAACGTGATGTTGCGAGTCTGCCGCTGCGTGAACCCTTCGATGCCCTTGCGGAACGCGGCGACGCCGAAATAGCCCTCCTCGCCCGTGTAGTACTCGAAGCCGAGGTCGATGTTGTCCGACAGGAACGGCTCGAGATCCGGATTGCCGAGATCGACCTGCGAAACGTCGGCGTTGCGGATCGCCAGCCCCAGCAGCATGTCCGTCGGATTCGCGCGGGTCATGGTCCGGGACAGACCGGCTCGCACGATCGCATTGTCGGTGATGTTCCAGGCCAGGTTCGCGGCCGGCAGCCAGTTCTCGTAGTCCGTCTTGACCTCGACATGATTGGCGGCGTCCGGGACCTTCGAGCCCTCGGGTCGCGCTGCGTTGGCGGAATCCGGCACGGTGATACGCGAGATCACGGACTGATCCGTCTGCACGTAGCGCACGCCGACGTTGTAGCGCAACCGGTTGTCGCCGATTTCCAGATTGCCGTTGAGCTGCGCGAACAGCCCGGTGGCCTCTTCGGAAATCGTGCCCCAGTTGGCCGTCGTCGGCAGCCCGCCCGCTTCGAGCGAAGCTGCCTGAATCGCGTCGAAGTTGGAGTCGCGCGCGAAGGCGTCCCAATTGACGGTGACGAACGCCATACTGCGTCGGCCGCAGATAGCCAGGCACTGCCGCATCCGTGATGAGTGAGCCGGCGTAGTTCAGGTACGTCGGATACGGCAGGTGCCTGGCCTGCGGCGATCGCCGCTGCGTTCGCCGCGGCGATCTCCGCCGTCGTTTGACCGCGGCAGGGCGGCTGGGCGTTGGGTGGCAGCGCAAAGTTGCTCGGATTGCCGCCGCACGCAGCGGCCGACCACGCCGGATCGTTGCCCAGCGGCCTGATGTCGCGCGACACCTCGTCGTAGGCCGCGCCCACCTTCAGGTTCAGATCATCGTCGCCCCACGTCAGCGGCGAAGCGGCCGCCGGTCGTCTCGGTCTCGCGCTTCTCGACCGGCACGTTGACGCGGCCGACGTCGGTGCCGCCGCGGTCGGTGACCAGCCAGTGGAAATTCGCAGGATTGTTCGGGTCGGTGCGCGGAAGTGATCTGCGGAATGCCGCCATCGTTGGTGTAGTTGATGGTGGCCGCGCCCGAAATCACCAGCACCGTCGGCGACTCGCGCCGGAACTCGCTGCGCGTGTAGTTGCCCTGCACGTCCAGGTTCAGGTTGTCGCTGATCTGCCAGTTCAGGCCGGGGTTCGTGCCCCAGAAGTCGGTGTCTTCGACATAGGGGCGGAACTCCAGCATGAACTGCGAGTTCGGAAACACGCCGCTGGTGACAACGCAACCGTTGGCGCAGTTCTCGCGGTCCACCTGCAGCTGCGTCGGAATGATCCGGCCGCCCTGGCTGCCGGCGCGCACGCCCCACATCATGTCGACGCGGTCGAAATCGTTCTCCGTCTTGCCGTACATCGAATCGACGTACACATGCAGGTCGTCGCTCGGCCGGAACTCCAGGCTGACGACGCCGTTGTAGCGATCCTTGTCGCCGACTTCGAACATCGGGCGACCGAGTCGCGGGATGAGCGCGTTGTCGATCTGCTGGATGGTGCGGCCCGGGTTGTTCGCCAGCAGGAATGCCTGATCGATCGGCGCATTGGCCGTCATCCCGGCTGCCGGCCGTGCTCGCGTTGCCGGGCACTGTCGCGGGCGTGCCGGGCCCGTTGCCGCCTGTGGTGTTGCACGGCGCTCCAGCGCGCCGCATTGCGCCGGACGTCAGCGCCATGCTGGCCCAGCCGACCGTCTCGAATCCCGTCGGTCGCCACTTTGTTGTGAACGCCGGCCACGCCGACCAGCGCGCCGAAATTTCCCCAGGTATTGCTCGCGATGAGCGAGCCGCGCGCGCCGGTGCCGTCGGCCTTGCTGTTGTCGATGCCCTGGACCTGATAGGTGAGACGCGCGCCTTCGCGATCGAACGGCCGCGCCATGCGCATGTTGATCGTGCCCGCAGCGCCGCCTTCGAGCATGTCCGCGGACGCCGTCTTCGCGACCGACAACTGCGAGAACAGCTCGGACGGGAACATGTCGAGCGGCACTTCGCGATTGGCGCTGGAGCCTTCCTGCGTGGAGGAGGCGATCGCGACCGGCGCATTGTTCAGCAACACCTTCGTGAAGTTCGTGTTCAAGCCCGCGAATGGCGACGAGATTGCCTTCGCCGCTGATCTCGCGGCTGATCTGCACGCCCGGAATGCGCTGGAAGGATTCGGCGATGTTCGTGTCCGGGAACTTGCCGATGTCCTCGGCGAAGATCGAGTCGACGAAGCCGACCGACTCGCGCTTCGCTTCGGTCGAGCTCTTCAGGCTCTGGCGAAAGCCGGTGACGATGACTTCTTCGAGCGACTCGCTGGCGGCGGGAGTCGATTGCGCCGCCTGCGCTTGCGTGTGTCCGATGATGGCGCCCATGCACAGAGCCAGCACGTGGCTGGTACGGCGTGTGGCGCATGCGACCAAGAGCCGAGGCGTACGCATCGTTCTCTCCCCCTCATAGCCGACCGACGTTTTTTTGAAGCTGCGCCGCCGATGCTTCGACGGTCGCAGTGCAATTAATGATAGCGCTCACAATTTGGAAATTGCAACCGTGGCGATAACGCCGCCTGCGGCCTACCGCCCGCTACGACCGATCGCAGTGCGCCGGAACGCGTCGTCGGAGCGGCGCGGACTGCAGTAAATCCGCGGAAAAACTACATGTATGGCGGTGCCGCGCTCCACGAAACGCGCCGCGCACGCGCTGCGCGGCCGGTGATTTGACCCGGCCTCCCGCCTGCGTTAATGATAACGGTATCAGCTTTTAACTACGTGATGCGCGGGCGCGCACCGCGCGCTGCAGCAGGGGGAATCTGCAATGAGGAAACTGCTCGGGCCGAATCCGCGCCGCGTGAGTCTGCTCGCCATCGCCCTGCTCGCGGCCGCACCCGCGCTTGCGCAGCAGCGGGCCGAGCGCCCCGCGTATCGCAATCCCGCCACCCCGCTCGAGCAGCGCGTCGAGGACCTGCTCGCGCGCATGACGCAGGAAGAGAAGATCGCGCAGATCACGACGATCTGGACGCAGAAGAAGCAGCTGTTCGACAGCGCCGGACGCTTCGATCCCGCGGCGGCGCGCCGCCTGTATCCGAGCGGCATCGGCCAATTTGCCCGGCCGAGCGATCTGCAGGGACCCGGCAGTCCCTTCAAGACTGCCGTATCGCGACGTGCGCCAGACGATCGAGCTGGTGAACGCCATTCAGCGCTACGCGTCGAGCACGCGCCTCGGCATTCCGGTGCTGTTCCACGAAGAGGGCCTGCACGGCTACGCAGCGCGCGGCGCCACGCACTTTCCGCAAGCCATCGCGCTGGCGAGCTCCTGGGATCCGGCGCTGCTCGAGCGGGTGTTCACCGTCGTCGGCGCGGGAAATTCGCGCGCGCGGCGTGCAGCTCGTGCTCGCTCCCGTGGTCGACGTCGGACGCGACCCGCGCTGGGGTCGCATCGAGGAAACGTACGGCGAGGACCCGTACCTCGTCGGCGAGCTGGGCGTTGCGGCCGTGCGCGGATTTCAGGGCCGAA
Organism: uncultured Gammaproteobacteria bacterium; assembly: GCA_963830745.1. Lineage (GTDB taxonomy): Bacteria > Pseudomonadota > Gammaproteobacteria > Steroidobacterales > Steroidobacteraceae > Steroidobacter. The sequence goes on from CAWHNL010000006.1 coordinate 113,730, forward strand.
TCTGCCGCTCGCACCGGATCGCGTGCTCGCGACGCTGAAGCACATGACCGGGCACGGCCAGCCCGAGAGCGGCACGAACGTCGCACCGGCCAACATCTCCGAACGCATTCTGCGCGAGGTCTTCTTCCCGCCGTTCCGCGCCGCGGTGGAGCGCGGCAACGCGCAGGCGGTGATGCCTTCGTACAACGAGATCGACGGCGTGCCCTCGCACGTGAATCGCTGGCTGCTGCACGACGTACTGCGCGGCGAAATGGGCTTCAAAGGCGCGGTCGTCAGCGACTATTTCGCGATCGAGCAGTTGGTCGAGGTGCATCACACGACTGCCGATCCGGTGAGCGCCGCCGGTCCGTGCGCTCAAGGCGGGCGTGGACTTCGATCTGCCGGATGGCGCGTCGTACGCCCTGCTGCCGCGCGCCCTGGCGCAAGGCTTGATCACGCAGGCCGAGATCGACGACGGCGGTGCGCCGCATGCTGCGGCTCAAGTTCATCGCAGGCCTGTTCGAGCAGCCCTATGCGGACGCGAAGCAAGCCGCAGGCCATCACCGACAACGCCGAAGCCCGCGCGCTCGCGCTCGAGGCCGCGCGCAAGTCCGTCGTGCTGCTCAAGAACGATGGCGTCCTGCCGCTGCGCGCGGATCGGCTCAAGACGCTCGCAGTCATCGGCCCGAATGCGGCGCGCATCGACCTCGGCGGGTACTCGAACGTGCCGACTCATGCAGTCACGCGTGCTGGACGGCATCAAGGCGAAGGTGGGCGACCGGGTTCGCGTCGTGAGCGCCGAAGGCGTGCGGCTGACCGACAGCGGCGATTGGTACGAGGACGAAGTCGTGCTGTCCGACCCGCAGCGCAACCGCGAGCGCATTCAAGGAAGCGGTTCAGGTCGCGCAAGGCGCCGACGCGATCGTGCTCGTCATCGGCGGCAGCAGCGCCACGAGCCGCGAAGCCTGGGCCAAGAACCATCTCGGCGACCGCGCCGATCTCGGCCTGATCGGCGAGCAGAACGAGCTCGCGAACGCAATGTTCGCGCTGCGCAAGCCCGTCGTGGTCGTGCTGATCAACGGCCAGCCCCTGTCGATTCCGGAGGTCGCCGCGCAAGCGAACGCGCTGGTCGAGGGCTGGTATCTCGGGCAGGAGGGCGGCACTGCGATGGCCGACATCCTGTTCGGCGACGCGAATCCGGGCGGCAAGCTGCCGGTGACGATCGCCCGCTCCGATCGGTCAGCTGCCGATGTTCTACAACCAGAAGCCGAGCGCGCATCGCGGCTATCACTTCGGAAGTGCCGAGCCACTCTTTCCCTTCGGCTACGGGCTGTCGTACACGACGTTCGAGATCGGCGCGCCGCGCCTGTCCGCGACGCGGATCGGCAGCGCGGACTCCGTGACCGTCTCGGTGGACGTGCGCAACACCGGCGCCGTTGCCGGCGACGAAGTCGTGCAGCTGTACGTTCGCGACGTCGTCAGCTCGATCACGCGCCCCGTCAAGGAGCTCAAAGGCTTCCGCCGCGTCACACTGCGCCCGGCGCGAGCGACGACCGTGGAGTTCACGCTCGGCAAGGACGCGTTCGCGTTCTGGAACGAGGCGATGCAGTACGTCGTCGAGCCCGGCGAATTCCAGATCATGGCAGGGCCGAACTCCGTGGACCTGAAAACTGCCGTGCTGACCGTGGCGCAGGCAGGCGAGTAAGACGTTCGTGCGCTATCGCTGGCGGATCTGCGCCCTGCTGCTGGCGGCGACCACGATCAACTACATCGATCGCCAGGTGCTGGGCGTTCTCGCGCCGCAGCTGCAGCGCGAGCTGCACTGGAGCGAGATCGACTACGGCAACATCGTGACCGCATTCCAGGCGGCCTATGCCATCGGCCTGGTCACGGCCGGTGCGATCATCGATCGGCTCGGTACCCGGATCGGCTACGCACTGGCGATTGCGCTGTGGAGCCTGGCGGCGATGAGTCACGCGCTGGTCGGCAGCGTCGCGGGTTTTGCAGCCGCCCGGTTCGCGCTCGGGCTGGGCGAAGCCGGCAACTTCCCCGCTGCGATCAAGACGGTGGCGGAGTGGTTTCCGCGCCGCGAGCGCGCCTTCGCCACCGGCATCTTCAACTCCGGCTCCAATCTCGGCGCGATCATCGCGCCGGCAGCAGTGCCGATCATCGCAGTCACATTCGGCTGGCAGGCAGCCTTCCTCGCCACCGGAGCGCTGAGTGCGGCGTGGCTCGTGACCTGGCTGCTCACGTACCGTCCGCCGGAAGAGCACCCGCGGCTGTCGCGCGCCGAGCTCGAGCTGATCCGCAGCGACCCGCAGGAAGCTGCGGTCAAAGTCCCGTGGCTGCAATTGCTGCGTCATCGCCAGACGTGGGCGTTCGTCATGGCGAAGTTCATGACCGATCCGATCTGGTGGTTCTTCCTGTTCTGGCTGCCGAAGTTCCTCAACGCCGAGTATGGGCTGACGCTCGTCGGCCTCGGCTTGCCGCTCGTGACGATCTTCCTCATGGCCGATGTCGGCAGCATCGCGGGCGGCTGGATTGCGGGGCGCTTCATCAAGCGCGGCTGGAGCGTGAACCGTGCGCGCAAGAGCGCGATGCTGATCTGCGCGCTGGCAGTGACACCGATCGTATTCGCATCCGGCGCCAACAATCTGTGGCTGGCAGTCGGGCTGATCGGCCTCGCGACTGCCGGCCACCAGGGCTGGTCGGCGAACGTGTTCACGCTCACTTCCGACATGTTTCCACGGCGCACGGTCGCCTCCGTCGTGGGCATCGGCGGCTTGGCCGGCGCGGTCGGTGGCATGATGATCGCGACGTTCACGGGATTTCTGCTGCGAAACGACCGGCAGCTATCTGCCGGTTTTCATGCTGGCGGGATCGGCCTATCTGCTTGCCCTCCTCGTCGTGCATCGCTTTGGCGACCCAAGCTGCAACCCGCCCGCATCGAATGAGAGACCTTCGCCGCCTGCCTGATGCTGCTCCTTCCTGCAGGTCGCCGCAGCGGCACCGTCCTGCATGCCCGGCGAAATTCCTGGGCAGCGCGTTCAGTCCCGCGCAGTCCACGACTTCGCCAAGTACTGGAACAAGGTGACGCCGGAGAATGCGCGGCAAGTGGGGCAGCGTCGAAGCGACGCGCGACGTCATGGACTGGAGCGCGCTGGACGAGGCATATCAGTTCGCCAAGCCAACGGCTTTCCGATCCAGATGCACGTGCTCGTCTGGGGCAATCAGCAGCCGGCCTGGATCGAGCGCTGCCGCCGCAGGAACAGCTCGCCGAGATCCGCGAGTGGTTCGCTGCAGTGCCGCGCGCTATCCGCAGCCTGGATTTCGTCGAGGTCGTGAACGAGCCGCTGCACGATCCGCCGAATCAGACGCGGCAAAGGCGGCGGCAACTACCTCGAGGCGCTCGGCGGCGCCGGTGCGACGGGCTGGGACTGGGTGCTCAACGCCTTCCGCATGGCGCGCGAGTACTTTCCGCACGCGCAGCTGCTGATCAACGACTACGACATCACCAACGATCCGCAGGCAACGCAGCGCTACAAGCGGATCATCGAGCTGCTGCAGGCCGAGCGGCTGATCGATGCCATCGGCGTGCAGGGCCATGCGTTCGCAACGCGCGCGGACGTCCCGATGGCCACGCACGGCGCGAATCTCGATGCACTCGCCGCGACCGGCGCTGCCGATCTACGTCACGGAGCTCGACATCGACGGCCCCACCGACGAGGTGCAATTGCAGGACTATCAACGGATCTTCCCGTCTTCTGGCAGCATCGGGCAGTGCGCGGCATCACGCTCTGGGGTTTTCGTCCGCGGCTGTGGCGCAATGCCCAAGGCGCATACATCGTCCGCGAGCGATGGGACCGAGCGTCCGGCGATGCGGTGGCTGCAGCAATACGTTCGCGACACGACTGCATGCTCGCAACGAACCGATCGGCCAGGATCGAGCGCTTCGATGCGGCGCTTCGATGAGATCGTCGCGCCCGGTGCGCAAGTGCGAAAAGCTCGCCGAGGGCTTCACCTGGGCGGAAGGGCCGGCCTGGATCGCGCGGGCCGCTACCTGCTGTTCACCGACGTGCCGGCCAATACGCTCTACCGCTGGTCGCGCTGCCGACCGGCCTGTCGATCTTCCTGAAACCATCCGGCTACGAAGGCCCGGATCGCAGCGGCTTGCGCGAAGCCGGCGCGAACGGCCTCATCGTCGCGGACGATCGCTCGATACTGCTGGCAGATTCGGGCAACCGCGCCATCGCACGACTGGCGCTCGACAGCCGGCGCAAGACGATGCTCGCCACGCACTTGCAGGCCGGCGCTTCAACAGCCCCAACGACCTGGTCCGCCGCGGCGGATGGGACGATCTTCTTCACCGATCCACCGTACGGACTCGCGGGCCTCAACGCATCGCCCGACAAGGAGCTGGACTTCAACGGTGTCTATCGCCTGTCGCCAGACGGCAAGGTTGCAGTCATCGATCGCTCACTCAGTTATCCGAACGGCATCGTGCTTTCGCCCGACGAGCGCGTGCTGTTCGTCGCGAACTCGGATCCGCAGCGACCCGGTGTGGATCGCGTACGACCTGGACGCTGCCGGCGAGCCGACCGGCCGGCGAATCTTTGCCGACGCGTCGGACCTGCTCGGACCCACTGCGCCCGGCCTGCCCGACGGCATGGCGATGAGCCCGAATGGGCACCTGTTCGCGACTGCGCCGGGCGGCGTGCTGGTCTTCGCGAGCGACGGCCGTCGCCTCGGCCGCATCCGCACCGGTGCGGCCGTCGCCAACTGCGCGTTCGGCGACGACGGCCGCACGCTGTACATGACTTCCGATCACATGCTGGCCCGCGTGCGGCTGACGCTAGCACGGAACCTTACGCTCAGGACTGGTGAAGCTCGCGCGTTGCCGGATGTCGGCGCGACGACGCACCGACCTGCACTTCGTAGCGGCCGGGATCGACGACGTACTTCGCTGCAGCCGTGTCATAGCGCAGCAAGTCGGCCGCCGGGCGAATCGCAAACGTCTATGCGCCGCGACTCGCCGGCTGCGAGCGACACACGCTCGATGCCGCGCAAATCCATGCGTGCGTGCGGCTGCTGCGGATCGAGCGCGCGCACGTACAGCTGCACGACCTCATCAGCCGCTCGCGAACCGACGTTCTTGACGAGACAGCGACGCCTGTGACCGTGCCGTCCGCTGCGACGCGCGACCGATCCAACTGCAAATCCGGAGTACTGCGAAGCGCGAGTAGGACAGCCCGTGTCCGAACGGATAGAGCGGCTTGCCTGCGAAGTATCGATACGTGCGGCCTTGCATGGAGTAGTCGTCGAACGGCGGCAGCTTTTCGTTCTCCTTGTAGAAAGTGACCGGCAGGCGCCCCGAAGGACTCACGTCGCCGAACAGGACGTCGGCGACTGCAGTGCCGCCACGCTGTCCGGGATACCACGCGAGAACGATGGCAGGCAGCTTCGCCTGCGCCCAATCGACCGCAAGCGCCGAGCCGGCCGTGAGCACCAGTACGACGGGCTTGCCCGTTGCGTGCAGCGCTTCGAGAAGCTTGCGCTGGCTGGCCGGCAGGCGCAGGTCCGTGCGATCGCCGCCGGCGAAGCCCGGATAGCTCACTTTCATCTCCTCGCCTTCGACGTCACCGGTCAGTCCGCCGACGAACACGACGACATCGGCGGCGCGCGCCATCGTCGAGCGCTTCGTCGAACGGCGGCTTCGCGCCCGGCCGGCGCCACGCCAGGCGCACCTCGGCGTCGCGAATGTCCTCGAAGTACTCCAGCCGCAGCTCGTATGCCCTGCCCGCCTGCAGATCGACGAACACGCTCGCGCTGCGCACGCGTTCGTTCACCTCCCAGCCGCTCAGCACTTCGCGGTCGTCGAGGAACAGGCGGAAGCCGTCGTTGGCGCCCACGACGAGCTCGTAGCGGCCCGACTCCGGCGGCAGCAGCTGACCGGTCCATCGCACGCTGAAGTCGTCCCCTGCCAGCGCATTCTGCATTGGACAGCTCGCCGCGCGCGACCAGCATCGTCGGTCGGCGCGCCGCGGTCCCAGCGAAACGCGATGCGCGAGTCGACGCGCGTCATCACCGGCGCACCGCGCAGATCGCGGCCGCGGAAGTATTCGCCGCGCAGGCCCTGTTGCGAGGATCCCGCCGCGGGACGCAGATATGCGGCATCGATCAACGGCGCCGCGCGCGGCTCCTCGCGGCCCTCGACGAGATCGGTGCCACGCGAGTACAAGACGCGCGTACCCGCACCCACGGCATCGCGAATGCCGCGCAGGATCGTGACGGGCTCGGCCGGTGTGCCGTAGTAGTTGCCGAGCAGCGACATGATCTCGTCGGCGGTCGGCCCGATGACGGCAAGCGTCTTGATATCGCGCGACAGCGGCAGCACGCCGTCGTTCTTCAGCAGCACGATGGAGGACTGAGCGGCGCGCCGCGCCAAGCGCATCGTGCGCCGGGGATTGATTGACCGAATACGGAATCTGCGCCCAGCGCACGCGCTCGGGCGGATCGAACATTCCCAGCTGCATCCGCGTCAGCATCAGGCGGCGCACGGCCGCGTCGATCTCGGCCTCGTCGATGAGGCCCTGCTGTACCGCCGGCAGCAGTGCGTCGTACGTCTTGCCGCAATCGAGATCGCAGCCGCGCTTGACGCCGAGCGCCGCCGCTTCGGCCGCCGTGCTCACGATCCCGTGATGCTTGTAGATGTCTTCGATCGAATCGCAGTCCGAAACCACGTAGCCCTGGAAGCCCCAGCGATCGCGCAGGATTTTCTGCAGCAACAGCGAGCTCGCCGACGCCGACTCGCCATAGACGCGGTTGTATGCGCCCATGACCGCGGCCACGCGCCCCTCCTGCACGAGCGCCTGGAACGCGGGCAGGTACGTGTCGTAGAGATCCTGCTCGCTCGGATGCACGTCGAAGTGATGTCGATCTGCTTCGGGTCCGCTGTGCACGGCGAAGTGCTTCGCGGTCGCGTCGACCTTGCGGTACCTGGGATCGTCGCCTTGCAACCCCTGGACGAACGCGACGCCCATGCGCGCGGTCAGCCACGGATCCTCGCCGTAGGTTTCCTGGCCGCGTCCCCAGCGCGGATCGCGGAAGATGTTGATGTTCGGCGACCAGAACGTCAGGCCCTGATAGCGCCCGCGCAGCCCGCGCCGCGCGAACTCGTGATGCTTGGCGCGCGCCTCGTCGCTGATTGCGATCGCAATCTCGTGCATCAGATCGCGATCGAACGTCGCGGCCAGGCCGATGGCCTGCGGAAACACAGTCGCGGCGCCGGCGCGCGCCACGCCGTGCAGCGCCTCGTTCCACCATTCGTACTGCGGCACGCCGAGCCGCGGGATCGCCGGCGCGTTGTTGCCCAGCTGCGCGATCTTCTCTTCGAGCGTCATGCGCGCGACGAGATCGGCGGCGCGCGCTTCGAAGCTGCGATTCGTGTCGCGATAGGCGGGCTCCTCGCGCACATACGGACCGACCGTGGCGCCGACGAAGCCGCCTGCCACGTCGGTACTCAGGATCGAGCCGTCATCGCGCTCTTTGAGCATTCGCCAGCCGCCGCCCGCCTCGTACGAAAACGAATACGCGCGCGCATCGCCGCTGATCCTGAGCTCGAGCTGCGCAACCAGCGGCAGCGAGGTGCTTGCAATCGTCTCCAAGCCCGCCTTTGCTCTTCTTCTCCAGGAAGAGCTCGATACCCGGCCCCGCACGACGCGTTCCGAAGAAGTACCAATGACTCTCGTTCTGGAATGCCGCGAGCCCCGCTGCGATGCCGGCCGCCGATGGCACGTGCAACGCCGTCGTAGCGTCGAACGCCAGATGCTGCTGCCGGCGCGCAAGGAACGATGGAGTTGCGGAGTCATCGAGCCGCGCGACTTGCGGCTCGATGCTGAGCGCGCCGGGAACGCGTTGCAGGTCGAACCACGTTCTGCTGCTGACGTGCGCAACTGCAGCCAGGCCTTGTCGAGCGCGCCAGTGTCGAACTCGTCGCGCCACGTGAAGTTGCCGGACAGCGGCGCCTGGTCACGCGCCTGCCATGAACTTCGGGCCGCGCACGACATAGGGAATCGCGCGGCCGTGCTCCAGGATCACCGGCCAGCCGTCGCGCCACGTGACCGGCAACAGGAACGTCTCGCGGCCGGTGTTGTAGTGCACGCCCTCGTAAGTGCGAGTCGCAAGGAACGTCGCCCACCAGGTTCCGTCGGGCGCTTCGACCAGATCGGCATGGCCGGCGTTGGTGATCGGATTCGCACGATCCGGCGCCAGGTCGCGCTGCGTCAGGATCGGATTGCCCGCATACGGCTCGAAAGGTCCCCACGGCGAGCGCGCACGCAGCACCACCTGCGAATGCTGCGGCCCCGTGCCGCCCTCGGCGCAGCTCAGGTAATACCAGCCCTGCCTCTTATATATGTGCGGGCCTTCGATCCAGATCGGCTTCTTGCTCGGATCGACGCCGCCGTCGATGAGCACTTTGCGCGGGCCCTGCAGCTTCAGCGCGGCGCGGTCGAACTCCTGGATCCAGATCGCGCGATGACCGCTGTAACGCGGCGTGCCTTCCGGCGGACCGTTGTTGAGCACGTAGGCGCGGCCGTCGTCGTCGACGAACATCGAAGGATCGATGCCGCCGGCCAGCTCCGGCAGCCACACCGGATCGGACCACGGCCCGGCGGGATTCTTCGCCGTGACGACGTAATTGCCGCCGCCGTCCACGTGCGTGTTGAAGACATAGAACGTGCCGTCGCGATACTCGATGCTCGGGGCGAACACGCCGCGCGATACACCGAGCTTGCTGAAGTCGAGCTGCGACGGACGATCGATCACGCTGCCGATCTGCTTCCAGTGCACGAGGTCGGTGCTCTCGAACACCGGGATGCCGGGGAAGTACGCGAACGTCGAATGCACCAGATAGAAGCGCTGCCCGGCGCGCGTGATGCTCGGGTCCGGATGGAAGCCGCTCAGGATCGGATTGCGGTAGTGTCCGGCCGGCAGCGGCTGCTCGAACACGGCATCGCGCCCGGTGTACTCGAACCATTCGTAGACGACCGGCTCGGCGCGCGCGCAAGCCAGCAACCGACAGCGCGCAGATCGCCGACGACCAGGCGGCAGCTCATCACCAGTCCCACATCGTCCCGTCCGGCAGGCGCGCGATCGGCAGCTGTTTCGGCACGTATGGAAATTTCGCGGCGAGCTTTTCGTCGAGCGTGACGCCATGCCCGGGAGACTCGCCGCAGAACAGCCGTCCGTCGCGGAACACATAGTCGTGCGGGAAGACTTCGTCGGTTTGCTGCGAGTGGATCATCCACTCCTGGATGCCGAAGTTCGGCACCCAGGCATCGAAGTGCAGCGCTGCGCCCATGCAGACCGGCGACAGGTCGGTCGCGCCGTGGAAGCCCGTGCGCACCTGGTGGAGTGCCGCGAAGTCCGCGAGCCGGCGCACGTGCGTAATGCCGCCGGCATGCACGATCGTCGTGCGGATGAAGTCGATCAGGTGCTGCTCGATGAGATGCTTGCAATCCCAGATGGAGTTGAAGACCTCGCCGACCGCCAGCGGCGTCACGGAGTGATGCCGGATCAGCTCGAACGCGTGCTGATTCTCGGCCGGCGTCGCGTCCTCCAGCCAGAACAGCCGATACGGCTCCAGGTCGCGCGCCAGTCGCGCGGCCTCGATCGGCGTCAGACGATGATGTGCGTCATGCAACAGCTCGACGTCGTCACCGTGGTCCACGCGCAGCTGTTCGAACAGTTCCGGCACGAGGCGCAGATACTGCGGCGTGGACCACTGCGTTTCGAGCGGCAGCGCGCTTTCGGCCGGCTCGTACGCCTTGCCTGCACCCGCGATGCCGTAGGTTTTCTCCAGGCCGGGTACGGCGCACTGAGCACGCACCGCGCGAAAGCCCAGTTCGATATGCCGCCGCACTTCGTCGCTGGTCTCGGCGATGTCGCGGCCATTGGCATGACCGTAAACCAATGCGCCCTGTCGCGAGCGTCCACCCAGCAGCTGATACAACGGCATGCCCGCGAGCTTCGCGAGGATGTCCCACAACGCGACATCGACTGCGGCAATCGCCGTCATCGTCACCGGCCCGCGTCGCCAGTACGCGCCGCGATAGAAAAACTGCCAGGTGTCCTCGATCCGTCCGGCGTCGCGACCGATCAGGTTGGGAACGATGTGCTCCTGCAGGTACGCGGCAACGGCGAGCTCGCGGCCATTGAGCGTCGCATCGCCGAGCCCGACGATGCCCGCGCGCGTCTCGATCCGGAGCGTGACGAAATTGCGCCCCGGACAGGTGACGATCACGCGCGCGTTCACGATCTCGCGATCGCGGACCGAGCCCTCTGGAGTCATGGTTGCACCTCGATCTGGAACGGACCGGCAGGCAGCGGCGCAGTGTCGAACAACGTGCAGACCGGACTGTCGGCCCAGCAATAACGCACGCGTGTCGCCGACGGCGGATTGCGCTGCGTCCAGCACCACGCGATTGCCATCGATCCGTGCCCGGGCGTAGCGGCACGAGCCGGCGCTCGCTGCACAGAGCTCGAACCCGATCGGACCGTCCGCGCTGTAGGCAATCAAGTGGTCGGCGACGTCACCGAAGGTCACGACGACATTCGTTCCGTCTCTGCGCGCGCTGCGCACCACCGGCCCCGACGGCGCGATGTGCTCGCCATACACAACGTGTCGCGCTGCGCGCGCCAGGCGTCGGCCCACTTCCTGCTTGTTGGCCGGATGAATGTCGTAGCGCTCGCCGATGATCGATCGCGATCGCCAGACCCGCGTGCGCGTCGTTCGCGACGGCCAGACGCTGCGCCTCGCGCACCTCTGCCCACCCGCTCTCGACAGGTGCGGTTGGAGGCGCGCCGTAGTTCGCCAGCTGCACGATCAGGAACGGCGTCTGCGCGCCGAATCGCCCGCGCCAGTCGGCCATGAAACGCGTGAGCAGGTCCTGGTAGCGCGCGCTCTGCGTAGTGTTCGCTTCGCCCTGATACCACGCGACGCCGCGGATCGAGAGATCGCCGAGCGGCGCGATCATGCCGTTGTACAGCGCACCCAGGCCTCGCACCGGATCCCACGGCGGACGCGGCGCCTCGCCGATGTCCGCGGGAGGGATCTGGTATTGCCATTCGTTGTCGAGCGGCACGGACGAGCCGTCGGCCAGACGTATTGCCCGCTGCTCCGCCGGGCCGACCAGACCGCCGGTCGCATAGGTGTCGAGGACGTTGACGACGATGACGTTCTTGCCCGGCCGCAGCGTGCCGCGCGGCAATCGATAGTTGCGCCCGGGACCCGGCTCGATGACCGGCGCGGAATCTGTCGGCGTCTTCCCCGGTACGGCGCCGATCGGTCGGCCGTTGATCCACGTCTGATCCATCTCGTCGACGGAGCCCAATGACAGCGTTGCCGACTGCTGCGCCTGCTGAGCGGACAACGTCACGCTCGTGCGATACCACACCATGCCGTTATAGCTGGCGAGCTCGGGCACGCCCCATCGCTCCCAGGGTCCGAGCTCGAGCGGCGCCTTGCGCCACTCGCCCGCCGGCTCGATCGCCCACGGCGCCGCTTCGCGGCGCGCGTGAGTGCGATGCAGCCACCAGGTCTCCCACATCGCGCCCCAACGTGCGTGCGCTGCCGCCGGTTGCTCCGCGTACAGCGCGAGCACATCGAGTGCTTCGTTGTCTACGCCTGCCGCGCGCAGCGCTGCGTCGCTCATCCACGTCTGGATCCTCGACCCGCCCCACGCCGCGACGATCAGGCCCATCGGAACGTCGACCGTCTTCTGCAGCTCGCGCGCAAAGTAGAAACAGGCCGCGGAGAACTCCGGCACGGTCGACGGCCCAGCGACGCGCCACGGCGCAGCCTGCGAGAACGTTTGCTGAGGGCGGACGCTGCTGGCATCCGGCACCGTCAGCAGGCGAATCCTGTCGTTCGCCGAGTTCGCGATCTCGGCTCGCGTGTCCAGCGCACGATGCACTTGCAGGACCATGTTCGACTGCCCCGCGCACAGCCACACTTCCCCGATCATTACATCGCCGACGGTCTGGACCTGCCCGGACTGCGTGCGCACCGACAGCTCGTGAGGGCCGCCCGCCGCAAGCGCCGGCAGGGTCGCGTGCCAGTGTCCGAGCTCGTTCGCCTGCACCGAGATTGTCTGCCCGGCAAGTGACACGATTGAGCGTCTCGCGCGGTGGGGCCTCGCCCCAAACGTTGATCGGCTTGTCACGCTGGAGAACGGCGTGATCCTGGAAGATGGCGTGCAACAAGGTCGCCGCGTGCGCGGCGCCAGGCATGCCGACGCATGCGAGCGCGCACAGGGCAAAAGTGCACAGTGTGTGTCGTTCAGTGGTGGCCGGGCGCATACGGAAATTCGAGCGCTTTGTAGTAGTCGAGCGAGTGTTGCGGCGGCTGATAGCCCGCGGGAATCGGCCGCTGCGAGACGGACTGGAAATAGGCGATGCACGCGTCGCGCCACCACGTGGCCTCCTGCTCCTGGATCCGCAGGAACGCGGCGACCTGGCTATGGCGCTCGCGATCCACCAGCGGCGCGAGCTCGTCCCAAACCTTGCGCATCTCGCGCACCCCATCCACGCCACGGGTGTAGCGATGCACGAGCTCGTCCCACAGCGTGCGTCCGGACTGCGTGCGATAGTCCCAGGGCACGTGATGGAACCACAGCAGATAATCCTCGGGCACGGTCTTCAGATCGCCGAATCGCGCAGCCACCGGTGCGGCGTACTGCGCCACGGCGTTGCTGCCGCTCGCGCTGCGATCGAAACCGATGCCTCGTGCGTCGGCGCGATGAAAGTACACGGGCGTCCAATCCGCTCGCGGCCCGCCGTCGAACCACGGCTGCGGGCCGTAGTGATGACCCTCCGCCATCAGGTGATGCAGTCCCAGCGGCGTCATGTAGTCGACGACCGCCTGACGCGACTTCATCATCATGTCCACGACCGGCGCCACGAGCGTCGCATCGTTGCCGAACGTCATGCGCACCCACTCGCTCGCGATGTCCTCGCGCGGACAGCGCGGGATTCCACGCGAGCCGGCCGAATGCATACCAGTTGGCCTGATCGAAGTGCGAGCCGCTCCAGTTGCGGTCGGTGCCGATGTTCGCCACGCCGGCGATGCCAGTGCGGCGATAGCCATGCAGCGAGCCGTCGATCACTTTCGCCACGGTGGAGCCCGGGCCTCGCGCATACGTGTCGGCGCGCAGCACCTCCTCGTACATCGTGCCGAGATACGCGAGGTGCGTGGCGAAGCCGAGATACTCCTTGGTGATCTGCACCTCCAGCATCAGCGGCGTTCGCGGCATGGCGCCGAACAACGGATGGAACGGCTCGCGCGGCTGGAAATCGATCGGACCGTTCTTCACCTGCAACAGCACGTTGTCGCGGAACTGCCCGTCGAGCGGCACGAACTCGCTGTACGCCTGCTTGGCGCGGTCGTCGGGCGACTCGTTCGAGTAGACGAACGTGCGCCACATCACCACGCCGCCGAAAGGGGCCAGCGCTGCGGCGAGCATGTTCGCGCCGTCGGCATGGGAGCGGCCGTAGTCCTGCGGACCGGGCTGGCCTTCGGAGTTGGCCTTGACCAGAAAGCCGCCGAAGTCGGGAATGGAGCGGTAGATCTCCGCGACCTTCGCCTGCCACCATTGCCTGACGGCCGGGTCGGCGGGATCCGCAGTCCGCAAGCCGCCGATCTCGATCGGCGCGGCGAAGCGCGCGGTCAGGAACACTCGAATGCCGTACGGACGCAACACGTCCGCGAGCGCCGCCGCCTTGCGCAGATACAGCGGCCTGAGGGCGACCGCGTTGGCGTTGACGTTGGTCAGCACGGTCGCATTGATGCCCAGCGATGCGTTCGCTCGCGCGTAGTCGATGTAGCGCGGATCGATATAGTCGGGGAGCTTGTGCCAGTCCCAGAGCGACTGGCCGGCGTAACCGCGCTCGACAGTGCGGTCGAGATTGTCCCAATGGTCGAGCACGCGCAGCTGGATGTGCGGCACTTCCTGCAGATCCACCCGCTCGAGCGGCTTGCCGCGTCTGCATCAGCCGCAGCAGGTGAAACACGCCGTACAGAACACCGATGTCGTCCGGCGCTGCCACGATCAAGGCGCTGTGCCCGGCGAGCGTCGCGCTGCGAATCACGTATCCCTGCGAGCCCGGCTGCGGCAGCTGCAGATTCAGCTGCGCCAGCAACGGCAAGGAGCGCGGCGTACCGACGACGAGCGCTCCGTCGCGCGACACGCCATCAGCGCGAGCTGGCACGGTACCAAGCAACCCGCGCACCCCGCGCTCCAACTCGGTCGTGGCCGCCTGCAACGTTGCGGAGTCACCGGCCGCGACCAACTGGGTCAGCGTCGCGCGATAGCGCGTCGCCCACGGCTCCTCGATCGGCCGATAGCGCAGCCACAGGTCATACCCGTCCTCGGCGATGGCGGCAGGCGCGACTGCGATACCCCCGACGAACAACAGGGCCATGGACAAAACCATGAGGCAAACCGCTCGACGAGCGTACACAGCAGCCACCGCTGACGCTTTAACGAATCTCTGGTAACGGTAACACGCCGAGCTGTCCGGCTTCCACCCGCGCGCGGCGTGCGCAATAATCCGACCGCGCGCAGCCCAGCGCTCCTGAGATCACACCTGTCATGCGAGTGAAGAACGCCGTGCGGACCGAGCGACGCAAGGGCGACGCGGTGACCATTCACGAAGTCGCACGACACGCGGGCGTCTCGCCGATGACCGTGTCGCGCGTGATGAACAGCAACAGCAATGTACGCGAAGCAGACGCGCGAGCTGGTCATGCGCGCCGTGCGTGAGCTCAACTACACGCCGAACGCCGCCGCGCGCTCCCTCGCGGCCGCGCAAGGTACGCGCATCGCGCTGATCTACACGAACCCGAGCGCCGCCTACCTGAGCGAACTGCTGGTGGGTGCGCTCGCCGGCGCCGCGCGCACGGCCGCACAACTCGTGCTCGATACGTGGGATCACTTGAGCCACGCCGCCGAGCGGGCGGCGGCGCGCAAGATCGCGCAGAGCGTGGCGGGGGTCATTCTGCCGCCGCCGCTGTGCGAGTCGAAGGTCGTACTCTCGGAGCTGGCCGCGGCCGGTATTCCGGTCGTGGCGATTGCGTCCGGCCGCTTCCAACCGGACTTGTCGAGCGTGCGCATCGACGATTTCCGCGCGAGCCAGGAGATGACGGAGCACCTGATCTCCATGGGCCATGCACGCATCGCTTTCATTCGTGGACACCCGAATCAGACCGCGAGCGCTCTGCGCTACGACGGCTTCCAGGCCGCCATGACGGCGGCCGGTCTCGCGGTCGATCCTGCGCTGGTCCAGCAAGGCTACTTCACCTATCGCTCGGGCCTGGAGGCGAGCGAAAAGCTGCTCGCACGCAAGAACCCGCCGACGGCGATCTTCGCGAGCAACGACGACATGGCCGCTGCGGCGGTCTCGGTCGCCCACCGGCGCGGGCTGGACGTGCCGCGCGACCTGTCGGTCGTCGGTTTCGACGACACGCCTACGGCGACGACCGTCTGGCCGGAGCTCACGACCATCCGGCAGCCGATCGCCGCGATGGCGGGCTCCGCGATCGAGCTGCTGTTGCGCAGTATCCGTCAACGCAAGGACGGTGAAGCGAGAGTTGTTTCCGACCACGTCATGGCCCACGTCCTGATCAAGCGGGACTCCGTGGCAGCGCCGCGCAAGAGCTGACATCCGGCGGGCGCCCGGCCCGACATCCTGTGACTTGTATTCTGATAGCGCTACCATTACTCTGCCCTCTGGAGGCGCGCAGATGTCCCAGGGGGTAGCAGCGACAGGGTTGCCGAAAGATTGGCGCAATGCGCTGCTCGTCGGCCGCCTGGACGCCGGCGCCGGGCCCGTCCCCGTCATCGTGGCGAATGGGCGCGTCCGCGACGTATCGCGCAGCTCACCCACGGTAGCGGAGCTCCTCAACACGTGGTCTGGCGCGCTGCCGCCCGGCGAAGACCTCGGTGAGTTGGACAGCTTGCCGATCACAGCTGCATTCCAAGGCGACGCCAAGCTGCGTCTGCTGGCGCCGTGCGATCTGCAATGCATCAAGGCCTGCGGCGTCACCTTCGCTGTCTCGGCCGTCGAGCGGGTCATCGAAGAGCGGGCGCGCGGCGACTTCGCGCAAGCACAGGCCATTCGCGATGCGCTCGGTCTGAGGGTTGGCGCCGACGTGCGCTCGGTGCGGCCGGGGTCGGTCACCGCGGCGCGACTCAAGGAAGCGTTGATCGCCGATGGCTTGTGGTCGCAGTACCTCGAAGTCGCGATCGGGCCCGATGCGGAAGTCTTTACCAAGTCGCCGGTGCTGTCGGCGGTCGGCTGGGGCGACTGGATCGGCGTGCGCAGCGAGTCGCAGTGGAACAACCCGGAGCCCGAGATCGTGCTGGCGTGCGACGCGCGCGGCCGCACGCTCGGCGCCGCGCTCGGCAACGACGTGAATCTGCGCGACATCGAGGGCCGCAGCGCGCTGCTGCTCGGCAAAGCGAAGGACAACAACGCGAGCTGCGCGATCGGTCCGTTCATCCGGCTGTTCGACCAGCGCTTTACGCTCGACGACGTGCGCAGCGCCGTGGTCGCGCTCGAAGTGCACGGGGCCGACGGCTATCGACTGGAGGGCAGCAGCTCGATGTCGCAGATCAGCCGCGATCCTCTCGATCTCGTCGAGCAGACGATGAACCAGCATCAGTATCCCGACGGCTTCATGCTGTTCCTCGGTACGATGTTCGCGCCGATGCAGGATCGCGACGCGCCCGGACGCGGCTTCACTCACAGGACCGGCGACGTCGTGCGCGTCTCTTCGCCGGCGCTCGGGACGCTGGAGAACAAAGTGACGACGTCGCACCAGGCGCCGCCCTGGACGCTGGGCATCGCCGGGCTGATGCGCAGTCTCGCGAACCGCGGGTTGCTAACCGAACGTCAATGAGCAAGGCCATGCCGTACACCGTCTATCCTTCCTTGCGCAACAAGCGTGTCGTCGTCACTGGCGGCGGCTCGAGCATCGGTGCAGCGATCGTCGAGAGCTTCGCGCAGCAGGGCGCTCACGTTGCGTTCCTGGATATCGCACAGGCAGAGTCGCGCGAGCTCGAACAGCGTCTCGCCGACCGCCCGACGCCGCCGCGCTACTACGCATGCGACCTGACCGACGTCGCCGCGATCCGCGCGCTGTTTCCGCGCATCCGCGACCAGCTCGGACCGATCGACGTGCTGATCAACAACGCGGCCAACGACGATCGCCACAGCGTGGAGGACACGACGCTTGCCTATTGGGACGAGCGCATCGCCGTGAATCTGCGGCACTACTTCTTCTGCGCGCAGGCAGTCATCGCCGACATGAAGGCGGCTGGCGGCGGAGCCATCGTCAATCTGGGCTCGGTGTCGTGGCACCTCGCGCTGCCCAATCTCGCGATCTATCAGACTGCCAAAGCCGGCATCGAAGGCCTGACGCGCGGGCTGGCGCGCGATCTGGGCACCTCCGGCATCAGGGTGAACTGCGTCGTCCCGGGCGCGGTGCGCACTCCGCGGCAAATGAAGCTGTGGTTCACGCCCGAGGAGGAAGCGCGCACGCTCGAACTAGCAGTGTCTGAAGGCACGAGTGGAGCCGCGGGACGTGGCTGCGATGGTCCTGTTCCTGGCATCGGACGACGCGCGCATGTGTACTGCACATGAATACTTCGTGGACGCCGGCTGGCGTTGACTGCGTCTGCCCGATCGCTGCGCGGCTGGGCGAAGGCCCGATGTGGTCGGCGCACGAGCGCGCCGTCTGGTTCGTGGACATCAAGGGGCGCTGCATTCATCGCTACGACGAGGCCGCGCGCATGACGCAATCCTGGCAGGCGCCGGAGGATGTCGGCTTCGTCGTCGCAGCAAGCGGCGAGCGCTTCATCTGCGGGCTGAAAAGCGGCCTGCACCTGTTCGCACCTGAGGACGGCAGCTTTCAGCTGATCGCAGCCGTGGACAGCGATCGGCCGCGCAATCGGCTCAACGATGCGCACGTCGATGCCGCCGGCCGGCTGTGGTTCGGCACGATGGACGACGATGAAGCCAGCCCGACGGGTGCGTTGTATCGCTTCGACGCACGCGGGCTGCAACGTTGCGATGACGGCTACGTCATCACGAATGGGCCGGCGACCAGCCCGGACGGACAAACGCTCTACCACATCGACACGCTGGAGCGCGTGATCTACGCATTCGATCTCGCCGCGGACGGCTCGCTATCGGCACGACGCGTCTTCGCGCGCGTGGCTGAGAGCGACGGTTACCCCGACGGGTCAGCGGTCGATGCCGAAGGATGCGTGTGGGTCGCGTTGTACGGCGGTTGGGGCGTGAACCGCTATTCGCCGCAGGGAAAGCTGCTGAGCAAACTGTCGTTGCCGGTGGCGAACTGCACCAAGCCCGCGTTCGGCGGCGAGGACCTCCGAACGCTGTACGTCACGAGCGCCTGGAAGGGACTCGCGGCTGAACAGCGCGCACAGCAACCGCTAGCGGGTGGACTGTTTGCCGTGCGGGTAGATACACCGGGTCTGCCGGCGCACGCGGTTGCTTGAACGAATTGTTCGATCGCCGAAGGTGCTCATTCTTCAATCGCCTCAATACCCCGTTGCTTGAGGCTCTCGAGATGATCGTGCATTTCTTTGAGCCGCTCGGGGGAGTGACCCTGCCAATCCGTAACCTCGCCGACGACGCGAAATGGATCCCGAGAACGGTATGACTTGGTAGGATTTCCGGGAAATCTCTTGTTCGTCAGGTTGGGATCATCTTCGATGGATCCTGTGGGTTCCACGATGTAGATCCTGCCCCGCCCGGCGCCAACGGCCAGCTCGGCTCCCCAGATGGCCGCATCCAGTGTGGCGCTCAGGTAAACGAAATTCGCCTGTTTCCGCTTGCCATAGTTGGAGGCATAGCCCGGTCCGATCAGGTCGCCCACCTTCAGGTCGGCCTTCGTGCCGTGGTAGTACGTTTGCGAATCAGTCATCGCGTCACTCCGCTTGCCAGCCGTTTCGACAGGCTGGCGATGCTGCATGACGCACGGGGTCTTCCCGCAAGCCCCCCTGTGTTGTATAAATTCATTGTGGGGAGGCGCAGTGCGCCTCCCTTTTTATTTCTGGCCCGCTGGACCGAGATACGACGGTGCAACCGGCACCGTACTTGCGACGAGTTTCTGCAGCACGACGTTGTCGTCGAGGCGCCAGACCTTGATGACGTGCTTGCCGGGTTCGACATTTGCGAACGTCGCCTGAAGCACGCGCGCGTTGTCTTCGACCGCCCTCCTCCAATCCCGCGCTGCCTGAGACGCGTCCCCGCCTGCAGCGGGCAGCAACCGGTCGGTCAGCGTTTGCACCGGTCGCTCGTCGACAGAGACTCCAATCCTGACGCCGACTGCGCCGATCACGTCGAGCGTCGGCACCCTGTAAAGCTGCACGGTCAGATCGCCCGCCTTGCTCAACGTCACGTCATATTCGAGACGCACGCCATCCTGCTGCGTCGTCGCCCCGCGGCCTTGCGGCAAGGCAGTGACTGCCCCGAGCGTGCGGCCGAGATGAGGAACGACGTGCCACGCGAGGTCCTTGCCGTCTACGGCTCTGGAGTAATGCGGCGCTTCGATGGCGATGACATCGCCCTCGCCCGCCGCCGCGGAGCTGTTCGATGCGGACACGAAGACGATGGGCTTGGGCGTTCCACGCTTCTTCACTCGCTTCACCTGCGGCATCACCTGTCGCTCGGGCTGCTGCCAGCCGGTGTAGCCGATATGCGTCTGCGCCATCATGCCGTCCCACTTGCCGCCGTTCAGCGCGTGGTAGGCGCTCGTGATCTCTTGATCGCGGCGAAATGCTGCCTCCGCGCGATCGGCGAAGACGTTAGCGCGCGAATCGCCCGCGGCTGCAAGACGCCGGTTCCACGCCACCGCGTAGTAGAGCTCGTAGAGGTTCGTCAGTGCAGCGATCGGATGCTCGACCAACTGGAAGTACGCCGCGCGCTGCTCGGGCGGCAACGTCGGCCTTGACGCGCAGCATCTCCCGCTCGAGTGTTTGCCACTGCGCGACCAGCGCGCCGAACTCGCCGCCGTCCAGCGCGTCATTCGTGCTGGCGCCTAGCCTGAAACTATCCGCATCGACGAGCTCAGGCTTGCGCCGTGCCGCGTATTGGCTGTAGCGCGTCACGAGGTTCGCGATGGCGCTCGCTTGCGCGGGCCCGAACGTCGCGCGGGCCCACTCCTCGGGATAGCGCGCGAGTGCCTCGAGCGTCATCGCCTCCGGATTCCAGGCCTGCTTCATGAAGAAGCTCAGCGGGAACTCCAGCGGCTTGATGTCGCCCACGTTCACGATCCACAGGCTCCTGGCCCCGCGCGCCCACGCCAGATCCATCTGCTGCCAGGTCTTTTCGATCTGAACGGTATTGAGCCATTTGTAGTTGCGCGGCCCGCCGACGTAGTCGAAGTGATAGTAGACACCGTAGCCGCCGCGACGCTGCACATTGGCAGTCGGCAGCCGGCGAATCTGGCCCCAGTTGTCGTCCGCGAACAGCAGGATGACGTCGTCCGGGACTTTCATGCCGCCGTCGTAGTAGTCCTGCACTTCCTTGTAGAGCGCCCAGACTTGTGGCGTCTGCTCGGCCGGCTTGCCGGTGACTGCCGCGATGATGCGACGCTGGTCGGCGACGATCGACTCGAGCAGGCTGACCGCAGTACTCCCGGTCATCGCCTCGTCGCCGTCGCCGCGCATGCCGATCGTCACCACGCTCTCGTAGGCCTGGCCGCCGCCCTTGCTCTGGGACATCATTCGCTCGATACCGCCCTGCCAGAACTTGCGCAGATTGGCCGCGTTGGTCGAGTAGTCCCACTTGCCGCCAGTGACGCCCTGCTCCGTGTGCCGATGCCACTCGTCGTGGGCGCGCATCATCGGCTCATGATGCGAGGTGCCCATCACGATTCCCATCGCATCCGCGAGCACCATGCTCTGCGGGTCGTCGTCGTTGAACGCCTTCGGGCGCCACATCGCCGGCCAAAGATAGTTGCCCTTGAGGCGCAGCAGCAGCTCGAAGACGTGCTCGTACACGGCGGCATTGATTCCGCCGAACTGCTTCCTGGCCCAGCCGCTGAAGGCCGGATCCTCGTCGTTGATGAAGAAGCCGCGGTACCGCACTTGCGGCTGATCGCGACGGGATCCCGCGGTGACGAACACGCTTGCCTGCCGCGGCACCGGCACGTCTGCGAACCAATACCACGGCGAGACGCCGATCTTCTCCGACAGATCGTAGACGCCGTACACGGCGCCGCGTCGATCCGCGCCCACGATCACCAGCGCGCGCGCGACCTGCGGGAAAGGACGATCGACGACGATCTGCCGATACGCTTCCCATTGCCCGGCGATGTCGCTCGCCGCGATCTTGCCGGCGCGCACCAACCCATCGATGACGGCGCTGTGCCCGAGCACGCCGATAATGATCAGGTCGCCGCTCGCTCGGTCAGCATCGTCGAGGCGGTCCGGCGCTCGCCCACCGACACGCTCCAGGTCCGCAGCGAAGCTGTCGGCGACATGCCTGACGGCAGGATCAGCGCCCGCATCGATGAGGATGGCAGCCGGACGGCCGTTGCGAATCAGCGCGAAGCTGCCCTTCGTCTCGTGCGCACAGACGGAACCCGGCGCGATGCACGCGCCCGCAGTAGATGCGGTCGCCGCCAGCGAAAGGAGCGCGACGATGCCGGCCAACAGCTTCACTTACTTCCGCACCGTCCAGTAAACGTTGTAGCGCCGAAAGGGCACGTCCCAGAACGGTCGCAGCGTCACCGCCTGCGGCTGGCCGATCACGGGCATTCGAAATGCAAGATCCTCGCCGGGCAAGCGTGTCACCGCTGCCATGACCGAGTGCACGTCGCCAGCGAGCATCGGTACTGCGATGTCCGGCGCCTTGAGATTGGCACTCTGGTCCTTCGCATAGGGAGCGGTCGCGGTTGCAGGCGCCGGACCGAGGTCACCTGCCAGCACCGCCGGGCCATAGATAAAGGCAATCTGATCCGGCGAGCCGCGCAACGCTTCTGCGCGTACGGTCATCGGAATGACCACTTCGATGGTGTCGCCGCGCTGCCAGCGACGCTCGACGGCAACGTATCGCCCAGGGCTCGCATCCGCGATCAGCGGCTTGCCATTGATCCGGATCGCGAGCGGCGCCGCTGCCCAAGCCGGCGAGCGCAGCTGCAAGCGCATGCGTTCCGCCGGCGGAGATTTCACGATCAGCTGAATGCGGTTGCTCACCGGATAGTGAGTGCGCTGTTCGAGTACCAGCCCCTTCTCCCGCCAGCTCAGCACCGAGGGAATGAACAGGTTGACGTACACATCATGGCTGTCGTGGAAGTAGATGGCAGCGCCATACTTCGTGTGATTCTCCATGCCGCTGCCGACGCAGCACCAGAACGATTCCTCCGGCGTGCTGTAGGTCCTGAAGTGGCCCGGCTTCAGTGACATGAAATACGCGAACATGCCGCGCCGCGGCTCCTGCGAGGCGAGGATATGGTTGTACAAGGCGCGCTCGTAGTAGTCCGCGTACTCCACCTGCGGCTGCCATGTGAACAGATGCTCGGTGAGCTTCAGCATGTTGTAGGTGTTGCAGGTCTCGGCTGTCGCAGCGCTCAGATGGTCTGCGGCAGTGAGCGGCGCAAAGAAATGCTCTCCATCGCTATTGCCGCCGATGACCCATGAGTGTTCCCGTACCACGCGGCGCCAGAACTGCTCCGCGGCGGCGCGGTCAGGCGACGCGCCGGTGGTCTCGAAACTGCGCGCCGCACCGGTGATCTTCGGGATTTGCGTGTTCGCATGCTTGCCCGCGAGCTCATCGCGATCGGAGCGCAGCGGCTCCAGTACGGCGCGATGCTCGAAGCGCCGCGACACGTTGCGATAGCGTTCGTTACCCGTCGCCGCGTACAGGTCGAGGAGAACCTCGACCATCCCGCCGTGCTCGACCTGCAGCATCGTCTGCAGTTGTGCGTCCGTGAGCGGTGCGGTGACATCGTCCACCCAATCGGCGAGGCGCAATGCGACGTCCTTCGCCTGGGCGTTGCCTCCCAGCAGCCACGCGTCCCGCAGGCCCGCGAGAATCTTGTGCTGCGTGTACCACGGAACCCACGCGCCGTTCGCGAAGAAGAACGGATTCTTCGACGCGACTTTGCCCTGCTTCAGGTCGCGCAGGGTCTGCAGCTCCAAGCGGCGGCAGCGCGCCGACATAGCCGTCGCCGTATGCACGTTGCGCCTCGGCCATTTCCGCGACGATGTAGTCGATGCGCTCGCGAAAGCGCTTGTCACCGGAAGCAGGCGAACTGCAGGGCCAGTGCGCTGAGGTAGTGGCCGAGCGTGTGGCCAGCGATGCCTTGCGACTCCCAGCCTCCATAGAGCTCAGCCTTCGGCGCGAGCCCGGCATACTTGCGCGTGTTGTGCAGAAGGCGGTCGGGATCGAGACTGAGCAGATAGCGAGCGTTGCGCTCGCTGGCGCGCTTGAAGGGACTGTCGAGCAACTGCACATCGCCGAGTGCGAAATGCGCAACTTCTGTCGTGTGCCGGTCAGCAGTGCCGGCGGTGCAAGCGACGGCTCAGCGCTGTGCCCAATAGTGCAGGCACGAATGCTCTACGCCGGATGTTGCACACGGCTAGTCACCGGTCGACTTGAGCACGAACACATTCCAGGACAGCGGCTTGAGCTTCGCCCGCAGGCACTCGCCGCGAACTGCTACATCGTCGCGCATCTGCGGCTGCACGACGGCCTGCGCTTGCCTGCTGTTGATCGCCTTGAGGTCGCCGTGATGCAACTCGCTCGCGAACTCGAGCTCGCGCGCACCCAATCGCCGCAGCTCCACTTCGAGCTCGATCGCATCGCTTGCATTGCGATTCAGTGCCAGAACCGTCACCGTGCCGCTGGCCGCGTCGTGCAGAACACTGGCCAGGACGAACGGCACGTCGGGATGGGTTTTGGTCGAGTACGACCCGCTCTCGATGTGCGTCCGCAGTACGTTGCCACGCGCATGACGCGCGGCCTGTGCAAACGGATGGAAGATCGTCTGGCGCCAGGCCGCGCCGCCCGCCTCGGTCATGATCGGACCGATCACGTTGACGAGCTGCGCGAGACACGCGGCCTTCACCCGATCGGCGTTGTTGAGCAACGTGATCAACGCCCCGCCGACGATCAGGGCGTCCTCGAAATTGTAGATTTCCTCGATCAGCGGCGGCGCTTTCGGCCAGCCGGGCTTACGCAGGTCGGTCGGCGTGTGGGCCTTGTACCAGACGTTCCATTCGTCGACCGACAGCATGATGCGTTTGCGCGAGCGGCGCTTGGCTGCGACCGCATCGCAAATTGCGGCCACTTCCCGGATGAATGCATCGAGGTCCTCGATGACCGTGAAGTATTCGCCGATGTCGCTGCTGTCGTTGCGAAAGTACGCGTGCAGCGAGATGAAATCGACTTCGTTGAAACAGTGGTCCAGGACTTCGTATTCCCAGGCTCCATAGGTCGGCATCGCGCGCTGCGAGGAGCCGCAGGCGGCAAGCTGCAAATTGCCGTCGACCCAGCGCATGACCTTGCCTGTCTCCTGCGCGATGCGCCCATACTCCTGCGCCGTCTTCCGGCAGATTTGCCACGGACCGTCCATCTCATTACCCAGACACCAGAAGCGGATGTCGTGCGGCTGCTCGTAGCCGTGAGCGCGCCGCAGGTCGGAGTAATAGCGTGCCAGCCGGGTGATTGCAGTACTCGACCAGGCGGCGGGCTTCGTCCGGTCCACGCGTGCCGAGATTGACGGCCAGCATCGGCTCGACGTTCGCCGTCCGGCACCACGTGACGAACTCGTTGGTGCCGAACTCGTTGCCTTCGGTCGAGCCCCACGCCAGGTCGAGTCGCTGCGGACGTTGCTGCCTCGGGCCGACCCCGTCCTCCCAGTTGTAGCCGGACAGAAAGTTCCCGCCCGGATAGCGCACGATCGTCGCGCCGAGCTCGCGCGTCAGCGCCAGCACGTCCTGGCGAAAGCCATTGCCGTCGGCGCTCGGATGCGTGGGCTCGTAGATGCCGCCGTAGACGCAGCGGCCCATGTGCTCGACGAACGTGCCAAAGACACGGCGGTCGAGCTGCGGAAAGAATAAAGTCACGATCGACGGCGATGCGGGATTTCAACATGATGCTCACTCGCGCTCACAGCAGATGGAAAAGCAGGTCGTTGACGCGATGCTCGGCGTCCGCGAGCGCGGCATCGATCGGCTTGTGGCCAGTCACCGCCGCCGCCATCTCCTCGCAGATGATTTCCTGTATCGGGAACTGACGCTGCACTTCCGCTGGCAGCGGCGTGCCGATGGTCGCGAGCTTCGCGATACCGGTGCGGTACGGCAGCGCTTTGAAGCGCTCGCTGGCGATTACACTGTCGAATGCCGGCAGGTGACCCGTGCGTGCCCATTCGAGATCGTGCTCGGCCATGAACGCCAGAAAAGCAGAAGACGGCCTCGCGTTGCTGCGCGGTACGCTTCTTCGCTGGCACTACCCACGCGTGCCCGTCGGCGAACGTGGCGTCGCGCCCGGGAAAGAGCTGCGGATAGGTGACGACCGTGTAGCCGTCCGTGAGCGGCCGATTGGGCTGGCGCGATTGCGCGTAGAAATCGCCGATGAGCCAGGTGCCGACCAGGTAGACCCCGCCCTGGCCGTTGATGAATCCCTTGGTCGCCGCCGCATAGTCCTGATTCTTCGTCGTCAGGTCCTCGTCGTAGATCTGTTTGAAGAGCGCGAGGACGCGCCGAGCCTGCGGAGTTCGCAGGCGAATGCGCTGCGGGTCCGCGAAGAACTCGGCATTCTGCTGCATCAGATAGGTGTAGAGATTGCGCGCGTACGCTGCGCGCTCATTGGTCAGCGCCTGCACGAAATAGGGCTTGCCGGTGGCGCGCTTGAATTGCCGCGCCTGCGCGAGCAGTTCCTCCGGGCTCGTCGGCAGCACGGGCTTGCCGTCTCTGACCAGCCCGCGCAGCGCGGAAGTAGTTCAGGTTGATGTGCCACAGCGGCGCCCAGGTATCGAACGGCAGGCCGTAAATCTGCCCGTCCTTGCTGACGCCCTTCAAGACTCGCTTGCCGTGAAGCTGGCCGGGTCGACGCCCGACGGCGTCGAGCTGCTCGCCGATTGGCTCGAGCAGCTGCCGCGATTGATAGTCCGAGATCGCAGACTCGTGCATCGTCACCACGTCCGGCGGATCGCCCGTGGCGAGCTGCGCGGCGAGCTGGTTGTAGCCGGGCCATGGAACCGGATTGACCCGAATCCGATACTGCGGGTGCTCGCTGCCGAATTTGTTGATGAGCGCCGTCATGATGCCGCACTCGCCTTCAGCCGCCGTCACGTCAGTGACCTGACCGTACTGTGCCGCGCATACGCCGAAGAACCGTTGCACCACGATTTCGTTGTCGGCCTGCCGCGGACCGCAACCGCTCAACCCGAACGCTGCGAGCAAGACAGCCAAGGCCGCTGCAGGCGTGCTGCTCATGCTGCTGCGGGCTCCGACACCGCGCGCACGATGTACTTCTGGAAGAACACATACACGATCAGGATCGGCAGTGAGGCGAACACCGCCTGCGCCATCAGATAGCCGAGGCCCGCGGATTCGGCGAAGTTGATCTGCGTCGATGCGATGCCGACGGTCAGCGTGTACATGCGGGCATTGGTGCCCGAGACCAGCGGCCACCAGTAGTCGTTCCAGGAGTGCAGGAACGTAAAGATGCCGAGCGTCGCCTGCGCCGGCAGCGTCATCGGCAACAGGACGCGCCAGAACACCTTGAACCGCGACGCGTTGTCGAGCATTGCTGCTTCGTCGATCTCGCGCGGAATGCCGCGAAAATACTGTGTCATGAGAAAGACGCCGAACGGCATGGACAGGCCCGGCAGGATCAGTCCGGCGTACGTATTGTGCAGCCCGAGAGCGGCGAACATCTGATGGCGCGTGATGATCACGGCCTGCTCCGGTATCGCCAGGCCGAACAGCACGAGCGCGAACAGCAGATTGCGCCCGGGGAATTCCAGGCGCGCGAACCCATAACCCGCCAGCGACGCCAGCACCAGCACGCCGACGCTCATGCCGAGCGAAACGATGATGCTGTTCAACAGCCAGCGGAACACGCCGGAGCCGAGCACGATGTCCGCGGTAGTTGCCGAGCGTGTACGGCAGATGCGCGATGGAGTTCGTGTCGACCATCAGCTCGGCGTTCGACTTGAGCGACAGCGCAACAGCCCACAGCAGCGGTATCAGCATGAGTGCTGCGAGTAGCACGACCAGGCCGAGCACGATCAGGTCGCCGGTGCCGCGCCCGGGCAGGCCGCGCGCGCTCACGCTTCCTCCTTGCGCCGCGCCGAGCGAGGTACTGTGCGAGCGCGGCGATCAAAATGAGCACGAACAGGATTTGCGACGCCGCGGTCGCGTAGCCGACGTCCCAGCGATTGAAGCCTACTTCGTAAATGAACAGCACGAGCGGGCGCGATGCATTGTTCGGTCCGCCTTGCGTCATGAGCTGCGGCTGGCCGAACAGCTGGAACTGCAGCACGACCTCGATGATGAGCACCAGTACCAAGGTGCGACGAATCGACGGCAGCGTGACGCTCCAAAGCGTCCGCCACCGGCCGGCATTGTCGAGCGCCGCCGCCTCATACAGCTCGCGCGGCACCTGCTGCAGGGCCGCGAGGAACAGCATCATCGGCAGACCGATGCACCACCATATCGTGGCAATGGCGATCGCCGGCAGCGCGAGATCGGCGTCACTCAGAAAAGGGATCGGTTTGCCGCCGAACCATCCCGATACATTGGCGATCAGGCCACCGTCCGGCAGGAACATGACGCGCCACAACAGCGTGACGATCGTGACGGACAGCACCGACGACGAAAAGAAAATTCCCCGCAGCAGCGCCGCGCCGCGCGTGCCGCGGTTTAGCGCGAGCGCAAGCCCCAAGTCCGATCGCTGCGAGCGCGGGAACCGTCAGCAGGTTGAAGTAGAAGGTGTTCCAGACTGTCCGCGAGAAACACGGCGTCATCGAACAGTCGCGTGAAGTTTTCCAGGCCGACCAGCACGCCTTGCGCCGAAAAAATCCGCCTTGTGCAGGCTGAGCCACAACGCCGCGAGCAGCGGATAGACCAGCAGCGCGGTAAAAACAGTGAGATACGGTGCGACATAGACGGCGTTGGTCCAGTGTCGACGTGTAGATTGCGCCGCCATGGCGAACTAGTCCGCGCTGCTGCGCGGCGTGATAGCCGCGCTGCTCGTCGAACAGGTGCACGCCGGCGGCGTCGATAGTCACGCCGATGTCGTCGCCGACCTGCACGCGGCTCATGCCGATGTCTTCCGCGACGATGGTCGCTCGATCGGCAAGCTCGATGTAGACCAGCGTGCGTTCTCCGAGCCGCTCGACGAATTTCGCCGCGCCGTTCGTCTGCCCACGATCCCGCTCACAGACTGTGACGCTCTCGGCGCGCACGCCGAGCTTGAACGATCGATGCTGCGGCAGCTGCGCCGCCGTCGATGCGAGTTGCGACGACCGCGCCGTTCGGCAGCTTGACGCTCACGAACGGCGTGGCCGCAGCGACCGGCAGGCAATCCAGGAAGTTCATCGCGGGCGTGCCGACGAAGCCTGCGACGAACGCGGTTGCCGGGCGCGCGTAGATCTCCATCGGCGCGCCGATCTGCTCGATGCGTCGCTCGTTCATCACCACGATGCGATGCGCCAGTGTCATCGCTTCCACCTGATCGTGCGTGACGAAGATCATCGCTGCATTCACACGCTGGTGCAGCTGTGCGATCTCGATGCGAGTGCGGGCGCGCAGCGCCGCGTCCAGGTTGGAGAGCGGCTCATCGAACAGGAACACCTTCGGCTCCTTGACGATCGCGCGGCCGATTGCGACGCGCTGCCGTTGTCCGCCCGAAATCTGGCCGGGCTTGCGTCCGAGCAGCGGCTCGATCTGCAGCATCTGAGCGGCTGCCGCCACGCGGCGCTCGATTTCTGCAGCGGCGATCCGCACGTTGCGCAGTCCGAACGACATGTTCTCGCGCACTGTCATGTGCGGATACAGCGCGTAGTGCTGGAAAACCATGGCGACTCCGCGCTCGCCCGGCGGCAGACGGTCGATGCGCCTGCCGTCGATCCAGATCTCTCCCGCATCGGTGCTTTCCAGCCCGGCGATCATGCGCAGCAAAGTCGACTTGCCGCAGCCGGAGGGTCCGAGAAACACCATCAGCTCGTTCGCGCCGATGCTCAACGAGACGTCGTCGATGACGCGCGTCTGCCCGAAGATCTTGCTGACGTGTCTGAGTTCGACGCCGCTCACGCGGTTAACCTGCGGATGCTCCTGCGCGCTCGCGTGCGTCCACGCTCGCGTGTCCATCGGTCGGCGGACGAGCTCGCTGGCCGAGCGCTCACAGCTCGACCGTCGGCCAGCCATCGTCAGTCCAGACGATGGGCGAGATGCGCAAGGTCGCCTTGCCCTCGCGCTGCGCATCGTATGCGTGATAGACCAGATAGTCGCGATCCGACTCGCGCAATACGGCCTGGTGGCCCACACCGGGAAAGCGCCGATTGCCCTGCAGGAGCAGCGTACCGTAGCCCTCCCGCATCGACTTGCCGTCGCGGCCAACGTACGGACCGATGCACTTCGCGCGAACGGCCTACGACGACGTAGTAGGAGCTGTTCACCCCTTTGCAGCAGTAGTCATAGGAAGCGAACAGATAGTAGTAGCCGCCACGCTCGATCATGAACGGCGCTTCGATCGCTCCGGGAGCGCCTCGCGGCACCGGGCGCGCTGCGAGCGAATGCATGCGCAGCTCGCCGGGTGGCGGCTTGCCGGTCGCCGGATCGATTCGAAACAGCTTGATGCCGCTCCAGAAGCTGCCGAGGCACAGCCAATGTGCGCCGTCGCGATCGACGAAGTGATTGGGATCGATGGCATTGAAGTCATCGCCGCGCTTGGAGCTCACGACCAGACCGCGGTCGCGCCACTCGAACTGCGGCGACGCCGGATCGAGCGTCGCATTGGTCACGAGCCCGATGACGGAGTGGTTCGAGCCGAACGTCGAGCAGGAATAGTAGAGATGGTACTGGTCGTTGAACCGCGCAATGTCGGGCGCCCACAGGCCACGCGTCCCCGGCACAGCGTCCTGCGCCCAACGCGGTATCGCATCGAAGACGCGACCGCGCAGCGTCCAGTGCGCCAGATCTTTCGACGTGCGCCACGGAATCAGTCCACTCGGATCCGCCTGCTGTCCGGTGCTGAATACGTGATAGAGGCCGTCGGCTTTGATGATGCACGGATCGTGCACGGGCACGAGGTCGCCGCTCAGGCGCTCGTTGAGCGGCGCGCTCGCCGCCGCCCGTCCGGCGGCTGGCAAGCACAGCGTTCCGCCCAGCGCCAGCGAGATGCGCAGCATCTCGCGGCGACTGAGCGGCGGCGCTATGTCAACCATCTGTCCCGCGACGCATGCCGGCGCTCACAGCCGCATCCGCACGCCCAGCGAGAACGTGCGATCGTTCGAGCGCACGTCGCGCGGGAACAGCTCGCGGTCGAGGTCAGAGCTGCCGGTGCCGAAGTAATTGAAGATCGGCCGATCCAGCAGGTTGGTCGCATCGAACGAGACCGTCAGCTTTTCGTTGATGTCGTAGTCGAGCGAAAAGTCCATCTGCGCCGCGTCCTTCACCACGACTGCCGGAGGTTGAGCACCGCTCTGGTTGTAGCTTTCGATGTAGTCGCTGCGCCAGTTGTAGGCGAGACGCGCCGACAGACCGTATTTCTCGTAGATGCCGATCACGTTGTACGAGTTGTCGGAAACGTTGGTGACATCGGCCTCCCTGAACGTCTGCCCGGTCGGATCCGCCCGCAGGTCAGGCGTGGTCGCGGAATGGTCGATGTACGTGTAGGTCAGCTGCAGGCCGAAGCCGCCGAGCCAGCCCGGCAGCGTATCGAAGAACTGCGTGTAAGCGGCTTCCGCACCCTGCAGCTCCGCATCCGTGTTGCGCGGCCGGCTGACCTGGAACTCCTGAACGCCGATGATCTCCGGACTGCTGAAGATCTGGATGTAGTCGCTGATGTCCCGATAGAACACGCCGCCCGTCAACGACGAGCCCTGGCGGAAATACCACTCCAGCGACAGATCGACGTTGACCGCTTCCGGGCTTTCGAGATTCGGATTGCCGCCCTGGCCCTGCCCGGGCAGCGTCGGCCCGGGCGCGGTGAAGGCCGTGCCCGGATTGAGGTCATCGAAGTCCGGGCGCACGACGGTCTTCGAGCCCGCCAGGCGCAGGTGCAGATCGTCCTTGAGCTTGAGCCGTACGTTGAAGCTCGGCAGGAAGTAATCGTCGGACTTGTTGATCTCGCGTCGCGGTGTTGGTCCTGACGCCGGCGACCGTGTTCGCTATGAACCCTTCAAGGACGACTCGGCGCGCACGAACCGCATGCCCAGCACGCCGTCGAGCGGCAGTGCGCCGAGCTGCGTTGCAAAATTTGCCTGCGCGTACACGGCATACGTGTCTTCGTCATCCTCGTAGAAACGCGTCGGCTCCTCGGGCGGCCGCGCCGCGCTGGCCCCAAACAGCTGTCGGAGCACGTCCGTATTGTCCAGCAGGAATTCGCGATTGGCGATGAACCACTGCCGTGTCCACAGGTTGCGGTCGCCGTCCAGGATGTCGTCCGGCGACACGTCCTGGATGCCGGCGCGTCCGGTGAGCCCTTCGACCTGGTCGACGAAGACCTGGACTCCCGGCGGTCGCCCCCTGCCAGAGCCGAGCGCGGCGCGATTCTCGGCAGTGCGACTGCCGATCTGGATGCCGCCGCCGACGCTGCTGAAGAAGCCGCCGTCGAGCGAATAGGCGAGATCCGCCGTGAAGTTGACGTCCTCGCCCTCCTGCTCGTCCCACTGGTCGAACAGTTGCTCGAGCCAGAAATGCGATGAATCGGTCACGTCGAACGGCGTGCCGTCGGCGTTGAGGATCCTGGAATTGGAGGCGCCGCCCTGCGAGAAGTCGACTTCCATGCGCGGCGCGATGAAACCGGTGTCGAGAATCGCGCCGCGATTGTCGCCAGTGCTGCGCGTATAGGCCAGATCGCTGTGCAGCGTCAGCCGATCGGTGACACTCCAGGAGCCGCCGATCGCGGTCTGGAACGTATCGGACTTGCGCGCGAACGCCTGGTTGCTGGTGAGCGTGAAGATGTCGGACGAGTTCCACGTCTGCGCGACGTTCGAGCCCGGCTTGAGCGTGAACCCGGTCGAGCTGATACCCGGCAGCGGAATCCAGAAATTGAGCTCGTAGTCCTCGTCGTATTTCACGTAGAAGCTGTCCCAATAGAAGCTCGCCCCGTCGCTCGGGGCCCACTGCAGCGACAGGTTGGCGGACTCGCGCACGGTCTCGCCGAGTGTGTAGATCTCACCGATGACGAACGGCCGCAGGATGTTGTCGCTCGGATTGGTCGGTGTCGGCGGTTGGCCCGGCGGATCGACCGAATCATAGGTGCCGTCGAAGGTGTTCGCCTCCTGGTAGCGCCTGTCCTGGTACGACACGCTGAGCATCGCGCCGAACTCGCCCGCATCGGTATTCCAGCGGTTGCTGGCGAGCACGCTGGCGATCGGGTCGGTGTCTTCGGTGTTCTCGCTGTACAGCCCGCGCAGCGTGCCGGCCAGCTGCAACCCATCGAAATCGAACGGGCGGCGCAGATCGACGTTGATCGCACCGACCAGCCCGCCGGCGAACTGATCGGCCGACTGCGTCTTGAAGACTTCGATCTGCTTCACCAGGTCCGCCGGGATGTCGGCCAGCGCAATGCCGCGGCCGGTGGTCGTGAATATCTGGCGATCGTTGAGCGTGGTCACGAAATTCGGCAGTCCGCGGATCAGCACCAGGCTCGCGTCACCGCGCGCGCGCGCGATCTGCACGCCCGGCACGCGCTGCAACGCTTCCGCAGCACTGTTGTCCGGCAGCTTGCCGATGTCCTCCGCGACGATGGCATCGACGATCTCGATCGCCTGCTGTTTGATCTCTTGCGCGCTCTCGATGCTGGCGCGCACGCCCGTGACGACGACTTCCTCGATGCGGTTGCGACGCGGTCGACTGCTGCGCGCCCGGCAACTCGCATGCCCATGCGCGGCCGCGACCGCGGAGCACAGCACCAAGCTCTTCTTCATGACATCCCCCCGATGCGCAACGGTGCGTGTGCCCGGCCCGCTTGCAGGTATTACTCAGACAAGAAGATCTTATAACTCAGACAAATCGATCGTACCGGCATTCGCCGACCCAGGCAAGATGCCGGCAGCAGCGCGCGCAGCAGCGACGCGAAGCCGCTGCGCAGGCGGTCTGGACCTGCGTAAACTAGGCGCCGGCGCAACGGTTGCGCGGCGGTCGGCGGGATTGCGCAATGGCGAACAGGGCGGCAGTGGTCAGAGTCAGCGCGCGGGCGCGACGCAAAGCGTTGCGCCTGCACGGCTCGATCGCGCGCGACCTCGGCGTGCAGATCGTTTCGGGCCGTTACCTGCCGGGCGCACATACTGAAAGGCGAAATCGATGCCAGCGACCGGCTTGAAGGTGTCGCGCACCGCGTATCGCGAGGCGGTACGCATCCTGGCTGCCAAGGGATTGGTCGAGTCGCGCCCCAAGGTCGGCACGAAGGTGAGCGCGCCGGAGCACTGGCATCTGCTCGACCCGGATGTGCTGTCGTGGATTTTCGAGTACGAGCCGGACGACGAGCTGTTGAATGGCTTGTTCGAGTTGCGCCGGATCGTCGAGCCGCAGGCCGCGGCGCTGGCGGCGCTGCGGCGTACCGATGCCGAGCTCGACGCGATGGCGCGCGCACTGCAGGGAATGAACGAGCACTCGCTCGCAGTGGAGGCCGGCCGCATCGCCGACCAGAACTTCCATTCGGCGCTGCTGCGCGCCAGCGGTAACGCGTTCGTCGTCTCGTTGACCACCGGCGTCGCCGCTGCCGTGTCGTGGACGACGATTTTCAAACAGCGCCACAGTCCGCTCGCGCGCGATCCGATGCCGGACCACATACGCGTCTATGAGGCGGTCAAAGCGAAGGACCCGAAAGCCGCCCAGACGGCCATGACGACGCTCATCGATCTCGCGCTGCTGGACACGACCAACGCTCGCCGACCAGCGAAGAAGAAAGCCTCGGCGAGCTGAGTCCACGTGGTGTGTTCGCCGTCAGCCCTCACCGGCGCGGCGGCCGAGCCGCGTTTGTGTGCTCGCGGGCCGGTTGCTATATTGTCTGAGTTATACCAGAGCCAGCGCGCGCGAGCTTGAAGGAGGCGCCGATGCCGGTTTCGGGAAAATTGTTGGTCGGTGCCGCCGAGGTTGCGACCGATGCGGGCTTCCAGGCGGTGAATGCCGCGACCGGCGAACGCCTGCAGCCGCGGCTTCAGCGCGGCGGGCGCTGCCGAAGTCGAGCGCGCCTGCGAGCTCGCGTGGCGACGCATTCCATTCGTTCCGCGAGCTCGACCTGGAGCTGCGCGCGCGCTTCCTGGAGACGATCGCCGCGCACATCGACGCGTTGGGCGATGAGTTGCTGGAGCGCGCGCATGCGGAATCGGGCTTGCCGCTTGCGCGCCTCACGGGCGAGCGCGGCAGGACGATGGGACAGCTGCGACTGTTCGCCGACGAGGTGCGTCGGGGCGGTTGGCTCGGCCTCCGCGTGGATCCGGCACTCCCCGACCGCAAGCCCCTGCCCCGCTCCGGACCTGCGACAGCGAAAAGTGCCATTGGGTCCGGTCGTGGTGTTCGGCGCGAGCAATTTTCCGCTGGCGTTTTCCGTGGCAGGCGGCGATACGGCGGCGGCGCTCGCCGCCGGTTGCCCGGTGATCGTCAAAGGTCACTCGGCGCATCCGGGCACCAGCGATCTGGTCGCGCAGGCGATCGTGGCCGCGGCGCAGGGCGTGCGACATGCCGGAAGGCGTGTTCTCGCTGCTCAACGGCAATTCGCGCGCGCTCGGCGCGGCGCTGGTCGCGCATCCGCGCGTCCGGGCCGTGGGCTTCACCGGCTCGCGGGCTGGCGGCCTGGCATTGATGAAGATTGCGAGCGAGCGGCCCGAGCCGATTCCGGTGTATGCGGAAATGAGCAGCATCAATCCCGTGTTCCTGCTGCCCGGCGCGCTGGCCGCGAAGGCAGACGCGCTCGGCCGGGAATTCGTGGGCTCGCTCACGCTGGGCGTCGGGCAGTTCTGTACCAACCCGGGTCTCGTGCTCGCGCTGGACGATGCAGGGCTCGAGCGCTTCATCGTTGCGGCACGCGCCGCCCTCGAGCAAGTGGCGCCGGCAGTCATGTTGACCGCTGGCATTCACGATGCGTACGAGAAAGGCGTTGCGCGCCTGCTCCAGCACGGCAAGGTGACGATGCTCGCGCGAGGCGCCGAGCCGCAAGGCCGGAACTGCGGCCGCGGTGCGCTGTTCGCAGTGCGCGGGCGCGACCTCCTGCAGCACAAGGAAGTCATGGACGAGGTCTTCGGCGCCGCCTCGGTCATCGTCCGCTGCGGCGATGAGGCGGAACTGCTCGACGTGTCGGAGCATCTCGAAGGTCAGCTGACGGCAACGCTGCATCTGACCCCGGACGATGACGTCGCTCGCCCGTCGACTTGCTGCCGGTTCTGGAGCGCAAGGCGGGCCGGCTGATCGCCAATGGCTGGCCGACAGGCGTCGAGGTCTCGCATGCGATGGTTCATGGCGGGCCGTTCCCGGCGACCTCCGACGGTCGCAGCACCTCGGTCGGTACGCTCGCCATCGAACGCTTTCTGCGACCCGTCTGTTATCAGGATTTTCCGGATGCGCTGCTGCCGCCGGAGCTGCGCCGCGACGCTCTCGCTACGCGACCCCACCGGCTCGACGGCATGTATCGAACACCGAGCGACCCGTCATGAGTCTTCGTCTGATCCAGCTTCGCTCCGCCGACGGGGTTCGCGGTGTGGCTGCCATCGACGACGACGGGCGATGCACGGCTGATCAACGGCATCAAGCAGCACCTATGAGCTCGCGCTTGCGGCGATCGATCGCGATGTCACGCTCACAGCATTCGGCCGGGCGCGCAGCTGTCGGACGAGCGCGTCGATCTCGCGCAGGCGCTTGCACAGCAGCGCGTGCTGCCGCCGATCGACCATCCCGACAGCGCGCATCTGCATCTCACCGGCACCGGCTTGACGCATCTGGGCTCTGCCGAGAGTCGCGACAAGATGCATCAGGCGGCTGCCGCGGGCACGACCACGGATTCGATGCGGATGTTCCTGCTGGGACTGGAGGGCGGCAAGCCCGCCGCGGGCCAGGTCGGCGTGCAGCCGGAGTGGTTCTACAAAGGCGACGGTACCAGCGTGGTTGCGCCGGGCGCACCGCTGCCCTCGCCCGAGTTCGCGCTCGACGGCGGTGAAGAACCCGAGATCGCGGGCATCTACGTCATCGATCCGGCGGGGCGGCCGCGGCGGCTCGGCTTCTGTCTGGCCAATGAGTTCTCGGATCACGTCACCGAGCGCGGCAATTATCTGTGGCTCGCGCACTCCAAGCTGCGGCCGGCAGCGCTCGGCGCAGAGCTGCTGACAGGGGAGCTGCCGCGCGACGTGCGGGGTGTATGCCGGATCGAGCGGGACGGCCGGACGCTTTGGGAGAAGCCATTCCTCACGGGCGAAGCGAACATGTCGCACACGCTCGCCAATCTCGAGCACCACCATTTCAAATATCCGCTGTTTCGCCGCCCGGGCGATGTGCACGTGCATTTCTTCGGCACGGCTACCTTGTCGTTCGCCGACGGCATCCAGCCGCAGCGTCGGCGATGTGTTCGAGATCGAAGCGCAGCCGTTTCATCTGCCGCTGCGCAATCCGCTGGGGCGAGCCGAGAGCGCCATGGCGGCCGCACTGCCGCTATAGCGAGGGAAGAGCTTTGAACGCGATCATTCGTCCCGTCGCTAACGGCGCTCCTGGGCATGCTGCTCGCGAGCGCTCAGGCGCACGCACAGGACTCGCGAACGTTTTCCGCCACCGCGACGATTCGCGCCGATCAACCCGGGCCGAAGCTCAGTCGCTACCTCTATGGCCAGTTTGCCGAGCATCTCGGTCACGGCATCTACGACGGCGTCTGGGTCGGCGAGGACTCCGCGATTGCCAACACGCGCGGCTATCGCAACGATGTCGTCGCCGCATTGAAGAAGCTGC
This sequence comes from uncultured Gammaproteobacteria bacterium, assembly GCA_963830745.1. GTDB lineage: Bacteria > Pseudomonadota > Gammaproteobacteria > Steroidobacterales > Steroidobacteraceae > Steroidobacter. The sequence goes on from CAWHNL010000006.1 coordinate 150,908, forward strand.
GGGTGCCGGTGGTGCGCTGGCCGGGCGGCTGCTTTGCCGACGAATATCACTGGCGCGACGGCATCGGGCCGCGCGATCAACGTCCGGTACGCATCAACACTCATTGGGGTGGAGTCCAGGAGAACAACGCATTCGGTACGCATGAGTTCATGGACTTCGCGGAGCTGATCGGCGCGGACGCCTATGTGGCCGGCAACGTCGGTTCGGGCTCGCCCCAGGAGATGGCCGAATGGGTCGAGTACATCACGTCCGACTCGAGCTCCACGCTCGCCCAGCTGCGCCGCAAGAACGGGCGCGACAAGCCGTGGCGGCTCCCCTACTTCGGCGTCGGCAACGAAACCTGGGGTTGCGGCGGCAACATGCGGCCGGAGTTCTTCGCCGACCTGTATCGACAGTTCGCGACGTTCATCAAGGCGCCGCGCGACAATCGTCCGATCGAGGTCGCGAGCGGCGCGAACGTCGACGACTACAGATGGACCGAGGTGATGCTGTCGCAGGCAGTGAAGCACATGGACGCGTACTCGGTGCACTACTACACCTTTCCCGGACGCTGGGAGAACAAAGGTCCGTCGGTCGGATTCGCGGAGGCGCAGTGGGCCTCCACTCTGCAACATGCGCTGCGCATGGACGAGCTGATCACGAAGCACGCAGCGATCATGGACAAGTACGATCCTGACAAGCGCGTCGGGCTGTACGTCGATGAGTGGGGCACGTGGTATGACCCCGAGCCGGGCCGCAATCCCGGCTTCCTCTATCAGCAGAACACGCTGCGCGATGCGCTGGTCGCAGCGCTCACGCTCAACGTTTTCCATCGACACGCCGAGCGCGTGCGCATGGCGAACATCGCGCAGATGGTCAACGTGCTGCAGGCGATGATCCTCACCGACAAGGAGAAGATGGTCGCTGACGCCGACGTATCACGTCTTCGAGATGTACGTCCCGTTCCAGGAGACGCAACGGCTGCCTGCGCAAATCGAAGCGCCGCGAATATCGACACGGCGAGTGGGCACTGCCCGCAGCCGACGTTTCCGCGGCCCGTGACAGCTGAGGGCCGCCTGCACGTCGCTCTCGTCAATGCCGACCCGCACCGCCGGGCTTCCATTGCCGTGAGGGTGACCGGTGCGAATCCGCGCAGCGCCAGCGGCAGGATACTGACCGCGTCTGCGATGGATGCGCGCAATACTTTCGAGCGTCCCAATGCAGTCCAGCCGGCGCCATTCACTGCCGGCCGCAAGGGCGATGCGTTGTTGTTCGAGCTGCCGCCGATGTCCGTTGTCGTCACGACACTCGCGACGTAGTGGCGGAGGGCGGTGCGCCCGGTTCGCCAGCTCAATGGTTGTGCCGCGGTAGTGCCGACCGTCTGTGCGAGGCGCTGATACTTCGTCGCGGATTCCAGCACCGCGCCCGCCGTCGGCCTGGCCGATGACGTGCGCGTTGGATTTCCTGCCACGGCGTCTGGTGCGGCGGAACCGGATAACCGCCGGCCTGCTGCAGGGCGCGGCGCCGCGCGCTCAGCTCCTCTTCGCTGATGAGAATGTTCGCCTCGCCGCGCCGCAGATCGATGCGCACGCGATCGCCGGTTCGCAGCAGCGCAAGCCCGCCGCCGGCAGCCGCTTCCGGCGAGGCGTTCAAGATCGACGGCGATCCGGAAGTGCCCGACTGTCGCCCGTCGCCGATGCAAGGCAGATGATGGATGCCCGCTTTGATGAGCGCGGCCGGTGGCCGCATGTTCACGACTTCGGCTGCGCCGGGATAGCCGATCGGCCCCGCGCCGCGCATGATCAGCAACGTCTGCTCGTCGATGCCGAGCGCCGGATCGTCGATGCGCGCGTGATAGTCCTCCGGCCCGTCGAACACGACGCTGCGACCTTCGAACGCCTCAGGATCGTCGGGATTGCACAGATAGCGCTCGCGGAAGTCCTCGCGAAATGACGCTCGTCTTCATGATCGCGGAATCGAACAGATTGCCGCGCAGGACCGTGAAGCCGGCCCGCTGCTTGAGCGGCTGCTCGAACGGCCGGATCACCTCGGGATCGACGATCTGCGCGTGCCGACAGTTCTCGCCGAGGGTCTTGCCGTTGACCGTGAGCGCGGACTCGTGGATCAGGCCCTGGCGCATGAGCTCGGCGATCACGGCGGGCACGCCGCCGGCGCGGTAATAGTCCTCGCCCAGATATTCGCCGGCAGGCTGCAGGTTCACCAGCAGCGGCAGGTCCCGCCCGTAGGTCTGCCAATCCTCGAGCGTCAGCTCGACGCCGATGTGGCGGGCGAGCGCGTTCAGATGGATCGGCGCGTTGGTCGAGCCGCCGATCGCGGTGTTGACGCGGATCGCATTGATGAACGCCTCGCGCGTCAGGATGTCGGACGGCTTGCGATCCGCCGCGACCATCTCGACGATCTGCTTGCCGGTGAGATAAGCGCGCTTCCTGCCGATCGCGACAGCGGCGCCGGAATGGCCGCCGAGCCGGGCAGCGACATGCCGAGCGCCTCGGTCAGGCTGTTCATCGTCGTCGCCGTGCCCATCGTGTTGCAGTAACCGGTCGAGGGCGCCGAGGACGCGACCAGCTTGATGAAGCCCTGATAGTCGATCTCGCCCGCCGCGAGCAACTCGCGCGCGTGCCACACGATCGTGCCCGACCCGGTGCGCTGGCCGTTGTACCAGCCATTGAGCATCGGACCGACCGACAGAGCGATCGCCGGCAGATTCACGGTCGCCGCCGCCATCAGGCACGCCGGCGTGGTCTTGTCGCAACCGATCGTCAGCACTACGCCGTCGAGCGGATAGCCGAACAGCACTTCGACCAGCCCGAGATAGGCGAGGTTGCGGTCCAGGCCGGCGGTCGGGCGCTTGCCGGTCTCCTGAATCGGATGCACCGGAAACTCCAGCACGATGCCGCCGGCTTCGCGCACGCCTTCGCGCACTCGCTCGGCGAGTACCAGATGATGGCGGTTGCAGGGCGCCAGGTCGCTGCCCGTCTGCGCGATGCCGATGATCGGCTTGCCCGACTGCAGCTCCTGCGAGCGACAGCCCGAAATTCATGTAGCGCTCCAGATAGAGCGCGGTCATGTCCGCATTGGCGGGGTCGTCGAACCAGTCGCGCGAGCGCAGGCGCCGGGGCGAGCGCGAAGTCGTCGAATCAGTCATGTACGTCAGAGACCGAAAAGCGCAAGACCATCGTGTTCACGTACTCCTGTCCGGGATCGAGCCGCGCCGACGGGAAATCCGGTCGGTTCGGCGCGTCGGGAAAGACCTGCGGCTCCAGGCACAGGCCGTCACCCTGGCGATAGATGCGGTCCGTCTTGCCGATGCTCGTGCCATCGAGAAAATTCCCCGAGTAGAACTGCAACCCTGGCGCCGCCGTGAGCAGCTCCATGACACGACCGGAGAGCGGATCCTCGAGGCGCGCCGCCGGCCGCAGCGTCCCCGCGCGACCGTTCAGCACGAAATTGTGATCGTAGCCCCGACCGAGACGCAGCTGCTCATCACGCCCGTCGTGAATGAACTGGCCGATGATACGCGCTTGCCGAAAGTCGAAGGCGGTCCCTGCGACTTTGCGGCGCTCGCCGGTCGGAATCAGCGTCGCATCGACCGGCGTGTACGCGTCGGCATGCAGCGTGAGCCGATGGCTCGAGAATGTCGCTGTGACCGGTTGCACCGGCGAGATTGAAGAACGTGTGATTGGTGATGTTGACGATCGTCGGCCGATCCGTCGTGGCGCGGTATTCGACTGACAGCTCGTTGCGCTCGCTCAGCGTATAGGTCGCGGTCGTCTTCAGCGTGCCAGGATAGCCACCGGCGCCGTCCCGGCTCACGTAGCTCAGCACGACGCGTGCCGGCGAGCCGCTGGTCACGTTGTCGATGCTCCACAGTGCCTTATCGAAGCCGTGCGCGCCGCCGTGCAGATGGTTGGGGCCGTCGTTCGTCTCGAGCGTGTACTGCCGACCGTCGAGCGTGAATTTGCCGTGCGCGATGCGATTGGCGTAACGCCCGATCGTGGCGCCGAAGTATTGCGGCTTGGCGAGGTACTCGCGCGGCGTATCGTAGCCCAGCACCACATCGGCAACTTTGCCCGCGCGGTCCGGCACGCTCAGTGACTGGATCGCGGCGCCGAGCGCGATGATGCGCACGGACATGCGCGCGCCATTGGACAATTCCACGCCCGCCACCCGCGTGCCGTCTTGCAGGGTACCGAAATCCACGCGTCTGGCCTCCGCAGCAACCGTGAGCGCAGGTAGTCCGAATGCGGGCAGCAATACGGCCAGTGCGGTCCAATGCTTGGCCCGACCGATTGCCATGGCCGACCTCCGATACCATCGCGGATCCAGGCCGCAGTATTCCAATACTCAGACAAAATGTCACTACACGCCGACCGGGCTGGCGCGCGGCACCGATAACTTAGACAATTCGCCGCCAGGAGCACGCGGCTCCAACCACGAACACTCAACCAGGCCGCACCGCATGACCGGAACAGCCGTTACCTTTTCGTCGCTGGACTGGGCCATCGTCGCCCTGTACTTCGTTGCCAACACCGCCATCTGCATCTGGTGCGCGCTGCTCAAGGAGCGGGACACGACCGACTACTTCCTCGCGAGCCGCAGCGCCGGCTGGTTTCTGATCGGCTCGTCGATCTTCGCTTCCAACATCGGCGCCGAGCACCTCATCGGGCTCGCCGGATCCGGCGCGGATTCGGGCATGGCGTTTGCGCACTGGGAGCTGCACTCCTACCTGGTGCTGGTGCTCGGCTGGGTGTTCGCGCCGTTCTACCTGCGCGCCAACATATTCACGACGCCGGAGTTCCTCGAGCGACGCTACACGCCGGCCACGCGCACGGTCCTGTCGCTGATCTTCTTCGTCAGCTACATCCTCACCAAGGCGTCCGTCACGATCTTCGCCGGCGCGTTCGCGATCCAGACGATCCTCGGCTACCAGACGCGTCCAGTTGCCGGTGCTCGGCGAAGTGGATTTCTTCTGGTTCGCGGCATTCTCGCTCGTGACCATCACGGGCATCTTCGTCGTCCTCGGCGGCATGAAGTCGGTGCTGTGGACCGAAGCCATGCACGTGCCGGTCCTGCTCACCGGCTCGACGGTGCTGCTGATCGTGGGTCTGACGTCAGATCGGCGGCCTGGACGCGCTGCGCGCCGCCAATCCCGAGACGATCCACCTGTGGCGCCCGTTGTCGACCACACCCGAGACGCAGGGCATCCCCGGCTTTCTGTTCGACCCGAGCAGCACTCCGTGGCTCGGCGTGCTGCTCACTTCACCGATCATCGGCCTGTGGTACTGGTGTACGGATCAATACATCGTGCAGCGCGTGCTGACTGCGAGGGATCTGCGGGAAGCTCGGCGCGGCACGATGTTCGCTGCCTATCTGAAACTGGCCCCGGTCTTCATCTTCCTGCTGCCCGGCATGATTGCCGTCGCGCTGTACAAGCAGGGCGCTCCGGGATTCGAGTCGATCGGCGCCAATCCACAGGGCGCGTTCCCGGTGCTGGTCTCGAACCTGCTTCCGGTCGGGCTGCGCGGGCTGGTGCTCGCGGGCATGCTGTCGGCGCTGATGAGCGCGCTCGCTTCGCTGTTCAATTCGACGGCAACGCTCTTCACCGTCGACTTCTACAAGCGCCTGCGGCCGCAATCGAGCGAGACGACACCTCGTGTTCGTCGGCCGCGTCGCCACTGCAGTCGTGATCCTGCTCGGCATGGCGTGGATTCCGTTCCTGCAGGATCTCGGCAAGGGCCAGCTCTACACCTACCTGCAGCTGGTCCAGTCGCTGCTCGCACCCTCGATAGCGGCGGTCTTCATGCTGGGAATCTTCTCGCGCGGCGTCACGCCTCATTCCGGCCTGATCGGCATCAGCACCGGGTTCGTCGTCGGCATGACCCGCCTCGTGCTGCAGGCCACGCATGAGATGTACGGGATCGAGTGGCCGAGCCTCGTGCAGGCCTTCGTCGATATCAACTGGCTGTATTTCAGCTTCCTGCTGTTCGTGTTTACCTGCGTGCTGATCTTCGCAGTGAGCGTCGTCACGAAGAAGGCGACGCCCGAGCAACTCGCGGGGCTCACCTACGGCTCGGTCACGAAAGAGCAGGACGCCGCCACGCGCGCGAGCTTCGGCTTCTGGGAGATCTTCCACACCGGCGTGGTCCTCGCGATCATCGCCGCGATCTACATCTACTTCTGGTAGCTCGATCAGACGGCGCGCATCAACTCAGCGTGCTGCTCGGGCGAGAGGATGATCGGCTCGGCGCGCGGCGCTCCGCTTTCGACGTTGAAGAACGGGTTGATCCGATACTTTCCCGTGATGCGCGCGGCAAGCAAGCGCGCCGACGACGCCAACGATCGCGCCGAGGAACTTGAATCTCGCATTGCGAGGGGCTTGACCGCGCGCGTTCTCCCCGAAGATGTACATCGTGACCGGTCCGAACGATGCGGCAAGATCTTCTCTGTTGGCGGACAGTGCGGAATGCACCAGGCCGACATTGCTGATCTTCATGTCTCGAGGCGTGCTGCCGATAGGAGTGCGGCAGCAGGCGGCGTACCACCGTAACATATCCTTTCTCCGTGAGCGACATGCATGCGAGATGCTCAGTGCCTTGCGTGAAGCGAACATGTCTCGGCTGCACGGCGACAACATCAGTGCCGCCCAACGCGTCGAGCATCCCTTCAGGCGGACCGAGGTAGTAGGCGAAGGCACGGCAGTCGCGGCAATAGCAGACACCGTGGGCGCTACTCGCGGAAGCGTCAACCTCTCCTTGAAGCTTTCCGCAACGACAACGGATGGGGCGCACTGAACGGGATGGTCTTCCACTCATGGCATGTGCATCCCTGTAGCTGATGGCAGCGCGAATGCTACGCCGGCGGCGGTCGGCGCCTCAACCCCACAGCCGCGGCGACGGCCACGCCATCACTCCATCTTCGTACGACGATGCCGTCGGGCCAGTCCTCGGCCTGCAGCAGCGGGCCGTCGAGGTCGACGACTTCGCACAGCTGCGCGACCACCATGCCGGGCGCCATCGCCGACGGATCCCGCATTCATGCAACCGACCATCAGGCGCATCCCCGCCGCGCGCGCCGCGTGCGCCAGTTCGAGCGCGGCGGTCAGGCCGCCGGTCTTGTCGAGCTTGATGTTGACGAAGTCGTAGCGACCCTGCACGCGCGGCAGGTCGGCGGCGGTATCGATCGCCTCATCGGCGCAGATGGGAATCGGACATTGGCCGGCGACCAGCTCGTTGCCCGCGTCGATCGGCACGGGTTGCTCGAGCACGTCGACGCGCAGCTCGACGAGCGACGGCGCCAACGCGTGCAAGCATCCGCAGATCCCATGCCTGATTCGGGATCCACGACCAGGCGTGCCGCCGGCGCGCCGCGCCGGACTGCGGCAACGCATCGAGCGCCTGATCGGCAGATCACTTTGATTTTCAGCCAGCGATAGCTCGCGAGCTCGCGTGCGCGCCGCTCGTATTCCTCGATCGAGCGAATGCCGATCGTGCACACGCTGGTGACACGGGCTTGCTGCCAACTCCGGCCCGCTGCCATACCGGGACACCGCTCTGCTTTGCTTCGAGATCCCACAGCGCGCATCGAGAGCGTTGCGCGCACCGCCGGCCGGCAAGAGAGCTTTGCAGCTCGGCGCGGCTTGCACCTGCTTCGATGGCGCGCGCGCACGCTCTCGACCTGAGCGACCATGCCATCGGGTGTTTCGCCGTGATAGTCGACACCCGCAGCCTCGCCGCGGCCCGTGTGCTGCCCGCAGCTGGATCTCGGCCACGATCACTTCACTCGTGGTGTAGGTCTCGCGGGAGATGACGAACGGCTCGCGCAGCGGCCAGGTCTTGCGGCGGACGATCAGTCGGGTCTGCATGATGTCGGAGCGTCACATATATATGTAGGGGTCTGGGGCCAGCGAAGCTCAGCGCCCGGCGCGGCCGTTACGCCCTGCCTTGCCGCGCTTGCGGTGCACGCGATCGAAGCCGACAAACGCGGAACCGAACTCCGATGCCGCGTCGAGCTGCGCGTAGACCGAATCGCCAAGGCGCTCGATCACGTCTTCCAGCAGCAGGTTCAGCAGGCTCGCGATGGGCGCATTGTTGTCCCAGAACCGCCCCGAATCGGTCCGCACGCGCAACGCGAGCGGCGTCAGCTCCGACGCCCAGCGACAGTACGCATCCGTGACCACGATCACCGGCACCCCCAGCTCGGTCGCCTTCTGGGCCAGGAGACGGAACCAGCGCGAGTAGCGCCGGCAATCGATCAGCACGAGGCAACTCTTATCGCTCGCCTCGGTACCCAGGTCGGCAAAGGCGCGATCGGCTACCGACAAATGGCGCACGCCGGCGCGCACGTAGGCGAGCTGATCGGCGAACGCCATGGCGAGGCCGTGCTCGGTCTGAAATCCGGTCACGAACACGCGATCCGCGGCGACAATCGAGCCGACTGTCTTCTGCCACACCGGCGTCTCGGCCATCGCGTGAATCGCTTCGACTGCTTCCAACTCTGCGCGCAAGGCGCGCGCCCGATCGACGTCTTTGACCACGGGCTGGGAGGCTCCACGGCGAGCCCAGGGTGCTGCAGCCGCATCGGGAACTTCGGAACGCATCTCGGCGCGAAGATCGCCCAGGCCGCGGTATCCCAGAGCTCTTAGAGCACGCCCGACTGTCATTGCGCTGACGCCAAGCCGCTTGGCGATCGACTCTGCGGTCTCGAACGGCAGCTGCTCCGGATGTGCGGCCAGGTGCGCGGTGACCGCCTGCTCCGCTGTGCTGAGCTCGTTCAGCCGCGACTGGATCAGCGATTGGTATCGATGAACGTGGCGCGTCGCAGGTTCTTTAGCCATGGCGTCAATCATGTAGCGGATCGCCGCAACAGCGAATGGCGGATGCCATAGGCGGCGTACAGGATCCCGCCCAGAAGCAGCCATACTGCCAGCCGGATCCAGGTATCTGGCGGCAAGCTCAGCATCAGTGCCACGCAGACGACGATTCCCGCGAGAGGCACCCAGGGATAGCCGGGCACGCGAAACGGCCGGGCGAGCTCGGGCCGGCGCCGACGCAATACCATGACGCCGACGCAGACGATGGCAAACGCCAGCAACGTGCCGATCGAAATCAGCTCGCCCAGCAGGTTGAGCGGGAATACCCCGGCGATGACCGCCGCCGAGATCCCGCTGAGCAGCGTGCCGAAGTGCGGCGTGCGCGTACGGGGATGGATCGCCGAGAAGGCCGGCGGCAGCAATCCATCCCGCGACATCGCGTAGAAGATGCGTACCTGGCCGAGCAGCGTGACCAGCAGCGCGGAAATCAGGCCGACCACGACGACCGCGCCGATGAGCGGCCGGGTCCAGGCGAGCGCCGATCCCGCGGCGGCCAGCGCGACATACACCGGGTCGGGAACCGCCAACTCGTGATAGTCCATGAGACCCGTAACCATCAGCGCGACCAGAACGTACAGCACCGTGCAGATGCCGAGCGATGCGACCAGCGCCCACGGCACGACGCGCTGTGCATTGCGGGTTTCCTGGGACATCGCCGAGACTGCATCGAAGCCGACGTAGGCGTAGAACACGATCGCCGCTCCCGTCGCGACGCCACTGATGCCGAACTCGCCGAAGGTGCCGGTGTTAGGCGGAATGAACGGCGTCCAGTGACTGCCATTCGCATAGGCGAGACCAGCGATGCCGACAATCAGAATCGCCACAACCTTGGCGACGACGATGACGTCGTTGACTCGCGCGGAAACTTCGGTGCCGGCGAGCAGCAGCACCGTGCATACGAGGACCACGCAGACCGCAGGCAGATTGAAGAGGCCACCGGTCGCGACGAGCCCGTCAGCGGTGACATCGAGCGGCGCCTGGGTGAGCGCCACTGGGATGACGTAGCCGAAATCCGCCGCCATCGACACGGCGTACCCGCCCCAGCCGATCGCGACCATCGAGCTCGCGAACAGATACTCCAGCACCAGGCACCACCCGATGGTCCAGGCAACGATCTCTCCCAGCGTCGCGTACGCGTACGTGTATGCGCTGCCTGCTACCGGAACCATCGATGCGAACTCGGCGTAGCAGAGTCCGGCCAGCGCACAGGCGATGCTGGCGAGCACGAAGGAGATCACGACTGCGGGACCGGCGTGCGCGGCAGCGACGGTGCCGGTGAGGACAAAGATGCCCGCACCGATAGTGCTGCCGACACCGAAGCACGTCAGGCTGAACAGTCCGAGTGTTCTCGGCATTGCCGCCGACGCCGGCGTGTCGACGACCAGCGCCTCGATCGGCTTACGCGCGAACAGGCCTGCGCGCGTTTTCACGGCAATGTCAGCCAATGCTTCTCTCGCACGAAGACCTCCGTCTGTTATAGGAATAACAAATATTGTTTTCGTTGTCTATCTCCCATTATCCTTCGCTTTCCTGAACCGGAGGACTTCGGTGACTGCAGCGCTCAAGGCTCCCTACCTGTTGTTCCTCGGCGCAGCTCCAACTCTCGCCGATGCGAAGACGGCCGCCGGGATCGCGCATTGGCGCTATGAGCTGTGCTGCGGCCAGCTGCGGCTGCCGGGGTGCAAGGCGGACACGGGCCTTCCCGACCTCGACCTCGAAACAGCACGCGCGCGGGGCGCGCGCAGTCTGATCATCGGCGTCGCACCGATGGGCGGCCAGTTCGAGCCGGCGTGGATCGAGGTGATGCAACGCGCGGCGCGCCTCGGCTACGACATCGTCAGTGGCATGCACACGAAGCTGGGCACGATTGCCGGATTGGCGGAGCTCGCCGCGATGCATGGCGGGCAATTGATCGACGTGCGCGTGCCGCCCGCAGACATCAAGGTGGGCACCGGCGCCAAGCGCACGGGCCGCCGCTTGCTGACCGTCGGCACCGACTGCGCGGTCGGCAAGAAATATACGGCGCTCGCCATCGATCGCGAGTTGCGCGCACAGGGACGCAAGTCGACGTTCAGAGCGACCGGCCAGACGGGCATCATGATCGCCGGCAGCGGCATTCCGATCGACGCCGTGGTGAGCGATTTCGTGGCGGGCGCGGCCGAGATGCTCTCCCCGGCGAACGACGCGGACCACTGGGACATCGTCGAGGGCCAGGGCTCGCTGTTTCATCCGAGCTATGCCGGCGTCACACTCGGGCTCATCCACGGAACGCAGCCGGACGCGCTGGTCTTGTGCCACGATCTTTCGCGCAAGGCGATCGAATGCGTCGATGGCTATCCCATCCCACCGCTCAACTTCTGCATCAGGCGCTATATCGAAGCAGCGCAACTCACGAACGCAGCCGTGTGTTGTCTGGGCGTCTCGGTCAATGCATCGCACCTGACAGAGGCCGACTATCGACGGGCACGCGCCGAGATAGAGGCTGAAACCGGCTTACCGTGCGTCGACCCGATTCGTGAGGGCGTCGAGCGCCTGGTGGCCGCGCTGCTGGTTGGTCGCGCTCCATGACCCTGGCGCAGCTGCCTACCCCGTGCCTGCTGCTCGACAAGCAGCGGATGGATCGCAACATCGCGCGGCTGGCCGGCCGCCTGCAGCGCCTCGGCGTTGCCCTGCGGCCGCATCTGAAAACAGCCAAGTCCGTCGAGGTCGCACGACGCATGATGGCCAGCCCCGCAGGACCTGCCACGGTGTCGACGCTGAAGGAGGCGGAGGAGTTCGCCGCGGCGGGCGTACGCGACATTCTCTATGCAGTCGGTATCGCGCCATCCAAGCTCGATCGCGTGCTCGCACTTCGCGCTAAGAACGTGGATCTGTCGATCATCCTCGACAGCATCGAGCAGGCGCGTGCAGTGGCCGCCAAGTGTCGGGAAGCGCGCGCGACGATTCCGGCACTGATCGAGATCGATTCGGATGATCATCGCGCGGGTGTGCGGCCGGGCGATCGGAAACTGTTGGAGATTGGTCGCTGTTTGCACGAGGGCGGCGCCGAGCTTCGTGGCGTCATGACGCACGCCGGAGGCTCTTACGATTCTCGCAGCGCCGACGAGCTCGTCCGCGCAGCCGAGCGGGAACGGGACTGCGTCGTGCAGTGTGCGCAGGCTCTGCGCGCTGCGGGCCTGCCCTCGCCTATCGTCAGTGTCGGCTCCACACCGACAGCTCACTTCGCTCCCGATCTGACGGGCGTCACCGAGGTCCGGGCGGGCGTCTACGTCTTCTTCGACCTGGTCATGGCAGGCATCGGCGTGTGCGCAGTGGACGACATCGCGATCAGCGTGCTTGCCAGCGTCATCGGTCATCAACAGGACAAGCGACAGATTCTGGTCGATGCCGGATGGATGGCGATGTCGCGCGATCGCGGCACCTCGAGCCAGCTGCTCGATCAGGGATATGGATTGGTGTGCGACGCGTCCGGCACGCCCTATCCCGATCTGCTCCTGCAACAGGTCAACCAGGAGCACGGCATCCTCGAGCTGCGGGCCGGCAGCACGGCGAGCCTCCCGCAACTGCCCGTCGGCTCTCTGGTGCGCATTTTTCCCAACCACGCTTGCGCCACCGCCGCCCAGCACGGCGGATACTTCGTCATCGAGGATGGGCGCGTAGCGGAGCAATGGCCACGCATAGCGCCGGGCTGGTGACCTCGGTTATCTGATCGAGGTCGAAACCGCGGCCGATGCGAATCAGTGGGCGCTGTGCGTGCAGGACACGGGGCCGGGCTTCAAGTCGGCAACACCGATTCGCCAAGCGCTGAAAGAGGCGACCGAAGTCTGCCCAGGATGTCGAGCAGCAGGCCGATGGTCAACGACCCCGCCTCGCTCTCGGCTGACCCGGCTCCGACGCTTGCCTCAGAGTCGGCATCGCGCGGGCAACGGCTGCCGCCCGGCGAAGGCATCGGGCTGTCGATCGTGAAGCGCTTGTGCGAGCTGCTCGACGCCAGCATCGAGCTGCAGTCCGAGAGCGGCCAGGGGACGACCTTTCGCGTGATCTTCCCGCGGCGCTACTCCGAAGCACCGGCGCCCTGAGCTTCGCTGCCGCGGCCAGCAGGCCGCAATAGACTCGCATCGACGCTGCTCACGTCGTTGCGGCCGACCAGCGCGAGGCTGACTTGCAGCTCGTTGCGGATCGTTTCCAGCGCCAGCTTGACGCCTGCCTCGCCATTCGCGGCCAGAGCATAGAGAAAGGCCTTGCCGATCAGACAGGCTCGCGCGCCGCGCGCCAGTGCCTTCAGCACATCCTGTCCGGACTGCACGCCGCCATCCATCAACACCTCGCAGCGGCCGTCCACGGCTGCCACGACTTCAGGCAGCACGGAGATCGTCGACGGACCGCCATCGAGCTGCCGCCCGCCGTGGTTGGACACGACTATCGCGTCCGCGCCCGCAGCGCATGCGGAGCGTGCGTCGTCAGCGTTGAGAATGCCTTTGATGACGAGCTTGCCGGGCCATCGGCTACGCACCCATTCCACGTCCTTCCAGGTCACCGTCGGATCGAACTGCGAGGCGATCCAATGCGACAGCGTCGTGAGTCCGCCCGATCCCGGCAGTCGGCCCGCGAGATTCCCGAAGGTGCGCCGCTTGCCCAACAGAACGCGCAAAGCCCAGCCGGGCTTGGTCGCGATATCGAAAGCGTTGGCCAACGTCAGCCGCGGCGGGATGCTCAGACCGTTCTTCGCGTCGCGCCGGCGCAGCGCCTGGATCGGCAGGTCGACCGTGAGTATGAGAGCCGAGCATTGCGCCGCCACTGCGCGCTCGATCAGCTCTGCGTTGAAGCCGCGGTCACGCATCATGTAGAGCTGAAACCAGAATGGCGTGCCGACGGCCTGCCGCACATCCTCGATCGAGCAGATCGACATCGTGCTCAGGCAGAACGGTATGCCGAAGGCCGCAGCCGCGCGCGCGCCCAGGATCTCTCCGTCGGCATGAAACAGCCCCGCCAGACCGGTCGGGGCAATCGCGAGGGGAATCGTGGCGGGACTGCCGAGGATCGTGGTCGTGAGGACTTGCGTGGAGACGTCCACCATCACGCGCTGTTGGAACTCCAGAGCCTCGAGGTCAGCGCGGTTGCGCCTCAGCGTGACCTCTTCGTACGACCCGCGGTCCGCGTACTCGAAGATCGCGCGCGGAACTCGCCGGCGGGCGAGCTCGCGCAGGTCGGCAACGCTGTTGACGACACGCACTGGGTCAGACGATCCCGCTGGTGGAGCCTGGCTGCATCGGCCGATTTTGCGGGACATGCGGCGCGATAGCCACTATGTCGATACACCGCGATCGGATCCACCGCCGCATTCGTTAAGGCGGTATCGGTATGCCTTTCGTCAGTACCGCGGCGTCCCCATTGTGCAATCGACGGGCAGGAACTCGCCCCGGACAATGACTGGCACATGCAACTGGAGAGCCGCGATGCTACTGCCCAGACCTGTTCCCGGTCTTCTAGTTGCACTCGCACTCGCTAGCTGCGCGCTGGCATCCACGAGCTCGGCGCAGTCGACGGGTTCGGACGAACAGCACGTCGTCGTTGCGCAGCCGCCCGGGACATCGCTGCACTCGGCGCTCGCCGTGCGACAGCTGACGCCTGCCGACCTCAAGCTACGCAAGACGACCCAGGATGGCGGCGGTCGTCGCCATCATCGCTATCGCCAGAGATTCAACGGACTCGATGTCATCGGCGGTGATCTCGTCGTACACGCCGATGCGCAGGGCTCGATCTATGCAATCAATGGCGCGGCGCGCGGCAACCTTCCCGCGAGTCTCGGTCAGCACGACATCGGTCCGAGCGCCGCGCTGACTTTCGTGCAGGCGGACGCGCGCTTCGCCGGCATGTCGATGTCGACGCCGCGGGCCGTCTATCTCATCACTCCGGAAGGTGCGACGTTCAAGACCTACGAGATCGTCGCCGAAGGCGAGCGCGCAGCGACGCCGGTGCGCGACAAGGTGTACGTCGACGTGGACAGCGGGACTGTCGTCGGCGTGCATCCGCAAATCCATTCTGGATTGAATCGCAGCGCCTACAGTGCCAATAACGGTACCTCGCTGCCGGGCTCGCTCAGGCGCAGCGAGGGCCAGGCCGCAACGTCAGACGTCGACGTCAACGCGGCCTACGACAACACGGGCGACACCTACAACGCGTACTGGAATTTCTGGAATCGCGATTCGTACAACAACGCCGGCGCAATGCTCAGGAGCACCGTTCATTACTCATCCAACTACTGCAATGCCTTCTGGAATGGCAGTCAGATGGTCTACGGCGACGGCACTGTCGCCCAGGGTTGCTTTCCGCTCGCGCGCAGCGTCGACGTCACCGCGCACGAGCTCACTCATGCGGTGACGGAGAACGAGTCCGGCTTGATCTACTCAGGCGAGTCAGGCGGTTTGAACGAGGCAATGTCCGATATCTTCGGCGCGTTCACGCAAGCGTGGGTCGACGGCGGTCGGACGGGCACGCTCGCCGTCGCTGCAGACACGTGGACGATCGGCGAGGACGTGCTGCCGCCGGCATTGCGCTGGATGAACGACCCGGCACTGGACAGATGCTTCGCTCGACTTCTGGACCAGCGGGGCGGGCAATGTCGATGTCCACTACAGCTCCGGCATCGCCAACCTCGCCTTCTATCTCCTGTCGCAGGGCGGCCCGCACCCGCGCGGCAAGTCGACTATCGTGGTGACAGGCATCGGCATGGACAAGGCGATTCGCCTGTTCTACGCACTGAACGTCAACTATCTCACTCCATCTGCGAATTTCCGCGCGGCCGCCAGCGCGTCCATGACGGCAGCCACAGATCTCGGCTTCAGCCAGGCAGAACGCAATTCAGTGGCGGATGCATGGCGCGCAGTGGGTGTCGTGATCGATGGCGGTGGCAGCACGGAGGATGTCGTTCTCACCAACAACGTGCCGGTCACCGCACTGAGCGGCGCGTCGGGCAGCGAGAAGCTATTTCAAGATCGACGTTCCGGCAGGACGGCAGCTCTCGTTCAGACTCAGCGGCGGCAGCGGGGACGCGGACATGTACGTGCGTTTCGGCGCTCGGCCGACGACGAGCACGTACGACTGTCGTCCGTACCTCAACGGCAACAACGAGACCTGCGCAATCAACAGCACGTCGGCAGGGACGTACTACGTCATGCTGCGCGGGTATGTGACTTACTCGGGTACGTCCCTGGTCGCGTCGTACGCGGCGCCGCCTGCTGGAGACCCAGTTCTCGAGAATGGCGTTCCCGTCACAGGCATCGCCGGTGCCGCAGGTAACACCAAGTACTGGAAGATCACGCCGGGCGCCGGCAAGGTGCTCAGGGTCACGATCAGCGGCGGCACCGGTGACGCCGATCTATATGTGCGCCTTGGCAGCCGGCCGACGACGAGCTCGTATCTGTGCCGACCCTATCTCAACGGCAACAATGAGACTTGCACGATCCCCAATACAGCAGCGGGTGACTACTACATCATGCTGCGCGCTTTCACGACCTACTCCGGCGTCACGCTTCGCGGTTCGTTCTAGCCGACAGCAATTGTTCCGTCTGGATCCTCGCCCAAAGCAATCCGTGCGGCGAACTCACGCTGCGCACCTTCCTGCAGCGGGTGATAGCGCGCGCCCTGAGCATCGCGAAACAATCGCTCCAGATTGAAGCGACGATAGAACGCTGCCCCACCGGCCGCCTGCATCGCGAGATCGACGGTGGCAAGTACCGCGCGCCCGATGAGAGTGCGACCGACAAAAACGCGATTCGTGGTGTGAAAACCCGGATCGTTGGTCGCTGCCGCGGCAATCATGTCGGCCAGTGCGAGCTGCGCGATCGCGACCTCGTTCTCCATGCCGCCGACCAGATGCCGCACATGCCCATCGACGCGTCGCAGGCCTGCCTGTTTCACCGCCCGATCGCGCGCAGCCTCGGCAACGCCTACGTACGCGCTGTAGATCAAGGAGAATGCGATCATCGAAATCACATGAAACAACGGATTCCACTTGCCTTGCGGACGCTTGCCGCTGACGGCGGCGTCCGGGACGAAAACGTCTTCGAGCAGGATGTCGTGTGACCCGGTGCCGCGCATGCCCAGCACTTTCCAGATGGGATCGATGCGCACACCCGCCGCTGTCATGGGCACCGCAAAATGCAACACGGTCGGTCCATCCTGCGGGTCCTCATAGACGGCGCCAGTCATCAGCAAGTCTCCGGCCGGTGAACCGCTGGCGAAAATCTTGCGGGCATTGATGCGATATCCGCCTCCGACCCGTTCGGCCTTGCCGGTCCCCTGCAACCAATCCGAGCCGCCGCTCGATACCAACACGATATTCTCATTGGCCACTCGCTCGAGAAGACCTTCGAGCGGTGCCTGCTGATGGCGCCAGCGCCACGCCGCCACCGCCACTTGATGAGTGTGCATCGAGAACGCGAGTGCAGTGGAGCTGCAATGCCGCGCGAGCTCGCGTAGCACGTCGCATAGCTGAGCATGCGTCGCGCCGCCGCCACCGAGTTCGGCCGGTACACCGGCAGACACCAACCCGTTTGCCTTGAGCGCAGCGAAATTGTCGGCGACAAAGGCGTCGTCCTCATCGGCCGCCGCTGCGCGCTCCGCAAAAGTGCCGCCGAGTGTGCGCGCCAGTTCCAGCCATCGCTTGTTGTCAGGCAAGATCGGGCGATTCATGACAGAAATCATCGGATCTCCTCTCTCCTCAGTCGATAGCTAGTATCGTGTGATCGCGCGGATGCGTGAATAGCCCAAAGGCCGCGGCTTTTGCCCGAAACCCCGAAGCCAACAGTGCATATGGACGTCCTTTCCGACGTATTGCGCGCGCTGCACTTGCGGGGCGCGATATTCCTCGACGCCAGGTTCACCGCGCCCTGGTGCGCGGTATCGAAGACTGGACATCGCAACACCGGTTTCTTTGCCGATTCCGAGCACATCGTGTTCTTCCACATCGTCATGGAAGGCAACTGCACTGCGCGCCTGCTCGCCACCGCAGAGACCATCGAATTGCAGGCTGGCGACCTCATGCTCCTCGCCCACGACGATGCGCATGTGGTCGGCAGCGACTTGCAGCGCGAACCGGTCGACTCCGATTCGCTGGTCGTCGCAACCTCCGCGGGCGGGCTGATGCAAATCGACCACGGCGGCGGTGGCGACCTGACGCGCTTGATGTGCGGCTATCTGGCCTGCGACCGGCGCCTGTGCGGACTGCTGCTCGACGCCTTGCCGCGTCTGATACACATCTCGTTCGGTGGTGGATCCACGGCTGCGTGGCTCACCGGCCTGCTCCTGCTCGGCACGCACGAAACGTCGATGCCGCGGCCCGGCGGCGAATCTGTGCTCGCCAAACTCTCGGAGCTGCTGTTCGTCGAAGCCGTGCGCCGCTACGCCGATTCGTTATCCGCAGAAGCTACCGGCTGGCTTGCCGGCCAGCGCGACCGCTTCGTCGGCAAGGCACTTGCCCTGATGCATGCCCGCCCGGAGCACCCCTGGAGCATCGATGAATTGAGCGCCCAAGTCGGCATGTCGCGCTCCGCACTGGCTCAGCGCTTCACCGACTTGGTCGGCCAGCCGCCAATGCAATACCTCACGCGCTGGCGCCTGACTCTCGCCGCGCAGCGACTCCGCCGGGAGTCGACCAGCCTCGATCGCATCGCCGAGCACGTCGGTTATGAATCGCAAGCTGCGTTCAATCGGGCGTTCAAACGGGAGTTCGGCGTAACACCGGCCCGGTGGCGGAGGCAGGAAAGCGTGGGTTGATCAATGCATCGCGAGGCGAACCGCCCCATTTGCGATTCCAGGCGCGACGCAGACGCAGCCCCGAGCGGAAGCCCGCGGCTTCCGCGGCACTGGTCACGCTCGCGCCGTGTTCGAGCGACTGGCGCGCGCGCTCCAGGCGTATGGCTTCCAGAAATTGCAACGGCGACACGCCAGCGTGACGCAGGAAGAGTCGCAGCAGGTGACGCTCCGTGACGTGGCCCAACGCCGCCATCCCCGACATGTCCCAGTCGCGTTCCGGCGCGGCGCTAAGGGCGTCCTGCACTCGGTGCACGGCCGCGTGCATGTGTCGGCGGTGCGCGAGGAATGGCGATAGCCCCGGGTCGAGCGGCGAGCGCCGCAGATAGACGACCATGTCTTCTGCCACGCTGGCCGCCAGCGCCTCACCGCATTCATCGGCAATCAGATGCAACGCGAGGTCGATGCCCGCAGTGACGCCAGCGCTGGACGCGACTGGCCCATCGACCAGGAACACGCGGTTGTCTACGACCTGCGCCCGCGGCGCCAGCGTGCGCAAGAGACCGAGCAGATCGTGATGGGTCGTGCAGCGGCGATTGTCGACCAGCCCGGCGCGCGCAGCGAGCAATGTGCCGGAGCAGATCGCAATCAGCCGGTGTGGCGTGTCAGGAGTATTCAGATGATCGCGCAACGTCCGAGTCAGCCATTGCGCAGTCGCGTGGATCGCTGACGTGGGCCGCTGCACGTGCATGCTTGGTTGACCCACCAGCACCACCCAGGTCCGCGATTTCAAGCTCTTCGGCAACGGCTCGAGCTCGGTCAGCGACAGTCCAACGGAAGTCGCCAGGGTCGACACGGGCCCGGCGAAGCGCAGGCGGAATCGCGGCAGCAGCCCACGCTCCGCGCGCCGCAGATTTGCCAACCGAAATGCTTCCGCCGGCCCGGCGATGTCGAGCAGCAGCGAATGCGGCGCGATCACGAACAGCAGGTCCACCGGTGAAGAGCGTGCGAGCATTTTCGGACATCGCCTCCCGTTGCGAAGTATGCAATAAATCCCGGGCCTGCGAGCATCAGCTCCAGCGCATCATGTCCGAAAATGCTCCAAACGTGTCGGCGCGCGCAGCAGCGTCACGCCGCGAACCCGCTAGCATGGCGACCCGATCCTGTAAGGCGATTGCCATGTTCAGAAACGCAAGCGTCCGCGCAACACTGCTGGCAACCGCTGGCTTGATCTCTGCCACGGCGGCAGACGCACAGACGGCTGCCGCGCCAACGTCTCGCGCCGCCGAAGCCGGGGTCGACACCAGCATCCAGCCTGGCGAAGATTTTTTCGCGTGGGCCAACGGCGCCTGGCTCAAAGCAACCGAGATTCCCGCCGCCAAGGAACGCTGGACCGCACGGACCGAGATCGACGAACTGACCCGCCAGCAGATCGCGAAGCTGATCGACGACAGCGCTGCCGCGCCAGCGGGATCGGATGCGCGCAAAGTAGCGGATTTCCGCGCAGCCTATTTGAACGAAGCCGCCATCGAGGCGCGGGGCCTTGCTTCGCTCAAGCCGTTGTTGGATCGGATCGACGGTGTCCACGACAAGGTCGCGCTGGCGCGCCTGCTAGGCAGCGAGCTGCGAGCCGACGTGGACCCGTTGAAGTGGGGTGTCTACGACTCTTCCCACTTGTTCGGCCTTGCGGTGGAGGACAGGCTGAATGGCGAGAAAACCAATGTCGCTTTCCTGCTGCAAGGAGGTCTTGGCCTGCCGGATCGCGCCCACTACGTAAGCACTGCCGCTGACATGCAAGCCCTGCGGGGCAAGTACCGCGACTACATCGGCCGCATGCTGGCGCTGGCGGGATTCGATCGTGCCGCGCAGAGAGCCGAAGCCGTGATGGCGCTGGAAACTGGCATCGCACAGAGCCACGCCACACCTGAGGCATCGGCCGACGTGCGCAACGTCGACAATCTGTGGCCACGCGCCGACTTCGTGCGCCGCGCGCCGGGCATGGACTGGGGCACGTTCTTCGCCGCGGCCGAGCTATCGAAACAGGAAGCCTTCGTCGTATGGCAACCCGACGCCGTGAAGGGCTCGGCAGCGCTCATTGACTCACAGCCGCTAGCTGCGTGGCTGGACTACCTGCGCTTTCACGTCATCGATCGACACGCCGACGTACTGCCGCGCGCCTTCGCGGAGCAGGCAATTGCGTTTCATGGCACGGACGTATCAGGTCAGCCGCAGCAGAGCCCGCGCGCGCAACGCGCGATGCAGGCAACACAGCAGGCAATGAGTGGCGCGCTCGGCCGGATGTATGCCGAGCGGCATTTCCCGCCAGCGATGAAGGCACGAGCACAAGCCATCGTCGCCAACGTGGTCGCTGCGTTCCGCCAACGCATCGAAGCGGTGACGTGGATGTCGGCGGCCAGTAAGAAGATGGCGCTGGCAAAGTTGCAGACGCTCAACTTCGACGTCGGCTACCCAGCGAAGTGGCCGGATTATTCCGGCTTGGCAGTCGATCCTCTGGACGCAGTGGGCAACCTGCGGCGCGTGGCGCAGTGGAACTACCGCAAGGCGTTGGCCCGTCTGGGCGAGCCCGTGGACATGACCGAATGGTGGATGGAACCGCAGACGGTCGGCGCTGTGCTCATATTCGAGCAGAACGCCTATAACTTTCCCGCTGCGCTATTGCAGGCGCCGAAGTTCGATCCCACGGCATCGGACGCCGCCAACTATGGCGCGTTCGGCGCCATAGTCGGTCACGAGACCAGCCACTTCGTCGATACGCTGGGCGCGGACTATGACGCCACGGGCCGCAAGTCCCATTGGTGGACGGCTGAAGACCTCGCCAACTTCCAGGCCGCCACCGAACCGCTCGTGAAGCAGTTTTCCAACTACCGTGCGCTCGCAGACGTCGCAGTCGATGGCAAGCTGACCCTGGTCGAGAACATCGCCGACCTGGGAGGCCTTGCCGCTGCCTTCGATGCGTACCGTCGCACGCTCGGCAGCAAGGTGAACGACAGGCAGTACGTGCGGCAGCAGGATCGGCAGTTCTTCATCGGATTCGCACGCAGCTGGCGCGGCAAGACACGGGAAGATGCTCTGCGACGGCTGCTCGCCACTGACGGTCACGCGCCCGAGAGTTTTCGCATCTCGACCGTTCGCAACATCGACGCCTGGTACGACGCCTTTGACGTCCGGCCGGGTCAACGCCTGTATCTCGAGCCGAAGGCACGAGTGCGCGTTTGGTGAGACGCCGCAGTCCCAAAGTCAGTGTTTGCCAACTGCCGACCAACCTGTCGCCCGGCCATCCCGCATGGCGCGAGCTCGTGCGGCACATCGAGTCCGAGCGACCCGATATTGCGTTGCTGAACGAGATGCCGCTCGGCCCATGGATCGCGAGCGAGGCGACATTCGAGGAAGATCTGGCAGCGGCCAGCATTGCCGCGCACGAGTCGGCGCTGCAGGCACTGCGAGCCTTGCCGGCTGCAGTGATCAGCTCGCGCCCGATTCGAGGAGCACACAAGCTCATCAACGAAGCCTTCCTGCTTGCAGACGGCGTGTATCAAGCCATCCATCACAAGCACTACTTTCCCGAAGAAGCGGGCTTCTTCGAGGAGACCTGGTTCGCCCCGAACGACCTGGCTTCGACGTGGTCGAGTATCGCGGTCTTCGGATCGGTGTGTTGCTGTGTACGGAGCTCATGTTCACGGAATGGGCGCGGCACTACCGCCGCCAGGGAGCTCACGTCATCGCGGCGCCACGCGCGAGCGGGACTGACATGAGCCATTGGCATGCCGCCGCGCAGATGGCAGCGATCGTTTCCGGTTGCTACGTGATCAGCTCCAATCGCGTGTCCGACAGCGCCGACTCCCGGCCGCATTTCGGTGGACGGGGATTCGTGTATTCACCCACCGGCGAGCTGCGGGCGGAGACATCGCAGGCCATGCCATTGCTCTGCGCGAACCTCGAATTGGCACTCGTGGCGGATGCTCAACGGAGCTACCCCTGCAATGTGCGCGAGATCGATACCGTGCGCAGCTAAATCTGCTCGGTCGACGCAATCCAGATCCCCGCTGCCACGGCAATCGCGCCCGACAGAAGGCCAATGCCAAAGGGCTCCGACAGCAGAAATACCGCCAGGGCGCCAGCGCAGATAGGGCTGACCGTGATGGTGGCTGCAGCTCGGGTCGGGGTCGTTCGCTGGATTGCGTACACCCATAGAAAAAAGCCGATCGCGCCTGGCGCCACGCCCAGGAACACCGCAGCCGCCCATTGCGATGAGCCCATCATTGGCAGAGCCTTCCAACCACTGTTCAGTGATGCAAACAGAACATTCAGCGCAGCACCCGCAGCCATGCCAGCACACGCGTAGCCAAGTGCGCTCGAGCGCGTCATGAGCGGACGCGAGTAAATGGTGTACAGCGACATCGAGAGCATGGCCGCGATCATCATCGCGTCCCCTCGCCAAGCTCCCGCCGGTGCACTGCTCAGGCCGGTAGCCAGCGACAGGGTCACGCCGCCCAGTGCGATGAGGACACCCAGACTCTTGCGCAAGGTCAGGCGTTCCTTCCCCAAGGCTGCTGCCACGACCATGGTGAGCACAGGCAACGTGGCGACACCCAGAGCGCCACGAGCCGCCGTTGTGAGCGTCAGCGCTCGTCCGTACGCCACGAAGAATGCACCATAGAACATTGCACCGAGTGCAGCCGTCGAGAGCAGGTCAGCACCGCGCGGCCAACGCACCCGCGCAGTCACCGCGAACGGCAGTAGCAAGAGGCAGCCAATGCCGAAACGGAATATCGAGACCAGCACAGGATCGACAGTGTCCACCGCATAACGCGTCACCGCCGCAGCCGTGCCTCCCAGGGCACTTGACGCGATGCCGGCAGCGATTCCCATGCGCTCCCTGGCATCCATGTCACTCGACTTCGACGACCAGATCGATCTCGACAGCAAAATTGAACGGCAGTGCCCCCATGCCTACCGCCGAGCGCGCGTGTTTCCCCTTCTCGCCGAACACGGCCACCATGAGGTCGGAGAATCCGTTGCAAACCAGGTGCTGCTCCGTGTACTCCGGCGTGCTATTGACCATCCCCATCACCTTGACGATGCGCTTCACCTTGTTGAGGTCGCCGAGCTCCTGCTTCAGCGTGGCGAGAGCGGAAATCGCTGTCGAGCGCGCAGCCTGATAGCCCTCCTCCGTCGTCATGTCCTTGCCGAGCTTTCCTCTGAAACCGGCAACCGCGGCATGCCCGGAAAGAAACAGCAGGTTGCCGACGCGCACGGCTTTGACGTAGTTCGCAGCCGGCGGCGACGCGCCAGGAAGCTCGACGCCCAGGTCCTTCAGCTTTCTGTCGAAATCAATCGTCTGAGCCTGCACGCCGGTCGCCGAAATCATGAGCAACCCCATTGTGAGAAGCAGCCGTTTCATCATCAATAGCCGCGGTTGACGTCGACTTCCGACAGCATCCGCTCGCCCGCCAGGTAGCGCCGCAGGTTCTCGCGCACGATCTCCCAGACCCGGCTGACCCCGAGTTCCGATTCCGACGAGATGTGCGGCGTAACGATCAGGTTGGGCGCCTGCCAGAGCGGATGATCTGGCGGGAGTGGCTCCGGATCCGTTACGTCGAGCGCCGCTCCGCCAAGGGCTCCAGTGCGCAAGGCATCGACGAGCGCGGACGTCACTACGGTCGCTCCGCGACCGACATTCACGAACAAGGCACCCCGCTTCACGCGCCTTGAACAGCCGTGCATCGAACGTGCCGCGCGTCGCAGGGGTCAGGGGCAATGCATCGACAATGACATCTGCTTCAACCGCGAGCTTCGACAACTCCTCGGGCGTGCCGACGTAGCTGACGAAGTCTGGCCCTCCCCGACCACTCGCCCGTGTTGCAATGACGCGCATGCCGAGCGCATGAGCTCGCTGCGCGACTTCGGTACCGATTCCACCGAGACCGGCCACGAGCAGGGTCTTGCCCTTTACGGTGCGCAGACGTCCGCCGCTGAGCAGCGCCTCGGGCCGCCATGTCCTCGAAGATTGCTGTGCGACGCCCAGGTCCAACCCGCGCGCGAGCGCCAGCATCATCGCCGTCGCATGCTCGGCGATGATTGGCGCCTGCACGCGTTGCATGTTGGTGAGCAGTACGGTGCCATCGCGCACGGCCGGCACGCTGACGCAACTCTCGACGCCCGCGTACAGGAACTGGATCCAGCGGATCTGCGGACCGGCCTGCAACAGCCTGGCATCGCACCAGCCGATGACTGCATCGGCATCGGGCGCGTGCTCGATCGCAGCCTCGATCGTGTCCGTGACCACGAACTGCACGTCTGGAGCGGACGACTGCAAGTATTCAACACCGGGGAACTGCAGATCGCGGACGACGATCTTCTGCGGCCGGTGCCACCCGGGCCGCTCGCTGACGAGACGAGCAGCCTCCTCCAAGCCGAGTTGTGCTGACAATGGCGGGCTGGGCTCGGCTGCCTGCGTGGACTGCAACGCGAGCATCGCCGTCGAACAGACGATCGCCAACGCGACGATGCGGTGGAGCACGCAGATGTCGAGAGCATTCATCGGACTTTTCGTTTGCGCCATGACACCTGCGGTCGTAGCGGCAGGCAGACGCGGACGCTAGCAGCTCCGCCTACGGCGATTTGCGCCAAGGTTCCGACGAATTGCGCCAGCCGCTTCCGCCGTCGGATTCGGCAGCGTCGCGGCTCTACCACCACGCCGTATAGAGCGCGATCAGGATCACGATGACACCCGCAGCGCCGATGTTGAAACCGGCAGACGTGCGAAAGCCGATGCCCGCCGTCTGGATCCGGTTTGTCAGCGCGGCGGCGGGCCAGAACAACGAGCACACGATCGCGAGCAGCAGCGCGAGCACGAAGACGACGGCCCATGCGGTCCATGAACGGCAGCTCCGGCCACAGCGTCTTGATCGCGACGGACAGAACGAACGAGCCGATCGTCGCGGCCAGCGCGCCGGCTTCGGTGGCGCGCTTCCAGAACAGGCCGAGCAGGAAGATGACGACGATTCCCGGCGTGAAGAAGCCGGTGTACTCCTGGATGTATTGGAAGGCCTGATCGAAGCTTCCGAGCAGCGGGCGGGCGGTGAGGATCGCGAGCAGGATCGCGACGACAGCGGCGATCCGGCCGACGCTCACCAGCCGCGTCTCGCTCTTCGGCTCGCCGATCTTGTTGTAGATGTCGAGCGTGAAGATCGTCGCGATGGAATTGATCTTGGAAGCGGTCGACGCAACGATCGCCGCGATCAGCGCGGCGAACACGAGACCGGCGATGCCGGCCGGCAGCAGGCGCATCATCGTCGGATACGCCTCATCCGGCCGTGCGAGCCCGGGTGCAAGCATCACGGCAGCAATCCCGGGTAGCACGATGATCACCGGCATCAGCAGCTTCAGATAGGCGGCGAAGGTCACGCCCTTCTGCGCCTCGGCGAGGCTCTTGGCGGCGAGTGCGCGCTGGATGATGTACTGGTTGAAGCCCCAATAGCTCAGGTTCGCGATCCACATGCCGCCGATGAGCACCGAGAGACCCGGCAGATCCTTGTAGTGCGGGCTCGCCTGCGTAAGGATCATGTGGAAGTGATCCGGAGCGCGCTCGAGCAGCGTGCGAAACCCCGCGACCACTCCTGCGCCGCCGCCGATCTCGTTCAGCGTCAGCCCGGACACCAGCAGGCCGCCCAGCACGAGCAACGTGACCTGAACGATGTCGGTCATCGCGACCGCCCTCAGTCCGCCCCAGAGCTGGTAGAGCAGCGCGAACAGCCCGAGCGCGACCAGCGCCGTCGTCTGGTCGACGCCGGCTACTTTCGTCACCGCGATCGAGCCGAGCCAGATGATCGAAGTCAGATTCACGAAGATGTACAGCGCGAGCCAGAACACCGCCATCAGCGTGCGAATGCGCGTGCCGTAACGCTGCTCGAGGAACTGCGGCATCGTGTAGATGCGGTTCTCGAGGAAGATCGGCAGGAACCACTTGCCGACGATGAGCAGCGTGAGCGCCGCCATCCATTCGTACGACGCGATCGCGAGACCGATCGCATAGCCCGAGCCCGACATGCCCACGATCTGCTCGGCCGAGATGTTCGCAGCGATCAGCGATGCGCCGATCGCCCACCAGGGCAGGTTCTTCGACGCGAGGAAGTAGTCGGTCGAGTCCTTGCGCTGCCCGCCGCTGCGCGAGACCCATTGCGCGAGCGCGAACAGGCCGATGGCATAGACGACGATGATGACGATATCCAGCGTTGTGAGTTGCATGGTTAGTTCTTGTGTTGTTGATTTGTCGTATGCATCCATGCGCTGACCAGTTCACGTGCTCGCTGTGTCAGGGTTGCGGTGCTCGTGCCCGGCGTAAAGAGCGCTCCGCCGACGCCGATTCCTGCGGCACCCGCCGCAACCCAGTCGCGAAGATTCGCAGCGCCCGCGCCGCCGACGGCCCATACGCGGACCTCACCGGGCAGCACGTCTCGCAGCGCTCGCAGATGTGCAGCGCCGAGCGAGCTCGCCGGAAACAACTTGAGATGCCTTGCCCCGGCAGCCAGCGCGGCGAACGCTTCGGTTGCAGTCATCACGCCGGGCAGCGATTCGAGTCCCTGCTGCAGCGCTCGCTCTACGACGGCCCGATCCACGTTCGGCGAGACGATCAGACGTCCGCCGGCCGCCGCAACGTCGCGAACCTGCGCCGGGCTGAGCACCGTGCCCGCGCCGATGAGCGCCTGCTCGCCGAATCTCGCCGCGAGACGCTCGATGCTGAGCAGCGGCTGCGGCGAGTTCAGCGGCACTTCGATGATGCGAATACCGCAGTCCAGGAGTGCCGCGCCGATCTCCAGCGCCATGTCGGGCTGCACGCCCCGCAGGATTGCGATGATGCCCGGGGCGCCCGCATCGAGAGATTCCGTCAAGGTCATTGGCGGGCTCTGAGGCAATCGGCCAGGTAGAGCAATCCCTGGATTGCGCAGGCGTCGCCGCAAAGGACGTGTGCAGAGCGACTGCGCTCCTCCAACACACTGCGATACAGCGCAGCCAGCTGCTGGTCGCCGATGACAGTGATCTCACCTTGCGATTGAAACGTGCGACCGACAGCTGTCGATCTCGTAAGCGATGAGCAGCCCCGAGAGAAATCCCGACGCCCAGGCGCGAGATCGTCCCGCGAGCAGCTGTTGGACTCGCGCTTCGAACAGGGCAACCAGCAAACCCTCGGCGAGTTCCGCTGCGCGCTGCACGCCAGCGTCGACACCGCGTTGCCAATCGTCGGCCTGGTCGGCAGTACCCGCAGCCCGCAGCAACGTCGAGTGCGTACACAGCAGCGCGTAGGTTTCACCCGTGAAGGCGGTACGGAAACGCAAGATCTTGCCGTCCTCCAGCTCCACCCATTTGCTGTGAGTTCCGGGCAGGACGAGGATGTGTCGTCCGCTCGCAAGCCGCGAGCTCAGGCGCAGCGCGCCGAAGATTTGCGTCTCCTCGCCGCGCATCACGTCACTGGCCTGCGCTCCCGGCCCCGAGCGCAGTCCGCCCGCGATGGTGAGGACCCCGCCTTCGAACGACGTGCTCCAGCTGGCGCGCGACCAGGTGACGCAATCTGCGGGCAGCGGGACGTAGGCAACCTCATGGATACCGTTGCGTGAACCCACCATGCCTGCGAGATAGAGATCCAGCGCGCCATGAGATTGCCGCCAGGCAGCCACGCAATCGCTGAGCACTTGCAGGGGCGCAGCGGAGGCCTCTGCGATGCCAGGACCTGCACGAGTCGCGGCGACTTCGCCGTCCACGACGAGAGACAGTCGCAGGCGGCTCGTGCCCCAGTCACCGAGGACGAATGCTTTCGAATGGCGGTCAGCGCTCAAGGGACGGCCCGTCAGAACTCGAAGGAAGGCGCAGCCCGCCACCGCGCGATCAGGAATGCATCGGCGACGTGCTGCAGCGGCCTCACATCGACGTCCGAATCGCGCGCGGCGATCAGCGTCGCGAATCGCGCGTAGAGCTCGTCGTACTCACGGTCCTCACCCGCATGCAGCTGCTTGCCATCAACCGCAAGGCGTTGTCCCCCGTGCGACAACAACACGGTGCCGCCGTCGGTCGCGATCTCGATGTTCCAGCACGGTTCGCCGGCGTGCAGGAAATCGAACTCGGCATCGACGCTCGCCCTGCCCTCGTATAGAAACCGCAGTGTTGCGGCGATCGGCGCAGCACGGTTGCTCGGCACCGTCAGCATCGCGTGCTCAACGTGCATGCTCCCCGGGAGGATGTGCGTCAGAATCGACAAGCAGTTGATGCCCGGATCGAACACACCGAGGCCACCCGCTTCGAGGATCCAATCCTGCCCCGGATGCCAGACGCGGATGTCCTCCTTCCAGGTCGCGCGTACGTGATCGATGCGTCTGCCAGCCAGCCACTTTCGCGCGGGCTCGACGGCGGCGGCAGCTCGCGAGTGCCAGGACGCAAACAGCGAAACGCCCGCGCGCTGCGCACGTCCCGCTAGATCCAGCACGGCGGCCACGCTTGTGCCCGGCGGCTTCTCGAGCATGACGTGCAGGCCTGCATCGATGGCCTTGCTGGCCAGCGCGTGCCTGCCTTGCGGTGGAGTACAAAGCGAGACTGCATCCAGCGGGATTCCGGATGTCAGCAGCGCATCGAAATCGGGAAAGGCTTGGATGCCATCGACTCCACCGTGCCGACTCACCGTCGCCCGCAACGCGTAGCTCGGACTGGCGCGCAGAGCAGGCAGGTGCTGGGCGCGCGCAATCTTGCCGATGCCGACGAGCGCCAGCCGGACGGTTCGCTCCGGAGTATTCACTCTCCCCCTCGCCACGCCCCGTGGCAGCAATCATCATTTATATGATATATAGTCTTTATAGTCCGGCCGCCGTCAAGATCAACTCGTGAAGATCAACTCATGACGACACGATCCGGCGCCCTGCGATCGCGAGCCTGGTTCGACAACCCGGCCAATCCGGATCTCACGGCGCTGTACCTCGAAAAGTACCTGAACTACGGCCTGTCGCTCGAGGAGTTGCAGGGCGACCGGCCGATCATCGGCATCGCGCAGACCGGCAGCGATCTCGCGCCCTGCAACCGCCATCACCTGGTGCTGGCCGAGCGCGTCAAGCAGGGCATTCGCGACGCGGGCGGCATCCCGCTGGAATTTCCCATTCACCCGATCCAGGAAACCGGCAAGCGGCCGACCGCGGGTCTCGATCGCAACCTCGCCTATCTCAGCCTGGTCGAAGTGTTGTACGGCTATCCGCTCGACGGCGTGGTGCTGACGATCGGCTGCGACAAGACGACGCCCGCCTGTCTGATGGCGGCGGCCACCGTGAACATTCCGGCGATCGCGCTCTCGGTCGGGCCGATGCTGAACGGCTGGCATCGCGGCGAGCGCGTCGGCTCCGGGACGATCGTCTGGGAAGCGCGCCGCCGGCTCGCGGCCGGCGAGATCGACTACAAGGGCTTCGTCGAGCTCGTCGCATCGTCGGCGCCTTCGACCGGTTTCTGCAACACCATGGGCACCGCGACGACGATGAACTCGCTCGCCGAGGCGCTCGGGCTGTCGCTGCCCGGCAGCGCTGCGATCCCGGCGCCGTATCGCGATCGCCTCGAATGCGCCTGGCGGACCGGCCGGCAGATCGTCGAGATGGTGCACGCCGACCGCAAGCCCTCCGACATCCTGACGCGCGCGGCGTTCATCAACGCGATCCGCGTGAACTCGGCGCTCGGCGGCTCCACCAATGCACCGATCCACATCAACGCCATCGCACGGCACGCAGGTATCGAGATCACGCTTGCCGACTGGGAGCGTTACGGTCACCCCATCCCGTTGTTGGTGAACCTGCAGCCGGCCGGTGAATACCTCGGCGAGGACTTCTATCGGGCGGGCGGCGTCCCCGCCGTGATCGGCGAGTTGCTGCGCAACGACCATCTCGACGGCGGCGCGCTCACCGCGAACGGCCGGACGATCGGCGAGAACTGCGGCGAGGCCCGCTCGCTCAACGAAGCAGTGATCCGTCGCTTCGATGCGCCGCTGAAGCCGAACGCGGGCCTGACAGTGCTGCGCGGCAATCTGTTCGACTCCGCCGTCATGAAGACGAGCGTGATCTCGGAAGATTTTCGCGCGCGCTACTTGTCCGACCCGAACGATCCGGATGCATTCGAAGGGCGCGTGGTCGTGTTCGACGGACCGGAGGACTATCACAGCCGCATCGACGATCCTGCGCTCGGGATCGATGAGCGCACGCTGCTCGTCATGCGCGGCACCGGACCGCGCGGCTATCCCGGTGGCGCCGAAGTCGTGAACATGCGGCCGCCGGCCGCGATCATTCGCGCGGGCGTGGATGCGCTGCCGTGCATCGGCGATGGACGCCAGTCCGGGCACCTCCGGATCGCCGTCGATTCTCAATGCTGCCCCCGAAGCTGCCGCCGGCGGCGGACTCGCCCTGCTGCGCACCGGCGATCGGGTGCGCGTGGATCTGAAGCGGCGTGAGGTGAACATGCTCGTGTCGGCCGAGGAAATCGCGCGGCGCCGTCGCGAGCTCGAAGCGAACGGCGGCTACGGCGAGCCGGCGTCCCAGACTCCGTGGCAGCAGATTCACCGCGACCTGACGGGACAGTTCGATACCGGTGCGGTGCTCGAGCCCGCAGTGAAGTTCCAGCGGATCGCGCAGACGGCGGGGCTGCCTCGCGACAGTCATTGATGAGCGCGCTCGAGCGCGCGGCTGGGCGCCGCACCGGTTTGCGGGTTAGTCGTTTGCGAACCTTCGCGGAGGTGTATATTTATATGATCAATAAGATGACGATGGGCAAGGGCCGCCGCGGCACGGGAGTTACGCGCATGACTGCACTGGATCCGGTCTCTGAAGTGCGCATGCAGCTCGGCAGGAATCTGACCTACGGAATGCTCGATGCGCTCGGGCGGTCCATCGTCATCGGCCGCTACGACAGCCGCTCCTTCCCCACCGAGGCCGAGCTTGCGAAGCAGCACGGCGTGAGTCGATCCGTGACGCGCGAGGCGGTCAAGATGCTGACCGCGAAAGGCCTGCTGAGCGCACGGCCGCGGCAAGGCACGAAGGTCCAGCCCAGCTCCTCGTGGAACCTGTTCGACACCGACGTGCTGCGCTGGCTGCTCGAGCGCAAGTTCTCGGTCGAGCTGCTGAAGCAGTTCAATCAGCTGCGGGTCGCGATCGAGCCGGAGGCAGCTGCGCTCGCGGCACAATATGCCGATGCCGATGAGCGCAAGGCGATCTCGGCCGGCCTCGAGCGGATGGAAGCGGCCGAGCAGGGACACGACGACACGCTCGATGCGGACATCGCCTTTCACGTCGCGATCCTGAAGGCCTCCAAGAATCCCTTCTTTGCGCAGTTCGAGGACGTCGTCTCGACGGCGCTGCACAGCTCGATTCAGTTCACCAACCGCATCAAGGGCCGATCGGCGAGCGTCAGCGCGCACGCGGCAGTGCGCGACGCGATCATGAAGCGCAGCCCCGACAAGGCGCGCACGGCCATGCGCGCGATCATCAGCGACGTGCTGGAATTGATCGACACCGCCGGTGATATGGCGAAGAAGCCGGGCAAGCCGCTGCGCTGATCGCGTCAGCCGGACAGTAACCGTAGCCGCGCTGGAGTCAGCCCAGGAGAGCTCGCCTCCACGACGATCTCCCCCGAACTGCGCTGCGTTTGTACCAGCGCCATGCACAGTCCGTTGAAGGCGCGACGCCGGTCCGCCTTGTCCGGCTCGTGACTGACGGGATCGCCGTTCCCCACGCCGATCAGCGCACCGGGACCGCGCACCGAGAAAGACACTTCATGATCGGCGGTGGGCACGGTTCGCCCCCGCTCGTCGACGATCCTGACCGCAACGACGCTGAGATCCCTGCCGTCCGGCGCGCAGCGATTCGCGATCGGGCTCGAGCACGATGCCTGCGGCAGCGCCCGTCGTCTCCCGCCGCGTCGTCCGGATCAGCTTGCCATCGCGATAGCCGCGGGCTTCCAGCACGCCCGGCTCGTACTTCACCTGCCACTGAGCATGCCCGTGGCGCGGCACGGCACGCCGACCGAGGCTGCGACCATTGAGCAGCAACTCGACGCTGTCGAGATTGGTGTGGCACCACACGTCGATCTTCTCGCCCGGCTGCCAATTCCAATGCGGCAAGAGGTGCAGCACGGGCTCTGTCGCGCCATTGCGCCTGATAGTAGTAGTAGTTGTCCTTGGGAAATCCGCACGTGTCCATGATCCCGAAGTGCGAGCTGATGCTCGGCCAACGATTGAACGGCGTCGGCTCGCCGCGGTAGTCGAACCCGGTCCAGACGAATCCGCCGGCGATGTAGGGTCGATTCGCCACGTACGTCCACCAGGACTGCGCGGTCGTGGCCCACCATGGATGATCGGTGTCGTACGCGGGCACGTAGCCCTTCGCATCGTCGCGGCGATAGATGCCGCGCGTGCAGACCGTACTGCCGGTCTCGCTGCCGAGAATCGGCAGATCGGGAAACCGCTTGTGGAACGCTTCCATCTGATCGGTGCGGTAGTTGAAGCCGAGCACATCGACGACCTGCGAGACCCCCGCGCCGAAGCCCTGATCCATCGCGTACATGCAGGGACGCGACGGGTCGAGCTGCCGGACGAGCTGCTTCATCGTGCGCGCCACGCGCGCGCCGCGCTCAGTCGCCTGGTGCGGCTCCTCGTTGCCGAGCGACCAGAGAATCACGCAGGGATGATTGCGATCGCGGCGAACCAGGCGCGAGAGTTGGCTCAACGCCTCCTCGTCCGCCGACATGATTCGCGTTTCGTCGATCACCAACATGCCCAGCCGGTCGCAGATCTCCAGCAACTCGGCGGCGGGCGGGTTATGCGCGGTCCGATACGCGTTGCAGCCCAGCTCCTGCAATCGCTCGATGCGCCACTCGAGCAACCGGTCTGGCACGGCGGAGCCCACGCCGGCGTGGTCCTGATGATTGCACGTGCCCTTGAGCTTGACCGCAGTGCCGTTGAGCAGGAACCCGCGCTGTGCATCGAACTCGATGCTGCGCACGCCGAAGGTCGTGTCGGTGGCATCGACCGTGCGATCGTTCTCTTCGATGCGAGTTTCGAGCCGATACAGCTGCGGTCTGCTCCAGCGACCAGAGCGCTGGTTCGGACAAGCGTGTACTGCTGCTGGATCGTAGTGCTGCTACCCGCCTCCAGCACGGCGACCTGGCTGACCACATCGCCGATCACGATGCCTTGCGGACTGACGACGCGTGAGCGCAGAGCGACATTGCCGCGACTGCGGACCGGCGTTGACGATCTCGGTGCTGATGTGCAGCTCCGCGCGTGCCGGCTGCGAGCTGTGGCCGAACGAATACTCCCCACTTCGGCACATGCAGTGCCGCCGTCTTGACCAGCCAGACGTGGCGATAGATCCCTGCGCCTTCGTAGAACCAGCCTTCACCGGTCGTCGCATCGACACGCACCGCGATCACGTTGCGCGCGCCGTACTCGATGAAATCGGTGAGATCGATACTGAACGGCGCGTAGCCACTCTCGTTGCGCCCAACGACGTAGCCATTGCAGAAGACCACGCAGTCGCGGAACACGCCATCGAATTCGATCGACGATGCGGCGACCGAGATCGCTCGCAGGAATCTCGAGCGTGCGCCGATACCAGCCGATGCTGGTCTCGGGAAACTCGCGTCCCAGCGCCTTGAAGCCATGCGCCGCTCTGTGGTCTTCCTCGGCCGGCGACGCCGCCGGGCTGCCCGCGGCGAAACGGCAACTCGACGCGCCCAATCGTGCGGCAGGTTCACTTGCCGCCAATCGCGATCGTCGAACTGCAGCTGCGCTGCGGTTGCCGTCCTGTCGCCCGCTTTGGCGAACGTGCGCTGGTCCTTGCCGAAGTCGAAGTCGCGGTGCAGATCGAAGCTGTGGCCGAAATGAAAGCGCCAGTCGAAATCCAGGAGCAGCTGCTCCCGGACCGGCCCGCTCGACGGCGCCGGCGCGTGCCGAGCCCTCCTGCGCCTGCGCGACGACCGTCACCGCGGAGCCGAGCGGCAACGCGCACACAGTCTGCAGAACTTCGCGCCGCGTGAGTCGAGGCAAGCTCATTCAGCCGGCGATACGGATGGCGCATGAAGTCGATGGCCGGCAGCACTTCATTGCTTCGATGAAAGTCGAAGAAGGTCGCGTTCTCCCAGCCCGATCCCGTGCCCCAGCGCGTGCGGCAGCGGGTCGAGATCCAGGCGGGCTCCCAGTACACGACGCCGATCCCGCCGCTGTCGATGACGGTCTGCGTGAGGTCGATCAGGTACTTCTTCTGCCCTTCCGGCGTCGCCGGATAGCCTTCGATCAGCGAATCCTCGCCCAGCAGGTTCGGCATCGAGTCCGCATAGTCGAGCGTCCACGGATACGCCGTCTCCACCAGGACCAGATCCGCCGGATAGTGCTCGTGCATCCGGCGCATGACGGCCGCCAGACCGTCGATGGATTCGCTCGACCACTTCGCGTAGTAGCTGATGCCGATCAGGTCGAAGTCCGTGACGCCGGCCTTGGCCGCCGCCGCAAACCACGGCTCGACGTTCTCGGGTTGTGCGACGTGGAGCATCACCTTCGGCGACGAACCGGCCGCCTTGCCGGCGTCGCGCACGGCGCGGATCCCTGCGTTGAACAGACGCGCATTGCGCTGCCACTGGATCGGCCGGTGCTTGTCCCATTCCTTGCGTCCGAGTATTTCTCCGTTGGTTTCATTGCCGACCTGCACCCAGTCCGGCATCAGGCCGTCGCGCGCCAGCTCGGTCAACGTGCGGTGCGTGAAATCGTAGAGCGCCTGCGCGAGCACATCGACATCGGCGATGTCCTGCCAGGCTCGCGGAATGATCTGCTTGTCGCCGTCGGCCCAGTCATCCGAATAGTGAAAGTCGAGCAGCGTACGCATGCCGGCAGCACGCGCCCGCCGCAGCGTCTTGCGAACGTCATCGAGGTTGCTGTACTTCGTCCAGTCGGCGTCGTTGAACAGCCGCACGCGCACGAGGTTGCCGCCGTGCTCCCGCAAGAGCTGGAACGCGTCGCGCGGCTTGCCGCTCTCCCGCAGCACTCCGCCGCAATCCTCCATCTCGTTGACGTAGGAGAGATCGGCGCCCAGGTACAGCTCGCGCTTGGCAGCGTCGTCGGCCGCAAACAGCAGGCACGGCCACAACGCCGCGATCAGCAGCACGCGCACGCGAGTCATCTTCTCGTCCCGCGGGATTTCCCGGGGCAGCGCGCTGCGCATTCGCTGCCCCTCGGTCAGAACTTGCAGAGCACTTCCAGCAGATAGCGGCGACCATAGATCTGATATCCGCCACTGCCGTCCTTGTTTGCGAGTCGGTTCACCTGATTGTCGAAGTACGCCCGCAGCGGCTCGTTCGTGAGATTGTTGACCTGCAACTTCACGCCGATCATGTCGGTGATCTGCCAGCTCGCGCTCGCATCCAGGATGTTCTCGGTCTGCAGCCGCGAGACCGCCTGGGCGTTCCAGCCGTAAATGATCGTGTACGGACTGTGATACTTGTAGCCGAGCCTGAACTCCAGCGGCCCGTTGTTGTACCAGAGGTCGAGCGTGCCGGTGTGCTCGGGCCAGGCCGCTCAGTTCCACCGGGTCGGCGGCGGGCACGAACTCCTTCAGGTTCGAGCTCACGTAGGCATAGTTCGAATAGACGCCGAAATTCTCCAGGCCGGACCAGAAGTAGAACGGCGTCTGGAAGGTGAGCTCCAGGCCGTCGATATAACCGCCGCCGCCGTTGAAGGGACCGGAGATCAGGTAGTCGAAGCCGTTGATCGTCTCGTGGCCCTGCTTGTAGCCGATCGTCGATTCGACCGACTTCGTGAACAGCGCCACGGCGAGCAGCGACTCCGGATGGAAGTACCACTCGTAGGAGATATCGAACTGCTTGGCGCGGAACGGCTCCAGATGCGGGTTGGCGCCGCTGCCGGTGAGCTGCCCGACCGTCGATACCGGATCCGCGAGGAAGCGGCCCGTGCGCAGCTCGTCGAGCGGCGGACGCGCGAGGACCTTGGCCGCGGCCAACCGCAGGATGTGCTCCGAATCGAAGATGAAGTTCAGCGTCGCGCTCGGCAACACGTCGGTGTAGGAGTTGCCGTCGGTCGCCGGCTGTGTTCACGCCATCGATCTGATCGAAGCCCGTGCTGGTCGTTTTCGACGTGCACGACCCGCGCGCCGACATTTCCTTTGAGCTGAATGCCGACGTCCGCGTCGAACATCGCGCGCAGGAAACCTTCGGTCGTCTCCTCCTTCACCTTCCAGCGTGCCAGCACGTCCTCCGTCGCCAGCGACGGATCGAATCCGCCGATCGCCACTTCTGCCAGATCGTGCAGATTGCCGTTCAGCGCGGTGGGAACGTTGAGATCGGGAAGCGCGTAGCGCGGGATCAAGCCGCCGTAGGCCGACAGCGGCGCATCGCTGCCCGTTTGATTCCAGCTGAAGAACTGTGCTTCTTGGTGCGATCCGCGTAGCGCGCACCGACATCGAACCCGTTGAAAGGACCGAGCGTCGATCGCGCGCGATACAGTCAGCGCCGCGGCGCCGATTTCATCGTTGAGCGATTCAGGCCCGGCAGACTGTCCGGCTCCGGTGTTCCAGCTGGGGGCCGGAGTCCCGTCGAGCGCATCGGAGCTCACGCTGATCGTCGGTTCCACCGAGTCACGCCAGTCGAACGACGTGGTCGCGGGAAAACTCACCAGGTCGACCGCTTGCCAGATGTTTTCGCGCTTCGCCTCCGAGTACGACAAGTCGGTCACGACGGCCCACACGTCGCCGCGCCAGGCCAGATTGAGGCCGCCCGCGCTCAGGGTCTTGTCTTCGGTGTACTGGGCCACCACGTGGTCCATGCGATTGAACGAATTCGCCTGGGTTCCGGCGACCACGTCGCCATCGACGATCGTGAAAGAGGACCCGGGCGTCGTGTAGTCGTTGCCGGCCGAGAAGATGCTGTAGTCGAGGCCCTGGAACCACGTCTGGTTCTGCTTCTCGTCGATCTCCACTTTCGAGTACAGACCGTCGAGATTCATCTCCATGTTGCCCGAACGCCATTGCATCGCGCCCACCACGCCGTTGCGCGATTGATCGAGCTGCTTCACTTCGGTTGCCGCACCCCAGGGAGTCGGATCGAGATCGCCGTCGCCATCGACGTCCTGCGCGTTGCTCGCGTCCGTGTAGCCCCAACTGCCCATCGAGGGATAGGCGTTCTTCTGATCCTGCAGCGTGCCGCCCAGAGCGAACGCAAGATTGTCGCTGACTTTGCCGACCCAGCTGGCGCCGAGGCGATTGCCCCAGGAGTCGTAGCCCGGGATGGACTTGCCTTCGTCGTAGTACGCGGCGCCGGCAGAGGCCACGAGCGCAGGTCCGCTGTAATCGAGCGGTCGCACGGTGCCGATGTCGATCGTGCCGGCCACGCCACCGCTGATGAGATCCGCCGACTGCGACTTGTAGACCTTGACCATGGAAACGACTTCGGTGGGGAACACTTCCCAGCGCACGTTGCGATTCGGCTCCGACGAGGCGATCTCGCGTCCATTCACGGTGCCCATCGTCAGGCGCGGGCCGAGGCCGCGCACCGTAGCCAGGCTCTCGTTGCCGCGATCGCGAGCGCCGTTGATGCCGGGCAGCCGCACCAGCGATTCTGCGACCGTGACGTTGGGCATCTGACCGATGTTGTCCGCCGAAATGACTTCGGCGACGTGGTCGCCCTCCTTCTTGGCCTCGATCGAATCGCCGAGACTCGCGCGGATGCCGGTGACGATCACTTCTTCCAGCGCACCGGTAGTCTCTGCCGCGTTGACGCTGACCATCGCGCCGCAGCCGAGACCGAATGCGACCATCATGGACACGCGCTCGCCGCGCCGAATGCTTCGGTTCCCCATAACTCCCCCTGCCGTTGTGGACCGGACCACGATGTGTAAACCGTCGGTCGCGACCAATTGTCGTATAAATAGGTTAATTCTTCTTACGACGGCGTGCAAGCGGCCGAAGAGGTCGCGTCGACGCTTCTGCCTGGGGGATTGCTGGGGGTATCCTGGCGGTACGGCAGTGCGGGGCAAGGCCCTCGGGCCTTACGCATCACGTACTTGCGATGACTCGCTGACCTTCTACTGCTGGTCGAAGAACTCGAGCACGCGTTGTGCGACGAGCTCATGCACCTGTGTGCGGTCGGTGCCTTCGCCATCGCGACACACTTCTAGCGCACGGCGACCTTCCTCGGTGCACTCGCTGCCGAAGGTGAAGTGGTTTGCATTGCCGGGCACTGTGAGCAGCCGCGCACCAGGAACGAATCGCGCGTAGCGCAATGCATTCGTAGCCGGCGGCGTAACGGCATCGGCCTTCGCGGTGACGATGAAGACCGGAACCGCGATGGCGTGCAGCGTGGCTTCCGTGAATGCGGGCCCAACCGCCGGTGCCATGGCGGCGACTGCACGAACACGCTGATCTCGATACGAGCGCGCGGCGCGTGCGAGCGACGCCTGAACTGCCGGGTCGCGCGTGCGCAACTGGGCCAAGCTCGGCGATAGCCTTCTCGATCAACTCGCGAGGTTCGCAGCTGGCGTCGGCGGCCGCGGAGTCGCAGAACTTTGCGATCTCATCCCCGCTGAACTGGCCACCCGCGAGCATGATGCTCGTCGCGCCGCCCGCGGAGTGGCCGGCGGCGAACACACGGCGCTTGTCGATGCGCGAGCCGAACTTGGGGTCGGCGAGCATCTGGTCCAGCAGTGCGCTCAGATCGGCTACGCGCTCCCACGGCGCCATAAAGCCCTGCGAGAGGAGTTGTCCCTCAGCGCCCGTGTTGCCGTGATGATTCACGGCCGCGGCAATGTAGCCGTGCTCCGCCAGATATGCCCCGAGCCATCCAAGCGACAGGTTGACGCTCACCGAGCCGTGCGACAGCAGCACGATCGGATATCGCGGACCTTGCGCGGACAGCGGTGCGGCCACTGCGAACTGGCGTTGGACGAAATAGGGGCGCCACGCCGGATCGCCGACTTGCGGCACTGTGAGCGGCGAGCTTGCCGCGGCCGGATACCAGATCACGGTGCTCAGTGGACGGTGGCCGGTGTTCTGCCAGTTGCTGCGGCTCTCGTCGACGAATTCGCGCGTTTCGAATCCGACCGGCACCGCATGTGCTGCCCACGCAGGCCAGACTGCCGCGATCGAGCAAGCGAGGAGCAGAAGCAAGCGGACCAGGTGAGCCCTCATGATCGTTGCTCAGATCTCTCAACCGGCGAAACGTTCCAACGCTTCAAGGCCGCGACTCCGCCATCGGAATTCAGCACGCACAGCGTTGCAGTGTCGAGGAGAAAATGCGCGCCCGCACTGGGTGCCAGTCCCAGCCATCGGGCCGCGAGTACTCTCAGAACGTGCCCGTGAGCAAACAGGGCCGCATCGCTCCTGCGTGCGCGCACTCTTGCGATCACACGATCAACACGGACGCCGACCTGCTCGGGAGTTTCTCCGCCGGGGCCGCCATCGTTGAAGATCGTCCATGCAGGGCGGCCCGCGTGAATCTGCTCGGACGTCAGTCCTTCGTAGTCGCCGTAGTTCCATTCCATCAGATCCGGATCGATCTCGGCACGCTCTGCGAGCCCCGCCAATTCACACGTCTCCCGCGCCCGTCGCAGCGGGCTCGTCAGCACCAGCTCGAACTTCCTCGTGACCAGTTCCTGCTTCAGCAGCCTTGCTTGCTGTCGACCATGCTCGGTCAGCGGGATATCGGTGACCCCGGTGTGCCTGCCGTTGAGACTCCATTGCGTCTCGCCGTGCCTGATCAGATAGATTTCCGGCATTTCGGTCCTCGTCATCGAGCTGCGTGATCTCCCAGGTACGCCCGCGCAGATCGATGGGCGGGCGTTATGACAATTCAATGACGGCAGAAGTAATTCGCTGCGAGCCCGTGTACTAAAAACGTGTGCAGGTCCGAAAGGACACTTGCCCGTCGAGCTCTTCCGGAGCTTAATGCCTTGGCTGATACGCCCGCATCCGTCTTTCAGAGCGGACTTGCCAGTGAAACTGGCGGGGAATGATTCATGTCGAAGCACGAGCCGGCATCCAGACTGGCATCGTCGCTGCTCGAGCGCTTTGGTCACTGTGCGTCAACTGGCGAGTTTCGACGCCTGAGCCATGATCGACTCATGGAAGAATCGCAGCGACGCTTGGCAAGCGCGGTGCAGTCCGGTTCGCCTAGCGAAGAGCGCGTTGCGACGCGCATTCTCGATGACGCGCGCGGCTACCGTCTGTGGGAAGACGAGCACGCGACGCTCATGCGTCGGATCGCGGCCGAGCGTCTGCCGGGCGTTCAGAAAGCTCAGCTGCTCAACATTTCGCTTGCGCTGGTCCATCGCAAGGCATTGTTCGAATACTTGCGCGATGACGCAGTTCGCGGGACCAGACGCCAGGAAATCATCGGGCACTTTTTTTCCCATCGCGATTACACGTGCGCGGTCGTTGCCGAGCACGGGCGCTACGTGCGCAATGCGGCGAGTTACTTGTGCTCGAGCCATGTCGGGTCGAACCTGATGTTCGACGCGCTGTTCGAAGCCCCGCTCGCCGAATACGAAGAACTCTATGCGAGCTACTTTCGAACCTATTGCAGCGCCGTGCTCGCGAGCGAGGACAACGCGGTCGCGAAATCGATGCTGCCCGTGGTCGTCGAACTCAAGGCGCAGATCGGCGAATGGCGCAAGGCGCTCATCGCTTTGACGCACTCGCAGTCCGGCATCTGGCGTCGACCGATCCTGTAGCCGCCAGCCCGGTGTTCCAGCCGCGGCCTTGAACCTTCACGGCTGCATCCAGCCGCCGCCCAGCGCCTTGTAGACGGCAATGAGCGATGTGGCGGTCTGGGCGCGCCCCTGCGCGAGGCTGTCCTCGGCTGCCAGCGCGTCACGTTCGGCCTGCAGCACGCTGAGAAAATCGCTGAGCCCGCCCTCGAATCGCTGCCGCGCGAGTCGCGCCGCCGTCGTGCTCTGAGTCGCCGCGCGCACCAGAGTTGCTTCGCGGCGCTGCGA
Source organism: uncultured Gammaproteobacteria bacterium (assembly GCA_963830745.1). Classification (GTDB taxonomy): domain Bacteria; phylum Pseudomonadota; class Gammaproteobacteria; order Steroidobacterales; family Steroidobacteraceae; genus Steroidobacter. The sequence goes on from CAWHNL010000006.1 coordinate 192,556, forward strand.
CTCGCCATAGCTGACGAGTGAGTTCTCCGTATCCTCGAGCGCATTCAGGACTGCGGCCTCGTAGGCGGCGAGTGCGATGTCCGTCGCAGCGCGCGCGACATGAATGCGCGCCCGCACTCTTCCGAGATCGAACGCGGCCCACGTGATCGCCGGGCCTACCGAATAGGTTTGCGAGGCAGGGGTGCCGACGTCACGCCACGACGCCGAGTCATACCCTGCCGAACCGAGGAGGGTGATGCGTGGAAACAGGTCAGCCACAGAAACACCGATGCGCGCGGTCGCCGCGGCGAGATTGCGTTCTGCGATCCGCACATCCGGCCGGCGACGCAGCAGCGCTTCTGGACCGCTGATCGCATTCAGCCCTGGCAGTGCCGGCATGGGGCGGGACGCCGACAGCTCTGGCGTCAGCACATCGGGCTGCCGTCCGGTGAGCACCGAGAGACGATGGATTGTCGTTGCGATCGAAATCCGCAACGGCGGGATAGTCGCCTCCGTGGTTGCGAGCTGCGCTGCCGCGCGTGAGACGTCGAGCTGCGTGCCGCGGCCCGCATCCAGTCGCACCTGCGTGAGGTCGAGTGTCTGGCGCTGATTGACTTCGTTGCGCTCGGCGACCGCGAGCTGATCCTGGAGACCCCGCAGCACGCAGTAGTTGCGCGCGACTTCCGCCGTCACGCTGACGATGGCGTCGCGTAGCGTCGCCTCCGCGGAGCCGACATCGGCACGTGCTGCTTCCTTCGAACGCCGCACGCGGCCGAATAAGTCGAGCTCCCATGCGGCATCGAATCCCACGTCGTACGTGTCGAACGTCCGCTGCTCTCGCGTGCCGCCGGGCAACTGGTCACCGCTCACGCGAGCGCGCGTATAGAAGCCGCTGGCGGTTACGGTCGGAAACGCGTCGAATCCCGTGAAGCGCGCCGCGGCACGCGATGCCTGCAGATTGCCCGCGGCTTGCGCGAGGTCCTTGTTTGCGGCCAACGCATCGCTGACCAATCGGTCGAGCACAGGATCGTTGAGCAGCGTCCAGAACTGCGCGATGACTTCGCCTGCGTCGATTCCCGGCTGCGATGTATTGCTGAAATGATCCGGCACCGACTGCGTCGGCTCGCGATAGCTGGGCCCGGCAGCACATCCTGCCAGCGCGACCAGAATGAGCATGATCGTGCTGGGTCGCTTCACGTCGGCGCCCCGAGCGTCGCATCCGGCACGACGGCGGCGCGCTTGCGACGCAACGCCAGCTCGATCGTCACGAAGAAGACCGGCGTGAGGAACAGGCCGAACAGCGTGACGCCGAGCATGCCGGAGAACACCGCGATGCCCATCGCGCGACGCAACTCGCTGCCGGCGCCGGTTGCGGTCACGAGCGGCACGACGCCCATGATGAATGCGAACGATGTCATCAGGATCGGACGCAGGCGCAGCCGGCACGCTTCGATGGCCGCCTCGATCACGCCCATGCCCTGCTCTACCCGCTCGCGCGCGAACTCGACGATCAGGATCGCGTTCTTGCACGCCAACCCGACGAGCACGATGAAGCCGATCTGCGTGAGCACGTTGTTGTCCCACCCGCTCAGCCGCACCCCGACCAGCGAGGACAGCAGGCACATCGGCACGATCAGGACGATCGCGAGCGGCAGTGCCCAGCTCTCGTACTGCGCGGCAAGAATCAGGAAAACGAGCAGCACGCACAGCGCAAAGACCGACAGTCCGGAGCCGGACGCCGACTTCTGCTGTAAAGCAAGTTCCGTCCACTCGTAGCCGTAGCCTGGCGGCAAGGCTTGGGCGAGCACGCGCTCCATGGCAGCGGTCGCCTGGCCCGAGGAATAGCCCGGCGCCGCCTGCCCGTTCACGTCCGCCGCGAGATAGACGTTGTAGTGCAACACCCGATCGGGGCCGGTGACGAAGCGGATTTTCGCGACGGAGCCGATCGGCACCGTATCGCCCGCGGCGTTGCGCGTCTTCAGATTGGCGATGTCCTCCGGTCGCGCGCGGAAGCGAGCTTCGGCCTGCGCGTAAACGCGGAACGTGCGTCCGAAGAGATTGAAGTCATTGACGTACGACGAGCCGAGATAGGTCTGCAGCGTGCCGAAGATGTTCGACAGCGGCACGCCCTCGCGCTTCGCCTTGTTCCGGTCCACGTCCGCGTACAACTGCGGCACGGAGTTCTGGAAGCTCGTGTAAGTCGCGGGCCCGAGCAGCTCGGGCCGTGCGTGTGCCGCGGCGAGGACCTCGCCCGTCACCCGCGCGAGCTCGTTGTAGCCGGCGCCCGTACGATCCTGGACGTAGAGCTTGAAGCCACCGGTCGTCCCGAGGCCCTGCACTGACGGCGGCGGTACGATGAGAACGTAAGCGTCGGGAATGCTCGCGAGCTTCGCCGAGAGTGCGCTGATGATCCCCGTGTTCGACAGCTCCTTGGTGCGGCGCTTGGAGAAATCCTGCAGCGGCAGGAACATGACGGCCGCGTTCTCGATGTTGGCGAAGCCGTTCGCCGACAGGCCGGGAAAGCCGATTGCGTGCGCGACGCCCGGAGTCTGCAGCGCCAGCTCCGACACCTGCCGCACGACCTGTTCGGTCCGATCGAGCGATGCGGCGTTCGGTAGCTGAACCAGCGCGAGCAGGTACTGCTTGTCCTGGGCCGGAATGAAGCCTCCCGGCACGACGCGGAACATCAACCAGGTGGCGCCGAGCAAGAGCACGAACGTGCCCAGGATCACTCGCCGCCAGCGAGCCACGTCCGCCACGCGCAACGCGTACGCGTGCGAGGTGCGCTCGAAAACACGATTGAACACCCCGAACGGCTTGCCGAGGACACGATCGATGAGACGCTGGAACCGGTCGGGCGGCACGTGCTTCGGTCGCAGCAGCAGCGCAGCCAGCGCCGGCGACAGTGTCAGCGAGTTGAAGGTCGAGATCACGGTCGAGGCGGCGATCGTGACCGCGAACTGGCGATAGAACTGCCCCGTGATGCCGCCCAGGAACGTGACCGGGACGAAGACGGCGCAGAGCACGAGCATGATCGAGATGATGGGACGCGTCACCTCCGCCATCGCTGCATGCGCAGCCGCGCGCGCATCGAGCCCTTCCTCCATTTTCCGTTCGATGTTCTCGACCACGACGATGGCGTCGTCCACGACGATGCCCGTTGCCAGCACGAGCCCGAACAGCGTCAGCGCGTTGATCGAGAAACCCAGCAGCAACAGCACCGCGAGCGTCCCCACGATCGCGACCGGCACGGCGACCAGCGGCACGACGCTCGCGCGCCAGCTCTGCAGGAACACGACCACGACCAGCACGACGAGCAGGATGGCTTCCAGCAGCGTGTCTACGACCGCCCTGATCGCGTTGCGGACGAACACCGTCGGATCGTAGGTGATCTCGTAGGTCAGTCCTTGCGGAAAACTGCGCGACAACTCCGCCATCGTGGCACGCACCTCGTTCGACAGCGTGAGCGCGTTGGCGCCAGGCAACTGGAAGACTGGAATGGCAACGGCCGGTGACCCGTCGAGCATGCTGCGCAGGCTGTAGGTCTCCGGGCCGAGCTCGATGCGCGCGACGTCGCGCAGATAGACGACGTCGCCGGCGTCGCCGGTCTTGATGATGATGTTGCCGAACTCAGCCTCGCTCCTGAGTCGTCCCTGCGCGTTGACGATGTACCCGAACTGCGTCCCGGGCAGTGCCGGCTGGCCGCCGATCCGGCCGGCGGCGACCTGCGCGTTCTGCTCGCGCACGGCGGTCAGCACTTCGTCTACGGTCATCGAGCGCGCCGCGATCTGCCCCGGATCGAGCCACAGCCGCATCGCGTAGTCGCCCGAGCCGAACACGCGGACATCGCCCATGCCGGGGAGCCGCGCGAGAACGTCCCGGATCTGGATCACCGCATAGTTGCGCAGGTACAGCGAGTCATAGCGTCGATCGGGCGAGCGCAGGAACACGACCATCGTGAGATCCGGCGAGCGCTTCTGGGTCACGAGGCCGATCTGGCGCACGACTTCCGGCAGGCGCGGCTCGGCCTGGGTCACGCGGTTCTGAGTCTGCACCTGGGCGTCGTCGAGATTGGTGCCGAGACGAAACGTCACCGTGATCGTAAAGCTGCCGTCGGGATCGGCCGAGGAATTGAGATACAGCGCGTTCTCGACGCCGTTGATCTGCTGCTCGAGCGTGGTAATGACGGTCTCGGCGATCGTCGTCGGGGACGCCCCCGGGTAGCGGCCAGCCACCACCACGGTGGGCGGGACGACTTCCGGAAACTCGCTCACCGGCAGCAGCGGCAGCGCGACGAGACCGGCGACGACGACGATGATCGAGAGCACCGACGCGAAGATCGGTCGATCGATGAAGAAGGAAGAAATATTCATGACGGAACCGTCAGCCGTCGCCGCTGAGCGTCGCCTGCGGCAGACCCATCGTCGTCCGCTTGGGCGAGACCTGCGTGCCGGGCCGCACCCGCTGCAGTCCGTTGACGACGATGATCTCGCCGGCTTGCAAACCCTTGTTGACGATACGCAGACTCTGGATCCCCCGCCCGAGCTCCACCGGCCGATACTCGACCTTATTGTCGGCGCCGAGCACCAGCACGAAGGTCTGCGTCTGATCGGTGCCGATAGCGCGCTCCTCGATCAGAACGGCCTCACGCTCGCCGATGCCGAGCAACTGGACGCGGGCAAACATACCCGGCGTGAACCGCCCTTCCTTGTTATCCAGTATGGCGCGCGCGCGAATCGTACCGGTGCGCACGTTCAGCTGGTTGTCCACGAAGTCCATGCGACCTTCGTGCGGAAAGCCCTCCTCGTTCGCCAGTCCGACCCGCACGGGATTGGCGTAGTCGCGCGAGCTCTGGCGCGCGCCCGAACGCGACAGCTCCTGGTAGCGCAGGTACGCGTGCTCGTCGCCCTCGAAGTACACGTACATCGGATCGGTGGAGACAATCGTGGTGAGCAGCGTGCCGCCGTTGTTGCCGCCGGTCACCAGGTTGCCGCGGGTGACCTCGGCGCGGCTCGCCACCCCGCCGACTGGCGCCTGCACTGTCGTGAACGAAAGATTGAGTGCGGCTGCATTGAATGCGGCCTGCGCGGCAGCCACGCTCGCCTCCTGCTGATGCAGCGCGCTGACACGCTCATCGAGTTCCTCCTGCGAGACCGCACCCGAATCCTTCAGCTTGTGCACCCTCTCGGCCTCGAGCGTGGCGAGCTCCCGCTGCGCCTTCGCCAGCTCGAGCCCGGCCTTGGCGCGATCGAAGTCGGCCTGGTACGGGCGCGGATCGATGACGATGAGCGTCTCGCCCTGCTTCACCGCCTGACCTTCGCGAAACAGGACCCGATCGATGTAGCCCGACACCCTGGGCCGCACTTCCACCGTGTCGATCGCCTGGAAGCGTCCCGAGTATTCGTCCCAATCGGTGATCTTCTGACTCAAGACCTCCGCGACCATGACCTCCGGCGGGGATGGCGCTTGATTCGCCGCCTTGCCGCAGCCGACCAGCGATGCGGCCAGCGCTGCAAGGAGTACGGCTCCGCGGACGCTCATTTGCGAACCTGCGCCAGCGGACGAGCCGCGTTGATGTTAGGAACGTAGGCAAAGCCGAGCTGCAAGCCGATGTCGGGCGTGTTGTTGATGTTCTGCACGTTCTCGGTGAAGCCGAACGTGAAGATCATGTTGTCCCACCGGTGGCGCAACCCGATGCTGTACTGATACTTCATGCTGGTCAGCTCATCGAGATCCGTCTGGTCGTGCGAGTAGACGCTCGGGCTCACGTAGGCCTGGAGATTCAGGTTGGTGCGCGCAGTCAGCTTGCGTTCGTAGCCCACTACCAGCGTGGGAAGCACTTGCGAATCCTGGGGCGCTGGCTCGCTGGCACCGGCGTAGTAGACCGCTGCAAGGTCGATGTAGAACGCATGATGGTTGCCCGGGCGCTGCAGCGATGCCTGAACGCCGTAGTCCGTTCGACCGGTGGAAAGCAGGAGCCTCTTCCCCGCGACAGGAACCTTCACGGCGCCTTCGAGCGAGAGTCGCCAGTTCTGCAAGGGCTGCCAGCCCGTGTAGCGCAAGCCGATCGTCGGATCGGTCAACCCGCCATCCGTCGGCTTCTCGAGAAACACGACGTGCGCACCTTTCAGATCGTAGATCGAGTGTTGCCTGATCGCGCGCGACCGCCGGCCGGCCGAAGCTGTCGAAGCCGAAAGTGTCGTGAAATTGCTCGATTGTGCTGTCGAGAAAACCACCCTGGTACGTGATCGCGCTCGCGATCGCATAGGCCGTCCAGTTGCGCGACAGCTTGTAGTGAAACGTCACGTCGAAGAGCGCACTTTCGATGTCGAGCAGGTAATTCTCGCCGGGCAGGTCTTCGATCGCCTGCACCTCGGCCGGCCCAATCTTGCGCCGGCCCGTCGGCTCGAGCCCCACGAGATACTTCTCAACCTCCGGGCTCAACGCCCAGGTGTTCTGATAGCCGATCTCCGTCTCGAGTGCCCAGCTGCCGGGCTCGATCGACACCGCGTGCGCCGGACGCATATCGAGGCGGAGAAACCCGAACGGCGACAGATCGCGCGAGCGCAGCAGCCCGTAGAACTGTCCACCATCGTCCGCGTGCGCCAGCGAGGCGCACGCCATGCCGAGCATGCCGATCCAGACATAGCGAAGCGCCGCAGTCGATCGTTTTCGTTCGTGTGCCTCTGACATAGCGCTCCCTTACAGGACGAAGTCCTCGCCACTGCAGGCTATGCGAGGCGCAATGCAGTGAGCGATTGCATCTTGGTATTGGTCGCGTCTGGTCCGTCGCAGTTGACCTGTGATACGAAGATTTAATCGCGTCCGGCGCCTCGTTCTGCTGTGATGCAGCCCGCAGCAATGAGCAGCGCGACAGGTCTTGCCCGGTCCGGATGCAGTGCGCTCGAGCTGGCCGGCAGCGAGAACGCCCTGTACGACCGCCACCTTCTTTTCGACAAGGCGGCTGATCCGGCCGCTGCGACGGCGCGCGACCAGTTTGAAGCTTTTGCACGATCCGTGCGGGACGTGCTCGCGCAGCGGTGGGGCGCTGACCACGCATGGCCACGCTGCAGCTGCCGGCGATGGGCTATGGGTTGCGCTACGAGTACGGAATCTTCCGGCAGTCGATCCGGGACGGCTGGCAGCACGAGCAGCCGGACAATTGGCTGCGGCGCCTCGATCCTGGGAGATCATCCGCCCCGAGGAATGCATCGAAGTCGCGTTCGGGGTGCGAGGGCGACTCAGGGTCGTATTGCTCCCCGAGTACGACGTCACCGCTCGCCGAACGCTTGATCCCTGCCGCCGACTTGTCCAACCAGATCTCGACCGCGGGCTATGAAGCGAGCGGCACCAGCAACATGAAGTTCATGATGAATGGCGCCCTCACGATCGGTACGCGCGACGGTGCTACGATCGAGATGGCACGGGAAGCAGGCGAGGAGAACTTCTTCCTGTTTGGGCTGACGGCGCAGCAGGTTGCCGACAGTCGCGCTTGGTACGACCCGCATTGGCACTACGACCATGAGCCCGAGACTCGCGCGGCGCTCGACCTCATCTTCAACGATCATTTCAGCCGCTACGACCCTGGCGTGTTCGAACCGCTCCGCGAGGCGCTGCTGACGCACGGCGACCATTACATGCATCTCGCCGATCTGCGCTCGTATCTCGATGCCGATGTGCGCGCCGTGCGCCTCTATGGCGATCCCTGGCGCATGGGCGCACAAGGCGATTATGAACGTGGCCGCATCCGACAAGTTCTCCAGCGATCGGAGCATTGCGCAGTACGCAAGCGAAATCTGGCACGCGCGACCCTGCCCGGTGCCCTGACGAGGTATCGCATGGCCATTTCCCCCTTGGCCGGCAAGCCGGCCCCGAAAGAACTGCTGATCGACCCCGCGCAACTCGAGCGTGAGTACTACGCACGCAAGCCGGAGCCGAGCGATCCGGCACAGCTGGTGAGCTTCGGCACGAGCGGCCATCGCGGCTCACCGCTCAACGGGTCGTTCAACGAAGCGCACATCGTCGCAATCACTCAGGCGATCTGCGACTACCGACGCGCGCAGGGAATCAGCGGACCGCTCTTCATGGGCCGCGACACGCATGCAGTGTCCGGGCCGGCGCAGCACACCGCTTTGGAAGTGCTCGCTGCCAACGAGGTCGATACGGTCATCCAGAGCGCCGGGGGTTTCACGCCGACACCGGCGATATCGCGGGCGATTCTCGTGCACAACCGCGGCCCTACGGACTGGCTGGCGGATGGCATCGTCATCACGCCGTCGCACAACCCGCCTGAGGATGGCGGCTTCAAGTACAACCCTCCGAACGGCGGGCCGGCCGACGCCGACGTGACGGGCTGGATTCAAACGCGCGCCAATGCGCTGCTGCGCGAGGACAATCGGGCGGCGAAACGTTTGTCGCTCGCTGCCGCTCAGCGTGCTGCGACGTTCCACGAGCAGGACTTCGCGACTGCGTACGTGGAGGATCTGCGGCACGTCATCGACATGGACGCGATCCGCGCCGCGCGGCTGAAGCTCGCGGTGGACCCCCTCGGCGGCGCGGGCGTGCACTACTGGGAGCCGATCAATCGCGTTTACGGCCTCGAGATCGAAGTGGTCAACCGCAGAGTCGACCCGACCTTCTCGTTCATGACCGTGGATCACGACGGCAAGATCCGCATGGACTGCTCCAGTCCGTACGCGATGGCCAGTCTGCTCGGGCTGAAGGACCGGTTTGCAGTCGCCTTCGGCAACGACACCGATGCGGACCGCCACGGCATCGTCACGCCCTCGGCAGGCTTGCTGAATCCCAACCACTATCTGGCTGTCGCGATCGACTACCTGCTGACGCTCGCCCGGATTGGAGCGCGAGTGCGGCGGTCGGCAAGACGCTCGTCTCGAGCAACCTGATCGACCGCGTGGTTGCAGCACGAGGTCGTCGACTGCGCGAAGTGCCGGTCGGATTCAAATGGTTCGCGCCGGGTTTACTCGACGGCTCGGTCTGCTTCGGCGGCGAGGAGAGCGCGGGCGCGAGCTTCCTGCGCCTGGATGGAACGGCGTGGACCACCGACAAGGATGGACTCATCCTCGCACTGCTCGCGGCCGAGATCACCGCGCGCACCGACAAGGATCCGGGTGAGCACTACCGCGAGCTCACCGCGCAGTTCGGTGCTCCGTGCTACACGCGCATCGATGCACCGGCGACGCCGGAACAGAAGGCGCGTCTCGGCAAACTCTCGGCCGACGCGGTGCGCGCCTCCTCGCTCGCCGGCGAACCGATCACCGCGAAGCTGACTCGTGCGCCGGGCAACGACGCGCCGATCGGCGGGCTCAAGGTCGTGACCGCGAATGGCTGGTTCGCCGCACGTCCGTCCGGGACCGAGAATCTCTACAAGATCTATGCAGAGAGCTTCCGCGACGCGCGTCACCTGCAGACACTGGTCGCCGAGGCTCAACAGATTGTGTCCGAATCCCTGAGGTCACCATGAATCCCACGCAAGCACTCTCCCGAGCGGGCCAAAGCCTCTGGCTCGACAACATCACGCGCGAGCTGCTGACGAGCGGCACTCTCCAACGCTACATCGCCGAGCTGTCGGTCACCGGGCTCACTTCGAATCCGACGATCTTCCATCAAGCGGTCAAGAGCGGCACGGCCTACGACGCCGCGATCCGCGCGCAGACAAGAACCGGCATATCCGGCGAGAAGCTGTTCTTCGAGATCGCGCTGGAGGACATCACGCGGGCCGCGGACCTGTTTCGTCCGGTTCACGAGCGCACTGCCGGACTCGATGGCTGGGTCTCGCTCGAAGTCTCGCCGCTCCTCGCCTACGACACCAAGACGACCTTGCGCGAGGCGCAGGATCTGCATGCGCGCGCGGCCCGGCCCAATGTCTTCATCAAGATTCCAGGAACTGCCGAAGGGCTGCCTGCGATCGAGGAAGCGATCTTCGCGGGCGTTCCCATCAATGTGACGCTGCTGTTTTCTCCGGCGCAGTATCTGGCAGCGGCCGAAGCCTGGCTGCGCGGCATCGAGCGCAGGATCGAGGCGAACCTGAACCCTGCCGTCGGTTCCGTGGCGTCGATCTTCATCAGCCGGTGGGATGCCGCGGTCGTGCAGAAGGTGCCGCCAGCGCTCGCCAACATGCTGGGAATTGCAATCGGGCAGCAGGCCTACCGCGCCTATTCGCAGCTGCTGGAATCCTCGCGCTGGCGTCGTGTGTTCAACGCCGGTGCCCGGCCCCAGCGGCTCCTGTTCGCCAGCACGGGCACGAAGGACCCAAAGGCGTCCGACATTCTGTACGTCAAAGGGCTCGCCGCGCCGCTGACGGTGAACACCATGCCCGAAGGCACGCTCAAGGCGTTCGCCGACCATGGCGAGCTCGGCGGGGAGCTGCGTGCGGACGGCGGCGACTCCGGGAAAGTGTTGGGCGAGTTCCGCAAAGCCGGCGTGGACCTCGATGCGCTCGCCGCGAAGCTGCAGACGGATGGCGCCGCAGCCTTCGTTACTTCCTGGAACGACCTGCTCGGCGTCATCGCCGCCAAAGGGTCATCGCTCGCACAAGCAAGCTAGGACGTATTCGCAACCTGAGGAATGCCTGATGCAACTGGGAATGATCGGTTTGGGACGAATGGGCGCCAACATGGTGCGGCGTCTGCTCAAGGGCGGGCACGACTGTGTCGTCTACGATGCCTCACCGAAAGCCGTCGACGCGCTCGCGAAAGACGGTGCAATCGGCGCCGCCTCGCTGCGGGATCTCGTCGCGAAACTGCAGAAGCCACGCGCGTTGTGGCTCATGGTGCCGGTGGCGGTCGTGGATCAGACCAGCGCCGAGCTGCTGCCGTATCTCGAACCTGGCGACACGTTGATCGACGGTGGCAACACGCACTACATCGATGACATCCGGCGCTCGAAGGCACTGGCCTCGCACGATATCCACTACGTCGACGTAGGAACGAGCGGCGGCGTGCTGGGCCTCGAACGAGGCTACTGCATGATGATCGGCGGTGAGCGCGACGTCGTGCAGCGCCTCGATCCGATCTTCGCCACGCTCGCTCCCGGCAGCGGCAGTGTCGAGCGCACACTCGGGCGCGAGCGGCTGAAGAGCACTGCCGAGCAAGGATATCTTCACTGCGGACCGAGTGGCGCCGGCCACTTCGTGAAGATGGTCCACAACGGCATCGAGTACGGACTCATGGCCGCGTACGCCGAGGGCCTCAACGTGTTGCACGCCGCGAACGCAGGCAAACACGCGCGCGAGATCGATGCCGAAACAACGCCGCTGCGCAATCCCGAGCACTATCAATACGAGATCGACGTGGCAGACGTCGCCGAGGTCTGGCGGCGCGGCAGCGTAATCTCCTCGTGGCTGCTCGACCTGACCGCCACTGCCCTCGTGCAGGATCCGACGCTCGCAAACTTCTCCGGCCGTGTGTCCGATTCCGGAGAAGGCCGCTGGACGATCCAGGCTGCCATCGATGAGGGAGTGCCCACTCCCGTGCTCGCTACCGCGCTGTACGAGCGCTTCAGCTCCCGCGGCAGCGCGTCGTTCCAGGACAAGCTGCTCTCGGCGATGCGGTATCAATTCGGCGGCCACCTCGAGAAGCGCGGATGAGCACGCTCTCGTGCGACGCGCTGGTCTTCTTTGGAGCGACCGGAGATCTCGCCTACAAGAAGATTTTTCCGTCGCTGCAAGCCATGGTGAAGCGCGGCGTGCTGGACGTTCCGGTCGTCGGCGTCGCCAAGAGCGGCTGGGGGCTCGAACAGCTGCAGGCACGCGCCCGGGAGAGCATCGAGAGGCATGGCGGGTTCGATGCCGCCGCATTCGGCAAGCTCATGCGGTCGCTGCGCTACGTCGATGGTGACTACGCCGAAACCGCGACCTTCGAAGCATTGCGCAAGGAGCTCGGGACGGCAGTCCGTCCCGCTCACTATCTGGCGATACCGCCCGCACTGTTCGGCGTAGTCGTCGAGCGTCTGGCGCAGGCAGGTTGCACGTCTGGCGGTGCGCGGGTCATCGTCGAGAAGCCGTTCGGCCGCGACCTCGCTTCCGCGCGGTCCTTGAGTCGCATCCTGCTGGGGACGTTCGACGAGGAGCACATCTTCCGCATCGATCACTACCTCGGCAAAGGGCCGGTGCGCAACATGGCGTTCTTCCGTTTCACCAACTCGTTCCTGGAGCCGCTCTGGAACCGCCAGCACGTCGAGAGCGTGCAGATCACCATGGCGGAAAACTTCGGTATCCAGGGGCGCGGCGCCTTCTACGAGCAGACGGGAGCGATCCGCGACGTCGTACAGAATCATCTCTTCCAGGTCATGGCGACGCTCGCGATGGAGCCGCCGGCGCGCATCGACAGCGAATCGATCCGCGATGAAAAAGTGAAAGTGCTGAAGTCGATTCCGCCGCTCGAGCCGCAGGACGTCGTGCGCGGACAATTCCGCGGCTACCGTAACGAGCGCGGCGTCGCGGCGCACTCGCAGGTGGAAACGTTCGCAGCGTTACGTGTGTCGATCGATAGCTGGCGCTGGCAGGGCGTGCCGTTCTACATCCGCGCCGGCAAGTCGCTGCCCGTGACGTGTACCGAAGTCGTTACGCGTCTGCGCCGTCCGCCCACGCTATTTCCGGCCCGTCCCAACTCCAACTACCTGCGCTTCCGCATCAGCCCCGACCTCGAGGCGGCCTTGGGCCTCAATGTCATGGACCGACAGGAAAGCGGTGACGGCGAGACCGTGGAGCTGCTGGCGAGCAGACATCCCGGCAGCGATGAAGTCGATGCGTACGAGCGCGTGCTGACTGACGCGATGGCGGGCGATCGAACGTTATTCGCCCGGGAGGATTACATCGAAGAAGCGTGGCGCATCGTCGACCCCGTGGTGCAGGCGGGTACCGCGCTGTACGAATACGATCCCGGAACCTGGGGACCGCAGGAAGTCGCGAGCCTCACGCCTGCTGGCGGCTGGCACGATCCGATCGTCGCGTCATCTTAGGGAGCCGCGTGCGTAACGGTGCTCGTGTTCGCCTGAGACGACCGTCGCAATTCGAGCTCAGTAGACCTCAGGCACCAACATCTCCGCGGGCACGGGTTGGCGCGAGTAGTCCTTGCGCCGCTCGCGCTGCGGCAGCGCGACCTGCGCCTTCTCGACCTCGCGGTAGGGCAACTGCTTCAGCAGATGGTCGATGCAGTTGAGACGTGCCCGCTTCTTGTCGACCGCCTGCACGACCCACCAGCGCGCTTCGGCAATGTGCGAGCGTTTCAGCATGACCTCCTTGGCCTTCGTGTAGTCCTCCCAGCGACGCCGCGACTCCAGGTCCATCGGGCTCAGCTTCCACTGCTTGAGCGGATCGTGGATGCGGCCGAGGAATCGCAGGTGCTGCTCTTCGTCCGTGATCGAGAACCAGTACTTGAGCAGGCGGATGCCCGAGCGCACCAGCATGCGCTCGAACTCCGGCACGGAGCGGAAGAACTCCTCGTATTCCTCCGCCGTGCAGAAGCCCATCACGCGCTCGACGCCGGCGCGGTTGTACCAGCTGCGATCGAACAGCACGATCTCGCCCGCCGCCGGCAGGTGCGGCACATAGCGCTGGAAATACCACTGCGTCCGCTCGCGATCGTTCGGCGCCGGCAGCGCCACGACGCGGCAGACGCGCGGGTTGAGCCGCTGCGTAATGCGCTTGATCGCGCTGCCCTTGCCCGCCGCATCGCGACCTTCGAACAGGATGACGATCTTCTCGCGGGCGGCGACGACCCAGTCCTGCAACTTCACCAGCTCCGCCTGCAGCCGGAACAGCTGGCGGAAATACTGACGCCGATACTCCTTCTCTTCGGCCGCATCCTGCGTCGCCGGCGTGTCCGGCAGCGGATGGCGGTCCTCGATCTCCATCTCCAGCTCTTCGTCGTAGCTGTCGGCGAGATCGCGGCTGATCCTCAGGATGAGCTCATCATGATCCAAGCACGACTTGCTCATTTGTCAGGCCCTCGCAACTCATGGGTTCTTGCGCTTTTAGCACAAGCCCGTTGCAAAGACCGGATTGCCCGCCAAGAAGGCCCGCGCGATCAGTCCTCGTACTTGAATGAGACTTTTACCTTCGCGCGGTACGATTCCACTTTGCCATCCTTGAGTTGCAGATCCAGCTCGGAGACTTCCGCGACTCGCAGATCGCGCAGCGTCTGGCTGGCGCGGCTGATCGCCGCTGTCGCGGCCTTCTCCCACGATTCCGTGCTGGTCCCGATGAGCTCGATGACTTTGTAGACGCTTTCGGCCATGGTCATGTCCTCCGGTGTATCGTCTAGTGCGTTTCCATCTCAGCTTCCGCCTGCTAGGTTGTGCAGGTCTTGCCCGACGGTTGCGACAGCGAGCGCACGCCCTGCCAGTCTGTAGGTGAGAGTGCAGTTCTTCGCTTCGAGGCTGCCGGTGATCTCGACTTCATCCCAGTGCTCGGCGTGACCCACGTACTTGATCGAGACGCCGAATTGCCGCGTCCAGAAGAACGGCACGGCACTGAATCGTTCGCGACGGCCCAGCATGTTGCGTGCGGCGACCTGCCCCTGGCGGAGCGCAACCACCCAGTGCTCGATGCGAACGAGTCCGCCTGAATGGGAGATCCGGCCAGCGGGCGATGTCGCCGGCGGCGAAAATACCGGGCACGCTGGATTCGAGATACTCGTCGACCACGACACCGCGATCTACTTTCAGTCTCGCCTGCTCCGCCAGTGCAAGCGCTGGCCGCACTCCTACACCCAGCACGATGAAATCTGCGTCCAGCGTAGCGCCGCTAGCGAGCACGGCCTTGCCACTTTCGACGCGAGTTACGCTGTCCTCGAGATGGAAGACCACACCATGAGCTTCGTGCAAACCACGCACGAACTGACCGAGCTCAGGACCGAACACGCGCTGCAGGGGTTGCCGATCGCGTCCGACGACGTGGACTGCAACGCCCCTCTCACGCAGAGAGGCGGCGACTTCCAGGGCGATGAAGCTTGCGCCAACGATGACCACCTGTTTCGCCGAAGCGGCCTTCGTGGCGATGTCGCGGCTGTCGGCATACGTGCGGAGATAGTGCAGCTGTGAGTCCGACGCGCCCGGAATCGGCAACCTGACAGGGTCTGCCCCCGTTGCGAGCAGGAGCCTGTCGAACTCATACGTCTTGCCGTTCTCGAGCCTGACCTGCTTGCGTGGCGCATCGAGCTGGGACACTCGCGAGCTCAGCACGAGCTCGATCCGCTGGTCGCGGTAATAGTCCGGCGGTCGCAGCGGAATCCAGTCCTCGGACGCAGTGCCTGCGAGGTAATCCTTGGAAAGGTTCGGTCGATCGCACGGCGGAGAGTCATCGGCGCTGAGAATCGTGACAGCCCCGTCGTAGCCTTCGCGACGCAGCGTGTCTGCGGCCGCGAAACCGGCACCGCCTCCGCCAACGATTACCACTGCAGCAGGTGTGTCGCGTGAGTCAGCGTGTCTTCGTGGGGGAGCCGGTAACTTCTCACGCACGAACACGGTGTCGCCGATGCGCTCGACGCGCCAGCACGGAATCGGATCGAACGCGGGCGGGCGCAGGACTTCTCCGGTGCGGAGACTGAAGCAGGCGTGATGCAGTGGGCAGCGCAATTCGTCGCCAACCACGAGCCCCTTGGCGAGCGGCCCACCGTAGTGAGTACAACTGGCACCGAGCGCGAAGAAATTGCTTCCGCGGCGCACCAGGATCACGTCCTCGCCGGCAACCTTGCCCTGCAGGATTCCGCCGTCGCTGAGGCGGTCAACCGCGACACCGGTGCCCAGATCTGCGCCTTCAGCACTTTCGATCTTCATGTTCGTGCACAATGCGAGTCTTGCGACCGGCCGGCATGATGCGCGCACAGCGCGAAGCCAACGGAATGGAAACGCGGGCCGATATCCCGCGGTACCATACTACTTCTCGCGGCCGACGCGCGGATAGCCGGGCGGCTGCGGCGGCACGCGCGGATCGCGTTTGATCTCGTCGAGCAACAATTTCACCGCTGCATCGAGTTGTGCATCTTTGCCGTCGAATGTGGCGCGCGGCAGGTTGTCGACGACGATGTCCGGATCGACGCCGTGCTGCTCGATCAACCATTTCTCTCTCCGGCCCGTAGACACCCGCGCCCGGCGCGCGTGCGAAGCCGCCGTCGCTGAGGCGGTTCTGCGAGTCCAGCCAGATCTCGCCGCCCCAGGTGCGCGTGCCGATCACTTTGCCGAGTCCAAGGCGTCGGAATCCTTCGGCGAACGCTTCACCATCCGAGGCAGTGTTTTCGTCCACCAGCACGACAGCGTGGCCGCCGAATGCGTATTGCATGTTCCAGGACGGCTGGCCGGCGCGCGATCTTGCCAATACATCCACGGCTTTCGCAGCAGGCGCGCGAGGATGAAGCTGTCGATGTTGCCGCCGCGATTGTGGCGCGCATCGATGATGAGCCCGGGCCGGTTGAACACCGGATAGAAATTGCGGAACCACTGCGTGACGTCGACAGACGTCATCGCACGCAGGTGCACGTAGCCGATGCGGTTGTCCGACATCTCGGTCCGTCTGCTCGCGGCGAGCTAGCTCCCAGTCGGTGTAGCGCAGACTCGACTCGTTGGTCGGTCGGCGTAGACCACGACATCGCGAGGCTTGCCCGTGCCTTTCGGCTTCAGCCGCAGCAGCACCTGCTGCTTGTCCTGGTTGCGCAGCAGCGCGTTCGGATGCCCGGCCGTCAGCACGTCGATGCCATTGACCATCGTGATCACGTCGCCCACGGAAATGCCGAGCTGCGGATCGGCGAGCGGCGAGCGCTCCTCGGGATAGTCCGGGTCCGCGCTGGTAGATGTGATCGATGCGATAGCCACCGGCCTTGCGATCGAGGAGCAGTCGCGCGCCCAGCGTCGGCACCTTGATGTCTTCCGTGCCGCGACGCAGGTCGCCTTCGCGAACCGAGGTGTGCAGTGCCGACAGCTCGCCGACGGCGAGGCCGATCAGATCCGACAGCTCATCGCGCGTCGTGACGCGGTCGACCAGCGGCAGATACTTGTCCCGCACGCCGCTCCAGTCGACGCCATGCATGCCCGGGTCGTAGAAGTAATCGCGCTCCATGCGCCATGCGTCGATGAACATTTGGCGCAAGTCCTGGCGCACGTCGATCGGATAAGTCCACGAGGACAGCTTGAGCTTCGCTTTGTCGAGATCGGTCGGCGCCTTGGTGCCGGCTTCGACGACGTACAGATCGTCGTCCTTGCGGAACAGCAGCTGCTTGCCGTCGCGCGACAGCTCGTACAAGCGCACCTCGTCGAGGAGCTTCGTCGCCTTGGGGCTGTCGTTCGTGATCTCGATCGCCATCAATTGCGGCTTGGTCTCCGTCCCCACCTCGCGCGCCAGCCAGTAGAGCGCCTTGTCGCTGACAGAGAGACGGCCGTAGTCGCCGGCGGGCACGGGCACTTCGTACACACGATCCATCAGCCCGTCGTAATCGATGCGCACCAACTGTGCCGGCTGCGGCGATTTCTGCTTGTCGGACGCTTTATCGCTCTTCGCATCGGCCTTGTTCGCACGCCTTTCCGACGAGCGCTGCGCATCTCGATCGTCCGGCGGGGTCGCAGGCGTCGGTTGTTCCAACGGATCCTGCTCCGGCAGCTCGCTCGGCTCCTCCGGCGTTGCCGGCCGCTGTCGCTGCTCGGGCGGCGGGACTTCCTGCGTCTCCTCTTCTTCGTCGGGCGAGGTCTTTTCCTTCACCTTCGGATGCAGCTCGTCCGCGGGCTTGAAGGGCGAGCGCAATCCCTTGCGCAGGGCGACCTGATAGATCTTGTCCGGCTTGTCGAAGAACGGTTCGGGCTGCCGCGGTCCCCACGGTGCACCGACGACCGAAGCCAGGTTGCGATCCGACAGGAAGTAGACCCACTTCCCGTCCGGGCTGAACACGGCATCATGGCTGTTGGTGCGATCGCTGGTCAGCGGCGTATGAGTGCGCTTGCTGCACCTCCTTCAATCAGGCTCTGACTTCGTGTTAGCGCCTTACGGCAGAACGACAAGGACAGCTGTCGGGCGACCACGCGAAGCCCGCGACGCCTTCGCGATTGGTGGAGATCAGCGTGGTTGCCTTCGACGCCACGTTGAGCAGCCACGCGTCATTGTTGTTGTCCGCGTAGGCAACCCACTTGCCGTCGGGAGACGGCACACCTTCGAAGCGCAGGACTTTGCCGTTGGTGCTGAGCGCGCGATCGGCGCCGACGCCGTTGCTCGACATTTGCACGAACTCGAACTCGTCGCTGGCATCGGACAAGCCCAGCAACGATTTGCCGTCGGGCATGAACACCACATCGCGATAGCGCACGCCGGGTGTGCGCGATACCCGTACCAATCGGCCATCGCGAGCCGGCGCCACGAACACGCGGCCGCGTGAAGTCAGGACGACCGACTCGCCGTCGCCACGCAGGTGCGCCGACGTGAGGTTCTCCATCGGCTTCGTGACCCACTTCTGCCGCAGCTGGTCGAGATCGGAGGCGAGCGTGATCGGCACCATGCGCTTGGTACCGGCCGCAGTGTCGTAGATCCAGATGTCGGCACCGACGACATACGCAATGCTGCCGCGGTGAGCGACGCATAGCGCACGTCCCAATCCTTGTGATCGGTATGTTGGCGGAGGTCAGCGCCGCTCTCGTCCATCGACCACAGGTTCATCGTGTGGTCGCGGTCGGTGACGAAATACACACGGCCGTTCCACCACATCGGCGTGTGGCTCTCGCCTGCGTAGTCGCGAGTCAGCTTCTGTGCTTCCGGCGCACCGTCGCGGAATGTGCAGATCTGCCGCGCCGTGCCACCCGTGTACCAGCGGGTAACTTGGTGTCAAATTCGCGCGCCGCACGAAGTACAGCGCGCGCCCACTATTATCGAACGAGCCTTCCGTCGCCTG
This sequence comes from uncultured Gammaproteobacteria bacterium, assembly GCA_963830745.1. Lineage (GTDB taxonomy): Bacteria > Pseudomonadota > Gammaproteobacteria > Steroidobacterales > Steroidobacteraceae > Steroidobacter. Next base: position 211,422 of record CAWHNL010000006.1, read on the forward strand.
GCTCAGCGGAATGAGGTGACGCTCGCCGGAGCCGAGGTCGAGCGAGACCAGCTGGAAATCGGGCAGCGTGGAGTAATGCGGGGTTGCGTAGACCAGCTCGCCGGCCGGCGTGAACGCCGTGGCAATCGCTGTCTCGCCTTCGAACGTGCGGCGCTCCGGCAAGCCGCCGCTGAGCGGCATGGTGTAGACCTCGGCCGGACCTTCGTAGCGTGCAGTGAAAGCGAGCAGCTTGCCGTCGGGCGAAATGACGGGATGTGCTCTCCTGCGAGAGATGCGTGGTGAGCCGCCGCGCCACGCCGCCAGTGGCCGCTACGGTCCACAGGTCGCCTTCGGCCGCGAACACCAGCGTATCCCCATGCAGCACCGGGTCGCGGTAGTAACCCTGAACGCCCGATTGGGCGAGCGCCGTACTGCCGATCAGAAACGCGAAGAGGATGACCGGGATACGCATTCGCTGGTTCCTTGTTGTAGCGGATGCCGATTTTGCCATCCGCCCCAGCGCGATGCGCGGTTGTGTAGTGCTAATCCTCAGCAGGACTGCCGGCAATGTCCAGACGATTGCTGTCCAGCCGCTCTCTGCGGGGACGCCAGACGAAGTAGGCGATGGATATCAACACCAGCCAGGGGACGCCGACGAGCCAGGAGATCCCCCAGAACTCCCGATCCAATCCCATCGTGATCAGGACCGCGATCAGCAATCCAAGTGCGGCCAGCTGCATCCAGGGAAACCACGGCATGCGCACTGGCAGCTCGCTCGTTTTGTGTCGACGCCGAAAGCTGAGATGACTCACCAGGATGAATATCCAAACGGTCATGGCGCCGAACAGCGCCACGCCGAACAGGTAGTTGTACGCGTGCGGTGTGAACATCGAGACGCCCGCGGCAACCAGAATGCCGGCGCCCGAGACGAGGATTGCGCCGGTTGGCGTTTGCGTCCTGGAGAGTTTCCCCAGGAATCGCGGCGCGTAGTTGCCGCGCGAAAGCGAGAACAGCATCCGCGAGCACAGGTACACGTTCGTGTTCATGCTCGAAAGCGCGGCGCTCAGCACGACGAAGTTCATGATACCCGCCGCGTACGCGACCCCCGACTGGGCGAACACTTTGACGAAGGGGCTTTGCTCCACGACCCTCGCGCCGGTTTCCGTCCAGGGAACGAAGGTCACGACGATCGTGAGCGCAAGGATGTAGAAGAGGAACAACCGCAACAGCATCGTGCGCAGCGCTGCCGGGATGGACTTCACCGGATCGCGGGTCTCGCCCGACGTCACGGCGATGACCTCGATGCCGTTGAAGGAGAAGCAGCCCATGATCACCGCCATCCAGACGCCCGCCAGGCCGTGCGGCATGAAGCCGCCCGGCAGCCCGGTGAGATTGTGAAAGCCGACGGCGGGCACGCCGATGCCGAGAATGTTGACCGCGCCGAGGATGATGAACACCACGATCGCGGACACCTTGATCATCGCGAACCAGTACTCGAACGTGCCGAAGTTGCTCACCGAGCGCGCGTTCACGTAGAGCAGGACGAACGCGAAGGCGAGCGACCAGACCCACACCGGCACCTCGGGAAACCAGAAGGTCATGTAGATGCCGGCGGCGACCGCTTCGCCACCGATGGCGATCACCTGCGTGATCCAATACGTATAGCGGACCAGGAAGCCGGCCCATGGATTGATATAAGTCTCCGCATACACGCCGAACGAGCCCGCCGCCGGATGAACGACAGCCATCTCCGACAGGCTGAACACCATGACGAGCGCGATGAACCCGGCGATGGCATAGCTCACCACCACCGCTGGCCCGGCATAGCCGATGGCGATGCCGCTGCCCATGAACAGCCCCGTGCCGATCGCGCCGCCGAGGCCGATCATGACCACCTGGCTGCGGGTCAAGGCCTTGTCGAGACCGTGCTCGCGGTCGATGGTTTGCGTCACTGGCTCACCTTCGTCAAATGTCTTCGCCGCGCAAGATCTTTGCGAGCAGCGCGGGGTCCAGGTTGCCTCCGGACACTACAGCACAAACACTGCTGAAACGGTGCCGGTTCGACAACGCCGCCGCGACTGCAATCGCGCCGGCTCCTTCCGCGATCACTTTGTTTCCGTCCGCCATCAGTCTGATCGCCCTGGCGACTTCGCTCAACGATACGGTCATGGTGTCGTCGATCAGTCGGCTCGCGACGGGCCACATCTCCGGGAGAATGGCACCGAAGCCGACGCCGGTGACGAAGCCCGGGTCGCAAGTCGAATCGACGGGCTTGCCGGCTTCGCGTGCCGCCTTGAAAGGATGAGCGGTGTCCAGCTCACAGACAATGACCTTTACCGAAGGTCGCAACGCGCGCACAGCGTTCGCGATGCCACAGGCCAAGCCGCCGCCGCCGAACGGCACGAAGATCGCGTCGACGTCGGGCAGGTCCTCGAGAATCTCCAGCGCAAGGGTGCCATTCGCCGCAAACGCAGCCGGATCGCGTACGGCGTCGATGTACACGCTACTGAATCGTGGACCGTGACCGGACGAAACCGCATCCCACCATTGCGCGAAAGGCTGACTGACGATGCGTGCATCGAGATCCCGCAACAACCGGAGCTTGGATTCGGCCGCGCCCTCCGGCACGACTGCCGTCGCCGTGGTACCGATGCGCTTCGCCATCCACGCCATCGCGAGCGCGCTGTTGCCCGAGCTGTAGGTATGAACTCCGGCCGACAGCGCGTCTGACGGTCGGGTCAGGATCGCGTTGGCGATCGGACGCAGCTTGAATGAGCCTGCCGGCTGGAGGTTCTCCAACTTCAGATGAACAGGCTGGTCTGCAGTCGCTGCCGCACACCGCACAGTCGGTGTGCGGGCGACGATACCGCGGAGGCGCGCGCGTGCGCTCTCGATCTCCGCGGTGCCGACAGACTCCAACACGCTAATCCCGCGGATTCGAGAAGGTGACGCGTGCGTTGACACCGATCGTGCGTGGCTGCGCAGCGACGATAGCCTCCGGATCCTGGAAAGTGCCGAGGCCATCGTAGACCGCGAGCTCATCGGTGAGGTTCTTCACGAACACACCGACCTGCACGCGCTCTGTCACGTCCATGCGTGCCACTGCATTCAGCAGCACGTACGAGTCGAGCGCGATGTTGAACGGGCTGGTCGGGACGAACTCGGTATTCGTCTTGCCACGGTAGGTCGCATCCAGCGAGAACGTGGTATCCCTGCCGGCGATCGGCACTTCGTAGCGCAGAGCACCGTAGAGCTGCACATCCGGCGTGTTCGGGATCTCGTCGCCCTCGCGGCCGATGATCACGAAGGGCGAAGCGCCGGGCAACACGGGTTGGTCTTCCGAGAGCTCGTGCTCGAAGAAGTAAGTGCCGGTGAACGTCAGCGTCAGCTGATCGGTGAGCAGCGAGTCCAGCGACCATTCGATGCCGGTCACGTCGGCGGCGCCGCCATTGGTGGTGAACGGGATGTTGCCGACCGGATCGCGCGGCTCTACCTGGATGTCGTTCCACTTGATGTGGAAGACAGTGGCGTTGAGCTGCAGACGATCCTCCATCCAGCGCGACTTGATGCCGAACTCGTAGTTCTTCAGATCGTCGGAGTCGAAGGTGTCGGGGATACCCGGCGCGAACGGCTGATTGCCGTTGTTGATGCCGCCGACACGGAAGCCTTCCGAGTACAGCGCGTACAGGAGGACGTCGTCGGTGGCCTGCAGTGACAGGCTGACCTTGGGCAGCGTTGCGCTGCCGTCCTGCTTGAGCAAGCCGACGGCGTTGCCGTTCACCGTGGTCCCGATCTGTTGGCCCGCGACCGGCGCCGGTCCGGTGGGCGCGAAGCTGTGCAACGTCGCCTGGATCGACTGCAGATCCGCATCGGACCAGCGCAGGCCCGCGAGCAGCGTCCAGCGTTCGTCGATTTTGAAAGTGGCTTCGCCGAAAACAGCCTTCTGCTCCACCTCATCCGCACGCGTGCGCCCGAAGAAAGTGTTGCCGCCATTGATCAGTGCGTCGTCCGAGTTCAGCGCGTTGAACGGCATCGGCCCACCGCTGCCGTCGGTGGTCACGACGTGCACGTTGAACTCGTTGTCGTCCTTCTGATAGTAGGCGCCGGTCACGAAGTTGAACGCGGAGTCGAAGTCCGAGGCGAAGCGCAGCTCGGCCATCTTGGTCGTGTATTCCTGCGGCTGCTGCGTGATGCCCGCGATCGGCACGCCGAAGAACAGCAGGATGGGCGTGCTGTCGAATGCGAAATCGATCTCATGCTCGTAGCGGGAGGCGGCGAACGAGACGCCACCGACCCCGATATCCCAGCGCAGCGTCGCACCCAGCAGGTCGAAGTTGTCCTCGCGCGGGCTCTTCGTGATATCCGTGTTGATGAAATCCTTGCCGGGCGTGAACGAAGCGAGGCCCGGGAGCGGCGCGAAACCCGTGTTGCCGGGGAGCGAAGCAATTTCCGCCGGCTGGTCTGGATAGGCGGGCACACCCTTGGCCGTGAAGCGGGGTGAGCCGTCGCTGTCGAGGTTCTGCTTCACGTACACGACGTCGAGCGAGAGAGTGTCGCTGGGTGTCCAGCGTGCGCTGAGGCGCCCGCCGGTGATCTCCGTCGAGTTGATGTCCTCCGCGGTGGCGTTGAAGACACTGTTTCCGCCCGAGGTGCGTTCGAGGCGAGCTTGATCGATCCAGCCGTCGCGATCCTCGCGATAGCCGACGAGGCGGATCGCGAATTTGTCGGCCGACAGCGGCACATTGACCATGGCCGTGATGCCGAAGCCGTCGCCGCCGTCCTCGATCGAGCTGAAGTCAGCCTCACCGTACGCATCGAACTTCGAAGCGTCCGGCTTGTTCGTGATGAAGCGGATGTTGCCCGCCATCGAATTCGACCCGTACAGGGTTCCTTGCGGGCCGTTGAGCACCTCGACACGCTCGACATCGACGAGTTGGATCGGGGCATTCTTGCCGCCGCCGTCTTGCTGGTCGCTCGCGGTGATGACGTACTCGTCGAGGTAAGCGCCGACTACCGACGGTCCGCTGCCGTTGATACCGCGGATGATGTATTCGGAATCACCGGGACCCAGCTGCTGGAACTGCAGGCCGGGAACGCTGCCGGCGAAGGCTTCGAAGGTGGTCTCGCGTTTCAGCGTCAGGTCGGCGCCACCGACCGCGTAAATCGATTCCGCAGTCTTCTGCACATCCGTTTCGCCGCGCTTGGTGGCGGTGACGACCACTTCTTCCAACGCAGCTCGGCCGGGCTCGGACGAGTCCGCCGCATGCACTTGCGCGCTCGCGGCAACGCAGAACATCGTCGCCACACGTCCGCAATTGAGTTTCCAGCGCATGATCATGGCCTCCCCTTGTTGCCGTGAATCGCTAGTAGTCGACGGGATTTAACCGCTTCTGCGAAGCCCGTGTCCCCAACCTCTTTAGCCCGAAAGCCCTAATTTTCCGGGACTGCGCGCGCACGGCCTGCGGATAATCCGCCGGGCGCTGAGGGTTGGGCTGTGAGACGCTCGATGGTGCTGTATGACTCGCTGGTGATCCGTTGAGCATCGGCAATGAGATACGGTCGCAACACTTCCAGAATCTCGTCATACCCAGCCACTACCGCTTCCAGCGTCAGTTCGCGGTCATGGTACTCCACGTAGTTCAGCCAGTTCTCCGAGATTATCCAAGTGATGTCCACGATGGAGCGCAGCCGCCGGGGGTCTGCCGGCAGGTTCATGAGGCCGCGGGCCGCGAGCGCACCGAAGAACTTCTCGATCTCGACGAGCCTGCGCTCCCGGTTGTGAGCGAAGCGACGCCGCAGCACCCTGTCCTGCCGCAGCAGATCCGCCATCTCGCGGTAGAAGAAGCGGTAGTCACGGATGAGCTGCAGCTGGCGCACGAACATCGCCGCCATGTGATCGAGGGTGGCCGCAAGATGATCGCGATACCAGCCGGCGTCCATCTCGTCGACTGCGCGTTGGAAGAGGAAGCGGATGATTTCCTGCTTGTTGTGGAAATGGTAGTGCAGGTTGCCTTTGCTGATGCCGCAGTGCTCGGCGATCCGGTTGGTGGATACCGCAGCGGTGCCGTGCTCGTTGAAGAGTTCCAGCGCGGCATCGACGATGCGAGTCTGCGTATCGCGGGTGGCCATGGATCAATTGGATGAGTTCGTTTGGATAGGATAGCGCAGGAGCTACACATGAGTACCACGCCTGAGCAGGCGTTCCCTGTCGAACGACTGCGGACAGAGTTTCCCGCCTTGCGGCGGGCCGGAAACGGCGTGTTTTTCGACAATGCGGCCGGTGCGCAGGTGCCCCAAGCCGTGTTCGACGCGGTCAACGAGCATCTGCTCGAGCGCATGGTCCAGCGCGGCGGGCGCTACCCGCAGAGCATCGCGGTAGACGAGACCTTGGCGCGCGCACGAGCCAGCGTCGCGGCCCTGGTCAATGCGCGCGATCCGAACGAGATTGCCTTCGGCATGAACGCGACCTCGTTCATCCGCCTGGTCAGCTTGGGCCTGGGCCAGACCCTGGGCGAGCGCAACGAGATCATCGTAACCGACCTCGACCACGAGGCGAACGTGGCCACGTGGCTCGCGCTTGCGCCCCTCGGCGCCAGCTTTCGCTGGTGGCGGATGCGCGACGATGGCAACCTCTATCTGGAAGACTTGGCGCAACTGATGTCACCGAAGACGCGCCTGCTCGCCTGCACGGTAGCGTCGAATGCTCTCGGCACTATCATCGATGTCCGTGGCGCGGCCGATCTGGTGCACGCTGCAGGCGGCGAGATCTTTCTCGACAGCGTCCATTTCGCGCCGCATGGCTGCGTGGACGTGCAGGCTTTCGACTGCGACTACCTGGTGTGCTCCGGCTACAAGATTTTCGGCCCCCACATGGGGTTTTTGTGGGGCCGTTACCAACTGCTCGAGCGCCTGCCGACCTTCCGCGAGGACTTCATCCCCGATGCGCCGCCCGGCAAGATCGAGGCAGGCACCGTCTGTTACGAGAACGTCGCAGGGATGGACGCCGCGGTCCGCTATCTCGCGCAGCTCGGGCGCTCGCTGGTCCCAGGCGCAGCATCGCTGCGGACGGACATTGCGCGCGCAATGCAGGCAATCCTTGTCTACGAGCGAAGCCTCTCGCTGGAAATGCTGAAACTGCTGCACGAATGTAACGCGCGCGTACACGGCATCTCAGATCCCGCTCGGATCGCGAGCCGCGTGCCGACGCTGGCCTTCAACCTCCCGGGCGTCGCACCTGCGGCCGTGACCGAAGCGATGGCTCGCGCGGGAATCGGCATTCGCGACGGCCATCTTTACTGCCCGCGTCTGATGCAACGCTTGGGCCTCCCGCAAGAGAGCGGCACGGTTCGCGTCTCGCTGGTTCACTACAACACCCTCGCGGAGATCCATCGGTTCGGTAACGTGTTGTTCGATCTGACCCGACACCGGCTAGACTAGACATATGAATTCGGATGAACCTCGCGAGCCGCTCGTCGCCGGCACCAAGCCTGCCTACCAGGAGCTGGTCGCCGGCCGGCGCTACCTGTGGTGCCGCTGCGGACGCTCGAAGAATCAGCCGTTCTGCGACGGGTCGCACGCCGGTACCGGCTTCCAGCCGCTTGCGTACGTCGCCAAGTGCGACAAGCGAAGAAGCGCTGTTCTGCATGTGCAAGCGGACCGGCACCCCGCCCTTCTGCGACGGCACGCACAGCAACCTGCCCGGCGGCTACGAGGTCGAGAGCGCGGAGAGCATCGCCGCGAGCAAAGTGCCGTGGGCGCCCGAAATCGACGGCGGCGTGCGACGACTGGACGAGTTCTGCTACACGATCCGGGCTGCAGCGACGCGCCCGGCGGATCCCGGCCCGTTCTGGATGCGCACCCTCGTGGACGCCGAGCGCGGCGCCGCACACCAGACGCAGGTCTATGTGGAAGTTCGCGATCGAGCTTCGCCGATCCTGTCGGCGGGCGAGGCTGCGCAGACGATCATCTTCATCGCCGCCGGCACTGGCTCAGTCGAGATCGGCGCGCAGCGATTCGACGTCGGCCCGCTGGACGGAGTCATCGTGCTTCCCGGCGAAGGGTTTCGGATGACCGCCGACGAAGGTGCCTGCCTGCAGGCGTTCGTATCTATCTATCCTGTCGTCGGGGGCTTGCAAACGCTCGACGGCGATGCCGCCCTTCGACGCCAGCCAGCCGGCGCGCGTCGCTGGCGTCGACGTGCAGCAGCGCCACGCAATGGGGCCACGGTTCTTTCAGCATCTCGTCGACAGGAGGCTGGGTGCACGCAACGCCGTGCAGTTCATCGGCCACATTCCGCAGTCGAAAGCGCAGATGCACCGCCATCTCTATGAAGAGGCGCTGGTCATCGTGTCCGGTGAGGGCGTGATCTGGAACGAGAGCGTGCGCGCCACGGTAGTCCCTGGCGACGTGATCTTCTTCCCGCGCAAGCACGTGCACTCCCTGCAATGCACCTCGCCTGATGGCATGGACGTCGTCGGCATGATCCACCCCGGCGAGAATCCGGGCATCAACTACTGATCGAGCGACAGCTCAATCGTCGGGTGCGATGTTCTTCTCGATCTTGCGCAGCGTCTCGACGAGCTGCGCCGTTTCCTTCGCGCTGACGTTCTGAAAGGCCAGGCTCTGGTGCTTGAGTGCCGCCGGCACGATGTGCTCGAAAGCCTGCAGGCCCGCCGCCGTGATCGAGATCTCCGCCACGCGCGAGTCGCGATCGGACAGCCGCCGCTTGACGTGACCGACGCGCTCGAGCTGTGCGACGACGCGGCTCGTAGTCGGCTGCTCCATCAGCGTCGTCTCGACGATGCCGCCGATGCTCATCGGGCCGTAGGCGCGCAGCACGCTCAGCACCCGCCACTGCGAAGAATTGATGCGCATGGACTTGAGGCGCTTCAGCAGGCGCGCGTTCAGCTTGTTGGTCACGCGATAGAGCTGATACGGCACGAAGTCGTCGAGCCAGCCATTTCCCTGGATGACGGACTCGGCGCGCTTGCCGCGTCCGCTGCCCGCCGCGGCGGTGCCGCGGGATCTTCTCGCCATGAATGTGCTCCCAGCGCCTGTTCGTACCAGCACGCATTCTACGCTGGCACCCGACGCTCATCCCTCAGAAGCGCTTCGTCAGCTCCACTCCGATCGTGCGCGGCAGGTTGGTGTACTTCACCGTCGGCGTCGCGGTCGCACCGACCAGGAAGACGTCGCCCTGGATGTCGAAGACGTTGTTCACGTAGAGCGCAACGTCCAGGCCGGAATCATCCTTGCGCGCGCCGAAGCGGATGTTCGTGATGTCGTAGTCCTCCTGCGTACGGTCCGTGGCTGCCGTCGGCCGCAGCTCGGTGTGCGACTTGCCGTGGTACGACCAATCGCCGCGAACCCAGGCCGACCAGCTCGGCAGCGCGTCCAGCGAGCGCTCGTACTGCACCGAGAAGTTGGCGGTGTACTCGGGGATGCGCGGCAGGTTGTCGCCCTTGCGGCCGGGCGCCTGCCACGGTCGCGTTCACCTGGTCTTCGGTCAGCTCGCGCTTCGGCAGCCAGCTCAAGCCGGCGTTGAGATTGAGGCTGCGGACCGGCTGAAAGAACATCTCGAGCTCCAGGCCCTGCACTTCCGCGGCGCCGGCATTGCCGATGAAGGCAAACGAGCCGGTCGGATCGCGCCCGGAGACCTGGATGTTGTCCCAATCGATGAGAAATGCGCTGCTGTTGACGATCAGCCGTCCATCGAGCCACGCGGATTTGACGCCGAGCTCGTAGTTCCACAGCGAATCCGCCTCGTAGCCGGGAGGCACTGCCGCGATGTTCGGCTGGTTCGTGCCGCCGAGACGGAACCCCTCGGAGGCGAGCGCGAAGATCGTGACGTCCTCGCTCGGGCGGAAGGACAGCTGGAACTTCTTGATCAGGCGATCTTCCTTGAAGTGCCTGATGGTCCGGCGGCGGCAGCCCGCCGAACAGCGGGAACTGGAACAGGTAGAAGCCGTCGTCGTCCTGCTCGGCGGTGAACTGGCGCAGGCCCGCCATGACCTCCCAGGACTCGAACAGCTTGTAGGAGACCTCGCCGAACACCGCGCTCTCCTCGATGTCGCGCGTGTTGAAGCGCGCCAGCGCGCACGGCTGGCAGCCCTCGATGCCGGCGCCCGGCAGGGCAGAGAATCCGGTCGGCGGGCCGGTGACCGGGAACGGCAGTCCCGTTGCGGGATCAACGATAGGCGACACGCTGCGGAAGTCCGACTCGCGCGTCGCGATAGAACACGCCTGCCAGCCAGGACAGCGGGCCGTCGCCGGTCGAGTTCAGGCGCACCTCTCCCGTGCGCTGCTCGATGTCCTGCGTCTGGTCGGTCAGCTCCGGGAACAGGTCCGGGCGCACGCACGGCCCGCTGAAGCAGGCGGTCGCGCCCGGCGGTCCGACGTTCAGCGAGATGATGGCCCAGGTGTTGTCGCGGAAGAAGCCGAAATCGCGCTTGTAGAGCGAGCCGGCGGTCGTCAGCGTCGCCCACGGCAGGTCCTGCGTCCAGGTGAGACTGTAGATCGCCTGATCGTCGGGACGCTTCGGTTCTCGACGTAGTCGCCGTTGTGGAACGTGCCGGTATCGAAGAACGCAAACTGCGGCACGCGGTCTTTCATGCCCGGGTCGGTCGCATCGCCGCCGACGTGGAACGTGTCGTACGGGTGATAGCCGCTCGCGCCGTCGACGTCGCGCTTCTGCAGCCAGACCATGGCGTCGATCGTGGCGGAGTCGGTCGGCTGGTAGCGCAGCATCACGCGACCGCCGGTCGTCTCCGAGGAGTTGATGTTCTCGTTGCCGAGACGAACGTTGTCGACATAGCCGCCGCGCTTCTCGTAGTACGCGGTCGTGCGCAGCGCCAGCTGGCCGTCGATGAGCGGCAGGTTGAAAGTGCCCGAGGCCGTTGCGCCCGGATCGCCGTCCTGCAGCGACTCGCCGCCGACTCGCAGGTTGCCCTCGACCGCGTCCAGCACCGGCTTGTTCACGATGAAGCGCACCACGCCGGTCTGCGAGTTCGCACCGAAGGTCGTACCCTGCGGACCCTTCAGCACTTCGATGCGCTCCAGGTCGACGAGCGCCAGGTCGGGAGTCTGCGAGCCGCTGTCGCCGCTCGAGCTCTGCACGCCCGTCGCGGGCACCTCGTCGTAGTACACGGCCACCTGTTCCTGGCCGGCCGACTGCACGCCGCGCATGATGTAGCGCTTCTCGCCGTTGCCGGTGTCGCTGAAGGTGAGGCCGGGCACCTGGTAGGCGAAGTCGGCGAATTCGTTGACGCCCATGTCCTGCAGCGTCTGCTCGCCGAAAGCGGTGATCGCCGTGGGAATCTCCTGCAGCCGCTCATCGCCGCGCTTGCGCGCCGTGACCACGACCTCCGTGATCAGGCCGCGCGGCAGTCGGCTGCGCCGCCGCGCCGGGCCCGTCGCTCCGCCGCCGGCGCGAGCCGCGCGCCGCCCATCGTCACAGCAATGATCAGCGGCTGAAGAACCGATACTTCTGATGTGCATGGCTGCTCCCCTCGAGTTGGCGACGGTCCGGCCCGATGATTGCGAATATATATTCCGAATCATATATTGTCGGCAAGCTATTTCAGTCAGTGAAGCATTTCGGCGCGGCTCGTAGCGCCGCCTTGCACCATGCGGGGTCAGACGATGCGCAGATCGCAATTGTTCGGAGCAGCGGCTGCCGCTGCTATTGGCGTGCAGTCGCGGCGCAGGCTGCTGCGCCGGCCGGCGCCAATGCCGTCATTCATGCCGGGCAGCTGCTCGCCGTTCCCGGCCGGGAGCCAGTCACGAACGCGACGGTCGTCGTCGCCGACGGCAAGGTCAGGGAGATCCGCTCCGGCTTCGCCGAGCCCGGCGCACTCGGCCTGCCGGCGGACACTGCAGTCATCGACCTGCGCAACAAGTTCGTGATGCCCGGCTTCCTCGACCTGCACGTGCATCTGAGCTCGAGCGGCATGCGCGGCCGCGACGTGCGGTTCCGCGAGTCCGAGGGCTACTTCTCGCTGATCGGCTGCGCGCAGCGCGCATGCGACCCTGATGGCCGGCTTCACCACCGTGCGCGATCTCGGGTCGGAGGGCAGCGCGATCTACGCCTTGCGCGATGCGTCGCGCGACGGCATCGTCGCGGCGCCGAAGATCATCGTCTCGGGAGATCCCATCAGCCCGACCAACGGCCACGCCGACAACCACAACCTGCGCGAGGAGATCATGAGTGCCATGCCCCGCCGCGGCGTGTGCGACGGCGCGGACGACTGCCGTCGCGTGGTGCGCGAGGCGATCCGTCGCGGCGCCGACGTCATCAAGGTCATGGCCACCGGCGGTACGCTCGATGAGTCGAACGCCGGCACCGGCCAGCAGTTCACCGACGAGGAGCTCAGAGCAATCGCCGATACCGCCCATGCCTTCGGCCGCAAGGTCACGGCGCACGCCCACGCCAAGGCCGGCATCGATGCCTGCGTCCGCGCCGGCTTCGATTCGATCGAGCACGGCATGTGGGCGGACGACAAGACACTGCGCGAGATGAAGGCGAAAGGCACGTGGCTCGTGCCGACCGTGGCGACCATCACCTTCGTCGGCGACACGCCGGAAAAGGTCAAGGCCGGTCCGCTGAAGGATCTGCCGCCGGTGTCGATGGAGAAGGTCCTGAAGCTCGGCACGCAGCCGCGCAAGCTGGCGCGCCTCGCGCACGAGATCGGCACGAAGATCGCCTGGGCACCGATGCGCCGCTGGTGCCGCACGGGCAGAACGCGACCGAGATGATCGATTACGTCAACGCGGGGCTCTGACGCCGATGGAAGCGCTCATGACCGGCACCGTGAATGCGGCCGACGCGGCCGGAGTCGCTGACGTCGGCAGACTCGAGCCTGGCAAGGCGGCAGACATCGTCGCGCTGAGCCGCAATCCGCTCGAAGACATCAAGGCCGTCATGGACGTCGGCTTCGTCATGCGCGACGGCATCGTGTTCAAAGGTCCCGGAGCTGTGGAATGAGCTGTGCAATGAGATACCGATCGATACTCGCCGCCGTCGTGGCCCTGCTGATGCCGCTGCTCGCTGGCGCGGCGGAGCGGCTGATCATCGACCACGTCACGGTCATCGAAGGCACCGGCCGCGCGCCGCAGTCCGACATGGCCGTGATCGTCGACGGCGAGCGGATTGCGGCAGTCACGCCGAGCCAGCTCGCCGGCAGCGAGCCCGGCCGGCGCATCGACGCGCGCGGCAAGTACCTCATTCCGGGATTGATGGACGTCCACATCCATCTGCGCGGCGCCGCGCAGCCTTCCGGACCGGGAGTGAAGTGGGAGGAAGCGAGCCGCGGCGAGGCGCTCGCTGCGCTGGCGAGCTATCTCTACTCCGGCGTGACGACGGTGTTCGACGCCGGCAACCGCAAGGAACTGATCCTGCCGCTGCGCGCCGACGAGCGCGCCGGGCGCATCCTCTCCCCGCGCATCTTCGCCACCGGCAACGCGATCACCTATCCGGGCAGCCATGGCGATCGCATCTCGATCGGCATCACGGACTTCGAGAAGGACAAGGCGCTGCTCGACGCCCACATCGCCGAGCAGCAGCCCGACATGGTCAAGCTGATGATCGAGGAGGAAGGCTGGGGCTCGCGGCCGATGATCACGCTGCTCACGGCCGACCTGGCCGAGAAGATCGTGCGCTACTACAACCAGCATGGCATCCGCACGACCGCGCACGTCTCCAACGAGTTCCGCTCGCTCGAGGCGATCTACGCCGGCCTGGACACGCTCGCGCATCCGATCATCCAGGGCCCGGTCAGCGATTCGTTCGTGAAGCTCATGGCCGCGAAGAAGACGCCGTTCGCGAGCACGCTCACGATCGGCGAGAACTACAGCCGTCTCGCGGAGCATCCGGAGTATCTGGACCAGCCGCTGTATGCGGCATCGCTGTCCGACCGAAGAGCGCACCAAGCTCAAGACGGAAACCAGCCGCCGAGTACCGTGCGCGCACCTGGACGACCTGGATGAAGCTGATGACGCCGATCGCGCAGGAGAACATCCGCAAGATCCATGCGGCCGGAGGCGTCGTCGCGTGCGGCACGGACCAGAGCAGCGGACCGGCCGTGCATCGCGAGCTCGAGCTGCTGGCCGCCGCCGGCATCGCGCCGCTCGACGTGATCCGCATCGCCACGTACAACAGCGCGGTGTTTCTCGGCAAGGCCGACCAGCTCGGGTCGGTGCAGGCCGGCCGGCTCGCCGACCTGGTGCTGCTGAACGCCGATCCCGGCGCCAGCATCGACAACGCCAAGCGATCGCATTCGTCATGAAGAACGGCGAGATCATCGACGAGAGCAAGCTGCCGCTCGCCGGCGGCAAGCAACGGCCTCGCTTCACGGCGGCGCGATGACCAGCGGACACCGCCGACGGCTCGGGATATTTCCTCTATCACTCCATCGGCATGTTTCCGGGCAAGGAGGCCCTGATCGCGGACGGCTTGCGCAAGTACGCGCAGCTTGTGGAGCACGCCCGACGACTCGCAGTGGCCGCAGGCGCTCGCGATCCGCCAGCAGTTCATCGAGTGCTGGCGCAAGCTGATCAACGCGCAGCCTGCCACGCTGACGACCGCCGAGAACGTCACGACGGCGCTGTACAGCCTCATCGGCTCCTTGCCGGCGCGCTATCTCGACGGACGCCGCGTGCTCGTGGCCGCCGACTGCTTCCCGAGCCTGCATTTTCTGCTGGCAGGCCTGGCGGAACAGCACGGCTTCGTGCTCGATACGGTGCCGCTGCGCGCCGGCGAGAGCTGGGTGCGCGACGAGGACTTCATCGAACGCTGGACGGCAGACGTCGGCGTCGCGCTGATCACGCAGGTGACCTCCACCGCATCGTATCGCTGCGATCTGCCAACGCTCGTCGCGCATGGCCGCCGCATCGGCAGCCTGATCGGCGTGGACGTGACGCAGGGCATCGGCCTGATGCCCTACGACGCGCAGGCGCCGGAAGTGGACTTCACCGTTTCGACCAGCCTGAAGTGGCTGAGCGGCACGGCTGGCGCCGGCATTCTGCACGTACGTGCGGCGCTGCTGAGCGAATGCCGGCCGCTGCTGCGCGGCTGGTTCAGTCAGGAGAATCCGTTCTCGTGGGACCTGAGCGCGTTCAGCTACGCGCCCGACGCGCGTCGCTTCGACCACGGCACGCCGTCCGTCGTGGCATGCGCCGGCACATTGCCGGCGCTGCAGTGGCACGCGAAGCAGGACGGCCGCGCGCTGCTCGCTCATAATCGCGCGCTGACGGACTGCGATCATCGCGGGCGCAGGCGAACTCGGCCTCGGCCTCGTGAGCCCGCGAGACGAGGCGCGCCGGGGAGGAAGCCTGATGATCAACGTGCCGGCGTCCGCCGACCCAGCGGTGATCGTCGACAGTCTGCGCGCGAGCGGTGTCTATGCGGACTGTCGCGGCGCTACGCTGCGCCTCTCGCCAGGAATCGTCACGACGCAGGCCGGCGTCGAGCGCCTGCTCGGCGAGCTCAGACGCCTGCGTCCGGGCAAGATGACCGAGGGCAAGATGACCGAGGTCCCTGCTCTCGCGCACTGTGTCACGGCGCTCATCGAGGCGTCAGCGGAACAGACGTTCGCGTTTCTCGCCGATCCGATGCAGGTGGGCAACTGGGCCCTCGCGTCCATGCAGGCGCAGCCCGCGGATGCTCCAGGCATCTATCGCGGCCGCTCGCTGTTCGACGGAGCGCAGAACCACTTCGCCGTCACGCCTCATCCGCAGCTGCTGCTCGTCGAATACAGTGTCGGTCCGCGCGATGCACTCACGCCGCGGATCCGTGCGCAGGTCATCCGCGCCGAGAGCGTCGGCCTTGCGGCGACGAGTTGCTACCTGACGCTGACGGCGTGGCGACCGGCCTGGATGCCGGCGGAGCGCTGGGGCCGTCTGTGCGCGTCACACAACGTCGAGATCTGGCTCATCAAGGAGCAGGTCGAGAGTCAGGCTAAAGCCTGACCCACAGTCATCTTTGTGGGTCAGGCTTTAGCCTAGACATTCTTCTAGGCGGGCACCAGCGCCAGCACGCGCAGCGGGCTGCCGGACCCATTGACGATCTTCAGCGGCGGCGCGATCACGACCGCGCCGGTGGCCGGCAGCTGATCGAGGTTCATCAGGCTCGCGAGCCCGAAGCGGTTCGAGCCGTGCATGATCGTGTGACACGGGAACATCGGATCGAACGTCGCCGCCTGCCCCGCATCGGTGCCGACGGTCTCGACGCCGACGCCGAGAATGTCGCGCTCCTTCGCCAGGAACGGCACGCACTGCGGATGAAAGCCCGGCGTATGCGGGCCGTCCTCGCTGATGTTGAGGAAGCGGTCCGGCGCCCGTGCGCTTCGACCAGTCGGTGCGGATCAGCACCCACGCGCCGCGCGGAATCTCGCCGTACCGCTCCTCCCACGCCTTCACGACCTCCACCGTCACCAGGAAATCGACGTTCTCGCGCACGCGGTCGGTGACGTCGATGACGCAGGCCGGCCCGATGAACTTCTGCACCGGGATGTTGTGCGTGGCGTTGTTCGGATAGTCCTTGCCGGTCACCCAGTGGATCGGCGCATCGAAGTGCGTGCCGGTGTGCTCGCCGCAGGCGATGTTGTTCCAGTACCAGGCCGGGCCGCGCTCGTCGTACTTGCGAGATCTCCTCCAGCGAGAACGGCTTGGACGGCGCGAAGATCGGCGGCAGCTGGATCGTCGGCGTCGCCGGCTCCAGCGGCACGGTGAGATCGACGACGCGAATGCCGCCGCCGAGGATGCCCGCGGCAAGATCGGCCAGCAGTGCAGAAGTCTTGTCGATAGTTGGGCCATGACTCGATTCCTCTCGTTAGTCGGCTGCGAACTCGCCGCGCAGCTCACGCAATGCTTCGACGAGCACGTCGACGTCCTCGTCGTTGTTGTAGAAGTGCAGGCAGACGCGCAGGTTGCTATCGCGATTGGACGTGACGATGTTGCGCTTCATCAGCTCCTGCGACAACTGGCCGCTCGCACGCGACGGTATGCAGACCATGGCGCCGCGACGCTCGTCCGCGGCCGGCGTGATGCTCGGCCAGCCGATCTCGCGCAGGCTCTCCATGCAGCGCCTCGTCAGCGCACGGATGCGTCGCTCGATCGCCGGCGTGCCGACGCCAAGCAGAACATTCAGGCCGGCTTCCGAGGCGTAGCAGTTCACGACTGGCGGCGTGCCGGCTTCGAAGCGGCGGGCGTTCGGCGCAGGCCGGTTCGCGGTGATGTCCATCGCAAAGATGTTCTCTTGCGCGAACCAGCCGCTGTGAGTCGGGTGCAGCGAGCGCACCAGCGAATCCCGCACGTAGAGAAAGCCGATTCCCGCAGTGCCGAGCAGGTACTTCAGCATGCCGCCGACCGCGAAATCGACGTCCAGCGCCTTCACGTCGATGTCGACCGAGCCGACCGATTGGTAGCAGTCGAGCAGCACCATCGCGCCCTTGGCTCGCGCCAGCCGCACGATCGCAGGGATGTCCAGCCGCGCGCCGTTGCGGAAGCAGACGTGCGTGATCGCCACCAGCTTCGTCTGCTCGTCGATGACGCTCGCGAAGGCTTCGGGCGGTATGTAGCCGTCCGCGTCGCGCCGCACGTGCACTACGCGCGCGCCGCGCGGCTCCTGCGCATGCCAGATCTGGGCGTTGGTCGGAAACTCGAAGTCGCTGATGACTACTTTGTCGCGGCCGCCCGAGAATTGCAGCGCTGTAGCCAGCGCGTTCAGGCCCGCCGAGGCGGAGGCCGTGACCGCGATCTCATCGGGCGTCGCGTGCAGCACCCGCGCCATCAGCGAGCGCACGGCTTCGTTCTTCGTGACCCACACATCCCAGTTCGCGCCGACTTGCAGGCGATCCTGCAAGTAGCTGTCGAACGCCGCCTTGACGTCGTTCGCCAGCGCGCAGTACGAGCCGCTGTTCAGGTAGGTCATGTGCTGCAGCAGCGGGAATTCCCGACGCAGCGCTGCGAAATCCGGTTCCATGGCCGTCACCGTGGCCGTCGACGGATCAGTATATGCAAAATCATATGACGCGCAACGAGCCGCGTCAGGTCGGGCTTCAGCCTGACTCCTCCTGCCAATCCGGCGCCAGCAGGCGCCGCTTGCCGTCGCTCGACAGTCGCACGCCCGGACTCGTCGAGACCCTCGCGGTCCCACAGCTCGCACGTGACTTCGCGGTGCCGCTGGTCGAGCGCCTCGCAGTAGTTCGTGTAGATGCACAGTGCGCACTTCTGCGCCGCGACCGGCGCGGACCTTGCGGAACCAGTCCGGGTCGGCCAGCGCCTGGCGGGCGAAGCCGACGATGTCGCAGCATGCCCTCACGCAGCGCCGTCTCGGCTTGCTCGAAGCTGTGGATGCCGCCGCTGACGACGATAGGAGTCGCGAGCCCTGCGCTCCTCACAGCGGCGCGCACGGCCGCGGCGGGTTGCAGATTGCGGCCGAACGGTCCGCGCTCGTCGGAATAGTACGAGGGCATGCACTCGTAGCCGCTGGGCCCGGTGTACGGGTACGCAGCCTCGCCGACCTTCGGCTGCTTCGCATCGTCGAACTTGCCGCCGCGTGACAGCGAGATGAAATCCATGCCGGCGCGCGCGAGCGCCGTCGCATAGAAACACGCATCCCCGACGCCGTAGCCGCCCGCGACAGCCTCCTCCGTCAGCATGCGGCAGCCGATCGCATAGTCGCGTGCCGACCTCGCGCACGGACACGCTGGAACACTTCGATCGGCAGCCGCACTCGCGCCGCGGCCGATCCGCCGTAGCCGTCGTCGCGGGTGTTCAGCCCGGACAGGAACGACGCCATGGTGTACGCATGCGCATAGTGCAGCTCGACGCCATCGAATCCGGCCTCGCGCGCACGTCGCGCTGCCGCGGCGAACAGATCCGGCAGCTGCTTCGGCAACTCGCGAATCGCAGCCAACTCCATGTCGGTGACGCGCTCGCGCGCGCCGAAGCGGAGCGCTTCGACCTCGGCGGCGGTCAGCACGCGTTCCTGGCCCTGGTCGTCGAGCGCAGCGAGCGCGCGCCGCACCTGCGTCCTCCGGGCGCATCGGCCAGGCCGAGCGCACGACGGTGCTGATCGGCTGATCGCGAGGAATCGCTCGAAGTATTTGCCGGGCATCCGGGCGCCGACGGATGCGCAGGAAGTCGATGAGCTGGATGAGCAGGCGCGTCTCGCCCTCGCTGGCTCGATCGCACGACATCGACGAGCTTGCGCAGGCCCGGCAGGAAGCGATCGTCGCCGATGCGCAGCAGCGGGCCGCTGGGAATGTCGCGGATGCCGGTCGCCTCGACGACTATCGCTGCCGGCCGCCCGCGCGCGAAACGCTCATACCACTCGAGAACGTTGTCGCTGACGAAGCCATCTTCGGTAGCGCGCCAGGGAACCATCGCCGGCACCCAGGTCCGCGCTGTCAGCGACAGCGGACCACCTGCATCGAACTGAACAGGCGAGACGACTGCGCTTCGGCCGCAGTGGGCCAGCGACCAGCTTGCGGCGTGTACCGGATGCGTTGCGGCGGGCGCCACATCGCCATGGCTCACTCCTTCAGCAGCTCGCGCCCGATGATGAGCTGCTGCACTTCGGTGGCTCCCTCGTAGATGCGCAGCGCGCGGATCTCGCGATACAACCGCTCGACCACCTCGCCGCGCCGGACTCCGCGCCCACCGAACATCTGCACGGCGCGATCGATCACTCGTTGCGCGCTTTCGGTCGCGGCCAGCTTGGCCATCGCCGCTTCCTTGGTGACGACGTTGCCGCGATCGCGCAGCCATGCGGCGCGATAGACCAGCAGCGCCGCGGCATCGACCTGCGTCGCCATGTCGGCGAGCCCGGCCTGCGTCAGTTGCAGGTCGGCGAGCGCCTTGCCGAACATCGAACGCTGGCGCACATGCGCCAGCGCTTCGCGCAGTGCTCTGCGAGCAAACCCCAGCGCGGCGGCTGCAACGGACGTTCGGAAGACATCGAGCGTTCGCATCGCGATCTTGAATCCTTCACCTTCCTCGCCGATCCGCTGCGCCTGCGGACACGCGGCAGTTGCGGAATCGCAGCGTCGCGAGCGGATGCGGCGCGATCACGTCGATGCGCTGCTCGATCTCGAAACCTGGAGCATCGGCATCGACGACGAACGCCGTGATTCCCTGGGCGCCGGTCGTGCCGTCCGCCCGCTTCTGCCCGGGCGTGGTCCGTGCGAACACGCAGTAGAAATCGGCGATGCCGCCGTTCGAGATCCAGGTCTTGGCGCCGTCCAGGACGTAGTGATCGCCGTCGCGACGCGCAGAGCACTGCATCGCCGCCACATCCGAGCCCGCCTCCGGCTCCGACAGAGCGAATGCCGCGATCGCGCGGCCTGCCGCGACCGCCGGCAGGTAGCGCGCTCGCAGCGCGTCCGATCCGGCGATCGATATCGCGCCGCTGCCGAGGCCTTGCATCGCGAAGGCGAAGTCGGCCAGTCCGTCGTATTCGGCGAGCGTCTCGCGCACCAGGCAGATCGCGCGCGCATCGAAGTCATCCGACGTGCCGCCGTACGCGCGCGGCACGCAGTGGCGCGTGAATCCCGCATCGCCGAGCGTCAGCGACGAGGCGCCGGCATGCTGCGTCGATCGCGTCGCGCGATTCGTCGTCGTGGCCGTGCAGAGACCGCTCCGCCCAGGCGCGGACTTCGGGGGCGAGGCGCGATGGCTGTCGTCGAAGAAAGGCCAGGCAAGGTGCTGCATAGGGGTTAGCTCGAAGACGGCTCCAGCTCGTTCAAGCGCGGCTCGCAGCTGCTTGCCCTCCTCGTCCGCCAGGGCCGCAGTGCGCAGGCGCTTGATGATTGCCGCGAGGTCCGCTCGATCGGCCAGGCGCCGAACGGCGTCGGTGACGACGCCGTAGTTCTTCAGTCCGCGTTCGTGCGTATCGCTGTATCCCTTGACCAGGCGCTGACACTCCGCGAGCTCGACCGCGGCGTCGTAGCCGCCCGGCTTCATCGCCAGCGCCTTGATGTGCTCGAGCCACGCACCGATGCGCTGCTGCTCGAGCCGATATCGCAACGTGCCGCGGCGCCAGCGGCGCAGGCCCGACACCGCGTACAACAGCAGGAATCCGCCGATGTGCGCGGTCTGGATATGCCTGCCCTTGCGAAACAGCGGCGCGAACAGCGGCGCGCTCTGCTGCTGGCTTGCAGTCGAGCGCCCAGTCCCGCCGGCAGCGTCTCGCAGACTTCCTCGAAGCGCGGATGCATGAATTCGGTCATGTACACGATCTGTTCCGCCTGCGCGCGCACCTCGTCGCGCACGCGGCTGAACCGCGTGCCACGGGTCTTCAGATCAGCCACGCGGATCGTGTCCTCGTACGACATCCACAACGCGAGGTACCGCGCGACAGCTGCAGTCAGCGCGTAGCCGCCGCCGGCGCCTTGCGTGCGCTGATCGCAATCGCGGATCTCTCGCAGCCGGTCGAGATAGAGATTCGCATAGTCGCCGTCCTGGTAGTCGACCGAGCGCTTGACGCCTTCCTGCAGCAGCCCGTGCAGATGCGCCGGAAACTCGGCCTTGATTCGTCCGTCGAGTTTTCTGCCGAGCTCGGTCGTCGGCGCGCCGCTCGGCGGCACGAGGCTCGTCATCGGCGAGCGCGTCAACGCCCGCTCGAAGCCGGCAGCGAAGCCCGCCAGATTGGTCTGGACGGCAACGCCCGACTGCGTGATCGCCTGCTCGTAGAGCGCCCGCGGAAACGGCAGGACGCCCGACGCCGCGATGGCGCCGAACAGGATCGAGCTGATCACGCTGCGTTGCTCTTCCGCCAGCGCCTGCATGTCGAAGCTGATCAGCCGCTTCGACCGCGCCTGAAGCGCCGCGAAGACAGCGTTGGCATCGACGATGCCATCGCCCATCGCCGACTTCTCGGTGATGCCGTAGATGCGATGAGTCGAGGCGACGGTCGTCGTGCGATCCGGCGTGACGAGTCCGCGAACCACGGCGCGGCCCGCTTCCATCAGCTCCGCGGCGACGACGAGATCGACATCGCCCGGCACCGGCATCAGCGCCAACACCGGCCGATGCCCCGGCTCGCGCGGCGGCGCGCACATCTCCAAGTAGTAGACGGTGGTTCCGGTTCGCTGCGCGACGCCCGGAACCGAGGTGGCCTGCACGATCCAGCCGTGCAGCTCCGCCACCGCGACCAGCCAGTCGGCCAGCACACCGCCGCCCTGGCCGCCGAGCGCGGCGATTGCGATCGACAACGGCCGCGACTCAGAAGGCATGACGAAGCCTGCGGCGCTCCGCGCGCCGCTGGAAGAATCCGATGATGCGCGCGCGCAGGCTCTGCAGCACGCGATCCCATCGCGTCGGATTGAACACCAGTTGCGCGCGATAGAACGACGGGCACAGCACCGCCGCATGCGCCACTTCGCCGCACACTCCGCAGCCGACGCAGGAGTTGTCCACGTGCGCGATCGGATCCTGGCGCAGCGGATCGGGATTGGGCTTGATGGTCAGCGAGGGGCATCCGGACAGCCGGATGCAGGAGTGATCGCCGGTGCACGTATCCGCATCGACGCCGAAGCGCTCGCGCACCATGCGCGCGCCGGCCGCGACCGCCTTGTTGAACGCAGGCTTCTCGCGACGCTGCCGATTGAGCATGCATTCGGACGCGGCCAGCACGACCTTCGGCCCCTTCTCCGGCGTCGTCATCGCCTCGCGCAGCACGTCGCGCATGCGGCCGACGTCGTACGTCCGGTCGATGACGCGCAGCCATTTCACGCCGACGCCTTTGACGGCCTCGGCGATCGGATGCTTGGTGCTCTTCGAGCGGTTGTCGGCGCGCGAGGAAAGGATGTCCTGGCCGCCGGTTGCGGCCGAATAACCGTTGTCGACCACGACCAGCACGTTGTCGCTCTGGTTGAACACCGCGTTGCCGACGCCGGAGGTCAGCCCGTTGTGCCAGAAGCCGCCGTCGCCCATGACGGCGATCGCCCGCTTGTTGCGCGGCGCATTGAAGGCCGATGCGCCTGCCGCGCCCAGCCCGTAGCCCATCGTGGTGTTGCCCATGTTGAACGGCGGCAGGATCGAGAACAGGTGACAGCCGATATCGCAACTGATGTGCACCTGGCCCAGCTCCCGCTGCAGCAGCTTCATCGCCGTGAAGATCGGCCGCTCGGGACAGCCGGTGCAGAATCCGGGCGGCCGGATCGGCAGGAGCGGTGCGAGCGCCTGCACTTCCTTCGGCAGCTCTGCCGGCGGTGGCGGCAGCAGCGGTGTTGCGCGCTCGAGCTGCTCGGGCGCGTACGCACGCATGAATGCACGCACGCCGCGCTGAATCACGTCGCCGGTGTACTCACCGGCCTTCGGCAACACGTCTTTGCCGACGACGCGCGCGGCGATGTCCGCCCTGCGCAGGATCGTGTTGAGGTTCTGCTCGAGATACTCCGGCTGGCCTTCCTCGACGATCAGCACTGCCTTCTTGCCGCGGCAGAACTCGATGACCTCGCTGTCGATCAGCGGATAGGTCACGTTGAGCACGTACAGCGGCAGCTGCGTCTCGCCGGTCGAGTCGGCGAGCCCGAGCAGCTCCAGCGCGCGGATCAGCGTGTTGTACAGGCCGCCCTGCAGGATGATGCCGACGTCGCCCGTCGCTGCCGCCGAGAAACTCGTTGAGCCGATGCTTGACGATGTATTCCACCGCGGCCGGCCAGCGGCGATTGATCTTCTCCTGCTCGTGCAGAAAGCTCGCCGGCGGCAGCACGATGCGATTCACGTCGCGCGTCGGATTGTCGAGCGCATCCTGCAGCGTGAACGGCGGCGGACGGTTGTCGTGAGCGATGAACGAGCCGTACACGTGACAGGCGCGGATGCGCAGCTCCAGCATGACCGGCGTGTTCGACGCCTCCGAAAGCTCGAAGCCGCGCTCGACCATGGCCACGATGCTTTCCAGGTTCGGGCGCGGATCGAGCAGCCACATCTGCGACTTCATCGCAAAGGCGTGCGAGCGCTCCTGCATGATCGAGGAGCCTTCGCCGTAGTCCTCGCCGATGATCACCAGCGCGCCGCCGGTGACGCCGCCGGACGCGACGTTCGCCAGCGCATCCGAGGCGACGTTGGTGCCGACGGTGGATTTCCAGGTCACTGCGCCGCGGATCGGATAGTTGACCGAAGCGGCGAGCATCGCGGCGGCAGCGGCCTCCGAGGCGCTGGCTTCGAAGTGGATGCCGAGCTCCTTCAGCAGCCCCTGCGCATCGGACAGCACGTCCATGAGATGCGAGATCGGCGCGCCCTGGTAGCCGCCGACGTAGCCGACGCCGGACTGCAGCAGCGCCTTGGTGACCGCGAGGATGCCCTCGCCGCGGAACTCCTGTCCGGCGCCGAGGCGCAGCTTGCCGACTTCGTGCGTGAAGGACCTTTCAGCCATCTTGACGCACTCTATCCTTGTGGTCGGCTCCTTCCAATACAAGGATGGCCGGCGTTGTAGGGCGAGTGCCCTAAAACGCGCGACGGCAGCTCAATACCCAGTTGGCCTCGATACCCTTGTGAATGATCGGCTCGCCAAAGCGTTGCGTGAGCAGCGTACCGACATCGACGCTGAGGCGCGCTGGCAGGTACGTGACATCGAGTCCGATCGTGACGGACGGATCGCCGAAGTGCTTGCCTTCGCCCACGTCCGCGGTGTCGCCGCGCAGATCGAACCCGGGCCCGGTGATGTGGCCGACTACACCGCGGCGTGGCAGAGGCAAGGCCACGAGCACGTGCGGCGAAACCGCCCAGCGCTCGCCGATGCGCGGCAGTTCGAGCCCGGCGAAAGGCGTAACGTGCGAGTAGTCTGCGTCGAAATCGATCTGCCCGGTGAGGCCGGCCGAGGGGCCTTCGAGGAGCCGGTACGTGAGGCGATAGTCGCGAAGCTCGACTCGTTGCCACAACACGCCGCCGACCCAGCGATGCACGCCGAGCCATCCGCTGTCCGAGTCGATTGCGACGTGCAGTCCGACGCCGTAGTCAAGCATCCGGCCATCGAGATCATCGAAGCTGGCCATCACCGGGCGGGCGAACGGCGTGTTCGGTGAGAACAGCGTCTGCAAGGGTCGTACGTCGTGGTCGCCCGTGAGATCCAGCTTGTCGTAGAAGGCGAGCGCACCAACGCTCCAGCGCCGATCGAGGGCGCGCAGCGCAGCCACAGAAACCATCGGGCCGGCGGCCTCCAGATTGCCGACCACCGTTTTCGCCATCGCCGCCTGGGCGGCGAACGACCAAGGCCGCTCGCTCGCTCCGACCGAGTTCCACACCGGCAGGATCGCGAAGCGATTGTCCATCGGCACTTCCGCGATGTGTTCCTGAACGAACTCGATGTCTTCCGCGGCCGCGGCTATGGCCGCAGGCGCAGTTGCGAGTACCAGCACGAGCAGTGCGAAAGACGTCACCTGCGTATGACGACGGAGCGAATCGAATCAATCGCCCCGGGCCGGATCCTGCCGTCAGAAACGCTCCTTCGTCTCCAGCAGAATCTGCACGTCTTCGATGGAAGAGTCGCCGTCGAGCGGGAACGCGAGATCGACATGGATGATGTTGCCGAGCCCCGAACGGCTGTTGCCGAACCGCAGGCCGATGCCCACGTCCTTCAGCAACCCCTGACTCGGTGTGCTGACGGGACTCTCGCCCCAGGTCCGTCCGATGTCGAAGAAGGCCGCAGCCCCGACGCGGAACAGGCGGAACGGATACCAATCCGTGAAGTAGCGCTGCTCCACGGTCAGCAGCGCACGGGCCTCGCCTCCCTGATAACGCAGCGGGTAGCCGCGCAGCCCATTGTCGCCGCCGAGCAGGATCTGCGTTTCCAAGTCGAGCGCACGGCCAACTGAAGCTTCGAGCGTCGTGAAGAACAGGCGCCGTTCGGATTGTCTGACGTAGTAACGCACGGAGCTGTCGAGCACCGTGTTGCGCAGCTCGCCGCTTTCCAGCCGGCCCTCGAGTGCACCGCTGACCAGCAGCGTGGAATGATCGGCGCTTCCTGATCCATGACTCGCCCTGGCCACGAAGATCATTGCACTTCGATCTGCACCGTATGCGTGATCCGCATAGCCCAGTAGCGCACTGAGGCGAGCACCCAGGTGGAAATCCTCGGTGCGGCCGATCTGATCGTGATTCCTGAACCGGTCGAAGTCGTTCTGAACCAGCTCGAACCCCAACCACGGATAGATGAGTTTGCGATTCTCGGGCACGAGAGTCGGCGGGATGGATCCGGGGATCTCGCCGAACTCGCTTTCATCGTAGGTTGCACCGACGCGCCAGCGCCGCACCCAGCCGTTGCGCAGACCGTCCGACCAGCCCCAGAAGGCGGAAGCGAACTTCCGATGCGAGGTAAATTCCTCGACGACCTTGCCCAGGTCGTACAACGGCTGGATGTGCTCGTCGTCCTGCAAGAACGTGCCGGCCGTCCAGCGCGAGTCGAGCGAATAGAAGGGCTGTTCGACTTCCAGGGCCTTGAACGAGCCGTCGCTGTTGTCCGCGTATGCAGCCCGTACTCTCACCCACGAGTCGAAGACGTGCCGATCCTTGTACTCGATCAGCGTCGAGTCGCGATCGACGCCGGAGATGCGGGAGATCTCCAGGTCCGTGCCCGTGCCGAGGAGGTTGAGCTCTTCGAGCTCCACACCGACCGTGTTCTCTCCGCCCTTGCGACTGAACGACAGGCCTGGATTCAGCGTCCAGACATCGCGCGTCCTGACCGCGATGTCGACGCGCCCATCCTTGAAGGCGACCGGTCGGACCGACGCATCGTAAAGATAGCGGGCAGATCGCAGGATGCGCGCCGATTCATCGAGCAGGCGTTGCGAGTAAGGATCGCCGCTCTTGAACAGCAGCTGCTGACGAATGACTTGCGGCTTCGTGCGAATGTGCAGTTTGTTCGCCAGCCGGTAGAGCTGCTTATCCTCCCGGGGGTCTTCCAAATCGAAGATGTTTTCGTTGTAAATGAAGACTTCGCCGACGACGGCCCCCAGGCGTTCGAGTTCCGCTGCATCCGGCACGGTAGACTCGGCTGCGACGGGCGCGGGTTCCGATGCAGCGGCGATGCAGGACATCACGGCAGACACCAGGAACGCGATTTTGGCTAGCACTAGGAGCCTGGAATGAAGAAGCTGAAGCACGAAGCAGAGTTGTTCAAGGGCGCGTTGCTGGCCGGAGTGAAATACGCCGAAGGCCGCAAGGCCGTGGAGTTCGAGCCGACGGATTCAGCCAGCCAGAAACTCTTGTACATCTATCGCTTGCTCGTGCACGACAAGGTCATCCATCCGCTCCCGGAAGACCAGGTGACTGAAGCAAGCATGCGACACAAGTTGGCCATCTGGTACGCCAAGCAATTGCCGAAGGATCATCCTCTGCTGAGCTGAGCATCGAGCGTTCGATGGAAATGCACGATCGCGCTCTCGAAGCGGCCGAAGACGAAACTCTCGTTCGCATCGCTGGCAACGCCGCGCTGAATCGCGCTGACAATGGCGCGATCTTCGCTCGCACCGCCCTCGGTGAAGTGCGCGTCGCGCATCGCGGCCTCGAGAGCTTCGGCCCTGTCGCCGCTGCGGTTCGTCAGTGAATAGGCAACGACGTTCGTGCGATCGACGCTCAGCGGCTCGAGCACGAGCAGGTTGGTATGGTTCGAGAGCACGGTGACCAGCGCATTGGGAAAGAGGTGATAGACGAAGGTCACGAAGCCCATGACGCGCCGCTCGTTCGGCGGCACCGCGGCGAGCTTCTCGATGCGCCGGAACGGGTACGTCACGCGACTGTGCGGACCGGTGTGCTCGACGACGTTGAGGTTGTCGAATCCGTAGGGGAAAAAGCTTTCCGGATGCGTCGCACGGATGTGGTAGCCCTCGAGGAAGCCTTCGAGCACGATCTTCCAGTTGGCCGCCGTCTCGCGCGCGCTCGTCGCGTAGAGAATCTGATCCTTGCCAAAGAGCTCCGGCAGGCCCGCGAGATCGGCCTGCGTTTCGGTCGGAGCCTGCGACACGAAGACCAGACCGTTCCGCTCGACCGCACGAAGCGGCGCGAGACCATGATGTTGCTTGTCGAGCCCCGGAAAGCCCTCGGCATGCGGGATGTGCCGCAACCGTCCGTTCAGCTCGTAGGTCCACCCGTGATAGGGGCAGACGAATGCAGTCGCACACCCGCTGTCCGTCGCAAGGCGCATGCCCCGGTGGCGACAGACGTTCTGAAAAGCTCGCACCACGCCGTCCTGGCCGCGGACAGCCACGACCGGCATGCCGGCCGCATCGCGAGCGATGAAGGATCCCACCTCGGGGAGTGCTGCGGACGGACAGAACGCAGCGTAAGAACGCCGCAGCACCCTCTCCGTCTCGGCCTCGAAGCGCTGCTGCGAGCGATAGTTTTCCACCGGCTCGCGCCACAACTCATCGCCGACATCCGTGCTCCGGTTGGCGATGTGCGAAAGGACACGCTCGGTGATTTCGTGGTCGGTGAGTAGTGCGGCCATGTTGCGCATTGTGCTCGTGGAGCACCGACCCTGCAAAAGCTTCGAGACCGCGCGCCGGCGCCCGTTAGGCGGAACATGCCCGCACGCTAGCCGACGCGTGCCGGCACCGACGTGAATCCGCGGAATCGCGCACGGCGTCCCCGTATCGGGTCGCCGGAGAGCTGCAGCGCCGGGAATCGCAGCACCGCGCGGGCAATTGCGACGCGGCCTTCCAGGCGCGCAACGGCCATCCCGGCGCAGGCATGCGCGCCGGCGGCGAAGGCGAGATGTCGGTTCGGTTGCCGTGCAATGTCAAACCGATCCGGATCGGCAAACTCGTCGGGATCGCGGTTCGCGGCACCGATGCACAGCGTGAGATACGTGCCCGGCTCGAGCACGACGTCGCGCACGACGGTGCGCTCGACCACTAGCCGGTTGCCGAGCTGATTCGAGCTTTCGAAGCGCAGGCATTCCTCGACCGCCGTCGTGATCAGCTGGGGTTCCTTGCGCAACCGCTGCAGCGAGTCGGGATGCGTGAGGAGCAGGTGCAGGCCGTTGCCGACGAGATTGGTGGTCGTCTCATGACCTGCGTTGAGCAGGAACACGCAGTTCTGCGCGAGCTCCGTTTCAGTCAGCTGGTCGTCGCCGAGCAGGCGCGTGAGCAGATCCTCGTCGCCGCCCGGATGCCGGCGCCGCTGCGCGATCAGCTCGCGCAGATAGGCGCAGAATTCCGTCACCGCGCGATTGCCAGCCGCGAGCTGTGCGGCCGTCGGCGCCGGCTCCAGCGCGCCCAGGATTGCCAGCGACCAGCCGCGCAACGGCCCGCGATCCTCGCGCGGTACGCGCAACAGGTTGCCGATCACCTCGACCGGCACGGCGGCGGCGTAGTCGGAGATCAGGTCGACGTCGCGCTTCGCCTCCATGCGATCCAGCAGCGCGTCGACCAGCGCGACCACGTCGGGCTCCATTGCCTTGAGCACGTGAGGCGTGAGCGCGCCGACGATCTGTCGCCGCACGCGTGTGTGATAGGGAGCATCGTTGAACACGAGGCTCGTCGTGTGGTGCTCGTAGAGCGGCGAGCCCACGCCGAACTTCGGTGCAAAGGCCTGCTTCTTGTCGGAGCTGAAGGCGGAGCGGTCGCGATAGATGCGATCGAGATCGGCGTAGCGGCTGAGAAAGTACGTCCCGTCCGGACAGCGATGCACGGGATCGAACGCTGCGCAGTGCTGCGTAGACGGGATAGGGATTCTCGTAGAACGCCGGATCGAGCCTGTTGGGATCGAATGCGGCAGCCAGCGCCCGGTGCTCGTCCGCGCTCATCGTCACCGGTCGCCGGACGAAGCGATCAAGCTCTGCAGCAGGTCGACGATCGCTTCCGGTTTCTCCACCTGCACGTTGTGTCCGCAGCCCGCGATCTCGACGGCTTCCGATGCATGCGCGCGCAGCTCGGCCGTCGACACCATCGGGTCGCGCTCGCCGCGCGCGAGGATCACACGCGCTCGCGCACTCGTCGCGAGCGAATCGAACGGCGCGCCCGCGACACCAAAAGACCGCGGATCCTGCGCAAGCCGCCACCCCTCGTCGCCCCGCACGACACCGCGCGCGAGCCACTCATCGGTCGGCGCGACAGCGGCGTCGAGGCCCGACACGCGTCGATAGCGTGCCCACGCTTCCTCTGCCGTCGCATACCAGCGCACCGGCCGGTTCGCGATCTCGCGCGAGCCCTGCAGGTCCGCCTCTGACCACGTGATCTTCGGCCCGATGCCGAGAACGCCGGCGACCTCGACGCCAAACCAGCGGCTCGCGAGCGCGAGTGCGATGTAAGCGCCGAGCGAGTGGCCGATCACGAACAGGTCGTTCGTGCCCCGGACGTGGTCCGCGACTTCGGCGGCGTGAGCGCCGACGGTGTAGTGACGTTGCCAGTCGGAGGCACCATGACCGCCGAGGTCAGGTGCGAACCATCGGCCGATCGCGCGCTGCTCGATCACTCGCCGCACGCCGTTCCAGACCGCTGCGGTCGCGCCGAGGCCGTGCAGGAGCAGGATGGCTCGCGAGCCAGTCCCGCCGCTTTCGCACCCAGTCATCTCATTCATGCTGCCTTCTTTTATCATGGGATGGCAATGCAGCCCTAGAGACACACACCGTGGCAACCATCGCCTTCATCGGACTTGGAAACATGGGCCTCGGCATGGCGCATCGCCTGCTGCAGGCCGGCCATGATCTGCGCATCTACAACCGCACGGGCTCCAAGGCGGCCGAGCTCGAGCGCGTCGGCGCAAGGCGCTGCCTCACGCCTCGGGAAGCGTGCACAGATGTCGACGCGGTATTCGCCATGACCGCGGACGACACCTCCTCTCGTTCAGTCTGGTTGGGACCGGACGGCGCTCTGGCTGCACGACTCGCGCCGCGAGCGCTCGCGATCGAATGCTCGACACTCTCGCGCAACTGGGTGATGGAGCTCGCGGCCCAGGCGCGAGCGCGCAACCTTCGATATCTCGATGCGCCGGTCACCGGGCTTCCCGACGCTGCCGCGGCCGGCACGCTGACGCTTCTGGTCGGCGCCGACCCGGAGCATCTGGAGTCGGCTCGCCCGCTCCTGACTGTCATCGCCGACCGAATTCTGCATTTCGGCGATGTCGGCGCCGGGACAGCTTACAAGCTGATCATCAACCTCATTGGCGCGGTTCAGATCGCTTCCCTGGCGGAGGGGCTGGCTCTCGCGGAGCGAGCCGGTCTCGACCTGGCGACCGTGGCGGACGCCATCACGACCGGTCAGGCTGCCAGTCCGCAGGTCGTGCGCAATGCGCGTCGGATTGTCGCCGACGATCACGATCGCGACGTCGTGTTCACTCCGGTCTTGCGTCTGAAGGACGTCCGTTACGCCCTGGAGCTGGCGCAAGCGCTGGGAATGTGCGCTCCCTTCGGCCAGGTGGCGGCGGGACAGCTGCAGCAACTGATCGACTTGGGCTATGCGCAGGTCAACGAGAGCAAGATCATCGAGGTCGCAAGACAAGAACGTCCCTAGACTCCCGCCGCATCCGGTCGAAGTCATTGCGGCTGCGTGCTGCGCTCCGTATACGCGATGTACTCGGATCGGGTGATGTAGCCGTCCAGGTTGATATCCAGGGAGTTGAACTGCGTCGCGATCGCAGCGTCCGACTTCGCCTCGCGCTTGTCCAGCGCACCGTCGCGATCGCGGTCGAGCGATTTGAACTTGGCCTGCGCAGCAGCCACGGCTTTGTCGGACGAATTTCCTGCCGGCCGATTGCGGCGGCTGTTGCCGATATGGCAAAGATCATGGCGGCCGACAATACGATGAGCGCTTTCATGAGGTGCTCCTCCTACTGGGCGTCGGACTTCGCTGAGGGCGATGCGAGCTCTCCCTACCCTCCGTTGAAAATAACGCCGGCACTCCCGGCCTGTTCCCATAGAGACAGCAAGCCGTCAGCGGACGTTACGTCCGGGTGCGCGGGCGAGCCAGGTGACCCGGATCATCGCGCGCTGATAGATGCATAATGACCTCGAATCAGGCGGGCGCGGTTCATCATGTTCATCGGTCACTACGGCGTGGCGTACGCCGCCAAGACAGTCGCACCCAAGGTGCCTCTTGCTGCGTACTTCCTCGCGGTTCAGGCACTCGATGTGCTCTTCAGCGTGTTTGTGCTCAGTGGTATCGAGCACATGGAGATTGTTCACAAGTACACGAGCTACAACCCGTACCGGTTGTACGACATGCCGATCACTCACAGTTTGGTCGGCTCGCTCGGTTGGGCCAGTCGCAGTCGGCATCGTCGCCACGATCTTGCGCGTGCCACGGCGCGAGTCGTTGTGGCTCGGGCTCGCAGTGTTCTCGCATTTCATACTGGATTTCCTGGTCCACACGCCCGACCTGTCGATCGCGGGCAACGACACCGCAAAGCTCGGTCTGGGCCTGTGGAACAACGTCCCTCTCGTTATCGCGCTCGAACTGCTGGTGCTCCTGGGTGGCTGGATGATTTTCAGCCGCTCGCAACGATCCGACGCGACATTCCCCAAGCAGCGCAACCGAATCTTCGTCGGCATCCTTGCGCTCCTGACGGTCCTCACGCCCTTCATGCCGGACCCGGCGAGCCCGGCAGCGTTCGCGGTCCAAGCGCTCGTCTTGTATTGCGCGCTCGCTTGGGCCAGCGCTTGGAGTGTTGGCCCCCGCGCGCGCCGCGACGCGCGCGGGGGCTCGCTGGCCTAGCGGAATTGCTTCGTGAGCCCGAGCTTGAACGCACGCCCCGCCGGGTTGCCGATGAACGGATCATAGTTGTAGTCGGCCAACCGCACGGCCGGCGGATCGCGGTCGGCGACGTTGAACACTGCACCCGTCAGCGTCAGCTCCGACGGCAGACTGAGTCGATACACGAGGTCGGTCGTGAAGTACGAGCCGATCTCGTTGCGCGACCCGTCGACGTTACGCGCCGCGTCGCGCAGATCCGTGACGCCGTCGACGTAGTGACCTGTCGCTCGCAACGTGTGGCTGCCCGATCGAATACTCCGCGAACAGCGAGCCGCGCAGCTCCGGCAGGGGCTGATTGAACCCGGCGCGCGTGCCGATGAAGTCGCGCCCGCCGGCGTTCGGGATCAGGATGCCTTCGATGAAGAACGGGTCGCGCTTGTACTCCAGGTTGTAGGTGGCATCGAGCCCGAACGTCAGGTTGCCGCGCAGTACGTTCGACCAACGGTAAGCGGCGCTGACGTCGATCCCCTTCACCTCTTCATCCGGTGCGTTGACCGCCATCGCGCGCGCGCGCAGGATGTTCGCGGGCGCACACACGCCGTTCTGGAAAGTGAAGCGCGCTTGCAAGGCTTCGAAGCCCGCTCGCCCGCAATTGTTGATCGCAGTCGCACCCGTGCCGATGAACGCCGCGAGCACGTCGGAGCCGTTCTCCGGGATCACCTTGTCCTCCAGGCGGATATCGAAATAGTCGATCGACGCCGAGAAGGCGGGCGTCGAGATCAACACACCGACGCTCAGGTTGTCGGCCTCCTCCGGCTTCAGGTTCGGATTGCCGAAATTGTCGACCGGCCGCACGGTGCTGAACTGCGGCACGAAGTTCAGGGTCGTCAGCGCGTTCGGCTGTAACTGCAGCAGCACCGGGCCGCGGAACGTGCTGCTCGCGGAGCCGCGCAGCGCGAGCCAATCCGTCGCCTGCCAGCGCAGCGCCAGCTTCGGGTTCGACGTCGAGCCGGTGCTGCCGCCGTAGTCTTCGTAGCGGAACGCGATCTGCGCCTGCAGCGATTGCGTGATCGGCAGCTCCAGCTCGCCGAACAAGCCGTAGACGTCACTGTCGATCGCGAACTCGCGCTGCGGGCCGAGGGCGCCGAAGGGTCCGTTCGGGATCAGGCACGTCACGGCAGGATTGAGGATCGAGTCCGCGCACGGCGTCAGCGTCGACGTTGCTCGCGGAATCGAGGATCTCACGCTCGAGCTCGTCTTCGCGATACTGCGCGCCGAGCGCCCAGCTCACGGTGCCGCCCGGCAGCTGCCACGGCGTGTCCCCGTTCAGCACGAAATCGGCGACCAGCAAGGTGTTCGTGTCGTCCGAGCCCTGCGTGCCGAAGATGAAGTCGATCACTTCGCGGCTGTTCACGGTCGCCGGATCGAACGTGCCGCCCGTGCCGCGCGGTGGATTCACCTGGCCCGTCACGACGTTCGTCGCAACGCCGGTCGAGAACGGATTCAAGAAGAGGCAGCCATTGGCCCCCGGAATGTTGCCCGTGCAGTTCGCGCCACCGAAGCCGGCAAGCGCCAGCTGCAGATTGGCGGCCAGGATGTCCGGCGCGCGAATGCGCCGATGGTTCTCGGCGTAAGTCACTGCGACGTTCCAGCCGACGTTCGCGACCTCGCCGTCGAGTGCGGCCGAGAATCGGAACGAGTCCGCGAAGATCTCTCGCTGGACGCCTTCGTTCTCGAACAGCGGATTGCCGCCCGGGCCGAGCGGACGGAACAGCAGGCCGCTCGCCGCGACAGCGCGCGCGGCCGTGATGGCATTCGCTTGCGCAGGCGTTAGCGAGGGCAACAGCGCCTGCAATCCTGGATTGTTCAGCGGCACGATGTACGTCGGTGAATTGGTCGGATCCACCGGCAACCCCAGGCGCATCTGCGTCGTTGCGCCCGGTCCTTGCGTCGGCGGAAAGCTCGCCGCCGTGTTCTCTTCGGGAACGTCGTGGACGGAGTAGTAGCCCTCGACGTGCAAGTCGGCAACGTCGCCGAGCTGCGTGTTCAGCTCGCCATAGAGCTGATAGTCCTCTTGGCGGTCGATCAGGTTCTGGTACTGCGAGAAGCGGAATTGACATTGCGGCAGGCCACCGGTGGCACGAATCCCGCCGCCGAGAGCCTCGCAGCCCGGATCGATGAAAATGTTCGGCATCGCGGTAAGCGGCGGGATCACGAACGCGCCGGGGCTGCCGCTCGCGGAGAAGCCGCCCTGCGCCGCTATGTTCCGATCGAACGGCGGGATGGCGAAGTCGCGATCGGCTGCGTGCAGCTCGGAGCGATGCCGATAGCCTGCCGAGAGCAGCACGTCGTACGTATCGGTCTTGTGACCCCACAGCAGATTGGTGGAGTAGTCGCCGTCGCTGTCCTCGATCGACGTGTAGGAGCCATCGATGGACAGCCCCTCGAATCCGCGCCGCGAAATGAAGTTCACGACGCCCGCGATCGCGTCCGAGCCGTAGGTCGCCGCGGCGCCGTCCTTCAGCACTTCGATTCTCTCGACTGCGCCGAGCGGCAGCAGGTTCACATCGACGCCAAGCAGCGCAACCGGTGACACCGGCAACCGTCGTCCGTTGAACAGCACGAGCGTTCTGCCGCCGTCGAAACCGCGCAGGTTGACGCTGACAGAGCCCGTTCCGAACAACACACCGCCGGGGTTCGATTCACCGACGGTTCCCTGCGAAGCCGACAGCGAGCGGATCACATCGAGTATCGCGGGCGAACCTTGTCGCTCGAGGTCGTCACGGTCGATCACGGTCACAGGAAGCGCAGCGTCTTCAACTGCACCTTTGATATAGGAGCCGGTCACGATGATTTGTTCGATCGGTTCCGCGTCGCTCGGTGTCGTCCGCGGCCGCGGCGGTCCCTGAGAGTGCCGCGAACAAAGTCGCCGCAATGGATGAGCGCAAGATAAAGCTGTTGCGAGGATGCATTGAACGTAGCTCCAGTAGCGTAGTGATGACATCGAGGGCACCCTGCCCTCGCAAGCTTCCCCACTACGCATCCACGCGCTGCCCGGATTCGTATCCATGTCGATGAGAAAATCCACGCTACGTTCGTTCGCACTGCGCACTCTCGCGTTGCTCGCATCCCTGCTCGCACCGATGGTTCTCGTCGTCGTTGCGCGCACTGTCATCGCGAGTAAGGCAGACTCCACGACGCCGCTCGAATATCCCGTTGCGGCACTCGACGTCGCCGGAGCGGCCACGCGCCTAAGTACCGCGCTGCAGTTCGAGACGATCAGCTATGACGAGGGATCGGATGCCGCGGCATTCGAGAGTTTTCGTGCGTGGCTCGTCGCAACTTACCCGCGCTTTCACTCCGTCGCGCGTCGTACGCTCGTCGGCGACGGCACGCTGATCTACGAGTGGACCGGGAGCGACACTTCGCTGTCGCCGATGGTTCTGATGGCACACCAGGATGTCGTGCCGGTGCCGCAGCCGGAGCGCTGGCAACATCCGCCCTTTTCCGGTGCGATTGTCGAGGGATCGATCTGGGGCCGCGGCGCGCTCGACGACAAGAGTGCGCTGATCGCAATCATGGAAGCGGCGGAGTCGCTGGTCGCCACCGGCCACACGCCCGCGCGCAGCGTGATCTTCGTGTTCGGACACGACGAGGAGTCCGGCGGCGCAGGCGCCCGCGCGGCCGCGGAAATGCTCGCGAGCCGCAAAATCAAGGCTGCATTCGTGCTGGATGAGGGCGGGCTGTCGCTGCGTGACGCCCCCGTGACGAATGCTCCCTTGACGCTCATCGGCGTCGCCGAGAAGGGCTACTTGACGCTACAGCTCGAAGTCAAAGTGGCGGGCGGCCACTCGAATGCGCCTGGTGCGCAGACAGCAGTGGATACGCTCGCCAGAGCGATCGTCGCGATCCGGGCCAACTCCTTCGCGCCGAGTTATGCGGGCGTCACGCGGGACATGCTGGAGGCGATGGCACCGCACGCACCGTTAGTGACGCGCATGGCGATCGCGAACAGCTGGCTGTTCGAACCGCTCCTGCTGCGCGAACTCAGCGCCACGCCACAGGGCGCCGCGACGTTGCAGACGACGATCGCGCCAACGATGCTGCAAGGCTCGCCAAAGCAGAACGTGTTGCCGACGATCGCGACAGCGACGATCAACCTGCGAATCATGCCGGGTGAAAGCATCGACAGCGTCACCGCGCACGTGCGAGAGTCGATCGGCGATCTCCCGGTGACGGTGTCTGCCGTCGGCACGCGCTCGGAGCCCTCGCCGATAGCAAGCACGCAATCGGGAGGCTACCGCCTCGTCGCAGGGCTCGCATCGAAGATGTTCGATGCGCCGGTGGTGCCGCTGCTGATGATCGGCGCGACGGACAGCCGGCACATGAGCGTGCTATCGGACGACATCTACCGATTCACGCCGCTGCAGCTCGGTGCAGCCGACGTTGCTCTCGTGCACGGCATCGACGAGCGGATCTCCATCGAGAATCTCGGCCGACATGCTCGCGTTCTATCAGCAGGTGCTCGTCGGCGGCAGCGCCGCGACGCTGCCCTAGGAGGTGGCCCCGATCGAAACCAGCCACGCCAGGATTTCGCCACGCCAGGATCTCGAGGAGCACATTGGCTCTCAGTACCGCTTACGTTTGGCTATGTTCGCGTGACGATAGCGTGGTCGCCGAGAAGAAGTCCGGGTTCCTGCCGAACAGCTCTACACAATAGGCGTACACAATCAAGCGATGGGTTACGCCGACGCGGAATCCATCGCAGGGTCTGTGCAGGACCAGCTCCTCTGCGTCAGCCTCCTTGGCTTGTCCCTTCGCGTCGATCGGCGCGAACTTCACGAGACAGCGCTCGAGCAGTGACCGAGGTGCAAGATCAGCGCCCGACACATCAATCAACCACGCTGATTCAGCGTACTGCGCTACGTATCGGTCCCAATCCTCTTGCAGCGACTTCTGCGCAAGCACCCGGTACGTCGGTATCGGCTCGCCCGTTCGGTAACCAGTAGCCACGCACTCGGCCACAACGCTATAGCTCGCCGCTAGCCCCAACAGAAATGCGATGAATCGCTGCATGCTGAATCTAGCGTCCGAGGTACGTGGCGTAGCGTTCTGTGCCAGTGGACGTGCGGTGTCAGCGCTTACAGTATTCCAAAGACGAAGGTCCCATAGAGCATGACGAACATTGACACGACGGCGCTTGCAAACAGCCAGAAGAAACCTTTCTTGATTCCGAGAAGAAGCGGCGAAGGTGGCGGACGGCCGAACCAGGACAGGTATATCAGAGGAAGCGCGGCGGCAAACGCAACGACCCAAGGCAGCGCGATCAGACCAAACTGTGCCCGATCGAAAGCGGCGCTGTCCTGCGAGCGTGCGTAGACGAGGACGGCTGCCGCACACAACAGCGCCATGCCTTCGAGAACCAGCAGCTTCCGCTTATGACGAGAGAGCCACTCCATTTCACCCCCCATCCGCTAACTCGTTTCGCCAACACATCGATCACGAATCACATCCGGCTGCTAGATACCATCGGAGACGACGGCGCCGCAACTTGCTCTTGCGGCACCGGATCTCGCCGTCCACGCGGACCTAATGTCCCGTGCTGTGCCCTGCTTCTTCACCCGCGAACGCTGCGCACGACACCCGCGGATTCCAGTCGCTGAAGATGCCGCTGGAATTTCTCTTCCATGCCCAAACGTGCAGCTCGTAATACGCCGGCAGCCGCAGGCGGTTGGGCGCCCCCACGTAGTTGAAGAGCTGGCCACCCAGTACCGGCGGCGCGGTGTTCGCGGCATCCCATTGCTGTGCGTCGACGAAGAATTCGACAGCGACCAGTCGTAACTGCCCTTGGTACGGCTCGTAGACCAGCACCTCGGGGCGCTGCACGTCGAGAACGCCGTCGGCGATGAAGGTGTCGTTCACGTAGTGGACACCCATTGCGCCCTCGTTGGGGCCGCTTGCGCAATTGCGCGTCGAGACGTAGCCCGCTGCCGTAGCGGCACTCACGTCTTGGAATTTTTGCGTCGCTTGACGGACATCGCGCGCGAGAGGAGATGCCTCCGGATGGTCGCCTTCATGGTGTTCGTCCTGCGCCAGGGCTACCGGTATCGACGCGGCAATCGCTATCGCCACAACAGTGTTCGCTGCAAGCTGCTTTGCATTCATCCGAGTTACTCCTTGTGCCGTCGCCATCGCGACATACATAAGACGCCGTGCCGCAGCAGTGGTGACAAAATTGGCCGTTAGCTGCCCGACGCCGCAATTGACTGCACTGGGTTTGAGCGCACGATGTGCGCGCACGACCGTCGTGTAATTTCCTGCGTGACGGAGAACAGAAAGCCATGAAACAGGTCGTCGTTTTCTGTTTCTGCTGCTGGTGGGTTGTTCCAAACCGGCGCCCACGGTTTCTTTATCGGCGAACCCGGCCTCGGTCGAGCACGGTCAGTGCGTGACCCTGACCTGGTCATCCACGAATGCGTCGACGGTCTCGATCGACCAGGGAGTCGGGCAGGTCGATGCCAGCGGATCCAAGGAGGTCTGTCCGCTGAGCTCTACGCAATACACGATCACCGCAGCAGGTGAGCGTGGATCGGAGCAAGCCTCCACGACGGTCGGCGTGACTACGCTGGCCACGGCAGTCGTGATATTCCCGGCGGCAGCGCTGTTCGAGTCCGGCAAGTCAGAGCTGAAGCCGGAGGGGCAGCAGAAGGTCGAAGAGTACCGCGAACAGGCGAAGGACCAGTTGAGTCGCGCCGACCATGTGCTGATCACCGGCTACACCGACAACGTCGGCGAGACCGACGCCAATTCGGCTCTTTCGCAGCAGCGTGCGGCAGCAGTCCGCGATCACCTGATCAGTCTCGGAGCCGACCCTCAGAAGTTTCAGATCAGCGGTGAGGGCGAAGCTCACCCGATCGCCGACAACAGCACAGAAGAAGGTCGCGCGAAGAACCGCCGCGTCGAGGTTGCAGTCGTCGGCGCGGAAAAATAGGCGGAGTACCGCGCGTGGCTCTCCACATTCGCCGCATCCTCGCCGCATTGGTGGCGGCCTGGAGTCTCGCATCTCTCGTGGTTCCAGCGCACGCCCAGCCGGCAGCTCCTGGCCGCAGCATCATGCCGATCCTGGAGGAACGGCTTGGATTGACTGATGTGCAAGTGCGCGGCGCGTTGGGAGCGCTGCTGGTGTTCGTGCGCGAGCGTCTCCCGAAGCCCGACTTCGACGACCTTGCCGAGTCGATTCCCAACGCCGACCGCATCATGCAGGACGTCAAGCTGCGCGGCGTCGTGACCGGACCGCTCGACGACATGGATGACTACGAACGCGCGCTCTCGAATCTCGGCATCGGCCAGCCCCTGGCGTCCCAGGTCGCGCCCGCGGTCCTGCAAGCCCTGGCCGAGACGGGTCACTCGCGCGAGCGGGATATCCTCGCGGGCGTGATCGGCTGACCGCAGGAACGCGTGCCCGCGGTACGCATTGCCCCGAAGTTTCTGCCCGGCCGACACTGCCGGGTGAGTTCAATTCTGTCGCCGGGTCTGAGCGTGAACTACGCCGCTCGAAGTCTCCTCGTGCTCGTGCTGTTCGCACCGGCCGCCTGGTCGTCCGGCTGGGGGGCAGTGCTCAACGACAAGGCGATCACGGATTTCAACG
Source organism: uncultured Gammaproteobacteria bacterium (assembly GCA_963830745.1). GTDB lineage: Bacteria > Pseudomonadota > Gammaproteobacteria > Steroidobacterales > Steroidobacteraceae > Steroidobacter. The sequence continues at coordinate 251,676 of CAWHNL010000006.1, forward strand.
ATGACGACATACGCGAATACCTGGAGACCGTCTATGCACTGCTCGATGCGCCGCTGCCGGCAGCACCGGTGCAATGGTCCAATCCGCGCACCGGCGCGGGCGCGGGCCTGGAAGTGATCGGTCAGCCGCAGATCGAGGGTTTCGCGGAGTGCCGTCGCGTGCGCACGAATGTCTATTCGCGCAAGTACAAGGCACAGCCGCGCACGTGGACCGCATGCCGCGACTCAGACGGCGGCTGGCGCCTCGTCAAGGGCACGTGAGGAGGTGTGAGCTCATGGCTCCATGCTCACCGGCGCGCGTCGTTGGGCTGACAGCGCAGGCGTTGCTCGGGCTCGCGCTGGCGCTGACCAATCCGGCGGCGCGCGCCGCCGAGCAGCAGACTCCCGAGGCGCGGGCAGTGAGCATCAGCCAGACGAAGCTGACGACGCCCGTGTTCGACGGCGAGCCGAAGCTGGCGCCGATTGCCGGCACCACGCTCACTTACGTCGTCAACTCGGCCACGCCGATCATCCTCGTCGGCACGATGAACCAGCGCTACTACGCAGTGGAAAACGCCGTGTGGTTCAAGTCCGCAAGCCCGCGCGGACCGTGGGTCGTCGCAGCCAGCGTGCCCGCGGTGCTCTACACGATCCCGTCGAGCTCGCCGCTTCACTACGTCACCGACCTGAAGATCTACGACGTCGAGGGCGACACGGTCTACGTCGGCTACACGCGGCGTTGAGGAAATTGGGGGGACTGCGATGAAAGTGCTGCGAGGGATCGAGATCCTCGCGTGGTGCGCCGGTGTATCGCTGCTGGTCACGTACGCCTCGACACGCGCTTGGTACACGCACAGCCGCGATCAAGGCGTTGCCATGTTCGAAGCGGCCACGGCGCTGGCTCGCACCGCCGATCCTGTCGACATGACCACTTGGTCGCGCGCGCGAGTCGATCGCTATCGCGAGTCGCTCCGCGAGAACCTGGCTCCCCAAGCGTTGCTACGCATTCCCTCGGTGAAGCTCGTCGTTCCGGTCTTCGAAGGCACCAGCGATCTCAATCTCAATCGCGGCGCGGGCCGCATCGAGGGCACGGCGCGCATCGGCGAGACTGGCAACGTCGGCATCGCGGCTCATCGGGACGGGTTCTTCCGCGTGCTCAAGGATGTGCGCGTCGGCGACACGTTGCTGCTGGAACGCCTCACTGCAACGGACACCTATCGAATCGTCTCGACGACCATAGTCGATCCTTCCGAGGTGAGCGTGCTCGCGCCCACGACGACTCAGTCCGTAACGCTCGTGACGTGCTACCCCTTCTACTATGTCGGCTCGGCGCCGCGCCGCTTCATCGTTCACGCGCAGCGTATGACACGAGCCGATAAAGAAGCGCCTGCCGGCAGAACGCCAGCAGGCGCTGCAAGCCGTGTCGCAACAAGGGGAGGAGGCTTTTAGCGACGACGGCGATAAAGTGTCAGCAACCCGCCGAAACCCAGCGTCAACATGCCGCCAAGCGCCAGCAGCGGCAGCGGGCCGGCAGTCGAGGGCAGCGAAGCCATGCGCTCGGGCTGCTCGTTCGCCACGATGGGCACGATGACCAGTCGCGCGGTCTGAACTTCCGTCTCCGGGAACTGCGCGGCGAGGCGGTCTTCGGCGATATAGAAGTTCAGGTCGGAGCCGCGCTCCAGATCGGCGACCTTCGTCTTCTTGCCGTTCACGTAAAAGCTCGTCTCGGCAGGCGGCCGCAGCGTGACTTCGCCGCCGTCCTTGAAGTTGACGACGAGCTGCTCGCCGCGGTTGACGTTGCGCTTCAACGTTCCCTGGAACTTGACATATGTCTTGCCGTTGCGTTCTTCCACGCCCTGGCAGGCCGAGGCAATGGTCGGATACAGGGTCAGGGCCCGGTCGGACCACTGGATACCGTTACAGTCCTTGGATACCGCGGTGAAGGATTTGTCCACGCTGGTCTGCGCCGTGGCCGCGGAAGCGCACACGATCAGACATGCCGTGGACACCATTGTCATATTCTTGATGCTCATGGGTCGGACTCCTGGTTCTCGCTGCTCATCAGCGCACACATATATATGTGTCGGGCGTGCCCTCTCCGGCTATCCGAGGACGGGGCGCAGGGGTCGCCTTGCCTACCTATTGATGGAGCGCCGGGCGCACTGGCGCATAGTCGATCACGATGCCCGCTTTGCGACCCTGGTTCGTGCTCACGCTCCTCACCGGTGCGCTGGCGGTCGCCGCCGGATGCTCGACGATGCAGCGCTGGACCTCGCGCGACGAATCGGAGCGCCAGGCGACCCGTCTGCAGGAGATTCAACTCAAGGTCATGCGCTACGCCGACGACTACGGCGGACGCATGCGAGACCCGCTCGCTGAGCTGAGCGCGCAATCCAGCTCGCCCGAGCAACGCCTCAACGTCCAGAACTGGCGCATCACGCAGACGACCGCGGCGTACACGATCGCGAGCGGACCCAACCCCGTGGTCAACGCGCTGGACATAGTCGTGCTTGCGACACTGAGCCGCATGGTCGTCGAACAGTACTGGGTAGGCTCGGCCGGCGAGACGCGGGCGCTCCTCGATACTCACCGCGACCTCGAGCGGCAAGCCTGGTCGTTGATCGACGGCGTCCTCGACGCCGAACAGACCGCTGAGCTGCACTGGTTGATCGATCTCTGGCGCACGGAGCACCCGGACGTCCGCGCGGTATCCCAGGTGCGCTTCGCCGACTTCGCTGCAATCGTCGGCCGCTCCAGCACCGAGGCGCACGGCAAAGGCAGCCTGTTCGGGCTGATCGGGCTCGATCCGCTCGGCAATCTCGACCCTGCCGTGCGGGAGATCGAGCAGACGCGCCAGCTCGCGGAGCGCGCCATCTACTATCTGCAACGAGCGCCGAACCTGCTCGACATGCAGGTCGAGCGGCTCACCTACCAGCTGGCAATCATGCCGGAAGCGAAGCAGACGCTTGCCGGCGTCGACCGGGTCAGCCTCGCGGCCGAGTCGCTCGGCGAGCTGTCGGCCGACGCGCCCGCAATCCTTGCGAACGAACGTCATGCAATCATCGCCGAGCTCACCGCGGCGCTGCACGCGGAGCAAGACCGCATGCAGGAACTGCTGGTCGATCTCCACGACGTCCTGAAAGCGGGAACGCAGACCTCCGATTCGGTCGGCGCAACGGTCGTTGCACTGGATACGTTCGTCGCTCGCTTTCAGCCGAAGGACGTCGGGCCTGCTGCCGACGCGGCGCCCCGGCGTCCGTTCGACGTCACCGACTATGCACGGACGGCACATGAGCTGGCCGCCACGGCGCAAAGCCTGCAAGCGCTGCTCGTACAGCTGGATGCATCGAGTGCGGGCGTCGAGCGTTTGGCGAGCGCGTCGACGCAGGGTCTGCGCGAGGTCGTCGATCGTGCCTTCTGGCGCGGCATCGTGCTGATCGCGGTGCTGGCGTTGGCGGGGTTGTTCGCTGCATTGGCGTATCGCTACGCGAGCAAGATTCTCTGACCGGTTCCCCGGGGCAGGCGTCGCCGGCCCCTTCTCCGTATGTTCGCAACCGCGCCCTGCAGCCCATATTCATGAGCGTTTTCCGGTGCCTCGTCAAAGGACACGCTCATGTACCCAGCGTCTTTCCGCAGGATGCTTGCAGTGCTCGCTCTCGGCGCAGCAGTCGCGGCCTGCGCCAGCGGCCCGAAAGTCCGCGCCGACGCCGACCCGTCGGCGAATTTCGCAAGCTACAAGACCTTCGGCTTCTTCGAGCAGCTCTCGACCGACAAGTCGAAGTACTCGACGATGCTCACGACGCGACTGAAGGACGCGGCGCGACGCGAGTTGCAGAAGCGCGGCTGCCAGGAGGCCCCGCAACCGCAACTCCTCGTCAACTTCAACACCAACGTCGAGAACCGCACTGAAGTGCAGAGCACGGGGACGAGCGCTGGGTTCTATGGCTATCGGTCCGGCATGTACGGTGCGTGGAGCGCCTATCCGCAGGACGTCTACACCACGCACTACCAGGAAGGAACGCTCGCGATCGATCTGGTCGACGCGAGCAAGCAGCAGCTCGTGTGGCAAGGCATCGCGCAGGCTCGCCTCACCAAGACCATGCTGGAAAACCCGGGCGCCACGATCGACTCGGTGGTCGCGGACATCTTCGCGAAGTATCCAGTGCCGCCCGCGGGCAGTTCGCCGCAATAGAGCGATTCGTCGCAGTAGCAGGTGCACCCTATGTCAACCGCAAGCCAAAGTTTCCGTCACGTCGTGTCGACCCTCGCTGTGCTCGGCGCCCTGCTGGCCGCCGCCGGCAGCGCCGGCGCAGCCGATACCGAGAACCCATCGGGCCCGTATGTCGGCGCCGGTTACGGTGAGTTCACCGTGAAGCTCGACAACCTCGAAGGCGTCGGCGACGTGCTGGAGGAACTGGACAGCGACGATTCCGCCTTCAGGGTGTTCTTCGGCTGGCGCTTCATGCCCTACTTCTCGCTCGAAATGGACTACGTCGACCTGGGCGCTCCGCGCGGCAACTTCGGCGCCACGGGGTCGAGCGGCGACTACGAGGTCGAGCTCGCCGGTTTCGCCGGCTACGCGATCGGCACGTTGCCGATCGGTATCTTCGAGCTGTCGGCGAAGATCGGCTACTACTTCCACGACGTGGACCTGACCGTCGAGTTAGACAACATCGGCTCGGGTGACGGCGACGTTCTCGAGAGCGACCAGAGCGGCGAGGCGTTGGTCTACGGTGTCGGCGCCGGCGTCACGTTCATCGAGCACATCAACGTGAACGTCGAATACGAGCTGATGGACATCGACGAAGTCGACGACGCGTACGTACTGTGGCTGACCGCTGCCTGGCGCTTCTGAGCAGGGCGCGCCCGGCAGTTCGCGCCGCCGTCGCTCTGGCATGTCTGCTATTGCTGCGCCCGGTCCTGGGCGCAGAGGCGACGCCTGACGTCGAGTTGCAAGCCGCGCCGGAGTCCGCGTCCGTTGTCATCGACGGCGTGGAACTCTTCCGCGTCGCTGGCACTGCCTCCTTCCCCGCCGCGCAACGCGCTCAGGATGTGCGTGCACGCATCGTTGCTGCAGCCGACGATGCCAAGATCGGCCCGAACGCGATCGCGACGCAGCCCCGCGAAGGCCGCATCGACATCCTGGCAGCCGACCGTCATCTCGTTGCCGTCGTGGCCGCCGACGCGGCGCTCGAAGGCGTCTCATTATCCGATGCAGCGCTGGTGCGGACGGTGCGCATCAGGGAAACGCTCGCGCGTTACCGTTTCGATCGCACGCCTGAGAGCCTTGCACAGGCCGCGCTCGCCGCTACGCTTGCCGCGGCGACTGCGGGCCTGCTGCTGTTCATCCTGCTGCGCGGCTTCCGCTACGCGTTCCGTGCCCTCGAACGACGCTATCGAAGCCGGCTGCAGAGCCTGACCATTCAATCGTTCGAGGTCGTGCGGGCAGAGAGCATCTGGCGCGGCTTGCAGGCCGCACTCAGCGCGCTGCGCATACTGTTCATCCTTGCGATCGTGTACGCGTTCTGCGCATTTGCGTTGGGCGAGTTTCCCTGGACGCGCGGCGCTGCCCGCTCCCTGGTAAATGTCGTCGTCGACCCGCTCGTCTCGATGGGCACGGCGGTGCTTCGGTACATCCCGAAGCTGGCATTCCTGGTGCTGTTCGTCATCGTCGTTCGCTATCTGCTCAAGCTCCTCGGCCTGTTCTTCGCAGCCGTCGGCGCAGGGCGCGTGCCGCTGCGCAGCTTCGATGCGGAATGGGCGCAACCGACGTTCCACATCGTGCGGATCCTCGTGCTGCTGCTCGCACTCGTCATCGCCTATCCCTATCTTCCCGGATCGGGCAGCGCCGCCTTTCAAGGCCTGTCGATCTTTGCCGGCCTGATGCTGTCGCTCGGCGCATCGTCGGCGATGGCGAGCCTGATCGCGGGTTACACCGTCACCTACCGGCGCGCCTTTCGCGTCGGCGATCGCATCACCGTGGGTGAGTTCACCGGCGAGGTCAGCGAAGTGCGCCTGATGGTCACGCATCTGCGCACCGCGAAGAACGAGGAGATCGTGGTACCGAACTCGCTGGTGCTGCAGAGTCACGTCGTCAACTACAGCAAGCTCGCGAAGACGCACGGGCTGATCCTGCACACCACGGTCTCCATCGGCTACGAGACCGCGTGGCGACAGGTCGAAGCGATGCTGCTGACGGCCGCCGAGCGTACCGACGGGCTGCTGAGCGAGCCGCCGCCGTTCGTGCTGGAGCGCTCGCTCGGCGATTTCGCGGTGACCTACGAGCTGAACGTCTATGTCGAATCGGCCCGCGAGATGCCGCAGCGCTATGCAGAGCTGCATCGGAACATTCTCGACGTCTTCAACGAGTACGGCGTGCAGATCATGACGCCGGCCTACGAGGGCGATCCGCAGGAGCCGAAGGTCGTGCCGCGCGAGAAGTGGTTCCCCGCGCCCGCGAGCCGCGCCGACGACAAGCGCAGCGCCGCCGGCTAGAACATGAAGGTCGCGAAGGCGAACGCGCCGCCGTAGTCCCAGCGCAGGCGGCCGTCGAAGTCGCCCCGGTCCTCGATGTCGAAGCGAAAACCGAAGTCGTTGTAACCGAGCCCCACGCCGACGTGATCGGCGACCTGCCAGACGACGGACGCTTTCAGATCGATGAGGCTGCCGGAGTACGGATCGAACTCCAGATAGAAGTACTGCACCTGCGCCGAGATGTAGAAGGCATCCGACAACCGCCACAGCCCGCGCAAACCCAGGACGGGCATTGGCGCCGCTGTAGTCGCGCCCGCGTCCACGCTGCGCGAGGCCTGGTTGCCCTGGGCGCTAACGGTTGCGTCCAGCTTCAGGTTCATGTCGATGTAGTGGATGCCGATGCCGCCCGCGAGCTCGTAGTTGTCCCGCCGCAGGAACGCGTAGTCGTACGAGACCTGCGCGATAGTGAGCTCCGAGCTTGCGTTGACCGTGGCGCCGAGCGGGAACGTCTGATCGTTGAACTCGATGTCGCGCTCGATGGAGCGTGTCCCGTGGCGATTGTTCTGGAAGTACATGGCGCGCAGGACGTGGCGCGGCGCGATGCGCCACGAGCCTTCCGCGCGGAAGCGATCGAAATCGCCGATGCCGAACGTGTCGTCGAAGTCGACGTCGGACCCGGTCGTGTCGGTGGTCTCCCCGTCGACCCGCACTCGCATGTCGGTGGACATGAAGAAGTAGCCGGCATCGATGATGAACCGGGCCTCGAGGGGGTTGCGCTCGTCGGCATGCGCCGCGCCGAGCATGCAGCAGGCGAACAAGGCGGCAGCAAGTCGACGCATGGCGCGGTCCCCAATGGTCCGATGACGACGCATCATGCGTCGCGCGCACGCGCGATGCGCTACGCGGAAGGTGCAGCGCTGCTGTCACGTCTACACATCTTGCCCGCGTTACGTACTGACCTCCGCGGGCGACGCTTGCAACATCTGTGCGATCCCGCACAAGGAGAACGAGCCGTGATCAAGCTGAACCTGCTATTCCCGCTGGGCGCACTCGCTGCGCTCGCCTGCGCCACCGCCACCGCGCAACCCGCGCCGGTGCAGGTCGACAAGACGCAAACGATTTCAGCGACCATCGAGTCGATCGACGCGAAACAGCGCCTGGTCGAGCTCAGCAAGGATGGTGAGCGCCATACGATCCAGGTCCCGGCGGAAGTGCGCAATTTCGACCGCCTCAAGGTCGGCGACCAGGTCGTCGTGACCTACTACCAGGGACTCGCGGCCGAGTTCAAGAAGAAGGGCGAGAGCAAGACGATCGGCGTCATCGACGCAACGACCGGCACGGCGCGCATGCCGCAAGGCGCCAACCGCCCCGGCGCGGCCGTCGGCAACAAGGTCACGACGACCGTCGTCATCGAAGGCGTCGACCGCGCAACGAATTCGGTCACCTTCGTGGGACCCTCGGGCCTGACGCGCACGGTCGACGTCGTGGATCCGAACGCGCAGAAGTTCATCAGCACACTGAAAAAAGGCGATGAAGTGGAGCTGACCTACATCGAGGCCGTGGCGGTCACCGTCGAACCGAAGATGGCGCAGTAGGCGCCGCGATGCGTGCACTCATGGCTCGTTCGCTGCAAGGCACGATCGGCGCGGCGCTGCTCGCGGGCGCTGCGCTGGTCGCCGAATCGCAGCAACCTGCTCCACCGCAGCCCGCGCCCGCTGCACGGCCCCGGCCGCATCGGCCACAGCGGTGCAACCCATCTCGAAGTCGCTCGGGCTCGTCGTCTACCCGGCGAAGAAACAGTCCGCGAGCCAACAGAGCGTCGACGAGCAGGAGTGTTACAACTGGGCGAAGGCGCAAACCGGCATCGATCCGCAGGCGCCGCCGCCTGCAGCGACACCCGCTGAGCCGCCCAAGCAAGGTGGACAGCGAGCTGAAAGGCGCGGCGCGTGGCGCGGCGGCAGGCGCGGTCATCGGAGAGGTCGCCGACAACGATGCGGACGAAGGCGCGAAGGTTGGCGCGGCGGCCGGTGCAATCGCGGGCGGACGCAAGGCGCGGCAGGAAAAGCAGGCGCACGCGGAGCAAACGCAAAACCAGGCGCAGGCAGCACAAAGCGAGCGACTCGCGACCTTCAAGAAGGCAGTGGGGACCTGCTTACAGGGACGTGGCTACACGACAGGTTAGCGATTGGCGATTGCGAGCCCTCCTCGCAATCGTCGCGGCGGCTGCGACTGGCGACGCACGCGCGCAGCAGCAGGAGACGCCCACTCGCCCTGCTCGCCCAAACTTCGTGCTGACGCCCTCCGTCAACCCGGGCGAGCCCGCGGGTCCGATGAGCGGCCTGCAGGTGATCGAGGGCCTCGAACGTCCGACCTCCACGAGCTCGCAGAAACAGCACGGCAACTGGGTGATTGCGCCCCTGCCGTTTCGCAACGAGCTGCTCGGCGCCGGGCTCGTGCTCGGCGCGGGCTATCTCTACGGCGCGAGCGAAACGGAGGGTGACAAGCGCCACTCCGTAGCCGGGGTCGCCGGAATGTACGCGGAAGGCGGCAGCTGGGCCGCGCTCGCAGCGCATCGTGGCTACTGGTCCGAGCAGCGCTATCGCACGACCGCAGCCATTGCGACCGGGGACCTGCAATACAACATCGAGCTGAGCGGCGCCGGGACGGAGCGCGAGTTCGGCCTGTCGCAAGAGTTCTCCGGCGCCACGCTGCAAGGTGCCGTCCGCATCGGTGCGAGCGGCTGGCTGGGAGCCGGCTACTCTCGCGGCACCACGGACATCCGGATCCTCAGTCCACCGCTGTCGCTGCCCGACGGTCTCGCGCCGACTTTGCGCATCGACATCTCCAACGTGCTGCTCAACGGCGAGCTCGATACGCGCGACAACGACCTGTATCCACGCTCGGGACGCTATGCGCAGGCCAAGGCGGTGATCGCACGAGAAGAGCTCGGGAGCGATGACAACTACAACTCGCTCGAGCTCGAATGGAACTCCTATCGCCCCTTCGGCGAGCGCCATATCCTCGCCTGGCGCATCGCCGGCAAGATCACCGACGGCGATCCGCCGTTCTTCGCGCTCGCCTGGTTCGGCTCCGGAGTCGATCTGCGCGGCTACACGCCCGGGCGCTACATGGGTGAATCGATGGTCGCGGCGCAAGCGGAGTGGCGCTGGCAGGCCACGCCGCGCTGGGGATTCGTCGCGTTCGGCGGCACCGGCAAGATGTCGGGTGCGCTCGGCGACATCGACACCGATTCCTGGCTGCCCGCCGGCGGCGCCGGCGTGCGGTTCCGGCTCACCAAGGCGCTGCCGCTCAACCTGCGCGCGGACTTCGCCTGGGGGCGCGACGACAGCACGTTCTCGCTCGCGGTCGGCGAGGCGTTCTGACGCCTCAATTGGGCGTGGCTTTGCGCATCGTGGCCGCGTGCTCGTTGTTCAGTCCCTTGCGCATGATGTCGCCGTACACGCTGGTCGCCTGGCTGACCAGGCTCTCGTACCTGGGGTGCTTCTCTGCCAGGCGCCGCGCGTGCGCGCATTCCTCGAATACTTTCTGCAGGAAGCGGATGTCGTATTGGGAGAGCAGCTCGCCGCGGTTGACTTTCGCCTCGAGCTGTCGCGCGTAAGGCAGGCGATACGTGTTGAAGCGATTGAGCAGCACGAGGATATGCCCCAGCTCTGCGCTGGCGTCCATGGGTTGGCGCATGGTTGATGCTCCGCTGAAATGGCCCGGGGCTCTGATTCTCGTGCCGCCAGCTAAGCACACGCGTCCGCTTGCGCGGGATGCGCGGCTCGTGTCGCTGCTTTGCCCTCGCTACGGATCGGCACATCGCTGCGCTCGTAGCAACGTGCCCTGCGAGTCGCGCAATACCCAGGAGTCCGCTCATGAAGATGTTGTGTCTGCTGGTCGCCGGTGTGCTCACGTCGGGCGCCGCGTTCGCGGCCGAAGAGTTCAACGGCTCGCGGCCGATGGATTGCGCGCCGCTTTCCGGCCACGACTGCCTGCCGACGGAGCAGGCGTGCAAGCCGCTCAAGCCGCAACAGGGCAAGAAGCTCAACCTGCACGTCGATGTCGCGAAGATGTCGCTCAAGACGCCCTATCGCAACGACACGCTGCCGATCCAGTCGTTCAGCTTCAACACCAAGTCGCTGGTGATGCAGGGCACGAGCCTCGAGCTCGTGTGGAGCGCGACCATCCATCGCACGACCGGCCGGCTGACAGTCGCGATCGCCGATCGCGAAGGTGCCTATATCGTGTTCGGCCAGTGCAAGCTGAGCGCGGCCACGACAGAGCCGTAGCGCGGCTTCGCACGCTTCAGGCCGGGGAGGCCAGCTGTTCCGACTGCAGCGGCACGGTGAAGTGGAACGTCGCGCCGCCGCGCTCGCAGTTCTCTGCCCATAGCTTGCCGCCGTGCGCCTCGACGATGCTTCGGGAGATGCTGAGCCCTATTCCCAACCCGTCGGTCTTGGCGGTGAAGAACGGATCGAAGATCCGATCGAGCGCGTCCTGCGGGATGCCCGGCCCGGTATCGCTGACGGATACCTCGCAGCACTGATCGCCACCGATGGCCGCTTCGACCAGCACGCGCCGCGGCGCGTCGTTCGCCTCCATCATGGCGTCGATCGCGTTCATGACGAGATTGAGCAACACCTGGGACAGCTGGACGCGATCCCCGAACACCGGAGGGAGCGTCCGCGGCACGGCGCATTCGAGCGCCACGTGCTTCAATGCCGCGTCGGAGCGTACTAGTGCGAGCACATCCTGGGCGAGCTCGTGCACGCCGAGCGCCTCCAGATGCATCTGCCCCTGCCTGAGCCAGGCACGCAGCCGTTGCACGACCTCCGCAGCGCGCCGGTCGTCGCGCAGCACGTCGCCGACGATGGCACGCACCTCCTCCATATCGACCGGGTCTCGCGCCAGCAGGATCTGGGCGGTTTCCGCGTTCTGCAGAATCGCGCTCAACGGCTGGCTGAGCTCATGCGCCAGTGCGGACGAGAGCTGGCCGAGCATCGTGACCCGACCCGCGTGCGCCAGCTTGCGGCGCAGCTCGGCCGCATCCTCCTCTGCCTGTCGCTGCTGCGTCACGTCGCGCAGGACGCCGCGGACCAGCGTGAGCTTGCCTCTTGCATCGGGCTCGACCGTCCCCTGTGCCGCGATCCAATGCACCTGGCCATCCGGCGCCTGGATGCGGAAGTGCATCGCATGCTCGCCGTGGCGCTCGATGCCCGGCGCGCAACTCGGACGCGTCGGCTGCATCGAGGATCTTCAGGATGTCCGCCGGATCGACGTCACCGGTCTGCGGCAGGCCGAGGATCGCTCGCGCCCGCTGCGTCGCCCAGATGCGTCCGCTCGAGGAATCCCAGGCCCATAAGCCCGCACCGGCAGCGTTGGCGGCGAGCTCGAGACGCTGCTCGCTTTCCCGCAGATCGCGCGCGAGGCGCGAGGCGCGCAGCACGTCACGGCTCGCCTCGAGCGCCATGGCTCCCAAAGCGAGGAGGAACGACGGGATGAGCAGGATGGGCGCCTGCACGACGCGCCAGATCACGAGCTGCGCCATGGCCAACGAGATCACCACGGACACCAGCACGGGAACGCCGACTACGAGCGCCACGCGCGTGGCCTCCGGGGTTCGCCGACGCCACAGCGTCACGATGACATCGACAATGAACACTGGAAAGAGCATGGCTGTGAGCAGCCCAACCACTGATGCTGGCCGGTGACTACGCTCGTCGCCACGGTGACCTGCTCACCCAGGAACGGGATGCGCGCGATTGCATCGACACGCTCGAAGGTGAAGTTCGGCTCGCTGAAGAAATTGAGGACGAGGACCACGGCGCGCAGAGCGATGAGCGCCGCGAGGAGCCACAGCCGACCCGCGCCGAGATACAGCCGCAGGAAGAGTCGCCATCCCGCTCACAACCAGGAAGTAGGGGATCTGCATCCACCACACGGCTTCGCCCCACTCCTGCGGGGTAGTGGCGTGCAGCATCTGATCTCGACGATCGCCCCGATGGCCAGCCCGAGCGCCGCGATGGCGAATGCCAGGTTGCCGCGGGCGTGCCGGTCGTACCCCCATACGAGCGCGTGTACGAGCCCGAGCACCAGGGCGGCGCCTGCCGCGACAGACCAGATGATCGTGACGAGGCTCATAGGCGGAGCGCCATTAGAGCACACCCGCGGCGCACGAGCATCGCAGCTGGAGCGTATTCAACGACTGCGACGATGGCAGTCCTTCCTTGCGGAGCCCCGCTCATACGGCGTGACGCAGTGCGCACTGCGCTCCACGCACCCGTCTCGAGCACCTGCTCCGGCCGCACGGTCGCGAAGAACTGCATGATGCGCGCGACGATACCTGTCCAACCTGTCTGATGGCTCGCGCCGAGCCCGGCGCCGTTGTCACCGTGAAAATATTCGTAGAACTGCACGTAGTCGCGCCAGTGCGGATCGCGTCTGAAACTTCTCGGTGCCGCCGTAGACCGGCCGGCGGCCATCGGCATCGCGCAGGAAGATGCTCGCGAGCCGCTGTGCCAGCTCCTTAGCGACTTCGTACAGCGTCATGCGCTGTCCCGAGCCCGTCGGACATTCGATCGTGAAGTCATCGCCGTAGTACGTGTAGTACTGCAGCAACGCCCTGATGATGAGCCCGTTCACCGGCATCCAGACCGGACCGCGCCAGTTGGAGTTGCCGCCGAACATGCCGCTGTCCGACTCCGCCGCGACGTACGACACCTGGTACTGCTGGTCGCCGACGGCGAACACGAACGGCTGCTGCGCGTGATGGCGCGATAGCGAGCGGATGCCGTACGGGCTGAGGAACTCGTCTTCGTCGAGCATGCGCGCGAGCACGCGCCGCAGCCGCGATTCGTCGAGGATCGCCGCCATCGACCGGCCCTCGCAGCCAATCCGCGCCGGATCGTGGATCGTGCGCGTCAGCTCGGGATGCGATTCGAGGAAGTCCCGCATCTGCGCGGCGATTTCCGGATGTCTCTCGCGCAAGCGGCCGTCGAACACCGTCACGGCGCATAGCGGCAGCAGGCCGACCATCGAGCGGACCTTGAGCCGCTGCGCCGTGCCGTCCGGCAGCTGCAGCACGTCGTAGAAGAATCCGTCCTCCTCGTCCCACATGCCGACGCCGCCGCCGTCCACGATCATCGAGGAGGCGATCCACAGGAAGTGCTCGACGAACTTCTGGCACATCCGCAGATAGGTCGGCCGGTGCATCGTCAGCTCGACCGCGATCTCGAGCATGTTCTGGCAGAACAGCGCCATCCAGGCCGTGCCGTCCGCCTGCTCGAGGTGACCGCCGGTCGGCAGCGGTGCGCTGCGGTCGAACACGCCGATGTTGTCGAGCCCGAGGAACCCGCCCTCGAACACGTTCTTGTCCGAGCGATCCTTGCGGTTGACCCACCACGTGAAGTTGAGCAGCAGGGCGTGAAACGAGCGCTCGAGCCAGTCGACGTCGCTGCGCCCGCGCATCACGGTCTCGAGCCGGTACGTGAAGATCGTCGACCACGCGTGCACCGGCGGATTGACGTCGCCGAAGTTCCACTCGTAAGCGGGCAATTGTCCGTTTGGGTGCAGGTACGTGCCCTGCAGCATCAGGTCCAGCTGCGCCTTGCCGAAATCCTCGTCGACCAGCGTCAGCGCCAGGATGTGGAACGCCAGGTCCCAGGCCGCGTACCACGGGTATTCCCATTTGTCCGGCATGGAGATGATGTCGGCGTTGCGCAGATGACGCCACTGCCGGTTGCGCGGCGCAGCCGCCATTGCGCTGCTTCAGCCAGGTCCCGATGTCGTAGTAGTAGAACTGTTTCGACCACAGCATGCCCGCGAGCGCCTGCCGGAACACATTCGCCGCATCGGCGCCGAGGCTGGCCGGGATGACGCTCGCATAGAACTCATCGGCCTCGCGCCGGCGAGCCGCGAGCACGGTGCCGAAGCCCTCGCCGAACGGTCCGCCATGCGTTGCGGCGAACTGCGCCGGCGCTTGATCGCACAGTCGCAGCCGCAAGACGTGCGACTGCCCTGCGCCCACCTCGATCGAGTAGTGCGCTGCCGCCTTGGTGCCGCAGCGCTGAGGATTCACGGCCTCGCGGCGACCGTGCACGATGTAATCGTTGATGCCGTCCTTCACGTACGGCGTGCGGTTCGGCGTATTCGCGATGCGTTGCGTATTGGTCTCATTCTCTGTGAACAGCAATTCGACCGCATCCTCGCTGTAAATGAATCGCTCGCCGAGCTGCGCATGATCGGCGCCGATGCAGCTGCCGTGCGGGCCCGTGGCGATCTGGCGCAGCATCGGCGGCTCGTCGCCGTCCGGCCCGGTCCAGGTGTTGCGGAACCAGAAAGTGGGCAGGACGTGCAGCGTCGCGGCTTGCGGCCCGCGGTTGCACACGGTGATCTGGATCAGGATGTCCTCGGGCGACGCCTTCGCATACTCGACGAACACGTCGAAGTAGCGGTCGTCGTCGAAGACTCCCGTATCGAGCAGCTCGTATTCCAGCTCGTCGCGGCGCCGTGCGCGGTTGGTGCGCACCAGGTCGGCGTACGGATAGGCGCACTGTGGATATTTGTAGAGATACTTCAGATAGGAATGGGTCGGCGTCGAGTCGAGATAGAAGTAGTACTCCTTCACGTCCTCGCCGTGATTGCCCTCGCCGTTCGTGAGCCCAAACAGCCGCTCCTTCAGGATCGGATCGGCTCCGTTCCACAGCGCCAGCGCGACGCACAGCCGCTGCTGGTCATCGCACAGGCCCGCCAGACCGTCCTCACCCCAGCGATACGCCCGCGAGCGGGCCTGGTCGTGCGTGAAGTAGTTCCACGCGTCCCCGCTGTCGCTGTAGTCCTCGCGCACGGTTCCCCACTGACGCTCGCTCAGGTACGGACCCCAGCGTCGCCACGGTGCCGCGCCGGTACGGGCGCTGCGCAATCTTTCTGATTCCTGGTCGGCGCCCATGCTCGGGTCTCCCACGATGACATCCGATCTTCATGCGCAGGCGCGCCGCGCCGCGCAATAAGCATCGAGGGCAGCTCGCGGGGCGTTCGGCGCTTTCACCGCGAGTCTGCGTGTTGCGTCGGCGCACAGGGGGCGGTGACGTGCAGCGCAAGACGCCCTCTCCTCGCATGTGGTGCAGGGACGTCGTTCGTATCCTCGGCTGCAACGGTCGCGAACACGTCTCGTCCCATGAACACCGGCAAATCACCCGACTCCTCTTCGCCTGGAGCAGCCGATCCCGCCGCAGCGCGAGCGGATTTCGCCGCGCTGATCCATCGCTATCTCGACCCGGCGACGGCGCTGGCCGAGATCCTGTTCGGGCTCATCATGACGCTGACGTTCACGCTCGGCGCCGGCCTGATCATCGAAGACGAAGGGCGCGCGGGCGCCCGCGAGCTGCTCATCGCCGTCATCGGCTGCAACGTCGCGTGGGGCATCATCGATGGCGCGCTGTTCCTGGTCGGCCAGCTATTCGATCGGGGCCGGCTGCAGCGGCTGGGGCGCGCGATTCGGCGCACGAACGAACAATCCGCGGCTGTCGCCCTGGTCGCGGCCGAGCTGAATCCACTGCTTGGCACCGTGCTGAGCCCGCGCGAGGCCACTGCGCTCTACGGCCGCATCGCGGACAACGTCTCGCACAGGCCGGAAGTGGACGCGCCGATCACGCGCGATGACTGGCTCGGCGCCGTAGTGAGCTTCGTCCTGGTCGTCGTCAGCAGCATCCCTGCGGCCATTCCCTTCATGCTGATCGACGACGCACGCCTGGCATTGCGCGTTTCCAACGCCGTGCTGGTGGCCCTGCTCTTTTTCACCGGCTTCTGGTGGGCGCGCTACACCATCGCCAAGCCCTGGGTGGCCGGCCTCGGCTTCCTCGTGGTCGGCATCGTACTGGTCGTCGCTGCGATCGCACTCGGAGGCTGACCATGCAGGCGCGCAGCAACATCTCGCACTTGCATCCCGACGGCTGGCCACGCAGCAGCGCAATCGAGGCGAGCGTCCGGCACCACCTCGCCAGCCTGCTCGCCAGCCCGCACTTCGACGCGGGCTCGCGCTCGCGCGCCTTTCTTCGCTACGTGGTCGACGAGGCACTCGCGGGCCGCGGGCCGGCGCTCAATCAAGCGGCGATCGCGATCAGCGTCTTCGGCCGCGACGCCCAGTTCGATCCGGTGCTCGACCCGATCGTGCGCGTTCAGGCTGGACGCCTGCGGCGCTCTCTCGAACGTTACTACCTGCTGAGCGGCGAATCGCAAACGCTGCGCATCGAGCTGCCGAAGGGCAGCTACGCGCCGCGATTCCTTGCGGCCCGAGCACCGCCGCCGGTTTCTCCGGCGCTGCCCGCACATCCCTTCCAGATCTCCCGCACCCTCGACGAGCAGCTTGCGGCGCTGCTCGGCCAGGAGCTGATGCAGTCGCCCGAGCTTCGCGAGCTGATCGCCGCGGGTCTGCGCAAGGCCGACGTGCAGCCATGAGTTACATACCTGCTGTTACTTCCTGGACGCCGCGCACCTGCCAATCATGCTCGCCGGCAGTGCCTGCGTATTTATGGTCGATTCCAGCGACAGCGATAACTCACAAACCGACAGCGGGCAGACACCTGCGCCGCGCGAGCCCCGGTGCGTGCAGCTGTTGCTGGATCGCTTCCCGCATGTGCGTGAAGTGTCGGAGCAGCTGCTCAGCAACAGCGAAGCGTTTCGCGAGCTGTGCGAAGAGTACGAGGCCTGTACCGAGGCCATTGAGCGGCTCGAGCCCTCCGCGACCAGCGCAGGCCTGCTTTCCGAGTACCTGGCGTTGCGTCTGCGGCTCGAAGGCGAGCTGCTCCGCAACGTCGCCGCCCACTACGCGGCTCGCGCTCCGCGCTGAGCCACGCTCGCTTCCCGGAGACTTCACATGAAGCAACGCACTGGGGCTGGCCCTCTCGTCCGCCAAGTACTCATCGTCGACAGCGAGCTCGCCGAAGGCACGAGCATTGCGGCGCGCAGCGTGCGGGCGCTCGCGGCGGAGCTGACCGAGCGCGGCGTTCATGTCACCGAAGCGCTGTCGTGCGAAGACGGACTGGCTGCGGCCGATGCCAGCGTTCACTGCCTCCTGCTCAACTGGACCCAGGGCCGCAACGACGGCAGCGCGCACAAGAAAGCGACCGACCTGCTGCGCGCGGTCCGCAAGCGCAACTCGAAGATGCCGATCTTCCTGCTGGCGAGCCGCAAGCTGGCCGGCACGGTGGGCGTCGAAGTAGCGACGCTGGCCGACGAGTTCATCTGGATCCACGACGACACGGCGCCGTTCATCGCTGGGCGAGTGCAGGCGGCGATCGAGCGCTACCTCGAATCGCTCCTCCCTCCGTACGCCGCGGCACTCGCCCGCTACGACCGCGAGCGCGAATACTCGTGGGCGGCACCCGGCCATCAAGGCGGCGTGGCGTTCCTCAAGTCGCCCGTCGGCCGCGTGTTCTTCGACTTCTACGGCGAGAACCTGTTCCGCACCGACATGGGCATCGAGCGCGGCGCGCTCGGCTCGCTCCTCGGCCACTCCGGTCCGGTCGGGGAAAGCGAGCGCAACATCGCGCGCATCTTCGGCGCGCAGCGCTCGTACTCGGTGCTCAACGGCACCTCGGCTTCCAACCGCGCGATCATGTCGGCGTGCGTGGGCGACGACGAGATCGCGCTCTGCGATCGCAACTGTCACAAGTCGATCGAGCAAGGTCTCGCGATCTGCGGCGGCATCCCGGTGTTCCTGCGGCCGACGCGCAATCGCTACGGCATCATCGGGCCGATTCCGCCCGAACGGCTGAGCCCCGAGTCGATCGCCCAGTGCATCGCCGACAATCCGCTCGCGAACGCCGCGGGCGCGAAGCGCGCCGTCTACTCGGTGCTGACGAACTGCACTTACGACGGCATGTGCTACGACGCCGCGGAAGCGCAGCGGCGACTCGCGTCGAGCGTCGACCGCATCCATTTCGATGAAGCGTGGTATGGCTATGCACGCTTCAATCCCATGTATGCGCAGCGCTTCGCGATGCGTGGCGACCCGGGCCAGCACCCCAAGGACGGCCCGACGGTGTTCGCGACGCACTCGACCCACAAGCTGCTCGCGGCGCTTTCGCAGACCTCCTACATCCACATTCGCGATGGCCGCGGTGCCATCGATCACGCGCGCTTCAACGAAGCGTACTGCTCGCAGGCGAGCACTTCGCCGTTGTACGCGCTGATCGCGTCGAACGACGTCGCCGCCGCGATGATGGACGGCCCGGAGGGCCAGTCGCTGACGCAGGAAACGATCGACGAGGCAGTCGCCTGCAGGCTCGCGCTCTCGCGCGCGCACCGCGAGTTCAAAGCGAAGAACCAGTGGTTCTTCGCCCCCTGGAACGCCGACGAAGTGCGCGATCCGGTCAGCGGCAAGCGCATTCCGTTCTTCGAAGCGCCGGAGGAGATGCTCGCCACGGATCCGAGCTGCTGGGTCCTGCATCCGCACGAGAGCTGGCACGGCTTCGAAGGCCTGCCGGATGGCTGGTGCATGCTCGATCCGATCAAGCTCGGCGTCGTCTGCCCCGGCATGAAGAACGACGGCCAGCTCGATACGCACGGCATACCGGCGGACATCGTGACCGCGTATCTCGCCCGTCACGGCATCGTGCCCTCGCGCACGACCGACCACATGGTGCTGTTCCTGTTCTCGATCGGCATCACCAAGGGCAAGTGGGGCACGCTGCTCAACACGCTGCTCGACTTCAAGGCCGACTACGACCGCAACGCTCCGCTCGCGGAAGTCACGCCGGCGATCGCGGCTGCCGGGCCGCAGCGCTACGCCGGAATGGGACTGAAAGATCTCGGCGACCAGATGTGGGAGCACCTGCGCAAGAGCAAGCAGGGTCACTGGCAAGCACAGGCGTATGCCTCGCTGCCGCGTCCGGAGCTGAAGCCGCGTCACGCTTTCCAGCGCCTGATGTCGGGCGACGTCGAGCGCGTTGCCGTCACGGAGATGGCCGGCCGCGTCGCCGCGGTCGGCGTGATCCCGTATCCGCCCGGCATCCCGATCGTGATGCCCGGCGAGAACCTCGGTCGCCGCCGACGGCCCGTGGCTCACGTACCTGCGCACGCTGCAGGAATACGGCCATCGATTCCCCGGCTTCGCCAAGGAAGTCGAGGGCGCGGAAGAGCACGAGGGCGTGTTCCACGTCCAGTGCCTCAAGCCCGCGGCCGTGCGGGGTGGAGGACGCGGATGATCGAGTACGCCGTCAAGACGCCGACGATCCCGATCCCCTTCCACAAGTTGCTGAAGGTGGTGGCGCTCGTCGACGGCAACGATCGCGAAGTGCGGGCGTTGCTCGATCGTCTCGCCGCGGAGCGATTCGAAGTCGAGATCAGCGATCGCTACGAGCGCGACGTGCTCGAAGACGCGGCCGTCGGCGCATACATCGCCGCAATCGACGGCAAGCAGCTCGAGCCCGCGCGCAAGCTGGTGCGAGCGGTGCGCGCTGCCGGCTTCTCTACTCCGCTGTGGGCGCTGGCGGACTCGCGCCGGCTGTCGCAGGCCCTCGCGCCCGACGTGCTCGGCGAAGTGGACGGCTGCATCTTCCTCGGCCAGCAGACCCCGGCTTTCCATGCCAAGCAGGTGATCGCGAGCATCACGGAATACGGCATGAGCCTGCTGCCGCCGTTCTTCGGCGGGCTGATGGCGTACGACGCCGAGGCGAACATCTCCTTCGCGTGTCCCGGCCACCAGGGCGGCGAGTTCTACCGCAAGTCGCCCGCCGGCCAGCTGTTCTTCAAGCATTTCGGCGAGCAGATCTTCCGCAACGACCTGTGCAACGCCGACGTCGATCTCGGCGACCTGCTGATCCACGTCGGCGCGGCGGTCGAAGCGCAGCGTCACGCAGCGAAGGTGTTCGGCGCCGACCGCACCTACTTCGTCCTCAACGGCACTTCCACGTCCAACAAGATCGTCGCGCATGCGCTCCTGGGCCGCGGCGACCTGGTGCTGTTCGATCGCAACAATCACAAGTCGCTCCACCAGGGCGCGCTGGTGCAGGCCGGCGCGATCCCGATCTTCCTGCCGACGGCGCGCAACGCCTTCGGCATGATCGGCGCGATCGACTGGGAAGCGCTGGACGAGAACAGCCTGCGCGAGCAGATCCGCCGGCATCCGCTGGTGAAGGAGCGCGAGCGCGCGGACCGCGCGCGGCCGTTCCGGCTGGCGTGCATCCAGCTCGCGACCTACGACGGCACCGTCTACAACGTCCGCAAGGTCATGGAGAAGATCGGTCGGCTGTGCGACTACGTGCTCTGGGACGAGGCCTGGATCGGCTACAACGCCTTCCACCCGCTGTTCGCGGACCACAGCCCGATGCGCCTGACGGACCTCGGGCCCGAATCCGCCGGCCTGTTCTCCACGCAGTCGGTGCACAAGCAGCTCGCCGGCTTCTCGCAGGCCTCGCAGATTCACAAGCGCGACGAGCACATCCGCGGGCAGCGCCGCTTCATCGAGCACAAGCGCTTCAACGAAGCGTTCATGATGCAGGCCTCGACCTCGCCGTTCTATCCGCTGTTCGCCGCGCTCGACGTCAACGCCAAGGTGCACGAGGGCAAGGCGGGCGAGACGCTGTGGGATCGCTGCATCGAGCTTGGCATCGAGACGCGCAAGAAGCTGCGCGAGCTGGCGCGGCACTACGAGCGCAACGGCGCCGGCGCGCAGGAACGATGGTTCTTCGACCCGTTCGTGCCCGACACCGTGACGATCCGCGGCTCTCCTCTCAGCAAGGACCTGGAGAACGCGCGCTGGGAAGAGCTGCCGACGGAGCTGCTCAAGCGCGAGCAGCAATGCTGGACGTTCGATCCGCAGGCTGCCTGGCACGGCTACCGCGGCTACGCCCCGGGCTATGCAATGGTGGACCCGAACAAGCTGATGCTGCTGACGCCCGGCATCGATCGCAAGACCGGCGAGTATCTCGACTTCGGCGTGCCGGCGACCGTGCTCGCCAACTACCTGCGCGAGCAGCGCATCGTGCCGGAGAAGTGCGACCTCAACAGCATCCTGTTCCTGCTGACGCCGGCCGACGACGAAAGCAAGCTCGGCGCCCTGCTCGCGAAGCTCGTCAGGTTCAAGAATCTCTGGGACGAGGACGCGCCGCTCGGCGATGTCCTGCCGACGCTGTACGCGCAGAACAGCGCGCGCTACGCGGGCTACACGCTGCGCAGCGTCTGCAAAGAGATGCACGACTTCTACCGCACGGCGAACGTCAAGGAACTGCAGAGGCTGTGCTTCCGCGCCAGCAGCTTCCCCGAGCTCGCGCTCACGCCGCAGGACGCTTACCAGAAGCTGGTCGCGAACGAGCTGGACTACGTGCCGCTCAGCGAAGTCACGAACCGCATCGCCGCCACGCTCGCGCTGATCTATCCGCCGGGCATCGGCGTCATCGTTCCCGGCGAGCGCTGGGACGCGAAGGCCAAGCCGATGCTCGATTACTTCCTCGCCTTCGAGGAATCGTTCAACCGCTTCCCCGGCTTCAACTACGAAGTGCAGGGCGTCTACCAGGAGCAGGTGGACGGCCGCATCAAGTTCCACACGTACGTGGTTCGCGAGTGAGCTCCGCAGCCTATTTCAGGAGAGCCGTCATGGCAGCAGCGCCGCAGAAAAAGATGAACCTCATGCAGCTGACGTTCATCGTCGCCGTCAACATGATGGGCTCCGGCATCATCATGCTGCCGACGAACATGGCGCAGGTCGGCGCTATCTCGCTGCTGTCGTGGATCGTCACCGCGCTCGGATCGATGGCGATCGCCTACGGCTTCGCGCAGGCCGGGCTGTTCAACCAGCGCGCCGGCGGCATGGCCGCCTATGCCGAGGACGGCTACGGCAAGAGCGGCTACTTCCAGGTGTTCTTCCTCTACTTCCTGTCGCTCGCGATCGGCAACGTCGCGATCGCGATCTCCGCGGTCGGCTACCTCGCGGCGTTCATCCCGTGGCTGTCCTCGACGCCGATCGCGACCTGCATCGGCGTGATCGCGCTGCTGTGGCTCACGACGGTCGCGAACTTCGGCGGACCGAGCGTGACCGGCAAGATCGGCTCGGTGACGGTGTGGGGCGTGATCCTGCCGGTCGGCGCGCTGTGCATCATCGGCTGGTTCTGGTTCAGCGGCGAGACGTTCGCGGCGGCGTGGAATCCGCAGGGCCTGAGCATCGGCGCGGGCATGGGCTCGAGCATCTCGCTCACGCTGTGGGCGTTCCTCGGCATGGAGTCGGCCGCGCAGAACTCCGCCGCGGTCGAGAATCCGAAGCGCGACGTGCCGCTCGCCTGCATGTTCGGCACGCTCGGCGCAGCCGTCATCTACATCCTGTCGACGACCGTGATCCAGGGCATCGTGCCGAACGCCGAGCTCGCGGACTCGACCGGCCCGTTCGGGCTCGCCTACGCGCACATGTTCAACCCGACCGTCGGCTCCATCATCATGGCGCTCGCCGTGCTCGCCTGCCTCGGCTCGCTGCTCGGCTGGCAGTTCACGATCGCGCAGACCGGCAAATCGGCGGCCGAAGAGCGCATGTTCCCGGCGTTCTTCACCAAGGTGAACAGCATGGGCGCGCCGGTCACCGGCATGATCGTGCTCGGCGTCGTGCAGACCCTGCTGGCGCTGTCGACGATCTCGCCGACGCTGAGCGAGCAGTTCAGCGCCCTCGTCAACCTCGCGGTCGTCACCAACGTCATTCCCTACGTCGTCGCGCTGTCGGCGTTGATGGTCATGATGAAGAAGGCGCAGGTCGCCGAGAACGTCTACACGCGCAATGTGGTCATCGCCGTGGTCGCGATGGCCTACAGCGTGTTCGCGCTGTATGCCTCCGGCAAGGACGCAGTACTCGGCGGCATGCTCGTGCTCGGCGTCGCCTACATCATCTGGGGCTTCATCGCGCCGCGCTTCAACCTGCCGTCGACGGCAGCGGCCGCAAGTCCCTCGCGCGCTTCCCCGGCAGTCGGCAAGTCGCACCATCGCCCGCACCGGCAGCGGCCAGCGTCGGCGGCGCAGCCGTCGCGGTCGTGTTGGCCTTGTTCGCATCGCCGCCGGCCGACGCGGCGACTGTCGATCGCATCAAGGAGACCGGCCACATCCGCTTCGGCTTTCTCCCCGATGCCCCGCCGTTCTCCTCGCGTACGGAGCGCGGCGCGCCGGACGGCTATGCAGTGGAGCTCTGCAAAGGCATAGCCGAGGAGATCAAACGCGATCTCGCGCTGCCCGGCCTGACCATCGATTGGGTACCGCTCGATGCCAATGAGCGCCTGACCGCAGTTCACAAGGGAAAGATCGACCTGCTGTGCACGCCCATGAGCGAAACGCTCGGTCGTCGGGAGCACGCATCCTTCTCGATACCGATCTTCGCCGAGCGGCAACCGCGCCGCCGTGCGTGCCGACGCGCCAGCGGCGCTGCGCACCGCGCTGTCGGAAAGCCATCCCACGAAGCCCGTCTGGCGCGGGACTCCGGCCGCGACGGTGCTCGAATCGACGAAGCTCGCGGTCGTGGCCGCCACGACCGGCGAGAAGTGGCTCAACGAGCGCGCCAAGACCCTGCAGGTGAACGCACACATCGTGCGCGTCCCGGACTATCGCAAGGCGCTGCAGCAACTCGCGCTCGGGGACGTCGACGTCGTGTTCGGCGACCGCGTCGTCATGCTCGGCGCGCTGCAAGGCCTCGATCCGAAGACGCGCGAGAACGTGGTGATCCTCGATCGCATGTTCACGCACGAGCCGGCAGCCCTTGCGCTCGAGTACGGCGACGACGATTTCCGCGTGCTGGTCGATCGCGCGCTGAGCCGCCGCTACGCCGCGGGCGACTTCGCGGCGCTGTATTCGAAGTGGGTCGGCGAGTTCGACGAGCGGGCGCGAACCTTCTTCGTGTGGACCGCGCTGCCCGACTGAACCCTGGAGCAAGACGATGATCACGCGAAGCATCAAGCGAATCAGCATGCGGGCGCTCATGGTCGACGACGAGCTGGGCGAGGCCAGCGCGGAAGGACGCGCTGCGCGTGCGCTGGTGCAGGAGCTGCAGGCTCGCAGCATCGAAGTGATCGAGGCCACCTCCGCGGAGGACGGTACCTCGGTCGTCACCTCCGACTCGGCCATCCACGTCGTGCTGCTCGATTGGAGCCTCGGCGGCGACGAGCATCACGCCCGCGCGCGCAGCTTCCTGCAGTTCGTGCGCTCGCGTAACGACAAGATCCCGATCTTTCTCATGGCGGAGCGCGGCGAAGCTTCTGCGATTCCGATCGAAGTCATGCAGATGGTCGACGAGTTCGTGTGGACGCTGGAGGATACCGCGGCGTTCGTCGGCGGGCGGGTCGCAGCCGCCGTGCGACGCTACGTCGAAGTGATGCTGCCTCCGCTCGCCGCCGCGCTGATGCGCTTCAGCCAGGAGTACGAGTATTCGTGGCACACGCCCGGGCACACCGGCGGCACCGCTTTCCTCAAATCGCCCGTCGGCCGCATCTTCTTCGACTACTTCGGCGAGAACATGCTGCGCTCCGACCTGTCGATCAGCGTCGGGGCGCTGGGGTCGCTGCTCGATCACACCGGACCGATCGGCGAGCACGAGAAGTACGCCGCACGCGTGTTCGGCGCGCACCGCACGTACTGCGTCACCAACGGCACGTCGATGTCGAACCGCGTGATCTTCATGGCGGCCGTCGCGCGCGACCAGGTCGCGCTGTGCGACCGCAATTGCCACAAGTCGATCGAGCACAGCCTGGTGATGACCGGCGCCATCCCGCACTACCTGGTGCCGCTGCGCAACCGCTACGGCATCATCGGCCCGATTCCGCCGGCGCGCCTCGGCAAGGATGCGATCGAGCAGGGCCTGCGGTCCAATCCGCTGGTGACGAAGGGCGTCGCGCAGCGCGCAGTGCATTCGATCATCACGAACTCCACGTACGACGGGCTTTGCTATCACGCGCGCCGCGTCGAGCAGCTCCTCGACCCGAGCGTCGACCGCATCCACTTCGACGAAGCCTGGTACGCGTATGCACGCTTCAACCCGCTGTATCGCGACCGGCACGCCATGCACGGCGACCCGAAGGATCACAAGGGCGCGACGATCTTCGCCACGCACTCGACCCACAAGCTGCTGGCCGCGCTGTCGCAGGCTTCCCTGCTGCACATCCGCGACGGGCGCAGCCCGATCCCGCACTCGCGCTTCAACGAGTCGTACATGCTGCACGCGTCCACCTCGCCGCTCTACCCGATCATCGTTTCCAACGACATCACCGCGGCGATGATGGACGGTCCGGGCGGTCCGACGCTCACGACCGAATCCATCAACGAGGCCGTGTCGTTCCGACAGACGATCGGCCGGGTGCGCCGGCAGTTCGCCGAAAAGGGCGAGTGGTTCTTCCGCGCCTGGAATGCCGACACGGTGCGCAGTCGCGAGTCCAGCCGGAAGACGCCGTTCGAGGACGCCTCCGCGCAGCAGCTCGCTACCGATCCGGACTGCTGGGTCCTGCATCCGGGCGAGACCTGGCATGGCTTCGGCGAGCTCGAAGACGGCTACTGCATGCTGGACCCGATCAAGGTCTCGATCGTCACGCCCGGCGTGGCCGACCAGGGCGGCCTCGAGAAGAGCGGCATCCCGGCGAGCCTCGTCACCGCGTACCTGCACTGTCGCGGCGTCGAAGTCGAGAAGACCACCGACTTCACGATCCTGTTCCTGTTCTCGATCGGCGTGACCAAGGGCAAGTGGGGCACGCTGCTCAACGCCTTGCTGGACTTCAAGCGCGACTACGACGGCAACGCGGCGCTCAGCGAAGTGCTGCCGCACCTGACGACCAATCATCCGGCGGTCTACCGCAACCTCGGGCTGCGCGACCTCGCGGAGCGGATGTTCGCGCAGCTGCGCGAATCGCGGCAGACGCATTGGCTCGCCGAGGCATTCTCGACGCTGCCCAAGCCGGTGATGACGCCGAACGCGGCGTTCCAGCATCTGGTGCGCGACGAGATCGAGCACGTACCGCTCGAGCATCTCGCCGATCGCGTGCTCGCGACCAGCGTCGTGCCCTACCCGCCCGGCATTCCGATGCTCATGCCGGGCGAGTCGACCGGCCCGGACGATGGTCCCTATCTCGGCTACCTGCGCGCGCTGGCCGCGTGGGACGAGCGCTTCCCCGGCTTCGGTCACGACACGCACGGCGTGGAGAATCGCGAGGGCGACTACTACGTGCAATGCCTGCGCAAGGGCAGCGGCCCTGAGACGGAGACGCGACGCACGTGAGCGCGCCGGGTCGCAAGATGTCGCTGACGCAGGCCACGATGCTGGTGGCCGGCAACATGATCGGCACAGGCGTGTTCCTGTTGCCGGTCAACCTGGCGCACGTCGGCGGCATCGCGATCTTCGGCTGGCTGATTGCGACCGCGGGTGTCGCCGCGCTCGGCCTCGCGTTCGCGAAGCTCGGCGAGCTCAATCCGCAGCAGGGCGGGCCGTACGCCTACGCGCGCGACTTCCTCGGCCCGTATGCCGGTTTTCAGACCAACTACGTGTACTGGTTCGGCAACTGGATCGGCAACATCGCAATCGCCGTCGCCGCGATCGGCTATCTCGCCGAGCTCGTGCCCGGGATCACCGGCCCGCCGGGGAGCGTGATCGCGACCGCAGTGCTCATCTGGCTGCTCACGTTCGCCAACATCCTCGGGCCTCGCGTCATCGGTGCGCTGGAAACCTGGACGATGGCGCTCGCACTCGTGCCGATCCTCGCGATCGCGCTGCTCGGCTGGATCTGGTTCGACTCCGGCGTGTTCCTCGCGGGCTGGAACGTCAGCGGAGAGTCGAATATGCATGCCGTGTCGCGCGCCGCATCGATGGCGCTGTGGGCATACATGGGCATCGAGAGCGCCGCAGTGTCGGCGGGCGTGATCGAAAATCCGCGCCGCAACGTGCCGCTCGCAACGCTCATCGGCCTCGGGCTCGCCGCCGTGGTCTACGTGCTGAGCTCGTCCGTGATCATGGGCATCGTGCCGAACGAGGAGCTGCAAACGTCGCACGCGCCGTTCGCGGAAGCCGCGCGACTCGCGCTCGGTCCGGCCGGAGCCATCATCATCAGCGTGTGCGCGGTGCTGAAGTCGGTGGGCTCGCTCGGCGGCTGGATGCTGCTGGTCGGCCAATCGTCGCAGGCCGCGGCGCATGACGGAATGTTTCCGCGCATCTTCGCGCGCCTGAACGCCAACGGCGTGCCCGCCCAGGGCCTGGTCATCGTCGCCGTGCTGATGACGGTCGTGCTGTTCGCGACCGTATCGCCAACGATCGCGGATCAGTTTCTGCACATCGTCGACCTGGCCGTCATCCTGATCATCGTCCCGTACGTGTACTCGGCGGTGGCGATGGTGAAGGTGGTCTATGACCACGGGCTGCCGCGCCGGACCTTCCTCTTCTACAAGTGGATCGCGCTCGCCGCAGTGGCGTATTGCCTGTGGGCAGTCATCGGCGGCGATCCCGACACGGTCGTCCGCGCGATGGTGGCCTTGCTCATCAGCGTGCCGCTGTATCCGTTCTTCATTCGCTCGATGGAAGCGGCAACGAAGCGCAACGAAGTTCGCAACGCGCCGCTCGATCCCGCAACGCCGCCGACCGGCGCGCTTGCCGGCGCTGGTACCTGAAGGATGTGACATGAAGAGGCACCTCGCATTAGCCATCGCTGCCGCGTGCATCAGTCTGCCCGCCGCCGCCCAGGACGAAGAGAAGCCGGTCGCACCGCCCGGCCTGCCGGCGGGATTCGACTGGTCGTTCAACTTCGACGCCACCTGGGGCGTGTTCGGCTTCGCGAATTCGCTCTACACGAATCCGAAGCCCGATCAGCCGTCCGGCGACCTGAGCGACAACTGGATGGAGGGCTCCATCAAGCCCGCGCTCAGCGCCACTTACGCGGCGGGCGGCGACGCGCAGCTCTACGGGAAGGTGAGCGGCGTGGGCGTGCGCACCTACAGCACGCCGCCCTCGCTGGTCGGCGACGACGACTCATCCTTCGATGTCGAGGACCTCTACATCGGCTGGCGTTCCGGCAAGAAGGGCGATAGCGACGACTACACGCTCGACTTCACGCTCGGCCGTTCACAGTACACGCTGGGCCATGGCCTGCTGCTGTGGGACGGCGCCGCGGACGGCGGCACGCGCGGCGGCTACTGGACCGGTGCACGCAAAGCGTTCGAGTTCGCCGTGATCGGCCGCTTCAAACCCGGCCCGCACACGTTCGAGGCGTTCTACCTCGACCGGGACGAGAGTCCGGACTCGGACTCCGACAGCACGCTGGCGGGCTTCAACTACCAGCTCGCAATCGGCGAGGACACGACGCTCGGCGCGACCTACATGAAGTGGTCCGCGGATCCCGCCGTGGCGCCGCAGCGCGACGGGCTCGACGTGTACAACGTGCGCGCCTACACGGCACCGTTCCAGAGCTTCAAAGCGCTGTCCTTCGCAGCCGAATACGCGCTGGAGGACAACGGCGACGCGCTCGACTCGACCGCCTGGAACGTGCAGGCCGCCTATCAGCTCGAGATGGCGTGGCAGCCGAAGATCTCCTATCGCTACGCGTTCTTCGAAGGCGACGATCCGGCGACGCTCGAGAACGAAGCGTTCGACTCGCTCCTGACCGGCTTCCACGACTGGGGCGAATGGTGGCAGGGCGAGATCGCCGGCGAGTACTTCGTCTCCAACTCGAATCTGATCTCGCACCAGCTGCGCGTGCACGCGCAGCCGAGCGAGGCGATCTCCACCGGCCTGATCTTCTACGACTTCGTCCTCGACAACCCGGCGTCGGCGGGCGTCACCTCGGACGACGTCGCCACCGAGATCGACTGGTACATGGACTGGAGCATCAACGATCACTTCCTGGTGAGCTTCGTCGCCGCCGTCGCGGAGCCCGGCGACGCCGTCGAACAGTCGTCCGGCCGCACCGACACGTTCTGGTACGGCATGGCCTTCGCGGCCTACAGCTTCTGACTGCGAGCTTTCGTATGAACATCACTCATTGCCGTCGTCTGCTCCTGTGCGCAGCGCTCGCCTGCACGCTGCAGGGCTGTCAGACCACGAAACCGAATGCGCTCGACGAATTGTCGCTGCAAGAGGGCCTGGTGCGCATCGACACCAAGGCCGTCGACGCCGCGTACCGCCGTCCCGAGGCGCGCATGTCGACGTATTCGAAGCTCCTGCTGCGCCCGATCGAGGTGCAGTTCGCGAAGAACTGGGATCCCGGGAACAGCGGCTCGGCGCTCTATGACATGCACGAGCCCGACCGCGAGAAGATCAAGAGCGAGCTGGCGGAAGTCTTCGCCGAGGTGTTCAAGCGCGAGCTGGAGAAAGGCGGCTACCCGCTGGTCACCGAGCCGGCTGCGGACGTGGTCGAGATGCAGGCCGCGATCGTGAATCTGTACATCACGGCGCCCGACGTCTCGATGCAAACGGCCGGGCGCACCAAGGTGTACACCTCGGACGCGGGCCAGCATGACGCTGATCATGCAGCTGCACGATTCGGTCACCCGGCAGCTGCTCGCGCGCGCGTACGACCACAGCGACGCCGGTCCAGACATGTGGACCTGGACGACCTCCGTGACCAACACCGCCGAAGCGAAACGGATCATCGCGAAGTGGGCGACCGCCCTGCGCAAGGCATGGGATGCCTCGCGCGCCGACGGCGTGAACCCGACTCAATCCTGAGCACCTGTGCACGAGAAGGAGAGACTGACATGAGAATCCGACACCTGACTGCCCTGACGCTGTTGCTGTGCTCGGGCGCCGCCGTCGCCGACCGGCAGCCCGGCTGGGATTTCGGCGGCGACCTGATCTACGCGTTCTCGACGGACATCGATTTCCAGGGCGGCTCGCATGCCTCGCTGGACGATGACCTCGGCATCGGCCTGTCGTTCAACTATCGCTTCAATCCGCGGCTCGAGCTGATGATCGGCCTCGACTGGAACCAGGTCGACTACGACGTCACCGTGGCGCCCGGCGACGCGGCAGCCGGGCTCGGCTTCAGCGCCACCGGCGAGCTGGAATATTGGACACCGCGTGTGGGCATGAACTTCAACTTCCTCGAGACGGAGCTGACGCCATACGTGACGGCCGCCATCGGCTGGAGCTTCATCGACACCAACATCCCCGATTCCCCGCCGCAGACGGCGTGCTGGTGGGACCCGTGGTGGGGTTACTACTGCGGCACCTATCAGAGCACGCGCAGTTTCGATGAGCTCGTCTACGACATCGGCGCGGGCGTGCGCTGGGATGTTTCCTCGACGATGACGCTGCGCTTCGGGTACGAGCGCCACTGGCTCGACCTGGGCGAGGCGAACGGCACGCCCGGCTTCGACCAGCTGAAGATCGGCATCGCCGCCCGCTATTGAGCGGGCTCGACGAGGCACAGATGCGCAGGACACTCGCGAGGCTCGACGGCAGGCGCGCGCCGCTTGCGCTGGTTGCGCTAGTAGCGCTCAGCGCGGCGGCGCCGGCGCACGCCTCGCTGTTCTCGGGCGACACGCTCGACCTGGTAGCGAACATCCTCGCGTGGGTCGTGCTGATCATCGCGCCGGTGATCGCCATCACGGTGTTCTGGCTGGTGCACATCCTGCCGGAAAGAATCGCCGAGAAGCGGCATCACCCGCAGGCGCACGCGATCAAGACCCTGTGCCTGCTGTCGCTGTTCTTCGGCGGAATGCTGTGGCCGCTCGCCTGGCTGTGGGCGTACTCGAAGCCGGTGCTCTACAAGATGGCTTATGGCGTCGACACCGTGAAGCCGGAAGAGCACGCCGCGCACGAGGTGCCGCCATCCGAAGTCGCCCCGCAACCGAACAGGATTCCGCAGAGGATCCGGATCCCGCAGAAGCTGCGCTTGGCACGCCGGTCGCGGCGCGCAATGCGCGCGCTCTCGCGCACGAGCGACGGCCGTGGGAGAGGTGATATGGAACTGCTGCTGCTCGGCATCTACTCGTTCATAGTCTGGCTGATCTTCTTCAAGTACAAGCTGCTGCCGTGGAACACGGTGAGCCAGGTGATCGTCATCACCTTG
This sequence comes from uncultured Gammaproteobacteria bacterium, assembly GCA_963830745.1. Lineage (GTDB taxonomy): Bacteria > Pseudomonadota > Gammaproteobacteria > Steroidobacterales > Steroidobacteraceae > Steroidobacter. The sequence continues at coordinate 283,135 of CAWHNL010000006.1, forward strand.
CCGATCATCGGCATCGCCGCGCTCATCCTGTTTCTCAACATTGTCGCCCCGTCCTCCGCGGACGTGCGCGTCATCAACTACGTGGTGGCGATCAACGCCCGGGTCCAGGGAATGGTCACCGAGGTGCCGGTCGAGCCGAATCGGCCCGTCCGCAAGGGCGACATCCTGTTCAAGCTCGACCCGACGCCGTTCGAGCTCGAGGTGAATGGCTTCGAAGCCCAGCTGCAGCAGCTCGACGCGGCGCTGGTAACCGCCAACGCCAACCAGCGCGGCCTCGGCGAGCAACTGCTCAATGCGAGCGGCGCCAAGGGTGCGATCGCTTCGCAACTGAAGCTTGCGCAGCTGCGCGAGGATCAACTGCGACAGCTCGCTGCCACCGGCGCCGGCAGCCGCTTCGACCACGAGCAGGCGCAGAGCGACGTTGCCAACCTGAAGGCGCAGCTCGCTGCCGCCACGGCGAGCGAGTCGCAGGTTCGCGAGAAGCTCGCTGCCAAGACCGACGCCGGCGACATGGACGAGATCGCGAACGTCAAGGCGCAGATCGCGCGCGCCGAGGCACAGCTGAAGGACGCGCGTTGGCGGCTCGAACAGACCGTGTATCGAGCGCCCGCCAACGGCACCGTGGTCTCGCTCGCGCTGCGTCCGGGCGCGATGGCGGTGCCGCTGCCGCTGACGCCCGCGATGTCGTTCGTCGAAGACGACCAGTGGGTCATGGCGATCTTCAAGCAGAACGAGGTGCGCAAGGTCAAGCCCGGGCAGGAGGCGGAAATCGTGATGAAGATGTACCCGGGCCGCATCATCAAGTGCAAAGTCGAGTCGATCATGTGGGCGACCGCTCAGGGGCAGTTGCCGATCGGCACACAGAGCGCGTCGGTGGGCGTCGCGCCGATTCCGCCCTACGCTCTGGCGGTGCGCCTGCTCAAGGATCGCGGCGACACGCAGTTGTTCCTCGCCTCGGGCGCGCTGGGGTCGGGCGCGATCTACACCGACAGCGGCGAGCCGATCCACATTCTGCGCAAAATCATGCTGCGGGTCGGCACGAAGATCGATTGGCTGATCCTGAAACTGCATTGACATGCGTTCCGTGTCGCTCACGACGTCGCTCGCAATCGCTGCGTTGCTCAGCGGCTGCGTCGCCGACCCTCCGCCGGCCGAGGAGATCCGTAAGCAAGCGCTGCCCACCGTCGCGCTCGACGGCACGTGGCGGGCCGATGCATCCGTCAGCGCCGAGCCGGTTCAGCACGACTGGCTGCACACCTTCAACGACCCGCAGCTCGACGCGCTGGTGAGTGAGGCGATCCTCAACAATCCCGACCTGCGCGTCGCCGGCGCGCGCGTCGAACAAGCGGCGCAGTACCTGATCGTCGCACAGGCGTCATTGCGCCCATGGCTCGGTGTCTTTGGTACGGGCGGCGCGAAGACCGGCGGCGGAGCCGACAGCGCCTCGGCACTGCAGGCGCTGATGCTGTTCGCCTCATGGGAGCTCGACCTGTGGGGCCGGTTGCGCTACGCGCGCAACGCGGCCGAGCAGGATTTCGTGTCGGCGGCGGCGGACCTGCAGTTCGCACAACAGTCGCTGGCAGCGTCCACGGCCAAGGCGTGGTTCACCGCCACGCAGCTCACGCTGAATGCCGCACTCGCCGCCGACATGGTGCAATCCGCGAACCAGCTCACGCTGCTCGCGCAGGATCGTGAGCGCGTCGGTGCGGGAACCGACTCCGAGACCGCGGTCGCGCGCGCCACCGCGAAAGACCTGGAAAGCACGCATCAGGAGCTCATGCTGGCGCGCGGTCAGGCGCTGCGCGCGCTCGAACTGCTGGTCGGACGTTACCCGGCAGCGGAAGTGAACACCCGTGCGGAGCTGCTCGCGACACCCGCGCCCATTGCTGTCGGAATTCCGCTGCAGATGCTGGAGCGGCGGCCGGATGTGGTGGCCGCCGAGCGCCGCGTGGCCGCAGCGTTCAATCGCATCGGCGAGGCCAAGGCCGCGCGCCTGCCCCAGATCACGCTGAATGCGAACTTCGGTGCGTTCGAGAGCGAGGTGCTCGAGCTGAAGGAGGATTTCGAGAATCCGTCCGGCGGGCTGGGCGCGCGACTGCTGGCTCCGATCTACCAGGGCGGCGCTCTCTCGGCCAAGGTGCAGATCCGCACGCTGCAGCAGAAGGAGGCAGTTGCGGACTACGCGCGCGTTGCGCTGCGCGCGCTCGGCGAAGTCGAGAATGCGCTGGCGGCGAGCACATCGCTCGCAACGCGTGCAGCGTTGCTGGCCGACTCTCTCAACGAGCAGACGCGTGCGCTCGATCTGACGGAGACGAGATTCCGGATTGGGCGCGCCGACCGGCGTGCCGTCGAGCAGCAGCGAATCAGTGTCCAGAACGCCCGCATGGCTTTGCACAACGTGCGCACGGACGAGCTCGCCGGCCGGGTGAACCTGCACCTTGCGCTCGGCGGAAGCTTCGCACCGCCGCCACGCCGTAGCGGAAGCCAACCGATGCGGCAGTCGATCAGCGTCACGCGCGACACACTGGGCCGCCTGTTCTTCCGGCGCTGCTTCTATCTGTTCATCACGCTGCTCGCGCTCATCGCGCTCGCGCCTTTCATCGAAGCCGAGCGCGGCGGTCTCTTCGTCCGCTATGTGATCAACGCTCTGGTCATCCTTGCCGCCGTTGCAGCGGTCGGCCGGTCGATCGTGTCTTTCCTGTTCGTGCTCTGCCTGGCGGCCCCCGCGCTGGCGTTTCGCTGGCTGGCGCTCCAACAGAACCTACCCGCCTTCGTCGACCTCGCGCTGCGGTTCGACGCGGCCGTCTACGCGACGACGATCGCGCTGCTGCTGCGCTACGTCTTCGACAAGGAAGTGCTGACCACCGACCGGCTGTGGGGCGCAGCTTCCGCCTACCTGATGATCGGCGTCCTGTGGAGCTTCCTGTATGCGATCGTCGAGCGCGCCAGCCCGCAATCCTTCGCCCTGCACGGCGCGCCGGGCTCGATGCAGCTGATCGAGCTGCTGTATTTCAGCTTCTCGACGCTCACGACGACGGGATTCGGCGACATCGTGGCTCTGTCGCGCCCGGCACGGACCGCGGCCATGCTCGAAGGAATCGTCGGGCAGCTGTTCCTCGCCATCCTGATCGCGCGGCTCGTAGGCGTGTATCCGCAGCCCGAGCCCGCAGCCGCAGCCCGCGCCGGCAACCTCACCTAGCCATGCAGACCGCAATGCGCGTCCATTCGCAAGTGCCGGGTGACGTCCCCCGCATCATGCTGCTGGTGATCATCATCGGCCTGCTGCTGGCGGGAAGCTTGTGGACGCTGCTGCCGTTCCTGGGCGCGCTGGCGTGGGCAACGATGATCGTCATTGCCACGTGGCCCATCCTGTTGCTCGTGCAACGGCGCGCGGGCGGCCGGCGCCCCGTCGCCGTGGCAGTCATGACCCTACTCGCGCTGGCAATGTTCATTGCGCCGCTGCTCGCCGCAGTGGGGACGCTGCTCGATGCGGCCCAACGCAGCCCGGCCGTGCTGAGCGACTTCGTCGAACGCGGGCTCGGGCCGCCGCCGCAATGGATCGCGCAACTGCCGGCAGTCGGCGAGCGCGTCTCCGGGCGATGGGCGGAGCTGGCCGCAGGCGGACCCGAGGCAGTGGTCGAAGCGCTTCGACCCTACGCAGGGTCCGTGACGGCTTCGGTACTCGCGCTCACGGGCGGACTCGGCACCCTCGTGCTGCAAGTGCTGCTGACGATCATCATCGCGGCGATTCTGTACGCGCGGGGTGAAGTCGCCGCGCGCGGCGTCCTGGCATTCGCGCACCGCCTCGGCGGCGAGCGCGGCTCAGGGATAGTTCGGCTCGCGGCGCAAGCGGTTCGCAGTGTCGCGCTCGGCGTCGTGCTGACGGCGCTGGTTCAAGCGGTGCTCGCCGGGATCGGTCTGTGGGCCTGCGGTGTGCCGCATCCGGGCGTGTTGACGGCAATCGCCTTCGTGCTCGGCGTTGCGCAGCTCGGTCCGCTGCTGGTGCTGGCGCCAGCCGTGGCCTGGCTCTACTGGACCGGAGACGCAGGCTGGGCGACCGGGCTGCTGATCTGGAGCATCCCGGTGATAGCGCTCGACAACGTGCTGCGACCGATGCTCATCCGCCGCGGCGTCGAGCTGCCGATGCTGCTGATCATCGCCGGTGTCATCGGCGGATTGGTCGGCTTCGGCGTGATCGGCTTGTTCGTCGGGCCGGTGATTCTCGCGGCCACCTACACGCTGGCGCGCGCCTGGATCTCGGAGGGCACGCAGCCTTGAAGCCCTCGATCAACTGGCTGCTCGTCTTCATTCCCATCACCGTCGCGCTCGAGCACGCCGGCGAGCTGCCCGCGCCGCTGATCTTCTTCTCCGCTGCGCTCGCGATCGTGCCGATCGCGGCCCTGATCGTGCACTCCACCGAGCACCTCGCCACTCACACCGGCGATGCGGTGGGCGGACTGCTCAATGCGACCTTTGGCAATGCGCCCGAGCTCATCATCGCGCTGGTGGCTTTGCGCGCCGGCTATCTCGACATGGTGCGTGCGTCCATCATCGGCGCGATTCTCGCGAATCTCCTGCTCGCGCTCGGCATCGCCTTCCTGCTCGGCGGCCGGCGCTACCGCGACCAGACGTACAATGCCGGCGCATCGCGCGTGTACAGCACGATGATGCTGCTCGCCGCCATGAGTCTCGCCGTGCCGAGCGCTTTCAGCCGGTACTTCTCGCCGGACGGCACGATGCGCCAGGAGCAGCTGCTGAACGTCGGCATCGCCGGTACGCTGCTGTTCGCGTATGCGCTATACCTGCTGTTCTCGCTGAAAACTCATCCGGGCTGGTTCGAAAGCGTCGCGCCGCGCGAGGCGGCCAGACCACCACGCCGAGAAGCCATGGAGCGTGTCGCGGGCGGTCGCGAGCCTGATCGGCGCCGCGGTGCTCGCGGCCTGGATGAGCGAGATCCTGGTCGGCGCCGCCGAAGCGACCGGACAGGTGCTCGGCATGTCCTCCGTGTTCATCGGCGTCGTGCTGCTCGCGGTCGTCGGCGGCGCCGCGGAGAGCGGCTCGGCGATCGCCATGGCGACGAAGAACAAGGTGGACCTGTCGCTCGGCATCGCGCTCGGCAGCTCGATCCAGATCGCGCTGTTCGTGGCGCCGGTGCTGGTGTTCGCGAGCTACTTCATCGCGCCCGAGCCGCTCGAGCTGTCGTTCACCCGGCCCGAGGTCGGCTCGCTGTTTCTCGGCGTGCTGATCGGCACCGTCGTCTGCGGCGACGGCCGCACGAACTGGTTCAAGGGCGCGCAGCTGATCACGGTCTACGCGATCATCGCGATGATGTTCTACTTCATGCCGGTGGCGCCGGCCTGAGCTTCAGGCCTCGGCTGCCGCCGGCAGAGCGATGAAGAACGTAGCGCCGCCGGCCGGGTTGTTCATACCCCACAGCCGGCCGCCGTGCGCGGAGACGATGGTGCGTGCGATCGCCAGGCCGAGTCCGACGTTGTGCGGGCGGGTCGAGAACAACGGCCGGAAAATACTCTCGAAGTCCTCGACGCCCGAGCCGGTGTCGCTCACTTCCACGTGGATCTCGCCGGCGTGGTGCCGGGCCACGATGCGCAACCGTCGATCCGTGCTCTGCTCGGCCATGGCTTCGCAGGCGTTGACGATCAGGTTGAGCAGCACCTGCTGCAGTTGTGCCTGCGCGGCTGTCACTGGCGGGAGCGCGTCATCGATGTGCAGATCGACAGTGACATTGCGCGCGAGCAAGTCGCTGTGCTCCAAAGCCAGGATGCTACGGATGCACTCCTCGATCTGCACTTGCTCCATCTGCACTGGATCGCGCGGGAACAAGGCGCGCAGCCGGCCGATGGTCTCGGAGGCGCGCTGGTCGTCCGCCGCGATGTCGTCGATGATTGCGCGGAGCTCCTGCGATGTCCGGTCTCTCCTTGAGCACTTCCTGCTGCGCAGCGCGGGCGTTGAGCAGGATTGCGGCAAGCGGCTGACTGATCTCGTGCGCAAGCGCTCCACTGAGCTCGCCCAACGTGGCGGAGCGCGCCAGGTGCGCGAGCTTCTCGCGCTGCGAACGCTGCTCGATCTCGACGGCCTTGTGCTGCGTGGTATCGATGCATACGCCGATCATCGCCAGCGACTGGCCGTCGGCCTCGCGCTGCACCTTGCCCAGCCCGCGGATCCAGCGCAGCCGGCCATCGCAGTTGAATCGGCACTCCACTTCGCCGGCTCCACCCTCCTCGCGCGCCGCGCGCATTGCAGCGAGCAGGCGGTGGCGATCGTTACGATGCACGCGCTCGAGCAGCTCATCCACCGAGTCGGTGCTCTGCAGGACGATCTCGCCCGAGTGCGCGGCCAGCCGCCAGCTGATCCGGTCGCTCAGCATGTCCCACTCCCAGGCACCCATGTGCGCGGCCCTGAGTGCCATGATCCAACCGCGCTTCGCGGCGCAGCGCCACGGCGCGGGCCTCGTGCAACTCGGCGAGCGCGGCAGCGAGCAGCATCAACGTGGATGCCGTGACGATCAGGAAGATCTGCAGCGACAACACCGATCGGTCCGGCCCGGCCAGGGCGAACGGCCCCGTGCCCTGCAAGGTCCCGGTAATGGACACGAGCGCCACAACCGCAATACACGTAGTGACTCCGCCGACACCGGTTCTCAACGTGGCCCAGATGAGCAGCGGGAAGCGGCGCATAGACGAAGAGCGCGGCGTCGCCCGCGGACCTGCGTCTCATGAAAGACAGCGAGGGAAACGGCGCAGAGCACGGCCAGGAGCACTGCACCTTCGACCCAACGGGCGCGGCTCACACTGCGCAGCAAGGCAGGCGCATCGCGCAGCGCGATGATCATGAAGGGCGGCACGATGATCGCGGCCAGGACGTTCGAAGGCAGCCGCATGCGGACGACCCCCCAATAGTCGCCGTCGTAGCGCCAGCCCACCAAGGCCACGAACGCGGCGTCGAGGAACGAGGTCAGCACCGGCGCGATGACGACCGCGGCGATGATGTACACCGAGACGTCGCGGACCCGATCGAACCGCGGCGCCCCGCCAAGAATGCCGCGGATGAGCGCGGCGCCGAGCACAGCCTCGCTGACATTGCTGACGTACCAGCAACCCGCCATCACGAGCGGCACGCCGGCTGTGAGCTGGGCGATGAGGTGCGCCGGCAGTATCGCGAGCAGCGGCCACACCCAGGATCGAACAGGCCAGAGCAACAGCACCGCCGAGCAGGATGGCGTTCGGCGGCCAAAGCAGCGAGACGGCGCTCGCCGCGGGCGTGAACGCAAGCCCGACGCGCACGCCGAGGTAGTAGAGCAGCGCAAGCGCAAGCAAGAGCATCGCGGCGCCGAGCGTCTCGCGCCGGCGCCACCAGGAAACGTCTCCGATGTGCTGTAGCAGCATCACGCTCTTTGCCTCTTGCCCGGAGCCTACGGGATGGCCGCAACGCGTGGCAGCGCGGCAAACCGTAGGGCTCAATGCCCGGCAGAAGTGCGACCCAGTTCTCTCACGGTGGACGCAGGCGCCTGAACGACGTCTGAAATCCGACGCGCCTCGCATTCCGAGGAGTCATTCCGAGGGAATCTTATCCATTAGGATGACTTTGTCTTGGTATGCAAGCGAGTGAGTGCCCGAGCGTGAGAGCGTGCGTTCTCCTGGTGGATGACGATGCGAGCGTTCGCCGCAGCCTCGTGCGTCTGCTGCGGGCGCACGACTACGACGTCCTGGAGGCCGAAGACGCGACGGCAGCCCTCGCAGATCCTGGCCACAGTGCGCCCCGCCGCCATGGTGATGGACATGGTCATGCCGGGTGAGGACCCGCTCGAGCGTAGCGAGAAAAATCAAGGGCGAGCCCCGCACGGCCGCGGTGCCGATCATCGCGCTCACGGCCTCGCCCCCGAACGGTCGGTCGGACAACGCCCTGTTCGCAAGCGTCCTGCCGAAGCCGAGCGACGCGGGGGTTCTGCTCGAAGCGATCCAGCGGGCGGTTGCCGGGACGCAGCCGAACGGCTGAACGCTCTGCTGGGCGACCCAGGCATCTCACCTGCCCGCGCTACGAACTGTCGCGCGTCCGTCCTCACTGCACGATCCGAAGCCTCGGCAACGACTTCAGTGCGTGAGCTGACATGCATACAAAGTGGCTGCGGCGCCGCGCAATGGGCGCCTTGCTTCTGACCCTCGCCTGCACCGCCTGGGCACAGGCTTCGGGTCCGGTGGTCGTCGTCTCGCCAGAGCGAGCTGCACCTGCTGCGCGCGAACGGCAATTCGCACGCCTGGTGAGCGAGCGCGCCCGCGCGATCGACCTGGCGTTCGGCGAGACGTTTACGCCCCGCGTGCCGGAGCTGCGGATCGTGCTGATGCGGTCCGGAAAATGGGCGGCGGAACATCCGACCGGCGAATACGAGCCCGCAGTCGCGCACGCTCTACTTCGCGCAACGCCTGCAGTACGAGGAAGCGCCGTTCGCGACGGAGTACACGACGCAGTACTGGCCCTGGTACGGCCAGTCCCTGCGCGGGGCTTATCCGGTCGTAGAGATCATCGACGGCGCGCTGTGGACGGTCGTGTTGGAGGAAGCTGCGCGAGCGCACGATCAGACGTGGCCGCATGCAGCATGCAGCTCGTTCGATATCGCCGAGCGATTGCCGTGCGAAATGCTGCTGTACGGCGTCGCAGGGCACACGACGCAGGTCACCCCGCCGCTGTTCAACGAGAACCGCATGTCCGATATCTGGCCTGAGGATCTGGTGGAATTCCGCGCGCGGGTCTGGCGCGGCGATGACAATGCCTATCGGGACGCACGCAAGTTTGGCGGCTATCTCCTGCTTCGCCCGCTGGTCCGCAGATTCGGCGTGACGCGTACGCTGGGCTACGTCGCGAGCACGCCTTTCCGCGTCGAGGAGAACAATTTGCGCCTCTCTGCCGAGCGCTACCAGCGCACTGCAGAAGAAGCACTGGCCTGGTAGCTCGCGTTCAGACGCGCTGCAGGCGCTGCGGCGCCCCTTCCACCGGCGCGAGCGATACACCGGCGTTTTCGAGCAACGCGGCCACGCGCACGAGCTCCGGCACTGTGTCGACACGCAGCTTCGTCATCATGCGCGCGCGCATGGCCTTGACGGTGCGCTCGCACGTGCCGAGGTCCCCTGCCATTTGTTTGTTGAGCCGATGCGAAAGCACGCCGGCAAAGATCGCTCGCTCCGTATCCGTCAGCAGTGCGAAGCGCGCATACAGCACGCGCAGCTCGCGTTGTGCGGTAGTACGCCGTGCGTCCACTTCCAGGGCACGCGCAACGACGGCGAGCACGCGCTCGGCACTTGCCGGCTTGACTATATAGTCGAATGCACCCTGCTTCATGGCGTCGACGCTGGTCATGACGTCGTCACGCGCCGTGACGAAGAGTATCGGCGGCGCGGATCCGCGCTGCATCAGTCCGTGCAGCAGATCGATGCCGCTGGGGCCGGGCATGGTGATATCGAGCAGAATGCATCCCGCGGCGGTTTCCCCGCGCAGCGCCAGCAGGAACTCCCCGGCGCAGCCGTAACCCACTGCGGCATAGCCCGAGGCATGCAGGATGCGCAGCATGCTGCGGCGAAAACTGTCGTCGTCGTCGATAACGTGTACTACAGGTTGCGGGGATGGACCTTCAATGGTTCCGTCCCAGCTATATATCGCCGGGTCGATTGACGAAACCGCGCCCGCTGCTTGGATCTCCATGCTTATTCTCCCCTCATGAAGAACTGGCGTGCGCCACTGGTGCAAGCGCGACGTCCCTCCCCGATCCAGTTCGTGCACTGTGCGCCCGCACACGTTGAGCCTGCAATGAGTATCGTGGGCATCCTATGTTAATGCCGAAAAGTCCCACTGCCTCGCTGCGCACAGGTCGCCCGCAGTCCTCCCCCCTTACGTATTCGGACTCGCAGTCGCCGGACCCTAAGGTATCCGGTAGGCGCCTCATGGAGCACAGCCGATTGACAGGATGCAATATCTTGCAAGCGCGCTGCTGGTGGTGCAGACGATCCTCATCATCGCTCTGTTGGTGCAGAATCGCCGCCACTCGCGCGCGCGCGCCGATACTCAGCGCCAGTACGCGGAGATTACGCACGCGGCGCGGCTCGCGCTCATCGGCGAAATCACTGCATCGGTCGCGCATGAAGTCACGCAGCCGTTGAGCGCGATCCTGAGCAACGTCGAGACCGCCGCCCTCCTGTTGCGCCAGCCTCACCCGAACGTACCGATGGTGCTCGAGATCCTGGCGGACGTGCGCGAGGACGACCTGCGCGCCGACAACATCGTGCGCCGGCTGCGCACGCTGCTGCGCAAGCGCGAGCTGCAGGTCGAGGAAGTCGATGTGAATGCGCTCGCTTCGAGCGTCCTGGCGCTCGTGCTGCCGGATGCCGTGCGGCGCAACGTACTCATTCGCACGTCGCTGGACCCGGCATTGCCGCGCGCGTCGGCCGATCCCGTACACGTGCAACAGGTGCTGCTCAATCTCGTGATCAACGGCATGGACTCGATGAAGGACACGCCCACCGAGCAGCGAGTACTGGAGGTGCGCACCGAGCGCTGCGCGGATGCCAACCTCGTCGTCATGGTGCTCGACAAGGGGCACGGCTTCGAGCCGTCGCAGAAGGACAAGCTGTTCGATTCGTTCTATACGACCAAGACCGAGGGCCTGGGTCTGGGGCTGTCGATCGCGCGCTCGATCGTGAAGATGCACGGCGGCGCGATCTGGGCAGAGAACCGCCGCGGCGGCGGCGCTTCCTTCGCCTTCACCCTGCCCTTCAAGTCACCGTGAACGCCCGGTGCCAAGGGACTTTGCGCGACCCGCGCTACTGATTGTCGTTGCATGCTGCCGCGTGTAAGAGGTCTTGATCCGCCGCAGCGAAGAAGCATGTGACAAACATCATCATCGTCGAGGACGACTGCAGCGTGAACCTCGCGGTGAGCCGGCTGCTGGAAGCGGCTGGGTTCGACGTGCGCAGCTTCACCTCCGGCGGCGCGCTGCTTGCGGACGAGGAGGCGTGCAACGCAGATTGCCTCGTTCTCGATGTTCATCTGCCGGACATGAATGGCTTCGACCTGCAACGCCGGCTGGCGGCTGCGGGCTCCAGCGCGCCGGTAGTGGTCATCACGGCACACGATGATCCGATGCATCGGCGCGCGGCGCGCGACATCGGCGCCTTCGCCTACCTGACGAAGCCGTTTTCGAGCATGTCGCTCGTGGACGCAGTGTCGCGCGCAGCCGCCGCGCACCGCTGACATCGCTCTGCCCGAGGTACTGATGGCGCAACGATGGCCATCGATGGACGGTATCGGTTGCAATGTCGCTCCGGAGAATACTGGCCATCACGTTCGTCGCCTGCCTGCTGGCGGCTTGCGCATCGATCGGTCCGATCGAAGTGTCGGGCGATCCAGCGGCGATCCCTGCCTTTCAGGACCTTTCGCGTCCTCGAAGTGCAGTTCGCGTTTGCGACCGACATCACCGCCGACCAGGTAGCGAAAATCTCCAGCGAATTGCGCGCGGCTGCCGTGAGCGCGCTCGAGGAGCGAGGGTATAGCGCAAGCCGCCGATGCGGATGTGCTGGTCGCGCTGGCGGCGCTCAGCAGGCCGACGCTGGACGCGCAAGCCGGATCCAGCAGCGGCAGCCCGCTGCATCACGTCGACACTTCGGTGCTCGATTCGGGGCAACCCATCACCCCACCGCAATCCGAGTTCCTGCCCGGGGACGCTGGGCGTGAAGGCGATCTGCACGCTGTCTCTGCTCGATCCCAAGACGCGGCGGGCCGTGTGGCAGGCGAGCGCGACCGGCGCAGCGACGACTCCTGCGGAAGCGTTGCGCAAGGCACGGGCGACGTATGCAGCGATGGTCGCCAAGTTGCCCAAAGCCGGAGGCGGCACGCCATGACCGCAACCCGCATCGAGTCGATCTTTCACCCTTCCGATTTCTCCGAGGCCAGCGAAATCGCCTTCGTGCATGCGCTGCGGATCGCGCTGGTCACCAAGGCAGCACTCACGATGCTGCACGTCGACCCCGGCTGCACCTCCGACTGGAGCGATTTTCCCGGCGTGCGCAGCACGCTGGAGCGCTGGAACCTCATTGCGCGGGACAGTGCCAGGAGCGCAGTCGCCGATCTCGGCATCGCAGTCCAGAAGATCATCGCCACCAACCCCTCGCCGGTGCGGGCGTCACTGGACTTTCTGGACAAGCATCCCGCCGATCTCATCGTACTCGCCGTTCACCAGTACGAGGGCGGCATGCGCTGGCAGCACAAGCGGGTCGCGGAGCCGATCGCTCACGCCAATGAAGCGATGACGCTCTACCTTCCGGAGGGCGTGCCCGGTTTCGTTTCGCGCGAGAACGGCTCCATCTCGCTGCGAAACATCCTCATCCCGGTTGCCCGCAAACCGCGGGCGCAGCCGGCCATTGCGGCAGTCGCGCGCATGATCAGTGCTCTACAGCTGCCGCCGGGCAAAGTGCGACTGTTGCACGTCGGCCCCGGCGCGGAGGTGCCGTCGTTACAGATCCCAGCGGAGCCGGGCTGGGATTGGAACGTGCACTGCCTGGAAGGCGAGCCGGTCGAAGTCATCGGGCAGATCGCCGCCGCCGCGCGCTCCGACCTGATCGTGATGACCACCGAGGGACCGCATGGCTTTCTCGATGCGCTGCGCGGGAGCACTTCGGCAAGGGTGCTCAGAGAATGCCGTTGCCCCGTGCTGACGCTGCACGCGCGTAGTTTCTGCACCGGCGCAATGAAATCGTCTCGCTGCAGCTCGATGCTCGTGTGCTGTCAGCGATGATTCTGAGCGCCGCGCACGCTCGGCCGAGCCGGCAAGGAGCAGCGAACGATCCGTCGCTGAAGCAGCGATCCGCCAACGACACCTGCTACGGATGCCACGCCGACAAGCGCGGACCGTTCCTCTGGGAGCACGCGCCGGTCACTGAAGACTGCACTGCTTGTCATAGGCCGCACGGTTCGATTCATCCCGGGATGCTGGCGCTGCGCGGGTCGATGCTCTGCCAACTCAGCGCGCACTTTCCACCACTTCATACGTACTGCGCTGATTCGCGACCCTCGCAGAATGCATTCCAGCGTCGCCCCGGCGTTTCACAGGAGTACGACCATGACCAAGTTCCTGCGTGCGTCTGCAGTGAGTGTTCTATGCACGATCGCTGCAATCGCGGTCAGCCAGGCACAGACCGTAACGTGCCAGAACGCGCAATACGATCCTGAAGTGCTCGCCAAGTTTCCGAACATAGCCAAGGCGTGTTCGGACATCCTCTCGAAGGACGGCGCAGACTATGCCGTCGTCAAGGCGAGACTCGATCGCGTCGACCCTAGTGGCAGGGTCTCGGTCCGCGTCAAGCAGCCTGATGGCAACTATTCAAAGCCGATTTCGATACAGGCCCCGGTCAGATCTGAAGGTGATGGTAGATGGGAAACCCGCGCGCGTGAGAGACCTCGCCACCGGCCAGGAAATCACCGCGTACGTCAAAGTGGATGCGCCGGTGATGGCGCTGGCGCCCGCCGAGCCGAGTGAGCCGTTCGTGGCCACACCGATCGAAGAGCCGCAGGAACAGATGGCAGCATTGCCCGCGACCTCCAGCATGCTGCCGTTGTTCGGCATGTTGGGGGGCGTGTCATTGTTGCTCGGCAGTTTGCTCAGTGTGATCCGCCATCGTCAGAAGTAACGTCGCCAGTCGAAGGTGAGGCGCACGCCGATCGAGTACACGCGATCCAGGTGTGCGCCCGGTGCGCCGGGCGGATAGACGACTGTCCCCTCGTCCGGGATGTCCACGCCGCCGAAGAGTTGCAGGACCAGCGCGGAGCTCTGCGTCGTGTCGAACGAGCGATAGGGACGGTATTCGAGGATCGGGAATTCGAAGTACGTCGACTCGAACTCGACCACCCGCGGTCCTGAGCCCGGCGGCACGCCCGGTGCCAGCAGCGTTGCATCGTCTGCCCGAGTCCATGGAAGGTCACGCCGATCTCGCGCCCCAGCACCAGCTGAAATCGGCCGAATCGGGTTGCCCAGCCGAGCTGCCATGGGATCAGTCCGCCGTTGACCGCAGTGACCGCCATGCCCTGATACGTCTTGGGCGATGCGAGGTACAACGGCGACAAGAGCAGCAGGTCGCCGGGTATCAGATAGAACGGCATGCGCATTCGGGCCGTGAGGCCAGTGCGTGCCGGAATCGCAGCCGTCAGCGTGCCGCCTTCCTGCGCAGGTGCGGCCTCGGTGTACTTGTTGGTGGACGGTGTGTCGCCGCTGTAGCCCAGCGAAAAATAGACGAGCCCATCGCCCCCTTCGTCGATCACGCCATCGAGTCCATACCCGAGTCGCAGCGACAGGTCCGCTCCGCCAACGAAGCCGCTGCCCTCTTCCAGGCCGGTGAAGCCGCCATCCACGGAGCGCACGTTGAGCGAGCCAGCGACGCCGATGAAGGGGCCGAGCTCCGATCGGAAGCGCGGCATTGCGCCCAAGTCCTTCACCCAGGCTCGGCACTGGAGTCAGCAGCAGGACTTCCACGCCCAACTTCACCGCCTCGAGCGTCGGTTCTCGTCCTTGCGGCCACGGCTCGAGCCTGTCGTTCTTGCACACGTCGAACGCCTCGGGTTCGGCAGCAGCCGCAGGCGTGTACGGAAGATTGTTCGTTCGCGATCGACCGGCCGCCGTGTCGAGCACCTGCTCGAGACTCAGGCGCACTGCCTCAGCCGCCCGCTGCGCATCCTCGGGACGCATGTGCGCATCGCCCATCAACACGGTTGTATTCGCTCCTGCCTGCCAGGTGCGCACTTCCAAGCCGCTCTCGTTGTAGTAGTCGTGAGTGCCTTTGCGTTGCGACACGTCGCCCCAGGTTCCGGCCACGTGCCCCGCGGCAAAGACGTCTTCCATGAAATGAAGTGCAAACGCTTCGTCCGCAAGCACGGCGCGCGCGAGCGCGGAGCGCTCTTCAGGGGACAGGTTCTCGCGCGCAAGCCTCGTTGCCTTCTGCAGAGCGCTCACGTGAAACCGTCCCCACACGCCTACGGCATTGATCTCGGATCCGACCGTGAGCGTCGTCTCTACGTATTCCTGTGCCGTGAAGTCCACTGTGGGGCGGGCAAGCAGGAAGTGGGCATTGTTGGATCCCGCCCGTGTCGCATATTCCGCGTCGGCGCGCTGCAAACGGATGTCTGCAATGCGCAGCGCATTGACGCGATCGGCCCTGATTGCTTCGCTCTCCATCTGCCGTCGCAGGTCACCGATCAGGCCACTGCCTTCCTTGCGGGATGCGGCAGGCGATGTTTTCGAGACCCGCAGCAGATCGACTTTGAGCTGTGCCGCAACTTCGGCAATGGCGAGGATCCATTCCGAGGTGCTGACGGTGTCGAGTAACTGCGCGCTCGAGCACGAATGGTCGCCGGCGATTGCGGACATTGCGGCCCAGTCGATGCACTCAGGCATCAGGCCTTGCGCAGTGTCGGCGCCTTGCTTGCAGAGGCGTTGCTCGTGGCCGATGCGCGCCTGCGCCCACAGCTCATCGAATATCGCTTTGCGTTCTACGTCGAGGCCTTCGATACCGAGCACAGCGATGTCACGGTGCTCGGGGTAGACCCATGCGAATGCCGGATCGGTAGCGCAGGTGAGTCCCAAGGCAAACAGTAGCAGTCTGATCGCCATTAACGGAGGTCTTCCTCTATGAATCGCAGCAGGGCCTCGACGAGTGCTTCGCGCGGGTAAGCATTCTGTGTGACGAATACGGCGCCGATCGTCGAATGCGTCCGCGCGATCGGCACAGCGAGCGCCCAATGATCGGCGTTGACGTACGCCATCAGGTGGCTCCCGGGGATGACCTGGTCGTAGAAGATGAGCTGGCCATCGTTGCGTGAGTCGACGCGGGCAAGCTTGCGATAGCTCGATTTCAACACCGATGAAATGCGTTCCGGCTGCGGGAACGTGGCCAGCGAGTAGTAGCGCACGTCCGTCGGCAATGGATTCGCGGCGAGCCATGCTCGGCGTGCGGCAGGCCGCAGACTCGCGACCGCAGTGCCGTCGCCAGGCTTGCAGATCGCGCCGGGGAAGTGGCGCAGCATCTCGGCGTGATATTCCTCCGCGTCGTTGGCGAGCGGCGAGCCGCCGATCGCGCCTCCCGCGGTGACCACGGCAGCGATGCGACTGCGAATCTCCGGAAACGTGACGACCGCATCGAGGATGTCGGGTGCTCCTTTCGAGTAACCGATCAACACCAGACGCGCCGGACCTGACTCGGCCGACATCGCGAGCACCGCATCGCGGATCTGGCGCGCGTTATTCGCCGTGCTGGCCAGAGCGTCGACCTTGAGCAGCACTTGGTCGTATCCGTAGCGGCGCACGTGCTCTGCGACGCTGCCCGTCGGTTCCAGCCACTCCTCGATGCAATCGAATCCGAGGCCCAGCACGACTGCTGCAACGAGATGCCGGCGCGAGGGTCCGAGATCGACAGGTTGTGCAGTCCCAGCCGGCTCCTCCCCAACTCGCGTCAAGGCTTCCTCGCAGGGCCGATGGTCGGGCAACTCTCGTCGCGCTTCCAGGACCGCACAGTAGATTTCGCGAAACCGTGCGCGCTTGTCGATGACGCCGGCCTCAGCAGCGGGCGCGAGCACGAGCGGTGGAGTGTCCGTCGAGTAAGGGACGAGTGGACTAGCGCAGGCAGCGAGCATCAGGCACACCGCGGCGGCGAGCAGAAGCATTGCTACACGCGTGCGCGACTTGCTCACCTCTATGTCTTCTTGCCGGATGCCACTGCGGTTGGCGCATCCTCGTCCAGGTCCAGCGCGAGGTGATACGCCACCCAGTACTTGAGAATGTTGCGCACATAGTCGACGGTCTCGCGGCCGATCTTCCGCCCGGCGATGATCTCGACGTTGTTGAACCATTCGTTCGGGTCGAGCCCCTCTTTGGCCGCCGCTCGTGCGCAGCTCCTGGATGCGTGCCGGCCCCGCGTTGTAGGCGGCGAACGCGAACACGTGTCGATTCAGCTCGTCGAACTTCGCGTCGCTGAAGTAGCGGTCGGAAACGAACCGCAGATACTTCACGCCGGCATGGACGTTGGAGTCCATTGCGTTGACGTTCGCGATGCTCACGTTCGGATCCGATGCCGTGGTGGGTTTGATCTGCATGACGCCGACGGCGCCGGCAGGACTCTTGAGCTTTTGATTGATGCGCGATTCCTGATAGGCCTGCGCTGCGATCAGCAGGTAGTCGAACTGGTACTGCTTGGCGTATTTCTGGAAGTACGGCAGCGCTTCCTTGAAGCGGCGCAGATCCTCGGTCGTGCCGGGATTGCGCACCCAACGGTTGTCGCGCGTGTAGCGCTGGATGATGACGTTGCCGAACGTCGTGCCGGGTCCGTGCGTTTTCATGAACGCGGCGAGCGCCTTCTTGAGCTCGGGGCTGTCGTTACGCACGATCGGGCCCAAGTGCGCATCCTTGCGCAGGATGAGGTCCGCATGCAGGCGGATGTTCGGCAGCACCGGCGCCCAGAGCTTCGCGATGTACGCATCGACGACGGTGATCGGCACGACGCCGGCATGCGTGAGCTCGAGGATTTCCTCGTCCTCGAGATGCTCGTCGGCAAGCTTGATCTGCACCGGCGGCTTGCCTGCCGCCTTCAACCGGGTATTGAGCGCAGTGAGACTCTCGTAGTAGCTGCTCGAGCGTCGCACGAAAACCTTGTGGCCGGACAGGTCTTCCACCGAGCCCAACGCGGGCGCATTCGCTCCCGTCACCACGATCTCGTTCATGGTGAGGTCGTATGAGATGAAGTCGACTTGCTTCTCGCGCGCGGCGGTGACGGTGAGCCCCGCAATTGCGACGTCGCCATAGCCATTCACGATGTCAGGGACGAATCGGTCCCGCGCAGAGGGCAGAAACAGCGCGTAGACCCGAGCATTGGTCGACTTGCCGGCATTGAGCGTGTTGACGAACTCGGTCATGAACTCGTAGGCGAGGCCGCGCGGCTGCAGTCCGTCGTAGAAGAAGAAGGTCCGGTTGTTGGGGACGAGCACGCGGATGAGTCGCCGCTCGCGCATGCCGGACAAGTCGCCCTTCCAGGCCACCTTCCCGGGCGAGCGATTCTCGAGGATCGCCTCGACCTTGAGCGGCGCCGCCGGCTGCGGCTCGGCGGGCTGCGCAGCAGCCGACGCCACGCAGCCTGTTGCTACCAGAGCGTTCAGGTAGGACTTGAGAGAGCACATCGCGGCGAATAACGCAGACTCGACCGTTGCTGGAGCAACGTAGCATTTGCCGCCCCCGCGCTGCATACGGGCCAAGTGCATCGCCGCCCGCTCCTGCCCCGACTCCTGATTGCCAGCCGCGCCCTTTGCGCGGAGCCTTGCGCCCGTCGCGTTCGCCGGACGAGGATCCGTCATGAGAGCTGCAATTTCCGCATCGACGCTGTTCGCCGTGTTCGCCCTGCTGACTGCGCTGACCGCGCGTGCCGACGAGTACGACGACACGATCGCGATCTTCAAGGGCGCAGGACAAAGCGGCAGTTTCTTCGCCAAGAGCTACGGCTACGCTGTTTTTCCGACCGTCGGCAAGGGCGGCTTGGGCGTGGGCGCCGCTCACGGCAGCGGCCGCGTCTACGCGAAAGGCAAGCATGTCGGCGACACGACCATGAATCAGCTCAGCGTCGGCTTGCAGGCGGGCGGCCAGGCGTTCAGTCAGATCATCTTCTTCGAGGACCAGCGCGCGTTCGAGGAATTCACGTCCGGCAACTTCGAGTTCGGCGCGAACGTCCAGGCGGTGGCGATCACAGCGTCAGCGGGCGCGAGCGCCGGAACGAGCGGTACCAGCGCGGGCGCCAGCGGCGGCAAGAACGACGCCAAGACGGTCGGACAGTTTCACAAGGGCATGGCCGTGTTCACCGTCGCGAAAGGCGGCTTGATGTACGAAGCCGCCATCGCCGGACAGAAGTTCAAATACAAGCGCGCTCTGACGGCGCCTCGACAACGGATGGCTCTCTACCACGTCTCCATAACCGGTCGTGATCGCCGCCACCTGAGCGCCCTCGGCGCCAAGCTTCGCGTCGTTGTCGTCGGCTACCGCGAGGACAGACACGGCATTGCCGTGGACGCTTACGTGCCCGCGGAGAAGGTCGAGTGGCTGAAACGGCGCGGCTACGGCGTCACTCGACTCGAGGAGGTGGATGCGCCCGATCGCAAGCGGCAGGTGGAAGGCCGTGACGCCGTCGACAACCGCCTGAAGCGGGGCCGCTACGGCGATGTCATCTGGGGCGGCGGCTACCTCACTGCGGACGAAGTCGAGGCCGCGATCCTGCTCGGTGAAAAGAACCACTCGGGCTATTTCGAGCGCATCGCGCTGCCCCACCTGACCTGGGAAAAGCGGCAGTGTCACGCCGTGCGCATCGGCAAAGGTGACGGCAAGCGACGCATCACCGTCTGCTTCATCGGCGGCGTGCATGGCAGAGAATGGGGAAGCCCCGACATCCTGGTGTACTTCGCGATCCGGCTGTTGCGCGCCTATCGCGATCGGAAGAATGTCGTGCTGGGCGGGAAGACTTTCACGGCTGCGCA
Organism: uncultured Gammaproteobacteria bacterium; assembly: GCA_963830745.1. Taxonomy (GTDB): domain Bacteria; phylum Pseudomonadota; class Gammaproteobacteria; order Steroidobacterales; family Steroidobacteraceae; genus Steroidobacter. Next base: position 302,692 of record CAWHNL010000006.1, read on the forward strand.
GATTCGCGACATCGTCGAGAAGATGGACGTCGTCCTGTTCCCGCAGGTGAACCCGGATGGCCGACACTTCAGCATGGAGCGTCACCCGATGTGGCGGAAGAACCGCCGGCCCGCGCCACGAGGCCGCAGCTACCGGTGCATGGGAGTGGATCTCAACCGCAATTTCCCGTTCCTGTGGCGCTTCGATCGTCACTTTGCTCCGGATACCGTGCAGAGCTCGTTCAATCCGGGCGACTACGAAACCTACGTGGGCACGCGCGAGGCGTCCGAGCCGGAGACCCGCAATGTCATCTGGCTCCTCGACCGCTTTCCCAATATCCGGTACTTCATCGACCTGCACAGCTACGGCGAGACGATCCTCTACAGCTGGGGCTCGGACGAGAACCAACGCGACGATCCGCGCATGAGCTTCAAGAACCGCAGCTATGACGGCAAGCGCGGTCTCATTCATGACGACGTCTATCGCGAGCACATGCCCGCAGCGGACGAAAGCAAAGCCGTGTCGATGGGTCGGCACATCGCCGCCGCGATCGAGCGCGTGCGTGGACGCAAGTATCGAGTCCAGCAATCGGTCGGCCTCTACCCGACCGCCGCCTCGACGGACGACTACGCGTACAGCCGCCACATGGTGGATCCGAAGAAGGGCAAGATCATCGCCTTCACGATGGAGTGGGGCCGCAGCCGCGTGCCCACGCCCTTCCACCCACCGTATCCGGAGATGCGCAAGGTCATGCGCGAAGTCGCAGCGGGTCTGCTGGAGTGCTGCTTGCGGGCCCTATCGAAGTGAGGCAGGTCAGGGTAAATGCGGAAGCCACTGATGCAGCCGGGGATGGCATGCATCAGCCACGGCCCCGAGAGCGTCACGAGTGCGCTGATCAGCAGCACTGAACCGGCGACGCGTCGCGTGGCCGGACTGCGCGGCCCATCCTGTCAGGCGCTGTGCTCCGAAGCCGGCGATCAGCAGCGCCGGCGCGGTGCCGAGACCGAACGCCGCCATGGTCATTGCGCCGTCGACTGCGCCCTGTTGCAGCGTGGCGATCAGCAGGACGGTATAAACAAACCCGCAGGGCATCCAGCCCCAGACCATGCCGAATGCAAATGCGCGCGGCAGACTCGCAATCGGCAACAAGCGACGTCCGAGCGGTGCGAGCCTGCGCCAGAGCCCATGGCCGATACGCAGACCCGGATCGCGCACTCGACCGAACGCGACGAGCGCGGCAAGCAGCAGCGCAAGCGCAGACAACGCGCGCAACGTTCGGCGTACCGATTCGATATCCAGCAGCGCAATCAAACCGCCGAGCATTCCGGCGAACAGCAGGCCGGCGAGCGAATATGAAACGATGCGCCCGAGCTGATAGCAGATCAGGAGCGGCAGCCGTGGACGTCCATCGCCGCCGCGCGCGGTCGCGACGCCAAGCGCAGCCGTGATGCCGCCGCACATCGCCAGACAATGTCCGCTCGCGGCCAGACCGAGCAGCAATGCAGCCCGATAAAGTGAGCGTGCTGTTCATTGGCGCGATTCGTCGGCGGCATCGTCGGATCATCATCGAGCGGCAGCAACCCCGGCGTCTCCATGTCGTCGAACTGATCGTGATCGACCGCCCAGAAGAAGAAAGCCGCGGCAGCCAGCAGCAGGATGACGGACAGACCCAGCATGACCAGCACGATGTTCATGCCGCCGCAGCGCCTTGCCCGACCAGCGCAGACCTCGCGCTGGCTCGCCGCAGGATTCGCAGAACATCGCGCCCAATGCGCAGCGCGTTCAGGATGACCACCAGGGAACTGAGCGACATGCCGAGTGCCGCCAGCCACGGCGGCACGAAACCGAGCGCGGCCGCCGGCACGGCAGCCAGGTTGTAGCACAGCGCCCAGCGCTGGTTCTGATGCAGGATGGCCAGTGTTTGTTGTGCGATCGTGCGCGCGGTCGCAAGTGCCGCGAGCCGCCCGCCGGCGAGCACGATGTCGCTACTGGCTCGAGCGATCTCTGCTCCTCCGGCCACTGCGATCGCGACATCCGCACCGGCGAGCACCGGTGCGTCGTTGACTCCATCGCCGACGGCGATGACGCGCGCCCCTTCGCGTGAAGGCTGCTCAGCGAATTCAGTTTGTCCGCGGGCAGCTGGCGCGCGCGCCAGTCGGAGATCTTCAGCTCGGCCGCAACGCCTGCAACCTTGGTCGGCGCATCGCCGCTCGCGATCATCAGTTTCAGCCCGCTCTGCCGGAGCGCGTCCATCGCCGCGCGCGCGCCGGGCCGCAACCGTTCCCTCAATCGTGAATGCAGCGATCGGACCGGCGGCGTCGGCGAGCAAGACGGCGTCGTCGAGCTGAGCGTGACATGCTGACGATCCGGCAGCGCGAATGCAGCTTGTCCGAGGCGCAGTTCGCGCTGTGCAACCATGCCGCTGATGCCAAGCCCCGCGTGGGACGTCACATCGTTTGCCGGCTCGACCGTGCGATTGCCACGAGCAGCAGCGATGGCGCGTGCGACCGGATGACGACTCTCGCGTCCGAGCGACGCAGCGAGACTCAGTGCCGCCTCACGCGACACGCCACCGAAGGTCTGCACGTCGGCGAGCGCCAGCTCGGGTTCGGTGAGCGTGCCCGTCTTGTCGAACACGACATGCGTCGCCTCGGCCAGCGCCTGGATCGCATCCGGCTTGACGACCAGGACACCGCAACGCGCCAATACCGCGAGCGCACGAGTGATGGCCGCGGGAACGGCCAATGCAAACGCGCACGGACACGACACGACCAGCACAGCCAGCGCCGCGGAGAACGCGCGAGACGGATCGAGGACGCTCCACACCGCGCCCGTCAGCGCCGTCAGCGCCAGCACACGCGCAACGAAGCTGCGGGCGGCACGTTCGCCGGCGCGTGCCAGTTGCGGGCGCTGCGCTTGCGCGCGCTCCACCAGAGCGACGATGCCCGCCAGCATGGTCTCGGCGCCCACGCGTTCGACGCGCATCTGTATCGGCCCATCCAGGAGGACGCTGCCCGCAATCAACGGCTCGTCGCGTCGCTTGGTCAGCGGCGCCGACTCACCGCTGAGCAGCGCTTCATCGACACGACAGCGCTCGCTGAGCAATACGCCATCGGCGGGAAGGCGACCGCCTTCCTCGACGTGAACACGATCGCCGACGGCGAGCTCCTGAATGCCGACGCGCTCGAGCGCACCGTCGGCACGCCAACGATCGGCGAATGGCGGCGTGAGTCGGGCCAGCGCGTCCGTCAGGTCACCGGCGCGGTGGCGCGCGCGCATCTGCAGATAGCGGCCCGCGAGCAGGAAGAACACGAACATGGACACCGAATCGAAATACACGTGACCGCCGCCGCGCACGGCTTCGATGAGACTTGCGGCGTAGATGAGCGCCACCGCGGCTGCGACCGGCACATCCATCCCAAGCTGACGCGCCTTGAGCGAGCGCAGAGCGCCGGCAAAGAAGGGGCGCGCCGAATAGAAGACCACGGGCGTCGCGACCAGGAAACCGAGCCAGCGAAACAGCTCATTCGCAGAGAGATCGGATGAGCCGAGATACAGCACCGCGGCGAACATCATGGCCTGCATCGCGCCGAACCCCGCGACCAACAGCCGCTTGAGCGCGTCGCGTGACTCGCGCCGACGCACATCGTCGAGTGTTGCTGCATCAGCGGATGTGCGCGATAGCCGGTCCGCGCGAGATGGTCCAGGATTTGCGGCAGCGTAGTCGTCGCGTCGTGCCAGGTGATTCGTGCACGCTGTGCGGCTGCATTGACCTGGACGCTGACCACGCCGGGCAGCGCGCCAAGCGCGCGCTCGATCAACCACACGCAGGCGGCGCAGCGCACGCCTTCGACCAGCAGCATCGTCTCGCGACAGCCGGCGCCCAGATCGCGTATGACGTGTCGGGCGAGCTCGGGGCGTTGCCAGGCATCGCGATTGCCGCTGGTCGTGTTCGCAGTCGGGCTTCTGCGCGGGCTGCGTGCGCAGACGGTAGTAGTCGCCAAGGCCGAGCTGTTCGATCCATTCAGCGGCGGCGCGGCAACCCTGACAGCACATCGGACGCGAGTGCCCCGCGATGTGCGCGTGAATGACGACGTTTGCTGGCAGCGGCTCCCGCAATGCCAGCAGCTGGAAGGCTGGAGTCGCCGCACAATGTCCGCCATCAGCAGCGCGTTCGCCGTTGCATCTCAGTTCCCTGCGGCGCCGACGCACCATCCCTTCGCAAGGACCCACGCGGCAACCATGCGCAGCTGATCCTCGCTCAGTCGCGAGCGCCAGCCCGGCATGACGCCGTTGCGTCCATTGCGGATCGATTCGGCGACATGCGCGAAGTCGCCGCCATAGAGCCAGGTCGCATCGGTGAGGTTCGGTGCGCCGAGCGCTGGATTGCCACGACCATCCGCACCGTGACAGGCAACGCAGAGCGCATCGAAGCGCGCCTTGCCCTTCGTCACCCAATCCGCCGGCGACTCTGATGCCGCTGAGGCTCAGCACGTAGCCGGTCAACCTCACTCACGCCTTGCTGGACCCAGCACGCTCGCCGAGCGGCGGCATGACCCCGTTGCGTCCGTCGAGAATGCTCGTCATGACGCTCGCGCTGTCGCCGCCATACAGCCACTCGGCATCCGTCAGATTCGGCGCACCGACTGCCTGATTGCCGAGCGCGTCGGCGCCGTGACACGCGGCGCAGTTGTCGAGGTACAGGCGATGGCCGATCGCAGCTGCAGCCGGATCCGCGGCCAACTGTTCGAAACTCAAGGAACGCAACGGTTGCAAGCCGCGCCTCGAGCTTCGCATTGTTGGTTCGGTATCGCGTTGCAATTGCTCCGCCGAGGTCCACCCGAGCGTGCCCTTGAAGTTTCCAAAGCCGGGATACCGCACGAAGATAGATCAGACCGAAGAGCAAGGCAGCGGCTGAGATCAGCACCCACCATAGCGGCAGATTGCGAACGCCTTCACGCAGCACACCGTGCGCCCAGACATGCCCGCTCGTGCCGTCGGGTTCGGCATGGATCTTTACGCGCTGAGCCCACACGAACAGAAACAGCACGAGGCCCAGGTTGAGCGACCAGCAGGAAGATGACCCAGCCGGACCAGAAGCCGCTCATGGCTGTTCGTCCTCGCGCACTGGCCGAGCGGTCATCGTTCAGCGGAATGCGCGCCAGGGCCTCGAAGGTCTTCTTGTGAAACGGCAGCCACGCCCAGACCCAGATGCCGATGAAGATCAGCATCAGCAGCACGATGATCACTCCGATCACGTGACCCCACGCCGGACTCATGGCGATGCCTGCGTCGTGCCGGAGCGCCGGCATTGCGAACGCCGAGCCCCTGCAGGTAGGCGACGAGCGCATCGAGCTCGGTCTTGCCTCTGACCGCGTGGGGCGCCGCGGCGATTTCTTCTTCGCTGTAGGGATCGCCGAGCCGGCGCAGCGTTCGCATGCGCGCCTGAATGCCTGTTTCGTCTGATTTCCGCCTTCTCGAGCCACGGATAGTTCGGCATGTTCGACTCGGGCACGAGCTCGCGCGGAGCGATCAGGTGCAAGCGCTGCCACGCGTCGGAGTACTTGCCGCCGATGCGCGCAAGATCCGGCCCCGTGCGCTTGGAGCCCCATTGGAACGGACGGTCGTAGACGGATTCACTCGCATCTGAAACTGCGCCGTAGCGCTGCGTTTCGAAGCGCAAGCGTGCGGACCATCTGCGAATGGCACTGATAGCAGGCTTCGCGCACATAGACGTCCTTGCCCGCGAGGCGCAGCGCGTCGTAGGGCTTGACTCCCGGCGGCGGTTCGATGGCATGCGCCCTGGCGAACAGCGGCACGATCTCCGCCAGGCCGCCGAACGACACCATGATCGCAATCAGTACGCCGAGCACGCCTGCATGCTGTTCGATGCGCTCCAGCGGTCTGGATTTCTGTTCCATGTCGTTCATGCGCGCGCCGGCAGCGGCGGCGGTACCTGCTGCGGGACCGGCTCGGGAATCGGCTCGGGGATCGGCACGATGATCGGCTTGATCTGGTTCAGGCGTGCGAGCGCGGCCGTGTGCCAGAGATTCCACGCCATCACCACCATGCCGCCCAGCACGAGAGCACCGCCGAGGAAGCGGATCACGTAGAACGGCTTGATGGCGATCAGACTCGCCAGAAAGCTGTGGGTGAGCGAGCCATCCGGATTGGTCGCACGCCACATCAGTCCCGCGGTGGCGCCCGCCGCCCACATGGAGATGACGTACAGCAGCAGGCCGGCCGTGTGCAGCCAGAAATGCAGCTCCATCGCGCTTCGCGAATGCATCGCCGGACGATCGAGCGCGCGCGGCGCCATCGCATACAACGATCCGATCGTGATCATCGCGACCCAGCCGATCGCGCCGGAATGCACGTGCGCGATATTCCAGTCGGTGTAATGGGACAGCGAATTGACCGACTTGACCGCCATCAGGGAGCCTTCGAACGTCGCGGCGAGGTAGAACACCAGCGCGAGCACCATGAACTTGGCGGCGGGATCCGTCTTGAGCTTGCCCCACGAGCCGTTGAACGTCATCAGGCCGTTCGCGCCCGATCCCAGGCTCGGCATCACCAGCAATATCGAGAACGCCATGCCGACCGACTGCACCCAGTCCGGCAATGCGGTGTACAGCAGATGATGTCCGCCGGCCCACATGTAGATGGAGATCAGCGCCCAGAAATTCACGATCGAGAAGCGATAGCTCCACAACGGTTGCTGCGCCTGACGCGGCACGAAGTAGTACATCATTCCGAGGAAGCCCGCGGTCAGGAAGAAAGCGACCGCGTTGTGGCCGTACCACCACTGCACCATCGCGTCGACGGCGCCCGAATAGATCGGGTAGGACTTGAACAGGGATACCGGCAGCGCGAGATTGTTGACGACGTGCAGCAGCGCGACGGCGATGATGAACGCGCCGTAGTACCAGTTCGCCACGTAGATGTGCCGGATACGACGTCGGGCGAGCGTCGCGAAAAACACGACGCCGAACGAGACCCACACCACGGCGATCAGCAGATCGATGAGCCATTCCGGCTCGGCGTATTCCTTGCTCTGCGTGATGCCGAACGGCATCGTCGCCATGGCGAGCAGGCACGCGAGCTGCCAGCCCCAGAAAGTGAAGCGCGCGAGTCCGCCCAGCGCGAGCCGCGTATGTCCCGTGCGCTGCACGACGTAGTAGCAGGTCCCCATCAGCGCCGAGCCGCCGAACGCGAAGATCACGCCGAACGTGTGATTGGAGCGGATGCGGCTGAAAGTCAGCCACGAGATATCGAAGTTGAGCACCGGCCATGCCAGTTGCGCGGCAGCAAGCACGCCGATCGACATGCCCACGATACCCCACACGGCCGCCGCCAGTAGAAAGAGGCGAACAATGTGATCGTCGTACGTCTCGGCTTTGGGCATGAGCAGGACAGGGGCGGAGTGATCAATGAGTCCACTATAGCGAAGGATTCCACTGTCCCATGCAGGGAGGTTCGCGTGGCGCACAAGGGGTTTCCCGCATCGTGTCGCGCGCCGATTAATGCGGGATCAAGCCGGGCGCAGCAATATGCAGTAGGGGCAGGCGCGACAACCCGACAAGAATTCAGGTCTGACAGCTCCTGCGATCAGCGAAAAATGCCCTTCTCCAGAATCGTGCCGTGCCCGACCGGGCGGCCGACGCTGAGCCACAGGCTCCACGAATCCGAGGACGTGGCGCCGATTCCGACAGTCAGCGGACCGACCAGTGTGCGGCCGGTGAGAAAAACCGACCCGCCGTAGATGTCGCCGTCGGCGCCATCGTCGATGCGACCATCGATGGCGCCACCGACGAGTTGGACACCGGCGTAGAGCGCGAGATTGCGGATCGGCAGGACATCCTTGACCTTCCACAGGTAGCTGGTGCCGAGCGTCCAGTAGCCATCGACACGTAGCTCGCCGAGCTCCAATCCCGGAAAGCTGGCGGGGCCTCCCAAGGCGAACGTTCGATCGGGTGGCAGGTCGCTGCCCAGGTCAGAGCCACCCGCGAGGGTGACCCACAGCACGTCGTTGCGAAGCGGAACCGCCATGCCGACGCCGATCTCAGCGCGATCCCAGTTGCGATCGGCCCCGAGTCCGTCGTCGCTGCGCATGTACTCGAGCGCCAGCGCCAGTCCGCGAGTCGGATTGAATGCCGTGTCCCGGCTGTCGAAGTCGGCAGAAACCGTAATGCCGGCATCGACTGACCGGCCGGTCGGGCAGCAGCTCCGAACCGATATCGACGCTGACCTTCCGCTCGTCATAGGCGTATCCGATGCGAGCCTGCGCGTAGCGACCGAAGTTGATGCCGAGATCGACCAATGCCGCCGCATCCTCGAACGTATAGCGAGCTACGCGCTCTTCGTCGACAAAGAGATCTTCGACCGATCGCGAATAGAAGGCCCGTGGCTCGACGAAGAATCGATGCCCGGCATCCAGCGGCTGAAACAGGCTGGTCGCGATCAGAGTTTCGGTGCCGACTTGCAGCTCGTTGCGCCATTCCGCGCCCAGCGAATTCACCCAAGTCCGGACATGCCTGCCGTACAAGTTGAAGCCAAGATCACCGTCGCGGGAGGTATAGGCGCCGAGATCGAGCGCCAGGTAGTCGGGTCCCCAGCGCTTCTCGCGAGGCAGCCACGTGAGTACGGGGGACTGACGATCGCCATCGAGGCGATAACCCACGGAGTCGAAATCCTGCAGTGCCGACAGCCGTTGCGCCTGCTGACTGATCGCCTCAGTGTCGACCACGTCGCCCGCCTTCACACGATCGTTGGTTGCCAGGTACTCGGGGTTCACGCGTTTCAGCCCTTCGAAGCGCACCCCGGACAACCGGGTCTCGATCTGCTGTGATTGGGTCACGCCCGTGCGCCAGGCTAGATACTTCGCCTCGGAAGTAGCGTACTTCGTGAGTGCACTGGCCATCTTGCGGGCCGCGGCCTCGCCGAGCGGCACAGTCTCCGGCACTCGCTCGAAGTCCGCCGTGGTGATTGATCCCATCTCCACATCGATGCGTACATCGCCGGGTTGCAGCGTCGCAAGCTGCAGCTCTTCGTTCGCGACGATCATGACATCCATCGTACGGCTGAGCAGCTGCGCCGCACTCTGCAGCTTCGCCGGATCAGCTGCGGGTTCGACGAGGTTGACGACGATGACGACATCGGCGCACAGGGTGCGCGCGATATCGATCGGGATGTTCCGGACCAGCCCGCCATCCGTCAGGATCTGATCTCCCACGAGAACCGGGGCGAAGGCGCCTGGAATCGACATGCTGGCGCGCATCGCCGTGGCCAGATCGCCATGATCGAGCACCACCATATTGGCCGACACCATGTCGGTGGCAATCGCTCGATACGGGATGGGCAGCTTGTCGAAATCCGTTTCGAGCCGCGCGCTGGCGACATAGGTTCGCAGGAGATCTTCCACGTTGCTCGTGTCGATGAGGCCACCGGGTGTCGTGATGCCGCCGGCCGTGATGCCGAATTCGAAATTGTTGCTGTAGGTCACCCCGGCACGTTTCTGCTCGACTGGCTCGAGATCGCGACGACCCTGGCTGCCGACGACTTTCTTCCAGTCCACTCCGAGCAGAAACTTCTCGAGCTCTGCTGCGGGAATTCCCGAGGCGTAGCCACCGCCGATGAGAGCTCCCATGCTCGTGCCCGCGATGCAATCGATGGGGATGCGTTGCCGCTCCAGTTCCTTCAACACGCCCACGTGCGCCCCGCCCTTGGCACCGCCACCCGCGAGCACGAGGCCAACGCGAGGCCGGCTGGCATCTTCGCCGGCTGCTGCTCCACACGGATTGCAGAGGACGAGCAGCAGCAGACCACTCGTCGAGATGTTCATTGCGGGCCGCATTTGAGCTCCGGAAATCGATCCTTGAGGTACGCGACGAATCCGGGTGTGTAAGCGTCACAAATCAGGGTGCCCCGATGCAGATAGTGAACAACGTATCCGTCATGAACCACTCGTACCGGGCATCCACGGGTTCATGGTTGTCCCGACTCACCAAGTCGGGATGCTCCACGGAGAATTTGAGGTAGTCCTGAAGAATGCGAGACCGTTGCCAGAGCAACGTAGCAGTTGACGCATTCGCACCGCATACGGGCTAGGTGCATCACGCACGCTCGCGTCCGCTCCTGCCCCGACTCCTGATTGCCAACTGCGCACCTTGTGCGGAACCCTGCGCCCCTCGCGTTCGCCTGACGAGGATGTGTCATGAAAGCTGCTATCTCCGCATCGACGCTGCTCGTCGTGCTGACGCTCTCCCTGAGCGGCTGCAACAAATCGCCCGAAGCGCCAACTGGCGATGTAGTCGTGCCTTCCGCTGCCGCGACGGGACTGGATCGAACGGTGCTGCCCATCCCGGAGCCCGACTATCCGCGCGCCACCGAGCTCGATGCGCGGGACGCCAAGGCACCGCCACGCTTCGAAGTGAAGGCTCCGGCCGGGGCGCCGAACGTCATCGTCTTTCTGATCGACGACATCGGCTTCGGTCACCCTGACAGTTTCGGCGGCGCGATACCGATGCCGACGCTCGCGCGACTTGCCGACAACGGACTCAAGTACAACCGCTTTCACACGACGGCGCTGTGCTCGCCGACGCGCGTGGCATTGCTCACCGGACGCAACCACCATTCGAACAATGCCGGCGCGATCATGGAAGTCGCCACTGCATTCCCCGGCAATACCGGCGCGCGGCCGCAGAGCATCACGCCGTTGGCTGAGATCCTGCGCCAGAACGGCTACAGCACGGCTGCCTTCGGCAAGTATCACGAGACGGCGCCGTGGGAAGTCAGTGTCTCCGGTCCGTTCGATCGCTGGCCCACGCATTCCGGGTTCGACAAGTTCTACGGTTTCATCGGCGGCGAGACCAACCAATGGGCACCGCTGATCTTCGACGGCACCGATCAAGATCGAGCCGCCGCGCGACCCGAACTATCACTTCACGACGGACATGACGAACCAGGCGATCCAGTGGATCCGCAGCCAACAGTCGCTGACGCCTGACAAGCCGTTCTTCACGTACTTCGCCACCGGGGCCACGCATGCGCCGCATCACGTGCCGAAGGAGTGGATCGCGAAGTTCAAAGGCAAGTTCGACGGCGGCTGGGACAAGTATCGCGAGGAAGTCTTCGCGCGGCAGAAGCAGCTGGGCATCGTGCCCGAGAACGCCAAGCTCGCGGGCAAGCCTGCCGACATCAAGGATTGGGACGCGCTTTCGGCCGATGAGAAGAAGTTGTTCGCGCGGCAGATGGAAGTGTTCGCCGCGTTCGCTGCGCATACCGATTACGAGATCGGCCGCGTCGTGAAAGCGATCGAGGATCTCGGCGAGCTCGACAACACGCTGATCATTTACGAGGTGGGCGACAACGGCGCGAGCGCCGAAGGCGGCATGTACGGCATGTTCAACGAGATGACGTACTTCAACGGCGTCGCGGAGACGGTGCCCGACATGCTGAAGAACATCGACAAGTGGGGCGGCCCGGAAACCTTCCCGCACATGGCGGCGGGCTGGGCGGTGGCCGGCAACACGCCTTTCATGTGGACCAAGCAGGTTGCTTCGAACTTTGGCGGCACGCGCAATCCGCTGGTGGTGAGCTGGCCCGCGCGCATCAAGGCGAAGGGCGAGACTCGCAGCCAGTTCCAGCACGTGACCGACATCGCGCCGACGGTGCTCGAAGCGGCGAATATTCCCGAACCGAAGACAGTGAACGGTGTGAAGCAGACGCCGATGGAAGGCGTCAGCATGGTCGTACACGTTCGACGACCCGAAGGCGGCAGGCCGACACAAGACGCAGTACTTCGAGATCTTCGGCAACCGCGCGATCTATCACGAGGGCTGGGTCGCGGCCACCGTGCACAAGGCGCCGTGGGAAGCCGAGCCGAGGCACAAACTCGCCGAGGACGTCTGGGAGCTTTACAACGTCGACGAGGATTTCAGCCAGGCGAACGATCTTGCAGCGAGCAATCCTGAAAAGCTCAAGGAATTGCAGGCGGTCTTCATGAAGGAGGCCGAACGCTACCGCGTGCTGCCGATCGACGATCGCGTCGCTCGTCCGGTTCGATCCGGCTGCGGCGGGCCGCCCGGATCTGATGGCTGGCCGCAAGTCGCTCACGGTCTACGAAGGCATGACGGGCATGATGGAGAACGCTTTCATCAACGTGAAGAATCAGTCGGTCACGATCACCGCCGACGTCGAGATTCCGGCCGGCGGCGCGAACGGCGTGATCCTCGCGCAGGGCGGCCGCTTCGGCGGCTGGAGCCTTTACGTGAAGGACGGCAAACCGGCGTACACCTACAACTTCGTCGGCCTGAAGCAGTACACCGTCAACTCGAGCGACGACTCGCGCCCGGCAAGTCGCAGATCAAGCTCGAGTTCGCCTACGACGGCAAGGGGCGCGGCAAGGGTGGGACGGGCACGATCTTCGTGAACGGCAAGCAGGTCGGCTCAGGTCGCGTCGAGAGCACGAACGCGAACATCTTCTCTGCCGACGATGCTGCCGACGTGGGCGTGGACGAAGGAACCAACGTGAGCTCCGCGTACAAGCAGCACGACAACAGGTTCACCGGGCACGATCGCGAAAGTGCAGGTCGATACCGGTCAGGCGCCGGCGCTGACGGCGGACCAGTGAGCAACATGGCGGCCCAGATACCTTGCGGCCGCAGAAGAATTGGCTTTGGCTCGCCGCTAGGGATCCTAGGAGCTGTCGCGATCGTCTCTGCCTTCAAGCACAGGGCAATCGCCGCCGAAGCCACAGGCGAACGTGGCGCCTGCCTTGCCGGAATTTCTCCCGACCGTCGAGAGAGGAAGCCTCCGCCGGGACCTGCGCCTGACGGCATGGTGTGGATACCCGGCGGCGAATTCTCGATGGGAGCGAAGGAACCCTCGAACATGCAGGACTTGGTCGGCATGCAGGCCACCACCGATTCGCGTCCTGTCCATCGCGTGTATCGTCGACGGCTTCTGGATGGATGCGACCGAAGTGACGAACGAGCAATTCGCGCGCTTCGTCAAGGCGACGAGCTACGTCACCGTGGCCGAGCGCGTGCCGCGGCAGGAGGATTTTCCCTACGGCGCCGCCTGAGAATCTGAAGGCCGGATCCGTCGTGTTCGCGCCGCCCGATCACGCTGTTGCGCTCAACGATCATTTTCAGTGGTGGGCGTTCGTTTCGGTGCCGACTGGCGTCATCCGCTCGGTCCGGGAAGCTCGATCGAGGGCAAGGAGAATTTTCCCGTCGTGCATGTTGCGTACGAAGACGCCCTCGCCTACGCGCAATGGGCCGGCAAGCGTCTGCCGACCGAAGCGGAGTGGGAGTTCGCAGCGCGCGGCGGCCTGAGCGGACAGCTCTATCCTTGGGGTGATGAGTTCAACAAGGGCGGCCAGTGGATGGCGAACAGCCATCAAGGGCATTTTCCGCAGCACGACTCGGCCGCCGACGCGTTCAACGGCGTTGCGCCGGTAGCGCAGTTTTCACCGAATGGCTACGGGCTCCATGACGTCGGCGGCAACGTATGGGAGTGGGTCAGCGATTGGTATCGCCCGGACTACTACTCCCAACTCGTCCACGCCGGGGGCGTCGCCCGCAATCCGACGGGCCCGGTGACGTCGTTCGATCCCAGCGAGCCTGGCGTGCCGAAGCGCGTGCATCGCGGCGGTTCGTTTCTCTGCACCGACCAGTACTGCTCCCGATACATGGTCGGCTCGCGCGGCAAAGGGGAAGCGAGCACCGGCACGAATCATCTCGGCTTTCGTTGCGTGCGCGATACGTAGCGGGGGCGACACGGGGGGCGGAGCGCTTGCCTCTAGTACAGATACAAAGACGACTGCGGATGCGGAACGCTGTGCAAGTCCGTCCATGGAGACTGCGATGAATACGCTCCCGATCGTTACTCTTTCGCTTCTGCGTCGGCGCCGCAACGCTGGTGATGCTCGGCGCATGCAGTGCGTCGAAGGCCACCAAGGAAGCTGTCGCTCGCGCGGACTCACGCTTTCAACAGGCTCAACAGGCGCTCGGGAATTCCGAGGGCGGCGCGGTCGAGCTGCAGAGGGCCAAGAGTCACCTGGAGCAAGCGCAGAAAGCCGTCAAAGACGGTGACGACGAGCCGGCGCAACGTCATGCGCAACAAGCCGAGCTCGATGTGGAGCTCGCGGTGGCGAAAGCCCAGAACTCTACTGCGCGCAAGGCCGCCAACGAGATGCAGGCGAGCATCCAGCAGCTGCGGCAGGAAACACAGCGTCCCCCCGCAACCACGCGTTAGTCCACTCGCGGAGTACCTGACATGAAGCGCACCCCTCTTTCGATTGCAGTCGCGAGTGCGATTCTCCTGGCGGCATGCAGCTCCACACCTGAGCAAATACCCGAGCTCGATGCGGCAAAGACCCTTGTGCCAAAGGTCGAGGCCTCACCGCGGGCTGGCGTGGCTGCGCAGAACATCTCGGAGGCACGCAAGGCGCTCGATCGCGCCAACGAACTTGCACGCGAAAGGCAAGGACGTCGAGGACATTCAGTTCGAGGCGAGCGTCGCAACCGCGCAGGCCACAGATCGCGGAGACAAAGATCGACACTGTGCAGGCACGCGAGGACATCGAGAAAGGCACGGCCGAACGCCAACAGGTTCTGCTCGAAGCGCGCACTCGCGAAACCGAGCGCGTGCAACAGGAGCTCAAGGATCTGCAGGCGAAACAGACGGAGCGTGGCATGGTGTTGACGCTCGGCGACGTGCTGTTCGATACCGGCAAGGCCACGCTCAAGCCTGGCGCGTACACGACGATCGACCGCCTCGCGCAGGTACTCAACTCCTCGAAGAGCTAGCCGCGTGCGTCATCGAAGGCCATACCGACAGCATGGGCTCGGACGCGAACAACCAGGTGTTGTCTGAACAGCGTGCGCGGTCCGTGGAATCCGCCCTCCTGGAGCGCGGAGTCTCGGCATCCCAGATTCGCTCGGTCGGCAAAGGTGAGAGCACACCGGTCGCGGGCAACGACACAGGTTCCGGTCGGCAGGCGAATCGCCGAGTCGAGCTGATCTTCTCGCAAGACGGAAGCCGCGTAGCGTCCGAGGAGTGAAGCGCCGCTGCTTCGAGCGGCGGCGCCCGCCGCCGCCGCGCGATGCGCCACCACGACTGCTCTGCGCACGCGTGCTGGCGCCATTACCAACGCCGCTGAAAGCGTCGGACGATCGCGAGCGGGATGCGCTGTCGCGGGATGAGTCGCGGGTCGAGCTGCTGAGATCGCGGTTCTGTGCTGATGAATAGTCACGCCCGGCCGCATCCCCACCGGCGTCCCGGCCGTATCCCGAGTCGACGCGCTTCCGGCATTGCCATCGCGGCCGCCGCCGCCCAAGTCGCGATACTGCGATCCGCCGGCATCGCCCGATCCGTGTGCGGCCGCGATACTCTTCGCGTCCCTGCATGCCCTGCTGACTCGCGCTGCGACCGTACTTTTGCTGGGTCGCCGTGTCTCGATAGCCCACGCCTTGGCGGTGGCCCGTATCGTGCTGCCACTTGCCGGTTGTTGTTGCCGCGGTTGTTGATATTCGTGTTCCTGTTGTGATTGATCTCGTTGCGATTGAAATTGTTGTAGCGGTTGACGTCGATGTCCACGTCGCCACCGCCCCAGTTGCAGTTGCCCCAGATCGCGCCGCCGACGATGACCCCGGCGCTGAACGAGAAGAACGCCGCGCCCGCAGCGTAGCCCGGCGGATAGTAGTAATAGGGCGGATACGCCGGATACGGCCACGCACCGTAGACCACGGTCGGGTTGTACGTCGGGACGTAAATCACCTCGGGGTTGCTCTGTTCGATGACGATGATTTGCGGCGCAGGCGCGCCCTGCGGCGCCGCTTCGGTCTTGACCACCTGTTCCTTGGTGGTCTGCAAGTTGCCCGCATCCTTCGCTTTGACTCGCAGGCGCTGTACGGCAGCCATGACGTCCTTTTGCTGTGCGAGGAAGGCGTCGCCCAGCTTCTGCGTCCACTCGATCTTCTCGTTCATCATCTTCAGCACGTCCGGAAATGCCACCATCGACTTCACGGACGCGTCCCAGACCTGCTTCTCCATCTCCTTGGCAACGGCGTCGCCCTTGACCTCCGGATGCGCCTCGGCCCAGCGTGCGGCTTGCACGATCTCGAGCGGATAGGTCGAGGCCATGAACACCTGCGCCAGCAAAGAGTCCGGGTACAAGGCGATGGGCGCGACGATCTGTTCCAGCTCTTCGGGCTTGAACGGCGCGGGCTGCGCTGCAGCCGTGTCTGATGCGGGGTCTGGGTCTGCGTCTGCGTCTGCGTCGGGTTCGCGAGCAACAGCAGGACGAGCGCGAGCAGGGCCGCGCGGATCGCAAAATCGAGTCTGAGCGCGTGCCGCATTTGATCACCTCGCGTCTGCCCAAGCTACGCGAAATGGCTGGGCAGCGGACTACGCAACGGGGGAAGAGCATCCCCTCCCCTGTACCTAATTTCTGCGCCACCGATTTCGAGTAACTTGCTGCAAATGCGAGCATTCGCCACGTTGCTGATCGCGATCGTGCTCACGCAAACGGCGTGCAGCCGGTCGAGTCAGCAGAAGGATTTCGCATCTGCCGAAGCGGCCGCACAGGCGCTCGTGGCAGCCGTGCAAGCCAAGGAATCCGGCGCATTGTTGGAGGTGCTCGGCGAGCAAGCCGAACCGGTGCTGAACTCGGGCGACCCGGTCCAGGACAAGAACTCTCGCGATCGATTTCTGCAGGCGTACACCAGCGCGCACACCCTGCAGACCGATGCCAAAGGCGTAACCACGCTCGTAGTTGGAGCAGATGAGTGGCCGTTCCCTTTCCCGATCGTCCAGCGTGACGGTCGCTACCGCTTCGATAGTGCCGCCGGTGTAGAGGAAGTCATCAACCGTCGCGTCGGCGCGAACGAGCTCTCGGCGATCCAGTCGTGCCTCGCGTTCGTCGATGCGCAACGCGAATACTACGTTCGCAATGCCGAGCGGGATCCGCTGCTGCACTTCGCTCAGAAGATCGCGAGCACTCCAGGGCGCAAGGACGGCTTGTATTGGGCGACTTCGGGCAATGAGCTGCCGAGTCCGCTGGGCGAAGCATTTGCGCGGGCGCGCAGCGAGGGTTACTTCAAGGAAGGCGTTACCAAGGCGACCCCTTACCATGGCTACGTCTATCGCTTGCTGACGGCGCAAGGGCCGCACGCCCCAGGAGGCGCCTACGACTACATGGTGCGCGACAAGATGCTCGGCGGCTTCGCGCTGATTGCATTCCCCGTGGAATACGGCGTCTCGGGCGTCATGACGTTCATCGTCAGCCATGACGGCGTCGTGTTCTCGAAAGACCTCGGCCGAACGACCGCGACCGGGGTGCAACTCATCGAGACCTTCGATCCGGACCCGAGTTGGCAGCGTGAAGCCACTATCGAATAACGCGTTTACGAGGCGCGCAGCTGCTTGTTGAAGAAGTCGATCGTGCGCTGCCAGGCCAGCGCCGCCGCTTCCTTGTTGTAGCGCGGCGTCGTGTCGTTGTTGAAGCCGTGCTGCGTGCCGGGGTAGATGAAAGCCTGATACTTCACTCCAGCCGCCTTCAACGCCGCTTCGCTGGCGGGCCACGCCGCGTTGATGCGCTCATCCTGCTCGGCAAACTGCAGCAACAGCGGCGCCTTGATCGACGGAACGTCCGCCACCGCCGGCGGGCTGCCGTAGAACGGTACTGCAGCGTCGATCTCGCGGCTGTGCGAGGCGAGGAAGTTCGCCATGCCGCCGCCGTAGCAGAACCCGACGACCCCCAACTTGCCGTTGCCCGCGGGCAGCGACTTCAGATGCGTCGCTATCGCGAGGAAATCCTCGCGGACTTTGGCTTGATCGAGCTGTTGAAACAACGCGCGCGCCTTGTCCTCATCACCCGGATATCCGCCGAGCGTAAACAGCGCGTCCGGTGCAAACGCGACGAAGTTCTCGAGCGCGACGCGGCGCGCGATGTCTTCGATGTGCGGGTTCAGGCCGCGATTCTCGTGCACGACCAGCACGACCGGCAGCTTGCCTGACGCCTTCGCAGGCTGCACCAGGTAGCCGCGGGCCTTGCCGTATCCCGGAGCGGGAATTTCGACGTGTTCGGTACTGCAGCCGCGCATCCGTCGGTGCGACCTGCTGTGCCAGGGCGAACTTGGGATTGAGTGCGTCGAGCAGGGCCGCACCTGACAGGCCTGCCACTGCGAACGCCGACGCACGATCGATGAACTCGCGACGGGAGATGAGCCCGTGCACATACTTGTCGAACAAGCTCATGACGGCGGGCGGAAACTTCGTCGGTCGCGAATCGCTCATGGGTTGAACTCCTGTGTCGCGGCAGCATCAATGCTCTAGCGCAGCGAGCTTACTACGGCCTAGCGCCGCGTAAGCTTTTTGCTCTGATCGACCCCGCTGCAAGCCGTGCACACTACGCAGCGGGTTGCCGCCATTCCGGGGGACTGCGGTGAGTCAATCTGAAACGATGCGGGCGCAATTGGCTGCTCTCGCCCATCATTTCGCGCGCCGACGCGAGGCAATTCTGGCCGCGTGGCGCCTCGCCATCGACATGGATCCCGAGCTCAATTCGGCTGCCAAGAGTACCCGCAATCAATTCGTCGATCACATCCCCGACGTCCTGGACGCGTTCGAGAGCCGGCTGCGTGCCCAGGATCCGGAAGAAAAGGCCGAGGCACGCACTGACCAAAAAGAGTGGGCGGCCGAGCATGGCATGCATCGCTGGCAGCAGGGCTACCAGCTCATCGAAACGATGCGCGAATGGGGGCACCTGCACCTGTGTCTGCTGGCGGAGCTCGAGCGCCACTGCAAGCAGCACCTGGGCGCGGAGTCCGAGATTCCGGCGATTGCCCGTCGCGAGCTGGCGCGCCTGGCAAGCGACGGCGTATGTGCCAGCGCTGCGCGCTACGCACAGCTGCAACAGAGCGAGGCAGCCAGTCGGTTGTACGATCTGGAGAGCGCGCTCGGCGAGCTCAAAGCACTGGAGGTGGAGCGGGCGGAGAGCTGGCGGCAGGCTGCCCACGATCTGCGCGGCAACGCGCACGTCATTGCCAGCGCTTCTGCCGTGCTCACTCGGGAAGACGTTTCCGAGATCAAGCGCGCGCAGATCTCCACTGCCTTGTCCGCGGCAAGCACCTCGTTGAACAAGCTCCTGTCGGACCTGCTCGACCAGGCACGGCTGGAAGCCGGCCATGAGCGTCGCAAGCTGAAGGAGTTCGACGCGGCGAAGCTTATCAAGGAGTTCTGCGAAACCGCGCGTACGCTCGCCGCCGATCGCAATCTGTTCTTGAAGTGCGAAGGTCCGGCGGAGCTCATCGTCGAGGGCGACCCGACCAAGGTGCAGAGAGATTCTGCAGAACCTCCTGTTCAACGCGCTGAAGGTGACCCAGTCGGGCGGGATTCGCGTGACGTGGGAGTCGGACGAAACCCCGGCCGATGCGAATCGTTGGGCGTTGTGCGTCCAGGACACCGGTCCCGGCTTCAGCTCGGCAGCAACCCCCATAAAGAAGGTGCTGCAAGAGGCGACCGAAGCTGCCCAGGATGTCGAGCAGCACGCCGAGGTGAGCGACCCCTCCTCCCTTTCCGCTGACCCGCCTGCGACACTTGCCTCGGAGTCGGGATCGCGGAGCCAACGGCTGCCGCCCGGCGAGGGCATCGGGCTGTCGATCGTCAAGCGCCTGTGCGAGTTGCTGGACGCGAGCATCGAGCTGCAATCCGCCAGCGGTCAGGGGACGACATTCCGCGTGATCTTCCCGCGGCGCTACTCCGAAAAACCGGCTCCTTGAGCTGCGCCAGGTATGCTTCCACTATCGATGGAGGACAGGCCATGACTGAAGAACGTGCGGTATTTGCCGGCGGCTGTTTTTGGGGCGTGCAGGATCTCTTTCGTCGCTACGACGGCGTGCTCTCGTCCCGCGTCGGTTACACGGGCGGCAGCACACCCAATGCAACCTATCGCAACCACGGAAGCCATGCCGAAGCCGTCGAGATCGTCTTCGATCCCGCGAAAATCAGCTATCGGCAGCTCCTGGAGTTCTTCTTCCAGATTCACGACCCGACGACGCGCAATCGCCAGGGGAACGACGTCGGCATGAGCTATCGATCGGCGATCTTCTACACGACCGACGAGCAGCGTCGCGTTGCCGAGGACACGATCGCCGATGTGGACGAGTCCGGGCTGTGGCCCGGCAAAGTCGTCACCGAGGTCGTGCCGGCGGGCGAGTTCTGGGAAGCCGAACCCGAGCATCAGGACTATCTGCTGCTCAATCCCGGCGGCTACACCTGCCACTTCATTCGACCAGGCTGGAAGCTGCCGATTCGCAAGAGCAAGGGCAAGGTCGCCTAAGCGCTATCCGTCCTCGGAATCTGCGACCGCCAGCACGACTTCCACGACGACCGGTACTCCGGCCGGCAGGCTCGCCACGCCTGCGACCATGCGCGTCGAAGCCTTGTCCGCGCCGAAGACACTCGCCAGCAACTCCGACGCTCCGTCCGCCACCTTGGCGTGATCACGAAACTCCGGCGTCGTCGCCTGCGACACGGTGAGACGAACGACTCGTGTCACCTTGTCCAGCGACCCAAGATGCTGCCTCGCCAGCGCCAGCGCGTTGAGCGCAGCCAATCGAGCAGCGTCGCGTCCATCTGCGATGCTGAGCTCCGCTCCGATCCGTCCCTGGAATTTCGGAACGCCGCCCTCCAGTGGCAGCGTTCCGCTCAGGAAGAGCAACTCTCCGACCTGCACCGCCGGCACGTAAGCGCCAAGCGGCTTGGGCGCAGGAGGCAGGACGACTCCCAGATCCTGCATGCGTTTCTCGGCACTGGTGTTCATCGCGCTCTCCTACCATTTCCCGAGGTGCGAGCCGCCATTCACGTGCAGCACCTCTCCGGTCACCTGGCTGGCTTCGACGAGATACAGCACGGCGTCGGCGATGTCCTTGGACGCACCGATCTGTCCCAGCGGCGACAGCGAGCGCAGGAAGTCCTTCGGCACTTTCTCGAGCAACGGGGTGGCCACGACGCCGGGTGCAACGGCGTTCACCCGGATCCCGTCCTTGGCGTACTCCATCGCAAGGCTGCGTGTGATTGCGTTGAGGCCGCCCTTCGTGATCATCGCGATCGACGCCGGCAGGGCCGCGAGCGGATGATCGGCAATGGAAGCAGTGATGCTCACGACGCTGCCGCCTTTCTTCTGCGCCAGGAGCTGCCGGATCACACGCTGCGTGATGTAGATGAAACCGTCCAGGTTCGTGGCAGTGAGCGCGCGAAACTCTTCGGGCGTGTAGTCGACGAACGGCTTCGAGATGAAGATGCCCGCGTTGTTCACCAGCGCATCCACGGAGCCGAATCGCTGCACGGCGACGTCGACGAGTTGCTCTGCGGTCGCGTCCAGAGCGATGTCGCCGTCGATCAGCGCCAGCCTGTCGGAGCGCTGCAGCTCGTTCCTGCGGCTGATCTGGCGCGAGTTGGCCACTACGTTGTAACCGCGATCGAGGAACAGGTTGGTCACGGCGGCGCCGATGCCCTGCGAGGCGCCGGTCACCACGGCGGTCTTGCGTTCGGTAGTCATGTCAGTCTCCTTCAGGATGAAATGGCTGTGACGCAAAGTGTGGTGGCGGGCACCCGAATTGATTAGATGGGAAACGCTGTAATCTGATTTCCACCAATGGCAAAGTGGCGGCATGGCCGACCTGGACAACATCCTGATCTTCGTGAAGGTGGCGCAGTACGAGAGCATCAGCCGTGCGGCGCGCTCGCTCGGGATGCCGATCTCGACCGTGAGTCGCCGCTTGTCGGTGCTGGAATCGCAGCTCGGAATAACGCTACTCAGGCGCACGACGCGGCGCGTGAGCCTCACTGCACAGGGACGCGACTACTTCAACGAATGCCAGGAGCCGCTGAGCCTGCTGCAAGATGCCGAGCGCGTGCTGACTCAGGCGCAGAAGAAGCCCGAAGGCCTGCTGAGGATTACGGCTCCGGTCATGCTCGGCGGCCAGGGACCGTTTGCGGAGTTCCTGTCCGGATTCCTGAAAGCGCATCCCGGCATCCGCATCGATCTGTCGATCACCAACGTGTTCATCGACCTGGTGGCGGACAACTTCGATGTCGCGATCCGCTTCGGCGAGATGCGCGACTCCAGTGTGGTCGCGACCCGGATCGGCACGACTCTGCGCTATCTCGTGGCGGCCCCCGAGTACCTGAAGAATCGTGAGCGGCCTGCCGAGCCCGGCGATCTCGAGGCGCACGAATGCGTGCTGCTCAGCGCGAGGAACAACGAAACCGACTGGGACTTGGTCAGCGGCCGGAGAAAAGCCCGGGTTCACGTCGGCGGGCCGCTCTCCAGCCGTGACTTCAACACCGTGAGCACCTTCGTGTATCGGGGACACGGCATCGGGCTGCTGCCCTCCATGTACTGCGACGAAGCAATCGCCCGCGGCCGACTCGTTCGGCTGCTGCCGAAGTGGGCATCTGCACCGATCCCCGTGTTCGCCGTGTATCCGAGCCGGAAGTTCCTGCCGTCACGCTTGAGTGTCTTCCTCAAGGCGCTGGCGAGCTGGAACAGTCCGCTGTGGATCAAGGAATGAAGCTCAGCAACCTGCGGGTTACACTCTGACAATGCTTGAAGAAGTCAGTCGGAAACTCCAGGACCTCTATTCGGCCGTGCTCACCGCCGAACGCCGCTTCGCGCCGTCCGGCGCAGGCTTGGAGTTACTCGACCGGCTCGTGAACGATCCAGCGTGGGCCTGGCTGCGCCCGCTGTCGTCGCTGATCGCCGAAGTCGATCATGCGCTGGCGCAACAAGCGGAGCTTTCATCCGCGGAGCGTGCGGCGGCAGCGGCGCACATCCGCGGTCTGATCTTCGGTGAGGGCGATCTCGTCGACCCTGTGTTTCTCACGCACTATCGCTCGCTGCTACAGCTCGATCACGCGCTGGCGAGTACTCACGGGGAATTGCGCAAGCTACTGAAAGCGCTCCCCGACGAATCGCTGAACGAATCGGAACGCCTGCACGCGCGCCATCAGTGGGCAATGCGCTGCAAGCATCGAGCGAGGTGATCAACTACTGAGTGGAATGAGCGACAGCGTCCACGGGCGCCTCGAAAGCGATGAACAGAACGCAAGGCGCAGCGTTCCGCACACTGCCTTGTGCGCCAGCTTTGCCGGGCCATAGGCATACATGCCGGGCTTGAGTACCGTGGTTGGCTGGCCCTCGTACGTCACGTGCAGCTCTCCCGAGACCAGCACCATGCGCTCTGCCGAGGTGTGCCAGTGACTGGGGATCCGTGAAGTTCGCCGGCACCTTGAAGAAGATGTCTGCATTCGCTTTCGCCGGGTCGCCGTGCAGGACGGCAATTTCGCATCCCTTCGGGATGAAGTCTGGACAGGCGCCCCAGTACGAGTTGCGTGTCTTTGAACGTGAAGGCCAGCGCCGGCTCTGCGGCCGGCGCGGACGGGCTGGCCAGAACCAGCAGGGCCGACGAAACCACTTGCAGTAGCTTCAGCATGGTGAGCCTCCTTCGGTGAATTGCAGATCCTGCGTTCCGGTCGAGCCGCTAGGCGGCCTTGCCGGCAGCGAGCGCGTGAACGTCCGAGGCTTTCAGCGCTTTACCGCCGATCGCCCAATCGCCGCCTTCGAACTCATTGATGCGAACCCAGGTGACGGGACGCATGTTCTCGCCTTCCACTGCAATCATTGCTTCCGTGACCTTCGCAATGAGGTCCTTCTTCTGCGACGGCGTGAAGACGTCCTTGATCACATCGATAGTAACGAGCGGCATACATCTCTCTCCTTGCGGTTGGCTGGTCCGGAGGATTCCGGCGCCAGTGGACAAAGTGTGGCACGCCCGCGCCGCCGAAGCTTGCAGACCGCGTGGAGAAATCCTGGAGATTTCCGGGATCGCGGCGCGACTGCCTTATCCTGGCAACAGAATGATCTACGAGTTCGGTCAGTTCGAGCTGGATCTTGGCGACCGTCGAGCTGCGCGCGGAGCGGCAAGGCCGTGAGCCTCGAGCCCCAGGTCTTTGCGCTGCTCGCGCTCCTGGTCGAAAACAGTGAACGCCTGGTTTCAAAGGACGAGATCATCGAGAAGGTCTGGGACGGCCGCATCGTCACGGACGCAGCCGTGGCGAGCAGGGTGAAGTCAGCTCGTCAGGCGCTCGGCGATGACGGCAAGTCACAGCAATTCATCAAGACGGTTCACGGTCAGGGATACCGTTTCGTGGCGAAAGCGCGAGCGTATCCGCAGCCGCGACTGCCGCGCCGCTTCCTGCAACCGACGGAAACAGGACAGACCCGCGCTCTGGCGGACATGGTTCATCGCCTGGACCGGATGTCCCGGCCCTCGCTTGCCGTGCTGCCGTTTCGCTTCGTCGCTGGCGATGAACGGTACGCAGCGCTGGCGAGCGCACTGCCCGACGAGCTGATCACGGACCTGGCGCGGCTGCGCTGGCTGCTCGTCACCGCGCGCGGATCATCTTTCCGCCTGCGCGCGCCCGACGCCGATTTTGGCGATATCGGACGCCTGCTTGGCGTGCGCTACTGCCTGTCTGGCGCGATCGAGGCTTCGGCTGAGCAGGCTCGTCATCATCGTCAAGCTCGTGGACACGAGCGATGGTGCAGTCATCTGGGCCGATCGCTTCTCGCGGGCGGATCGACGATGTGCACGCGATGCGCGAGCAGATCCGCTCCCAGGTGCTCATGGCGCTCGAGATCCGCATTCCGCTGCACGAAGCTTCACTCGCGCGCCTCGCCCCGGTCGAGAACCTCGACGCGTGGTCCGCGTACCATCTCGGCCTGCAGCATCTGTATCGTTTCAATCGCCTCGACAACGGCGCCGCCATCGATCTGTTCCAGCGGGCGGTGGGGATGGATCCGACGTTTGCTCGCGCGCACGCGGGTCTGTCGTTCGTCCACTTCCAGAGCGCATTCATGCACTACACGGACGACATCGCCGGCGCGATCGGCCAGGCGCGCCGTTTCGCGGAGCGTGGGCTCGAACTCGATCCGCTCGATCCGTTCGTCAACTTCACGATGGGCCGCACCTACTGGCTGGAGGGCGATCTCGAAACCAGCCTGAGCTGGCTCGAGCGCGCGACCGACATCAGCCCGCACTATGCGCAAGGCATCTACGCGCGGGCCTGGACGGAGGTGTTGTCAGGCAGGGCCGTCGATGGTCGGCAGCACGTCGATCTGGCGATGCGCCTGAGTCCGCTCGATCCGTTGCATTACGCGATGCTCGCCACGCGCGCATTCACCCACATGGCTCTGAACGAGGACGCGCAAGCCGCGCACTGGGCCGAGCGCGGCGCACGCTCGCCTGGAGCGCACGTGCTGATTGCGATGATCGCGGCGGCCGCACACACGCTCGCAGGCGACGCCGCCCGAGCGGCCTTCTGGGCAGCAAACGTGCGCGAGCGGCAACGACACACTCACTCGCGAGGATTTTTTCCGGGCGTTTCCGATGAAATCGGACCCGATGCGAGCGCGGATAGATGAGGCGCTGGCGCGCGCCGGGTTCCGCTGACCCGCTCGATAGCTACTCGATATCGATGATCTGGAACAGACAGTAGCCGCTGGCAGTCGTGTAGTAGATCTTGACAGGAGCGTTCAGCGCTCTGGCGCTCAGCAGAACCGCGAGCAGCGCCTTGCTGCCATCGGCCGTCACATAGGCGGAATCAGACCACATGTATGTTGGATCGTTGGTGCAGCCAGGAAAGGTCCCGCCGTCGGCCCGCCGAAAAGCCTGCACGCCGGCGTTGTTGCCATAGGCGCGAATCATCCCGACATAGATGCCGCCGACCTCGTGGGTATAGGCCTGGGCAGCGAAGGGAACGAAAGCGAGGGACGCGAGAAAAAGGCGCCACATTCGGTTTTTCAGGTGCTTCATTTGCAGGACCTCCCTTCCACAGTGAGCCGGTTAGGCTGTTCTTTGTTCGTCTAGCCGCTTTCGATCGGCAATCCGTGATGCGCGAGTAAGTTGCTCCCGCTCAGTGCGGCTGTCAACAAGTAGCAAGTGAGTTTCAGGGTTTCCAGCAAAGCCGATCCCATGCAGGTCGAACTGATGCGTTGCTCCCGCGTTTAGTCTGCAGCCATGACGAAACCGACACTACCCATTGTGGTTCTCCTGCTGACGTGGCGGCCTCGAGCGCATTCGCGCATCCCGTCGCGCAGACGGCCGAAGCCGTGCTTCACGCCAATCAAGAAGCGATGGGCGACTTCCCAAAACGGGCACGTTACGAGTGGAGTACGCAACCGAGGTGAGCGGACTCAAGGGAACGGCCATCTACACGGCCGATCTCGCGACCGGCATGTTCGTCGATGAGCTGACCGCCGATCCGCTGAGCGGCGCGAACGGTTTCGATGGCAAGACGCCCTGGATGCGCGACATCTCCGGCGTCTCGATCACGCAGGAAGGCGGCGATCGCATGCCGGTTGCCGTCAACGAGGCCTATCGCAACGCGAATCTCTGGTGGCGGGCAGATCGCGGCGGCGCGCAGGTGAGCTACGTCGGCCGCGAGCAGGCGGACGCAAAACAGCTCGATCATCTCGCAGTGACTCCGCAGGGCGGCTCACGTTTCGACGCGTGGTTCGACGCCGACTCGCACTTGCTCGTGCGGACGGCCGAGCCGCAGATGTTCTTCCAGACGCAGGAGACCTACGACGACTATCGTCGCTTCGGCAAAGTCATGTTCGCGGGCACGCGCAGCGTGGACTTCGGCACCGGGCCTTCCAACATCGAGAAGATGAAGGTGACGAGTGTGGCGCACGAACCTGCACGCGCGCCGAGTGCCTATGCGCGCCTGACTGCACCTGCGCGCGGCGGTGAGCTCGTCGATGGTGCAGTCACGGACACCGTACCGTTTCGGCTGCTCAACAATCACGTGTATGTCGAGGCGCTGGTGAATGGCAAGGGCCCGTACACATTCATTGTCGACACGGGCGGCCACACTCTGTTCTCGCCGCGCGTCGTCAAGGAGGTCGGGCTCGAGTCGGTCGGCGAGTCTGCAACCTCCGGTGCCGGCGAGAAGACCGCGACGAGCGGCTACGCTCGCTACCGGGAAATCGCCATCGGCAAGGCGCGGCTACGCGACCAGGTCGGATTCACGATCCAGATCTACGAGCCGTCGATCGAGGGCATCCAGGTCGACGGCATGATCGGTTTCGAATACTTCAGCCGCTTCGCCGTGCGGCTCGACTATGCCGCGCGGACCATGACGACGACGGACTTCGCACACTTCGACGCGAAAGATGCAGGCACGGCCGTTGCGTTCAAGTTCTACGATCACTTGCCGCAAGTGACGGGCGCCATCGACGGCGTGCCGGCGCTGTTCGATATCGACTCGGGCTCGCGCAGCGAGATCGATATCACCGGGCCGTTCGTCGCACGGCACAAGCTGCGCGACAAGTACCGCAAGGGCGTGAGCGCAATCACTGGTTGGGGTGTCGGCGGTCCGTCTCGATCTTATGTGGCCCGCCTACCGTCACTGACGTTGCACGATATCAAGGTCGACGACGTCGTCGCCGGTCTTTCCGAAGCCAAGGGCGGCTCATTCAGCGACGCGAACTACGACGGCAACATCGGCAGCGGCTTGCTGAAGCGCTTCGTGGTCACGTTCGACTACGCCCATCAGGTCATGTATCTCGAGCGCCTTGCGCCACCACCCGCCGACGTCGGTCGATTCGACCGCTCCGGAATGTGGATCAACGCGCGCATCGACGCGTACGAAGTCAAATCGATCGACGCGAACGGCCCGGCCGCGCGGGCTGGGTTGGCAGAAGGCGATCTGATCACCTCGCTCAATGGTCAGCGCGCCGTCGCGGAGCGACTCTCCGACGCACGCTCGATGTTGCGCACGCTGCCGGCAGGCACCGAGGTCACTGTGACCTTCAAACGCGGCGGCGCCGAGCAACGCACTACGCTCAAGCTGAGCGATCAGATTTGATCCGATCGCTCAGCTGCAGGCGAATTGATCTGCAGCAGCTGCAGGACTTCCTCCTCCAG
>CAWHNL010000007.1:0-273581 GCA_963830745.1 uncultured Gammaproteobacteria bacterium
CGCGTCTGCTCGGGCGGAGGGAGCATCGGTTGGAGTGGACGTCCATTGGCGCCCGAGCAGCAGCAGCGCACCGCCTGCGAAGAGCGCAAGTCCGAGAAAGATGAGTCGGCGATGCTTCGGACGATCCATGACGCGAGTCGCAACGACGAGTCACGAGTCGCTATGAGCATGCTACTGGCGGGAGCTGGCGGTCAATGCTTTCGGAATGGCGAGCTCGCCCCAGCCGTATATTGCATCGCGGCCTGGCACGCCGAGGTCGCGTGCCTCGCTCTTGAGTGAGTCGATCACGCCACCGACGCCCCGCGGATCCTTCGAGCCTGCGAGCGATTGCTGCCGCGACGACCGGCGAAGCGAACGACGTGCCGGAAACAGTCTTGGCTTTGGACGACTTCGACTCGTACTCCGACTCGACGTGTACGCCGCGCGCCGCGAAGGCGATGTAGTCGCCACGATTGGCGCGTCGATAGACCTGTCCGTTCTCGTCGACTGCAGTGACTGCGATGACGCCCCAGGATATGCAGCGGGAAACGCCGGCGCCGCTGCAGGACCACCGTTGCCGGCCGCTGCCACGATAGCGACATCAGCGGCGAGCGCCCGCTTGATGACGTGAGCGAGCACGAAGTTGTCTGGACCTTCGATGCTGATGTTCATGACGCGCACGCCGTTCGCGACCATCCAGTCGATCGCGCTCGCAATTGCCGCTGCCGGAGCGATCAATCGATTGTCGCCGTCAACGCCGAACACATCGGCGACCGAGAGACGCGCGCCGCTGCGGGCGATGATCTCCGACACGAGGGTGCCGTGCGTGCGCGACATGTAGCCGCCGTCCGCGAAGGCTTCGGTTTGCACGATCGAATGCGTGAGCGCGGGCCAGGAGACATCGGCTCCGGTATCGATCACGCCGACGTGTCCTGCATTGATCTCAGGAACAGGTGCTTCGGCGGTTTCTGCGGCCGTTGTTGGTAGCTCATCGGCAGACGGGCGGAAGAGGTGATGAGGAGCAATGCTCGCGAGCGGCGCAAGCGCTTGCAGTTCCGAGATGACCTGTTCCACCGAGCGTCCGCGTCGCACACGGATGCGTACGAGTGTCTCGCCGAACGCGGTGAGCGGGCGTTCGGCAATGATTGTGAACCCTGCATTACGAACGGCGTCGATAGAAGCCTTGTCCGCGACCATCAGCACTTCGCGACGCACACGTTCGCGGCCTGCAGTGTCGCGCTCGACTTCGAATCTTGCGGACGAGCCTCTGCCTCGATCGTCACGGTCGTGACGATCGTCGCTGCGATCGCCAGATTCAGAGGAACCGCTGCCGGAGTTTTCCGATTCCCTCGATCCCGGCCCCGAGTTGTCCGTGCGGATTTCGCGCTCGAGCCGATCGTCGCGGCTCTCTCGCTCGGCACGCACTTCGCGACGCTCGTTTTCGTCGTGCGACCACGAGGGCACCGCGAACAGCACGAAAGCCGCCAAAACAGCGGTTTTACGGAATGCTTGGCCTGGACGACCCATGAACTGCACACTACAGAAAGAGCTCGCCGGAGGGAATAATCCTCGTGCGGAATCGTTGTCAGTCAGAGGCTGGTTGAAGACATGCCGGAGTTCAGGCGCGAGCTGGTACAACTGCTGCCGCGGCTGCGTCGCTTTGCGTCCGTGCTGACGAGGTCGCACGTCGATGCAGAGGACGTAGTGCAAGCGGCGGTAGAGCGTGCGTTGCGCCATGCGGACTCGTGGCGGCACGGCACTCGCCTGGACAGCTGGCTGTACAGAATCATGCAGAACCTGGCGCGACGAGTTGCGCGCTCATCGCAGACGCGCGGAGTCGCTGGATTCGCATGCGGACCTCGCCGGTGCCGACGGACGCGATGTGACGATTCGACACATTCAATCCAACGAAGCACGCAGCATCGAGGAGTTGCCGGAAGATCAGCGCGTCGTGATCGCGCTGGTCGTGCTCGAAGGAATGTCGTATCAGCAAGCGGCGGACATCCTGGAAGTGCCGATGGGCACGGTGATGAGCCGCCTGGCGCGGGCGCGGGCGAAGCTCGCGGCCAGCCTGGGGGAAGGGCCACAGCGTGTGAGAGCCACAAAGTGAGCGAACAATTGGAACTCAACGACGAATTGCTGTGTGCGTACATGGACGGCGAGCTCGACGCTGAGATGCATGCGCGCGTCGAGCGGGCATTGGTCGATGACGCCGGCGCACGAGTTCGGCTCGAACGAATGCGCGTCGCGGACGAGCGCCTGAAGGCGGAGATTCCGTTACCGGCTCTGCAGCCGAACGATCCGTTGTCGGCACGCATTCTCGGAGGCGAGCCGGTGTCGCGCACCGTACGGCCTTCGCTGCGATGGGGCGTTGCCATCACCGCGCTGGCTGCTGGCATCAGCGGCGTGATCGTTGGATTCGTGCTCTCGAGATCACAGGAAGCTCCAGAGGCTCCCGTCGTTGCCTCCGCGCCATTTCCGTCGCTGAGTGGTGCGTCGTCGAACACGCTGCTTGCTGCACTGGACAGTGGCGAGAGCGGCAAGACGATCGAGGACGGTGAGCGAGCGGCGCAAGTCATCCTCACGTTCGAAACTGAAGACGGGCGCTACTGTCGAGCATTCCGCTCGCGAGAGGCGAGTGCGGCAGCCGAAGGCGTGGCATGCCGCAACGGCGCACAGTGGCAGGTGGTTGCGTGGGACGGCACTGTGGATCCGAACGAAGGGTTTCGAGCTGCGGGCGCGGCGAGCTGCTCGACGATGTGATGGATCGCCTCGGCGGCAGTGCTGCACTGGAATCTGCGGACGAGCGCGCGCTCATCGAGCGGCACTGGTCGGCGCCGCAGCGATCAGGCGCGCTGTGCTTGAATCAGCGTTTGACGCTGTTGCGCCAGATCAGCGTGAGTCCCGCGGTGTAGTCGGCGCTGGCATCGGAGAGACCGACGCCGCCGTTCAGCTCGATCTTCCACACGTCGTTCAGGCGCCACGACACGTAGCCTTCGACTGAGCTCGGGTCCTCGCCGTCACGCACGGACGAGTCGCGCCAATCGTAGTAGGCACCGACGACTGCGGAATGGCTGCCGGCGTTTGACCCAGCCACCGACCGATGCTTGCCAGCCATCGACGCGCTCGAAGTCGTCGGAATCGCCGAGGAAGCGACGACCGGCACTCGCAAACACGCCGCCGGAATCACCGTCCCAACCGACCTCGGAGAGCGCGACGTAGTCCGTCGCGCCGACGCCGAGGCCATCTTCCTCGCTGCCGGTCGGCAATCGCACGCGGCCGGTGAAGTCGACATACGCGGGCGAATCGCCGATGGAGTCGAGCGAGTAGGTCAGCGCGACGCTTGCATCGCCGATACCCGACTCGCTGCCGTTCTCTGCGAAGTCCGCTCCGGTGCCGGCTCCGTCGTCATCGTCATCGTCGCCACCATCCCTACCACTACCGCTACTGCCGCGGCCACTGCTGCCGCTCCCGCTGCCGGAACCCGAGCCCGAACTGCCTGAGCCGCTGCTGGATGCGCGCGCGCTGGAGTCGTCGATGATCTCGCTGACATCGGCCGGGCCGTCGACGGTGACGTACGGCAGCGACGCGCGGATCGACCACGATCCGAACGTTGCGCGAACCGAGAAGGGCACGACCAGTGCGCTGGTGCTCGTCGTCTCGCCGTACTTGCCGTCGGAATACTGCACGCCGCTGGAGGCCTGCACGCGCGTGTCGGCGTAGATGGTAGTGCAGTGGGCGAGTACGGCGACGACGGTGCCGGCCAGTAGGGAGTTAGAGGTGATCATGATTTTCGATCTTACCCGTTGCCACGCTGTCCGTGCCGGCGCCCTTCGTGGTTCTGTCGATCATGGTCGCCATGGCTGGGGCCGCTGCGATCGTGATTGCGATCTTCACGGCGATCTTCGCGCCGATCCTCACGCCGATCTTCGCGACCAGATCTTCTCTGCGGTCTTCGCGTCGATCCTCGCGGCGATCCTCACGGCGCGGGGGCTCGTTCGGCTCGCGGGCCACCGCGGCTGCGGAAAGCAGCGTGCTGGTGACGAACAGTGCAGTCCACAATTGAGAGAGTCGAGTCATTGCAAGCTCCTGAAAGGTGAAGGCACGGCGCCCGGCTGGGCGTCGCTTTGACAATAACGATTGGCCATCGCGCTTATTCCGCAGCCGTTTCGAAGGAATATTCCTGCGTCTCGTCCGTTGTCGCTTCATCTCAGCGGGAAGTTCACAAGATGACGCGACTACATCTGATGAAGGCGCTCTTCGTCACGGCGGCGGTCCTCGGCTTGGCCGCATGCGGTGATGGTGGTTCTTCGAGCGATAGCGCTCCACAGGCAGCGGCGCAGAACGTGGCTGTCATCTCGAGCGGCACGGTCACGGGATTCGGTAGCGTATTCGTCAACGGCGTGCGCTTCGAGACGAGCAGCGCGGCCTTCACGATCAATGGCAAGCCGGGCACTCAGGCAAGCTTGCGCGTCGGTCATGTCGTCAAGATCCATGGCCGTCGCGACGGCGCCGGCAATTGCACGGCGGATCGCATCGACTTCGACGACCTGGTCAAGGGTCCCGTCACGAGTGTGGATGCCGCGGCCGGTGCGCTCGTCGTGATGGGTCAGACCGTGCTGACCGATGCCGACACATCTTTCGACGACAACATTCCCGGGGCATCGCTCGCGGGTCTTGCGGCCGGCGACATCGTCGAGGTGAGCGGCATGCGCCGCGCAGACGACGATATCCAGGCGACGCGTATCGAGGCGAAACCTGCCGGCACGATCTTCGAAGTCACCGGCGTCGCGGTTTTCCGCCGTCGACACGGCTGCGCACAAGCTCAATGTAGCCGCGCTCGTTGTCGACTACTCCGCGGCGACGGTTCAGAACTTTCCAGGCGGTCAGCCGCGCAACGACGATCTCATCGAAGCGCGAGGCGAATTCCGTCAACGCGTCTGGCGAGCTCGTCGCGAGCTCGATCGAGCTGAAGCGGGACGATGACGATCGCGGCCCAGGCATGCAGGTCGAGATCGAGGGATTAATTACACGGTTCGCGTCGGCGACCGACTTCGCCGTCGCGGGCAAGCCCGTGACGACAAATTCTTCTACTCGCTTCGAGAACGGTTCTGCCGCCGACCTGGCACTCAATGTCAAGGTGGAAGCGGAAGGGCAGATCGATGCCAACGGCGTGCTGGTCGCGACCAAGGTGCAGTTCAAGCGCCAGGGGAGCGCTCATCGAGGCTCGCGTCGATTCCGTCGACCGTGCGGCGAACAAGCTTGTGGTGCTCGGCATCGACGTGACCGTGAATGCCAACACGCGCATCGAGGACAAAGGTGATCAGCGCGTGCCGAACTTCAACGTGGGCAACATCACCGCTGGCGACTTTGTCGAAGTGCGCGGGGCGGAGCTGCCGGCGCAGAGCAACGACGTCGTCGCGTCGCGGCTCGAACGGCGTCGGCCCGATAGGGAAGTGCGGTTGCGTGGAATCGTAGACACGGTGAGTCGTCCGAGCTTCACGATCCTCGGTGTGACGATTCAGACGAACGCGGGCACGGACTTCGAGGGTGTTGCTGCCGGACGGATTCTTCGCCGACGCCGCGGGTCGCATCGCCACGCGCAAGTGAAAGGCACTGTGAGCGGCGGTGTGTGTTTACCGCGAGCGAAGTGGAGTTCGAGAACGACTGAGCCTGAACGTGACGGCGGCGCACTCCCGGTGTGGCCGCCGTTGCGCCCTGGGGGGAAGGCCGCAGCCCGCGCGAGTCGCCCTCTTGCTCGCGCGGGTTGTCGTCTCTTGCTTGAGGTATCTTGTGCGGCATGCGTCGATTTGCCGCTGCGATTCTCGTTACTTGCACTGTTGTCTGCGGATGCTCGTCGTCAACCGAGCGCGCATCGAGCGACGCTGAGCGATCGCGAGTCGTTTATGTCGTGCGGCGCGGGCACCACACGGGCGTGGCGATTGGCCGTCGCGGACTTGCCAAACCGCGACTGGCCGGTGCTCAGAGAGTTTTCCACAAGCCCGCTATCTCGAATTCGGCTGGGGCGATGCTGCTTACTACCAGGCGCCGGACCCGTCGTTCGGCGTGACGATTGCCGCAGTTTTCTGGCCGACGCCGACGGTGATGGAAGTGGTGCCGTGGCAAGCGGTTGCGGGAGACGACTGAGGAAAGCGAGACCGTCGTTCTACGTGTCTCGGACGCTCGAGTTGCAGGCGATCGCCCAGTCGATCGACGATTCGTTCGTTCAACCGATCAGCCCGACCGGAAAAGGCTATCGCGTGGCCGGCGGCCAGTGCGCTCTCTCTATCACGCGCGCGGCAAGTTCCACACTATTCAGGATGTGCAACCGCTGGACCGCCGAGCGGCTGCAGTTGGCGGGATGTTCAGTCCGCCCGCGGTTAGTGATGACCGCCTCGCAAGCCATCACCGCTGCAAAGCGCTGCGAGTCAGTGACAAACCTGTAGGTCGGGCTTTAGCCCGACTCAGGCCGTGGCGCTGCCGCGAGCGTATCTCTTGCTACAGAACTCGGCCCGCTGGCTCGGTAGAGTAGAGTGAGAGCAAGCATGGGCGCGCGAAAATACACGCCGGCACAGAAAGTAAGGGTCCGAGTCCGTCGGACGCCTTGGCGCGCTTCGAGCCATTTGCAAGCCTGGGCAGTGAAGCGCGAGCGCTTCTTGGCGCAGAGCGTCTCGATCACGCACTCGCCGCGCGCCGCGCCGGTCTTGCACAAGGGCCAGGCCGTATCCGGTGCGTATCTCGTGGTCGGCGGCCGACTGCGCGTGTTCACGATCCCGGCGAACGGCAACGAAGCAACGCTGTATTTCGTCGACCCCGGCGAGGCATGCGTGCTCGCGCTCAATTGCCTCTTCAGCGATCTGCTGTATCCGGCGTGGGTGCAGGCCGAGATGCCGACCGATACTCGTCGCTGATGCCCGGTGTCGGTGTACCGCCGGCTGTTCGAGAGCGAACGCGCGATGCAGAACCTGGCGGTGCAGGCGCTCTCGACGCTCGTGTATCGCCTCATGGGCGAGCTCGAGCGGGTGCACTCGAGCAATCAGCGGCAACGGCTCGTGCAATTCATTCTTTCGCATGCAGGTGCCGATGGGATATTGCGGGTGACGCGGCAGGGAGCAGCTCGGGCGGCATCTGGGCACGACACGCGAAGTCATCGCCAGGTTGATGCAGGAGTTAGTGCGTGGCGGTGCGGGTTCGATCCCAGCGCGGCGCGATCGCGATTCGCGACTGTGGCGGCGCTGCGCGGACTCGGCGGGGGCGTAACGTTCGGTACAGAAGCCCGCTCCGTGCGTCGCTAGATTGGGGCCGCTACGGTTTGTAGCGTCACTGGGTGCGATGACATGCGCAAGACACTCTTCCCTCGGCGTGCTCGGCTTGGCCGCGCTCGCCAGCGCGGCGGCTGCCGCGGACACGCTCAGCGACTCGCAAGTCCTCGGCATCTACATCCAGGTCAACAGCTTCGATATCGAGACAGCGCTGCTCGCGCGGGCGCAAGGGAAATCCGAAGCCGTCCGCAATCTCGCTGCACATGTCGCGTCGGACCATACGGGCGTACGGCGGGCCGCTTATCAATTGGCAGAGAAGTGCAGTGCGCCGCCGAGCTTTACCGCCCGGCGCGATGCCGTTGCCACCAGAGCACGCGACCGCAATGGTGCAGCTCCGGAATGCTTGAGGGCGCACAGTTCGACTCGGAATACATCAGGCGCGAAGTTGCGTTCCATCGCGCGGCGATCGCGGCGGTGAAGACGACCTTGCTTCCGGCCGCGCGGTTGCGCGGAGCTCAAGTCGCATCTGCAGATAATGTGCTGCCCGCATTCGAGCAGCACTTGGCGCAGACGGAAGCGCTCGCCGCGCAATGACTCGGCGCGAACGCTGGTTCAGGTTGCGGGAGGAGCTGATACCTCAGCCCGCACTGGAATCTGGCCTAGCCCGCTGAGCCGCACGCGCAGCTGCTTCTGCAGCAACACCAGACTCACGATCATCTGCAAGATCACAGTGCCGACCGACAGGTACCAGACGTGCACGAGCTGGAACCAGGGCTGCGTGGACACCCAGATGAGCGGCACGCTGTAAGTGATCAGTCGCGTCGCTGAGCTGTACAGCGAGGGCAGGGTGTTGCCGAGCGCCTGGAACATGCTCGAGCACGTGAAGATGACCCCGGAGAGCACGAAGTTCCACGAGATGATGTGCAGGAACTGCGAGCCGACGTCGACGACTTGCGGCTCGGTCGAGAATATCCGGACCAGAGCGTCGGGCCGCCATTGCATCAGCAGCATCAGCACGAACATCAGAGCAGTGCACAGCTTCACGGCGGACTTGAACGTTTCGCGCACGCGCTCGGGCTGACGTGCGCCGAAGTTCTGACCCGCGACAGGTGCGGCGGCGAACGCGATCGCCATCACGGGCAGGAAGATGCCTTGCATGATGCGACCGCCGATGCCGAACCCCGCCTGCGCGGCCGCACCGAAGTGGCGCAGTGCCCAGTACGTGACTGCGGTGAACACGAACATCAACGCGAATTCGCCACCTGCCGGCAGGCCGATGGTGAGCATGCGCTTCCAGATTGCGAGGCGCGGCTGCCATTGCTCCTTGTGGAAGGAGACGTATTTCTCCAGCCGCACGAAGTAGAGTGACAGGATCACCACGCCGATGACGATCGCGATGGTGCTGGCGAGACCTGCGCCGGCGACACCCATCGGACGACCGATACCCCAGCCTGCGATCAGGATCGGCGCGAGGATCGTGTTGATCAGCAGCGTGAGCACCTGCACGACCATCGTCGGTTGCACGATGCCGGTGCCGCGCAGCGCTGAACCCATCGCGACCATCGCGAACTGCAGCGCCATGCCGGGCATGAACCAATATAGATATGTGACGCCAGCCTGGACCGTCGCCTCGTCCGCTGCGATGGAGCGCACGTACGCACGCGAACCCGTGTAACCGACGAGAAGCGTCAGCACGCCGCACAGAGCGGCGATCAGCAGCGACTGGTTGAAGATGAGGTTCGCGTCCGCCTGGTCCTTGCGGCCGACCGCGTGCGCGATGAGCGCGACCGTGCCGACGCCCAGCACCTGCGTCAGGGCCATGATGATGAACATCGCGTTGCCAGCCGTGCTGACGCCCGCAACCGCTGCGTCACCCAGCTTCGCAACGAAGTACAGATCGACGAAGAAGTAGAGCGTCTGGAAGATCATGCCAGCCGCCATCGGCACTGCCATCGCGATGATGTGGCTGGAGATCGAACCCTTGGTAAGATCCTTCATGAGCACAAACCTTGCCGGACCCCTGTAGGTCGGGCTTTAGCCCGACTCCGCAGCGGCGATAGAGATGAAGAAATCAGCGGGAAAAGATGAGCAAGCCAACTATAGCACTGGTAACTGCTGAAGCGGCGCGCGATCTCGACGAGGATCTGCCGCCGCTGGAATCCGCCCTGCGCAACGCAGGCGCGGAGGTGGTGATTGCAGAGTGGGACCGGCCACAGGATTGGAGCCGGTTCGACATCGCGCTGTTGCGCTCGACGTGGGATTACCCGCAACGGTTGGCGGAATTCTTCGACTGGGCAGGGGAGGTGGGTCGGCAGACGAAGCTGCTCAACCCGCTGCCGGTCGTGAAGTGGAGCTCGGACAAGCACTACCTGAGCGAGCTCGCGCGCGCGGAGGTGCCGACCGTGCTGTCGAAGTTCATCGAGCCGGGCGAGAGCGCGCCGTGGCGGATCGCGGAGCTGCTAAGCGAACCGAGCGTGATGAGTTCGTCGTGAAGCCGGCGATCGGTGCGGGCTCGCGCGACGCTCAGCGCTTCGGGCCGGAGGAGAAGGAAGAGGCGGCCGAACATGCTCAGCGAATGTTGCATGAGAAGAGGAGCGTGCTGTTGCAGCCGTACCTGAATCGAGTGGACGAGTATGGCGAGACGGCGCTGATCTACTTCGAAGGCAAGTTCAGCCACGCGATTCGGAAAGGGCCGCTGTTGAAGCGGAAGGAAGGACCGACGCACGGAGTTGTTCGCGAAGGAGTCGATCACGGCGCGTGTGCCGGATGCGGCGGAGTTGAGAGTGGGAGCGAGAGCGATGCAGGCGATGCCGTTCGAGACGCCGCTGTATGCGAGGGTGGATTTGATTAGAGATCAGAAGGGGGAGCCGGTGGTGTTGGAGTTGGAGCTGATCGAGCCGTCGTTGTTTTTTCCGTTTGCGGGTGGGTCGGCGGAGAGATTTGCGGCGGCGGTGGTTCGGCGGATGAAGCTAAGTTGCGGTGAAACGCATGACTCCTGAACAGGTGTTCGTTCGTGGCGTCTGGATGACAGTTCCAAGCGAGGACGACATTTCGTGGGTGAGGCGCGTCGCGGCGTTGCCGTTAACGGGCCGCCCACCGGAGACTACGGAACGTTGGTCAAGCGCATGCTTGAATGTGGCGTATCAGAATATGAAATTGCGCGCTTTGCGAAAATCGTTGGCTACGAAACCGCGTTTGGCATTGCATATCTTCTAGACGATCCGGCGGCAGGCTTTCCTGCAACGTCGAATCCTGAGCATGTGTCTTGGGGGCTTTATCAAGTTGATGATGCCACAGGACAAACGACTTCGCCCGCTGGTCGGGTCTCACGAAATAATGCTTTCCATGGATCCTTCTGGACATGAGATGAGACCCAGGCGCGATGCTGAGTAACCCATCGTGTCGATCGCGCGCATCGCATCGCGGATGTCCGCTCCTGGGCCGTCACGGCTTGCGGCGGGCCAGTGAACGGAGCATTCTGACGACGCTCTGAGCCATCAGTCGGCTCACGTCATGGATCGTCAAAAGCATCGCCTGTCCGTCCTCATCGCAGTCGTGCTCCTCGCGGGGGGCATGGCCTTCGCGCTCGGCCGCCAATGGATATCGACGCCACATCCAGCTTCTGAACCTGGTTCGGGATCGACCGCAAGGTAGACGGCCATCTCCGAATGGACGGCCGGCGTCTGTCGAAGCAGGTAGCTCGAGCGCGGTGGCAGACGCGTCAGCGCCCACCTCGGCTGCAGGTGCAGCTGCATTTCGCGGCAGGGTCATCGATGCTGTCTCACAGCAACCCGTGCAGGAGTTCGAGGTCCATCTGATCTGAGTGCGCCCGGACACCGGCACGATAGCTCAGCCGGTCAGCAAGGCGTTCCGCTCCGCAAGCGGTCGCTTCATATGGACTGCCCTGGCGGAAGGCACTTGGCATGCGGCCATCACTGCGCCTGGCTATCAGCAGTTCAATCTCGACAAGCTGGATCTCAAACGCAGTGGAACGCGCGAAATCGCCATGCCGCTGCGGCGAGGCTACGAAGTGCGCGGCCGGGTGGTCGAGCTGAGCAGCGGCGCCGCGGTCGTCGGCGCATGGATCAGCTTTCGGCCCGTCGGCACCGAAGACGACTTCTGGCACAAGCCGTATGCGCAGTCGCAAGAGGACGGCTCGTTTTCACTGGATGGCATTCCAGGCGGCGATGTCATCCTCACGGTGCAGGAGTCGCAGCATGCGTGGCGACGCGTGGCGGTCACGGTCAATGAAAAGACATCGCCGCAGGAGATCGCCCTTTCCACGGGCGGCACGATCGCAGGCACCCTCATGACCGCAGCGGGCGCGCCCGTAAAGGCATTGGTGACTCTCCAGGGACCTGGAGAGTTCGACTTCGGTGTCGAAACCAGCGAAACGGGTCAGTTCGCCTTCGAGCACCTGGCCGCGAGCCGCTACAGGTTGGCAGCGAGCACGGATGCCGGTCGCGTGAGTCATGAGGTGACCTTGGGCGAGGATGAGATCAACGCCAACGTCGTCCTTGTGCTGGATGCCGGGCGCCGCATTAGCGGAACGGTCAATGGCTTTCGACCGGAGCATCGCGATCAAATTCAGGTCGTGGCCAGACACGAGTACAAGCCGGGGTTAATCCGCGCGACCGTCGACCAGCGGGGAACGTATGCGTTGATTGGCGTGGCGCCGGGGAATGTAGTCGTGTCGGTGTTTGGCCCGAGTGTTCAGTTCGAGAAGCGCGTGGTCGTGCCGAGCGAGGCGGACGTGACGCTCGACATCGAGTACCCCTCGGGCGCGCGCGTGTCCGGCGTCGTCACGCAAGGCGGCAAGCCTGTACGCGAAACGTTTGTCCGGCTGCAACGGGTCGGCGATAAGTCCGAAGTGCTCTATCAGGCAACGACGTCCGAACAGGGCCGGTACGAGGTCGAAGGTCTGCCACCGGGCGAGTACTTCATGAGAGCAAAAGGGGACATCGTCCGGCGCATCCCCGTCGTTGGCGATGCTGTGCAGAACATCGAAATAACGTCGCTGCGATTGTCTGCGCGAGTCGTGGAGGATGGCGGCGCGGTGCCGATTGTCGGCGCTCACGTATACGCTCGAGGCACCGGACAGGAGACGGCCGGCGTGCGCAGCAACACGCAGACCGATGATTTCGGTCGATTCGAGCTTACGGGCATCGAGCCCGGCGAAATCGTGCTGATCGTGTACAAGCCCGGCTACGAGCTCCATCGCGAGAAGATCCTCTACTCCGCACCGGGCACGAATCAGGCGATAACACTGCGCAGGAGCGCCGGCGTCGAAATGCGGGTAAAGCCGGGAGGCCGCCGCTTTCCGCGCGGGTTCACGATCACGCAGATCCTTCCGGGCAGCGAATACGCGGTGGATCTATGGATGCCGGTGAGCCGCGAAGGCACGTACCACGTGCCGAACGCGTTGGCCGGCACTACGTTTCAGATTGGACGCTTCAGCGGGGAGCCCATCGTGATCGAAAAATGGGATGGTCAGCCGTTCGAGTTGCAATGATTCGGCCCGGAGAAGAAGCCGTTCCATTACGTAGAGAGTGAGAGCAGACGTCATCCGGTCAAACTTCCGTCAGGCACGAACCGAAGCCTGCGAAGGCCGCCGCAGAGGCTCAGACCGAGGTCTGGGCCTTTGTCGTTTTTGCACTTGTTGGTCTCGTCCAGGTTGGGAGTACGATACTCGACCAGCGCCACAGCGCTGCAGCAACCAGCGATAGAGAGGAAAGGATCATGCGCTCACATCTTGCGAAGCTGTGTGGTGTCATCGGGCTGTACGTGGCGGGCTGCACGATCGCCGCGGCCGCGCCCGGCTATCAGTACTCCGTCGTCGGCAATCCGGCTGACGTCGTCACATCGACCAGCGGACTGCTAGTGCTCCAGGGCGGCGGCACCGACGTAGATGAGAATTTCGTGCGCATGGGGGCACACGCGGGCGGCGGCGACTTCGTGGTGATCCGGGCCTCTGGCACCGACGCCTACAACCCTTACATCTACGACCTGTGCTCGTGCGACTCCGTCGCCACCATCGTCTTCAAGAACCGCAACGCCGTGACCGACGCGTTCGTCATCGAGACCATCCGCAACGCAGAGGCACTCTTCATCGCCGGCGGCGACCAGTCCGACTACGTGAAACTCTGGAAGGGCACGCCCATCGAGGATGCCATCCATCATGTGGCCGCGAAGCCCGCGCCCGTCGGCGGCACCAGCGCGGGGATGGCGATCATGGGCGAGTTCTTGTACTCGGCGATGAGCAACAGCAGCCTGACCTCCGCGGAAGGTCTGGCGAACCCGTTCCATCGCGACCTTACGCTCGACCGGGATTTCCTGGCGTTGCCGATGCTCGGCGGCCTGATCACCGACCAGCATCTGCAGGAGCGCGACCGCATGGGCCGAACGGTGGCGTTCCTCGCGCGGCTGGTCAGGGACGGGTGGACTGCTGAGGCGCGGGCGATCGCCGCCGATCGCGAGACGGCACTGCACGTCAACCCGACAACCGGCACCGCAGAAGTGTTCACGACACCCGACCATCCGACACCCTTCGTGTACTTCCTCACGACTCCTGGGCCTCCGGAGATCTGCGAACCGGGCATTCCGCTGACCTACCGAAATGTCGCCGTCTACCGCATCGGACCGGGCAACGGCTTCGACCTCAGTCGCTGGCGCGGAACAGGCGGCATCGCCTACACGCTCACCGTCGAAGCGGGTGCGCTCACGTCCTCGCGCGGCGAGATCTACTGATTCCGATACGTGAGTCGCGTGAAGCGCTAGGCGTTGATTGGCGACAGCGCCTTCCAAAGCAGCTGTGCGCCGACAGCAATCATCAGCACGTAAATGATCGTATAGAACCGCTCGGCCTCCACTCGCCGAACGAGCCAGACGCCCGCGAACGTTGTCGCGATCGCGACCGGCATGAGCAGCGCAGCTGCCGTCAAATTGGCCTTCGTGAACTGCCCTAACGCGAGATAGGCCGGGACCTTCAGCCAGTTGATCACGGCGAAGAAGATGGCGTTCGTCCCGGCGAGTGTCGTCGGTGGCAAGTTTTTCGGCAGCACCCACATCTGAAAAGGCGGCTGACCTGCGTGAGCGATCTGCGACGTGAATCCCGAAGCCACGCCCAGCGCGACGCCTAGCGGTGCCGGCGCGTTTCGAGGCACCTGCACGCGACCGCCGCGGGATGTCCACAAGCGATAGCCCGCGAAGATCATCGAGATTGCGCCCAGAGCTGCAAGCACCGCTGTCGTGGACACTTCGGCCGCGAGCAGATAGCCCAGGACGATACCCACAGCGGCGGAGGGGATCAGCAGCGTGAGTGTTCCGCGGTCCCAACTCTTGCGGAAGGCCCACACCCCGACGACATCCTGCACGATCAGCACCGGCAACAAGATGGCAGCGGCTTGAACGGGCGAGATCACCAGAGCGAGCAACGGCATGGCGATGGCGCCCACGCCCGCGAATCCACCTTTCGCCAGGCCCATCAGAGCGACAGCCAGTATCGCCACCAAATAGAAGGTCGGGTCGGTGAGCATGCGGGCCAGAGGATAAAGCATCTATCATGTGCGCGAGAGATCACTGCCCAGTCATGCGCCGACCTAAACCTCATCGCGTCGCCTTGGACATCCGCGGTTTGATCGACCGCGTAGACATTTTTCGCGTCTCCGGAGGCATCAAGCGGA
This sequence comes from uncultured Gammaproteobacteria bacterium, assembly GCA_963830745.1. Taxonomy (GTDB): domain Bacteria; phylum Pseudomonadota; class Gammaproteobacteria; order Steroidobacterales; family Steroidobacteraceae; genus Steroidobacter. The sequence continues at coordinate 14,924 of CAWHNL010000007.1, forward strand.
ATCCGGCTGTCGACCTCTGGTTCACCGAAGGTCCCGTCGAACTCCGCTCCATCGCCCAACAATGGTTCGAGCAGATGCGACGGTGCGGTGATGACGTCCGACGAGCTGATGCACGATGGTTGCCCTGTCGCGTGTGTCGAAGATGCGCCGTTCGCATACGTCAACGCATTCAAGAGTCACGTCAACGTCGGCTTCTTCTACGGCGCACTGCTCAAGGATCCTGCTGGCATGCTGGAGGGAAGTGGCAAGCGCATGCGGCACGTGAAATTGAAGCCTGATGCCGAGCTCGCCGCTGAAGACCTTCGCGACCTGATCCGCGCCGCCTACGCGGATATCAAGATCCGCCTCGGCGCCGAGCGCACTTCGAAAGAAGGGTGACACTCTCGTCATGCAATTCCTCAACAACCTCCTTCTCAACACCGACAGCTACAAGGCGAGCCACTGGCTGCAGTATCCGCCCGGTACCGACGCGACGTTCTTCTACGTCGAGTCCCGCGGCGGCCTCTACGACCGCACGCTCTTCTTCGGCCTGCAGGCCATTCTCAAGGAATACCTGACCAAGCCGATCACGCACGCGAACGTCGATGAAGCCCGCGACGTCTTCGCCGCCCACGGCGAGCCGTTCAACGAGGCCGGCTGGCGCTACATCATCGACCGGCATGGCGGACACATGCCGATCCGCATCCGCGCAGTACCCGAAGGCACAGTCGTTCCAACTCACCAGGCCCTGGTGACGATCGAGTCAACCGATCCCGATGCGTATTGGGTGCCTTCCTACCTCGAGACCATGCTGCTGCGCCTCTGGTATCCGGTCACGGTGGCGACCACCAGCTGGCACGCCAAGCAGACAATCCGGCAATTCCTCGAGCGCACCAGCGACGATCCGGCGGGGCAGTTGCCGTTCAAGCTGCATGACTTCGGCGCCCGCGGCGTATCCAGTGCGGAATCGGCTGCGCTCGGCGGTTCGGCACACCTCGTCAACTTCATGGGTACCGACAACGTGCCGAGCCTGATGGCCGCGCGTGCGTACTACCGCGAGCCGATGGCCGGTTTCTCGATTCCCGCGGCCGAGCACAGCACGATCACCAGTTGGGGTCGCGAGCACGAGGTCGACGCCTACCGCAACATGCTGCGGCAGTTCGCGAAGCCGGGCGCCGTCGTTGCGGTGGTCTCGGACAGCTACGACATCTACAACGCGATCCGCGAGCACTGGGGCAAGACACTCAAGGAAGAAGTCATCAAATCCGGCGCCACGCTGGTCGTGCGCCCCGACTCCGGCGACCCGGTGCAAGTCGTGCATCAGTGCCTCGTGCTGCTGGACGAGGCGTTCGGCCACACGGTGAACGGCAAGGGTTACAAGGTGCTGAATCACGTTCGCGTGATCCAGGGCGACGGCGTTAACCCGAACAGCATCCGCGCGATCCTCGAGCGCGTGACCAGCGCCGGATACGCCACCGACAACCTGTCATTCGGCATGGGCGGCGCACTGCTGCAGCACCTCAACCGAGACACGCAGAACTTCGCCCTCAAGTGCTCGGCGGCCCGCATCGACGGTCGCTGGATCGACGTCTACAAGGACCCGGTCACCGACAAGGGCAAGTTAAGCAAGCGCGGTCGCATGACTCTGCTACGGCACCGAGAACTCGGCACCTTCCAGACCGTGCCGGTGCCGCCCGAAGCCGAGTCCCTGGCCGATGTCGTCAAGCCGCCTGGGTTTGACGACGCGATGGTGACGGTCTGGGAGAACGGACACCTCGTCCGCGACTGGACCTTCGCCGAGGTTCGTAGTCGCGCCGACGCCGCGCGGCTCTAGTGCGCGTGAATCCTCACGCGTTCCTGATCGATTCCCAACGCCGCAGACTGTGCCGCGATCAACTCGGCGCGTTTCTGATCGTCGCTTCCGTCCATGATCGTCAGGTCCTCGAGATCGGCGCGCAGGTAAACCCCCGATGTCTTGGTGCTGCCGCTCGGAAGAGGTGCGAGAAGTGGTCAAGTAACCGGCGGCGCGATCCGCGGATTCGAGTCTGATCTCTCCCGTCCCGTCCACCGCAGGTGCGTTCGGATGCCGAGGCCGTTCGCCCTTCCAATAGTAGAAGACGCCTTGGGGATCCTTCTTTTCCCGTGCCGCTTCGCTCCAATATCGCGCTGACAGCATGCCATCCGCCTGCCATGAGCGGCCGGACACCTCCAACATCCCGTTGCGGTCTCGCGAGATCCGCAAGAGGCTCATCGGCCGAAGGCTCCTCGGCGGTGCGCTCCGTCAGGGAAAACTGCCACCACATGCCTTCTATGCCGGCGAGGCGGCCCTCGCTCTCGATCGCCTTGCGAAGTTTCTCGTTGATGCTTCTCGTCTCGGCCGCGGTGATCGTATCCCCATATCGAATGCAGGTGAGGCCGAGGAGATCGCTGGGAAGTTTTGCGCCATGCGCATGCAGAATGAACGTTCGGCGCATTCCGAGGACGCCGCCAAACAACCCAGCCTCGAACACAACGTTGTCTCGCGGAGCAGCCTGGCCAGGTGCACTGCCTTCGGATGTGGCGGGCTCTTGGTCGTCCAGTCGTCGCCAGCGAATATGAAGGCGGCGAAATCGACCTCGCGCGTGAGCTCGAGCAGCCGCCCCAGTGTCGTGGTCCCGGGATTGAACGACGCGGTCCAAGGTTCTACGCGCGCGACGTCTTCGAGACCGCGCGTCAGCGCCTGCAGGAGCTTTGCCTGCTGCGCCGATGAGCCGAGGAAGATCCGAGGCTTGTCCATTGTTATGCTCCGGACAGCGAACTCCGCGTGGGTCGGCTTAGCTTAAAGGAATCCTCGGATGGCGCCAAGCCGCGAAGCTGAAATCCTCACTCTCGCCGGGCGGGAAGTCGCGATCTCGAACCCGGACAAGGTGCTATTCCCGAAGCCGAATTACACCAAGCTCGACCTCGCGCGCTACTACGTCGCCGTGGCGGAAGGAGCGCTGCGCGGCGCCGGCGGCCGCCCGAACATGCTCGTGCGCTATCCCGACGGCATCGAAGGCGAGCACTTCTATCAGAAGCGGGCGCCCAAGAGCCGCCCGAGCTGGATTGATGTGGTCGAGCTGCGCTTCCCGTCGGGCGGCGTTGCGGAGGAGGTCGTGCCGCGCGACGTGGCGGCGCTCGCCTGGCTCGCGAACCTCGCTTGTCTCGAGCTGCACCCGCACCCGGTGCGCGCCGAAGACCTCGAACATCCCGACGAGCTGCGCGTCGATCTCGACCCGGTGCCTGGAATCACGTGGAAGCAGGTCCAGGAAGTCACCGCCGTATCACGCGCTGTCCTTCATGACTTCAACCTCGTCGGATGGCCGAAGACGTCCGGTTCGCGCGGCATGCACATCTGCGTGCGTATCGAACGGCGCTGGGACTTCGACGAAGTGCGCCGCGCCGCGCTGGCACTCGCGCGTGAAGTCGAGAGACGTGCACCGAAGCTCGCGACCAGCAAGTGGTGGAAGGAGGAGCGCCACGGTGTGTTCGTCGATTACAACCAGAACGCCAAGGACCGTACCGTCGCCTCCGCGTACTCTGTACGGCCAACGCCCGACGCACGCGTCTCGGCGCCGCTCGCCTGGGACGAGGTCGACGAGTGCGACCCGGCGGATTTCACGCTGGCTTCCATGCCCGCGCGCTTCGAGAAGCTCGGCGACCTGCACGCGGAAATCGACCAGCACGCTGGCTCGATCGAAGGTCTGCTCGAGCTCTTTGAGCGCCAGGGCATGGGTGATGCACCGTGGCCGCCGCATTACCGGAGACAGGCGTCGGAGCCTCCTCGCGTCCAACCCTCCAAGCGCAAATCATCGAAGCCGAAGCGATGCCGCTGGTCGAGATCGGACGCGCTCGCCGCAAGGAGGACGCGTTGGCGGGGATGGAACGCTGGAAAGCGCGACATCCGCAGGCTGCGGCGCATCTGCAGCCGGCCGACTTGTTGGTCGACTCCATGCGCGGGCGCTCCAGCACCTGGACGCGGATCCGCGTCAATCTTCAGCATGTGCCCGAAGATCTGCGGCCTGCTCAGGAGCCGCTCGACCCGGACGAGAAGATCCTCTCGAGCTCGTAGGGTTTCGTGACTTCGAGCTGATCGTAACGGCAGTCCTGCGGCTGCTTGTCGGGTCGCCAGCGCAGGAAGATGGCTGCGTGGCGGAAGCGATCGCCCTGCATGTGGTCGTACTTCACCTCGCAGACACGCTCGATCCTCAGCGGCTCCCACGACAAGTCCTTACCAGCGCTCCAGCGGCTTTGCGCGCCTGGCATGCGGCTCGATTCGCCAGCGGCGCCTGCCCACTCGCGCCAAGGGTGGTCATCCATCGCGTTCTGGCGAAGCGGTGCAAGCTCCTTCGCGAGCTGCTTGCGCACTGCCATCGTAAAGGATGAGGTGACGCCGACATGTTGGAGCACGCCGCTGTCGTCATACAGACCGAGCAGCAGCGAACCCACCGCGTCCTTGCCGCTCTTGTGCCAACGAAATCCGGCCACCACACAGTCGGCCGTGCGCGCGTGCTTGACCTTGATCATCGCGCGCTTCCCCGGCAGGTATGTGCCCGACTGGGGCTTCGCGATCACGCCGTCCAGGCCGGCTCCTTCGAAGCGCGTCAGCCAGTCGAGCGCGACCGCGCGGTCGCGTGTGACGGGTGTGAGATGGACTGGCGGCTTCACTTTACCGAGCAGCTTCTCGAGGGCAGCACGGCGCGCCGCCTGCGGTTCGTCCATGAGATTGCGTCCGCCGACCGCAAGCACGTCGAAAGCGACGAACGAGGCGGGTGTTTCCTTCGCGAGCTTCTCGACGCGCGATGCCGCGGGGTGCAGCCGCAGTTGGAGAGCGTCGAAGTCGAGCCCGCGCGCAGTCGCGATCACGATCTCGCCGTCGACCACGCAGTCCTTCGGCAGACGCTCGAGCAGCACGTCGTGCAGGTCCGGAAAGTAACGATCGAGCGGCCGCGAGTCGCGGCTCTGCACGTACACGTCGTCCTCGCCGCGGAACACGATCGCCCGGAAGCCATCCCATTTCGGTTCATACAAATAGTCGCCGACCGGCAGCTGGTCTGCGAGCTTGGCGAGCATCGGTTCGACGGGTGGCTTCACGGCTCTTCCTTGAACAACCGCCGCGTCACTTCCGCATGACACGACTCTTTCCGCAGCGGATCCATCCGGGGATCCGACCTTAGCCACCCAAGCGTTTGCGAATGATCGTCGGGCGCGCGGCGCAACGCCGTGCAGGCTTCGTCGATCTGTCCGAGCGCGGCGTGAATGATCGCGATCTCGTAAGACATTCCGTAGCCTTCGCGTCTGCGACGTTCGAGGCGTTCCAACTGCTGCACGGCATCCTCGCGCCGGCCGGCGCGTGCATAGACCAGGCCGGCGTCGCTCAACATCGGAATCTCTGTATAACGCAGCGGCAATTGCTCCAGCGCTGCCTTGATGTCACCCATCTCGACCAGGGAGCGAATCATGACGCCGCGCACTTGATCGAACCGCGGCTGTGAAGCGAGCAGCGGACGAACGTAGTCGATCGCTTCTTGGTAGCGACGTGCCTGATAGAGCAAGTTGGCATAGCTCGCGCTGTACAGCAGCGTCATGGGCTCGAGCTCGCGCGCGCGTCCGAGGTACTGGAACGCTTCGTCGGTTCGGCCTTGATAGCCGCGCAACAGTCCATAGGTGTGCCAGGTGCGCGAGTAATGGTCGTCGGCTGCGCGGGCGATCAACAACTCCTCTTCCGCGCCGGCATAGTCGAAGTCGTAGTGAAGAATGATCGTGCCGAGCGCCGAATGCCCCGATGCGAGCTTCGGATCGAGCTCGATCGCGCGCAACGCTGCGGTTCGCGCCTGGGTGATCGCTTCGTCGATCGGCATCTGCTGCGTGATTCCTGCACCGGTGTACGTTTCGGCGAGCGCGGCCCAGGCTTCGGCGAAGTTGGGATCCTCGCGCAGCGCGGCCTCGAAGTTCTTGATCGCTTCCGGACCGCCGTTCACATCGCGCCGCGAGCGGTGGAATTTGCCGTTGAGATAGAGCTCGTACGCATGCTGATTGGTGCTGCGGCCGGCACCGTCGCTCAGCTGTGCAACAGGCCCCATCAGCGTCGTGGGCCTTTGCGCTTGCCACCAAGCGACACCCGCGACTATCGCGACTGCCCCCGCAGCGGCCCACGCTGCCCAGCGGACTTTGTGGGGGGCCGCGACCGCGACCGCGGCCACGGTCGTCGGTGTGGGAGTAACCGTCCCCACGAATCGATAGCCGATCCGCGGCAGCGTCTCGATGTACCGCGGGGTGTCGGAGTCGTCGTTGAGCACGACGCGCAGTTTGCGTACCACCGCGTTCAGGCTGTTGTCGAAATCGACGACGCCCTTCGGCCAGAGCACCTGGACCAGTCGCTCACGCGTGACGACTTCGCCGGGATGCTGCAGCAGTTCGATCAGCATTCGCAGCGGCTGCTGCGCCAGACGTTGCGTCTGACCGTCGCGCAGCAGCTCGCCGGAGCTGGGGCGCAGCATCCATCCATCGAAATGAATTTCCTTTGCGTCAGTCACTTGCACGCGATCATAAGGAAGTAAGCCGCAAATAATCACGCTTTCATTGCCGGCGCGACTGCGATGACTACTTTGCGCGCCATGAACACCTTCATCGCACGCCACCGCTTTCAAGCCATCGCCATCGCCGCGCTCGCAGCCGTGGTATTCGTCGGGTTTGCCAAAACCTACTATCTCCGGATCTTCTTCGACAATCCGCCGCTCGTGCGGGCGGCCCACCTGCACGGGCTCATCGCGACGGTGTGGATTGCTCTGCACTACACGCAGGCACGCCTGGTCGCGGTACACCGGATCGATATCCACCGACGACTCGGGATCTTTGCGGCGTGCGTGGCTGTCTTGCTCGCAGTGCAGGCGGCGTCGATGGGCATCGGCAATGCCGCGGCCGGGCATGCGCCTCCGGGCCGCGACCCGCTGCAGTTCCTGTCCGTGCCCCTTGGCACGACCACGATGTTTGCGTTGTTCGTCGGCAGCGCGCTCGCGCTTCGTCACAAGCGCGAATGGCACAAGCGGCTGATGCTGCTTGCAACGATGACATTGCTGGTACCCGCAATGGGACGCCTCGACTCGCAGGTCATGGCTCCTCTTGGGTTGCCGCGCTTGGTGCTCGCACCTGCAGTCACTTTCGGGTTCGTTGCCTGGGCGTGGGTACACGATTGGCGCCGGATCGGGCGTGTGCATCCTGCCTACATCGTGGGCGGTATTGCGTTGCTCGTTTCCATCCCGCTCAGACGCGCGATTGGATTCACGGATGCCTGGCTGCCGATCGCTCGCTGGATCGTCGGGTGACCGAGTCGTTCATCAAGGTCAACCGCGCCGGCCTTTCCCGCGTTTCCAATCCCACAGTGACATCAATGAGGTTCAGATGGCCATTCGCGGCAGCTGCCTGTGTGGCGGCGTAACGTTCGAGATCGATCGGGCTTGCGGTCCGGCTGAGTATTGCCACTGCAACCGTTGTAGAAAGGTGTCGGGCAGCTCATCGCTGCTCACCATTCGCGTCAACACGCAGGACTATCGATTCCTCACCGGACGCGAGCTCGTCAAGTCATACGCTGCGCCGATCCTGTATTCACCGCCGGCTTATCACTCGTTTTTCTGCTCGACCTGCGGCAGCCAGGTGCCGCCGCCGTCGCCGGAAGGCGAGTCGTTCGAGATCGCCGCGGGTCTGTTCGACGATGACTTCGGTATTCGGCCGGACAAGCACATCTTCGTCGACTTCATGCCGCCTTGGGATGATCTGCACACAGCGTTGCCGGCTTACACCATGAGGCAGATCTACGAGCTGCGGACGGGAAAGTCCTGCCCTTGAAATTCCTACCTGTTGCCGTGATTTCACCTTCGTGAGATGGTGACGCGCTCCTGCTTCGGGGCACGTCGATGCATCTGAAGGCGACAAGAACAATCAAGTTGTTCCTCATTTCACTCTGCGTCGCGGGGTTGTGCACGGCCTGCGGCGGCGGTGGTGGGGGCGATGCTGCCGCGCCCAGTTCCGCTGGAACAGGCGCAACTGCTACGCCTCAACCGCCTGCGCCTCAGCCACCTGCGCCTCAGCCGCCTGCACCTCAACCGCCGGCGCCTCCATCACCTCCGCCCGCGCCGCCAACTAACAGTTTGCCAAGCGCGCGGCCCTTGGGGGCGTTTGTCTATCCGGACGCAATCGTCAACCATCCACTAGATTACGACGTTGCGCAGAACTTCTTCGATTCCGACGGCGATGCGCTGTCGTTCAAGATCCAGCTCAAGGGCACGACGACGGGAGTTTGGCGAGGCCTGCATCTTTCCGGCACGCACATCGTGGGCATACCGACCGTCGCTTTCCCAGGTGAGCGGCCGCAGACGGGCATCGTCGTAGAGGTCGACGATGGACGCGGCGGCGGTTTGTTCTGGGAGTACCCGATCACCATCGAACCGAATGCGGTGCCGGTCGTTGTACAGCCAAACGAGGATCGCATCCTGGGCGTTGGCGCCAGTGTGGATCTCGAGGTAACGCACGGCGGCAGCGGCTTCGAAGACGCCGACGACGATCCACTGACATACAGCGTCACGCTCACGCCTGCCTCGCGCGGCCTGCGGGTCGAGGGCACGCGTGTCGTCGGCGTGCTCAACTCGACCGGAGCGGTGTTTGTTCGTGTCAAGGCCGATGACGGATTCGGCGGCATTGGGGAAGATGTATTTGCATTGGCCGCGCCGGTCGTCGAGACGCGGCGGCCGACGCTTCCCGCGACGCCCTTCATCTACGACGATGCCCAGCTCACTCTGCCAGCCATCGTGAGATCCTCGCGCGCGGACTTCGCCCCTCTGTGGGACACCACGCAAGACTCCGGGAATCCGACGACCAACGCGGCGCGACGCTCGGCCGCGTCCTGTTCTACGACAAGCGCCTGTCGATCTCCAACATGGGTTCGTGCGGGACCTGCCACTTCCAGCAGCACAGGCTTCGCGGCGCCGGAGGCATTCAGCGCTGGTCCGCAGGGTGAATTGACCAAGCGCAACGTGATGGGACTGACCGCGGTGCGTTACAACTTCGACAACTGGACTTCGGCGATGACGCCTCGCCAGCCTCGAGCACATGGTGCCGCGATAGCTATGAGGAGGAAGAGCCGGCAACCCATTCCTTGCTGGTGCCGAAGCTCGCGGCGACGGATTTCATCGCCGCTGTTCGAGGCGGCATCGGCACGCTGAGGTCACGGCCGATCGGATGCCAAGGCACTCGCTCAGTCTGCGTTCGATGATCGCGTCGACACGAAGTTCGACCGCGCCTTCCAGCCGACAAGCGTTGCCGAGTTCCGCGACCAGAGCTGGTCCTGACGGCACAGGAGGCGAGGGGCGGAAATTTTCACCTCGAGCTGCGGCTGCTCTGCCACCGATGGGGGCGCAGACACTCGACTTTCGGCCAACAACGGTCGCGACCTCGCGCCGGCCGATCCGGGATCGGGCGAAGGCCGGTTCCGTGCCGCCTCGCTGCGCAACGTCGCCGTCACTGCGCCTTACATGCACGACGGTCGCTTCGCAACGCTGCGGGATGTCATCGAGCAGACAGCTCGGGCGTCGCCGACGGTCCGCTGACGGATCTGCGGATGCGAGGCATGGTGCTGACGAATCCTGTCAACCGGAACTTCAGTGAACAGGACAAGGATGCTCTCGAAGCGTTCTCAACACGTCACGGACAGCAGTTCCTCGCGGATCAAGTTCTGATCGTTCGGTAACCAGGCACCACTAACTTTGCTCAGGACGCACTTTCCTCCTGAGAGGGCGCCGCGTTCTCACTCTGCGCGCTGCCTGCGTGCAGCCGACATCTCCAGACTCCCGCACTCGAAGCCGCATCGACCGCGGCACGGAGTGCACATGGCAATCACTACACGCAGAGATCTGGTCAAGAGTCTGGCTTTCGGCTCGCTCATTATCGGCTTCGATCCGATCAATCGCAGTTGGGTGACGAGCGCGGAGGCGGCCAGTGCCGCCAAGTTAGACCACTTGCCGCATCTGGACGGCGTGTTGCGCAGGGACGAGGAGGCACTGACGGCGGCATCGGAGGACTACGGGCGTTTCATTCGCCGTCGGCCCGTCGCCGTGCTCGAACCGGGCTCTGTGCTGGACATCGCGCGCGTCGTGCGCTTCGCGAACAAGCATGACCTGCGCGTCGCTGTGCGCGGTCACGGCCACTCGATCTATGGGCAGTCGTTGGTGGAAGGCGGCATCGTGATCGCGATGAGCACGCTCGCCAAGGTGCACAATCTGCCGGGTGCGCGAGTCCTCGCGGACGCCGGCTGTTCGTGGGGCGCCGTGCTGCAGGAGACGTTGAAGCAGGGCGCAACACCGCCCGTCATTCCCGACTATCTCGAGCTCAGCGTTGGCGGAACGTTGTCGATCGGCGGGATCAGCCCGACGACCTATCGATACGGCGCACAGGTCGACAACGTCGAGGCGCTGCAGGTTGTGACGGGCGAAGGCCACATCGTGACCTGCTCCCGGCACCATCGCGAGGATCTCTTCAACGCGGTGCTTGCGGGCCAAGGCCAGTGTGCAGTGCTCGCGCGTGCGGTGATCAAACTGGTCGCAGCGCCGGCACGGGTCAGAGCGTGTTCACTTCTCTACCCGGATGTAGTGACTGCACTGACTGACGCCGATCGCCTCGTGGACGAGAAGCGATTTGACGGTGTCGTCATGTTCACCTTTTCGAACGGGAATGGCGGCCATTCAGTCGTTCTGCGCGGCACCAAGTACTACTCGCCGCCCGCGGCACCCGATGACGCGACGCTGCTCGCCGGCTTGAACTTCGTGCCGGGGGCGCTGCAGATCGATGATCTCACCTACGTCGAGAACTTCAGCATCACCACCGGGCCGTTCCCGCCGCTGCCGCATCCTGCCATGTCGGTCGTGCTGCCGGCTTCGGCGGCCACTCAGTGGATCGAGGGAGTGCTGCCGCGGCTGAACGACGCCGATCTGGGCACCTACAACGTCGCGCAGATCTTCGCGTGGCGTTCCTCGCGGTTCCATCAGCCGCTGATGCGCATGCCCACGGAAGAGAAGCTGGTCGGTTTCGCCTTGATTCGCTATGCCGCGAATGCGGCGCAGGTCGATCTCATGCTGAAGGCCAATCGCCGTCTCTTCGAAGAGAGTCGCGCGCTGGGCGGCACGCTCTATCCGTTTAGCGCAGTGGAGCTCTCACGCTCGGACTGGCGGCGGCACTACGGGGAGAGTTTCAGTGAGCTGGCCCGCGCAAAGCATTGTTTCGATCCGAGGAATGTCCTCGCGTCCGGGCCGGACTTATTCTAGACGCGAAACCTTAACGCAGATTAATTGCAGGACGTGTCCAACGGAGCTAGCCTTCGTCCCCCCACCGATTCATCGAGCGGACGGAGCTTCACGTGGACACGCCCATTTGCCGCACCTGCGCGCAGCCTCAACGTGGTGTCGTGGAATTTCGCTGGTCCGAGGGCGCCGTCGTCTATGAGTGCAGGGAGTGCGGGGCATTCAACGAAGTGTCGGAAATTATCCGACCTGTGAGCGCGCGACCGTCACATCGACCGCCCCTGAGAGTGACACGGACGCATGAGCCGCCGGTGTTCGGCGCAATCCCACGCCCCTCCAGCCAGGAACACGTCCGCTAACTGCAGGCCGTGCCGCGGGTACGCTACCTGGTGGCGATGAGCCTCGATGGCTACATCGCCGGCCCGCACGGCGAGTTCGACTGGATCACGCACGAGCCCACAATCGACTTCGCGGCGATCTTTGCTCAGTTCGATACATTCCTCGTCGGGCGCCGCACGTTCGAGTTGATGCTCCGGCCGGGAGCACCGCCGCGGCCTGCCGGCACAAAGACGTTCGTGTTCTCTCGCACGTTGCCTGACACGGTTCCGGTTCCGACCGCATCCGTCGTTCGTGACGCATCGCCGGGAACGATCGCGGCGATTCGAGAGCAAGCGAAGAAAGACATCTGGCTCTTCGGCGGCGGCGAGCTGTTCCGCAGCTTGCTCGACGCTGGGCAAGTGGACACCGTCGAAGTGGCCGTGACGCCCATACTCCTTGGCCAGGGGTTACAAATGCTGCCGCAGCCCGCCAGTCGGGCGAAGCTGGAGCTCACCGGTCACCGCGTCTATCCATCCGGCATTGTGTCGCTGGAGTATTCGGTCCTGTCGCAAGCGGTCGCTAACGCGCTTCACTCGTTTCACTGTCTTCAAGAATTTCCTCGGCGTGCGGAACGCGGGGCGACGTGCAATAGTTTGCCCGGGACCTGGGGAACCTGCGCATGTCATCAACAGTGCTTTCTGGCGGCTGCTTGTGCGGGGCCGTCAAGTATCGAATCGCCGGCGACGTTCTGACCGCGGTGAACTGCCACTGCTCGATGTGCCGCAAGGCGCACGGCGCGGCATTTCGCTCGGGAGCCGTCGTGAAAGTACAGGACTTCTCGTGGCTGCAGGGTGAGGAACTGATCACCGACTACCAGTCCTCCGAGCAAATGCACCGCATGTTCTGCCGGACCTGCGGATCGCACATGGTCGCGCGCTCCGAGGCGCACCCGGGGATCGTTGGCGTTGCTCTCGGCACAGTCGATGGCGATCTGCCTTTCTCCGTCGCGCAGCACTGGAACGTTGCGTCGAAGGCGTCTTGGTTCGAAATCACCGACCAGCTTCCGCAGCATGCCGTCGTCCCTGAACGCCGATGATGAGGCCCGTCGCGAGAATGGAGGGCCGGGAAGCCGATGCTGTGGACGGCAGCGTCGTGTGGAGTCCCGCGAAATCGCTGTGGAACATGGCGATGCTCGCGTGCACGATCGTCTTCGCGCCGCTGTTCGTCACGCCCAGCGCAGTGGTGCTGTTTCTCGTAACGACCTATTGCTCGCTGCTGCTCGGTCATTCGGTCGGCATGCATCGGCGCTTCATTCATCGCAGCTACTCGTGCAAGAAATGGCTCGAGCGTGCGCTCGTGTACGTCGGAGTGCTGGTCGGTGTTGCCGGGCCTTTCGGCATCCTGCGCGTCCACGATGAGAGGGACTGGGCGCAGCGACAGCAGGCGTGTCACGACTTCTTCGCCCATCGTCGCTCACCGCTCGTGGATCTGTTCTGGCAACTCAACTGCCGCTTCCGTTTTGCGCGGCCGCCGGTATTCAAGATCGAGCCCGAGTTCGCCAACGACCTCTGGTATCGATTCCTGCAAAAGACCTGGATGTTGCAGCAACTTCCGATCGCGCTCGCTTGCTACGCGATCGGCGGTTGGAGCTGGCTGATCTGGGGAGTTCCGGTGCGCATCTGCGTCAGCGTGATCGGCCACTGGAGCATCACCTACTGGTGCCACAATCCCGGGCCGGGCAGATGGCGCGTAAAGGGCGCGGCCGTGCAGGCGTCGAATCTTCCGGGCCTGGGCCTGCTGACTTACGGCGAGTGCTGGCACAACAACCATCACGCGTTCCCGGAATCGGCGCGCATCGGCCTCGCGAAGGATCAGAGCGATCCCGCCGCATGGATCATCGAAGCGCTGGCAAGGCTGGGCTGGACCTGGAACCTCGGCACACCACGGCCCGAGTCGCAGCGTGAGGATCTCGAGATGCTCTCACCAGCGAGCAATTGCGATCCGCTGATCCCCGGTCGAGCCGAACACGATGCCATCGCCGACGTCCGTCGCTGACGTGACGGAATGGATTTCGCTGCGCTGCTCGAACAGGGATACCAGGCACGAGGTCCAGCGCTTCATCGTGCGACTTCTATCCGCACCAAAGTTAGTTTCGACGCCCGACGATGCGAGGGTCTGCATGGCGAGACAATCTGCGAGACTTGATGCATGACGAGCACAAACACCGTGATGCGCATTGTTCTGGGCGCCGTAGTCGCGCTGATCGCGATGTCGGCGACTTCCGCCGATCTACTGAAGCCGCGCGAAGTGGATGCGATTCCCGCATCGCCGCCCGATCGCACGCTGGCGTACGGCAGCGACGTCAATCAATTCGGTCAGCTGTTTCTACCGCCGGGTCACGGTCCGTTCCCTGTGGCGGTCGTCATCCATGGTGGCTGTTGGAAGAAGTTCGCTGACCTGAAGAACACGGTGCCGATGTCGGACACGCTGAGAAAGGCCGGCATGGCGACCTGGAACATCGAGTATCGCCGCGTCGACAACGAGGGCGGCGGTTGGCCGGGCACGTATCGCGACATCGGTGCGGCCATCGACTACCTGCGGACGATCGCCGGCGAGTATCGATTGGATCTGAAGCACGTCGTGCTCGTGGGGCATTCTGCCGGCGGGCACCTCGCGCTGTGGGCGGCCGCACGGCGCGGTCTCCCCGAAAACAGCCCGCTGTACATGAAGAATCCCTTGCCGGTGAGCGGTGTTGTCAACCTGGCCGGACCGGGCCGGCTGCAGACGTTGCAAGCAGACCATCTGCAGAAGGTGTGCGGGAGCGTGCCGGTCACTCAGCTGCTCGGTGGCGAGATCGACAAAGTGCCCGAGCGATTGCGCGAAGGTTCGCCGGCGGAGATGTTGCCGCTCGGTGTCCCGCAGGTTCTCATCACCGGGTCGCTCGATTGGTTGATTCCGCCGGCCTTCGGTGACGAGTACGTCGCGCTCGCGAAGAAGGCCGGAGACCGCGCGGAGCTGACCGTGATCGAAGGCGCCGGGCACTTCGAGATCATCGCGCCGGGCACGCAGGCTTGGCCGACGGTCGAGAAGGCCGTGGTGTCGCTCGCCAAGGCGGGGAAGCCACGCTAGCGCAGCGTCTTGGCGACACGGATCCCGATCGAGTCGTCGCGATGCGTGCCGGGATACGGTACGCGCTCCGCAATGCGAACGTTGTGCGCGAGCGTTCCCCACGATCCGCCTTTCACCATGCGACGAGCGCAGCTGATCTGGCTAGCCGGCAGCGCACCGGATTCCGACAGCTGATCGTGCGACGTGCTGTGGCACTCCTCGACCCACTCCGCGACATTGCCGATGATGTCGTAGACGCCGAACGCGTTCGGCTGCAGCGAGCCGACTGGCGAAGTATTGAGTCGACCATCCGCGCAGTCCATGGGATCGAAGACCTTGTAGCCGGTCGTGTCCACCCCGGCGTATGTCTGCATCGTCGTGCGGTCGAACACGTTCGCGAATGGGCAACCCTTCGCTGAGTCGTTGCCCCATGGATAGACCAAGTTCTGCGTCGCGCCGCCGCGCGCAACGTATTCCCACTCGACTTCGGTAAGCAGACGATAGCCGCCGCTCGTCTGCGCGTTGAGCCAGGCAATGTACGCCTGCGCTTCGTCCCAGTTCACGCACGCGACGGGATGATCGCCAGCCTGCACAAAACCGGGGTCTCGAAATGTCGTGGCCGCGTCGTACTGCCAGTCGCCGCGCTTGCGCCGATCCGTGAGGCAGTCTCCACCGACCGGCCGATTCGTTGCGCGCACGAAGGCTTCATATTGATCGCGGGTGACTTCGTAGCGACTCACGGCGAACGGCTCGCGAATGACGAACGTGCGCTCGGGCAGTTCATCGGCATTGCGAAACTTGTCGTCGGCAGCGGCGCCGAGCAGGGCAGTGCCAGCCGGTATTACGACCATTTCCGGGCAGTGTTCGCAGTCGCGCGTGTTCATCGACGCGCATCCGGAGAGGGCGAGGGCTAGTAGCCACAGCAGACGAGTCATGACTGCAATCTTACCCAAGCTCTCCCACCTTGTTAGGATCTCCCGATGGCTTCCAGAACCGCTTCATGCTCCTGCGGCCAATTGTGCATTCAAGTAGAGGGCGAGCCTCGCGGCGTCGGCGTGTGTCATTGCCTCGCTTGCCAGCGACGTACCGGTAGTGTGTTCGCAGCGCTCGCCAGCTTCGCGGCTCCGTTCAAAGTGTCCGGCGAAGCGACCGAGTACCTCCGCGTCGGCGATCAAGGCGCGAAGTTCCTGTTCAGGTTCTGCCCCGTGTGCGGTACCACCGTGTTCCACACCGAGGTCGGCTACGACAAGTCCGTGAGCGTCGCCGTGGGTGCGTTCGCCGATCCGGAGTTTCCAGCGCCGCAGGTTTCTGTTTACGACTGCCGCAGACACCCGTGGGTTCACCTGCCATCTGGCATCACGACCTTCGAGAAAGATCCGCCATGAAAGCACTGTTACTGCTGATCCCGTTCTTTGCGTCCGCGGCGTTCGGTGCAACCGAGGATGCCAAGGGACCGGCGGACACCCCGGAGTCCGTGCGCGCGAAGCAGGACGTGCTCTGGGGTCGCATGGAAGACTCCATCCGCGCCATCGTGCGTGAGACGGATGCAGTCGTCGGCGTCGCCATTGTGGATCTCACGGATCAGCGCGCGTTCTATCTGAATGCCGATGCGATCTATCCGACCGCGAGCACCATCAAGATTGCCGTACTCGCGGAGCTGTATCGCCAGCACGAGCGCGGCTCCGGCGCGAAGCTCGGCGACCTCTACACCGTCAACGCGAAAGACGGCGTCGGTACTGAAGGCATTCTGCAAGCGATGTCCGCTGGCGTTTCCCGCATCACGAATCGCGACCTCGCTTTGTTGATGGTTTCGTTGAGCGACAACTCAGCGACCAATGTCCTGATCGATCGCGTCGGCATGGACAACGTCAACGCATGGCTGGTGCAGCTCGGTCTGGAGCGCACGCGCCTCAGGCGTCACATGCTCGACGTGAAGGCAGCGCAGGAAGGGCGAGAGAACACCGCGACACCGCGCGAGCTCGTGACGATGCTGCGAGCCATCCACGAGGGGCGTGTATTCGGCAAGGCGACGACTGAAGACTTCATCAAGATGCTGAGCACGCAGAAGTCGAGCTACATCCCGCGGCTCCTGCCGGCGGACCTGATGATCGCCAACAAGCCCGGCAATCTCGACGCCGTGCGTAACGATGCCGGCATCATCTTCGTCCCCGGCCGTCCTTTCGCTATCGCAGTGATGACGACGTTCGCAGCCGACGGCGTCGAAGCGGAAGAGAGCATCGGGCGCATCGCTCACGCCGCCTGGAGCTACTTCGATCGCGTCGGCAAGAGCTCCTCGCTCGGGCGGCTCGTCCGCTAGGGCTTGCCTCGTCGCACGCGGGGAACCGTGATCAGTGCGTGAGTCGCTCGATGACCGGACAACGCGACTCGTCGACATTCGCATCACATGCCGCGACCAACTGGGCGAGCTCCGTGCGCAGGTGTCGAAGCTCACGAATGTTCGCATCGATCAGACGAGCTTCTCGGTAGCGAGCGCACGCGTGGCATGGCAGGCGTCCTGCGTGCGTAACTTCAACAGATTCCTGATTTCCTCCAGCGTGAATCCCATCGCCTGTGCGCGCTTGATGAAGCGCAGTTGATCCACGTCCGCGCTTGCGTAGCGCCGCACACTACCGGGCGGGCGTGTCGGCTGACGCAGTAGCCCTCGTCGTTGGTAGTAGCGCACTGTCTCGATGTTGACCGCGGCAGCGGTCGCGAGCTGGGAAATCGTGAGGAATGCGTGCAGTGACCGAGTAGCCATTGGGCTCGTCTCCGAAGTGAGTGACGCGCTGCGGCGTCACTTGACTCCGTACCTAGGTACGGACCTTACCCTAGGGTTCGAATGGAAGAGAAGGCCAAAGTTCTGAGCGTCGCGGGCGGTGCGGTCGGCTTCGGCGGCTTCGCCGCTGCCTTGGGGCTGTGCTGTGGCGTGCCGTGGGCGGTGGCCCTTCTGGGGGTATCGGGCGCCATCGCGTTCGCACGTCTGGCATTCCTGTTTCCCTATGCGCTTGCGGGAGCGGCGCTGTTCCTCGCTTGCGGATTTTGGCTCGCCTATCGCAAGCCGCCTTGCCCGGACGGCGCATGTACGTCACAGCCACCGCGTCTCCTGCGTTGGACGATGTGGATCGCTACCGTGTTGGTTGTCGGGCTTTCGGTCGTGGCAGTCGTTTCGAGAGTCGCTACCTAGATGGAGAGTAACCATGCGCCGCGTGAGTGCGTCGTCGCGTTGCTGGCAGTGATGATTGCTGACCCCTTGACCGATGCAGCGGCGGCCGATGCGCTGCGGCCGCCGGCCTATGTCATCCTCGGCGATGATTTCGCTCGACTGCGTGAGGACTTCGATCGAGCCAAAGGGATCGGTTCGGCTGCTGTTCGTCGTCGATCCGATCTGTCCAGGTTGCTTGCGCGGCATGGATGACATGAATAAGAGATCTGCTGTCGCTCACGAGCGATGTGCGGCTCAGGACCTTCGTGGTACACGTTCCGGTGATCGGAGCCGAAGCGAAGGATGTCGCGCCGGCCGCACGACTCATCCACAATCCGCATGTGCGCCACTACTGGAATGCGAGCGGTGAATTCGGCCGCACACTGGCCAGGCCACGCAGCTCAGGAATGAGAAGGAACAGGTTTACGCGTGGGATGTGTGGCTGCTGTACGGTCCGGACGTCGAGTGGGTAGGAGTTGCTCCACCGCGGCCGCAGCTTCTGATGCACCAGCTCTGGAAGCTCGAAGACACAAAGTTTCCGCAGCTCGACAGCAAGGTCTTTGCGCGCGAGACCCACGGGCTCCTGGCCAAGGTACCGGCAGCGAAGATCGAGTAAGCATGACCGCGTCGCTGGAAACAACCTGTCAGCTCAAGTGTCCAGCATGCGGGCACGTTGCAACGGAGTCGATGCCCACGGACGCCTGCGTCTACTTCTACGATTGCAAGGCATGCGGAACGGTCCTGCGCCCGAACAAGGGCGACTGCTGTGTCTTTTGCCCGAAGAGGCGATGCAGACGTCAGGTCGCGCCGAGGACCTCCGCACACTCACGTCGGTCCTGTCGGGGAACCAGTGAGAGATATCCACTGGATATCCACACAGTAACCGCGGTACTCTGTGGCCATGGGTGGCCGTGTTCGCGCTCGCTACGACCCGGAAGACTCCGGCTGGATCGGGATCAGCAATCCCTGGGGCGTGCTCGCGTACATCGATTGTCGCGGGGGCGGCGCGCAGCGTGCTTTTACGGAGCTTTGTCAGAGCTTCGAGCGCGCCGGCTGGCAGCTGGAAGGGCGCAAGTTCGACTGGCAGTTCGTGCACAAGGGCAACACGCGCTGGGAAATCCGCATCGGCGTGCTCGGCCCGGGCGAAAAGATGCGCGGGGGCTGGGGCGATCCGTATCCTTACTCGACCTCGACGACCTAGGTTCCATGATCCCTGTCATCGTCATTCCAATCACACTCATGAGTCTGTTCGTTGGTCTGCTACGTCGCCAGCATTCTGGCGTGGTGGTCGCTCTGAGCAACTGTCGAGTCGAGCGCTCAGCGCGCAGGCTTGTCAGCGGTCTGGTTGCGCACGAACTTCAGATCGAGCCTCTTGCCATCCCACGCAGAGATGGTGCGCGAGACGTAGTCGCCTACCGTGAACTTCAGCGTGGCCCCTGCAAGCGCTCTGGGAAGGTAGCCGACGCCGTTCTCGTCGAGGTGAACCTGCAGCTGGGCGCCGTTGCGAGCGCCGATCATCTCGAAGGCGTGCACGTGCGGAAGAGCCTTGCCGTTCGCCGCGTCGTGCGCACGAAGCTCCACACCGACGTCGCGACGCAGCTCGATCGTCATGTCCGGGATCGGCGAGGTATACGAAATCCGCTCGCGGAACATTTCGTATCCCGGCTTGTACGCGATCAGGACGAAGTCGCCCGGCTCCAGCCCGGCGAGCTCGAATCGTCCGAAATGATCCGCGCGATCCTGCAGGCGGATCTGCGCCGCCGTCGTCTCCGCCGACCACACGACGACCTCGGCTCCCACAATCGGCACCTTGCCGCCATCTTCCAGCACGCGGCCGGCGAGTTGCGCTGGCGGTACGTCGATGTCGAAAACCGTGTCGCCCGAAACCTGGACGGGCCGGCTCCGGTAGGACTCGCCGACCCAGATGACGTACTCCCCGGGGGCCACGTCTTCGAATGCGTATTCGCCCGTCGCCGAAGTCGACGTGCCGTAGTGGAAGAAGACCTTGCCTTCCGTCACGGGCCGCGGTGTCAGCTGCACCTGTGCAACTGGCTTGCCACGCTGGGTCACGTGCCCGGACAGCCGTGCACCTCGCGGGAAATCGAAATTGACCGTGACATCCGAGTGCGCCGGCACATCGACCGTTCGCTGGAGCTGCCGGCTCAAGCCCACCCTCGCGATCACGTGGCCGCGTCCCGGTTGCACGCCTCGCAACTCGTACTCGCCGCGTTCATTGACTTCTGTCTCGGGGCCGCCTCAGCCCCATCACGCCGTCAGGCCACCATGAGAGGCTGACCGCTTTCAGCTCCGCAGGTCTTAGGCCCGTGACGGTGCCGCGAACGGTGCGGCCAGCGCCCAGCGCAAGCACGACACCCTCGATGCGCTCGTTATCCGCCACCTCGAATTCGCGCGTCGTGTTGCCGCTGGCCGCCTGCCCCGTGAGTCGGTATCTCCCTGGGGTCAGGTTACGAAACGAAAATTCGCCGCTCTCACTGGTGGGGGCGCCGCCGCCGTGAAACCCGCGATCGATCCGGAACAGTCCCGCGAATCCCTCGATGGGCGTAACGCCGTCGGCAGCGGTGAGCCGGCCGGCGATCATGCCGCCGCTCGAAAGCGCGATCTCGACGGGCGCAGTGTCATCGGCAACGGCCACATCGAGCTCGCGACTCGCGTAGTCGTTCGCACTGACTTCGAGGGTGATGCGTCCAGGAGGAACGCCGTTCAGGACGAACGATCCGTCTTTGCTCGAGCTGACGTGCGGGCGCGTGCGCCAGTTGCCTTCGAAGCGCCCGGTATCGGCTTCGCGGAAGCCGATGCTTGCGGACGCGATGCCGGCCTGCGACGCCCCGTCGTAAACGCGGCCGCGCAATGTGTGGCCGCGACGCAGGGGCAGAACCACTTCCGCTGTGGTTTCCCCGTTGGCCAACTTCAGACCGAACAGATTGAAGCGTTGATAGCCGGTCGACTCGGCGGTGACCGACCACTGCCCAGCGGGCAAGTCTTGCCACTCGAACCGACCGTCATCGGCGCGGAACTTGCGTGCATCTGGATCCTTCTCGTCCGCTGGGGTCCGCTGCGCTCTCATGAACTTCAGCTCGAACTCGCGTACCGGCTCGCGGGTGGCGGCATCGAGTACGCGACCGCGAAACGTCGCGAAAGCGGGCCGGGGAGATTCCGGAGCCGCCTCGTTGCGTACGGCCTCGACGGATAGCGATTGCGCCGGCGTCCGTTCGGGAAGAGTCGACTGGGTGGACGTCGGCGGTGCCGTGGGCGGCTCGTGTGGACGCAGCCACCACCCGAAGCCGACGAGGCAAGCCAGGAATGCGAGTCTCAGAGCGACGGTGCGCCGATCGCGGTTCATGACGGAACGGTTTCACGTTGGTGAAGCCGCTGTCGAGGATGCGCCCGCAGGTGATGTCCTGCAACGGGAACGCAAAACGAGCATTGCTCGCGACTGAAGGCCTAGCCGGAAGGCTTGAGCCGAGTGAGAATGAACCAAGGAGGCGAGCATGAATCGAGCGACGCCAAGGCGTTCAGCGTGGCCGATGGAGTGGGCTGGGGAGCTGATGCTGGTATTGGTGGCGATGATGTTTGTCGCGCAAGCTCACGCCCAGCAGCCGCAGAGCACTGCTTGTGATCGCGCCGGATCTCAGGCGACGATCCCAGCCGATCGGAACGCCGTACCACTGCTTCTTGAAGGCAAGGTCTTTCATGCGGATGGCCGCACGCCCGCAGCTGGCATCCTCGTGTACGCACACCACACTGGCGCCGACGGCCTCTATGACAACGGTCCTGACGGCGCGCCACGGCGCGAAGCCTTTATGCGTACGGACGCAAGTGGGTGGTTTCAGCTGCGCACCGGCAGGCCGGCGCCCTATCCCAACCGTACGCAACCCGCTCATATCCACCTTCATCTTTGGGGGCGCGGCGTACCGCATCAATGGACCAACGACGTGTTGTTCGGGGATGATCCCCTGCTCACGGCCGCCGAGCGTCGGCGCTCGGAAGCGGCCGACCGCTTTGCTTGGGTGAGCGCCGCGCCGCTGGAAAGCGGCATGCTGGTAGTTCGGCGCGCCATTCGCTTGAAGATGGAGGGTGACCGCTTTGATCCACGCATGCGGTTCGGGCTGCGCACCTGCGGCGCGCCTTGAGTATTGAGCCGCGGAGCGCCGAGCGATGCGGAACACAAAGCGAATCTGCCTTCGAGTGACGATCGGCATCCTTGCCTGGGGAGCAATTTGCACAACGGCGCAAAGCGCCGCGCCCGAGATCCACACGGAAGACGTCGATCGCTTCTACAAAATCTACGACGCTGCCGGCGGCCATCCCACCGCCGAGCAGCTTCAACGCGACTACCTCGACGCCGGGTCGGAGGGCTTGCATCAGCTCGCGAAGCTGCGAAACGTCACCGGCGTGCGGATCGCCGATACGCTGGCCAAGCGTCCCGAACTTTATTCCGGCGCGCGACGTTGCTTGGTGTGCTGCCTCGCGTGCGTGAGCGGGTCGACGTCTCGCTCCGCACGCTGGTGCGCCTCTATCCGCAAGCGCGCACGCCACCCGTCACGATCGCCGTCGGACGCGGCAAGCCCGTCGGCGTGGGCAGTCCTGTCACCGGCCTGCAGATCGGTCTCGAGGCCCTGTGCTCGGCCGAATGGATGAATCCCGATGTCGAAGACCGCTTCGTGCACGTGATCGCGCACGAGTACGCGCACGTCCAGCAGGCCCGGGAGCTCGTGGACCATGAGCATCCTACTGTGCTCGAACTCTCACTGATCGAAGGCGCTGCCGAATTCGCGGCGGAGCTGACTTCCGGCAAGACCGGGTATTCGCACTTCCCCGCGCTGACTCAAGGGCGCGAGCAAGAGATCGAGACCGCGTTCGCCGCCGACGTCGACCAGACCGATCTCTCGCGCTGGGCCAACAACAGCACGATGGAGCAGGGCGGCGACCTCGGCTACTGGGTCGGCTATCGCATCGTCAAGGCGTACTATCAGCGCGCCGCCGACAAGCAACAAGCGTTTCGCGAGATCCTGGAGTTGTCCGATCCGAAGGCGTTCCTCGCGAAGAGCGGCTGGCGTCCAGGCATGAAACTCTAGGAGAGCAAGTCAGCGCATGCGCTGCAGCCGACGCACTCGCCGCCGAGGCGTTGCTGAACGACCTCAACTCACTGGCCGTGCGCAACACGCCGGCGCTTCGCCAGTTGCGCCGCGCTTACTCGAAGGCGTGGAAGCGCGAGCCACCGCAGGTCGTGCTCGGCATCGCGCGTAAGGTCAGCGCGTCCGGCTACCGCTGGATCGGCTGCGAGCTGATTCGCAATCATCCCGCGGCTTTCGCGGCGCTGAACGATCGCACAGTCGCGCAGTTTGCTACTGGGCTCAATTCGTGGGACAGCGTCGATGCCTTCGCGCGGATTCTGTCGGGCCCGGCGTGGGCACACGGCTACGTCAGCGACGCATTGATCGCGAAGTGGTCGCGCTCCCGCGATCGATGGCTGCGACGGGCGGCAGTTGTCAGCACAATCGCGCTCAACATGCGCAGCGACGGTGGGCGGGGAGACACGCGACGCACGCTGGCGATCTGCGGGCGCCTTGCCGCCGATGGCGATGACATGGTTCAGAAGGCGATTTCCTGGGCGCTGCGGGCGCTCATTGCGAGCGATGCCGCGGCCGTAGCGAAGTTCGTGACGAAGCATCACGAACAGCTTTCTTCACGCGTGAAGCGCGAAGTGTCGAATAAGCTGCGGATTGGCTTGAAAAATCCTCGACGGGTCGGCGCCGTGTAAGAGATTTCGTTCGGCCCCGATGTCGGCACTCGGCGTCCCCGTTCGTCTTTCATGCAACCATGCAACACTTCGCCGAGTTGTATCGACCCGGGCCCATGACGATAGGAGCACCTCCATGACTTACGTCGACGGTTTCGTGATCGCAGTACCCAAGGCCAACAAGCAGAAGTTCATCGACCATGCGAACAAGGGCGACAGTGTGTTCGCCGAGCTCGGCGCCACGCGCATCCTGGAATGCTGGGGCGACGACGTGCCGGACGGCAAGCAGACGGACTTCCGCCGCGCCGTGCAGGCGAACGACGACGAGGCCGTCGTCTTTTCCTGGATCGAGTGGCCCGACAAGGCGACGCGCGATGCCGCCATGGGCAAGATGGAAGACCTGATGAAGAACGATCCGCGCATGAGCCCGGAGAAGAATCCGATGCCGTTCGACGGCAAGCGGATGATCTTCGGCGGCTTCGCGCCGGTCGTGACGCTGGAGAAATAGTCCGCGAGGTTACGGCTTCGTGCGCGAGTACTCGAAGATCTCCTCGCGCACGCTGCCGTCCTTGTTCTCGATCGCGAGGTAGACCTTGACGCGATCGGCGCCGACGCGTTCGAACGTCATGCCGTCGAAGTAGATTCGACCGTCGCGTTTCGCGACGAGCGGGAAGCGCAGCGACACGTCGCGCTCCTCCCAGCCGCGCAGGTCCGGATGAAAGTGGCGGAGCTTGATCGCCAGCGAGCCGCTATCCTCCGCGATCAGCAGCAGCTCATAGAAGATGGGCTTGCCGTCCTTGATCATGCGGTACATGCCCATCATCGTGCCGTCGCGCGGCGGGCTCCAGATCTCTTCGGTGAAGCCGCCGAGGCCGGTGCCGGTCCATCGCCCGGCGTACCACGCCATGTCCGCGATCGTCGCGGCCGGCGGTTTCTGATCGGGCGACAGCCGAAGTGTGTTGGCCGTCATTGCTTCTCGGCCTGACTGCTCGAAGCTACGAGAAGCAGCGCGAATGCTAGTTTGATTCGCATTGTGGCTCACCCTCTTGCGACGGCGGCCACTTTATCAAGCGCAGTCTACCAGCGCCAGACCTGGTCGTACTCGCCGAACAGCCGCGGCATCTGCGTCCGGGACATCAGCACGATGCCTTCGAGCAGCTTGCCCTCCAGCAGGCCGCGCTCGGCGAGATCTTCCTTCACGCAATAGATCGGCACGTCCTTGCGGATGAGGGCGGCGAGATCCTGCGCGAGGACGGGCGGCTGCGTTTGTCGCCACGTGCCCAGCGTCAACCCCGAGGCATCCTGCTCCGCTGCGACATAGTTCACCGCGTTGCCAGTGAGCAGCACACCGAGCTCCGCGCCGGCGCCGCGCATCGCGTGCGTGATCCAGATCACCGTGTCGTCCTGCTCCTCGGTCGTTGCGCGATACGCTGTCTCGACGATCTGCAGCACTTTCATGATCTTCCTCACTTCGTCGGGATGACGAGCGTGGCGCTGCGACTGTTGCGCCATCTTCCAGCAATCCGCCGGCGAGCCGCGCCGCACGCCTTCGATCGCTTCGCCGACGCCGCGCTCATCGACGCACAGTCCGCAGTTCACCCAGTTGAGATCCGCGCCGCGCTCGCGTGCGTGCGCCATGAGCGACGCGATCCAGTTCTTGCTCAACGGGTGATCTTCCTGCGCGGCGTCACGGCCGTGCACGGCGTTGGCGTGGCCGGCCTGCTTCGCGAACGAAAGTGCTACGGCGCCTTCGTAGGCGAAAACATTCACGTCATAGCCGCGGTCGAGCGCAGCGTGCAGCAGCCGAAAGGCCGTGGTCGTGCGCGCGCTCTCGAACGGCGCGTCCATGAGCACGAACGTCAGAGTGTGTTTGCTCGTCATGATGTATGTGTCCTAGTGCCAGAGGGCGTTCCAGCCCGCCGCCATGCGCTCGACGACCGAATCGATCGGCGCCGCGCGCACGCCGCCGATCAAGCCGGCGGACGAGATCCCGCGCTCGCGCAGCGAGAAGTCGTCCGCCAGCACCTCGATCTGCGTCCTGATCACTTTGTCGAGCTCCGCGCCGCGGGAGCCGCTGCGCACGACCAGCACGCCGTTCTGCACGAGAAACAGCGCGACATCGTGACCGGCGGCACGCAACTGGATCGCCAGCTCGTACGTGCGAACGGCGCCCTCGGACTCGAACGGATCGCGCGACTCGATCAACAGATAACCAGGCATCGCAGCGCTCCTTCAGTTGCAGGGCCCGACGGAGGTGTCGGGAGTCGGGCCGTACCAGCGGCACGTGTCGGTGCTGACGTTGTTGGTCTCGTCCGATTCTGTGATCGCGCCTCGGACCGGTTGCGCCATCGTCGGCGGATCGGAGACTCCCATGAGCACCAGGTCCCAGTCCTGCGCTGTATTCGGCACGAACATCGTGCCGACGCTCACGCGCTGGCTGGTGTTCAGCGGCAGCGCCGGCACTTGTACGGTGAACTGCATCGTGCCCTGCTGCACGCCGGTGAGCGGGTTGCCGAAGTTGGCGTCGACGACGAGCGTGCTCGCGGCGGCGTTGCCCATGCCGAGGTTCTCGATGTCCGCTTCGATCTCGATCGACGAGCCCGTGACGAAGTACTTGAACTTGCGGATGTGCAGGTCCGGCCACCTGAGGATCAACCGCGGCTGGTAGGTTCCGATGAAGGTCTGCGACACCAGAAAGTCTTTGAGCTTGCAGTTGCCGCGCCAGATGCCGAGCTCCTTGTCGCGCCAGATCTCGCACGCTTGCGCGCTGACTCCGCTCAGGAGCAGCAGTGCGGCGGCGGCGAGACGATAACGGTACTTGTGCATGATGAAGGCCCTGTGGTGATCGAATCCCGGTTGCACCCACCGTAGCCGCCGCACCTGGGCGGCGCTTCCCATGAACATCTGATGCACTTTCGGGCGAGCCGCGCTCCCGCGTTCATGGGATGTGCGCACCCGACGCCCGTTCGTAGGCTTGCCCCAGGACTGGGCAACGATCGGGGAATCATCATGAGGGTTGCGAATTTCTGCTGGGGACTGTGTACGACGATGCTGGTGGCGAGTGCTGCGCAAGCTGGGCCCGACGAGCCGTTCGGCGGGCTCGACGATTCGCCGCGCTTCATGCTCTACGTGCACAAGGAGGTCGGCACTGTGCGTCACAAGAGCGCGGGTCCTTCGTTCGGTTTCGCTGTCGACCGGCCGATCCCGCTGACGCTGCAGCGGGATCAGTCGGCGCTGCGTGCGCCGAGCGCTCGGATCTTCGATCTGCGCGTCGCGCCGTTCGATGACGGCGCAATCATGCTCAACGGCTTCAAGCTGACCGGCGAGGCGCAGCAAGGGCTCGGCTACAGCGGCAGCTACGGCGAAGGCGCGAGCTGGAGACAACCCGTGGCTGTGGTTCGGCTTGGCTGCTCGGGGGCGCGATCGGCATCTCGTGCGCGACCGATAACTGGCCGTGCGATGACGGCGGGTATGGCGGCGACGACTATCGGGTGCCGGGCGAATGAGCCGCGCGATACTGGTCGTGCTCATGCTGGCGATGTTGAGCGGCTGCATCACGCTGCCGCGCGACGTCGCCAGCGAGCTCGAGCCGGTGGCGCACCATCGGCAGGATCACTTTCACAAGCCATGACCATCCTCGTTCGAGCTCTCGTCCTCGTCTTCGCCGCTGCGTGGTTGAGCGGCTGTGCGACGACACTTACCCCCTCGGCGTATCGGACGTTCGATGCGGAGTCGGCGAGCGAGGGCGAGCTCGACTTTCACGGGCTGCCCCTGCAATCGGGGCAGCTCGTCGTCAGCGACTCGGGGGATCCGGACAGCCTGCTGATGTCGATGCTCGGCGAGCAGTACACGCCGTACGGCCACGCGGGAATCCTCTCGATCGAGGCCGGCAAGGCCTATGTCTACGAGGGGTACGCGTTGTTGTGGCCGTTCTTCGGCGGTCCGCCGACCGACGCGATGCGCGGGCGCATCCGTCGCGTCACGCTCGAGCAGTACGTCGGGCGGCAGCGCGTCACTGCGATCTTCGATCCTGCGGCCGGCGTCGACAAAGCCGCGGTCGCGGCGTTCGCGCGTGCGCGTCACGAGGACGGCACCGAGTTCGATCCGTACTTCGATTGGCGCGATCACACGCGCTTGTACTGCACGGAGTTCGCGGCGTTGGCGTTGCACGCGGGCGGGCGGCCACTGCCGACGCCGGTCCGCGTGCGCGATAACGCGTCGCTCCGTATTGCACTCGACTGGCTGAAGGTGCGTGCGCCGGCGATCGTCACCGCAGGCTCGCTGACGGAAGGAGCGGAGCGAGTGGCGTTGATCAGCCGGCACTTGACCGCACGCGAGGTGGAGGCGTACTTCGCCGCGAAGCGCGAGCTGCATCGCCGCTTCACGGACGATCAGAAGCTCGGCAACATCTGGTCCTGGTCGTGGCGGGGACTGCAGCTGCGTCCGCAGGTCGAAGCGTTCCTCGAAGCGAGCAGCCTGTGGCCGCACGAGACCGCTGCCGAGCTCGCGGACGACTGGTTGGGGGCCTTGGAACAGCCAGACAGCCGGTGGGGTAAGCTAGACACGGGCAGGTAGCTCACGGGCGAACCATGACAGACCCTCCGTGGAGTGTCGTGCTGCTGGAGGACGACAGAGACACGCGGCTCTTCTTCGAGAGCTGCGTGCGCTCGCATGCGCGCCTCACTTTGTCTGCATCGTTCGCGACGCTCACGCCGGCGCGCACCTGGTTCGAGAGCAACAGCGCCGACGTTCTGCTCACCGACCTGGCGCTGCCTGACGGTCACGGTCTCACGCTGATTCGCGAGCTCGCGCAGCGGCAGCCCGCGTGCGACATCCTGGTGGTCTCCGTCTTCGGCGACGAAGACACGGTCCTCGCCTGCGTCGAGGCCGGCGCGGTCGGCTACATTCACAAGGACTCGACGCCCGCCGACGTCGCGCAAGTCATCGTCGATGTGCGGCAGGGGGCGTCGCCGATCTCACCGATGATCGCGCGCAAGCTTCTCGAACGCCTGCGTCGCAAACCCGTTGCGCGTGCTCCGGCGCCGTCCGGCTTGCTGTCGCCGCGCGAGTCGGAAGTGCTCGAGTTGATCGCGCGCGGCTACGGCTATGCTGAAATCGCACGCCTGCAAGGCGTGACGATGCATACTGTCCAGAGCCACATCAAGAATCTCTACGGCAAGCTCGCGGTGCATTCGCGCAGCGAGGCGGTGTTCGAAGCCACGCGCATGGGACTGCTCGACAGCATGAAGCCGGGGAACTGACGCATGCCCGCGCGGGGACTCGCGGTGTGCGGCGTACTTTGTCTGGTGGCCTTCTGTGAAGCGGCACACTCGGCACCGGAAGGGACCATCGAGCTGGATCGTGCGACGCTCGTTGCAACGCTGAATGGCTGGCCGCAGCCCGCACGAGAGATCCGCCTGCCGCTGCATTGGGACGTCGAGTATCGTGCCCAGTCAGGAACGGCGCAGCTGACGCTGCCTTTTGCGCGCCCCAGTCGCGCCGCCAGCGATGAGCCGTACATGTTGTTCATCCCGCGCATCGGCAATGCGTACTCGGTCGCGCTCAACGGCACGGTGCTGGCAACCGGGGGACATCTCCAGACACACGGCGAAGCCTGGTCGGCGAAGCAGCCGGTCAGCATCGGCTTTCCGCAGGACCTGCTCCAGGATCAGAACGAGCTGACGATCCAGTTGCGGGGCGATGCGGGCCGCCGCGCCGGTCTCGTCCCGATCATGCTCGGACCTTCCCGGCTGGTCGAGCCGCAATACACCAGGGCCTATGCATTCCGCGTGCTGCTGCCGGGGGTCGCAGCGACGTTCAGCGCGCTGGTTTCGGCGTTCTGCCTGCTGCTGTGGCTGCAGCAACGAGAGAAGCTCTACGCATGGGCCTGTATCGGCGAAGCGGTGTGGGCACTCGTCGTTCTCGACATCACGATGGAATGGATGCCGTTGCGCTTTCACGCGTGGACCGCGCTGCTGTTCTTCTTGCGCGCCGTGTGGGTCTGGGCGCTCTACATCATCATCGAGCAGGTGTTCGGTGCACGGCCGGCACGCGAGCGTGCCGCCGTGCAAGGGCTGCTGTGGGCGGCGCCGTTCTGCGCGCTGGTCATGGTGCTCACCGGCTCGTCGATACCGGCAAGATTGTTGCGTTTCCTGCTGTCGTTGCTCTGCGCAGGCATTTGGATGCGCCTGATGCTCGATCTGCGCAAGAACGCCTCGACGGAGCGCGTGCTGTTGTGGGTCGGTCTCATGGCGCTGCTGGTGGCAGGAGTTCACGACGCCGTCGCCTCGCAAATCGTTTCGAGCGCTTTCGGCGAGCTTGCCTGGGCGAAGTACGTCGGCATGCTGCTCGGGCTCACGATCATGTGGGTCGTAAGCAAGCGCTTCCGCCTGGCGCGCGCCGAGGCATTGCACCTGCAGGAGTCCCTCGCTCAGCGCGTCGAACAGAAGGAACGCGAGCTGCGAGAAACGTTCGAGCGTGTTTCGCAGCTCGAGCGTGCGCGCGCGGTGACCGCGGAACGCGAGCGCATCCTGCGCGACATGCACGACGGCGTCGGCGCGAATCTCGCGACCGCGATGCGCCAGCTCGAAAGCGGGACTGCGCCGGCAGGGGAAGTCGCGGCGACGCTGCGCGAATCGCTCGACCATCTCAAGCTGTCGATCGATGCGATGAACCTGCCGAGCGGCGACGTCAATGCGCTGCTGGCGAGCCTGCGCTATCGACTGCAGCGGCGCATCGCGCAGGCGGGACTCACGATCGACTGGCAGGTCGACGAGCTGCCGCACTGGGAGCAGGGCACCGATC
The DNA here is from genome assembly GCA_963830745.1 of uncultured Gammaproteobacteria bacterium. Taxonomy (GTDB): domain Bacteria; phylum Pseudomonadota; class Gammaproteobacteria; order Steroidobacterales; family Steroidobacteraceae; genus Steroidobacter. The sequence goes on from CAWHNL010000007.1 coordinate 45,402, forward strand.
AGGCGATGCGGCACCTGCAATTCCTGCTGCTGGAAGCGATCTCGAACGCACTACAACACGCGCAAGCCTCGACGTTGACGTTGAGTGCGCGCAGCGAGGGCGCGACGATCGAGATCAGCGTACGCGACGACGGTTGCGGCGGCTGCATCGACGCGAGCACCGGGTTGCAATCGATGCGTGAGCGGGCGCGGGCGATCGGCGCGCAGCTTGCGGTGGAAGAGGCAGAGCCGGGGACGCGAGTAAGAGTCAGGCTGGTGCGAGCACTCGCTTGAGCGCGTCGAGGTCCACAGGTTTGACCAGGTGCGCATCGAACCCAGCAGCGGCCGAGCGCTGTCTGTCTTCGACCTGGCCATAACCACTCAGCGCGATCACGCGCAGTGTGGGCGAAGCCGCTTTCAGGCGTCGTGCAACTTCGTAGCCGTCGAGACCCGGCAAGCCGATATCCAGCAGCACGAGTTGCGGGTCGAACGCGGCGACTTCCTGCAGCGCCTCCTCTCCCGAGTACGCGCACAACGTTCGACGACCTTCGAACTGCAGCAGCATCGCCAACGAATCGGCTGCATCGCGATTGTCGTCGACGATCAGCACGCGCATCAGCGTGTCAGGCTTCGGTGGCGCTACCGAAGTCGCAGTCGGAGTCCGCTCGGCGAGCGGCAAGCGCAGCGTGAACGTGGCACCGCGATCCCAGCCGGGACTGCTCGCGACGACGGTGCCGCCGTGCATCTCGATGATCTGCTTGCACACGGTCAGGCCGACGCCGAGCCCGCCCTGCGAGCGGTCGAGCCCGCGCTCGGCCTGCGCGAACAGGTCGAAGATGCGCGGCAGGAACTCGGGCGCGATGCCGATGCCGTTGTCCTGGATCTCGACGACGACCTGGCGGCCTTCGACATACGATCGGATGCAGATTTCGCCGCCGTCGGGCGTGTACTTCGCGGCGTTGACGAGCACGTTCGCCATGCATTGGCCCAGCCGCACCTTGTCCACGGACACGTAGATCGGCTCCAGCGTCTGCGTGACCGTCAAGCGGTGCGCCTTGCTGCGGATCAGCGGCTCCGCGGTTTCGATCGCGAGCTGGATGCAGGTGTCCACATCGATGACTTCGCGTCGCAACTCGATGCGGCCTTGCGTGATCCGCGCCACGTCGAGCAGGTCATCGAGCAATCGGCCGAGATGCACGGCCTGACGCTGGATGATGCCGACCAGCGTCTGCTGATTCTCGTGCGCTACGAGTCGCGACAGCAGCTCCGCGGCGGTGGAGATCGGTGCGATCGGATTGCGCAGCTCGTGCGCGAGCATGGCGAGGAACTCGTCCTTGCGACGATCGGTCTCCTCCAGCGCCGCCTGCAGCCGGCGCTGCTCGGTGACGTCCTGCGCGGAGCTGATCACGTAGTCGCTTCCTGCTGCGAACAGCGTGACGACGAGGTTGCGGCCGGCGAACTCGCTCTCGTAGCGCACGATCTCACGCGATTGCAGCACGTGGTTGCAGCGCTCGATTCCGACTGCCGCGCGCTCCGGCACCAGCTCGCTCAGACTTCGACCGACGACCTCCTCGCGCGGCCGATCGAGGATGGCAGCGGCGTTGCGGTTGGCATTCGTGTAGATCCAGTCGACGATCGCGCCCGGATGCGTCGCGCTCGGCCTTCAGGATGGCCGTGAGATCGGTCGGATGCTCGAAGATCGCCTGCAGTTGCGCATCGCGCTCGGCCAATGCCTTCTGATGCTCGGCGTCGAGCTTGGCACGCGCGGCGCTCAGCGCCGCATTGACGGCCTTCAGCTGGCCGCGACGCTGATGAAGCTCGACCAGCACCGCAACCTTGCTGCGCAGGATCTCGGGGACGACGGGCACGGCGATGTAATCGATCGCGCCGAGCTCGTAGCCCTTCAAGCGGTCGAGCTCGCTGACGTGGACCGCGGTGACGAAGATGATCGGCGTGCGTTCCATCCGCGGATGCTCGCGGACCAGGCGCGCCACCTCGAAGCCGTCCATCTCCGGCATGTTCACGTCGAGCAGGATCGCCGCGAATTCCTGTTCCAGGAGTCGTTCCAGCGCTTGCGCCCCGGAGAGCGCCCGGACGCACTGCACACCCAGCCCGTAGAGGATGGCCTCGTAGGACAGCAAGCGGGCGGGTTGGTCGTCGACGAGGAGGATGCTGGCTCGCGGCGCGGGCGACTGCGGCTCGCTGACCGCAGCTGCGGCGGCGACAGAGGGCGAATCTGTCTTCAGCGTGCTCATTATGTCCGTACTGGGCGCGTCCGGAGCGATGTAGGCAGGGCAACGCGCCAGCCCGGTAAAAGATCCACGGTCCCGCTGTGCAAGGGCCCCCGGTGGCCGGTTGTGCGCCCGGATGGCGATTGAAGCCACCGAGTCCACCCTTACCGGAGAGTCCGCCATGAGAATTCCAACGGGACTGTTGCTGGGCCTGGTCGCCATGACCGCGGTCGCCGCCGAGCAGTACGGCGCGCCGCTGACGATGAAGACTCCGCTGACCCTCGAGGCCGCCGTCCAGTTGCTGGACGACCGCCCTGCGGCGCGCGTTCTGGTCGAATCGACTGTCGCGAAGGTCTGCGAGCAGCGCGGCTGCTGGATCGCCTTGCAGAGTACCTCCAGCCAGCTGCACGTCACCTTCAAGGACGAGGCGTTCTTCGTGCCGTCGACGCTGATCGGCAAGACCGTGCTGGTAGAGGGCAAGCTGACGAAAGAAGGTCCGCGCTACGAGCTCGTGGCGAGCGGCCTGGAAGTCAAGAGCTGAGCGGCGCGCGCACGATGCTAATGCGATTGCCAATGGATCCACGCTCGCACGATGCGGCGAGGTGGGGCCGGGAGAACTGCATCCTCTGGGGACGCGTGCGCCAGGCCGACTTCGGCCCTTGCACGCACACGCTGTCGATCAGAGCGGCGTGGGGCGGGGTGGAGCATTGTCACGTCGACGGGCGCACGGTCGGCGTCGACGACGACAACTTTCTCATCCTCAACCACGGCCGCATCTATTCGACCAGTATCCACAGCGCGCAGCCGGTCGAGTCGCTCGCCATCTGCTTCAGCCCACGGCTCGTCGAGCAGATCCACTTCCAGGGGCACAGCAGCCAGTTCCTCGAGCATCTGCGTCCGCACGACGCGGCGGTCAGCCCGGTACTGCTCTCCATCCGCCAGGCTCTTGCGCAAGGTTGCGAGGACGAAGCGTGGTACGACGAGCAGCTGATCATCCTGCTGGCGCGCATGCGTGCTCATCAGGAGCAGCTGCTCGATCGAGTCGACCGCTTGGCGCTGATCCGCGCTGCCACGCGTCGCGAGGTCTATCGACGCGTGGCGCGCGCGACCGATCTCCTGCACAGCAATTACGCGAACGGAGTCGACCTGACTGCGCTCGCGCAGACCGCGAACATGTCGAAGTATCACTTCCTGCGGCTCTTCAAGCTCGTCCATGGCTTGACGCCGCACACTTATCTGCAGCGCAAGCGTATCGGCGTCGCGGTCCGCCTGCTCGAATCGACGAGCCTCACCGTGCGTGAAGTCGCGATCGAACGTCGGCTTCGCCGACGACTCGACACTGGTGAGGCAGATGCGGCGCTGGACGCGGCACACGCCCGGACAGGTTCGCGCGGGCGCTGTGACGACGCTGCCCGAAAACTATTCGCAACCTGCCGGGTTGCACAGTCAACGCAGTGAGTGTGGCGCACGCGACACGCATAAAAAGCACTGCGTGACGTGCCCTGTTTGACGCGGGGTTTCCGATGTCTGGGCTAACGGAGGGCGTGTGACTTCCGAACAACATCAGGAGAACCCCAGTCATGTCGAACAACATTTCGATCCGACGCGCAGTGCGCTGTGCGCTGCTGGCAAGCGCAGCGGTCGCGGCGGTATCGCCGGCGCAGGCGCAGGATCCGAATCCGAGTATCCAGGAGGTGGTGGTCACCGGCTCGCGCATTGCGCAGCCGAACCTCACCAGCATCAGTCCCGTCACGTCGATCGCCGCGGAAGACGTGAAGCTGCAGGGCGTGACGCGCATCGAAGACCTCATCAACAACCTGCCGCAGGCATTCGCAGACCTCGGCGGTAACCTGTCGAACGGCTCGACCGGCACTGCATCGGTCAACCTGCGTAACCTCGGCCGGCAGCGCACGCTGGTGCTGGTCAACAACCGCCGCTTGATGCCGGGCGATCCGACGCAGAACGCCGCGGCGTCGCCCGACCTGAACCAGATCCCTGCCGCGCTGATCGAGCGTGTCGAAGTTCTGACCGGCGGCGCGTCGGCCGTGTACGGCGCCGACGCCGTCGCGGGCGTCGTCAACTTCATCATGAACGACAAGTTCGAAGGCGTGCGCGTCGATGCGCAGTACAGCCTCTACCAGCACAACAGCCACAGCGACATCGCCGATCTCGTGCGGGCGCGCAACTTCGAGCTGCCCGACAGCAACATCATGGACGGCCAGACGAAAGATCTGACGTTCATCGCCGGCATCAACACGCCGGACGGCCGCGGCAACGCGACCGTGTACCTCGGCTATCGCACGCTGAGCGAGATCCGGCAGGACGCGCGCGACTTCAGCGCGTGCACGCTCGCTCTGCCGAACAATGCCCTACCCAATCCGTTCAGCTGCGGCGGCTCCGGCACTTCCGGCGTGTCGCGCTTCATCGTCGGCTCCGGCAATCCGGTAAACGGGCCGGGCAATGGCGACTTCGCGCTCGACGCCAGCGGCGCGCTGCGTGCCTGGGCAGCGACCGACCAGTTCAACTTCGCGCCCGACAACTACTATCAGCGGCCCGACGATCGCAAGACAGCCGGCCTGTTCGCGCACTACGACTTCAGCGAAAAGGCGAGCGTCTATACCGAGTTCATGTTCATGGATGACCACACGCAGGCGCAGATCGCGGCGAGCGGCGCCTTCCTGGGCGGAGGTCCCGGCCAGCCGCCGTTCTTCGGCGACCAGGCGATCAACTGCGACAATCCGTTCCTCTCGGCGGCCATGGTGACGCAGTTCTGCGGCGGCGATCGCGCCGCGGGCGACGTCCTGGTCACTGTCGGACGGCGCAACGTCGAGGGCGGCGGCCGCCTCGACGACCTGCGACATACCTCTTTCCGCGGCGTCGTCGGCCTGCGCGGCGACATCACGGACAACTGGAGCTATGACGTCTACGGCCTGTACGGCACTTCGATCCTCGCCGAGAACTACCAGAACGACTTCTCGCGCGCGCGCCTGGGCAAGGCGTTGAACGCAGTCGTCGACAACAACCCCGGCTCGACGACGTTCGGCCAGACCGTGTGCCGCGTGAACGCGGACGCAGACCTGAGCAACAACGATCCGCGCTGCGTGCCGTACAACATCTTCCAGCCGGGCGGCGTGACGCCCGATCAGCTCGCCTACCTGCAGGTGCCGGGAATCTCGGAAGGCTCGACTACGGAACAGGTGTTGAGCGCTTCGGTGTCCGGCGACCTCGGCGTCAAGCTGCCGACAGCGAACGACACGCTCGCGGTCGCGTTCGGTGCGGAGTATCGCTCGGAGCGCTCGGAGCTGCGCACCGATCAAGCCTTCCAGACCGGCGACCTGGCCGGGCAGGGCGCGCCGACGCTGGACACGATCGGCTCGTTCAACGTGCGCGAGCTGTTCGCTGAGGCACGCCTGCCGTTGATCCAGGACAAGCCGTTCGCGCACTCGCTGTCGCTCGATAGCGGCTACCGTTACTCGGACTACGATCTCGACTTCCAGACCGACACCTACAAGCTGGGAATGGATTGGGCGCCCGTGCGGGACGTGCGTCTGCGTGCCAGCTACCAGCGCGCGGTGCGCTCGCCGAACGTCCAGGAGCTGTTCCTGCAGCCGCGCGTGCAACTCGCGTTCAATGGCGATCCGTGCGCGAGTCAGGTCGGTCGGCACGGCACCGAGCGGCGTCACCGAGGCGCAGTGCGCGCTCACCGGCGTGCAGCCGGGGCAGTTCGGCAACATCCTCGCGAACCCCGCCAACCAGTACAACGGCCTGATCGGCGGCAACCCGGACGTGCAGCCCGAGGAATCGGACACGTATTCCTACGGCATCGTGCTGACGCCGCAGTTCGCGCCCAATCTGTCGATCAGCGTCGACTACTTCGACATCAAGGTCGACAAGAACATCGGCAGGATCGGCGGCAATTTCATCCTCAACAGCTGCATCTCGAGCGGTCAGTTCTGCGACCAGATCCATCGCGACGCCAACGGCTCGCTGTGGCTGGGCGACAGCGGCTTCGTCGACGATCCGTTCCGCAACACGGGCTCGGTGCAGATCAAGGGCGTCGACCTGGAGGCGAACTACCGGCTCGACATCGGGCGCATGGGGAGCCTCGGCGTTCAACGCGGTCGGCTCGTACGTCGACACGTACCTGACCGAGCCGCTGCCGGGCGCGCAGAAGTACGACTGCGTCGGACTGTACGGCACGGTGTGCGGCGCGCCGATTCCGAAGTGGCGCAACAAGGTGCGTACGACGTGGCAGACGCCGCTGGGTCTGGATGTCGGGCTGACGTGGCGTTACACCGACACAGTCGAGCTCGACGCGACGAGTTCCAACCCGGCGCTCCACGGCACGGTGTTCTTCAAGGATCGGAAGATGGGCTCGCGCAGCTACTTCGACGTGACGGCGTCGTACAGCGTCAGCGACCTGGCGATGTTCAGCAACGTGACCGGACGGCTCGGCATCAACAACGTGCTCGACAAGGATCCGCCGGTGATCAGCCAGAACAGCTGCCCGGCCGTGGTCTGCAACGGCAACACCTTCCCGCAGGTGTTCGACACGCTCGGCCGCTACGTCTTCATGGGCATCACAGCCGACTTCTAAGTTCCCTGTAGGTCGGGCTTCAGCCCGACACACCCTTGCGGCGGGCCCTGCGGCCCGCCGCTTTTTTATTCTTCCTCGCCTTTCAGCACATCGTGCAGGTACAGCCGCGCCTTGCTCCAGTCGCGGCGCACAGTCCGCTCCGACGTCGACCGCATGGCGGCGATCTCCGAGAAGGAAAACCCGCAGAAGAACTTCAGGTCCACCAGCTCGGCCAGCGCGGAATCGATCGTTGCCAGCTCGTCGAGTGCATCGCTCAGCGGCTGCAGCTCTGCAGCGTCCGCCGCCAGGTCGGGAACGACAGTGGGCAGGGCAGTGATGTCGAAGCCGCCGCCGCGCTTCTGTGCGCGACGTTCGCGCGCGTAGTCGATGATCAAGCCGCGCATGGCTCGCGACGCGTATGCCATGAAGTGCGCCTTATCCGGAAACTGCAGCGACTGCCGGCGCGAGATGTCCAGGTACACCTCGTGCAGCAGGGTGGTCGGGCTCAGCCCCAGGTGCGCGCCGTTGCGGCGCAGGGCGCTCTGCGCAATCTGCCGCAACTGGTCGTAGAGCGATGCGAACGAGGGGTCTTCGGTGACGTTCATTCCGAGCGGCCGGGCCAGGCGAGGCGTCCAGTGTGCCCGAGTATCGCAGGCTCGCTCAATGTTGCGGATTGCGCACTGCCTGTGTCCGGGATTCCACCGGCGTTACGATTAGCGAACCGATGCCCGGGATAGACAAACACCGCTGGACCGTCCTGAGCCCGCTGCTCGACGAGTTGCTCGATGCGGACGAGGGCGTGCGCATGATGCGGCTCGCCCATATCCGCGACACCGACAGCAGCTTGGCGGACGACCTGTCCGCGCTGTTGCGCCGACAGGCGGTGATCGACAAGGAAGGTTTTCTGAACGGATTGGCGACGCCGCTGCCCGTCGAGCCGACGCTCGTGGGGCGTGCCGTCGGTAGCTACACGCTGGAGCGGCTGCTCGGTCGCGGCGGCATGGGGGCGGTGTGGCTCGCTCATCGCAGCGATGGCCGTTATGCCGGTCGTGTGGCCGTCAAGCTCCTGAACCTGGCTCTCCTCGGCCGTGCGGGCGCGGATCGCTTCAAGCGCGAGGGCAGTGCGCTCGCGCGCCTCGCGCATCCGAATATCGCACGCCTCATCGACGCGGGTGTGACCAGCGAGGGTCAACCGTACCTCGTGCTCGAGTACGTCGAAGGCGAGTCGCTCGACCGCTGGTGCGAGTCTCGCGCGCTCGACGTCCGCGCCCGCGTGCGCTTGTTCCTGCAAGTGCTCGATGCGGTCGCTCATGCGCACAGCAAGCTGATCCTGCATCGCGACCTGAAGCCCGCCAACATTCTGGTCACGCCGCAGGGCCAGGTGAAGCTGCTGGACTTCGGCATCGCGAAGCTCCTCGACGAGCGCCCGCACGCGACGTCCTCAGCGCTGACGAAATTCCCGGGACAGGCTTTCACGCCGGAATATGCCGCGCCCGAGCAGGTGCAGGGCGTGGAAGTCACGACGGCCACCGACGTGTATGCGCTCGGCGTGCTGCTGTACTCGCTGCTCACGTCGCGCCATCCGACAGCCGACCCGTCACAAACACCCATCGATCGGTTGCGCGCAGTCGTCGACATCGATCCGATCCGACCGAGCGAGACCGTGCGTGCGCTGCGCGGCGATCTCGACAACATCATTGCGAAAGCGCTGAAGAAAGTGCCGTCGGAGCGCTATGGAACCGTCGCGTCGCTTGGCGACGATTTGCAGTGCTATCTGGACAGGCAGCCGGTCAGCGCACGTGCGGATTCGATTTCGTATCGCCTCGGACGATTCGTCGCGCGCAACCGGACTGCGGTCGGCGCTGCGACCGTCGCACTGCTGGCTACTCTCGCGGCGACAGGCGTTTCAGTGTGGCAGGCGCACGAAGCGAGGATGCAGCGCGACCACGCGCGTGCTCTCTCGGCACGCAACAACGCCGTCGTCGACTTCGTCAGCAGCATGCTGACCGAAGTTGTTCCTGCGGAGCAGCCGATTCGCGTGGCTGACCTGCTGGAGCGCAGCCAGAAGGTGCTGCTCGGAGCCGAGAGCAGGCCGGACATGCAGGCAGCGATCCTCAACATCGTTGCGACGTACTTTCTCAATGCGGGTGATGTCGCGAAGGCTCAACCGCTGCTCACGCGTTCGCTCGAGCTGACGCGCAGCAGTGCCGACGTAGGGCTGCGCGCTGAATTGCTGTGCGGGAATGCGCTTGCTGCATCGATGCAGGGCAGGCCGCAGGAGGCGCAAGCGCAGATGCGCGAGGCGCTCGCATTGGCGAGCGAGGATGTGCCGACTCCGGCGCGGTGCACTGACATTGCCACGAAAGTGACGGGTCGCTAGCGATGGAACGCAGCGTCGGCAATTACACACTCGAACAGCCGCTCGGACACGGCGGCATGGGCTCCGTGTGGCTGGCCCGTCGCGGCGATGGGCGCTTCGAAGGTCGCGCCGCGATCAAGTTCCTCGATCTCGCCCTGATCGATGCGCAGGGCATCGAGCGCTTTCGACAGGAAGGGGAGGTGCTCGCGCGCCTCGATCACGCGAACATCGCGCGCTTGATCGACGCGGGCGTGACTGACCACGGGCAACCGTACCTCGTCCTGGAATACGTGGAGGGCGAAGCGCTGGATCGCTGGTGCGTGTCGCGCTCGCTCGACATTCGCGCACGCGTGCGGCTGTTCCTCGAAGTTCTCGCCGCCGTCGCGCACGCGCACAGCAAGCTGGTCCTGCATCGCGACCTCAAGCCAGCGAATATCCTCGTCACGCCCGACGGGCGCGTGAAGCTGCTCGACTTCGGCACCGCGAAGATCCTCGACATCAGCGCTGCTACGCGCGTTATGCACACAGCTGCAGAGCCCAAGCCTTCACGCTCGACTATGCATCGCCCGAGCAAGTGCAGGGCGGTGAAGTGACGACGGCGACCGACGTCTACGCGCTCGGTGTGATCCTGTACGAGCTGCTGACCGGGCGGCATCCAACGGCAAATGCGGCACAGATGCCGATCGCAAAAGCGCGCGCGATCGTGGAGACGGAGCCGGCACCCTCGCTGCGCGGCGATCTCGACAACATCCTGGCGATGGCGTTGCGCAAGGTACCCGATGAGCGCTACCAGACGGCAGAGGCGTTCGCGGACGATCTGCACCGCTACTTGAATGGCAATCCAGTTCGCGCGCGCGCCGATTCGGCGTGGTATCGGTTCGGCAAGTTCCTCGCGCGCAACCGCATCGCGGCCTGCGCAGCGGCGGTCGTGCTGACAGCGATTGCGGTCGCCGGCGGGATCTCGGTTCAGCAGAAGCGCGAAGCGACGTCTCAGCGCGATCGCGCACGCGCGCTTTCTGCTCGTAGTGGCGCCGTGATCGATTTCGTGAACTCCATGCTCGCGGACGTTGCCCCCTCGCAAGGCCCGATCTCGATTGCGGACCTGCTCGAGCGCAGCTACTCGAAGCTGGCCACCGGGACGAACCCGCCGGAGCACGAGGCAGCCGTGCTGGCGTTGCTGGCGCAGTTCTTCTCGAACAACGCCAATCCATCGCGTGCCGAGCAGATGCTCGCGCACCTCGCTGGACCTGACGCGCGACAGCACCGACAAGGCGCTGCGGGGGCAACTGATGTGTCAGAGCGCGGCCGTCGCAACGTCGCTCGGTCGGATGCGACAAGGCCAGGGCCGAGCTCGACGAGGGGCTCAGGCTCGCCGGCGAGGACGATCTCGCGACAGTCACGTGCTACGAGACCGCTGCATGGCTCGCGCAGGCGGCGAACGATCCGGATCGAGCGCTCGCTCTGGTGCGGCGTGCGCAGGAACGGCTGCGTCAATCGGGAGTCGTCAGGCCGGATTGGGATGCGGTGCTCCGTGCGCGCATCGCGGACGCGTACTACATGCGCGGCAATACCGCGGAAGCCGAGCGCTACTATGCCGATTCGCTGGCGCGCCTCGCGCAGATCGGCCGAGGCGAGAGCGTCGCGACCTATTCGATCCGCAGCCGCTGGGCCTGGATTGCCGCCGAAACTGGCGACACGCTGCGGGCGCTGCACGACTACGAGCAGCTACTGCAGATCGTGGCCGCAAGCTCACTGAGCGGCAAGCCGCCGGCGCACCTGGTTGGAACCCGCGGCATCCTGCTCTCGCAGCTGGCCCGTTATCCCGAAGCGCTGGCTGCTCTCGACGAGGCGATCGAGCTGGCGACGCGCAGCAAGAACGCAGACGACATGCATTGCAGCGCAGCGGCGCGCGCGGATGTTCTTGTCTCCATGGGGAACGTAGCCGTTGCCGCGCGCGAGCTACAGGAGCTGACGTCGCGGATGGAAACGCCGAGCGCGCTCGACAGCAGTCTGATCCCGCGCGTCCTGCGCGTGCGCGCGCGAATCGCGGCTGCCGAGGGTCGTCTGTCCGACGCAATCGCAGGCTATTCCGAGCTCATCGCACTGCCGGACATCCAGAACGTGATGCTGGCTCGCGCACTGGCCGAGCGCGCTGATCTCTACTTGAAATCGGGATCGTCGGACTTGGCGCTGGCCGACGCGCAACGAGACCTGCAAGTCGCGCGCGAGCTCCAGCGCGACAAGCAATACTCGGCCTATACCGGCCGCGCACTGGCAGTGCTGGCGCGTTGTCAGCAGGCGCGGTCAGAGTCTTCGCAGGCGCGCGCAACTGCGGGCGAGGCGGCGATCAATTTGGCGAAGACGCTCGGGGACGATCATCCGGATACGCAGTGGGCTCGCCGGACGGCTCAGTTGTAGTGCGCAGCGCTGCGCGTCCATACGTCAGCACGCGCCACAGATGTTCCATCGGACCTCGCGGGAATCGGTCGAGCCACCAGCGAGTCAGCGGCACCTGGATGACGAAGAAGATCGCGACGGCCAGCACCAGGTCGAGCGCGGGCCCGACCTTGCCCCACAGGCCGAAGCCCCAGTGGTAGAACAGCAGGACGCCGATCAGTGTCTGCAGCAAGTAGTTGCTGAGCGGCATCCGGCCGGCCAGCGTGATCGGCGCGAGACGCCGGCGCCAGCGCTCGTTGCACACGGCGCGCACGATCGTGGCGACGTAGAAGATCATGATCGAGACACGGCCGAAGACGTAGCCCGTGGCCGCCAGGATGCGCCATACGCTCGGCTCCATGGGGTTCTCGGCCACCGAGCGCCAGACCACGAACGCACTCCCGCAGACCAGGCCGATCCCCAGCGCCCACCATTGGATGCGACGAATCAGCGGCAACTTTGCCGCGACGTTCTGGAAGAAGCGGTGCCGGCCGAGCAGCAGGCCGAGCAGCACTGTCGTGAAGAATTGGACGTAGCCGGCGAGCATGCCCAGCCGCAGCGGATATTCGTAGAAGATGATCATCGCTTCGGTGCTGCGCCGGGCGGTGTCCAGAAAATTGCCGTGACCGAACGCGGCGTTGTCCGCGGTGATGGCTTGCTGCGTGACGGCGATGATGGCCTGGATGTCTTCCGGTCTCGCGGTCGCGATCCGTATCGTGCCGAGGATCGTTGGATACAACAGGCACGCGACGATCAAGGCCACGATCGCGCGATCCGGCAGCCGGTGCAGCGCCAGCAATAGCAATCCAAGCACCGCATACATGTGCAGGACGTCGCCAGCCCAGAAGACGCAGGCATGCACGATGCCGAACACAAACAGCCAGAACAGGCGCCGCAGGTAGATCCGCGTCGCGCGTTGCGGCTCGCGCGCCTGCAAGCGCCCGAGCTGGATCGTGAACCCGACGGCGAACAGCATGCTGAACATGCTGTTGAACTTGCCCGAGAAGATGACGTCGCGGACAGTTTCCGTGCCGCGGTCCCACCAGTGCGGCCACAGGGCCTCGTCGAACCCCAGGAACAAGGAGGTGTTGAAGGCCGGCATGTTCATGATGAAGATGCCGAGCAGGGCGAAGCCGCGGATCGTATCGAGCACTTCGATGCGTTCGCCCGTCGGGATCGGAACCGCCGGGATGGCAGTCGTCTCAGGAGTCATGGCTCGTACACTAGATCGCGGCCCGCGTCCCTGTCATCCTGAACTGACGGGATAGGCCGGGCGAAGACGATTTCTCAGGTCTGAAAGGACAACAAAATGGGTACATTTCAGCAATTGGCGGCTCTCGTACTGTGTCTTGCATGCCTCACTGGACCGGCCACGGCGGCCGAGAGTACGACGACGCCGACACAGCTGCCGCGGACGGTGCGGCCCACGCACTACGATGTCACGATCGAGCCCAATGCAGCGGCGCTCACGTTTCACGGCAACGTCGCGATCGCACTCGAGGTTCTCGAGCCGGTCGAGAGCATCACGCTCAACGCGGTGGATTTGAAGTTCGCAACGGTGCGCGTCACGGACAGCCAGGGCAAGTCCGTGTCCGCCGATCCGAAGGTCACGACGGACGAGGCGGCGCAGACGGCAACCTTCGCTCTCGGCAAATCGATCCCAGCGGGCAAGTACTCGCTCGCGCTCGACTACACCGGCAAGATCGGCACGCAGGCGACGGGGCTGTTCGCAATCGACTACGACACGGCTGCCGGCCGCAAGCGCGCGCTGTACACGCAGTTCGAAGCGCCGGATGCGCGTCGCATGATCCCGAGCTGGGATGAGCCCGCGCACAAGGCGACGTTCACGCTCGAAGCAGTCGTGCCGCAGAGCCAGATGGCCGTCAGCAACATGCCGGTCGCGCAGCGAACCGATCTCGCAGACGGCCGCGCTCGCGTGCGCTTCCAGCCGTCGCCGAAGATGTCGACATACCTGCTGTTCTTCGGGCTCGGCGAGTTCGATCGCGCAACCGCGAAGCTCGGCGCGACCGAGCTCGGCGTCGTCACGCAGAAGGGCAAGGCGGACCAGGCGCAGTTTGCGCTGGAGTCGTCGGTGCGCGTGCTGCGCGAGTACAACGATTACTTCGGCACGCCGTACGCGCTGCCGAAACTGGACAACGTCGCCTCGCCGGGCAGCAGTCGTTTCTTCGGCGCCATGGAGAACTGGGGTGCGATCTTCACGTTCGAGTACGCCATGCTGCTCGACCCGACGATCTCCACGCAGTCCGACAAGCAGGGCGTGTTCACCGTCGCCGCGCACGAGATCGCGCATCAATGGTTCGGCGACCTGGTCACCATGCGTTGGTGGGACGACCTGTGGCTCAACGAAGGCTTCGCGTCGTGGATGGCGAGCCGCACGACGCAGCGTCTGCATCCGGAGTGGAACGCGATTCTCGGGACGGTAAACGTGCGCGAGCGCGCGATGAATCGCGACGCCATTGCAACGACGCACCCGATCGTGCAGAAGGTCGAGACCGTCGAGCAGGCGGCGCAAGCGTTCGATGCGATCAGCTACTCGAAGGGCGAATCGGTCATCCGAATGCTCGAAGGCTACGTCGGCGAAGACGCGTGGCGCCAAGGCGTTCGCAGTTACATGAAAGCGCACGCCTACGGCAATACGGCTTCGGACGATCTATGGCGCGCCGTGGAAGCGGCCGCGGGTCAGCCGATCACGGCAATCGCGCACGACTTCACGCTGCAACCCGGCGTGCCGATGATCCGCGTCGAGTCGGCTACTTGCCGCGAAGGCAAGACGACGCTGCAGCTGACGCAAGGCGAGTTCAGCAGGGACAATCCGAACAAGAAGCCGCTAGCGTGGCGCGTGCCGGTGACGGCGAAGCCGCTGGGTGCAGCTACGCCGGCTCGTCAAGTTGTGACCGGCGGCAAGGCGACCATGACGGTGCCGGGTTGCGACCCGATCGTGGTCAATGCGGGACAGAGCGGCTACTACCGCACGCTGTACGCGCCGACGCAGTTCGGTGAGATCGCGCAACGCTTCGCATCGCTCCCTGCGATCGATCAGCTCGGCATTCTGACGGACAGCTGGGCACTTGGCCTCGCGGGTCAGCAGCCATCGCCGGACGTTCTGAGGCTTGCGCTCGCGACGCCAGCGAGCGCCGACCCACAAGTGTGGGGCAGGATCGCGAACGTGCTCGACAGGCTCAACGAGTACTACGATGGCGAGGGCGAACGCCAGGCGCGCCTGCGTACGTTCGCGATTGCGAGACTCGGCCCGGTGCTCGATCGCCTCCGCTGGACTGCCGGCCCGGGCGAGCTCGACACGGTTGCGATCCTGCGGGCGGAGCTCATCGAGACGTTGAGTGCGCTCGGCGACAGCAAAGTGATCGCCGAGGCGCGACGTCGTTACGCGGCAGGTGACGAGAAGTCGGTGCCGCCAGCGTTGCGCAAGACCATTCTCAGCGTCGTAGCGCGGCACGCGGACACCGCGACGTGGGATCGCCTGCACAAGGAAGCGCGCGACGAGAAGACGCCGATGGTCAAGGATCATCTCTATAACCTGCTGGCATCGACCGAAGATGAGGCGCTTGCACGGCGCGCGCTGGAGCTGGCATTGACTGACGAGCCGGGCGCCACCAACAGCCCGGATATGATTGCAGAAGTCGGCAGGCTCCACCCTGATCTGGCTTTCGACTTCGCAATGGCGCACATGGCTGCGATCAACGAGCGCGTCGATGTCTCCTCGCGCAGCGTCTACTTTCCATCGCTCGCCGCGACATCGCACGAGCCGGCCACGATCGGCAAGGTCGAGGCGTACGCCAAAGCGCATCTGGCTGCGAGCGCCCGCCGCGCGGCGGAGACGACGGTCGCCAATATCAAGGACAGGATCAGGGTGCGCACCGAGCGGTTGCGAGCGATCGACGAGTGGCTGGCAAGCAGGAGCTGAGGATGGTCCGCGAATGACGTCCGCTACGGCTCTTTTCAGGCAGGCGCGCGACACGCTGATCGAGCATCGTACGGACTACGAGCGCGCCGTCGCGACGTTCTCGTGGCCGCGGCTGCAGCAGTTCAACTGGGCGCTCGACTGGTTCGACGTCATCGCTCACGGCAACCAGCGTCCTGCGTTGCGCATCGTCGGCGACAGCGGCGACGTGAGCCTGTCGTTCGAGGAGCTGCGGCAGCGCTCGAATCGTCTGGCGAATCACCTGCACGCGCTCGGCTTGCGCCGGGGCGATCGCATCCTGCTGATGCTCGGCAACGTGCCGAACCTGTGGGAGCTGATGCTGGCGGCGATCAAGCTGTCCTGCCCGATCATTCCGACGACGACGTTGATGATGCCGGACGACCTGCGCGATCGCGTCGTGCGCGGCGGTGCGAAGGCGATCGTCACTGAGGCGGCGTATGCGGATCGCTTCACGTGGCTCGACGGCTCGCACGTGAAGCTGCTCGCGGCCGGGCAGCAGCAGCGGTTGGCAGTCGCTGGCCGATGCCGCTGCGGCCGCAGCGGAGTTCGTACCCGACGGGCCGACGAACGCATCCGAGTCGTTGCTGCTGTATTTCACCTCGGGCACGACGGCCAAACCGAAACTCGTGCAGCACACGCACGTCAGCTATCCCGTTGGGCATCTGGCCACGATGTACTGGCTGGGGCTGCGGCCGGGCGATGTGCATTTGAACCTGAGCAGCCCCGGCTGGGCGAAGCACGCGTGGAGCTCGTTCTTTGCACCTTGGAACGCGGAAGCGACCATCGTCGCGATGCAGACGGCGCGCTTCGACGCTGCTCAGCTGCTGCGCGAGCTCGTGCGCTGTGAGGTGACGAGCTTCTGCGCGCCGCCGACAGTCTGGCGCTCACTGATCCAGTTACCGCTGAAGGAAGCGAAGGTGAAGCTGCGCGAGCTGCTGAGCGCCGGCGAGCCGCTGAATCCGGAAGTGATCGCGCAAGTTCGCGCGGCCTGGGATTTGACGATCCGCGACGGTTACGGCCAGACGGAGACAACATTGCAAGTGGGCAACTTCCCTGGCCAGCCGGTGAAGGCCGGCTCGATGGGACGCGCCGCACCCGGCTACCAGATCGCGCTACTCGATGACGACGGCCACGAGTGCGAGGAGGGCGAGATCTGTGTGGCGCTCGCGGACCAGCCGGTCGCCGTCATGCCCGGGTATCTCGGCGACGCGGAGCGCACCGCGAACGTGATGCGGCACGGGCACTATCACACCGGCGACGTCGCGATGCGCGACGCGGACGGGTACTACACTTACGTCGGCCGCAACGACGACGTCTTCAAGTGCTCCGACTATCGCATCAGCCCGTTCGAGCTGGAGAGCCTGCTGATCGAGCACGAATGCGTGATGGAAGCGGCGGTGGTGCCGAGTCCCGATCCGCAGCGCCTGGCTGTACCGAAGGCGTTCGTCGTGCTGCGCCAGGGATTCGCGCCGACGCGCGAGACTGCGTTGTCGATCCTGCGATTCGTGCGTGCGCGCAGCTCGCCGTTCAAGCGCGTGCGCAGGCTCGAATTCGCGGACTTGCCGAAGACGGTGTCGGGGAAGATTCGCCGCGTC
Organism: uncultured Gammaproteobacteria bacterium; assembly: GCA_963830745.1. Lineage (GTDB taxonomy): Bacteria > Pseudomonadota > Gammaproteobacteria > Steroidobacterales > Steroidobacteraceae > Steroidobacter. The sequence goes on from CAWHNL010000007.1 coordinate 62,538, forward strand.
GAGCTGCGCGGGCTGGAATTGCAGCGGACATTGGCGATGCGGCGCCCGCAGGAGTTCTGGGAGGAAGACTTCGTCGAATTGAAACGGCATGAGAAATAGACTGGCAACGACACTTGGGGCGTGCGCAGTGTTCGTCGCTGCCACCGCAATTCCTGTCCGAGCACAAGACTCCGTTACCGATGAAGACGTCCTGATCGAGACTCCCGATGGCGCGACGATAAGTGCCTTCGTAGTCCGGCCACGAGACGCGTCGCGCAAGCTACCCGCGGCGCTGCAATTCACGATCTATGCCGATCGAGCCACCGCGTTACCCAAGGCGCTTGCGGCGGCCAACCGCGGCTACGTGGGCGTCATCGGCTTCACCAGAGGGAAGTGGAAGAGTCCGAACAGCGTAGTGCCATACGAGTACGACGGCGCAGATGCACGCGCAGTCATCGATTGGATCAGCCGGCAACCTTGGAGCGATGGTCGGGTCGGCATGTGGGGCGGCAGTTACAACGGCTTCACGCAGTGGGCTGCGGCCAAGCGGTTGCATCCGGCACTGAAAACGATCGTGCCGTATTGCCCGAACGATCCGGGATTCGGGCTGCCCATGAACAACAATGTGTTCCTGACAGCCAACTACGGCTGGGCGTTCTACGCGACCAACAACAAGCAGCTGGACAACGAGACCTACTCCGACGCGAAGCGCTGGCGGAGCCTTCCGTGGAACTGGTATGAGAGCGGCAGGCCGTTTCGAGAGATCGACCAGGTCGACGGGTCTCCCAATCCCTGGCTGCAGCGCTGGCTGAATCATCCTGCCTACGACGACTACTGGCAGAGCATGACGGTGAACGGCAGGGAATACGCGGCACTCGATATCCCGATACTCGCCATCGATGGCTACTACGATGATGGGCACAACAACGCGGTCCGCCGACTGCAGGAGCACTACAAGTATCGGCCGCAGGCGGAGCATTACCTGGTCATCGGCCCCTACGATCATCCCGGTACGCAGGCCGCCACGAAGCCTGCGGTGCTGCGTGGCTACTCCATCGATCCAGTGGCGCAGCTCGATACGCTGGATCTCACCTTCGACTGGTTCGACTACATTCTCAAAGGAGCCGGGAAGCCGGATCTGTTGAAGGACAAGATCAACTATCAAGTCATGGGTGCCAATGCCTGGCGACATGCGCCGTCAATCGAGAAGATGAGCGAGAGCGTGCTCACCCTCTACCTGGACAGCGAAAGAGACGGAGCCTTCTACCGCCTCGCCAAGACGAAGCCGCCGGTGCGCGGCTCGTTGAAGATGGTTGTCGACTACGCGGACCGGACTACCGTCAGCGCGAACACGTACCCTGTGGAAATCGTGACTGGCGACCTGGGCCTTTCACAGGCGCTTGCATTCGTCAGTGAGCCGTTCGATCGACCGGTCTCAGTCAACGGTCTCTTCAGTGCGACTTTGCGAGGACTCGTCAACAAGAAAGATCTCGACCTGGCCGTGGTGTTGTACGAAGTGATGCCTGATGGGAAGTACTTTTACTTGTCGTACACCGTGCAGCGTGCGAGCTACGCAGCCGACATGAGCCGACGACAGCTGCTCACGCCAAATCGAGTCGCAACCATCAAGCTCGACAAGACCTTGCTGGTGAGCCGGCAGCTGAGCAAGGGAAGTCGCTTGCTCGTCGTGGTGGACGTCAATCGGGGACCGTTTGCTCAGGTCAACTACGGAACAGGCAAGGACGTCAGCGACGAGTCAGTCAAGGACGCAAAGGAACCCTTGCGCGTCGAGTGGTTCAACGACAGCTACGTCGAGGTTCCCGTCTCTCAGTGACAAGTGTCCACAATCCTGGACACCCGCGAACGACTTCTCCCCGTGAATTCGGCCGCAACACGCGATGGAACGCGTCTTGCTCAGGCTCCTCGTGACGAAGACCCATTCGCCATGCAAGGAGATGACAATGAGACGAAGATCGGTGTGGATGACATTTGCTGCGCTCGCCGTCGCGCCGGCGGCGTCGGCGGACGATTCGGGCTGGTACCTCGGTGCGGGACTGGGACTTGCCGATACGCCGGACACCAGCCAACTGGGCTTTGCGGGTGTCCCGTTGTTGACCGGCAGGACCGATGACAACAAGACGAGCTGGGGCTTTGCCGCCGGCTACCGCTTCAATCCGAACATCGCCCTCGAGCTCGGTTACGTGGATCTCGGCGAGTTCACGGCGGAGGTGACCGATGCAACGGGTGCCACCGATGCTCGTGCTGCCGCTGGATTCTCCGCCGATGGCGTCACGTTCGCCATGATCGGCACGTTCCCGATCGGAAAGTGGGAGCTCTATCTCAAGGCCGGTGTGTTCTATTCGAGTACCGTGCTCGAGTATTCAGGCAGCTTGTCGGGTACGGATTTCGGCGCGCGGATCACGAACGACGACGAAGACGCGCTGTACGGGATCGGCCTGAGGTACGCGGTGAGCGAGCGTCTGCGGATCTATGTGGACTCGACGTACTTCATGGAAGTGGGCGAGGCCCAGACGGGTCGGTCCGACTATCTGAATACGTCGGCCGGCGCGCTGTGGCGCTTCTGAGCGTAGTCGCGCGGGGTGTCCACAAACGTGGACACTTCCCGCCGCACGAGGCCTCGCGCAGAATCAAGACCATGCTCTGGCTGCAGCGTTGGCTCGTTCTGTTCGTCCTGCTGCTGCCTTTGTCATTTCCCGGGCAGGCGGCGACGGATGGCGACACGCTGGTCATCGAGGACTTTGCCTGCCGCGGTAACGTTGCCACGTCCTGCAATTTCATCCTCGGGCACGTCTACCTCGCGCCGGGCGACGTCGTGGACGAGGAAGAGCTCGGCAACGCGCGCCTGCGCCTCACCTCCCTGCCGAGCTTCCATTCGGTGCAGATCTATCTCGAGAAGGGCAGCGCGCGCGGCCGCGTGCGCGTCGTCATCGAGGTCACGGAAGCCGATCCGTACGCGCGCGAATGGCTCACCGGCAGCTCGTTCCGCTTCGACAGTCTGAGCCACCTGTTCGCCGGCCGGCTGACCCATCAGAACCTGTTCGGCACCGGCAAGCTCCTCGACGCGACGCTGCTGGCATATGTGCCGCTCGACGGGCGGATCCGCAGCGAATACGCGGCACGAGTCCAATACGTGGATCCGCATTGGCTCGGCTCCAAGCGCATGTTCGCGATCGCCGGCGTATCGGGTGGGCGCAGCGACTTCGAGAGTCTCGGACCAACGCAGCGGCAGCGAGTTGGACAACCTCGGATTCGACCTGACGCTCGGCCGCCGCATCTTCGATTTCTCCTACGTGAGCTTGTTCGTATCGCTACAACCCGCTCATCGAAGTAGAAGAAACGCTCAGGCAACCCGATGGCAGCATCGAGCATGGGCACGAGTCGTTCGACAACCAGGCGGCCGGTCTCAACTACGGCTGGAACTCGGAAGACGATCCGTACTTCCCGACACGCGGCTCGCGGGCCGTGCTGAGCTGGTTCTGGGCGTCCACTTCGCATGACATGATCACGGACGGCGGACTGCGCAAGACTTGGACAACCGCCAACGGCACGTCGTGGATCGTCCAGCTGGAGGACACGCCCGGCACGGAGTATCGGGGCACGATCGATGAGCACTTCGAATTCACGGGCGGTATCGCGCGTCCAATTGCAGGAAGTGACGGCGGCGAAGTGCGGCGCGGCCGCTGGTACGTCCTGGCCGGCTATACCCCGCAGGGACAGGAATCCTCGCGGCGCAGATCTGAAGGAGTACGGGCTCAAGATCGGTGTCCGTCTCGAAACGCGCTCCTTCGGCATCGTCGAGTTCTATGTCCTCGGATCCGTACTGCACACGTCGGAGCGACGGTGACACGGCGGTTATGGGTGGCATGGCTGCTGCTGATCGGCGCGACCGCCCAGGCGGCCGAGCTGACCCACTTCATCGCCGACGGGAAAATCGGCGCGCGCGTGCAAGCGCTGGCATTCCCGGAATCGCTGCGCAAGGATCTGCGCAGCGGCCTCACGAATCGACTTCTCATGCGTGCGAGCTTGCTGCAGGGTGAGCAGTCGCGCGGCATGGCCACTGTCGAGATCGCACTGAAGTACGACTTATGGGACGAACGGTTTCAGGTCGAGCTGTCGATCAACGGCGCGGCAGCGACCGCGCCTGGCCTGCGAACCGTCGAGGAAGCAGTGTCATGGTTGAGCGATCTGCGCTTGCCGGGGCTGTTCGACGTTCCTGCAGGCGGCGGCACGTTCACGCTGAAAGCCGAGGCGCTGCTGAACCCGATCGAGCGCGAACGGCTGGAGCGAATCCGCGAGTGGGTCAAGGAGAACAGCAGTTATGTGCCGCTCGGCGGCGGTGCGCGGGGTACGACTCCGGAGTCGGGCTCGAACGCGATTTTCAATCGAATCTTCGAGCAGTATGCCGCAGGAGATGACGTCGCGGCGCAATGGCGGCGAGAGGTCGTGTCGGCTCCGTTCAGTGTCAGCGCGCGATGAGTCATGAACCCCCGCCGTAGATCGCCTTCTTGTCGATCCCCAGTTGGCTCATGCGACGATGCAGGTAGGTTCTGCGGATGCCCAGCTCGATCGCGGCCTGGCTGACATTGCCGCTGTTCTTCTGCAGCACCCTCAAGATGTGGTTGCGCTCCGCGTCGTCGCGAAACGCCTTGAGTGACGCCGGCGCGCCCTGCGCTTCGGCCGGCTGTTCGGCCGCCACGATCTCCTCCGGCAGGTCCATCAGCGTGATGCGCTCGCCGCTCATGATGACCATGCGCTCGATGGCGTTCTGCAACTCGCGGACGTTGCCCGGCCAGCGGTAGAGCTGCAGCTCCGCCAGCACCTCGTCGTCGATGACCTTCTCGCGCACGTTGTTCTTCGTGCACAGCTGCGCGTTGAAGAAGCGGGCGAGGAGCGGAATGTCCTCGGTGCGCTCTCGCAGGCTCGGCACACGGATCGGCACGACATTGAGTCGGTAGTACAGATCCTCGCGGAAGCGACCGTCGGCAACGAGTTGCCGCAGGTCCTTGTGCGTGCCGGACACGACGCGGACGTCCACGCGCAGCGTCGTGTCGGAGCCAAGTTTCTGCAGCTCGCCGCTTTGCAGGACTCGCAGGATCTTCGCCTGCGCTGCGGCCGACAGGTCGCCGATCTCGTCCAGGAATATCGTGCCGCGGTGCGCGGCCTCGAACAGGCCGCGCTTCGCACCGGTCGCACCCGTGAACGCGCCGCGCTCATGCCCGAACAACTCGCTCTCGACGAGAGTGTCCGGGATCGCGGAGCAATTCACCTTGATGAAGGGCGCCGCAACGCGCTCGCTGTTGGCGTGAATGGCGCTGGCCACGAGCTCCTTGCCGGTGCCGCTCTCGCCCGTAATCAGCACCGTCGCATGCGTCTTCGCGACGCGCAGCATGTCTGCGATGACCCGGCGTATCGCGGGCGAGTCGCCGATGAGCTGCTGCGTCGGAGAAGCGACCGACTCGATCCGCCGCAGACGTTCCTGGAGCGACACGTGCTCGAGACACCGCCGCACGACAGTCGCGAGCTTCTCTGCGCTGAACGGCTTCTCGATGAAGTCGAAGGCGCCGATGCGCACGGCCTGCGCCGCTTGCGTCAGGCTCGCGTGGCCCGAAATGAAGATCGTCGGGATCGGTGCGTCCGCCTGGATCTTGCGAAACAGCGTGAGGCCATCGACGTCACCGAGGCGAATGTCGAGGATCACGAGATCGACGAGGTGCTCGCGCAGTGCGCGCAGTGCCGCCGGTGCATCGTGAGCGGCGATGACGTGCAGGCCTTCGGGCGCGAGCGCGAGTTGCACGGCCGCGCGGATGTTCTTCTCGTCGTCGACGACCAGCACGCAGGGCTTGGCAGCGGACTCGCTCATGCGGGCAAGCGCGGCAGCGTGATGCGGAACATGGGTCGGCTGCTGCGCTCCTCGTAGCGGATCTCGCCGCCGTGCTCGACGAGGATCTTGCGTACGATCGCCAGCCCCAGGCCCATGTTGTCCTTGCCGTTGCGACCTGAGACGTAGGGCTCGAACATGCGCGCGGAGATCTCCGGCGGCACCGGCACACCGTCGTTGGCGATCGTCAGCTCGACGACGTCGCCGCGCTCGGCCAGTGCGGCGTCGAACGTGACGGCAGTGCCGGGATTGGCTTCGATGCCGTTGCGGACGATGTTGGCGAGCACCTGGCGGAACAGTGCCGCATCGACGCTGGCGCGCACGTCCGGCGGACCCGCCACGTGGTAGCGCATGTCGAAAGCGGCGGCGAGCATCTCGAGATGATGCGGGAGCAGGGCAGCCAGGTTGACGTCGGTCGGCTGAATACGCGGCAAGGTGGCGAACTCGCTGAACCGGGTCACGAGGTTGCGCAGGTGCTGCAGCTCCTCGCCGACCATCGTTTCGGTGCGCGCGAGCTGCGCGCTGAACTCGTCGGCCGGCACGCGCGCGTGCGCTTGTCGCAACGACGTGACGAGCATTTCTATCGGCGTGAGCGGGTTGCGGATCTCGTGAGCGAGCATGCGCGCCAGCGCTTGCCAGGACGCCATTTCCTCGAGATACGAGACGCGTTCGCGCTGCGCAATGAGCTCGCGGAAGGCCGTGCTGTACGCGCGTGCGATGCTGCGGCTCACCAATGCGGCCAGCGCGATTGCCAGCAGCAGCGTAGCGACTACGCCGATTGCGAAGTACGTCTTCAGTGAGCCGAGAACCTTCTCCTTCACGAGCCCCGGTCGAGCATAGACCTGGCGCAGCTCTTCGACCTGCTCGAACTGGCGGCGATAGAGATCGCGCCGCGCCGGGTCCAGGTCGCGCAGCGTCCGCAGGTTGCGCGATTCGTCTTCCAGTGCCTGCGCGACTTGCGCGTTGAAGCCGAGATTGAGACTCGTCTGGAGTGCGCGATCCATGAAGTAGAGCGCCGCGACCAGCGGCGCGAGCGTTGCCACGACGATTGCGAGCAACAGCAGGGCCGCGACGCGCCGATCGGTCATGAGCGGTGCAGGGACGGCGTTCATCTCTCGTCATGCGGAAGGATTCTATCCCTAGACTAGACTGCGCGGCGCGACTGCGGCAGTGTCCACGAAAGTGGACAGGTGTCAGCGGTGCGGCGAGCGCGTGAGCACGGCGCGGATCGGCAGCGCAGCGTTCCGAACGCGGTCTATCGCTGCGAGGACGCGCCGCTGCGCAGCGAATACTGCAGGTCCTGCACTTCCGGTGCTCGGCGTCGGCGAGCACGCAGCTGAGCGCTTGCCGCCGCGAACCTCGTAGTCGTACACCAGACCCAGGCCTTCGATGGAGATCTGCCGGCGGTTGGCGCCGAACTCGGACTCATCCTCGAGCACGTGGCTGGACCCTTCCTTGCGGTAGCGGCGGAACTGCGCGCCGGGCTGTGAACTCCAGGCGCTCGAACGGGCGCAGGTTGGATCGACCCTGGACGCTGCGCACTTCCCACAGACCCCAGAGTTTCACGACTGCCGGGCGACGCTGCCGGGCTCGCCACCGTGACCTGACAAGAACGCGAAGCGCTCCTCCATCGCGTAGACGAGCAGGCGTTCCTTGTCGAACTTCTCGTCCTTGTCGTTGCTCAGCCGGGTCGCGAGCGCGTGCACGAGCTGATAGGCCAGTTCCTGATCGTTCTCGATGTAGTGCGCGGTCGTCGACCGGCGCAGCACGGTGAATTCGTCGATCAGCGCGTGACCCAACTTCATCGCGTCGCTCGGCTTGGCGGGCGGCGCGAATGCATCGAGTCGATCGGTCTCGACGATTCCAGAATTCAGCGGAACGTACTGCAACTGCAGGGATGCCAGCGGTGCACCGTCTGCGACCGGACGGGCCGGTAGATTCGCATCTTCGCGACTCTTCGCGAGCGCGACGAACAGCGCGCCGCCTTTCGAGCTGAGAAAGACCGTGGGCAAGTTGATCTTCACGGTCCGTTCGTTCTGCCAGCCCATCAGACTGTCCGGTACGCCGTAGACGCCTGCTACGGTGTAGCCGGGCTGCGGCGTGATGCTGATCGCGAGGTCGTGCGCCAGTTCACTCACCATGTAGTCGAACTCGTCGCCGAACACCTGCTTCACATCGTCCTCATCACGCATGAAGAACAGGTTGCCGCCGCGCACGCTGCCGATTGTGGTCGCCAGCTCGGCGTCGAACTGCACGCCGACGCCGATCGTAGTGAGGCCGATTCCGTCATGCGAGGCGGCGCGCGCCATGGTCATGAACCCGTGCTCATGCGTGTTACCGACATTCGGCCGCTCGTCGGTGAACAGCATGACGCGCGTGATTCCTTCGAACTGCTTGCCGCTCTGCCTGGCGACTTCGTAGCCGAGCTGCAAGCCGGCTTCCATCGCCGTCGAGCCGGCACTTTCGATCTCCGTGATGCGCCCGCGAACGAGCGCGCGGCTCTCGGCAGTGATGTCGATCGGTTCGAGATGCACGTGTGCGCGGTCGCCATAGAGCACGATCGACAGCCGGTCGCCGTCACGCAGATGGTTGACGACCTCGAGCAGGCTCCTGCGCACGAGTGCCAGCGGCTGACCGTTCATCGATCCCGACTTGTCGACGACGGCGATGAGGTTCAGCGGCTTTCTGCGCCAGCCCTCGCTCTGCACGTTGGTCGCGAAGCCGAGGCCGATCAGGTAGCGGGCCTCCGGCTGCGCGATCAGGTTCGCATCGATCGACTCCGCGACCAGGCAGAACACCTGCGCGCAGGGCTTGCTGCTCTCGATGACGACACTGTGCTCGCTGATCAGTCCTTCGGCGGTGAAAGTCTCCGGGTGCGGGATGCGCATCTGCTCGACTTCGCCGCGCAGGTAGTTGACGTCCTTCGCGCCGCCTTGGGTGACGAAGGAGCCGGTAACGATGACTGCCTCGAGCTGCTCATCGCGATCCTGCTGCTCGGGAACGGCGCGAGCGGCAGAAGAGATTCCGATGAAGAAGACTGCGAAAGCCAAAGCAATCGCGCGTGTGATGGACGTTCTCATGGTCGGCTCCCCGTGTCTTGTTGACGTTGCAATCGCCGCCGGAACGATTCGAGCCTATGCCTCGAAGAGGCGCGTGCAGGATCAGCAGAAGTACGGTGCGGGGAGTTCACCTTCTGTTCACATCAGCGCTCGCGACGTACTTCGGCCGAACATGCTTGAACGAAGTGGGTTCGGCCAACGAGCGTGGAGCGGACTCGACGGAGGAAGTGGCGTAGGCATGCGAACGATGTCGCGTCGTAAATCCGAGGCAAACCATGATACGTCTCGCCGCTCTGCTAGCAGCCCTCGCTCTGATTACGAGTGCCTGCACGGTCGTCAAGATCAACAAGGACGACACCACCACCATCGAGCATGAAGGCGGTGCCGAGGCCGCGAAGGACCTGTCTGCGCGGGCCTGCCGCAAAGCTGGCCAGCAGAGCGCCGAAATCGTATCGATGGTGAACAAGGATCCTTCACTTCCCCCGGGTACCGGAAAGCAGGTAACGACTTTTCGATGCTCGAGCGCCGCCCCACGGCAGTAACCGTGAGAGGCGCGGCGGGAATGTCCGTGCGGCTGTTGACGGCGGCTCTCCTGTTGAGCGCGGCGTCGTACTCCGGATCGCTCGCTGCTGACTACTGCTTGCAGTACGGTGCCGTGAGCCTCACGGGCCGGCTCGTGCAACAGACCTATCCTGGCCCGCCGGACTTTGAGAGCGTGACCAAGGGCGATGAGCCGCGGGTGATTTGGATCCTGCAGCTCGACCGCGGCATCTGTATTGACGGCTCAGATTCGAGCTATCCGAGCGCGTACAACGAAAGAGAAATCCAGCTCGTGTTGGGTGCGGATCAGTATGCGCGGACCCACGACTACGCGCAGTACCGAGATCTTCTCGGACAAAGAATCACTGTGACGGGCAGGCTGGTGCCTGGCGGCGCCAGGTACGAGAAGCGGTTCGCCGTAGCAGCTGAGCGGCTCACCGCGCGGGGTCGGTGACAGGCTCGCCGGTACGCTGATTCACTTTCACCCGCCACGAATAGTGGTCCTCGGGAAGATCCTTGCAGGCCGGATTGCGAAAATGCTGGGTGAGCACCAGGCGCCAGCGGTCCGACGAATTTCCCGTCGTCATGTGCGGCGTCTTGCTGTGATGGAACGTCACGGTGCCAGCCTCGATCGGGCAGACGACGACCTCGGCGTCTTCGCGGAAGCTCGCAGACGAGCAGGTCGCTGGCCATCTCCGGCGGATTGCGATGCTGGAGCAAGCGCTTGTGTCCGCCGCGCACGAAGTGCATGCAGCCGTTTTCCGGGCCGACAGAATGAAATGCGGTCCAGCACGTCACGCCGCGGTCGCGCAGCGTGCGGCCCCAATAGGCCTCGTCCTGATGCCACGGCGTCGGTGCGCCGATTGATGGCGGCTTGCCCAGGAATTGCTCGTACCAGAATTCCATCTCCTGGTGCATGAGCAGGCCGCCGAACTGTGCAGCCCACGTGCGGAAGCGAGAAGTGACGAGCCACGGATAGTGCCGGTCGACGGCGCTTTGAACGATGCGATATGCGCGCTTCTCCAGCGGCTCGCCACGGCGCCAGTCCCAGTCCTTGGCCTTCGGATCGAGCGGACGCTCGATCATCTCGTGCCCCATCCGCACCAGCGCATCCAGTTCCTGCGGATCGATCGCGTTCTCGACGACGAGAAAGCCGTCGTCGTTGAAACGCTTCAGCTGTTCGGAAGTCGGTGCCGGATAAGGCATGCAGCGAAGAATAGCGGCGTGCGTGCACGGCGAAAACGCAAGCCGATCATCTTCAGACGCAACGAAAGCTATCGATTCAAGCGGGAAGCTTCGCCACCGTCGGGATCTTCTCCAATGCTTCGTCCCAATTTGCCCTGCTGGAGAAGAATATGTGCGCATCCGGCCGGATGAGCACGTCGCTATCGAGACTGCCGGCCGGGACTTTCAACAACGCGCCGTTCATTTGTATATGCGGCAGCGCCGACCCACAGGTGATGCAGAAGGAGTTCCAGTGTCGCGTCGACGGCAGATTGAACTGCCTCACGTTCTCTTCTCCAGAGAGCCATCTCAGTGTCGCCGCCGACGAGAACAGATTCGCCGCGTGAGCCGACCCCGTGTCTTTGCGGCAGTACTCGCAATGGCAGAGGTAAAAGTGCTCGAAGTCACCTTCCACTTCGAAGCGGACTGCGCCGCACAGGCACGAACCAGAATGCTTGGTGCTCATTGTCCAGCTCCCGCGCGCGCGTGCCGGGCGAGGAACGAATCCAGGCTGTTGGCGAACGCCTGGCGGTCGCGCTGATTCAGCACGGCCGGTCCGCCGGTCACGACGCCGCTGCCGCGCAGCTCGTCCATGAAGTTGCGCATCGATAGTCGCTCGCGGATGTTGTCCTTCGTGTACAGCTCGCCGCGCGGATTCAAGGCGTGCGCGCCTTTCTCGATGGCCGCGGCTGCCAGAGGAATGTCGGCGGTGATAACGAGATCCTGTGCGTGCAGCAACTCGACGATGCGCTTGTCCGCAACATCGAGTCCCGCTCCCACCTGCATGAAGCGCAAGTAGGCGGAGGAGGGGATGCGCATCGGCTGATTGGCGACCAGCGTCACCGGTACGCGCGCTCGATCGGCCGCGCGAAACAGGATTTCCTTGATCACGCCCGGGCACGCATCGGCATCGACCCAGATCTGCATTCGACGCTCTTGCTCTAGTGTCGCCGCGGCCCCTTGTCCTTGCCGACGGGGCCGTGCTCGCGGCGCAACGTGTGCGCATGGGTTTTCAGCGCACGGCTGATCTCCAGCTTTTGCCCCGCGACGCGGGCCTTGCGCAACTCGCTCAGCAGCTCCTTCGGTATACCTGCCGGCAGGTCGACGAAGCTGTGATCGTCGCGAATCACCACGCGGCCGATGTGCTTGCCGTCGATGCCGGCTTCATTGGCGATCGCGCCGACGATGTTGCCGGGTTGCACGCCGTGTACGCGGCCGACCTCGATGCGGTAGGTTTCCATCGCCGTGTCTTCCGGGATACGGTACCTTTGCTCCGCTCGCGGCTTCGGTGAGTCGGCGCGATCCCGCACTTGCTCGCGCTTCGCGCGATGAAAGCCCGCGGGCCGCTCTTCTTTTCGACTCTCCTTGGGGCTTTCCGTGTCCTTGCCGCTCTCTGCATCCAGTAGCAGCGGCTTCTTGCCTTGCGTAATCGCCGCCAACGCTGCTGCGATCTCGATGCCGGTCACATTGTGCTCGCGCTCGTAGCGCTCGATGAGGGCGCGAAACGGCTCGCCTTCGTCCGCCGCCAGTGCAGCGCTGATGCGTTCGTGGAAACGAGCGACGCGTCTGGTCGTTCACGTCCTCGATGGTCGGCAGCGCCATCTCCTCCATCGCCTGGCGAGTGGCGCGCTCGATCACACGCAGCATGTTGCGTTCACGCGGCGCGATGAACAGGATCGCTTCGCCGCTGCGGCCGGCGCGTCCCGTGCGGCCGATGCGATGCACGTAGGACTCGGTGTCATGAGGCACGTCGTAGTTGACCACGTGGCTCACGCGCTCGACATCGAGCCCGCGCGCTGCGACATCCGTGGCGACGAGGATATCGATCTGGCCGCTCTTCAGTCGCGCGATCGTGCGTTCGCGCTGGGCCTGGACCATGTCGCCGTTCAGAGCTTCGGCGGCGAAGCCACGCGCCTCCAGGCGCTGCGCCAGCTCTTCGGTCGCGATCTTCGTGCGGGTGAACACCAGCATCGCCTCGAACGGCTCCGCTTCGAGAATGCGCGTCAACGCATCGAGCTTGTGCATGCCGCTGACGATCCAATAGCGCTGACGGGTCTTGCTCGCAGTGCTGGTCTTGCTCTTGATCGTGACTTCGGCGGGCTTGTGCAGGTGGTTCTGCGCGATCCGGCGGATCTCGGCCGGCATGGTTGCGGAGAACAAAGCGATCTGCCGCTGCTTCGGCGCCTGCTCGAGGATCCATTCGACGTCGTCGATGAAGCCCATGCGCAGCATCTCGTCGGCCTCGTCGAGCACGATGTGCTTGAGCGTGTCGAGCTTGAGAGTGCCCTGCTTGATGTGATCCATGACGCGGCCGGGTGTGCCGACCACGACGTGCACGCCGCGACGCAGGCTGTGGAGTTGCGGCGCGTAGCTCTGGCCACCGTAGATCGGCACGACGTGAAAGCCTTTGAGGTGCGCCGCGTAGCGCTGAAATGCTTCGGCAACCTGGATCGCCAGCTCGCGAGTCGGCACGAGCACCAGCGCCTGGGGCGAATGCTCCTTCAGGTCGATGCGCGAAAGGATCGGCAAGGCGAAGGCGGCAGTCTTGCCGGTGCCGGTCTGCGCCTGGCCGACTACGTCGGACCCGGCGAGCATGTGCGGGATGGTTGCCGCCTGGATCGGCGTCGGCGTTTCGTAGCCGACCTCGTCGAGGGCTTTTACGACCGCTTCGCTGAGCGAGAGAGTGCGGAAATTCGTGTCGGACGCGGCAGGGCGATCTGAGTGCAAGGCAGTCTCGGAGAGTGGGGTGCGCGGTGCGTGAGCCCGGCGCTGGGGGCGGCATTCTAGTCCGGAAACACCGCGGCTCCGTGCCTTTCCGGATTCCCCTGACAATACAGGTGCTTAGAGCCCGGTGCGCTGCTCGCGTGCAGGCCCGTAGAGTACGCGGCCGGGGCGGGCGGCGGTCATCCGTCTCATGCTCGAACACCACCGCTCCGTTGATGACCACGAGCAAGACACCTTCAGCGTACTGATGCGGTCGCTCATAGGTAGCGGTGTCGCGCACGGTGTCGGGATCGAAGACGACGAGATCCGCTTTGAGTCCTTCCTTGAGCAGCCCGCGATCGGCCAGTCCGAGCCGCTTCGCGGGAGACCCTGACATCTTGCGAACCGCATCCTCGAGGGTAATGACTTTCAGCTCGCGCACGTAGCGTCCGAGAACTCGCACGAACGTACCGTACGAGCGAGGGTGCGGACTGGCTTGACCGAAGAGCGGAATGCTGCCGTCCGAGGCAATCATCGTCGCCGGATGTTTCAGAATGCGCTGCAGGTCTTGCTCGTTGATCGCATGGAAGATGGCCAGGCATTCGCCTTGCTCGATCATCCACAGCACAGTGTCGGCCGCATTCTCCACCGTCGGTTCGAGCTTCCGTGCGACCGTCACTTCGCTCAGCCGCTTGCCGGCGAGCGACGGATCCCATTCGCAGGCGGAAATCTGCACGTTGTTCGGATCGCCGCCGCCGCGCTCTTCCCTGATGAGCCGGATCGTCTCAGCACGGATCCGCGACCGTGTCGAAGCATCCCGCAATCTTTGCAGCAGGCGCTCGCGACCGCCTTCGTTGGCCCACGCGGGCAGCAGAGCCGCATGAATGCTCGTCGAGGATGCAGTGTACGGATACTGATCTATGGTGACGTCAACGCCGCGTGCGCGGGCCTCGTCGACCAGGCGCAGCGTGTCGACGCTCTTGCCCCAGTTCAGCGCGCCGATGATCTTGTGATGCGTGATCTGTGTGGGCAAGCCACCTTTTTCGCCGATCTCGATGGTCTCGCGGACGCTGTCCAACACCCGCGTTGCTTCGTCGCGCATGTGGGAGATGTGGATTCCGCGCATCTGACCGGCAACCTTCGCCAGCTCCACGATCTCGTCCGTCGGCGTGAACGCGCCCGGCACATAGAACAAGCCGGTGCTCAAGCCGAATGCGCCATCCGCCATCGCCTGCCGCACGATCGTGCGCATCTGGTCGAGCTCGGCAGGCGTGGCGCGGCGATCCACTGCTCCCATCACGGAATCGCGAACGGAGCCCTGGCCCACGAACATCCCGAAGTTCGGTGCGATGCCAGTCGCCGCGACGCGGTCGAGGAACGGTTTGATCGGCACCGGCGACGCGCCGTCAGGACCTTCAATGAGCGTAGTGACGCCCTGACGCACGTAGTTGTCCGCCGTCGGCACTTTGAAAATGCCGTCGCGCGCGTGGACATGAATGTCGATGAACCCGGGCGCGATCACTTTGCCGCGAGCATCCACGACCTTCGTCGCCGGGCCATCGATGCGCGGCGCGATCCGTAGGATCGTGTCGCCGCGCACCGCGACGTCGGCGCGATACGCCGGTCCGCCGGTGCCGTCTACGACACGTGCGTCCTTGATGAGGAGATCGATGGCGTCTGTTTGCGCCCACGATGTCTCAGGAGCGCCAAGCAGGAATACGACTGCGGCGAGCGCCGCGACGAATGTCTTGTGCATGCGCGCGACAACTCTATACCATCTGGCATCCGCACCCGGACGCGGGTACGCGCAGAAAGGGCGAGCATGCTGACGGCTCTCTTGATCCCGCTCGCTCTTGCGGCAATCGTCTATGCGGTGACGCTGCTCCGCACCGCTCTCGCCCGCCGCTCCGCTCCGCGGCTTGAAGCCATCGCGCTCGGGGCAATTACCAACTTCTTCGATACGCTGGGCGTCGGCTCGTTCGCGCCGACGATGGCATGGTTCAAGTTCCGCCGGCTCGTGCCGGATCGCCTGATCCCCTGCACCATGCTCGTGGGACACACGCTACCGGCGGTTGTGCAAGCGATCATCTTTCTCATTCTCCTCGGCGTTCTGGTCGACCCGGTGCTGCTCGTAGGCTGCGTGCTGGCGCTGCTGATGGGCGGGCTCTTGGGAGTTTCGCTGGTCGTCCGAGCCAAAGTGTGGATTGTGCAGCTGGTAGTCGGCTTCGCGCTCATCCTCGCTGCCATTGTCTATGCCCTCACAAACCTGCACCTGATGCCCGGCGGCGGAACTGCAGCGGGCTTGCCGATGCCGCTGCTGATGGTCGCGATCGCCGCGAACTTCCTGTTCGGCATCCTCTTGAACTTTGGAATCGGGAACTACGCGCCGACGCTGGTCATGCTCAGTTTGATGGGCATGGACCCGCGCTTGAGCTTCCCGATCATGGCCGCAGGCGCCGCGCTGACGGCGACCGGCGCGAGCTTGCGTTACATCTCGATCGGCGAAGTGGATCTACGGATTGCGATCGGAATCGCACTGGGTGGAATTCCGGCCGTGCTCGTCGCCGCGTTCATTGTGAAGAGCATGTCGCTGGAACTGCTTCGTTGGCTCGTCGTCTGCGTGGTCCTGTATGCCGCGCTCGTGATGCTGAAGGCAGCGGCGACCGGTCGCCATCGCGGGATTCAGTGACCAGCTTGAGGTTCGAGAGTTTCCGAGCGATCTATTCGAGCGCTGCCGTGGGCATTCGTTCGGCGCTGCGTTTCAGCTGAGACGCAAGATTTCTGCTTCCATCAGTTTTCGAGGTAGCCCGGAATATGCCGACACGACACCAGATCCTGCTCGTCATCGCGGCACTGACGATGATGGTTGTGATCGCCGCGTTGCTCGCCCCATACATATATGTCGAGTACCAGTTCAATCTGCGCGGGCAAGCGCCGAAGATGGAACCGAGGCTCGACGTGCCCACGATGGGTCGATGGTTCGACGACTATTTCGTCGTCGAGACGATCGATCCGAGCACTTTTGCGATCGGCGAGCCTCGTTACTATCAAGGTAACTATAGTTATCTGATTCTCGGCACGCGGCGGGCCGTCCTGTTCGACGCCGGCAGCGGGCTCCGGGACATCGTTCCTGTAGTGCGCTCATTGACGAGCCTGCCGGTGACCGTTATCGCCTCGCACCTGCATTTCGATCATGTCGGCGCATTGGGTCGCCTCGATAAGACCGCCATCCTCGACGACCCATCGCTACGAGCACGCGCCCGCGACTCACGGTTGCGCCTCGAGCGATACGAATTCATTGGGTTCGCCGATCGTCTCGAGAATCCGACGTTCCGTGTGGATGAGTGGTGGGCTCCCGAGTCCATTGTCGACCTGGGCGGCCGTCGTCTGCGTGTCTTGGCCACACCCGGCCATACGCCGACGTCAGTATCGCTCTATGACAGTGATCGGCAGGCGCTCTTCGTGGGGGACTTCATCTATCCCGGCAATCTGTACGCCTTTCTGCCTGGCGCAAGTCGCAGTGCCTATCACGCGACGACCCGGACTTTGCTGTCGATCATCGATCCCGCGACCAGGATTTTCACTGCTCACATGGCAGGTCCGCCCACGCCCGTGAAGGCTCCGGCGCTCGAGGTCGCGGATCTGCATGCCTTGGCCGGGCCCTCACACTGATCGAGCAGGGTCGATCGACTTCAACCGGATTCTATCCGCGGAGGTTCCCGGTGCGCAGCGGCTTGGGATTCGTTACGGGTTGGGACTGGAACAATCGCTGAGATGGACCTCACCGCTATTCCTTCTTCTGCTCCGTCTTGGCTCGTTCCTGCTCGCGTGCCCCCGCCAGCATGCCCGGAAGCGCGTAATTCCCCTCGGCGCACGCGTACTCGTGAATCATCTCGTTGATGCGGTTGAACGGCAGCTCGCCGCTGTACGGCGCGGTGACGTCGAGGGTCCTCCACCGTGAACTTGTAGAGCAGCACATCCGGACCCGTGCGCGTGAACCGTTCAGTCACCTTCAGCTGGTCGGACGCCCCTCGATAGGGCCCAAACCCCGACATCTGCGCCAGTTGGGTCGGATTGATATTCGTCGTCTCGACCACGAGCGTGTCACCTTCCCAATGGCCGATCGAATCGCCAAACCAGGGGCGGACTTGCGCCGGCGCGTGCCGGGTTGCTCCCAACCGGATGACGCGCGTGTCATGGACCATTTCCGTCAGGATCATGACGTGGTCCTTCGTCTGCACGATGGTGTAGTTGTTGTTGTAGAAGTAGTTCGGCAGCATCGGCGGCCCGAGATTCGATCCGAATGAAGTGAGGCAGCGGTCGGAGAGCGACCTGATTTCGGGGCCGTCGAACTCGCCGAACTTCTTCGTGAAGGCCGCGCGTTCCGCCATGCGCTGTTTGCCGGCGTCGGTCAGTGCCGGGATGTGCCCGTCAGGTGGATCGACGACGATCGAGCTGCGCGGCACGCCGTCGATGCGGATGACCTTGTTACCCGGGTCGAGCCAAAAGCCGTTGTAGCCGCCGACGGCGCCGCCGGCCGCTTGCGCAATCCGCTCGACGAACGTTGGTTCGCCCGGTACCGCCGCTAGCTCGTAGGTGCCGTTTGACTGCGGTCGCCGTCTCCCCAGGTTCAGTGGGCCGGTCGCGGAATTCCTCCACGTCCTGAGCACGTTTCTCAAGCGCGGCCGCCTGCGCGTCGGTCAGCGTGGGGCCCTGTTTTCCCATCCGTTCGAAGGGCGTCTGGGTTTCATTGCTCCAGTTGCCCTGGAAGTCGGGATGTCCGTCAGAAGTTCGCGGCGCGACCCAGGGTTTGGCAGTGCCCGGCGCCTTTGCAGGCGCTTGCGCGCCGGCAGGCGCAAACGGGATCGCCGAGAGACCCAGCGCCAGAGCGAGTGCGCCGGCACGCGAAAGCGCTTTATGTCGCGAGCATAACGGTTCTTCTCATCGTCATCGACTCCTGCATCGGCGTTGGCGTTTCTCATACTAGTTGGCCGTGAGCGGGCGGTGCAAGCCACCGCTGGTCTTCACCGAACTTTACAAAACAATAACTTAGCCGACGGCTTGCGCGTCGCCGGTCGGATTTCGCAGCGATCGCGAAGCTCGACGCTGTCGACTCTGAGCTGAACGTCGGCTCGGCGCGCGCGCAGCTCACGAGCGTGCGCAGCGAATACGCGCAGATCGAACTCGACTTCCAGCGCGCACAGCGACTCTTCGAGCGCCGCTTCATCAGCCAGCCCGAGTTCGATAAGCGATCGCGTTCAGAGCAAAGCTCGCGCGCCGAAGCCTCATCGTTCCGGAAATTTCCCGACACGACCCAGAAGTAGTCTCAGTCGGCAGGCGGTCGCCGCCGTTGTACAAGCAACGGTGTCGACCCCATTACAGGCATCTAGGTCTAAAGACCTAGACGCCCAAACGCATCCAAGGCCGCGCTATCCTACGTATACGTACCGAGTACCGGTCGTCGCGAATGGGATCCACGCTGGTCATGGCGAACAACAAGGAACACAGGAGTGCGGTCATGTGCGAGCTTTGCAACCTCGACCTGGCGAGCACTGTGGGCACGGCTGCAGGGGTCCGTAACGACCGCGTTGCACGAAGCAACCGAGACTACCTCGACCTGTACGGCGTCACCGCCATCAATCTCGTGTCGACGCCCCGTGCGGGCAAGACTTCGCTGCTGGAGTCGACGATCCCGGCGTTGGCACGCGAGTATCGGATCGCCGTCGTGGCGAGCGATCTGGCATCCGACGACGATGTTTGCAGGATGCGTGCCCTGGGCGTGCCCACGATCCAGGTGATGACCGGCAGCGTGCGCCATCTGGAGGCGAACATGCTGCGCCGGGCACTGCGCGACATCGTGACGCCGCAACTCGATTTGTTGTTCATCGAGAGCGACGGCAACCTCACCTGTCCGGCGAGCTTGAGTCTCGGCCAGCATCACAACGTCGCGTTGCTGTCCGTGCCGGACGGCGACGACCGGCCGGAACGCGAGCCGGGGATCTTCCGTGCTGCCGATCTCGTGTTGCTGACGAAGACGGATCTGCTGGAGGACGCGCCGCAATTCGAGGATCTGCGGTTGCGCAGAACCCTGCGCTCGATCAGTTGCGAGGCGCCGGTCCTCGGCCTCTCCAGCCGCCGCGGGATGGGCATCGATGTGTTCTGCGAATGGCTACGCGCCAAGGAGGCGATGCAGTCGTTGCACGTCGCATCGCGCACGCCTGAGCCGGCGCCTGCCAGGAATCCTTTGATTCGCTACAACTGAGAGTGCAGTTGATAGGCGAGCCAGCTGTAGCCGCGTTCCAGTAGCGGCCGCCGGCGCCAGCGTTCCAGCTGCAATTCCTTGCTCCGCCGCAGGTCGGCTTCGAACGCTTCCCGCAGTTGCCTGGCAATCTGCTCATCGAGCACACCGACGCCGATTTCCTCGTTGAG
Source organism: uncultured Gammaproteobacteria bacterium (assembly GCA_963830745.1). Classification (GTDB taxonomy): domain Bacteria; phylum Pseudomonadota; class Gammaproteobacteria; order Steroidobacterales; family Steroidobacteraceae; genus Steroidobacter. The sequence continues at coordinate 82,371 of CAWHNL010000007.1, forward strand.
CGCCAGCGAGCGCGCGTCGAAGTTCGTGGAGCCGACGTGCGACCAGATGCGGTCGACGATCACGACCTTCTGGTGCGGCAGCGTGGGCTCGAACTCGTACACGTGTACGCCGGCTTCCAGCAGCGAGCAATACAGGTGAGAGCCGGCGATCCTCACGAACGGACTGTCGGTCTTTCTGCCGGGCACCATCAGGTGGACGGCGACGCCACGCTTCACCATCTTCGCGAACAGCTCGCACACGCCGTCGTCGGGCGCGAAGTAGGGGTTCTGGATGATCACTTCCTTGCGTGCGGACGCGATTGCCACGGTGTACAGCAACGCGACCATGGAGCCGACTTCTTCGGATGCACTGCTGACGACGTGAGCGGCGACGTCGCCCTTGCGCTCCAGCCGTGGATAGCAGCCGTCGCCCGCGGGCACGCAATGCGTCTCTTCCATCCAGTTCTCCATGAACACCGACTGCAGCGCGCGTGCCACCGGACCTTCCAGGCGCACGGCCGTATCGCGCCAGTGATCTTCGTCTTCACCGTCGCCGAGCCATTGATCGGCGAGGCCGTGGCCGAATGCGTAGCCGATCGCGCCGTCGACGATCAGGAGCTTGCGATGCGTGCGGTGATTGAAGCGCCGCAGATTCCACCAGCTGCGGACGGCAATATTCGGCGAGCTGGACACCGGCATCGCGTAACTGCTGCAAAGCGCGCGGCGTCCGCTCCGGATCCGCCGAGCGCGTCGATCAGCACGCGGACCTTCACTCCCTGCCGTCCTTGGCGCAGAGCACTTCGACGAACTGACGCTCGACTTCGCCCGCGGTCCACACGAAGGTTTCCAGGTGGACGGTGCAATGCGCCGCCTCGATGTCGCGATCATCGCCGGAAACAGCGCTCCATTCTGCAACACCGAGCAGCGGTTGCCTTCGTACACCGCGCCACCGGTGAGGCCCGCCAGAGCCTGCATGCCGTCGTGCAGCGGCGGCAGCTCGTCCAGCTGCAGGTGCAGATATGGAGTCAGTCGACGGTGCGTCAGCATGAAGCACAGCAGCGCGATCACTGCACCGGCGAGCATGTAACCGATTGCGAGCCAGATACCCATTCATTCTTATACGAAGGGGAGTGCCACGCTGTTCCAGTTGGCACTGGCAGCACCCCGGCAACGGGGATAGAGTCAGGACGATGAATACGAAGCTCGGCCATTTCATCGTCGGTGGTCTGCGCGCCGGTACGTCGGGACGAAGCGGGCCGGTCTACGACCCTGCGACAGGGCGGGCGACGGCGAACGTCAGCTTCGCATCGCAGGAGGAAACGCGCGCGGCGATTCAAGCTGCACGCACCGCGTTCCCAGCGTGGTCGGAAACGCCGGCGTTGCAGCGCGCGCGTGTGCTGTTCCGCTTCAAGGCGCTGCTCGACGCGCACATCGATGAGCTCGCGGCGCTCATCACGAGTGAGCATGGCAAGGTGCTCGCGGACGCACGCGGCGAAGTCACGCGTGGCATCGAAGTGGTCGAGTTCGCGTGCGGGATTCCGCATCTGCTCAAGGGCGAGTTTTCCGACAACGTCGGTAGCGGTGTCGATTGCTGGTCGTTACGGCAGCCGCTCGGCGTGTGCGCGGGCATCACGCCGTTCAACTTTCCCGCGATGGTGCCGCTGTGGATGTTTCCGGTCGCGATCGCCTGCGGCAACACCTTCGTCCTGAAACCTTCGGAGAAGGATCCGTCGTGCGGTCTGCGGCTCGCGGAGTTGCTCGCCGAAGCCGGACTGCCTCCCGGCGTTTTCAACGTCGTGAACGGCGACCGCGAGGCGGTCGATACGCTGCTCACTGACGCCGATGTGGCAGCTGTGAGTTTCGTCGGCTCCACGCCGGTCGCGCGTCATGTCTATGAGACGGCCGCTCGTGCCGGCAAGCGTGTGCAAGCACTGGGCGGCGCGAAGAATCACATGGTCGTGATGCCCGATGCAGACGCGAAACTTGCCGCGCAGGCCTTGATGGGTGCGGCCTACGGCTCGGCGGGCGAGCGCTGCATGGCTATCTCGGTCGCAGTCGCCGTCGGCGATGCAGGCGATCGGCTGATCGCGGAGCTTCGTCCACTGATCGCGGCGCTCAAGGTCGGCCCCGGCACGGCGGCGGATGTCGAGATGGGTCCGCTCGTGACGCGCGAGCACCTGCAGCGGGTTCGCGACTACATCGACGTGGGAGTGAAGGAGGGCGCGACGCTTGTGGTCGACGGTCGCACACTACGCTAGCAGGTCAGGCGGACGGCTTCTATTTAGGTGCGACGCTGTTTGATCGTGTCGAGCCGCAGATGCGTGTCTATCGCGAGGAGATTTTTGGCCCGGTGCTCGTCGTGATGCGAGTGCCGGATCTGCAGGCCGCACTCGACTCTGGTCAACGAGCACGAATTCGGCAACGGCACGGCGATCTTCACGCGTGACGGCGATGCCGCACGCACGTTCTGTCACCAGGTGCAGGTCGGGATGGTCGGCGTGAACGTGCCCATCCCCGTGCCGATGGCATTTCACAGCTTCGGCGGTTGGAAGCGCTCGCTGTTCGGCGATCTGCACGTGCACGGGCCGGAGGGCGTGCGCTTCTACACGCGGCAGAAGACTGTCACGTCGCGCTGGCCGACCGCGCCGCGCGGCGGGTCGGACTTCGTCATGCCGACGATGAAATAGCAGCCGCGATTTCAGCGGCCGGCGTGATGCTCGTGACGTTTACGAGTCGCCGCGGCTTTGCGTGGGAAGCCGAACGCGCAGCGGCCGGCCGCGCAGCCGCTTTTTGCCGCCGATGCGTCCGCCCTTGCGCGCGGAGACGTTCGTATCCGGAACGCCGCGGCCTGAGCCGCTCTTGTTGCCGCCGCCCGTCTCCTTGTTCACCGTCGCCCACGCACGACGCTCGGCTTCGTCCTCCGGGATGCCCTGGCCTCGTAACCTTTCTCGATATGTCGGGCCTTGCGCTTCTGCTTGTCCGTGTACTTCGACTTGTCGCCGCGTGGCATGACCTTTTCTCCTCGCTCGGAACTATTTCAACGGCTGAACTTCGCGTCGTTCCATGCCGGCAGCTTTTGCAAAGGCGAGCGGGCGTCGGTGCAGTGCTGGGAACTTCGAATCTGTTGCGCTCTTTATGTGACAGTCATTCAGGAGTCCGAGCACTATGAAGTACGTTGCACGTTGGGTACTGATTGCGACGATGGCTGCCGCTGCTGCGGCCTGCAGCACGAACGGCGAGCAGGGTGGCCCCGCGGAGAGCACCGCTGCGAATGCTGGACGTGTCGTCGACGACAGCGTGATCACTGGCAAGGTGAAGGCGGCGCTGGTCGCCGATGAGACGACCAAGGCGCACCAGATCTCCGTCGAAACGTTCAAGGGCGTCGTGCAGCTGAGCGGTTTCGTGGACACGAACGAAGCGCGCACGCGTGCCACGCAGGTGGCCCAGACGGTCGATGGCGTCAAGCAAGTCAAGAACGAGCTGGCACTGCGCAACTAGTTGAGTTTCGGAGCGAACGAGCCGGCGCGGGCGACTGCGCCGGCTTTTTTTATTGGCCCCGTTTTTCTATTGCCCGAAGGCGGGTGGATCGAGCAGCGGCACGATGCCGTGGGGATTCAGCGCGGGGAACGATCGATAGTAGTGACGCAGGATCTCGTCATGGCGCACGGTCGACGCAATTCCCGGGCGCCGATACAGCTCACGCGTGTAGTTCCAGAGCTTCGGCATCTCTATGAGCCGACGCGTGCACTTGAACAGCCGCGAGTACACGGCGTCGAAGCGCACGAGCGTGGGGAACAACCGCCAGTCGCTTTCCACCGGCTCCTCGCCGAACAGGAAACGGCTGCGCGCGAGACGCTGCTCCAGCTCGTCGAGCGCTTCGAGCAGTTTGCGATGCGCACGTTCGTAGACGACCTGTGAAGTGGCCGTGCCGACGTCGTAGACCCCATCGTTGACGCGCTTGGCGATCCACTCGATTGAGCTCGTCGATCTCGCGGCGCAAAGGCTCCGGATACAGCGTCACGCTCGCGGCGCCGCCGACCGCATCCCACGCGGAGCCGAGCATTCTCATGATGTCGCCGGACTCGGTGGACACGATCCGGCGCGTCTGGCGATCCCAGAGCACCGGAACGCTCACGCGGCCATCGTAGCCCGGGTCGGTTGCTTCGTACGCCTCGCGCAGCGTTCGAAAGCCGTTCAGCGGATCCGCATACTCGGCGCTGTCGAACACCCAGCCGTCCGGTCCGCGCACGGGATGCAGGGACGACATCGAAACGACGTCGTGGAGTTGCTTCACGCAGCGTGCGAGGACGGTACGCGCCGAGTAGGGGCACGCGTGCGAGATGTAGAGGTGATAGCGGCCGCGCTCTGCGGGAAAGCTGCTTTGTGCATCGGCAGCAGACGCGCTCTTGAAAGCCATGGTGTTTACGGGCAGGTTTGCTGGGGTCCATGTCGAGTGCCGGGTTGTTGCGCAAGCTTCGGAGTGTCGGAGCGCTCGATTGTGCGCAAACTCTCGGCACCAGAAAAGACCGAATAGAGAAGGGAGAGCGCTTCGATGAAACTGTACGACTACCTGCCTTCGCAGAACGGCTTCAAGATCCGCCTGTTGTTGCAGCACCTCGGCCAGCCGTACCAGCACGTGCCGATTGCGATCTTCCAGGGCGAGTCACGCACGCCGGAGTTTCTCGAGAAGAACCCGGTCGGTGCCATCCCGGTGCTCGAGCCGGAGCCGGGCGTCTACATCGCTGAGTCCAATGCGATCCTGTGCTACCTGGCCGAGGGCACCGCCTATCTGCCGTCCGAGCGGCTCGCGCGTGCGCGCGTGATGCAATGGCTGTTTTTCGAGCAGTACTACGTCGAGCCCACGATCGGCACGCTGCGTTTCTGGGTGCTGGCCGGCAAGGTGAAGGCGAACGAGGCGCTGGCGGCCGCGAAGCGCAGCTCGGCCGAGCGCGCACTCGATGCACTCGAGCGGCACTTGAGCCGGCATCCGTTCCTCGCGAACGATAGCTACTCGATCGCCGACATCGCCGTGTTCGCGTACAGCCATCTCGCGGCTGACGCGCACTTCGACCTGGCCTCGCGGCCGGCTTTCGGGCGCTGGGTCGAGCGCGTGAAAGCGCAGTCGGCGACGCTGCCGCAGGTCTATCCGTACACCGCCGACGCTATGGCGTGACGCGCTTGAACGGATACTCGATGCGACGGGGCTTGCCGTCGCGCCCGGGCCCTTCGATCCAGGCGAGCAGCGAGCCGTCGGCCTGGCGCGCGTAGACGATCTTCTTCGGGAAGTCGTGTTCCGGGTTCTCGAACACGGCCTCGCCGCCGCGTAGCGAGGTGAGCTTGAACGCTGCCTCCGTCTGCTTCGCCGGGCTGGCGATGTAGAGGATGTCGCCGTTCGGCTCCTGCCGCAGCAGAGTGAATTCGTATTCGCGCACCTTGCCGGCCTGGATGTTGCGCCCCATGCCCATCATCAGACCGCCCGCGGGCGCCATCCAATGCTCGTCGATCAGCCGGTCGCCCTGCTCGATGCGCCAATGGCCTGCGAGCCAGGCGAAGTCCTGCAACGTCGGCTTCGCGACCGGCGCCTGCGCATGCGCCGTCACAGCCAGCAGCACGACCGCAAGCGGCCACAGCAATCTGTGCATGATCGGTCCTCCCGTTTTGGCATACATTACAGGCATTCATTGCTCTCGGGTACGCCGATGTCCTGGAACTCGCTGCTGGTGCTGGTCTTGATCGTGCTATCCGGCTTCGCGGACTCGCTCGGCTTCGTGTACGCGGCGAAGATCTGGCAAGCGGAGCGGCTCTCGTGGCCCGACGTCGGGCGCTCTGCTCTCGGCTGGGTTCTCGGTATCACGATGTACGTGGTCTCGCTGAAGTACATGGCGCGGCTCGGCGTGACCTCGGCAGAGGTCCAGACGGCGGTGTGGTTCGCGATGACGATCATCGGCGTCGTGATCTTCAGCGGCCGGTTTTTCAGCTGGCCGCGTCTCGAGCAGATCGTCGCGACGCTGGTGCTCGTCGGTCTCGGCTGGTTGCTCGTGCGCACCGGCGAATAAAACGTCACATGTAAGCATTGCAACTGCAAAGACTGAGTCTCACGAGCGCGTGCGAATGCCTGCTGGCATATATATTTAGATTCAGCGCACGCGCAGCGTTAGGATGTCGCGAAAGAAACGCGAAGCAAGGGAAGGGCACCGGGGCCAGCTCCATGATCATCGCGGACGTGCTGCTGTTCGTGCGTATCGCCGAGACGCTGAGTTTCAAGGATGCTGCGAAACACTTGAACATCTCGCGCTCGCAAGCGAGCAAGCGTGTTGCCGCGTTGGAAGACGAGCTGGGCACTCCGCTCATCTATCGCAGCCCGCGCAGCATCAGTCTCACGAGCGCCGGCGAAACGCTGTTCGCGCACTACCGCCGCATCTTCGACATGATGGAAGAGGCGCGGATCGCGGTGGAGCACCTGAGCAGTGCGCCGATCGGGCGCTTGCGCTTCAGCGTGCCGACGTGCCTCGGCTCCGGACTCTTGCCGAAGTTGTACAGCGAGTTCCTGCCGCGCTATCCGGGCGTCGTGCTCGACGCGCATACATCCGAGACGTGCGTCGACATCGTCGCCGGCGGCTACGACGTCGCGATTCGCGTGGCGCAGCGGTTGACGGACTCGACGCTGACGGCACGCCGGCTCGCGACTTCGCCGTTGGTGCTCGCCGCTGCGCCCTCGTATCTGCAGGAGCGCGGCACGCCGTCGCACCCGGCAGAGCTGGCCCGGCATCGGTGTCTCGGTTTGCAGCGCCCGAAGCACCCCGGCACGGCCTGGTACTTCCGCGCATCGAACGAGCGATTCAGCGTGCCGATCGATTTCTGGGCCGTGTCAGACACCAATCTCGCGTTGGTGCGCGCAGCCTGCAGCGGTCTGGGTTTCGTCTATCTGCCGCTGGGGGTCATCGCCAACAAGTTGCAGCAGGGCGCGCTGCAGGTCGTGTTGCCGGAGTTCTGCAAGGGCATCGATGCGGGGATCTACGCCGTGCACGCAGGCCGCACGCCCACGAAGAACGCGGCGGTGTTCATCGACTTCGTTCGTGACGCGCTGCTGACGTTCGACGGCATCGAGTGCGCACGACGTGCGTGCAAACCCGGAACGATCATGACTCTACCGCCGGCGGCTTCCAGCGAAAGGGAAATAGCTTATCCGGCACGTGCCGGCGGTCATTGATCTTGCGGATCGCGCGCACGAGCTCGGCGGGACCGCGTGCGGGCGCTGCGGTCGCGCCGTCCGCAGCAAGGCGAATCTTCACGCCGCATCGATTGACGCTCTGAAGCGCGGCGTCGAGCAATCCCAGCGTCTGCCTCTCGGGATCGTCCGTGGCGAGCACGTCGCGGCTGAGCACTGCATTCCATGCTTCGAACACCTGGTGAGTCCGACGGTATTCGGCTTCGCTGAGCTCGATGCGCATCATCGTTTCGTCCGTGCGCTTGCTCTCGCGCGCGAAGGCCTGCATCAACTCATCAGGCACTCGTCCGAAGCGCGCCGCGGTGCCTTGCTTCGTCGAGCCGAGCGCCTCGTACGCGGGCTTCTTGCCGTCGAGTGTCGTCCACATGACGAACGTGGCGGCATTGGCTCGTGCAGCGAACGTCAGAAAGTAACGATGAGTCTGCAACCTTGACCACAGCGCTTGTTCGCCCGCGTCGGAATCGCTGCGCCGGCTCGCGAAGCTTTCGTCGGTGTAGTTGCTGATCTCCCAGCTGCTCGTGCCGGCCGGGAACAGGTCGTTGCCGCGCGGGGTCTGGAACTCGATGCGTTTCGGATCGCGGCGGGGCACGAGCTGAAAGCGCACCTGCGCGACGGTATCGAAATCCTCTGGGCGACCGGCACCGTTCACGGTCACCACGTTGGCCCAGCCGTCCGTGCCGAACGTCACCAGCATCGGCTGCGGCTCGGTCGCGCTGACCAGTCGCCACGTGCCGATGACTTCCAACGGACACGCGAAGGCAGGCGCGCACGCGGCGGCAGCCAATGCCGCCGCCGCGCAACGGGCCCGAATGCCCCGGATGAACGAGCGCTGCTTCACGCGCCCGACAGCGTCCATGTCGTCTGGGCGCCGTCGGTGTCGACCGGGAACTTGTCACCCTTCTTCAAGAACACGATGACTCTGGCGTTGCGGGCCGAGCGGTACGGACCAGTCGTCGCGCACGTCGTTCCGGTCGCGCCGCTCGCTGCGATGGGTCTGGCTGTCTCCGACATGATTGTTACTCCTTCGATGCTATTGGCTCGATGCTATTGGGCATCCGCGACGTGCCGCGCGGCGTTGAGCCGCGCGAGCTCGCGGAAGTACTCATACGGAATGCGCGCTATGTCGTTGCGCTCGGAGATGTCGTCCTGCAGTCCCCAGTTGAGCTCGTAGGGCACGAGCGTCTGCGTGCAGCGGTTGAGCTCTTCCGTGGCCTGCTTGACCAGCAGGATGTTGTCCATGGCGATCTCGGGGTAAAGCAGCGCGTTCTCGCGAACGCGCCGCTCCCACGTCTGCAGCACCTTCAGCGCGCGCTCGTACTGCGGCTGGTTGATAGCCAGCCGCAACAGCACGTCCGAAGGCTTGCGTGACTCGCTCACGAACCGCTCGTAGACGCTCGCCGGCACCGGCCCGAACACCGGCTGCTTGCGCTCGCCGGCATAGATGCCGAACGCACCGACGTCCGTCTCGTCCGCGGCAGTCCTCTGCAGCATTACGAACGTCGGTCCACTGTGGTCGTAGAACACGTCCGTCTGCCCGGCCAGGATCATGTAGTACTGCTGCGCGCCCGAACGCGTCGACCGCGATTCTCGTTCGCACGCATTCGCGGCGAGCAGGAGCGTCGGTGCGTTCGCGAGCGCAAGCACCACGAGCCTCACTGCGAGGCCGAAAGGTCCGACTTTGCAACGTCTCATACGCGCCTCGCTCTCAGACGATCTTGCGGTAGCCGTACAACTCGTGCTCCTTGTCGATTTCGATCTGCAGCTTGCGGTTGTCCTCCAGCTGCTGCTCGAACGACTTCGGCGGATCGGCCCACGAGATGTGCTGCAGCACCGTCATCTTGCTGGCGAGCGGCGCGACGTGCGTCCAACGGTTGATCGCGTCGTTGATGATGCGCAGCTTGCCGGTGTGCGAGTCCGGGTCCAGGTCGAAGTTGATGTGGTTGTGCCTGAACAGCGCAAATCGCAGGGTTTCGATGTCGTAGGCGTCGCCGGTCAGGAACGTCCAGCCCGGCAACAGCGCGCCGTGCATGGTCGCGAACGCCTTGAGCGCTGCCGGATCGTCCTCGTGCGGCTTGAGCGTGATCGAGTACATGAACAGGTCGCGCCCCATGCGCGGCGCCAGCGCCTGGTGGATCTCCACCAGGCGTGTGGTGATCGCCGGACAGAAGGCTTCGCAGTGCGCGTACATCATGTTGATCAGCACCTGCTTGCCTTTCACGAGGTCCTCATAGAAGCGGACCTCCTTGCCCTCGTGCGTGCGCAGCGCGACGTTGGGAATGAGATCCGCACCGCTGCAGACCTGGGGAGCCGCCGGCGAGGCGCCGATGCCGGCGAAGCTGGAGAACAGTTCGCGCCTCTTGATGGGAGTGGCCATTAGACGAGACCTCCATTCTTGTCCGCGTGCGTGTATTGGGGCGGCAGGCCGGCGAGCATGCGTCGCTCGTCGATCTCGCGGCGCTTGCGCGTGAGCTCCTCGACCGAATCCACGATGTCCCAGCGCACCATCATGAAGGCGTCTTCATGATTCATGTTGTGGCAGTGGATCAGGTAACGGCCGACGAAATCACGGAACCGCATGCGCAGGACGACGCGGTGCTGCGGCGGCAGCGGATACACGTCGCGGCGGCCCAGCTCCTCGGGCAGGAGCGGCACGTTCTGGAACACGTCCGGGTTCTGGCTGACACGCACCCGTCGCGATTGGATGCGGCCCTCCTCGAAGTGGATGTGCACCGGGTGCAGCCAGTTGCCGGCAGCAACGTCGTTCGCGAGCGTCCATTCCTCGGCGGTGCCCTTGAGGATGACGTGGTCGACACGGTTGGCATCGAACTCGAGCCCGTTGATCAGGAAGCGGCCGTTGACCAGCGTGAAGTTCCACTGGAACGAGGCGTCCGGCACGATCGGATCCGGGAACGTCGTCAGCACCGCGGGAAGCGCCGGCGTGTCCGGCGGGAACCACTGCTCGCGATTCACCACGTCGAAGCGCATCAGCACGTTGCCGATCGGCAGGCCGGGCGCCGGGTCGGCGACTGCAACGCCGACGTTCTGCGCGACCTGTTCCTTCAGGTACACGGACGTGCCGGCCGGGAACGCCGAGAAGTCGATGATCACGTCGAAGCGCATCGCCACGAATACATCGAGCGTGCGATTCGTGAGTGTCACGGGCGACTGCAGGAAGTTCGCGTCGACGGCGACGATCGTGATCGGCGCCTGCGTGCCGTCCGGGCGGATCAGGCTCAGGTTCCAGGTCTTCGCCGGACCGGTGTTGAGGATGCGGAAACGATACTTGCGCCGGCGCACGGTGAGCTTCGGCTGGATCTTGCCGTTGACGACCCACTTGTCGCCGCCCGGCGCGCCGTTGCCGACCACCTGGAAGACTTCGTTGCGGCCGTTCGCGGCCGCGCAGAAGCGCTTGTCGGTGAGGATCAGCGGGATGTCCGTGATGCCGTAGTAGCCCGGCAGGCGCAGCGAGCCCGGAGTCGCCAGCTCGTGCGACGGGTCCTTGCTGTCGTACACGATGTACATGCCGTTCAGGCCGAGGTAGTTGTTGTTGGCCGTGAACGCCGCGCGGTGATCGTGGAACCAGAACGTGTGCATCGCTTCGCGCGGATCGCCGATGCCGCCGAAGGCGTCGATGCCCGCGTACGCGTTCGCGTAGTGGTTGTCCTTGAAGAATCCCGTCGAGAAGAAGTCGCCGGCAAAGCCGTCGCTCTCCGAGCCCGTGTGGCCGTTGTGCAGGTGGACGGTGATCTCGTTGATGCCGAACGTAGTGTTCGGTGGCGTTGGCGGCAGGTTGTTCGTGAAGCGCACCAGCGAGGGCACGCCGTAGAAGTTCAGCGGTGTCGGTGCTGGATACTTGCCGTTGAACGTCCACATGTAGGACGGCAACAGGTCAGCGTGATGCTGATGCAAGGCCGGCGCTGCAACCATGCGATACGTGAGCAACGGCAGGAACTGCTCCCAGCGCTGATGCGGATCGCGCGCCGCTTCACCAGCTCCCGTGTTCGCTGCCTTGGTGGGCAGCGGATTGAGGATCTGCGGCAGCGCCGGCATCGGCACCGGCAAGGTGTCCAGGAACGGCCGTGTCGGCGGGCTCACGGGCGCCGTCGTTCCGCATAGCACGGGTTGTGCGAGCGGCGGCGGCGCGCCTTGCGCGAGGACCAGCGACTTCTTCGATGTCAGGACGGCCGCTGCGCCGAGCAGCGCGCCGGTCTTGAGCACCGTTCTTCGGTCGAGTCCATCCTGCGCGCCCGGTTCCTGCGGAGGCTGTTGGCCTTCCTCGGGCTCTGAAGTCGTATCAGAAGTCGAATCTTCGGTGCGCATATCCCCAAACCTCCATTTATTGGTCCGACGTTGGAAGGTTCCGCGCTCAAATCGTGGGCGCGCGAGGATGCTAGACAGGAGAGGCGGGCGCTGAGAACGCGGTGCGTGCGCAACTCAGAGTTTCACGAGCGCAAGTGGCTGCACCGCGAGCAGCAGCGCGGCACGCGGCCGCGATTCGCGACCGGCAACTCAAAGTTTCACGAACGCTGTGAGGGTTTCTGTTCTTGTAGGTCGGGCTTCAGCCCGACTCTTCTGTCCCGTAGGTCGCGCTTCAGCCCGACAGGGTTCTATCGATTCCTACAAAAGCGCATCGATCTTCTGCTCGAACTGCTCCCTGCTGACGATGCCGACGTGCCGCACGCACATCGTGCCGTCACGCGCGACGAGCACCGACGTCGGAAAGCCGATGAACGGCCCGAACGCGTTGCTGAGATCCTCCCGGCCGGCGCCGATCAGCACCGGGTAGTTCATTTTCATGGCGCGCGCGAACGGCTTGATGCTCCGAACTTCCGAGTCCACGGAAACCCCGAGCACGACGAACCCGCGCTCCTTGTAATCCCGATACAGCCCGGTCAGCGACGGAATCTCGACCTTGCAGGGTACGCACCACGTTGCCCAGAAATTCAGCAGCACCACCTGGCCCTTGTACTGGCTCAGGCGCACGTCCTTGCCCGCGATGTCCTTGACGGTGAAGTTGAGATTGGCCTTCTTGCGCGCGACGTTGCAGACGGCGTCGGCCGCGTGGACGCTCGGTGCGAGCGTCGCCAGCAGCGCAACGAAGGCGAACAGCGTGGCGTTTCGATCGAGAAAAACGTCATGGGGGTACTTTGAGCTTCACGCTGAGCGAGTCAAGATCTAAGCTCGCCAGACGGCGAAGGCGCACAGCATGGCTCTCTGTCGAGAAAAAATCATGGGGGTACTTTGAGCCAGCTCTGCGGCTCTCCGCAAGATGTAAGCCAGTCTGCTATTTGGCGCCGGGACCTTCGTCGACCGTCAGCGTGAAGACGTCCGGCCGCGCATAGTGGCCGACGACGTCCAGGTCGTAGCGGCCGCGCACAACGTCGTCGAGATCGACCTTCGCGACGAGCAGCTCTTCGCGATTGTAGACAGGGCCGGCGAGCACTTCGCCGAGCGGCGAAACGATGACGCTGCCGCCGCGGATCAGCGGACGATCGCGCGGCCAGTCCGGTACGGCAGATGCCGCGGGCGGCGGCTGATACTGACATGCGCTGACGACGAACAACCGGCCCTCGTACGCGATGTGCCGCATGCTCGTCTGCCAGATGTCACGCTCATCGACAGTCGGCGCGCACCAGATGTCGAGACCCTTCGCATACATTGCCGTGCGCAGCAGCGGCATGTAGTTCTCCCAACAGATCGCCGCGCCGATGCGGCCGGCAGCCGTCTGCATCGCATACAGCGTGGAGCCGTCGCCTTGGCCCCAGATCAAGCGCTCCATCGCAGTCGGGACGAGCTTGCGATGCTTGCCGGCAAGCTCACCGCCCGCGGAGAAGAACAGAGCCGTGCAGTAGAGCGTGGTCGTGTCACGCTCGATCACGCCAACGACCAGCGCAGCGCCAGTGTTGCGCGCGAGCTCGCCGAGCGCTTCGGTCTGCGGCCCCGGCACCTCGATCGCTTCGCGCCAGTATTGCAGGAAAGCGTCGCGTCCCTCCGGCGTGCGATAGCCGACCCGCGCGCCGAAGTCCGCACCCTTCGGATAGCCGCCCAGCAGCGCCTCGGGCATCACGACCAACTGTGCTCCGGCGTTACGGATGGAGTTGGTGTGGCTGAGAATGCGATCGAGCGTGGCGGCGGTGCCGTCGGACGTGGGAGCCGATCTGCAGGGCAGCGATAGTGGCGGTGCGCATGGTGACTTGCAGTGTACTCCGCCTCATGATTCGCATCATGCGCCTGGCACTGATCGGCAATTCTGGATCGGGCAAGTCGACGCTGTCGCGTCAGCTCGCGAGCGCGCACGCGTTGCCGATGCTCGACCTCGATACCGTTGCGTGGGAGCCCGGCAAGGTCGCCGTCGCTCGCGATCCCGACGCCGCAGCACGCGACGTGCGGGCGTTTTGCGAAGCGAACGAGAGCTGGGTTGTCGAAGGCTGCTATGCGAGTCTCGTCCGCGCGGCGTTGGCGTATTCGCCCGTCCTGCTATTTCTCGAGCCGGGCGTGGAAGCGTGTCTCGCGAACTGCCGCAGGCGGCCGTGGGAGCCGCACAAGTACGAATCGAAGCAGGTGCAGGATCAGCACCTGGAGTTCCTGCTCGCGTGGGTCCGCGAGTACTACTCGCGCGGAGGGGAGCTCTCGCTGGCTGCTCACCAGATGCTGTTCGATGAGTATCACGGGCCGAAGCGCAAGCTTACGATGCGCATCGACGCAAACGGTCTGGAGTCGAGCCTGCTCAGCTGCTACGCGCCGACGCGGCGGAATCGGCCTGACGCGGTGTTTCTCGCCCCATGATCCACCCGTGCGGCGCTTTCCGCCGTCGCGGCGCGGTGCTTGCCCGTGAGATGCACCAGCAACCCGATGACGCCCATCGCCCACACGATCACCGGACTCGAAGGCAGATCGGTGATCACTGAAGCCGCCAGCCCCGCGACGTAGCTGCCGAACGCGAGCGCGTAGCCGAATGCGAGTTGCCTGTTCGCTGCATGCCGATAGGTTGCGACCGCCGGCACGATCAGGCTCGTGAACACCAGATACACGCCGACGAGCTGCACGGACGCGGTGACGACGACAGCGAACAGCACGTAGAAGCCAATGCGGCCGATCTTTTCGCGCCACCGAAACCAGACGAAGGCGAAGATCGCAGTGAGCACCGCAGTGCGCACCAGCTGATCGGTCGACACCCACAGGATCTGACCGGCGAGCAGATCCTTCAGGTTCTCGCCGCCGTGCGGATCGTTCGCGAGCAACAGGATCTGCGCGGTCGAGGCGAGCACGAACAGGATGCCGATGAGAGCTTCCTGCACTTCGGGTCGCTTGCGTTCCGTCCAAGTCAGCAGCAGCGCGCCAGCAAGCGCCGCCGCGCCGGCCGCAGCTTGCGCAGCCCCAGCCTTCGATCGGCAGACCGAAACTGTTGGCAGCGATCACGCCAAGGCCGGCGACCTGCGCGATGGCCAGGTCGATGAACACGATGCCGCGCGACAGCACCTGCTGTCCGAGCGGCACATGGGAGATCACCACGAGCAGGCCGGCGATCAGCGCCGGCCACAGGATGCTCAGGTCAGTCGAGAAGAGGCTCATTTCAGCACCGCCAGCAGTCGATTGATCGTGTCGTCGAACAGTCCGAACAGGTCTTTCGCCTCGGGCGTGCCGCCGACGGAGAACGGCAGCACGACCACGGGCGCGTGGACGCGCTCCGACAGCCACTTCCCGGCCTTCGGATCGTTGTACGCATTCAGCATGATCACGCGGGGCGGCGTTGCAGTGAGCTTCGTCACGAGCTGGCCGAGATAGCCCGCAGTCGGCGGCATGCCGGGCTTCGGCTCGATCGCAGCGACCTGCTCCAGGCCGAGCCATTTGCACAGGTACGTCTGGTCGCGATGCATGACGACGACAGGTGTGCCCTTGAGCGGCGCGGCCTGGCTCTCCCAACGCTGGATCGCGGCTTGCCAACGCGTATCGAAATCCTTGGCGCGCTGCTGGTAGTCCTGAGCATGCGGGCCGTCGAGTTGCGACAGGCGCTCGGTGAGCGCCTTCGCGACGCGCGCGATGTTGTGCGGATCGAGCTGGACGTGCGGATTACCCTGCGGATGGATATCGCCGAGCGAGCGATCGAAGCGCTCCGGCTTCTCCAGCAGACTCAGCACCGAGGTCGCCTCGAAGTAGCCGGGACTGCCGGGCTGAATGCGGCTGTTGCCGGACTCCTGGATCAGCACCGGCAGCCAGCCGATTTCCAGCTCCGCGCCCGTTGCAACGACCAGGTCGGCGCGTGCGCGCGCGCGCGACCAGACTCGGCTTGGCATCGACGCGATGCACGTCCTGCAGCGCGCTGGTCGCAACGTAGACGTTGACCTGATCGCCGCCGATCTCTTTGACGAGCGCGCCCCAATCGGCCGTGGTCGCGAGAACCTTCAGTGCGGCGTGCGCAGGCAGCGCTGCCGCGAGAATCAGCAGCGCGACGGCGCTGCGAATGAATTTGAACATGACTGCGTCCCTCGGTCAGAACTTGTGCGCGCCGTGCGCGCCGATGCCGTAGATGTATTGCAGGCGGAACGCGTGATCGCGATCGTCCTCGCCGCGCGCGTCGTCCCAATCCCACTGCGCGCGCAGGCGGGAGAACTCGCTCGGATTCCAGTCGAGCATGATCGAGATGCGATCCGGATCCGCAGGCAGCAACGCGGGGAACGCGCTCAGCGGCAGCTCACCGGAATCGACCAGTGCGATGCGCTTCGTGCCGTCGTCGAGCGAGTCGTAGCGCAGGCCCGCGCGCCAGCGCGGCAGGAACTGATACACGCCTTGCAGATACCAACCGGACTGCGAGCTGCGATAGCCGTCGCTCAGGTTCGAGCCTTCCGTATCGAACGCGAGCAGGCCGGTTTCGTCCCGGTGCATGTACTCGGCCTGCACCTTGAGCTGGCGGCGGTTCGGATCGCCGACCGGCGTCCACTTGAGGACCCCGTCCACGACCCAGGTGCGCGACTTGCCCGTGAAAGAATCCGTCAGCGGCAGGCCGAACTCGTCGACGTTCTCGAACGTGCGGTCCTCGGCGCGCTGGTCGAGATATGCGGCACCGGCGCGCCAGCTGGTCGCATCGTCCACATCGCCGCCGACGTGTGCGAACAGCGTGGCGCCGTTGAAGCCGTTGCGATTGCGCCGGGTCGCCGGAAATTCGCTGCCGTTGCCGGTTTCGGCGCCGAGCTCGACGAACAGCTCGGTGGGCGCGAGCCACTTCACCTGCAGGCCTTCCTGCTTGAACTGCCCGCCGAAGAACGCCTGGTAGACGAGCGGCTGATCGACGAAATCCCAGGCGTGCGCGTGCACTTCGTTCAGATAGCCGAAGCCGGAGAAGAAGCGTCCGCCTTTCGCCGTGAAGCCGCTCGGCAACGCCAGCGTGCGGAAGAACGCTTCCTCGACTTCGATTTCGTCTTCCGCGCGTGATCGCGGCGGTCATCTGCGCCGAGAAGTACGGATCGACGTTCGAGCTCAGCGTCAGCTCGGACTCGCCCAGGTTGAAGCTGCGCTCGCCCGGTCCGACTTCACCGCCGCTCGGGATGAAACCGCCGATGCGCCAGGTTTCGGGATCCTGCGAAGTGTTGGTGTAGCTGCCGCCGAGGATCAGTGAAATCGACGGATTGAAGGCAGTCGCAGTGTTACCCGACGAGCCAGGCGCAGGCATCGGCTGCGCGTCGGGCGTCGGCTCCGACAACCCGCCGACGGGCGTGCTCTCGAGCTGCGTGATGCGCTGTTCGAGCGCATCGACGCGTGTCTTGTAGTCGTTCTTCAATGCCTGCAGCTCGGCGCGCAGGCTCGCAACATCGTCAGCTGCCGCGTGGCCGAGCACGGGCAGAGTCATCCCAGCAAGCGCCAGCAGCGCCGCAAGGGCTTTGCAACTCGTCATGGAAGTTTCCTCCTGTGTGAGCGAATGGGCACGAGCGGCGCAAGCGCCGTCGTGCGATCACTGAGTCACAGGAGGTGAGGAGGCGCGCGGGAGCGAAATGCAGGGTGGGGGAGACGATGAACAGTGCAGTCGATGCTGGCGGGAGCAGTTCCCTCCGCCTGCGGCTGATGAGGCACGCGGATGCAGAGCGAGCCGCTCGCCATGCTGAGCAGCGGCGCCGACGAAGCGCATTGGCCGCAGAGCTGGGTCGTAGAGCCGGGCAGGCCGTCCGGGTCGGACTTCAGATGGGAGTAGGCGTGCGCCTGCATGCCGAGCTGGGCTAATAGCAAC
Source organism: uncultured Gammaproteobacteria bacterium (assembly GCA_963830745.1). GTDB lineage: Bacteria > Pseudomonadota > Gammaproteobacteria > Steroidobacterales > Steroidobacteraceae > Steroidobacter. The sequence continues at coordinate 99,797 of CAWHNL010000007.1, forward strand.
ACCAGCGACAGCAGAGGAACGATCAGGCGGCGACGACTTCTGAGCAGGCAAAACCTCCGGCCCCGCAAGTATCCGCCGACTTCGCGCCCGCGACAATGTGATGAGTGTAGCGGCGAGCGGTGAGAGCAGGTATAGATAGATCGAGCGCTAGAGCGAGCGCGCGCCCATGTAGGAGAAGAAGCTCTTGTAGAGCAAGAAATAGAGCGAGGAAGACTCCCATTCGACGGCCCACTAGAGGTGAGCGAAGACAGAGACGATAGAGCAAGAGCAAGAAGCTCTTTGGCTAAGAATGAAACGCATACAGCTAGAGAGTCAGAGGAAGGAACAAGATGAAAAAAGTAGAGAAGGTAGACGAACTACGGCCGGAAGATCTGGAGGACGGCAAGAAAGAAGTGCTAGAGAGAGAACGACGACAGCGAAGAGAAAAGAAACTGAGAGACGGAAAGCTGGTGAGAAAGTAGCGCCGAGATACGAGGTGAGAAAGATGATGCAATGACGGAAATCGACGGTATGCTCCGCCGCGTCCGTCAGCCGGCCGTCGTCGAACACATGCAGGAACAAATCCCAGACGTTCGAGTGCGCTTTCTCGAACTCGTCGAGCAGCACGACCGAGAACGGCTGCTTGCGGACGCGGTGCGTCAGCGACTGCGCTTCGCGGGGATAGCGGAGTCGCCGAGGATCTTGCGCGTCGCGCCGAGCGCCTGGATACTCGCTCACGTCGCAGACTGCACGCAGCTCGCTCGGCGGAGCCGTACAGGAACTGCGGCGAGCGTCTTCGCCAGCTGCGTCTTGCCGGTGCCGGCGGGTCCGGCGAAGAGAAAGACTGCGATAGGGCTGGCTGGGATCGGTGAGACCGGCCTTGAGCATCGCGATGCGATCGACGACGGCGTCGACGGCTTCGTCCTGGCCGCTCACGCGCGCGGTGCAGAACTCCCGCGCCGGCTGCAGGTCGACGCGCTGCGCGATCGTCCAGCACCGAGCGGCGCCATGCCGGAGAGCTGAGAGAGAGGGTGGCGAGCAGGTGGTCGAGCCGAGGCGAAGGACTGTAGCTGCGCCGCGACAGGTCTGCGCGGCGAGCTTGAGCAGATAGATGAGAGCGAGACGGGCATCTGCGACGTGCGGAGGTAGTGGCGCGGAGCCGGGTCGCCACGATTCGCCACGATCCGTCCTCACTCTGCAATGCAGAGTACTTGACAGAGCATGGCGATCGGCCGTAGCGTCGCTCGCGTGGGCAAACCACGGAAGAACCCGATGCACTCGGCCAATACGGTCCAGCTCGATTCCCACGCCGCTGCGTCGCTGCGCTACATCCGGGCGTCGATGGAATCCGCGGCATCGCTGGCGGTGCCGGGCTCGACCGGCATCGCGTCCGGCATCGTCGGTTTGCTGGCCACCATCGTTTCGTCCATTCCGGTATTGCGGCCGTACTGGTTGATCATCTGGTTGTTCGCCGCCGTCGTCGCAGCCAGCGTCGGCGGAGCGCTGCTGTTCAGACAGACGCCAATCCGCAGATTCGCCATCGGTCTGCTGCCTTCGCTGTTCGCGGGCGCCGTGATGACTGCCGTTCTCTGGTCGAGCGGCAACCTGCATGCGATTCCTGGCACCTGGATGCTGCTGTACGGCTGCGGGCTCATCGCGGCCAGTCTGGCGTCGGCGCGGTCGATCGGAATACTCGGCGGCTCGTTCGTCGCGATGGGCTTGCTCACATTGGTTTTGCCCGACGGCTTGCAGATCCCGATGCTCGGTGTCGGGTTCGGTGGGCTGCACATTCTCTTTGGCTACCTGACACGAAGGGCAGGGCATGGCAGCGAAGGCTGATTCACGCAAGGCAGCGGTGCCGGCGAAACGCAAGCGGCCGAAACTGGCCGCTGTGCCTGCTGCAGCCGGTGCCGCGGACGATGCGAGGTTCGACCGGCTGATCTACGAGCGCGTGCGCCTCGGCATCATGAGCGCGCTGGCGGTGCGCGAAGAGCTGACGTTCGCCGAGCTCAAAGCGCTGTTCGACGTCAGCGACGGCAACCTGAGCGCGCACGCCCGCAAGCTCGAGGAAGCGGGCTACCTGACCTGCACCAAGTCGTTCGAGGACCGTCGTCCACGCTCGGTCTATCGGATCACGGCGCTCGGCCGCAATGCGCTGCATCGCTACCTCGACCATGTCGAGGCAGTGATCAAGGCGACACGGCGCGCCTAAAAAAATTTATCGCGAAGCTTTGTAACACAGAGTACTCTCCGATGCATATCGCAATCATCATGGACGGCAACGGCCGCTGGGCGTTGCGACAGCGGTTGCCCCGCACGGCTGGCCATCGTGCGGGCGCAGATGCGGTCAACACGATCGTCGAAGCGGCGGCGCGACGTCGGGTCGGCACGCTGACGCTCTACGCGTTCTCGGCTGCCAACTGGCAGCGGCCGGCGCTCGAAGTCAGCGGCCTGTTCGCATTGTTCAAGCGCTACCTGCAGACGCAGACATCGCGTTGCCTGGAACACTCGATCCGGCTCAACGTCATCGGCCGACGCGACCGGCTGAGTCCGGATCTGCTGTCGTTGATCGAGAGCAGCGAACAGGCCACGGCACACTGCACCGGCATGCGTCTGCGTATCGCGGTGGACTACTCGGCCCAGGACAGCCTGGTCGAAGTGTGTCGGCGCGTGCGGGCCTCAGACGACTTCGACCGCTCGCGCTTCGTCGAGCGACTCGCGGAAGTGAACCACGCAACATTGCCGGCGCCGGAAGTCGACCTGCTGATCCGCACGGGCGGCGAAAAGCGCCTGAGCGATTTCCTGCTGTGGGAGTGCGCATACGCCGAGCTGCATTTCGTCGACTGCCTGTGGCCGGACTTCGATGAGCGCGCGCTCGACGAGGCGCTGGAAGAATACGAGCGCCGCGACCGGAGATTCGGCGGCATCGACGAAGGCCGACTCGCGAGCTTCAGCCATGGATGAGCCCAGACGTCAGCCGACAGTGCCGGCAGATATGGCGATCGCGCCCGCGCTCGGTCCCATCCGCCCCCGTCCGGTGCAACGGCATACCGCGCTGCTCCTGAATCCCTTCTATGCGAAGGATCCGCGCGCCAGCTACGGCAAGCACGTCCTTACGCCGACGCTCGCGCTGACGAGCATCGCGGGCGCGACGCCGCCGCACTGGGACGTGCGCTATTGGGACGAGAATCTCCTGCAAGGGCCGCCGCCCGCCGATCCGTTGCCGCACGTCGTCGGCATCAGCGTGCATTTGACGTTCGCGCGGCGTGCGTACGAGCTGGCGTCCTGGTATCGCGCGCAAGGTTCGATCGTAGTCCTCGGCGGGCTGCACGTGCTGTCGTGTCCGGAAGAGGCGCTGGAGCATGCCGATGCAATTGCGATCGGCGACGGCGTGCAGCTGTGGCCGACGATTCTGGCCGACATCGAACAGGGCAAGTTGCAGCGACGATATGCAGCCGACTACTCGCGTCCGTATTCACTGGATCCACCCGCGCGCCGCGGTATCCTCCCGCGCGACTCGTTCCTTACGACGACGAGCGTGATCGCGACGCGCGGGTGTCACAATCGCTGCGGCTTCTGCTATCTGTCGACGGACGGCCTGCACATGCCCTATCGGATGCGCGAGGTGCAGCAGGTTGTCGATGAGATCGTGGCCGACGGACAACCGTACGTCGTGTTCGTCGACAACAACCTCGGCTCGCGACCGGCGTATCTGCGCAAGCTGTGCGAGGCGTTGCGGCCGCTCGGGATCATCTGGAGCGCCGCGGTCACCATCGACGTGACGGATGACCCCACGCTCGTGCGCGATATGGCGCGGGCGGGCTGCACGGGCGTCTTCGTCGGCTTCGAATCGCTGAACGAGGGCAACCTGACCGACGCGCGCAAACGCACGCCCGCACCGGTGGATTACGCGCGTCGCGTCGCGCTGCTCCATCGTTATGGAATCCAGGTGAACGGCAGCTTCGTGCTCGGGTTCGACCACGACGGTCCGGACGTCTTCGCGCGCACCGTGCAGTGGATCGAGGAGAACCGGCTGGAATGCGCGACGTTCCACATCCTCACGCCGTATCCAGGCACGCCGCTGTTCCGTGAGCTCGACGCGCAAGGGCGCATCCTGCATCGGAACTGGGACAAGTACGACACCGCGCACGTCGTCTTCCAGCCGAAGCACATGAGCTGCGAAGAGCTCGACCGCGGCTATGCGTGGTGCTACGACGAGTTGTTCTCGCACGCGTCCATCTGGAAACGGCGGCCGAGCGACAGCCGGGCGGTGCTCGCGTATCTCGCGATGAGTTATCTCTACAAGAGGTCGAACCGCTTCTGGCACATGCTGATCCGTCATCGGCTCACTGCGGCGATGTGGCGGCCGCTGATCGAGCACTCGCGTCGGCGGCACTTGAAGCTCAGGCCGCAGCTCGAAGCGCTCGGCGCCGCCGATGAAGCTGCAACGCGAGCCAGTCAGTGCGTGAGCGCGGGGGTATAGCGATATGAGTTCTTCTTCTGCAAAGCCGTACACCGGGAAGCGGACGCTGGATCTGCTCGTCGCCGGCACAGCATGCGCTGCTTTCGCGCCGCTCGTTGCCGGGATCGCCGTCGCGTCCTGGCTCGAGGACAGTGGTTCACCGCTCTTCGCGCAATCGCGCGTGGGGCGGCAGCGGCATCCGTTCACGATCCTGAAGCTGCGCAGCATGCGAGAGCAACGCGTAACGCGGGTCGGTCGCTGGCTGCGTCGCACCGGCATCGACGAGTTGCCGCAGTTCGTCAACGTGCTGCGCGGTGAAATGAGCGTCGTCGGGCCACGGCCGCTCACTCGGCAGGATGTCGAGAGACTCGGCTGGCACGAGCCGCCCGATGACTGGCGCTTCGCCGTGAACCCTGGTATCACGGGCCTGTCGCAGCTGCTGGCGGGGCCTACGGCGCGTTCCACACGGCGGCTCGATCGCTTGTACTTACAACGGCAGAGCTTGACGCTCGACTTGCGGTTGATCGCGCTGACGTTCGCGGTGAACGTGGCAGGCAAACGCAACGTGCGGCGCTGGCTGAAGGCCGCCGACGGCGGGTGAGAGTCGGCCAAGTATCCTTTCGAGCGCGCCGTTCGTCTGTATGGCATGAACGAACTCAATCGCGCTTTCAAAGCACAGAAGCGGGTCCGCGGACCCTGGCGTCGTTATCTCGATGCGCTGGCGCCGTTGCGCCCCGACCTGCACCGCTATTGCTGCCGCCTCACCGGCAACGTCTGGGACGGCGAGGACCTGGTGCAGGACACGTTGATTCGCGTCTTCAGCCTGCTCGGCAAGATGGACGTGCGGCTGCAGAATCCGCGCGCGTACTTGATTCGCACTGCGACCAATCTGTGGATCGATCGTGCTCGCCGAGCTGCGCGCGAGAAGGAGTTGTTGGAACTGGCCGCCCAAGGCGAAGAAGTCACGGCGCGAGATGCATCGCTCCAGCCGGAAGTGTTCGACGCAGCTACGGGCCTGCTGCAGCGCTTGCACCCGCAAGAACGCGCTGCGCGTCGTGCTGAATGACGTCTTCGAGTACTCGCTGGCTGAGACGGCTTCCATCCTGAAGACCTCCGTCGGTGCAGTGAAATCGGCGCTGCATCGTGCGCGCAGCCGCATCGACGAGAAGTTGCCGGCAGCGACGCTGCAGACGCCGAGCCGGCAGTTGGTCGAAGCGTTCATGCGTGCGCTCGCTGCCAAGGATCTCCCCGCGCTGGAAAAGCTGTGCGCGACGGATCTCGCGATCGAGATGGTCGGTGGCTGGGAATCGGATTCGTTCGAGCAGAGCCGCAGCTTCTTCACGCATGCACACATGGAGATGCCCGCGCTGGGCTTCGGCCGCAAGCCGCGCTGGGAGCTGATCGAGTTCGAAGGCGAGTGGATGGTGCTCGGTTATCGCACGCTCAACGGGCGCGAAGCAGTCAACGAGGTTCATCGCCTCATCGAGAACGAAGGGATCGTCACGCGCATTCGTTCGTACTGCTTCTGTCCGGAGACGCTGGGCGTCGTGGCGGAGCGGCTCGGCCGGCCTGTAGTGCGGCGACCGATCACACATCGCAGCCCGTCGATGTCGGATGTCCCGCGATTGCTCTTACGTCACATCATGACCCGGCAGTCGTGAGACACCCGCGCATACTTTAGTGCGTTCCCAGCCGGTGCCGCCGATTCGACAATGAATCCCGATGGATTCAACCGGGGATGGTTTCGTGCGCTATATATATGTATGCGGTTTGCTGGCGGCTGCGGCCGCCGCGCAGGCCGGTGAGTATCGGCCGCCGCGATTGGCGGACGGCCAGGTCGATTTGCAGGGCGTGTGGTCGCACAAGAACATCACGCCGCTCGAGCGTCCCGCCGAGCTCAAGTCTTTCGTCATCACGCGCGAAGAAGCAGCGCAGCTGCAGGCGCGGATCCTGGCGAAGAGCGAGGACCTGGCGAAGCCCGCCGAGCCTTCGGTCTATTTCTGGGATCGCGGCGTCGAGGCGATTCGCGGCGAGTATCGCAGCTCCATCATCACCGATCCGGCCGACGGCAAGATTCCGGCGACCGATCATTTCAAGTCGCTGGCGAAGGCGACCGGCGCAGCGGTGCTGACGGCATTCGACGGTCCGGAAGCACGGCCGGGTTCGGAGCGCTGTCTCGCTGCCATCAGCGCGGCGCCGCCGGTCACAGTCGTGCCGGCTGCCGATCTGCGGCAGATCGTGCAGACACCGAACGCGATCATCATCGCGAATGAGGAGCTGCACGAAGCACGTGTCATCCGTATGCATGCGCAGCACACACCCGCTGCCGTCGTCTCCTGGTTGGGCGATTCGATCGGTTGGTGGGAAGGCGTGACGCTCGTGATCGAGACCAAGTACTTCGCGCCGACCAGCGCTGCGCGCGCCGGTCCTGGGAGCCTCTTCTTCGTCGGGCCCGACACGACTGTGACGGAGCGCATCACTCGCGTCTCGCCGGGCGAGCTCAGCTATGTGTTCACGGTGGAAGACCCCAGCTACTACACGCGGCCCTGGAAGGGCGAGACGCGCTTCGGGCGTTCCGACGAGCAGATGCTCGAATACGCCTGCCACGAGGGCAACTACTCTCTCAAGTACGCCCTGATGGGTGGCCGGGCGACCGACGCTGTTACCGTCGCGAAGGAATAGCCAGCAACATTGACGCGCCGTGGCAGGTTCTGGTGGGATGATGTCCACCATGAAAGCCATCGGCCTGCGCATCAAGTCGGGCTTTGCCATCGCAGCCGTCGTGAGCAAGAGCCGCGAGGGTTTCGCCATCGAGGCGGTGCGCACCGTCGCGCTCTCCAGCGAAGAGCTGCCGCAGTCCCGCTTTCCCTATCATCCGACGATCGAACTGCCCGAACGGCAGGGCGCCGCGCTTTCAGACAAGGCCGTGAAAGAAGTGCGCCGGACCGCCGCGCGTGAAATGCGCAAGCTGCTGCAGGAATGTGGCGGCGTCGAGCGTGCCGGAATCGTGGTCGGCAGCGTCATCGATCCCGATTCGCTCGGCAATCCGCACGTCCGTGTCCACGCGCTCGAAGGCAAGTTGTTCCGCGAGGTCGTCGCGGAAGCGCTCGCGGGGCAGGGTATCGATTGCGGCGTGCTCGTCGAACGCGATGCATACGCGAAGGTTGCGGCTGACGTGTCCGCGACGGAGCAGCGGCTGCGCACCGAGATCGCAGCGCTCGGACAAGGTCGGATCAAGCCGTGGCGATCCGAGGAAAAGCTGGCAACGCTCGCGGCCCGGTGGCGACTTCGCTGACGCACTCACATGTTTGTGTGATGCGCTGAGCCCTGTGTGGGGCGATGCTCCAGGCATCAGCACCATGGAGGAAGCATGACGAAGCTCGCGATTGCTGCCTGCGTCGCCGCCTCGATCCTCGTCACGCCGCGTGTCTTTGCACAGGAGCACGAGCATCGACACGAGGACGCCGGTGCCCTTGGAGAGGTGAACTTTCCCGTCTCGTGCAACGCCCAGGCACAGCCGCGGTTCAACACGTTGGCGGCACTCCTGTACTCCTTCTACTGGGAAAGGATCGATGCGGCAGTCGCTGCCGTGTTGAAGGCGGATCCGGCCTGCGCGATGGCGTACTGGGCCAAGGCGGTCGCGAGCCTCGACAATCCGCTCGGTGCGCCACCGACGCCGAAACTCGAGCAGGAAGGCTGGGCTGCAGTCGAGAAGGCGAAGCAACTCGGCGGCAAGACGCCACGTGAACGCGACTACATCGCAGCCGTCGAGACGGTCTTCAAAGATCACGCGACCGTTCCGTTCAAGACACGCGCAGCCGCATACGAGCAGGCGCTGAGCCAACTCCACGCGCGCAATCCGGACGATTCCGAAGCGGCGGTTCTCTATGCGTACTGGTTGCAGGTCACCGCGGATCGCAACGATCCGACGCATGCCAAACAACTGCAGAGTGCCCGCATCCTGGAGAAGGTCGCCGACGTGCAGCCGCGCCATCCTGGCGTCATTCACTTCCTGATCCATGCCTACGATTTCGGGTCGATCGCGGACCACGGGATCGATGCCGCGCGTCGCTACGCGGCGATCGCGCCGGATTCGCCGCATGCGCTGCACATGCCGTCGCACATCTTTTCGCGCGTCGGCCTCTGGCAGGATTCGATCGATATGAATGTCAGATCGCGGGCCGCTGCCAAGGCGGACCGGGACGCGTATCACGCGCTCGATTATCTGACGTACGCGTCGCTCCAGCTGGGCCGCGACGCGGACGCGCGCAAGTGGGTCGAGTTCGTGCAGTCGAACGAGACGCTGAACGAGCAGACGCGGCAAATTGCATACGCGGCTGCCGCGATTCCCGCGCGCTTCGCACTCGAGCGCGGCGAATGGACGAAGGCGGCGCAGCTTGCGCTGCGTCCAGTGAGCCCGGCTTTCGACTGGACGCCATTTCCGGAAGGCGAAGCCGTCAACGCATACGCGCGCGGCCTCGGTGCGGCGCGCAGTGGCAATGCGACGGCGGCGAAAACCGAGCTGGCGCGCCTCGGCAAATTGCGCGAGGCGATGGTCACCCAGAAGAAGGACTATTGGATCGAGCAGGCGGACATCCAGGTCGACGCGATCCGTGCCTGGATCGCGCGAGCCGAGGGCCAGAATGAGGATGCTGTGAGACTCATGCGGGCCGCCGCGGATCGCGAAGACCAGACCGAGGAGCACCTCATGATGCCCGGGCGAGTGATCCCGGTCCGCGAAATGCTCGGCGAGCTGTTGCTGGACCTGAAGCGGCCGAGCGCTGCGCTCGCGGCGTTCGAGGAATCGCAGCGTGGCGATCCCAAGCGCTTCCGCAACATCTATGGCACGGCACGGGCTGCAGAGCTCGCCGGCAAGCGCGACAAGGCAATGACGAACTACACGCGGTTACTTCAGCAAGTCGGCCCGAACGGGACCGGCCGTCCTGAGATCGAACACGCGCGGGCCTTCGTGGCCAAGCTCTGAGGCGCTTAAACTGCGCAACGCCGGCGCGCATCCAAGAAGAACGGACGCGGGGGAGGGCGATATGCGCGGACCATTCAAGGGTAGACAGGTTGTGAGGGTAGTGCTGGGAGCCCTGCTCCTGAGCTTCACCATCACTGCGCAGGTAGCTGCGCGCGATGAATTGCCGACGGCGTCGGCAGAGTCGGTTGGCATCGATGGCGCCGCGATCGCGAAGCTCGTCGAGGAGATTCGCGCCGGCAAGTACTCGAACATTCACAGCCTGCTCGTGTTGCGATCCGGCAAGCTGGTCACCGAGGCTTACTTCCAGGGCGAAGATGAGCGTCGCGGGCAGCCGCTCGGCAACATCCGCTTCGACGCCGCCACGCTGCACGACCTGCGCTCCGTCAGCTAAGAGCGTGACTTCTGCGCTGTTCGGCATCGCGATGGCGTCCGGCGCGATACGCGACATCGACGCGCCGGTGCTCAGCTACTTCCCGGAGTACAAGGATCTGCAGACAGCCGAACGTCTGCGCATTCGCCTGCGCGACGTGTTGTCGATGACGTCGGGCCTGGAGTGGGACGAGGATTCGCGCCCCTACGGCGATCCGCTCAACAGCGAGACTGCGATGGACGCTGCGAGCGACCGCTATCGTTTCGTATTGTCGCGGCCGATAGCTGCGCCACCGGGCGCGAAATTTCGCTACAGCGGCGGCGATACGATGCTGATTGCGGCCGTCATCGAGCGGGCGACGAAGCAGCGCTTGAGCAAGTATGCGGAGCAAGCCCTGTTCCGCCCGTTGGGCATCGAGCGCTACGACTGGATCACCTATCCGGACGGCACGCCGATCGCCGCGTCAGGTCTGCGCCTCCTGCCGCGCGACATGGCGAAGTTCGGCTTGCTGTACATGCAACGCGGTCGATGGCAAGGCTCGCAAGTCGTTCCGGAAGCTTGGGTGAAAGCGTCGATGAGCGCGCAGGCCAAGGTCTCGGACCGACCCTTCGGCTTTCAGAACTACGGCTACCAATGGTGGCTCGGTGCCGCGCGTGACGACGCGCATACGCCCTGGATCATGGCAGTCGGCTACGGCGGCCAACGCATCATGCTCATTCCTTCGCGCGACCTGGTCATGGTCATGACGGCCGGGATGTATCGCAATCGCGCCCAGACGGACATCACGTTCGAAGTGCTACTTGATGGTGTACTGCCCGCCGTGAAGTGACATGATCGACGCATGTTCCTCCGCGCACTGTTCGCTTTCCTCGCCTGCCCGGAATCGTGGCGTTCGCGATTCCCATCTACTGGCTGGTCTCGAGCTCCGGGGACGCGGTTCGTGCAGCCGCTCGGCTTGCTGCCGTTGCTCGTCGGCTGCGTGGGCTTGCTCTGGTGTGTGCGTGACTTCTACGTGTTCGGCAAGGGCACGCTCGCGCCGTGGTCGCCGCCGCAGCACCTGGTTACTGCCGGCCTGTATCGCTATTCGCGCAATCCGATGTACGTATCGGTGCTGCTGATCCTGCTCGGTTGGGCCATCTCGTTCGGCGTGCGTGGTCTGTATGGGTACGCCATCTTCATCGCAATCGCGTTTCACTTGCGCGTCGTACTCGCCGAAGAGCCCTGGCTGGCGCGCACGCACGGAGCGGGGTGGGACGACTACGCGAGGCGCGTGCGCCGCTGGCTGTGAGCTATCAGTCGGCTTACCATCGAGCGCATGGCGGACGATCGTACTTCAGAGCTGGCTCCCGCGGTCCGATTCGTCTGCGCCGCCAACCTCGGCTACTTCTTCGTCGAGTTCGCAATCGCACTGGCGATCTCTTCCGTCGCGCTGTTCGCCGACAGCATCGACTTCCTGGAAGACGCTTCGGTCAACTTCCTGATTCTCGTCGCGCTGGGCTGGTCGGCCATCGCCCGTGCACGCATGGGCATGGGGCTCGCCGCGTTGCTGCTGGTGCCTGGACTGGCGACGCTGTGGATGGCCGCGAACAAGTTCCTGTCGCCCGTGCCGCCGGCCGCGGTGGCCTTGTCGCTCACTGCCCTGGGCGCGCTGGCAGTGAATCTCACTTGCGCGATCGTCCTCGCGCGATATCGCCACCATGCCGGCAGCCTCGCGAAAGCCGCATTCCTGTCCGCGCGCAATGACGTGTTCGCGAACAGCGCGATCATCGTCGCGGGCGCGCTCACCGCGTACTTCGACTCCGCGTGGCCCGATCTGATCACGGGTGTCGGCATTGCAGCGCTACACGCGGGAGCCGCGCGTGAAGTGTGGGAAGCCGCGAGGAGCGAGCATCGCGAGGCGAGTGCGTGAAGGCAGTTCCGGCCGTTACGCGCCAGCGCTCGCCGCTGCTGTTCGTCGTGCTGGTGTTCGCACTCTCTCTCCCGTTGTGGCTGCTCGGCGCCAGGTATCGGATCCAAATTCTGCCGGGTCTCCCGTTGGGCGCGATCATGGTGGTCTGTCCGCTGGCTGCGGCGTTGATCCTGGTCGCGCGTGAGCGCGGCCGCGCGGGTGTCATCGCCCACGTGGCAAGGTCGTTCGACTGCCGCCGCATCGAGCGGAAGGTCTGGTACTTGCCTGTCGTCCTCCTGCGGCCGGCGATAGCTGTTCTGAGCTATGGCGTGATGCGCGTACTTGGCATGCCGCTACCGTCGCCGCGCTTGTCGCTCATGACGGCGCTCGTGCTGTTCGCGATTTTTTTCGTCAGCGCCTGGTGCGAGGAGTCCGGTTGGTCGGGTTACCTGATCGACCCTTTGCAGGAGCGTTGGGGCGCGCTGCGAGCTAGCTTGATCCTGGGATTGGTGTGGGCCGTCTGGCACTGGGTACCGCTGGTGCAGGTCGGCCGCGCTTGGGACTGGATCGGATGGTGGACGCTGGGCACAGTCTCGACCCGGGTGCTTCACACCTGGCTATACAACAACACCGGCAAGAGCGTATTCGGCGCAATCCTGTTCCACACGATTTCGAACGTGAGCTGGCAGCTGTTCCCGAACAATGGTTCGCACTACGATCCACGCATCACGGGGCTGCTGATCGCGGTCGTCGCTGCATTGGTGATACTGCAGTGGGGTCCCCGGACGCTGGCTGGGAAGGAGGCAAAGTGAAGGCGAGCAGCACACCGACAACCATCGACGAGTACGTCGCAACTTTTCCGCCTGACATCCAGGCAATCCTGCAGAAGATCCGCGCGACAATCGCCAAGGCCATCCCCAAGGCGCAGGAGAAGATCAGCTATCGCATCCCGGCATTCGCACTCGACGGCGACGTGATCTACTTCGCGGCGTTCAAAAAGCACATCGGCGTGTTCCCGCCGGTGCGCGATGCCAAGTTGAAGAAAGAGATTGCTCGCTACGCCGGCCCGAAAGGCAACTTGCAGTTTCCGCTCGCCGAGCCCATTCCATACCCGCTGATCGGACGTATTGCGAAGGCGCGTGCCAAGGAGAATGCCGCGCGCGTTCGCGCTAAACAGAGCAAGAAATGACCCCAAGCCGAGGATGAAGTGGGAATGACTGCGGGCTGAGATCCTGCAGGGTGAGCTTGGCGAGCAGCGGGCAGTCGAGCACGCGCGCGACGGAGCGATACTTGTCGAGCTCGCGGTCGACGTAGGCGGGCACGTCGTCGATCCCGAGGTTGCGAACTCGTCGCACGAGCACCTGAACGAGCGGGCACTCGTGCCGGCCGTGCGCCGGCGCCTCGTGTCCCTGGAAAACGCAGGCTGCCACGGTACGTCGATCGCATTTCATCTCGAACCTCACGAGTAAACGGTAGAAACGACCGGCGCGGTGCCGGCGACGATGACGAACTCGCCTGGGATCCGGAAGCCCTGGCTGCGGCGCCACGGTTCGATCGCGTGCCTGTAGCGAGCTCGCGCACGCGCGCGCGCCGCGGCGTCGAAGCGCGACCACGCGAGCGCGACCGGGCCGCCGACGAACGCGGCATCGCAGGCTTCGTCCGCGTCCGCGTACTTCAGGATCGTCGCGATGCGCCGTTGCTGCACATTCTCGAAGCCCACATCGCTGCACAACCGCGCGAGCGCATCGGGCTCGCCCAGCGAGAAGAACAGTGGGCACACGTCGCTCTCGACCTCTGCATCGACGATGGGGAACACCGGCGACCAGCCGCAGTTCACGCGCTTGCCCCAGATCGCGATGACGACGCGGCCGCCGGGCTTCAGCACTCGCAGCCATTCGCGGACGGCGCGTTGCGGGTCCGGCAGGTACATCAACCCGAGTGCGCACAGCACGACGTCGAACGTTGCATTCGGCAGGTCGAGCGTCTCCGCATCCATGCGCAGAAATTTCACGTTCGTCAGCTGCTGTTCGGCGGCGCGTTGCCGCGCGACCTCGACCATCTGGCCGGAAAGATCGGTGCCGAGCACAGTGCCGTGGAGCCCAACGCTGCGGGCGGCCTCGAGTGTCACCAATCCCGTGCCGCAAGCCAGGTCGAGCACTTGCTCGCCCGGCGCGAGCGACGCGAGCGCGAGCGTTCCTGTCCGCGCCGGAGCGAGTTGCTCCTGCCACAGAGGGTCGTAGTCGTTGCTCGCGAGGTCCCAGCCATAGCGCTGAACGCGTCGTTGTAGTCGTGCATCCATGGGGGCGCAGTGTGCTGTCGAGCGCTTGCGCGCGTCCTGCCTTCGCGTCGGCGAGCTCTGACCGATCGTCCGTGGCGCCGGCAGCGGGCTCCCGCCGCTTTGCTGCGCGTCCGGGATTGCTGTCCGATCATCCGCGCCACGGCAAGACCCCTAGGCTTATCGCTCGGACGCGCCCAGAATCGCCCCATCCAAGCAGAGCTCGGGGAACTCGATCATGTCGGCACAATATGTCGCGGACGCGATGCAACGGGTCGAGGTCGTGTTGCGCAGGCGCCCGGACATGGGCCTGCACGAGGACGCGCCGGCGACGGCGAGCTGGCGCGGCAGCACCCGCATCGTCACCAGTCACGCCAATGGCATCGAGATCGCGACCGACATGCCCGGCGAATTGGGCGGCACCGGCGATCAAGTGACGCCGGGCTGGCTCATGCGGGCAGGTCTTGCGGCTTGCACGGCGACGCGAATTGCGATGGGTGCCGCGGCGGCGGGCATCGAGCTGACGACACTCGAACTGCGCGCCACCAGCCGTTCGGACACGCGCGGAATACTCGGCATGGCAGAAGCCGACGGCACGCCGATCGACGCAGGTCCGCAGGACGTGCAGTTGCATGTGACGATCGGTGCGCAAGGCGTTTCGGCGGAAAGACTGCGGGCACTGGTCGAAGAGAGTCACGCCTGCTCGCCCGTCCCATGTGCCATGGAAAAAGCGACTCCCGTCGGGTTGCACATAGAAGTGACGAACAGCTGATGGATGCGTTGTCGCAAACACTGCGCGTCGTGCACATGGTCGGCGCGATCTTCATCAACGCGAAGTTCACCGCGCCGTGGTGCTATCGCTCGCAGCGCGCCGACTCGGTCGCCTCGCTCCTCGAGCCCGGCGCCGAGCGCGTCGTGATCTTCCACCTGATCACCGAGGGCGAGTGCTACGTCGAGATGGACGATGAGCCGCCGATGCGCTTGATCGCCGGCGACGCGGTGATCTTCCCGCAAGGCGACGCGCACCTGATGACGTCGCAGCCCGGTCTGCCGCCGGCGAAAGGCTCGCGCCTCGATGTCGTGCTCTCGCGCCGTCCGCGACTGCTCACTTTCGGTGGCGAAGGGAGCGACGACGCGGCTGCTCTGCGGTTACCTCGCGTGCGAAGCGAAACTGGCGAAGATGCTGCTCGCCGGACTGCCGCCGGTTGTGCGTGTCAATGTGCGCGGCTCCAACGCAGGCGCATGGCTGGAATCGTCCGTTCGCTACGCGCTCGCGGAGGCGCGCTCGCCGCGGCCGGGTGGCGCGGGCGTGTTGGCCAAGCTCGCTGAAGTGTTGTTCATCGAAGTGCTGCGTCTGTACATGCATGAGCAGGGCGAAGGCCGCACGGGATGGCTCGCGGGAGTGAGCGATCGCATCGTCGGCGCGGCGTTGTCTGCTCTCCACAAGCATCCCGCTCAAGCGTGGACGCTCGAAGACCTCGCGCGTGCGGCGGGCACATCGCGCTCTGTCCTGGCCGAACGCTTCCAGCACCTCGTCGGCACCTCGCCGATGCAGTACCTCACGCAGTGGCGCATGATGCTGGCCGCCAACCTCCTACGTCATAGCAATACGCCGCTCGCCCACATCGCCGAAGGTGTCGGCTACCAGACCGACACGGCATTCATTCGCGCGTTCCGTCGTGAGTTCGGCGCGCCGCCGGCGACGTGGCGACGCAGTCAGGTGAAGCGCGATCAGGCCCTATAATAGGGGCCATGATCGCGACGAGCGTTCACGCTCAAGTCCTCGGTGCTTCGTTCGAACGGTTGCCGGCGCTGTTGCGCGGCGTTCACGATGCGCGTCCGCGCAAGGAATTCAGCGGCCGCTGCAGCGTCGACAGCGGGCGTAACTGGCTGGCGCGCGCCATCGCGCTGTTTGCGTCGCTCCCGCGACGGTCTCACGACGACGTCGCAGTTCATGTCGTCATCGAACGCATCGACGGCCGCGAAACTTCCGAACCCCGTGAAACCTGGACGCGCCGGTTCGGCGAGCAGCGCATGCGGTCCGTCATCCGGCGCGGGCGCGACGGACTCGAAGAATGCTTCGGACCGATCGTCCTGACCTTCGGTCTCACCGCGGAGCCAACCGCATCGTGTGGCGGCTCAAGGGCGCGCGGTTCTGGTTCGTGCCGCTGCCAACTGCGTTGTTCGCCGGCTGCGGCGCGTTCGAGACGATCGTGGACGGACGCTATTGCTTCGATGCGCGTGCCGGCATCGCAGGCATCGGCTTGCTGGTGCACTACAAGGGTTGGCTGGCCGAGCATGGCGGATAGCATCATCGTCTTCGACGGCGTCTGCGTGCTGTGCAGCCGATGGGTCGATTTCGTGCTGCATCGGGATTTGCACGGACGATACAAGTTCGCGGCCATGCAGACGGCGAGCGGACGCGCTCTGCTGATCGACCACGGCATCGATCCGGACGATCCGCTGTCGTTCCTGCTACTCGAGGGCGAGAAGGGTTACATGGATACCGATGCCATCGTGCGCATCCTGCGCAGCTTCGGGCCGGCATGGAAATTCGTCGCGGTGCTCGTTGCCATCGTGCCGCGCTTCATTCGGATCCACTCTATCGCTGGATCGCGCGTCATCGTTACCGCATGTTCGGTCGGCGTTCCGCTTGCCGAGTGCCGACGGCGGATATCGCCGACCGCTTCTTGCTCTGAGCTGTCGTATGCGATGCGCGGTCGTCCTCGGCGGTTATGGCAACTTCGGCAGAAGGGTTGTCGCGGCGCTGGCGGCCGATCGCAGGGAGCGCGTCGTCGTGGCAGGCCGGGATCTGCAGAAGGCGAGGGCAGTTGCGGATGCAGTGGGTTCGCACGCAGAAGCGGCGTCGCTCGATTGTCATGCGACGAACCTCGCGGCGGAGTTGCGGCAGCTCGGCGCGAACGTCGTTGTTCACACGGCTGGCCCGTTCCAGGGACAGGACTATGCCGTTGCTCGAGCGTGCATCGAAGCGGGTGCTCACTACGTCGACCTCGCCGATGCGCGCGCGTACGTATGCGGCATCAACACTCTCGATGAAGCGGCGCGGCGCAATGACGTGCTCGTCGTCAGCGGCGCGAGCTCGGTGCCTGCGCTGTCGTCCGCTGTCGTCGACATGCTGCGACCGGAGTTCTCGGCAATCGAGAGCATCGAGCACGGCATTACCTCGGGTGCGAAGCCGCCGGGACTCGCCGCGATGGAAGGCGTGCTCGGCTATGTCGGCAAGCCCTTCAGTCAGTGGCGTGATGGTGCGTGGCGAACTGTCTACGGCTGGCAGGATCTCGAGCGCCACAGGTATCCGCAGCCGGTCGGCGTGCGCTGGCTCGGCAACTGCGACGTGCCGGACCTGGAGGCTTTTCCGCAGCGCTATGCGCCGGTGCGAACGGTCGTATTTCGCGCCGGCGTCGCCATGACGGTCGGCATGTTCTCGACGTGGGCAGCATCGTGGCTCGTGCGCGCAGGACTGCTGAGCTCGCTGCTCCCGCACGTTCCCACACTTCGCAACGCTGCACTTGCCATCGAGCGATTCGGATCGAAGTGCAGTGCCATGCACGTGACCCTTCGCGGACTCGATGCCAAGTCACAACCGATCTCGCGAACGTGGCGGCTGCTGGCCGGCAACGATCACGGGCCGCAAGTGCCGTGCTTTCCCGCAATCGCGCTCGCGCGGAAATTGCTTCGCGGTGAGGTTCGGGCGCGCGGCGCGATGCCGTGCATGGGGCTGCTGACCGTCGACGAGATTCTCGCTGTCGGCCGCGGGTTGGAGCTGAGGACTGAAATGACTGCCGAGTAGCGACTACTGCTGCTCGGGCGGCAACCGCGTGTTCTGGTCGTGGACCAGCCGCCACTGTCCCAATTCCTTCTGGAACGTGAACGTCACCCAACTGCGGCTGCGAAACGGTTTGCCGTCGACCACGTCCTGGTAAAGGCTCTTCGTCGTCAGCACCGCGAAATCCGAGCCGAGGATCCGACTGACCGGCTCGAACTGGATCGTCCAGGTCTTCGTGGCGAAGAACTCCTTGTGGAAATCAACGTACGCCTGGCGGGTCGACGTCTGTGTCGCCGTTCGGCAGGATCAGCGTCAGCTGCTCGCCGAGCGTGATCGTCCGCTCCAGCGAGGGGAGATCGCGCGACTGCACCGCCTTGACGTGCTCGGCGAACACCGCGTCGATGCTTCTCTCTTCCTCGACCGGCGCCGCCGCGGCCACTGTCGAGCACAGAAGGCCGATGAGCACTGCAATTCTGGCAACCACGAGCGTCTCCCGTCCGATCCGCAACGGGAACATCTGTAGGTCGGGCTTCAGCCCGACATCTACGAATCCTCCGGCGCCTCGCCCACGCTCGTTCATGCCGTAGTCGCGCACGACCTGCGCAACCCGTATCCGATAGTCCGCGAAGATCGACTGTCGTCCCGCGCGCTGCGCCTGCCGATGCTCCGGGACATTGCGCCACTGGCGCACGGCTTCCTCATCGCGCCAGAACGACAGCGACAGGATCTTGCCGGGCGTCGTCAGGCTCTGGAACCGTTCGATCGACACGAAGCCGTCGATTTTTTCGAGCAACGGTCGCAACTGCGCGGCCGTGTCCAGATACGCTTGCTTGCGATCTTCCTGCGCAATGCCCTCGAAGATGACTGCGATCATGGTTCCGTCCTTCATTCGCACGGGCAGTTTGCGGGCGGAATCCCGAACGTGCCCTCGACGTTGGCGAGAAACGTGCGCTCCTCGCGCAGGATGAGACGCTTGCCTTGGGCAAAGGCAAAGTTCTGCATGCCCTCGGGGTCGGCGCGCAGCCGCGCGCGATAGCGCTCGTAGTCGGCGAGGCTGGCGAAGGCGATCAGGCCCCAGGCGACGTTGTTCGTGCCCTCGTGCGGTAGGAAGTAGCCCACGAGGTGGCCGCCGGCGCGCGGAATGATCTTGCCCCAGCGCTGCGCGTATTCGCGGAACGCGTCGAGCTGGAACGGATCGATCTCGTAACGGATGAAACAGGTGAGGGACATGGTTGCTCCGGCGGCTGCGAGCGCCAACAATAGCGTCTGAACGTCCCCCGTTGGTTCGAGGAGCATCGAACAATGACCGATGGATCGAACATGGTCGCAGCAGCGACACTGATCGGCGACTACGCGCGCGCGAAAATGCTGACAGCGCTGATGGGCGGCCGCGCGCTGACCGCGACCGAGCTGGCCGGCGCCGCCGGCATCACGAAGCAGACCGGCAGCACGCATCTGCGCAAGCTTCTCGACGCGCGCTTCGTCGCGATGGAGGCGCACGGGCGCCATCGATACTTCCGGATCGCGGACGAGGAAGTGGCGCACCTCCTCGAGGACCTCATGAGTTTTTCGGTCCGCACCGGCACTCGCACGCACGCAGTCGGGTCCGAAGGATCCGGCGCTACGCAAGGCGCGCGTCTGCTATGACCACCTCGCGGGCGAGCTCGGCGTACTCCTGTACGCGAGCCTCTCGCAGCGGCAGGCATTCGATTTCAACGGCGCGACAGTCGCGCTCAGTGCCGAAGGCGAGCGCTTGATCGCCGAATTCGGTATCGATGCACGCGCAGTGAGCAGCCAGAAGCGTGCGCCTTGCAGAGTGTGCATGGACTGGAGCGAGCGGCGGCATCATCTTGCCGGTTCTGTCGGCGCGGCTCTGCTCGCGCGCGTCATCGAGCTCGGCTGGGCCGTTCGCGACAAGTCGTCACGCGCCATCTATTTCCGCCCGAACGGCGAACGCGCCTTTCGCGGGTACTTTCATGTGAACGGAGAGCTGCATGAAGCTGTATGAATTCGCGTTTACGCGCTCGATCCGCGCCCGGTGGACGCTGCAGGAGCTCGGCGTCGACTTCGAAGCGATCACGCGTGGACCTGTTCGCCGGCGAGCACCGCCGCCCGGAGTTTCTCGAAGATCAATCCGGCCGGCAAGCTCCCGGTGCTGGTCGACGGCGATCTCGTGCTCACGGAGTCGGCGGCGATCGTGCTGTACCTCGCGGAGAAATACCGCAAGTTCCTGCCGACGGACCCGCGTGGCCGTGCCGAGGTCAACAGGTGGTTGCTGTTCACGGTGACGGAGCTGGAACAGCCGCTGTGGCGCATCGCCAAGAACAGGAATTTGTATCCGGAAGCGCAGCGGCTGGCCGCGGACATTCCGCTCGCGAGCCAGGATTTTCGTGCAATGGCGGACGTCGCCGAGAAGCACATGCAGGGACGCACGTTCGTCGCCGGCGACAGCGTCACGGTTGCTGACTTCGTGCTCGCGTACACGCTCGATTGGGCGAACGAAGTGAAGCTGCTGGATCGCTGCCCACAGCTCGTCGCGTACATGGAGCGCATGTATGCGCGGCCGAAGGCGCCGAAACGGATCGCGCAACTTCGCGCCGCGCTCGCGAGCTAGAGCTGCGCTGGCACCGCCACCGGCGGGCGGATTGCGCTCCGTGAACTGCCCGTTCCAGTAGGGATAGTAGGGATAGGGCGGCACGAGGGTGCTTGCGGCATCGAGCCTGTCGACCTGCGCGGCACTGAGTGTCCAGCCAACCGCGCCGAGGTTGTCGCGCAACTGCTCTTCGTTGCGCGCACCGATCAAGATCGTCGAGACGGTCGGTCGTTGCAGCAACCAGTTCAACGCGATCTGCGGAATGCTCTTGTCGGTTTCCGCTGCAATCTTGTCCAGCTCGTCGATCACGCGATGGAGCCGTGCATCGTCGACGGGCGGAGCGAACTGCGACGTTTCCTTGAGACGTCGCGACGGCGTGGGTCGGTCGCGGCGCACGCGGCCGGTGAGCCGGCCCCAACCGAGCGGACTCCACACGACTGCGCCGATGCCCTGGTCGAGGCCGAGCGGCATGAGCTCCCATTCGTAGTCGCGGCCGATCAGCGAGTAGTAGACCTGGTGCGCGACGTACTTCGCGTAGCCGTAACGGTCCGCGACTGCTTGCGACTTCATCAGCTGCCAGCCGGAGAAGTTCGAAGCGCCGACGTACAGCACTTTGCCCGAGCGCACCAGGTCGTCGAGCGTCGACATCACGGACTCGACCGGCGTCTGCGCGTCGAAGTGATGCAGCTGAAGCAGATCGATGTAGTCGGTGCCGAGCCGCTGCAGCGCGCGGTCGATTCCGCGAACCAGATGATGTCGGGACGCGCCGACGTCGTTCGGACCGGCGCCGGCACGCAGCGTGATCTTCGTCGACAGCACTATGCGGTCACGTCGCCCGGCGAGCGCCGCGCCGAGAATCGTCTCCGACGCGCCATCCGAGTACACGTCGGCCGTATCGAAGAAGTTGACGCCTGCGTCCAGGCAAAGATCTACGAGGCGCCGCGCCTGGGCGACGTCGGTATCGCCCCACGCGCTGAAAAACGCGCCTTTGCCGCCGAATGTGCCGGCGCCGAACCCGAGCGCCGAAACCTTGAAGCCCGAAGCTCCGAGAAACCGGTAGTCCACGAATCGCTCCTCGATGAGTAGCCTGGCGTGCAGGGTAGGCCGCGCCGTGGATGCGAAACACCGCGGCCGCTTCAATTCAGAAATGCTCCGCGAGGAGGTAATCTCACGCCTTCAGCAAACCAGGGGCCCGCCGCGCACCTCGAAGCGCACCTGGAGCAGGCCAGGATTCTTACGCCGGAGCAGCGCGCCCGGTATCTCCAGCTGCGCGGCTACGAGACGCCCGGCGCCCCTCACGCTCATTGAGCCGAAAATCCGCAAGCGCTGAAACCTCGATACCTTGACGGTCAGCATCTGTGCCCGGAAAGCTGCGGCCCACGAAATCTTTTTGGCGATCAACAGGGGAGTCGTCACGATGTCGCGGACCTGCCTGCTTGCTGCAATCGGCGTGCTGTCGTCTTCATTGGCCCAAGCGCAAACGCCACCGCCGCCCGGGTGTCCCGCCGAGGTCCGGCGGCAGTTCGATTTCTGGGTCGGCAACTGGGACGTCACCGTTGCCGGCAAGCCCGCCGGCGTGAATCGCATCGAGAAGATCCTCGAAGGCTGTGCGCTGCTGGAGAACTGGCAGGGCGTGGGCGGGATGTCCGGCAAGAGCGTGAACTTCTACGACCCGCGGCGCGAGCGCTGGCACCAGACCTGGGTCGACGATCGCGGCGGGTCGCTCGGCCTCGACGGTGCCTTCACGGGCGGCAAGATGGTGCTCACCGGCACGAAGAAAGACCCGGCGACGGGCAAGACCACGATCGACCGCATCACGTGGACACCGCTGCCCGCCGACCAGGTGCGCCAGGTCTGGGAAACGTCGACCGACGAGGGCAAGTCGTGGACCGTCGCGTTCGACGGGCTCTACACGCGCAAGAAGTGAAGTCGTCAGCGCGGCTTATACTCTCGCCCGCAGGCCCGGGCGGAGTAGTCCATGCAGATGACCGACATTCCCTTTGGAACCACGGACTGGTCGACCATCGAGCCGACGGCGCACGCCGGTGACGTTGGAACTGCGTATTGGCGGACTCGCAACTTCGGCGTCATCCGCGTGCGGATGGTCGAGTACACGCCGGGCTACGTTGCGAACCACTGGTGCAGCAAGGGACACATTCTGTTCTGCATCGAAGGTGAGCTGCGCACGGAGTTGGAGGACGGACGGCAGTTCGTGCTCCGGCCCGGCATGAGCTACCAGGTCGCCGACAACGCGGAGCCGCATCGCTCGTCCACGGAGCGCGGCGCGCGGTTGTTCATCGTCGACTAATCGCGTTATCGTCCTGCTTCGCGTTCGGAGAACACAGCACTATGCGCCGCTACTCAGCCGGGGTTGCCATTCTGGTCGGGGGTCTGATCGCCGGGACGCTCGACATCCTCTATGCGACCGGCTTTTCCGCTTGGCGCGGCACGCCGCCGCAAACGCTGCTGCAGTTCGTCGCCAGCGGCTTGCTCGGCAAGGCCTCCTTCGAAGGCGGCAATGCAACTGCCGCGCTCGGACTGCTGCTGCACTACCTGATGATGCTGCTCATCGCGGCGATCTTCTATGCACTGAGCCGGCAGCTGACGTTCCTGGTGCGCAAGCCTTTCGTCTGGGGCCCGTCTACGGCTTTCTCGTCTACTGGGTCATGAACCTGGTCGTGATGCAGCTGTCGGCGACGCCGAACAAGTGGCGTTTCGTGCCGCTCTCGTTCGCAACCGGAATCATCGTGCACATGTTCTTCATCGGCGCGACGATTGCCTGGGCCGCCAGCAAAGGGCCCGAGCCTGCTCCCGCTTGAAGTGCACCAGAATCGCGTGCTGCGTCTCGGTCGCGAGTCCGTGCAGCACCAGGCGATAGCCTGCGCGCAACGTCGACATCGGCACCAGCGGATGCTTGTTGTTGATCAGCGCAGTCGTCTGCGGCGTGCCGAGCAGCTTGGCGACGTACAGCCCGATGGTTTCGTCCAGCTGCAGCGAATTCGACGCGCGCCAGAAGTCGTTGTCGGTCAGTAGCAGCTGATACACCGGCGTGTACAGCTCGATCGCCGTCTGCAGGTCGATGAAGTTCGTCCAGCGGTCCGGCATCGGCTCGATCGGCAACGGCCCGTCCGTGATGCAGCTGAAGTCCAGCTCGTCGATCGGCGCCAGCTCCAGGTCCTGCTCGCGCAGCTGACGGTTGATCTCGATGACGAAGTTGAACAGGTTCAGGTCGTGTTGCAGGTACACGTGGTTGCGCACCTCTTCGAGCCGCGTCGGTTGCAACGGCGACTGGCGACATGCTGACGCCGCGCGTGTTGCGCGCGATGAATTGCAGGATCTCCGATCCCAGGTAGAAGTGGCGGAAGATGAGCGTATTGGCGTTCGGCGACAACCACGTGCGCATGTTCCATTCGAGCAGCCGATGCAGCAGCGCCGACGACGTGAAGCGCTTCGGCACGACGATCTTGATGAGCTGGAACAGCACGATCGTCGCGCGCGCCAGCGGGCGCACCAGCGGCAGCAGGAACTGCCGCGAACGGGAGCTGAGGTCCTCCAGCCACGCGCGCTTGCAGTCCTCCGCGATCGGAATGCTGCTGATCGAGGTAGAGCGCGCGCCACGGGCTCGGGTCGCGGACGTCGTGCGGCTCGCTCAGGAATTCGGTACGGCGCTCATAGGACGTGCTCCATCTGCAGCAGGTACAGCTCGGCGGTCGAGCGCGCGACGGCGGCGATCTGTGCCGCTGCGCCGGCGGGGTCGAGCGCCAAGCGCGATCTCCACGGCGGTCAGCCAGCGCGCCAGGTGGCTCGCATCGTTCTCGCCGTGATACGCGAGGAAGCGAAACGCCTGCTCCGGGATGTCCAGTTGCTTGCGCAGCAGCGGCAGCAGCGCGGGGATGATGCGCTGGCCGGTGCCCTCGATGATGTAGATCGCACCGAGCAAGCCGATCGGGTTCGGCTGCCGCGACAGCGCATGCATGTATGCGTTGAGCGCTTCGCCGCCCGGATTGCGGACGAGGGCGTCGATGCTCGGCGCGTCGCCGCCCGCGCGACGGTAGTCGTCGAACAGGATCTTGTAGTCGAACTGCTCCTCGCCGGCGTGTTTGCGCACGAGCTGTGCGAGCGCGCCGTGGCGTTCGTCGAGGTGCTCCGCGCCGGTGCGCATCCACTGGCTGCCTTCGCGCACCTGCGGAATCCAGCACGCCATCCAGCGCACGTAGTCGGCAGGCGTGAAGCGGCCGGTCGTGATCTTGCGGATCATCGTCGTGCGCCAGGCGCGCGAACGATAGTCGTGCCAGATCGAGGCGAGCTCGGTCAGGAGTGTGCGCAGCTGCGGCGCGCCGGCGCACGCCGGATCGTGAGGCGGAAGCAACTTCGACCGTCGCGTCGTCCTGCAGCGCTGCGCGCATCGCTCTTCACGACTTCGAGCATCATGAAGGCAACCGTGAAGCGATGCGGACTCCGGCACGAAGCACAGGATGCGCTGCCCGGGCTGCAGCTCGCGTTCGCGCATGAAGTCGGCCAGCATGATGAAGATCGACGCCGCGCCGGTATTGCCGCGCGTCGTGAGGTTGCTGTACCAGCGTTCGCGCGGAATCGAGAGGCCGGCGCGCGCCATCAGCTCTTCGACCACGCCGGCGAACTTCTGCGAGGAGTAGTGGCACAGGAAGTGGTCGACCTGCTCGGGTGCGAACACGCCCGTCATGAATGAGCTGGACGTACTCGTGAATGCCGAGATCGAACAGATGCGGAAGCAGGCGGATGTCCTGCCGCAGCAGGAAGGCGCCGTCGGCTTCGGCGTCGCCGACCGAGGCATAGTCCAGATAAGACGTCTGGCTGCCGTCCGGCGGAAGGCCGATCTGCATGCACACCGGCAGGTCGCCGCTGAACGACCGGCTGTGGATCCACCGCAGCTTCAATGACAGTCCCTGCGCTCGTGGCTGCTTGCTGAGCAAGCACGCGCCGGCGCCGTCGGAGAGCATCCAGCGCAGGAAGTGCGAGTCGAAGTCCGTTTCGTAGCCGCGCGGCGCGAAGCGCGAGCGCTTGAACATGCGCGACGGCATCTCGCTGGTGACGACCATCGCATGGCCGGCATCGCTCAGCTCGAGCGTGCTGGCCGCGTGCTGCAGAGCTGCGACGCCTGCTGCGCACACGCCCTGATGGCTGCTCGTGTGCAACGGCCGGGCGTGCAGCTCACCCTGGACCATGTTCGCGAAGCCGGGCATCGCGAGGTCGCCGCCCGAGGAGCCGGTGCACAGGACGGTCAGATCTTCCAGTCGGATCTCCGACGCGTTGAGGCAGCTGTTGACTGCCGCGGCCGCCATCGCCGTGGCGGAGTGCTGGGTCGTGCCGTCTTCGGCGATCGCGTAGTGGCGCGACTTGATGCCGTTCTCCGCGAGGATGCGCCGCTTGATGCGCGCCGAGGCGGCGCTGAGCGGCGCGATGTAGCGGTCGAGATCGTCGTTGCCGACCGGCTCGCCGGGCAGAACAGGCCGGTCGAGCTGACGAACACCGAATCGAAATGGACGGGCATGGCGCTTACCTGCTGTGGCTGAGAATCTTCGTGGCAGGCAGCCTGCGGGCCGGGCAAGCACGGGGCAATTACTCACATCGGTGTGACACCCGGGGATCTTCCGAGTATCGTATTGTGATACCGGATCAGGAGGCTCCACGGTGGCCGATTCACGCACACTGCTGAAGCATCTCAAGGCGCGCCTGCGGGAGCAGGGCATTACTTACCGGGAGCTGGCGCAGCGGCTCCGGCTCAGCGAGCCGACCGTGAAGCGCGACCTGAGCCGCGGTCGGTTCTCGTTGCAACGGCTGGATCGGATCTGCGAGGTGCTGAACCTCACGCTCGAGGAGCTGCTGGAGGCACCGACGCGGGCGCCGCCGCTCACCGAGCTCAGCGCCGAGCAGGAGCAGGCTATCGTCAGCAAGCCGAAGCTGCTGCTGGTCGCGTACCTCACCGCGAACGACTGGAAGTTCCAGGAGATCGTCACGACCTTTCAGATCAGCGCGAGCGAGCTGATCGACATCCTGCATCCGCCTGGAGCGCCTCGGCATCGCCGAGTTCCGTCCGCCGAACCGCGTGCGCAAGCTCACGGCGCGCAATTTCTCGTGGCGCAAGGACGGGCCGGTGCACGAGTTCTTCCTGCGGCGCGTGGCGCCGGAATTCTTCGGCGGCCGGTTCGAGGGACCGGGCGATGAGCTGCGCTTCATCGGCGGGCTGCTGACCGCGGAGTCGCTGGTGCGGTTCAAGGCCGGCATCGATCGGCTTGCGAGCGAGTTCGAGGAACTGGCGCGCAGCGATGCGCGGCGGCCGCTGGCGGAGCGCGACAGCTGCAGCGCCATCCTCGGACTGCGAGCGTGGGAGTTCTCGGAGTTCACGAAGCTGCGCCGCGGGCGCAAGGCGTAGGTCCGATTTTCCAGGCTGGACTTTGCGCCCCCGTGCGGTGATTCTTGGGTCCATGAGCGCCGCGATCCAATCCCCTCGGCCGACTCACCCCGACGAGGACGCCTTCGGTCTGCCGGGCTGGATCTACCACGACCCCGATTTCTTCGAGCTGGAGAAGCGCTCGATCTTCCGCACCAGCTGGCAGCTGGTGTGCCACAGCAACGACATTCCGGAAGTCGGCGACTATCACCGCTTCGATCTGTTCGGCGAATCGGTCATCACGGTGCGCGGCAAAGACAGCCAGCTGCGCAGCTTCCATAACGTCTGCCGCCACCGCGCTTCGCGCCTGCTCGACGGACAGAAGGGCAACTGCGGTCACCTCATCGCCTGCCCGTATCACCACTGGAGCTACTCGCTCGAAGGCAAGCTGATCGGCGTGCCGCAACGCGCATCGTTCCGCGGCCTCGACATGGCGAGCCGCGGCCTGGTCGCGCTCGAGCAGGAAATTTTCATGGGCTTCGTGTTCGTGCGCTTCGAGCCGGGCCTGCCGAGCGTGCGCGAGATGGCGGCGCCGTACGCCGACGAGCTCGCCGCCTATCGCTTCGAAGAGCTGGTGCCGCAGGGCCGCGTCACGCTGCGGCCGCGTCAGGTGAACTGGAAGAACGTCGCGGACAATTATTCCGACGGCATGCACATTCCGGTGGCGCATCCCGGGCTCACGCGGCTGTTCGGCCGCAGCTACGCGATCGAGGCACAGGACTGGATCGACAAGATGTCCGGCGTCCTGCAGGACGAGATCAGCAGCAACTGGTCGGAGCGCCTGTACCAGCGGCTGTTGCCGCAGGTCGCACACCTGCCGGCCGAGCGGCAGCGGCTGTGGACCTATTTCAAGCTGTGGCCGAACGTGGCGTTCGACATCTATCCCGACCAGATCGACTTCATGCAGTTCATCCCGGTGTCGCCCACCGAGACCCTGATCCGCGAGATCGCGTACGTGCATCCCGACAGCCGCCGCGAAATGCGCGCCGCGCGCTACTTGAACTGGCGCATCAACCGGCAGGTCAACATAGAGGACAAGACGTTGATCGAGCGCGTGCAGGCCGGCATGGCGTCGAGCAGCTATACCGTCGGGCCGCTGAGCGATAACGAAGTCTGCCTGCGCAGCTTCGCGCGGCGCATGCGGCGCATGATCCCGGAGTCCAGGAAAGTCACGAAGTGACAGTTTTCCGTCCGCGTTTCCGATTCTCCGGTCATGAGAGGGTTGTTGCTAGAGCGGCTGCGGCCGTTCGCGCTGGTCGCATTCGGCGCGAGCTTCGCGCTCAATCTGGTGCTCGCACTCGCCGCTATTTCTGTCTTGCAGTTCCTCGACCGTGTGCCGATCCTCAGCGGCATCGTGCTGTTCGCTGTGCTGCTCGTGTACGCGGCGGACCGTCTGCGCGGTCACGCGCTCGCATCCGCTGGCCGAACGTTCGATAGCGACCTGGTGCCCGCTGCAATTGCGAATTCGCTCGATGCCTTGCGGGACATCAAGCTGCTGCGCTCCTTCTTCGGTAGCCCGGGCGCGCTCGCGCTGCTCGACGGGCCATGGTTGCTGCTCTATGTGCTCGCGATCGCCTGGATTCATCCGCTGCTCGGCTTGGGTGCGCTGGTAGGCGTTGCGCTGCTGATCTTCGGGCTGGCCATGGCCGCCGAGCTGCTGAAATCCGAGCGCAGCGATTCGATGCTGCGTGCAGCACGGGCCGCGCACGATCAGGCGGAAGATCTGGTGCGTAGTGCCGAAACGCTCGCCGCGATGGCAATGTCGCGTCCCGCGATCACGGGCTGGCGCGAACGACACGAGCCATTCCTGTCACGCCGACAGCACGGCGATCGCCTGTGGGCGCGGCTCGGTGCGTTCGCACGAACAGGAAGCCTCGCATTGCAAGTCGCCATGCTCGCGTTCGGAGCGTGGCTGGTGGCCGACTCGCGACTCGGCATCGCGGGCATGATTGCCGCGGCACTGTTGTTGGGTCAGGGCGCTGCAACCGGTCGAACAACTCATCGGCAGTTTGCCCGTGCTGACCGCGGCACGCGGTGCGTGGCTGCGATTGAACAGACGCGGAACTTCAATTGTCGTGGCCGGCACCGAGACGCCGGTGGCCGCGGGTCGCGTCGAGCTCGAGCGAGTCTGTTACGCGCCGTCTGCGGGTCGACCGGCGTCCATCAGGAACATCACGCTGAGCCTGGCGCCGGGAGAGAGCATCCTGATCGTCGGACCCAGCGGCTGCGGCAAGACCACTTTGGCGCGGCTTCTGCTCGGCGTCCTGCGGCCGCACAGCGGCACGGTGCGTCTGGACAGCACGGACGTTGCGCGCTGGGATCGAACGGCGCTGGGGCAATGCGTCGGCTACGTGTCGCAGAGCATTCATCTGTTCCCGGGCACGATCGCCGACAATATCGCGCGCTTGGGAGCGCTCGATTCCACTCGCGTCGTGCAGGCCGCGCGGCTGGCGCACGCGCACGAGATGATCGTCCGCATGCCCGAGGGCTATCACACGGAAGTCGGCGAAGGAGGGACGCGCCTCGCCGCGAGCCAGCGACGCCGCATTGCGCTTGCCCGCGCGCTCTACGTGAACCCGCGATTGCTGGTGCTCGACGAGCCGAGTGCGGATCTGGACGCAGAGGGCGAGCTTGCGCTGATCAAGACGCTGGCGCAGCTGAAGGAGCGCGGCGTCACCGTTGTGATCGTCGAACAACGCACCCGCTTCCTGGAGCACGTGGACGGCATGGCGTTCCTGCGCGACGGCACGCTGCAACTGGTGGAGCGACTGGAATCGCAGCAGTACCCGACCGCTGCAGTCGTTCCCCTGCATCGCCCCATCCCGCAACCGCTGTAAGATGGCTGCCTCGCGCGCCGCTGTTGCGGCAGTCGAGGTTGTCGTGGTGAATCCCGTGCCGGCCGAGCTGCTGGCGCGCTGGACATCGCAGTCCAGCGCGCGCAACGGCGTGCGGCTGTGCGTTCGCCCGTTGCGGCCGGATGACCGCGAGCGCGAAATAGAATTCATCAATTCGCTCTCCGAGCGCACGCGCTACTACCGGTTGATGACGCCGCTGAAATTCCTGCCGCCGCACCTGCTCGACCGGCTGATGGACATCGACTACGACCGGCGCATGGCGTTCGTCGCGACGCCGAGCAGGACGGACGGGAGCAGTTCGTCGGCATCGCGCGCTACGGCGAAACCGACCGTCCCGATACGGTGGAGCTCGGCATCACCGTGACCGATCGCTGGCAGCGCCAGGGCATAGCGCGAGTGCTGTTCGCCGAGCTCGTACGCTTCGCACGCTGGCGCGGCATCCGGCGCATGGAAGGCATCGTGCTCCACGACAATCTGCCGATGATCGAGCTGGCGAAGAGCCTCGGATTTCATGCCGCGCACGACTACGCCCAGCACGTCGTCGTCATCTCACAGTCGCTCGACCCGTAGGTCGGGCTTCAGCCCGACTCCTCACGGCAACAACACCGCGGCGCCGGTCAGCGCACCCTTGCGCAAGCGTTCAAGCGCATCATTCGCGTCAGCTAGACCGAACGTTTCTACGTGCGTCTCGATCGGAATGCGACCGGCGAGCGCGAGGAACTCCACGCCGTCGCGACGGGTCAGGTTCGCGACGGAACGGATCGATCGCTCGCCCCACAGGAGCGAGTACGGCATCGCCGGGATCTCGCTCATGTGGATGCCGCCGCAGACGAGCGTTCCGCCTTTGCGCAACGCGCGCAGCGCCAACGGCACCAGGGCGCCGACGGGTGCGAAGATGATTGCAGCGTCGAGCTGCGCCGGCGGGAGTTGATCGCTGTCGCCGGTCCAGTGTGCGCCCAGCTCCGATGCGAATTGCTGTGCGTGGACGTCGCCAGGTCGTGTGAACGCGTAAATCTCCTGGCCATGCCAGCGTGCGACCTGCGCGACGATGTGGGCGGCGGCTCCGAAGCCGTAGATGCCCAATCGATGGGCATCGCGTGCAAACCGCCATGAGCGATAGCCGATCAGGCCGGCGCACAGCAGCGGCGCTGCATGCGTGTCGTCTATCGAAGGCGGGAGCTCGAAGCAATAGCGCGCATCGGCGACGACGTGCTCGGCATAGCCGCCGTCGAGGTGATAGCCGGTGAAGCGCGCGCGGTCGCACAGATTCTCTTCGCCACGCAGACAGAACTCGCACTGGCCGTCCGTGTAACCGAGCCACGGCACTCCGAGCCGCGTGCCGAGCGGCACGCTGACACCGTCGCCTTGCGCGACGACTTCGCCGACGATTTCGTGCCCTGGCACGAGCGGCGCTCCGAGAAACGGCAAGTCGCCGTCCACGACGTGCAGGTCCGTGCGGCACACGCCGCATGCATGCACGCGCAGGAGCAGGTGTCCGGGCTGTGGGACCGGCAGCGGCCGCAACTCCTGGATCAGTTGCGCGCCGGGCCGATGCAAGCGCATGCATTTGGAAGTGGGCGCGGCCATATTCAAGTTACACCAACGGGGCAGCCGCCGCCGGCGCAAAGATCGCCGTCAGAATGCCTGAAAGAATCTGTCGCGGACTCGGCGGGCAACCTGGCACGGCCACGTCCACCGGTATGACATTCGATACGCGACCACGGCTCGCGTAGCCCTCGCTGAAAATTCCTCCGCTGCTGCCGCAGTCGCCGATCGCGACGACAAGTTTCGGATCCGGTGTCGCGTCGTAAGTCCGTCGCAGTGCGACCTCCATGTTTCTGGAGACAGGCCCGGTGACCAGCAGCAAGTCTGCGTGCCGCGGACTGGCCACGAAGCGGATGCCAAGACCTTCGAGGTTGTAGAAGGGATTGCCGAGCGCATGGATCTCGAGCTCGCAGCCGTTACAGGAACCCGCGTCAATGGCGCGGATGCACAGCGCGCGACCCAGCACCGCGAGAATGCGCTCCTGCAACGCCTGTTGCGACCGCAGACCTTCATCGATCGATGGCGGCAGCTCGGTGACAATTCCCGCGCGATGAATCTGACGTAGCGTTTTCCACATGGCCCTCTGACCTATAGATCGTGCCCGCTGTAGGACAGGTTGAAAGACTTATTGATGAGCGGAAAGTCCGGCACGATGTTGTCGATGATGGCGTGCTCGAGCACCGGCCAGTACTGCCACGACGGATCGTGCGGATGACATCGCACGGATCTTGCCGGCATCACCGGCTTCGAGCGCGACCAGGACCGGCCCGCGCCATCCTTCGATGAGACCGATGCCCCAGGATCCGTTCGCGGGCAGCGGTCATCGGCCTGCGATGACCGCCCTCCGGCAGTTGCTGCACGACCTGTCGCACGAGACGGATGGATTCGGTGACTTCGTCGAATCGCACGGCAACCCGCGCAGCGACGTCTCCCTCGGTGCGCACGACTTTTCTGGGTGCCAGCTCTGCGTAGGGATCCCACGGCAGATCGCAGCGCAGATCGAAGCCCTGGCCGCTGGCACGTCCCGCCAATCCCGTCAGTCCGAGTCTGGCGGCCAATGCGGGCGTCGACCGCGCCCGCGCCGACGAACAGATCGCGCACGCCGGAGCGCTCGTCATAGATCACGCGCAGCGTTTCGACCTCGGTAGCGATCGACTCGAATGCAATCGATCAACCCGCCTGCGCCACTGCGTGAAAGGTCGACGCGCGTGCCGCCCGGCACGACCAAGTCCATGAGGTAACGCTGTCCCAGGGCGTGTTCGGTGGAGCGCAGCAGTTGTTCCTTGAGTCGGGAGAATTGGGCGAGGCCGACAGCGAAGCCCGCGTCGTTGCCCAGCGCGCCCAGATCGCCCAGGTGATTCGCAAGACGCTCCAGCTCCAGCGCAAGCGCTCGCAACCATGTTGCACGCGGCGGTACGCGCGCAGCGCTCATACCCTCGAGCGCCTGGCAGTAGGCCCACGAGAATGCGACAGCCGAATCGCCGGAGACCCGCGCGGCCAGCCTGTGGCCTTCGAGCAAGGGCAGCTCGGTGAAGCGCCGCTCGATGCCCTTGTGCACGTAGCCGAGGTGCTGCTCGAGCCTGAGGACCTTTTCGCCCACGATGGAAAAGCGGAAATGGCCCGGCTCGATGATGCCGACATGCACCGGCCCGACCGGAATCTCGTGCACGCCCTCGCCCTCGACCGGCACGAACGGGTAGTCATCGATGGCAAGGGGGGCAGTCTGATCGGGAATTGCCGCGTCGCTCAGCGGATGGAAGGCGGCGGGCCACGCAGCATGGCGCAGCCACGGCCGCTGATCCGCATCGGTGCAGTGCAAGCCGGAGAGATCGGCAATGGCGCGCTGCATGCGGCTTGCACTGGGGAACGACTGTTCGATGCCCGGATAATGGGATTGCGATCCAGCCAATCGCAGTGTCAAAACGCAGCACACCGGCGTCGGCTGCGAACGCGGCGCGCACGAGGTTCGCGCCACCGGTGTCGCGACTTGCCCAGAGTGAGATCAATCGTCCACCGCCGGAGCCGACGTTCTGCGTCGCCTGGCGCCACTGCTCGGCGGTGACGGATAGCTCCCAGACATTGGGCGCACCCGCGATCGGTGCAGCGCCTGGCGCATCGGAAGGTCGGACAGCCTGCTCGAACCAGTCTTGCATGATGTCTCACTGCCCTGCGATGAGTCGCGCCGCTGCGCGATACCAGTCGGCGAGATACGGCGGGATGAAGATGCCGAGCATCAACACCAATGCGAGGTGCGTGAACACCGGCAGCAGCGCCGGCGGATGCGGTAGCCGTTTCGCGGTTGTCTCTCCGAACACCATCGGCTGCACCCGGCTGAAGATCGCTGCGAAGGCGACGCCGAGAGCCAGCAACAGGATCGGCGTGGCCCAGGGTTGCTGCTTCATCGCGGTGGTGAGAATCAGGAACTCGCTCGCGAACACGCCGAAGGGCGGCATGCCGAGGATCGCGAGCGAGCCCATCATCAAGCCCCAGCCGATCGTGGGGCTCAGCGTGATGAGGCCCCGGATGTCCTCCATCAGCTGCGAGCCCGCCTTCTGCGCGGCATGCCCGACGGCGAAGAAGATCGCTGACTTGGTCAGCGAATGCACCGTCATGTGCAGCAGCGCGGCGAAGTTCGCTACCGGCCCGCCCATGCCGAACGCGAAGGCGATGATGCCCATGTGCTCGAGCGGACGAGTAAGCGAACAAGCGCTTGATATCGCGCTGCCGCCAGAGGAAGAACGCCGCGAGCACGACGGACAACAGACCGAAGCCCATCAGCATGCGGCCCGGCAGAGTCGATTGCAGCGATCCTTCGACGAGCACCTTGCAGCGCACGACCGCATACATCGCGACGTTGAGCAACAGTCCGGACAGTACCGCCGAGATCGGCGTGGGACCTTCGGCGTGCGCATCGGGCAGCCAGTTGTGTAGCGGGGCGAGCCCGACTTTGGTCCCGTACCCGACCAGCAGAAATACGAACGCCAGGCTGAGCACCGCGGGCTCGAGTTGCGCCTTCACGATGTTGAGATGCGTCCACAGCAAGGCGCCGACGCCCTCGGCGCCGAGGACTTTTTCCGCGGCGAAGTACAGCAGGATCGTGCCGAACAGTGCCTGCGCAATGCCCACGCCGCAGAGAATGAAGTACTTCCAGCCTGCCTCCAGGCTGGCGGGCGTGCGATACAAGGTTACGAGCAGCACGGTCGACAGCGTCGCGGCTTCCATTGCCACCCACATCAACCCGAGGTTGTTGGTCGTGAGCGCGAGCAGCATGGTCGCCATGAAGAGCTGGTACATGCTGTGGTACAGCCGCAGCTGCGCCGGGCTGACGCGGCCGTGCTCGGCCTCGATACGCATGTAAGGGCGCGAGAAAATCGACGTGGTCAGGCCGACGAAGGCGGTGAGGGTCACCAGGAACACGTTGAACGCGTCGATGAAGAATTGCTCGCGCATCACCACCAGATTCCCGTGAGTGATGACGCGGGATGTCAGCACGCACGCCGCCAGAAAGGTCAGCGCCGAGAACGCCACGTTGAGTGTCGGGCGCCCAGCGCTTTGCGCCGAGCAGGCCCAGCAGCAGTGCGCCGAGGAGCGGTGTGCCGAGCAGCACGGCAAATGTGAGGATGCTCGACACCTACTGATCCTCTTTCAGCGATTCGAGGTGGCTCAGATCCAGGCTGTCGAACTGCTCGCGAATCTGGAAGAAGAACACACCGAGCACGAGCATCGCGACCAGGACATCGAGCGCAACGCCGAGCTCCACGATCATCGGCATGCCGTAGGTCGCGCTCATCGCGCCGAAGAACAGGCCGTTCTCCATGGACAGAAAGCCGACGACCTGCGACATCGCCTTGCGGCGCGTGATCATCGTCAGGAACGCGATCAGGACGACGGCAACTGCGATACCGATCGCATTGCGCGTCGCCGTGCTGGCGAGCGCGGAGATCGGCTGGGCGAGCCCGAAGGAGAACACGACGACGAGCACGCCGATCAGCATGGTGCCCGTGGTGTTGAGCAACGGTTCGGTATCCCAATAGACGCCGAGCCTGCGTATCAGCCGGTGCAGCAGCCACGGCAGAAAGATCACTTTCAGCGCAAGCGTCAGACCGGCGGAGAAATACAGATGATTGGCGCCGGTGCGCCATGCCAGCAGGATCGTCGCGATGCACAGCAGCGCCCCCTGCACCGCCAGGAGATTGACCAGCGTGACGATGCGCCGCTGCGACAGCATGGCGAAGGAGAGCAGCAGCAGCAGAGCTGCCAGGGCATTGAGTATCTGCAGATCGAACGGCAGTGCTTCCACTGTTCATGCTCCGAGTAACAGCCGCACGAGCAGTCCGAGTACGGCGAACAGGAATGCAGTGGCAAGAAACTCCGGCGCGCGGAACACGCGCAGCTTGGCCGACACCGTTTCGATCAGGGCGATACCGGCGCCGGCCAGCACGAGCTTTGCTCCCAGGAGCAGTAACGAGAGGGTGAGGATGAACGGTGCCTGGCTCGTGGCCAGCCCCCACGGGATGAACAGTGCGAAGCCGATGCAGACGTAGTTGAAGAGCTTCAGTGCGGCGGCCCATTCCATCAGCGCCAGATGGCGCGCCGAGTACTCGAGCAGCAGGGCCTCGTGAATCATCGTCAGCTCGAGGTGCGTCGCCGGATTGTCGACCGGGATGCGCGCGTTCTCGGCCAGCAGCACCATCGTGAATGCCACGGCGGTGAAGGCGAGGCTCGGGTACAGCGCCAGCGACTGTGTTGCGAGCAGCTCGGAGATCTGCGGCAGCGCCGTGGTCGCGCCGATCAGCGAGGCGACAAAGATGACCATCAGCAGCGCGGGCTCGGCCAGGAAGCCGATCATCATTTCGCGTCGGGCACCGAGCGTACCGAAAGCCGTGCCGACATCCATCGCTGCGAGCGATACGAACACGCGCGCCGTGGCAAACAGGCCGACGAGTGCAATGGCGTCCGCGGCGCGCGTGAATGGCAGGCGGGTGGCGATCGAGGGAATGATCGCTGCAGCCGTCACCATCGTGCCGAAGACGACGTACGGGGCGAGGCGAAACAGGGGCGAGGCGTTGGACGCGATCACCGCATCCTTGTGGAAGAGTTTGCGGATGCCGCGATAGGGCAGCAGGAGCGGCGGGGCAGATTTGTTCTGCAGCCACGCACGGCACTGATTCACCCAGCCGAGAAACAGCGGCGCGACCAGCAGGGCCGCGAGGATGCCGAGTATCTGCGCGATCCAGTCGAACGCCGTCATAGCACCAGCGCCAGCAATACTACGAGCGTGACGAAACTGTAGAGCAGGTAGTTCGCGATCCGTCCTGCTGCAGCCACGCTACGGCATTGGCGATGCGGCGAACGAGCGCCCCAGCGGCAGATACAGGCCACGCCAGATACGATCGCCGACGACGACCCGATAGCGCGGCGCCAGGTCGAACGGGCTCGGCAGCTCGCGCACCATTGCGAAGAACGGATTGAACAGATGTGCGGATGGGCTGCCCGAACCCTTCCGCTGTGTCCTGCATGCGACCGGTCAGCCGGCCGAACCCGCAGTCCCACGGCGCGCCAAGACGGACGCGCCGATGATAGAAGAAGCGCACCGCTGCGATGGTCAGCAACACCACGGCCACGATCACGGCAAGAAATACCAGCGGGGCGTAGGAGGTCTGACGTTGCGGCAGCGGCACGAGCAGCCACCAGGATCGTTGGTCGAGCGCGAGCCCGCTGAATCCGAGCGGCTGTATCACGCGACTCAACATGCGGAATGATCTGCGTCGGAAACAGTCCGAGCAGCACGCACCCGATCGCAAGCCACGCAAGCCCGATGCGTTCGACGATGCCGGCGTCGTGCGCTTTGCGCAAGGCGGCTTCACGCGGCTGACCGAGGAAGATCACGCCGAAGAACTTGACCATCACGTAGCCGGCGAGCGCCGCAGCGAGCACGAGCAGCGCCGCGCCCAACGGCAACAGCATGTTGACGAACGCTCGCGGCAGCTCGTGGGCGAACAGAAACGACTGCAGCAGCAACCACTCGGACACGAAACCATTGAGCGGCGGCAGGCCGGCGATCGCCAGCGCCCCCACCAGCGTCAGCCACGCAACCCAGGGCATCCGATGGATCAAGCCTCCGAGACGTCCCAGGTTGCGCTCGCCGGTGGCATGCAGCACCGCGCCGGTTCCGAGAAACAGCAGACTCTTCATGAACGCATGATTGAGCGCGTGGTACAGCACGGCGATCATGGCGAGCGACGCGGCAGCGTGCATGCCGGTGCCGGCGAACAGAATCGCCAGTCCTACGCCCGTGAAAATGATTCCGATGTTCTCGATCGAGGAGTAGGCCAGCAGACGTTTCATATCGGTCTGCGCGGCCGCGAAGATCACGCCGTACACCGCTGTGAATAGACCGAGCGCGAGCAGGATCAGCCCCACGACCACAGCGGCTCGCCGAGCAAGTCGAACGTGACGAGCAGCAGGCCGTACAGCGCTGTCTTGAGCAGTGCACGCCGCTCATCAGAGCGGAGACCGGCGAGGGCGCCGCCGGATGCGCTTCCGGCAGCCACACGTGCATCGGCACCAGGCCTGCTTTCGCACCGAATCCGAACAGCGCCAGAAGAAAGGCGGTTGCAGCCCAGGCGGGCTCGAGCAGCGCACCGCGCATGGCATCGAAGGTGAACTGCCAACTGCCGCCTTGCAGGACGCCGAAGCAGCAGGATCGCGATCGCGCCGACGTGCGCGATGAGCAGATAAAGAAAGCCCGCGCTGCGAATTTCCGGGATGCGATGCTGCGTCGTCACCAGGAAATAGGACGACAACGCCATCGTCTCCCAGGCCAGCATGAATCCGTACGCATCGTCTGCCAGCAGCACGAAGCCCATGCTGGCGAGGAACAGGTGGTATTGCAGGCACAGCAGGCCGGGTAGCGTGCCCTCGCCGCGACGAAAATAGCCCGCAGCGAAGATCGAAATGCCGCTCGCCGCGGCGCCCAGCAGAAACAGAAATGCGGCCGACAGACTATCCAGACGCAGATGAACGGGCAGATCGGGCAGGCCGATGGGCAGCACCAGCCGCTCGGCGGGCATCGTGAGATTCATCGCCGCCACATAGGCGAGGGCCGCGCCGCAGAGTGCTCCCAACGGAAACAGGGTGCGCCCTGCGAAAGCGACGCTCGCTGGCCGTAGCAATCCGGCAAAACCGAGCGCAGCCCACGCGCTGAGTAGTAATGAGCACAGCGCCAACGGCGAGGTCAGCGCCTGCGTCACAGAGCACCGCTGCTTCTTGGTGGCGTCAGACCTTGCATTGCTGGAGCGAATGCCATGATTGCGACGATGTGCGATTTATTCTAATGTGATGCACATTGAATTGTCACTTCATGAGACTGCCTTTGGCCATCGAAGATCGCACCGCGCGGCTGACCATCCTGATCGATCCGCGCAAGAAGGAGCTGTTCGAGCGGCTGTGCGCGGAAGAGGACGCCACGCCCTCGCAGGTCGTGCGACGCTTGCTGCGCCGTTATATCGAGGAGCGCACCGGCAAGCCCTGGGTGCCCGAGGAGGAGAACCGCAACGCCACCCGCCGTCGCAGCTCTGGCCGATGTCGGGATGTCATGGATCGGGGGAGTCATGAGCGACACGTCACGACGCGAATTCATTTCAGGTGCAACGAAGCTCGCCGGCGTTTCGGCAGTCGCAACGATCGCAGGCGGCGTGCCGGGTGTCGCACTCGGCGCGATACGCGAGAGCGCGAGCAAGTCCGCCATCACGACGCCCGCGAACGCGATCGTCGAAACTTCGGCGGGCAAGGTCCGCGGGTATGTCCGCAACGGCATCTTCACCTTCAAAGGTATTCCGTACGCCGGCACGACTGCGGGCGACGCACGCTTCCTGCCGCCCGCGCCAGTGACGCCGTGGACGCAGGTGCGCGCGTCGATGAGCTACGGGCCAGTGTGTCCGCAGCCAGTGCGCGGCGGATGGGCTTCGGACCGGCTCGCATTTCTCTTCGATTGGGATGACGGTCATCCAGGCGAAGACTGTCTGCGACTCAACGTGTGGACGCCGATTGCCGACGACCGCACCAAGCGGCCCGTCATGGTGTGGCTGCACGGCGGCGGCTATGAGGCAGGCTCATCGCAGGAGTTGCCGTCCTACGACGGCGAGAATCT
Source organism: uncultured Gammaproteobacteria bacterium (assembly GCA_963830745.1). Lineage (GTDB taxonomy): Bacteria > Pseudomonadota > Gammaproteobacteria > Steroidobacterales > Steroidobacteraceae > Steroidobacter. The sequence continues at coordinate 139,117 of CAWHNL010000007.1, forward strand.
GAGCCGGCGTGGCGACGTCGTCGTCGTCAGCGTCAATCACCGCTTGAACGTCTTCGGTTATCTGAACATGGCGGCGATCGGCGGCGAGAAGTACGCGCGCTCCGTCAACGTGGGCATGCTCGATATCGTCGCCGCGCTCCACTGGGTGCGCGACAACGTCGGCCGTTTCGGCGGCGATCCCGCGAACGTGACGATCTTCGGTCAGTCCGGCGGCGGTGCGAAAGTGAGCACGCTGATGGCGATGCCGGCCGCGAAAGGTCTGTTTCACAAGGCGATCGTGCAGAGCGGCTCGCAGCTGCGCCTCGCGACTGCGGATGCATCGGCGGCACAGGCCGCGGCGGTGCTGAAGGAGTTGCAGGCACAAGGCATCGGCGTCGAGCAGCTGACGCAGGTTCCCGCGGCGCGGCTGGTCGAGATCGCCACCGTTGCGAAGAACAAGCTGATATCCACCAATCCGCGCGCGCCGATCTACGAGCGGCTCGGGTGGCAACCTTGGCTCGACGGTACGGTCGTGACTTCGCATCCGTTCGATCCGCAGGCGCCGGCGCTCGGGGCGAACGTGCCGATGCTGATCGGCACGACGATGCACGAGTTCTCACCGGCGGGATCCATGCCCGATCCGCGCGCGCTCACGGAAGAATGGGTCGTAGCCGAGGCCACGAAGACGTACGGTCCAGCAGCACGCGACATCGTCGCGGCGTTCAAGCAGGGGCATCCCGGCGCGCTGCCATACGAGATCGCAGCGATCATTGGCGCGACCGCGACGTTCCGCGTCCCGGCGGTGCGTCAGGCGCAACTGCAAGCCGCGAACGCGCCTGCGTATCTCTACTGGTTCGCGTGGAAGACGCCGGTGCTCGACGGCACGCCGCTCGCTTATCACTGCTCCGAGCTCGCGTTCGCGTTCAACAACATCGATCGCTGCGCGAACTCGACCGGCGGCACGACGGAAGCGCGCGAGCTGGCCGCGAAGGTGAGTCAGGCGTGGATTCAGTTCGCGCGCACCGGCAGTCCGAATCACTCCGAACTGCCGCGCTGGCCCGCTGTATCGGCCAGCGCGCTGCCGACGATGATCTTCGACACGCGCTGCGAGGTGAAGGACGACCCCGACGCGCAGGAGCGCAAGGCGTTGTCGGGCTAAAGCCCGACCTACACGTGACAGCACGCCTCGATGTTGTTGCCGTCTGGATCCAGTACGAACGCGCCGTAGTACTTCTCGTGGTAGTGCGGTCGCGGGCCCGGGCCGCCGTTGTCGCGGCCGCCTGCTGCCATCGCAGCTTTGTAGAAAGCATCGACGAGCGCGCGCGAGTCGGCACGGAACGCGATGTGGATCGGGGGCTTGTTCGCTGTCGCGTGTTCATGGAGCCAGAAGTCGGGCTTGGGCGGCACGCCGAAGCCGGCGACGCCGACGACCCTTGGTCACTTCTTTCGGCAGCTCCATCATCAGCTGGTAGCCGAGCGGCGCGAGCGCCTGCGTGTAGAACTGCTTGCTCTTCGCGTAGTTCGTGGCGGCGACGCCAGTGTGGTCGATCATCGAGTGTCTCCTCCAATTACCCCAACTGTACTGTGAGCATCGAGACTGAGCCCCCGTCCATGCCTTCGACGGGAAATGCGATCGCATCGTTCGAAGCAGCAGCACCGAGCACGTACAGCAACGGCAGATAGTGCTCCGGCGTCGGCACGGAAAGCAGCGCGTCTTTGCCGAGCGATCCGTAGTCGATCAGCGGTGCGTGCTCGCGCGCCTCGATGAGGTCGCGAACTCTCGACTCGAAGCGCATTGCCCAGTCGTACGGCTCGACGGGATGCCTGCCCCATGCATACGCGTGCAAGTTGTGCACGATGTCGCCGCTGCCCACGATCAATACGCCGGCGTCGCGCAGCGGACGCAGCCGTTGGATTCATAGTGAAAATGCGGCGCTCGAGTTTCGTCGATGCTAGCTGTGCCGATTTCATAATGAAAATGCGGCGCTCGCGTTTCGTCGATGCTCAGCTGTATGACAGGTACATCCGCGTTCGGAAAGACATGGCACAGCACGGACCAGGTGCCGTGATCGAGACCCCAGCTGGTGTCCAGGGCCACGTCGAGCGGCGCGAGCAGCTGCTGCACCTCACGTGCGAGAGTGGGATCACCTGGCGCCGGATACTGGACGGCGAACAGCTCGCGTGGAAAGCCGCCGAAATCGTGAATCGTGCGCGGCGCGGTCATCGCCGTGACGGCGAGCTGCGGCAAGTACCAGTGTGCCGAGATGCACAGCACCGCACGCGGCCGCGGCAGGCGCGCGCCGAGCGCAGCCCAGGCGCGTGCGTACTCGTTGTTTCCCAGTGCATTCATGGGATTGCCGTGACCGAAGAAGATCGCGGGCAGGCGCGGATTTACAGGTGCCATGGCGTGCGGTCTGCGGTTTCCCGGGAGCTGTGCGCGGCAGGGGGCTGTGGCATCATAACGCCGCTCGCTTATTCAAAGATTCGTCGAATGAAATGGGGGATTGAGGATGCAGGGCAAGCCCACCTCAATTGACATCGCATACCTGGCCGGAGTGTCGCAGCCGACGGTCTCGCGCGCCTTGCGCGGCAGCCCGATGGTCAGCGAAAAGACGCGGCAGCGCATCGAGTCGATTGCGCAGCAGCTCAACTACAAGGTCGACAAGAACGCTTCGAATCTGCGCTGCCAGCACTCGAACACGCTGGCGTTGCTGCTGTTCGAGGATCCGACGCCGGACGACTCGCTGATCAATCCGTTCTTCCTTGCGATGCTCGGCTCGATCACGCGCGCGTGCGCGCAGCGCGGGTACGACCTGCTCGTGTCGTTCCAGCAGCAGTCGGGCAATTGGCACGTCGACTACGAGGACAGCCGCAAGGCGGACGGCGTCATCCTGCTCGGCTACGGCGACTTTCTCGAATACCGCCTGCGCCTCGAGCAGCTCGTGAGGCAAGGCACGCATTTCGTGCGCTGGGGCGCGGTGATGGAAGGGCAGCCGGGACTCTCGGTCGGCTGCGACAATTTCCACGGCGGGCAGGAGGCGACTCAGCATCTGCTCCGCCTCGGTCGTCGCAAGATCGCGTTCCTCGGCAGCGCATCGGGTCACTATCCGGAGTTTCTCGAGCGCTATCGCGGCTATAGCGAGGCGATCAAAGCTGCGGGCGCGACCGTCTGCGCCGCTTTGCAAGTCGACGCGATCACGATGGAGCAATCGGGCTACGAGGCCGCGTGCGAGTTGCTGGCGCGCGGCGAGTCCTTCGATGCGATCGTCGCAGCGAGCGATCTCATCGCGATCGGTGCATTGCGCGCATTGCAGGAGCGCCGAATCGATGTGCCGGGCGCGGTCTCGGTGGTCGGCTTCGACGACATCCCGGCCGCGCTCCTCGCGAATCCGCCGCTCACGACGGTAATGCAGGACACGCGCCTCGCAGGCGAAGCGCTCGTCGACAGCCTGCTGCGCTCGGTGCACGGCGAGCCTGCAGAGAACAGTCCTGCCGACACGGCTCGTCGTCCGCCGCTCCTGCGGCGGTTGAATACGTATGCAAGCTCTCGTTCCCTGATACTCGCTCCCGTTAAGCTGCACGCCGGTCACGGGGTGGAACGAGAACATGACGCAACCGCCATGGTGGCGCGGCGCGGTGATCTACGAGATCTATCCGCGCAGTTTCAGCGACAGCAATGCCGATGGCATCGGCGATCTGCAGGGCATCATCGATCGGCTGGACTACGTGGCCGACCTCGGAGTCGATGCAATCTGGATTGCGCCGTTCTTCAAGTCGCCCATGGCCGACTTCGGCTACGACGTGGCGGACTATCGCAGCGTCGATCCCATGTTCGGCTCGATGGACGATTTCGATCGCCTGCTGGCCAGAGCACACAGTCTCGGCCTCAGAGTCATCATCGATCAGGTCTTGAGCCACACCTCCAACGAACACGCATGGTTCAGGGAGAGTCGCGCGAGCCGCGACAATCCGAAGTCTGATTGGTATGTGTGGGCAGATCCGAAGCAGGACGGCACGCCGCCCAACAACTGGTTATCGATCTTCGGTGGGGTTGCCTGGCGCTGGGAGCCGCGCCGCCGTCAGTACTACCTGCACAACTTCCTCGCGTCGCAACCCGATCTGAATTTTCACAATCCGCAGGTGCGGCGAGCCGTGCTCGACACTCTGCGCTTCTGGCTCGACAAGGGCGTCGATGGCCTGCGGCTCGACGCGATCAATTTCTGTTTTCACGACCCGCTGCTTCGCGACAATCCGCCGAAACCGGTGGAGCAGCGCATCGCGCGCGCCTTCAGCCCCGAGAATCCATATGCCTATCAGTACCACCATCACGACAACACGCGGCCGGAAAATCTGCAATTCCTGAACGAACTGCGCGCGCTGCTGGATGACTACCCCGGCACCGCCGCGCTCGGTGAGGTCTCTTCGGAAGACTCGCTGGCCACCATGGCTGAATATACGAGTGGCGATCGCCTGCACATGGCGTACAGCTTCGAACTGCTATCGGACGATTCTTCTGCGGCGCACATTCGCGCGACGGTTGCAACGCTCGAAGATCGCATGTCGGAGGGTTGGCCCTGCTGGGCGCTGTCCAATCACGACGTGCGTCGTGTGGTCACGCGTTGGGGCGGCGCGCGTCCGGCCAGGGCACTCGCAATTCAGCTGCTGGCCATGCTGTGTTCGCTGCGTGGTTCGGTGTGCCTGTACCAGGGCGAGGAGCTCGGACTTCCCGAAGCGGAATTGCCGTTGCATGCCCTGCGCGATCCTTATGGCATTGCCTTCTGGCCCAACTTCAAGGGACGCGACGGTTGTCGCACGCCGATGCCGTGGGACGAGAACTGAACACGGCGGCTTCAGCGCTGCAACGCCGTGGCTGCCCGTGCCGGAGGAACATCGTGCCATGTGCGTGGCGCGCCAGGACGCCGACCGGCATTCGACGTTGAATGCATTTCGCGCCTTCGTGCGCTGGCGCAAGACGATGCCTGCGCTCATATGGGGAGACATTCGTCTGGTAGCCATCGCCGAATCGGTGTTTGCGTTCGAGCGCAGCTACGGCGAGGAAAAAATTCTGGCGGCATTCAATTTGTCCGCAGACGCAGTTGACGCACGCGCGCCCGAGCTTGAAGCCTGGCGCCAGATCGGCAGTCACAGGACTTCTTGAAGGAGAGCTTGTGCGCGGCCGATTGCGATTGCCCGCGCACGGCGCTGTATTCGCGATACCGGTGAGGGAGGCCGGATGCGTTTGAACATGTATCGGGTGCGCGCACGCACCTGCGCGTTGTTCGTATTCCTGGCGGTAGCGGCGCTTGCCGCGGTACCGCTTTCACGCGCAGCAGATGCCGGCAACACCCAGCCGGCGGCGCGCCAAAGCCCTGACTGGCTTCGCGACGCCGTGATCTACGAAGTGTTCCCGCGGGCATTCTCGCCGCAGGGAAATTTCAAGGGTGTCATCACGCAGCTCGACCGCCTGAAGGAGCTCGGGGTGAGCGTCCTGTGGCTGATGCCCATCCATCCATTGGGGGAGCTGAAGGCCAAGGGCACGCTCGGCAGCCCCTACGCAGTCCGCGATTACGATGCGATCAATCCGGACTACGGCACTGCCGACGATCTGAAGCAACTCGTCGACGCTGCGCACCGCCGCGATATGAAGGTGTTCATCGACATCGTCGCCAACCACACCGCGTGGGATTCGACGCTGATCAAGCAACAACCGGACTGGTACCGACACGATGCGGCCGGTCACATCGTGCCGCCGAATCCGGATTGGGTCGACGTCGCGCAGCTCGACTACTCCAATCCCGCGCTGCGTCAATATATGAGCGGAATGCTGGTGCGCTGGCTGCGCGACTACCGTCTGGACGGTTTCCGCTGCGACTACGCGATTGGCGTGCCGCGAGATTTCTGGGAATCCTTGCGACCGCAGCTCGATCGCGTCCGCCCCGGACTTGCGTTCATGGCCGAGGCTGACGACCCGGGACTTCTGATCCGCGCATTCGACATCGACTATGCCTGGGATTTCTACCACGCGATGAGCGATGCGCTTTCCGGGCGAGCACCCGCCTCGTTCGTGCGCGAGGTGTGGGAGCGCGCTGAGGCGCGCTACCCGCGCGGCGCCTTGCGTCTGCGATTCTCCGACAACCATGACCAGCTCCGGGCCACGGGGCAGTTCGGCTTGCCGGCCGCGCTCGCGGCTTCCGCGGTGATGTTCACGCTGGATGGCGTGCCGCTGCTCTACAACGGCATGGAGGTAGGAGACACCACCGAGTCCACGGCGCCAGCGCTGTTCGAGCGAGCTCCGATCGCCTGGGAAATGGCCGAGCGCCGCGCGCAGGTAACACCTTATTACCAGGCGCTCGCGGCGCTGCGACGCGCGCATCCAGCGTTCACGCGCGGTGCGGTGCGATGGCTGCGCAATGACGACGAAGAGCGCGTGCTCAGTTATGAGCGCACGGCCGCTGGCGACACGCTCGTCGTCGTAGTCAATCTGTCGTCCCAGAACTACGCGGGCATCGTGGAGACCGGGCCGGGCGACTACCGGGAGATCACGCCAGCTGCGCGAGCGGCTGCTCCAGGTTCTGCGGCCAAGGAGACTGGCCGACGCACAGCGACGCTGCCAGCAGTGTTCCTCGCTCCCTGGGAATTCAAGGTTTTCAGCAGGGCGTCGCACGCCAACTGACAAGACTGTGCGTGAATACGTATGCATGAGATTGCCAATCGGCTGTCGCTGCCGACATCCTTGTACAAGAACCTATAAGAAACCATTACTCGCCTTAGTCAGGAGGGGATCGCGTGAAGACTGCAAAGAGGAAGGGTAATCGCACCAAGCCGATCCAGCGCCGTCCGCATTACGAGGTCAGCTCGGCGACCAGGTTGGGCGGTATTCCTCATGGCGAGCAGTGGCGCCGCCTTTGCGCAAGACCCCGGCCGCGCGGCTGCAACCGGCGGTTCGCAGATGGAGGAGGTGATCGTCACCGGCATCCGCAAGAGCATCGAGGATTCGATCGCCGTCAAGAAGAACGACGACTCGATCGTCGAAGTGGTGTCGGCCGAGGACATCGGCAAGCTTCCTGATTCCTCCATCGCCGAATCGATCGCGCGACTGCCCGGTCTCGCTGCGCAGCGCACCAACGGCCGCGCCCAGACGCTTTCGATCCGCGGCCTCGGTCCGGACTTCACCGTCACGACCTTCAACGGCCGCGAGCAGGCTTCGACGAACGACAACCGCACGGTCGAGTTCGACCAGTATCCGTCGGAGCTCGTAACGCAGGTCAAGATTTACAAGACTCCCGACGCCGGCATGGCGTACCAGGGCATCGCGGGCACCACAGACATCTCGACCGTACATCCGCTGGCGTACGACGAGCCGCACGACGGCGGCCACATACCGTCATGAATACAACGAGCAGGACGCCAATATCCCCGGACTGGACCGCACCGGCGATCGTGCGAACCTCACCTACATCGATCAGTTCCGCGACAAACCGTCGGCGTGGCGTTAGGAGTCGCGTACAACAAGAGCCCGTATCAGGCGCAGACCCGCGAGCCATGGGGTTATGCGGAGGTTACGGCGAGGCTGTGATCGGCGGGGACAAGGACGGCGTGCAGTCGTCGTTCTACGAGCGCAAGGCCTACCTGGGCGTGATCGAATTCGAACCGAACGATCGGCTGCACATGCTCGTCGATGCCTACCACTCCGATTTCCAGGAGCTGCAGACCATCCAGCGCATCGAGTTCGGCACGATCTGGGCGGGAGCGACGCTGTCCAATCCCGGGCCGGTCGTGAATGGCCGAGTGCAGTCGGGCACGTTCGCCGACGTGCCGTTCGTGGTGATCGAAAACTACAACAACGACCGTAGCGCGGACGTCGATTCGATCGGCTGGAACACCGAGTTCAGCTCAACGACAACTGGAGCCTGAACGGCGATCTCAGCTGGTCGCGTGTGAAGCGCGAGGATCTGCGCCTGGAATCCACGGCCGGCACGGGCACGAACAACGATCCGTCTTTCCTGCCGCAGGTGGATTCCATTTCCTTCACGACCGACTCCGACGGCATCTCGCATTTCACGCCGACGCTCGATTACAGCGACTACAACTCGGTGTTCCTGACTGATCCAGGCGGCTGGGGTGGCGGCCAGCGCCGCTCAGGCTTCGTGGGCAACCCCGAGATCGAGGACGAAATCAAGGCGATCCGCCTGTCGGCCGTCGCGCAAGCTCGGCAGCAGTTTCCTGGATGGCGTGACGTTCGGCGCGAATTACGCCGAGCGCGTGAAGTCGAAGGACAACTTCCAGAGCATCCTGTATTTGCCGGGCGACATTTCTCACGCCGTCGTGCCGGAAGGGTTCCGCACCGGGATCACCAATTCGTCGTTCTTCGGCAGCCCGCACGGGATGATCGGTTACAACGCCATTGCCTGTATCGCGCCGGGTTCTGGCAGCCGGTCGATGCGTTCCTGGATCCGAACCCGGCCGTTGGCACGGGAGATCGCCAGAGCGCCGTCACCAACGATTGGGAAGTGACGGAGAAGCTCACGACGGCATTCGTGAAGGTCGGGATCGATACCGAGATCGGCGGCTTGCCGCTGCGGGGCAATATCGGCGTGCAAAGCGTCACGGCAGACCAATCTTCGGATATCAGCTATTTCTCGGCTCCGAACCCCGACGCCGATCCGCCCATTGCGCAGAGCGTGTCGATCGTCACCTCGGGCGACAAATACACCGATGTCCTGCCAAGCCTGAACCTGGCACTGGAGCTGCCGAACGACATTAAATTGCGCTTCGCCGCAGCCATCACCGTGGCCCGGCCGCGGATGGATGATCTCGCCGGCGGCGCGGGCTACACGGTAGTCCCGGACAGCGCCACTCCGGAAAACGTCAACGGGCAACTTCTGTACTGGAAGCGGACGGGCGGCGGCAATCCGGAGCTGCAGCCGTGGAAGGCGAACACGTTCGATCTGTCGCTCGAGAAGTACTTCGCCGAGCAGGCGTACATCTCGGTGGCCGCCTATTACAAGCGGCTGACGACCTACATTTTCAACAGCTCGGTCATCACGAGCTTCGAAGGCGTGCTGCTGCCCGGCCAGGACTCGCCCGACGATCCTGTCACCGGGTTCGAAGAGGCGGATGCGAATCGTCTGGGCGTTTCGACCACCAAGGTGAACGGCAGCGGCGGTTACATAAGAGGTGCAGAGCTCACATTCTCGATGCCGCTCTCGATCTTCTCGCAGACGCTCGACGGCTTCGGCTTCATCGTCAGCGGTGCCGTGAACGATTCCTCGATCGACATCAACGGCGTCGACACGCCCGTGCCGGGCCTGTCCGAGGAAGTGATCAATACGACCCTGTACTTCGAGAAAGCGGGTTTCTCGGCACGGGTGAGCAACCGCTATCGCGGCGATTTCGTCGGCGAGGTGCCGGAGTTCGACTCGAGCCTGACGCTCAAGAACGTGAGCGCCGAGTCGCTCCTGGACGCGCAGATCGGCTACGAGTTCCAGGAAGGCTTCATGAGAGGGTTGAGCGTGAGTGTCTCCGGGACCAACCTCACCGACGAGCCTTTCGTGCTGAACAACGTGGACGATCCGACGTACAACCTGATCAAGCATCAGGAGTACGGGGCGGTGTACTCGCTCGCAGTGACTTACAGGTTCTAGGCAACTCAACTGCAGTGGATAGAAACCCGCCGGCAATGCTGCCGGCGGGTTTCTTGTGTGAGAAGGTACCAGCGTGGTTGATCAGGAAGTCAGGTCGGTCGTCATCGCCGGGGGCGGAACTGCGGGATGGATGGCCGCGGCCGCACTGGCGCGCGTGCTCGGACCAAGACTCTCCATCACGCTGGTCGAGTCCTCCGAGATCGGCATCATCGGCGTCGGCGAGGCGACGATCCCGGCGATTCAGCTCTTCAACAAGCTGGTGCGTATCGATGAAGACGACTTCCTGAGCCAGACTCAGGGCACCTTCAAGCTCGGCATCGAGTTCGTCGACTGGTACGAGAAGGGGCATGTGTACATGCATGCCTTTGGACCGGTGGGTCGCGACCTCGCTTACATCCCGTTTCACCATTACTGGCTGCGAGAGCAGGCGCAAGCAAGCGCGGGCTCGCTCTGGGATTACAGCTTCAATTGGCTCGCCGCGAAGCAGGCGCGGTTTGCGCGGACCGAGCGCATCGCCGACACACCGCTTGCGGGGTTGACGTGGGCTTACCACTTCGACGCTTCGCTCTATGCGGCCTACCTGTCGCGCCTGGCACAGGGGATGGGCGTGCGCAGGGTGGATGGCATCATCGCCGAGGTGCTGCTTGCGCCCGAGAGCGGCGACGTGCGCGCCCTGCGGCTCGCTGACGGTCGTGAGCTGGCGGCGGACTTCTTCATCGATTGCACGGGTTTCCGCGGCCTGTTGATCGAGCAAGCGTTGAGCACGGGCTACGAGAGCTGGTCGCATTGGCTGCCCTGCGATCGGGCGTGGGCGCTCCCTTCAGGGCGCGTGAGCCCACTCTTGCCCCACACTCGTTCGACTGCGCTCGAAGCAGGGTGGCAGTGGCGCATCCCGTTGCAGCATCGCACCGGCAATGGCTATGTCTACGCGTCCTCGCACCTCAGCGACGAGCTCGCACGGCAGCGGCTGGTCGCCAATCTCGATGCACCGGCGCTCGCCGAGCCGCGGCTGATTCGGTTTACTACGGGACGCCGCAAGCAGTTGTGGAATAGAAACGTCGTGTGCATGGGCCTCGCCAGCGGTTTCCTGGAGCCGCTCGAGTCCACCGCCATTCACCTCATCCAGGTGATGATTCAGCGTCTGATCCTGCTGTTTCCACACCGCGGCGACAACGAGGAGCGGCGCAAGGAGTTCAACCGCGCCGCAGCTGCGGAGTACGAGTACATCCGTGACTTCATCATCCTGCATTACCACGCCAACAATCGCCGCGGCGAACCGTTCTGGGACGCGTGTCGCACCATGTCGATCCCTGATTCGCTGCGACACCGGATCGAGCTGTTTCGCGAGACGGCGGGCATCTTCTGCGCGACCGACGATCTGTTCCAGCACACGAGCTGGCTGCAGGTGCTGTGGGGACAGGGCGTGCGGCCGCGAGCGTCGCATCCGTTCGTCGAGGCCGTGTCGCCGCACGACCGTGCTGGATATTTGCGCGACCTGCGCGGGCTGCTTGCACAGGCAACGCAACAGCTTCCAGACCACGCGGATTTCATCGTGCGACACTGCGCCGCCACGCCGCCGACTGCCTGACCTGTCATGACCGCCAAGCCGCAGGTATCGTTCTGGCAGATCTGGAACATGTGTTTCGGATTCCTGGGAATCCAGTTCGGCTTCGCGCTACAGAATGCCAATGTCAGCCGCATCTTCCAGACGCTCGGGGCGCAGGTCGATGAAATTCCGATTCTCTGGATCGCCGCGCCGCTGACCGGACTGATCGTGCAACCGATCGTCGGGTACTACTCGGACCGCACATGGAATCGCCTCGGCCGCCGCCGGCCGTATTTTCTGGGCGGCGCATTGCTGACTACGCTCGCGCTGTTTGCGATGCCGAATTCTCCGTCGCTGTGGATCGCCGCGGGACTGCTGTGGATTCTCGATGCCTCGCTCAACATTTCGATGGAACCGTTCCGCGCGTTCGTCGGCGATCAGCTGTCGCCGCGGCAACGCCCGACGGGCTATGCAATGCAGAGCTTCTTCATCGGCATCGGCGCGGTCGTGGCGAGTCTTCTGCCCTGGCTGCTCGCGGCGGCAGGTGTTCAGAACAGTGCTGAGCCCGGCGGGATTCCGGATACGGTGAAGTTCGCGTTCTATGCTGGCGGAACCGTCCTGTTCCTCGCCGTCGGGTGGACGGTCCTCAGCACGCGCGAGTATCCGCCGGCACAATTGAACAGCTTCGACGATGCCAACGCGATGGGGGATACCGCGATCAACGCGGGCAAAGCGCGCCGTGACGGTTTGCTGTGGCTGGCGGCCGGTGCCGTTGCGTTGGCTGTGATCAGCATCGCCGAGCTGGAGGCGGAGCTCTACCTGCTGGCGGCAGGACTGCTGGCATATGGCATCGCGTTGCTGATGCTCAGCATCTGGCGTACGCGCAACGCGTTCATCTGCCATCATGGCGGATCTGCACGAGATGCCGCCGGCTATGCGCCGCCTGGCGGTCGTACAATTTTTCTCGTGGTTCGCCCTGTTCGCGATGTGGATCTACACCACGGCTGCTGTTACCCAAGTTCATTACGGCACCACCGATCCGCAATCGGCCATGTACAACGAAGGGGCGAACTGGGTGGGTGTGCTGTTTGCGTCCTACAGCGGATTTGCGGCCATCGCGGCCGTTGTCATTCCGCTGCTGGTGCGGCGCTTCGGCCTGCGCACCAGCCACCTGATCAATCTCTGGCTGGGTGCCGCCGGACTGGTATCGTTCGTACTGATTCGCGATCCGCGCTGGCTGATCGTCGCCATGGTCGGCGTCGGCTTCGCGTGGGCCTCGATCGTTTCGCTACCCTACGCGCTGCTGTCCAACAACCTGCCCGCTGCCAAGATGGGCATCTACATGGGCATTTTCAATTTCTTCATCGTGATTCCACAATTGCTGGCCGCCAGCGTGCTCGGCTTCCTGTTGCGAGCATTCGCCCACGGGCAACCGATCTATGCGCTGGTCATCGGCGGTGCGAGCCTGTTCATTGCCGGGCTGGCAGTGCTGCGAGTTGCGGAGCCGGTCGTCGAGCTGGCGGGTACGCCTTCGAACGCTGCGCTACGATGACTCTGTTGTCTCGACACTTTCGCTATCCGCTGTTGCTCCTGGCGCTGGCATGCACTGCCAACGCCGCAGATGCAGTCCGCGAGCGCGCCGAGACGGAAGAGATCATCTATTTCGTGCTGCCGGACCGCTTCGAGAATGGCAATCCCGCGAACGATCGCGGTGGGCTGAAGGGCGACCGGCTGAAGCACGGCTTCGATCCCACGTCGAAGGCGTTCTTTCACGGCGGCGATCTGCAGGGGCTCACCGCACGGCTCGACTACATCCAGGCGCTCGGCGCGACCGCCGTCTGGCTCACGCCGGTGTTCAAGAACAAGCCGGTGCAGGGCGGGCCCGGCCAGGAGTCCTCCGGCTATCACGGTTACTGGATCACAGACTTCACCACCGTCGATCCACATCTCGGCGACGAAGCGCAGATGCAGGCCTTCGTGCGCGCCGCGCACGCGCGCGGCATGAAGGTGTATCTCGACATCATCGCCAACCATACGGCGGATGTGATCGCCTATCGCGAATGTCCGACGGATCGATGTCCTTATCGGTCGCGCGCCGAATATCCCTATTCGCGCCGTGGCGGGTTGCAGGGCGAGCCGATCAACGAACGGCTTCACGGGCCGCAACTTCGAGAAGCTCACGCGCCCGGACTTCGCATACACGCCCTACCTGCCGGCCGGCGAGGAGCGCAGCAAGGTGCCGCAGTGGCTGAACGACCCGCTGCTGTACCACAACCGCGGCAACACGACCTTCGAGGGCGAGAGCTCGGAGATGGGCGACTTCGTCGGGCTCGATGACCTCACGACCGAGGATCCGCGCGTCATACAGGGGATGATCGAGATCTACGGCAGCTGGATCGATCGCTTCGCATCGACGGCTTCCGCATCGACACCGCGCGGCACGTAAACGCCGAGTTCTGGCAGGCGTTCGTGCCGGCGATGCTGCAGCGAGCGGCAGCGCAGGGCATTCCGCACTTTCATATTTTCGGTGAAGTTTCGACTTCGAATATCGACGTGGCTTTGCTCGCTCGCTATACGCGCGACGCCAGGTTGCCCGCAGTGCTCGACTTTGCGTTCGCCAGCGCCGTGCGTGCGACCGTCGCCGGCGATGCAGGTAGCGACAAGCTCGCTCGACTGTTCGCCGACGACACTCTGTACGAGGGTGGCGAAAGGACGGCTCTGCAGCTGCCGACGTTCGTCAGCAATCATGACGCCGGACGCTTTGCGTACTACGTGCGGACAGCGCGCCCGCAGGCGAGCGACGACGAAGTGTTGAAGCGCGTGCTGCTGGCCCACGCGATGTTGTTCACGCTGCGTGGCGTTCCCGTCGTGTACTACGGCGACGAGCAGGGCTTCACGGGCGTCGGCAACGACCAGGACGCGCGCCAGGACATGATGACGAGCCGCACGCCGTCGTATCTCGCGGATCGCAGGATCGGCGTTGGCAAGGATCCCTCCAATTTCGACCTGAATCATCCGATCGCGCGCGCGATTGCCAGGCTTTCGGCGCTGCGCCGCGCGCACGCCGCCTTGCGCAGCGGGCGACAACTGGTGCGCAACTACTCCGATTCCCCGGGGCTGTTCGCAGTATCGCGGCTCGATCCGGCCACCGGTCGGGAGATCGCGATCGCGTTCAACACTTCGCTCCAGCCGCTTGCGACCACGATGGAAGTCGACGCGGGCTCGCGCCGTTTCACCGCGCTGCACGGCCGATGCGAGAGCGAGGTCGCGGCCCCGGGATCGTATCGCGTCGTGCTGGCGCCGCTCGACTTCGTCGTGTGCGCCGCCGGAGACGGACCGTGAGCGCGCTTGCGTGCAGGTCGGGCTTTAGCCCGACTCTCCTGCTTCTCGCGTTGTGCTGCGGCGTCGCCGGCGCGGAAACCATCGGCACAGTCAGCTCGCCGGGCAACGTCCTCACGATCTCCGTCACCGTCAACGACGAAGGACGCCCGGGCTATTCGATCACGCGCGGCGGCCGCCAGATCGTCAACGAATCGCGGCTCGGCTTCCTGCTGACCGACGCACCGAAACTCGAGCGCAATTTCCGTGGCGACGGCGTCCAGACGCGCAGCGTCGATGAGACGTGGGAGCAGCCGTGGGGTGAGCGGCGCTACGTCCGCAACCGCTACAACGAGCTGCGCGTGCGGCTGATCGAGAAGAATCCGCCGCAGCGCGCGCTCACCGTCGTGTTCCGCGCATTCGACGACGGAATCGGCTTTCGCTACGAATTTCCGGATCAGCCGCAGCTGCACGAAGTGAACATCGGCGACGAGCTCACGGAGTTCACGATCGCCGACCCGGGCACCGCTTGGTGGATCCCCGGCGGCGAATGGAATCGCTACGAGTATCTCTACAACAGGACGCCGCTGAGCGGAGTCGCGCAGGCACACACGCCGCTCACCATCCGCACCGATGCGGGTCTGCACATCGCGATCCACGAAGCCGCGCTGGTCGACTACTCGGGCATGTGGCTGCGCCGCGTCGACGGCACACGACTGAAAGCTGTGCTGTCGCCCGCCTCGCAGGGCGCGAAGGTCAAGCGCATCGCGCCGTTCTCCACGCCGTGGCGTGTGTTACTGATCACCGACAATGCGGGCGCGCTCTACCTGGCGTCAGACCTCATCCTCAATCTCAACGAGCCGAATCAGCTCGGCGACGTGTCGTGGTTCAAGCCGGCGAAGTACGTCGGCATCTGGTGGGGGATGCACCTCGACGAGTGGACGTGGGAATCCGGGCCGAAGCACGGCGCCACGACGGCGAACACGCGTCGCTACATCGACTTCGCGGCCCAGAACGGTTTTCGCGGCGTGCTAGTGGAAGGCTGGAACGTGGGTTGGGACGGCGACTGGTTCGCGAACGGCGAGACTTTCAGCTTCACGCAGCCCTATCCCGATTTCGACCTGGAAGGGCTCGCCGAGTACGCGAAGCGCAAGCGCGTGCACTTGATCGGTCACCACGAGACGTCGGCCAACATCGCGCATTACGAGCCGCAGCTCGCAGCCGGCCTCGATCTCTACCAGCGGCTCGGCATCGACAGCGTGAAGACCGGCTATGTCGCCGACGCCGGTGGCGTCAAGGCGCTCGGTGAAGACGGCCGGATCCATTTCGAGTGGCACGATGGCCAGGTCATGTCGCGCCATCACTTGAAGGTCGTGACCGAGGCTGCGAAGCGTCACATCGCCGTGGTCGCGCACGAGCCGATCAAGGATACGGGGCTGCGGCGCACCTATCCGAACTGGGTCTCGCGCGAAGGCGCGCGCGGCATGGAATACAACGCGTGGGGCAACCCGCCGAATCCGCCGGAGCACGAAGCGAATCTGGTGTTCACGCGCATGCTCGCCGGCCCGTTCGACTTCACGCCGGGGGTGCTGAGCCTGAAGGGTAAGGGCGGCCAGCCGTTTCAATCGACGCTCGCCAAGCAACTCGCGAACTACGTCATTCTGTACGCTCCGCTGCAGATGGCCGCGGACCTGCCCGAGAACTATCGCCGCTATCCCGCGCCGTTCCAGTTCATCAAGGATGTGCCGACCGACTGGGAGCAGACGCTCGTGCCGAACGGCGAAGTCGGCGACTATGTGACGATCGTGCGCAAGGATCGCAACAGTAACGACTGGTATCTGGGCAGCGTCACAGACGAGAACGCGCGCACGCTGCAAGTGAAGCTCGACTTCCTCGATCCCAACCGCACCTATCGCGCGCAGATCTATCGAGACGGCGCGAACGCGGACTGGCGCGCGCACCCGTTCGCGATCGCGATCGAGCGGCGCGAAGTCCGTCGCGGCGACACGCTGCAGCTGAAGCTGGCGCCCGGCGGCGGACAAGCCATTCGTTTCCAGGCCCGCTGACGGGGCTTCCCGGCCTCGGGCCGCAGGACTATGCTCTCGGCCCTCGTTGAGAAGAAGGACGAAGCAGGAGGGATATATATGCGAACGCTATTGATCGGAATCGGCTGCGGAGCGTTGCTGACATTCGGTGCTGCGCTGGCACAAGACGCACCCAAGCCCGGACCCGAGCAGAAGAACCTCGGCTATTTCACCGGCAAGTGGACCAGCGAAGCCGAGATGAAACCCGGACCGTTCGGACCGGGCGGAAAGATGACGAGCACCGATACCTGCGAGTGGTTCGCCGGCGGCTTCCAGCTGGTGTGCCGCGGGCAAGGCAGCGGCGCGATGGGCTCGATGACGACGCTCGGCATCATCGCTTACAACCCAGCCGAGAAGGCGTACACGTACTACGGCATCGACAGCACCGGCATGGGTGATTACTCGAAAGGCAAGAAGAGCGGTAACACCTGGACGTTCACCTCGAAGTCCGAGATGAACGGCAAGCCGTTCCACTCGCGCTATACGATGGTCGAGGGCTCGCCGACTGCGTACACGTACAAGTGGGAGATGTCCGAGGACGGCACGAAGTGGGCGACGATGATGGAAGGGAAGTCGACGAAGAAGACGGAGTAAGCAGTCGGGCTAAAGCCCGACCTACAAGTGAAACCTGATCGATTGCTGCTGCGTCCGAACGAGTACATCGACTCGTAAGGACGCAGCAGCATGACAGTTTCAAAGTTTTTCCTCGGTACAGTTGCGCTCGTTGCAGCAGCAGCACCGCTCGCGGCACGTCGCCGAACCCACGCCCCCGCCGCCGCACGCGTGCTACTCGGGCGCATACAAGCTCGCCGGCGGAGACTTCATCGTCATTTCTCCAAGCGACGAAGGCACGCTGCGCTACCGGCTCCGCGACGGCCGCACTGGCCGACTCTATCCCGACGATGACAAACATTTTCACGGCGGACCCGGTTGGGCATCGCGCGAGCCGCGCATCGCCGAAGCGGTCTTCGACGAATGTCCCGGCCAGCAACTGCGAGTTTCGTCTGAAAGGCGGACCTTCGGGCGTCGCACAGCGCGTTCCGGTCACCAGAACGCCGAGCACTTTCTCCAGCATCGGCAACACGCTGTACGGCGAGTTGTTCGCGCCTGCCAAACCGCAGGCTCTCGTCATCCTCGTCTTCGGTTCGGGTCAGGACAGCGCAGTCACGTTCAATTATGTGCAGCATCTGCTGCCGACCTACGGCATCGCGGTCTTCGTCTACGACAAGCGCGGCACCGGTCGATCGAACGGCCGGTTCACTGTCGACTTCAGCGAGCTCGCCGACGACGCGCTTGCCGCCGTCGCGCACGCAAGGAAGCTGCTGAATGCGCCGGGTGTGCCGGTCGGTTTGATGGGCGAGAGCCAGGGCGGGTGGATTGCGCCGCTGGCCGCAACCCGCGCACCGGCCGACTTCGTCGTCGTGTCCTACGGTCTTGCGATCAGCCCGCTGGAGGAAGATCGCGAGGAAGTGCTCGGTGAGCTGCGCGCGAAGCACTACGACGACAGCGTGATCGAGAAGGGCCGCGAGCTCACCAGCATCACCGGCCGAATCCTGTTGTCCCGCTTCACCGACGGACTCGACGATCTGCGCAAGTTCAAGGCCGCGCACGCTGACGAGAAGTGGCTGCACGAGGTGGAGGGGGATTTCACCGGACCGCTGGTGCGCTCGCCGGACGATCAGTTCGAGGAGTTGCGCGCGTTGCTCGGGTTCGATGCGATTCTCGATTACGACGCGCAGGCGGCGCTGCGACGCGTGCGCACGCCGATGCTGTGGATCGTCGCCGGCAAGGACACCGAAGCGCCGCCAGCGCCGACGCTCGAATTTCTGCGCACGTTGCAGTCGGCGCCGCCGCAGCTCGATATCGCGGTCTTTCCCAATGCGGATCACGGCATCATCGAAGAGGGGGAGCGGGACGGAGTGCCTTTCGCCCGGCAGTCGACGGGCTATCACGACCTGCTGGCGAGCTGGATTCTCAGCCGGAAGCTGGCCGGCAAGTTCGGCACGGCGCTTCTGCAGCCGGACAACATGAACGGGGGCCCATGAACCGGGGATCCCAATAGTTCTATCGACCAGAGTATCCTCGGCACATGCGAGCGTCCGGAATCCTGCTGGGAATTCTGCTGTCAGGGGCCGCGTGTGCGGCCGACTCGCCGCCCGATCTGCAGGGCATCTGGACGGGCGGCACGCTGACGCCGTTCGAGCGGCCGCCGCAGCTCGGCACGCAGTTGCCCGAGGCGGATCGAGCTGAGCATCAGCGCGCCGCGAGCGAGAGGTTCTGGGCAGCAGGCCACAAACCCGGCGAAGTCGGCCGCGACAACGACGCGTTCATCGACCAGGACCTGAAGATCCTGCCGAACGGTCAGACCTCCCTCGTGGTCGAGCCCGCCGATGGCAAAGTGCCGCTGCGGCCGGAAGCAGCGCGCCGCCGCGACTTCAACCAGAGCAGTTTCGATTCGTACGAGACCATGAGTCAGTGGGACCGCTGCATCACGCGCGAGCCTACGACGATGTTTCCCGTCGTCTACAACAACGCCTATCAGATCGTGCAGACGCCGGGCTACGTGCTGATCGTCGCGGAGATGATCCACGACGCGCGCATCATCCCGATCGGTCGTGGCGGACACGCTGATGCCCGCGTGCGCTCGTGGGGCGGCGACTCACGCGGTCACTGGGAAGGCTCGACGCTGGTCGTGGAGACCACGAACTTCAACGCGCGCGGCTGGATCGCGACCGGCATGAATGCGGTGCCTGTGCGCGGCGTGCCCTACAGCGAGCAGTTGCGCATCGTCGAGCGGTTCACGCGCGTTGGCCACGACACGATGCAGTACGAGATCATGATCGACGACCCCGTGAACTACACCGCGCCGTGGAAGATTGCGTATCCCCTGGCGCGCGACGACCAGTATCAGATGTTCGAGTACGCATGCCACGAAGGCAATCACGCGATCGAGCTGATACTGCGCGGCGCGCGCGTGCAGGAGCAGACGAAGAACTAGCGATTCACGATGCTGAAGATGTTGCCGTCCGGGTCCTTGAACCACGCGACCTTCAGCTCCTCGCCGTCGGCGACGTGCAGGTCGCCCTGCAGCTTCAGGCCCGGCATGTCGTAGTGCTCGAAGGCGACTCCCTTCGATTTCAGGGTGCGCACTTCGCCCTCGACATCGTCGACCGGCCAGGTCACGGCGGTCGCCTTGTTCGTGCCCGCGTACTGCGAGCGGTAGACGTTGAGGCGCGAGCTGCCATTCTGGTACACGACAACTTCCTCGCCTTCCGCGTCGATCTGCTTCAGGCCGAGCGTGCCTTCGTAGAACTTCTTCGCCGCAGCCAGGTTTTTGACCGCGACCGTCGGGATGGCGTCGTACTTGCTGAGCATGGCTTTCCTCCTTTCGTCAGGTGTTCAAATTCAACCCCTGCGAGGCACAATGGATCCCTGCCGGGGCGAAATCCTGCAGACCTGTCTCAGATGGAGGACTCGATGGGCCACTTGAATGCGGCCGAAGCCGCGCAGTTCGCGCAACGCTGGCTGCCTGCCTGGACCGGCAACGATCCGCAGCGGCTCGCCGCGTTCTATTCCGACGATGCGCTGTACGTCGATCCTGGCATTCCGACGGGAGTGCGCGGCAAGGTCGCGCTGCTCGCGTATTTCCGCAAGCTCCTGGCGAACAATCCGAATTGGGTGTGGACGCAGCTCGAAGCGTTCCCGATGGAGGACGGCTTTCTCAACAAGTGGCTCGCGAAGATTCCGGTCGGCGCGAAGACGCTCGAGATCGTCGGCGTGTGCCTGGTGCAGCTGGATGCTGCCGGCAAGATCCGCCGCAACGAGGTGTATTTCGACCGGACGGAGCTGCTCGCCGAGATCGCGCGCTACAGGCAGCAGAAGTAGCTGTTCAGTCCGGTCCGGCGAGCGCGGCCCAGAACGCGTCGTAGCTCTTCAGGACCGCCGGATTCTCTTTGACGATGCCGACGACCTGGCGCGGGATCAGCTTCAGGTGATCGATCATCCCTTGCTCGTTCATGCCGTTGGCGCGTGCGAACTCGCGAAAGATCGCGAACGAGCGGGCCTCGTACGCGTCGACGTCGATGTCCGTCCCATTCGCGAACGTCTTGACGGTCTCGTCGTAGTAGGCGCGCATGTGCGGCGATCGTTTCCACTCGCCGGCGCCTTGAATGTCGACCGTCGTCGGCTGCGGCTGCGGCTCGTGCTTGGGTTCCTGCGCACAGCCAGCCGTAACGAATAGAGCGGTGATCAGGAGGAGGGAGGTTTTCATGCGGGGAGTATGGCGGAAGAGACACAAGCGACAAGGTGACACAAGTGACACAAGCCAGACCGTTCGACGGTGTCAGGCTATGTAACCCGTGACCTGCAGTCGGTCTCAGAAGTCAGCCGTCAATCCCAGGAAGACATAGCGGCCCAGCGTGTCGTACACCTGCGGGAACGTGTTGCCGTTGCAGAACACGGCCGGGCAGGTGTCCTGGCCGACCAGCGGCGGATCCTTGTCCAGGATGTTGTTGATGCCGAGCCGTCCCGTCAGGTTGCTGAACACGCCCACTTCGCTGAAGGTGTACGAGCCCGTCAGGTCGAAGTAGCTGCGCGAGCCGAGGTGCTTGTCCGTCTCGATGACTGCCGCGGCCAGGTTCGGATCCGAACTGGTGCGGTCGTCGTCGACGGCGGCGACGAAGCGCCACGTCAGTGCAAGGTCCATGTTCCATGGCGTCGTCCAGCTGGCGCGCAGCTTGTGCCGCCAATCCGGGGTCGGCGTGCCGCACACCGTGCCGAACAGTCCGGCGCAGTCGTACTTGCTCGCGCCCGGCAGCGGCTCGGTCAGGAACTCATCGACGTACGTGCCGATGAACTGCAAGCCGAGACTGCCCACCTTGCCGATCTCGAAGCGATAGTTCGCCTCGGCATCGATGCCTTTGATCTGCAGCGAGCCGGTGTTGAGGATCGGATCCTCGACGAAGCCGCTGTCGCCGAGCCAGATCGAGCCGTTGCCCGCGCGCTGCACGCGGTCGCAGTACGTCGGGTCGCCCGTCGTCAGGCACTGGCCGAGGATGAAGTCGGCGCCCAGGTTGTTGATGAGCTTCTCCACCTTGATGTCGTAGTAGTCGACGGTGAAGCTGAAGCCCGGCAGGAATCCCGGGGTCACGACGAAGCCGTACGAATAGGTGTCCGACTCCTCCGGCTGGATGTTCGGATTGCCGCCGACCTCGCCGTTGTACTGCGAAGCCGGGTTCTGCAGGATGTTGCCGTACTGCGCGGCGGTGACGCCGCTGCGCGCACATTGCTCGAAGCTGGCTGTCGGCGTCTGGCCGGGGTTGTTCGAGCACGGATCGGTGACGCCGTCGAGCTGCACACGCGGCTGCAGGAACAGCTCCTGGATATTCGGCGAACGCACGGCGCGCTGGTAGGTCCCGCGGAGCATCACGTCGCTTACCGGTGCCCACTGCAGGCCGAGCTTGTAGCTGTCCGTGTTGAAGCCGAGGTTGTAATCCGAGTAGCGATAGCCCGCTTCGAACGTCAACGTATCGGCGAACGGTTTGTCCTGCGCGAGCGGCAAGCGCGCTTCGGCGAACACCTCCCTGACGTCGAAATCGCCGAACGTGTCGAGCGTCGGCGCGCCCTGGCCGGCCAGGTCGTTGTTCTGGTAGTTCGCGTCGGTCCGCAGTTCCGAGCGCTCGGAGCGATACTCCGCGCCGAAGGCGACGCCGAGACCGTCGTTCGCGGTCGGCAGCTTGATGCCGTACTGGCCGAGATCGCCCGCGACCGAGCCGCTCAGAACCTGCTCGACTGTCGAGCCCTCGGACAGCGCCGGGATCTGCAGGTACGCGAGTTGCTCCGCCGTGACGCTGCCGACGCCGAAGATCTGATACGGCACGCAGGTCGGATCGTCGTTCGTCAGGTCCGCATCCGCGTTGACGCGGCAGACCGGCTGGCCGTTCGGGCCGGCCACGGCGGTCAGCGACTTGCGGATGCGCGAGCGCGAGAAGTCGTTCTGGTAGTTCTCGGACAGGAGCGAAGTGCCGTACAGGCCGTACGCGTCGTAGCTCCAGCCGTCGGCGATGTCGCCGCGCAGACCGACGACGCCGCGGAACGAGGTGTGGCGCAGATCGTCGTTGCGGCCGCCGCCTTCGACGTTGCGCCGGCCGATATCCATCAGCACGTCGCCCGCGCCGGTGTCGCCGCCGCAGAACGAGTCGAGGGCGGAGGGCGTGAGCAGCGGGTTATCGCAGTTCACGGTGTAGCGCCCGAAGAACGGCGGTGCGCCCGGGCCGGCGCCGAGGAACGCGCCGCTCGGTGCGATCTGCGCCTGCGTGCGATCGTCCATGAACATGAACTCGGTGTAGACGCTGGCCTTGTCGCTCAAGTCGTAGTGCGCGAACAAGCCGGCCGTCTTGCGCTCGTCCTCGCGCTGGTAGAAGTTCGACGGCGCGAAGTTGTACAGGTCGGCTGCCCCGAAGTCGCGCATCACGCCGTCTTCGCCGACGGTGAAATCGCCAACGGCATTGGTGTCGTTCAGGTCGGCCTGGTTGTAGGTCAGGAACCGCCCGCGCGCCGTGTTACTGGAGCCGCCGCAGGTGAACGTGTTCGAAGTCGGATCGCCGCCGTCGGAGGAGCCGAGTGCGCACGCGCTGAAGTCGCGCCGGTCCTGCGTGATCGGATCGAGCGTGCGATAGCCGATGTAGACGGTGGCATTGCCGCGGCCGTCCGGCGTGTTGATGCCGGCGATGAACGTGATGTCCTTGGTGTAACCATCGCGCACGTTGCTCTCGGGCAGGCCGAAGCCGCTGTCGCGCACGATGTTGGCGATGTCGTCGGCGTCGTTGTTGTGCTGGTACATGCTGTACTGCGCATCGAGCCGCACGCCTTCGAACTTGTCGTTCATGATGAAGTTGACGACGCCCGCGACTGCGTCAGCGCCGTAGACCGCAGACGCGCCGCCCGTCAGCACTTCGACGCGCTCGATCAGCGCCGCCGGAATCTGGTTCAAGTCGGGCGAGGCCGCAGCGTTCTGCGTCGGATCGCCGGGCATCAAGCGCCGGCTGTTGACCAGCACGAGCGTGCGTTGCGAGCCGAGATTGCGCAGGTTGACGCTCGCGGTACCGGTGCTGCCGTTGGACAGGTTGCCGCCGAAATCGGCGAACGCCTGCGGCAGGTTGTTGATCAGGTCCTCGACGCGCGTGACGCCCTCGATCTTCACCTGTTCGGAGCTCACGGCTGTCACCGGGCTGACGCTCGTGAGGTTGGGTTGTGGAATGCGCGAGCCGGTCACGACCACTTCCTGGATGGTCGAGTCTTCCTGTGCTTGCGCCGGCAGCGCGCTGGCCAGTGTGGCGGCTGCACTCGTGAGCAGCGCGCAGCGGACTGCGCGCCGAAGCGAATTGTTCGTCGACATCGATCTCCCTCCTGCGAATGTTTATCCAGCGCAGGAGATGCTAGTGGCGTCGCCGACGGGCTATACGACACTCGTTGTCATTCTGTACGACGCGGATTGCTGTGATTGATTGGTTTCCTGCGCCATCACGCGCAGTGCGCGCGCGCCGAGTCCGCGGCTGCGACGCAAGCGACGCACCAATGTGCGCACGTGGAAGCCGGTGCGCTCGGCGATTTCTGCGACTGACAGATCGGTGCAGCACAGCAGACGAGCGGCCGTTTGTGTCCGACGGCGTTGCAGATATTCGTAGGGGCTGATCGCATGCACCGCTTTGAACTCGCGCATCATGTGAAAGCACGACCAGTGCGCAGCTTCGGCCAGCTCCTCGATGGTCAGTGAGCGCTCGTAGCAGGAATGGATGAGATCGGTGACGCGCGCGAGCCGCATGAATGTCTCGCGACGCTTCCACGCCTTCATGTGCGTCATGTTGTTCACTGTGCGCGCCAGCGCCAATTCGTGGCCGAGCAGTCGGCGCAGCAGGAAGCTGACCTGCTCCTCGTACCACTGCGGATCATCGATGCCTGAGCTCGCGTGATGCGCGATGTAGCGCATCACCGATGCGAGCGAGCGGTCGCTGTCCCGCACATGCTCGAACAGCCGCAAAGAGCCATCTTGCGAGCACGCGATCAGCAGATCGCGCTCGGCGGGCGCGAGTGCGTCGATCGCCTGCGTCAGCAGATCCGGCGCGAAGTAGACGCTGAGCAGACACGCGCCTGGGTCGCGTCGGCCGCGCGTCGTCAACACGTGTCCGGCATTGAGCGCAAGAAAGACTTCGTCTTCGAGCTTGAGCGCGGCGTGGCCGTCGACTGACAGCGAATAGCTGCCGTTCCAGGCAGCATGAACGGACGGCACGTCGCCGATCGTCTCCGGCGCCGCACGACCTGCCGGCATCCAGCGAATCGTAGTGCCTTGCACGACCAGTTGCTGAGGACACACGCCGCTACGCTAAACGGGCGAGGAATAGCTTCGCAGCTCTTTGCGGTGAATCGTCGTGGCGCGACGGTGAATGACACGCGCGAGCAATGGATGCATCGGGGCTGCGCGAAAGGAAACGGCGGGCCGAAGCCCGCCGTTTGCAGGTGTCGGGCTGAAGCCCGACCTACAGTGCTCCTAGAAGTCGGCCGTCAGTCCCAGGAAGACATAGCGGCCGAGCGTGTCGTACACCTGCGGGAACGTGTTGCCGTTGCAGAACACGGCCGGGCAGGTGTCCTGGCCGACCAGCGGCGGATCCTTGTCCAGGATGTTGTTGATGCCGAGCCGTCCGGTCAGGGCGCTGAACGGGCCCACTTCGCTGAAGGTGTACGAGCCCGTCAGGTCGAAGTAGCTGCGCGAGCCGAGATGCTTGTCCGACTCGATGACGTCGGCCGTCAGGCTCGGGTTACCGCTGGTGCGGTCGTCGTCCACGGCGGCGATGTAGCGCCAGGTCAGCGCCAGATCGACGTTCCACGGCATCGTCCAGTTCGCGCGCAGCTTGTGCCGCCAATCCGGGATCGGCGTGCCGCACACCGTGCCGAACAGTCCGGCGCAGTCGTACTTGCTCGCACCCGGCAGCGGCTCGGTCAGGAACTCATCGACGTACGTGCCGATGAATTGCAAGCCGAGACTGCCGACCTTGCCCATCTCGAAGCGATAGTTCATCTCGGCATCGAAGCCCTTGGTCTGCAACGAGCCGGTGTTGAGGATCGGGTCGTCGATGAAGCCCTGGTCGCCGAGCCAGATCGAGCCGTTGCCGGCGCGATGCACGCGGTCGCAGAACGTCGGGTCGCCGGTCTCGAGGCACTGACCGAGGATGAAGTCCGCGCCCAGCGAGTTGATGAGCTTCTCCACCTTGATGTCGTAGTAGTCGACGGTCATCGTGAATCCCGGCAGGAATCCCGGGGTCAGCACGACGCCGAACGAGTAGGTGTCCGACTCTTCCGGATCGAGATCGACGTTGCCGCCGACGTTGCCGTTGTACTGCGCGGCCGGGTTCGCGAGGATGTTGCCGTACTGCGCGGCCGTCACGCCGCTGCGTGCGCATTCCTCGAAGCTCGCCGTCGGCGCGGCGCCGATATCGTTCGAGCACGGATCCGTGTTGCCGTCGAGCTGCACGCGGGGCTGCAGGAACAACTCCTGAACGTTCGGCGAGCGCACGGCGCGCTGATAGCTGCCGCGGAACATCACGTCGGCGATCGGCGCCCATTGCAGGCCTGCCTTGTAGCTGTCGGTGTTGAAGCCGAGGTTGTAGTCGGAGTAGCGATAGCCCGCTTCGAGCGACAACGTGTCGGCGAACGGCTTGTCCTGCAACAGCGGCAGCCGCGCCTCTGCGAACAGCTCCTTGACGTTGAAATCGCCGAACGTGTCGAGCGTCGGCGCGCCCTGGCCGGCGAGGTCGTTCGTCTGGAAGTTCGCATCGGTGCGCAGCTCCGAACGCTCGGAGCGGTACTCGGCGCCGAATGCAACGCCGAGGCCGTCGTTCGCCGTCGGCAGCTTGAGGCCGTACTGCCCCAGGTCACCGGAGATGGAGCCGCTCAGGATCTGCTCGACCGTCTCGCCTTCGGACAAGCCCGGGATCTGCAGATAGGCCAGCTGCTCCGGCGTCACGGAGCCGACGCCGAAGATCGCATACGGCACGCAGTTCGGATCGTCGTTCGTCAGGTCAGCATCCGCGTTGATGCGGCAGACCGGTGTGCCACCCGGGCCCGCCACGGCGGTCAGAGCATTGCGCAGCCGCGAGCGCGAGAAGTCGTTCTGGAAGTTCTCGGACAGGATCGACGTACCGTACAGGCCGTACACGTCGTAGCTCCAGCCGTCGCTGATGTCGCCGCGCAGTCCGATCACGCCGCGGAACGAGGTGTGTCGCAAGTCGTCGATGCGACCGCCGCCTTCGACGTTGCGACGGCCGATGTCGAGCAGCACATCGCCCGCGCCAGTGTTGCCGCCGCAGAATGCAGCGACAGCGGACGTCGTGAGCAACGGGTTGTTGCAGTTCACCGCGTAGCGGCCGAAGAACGGCGGCTGGCCGGGCCCGCTGCCGAGGAACGCGCCGCTCGGCGCGATCTGCGCGGTGGTGCGATCGTCCATGAACATGAACTCGGTGTAGACGCTCGCCTTGTCGCTGAAGTCGTAATGCGCGAACAGCCCGGCGGTCTTGCGCTCGTCCGGACGCTGGTAGTAGTTCGACGGCGCGAAGTTGAACAGGTCGGAGTCCTGGAAGTCGCGGATCTGGCCGTCGGCGCCGACCGTGAACGCGCCGGTCGGCTCGAAGTCGAACGGATCGGCCGGGTTGTAGGTCTGGAACAGCGCGGGAGCCGTCGTGCCCGAGCCGCCGCAGCCGAACGCCTTGGACGTCGGATCGCCGGCGTCGGAGGAGGCGAGTGCGCAGGCACTGAAGTCGCGTCGGTTCTGTGTGATCGCATCGAGCGTGCGGTAGCCGATGTAGACGGTGGCGTTGCCGCGCCCATCCGGCGTGTTGATGCCGGCGATGAACGTGATGTCCTTGGTATAGCCGTCGCGCACGTTGCTGTCCGGCGTCGCGAAGCCGCTGTCGCTCACGAGGTTCTTGATCGTGTCGTCGTCGTTGTTGTGCTGATACAGGCTGTACTGCGCGTCGACGCGCACGCCTTCGAACTTGTCGTTCATGATGAAGTTGACGACGCCGGCGACGGCGTCGGCGCCGTACACGGCCGATGCGCCGCCGGTCAGCACTTCGACGCGCTCGATCAGCGCCGCGGGAATCTGGTTCAAGTCGGGCGAGGCTGCGCCGTTCTGCGTCGGGTCGCCGGGCATCAGTCGGCGGCTGTTGACCAGCACCAGCGTGCGCTGCGAGCCGAGATTGCGCAGATTGACCGTCGCCGCGCCGGTCGCGCCGTTCGAGACATTGCCGCCGAAATCGGCGAACGCCTGCGGCAGGTTGTTGATCAGGTCTTCGACGCGCGTGATGCCTTCGAGCTTGACCGTATCGGAGCTCACGGCAGTCACCGGGCTGACAGTCGTCAAGCCGGGTTGCGCGATACGCGAGCCGGTCACGACCACTTCTTGAATGGTCGATTCCTCCTGCTGCGCTTGAGCCGGCAGTGCGCCGGCGAGCGCGGCCGCCGCGCCGCTGAATAGCGCGCAGCGTACCGCGCGCCGGATAAATAGATTCGTAATCATCGAGCAGCCCTCCTGCGAAAAACAAAAGGGACAGTCCTCGAGCAGAGTGTCAGGCTTCGACCTGACTCACTCCCCCGAGGACTGTCCCCATTTCGTGCGCTTTCAGCGCACGGAGGACATGCTAGTGGTGAGATTCACACCGGATGCGGCAGCCGTTGGCATTCTGTGGGGCAGCGCTTGCGATGATTGCGTTGTCGATGATTGTGTCTGCGCGTCGTGCGCGAGCGTGCGCAGTGCGCGCGCACCGAGTCCGCGGCTGCGACGCAAGCGTCGCACCAGCGTGCTGCGTTCGTGAAAGCCGGTGCGCTCTGCGATTTCCGCGACGGACAATTCCGTCGAGCACAGCAGGCGAGCGGCCGTTTGTGTCCGTCGACGCTGCAGATATTCGTAAGGGCTGATGCCGTGCACTGCCTTGAACTCGCGCATCATGTGAAAGCGCGACCAGTGAGCAGCTTCGGCCAGCTCGTCGATCGTGAGCGGGCGGTCGTAGCACGAATGGATCAGATCCGTGACGCGCGCGAGACGTGTGAACGTCTCGCGACGTTTCCACGACTTCATGTGCGTCAGGTTGCCGACGGCGCGTGCCAGCGAGACCTCGTGCGCCAGCAGGCGCCCCAAGAGGAAGCTGATCTGCTCCTCGTACCAAAGCGGATCGTCGAGGCCCGCGCAGATGTGGTGCGCCACGTAATGCAGCACCGACATGAAGGAGCGGTCGCTGTCGCGCAGGTGCTCGAACAGACGCAACGAGCCGTCCGGGGAGCAGGCTCTCAACAGCTCACGATCAGCCGGCGCGAGCGTCTCGAGAGCCTGCGCCAGCAGCTCCGGCGCGAAGTAGACGCTCAGCAGGCAGCTGCCCGGTTCGCGCCGTCCGCGCGTCGTGAGCACATGGCCGGCGTTGAGCACGAGAAACACTTCCTCTTCCAGCTTGAGCGCGTGGTTGTCGACGCACAACGGATAACTGCCATTCCATGCTGCATGAACGGACGCAACGCCTGCGATGACCTCGGGCGCGGTGCGTCCCGCGGACATCCAGTGAATCTCAGTGCCGTGCGCGGTATGCGCGGTGGCACTCGTGCCATTGGTCGAGACGAACCTGCGGATCATCGAGCTCATTCAAGTCCCCGGTCTGCAACGCGCCACTGGGCACGTTGCCAAAGCCACACGGGGAATACGCTAAAGCGGCAGCGGTTTGTTCCGCACGTATTTGCGTTGAATTGTCATCTCGATGCGATAAACGGCAGCTGCGAGCAATGGATGCGTCGATCAGGCGCCTTGCTTACGAAAACGTAATGTGTGGGCGATGCGCGAGACGTATCGCCGACTGACGGGAACTTCCCGACCGCCCGCTAGCACCGCGAACGTGCGGCCGGAATCGTGGCGACGAATCGCAGCGATCAAATCGTGTCGCACGATCTCCGAGCGGTGGATTCGCACGAATTGCGCGGGATCGAGGCGTTCGGCGAGATCGCCGAGGCGCGCGCGCATCAGGCGCATGCGCTGGCCGACGTGCAGCCGCACGTAGTCGCCGTCGGCTTCGAGCCGCTCGATCATCTCCACCGGCACGCGCACGCGCGCGTCGCCTTCACGGATCCACAGTTCGGTTTCGTATTTCTTCTGCGCGCTGCCGTTGCGGCGCTCGGCGCGCAGGCTGTCGATGATCTCGCGCAGCTCTTGTACGCGGACCTGTGCGTCGCGCAACTCACGACGAGTGCGGGCACGCTCCAGCGCTTCGAGGAGGCGGCCGCGCTCGACCGGCTTGAGCAGATAGTCGACGGCGCTGACCGCGAACGCCTTGACCGCGAAGTGATCGAAGGCGGTCACGAACACGATCTCGGGTAGCGGGCTGTCGCCGAGCGTTCCGAGCGCCCCGAGTGAATCGACCAGCTCGAAGCCGCTGAGCTCGGGCATCTCGACATCGAGCAGCACCACGTCGGGAGCGAGCGTGCGGATCATCTCCAGGCCGCGCTGCGGGTCGTCGGCTTTGCCGACCAGCGCAATGCCTGGCAGGTCCTGCATGCACCATTCCAGGCGGCGCAATGCCAACGGTTCGTCGTCGATCGCGATCACTCGCAATGCTGTCATAGCGTCAGTTCGATCGGCAGGCGCAGCTCGACTGTGAAGCGTCCATCGTTTTGCACGACCGACAGGCCGGCGGCCGATCCGTAGAAGTTCTCGAGGCGGCGCGCGACGTTCGCGAGCCCGACGCCTTCGCCCGCCTGCTCCTGTAGGTCGGGCTTCAGCCCGACTCCTCTCACCTCATTCCCCAGCACCAAAACCAACTGCCCCGTGCGACGCGCCGCACTCAGCTTCAGCTCCACCGGCGCAAACGTCCGCGCGACTCCATGTTTGATGGCGTTCTCGAACAACGGTTGCAGGATCAGGTGCGGCACGAGTGCCTTTTCCAGGCCCGGCTCGATCTGCGTGGACCAGCGCAGCCGGTCCGGAAAGCGCGTCAGCTCGATGTTCAGGTACTCGAGCTGCACGCGCAGCTCTTCCGCGAGCGTCACTTTCGCCGTCGATTCGCGACTCAGCGCGTTACGGAAGAAGCGCGCCAGCTTGTTGACCATCGCCTCGGCGGCCGCCGCCTGGCCGGTCACGATCAGCGCCGAGACGGCATTGAGCGTGTTGAACAGGAAATGCGGATTGATCTGGTAGCGCAGCATCTTCAGCTCGGCTTCGCGCGCCAGCACCTGGGCCTGCAACAGGCTGCGCTCGCGCTCCTGCGATTGCGCCGCGTACAGGATCGCCGAGCAGAAAGTCGACCAGAGCAGGAACAGGATGAAGTTGTACTGCGACTGGATGATGAGGCTGGCCAGTGCGGAGTAGGGCATCGGCGGATTCTCGAGCACGGTGTTCCAGACGTAGTGTCCGACGAGCGCATAGGCGACCGCGATCGGCAGGCACGCGCTGCAGATCGCCAGCACGCGTTTCGACAGGCGTCGGTCCAGCGTCGCGGCAATCACCTTGCCGAGCGGGATGCACAGCGCGAACGCGAGCACGTTCATCGCCGCGCGCCAGCGAATCGAGTCCCAATCTTCGCGACCGTTGGCCAGAAGCATCTGTGTTGTGTGCATCGTGAACAACGCTGCCCAGAAGAGCGCACTGAACACGTGGATCTGCGTCATCGTGCGGCGCGCGGCGTAATCGACGCTCGCCGGCGCTGTAGAGTTCGATGCTTCGGGCGCAGAAGTGGTTGCACCGATTGCCGACTCGTGTGCTGCCATGAGTGTGCTGCCAAACAAGGTGAGTCGCCCGATTATGCGCTGGCGGCGCGCAGAGCGCTTCAGGGGCCGCTGCACTGGCGACGAACGAACACGAAAACGCGACGGATGAACAATCAGCGACCGGTGAGAAAGTCCCAGAAAGTGTCCGCACCGCGTTGGACAACGGCCCGGCCGAGTTGCTCACTCCAGTAGCGATCGTTGCCATACTCCGAGCGCCACGACCACAGGCGCTGCGTGGCTTGTCGCAGGGCGTATTCGCGCGTGAAGCCGATCGCCCCGTGGACTTGATGCGCTGTCGCGGTCGCCACGCCTATGGCTTGGTTGGCGCGCAGCTTCGCGGCCGCTATTTCAAATGAAACATCGCCAGCGCTGGCGGCGATGCCCGCGGACCGGCTCGCACACGTGGCCGCGGCCACCTCCGCGCCGAACAGCGCCAGCTGTTGCTGCACCGCTTGGAAGTGACCGATCGGTCGTCCGAACTGTTTTCGCTCCAGCGCGTACGCGATCGAGCGTTCCAGTGCGGATTGCAGAGCGCCTGCGATCTGCGCGGTGCGGGCCAGGGCTGCATAGTCGAAGAGACTTTGGGCTTCGCGGCTGTTCGCAGGTGCAGCCAGCGCCGGCGCGCCGTCGAACTTCAGATCGTCGCGAGGCTCGTCCGCAAGATTCGTCCTTTTGTGCACGCTCGCATCCGCAACGGCCAGAACGACAACGTGCGGTCGGCCATCGAATGAGACCGTCGTAACCACGTGAGTGACATCGCGCCCCCAAGGCACGCTCGACAGCGTGCCCGAGAACTTCCACGTGCGCGCGTCTTGCGAGAGCGTGCCGGCGGGGTTCGGTGCAATGCTCAGTGACGACCGCGGCACTTCCAGCGCCGCTTCTGCTATCAACTTGCGCGCAATCATTGCTTCAGCGAGCGGCAACGGAATCTGCCAGCGACCGGCCGCTTGCAGTACGGCGCACGCGTCATCCCAGTCCGCGCCGCTGCCGCCGTGTTCGTCGGGAACGAGGATGTCGGCAATCCCGATTTCGTCGATCTCATCCCAGGTCACCGCGGCGCGCGACTCGAACAAGCGCGCAGCGCTGTCGCTGAGGAGTTGTCGTTGCTCGCTCATGTCAGCGCAGCCCGAGGCCGCGGGCAACGATGCCGCGCAGAATCTCGCGCGTCCCGCCGCGCAAGCTGAACGACGGTGAGGTCTGCAACAACAGTGCGAGCGTACGCGCGAGGTCGCTGTCGTCTTCGAGCCGGATGTCTTCGCCGACGAGCGATTGGACGACTGCGGGCAGCGACTGCTCGAACGTATTGCCGAGGTCCTTGACGATCGCGGCCGCGAGCATCGGATCCTCGCCGGCAGCGAGCTGGCCGGCGACCGACAGCGACATCTGCCGCAACGTCCACAATTCGGCGCTCATGCGGCCGATCGCGTGCCGCAGCGCTTCGGAATCGACGCGACCGGCGAGACGCACGAGCTCGACGAACAGCGCGAAGCTGGAGAGGTAGCGCTCCGGACCGCTGCGCTCCAGCGACAGCTCGCTGGTGACCTGCTGCCAGCCTTCGCCCTCGGCGCCGAGCAGGCAGTCGGGCTCGACCATGACGTCGTCGAAAAACACTTCGTTGAATCCCGGATGCCCGACCAGGTCGACGATGGGCTGGATGCGGATGCCGGGCGTGCTCAGCTCGAGCAGGAACTGGCTGAGGCCGGCGTGCCGGTTCTTCTCATCGAGCGGGCCGGTGCGCACGAGCGCGATCATCAGCTGGCTGTGCTGTGCGTTGCTGGTCCAGATCTTCTGGCCGTTGATGCGCCAGCGGCCGTCGGGCAATTTCTCGGCGCGTGTGCGCACCGCGGCCAGGTCCGATCCGGCGCCGGGCTCCGACATGCCGATGCAACACAGGATTTCGCCGCGCGCCATGCCGGGCAGATATTTCCGGCGCTGCTGTTCCGAGCCATAGCGCAACAGATTCGGTCCCGACTGGCGATCCGCAATCCAATGCGCGCCGACCGGGGCACCGGCTGCGAGCAACTCTTCGAGCA
This sequence comes from uncultured Gammaproteobacteria bacterium, assembly GCA_963830745.1. GTDB lineage: Bacteria > Pseudomonadota > Gammaproteobacteria > Steroidobacterales > Steroidobacteraceae > Steroidobacter. The sequence goes on from CAWHNL010000007.1 coordinate 172,514, forward strand.
ACACGTACCGTTCGAGCGCACTGCGCTCATGGCCGCCGTAACGCTTCGGCCACACGAGGCCGATCCAGCCGCGCGCGCCGAGCTTGCGCGAGAACTCGGCATCGAAAACGGCCCAGCAGTTGGCGCGACGCTCTGCCGGCACGTGCGGCAACTCGCGCGCCAGGAACTCGCGAATCTCTTTGCGAAAGGCGGGCGCAGTTGCAGGCAGCGTGACGGGATCGAACTTGAAAGCGTGCACTGTGCGCTCCGCGCGCGGCTCACTGCCCGGTGAATCGCGGCTCGCGCTTCTCGAGGAAGGCGGCGACGGCTTCTTCGTGATCCTTGGTTTCGTGCGCCAGCGCCTGGAACGCGGCCGAAAGCTCCAGCACGTCGCTCAAGCGCTGCTGTTGCCCCTCGCGCAGCAGTCGCTTGGCGAGCCGCAGCGCCTTCGCCGGATTCGAGACGATGCGCCGCGCGACGGTGTGCGCTTCGGTCAGCAGTTGATCGGCGGGCACGACGCGCGAGACGAGGCCGAACGACTCAGCCGTACGCGCGTCGATCGTGTCCCCGGTCAGGATCATTTCCGACGCGCGCGCCAGGCCGATGGCACGCGCGAGGATCCAGGCTCCGCCGTCGCCCGGCACGATGCCGACCTTGATGAAGCTGGAAGCGAACTTGGCGGTGTCGGCCGCCAGGCGCACGTCGCAGACGCAGGCCAGGTCGAGACCGAGGCCGATCGCGTGGCCGTTGACGGCTGCGACCATCGGCACTTCGCAATCCCACAGGGCGCGGATCATGCGCTGGACGCCGCGGCGATAGTTCGCGCGCGTCGCCTCGGGCGTGCCGAGGCGGCCGATGCCGCTGCGGGACTGCATTCCCTTGAGGTTGCCGCCGGCGCAGAAGCTGGCCCCGGCGCCGGTCAGCACGATGCAGCTGACGCCGGCATCCTCCTCGGCCCGACGCAGGGCATCGATGACGTCCTGGCAATCCTGCTGCGCGCCGATGGCGTTGCGGCTCTCGGGGCGGTTCAGGGTGAGGGTGACGATGCGGTCGGCGGCGGAGTACTGGACGAAACTCTCGGTCACCTGGCGTCTCCCGTTCTGCAGGCCGCGGGTCGCGGCGCTGGGCCCCATGATAGCCGCCGGCGCATGAAATTGACGCTCTGCGGGAACCGCCGCCGCCAGCGTGCGTTGAGCCGCCAGGCATCCACTAGAACAGGGAGGGGGATGCGCACCCCACTCCGGGACTCGTTGATCGGGCCGCGCTTGCAGGACGAGCCCGACTGGCTTCGCTATGGGCTGGCCATCGGGCTGCTTGCGTGCACGGCCTTCGCGCGCGTCGAGCTGATCCCACTCATCGGTCGGCACAGCCCGCTATTGGCGTTCGTCTTGCCGGTGGTGGCGGCCAGTTACCTGTGCGGCCGCGGACCCGCCTGGCTCATCACACTCGCGAGCCCGGTGCTCGGTACCTGGCTGTTCCACGACGACTTCAGCTGGAGCGACCCGCTCGGCTGGCTGGCGCACGTCGCGTTCTTCGTCCTGGTCTGCGCGGCGCTGGTCGAGCTCTTGCACCACCTGCAGGTCACGCATCGCAAGCTCCTCCAGAGCGAGGCGCGGTTGCTGGAGGCGGACCGGCGCAAGAACGAGTTCCTGGCCATGCTCGCGCACGAGCTGCGCAATCCGCTGGCATCGATCGTCAACATCGCGCCGATTCTCGGCACTCGCGCGTACGAGCCGTCGACCGTGCGTCAGATGAGCGGCGTCCTGCAGCGACAGGCCTCGCACCTCGCGCGGCTGGTCGACGACCTGCTGGATGTCGCCCGCATCACCAGCGGCAAGATCGAGCTGCGGACGCAGAGCCTGGTCGTGCAGGAAGTCATCGAGCACGCGCTCGAAGGCGCACGGCCGCTGATGGCGGCACGACGGCAGAGCGTGACGTTCGATCCGCCGCCGCAGCCGCTGCAGGTCGACGGCGACCCGGTCAGGCTTACGCAGGTGATCGGCAATCTGCTGTCGAACGCGGCGAAGTTCTCGCCGGACGGTGCGCGCATCCATGTCAGGGCGGCCCGGCTTGCCGGTATCGTCCAGATCGGCGTCCGCGACGAAGGTGTCGGCATCGACGCGCAGACACTGCCGCACGTGTTCGATCTCTTCGTGCAAGGCGACCAGTCGCTCGATCGCTCGCAAGGCGGGCTCGGCATCGGGCTCACCATTGCCAAGCGTCTCGTCGAGTTGCACGGCGGGCGCATCGAGGTCACCAGCGCCGGGCCCGGGCGCGGCAGCGAGTTCACGATCGTGTTGCCGCTCGGCGTGCGGACGAACGCGACTGAAGATGCGCCGGCCGTCGCGCCTGTGACGGCGCGGCGCGTCCTGGTCGTCGACGACAACGCCGACTCTGCGATGTCGCTATCGGTGCTGTTGGAGATGGAAGGGCACGAAGTGCGTGCTGCTGGCAACGGGTTGGCCGCGATGCGTGAGCTGGAACAGTTCGACGCGCAGGTGGTGCTGTTGGATCTCGGCTTGCCGGGGCTCGACGGCTACGCGACAGCGGACCTGATCCGGCAGCGCTGCGGCACAGCGGCGCCTTATCTAGTTGCGTTGTCAGGGTATGGGCCCCCACACTGGAGGGGGCTTCGATGCGTATCTCAGTAAGCCGCTGGAGTTACCGCAGCTCCGCGAAATTCTCGTGCGACTGCCGGCTTCTCAGCCGCGCGAGCTGTCGCGCTGATCGCGGCTGTCCAGCGATCGCGGCTTTGCTCCGATCTGCATCTGGCCGCGCAGGTAATCTTCCAGCACCGAGCGCGCCACCGACAGCTCGTCGCAGCCGGCGTACGCGGTCTTGCACATGAAACCTGCTCCGATGATCTCCAGCTCGCGGGGTGCAAGCTGGCGGTACCAGGCACCGTACGTTTGTCCATTCACCCGGTGAGTGAAGAACGTCATCTCGTCGTAATGCACTTCGTCTCTCGGCCGTCATCCAGCTGCAACGATCCCCAAGGGCGCAGACGCACGAATCGGCGGGCATGTTCCCCTGCGGCAACAACATGTAAGCCCAGCATCAGACGATTGCTGACGCGTGCATCCGCGCTGTAGGCGGAACACAGCGCGCGAGTCGGTTGTTGTTAGCGACGATGCGCCTGAGCTACCGACCCGACATCGACGGCCTTCGGGCGATCGCCGTGGCGATCGTGGTGGCTTTCCATGCCGGCGTCCCGGGCTTCACCGGCGGCTTCGTCGGCGTCGACGTCTTCTTCGTCATATCCGGATTCCTCATCACCGGCCTGCTGGTCGACGAGCTGCGCGAGACGGGCTCCATCTCGCTGTCGCGTTTCTATGCCCGCCGCGTGCGGCGTCTGCTGCCCGCTCTGGCGCTGGTGCTCGCATCGACGCTGCTGCTCGGCTCGGTGTTGCTGCTCGCAGTGGCTGGCGAGCAGCAGGACCTGGCGAAGTCGGCGCTCGCTGCGGCGCTGTCGGGGTCCAATGTTTTCTTCTGGCTCGGCAGCAACTATTTCAGCGAGCAAGCAGACCTGATGCCGCTGCTGCATACGTGGTCGCTGTCGGTGGAAGAGCAGTACTACCTCGTCTGGCCGACGTTGCTGATCGCGTTGATGCTCGTCGCACGTAAGCGCTGGGGCGTCTTCACTCGGCTGCTGCTGACTGCCTTGCTGCTCGTGGGAATCACAACGTTCGCTGCCGGGGTGCGCATGACGGATAGCGATCCGCCGGGTGCGTTCTTCTTGATGCCGATGCGGGCGTGGGAGTTTGCGCTCGGGGGCGCACTCGTGCTCGCTGCACCGACGATCGCGCGTTGGCCCACGTTTGTTCGCACATTGCTGTTCGTCATCGGCATCGCGCTGATTGCTGTTGCGACCGTGACGCTCGACAGCAGTGTCGCGTATCCAGGAACGGCCGTCCTGTGGCCGACACTCGGAACCGTCGCGCTCATCGCAGCGGGCTGCGGGCCGGGATTCGCTCCCGTACAAGGCTGGTTGTCGTCGCGCGGCATGGTGGCCATCGGGCAGCTCTCATACTCCTGGTATCTGTGGCACTGGCCACTGCTCGCGCTCGCTCGCGCCAACGCTCTCGGCGAGCGCGACCTGACTCGCGACGGCACGATCGCGCTCCTCTCGCTCGGCCTCGCATGGCTCACGTATCACTTCGTCGAGCATCCGATTCGCACGCGGCAGTACCCGGGCTTTCGCGCAACGCGCACGACTTTGCTCAGCGGCGCTGCGATGTCCGCAGTCGTGGTGTGTTGCGCGCTCACTCTCGGCTTCGTCGCGCAGTACTCGCACGCACATCCTACGGACCGCCAGCTGAAGCTCACTGCAGAGGCCGTCCACGACCGACCGTCATCCACTGCCGCGTGCCTGGAAAGGCAACACGCCAAGTTCGCCACGCTCGTGCATGACCGGCATTGCATCACGCGGCCTTCGCAACCCGTCGACATCGTGCTCTGGGGCGACTCGCATGCGAATCACTGGTTTCCGCTCATGCGCGCCGCATCGCGCGAGCTCGACATGAATGTCGAGGAATTCACGCGCGCCGCCTGCCCGCCGCTGCTCGGCGTGATGCCGTTCGACGAAGGCGGATCGATCACGAGTGCGAGCACTTCAATCAGGCCGCGGTGGCGGAGATCGAGCGGCTCGCACGATCGGGCCTCAAAGGCGTGGTGATCGCCGCGCGTTGGCCCGCGTACCTCGGGCGGCCGAGCCCGGACGGGACTTTGCTGGCGCGGTTGTCCTACGGCGACGTTCCGCTCGATCCGGTCGAGTCGGAAGATGCATTGCACCTCGGACTCGCTAATGTGCTCGACCGTCTCGAGCGTGCAGGACTGCGCGTCGTCGTCGTGGGCGCGACGCCGGAGTTCCAGTACTCCGTGCCGCAGTGCCTGCTGCGCCGGCCGCTGCAGGCGTGCGCGATGCCGCGAGCAGCGGTCGATGCGCGGCGCGGACGTTCCATGCATGTGGTCGCGGACACCGTCGCGTCGAACGGCGCGCACATGTTCGACCCGCTGCGCTTCTTCTGCGACGACACGTTCTGTTATCCGACCCACGGCAAGACGGTGATGTTCTCCGATCCGCAGCACCTGACCGTCGCCGGCTCGCCGCTACTCGAACCGGCGCTGGTCGGAGATCTGCGCTGGCTGCTTCAGGGCGGCAGTGCGGGCGACGACCACGCGAGCCGCGAGGGCTCCATCCCGAACATCTGACGATAGGCGCTGCTGAAGTGAGCGGGGCTGGAGAAGCCGGCCTCCATGCTGGCTTCCGTCAGGCTCGCACCGCGTTGCATCGAGCGAACGGCCGCGCCCATCGCGACCCATAGCTTATAGCGTCGCACCGGTACACCGGTTGCCTGCTTGAACAGCGCGGTGAAGCGCGACGGCGACAACTTTGCGTGACGCGCCAGTGTGGCGAGCGACAAGCGCGTTGCAGGATCTTCGTGAATGAGCTGCAGCGTCTGCATGATGCGAGCGTCTGCTGTTCGTGCGATGCCGCCGTTCAGTAGCGCTTCCAGCTCAGTGCGAATATCGCGCCAGCACGCGGCGCCGCCGACGCGCAGACGGTTCAGGCAACCGATCAGAAAATCCTCGCATCGCAGGTCGAGATGCGAGCGCTCGCCGTTCGTCGTCGCGAGGGCACGCAACTGCGCGTAGTCGTTGCTCGAGGCGTCGACGTACAGAAACGCCATCGCACCCGAGGTCTCGCGGAAGTGCTGCAACGTGTTCGGCGGGATCAGGGCAGAGCGGCAGCGGCGATAGTCGTGCGTGTTCCAGCTGAGCTCGAACGGTGCTTCGAGCCCGACCGCGACGACGGCTACGGCGTTGCGATGCGGACTCAGGCCGAACGCGGGGCCGATGAACAGCGCGCGTGCGCCCCACGAGTAGAGCTGTGCCATGCACAGATTGTGGCAGCGGCAGTCAGTTTCTGAAAGCGCGCGGACGGGGAGTCGGACTAAAGTCCGACCTACGACGAGGGTGCATGAAGTATGCGCGACGCGACCTCCTTGCTGGTGCAGCAGCCCTCGTGGCGGTTCCTATGAGTGAAGCCAGGGCAGATGCAGCGACTGAGGCGATCCGCTCGGTCATCGAGCGTTACGCCGATGCGTGGCAACGGCGCGATCCGTCTGCGTTCGCGCTGTATCACCCGCAGTTCACGATTCATTGGTTCGGCCACAATCCGCTCAGTGGCACGCACGTCGGCGCGGAGCAGGTCCGGCAGGCGTTGACCGAGCTGACGCGCCGTACGAATCGCAGCCTCGTCAAGATCGTTGCGACGCTGGCGGGACCGGAGCGAGGAGCCATCATCGCGCGCGAGAGCTTCGGTACCGGCGATGCACGCGTCGAGATGGACCGCGTGCTCATCTTCACCGTCGCCGACGATCGTCTGCGCGAATGCTGGGTCTACGATGCCGACCCGGCTCTGCTCGATCGCTACTTCGCTACAAAATGATCCCGACGGTCAGCGCCGCGTCGTAGCCGCCGATCGACGCGTTCTCGGTGATCGTGCACAACTGATACTGCTCGCCGTCGGAGAACACGTTGTCGGCACTGAAACTGGTGACCGACGTATTCTGTCCGCGTGCAGCGTACAAGGAGCTGGCGTACACGGCCTGCGTGATGTCCTGAGGGAAGGCGAGCTGCGACGTCGCTTCCAGCGAGTTGCCGAGATACGCGCGAAAGTGCACGTGCGTGATCCGGCCGGAGTACCAGCCCGGGTAGATCGTCGTGAAGCGCACCAGCCCCGTGCTGTCGGTCATCTGCACGCCGCGGCAGAAGGTCTGCCCGACCGTGTTGCTGCCCGGCTGGCTGTAGCCCGAGTACGCGCCATCCTTGTCGCAATGCCAGGCATAGATGAGCGCATCCGTGATCGGCGCGCAGCTCGCACTTACGTTGACGAAGGTCAGCAGCAGCCGCAGCGGGACGCCGGTCTTGCCCTCGGTGATGTCTTCCCGCATGTACGTCGACGCGCTCGCGATATCGCTGAACAGCGGATAGGGACCGGCCGTTTCCTCGGGAATCAGCACGCAGCTCGCGCTGCTGCCTGTTCCGCTCCCCGTTCCACCAGTCGTGCCGCCACTCGTGGACGTCGCGGTGCTCGTGGTGGAGGAGTCTGAGCCGCCGCCGCCGCAACCCAGCAAAGTGGCGGTGGCTCCGAACAGGCCGAGGGCGCGGCGGCGGGAGACGAGTTCGGTGTACGGGGCGAGCTTGCTCATGATGACTCCACTGTTGGCAACCGGTCAAGAAAGGTGGAGGCACGCTAAGCGATCGATTTTGCGCTCACGTAGCAATGTGTATCCGACTGTTTCCGGCGCGCGGGCTGCAACAGTTCGTTACAACTTGCCGCGGCGAGCCTGCGGCATCGGGCAGAAGCGCCGTGTACAGTAGCCGTACATGAGCGAAGCGCCGCACATCCTGGTCGTGGACGACGACCGCGACATCCGCACGCTGCTGAGCGACTACCTGCAGAAGAACGGTTATCGCGTGACTGCCGTCGCCGAGGGCAAGGCGATGCGGCGCACGCTCGAGCAGACTCACATCGATCTCATCGTGCTGGACCTGATGCTGCCGGGCGAGGATGGCCTCAAGCTGTGCCGCGACCTGCGCGCGCAGTCGCAGATCCCCGTGCTGATGCTCACGGCGCTCGGCGAAGAGATCGACCGCGTGCTCGGCCTGGAGGTCGGCGCAGACGACTACCTGCCGAAGCCCTTCAGTCCGCGCGAGCTGGTGGGACGCATCAAGGCGATCCTGCGCCGCACGGCGCACATGCCGCGCGATCCGGATCTGCGCCAGGCCAACGGCTACAAGTTCGGCGACTGGCAGCTGGACAACACGACGCGCACGCTCTCTCACAGCGATGGCACGCAGACGGCGTTGAGCGGCGCAGAGTTTCGGCTGCTTTCGGTGCTGCTGTCGCATGCGACGCGAGTGCTGTCGCGCGCGCAGCTGATGGAGCTCGTGCGCGGCCGGGAGCTGGATCCGTTCGATCGCAGCATCGACGTCAGGATCAGTCGCCTGCGCCAGACGTTGCGCGACGACGCGCGTTCGCCGCGCATCATCAAGACGATCTATGGCGAGGGTTACGTCATCGGCGTGCCGGTCGGAGCAGTACTGATGCGCCTGCCATTGCCTGAAACTCTGTTCGGCCGGCTGTTCGCGGCGATTGTCGCCGTCGTGGTCGTGGCGCTGCTGATCCTGCTGTCGATCGTCTTGCGCGAGCGGCGCGAGCTGGCGTTCTCGGAGAGCGGTTCGGGTGCGGCCGCGGCGAACATCGTAGAGGTCAGCCAGCAGCTCGCGCGCCTGCCGCCCGATGCAGCGCGATTCGATGCTGGCGCAGCTGCGGGCCGATCATCCGCGGCACCGCGCACATCCGCACGAGCCATCCGCATGAAAACCTCGTCGTCGCTGCAGCGTGCGTTCGCCGACCGAGGTGCAGAGGGAGCTGGGCGGCGAATACGCCGTCGCGGCGCGTCCGCCGCGCGTGGGCCATCGCCGCGTCGTCATGCTCGCGCGACGCGACCAGGGCGGCTGCCGCCGCCGACCGCCCCCTGATCGCATGTTCGATCTCGTGGTCACGCTGCCCGACGGCGACCGCGTGGCGTTCCGTACGTTTTCGCCGCGCGGCACGCCGCCGTTCCCGAGGCACTTTATTCTCGAGCTCGGCCTGCTCACGGTGATGTCGAGCATCGTGCTGTACGCGATGACGCGAACGATCACGCGTCCGCTCGGGGATCTCGCGAAAGCGGCAGATGCAGTCGGACGCGGCACGGCAGTCGCAGCCGCTGAAGGAACGCGGCGCCCGCGAGCTAAGCACGCGACGCGCGCGTTCAACGCGATGCAGGAGCGGTTGAATCGCTACCTGGACAGTCGCACGCGCGTGCTCGCGGCGATGTCGCACGATCTGCGCACGCCGATCACGCGGCTGCGCCTGCGCGTGGAATCGATCGAGGACGAAGCGCTGCGCACACGCTGTGTCGAGGACCTGGACGAGATGACGCGCATGGTCCGCGGCGCGTTGAGCATTTCCGCGGACTCAACGACGAGGAGCAGACGGTTCCGGTCGATATCGACGCGTTGCTGCTGGAGCTGCAGCGACGCTACGGCGAAGTCAATGCGAATGTCGCAATCGAAGGCCAGCGCAGCCGCGCCGTTTCCGGGCAAGCCGCTCGCCCTCAAACGTTGCCTCGGCAATCTGGTGGACAACGCTCTTCAATACGGCGAGCTCGCGACGATCGCGGTGACGGACAGCGACGAGGAGCTCACGATCCGCGTGCTCGACAACGGCCCGGGGATCCCGGAAGCCGAGCTCGAGCGTGTGTTCGAGCCGTTCTATCGACTGGAAAGCTCGCGCAATCGCGCAACCGGTGGGACTGGCCTCGGGCTGAGCATTGCGCGCGACGTCGCGCAGGCGCACAGCGGCTCGCTGACGCTCGCGAATCGCAGCGACGGCGGCCTCGAAGCCAAGCTGGTGCTGCCGCGGTTACAGTCGGTAACGATTGCTTACGGCACGCCGGACGAGCGCCCCGTAGATTGATGCTCGCGTCCTCTATCGACGCGTTTCGTCTATCACGGAGACTGCAATGAAATCACGCGTAGCACTGATTGCGGCGGCGCTGTTCGCCAGCGCGGTCGCGCTAGCCGGTCCGCACGAGGGCCAGCGGGGCCCCGACATGGACCGCATGGCCGTGCTGCTGGACCTGAACGATTCGCAGAAGGCGGAAGTCCAGAAGGTCCTGAGCGAACAGCACGACAAGCTCAAGGCGGTCCACGAGCAGCAGCACGCGGCCGGCACGAAGCCGACGCGCGAAGAGCGTCAGAAGTTTCACGAGGAGCTGAAGCAGGACACGGTCACGAAGCTGCAGGGCGTGCTGTCGGCCGACCAGATCAAGAAGTTCGAAGTGCTGATGGACCACCCGCGCGGCCATCGCGATCACGCTGACGCGCAATAGATTAACGTCCGAACCTCTCGGCCGAGCGCGCCTTGGCGCGCGCGGCCTCGACCTCGCGGTCACGCGCCGGCGCGGTAGTGACCAGCGATTCGATCAGCGTGCGGGCCACTGCCGCGACGTCGGCCGTGGCCCGCTCGAAGGCCGCGCGATTGGCCTGCGATGGCGCGTTGAAGCCGCTCAGCTTGCGGACGAACTGCAACGAGGCGGCGCGGATTTCGTCCTCCGTCGCCGGCGGCTCGAAGTTGAAAAGCGTCTTGATGTTTCTGCACATGGGAAAAGAATATCAGGTCGCCGCCATGGCTTCGACCTCCAGTTTCCAGCGCGGATCCAACAGCTGACAGCAGATCACCGTCGAGGAGACGGCATGCGTGCCCAGGTACTTGACGCGCATGCGGACGTTGGCCTCGTCGTACTTCGGATCGGCGAGATAGGTTCGCAGCGACACCAGGTTTGCCATCGTCATGCCGGCGGCACGCAGCAGTGTCTGGATGTGGGTCCAGATGATGTCCGCCTGATCGTCGAACGATTCCGGCATCGTCCGGCCGTCCTGCAGGTACCCGTTGAGGCCGCTGATGATCAGCAGCCGCGAGCCGCCGCGGATTTCCGTGGCGTGCGTATAGCAGCGATAGGGTGGAAACAGCTCCGGCGGATTGTGTTGGACGATCGGCATCTGTGCGAAATCCTCAGAGGGACTTGTTGAACCAGTCCGCGATCGCGCGGCGCAATTCGTCGATGTGCTCGGAGTCGGCCCAGCCGTGCGACAGCCCGTCGAGGAGTTGGAGCCGCAGCCGCTGCTCGTCGGGAGATTTCCTGTAGTACGGCGCGAGCGCGTCGCGCAGAGCGACCGCGTTCTTCGACGTCAGCATCGCGTCGTCGCTTCCTTGCACGATCAGCAGGGCAGGGTGGTTGCGCGCAATGTCCTCTGCCCGCTGAACGGCATCCGTACGGCGCGCAAGCGCTCGTGTGTAGTCGGACCACTTGTACTGCTGTTTCGTCGCGCGTTCGTAAGCCTCAACGGATGCGGTCAGCCCGGTCGATGCGTTGACGATCACGACGCTTGCGATCGGCACTTTCCCTTCTGCGAGAGCGATCAGCGCTGCAGCTCCGCCGGCCGAGAAGCCGAACAGGCCGACCTTGTCGCTCGCACGCAGACAACTCAACTGCTGCAAGGCTGTGATGACCGAGGGAAGCTCCTCTGCAGCGCCGACGACGACAGGCTCGAACACGAGCCGGCCGAGATCCTCCGTCTGACGGCGAATCATGTCTTCGCGACCGTCAGGCCGTTCGCGCGCGCCGAACTGCGGCAATCCCAGGTAGACCTTGAGCGCCGGGACGTCGTCGAGCGGCAAGGCTTCCATCAGTGCGCGCTCGCTCGCTGGCGGACCGAAGCCGTGCCACAGCAGGATCGGCGGCCTGGAGATCTTCGGTGGAAAGCGCAGCAATGCGGGCACCGACGCCAGCCGTGTTTCCACAGTCATGACTTCGCTGCGGGATCCGTCGGATGCGAGGCAGAAGCCCTTGATGTCCGAATCGTGCTGCGTGGCGCCGCGCGCACCGCCGACAACGCAGAAGCAGAAGGCGAGCGCCACGGCAGCGCGCGGAACAAAGCACGCAGCGCGACGGTTTTTCATGGGGATCCTGTCGCTCGGAGAATGCCATGCAGCGCGGTTCGTTTCTCCTCGCAGTGCCGCTCGTGTTCCTGTCCCAGATGGGTCTGGCACAGCAGCCACCGGCGCAGCCGCCGCCGCGCGGCACGGCATCGTTCGAGCCGCCACCCTCGCTTGCTGAGGACGCGCCGCTGACTGCACAGACCTTCGTCATTCGTGCGGCTATCGCCAACATGGCGGAGATGGAGTTGGCGGACCTGGCGCTGAGCCGCTCGCACGACACGGCCTTGCAAGGCTACGCACGCAAGATGCGCGACGAGCATTGGCGGGCGCAGGAGAAGCTGCGCACCGTCGCAGCGGACATGCAGATCGCGTTGCCCGCGATGGTCGACAAGAAGCACCAGGACCTCAAAGATGCGCTCAAGCGCGCGTCCGCCGACCAGTTCGATGCGGGGTACGTCAAGGCTATCGTTTCCGGTCACGATCAGGCGGTTGCGCTGTTCGACGCCGCGGCGGCTTTGAAAACATTGCCGCAGCCGCTGCAGCGGTACGCGATCGAAATGTTGCCGATCGTCAGAAATCATCGGGACGCGGCCTATGCGCTGCAGTCTCGTCGCGGCGGTGCATAGCCAGAGAGCGTTTGTCATCTGCGGCGGTCGAGCAGGCACCACGCGAACAACAGCGCGAGCAGGATGTCGCCTAGCATCGCGAGTACGCCGCTGCCAGGGACCGCACCTGTCAACCACAACACGACCACGGTCATGAAGGCCGCGGCCTTGCCGATGGCGCCGAACGCGACGAACGGCCTGTTGATGGTTGGCTGCATGGCCAGCCAGGCGTACGCGCCGCCGAACAGCAAGACGAAGAGCGCGGTCATGGCGCGATAGATGACCGGCACATCGGCCGGCAGGCCGGCGAACTGGCCCATCGATGAAGCAGGAACGGCGAAGGGGTAGGCGCCGGCCAGATTGAAGAAGGCAGCGGTCCACAAGGCAGGGCGCAGTACGTGTTCGCGACTCATGCGCCTAGAATACACGCAGATGAACGTGCAACGTCTGTGGCGAGCCGTCGCGCTCGGTCCGCTCGAGCAACGGCTGTTCTGGATAGTCGTTGCCGGCCTGTTGCCGTTGGTGCTGCTGTCGTTCGTCACACTCCTCTACAACGCCCAGACCCAGCGGCGGCAGCAGATCCAGACCGCCGAGAACACGATGCGCTCGGTCGTTGCAGCCGTGGATGCAGAGCTGCGGACGTCGTTCGCCGCGCTGGACGCGTTGGCGGCGAGCCCGCGTCTGCGGGCGCGCGACTTCAGCGGCTTCTACACGGAGGCGCGCGCATTGCTCGAGCGGCGTCCGTCGTGGGCGAACATCGTTCTGTCCGATCCGACTTCGCAGCACGTGGTCAATGTGCGCTTGCCGCTGGGCGCGCCGTTGCCGCGAGCGGTCGATCCGGGCGCAGTCGAGGCGACGGTGCGTGCGGGTGTCCCCGGCGTCGGTAACCTGATCTGGAGCCAGGTGTTGAACATGTACGTCTTCGCGGTCCGGTTGCCGATCCGCGAGGGCGACTCGATTCCGTACGTGCTCACGGCGGTGCTGCGGCCCGAAGCAGTGCTGGAGATCGTCAAGCGCCAGGTCTTGCCTGCCGGTGCGACGGCAGTTGTGCTCGATGGACACCGCACCGTTGTCGCGCGTACGCGCAACCAAGCTTCGTGGGTCGGGAAGCCGCCTTCTGCGTCGCTGCTGGAGATGCTCGATCGAGGGGAGAGCTCTTCGGTCACGACGACTCTGGAAGGCGTGCAGGTGTACACCGTCTACCATCGCTCGGCCGAGAGCGGCTGGTCGGCGGCCATCGGCATTCCGACCGCTACTGTCGATGCGCCAGTCACTCGCTCCTATCTGGTGCTCGGCGGCTCGATTCTCGTGTCCGTCATGCTCGGTCTGGGCGCGGCGTTCGTCACCGGGCGTACCGTGACTGGACCGATGGGCAAGCTGGAGCGCGCTGCTGCTTCCGTCGCGCGTGGCGAAGCGCCGATGTTGCCCGAGACGAACCTGCCGGAGATTCGCCAGGCAGTGCTCACGCTGCTCGCCGCACACATCGAGCGCGACAAGCTATTGCACAGCGAGCGACAGGCGCGGCTGCTCGAACAGAACGCGCGACTTGCCGCGGAGCTGGCCAACAAGACCAAGGACGAATTCCTCGCGATGCTCGGGCACGAGCTGCGCAATCCGCTCGCGGCGATCTCCACTGCGGCACAGCTGCTGGATCATTCGGAGCAGACGCAGCGCAAGGACGTGGAGCAGCACGCCAAGGCGATCATTCGTCGCCAGGTGCGCCACCTCGCCAAGCTGACGGACGACCTGCTCGACGCGGCGCGCGTCATGATGGGCAAGATCGTGCTCGACCGCCGACCCGTAGATCTCGCGCAGCTCGTGAGCAACACGGTCGACACGCTGCGCAACACCGGCCAACTGCAGCGCCACGAATGCGTCACCCGACTCGAACCGGTCTGGGTGAACGTCGACCCGACGCGCATCGATCAGGTGGTCGCGAATCTGCTGACGAACGCCGTCAAGTACACGCCGCCGCCGGGACGGATCGAAGTGTCGGTGCGCCGCGAGGGCGGCGAAGCAGTGTTCAGCGTGCGCGACTCCGGCCTCGGGCTCGAACCGGAGCTGCTGCCGCGAATTTTCGATCTGTTCGTGCAGGGCGAGCGCGGCCTCGATCGCTCGCAAGGCGGGCTCGGCATCGGGCTCACGCTGGTGCGGCGGATCGCGGAGCTGCACGAGGGCCGCGTCGAGGTGCGCAGCGAAGGCGCCGGCAAGGGGAGCGAATTCGTCGTTCATCTGCTCGCCATCGATGCGCCCGCGGAAGCTGCCGCACCCGAGCAGTCGGCGCGCAGCCCGGCACGCCGGCGCATCGCGCTCGTCGAGGACAACGAGGACGTCCGCACGAGCCTGCGAGTATTGCTGGAGATGGAAGGACACGAAGTCCTGGAGGCGAAGGACGGCTTGCAAGGCGTCGACACGATCCTGCGCGAGCAGGCCGATATCGCGCTGGTCGACATCGGCCTGCCGAGCCTGGACGGTTACGGCGTCGCGCGCGCAGTGCGCTCGAGGGCACGACATCCTGTCGTGCTCGTTGCGATGACCGGCTATGGCAGCCAGGGAGACGCGGAGCGCGGCACGCATGCCGGGTTCGACGCCTACATGGTCAAGCCGGTCGACGCTGCGATGCTGTCCGAGCTGATCGCCCGCGTTCCGCTGGCTGGGAACTGACGCCGCGCCGGGTGCGCCAACCGAGCGCGAACAAGCGGATCAAACCGGGCTCCTGCTCGATTCGCGCAGCCAGGCCGCACTCGCGGACCAATTCCAGACCGCGGTCGCAGGTCGCGTATGCGCAATCGCGTGCCTCGACGTCCGACGGCGGCGCACCCTGCACGCGAATACCGACCTTGAGGACGTTCGCGAGATACGCCAGTTCCCTGGCGCAACGCTCGAAGGCAGCCTGATCCGTTTCGGCGAGATCGGTCAGCAGTTGCGTCAGTGCGTGGTGCTTGCGGCTGCCATCGTCGGTCAGCAGCAGCGTGTTCTGAGGGATCAACACCTGTTCGCGTTCCAACGCCGCGCGCAGCTGCTGCATTTGCTCGACAGTCGACGTGTCCGGTTGCTCGGGCTGCTCGTCCTCCATCGCGTCGTCGTCTTGCGGCGCGTGGATCGGATTAGCTGCGTCGCTGCTCGCGCCGAAGGCCGCCAAGTGTCTGCGCGTCTCTTCATCGTACGCGGACAGCGCGGCCAGCTCTTCGATGCTTGCGGTAGCTGCGAACACGAGAAATGCGCAGGCACCGGGCGCGGTGACGTAACCGAGATTCTCGCGGTGCCGCTCACGCTCGCGCGCAACATCGATGCTCAGCCGCCGGCGAGCTTCCGGAGCGGCGAGCATCGATTCGGCGCCGTCGAGTATGCACAGCGTTCGCAGCAGGCACTCGGGGTGTTCGGTCCACAGGGCGTCGAGCGATGAGCGCACGATGGGCCATTCGTCTTCGATCACCGGCGCAACCAGATACGGGCCATAGAGTGCGCACGAGCCGATCGGCTGCAGCGTGTCGCGTTCCACATCGACTTCGTCGTCCGGGATGGCGAGAAACGCGAGTGTGTGATGAATGCCGACGGTGACCATGTGCGACAGACACAGCGCGCGATAGTCGTCGCTCATTGCCGTGAGGCGGTCGGCCACGAAGGTATCGCCGATCTCATTCCATGCCTCCAGCCAGTCGACGAGCGTATTGGCATCGAAGACTTCGGCTGCACCGGCTTCAGTACTCTTCCACAGCGACTCGTCCAACGCTTGCAGCAGACTGTGAGTGGGTGCGAGCGCCATCAGCTCGCCAGCATCGTTGAGGCCTACACGATCGACCAGCCGCGCGAGTGCGGCCGGCTGCAGGTCGCGCAGTAGCGCCGGAAGCGCGGGATTTGCTTGCAGGTTCTGGAGCAGACGCGAGCCCATAGCAACGCCCCCTGGGTTTTCGAGACGGGCGCGCTTTTTAGCGGAATTCCCAGTGCGGAAACAGTCTGCCCAGAGTGCCTGCGTTTCGTTAATATAGATGCAGCTGGAAAATCGCCGCCATGTCCCATTCCTGCACCCATCTCGCGTCCGTGAAGACCGACAAACGCAACTCGCGCGGCTGCGAGGAGTGCCTGAAGATGGGTGACACCTGGGTGCATTTGCGGCTGTGCCGCGAGTGCGGCCACGTCGGCTGCTGCGACGACTCGAAGAACAAGCACGCCACCAAGCATTTCCGCGCGACGAATCACCCGATCATGACGTCGATCGAGCCCGGCGAGAGTTGGAGCTGGTGCTACGTCGATCGCGTAGCGCTACAGCTGTAGCTCCATCGCTAGATTACATCCCCCGGGCACCACATCCGTGGCGGCACCGTCTGTACGGCCTCGGCTGCGATGCCCCGCAATGTCGCCTGCAGCGATGCGCTGACCGGATACTGCGGGAGCACTGGGAGGTCGAGCGGCGACAACCCTGTGATCGTCGCGTACAACACCAGCGCGGCTAGAAATGCTCCCGCCGGCGCGGAGTGATTGCCGTCAGACGCATGCAGCGTCAGCGTCGGGTCGCGCGCGAGTGCGAGGTCCCACGCCTGCGGAATCGGCGCGACACACGCCGGCTCCGCCTGCGCGATCGAGACGTGCAGGTCGAAGATCCGCTGGGTCTCATCGATGTCCTTGCGCGGCCACTCCGGGAACATGATCGGCACGGCGCGCTGAGTGCGGCTCATGCGCACCAGCTCCTTGGCTTCCTCTGTCGAATACACGAACTGGCCGCTGCTGCTGTACTTCTGCGCTTGCAGGATCACGAAGCTCCAGTTCTGGCTGCGCAACAGGTTGATCGAGGGCGCATCGTGCAAGCGCTCTTCGAGGAACATCCAGCCCGGAGCTTCGACCGACGCAACGCTCCTGCCGGGCTTGCCTGCGCGCACCATGTCCGCAACCATCTTGGTGAGATCGTTCGAGGACGTGTGGCTGTTGCCCATGAACAGCAGCGTGATGTCCGCCGAAGTGGGCGGTGGGCCTGACGTAGCGCCGCCTCGTTGACTGTCCCCGGAGCCGCCACCGCAGGCGGTGAGCAACAGCGCGAGTGCGGTCACCAGGGTTCGGATGATCATCACGGCTCCGGCAGAGGCGGGTTGCGCGGCGGCACCGGTGAAGAAACGATCAGCGAGCTGGTGGTATTCCCGTGCATCAGGAAGCGGTCGAGCAGGCCTTCGAGCTGCTGCACGTCCGGTGCGAGCACTTTCATCATCAGGCAGTCCTCGCCGGTGACCCGATGGCACTCGACGACCGCGGGCGTGCTCTGTGCGAGCTTGATGATCTTCGCAAGGCCGCCCGGCATCGGACGCACGCGCACGTAAGCGGTGACTGCCAGGCCGAGCGCGTGCGGATCCACTTCGAGCCACTCGCGCTTGATCACGCCGGCTTCTTTCAGCCGCAGCACGCGCTCGTTCACCGCCGGCGCGGACATGTCGACGCGCCGCGCGAGCTCGCGAATCGCGAGGCCCGGCTGCGCAGTGAGGTGGCGCAGAATTTCCAGGTTGGTCGCGTCCAGGGCCGTGCTTGCCGTTTGCGAGGCCGGCGGCGCCGTTTTCTTTCGTTTGGAAGGAATCGAAGTCTCCCGGACTGGCATTGCGTATTCAGGAGCCGGCGAATTGCGAGCATCATGCTCGTCCTCGCTTCCCGCAGCAACAGGCAGGTTCCATGCAATCCGCCTCTCCTTCGCGCGATCTGTTTGCAGTCACCGACGCGGTGACTTACCTCAACTCCGCGAGCCTCGGCCCACGCCTGCATGCCGTCAAGGCGGCCGGGCATGCTGCCGTCGAAAGGATGGCAGCGCCCTGGGAGATTCGTTCGGCCGACTGGTTTGCCGACGCTCGCACGTTGCGCGCGCTGTTCGCGTCCCTGATCGGCGCGCCGGCCGATTGTGTTGCGCTCGTGCCGTCGGTGAGCTACGGCATCGCCGTCGCCGCGCGCAACGTACCTGTGGCGGCTGGCGACAACATCGTCGTTGTCGACCAAGAGTATCCGTCCAACTACTACAGCTGGCAGCGTCTCGCCCGCGAGCGCGGCGCAGAGATTCGTACGGCAGCGGCGCGCGCTGGCGCAAGTCTCACGGATGCGATCGTGTCGGCGATCGATCGGCGCACTGCAGTCGTCGCGGTTGCGAACTGTCGTTGGACGAACGGCGCTTTGATCGATCTGCCGCGTGTCAGCGCAGCTGCCCGACGCCACGACGCCGCGTTGATCGTCGATGCGAGCCAATCGATCGGTGCCTATCCGCTCGACGTCGCCGAGATCCGGCCGGATTTTCTCGTGACCGTCGGCTACAAGTGGTTGCTCGGTCCGTACGGTCTCGGCTACCTGTACGTCGCGGATCGCTGGCACGCGAACGGCGAGCCGCTGGAAGAGTCGTGGTTCAATCGTCAGGGCGGCGACAATTTCGCGGCGCTGGTCGATTACACGGATTCGTACTTGCCGGGCGCGCAGCGCTTCAATCAAGGCGAAACGGCGCTGTTCTATCTGCTGCCCATGGCACTCGCGGCCCTCACGCAGATCGCGCAGTGGACGCCGGTGCGCGTTCAGCAGCAGTTGAGCGAATGGACGCGCGAGTTGTCATCGCGAGCCGCAGCTCTCGGGCTCGATTCTATCGAGCGAGAGCAACGCGTCGGCCACATGATCGGTCTTACGGCGCGTGGGACGTTGCCGTCGGGCCTTGTCGATGCGCTCGCCGCGCGTGATATATATGTAGGCGCTCGCGGCAACAATATTCGTGTCTCTCCGCATCTGCACAGCACTGCGGCGGATCTCGAACGGCTCGTCGCGGCTTTGCAGGAGCTTCTCGCATGAACGATCTCTATCCATCGATCGAGCCCTACGAGACCGGTGTGCTCGAAGTCTCCGACGGGCATCGCCTCTTCTACGAGCTGTGCGGCAATCCTTCGGGGCGCCCCGCGGTCTTCCTGCACGGCGGCCCGGGCGCGGGCTGCAACCCGACGCATCGGCGCTTCTTCGATCCCGCGGTCTACAAGCTCGTGTTGTTCGATCAGCGCGGCGCAGGTCGCTCGACGCCGATGGCGAGCGTGCACGAAAACACGACGGCGCATCTGGTGAGCGACATCGAGACCTTGCGCCGTCATCTGCGCATCGATCGCTGGGTCGTGTTCGGCGGCTCGTGGGGCTCGACGCTCGGGCTCGCCTACGCAGCGGCGCATCCCGAGGCGTGTCGCGCGCTCGTGCTGCGCGGAATCTGGTTGTGCCGCGAGATCGACCTCGACTGGTGGTTCGGCCCGATCCGGCTGATCTATCCCGAGTACTGGCAGGCGTTCGTCGATCCGATCCCGGCGGCCGAGCGTCACGATCTGCTCGGCGCCTACCTGCGCAGGCTGATGCATCCCGATCCGGCCGTGCACTTGCCCGCCGCGATTACGTGGGACAAGTACGAGACGAGTTGCGCGACGCTGTTGCCCGCGCCGGACGAGCCCGTGCGCGGGAACGTCCTGGCGATGCCGCGAATCGAGGCTCACTACATGCACCACCGCTGCTTCTTGCGGGAGAACGAGCTGATCGATGCCGTGCCGCGCTTCCGACACGTGCCCAGCGTGATCGTGCATGGCCGTTACGACATGTTGTGTCCGGTGGAAGGTGCGCTCGCGCTCGCGGCAGCGTGGCCGGAAGCGGCGCTCCACATCGTGCCGGATGCCGGACATGCTGCGACCGAGCCCGGTATCCGCCGTCAGCTCGTTGCAGCGACCGATCGCTTCCGCGATCTCAAGGACTGAAGCCGCGCTTCAGCACTCCGGCAGTGACGAGTGCATCGATCACCTGGCCGTCGTGGCCCGGCACGATGTGAACGGCGGGCTGCGTTTCGTGCAGCCGCTTCAGCGCGGCGAGCTGGCCGAAGACTGCGGCTCGATCCTCCTTGATGAGGAACATCGTGACGAGCCGCGCGCGCTCCCGCTGCAGCTCGATGTTGCGGAAGTGCCAGGCGACGTCGCCTATCAGTAGCACCTCGGTGCCGCCTGCCGTCTGCACGTACACCATCTGGCTGCCCGGTGTGTGTCCCGCCGCCTTGATCAGCACGACGCCCGGCGCGATCGCTTGATACTGCTCGTAGACGAGCGGCTGATAATTGTCGAGTGCGCCGGCCGGGAATTTCGCCGGCAGGCTCCGTTCGGGTTCTGCCAGTTGTTCGGGCGTCAGTCGCGCCTTCGGCAGCACGGTCTTGAGATCGCCATGCGCCGCCAGCCCGCCGATGTGGTCCATGTGCTCGTGAGTGATCACGATCAGCTTGGCCGCGATCATCGCAGCCTGCATGCGGCCGTACGCTTCGGCGTCGAAGCTCGTGAGCTGGCTGCCGCCTATCCCTTCGTTCAACGCAGTGTCGACGACGATCGAGCCGTCCGGATACACCAATCGATACGAATACACGGGGAGCGAGCTGTTGCCCCAGCCGTCGCCGGCGACGACCGCCGTCGCGGGGAACGTGAACACGCCGACCTGTTCGACCTCGATCGCGCTTGGCTTGTCGCCCGGCACAGTCTCGAGCGCCGCGCGCACACGATCGATATCGAGGACATACGAGGCGTCGCCCGGTGCATGGCTCTCGACGATCAGCCAGTAGTAGGCCGCACCGGCCAGTACCAGCAGGACGGCGAAAGTGATCAGGGTTCGGCGGAGCCAGGTGGGCATGGGCCCACAGTGTAGCGTCAGTCGTCGATGCGGCTCCAGATCGAGCGGATCAGCTGCGGCAGCCCGGCCGGATCGAACGGCACCGGGATGACCTCGGCAGCCCCGGCCGCGTGCAGCCGCCTGAGCTCGAGCGGCGACAGGCCTGCAGCCATGAACACGACCGGAGTGTGATGGCCCAGCTCCATCGCACGCAGGCATTCGAGCGTCTGCATGCCGTCCAGCCGCGGCATGGCCACGTCCAGCAGGATGAGGTCGGGACGCAACTGGCCGACGATGATCAGTGCTTCGAATCCCGAAGCGCACGTCACGACCGTGAATTCGGACTGACCGGCGAGCGCCGTGCGCACCAGCTCGCACATCGAGGCATCGTCGTCGACGTAGAGGATCCGGCTGAGAGGTTTCGCTAAGACCATACTTGGCTTCGAGGCGCAGCGTCCGCTGCTCTGACCGACTTATCGGCGCACGGCCGGGCAGGCTGGAGCCTGCGTACGCGCAGTTCAGGTAAAAACTGCCGGATCGCCCGGGGGTAGGTCTGGGCAGGCCTCACCCTAGCGGTAACCACCCACGTGCATGGGTCACGGTTCTGCCTGCGCCCTGCGCGTTTTTGTAGAATCCGTCGCAGCACGGACTCGATCGCAATCGAACAAGAGGGCACCCCCGATGTCAGTCACACGCAGAACCTTCCTTGGCACCTCCCTGGCGACGGGCGCAGTGCTCGCGGCCGGACGGGCAGGCGCCGCGTCGGATCGAGCGGCGATCTACAAGCAGATCGAGCAGCGTCACGACGAAGCCGTGCAGCGACTGCAGACGTGGATACGCCAGCCGTCGATCGCCGCAGAGAATCGCGGTGTGACGGAAGGCTGCGACCTGACGATGCGCATGCTGCGCGAGGCCGGCTTTCAGCACGTCGAGCAGCGGCCGACCGACGGTCAGCCCGGCATCTTCGCAACGCTCGACGCCGGCGCGCGGCGCACGTTCGGGTTGTATTTCATGTACGACGTGAAGCAGGCCAATCCGCAGGAGTGGTCGTCGCCGCCGTGGGAAGCGCAGCTCGTCGATCTGCCGAACCTCGGCAAGGTCGTGATGGGCCGCGGTGCCGTGAACCAGAAGGGCCCGCAGTCCGCGTTCCTCGCGGCGTTGCACGCGATCCGCGCGGCGGGCAGAAAGATCCCGGTGAACCTCGTGCTCGTCGCGGAAGGCGAGGAGGAGATCGGCTCGCCGCATTTCCCGCAGGTCGTGCTCGCTTCACCCGTGCGCGAGGCGCTCGCGAAGTGCGAGGGCATCTTCATGCCCGAGGCTGCGCAGGATCTCGATGGCAACGTGACGGTCTCGCTCGGCGCCAAGGGCATCGCAGAGCTGGAGCTGGTCGCGAGCGGCGAGAAGTGGGGGCGCGGTCCCGCGAAGGACGTGCACTCCAGCAATCGCGCGCGCCTCGATAGTCCGGCGTGGCATCTCGTGCAGGCACTCAACACGCTGATCGATGCCAATGGCGATCCGGCGATCGACGGCTACATGGAAGGCGTGCGTCCGCCGAGCGCTGCCGAGTCGAAGATGCTCGACGACGCAGCGAAGCGCATCGACGAGAACACCGCGAAGAAGTCGATGGGCGTGAAACAGTGGGCGCGCAACTCGAGCTGGCGGCAGGCGCTACAGGACCTCGCGCATCGGCCGACAGTGAACATCGAAGGATTGGTCGGCGGCTACACGGGGCAGGGCGGCATGACGATCCTGCCGCACCGTGCGGCAGCGAAACTCGATCTGCGCCTCGTGCCCGACATGACGCACAAGGGCGCGGTCGAGAAATTGAAAGCCCATCTCGCGAAGCATGGCTTCGGCGACATCGAAGTCAACGTCACCGGCGGCTACGATCCGACGACGACGCCGGTGGACGCGCGGCTGATCAAGGCTGAATCGCAGGTGTATCGCGCGGCGGGGATCGAGCCGATCTACTGGCCGCGTCGCGGCGGCTCCTGGCCGGGCTACGTGTTCACGGGCGATCCGCTGAAGCTCGCCGCGGGACATTTCGGGCTCGGTCACGGCCTGCGCGCGCACGCGCCGGACGAGTACTTCCTGATCGAGTCGCAGAACCCGAAAGTGACGGGGCTGAACGGCGCGATCCAATCCTACGTGGATTACTTGTATGCGATTGCGTGAGCGTTCATGACATGCCCTTGCCCACGGTCGCTCGCACCGGGATGCCTGCCGGGTCGAAGTTCTCCAGGCAGAAGACGTTGACGCCGAAGAAGTCCGGCGTGACTCGCTTGCGATGGAAGGGATAGATGCCGCACACCTTGCAGAAGTAATGCTTCGCGGTGTGCGTGTGAAACTGATACTCGGATAGGGACTGCTCGCCGGTCAGCAGCTTGAACCGGCTCTCGTGGACTTTCACCATCACCGCGTTCTTCCGGGAGCAGATCGAACAATCGCACGTCGTGAGCTCGGGGAAGTCCGTCTCGACCTGGAACTGCACCGCCCCGCAATGGCAGCTGCCCTGGTACGTCGCGACTTGTCGCATGGCTAGTACTTGCAGCTCTTCGGGACCGAGTGCACGAAGTAGTTGCGATAGTTCTTGGCTTTGCGATCCATGCAGCCTTCGAGGTCGAGCAGCTCGATCTTGCGCACGTCGAGCGGATGCGACTCGCTTTGTAGCGCGATGTAGCCGCCGCTCACCAGCTCGCCATCCCGCTTCGCCTTCGGGTCGAAGTTCGCAACCACGCCGCCGCCGATCTGTGGCAGCGAATATTCCAGCACCTTCTCGCCGTCTACGAGGTGCGTGATGTGCGCGCCGCCGATCACGACCAGCTCCATCTTCACCCATTGATCGCCGTCGTAGGTTTTCGACGCCGATTCCAAACAATGCTTCGGGTACAGCTCGCCGTTGTAGACGACCTCCATGCCCGGTGAGCACATGTTGGCGGTCGGCCGCGCCTTGCCGTCGCTGAGTCCGCCGAGGAACTGCGCCTCGATCGAGATCGGAAAGTCCTGCTCCTTCGTCATCGTCTGCGGCGCCTGCGAATGGAACATGATGCCGCTGTTGCGGGTCGCCCAGGGGCCCGGTCCCTGCGCGGCCTGCTCGCCGACGAAGCGGTATTCGACGCGGAGGCGGTAATAGGAGTAGGGCTTCGCGTAGAACAGGTGACCGAAGCGCGTCTTGAAGCCGTCGGTGTAGCGGTCGTACCGCACCTTCAGCAGCCCGTCCTCGACGCGAAACGTGTCCGCGAAGTTGTCGCCCAACTCGTGATGCGTCAGCTTCGGCGTCCAGCCGGTGAGGTCACGCCCGTTGAACAGCTGGATCCACTCTTCGTCTGCGGCACCAGCCGGCGAGGAGAAGACGGCAAGTGCGCAGAAGGCGAGTGCGATACGCATGCGTTACTCGATTGTCGTCACGAGCTCGTCGAGACCGTCGATGCCGCCCTCGATGCGATCGCCCTGCTTGAGCGCCGCGACGCCGGCCGGCGTGCCGGTGTAGATCAGGTCGCCGGGCTGCAGCTCGAAGAACGTCGACAGCTCGGCAATGATCTCCGGCACGCTCCAGATCAGCTCGGACACATCGGCCTGTTGGCGCAGCTGCCCGTTCACTTTCAACCAGATCCGGCCGCTGCGCAGGTGCCCGGACTGTGCGGCCGGCGTGATGGCGGTGATCGCTGCCGAGTGATCGAAGCCCTTGCTCGTATCCCAGGGCCGGCCGTGGTCTTTCGCATCCGATTGCAGGTCGCGCCGGGTGAGGTCGTTGCCGACCGCGTAACCGTAGACGTGATCGAGCGCCTGCGCGGCCGCGATGTCGCGTCCGCCCTTGCCGATCGCCACCACCAGCTCGATCTCGTGGTGGAAGTTGTTGGTGCGCGACGGGATACGGGATGCGCGCGTGGTTCGGCACGATGGCATTCGCCGGCTTGGCGAAGAAGAACGGCGGCTCGCGGTCGGGGTTGACGCCCATCTCGCGTGCGTGCGCCGCGTAGTTGCGGCCGACGCAGTAGATGCGATGGACGGCGAACTGCTCGGGGCGGCCTTTGATCGGGACGGAGGGAATGGTGGGGGGGAAGAGGTAGGACATAGGGGCGGAAATGTACCGCAATGGGGAGTCGGGCTGAAGCCCGACCTACGCGACGGAGGCCTAGTTAGTTGACATCTAAATTAACTAGACCTAAAGTTCCTGGCGTGAAGCGCATCGTCTGCATGGGCGGCGGGCCGGCGGGCCTGTACTCGGCGATCCTGCTGAAGCAGGCGCTGCCGCGCGCTCGCATCGAGGTCTACGAGCGTAACCGCCCGGACGACACCTTCGGTTGGGGCGTCGTGTTCTCGGACCAGACGATGGCCGGATTCGCCACCGCCGACCCTCCCTCGCACGCCGCGATCGTCGGCAGCTTCCATCACTGGGACGACATCGACGTCCACATCCACGGCGCTTCGATCCGCACCGGCGGCCACGGCTTCGCCGGCATCGAGCGCAAGCGGTTGCTGAACATCCTGCAGGAGCGGGCGGCACAGCTCGGAGTCGAACAGACGTTCCAGCACGAGGTTCGCGACGAGGCGGAGTTTGCGGATGCCGACCTGCTGATCGCCGCCGACGGCGTCAACAGTCGTGTGCGACAGCAGTACGCGCCGGCGTTCGAGCCCAATGTCGATGTGCGCAAGTGCCGCTTCATCTGGCTCGGCACGACGCAGCGCTTTCCCGCCTTCACGTTCGCATTCGAGCCGACCGAGCACGGCTGGTTTCAGATCCACGCGTATCAGTTCAGCGCCGAGCTTTCGACGGTGATCGTGGAAACGCGCGAGGAAACGTGGCTCGCGCACGGCCTGGACCGCGCGACGACCGACGAATCGATCGCCTTCGCCGAGCAGCTGTTCGGCAAGTATCTCGGCGGCGCGCGGCTGCTGAGCAACGCTCGGCACCTGCGCGGCTCCGCCTGGCTCAACTTCAACCGCGTGCTGTGCCGGCGCTGGTTCACGCGCAACATCGTATTGATCGGCGACGCCGCGCACACCGCGCACTTCTCGATCGGCTCGGGTACGAAGCTCGCGATGGAAGATGCGATTGCATTGAGCCGCGAGATCACGCGCGGCGGCGACGTGAGCGGCGCGTTGCAACGCTATCAGGAGGAGCGCGAGCTCGAAGCGCTCAAACTGCAGAGCGCCGCGCGCAATCGCATGGAGTGGTTCGAGAACGTCGCGCGCTACACGCATCTCGAGCCGCTGCAGTTCACGTACAGCTTGCTGACCGGTAGCCAGCGTATCGGTCACGACAATCTCAAACTGCGCGACGCTGCGTTCGTCGGCAACATCGAGCGTTGCCTCGCGGAGCGGGCAGGTGTCGCGGACGGCAGCTGCGCGCCGATGTTCCTGCCCTTCAAGCTGCGTGACCTGCAGCTCGTCAATCGCGTCGTGGTATCGCCAATGGCGCAGTACTCGGCGATCGACGGCGTGCCGAACGATTGGCATCTCGTGCACTACGGCGCGCGCGCGACCGGCGGCGCCGGTCTCGTGGTCAGTGAAATGACGTGCGTCTCGCCGCACGGGCGCATCTCGCTCGGCTGCACGGGCCTCTGGAACGAAACGCAGCGCGACGCGTGGCGCCGCATCGTCGGCTTCGTACACGAGCACACCGAGGCGAAGATTTGCCTGCAGCTCGGGCATTCGGGCCGCAAGGGCTCGACGCAGCTCGGATGGGAGGAGGCCGACCATCCTCTCCCGTCGAGCAACTGGCCGATCATTTCGGCATCGCCGCTGCCGTACATCGAAGGCGTGAGCCAGATACCGAAGGAAGCGAGCGAAGACGACATCGCGACGATCACTGCGCAGTTCGTAACCGCGGCACAGCTCGGCCTGCAGGCCGGCTTCGACATGATCGAGCTGCACATGGCACACGGCTACTTGCTGGCGAGCTTTCTGTCGCCGCTTACGAATCAGCGCACGGATCGATACGGCGGCTCGGTCGAGAATCGCGTGCGCTTCCCGGCCGAGGTCATCCGCGCGGTGCGCGCAATCATGCCTGCAGGAATGCCGCTGTCCGTGCGCATCTCCGCGAGCGATTGGGCGCAAGGCGGTTTGTGTGACGATGACCTGATCGCCACGGCGCGGGCTCTGCATGAGGCCGGGGCGGACGTGCTCGACGTATCGACAGGCCAGACTGTTCCTTGGCAGCGGCCGGTCTACGGCAGGATGTACCAGACGCCGTTCTCCGACTTCATCCGCAACACGCTCAAGGTGCCGACGATCGCAGTGGGCAACATCTACGAGCCCGATCACGTGAACTCGATCGTCGCATCGGGGCGGGCCGATCTGTGCGCCGTCGCGCGGCCGCATCTGGCGAATCCGAGCTGGACTTTGCAAGCAGCGGCGCAGCTTCAACACTCCGAGCAGTGGTGGCCGCAGCAATATCTGCCGGGCAAGAGTCAGCTGGAACGCAATCTGCAGCGCGCCGCGCTGTTGGCGGGCGTCGTATGAGCTCACTGCGTGGAGAACATGCGGTCGTGACCGGTGCAGGCCGCGGCATCGGGGCGGCCATTGCGCGCGCGCTCGCGTCGCAAGGCGCGAAGGTCAGTCTGCTCGGGCGCAGTCGCGATTCGCTCGACAAGCTTGCCGCCGAGCTGAACGCCAATGCGGAAACGTGCGTCGCGGTTGCCGACGTCAAAGACGGCTCCGCGCTGCAAGCGGCATTCGCTCGCGCCAGGGAGCGATTCGGCCCCGTGTCGATTCTCGTAAACAATGCCGGTCAGGCAAGCAGTGCGCCGTTGCACACAGCGGACGATTCGCTCTGGGACGAAATGCTCGCCGTCAACCTCGGCGGCGTCTATCGATGCATTCGCTGCGCATTGCCCGACATGCTTCAGGCGGGGAAGGGACGCATCGTCAATATCGCGAGCACCGCGGGACTCACCGGCTATGCCTATGTAACCGCGTACTGCGCGGCCAAGCACGGAGTGATCGGACTCACGCGAGCGCTCGCGATGGAGCTCGCGCGCAAGAACATCACCGTGAATGCAGTTTGCCCCGGCTATTCGGATACCGACATGGTGCGCGACGCGGTGGCCAACATCCAGGCAAAGACAGGCCGCGATGAGGCTGCGGCTCGTGCCGCTCTAACCGCACGCAATCCGCAGGGACGATTGATCACGCCGGAGGAAGTTGCGCAGACCGTGCTTTGGCTCTGCAGCGGCAGCGCTGGCAGCATCACTGGGCAGAGCATCGCTGTCGCCGGCGGAGAAGTGATGTGAGCGCCGATAGGCGACCGATCGACGCCGAGACGCGCGCGACCAGCGACGATCATCACGCGCTGCGACTGTGGCTGCGGTTGTACGCCTGCACGAGTCTGGTCGAAAGCCGCGTGCGCCGCCGCCTGCAGGCACGCTTTGCCACGACGTTGCCGCGCTTCGATCTGATGGCACAGCTCGATCGTTCGCCGCAAGGGCTGCGCATGAGCGAGTTGTCGAGCCGGCTCATGGTCACTGGCGGCAACGTGACCGGTCTGACGGACAGTCTCGAGGACGAGGGCCTCGTGGTCCGCGAGTCCGACGGCAGCGACCGGCGGGCGCTGCGCGTGAAGCTCACGCGCGAGGGTCGCCGTGTGTTTCGCACCATGGCAGCCGAGCACGAGCGCTGGATCGCGGAGATGTTCGCTGGCCTGTCGGCGCGCGAAGCCCGCTCGCTGGCGGAGCGATTGCACACGCTCAAGGAACACATACTCGACAATGTGCCGCTCGACGAGCGCGGCACGGAGTGACGACGATGCAACTCTCTGACTACGTCGCGCAGCACTTCCAGTGGTCGGTCGACGGCGCGCTCGGCCGCGTCGTGTTGAATCGGCCCGAGCGCAAGAACCCGCTCACCTTCGAGTCGTACGCGGAGCTGCGTGACCTGTTCCGCAGCCTCGGTGGCGAGCCTGCGATCAAGGCTGTCGTCGTCAGCGGCGCCGGCGAGAACTTCTGCTCGGGCGGCGACGTGCACGAGATCATCGGCCCGCTCACGAAGATGGACACCAAGGGTCTGCTCGCGTTCACGCGCATGACCGGCGACCTGGTCAAAGCGATGCGCGGCTGTCCGCAGCCGATCGTCGCCGCAGTCGATGGCGTATGCGCCGGCGCCGGCGCGATCATCGCGATGGTCAGCGACCTGCGCGTCGGCACGGCGCGCTCCCGCGTCTCGTTCCTGTTCAATCGCGTCGGACTGGCGGGCTGCGACATGGGCGCGTGCGCGATCCTGCCGCGCATCATCGGCCACGGGCGCGCGGCGGAGCTGCTGTATCTCGGGCGCAGCATGAACGGCGACGAGGCACTGCAGTGGGGCTTCTTCAATCGCCTCGTCGCACCCGAGCAGCTGCCCGCGGCGGCGACGCAGCTGGCGCAGGAAATCGCAGCGGGCCCCGCGTTCGCAAACGGGATCACGAAGACGATGCTGCACCAGGAATGGAGCATGAGCCTCGAACAGGCGATCGAAGCGGAAGCACAGGCACAGGCGCTGTGCATGCAGACGGAAGATTTTCGGCGCGCCTACCGCGCGTTCCTCGCCAAGCAGAAGCCGGTCTTCGAGGGCAATTGATGAGCAGCGAATTCCTGCAGCCGCCGGGTTGGGCGGCGCCGAAAGGGTACTCGAACGGGGTCAGCGCGAGCGGGCGGCAGATCTATCTCGCCGGCCAGATCGGTTGGAACGAGTCCCAACAGCTGGTGAGCAGCCGCTTCGCGGTGCAAGTCCGGCAGGCGCTGCAGAACATCATCGTGCTGCTCGCGCAGGCGGGCGGCCGACCCGAGCATCTCGTGCGTCTGACGTGGTTCGTTACGAGCCTCGACGAGTATCGCGCGGAGCTGAAGGAGATCGGCGCGGCCTACCGCGATGTCGTCGGCCGGCACTACCCGCCGATGTCGGTCATGCAGGTCGTCGCGCTAGTGGAGCAGGGCGCGAAGGTGGAGATCGAAGCGACGGCCGTCATACCGGACTAGCGGCTAGCTCATCTCTCTCGTCCGCACGCGCAGTGCGCGCAATGCCGTCGTCAGAGCGTCGATGTCGTACGGCTTGGACATGAAGCGGATGTGCGCGTCATTGCGCAAGGATGTGTGATCCAGCAGGTCACCGTAGCCGCTGGCGATGATCACCGGCAGCGACGGCAGCTGCATGCGCAGTTCAGCGACCACGTCGAGCCCGTCGCGATCCGGCAGGCCGCGATCCACGATCACGACATCCAACTGCTCGTGGTTGCGCGCCGCGCGCAAGCCCTCGCTCGCGCTCCCTGCGTCGATGACCTCGAAGCCCAGATCGTGCAGCTGGTCGATGATGAACATGCGCACCAACGCCTCGTCTTCGATGACGAGCGCCACCGGTTTGCGCGAACCGCCGACAGGCACGTCCAGCACGTCGCGGATGCGCGACGCGAGCTGGATTCGCGTGAAAGGCTTGGTGATCAGCTCGACGCCGGGGTCGAGCCGTCCCTGGTGGACGATGGCGTTGCGCGCGTAGCCGGTGGTGAAGAGCACCTTGATGTCGGGGCGTAGCGCGCGAGCTGCGGCGACGAGCTGCGCGCCGTTCATACCTGGCAGGCCAACGTCGGTGAAGATCAGCTGCACTTCCGGATGCTGCTCGAGTTGCTTCAGCGCCGACGGGCCGTCGTGCGCTTCGAGCACGCTGAAGCCGAGATCGCGCAGATTGTCGGTCGTGAACAGGCGCACGTCGTCGTCGTCCTCGACCACCAGCACGACTTCGTGCCGTCCGCCGGTCGGCAGCACGCTGGTCGGAAGTTCCTGCTCTTCGTCCACCTGCGCGCTCATGCGCGGCAGGTAGATCTTCACGGTCGTGCCTTCGCCGACCTCGCTGTACAGCTTGACGTGCCCGCCGCTCTGCTTGACGAAGCCGTACACCTGGCTCAGGCCGAGACCGGTGCCTTGGCCGATCGGCTTGGTCGTGTAGAACGGCTCGAATGCGTGCGCGATCACGTCGGCGCTCATGCCGCTGCCGGTGTCCGTGACGCACAGGACGATGTATTGGCCGGCCGTCAGCTCCGGGTAGCGGTCAGCATAGCCGTCGTCGAGATGCGCGTTTGCCGTCTCGATCGTGAGCTTGCCGCCCTCGGGCATCGCATCGCGTGCGTTGACGGCGAGGTTGAGCAACGCGTTTTCCAGTTGATGCGCATCGATCTCCACGCGCCACAGGCCGCCCGCGAGCACGACCGCGATGTTCTCGCCGATCGTGCGGCGGATCAGGTCGGACATGCCGGCGACCAGCCGGTTGATGTCGGTGGGCTTCGGATTCAGCGGCTGACGGCGTCGAGAACGCCAGCAATTGTTGGGTCAGCGTGACGGCGCGCTGTGCGCCGCGCGTCACCTGATCGATCGCGCGCCGCAATTTGCCGTCGTCGGCAGGAGCGTGGCGCCAGATCGTTTCGAGGTTGCCGACGATGACGGTGAGCAGGTTGTTGAAGTCGTGCGCGACGCCGCCGGTGAGCTGGCCGATCGCTTCCATCTTCTGCGACTGCCGTAGCTGTTCCTCGATCAGGCGGCGCTCGGTGAGGTCGCGAGTGATCTTGGCGAAACCCACGACCGAGCCGGCGTCGTCGTAGATCGCGTCGATGACGACGCTGGCCCAGAAGCGTTGGCCGTCCTTGCGCACGCGCCACGCCTCGGCCTCGTACTTGCCGAGCGTCGCTGCGGCCATCAGCGCGTGCTGCGGCGTGCGCTTCTCGCGATCCTCCGGCGTGTAGAACATCGAGAAGTGCTTGCCGATCGCTTCGTCCTTGGAGTAACCCTTGATGCGCTCGGCGCCGGCGTTCCAGCTGGCGATGTGACCGTCGACGTCGAGCATGTAGATCGCGTAGTCGACGACGCCGCTCACCAGCTCCTTGAACTGCAGCTCCGCGCGGCTCAGCTCGCTGGTGCGCTCGGCAACCCGCTGCTCGAGCTCTTCGTTGAGCTGCCGCAACTGTTCGTGCGCCCGCTGGCTCTCGCGGAACAGGTGTGCGTTGTCCATCGCGATGGCGGCCTGCGACGCGATGCCGCCGACGATCAGCTCGTCGCGATGAGTGAACACGCCCGGCGTGGAATGGCCGAACAGGCCGCCGTGCACCTTGCCCTCGCGCGCGATGACCGGTACGGCGAGATAGCTGCGCACCGGCAGATGACCTTCGGGCATGCCGTGGTATGGCCCGGACTTGCCGTAGTCGGGATGGGCCAGCACATCGTCGATCCGCACGGTGCCTTCGCCGCGGAACGTCGGGCCGAACAGCGCCGTCGCACGTGGCATGGGGAAGTTCGCGAACGCCTCGCGCGGCGCGCCCGACAGCGTGTACAGCATGAACGAGTCGCCGTCGGGCTTCACGACGTTGTAGAAGAACGCGCCGAACTGCGCGCCGGTCAGTTGGACCGCCGCGTCGGTGACTGTTTGCACCACGCGCTCCAGGTCGAGGTGGCTCGACAGCGTCACGCCGGTTCGATGCAGGATCTCCCACTTCTGCGCCTCGCCGCGCAGATGGCCTTCGACGGACCATTGCGCGGTCACGTCGCGCATCGAGGAGCGGGTGCAGACGAATTTGCCGTCGATCAGCAGCGGGCTGGAGTTGATCAGCACGTCCTTGGTCGAGCCGCTTTGTTTGACTGCTGCAACGTCGATGCCGCTCGCCGCCAGTTGCTGATCGAGTGCGTCGAGGTGCTCACGCGAGGCGATGACGATGCCTGCGCTCTTGGCGCGCAGCCCGCCGCCGATGAACCCGTCGAGGCATGCCACGAGCGTTTGCGAGTCCTCGAAGAACTGCACGAGGTGCTCGCCGTCGCCGATCTCCGCCCAATGATCGACGGATGGCGGGGTTGTTCGCATCGGTAGGCGCAACGCCGCGGTTGCGGCGAAAGTTCCCCGTCCGGCTCAGGCGAAACCGGGTTCGACGAAGACCGGATCGAGCGCGCCGAGCACCGACCAGAGCTGGGGTGCGTCGAACGGCTTGCCGATCACCCGCACGCGCGCGTCGTCCTGGAAGCGCCGGCCGAATTCGCTCTCCGAAAAGCCCGTGGCGATCACGATCGGCACCTCGGGCAGCACGGCGCGGATCGGCGCCACCAGCTGGTCGCCCGACGTATCCGGCAGCCCGACATCGATGATCGCTGCGCTCAGGCGAGCTGCCCAGCTCTGCGATCAGCTGCAGAGCTTCCGCCGCGGTTGCCGCCGAGGCGACCTGCAGGCCGCGCTCCTCGAACAGCGTGCGGATGAAGAAGCTGACGACGATCTCGTCCTCGACGATCAGGACCGTGGAGGCTGCGCTGGCCGAATCCTTCAGCAAGGAGGTCGCGTCGGCGCCGGGCGGGCGGGCGTCGCCATTCCCTTCGTGAGTAGACTGCCGCATAGGAGTGTTCTGCGAATTTCCCGCGCAATCAAAATGCATTCGCGGCACGCCTGTCAAGTGACGACAGTCCTTACAAGGGGAACAGCCGTCGCGGGCGGGCGCGTATACCGGGCGCCATGCCCACTAAAGGGCTCACCAGAGGTAACTCCATGACCGGGTTGCTGAAGACAGTATTGGTGCAGATTCTCGCGGTAGCGTTGTTGAACGTCGGTTCGCCGCTCGTCGTGCAGGCCGAAGTCATCGGCACGCTCGCCGGGCTGGAATCGGCCCAACGCGACAACGACCTGGCGCGTGTGAATCGCGCGCTGGCTACGGCCGAGGCTCGCGAACAGCTGCGGGCGCTGGGCGTCGACCAGGCGCAAGTGGAGGCAAGGCTTGCGCGCCTGACGGACTCGGAGCTGAGCACGCTCGCGGACCGGATCGATCAGGCGCCGGCGGCGGGCGCCGACATTCTCGCAGTCATTGGCGTTGTCTTCGTCGTGCTGCTGATCCTCGAAGCCGTCGGCGTCATCGACGTCTTCAAGAAGTTTCCATAACGCACTGACCCGATGGGCGCCTTGCGCCGGTTCGCGCCCGCCTGCGCGGCGTCAGCATCTCTAGTGCTGGCCGCGCTCGGCGGGTGCACGATCAACCCGCCGCGCTTCGCGCCGGCTGAAACTGCCGGTCTTCCTGCGCAGGTCGAGCTGACGCAGGTTCCCTTCTTTCCCCAGAAGCAATACCAGTGCGGGCCGGCCGCGCTCGCGACCGTTCTGCACAGCGCCGGTGCGCCGGGCTCGCCCGAGGATCTCGTCGGCGAGGTCTATGTTCCTGGGCGGAAGGGGAGTCTCCAGGTCGAGCTCGTGGCGGCGGCGCGCATGCGCGATCGCCTCGTCTATCCGGTTTCGCAGGATCTGCCTTCGCTGTTGCGACAGGTGGCGGCCGGCACGCCCGTGCTCGTAATGCAGAACCTGGGCGTCAAGCTCATTCCCATCTGGCATTACGCAGTGCTGGTCGGCTACGACCTCGAGGCCGGCACGCTGGTGCTGCGATCGGGAACGACAGAGCGGCGCGTGATGGGCATGCGACGATTCATGAGCACTTGGAATCGCGCACAGCGCTGGGCGCTGGTCGTGCTGGAGCCGCGACAGTTGCCAGCAGGCGCGGACCTCGACCGCTACGTTGCCGCGGCTGCCGGGCTGGAAGCGGTCGGGCGATTGAACGCGGCTGAGCAGGCGTACGTTGTCGCGCGAGAGCATTGGCCCGACTCGGTCTGGCCGCAGCTCGGCCTCGCAAATCTCAGTTATCGGCGCGGCGATCGGCAGGCGGCGGAGGGCGGCTATCTCGCGGCGCTCGCGCTCGATTCGCGCAGCGTCGTCGCCCACAACAATCTCGCGGAAATTCTCAGCGATCGGGGCTGCGTGTCGCAGGCGCGCACTCATGTCGAGCGGGCTGCGGCCCTCGCCAAGGGCACGGCACTCGAAGCGGCAGTTGCCGCCACCGCGCAACACGTCGCCAGCGCCACGGCCGCCGACACTGGAGTATCTTGTCCGCCATGACGGTCAAGGTCGGCATTCTTCAAACGGGCAATCCGCCGCCGCCGCTGCAGGAGCGCTTCGGTTCCTACAGCGCGATGGTGCAGGAGCTGCTCGGGCCGCAGCACGAGTTCGCGACGTTCGAGGTGCGCAACGGCGAGCTGCCGGCAAGCGCCGAAAGCTGCGCGGCGTATGTCATCACTGGTTCGGCTTCGGGTGTGTATGACGGCGACGCCTGGATCGATGCGCTGAAAGGCTTCGTGCGCGACGCGAGCGGACATAGCGCGCTCGTCGGTATCTGCTTCGGCCACCAGTTGCTGGCAGAGGCATTTGGCGGTCAGGTGATCAAGTCGCCGCGCGGCTGGGGCATCGGGCTGCATCGCTACGACGTGCAGGAGCCCGCCGCATGGATGGACGGCGCGCGTTCGATCGCCGTGCCGGCTTCGCATCAGGACCAGATCGTGAAACTGCCGGCCGACGCGCGCGTGCTCGGCGGCAGCGACTTCACGCCGTACGGGATCGTCGAATATCCGCAGCGTCGGGCGATGTCGCTGCAATCGCATCCGGAGTTCACGCCCGAGTACGCCGCGGCCTTGATCGAGCTGCGGCGCAGCTCGAAGTACAGCAACGAGCAGGCGGATCGGGCTCTGCAGACGCTGCGCGAGCCGAACGATCGCGCGCGCGTTGGCGCGTGGCTCGCAGAATTCCTGCGTTCCAACGTTCGCGGTTGATGTCGGATCCGCTGCTCATCGAGCTCTTCGATACGGCAGTTCGCGCTGCGCGTGGCGAAGACTTGCTGATCGCCCATTCCGAAATCGGACCGAGTGGCTGGCGTTACTTCGGCCCGGGCGGATCGGTCGAAGTGCCGCTGCCGCAGCCCGGTCGAGGCAAGATATTTGTTACCGGCGCTGGCAAGGCAGCCACGTCGCTCGCGCGCGGCCTCGAAGCAGTGCTCGGCGATCGCATCGATTCCGGCGCGGTGCTCGTCAAACACGGTCATGGTCAGCCGCTGCGACGTATCGCTGTGCTGGAGGGCGGCCATCCGGTGCCGGATGCCGCGGGCCTCGCAGGCACGCGGCAGATCATGCAAGCCGTCGAAGCAGCGTCCGAGAACGACACGATGTTCTTCGTGCTGACCGGCGGCGCGTCGGCGTTGCTGGTGGAGCCGGCGCCCGGACTGTCGTTCGCCGATGTTCAAACTGCGAATCGTGTGCTCGTGAACGGCGGGGCAGAGATCGATGAGATCAACGCCGTGCGCAAGCATCTCTCGGCCGTGACTGGCGGACGTCTGCGGCAGCGTGCGCGATGTGCGTCATTCTGTACGCTCGCGATCTCCGACGTGATCGGCGATTCGCCGGCTGCGATCGGTTCCGGTCCCACTGTCGCGGACCCATCTACGTTTCAGGAATGCGTCGCGATCGTCGACCGCTATGGACTGCGCGCCGCATTGCCGCCCGCTGTCGTCGAGCATCTCGAGCGCGGCGTCGCGGGTCTGGTCGCCGAGACGCCGAAGGAAACCTCAGGGATCTTTCGCGGCTCGCATTACCGAATCGTCGCAAGCAATCGCATCTCCATCGATGCGGCAGCGCGCGCTGCGCGCGAGCGCGGATGCAGGGTTGAGATCCTGACGATGGAAATGCAGGGACACACGCACGAAGCCGCGCATCGCTTCGCGGCGGCGCTGCGGCAGACGGCGACCGCTCGCACTGACGGCACGCCAGTCGTACTGCTCGCTGGCGGCGAGACCACACTCCCGGTTCAGGGCAACGGTCGCGGCGGGCGCAATCAAGAGTTCGCGTTGGTCGCCGCGCTCGATCTGCAAGGCGTCGACAACGTCACGCTCTTGA
This sequence comes from uncultured Gammaproteobacteria bacterium, assembly GCA_963830745.1. Classification (GTDB taxonomy): domain Bacteria; phylum Pseudomonadota; class Gammaproteobacteria; order Steroidobacterales; family Steroidobacteraceae; genus Steroidobacter. The sequence goes on from CAWHNL010000007.1 coordinate 208,966, forward strand.
GCGCGGGCACTGACGGCACCGACGGGCCGACGGATGCGGCCGGTGCATTCGTCGACGGCTCGACCGTCGCGCGCGCCCGAGCACGCGGGCTCGATGCGAATGATTTTCTACGGCGTCAAGACAGCTACACGCTGCTGCAAGCGCTCGGCGATTTGCACTGTACAGGTCCGACAGGCACCAACGTGATGGACCTCGTGATCGGCCTGTGCTATCAATGCCGCCCATGACGGTTCATCGCTATTGGTTCTGGTACTACTACGACCCAGCCCAGCTGCTGGCGGAACCGTTGCGCTCGAACTGAATGTAAGCACTCACACCGAGACACGAACGAACCGCCAGACCCCTGGCGGTTTTTTTTTAACTATGAACATACGTACCGACGACCTGCGCATCCGCGACATCCGGGAGCTGAGCACGCCGGAAGAGCTCATGCGCGAATATCCGTGCGGCGAGCAGGCTTCGGCGACCGTCAGCGCCGCGCGCCGCGGCCTGCAGCGCATCCTGCACGGCACCGACGATCGTCTCGCGGTCGTCATCGGCCCGTGCTCGATTCACGATACTGCCGCGGCGCTGGAGTACGCGGGCCGGTTGCACGAGCAGCGCGAGCGCTTCAAGGGCACGCTCGAAATCGTCATGCGCGTCTACTTCGAGAAGCCGCGCACGACCGTCGGCTGGAAGGGGCTGATCAACGATCCCGACCTGGACGGGAGTTTCCAAATCAACAAGGGACTGCGGCTCGCGCGCGGACTGCTGCTCGACATCAATCGTCTCGGCCTGCCGGCGGGGTGCGAGTTCCTCGACATGATCACGCCGCAGTTCATCGGCGACCTGGTGGCGTGGGGCGCAATCGGCGCGCGCACGACGGAGAGCCAGGTGCATCGCGAGCTCGCTTCGGGAATGTCCTGCCCGGTCGGCTTCAAGAACGGCACGGACGGCAACGTGAAGATCGCGATCGACGCGGTGCAGGCGGCGGCGCATCCGCATCACTTTCTGGCCGTGACCAAGCAGGGCCGCAGCGCGATCGCGACGACGGCCGGCAATGACGATTGCCACATCATCTTGCGCGGCGGCAAGGCGCCGAACTTCGACGCGGCCAGCATCGCCAGCGTCTGCGCAGCAATTTCCGGCGCCGGCCTGCGCCCGCAGGTGATGATCGACGTCAGTCACGGCAACAGCAGCAAGCGGCCGGAGAATCAGCCGACCGTCGCAGACGCTATCGCACGGCAGATCGAAGGCGGGGAGCGGCGCATCGCCGGCGTCATGGTCGAAAGTCACCTGGTCGGCGGGCGGCAGGATCTGGCGCCGGGCCGTCCGTTGGTCTACGGACAGAGCATTACCGACGGCTGCATCGATTGGGCGACGTCGGTCGGAGTGTTGGAGCGGTTGGCGGCGGCGGTGGAGAAGCGTCGCCTGTAGGTCGGGCTTTAGCCCGACTCTGCTAGAGTGAGCGCCATAACGACGGGTGCTCGCGATGCTGACTCAGGCAATCGACTATCGCGACGAGTGCGACGCGCTGTACGCGTTGCTCGCCGACGTCGACATGGCACGCTGGTCGCAGCCAACCCAATTCAAGCGCTGGACGCTCGACGACGTGCTGGGCCACCTGCACATGTTCGACTACGCGGCGCGCCTCACGCTCGAAGGTCCGCACGCCTTCGCTTCCTTCTGGGACAGCATTTCCCACTCGCTCGCTTCCGGGCGCTCGATGGTCGAGTACACGCGCGTCTGGTTGCGCGGCTGCACCGGGCGCGAGCTGCTGCAACGCTGGCACGAGTTCTCGCGCCAGCTCGCCGATGAATACGCGGGACTCGATCCCGCGCAGCGCGTGAAGTGGGCGGGCCCGGACATGAGCGTGCGTTCCTGCATCAGCGCACGCCAGATGGAAACGTGGGCACACGGCCAGGCCGCCTTCGACATGCTCGGCCGCGTGCGCGTCGAGCACGATCGTATTCGCAACATCGCCATCATGGGCGTCAACACCTTCGCGTGGACTTTCGCGAATCGCGGTCGCGCGGTGCCGACGAAGAAGCCGCACGTTCGTCTGCACAGTCCATCCGGAGAGTCGTGGACCTGGCACGAGCCCGACGACCGCAACTTCGTGGCAGGCTTGGCCGTGGAGTTCTGCCAGGTCGTTGCGCAGACGCGCAACATCGTCGACACCACGTTGCACGTCAGCGGCGAAGTCGCACACGAGTGGATGTCGATGGCGCAATGCTTCGCCGGTCCGCCGGAAGCGCCACCGCCGCCGGGCAGCAGGTTCGTGCGGCCCGGGCCGCGCTCGTCATGACGCATCCGCAGACTCCGGTGATCGTCGGCGTCGGCCAGTACACCGATCGCCTGGATTCGCCGCAGTATCGCGGCCTGTCCAGCGTCGAGCTGGCAGTGGAGGCGGCGAGCCGCGCGTGCCGCGACGCGCTCGACGACCCGCGCGTCGTGGCCCAGATCGACGGCATCGGTGCGTTGCGCACGTTCGAAGATTCGATCCCGCGCTATTCGACGCCGTTCGGCAAGTCCGACAACTTTCCGCATTCGATCGCGCGGCGACTCGGCGCGACGCCGCGCACGGCAGTGTGGGCCAAAGTCGGCGGCGACACGCCGCAAACCCTGGTCAGCGAGTTCTGCGAGCGCGTTGCGGCCGGCTCGCTGCGCGTCGCGCTCGTCGTCGGCTCCGAGGCGATCTCCACCTCGAAACACCTGATGGCGAACGGTCTGGCCGCGGACTGGGCGGAATCGATCGACGCGCCGGTCGACGATCGCGGGCTCGGTCTCGACGAGCTCAGCACACCGTACACACGACAGCACGGCCTCGTGCAGGCGTCGATCTCGTACGCGATCTTCGAGCAGGCGCGTCGCGCGCGGTTGGGATTGTCGCGACAGGACTATGCGCGCGAGATGGGACGTCTGTTCGCGCCGTTCAGCGCGGTCGCGGCGGCGAACCCGTACTCGACCGCACCGGTTGCGTATACGCCGGAGTCACTCGTCGCGCCGAGCGAGCGCAACCGCATGATCGCGGATCCGTATACGCGTCTGCTCGTCGCGCGCGACCAGGTGAACCAGGCGGCAGCGGTGTTGATCACGTCGACGGAGGCCGCGCAGGAGCTCGGCATCGATCGCAGCAAGTGGGTGTACCTGCACGGTTACTCGTGCGTGAAAGAGCGCGAGATCATGAGTCGCGAAGATCTGGGCGCATCGCCGGCCGCGCGGCTCGCGTGTCGTGAAGCACTCAGCGCGGCGCGCGTGACGCTCGACGATATCGCGTTGTTCGACCTGTACAGCTGTTTTCCGATCGCGGTGTTCAATGTCTGCGACGGTTTGGGGCTTTCGGCACAGGATCCGCGCGGGTTGACGGTGACCGGCGGGCTGCCGTACTTCGGCGGGCCGGGCAACAGCTACTCGACGCACGCGATCGCGTCGATGGTGGAGAAGCTGCGCGAGCGCGACGGGACGTTCGGTCTGATCGGTGCGAACGGCGGGCACATGTCCAAGTACGCGGTCGGCATCTATTCGACCCGACCGGCGCAGTTCGCACGCTGCGACAGCAGTCCCTTGCAGGCACAAGTGGATTCATGGCCCGCGCCGAGCCTCGCAGGCGAGGCCGACGGCCCCGCGACGATCGAGAGCTACACGGTCGTGCATGGCAAGAGCGGCCCAGCGCACGCGGTCGTAGTCGGCCGGCTCGACGGAACGGGAGAGCGCTTTCTCGCGAACACGCACGATGAGGACGATCGCACGCTGCAAGCGATGACCGAGGACGATCCGCTGGGCGCGCCCATCCACGTGCGCTCGTTCGAGTATGGGAATCGGTTCGTGTTTGCGCGGCCTGGAAGGTGAGCGGAGTCACTCTGCCGCGAGCTGGCTCATTTCCGCTACTGCTTCCGCAAACTCTTCCATGAACTCTCGCACGACCGCGCGCGACGTCTTGACCTGGTCGAGCAGTCCGACGCCCTGGCCGACGTAGTACGTCACGAGATCTTCCGCTTGCCGATTGCCGCGGCTGGCCTCGTGTTCCGCGCGCCGCAGCGCCGGCTCGCTCAGAAACAACTGCAACGGCATCGGCAGCGGGCCAGGGCTGTCGGGGCCGCTCCACGCGTCAGTCCACGCCGAGCGCAGCTGACGTGTGTATTTGCCGGTGCGGCTCTTGGAACGCACGGTGTCGCGCGAGGTTGCGGCTGCGAACTTCTCCTGGATGAGCGGCGATGCTTCCGATTCGCTCGTCATCAGCCACACCGAGCCGGTCCACGCGCCGGCCGCGCCGAGTGCCATCATCGCGGCCATCTGACGGCCCGTGACGATGCCGCCCGCGGCGAGCACGGGCACCGGGCGGATCGGCTGGAGGGCGCGGATCACTTCCGGCACCAGCACCAGCGTCGAGACTTCGCCGCAGTGGCCGCCGGCTTCCGCGCCTTCGGCAACGATGATGTCGACACCCGCCTGCACTTGCCGGATTGCATGCTCTTTCGCACCGACCAGCGCCGCGACGGCGACACCTTGTGCGCGCCCGCGATCGATCATCGACTGCGGCGGCAAGCCGAGCGCATTGGCGATGAGCTTGATCGGATGCGCGAACGCGACGTCCATCAGCCGCGCGGACACGGCGGGCAGCAGGCTCAGCTCGCGTTTCGCGACGATCGGATCGTCGAGATCGAGCGCGACTCCGTAGCGGGCGAGCAGCGCCTGCACGAATTCCTTATGGCGGGCCGGCACGCGGGCGCGCAGCGTTTCGGAATCGACGTTCTCGTCGCGCCCGATCATGTTCTCCGGGATCAGGATGTCGACGCCGTACGGCCGGCCGTGCACGTGCTCGTCGATCCATTGCAACTCCAGCTCCAGCTGCTCGGGCGTGTGCCGGCTGGCGCCGAGCACGCCGAAGCCGCCCGCGTTGGACACTGCGGCCACGACGTCGCGGCAGTGACTGAAGGCGAACAGCGGGAATTCGATTCCGAGCAATTCGCACAGTGGAGTTTTCATAACAACAAGTACAATAGCACTCCCATGGGACCGCTGGCCGGAATCAAAATCGTCGAGATCGCTGCGATCGGGCCCGCGCCGTTCTGCTCCATGATGCTCGCTGACCTCGGTGCGCAGATCGTCCGCGTCGAGCGCGCCTCTGCGCGGCAGAACGAGCCGGCGCCGCCGGACCCGTTGCTGCGCAATCGGCGGTCGATCGCGCTGGATCTGAAGAACGCCGCGGCGGTCGAGGTCGTGCTGAAGCTCCTGGAGCAGGCCGACGTGCTGATCGAAGGCTTCCGGCCTGGCGTGCTCGAGCGTCTCGGCCTCGGACCGGAGCCTTGCCTCGCGCGCAATCCCCGTCTGGTATACGGCCGGATGACCGGCTGGGGCCAGGACGGTCCGCTCGCGCCCGCGGCCGGTCACGACATCAACTACATCGCGCTCGCCGGCGTGCTGCACCTCATCGGCACGCCGGGCGGCAAGCCGGTGCCGCCGCTCAATCTCATCGGCGACTTCGGCGGCGGCGGCATGTTGCTCGCGTACGGCGTGCTCGCGGCGCTCATCGAGTCCCGCCAGTCGGGACGCGGCCAGGTCGTGGATGCCGCGATGGTCGATGGCTCGACCGCGCTGCTCGCGATGTTCTACGGGATGCGCGCGCGCGGCATGTTCCAGGATGCGACCGGCATGAACTTCCTGGCCGGCGCGGCGCCGTACTACGACACCTATCGGACCAAGGATCACAAGTACGTGGCCATCGGCGCGCTCGAACCGCAGTTCTTCGCGCAGCTGCTCGACAAGCTCGGCCTCGACTGGCAGCGCTATGCGCGGGTCGGCTTTCCGGTCGTCGACCCGGCGACGCGCGAGTGGGTCGAGTTGCGCTCGGCGATCGCTTCCGCGGTGGCGTCGCGAACGCGGGACGAATGGTGCCGCATCATGGAAGGCACGGACGCGTGTTTCGCACCCGTGCTGACGGTGGACGAGGCCGCCCGGCATCCGCACAACGTTGCACGCGGTACGATTCGTGAAGATCAACGGCGTCGAGCAGAACGCACCGGTCCCGCGATTCAGCCGCACGCCGGCTCAGACGCCGGAGGCCCCGCGCCGCGCCGGCGAAGACACCGACGCCATCCTCGGCGAAGCCGGCTTCTCGCGGCAGCAGATCGACGAGCTACGCGCCAGCGGCGCACTCACCTGAGGTGCCGGGGGCACCGCGCTGGCGGTTTTCGCACTCGAATAACGATATCCCGGGTAGTCGCAGCCATTGACGACATGCCCGCATGCCGGCCCAGGACGATGCCCAGCTGATGCTCCGCTTCCAGCGCGATGGCGACTGTACGGCGCTCGCGCGCCTGTTCGAACGCAATCGGGCTGCGCTGCTGCGATTCCTCACTCGCCTGAGCCGCAACCGTGCGGTCGCGGAAGACGTCGCGCAGCAGACCTGGCTCAAGGTGATCGACGCGGCTCGCCAGGGGGCGTTCGCCGCGGCTTCCGACGTTGCCTTCCGGACCTGGTTGTGCACGCTCGCCCGCAATCACTTCATCGACGAGTACCGGCGCAAGTTTGCTGCTACACGCAGCGTGCCGCTGCCGGCCGACCTGGGTGCGACGCTGGCGGAGACGCATCGCTTCGCGCCCGATCCTGCGGACCCGCTCGAAGAGCGGCAACGCAACGCGCTCCTGTACAAGGCGCTGCGACGGTTGCCGTTCGAGCAGCGTCAGGTGGTCGCGATGTGGGCAGATGGGATGATGATCGGTGCCATCGCGGCGCTGACCGAGGCGCCGCGCGACACTGTCCTGAGCCGCAAGAAATACGCGCTAGCGAAGCTGCGCGTCATGCTGCACGAACGACCGATTACTGCGGGCTAGGCGCTGCGATGACTCCGCAAGCGACGCGCTTGCCGGAGTTGCCGGAGGGCTGGGTGGTGTAGTCGTCGGGACTCTCGTGCACGACGATCGCCTTGCCCATCACGTCCGTGTTCGGGTCGCCGTGCAGCGTCGTCCCGGTCGCAGTCGTGTCGACTTCTGCCACACCTTCCGCGTTGGAATGGATATTCACCATGTCGCCGGCGTGGTGCGGGCCACTCGCTGGATTGCCGTGCTGAGCCTGCGTGGGATTGAAATGGCCGCCCGCGCTGCTGCCGTCCGGCGCGCTGCAGTCGCCCTTCTCGTGAACGTGAAAGCCGAACTCGGCGTTCGGTTTCAGGCCCTGAATGGCGCCGGTGATGTGCACGCCCTGCGGCGACGATGCCAACGCGACCGAGCCCGTCACGGTATTGCCTTGGGTCGGCGCGACCTGCGCGACGGCCTCCGCTGACTCGGCCGGAGTTGCCTTCTCGGCGGGGGCGGCGGTCGTCGGCTCGGGCTCGCGCGGCGCGCCTTCGGGTTGCTCGCGGGAGCATGCCGCCAGCAACAGCGTGCCAGCGAGCGCCAGGCCGAGGTCTCGCCTTCATGGTCAGTGTCTCCACGTCTTGATGTCGGGGAGCGCGAGTCTAGCATTGGGGAACGCAAGCCGAATCCCACACGTTGAGCGTCAACGATGACGCTGCAACAGATCCTGGCCTTCGCAGTCATTGCCGGCACGATGGCGCTGTTCGTGTGGGGCCGGCTGCGCTACGACCTCGTGGCAGGCGTGGCGCTGCTGGTCGCGGTGTTGATCGGAGTCGTGCCGGCCGACAAGGCGTTCAGCGGCTTCAGCGACGAGATCGTCGTCATCGTTGCGGGCGCACTGATCGTGAGCGCGGCGGTCGCGCGCTCGGGAATCATCGAAGTGGCTCTGCAGCCGATTGCGCCGCACGTCACTTCGCCGCGCGTGCAGATTCTGGTCCTGGTCGGCGCCGTGGCGCTGCTGTCGGCGTTCGTGAAGAACATCGGCGCGCTGGCCATGATGATCCCGATCGCGCTGCAGATGGCCAAGCGCTCGAATCGCTCGCCGTCGATGCTGCTGATGCCGATGGCGTTCGGCTCGTTGCTCGGCGGCACGATGACGCTGATCGGCACGTCGCCGAACATCATCGTGTCGCGCTTGCGCGAGCAGATCCTCGGCGAGCCGTTCGGCATGTTCGACTTCACGCCGGTGGGACTCGGCCTGTCGGCGGCCGGCGTCCTGTTTCTCGTGCTGGGTTACCGCCTGCTGCCGAAGGATCGGCAGGCGTCGCCGAGCCTCGGCGAGGCGATCGACATCCGCGACTACGTGACCGAAGCGCGCGTGAAGGAAGATTCGGAGATCGCCGGCCAGACCGTCAGCGAGCTGCGCAAGCAAGCCGACCAGGAAGTCATGGTGACCGCAGTCGTGCGCGACGAGCAGACTGCGGCGCCGCTGCCCGACATGAAGCTGCAGCCGAACGACATCGTGCTGTTGCAAGGCGAGCCGGCTGCACTCGAGCGCGCCGTTGCCCGCTCGGACCTCGAGCTGGAAGGGGAGAGTCGCGCGAGCCGGACGGAAGCGAAGAACGAGCAGAACGACGAGATCGGTGTGATCGAGGCGGTGATCGGCCCGAACTCGCTGCTCATCGGCCAGGCCGCCGGGCGCATCGCCTTGCACGAACGCTTCAACGTGAATCTGCTCGCCGTCAGCCGCAGCGGCCAGCGCTTCACGGAACGGTTGCGCGACATCGAGCTGCGCAGTGGCGATGTGATCGTGCTTCAGGGCGTGCTGGCGCACATGCCGGCGCAACTACGTGCGCTCGGCTGCCTGCCGCTAGCCGCGCGCCAGCTCCGTCTCGGCAGCGTGCGTCGCGGGCTGATTCCTATCGCCGTGTTGATCGCCGCGATGGTGCTTGCCGGCACCGGCACGCTGTCGGTCGGCATCGCATTCTTCGGCGCGGGAGTACTGACGATCCTGCTCGGATCGCTGACGCTGCGCGAAGCATACGAGACGGTCGAATGGCCGATCCTCGTCATGCTCGGCGCGCTGATTCCCGTCAGCGAGGCGATACGCACGACCGGCGGTTCGGACGTGATCGCCGGGGCGCTGTCCGGCGTCGCGCATGTGTTGCCTGCCTACGGCGCCGTCGCGTTGATGCTGCTCGCCGCGATGATGATCACGCCCTTCCTGAACAACGCCGCGACAGTGCTGGTGATGGCACCGATCGCTGCGAGCTTCGCGCAGAAGCTCGGCTATCAGCCGGATGCGTTCTTGATGGCAGTGGCGATCGGTGCGGCGTGCGACTTCCTGACGCCGATCGGGCATCAGTGCAACACGCTGGTGATGGGGCCGGGCGGCTATCGCTTCGGCGATTACGCGCGGCTCGGCGCGCCGCTGTCGCTGTTGATCCTGCTGCTCGGCGTGCCGCTGATCATGATCGTGTGGCCGTTGTCCTGAGCTTCGGGCGCTTCGCGCGCGCCGGGCGCTCGGGTTTCGCGGCTTCTGTGTCGTCGACCGTCACGGCGACCGGCTCGTCCGCGTGCAGGCTCATCAGCGATTGCATCAAGCCATCGTCGGCACTCGAGCACACGCCGATCACCGTCGCTTCCGTGCAGCCTTCCGCCGCGACATAGGCGTGGCCCATGTTCGAATCGATGTAGATCGACTCGCCGGCCTCGAGCGTGATCGGATCGTAGAACTCCGTGTGGATCTCCACGCGGCCTTCGATGACGTAGATGTACTCCTCGCCGGAGTGGTGCACGAGCTCGCCGAACTCGGCGACGCTGCGCGCGCGGATGCGCGTGAGCACCGGGATCATGCGCTTGCGGCGCAGCTCGGGGCACAGGTAGTAGTAATCGTAGTTCTTGGTGTTGACGCGGATCGCGCGGTCGACGCGCCCGACACTGCGCCGCGCGGTCACCGGCGCGTCGGGCACGGCATCGCTCTCGGCGAACAGCTCGGACATGCGGATGTTCAGCCGATGGCTGAGCTGCTGCAGCTTGTCGTACGTCAGCGTGAGGCGGTCGTGCTCGACCTTGGAGAGCGTCGAGACCGGGATGCCGGTGCGCTCGCTCATCTCCTTGAGCGTCCAGTCGTTGCGTGCCCGGAGCTTACGCAGCAGCGTCCCGAGCGTCGTCTGTTTCGATTTCATGCCGCATAGGATAGCTGAAGTCGGGCTGAAGCCCGACCTACAACTAGTACTGCAGCCGGATCGGCAAGGAAGTGGAAGGCTATGGCCACGTACGCCCAGACCAGGCAGGCGGCCGCCAGCACCGTCCTGCCGAGGGACAGCGAGAGTTTGCGGGTCGGTGCACGCCACGTATCGACGGCGGCGATGACTGAGATCACCGCGCCGACGACGGCGGCCAGCGCCGACAGCTGCAGCAGGCGCACGAACCATCGGGCGTCGGACGAGATGACCCAGAAGGACTCGCTGGAGAACATCAGCAGCACCGATACCGCGAGGGCGATGAATGCGAAGCACAGCAGGATCGCCACGAGGGAACGCCGTCGATTCCTGTCAGCGACCGGCGCCGGAGCGGCGGCAGCCGAGCGGGCGAAGCGGCGGCGCAGGGGCGCGATCACGCGAATCAGCAGCGCCAGCATCACCACTGCCCCGGCAACGACGACGGCAGGCTGCAGCCACCGCTTGTCGCGCCACGCCGGCGGGCGCTGGAACACGATGATGGGGCCGTACCCGTCCGGCACGAGGCTGATGACGTTGCCCTGTTCGTCGTGCGTGGCCGCGAGGCGCATTTCGCTGCCGACTTCGCGCCAGAGCCACGGCTCGACCTCGCGGAACTTCCTCGGCTCGTCATTGAGCCCGTCCAGGCCGCCGACCTGGATCGTGCCGTCGTCGTTGGCGGTCGCCGCGGACTGGCCGAACATATAGAAGAAGCTGAAGAGGTTCTTCTCCGCGCGCCGGCTGCCCTCGTAGGGACCCGCGACGGCAGCCGCGTGCGCCTTCGCGTCGGCCGGCGGCGCATCCTGCGGCGGCGCCTGGCGCGGAAAGTAGCGGTCCATGAAGGCTTCGAACAGCGCGGTGCGCAGCTTGTAGACGGAGTTCGCCTTGCCGCTGCTGTTGAACGATACGAACAGACCGACCTTCGCTGTCGGGATCAGCACCAGCTCGCTGTGAAACGCCGTCAGGTCGCCGCCGTGCGCGATCACACGCACGCCGTTGCGATGCTGCTCGTAGAAGCCGTGGGCCATCGCATCGACGCCCGGCGCAGGACGATTCGCCACGCTGTGCATCAGCTCCGCAGTCTCGGGTTTCAGGATGCGATTGCCTTCATCGCCGCCCGGCAGCACGCCACCGTTCAAGTGCGCCATCATGAATTGCGCCATGTCGGGTGCCGGCGCCGACAGTGCGCCGGCGGGCGCGTCCGATCCGAACTCGAACGGCACAGGCTTTTCCGACGATGCGGTGACGTAGCTGTTCGACAGGTGGTCGCGCAGCGTTTCCGGCACGGGCTGCCGGAAGGTCGAGTGCTCCATCTTCAGCGGCTTGAAGATGTGTTCTTCGATGTACTGCTCGAACGGCATGCCGGACGCACGCGCGACGATGTAGCCGCCGAGCGATGCGCCGTAGTTGGAATACGCGGGCACGGTGCCCGGCGGATAGATCCGCGCGGGGATGCTGTCCTTCAGCGCTTGCTCCAGCGGCTTCACCTTGCTCACGTCTTCGACCAGCAGATCGAGCAGCGATTCCTCGAAGCCCGCCGTGTGCGTCATCAAGTGCCGCAGCTTGATCGGTTGCCCGCCGTAGCCTTCGATCTTGAAATCGAGGTACTCGTTGATGTCGTGATCGAGATCGAGCTTGCCGGCTTCGACCTGCTGCATCACCGCGGTCCAGGTGAACAGCTTCGAAATGGAAGCGGGCCGGAACAACGTCTGTTCGGCAGAAACCGGAATGCGCTTCTCGACGTCGGCGAATCCATAGCCGCGCGTGAGCAGCAGCGCGTCGTCCTTGACGATCGCGACTGTCGCGCCGGCGATGTCGCCGATCGCCATGGAGGAGGGCAGCATGCCGTCGAGGAATGCTGCCGCATCCGCGGCAGTGAGCGGTATGGCGGTCCCTTGCGGGGCGGGCTGCGCAACGGGTGGCGTCACGGGCGCGGCTTTCGTCGGATCCGGTTTCGGGATGTCCGCGAAGGTGACGGACGCGGCCAGAGCGGCGATGACGACTGACAGGAGTCGGGTGGTCATGGAGATTCCCCTTCGGCGCGTTGCGCGGGCCGATTGAACGCCAGCAGCAACGCGCCAGACAACGCTGCGATTGCCGCGGTCGTTGCAAAGAACTGCGGCGGCGACAGGCTGCTCCACAGGGTGCCGAACGCGCCGGCGAGCAGATTGCCGAAGAACGCCGCCAGAAACCACAGCGCGATGGTCGTTGCGGTGAATCCGTTGGGTGCGAGCCGCCCGAACAATCCGAGGCCGATCGGCAGGATGTAGAGCTCGCCAGCCGTCATCACGACGAAGAAGAGGACCAGCCAGACCCAGCCTTCGGCCACGACGCCGCCGTCGCTGAACGCCGCGACTGCCGCGAGCAGCAGATAAGAGAGGGCGACACCGCCGGCTCCGATCGCCATCTTGCGGATCGACGTGAGCTCGTGCCCTTCGCGCGCGTGCCGCACCCAGCGCGCGACGAACCACGGCGTCAGCATGAAGACCAGCAACGGATTCAGCGACTGGAACCACGTCATCGGGATCGTGAATGCGCCGACCGAGCGGTCGACGTGCTCGATCCACAGCGGCAGCGTGTTGCCGATCTGCTCGTACGCGCCGCGAAACACGACGACCACGCCGCAAATACCCGCGAGCAGCGCGAACCGTTGCGCGGTTCCCGCCTCGTACCAGTGCGGGCGAACGACGGGCTGCGCTGGCGCGACGCGCAGCGGCTCGGGCGGCAGGTAGCGGCTGCCGAAGATATAGATGAGCAAGCCGCCGACCATGCCGATGCCGGCGAGGGTGAAGCCCCAGTGCCAACCGTACAGCTCACCGACAGTGCCGCAGCCGAGCGGGGCGAGGAAGGCGCCGACATTCACGCCGAGGTAGTAATAGTTGTACGCAGTGCTGCGACGGGGGTCGTCGTGCCGGTACAGGCCGTTGATCTGGCTCGGCAGGCTCGGCAGGAACAAGCCGTTGCCGATGCCGATCGTCGCCAGCGCGACGAAGAACAGCGGCTCGAACGCCATCAGGAAATGGCCGATCGCCATGATCGAGCCGCCGAGCAGCACCGAGTTGCGCCGCCCGAGCCAGCGATCGCAAATGACGCCGCCGACGATCGGCGTGAAGTACACGAATGCGGTGTACAAGCCGTAGATGAGCGATGCGTTCTGCTGCGTGATCGCGAGCTGCTTGACCATGTAGTAGACGAGCAGCGCACGCATCCCGTAGTAGGAGAACATCTCCCACATTTCCGTCAGGAACAGGATCGTCAGGCCGCGCGGCTGGCCGAACCAGTCCTTGGACTGGGGCAGTACGCCGGCGGCGGCGACCTCACTGCTCACTTCGTGCGCGCTCCGCCGCCCCACACTTCGGGCGGACACCAGAACGTGCCGTTCTCATACACGGCGCCCGGCGAACGGTCGTTACGCAGGAAGATCGGTCCATCGAGATCGACGATGCGGCAGAGCTGGCCGACGAGCGCTGCCGGCGCCATCGCCAGGGCTGTGCCCGTCATGTTGCCGACCATGACGCCGAGGCCGAGTGCGTGCGCCTGCCGCGCCATCGCGAGCCCCTCGGTGAGTCCGCCGCTCTTGTCGAGCTTGATGTTGACGACGTCGAAGCGGCCGACGAGCCCGTCGACATCCTTCAGATCCTGGGCGCTCTCGTCGGCGGCGATCGGAATCGGCGAGCGCAGGCCGTCGAGATCCGACTCGCGCCCGATCGGAAACGGCTGCTCGATCAAGCCGACGCGTGCGTCGACGAGCACCGGCATCAGGTCGGCGAGCGAGGCGCGCGTGAAGCCCTGGTTGGCGTCGACTCCAAGCCACGCCTCCGGGCGCGCTGCCCGCACTGCCCGTACGCGGTCGGCATCGATCGGCGTGCCGGTGAGTTTGAGCTTGATGGCCTGCGCGCCGGCATACGACATTGCCGTTCGCGCCATCTGCTCGGGATCTTCCGCGCCGAGCGTAAACGTCGTGACGAGCGGCACCGGCGGATTGAGACCCGCGATCTTCCATGCCGGCAGGCCGCTGAGTCGCGCTTCGAGATCCCACAGCGCGCAGTCGACGGCGTTGCGCGCGCCGCCTGCAGGCATCAAACGTCGCAAGGATTCGCGATCGATGCCGGCCTCGATCTCACCGCGCACGGCTTCGATCTGCGCCACCATCGACGCAGCGTTCTCGCTGCGGTAGTACACACCCGCCGCTTCGCCGCGACCCGTGTAGCCGCCGCAGGAGACCGTCGCAATGACGACGTCGATCTCGACAAAGGTGTAGCCGGTGATGCGGAACGGCGCCTTCAGCGGCCATTTCTCGACATCGACCTGCAGCGTCACGCGCGCGAGGGGTTGGGTGACAGACATGATGCGACCAGCTCCTCCAGTTCCGGCCCGCTGCGCATCGGATCCGCGACCGGCATGCCGAGCTGCGCTTTGAGCTCGGCAAGCACAGCGCGCGCACGCGACGCATCGAGCCCCGATGTATTCAAGGAAACGCCGGCACAGCGCACATGGGGATTCGTGCGGCGCGCCAGCTCCACGTTCAGATAGACGGCTTCGTCGAGCGACGGCAGCGCAAACTCTTCGAGACCGAGAATGCGGTCGCGGCCTTCCTCGTGACACAGCACGATGACGTCGGGCTGCGTCCCGTGCAGCAGCCCGAGCGAGACGCCTGCGTACGACGGATGAAACAGCGAGCCCTGGCCCTCGACCACGTCCCAGTGATCGTCGTCGGCATCGGGACTGAGCAGCTCGGCCGCGCCGGCGACGAAGTCCGAGACCACGGCGTCGAGCGGAATGCCGCTGCCGGCGATCAGGATTCCGGTCTGGCCGCTCGCGCGAAAGTCCGCGTCGACGCCGCGACGGCGGAACTCGCGCGCCAACACCAACGCCGTGTACTTCTTGCCGAGCGCGCAGTCGGTGCCGACAGTGAGCAGACGCTTACCGCTGCGCTTACGGCCCGATGCGATCGGAATTCCCGGCGGCGGGCGGCGCACATCGATCAGGCGACGCCCGAGGCGCCGTGCTGCCGCGTCGAGCTCGCGATTGTCGGCGAGGCGTGCATGCATGCCGCTGACGATGTCGAGCCCGGCTTCGAGCGCTTCGAGCAACGCGGGCAGCCATTCCGGGTTCAACGTGCCGCCGCGATTGGCGACGCCGATCACGAGCGAGCGCGCGCCGCGCGCGTGCGCTTCGGTCGGATTCAACTTCGTCAGCCCCGTCGTGACCGTCGCTCCCGGCAGGGCGTACTCGCCGACGCACTTCTCCGGCGCCCAGTCGCGCAGCCCGAGCGCCGTCTTTGCATACGGCAGCTCGGTGATGTCGCCCAGGAACAGCAGATAGGGGCTCGGCACGTCGACCGTCATCGAGCTGACGGTCGACGCAGGCCGTTCAGCCGAAACGGTAGCCAAGCATATTCCAGTAATTGAGGACCACGAGGAACGCGAGCACCGCCACAGCCGCGAGCGAATAGTGCACACGTGCACCGAGCGTCCACGTGCCTGCGCGCCAGATCCGGACCGCGAACCAGGCCGCGAGCAAGGCAAGCGGGATCGCGAGCAGCGGCAGCGTGAGCGCGAAGTACAGCGACGGCGGAATCTTGTAGATCAGCCCTTCGAAGCCGCCCGCGAGGATCATCGCGATGATGACGAGGAACAGCAGTAGCAGCACGCCGCTGACCGCCAGCGTCGGGCGCGCCCAGCGCAGCTGACCGAGCTCGCGATCAGTGCGACGTTGCCGAATCGCACTGACGAGGATCGTGATGAACAGCAGCACGCCGATGCCGACGATGAAGCCGTGCAGCTTGCCGGACTCGTACCAGCCGATGCGCGACGCGACGATCGGCGGGAACAGTCCGACCACGTGCGTGGCGCGGCCGCCGTCGTCGCCCTTGAACGCAGCGAACGCGTCGCCGTTCTGGACGCGGAACACGCCGTCGCCAACCTCGACCCAGCGGGCCTGCTTGCCGAAGATGTCGCCCATCATCAGCGTGCCGTCCGGCATCGCCGTCACCGCGTCGTCGCCGAAGGCGGAGAACACCTTCTCGAACTTCGTGTAGGAGTGACGCAGGGTGCGGTAGGTGCCGGCGTAACGCGCGTTGCGCTTGGCAGCGTCAGCGGGCGGCTTCACGACCGGCAGCTCCGCGGGAAAGTAGTGTTTGAAGAACGCGCGCTCGAGCTCGACCGAGGTGCGGCCGCCCTGGCCGCCGGTGTTCACGGTCGCGAACAGGCCGATGCCGGTTTCCGGCATCAGGCTCAGCACCGAGTGGAAATACTGCGTGTCGCCGCCGTGACCGATGATGCGGCGGCCGTTGATGTACGTTTCGTAGAAGCCGAGCGCGTGACCGTTGAGCGCGGCGTCCGGGCTCATCACACGCTTGTGCATCTGCTGCGCCGTTTCCGGCTTGAGGATGCGCGCCTCGCCCAGTGCGCCGTCCTGCAGGTGCGCGAGCATGAAGCGCGCCATGTCCGCGACGGTCGAAGTGAGCGAGCCAGCCGGGCCTGCGGCATGAATGAATTCGAAGCCGTGCGGCTTGAACCCGCCTGCTTCGAACGAGTAGCCGCCGGACATGCGCGGCGCCAGCGATTCCGGCAACGGCTCGCCGAAGGTGCTGCGCTCCATGCCGAGCGGCTGGAAGATGTGCTGCGCGATGTAGTCGTCGAAGGACTGGCCCGACACGGTCTCGACGATGTGCCCGGCGAGCGCCGTGGCCCAGTTCGAGTACGACGCGCTCGTGCCATCGCTGAAGTCAGTCGTGGGTGGCCGCACGCGTGCCGGCTGGTGGGTCGCCAGCCATTTGCCGAGCGGCAACAGGTCTTCGGCCTTGCCCGCGAACAGGTAGCCGACGCCGCCGTCCTCGAAGCCGGCCGTGTGCGTCATGATGTTGCGCAACTTCACCGGCTCGGGGAAGGTCGACGCGACCTTGAAGTCCTTCAGGTACGTGTTGACGTCGGCATCGAGATCGAGCTTGCCCTGCTCGACCAGTTGCATGATCGCGGTCCAGGCGAACAGCTTCGAGACCGAGCCGGGACGGAACAGCGTCTGCGCCGGGTCCACCGGCGTGCGCTTCTCCGCGTCCTCGTAGCCGTAGCCCTTCTGGAAGAACACCTGGCCGTCCTTCACGACGACGACCGCGGCGCCGGCGACCGGCCCCGCTTTCATCTGCGAGTCCATGAAGCCGTCGACGAACGCCTCCATCTCTTCGACGGTGGTCGGGCCACGCGGCGTGAGCGGGCGTGCAGCCTGCTCGTTCGCCTTGTAGGCCAGCGAGTCCGAGCCCTCGCCGCCCTGGGCGTGAGCGAGCAACGGCAGGGCACACAGTGCGACAGCCAACGGTGCGGCGATACGGATGCTCATTCGATTCCCCTTGTTCTAGTCGTTAGAAGGAATAGCGCAGCTCGACGCCGATCTCGCGCGGCCGCTCGATGTTCTCGCGGCTGCCGAACGACGGCTGCCCGGTGTTCACGATGCCGCGCTCGTCGAAGAGGTTGTTGCCGAACAGGTCGAGCCCGAGCGGTCCGCGCTGGAACGACAGGCGCACGATTCGCCTTGTCGTACGCGTCCTGCGTGACGACACGACGTCGGCCGGATCCGGCGCCGGGAACTTCAGCGCGCACGTCGCCCACGTACACGTAGTCCGCGCGGAAGAAGCCCGACCAGGTGCTGCCGAGGCTGAAGTTGTACTGCACGCCGGCGCTGCCGTTGAGCTCCGGCACCTCGGGCAGGCGCTCGCCGGCGACGAAGCTCGAGTGCCGGGTACGACGTTGTCGAACTCGGTGTTGTTGAACGGAAACCGCGAAGTTGAAGCGCCACGCATCGACCGGCTGCGCCACCAGCTCGAGCTCGACGCCGTCGCTGGTGGCGTCGCCGGCGTTGAAGCCGTTGCAGAATCCGCAGTCGAGCGTGACGCCGAGCTGCACGCCTTCCCATTTCTGGCGGTAGACGGCGCGCATTGATGCACCACGCGGCCGTCGGCGAGCTGCGACTTCGCGCCGACCTCGTAGTTCCACAGCGTGTCCGGATCGGTGAACGTCCTGTGCGCCGAGCGCCTCCGCCTCTTCCTGGCAGTGGTCGGCGAGCAGCTGGTTGACGACGGCCGCTGCGGAAACCCGCGCGAGGCCTGCGCGTACAGCGTGATGCTCGTCGCTCGGCTCGTAGCGCACGTACGCCGAAGGGTTGATCTCGTCGTACTTGCCGCTGTTCGGCGGTCCGGAGTCGCGGGGCCCGGTCGGGCCGCGGACCAGGAAGCCATCCGCTGCGAATCGAGGCTCGGTGAGGTCGTCTTCGAGGTAGCGCCCGCCGACACCGACCGTCCATTGCTCGGTGAGGTCGTAGCTGACCTGCGCGAAGATCGATTTCTGCTCCTCGTCGGAGAACTTCGCGAGCGGCGCGTCCAGCTCGAAGTCCTGGCCGCGCGCGACTGTGACCAGGCAGGCCGGGCAGGAATAGTCCGGGACGAACTGCGAGAACTTCGCCTCCTGGTCGAGGTAATAGGCGCCGACAGCCACTGCAACGGCTGGTCGCCGCGCGACTGCAGCCGCACTTCCTGCGTGAACAGCTCGCCTTCGCTGCGGTCGTGCAGTCCCCACGGCAGCGGCGGCAGACCGCTGGCCTCCGCGAGGAACGCGATGTCCTGTTCGCTGAAGCGCTTCATCTCCGTCCAGCTGCTCGCCGAGATCAGCGACACTGCGTCCCAGTCGTAGTTGACGACCAGCGTGTTGACGTCCAGGCGCTCGCCGTCGCCGCCTTCCTCGAACACGTCCAGGCCGCGGCTCTGGTCGTAGTCGCCGGCTGCGGGCAGATCGTGAACTCTTCGCTGTTGACGGTGACGTCCTGGGTCGCATGCAGCAGCTCGAAGCGCAGGCGATCGGTCGCCTGCCACGTCAGCGTGCCGCGCGCGCCCCAGGTGTCCTCGGAATTGATGTCGCGCCGCTGTGAACGCCGGGATCGCCGGGACTACGAGCGTGCCGTCCGGCGCGCCGAACGCCGCGCTCCAGTCGATTTCGGGCTGACCCTGGAAGGTGTTGTCGATGAAGCCGGCGATGTCGTCCTGGTAGCCGACCACGCGCAGCGCCAGCTTGTCGGCTGATCAGCGGGATGTTGACGGCTGCCTTCGACGTGATAGCTCGCGTCATCCGAGTGCGCAGTGGTGAAGCCGCGCACGCCGACGTCCGCCTCGAACTCCTGCAGGTTCGGCGCATTCGGAATGATGCGCACCACGCCGGCCAGCGCACTGGCGCCGAACAGCGTGCCCTGCGGGCCGCGCAGGACTTCGACGCGATCGATGTCGACCAGGCGCAGGTTCGGCTTGCCGCCGTAGTTCGTCAGCACGCTCGTGACTGTCTCGCCGAAGTAGGTCGCGGTCGTGGAGGGCACGCCGCCTTCCGACGGCGCTGATGCCGCGAATGCGGATCGTGCCGTGGCCCGGCGCCGAGGTCCTGGAAGTACACGCCGGGGACGGAGTTCAGATAGTCGGCGTAGTTGGTGAAGCCGCGCGCCTGGATGTCGTCGGCTGGTGATCGCGGAGACGGAGATCGGCACGTCCTGCAGGCGCTCCTGCGCTTGGTGGCCGTGACGATGATCTCCTGCAGCACCTGCATATCCCGCGGCGGCGTATCGGCCGCAGTCGCATACGGCGCGTGAAATGCAGCAGTCGTCAGGAGGGCGGTGAACGGAAACCAAGCTGAGCGTTGAGCGGCGGTCATGCGATTTTTCCCCCTGCAGCGGAGCCCTTCGGCGGCTTTTCCGAATTTATATTAAATTTTCCATATGGGTCAATTTTTCTTTTGGTACTATTTTTCTCATGGGGAAGATCTTGCAGACTTTCCTGCTCGGCATCGCAGCAATTGCCTCGACAACGGCGACAGCGGCTGAGGAATTCGCCTACGACGTCGTGATTCGTAACGGCCGGCTGCTGGACGGCCTCGGCAATCCCTGGGTCCGCGCATGCATCGCTATCAAAGACGGACGAATCGCCCGGATCGGACGCTGCGAGGACGCGGCCGACGCGAGATCGATGCGCGCGACCGTTACGTCTCGCCGGGCTGGATCGACCTGATGGATCAGTCGGGCGAGGTGCTGCCGCGCAACGGCCTCGCCGAGAACAAGCTGCTGCAGGGCGTGACCACGGCGATCGCCGGCGAGGGCGGCACGCCGGTGCCGGCGGAGCAGATCGACGCCTATTTCCGCGATCTCGAGACAAGCGGTATCTCGCTCAACTTCGGCACCTACTACAGCTCGGCGCAGGCGCGGGTTGCGGTCATGGGCGACGGCGCAGGCGCGCCGACGCCGGCGCAGCTGGAGAAGATGAAGGAGCTGGTGGCGACGGCGATGCGCGCCGGCGCCGTCGGCATCGCGACCGCGCTGATCTATCCGCCCGACAGCTTTCAGTCGACGCAGGACCTGATCGAGCTCGCGAAGGTCGCCGCGCAGTACAACGGCATCTACGCCAGCCACATGCGCGACGAGAGCGCCGCGCTGCTGAGCGCGATCGGCGAGTCGATCCAGATCGGCGAGCAGGCTGGCATCCAGGTCGAGGTGTTTCACTTCAAGGGCGCGTATCAGCCGGGCTGGGGTCAACTCGTGCCGCAGGCGATCGCGCTGATCGACGGCGCGCGCGCGCGCGGCGTGAACATCGGCGCCGACATGTATCTCGTACGCCGCCGGCGGCACCGGTCTCGACATCACGGTGCCGAACTGGGTTTGGGAACGCGGCGTGGAGCGGGGCCTGAAACAGCTGCGCAGCCCGCGCGTCCGCGAGCGGCTCAAGCGCGAGCTGCAGGCAGGCTCGCAGCCCGGCTGGTCGAATCTCGTGCACGCGTCCGGCGGTTGGGATCACGTCGTGCTCGCGAACGCGTTCGAGCAGCGCTACGACGCGTATCGCTACAAGAGCATCGAGGACATCGGTCGGCAGCTCGCAAGCGATCCCGCCGACGTTGCCTGGGACATCCTGCTCGAAGCCGCGCCGAAGAACGCGCAATGGCGCTGTTCTTCATGATGAGCGAGGACGACATCGAGACAGGCGCTCAAGGCGCCGTGGATGGGCATCGGCAGCGATGCGGCCGCGGCGGAACAGCTTGGCGAGATGGATGCCATCGGCCTGCCGCACCCGCGCGCATACGGCAATTTCCCACGCGTGATCGCCGAGTACGTGCGCAAGCGCAAGGTGCTTACGCTGGAGGACGCCGTGCGTAAGCTTTCGTCGCTGCCCGCAACGCGCATGCGGCTGTTCGACCGCGGCGCATTGCGCGAAGGGCTGTGGGCCGACGTGACGATCTTCGACTTCGATCGCATCCAGGACAACTGCGACGTACGAGAATCCGGTCGCAGTGCCGGCCGGAATCGACTACGTGCTGGTCAACGGCCAGCTCGTCGTCGACGAGGGCAAGCACACGGGAGCGAAGCCGGGCAAGGTGCTGCGCGGCGTGGGATATGGGTCCGAGTAGGTCCTCGCGGAGCTTGCTCAATAGTTGACGTTCAGGCTGACCAGCTTGTATGCGCCGGCCACCCACACCACCGTCAAACAGGCAAAGCCGAGTGCGACGCTCCAGAGCTTGGCAAACCAAGGTTGCGAGCTGCGCCAGACCACGGCGATGTTTGCCAGTGCGACGAGCGCCGCTCCGACGAAAACGACGAAGCCTGCAACGTTGAGCAGCCAGAACCACCAGTCCTCGTGGGCAGTGAGCGGCATGCCGGTGGCCTCCATCTTGGAGAATGTACCGACCCATGCGAACAGCACGAGAAACACAGCCGCTGCGGCGATCCGCATGAGGCGATAGACACGCGCCTCGCGCTCGGCGAGATCTCCACTGACGCGATAGTAGCGACGGACGAGCGCCCGGATCGGCCACAGCAGCAGGGTCAGAGCCAGCGCTGCCAGCGACAGCTTGAAAGCAGGCGCAAGCCAGCGGGGCGAGTCCCACCACGAATACGGCTGGTAGACCGTGTACGGCGAGGCCTCGTCGGTCGCGAACATCCGCACCTTGCCGTGGGCAAGTTTCGCAGCCAGGAAATCCTCACCCCGCACGTCGCGCCATACGAACGGGGAGATTTCCCGCCACGACTTCGGTTGATCGGTGAAGTCGGTGAATTTGTTCACGCTGAGGGTGCCATCGCCGTTGACCGTGACTTCCGTCGGGTTCAGGAGATCGTTGATCGCCATGAAATTGGAGGCGGAACGACGTGAGTTCCGGTAGATGCCGGCCATCGAGGCCGCATGCTCTGCGGCGAGCCTGGCATCGACACTGCCATCTGCCGTCGGGCCCGGGAAATAGCGATCGGCGAACTCCTCGAACAGCGCAGCGCGAATGCTGCTGGAGGAGTAGCGGGCACCGGTACTGTTGAGCGCGATGTACAACCCGACACCGTCATCGATGAACAGATGCATGAAGCTATGGAACAGCTGGGTATCGCCACCGTGCGCGATGATCCTGCGGCCGTTGCGATGCGTTTCGTAGAACCCCAACAGCATGCGATTCACGGCCGGGAGCACGGTCCATGCCGTGCCATGCATCAACTGCGCAGTACGCGGCTCGAGAATACGACTGGCGCCGTAGGCCCCCTGGTTCAGATGGGCAATCATGAAGCGCGCCATGTCATCGCCGGTGGCCGCCAGATTCCCGGCCGGAGACGTCGCGAAGATCTCATACGCACCGGGCGGCTGCGAGGCGACGGGATACCCTTGCGAAAGGCGGCTGCGCAGATCTGACGGCAGCGGCTGTTGAAAGCTCGAGGATCGCATCTCCAGAGGATCGAGGATGTGCCTCTGGACGTACTCGGGAAAGCTCTCACCGGAGAGCCGCTGCACGATGTAGCCCGCGAGGCTGGTCGCGTAGTTCGAGTATGCGGGCACCTCACCGGGCGGATAGATGCGCCGGGGAACCCATGCTTTCAGATATTGCTCGAGCGGCACGACCTGCTGCGGATCGATGGTTGCCGCGCTCTTGACGGTCTCTTCGAACCCCGCGGTGTGCGTCATGACATGGCGCAACGTGATCGGCTTGCCGTCGAGCGGCGCGATCTCGAAGTCCAGATACGCGTTGATGTCGCGATCCAGGTCGAGCTTGCCCTGCTCGACCTGCTGCATGACGGCGGTCCACGTGAAGAGCTTGGAGATCGATCCGGGCCTGAACAGGGTGTTCTTCGGATCGACAGGCGTACCCTTCTCCAAGTCCGCATAGCCGTAGCCCCTCTCGAGGAGCACTTGTCCATCCTTGACGACGACGACTACCGCACCGGCGACGCCGCCGCTCTTCAGTGCATAAGGCATGTAGCCCTCAAGCCAGCCCTCGAGATCCGCTTGGGTCAGAGCTCGCGCTGGCTCGGCACGTGCTGGGGTCATCGCTACGAACCCCATCGCCGCCAGCAACATGCCTGCGTATTTCCGCGCGCCAATCGTATTCATGTGAGCAGTTGATACCAAGTGCGCGGGCTGCGAGTCTTGAACACATATAACCCTTCCCGCAGAATTCAAGCGGTGACGAGGAATTACTGATGGCGCCGCATGATCCTTGCCGCTTCTCAGCGACACCGTTCGGCCGCAAGCGTCACAGTGGCGGCGAATATCTGCCGCGTCATTGTCACCGCGAAGCCTTTGCTGCCGTCGTTCTTAGCGGCACTTATATAGAGGCGGGCGACCGCGGGCGAGTTCGCGTTGCTGCTGGTGATGTCGTTCTGCACGGCCGGTACGAATCCCACTGGGATTGCTTCTCAGTCGACGGTGCGGAAGTCCTCGTGCTGCCTTATGTGGATGCGAGCACGCATGGCGGCATCGCTCGTATCGAGGATCCAGACGCGGTGGCCCGTATGGCGGAGCGCGATCTATCGCAAGCGGCGCGTCATGTGGCCGCTCATCTGCGACCTGCAGCGACAGTCGCCGAGGATTGGCCTGATCGGCTGGCGCGGCAATTGCGTACCGACCCCGACCTGGCGATCCGTGAGTGGGCTGAGGAGGCCGGACTATCACCCGAGAGTGTCAGTCGCGGCTTCCGGCGGGTCTATGGTCTGGCACCGGTGACGTTCAGGGCACGCATGCGCGCGTTGCGAGCACTTGCGTTGCTTGACTGCCCAAGACCTCTGGTGGACATCGCGGCTTCCTGCGGGTTTGCCGATCAGGCGCACCTGAGCCGAAGCATCCGCCAATTGACCGGCTACTCACCGAGAGCCTGGCGTGCACTCGCAGACTGACTCCTCACGCCTTCCACGTATCCCCAAACACCCGCAGCAAATTCCCGCCGAGTATCTTCTCGATGCGCGCAGCACTGTGGCGCCGGTCGGCGAGCATCATCGCCAGCGTCGCGAGCCGGCGCGGCGTGTTCAGCTCCGTAGCGAACAAATAGCCTTCTTCTGTTTCCCAAGGCGCAGCGATGCCGGCCTCGCGCCGCTCGCGCGTGTTCTTGGCAAAGGATTCCTTGTACTTGTCATCGACGAGCGTCGGCGAGAGGTTGCCGTCGGTGCCGATCGAGACGTGGTCTTCGCCCGCGACCTGCACCATGTGCTCGACGTGCCGCACGATGTCGGCGGCGGTGGGTTGCCGGCCTTCCGACAGATACGGCATGAAGTAGATACCGCTGACGCCGCCTTTCTCTGCGACCGCGCGCAGCTCGGCGTCAGTGCGATTGCGCGGATGATCGGCGAGCGCCTGGCATCCCGTATGAGTGAACGCGACCGGTTTCTTCGACACGCGAATCGCATCGGCTGCCGTCTGGCGGCCGCAATGACTGAGGTCGACGAGAATGCCGAGCTCGTTCATGCGCTCGATCGCCGTCACGCCGGTGCGGCTCAGGCCTGCATTCGCCGGCTCGAGGCAGCCGTCGCCGAGAAGATTGCGGCGGTTGTACGTCGGCTGCACGACGCGCAGTCCGAGCGAATGCAGATCGTTCAGGCGCGCGAGATCGGTTTCGAACGCGACGCCATCCTGCAGGCCATAGACCAAGCCCAGTGCGCCTTGCCTTCTTCGCCTTGCCGATGTCACCGGCTGTGCGTACGCGCCCGAGCACGTCAGGATGGCGATCGATCTCGCGCTCCCAGTACGCGATGCCGCGCACCGTTTGCATGAATGCCGTGTCCGGCGCTGTCGTGCCAACGGCGCCGACGGTGATGTGCGCGCACGTGACGCCTGACTCGTGAGTGTCTTTGAGTTCCTGTTCCGTCAGGCCGGCTTCCGCGTCGTCGTTCAAACCGCCTGGACCGCCGAGGCCGTCGATGACGATCGCTTCGCGATAACGGAACCAGTCGGCTGCGGGCGCGCGACGCGCGGGCAGGCTCAGCGCGACTGCGGTCGCAACGCTTTGCACGAGCAGCGTGCGCCGGGAAATCGTGCTCATTGGAGCATCCTCTTGATCTCGTCGTCCTTGCCGGTCATCTCCCAGCGGATCAGCGAGACGGGAATCAAGCCTGCGGCATTCAGCTCGGTGAAGTAGCGCGAGAGCGTGAAGGCTTCGCCGAGCTGCTGGCTGCGCTCGGCCAAGAGCTGCTCCAGCAGATACTTGCCGGTGATGTACGACGTGCCGTAACCGGGCTGGCGCAAGTACAACTGCTGCTCGAAGCCGAGCAGGTCGAGATCCGGCCGCATCCAGCCGCGCGGCGTCCACTCGACGTGGAAGTCGGCAGCTTGCTTCATCGTGAACTCGTTGGCCTGCGCGTACAGCGAACCGAGCCCGCGCGCGGCGCGCTGCGCCAGCATGATCCAGACGACTTCACGACCGCGCGGATTGTCGTCGTACAGGCCGGCGTGCAGCATCATTTCTTCCATCGCGGTGGCCATGCCCTCGGCACGGCTGTCCCAGATGTTGAACAGCAGCGGGTCCCGTCGCAGCGGGCTGGCATGCGGCTCCTCGCGCATCCGCGCCAGGTCCCACCAGTGATAGAAGTGCGAGTAGAGCGCGAGCGGCTCGTGATGGCTCGCGATCCCGAAGAAGTTGCGCGTCTCTTCCGGCACGTATTCGCCGATGCGCTCGCGCATTGCCGGATCCATGTAGTCGCGGACGGGCAGGATGCTGCGCGCCCGCATGAAGTCCATGTACTTCGTGACTGCGGCATTGCCGCGGCGCTGAAATTCCTCGGCGCTGGAGATCACGGGCAATGCCGGCAGCCCGCGGTTGCGTTGTTCTTCGAGCTTCAGCTCCGTGTGCGCACGCGCCAGCTCGCGCTTGAGGAGCATCACTTCGTCTTCCCAGCTCAGCGGCACCAGGTGAACGTTGCGCAGGCTCCAGGTGTAGTTCTCCTTGCCGATGCCGGACGGACCGGTCTTCGACGGCGCCTGCTGTTCGAGCCATGTAACGAGCTTCCCGGTCGCCTGCTGCGCGGCTTGAATCGCCTGCTTGAGTGCGGGGCCGTTGCTCGCGGTCTTCTCTTCGAGCGCGAGCAGGTCGCCGCGCTGCTGCTTGATGTTGCCGATGCCTGCGATCCACAGGTCACGCGCATTGCCGACGAGATTGAGCTGCGCCTGCGCGAGCAGCGGCGGCACGCTTTGCAGTTCCTGCGTGAGCTTCGCTTCGGCATCGGGCGTCAGCGGAAACGAGTAGGTCCACAGCTCGATGATCGCGTGATTCGTCGGCCCCTCGTGTGCCGGCGTGTCGCTCTGCGCTGTCCAGATCGAAGTGTAGAAGGCCGGATCGCGCTCCCACGGCTTGAGCACGCGCAGATCGAAATCGAGACCGTTCATCTCGGCGCGCAACAGGTGGTAGTCCACTTGCTGGGGAATCGGCCACGCGTCGGGTTTGATCGCCTGCAGGCGCGCCTGATAGGTCTTGAGCTGTGCGTGCTTGCGAGCGAGCGCTGCCGCGGTGTAGTCCGGCGCGCCCTCGCGCAGGGCGGGGCGCTCGAAGGTGCGCCACTCGGAGAACAGCGCCGTCAGATCCTCGTAGCTGCCGTGGGCAGATGCGGCGCTTGCAGCTGGGCTGCCGGCAATCGAAGTCATGACGAGGGCTCCCCATACGAGACGTCGCGCGGCGGTTTGAAGGCGCATCGTTTCATTATATATTCGTGCGCGCTGCAGGTTGGGGGAGACGATACGATGGATCTGCTTACGATCATCATCATCCTGGCGTTGATTGGCACCGCCGTCAGCATGGCGCTCGGCCTGCTGGCGATGTCCGGCGGCGGCGCCACGGACCGCCTGTTCAGCACACGCCTGATGTGGACGCGCGTCGGCTTCCAGGCGCTCACGCTGCTGTTGTTGGTCGCGGCGGTCGCAATGAAGTCCTAGCCTACCAGGTGCCGCACTGGCACCCGCGCCGAGCGCTTGATCGTGTTGAGCACGATGCTCGAATGCACGTCGCGCACGAAGCGGATCCGCAGCAGCTTCTTCAGTACCACATTGCTCAGCGATTCCAGGTCCGGCACCACGACCTGCAGCAGCAGGTCGTAGTTGCCCGTCATCGCGTGGCAGCTGACGATCTCTTCCATCGCATCGACGGCGCGCCGGAACTGCTCGATGTTCTCGTCGGTATGCCGGGTGAGGCGCACCTGCACGAAAGCCTGCACTTTCAGCCCGAGCGGCGCTGGGTCGATGATCGCCGTGTAGCCCTGGATGATGCCCGCCTGCTCCAGCAGCTTCACGCGCCGCGCACACGGCGTATTGGAAAGCCCGACCTGCTCGGCCAGCTCCACGATCGGCTTGCGCCCGTCCTTCTGCAGGGCGTCGAGGATCGCGGCGTCGTAGCGGTCGAGCGTCATGGTGAGATTCCCTAAAAATCACCCAATAAGTGAACTTTATCACCAATCCGGAACCCCAGACCCAGCCGATTTGTTGAGTTTTGCCTGTTCCGCCCCGCTAGGCTGCCGACCCATGACTGCCAGAGCCCTCGAGCGACCCCGAACGGAAGCTGCGCCCCAGATCGCCGTGCCCCAGTTCGATTGGGAGCGCGCCGTCCATACGGTGCTGGTCTCGCGTGCCCTCGATGAGTTGGAGGAAACGCGCTTGCTGCCGGAGCGCAAGGTCCTCTACCAGTTCACTGCGCGTGGACACGACGTCACGCAGGCGCTGCTCGGTCAGGCGCTGACAGGTGCGCGCGACGGCGTCGGTGTCTACTACCGCTCGCGGCCGCTGATGCTGGCGCTCGGGCTGACGATCGAGGATGCACTCGCCTCGACGATGATGCGCTCGGGCAGCGTCAGCGAAGGTCGCGACATCGGGGTCGTGTTCAATCTGCCGCGTCGCGAGGGTCCGTGCGTGTTGCCGGCGTGCGGCGGTGTCGGCGCGCAGTACACGCCCGTCGTCGGTTGGGCGCAGTCGTTGCAATATCGAGCCCAGGTTCTGCGCGATGAGCACGTCGCGGGCAGTATCGCCGTTGCCCATGGCGGCGAAGCTTCGGTCGCCACGAACGGTTTCTGGTCGGCGCTCACGATTGCGACGACGCAGCGGCTGCCGGTGCTGTTCTTCCTCGAAGACAACGGCTACGGCATCTCGGTGAAGTCCGACTTCCAGACGCCCGGCGGCAATATCGCGGCCAATCTCGCGGCCTTCCGCAATCTCAAGATCCTGGAAGGGGATAGCGCCAATCCGTGCGCCGCCGCCGCGACGATCGCGAGCGCCGTGACGGCAGTTCGCAGCGGCGAGGGGCCGGTGCTGCTGCGGCTGCTGGTGCCGCGGTTGTCCGGTCACTCCGGCCAGGACACGCAGGCCTACAAGTCTGCGGAGGAGATCGCCGCGGAGCGCTCGCGCGACCCGCTCGTGAGACTGCGTGAGCAATTGGTCCCGGCGACGATCAGCGAAGAATCGTGGCGCACGCTCGAAACACGTGCGCGCGAAGATGTTCAGCGCGCACTCGGCAGCGTCGAGCGACGTCCGGTGCCCGATGCTGCAAACGTCACGCGTCATGCATTCAGCGAGGTCAGCGCAGACGGCGCCGTCGATGTGCAGCAGCAGGGCGGCCTGTTGAGCGAAGGCATCGAGCCGCGCGAAGGTACTCAGACCGTGCACGCCGAAGGGGCGCGCATCAACATGCTCACGGCGATCCGCCGCACGCTGGAGCACGAGTTGGCGGTGAATCCGCGCGTCGTCGTGTTCGGCGAAGACGTGGGTCGCAAGGGCGGCGTGCACGCCGCGACGCTGGGACTGCAGGACAAGTTCGGCGCCACCCGCGTGTTCGACACCAGCCTGTCGGAAGAGGGCATCATCGGCCGCTCCGTCGGCATGGCGCTCGCCGGATTGATGCCGGTGCCCGAGATTCAGTTCCGCAAGTACGCCGATCCTGCCATGGAGCAGCTGAACGATTGCGGCACGATGCGCTGGCGCACGGCCAACCGCTTCGCTGCACCGATGGTCGTGCGCATGCCCGGCGGATTCTTCAAGTGCGGCGATCCGTGGCACAGCCAGACGAATGAAGTGCAGTTCGTGCATGCGATCGGCTGGCGCGTCGCCATGCCGTCCAACGCGGAGGATGCAGTCGGCCTGCTGCGCTCCGCGATGCGTGGCAACGATCCGACGATCTTCTTCGAGCATCGCGCGATGCTCGACGGCGCTTGGGCGCGTCGTCCGTATCCCGGCGACGAATACGTCGTGCCGTTCGGCAAGGCGCGGCTGCTGCGCGCGGGGACTGAAGTGACGATCGTTACGTGGGGCGCGATGGTCGAGCGCTGCGAGCACGCGGCGGCCGACTCCGCCGTCGACGTCGAGCTCCTCGATCTGCGCACGCTGATGCCGTGGGATCGCGCGGCCGTGCTGGCCTCGGTGCGCAAGACGCGGCGTTGCCTGATCGTGCACGAAGACAATCTGACAGCTGGCTTCGGTGCGGAGATTGCAGCGACCCTCGCACGCGATGCATTCTTCGATCTGGATGCGCCGATCGAGCGCGTGACGATGCCCGACGTGCCGAGCCCGCACAGTCCGCTGCTGCTCGATGCGGTGGTGCCGAGCGTCGCGCGCA
Organism: uncultured Gammaproteobacteria bacterium; assembly: GCA_963830745.1. GTDB lineage: Bacteria > Pseudomonadota > Gammaproteobacteria > Steroidobacterales > Steroidobacteraceae > Steroidobacter. Next base: position 238,813 of record CAWHNL010000007.1, read on the forward strand.
TCGTGCAAGCGATTCGCACCATCGCCAGCGTCTAACGAGAACAGCAAAGCAACGAGCATGACGTCAACCATCGAAATCCGCGCGCCGAGCGAGCAGACGGAAGGCACGCGGTCGCAAGTCCAGCGCTGGCTGAAGTCCGTCGGCGACGCCGTCGTCGAGAACGAGCCGCTGATCGAGCTCGAGACCGACAAGGTCACGATCGAGATCCCGGCGCCGGCCGGCGGCGTGCTCGCGGAAATCCTCAAGCAGGAGCAGGACGAGATTGCGCCCGGCGAGTTGATCGGCCGCATCCAGGCGGGCGCCGAATCGCAGGCCACGCGCCAAGGTGGCACCCGCGCAGGCAAGCTGCGCCTGCGCCCGTGATCGACGATGCGACCACCGCAGCTCTGTCGGCGCATGCCGCTGCTCTATCCGGCGGTCGCAATAGTCCGGCAGTGCGCCGGCTGCTATCGGAGCACAAGCTTCACGCGACCGATATTCGCGGCAGCGGCGCTGGCGGACGCATCACCGTCGATGACGTGCTTGAGCACGTCGCCAAAAAGCAGCAGTCGCGTCGCCGAGCGTTCGCGAGCAACCCGCTGCTTCGCAGCCGCCGGACAGGGGCGACGCGTGCCGCACACGTCGATCCGCAAGCGTATCGCCGAGCGAATGGTCGAGAGCCTGCTGCACACGGCTCCCCACGTCACGACGATCTTCGAGGTCGACTTGGGCGCAGTGCTCGCGCATCGCGCGCAGCATCGCGCTGACTTCGAGCAGCGCGGCGCGTCGCTCACGCTCACCGCGTATTTTCTCGCTGCGTGCGTCGATGCGATTCGCGAAGTGCCGGAAGTGAACAGCCGCTGGACCGACGACGCGCTCGAAATCTACGACAACATCGACATCGGTGTCGGCGACGGCGGTCGAAGGCAAAGGCTTGGTCGTTCCGGTGGTCCGCGCCGTGGAGTCGCTGGATCTGTTCGGAATCGCGCGCGCGCTGTCCGATCTGGTTGCGCGAGCGCGCGAAGACAAGCTCACGCCGCGCGGACGTGCGCGGCGGGACGTTCACGATCTCCAATCACGGCGTGAGCGGCAGCCTGGTCGCGACGCCGATCGTCATCAATCAGCCGCAGTCGGCGATTCTCGGCGTCGGCAAGCTGGAGAAGCGGGCGGTCGTGGTCGACGACAACGGCACGGACAAGATCGTCGTGCGGCCGCGTTGCTACGTGACGCTGACGCTGGACCATCGCGTGATGGACGGCCATCGCGCGAACCGGTTTCTGCAGGTGCTGGTCGCAGCGGCTGGAGAACTGGACCGACTGATCAGCTGACGTCGCGCGGCAACCCGCCGAAGCGCGCGAACACCTCGGCTGCCGGCGGCGGCAGCGCACCGTCGAGCGTCTGCACCCGCGTCGACAAGAATTCCTCCGAAGCGCCGAACACCTTCGCGTAGAGATTGCGACACAAGGCGTGCGCATCGGTGCCGGCCCACTGTCGCGGCAGCAGCGAGGCCGGTAGCTGCGGATCGCGCAGGTGGATCTTGCGATACTCGTGCACGAGCAGCGTGCGCAGCACGAATGCTGTTTCGCCAGCCGCTTTGACCGAGCGAGTCAGCGCGTCGTCGAGCGGCGCGAACATTCCACGAAGCGCCGATAGCGCCGCGCCAGGTCGCCCAGGTCCCAGCCCATCGCGACCAATTGCTCGTTCGACGCGTGCGTCACGACGGCCCGCTGAATCACGATCACTGTCGCCGGCCGACTCGAGCTCCGCGACGCGCGCACGCACGGTGTCTTCGCGATGCGTCGGATGCGCGAACACACCGCTCGTCAGCTGGCCGAAGCCGAGCCACGTCAGCTCCTCGCGCAGTTCGTCGCGAGCTGCGCCCAACGTGCGCGGCAAGATGACGAGCGTCCACTCGCCGTTCCACTCCGCCGGTGGCGCTCCGTAGATTCGCTGCGTCGCCTCGGCGAAGCGCGCGCGGCCGTGGTTCGTGAGCTGATAGAAGCTGACGCGACCGCTGCGTTGCGAGCTGACCCATTGCTCGTTCGCGAGCCGGCCGATCGCTGTGCGCACATGCCGATCGGTGATGCCGAACGGCTGCGCGAGCTCGATGAGGCTGCCGAGTGCGATGACGCCGCCGCGCGGCGCGATCGCATCACCGAAGATCGTCACGAGCAACGAGCCGCCGCGCAGCGGTCGCTGGCGGCGAAAGCGCGCGACGAGAGCGTCGGTGCGGCGGGTGAGAGCGTCGTCGGCTGTGGCATGCGGTCGATGCACTAACATGACACAAAAAACATTGCCGTGTCTGACATGAGAATGTGTCACGTTAGCTCCGTGCCGCTATTCCAGTCGGAGCTGAAGATGTACACGCAAGGTCTTGATTCTCTTGGGGCCGACTGCCTGCACACGACGGCCGCCGACGCGCGCGGCGCTGGAGCAGCGCTTCCAGGCGAAGGTCGATGCCGACGAGCGCATCGAGCCGAAGGACTGGATGCCCGACGCCTATCGCCAGACGCTCATCCGGCAGATTTCGCAGCACGCGCACTCGGAGATCGTCGGCATGCTGCCGGAGGGCAACTGGATCACGCGCGCGCCGACGCTGCGTCGCAAGGCCGTGCTGATCGCGAAGGTGCAGGACGAAGGCGGCCACGGCATGTATCTGTACAGCGCCGCCGAAACGCTCGGCATGTCGCGCGACGAGCTGCTGGAGCAGTTGCTCACCGGCGCCGCGAAGTATTCGAGCATCTTCAACTATCCGACGCCGACCTGGGCCGACGTCGGTGCGATCGGCTGGCTGGTCGACGGCGCGGCGATCATGAATCAGATTCCGATCTGCCGCTGCTCGTACGGTCCGTACGCGCGCGCGATGGTGCGCATCTGCAAGGAAGAGAGCTTCCATCAGCGCCAGGGCTTCGAAATCATGATGACGCTGGCGCGCGGCACGCCGGAGCAGCGACGCATGGCGCAGGACGCGCTCGATCGCTGGTGGTGGCCGTCGCTGATGATGTTCGGCCCGAACGACGCGGCGTCGAAGCACACGGCGCAGTCGATGCGCTGGAAGATCAAGCGCTTCACGCAACGACGAGCTGCGGCAGAAGTTCGTCGACATCACCGTGCCGCAGGCGGAGTTCCTCGGGCTGCAGCGTGCCGGATCCCGGAGCTGCGCTGGGACGAGGCGACGCCAGCACTACCGCTTCGGGACGATCGACTGGACCGAGTTCCAGCAGGTGCTGCAAGGGCAACGGTCCGTGCAACCGCGAGCGGCTCGAAGCGCGCCGGCGGGCGCACGAGGGCGGACGCTGGGTCCGCGAGGCGGCGCTCGCGCACGCCGAGAAACAGCGTCGCCAGCGCGAAACGCAGGCGGCATGAAGGACGCAACCATGACGCAGCAACAGCAAGCAGTGGCCGCTGTACGAAGTGTTCATTCGTGCGCGCTCGGGCCTCGAGCACAAGCATGTCGGCAGCATCCACGCCGCCGATGCGCGCATGGCGATCGAGCACGCGCGCGACGTCTACACGCGGCGGCAGGAAGGCGTGAGCATCTGGGTCGTGCGCTCAGCCGACATCATCGCTTCCGATCCGGCGGATGCGGACGCGTTGTTCGAGCCCGCGAAGGACAAGGTCTATCGGCATCCGACGTTCTACGCGATCCCGGACGAGGTCAAGAACCTGTGAGCGCCGTGCGTGACGCGCTGCCGGCTATGCGCTGACCTCGGCGACACCAGCCTGATCCTCGCGCAGCGTCTCGGCGAGTGGGTCGGGCATGCGCCGGCGCTCGAAGAGGATCTCGCGCTCGCCAACATCGCGCTCGATCTGCTCGGGCAGGCGCGGCATCTGCTGTCCTACGCCGCGCAGCTGGAAGGCGGCGGCCGCAGCGAGGACGATCTGGCGTTCCTGCGCGATCCGCAGGACTTCCTCAACCTGAGCGCTGGTCGAGCAGCCGAACGGCGATTTCGGCCAGACGATCGTGCGGCAGTTCCTGATCGATGCGTGGCAGCTCGAACTGTTCGAGCGCTTGCAGCAGTCCAGCGAGCCGAAGCTCGCCGAGCTCGCGGCGAAGGCGATCAAGGAAACGCGCTATCACTTCCGCTTCAGCTCCGGCTGGGTCGTGCGTCTCGGCGACGGCACGGAAGAGAGTCATCGGCGCGTGCAGGCGGCGCTCGATGCGCTGTGGCGGTTCACGCACGAGATGTTCGTCGCGAGTCCGGCCGAGCAGGAAGCGGCGGCGCGCGGCATCGCGCCCGATCCCGCGTCGCTGCGCCGCGCGGCTGGTCGAGCCGCGTCGACGAAGTGCTGAAGGAAGCGACGCTGAAGAGGCCGGCCGATGTCGCCTATCGCTGGCACGGCAAGCGCGGTCAGCACAGCGAGCATCTGAGCCGGCTGCTGGCGGAGATGCAGTTCATGCAGCGCACCTATCCGGGGGCGCAGTGGTAGCTGCCAGCCATGATCGTCCGTCGCTCGTCGAGCGCGAGGTCTGGCGGCTGCTCGGCCGACGTGCCGGATCCGGAGATTCCGATCCTGAACGTGGTCGAGCTCGGCGTCGTGCGTTACGTGCGCGACGAGCAGGAGCGCGGCATCGCGGTCGGCGTGTCGCCGACCTACACGGGTTGCCCCGCGACCGAAGTGATCCAGGCGTCGATCAAGGCGACAGCTGCGAGCAGGCCGGCTATTGCAACCGTACGCGTCGACTCGGTGCTCGCGCCGCCGTGGACCAGCGACTGGCTCACCGAGAGCGCGCGCGAGAAGCTGCGCGAGTACGGCATCGCGCCGCCGGCGGAATCCGTCGACAACCCGCGGCGCTTGTGGAGCGAGCCGACGGTGCATTGCCCGCGCTGCTCATCGCAGCAGACGCGAACGCGTCAGCGAATTCGCGTCGACGCCGTGCAAGGCGCTGTATCGCTGCACGAGCTGCCTCGAGCCGTTCGAATATTTCAAGTGCATCTGAGCGTGCATCCGACGCATGCTGACATTTCATCCATTGAAGATCGCTGACGTGCGCCCGGAGGGCGAGCGACGCGGTCTGCATCACGCTCGAAGTGCCGGAGCAGCTGCGCGAGGCGTTCCGCTTCCGCCGGGGCAGCACGTCGGCGTGCGCGCGACGATCGACGGCCAGGAAGTGCGGCGCACGTACTCGATCTGCAGCGCTGCGGACGAGCGTCATCTGCGCATCGGCGTGCGCTTGCACGATCGCGGCAGCATGTCGCGGTCACCTCGGCCGAAGCGCTGCGCGTCGGCGACAAGCTGGAAGTGCTGCCGCCGACCGGGCGCTTCTTCCTCACGCCGGATGCCGAAGGCTGCGCGCACGTACTGTGCGTTCGCGAGCGGCAGCGGCATCACGCCGATCCTTGGCATCGTCAGGAACGTGCTGCGCGCACGAGCCCGCGCAGCCGCTTCATGCTGTTCTACGGCAACCGCACGACCGCTTCGCATCATGTTCGCCGAGGAGCTGCTGGCGCTGAAGGATCAGCTACCCGCAACGCCTGGCGCTGTACTTCCTCATGAGCCGCGAGCCGCAGGACGTGGAGTTGTTCAACGGCCGGCTCGATGCGCGAGAAGGTCGCGCGTGCTCGGCCGCGAGCTGTTCGATGCGCGCGGCGTCGATGCGTACTTTCTGTGCGGCCCGGACACGATGATCGAAGTCGGTGCGCGAAGGGTTGATCGGGCTTGGGCGTGGAGCAAACGCGGATTCACAGCGAGCACTTCACGAGCGATGCGACGAGGGAAGTCAGGCTGAAGCCGGACCCACAAGCAGCAAGCCGAAGCCGAGCTGCAGGCAGCAGAGCGCAGACGCAGGTCACTGTCGATCATGGACGGGCGGCGGCGCTCGTTCGAGATGCCGAGCGACGGCACGACGGTGCTCGAAGCGGCGGAGCAGGCGGGGCTCGAACTGCCCTACTCGTGTCGCGCCGGCGTATGCTCGACTTGCCGGACCCGCGTGGTGCGCGGCGCGGTCACGATGATGACGAACTACGCGCTGGAGCCCTGGGAAGTCGAGGCGGGCTACGTGTTGTGCTGCCAGGCGTTGCCCGCCGCGACGGAACTCGAAATCACCTACGACGAGCGCTGACATGAGCTACCAGACCATTCTGTTCGACGTGAGCGAAGGCGTCGCGCGCCTGACGCTGAACCGCCCGGATCGCCTGAACAGCTTCAATGTCGAGATGCACGGCGAAGTGCGCGATGCACTGAGCCGGCTCGCGGACGATCGCGCAGCGCGCGTGCTCGTGCTCACTGGCGCCGGTCGCGGGTTCTGCGCCGGCCAGGATCTCGGCGACCGTGCGGTCGCGCCGGGCGGGCAGGGCGTCGATCTCGGCGAGTCGATCGAGAAGTACTACAAGCCGCTGGTGCTGGCGCTGCGCAATCTGCCGATGCCGGTCATCGCGGCCGTCAACGGCGTCGCTGCCGGCGCGGGCGCGAACATCGCGCTGGCGTGCGATCTCGTGATCGCGACTCGCTCGGCAAGCTTCATCCAGTCGTTCAGCAAGCTCGGGCTCGTGCCGGACTCCGGCGGAACATGGTTGCTGCCGCGGCTGCTCGGCAATGCTCGTGCGATGGGCCTCGCATTGCTCGCAGACAAGCTTTCGGCGGAGCAGGCGGCGCAATGGGGCTTGATCTGGCGCTGCGTCGAAGACAGCGAATTCAAGCAGACGGTGGACACTCTTGCGCAGCAGCTGGCGCTCGCGCCGACGCGCGGGCTGGCGCGGACCAAGCAAGCGATCTACGAGTCGTGGGGCAGGTCGTTCGACCAGCAACTCGATCAGGAGCGCGATTTCCAGCGCGAGCTCGGCCGTTCGCAGGACTATGCGGAAGGCGTCGCCGCGTTCACGGAGAAGCGCACTCCGAAATTCACCGGCCGCTGAGTCGCGTGCCATGAGCGACCCGCAAGCCGTTGCGCAAGCCTCCGCGCGTGCGATGTACGCCCAGGATCGCGCGTCGCAGGCGCTCGGCATGCGGATCCTGGAAGTTCGCCCCGGCTACGCTCGCCTCACGATGACAGTGCGCGAGGACATGGTGAACGGTCATCAGTTGTGCCACGGCGGCTTGATCTTCACGCTCGCCGACAGCGCATTCGCGTTCGCCTGCAACACCTATGACGCCGTCACGGTCGCATCCGCAGCGAGCGTCGAGTTCCTGCTGCCCGCACGGCTCGGCGACGAGCTGACGGCGATCGCCGAGGAGCGCTCGCGCTCGAAGCGCACCGGCGTCTACGACGTGGCCGTGCGCAATCAGCAGGGCGACTGCGTGGCGCTGTTTCGCGGCCGCTCGCATGAGCTCGGCGGCAGTGTGATCAAGGATCCATGAAACTCGAGCCCATCGAAACGGCGAGCCTGGACGAGCTGCGCGCCTTGCAGTTGCAGCGTCTGCAATGGTCGCTGCTGCACGCATACGAGAACGTCGCTCACTATCGCGAGAGCTTCCGCGCCGCGGGCGTGCATCCGCATGACCTGCGCTCGCTCGACGATCTCGCGAAGTTTCCGTTCACGGTGAAGGACGACCTGCGCGCCAACTATCCGTTCGGCATGTTCGCGGTGCCGCGCGAACAAGTCGTGCGCGTTCACGCGTCCAGCGGCACGACGGGCAAGCCTACGGTCGTCGGCTACACCGCGCAGGACATCGACACGTGGGCGCTGCTCATGGCGCGCTCGATTCGAGCATCCGGCGGCCGAGCCGGCGACATCGTGCACGTCGCCTACGGCTACGGTCTGTTCACCGGCGGGCTCGGCGCGCACTACGGCGCCGAGCGCCTCGGATGCACCGTCGTGCCGATGTCGGGCGGACAGACGCAGAAGCAGGTGCAGCTGATCTGCGATTTCAAGCCCGACATCATCATGGTCACGCCGTCGTATCTGCTCGCGATCGCCGAGGAGTTCGTGCGGCAAGGCCTCGACCCGGCCGCGACGCTCGCTGCGCGTCGGCATTCTCGGCGCGGAGCCCTGGACGGAAGCGATGCGCACGCAGATCGAAACAGTCATGGGCCTCGATGCCGTCGACATCTACGGCCTGTCGGAAGTCATGGGTCCGGGCGTGGCGAACGAGTGCATCGAGACCAAGGACGGCCCGGTAATATGGGAAGACCACTTCTATCCGGAGATCATCGATCCGCAGACCGGCGCCGTGCAGCGCGACGGCGAGCCGGGCGAGCTCGTGTTCACGTCGCTGACGAAGCAGGCGCTGCCGATCATCCGCTATCGCACGCGCGATCTGACTCGGCTGTTGCCGCCGACGGCGCGCTCGATGCGCCGGATGGCGAAGATCGTCGGCCGCTCCGACGACATGCTGATCGTGCGTGGCGTGAACGTGTTCCCGACGCAGATCGAAGAGCTGATTCTGCAGACGCCGTCGCTCGCGCCGCACTACGTGCTGGAGCTGACGCGCGAAGGGCCGCTCGATGCGCTGGCCGTGCACGTCGAAGCTGCGGATGCCGCGGCGTTTGCGACGGGCGCGCGGGCCGCGACGGCGCTCGTCGAGCAGGTGAAATCCATGATCGGGATCAGCGTGCGCGTCGAAGTGCGCGAGCCCGGTTCGATCGAACGTTCCATCGGCAAGGCGAAGCGCGTCATCGACAAGCGCACGCCGCATGCCGGCTGAGGAGAATGCGATGCAATTGAAGAGCTATGTGCAGGGCCGCTGGCATGCGGGCGAGCGCGATGCGCAGGTGCTGCGCGACGCTACGACGGGACAAGTCGTCGCCGAAGCTTCGTCGAGCGGCATCGATTTCGCGGGCGTGCTGCAGCACGCGCGCAGCAAGGGCGGACCGGCGCTGCGGCAGCTCACTTTCCACGAGCGTGCGGCGCTGCTCAAGCGTGTGGCGAAGCTGCTGACGGATCGCAAAGACGAGTTCTACACGCTGTCTTATGCGACCGGCGCCACCAAGGCAGATTCCTGGATCGACATCGACGGCGGCATCGGCACGCTGTTCGCGTATGCATCCCGCGGCGCGCGCGAGCTGCCGAACAGCCGCGTGTACGTGGATGGCGAGGTCGAAGGTCTGTCGAAGACAGGAACGTTCATCGGCCAGCACATCTGCGTGCCGCTGGAAGGCGCAGCGATCCACATCAACGCGTTCAACTTCCCGGTGTGGGGCATGCTCGAAAAGCTGTCGCCGACGCTGCTGGCCGGCATGCCCGCAATCGTGAAGCCCGCGACGGCGACTGCCTATCTCACGGAGCTGGTGGTCCGACGCATCGTCGAGTCCGGCATCCTGCCGGAAGGCGCGCTGCAGCTCGTCTGCGGCAGCCTCGGCGATGCGTTCGAGCATCTCACCTGCCAGGACGTCGTTTCGTTCACCGGCTCGGCGAGCACCGCGCAGAAGCTGCGCACACATCCGGCGATCGTCGCGAACTCCGTGCGGTTCATCAGCGAGACCGATTCCATCAACTCGTGCGTGCTCGGGCCGGACGCCGCGCCCGGCCAGCCGGAGTTCGACGCGTTCGTGCGCGAAGTGGTGCGCGAGATGACGGCGAAGGCGGGCCAGAAATGCACCGCGATCCGCAAGGCCATCGTTCCGACCGCGCACGCCGAAGCTGCAGCGCAGGCGATCAAGGCCGGTCTCGCCAAGATCGTCGTCGGCGATCCGCGCCTGGAGCAAGTGCGCATGGGTCCGCTTGCCGCGCTCGGTCAGCGGCGCGAGGTGCTCGGACGCATCGCGGAGCTCAAGCGCGAAGCCGAATTGCTCACCGGCGAAGCCGAGACGCTGGAGCTGGCGGGTGCGGATCGCGAGAAGGGTGCGTTCGTCGCGCCGGCGCTGCTGTTCTGTCGAGAGCCCGCGAAAGCGAAAGCCGTGCACACGGTCGAAGCATTTGGGCCGGTGTGCACAGTCGTGCCGTATGCGTCCGTGAGTGATGCGATTGCCTACGCGCGCGGCGGCGAAGGCAGCCTCGTCGGATCGGTCTTCACCGCCGACGACGATGCTGCGGTCGAGTTCGCGCTCGGTCTCGCGCCGCTCCACGGTCGCCTGCTGATCGTCAATCGCGATTGCGCCAAGGAGTCCACGGGTCACGGCTCCCCGATGCCCGGGCTCGTGCACGGCGGTCCGGGCCGCGCGGGCGGTGGCGAAGAGATGGGCGGCATCCGCGGCCTGATGCACTACATGCAGCGGACCGCGATTCAGGGGAGTCCGCAGACCGTCGCGCGGATCACCGGACGCTGGACGCGCGGCGCCACACAGAAGGCGCCCGGCGTGCACCCGTTCCGGAAGTCGTTCCATCAGCTGCAGGTGGGCGACACGCTGAACACCGGCGAGCGTGAGGTCACGCTGGCCGACATCGAAAGCTTCGCAGCATTGTCCGGCGACACGTTCTACGCGCACATGGACGAGGAGGCCGCGCGCCGCAATCCGCTGTTCGGCGGCCGCGTTGCGCACGGCTATTTCCTGGTGTCCGCCGCGGCCGGCTTGTTCGTCGATCCTCCGTACGGCCCGGTGCTTGCGAACTATGGGCTCGATCACCTGCGCTTCCTGAAGCCGGTCAAGCCCGGCGACCGCATCAAGGTGCGGCTGACGTGCAAGTCGAAGTCACTGCGTGCCGAGAAGGGCTACGGCGAAGTCGCCTGGGACACGGAGATCACCAACCAGAACGGTGAGGTGGTCGCCAGCTACGACGTGCTGACCATGGTGAGCGAGCAGCCGGTCAGCTGACACATAGCCGCGTGCACACATATATATAGGTGTGACTGTGGTCCTAGACGAACTCCATGCATTCGCCCTGCTGATCGCCGCGAACGCGACGCCGGTCGTCGTCGGCAAAATGGCGCGAGATCGCGCCTCGCTGCCGCTCGATTTCGGCCGCGTCATGCCTGACGGCGAGCGCCTGTTCGGCAGTCACAAGACGTGGCGCGGCCTGGCGAGCGGCATCCTGGCGTGCGTGCTGCTCGCGATCTACTTCGAGCTTCCTGTCTGGCTCGGTGCAGGATTCGCCGCGCTCTCGCTGTTTGCGGACGCGTGTTCGAGCGCCGCAAAGCGGCGCATGCGACTGAAGCCCGGCAGCGAGGTGCTCGGGCTGGATCAGCTCGCGGAAGCACTGGTTCCGCTGTTGGTCTTTGCTGGACCGCTGGGCCTCCAGCTCAGCGAGATCGCGGGGGTGACGGCGTGTTTCGTCGTCATTGACGCTGCAACGGCCGGATTGCGTCGTCGCCGCTGGCTGTGATGCGCAGTTGACGCTGCCGGGCAGCGCGAACACGTGCGACCAAGGTAGTAGGTCGCAGGCCGCTCGATCGCAGCAACTCCTACGTTCATCGAGAGTTGCCGCGAACTCTCACAGCAATACGTACATGTTATGTCTTGGCCGGCTTGCGACACGCGCGAGTCTGCTGCAATCTTTGCCTGTCTTTCAGGGAAAGAACATATAAGCCGTGGGCCCACACGCAAGAATGCGCTGGAGGCAGGGAAACATGGCAAGGACGATCCTTGTCGGCGCGCTTGCCTGCCTCGCGCTGATACTCGCCCAGGCCGCGGGCGCCCAGAGTCCCCGGCCAGAACATACTTCCAGCAAGGAATATCCACTCAACGTCGACGAGCAGCCGCTCACGCGCGCGCTCGAGCAGCTCTACGGCCAGACGGGCGTGTTCTACGGCTACAGCCCGAACTCGCCCGAAGAAGAGCAGATGATCGTCGGCCCGCTGCGGGGCAAATTCACGATCGAAGAGGCGCTGACGAAGCTGCTGAGCAAGACCGATCTGACGTTCACCTGGACCAATTCCAAGCAGATCTCCATCGTCCGAAAGCCGCCGGCGCCGAAGGTGCAGGCGCCGCCGCAGGTGAAGGTGCCGCGCAAACCGCGTGATGAGAAGAAGTCTGTGCTGCTGGAGGAACCCAAGCCGGGGAAAACCCTAGAGGAGGTGACGTCATGGGCGACGTCGATCCAACGTTCCAGCTTGGGGGCACCTGTGCAGGTCTTGAATCCGGAATACATCGAGCGTACCGGTGCTAGCTCGGTTGCAGATCTGCTGAGGTACCTGTCGCAACAGCCGTTCCTGCGGCCGGACGCCTTCCTCAGCAATGGCGCACAGTATGTGGAGCTGCGGGGCCTCGGTGCCGACACAACCTTGGTCTTGATCAACGGTCGTCGCGCGTTCGCGAGTGCCGCGAGCTTTGCCGTCAATGCGTTCGATGTGAATCAGATGCCGCTCAGCGCCGTCGAGCGGGTCGAAGTGCGTCTCGACTCCATTTCCGTCAGACACGGTGCAGATGCGATCGGCGGGATCGTCAACATTGTTCTGCGCGACGACATTCCTCGCCCAACGGTCCAGGTCAGCTATGGCACAGCCGAGGGCGGCGGCGAGCAACGCCAGGCAGCGGTCAGCGGCGGGTACAAGAACGATGGAGTCAGTGCTGCCGTGATCCTGGACTACAAGGATGTGAGCCCGCTGCTCGGCGCAAAGCGCGACCTGTGGAGCGATCAGAACTATCAGCGCTTCGGCAGCGTCGACAGGCGCTCGACGATCAGCAGTCCTGGCAATGTCATGGCCCTGCTGCCTGGAAACCTACCCGGCCTCAACGCACCCTTTGCAGCGATACCCGACCACATCGCAGGGTCAACGACTCAAGTCAATGAATTCCGTGCCGGCGAGACCAACTACACGAGCTTGTTTCAGTTCCTCCCGATCGTCGCCGAAGACAGCCGAACCAGCGCCGTTGCAAACGCACACGTGAACGTTACGCAGGATGTGGTTGTTGCCGCGGACCTGATGGTCGTCGACCGTCACGTCGTATTCCAGACGACGCCGCCATTGGTCGCAGCGCTCGTTCCGGGTACGAACCCCTACAATGAGTTTCACCAACCGGTCATGGTGACCACGGTGCTCGGCGGCATCGATCCGACGCAGGCAAGCACGGATTCGTTGCTTGTTCGGGGCTCCTTGTCTCTGAGCGGCAAGGCGAAGACGTGGGATTGGGAATTGGAGCTCCTGCGCAGCGAAGAAGACGCCGAATTCCGAACAGATAATGTGCTCGATCAGGCGCGGCTCGATCAGGCGCTTGCCGACCCGGATCCGGCTCGCACGGTCAACCTGTTGCGACCGGGTCCAGCGGCCAGCCCGGAGCTGCTCGCGACTCTGCTTCTGCCGCCGGATATCGACACCTTTGCGACCGACGCAACCCAACTGATGGGGTTCGCTCGCGGGCAATTATTCGCTCTGCCGGCGGGCGACGTCTCCACGTTGCTCGGCACTGAGTGGCGCAAGGAGGTCGTGCAGTTCGATTCGCATCTGGGTGCATTCGAGCGTGAGGTTGGAGCAGGTTTTGCGGAACTCCATCTGCCATTGTTCAGCCAGGCAATGGGTCTGCCTGCGGTGCGCGAGCTGTCGGTGACGCTCGCCGGGCGCTTCGACAGGTACACGGATTTCGGCGAGATCTTCAACCCGCAATACTTCCTGCTGTGGAAACCACTCAGGGACGTGGCCATCCGCGCCACGTACGGCCGCAGCTTCCGGCCGCCATCGCTGTTTGATCTGTATCAGCCGGCCGTGCCGGTTGACACGACGCTCCTGGACTTGCGCCGCAATCGCGAGCTCACCTCGGTGAAGGTCATTGGCGGTGGCAATCGGGAACTCGCCGCGACGCATGGCGAGTCGTTTACTGCGGGTCTCGAGTTCACCCCAGAAGCGATCCGGCCGCTCACGCTGTCGGCGACGTACTGGCACGTGGAGATGGACAACCGCGTTACTGCGCTACCGTTGGAGTTCGCACTGACACATGAACAGCAGATTCCCGGTCGCGTGCTGCGCGCAGAGCCCACGGCTAGCGACCTAGCACAAGGCCTTCCGGGCAAGCTGCTGCAGCTCGACCTATCGCGCATGAACTTCGGCCGCCTGACCACCAGCGGCATCGATGTCGGGGCGAGCTACATCTTCGACAGCAAGGCAGGTCGTTTCACTTTCGATACGAAGGCGACTTGGATCGACGAGTACGAGACGCTGGACCTTCCGGCGATGCCGGCTGCGGATCGCGTCAACATCGCCAACAGTCTTGGCACGATCGCGAAGTGGCGTGGGATCGTGAGCGTCGACTGGCAGCGGGGTGCACTGGGCGCGAGTGCGCACGCGCGCTATGTGCCTGCCTACGCCGACACACTGAGTGGCGTGCGCAATGGCCGGACGTTGCCATCACAGACGTTTCTCGATCTGCAACTCGCGCTCGATCTCGACAAGGTCACTGACGGCCCGCTACTGCGCGGCTTCGAGCTGGCCGCGGGCGCGTGGAACTTGTTCAACGAGCAGCCGCACTTTGCGGAAGTCAACGGCATCCAAGGCTACGATACGTCACAGGGCGACCTCAAAGGGCGCTTCTGGTACGTGCGGCTCGGCAAGACTTTCTGAGGCCGAGGCGGATCTTCGTTGTAGGCGTCGGCCTTCAGAATCGATAGACCAGCTGCGCGCTCACGATGTCGACGTCGGAATGCTGGTGCCCATTGAGCAGCCCGGATGCCGCCACGTTGCCCGCATCCTGATCGAGCGGCACGGTGTCGCTGAACAGGTGCGCGTAGCCGAAGTCCATCAGCACGGCTGGAGAAGGTTGCCAGCGCGCGCCGATTGCCACCCACGTTCGATCCGTGTCGGGAAGGCGAGGCGTGCGCGTCTCATCCGGCACCGGCGTTTCATCGAGCGCCACGCCAGCGCGCAGCGTGATGCGATCGTTCATCGCGTAGGTCGCACCGAGCGCGTAGCGCCACGTGTCGCGCCATTGCTCGGGAGTCACTGACGCGGTCACGCCTGAATCGCGCACGATCCGCAGTTCCTGCACCGAGCTCCACCCAGTCCACGCGACGTCCGCGAGCACTGCAAACTTATCGCCGAAGTCATGTTGCAGCGACAGCGTTGCGGTATCCGGCAATTCCAGATCGACGTTGACGGGGCCGGAGGACAGCGGCGCGCCGGGAGCAGAAGCAGCCGCGATGATGCCATTTGAAATCGGATCTGCGCCGGTCGGCGCAGCGAAAGCTATCGTGCCCTGCACTGTGTAATCGATCGACGATCGATACGACAGGCCGAGGCGCGTGCTGTCCGACAGATCGAACAGCGCGCCGACGTTGAATCCCCAAGCGTCGTCGTCGCCGCGCACGCGTGCACGACCCGATTGCCCTGCGTTCGCGGCGATGACTGCATTGCCGGTCGCGGGCGGCAGCTGACCTGCAAGAACCAACTGCTGCACGCCTTGCGCGATGACAGCGGAGTAGTTGACGTCGTTGGTCAGCTCGGCATCCAGTCGCTGGTAGTCGATGCCGACGCCGAGCGAGATCCGCTCGCCGATGCGCCACGCGACGGACGGATTCAAGTTCAGTGTCTTGATCTCGTTGTGCACCGCCTGGAAGCGGCCGATCCAACCGTCGTCGTAGACGAGCTTGAGGCCGAACGGCGCATTGACGCCGAAGCCGAAGGCGAGCGTGTCGCCGACCGGCAGGACGAAGTACGCGGCCGGTACGAGATTCCAGTCGCCTGCGTCGCCGCCGTTGCCGCCGAGCGGCTGTGCGAACGCTGGAATGGAGCTACCGTTGCGGAACTCGGAGCCGATCTCGATCCCGCTCGCGCTCACGACGCCCTCGGGCTGACGCAGCGTCGTCATCCCTGCGGGATTGAAGAACACCGTCGTGGCGTCATCCGCGGCGGCGGCGGTGCCTGCGAAGGCCGTGCCGAGTCTGCTCGCGCTCTGTTCGAGCAACGCAAATCCTGACGCGCACGCGACGGTCGGCAGCAGTGCCAGGGATACTGTCGCCGGAACGAGCCAGCTGTGATGGTTGCGATCCTGCATCGTGCGTACTCCGTTTGCATAGACACAGCAGAGAAGGTTCAGTTCAGCGTCACTGTTCCATGCTGGCCCGCGCTTCGTCGCACTCCGTGCACACCCCGGGCGGATGGAGAAAGATTAATTCGTTCTCACGCAACTGATCGAGAGCGGCGGTGACTACGTCGCGGGCCGAGGCCAGCCGCGCCGGCGCGCCGGCAATGAAGCCGCGTTGCTGATGTCCGCGAGCTTCCAGCCACGAGTCGAGCAGCGCGAAGTTCGCACAGCAATGGTCGACTTCACGGTAATGATGTCGAACGAGTTGTCCGTTACGAATGACAGTTGCGTACTTGGGCAACTTGTAGCGCACTCCCGCGACATTCTCGGCGAGGTGCACGGTAGTGTTCGCGTCGTGGCCAACGCCGAGCAACAGGACTTCTGCGTCCAGCTCATAGGCGCGTCCCACCGGACTGTCGAGCCCGTGCGGCACGTCGATAGGGTGGGGCGCTGTAATTTCGGCGGCATGCGGGCCGAGCGCTGCGAAGGCGTGCGGGCTGTCACTGCGGCTCACGCCGGGCATGCGCCAGAACGTGTCGGCGACGATTCCCATTCCCGCGCACGGCGTACTCAGCGGATCGAACGGATGGTCGTCGTCATCGCTCATGCTGGGCATGACGACGGTACCGCGTGTGCCCGCGGCCATGCGCAACGCTGTTATGAGGTCTGCTGGCGCGCCGGCCCGTCCGCCGAAGCTGGAGAAGGCGGTGTGCACGACGAGCACGCCGTCCCCGCTCACTCCGAGGGCAACGAGGTCGTCGGCAATCTGTTCCGCGAAACTCATGTGAGGTCCCAAGCCTTCTTATAATAGTCCTCAAGGCCAGGCGTCAGGCGCATGCTCATCTTCGCACTCAACTGCGGCAGCTCCTCGCTCAAGAGCGCTGTCATCGATACCGACCGGCGCAGCCGCCTGCTGGACGTCCGTTTGGACGAGCTCGACACGTCGAATCCAGCGGCAGCTGTCGGCCAGGTCTTGCAGCAGCTACGCGACGGCAGCACCGAACGCGGTCGGCCAGATGCAATCGTCCATCGCATCGTCCACGGAGGCGAGCGCTTCCTGCGTGCGACGCTGATCGACGACAACGTCCTCGACGAGATCGAACAGCTGAGTCACCTGGCGCCATTGCACAATCCGCCGGCACTCGCTGCTGTTCGACAAGCGCGCAACGTTTACCCGCAAGTGCCGCATGTCGCGGTGTTCGACACGGCGTTTCACGCAACGTTGCCGGCTCACGCGCGCGAGTACGCGCTGCCTAGGGAGCTAAGCGAGCGCTTCGGCATTCGTCGCTACGGTTTCCACGGCATCAGCCACGCGCACGTGGTTCACGTCGTCGCGACTCATCTGCAGGTGGCAGCGGAAAAGTTGCGGATCGTTTCGTGTCATCTTGGCAACGGTGCCAGCGTTACCGCGATCGAGCACGGACGCAGCGTCGACACCAGCATGGGCATGACGCCGCTCGAAGGATTGGTGATGGGCACGCGCGCCGGCGACTTGGATCCGGGCATCGTGCTGGAGTTGGTCCAGTCGGGCTCATTCAACAGCAAGGAGCTGGAAGTCCTGCTCAACCGCCAATCCGGGATGGCCGGGCTGACCGGCACGAACGACATGCGTGAAATCGAACGTCGTGCGGCCGGCGGCGACGAAGACTGTCGTCGCGCGCTAGCGCTCTATGCGTATCGCGTGCGCAAGTACATCGGCGCGTACGCCGCGGTCATGGGCGGCGTGGATGCGATCGCCTTCACCGGCGGCGTAGGCGAGAACAGCGCGGCGATCCGCCAAGCTTGCCTGGAGCGGCTGGAGTTTCTCGGTGCAGCGATCGTGGTCGTCCGCGCCGACGAAGAACTGGCGATGGCCCTCGAAGCAGCAGCGCTACTCGGCTCTAGTGCCACTTCCAGTTCCTGATCTCCGGCATGTCTTCGCCGTGGCGCGTGATGTACTCGCGGTGCTCGACCAGCTTGTCGCGCACGCGCTGGCGCAGGTGCGCGGCTTGCGCGCCGAGACCGGGCACGCGATCGATCACGCCTTCGATGAGATGGAAGCGGTCGACTTCATTCAAGACCGTCATGTCGAACGGCGTCGTCGTGGTGCCTTCCTCCTTGTAGCCGCGCACGTGCAGGTTGTCGTGGCCGTGGCGCCGATAGGTCAGGCGATGAATGAGCCACGGGTAGCCGTGAAATGCGAACAGGATCGGCTTGTCCACCGTAAAGATGGAATCGAATTCCTGATCTGAGAGGCCGTGCGGGTGCTCGCCCGGCGGCTGCAGCGTCATCAGGTCGACGACGTTGACGACGCGAATCTTCAGCGCGGGCAACCATTCGCGCAGGAGGCTGACGGCGGCAAGCGTTTCCAACGTCGGCACGTCGCCGGCGCACGCCATCACGACATCTGGTGCGCTGTCCTGGTCGTTGCTCGCCCAGGACCAGATGCCGACGCCGACAGTGCAGTGCTTGATCGCGTCGTCCATCGACAGCCACTGCGGCTGCGGCTGTTTGCCGGCGACGATCACGTTCACGAAGTTGCGGCTGCGCAGGCAGTGATCGGTCACCGACAGCAGCGTGTTCGCATCGGGCGGCAGGTAGACGCGGATGATCTCCGGCTTCTTGTTGATGACATGGTCGATGAAGCCGGGGTCCTGGTGGCTGAAACCGTTGTGATCCTGGCGCCAGACGTGCGAGCTCAGCAGGTAGTTCAGTGAGGCGATCGGCCGGCGCCACGGAATGTGGTTGCAGGTCTTGAGCCACTTGGCGTGCTGATTGAACATCGAATCGACGATGTGCACGAAGGCCTCGTAGCAGCTGAAGAAGCCGTGGCGGCCGGTCAGCAGGTAGCCTTCGAGCCAGCCCTGACACTGGTGCTCGCTCAGCACTTCCATGGCGCGCCCGTCGTTCGCGAGATGCGTATCGGTCGGGCGGATTTCGGCCGCCCACATGCGCCCGGTCACCTCGAGCACATCGTTCCAGCGATTCGAAGTCAGCTCATCCGGACTGAAGACGCGGAAATTCGCAGTCGGCAGATTCAGCTTCATGACATCGCGGATGTAGGTGCCCTGGACGCGCGTCGCTTCGGCGTTCGCGGCACCGGGCTTTTTCAGCTGGACCGCGTACTCGCGGAAGTCCGGCAGCCGCAGGCTGCGCAGCAGGATGCCGCCGTTGGCGTGCGGATTGTCGCCCATGCGGCGCTTGCCCTTGGGCGCGAGCTCGCGCAGCTCCGGTCGCAGCTTGCCCTCGCTCGTGAACAGCTCCTCCGGTCGATAACCGCGCATCCACTCTTCCAGCAGGCGCAGGTGCCCGCGCTTCTCCGCGAGCTCCGACAGCGGCACTTGATGCGAGCGCCAACTGTCTTCGACGGGGACGCCGTCGACTTCGCGCGGACCGGTCCATCCCTTCGGTGTGTGCAGCACGAGCGCCGGCCAGCGCGGGCGCTCGTGAAAGCCGTTGCTGCGCGCGGCACTTTGGATGTCGCGAATGCGCGTGATGATGCGGTCGAGCGTGCGCGCCATCGCGAGATGCGTCGCCTCGTGGCTCGCCTCGTTGTCGATGTAAAACGCCTCGTAGCCGTAGCCGCCGAGCAACTGCGTCAACTCCTCGCGCGGAATGCGCGCGAGCACGGTCGGGCTCGCGATCTTGTAGCCGTTGAGATGCAGGATCGGCAGCACGGCGCCATCGCGCACCGGGTTGAGAAACTTGTTCGAGTGCCAGCTGGTCGCGAGCGGCCCGGTCTCCGCTTCGCCGTCGCCGATGACGCAGGCGACGATGAGATCCGGGTTGTCGAATGCGGCGCCATGAGCGTGCGACAGCGAGTAGCCGAGCTCGCCGCCTTCGTTGATCGAGCCGGGCGTTTCCGGCGCGGCGTGGCTCGGGATGCCGCCGGGGAAGGAGAACTGCTTGAAAAGCCGCCGCAGCCCGTGGATGTCTTCCGACACGTTCGGGTAGAACTCGCTGTACGTGCCCTCGAGATATGTGTTCGCCACCATCGCCGGGCCGCCATGGCCCGGCCCGCAGACATAGATCATGTCCAGGTCGTACTTATTAATGACGCGGTTCAGGTGCGCGTAGATGAAGTTCAGCCCGGGCGTCGTGCCCCAGTGGCCGAGCAGGCGCGGCTTGACGTGCTCGATCGCAAGCGGCTGCGTCAGCAGCGGGTTGTCGAGCAGATAGATCTGTCCCACCGACAGATAGTTGGCGGCGCGCCAGTACGCGTCGAGACGCGCCAGGTAGTCGGGGGCGAGCGTGGAGTCCTCAATCATGAGACTACAACGCAGTTGGACGCCCTAAGTTCGCGACGGGATCAGCGCGTTGACGTGGATTCTGGGTGTGATGCGCGTGTCGGCACCGGCGCCGCAACGCAGGCCGCTCGACACGACGCGTACGCGCAAGCGAGGGAAAACTTCGTCGCGCATGGCGCGCAGCAGCTCGCAGTCGCCGGGTCCGAGTGAGAGCGGCGGACTGCGTGTCAGGGAGACCGTGCGCCAGCTCGCCGGAAAGCGCTGGATATCGTTGGCGGTCGGCAGTTGCGAATGGCGCAGGCGGGCGACGAGCTCGTCGCGCGTGCCGAAGTCGGTCGCTGCCCGGACGTTCTCCTCACTGGCCTCGACGGGTACGGCGAGCGTGAGGTGCACGTTTGCGTAGCGCACGAGCTCGCCGCTCGTGCAGCCGAGCTCCACACCAATGGTCGAGTGCGCGCCCACTGCTTGCAGGATTGCCGCGATTCGACGCTGCAGGTTGCCGCACGCGTAGCGAACGCTGGTGCTGCTGTAGGCAAAGTCAATTCGCTCGATTTGCCAGATCGCCACGATCGTTGCGTCCGGCGCAGGCTGCTCGGTTGCGTCGCCCGCGTGCACAACAGCGCCCCCGAGCACCGCGCCGGTGAGCGCGGCGAATGCGAACCATCGAGTCCGGCGCGAGCTGAGCATTGGATTGCTGCCCGACAATTCTTATGGCCGACGGTCGGAGCAGGGCTGGCGACCGTCGGTGACCACATGCTAGCGTGCCGCGACCGCCGCAACCACAATTCTCATTCGGGGGTTTTCCGTGACGGACGAGCAGAGAAACGCGCGTTATGCGCTGGCGGTGCTGTTCGGCATCAACTTGATGAATTTCTTCGACCGGCAGATCGCCGGTGCGCTGCTCGAGCCGATCCGGATCGAGTTCGGCATGAACGATGCAGCGTCCGCGTGGGTCAACACGGCCTTCACGCTCATCTACGCGGTGGCCGGCATTCCGCTCGGTCGCCTGAGCGACACGTGGAAGCGTACCCGCGTGATCGCTATCGGCGTGACCTTCTGGAGCGTGCTGACCGCCACGTCGGGGCTCGCATTCGGCTACTGGACGTACCTGTTCACGCGCATGGGCGTGGGCATCGGCGAGGCCAGCTGCGCGCCGGCCGGCCAGGCGCTCATCGGCGACTTGTATCCGGTCCAGCGCCGCGCGCGCGCGATGGGCATCTTCATGATGGGTCTGCCGCTCGGCCTGTTCGCCTCCTACCTTCTGAGTGGCGTCATCGCCGAGGCGTGGGGTTGGCGCGCCGCGTTCTTCGTCGCCTGCGTGCCTGGACTGGTTCTTGCCGTGCTCGCGCTGCGGATCCGCGAGCCCGCGCGCGGGGCGTCGGACGGCGCCGCGCGGGTCGCGCAGCCCGCAACGAGCGGATTCTCGGCCGCGGTCGGCGTGATCCTCCGCGTCCCAACGATGTGGTGGATCATCCTCTCGGGAATCCTGTTCAATTTCCACGCCTACGCGGTCAACATGTTCCAGAACGCGTTCCTGCAGCGCTTCCACGGGATCGGGCTCGCCGACGCGAGCAAGCTGTCGGCCGTCTCGCTCGGGTTGGCCGGCGCGATCGGATTGCTCGTAGGGGGCGCGCTCGGCGATCGCCTGCGCATGAGGATGCCGAACGGCCGGCTGGTGCTCGCCGCGATCGCGATGCTGCTCGCCGCGCCTTGCATCTACATCGCGCTGGAACAGCCGAAGGGCGGCGTCGCTGTGTTCACGTTCCTGATGGGAGCATCGAGCGCGTGCACGTTCGTGTATTACGCGACCGTCTACAGCGCGATCCAGGATGTCGTTCCGCCGCACCTGCGCGCCACGGCAGTTTCGGTGTACTTCTTTGCGTTCTATGTGCTGGGCGCGAGCTTCGGTCCGACCATCATGGGCACATTGAGCGACAGCATGGCCCACTCCGCGATGCTCGCGGCAGGCGCAACCGAGATGACCACGGCATTCCGTGCGACGGGCTTGCACACCGCGATGTACGTGATGCCGGTGTTGGTGCTGTTGTGTGCGGGATCGCTGTTCGGAGCTGCGAGCACGGTCGCGAAGGATATGCGACGACAGCAAGGGCTCGCGGAAGTCGGGCTAAAGCCCGACCTACAGACGTGAGCACTCACCGGGTTCCGGTGAGACTCTCCATCATCAACCCGGTGCCGCCTTTCGAAACGTGCGCGACGATCGCCGTGCGCCGATGAATCTTGGTGACGACGCCGAGATTGATCGCGAACGCGAGATGCACGGTCGCGCCTTTCTTCAGTCCGAGATTCTCGGTCTCGATGAACACGCCGTTCGCACTGAGATTGCGCGCGCGGCACAGCTTGCCGGGGCGGCCGGGAACCGAAACGTAAACCGCGGTGCGTGCGCGATGACGCGTATGGAGACGTCGCTCCATGATCAAATCCCTCGGCGTTTGTAGTTGTTGTCCAGCACGTAACCATTATGCCGTGGCGGCTGTCGGGTGCGAAGCCCGCCGTAGCAGTGTTATGTCGTAACATCCTGCAATATGACTGCGCCCCTGACGCTGCAAGAGATACATGAGGCGGCGGCGAAGCTGGCCGGACGCGTGGTTCGAACGCCAGTGCATCGACTGCGCAGCGCCGAACTGGACCAAGCGGTCGGCAGCGACACCGAACTGCACCTCAAGCTCGAGCTGCTGCAGCTCACCGGGACATTCAAGGCACGGGCTGCGTTGCTGAATGTGCTCGGGCTGTCGGCCGAGGCGCACAGTCGCGGCGTCACGGCAATCAGCGCGGGAAATCATGCGATTGCAGTTGCTTTTGCTGCGGCTGCGGCCGGCGTCAGCGCCAAAGTCGTCATGATCGCAACAGCCAATCCGTTACGGATCGCGTTGTGCCGTTCCTACGGCGCGGAGGTCGTATTCGCGCCGGATGCGCATGCGGGCTTCGCTATGGTCGAGCGGATTGCGGCAGAAGAAGGCCGGACGTTCGTCCATCCGTTCGAAGGGCGTACGACAGCGCTCGGTACAGCGACCTTGGGGCTGGAGCTTTGCGAGCAGCTGCCCGCGTTGCAGGCCGTGATCGTTCCGATAGGCGGAGGTGGGCTGTGCGCCGGCGTCGCATCGGCGGTGAAGCTCATCGCGCCACAGTGCGAGGTCATCGGCGTGGAGCCTTTCGGCGCCGACAGCATGTACCGCAGCTTCGCCGCTGGAGAACCGCGTTCGATCGAGCGCGTCGCTACGATCGCCGACAGTCTCGGCGCTCCTTACGCCCTGCCGATCTCGTTCGAGTTCTGTCGCCGCAACGTGGATGAGTTGGTGCGCGTGAGCGACGATGAGTTGCGCTCTGCGATGCGCTTCTTGTTACGTAATGCGAAGCTCGCCGTCGAACCGGCAGGTGCGTCTGCGACTGCCGCGTTGCTCGGACCGGCGCGTGAGCGGCTGCGTGGGAAACGAGTTGCTGCGATCGTCTGCGGCAGCAATATCGACGAGGCGACCTACGCCAAGTTGATTAGTTAGGAAGCGATCGGCGCGCGTCGCGCCGTCGGCAGCTCTTCGACACATTCCACGCGATTGCGTCCGCACAGTTTGGCCGCATACAGCGCGTGATCCGCTGCTTCCAACAATTGCAGCGTGCTGGCGAAGCGCCTCTTGGTCGTGTGCGTGGCGACGCCAATCGACGCGGTGACGCGCACATCGCCGGTTTGCGGATCATGATCCGCGGTCGCGAGCGCGGTCAGCATGCGCTGAGCCACTTGCCGCGCGATCTGCGGATCCGCGCCGGGCAGCACCACGATGAATTCTTCGCCGCTGAACCGCGCGACCAGGTCGCTGCCGCGCACGCACGACTGCAATGCTTGCGCGCAGCTGCGCAGAACGCGATCGCCGACCGGCGTGCCGTGGCGCTCGTTGATGTTGCGGAAGTGGTCGAGATCGACGTGCGCGATGCTCAGGTCGCGTCCGAACACGACCGCCTGCGTGAACTCGCGATCGAGCGTGCGGTCGAGCCAGGTGCGGTTCAGCACGCCAGTGAGTGCGTCGCGGCGGCTCGAATCTTCGGCTTCTTCGGTGCGGTTCAGCAGCACGCTCGTCGTTGCCTGCAGCGCGCTGACTTCCTGCAGGGCGTGCAGGTTGCGCACCGCGAGCAGCTCGCGCGCCTCGGCCATCAGGTTCTCCGCATCGTCGCCGTCGAGAATGCTGGTCTCGTACAGCGCTTCGGTTTCCGGGATCAGGCTGAGAATGCGCGTGACGACCTCAGTGAAGGTCTCGTGGCTCATTCCCAGCAGCTTGTCGGCGCGCTGCGCCAGCGCCGCGACGAGGCGAGAGCCATCCGTCGTGACGACTGCTTCGGCGAGATCGCTGCCGAGCGCGACGCAGCGGGCGAAACGCCCTTCGTCCGTGGTCGCGTCGAGCGCTTGTGGCTCGTGGCTCGCTGCGACGGTTTTGCAGATGCGCTCGGGCAGATTCCACGACTTGAGCAGCATCGCCGAATAGCCCGCGTGATCCCGGCCGAGGTGGGCGACTTCGTATGCGATCCAGTCGGCGTGCGAAGCGGGCTGCGGGAGCTTGATATAGAAATCGCGTGAGGCGCGGTCGAGCGCCAGCACCGCCATGTCCTGGAGCAGCGCGGCAAGGAAGACGTCTTCGGCGTGGCCGACCTTGATCGACTCGCCGAAGGCTCGCGCCGCGGTCGCGGCCAGCAGGGAACGGCGCCAGAAGCGGGGGTAGTCGATCCCGACCGGGCGCAGCGCCCGCATCGAGGAAACCAGCGAGAAGCTCAGCGCCAGCGTCAGCGCGGCGTTCAAGCCGATGATCACCAGCGCCTGGCGCAGGTTCTGGCTCGGCCGGCGCTGGGCATAGAACGCGGAGTTGGCGATTCGCAGGATCTTGGCGGTCATCGCCGGGTCGCGGCCGACCGCCTGGGCGACTTTGGCCATCTCGATGTCCGGATCGCGGGCGAGCGCGATGATTTCCGTGGCGACACGCGACGGGCTGGGGAAGTCGACCTGGGCCTTCAGGCGGTTTTCGAAGTCCTGCGACTGCATCTTGCCGCGGTTATCGGCGGCAGCGGCGGCGACTTGAGCTGGGGAGGGGTCCGAAAACGGGTTTGGATCGTCAACTTGCCATTGACAGTCAATATCTTGGTAACGAGAATACCCGGCTCTTATGTCCGCGGAGGGGTACCCAAGCGGCCAACGGGGGCAGACTGTAAATCTGCTGGCTTATGCCTTCGTAGGTTCGAATCCTACCCCCTCCACCACCTCTGCGGGTGTAGTTCAATGGTAGAACCTCAGCCTTCCAAGCTGATGGTGTGGGTTCGATTCCCATCACCCGCTCCATTGCTGCGCCGAAAAGAGGTCCGAAAGAGGCTTGGGACGGGGATGGTTGAGTCGAGTCAGCTGGTTTGAAGGGTGCCCACGTAGCTCAGTCGGTAGAGCACGTCCTTGGTAAGGACGAGGTCACCGGTTCAAATCCGGTCGTGGGCTCCATAGAGAGACATTTTTAGAGGACTGTCGCTGTGGCGAAAGAGAAGTTTGCACGCACCAAGCCGCACGTGAACGTCGGCACGATCGGGCACGTCGACCACGGCAAGACCACGCTGACGGCCGCGCTGACGAAGGTGATGGCCGAGCTGAACGGCGGTGAGTTCAAGGCGTACGACCAGATCGACAAGGCTCCCGAGGAGCGCGCGCGCGGCATCACGATCGCGACGGCGCACGTCGAGTACCAGTCGAAGGCGCGTCACTACGCGCACGTCGATTGCCCGGGCCACGCGGACTACGTGAAGAACATGATCACCGGTGCGGCGCAGATGGACGGCGCGATCCTGGTGGTGTCGGCCGCTGACGGCCCGATGCCGCAGACCCGCGAGCACATCCTGCTGGCGCGCCAGGTCGGCGTGCCCTACATCGTCGTGTACCTGAACAAGGCGGACATGGTCGACGACGCCGAGCTCCTGGAGCTGGTGGAGCTGGAAGTCCGCGAGCTGCTCTCGAAGTACGACTTCCCCGGCGATACGACCCCGATCATCAAGGGCTCGGCGCTGAAGGCGCTCGAGGGCGACAAGAGTGAGATCGGTGTGCCCTCGGTCGTGAAGCTGGTGGAGGAGATGGACAAGTACATCCCGGTGCCGGAGCGTGCGATCGACGGCGCGTTCCTGATGCCGGTGGAAGACGTGTTCTCGATCTCGGGCCGCGGCACGGTCGTGACCGGCCGTATCGATCGCGGCATCGTCAAGGTGAACGACGAAGTTGAAATCGTCGGTATCCGCCCCACCCAGAAAACCATCTGCACGGGCGTCGAGATGTTCCGCAAGCTCCTGGACCAGGGGCAGGCCGGTGACAACGTCGGCGTGCTTCTGCGCGGCACGAAGCGCGAGGAAGTGGAGCGTGGCCAGGTGCTGTGCAAGCCGGGCAGCATCAAGCCACACACGAATTTCGAGGCCGAGGTCTACGTGCTGACCAAGGAAGAGGGCGGTCGGCATACGCCGTTCTTCAAGGGCTATCGGCCGCAGTTCTACTTCCGTACGACGGACGTGACGGGCGCGGTGGAGTTGCCGGCGGGCGTCGAGATGGTCATGCCCGGCGACAACATCAAGATGGTGGTGGAGCTGATCAGCCCGATCGCGATGGAAGAGGGGCTTCGCTTCGCGATCCGCGAAGGCGGCAAGACCGTCGGTGCGGGCGTCGTTGCGAAGATTCTGAAGTAATTTTTTAGGCCAGTAGCTCAATTGGCAGAGCGGCGGTCTCCAAAACCGCAGGTTGGGGGTTCGATTCCCTCCTGGCCTGCCACGATTTCGGCTTGAGTTGCGAAGTGAACGCATGACTGAACAGGTGCAACAAAGCGTAACGGTGCTGGATACGGCGAAGCTCGTCGCGGGCGCCGTCATCCTCGGCGCCGGCATCGCCGCCTTCTATCTGCTGCCGGATCTGCCGATCTGGCTGCGCTGGATCATCGTGCTCGCCGCGCTGGTGCTCGGCACGCTGGTCGGCCTGCAGTCGAGTCCCGGGCGGACGTTCTGGGAGTTCGTGCAATCCTCGCGCACCGAGCTGCGCAAGGTCGTATGGCCGGACCGGCAGGAGACCGTGCAGGTCACGCTGGTCGTGTTCGTGATGATCGTCGTGCTCAGCTTGTTCTTCTGGGCGCTGGACTCGCTGCTCGGCGTGATCACGCGCTGGCTGGCGACGGGCGGGACGGGCGGAGGTTGATGATGTCGTTGCGCTGGTACGTCGTGCATGCGTATTCGAACTTCGAGCACCGCGTCGCGGATGCTCTGAAGGACCGCATCAAGCTGCATGGCATGCAGGAGAAGTTCGGCGAGATCCTCGTGCCGACGGAAGAGGTCGTGGAGATGCGCGACGGCCAGAAGCGCAAGAGCGACCGCAAGTTCTTCCCCGGCTACGTGCTGGTGCAGATGGAGATGGACGAGGGCACCTGGCACCTCGTGAAGGAAGTGCCGAAGGTGCTCGGCTTCATCGGCGGCACGCCGGAGAAACCCGCGCCGATCACCGACAAGGAAGCGATGGGGATCCTGCGGCGGGTCGAGGAAGGCGTCGACAAGCCGAAGCCGAAAGTGCTGTTCGAGCCCGGCGAGGTGGTGCGCGTCACCCACGGACCGTTCAACGACTTCAACGGCGTCGTGGAGTCGGTGAACTACGAGAAGAACCGCCTGCAGGTGGCGGTGCAGATTCTCGGCCGCTCGACGCCCGTAGAACTGGATTTCAGTCAGGTAGAGAAAGCGTAATTGGTTTTAACAGGAACCGATGGGGAGCTGCGTAACCCGCAGCGCTTGCACCCGGAGAGACACATGGCCAAGAAAGTTACTGGCTACATCAAGCTGCAGATTCCTGCAGGCCAGGCGAACCCGAGCCCGCCGGTCGGTCCGGCGCTGGGTCAGCAGGGCGTGAACATCATGGAATTCTGCAAGGCCTTCAATGCGCAGACGCAGGGCACGGAGAAGGGGCTGCCGACGCCGGTGGTGATCACCGTGTACAGCGACCGCAGCTTCACCTTCATCCTGAAGACACCGCCCGCCTCGGTGCTGATCCGCAAGGCGATCGGCATCGAGAAGGGCAGCGGCACGCCGAACACCAACAAGGTGGGACGCATCAACCGCACGCAGCTAGAGGCCATCGCGAAGGTCAAGACGCCGGATCTGACCGCCGCGAGCCTGGAAGCCGCCGTCCGCACGATCGCGGGCAGCGCGCGCAGCATGGGCGTCGACGTGGAGGGCCTCTGACATGCCATTCGTCGCCAAGCGTGTGAAGGCCTGGTCCGGCAAGATCCAGCCGGGCAAGCAGTATCCGATCGATGAAGCGATCGCGCTCGTCAAGGAATTCGCCAAGGCGAAGTTCCGCGAGTCGGTCGACGTGTCGGTCAATCTCGGCATCGACGCGTCGAAGTCGGACCAGCAGGTCCGCGGCTCGACGGTCATGCCGCACGGTATCGGCAAGGCGGTGCGCGTTGCCGTGTTCACCAGCGGCAAGAACCAGGACGCCGCCCGCGCCGCCGGCGCGGACATCGTCGGCCTGGAAGATCTCGCCGAGAAGGTGAAGGCCGGCGAGATGAATTTCGACGTGGTCGTCGCCAGCCCGGACGCGATGCGCGTGGTCGGCCAGCTCGGCCAGATCCTCGGTCCGCGCGGCCTGATGCCGAACCCGAAAGTCGGCACCGTCACGCCGAACGTCGCCGAAGCCGTGAAGAACGCCAAGGCCGGTCAGGTGCGCTATCGCTCCGACAAGGCGGGCGTCGTCCACTGCACGATCGGCAAGGCGGATTTCGACGCGCCGCAGCTGAAGGAAAACCTGCATGCGTTGCTGCAGGACCTGCAGAAGCACAAGCCCGCGGCCTCGAAGGGCATCTATCTGAAGAGGGTCTCCGTGTCCTCGACGATGGGTCCCGGAGTCCCGGTCGAGCAGGCATCGCTGCCGTAAATGGTTTGAGTTTGATTGATGCAGGGCCGGTCGCGAGACCGACCATCATCGAAGACCGCAGGCGAGTGGCCCGCCATGAGCTCTTAATGATCCGCCTGCGCAGATGGTGTGACCCGAATCGGAGCGGGCACCGTCGGAAAGGGTGAGCGCGAAGGGATGTGCGCTCGTATGATAGTGCTCTTCAACGCCAGGAGGAAACATGGCGCTCAGACTCGATGACAAGAAGGCGATGGTGGCCGAGGTGGCGGAGGTTGCGGCGAAAGCCCAATCGGTCGTCGCAGCGGAGTACCGCGGCCTGACGGTTACGCAGATGACCGATCTGCGGGCGCGGCCCGCAAATCCGGCGTCTACCTGCGGGTCGTGAAGAATACGTTGGCCCGCAAGGCGATCGCCGGCACTGCCTTCGAGTGCGTCGGCAACAGCCTGAAAGGTCCGCTGATTCTCGCGTTCTCGAAGGACGACCCCGGCGCCGCGGCGCGGCTGGTCAAGACGTTCGCGAAGGACCACGACAAGCTCAAGGCGACCGTCGTGTCGCTCGGCGGCTTGGCCCTGACCGCGAAGGATCTCGACAAAGTCGCGAGCTTGCCGACCAAGCAGCAGGCGCTGAGCCAGCTGGTCGGCGTGATCCAGGCGCCGATCGCGAAGTTCGTGCGCACGCTGGCCGAACCCCACGCGAAGCTGGTGCGGACCATCGCCGCAGTTGCGGACCAGAAGAAGGCCAGCGCCTAGGCGCAGGCCCTTGAAACCGATTCGGAAAGACATATCTCGGAGTGACGACAATGGCTGCTAGCAAAGAAGACATCCTGAACGCGATTTCCAACATGACCGTCATGGAAGTCGTTGATCTGGTGAAGATGATGGAAGAGAAGTTCGGCGTGACGGCCGCGGCTCCGGTCGCGATGGCCGCCGCAGGGGGCGCCGCCGCGGCTGCCGCACCTGCCGTCGAAGAGAAGACCGAGTTCAACGTGACGATGACCAGCTTCGGCGCCAACAAAGTCGGCGTCATCAAGGTCATCCGCGAAATCACCGGTCTGGGCCTGAAGGAAGCGAAGGACTTGGTCGAAGGCGTGCCGTCGGCCGTCAAGGAAGGCATCTCGAAGGCCGATGCGGACGCGATCAAGAAGAAGCTCGAAGACGCCGGCGCCGCAGCGGAGATCAAGTGACCGAAACCGCGCGGATCGTCCCCAGTCGGGGACGGTCCGGCTGGTTCGTGTCTGATTGCCGCAGGGATGCCGCACGGCAGGTGGAGGGCGACCTCCGCCGGCCGCATTTTCTATTTGTTTCGGTGCTCAAGCCCGAAGTGAGAGGGTGACCCAGATGGCCTATTCGTTCACCGAGAAGAAGCGTATCCGCAAGGATTTCGGCAAGCGGCAGAGCATCCTCGAGGTGCCCTACCTGCTGGCGATCCAGCTCGACTCGTATCGCAAGTTCCTGCAGGCCGTCACGGCCGAGGACCGCCGCGAGGACGCCGGCCTGCACGCCGCGTTCAAGAGCGTGTTCCCGATCACCAGCTACTCCGGTAACGCGATTCTCGAATACGTGAGCTACCGCCTCGGCGATCCGGTGTTCGACGTCAAGGAGTGCCAGCTGCGCGGCCTGACTTACGCGGCGCCGCTGCGCGTCAAGGTGCGCCTGGTCGTATACGACAAGGAAACCTCGACCCCGACCAAGAAGACCGTCAAGGACATCCGCGAGCAGGAGGTCTACCTGGGCGAGATGCCTCTGATGACCGATAACGGCACGTTCGTCGTCAACGGCACCGAGCGCGTGATCGTCTCCCAGCTGCACCGCTCGCCGGGCGTGTTCTTCGATCACGACCGCGGCAAGACCCACAGCTCGGGCAAGCTGCTGTTCTCCGCGCGCATCATCCCGTACCGCGGCTCGTGGCTCGATTTCGAGTTCGATCCGAAGGACTGCGTGTTCGCGCGCATCGACCGGCGCCGCAAGCTCCCGGTCACGATCATCCTGCGCGCCCTCGGCTACACCGAGGAGCAGATGCTCGACATGTTCTTCGACAAGAATCCCTACCACCTGTCGAAGGGCAAGATCGAGTTCGAGCTGATTCCGGCGCGGCTGCGCGGCGAAACCGCGTCGTTCACGATCAAGGTCGGCGATGAGGTCATCGTCGAGGAAGGCCGGCGCGTCACCGCGCGGCACGTGCGCACGCTCGAGCAGAAGAACGTCACGCGCCTGGAAGTGCCGAAGGAATACATGATCGGCAAGATCCTCGCGCACGACGTGTTCAACACCGAGACCGGCGAGATCCTCGCGAAGGCGAACGAGGTCCTGACGATTGCCACGATCGACAAGCTGATCGAGGCCGGCGTCACGCAGATCCGCGTGCTCTACGTGAACGACCTCGATCGCGGTCCGTACATCTCCGACACGCTGCGCATCGATCCGACCCGCACGCGCCTGGAGGCGCTGGTCGAGATCTATCGCATGATGCGTCCGGGCGAGCCGCCGACCAAGGACGCGGCCGAGAACCTGTTCCAGAACCTGTTCTTCAACCCCGAGCGCTACGACCTGTCGGCGGTCGGCCGCATGAAGTTCAACCGTCGCGTGCATCGCGACGCGATCACCGGCGCGGGCATCCTGTACGACCACGCGCACTTCGTGAAACGCAGCGATGAGTTCTCGAAGAAGCTGGTCGAGAAGCAGGGCGAGACCTCGGACATCATCTCCGTGATCAAGGAGCTGTGCGACATCCGCAACGGCAACGGCCAGGTCGACGACATCGATCACCTCGGCAACCGCCGCGTGCGCTCGGTCGGCGAAATGGCGGAGAACGCCTTCCGCATCGGCCTGGTGCGCGTCGAGCGCGCCGTGAAGGAGCGCCTGACGCTCGCCGAGTCCGAAGGCCTGATGCCGCAGGAAATGATCAACGCCAAGCCGGTGGCAGCGGCGGTGAAGGAGTTCTTCGGCTCCTCGCAGCTGTCGCAGTTCATGGACCAGAACAATCCGCTGTCGGAAGTGACGCACAAGCGCCGCGTGTCCGCGCTCGGACCAGGCGGCCTGACGCGCGAGCGTGCCGGCTTCGAAGTGCGCGACGTGCACCCGACGCACTACGGTCGCGTGTGCCCGATCGAAACGCCGGAAGGTCCGAACATCGGCCTGATCAACTCGCTCTCCGTGTACGCGCGCACCAACGAGTACGGCTTCCTCGAGACGCCGTATCTCAAGGTGATCGACGGCAAGGTGAGCAAGGAAATCGATTACCTGTCGGCGATCGAAGAGAGCCAGTACGTCATCGCGCAGGCGAACGCGATGCTCAACGACAAGCAGCAGTTCACTGACGACCTGGTCTCGTGCCGGCACTTGAACGAATTCATGCTCTCGGCGCCGGACAAGATCCAGTACATGGACGTGTCGCCGAAGCAGATCGTGTCGGTGGCCGCCTCGCTGATCCCGTTCCTCGAGCACGACGATGCGAACCGCGCGTTGATGGGCTCGAACATGCAGCGCCAGGCTGTGCCGACGCTGCGCGCCGAGACGCCGCTCGTGGGCACCGGCATGGAGCGAGCCGTGGCGATCGACTCCGGCGTGACCGTGGTCGCGCGTCGTGGCGGCGTGATCGACTCGGTCGACGCCTCCCGTATCGTCGTGCGCGTGCATGACGAAGAAACGTCGGCTGCCGAAGCCGGGGTCGACATCTACTCGATGACCAAGTACACGCGCTCCAACCAGAACACCTGCATCAACCAGCGTCCGCTGGTGAACGCGGGCGACGTGATCGCGCGCGGCGACGTGCTGGCCGACGGCCCGTCGACGCACCTGGGCGAGCTCGCGCTCGGCCAGAACCTGCTGGTCGCGTTCATGCCGTGGAACGGCTACAACTTCGAGGACTCGATCCTGATCTCCGAGCGCGTCGTGCACGACGACCGCTTCACCACGATCCACATCGAGGAGCTGACCTGCGTCGCGCGCGACACCAAGCTCGGCCCCGAGGAAATCACCGCGGACATCCCGAACGTCGGTGACGTCGCGCTCGCCAAGCTGGACGAGGCGGGCATCGCGTTCATCGGCGCCGAGGTCAAGGCCGGCGACATTCTGGTGGGCAAGGTGACGCCGAAGGGCGAAACCCAGCTGACGCCGGAAGAGAAGCTGCTGCGTGCGATCTTCGGCGAGAAGGCGTCCGACGTTAAGGACACCTCGCTGCGCGTGCCGCCCGGCATGGACGGCACGGTCATCGACGTGCGCGTGTTCACGCGCGACGGCGTCGAGAAGGACACCCGCGCTCTCGCGATCGAGAAGTCTGAGCTGGAAAAGGTTCGCAAGGACCTGGAAGACCAGCGCCGCATCCTCGAAGAGGACCTGTTCCAGCGCGTGCGTTCCGCGATGCTCGGCAAGGCTGCCGAAGCGGGCCCGAAGAAGATCAAGCCGGGCACGCAGATCGACGAGGGTATCTGTCGGACCTGCCGCGCGAGCAGTGGCTGAAAATCCGTCTGCAGGACGAGGACGGCAACGCTGCCGTCGAGCGTGCGGCGGAGCGCCTGAAGCTGCAGCGCAAGGAGTTCGAGAAGCGCTTCGAGGAGAAGCGCGCCAAGATCACCGCCGGCGACGATCTCGCGCCGGGCGTGCTGAAGATGGTGAAGGTGTACCTCGCGGTGAAGCGCCGCGTGCAGCCCGGCGACAAGATGGCCGGACGCCACGGCAACAAGGGCGTCGTGTCGACGATCATCCCGGTCGAAGACATGCCGTACCTCGAAGACGGCACGCCGGTCGACATCGTGCTGAATCCGCTGGGCGTGCCCTCGCGCATGAACATCGGGCAGATCCTGGAGACGCACCTTGGCTGGGCGGCGAAGGGCATCGGTCTGAAGATCGGGCGCATGCTCGATCAGATGGAGGCCGGGCGCAGTGCCGGCCAGGTGCGCGAGTTCCTCGACGAGGTCTACAACAAGACCGGCGGCCAGAAGGCCGACATCGCCTCGCTGACCGACGGCGAGGTCGTCGCGCTGGCCGGGGAATCTGCGGCACGGCGTGCCGATGGCGACGCCGGTGTTCGACGGCGCGGCCGAGGAGGAGATCAAGCACATGCTCGCGCTGGCCGACCTGCCGCTCAGCGGCCAGACGATGCTGTATCGACGGGCGCACCGGTGAGAAATTCGAGCGCCCGGTGACGGTCGGCTACATGTACATGCTGAAGCTGAACCACCTGGTCGACGACAAGATGCACGCGCGTTCGACTGGACCGTACTCGCTCGTCACCCAGCAGCCGCTGGGCGGCAAGGCGCAGTTCGGCGGCCAGCGCTTCGGCGAAATGGAAGTGTGGGCGCTGGAGGCCTACGGCGCGGCGTACACGCTGCAGGAAATGCTGACCGTCGGGTAGGACGACGTGAACGGCCGCACGCAGATGTACAAGGCGATCGTCGACGGCAACCACGAGATGAAGGCCGGCATGCCGGAGTCCTTCAACGTGCTCGTCAAAGAGATTCGCTCTCTGGGCATCAACATGGAACTCGAGCTAAGAGAGCGACAAGTAAGGGTGAACCCATGAAAGACCTTCTGAAGCTTTTCAGAACAGCACACGCCGGTCGAGAACTTCGACTCGATCCGGATCGGGCTCGCCTCGCCTGAGATGATCCGCTCCTGGTCGTTCGGCGAGGTGAAGAAGCCGGAGACGATCAACTACCGCACGTTCAAGCCGGAGCGGGACGGGTTGTTCTGCGCCAAGATCTTCGGGCCGGTGAAGGACTACGAGTGCCTGTGCGGCAAGTACAAGCGCCTGAAGCATCGCGGCGTCGTCTGCGAGAAGTGCGGCGTCGAGGTGACGCAGTCCAAGGTGCGCCGCGAGCGCATGGGCCACATCGAGCTCGCCAGCCCGACCGCGCACATCTGGTTCCTGAAGTCGCTGCCCTCGCGC
>CAWHNL010000008.1:0-237615 GCA_963830745.1 uncultured Gammaproteobacteria bacterium
CACGCAGCAGCAGGCGCCCGCGCGCAGTTGCGGCGATCGATCGCGCCGTGAGCGTGGCCAGTCCATCGGCAACCAGTGGGCGCAGCTGCGCCAGCGCGGGCGCGAAGTACGACGGGAAGTCGACGGCGAAGCGCGCCTCGATCGCGGGCATGTCGATGCTGCCCTGGCACATGAGCTGCTGAATGACCTCGCCGCGCAGAACGTCGTCGAAATGCAGATCCCGGCCGCGCCAGACGGGCAGGTGTCCGCTGTCGATGGCGCGCTGCCAGCCGGGCAGGTCGCGCGCGTTCTGGCTGAAGCTGTCGCCGATGTGACTGATCGCGCTCATGCCGAAGCCGACCAGGTCGCAGTCCGCGTGCGTGGTGTAACCCATGAAGTTCCGCTGCAGAGTTCCCAGCTGCCTGCGCCCGGGCGAGGTCGTCGTCAGGCAGTGCGAAGTGGTCCATGCCGATGTAGCGATACCGGCGCCGACAGCTTCTCCACGGCGAGCGCGAGCAGGCCGAGCTTCGTTTCGTTGTCCGGCAGGTCGGCATCGTCGATCTGGCGCTGCGCTTTGAACATGGCGGGGAGGTGGGCGTAGCTGTAGACGGCCAGCCGATCGGGCCGGCTCGCAAGCACCGTATCGAGCGTGCGAGCGAATCCGTCGATCGTCTGCTTGGGCAGGCCGTAGATCAGGTCGACGTTGACCGAGCGGAAGCCGTGCGCGCGGCAGGCGTCGATGACGCGCAGCGTTCGTCGACGCTCTGGATGCGGTTCACGGCGCGCTGGACTTCCGGATCGAAGTCCTGCACGCCGAGGCTGGCGCGGTTGAACCCGATACGCGCGTACTCGGCGATATCGCCGGCCTGCACGTGGCGCGGATCGAGCTCGATCGAGAAGTCGCGCTGCTCGCTCGCGCTCAGGCGGAAGTGATGCCCGCAGGTCTGCAGCAGCTCGCCGATGTCCGCGGGGCGCATGAAGTTCGGAGTACCGCCGCCGAGGTGCACCTGGACGACTTCGCGCTCGCCATCGAACAGCGGGCCGAGCATCGCGATCTCGCGCTGTAAGCGCTCGAGGTAGGCGTCGCGCGCGGCGACGTCGCGCGTAATGATGCGATTGCAACCGCAGTAGAAGCACGGGCTGAAGCAGAACGGAACGTGCACGTACAACGACAGCCGGCGGGGGATCGGCCATGCGTTGCTGCGCTGGACGTGCTCGCGAAGCATCGCCTCGGTGAACTGCGGCCCAAACTGCGGCGCGGTCGGATACGACGTATAGCGCGGGCCCGGCCGGTCGTAGCGGCGCAGCGTTGCGGCGTCGAACTGAAGTGTGTCGCTCATTCGCAGACTTGCGGTCAGGCACGCGCCTCGAAGCGTCCTGCAGTTCCCTGACCGCCGTGGGCGCAGCAGTCACCATGCTGTTCGGCGATGTGGTCCAGCTGCGTCGTTGCTCTCGCGTAGATGTCGGCGAGCACACGCGACAGAGACTGTTGTGGGTCTCTTCCTTCCGGCGCGCGCGTCACAATGCGGACGATCTCGTCGAAGACGCGAATGCGTAGCTCGACACGCCAGCAGCGCGCTTCGCCGGTGCCGCTGGGCCCCTCGACGCTGATATCGCAGGAGTGGATCGAGTCGCAGGAGTCGCGCAAGGCCGAGATCAGGCCGGAAACTTCGCGCTCGACGTACCATTGACCGCCGATGTTCGTCAGAGTGAGGCATGTGTGCATGGCGCTAAGTGTGTCGGCGCACACGCTCGCAGGAGCATCCGGAATTCCGCGTGGAGAGTTTCGGGTGAGCCGCGTAGTAGCGCGGCGCGGTCGACCGTAACGTCGGCGCCATGAACTCCAAGCTGCGCAGGATGTCGACGCTATGCCTTGGCACCGTTGCTGCCCTCTGCGCGACGGCTCGCGCAGAGCCGTTGGCGTACGATGAGTTCGTCACGAAAGCGAAGCCGATCGTGGACACGCGCCTGCGGTTCGAGGGCGTCGACCAGGACGGTGTCGCGCAGACGGCGGAGGCGATGACCTTGCGAGGTCGCCTGGGATTCGAATCAGGTAAAGTCGCCAGCACCGCATTGCTCGTCGAGGGCGAGTTCGTCCGCCCGCTCATCGAGGACTACAACAGCACGATCAACGGCAACACGGCCTATCCGGTCGTTGCCGATCCTGAGAGCTCGGAGCTGAACCGCCTGCAGATCGTCAACTCCAGTCTGCCGCTCACGACCGTGACGCTGGGGCGCCAGCGCATCGTGCTCGACGATCAGCGCTTCGTCGGCAACGTCGGCTGGCGGCAGAACGAGCAGACGTTCGATGCGATCCGCATCGTCAACAAGAGCGTGCCGCAGCTGACCCTGGACGTGACCTATCTCGACCAGGTCAATCGCGTCTTCGGGCGCGACTCAGTTCAGGGCCGCTACTACGGTGACAGCGTACTCGCCAACGCATCGTACGACATGGCGCCCGACAAGCTGACGGCCTTCGCCTATCGGATCGCTATCGAACCGATTGCAGGCGTCCCCGGCGCGGTGCGCGATGCTTCTCAGACTTTCGGTGTTCGCTTCGCAGGGGCGCGTCCTTGGGTGCCGCGAAGCTGTCGTACGTTGCGTCGTATGCCACTCAGCAGGAAACGGCCAGCAACCCATTGTCGTTCGACCTCGACTACTACCTCGGCGAGATCAACGCCGCCCATGGACCGTATGCCATCGGCGCCGGCGTCGAGATTCTCGAAGGAACTGGCTCAAAGGGCTTCACGACGCCGCTCGCGACGCTGCACAAGTTCCAGGGATGGGCGGACAAGTTCCTCACGACGCCGGCGGATGGCATCGACGATCGCTACTGACCGCTGGAATCTCGCGGCAACGCTGGGCGGGGCTCGACGTGCTCTCAGTCATCGCCAGTTATCACCGCTACGCCGCGGAGCATGGCTCGATGCGCTATGGATCGGAAGCGGATCTGCAGGCGCAGGCGAAGTGGCGGCGTCTGACGGGAACACTCAAGTACGCCAACTACCGGGCTGACAACCTGCTAACCGACACGACGAAGTGGTGGTTGCAGGTGGAGTACGTCTGGTAGCAGTTCCGGTCATCTACGTAGAGCACCGTGACCTCTCACGGCTGCCGTCTCGACGAATGGATGTCACGCTCTGTCCATGAAACGCTTCCTCATCTTGGTAGCCCTCGTCTGCGCGCAGCCCTCGTGGTCCGCGGACTATGCCGCCATGTCGGGCGAGCAGCTGTATCGCAGGTTCTGCGCGTCCTGCCACGGCCTTGAAGGTCGCGGCGACGGCCCGGTAGCGTCGTCCTTGCGCGCCGAAGTGCCGGACCTGACGCGTCACCTCGCGTCGTGCCCGCGAAGCGAATCAACGAGACCGAATCGCTCGCATCATCGACGGGCGATACATCATCGGAGCACATGGCACGCGACTCATGCCCGTCTGGGGAGAGGACTTTGCGCGGCTCGAGATCGGCAATCCCGACGCGGAGCGTTCCGCACAGATCCTCATCGGGCGGCTCGCCGACTATGTGGGCAGTCTGCAGCGGTCGACATCCAACTAACTCAGCTGGCGAGGAAGTCACAGTGAGCACGAAACATTGGCGCACGATCATGGTCGTCGTCACGAATCCATTCGCGCGAGAACAGCTTGCTGCAACCAAGGCCGCTGCTGTGGCGCGACGCTGTGGTGCGCGTGTGGTGCTGTTCAATACATTCATGGTTCCGCAACCGGTGTCGGATGTACCGATGGACTCGCACTACAAGGTCATTGAAGCGGCGATCCGTCAGCGACGCTCAGCACTTCGAGCGATAGCGTCGCAATTGCGGCTGCCTCGCAATACCGAATGCGTTGCTCGTTGGGACTACCCGATCGACGAGGCCATCGTGCGGCAGGTGCGCAAGACGAAGCCGGATCTGCTGATCAGCGAGTCGCATCGGCATGGACGACTGGCGCGCATCGTGCTCGCCAATACGGACTGGCAGCTGATCCGGGATTGCCCGTGCGCGCTGTGGTTCGTGCGCTCGCAGGCGCTTCCCAGGAGCCCGCGAGTCCTCGTGGCCGTCGATCCGCGGCATGCGCACGCGAAGCCCGCAAAGCTCGACGATCGTCTGCTGCAGGCCGCGCGGAGCTTCACACAGCAACTCGGCGGTCATATCAGCGTCGTGCACGCCTATGAGCGGTTCGAGGATGCCGTACCCGGCTTGTTGCGCAGACCGCTGCGGCCTCAGCAGCCGTCTGCGGAAACGCGCCGATTCGTTGCGACGACGACAGAGCTCGTGCTGGGGCTCGCCTGGAAGCATGGCGTCAGCCCGGACCAATGCGCAGTCCGGGAAGGAGTCGCCGACGAAGTTGTCGCCGCGCAGGCAGATCACCTGAGCGCGGATGTACTGGTCATGGGTGCGGTCTCGAGGAGTCTCCTGGCCCGCCCGGTGATCGGCAATACCGCTGAGCATGTAATCGATCACGTGGATTGCGATGTCTTCATCGTGAAACCCGCCGGCTTCAGGGCACGGCAACAGGCCTCGCGGCACCGTGGTCAGCGACGGGAACGGACACAGGTATGGCAGCCGCAATCGATGTAAGCGCTCTCGATCGCTGGGTCACCCAGGCTCGAAGCCGCAGAGGCGCGGCGCTCTGCATCCGGCCGTTGCGTCCCGACGATCGGGAGCGTGAAGTCGCATTCATCAACTCGCTTTCCCCGAGATCGCGATACTTTCGCCTGTTCACGCCGCTCAACTTCCTGCCGCGGCATCTGATCGACCAGCTCATGGACATCGACTATCGGCGGCGGATGGCCTTCGTCGCCACGACGCAGCAAGGCGAAGTCGAGCAGTTCGTCGGAGTTGCTCGCTATGCAGAAACGGATGAAGCCGGCACCGCTGAGCTCGGCGTCAGTGTGGCAGACGCATGGCAACGTTGCGGTATCGCCAGCTTGCTGCTCGGGCAACTCATTCGCTATGCACGGGAGCAAAACATTCAGCGCCTGACGGGGCTGGTGCTGCCTGACAACCAGGCGATGATCGCCCTGGCCCGGCGGCTCGAATTCACCGTGAGCTACGATCCGGCGCAGCACCTGTTCCGGATGTCACGCGACTTGCGCGCTCCGGAAACGAGTCAGGTTGCTGCTGAGTCAGGCTTCCCCGCCGAGAGTCAGGTGCATCTTGACCAGGTGAGCGACCGAGCGCGCGCCCATCTTCTCCATGACGTTCGCGCGGTGAATCTCGACGGTTCGTTCGCTCAGGCCGAGGTCGATCGCGATGACTTTGTTCGCCTTGCCGTCGACCACGTGCCCCATCACTTCGCGCTCGCGCGGCGTCAGGGACTCGGCGCGCTGCCTGAGATCCGCGAGACGGTCGACGCTCTCGCCGATTCTGGGCGTCCTGCTTGATCGCGACGTTGATGCGGTCGAGCAGATCCTGGTCGCGAAACGGTTTTTGCAGGAAGTCGAGTGCTCCATCCTTCATCGCCTGCACCGCCATCGGGATATCGCCGTGCCCGGTGACCAGAATGACTGGCAGCATCGACCCGCTGCGATTCAATTGCTGCTGCACTTCGAGGCCGCTCATTTCCGGCATGCGCACATCGAGCACCAGGCAACCCGCCTGGTTCGGATCGTACTTCGCGAGAAACTCGCTCGGGCGGGCGAACGCCACCGGCTGATAGCCCACCGTCGTCATCAGAACAGTCAAAGCGCGACGCATGCCGTCGTCGTCGTCGACGATGTAGACGACCGGTTTGCGCTTCGTGTCCTTCGCGGTTCCCGGACTCGTCATGTCTCGATCTCCTCTTCTTCGGCGCTGAGCGGGCAGGCGCAGACAGAAGCGAGTCCCGCCGCCGGCAACGTTCTCGAAATCCAGCGAGCCCTCGTGCGATTCGGCGATCGCGCGGCTCGACGCGAGCCCCAGGCCAGTGCCCTGGGCCTTGGTCGTGAAGAACGGACGAAACAGCGTGGTCGCGAGCCTCGTCCGGGATTCCCACGCCACGATCCTCGACTGCAACGTGCACACCGTACCGATCGCCCGTGAGGTCGATGCGCACGTTGGGCGCATCGCCGTTGCGAGTCGGCGCCTCAAGCGCGTTCTGCACCAAGGTGAACAGCACGTGCTGAATGCGCAGGCGGTCGATGGCCACTGCAGGAAGCGCGCTCTGCGATGAGAACTGCAGCGTTGCGCCGCTGCGGACAGCCAGCAGCTCCAGTACCGGCAGGAGCTCCGCTGCCACGTCCGCTAGATTGCAGAGCGTGCGCTCGGCGTGATGCCCGTGGAACAGGCTGCGAATCCGCCGAATACCTTCGCCGGCGTTCAGTGCCTCATGGCTGATGTGCCGCAGCACTTCGGCCGCCGGCCCGACCATCGGTTCCGGTCGTTCGAGCATGCGCTGGCCCGCCTGGGCAAACGTCGTGATGGCGCCGATCGGTTGATTGAGCTCGTGTGCGATGCCGCTCGCCATCTCTTCCAGCGCGGAGATTCTCGCGACCTGGAGCAGTTGTTCGAGCAGTGCCCTGGAGTCTTGCATGGGGCTGTCGGTCACTTCCGCGGAACTCGCCGGCCTTCGGTAGTCGGCGATCTCGCCAACTCTAATGGGTGTGCTCATGGGGTCAGCGTGCCCGAGCCCGGTGTGAACCACACCTGAGAGTTCCACGGAGGAACCTGTGCCCGTCCCTTAGAGACAACGTGCCGGCCGGCAGCGATCTTACGTCCGTCAAGCAACCAGAGCGAGCACGACACAGATGTCCGCCCCACAAGACCTCGGCAAAATCAAGGATGTGCTCCTGGCCCGGCGTACGTCGCTGCGCCATCGGCATGAGCGGATCCAGCACGATCTGCAGCGTCGCAACGACCCCCTGGTAGCGGATGCGCCCGACCGTGCAGTCCAGCTGCAAAACGACGCAGCGCTGCACGTCATCGACGACGCCACCAACGATGAGCTGGTCACGGTCGACGAGGCGCTACAGCGTCTCGACCGGGGCCTCTACGGTATCTGCAAGGAGTGCGGCCGTGCGATCGAGGACGTGAGACTTCGGGCGCTGCACGCAGTGACGTGCTCGGGCTGCGCAACAGACTGAACCTGCTGGCAATTCGTCGGGCACACAGCTCCAGTGAAGCCCCGTATTCGGGAGTCGATGTCCGAGGCATACTTGAAGCACCGCGAAAACGTACCCACTCAGGGCGGCAGCGTACCTGCGTCGGAGTGCTTCTTGACCATGGACGAGCTTCACGAAATCACTCAGCACCTGCTGCGGTTCTCGCCCGATGCGCTGATCGTCATCGACGACGGCGACCGGATTCGCTTCGCCAACGAGACCGTGAAGGATCTTTTCGGACACTCGCCGGAATCGCTGATCGGCAAGCCTCTGGAGATGCTCATCCCGGAGCGGCTGCGCGTCCACCATGGCAAGCACACAGCGGGGTTCATGCGAAACCCGAACAACCGCGAGATGGGCGCCCGCATCGCCGATCTGTTTGCCTTGCGTGCCGATGGCACGCGAGTTTTCGGCCGGCATCCGCCTGGCTCCATTCCGCATCAGCGGCAGGCTGTTCGTGGCCGCGGCAATCCGCGATACGACGGAGCGCAGGCTGGTCAACGACGAGCTGATCGCCGCCCGCAAGGAAGCGGAGCGGGCCAATCGTGCCAAGAGCCGCTTCCTCGCGACTGCCAGTCATGATCTGCGGCAACCGATGCAGACGATTCAGCTGCTCAATGCATCGATGCTGAAGTTCGTCCCGGAACCGCAGGTCCGCGAGCTGCTGCAGCAGCAGGGCCAGGCCATCGAGAGCATGACTCGCCTGCTCAACGCCCTGCTCGACATCAGTCGTCTGGAGTCCGGCGCGATCGAGCCCGTCAGCGTCGACTTCTCCGTGGCCGAGGTTTTCGAGGACCTTCGTTCGGAGTTTTCCTCGTTGGCCCGCGCCCGGGGAATCGACCTGCGGATCGAGCTGCCGCGCGTCGTCCTGTCCACCGACAGAACCCTCTTCTATCAGTTGCTGCAGAACCTGGTCGCCAACGCAGCTCAAGTACACCGACAACGGGTGGGTGCGCGTCAGGTGCTCCGCCGACGCAGACGCGGTGGTCATCGCCGTCGAGGATTCCGGCATCGGCATCCCGGGCGACAAGCTCGAGCGGATCTTCGACGAGTACTACCAGGTCGACACCCACGGCACCAAGCGCATGGGCGTGGGGTTGGGACTGGCGATCGTCAAGGAAGTGGCGCGCCTGCTCGGATTTGTCGTGAGGATCGAGTCCAGGGTCGGTGAGGGTACGCAAGCCTCGCTGCGGATTCCGAACAAGTACCGTGCTGCGACGGGGGTGGCGACTGTCGAGCATGCGGTGCTGCAGACGCCTGCTGTGACCTCGCGTAGGGCGCGCCTGATCCTGGTGGAAGACAACGATGGCGTTCGTGTGGCCACCGAGCTGTTCCTCAAGCTCGAAGGTCACGAAACTCTGAGCGCGCGAACGGTCGCCGAAGCAGAGGTGCTGCTGGAACGCCTGGCCGTCGGGGACGTGGTGATCGCCGACTATCATCTGGACGGAAAGAACACGGGCCTCGATCTGCTGCTGCGGCTGCGCGAGCGCGTAGGCTACGACGTTCCGGGAGTCATCTTGAGCGGCGACCTGCCGTCGGTCCTACGATCGATCAAGTCCCCGGTCGTCGCATGCCACTTCCTCAGCAAGCCCGTGAACACGACGGCGCTCGTCGATGCGATCGCCGAGCTCAGCACGACGTCGCCGAGCTTGAACCGCGGGGTTGCCTAGGCGACGGAACCCCGGGGTTACGCGGCACCGTTACGCGGATTTCCCCATACCTGCTGCCCGGGTCCGG
This sequence comes from uncultured Gammaproteobacteria bacterium, assembly GCA_963830745.1. Lineage (GTDB taxonomy): Bacteria > Pseudomonadota > Gammaproteobacteria > Steroidobacterales > Steroidobacteraceae > Steroidobacter. The sequence continues at coordinate 8,791 of CAWHNL010000008.1, forward strand.
ATGGACACTGTGGTCCATGGGCGACTTCAATCGAACGGCACACATTGCAATCGCAGCTGTCGCACTTCTCTGCGGTGCGACTGCGTCCGCTTCACCGAAGCGCGTCGATCAGCTCGTGCGTGCGGCACTTCAGCTCGATCCCAATGCGTCGCACGGGGCCGCGCTGTACCTGCAGAACTGCGCGCGGTGTCACGGTCAAGGAGCCATCGGCGATGCGCGTAACGTGATTCCGGCATTGGCCGCGCAACGTGAAGCCTATCTGATCAAGCAGCTCGCCGACTTCACTGAGCTGGAGCGTGAGAGCCAGGAGATGCACGCTGTCGTTGCCAGGGCAGCGTTGAACGAGCCGCAGGCGTGGGCGGATGTTGCCGCGTACCTGAGCAAGTTGCCTGCCGCACAGTTTCCGGAAACGGCCGACGGCGAGGGCGTGGAGCTCGGCGAAGCCATCTTTCAAGAGCAATGCGCTTCGTGCCACGAAGAAGACGCGCGCGGCGATGACGACGGCTTCGTGCCCTCGCTGCGCGATCAGCACTATTCGTATCTCGTGCGGCAAACGCGCGCGTTGGCCGCTTCACATCGACTCAACGTCGATGCCGATCTGGTTCGCTTCATCGACAGTCTCGACACCGAAGAGATCACCGCCGTCGCGGACTATCTCTCGCGGCTGCGCGGTCCGGTCCGCGATCGAGCAAAGCTGCGCGACGACGGCAAGTTACGCGATTGAGAGGGCAAGGCTCATGAATCCGATCAAGAACATTCTGGTCATCGTCGACCCCACCGCAGAACTGCATCCGGCAGTAGCGAAGGCTGCGCTGCTGGCGCGGACGCTGAACGCACGCCTGGAGCTGTATGTCTGCGATACCAAGGCAGCGCGCGAAGCGCGAATCGCAGCGCATGCACGCACGCACTCGGATCAGCCACTGGTCGTCGACATCAAGTCGATACTCGAAGACCTTGCGAGGCCAATGCGTGAGCGGGGCCTGGATGTTACGACCGAAGTCGAATGTGCCGATCCGCTGCACATCGCGTTGATCGATCGTGCGCGACGGACTACTGCTGATCTCATCGTCAAGGACACCCATCATCACTCGCTCGGCAAGCGCACATTCCTGACGAACACCGATTGGGAGTTGATCCGTGCGTGTCCCGTGCCGCTCCTGTTGACCAAGCCGAACATATGGGCGAGCGCGCCGAGAGTGTGTGCGGCGGTCGATCCGGGGCATGCGAACGACAAGCCGGCCGTACTGGACAACCGCATCGTGGACTACGCCGCACTCGTGGCGAAGAAGCTCGGCGGCGAACTGCACTTGCTGCACGTCTACTTGCCCGTGGCGATCGTCGCAGCGGCCGCAGCAGGGAGTCCGCCGCTGGCGATATCCGTATCGGCGGAAGACCTGGCGGGCGAGGCGGAGCAGAAGCGCGCGCAGGTGCAAGACCTCATCTCTGAGTACCGAGTCGCACCGAGCAACGTGCACTTGGAGGTGGGCGGGCCGGCGGCAGTCCTGCCGCGTGCGCTGGGCGAACTCCGGGCCGACATCGTGGTTATGGGAGCGATCTCACGCAGCGGGTTCCGGCGTGTTTTCATCGGCAGCACGGCAGAGGATGTGCTCGAGCGGCTGCCCTGCGATGCGCTCATCGTGAGGCCGCCGGACTTCGCTCACGACCTGCCGTTCTAGGGCGCAGCATCGCATGACCTTCACGCGCCACCATCGGCTCGATGCCTATCGGTGCGAGGGCGGCAATTGCTTGATCGAGATCAGGCTGCGTGAGCTCAGGCAGTTGTTCAACACGCTCGACCCCGCGCCTTTTCACGAGAAGGACCTGGACCCCGCCGCAGAGGAGTACGTCGTCAGCGCGATGCGCGAGATTGGCGCGCACCCGAGCCGGCTCCTGTTGCATCTGCCACCGGGAACGACGGGCGAGGACGCCTATGGGGCGGTCATGGCGATCCGCAATTACTTCGCGTATCGCAGCCATCACGCGCGCGAGCAGCTACGCTTGCTGCTGGTTCGGGGATTGATCAGTCTTCTGATCGGGCTCGCGTTCCTGGCCACGTGCCTGTCGCTACGTCAGTTGCTCGCGGCGTCCGCCGAACCGTTCATGACGATTCTGTCCGAGGGGCTTCTCATTCTCGGCTGGGTCGCGATGTGGAAGCCAGTCGAGATCTTTCTCTACGACTGGTGGCCGGAGATCGACAAGGGAAGACTGTTCGAGCGCATCGCGCACATGGAGATCGAGACGAAGGCCGGTGCGCGCGCCACTGTCGCACGTGACGATGTGCCTGAATCAAGGTTAGCGGACGCATGACCACGGCCGGCAACTCGCTGCGTCTGGTGAAGCTGGGACATACGATTGTCTGGGCGATCTTTGCGGCCTGCATTCTCGCCATCCCGGTGCTTGCGTGGCTCGGCCACGATCGACAGGCCAGTGCGCTGATCTTGCTGGTCCTGGTCGAAGTGCTCGTGCTGATGGCGAACGGCGGGCATTGCCCGCTCACCGCAGTCGCGGCTCGGTACACGACGGATCGTCGCGACAATTTCGACATCTATCTTCCGGAATGGCTGGCGCGATACAACAAGCTCGTCTTCGGCTCGATCTACCTCTTCGGGATCGCAGTCACTTTCGCTCGCTGGACTGCGTAGCGAGTCTGTTCAGAAGTCCTGACCTGCGTCTGCGGTCAACTACGTAAGCGACCGTGAATTCTCCCGGCTGTGCTGCCCACGTGGGACTGTCAGGCTTCTGCACATGAGGCACGCAATCGTTGTTGGTATCGCCTTGGCTCTGTTGAGCGCCTGCGCTGGCACTGACACGCGGGAGCGCGGCCCAGCACAGATGTCCGGCATGGAGATGTACGAGCAGTTGTGCTCGAGCTGCCACGGCGTCAGTGGACGCGGAGACGGGCCGGTATCGTCGCTGATCAAGGTCACTGTCCCGGACCTCACCCGCATTGCGCAGCGCGACGGCGGTGAATTCCCGGTGGAGGATGTCCGACGCACGATCGATGGTCGCTGGGACCGTCGAGCGCACGGTGCGCGGGACATGCCGGTCTGGGGCTGGCAGTTCTATGACAGCGCTGCGACGAATGACGTCGAGGAGCGCGCGCTGGTCGACTCGATGATCGGGCGCCTCGTCGACTATTTGCGCAGTATCCAGGTGGAGTGAAACGTCATGTACAAGAAAATTCTGGTGGCAGTGGACGGAAGTGCGCCCTCGTTGCGTGGATTGGACGAGGCGATCAAGGTTGCTAAGGGCGTCGGCGGGCAGCTGATGCTCGTCCACGTGGTCAACGAGCTCGTAACGGCTGCGGACTACGTGCCTTCGGTGTACTTCGAAGGAATCATCCAGATGCTGCGCGAAACCGGCGCAAAGGTTCTGGAGCAGGCTGCGACGATTGCGCGGCGCGCGGAGGTGTCGACCGAGCAGAGGCTTGTCGAGACCGTCGGCGGGCGACGCGGCGGACGAGATCGTCAAGCAGGCAAAGGACTGGCCGGCCGATCTCATCGTCATGGGTACGCACGGCCGTCGAGGACTCAAACGACTGGTATTGGGCAGCGACGCCGAGCTCGTCCTGCGACTGTCTTCTGTGCCGGTGCTCCTGGTCCGGGACAACACCGAGGCAGCAGAACCGAACCCAGTGAAACCCATACAACTGGTCCAAACGGAGAACCCGTCATGAAGGTCGGAGAGTATTGCAAGAAAGCGGTGGTGGCGATCGCCTCCAGTTCAGACGCGGCGGAAGCGGCGAAACTGATGCGCAAGCAGCATGTCGGATTCCTGATCGTTTATCGAGACGGAGACGCGCTGCAAAAGCCCGTGGGCGTGCTGACGGATCGCGATCTCGTACTTGGTGTGATGGCGCGCGACATCGACCCGCATGCGGTCACCGTCGATGACATCATGAGCCGGCAGCCGCTCATCGCGAACGAGATTGACGAAGTCAGCGACATGCTTCAGGCCATGAGGTTCGCCGGCATTCGCCGCATGCCGGTCGTCGATGCCCGCGGCGCGTTGACTGGTATCATGGCCATCGACGATGCGATGGAAATCGTCACCGGATTGATGTGCGACATCGCCGGATCCATCAAGAGCGAGCAACGGCAGGAGTGGCGCGGCCGCGTAGGTTGAATGACGATCCGGATCCCGATTGCAGTATCCGCCCGGCATGCACACTTGTCGCAGGCGACGATCGACGAGGTCTTCGGGGTCGGTCACCGGCTGCGCCCACGCACGTGGCTGTCCCAGACAGGACAGTTCGCTGCTCAGGAAACCGTGACGCTCGTCGGGCCGAAGAGTCAGCTCCGCAACGTGCGCGTCATGGGCCCGCCCAGGGAGCGCGATCAGATAGAAATCTCTCGCACGGACGAGTTCGAGCTGGGGCTGGAAGCACCCGTACGTGTCTCGGGAGATCTCGCGGGCACTCCCGGCCTCACTGTGCAGGGACCGGCGGGTAGCCGCGTCCTAAGCTGCGGTGTGATCAGCGCCCGGCGGCACATCCATATGAGCCCGCAGGATGCAGCTCGCTTGGGCGTGCAGGATGGACAGTCCGTGCAGGTCAAGATCGACAGCGAAGGCCGCGACCTGGTGTTCGGGGACGTGACGGTACGGGTCAGACCAGATTTCAGTCTCGAGCTCCACCTCGATACCGACGAGGCGAATGCTGCCGGAATAGCCAACGGCAGCTATGGGGAGCTACTAACGGGCGTTACGGGGTAACGATACAGACTGGCTGGCGCGGAGTGCAGAATCCGCTTGGCTGGCAGGTGGTACCCATGCATTTCACGACTGTGTTCATCACTGCTTCCGCGATGGTGTTACTCGCCCTAGCGCCGGTGACGCCTTGCGCAGGCCTCGAGTGGCGCCCGCTGAACCCCGACCGCTCACTCGAGGGGTGGAGCGTTCGTGGCGGCAAAGCTTCGTTCACGGTCGCGGGCCAGGAAATCGTCGGGCGCTCAGTCCTCGGCTCCCCGAACAGTTTTCTCATCACCGACGCGACCTTCGGCGATTTCATTCTGGAGTACGACGCAAAGGTGGACCCGCGACTCAACTCCGGGGTCATGGTGCGCGCGGAGCGCCGGCCCGACTATCGCGATGGTGTGGTCTTTGGCTACCAGGTGGAGATCGACTCCAGCGCGCGTGCGTGGAGCGGCGGTATCTACGATGAGCAGCGGCGGGAGTGGCTGAATACCCTTGCCCGCAACGCTCAGGCGCGTGCGGCTTTCAAGGTCGGCGAATGGAATCACTTTCGTGTCGAAGCGCTGGGCAATCGCATTCGCACTTTCGTCAACGGCGTTGCCGCAGCAAACCTGATCGACGACATGACGCCGCGAGGGTTCATCGGTCTGCAAGTGCACTCCGTCGACGAGGGTCCGAAGCTCGCAGGGCTGGAGGCGCGTTTCCGTAACATCCGTATTCTGACGCAAGACGTGGCGGCCGCTGCGACGCCGCTCGATCCCGCAGCCGACGAATACAACTACATTCCCAACCGGCTCACGGACGTGCAGGTCGCGCAAGGCTGGCGTCTGCTGTGGGACGGCGCCTCGACGAATGGCTGGCGCGGCGCAACTCTGGCCGGGTTTCCCGATCACGGCTGGACGATTCGAGACGGTGTGCTGAGCGTAGACGCCGCAGCGGGCGGCGAGTCGACCAACGGCGGCGATATCATCACGCGCGAAGAGTTCGCGAACTTCGAGCTCGAGCTCGACTTCCGCATCACCGCCGGCGCGAACAGCGGGATCAAGTATTTCGTCGATCCACAGCTCGGGCCCACGCTGGGTCTGGCAGGCTCCGCGATCGGCTTGGAGTTCCAGATCCTCGACGACGAGCGACACCCCGATGCCAAGTTGGGCGTCCGCGGCAATCGCACGGTGGGTTCACTCTACGACCTGATCCCGGCCACCAATCTCGACGAGCCCGGTCGGATGGCCAAGCGAGTTCTGCCTCCAGGAGCGTGGAATCGCGCGCGGATCGTGGCCACGGGGCGTCATGTCGAACACTGGCTCAACGGCGTGAAGGTCGTCGAGTACGACCGCGGCACGCAGATGTTCCGTGCGTTGGTGAACAACAGCAAGTACCAGGACATGCCTGGATTCGGCGAACGCGAGCGTGGTCCGATTCTGTTGCAGGATCATGGTAACGCCGTCTCGTTCCGATCCATCAAGATCCGCTCACTCTGATCCGTGGTGATGCCCATGCTTACGCGCCGTTCTCTATTGGCAGGTGCGATCGCGAGTGTCGCAACCGGCGGAGCCCTGTCCTTTTCAGCCCGAAGTTACGCACGGATCAAGGGCGCGAACGACCGGCTGCGGGTTGCGGTCATGGGGCTCAACGGTCGTGGCATGGCGCATGTCAGCGCGTTCGCAGCCGCATCGAACATGCAGGTGACTCACCTCGTGGATGTCGACTCGAAGGTCCTGCGCACTCGCGGCGGGGAAGTCGCGCAAAAGTATGGCGCGACGAAATTGGAACGTGACTATCGTCGCGTGCTGGACAGCAGGTCCGTCGACATTCTGTCGGTTGCAACGCCGGATCACTGGCACGCAAAAGCGGCGCTCGACGCCATGTCGGCCGGCAAGCACGTCTATCTGGAGAAACCGTGCGGTATCGCGCCGTCCGAAGGCGAAGCGCTGATTGCCGCTCAGAAGCGCTCCGGACTGGTCCTGCAAGTCGGCAATCAGCAGCGCTCGAGCGTCGAAACTCGCGAGCTCGTCTCGCTCGTGCGCGAGGGCTTGCTGGGCGAGATCTACGCGGCAGACACCTGGTACGCCAACAACCGGAAATCGATCGGTGTGGGCGTCGATGGCGCGCCGCCGCCCAATCTCGATTGGGATCTCTGGCAAGGACCGCGGCCGCGGCGCACCTATCGCAGCAATGTCGTTCACTACAACTGGCATTGGTTCTGGCACTGGGGCACCGGCGAGTTGTGCAACAACGCCGTGCATGAGGTGGACATCGCCCGCTGGTTGATGGGCGTGGAATTTCCGGAACGCGTCTCGGCCCGCGGCGAGCGTCGCTTCCACCAGGGCGACGATTGGGAGATGTACGACACGATGCGCCTGGAGCTGACGTTCGCCGGCGGCCGCGTGATTCGGTGGGATGGCCACAGTTGCAATGCCGTTGCACGCTACGATCGAGGTCGCGGTACGCTGATCTACGGCACCAAGGGCGCTGCTGTGGTGGATCGCAACGGTTACGAAGTCTTCGACCTCGCAGGCAAGAGCGTTCGGAAAGCTGTGGCACGTGCTACGAGCAGTACCACCGATACCGTCGGCGAGGGCGCGCTCGACGTCCTGCACGTCGACAACTTCGCGGCAGTGATCCGCGGCAACATCTCGGCGCTGGCGTCACCGATTCGCGAGAGTCACGTCAGTACGCTGCTGTGCCATCTCGGTAACATGGCCTATCGCACCGGGACGGACTTGATATGCGACGCTGCGACCGGGCGTCCCGCGAGCACCGCTGCGCTCGCGTACTGGACGCCGGAGTACGAACGGGGTTGGGAGATCGTTAGCGAGCGCTGAGCTAGGCGGTTGCGAAGGTCTTCGCAGTGGCTGCCCGTCGCTGCGCGGGCTTCCTGCTCCTGCGTCTAACCTGCTTCGCCGCCGCTAGCTGGTAACGCGCCGCTTCGCGCGCGGCTGCGATCGAAGCGTAGCCGTTCATCCGCTCGAACAAATCAGCCATGGGCTGCTGCACGTAGGTGGACAGCTCATACCCGAAGCTGTCCTGGTCCTTGTAGACGCGCACGTAACCAGGCTCGTCGTTGAACAGGTCCAGGAGAGTTCGCATCTATATATATGTATGCAGCGCGCTGACAGGGCGGCGAACGTAATATGACAAATTCCGCGGCCTCGAGGATGCGACATGCGTCACATGCGGACGCGTTCCGAGCGTGTCACCGCAGGCCCGCAGCGGCGTACATCCATCTGTCATGGACCTGGAGGGTGGACCCGTGCGTGTGATCATCGTCGGCGCAGGCATCGGCGGTCTCGTCACAGCCCTGAGACTGCATCGGCAAGGCATCGATTGCACGGTCTACGAACAGAGCGAGCCCATCCGCGAGTTGGGCGTAGGCATCAATCTGCTGCCGTACGCCGTCAAGGAGTTGGCTGAGCTCGCGCTGCTCGATCGACTCGACGAGACCGGGATTCGTACGCAGGATCTGTGCTACGCGCATCGGCTCGGACCTGAGATCATGCGCAGGCGCTGTGGGCTGAGCGCCGGATTCGCGTTGCCCCAGTTCAGCATCCATCGCGGCAAGCTCCAGGCAATACTGCTCCAGACCGTGCGCGAGCGGCTCGGTGCCGCAGCCGTACAAGCAGGGCATCGGCTCATCGATTTCGAGCAGGACGCGGCTGGAGTTCATGCCCGATTCGTCGATCGTTGCGACAACGTCGTCGCCTCGTCACGCGGCGACGTCCTGGTCGGTGCCGACGGAATCCATTCGACTGTGCGCTCGTTCCTGTTCCCGAACGAAGGCCCGCCGCACTGGAACGGGATCACGATGTGGCGTGGCGCGACGCAGTGGCCGGAGTTCGGCAGCGGAAGCTCGATGATCATCGCCGGCGGCGTCAATGCAAAGTTGGTGGTGTACCCCATCGCGCAAGGCTCCAGCCCGCGCACCCGGCTCACCAATTGGGCGATTTGCGTGCTCACCGGGCGAGCCGACGACCCGCCGCCCAGTCGGCAGGACTGGTGCAAACCGGCCGACAGCGCCGATCTGCAGCGACACGTTACGCATTTCCGGCTGCCGTTTCTCGATCACGCGGCACTCGTCATGGCGACGCGGGAATGCTTCGAGTTCCCCATGTGCGACCGTGATCCGCTGCCGTACTGGACTCGCGGACGCGTGACTCTACTGGGAGACGCCGCGCATCCGATGTATCCGATGGGTTCCAACGGCGCCGGGCAGGCGATCCTGGATGCTACTGCGCTCGCCGATCATCTGGTCAGGCACGCCGATCCCCGGGACGCGTTGCGAGGCTATGAGCTCGAGCGTCTGGCGGCGACGAGCGAAATCGTCGTGAGCAATCGGGCTGGCGGTCCGGAAAGAGTGATCGACGAGGTCGAGCGTCGTGCGCCCGCAGGGTTCTCTCGCCTCGAAGATGTGATCGCGCCCGCGGCGCTCGAGGCCATCGTCAGCGGCTACAACCGCGTGACCAGGCAAGTCACGGCGAGCTCGTAAGACTCTTCGACGCGTCCGGGTGGCCTGCGCTCCCCATTGTCCGGCGGCTTTGGCATACTCTGCCGCGCTATGTGGCTCCGCTCCCGCTCCGCTCGGTTCCTGCTCTGGGCCGTAGTGCTTGCCGTCCTGACGGTACGCGCGAGCGACACCCATTTGCACCTGTGTTTCGACGGGCAGGAGCCGCCGACGACGGTTCACTTCGCGGATGCGTCCGTTCATCACGACGAAGCGCATGACGGCGAGAATCACGCCGACAAGGACTTCGATCCGCTCGTCGGCCTGCTGTTGAAGCATGGCGGCACCGACTCCGACTTGGCGCTGCCAACCTGCGTGGTTGCAGCAGTTCTGCTGCTGCCGCCAGTAAGCGACGCGGTACCGGCCGCACCTCATTCGTTGCCGGCAGACGTCGGTCCACCTCTCCATTTGCGTCCGCCGCTGCGCGGGCCGCCCGCCTAAGCCTCCACGTCAAATTCCGTTAGGACATTTCGGCTGCTCTCGACGCGAGTGCAGCCGCGGAGGCTTTACATGAAGATCAGATCCATGCGCACGCAGTACGCGTGCGCTCTGGCCATCGCGCTCTGGGCGGCGACCGCAGCAGGAGCCGCGAGCCCGGTGGCGCGGGAACAATCGCTCTCGCTCGCGCGGGCAATCGAACTGGCTGCAACGCACGGCCCATCGGCGGCGGCGCTGACGTTGGAGACGGAAGCGCTTGCAGCGCGCACTGAAACGGAAGCGTTGCCACCGAGCTTCCACATCGAGAGCGAGTTCGAGAACTTTGCTGGCGGCGGCAATCTGTCCGGTACGGACCTGCTCGAGTCGACGGTGCGCGTCTCCCGAATCGTCGAGCTCGGCAACAAACGGGCACTGCGACGCGAGCTCGGCTCGGCTGAGCTCGATCGGCTTGCAGCGGATCAGCAATTGCTCCGGGCCGACCTGTCAGCGGAAGTGGCGCGCCGGTTCATCCATGTGCTTTCCGACCAGGCAGGGCTCGTCACGGCGAAGCGTGCCACGGAGTTGGCGCAGACCGCTCGCGACGTCGTGCGTCAACGAGTGGCCGCTGGCGCGTCTTCACCCGCAGCGCTCGGGCGAGCGGAGATTGCGCTCGCCCGCTCGCAGATTGCCCAAGAGCATGCGGAACACGAGCTCGCCAGCTCGCGAGTGAAGCTGTCCATTCTGTGGGGCGATACGGCGGCCTCTTTCTCGATCGTGTTGGGCGACATGTTCGATCTGCCGCCTCTTGGAGCCACTCGACGCGTACCAAGCCCGACTGGATGCGAGCCCGGAGCTGACGCGCTTCGGATCTGAAGCTCACGTGCAGGACGCGCGGATACGACTCGCTCAGGCGGCACGCTCGCCGGACGTTTCGATTGCGGCAGGCGTTCGACGTCTGGAGGTGTTCGACGACGAAGCGCTGGTCGCTTCTTCTCGGTGCCGCTCGGGACTCGCCGCCGGGCAGAGCTGCAAGAGCGTGCTGCGCGGGCCGACCGCACTCGGGTCGACATGAACCGCGAGAGTCGCCGTCTCGAGCTGCACGCGACGCTGTTCGATCTGTATCAGGAGCTTCTGCACGCGCGCACCGAAGCGCAAACGCTGAACGCGCAGGTCCGCCCACAAGCGGAAGCCATGTTGGCGACTACGGACGAAGGCTACCGCGCCGGGCGTTTCTCGCTGCTGGAGCTTGCCGACGCGCAGCTGCAGCTCATCGAAGTCGAGCGCGAGGCGACGCAAGCAGCCGCTCAGTTCCATACGCTGCTCGTCGAAATACAGCGAGTCGTCGGTGCCCCCATTCAGACACTCGCGGTGCGGAGTGCCCCATGAACAGAATAACTATTCTTCTACTGGCCTTCGTTCTCGCGACTGCCTGCGGTCGATCCGACGTCGGTACTGCCGATGAGCACGGCCACGCGGACGACCGAAGCCTTCGAGCGCGGTCCGCACAATGGACGGCTGCTGGAGCAGGACGACTTCGCCGTCGAGCTTGCGATCTACGAAGCCGGCATCCCGCCCGAGTATCGGGTTTGGCTCTACGACAGCGACAAGCCGCTGCCGCCGAGCCGCGGCAACCGTCGAAGTGGAGCTCCAGCGCCTCGGCGGAGAGCACGAGCGTTTCACGTTTCGTCCGGAGGGCGAATACCTGCGGGGGAGCGGCGTTGTCGCAGAACCGCATTCGTTCGATGTGACCGTGCGTGTCGCGGCGGGACGGCAAGATCCTTCGAATGGAAGTTCGATTCCTATGAGGGACGCACGACGATTGCCGCCGAGACCGCGCGAGCGATGGGCGTCGCCACGAGGAGGCGGGGCCGGCAAACCTCAAAGAGCAACTGACGCTGTCGGGAGTCGTCCAGGCGGATCCCGCGCGAGTTTCCAGGGTGCGCGCCCGCTATGCCGGAATCGTCCGCGAAGTGGCTGTGCAGCCGTGGACGAATGTTGCGCGCGGTGCGTTGCTTGCCAGCGTACAGAGCCAATGAGAGCCTGCAGAACTATCCGATCGAGGCGCCGATCGCCGGACGTCATCGTGGAGCATCGTGCGCAGGTGGGCGAGGCCACCGGCGAGGAGCCTCTGTTCACCATCGTCGACACTGTCGCGCGTGTGGGTCGAGCTGGACGTGTTCCAGAACGATCTGGCCCGAGTCGCCGACGGACAGGGGGTCGAGCTCTTCGACCTGGACGGTCGCAAGCTCGCGGACGGGCGCGTTGTCGCGGATCGCGCCGCTCGCGATTCACGGCAGTCAAAGCGTGCGCGCGCGTGTCGTCCTCGACAACGCGTCCGGCGTGCTGCGTCCCGGGCAGTTCGTGTCACGGTCGCGTCACGGTCGGAGAATCGAAGGTGGCGCTCGCAGTCGAGAAGCGAGGTCTGCAGACGCTTTCGCGACTTCACTGTCGTCTTCGAGCAGGTCGGCGACACCTACGAGGTCCGCATGCTGGAGCTCGGCACGAGCCGATGCGAGCAGCGTCGAAGTGCTCGAAGGCCTCGAAGGCGGGCGCGCGCTACGTCACCCGGAACAGCTATCTGATCAAGGCCGACATCGAGAAGGCCGGCGCAAGCCACGATCACTGAGGGAGCGCGCCATGCTGAACAGGATCATCGAATTCTCCCTGCGTCAACGCTGGTTCGTGCTGGGCGTCGTCGCGCTGCTTGCAGCGATCGGCGTCTACAACTATCAGCGCCTGCCGATCGATGCCGTGCCGGACATCACCAATGTCCAGGTGCAGATCAACACCGAAGCGCCGGGCTATCTCGCCGCTCGAAGCCGAGCAGCGCATCACCTTTCCGATCGAGACTGCGATGGCTGGCTTGCCGCGGCTGGAGTACACGCGCTCGTTGTCCCGCTACGGTCTGTCGCAGGTGACCGTCGTGTTCGCGGACGGCACGGACATCTATTTCGCGCGCCAACTGGTGGCAGAGCGAGTTGCCGAAGTGCGCTCGCAGCTGCCGCGCGGACTCGAGCCGGCGCTCGGTCCCATCGCGACCGGGCTCGGCGAGATCTTCATGTACACCGTCACCGCCGACGAGGGCGACGAACTGGACGCCGACCGATCTGCGCACCGCACAGGACTGGATCATCCGCCCGCAGCTGCGACAAACGCCCGGCGCGGTCGAAGTCAACACGGTCGGCGGCTATGAGAAGGCGTTCATCGTTGCTCCGCGATCCGAGCGAGCTGCTTGCCTACGACCTGACGTTTCGACGACATTCTCGCGGCCATCGCCAACAACAACGAGAACGTCGGCGCAGGCTACATCGAGCGCAACGGTGCCCAGTACCTGATTCGCTCGCCGGGACAGATCACCGCCATCGAGGACTTGCACAACATCGTCGTCGCGCAGCGAGCAGGCGTCGCGCGTGCGCCTGTCGCAGGTAGCGAGATCATCGAAGTCGGTCACGAGCTGCGCGCCGGCGCGCCACGCAGGACGGGAAGGAGATCGTGCTCGGAACGGTCTTCATGCTCGTCGGCGAGAACAGCCGCGCCGTAGCGCGCGCGGCGGCCGAGCGCCTCGAGCAGATCCAGCCGTCCCTCCCAGCCGGCGATCAGCGCGGAGACGATCTATGATCGCACCTCGCTGGTCGACGCGACGATCGCGACGGTGACGACGCAACCTCACCGAGGGCGCGTTGCTCGTCATCGCAGTGCTGTTTGCGTTGCTCGGCAATGTGCGCGCGGCGCTCGTGACCGCGGCCGTCATTCCGATCGCGATGCTGTGCACGATCACCGGCATGGTGGGCTCCCGGGTTCGGGCAACCTCATGAGCCTGGGCGCGCTCGACTTCGGCCTGATCGTCGACGGCGCGGTGATCATCGTCGAGAACTGCTTGCGCCGGCTCGGCGCGGAGCAGGCGAGATTGCAGCGTCGGCCGCTCTGGCGGAGCGGCTCGCCATCGTGCGCGAGGCCACGCGCGAGGTGATACGTCCGAGCGTGTTCGGCGTGATCATCATCCTCGTCGTGTACCTGCCGATCTTCACGCTGACGGGCATCGAAGGAAAGATGTTCCATCCCATGGCGCATCACGGTCGTGATCGCGCTGACGGCGGCATTGATTCTGTCGCTGACATTCGTGCCGGCGGCAGTGGCGCTCTTCGTTCGCGGCTCCATCGCAGAACAGCGAGAACCGGCTGATGGCGGCCATTCGTCAGCGCTTATCGAGCCACTGCTCAAGTCGTCGCTATCGAACGCCGGTGGTTGGTCATCGGCGCGGCGGCGCTACTCGTTGTGACTCGCCGCGTTGGCTGCATCGCGCATGGGTCGGGAGTTCGTGCCCAACCTGGACGAAGGCGACATCGCGCTGCACGCGCTGCGCATACCGGGCACCAGTCTCACGCAAGCGGTCCAAATGCAGATGTCGCTGGAAGCGCGGCTCAAGCAGCTGCCAGAGGTCTCGCATGTGTTCGGCAAGCTGGGCACTGCCGACATCGCCAACGACCCGATGCCGCCGTCGGTCGTCGGACACGTTCATCATGATGAAGCCGCGCTCCGAGTGGCCGGATCCCCGCAAGCCAAAGGCAGAGCTGCTGCGCGAGCTGGAGACGGCGGCGGCCGAAATTCCCGGCAACAACTACGAGTTCACGCAGCCGATCCAGATGCGGTTCAACGAGCTCATCTCGGGGGTGCGCTCGGATGTCGCCGTGAAAGTGTATGGCGATGACCTCGATCAGCTGCTCGTACTCGGCGAGCAGATCGAAGCGAGTGCTGGCGCCATCGACGGCGCTGCGGATGTCAAAGCCGAGCAGATCACGGGCTTGCCGCTGCTGTCGATCATCCCGGATCGGGAACGATTGGCGCGCTATGGCGTGGCAATGTCTGATCTGCAGCGCGTCGTGCGGACGGCGCTGGGCGGCGAGCGGGCTGGCCAGCTGTTCGAGGGTGATCGGCGCTTCAGCATCATCGTGCGTCTCGCCGACACCGCACGTGCCGATCCCGACGTGCTCGCCCGCTTGCCCGTTCCATTGCCTGCAGGCACCCGCGAAGTGGCGGGCGATGCGGATAGCCTCGGCGGACCGAACGGCATTCCGGAGTACGTACCGCTCGGCGAGCTGGCCCGAGTCGAAGTTTCGATCGGACCCAACCAGATCAGTCGCGAGAACGGCAAGCGTCGTGCCGTGATCACAGCCAACGTCAGAGGACGAGATCTCGGCTCGTTCGTTGCCGAAGCGCAGCAGCGCATCGCGAGCGAAGTCGACTTGCCGTCCGGCTATTGGCTGGACTACGGCGGGACATTCGAACAGCTGCAATCGGCTACGCAGCGTCTTTCGGTCGCCGTGCCGCTGACATTGCTGCTGGTGCTGGGTCTGCTGTACGCGGCGTTCGGTTCCGGCAAGGACACGCTGATCGTATTCACGGGCGTGCCGCTGGCGCTGACCGGTGGCGTCCTTGCGCTGCTGCTCCGAGGCATGCCGCTGTCGATTTCGGCAGGTGTCGGCTTCATCGCCCTGTCTGGTATTGCAGTCCTCAACGGCGTCGTGATGGTGTCCTTCATCCGCGAGCTACAGCAACAGGGCACGGGCCTCGACGAGGCGATAGAGCAGGGCGCTTTGACACGTCTGCGCCCGGTCCTGATGACAGCGTTGGTGGCGAGCCTGGGCTTCGTTCCGATGGCCTTCAACGTCGGCACGGGCTCGGAGGTGCAGCGGCCGCTCGCAACGGTCGTGATCGGCGGCATCATCTCTTCGACGCTACTCACGCTGCTGGTGCTGCCGGCGCTGTATCGGATGGCGCACTGGTCGGAGCAGCGAGTGAGGTCGCCGGACGGATTGCAGCCGAGTCGATGACCGTCAGGTGCTGGCTGCCGCCGGCGGCTTGCGGAACTTCAACGTCATGCGATCCGACTCGCCGATCGCGTCGTACTTGGTGCGATCGAACTTGGGGTCGTGCGCGTCGGGGCCTTCGCTGTACGGGCGCGTGCGCTTGGTGGGCGGCAGGGTCCACACGCCGAATGGGTGGTCCTTGGTGTCGCTCGCGTTGGCGTTGATCTCGGAGCGATCGACCAGCTCGAAACCGACCTTCTGCGCCTGCTCGATCACGTACGCCTCGGTGACATAGCCGCTCGCCGCCTTCGGATCCTGCTCGCCGGGATTCGCGCGATGCTGCTCGATTGCAAGGATGCCGCCGGGCTTGAGCGCGGCGTGCAGATCCTTCAGCACCTTCTCGGTGATGCCTGAGCCCATCCAGCCGTGCACGGAGCGCGCCGACAGTGCGAAGTCGAACGTGTTCTCGGGCAGGGGTTTGGACTTGGGGCCGAAGTTCACCAGCTGCACCTGCCCGTACACTTCGGGCTTGGCGGCGAAGCGCGCTTCGAACTCGGCCCGCGCTTTGCGCGAACCCTCCGAGAGCTCGGGATTGTCCAGGTCGGCCGCGGTCGCGTAGTACTTGCCGCCAGTGGCGCGCGCATACGGCGCGAGGATCTCGGTCCACCAGCCACCGCCGGGTTGGACCTCGAGGATTGTCATGCCAGGCTGCAATCCCCAGAACGCCAGCGCTTCCTGTGGATGGCGAAATTGATCGCGCGCCTTGTCCTCGGCGCTGCGCGAGTCGCTATTGACGCTCGCCGCCAACAGATCTTCGGCAGCGGGCGCAGTCTGTTCAGCAGCCGGCGCTTGTGCGGTAGTTTCCTGCTTCGAGCAGGCCGATAGAGCAGCGAGCAGCGTGAAGGCGCACACGGGCACGGCCGCACGCAGTAGCGAGGATTGCATCATGGTCGATGGACTCCCGTCCGGCGGCAGGATGCCGCACTTGGCAGGCGCGGATCTTCGCAGGGCGCCGCATCCCGCGCAATCGCGTTGCAGCCAGCCAGCCCAGGCCGAGCACGAGCAAGACAAGCGTCGACGGCTCGGGAACGGAGTGCGGCGGTTCGGAAGTCGGGAACGCGAGAGCTCCAAAGCCTCCGGTGCTGAAGAGCGGGTTGATGTCGAGCGGTGTGAAGGTTTGGGAGCTGATGTTGTTCGCCAGCACGTCCGCCACACGTGTTGTACGTCAGCGCATAGAGCTCCGATCCGCCGGCGCGATCCCCGTTCGATTCGAGCAGCATCCGGGGGTGGCTGATGTCGTCTATCAACCTTGGTCGATCACTGCGGCGGACGTCACAATGATTGCTGGCTGATGGGGGACTCGGCTTCTCCGCGGTAGTCGATCATCCAGACCGGAGGCGGCTCGCCGCTCAGGAGCAACCGTCCTGCATGCTCGTAATTGGTTTGCTGGACAACGACGTGCTGAACGGCGGTCCGCGCGTCGCGCAGGCAGCGGTCCAGCGGGCACCGGGCATAGACCGCCTCGGCACCTGCGGCACCATAGAGAAGTTGAATGGCCTCGAGCGCGTGGTGCGCGGCGTGTGTAGCTGCGGTCCAGAGCGCGGCGCGGTCGGACAGCGTCGGCGCGTGGCCGGCATCCACGCGTGACCAGAGATCTTCGAGTGCGGCCCTCACATACGCGCGACCTCCAGAAACGAGCGCGTGTGCGCGACCAGCCGTCGCTTGGGCCACCGCGCGTTCGGCGACCACACCTGCTGCCATGGCCGGCTTCTTCGTACGCGCCAGCGCAATGAAGGCGTCGATGGCGTGGCGTGCGATGCCGAGCGGTACGGCACTGACGAACGTCGCAAACATCGCCAACGGCGGCATGCGATACAGACTGTGGTTGCAGGCCGGCGGCTCCTGAAACCAAAGTGTCCGCGACGCCGGTACGAAGACGTTGTCCAGCGCAAAGTCATGGCTTGCGGTGCCGCGCAAGCCGGTCGAGTCCCAGGTGTCGATGACCTGAACGGCCGATGCCGGCACGAAGACCTCGCGCATGATTGGCAAGCCGTTGGATGTCCTCACCGGCTGTCCATTCCGCACGACCACGCAGCCCGCGATGAACCAGGTGGCGTGGCCCGAGCCGCTACCGAGTGACCACCGTCCACTGACACGATAGCCGCCGTCGACCTCGACGGCGGAACCTTCAGTCCTGAACGCGCCAACGCAGATCGTCGACGGATTGCTAAAGATCTCCGCCGCGCCTTGCGGGTGGAGGAGACCGCCGAACGTCGCATAGCCTCCAGCAATCATGACCACCCAGCCGACTGAGCCGTCGGCGCACGATGCCGCTTCGACGACGTCGAAGAACGCAATGCGGATCGGTCTCGACACCGCCGAGGTGGCGCGGCACGAGCATGCGGAACACACCGACGCCACGGAGTTTGTCGATAACCGGGACCGGCACCGCGCGCGTCTTGTCGATGTCCGCGCATTCAGCGCGGATCCATGATGTCAGCGATCGAACAACTTCACTCGTATTGACACTCACTATCGATGAGCCTCCGCGCACTGGTCTCGTCATGGTATGACGTCGACTCGGTGCGCAGGAAGTACAGAAGTTGAAGTTGCAGTCTCCCGCCGGGGCACACGCGGCGTGCAAGACCGCGTCCCGCTTCCGTCGAGTAGAGGATTGCTGACATCGCGGACTGATAAGCGCTCGCTCGCGGAGCTGGCAAACATGGCCGCGCGCCCGGGCGTTACCTCTTCTCGAACCGTCGGCTAGCCGGTATCGCGAGCCGGTGGCATGTGCCGAGTGACGAACGCAACACAGATCGTAGTTGCCGCGAGCACTGCGCAGATGCCGACGAAGAACGCTGTGGTTCCATCGCCGATCGCAAGGGCGGTTGCGCCGGCGAACGAGCTCACGATGCCGCCGGTTCGGCCGACGCCGACTGCCGCGCCCACGCCGCTGGCGCGGCAGGCGGTCGGATAGACGTAGGCTGCGAGGGCATACAAGCCGACCTGCACGCCCAGCGCGGCCACGCCCGTCACCAGCATCATCGACAACAGCGGCACCATGCTTGATTCGCCGTTGCTGGCATTGATCACGCCGCCAAGCGCCAACGTCAGGGCAACGGCGGTCAGGCCGAATGCGACGATCACCGGTTTGGAGCCGAAGCGCGTCATGCACGTGGCCATGATCAAAGCGCCGATGACGCCACCGAGGTTGAAGACGAGCGAGCCGCGCAGTGCAGCTGTGATCGGCAGGCCGACGCCGGTCAGCACTGTCGGCAGCCAATTGAAGAACGAGTAGACCGACAACAGGCTCATGAAGAAGGCGAGCCAAAGCAATATCGTGTCGCGTCGATAGCTGGCCGCCAGCAGCGCCGCGAGGCCTGCGCCGCGTTCCGTCGCGGGCTCCGCGATGACGAACCGATCGCTCGCGCTGAAGCGCGCCGCACCGACCAATCGGTTCAGCATGCCGGCAAGCTCGGCCGAGCGGGCGGGGCGTCGCGCCAGAAACTTGGGCGACTCTGGCATCAAGAGCCAGATCGCTAGACCCAAGCCGGCCGGCAGAATCGCACCCGCGACGAACACGGCCTGCCAGCCGAAGCTCGGTAGCAGGCGCGCGGCCACTTCGGCACCCAACACGCCGCCAATCGGGACGCCGACGACAGTGATCGACACTGCGAGATTGCGCGTGCGCAGCGGCGCGAACTCCATCATCAGCGCTGTTGCGCTGGGAATGCTGCCGCCGATTCCCAAGCCGGTCATGAAGCGATAGAGAGCGAGCTCGCCGGGGTCGCTCGCGAAGGTGCTGATCATCGAGCCTGCGGCTACGAGCATGAGCGAGCTCGCCATCGCCGCGCGACGACCGATCCGGTCGCCGAGCGGTCCGAGGAGCACGGAGCCTGCCGCCATGCCGACGAGACCGGCTGCCAACACGGGTCCGAGCGCGACGCGCGTAATTCCCCATTGCGTGAGCAACCCGGGCGCGACGAATGCGACTGCCTGGATGTCGAAGCCGTCGAAGACGAACGTCAGCACCGTGAACATCGACACCAGGAGCGGCAAGCCGCGGAAGCGGCACTGATCGATGATGTCCGAAACAGGTACGGCCTGCGGCTCGTCAGGTGGCATCCTGCAGCCTCTGCAGAGCCGCCAACAGGAACTCGAGCTCCGCGGCCGTGAACAGAGATTTGAAGCATTCCTCGTGCTTCGCGACGCGCGCCTTCGCCTTGCGCAACGTGCTCTGACCGGCGGGCGTCAGATAAAGCTCCTGACGACGGCGATCGTCGGTGGAGCGCTTGCGAATCACCAGGCCGCGGTCTTCGTGCCGATCGATCATCGCCATCATCGACGCGCGATCCATGCCGAGGGCGGCCGCCACCGACACTTGCGCAACACCGGGGTTGCTGTTGATCAGCCACAACGTTGCGGTCTGTTTCTGCGTGAGCTCCAGGTCGGCCAGCGCGGCGATGAAATGCCGGTGCATCGCCACTTCTGCGCGCCGCAGCCGGTAGCCGAGGAAGCCGTTGAGCTCCTCGCTCAGCAGGCTCGAATCGTCCAGCTCTTCCGACACCTCGTCGCGTTTGCCGCTCGCATTGCGCGCCATCGCTGCTCCCGTGGCTTGCCATTTAGTTCGTGACACGAATAGTATGTGTCACATACTAATTTGTCGAGGCTACCCGAGTGGACGACCTGGCCAAGGATGAATTGTCGTGGGTTGCCGATCCGTTCCGCACGAGGTTCGAACGATGGCGTGACGGTACCCTGCTGCTGCAGCCGCAGGGCACGTTGGCCGCGTACCCGCCGCGGTTCATGGATTTCCTCAAGCAGTGGGCCACGCGTGCGTCACAACGAACTGCAATCGCTCGACGTACTGCGGGCGGCGAATGGCAGCGTGTCAGCTACGCCGAACTGCTCGATCGCGTCCGTCACGTCGCGGCCGGCCTCGTGCGCAGGAATCTATCCGAGCAGCGGCCGATCCTGATTTTGTCCGGCAATAGCATCGAGCATCTCGTGCTCGGCTATGCCGCCCTGTGGGCCGGTATTCCGTACTGCCCGATGTCGCCGGCGTACTGCGCTCGCATCGTCGGATCTCGGGCAAGCTGCGCTACATCGTCGAGCTGCTCACGCCGGGGATGGTCGCGGCATTCGATACTCCTTCGTTCACTCGCGCATTGACGCAGCTCGACCTTCGCGACGCCGAGATCGTCGGCGACGCCGCCGTGGGGGACCATGCGGTCACGACCCTGCGCGCACTCGAGGCGCCAGCCACGAGGGAGCTCGACATCCGCCATCGCAGCACGGGCCCTGACACCATCACGAGATTCCTGCTGACGTCGGGCTCGACCGGCCCGCCCAAGGTTGTGATCACCACCAACCGCACGGTGTGCAGCAACGCGATGATGCAGCGGCAGTGCCATGCCGTTCCTGGCGCAGGAGCCGCCGGTGGTCGTGGACTGGTTGCCGTGGAATCACACGTTCGGCGGCAGCCACAACGTCGGCCTCGTGCTCAGCAACGGCGGCACGCTCTACATCGACGACGGCAGACCGACGCCTGCGGGCATCGGCGAAACGCTGCGCAATCTGCGCGAAGTTTCACCGACCGTGTATTTCAACGTGCCGAAGGGCTTCGAAATGCTGGCGCAGCGCCTGCCGGAGGACGACGAGCTGCGCGGCAGCTTCTATCGGTGGCTGCGCGCCTACTTCTTCGCCGGTGCCTCGCTTGGCCAGCACACCTGGGATGTCCTCGATGCGATGTCGCTGCGCGAGCGCGGCGTGAAGGTGCCCATGCTGTCTGGTCTCGGGGCCACCGAGACCGGGCCCGCGGTGACCTTCACGACGCCGGCGATGGGTCGCAGCGGCGTCGTCGGTTTGCCTGCCAAGGGCTCGCTCGTGAAACTGGCGCCCGTGGACGAGAAGCTCGAGATTCGCGTTCGCAGCCCCAGTGTCACGCCGGGATATTGGCGCCAGCCGGCGCTCACGGCGGCGGCCTTCGACGAGGAAGGGTTCTACCGCCTCGGCGATGCCGTGCGCCTGATCGACGAGAGCGATCCGACGCGCGGCCTGATATTCGACGGTCGCATCAGCGAAGACTTCAAGCTCTCGAACGGCACCTGGGTGAGCGTCGGCCCGCTGCGCGCCGAGCTGATCGCTACGCTTGCGCCATTCGCGCAGGACGTGGTCATCGCCGGCCACGATGCGGACTGTGTTGCCGCTTTGATCGTTCCCGATGTGGCGGCATGTGCACGCGCGCTACAACTGTTGGAGACGCCCTCCCACGGAGAGATCGCTCACAACGCCGACCTCCTGAAGGAGCTGCAGGCTCGCTTGCGCGCGCACGCAGCGAGAAATACAGCAAGTACGCGCTGCGTTCGGCGCGCGCTCGTGCTGTCGTCTGCGCCTTCGCTCGATCACGGAGAGATTACCGACAAGGGCTCGATCAATCAGCGCGCGGTGCTGCGCAATCATCCGCATTTGGTTGCTGCACTGTATGCAGCCGCGCGCCTCGATCACGTCATTGAGGTCGACGACCGATCGTGAACGCCTGGATCCGATCGGTGCCCACGAAAACCGTGCCGCGTGCGATCGTCGGCTCGTTGTATTTGCCGCTCGTCTGGAGCTGTCCCGGCTTGCTGCTCCACAGCGGTTTGCAGCGTCATGGCTTCGAGCGCATAGAGAACCGGTTGCGGCGCTCCGTCGCCGACGAGCAATGCCGAGCGACGGGCATTCGTGTCCAGCACCCACACGACAGGATCGCGCGAGCCGTTGCTCGTGACGACGGGCGAGCCCGGATTCTCGAAGACCAGCGTGCGTTCGAGCTGCGCCACCGCCAGCCACGCCGGGCGTCCCGGCGCCGTCATCACCTTCAGCCGCGCGAGTGACGGCGGCACGTTCGTGGTCGACGCCTCTTGTTTCTTCGTACTGCCGGTCACGAAGACATGCAGCGTGTCGTCCGACGAGCGAAATATCGCAGGGACCGAGCGGCCGCGCCCAGATCCATCGCACCGTAAGTGTCCGAGTAGGGGCCGAACACGTTGAGTGGACCGCGCTTGCCGAAATGAGGTTGCGCCTCGGGCGCCAGCAGCGATGCGTCGGTGGTGGAGTCGATGCTGCACGGAGGTCGCTGATCGAGACGACCCGGCAGGCGACGGCGGTCCAGCAGGTAGACGTTTCCCTGTTTGCCGCCGACCACGGCAAGGCGCGAGGTCGTAGTGGTCGCGGCGGCGAGCGGCGGCAGGAGCGCGATGCCGCCGGAGCCGAGATCGATGTCCATCGCGGCGGTGGCGCAGTAGTTGAACGGCGTGT
This sequence comes from uncultured Gammaproteobacteria bacterium, assembly GCA_963830745.1. Lineage (GTDB taxonomy): Bacteria > Pseudomonadota > Gammaproteobacteria > Steroidobacterales > Steroidobacteraceae > Steroidobacter. The sequence continues at coordinate 31,507 of CAWHNL010000008.1, forward strand.
AGGTACCGCGAAGCGTAAGACCTGCCGCCTTGTTCTCGATCGCCAGCATGGATTGCGACCAGTCGCGCGACCGTTCGACGAGACCCGAGAAGTTGCTGCCAGTGACGACGAACACCGTACCGTCTGCATCGACTGAGGCTCCGCCGGGTCCCCAGATGCCGCCGGTGTGGCGATGGGGTGTCGCGACGGACGCGAACGTGCTCGCCACTTTCGGTGTCTGTGTATCGACCGCGACGAGCCAGCCGGTGACGGCTTCGCCGAAGGTCACATAGAGGCGAGAGCCGTCGGGACTGAGATTCAGCGCGCCGCGCTGGAGCCTGTAGTTCGAGGGCCGCGCGCGCGCGTCGCCTTCTGCGCCGGCGTTGCTGTTCATGCCTGGCGAGCTCAGCGTCGCTTCATCCAGCACGACGGGCCAGCCCGGCAGCACCTTGCCGTCCGCAAGGTCGAGCGCGAACGCCTGCCAGCCCTTCGCCGGCTCGCAACTCGTTACGTACAAGCGATTGCGTTGCCGGTCGATGACCGGCGTGGCGAGAATCCCCGTGGCTATGCCGTCGAGCAGGACCGGCTCGAGCTTGCACGGCATCCCGAGTTGCGAGCGCCAGAGAATCGTTCCCGCAGCGGTGCCGCGTCTGGAAAGCGTTCACCGCGTAGACGAAGCCGTTACTGGTGGCGGCCACGACGACACGGAACACGCCGCGATGAGCAGCGGATGCAATCCGCAAGTCTTCGACATACAGCGGCGAGGCATAGAGCCGCGCTGGATAACCGTCGACCGTGTCGAATTGCTGGGACTCCCAAGCGAGATGCAGCCCGCTGCGCGCGATGGCGTCCGGCGTGAGCACGGCTTCCGCGGAGTTCCAGCCGGTGCGTTCGCGATCGCGATGATAGGTCAGCGTATCGAGTGGTGCTGCGTGCGCGAACGATGCGAGGCACGCACCGCAGATCGCTGCCGCGCCGACAACCTTCATTCGCCGACGACTTGGCGATGGGCCGACGAGAAGCTGATGGCGAGCACAGCATCTTCCGTACCGATGTTGCGCGCGTTGTGGCGCACGCCCATGGGTATGCTGACAGTGTCGCCTTGGGTCATCTCGGCCTGCCGCGTGCCCATCGTGTGCAGGATCCGTCCCCGCACCACGTGCAGAACTTCGTCGCAGTTCGGGTGATAGTGCCGCGGGTTCTGTTGCCCGGGCCTGATGACCGCTTCGCCGACGGTCATCGTCTGAGAGTTGCCCAGCTCGCCGGATGCGTACCACGTGAGCTTGCCCCAGGTCTGCTCGATCACCTGCATGCTCGCTGCGCGCGTCACCACCGCTTCGCTCACGGTCTCTTTCGCCGCGTCCGGGTAGAGGGAACGAATGCCGTCGGCTGGCACTTCGATGTGCGCAGTCCACGCGATCGCATTCAAGAGCATCTTGCGCACGTAAGGCTGGTCGAGCGCAGCGAGATAATGTCCGCCGGTGAACGCGAACGATCTGCCGCCGTCGGCGCGCTCGTACACCCACGCGACGGTGCTCGTGACAGGTTCGCCGAGCACCAGATCCTTGCCTTCGCGCGACTCGACGTGCAGCCGCGCTTTGAGAATTGGCTTGAGCGTATCGGCGTCGTTGCGCCAGCGGATCGTCGGATAGAACTCGTCGAGATACGCAAACGGCACGAGGCCGCGGCTCACCGGATGCGCAGGCGTCGCAGGTGCAATTTCCGCCATTTCCGTCGCGCGATCGAACATGCCGTAGCGCGCGCCGCCCAGCCAGCGCGGCACATCCAGGTCCTGATCGCCGAGCGGAACGGTCGAAGCCTGATGCAGCGTGACGAGCCCGACGCCCGCTCGCATCAGCGCCTGGAATCGCGCACGGTGCTCGGGCGCTTGCAGCGGATGCTGGTCGAGACCGTCGAAGTACCAGATCACCGTGCTGGCGCCATCGAAGTCCGAATCGCGAGGCCAGCCGTTCGGGTGCGCTTCGATGACGAGACCCGGAATGCTTTGCAGGTCGGGCGAGGAGGCGAGGAGCCGGTCGAGCACGCGAACTGCGTTCGGGTAATCGTGCCGTCCGGGGCCTTCGCTCTTCGTGCCGCCGATCAGCACGATCTTGCGTGGACCGTCCGCCGCGCCGACGGCAGTTGCGATGAGCAGCGCGCCGAGCAGGAGTGCGCGCAGACAGACGAGGATCATGTCACTTCACCGGTGCCTGATACACCGGAGCGTGTCTCAGGGCCGGCCGGAGAAGAACCCTCGGGAGGTACTTTCAGACAGTAGTCATTCCTTGCTTCTAGTGACGGCCACGCCAGCGGTTGGAACCTGTGACGAAAGGCGTTGCCGGCCGCTCATGGGTGCGAGCGGGAATCGGCGTAGCGAGCAGATATCGGTCGCCCAGCCACGACACTGCGCTTTGCACAGCAACGCTGTAGTCGCGCACTGGGAAGGGCGGGTGGCTTTCGTGAGGGCTTTTCACAGCTGCATCTCCGGCTTGTTGCGTGCTGCAATCCTCCGTCAGAGCAGCACGCTGAAAAAGGCCCATTCGGTCTCGGCACTATTTCCCTGCAGTCACTGATCGTTCAGGTTGCGCAGCTGAAGATAGTTCCGCTGCTATTGCTGAATGCGATTCAGCAGAGAATGACGTCAGCGCCGATTTATCGATCTGCGCGCGCGCTGCACGCTTGCACCTGCGTAGAAGCAATGACCGGAAGGAAATCGATGTCGAACCGCATGATTGGTGTCGTGATGCTGCTCATCTCGCTGGCGTCGCTCGACGCTCACGCCTTCAGCAGCCGCGACGTGATTGCGCCGAGCCGCGCGGCACCGGGCTCGGAAACGTCCGCCGTCGAGGAGCAGAAGACGCCTGAGGAAATGTTCACACTCGGCACGATGTTCGACGACGGTGCCGGCGTGCAGCGCAACTACCCAGCTGCCCTCTACTGGTACGCGCAGGCTGCGCGAGCGGGTCATGTCGAAGCCATGAATCGGATCGGAGTCATGCGTGCGACAGGTCATGGCGTGACGCAGGACTACGCGCTGGCGTTCAAGTGGTATCTCGCGGCGGCAGAGCACGGTTCGTCGAGCGCTGCACTCAATGTCGCAACCGCTTACTTCCATGGGCTCGGCGTGCCGCAGAGCTATGACAGCGCTGCGAAGTGGTTGCAGCTACTTGCGGCACGCGGCGATCCGCGCGCTGAACACAAGCTGGCGCTGCTGTACACGGAAGGTGTGGGCGTTCCGCAGAATCCTGAGATAGCGGTCGCGTTGTTCCGGCGTGCCGCGGCACAGAGGATACGCGCCGGCAATGGCGATCGTTGGCGCCCTCGACGCAGAAGGTAGCGGTACGAAACGCGACGATGCTCGCGCTGCGGCGGTCACCGCGAATTCGGTGCGCGAACGTACTCGATAGCGAACGGGCCGGTGCCGATGATCTGCACGACCGCACCACCGTCGGTCGTCGTGTAGTGCGGCTCATCCGCGCGCAGCCGCACGAACGCACCGGAATCGAAGGTGCGCATCCGCGACGGATCGAACGACTGAGCCGGCGCCGATCTTCAAGCTGCCCGCCAGGACCACGATGCTTTCATCGGACGAACGCCGATAGGGCGATATCGAGTAGCCGGGCGGCAGCTCAGCGCGCAGCACGAAAGGGCCGGGTCGCGAGGGATCGCCGGTGATTGCGGCGAACTTGACGCCGGGCGGCATTCCCTGCGGGCCGTCGTGCCAGGCATCGTCGTTGAGCGGTAGCACGCTGTGCGCGGCGGCTGCGGAGCCGTTCACGGCATGTGCCACACACAGAAGCACCGCTCCAAAGGCCACCAGCAGATAAGGCGCTCGATCCATCACGCTGCAACTCTCCACTTCGCATTGATACGACGGAGCTTGCGTGAGCGCGGCAACGCTCGACAGGGACGTTGGTCACCGCTGGCAGCGCACTTTCAGGAGGTGTACTAAAGCCTCACTGGCGGATCTCACAACCGATACCATCGCGTAATCGCTTCGCGTCGCCTGGTCTGCTGTGATGCGCTATCGCTGGACTCGCAAACTCTCGTCATCTGGCAGAGGAGCATCTCAAATGGGTTCGCTCAATCAGACAGCGCAGTCGAGCGATGCAACGCGTGTGCTCGCCGGCATCGTCGTCCCTGACACGCCGATCGTTGCTCGCGCCATCGACTACGCGCGCGAGCACTGCGAGCCGTACCTCTTCAATCACCAGATGCGATCGTGGCTCTTTGCTGCGGCAATCGCGCAGGTGAAACGCTCGCCGCACGATCCGGAGGTTCTGGCTGTCGCCACGTTGCTGCACGACATCGGCTTGGCGAAAGCATTCAGCGGCCCGCTGCGCTTCGAAGTGGAAGGGGCCAACGCCGCACGGGCGTTCGCGCGCACGCAGGGCATGATGGAAAATCGTGCGCAACTCGTCTGGGACGGCGTTGCACTGAACTCGACGCCGTCCATCGGCCTATACAAGGAAAGCGAAGTTGCCTTGTGCACGGTCGGCATCGGCCTCGATTGGGGCGGATGGGGCATCGAGCTGTTGACTGAAACGCAGGTGGCGACGATCGTGGACGCGTTTCCACGGTTGCAGATGAAGCAGCAGTTCACGCGCGACGTTTGCCGCATCGTCGAATCGCGCCCGCAGCACCACGTACGACAATTTCGCGCGGGATTTCGGCGAGCGGTTCGTCCCTGGCTACACGAGACCGTCGACGGTGGATATTCTGCTCAACTCGCCGTTCAAGGAGTGACGCCCGCCAGCCACAACGCCACGTTGCGCACGTAACGGTGCACGGAAGCCATCGCGCGCTCGGTGTCGGGCAAGGTGTAGGCAGGCGCTTCGGTGACGAAATCGGGACTGCCGCGCCGCGGATCCCAGTTGTAGTCGGCGAAGTGATGGAACGTCGACTCGGCGATCGCCCGTCCCTCGGTGCCCGAGCTCTCGAAAGCGACGGCGATGTTGAAGCGCTGGCCGCTTGCCTGACTCTTTCCCGTTGCGATCACCCTGGCAAGCGGCTCCGACGGCGGGGCGACTACCGCGCCTTCATGCGGGTGTGCGGGAAGGAACGTCACGGTGCCGGTTTCGGAGTCATCGTCACGCATGACCGGGTGCACCGGCAGCTCGGCCGTCCACTCGCTGGACATCCCCGTTCGCGCCCGAGTGGAAATTGGGCCAGCCAATGTAGCTCGTGTCGCGGTCATCGGGATCAGGCACGGGGCCGGCAAGGTTGTGCGTGTGAAAAACATGGGCGGCACCGATCGGGCCCAAGGTGCAGATGGAGCAACCGAGGTCCATGTGGTCCCGGGTAATCATGAGTCCGCCGCCTCGGGCGCGGAACCGCAGGATCCCGGCACGATCTGCGTCGTGCAGACCGTCGCCGGTATCGACCGCAAACAGCCACAGCTCGTCGTACACCGAGCGGTCGAGTGAGGAAAGCACGCTGTCCGGCGCGTTGATGGGATCTCGATCGCGCGCCGTGACCTGAAACAGCGGACTGCCGTCGGGCGCGCTCAGCGACGCGAGGTACGCGCGCAACATCGAGAAGCGACCGATGTGCCAATCGTTCGCAGTCTGCTCGATCGTCGTTTGCAGCAACACGTTGATCGGTTTCGTCATCGGGGGATCTCTCTGAACGCGGCTCTTGCAGGATTGTGGCGGATATTGACGCCCCGCCCACTAAAGTCAGTGCCGGGACGGATCGTTGGTCAGAGGACCGGCGGGCGCCGGCGCGTCAACGTTGCTCGCGCGATGGAGCTATCTCTGGCCAAAATCACTCGTCCTCGCTACGCGCGGGTGCTTGCGCGCACGCGTTTGTTTCGCTCACTGGATGGCCGTTGCTGCCCGCTCGTCTGGTTGAGCGCGCCGCCGGGCGCGGGCAAGACCGCGCTCATCAGCAGCTACCTCGAGGCGCGCAGCGTTCCGCATCTGTGGTACCAGCTCGATCGCGGCGACAGCGATCTGCCGACATTCTTCCATTACCTCGGGCTCGCTGCCGCCAACAGCCTGCACTTCGATCGCAAACTCCTGCCGCAGCTCAGGGCCGAGTTCAACCCGGACGTCTCGGTCTTCGCCCGCCGATATTTCGAAGCACTGGCGGCGCGCGTCAAGACGCCGTTCGTCCTGGTCTTCGACAACTATCATGAAGTGGCGCCGAGCGCGGCACTGCACGCCGCGCTGCGCGACGGGATCGCCTCGCTCCCCGGCAATTTCACCACGGTCGTGCTGAGCCGTGCCGCACCGCCGCCCGAATGGGCGCGCACGCGCCTCAACGAGCAGCTCCTGCTGCTGGGTTGGGACGAGCTGCGATTGGACGTCGAGGAGGTTGCCGAGCTGGTGCGGCTGACGAGGGGCGAAGGCGCGGACGCAGTCGCAGTTCAGGAGCTGTGCGAGCGGACGCAGGGCTGGGCGGGTGGGCTCGTCTTCCTGCTGCAGCAGGCCAAGCTCGATGACTCGAGGCGTCTGTCGCAGGACGCGCCACATCAAGTGCTGTTCGACTATTTCGCCGGCGAGATCTTCGCGGCGCTCGATGCACAGACGCAGCGCGTGCTCGCCGCGAGCGCGCTGCTGGGCGAGATGACCGTGCGCAGTGTCCGCGAGCTGACGGGCTTTGCGGGCGCAGGCGCGCTACTGCAGAGCTTGAATCAGCGCAACTACTTCACGCTCAGGCGCGAGCACGTCGATCCAAGCTACGAGTATCATCCGCTGTTCCGCGAATTCCTGCACGCGCGCGCGGCGCAGCTGTTTGCAGTCGACGAGCTCAAGTCGCTGCAGCGCAAAGCGGCGGGGCTGCTCGAAGCCGACGGGCATATCGAGGAGGCAGTCGAGCTCCTGCGGGCGGCCGAGGATGCGCGGGCTGTGGGGCGACTGATCGTCGCGCATGCGCCGGCTTTTATTTTCGAGCAAGGTCGCTACAAGGTCATCGAAGGGTGGCTGCGCTGTTTGCCGGACGAAATGACCTGTGCGGATCCGCGGCTGCTGTACTGGAACGGCATCTGCCGGCTGCCTTACGACCCGGCGCTGGCGCGAGTCCGCCTGGAGCAGGCGTATGCGCAGTTCAAATCCGGCGGCGACGTGCTCGGGCAATGTCGCGCCTGGTGCGCGATCGTCGACAGCTTCGTGTTCAACTGGAGCGATTTCAAGCCGCTCGATCACTGGATCGACGAGATGGATCAACTGCTGCGCAACGCGCAGCAGGTCCCGGACGCCGCGCTCGACGCGCACGTCGCCTGCGGAATGTTCCTGGCGCTGATGTACCGCCACCCGGAGCACGTCGACCTGCCGCGCTGGGAGCAACGCGTCCGGCACATCATCCTGTACGACGGCGATTCGCAGCTGCGCACCAAGGTCGGCAATCACCTGCTGCTCTACTACTCATGGTGGCTCTGCGACCTCGCCAAGGCCGAGCTGCTGGTCAACACGCTGCGGCCGCAAATGGAGGAGAGTCCTGACCCGCTCAATCAGGTCACGTGGCAAGTCATGGCGACCGGATACTTCCTGACGTTCGCCGGGGCCAGGGAGTGCCTCGGTCACGTCGATCGCGGGCTGGAGCTGGCGCGCGATGGCGGCATCCATATCTGGGACATGCTGCTCGCCATGCAGGGTTTTATCGCGAGCGCGGGGCTGGATGATCCTGATCTGTCGAGTCGCTACCTTGCGTGCATGGAGGCGCGGCTCGGCTCCGGCGGCCTGATGGACAAGGCGATGTACTACTACGCTTGTGGAGTGCTGTTGGCAGGACGCGGCAGCCTACGGTCTGCGCTCGAGAATGCCAAGATCGCCGTAGCGATGGTGGAGGAGGCCGGTGCGCGCTTCCTGTCGGCCCTGATGCGCCTGGAACTCGGGACCGTGCTGGTCCGCGTGGGGCAACGCACAGCAGGGAGCGAGCTCATCGCAGCGTCGCGCACCGAGGCACAGGCGATGCAGTCGCCCATGCTCCAGTATCTGGTTTGTATCGCAGAGGCAACGGTCGCACTCGAGAGTCCGGATGGAACGCAACGCTGCATCGGGTTCTTGCGTGACGCCCTCGCGCTTGCAGCCAGGCATCGCTGGTACAAGTTCATGTCGTGGTCGCCGATCATGCCGCGTCTGTATGCGTTGGCGCTCGAGCACGAGATCGAGACCGAGTACGTCTGTTCCGTGATCAGCAAGCGCGGGCTTGCGCCGCCGGCGCAAGCGGCCTCGCTGCAGAACTGGCCCTGGCCGCTGAAGGTCCAGACGCTCGGCGCGTTTCGGATCCTGCAAGACGGCGTGCCGCTGCGCTTCACCGGGAAGTCGCCGCGCAAGCCGCTGGAGCTGCTCAAGGCGCTGATTGCGTTCGGTGGCAGCGACGTTAATCAAGCGACTTTGATCGACGCGTTGTGGCCGGAGCTTGAAGGTGACAACGCGCAGCGCGCGCTGGAGACGGCGCTCTATCGTCTGCGCAAGCTGCTAGGAGACGATGCTGCCATCGTGCTCAAGAGCGGCAAGCTGACGATCGATGTGAGCCGCGTTTGGGTGGACGCTTTCGCAGTCGAGCGTCTGTTGGCGCAGGCCGACAGCCCAGCGCTTGCTGCCGAGCGCGACGCGAGCCGTCTCGACGCGGTCGCGCTACGCTTGCTCAATGCCTATCGCGGACACTTTCTACCCGAAGAAACGACTGCGTGGGCGTCGTCGCGCCGCGAGCGGCTGAGCAACTCTCTCATCATGTTGCTGCATGAGATCGGCCAGCGCCTCGAAGCGTGCGCGGCGTGGAGTGCCGCCATCCGGTGCTACCGGCGCGCGCTGGAGATCGAGCCCATGACGGAGAACGTGTGGCATCGATTGATGCTTTGTCATAAGCAGCAAGGTGAGCCGCTGGAGGCGCTGGCGGTCTATGACCGCTGCCGCAAGATCCTTGCGGGCTCGCTGGGCATCAGGCCGTCTGCCGAGATGGAACAGCTGCGCGACGCACTCGGCCCGCGTGCAGCCGGCGAAACCAAAGCAATCGTCGGACTTCCGTCACGAAGGGCCACGCGCAGTCGTTGAACCGCGCCACGCCTCCCTCTCCGGTGAGTTTTTGGTTGGGACGCCGCCCCTAGAGTCGGGCCATTGCTGTGCGATCCCCTGAAACGAGCCCTTGATGGAGGCCCACGTGAAGACTCGTCTACCGATCATCCCTGTTGTGTTACTCAGCAACGCGCTGTTGCTCTCGGCTTGTGGTGGCGGTGGTGGAAGCGGTCGTATTCCGACGCCCCCGCCAACTCCGAAGCCGGGCAGCATTCAATTCGAGACGCCGGTCTTGACCGTCGATGAGGTCGCCGCTGGTACGACCGTGTCGGTCAACGTTTCGCGCACGGGCGGCAGCGACGGGGCGGTAAGCGTCACGATAGCTCGTGCCGGCACGGCGACTGCGGAAGCCGACTACACCCTCGCGAGCACGACAGTGAGCTTCGCTGCCGGCGAAGCTGCGACCAAGGAGCTGAGAATCATCGTCAAGGATGACGCCGATTTCGAACCCGACGAGACACTCACGCTCACGCTGAGCACGCCGACCGGTGGCGCAACGATCGGTACGAACGCGTCCACGACGCTCACGATCAAGGACAACGATCCGCCGCCGGCGCCAGCGCTCAGCGCGGTGACTTCGGACGTCAAGCAGCTGAAGTTCAGCTGGGGGAAATCGGAGGGCGCCACCAGCTATCGATTGCTGGAGAGCATCGATGGCGACGGCGAATTCACGCCGGTAGAACCGGCGTTGGAGTTGGGCGCCGAAGCCACCGGCGCGACGCTGGACATCGCTGTCCATGGAACCGATTGGCTGAACACGCAGTACAAGGTTGAGGCTTGTGTCGATGATCGCTGCTCAGGCTCGAACGCCGAAGGGATCGCGGAGGCGATGCTGGGCGCAATCGGCAGCTTTAACGGTGTCAACACGAGCGCCGGCGACGGCCTCGGACACTCGGTCGCAATCAGCCGCGACGGCAAGACGATCGCGGTCGGCGCTCCTCGCGAGGACAGCGAGGTTCTTGCGGATGGCAGCTGCGGCGCCAAGCTCGACAAACTCAACCAGAATTCCGGCTCTGTCTACCTGTTCGTGCGCGACGACCAGGGTCATTGGTCGGAACAGGCGTGCGTCAAGGCGGACAACTCGAGCGACCGGCTGGGCTTCGGCGCCGCGCTCGCGCTCAGCGACGACGGCAGTGTGCTTGCAGTCGGTGCGCCGGGCGAAGACAGCAACGTTATCCAACCGGCTCCGGAGCTGGCGGATTCGGGCGCTGCGTACGTATTCGTGCGCGACGACCAGCAGCAGTGGTCCCAGGAGTTACGCGTCAAGCCGCTCAACGCTGCGGCCTTCGACGCCCTCGGTGGGGCTGTGGCGCTCAGCGGCGACGGCAGCACGCTCGCAGTGAGCTCGGCGGTCAAGGACAACAGGGGCGCCGTCTATGTGTTCGTGCCGGCGCCGGCAAGCTGATCACCCAGCAGGGCTTCCTCCACACGTCTGATGCCGCAGACGGCGACTTCTTCGGTGCTTCGATAGCGCTCGATCGTGCCGGCGATACGCTTGCGATCGGAGCCACGTCCGAAGACAGCAATGCCGACGGCAGAGGTACTGCCCGCGCTGCCGAATTCCGGTGCGGTCTATGTCTTCGACCGCGACGCGGCGGGCGACTGGACGCGGCAAACGTTGCTGAAGGCGGAAAACGCCAGGACGGATGATCATTTCGGCTCCTCGGTCGCGCTCAGCGCGGACGGCCGCACGCTCGCGGTCGGCGCGCCAGACGCGGGCGGCCTCCTGCCCGGACTGCCGGTAGTCGCAGGTACCGGCGCAGCGTATGTCTTCACGCGCGAAGCAGCGGACTGGTCACAGAGCGGATACGTGGTCGCTGACAACCCGAGTGTAAACCTGCAGTTTGGTCAGGCAGTCGCCCTCAGTGAGAACGGCGACGTGCTGGCAGTGGGCGGGCCAGGCGAAGACAGCAATGCCACCAGCGCCGATCCGATCATCGAGAACTCGGGCGCTGCGTATGTGTTCGCACGATTCGACGACGAGTACTTTCCAGTGTCGCGCGTCAAAGCCAAGGATCCGGTCCTCAGTGGCCAGCTCGGCCACGCCCTGGGACTCAGCGCGGACGGTTTCACGCTCGCGGGCGGCGCGCCCGGCCTGAATGAGGGCGGCAGCCTGAATCTCTATTGATCCTCGGTCCCTGCTTGCGGGCGGTCGTCCCACCGACTGCCCGCTCTTTTTTCTGCATCGGTGAGGTTCTTGTGGGCCCGAGCTTCATAGAGTGCTCCGCAACACGACGTCTTGTTCGTCGCGAGGGTCCCTATGCTGCTCAGAAAGTCCGTGCCGGCGTCCACGAAAATGCTGGCGACATCGTTCGCGTTCATGGCCGGCGCCGCGTCGGCGCAGAACGCTCCGCCGGCCAAGGACGGCACGTCCTTCGAGATCGAAGAGATCGTGGTCACGGCGCTGAAATACGAGACAGTCCTGCAGCAGACACCGTTGGCTATCACCGTCGTTTCCGGCGAAACACTCGAGAAGCGCGGCATCGACAACGTCACGGATCTGTTGCGCTCGACGCCAGGACTTGCCGTACTCGACCAGGGTGCAGGTCAGCGCCGCCTCATCGTGCGCGGCGTGCAGAGCGCCGGCGAAGCACAGACCGGGCTCTACTATGACGAGACGCCGATTCCCGGTGCTCCGAGCACGACCAACGATGCAGGCCAGCGCATGCCGGACGCGCGTCTGCTCGATGTGGAGCGCATCGAAGTGCTGCGCGGTCCGCAGGGCACGCTGTACGGCGCAGGTTCGATGGGCGGCACGGTCCGCGCGCTGTTCAACAAGCCCACGTCCGCTTTCGAGACCCAACTGAGCGCGGGAACGCGCACGAGCGAAGAGGGCGAGCTCGGCTACGAAGCGAGCGCGATGGTGAACGTCCCGCTCGTGTCGGACACGCTCGCGCTGCGCGCGGTCGGCTATCACGTGGACCGCGGCGGCTACATCGACAATCTCACGCTTGGACGCGACGACGTCGATGACGACGAGATCAGCGGCGGCAGGCTGCTGGTGCGCTACTCGCCGACGGACAACCTGACGATCGACGGCGCCGTGCATGTCCAGCGCGAGGATGCACTCGTTTCTGTTTGGGAGCTCGGTGCGGACGATTATCAAACCCGCGTGCCCACGCAGCAGCTGGTCGGCGACGACTTCGAGCTGTACAGCCTCACGCTCAAATGGGATCTCGGGTTCGCGACCTTGACGGGCGTGAGCTCGCAGTTCAACCGCGACCTGCTCGCGACGATCGATGTGACGCGTTTCCTGACCGGCCTGTCGCCGGTGCTCGGCGCTCTGTTCGCCCCGGCGGTTCTGAGTCAGCCGCAGGACATCGAGGATCGCAGCCACGAGCTGCGGCTCAGCTCCGGCGACCAGGGCCGGCTCGTGTGGACAGTCGGCGCGTTCTTCGAGCAGCGCGACGCGTTCACGCTCACGCGGCAGCTCAAGGCCAATCCGGCCACGGGCTTGCCGCTCGATCCGGCACAGGTGCACATCGAGCGCAAGATCGACGACTCGCTCGAGCAGCGCGCTGCATTCGGCGAAATCACCTACCGCTTCACCGACAGCCTCGCGCTGACGCTCGGCGGCCGCTATTTCGACTACGACAAGTCGGCGGTGACCGAGACGACCGTCGGGTTCGCGCCGCTCAAGGTCAACGTCGCGCCGCCGACGCTGTTCGAGTCCGACGAGGACGGCTTCGTGTCGAAGGTGGGCGTCTCGTACCGCGCCGCCGAGCGCGTGCTGATCTACGCGCAGGCGAACGAAGGCTTCCGCCCGGGCGGAGCGAACCAGGTCGTGGGTCTCGCCGCAGAGTTGACTCCCTACGAGGCGGACTCGCTCTGGAACTACGAGCTGGGGCTGAAGAGCAACTGGTTCGGCGACCGCGTGTCGCTCAACCTCGCCGCCTTCCGCATCGACTGGGACAACATGCAGGTCACCGGCACGACGCCGGACGGGGCGTTCCGCTTCATCAGCAACGCCGGCGAAGCGCAGATCGACGGTGTGGAGCTCGAGGCGCTCGCCTTGGTGTCGCCGGCCTTCCAGGTGTCGCTGGCAGCCGCCTACACGGACGCCAAGCTCGCGGAAGATCAGGTCAGCGCGGATGTTCTGGCCGCGGGGCGCGAGGGTGACCGCATCCCGAATGTGCCCAGGTTCTCGGCCTCGCTCGCCGCCGAATACCAGCGGGCGCTCGGCGCGACGCTGCAGGGCTCGGTACGCGCGGATGTGAGTTATGTCGGCTCGTCGTTCTCGGAGCTGCGGCCCACCAGTCCGTTCTACGAGCGCATCGACGACTACACGATCACGAACCTGCGCCTGCGCGTGGCCGGCGTCGCGTCGAACTGGAACGCCGATCTGTTCGTCAACAACGTGTTCGATGAAGTGGCGATCGGCCGCGTGCTGTCCAGCGAGTTCGGCCGCGGTCTCGCCTTCAGCGCGCCGCCACGCACCGTCGGCGTGAACCTCGCCAAAAAGTTCTGACGGTGAGTTTTTGGTTAGATCGCATGGCCTATGGTGCGTGCACGCGTTCATAAACGATTCAGGCAGGGACGCTATGGGTTCAAGACTGGCAGAACACGATGCACGACAGCCGCGCCTGTACGCAGTGCCTGCAGCAACTCCTGGCCGATACGCTGGCGGGCGATCTGCAGGCCGCCGGCTTCGGCGTTCACTACCAGCCGATCGTCCGGCTGACCGATGGGGCGGTCGTCGCGGTCGAGGCGCTCGCGCGCTGGTCGCACGCAAAGCTGGGTGAGATCGAGCCGAGCCGCTTCATCGCGCTGGCCGAGTCGAACGGGCTCATCGACGTCATCGACCAGTTCGTCCTCGAGCGGGCCTGCGCCGATGCGGACGCGCTCGCGCTGCTGCACGACAAGCCGGTCGACATTCATGTGAACGTGTCGGCGAGCAGCTTCGGGCAAGGCGGCATCGATCACGCGCTCGAGCGGGTGCTGCATCGAGGCCACGTGCGGCCGGAGCAGCTGGTGCTCGAAATCACCGAGACGGCACAGATCGACGACGTCTACGCCGCCAGCGTGGCGGCGCGACGCATCCGCGAGCGGGGCGTACGGATCGCGCTCGACGATTTCGGCGCAGGCTTCAGCTGGCTGCGCCGGCTGCATGAGCTGCCGGTGGATGTCCTGAAGCTGGATGCGACCGTCACCCACGCAGAGCTCGACGTGCACCTGCAGTCGCTTTGCCAGGTGCTGATGACGCTGGGCAGGAAGATGGAGCTGGCGATCGTCGCCGAGGGCATCGAGACCGCAGAGCAAGCCAGGGCCCTGGCGCAATTGGGCTGCGAGACCGGCCAGGGCTTCTTCTATGGAGTGCCGGCGCCGCTGGTCCGCTTCACCCCGCTGTTGCCAGCGGTGAGTTCCTGGTGAGTTCGGTGCGGTTAGGCTGCAACGACATCGGCAAGTGGAGGCCAGATGCACAGGGATGAACTGCAGCGGGAGGCGTATGGTCCGTTCGACACGCGCCTCCAGGATCTGATTTGCGAGGCGCTCGCGGGCGATCCGGCGGGCGCCGGGTTCGACGTGCACTATCAGCCGATCGTGCGTGTCGCGGACGGCAGCGTCGCCGCCGTCGAAGCGCTGGCACGTTGGCAGCCGCCGAAATGCGCGAGATCGCTCCGCCGGTGTTCGTCGCGATCGCGGAGCGTTGCGGACTGATCGGCGTTCTCGACGATTTCGTGCTCAATCGCGCGTGCATGAGCGCGAAAGTGCTCAGTCAGACGTTCGGGCGCGAGATCGCGGTGCACGTCAACATCTCGTCGCGGCGCCTCGGGCGGCTGGATCTCGAAGCAACCGTGGCCTGGGCCGTGCGGCGACACGGACTGCAGCCGAGCCGACTCGTGCTCGAGCTCACCGAAACCGGCGGGTCGGCCGATGTGCACGGCGCCGCGGAAGCTGTCGGCCGCATTCGCGCCAGCGGCGTTTCAGTTGCCCTCGATGATTGTTCGGCGAGCGTCAACGTGCTGCGACAGCTGCACACGTTGCCCATCGACGTGATCAAGCTGGACGCGATGCTCCTCGGCGCGGATGACGGTACGTGGCGCGCCGAAGCGGTGTGTCGCTCGATCATGGAGTTCAGCCGCCAGCTGTCGCTGAAGGTCATCGCAGAGGGCATCGAGACCGTGGCGCAGGCGCGCTGGCTGCCGGACCTCGGTTGCGAGTTCGCGCAGGGCTATCTCTACGCACCGCCGCTGCCGCTGGCGCAACTCGGCAAGCATCGGCAGATCAGTTGGCGGTTGTGAGCTAATAGTTCGCCGTCAGGATCTGCTCCAGATACGTCTGCGCCGCGTCGGACTCGGACTGCGACAACCAGAACACCGCTCGCTTGCGCAGCTCGCGCGAGAGCGATCGATCTTCCGCCGCTGCGATCAGTGCTCGGGTCGCGCGCTCGTCCGGCAAGCGTGAGAGCGCGATGATTGCGCGCTCGCGCACGTCCTCGTCGGCTTCCTTCCTGAGTGCTGCGAAGATCGCGTGCTCAGCATCGAGGGCGCCCATGTGCGCGAGCCAGAACCACGCTTGACCGCGGACTTCGGCGGACGAGTCGGTGCTGCCGAGTCGAATGAGATCAGCGGCTGCGCGCGGCGCTTCGGATTGCGCGAGAGCAAAGGCCGCGTGCTCGCGTACGTCTGCATTCTTGTCGTTGAACATGACGGAGGCCGTGATGTCCGCGCCTTCGTTGCCGCGAAGCATGGCGAGCCAGAAGATGGCTTGCTTGCGAGTCTCCACGCGCGTGTCGGTGCGGGCGATGCCAGTCAGCGCATCGCGCGCGCGGTCGCCGCGATTGATCGCAAGCGCGGGCAACACGTCCTTGCTCTGCTTGGCCAGGTCCATGAGCCAACGAGCGCTGTCGTCCTCCGTCACCTTGCCCAAGTCGCGAATCGGCGTGGCGGTTTCCACTGGGCACGTGGCCGACAACACCCGAAAGCGATCGATCTTGCCGCCGGCAGTCCGCGCATAGACTCGAACGGTGTCGGTCGTCGCGTCGTCGCGATTGCCATAGCCGTGCTGTTGGCCGTCGAGTCGACAAGATGCCCGCGCCGCATCGCGAAAGTTTCTGTTGTCGCTCCAGCAACACCAGTCAGGCGCTCCGTCGACGGCCGCAACCTGCCAACTGGTCCAGCCATCGGGAGGCAGCGTCAGCTCGGCTGAGCGTGCCTGCGGCGCGAGCACGAAAGAGGTCAGACACAGCGCTGCTGCGCTGATCGAGTGATAGATCGTTTTCATTTCTTGCCCTCCAGGGCGGCGTCGATCGCTTGCAGCGCGGCGTCGCCGTCCATCATCGTGAGCGTACGCAACAGCGCTCGCTTCTCTTCGGCCGTCGTCGCGGCCCGGTACAGTGCAAGCACGCCTTGCTCGTCACCGGCGATCAGCATGCCTTCCAAGGCTGCCTTCTTGATCTCGGCATCGGTGCTGCGCGAATAGATCTCGCGGAGTGCGCCGCGCGAAGCATCGTTGCCGATGATGCCGATCTTGCGAACCGCTTCGGCGCGGACAGCGGGCTCGGCGCTGCCCTCGGCGATCTTGCGCAGGCTCTGCAGATCGCCGCTGATCGCATAGGCGTCCACCAGCCCCTTCGAGGCGTTCGGCCGTTCGCCCAGCTTGCGCAGCTCGTCGACCGCGCCCATCACGCTCAGCGTGTGGATCGCTTCGCCCGCTTCTTCCTCCGATTTGGCATCGAGCGCTGCCTGATACACCTCTTGCTTGCGCCCGGCGATCAGCCACGCGTGCAGGACTTGCTCCTTCACGTCGGCATCGCCGGCTCTGTAGATGTCCTGCAAGCGCGGCGAGCGACTTCTCATGTCCACCGATGCCGATGCTGCGAATGGCTTCCTTGCGCAAGGCGGTATCCGACGAGCGACTCGTCTGCAGCAGAATCGCATCTGCTTCCGGGGAATCGATCTGGCTCAGCACGAACAAGGCGCGCTGCTTGATCAGCGTCGTCTGCGGTCCGGCCAGCACCTTCTTGATGATCGGCAACGCGCGCTCGGCTGGCTGCGCCATCAGGCCTTCCATTGCCGCGAGCGCGAGCTCTTCCTGCTCGGTGGGTTTCTGGCCGAACGTGGTGCTGCTCGCAACGAGGAGCAGCGCAATCAGGATCGTGTAGAGGTAACGCATACTATTTTCCTGAAGCTACAGCGCAATCTGTTGCGCGGTGGATGACGTATCGGACTCGGCTTTCAGTCGCGCCTGCATGACTCGCAATTCGAAGCTCAGCTGCGCGATGTCGCTCGCGGACGCGTCGCGACGCTCGTCCGTGAGACTCTCGAGAATCGGCGTAAACGCACGCAGCACGCGTGCGAGTTGCGGTTCGTTGGCGCGCTCGGCAGCCAGCGCATACATGCGGTTCTGCTCGATGATCGTCTCGATCAGTTGGGCGCGCTCGTCGGGTTGTGCACTGTCGAGTCTGGCGAGCCCCTGCTCGGTGCTCGCGAGATGCCATCTCAGCCCGCGTTCGTACGCGGACCCGGTCGGCGCCGCGACTTCCGCCGTCCGCTCCTGCGGTGACTGCAGAGACACCTGCACGGTTACGAGCACGGCGACGACTACGACAGCGGCCGCTGCCAATTGCCAGCGACCCGTTGTGAAGAATCGACGACCGGTTCTCGCGGCGGATGTCGCGGCGCTCTCATTTATATGTGCCGCACGAGCCAACGCGCTTTGCCAGCGTTGCTGGATGTGGGCGGGCACCGGAACGTCCGGCATCTCCGCGGCCGTGTCGAGTTGCGCGACGAGCCGATGCAATCGCTGGGCGAGCTCGGGTTGCTCGGCGAGCGCCGTGCCGATGCGCGCGCGTTCGGTCGCATCGAGCCCATCGCGGTAGTAGTAGAGGAGCAGGTCGTCGTCGGAGATCATGATTCGCCTCGCCATACATGCAGATCGACGCGCAGCTTGCGGACCGCGCGGAACAACGCCTGCTTGATGTTGTTGGCGTTCGTTTGCAGACTCTCCGCTATCTCTTCCAGTCGCCAGCCTTCGATGTGCTTCAGCACGAAGGTTTGCCGCTCCATCATCGTCAGGCGCTGCATCGCGGCTATCAGATCCCTGCCCAGCGCCTGCTGGACGTACTCGCCGTCCGGCGAGGCAGCAGGGCCTGCCACCAGGCGATCGGCGTCGAACTCTTCCGGCCCCTGGGGTCTGCGCCGACGCATCAGGTCGATTGCCGCGTTGAGCGCGATGCGATGGATCCAGGTATCGAGATCGGACTCACCGCGGAATTCGTCGCGCCGGTCCCACGCCTTCAACAACGCTTCCTGGACCGCGTCGGCAGCCAGATCCGCATCCCGCGTGATTCGCAGGCACGCGTTGTACCAACGCACGCTGCGCTCGCTCAGTACGGCGTGGAAAGTGTCGGGCCGATTCCAGGACTTGAGGGCTGTGAGCACCGAACTTAGACGGGCGAGCCGGGGAAAGGTTAGGGAGGTAACGTTACCCGAACCCCTGCGCGATCAGAAACAGCCCCATCGCGATGACTATGGCTCCGATGATCCGCGCGACACGCTCGCCGGCCGGCAGGACACGTTCCACGGTGATGGCTACTGCAACGACAGCCATCGCGGCCAGGTTCATGACCCCGATCACCAGCAGGATCGCGATCAGACCCGCACAGCACTGGGCGCAGTGAAGCCCGAGACGCACGCCGTATCGGTAGGCCGCGCCGGCATCATCCGGCAGCGTGCGGGCGCGAACAGGCGTCGCCCGGCAGCACCCAAGGTGACGCAACTTCCACCCAGTGAACTGCAGAGCACCGGCGATCACCACAACTACGCCCGCCGCGATTGGCACTGTGCGTGCCACGGTCGGCTGCTGCATTTCAATCGCCGCGAGCGCAACGCCGAGCGCAAAGACGACCGCTCCGATCACGGTCCACACGAAGAAGTACCCGACACCAACGAGCGTGGTCAGCCAACCACGACGCGTCTCGCCTGGGGTCGCGACGGCCTGACGGTAGCACCACAGCATCGGGACCAGCGACGGCAGCATCATCGCCACCATCATCACGACCCACATGCCGAGGAACATCGCCGCGGCCTCGGGCCATGATTGCCCAGGCATCCGCATCCACGCCATCGACATCGTCCAGCCGCCGGGCATCGGCATGCCGTCCATCGCCGCCATGGACGTGCACCAGACGATCGTCAGCGCGGCACTCGCTACGAACAGCAGTGCAGCGATGCTGAGAAACGCGTGCCGCGAAGCTCTATCGCTTGTCGTACTGGTCGTGATGGCGCCACCAGAAGTCCGGTTCATTGCGACCTTTCGGAGCGCGGTCGAGCCACTGGTAACCGCCCCAGAGCGCGTCGAGTCCGCGCGCATAGGCGGAGTACGTGTGGTAGACGACACCGTCTTCGAGCGCGAGCGCACTCATGCCTGGCCTTTCGCGCACGTACGTGGGCACGTCGGTGCCGCTCTGCGCAGCGCCTTGGCTGGGGCCCTCGGGTTGCGTTTTCGAGGGCGTTGCGTCTTGCTCGGTCTCGCGCCGCCGGGGGCTCGCGCCGGTAGTTGTACTCGGTCCCGCCCTCGCGCTGCTGCTCCGCTGTGACATGGACGTTGAAGTCGTCATTGAAGTCACTGCCGAACGACGACGCCCAGGGAAACGCCCATCCCATCCGCTTCTTGAACGCCTGCAACTTCTGCAGCGGTGCGCGCGAGACCGCCCAGAGCATCACGTCATGGTTGGCGAGGTGGACGGCGAAGCCGTTGAAGCCGTCGGCGATCGCCGAGCACGCCGGGCAGCCGGCCTTGTAGTCGGGCCCGAACATGAAGTGGTAGATGAGCAGCTGCGAGCGGCCTCGAAAGAGGTCCGCCAGCGAGGCGCTGCCCTCATCGGTGTCGAATCGATACTGCTTGTCGATGCGGACCCACGGCAGTGCCTGCCGCTGCCGCGCCAACTCGTCGCCGCGCTTCGTGAGCTCTTTTTCAGCATTGAGCAGCTCGAGCCGTGCTGCGAGCCATTCCTTACGTGTCCCGGTCGCGTGCTTCGTCATCGCTCTCTCCTTACTGCATCACGAGATGCGGATCGTTTCGCGCCGGGATTTGTTCCCGTGTCAGCGGGCATTTCTTGCAAGGGCCGGCCGAGCGTGCTCAAGGTCGGTGATACGATCGTGCAATAGGTGCAACGGGAGCAAGACGATGAGCGCAATTCGATCGACTGTGGTGCTGCTGGCAGCGGTTTCGTGTCGGCATGCGCATCCAACGACTTCGTCTCGTCGTGGAAGGCGCCGGACGCGCAACCGCTACAGCTCCAGGGTGCGAAGGTTGCTGCGGTCGTCATGGTGAACAGCGAGGCGTCGCGCCGCGTTGCCGAGGACAAACTCGCGAGCGAGATCACGGCGCGCGGGGGCGTCGGCATTCCGATGTACTCCATTTATCCCGACGCGACACCGGCCAACGAGTCAGCAGCGCGCGCGGCCCTGGAGAAGGCTGGCGTGCTCGGTGTCGTCGTCATGCGCCCGGTGCAGGTCGACAAGGAAGTGGTCTCGACACCGGCGACGTACTCCACACCGACTTACCGCGGATACTGGGACGGCTACTACGGTGCGGGCTGGGGAACGCCGTGGGGAGCGCCGGTGTTTGGCAACGAGGTTCGCTTCAACACCATCGTGCAAGTCGAGACGCTCGTGTACTCGCTGCGACAGAACAAGCTCGTGTGGGGCGGGCAGAGCAAGCTCACGAATCCTTCCACGCCGGATCGATCGCAGAGACTGGCGTCGGCCGTCGTCGCCGAGCTGCAGAAACAGGGGCTCATTCCGACGACGGGCGGCCGCGTGTCGCGAGCCCACTGATCGTCCTGGCACGTCGAGCCGGTATAGTTCGTAGATGCCGGTTGCTACTTTCTACCGCGACCCGGCGTGGCGGCTGGAGCTACAGCGCGGTCTACGCACTGCGCTCCCCGCCGCACCCGGTGTCGTCGCTTGGGGCCTGGTCACGGGCGTCGCAATGGTCAAGAGCGGCCTCGCCGTGCACTGGGCAATTGTCATTTCATTGTTCGTGTATGCGGGCTCGGCGCAGCTGGCGGCGCTGCCGTTGATCGCGGCAGGTCAGCCTTTCTGGATCATCGCGCTGGCCGCATTCGTCACCAATCTGCGTTTCGTGATCTACAGCGCTTCGCTGCGGCGCTGGTTCGAGGCGTACTCGCTTCGGCGCCGCGCCGTCCTCGGTTATTTCACCGGCGATTTCACGTTCGCGATGTTCATGGAGCGCGTGACCCGCGAGGGCGAGTTCGCCCATCGCGATGCGTGGTTTCTCGGTGCGTGCGGCTTCAATTGGCTGGTTTGGCAGGTGACATCGATCGCCGGCATCCTCGCCGCGACCGCCATCCCGAGCGAATGGGGGTTGCAGTTCGCGGGGACGCTGGCGCTGCTCGCGCTCGTGATTCCGCTGTGTCTGGAGTGGCCGGGACTCGCGGGGGCGGCAGTTGCCGCGCCGATCGCGGTGCTGGCGCGCGGTCTGCCGTTTGGGCTCGGGCTGTTCGCCGGAATCATCGCTGGTATCGGCGCGGCAGTTGCGGTGGATGCCGTGATCGCACGACGTAAGGCGACTGTGCAGCGTGAAGGGGATGAGCTGTCGTGAACATCAACATGCTGCTCGTGACCGTCGGCATGGTCCTCGCGACGTTCGTGACTCGCGCCGGGCTGTTGTTGGTGGGACAGCGCTTCAGACTGTCGCCTCGTGTCGAGGCGGCACTGCGCTTCGCGCCCGTTTGCGCGTTGGCTGTGCTGATCGTGCCCGAGGTCGTGGTGCAGGAGGGCACGGTCAACCTTTCTCTTGCCAACCCGCGCCTGGTGGCGGCACTGGCTGCGACGGCATTCTTCCTGTGGAAGCGCAGCATGGTCGGCTGCATCGTCGTCGGCATGCTCGTCATCACGGCATTCCGCTTGCTCTAGTTTTCTGGTCGCGATTGCCGGCCGGCTCAATCGAGCTTGGCGGGGGCGGGCACGCCCACGGGAATCTCCATCAAGTCTTCGCCGAAGAAGAGATTGCCCGCGTACAGCGCGGACATCTCGCGGATCAGCCGTTCCCTGACTCCGGGCACGTCCATCTGCTCGGTGACGTGACTCACGACGAGATTGCGGACGCCGGCCGCGTGGCCGAGTCGAGCCAGCTCGAGATGCCCCATGTTGTGCTTGTTCATTTCGGGGCTGAGCGCCGTGCCGCTGATGAAGTGACACATGTGCACGAGGACGTCGCAATCGCGCGCCAGCAGCTCCATCGATTTGCAGGGCCCGGCATCGCCTGAGTAAGCGAAGCTGGAGCCGTCGGCCTCCATGCGATAGGCGAGACACTCGAGAAACGGCTGCGCATGCAAGACCGAGCGCGCGTGCACGCGAAAGCCGTCGCAGTCGATAACCTCGCCACTGCCAATCTCACGCACGACGGGCTTCGGTTTGTGTCGAGGCAGCGTGCCGCCGCGAGCGACATAGACGTCCTGGCTCATGCGCAGCTCAGTGCGCGCTGCGAGGTCGGGAGCGAACAGTCCGCCTTCGCCGATGATCGCTTCAGTCATGCGTGCCGTATAGGCGGGACCGTACACGCGCAGCTCGGGAATGCGACCCGCGCCTTGATCCCAACGCGTCATCAGCAGCCGCACGTAGTCGAGGCAATGGTCGTAGTGCAGGTGGGTGAAGAACACATCGGTGATATCGACAGCGCGGACCCCTGCCTCCAGCATCCGGTGATAGGCGCCCGGGCCGAAATCGAACAGCACTTTGCGCTGCGCCGTCTCCACCAGGTAGCCGGAGCTCATGCGCTTCAGCGAGGGAGTAGGGGTGCCGGTGCCGAGTAAGCGGATTCGCATGAGGTCGCGGTCGTCGTTGCTTCGATAATTACTATATAGTATTGTTTTGAAAACTACACACATATAACCGCTCTCATGTCCTCTTCTATTTAAATTGGGGCGCCATGGCCGACAGCGCGGTTCATGCCCTCAAGCGGCGGTTGCGAGCTCATGCGAGCAAGGCGCCGGGCGGGCCCAAGTATTTGCGCGTGCTCGACGCCCTCACCGATGCCATTCACAGCGGTGAGTTCAAGCCTGGCCAGCGGATTCCAGCGGAAAGCGCGCTGTGTGCGCAGCTGTCGGTGAGCCTCGGCACCGTGCAGAAGGCGTTGGGCAAGCTCGCCGAGAGCGGGCTGGTCGTGCGCAATCGGCGCACCGGAACGTTCGTCGCGGATCGCCGCTCGCAAGCTTCGGAAGCGTGGGTCTATCGCTTTCGTGACGCGCGGACCGGCGAGCTGCAGATGCCGTTCGTGCGCGTGCTGAAGGTCACGCAAGACAATTCGCGTGGCCCGTGGCGCGACCTGCTCGGCGCGCAATCCTGCGTCAGGGTCGACCGGTTGCTGTGGATCGAGAACGATCCGCCGGCGTTCACGAGCGTCTACTTCGCGCACGAGCACGGTCGCGTGCTGCTCGATGTGCCGCTCGAGGAGCTGCACGGTTCGTCGGCTCACAGGCTGATGGTCGAGCAGTTCAATCTTCCTACGTTGCGCGTCGAGCACCGCATTGGTTGTCGCAAGCTTTCCGACGATGCGTGCGAATGGCTGCGCGTCGCGAGCGGCTCGCTCGGGACGGTGTGGGACGTGCACGACTTCTCGATCGCGGACCGGCCGATCCTGTTCCAGCGGTTGCAGCTGCCGCCGGGGCACAGGCCGGTGGAGATCAGCGAGAATCTTTCGTCGTCGGCGACGCGCGCTGCGCGACGTCGCGCTTCCTGATGTGGCACGCGCTCCCGATCGTGGGGCTCGTGCTGATTTTCATTCTCGGGACGCTGCGCTCGATCAATCTCGGCATCCTGTCGCTGGCAGCGACCTTCATCGTCGGCACGCTGCTGACTCGCGAAAGCCTCGCGGACATGTACCGGGGCTTTCCCGTGGACTTGCTCATCCTGTTGGTGGGCGTCACCTATCTGTTCGGAATTGCAGTCAATAACGGCACCATCGAGCGCATGGTCGCGGCTGCCGCCGCGCGCGTGCGCGGCCAACGCGCGCTGATTCCCTGGATCGTCTTTGCGCTGGCAGCGGTCCCGACGATGGCGGGAGCGCTCGGTTCAGCCGCTGCTGCAATGCTGGCGCCGATCGCGCTGCGCCTCGCGGAGCGTTGCTCGCTCGACCGACGCATGATCGGGCTCATGGTCCTGCATGGTTCGGCCTGCGGTAACTTTTCGCCGCTCAACGCGCTCGGCGCGATCGTCTTGCAGGGCGCCGCGCGCAGCGGCCTGGAAGTCTCCGCAGCCACGCTATTTCTAGCGAATGTCGGCTACAACGTCGTGCTCGGTGCGGCGATCTTCGTCTGGTTCGGCGGCTTGCAACTCGGCAAGCGCGCAGGGCCGCAGCCGCCGACCGACGTCGATGATTTGCCGACGCCCGCCGTGTCGGCTCGCGCGGCCCGGGTCTCGACGATAGTTGCTCTCGTCCTGGTCGCGATGCTGGCGATCGTGTACGGCTGGAGTATCGGATTCGCGGCGCTGCTCGCTGCTGTGGCACTGCATGTGCTCTTTCCGCAATCCAGTCACGGTGCAGAGCGCAGGATCCCTTGGGATGTAGTGCTACTCGTGTGCGGCATCGTGACTTATGTGTCGGCGTTGCAGCGCGCAGGCACAGTCGACGCTATCGGCTCGGGCATTGTCGCGCTCGACGCGCCGTTGCTGAGCGCGTTGCTCATCTGCGTAGTAGGCGCGGTGACGTCGGCGTTCGCATCGAGCGCAGGCATTCTGGGCGTCATGATCGTGCTCGCTGCGCCATTCATGGCGCAGGGCGCAGTGAGCGTGACCGGCCTGGTCATCGCGTTGGCCATTTCGGCGACTGTCGTCGACTCCTCGCCGTTCTCGACAGCGGGTGCGCTGGTCGTCGCAAATGCGCCAGCGGCCGAACGTACTGTCGTGTATCGCGGATTGCTCGCGTGGGCGGCAGTCATGGTGATCACGGCGCCGCTCGCGACCTGGCTGCTGTTCGTCGTCCTGCCCTGAAAGCCGTTGCCCGACCCGCTTGACACGTCGGTTACTTAGGATACTGTAGTTCGTATACGATCTATCAGATAACCGCGGCAAGTCGGCTGGCAGACCAGAACAGGGGGATCACATGTACGAGCAATTCGCTTCCTCGCTCCGCTTGGGGCTGGCGACGCTGGCGATCGTGGCCGTGCCGCAGTACGTGATCGCGCAGGAGCAGACGCAGGAGACGCTGGCAGAAGTCGTGGTGACGGGCTCGCGACTCGTGCGCAGCGATCTGAGCGCGCCGAGTCCGACGACCGTCATCAACCAGGACGTGGTGCAGCTGTCCGGCGATACGACCGTCGAAGCAGTGATCAACGAGCTGCCGCAGCTGTCGGCAGGCAACAATTCCAGCGTGAATTCAGCCGGCGGCTCGGGTGTGCTCACCGCCAACCTGCGCGGCCTGGGCGCCGCGCGCACGCTCACGTTGGTGAATGGCAGGCGCTTCATCCCGGCCAACAGCGCGGGCAGCGTCGACCTGGCGACGATTCCGACGTCGTTGGTGGAGCGCGTCGAGATCATCACCGGCGGCGCCTCGGCCGTGTACGGTTCCGATGCGATCGCCGGCGCGGTGAATTTCCTGCTGCGCGACGACTACGAAGGTCTCCAAGTGTCGTCGCAGTGGGGCGAGACGTCCGAGAGCGACGGGCGGTCCTTGCAATACGACGTGCTCTTCGGCAGCAACTTCGCCGAGGACCGCGGCAACGTCACGCTGTACGCATCGCACTCGACGCGCGATCCCGTGTTCATGCAGAACCGCGACTTCTCGCGGGTGCCGCTCAGTGCGGCGCTTGGGCCAAGCGGCTCCGGGAATATTCCGGGCGGACGCATCAGCCTGAGCGCAGCACAGATAGCGTCGCTGAACGTCGGCGGCGGACCTGGTGTCATCCCCACCGGACCCGAAGGCTGCACGACGGCAGTCAGCTCGATTCGCTTCGGCGCCAACGGCCAGGTGCTGCGTCATTGCGATCCGGAGACGCTCTACAACTATGCCGCGGGCAACTACTTGTTGCGGCCGTTGGAGCGCACGCAGTTCTCCGGCCTCGCGCACTACGCGATCAACGAAAGAGTCGAAGGCTACGCGGAGGTGCACTACGCGCTGGCCGAGAACGAATTCCAGCAGGCGGCCGATTCGCTGGCGATCGTGACCGGCAGCAACCCGTACTTCGAAGTGCTCAACTATGCGACCAATCCCGTGCTGTCGCCGGACGTGCGCGCACTGTTCGTGAACAATCCGCAGGTCTTCGATCCGGACGGCGACGGCAATGCGCGTATCGCCGGCGGCATTTCGCGCCGCGTCGATGAGCTGGGACTGCGCAACTTCGCGTTCGAGCGCAGCACGCTCGGCACCACGCTCGGCTTGCGCGGCGATTTCGCGGTGGGCGACTACACCTGGCAGTGGGACGTCTTCGGGCAATATCAGCGCTCGCGCACCGACGAGTCGGTGCGCGGCACGATGTCGCCAGCGCGCCTGTCGCTAGGCCTGAACTCGACGACCAACTCCGCCGGCCAGATCGTCTGCGTCACCGCGGTGCTGGGCTGCGTGCCCGTGAATCCCTTCGGCATCGGCTCCATCTCGCCCGAGGCGGCGGCATTCATCTCGCCGGCGCGCTCGTCCTCCGATCACTTCGAGCGCTCGGTCGCAGGTGCATCGCTTGCAGGCGAATTTCTCAGGCTGCCCGCCGGACCCATTTCGGCCGCCATCGGCTATGAGTATCGGTCCGACGAGTACGAATTCCTGCCCGGTGCGACCGACCTGGCGCGCGAATACGGCTCCGCATCCCGCGGCATCACCGCGGGCGGCTATGACGTCTCCGAAGTGTTCGGCGAAGTGCGCGTGCCGCTGCTCAGCGACCTGCCGTTCGTCAACGTGCTGGCGGTGGAAGGGGCGATCCGCCTGTCCGATTACTCGAACTTCGGCTCGGTGGAGACGTGGCGCGCGGGACTCGAATGGGGCCCGGTCGAGTGGCTGCGGTTCCGCGGCGCCTATAACGTCGCCATTCGCGCGCCGGGTATCAACGAGCTGTTTGCGCCGATCCAGGAAGGATTCTCGCCGGGCAACGATCCGTGCGCTGCAGTTCGCAACCCCTCGCAGGCGCAGAAGGATTTCTGCGTGCAGCAGGGCGTGCCCGCAGCGGAGATCAACAACTTCGTGCAGGCGGCGCTCGGCTTCGCTCAGGTGTCCGGCGGCAATCCCAACTTGAAGGAAGAGACGTCCGACACCATGACGATCGGCGCGGTGTTGCGCCTGTCGCGGCTCAATGTCGCAGTGGATTACTACGAGATCGAAGTCGAGGATGCAGTCTCGACGATCAATGCGCAGACGACGCTCGACGTGTGCTACCAGCTCCTCGACGCCGGCAGCGAGCCGTGCCGCGCGATTACGCGCTTGGCCGGCAACGGTCAGGTGTTCCAGGTCCGCGCGAGCAACAGCAACATCGGTTCGCTGTCGGTCAAGGGCGTGGATCTGAGCGCCGACTACACGTTCGCACTGCCTGACGCCGTGGCGTTCAGCGGCGGCGCCGACCTCTCGCTGATGCTCAATACGGGCTGGCTGTTCGAACGCGTGAGCCAACTCGTCGGTGCAGCGCCGATCGACTGCGCCGGATTCTTCGGCTCGTGCACGGCGCAGGGCGCCGGCGGTTCGCCGGACTTCAAGGCGATTCTCGCGGCCTCGTACAACAGCGGACCGTTGATGGTGCGCACGCAGATCCGCCATATCGGCGGGCTCGAGCCGCTGGCGAACATCGCGGCCTCGACGCCGGTCGTCGCCGACGCGGTGACGTACGTCGACTTCGCGACGACGGTGCAGGTGGGCGACAAGGTGGAGCTGTTCGGCGGCATCGACAACGCGTTCGACGAGCAACCCCCGCTGCTCACCTCGAGCTGGGGCGGCGACGCCAATACCGACGTCACGCTGTACGACGTCATCGGGCGGCGCTACTTCGTCGGCTTGCGCGCGCGGTTCTGACCGAGGTGCAGCGAATGCTGCACCGGGGAATCCCGCGGGATACGGACGTGGAGCGCGTGAACGTCATGCGTTCCACGTTCTTCTGCATCGACGGTCACACGGCTGGCAATCCCGTGCGGCTCGTGGCGGGCGGAGCACCGCTCCTGCACGGTGCCAGCATGGCGGAGCGGCGGCTCGATTTCATGGAGCGGTTCGATTGGATCCGCACCGGCTTGTGCTTCGAGCCGCGCGGGCACGACATGATGAGCGGCGGCTTTCTCTATCCGCCGACCCGTGCCGACGCCGACGTCGGGATTCTCTTCATCGAGACCAGCGGCTGCCTGCCGATGTGCGGCCATGGAACGATCGGCATCCTCACCTTCGGCCTCGAGCATGGCCTCATCCGGCCGCGCACACCGGGCGAGTTGCGCGTCGAAGTGCCTGCCGGGCTGCTGCAGGTTTCATATGTGAGCGAGGGCAACCGGATTGCGTCGGTGCGCATCCGCAACGTGGCGAGCTATCTCGTCGCGAGCGATGTGCAAGTGGAGGTGCCGAACTTCGGCTCGCTGCGAGTCGACGTCGCCTATGGCGGGAACTACTACGCGATCGTCGAGCCGCAAGGGCCCTATGCCGGGCTCGACTCGCTGGGCGCGAGCCGGCTCATCGAGTTGAGCGTCCAGGTCCGCGCGCGCGTGCAAGAGCGGATCCAGCCTGTGCATCCGCTCGAGCCGTCGATCCGCGGCGTCAGTCACGTGCTGTGGGCGGATCGGCCGAAGACTCCCGGCGCGGATGCGCGCAATGCAGTGTTTTATGGTGAGCGTGCGATCGATCGCAGCCCGTGCGGCACCGGCACCAGCGCGCGCATGGCGCAACTCGCCGCGAGAGGCGAGCTGCGGCAGGGCGACCGCTTCGTGCACGAAAGCTACATCGGGAGCCGATTCATCGGCCGCGTCGAAGAGCAGGTGCAGCTCGCCGGGCACCCGGCCATCGTGCCGTCCATCGAAGGCTCGGCGCGCGCCACCGGCATGAATACGCTCTGGATCGACGATGCCGATCCGTTCTGGCGCGGTTTTCAAGTAATCTGAGCGCACCTGGCAACGCAAGGTGGGTTCATGAGCTCCGTCCAGCTTGACATACGCACGTTGTCCGACCGCTTGGTGGACGTGGTGCGCGACTTCATCCTGTCGGGCGTCATCGCCTCCGACGTGGCGATCCGGCAGGACGCGCTCGCCGCGGAGCTGCGTGTCAGCAAGATTCCGTTGCGCGAGGCGCTGGCGAGGCTGGAGCAGGACGGCCTGGTCGTGTCGCATCCGAATCGCGGCTTCTTCGTGCGGCCGATGTCGGCGGAGGAGGCCGAGGAAGTTTACGCGCTGCGCATCAAGCTGGAGCCCGACGCCGCAGCGCATGCCTGCCTGCGCGCCGACGATGCGGATCGCGAGCGCGCGCGCCAGGCGCTGGCGGAATTCGACATCGATGCCGCCGCGCAGAAGCCGACCGTCGGCGCGTTGAACCGCGCGTTCCACCTCGCGCTGGTTCGACCGGGCGGTCAGCGGGTGACCACCAACATCGTGGCGCGCCTGCACGTCCTGGCGGATCGATACGTGCGCAAGCACCTGGAGCCGAAGGGCCGGTTCCTGAATGCCGAGGCCGAGCATCACGAGATGCTGGACGCATGGATCAAGCGGCGCGACGCACGCGTGCGCAAGCTCATCACGCAGCATCTCGAACACACGCTGGCGGATCTGCGCACCGCGCTGCGTCCGGCGGCGGCGCAGGGCAGCGGTGGTGCTGCTAAGAAGCGCGCGCGCCGTTAGATCGGCGAGAGCATTTCTTCCGATTGCGCCAAACCTGCCAGTTGGTCATATATAGTATCTCGTATACTATCTGGCGGATGACCCAGCGGATGCGCCGAACCTTCATTTGGCTGATGTTGCTGCTCGCCGGTCCGTTGTGGGCCGCGGAGCCGCCGGTCGACGATCCGATTCCGCCGCGCACGCAGGGCGCGGGGCCGTATCCGCGCGTCGTCCTGCGCAACGTGATCATCGTCAACGGAACGGGCGCACCCGCGCAGGGACCCTATGACCTGGTGCTGGCGCAGGACCGGATCGCAGAGATTCGCTCCATCGGCGCGCCGGGCGCGATCGACGCGAGCAAGCGCGCGGAGCGCGGCGACTACGAGATCGATCTCACCGGTCACTATGTCCTTCCCGGCTTCGTCGACACTCACGCGCATCTGCACAGTCTTGCGCACGAGCAGAAGGTCCCGTCCGACTACGTGCTGAAGCTGTGGATGGCGCACGGCGTCACGTCCGTGCGCGAAGTTGGCAGCCACCGCCCGATCGAATGGATGGTGGGCGTCAAGCAGCGCAGCGCGCGCAACGAGATCGTCGCGCCGCGCATCGACGTGTATCCGTTCTTCCACGAGATTCTCGACACGCCGATCAACGATGCCCAGACCGCGCGGCAGGCCATACGCGAGGCGAAACGCCGCGGCGCCGACGGGATCAAGTTCATGAGCGGCGAGGAGGATGCGCTGTACGCCGCGCTCGACGAGGCCGAGAAGCTCGGACTGCGCACGACCATGCATCACTCGCAGGGCGTCGTTGCCTATGCCAACGTTCTGCAGACCGCCGCGCACGGGCTCGACTCGATGGAGCACTGGTACGGCTTGCCGGAGGCGATGTTCACCGATCGCAGCCTGCAGGACTGGCCGGGCTCGTTTGTGAACAACGACGAGCAGATGCGCTTCGGCGAGGCAGGGCGCCTGTGGCGGCAAGCGGCCGCGCCGGGCTCGCCGACCTGGAACAAAGTGATGGACGAGCTGCTGGCTCGCCACTTCGTGCTCAGCCCGACCTTCACCGCGTACCTGACGAGCCGCGACTTCATGCGCATGAGCCGCGCACAGTGGCACGAGGAATACACGCTGCCGGCGCTGTGGGATTGGTATCGCCCGAGCCGGGCGAATCACGGCTCGTACTGGTTCGACTGGACGACCGAGCACGAGATGGCGTGGCGCGAGAACTACCGGCTGTGGATGCAGTTCGTCAACGAGTACAAGAATCGCGGCGGCACGGTCACGGTCGGCAGCGACAGCGGCTATCATCTACAACCTCTACGGTTTCGGCTACATCCAGGAAATGGAGCTGCTGCGCGAAGCCGGCTTCAGTGCGCTGGAAGTCATTCATGCGGCGACCCAAGCGGGCGCACGGACACTGGGTCATGAAGACCAGGTCGGCACGATCCGCGTCGGGCGCAAGGCGGATCTCGTCATCGTCAACGGCAATCCGCTCGAGAATCTCAAGCTCCTGTTCGGCACGGGTACGCTCAGGCTGAACGACGCAAGCGGCCAGGTCGAACGCGTGGGCGGCGTCGTCTACACCGTGAAGGACGGCATCATCTACGACGCTCGCAAGTTGCGCGCCGAGTTGCGCGAGATGGTCGCGAAGCAGAAGGCGCAACGGAACATCCCACCCGGTCCGATGAAGATCGAGACCGTCGACGCATCCCGGTGACTCGCATGACTATCACTTGCATCCGCACGATCGTGCTCGCGTTGCTGTTGTCGCCCGCTGCGCTCGTCGCGCAAACGCCGTCGACGGACGAAGCCGATCAGCGTCTCAAGGCGCTGTACAACGCCGAGTGGGACTGGCGGCAGAAAGAGTTCGCGCGCGAGCCCGGCCAAGTCGGGCGCGGCGCAGCCGCCGATCATCTGCCGCGTGTCGACGCGGCCAGCCAGCAGAAGCGGCTGGAGTACTGGCAGAAGGTGCTCGCCGACCTGGACAGGATTCCGCTGCAGCAGCTGTCGCCCGAAGAGAAGCTCAACGCGCAGATATTCCGCGCCGTGCTCGAAGAGCAGATCGTCGACGTGCGCTACAAGACCTACGAGGCGCCGTTCAACGCCGACACGTTCTTCTGGACCAACTTCACGCCGCGCGAAGGCTATGCCACGGCGGACGAGTATCGCCGCTATCTCGGCCGACTGCGCGACGTGCCACGCTACTTCGACGAGCAGATCGTCAACATGCGCGCCGGCCTCGCGCGCGGCTTCACCGTGCCGAAGGTCTCGGTCACGGGTCGCGATCGCACGATCGAGCCCTACCTGAAGGCGGACGAAACCAACCCGCTGTACCTGCCGTTCGAGACGATGCCGCCGTCGATCCCGTCCGACGAGCAGGAGAAAATGCGTGCCGAAGCGCGCAGCATCATCGCCGAACGCATCGTGCCGGCGTATTCGAAGCTGCTCGACTTCATCCGCAAGGAATATCTGGTCAAGGCGCGCACGACGCTGGCCGCCGAGAAGCTGCCGGACGGCAAGGCCTACTACCAGGCGATGATCAAGAAGTTCACGACGCTCGACCTGACGGCGGAGCAGATTCACGAGATCGGCCTGAGCGAAGTCGCGCGCATCAAGGGGCTGATGCAGACGACGATGCAGAAGACCGGCTTCAAGCGGGACGTTGCCCGAGTTCATGACGTTCCTGCGCACCGATCCGCAGTTCTACGCGAAGACGCCGCACGAGCTGCTGGCCAACGCTACGTACGTCCTCAAGAAGATGGACGGGAAGCTCAAGGACACGATCGGTTTCCTGCCGCGCTTCCGTCACGGCGTGCTGCCGGTGCCGGCGTCGCTCGCGCCCATCTACACCGGCGGTCGCGGCGGGCTCGAGAACTGCATGTTCAACACGTACAACCTGCCGGCGCGCCCGCTCTACACGCTGCCGGCGCTGGCGCTGCACGAGTGCACGCCGGGTCACAGCTTCCAGGCGGCGCTCGCGCTCGAAGGACCCGAGCGGCCGGGGTTCCGCAAGGAGCAGTATTTTTCCGGCTATGGCGAAGGCTGGGGTCTCTACACCGAATGGCTCGGCGGGCACATCGGCATCTACGAGACGCCGTACGAGGAGTTCGGCCAGCTGACGTATGAGATCTGGCGCGCGGCGCGGCTGGTCGTCGACACCGGCATCCATCATGACGGCTGGAGCCGCGAGCAAGCGCTCGCGTACATGAAGGACAACGTGCCGCTGTCGGAGCACGAGATCACGACCGAGGTCGACCGCTACATCGCATGGCCCGGTCAGGCGGTCGCGTACAAGCTCGGCGAGATGCAGATCCGCCGTCATCGCCGCGAGGCCGAAGAGGCGCTCGGGTCGAAGTTCGACCAGCGCAAATTCCACGACGCCATCCTCGCAGCTCGGCGCGGTGCCGCTGCCGGTGCTGGCGGAGCGCATGGCCAAGTTCATTGCTGACGGCGGCGAGAATCCGACGATCCCGTCCCCTGGAGTATCCCCGTGACTCAATCTCTATGGCAGGGCGTGTACCCCGCCGCGACGACGCAGTTTGCCCCGGACTTTTCGCTCGACCTGCCTGCCTGTCGGCGCACCGTGACTGCTCTCGTCGATGATGGCGTCGACGGCCTGGTGTTGCTCGGCACGGTCGGCGAGAACAACTCGCTGCGACCGGAAGAGAAACGCACGGCGCTGGTTGCGGCCGTCGAGGCCGTCGGCGGGCGCGTGCCGCTGGTCGCGGGTGTTTCCGAGCTCTCGACCGATCGCGCCGCGGAGTTTGCGCGCGACGCCGAGAAGATCGGCGTGAATGCGCTGATGGTGCTGCCCGCGATGGTCTACGTGCCGACGGCGGAGGAGCTGTACACGCATTTCAAGACCGTCGCCGCGGCGACGTCGCTGCCGATCATGCTGTACAACAATCCGCCCGCGTATCGCGTGTCGATCGAGCTGGATACGCTGGAGCAGCTCGCGAAGATTCCCAACATCGTTGCGCTCAAGGAGAGCGCGCCCGATCCGCGGCGCTTCACGGACATCATCAATCGCTTCGGCGATCGCTATGTGCTGATGGCCGGGCTCGACGACGTCGCGCTCGAAGCGCTGCTGCTCGGTGCGAGCGGCTGGGTGTCGGGACTGACCAGCGCCTTTCCGCGCGAATCCGTGGCGCTGATGCGCGCCGCGCAACGCGGCGATTGGGTCGAAGCCCGGCGCATCTATCGCTGGTTCATGCCGCTGCTGCACCTCGATGCCGAGCACGACCTGGTGCAGTCGATCAAGCTGGCGGAACAAGTCATGGGTCGCGGGTCGGAACGCGTTCGCATGCCGCGCATGGTGCTCGCGGGCGCACGGCGTGCGGACGTGATCGCGAGAGTGGAGCGGTGCGCGGAGATGCGTCCGACTCGGCAGGCGGGCGTCGCAGCGTAGTCGCACGATATCAGCGAGCGCTGTGAGCAGCGCCCCGGGGGACAACGTGACGCAAGGTATTCTGGGTTCTGGTCCGCGCAAGCCGCTCGAGATCCGCGGCCCGCACGAGCCGGGTCGGACGCTGAAGAAGACGTTGAGCTGGCCGCACCTCGTCGCGCTCGGCGTCGGTGCGATCGTCGGCACGGGGATCTATACGTTGACCGGTGTCGGCGCGGACCGCGCCGGGCCTGCCGTCATCCTCGCTTTCGTCGTTGCCGGTGTCGTCTGCGCTTGCGCGGCGCTCGCTTACGCCGAACTCGCAACGCTCATACCGACGGCGGGCAGCGCGTACACATATACCTATTCCGTTCTCGGCGAGGCGCCGGCGTGGATCGTCGGTTGGAGTCTCATCCTGGAATACTCGCTCGCGTGCAGCACCGTCGCGGTGGGATGGTCGGGCTATCTCGTCGGATGGCTGCAAGCTGCCGGCGTACACCTACCGGCTGCGTTGTTATCCGGGCCTCACGCCGGCGGCATCGTCAATCTGCCTGCGGTCCTGGTGGCGCTCGCCGTCGCCGGACTGCTGATCGCCGGAACTCGCGAGAGCGCAACGCTCAACATCGTCCTCGTCGTCATCAAGATGACTGCGCTCGCAGCGTTCGTGCTGTTCGCGCTGCCGGAGTTCAATGCGGACAACATGACGCCCTTCGCGCCGCACGGGTTCGGTAGCGCGCCCGATTCGACTGGCGTAACGCGCGGCGTCATGGCGGCCGCGGCGATCGTGTTCTTCGCCTTTTACGGCTTCGATGCGGTCGCGACGTCCGCCGAGGAAGCGAAGAACCCCGGTCGCGATCTCAAGATCGGCATCATCGGCTCGATGGTCGTCTGCACGACGATCTACATCCTGGTTGCGATCGCCGCAGTCGGCGCGGTCAATCACGCGCAGATCGCCGCATCGGGCGAGCCGCTGGCGTTCGTGCTGCGCACGCTGAATCATCCGCTGGCAGCGCGCGCCGTCGCGCTCGCTGCGCTCATCGCCTTGCCGTCCGTCATCCTCGTCATGATGTACGGGCAGAGCCGCATCTTCTTCGTCATGGCTCGCGACGGGCTGCTGCCTCGCAGGCTCAGCGTGGTGTCGTCGCGCAAGGGAGCGCCCGTGCTCATCACGGCGATCACCGGTGTCTTCGTCGCAGCCTTCGCCGGATTTCTGCGCCTCGACGAAATCGCCGAGCTCGCCAATGCCGGCACGCTCGCTGCCTTCATCGCAGTCGCGGCGTGCATGATGATTCTGCGCAAGCGTTCGCCCGAGCTGCCGCGCATCTTCCGCTGCCCGTGGCCGACGTTCGTCGGCACGCTCGCCATCGTGGGCTGCATCTACCTGCTGTTCAGCCTGCCTTCCAAGACGCTGTACCGCTTCTTCATCTGGAATCTGCTGGGCATCGCGGTCTATGTCTTGTACAGCCGCGCGCGCAGCGTGCTCGTCAACGGAAGCGTTCAAGATCGAACGGCGTGACATCGACGTCGGTCGCCTCGCGACGCGCCAGCGCTGCAATCAGCTCGCCGCGTGATCGCCGCGAGAGTCAGCCCGAGATGCTGGTGGCCGAAGGCGTAGAGCAGGTTGGCGGCGCGCCGGCTGCGGCCGAGCGCCGGCAGATAGTCGGGCAGCGTCGGCCGCGCACCGAACCATTCGCTGCACGGCTCGCGAAAAGGCAGGCCGAGCTCGGCGACATGACTCCTGAGCCGGGCCCACTTGCGCGGATCGGCGGGGCGTGTCTGCGCGTGCGAACTCGACGAAGCTGGCGGCGCGCAGCCCGGAGCGAAAGGGCGTAACGATCATCGAGCGCTCCTCGAACACGACCGGCGGCAGACCAGCGGGCCAGTCGGCGTTCGGCGCACTGAATGTGATAGCCGCGCTCCGCGATGATCGGAACTCGGTAGCCGAGTGGTTGCAGCAGCGCTGCCGACGCCACGCCGCCGGCAACCACGACGACGTCAGCGCGTAACAGCCTCGCCGCCGTCCGAGCATCGCCGCAGCGGTCGAGCCATCGACGATGAGTCTTCCGCACGCGAGCCGTGCGCCGCGAGCCGCCCGAGAGAACGAAGTGCTTGGTCAGGCAATCGCGCGAGCTCGCCCAGGTCGAGGATCTGCCCGGTGCCCTGGAAGCGGATCGCGCCTGCGATCGGGCGCGACATTCGCGCCGACAGCGCTGCGATCTCCTCGGCCGTAGCATCGCGGAAAGTTGCCGTGCCCGTATCCGCGCTGTCGCCACGCTGCACGTCCGGCCTCGGCGCCGGCCGGCGTTTCCCACACGACGAAGTGTCCGTCTTCAGCGATCAGGTGCTCGGCGCCCGCTGCTTCCGGCGAGATGCCGCCAAGCGGGAATCGCGGCGCGAAGCAGCGAGCGCAACGCGGCCGTGCCGGCGGCGAAGCGAGCTGGAGCTGCTGCTGCGGATCAGGCGCAAGGCGAACGGCAGCCAGACATCGCAGATCGCGCGCCGGCAGCGACAGCGCGCCGCCGCGGAAAAAGAGCCGCCGCGGAAAACTGCGCAGGGTCTTCCGCGAAGCGAGCGGCTCCACCTGCTCGGTGGCGAGATGGCCCGCGTTGCCCCAGGAGGCGCCGCGCCACGTCGTTGCAGGATCGACGACGGTCGTGCGGATGCCGTGCAGCTGAAGGTTCAGCGCGCAGCTCAAACCGACGAGTCCGCCGCCGATCACCAGCGCGTCGGTCGGCATCGGCTATTCCGGCGGGTGACGCTTGAGGTGGTTGATCAGGTCGTCGCGCACGCCGCTGATGTGACTCGACAGGAGCTTCAGCGCTTTGACGCGGTCCGCGGCTTCGCACAGGTCGATCAGCTTGATGTGCTCCTGGTGCGCCCGCTGCCGGTTCTCTTCCGCGAGCGACAGCTGGATGCGCACGTAACGATCGAGGTTGTCGTGGATCTTGCGGACGAACTCGAGCGTGATCGGCCGCTCGGCCGCTTCGTAGAGCGCTTCGTGCAGGCTCCAGTTGTACTCGCCCCAGCGCAGCGGCGGCGCCGTGTCCATCTTCGCGACGATCTCGCGGGCGCGCGCGATCGCCTGCGGCTGGATCTTGCCGAGGGCGCGCCGGAGCAGATCGACCTCGAGCGTCGCGCGGATGTCGAAGTATTCCTCGATCTCGCTCTCCGACAGGCGCGTGACGACCGCGCCCTTGTAGGGGATGTTGGTGATCAGGCCTTCGGCCTCGAGCAGCTGGAAGGCTTCGCGCACCGGGATGTGGCTGACGCCGAGGCGCTTGGCGAGATCGTCCTGCCGCAGCTGCTGTCCCTGCCGGTACGTGTTCGACATGATGAGCTCGCGCAGCGCGTCGGCCACCTGCGTCGCCACGGAGCGGCGTTCGATCGGAAACGTTCTTGCCATGGAGCCTCGGGGCCGTCGGTGCGACGGCTATCATATATATGAAGGGCAGCGGCGCTGCTACGCGGCCGCGCGGCACGCCGTGTCAATAATTGTAGATCGTATACGAAGTACCTTATATTAGAACGGCACATGGCCTACGCGGGCGACCCGGCTTTCCTCCATCGCGCGGTGCGCTCGTTCTGCGCAGCCGCGCTGTGCATGTGCTCGGGCTGCGGCCGGGGCACGCTGCCGCGCCGCCCGGCGCGATGTGGGTCGAGGAGATCGGCCTCGAGCGCCTCTCGCAGCGCCGCGGTACGCCGCGCGTCGGCCGCACGATTCGCGACAAACCGATCCGCCTGGGCGGCGTCGAATATCCGCACGGGATCGGCACGCGCTCCATCAGCGAGTTCGTCATCGACCTGAAGGGCAACGCCACGCGCTTCACGTCGACGGTGGGAATCGATGACGAGATTCGCGGCGACGTGGGCTCCGTCGTCTTCGAGGTGTGGGCCGACGACACGCGAGTCGCTGCCAGCGGCATCATGCGCCCGGGCGATGCGCCGAAGTTGCTCTCCGCGGATCTCAGAGGCGCACGCATCCTCACGCTGCTCGTCGACGACGGCGGCGACACCAGCAACGACGACGAGGTTGCGTGGGCCGGGGCGATGATCGAGTTGTTGCAGCCGGATGGCGAGCGGCCTGCCGCGTACATTCCCCCTGCGGAAGAGCTGCCGCGCATCGCTGCGCCGTCGACATCGCCCCGGCCTGCCATCCACGGCGCGCGCGTCACGGGAGCGACACCCGGACGTCCGTTCCTGTTCCGCGTTCCGGCTACTGGCACGTGCGCCGCTGCGATTCTCCGCCCAGGGCCTTCCCGCGGGACTCGCTCTCGATGCGTCCACCGGCATCATCTCCGGCAAGATCGAGAGTGCAGGCGAAAGCGTCGTGCAGTTGACCGTGCGCGGGCCCGGCGGCTCGGCGCGCCGCGAGCTGCGCATCGTGGCCGGCAAAGATGCGCTCGCGCTCACTCCGCCGATGGGCTGGAATTCGTGGAACGTGTGGGGCCCGGCCGTGGATGCCGAGAAGGTGCTGCAAGCCGCGGAGTGGCTCGATCGCAGCGGGCTCGCGGCGCACGGCTTCCAGTACATCGTCATCGACGACGCGTGGTCCGGGAAAGCGCGGCCCGGACGGGCAGATCGTCCCCAACGAAAAATTTCCGGACATGCGCGCGCTCGCCGATGCCGTGCACGCGCGCGGCCTGAAGCTGGGTATCTATTCCTCGCCGGGCCCGAAAACGTGCGAAGACTTCGCGGGCAGCTGGCAGCACGAAGCGCAGGACGCGGCGACATTCGCCGCCTGGGGCGTCGATTTCCTGAAGTACGACTGGTGCTCCTACGAGGAGATCGTCGGCGATCGCTCGCTCGCCGAGTTGCAGAAGCCCTATCGGGTGATGCGCGACGCGCTGGCGCGCGTCGATCGGGACATCGTCTATGCGCTGTGCCAGTACGGTTACGGCGATGTGTGGAAATGGGGCGCGGAGGTCGGCGGACATCTGTGGCGCAGCAGCGGCGACCTGCTGGATCAGTGGGCCAATCTCGAAAGCGTCGGCTTCCGGCAAGCGGGGCGCGAGCGCTGGACGCGGCCCGGCGAATGGAACGACACCGACATGCTGGTGGTCGGCACGCTGGGCTGGGGTCCGAATCTGCGCCCGTCGCGCCTGACGCCCAACGAGCAGGTCCTGCATCTGTCGCTGTGGGCGTTGCAGGCCGCGCCGCTGTTCATCGGAGCGGACCTGTCCAAGCTCGATGCCTTCACGCTCTCGCTGCTCAGCAACGACGAGGTGATCGCTGTCGATCAGGATCCGCTCGGCCGCGCAGCGGGACGCGTCTGGTCCGACGCACGCCGCGAGATCTGGGCGCGACCGCTCGCGGATGGCACGATGGCGGTCGGGCTGTTCAATCGCGGACTGCACGCCGCTCAGGTGACCGTGCAGTGGGCGCAGCTCGGCTTGCAGGGCCGGCAGCCGGTCCGCGACCTGTGGCAGCGCCAGGATCTCGGCGTGATGCAGGACAAGTTCACCGCCGACTGTTCCACGACACGGCGCGGTGCTGCTGAAGATCGGCAAACCGCGATGAGCGCGCAGTGATGAAAACTCTCGGACGTCGGCAATTTCTCGCGGCCGGCGGCAGCGCAGTCGCGCTAGCCGCCGCCGGCGTGCGTGCGGCCGGCAAAGCCAGCGGCGCAGCCGACGCGTCCCAACATCGTCGTCATCGTCGTCGACGACATGCGCTTCGACGAGTACGGTGCGGGCGGTCATCCCTATCTCGAAACTCCGCACATCGATGCGTTGGCAGCGAGCGGCGCGACGTTCGGCAACGCGTACCACACGACGCCGCTGTGCTCGCCGAATCGCGCCTGCATCCTCACCGGCCAGTACGCTTCGCGTCACGGCATCGTCGACAACACTTCGCGCTCGTATGCGAGTCATCGGCTGCGCACGTTCGCGCGCGAGCTGCAGCGCGCTGGCTACGAAACGGCGCACGTCGGCAAGTGGCACATGGGTAACGATCCGACGCCGCGTCCGGGCTACGACCATTGGGTGAGCTTCGCGGGACAAGGCGACATCACGGATCCCGGAGCTGTTCGAGAACGGCCGCTTGCAGCGCGTTCCGGGTTACATCACCGACCTGCTGACGGATCGCGCCATCGAGTTTGCAACCCGTGCGCGGCGCAAGCCTTTCATGGTCTACATCGGCCACAAGGCGATTCATCCGCAGATCGTGCAGCGTGACGACGGCACGGTGGACGTCGCCACCAACCAGGGTTTCATCCCCGCTGCAAGGCATCGGGGCAAGTACGCGGGAAAGATCTACAAGCGCAGGGCGAACTACGGCCTCTCCGCGCAGGACCGCGCCGGCAAGCCGGTGCTGGCTGCAGCGCTCGACGCGAAACACTCCGGCGACATCGCGCGCCAGTTCGGTCGCGGAAGTCCTCGATGAGCAGGTGTCCGAGG
The DNA here is from genome assembly GCA_963830745.1 of uncultured Gammaproteobacteria bacterium. Classification (GTDB taxonomy): domain Bacteria; phylum Pseudomonadota; class Gammaproteobacteria; order Steroidobacterales; family Steroidobacteraceae; genus Steroidobacter. Next base: position 72,013 of record CAWHNL010000008.1, read on the forward strand.
CGACGATCCAGTCGCGGGCCGAGATGATGCTCGCGGTCGACGACGGCGTGGGGCGCTTGTATGCGGCGCTGCGAAGAGAAGGCGCTGCTCGAGAACACCCTGTTCGTATTCATGAGCGACAACGGTTCGTTCTTCGGCGAGCACGGCCTGAGCGTCGAGCGCCGCTTCCCGTACGAAGAGTCCATCAAGTCTCCGCTCATCATCTCGCACCGTGCCGCCATCGAGCCGCGCCGGATCGAGGCCTTCGCACTTTCGATCGACATTGCGCCGACGCTGATGGCAGGCGGCGCAGGCGCGAGATTCCGCGCTCGGTGCAGGGGCGCTCATTGCTGCCGCATGCACTCGGCAGTCGCGAGCGCGGTCGCGAAGCCTTCCTGGTGGAGTACTACGGCCACGAGAATCCGTTCCCGTGGATCGCCAACATCGATTACCGCGCGGTGCGCTTCGGTCGATACAAATACATTCGCTGGATACGCGAGGACGAGGCGCATGAGCTCTACGATCTCGAGGCCGACCCGTTCGAGCTCCGCAACCTGGCCGCCGACCCGGCGCACGCGAGCGACAGTGGCGCGAGCACGCGAGACGCTGGCGTCGCTGGTCCTGGGTTCGCTCGGTCTGCCCGTCACGCGGTCGCTGTAGCAGCGCAAGTTCATCGCTGGGAATCGCTGACCATCGGTTACGGTATGCTCGCTGCCCGCGCCGAGGATGCCGGCCTGAACGTGGGTGGGACTCGTGAAGAACATGAAGCCGATTGTCGTCGCTCTGCTGTGCACGCTCGTCGCGTGCGAAACCTTCGCCGATGCGCCGGCCGCCGCCGCCGGATCCGGCGCAGGTCAAGTTCCAGTGGGGCGTGAAGATCCCGCTGCGCGACGGCGTCAAGTTGAACGCGACGGTGTACACGCCGCGGGAGCAGAAGGCGCCTGCTCCTTGCGTCTTCACGTTGACGCCGTACATCTCGCAGAGCTACCACGATCGCGGCATCTATTTCGCCTCGCATGGCTATCCGTTCCTGACCGTCGACGTTCGCGGTCGCGGCAACTCGGAAGGCCAGTTCCGGCCGCTGCTCCAGGAAGCGCCCGACGGTCACGACGTCGTCGAATGGCTCGCTCAGCAGCCGTACTGCAACGGCAAGGTCACGATGTGGGGCGGCTCGTATGCGGGCTATGACCAGTGGGTCACCGCCAAGGAATTTCCGCCGCATCTCGCGACGATCGTCCCGGTCGCCTCGCCGTATGCGGGCATCGACTTCCCGATGCGCGGGAACATCGCATCGCCGTATCAACGTGCAATGGCTGACGTTCACCAGCGGCCACGCGTCGCAGGACCGCATCTTCGGCGATGATGCCTTCTGGCGTGCGAAGAACCGCGAGTGGTTCGAGTCCGGCGCGCCGTTCAAGCAGTTCGACGAGATCGTCGGCAATCCTTCGCCGACTTTTCAGGAATGGGTCGCGCATCCGGCGATGGACGCGTACTGGGACAGCTACAACCCGACCGCCGAGCAGTACGCGAAGCTGTCGCATTCCGATCCTGACCATCACCGGCAGCTACGACGGCGATCAGCCGGGCGCGCTGGAGCACTATCGCCAGTACATGAAGAACACCGACTGCTGCCGGGCGCGCGCGACACTACCTGATCATCGGCCCGTGGGATCACGCCGGCACGCGCACGCCGCAGGCGCAAGTCGGCGGCCTGACGTTCGGGCCGGCAAGCCTGGTCGATCTGCCGAAGCTGCATCTGGATTGGTATGCGTGGACGATGCAGGGAGGCGCGAAGCCGCAGTTCCTGCAGAAGAACGTCGCGTACTACGTCATGGACACGGACAAGTGGCGCTACGCGGACACGCTCGAAGCGGTGACCGCAGAGTCGCGCCCTACTACCTGGAGTCCGTGGCGAATGCGACCGACGTCCTGGCGTCCGGCTCGCTCGGGACGCGCGCAGGCGAAAGGCAAGCCCGATCAATACGTCTACGATCCGCGCGATGTGAGCGTTGCCGCGGTCGAAGCGGCCGTGGATCTGTCGTCGTTGACGGATCAGCGCTTGATCCACGCGCTGCGCGGCAAGCAGCTCGTCTATCACACCGCGCCGTTCGAGCGTGATACCGAGATCAGCGGCTTCTTCAAGCTGTCTGCGTGGCTCGCGATCGATCAGCCCGACACGGACTTCGGCGTGAACGTCTACGAGATTCGCCCGGACGGCAGCTCGATCTGCGCTGACCAGTGACGTGAACGTGCGCGCTATCGCGAAAGCCTGCGCACGCCGAAGCTGGTCACGACGCGCGAGCCGCTGCGCTACGAGTTCAATGGATTCACGTTCGTGTCGCGCATGCTCCGGCAGGGCAGCCGGCTGCGGCTCGTCATCGGGCCGGTGAATTCCATGTACAGCCAGAAAAACTACAACTCCGGCGGCGACGTTTCGGCGGAGTCGATGCGCGATGCGCGCGCCGTCACCGTGAAGCTGTATCACGACCGCGCGCATCCGAGCGCGCTGTTCGTGCCGCTCGGTCAGCCTTAGTGCGCGGTAAGTCGGACGGGAAGCCGAACGTGAGGCTCGCGAACGTCGTTTCGAAGTCCGCGTCGGAGGCGTTTGCCAAGCGCCGCGTCCAGACGACGCTCACGAGCCAGCTGCCGCGCGTCGGCATCGAGAAGCTCGCCACGCCGGCGTCGTCGGTCAGGCTCTCATTCACCGCTCCCAGGTCTTGCTCGAGATTCATCAGCTTGACCAGCGCACCGGCCACTGGCCGGCCGTCGTACAGAATGCGCACTGGCAGCCTCACCGGTCGAGGCTCCGCGTAAGGGCTGACTTGCGGGACGATTTCCAGTTTCAGCCCGAGCGGCCGGGTGACGTGAAGCTGCGCTTGCCGGCTATGGCGTCCGACGAGCACGATCGATTTCGCCGCGCGGCTATAGCGCTCGAAGCCATCGGCATGCATCTGATGCGTGCGCGTCCGGTGGTCCAGCGCTGGCGTCAATCCCTCTGTCTCGAGGTACTCGTTGAAACGCGCTGCCGACTGGCGGCTGTACGCGCGCATTGTCCGTTTCGAGAGCCACCACGATACGGCGCCCGAGCTTGCTCGAGCCGACACGCTGCCGACGCGCAGGTCGAGCGCACTCGCCCGCTTGGACCGATCGCTTCGAACCGGGTGATTCGATGCGGTGGAATAGGCGAGCTGCTGTCGCGAGCGGCTGTCGCCCACCTGCAGCGTTACCGACAAAGCTGCCGGCGGTGCGAGCCAGAATTGGCTCGGCTGAACCCAGAACTCGTGGGCGGCGCCGTCGCGCGACGCCGCAGACACCGACCAGGAGCACGAGCGCCGCTCGCACGACTGCTCACTCGGGAATGTCCCAGTCGGCGTCCGGCGCCGCCAGGAACGGAAATGTCGTCGACGAATGCTCGCGTTCGTCGCGTGCGAGACCGTCATCGATACCGGCTGACGTGCCGTTCGCCAGCAGCGACCGGTAGACGTTCGCCGCGGAGTAGGTCGGGCTCCTGCCGCCACAGTCGGTCGCCGATCGGGCCTGACCGGTCAGCTCTGTCAGCTCCACGGCGAAGAACTCCGTGCAGACCCTCGATGCGCTGTTCACCCAAAGTCGATCGTCGGCGAGCAGCGTCGCGAGCTCGCGATAACGGCCGGCTGTGGCGCTCGTGCTGGCCAGCAGCTGATTACCGCACTTGCCGTCGAAGCCGTCGTAGAGTCCGAGCGCCTTCTCGATCTCCGGCACGAAGCGCGCAGCGGTGGCGGGTGTGGCGTGCGTTGTACTCTTCCTTCAGCTTGTCGCTGACCGTGCCCGTAGCGAGCGTGCCGAGGAGCGCATTGCCGGTCAGCGGACGGCCGATGCGATCGAGCTGACCGTCCTCCGAGGCGGTGGTGGCCCAGATGCCCAGCAACGGCCCTCGCTTCGCAACGAGATCGAGGTCGATCGACACGACGAGCGACGCCGGTGTCCATCCTGCGAGGAAGTCGCTCGCCGCGCCGCCATCCGTGTGCCGCCACTCGGAGAGGATTGCCTGCGTCGTCTTCGCATCGAAGCTCGGGCAGCCGGCTGCGTCCGTCGGCGACTCCGTTACGCAGCGCTGCAGCAGCGCGCTGATAGGCTGCACGCGTTCCCTTGACGTTGTTGAAGAACGGATCGTCGCGCTTGCCAGCGAACACACGAAGTTGACCGGTGCGCACCGTCCGCTCGACAGTTTGCCGACTGGTCAGCGCCGAAGCGGCAGACGGATCGCTCGTCGTTCCCGTCGTCACGCCCACGCGCTTGCCGTTGTCGACGTGGAACGTGTACTCGACGATCTCGGAGAACGATTGGGCCACGATCGTCATCACCAGATTCAATTGCTTGCCGTCGGGCGACGTCCACGCATACAGATCGCCGATATCCGCTCGCGGATTCATCGCAACGGTAGGTGTATCGAGATGGTCCGACGCGCGCGCCGCGTCCGCACCGCCCGCTGACGATCGACGCCGGCGAGCAGCGTCGCCAGCAATTGTCCTGAGCGAAATCGAATGCGACCATGATCGGAAGCTCTCCTGAAGTCGCCTTGTGACGCGGCGTAGCAGGCCTGAGCGCAGGGCGTCCGGGTCGCTATCAAACTCTTTAGCGACTTGATCCGCCGCGCTGGGAGCATAATCGCCGGTCAGCCATGACACGAGCTGGCCGTAAAATTGCTGCTGGACACCGCGACGGCGAACGTCCGCGACATGGTCTGCAGCGGCGGCTGCCGGCACCGGAGCGCGGCCGAGTGCGCGCAGTCGACGTACCTGGTGTTTCCGTATCGCGGCGTCTACGTGCGGCACGTGGGTCGCAACGATTCGGTGGCGGAAAGCAACCAGGTCGTTGTTCTTCAACGAGGGCGAGGAATACCGGATCAGCCATCCGGTCGAAGGCGGCGATGCATGCCTCTCGGTCGGCGTCGCCGAGCAGCTGGCTCGACGAGCTGGCGCCGAAGGCAGCACATGCGCGACGGCGACGGACTGGCGTTTCAGGCGCCAGCGGTTGCGCATCGACGCGCGTGCACAGGCGCTGGTCGCGACGCTGCGCTACGGCCTGGATCGCAACGTGGCGGAGACCGCTCGAAGCGGAAACTCTGACGCTCACGCTGATTCGACGGGCGCTCGGCGAGCGCACTTCGCATGCAGCACGCGCCAGCGTCGGACGGCAGAAGCTGGTCGATCGCGCCAAGCTGCTGCTGTCTTCCGATCCGACGCGTCGCTGGACGCTGGGCGAGGTCGGCGCAGCGGTCGGCGTTTCGCCCGTGTATCTCACGCAGGTCTTTCAGCAGGTCGAAGGCCTGCCGCTGTACCGCTATCAGCTGCGGCTGCGATTGGCGTGTGCCCTCGACATGCTGGGCCGCTATGACGATCTCACCCGCTGAGGGATGGATGTCGGCTTTTCGAGCCACAGCCACTTCACCTCGGCGTTCCGCCAGGCTTACGGCCGCACGCCCGCGGAATTTCAGCGCTCGGTCCGCCTGCGCTGAGCAGGTCCGGCGTCACTAAAGATTTCGACAGCACCCGCCGGCACCGCGGCGCTCTACTGCACCTACGCCGAATCCCCGGCGATGGGAGTCAAGATCATGAGCGAAACAACGTGCGCTGCGTGCGACAGCAAGATCGAAGGCGAAGCCATAGAGGTGAACGTGGGCGGGCGGGTCGTCGAGGTGTGCTGCGAAGAGTGTGCTGCGACTCTGCGTGAAGCACAGGCGGCAACGGGCAGGACGGACAGTCAGCTCCGGGCGTAACTGCACAAAAGCGCGAGAAAGAGTCAGGCTGAAGCCTGACCTACAGCGAGCTGATCTTCTGGGTCAGGCTGCTGATCGTCGTGCTCAGGCTTCAGCCCGACAATCCGTCGCGGTCAGGTTGACGATTCTCCAAATAGGATTACTATCGCCTGAAAAGGATAATAATGGCCGGCGTAGACACATCTCAAATAAAACGAGGGGGAGAGTCACGATGAGCGATATGAGCACTGCCTTTCGCGTCGGCTCTGCCGGCGCCTTGGTCCTGCTGATCGGAACGACCGATGTGCGCGCGGCCGAGGGTCAAAACGATCGAAGAAGTCATCGTGACGGCGCAGAAGCGCGCGGAAGCGCTGATCGACGTGCCGCAATCGGTGAGCGTCGTCGACGGCGATGTGCTCGAGCGCCAGCAGGCGTCGAACTTCCAGGACTATCTGAAGCTCGTGCCGGGCCTGCAGCTGGTCCAGACCACGCCCGGCGTCGGCCGTCTCGTCGTGCGCGGCATCAACACCGGCGGCGTCGCCTCGACCGTGGCCGTGTACGTCGATGAAACGCCGTTCGGCTCCAGCAGCGGCCTCGTCAACGGTGCGATCCTCGCGGGCGACTTCGATACCTTCGACATGCAGCGCATCGAAGTGCTGCGCGGCCCACAGGGCACGCTGTACGGCGCGAGCTCGCTCGGCGGCGTGTTGAAGTTCGCGACAATCCGCCGCAGACGGAAAGCTTCGAGGCGCGCATGCGCGTCAGCGCCGAGAACGTCGCGGACGGCGAGATGGGCTATTCCGGCACCGGCATGTTGAACGTCCCGCTCGGCGGACTCGTTCGCGGTTCGCGCCACCGGCTACTACCGCGACCAGGGCGGATTCATCGACTCGATCGGCACCGCAGGCTCGGATGTCCAGGAAGACATCAACGAGTCGGAGAGCTTCGGCGGCCGCTTGTCGGTGCTGTTGGCCCCGAGCGACGCGTTCTCGGTGCGGCTGAGCGCGGTCATGCAGAACATCCGCAACCAGGCGGGCGGCGACGTCGAGAGCAGTGCAACTACGCTCGACACGCTGTATGGCAGGCTGTCGCAGTCGCAGTTCGTGCCGGAGTTCACCGACATCGACTACCGGGTGTACAACGCCACGCTGGATTTCGATCTCGGCTTCGCCACGCTCACGTCCGCGACGCAGCTACAACGAGCTCGAAGCAGCCGTTCCGCTCCGACCTGACGACGCAGTTCAGCGCGGCGCATCGCTCCGCTCATCGGGCCGAACGAGCTGTTGCAGAACCAGATCACCAAGTACGACAAGGTTACGCAGGAGCTGCGCCTGGCCTCGCCGTCGAACGATACGTTCGAATGGCTGGTCGGCGCCTACTACACGAAGGAGAAGGGCGACATCATTCAGCACATCGATGCGGTGGCGCCGGGGACGCTCAACATCCTGCCGACACCGCTGCTGGCGGATGCGACCTTGCATTCGGAGTACGAGGAGAAGGCGGCTTTCCTCAGCGGCACGATTCATTTCAGCGAGCAGCTTCGACGTGACGCTCGGCGGCCGCTACAGCGAGAACGACCAGGAAGCCGTACAGCAGATCGGACGGTGCGCTGGCGGGCGGCCCACGGGTGTTCCCGGTGGCGACTTCCTCGGAGGACGTGTTCACTTATTCCGTCGCGCCGAAGTGGAAGTTCGACGAGCACACCTCGATCTACGTGCGCGTCGCGAGCGGCTTCCGGCCGGGCGGACCGAACGTACTGCCGCCGAACGCGCCGCCCGAGGTGCCGCGGCTGTACGACTCGGATGAGCTCACCAGCTACGAGATCGGGCTCAAGGTCGAATCCGCCGATCGCGCCTACACACTCGACTTCGCCGCGTTCCACATCGCTTGGCAGGACATCCAGCTGTTCGCACGCGTGAACAATTTCGGCGTCAACATCAACGGCGGCGATGCCAGGAGCGACGGCTTCGAAGTCACGGCCAGCGCGTTCCTTGGCGAACGGCTTCAACGTGTCGTTGAACGGCGCCTTACGGATGCCGAGCTGGAGGACGATACGCCCGCTCTCTCCGGCGGCCGCAAAGGCGACGCATTGCCGTTCACGCCGGAGTGGAGCGCGAGTCTGAACGCCAACTACGAGTGGTCGGTGGGCGCGCAGGCCATGGCGTACGTCGGCGGCTCGGTGCGCTATCTGTCGGATCAGACCGCCGCCTACGACGCCGCGTTCCGCACCGCCAACGGGCGTCAGCGCGAGGTCGAGTCGTACGAAGTCGCTCGACCTGCAGGCGGGCGTGGATTTCGGCCGCTACTCGATCGAGCTGTACGGCAAGAACGTCACTGACAGCGACGGCAAGACTTCGACTGGCGCGCTCGGCGGAATGCCGCTCGGCGCGATCGGAACCGGCGTGATCCGGCCGCGCACCTTCGGGTTGACCGTCGGCTTCTCGTTCTAAGGAGCGATGACGCTCATTCCGCCAGCGACGGACGTTGCGCGTCTCGATCTGCCGCGGCCGTACCTGCTGTTCCTCGGCGACGTTACGGAGGCCGGCTACGCCAAGACGGCGTTCGGCCTTCGTGACTGGGCACGCGAGCAGTGTGTCGGCGAGCTGTCGTTCGCGAATGCGATCAGCGTCGGGCTGCCGCAGCTGACACCGGCGGAGGCGAGAGCGTGCGGCGCACGCGCGATGGTGATCGGCGTCGCCAACGTCGGCGGGCCGAATCCTGGACAGCTGGGTGCCATCGCTGCTCGAAGCGCTGGTGGCCGGGCTCGACATCGTCAGCGGCATGCACGCGCGGCTCGCGACCACGCCGGCGCTCGCGGCGGCGGCGGAACGCTATCACCGCCGCCTCATCGATGTGCGCACGCCGCCGCGGGATATTCCGATCGCGAGTGGGCGCAAGCGCAGCGGCAAGCGCTTGCTGGCGGTCGGAACCGATTGCGCGCTCGGCAAGAAGTACACCGCTCTCGCGATTGCGCGGGCGTTCGAGCAGCGCGGCGTCGACACGGATTTTCGCGCCACCGGTCAGACCGGGATCATGATCGCCGGCACGCGGCATGCCCATGGATGCGGTCGTAGCCGACTTCGAAGCCGGTGCCGCGGAGATGCTCTCGCCGGCCGCCGCGCCCGATCACTGGGATGTGATCGAAGGGCAGGGCTCGCTGTTTCATCCCGCGTACGCCAGCGTGTCGCTCGGACTGTTGCACGGCAGTCAGCCCGACGTGATCGTCGTGTGTCATCAACCGGGTCGCACGCACATGCTCGGTCATGCGCAGTTCGAGCTGCCGAGCATCGAAGAGACGATCGATCTCAACCTGAAGCTGGGCCGACGCACGAATCCCGCGATTCGCTGCGCCGGCGTGAGTCTCAACACCTCGCAGCTCTCCGAAGGCGATGCGCGTCAGCTGATCGCTGCGGAGAGCAAGCGGCTGCAGCTGCCGGTCGCGGATCCGATCCGCGGCGGCGAAGATTTCGAACGACTGGTCGACGCGTGTCTGGAGATCCGATGAGATTCATCGTTGCGCTCGTGCTCGCCGCTGCGTCGTTTCCGCTGGCCGCAGCGCCTCCGGCCGACTTCGACGCACGTGTCGAGAGCCTGCGCGCGAAGATCGGCGTGCCCGGCATGGCCATTGCGATCGTCGAGAACGGCGAGGCAACGCTCGCGCGCGGCTACGGTGTCAGCAAGACCGGCGCGTCCGAGCGCGTCGATGCCGACACGATTTTCCCGACCGGCTCGACCGGCAAGGCATTCACCGTTGCGGCGCTCGCCACGCTGGTCGATGCGGGCAAGATCGACTGGGACGACAAGGTCACCGATCGATTGCCCGGCTTCCAGATGTACGACCCGTGGGTGACGCGCGAGATGACGATTCGCGATCTGCTCGTCCATCGCAGCGGTCTCGGCCTGGGCGCGGGCGACTTGCTGATGGTGCCGCGTGGCAGTTATCTCGCGCGCCGAGGCGGTCAAGCGACTGCGCTTCATCAAGCCCGCGACGAGCTTTCGCAGCGCCTATGCCTACGACAACGTGCTCTACATGGTCGCCGGCCAGCTGATCGAAGCGGTGAGCGGCCAGACCTGGGAAGACTATGTGCGCGAGCACGTGCTGCAGCCCGCGGGAATGACCAAGTCCACGAGCGACAGCGATCGCCGCTTGGCGACTGCCAATCGCGCCTACCCGCATGCCCGGCCCGGTCGCGTGCGTGGCACTGGCCCACTGCAGTTGCTCGACGAGCGCGACGAGCTTGGACGTGCCGCGGCGCCGGCAGGCGGTCTCGCGATCAGCGCGAACGACATGTCCAAGTGGCTCGTGTTGCAGCTCGCGCATGGCAAATTGCCGAGCGGCGAGCGCCTGTTCAGCGAGGCGGCGCACGCAGCGATGTGGAAGCCGGAAGTGCTGCAACCGATCGGGCCGCTGCCCGAAGCGCTCAAGCTCGCCGAGCCGATGTTCCAGGCCTATGCGCTGGGGTGGGGCGTTCGCGACTATCGCGGCACGAAGATCATCACGCACGGCGGCGCCGTGCTCGGGTTCCAGAGCGTCGTCACGTTGATTCCATCGAAGAACATCGGCCTCGCGATCGAGATCAACAGCGAAGACGGCGAGATCGTGCTGGGGCTGATGTACGAGCTGCTCGATCACTATCTCGGCTTCAGTCGCAACGACTGGCCGGAGAAATACTCCGCCTTCAAGCAGGAGCGGTTGGCGGGCGCGCTCAAGGCGCTGCGATGCGAAGTCGGCCAAGCCCGCGAAGGTCGGGCCTTCACTGCCGCTGGCACGCTACGCCGGCACGTATGCGGATCCCTGGTATGGGAACATCGAAGTCGGCGTCCGCAACAACGCGCTGACGATCGACTTCAAGCCTACGCCGCGCATGGCCGGTACTCTCGAGCACTGGCAGTACGACACGTTCATCACGCGTCTCGACGACAAGACGATCGAGCCGGCCTACGTGAGCTTTGCGTTGGATGCTGACGGCAAAGTCGAGCGCATCACGATGAAACCGGTCTCGCCGCTCGCCGATTTCAGCTACGACTATCAGGACCTGCTGTTCACGCCGGTCGAACAAGCCCTGACTATTCTCGGTACTTGCTGAGCACGAGGTCGTCTTTGTTTCAGCTGGTTGTGACAGGCGAAGCATTGCTGCGGCGTGGGTGATTCCGCGAGCTCAGTCTTGCTGTCCTTCACGAAGCGCTGGAATCCCCAGCCGCCCGTCGAGGCGTAGCGCTGCGAGTCCTTGACCATCACGTCGACCTGGCGACGTGGGCCTTCGAGGAAAGCACCGTCCTTCTCGCTCCATTCCAGCCACTCGAACACGATCACCGACTGCTCGGGAAACTTGCTCGTGCGATAGCCGCTCATCGCTTCCGGGTTCGCGTAGACGTGGTGAAGGCCGCCGCTGCTCGCGAAATTCTTGTGCTGCGGGCCGATCACGCCGCTCTTGACGTGCGACCAGCTGCGGAAGTTATCCGGATAGGGAACGGTTGACGCACCGTTGGCCAGTCCGGCGATCATGACTGCAAGGACGAGTGCTGTGCGTTTCATATCCGTATGCTAACTCGGCCCTGCGCCGTGGACTGGCCATATTCGGACGCGGTCTAGCCCGGAAGGCCAATTCAGCAACGCAGGCAACTTTCACGGCTGCAGCGCGTTTCCCGGGCATGTTGAAGCAAAGTGAGTTCCACGGCGTCCGCTATCAAGTCGCGGACGTGCGTCGTGCCGTCTCGTTCTACGTCGAGCAGCTCGGATTCAAGCTGGAGCATCAACAGCTGCCGGCGTTCGCCAACGTTTCGCTCGGCGCCCTGCATTTGTTGCTCAGTGGCCCGGGCGCATCGGGTTCGCGCCCGTTGCCGGACGGCCGTCGTCAGGAGCCGGGCGGCTGGAATCGAATCGTTCTTCGCGTGCACGGCCTGCCGGACGTCATCGCCGATCTCGAGAGCAGCGGCCTGCGTTTTCGCAACGCGATGGAAGAGGGGCCCGGCGGCCGACAAATCCAGATCGAGGATCCCGACGGCAATCCGATCGAGCTGTTCGAGCCGGCCAAGCGCTAGCCGACAGCGGCGAGATGTAGAGCGAGACACCTTGCGAGCCGTTCGCGATCGAGCGGCTTGCTCAGGTGATCGTCCATCCCGGCTGCCCTGCACTTGGCATCGTCATCCTTCATCGCGTTCGCAGTCAGCGCCACGATCGGGATGCGCTGCGGGGCAGGCTCGCGCGCGCGGATCTCGCGGGTCGCTTCGTAGCCGTCGAGCACGGGCATCTGGCAGTCCATCAGAATCAGATCGTAGTAGCCGCGCGCCCATGCATCGACCGCTTCGCGGCCGTTGCGAGCCACGTCGACCAGGTAACCGAGTTTCTGCAGAAAGCGCGTGGCCACTTTCTCGTTCACCGCGTTGTCTTCCACCAGCAGGATGCGGCGCTCGCTGCGCAGCTGTTGAGCGGCGGCCATCGATGCGGGTTCTGATTGAACGGGGCGGGCGGCCTGCGCGTTCGAAGCTGGCAGTGAACCAGAACGTCGAGCCCGATCCTTCGCGGCTGTCGACGCCCACTTCACCGCCCATCAGCTCGGCGAGGCGCTTGACGATGGACAGGCCGAGGCCGGTGCCGCCGTGGCGGCGGGTGCTCGAAGCGTCGACCTGCGAGAACGGCTTGAACAACGCGTGCAACCGATCGGCAGGAATCCCTGTGCCAGTGTCGCGGACGGCACAGCGAAGCAGGACGCGTTGCGCATCCGTGCTCGCCACTGTGAGAGCGACTGTTACGCTGCCGCGCTCGGTGAACTTGACAGCATTGCCGCAGAGATTGACGAGAACCTGTCGGAAGCGGCCCGGATCGCCGCGCACGAGCGTCGGCACCGTCGTGTCGATCTCAGCGATCACTGCCAATCCTTTCGCCTGCGCCGCGACGCTGATCGTTCGCACCACGCCGTCGACGACCTCGCGCGGCTCGAAATCCCTGGACTCCAGCTCGAGCTTGCCAGCCTCGATCTTGGAGAAGTCCAGGACGTCGTTGATGACGGTGAGCAGTGCCCGTGCGCTGTCGCGGATCGTTTGCGCCGTCTCGCGCTGTTCCGCTTCGAGCTTGGTATCGAGCAGCAACTCGCTCATGCCGATCACGCCGTTCATCGGCGTGCGGATCTCGTGGCTCATGTTGGCCAGGAACTCACTCTTGGCCTGGTTGGCCACCTGCGCCATCTCCGCCATCCGGTTGGCCCGTTCCGTCGTCTCGATCAGCTGCCGGTTGATGTTGTACTGGCGCGCAAACGCGAGTGCGATCACGACGGCTGCGCCCACGATCGTAGCGAGCTGCACGGAGCGCAGCACGTTCGGCACCGCCCAGACGATCGCGAGGCTGATCACTGCTGCGCCGACTGCGAGCAGCGGGATCATTCGTAGCCACGCCTCGCAGCGACGCTCCCACGCCGGGTCCGGATCGACGGTCGTTTTCCAGATGCACGCACCGTAGCCGAGCGCCAGCGTCACCGCGGAGAACGCGAAGTTCAGCCCTGTGCCGAATCTCGGCAGGCTGATCTGGCACATTGGCATTCCACATCATCCACGCAATGCCGTTGCCGAGCGATGCGGCAAGAAATAGCAGCCAGCGCGCGTCCAGGCGAAAGCGCAGCGTCAGCGCCAGAACAGCAGCCACGCACACCGGCGTGAACAGAAGAATCGGATACGCAACCAGCTCGACGAGCTGCCACCGCCCCATGACTTTCTCGCGCGGCAGATAGAGATCCAGCGTGAGCGTGAGCAGCACCAGCGCCAGCGAGACGACGTCGAGCAGAAAAGGCCGCAGCGGCAGCCGCGGGTTCTTGCGCATGACCGCGATCACACCGATCAGGCTGCAGGGACCGAGAGCGAGATACAGCTGGTCGCCGAACTTGGGCACCAGCAGGCGACCGGTGAAAGCCCAGGAGACGTAATCGAGATACGCAATTGCCGTAATCGGTGAGGCCGATCGCGAACCAGCGCCGCGCGGTGCGATCGGGACCTTCGGCCTGCCGGACGCCCGAGCCACGCAATGACCGCGGCTGTGACGTAGGCCACAGTCCAGTGCAGGCGATCGAACAACTGCGCAGTCGTCGCGTCGGCAGCGCTCAGGCTCAGCGCGGCCAGCGCACAGACGGCAGCGCTCGCCGCAAGCAGAATTCTTACGGCGAGGCGCTGCGGATCGACGCTGGACAGACGGAGGCTCATCCGTCTCTTTGACGACCAATGCGCCGTAATCTGAAGAGTGCCTCAGCCTCGTTGCGGGAGTGTCGCAGAAATTTCTCAGCGAATTCCTCACACGTTGTAATTCGTTCCTATTTTCCCAGTGCGACAGCGCTGTCATGCTCTTTCGCATCTGTCGCATCGCAGTCTCGCCGATACCGAGGGGGACATCATGAGCAGGAATTTGCACATCGCTGCGGCGATCGTCGCAGCGCTTTCGACTCCGTCGTTGGTTCACGCGCAACAGGCCGAACACACCACCGCCGCGAGACGCAGGCAGCAATCTCGAAACAGTCGTGGTCACCGGCAGCGCGATTTCAGGCGGCGTGAAGAAGCTCGAGGCCAGTTACAACATCGTCACGGCGAACGAAGAGGAGATCCGCAACGCGAATCCGAAGAGCACTGCAGATCTGCTGAAGATATCGCCGGGCATGTGGCCGGAATCGACCGGCGGCCAGACCGGCGCGAACATCGAGATCGCCGGCTTTCCCGGCGGCGGCGATGCGCCGTACTTCACGACGCAGATGATGGGCTCGCCGCTTGTACGGCATGCCGACGCTGTCCTTCTTCGAGACCACCAGCATCTTCCGGCTCGACGACACGATCCGATCGGTGGAGATCCTGCAAGGTGGCCCGTCCGTCGTATTTGCCGGCGGCCAGATCGGCGCCACGGCCAACTACCTGCTCAAGACGGGCTCGGAGGCGCCATCGGGGAGCCTGGGCCTGACCTATGGCGACGAGAATCTCATGCGCGTCGACGGCTTCTACGGTTTCAAGATCTCGGAGGGCTGGTACGGCAGCGTCGGCGGTTTCTATCGCGTCTCGGACGGCGTGCGCGATCCGCAGTTCAACGCGGACGAGGGCGGCCAGCTGACGGCGACGCTCAAGCGCGAGTCCGATAAAGGCGACCTGGTTCTGTATGCGCGCTACCTCGACGACAAGAACCAGTTCATCACGCCGATTCCGCTGATCCAGCGCGGTACCGACCAGTTCAGCGCGTTTCCCGGCTTCGATCCGCTCGACGCGACCTACTACAGCAAGGCGATTCAGCACGTGCGGCTCGACGGCTATCCGAACGGCGGCACCAACGCGGACCTTGCCAACGGCCGCGGCGCGCAAATGATCTTCCTCGGCGCGAACTACGACTACGAGTTCGACAACGGCTGGTCGATCAGCGACAAGTTCCTGTTCAACAGCGGCGATGTCGACACGAACGCGCTGTTCTCGGGCAGCAATCCCGCCACGCTGAACGAGGCGCTCTACACGAATCCGACCAATCTCGGCGGCCTCGGGCTGCCGCTGAATTCGGCCACGGCCACCTTCGTCGGCGGCGGCGCGGTTGCAGCCGACCAGAGCGTCATCCACCAGGGCTGGTGGTTCATTCACAAGGAGCTGGAGCACTTCAACAACGATTTGCGGCTGAGCAAGGAAGTGTTCGACGGCAACACGCTGACGATCGGCCTGTACACCGCCTACTACACGATGGACGACGAGTGGGCGCTGGGCAACGAGATGTTCATGACCAACACGCCGAATGCGCGGCCGATCACCGTGAGCTTCGTTCAGGGCGGTCAGACGTTCCAGAGAACGGACGCGCAGGGCTTCCTGGACAACGGCGGCTTCAACATCGCGCAGGCCGGCCACGCGTTCAACAAGGCACTGTATCTGTCGGACTCATGGCGCATCGACAAGTGGCTGCTGGACGCCTCCGTGCGTTATGAGAACCAGGAGGCCACCAACCGCGTGTGCAACCTGACCAACGTCGATCTCGATGGCAATCCGCTGACGCTGTACAACAATGCCGTGCCCGTGTGCAACGGCACGCTGGCCATCACGGACTACGACGAAGATTTCACGTCGTGGACCGTGGGCGCGAACTACAGCTTCACGGACTCCATGGCCGCCTATGTTCGCGTGAACCGCGGCGGGCATTTCGCGGACTTCGACAACGGCATCCGCGGCAGTACCACCGACAATATCGACCCGCTGCAGGAAATCCGCAATTATGAGGTCGGGTTCAAATTCGAGAACGACCTGGTCTATGCCGACATCAGCACCTACTACCGCGACTTCACCGGCCTGGCGTATCAGCAGACGACGTCGACCGGTGCACCGACCGGCCAGCGGTTGTTCTATGGCTCCGAGTCGACGGGCATCAACTTCATCGGCTGGATCAACCTGCTCGACAACTTCCGCTTCCGGGTGATTGCCAACTATCTCGACGGCGAGTACACGGACTTCGACGCTTGCTTCCCGTTCACCAACGTCGTGACGGGCAACGGCTGCGCGCCGATCGAAGGTCAGCAATTGCAGCGCCAGCCCGACCTGCGCTACATGTTGACGCCGAGCTACACGTTCGTGCTGCCGTGGGGCGATGTCGAGGCGTACGTCAGCTACACGCACGTCGGCGATCACACCCAGGATCAGTCCGGACTGCAGCAACTGGGCACGTACGAGACGTGGGACTTCGGCATCGCCGCGAGCGTCGGCGAGAACTGGCTGTTCAGCTTGCGTGGCACGAACGTGACCGACGAGCTCGGCCTCACGGAAGCCAACTCGCGCATCTTCGGCACGGCGGCCGGCACCGGCGGCGTGATCCTGGCCCGCCCGCTCGAGGGCAGCGAGATCAGCTTCCAGGCCAAGTACCGGTGGTAGCGGTGTGCGGCTCGCGCTTGCCTTCCTGCTCGTAGCCGCGTCCGCGAACGCAGCGGCGCCGCCAGCGCCGCTGCAGTTCCGGATCACCGAAGGCCGCGTCCTCAATGCTTTCTATCAACAGGGACCTGTCGCGGCTCACCTGCTGTTGAGCGCCGGCACGCAGCCGCGCGTGCTGGTCGCGTTTCCTGCAGGGAACAGCGGCGTCGGCGTCTGGTTCGAAACGACGCAGACGCCGGTGCACTGGACGTTGGGCAATGTGAAAGGACTCAGTCGGCCGCGATTCCAAGGGCCGAGTCCTGCACGGCATCGAGGCAGACGCGTCGGTCGATGGGACGCTCGTCGTGCGCGACGCCGTGCTCAGCAGCGTGCGGGTGCTGCGCGACTATCAGATCAACGGCGCATATCCAGTAGAGGTCAAGAGCGCTCCCAAGACCACAGCCAAGCACCATCGAATGGTCCCGTCCTCGACTCGACGGTGCCGCAGGTTACGCGCTGACGATCACTGTCGAGAACGGCGAAGTGCGCGGCGGAAACGGCGCGCCATTGACGCTTGCGGCTTCTCGCGCCGGCGAGGCGTTGCGACTACGAATCACGGCATTGACGGGCGAGAAGCCGCTCACGCCGCTCAGCAGTCATTTGCTCAGCTCCAGCGCCAACGACGATCCGCGCAGTCGCGAAGTGCTGACGTTCCTGAGCTACGAGGAGAAGTTCCTCGCCGGCTCGTGGCGCTTCAACACCTATTTCGGCCGCGACACGTTGATGTCGCTGCGCTTGCTGCTGCCGGTCCTGGAGCCGGAAGCGCTGGAAGGCGGACTCATGGCAGTGCTGCAACGCCTCGCTGCCGAACGGCGAAGCCGCGCACGAAGAAGACATCGGCGAATTCGCCGTCCTGCGTCATCGCAAGCAGGGTGAAGGCGTGAGCGATGCGCCGATCTACGACTACAACATGATCGACGACGACTTCATGCTGGCGCCGGTCGCGGCGGCGTACCTGATCGACCACGAACGTGGCCGCACGCGTGCCAAGGCTTTTCTGGCGCGGCGACTGCTCGAATGGCGAGCCGGTCGGCGCGGCGCTGGCGCGCAACTTCACCTGGGTCGCCAAGTCGGCCCATGCGTTTGCTCAGACACCGCAGCCTGCCAACCTGATTTCGTTGAAGCCCGGCCTCAACTTCGGACAGTGGCGCGACAGTCAGGATGGCCTCGCGGGTGGGCGCTACCCGTTCGACGTCAACGTGGCGTTCGTGCCGGCCGCGATGGCCGCGATCGAGAAGTTCGTGCTGAGCGGGCTGCTGGAGCCTTACGTGTCGCCGGAGCAGCGCAGGGCGATTGCGAACGCCGGCGCATGTCGCCGATGTCTGGTCGCGCGAGGCGCCGGCGTTGTTTCGCGTGCAAATCAGCGATGCGGACGCGCGTCGCCAGATCGCTGCGTACGCCGAGCAGCTCGGCGTGAGTCCGACGTCCGCGCTCGACGCGCTGCCCAGCGGCGATCTCGTCGTGAATGCCATCGCGCTCGATGCGCAGTACCAGCCGATACCGGTCCTGCACTCCGACGGTGGATTCGTATTGCTGTTGCAGAATCCGTCCGCGCGCACTCGTGGGGCAGCTCGTCGACAGCATGCTGCGTCCGTTCCCCGCGGGCCTGATGACCGACGCGGGTTTGCTGGTCGCGAATCCGGTGTTCGCCGATGTCGACGCGCCAGCGTCAGCTAGGTCGGACCGCGTACCACGGCACGGTCACGTGGTCGTGGCAGCAAGCGCTGCTCGTCGCGGGTCTGGAACGGCAGATCGCGCGACGCGACTTGCCGGCGGCAACGACCAAGCGCTTGCTTGCCGCGCATCAGCGATTGTTGTCGGTGATCGAGAAGACGCGCGAGCTGCGCGCTTCCGAGCTCTGGTCGTGGCGCTACGTCGAGGGCCGCTACGAGCCCGTGCCGTTCGGTCAGAGCAGCGGCGATGCAGATGAGTCGAACGCCGCGCAGCTCTGGAGCACGGTCTATCTCGCGATTCCGGCGACGGCGCGCACGTCTGAGGCGTTGGCGTTCGGCGGCAATCGCAATGTAAAGCGCGCGCCGCAGTTGGTGCCGTCGCTATGTGCGACGAGCTCGCCGCCGAGCTCCTTGGCGAGAATGGCGCTCGTGTGCAGCCCGAACCCATGACCGTCCTTCTTGGTCGTGAAGCCGAACTCGAACAGCCGGGGTAGCACGTCCGCGCTCGATGCCGACGCCGGAATCCTCCACTTCGACGACGAGCTCGCCGGCCTGCCGTGTCTGCACGCGCAGGTTGAGCGTGCGGCGGCCCTCGCCACGGTTCTTCAGTGCGTGACGCGCATTGCTCAGCAGGTTGCCGAGGATCTGGATGAGCTTGTGACGGTCGAGGATCAAGGGAGCGACCGGCGTCGTACTCGCGTCGCACCGTCACGTCCGTCGTGTCCGCGAAATGAATCGCGACGGCGTTGTCGAGCAGCTCCGGAATGTCGACGGCCTCGGTTACGCCGCCGCGGCGCGCATACGTCTGCTGTGCGGCCACGATGCTGCGTATGTGTCCGACGTGAGCGGAGATCGCGGCGGCCTCGTTGCGCAGTTGCTCGTTCTCGGTGAGCAGGTTGGCGCCGAGCTGGGCGAGATAGCTGGGCATCTCGCCGTCCGCGCTCGTCGTCGCTCGATGAATTGGCCGGCCTGGTCGCCTTGCGAGATCAGCAGGTCCGCCATCCGCTTCACGTTGCCGACACGGGAATTCTTCAGCCGTGACTGCACGAGCGACGCCGAGACGCCCAGGCTGTTGAGCACATTGCCGACGTTGTGCAGAACGCCGGTGGCGATTTCCGCCATGCCGGCTTCGCGCGAGGCATCGCGCAGCTGCGCCTGCAGTTCGCGGCGACGCTCGTCCTGCAGCACCTGCTCGGTGACGTCCCACGAAACGCCGAGAATCCGCACCGGCTCGCCGCGCTCGTCGCAGAAGATGCGCGCGTGCGCTTCCAGATGAACGATCGCGCCGCCGGGCGCTACGACGCGAAAGCGAAAGGCGCAAACGTCCCGGCCTTCCGCGACGGCCTTGCGCACGGCATCGCACACGGATGGAGCGGTCTTCGGGATGGGTCATGGCCGTGATGGCGTCCGGGATGTGCGCGAGTGTCGACGCCCGCCGCGCGCAGCGACTCGATCTCGTTTTCGGTCCACAGCGTGGACTGCGTGGCGATGTCCATTTCCCAGGAGGAGATGCCGGCAGCGCGCGTCGCGAGCGCGAGCAGGTTCTTGCCGTGCTGGAGCGCCGCGTTGACCTGCTCGAGGCGCTTCGCGTCCTGGCGCGTCTGCGAGAGCAGGTGCGCGTCGTACACGGTCATGATCAGCGTCAGGCCGAGCACGCCGAGCGCGACGATGCCGATCGTCGCCGCCAGCCAGCCGTTGTCGAACGACGGCGCCGCCGAAGCAATACGAGCCGAGCGCGAGCTTGGAAGCCGCCATCGCCGTGTAGTGCATGCCGCTGATCGCCAGTCCCATGACCGCCGCGGCGCCGGTGCGCGCCAGCCCGATGTGACTTCGATTCGCCGCTGCGCAGGTTGAATGCAAGCCACAGCGCCGCGAACGAAGCGCCGACCGCAATGGCGATCGAGGCGGCGACGAGCAGCGGCTCGTATCGTGATCATCGGCACGATCTGGATCGCGGCCATGCCGGAGTAGTGCATGGCGCAGATGCCGGTGCCCATGACGACCGAGCCGAAGGCGAGGCGCTTCAGGCTGAGGTGCGGGCGGCTCGCGATCGCCAGCGCGAAGCCGGACGTGACCATTGCGATCGCGAGCGAGACCAGCGTTTTGACGATGCCATAGCGCAGCGGTATCGACACCGAGAACGCCAGCATGCCGATGAAGTGCATCGACCAGATGCCCATGCCCATCGCGGCCGCGCCGCCGAGCAGCCAGAGTCGTCCGCCCGAGCGTCCGGCTTCGGCGACCCGCGCGGCCAGCCTGAGCGCCGTATAGGAGACGACCATCGCGACCAGGATGGAGAGGGCGACCAGCCAGAGGTTGTAGCTTGCCTGCATGCGTGCGCGGTGCGTTGCCGGAACGATGAACTGCTATGGGGTTAACGGTAGTTCGCTGCGGCGCCAGGTAACGTTAAGCAGCTAACAATTCACGACAACCCCGCCCGTGCATGCGTCACGGGTTACATATTTCAGATGGCGCAAGCGCGATGAACGACGGCCACGAAGCTACCGGTTACCGCATCCTCGTCATCGACGACAATCCGGCGATCCACGAGGATTTCGCGAAGATCCTCGCACGGGACCGACGATCCGCGGCGGACATGTCGCAGGCCGAGCGAATCCTGTTCGGCGACAGCGAGGCGTCGTTGCCGCAGCCGTCGTTCGAGATCGACTTCGCCCTGCAGGGCCGGCAGGCCGTGGAGATGGCCGAGCAGCGCGGCCAGCGCAGGCCGTCCCTATGCGCTGGCATTCGTCGACATGCGCATGCCGCCGGGCTGGGACGGGCTCGAAACCATCGAGCACCTGTGGGCGGTGGACCCGCACGTGCAGGTCGTCGTCTGTTCGGCGCACTCGGACTACGACTGGTCGGACTTCGTCGAGCGGCTCGGGCTGACCGACAAACTGCTGGTGCTGAAGAAGCCGTTCGAGCCGATCGAAGTCCAGCAATGCG
Organism: uncultured Gammaproteobacteria bacterium; assembly: GCA_963830745.1. Taxonomy (GTDB): domain Bacteria; phylum Pseudomonadota; class Gammaproteobacteria; order Steroidobacterales; family Steroidobacteraceae; genus Steroidobacter. The sequence goes on from CAWHNL010000008.1 coordinate 93,244, forward strand.
CGCACGCGCTCACGCGCAAATGGCACGACGAGCGCGTGCTGCGACGTCAGGTCGAGTCGCTCGAACACGTCGTGACGGCGCGCACCGAGGGACTGGAAGCGGCGAACCGCCAGCTGCGGCATCTCGCCACGCACGACGCACTGACCGGTCTGCCCAACCGCGTGCTGTTCGAAGACCGGCTCGCGCAAGCCATGGCGCATGCCGACCGCGATGGACAGCAGTGCGCCGTGCTGGTGCTCGATCTCGACCGGTTCAAGCTCGTCAACGATTCGCTCGGCCATCGTGCCGGCGACGAGTTGCTGAACGAAGTGGCGCGGCGGCTGAGCGGCGTCGTGCGCAGCGTGGACACGGTCGCCCGCATGGGCGGCGACGAATTCGTGCTCATCGTGAACTCGACGTCCGTACGGCAGGACGCTGTCGAGCTGTCGCGCAGCGCGCCGTCGCAGCGTTGGCCGCGCCGATCAGGATCTCGGGCGTCGACCTGCACACTTCGAGCAGCATCGGCATTGCCTTCTATCCCACCGATGGCACGTCGGCGGAAAGTCTGATCGCGCACGCGGATGCCGCGATGTACTGCGCCAAGCAACGCGGTCGTAACAACGTGCAATGCTTCGAGCCGAGCATGGACACGATCACGCGCGAGCGCGTCAAGCTGGAGAGCGACCTGCACGAGGCACTCGCGCGCCAGCAGTTCGAGCTGTATTACCAGCCGAAAGTCGATACCGCGACCGAGTACGTCCACAGCGCCGAGGCGCTCATCCGCTGGCGCCATCCGGAGCGCGGCCTGATCATGCCGAATGACTTCATTCCGATGGCGGAGGAGTGCGGACTGATCGTCGCGATCGGCGAGTGGGTGATGCGCGAGGCCTGCCGGCAATGCAAGCCTGGCAGAACGAGGGCCTGCAGCCGCTGCGCGTCGCGGTCAACGTCACCGCTTCGCAGTTCCGGCACGGCAATCTGCTCGAGCGTCATCCGCCGCGCCGTCGACGAAGTCGGGCTCGATCCGCGCTACCTGGAGCTCGAGATCACCGAAAGCGCGGTCATGACCAATCCCGAGGAGTCGACCGGCATCCTCGAGCAGTTGAGTCGCATGGGCGTGCTCGTGTCCGTGGACGACTTCGGCACCGGCTACTCGAGCATGAGCTACCTGCGCCGCTTCCCGATCGACAAGCTGAAGATCGATCGCGCCTTCGTCAAGGACCTGATGACGCGCGCCGACGACGTCTCGATCGTCCGGGCGATCATCTCGCTCGCGCACAGCCTGCGGCTCAAAGTCGTGGCCGAAGGGCGTCGAAACCTCCGAGCAGCTCGACGCGCTCAAGTCGATGGGCTGCGATCAGTACCAGGGCTTCCATTTCAGCGCGGCGCTCCCGGCCGCGGCCTTCGGCGAGCTGATGCGTTGCCGGCCGGGCGCCGATGACTCGCTCTCGGAGACGGACGCGATCCGCACGCACAGCAAGCTCGCGGCCTATCGGCCGTAAGTGTCGCTCATTCCTTCAGCTTGCCGAGCGTGAACACGAAGCTGTCGCTCGCGACGCTCTTGTGGCAAGCGAGGCACATGGCGTAGTTGTTCTTCTCGCCGCGCACCTCTGCGCATTGAAGAGCGCATAGCTCCAGTCGCCATTGCGGCATTGGGAACGCCCGCCCATCCGCTCGTGAGCAACGGCCACGGCTCCGATCAACCATCGCTTCGTCATGCCGGCCGCCCCTCGATTCGTATTGTGGTCAGACGCTACGGTTGGCGCGCGAAACCGGATGCTCCTGTGTAGAACTCTGCGCGACGATCTCCCGCCAGAAAGGTACGCGCGCTGCGACGGCGGGCAGCTCCGCTGCGGCCACTGGCTTGGCAAACAAGTATCCCTGCGCGAAGTCGCAGCCGAGCTGGCGCAGAGTGCGGACCTGGCCCGTCGTCTCGACGCCTTCCGCTATGGTGACCTTGCCGAGCACGTGTGCGATGGAAATGATCGCTTCGACCACCGAGCGGGCAGTGCGCTGGCTCGCGGACTCCATCACGAACGAGCGATCGATCTTCAGCGCATCGGTCGGCAGCTCGCCCAGCACCGACATGGATGAGTAGCCGGTGCCGAAGTCGTCGATGGCGATGCGCACGCCCATCCGCCGCAGCGAATCGAGCAGCGCATTGACCTCACGCGTATTGCCGGCCAGCGTCGACTCCGTCACTTCCAATTCCAGGGCCTCGGCACTCATGGCATAGCGCATGAGCGCGCCGCGGACCTCGGCGACGAAACGCTCGTCGCGCAGCTGCCGCATCGACACGTTGACGCTCACGTGTCCGAGATCGACACCTTGCTCGCGCAGCTTCTGATACGTGGAGCACGCTTCATGCAGCACCCACGTGCCGAGCTCTTCGATCAGCCCGCATTCTTCGGCGACTGCGATGAACTCGACCGGCGACACTGCCCCGAGTTGCGCATCGGTCCACCGCGCGAGCGCTTCCACTCCCGCCAGCGAACCGTCGGTGAGATCGACTTTCGCCTGGTAGGCGAGGGTCAGACCGCCAGAGCGCAGCGCCACGCGCAACCGCTGCTCGACCAACAGTCGGCGCTGCGCGTCGCGATTCATCGCTTCCTCGAAGTACGTCACGCCGCCGCGGCCCGCCGTTTTGGTGCGGTACATCGCAATGTCAGCGCTGCGCAAGAGCGCTTCGGCGTCCGCACCGTCCTGCGGATAGACGGCGAGCCCGATCGACGCTTGCACGAAGCAGGTCGCGTCCTGAACGACGATCGGCTCGCGCAGCGCTGCCTGCAGGCGTTCTGCCACTACGTGAGCCGGGTGCTCGTCGGGACCGGGCGCAAGCAGCACGAACTCGTCGCCGCCGAGCCGGGCGAGCGTATCGCTTTCGCGCACTTGCGCGGCGAGCCGGCGACCGACCTCCAGCAGCAATGCGTCGCCCGCCGAGTGGCCCATGGAATCGTTGACGTTCTTGAAGCGGTCGAGATCGATGTAGATGAGCGCGACCTGTGTGTGCGTGCGCTTGGCGTGGGCAAGCTCGCGTTCCAGGCGGTCCTTGAAGAGTTGCCGGTTCGGCAGTCCCGTCAAGTCATCGTAGTAGGCCTGTTTGAGCAGCGACTCGCGGCGCTGCTCGCTGCCGAGCGCGACAGCGAATCGTCGTGCGAACGCTCGCGCGTGGCGCATGCTGCTGCCGCGCGACTGAGGGTCGGAGAGCAGCAGTGCGCCGCGCAGGTTGCCCTCGACCTCGATCGGCAGTCCGTAGAGAGCCTCCAGGGTGCCAGGCGCGCCGAGGTCGGCGAGCGCAGGAATGCGAACGTCGATCTTGCCGATCAGCACCTCGATCGTCAGCGCGTCAGTCTGCAGCTGCGACACGATCGTTGCGGCCGACGACGACCACCAGATCGCAACGGTGCCGGTGTTTCGTGCGGCGACGGCTACCGCGACCACGCGTGCGTGCAGCAGCGCCGGCAGTGCCGGCAGGATCTTTTCCACCAGCACTTCGGTCGACGGGTCGTCGAGGATCATCCGGTCGATCCGCGCGAGCGTGCGGAAGAGCTCGAACTGGCGCGCGAGGCCGCTCGCCATGCGGTTGAATGCCTGCGCGAGGTCCTCGTATTCGTCTTTGGTGTCGACCGTCACGCGACGATGCAAGCCTCTGCGGCCCATCCGCTCGACCGCGTCGGTCAGCAAGGCGAGCGGCCGGTGACTGCGGCGAATCTGCACCGTGCTCAACAGCAAGGCGGTGACGATGCCGACGAGCGTGACGAGCGGCAGCGTACGCTCGAAGGAATCGAGCGCACTCAGTGCGATCGATGCGGGTTGTTCGGTTCGCACCGACCAGGCCGCGGCGCCATAGCGCGGTGCGAGGAACAGCGACCATTCTCCCGTCAGCGAGCGGTCGGGATCGCGTTCGCCGGATGCCACCGCATCACCGACGCATTGGAGGACCGCGGCACTCGGCCCATAGACGCAGATCCGCATCGCGTCCAGGTACACGGCGTCAGCGTTCCAGAGATAGGACGAATCGAGAGCGGCAGTGATCTGCAGTCTGCGCGGTCCGCTTTCCTCGATCACGGTGAGCCGAACTTCCGTGCCCTGCAACGACAACGAAACTCGCCGCGCCGCTCCGGCAGGGTCGGCAACGACGTCGACGACCTTGAAGTGCGTTGAGCTGAAGGAACGGATGTCGTCCAGGGCCAGTCGGTCTTTCAGAGCCAGCGTCGCCAGCTCGGCGAGCGCCTCGTCGGTCTGTTGCAGTCTGGCGAACACCAGCAGGCCGTAGCTCTTGCTGGTGCTTTCGAGGTGGCTGGCCGCGTCCGCGCGCAGCTTCGTCCTGACGATGCGATCCGCGACGATCGCCGAAATGACGATGGGCACGATCGCGCACAGGCAGAACAGTGCGAACGTGCGTACAGCGACGCGCGTGCCCAGGCCGGCGAAGCGCACGCGCGCAGCGCTCATCAGTAGTCCGAAGCGAGTCCGACGAAGCCGCCGTCACGCGCCCAGATCACATCGTCCTTGCTGGCGCGCGCGGTCAGCGGGGCCGACGAGCTGCCGTCCGCTCCGAGGCTGTAAAGATCGAATTCGGTGTTGAGCGGATGAAGATTGTGGTCCTTGCGGATTTTTCCGATAACGCCGGGGACCGGTGAGCTGAAGTTCAGGAATTGATAGTTCCGGTCCCAGGGATCTTTCGGAATCGACGTGCCCAGCTCGCTCAGGCTCTCCGGTATCTGGCCGTGCACCGTCCGATAGCGCTCGATCAGCATGCCAATCGCGGCCAGGTCCCGCTTGCACTGGCTGATTTTCTGCCGCTCGATGATGCTCGCATAGGCTGGCAGCGCGATGGCCGCGAGCAAGGCGATTACGGCTCCCGTCATGAGCAGCTCGAGCAACGTGAATCCCCGACCGCGATTGCGACGCGGCGCACTGAGGGCTGGATGAAGACGCTGGACCAACATAGGTCTCGATATGCTAGTGAGGGGTGCCAGGGGTGTATCGGCCGCCGTCTCAAAAGCGATCGCTGCGGGCGCGCGCAGAACGCAAATCTGTGACGCCGGTCTGCGCCTGCGCTTGCGACGCATCCGGCGTTCGGGGTTTGTCCTAGCGCGTGGCTTGCAGCGCAGAATCCCAGGGAATCCTAGTCCTGCGCGGCGGCCGCGCGGCACAGCTCGATCAAGGCCTCCTGGGTGCTTTCAGGGTCAGGCGCTTTCTCCGGCGGTGTCCACGTAGTCGGCGAGCCCGCTGCGATCAGTACGCGCGCGACCGCGACGAAATCGACTCCTGGGCGCGACGCGTGGCCCCATCCTTCGGCTGCCCACAGCAGCGGCGTCGCTGCGAACATGCCGTCGAGTGCGTCGACCGCGGCTCCGTGAGCAATCAGAACTCGCGTGGCTTCGACGCGACCGGCCATCGCGGCCCGATGCAACGCCGTCACGCCGTCATGGTCTCGCGCGTTCGGATCGAACCCACAACTCAGCATGGTCTCGAGAACGGCAGCGTCGCCGCGCTCGGCCGGCACGTGCATCATCAGATGATGTTCTACGCGCAGTTGACCACGAAGCTCCGGATTGCTTCGGAGCATTGCGTCGGCGCGCGCGCGATCCCCACGAGCGCAAGCGGCGGCGAAGCGCTCCAGAGGCGAAAGCTCGTCCTTCGCACCTCGTGCACGCAACCACGCAGCGACCGCTTCATTGCCATGCAATTCGGCTACCGTGAGCGCCGTGCGGCCATCGCTGCGACGCTGATGTAGATCGACACCGTGCTGCGCGAGCAGCTCCATCATCGGCACGTCCCATCGTTGTGCGGCCACGTGCACCGGAGCATCGCCGCGCTCACCCCACGGAAGGTTTGGATCTGCGCCATGCTCCAGCAGCCAGCGCGCTCCGGTCGTGTTCTCTGCCCAACTCAAGAGGTAGCGCAGCGGCGGCACGCCGCCCGGGATGCCGTTGGGATCGAGCCCGAAGCGCTGCAATAGCTCGAGCGCTTCGAGGTGACCGCCGCCCGCAGTGATGTGCGCAGATACGCCGTCGGTCGGATTGGCGCCACGCTGCAGGAGAATTTCCGCGAGCGGCAGATGGCTCGTCGCACACAACGCTCCCCAAAGAGCGGTACGCGGCAGCTCCGGGTGCCACTGCCAGTGATACTCGGCGTTCGGGTTCGCGCCGCGATCGAGCAACTCCGTCGCGATCGCTGTCAGGCCGGCCGCACGCGCGGGGTCGTCTCGATGCAGGCACGTGTGGCATACATATAAGAGAGGTTCCCAGTTCTGAACTCCGCCGGACTGCGTAGCCAGCGCCGGTTGTGAGTGCAGGCGTGCCTTCACAGCATCCACATCGCCGAGCAGAGCTCAGTCTGCAGACTTGCGTGGGCGATGCCGGGATGCAGCGCGAGCAGGCGCAGCGCACGAGCCGCTGCGCTGCCGGTTGCGCATCGTACGAACTCGTCGACAGCCGCTGCGAAGGATAGCGAGCGCTCCTCGACGTGCTCGCGTAACGCATTCCACGACTCGAAACCGTGCTCGCGCGCGATCACGGATTGGGCGTCGTGCAGGGCGAGACCGGCGGTGCCGAGCTCGGCGACGGACTTGCGGGCGAAGGCGGGGAGCAGGCGGAAACGTTCGAGCGCGCTCGCATCCGCGGCGCGCGCCGCGTGCAGCAACGACTTGGCGAGTTTCTTCAGCTGTTCGAGATTCGGCCGCTCGGGCAGCGGCAATGAATTCTGCGACGTCATAGGACCTCCATGCTTACGCCTGGGTTCGCAACAGGCAGCACGGGGTAGACGTGCAGTTGAATCAGCAGTGGAGCAGTGGGCTTGGCCCTTCGCGCGAACCCGCGGGCGCCTGCGGCGCACGCGGAATAGTCAACTGCAGATCGGCGGGGCTGTCAACCGGCGCCGTGGGTGAGGCTTCAGTTCCGCTGTGGGTCAGGCTTCAGCCTGACTCCGAGCTCCGGACCTCGCGCGAGCTCCTCGCTGAGCGCACGCGCGATCGCAGCGATTCCCACCGGCTTCTCGCAATGCCGGGCCGCGTGGAACCGCGGCGGTATCTCGCTGCGCTCGTAGCCGGTCGTGAAGATGATCGGCACGTCGCGCTTCACCAGCTCGTCCGCGACGTCGAAGATGAACGAGCCTTCGACTTCGACATCGAGCAGCGCGATGTCGAGTTGCGGGCCAGGACGCAGCAGCTCGAGCGCGCTTTCGATCGTGCCGGCGGGCCCGACGATCTGCGCGCCGGCGGCCGACAACGTTTCGGCGAGGTCCATCGCCGTCACGCAGTCGTCCTCGACGATCAGGATCGATCGGCCCTGCAGGGCGGTTTGTGTCGCTGAGTGTTTTGTCGCCATTCCCCTCTCCCCAAAGAGGCGAACGATGAGAGCGAGTGAGCCTAGTGCGCGAGCGCTGGCGCGCTCAATAACATGGGTAAACCCTGTGGAATCCGCTTACGAGGGCGCCAGTCGTCGATGCATGCGCTCCGGCCGCTCGCGACCCGGATGCAGGTAGTCGGCCGAGAACATCGCGACGGACCGTAATGCATTGAAATCGTGGATTTCCAGCATGCCGCTGGAAAGCGACACCAGGCCCTTGCGACGCAGCTCCTGCAGCGTCCGGTTGATGTGGACGGTCGAGAGCGCGAGCGTGTCGGCCAGTTCCACCTGGGTCAGCGGCAGCTCACAGCGGCCGCCATCGGTGAGCTCCACCGCCTGCATCCGCGTGAAGATTTCGCAAAGCAGATGGGCCAGACGTTCGAGCGCAGTGCGTTGACCGATGTTGACCAGCCATTCGCGCGCGATCATCTCCTCCTGCAATGCCAGCCAGCACAGCGCGCGTCGCAATTCGCGGATCGCGATCGATCAGTGCCAGCAGCGCTTCACGCGCAAACACCACTACGTTCGCAGCAGTCAATGTGCTGACAGTGTGCGCGGCTGCTGGCAGGAGCAGCAGGCGCGGATCGCACAGGTCCCCCGGGATCAGGTAGCTGACGATCTGGCGCCGGCCGTCCGGCAACACTCGGAAACCATAGGCGAAACCGGACACCAGCAGACTGATATGGGCCGTGCTCTCGCCTTCCCGGACCAGGTCTTCGTGCGGCCGGTGCAAGCGAACCGGTCCGGCAGCACCCTCGAACGCCCGCGCCTCGTCGGCGGACAGCAGCTGGAAGCGCGACAGGCGCAGGACCAGCCTCGACATGCCCGGTCCGATGCTCATGGGCAGGCAGCTTCGATCGCGCGGCACAGCGCAGCCAGATCCACGGGCTTCTCCAACCGGGCCACGTCGGCCAGCTCCGCTGGAATCATCGAGGCATCGTAGCCGGTCGCGAAGACGGCAGGAATCCCCCGCGCGCGCAGCTCGGTTGCGAGCTGGAACGCCATGCGACCCCGCAGGTTGATGTCGAGAACGGCGCAGTCGATCTGCTCTTGGCGGATCGCAGCCAGGCCGGTTTCCAGATCGCGCGCCGGGCCGATGACGTCGGCGCCGGCGGCGCGCAAGGCGCTGCACATCTCGATCGCGATGAAGTAGTCGTCTTCGACAACCAGTACGCTCAAGCCGAGGAGCGGGCGTTCGCTGACGGCAGCGTTCCGTCATCACCATGGGCTTCCCCCACGCGCCGCCTGCTGTGCCGCCGGCTCGACGGTCGCTACGCACGCCTCCAATGGGATGTCGATCTCGCAGTGCACGCCGCCGGGGTTGAACGTGAGGCGGGTACGCGCGCCGAGCTCGTACGGCAAGGTGCATTCGATGAGCTCCTGTCCGAAGCCCCGCCGGCGCGGCGCGACCGACGCGATAGTCACGCCGGTTTCGATCCAGCTCAGGTGCAGGCAAGGGGACGCCGGATCGTCGATCACCGCCCACGTGATGGCCACTGAGCCGCTCGGTGCAGCGAGCGCTCCGAACTTCAGCGAGTTGGTCGCCAGCTCGTGCATGGCGAGTCCCAGAGATTCCGCCCCCTTGGCGTGCAGCAGCACCGCCGGTCCCTGCAGCACCCAGCGCTTTTCGGACACTGCGCTCGCGATGAGCTCGGTGCGGACGAGTTCTTCGAGCTCTATGCCCGACTCGCCAGCAGCCGCCAGCATTGCCTGTGTTCGCGAGAGCGCGCCGATGCGAGCTTCGAGGTGTAGCGCGAAGTGCTCGGCCGATTCCGCCGTCTCATGCGAGCGGCGGATGATCGAGCGCATCAAAGCGAGATTGTTGCGCAGACGATGCTGGAGGTCCGCCGAGACTCGCTGCTGGTCGCGCTGACGCGCAGCGTTCTCGTCATCCTTCCGCCACGCCGCGGCCGCCAGGCCCAGCGTCTTCGCGAGCAGCTCGAGCTGTCGCGTGCGCTGAGGAGCAGTGGCCTGTCCAGGCCGCCAGAAAAAGCCCACGGCCGCGTGACCGGTTGCGGCTTCGAGCGGCACGATCAATGTTGGGCCGATCGCGTGCTGCTCGCCGGTCGACAGCGTGATCGAGTCCTCCTTGCCCCACAGCTTCCGCGCGCCGGCACCTGCAGCCCGATGCGGTCGCACTACTGCTCGATGCAGACGCGAGTTACGCAGATCGCACGAATAGATTTCCTGCCGCTGCGCCAACGCAAGGGTGCAACAATCGCCGGCGGCAGTGAGCAGGCACAAACCCTCAGCGCCGGCCAACACGCTCGCTGCCTGCATCGTGAGCCGGATTGCCGCGCTTCGCGTAGGAGCGCTGGTCAGCTCATCGAAGACCTCGGCGAGATATCGCTCAGGGTCGTGATCCGGATTGCTCGACGCTGGCGTCATGAGTTTCCCCCGACATGCCGCGGCACCTGCGACAGCCTAGCCCTAAATTGGTCAGTGGCAAGTAACGTATGTTAATCGAGTTGCTTCCCTGCGGTGGAACGTCGCTGATCGTCTGTGAGTTGACCGCGCATGGCGGGCATCCGCAGCACGAGGAGCAAAGATGAACATCGTACTCGTGCGTCACGCTACCTGCGCCCAGATGGATAGCGTGCTGCTCGGCCGAACCATCGATGAGCCGCTCGATTTGCGAGGCGAGGGCCAGGCACGCGCGCTGGCCAGGCGGCTGCTCGCATTTCCCGAGTTGGCGATCCACTCGAGTCCGCGGCGGCGCGCCCGGCACACCGCCGGCATCATCGCCGCGCAGCGCGAGAGTGTCGTGACCATCGCGCCGCTCATGGACGAAGTCGACTTTGGGAATTGGTCGGGCCGGACGTTAGCAGCGCTGGCCGACGACCCGCAGTGGCAGCGTTGGAACCAGTACCGCGCCGTTACACGCACGCCGGCCGGCGACAGCATTCGCGACGTGCAGGCGCGTGCGATGGCGTATTTTCGCAAGCTGCAGCAGACCGAGTTCGCACGCACAGTCGCGATCGTCACGCACGCCGAAGTGATCCGCTCGGTAGTGCTGCTGGCGATGCAGGCATCGGCCGAGGACTACCGTCGCGTGCAGATCAGTCCCGCATCGATGACGCTGCTGAGCATTCAAGGAACGCAGCTGCGGCTCGACCGGCTCAACGAACCGGCGGCCGCATGAAGATCGGCGGCTCTACAGTCCGTTGCGATGAGCGTCTTCTTCGATCAGCGTCAGCTGGATCGTGCACACGAGCCCTTCCGCGGAGAACTCGCGCCGCACCTTTGCGCCAGGGATCGCGTTGTCGATGAGATTGCTGCCCAGACCGGCCGGGGGCGAGTCCGCAGGTGGCGCGCCGCCGCTCTCGCGCCACTGTAGCCGCAGGTCGCGGCGACCGTTGGCCTTCGACAGTTCCCACGTCACGCTGACGTTGCCGGACGGGTCTGCGAGAGCGCCATACTTCGCGGCGTTGGTCGCGAGCTCGTGCAACACCAGCGCGAACGGCGTCGCCAACTCGGACGGCAGCGAAGTCGCCGGCCCCTCGATGCGCAACCGCTTGATGCCGTCGCCCGCGTAGGGTTGAAGCTGCACGCGGGTGAGCGCCGCGAGGTCGGCGCCCTGCCACTCGGATTGCACCAGCAGGCCGTGGGCGTTGGCGAGCGCCACCAGACGTCCGCTGAACCGCTCGACGAACTCGCTCGGCGATGGGCTGTTGATCTCGGTCTGATGAGCGATCGACTGTACGACGGCCAGTGTGTTCTTCACCCGATGCGTGAGCTCGGCGAGCAGCAGTAGCTGGCGTGCCTGCAGCGCCTGGCGTTGCGTGACGTCGCGCGTGCTTTCGAGCACGAGTCGGCGTCCCTCCACGTTCTCCAGGTCGAGCCGCGCCTCGACGATCAGCGTCCGCCCGTCCTTCGCGCGCTGATGCAGCTCGCCGTCCCAGTGTCCGGTCGCGACCAGCCGTTCGTTCATCGTCTGGAGCGAAGAGTCCGGCACCATCGAGCGCAGCAGCTGGCCCGGGCGCTTGCCCAGCGCTTCCTGGCGCGAATAGCCATACAGCTCTTCGCAGCCGCGGTTCCAGTCGACGATGCCCGCGTCGAAGTCCCAGATGAAAATCGGCTCGCGCGACAGCTCGACCAGCCGCTTTTGCTGCCGCAGCTGGTGCTCGCTGCTGCGCAACGCTTCTTCGACAGCGCGCCGCTCCGTGATGTCGACGAACGTGATGACCACGCCGTCGATCCTGTCGTCGACGGTGCGGTAGGGGCGCATGCGCACGTCGTACCAGCGATCATTCTGGCTGCCGATCTCACGCCGGACCGGTGCGAGGTCACTCAGCACGGCCCGCGCATCCTTGATGAATTCCGCGTAGTCGAGCTGGTGCGCGAAATCCGTGATCGGTCGGCCCTCGTCGGCGGGCGTGACGCTGAACAGCTCGGTCACGCGATCCGTGAAGCGCTTGATGCGCAGGCTCGAGTCCAGGAACAGCGTGCCGAAATCGGTGGCCGCCATCAGGTTCTGCAGATCGCTGTGCGCGCGCGAGATCGTCTCCAGCTTCAGTTTCAGCTCGGTGTTGACGGTCTGCAGCTCCTCGTTGATCGACTGCAGCTCCTCCTTGCTGGTTTCGAGCTCCTCCGAGGTCGAACGGTACTCCTCGTTGATGGACTGCAGCTCCTCGTTGGCCGCGCGCAGCTCCTCGTTGGCAGCATCCGACTCCTCGCGGACCGTGCGCAGACGCGTGTGCGTCAGCTCCAGCTCCTGGGTCAGGCGACGCACCGTTTCGTTGCTCGCCTCCTGCGCGCTCACAGCGAAGTCGTCTTCGACCGCCTCGCCCTCGATGAACATCACGATGGCGTTGCGCTGCGCGTCGTTGTCGCCGTCGCCGGGAGCCTTCACATGCACGTGCACCCGATGACGCTTGCCGTTGAATCGCACCAGCAGCGGCAGGCTCAGCGTCGAGACGTTCTGCTCGAACGCGCGATGCAGCGCGGAGCGCAGCTCAAAGCGCAACTCCTGCCGCACCAGATCCACGATGTCGCCGCTCAGCGTGCCGCCCGAGGGCTGCATGTAGCGGCCGGCTGTCTCCGACATGTGCAGCACGCGATGCGTTTCGTCGACCAGGATGCTGGGCGGGGCCACTTTCTCGAGCGCGCGCCGATGCATCGTCGCTTCGCTCAACGCCGCGGTGGGACTCAGCCCGCGACCCAGCTGCACGACATGCTCGCGCGAGCGCACTGGCCCGAGCAGGCCCGGCACCAGGCGCGGCTTGTCGCCCTGCACTGTGGTCGATTGGTACAGGCGCGAGTTGCGATCGAGCAGGCGGAACAGCCCGGTCGGATTGTCCGCGCTCTCGGACGCTCCGAGCATCAGGTAGCCGCCCGGCCTGAGCGCATAGTGAAACGTGGCGCAAACCTGGTCCTGCAGCTCGCGATCGAGATAGATCAGCACGTTGCGGCAGGAGATCAGGTCGACGTGCGAGAACGGCGGATCCTTCACCAGGTCGTGGGCGGCGAACAGCACGATGTCGCGCAGCTCCTGGCGCACGCGGTAGGTTTCGCCTTCGCGCGTGAAGAAGCGCCGCAGTCGGTCCTCGGTCACGTCGCTCTCGATGGCCGCGGGATAGCGGCCTTCGCGCGCTACCGTGAGCGCGCGCGTGTCCAGGTCCGAGCCGAACACCTGGATCGCCGGTCGCGGCTCGTGCTTGGAGGCTTCCTCCAGCAGCAGCATCGCGAGGCTGTACGCTTCCTCGCCCGTCGCGCAGCCCGCCACCCAGACGCGCAGCGACTGGTCGTGCTGACATTCCTTGAATAACCGCGGTATCACCGACCGGTGCAGCTCGTCGAACGAGTCGCTGTCGCGGAAGAAGGTGGTGACGGAGATGAGCAGATCGCTCAGCAGCGCCTGCGCCTCCTCCGGGTTCTCGCGCAACACGTCATGATATTTATTGAGCTCGTCCGTGCGGGTCACCTGCATGCGACGCGCGATCCGACGCAGCACGGTCGAGCGCTTGTACTTCGCGAAGTCGTGCCCGGTGCGCATGCGCAGGTGCGCCAGGATCCGCCGCAGCAGCTCTTCGTCGATTTCCGGCTCGTCCGCGAGCAACTGGCCTTGTCGCTTGAGGCGGATCAGGTCCGCCAGGCGCACCGCGAGATCCTGCACCGGCATCACCAGGTCCACGACGCCAGTCGCGATCGCGCTGCGCGGCATGGAGCCGTATTCGGCCTCGGCCGGCTCCTGCACGAGGATGATGCCGCCGGCCTCTTTCACGGCGCGCACGCCGATCGCGCCATCCGAGCCGGCGCCGCTCAGGATCACCGCAAATCCGTCACCCAGCCGCTCTGCGACCGAGCGGAACAGCAGGTCGATCGGCGCGCGTTTGCCGCGCGGCTCATCGAACACTGCAGCGGAGATCTGATGATCGACGACCTGCAGCCGGCGGTCCGGCGGGATGACGTATACGTGGTCGCCCGACAACTTCTCCGTGTGCTCGACCTGGACGACCGGCATGGCGGTGCGCGTAGCAAGGATGCGCGGCAGCTCGCTGCGATGCTCGGGATCGAGGTGCACGACCACCACGAAAGCCGCTCCGGTGTGCGGTGGGATGGTCTCGAAGAAGGCCTGCAAGGCTTTGATACCGCCTGCGGACGCACCGATGACCACCATCTGCGGATGATTGCTATCCGTCATCGTCTGCCTGCCGCTGACTTCTGCGTCGGACATCCGACCGCCCCGTATGCCGAAAGTTGAACGTGTACCTTATGCCCTCGCGGCGGCACGCGCCAGCGGCCGGCCGGCGCACGTTTGGACGAGCATTTTCCGCTGCCGGTCGCCCGTGCGCGGCACGGGGTAGCATTGCCGATGATTACCAACGGCACCTCCGGCACGAACATCCACGAGATCGCGGCGGACATCTATCGCATCAATACGCCGGTGGCGATTCCCGGCACGCCGGGCTTCAGCTTCAACCAGTACCTGGTCGTCGACGACGCGCCGTTCCTGTTCCACACGGGGTTGCGTAGGTTGTTCCCCGTCGTCAGCGAGGCGATCGCCGCGGTCATGCCGGTCGAACGGTTGAAGTACGTCGGGCTCTCGCACTTCGAGGCCGACGAGTGCGGTGCTATCAACGAGTTTCTCGCGGCCGCGCCCCATGCAGTGCCGGTCTGCAGCCGTGTGGCGGCGATGACGTCGATCAACGACTTCGCCGATCGTCCGCCGCGAGTGCTGGCCGACAAGGAGGAGCTGGATCTCGGGCACCATCGCATCCGCTGGTTCGACACGCCGCACGTGCCGCACGCGTGGGAGTGCGGTCTCGCTATGGACATGACGACGCGCACGTTCTTCTGCGGCGATCTGTTCACGCAGGGAGGGGACGGCGCCGTCGCGCTCACCGAGTCGGACATCCTCGGTCCGAGCGAGGCGTTTCGGAAGCCGCTCGACTACTTTGCGCACGCACCGCAGACGCGCGAGGTGCTCGCGGCTCTAGCACACTACGAGCCGATGACGATGGCCGTCATGCACGGCAGCGCGTGGCGTGGCAACGGCGCGCAGCTGCTGCGGGCGTTGAGCGACGCCTTGTCATCCTGACTTCACGGCGAGGATCGACACACTCTTCACGCCGAACTTCCGCGTCGCGCCCCGCGCGCGCTCCGAGATGAACCGATATTCCCGGTTCTCCTGCACTTCGCGCACGGCGAGCCCGGCGCGCTCGATCTCCTCGACATAACTCTCACGCTGCGCAGCTCCGCCGATGCATGCCGCCCAGAGGTCGGTGTTGCAGACGATGCTGTCCGGTAGCTGCAAGTCCGTCACGATATCCGCGATCGCAAGCCGCCCGCCAGGTCGCAGCAGTCGTGCTGCCTCACTGAACACGCGCGCCTTGTCCGGCGCGAGATTGATGACGCCGTTGGAAATCACGCAATCCGCTGTGTCGGGTTCCAGGCCCGTTTCCTCGATGTACCCATCGAGGTAGGCGACGTTGCGAAAATCATGTTCCCGCCGCAGCCGCTCGGCCTTGGCGAGCTGCTCGCGCGTCATGTCGACGCCGAGGACGCGGCCCTGCGCGCCGACCTTGAGCGCTGCGACGAAGGTATCCATGCCGGAGCCGCTGCCGAGGTCAATGACGACTTCGCCGGGCCGCAGCGCTGCGAGGTGGAAGAAGTGACCGACTCCGGCGAACGATTCGATGGCCGGCGGCGGCACCCGGTCGAGATCGGCCGGCGCGTAGCCGAGCCGCTCGGCCAGGGCGCGGCCCATCTCGAAGTGGAAGTAACCGCGCGGGTTCGTCGCCACGTCGCGGTACATCTCTTTGACCTTGCTCTGCAGCTCGCGCGCATCGACCTTCGTGCTCATGCACGCGAAGGTAGGCAGCTGCGGCCGCGAAGTCCCGGGCGAACGCCGGAAATCTGCCGAGATTTCGCCGGCCGCGGACCCTACAGGGAGTGACGATGCATCCGAGCCTGAGCTTCAATCCGTTTCGCTTCGAGCCCGCGACCGGCCGGCTGTGGCGCGGCGTGCAGGAAGTGAACCTGACGCCGAAGGCCGCCGCGGTTCTCGGCGCGCTGCTCGATCGTGCCGGCGAGCTCGTCCCCAAGCAGACGTTGTTCGCGTCCGTGTGGCACGACACCGTTGTGAGCGACGACGCGCTGGTCGCTTGCGTACAGGAGCTGCGCAAGGCGCTGGACGACGATTCGCGTCAGCCACGCTTCATCGAGACACGACATCGCCGCGGCTATCGCTTTGTGCCGCCCGTAACGCAGGATTTGCAGGGTTCGCAGTACAGCAGCCGGCCGACAGTTGCGGTGCTGCCTTTCGAGAACGCGAGCAACGATCCCGGTCAGGAATACTTCTCCGACGCCATCACGCAGGACATCATCACCGCGCTGTCGAAGCACCGCTCGCTGCTCGTCGTCGCACGCTCGTCGAGCTTCGCGTTTCGCGGGCACAGCGTCGACTTGCGTCGAGCCGGTTCGGACCTGCGCGCCGACTACGTCGTGGAGGGCAGCGTCGGCAAGGCGGGCACGCGCGTGCGCATCAGAGCGCGGCTCGTCGAAACCGAGAGCGGTGCGTACGTCTGGGCCGAGCAGTATGACCGCGAGCTCGACTCGATCTTCGAAGTGCAGGATCAGATCGTGGCAACCATCGCGGCACGGATCGAGCCGGAAGTGGGTAGCGCCGAGCGGCTGCGCGCGACGCGCAAGTCGCAATCCGCGTTGCGCGCATGGGATTGCTTTCATCTCGGCATGAAGCATTTCTACCAGTCGACGCCGGCCGACAACCACGAGGCGCAGCGCTTCTACCGTCGCGCCATCGAGCTGGACGCAGGCTTGGCACAGGCCTATGCGTGGCTCTCGTACGCCGAAGTGCTGGAGATGGTCTACTTCGATGCCGAGCCGAATGCCGAGCGACTCGACAATGCGGTCGCTACCGCGCGCAGAGCCATCGAGCTCGACGAGCGCGACGCGATGACGCACTTCGCCTGTGGCCGCGCGTTGCTTGCGAGCAAGGTGTACCAGGATGCGATCGCCGAGCTGGAATCGGCGGTCGAGCTGAACCCGAACCTGGCAGTGGTCTATTGCGGCCTCGGCGATTCGCTCGCCTACGACGGCCGCTTTCGCGAGGCGATTCCCTGTTTCGAGCGGGCGATCCAGCTGAGTCCGCACGATCCGCAGCGCTGGGCCTGTTATGCCTACCGCGCGCTGGCGCATTTGTTGGCCGGCGAGTTCGACTCGGCGGTGGAGTGGGGGACGAAAGCGACGCGCGTACCTAACTGCCACTACTGGGCGTTCGCGCACCGCGTTTCGGCGCTGGGTTACTTGCAGCGCCCGGCGGAGCTGGCAACTGCCGTCGCGGATCTCCTGCGGCGCAAGCCCGGGTTTTCGTGCTCGTTCGCGCGCGAGCGTCTCTTCTATATAAGAGACGCCGCGCACATCGAGCGCTACGTCGAGGGTTTGCGCCGCGCCGGTCTCGAGGAGTAACGAGCCTCTAATGGAGGTCCGTAACGTGGACTTCGAGGTTCGAGTTGTTCTGCAGGATCTGCTTGAGCAGCGCGCGGTAGAGGTGCCGTTCGCTCGTGCCGCCCTCCGCCCGCCATTGCACCTCGATGTCGTAGCGGACGCGGTCCAGGCCTGCGGTCTGGTCGTTGATGATCGAGCAGGGGTACGCCGACGCGATCAGCTGCAGCACCGAGAAGTTTTTCAGGACCAGCCGCCCGGCCTCCGGCTCGAACCGCGCGCCGTGCCACCAGCCCGACCGAGCTGGCGTGAGTGTGATCGCCTCGAAGGTCACCGGGCCGGTGTCCGAGGCCTCGCGAAACGCGCCGTCGGCGATTCCGGCTGCGAGCGGTGCGAAGCACACCAGAGTCGCCGTAGCGAACAGCAACGTGAAGCGCTCGTGCGTGATCGGCTTGGCACGCTCCTCGCTCATGATCGACGACAGGCGCTGATTCAGATCGCCGCCGCTCGACGCGGCGACGGCGGACAATCGCGCCATGACGCTCAGCCGACACGCATTCAGGATCGACTCCGCGTAGACGCCTTGCTCGTGGCCCTCGTCGACGACGTCTTCATCGCACGCCGCTTCGCGCTCGCGCAGCAGGTTCGCACCGATCCACCAGACCGGCGGGTAGAACCAGAAGAGCACCTGGACGCAGTGATGAATCGCCGCCGTCAGATTGTCGCGACGACGAAGGTGGCAGACCTCGTGCGCGAGGACCGCGCGCAATTGCGCCGGCGTCAGCGAGTGCATGACTTCGCGGGGCAGGATCACGACGGGGCGGAAGATGCCGAATACGCCCGTCGGCAGGTCGCTCGACGTGATGCGCACCGGAGCCGGCAGATTCAGCGACACTTCCGGCGCGAAAACCAGACGCGACCGGATCGGAGCGACCACTGCAGCAACCACCGCATGAAGAGCAACGCCGCGCCAAGCGCCCAGAGCGCCGCAGCGAACAGCAGAAGTTGCGACAGCATGTGCGTCGGGAGCTCGCGAGGTCGGGCGGCGACGACGGCACGAACATCGCGCTCGCGGTCTCGACCAGTGCAACGTTCACGGGGAGCGGTTCGGGCAGGGATCGACCGAGCCGATCGCCGAGTTGCTGGAGCAGGGCGAGCGGCACCAGGAACTTCACCGAGGCGACGAACCAGATCCAGTAGCGGACTGCGGCCGCGTTGCGCCGGCACGCGCCGGCCAGCACCCATGCTGCGAGCAATACGAGCGTCGATTGCCACAGGTGCGTGAAGAGGAACGCGACCATCAGCTGCGGTCCTTGCGGGTGGTGTCGCGCAGGGTCTTTTCGGCGGCCTTGATGTCGTCCAGCGTCAGCTTGCCGGACTCGATCAAGTGCGCCATCACCGGCTGGGCCCGGCCGCCGAACAGGCCGAGCAGGTCGTCGACCAGGCGCCGGTGCGCCGCGTCGCGGCTGATCACGGCCTCGAAGATGTGCGCGTTGCTGATTTTCTTGGCGCGGCGAACCATCTGCTTGCCTTCCAGGCGGTACACCATGGTCTGCACCGTGGTGTAGGCGGGCCGGCCGCGCTTCGGGAAGGCATCGTGGATTTCACGGATCGAGCACGCGCCGCGCGTCCATAGCGCCTCCATGATGTTCAGCTCCAGCCTGCTCAGCTTCGCGGATGGCACGGTACCGGGCTCCTATAAGAGAGGTTGAGCCTACGCCTCGTGTAGTAGCGTCGCAAGAGCCGCGGCAGCTTGCGTTATGCTCTACTACAGGTGTCATAGTTGCTACGACGTATGTGGTCATGAGTCATCGGAGCACATTCATGGGTGACGCGACAGTCCGGATTGCTGAAGCTCATCGAGCAGGCCGACAACCTGTCGATCGCGCGTCCTGATCGTCCTGTCGGCGATGTCGCTGGCCTCCTGGTTCGTCATGCTGACGCGGCTGTGGGACCAGCGCCTGATCGCGAAGTCGTATGCGCAGGCGCAGAAGAAGTTCTGGGCGGCGGGCAATCTGTGGGACGGCATGGCGCGCTGTCGGGTCGCGACAACGTCTTCAGGATGCTGGTCGAGGACGGCATACGCGCGGCACAACACCACGAAGGGCAACTGGCGGAGCAGATCTCGCTGCAACGATTGGATCACGGTGTCGCTGTATCGTTCGATCGAGAGCGTGACCAATCGGCTGGTCGACGGGCTCGTCGGTGCTCGCGACCACCGGCTCGGTGTCGCCGTTCGTCGGCCTGCTCGGCACGGTCTGGGGTATCTACAATGCGATGCAGCGGATCTCGCTGTCGGGGCAGACCAGCATCGAGCAGATCGCGGGGCCGATCGGCGAGGCATTGATCATGACCGCCATCGGCCTGTTCGTCGCAGTGCCGGCGGTCATCGGCTACAACTGGCTGCTGCGACGGAACAAGCAAGCTGCACGAGAAGATGAAGCGCTTCGCCGCCGACCTGCACACGTACCTGGTCGGCGGCAAACGCATCGACACGTCGGCGCCGTTGCAGCGGGCACCCGTTCGCGCCGCGGTACGCGCCACCGTGTAACTTGCGTTACGAGACTCGCGGGTGCTAGGCTCGGCCGCACCCATGAGCTCCGCCGGCACCGCGTACCTGTTCGACGTCGTGCGTTCGCCGCGCGGCAAGGCGCGCGCCGAGGGCGGTCTCGCCCAGCTCAAGCCGCAAGAGCTCGTTCGCCAGCTGTGTGCTTCGCTCGATACGCGTCTCGACGACGAGGTTTGCGGACGCGCCGAGGCACTGCTGCTCGGTTGCGTCGGCCAGGTCGGCGCTCAGGGCGGCAACATCGCGCTGGTCTCGAAACTTCACAGCGGCTTGCCCGACACCGCGGCTGCTTACACGTTGAACAACTATTGCGTGTCGAGCCTGACGGCAATCGGCCAGGCCGCCGCGATGGTGACCTCCGGCCAAGCGCGCAACGTGCTGGCCGGTGGCGTCGAGATGATGTCGCGCGTCCCGTTCATGGCAGACGCCGCCGACTACTACACCGATGCGACGATGCCTGCGCGCAGCCGCTACATTCCCGTGGCGCTCGCGGCCGACCGCTTGGCCGAGGACGAGGGCATCGATCGAGCAGCACTCGACGCGTGCGCATTGCGTTCGCAACAGCGCGCCGCAGCGGCCGAGACGAACGCAGCACTCACGCGCTCACGAGTTCCGATGACGCGACCGGACGGCAGCGCCCTGGCGGTCGAAGAGTGCGTGCGCCCGCAGACCACTGCCGCGAGTCTCGCGGCGATGCAGCCGGCCTTCGCAGAGCTTGCGAACACTTATGCAGCTGCGCTCGGACGCCGCAATCGATCACCGTCATACGTATCGCGCATGCGCCGCCGATCTGCGATGGCGCCTCGCTCGCACTCATCGGCGGCAGTGACTGGCTCGCATCGCCCGCGCGCTCGCATCGTCGGTTACGCCGAGTCGCGGCGGCGATCCGTACGCATCGCTGCTCGCGGGCATCGGCGCGATGGATCGCGTACTCGAGCAAGCCGGAATGCAGCTGCGCGATGTCGATTGCATCGAGTTCATGGAAGCCTTCGCCGTGACGATCGCCAAGTTCCTGCGCGATCGCGACGTCGATCCCGAGCGCGTGAACGTCGCAGGCGGCCACCTCGCCAAGGGCCATCCGATGGGTGCGAGCGGCGGAATCCTGCTTGTCGACGCTGCTCGACGTGCTCGAGGCGCGCGGTGCGAACAACGGGCCTCGTGGTCGCGAGCGGCGCCGCCGGTGTCGGTGCGGCAATGTTGATCGAGCGCTGCTAGGCTCTCGCTGCAATGAGTGCCGCTGCTGCTGCTTCGTCTCATCGTCCGTGGCCGTTCCCGATGCGCCTGCCGGTGTTCGCGGCGCCGATGTTTCTCGTCTCGGGACCCGAGCTCGTCATCGCTGCCTGCGAAGCTGGCATCGCCGGCGCATTTCCCACGCCGAACTGCCGCACGAGCCGAGGAGCTCGATCAGTGGATGACCACGATCACGCAGCAGCTCGACAGCGCACGCGCCACGGCCAAGGGACCGATCGGGCCGTGGGTTGCGAACCTGATCACGCACTCGACGAACACGCGTTTCGCGGACGATCTGGAACTGGTGCGCCGTCATCGGCCGCCGATCGTGATCACGGCGCTCGGCTCGCCGAAGCCGGCGCTGCAGGTCGTGCACGACTACGGCGGGCTGGTCTTCGCCGACGTCGTCAACTTGAACCTCGCGCGCAAGGCAGCGGCCGCCGGAGTCGACGGTCTTGCGTGCATTTCCGCCGGCGCCGGCGGTCACACCGGTCATCTGAGCGCCTTCGCGTTCATCTCCGCCGTGCGTGAGTTCTTCGACGGCTGGATCGTGGTCGGCGGCGGCATCGCCGACGGCGCGGGCATTGCCGGCGCGATCGCTGCCGGCGCAGACTTCGTGTACATGGGCACGCGGTTCCTGCCGTCGCTGGAAAGCCGCGCCGTGCAGCAGTACAAACAGATGGTCGTCGATTGCGGTCCGGACGACATAGTCGTCAGCGCTGCGATCACGGGAACGGCGGCCTCGTGGCTGGCGCCGAGTCTGCAGGCCTGCGGGATGGATCCGCGTGCGCTCGACGCTGCAGCTGCGCGCAACTACGACACGCGCGGCGGCGACGCCTACAAACGCTGGCGCGATCTGTGGGCATGCGGTCAGGGCCTGCAGGTGATTCGCGAAATCGAGCCGGTCGCGGCGATCGTGCAGCGGCTCGAAGAGGAATATGTACGAGCGAGCGCCCGCTTTCGCGCGCTCGCGGGAGAAGCGACATGACGACACGGGTCTACCTGCTCGGCGGCTATCAGACCGACTTCGCCGACAACTGGGCGCGCAACGGCATGGAGATCGCCGACATGATGCGCCACACGGTGCTGCAGGGGCTGGCCGAGACGAAGCTCGAGCCGAAGGACGTCGAAGTGGCGCACATCGGCAACTTCGCCGCGGAGCTGTTCTGCAATCAGGGTCACCTCGGCGGGCTGTTCGCCGCGTGCGATCCGGCGTTTGCAGGTCTGCCCGCATCTCGTCACGAAGGCGCGTGCGCCTCGGGAAGTCTCGCAATACTCGCGCGCTGCCGCGGATATCGAAGCGGGGCGGTACGGGCTCGCGGCAGTGCTCGGCGTCGAGCAGATGCGCAACGTGCCGGGCGAGCAGGCAGCGCAATACATCGGCGGGCCCGCGATGTGGGCCGGCCACGAATATCAGGAAGCGCGCTATCCCGTGGCCGCGCGTGTTCAGCGACGTCGCCGACGAATACGACCGCCGCTTCGGCCTGAAGCAGGAGCACCTCGCGCGCATCGCGGAGATCAACTTCGCGAACGGCCGGCGCAATCGCAACGCGCAGACGCGCCGCTGGGCATTCAACGAGCGCAGCTTCACGCAGGACGAGAGCGCCAACCCGACGATCGAAGGCCGCATCCGCAAGCAGGACTGCGGCCAGATCACCGACGGCGCGGCCGTCGTGTTCCTCGCGAGCGAGGCGCGCGCCCGCGAGCACGCCAAGCGGCTCGGCATCGATCTCGAAGTGCTTCCGTACATCAAGGGTTGGGGACATCGCACGGCGCCGATCACCTACGCCGCGAAAGTGAGCGCGAGCGCGGGCCAGCCTTACGTGTTCCCGCACGTGCGCGGCGCGGTCACCGATGCGTTCCGGCGCGCTGGCATCGCCGGCGTCGAGCAGCTCGACGGCATCGAAACGCACGACTGCTTCACGAGCACCGAGTACATGGCGATCGATCACTTCGGCATCACCGAGCCCGGCCAGAGCTGGCGCGCGATCGAGGAGGGCGACGATCGAGATCGGCGGCCGCATTCCCGTCAATCCCGAGCGGCGGGCTCATCGGCGCGGGCCACCCGGTCGGCGCGACCGGCGTGCGCATGGCGCTCGACTGCTTCAAGCAGACGACGGGAACGGCAGGCGACTACCAGGTCGACGGCGCGAAGACTTTCGCGACGCTCAACATCGGCGGCAGCGCGACGACGACGGTGAGCTTGATCGTCGGCACTTAGAAGCGTCTCGTACGTCGGATCCGTCGCGTCCTTGCGCCCGCGCGCGCATGCCCGGCGCACGCGGATCGATGTAGCCGAGGCACCAGCCTTCGTTCGCCGGCGTGTCGCGATTCCAGTCGAACACGGTGCGACGGTGCGCGATCTTCCACACGCCGTTGCGGCGCTCGAACTTGTCGTGCAGCCGGCCGCCTGTGAACGTGTCCCAACTGCGGCCGTCACGCTCCACGCGCAGGAAAGTCCATACGTATGTCTCGACGTACGCGCGATCGCCGTCGAGCTCGATGTAGCTGTTGCCGAGCAGGTGCTGCATGACGCCCATCGTGCGGACCTTCGGGATCGCCGCGTCGACATAATCGTGCGCGCGCCCGGTGAACGAGCTGCCGTGCTCTTCGATGGCGTCGTCGAAGTAACAGGATTTCAGCAGCGCGCCGTCGGCGCGATCGATGCCGCGGGCGTAGCGCGCGAGGACTTCGCGGATGGCGTCGCGGGCGAGCATGCGATCCAGCGCACGGTTCTGTCATCGTCTGGGCGTGGCTCCGGGGTTGCGCGCTGAGGGTCACTGGCATTATAAGACTGACGGGGCCGGAAAGCTGATCAGAAGCGGAGTGGCGAATGATGGGGGAGCTCGCGCCGGGGCTCGGGCAGAACCTGTGGGTCACCGCGGTCGTGCTGCTCGCGTGCGTGGTGTCGTTGTGGTTGCTCAGCATCCGCCTGCGCGACGCCAGCATCATCGATATCTTCTGGGGGCCGGCATTCGGCGTCGTGGCGCTCGTCGGCTACGCGCTTGCCGACGGGCACGGCGTCGAAGTGCGCCGCACGCTCGTCACGGTGCTCACCGTCGCGTGGGCGGCGCGGCTCGGCATCTATCTCTACTGGCGCAATCACGGCAAAGGCGAAGACCCGCGCTACACGGCCGCCTTTCGCAATCGCTATCCGACGAACCTGCACTGGCACACGCTGACCAAGGTATTCCTGCTGCAGGGATTTCTGGTCTGGCTGATCTCGACTCCGGTGCAGCTCGCGCAGTATCTCGTGCAGCCGCCCGAGCTCGGTCCGATGGCGATCGTCGGTGCGGCGCTGTGGACGATCGGTTTCCTCTTCGAGGCGGTTGCCGACTGGCAGCTCGCACGCTTCAAGGCCGATCCCGCGAATCGCGGCCGCCTGCTCGATGACGGCCTGTGGCGCTACAGCCGGCACCCGAACTATTTCGGCAACGCCTGTTTGTGGTGGGGCTTGTGGCTCATCGCGTGCGATCACCCGATCGGCTTCGCGACAGTGTTCTCGCCGATCCTGATGACGCACTTCCTGCTGAACGTCACCGGCAAGAAGCTCCTCGAGAAGCGAATGTCGCGCGCGCGCCCGGACTACGCCGACTACGTTGCCCGCACGTCGGGCTTCTTCCCATGGTTCCCGCGCCGCTCCTGAAGCTGCACTGCATGTATCGCGTCGTCCAGTGGGCAACCGGTTCGATGGGGCGCACCGCCTTACGCCGCGTGATCGACCATCCGGACCTGGAGCTGGCCGGCGTCTACGTCTACGACCCGCGCAAGGTCGGCGTCGATGCCGGCGAGATCGCGCGGCGCCCGCCGACGGGCGTGCGCGCCACCAATCGGATCGAAGACATTCTTGCTCTGCAGCCGGACGTGGTGTTGCACATGTCGCGCATCACGCTGCCGTACGAAAAGCAGAACGCGGACGTTGCCGCGTTGCTCGCTGCCGGCATCGACGTGATCTCGACTGCTGGTTTCCACCATCCCGCGTGTCATGGACTTGCCTATGCGGGTCCGCTGCTCGAAGCCTGCAAGCGCGGCGGCAGCACGCTCGCCGGCGTCGGGCTGAATCCCGGCTTCATCGCCGAGCGCGTCGCTACGCTTCTGACCGGACTGTGCGCGCAGCTGCAGTCGGTTGCATGCTACGAAGTGGCTGACGCATCCAGCATGCCGGCGCCGGAATTCGTGTTCGGGCTCATGGGCTTCGGCGCGGACCCGGCGCAGCGCGACGTCACGAGGGAGCCGATCGCCACGATGTACGGAGACTTGTTCATGGAAGTCCTGCACGCAGTCGCGGACGCCCTCGGCTCGCGCGTCGCCTCGCTGACTCCCGAGCACACCGTCACGCTCGCGCCGCGCGAGATCCGGATCCGCGCCGGCACGATTCCGCAGGGAACGGTCGCGGCGACACAATGGCGCTGGCGCGCGCAGCTCGAGTCCGGCGTCGAGGTGCTGCACTCGGTGACCTGGACCGCCGACCCGGCATTGCAAGGCGCCAGTCACCGGGAAGCGGCCGCCTGGCGCATCGAGATCGGCGGACGCCCGAACGTGAAAGCGACTATTGCACTGGAAGATCCGGACCCTGCCGCACCGCACATGCGCGCGGCCGTGGACGCCACAGTGGCGGTCGCATTACATGCGATCCCAGCGGTGAGCGCCGCGCCGCCGCGGTTTCCACACCGATTCCCGCCGCCTTGCAACTGCAGCGCGGGGGCGGGTAGACTGACCAACGTCTCGTTATGCAAGTTAGTTCAGACCCGCACGAAGCTGAACGCTACAAGAGACTTTTAAGGGGGCAATGATGAGCTTCGATACCCATCGCGCGCGGACGCTGCGCGCCGTCATCTCCGGTCTGCTCGGCACGGCTGCGTTCGCCGCATCGGTGCCCCAGTCATACGCGCAGACGACGCCGACGCTCGAAACAGTGACCGTCACGGCGCAGCGCCGCGAGACGGACCTGCAGACGACGCCGGTCGCCATCACCGCCTACAGCGGCGAAGCGCTGGTCGAGAACAAGATCTTCACCGTCAACGACCTGGCCGCGAACGTGCCGGCGTTCTCGCTCACGGCGCTGACGCCGCTCGACGCGGAGCTGAACATCCGCGGCATCACCAACACGCGCCTCGACTCGCCGACGGCCGATCCTTCGGTCGGCACGTTCGTCGACGGCGTGTACATGGGCCGCACCGGCGATCTGAACTACGACTTCTACGACCTCGAGCGCATCGAGGTCATCCGCGGCCCGCAGGGCGTGCTGCTCGGCAAGAACGTGGTGGGCGGCGCGCTCAGCGTCATCACCGCGAAGCCGACGTTCGAGCC
This sequence comes from uncultured Gammaproteobacteria bacterium, assembly GCA_963830745.1. Lineage (GTDB taxonomy): Bacteria > Pseudomonadota > Gammaproteobacteria > Steroidobacterales > Steroidobacteraceae > Steroidobacter. The sequence goes on from CAWHNL010000008.1 coordinate 119,590, forward strand.
CTCGGGCAACGTGCTGCGTCAGCTACGGCAACTACAACTCGATCGCTCGTGTCCGGCTTCGTGAACGGCGGGCTCAACGACTCGTGGGCGGCGCGCGCCTCGTTCCAGGGCCGCAAGCACGACGGCTATGCCGAAGACGTTCTGCATCACCGCGACGTGGAGGACCTGGAGTCGTACCAGGCGCGCGTGCAATTGCTGTACGGTCCGGACGGCTCGAAATTCCGCGGCCGCCTCGCGCTCGACTACAACCACGACGAGACCAACGGCCTCAACACGGTTGCCGTCGCAGGCGGCACGACCTCGTGCGAGACCACGTATCTGCGCACCAATTGCACGCGTCCGTGGAGCAATCTGCGCGCGTATCTCGGTCTCACCGATCCGCGCAAGAACGTCGCGCAGAGCATCCAGTACGCGGGCCAGCCGCGCATCCAGCAGTTCATGGAGCGCGACGGCTTCGGCGCCATGCTCGACCTGGAATACGAGGCGACGGGCTTCACCTTCAACTCGTTGACCGCGTATCAAGGACGGCGAAGGTCAGCAGGTGTACGACCAGACCGGCGCGGGTCCCGGAAGCGCTCGGCTGGGACACGGCGCAGTGGGCGCAGTACATCGCCTTCATCAATGCGCAGGTTCGGCACGCGGCCGGCAACTTCGAACAACGGTCAGTTCCTGTTCGCGCAGCCGGTCGGCGAGGACGCGGACGTCCAGCAGTTCAGCCAGGAGTTCCGGCTCACCTCCAACAATCCCGACAGCCGCCTCGACTGGATCGCGGGCGTGTACCTGAAGAGCGACGACATCAACAAGGTCGACCGCTTCATCGGCGAGAACTTCCTCGGCACCGTGATCCCGGGCGGCAACAACCCGCTGTCGACGCTGTCGGGCGAGAACCGCTGGGTCAACGACGGCAAGATCGAGAACTACGCGGGCTTCGCGCAGATCGGCTTCAAGTTCACCGACGCCCTGAAGCTCAGCGTCGGCGCGCGCTACACGCACGACAAGAAGGAAGGCAACGTCAGCGGCCTCGTGGTCGCGACCGGCGATCGCTTCAGCCCGAACGATCCGCGGCCGAACGTGACGATCGAAGGCCTGTGCCGCACGCCGACCGGCGGCATCATCCGGACCGCCACGGGCGGACAGCCGGCGACGTGCCTGGCGCCGAACCAGTGGATCTTCTCCGCCGGCACCGGCTTCCAGACGGATTACTCGGAGACCTGGAGCGAGATCACGCCGCAGGCGACCCTCGAGTGGACGGCGAGCGATGACGCTGTTCCTGTACGCGACGGTCGCCGAAGGGCTTCAAGGGCGGCGGCTTCGACGACACGCCCGCGAACGTCGCGCAGGCGGTCACGCCGTTCGATCCGGAAGACGGCGACCAACTACGAGATCGGCTTCAAGGCGGACATGCTCGACAACCGCATGCGGTTGAACGCCGACGTGTTCTACATGGACTACAAGGATCTGCAGGTCACGCAGACCAACGCGGCGTGCTTGTGCAACATCACCGACAACGCCGCGAGCGCCGAGATCAAGGGCGTCGAGGCGGAGTTCCAGTTCGCCGCGACCGAGGCGCTGCGCCTGTCGCTCGCCGGCTCGTACGTCGATGCCACCTACGAGGACTTCATCGAGTCGGCGATCGATCCGACGACCGGGCAGCCGCTCAACAGCTCGGGCAACCGCCTGCAGCGCACGCCGGAGACGCAGCTCACGGGCGGCATCGACTACACGATGGCGGTCGGTCAGCTCGGCGAAGCGCTCAACTTCCGCGTGAACTACACGTGGCAGGGCGACATGTTCTGGGCGACCGACAACATCGCCAAGGAAGACGCCTACGGCCTGCTCGACGTGCGCGTCGCGCTGTCGCCGCCGAGCTCGCCGTGGGCCGTCGCGCTGTGGGGCAAGAACGTGACGGACGAGCTGTACCGCGTGAACATCATCTCGTTCTTCGGCGAGGAGGTGTCGCAGTTCGGCGCAGCCGCGCACCTACGGCGTCGACTTCAGCTGGAAGTTCTGACCGAGGGGCAGCTAGCGATGTCCGCATTCATCGAAGTCGTGAAGCGCCTGCAGAGCGCCGCCGAGCAGCCGCGATCGTGCCGCGATCCTGGCGATGGTGACGCCGGACCTCGAGTACCACTATCACGTGGGCTCGAAGCCGGTGACGGGCCCGGAAGGGCTCGGCCGCTTTCTCGACAACTACTGGGGCCGCTCCAAAGACGGCGTCTGGAAGATCGAGACGTTCGCACAGAGCGGCGACAAGCTGCTGATGGAAGGCTGGGAGGAGTACACCGACACGACCAACGGGTCAGCGTGTCGTGAACCGCTACATGGGAGTGATGGAGTTCCGCGACGGCAAGATCGCGCGCTGGCGGGACTACTTCCAGTTGAACCGGCCGCCCGCCGCCTGAGCTGACGCCGCCGCGGAGGGCAGATGCGCACGACTCCGCAGCATCTCGCGGCCGAGTATCGCGCGAGCGGCGCGTGGTCGGAGCAGCGCATCGGCGATCTCTATGCGAGTTCCGCTGCCGTCGAGCCGGCGCGTATTGCGATAGTCGATCCCCCGAATCGCGCTGCGCTCGACGGCGCCTCGCCGCGCCGTCTCGACTGGCGCTCGTTGTCCGCACTCGTCGACGCAACGATGGTTGCGCTCGCCGACGCCGGGCTTGCGACGCGACGACGTGCTGGTGACGCAGCTGCCGAACGTCGTCGAATACGTGGCCGTGTATCTCGCATGCGCGCGCCTCGGCGTCGTCGTGAGCCCCGTGCCGATGCAATTTCGTCGCGGCGAGCTCGAGCCGCTGTGCAAGCTGACGCGCGCACGTGCGTTGCTCACGGTCCTCGCGTTCAAGGGAACGGAGCACGCGCGTCTTGCAACGACTACTGACTGATGGCCCGCAGGTGCTCGTGCTCGGCCGCGAGGCGCCGGCTGGAACGCGACCGTTCGTTCCAGAGCCGAGTGTCGCCGATGCAGCGCGCGTGCTGGAGCTGGAGCTGCGCCGCGAACGTGCATGCCGACGACATCTTGACGATCTGCTGGACGTCGGGCACCGAAGGCGTGCCGAAGGGCGTGCCGCGCTCGCACAATCACTGGATCGCAGGGAGCCTGTGTCACTACGACGGCGCGCAGATCCGGCGCGGCGACCGACTGCTGAATCCGTTTCCGCTCGTGAACATGGCGGCCCTCGGCGGCTGCTTCATGAGCTGGCTGCGCGCTGCCGGCACGCTGCTGCTGCATCACCCGTTCGAGCTGCCGGTGTATCTGCAGCAGATCGCGACCGAGCAGCCGGAGTATGCGATTGCGCCGCCCGCCGTCCTGATGCTGCTGCTGCAGAACGAAGCACTGCTGAATGGCGTGGACCTCTCGTGCCTGCGCTGCATCGGCTCGGGCTCCGCGCCGCTCCCGCCCGTGATGATCAGGGCCTACAAGGAGCGGTACGGCATCGAGATCATCAACAACTTCGGCTCGAACGAAGGCGTCGCGCTGTGCAGCGGGCCCGCTCGAAGCGCCGGATCCGGAAGCGCGCTCGCGATTGTTTCCGCGCTTCGGGCGGCCGGAGCTCGATTGGTCGCAGCGCATCGCGAAGATCACGCGCACGCGCCTGGTCGATCCGGAGAGCGGCGGCGAGATCGTCGAGTCGCATCGGCCCGGCGAGATGCAGATCCGCGGGCCGGTCGTATTCGACGGCTACTTTCGCCGCGCCGGAGATCACGGCGCGCGCTTTCACCGCGGACGGCTGGTTCCGCACCGGCGATCTGTTCGAGATCGACGCGAGCGGCCGCTACTACCAGTTCGTCGGACGCCTGAAGCAGCTGATCAACCGCGGCGGCGTGAAGATCTCGCCGGACGAGATCGACGCGGTGCTCGCAGAGCATCCGGACATGGCGGAAGCGGCCGTCGTCGGTTATCCGGACGACGTGCTCGGCGAGCGCATCTGCGCCGTCGTCGTGCCGAAGGCAGGGCGGACGCGTGACTGTGGAAGCGCTGCAGAGCCACTTCCGCGCGCGCGAGCTGGCGGTCTTCAAATGGCCGGAGCGCGTGCGCATCGTCGAGCGGCTGCCGCGCAATCCGCTCGGCAAAGTCATTCGCGGCGAGATTGCCCAGATTGCCCGACTGTTGCTGCAGCCACGCAGCCACCGCTTCCTTGAAGTCCGAGGTCTCGGTCAGATGCATGTTGCCGAGCTTCACCAGCTCCAGAAGGGTTTCGAAGTCGCGCTCGAACGACGTGTTCAGCAACTGCTTCGCCATGGCGACCGCTGCAGGCGGCGTTGCAGCCAGCTCCGCGCAGAGCTTCGCGACGGCTGCGTCGAGTTCGGCATGCGGGACGACTTCGTTGACCAGCCCCATGCGCGCCGCCGTGTGTGCGTCGATCAAGCGGCCGGTCAGGATCAGTTCCTTTGCACGATGCAGTCCGATGAGACGCGGCAGCAGATAGACGGCGCCGAGATCCGGCACGAGCCCGCGACGCACCCAGAACTGGCCGAACTGCGCCTGGTCGGAGGCGACGATCAAATCGCATGCGAGCGCGAGGTCGCAGCCCGGCGCCGACAGCGACGCCGTGCACGCGAGCAACGACAGGCACGCGCAGGGCGCGCAGCTGTCGCACGGCGGATTGCGCGAGCTCTTCTTCGGCGCGGCGTTGCTCGGCCGTCCACGTGGCAGAAGCGCCGATGTCGACGTTCTTGTCGCCACCGGCACAGAACGCGCGGCCAGCGCCGGTCAGCACGACGACGCGGATCGAGGGTCGGCATCGATTGCCGCGAGGTGCGACAGCAGCTGGCGAAAGACCTCGCCGTACACCGCGTTGAGAGCCGCCGGGCGATTCAGCGTGACTGTCGCGATCGCGCCGGTGTGCTCGCGCAGGACGAGGTCCGGACATGACTCAGCTACTCGCGCGTGCGCTTCCCGAGGCGCGTTCATCACGTGCAGCGTGTCCAGGTATTCCTTGACGGCCTGGATGCGGCCGTCGCGGACCACGAACAGGAAATGGTAGCGGTTGTGGTACAGCGTGCCGTTCACGAGCTTCGCCTTGCTCTCCGCCTCGACGGCGACGCGATCGTCTTCGGCGGTCATCGCGCCGACGATGATCTCCAGGCCGTGCGGCAGGAGCTTCAGGTTGGCCGCGAGGCGCCGCTCGACGGTCGCCTTGTCGGCCCAGCCCGCTGCGGGAAATTCCTGCGGATGCCCCGGCAGCCACCAGCGCGAGTCGGGCGCCAGCATCGCGAGCGCCGCGTCGTAGCGGCCGTGCGCGTAGTGATCGAGGAACTCGCGGACCAGTCTTTTGTTGGCGTCGAGGCTCATCGGCAGTACCATGAACAGTCAGTCTCGTAGTGCAACCTTCGGCAGCATACAGAGCAAACTCATACAGGAATAGGGCAATGCGAACTTATCGCGAGGACGCCAGCGTCGACCCGGTGCGACCGCCCGACCTGGGTGGACAGCGTCGACAATCCTTACCTGCATGGGCCCTACACGCCCGTGATCTCCGAGATCACCGCCGTCGACCTGCAGGTGGCGGCCGGCGAGATCCCGGCAGACCTGTGCGGCGCGTACATGCGCAATGGGCCGAACCCGGTGCTGGAGCCGAAAGGGCTTGTATCACTGGTTCGACGGCGACGGCATGGTGCACGCCGTGTATTTCCGCGACGGTCGCGCCAGCTACATCCGCCGCTGGGTGCGCACTCGTGCGCTGCGCAGCGAGATCGAGGAGGGCCGCGTAACGCTGTCGGGAATCATGGGGCCGTTCGATCGTGCCGCGCGGCGACGGCTCGCGTGCGACGAATCCCGACTACTGCAAGGACACGAGCAACACGACGCTGACATGGCACAACGGCCGCGTGCTCTCGCACTGGTACAACGCCGGCCGCACGTATGCGCTCGATCCGCTGACACTCGATACCGTTGCCGACGAGACGTTCGGCGGCGCCGTCGACGCGACGCTGAACGCGCACGCCAAGTGCGATCCGCGCACCGGCGAGCTGATCGACTACGACTACGGCGACTTCAAGTCGTATCTCACTTACTACGTCGTCGGCGCCGACGGGAAGCTCAAGCACAAGACGCGCGTCGACCTGCCCGGGCCGCGGCTGCCGCACGACACGACGATCACGCCGAATTACACGATCCTGCACGACTTCCCGCTGTATCACGACGTCGACGTGCTGCGTAACACCGGCCATCGCGTCGTCGAATTCCATCGCGATATGCCGTCGCGCTTCGGCGTGATCCCGCGCTACGGCACGCAGGAGCAGATCAAGTGGTTCGAATTCGAGCCCGGCTACGTGCTGCACATGGTGAACGCGTGGGAGGAGGGCGACTGGATCACGATGGACGGCTGCTTCCAGCCGGATCCGACGATCCGCCGCGATCCGTCCGAAGGCGCGCTCGGCTCGATGCTCGCGTACCTGCGCTATCGCGGACATCTGCGCCGCTGGCGCATGAACGTGCGCACCGGCGAGAAGCGCGAGCAGCAGCTCGACGAGCTCAACGTCGAGTTCTGCCTGCCCGACACGCAGCTGTACGGCGTGAAGACGCGCTACTCGTATCACCAGCGCATTCCGACGGACCTGCAGACGCTGGTGTTCGACGGGCTCGTGAAGTACGACCACGAGAGCGGCGCGCACGAAGTGTACGAGTATCCGAAGGGCTGGTACGGCAACGAGGCGCCGTTCGCCAAGAGCACGCGAGGCGGCGCAGAGGACCGCGGCTACGTGGTCACGCTCGCGACGCACGGCAAGGACTACACGTCCGAAGCGTGGATCTTCGATGCGCAGCGCATCGGCAAAGGTCCGATTGCACGCGTCGCGCTGCCGGGCCGCGTGCCGATCGGCTTTCATGCCGCGTGGATTCCGGGGCGACACCTCTGGCCGGACACGGCGGCGAGTGCGTAAAGTACGCTCATGTCGACGTCGCAGCCCGTGCATCCGCCCTGGTTCGATCCGCGCATGCCACGGCGCGAGGACTGCGTGCTCAAGGCGATCCTCGACGATCGCGCCGCGCGCGTGCCGGAGCGACGCATCGCGTTGTTCGAAGATGGAACGCAATGGACGTGGGGTGAATGTCGCGAGCACGTGCGTGCGCAGGCGGCAGCGCTGCAGGCACTCGGCGTGCGGGCAGGCGATCGCGTCGTCGCGTGGCTGCCGAACGGTCCCGCGCTCGTGCGCGCATGGTTTGCGATCAACTATCTCGGCGCAGTTTTCGTACCGCTGAACACGGCGTACCGTGGCGCATCGCTGGAGCACACGATCAACGCGTGCCGCGCACGACTCATCATCGCGCACGCTGCGCTGATCGAGCGCCTCGAAGGCTTGTCACTCCCGCACGTCGAGCGCGTCATCACGGCCGGTAGCTCGATGGAATTGGAGGGCGACGCGACGCGGCTGGACGATTCCGCGCAGCCGCAGCCCTGGGACGCGCAGTCCATCATCTACACGTCCGGCACCACGGGATTGTCGAAAGGCGTCCTGTCGCCGTATTTGCAGCTCTACACGACGGCGACCGTCGTGTACGGCTATCTGCGCGAAGGCGAGGGCATCCTCGTGAACCTGCCGATGTTCCACGTCGGCGGCACGAGCTCGCTGATGATCGCGCTGATCCGCTCGGGCTCGTTCCATCTCGTCGACGGCTTCAGCACCGACCGCTTCTGGGACCAGGTCCGCCGCGGCAACTGCGCGACGACGTCGGGGCTCATCGGCATCATGGGCGCGTTCCTGATGAAGTCGCCGCCGCGCCCGGACGATCGCGAGCATCCGCTGCGCTGCATGACGGGTTTCCCGGTGAACGAGCAGACGGTGCGCATCCGCGACCGCTTCGGCATCGACTATCTCACCGGCTTCAACATGACGGAGCTGTCGGCGCCGCTGGTCAGCGAGCTGAACTCGAGCGTGTTCGGCGCGTGCGGCAAGCCGCGCAGCGGCGTCGAGTGCCGCCTGGTCGACGAGCACGACATCGAAGTGCCGGACGGCACGCCCGGCGAGCTGATCGTGCGCAGCGCCATGCCGTGGACATTCAACCTCGGTTACGACGGCTTGCCCGACGCAACCGCGCGCGCGTGGCGCAACGGCTGGTTCCACACGGGCGATATCCTGCGCAAGGACGCCGACGGCAACTACTTCTTCGTCGATCGCTTGAAGGACGCGATCCGCCGCCGCGGCGAGAACGTGTCGTCGCTCGAAGTCGAGGCGGCCGTGCGCTCGCATCCCGCCGTCGACGAGGTGATCGCCGTCGGCATTCCGGTCGAGTCGGAAGAAGAAGTCATGGTAGTGATCGTCGCGAAGGCCGGACAGGCGCTCGATCCGCGGGCGCTGATCGAGTGGCTGACGCCGCGCATGCCGTACTTCGCGGTGCCGCGCTTCGTGCGCATCGTCGAGGCGATCCCGAAGACCGAGACCAACAAGCAGCGCAAATTCCCGTTTCGCGAAGCCGGCGTGACGCCGGACACCTGGGATCGCGTGGCGGCGGGGATCGTGCTGAAGAGAGAACGACTGTCAGGCTAAAGCCTGTACGTCGGGCTTCAGCCCGACAAGCCAGATCGGCTAAAGCCCGACCTACGGCGTCGGCTAGCTGACCTGCAGGGTCTCGCGACTGACCTTGCGCCGCTTCCTTCGTCAGGAACGCCGCGAGATCTTCCGGCGTGTACTTGCTCACGACCGTCTGCGGAAACGCATGCGCGCTGCGCGGCGCGCGATCGAACCAGAATGCTTCCGGCCCTTCGCCCGTCGGACGCGTCGCCGCGAGCCACAGCGCCGTATCCGCACCCTGCGCGGCGTCGCGCAGCACGCTGCGCAGTCGCCGTCGGAAGTTCGGCATCGCGGTCTTCACGCCGTCCGTGTCGGCCCAACCGGGATGCATCACGTAGCAGAGCAGGCCGCTGGTGCCGTAGCGGCGCTGCCAGTACTTCACCAACTCAGCCTGTCCGCGCTTGTGCACGGCGTAGGCGTACACGCCGTTGTACTTCTTGGGATCCTTCATGCCCATGTAGTCCAGCGTCAGCGGCGCGTTGTACATGCCGCCGGAGGACATCTCGATGAGCGTCGCCTGCGGTGCGAGCGCCGAGCTTTGCAGCAGGGCATCGGTCAGCACCCAGTGCGTGAGCAGGTTCGTGGCGTAGGAAGTTTCAAACCCTTCCGAGGTCACCGAGAGATCGTCGAGCAGCAGCCCGACGTTGTTCACGAGCACATCGACGCGTGCGCCGCGCGCGAGAATGGCGGCCGCAGCGCGCCGCGTGTCCGCGACGAGCGAGAGATCGGTCAGGATCGGAATCACGCGGCCCGGACCGGGCGCCTCGCGCACCAGTGCATCCAGTTTCTCGTGACTGCGTGCGAGCGCGAGCACCGTGGCGCCGCGACTCGTGGCCCCCTCGACGACCGCGCGGCCGATGCCGCCGGTCGCGCCGGTCACGACCCAGGTCTGGTGGCGAAGTCGGCGCGCAGCGGCCGCCAGGTCAGGGCGCGCGCGCGATAGCCGAGCGCCGAGAAACTGACCAGGAATCGGCCATAAAAGCCGACCACCTTCTTGAGCCTGGCGAAGTCCATCGAGCCTCCCGCGGTTGCCGCTGTTGCCGCTGTTGCCGCCTGCGGTGGGTTCGATTATAAGTCTCGTTATGCAACTGACAAGGCTCGGCTCCGTCCCTTTCCGGCAGACGGATTTCCTGCCGGTGGACCTCGCGGTCGAGCGACGCAGCGACGGCGCGATCGTGCTGCGCTCGCGCATTCCGCTGCAGGAGTTCGAGCCCTGTCTGCCGCGCGCTCTCGCTGCGCAGGCCGCGCGCCTCGGCAACAAGCCATACCTCGTGCAACGCCTGCGGCCCGCAGCGCGCCTGGACGCCGCATTCCTACACGGACACGAAACGGGACACCGATGCGATCGCCCAATGGCTGCTGAACCGCGGCATCGCGCGCGATCGCCCGATCCTGCTGCTGTCCGGTAACTCGATCGCCCACGCGCTGGTGAAGTTCGGCGGCATGGCGGTCGGCGTGCCGGCCTGCCCGGTGAGCGCCAATTACGGTCTCATGGACGCGAACTTCGCGCGGCTTCGGCACGTCGTGCAGCTCACGCGGCCGGGTGTCGTCTTCGTCGAGAACGCGCGGCCGTTTGCGCGGGCGCTCGAACAAGTCGACTTCGGCGACGCCATCGTGTTGACCGCAACGCCGGACGACGCGCCGCGCGGCGCCGAATCCCTCGCGAGCGTGCTCGCGACGCCGGTGACCGGTGCCGTAGCCGAGCGAATCGCGGCGTTGCGCGGCGAGGATCACGCGGCGTACATGCTCACCTCGGGCTCGACCGGTCCGCCGAAGGCCGTGGTCCAGACGTACGCAAACATCGCCGCGAACATCGCGCAGGCGCTGCAGACGATCGGTGAGGGGGCGGGCTGGCGCGGCACTACGATGGACTGGTTGCCTTGGAACCACGTGTCCGGCGCGTTCGGCAAGATGCTCACGCTCGTTGCCGGCGGCACTCTCTACATCGACGAAGGCAAACCGGTTCCCGGTCCGCTGTGGCAGGAATCGCTGCGCAACTTGCGCGAGGTTCCCGGCAGCTACTACGTGAACGTGCCGCTCGGCTATCAGCTGCTGGTCGAAGCGCTCGAAGCGGATGAGGATCTGCGTCGCACGTTCTTCCGCGATCTGAAAGTGCTGCTGTATGGGGGCGCGGGTCTGCCGCAGCCGATCTACGAGCGCTTGCAGCGCCTCGCAGTGTCGACGGTCGGGCAGCGGATCATGCTGATCTCTGCGTACGGATCGACTGAGACGACCTCGGGCTGTCTCGCCATCCATTTCGAGACCGACAAGGTCGGGCTCGGCGTGCCGATGCCCGGCATCCGCGTGAAGCTCGTGCCGGTCGACACTCGTTACGAAGTGCGGATCGCAGGTCCCGTCGTGACGCCGTGCTACCTGCGCGATCCGCAGCGCACGGCCGAGAGCCGCGACGAGGAAGGCTACTACCGCATGGGCGACCTCGCGGTGTTTCACGATCCCCAGCGGCCCGAACAAGGGTTAGCGTTCGCGGGCCGTCTCGCGGAGGAATTCAAGCTCGGCAGCGGAACCTGGGTGAGCGGCGGGCAACTGCGCGCAGAATTGCTGCGCCAACTCGCGCCCCTGGTCGACGAGCTGGTTCTTTGCGGCGAAGGCTATACGACGATCGGCGTGCTCGCATGGCCGAACCGCGCGGCGCTGGAAAGCGCAGGTGCTGGCTGGCTTGCACAGCGCGATTCGCGAACGACTCGCCGCGCACAACGCAGCGAATCCGGGCGCGAGCACGAGCGTGCGTCGCTTGTTGTTGTTGCAGGAACCGCCCAATGCAGCGGCGCACGAGCTGTCGGACAAGGGCACGGTGAATCGAAGTGCGGTGCTGGCGCGCCGCGCAGCGGACGTCGAGCGGCTCTACGCCGAGCCGCCGGCCGCAGATGTGATCAAGGTGGATTAAGAAGATCTCTCGCCAAGACGCCAAGGCGCAGAGTCATCGATTCTGATCTTCTCGGCGACTTGGCGGAGTTCTCAGAGGGCACACGATGGAAATCGCGAACTCGGTAGCGCTCGTCACGGGCGGCAATCGCGGCATCGGCGAGGCATTCGTGCGTGCGTTCGTCGCTGCCGGCGCGCGTCGCGTCTACGTGGGCACGCGACAGTCTGGACGGCGCTGCGCACCTCGTCGCCGAAGCGCCGGACCGCGTCGTGGCCGTGGAGCTCGACGTGGCCGATGAAGCGTCGATCAAGCGCGCCGCGCGCGACTGCCCGGACGTCACGATCCTCGTGAACAACGCCGGGCAGTTCCTGAAGCAGACGCTGCTGACGGCGCCCGACCTGAGTGCCGCGCGCGCCGAGATGGAAGTGAACTACTTCGGCCCGCTCGGGATGTGCCGCGCGTTCGCGCCGATCCTGGCGCGCAGCCGGCCGAGCGCAATCGCGAATGTCTTGTCGGCAGGCGGGATCGTCGCCGTGCCCATCATGGGCGGATACAGCCCTTCCAAGTTCGCAGCGCGCGCGATGTCGACGTGTTTGCGCGCGGAGCTTGCGGCGCAGGGCACGACTGTCACGGCGCTGTTCGTGGGCTCGGTCGACACTCGCATGGCGAGCCACGTGAAAGGTGCGAAGGAAAAGCCCGAGACGATTGCCGCCGCCGGGCTCGCTGCGATTCGCCGCGGCGCCGAGGAAGTCGACACCGACACGATGGCGGTCGAAGTGCGCGCCCAGACGATCCGCGAGCCCGAAGCGCTCGCGCGACGCTTCGCGAAGCAGCTCGGCACAACTGAGATCAATACCGGTCGCTGACGCGCAGCTACGCGGCCACTCGACTCACGAGTCGCGCGAAAGGTGCGCGCGTCTGGAATGCCAGCACGGTCGTGATCGGCGCGATGACGATCGCGACCAGCGCCAGCGCGGAGCCGATGCGCAGCGGATCCTTATATACGTAGTCGGTCAGCAGGCCGACCGACAGCGGACCCAACGTCAGCCCGACCACACTGTTCGCGAGGTAGTAGATCGCGGACGCTTGCCCGCGCAGGCGATTCGGCACGGCCTCCTGCACGACTTGAATCGCCGTGCCGCCCGGCAGCGTCATGAACAGGAGCGCCGGCGCATACCACGCCAGCGCAGTCCATCCATCGGTGGCCCAGCCGCCGAGTGCGAGCAGCGGCCACGCGACCGCCATGCCGAGCACGGTGACCCAGATCGCCGGTTGCGTGCACGTCTCGCTTGCCGAGCTGCGCGGCCAGCGATGCCGCCGAGCACGGTGCCGGCACCGCCGAACAGCAGCAGCACGAGGCCATAGCGCAGCCCGGTCTCGCCGGGCGTCCAGCCGTGCACGCGAATGAACAGCGCCGGCACCCAGCTGAGCACGGCGTAGATCACGACCGAGTAGAGCGATACCGCGACGTAGTGGCGGACCATGAAATCCGCATGCTCGCGGATGAAGCGGTCGATCCGCGTCGGCCCGACGGCGAGCGCGGACTCGTTGCGTCGCGCCGGCTCGACGACGGTCGCGAGCAACGGCAGCAGCACGAGTCCGCCGAGGCCGACGAACACGAACGCTGTCTGCCAACGATTCGAGACGAGCTGGATCACCGTGCCGCCGACGATCAGTGCGAGACCTGCGCCCAGCGCCGCCGCGGCCGCATACACGCCGATCGGCACGGCGCGCCGTTCCTTCGGGAACGAATCGCTGATGATCGACATCGCGGCAGGGGAGAGTGCGGCCTCGCCGACGCCGACGGCGATGCGTGCCAGGAACAGCTGAACGAAGCTCGACGCGAGTCCGCACGCGGCCGTCGCCGCGCACCACAGCGCGGCGCCGACTGCGATCAGCCCGCGACGCGAAGTGCGGTCCGCGAGCCAGCCCAGCGGCAAGCCCATGGCCGCGTAGAACAGGCCGAACGCCATTCCTTGCACGAGCCCGATCTGCGTATCGTTGAGCGACAGCTCGGCTTTGATCGGCTCGATCAGCAGCCCGAGGATCGTGCGATCGACGAACGAAATGATGTAGGTGAACGTCAGCACGGCGACCGTCCACCACGCGCGCGCCGGGCTGCGGCCAGGCGAGCGGTGTATCGGTCGTAGCGCCGAGCTGCGTGCATCACTTCGCTCCGGATGCCTGACCGAAGAGCTGCTGGAAGGCTGCCATCGCATCGGCGAACTCGGTCGCATCCTGCATGTCGAGGAGCTGCGCGACGTCGCGGGCCAGCGCTTCGGGCGTCGCGTCGGCCGGTTCCGCGTAGCGCAGTCCGCGGCCCTCGACGTTGGCTGCGCGGCGAAACACGCCTCTGCCGGCAATGATCACCTGGCCGTTCATGCTCGATCTGCTCGCTGACCATCAGCGCGACCGCGGGCGCGACGAACTCCGGGCGCATGGTCGTCATGAACTCTTCCGGCATGTTCCCCTGGCGTGCGGTCATCGGCGTGGCCGCGTACGGCGCGATCGCGTTCGTCAACACGTTGTGCGATTTGCCTTCCATCGCGAGCGTGCGCATGAAGCCGATCAAGGCCGCCTTCGACGCAGCGTAGGCCGTCAGGCCGTGCAGCCCGTACAGACCGGCGACGGAAGTCGACACGACGATGCGCCCGTAGCCCGGCCGCGCGCATGCGCGCGTAGGCCGCGTGCGTCACGTACAGCGAGCCGTAGAAGTTGATGTCGAAGATCTGCCGGAACTGCTCGACGCTCACCTTGTGGAACGTCGAGCGCTGATCGACGCCCGCGTTGTTGACGAGCACGTCGATCCGGCCCCAGGCGTCGAGCGCCTGCTGCACGATCCGCTCGCCGGCGCTGGGATCTTCGACGCTGTCGTAGTTCGCGATGGCTTGGCCGCCGGCTTGCCGGATGGCCTGCACGACCTCGTCCGCGCTCGACGGCTCGGCTGCCGACCGCCGGCGGTTGTTGACCAATACGCGAGCGCCGCGTGCGGCCAGGTGCATCGCGTACGCGCGCCCCAGTCCTTTGCCTGCGCCGGTGACGATTGCCACTCTTTCATCGAAGCGGATCATTGCATGCTCGCTCCGCTACGCCTACAGTTCGCGCGATGCCTTCGAACGCCAAGATCATCGCCGCCAGCTCCGTTACGCGCGCATTGAGTGTCATCGGCGACCGTTGGACTCTGCTGATCCTGCGCGACGCATTCCAGGGTGCGCACCGCTTCGAGGAGTTCCGCAACCTGAGCGGCGCGGCCCGCTCGACGCTGACCAGCCGGCTGAACGGGTTGGTCGAGAACGGCTTGCTGGAGCGCGTTCGCTACTCGGATGCGCCGCCGCGCTTCGAATACCGCCTCACCGCGATGGGGCTGGCGTTGTACGGCGTGACGCTGGTGACGTGGCGCTGGGAGCATAACTGGGCGCCGAGCGGCGCCGGCATCCCGCGCTATCTGCGGCACAACGTCTGCAAGCACGCGATGCAGCCGGAGACGATGTGCTCCAGCTGCGGCAAGCTCGTCGAAGTGCGCGACACCGGTTACGAAGTCGTGGCCAGTGCCGGCCGCTCTCGCGCCGCTACACCGCGCTTTCGCCGCCTGTCGTCCGTGAACGCCGAGAGTCATCGCGGCGCCAGCACGGCTTTCGTGCACATCACCGACATCCTCGGCGACCGCTGGACGCCGCTCGTGCTGTGCGCGGCGTTCCTCGGCCTGCGCCGCTTCGACGAGATCCAGAGCGGGCTCGAGATCGCAACCAACATTCTTACGCACCGCCTCAACTACCTGGTCGATCATCGCATCCTCGAGCGCCGCCAGTACTCCGAGCGGCCGCCGCGCTACGAGTATCGGCTCACGCAGAAGGGCCGCGACCTGTTCCCGCACGCGCTGATGCTGATGCAATGGGGCGATCGCTGGCTCGCGCCGGCCGGCGGTCCGAACCTGCGCGTGTTCCACAAGACCTGCGGCGCGCGGCTCAACGCAGTGGTGGCCTGCAGTCATTGCCACAAGACGATCGATCCTCACGACGTCACCTTCCCGCCGGTGGCCGGCGAGGCCGCCGCCCGGCGCGGGGCCGCCGCGGTCTAGCGGCTCGCTCATTCACGCTTGCGCGCGGCGTCGAAGTCTTCCTTCAGTCCCATCGCTTCGATCATCTGGGCGCGATCGTAGTATTCGCGCCAGGCCTTCACGCGCCCGTGCTCGACTTCCACGACGCCGACGACGGGCACCGCGCCGTGATGGCCGCGATACACGAAGTCATCGACGCGCTCGATGAACACGACGCCGTCGGCCACGCCGAGGTGACGGATGCGCAGCTCGATCTTGGAGATGTCTGCAGCGAGCGCGCCGATGCGCTTCTTGATCGCCTCGCGACCGACGCTCGGCGTCGGCAACATCATGCTCTGCAGGACGCCGTCTTCTGCGAACAAGTCGTACACCTGCTGCCAGTTGCGCGTGTTCCACGCGTCGATCATTTGTCGCACGGTCGCGAGCTTCTGCGCGTCCGTATCGGCCGAGGCCGAGGGCGCTGCGGCGGCGAGCAGAAGGGCGCCGAGCACTGCAAGAATCCGCTGTCGCATGGCATCGTCCCCCTCGGTTCGGTCGTGTGGCTGTAGGGCGGTAGTGTAGGGTGCCCCACAAGCTTGCACAACGAGACTGTGGGCGCATAGAATCGCCGTGCCATGAGAATCGAGAAGCTCCCGCCGATCAGGACCACGCTGCGGGACAGCGACCATCCCTATCTGACGGGCGCATGGACGCCGCTGTACGAGGAAGTCACGGCGCACGACCTGCCGGTGCTCGAAGGCGCCGTTCCCGCCGACCTCGACGGCGTTTACCTGCGCAACACCGAGAACCAGATTCACCAGCCGCTCGGCCGCTATCACCCGTTCGACGGCGACGCGATGATCCACCAGCTGGACTTTCGCCGCGGCCAGGTCAGCTACCGCAATCGTTTCGTGCGCACGCGCTGCCTCGCGGCCGAGCAGGAGGCGGGCGGCTCGCTGTGGGGCGGGCTCATGGATCCGCCGGGCACATCGCTGCGGCCCGGATTCGGCGCGCACGGCAGCTTGAAGGATTCGTCCAGCACGGACATCACTCTGCACGCCGGCGTCGCGCTGTCCACGTTCTATCAGTGTGGCGAGGCGTACTGTCTCGACCCCGAGACGCTCGACACGCTCGGCGTTGCGGCCTGGGCGCCGCTCGACGGCGTGTCGGCGCATCCCAAGGTGGATCCGGCCACCGGCGAGCTGATGTTCTTCAACTACTCGAAGCACGCGCCCTACATGCACTACGGCGTCGTCGATCGTAACGGCCGGCTCACGAACTACACGCCGATTCCGCTTGCCGGGCCCGCGCCTGCCGCATGACATGGCGATCACTGCGCGTCATTCGATCCTGAACGACCTGCCGGCTTTCTGGGACGGCGACCTGCTCGCGCAAAACGTCCACGCCGTGCGCATGCACGATCTGCCGTCGCGCTTCGGCGTGATCCCGCGGCACGGTCGTACCGAGGAGCTGCGCTGGTTCGAGGCTGCGCCGACTTACGTCCTGCACTTCCTCAACGCGTACGAGCGCGAGCACGAGATCGTGATGGACGGCTACTTCCAGGAGAACCCGACGCCGCGGCCGAGCAAGGATGCGCCGTCAAGCTACGCGCACATGATGGCGTACCTGGACGAGCACAGCTTCCGCTCGCGGCTGCATCGCTGGCGCTTCGATCTGCGCACCGGCCGCACGCGCGAGGAGCCGCTCGACGATCGCATCCTCGAGTTCGGCATGATCAATCAGCAGTACACCGGCGTGCCGAACCGCTACGTCTACAGCTCGAAGTCGAAGCCCGGCTGGTTCCTGTTCGTCGGCTTCGTCAAGCACGACCTGCAGACCGGGCAGTCGTGGGAGATCGAGCTCGGCGCGAACCGCTACGCGAGCGAAGCGCCGTTCGCGCCGCGCATCGGCGCGCGCGACGAGGACGACGGCTATCTCGTCAGCTTCGTCACGGACGAAAACACCGGGACGTCGGAGTGCATCCTGATCGATGCCAAGCGTTTCGCCGACGGCCCGGTATGCCGCATCGGACTGCCGCACAAGATCTGCAGCGGCACGCACGCCCATTGGGCCGGACGGCCCTTCACGTCCCTCCGAGCGTAGCGTGCCGCGCTGACCTGATTACTGGTCGGGTCCGTTGTGCGCGTCGCAGCGCACTTCCTTGTGCCAATTCACGAACGTGCCGGTCGGGCTGTCCTTCCACGCCCAGACGTGCAGCGTGTAGAACGGCGGCAGTCCGAAGCGGTTCGGCGCGTCGAAGAAGTGGAAGATCTGTCCGTTCAGCTCGGGCGCGTGCGCGTGCGTCTTGTTCCAGGTCGCAGCGTCGATGAGGTAGTCAGCGCCGGTGAGCCTCGGACCCCACGGCGTCGGCTCGTAGAGCAGGATTTCCGGCTCTTCGGCTATGACCTCGGCGTCGAACACGCCAGGGGACGGCATATACCGCTCCAGCTTCACGTAGTGCAGGCCCATCGCGCCGGAATCTTCATCGCTGACGCAGCCGAACAACAGCTGATAGCCGTCGTTCTCCGCGAGTGCGACGGGCTGCCGGTAGTACTTGCCGGTCACCTGCCGGACGATCTTGACCAGCTCGTTGCGCCTGCTCTGGTTGCTGGACTGCTGCTGGTGTGCCTGCGCGCGGGCGCCGTCATCGTGAGCTTGCGGCGCCGGGGCGGCCGCGAGGGCGAGCGTGCCGAGGGCGGCGCACGCCAGGTAAAGAGTCGATCGATCTTTCATGAGCCAGGTCTCCTACGAGGGTTCGGGGACAGGGCTCATAGACTAGGACCCGCGTGCGCGCGGGTCCTGGGCGAGTTCCGGGATTACGCCGGGATTGTAGGTGGGCAGCGATCTGCGTCAGGCTGAGCCCGACCTACTGCGCAGCGCCCTTGCGGTACTTGCCGTACAGCAGTTCTTCGACGAACTCGACGCACTTGAAGTCGAGCAGCTGCATGTTCTTATCCAGCCGGCGATACAGCGGCATGCTGATCTTCCACGGCCGCGTGAACACGTCCGGGTCCGTGATCGTCGCCTCGTACATCAGTACATTGACACCGGTCGGCGTGTAGCGCTCCTGCACCTTCATGTTCGGGCCGTGGAAATTGCCGGCGCTGTCGAGCCAGCTCTCCGGCATCTGCCCGGTGACGTCGATCACCAGCGTGTCGCCTTCCCAGCGGCCGAGGTTGTAGCCCATCCACGAATCGACCTGCGCCTGCGTGCCTGGCCGATTCATGTAGACGATGCGATCCGCGCCGGCGAACTCGTAGGTGATCAACAGCGTGTTCGGCTCCTGCACGATCTGGAACGGATGCGGCAGATAGGTCGCGCGCGGCACGCCCGGCAAGTAGCACTTCACGAGCGGATCGAGCTCGAGCCAGTTCGCCTTGTTCTCGTCGCGCTGCTTGGCAGCCTCGGGCTTGTACGGAATGCGGCCGCCTTCGACGACGCCGAGTCCGCCCGGAATCGCGCCGAGCGCGCCCATCGCAGTCGACGGGCCCGGCTTCGGCGTTGTGCGGCTCGAGGTTCCAGTGCGCCGAGCCCATCGTCTGCCAGATGCCGTTGAGATCCGGCTTGCCGTCGGGCGTGCGCGCGATCTTGTCTGCGCGTCGCGGCGCCGTGCGAGCGATGCCGGCGAGCGAGGCGAGTGCGAGGCCGCTGAGCAGGAGTGCAGTGGAGTTTCATTTCTTTGCCGTCGCTTCGCGCTCGTCCTGGCGCGCGCCGGAGAGGATGTTCGCGAGGCCGTAGTTGCCTTCGTGGCAAGCGTATTCGTAGAGATCGCCGTCGGCGCGCACCATCGGAACGAGCGCCGTGAACGGCTTCGCGAACGTCGTCGGATCGTCGATCGTGAATTGATAGTCGACGCGGTCCGGCCCGACGCGCGTGAAGCGCTCGGTCAGGTGCAGGTCCTTGGCCGTGCCGGCGCCGCGGAAGCTCGTGGTCTTGTCGGTGAAGTTGCGCGTCTCGACGACGAGCGTCTCGCCTTCCCAGCGGCCGCGCGAATCGCCCGACCACTGCGTCAACGCGGGATCGAGCGCCGGCCGGTTGTCGAGCGGCACGATGCGCGCGTCGTGGATCATCTCCGTCATGATCACGGCGTGCGTCTTGGTCTGAAAGATCTGGACGATGTTGTTGTACAGGCTCGGCACGAACGGCGGGCCGGAGCTGTAGCCCATCAGGCAGCGCTCCGACAGGCCGCGATCTTCCGGGCCGTCCTTGCGGACGCCGCCGACGCGAAAGCGCACCGGGCGCACGCCGTTGGTGTCCGGACCGAGGCCGCCGTTCTCGACTTTCACGCCGGGTTGCACCGGCGGCACGCGGCCGTCGGGCGGATCGATGACCAGCGAGGTGCGCAGGTTCGCGCCTTGCCCGAAGTAGTCCATCCAGAACTGGTTGTAGCCGCCGGTCGGATCGATCGGCGTGCCGCCGTCGCCTTTCTCGATCTGCGGCGGAGGTGTCGCGAATCCGCTTGCTGATCGCTGCCGCTTCCTCGGGCGTGAGGAACTCGCGATCCTTGAACTGCGCCGGACGCTCGAACGGCGTGTCCGAGCCGTAGTTCCAGACGCCGCGCAGGTCGGGTTGGCCGGATTCGGTGCGCGGGACGACGTATTTCTTGGCTGCGGGCTTGGCGGGTTCGGCCGCGTGTGCGGTGCCGACGCCCAGAGCCGCGATCACGCCGATGGCCAGCAGGGTGCGCATGGTCGATCTCCCTGCGTTGTGCGGGCATCGTGTCGCGCGCGCAGGCCGAAGATCAATCGCGGGCTGCGTCAAGATCCTGAAGAGGCGGCGAAGGCCGCCCCGTGGAAATCCCATGCGGATCGGCAAAAGACCGGTCCGCGCCTGCGAACGATTGACTACTGCTACGGCATGCGCGTGAGCTGCGTGTATGCCATGCGCCACCGGCCTCGTGCTTGACCCAGACGTGCGCGATACGCAGCAGGCGCGCTACGCGCGCCATCCAGCGTCCAGCTCAGATTCACGACGCCGGCGATCAGCGCGGTGTCGCCCCAGACTTTCAGCAGCGGCTCCTGTAGCACGTACGGATCGAGCTTGAATCCCGGCACTTTGAAATCTTCGAGGTACGACTGCTTGTTCTGCAGTGTCGAGTCCGAGTTCACGAGCAGGTAGTCGTCGCTGACGAGCCTGGCGAGAGTCGCGACGTCGTTGCTGACGGTCGCCGCATCGTAGGCTCTGACTGCCTTCGCAAGGTCGGGCGGCAGTTTGTCGGCCGTTGCTGCGGAGGCGGCGCAAGCCGTGCCGCAGCTTCCGAGTGCGGCGATTGCCAGCAGGGAGCGGCGGTTCATGTGCCCATGCTAGCGACTGCACGACGCGCAGCTAGATCCACTTAGCGCGCGAAGATGGAGCCACTCATTTGACGCGTTCGGGAAGGCGATCCATGCGACGCAGCTGCGGAAACCACCACGCCCAGGTTGCGGCCACGAGCACGGTCGCGACGCCTCCGAGCACGACGGCGCGCACTGTGCCGAACCATGCGGCCGTAATGCCGGATTCGAATTCGCCCAGCTCGTTCGACGCGCCGATGAACACGGCGTTCACGGCGCTGACGCGGCCGCGGATCTCATCGGGCGTTTCGAGCTGCACGAGCAGATGACGCAGGTACACGCTGACCATGTCGCCGGCGCCGAGCAGCATCAGCGCGATCACTGAGACGACGATGTTCGTCGACAGGCCGAACACGACCGTCGCGACGCCGAACACACCGACGCCGGCGAACAGCCAGCGTCCGACGTGTCGATCGAGAGGCGAGAGGCTCAGCGCGAGCGCGCACACTGCAGCGCCGATGCCCGGCGCTGTGCGCAGCACGCCGAGTCCGACCGAGGTGGTGTGCAAGATGTCTCGCGCATAGATCGGCAGCAGCGCAGTGGCGCCGCCGAACAGCACCGCGAACAGGTCGAGCGAGATCGCGCCCAGCACCGTCGGCTTCGAGCGCACGAACGTCAGGCCCGAAAGCAGCGAGCGCAAGCTGACGTGCGGGAGGAGCGCTCGCGTTCCTGCCGCCGATGCGCACTCTCATCATGAGCACGGTCGAAATCGCGAGCAGCGTCGCCACCGTGCCGAATACGACGCCCGGCACCGGCGAGGTAGAGCAGGCCGCCCAGCGTCGGCCCGGCGATCGTGCAGACCTGAAACACAGTCGAGTTCACCGCCATCGCCTTGGCGAACAGCTCCGGCCGCACCAGGTTGGGCACCAGTGCTTGCGCGGCCGGCATCGCGAACGCACGCGTACACGCCGAACAGCGTCATCACCGCGAACACCGGACCGGCCGCGCGCATGTCCGAGAAGCGAGAACGCCAGCAGGCAGATCGCGCTGGTCATGTTGAGGAAGTAGCAGCCCGTGAGGATCTTGCGCCGATCGTAGTGATCCGCCGCATGGCCGGCGGGCAGGATCAGCAGGATGAACGGCAGGAACTGCGACAGGCCGATCAGGCCGAGGTCCAGCGGATCCGAAGTCGCCGCGTAGACTTGCCAGCCGACCGCGACGGTCTGCATCTGCACGGCAAGCGTGCCGAAGCTGCGCGCCATCAGGTATCGAATGAACGCGTGCTCGTTCGCGAGGCTCAGTGGGGGAGGCGGGGGACTGGTGGTCACTCGCTCCTATTGTAGACCGCCGCGCAGTCGGCGGTTCGCTGCCAGTAGCAACGCACTTGCTGCCAGCATCAGGAAAGCGAGCACAGGAAAGGCGCTGACAAGGACTGTGCTGAATGGCAACTCCTGGTACCGGAAGCGCGGGAATGCGGTGACGCGCTCCGACGGCAGAGGCCGTCCCGCTGCGATGTATGGACCTGCCAGCTCAGCGTAGGCACGCTTGTACGCCCGCGCTTGTGCCATGTAGCGGCGGTGCCTTGCCGCAGAGGTGCCGGCTGCGTCGTTGAATACGCCGTGCGCGATGATCGCGGGCGAGACATAGCGAAGCAGGGTGAGCGCGTAGTCTCTGCGAGCGGCCGTGCTCTCGAACGCGTCGAGCACCGGGCGCGTGGCGTCGTCGACGGTCGACGTGACGAAAAAGGCCGTGCGCAGGTATGCCGGCATTTCGCTCGCGTCGTCGACGACCAGCTCGGGGTGATCGATGAAGAAGCTGCTGGCGATCCCGCCTTCGGCTCGCTCCGTTTCGATCTCGATCCGGCGCGCCTGTGCCAGGTAGGCGAGCCGCGACGGAGGCGGATAGATCGCCTCCGCGATCGCAGTGACCGCGGCCGGAACTATCAGCGTGAAGGTCGTCCAGCACAGCAGCAGCCGGACGATGTTGGATTCGCCGCGCTGATTCTCGCTCGCGACATAGCCGATGATCGCGAGCCAGAACGCGCCGTAGAGCACGGCGCAGCCGGACCACAACGCGAAGCCGGGCAGTCTGTCGAACAGCGCGGACCCTGCGCCGTTCGAGAACAACGCCGCTGGCGGCGATCGCGAGAGCTACGATCATGACGAGGCCGCAGCGGATCGAGAGCCGTTGCCAGAAGAGTCGTCGCAGGTCCGCGCCTTGCGCGAGCGTCAATCCCAGGCGGCCCGCATCGCGCTCCGCCGACAGCACGTCGAAGGACAGGACGATCATCAGCAGCGGCAGCAGGAGCACGATCGCCTTGCTCAGGTCCAGCGCGCCGAGCGCGAGCGACGCGGGATCCTCGAACTCGTAGCGCGAGAACAGGCGCACGTCGGGATCCCACAGCGACAGCTTGCCGGTGCTCGGCAGCAGGTCGGCCTGGCCGATCGCAAAATCCGCGAGCGGCGCCGGCGGCAGCGAGGACGGAAACTCGAGATCCATCGGCGAGGCGGCCCAGGGCGGCACGCCGGACTGCGCGCCGCGAGTTTCGCGAGCCCGCAGATCTGCGAGCCAGCGCTGCATCGCGTCCGCAACTTGCGATTCGTGGCCGGCGATGGCCTGCGCCCGCGCATCGCGCTCGACTCGTCCGCTGACCGCAGCGAAGATCAGGATCGCGGCAAAGGCGGCCAGGCTCACGAGCGCGGCCGGCCGCGCGAGACGCGTTCGCCATTCATGCAGGAACATGTCACGCAGGTTCATCGGGGCTGACTAGATCGCTGTTTGCCGTCGCGCCGCGCACCACGCCGCCCCGATGGCGAGTCCGCTCCACGCAAGCAGCACCAGCAGGTCGTCGAGTGCCGAGCGAATCGCGAGCGTCGCCGGCGGCGCGCGATAGGACGAAGTCCGGAACGGTGCGCCAGAATTCGGCGGACGGCCAGGTAGTCGTAACCCTGTCCTGGCGCCATTCACCATCATGTCTTCGTTGATCTTGCGGATCAGCGTCTGGCGCTGCCGCTCGGCTGCCAGGGCGAAGTGCTGGTGCGCGGCGATGTCGGTGCCGGCGAGCGCGCTCGACCAGTGCGACAGCGCGATTGCCGGCGATAGAGCCGACGCAGCCCGTCGCGCTCGACGCTGCCGGTCGTAGGTCGCGTACAGCGCTGCATACGCCTTGGCGTAGACACTGCGCGCCCAGCACCTCCGAAATTTCCTGGCCGAGCGCCGCGCGATTCAGATTCGCGGACGCCGCTTCGCCCGGCAGCAGCTCGCGACCGGCGGCCCGACTGATCACTTGCTGTTCGAGCTGACGAAGCGCGTCGCTGCCGCGCTTCGGCCTGTTCGTGCGAATTGCTTCCGACCGTGTCCATCCAGAAGGTGCTGCCGTCCGGCGTCGGATGCAGCAGCTCGCCGGCGCTGGCCGCGACGCGTCGGCACGACGACGATCGCGACTGCCCAGACAGTCAGCAGGATCAGCAGTGCCGACGTCGCGGTTCGCGCGAGAGCAGACACGAAGCAGCGCGACTCCTGCGCATGCGCACGCGTACGCGGCGAAGCCGACGAATATGCTCGCGCCTCTCGCGATCGTGTCGAGTGCGCTGCCGTCGTCGCTGGAGATCACTGCCGCCGCCGTCGAGATGGCGATCGACGACGAACGCGACGGCGACGCCAACGCCAGCGACCGCCACGAGCTTTCCCGCGAAGACGGCGTCCTGGCCCGCGCCGGCGGTCATGACCTGGCGCAGCGTCCCGCGCTCGCGCTCCCCCGCGAAGGCGCCGTAGCCCATGACGAAGACGAGCAGCGGCAGCAGGTTGGTCAGAACGCCGGCAACGCTGAGGTCGGCGAGCCGGCCGAGCTCGGGCGCGTCCTCTGCCGGGCGGAACATCGCGGGATCCTGCCGGTGCGCTTCGAGCCAGATCACCTGGCCGAGATACGGCGCGGCGCCGGGATCGAACACGGCGAGCGCAGCCGGCGGCTTGTAGGCCATGCGGCCGAAATGCGCGGCCGAATGCGAAGGCTTGTTTCCCTGCTGCAGGAATGCCGCGCTGATCGTCCGCCTGCGCCTCGGCGCACCTGCTGCTCGTGCTTGACGTGAGTCGCCCAGGCCGTGAGCAAGCGCGAGCAGGGCAAGCGCAGCCGATCAGGCCGAGCAGCGGCGAGCACCCGGCCGTCGCGCCGCAAGACCGTGAGCTCCTTGCCGGACGATCGTGCCGATCATGCGGCACCGCCGTGCCGCCAGGCTGCGACGCATATGGTCGAGGTAGATGCGCTCGAGCTGCGCGCTGGCTGACGTCGGCAGCTGCGAGATTTTCCAGCAGACGACCGCCCTTCATGATGCCGATGCGACTGGCGGTCTCCTGCGCGCGGAAGAGATCGTGCGTCGCCATGAGAACGGCGACGCCTGTGCCCGCGAGTTTCAGCAGCAGCGCGCAGAACTCGTTCGCCGCCTGCGGATCGAGGCCGGACAGCGGCTCATCGAGCAGCAGTGCGCGCGCGTCCTTGGCGAGCGCGATGGCCAGCCCGACCTTCTGCCGCATTCCTTTCGAGTAGCGCTCGACCCGTAGCCGGCCGCGCCGCGCGCGAGCTCGACCTGGTCCAGCAAGTGCTTCGAGCTGCGCCGTGTCGCGGCCGGCCTTGCCGGCGAGCCGCGTGAAATAGACGAGGTTCTCCAGCCCGGTCAGCGTGGGGTAGAGGCTGACCTGCTCCGGCACGTAGGCGAGATGCGCGCGCGCTGCTCGCGGGTCGCGCGCCACTTCGTTGCCGTTGACGAAGGCGGCGCCGCAACTCGGCTCGAGAAAGCCGAGGAACAGGTTGATGGTGGTCGTCTTGCCGGCGCCGTTGGCGCCGAGCAGACATTGGATCTCGCCGGGTGCGACCTCCAGGTCGAGCGCCTGCAGGGCCCAGGTATCGCCGAAACGCCGGCCCAGGTTGTGTGCCTTCAGCATGACTCGCACGATAGCGCGCCGCGGCAGTTGCTGAAAGTCTGTCAGCGGGCGCGGCAAGATGTACCGGGTTGCGACGCACGGGCGCGGTCTGACACAGATTGATACAAATTTATTGCGGCGACACCAACCCCGCGCAGTGCCCGCGCGCTCTAAAGTACCGGGAGATCGGCACGCGGCAGCGATGGCAAACGAGCAGCCTCACATAATCGTCGTCGACGACGACCGGGAGATCCGGGCGTCACTCGCCGAATACCTGCGCACGCGCGGCTTCCGCACGAGCGTCGCGTCGGACAGCCGGGAGATGGACCGCTTGCTGGCGACGGCGAGCCCGGATCTCATCGTGCTGGACATCATGATGCCGGGCGAGGACGGCCTGAGCATCTGCAAGCGCCTGCAGGAAACCTCGCAAGTGCCGATCATCCTGCTGACCGCGTTGACCGAGAGCACCGACCGCATCGTCGGCCTGGAGCTCGGTGCGGACGACTACGTCGCCAAGCCGTTCGATCCGCGCGAGCTGGTGGCGCGCATCCGTTCCGTGCTCCGCCGCAGCCGGATGCTGCCGCGCCGGCAGCAGCGCGCCAAGGGGTCTGGTGCGATTCGATCGCTGGCGCTTCGATTTCGCTCGCAAGCGAGCTGCTCGGCGAAGACGACGTGGCGGTGAAGCTGAGCTCGGGCGAGCATCTGCTGCTGGTCTCGCTGATCGAGCACGCCGGGCTGGCGCTCACGCGCGAGCAACTGCTCGACCTGACGAAGGGGCGTGAGGCGCAGCTGTTCGATCGCAGCATCGACAACCAGATCAGCCGCCTGCGGCGCAAGGTGGAGGCGGATCCGAGGAACCCGCGCATCATCGTGACACAGTGGGGCGGCGGCTACGCATTCGCGGCCGAGATCGAGCGGGTGTCATGAGCAGCCGAAGGCCAGCTGATGACGATCCTCGCCGTCGCGCTGCTGGCGCTGTTCGCGACGATGATCGTGCTGGAGTTCGTCGAGCACGACACGCCAATCGAGGCTGCGGCCGACACTCACACGCTCGAACGGCTCAAACGTCTCGTGCCGGTCCTGGAGCGTATCGATGGCGAGCGCGTTCGCGACGTCGTCGGCCTGGCGTCGTCGTGCCACGCCGGCTACTCCGTCACCGACGCGCCTTTCAGCACTACGGCGCACACCGACGACACGCATCGGCTCGCGCAATCGCTCTCCGCGCGCGCTGTCGCTCGATTCGCAGCGGGTCGAGGCCGGCCACGCGCGTCTGACGCGCGAGGATTTCTCGTATCGCAGATGCGGACCGTGGGAGATCGATCTGCCCATGGACGGCATCGTCATCAGCGTGCAGCTGCAGTCCGGTCGCTGGCTCAACGCCGAGGTTCATCCGCACGAGTGGCACTTCCGGCAGAAGCTCGACTGGATGCTCAAGGTCAGCCGCGGCGTTCGTGTTCGTCGGCGCCGTGGCGCTGTTCTTCATTCGCAGGGTCGGGCAGGCCGCTCAACCAGCTGACCGCCGCGGCGCGTCAGCTTCGCCGACGGGCATGGAGGCGACCGAAGTCGCCGAGGACGGGCCGATCGACCTGCGCCGCGCGATCCGCTCGTTCAACGCGATGCAGCGGGAGGTTGCCGGTGAGATGGCGAGGCGCACGCAAACGCTGGCGGCGATCAGCCACGACGTGCGCACTCCGCTGACTGCACTGCGCGTGAAGGCGGAGATGGTCGACGATGCGGCCGTGCGCGACAGCTTGATCGCCAGAATCGAGACGAATGGAGCGAATCACGGCCTCGGCGCTGGAGTATCTGAAAGGCGAGTCGCGCGGCGAGCCGATGCGGCGTGTCGATCTGAGCGCGCTGCTGGAGAGCGAGTGCGCCGAGTTCGAAGAGCTGGGACACGAGGTTGCCTTCGTCGGCGAGCATGGCAGTCCAGCACACGTGCCGACCGGAAGCGCTCGCACGCGCGGTTCGCAACCTGATCGACAACGCAATCAAGTACGCCAGGAGCGCGCGCGTCGCGTTTGCGGTCTGCGCCGGGCTTCGTCGACATCGTCGTCGCTGACGACGGTCCCGGCATTCCGCAAGACAAGCTGCGGCTGGCCACTGAGCCGTTCGAGCGGCTGTCGCAGGCGCGCGAGATCGATCGAGGCGGCTTCGGCCTCGGCCTCGCGATAGTGCGCGCCATCGCAGAAGGGCACGAGGGCCAGCTCACACTGGCAAAGAATGAACCCAGCGGGTTGCTCGCGACGATTCGGCTACCTGTCGGCCGGTCCGCGTGACAGCCGATCGAGGAGCTCGGCAATGTGCGCCTTGAGCGAGGTCCGCGCGGCATCGTAGCTCGTGCTCGCGGGCGGGACGTCGTTCCAACGTTCGATGCGCTGCGCCTCGGCCCGCACGCCTGCTGGCAAGTCGGTACCGATCGTGACGACGCGCGTGGCTTCGATGGCTTCGGTTGCCTCGACCTTCGCAGGGCGGAAGTTGCTCACGTCGACACCGTCTGCGCGCAGTCTGGCCGCGATGAGTTCCGGCACTGTGTCGGAGTCCGGCGCGGACCCGCGCGAGATCGCGCGCCAACGCAGACCTCGCTGCTCAGCCAGCTGGTTGAAATATGACGCTGCCATCAGGCTCTTCACGTTGCCGTGCTCGCAGACGAACACGACTTGGCTCACTGACGGCTGATTGGCCGCCATCGAGACGCCGCACACGAGCGCCGCGATTGCCGCTGCGAAAATTCTCATACGTTCGCCCTGCCTTGGAACGGCAGCCACAACACCGCGCCGATGGATTGGTGTTCGGCCGCATCATAGCCCTTGATGCCATAGTGCACGAACGGGCCGCGGCTGCTCGGCGTGAACGTGCGGAAGACACGATCGAAGAACGAGAACAGGTTTGCGTAGTTCGAATCCGTCTCGATGCGCTCGCGCGAGTGATGAACTTTGTGCATGTCGGGCGTGACCCAGAACCACACCAATGCGCGGTCGAGCGCGCGCGGCACGCGGATGTTCGCGTGCTCCAGCACGGAGTTGAGTGCACCGAGCAGGCGATAGAGGGCAATCGCCGCGGGCGGCGCTCCCAACGTCCAGGCGGTCGCGGCGATGAACGCGAAGCGCAGCACGCCTTCGATCGGGTGCTGGCGAAACGCGGTGGTCGCATCGACCGATGCGTCGATGTGATGCACGAGATGCACGCGCCACAGCAACGGAACCTGGTGCAACAATCGGTGTACGAGATAAGTGGCGCCATCGAGTGCCAGCAAGGCAATGACGAAGGAAACCGCCGGGCCTAGCTCCAGGAGCTGCAGCAGCCCGAAGCCGCTCTCGACGCACGTAGGCCGCGCCCAGTGCCAGAGTGAAATTGAGCAGCATGGCCAGCCCGAGCGTGATCGCCAGCAGCCAGAGATTGGTCGTGAGCCGGCCGTTCGAGCGGCGCGACTTGTTGGCGCAGCGGCACGATGGCCTCGACGAGGCTCGCCACCGCCAGCGCACCCAGGACCGGCAGCAATCGGAAAAAGACGGCTTGGATTTCCATGCCGCGACTGTGCGGCTTTCCCCAAGGGCAGGGTCAAGAGCGCTGCCGTATAATCCGCCGCGTATAATCGCCCGCCATGACAAGAACGAACGCGGACCTCGGCAGACTCCTGCTGCGAATCACCCTCGGCGTCTGCATCCTCCTTCACGGCATCGCCAAGCTGCAGGGTGGCATCGACGGCATCGTGCAGGGCCTAACGGCGATCGGGTTGCCGGGCTTCGTCGCCTACGGCGTGTACGTCGGCGAAATCGTCGCGCCGCTGTTGCTGATCCTCGGCTGGTACTCGCGCATCGGCGCTGCGCTCATCGCGATCAACATGGTCTTCGCGATCGCCATCGCGCATCGCGCCGACCTGTTCAAGCTCGGCGAGCACGGCGGCTGGGCGCTGGAGCTGCAGGGCATGTATCTGATGACGGCGATCGCCCTCGCGCTCATGGGTCCGGGCCGTTTCAGCATCAACGAACGTCTAGCTAGCCGAGTGCCGGCAGCAGGAACGCGAAGGCCGCGCCGACGGCGTAGGCGATCGCAGCGACTGCCCACAACCGATTGCTGAGCGCGCGCAGCCGCATGCAGCTGCGTGCGAGCTGCGGATCGGTCGGGCAGGGCAGACGACGAGCGTTCCAAAGCACTACGCCGCTCAGCAGCAGCATCGCTCCGGCGACGCCGAACACCAGAGCCTTGTGCTCGCTCAGCCAGATCAGCTGTGGAACTGCACTGACGAGCCCGACGAGCGCGGCGCCTGCACCGAGCGACACCAGAACTGCGGGCAATACGCAGCAGAGCAGCGTGGCCGAGCTCGCGAGCAGCGCCGTCGCCGCGATGCCGACGTTGCGGTTGTGTGCCGAGGTCATTTCTTGGCCTTTACTTGCTCGCGCAGCGACTGCAGCGATCTGTCCGTGCGCGCGATCGCCTTGACGTCGTAGCCGGCGTCTTGCAGCGCCTTGCGCAGCACCTCGTCCGGAATGTCGGCATCCGGTTTGGTCGCGATCGCGACCAAGCGGTTTTCGAGACTGACGAACACGTCGTCGGTCGCGGCGTTTCGGCGCAGAGTTTTCTCGATGCCCTGAGCACAGAATCCGCAGACCAGTCCGTTCACGGTGAGCTCGATGGTTGCGGCGCGCGCGCCGCTCGCGGCGAGGAGCGGCCAGCAGCAGAAGAACGATTCGTTGCGAAGTCATGATGGATGCCTTCAAAAGTTGAACATGAGCATGGCCTGGAGCTTGCCGTCCTCAGTCGCGCCCGCTTCCAGCCAGGCATTGCGCTTGAACAGCCGCAGCAGAGCCGCGTACTCGGTGCCGCGAAACAGCCCGCCGGTGTACTGGCGCGCCTGGATCACGACCCAGACTGCGAGCGTCTGGTAGTCGTGCTCGTACGGCGCAACACCTAGCTGCAGCGTATCGATGCGATGGCTGTACGCGCTCGCTTCGTGAAGATCGGTCCGCAGCGATGCGTAGACGCGGCGAGTTTCATAGTCGAGTTGTCCGCCGACGTTCCACGCGAACTGGTCGTCGCTCGTCTCGCCGATGTGGGCGCGACCGACGCCGCCCCACACGAACAGGTTGCCCTGCGCGTTCTCGAGGTTCCAGCGCTTCGGCAGGTAGTTCGCGCGGAAGTACGTGACGTCGCGCGTCTTGCGGTCGATGGCGCTGTCGAGTGTCAGATGACTGGCACCGAGCGAGTAACGGAAAGTCGGAGCGTAGAAGGCCTGCACCTCTGTCATCGTGCCGGCGCCATACTCGCCCATGACGGTGGTGCCGTGCGCGAATGCAATGGGCTTCGCGTGTGCAGCGGCGGCCATCGCACAAGCTGCGAGCGACGCGATCGCTTGCGCGACGCGCGTGAAATTGAGAGACATCGAAGATCTCCTGTCGGTGTTGAACGCTGAAGAGCGAACGACCGATCAGGCGATAGGAGGCGGAGTCAGCGGCAGGTAGCTGGGGCCGATCTGCCACGGGAGGGCAGCCGCTTGATGCGATTGCGGAAGAGCCGGTGGCACGTCGAAGGATTGCTGAATCATCGCGACGGACGCCGCGCACGAAGTCGCGCAGCCCGCTGCCATTCCCAACCAGCTGTCACCGCAACACGGGCAATCAGACTTGGCGGGATCGTGGTCCGCGCAGTGCAGGCTCGAAGAGTGAGGCTGCACGTCGACGCTGGCCTGCGCCACCCCTTGCAGGATGAGCATGACCAGGACGCATGCGTTGAGGAGATTGCGCAGCATGGCTACTCGTGCGGGACGATAGCACGGACGGCGCTGACGATGTGATAGAACGAGCTCGCCGGCGCGTATTGCTCCACGAATGCGCCGCGCTCGTCCATCGTGTCGCGCCACAGCCCCGGCGTCGGCGTGTCCAGATACTTCATCAGCGAGCGCGTGGCAGCGGCAGCGATTGCTGAATATCGCGCCTCGCCGGTGATGGCCCCAGCGAGGCATGTGGCCTTGATGCGCTCGGTCTGCGGCCACAAGCGCGCTCGCGCATCGCGAGCTCTGCCGTCGCCGAACAGTGCGTTGATCGCGACACCGCGTGCGGGATCGACGCCGCGATCTTCGGCGCGATCGATGAGATCGAGCGCGAGCTGGAACGCGCGAGGGTTGTGTACGCGCTGCGACCACCGCAGCAGCAACCACGCCCACTCATATTGATGGCCGGGCTCGACCACGTCCGCGTCCGCGCCCGGCGCCGCACGTCCAGTCGCCGTCGAAGAACTCGCGAATGAACCCGTTGGCCGGATCCTGGAAGCGGCGCAACGCCAGCTCGACGATTTCCTCGGCGAGCTCGCTCCACGTGCGGTCCTCGTCCTGATCCATCCACTCCAGGCACGCTTCCAGCAGATGCATGTGGGAGTTCGCCAGCAGCGGCAGGCTCCGTGGTGCGCTCTCTTCGAACCCACCGTTCGAATTGCGGAGTGCCGCGTCGATGCGTGCGATCAAGTTGTGCGCTTCATCGCGAGCACTGATTTCACCGAGCGCCTTGTGCGCGCCTGCAAACCCAAGCAGCACGAACGCTTGATCGTATAGAACGGCGCGTTCGACTAGCGGCGCACCGCTTGGAGTGACCAGGCCGCGATAGAGTCCATCGGGTCGGCGATAGTGAGCGAGCAGCGCCCGGAGTCCTTGACGAACCGCATCCGCTGCCGGTCCCGGCCAACCGAGCTCGCCGGCAACCGAAAACGCATAGATCTGCCGCGGATACAGCCGCGCGCGGCGCGTTTCGCCGGAAGGCTCGCCGTCCTGTCGCAGGCTTTCATGGAAACCGCCGTGAACATGATCGACACCGCGCGACCACCAGCACGGATAAGCGTGCCGGACGAGCCAGCTCGACAAGGCACCAGCGTCGGAATTCACGCGCGTACTGCTTGCAACTGGCTCGCGCGCCGTGCAAGGAGCATCGCGCCGAGCACGCCCGCGCGTCCGTGGAGCGCTGATATGCACACGGAGTTTTCGACGCAACCGTCGGGCTCGTGCGGCGGCAGATAGCCGGCGAGCACATCGCGCGTGGCATTGCGGATGTGCGGCAACAGCAGTCCGCTCTCCATCACACCGCCGCTGAACACGATCCGTTCCGCCGACGTGACCAACGCGATGGTCGCCGCGAGCTGGCCGAGATAGCCGCCGATGATGCTGTAAGCGACGTGATCTTCAGGAAGCGCGGCGAGATCGGACTGCCAGCGACGCTGGATCGCCGGACCGCTCGCGACGCCTTCGAGACAATCGCCATGAAACGGGCACAGGCCCGCGAAAGACACGTCGCGCGGATCGCGGCGCACTTGGATGTGTCCCATCTCCGGATGCATGCGCCCGCGCAGCGTCTGGTTGTTGATCGCGACGCCGGCACCGATGCCGGTGCCGACCGTGACGTACGCGACACTGCCGCATCCCTGGCCGGCGCCCAGCTCAGCCTCCGCGAGCGCGGCGGCATTCACGTCAGTGTCGAGCTCGATCCCGCAATCGGCAACGGGCTGCAGAGCGGTGACCAGATTCGCGTTGGCCCAGCCGGGCTTCGGCGTCGCGAGCATTCGTGCCCCAGTCGCCCGCGCGTCGGTCGAGCTGGATCGGCCCGAACGAAGCGATGCCGAAGCCGCGCATACGTCCGTGCTTGAGCTGCATCGCGTGGAAGAACTGCAGCACTTCCGCGAGCGTTTCCGTGGGCTGGCGCGTCGCGATGCGCCGCTCCTCCAGCATGTCGTGCACGCCGCGGCCGACGGCGCAGATGAACTTCGTTCCGCCCGCTTCGACTGCCCCGTAGATCTGCTCCCCCTCGGACATACGCGGCCGTCACTTCGTACAGGGG
The DNA here is from genome assembly GCA_963830745.1 of uncultured Gammaproteobacteria bacterium. Taxonomy (GTDB): domain Bacteria; phylum Pseudomonadota; class Gammaproteobacteria; order Steroidobacterales; family Steroidobacteraceae; genus Steroidobacter. The sequence goes on from CAWHNL010000008.1 coordinate 153,031, forward strand.
CCGTCGGACTTGCGGGGCACGAGCACCACGGGTTCGAGATAGTGGATGTCCGCCGGCTTCGCGTCGCCGCGCAACAGCCGCAGCAGGCTCTGGCCGATGTGGCGGCCGTTCTCGAACACGGCGTGGTCGATCGTGGTGAGCGGCGGATCGGCGAACGCCGAATGGCTGGAGTTGCCGTAACCGACGATGGAAATGTCCTTGCCGACTTCCATGCCGCGCTCGCGGCAGGCGGCCAGGGCACCGATCGCCATCGCATCGGTCGCGCAGACGATCGCGGTCGGCGGCGCGGGCAACGCCAGCAGTTGCCGGCACATCGCGAAGCCGCTGACCTCGCTGAGATCGCCGTTGAGCATCAACAGCGGATCGGAAGCGATGCGCTGTTTGGCGAGCGCCTTGGTGTAGCCCTTCTCGCGCAGCCGCGCGAAGTAGAACTCGAGCGGACCGTTGAGCAGCGCGACGCGGCGATGACCGAACTCGAACTGGCGCATGGTCGCGAGATAGAACGCCTTCTCGTTGTCGGTATCGACCCAGGCATACGGTTCGCTGGTTTCCGTGCGGCCATACGCGACGAAGGGGATGTGATGCTTGCGCGCGAGCGCGACGCGCGTGTCGTTGACGCGCGTCCGCACGATCAGCAGCGCATCGATCCATCCGCCCTTGATGAAATTCTCGTACAGCGCCGCCTCGCGCACCGGATCGTTGCGCGTCTGCATCGTCGCGATCAGCGAATAGCCGCCGTTCTCGAGCTCCGCTTCGACGCCGCCGAGCAGGCTGGAATAGACGGAATCGACGAAGCGCACGCCATCGCCGGCCGACGGCAGGATGACGCCGACCATGGAGCTGCGGCCGGATTTCAACCGGCGCGCGCCGGGGTTCGGCTTGTACCCGAGCTCGCGCGCCCGTTTGATGATGCGCTCGCGGGTCGACTGCGACACGTCGTCGTAGCCGTTCAGCGCTCTCGACACGGTCGAGATCGACAGCCCGAGATCCCGAGCGAGCAGCACGATCGACATGGGCGCCAAGTCTAATGCAATGCCGCGAGGATGGCGTAATCGCGATATTTCGTTGACAAAAACGTTTTTGAGGGCCTACGCTTGGCTCGAAATCGATGCCAGGCATGCGGCAGCGCACGCGCTGCCGCGCAAAAATTCAAGCAGGAGGGGGACTTCGATGTTGAGCACGACCTGCCTTTCCGTTCACCGCACGCGGCTGCTGTCCATCGCCGCATTGCTGCGCCCGCTACCTCTGGGACGGTTACTGCGCAGGAAGCGACTCCCGAAGGCGAGGGCAATCAACTGGAAGAGATCGTCGTGACGGGCACCAGCCTGGCCCGCGCCTCGGTCGACACGCCGCTGGCCGTGACGAGCTTCGACGAGGACCGGCTGCAGAAGCTCACCTCGAACAGCCAGGCGGACATCCTGAATTCCGTGCCGACGATCAAAGCCGAAGGCGGCGGCGGCGAGGTCGCGGCCAACGTGTTCATCAAGGGCCTGCCGTCGGGCGGCCAGTATCAGTTCACGCCGCTCATGTACGACGGCATGCCGGTGTTCAGCTCGTTCGGCCTGAACTCTTCGGCGTTCGACGTCTATTTCCGCAACGACCTCGGCATCGAGCGGCTGGAGTTCGTGCGCGGCGGCGTCTCCAACCTGTTCGGTCCCGGCTCGGTCGCCGGCCTGATCAACTACATCTCGAAGACGGGCACCGATACGCCCGGAAGCGAAGGTGCAGCTGGAAGTTGCGGACGAGAGCCGTGTGCGCAGCGACTTCGCGCTGAACGGGCCGTTGAACGCCGACGCCGGGCTCTACTACGCGCTGTCCGGGTTCTATCGCTACGACGAGGGCCCGATCAAGACCGGCAACGAGACCGAAGGGTTCCAGCTCCGCGGCAACCTCAAGAAGGAGTTCGCGGACGACTCCGGCTCGATCACGCTGTTCGCGCAGTACATCGACGATCAGGCGCAGTTCTACCTGCCGATGCCGCTCGACGGCAGCACGCGTGAGCGCATCCGCGGCAACGACGGCGACGACGTGGAGCAGGTCGAGACCGACCAGGTCGACGGCATGAGCTACAACGTGCCGGGCGGCGTGTTCCGCTCGTCGATCGGCGACGGCGTGGTGACGAAGGACGGCTCGATCGGCATCGCGTTCGAGAAGGACCTCGGCAACGACTGGGGTGTGAACGGCAAGGCGCGCTATGCGAGCTACGACCACGTCTTCGACTTCTTCCTGGATGGCGACGGCTTGGTCAACGTGCCGGAGACGCAGGCGGCCTTCCTGAATCCTGCCGCTGCCGGCACACGCACGACGCGCGGCCTGCCCGCAGGAGCGCTGAGCGGGACGTTCACCTATGCGGATACCGGCGAGGTTCTGCCGGCCAACGCGCTGCTGTTCGCGAACCGCTTCATCGATCGCGACCGGCCGGCCGACGACATGAGCATCGAGCTGAACCTGACGAAGGCCATGACGCTCGGCGCGTTCGAGCACGACTTCACGCTCGGCGCTTTCTACGCCGACGCCGAGGCGGAGGACTTCAACGTCACGACCATGTACCTGGCCGACTTCCAGAACGAGGCGCGGCTGGTCAATCTGACGCTGAGCGACGGCACGATCATCTCGCGCAACGGTCTGCTCAATCCCGGCATCGGCTACGTCAACAACAAGCACGAGGCGCAACGCCAGGCGATCTATCTCGCCGATCAGATGCGAGAGCGAGAAGTTCATCTTCGACATCGGCGCGCGCTTCGAGTCCATCGACGGCGACATCAGGCGCGAGCGCAGCGCGACGGTCGTGACCGATTCGACCACGCCGAACCTGTCGCCGGTGCAGCGCGACGTCGTGTGGGGCAACGGCCAGTTCCTGACGGGCAGCGTGGACACCGACGAATGGGCGGTCGCACTCGGCGCCCTGTACAAGCTGACCGACTCCGTGAACATCTACGCCAACGCCGCGCGCGGGCTTCTTCTTCCCCGAGCTGCGCGCGGTCCAGTTCAACGCGCTCAACCGAGCCGCAGAGCTACACCGCGGAGATCATCAAGCAGGCCGAAGTCGGCGTGAAGTACATCGGCGACCGCCTCTCGGGCACGCTCTCTGCGCTGTACACCGAGCTGAACGATCGGCGCGCCGTGAGCTTCGTGAACGGGCCGAACGGCAGCGTGATCGAGCGCGTCAACATCGTCTCGACCGAGTCGTACGGCATGGAGGCGGACTTTACCTTCCGCCTGCTCGACAACCTCAACGTGGAAGGCAACGTCACCTGGCAGGAGCACGAGTTCACGAAGTTCGACACGAACCCGGCGTTCGTCGGCAACGAGCTGCTGCGCCAGCCGAACCTCCTGTACAACCTCGGCCTCTACTATGACGACGGCAGGTTCGATGCGGCCCTGTACAACACGCACACCGGCGACACGTTCACGACCGAGTCGAATCTCATCAAGCTCGACGCGTACGACATCATGCGGTTGGGCGCGGGCTACACGTTCGACTGGGCCGACATGACCGCGCGCGTCGGCATCGACGTCTACAACCTGCTCGACGACGACGGCATCACCGAAGGCTCGCCGCGCCAGGACACGGCGCAAGCCGCGATCGGTGCGTACTTCGTCGGCCGGCCGGTGTTGCCGCGGCGCTATACGCTGCGCTTCACGGTGGACTTTTGAGCGACAGTCGAGAGATGACGATGCAGCTGGACGAGCGCGCGCGGGAAATCCTGCGCGCCAACGATCGCGGCGGCTACACCGTGCCGAACGGGCGCGTGTATCCGTTCCAATGGAACTGGGACTCCGCGTTCGTCGCACTCGGCTTTGCAACGTTCGACCAGGACCGCGCGTGGCGCGAGCTCGAAACGCTGTTCGAGGCGCAGTGGCCCGACGGCTTCGTGCCGCACATCGTGTTCTGGAAGGACGACGCCGGCTACTTTCCCGGACCGGCGGTCTGGGGCACCGGGCGATCCCCCCTGACCTCGGGCATTACCCAGCCGCCGGTCGCCTCCAGCGTCGTGCGCTCACTGTGGCTGCGTGCCGAGCGGAGCGCAGCGTTTCGACCGCGGCTCGAGCAGCTGTTCCCGAAGCTGTTCGCATGGCATCGCTGGTTCGCACAGGTGCGCGACCCGCTCGGCAAGGGCGTCGTGATTGCCGTGCACCCGTGGGAAACGGGTCGCGACAACTCACCGGAGTGGGACGCTCCTTCGCACGCAATCGACACGTCGCGAGTCGGTGAGTACACGCGGCGCGACACGTCGCATCTCGATCAGAGCATGCGACCGACGAAGGCCGAGTACGACCGCTACCTGGCGCTGGTGCAGGCTGGCCGCGAGATGGGCTGGGACCAGCGCCGCATCGCGCGCGAGCATCCGTTCCGGGTCGCGGACGTCGGCATGACGATGATGCTGCTGCGTGCGAATCGAGACCTTGCAGCACTGGCCGACGATCTCGGTCGCAAGGCGGAAGCCGAAGAGCTGCGAGGCTACGTCAAGCGAGCCGAAGCCGGCATCGACTACCTCTGGGACGAGGAGATCGGCGCGTACTGCTCGCGTGATTCGATCAACGGCCGGTTCTCGGGCCTGGTCACGAGCGCGTCGTTCCTGTCGTTCTATGCCGGGCTGAAGCACGAGGCGCGCGACGCGAGCACGCTGCAGCACTTCGAACGCATTGCCGAACGCGCGCGCTACCTCATGCCGAGCCTCGATCCCGACGACCCGGGATTCGATTCGATCCGCTATTGGCGGGGCCCCGTGTGGGCCGTCGTGAACTTCATGATCGGCACCGGGCTGAGCGAAGCCGGTTACGCCGGACCCGCGCAACGCGTGCGGTCGGACACCCGCGCGCTGATGGAGGGCGCGGGATTCTACGAGTCGTATTGCCCGATGAGCGGCCGCGGCAGCGGCGGCGGCGACTTCTCCTGGACCGCCGCGATGTGGCTGCATTGGGCGAGAAGCGGATACGAAGCGGATCGGCGGATAGTCAGATGCTCAGCGTAGAACAGAACGAGTTTTATCAGAAGAACGGTTATCTGCACGTGCGCGGTCTGTTGACCGCGGCAGAAGCTGCGTTCTATCGGCAGGAGCTGCACGAGCTCGCGGAGCGGCTCGGCGAGCGCGATGCGACCTGGAGCAGCGTGCGCTCCGGCGAACCCGGGCAAGCGCACGCGCCTGATGCATTGTCACGACGTGCAGTTCTATTCGGCGGCGTTCACCAGCTTGCTGGTCGATCCGCGCTTCACGCGTGTCGCACAGGGCATCGTCGGGCCGAACGTGCAGCTGCATCACACGAAGATGTTCATCAAGCCGCCGGAGAACGGCTCGCCGTTCCCGATGCACCAGGACTACCCTTACTTCCCGCACAAGCGCCATTCGATGATCGCGGCGATCATTCACTTCGACGATGCGCCGGTGGAGAAGGGCTGTCTGCGCGTCGTGCCGGGCTCGCACAAGCTCGGGCCGCTCGAAGCGGTCGGCCAGGATCATCACCTGCCGGAGGATCGCTTTCCGATCGACGGCGCGCTGCCGATTCCGGCGAAGGCGGGCGATGCGATCTTCATGTCGTACCTGCTGGTGCACGGCTCCGGCGTGAATAGCTCGAACGAGCCGCGCACCACGATCCTCGTGCAGATGCGCGACCCGGAGGACGTGCCGCTCAACGACAAGCACTCCTCGCGCGGCCAGGGCATGATGCTGGCGGGCATCGATCCGCGTCGGCCCGATCACGAGTTCGCCTGGGAGCGCAAGGCTGAATGATGCGGTCTATTCTATGGTCGAAAGCGGCCGAGGCCCTTTCGACAGGTCGGCAAAAGACGCGACTTTTGCCGGACCGTGCTAGCCGCCGTTGCACTGACGTCGGTCTCGCGGCGTTTGCCAGTCGCGCCAGCGACTGCGCCGCACTCGCCACGCACGAGTTGCCCCACGTTCGCATCGCTGCCGCGCAGCTCGTGCCTGCGCAACTCGACGTTCCCGAATTCTGCCGCGTGCAGGGCGAAGCGCGGCCCACTGCAGATTCGCAGATCGGATTCGAAGTGTGGCTGCCTGCGTCGGGCTGGAATGGACGTTACTACCAACTCGGCAGCGGCGGCTTCGCGGGCTCGATCCACCATCCGGCGCTTGCAGCGGAGCTGCGTCGTGGCAATGCCGTCGCTGCGACCGACACGGGTCATCGCGCCGATGCCTTCGATGCGTCCTGGGCGCTGGGCCATCCCGAGAAAATCATCGACTACGGCTATCGATCGCTCATCGAGACCGCACGGGCTGCCACCGCGCTCGTGCGCGCCTACTACGGTACCCCGGCGCGCTTCAGATACTTCACTGGCTGTTCCAACGGCGGCCGGCAGGCGCTAATGGCGGCACAGCGTTTCCCGGAGGAGTGGGACGGCATTCTCGCCGGCGCTCCTGCGCTCGACTGGACTCGACAGCTCGCGACATTCGCAGCGAAGCCCGAGGGCGACGTGCGTTCGCAGCTGACGTTCGCCGAGCAGTTCTTCCGCTACATGGTGCACGACGATCCGGCCTGGACCCTCGCCCGATTCGATGGCCGGCGCGATTTCGATCGCGCGCGACAACGGCCGATCGGCAACGAAACGCTGAGCCAGGTGCTCGACGCGACCGATCCCGACCTGACGCGCTTCGAGCGGCGCCGCGGGAAGTTGCTGATGTATTTCGGTTGGGCCGATGATCTGCTCTCGCCGCAGGCGGGCGTCGACTACTACGAGCGGGTGCTCGCGCGCATGGGCGGCGTAGAGCGCACGCAAGCGTTCTTCCGGCTGTTCATGGTGCCCGGCATGGGGCACTGTCAGGGCGGCGCTGAGCCGCACGCGTTCGGCCAGGCGTACGTGTCGCCGGGGCTGCGGGACGATCCGGAACACGATATCCGCCGTGCGCTGGAGGCGTGGGTGGAGCAGGGGAAAGCGCCAGAGCGGATCGTCGAGGCCGCGCAGGTGCTGCATCCGTACAAGATGGGGGAGCAATGAACTCTGCCGAAGCTTACGCAGTACCCGCTCGGCGGCTCTCCGCGCACTACCCGTGGATCCTCATCGGCGCTGCTGTGGATGGTCGCCTTCCTGAACGCAGCGGACCGCTCGATCCTGGTCGCGGTCATGCCGAAGCTGCGCGACGAGTTCGGGCTCACGCCCGAGCGGCTCGCGCTGATCAACTCGGTGTTCTTCTGGATCTATGCATTCGCTGCGTTCCTGTCCGGCCGCCTCGGCGACAGCACGCGCCGCTCGTGGGTCATCGTCGGCGGTCTCGCGTTCTGGAGCGTCGCGACGGGTCTCGTTTCGCTCGCCACCGGATTCTCGATGCTGCTCGCGCTGCGCGGCATGGTTGCGCTCGGCGAGGCGACGTACTACCCGACCGGAACCGCGCTGATCAGCGATTGGCATCGACCCACGATGCGCAGCCGCGCGCTGTCGATTCACCAAACCGCTGTGCTGGCCGGCACGGGATTCGGCGCCTACGCGGCCGGCCTGATCGCCGACCGACTCGGCTGGCAGGCGCCGTTCGTCATCTTCGGGGCGGCAGGTATCGTCTGGTGCGCGGTTCTCTTCAAGACGCTGCAGGACGCACCGGCACGCGCGGCGCACGAGTCGAGCGCAGTCCGAAAATCGCTCCTCGGACCGCTACGTGTCGTTGTTCGACGGCCGCCAGCACTGTTTCTATGCAGCGTGTTCTTCCTCGGCACCGGTGCATCGACCGGCGTCGCGGTGTGGGCGCCGACGTATGTTCACGACGCGCTGGGTCTCGACTTGGCTGACTCGGCACTCTACGGCGCAGCGACGATCAGCATCGCCGGGCTCATCATGGTGCCCTTCGGCGGATTGCTCGCTGATTGGCTCGCCGCGCGCACACCTATCGGCCGCTTCTACACACTGGCGATCGGGCTCGGACTCGCGGGCATCCTGTTGCTGCCGCTGATGGGCGCGCGCTCTGCAATGGCGATCGGGATGGTGTTGCTCGCATCGAGCGCTGGCAAAGGCATCTTCGACGGCTGCATCTACTCGACGATGCACGACGTCGTCCCGAGCGAAGCGCGGGCCAGCGCGGTCGGGCTGATGACCATGTCGGGATTCATCGGCGCAGGCTTGACGCCGCTGTTCGTCGCGATGGCATCGAGGGTCTGGGGCATGGCGGCCGGACTCACCTCGCTCGCCGCGCTATATTTCATCGCCGTGATCATCCTGCTTGCCATCCGCGGTACCACGCGACGCGTCGTTCTGGAGACGCGTCGGATCGAGGAGGCCGCTGTCCCATGAGTGTGTCGCAGCCGGCTGCATTGCTGCTGAAGGCTCCTCGCGAGCTCGCGTTCGAACCGCTCGAGCTCGCGCCGCTCGCGTCCGGATGAAGTTCGGATTCGCACGCTGTATTCGGGTGTGAGTGCGGGCACGGAGCTGTCCCAGTATCGCGGCACGAACCCCTTCATGAATCGACGCTGGGACGAGACCGCGCGCTTGTTCGTCGCGTCCTCGGAGCCGAGCTGGAGCTATCCGGTCCGCAACCTGGGCTATGAGGAAGCGGGCGAGATCGTGGAAGTCGGCAGCGCAGTGACCGACGTGCGTGTCGGCCAACGTGTGTTCGGGACCTGGGGACATCGCACGCATCACGTCGCGCGCAGCGACTTCGCTCGCGAGCGCCTGCTGCCCGCCGACGCCGATCCGCGCATCGGCATCTTTTCGCACATCGGCGCTGTCGCGCTGAATGGCGTACACGACGCCGGCATTCGCATGGGCGACCTGGTGGTCGTGTTCGGCCTCGGCGTGCCGGGTCAGATCGTCGCGCAAGCGGCGCGCGCTTCAGGCGCAACCGTCGTAGGGGTCGATCCCGTGAAGGAACGCCGCGACGTTGCGCTGAAACTCGGCGCGGATCGCGTGCTCGATCCCACGGCGGGCTCCGTCGCCGAGCGCATCAAGTCCGAAACCGGCGGGCGCGGCGCCGACGTTTGCATCGAGGTGTCGGGTGCGGCACCGGCGCTCGCCGAAGCGATTCGCACGGTCGCGTATTCGAGCCGCGTCGTAGCGATGGGCTTCTTCCAGGGCGAAGCGCGCGGGCTGTCGCTGGGCGAGGAGTTCCACCACAACCGCATCGAGCTGATCTGCTCGCAGATCTCCGGCGTGAGCCCGGCCGCCAGTCACCGCTGGAACAAGCCGCGGCTGTGGCAGACGGCAGTGCGCCTCCAGTACGAGAAGCGCTTGAACCTGTTGCCGCTCATCACGCACACGGTTGCGTTCGCCGAGGCGCCCGCCCTGTTTGCGCGCATCGACGCGGGCGAGCCGGGTATGCTGCAGTCCGTGCTGACATTCGGAGCCTGAGTGTGAAGCGACTGCGTGTGGGCCTGCTCGGGTGCGGCGGAATCGGCGCGCGCCACGCCGCTGCAGTCGGCGCGCTGAAGGACGAAATGCAGCTCGTCGCCTGCTGCGGGCGGAACGAGAGCAAGGTTCGGGAGTTCGCTGCGCGCTTCGGCGCGGAGCCGTTCACCGATCTGCGTCGCATGCTGGATTCGCAGATCGACCTGTTGATCGTCGCGCTCCCGCCATTCGCACATAGCGGCCAGGTCGAGCAGGCGGTTGCAGCGGGAACGCACGTGCTCGTGGAAAAGCCGATCGCGCTCGACATGACGCGCGCGCAGTCGATGGTCGATGCTGCTGCAAAGTCCGGCGTCGTCGCGGCGTGCGGCTTCATGTATCGCTTCGGCGCTGCCGTGCAGCGCTGGGACGCAGCAGCAAAGGCGGGCGAAGCCGGACGCGTGGGGCTGTTCACGGGCCAGTTCCACTGCAACGCGTTGCATGCCGATTGGTGGCGCGAGCGCGCGAAATCCGGCGGCCAGATGGTCGAGCAGCTCATCCACATCGTCGATCTCGCGCGTCATCAGCTCGGCGAGCCGCAATCCGTGTACGCGCGCACTGCGAATTTCTTCCATCGCGACGTCGCGGGTTACGACAGCGACGACGTCAGCGCAATCGTGCTCGGGTACGCCGATGGACGTGTCGGCGTACTCAACGCGACGAACGGCGCGGTGCCGGGGCAGTGGACGAAGCTGTGGCAGATCGTTGCGGAGCGCATGACTGGTCGCTTCACGGGCTGGAACACAGCCACACTGACCCACACTCTCGGCGCGCCGCGCACCGAGGAAATCGACGAGCAGACCGACGTGTTCGTGGCGCAGTTGGCGGATGTTGCCGCTGCAATTCGTGAGCGACGGTCTCCGGCAGTCCCGCTGAGCGAGGGTGCCAGCACACTACGAATCGTGTTGGCCGCGCAGCAGTCGGCAGCGGAAGGCCGCGAGATTTCGTTGTGATCGGGAACGCATGAGCGTCGTCGACGAGCGGAGCGTACCCACCGCATCCGGCGCCGGGGTGGCGAACTATCCGTGGCTGCTGATCGGATTGCTGTGGGCCGCGGCGTTCCTCAACTCCGCGGGCCGGCAGATCCTGATCACGGTGCTGCCGCAGGTCCGCGCGGAGTTCGGGCTGAGCGCGACGCAGCTCGCGCTGATCAACTCCGTCGGGTTCTGGATCTACGCGGTGAGCGCGCTGATCTTCGGCCGCCTGGGCGACGCGACGCATCGCTCGCGCCTGATCGTCGCGGGCCTCGTGTTCTGGGCCATCGCAACCGGGATGGTGTCGTTGTCGACCGGCCTGATCACGCTGATCGTCGTTCGCGGGCTGGTTGCAGCGGGCGAGGCGACCTACTACCCGACGGCCGCGGCGTTGATCAGCGACTGGCATCGCAGCGGCACGCGCAGCCGCGCGCTGTCGATTCATCAGACCGGAGTTTTTGCAGGCGCCGGTGTGGGCGCCGTCGCGGCGGGCGCGCTCGCGGATGCGTTCGGCTGGCGTTCGCCATTCCTGATCTTCGGCCTCATTGCACTGATCTTCTGCGCCGTGCTGTTCAAATGGCTGCGCGACGCGCCTACGGCGCCGTCGCAGAACGCGTCGTCCGACGGCGTCGAATCGCGGGCCGTTGCGAACCGTCTCTGCAGATACCCGCAGCGCTGATGCTGTGCGCGGTCTTCTTCCTCGCCAACGGCGCCGTGTGCGGCATCATCGTTTGGGCGCCGACTTTCCTGCATGACGAGCTCGGCCTCGATCTCGCGGCGTCTGCGTTGTACGGCTCGGCGACGCTCAGCGCGGCGGGCGTCTTGTGCGTGCCGCTTGGCGGATTCCTTGCGCATCGCTTGGCCGCACGCACTCCGCTCGCGGTGTTCCACGTTCTCGCGATAGGACTTGCGCTCGCGGGCCTGTTATTGCTGCCGCTGAGCCTTGCGACTTCGGCATTCGCAGTCGGCGCGGTGCTGTTTGCATCGGGCGCAGGGAAGGGCCTCTTCGACGGATGCATCTACGCGGCCATGCACGACGTCGTGCCGCCCGCGGCTCGTGCGACGGCCGTCGGGCTGATGACACTCGTTGGCTTCTGCGGCGCCGGCCTCGCTCCGATCGGCGTTGCGCAAGCCAGCGGACGGATCGGCATGGCGCCCGCCATGACCTCGCTCGCATTCCTGTATCTCGCGGCGGCGGTGCTGCTGGTGGCGACACGCGGCTCGACTCGGCGGACAATCCTCGAAACGCGAGCGGTCGAGGACGGCGGACGATGACAGGGCAAACGCTGAGCGCCGGTGGCATCGTCTTCACCGATTTCGCGCCGTTGATCGATGGCGCAGTGCCTGCATGCGTCGGCCCGCAGATCGCGGAGAGCGGACGCGGCTGGACGCTGACGTGGTCGGTCGGCACGCAGCGGTTCGTGGTTGAGATTGAGAGCCGACGCCGCTGACGCTGAAGATCGCACTCGAAGGCGTGGCGGGCGGATCGGTCGATTCACTGGGGCTGCGCATCGGCCGCGCGAGCAATGTCGTGCGCTATCTGCGCAACGGCTACACGAGCTGGGACGGCAGCTATTTCGTCGAGATCGACAACGCGCGCGACATCGTCGCGGCCGATCCGACGGCCGTCGTTCGGGTATGCGATGACTGCGCTCGTATCGGAGGCGGGCGAGACCGCGGTGCTCGGGTTCCTGCGTCACGACCGTTTCCAGAGCCGCTTTCGCTTCGCGTTCGCCGAAGGGCCGCTGACGATCGACGTCGAGACGCTCATCGACGCGTCCGTGCGCGGCGACCGCATCGAAGCAGAGCCGCTAGCTCCTGCTGTCGGGTGTCGATGTCGAAGAGACGCTGCGTGACTGGGCGCGCCGAGTCGCGCAGGCGTCGCCACTTCCGCCGCGCATCCGTGAGCAGCGCATTGCAGGCTGGTGCTCCTGGTACAACCTGTATGCGTCGATCAGCGAACCGATCATCCTCGAGCATCTGGCCGCGGCGGCGCAGTTCCGTGACCGCTACCGCGTGCCGTTCGACATCTTCCAGATCGACGACGGCTTCACGCCCGAGATGGGCGACTGGCTCGAGGTGAAGCCGCAGTTTCCGCGCGGCATGAAGCCGCTGCTTGCCGACATCCGGGCCAAGGGCTTCACGCCCGGGCTGTGGATTGCGCCGTTCATGGTCGGCAATCGCAGCCGCCTGTACGCGGAGCATCCGGACTGGGTCGTGACCGATCGCGCGAGCGGCAAGCCGATCGCGCCGATGACGTTCTACGGCGAGTTCCGCTGGCACAAGCGCAGCGAGGAATACTACGTCCTCGACATCACGCATCCCGCGGCCGAAGCGTACGTTCGCAAGGTCTTTCGCACCTGGGCGCGCGACTGGGGCTGCGGCTACTTCAAGACGGACTTCATGTATTTCGGCAGCGAGTACGGCCCGCGCCAGGCGCGCTGGCATGTGGAAGGGCTGTCGCGCATCGAAATCTGGATGCGGATGGCGCGCCTCATTCGCGAGGAGATCGGCGACTGCGCTGTGGCTCGGCTGCGGCGGGCCGATCTGGGCGGGCGTCGGCCTCGTCGATGCCGTGCGCATCGGTCGCGACATCGGCGTGAGCTGGGAAGGCCATTACTCGGCAGAGTCGCTGCTGCGCGATCAGGCGAGCCGCAACTTCGGCAACGGTATTTTCTGGCAGGCCGATCCGGACTGCATCCTGCTGCGCGAGCGCTTCCATCATCTCACCGACGAGCAGGTGCGGTCGCTCGCGCTGTTCGCCGGGCTCGCGGGCGGCGTGCTGATGACGAGCGATCGGCTCGATGAGATCTCCGACGAGCGCGGCCGACTGTTCGCCGATCTCGCACGCGAGTCGCGCCCGCAGCCGTGCGATTTCCCGCAGCTCGGCCGCGTCGCCTTGCGACATCGCATCGGCACTTCGCACACCGGAGCGCCGAAGCTCATGTCGGAAGGGGATCCCGGTGTTGGTGCAGCGGGTCCGCAAGGCCGACGGCACGGTGCTCGACGCGCTGCTGAACACCGGCAGCACACCCGCTGGATCGTGAGATCGATGGCGTGCAGGTGTCGCTGCCGCCGTACGCGACGCGTATCCTCGCTACGCCTGCCCGCCTGTCAAAGCCGAGCGCCAGATGAGCCGCATCAGCGATCTGCAGCAGCGATTCCAGGCCTTCGCCGGTCGACCCGGCCGCGTGGCGTTCGCGCCGGGCCGGATCAATCTCATCGGCGAGCACACCGATTACTCCGGCGGCTTCGTGCTTGCCGGCGAGCCTCGCGCTCGGAACCTGGACCGTCGCTGCGCCTCGCGACGACCGCAAGGTTCGCGTGCTCTCGGAAGGTCAGCATGCGACAGAGGAGTTTGCGCTGGACATCGCGCCGGGAGCTGCGACGAAACGCTGGAGCGACTACGTCGCCGGCGTGACCTGGGCTTTGCAACAGGCGGGTTGCACACTGCGCGGCGCCGATCTGCTGATCGCGAGCGATGTGCCGATGGGCTCGGGCCTGAGCTCCTCCGCCGCGCTGGAGGTTTCCGTCGCCTACGCGACTGCTCGCGGTCGCCGATGCCTCGCTGTCGCCACTCGAGATCGCACTCGCGTGCCAGCGTGCGGAGAACGAATTCGTCGGCGCCCGTTGCGGCATCATGGATCAATTCGCCGCGACCCACGGCGAGCCTGGCCGTGCGCTCATGCTCGACTGCGCCGACTACTCCTGGACAGACGTGCGCCGCTGCTGGCGACGCATCGTTGGGTCGTCGGCAACACGATGGTTCGACACTCCGTCGCCCATGGCGAATACAACGTGCGCCGTGCCGAAGCGGAGGAGCTGGTCGAGCGCATGCGTCGCCATTTCCGCAGCGGAGTCGATTGGCGGACCTCAGCGATGCTGAGACGAACGAGCTGATGCCCGGCTTGTCCGCCGACGCTCGCGCGCAGGCTGCGGCATATCGTCAGCGAGAACCGGCGCGTGCATGAGGCGTATGCGGCGCTGAGCTCCGGTGATGTGGCGCGGCTTGGGCAGCTCCTGTTCGCGTCTCACGAGAGCCTGCGCCAGGACTACGAAGTGAGTTGCCGCGAGCTGGATCTGCTCGTGGAAATCGCACGCGGCGTGCCGGGCGTCGTCGGTGCGCGAATGATCGGTGGCGGTTTCGGCGGCTGCACGCTGACGCTGGTCGAGGCGCAGCACGTCGAAAATCTGCTGGAGCAGCTGCGTTTGAATTATGTACAAAGGACGGGCCAGGAGCCCGCTACATATATATGTGAGTTCGGCGGCGCGGGAGGCGTGCTGGCATGAGCGGGTCACATCGGCGCCGCAATGCGTTGACCGGCGAATGGGTGCTCGTGTCGCCGCATCGGACGTTGCGTCCTTGGCAAGGGCAGCACGAAGCGCCGCCGCCGGTGAAGCGGCCTGCGTTCGATCCTGAGTGTTATCTGTGTCCGGGCAACAAGCGCGCGAACGGCGCAGCGAATCCGCAGTACACGCAGCCGTACGTTTTCGCCAATGACTTTTCTGCGCTCGATGCAGCAGGCGATGCGAGCGCGCAAGGCGAGGGGTTGTTCGACGTCGCAGGCGGTCTCGGGGGAATGTCGCGTGCTGTGTTATTCGCCGCGACACGATCTGTCGCTCGGCGATCTGCCTTCGCAAGAGGCGGTGGGCGTCGTGCGTGCCTGGCGAGCGCAGTTCGCCGAGCTCGATGCGCGGCGCGATCTCGCTTACGTCCTGATCTTCGAGAATCGCGGCGAGATGATGGGCGCGAGCAACCCGCATCCGCACGGGCAGATCTGGGCGACGAGTGTCGTGCCGGACGAAGTGGAACGCGAGCTGCACAACCAGCAGACGTATCACGCGGCGCACGGCCGGCCGCTGCTCATCGACTACGCGCAGGCGGAACTGCAGGCCGGAGATCGCGTCGTGTCCTCGAACGATCACTGGGTTGCGCTGGTGCCGTTCTGGGCAGTGTGGCCGTTCGAGCTGCTCGTGCTGCCGAGACGGTCAGTCGCTGCGTTCGACGAGCTGCAGCCGGGCGAGGAGGAGAGTCTGGCGAAAGCTGCTGCAGTCGATCGTCGCGATGTACGACCGCGTGTTCGATGTGCCGTTTCCCTACTCGATGGGCTGGCATCCTCGTCCGAGCCGCAGTCACGACGCCCCCGGCTGGACGCTGCACGCGCATTTCTTTCCGCCGCTGCTGCGCTCGGCGACGGTTCGCAAATTCCAAGTGGGATTCGAGATGCTGGCGATGCCGCAACGGGACCTCACGCCCGAAGCGGCGGCCGCGAGATTGCGCGAGCTCGTCTGGTGCCGGGAGAAAAAATGCGGGGAAACTCAGCGCTGCAACATTCAGGATGGAACCTGGTTGCGCGCGGAGATCGTTCGAATGCTGCGGTGCTGAGTTTCACCCGGTTTTCTCTCCCGGCACCTAGCGCAGTACACTTGCAGTCCGTGAAAGTCCGATAGGCGATGCCGAGCAGGGCACTCGCCGCCAGCGTCCACGCCATGCCGACCTTGAACCGCAGCATCGCGATCATCGAGGCGGCGGCGAGCACCAGCGCGACCGGCTCGAGCGTCGACCACACCGGCACGTCGACGTGCACGAGCCCGTAGCTTCGCGCGTCGACGCGGCCGAACAGCGTATGCGTCGCGAACCAGACGGAGAGATTGACGATGACGCCGACGACCGCTGCGGTCACGCAGGACAGGGCCGCATTCAGGCCGCGATGCTGACGCAGCGACTCCATGTACGGTGCGCCGACGAAGATGAATGCGAAGCTCGGAACGAAAGTCACCCAGGTCGTCAGGCATGCGCCGAGCACGGCTGAAAGCCACGGATCGAGCGGCGTCGCGAAGCGGTAGGCGGCGACGAAGCCGACGAACTGCAGCACCATGATCAGCGGGCCCGGGCGTGGTTTCGGCCATCGCCAGTCCGTCGATCATTTCGCCGGGGCGCAGCCAGTGCAGCTCCTCGACGGCGCGCTGCCCGATGTACGCGAGCACGGCGTAAGCGCCGCCGAACGTCACGACCGCAGTTTGGCCGAAGATCGCTCCCTCGCGGGTCAACACGTGCTCGGCACCGAGCCACGCGGCGACGAGCAGCGACGGGCGCCATCCAGATCGCAAGCGATACTGCGGTGAACGTCAGCGCGCGTCGCGTGTTGGGTCGCGCATGGGCGAGCTGCCCCGCAGCGTACATGCGGTCGACGACGAAATCCTGCTCGGCGCGTGCGTCTGCAGACGGTGCCTGGTCGAAGTACTGCGGCAGGACCCGCCGTGCAACGATGCCGATCAGCGCCGCGCCCGCGACGATCCACGGAAACGGCACCTTGAAGAAGTAGATCGCGAGGAAGGCCGCGGCGGCGAGCGCCACCATGAAACGGTTCCTGCAGTGCGCGGCGGCCGATGCGCAACACGGCTTCGATGACGACCGCGAGCACCGCGGCCTTGAGGCCGAAGAACAGCGCCGCGACAGGTCCCAATGCCGAGTAGCGAACGTACAGCCAACTCAGGACGAGCATCACCAGCATGCCCGGCAGCACGAACAGGCCGCCGGCGACGATGCCGCCCCACGTGCGATGCAAGCAGCCAGCCGATGTACGTCGCGAGCTGCTGCGCTTCCGGGCCGGGCAGCAGCATGCAGTAGTTCAGCGCGTGCAGGAATCGCGTCTCGCTGATCCAGCGCCGGCGCTCGACCAGCTCGCGATGCATGAGCGCGATCTGGCCGGCCGGCCCGCCGAAGCTGAGCCAGCCGATTTTCATCCAGAGGCGGAACGCCTCGCCGAAGGAGATCGGCGAGGCTGCGCTCACTGTGTCGCGACTTTCTGCGGCCACGAATGCGTTTCGTTGCGTGCGGTCTTGCACCAGGCGTAGAGCGCATCGTAAACCGACATCGCCTGTTCGAGCAGCACGATGTCGTCGCGCACGTTGGCCGACAGCCCCAAGCGAGATCGCCAGCAGGCCCGGCGCTTCGCGCGATTGGCCGAGCTCGCCGGTATCCGCAGCACGCACGATGTTCGCGACCTGATCGATGACAGGATCGTGAAGGTCGAACTCGTCGAGGAAGGCGTCGAAGCTGCAGCGCGCCCCGCGATGCGAGAACGTAACGTCCGCGATGTCGTACGGCTCGGCGCGCAGCGCCTGCGACTCCGCGCGCACCTGGTGGGCGGGCGTGTAGAAGAAGGACGCTCGCGGGTCGATGAATCGCCGCACCAGCCACGGGCAGGCGAGTCGATCGATCTTCGGACGTTCGCGCGTCACCCAGCGCGACGCGCCGGGCGCATTGAGATCGGCGCGCGCTTTCACCGTCGGATGACCGGCCTCGATCCAGGCTTCGACGCCGCCTTCGAGAATGAAGGCGGGATAGCCCATCGCATTCAGCGCGTCTGCGACGGAGCAGCTCGTCTTGCCGCCGTGCTTGCAATAGGCGACGACCGCGCGCGTTCGCGGCAGCGTTCGTCCCCACTCGCCGACTTGCTCGGGATCGCCGCGCAGCGCGCCTGGAATGAGGCGCGGCCGTGCGGCGAAGTCGGCGCCCTCGCGCACGTCGAAGAGCACGGGCGAATCCGGCAGACCGAGTCGCGCAAAGATGGCAGCGGCGAGACATGGAGGAGGGCATAACTACCTCGCAGGCGGCGCCTGCTCGAAAGCCCAGACGATCTGTGTGTGCAGTCCCGCCGTGTCCGTGCGGATCGACACGAGGGGCGATTCGAGCGCGCGATGGCCGCGGCGATCGAACCAGTCGAACAGCGCATCGAGCGCCCCGGCCAGCTCCGACGCATGCGCATGACGCACATCGGCCGCAATCGTCGCGCACGTCGCAGCTGGCAACTGGCGCAGCGTGATGCCCTGAGGAATGCGGGATGGCGTCTGCACAGGAATGACGACTTCGAGACGCCCCTCGTCGTCGGAGAGCGGATCGATCAGCGCGCACGACGGCTTCGCTGGCGACCAGTCCTGCGCGCGCCAGCAGGTCGGTTCGCGGCGCGAGCTTCTGCGCGGAACTTCTCGACGAAGTCGTAGCGATTCGCCATGAATGGCCGCACGGCGACGGTCGTGTCCGGGCGGGAGCGCTCGATGATCTCGGGCACTTCGGCCCGGGTTGGGTTGCGCAACTGAACGAGCGCGGCGTGATACGCCCGCTTCTCGCGTGCGTAGCGATCCTCGATTTCCTGCGCGAGCTGGGCGAGCAGGGTTGCCGCGCCGCCGCCATCCTTCGTCGAGACGACATTGGCGATGTCGGTGAGCGACAGGTTCATTTCGCGCAGCGTTCTGACGAGCCGTCCGAGCGGCACCTGGTCGCTGCTGTAGTAGCGATAGCCCGTCGCCGTGTCGATTCGAGCCGGCGGCAGCAGGCGCTGCTCGTCGTAGATGCGCAAGGCCTTCTGCGAGAGCTGCGTCGCAGCCGCGAACTCGCCGATGGAGAGCAGCCGGGAGGAGGGCGTAGTCACGGCCGCACTCTAGCGCTTGTCCCAAGGGCAAGGTCAAGCATGAGAACTCGCAGCCCGCACCGGGGCGCGACTGGATAGCATCGCCTCATGAATGCACCTCCTGTCCTGCTGCTTTCGCGCAGCGCGATCTCGAAACTCGCCACGACACGAGACTATCTGGCGGCCGATGCAGACGGCGTTCGCGGACCTCGCTGAGGGTCGGTTCGAGGTCCCTGCCGTCGCGCACGTTCCGGGCGTCGGCGGCATGTTCCACATCAAGTCGGCGCAGCGCGCGGGCTCGCCGACGCTCGCAGCGATCAAGGTCAACGGCAATTTCCCGAACAACGGCGTGCAGCGCCATCTGCCGACCATCCAAGGCTTCGTCGCGCTGCTCGACGCCGAATGCGGCTGCGTTCTGGCCCTGATGGATTCGATCGAGATCACAGCGCGTCGCACGGCGGCTGCGACCGCGCTCGCTGCGAAATACCTGGCGAGGCCGGAGTCGCGGACGCTCGCGATGGTCGGCTGCGGCGTGCAGGCGCGCTATCACGTCGAGGCGCTGCGCGATGTCGTGCCGATAGAGGTCGTCGCGTTTTGCGATCCGCGCGACGAGGCTGCCGACGCTTTCGGCGCACGCATGCGCGAGCTGGGCCTGAGTGCGCGACGGGTCGGCGATGCGAAGACCGCTGCGCGCGGCGCCGACATCGTCGTGACCGTGACGACCTCGACTCGCCCGGTTCTCGGGCTGGCGGACATCGAGCCTGGAACGTTCGTGGCGGGGGTCGGCGCCGACAATCCTTCCAAGCACGAGCTCGCAGCGGATCTCCTGCAGGCCAGCCGCGTGATCGTCGATTCCGTGGCGCAGGCAGCGACGATGGGCGATCTGCATCACGCGATCGCGGCGGCCGCGATGAAGGCGACGGATGTCGCAGGGCGAGCTCGCCGCGCTCGTGGCGGGCAAGGTGGCCGGCCGGACGAGCGGCGACGAACGCTGGGTGTTCGACTCGACCGGGCTCTCGATCCAGGACCTGGCCGCCGCCGAGATGATCTACGAACGGGCGCGAGCCGCCGGCGGTGTGCCGCAGATCCTGCTGGGCAACTGATTCTTGTTGACGGATCCTCGGGGTTGCTACTGTTATCGCCCCGTAGCAGCTCGCAGGCATCCGCCGTGATCCATCCCGAACCGGTTACGCTCGAACGCAATGGCGTCAGGCTCGAGCCGATGACGCCGGAACATGCGCCGGCTTTGGAGGCTGCGGCAGCGGATGGCGAGCTGTGGAAGCTCTGGTTCACGACCGTGCCGGATCCGGGCGCGATGCCCAAGTACATCGAGGACGCGCTCAAGGGCCAGCGCTCCGGCCACATGCTGCCGTGGGTCGTGCGGGATCTGGCGAGCGGAACGATCGTCGGCTCGACGCGCTATCACGACATCGTCGCGATGACCGACCGCGTCGAGATCGGCTGGACGTGGTACAGCGCGAGCCGCCACCGCACGCACATCAACACGACCTGCAAGCTGATGCTGCTCGCGCACGCATTCGACACGCTCGGCTGCAAGGTCGTCGGCCTGCGCACCGACAACTTCAACTTTCGATCACAGCGAGCGATCGAAGCGCTCGGCGCGAAGAAGGACGGCGTGATTCGTCATCACTGGCCGCGCCGCGACGGCACCGCGCGCGACACGGTGCATGTACAGCATTCTGGTGGCGGAGTGGCCGGACGTGCGCCGGCATCTGGAGCTGCGGCTCGCTCGACATCACCGCGACGCGCCGTAAAGGGCGAACGTGCCGAGCCAGTGACTGCCGACGTAGTGCTCGCTCGTCACTGCACCTAGCGATGTATCCGCATGCAGCCGCGCTGTCGCGCGCAGCGCGCCGCGACGTTTGTCGTCTGCGGGCAATCCATCCGCGATCCCTTCGAGCATCCACGCGCGGCTGAGATTCAAGCCATCCAGATGCGCGAGCTTCGGGTCGCTGCGATCGGTGATGCGCGCGACCGGCAGCCACGCCGTCGAGCCATCGCTCGGAACCTGCGGCAGGAACGCAGTGAGCCATCGCGCGAACTCGCGCGGCTCGAGTCACGCGGCGCACGAAATCCGCTTCCGCCAGGCATGGCGACAGGAAGTCCTGCCCGGAGGGCTCGTACGCAAGCGGGCAGGCCTTGTCCGGCAGGTAGAACTGCTTCGCCTTCTCGCGCAGCAAGGACTGCATCGCCGTGTCCTTCGTCGTCTGCGCCCAGTCCCAGACCAGTCCGAATGCGAACGCGGTCTGATCGTGCTCGCCGATGCGGATCGGATAGCTCAGCTTCGGCAGCCAAGTCGTGAGCTTCTGCGCTCCCGCAGCTTCGAGCGGCGCCAGCGATCGCAGACCATTCGCGAAATTGCCGGTCGTCCGAAGTGCGCAGTTCGGCTGCAAGCTGCAGCAGCCACGCAATTCCGTACGGTCGCTCGAACGACTCCCGACCGGGAGTCGTGATGTACGTGACTTCGGTTGCGACGTTCTGCGCCGTCAGGCTGAGCGCCAGCGCCGCCCGCGCCTTCTTCGCGACCTCCGATTTCGGAAAGAGCTTGATCGACGCGAGCAAGCAGCCAATGACCGTGCACCGAAGAATGCCAGTCGTAGCAGCCATAGAACGCGGGCGTCAGCTGCCGCGGCAGCTTGAGATCGGCATCGCTCGTCATGAAGTGCGCGATCTTGTTCGGGTACTCCTTGTGCACGCAGTCCAGCGCAAGCTGCGCGAAACGCGCGGCAGAGGCTTCGTCCAGGCCTTCGGCGCGCGCGACGCCGGCAACAGCGAGGGAGGCGATCAAGGCGATGAGCAGGTCGGCGCATGTCGTAGCTCAGTAGTTGGCGGCGAGGTAGTCCACGATGCTCTTGGCATCTGTCTTCGCTGATCGGTGCGCCGAACTGGTCGATCATCTTGCGCACGCTCTTCTGCCAGCCGGCAGCGATCCAGCGCCGGAGCGTTCATCTGCACATAGTCGACGCTGTGACACACGGAACACCGCGCCACGACGAGGTCGCGGCCCGGTGCATCCTGCAGTTTGACGGCTTCTTCCCCGGCAGCGACGGCAAGCCCCGCGAACGAACAGCGCCGCCAGTGCCGAAGCAGATCGCAACGGCGCGTTCATGCGACCTCCAGCGTCAGCGTCTGGATGATGTTGTGATGATAGCCCGAAGGGTTGGGCGTCAATTTCTCCGGCTGGCGTGCACCGTTGCGGCCGGTTGCGCGGACTGCAATGCGCAGCGGGCCCGGTTTCGAAGTGTCGAGAGCCGCGCGGAATCCGCGCCAGGAGTAGGAGCTCGGCGCTTCGCCCAGCGTTGTCGCCCGCCACGAACGTCCTTCGTCCGACGAGATCTCGACTGCGCTGATGCCGCTGCCGCCGTCCCAGGCCCAGCCGGCGAGCTCCGCCGGTCGATCGCGTTGCAGCCGGTCGCCGTTCACGTGACTGGTGACGAGCGAATTGATGAGAATCTCCGTGATCGGAGTCGTCGCGGCGTTCTCCTGGCTTGCAAAGCGCGCGCCCGGGAAGCGCGCCGGTCGGAATGCGGTAAGCGCTCTTCATCCAGAAGCCATCGAAGGCTTTCGGCTCGACGTTGATCGAGGTGAGGTGCTTCACCCAATAGGTCGCGGTCCAGCCGGCCACGACCAGGCGCGCGGGCGCGCCGTGCCAGTGGGGCAGCGGCTCGCCGTTCATCTCGAACGCGATCAGCGTGTGCTCGTCGAGCGCGCGGTCGACGGGCAGGCTCTTGGCGAAATCCGGCGTGGCGGGCAGAGCTGCTCCGTCAGCGCCATCGAACACGACCTCGAGCGCATCGCCCTTCACGCCGGCACGATTGAGCACGTCCCGAAGTCGGACGCCGCCCCAGAGGGCGTTGCCCATCGCGCCGTAGGTCCATTGAACGCCGGCGGCACGCGGTGTGAACAAGCCGCGGCGATTGCCCGAGCACTGATTGACGGCAGCAAGCCGGACGCGCTCGAAGTCCCGCTTCAGTTCATCGAGCGACAGCTCCAGCGGGCGCTGCACGCTCGCGCCGCCGATCCGCAAGCGCCACGTGCGTGCATCGACTTCCGGGATCGATGCGAGGTGATAGCGCACGAAGAAAGCGTCGTTCGCGGTGAGCTGCGAGCGCAGCTGCGCGAGCGGCGTTTCATAGTTCGGCGGTCGGAAAGTGCGCTTGATGAGCGGTCGCTTGCCCGGTAGTGCGACCAGCAACTCTTCGGCGGCCTCTGCGGCGCCGAACGCGTGCCTTCCCGCGACGCCAGCCAGGATCAGCGCGCCAGCTGATCCGGCAACGACCCGACGTCTGCTAATCATCGGCAATCCCCTGGTCAGTGCGTCAGTACCCGGCCTGGCTTCGAGCCGGTCGGCCGATCCTCGCTCCACACCTTCTCGCCGTTGACGAAGACAGCCTTGATTCCGACCGGCAGCTCGAACGGCTGCGCGAACGTGGCGCGGTCGATGACGGTCTCTGGATCGAACAACACCAGGTCTGCAAAGGTTCCCTTGCGCAGCGTGCCGCGGTCGCGCAAGCCCAGCCGCTGCGCCGGAAGCGAAGTCATCTTGCGAACGGCTTCGGGCAGCGTGAGCCAGTGCTTCTCGCGGACGAAACGCCCGAGTACGCGCGGAAACGTGCCCGCGCCGCGCGGATGCTGGCTGTCGATGCCGCCGTCGCTCGCGACCATTACCCAGGGCTGTTTGTAGAACAGCTCGATGTCGGCGTCCGTCATCGACTTGGCGATGATCAACGCGTCGTCGCTCGCCGCGTTGCCCTCGCGGATGATCCGAATGAACATGTCGATGGGATCGATGTGCTCGTTCTGCGCCAGCTGCTCGATCGTCTGCTGCTCGTAGCGCTTGTTCGGCGCGAAATTCGCGATCGTCACGTTGCCGGCGCCGCCGACCGCAGCGAGCGCTTCCTTGACGCTCGACGGCGACTCGTACTGCTTGTCGGGGACGAGCACCTTGATCGTCGAGTACCACGCGTCATACGGGTAACAGTCGGCGAGAAAGTCGAGGCCATTGCGGCGCGCGTCTTCGATCACGCGGACATACTCGGCCGCCTTGCCCCACACGCTCACCGTGCCGAGCTTGATGTGCGAATGCTGCACTGGAATTCGAGCGCGCTGCCCGATCGCGATCTCTTCCTCGAGCGCTTCGAACGAGCGATCGGCTTCGTCCCTGACGTGCGTCATGTAGAAGCCGCCGTGCTTCGCGGCCGCGGCGGCTACCGCGACCACCTCATCGGTGCTGCTGTAACTCGCGACGTCGTATTCGAGCCCGCTCGACAGGCCGAGCGCGCCTTCGCTCATTCCCTGTTCGACGAGCTTTGCCATGGACGCGACTTCGGTCGGCCGAGCGACGCGCCGGAAGTCCTCTTGCAGGACCTGCTGGCGAACCGTGGCGTGGCCGACGGCGACCGCGAGATTCAGCGCAACGGGATTGCGCCGGCGCTCTTCGAGCCACGAGCCGATGGGCCACGGCGAACCGCCGTCGGCGCCGAGCAGCACCGTCGTGATGCCTTGTGCGATCTGCGTCGTCGCGAGCGGATCGCGGCCGAGACCTTCCTCGGAGTGGTTGTGGATGTCGATGAACCCGGGCGCGAGAACCAGGCCCTTGGCGTCGATCACTGCCTCGCCCCGTGCGGGCTTGAAATCGCCGATTGCGGCGATCCGGTCATCGGTGATCCGAACATTGGCCTGGCGCAACGGCGCGCCTGTGCCGTCCGCGACCTGCGCATTGATGATGATGGTGCTCGCGAGAGCGATGACGAATGCATGCATGGGGCGGCAGTGTGAATTCACTGCCCTTGGCCCGCAAGTCCAGCACTGCCCAAGGTATGCACGCGCTTCCCACCCAGGCCGGTGGAGCGGGTACCGCGCGCCGGCACACTGGCGCCATGAAGACCTTCGCCGCATCTCTTCCGCAGGGTCGAGGGTGAATGGAAGCTCCTGCATCGCCACGCCGATCCGCTCATGAGCAAGAGCACCGGCTCGCTGAACGTCTGACGGCGTCAGGCAGAAGGCTCCATCAGCTCGATCCGGTTGCCGAACGGATCGACACGTGCACGCGAGAGCAGCCGGCCACGCCGTCCGCCGGCACGACTTCGTGGCCCTTGCTGCGCAAGGTCGCGACGAGCGTACCGAGGTCGTCCACGACCAGTGCCGGGTGCGCCTTGCGCGCCGGACGAAAGTCCGCTTCGACACCGAGATGGATCTTGACGGCGCCCGATCCTCGAACCACGCGCCGCCGCGCTTGGCGAGCTCCGGCGGCTTCGGGACTTCCGGGATGCCGAGCGTGCGCGCATAGAACTCGCGTGCGATGTCTTCCTGGCCGGCGGGCATGGAGCAGCTGCACGTGATCGATGCCGGTGACGCGCATGTCAGGCCGACGCCTCGCGTGCGAGGCGTGCAAGAAGAACGCGAGCACGAACAGTGCGCCCGAGCACCAGATCCACGCAGCCGAATGCCAGCGTCATCGTCTTTACGCGCTGCTGCATGAACAGCGCGATCGCAGGGACGCCATACGCGAGCTTTTCCAGCACCGAGACCAGCATCAGCGGCCGGTAGCGCACCGGGTTGCGGGCGATCACCAGAAAGACGACTTGCCACGCGAGCGTCACGCCGATGAAGCCGTAGAAGAACTCGGGGTGCGTGATCGCGGGCGGATCGTTCTGTGCGATCTGTCCTTCCGCGAAATACAGCGGTGCGATCACCAGGATGCCGTAGACCCCGGCAATGCCGAATATCCAGCGCGCGAGCTTCATGAGCCGTCCTCCGTGCCGCAATCGTACCGCAGGCGATTCACTGCGTCACGAGCTGTGTAGCGGCTTCAGCCCGACTGTCACAGCCACGCCACCGGTCCGTCTTGCGAGTATGAACCCACCATCGAATCGTCATTGCCGGCGCGGGCTACGCGGGTGTCAGCTGCGCCTTGCGCTTGGCCAGACGCGTGCCGGCCGACGTCGAGCATCACGCTCGTCAGTGTCACGAATCGCTTCATCGAGCGCATTCGGCTGCATCAGCGCGCGACCGGGCAGAACGTCGGCGACTGGAGCCTGCCCGGACTCATCCGCGGAACTGGCGTCCAGTTGCGCGTCGGCGTCATCGAAGGCGTCGACTACGGCAATCGCGTGCTCCAGCTCGGCGGCGACCGCATCGGTTTCGATACGCTCGTGCTCGCTCTGGGCTCGCATGTCGACGTCGACAGCGTCAAGGGCGTGCGCGAGCACGCCATGGCAGTGGAGTTCGGTTCGGTCTCCGACATCCATCGCGCCTTACAGAAGGCCGCGGCTCGCAGCGGACGCGTGACGATCGTCGGCGGCGGCCTGACGGGCATCGAGCTCGCGTCGGAAATCGCCGAATCCTTCTCCGATCTGCAGGTCTCGCTCGTGACCCAGACCCGGCTCGCGGAGTCGTGGTCCGAGGCGGCACGCGTGCACGCGCTCGCGTCGCTCCGCCGGCTCGGGTCCGCGTCGAGGAGGGCCCGCACATCCGAGCGGTTCATGCGAAGCATCTCGAAACCGATCGCGGCGAACTGCCGTTCGATCTGTGCATCTGGGCCGGCGGATTCGTCGGTCATCCGCTCGCATGGAACAGCGGACTGAAGGTCAATCAGCCAAGGCCAGGCTCTGGTCGATTCGCAGCTGCGGTCGGTCTCGCATCCCGCCGTGCATGTCATCGGCGATCTCGGCGACGGTCGCGCCGGAGCTGACGCCGCAGATGCCGATGGGCTGCAAGAGCGCAATGCCCGCCGGCGCCTGGGCCGCCGAGAACATCGCGCGGCGGCTGCGCGGGCAGCCTGAGCAACCATTGCAATACGGCGTTCCATTTTTCTGCGTGAGCCTCGGCCGGCGCGACGGGCTCATCCAGATGGCGGCCCGCGACGGCTCGATGACAGGCCGCGTGCTGACGCAGCGGCGCGGCGCGTGGTTCAAGGAATTCATCTGCCGCAGCACGATCTGGGCGCTCAAGATGGAGCGCATCGGCATCTCCGGCATTCAGTGGGTGCGCGGTCGTCGCGGAGGCCGAATCGGAGGCACCGCTGCCGAGTTGACGTAGAATTCTCCTGCCGCTACCCAGGGAGAATTCGAATGAAGCACTTCGCGCTGGCCAGCCTCGCGCTGGTCCCTCTGGCCGTTCACGCGCAGTCCGCACCTTCGTCCACGGAGCTCGCGACGCGCATCAAGGCGATGGCGAAGATTCCGAGTACGTCCAGCCCCGTGTATTCGCGCGACGGCAAGCGCATCGCGTTCCTCAGCAATCGCAGCGGCACGCCGCAGGTGTGGATGGTCGATGCCGCCGGCGGCGAGCCGAAGCAGATCACGCAGGGGAGCGATCCCGTCGGCTCCGTCGAGTGGTCGCCGGTGGAGGACCGCATTGCGTACGACGTCGCGCGCGGCGGCGGCTTCAACGCGCAGGTGTTCTACAGCAAGCCCGACGGCACCGACGCCAAGCGCATCACGAGCGGCGGCAAGGAAGACAACTTCTCGGGCAGCTTCGCGCCGGACGGTCGCTACTGGTTCCGCTCCGCGCAGCGCGACCCGCAGTCGCCCGATTCGTGGATCTACGATCCGAAGGCCGGCAAGGCGTCGATCGCGATTCAGTACGATGGCGGATTCGGCGACATCAACGACATCCAGCGGCCCGCCAATCGCGCATTGGTCGGGCGCCTCGTCACTCGCGGCAACACCAACCTGTTCCTGCACGACCTGCAGACGCACAAGGAGATCCTGCTGACGCCGCACGAAGGGCCGGCGCTCGCGTCCGGCGAGCTCGCGCCGGACGGCAGCGCGGTCTACGTCGTCCACAACCTCGGGCGCGATCGTCAGGTGGTCTCGCGCATTCCGATCGATGCTGCGGGCAAGCCCGGTGCGATGACGCTGTTCGCCGAGCGCAACGACGCCGAAGCGGATGACTTCACGTGAGCGAAGATGGGCGTCGCGCAGTGCTCTCCTGGAACGTCGGTGGGCGCACCGAGCTCGAGCTGGTTTCGTTGCCGGACGGCAAGCGCACGCCGTTCGCGCGGCCGCCCGGCGAGGTGGTCTCGGTCAGCGATTTCTCGCCTGACGGCAGTCGCGTGGCGTTGAACGTCACTGGCGCGGTGCAGCCGCCGAGCGCGTGGCAATACGAATTCGCCTCGCAGCGCTACACGCCGATCGCACCGGTCGCGATGCCAAGGCGTCGAGTTGTCGACGCTGGTGCGGCCCGAGTTGCGCAAGTACAAGGCGCAGGACGGGCTCGAGCTGTCGGGCTGGCTGTATCTGCCGAAGGGCTTCAAGCAGCCGGGCCCGGTCGTGCTCAGTTTCCACGGCGGGCCGGAAGGGCAGGAGCGCCCGGTGTTCCGCGCGGATTACCAGGCGATCCTCGCGCAAGGCATCGCGGTGTTCGCGCCGAACATCCGCGGCTCGTACGGCTTCGGCAAGGCGTTCCTGGCGCTCGACAACCACGAGAAGCGCTTCGACGCGAATCGCGACGTCTACGATTCGGCGAACTATCTGGTTCAGTCGGGCGTCGGCGCGCGCGGCCGGCTGGGCATCGTCGGCGGCTCGTACGGCGGCTACGTCGTGATGATGGCCGTGACGGAGTATCCAGACACGTTCGCGGCCGGCGCGGATCTCTTCGGCATCGTCAACTTCGAGACCTTCTTCGCGCAGTCCACGCCGTGGATGGGCGCGATCTCCGGCGGCGAGTATGGCGACCCGAAGACGCAGGCGGATCTGCTGAAGCGGCTGTCACCGATTCACAAGCTGGACCGCGTGCGCGCCGCGATGCTGGTCATGCACGGCGCGAACGACACCAACGTGCCGCTCGTCGAAGCGAAGCAGGTCGTCGACACGCTCAAGAAGAACGGCCGCGACGTCGAGTTCCTGCTGTTCCCCGACGAGGGTCACGGCTGGCGCAAGATCCCGAATCGCGTCAAGTCGACGGTGACGCTTGCGGAATTTTTTCGCGGCACTGCGCCAGGCCTTGTGATGCGCCACACGCCGATCGTGAGCACCGGGATGATCAGCAGCACGATGAAGGCGTACGTGAGCCAGCCGTAGCCTTTCGCGATCAGGTCGACGAGGCCGATCGCGCCGGCCGCGTAGACGGAGATCACCATCACCGTGATGGCGATCGCCGGGCGCATCGCGCGCGGCATCGGCTGCTGCCGTTCCTCGTAGACTTTCGCCACGCGCTCGTTGATCGCGTGCAGCATCGCGACGCCGGTATCGACCAGCGTGAGCAGCACTGCGATCTGGAACGCCCACTCGAACCACGGCGCGCCGATCTTGCCGAGCAGGAACGCGGAGGGCAGCGCGACGCTCGCGATTTCGTCGCTGATACCCGACCATCGCGATGAAGAAGACGACGCCCGGCAGCATGCCGAGCGGCCCGCCGAGCAGTCCCGCGACCATCGCCTCGCGCCGGCGCGTCAGGTGGCGGATGCAGAAGAACACGGCCGGAATGGTCGCGACGTTGTAGCCGGCATACGTGATGCCCGCCTTGAACCAGCCGTCGCCGACCGTGCCCGCTGGCGAACGCGGCCTCGATGCGATCGCCGAACGCGACGAAGCTCCAGATGAAGAACACGATGTAGACGAGATAGAGATAGCCGACCGACAACGCCAGGAACTTCTCGATCGCGGTGTTGCTGTAGAAGAGCATGAGGCCGGTCGCGGCGATCATGCTCATCGAGCCGACCAGCTTCGGCAAGCCGAACAGGTCGTGCGTGATTTCGCCCGCGGCCGCGCCCATCACGGCGAGCACGATGATCATCAGCAGGAAATACGCGATCTCGAACAGGAACCAGCCGCGCCCGAGCAGCAGCTTGAAGAAGGAGCGGTAGTCGTAGGCCTTCGCCATGCGCGCCAGCTCGAAGCTGACCATGAGCACGGCGCTCCAGAACAGCATGCTGACGATCATGCCGAGCACGCCGCCCCAGGGGCCGGCCGGCAGGAAGAACTCCACGAGCTCGCGGCCGGTGGCGTAACCGCCGGCGATGACCGCGGACTCGAACACGAAGCCGGGCAGCAGGTAGCGCCGAAAGAAATCGTTCATGCTAGCTTTGTCTCGTCGGTGTCTCTTCGAGAAGTCCGAGGTCGGATCAGGCTTTCGGCGCTGGCGACGATCGCGTCTTCCGACGAGCGCGGCTTCCATCCCAGCAGGCCGCGCGCTTTGGCGTTCGTGCCGTTCTTCGGCTGGCCGAGCTCGGCAGTGATCTGCTTCAGCGCCGGGTCGCGCAGCGCTGCGAGGCGCACGAGCCAGTTCGGCAGCTGCCGCGCCGGCACTTTCGCCGCCGCCGCGCCCATCCGCGCCTTCAATACCTTCGCGATGTCGAGCATCGACATGAAGTCGCCGGCGGCTGCGAGAAAACGCTCGCCGCGCGCGGCGGGATTGAGTCATCGCGCGCACGTGCAGGTCGGCGAGATCGCGCACGTCGACGATGCCGAACCAGCGCTGCGGGCAGCCGGGAATCGTGCCGTCCATCATGCGCTGAACGATCATGATCGACGGCGAGTAGTCGGGGCCGAGCACGGGCCGAGGATCGCGGTCGGGTTGATCGACCGCCAGCTCGATGCCGCCTTCCTTCGCGACGAAGTCCCAGGCGGCGCGCTCCGCGAGCGTCTTCGACTTGATGTAGGCCGTCGTGCCGTGGCCTTCGAGATTGGTCCAGCGTCGCTTTCGTCGAACGGCGCGGTCTGCGGCTTGTGGCCGTAGCCGATCGCTGCGAACGAGGAGGTGAGCACGACGCGTTTCACGCGAGCGTCGCGTGCGGCGCGCAGCACGCGCAATGCACCCTCGCGCGCGGGGACGATCAGCTCGTCTTCGTGCTTCGGCATGCTCGGCGGGATCGGCGAGGCGACGTGCAGCACGTAGTCGCAGCCGGCGGCTGCTTCGGTCCAGCCCGCGTCGTTTTCGAGGTCGGCCGCGAAGAACGACAGGCGATTGCCGGGCTCGGCGCCGCCGACTTTCAGCATGGCGCGCACGTCGGCCTCGCGCTTCAGGTTGCGCACGGTCGTGCGCACCGTATGGCCTTCGGCCAACAGCTGCAGGATGCAGTGGCTGCCTACGAACCCCGATCCACCGGTCACCAGCACTGTGCTCATGGTCGCCCCTCCGGCGGCCCGCATCTTGGGCTGTCCGGCAGCTGTCAGGCAAGTAGCGACAGCAAGTGGCAAATATCGGGAACGTTGGCCGGCCCCCAGCGTTTGGGCGGTGTGAGCAGCGTACCTGGCAACGAAATTCGGCTCGATTCCAGAACTCCACCCTCGGCGACCTCTTGTATGCCGACGGGCGCAAGCGCGTGCCCGAGAGCGACTGGGTCGCGCTGGTCCGGTGCGTAGGCGCCGGGGATCGCGCGGCCCTCCATGCGCTGTATGAGCGGACGGCGGCCTGGTGTTCGCCCTGATCCTGCGTATCACGGGTAGCCGGCAGAGTGCCGAGGAGCTGACCTGGATGTGTTCCAACACGTCTGGCAACGGGCGTCCGAGTACGACGCCGCCCGCGACACTGTACTGGGCTGGATCATGAACGAGGCGCGGTCCCTGGCGATCGCCCGGCTGCAGTCTGAGCCAGGCGGGGGGAGGGATGAGCTCGACGCCGTCCGAGCAGCCGCTGTCCCTGGATGGATCAGCTTTCCGCATACGCGCTGACGGCGCTGCCCGCCAGCGAAGCGGCAGCGATGGCAGCGCACCTTGCGACCTGCGCGCAGTGTCGACAAGAGCTCGAAGCAATGAATCCGACGATCGATGCGCTGGCAGCGTGGCAGGGCGAGCTGTTGCCTTCGACGCAGCTGTGGGACCGCGTGGTCGAGCGCATCGCGATCGCGTCTGAGGAGAGGCCAGCGGCCCTGGGCCATGCGAGGTGGATCGAGCCGCAATGGGAAGAGGTCGCGCAGGGCATCGCTTGCAAGGTGCTTGCGTCCGATCCGCAGCGCGACCGCGTCGAGCATGCTCGTGCGGCTCGCGGCCGGAATCGAGTATCCACCGCACGAGCACGCGGGAGTGGAAGAGCTCCACCTTCTGGACGGCGAGCTGTGGATAGACGACAGGAAGCTCTATCCCGGCGACTACAATCGTGCAGAGCCCGGCACGTCCGATGCGCGCGTCTGGAGCGAGACCGGCTGCACCTGCGTTCTCATCACATCGCCGTCTGACGTATTGCGCTAACGACCATGTCAGACACCGTCGCTGCTGCGACCCCCTCCGCACTCCTGGCACACGGCGCGGAGACGCTCAGCCGCGTTACCGTCGATGCCTACAATGCCGAGTTGCGCACGTCCGAGGGCTTCGTCGGCGATCGGGCGAGCAAGCGTGCCTTTCAGGCAATCCTCGATGACTGGCGCGAACGGGTCAGCAAGATGGGCGAGGACCCGCTCGGCGAGCAGCCGAGCGACGAGATCAGCAAGAAACAACTCGACAAGGTCCTGCTCGAAGGCGACCCGGAAGCGGCCGGTATGGTTCACAGCGCCATCGAAGAGTTCGCGCAGGAGTTCGCTGCCGTCGTCCGCCGGTTCCTGCGTCTGAAGGAATGGAAGAACGTCGAGCGCATAGCGTGGGCGGCGGTCTGCGCCAGAGCCGCATCGGCGAGCTCGCGATCGGGCGCACCAGCGTCGCCTTGAAGGGCGATGGCCATGAAGTCGAGCTGCGTCCGATCCGTCACGCGCCCGACCACGCCGGTCTCATCGGCTGCGTCCATCTCGTCCCGTCATGGATGCTCGCCGGCCATGACAGCATCCTGGCCGTCGACATCGGCGGCAGTAACATCCGGGCCGGCATCGTCGAATTCCATGCGAAGAAGAACCGCGATCTGGCCGATGCCGACGTGCATCGCCTGGAGCTGTGGCGGCACCGGGACGACGCGCCGAAACGCGAGGATGCCGTCGAGCGGCTCATCGAGTTCCTGCTCGATCTCGTCAAGCGTGCGCGCAAGGATGGACTGACGCTGGCGCCCTTCATCGGTATCGGCTGCCCGGGCGTGATCCGCCCCGACGGCTCGATCGAGCGCGGTGGCCAGAACCTGCCCGGCAACTGGGAGGCCAAGGGATTCAACCTGCCGCAACGGCTGCGCGAGGCGCTGCCGACGATCGACGATCACGAAACAGTGATCCTGATGCACAACGACGCCGTCGTTCAGGGATTGAGCGAATTGCCCTGGATGCAGGACGTGAAGCGCTGGGGCGTCATGACGATCGGCACGGGTCTCGGCAATGCGCACTTCACCAATCGTGCGCGCGAGGAAGATTCCCGCACATGACGTAGAATTCGCGGATGTCCCGCGAAGATCTGCCCGTATTTCGCCTCGTCGACCTGCGCAAGATCTATGGCCAGGGCGATGCGGCCGTGCACGCGCTGCGCGGCGTCGACCTGACGATCGCCGCAGGCGAGTTGCTGGTGCTGCTCGGGCCGTCGGGCTCCGGCAAGTCGACGCTGCTGAACGTGCTCGGCGGCCTCGACCGGCCGACCTGCCGGCAGCTGTTTTTTTCGGGAAATGGACCTCGCGAGCGCCGCGGATGCCGACGTCACGCAGTACCGGCGTCGTGCACGTGGGCTTCGTATTCCAGTTCTACAACCTGATCGCCAGCCTGACGGCGCAGGAGAACGTCGAGCTGGTGACCGAGGTCGCGCCGGAGCCGATGCCGGCCGCGGAAGCGCTCGAGCTCGTGGGCCTCGGCAAGCGGCTGCATCACTTCCCGGCGCAGCTGTCCGGCGGCGAGCAGCAGCGTGTCGCGATCGCGCGCGCGATTGCCAAGCGGCCGACCGTATTGCTCTGTGACGAGCCCACCGGTGCGCTGGACGTGGCGACCGGCGTGCACGTGCTGGAAGCCATCGTCACTGCGAACAACAAGCTCGGCACGACGACGCTGCTGATCACGCACAACGCCGACATCGCGCGCATCGGCGATCGCGTCGTGCGGTTCGCCGACGGCCACATCCGCTCGATCGAACCGAACGAGCGGCGCATTCCGCCGTCGGAGTTGACCTGGTGATGCGCCTCGCGACGCTCGATCGCAAACTCCTGCGCGACCTGAAGCGGTTGAAGGCGCAGGCGATTGCCGTCTCCGCGGTGCTCGCGTGCGGCGTGGCGCTGTTCGTCATGGCGACGGGCATGTACGACTCGCTCGAGCGCGCGCGCAACAACTACTACGACTCGGCGCGCATGGCGGATCGTCGCGGTCTCGGTCGTGCGTGCTCCCGATCCCGTCGCGAACGATCTTGCTGCGTTGCCGGGCGTGAATGCGCTCGAGGCGCGAGTCACCGGCATCGGCCTGATCGATCTCGCCGGCAAGTCCGATCCCGGTGTCGGCGCGCCTCGTGTCGCTGCCGCCGGATCGCCAGCCGCGCGTCAACGACGTGCTGCTGCGCGCGGGCCGCTGGCCCGATCCTACGCGCGACAACGAGGTGCTGATCAACGAGGCGTTCGCGGAAGCGAATTTGCTCGCGCCCGGTGCGCAGCTGCGCGCGCTGATCTACGGCCGCTATCGCGAGCTCGAAGTCGTCGGCATCGCCAGCAGCCCGGAGTTCGTGTTCGCGGTTGCGCCCGGTGGGATGCTGCCGGAGCCGGAGCGCTTCGGCGTCGTCTGGATGGGACGCGAAGCGCTGGGCCGCGCGTTCGACGTCGACGGCGCGTTCAACGATGTCGTGTTCCGCCTCGCGCCCGGTGCGGATATGCGCGAGACGATCTTCGCCATCGATGAGCGCCTCGCGCGTCACGGCGGTCGCGGAGCGTACGGGCGCGACCGGATGCTGTCAGCGCAGTTCCTGGCGGACGAGCTGACATCGCTGCGGACGATGGCTTCGATCCTGCCGCCGATCTTCCTGCTCGTCGCCGTGTTCCTGCTGAACGTGTCGCTGTCGCGGCTGGTCGCGACGGAGCGCTCGAACATCGGCCTGCTCAAGTCGTTCGGCTACGGCAACGTCTCGATCGCGCTTCACTACGGCAAGTTCGCGATCGTGTTCGCGCTGCTCGGCGCGGCGATCGGCGTGCTCGTCGGTCGCTACCTCGGCGGCTACATGGCCGCGATCTACACCAAGGTGTATCGCATTCCGGAGCTGGCGTTCGACGCGAAGATCCATGTCTATCTCTGGGCCGTCGTCGTTTCGTTGATCGCGGCAATACTCGGTGCCGCGCAGGCAGTGCTGCGCGCGGCGCGATTGCCGCCTGCCGCGGCGCTGGCGCCGCCTGCGCCGGTGGGGTTCAGTCGATTGGGGCAGGGCATCGAGAATGCGGCCCGCAATCTGGACGGCAAGTCGCGCATGGTCGCGCGCCGCATCGCGCGCTTCCCGCGCCGCTCGGCCACGACAGTCGTCGGCATCATGCTTGCGCTCGCGCTGCTCATCACGTCGCAGCACTTTCCGATCTCGATGAACCACATCGTCGACGTGACGTTCGGCGTCGCGCAGCGCATGGACGCGACGCTCACGTTCGCGGAAACGGCGGACGATCGGATCCTGGCGGAAGTCGGGCGACTGCCCGGCGTGTATTCCGTGGAGCCGCTGCGTGCGACCGAAGTGATTCTCACGGCCGGCAGCCGGCAACGTCGCGACACGCTGATGGGACTCACCGAGGGCGCGTATCTGTATCGCTTGCTCGATCAGAACATGGACGCGGTGGACGTGCGGGCGGACGGCATCACGCTCTCGCAGAACCTCGCGAACAAGCTCGGCGTGAAGGTCGGCGACACAGTGAGCGTGCAGGCGACCGACGGTCATCGCGCGCACGCGGATCTGACGGTCGTTGCAGTCGTGAAGCCGTATCTCGCCGGCGCCGCTTACATGCAGCTGGACGCGCTCAGCCGCGCGTTGCGCGAGCCTGGGCGCGTGAGCGCGGCATACGTATTGATGGATCGCAGCGAGCGCGATGCGCTCAGCCGCGAAGTGAAGGAACTGCCGATGATTGCCGGCGTCTCGTTCCTCGACAACGCATCGGCCTCGATGCGCAAGATGCTGAACGAGGGCAGCGGCTTCTTCGCATACATGTTCGTGGTCTTCTCGTGCCTGATGGCCGGCGGAGTCGCCTATTCCGCGGCCCGCGTTACGTTCGCGGAGCAGGAGCGCGATCTCGCGACGCTGCGCGTGCTCGGCTTCAGCCGGCGCGAAGTGTCCTACGTGCTGCTGGCGGAGATCGGCGCGTTGCTGCTGATTGCGTTGCCGGCCGGCGCCGTCCTCGGCGCGTTGTTGTCGCGCTGGCTGATGGCGCAGTTTCAGACCGAACTGTTCACCTTTCCGTACATCACGGAGTCCTCGGCCTACGGCCGCTCCGCACTGTTCGTCGCCGCCGCCGTGATCGGCGCGGCGCTGGCAGTGCGACGCGGCGTGGACCGCCTGGACCTCGTCGGTGTGCTCAAGTCGAGAGAATAAGAATGGCGAATGAAGAGCTTCAGCGGCGCTCGCGCCGAGTGCGCATGTTCTGGATCGTCGCGGCGGCCGTGGTCGTCGATCGCGATCGGGCTGTCGATGCTGCCCGACTCGGTCGAGGCGGATACTCGCCAAGGCGGACCGCGGCGACGTTCGCGTCGAAGTCGTCGACGAGGGCCGCACGCGGATGCACGACATCTACGTCATCAGTGCGCCGATCACCGGCCGCGTGCTGCGCGTCGAAGTGGAGCCGGGCGACGAGGTTGCCGCGGGCGCTGTCGTCGCACGCATGTCGCGGGCAGCAGCGGGATTTCTCGATACGCGAAGCGATCTGCAGGCGCGCGCTGCGGTTACTGCTAGCGGAGGCGCAGCTGCGTTCTGCGCAGGCGGAGCTGGCGCTTGCCGAGCGCGAGCATCAAGCCGCAATACGGAGCTGGTCGCCGCGAACCTGATTTCCAAGGCTGCGGCAGATCAAAGCGAGGCGCGTCTCGATGCGGCGCGAGCGGCTCGCGACGCGGCGCGCGCCGAGGTCGACGCGTGCACGCAGCGCGTTGCTGGATCCTTCCCGTACTGCGGGCGGCGCTGGTCAACGTCACGAGCCCCAGTGCGGGCCGCGTGCTGCGCGTGCCGCAGGAAAGCGAAGCCGTCATCGCCACGGGCACGCCCATCGTCGAAGTCGGCGACCCGCGGCATGTCGAAGTCATCGCGGAGTTCCTGTCGCAGGATGCCGTGCGGATGAAGCACGGCGCACCGGCGCAGATCGAAAACTGGGGCGGGCCGCCGCTGCCGGCAGTCGTCGATCGCGTCGAGCCGGTCGCGCGCACGAAGATCTCGGCGCTCGGCGTCGAAGAGCAACGCACGAACGTGATTCTGCAGTTCAAGGGCGGGCCGAGCGATCAACTGCAGGCACACGATTTTCGCGTCGACGTCCGCGTCGTCGTTCGCGAGGCGAAGAATGCTGTGCGCGTTCCGCTCGGCGCGCTTGTTCCGCCGCGGCGCGGGCTGGGCGCTCTACAAGGTGGTGGACGGCCGGGCCAAGCTGACCGAAGTGCAGGTCGCCGAGGCCGACCCGCACTTCAGGGCAGTGACCGCCGGGCGTCAACGAGGGCGACGAAGTCATCGTCTTCCCGAGCAGCTCGATTGCCGACGACACGCGCATCACGGCGCGCAAGCCGTAGAATTGCGCTGCTACTCAGTCGGCGCCATCGTGCTGCGCGAAGCGCAATGTGTACGCCGCGATACGCTCGCCGTGCTGTTTGCCGACCTCGATGTCGGAGCGATAGTGAATCCCGCCGTACAGTCGCGACAGCGCCGCTTCGTCGCGTTGCGCGGCGAAGTCCGCACTCGCATCCGGAAAGACGTGTGACAGAACCGCTGCGGCTGCCGCCGAGAAGGCCGAGTGACCGGACTCGTAGGATGGGAAATTCGGCAGGCCGACGAGGGTCCGGATGCGCGGATCGAGCTGCGACGGGCGTGGATTGAAGTACGCGAATTCGTGTCCCAGCAACCGACAGCCGCATCGTGCATCGCCATGTTCAGCAGCGCCAGCGCGCGGGCGGCGCGCACCTCCGCGAGCTCGGCGGCCATCTGTGCCGAGGATGTCGACGGCGGCGGCCCAGGCCGCTCGGCGGCGAGATCTGCAGCCGTCATCAGCCACGTCTGCACCTTGCCGAAGAACGACAACATCGGCGGGCGCGACGGTGTTTCCAGGCTCTTCCACGGCACTTCGCCGCGCGCGATAGCCGCATCCTCGAGCGCTTGCCACTGAGGTGCCGAGCCTGCCGCGCCTCTCATACCGTCGTTGGCCGCGCGTGCTGCAAATACTTGAGCTACTGCCTGCCCGAGTGCGAGGCCCGCAGCAATGTCGCTCGGGGTTGCCTTGCCTGACAGCAGCGCTGCCTGGCGCTGTTCGCCCGCCTTGAGCGTGATCTCTTCCACCGCCGTCGGAAACAGCAGCTTGAGCAGCTCGGTCGTGACGCCTGAGAGCACGGCGTCCTCCGACGGATAGGCAGGCAGATCGGTCACCGGTGCGAGCGCGCGAATGCCGCTGTCGACCTTCGCCGGCGCGGGGCGCTTATACAAATACTTGTAGTACCAAGCGACCTTCAGCGCTTCGTACTGCGCGAGCGCGACATAGCTATACGCGCGAGCTGCATAGGGCGGATTGGCGAACGGAAAGTTCGGCTCTGCGAACGGGTTGGTCGGATCGGGCACCGGGATGGAGCCGTCCCCATTGGGCGCGGGCGGCAGATCGGCGCGCGCGACCAGCTCGCGCAGGATCTGATTCCAGCGCAGCACAGCGCCACCGCTCCAGGCGGCGATCGATTCGAGCTGGGGTATTGTCAGCTGCGACTGCGCAGCGCGGATCGACGTCAGCTCGGCCGCGTAGCT
Source organism: uncultured Gammaproteobacteria bacterium (assembly GCA_963830745.1). Lineage (GTDB taxonomy): Bacteria > Pseudomonadota > Gammaproteobacteria > Steroidobacterales > Steroidobacteraceae > Steroidobacter. The sequence goes on from CAWHNL010000008.1 coordinate 191,474, forward strand.
CGCATCGGTCACCGGCGCCGGAGGCGGCACGTTGAACTGCGCAGGTCCGGTCAGGACGATCATCCGCCAGGTGCCTGCGTTTGCGTCGACGCTCGCAGGAGTGAACGCAGGGAGCGGCTCCTGCGACTCAACGCCGCCGCCGCAGCCCGCGATCGAGACCACGAGCAGGGCCGCTGCCGCGGCACGAATGCTCATTGGGAGCGCCTGCCGTCGAAGTCAAAGCGATAGGTCACGCCCATCGTAGCGGTGGCTGCCTGGCCGACGTTGTTGCCATCGAGCGTGTACGCATAACCGAGTTGCAGTCGCAGGTCGGGCAGCGCGGGCAAGCCGTACTCCAGCGCCACGCCCACGCGAGAGAAGTCGATTCGATTCGAGACGAACGGCATGTCCTGACGACGGATATCCCCGCCGCCCCGCGTGCGCTGCTCCGACCACGACAGCGACGCCATCATCGGGCCCCTCGAGTATGCGCCGACTGGCGCTGCCGATCGAAAGCGGCATGAAGTCCGGCGTGTAGTCGCTGAGCGGCACTGTGGCAGCGACAACTGCGAATGCGCGCAGCGACACGTTCGCTGCGAACGGCCTTGCAGAATTCGCAATTTCGCTGCGACGGTCAGGTCCCTAAAAACCTTCCATGTCGTGCAGCACGCCCTCGCTGGCGTGAGTCCACACGTACGGGACGATCGCGAAGAGGTCGAGCCGGTCAGTGAGGCCGTAGGCTGCGTTCCACGACGCCGTACGCGTCGTGATCATGCCGATGTTGCAGTTGGTGCGCTTGCGCGCGCCCTCCCAGTACTCGTCCCAGCTGTCATGCGAGTAGGACAGACCGGTACGCAGCTCGTGCTCGGCAAGTCGATGTCTTCGATGGTCTGCGCGTGTAGCACAGCGCCGGAATATGACAGCGCCGTTGCGGCCAGCCAGGCCGCGCCAGCTGTTGATTTCACAAGTCCTCCCCGGGCTTGCGAGCGCGCCCCGCTGCAACCCACATCGGATTCGCGCTGCGAAAGATGACAGCGGCGGTTCCGTGTCACGTTCGTCGACGACTTTCCGATACTTGTGGATGTCGGATCGCCTGCGTGCCCAAGAGCGATCGGCGTAACAACTCGAATTGGGGAGGGTGGCGGACGAGCAAGCTCATGGCGTCAGCGAGCGCAGGCATGCGGCGCGCTAGCACCGCTGCCGACGGATCGAGTGCCACGCTCGGCGAGGATCCGGGCATCTTCGCGGTATTCCTCTCGAACGTCCCCGGCTTCGGCGCGCGCCTCAGAGCCGCTGCCTCAGCATGACGCTCGCCCGCATCAAGCACGCGTTACGCGTCTGCGCTCTCGCATGCGCGGTGCTGTGCACGCCCGCGCACGGCCAGGGAACGCCGCCGCTGGAGTTGGGCAAGCTCGACAAGCTGTCGAGCGAGCGTGCACAGATCGGCGCAACGTTCCAGCGGCTCGACGTCACCCGGCGCGAGTCGCGCTGGCTGCTGAAGTTCCAGAACGTTTCGAGCGCAGCGTTGCACGGACCGTTGTTCGTGACGATCGAGGATCTGCGGCCTGCGAGCGTGCAGGTGAAGAACGCGAGCGGTGTGACCACGAGCGGACTGCCGTTCTATCTGGTGAGCAGCGGCGATCTCGCCGCGGGGCAGGAGGTGTCGCTGGAGCTGGTGTTCGGCATCCGCAGCGGTCCGGTCGATGTCGAGATCAGCTTCAAGAGCTCCGGCTACGCAACGCCAGGCGGCAGTGCACCCGAGCCGTTATCGCTGCAGATCACGCGACCTGGGACGCAGATCACGGTGGGCAGCACGCCGCTGGGGATCGAAGGGACGATCAACGATGCGAGCGCGCAGCTGACGGTGAACGGGGGAGCGGTGAGCCACAGCGGCGGACGCTTTGCCGCGAACGTGGCGCTGGTGGAAGGCCACAACGCGATCGTGGCGCGCGCGGTGAACGATCGTAACCAGGAGGCGACCGCGACGATCGCGGTGTCGCTCGATACGACCCCGCCGTACGTGACGATCGACTCACCGATCCCCGGTGCGGTGCTGACGAGCGCGACGGTGAACGTGTCGGGGCTGATCAACGACATCGTGCGCGGCACGGTGAGCGAGGGCCGGGCGAACGTGACGGTGAACGGGCGAGCGGCGAGTGTCGCGAACCGCAGCTACTTCGCGCCCGAGATCCCGCTGGAGGAAGGCTCGAACACGATCCGGGTGGAGGCGGCGGATGAGGTCGGCAACACGGGCGTGGCACAGCTGCAGGTGACGTATCGGGTGCCGCAAGGCGCACTGATCGAGCTGGTGAGCGGGCAGGGCCAGGCGGCGCGGATCCGTGAGGAGTTGAATGAGGCGCTCGCGGTGCGCTTGGTGGATGGCGAAGGCGCAGCCGTCGCAAACAAGCCGGTGGTGTTCCGGGTGAGTCAGGGCGATGGCGCGGTCGGGGTGGGGCAGAGCGATGAGGGTGCGGCGGTCCTGATCACGAGCGATACCAACGGCATCGCGCGCACGCGCTATCGCTTGGGCGCCCGAGCGGGTAGCGGCAACCAGCGGGTGAGCGCGCGTGCGGTGGGCTTTGAGGGCGAGGTGGTGTTCTTCGCCTCGGCAACGCCCAAGGCCGGCGACAAGGTGAGCGTGAACTCCGGCAACAACCAGCGCGGCGCGGCGCGCCAGCCGCTGCCGCTGCCGTTCATCGTGGTGGTGAGCGATGACGGCTCGAACGTCATCGAGGGTGCGCAGGTCGAGTTTACGGTGGTGGCGGGCGATGGGCGCTTGGCGAACGGTGAGCGCGAGCTGATCGCGACCACCGACAGCGACGGGCGGGCGAGCGCGAAGCTCACGTTAGGAGAAGAGCTCGGGCTGGACGTGCATCGGGTGAGCGCACGTCTGGTGGGCACGCAGCTGAACGCGGGCTTCACCGCCTCGGCGTTGCAGAGCGGCGCGCCCGGTGCGACCTCGATCAGCGGAGTGGTGCTCGACAACCAGGATCGACCGTTGCCGAACGTGACGCTGCGCGTGGAGGGCACCACGCGCGAGGCCAGATCCGATGAGGCGGGTCGCTTCAAGGTGACCGAAGTCCCGGTCGGTCCGGTGCGGCTCATCGCCGATGGCAGCACCACGACGGTGGCCGGGGAGTGGCCGAGCCTGCCGTACAACCTCGTCACCGTATCGGGCGCAGACAACCCGCTGCCCGCTCCGGTGTACATGGTGAAGCTCGACACTGCGAACGCGGTGACGGTGGGAGCAGAAGACAAAGAGATCACCCTGCCACAGATCCCGGGCTTCAAGCTGACGGTGCAGGCGGGCTCGGTGACCTTCCCGAACGGGGATCGCATCGGGCAGTTGTCGGTGACGCCGGTGAACGTGGCGAAGATCCCGATGGTGCCGCCCAACGGCATGCAGCCGCAGTTCATCGTGACGATCCAGCCGGTCGGGGCGCGCTTCGATCCGCCGGCGCCGCTGGAGCTGCCGAACGTGGATGCGCATGCACCGGGTGCGCAGGTCGAGATGTACTCCTTCGATCACGATCTGGAGGAGTTCGTAACGATCGGGCTGGGCACCGTGAGTGCCGATGGCACGCGCATCGTCAGCAACGCTGGTGTCGGGGTCATCAAGGCCGGTTGGCACTGCGGCTCACCCCCCGGTGGTGATGGCTGTGTGGCGGCCTGCAACGTCTGTCAGGTCAGTGATGATGACTGCACTTGCGGCGCAGCGGCCAACGGGCTGCTTGCCGCCAAACTCAACGCGGGCGCGGATCGTCCGCCCGGCGACATCCCGAACGATTGCCACACTCCCGCTTGCAGCAACGGCACCGTCATTCAAGTCCCGGATCCGAGCGACACGCCGCTCGACATCTTGCCCGACTGTCGCGCACCGCAGTGCGACGGCACGACGATTCCCAACGACGCGGACAAACCCCTCGACGTGTGTCTGGGCTGCGAGAACGGCGCCACGCGCCCCGCACGCATCCTGAGCGTTCAGGCACAAGTCGAGGACCAGCCGCAGGAGAAGTGGCGGCTCATCAGAAACGGCACCGCCATCTTCACGTACCGAGCGACGGCGACAACCGAGCGCTGCACACCGAAGTTCGAATGGATCTCGGCGATGGCAGAAAGGGGATCGGCCCGAACGTCACTCACGCGTACGAAACAGCCGGCGAGTACACCATCACGCTGACCGTCAGCTGCGAGAGCTGTTCCGCTGTTCAGCCCCAGGTCCGCACGTTGAAGGTCGTCGCACTGGAGATCGATCATTTCACTCAGGCGACGACACCCGCAGACCGCACCCGAACGAAGCTCGGTGTCGGCGAACAAGTCGATCTGCTCACTGCGCCGTCGCTGCCAGTCATATGGAGCGTCAACGGCGGCGCGTTCTCCGTGCCCGATGAGAACTTCGTGCTCGCCGCGGATGACGTCGCCGGGACGTTGAAGGTGACGATCGCGGCGCCACCGCGGCTCGATCCGGTCGATGCGCTCACCTTCAACGTGATCGCGCCGAACCTGGTCACGGCGACGCGCAAGGTCTCCATCCTGACCTTCCCCGCGGGGACGATGGGTGCGGGCATGGAGCTCGAGCTCATCCTGCATCCAAAGGACGTTTCGTTCTACAACATCGAGCTCGCCGAGGCAGCCAACCCGGCTACCAACGTCACGGGCTACTTCCTCGCCTTCTCCCCGACCGAGCTGGAACCGGCAGGCATCGCCCATCGTCCGGTCGCGGGCTTCGTGGGCGTCGGAGAGAACAACATCATGCAGAGGCTCGACAGAGCGCGCCTGGACAGCTTTGCGCCTTCGCGCACTTCGCCGCGCGACGAGTGGGACAGCGGCGGCTTCAACTGGCTGGTTCCATGGCGCTACCGAGTGGTCGGCACCACGACCGAGCACCCGTTCGTGCATCTGCTTCAGACGTTCCGCCTGGTCGGGCCGGACGGCAAGGTGACCATCACGAAGGGCGGTGGTGCGTCTCGCGCATGCCGGACAACACATTCCTGCCTTGCACGACAACTCCATGAAGCCGACTCACACCTGGCCAACGAGGGCACCCATGACTCGCACTTTCCTCGCTGCCCTTGCGCTGTTCGTCAGCGTGTCGTCGCCCGTCTCCGCGCAAACCGTGCTCGACGAAAACTGCGTCGTCAACGTGCTGAACCGTACGGTGCAGGGTCGCCGGAGGGCAGCGGGCGCTGCCGAACGTGCCCGTCAACATGGGTCGCATCCGCGCGCGCGCGACGTGCACGCAGGGCGATCAGACGATTTCCGGTCAGACTGATTACTTCACCGTTACGCGGAACGAGGTGAACGACGTCGGCGCAGTACTGTTCGTGCAGCAGGAGCCCGTACCAGTTTCGCTCGCCTACACCCACACCGCTCCGATCGCACTCACGACGGTCGGCGCCACGTTCCAGCTCGCAGTGCGCGCCACCTATCCCGACGGCTCAGTGCGGACCGTCAGCACTGCAGCCGACGGCACCAACTACACCTCGACGAACTCGGCCGTAGCGAGCGTCAGCGCCGACGGCCTGGTCACGGCGCTCACCAGCGGCGTCGTCTTGATCACTGCGCGCAAGGACGAAGTCGTCGCGATCACCCAGGTCAGCGTCAACGTCGCGGGCGACAAGGACCGCGACGGCCTGCCCGACGATTTCGAGCGCGCCAACGGCCTCGATCCGAACGATCCGATCGATGCGCAGGAGGACCAGGACAACGACGGTCTCACCGCGCTCCAGGAATTCCAGCGCGGCACGAACGTGCGCGTCGCCGATACCGACGGCGACGGCCTGAGCGACGGCGAGGAAGTCGCTGCCGGCGAAGACGGCTTCGTCACCAATCCGCTGAATGCCGACACCGATGGCGACGGCCTGCGTGACGGCCTCGAAGTGCTGGTGGATCGAGCCCGACGGATCCGAACGATCGCAATCTCGAGGGCGCGCTCGATCGGCTCGAAGTGAATCCGCCGAGCGTGAACCTGGTATTCAACACGATCAGCACCGAGGTCAGCGCGCAGCTCGCTGTCCGGGGCGTGCTGCTCGACGGCTCGATCATCGATCTCACGCAGCGCTCGAGCGGCACGACCTATACATCCAGCGACCTGAGCATCGTCAGCTTCGGCGGCAACGACGGCGAGATCTTCGGCGGCGCGACCGGTACCGCGAGCGTCACGATCGCGAACAGCGGCAAGCAGTTCGTCGTGGCAGTGACCGTCGAGAGCTTCCAGCCGGTCGCGCTGTCGTCGGTCGCGATTCCGGGCTATGCGAACAATGTGGACGTTGCCGGCGACTACGCGTTCGTCGCGGCGGGCGGCGCGGGCCTGCAGGTCGTCGACGTCTCCGACCGGGTCCATCCGGCGGTGGTCGCCGGTCTCGACACCGATGGTGTCGCGATCGACGTGCGCGTCGTCGGCAACTTCGCGTACCTCGCGGATGGCCCCGGCGGCCTGAAGATCCTCGACGTGACCGACCCGCTGCATCCGCAGCTGGCGGGAGCACTCGACACCGCGGGCGTGGCGCAGGATCTCGAGATCCAGGACGAGTTCGCGTACCTCGCCGACGGTTGGGCGGCGTCGCTGTCGTGGATGTCAGCGACCCGACCGGTCCGATCCTGAAGGGAATTCTCGGCGGCATCGGCCTGGCCCGCGGCATCGATGTCGAAGGCAGTCGCGCCGTGGTCGTCGCTGACACTTCGCTGTACGTGCTCGATCTCACCGACCGCTCTGCGCCGTTTGCGGTAGGTGCAGTCAACCTCGGCCAGGTGAAGGACGTGGTGATGAGCGGCGACTAGGGTTACGTCGCTGCTGCCAACACCGGTTACAAGGTCGTGCGGCTGACTGACCTGGCAGCGCCTGCCATCGTCGGCGGGGACGGCGCGTTCGTGCCGCGCGACGTGGAGCTGATGGACGGCTTCGCGTTCTTCGCGGAGCAACTGTTCCCGAACGTGATCGCGTTCGTCAACGTCGGCGACCCGGAGTCGCCGGTGTTCCAGGGCATCATCGATCTGCTGCCGTTCGGCGACTATGCCGGCACCGGCATCGCGCTCGACGGCAGCCATGCGTACGTGACGGAGGAGCGCAACGTCGTCGCGTCCGACTTCGGCACGACCGGAGATACGCGGCTGTTCATCGCTCAATATCGCCGCATCGGCGACAACGGCGGCATCGCGCCAACGGTGACGATCACGCAGCCGGCAGCGAACCAAGCCGTCGTCGAAGGGCGGCCGGCCACCGTCAGGGTCGAGGCGACCGACGACGTCGGCGTGCGCCGCGTGCGGGTCTCCGTCGACGGGGTCGAGGTGGCGACGGACACCACGCGGCCGTTCGAGATTCCCATCGTCGTGCCGTTCGGCCGCAGCAGCATCTCGATCGTCGCGACCGCCGAGGACTTCGGCGGCAACTCGAGCAGCGCGCAGCGTACGGTGCCGGTGCAGCCGGACACCGATCGCGACGGACTCACGGACCAGGAGGAGGACCTCACTCACCAGACGGATCCGAACGATGCGGACACCAACGACGACGGCCTCGACGACGGTCAGGAGGTGAGGCTGGGCACCGATCCGCTGTCGAGCGAAGCGAAGGCGACGGACGCGGCGATGGCGACGAAGTGAATGCCGGCACCGATCCGCTGAACCCCGACATCGTCGCGCCGACGGTGGTCGCGGTCGATCCGCCCGACGACGCCACGAACGTACCGGAGAACCGTCCGGTGACGGCGACCTTCAGCGAGCGCTTGCGGGCGCAGTCGATCACCAGCAACACGCTGCGCGTGCTACGGGCTGGCACGCCCGTTCCGGGAACTGTGCGCCTGATGCCGAACGGCGTCGACGTCGTATTCACACCGAACGGGCTGTTCGAGGACAACACGCAGCACGACGTGATCGTCGCTGGGCGCGCGACCTCGCCGGCAACCCGCTGGCCGAGCCATTCCAGTGGCAGTTCACAACCGGCAACTTCGTGGATCAGACAGCGCCACAGATCGCCGCGAGCAATCCAATCCTGGACGCTGAAAACGTCCCGACCAACACGGTTGTGACGGTCTTGATGAACGAGACCATCGATCCGCTCTCGGTGACCGCCGCAACGGTGCGCCTGTCAGACTCCGTCGGGGCGATACCCAGCGCCGTTTCCCTCGGTGAGGACGGCCGTACGCTGACGCTGGTGCCGAACTCCGCGTTGGCAGTGCGCCGGCGGCACACCGTGACCCTGCAAGGGGTCAGAGATCTGTTCGGCAATGCGACCGGCAATTTCGTGAACTTCGGCTTCACCACCGCGTTCACGGCGGACGCCGCCGCGCCGCAGATCGTGAGCATGAATCCGCCCCAAGGTGCGGCAGGCGTGCCGATCAATGTCAGGCCGGCTGTGCGCTTCAACGAGGCGATCAATCGCCTCACCCTCGGCGAGGTCGTTCTCAGGCAGGGCGCGACGACGGTTTCGACTCAGCGCCAGGTGGATACGTCCGGTTCTGTCATCACGTTGGTGCCGACACAGCCGCTCGCGGCTAATACGCAATACACGTTGGTCGTGACGAACGTGCAGGATCTGAGCGGCGACGCTCTCGCGGCCGCGCGCACGCTGACGTTCACGACAGGCGGCGCGGCAGATACGGCCGCGCCCACGCTCGTACTGCGCACGCCGCTGCTGAGCGCGACGGGCGTCCCGCGCAACACGCAGATCGAAGCGCTGTTCAACGAGCGGCTCAATGCGGTCTCGATCAGCAGCGCCTCGATCCAGCTGATCCGCAACCAGGGCAACGTGGTGATTGCCGGCCAGGCGACGCTGAATCCGGAGGGCACCGCTGCCCGCTTCGTGCCGGCGGCTCCGCTCGAAGGCGGCGTGCAGTACGAGTTCCGCGTCGGCCTGGCAGTTGCCATCCAGGACATCGCAGGCAATCCGACCGCCCTCAACTGGTTCTTCACGACCTCGCCGAACGTCGATACGACGCAGCCGATCGTACAGCTGCAGAGCTTGGCCGACGGCGCCACGGGTGTTCCGGTCAATGGGCGCATCGTGCTGCAGTTCGACGCCGCGCTCGCCGACCGCTGCGTCAATGCGCAGACGGTGCAGGTCACGAGCGGCGGAATCCCTGTCGGCGGCAACATTGCGCTGAGCGCCGACCGCAGGACGCTGACCTTTACTCCGGCGGCCGCGCTGAGCGTGAATACCGCATACACGCTCCGGTTGCAGGACGTTTGCGACCTGGCGGGCAACGTGCTCGCCAACTACACGGTCGGCTTCACCACCGGCGCGAGCGCGACACCCGACACGACCCGGCCGACTGTGCAGATCACGCCGGCGCAGGGCGCGCAGAACGTGCCGGTGACCACGTCGATCGAGCTCACGTACAACGAGCCGATCGATCTGACCTCGCTCGCCGGCTCGATCCACGTGTCCGCGAATGGCATCAACGGTGAGCTCGCGGGTTCGCTCGCGGTGGACGGCAACCGTGTCACCTTCACGCCGCTCCAGCCGCTGCCCGGCGGCAGGACGATCGCCGTAAGCGTCAACGGCACGGCCGACCTGGCCGGCAACACGATCTCGCCGCTGGTCCGTTCGTTCACGACCGGTGCGGCCGGCGACGCTACGGCGCCGCAGGTCCTGTCCATGGTGCCCAACGACGGCACCGTCGACGTGTCGCCGCTCTCGCGAGTGGTGCTGACCTTCAGCGAATCGCTGAACCCGGCCACCGTCAACGCGACCAGCGTCCAGCTGTTTGCCAACGGCACCCTCGTGCCGGCGCAGATCGAGATCTCGCTGGACAACCGCACGCTCGTGATCACTTCCAATCTGATCGGCAACAATCTGCCCATCGGCAGCATCGTCTCCGTCATCGCCTCCGGCGACGTGCGCGATTTCTCCGGCAACTCACTGCCGGACTTCATCGGCGCCTTTACCGTCGCCGCTGCGCAGGACTTCCAGCGCGGCAGCATCGTCACGCAGTTCCCCAACCAGGCGCCTTCGCCGTGCTGCCCGATGCGACCGTGACGCTCTACGCCAACGAGCGGTTGAATGCCGCCTCGGTGCAAGGCGCGATGCACGTGTCGCAGAACGGGCTGCTGGTGCCAGGCACCGTCACAACGAGCGGTGACGGACAAGCCATACGGTTCGCCGAATCAGCCCTTCGCGCGGCGCGCTGATCGAGGTATTCCTCGACACGAGCGCCGTCGATCTGAACGGCAACCCGCTGAGCTTCCACCAGGGAAGCTTCCGCATTGCGCCGGATCCGGCGGTCACGCCGCCGACGTTCGTCACTTTCGCGCCGAACTTCCCGGGCGCCATTCTCTCTGGCGGAGTACAATAACGCCGCGCTCGACATCCTGATGAGCGAGGCGATCGATCCGACCACGCTCGATGCGGGCGTCGTCCTGAGAGACGGGAGTGTAGTGGCCCGGTGGTGGCGACGGACAAGACGCTGCTGGGCGGCGGTCGCATCATACGCCTGCGTCCGCAGGCGACGCTGACACCCGGCCGCAACCATGTCCTGCAGATCCTGAGCAGCCTGAAGGACACCGGCGGCCAGAGCCTCGTCACCGGTCAGGTGCAGTCGTTCCAGGTCAGCAGCGTGGCGCAGCCCGACACCGTCGCGCCGCGCGTGCTCGCGCTCGGTCCGGCGAACGGCGCCACCGGCATCGGCATGAACGCTCAAGTGCACGCACGCTTCGACGAGCCGGTCAGCCCGCTGACGCTCGGCGTCGCGCTGGAGCAGACGGCGATCGGCTCGGTGGTCTGGAGCGACAACAATCGCGACGTGCGCTTCCTCGACGCGCCATACGAGCCAGGCACGCAGGTGACCGAGTCGGTCGCCAGCGCACAGGACTTCGCCAGCAACCCAGTCGAAGGGCCGCTCACCAGCACCACGTTCACGACTGGGACCGCCGCGGATAAGTTCGCCGGTGGCGAGCTCGAGCTGAGCCCGCAGGGCACGAACGTTCCGGTCAACGCGGCGCTGCGATTGCGCTTCGCCGAGGCGGTGGATCCGGTGTCGGTGCACGCCGGCAGCATCGAGGTCAGGGACACGAACGTCAGCGCCATCGTGCCGATCGCAGTGACGCTGGAACCGGACGGCCGCACGGTCACCGTCGTGCGGATCAATCCGTGGGCGCTTGGCCGCGACTTCCAGGTTCGGGCGCAGGCGGTCCGCGATCTCGCCGGCAACCCGACCGGTGCTGCAGTGACTCGCGTATTCAGCACGGGCCTCGTGGCGGACGTGACGCCGCCGGCAGTCACGACGTTCAGCTTCCCGGATGGTGCAACGGGCGTTCCCACGAATGCAGCGGTGCAGGTGCGGTTCGACGAGCCCATCGATGCGCTGTCGCTCGACAGTGTCGTACTGAGCCGCAACGGCTCGCCGCTCGCCGCGACGTTCCTGTTGAGCGGCGACCGCAGGACGATCTCGTTCAAGCTCGTCCAGCCGCTGCTCGGCAACGCAGTGCACTTGCTCACCGTGAGCGGCGTGCGCGACCTCGGCGGCAACGTGGCCCCAGATCGAACCTCACGTTCACGACGGCGGCGGGTATGGATGCGACGGTGCCGGCGTTCGTCTCGCGGACGCCGACGATCAACGCGACTGGCGTGCCGCGTAACACGGAGATCGCACTACAGATGAACGAGCCGATGAACGCCGTCCGCGCCGTGACGCCGGACGTCGTAACGCTGAAGCTCGCCGGAACGGAGCAGCAGGTCGCCGGGACCGTCACCCTTCGCCGGATGCGCGAACGATCCGCTTCACGCCGGCCCAGACGCTGGCCGCGAACCAGCAATACAGCTTCTCAGGCCAGGAGATCGAGGACCGTGCCGGCAATCGCATCACCCTCGCCTGGTCGTTCACGACGGGCGCGGCTGCCGATGCAACACCGCCTCAGGTGACGCTGCAGAGCATTGCCGACGGTGCCAGCGGCGTGCCGGTGAACGGCCGCGTCGTGTTGCAGTTCGATTCCGCGCTCGCTGAGCGTTGCGTCAACGGATCGACCGTGCAGCTCAGCAGCAACGGCGTAACCGTTGCGGGCACGCTGACCTTGAACGCCGATCGCCGCGACTGACCTTCATCCGCAGACGCCGCTCGCTGCGAATACCGCGTACACGCTGCGTCTGCAGGGCGTTTGCGATCTCGCGGGCAATGTCGTCGCGAACTACACGGTCGGCTTCACGACCTCGGCGAACGCGACGCCTGACACGACGCCGGCAGCAGTGCAGATCGCGCCGGCGAACGGCGCACAGAACGTGCCTGTGACGACGAACGTGACGTTCACTTTCAACGAGCCGATCGACGTCACGACGCTCGCCGCCGGGCTGCGTGTCACCGTTGGGGCGCTCAATAGCGACATCGCAGGCACACTGTCCGTCAATGCCAATGTCGTGACGTTTACACCGCTGGCGCTGCTCCCAGGTAGCAGGGCGATCTCCGTGACTGTGAATAATGTGATGGATCTCGGGGGCAACAGCACCGGCTTCGCAGTCAACTTCACTACCTGGGCTGCCGGCGATGTGACTGCGCCGCAGTCGCTGTCGGTCAGCCCGAGCGATCAGAGTGTCGACGTGCCGAGCGGCGCGCCGATCGTGCTGATCTTCTCGGAGTCGCTCGATCCCGCATTCGCCAGCGCCAACCTGCGGCTGTTCGTGAACGGCAACGTCGTCGTTCCGACATTCCTGAACTCGCCCGACAACCGGATGTTCACGCTCACGGCGGGTCTGCCGGCTGGCAGCATCGTCTCGGTGATCGCCACCGGCGGGCTGCGCGACCTGTCGGGCAACCGCTTCACGGATTTCGTCAGCGCCTTCACCACTGCGGCGAACGGCGACGGCGCCGGCCGAAGATCGCCCCGCAGATTCCGCCTCGGGCGCGACCGAGGTGCGTCGCGGTTCGAACATCGTGCTGTATGCGAGCGAGCCGCCCGCGCCGACACGGTCGGGCCGGCGTTGCACGCGGCGCAGAAGGCGCGCCGGCCGCGGGCACGCTGACGTTGTCGGCCAACTCGCAGGTCCTGACCTTCCAGCCGAGCCAGCCCTGGGCGCACGACGCGTTGATCCAAGTGTTCCTCGAGGGCGGCACGACGGATCTCGCCGGGAACTCGCTGGAGACTCACCAGGCCACCTTCCAGGTCGTGCCGGATCCCACCGGCGTGCGGCCGGTCGTGAAAGCCTTCGCAACCGCCGGCATCGTCGGCGGCGTGCCGATCAACGGCGCGATCGACGTGCTGTTCAGCAAGCCGCTCGACCCGGCGTCGGTCAACGCGATGATGGTCATCCTGTGCGAAAACGCCGCCGGTAGATCGTCCCAACTGCCGTGGAGCCTGCTGCAGCAAGGCTTTGTTATCCGCGTGCAGCCACAGGCGGAACCTTGCGTCAAGCCGCCAGCACAACCTGCAACTCACCAACGGCCGCGCGCGATATGATGGGGGTGGTGATTATGGAGTTGGCGGATACTCACAACTTCCAGACCAGCCTCCGCTGGCGTGCCCGAGACGGCACCGCCGATGGTCACGAGCAGATCAGCCCGCCAGCCTGCACGTCGGGCCTCGGCATCAACGCGCAGATCCATGCGCAGTTTGATGAGCAAGATGAATCCGTTCAGTCTGCTGCCCGATCTGCAGAGCGCGGTGTCGGCGTTCTCTGGAGTGGGAACAACGCGACCCGCGCATCGTGCAGCACGAGCCATACGCCGCAGGCGTGGACATCACTGAGTTGTTCGCTGAAGCGCAAGACTTCGCGACCAACGCCGTTGCTGCGCCTGCCAGCACAACGTTCATGATCCTGGCCAAACTGCTGATGTGAAGCTGCCCGTCATGCTGGATGTCTTGCCCTTCGCCAATGCGCAGCGGCGTCGGCGTCAACACGCGGCGGCCCGCTCGTCCGCGTTTGATGAACGCGCTTGATCCCAGTGTCGGTCAATCTGATCCACAGTCCTGCTGGGTGAAGGCCAAAACAGCGCTCGCGGCGATGCGGCTGCTCGAGCTGGATGGCCGCACCGTCACACTGGTGCCGACGGCAGGCGCTGCAACCCGGTCGCAGCTACACCTTCGTGCGTGAACCGCAGCGCGCGACCTGGCAGGTAGTCGCGGAGCCCTGCAGGGTTCCACGGGGTTCTCGACCGTGCCGCGAGCGATACGCAGGCGCCGACGGTGACGTCGACGAGTGTTCAGGACGGCCAGACAGGTGTGCTCTACTCAACGCGCCGCTGACTGTGCAGTTCAACGAAGCGGTCAGCACGCTCACGCTCGGCGGCGTGAGGTTGCGCCGGGACGGTCAGAACGTTGCGGCAACACTCGAGGCGAGCGGCGATCGCCGGACGCTCACGTTCAAGCTGGTGCAGCCGCTGCTAGCCAATACCACCTACGTGCTGAGTGTGGCGGACGTGGAGGACTTGAGCGGCAACGCGCTGACGCCGAGTCGCACCATCACGTTCACGACCGGATCCGGCGCGGACTTCGAGGAGAACACCCATGCGCAGACTGTTGCTTGCCATCGTTGCCGCCGCCGTCGCGGGCGGCTGTGGCCCGAGTCCCGACGAGGGTGCAAAGCGCACGCAAGTGAAGCTCGAAGAGAGCGCACCCGGGCAACGCACTGAACCCTTCTGGACGGCCCGAGTTGCCGTGGATCGATCTGCAGAAGAAAACCGTAACCGTGCTGGCGCCGCCGAGCGCGCCGCAGCTGGTCGCACGCGAGGAAGCGCAGGTGGTCGCGGAGCGCGCCAAGGTCGAGGTGCACATCCAGGATCCGATGGCGGGTTACACTGAGCAACCTGCGCAATCCGGCCGGCAAGGCGAAGTATCAGGAAGAGATCGCGCAGCAGCTCGAGACATACAAGCGCCAGACGCTGCAACTCTACAAGCTGCAGCAACAGAACGAGCGCACGCAGGCGAACTGACAGTTTCGAGGACGAACGATGCGAGTCTGGCTGTGCATGTTGCTGTTGTGTTCGGCTGCGTATGGGCAAGGGACAGCGCCGCTGGAGCTGGGGAAGTTGGGCGGAGCTGTCCGGGCGAGCAGGGCGCAGATCGGCGCAACGTTCCAGCGGCTCGACGTCACCCGGCGCGAGTCGCGCTGGCTGCTGAAGTTCCAGAACGTTTCGAGCGCAGCGTTGCACGGACCGTTGTTCGTGACGATCGAGGATCTGCGGGCCTGCGAGCGTGCAGGTGAAGAAACGCTAGTGGTGTGACCACGAGCGGACTGCCGTTCTAGGGGGTGAGCAGCGGCGATCTCGCCGTGGGGCAGGAGGTGTCGCTGGAGCTGGTGTTCGGCATCCGCAGCTGGTCCGGTCGATGCCGAGATCAGCTTCAAGAGCTCCGGCTACGCAACGCCAGGCGGCAGTGCACCCGAGCCGTTATCGCTGCAGATCACGCGGCCTGGGACGCAGATCACGGTGGCCACACGCCGCTGGGGATCGAAAGGACCATCAACGATGCGAGCGCGCAGCTGACGGTGAACGGGGAGCGGGTGAGCCACAGCGGCGGACGCTTTGCCGCGAACGTGGCGCTGCAGGAGGGCCATAACGCGATCGTGGCGCGCGCGGTGACGGCGTGACCGGAGGCGGCGGCGACGATCGCGGTGTCGCTCCATCCACCCCGCCTACGTGCCGATCGACTCATCGATCCCCGGCCGGTGCTGACGAGCGCGAAGTTCAACGGTGACGGGCTGATCAACCACATTGTGCGCGGCACGGTGAGCGAGGGCCGGGCGAACGTGACGGTGAACGGACGGGCGGCGAGTGTGCGAACCGCAGTTACTTCGCGCGAGATCCCGCTGGAGGAAGGCTCGAACACCCTCACCAGCCGCGGCGCCGACCCGCCGGCAACACGAACACGGCACGATGAGGTGACGTATAGGGTGCCGACGGCGAACTGATCGAGCTCGTGACCGGGCAGGGCCAGTCCGCGCGGATCCGTGAGGGAGTCGAATTAGGCGCGGGCGGGGCGCTCGCTGGATCCCTGAGGCGCAGCCGTCGCAAACAAGCCGGTGGTGTTCCGGGTGAGTCAGGGCGATGGCGCGGTTGGGGTCGGGCAGAGCGATGAGGGTGTGGTGGTCCTGATCACTAGTGATGCAAACGGCATTGCGTGCAATGGCGCTATTGCTTGGGCGCCCTAGTGGGTAGCGGAAACTAGTGGGTGAGCGCTCAGGCGGTGGGCTCTGAGGGCGAGGGCGGTGGTGTTCTTCGCCTCGGCAATGCCCGAGGCCGGGCGAGAAGGCGAGCGTGAATTCTGCAACAACCAGCGCGGGCGCGGCGTGCCAGCCGCTGCCGCTGCTGTTCATCGTGGTGGGTGAGTGATGATGGCTCGAACGTCATTGAGGGTGGTGGAGGTCGAGTTTACGGTGGTGGTGGTGATGGGCGCTTGGTGAACGGTGAGCGCGAGCTGATTGCTACCACCCACAGCGACGGGTGGGTGAGCGCGAGTTGACGTTAGGAGAAGAGCTCGGGCTGGACGGCGCGATCGGGTGCAGGCGGATGTCTGGTGGGCACGGAGCTGACGGTGGGCTTCACCGCCTTGGTGTCTGCAGAGCGGCGTGCCCGGTGTGACCTCATTTAGTGGAGTGGCGCTAGACATAACCAGGATCTACCGTTGCCTGAATGTGACGCCGCGCGTGGAGGGCACCACGCGCGAGGCCAGATCCGATGGAGGCGGGTCGCTTCAAGGTGACCGAAGTCCCATGGTCGGTCCGGTGGGGCTCATCGCCGATGGCAGCACCACGACGGTGGCCGGGCAGTGGCCGAGCCTGCTGTACAACCTCGTCACCGTATCGGGTGCAGACAACCCGCTGCCCGCTCCGGTGTACATGGTGAAGCTCGACACTGCGAACGCGGTGACGGTGGGAGCAGAAGACAAAGAGATCACCCTGCCACAGATCCCGGGCTTCAAGCTGACGGTGCAGGCGGGCTCGGTGACCTTCCCGAACGGGGATCGCATCGGGCAGTTGTCGGTGACGCCGGTGAACGTGGCGAAGATCCCGATGGTGCCGCCCAACGGCATGCAGCCGCAGTTCATCGTGACGATCCAGCCGGTCGGGGCGCGCTTCGATCCCGCCGGTGCTGCTGGAGCTGCCGAACGTGGATGCGCATGCACCGGGTGCGCAGGTCGAGATGTACTCCTTCGATCACGACCTGGAGGAGTTCGTGACGATCGGGCTGGGCACCGTGAATGCCGATGGCACGCGCATCGTCAGCAACGCTGGTGTCGGGGTCATCAAGGCCGGCTGGCACTGCGGCTCCTCCGCCCGGTGGTGATGGCTGTGTGGCGGCCTGCAACGTCTGTCAGATCAGCACCAACGACTGCGACTGCGATGCCGTGCCCAACGGACGCACCGCCGTGGCTGCCAACCTCAATGCGGGTGAGACACGGGCCCGGCGACATCCCGAACGACTGCAAGACTCCCGCCTGCAGCAATGGCGGCGTCATTCAAGTCCCGGATGCGAGCGACGACCCGGTCGATCTCAGCCGCGGCGATTGCATGCGACCGAAGTGTTTCGAGGATCCGGTGCCCTACTACAGCGACCGGCCCGACGATCGCTGCAAGACATGCGACAACGGTGCGCAGACCGATCTCGCGATCACCAGCGTGACGGCGCTCGTCAATGGCTTCGACGAGTTCATCAGGCATTTCCGCGACGGCGGCATGACCGTGAACTTCACGTCCAACGTCGAGGCGAGCCGCGACTGCGAGCTGCAATACGAGTGGGATTTCGGCGACGGCACGAAGCAGCGACCAGCCCAATCCTTCCCACACGTATCAAGCCGCCGGTGAACACTTCCTGCTGCTCACAGTGAAGTGCGCCGGCTGCGCCAGCCTCGAACGAGGCAATCGCATCTTGGTGCTGCTGCCGCAGGTGGAGCTGGTCACGCCGAAAGGCGATGCCGCCATCGATCCCGTGATCGACGGCGTGGGTGCTCAACCACTACACCGACATCCCGCGCAGTCCGCTCTCCTTCGTCGACTTCGATCCCCAAGGTCTCTGCGCAGGAACATCATCAACATCAACAAGGTCGCCGATGCCGTGCACGCTCGAAATCGATGCGTATGGGCCAGGCGCTTGCTGATCGGCATCGCCCAGGACAGCCCGGGCGGGCCTGTCCCACTGCCAGGCCGGGACAACACGTGGGGGGCGTGCGTTACGTTCCGCCGATGCCGGTGCACAACGCCGATTTCGGTAACAAGACCGTTCACGTGAAGTTCCACGGCTCGACGGTCGAGCAGGCGCGCATCCGTGTCTTCTATCAGAAGCACAGCACCGGTCATCCCGGCGACCCGCGGCTGCCAACTGGTTCTATTACTACAGCGATCAGGAGCGCATCCCAACCCGAACGCGCATCCGTACGTCTACAGCGCGACCGCGGAGAACTGTCACTTCAACAACATCACCAAGCAGATCGTGATGACCGAGGCCTGCCTCGACCAGGGCCGCCCGCCGCTGGCCGTGCAGGCGATCATCAATGGCAAGCGCCGGTTCATCGGGTTCGGCCTCGAGGTCCGTCATTGGGAGAGTTCCTGGTCTCGCTCAACCATGAGCGCGCGCACGCGTTCCTGGATTCGATCTGGAGGTCCGACCAGGATCCGGACAACGACGGCGTGATCACGTCGTTCGAGCTCGGTCCGCTGCAGACCGATCCGAACGATTCGTTCACCTGCGATCCGCCGCCCGGTTTGTTCCACCCGCCGGATCGGCTCGACGACAATCAGTGCTGGGCGATGGGACCGCCCGAGCACGAAGCGGCCGCGGCGTGGACGAACATTGGACTGGGGGAAGCCGGGCCTGCAGTTCCCCACGCAGTGACGAGGCGAAAATGAGCAACGCGACTCAGGCTGCGGTTCATGCAAAGCAGGCAGCTGCCTGCTACTGCTTCTGTCGTTCCCGTGGGCATCGCATGTCTACGCCGTCCAGCCCTTGTGGACCAAGGAGGAGGTGGCTCTGCTGTCGCAGTCGCCGAGTTGGAGGAGCGCCCGCGCCCGAGCGCCGCGGACCTGCAGGTGCTGCAGTCCGGCTTCGAGTCCCGGCTAGATCGCATCAGGATCGCGGCGATCCGCGTGGTCCTGCTGCAGCGGCAATCGCTACGCGACTTCTGGGCGGACGCGAAAGATCGTCCGGTGCGCGGCACGAGTGCGCAGCTGCTTCCTATCGTCGACGCGGTGTTTGCGCCGCGCGTCGATGTGCAGCGGCCGCTCATCGAGATCTGCCGAAGAGCGCGCTCGAAGTGCTGCCCAAGGCCGGCACGCCTGTCCCGCGGCCGATCGTCGACGGCGATGCTCCTCTTGACCAGACGCTTCTGAACATTCTCGTCGACGACGCAGTGCGCCGCAGCCCCGGGGCGAAGAGTGAGACTGTGCTTCGCAAGTTCGACGCGTACAGGCTCACGTCCGAGCAGCGCGCGCGCCTCGCGGGAGCTGTGAAGTGATATGATCGCAGCGTCTGGCTCTGTGGACGATGCTGTTGTTCGCGCATGCGAGCGCGTCGCCGGCGGTCGCGGTCGATGGCTGGCAGGAAGAGATTCTGCTGCAGTTGTCCGAGCTGCGCAAAGCACAGGGCGAGCTCAAGCAGCAGATGACGGAGTTGCGAGCGGAGTTGGCGGCGCTGCGCGCCGGCAAGAGCGGCACGAGCCTTTCGCTCGATCTGCGCGACCCGCAGCTGCCTGCGACGGGCTCGGCCGACGCGCAGCTGGCGATCGTCGAGTTCTCCGATTTTCAGTGTCCGTATTGCCGCAGAGCACGCGCAGAACACGTGGCCGCAGCTGCGCGAGAAATATCTCGACGCGGGCCGCGCGCGGTATTTTTTCGTCGACTATCCGCTGGCATTCCATTCGCAGGCGAGCCCCGCCGCGATCGCAGGCGCGTGCGCGCATGAGCAAAACGCGTTCTGGCCGATGCACGACTTGTTGTTCGAGAACCAGAGCCGCCTCGGCGCCGAGCTGTACACGCAGCTGGCGGGCCAGCTCAAGCTGGACGGCGGCAAGTTTCAAGCGTGTCTAGCCGATCCGAAGACGAAGCAACGCGTCGCTGCGCATGCAGCGCTCGGCGATCGCGCGGGCGTGCAGGGCACGCCTGCGTTCCTGATCGGCCGCATCAAGGACGGCATGCTGACCGATGCGCGCCTGCTTTCGGGTGCACGCACTTTCGAGGAGTTCGCGAGGGTCCTGGATCAATACGCGAACGGGTCATAGCGTATGAGCAGATTGACGGGGATAGATCCGGAACGCGAGAAGCGCGCGGGCGCACGCTTTATCGCCATGCTGCTGTTGACGGGTCTGACCGGTTTCGTCACCTGGCTGTGGCCCGCCAAGACTGCGCTCTGGCAGCAGTGGCTGTTTCTCGTGCACACCGGCCAGGGACTGTTCCTCGCCGTTCTGCTCGTGCTCTACATATACATGCACTATCGCCGCACATTAGCGCTGCGCCGGCCGGGCATGGCGCTGGCTGGGATCGTCGCTGCGGGAATCAGCCTGGTGTTCGTTGCAACCGGGCTGCACATCACGCTCTATGGCCAGAGCGAAGCTCATCGTGCGATCTACTGGACGCACGTGATCTCCGGATGCGTCGCGCTGCTGGCCGTCGTTGCGCACATCGTGCTGCACTGGGCTGCATGGCCGGCCTCGCGACCGACTCCGCGCCCGAAGCTGTTATCGCTGAATCCGGTCACCGTCCGCTGGACACTCGGCGCCGCAACGATCGCCGGCGTCATCGTTGCACTCGGCGCGGGCGGCCACGCACTGCTGCCGTCGCCGTACAACGACGTCGCGGCCATCCAGCCTTACGACCTGTCGCGCTACGGCCCGAATCCGTTCGAGCCCAGCAAGAACGTCACGGCGAGCGGCGGGTTCTACGACGCACGCCGCCTTGCCGTCTCCGACGACTGCGGCACGTGCCATACGGACATATATAAGGAGTGGCGCAGCTCGATTCATGCCAAGGCCGGTGCCGATCGCGCCTATCAGACCAACGTCAATCTGCTCGCGACCAACAAGGGCATCGAGGCGACCCGCTATTGCGAGGGCTGTCACGCGCCGGTCGCGATCATGAGCGGGCAGCTGTCGAAGGGCGGCAAGCTCGACACGTTCGGGCACATGCGCGAGGGCGTCGGCTGCCTCGGTTGTCACGGTATCGACAAGGTCAACAGCACAGCGGGCGTGGCCAGTTACACCCTGCGTCCGCCGTCTCCGTATCTGTTCGACGGCTACGACAACGCACTCGCCCGCACGCTCAATCACTACCTGGTGCGACTGAACCCGGCGCTGCATCGCCAGGAGATGGCGCGTGCGCCGCTGCCGCAGTCGGAGGTGTGCTCGGTCTGTCACGCGCAGTTCATGGAAACGGTCATGAACAACTGGGGCTGGGTGAAGATGCAGGACGACTACATCTCCTGGCTCAACGGTCCGTTCTCCGGCCAGTCGGAGCACACGTTCGCGCGTGGCGACGTCACGCGCTGCCAGGACTGCCACTTCGAGAAAGTGCGCGCCGCCGATCCTTCGGCCGACCGGCACGGACAGGTCAGCTCGCATCGGGCGCTCGGTGCGAACACCGCCATTCCGTACATCGATGGCGACACGGAGCAGCTGCGCCTGACGGCGGAATTCCTGCAAGCCAACAAGGTGACGGTCAGCATCGACAAGCCCACGCGCGACGACGCCGTCCGCAACGATCGTTACGTGCAGCCGGACATCACCGGTCTCGGCGAGTCGCTCAGCTACTACTATCTCGGCGAGGAAGCGACGATCAACGTCGTCGTCTCGAACATCGGCGTGGGGCACGACTTCCCCGGCGGCACGAGCGACATCAACGAGGCGTGGGTGCGCTTCGTCGCGACCGACGCGCAGGGGCGGCCGGTCTACGAAAGCGGCGCAGTCGGCTCGGACGGCGAAGTCGATCCGCAGGCGTACTTCTACCGCTCGCTGCCCGTCGACAAGAAGGGCGAGCTGGTGTGGCGCCACGATCTGTTCCGCATGGTCGGCGACAGCTACAAGAAGGTCATCGAGCCGGGGAACGCCGACGTCGTGACGTATCGCGTCAAGGTGCCGGCGTGGGCCAAGAGCCCGCTGAATCTCTACGCCGTCGTGTGCTATCGAAAGCTGAACAATCGCTATGCGAAATGGGCGCTCAAGGACGAGAACATCCGGTTGCCGATCGTCGACGTTGCATCCGACACGCTCAAGGTGCCCTTGCGCGAAAAGGCCGAGATCGTCGCGGAACGGCTCGAGCATGGCGGGAGCGAAACGTGACTGCGTTGTCGTTCGAGCGCGCACGGCTGCTGGCCGCAATTGCGGCGGGCGCGGGTCTGATCGCGTGGCTCTTCCTTTACGACGGCTCGCAGCCGCAACCGACTGCTTCCGGCAGCGCGGCGGCCGATCATGTCGCGTTCGCCGACGAAACGCTGGCGCTCGGCGTGCTCGCCGAGCATCGCCAGGGCGACGAGCATCTGACCGGCCTCGACGAAACGCTTGGCTCCGGCGCTTGTGCGCTCGACTACGACAACGACGGCTGGACCGATCTCTTCGTGGTCAATGGCTCGGGCGACACGCGGTACTACGGACGTCGTCATTGGTGGCAGAGCAAGGTCGGGCACACGCTGCTGCGCAACGCCCACGGGAAGTTCGAGGATGTCTCGGTCGCTGCGCTCGCCAACCATTCGATGCGCGGTTTCGGCTGCGTCACGGCGGATTTCGACAACGACGGCCATACGGACGTATTCGTCACGGGTTTCGAGGCGAGCCTGATGCTGCGCAATCTCGGCAATGGCCGTTTCATGGACGTCACGGAGGCAGCGGGATTACGGGGTCACGGCTGGGAGACGGCCGCGGCGGCAGCGGATGTGGACGGCGACGGCTTGCTCGACTTGTATGTCGGTCGTCTGATCGAGTATCGCAAGGGCGCGCGCCTGTACGAGCCCGGCAGTCAGTACAAGCAGGACGTCTCCGGCAGCTTCAACTCAGCGTTGTACCCGGCGCAGGCGAACAGTCTGTATCGGAATCTCGGCGGCTTCAGGTTCGAGGATGTCGCCGAACGCGCGGGCGTTGCCAATCCTGACGGGCGCACGCTCGGCGTGCTCTGGGTCGACTTCGATGCCGACCAGCGTCCGGACCTGGTAGTCGCGAACGCAGCCGGAACCGGCTCGACCGTCGCGTTTCGCAACGAAGGTGACTGGCGTTTCAGTCCGCTCGGCGCCGCGACACGCCTGCAGTCAGCCGCGGGAGCGCGTGCGCCGACGCTCGCCGACCTCGATAACGACGGCGTGCCGGAGATCCTGATGACTGCGACGAATGGCTCGCAGTCCGCTCTCTTCGTGCGGCAAGGTGCGTTCGGGTCCGCGCGTCCCGAGTTCAACGACCGCGCGCGTCGCTGGGGCTTCGCGCGCGACGATTACTCTGGATTTTCGCCGTGGAGCGCGGTCGCCGCGGACTTCAACAACGACGGTTGGCTCGACGTGTTCGTCGGCAACGGACTCGCGATCCCGGACCCGGACGTGCGGCGCCTGACGGTCGGGCAGCCGAAGCAGCTGTGGCTCAACTCGCGGCGCGGCGAGCTGCTCGCGCAGACATTTCCCGCGATGGCGCCGGTCCTGGAGCGGCAATCCGCGCGCGGCGCTGTGGTCGCCGACTTCGACAACGACGGCGATGTCGATCTCTACGTGACGCACAACAACGATCTCGGGCAACTGCTGATCAACGAATCCGCAGCCGGCCCGCACTGGGCGAGCGTGCGGCTCGTGAACACGGACGGCAATCGCGATGCAATCGGTGCGCGCGTCGAGCTCGTGACCGGCACGGGCAGCCAGTATCGCTGGGTCACGAGCAACGCGGCGTTCCTTTCCGGGAGCGAGGCGCGAATGCATTTCGGCCTCGCTCGCGCCGCGACGATCGAGCGTGTAGTCGTGACGTGGCCGGATGGCGAGAAATCGACGTTCCGCGAAATTCCCGTCGATAGTTATCTGACGTTGACGCGCGGCGAGCGCAAGCCGCAGATGCGGGACACGGTCGCGCCACCCGCTCCAGGTAACTATGCATCGCTCGCGCTGGGACGCGAGCCGGCACTGCGGGCCGACTACATCCGGTTGGTCGTCGAGGCGCGCGGCTTCGACGCATCGATCGAGGAGCTCCGTGCTGCGCTTCGCGACGCCGATCCGGCGGTTCGCGCTGCCAGCGTCGAGGTGCTGGCTGCGAATCAGAGCGCGGCCTCGCTCGCTGCGTTGCTCGATGCCTTGTCGGACGAGGAACCGCCGGTCGTGCTCGCAGCCGTCGAGGGTGTGTGCCGACATGAGGCGGAGCAAGCGACCCGCTGGCTGCTGCGCTTGTTCGCGCACCCCGACGCTTCGGTGCGCGCGACGCTGGCGGACTGCTTTGCCCACTACTTCCACGAGGAGGAGGCGGTCGTTCACCGCAAGTACCTCGCTCTGCCTTACCTGGTCGAGGCGCTGTCGGATGGGGACGAGCGCGTGCAGATCGCCGCTGCACGCGCGCTCGGCAACGCAGAGCGCTTTCGCGGTGTGCAACCGCTGCTGGAACTCGCCGAGCGCACATCAGCTGCGAGTGTCCGAGCAGAAGCCATCCGCGCCATCGGACTCATCCGCGACAAGCAGGCGATGGCCGGCCTCGTAGGAATTTTGCGCGGTCTCGAGGCGAAGTCGGAGCCGGCCACGCTCGCGCAACTGCTCGTGGCACTGAAGCGTCTGGACTATCCGGGGCTGCGCGCGCTCATGGCGGACCTCGGAGCGGGGCGGGGGACGTTCGCGGGCTCATCGCTCGTGGCGCGACTGGACGTGCTGAAGGAAGCATTGAGATCCGAGGACGGCGTGGTGCTTGCGCGCGAGGACATCGCTGCCATGGCGCGGCGGATGTTAGAAAAGGCGGCTGCATCGTCCGATGAAGCCGTGCTGCTGAAGGCGATCGATGTGCTGCGTGAGGCGGCAAGCCGCGAATCCATCCGCGCGCTCGTGCGACTGGCGGACGGCGAGACGACCGCGACGGCCAAGGCGGCAGCATTGCGCGCGCTCGTCACGATCGATCCCGCGCGGGCGCCGTCATACGTGGAGCGTGGGCTCGCATCCGTCGATCCGCAGGTCGGCGTCCGCTTGCTGGCGAGCCTGCGTGGCTCGCATGTCGATCTCGGCGACGGTGCGTTGCTGAGGGCACTTGCACGACCGGAGCTGAGCCCGGACGTCGCCATGATCGTGCGTCGCGTGCGCACGGCCGAGGGAGCGGCGGCCTTGTTCGACATCGCCACCGATGGTTCGACGCCGGCGCCCGCGAGCACGGCCGCGCTCGAAGCGCTCGCGCGCTCGCCGTTCAAGTTCACGGTGCCGGCGGAACTTTACGCCACGACGCAACCTGACCTCGCGCGCGCAGTCGTACGCTACGTGTTCAGCAAGCTGCCGCCCCTGTACGTATCGCGCACGCCGCCGCCGGTCGTGACGCGGCTGCTGGAGCAGCGCTCCGATCCGATCCGCCTGGCGACGATCGACGCGCTCGCCGAACGTCGCGAATTCTGGGCGAAGAACAGCATCCTGGCGCTGCTGAAGAGCAGGGCCGGCGTCGCTTTGCGCGGCCACGTGCTCGAGCTGGTTGCACGGGACGAGTTGGAGGGCAGTCAGATCCTGGAGCTGATCGCGACCGATCGCACCGATCCGCTGCGGCTCGAGGCGCTGCGCCGGCTCGAAGGTCGCCCGGGATCGTCTGCCGAGCAGCTCTTGATGCAAGTGCTGCGCGACGGCTCCGAGGAGCCGCGTGCGCGCGTCGTTGCCGCCCACCGCCTGGTCGGACGCCTCGGGCCCGAGGTCCTCGCGCTGCTCGAGCGCCCGACGTGACAGTGGCAGGCTATTGCAGTTGCTGGAGCGGCAGCGGCGGCCACCAGTAGCGCAGCTCCGGCACGCTCGGTTGTTGCGCAAAGGACCGGCTCGCAGTTTCCACGATCGCGCCGCCTTGCCGGTCATAGAAGCGGCGAGCAATCGTGGTTGCCCTCTACGCACCAAAGATGCATCGGTGTACCCGGCGACACGCGCGCAATCCATTCGCGTGCCGCCTGGAACAGCGCATACCCGACGCCAGTGCCCTTCGACTCGGGGCTGACGTGCAGGTTATCCAGCCGCGCGCCCCACTTGGGCTCTTCATCGAGCAGCACGCAAACGAACCCCAGCAGCGTCCCATCGCTGACCGCTTTCAACACGAGCGTGCGGTCCGGCGCAAAGTTGGCGAAGCGCGCGGTCCAGAACTCGAGGCGATCGGACACGACGCGTTGGTCGAGGAATTCGTCGGGGAGCATGCCGCGATACGTGCTGCGCCAGCTCTGCGCGTGCAGCAGGGCGATGGACCGGATGTCCTGCGGGCTCGCTGGAATGAGGGAAATCGGGCTCATGCGCAAGATTCTCCAAGTCCCGGGAGGTCGCACCGGCGTAGCATTCTGCCGGTTTTTCCTATTGGAGCGGATACTTGCATGAACGCATCGACCATCGGTGCCGCGCTGACCGCGGCGAGCCTGTTGACCGGACCGAGCATGGTACTCGCGTCGCCGGAGCAGGATCGGGCGGAAGTTGCGGCCATGGATACTCAAGTACCAGGAGGCCGTCAAACGCAATGACGCGGAGACGATGGCGCAGATCCTCCACGAGGATTTTATCCTGGTCCTCGGCAACGGCAAGACTGCATACGCGCGCGGACCTGCTGAACGACGCTCGCAGCGGCCGCATCAAGTACGAAAAGCAGGACGAAGACCCGGGCACTCAGACCGTGCGTCTGTGGGGCGACACTGCCGTCGTTACAGCGAGGCTATGGCTCAAGTACGTCGTCGACGGCAAGGCGTTCGAACGGCGCCTGTGGTTCAGCGACACCTACGTGCGCACGCCGAAGGGCTGGCGCTACGTGTTCGGCCAGGCATCGCTGGCGTTGCCGGCGGAATGATCAGACGTCCAGGCCGATCGAACGCATCAGCTCGAGGCCGTTGCTCTTCGTGACGATGCCTTCGTGCAGCTTGAAGTCGAACTTCATGCGGCCGTCCTGCAGCTCATCCTGGAAGTGCTGGTTGCGCAGGCGGCCGCTGCCCCCGACGTCGATTTCCGTGAGTGCCAGGTCATGAGTGGTGACCAGACCGATCGCGCCGCGAGCGAGCAAAGCGCGGATGACGCCCTGAGCGCCGATAAACCGATCTCGCGAGTTCGTCCCTTGCAGGACCTCGTCGAGGAGGAACAGCAGCGGTGGCGTGCGCGCCGCCAGCTCATTGAGATGTCGTAGGCGCGTGATCTCCGCGTAGAAGCGCGAGCTGCCTTCGTGCAGCGAGTCGTTGATGCGGATATTGGCGCCGACTTGCAGCGGCGAGAGCCGCAACTTCTGTGCGCGCACCGGAGCCCCGGCCATCGCCAACACCGTGTTGATGCCGACAGTGCGGAGCAGGGTGCTCTTGCCCGACATGTTCGAGCCGCTGATCAGGAGCACCCGCATCTCGCCCGCGATTGCGACATCGTTGCGCACGCAGGTCGCGCTCGGCAGCAGCGGGTGACCGATCGAAGTGGCGTCGAAGGACGCTTCGCCCTCGACCAGCTCGGGGAACGGATCGGCCGGATGCTCGTAGCTGTAGCCGGACAGGGAGATCAGCGCTTCGAGATCGCCGATCGCTTGCAACCAGACGCGCACGGCATGGCCGTGACTGACGGCGCCAGCGTTCGGCGGCGAGCGCGGCGTGCACGCTGTAGAGCAGCGGCAGCTCCAGGATCGCGATGATGAAGTTGCGTCGCGATTCGATGAACTGCACGACGGTGCCGAGTCGCGAGATCGCATCGGATGCGCGAATTCCGTGCGACGACAACTGGGCCAACAGGCGCTTCGACAATGCTGTTTCGAGCAGGCTCGCGCTCCAGCCGCGCCGTCAGTCCGGCGAGCAGCTTGAGATTGTCGAACGCCTGCTCGGTGCTGCCGAGAACCTCGGCAAGAGGACGGCGCAGCAGTCGCATGACGCCGAACTCCAGCGCGAGCACGACGACGAGCGGCGACACGAGGCCCGTCGCGCTCCACACCACCAGCGTCGCGATGAGCAGCAGCGGCAACACCAGTGCAACCGGCAACACCCAGCCGACGCGGAGTTGATTGGGCGACTCCGCCCAACGCACCAGCTCTTCCGGCTGCACGCCGACATCCGCAGTTTCGCCGAGCACCGCAAGGTCTTCGCGCAGATCCAGTCGCTCACGCAGCTCCGCAGCGCTTTGCTGCCGCTCCAGGACCGTTACGATCGGAGCGGGTGCCAACAGCCAGCTGGCGAGTGCGTTCTCTCCCATGCGCGTGCGCGCAATCGATAGCAGCTCGAAGAGATTGCCGGGACCGAACAGATCGAGATCTGCGGCATACACATGATGTGGATCGTCGAAGCGCGTGCCGGCGTTGCCCGTTCCACTCCAACGATCCTCGATACGTGCGATGCCCGCGCGATAGTGAGCGGCCGCGCGCTCCGCGCGTGCGAGCATTCGTCGCACGCGGGAGTGATAGATCACAGCCACCAGGAAGAGAGTTGCCGGTATCAGCCACCAATGGTCGCCCAACCATATCGCTGCGACAGCCAGGATGGCGAGGGTGACTCGAACGTTGGAAGTGCGCGTTGAGACGAGATCGAGCTGCGCGATCTGCGCTTGGCGTGCTTGCAAACGCCGGCCGTACTCTGCGCCTGCTTGGAGTTTCACGGGAATCGTGGATAGCCGGGTTCGAGCTGGATGCCGAGGCTGTTGATCGCGAGCGCGGTCATCGTGTAGCCGCCGCTCGTGTAGATGATCTCGATGAGACGCTTGGTGTCGTAGTACTTGGCGAGCGTCGCCCAGGTGCGATCGCTCACGAACGCTTCGCGACGCAGCTCGTCGGCGGCGCGCAGCACCGCCGCGTGCTCCTCGCTCCAGCCCGGCGCGTCCGGACCGCTCTTGATGCGACGGATCTCCTCAGCGGAGAAGCCCGCCTTCTGTGCGGGTTCGACGTGATGTCCCCACTCGTATTCCGCACCGGTCAGCACGGCGGTGCGCATGATCAACAGCTCACGCGTCTTCGGCGGCAGCAGCGAGTCGCGCTGCAGGTAACTGCCGAACTTGAGTCGCGGTTCGTACAGGACCGGATGATTCAGCATCGTCGCGTACAGATTCAGCACGCGGCCTCGTATCGGTGTGCGCGGCGACCAGCTTGCGCTGCTCCTCCGACCATTCCGATTCGCTCAGCGGCGGTACGCGCGGTTGCTTCAGTCGCGGCGACTTCGGTTGCGCCGCGAGCGCCGGCAGGCGCACATCCTTCGGCAGGCGATCTTCCAGGCCGGGATCGAGCTGTACGCCGAGGCTGTTGAGCGCCATCGAGACCAGCTGATACTGCGCGGCCGTGTACAGCGCTTCCATGACCTGCTGCACCGAGTACTTGGCCCGCAGCGCCTTCCATGTCGCATCGCTGATCATCGTGTCGTAGCGCAGCTCGTCGACCATTCGCAGCAGCGTGCGCTCGAAGTCCGACCAGCCCGCGGCCGTGGGACCCTCGGCGATGCGGTGAATGTCTTCGTTGCTGAGGCCAGCCTGCGACTTTGCCGATGCGCGCGTGCTGCGCCCACTCGTATTCGGACTGGCACAGCCAGCCCATTCGCAGCATCACGATCTCGCGCTCGCGCGGCGGCAGGCTGGAGCCGTCGAGGATGAATCGACCGAGCGGGCTCCAGCGATTGTAGAGATCGACGTGATGCGCGAGCGTCTTGTAGATATTGAAGTCAGGACGGCTCGCCAGCATCGCCTGCCTGCTCCGGCGTGCGCTGCTCCTTGCCGAGCGGGGCAACGCGCGGCGTTTGCAGACGCGGGCTGAAAGTCTGTTCCGCACTCAGTGCCGCGGCGGAGAGCAGCAGCGTCGCGCAGCAGGCTGCAAGCAGAAGTCGCATGATGTTCCCCCGTGCGGATTATTCTCGATACCCGCGGAATATAGCGGAAGGAATGTCCCGCAGGCGACTGCCTGCTCAGCGGCGGGCGATATCGGCACTGAGCATCGGCTTGACGTCGACGATCGGCGTGCCGTCGATCGCTTCGAGGCTGCGCACCTGCACGCGTCCGCTCTCAATGGCAGTCACCTTCACGTCGTGCAGCCCGAGCGGATTCGGACGATGCGGTGAGCGAGTGCTGAAGACACCTTCGGGCGGCCGCGAAACATCGCCGCGCGGATGCACGCTGAGCACGTCGCGGCGCGCGCGATCCAGCCAGGTGATCAGGACCAAGTCGTCGCCCGGGCGGATGTTGCGCAGTCCCTCGACCGCTTCGGGCTCGAACACCAGCCACGCTTCGGGCGCGCCCTCGTCAGCCTGTCGCGGAGCAGCGTCCAGCGTCTTGAGGCTCGACGAAACTCTGCCGATCGGCTTGATCTCGAAACCGGTCATGCCGTCCTCCATTGACGCTTGCGCCAGGTACTCGGCGGCTCGCCCATCGATTTCGTGAACGCGCGGCTGAACGCAGCTTCGGATTCGTAGCCGACGCGATTGGCGATGGTCGCAACGCTGTCGGTGCCGGAGCGCAGCTCGTTGGCGGCGAGCTGCATGCGCCAGCTCGCGAGGTATTGCATCGGCGGACAGCCGACGAACGACGTGAATCGCTCCGCGAGAACGGAGCGGGAGAGCCCGGCCTCGCGCGCGAGCGATTGCACGGTCCAGTCGCGTTGGGGCTCGCGATGCAGAGCCGTGATCGCGACGCCGATGTTCGGATCGCGCAGCCCCGACAGCCAATCCGTGCGTGCAGCGTCGAGCGATTCGGCGTAGCGGCGCACCACCTCGACGAACAGCAGCTCGCTCAGGCGGCCGAGCACGCACTCGCCGCCGATTCGCGACTGCTTCGACTCTGCGAGCGCGAGCTGCACGTACGCTCGAAGCGGGCTCGCGGCGGAGTCCCGAACGTGGATCGCATTCGGCAGCGCCATCAGCAGCGGGTTGTACGGGCGCGCATCGCAGCCGAGGTATCCGCAGACGATGTGCGTGGACTCGGTGTCCGCTGCGCCTAGCGAAAGGCTGAAGGGCAAATGACTTTCGTCAGGGCGGCGATACAGCGCAAGGTCAGGCTTGCTGCGCATACCCGGCGTGCTCGATAGAACGTGCGCATGCCCATGCGGGAACATAACCACGTCACCCGTCGCGAGTTGCAGCGGCTCTTCGCCATGGACGACGACCCAGCAGGAGCCGCTCACGACTGCGTGGTACGGAATGAGATGCTCGGCGTGCGGGAAGATCCGGTGGACGATCTGCTTGCCGCTCGGCGTCTCGGCGACCCACGGCGCCGACGCATGCACGTCGAAGAACACGGCGCCGGTCAGGCGGACCGCTCCAAGTACGTCGGAGAGTGCGTCCATCGGTTGGTTTCAATAAGCAGACGTCCGGGCATGTACGCCGGACGCTGGGTCATTCGGCAGGCGGCCGTCCGCCGGTACACTGTACACATCTGAAGAAGCGAGAGAGATCATGACCAATGCACGTTACACCGGCCGCTGTTTCTGCGGCGAGGTCGAATTCGAAGTCACCGGCGCGCCGGCCGCAATGGGCTATTGCCACTGCGAGTCCTGCCGCCACTGGTCGGCGGGCCCCGTCAACGCCTTCACGTTGTGGAATCCGCAGGCCCTGCGCGTCACCAAGGGCGCCGCCAGCATCGGCACGCACAACAAGACCCCCGTCAGCTACCGCAAGTGGTGCACGAAGTGCGGCGGCCACCTGTTCACCGATCATCCGCCGCTGAAGCTCGTGGACGTCTACGCCGCGATGATCCCGGAGCTCAAGTTCGAGCCGGCGCTGCACGTGCATTACCAGGAGACGGTGCTGCGCATCAAAGACGGCAAACCCAAGATGAAGGACATGCCGAAGGAAATGGGCGGCTCGGGCGTCGTGCTGCCGGAGTAGTCTAGCCGAACCGGACCCCGATCGAACTTCACGGCTCCTGGTGCGTCCTTTATATTGGACGCAACAGGAGCGGCATGGCTACAGGTTGGGCCGGGGACGGCGCAGTACAGGATCAGATCGACGCGACAGTGAAGGACGGCGTGAGCCGGGCGCAGAGCCGCCTGCCCGCGGGTCCCGGACTGGAGCATTGTGAGGAATGCGGCACGCCGATTCCGGAGGCCCGCCGCACGGCCATTCCCGGCGTGCGCCTGTGCGTGACCTGCCAAGAAGCCGCGGACCGCGAAGCGGAGCAGTTCAGCGGCTACAACCGGCGCGGCAGCAAGGACAGCCAGCTGCGCATAGATCAGCGCAACTCGGGATCGTTCTTGCGCACGCCGCGCACGTTCAACGCGAACAAGCCCACTTGCAGCGCGATGAGCGCATACGCTTCGTCGTGCAACGCCCACGCGACCCACAGAATGTTGCTGGCGATGAAAGTCCAGAACCCAACGGTGCGCTTGCGACTCGACTGAGACGCGACGAGCCACGCGGCCGTCAGCGTGACGATCATCGCGGGCCACTGCAGCGCGTTCAGTAATTCATCCATCACGGCTGGCAACGTCCTGTTGCCGTGACCGGTTCCTTCGACGGCGCAGTCGCGCAGGACTCCGGAAGGACATGCGTCCCAGCATGAATTGCATGGTGGAATGCCTGCGAAGGCAGTGCGGACTCGAGGCTAATGAACCCGTTCGGCTGACGCACTGAGAGTCGCAGCATCGAGCGGCGCACGGCTGATCAAGAACCAGTTTCGATTGCTCGACCGTGCAAAGGAGAGGTTCATGGGTGTCTACAGTCTCGGCGAGCACGTGACGCGAATTCACGATCGACGCGCGTGGATCGCGAACAGCGCCAAGGTCCACGGCAGATGTGCGTCGATGGCTGAAGGTTCCAGCGTGTGAGTTCGGCGCCGTGGAGCGTGGCGCCGTCGAAGCCATTCGCATCGGCCGCCGAACCACGATGACATCCAGGACAACTCCGTGCTGCACGCGAGATACCGGGCCTACTGCATCACGATTCGGCGCCAATATCACCGTCGCGTGCAGCCTCGTGACGATGCACGGTTGCACGGCTGGCGACGGAATCGACGAGCATCGGCGGGATCGACGCCTGCGAGCCGATGCTCAACGGCTCGAAGATCGGCCGCTGCTCTTGCACCGTCCAGGCGCCGGCAGTATCGTTACGGAGAGGAGGCAAGAGCTTCCGGCGACAGGGCTACTGTTCCCGGTAGCTGCCCGCGGTAGATCGACGATGAGCTGAGCTGCGGAGCAGATCGCAGCGATGACAGGGTCGATGCGCATTACGTCGAGCCACTCCGTCGCGCTTTCGGGCGGCGCTCGAAGCGAATAGACTGAGGACGCGATCCGAGAAAGCCAATCACGCGACCTCGGCCGCGGAAATGAAGAGTCGCTTGTAACTGGGCTGTTGGCAAGCGTATTGTCTGTCCGCGTTCAGCCAGACGCCTCAGGTCCCGCAAGACACAGGCGGAGGCTGCGATCTCGGCGAGCGCGAGCGACGGACCGTGAGTTCGGACTGCTTCATCCCCACCCGGAACAGCCGAACGCGCCAGCACATCGCCGCCCTACCGCACGCGCAATTTAGCGAAGTTCGGCAGTTGCTGAGGCAAAGGAGAGGTTCATGGGTGTCTACAGTCTCGGCGAGCACGTGCCGCGAATTCACGAGACGGCCTGGATCGCGAAGAGCGCCAAGGTCATCGGCAGAGTGGCGATGGCCGAAGGTTCCAGCGTGTGGTTCGGCGCGGTGGTGCGTGGCGACGTCGAAGACATTCGCATCGGCCGCAACACGAACATCCAGGACAACTCCGTGCTGCACGCAGAGCCGGGGATACCGCTCACGATCGGCGAGAAGTCACCGTCGGTCACCTCGTGATGCTCCACGGCTGCACGGTTGGCGACGGTTGCTTGATCGGCATTCGCGCGGTCGTGCTCAACGGCGCGAAGATCGGCCGCAATTGCATAGTCGGCGCCGGCAGCATCGTTACGGAGAACAAGAGCTTCCCCGACGGCGTACTGCTTCTCGGTGTGCCTGCGGTAGTCGTTCGTGAGCTGACCGCGGAGCAGATCGCCGGGATGCAGCAGCGGCGCAGCGCATTACGTCGCGAACGCCGCGCGCTTTCGGGCGGAGCTGAGGCGAATAGACTGAGGCTCGCGTGTCCAAGCCTGGTCGATACGGCATCGAGAAGGCGCTCTCCTGGATCCACTGGCGTCCAGCGTATTGGAAGACGCTGGCAAACCTGCGCCCCGACCGCAGCTCGGTGACATCCGATGGCGCTACGCTGCGCTTCGTGCAGTACGCATTCGAGCCCGCGACGATCTTCCCGAACGGCACAGTCGAGCCGCAGCAGATCGCCGAGGTGAATCTGGACCTGATGCAACTGCGGCTGAGCAGCGGCGAAGTTCTTTTCATCGGTTATCCCGACAAGGCTGCGCTGCTGACATTCGTCAATTGCAACGAGTTGCAGGTCGAGCGGCGCATATCGGTGTGGGGAGCGCTGCTCGATCCGTTTCTCGATACCTGGGAGGATCAGGAGACGATCGATCGGCAGTTCGCGTGGCTCGCGCGTCTCGGCCTGGAGCGGGAAGCGGTCGATCGCTGGCGGCGCGAGGTGGCGCCTGCGATGTACGCGTACAACTTCGGAACAATGCTGTGGGAGTGGGGCTCGCTTGCATTCTCCGACGTGCTGAGTGCCCAGCAGGCGCGGCTGAGCCGGGCAGCGTTCAAGGACTTCTACTGGCGCGCGATGCACAGTGGCGGCGCTCGATCCGCTGCAGAGTGACTCGTTCGATGGTCACACGAACACAGTGGACAGCGCGCTGCACGCTGTGCTGCTCGAGTGGTATCCGAAGGATCTGAGCGGCTCGTCCAAGGACTTTACCGAGCGCTGGAACGCGCGAACGGAGCAGCTCGACCAGCTGCGCAAGAAGCTTCTCGCGGAGCTGACTGCCGCGTATTCGGAGCCGCATCGCCGCTACCATACGCTGCAGCACATCGAGTTCTGCCTGCGCGAGGTCGGCAAGCACCGGCCTCATGCCGTTCGACTGACCGAGATCCGCTGGGCACTGCTGTTTCACGACGCGATCTACGATGCGCGTCGCAACGACAATGAAGCGCGCTCAGCCGACTGGGCATGTCGCGTCATGCAGGAGTTGCAGCGCCCGGACGATGAGATCGTGCGGGTGCGCAACATGATTCTCGCAACTGCGCATGCGGCGAAGGCCGAAACGCCCGACGAAGCGTTGCTGCTCGACATCGACCTTTCGATCCTGGGCGGCGATGAGACCGCGTTCGATGAGTACGATCGCGCGATCCGGGTGGAGTATGAATGGGTACCCGAGGAGGCGTATCGCGCTGCGCGCACCAACGTGCTGCAAGGGTTCCTGAAGCGCGATCGCATCTTCCAAACCGCCGCGTATCGCCAGCAGGAGACAGCTGCGCGCAGGAACATCGAACGTGCGCTGGAGAAGTTGCGCTAGATTCGCGCCTGGACGGATGTACAGGCTGGCAATTTTCGGGTAGGATCGATCGCGCTCATTCATGGAGGGTTTGATCATGGCGAACACGGACGACACGGCGAGGAAGCAGGACCTTTCCCAACTCGAGCGCTTCATCGATATCCAGCGCAGGAAGCTGCTCCAGGCGCACAGCGTGATGCACTGTCTATACGAAGTGCTGCTCTACGCTGACGGCGAAGACGCAGTGAGGTACGCGGAAGCGGCGCATCTCGCTTCGATCCTGGTGGATGACGTTATTGAGCAGCTCGATCCCGCGCGGCTGCAGCCGATGATCGAGGCGCTCAAGCGCACGGCCAGGACGCGAAGAAGGCGGTGGCGGCGACCAGGTCCGCGAGCCTCGCGTCGTCTACATCAACTAGCGCCTATTTCCGGGCACCGAGCTGCGCGAGCATCGCGGAGAGATCTTCCGGGCTGATGTAGAAGTACTCGCAGACGCGGCCCCACAGCAGTGTCGTCGGCACGTTGTGGTCGCCGCGTTCTTTCTGCAGTTGACTCAACACGTACAGCACGACGCGCTGCTCGCGAGTCAGTCCATCACGGACATCGGGTATCCTGTCGTTGCTCATCGTGCGGCAGTTTACAACGTGGGTGGCATGAACGACGGCTTCGCAATAGTGCCCGGTGTCTTCGACGGCGGCGAGCTGGACGCGATCGCGCGCGAGCTCGGCGGAGAAACTCTGCGGCGGTCACGAGCGGGCGCACGTCACCTGCTTCGATGCCCGCGGTAGGAGCGCTCGCGAGGGATTCGCGATTGATGACGCTCGCGGCCGATGTCCTGGGCTGCGAACCCGTTCCTTTCGGTGCGACATTGTTCGACAAGTCTCCCGATGCCAACTGGCTCGTGGTCTGGCATCAGGACACGGCGTTGCCGCTCGTCGAGCGGCGCGAGGTCGTGGGTTGGGGTCCGTGGTCGGAGAAGGCAGGTGTCGTGTACGCGCACGCTCCTGCAACGGCACTGTCCAAAGTCGTAGCGTTGCGCGTGCATCTCGACGACTCGACGCCAGAGAACGGCCCGCTACGAGTTCTCCCCGGAACGCACACGCTCGGAGTATTGAGCGACGCGCAAATTCACGACGCAGCTCGACGCATCGAACCGGTCGCGTGCACGGTAGAGCGGGGCGGCGTGATAGTGATGCGACCGTCTGATCGTACACGCGTCATCGAAGGTCACTGCTGCGGCTTCGCGCAGAGTGCTTCATTTCGAATACGCTGCCGCGGTCAACTTCGAAGAGGGTGTGCGTCTGCGTGCGGCGTGATGCCGCTCATTGCCGACTCTGAAACTTCAAATCGAGCGACTGCCCGTCCCACTTTTCGATGACGACAGGCTGGGAGCCGGAACGCTGGATCCTCAGCGTGCTGCCGGCCAGTGCGCTGGGCAGGTAGCCGACGCCCTCGAGGTTCAGCGGAATCCACAGGCCGATTCCGTAATCGCTGCCGGGCATCTTCTCCGTCAGGAACAACGGGCGGACTGGTTCGCCGGTCGAGGCGGATTGCACTCGCACCTCGACGCCAGCGCTCTTGCGCAGCGAGATCGTCTTGTTCGTGATCGGCGAGGAATACGCGATCTTCTCGCGATGCATCTCGTAGCCGGGCTTGTACACGGTCAGCACGATCTCGCCGGGCTCGACGCCGACGAGCTGAAACTGGCCGAAGTCATTGCTCTCCTTGTAGTTGCGAACCAGTGGCCGTCTGCGGCTCGCTCCCGATGACATGCACGCCGGCGCCGACGATCGGCACCGTGCCGCCCTCTTCGACGATGCGACCGCCGATCTGGACCAGCGGGATGTCGAAGTTCACGACTGTGTCGCCTGCAATCGTGACGACGCGGCTGGCATCTTCGCCGACACTGATGCGGTACTCGCCGGGCGGCACTCCTTCCACCTCATAGCGGCCATCTTGTGCAGTCCTCGCTTGATACCCCGTGTCTGCCTTGCCGCTCGGGCGACCCCACCCAGATGTTCCGGTCGGCAGCGGGCTTTGCGCCCTGCGTCACGAGCCCGGACAGGCGCACACCCGGCGGGAAGACGATGTCGAGCACGACGTCCTGGTCTGCCGGCACGTCGATTGTCTTGCTCTTCTGACGGGAGTCCGCATAGGCCGTGACCCGGACGCGCCCGGGCGAGACGCCTCGCACGGCGTACGCGCCCTGTTCGTCAGGCTTCGCGCTGAAGTTCCCGCCGCCCTTGGATTCGGGCTGGACGCTGACGAACGTGTGCTCGAGTTGCTCTGGCCGGAGTCCCTTGATTACGCCGCGCACCGCGTGGCCAGCACCGACCTGCAACACGATGCCTTCCTTGATTTCGTTCTCCCCCAGCTCGAATTCGAGCTTGGCATTGCCGGCACTGAGTGTTGGCGGTCAGCTGGTAGTGCCCGGCTGGCCGGTGCGCGAACGCGAAGCTGCCGGTTTCGTCCGTCTGCGCTGCTCCAAGGGATCCCCGGACCGGCCAGCATCAGCCTCCCTTTTGCCGGCGTGCCATCCGGTGCAACGACCATTCCCGCGATCTTGCCGCCCGTCGCCAGCCCGATCTGCACAGGCGGCGTGTTCTCGTTCACCGTGACGGCGACCTCACCCCAAGCATGGTCCTTCGCAGTCGCCGTCACGATCATGTCGCCGCCCGGAACGCCGTCGAGCACGAACGTACCGTCATCCTTGCTCTTCTCGTGGCGGTTGCGCGTCGGATCGGGGTTTGGCCACGGAACGCTCGCGTCGCGAAAGGCGATCCACGCGTCGCCAATTCCGGCTCCAGAGGCTTGATCGAACACGCGACCCTTCAGTGTGTGGCCGAGCCGCAGCGGCATGACGACTTCGCGCGTCGCCTTGCCGGCCGCGATGCTGACACCCTCGATGTGGAAATGTTGATAGCGCTGCGCGGCGACCATGACATTCCAGTTGACCCGCGGGCGCCTGTTGCCATGCGAAGCGACCGTCGGTGGACTGGAAAGTCTGCATGACCCGCGGCTCGTTGCCGCGGATGTGTCCTCGCGGCATGCCTATGAGGTGGACCTCGAACTCCGGCACCGGTTGGCGAGTCATCGCGTCGATGACGCGTCCGCGGAAAGTGCCGGTCTGTGCTGATGCAGTCGTGCTGTTGGTGTACTGGGTGTCGCCGCTTCGACCGGCGGAGGTTCGGCGCGAGCGGCCGGCGGCTCGACGAGCTGTCGCGTTGCCGGTTTCTCCGCGACGGGAGTTGGCTCGGTCGTCGTCGCAGTCCACTGATGCCCGAACAGCAGCAGCGCGCCGCCGACCAGGAGCAGCACGAGTCCGAAAATGGCGAAGCGGCGCTTCATGGCAGCTCGAACGACTGACCGTCCCAGTCCTCGATGACGATCGGCTCGCCGCTGAAGCGCCCGATCTGAAACGTGGTGCCGGCGAGTGCGCTGGGCACGTGGCACAAGCCCTCGCGATCCAACGGCATCCACAGGTCGACTACATAATCGTTGCCGGGGAAGCTCTGGGTGATCGTGAATCCAATGGGAAACCGGCGGCTCCCGGGTTTCACTCGCACCTCCACGCCGGCGCTCTTGCGCAGCGTGATCGTCTTGTTCGTGATCGGCGAGGAGTAGCGATCTTCTCGCGATGCAGCTCGTAGCCCGGCTTGTAGACCATGCAGCACGATCTCGCCGGGCTCGATGCCGGTGAGCGCGAACTGACCGAAGTCGTCGGTCTGCTTGTCGCCGCGCACGCGCGCCGTCTCGGGTGCGCTGCCTCTCACGTACACGTCGGCACCGACGATCGGCACCGTGCCGCCGTCCTCCAGGACGCGCGCGGACAACTGCACCAACGGGATGTCGATGTTCAACACCGCGTCGCCTGCCATGGTGATCGCTCGACTGATGTCCTCATCTGCCCGCATGCGGTAGTCGCCCGGCGGCAGCCCTTCGATCTCGTACTGGCCGTCTGCCGATGTGCTCGCTCGATAGAGCGTGTTCACTTGTCGTCCGCCGGCCCCATCCAGACGTTCTTGTTCGCAACGGGTTTGTCGCCCTGGGTTACGCGGCCCGACAAGCGCGCACCCGCCGGAAACGCGATGTCGAAGCGACGTCCTGGTCGGCGGGCACGTCGACTGTCTTGTCGAGTTGACGCCCGGGGCCGTACGCCGAAGTTGGCGCGGCCCGGAGGTACGCCGTTCAGCGCATACGACCCCTGCGCGTCGGGGTGCGCACTGAAGAATCCGCTGTCCGATGCAGGTCGCAGCAAAATATGCGTTTCCGTCAGTTGTTCGGGCCGCAAGCCCCTGACGACGCCGCGAACGCTGCGTCCTGCGGCGACGGCGAGGACGATGTCCTCCTTGCGCTCGTCTTGCCTCAGCAAGATTTCCTGCGACGCGCTGCCGGCGGCAGCGACGGCCGTCAGCTGTAGCGCCCGCTCGCATGTGCTTGAAGGCGAACCGACCCGTTTCGTCCGTCTTGTCGATGTAGCTGGGGTCGGGCCCGTCGAGCATGATCTCCAGCTTGACCGGCTCGCCAGCTGTCGTCCTCACGATTCCCGCGATCGTGCCTCCGGTGGAAAGCGCGATCTCCTGCGGCTACGTCTTCTCGTCTACAACGATTTCCAGAGTCCGAAACGCATGTCCTGCGCGCCAACGGTGAGCGTGATATCGCCGCCGGGAACGCCGTCGAGCGTGAAAGAGCCGTCTTCCTTCGACTTCGAGTAGGGTCCCGGTCTGCCGTCGTCGTTCCGGCGCTGCCGACTGGCCTTGAAACAGATCCATGCGTCAGGAATGCCTGCGCCCGTGCTGAGCTCGAACACGCGTCCGCGCACGATGAAGCCGCGCAGCAGCGGCATGACAAGCTCGCGCGTCGCCTTGCCCGCCTCGATCTTGAATTCGGCGAGATTGAACTGCTGATAGCCGTGGGCTTGCACGGCTCCGCGCCAAGTGCCTGCATCCAGGTCTTCCAGGCGAAACGGCCGGTCTTGGACGTGAAGGTCCGGGTGATAGGCTGATCTTCGGTGTGGGCACGTTGTTCGCGCTTGACGCGGATCAGGCTGGACCTCGAATTCCTTCACGGGCTGACGTGTGACTGCGTCGACGATCCGGCCGCGAAAGCCGCCGGTCGTTGCGGCGGGGCGATGGTGGCGCGGCAAGCTGGGGTGGCGCGGTAGCTTCGCGCGGCTGAAGGCTCGGCCTCGTCGGGTTGCGTTTCGGCCGGTGAGGGGTCGACACGTACTGCTCGGGCGGAGGGAGCTCGGCTGGGGTGGACGTCCAGTGGCGGCCGGCGAGCAACATGCCCCCGGCGAAGAGCACGAGTCCCAGGAGGATAAATCGGCGATGCTTCGGACGATCCATGACGCGAGTCGCAACGACGAGTCAGGAGTCGCTAAGAGCATGCTACTGGCGGGAGCTGGCGGTCAATGCTTTCGGAATGGCGAGCTCGCCCCAGCCGTATATTGCATCGCGTCCCGGCACGCCGAGGTCGCGTGCCTCGCTCTTGAGTGAGTCGATCACGCCACCGACGCCCGCGGTTCCTTCGAGCCTGCGAGCAATTGCCGCTGCGACGACCGGCGAAGCGAACGACGTGCCGGAAACAAGTCTTGGCCTTGGATGACTCGACTCGTACTCCGACTCGACGTGTACGCCGCGCGCCGCGAAGGCGATGTAGTCGCCACGATTGGCGCGTCGGATAGACCTGCCCCCGTTCTCGTCGACTGCAGTGACCGCGATGACGCCGGGATATGCAGCGGGAAACGCCGGTGCCGCCCGCGGGACCACCGTTGCCAGCCGCCGCCACGATAGCGACATCAGCCGCGAGCGCCCGCTTGATGACGTGAGCGAGCACGAAGTTGTCCGGACCTTCGATGCTGATGTTGATCACGCGCACGCCGTTCGCGACCATCCAGTCGATCGCGCTCGCAATTGCCGCTGCCGGTGCGATCAATCGATTGTCGCCGTCAACGCCGAACACGTCGGCGATCGTAAGACGTGCGCCGCTGCGGGCAACGATTTCCGACACGAGCGTGCCGTGCGTGCGCGACATATAGCCGCCGTCCGCGAAGGCTTCGGTTTGCACGATCGAATGCGCGAGCGCAGGCCAGGAGACATCGGCTCCGGTATCGATCACGCCCACGTGTCCCGCATTGATCCCAGGAACAGGTCCTTCGGCGGTTTCTGCGGTGCATTATTGGTACCTCATCGGCAGACGGGCGGAAGAGATGATGAGGAGCAATGCTCGCGAGCGGCGCAAGCGCTTGCAGTTCCGAAATGACCTGTTCCACCGAGCGTCCGCGTCGCACACGGATGCGCACGAGTGTTTCACCGAATGCAGTGAGCGGACGTTCGGAAATGATCGCGAATCCTGCGCTACGAACGGTCTCGATCGAAGCCTGGTCCGCGACCATCAGCACTTCGCGGCGCACGCGTTCGCGACCTGCAGTGTCGCGCTCGACTTCAAACCTTGCGGACGAGCCTCTGCCTTCGTCGTCACGATCGCGACGATCGTCGCTGCGATCGCCGGATTCAGAGGAACCGCTGCCGGAGTTTTCCGATTCCCTCGATCCCGGCCCCGAGTTGTCCGTGCGGATTTCGCGCTCGAGCCGATCGTCGCGGCTCTCTCGCTCGGCACGCACTTCGCGACGCTCGTTTTCGTCGTGCGACCACGAGGGGACCGCGAACAGCACAAACGCCGCCAAAACAGCGGTTTTACGGAATGCTTGGCCTGGACGACCCATGAACTGCACACTACAGAAAGAGCGTGCCGGAGGGAATAATCCTCCTGCGGAATCGTTGTCAGTCAGAGGCGGGTTGAGGACATGCCGGATTTCAGGCGCGAGCTGGTGCAACTGCTGCCGCGGCTGCGTCGCTTTGCGTCCGTGCTGAGCAAGGAGTGGCACGACGATGCAGAGGACGTAGTGCAAGCGGCGGTGAGCGTCGGCGTTGCGCCATGCGGACTCGTGGCGGCAAGGCACTCGCCTGGACAGCTGGCTGTACAGAATCATGCAGAACCTCTGGCGCGACGAGTTGCGCGCTCATCGCAGGCGCGCGGAATCGCTGGATTCGCATGCGGACCTCGCGGGTTCCGACGGACGCGATGTGACGATTCGACACATTCAATCCAACGAGGCACGCCAGGCGCTCGACGAGCTGCCGGAAGATCAGCGCGTGGTGATCGCGCTGGTCGTGCTCGAAGGCATGTCGTATCAGCAAGCGGCGGACATCCTGGAAGTGCCGGTGGGCACGGTGATGAGCCGCCTGGCACGGGCGCGGGCGAAGCTCGCGGCCAGCCTTGGGGAAGGGCCACTGCGTGTGAGAGCCGCCAAGTGAGCGAACGATTGGAACTCAACGACGAATTGCTGTGTGCGTACATGGACGGCGGCTTCGACGCCGGGATGCATGCGCGCGTCGAGCGGGCATTGGTCGATGACGCCGGCGCACGAGTTCGGCTCGAACGATGCGCATCAGCAGGACGAGCGCCTGAAGGCGGAGATTCCGTTGCCGGCTCTGCAGCCGAACGATCCGTTGTCGGCGCGCATTCTCGGGGGCGAGCCGGTGTCGCGCACCGCGCGGCCGGCGCTGCGATGGAGTGTTGCCATCACTGCGCTGGCTGCTGGCATCAGCGGCGTGATCGTTGGATTCGTGCTCTCGAGGCCGCAGGAAGCTCCAGGGGCTCCCGTCGTTGCCTCCGCTCCATCGCCGTCGCTCAGTGGCGCGTCGTCGAACACGCTGCTTGCGGCACTGGACAGTGGCGAGAGCGGCAAGACGATCGAGGACGGTGAGCGAGCGGCGCAAGTCATCCTCACGTTCGAAACTGAAGACGGGCGCTACTGTCGAGCGTTCCGCTCGCGCGAGGCGAGTGCGGCAGCCGAAGGCGTGGCATGCCGCAACGGTGCACAGTGGCAGGTGGTTGCGTGGGACGGCACTGTGGATCCGCATGAAGGATTTCGAGTTGCGGGCGCGAGCGAGCTGCTCGACGATGTGATGGATCGGCTCGGCGGCAGTGCTGCGCTGGAATCTGCGGAGGAGCGCGCGCTCATCGAGCGGCACTGGTCGGCGCCGCAGCGATAAGGCGCGCTCTCTTGAACTT
The DNA here is from genome assembly GCA_963830745.1 of uncultured Gammaproteobacteria bacterium. Lineage (GTDB taxonomy): Bacteria > Pseudomonadota > Gammaproteobacteria > Steroidobacterales > Steroidobacteraceae > Steroidobacter. The sequence continues at coordinate 234,860 of CAWHNL010000008.1, forward strand.
TCTTGAATCAGCGTTTGACGCTGTTGCGCCAGATCAGCGTGAGTCCCGCGGTGTAGTCGGCGCTGGCATCGGAGAGACCGACGCCGCCGTTCAGCTCGATCTTCCACGCGTCGTTCAGGCGCCACGACACGTAGCCTTCGACTGAGTTCGGGTCCTCGCCGTCACGCACGGATGAGTTGCGCCAATCGTAGTAGGCACCGACGACTGCGGAATCGCTCACGTTGACCCAGCCACCGACGGATGCTTGCCAGCCATCGACGCGCTCGAAGGCGTCGGAATCGCCGAGGAAACGACGACCGGCGTTCGCAAACACGCCGCCGGCCTCGCCGTCCCAACCCGCCTCGGAGAGCGCGACGTAGTCCGTCGCGCCGACGCCGAGGCCATCTTCCTCGCTGCCGGTCGGCAATCGCACGCGGCCCGTGAAGTCGACATACGCGGGCGATTCGCCGATGGCGTCGAGCGAGTAGGTCAGCGCGACGCTTGCATCGCCGATACCCGACTCGCTGCGGTTCTCGGCGAAGTCCGTTCCGGCGCCGGCCGCGTCGTCATCGTCATCATCGCCACTACCTCTGCCACTACCGCTACTGTCGCGGCCGCTGCTGCCGCTCCCGCTGCCGGAACCCGAGCCCGAACTGCCCGAGCCGCTGCTCGATCCACGTGCGCTGGAGTCGTCGATGATCTCGCTGACATCGGCCGGACCGTCGACGGTGACGTACGGCACCGACGCGCGGATCGACCACGATCCGAATGTCGCGCGAACCGAGAAGGGCACGACCAGTGCGCTGGTGCTCGTCGTCTCGCCGTACTTGCCGTCGGAATACTGCACGCCGCTGGAGGCCTGCACGCGCGTGTCGGCGTAGGCAGTAGTGCAGTGGGCGACTGCGGCGACGACGGCACCGGCCAGTAAGGAGTTAGAAGTGGTCATGATTTGCGATCTTACCCGTTGCCACGCTGTCCGTGCCCGGAACGATCCTCGTGGTTCTGTCGATCATGATCGTCGTGGCTGGGGCCGCTGCGATCGTGATTGCGGTCCTCACGACGATCTTCGCGTCGGTCTTCGCGTCGATCTTCGTGGCGCGGGGGCCCGTTCGGCTCGCGGGCCACCGCGGCTGCGGAGAGCAGCGTGCCGGTGACGAACAGTGCAGTCCACACTTGAGAGAATCGAGTCATTGCAGGCTCCTGAAAAGTGAAGGCGCGGCGCCCGGCTGGGCGCCGCTTTTGACAATAACGATTGGCCGTCGCGCTTATTCCGCAGCCGTTTCGAAGGAATATTCCTGCGTCTCGTCCGTTGTTGCTTCATCTCAGCGGGAGTCGAACAAGATGATGCGACTACATCTGATGAAGGCGCTCTTCGTCACAGCGGCGGTTCTCGGCCTGGCCGCGTGCGGCGGCGGCAGTTCTTCGAGCGACAGCGCTCCGCACGCGGCGGCTCAGAGCGTGCCGGTCATATCGAGCGGCACGGTTACCGGATTCGGCAGCGTATTCGTCAACGGCGTGCGCTTCGAGACGGTTTAGCGCGGCCTTCACGATCAATGGCAAGCCGGGCACGCAGGCGGATCTGCGCGTCGGTCATGTCGTCAGGATCCATGGTCGTCGCGACGGCGACGGCAATTGCACGGCGGATCGCATCGACTTCGACGACCTGGTCAAGGGTCCCGTCACGAGCGTCGATGCCGCGGCCGGTGCGCTCGTCGTGATGGGTCAGACCGTGCTGACCGATGCCGACACATCTTTCGACGACAACATTCCAGGTGCATCGCTCGCGGGCCTCGCGGCCGGCGACATCGTCGAGGTGAGCGGCATGCGCCGCGCCGACGGCGATATCCAGGCGACGCGTATCGAGGCGAAACCCGCTGGCACGATCTTCGAGGTCACTGGCGTGGCATCTGTCGTCGACACGGCTGCCCACAAGCTCAATGTGACGGCGCTCGTTGTCGACTACTCCGCGGCGACGGTTCAGAACTTTCCGGCCGGTCAGCCGCGCAACGGCGATCTCATCGAAGCGCGCGGCAACTCGGTTAACGCGGCTGGCGGACTTCGTCGCGAGCTCGATCGAGCTGAAGCGGGACGATGACGACCGCGGCCCAGGCATGCAGGTCGAGATCGAGGGATTAATTACACGGTTCGCATCGGCGACCGACTTCGCCGTCGCGGGCAAGCCCGTGACGACAAATTCTTCTACCCGGTTCGAGAACGGTTCAGCCACCCGAGCCTGGCACTCAATGTCAAGGTCGAAGCGGAAGGGCGGATCGATGCCAGCGGCGTGCTGGTCGCGACCAAGGTGCAGTTCAAGCGCAGGGCAGCGCGCGCATCGAAGCTCGCGTGGATTCCGTCGACCGCGCGGCGAACAAGCTTGTGGTGCTCGGCATCGACGTGACGGTGAATGCCAACACGCGCATCGAGGACAAGGGTGATCAGCGCGTGTCGAACTTCAACGTGGGCAACATCACTGCGGGCGACTTCGTCGAAGTGCGCGGGGCGGAGCTGCCGGCGGAGAGCAACGACGTCGTCGCGTCGCGGCTCGAACGGCGTCGGCCCGATAGGGAAGTGCGGTTGCGTGGAATCGTGGACACGGTGAGCCGTCCGAGCTTCACGATTCTCGGCGTGACGATTCAGACGAACGCAGGCACGGACTTCGAGGGTGTTGCCGCGGACGGATTCTTCGCCGACGCCGCGGGTCGCATCGCGCAGGTAAAAGGCACTGTGAGCGGCGGTGTGTTTACCGCGAGCGAAGTGGAGTTCGAGAACGACTGAGC
>CAWHNL010000009.1:0-960273 GCA_963830745.1 uncultured Gammaproteobacteria bacterium
CGCGATCTGCGCTTCCTCCGGACAATCCACGACCAGCACGCGGTCGTAGGCGTCCGCGCGTCCGGTCTCCACGAGCAGCGGAATGACGTGAACCTGATAGGCGCCGCCGGCCGCGGCGGAGCGCTGCGCCAGCTCTGCGCGAATCGCGGGATGAGTGATCGCCTCCAGCTTGGTCGCTGCGCCGGGTCGCTGAACACCCGCTCGCGCATGCGCGCGCGATCGAGCTGCCGTGCGCGTCGAGAATTTCTGCGCCGAACTCGGCGACCAGCTGGCCAGCGCCGGCGTACCCGGTGCGACGACGTCGCGCGCGATCTGGTCGGTGTCGAGCACCGGCACGCCGAGTTTCGCGAACAGCTCCGCGACCGCGGACTTGCCGCTCGCGATGCCGCCGGTGAGCGCGATCAGCAGGGGAGGGGAGGCATCGGCGAGTCATCGTCATCTGCACGGATGATACGCCGCGAAGTGCAGATACGAGGTCACGATCTCGTCGCCCCACATCAGGGCGATCCAGCCGGCGGCTGCGAGGTACGGGCCGAACGGGAATCGGGATGTTGCGATCACGGCCGCGTAGGGTGATCAGGGCGATACCGACGACCGCACCGGAGAACGCCGAGAGCAGAATGATCGGCAGGAGCATCTGCCAGCCGAGCCACGCGCCGAACACCGCGAGCAATTTGAAGTCGCCATAGCCCATGCCTTCTTTGCCGGTGAGCAGCTTGAACAGCGTGATAGACGCTCCACAGGCTGAGGTAACCGGCAGCGGCGCCGATGATGCTCGAGCGCGGATCGACGGGCAGACCGATCGAGGCACGGCGGTGCCAGGCTGACAGCAGGCCCAGCCAGACCAGAGGCAGCGTCATGTTGTCCGGCAGGTATTGATGATCGAAGTCGATCACGGTGAGCGCGACCAGCGCCCAGGTCAGCAGCAGCGCCGCGCGCCGTGTACCACGCGAAGCCGAATTTCCAGGCCACGACGGCCGACAGGAGGCCGTGCCGAGCTCGACGATCGGATAGCGCACGGAAATAGGGGCGCCGCACTTGCGCATTTGCCCTTGAGTAGCAGGTAGCTGACGACGGGGATGTTCTGCGCCGCCGTGATCATCGCGCCGCACTTCGGGCAGGCCGAGCGGGGCACGACCAGGTTGTACGTGGCTGCGGCCACGGGCCTGTGGGTCGGGCTTCAGCCGACGCCTGCCTGCTCGTCTGCGAGCATCTCCTCCGCCTGCGCCCGCCAATCGCGCTCCAGCATGATCGGAACGCGATGGATCACGACGTTGAGGAAGCTGCCGATGAAGAGGCCGAGCACGACGACCGTCGCGATCCAGGCAGCGGGACGATTCGAAGAGCAGCCCCAGGGCTTCGAAAGCTTCGTACATGGGCTGTCGCTCGCGGGCCTAGAAAAACGCCGCGCATTGCGCGGCGTTTCCGCATGCCGAAGCGGTACCTTGACCGACCGCGCCCAGCTTGAAGATCGGCAGATACATGGCGATGACCAGGCCGCCGACCAGCACGCCGAGGATCGCCATGATGAGCGGCTCGAGCAAGCTGCTCATGGCGTCGACCGCTGCATCGACGTCGGCTTCGTAGAAGTCGGCGACCTTGGCGGCCATCTGAGTCGAGCGAGCCCGATTCCTCGCCGACGGCGATCATCTGGATGACCATGTTCGGAAACAGGCCGGTCGCTTCCATCGAGCGTTGCAGGCGTTGGCCGGTGGAGACTTCGTCGCGAATCTTCAGCGTCGCGTCCTCGTACACGATATTGCCGGTCGCGCCCGCAACCGAGGTCAGCGCTTCGACCAGCGGCACGCCCGCGGCGAACATCGTCGACAGCGTTCGCGCGTAGCGCGCGATCGCCGCCTTGACCATGATCGGGCCGACGATCGGCGCCTTCAGCATCATGCGGTCGAGGAACTGCCGCATCTTGCGCGAGCGCTTCTTGAAGTAGAAGAACGCGTAGCCCGCGCCGCCGGCGAGGATCGCCATCCACCAGCCCTGGTCCTGCACGAAGCGCGACAGGTTGATGACCATCTGCGTGAAGGCCGGCAGGTCGGCGCCGAAGCCCTTGAACAGCGACTCGAACTGCGGGATCACGAAGACCAGCAGGATGATCGTGACGATGACCGCGACGGCCAGCACGGCGGCCGGATAGAACAGCGCCTTCTTGATCTTCTTCTTCAGCGCCTCGGTCTTTTCCTTGTAGGTCGCGACTTTGTCGAGCAGCGTCTCGAGCGCACCGGCGTGTTCGCCGGCTTCGACCAGGTTCACGAACAGGTCGTCGAAGTACAGCGGATGCTTGGCTAGCGCTTCATGCAGCGACGTGCCGGCTTCGACGTCGGCCTTGATCGCCAGCACCAGCTTCTGCATCGCCGGCTTGTCGTGGCCGTTGCCGATGATGTCGAAGCACTGGACCATCGGGATACCGGCCTGCAGCATGGTCGCAAGCTGGCGCGCGAACAGCGCGATGTCCTCGGCGTTGACCTTCTTGCCGCTCTTGAAGAGCTGCATTTCCTTGCGGACGCTCTTGGCGAGCACGCCCTGGCGGCGCAGGTCCGCTTTAACCGCGGCCTCGGACACGGCCAGCATCTTGCCCTTGATGCGCTTGCCTTTCTTGTCCGTGCCTTCCCAGACGAAAGGGAATTGCTGAGCAGAAGCTACTTGGGCCATGGTTCAGTCCTGACGTTGATTGCGGCTGATCGTGCGTTGATCACTCGACGGTGCACTGATTGACTTCGTCGAGACTGGTGATGCCGGTCTTCGCCTTCTCCAGACCCGACTCGCGCAGGTCCCAGATGCCTTCGGCGGCGGCCTGCGCCGCGATGTCCACCGCATTGCCTTCCTGCAGGATGATCCGCTGGATCTCTTCGGTCACCGGCATCACCTGGTAGAGGCCGGTGCGGCCCTTGTAGCCGTCGGTGCAGCTGCCGCAGCCGACCGGCTTGTAGATCTTGATGCCCTGCGTCGATCTCGTCCTCGGTGAAGCCTTCCTTGAGCAGCGCTTCCGGCGGCATGTCGATCGGCGTCTTGCAGTTGTTGCAGAGCTTGCGCGCGAGGCGTTGCGCGATGATCAGCGACACCGAAGTCGCGATCGCGTACGGCTTCACGCCCATGTCGATCAGACGCGTCAGCGTCTTGGGCGCGTCGTTCGTGTGCAGCGTCGAGAGCACCAGGTGGCCGGTCTGCGCGGCCTTGATGGCGATCTCGGCCGTCTCGAGGTCACGGATTTCGCCGACCATGATCACGTCCGGGTCCTGGCGCAGGAAGGCGCGCAGCGCCGAGGCGAACGTCAGGCCGACCTTCGGGTTCACGTTGACCTGGTTGACGCCGGGCAGATTGATTTCCGCCGGGTCTTCCGCCGTCGAGATGTTCGTGTCTTCCTTGTTCAGGATGTTGAGGCCGGTGTACAGCGACACGGTCTTGCCGCTGCCGGTCGGTCCGGTCACGAGGATCATGCCGTGCGGCTGCGCCAGCGCCGGCATATACAGCTCTCGCTGCGCCGGTTCGTAGCCGAGCGCGTCGATGCCGAGCATCGCGCTCGAGGGATCGAGAATACGCGCCACGATCTTCTCGCCGAACAGCGTCGGGCAGGTGCTGACGCGGAAGTCGATCGCGCGGTTCTTCGAGATGCGCATCTTGATGCGGCCGTCCTGCGGGATGCGGCGCTCGGCGATGTCGAGCCGCGACATGACCTTGAGGCGCGCAGCCAGCTTGACGGCCAGCTGCACCGGCGGAGTGGCGATCTCTTTCAGGTAGCCGTCGAGGCGCAGGCGGATGCGATACGTCTTCTCGTACGGCTCGAAGTGGATGTCCGACGCGCCTTTCTTGATCGCGTCGAGCAGCACCTTGTTGACGAAGCGCACGATCGGCGCGTCTTCGACGTCGTCGCGGCCGACCGTGTCCTTCTCGAGATCCTCATCGCCGCCCGTGACATCGAGGTTCTCGAGGTCGAGGTCGTCGTCCGCCAGCGTTCGGCATCTGCGTGTCGACCTGCTCGATCGCCTTGGTGCCGATCCGCTGCAGCTTGTCTTCTTCGACGACGACCGCTTCGATCGACAGGCCGGTCTGGAACTTGATCTCGTCGAGCGCGTGCAGGTTGGTCGGGTCGGAGACCGCGACGAACAGGCGCTTGCCGCGCTTGACCAGCGGCAGCACGCGGTGCTTGGCGAGCAGCTTGTCGGAGACGAGCTTGACGGTCTCGAGGTCGGGCTGGATGGCATCGAGGTCCAGCAGCGGCACGCCGAACTCCTGCGAGGCGGCGATGGCGATCTCGCGGGCATCCGCCAGGCCGTTGGTCACCAGGTGCGACACGAGGTTGGCGTTGGCTTCCTTGGCGGCGGCCATCGCCTGCGTGCATGGTCTTCTCGTCGAGCAAGACCGTCCTGGATCAGGCGCAGCGGCAGGCCCTGCAGCGCGAGGCGCTGGGCGTTGACTGCAGGTATGACGTTGTCGGCCATTGACGTTCAGATCGAGGTCGGTGCGCAAGGCGGGTACTTAATTACCGCAGGCGCCTGCCAGCAAGCAATTGTCAAATCACCTGCGAATTCTGCAGTACAGCGCCCGATTGCTCCGGGGCACTGCGTCACAAGTCCGCGTGCACCCGAAAAAGAAGAAGCCCCTCCGAAGAGGGGCTTCTCAGATCTCAAGCTCGATCCGTCAGTGCAATTACGGACGGCAGGCCTTCGGCAGGTACTTCTCGAGGATCGTCGTGCCAGCCACGGTCGGCGCCGTACCGTTGCCGAGCGGTCCCAGCGGCAGCCCGCCGGGGCGCGCGCGTTACCGCACTGCCAGGCCACCGACGCGTCCGGCGTCTCGTACGGGGTCGAGCGCGAGCAGTGCCGTTGCCGCGATCTTCGCGTTGGCCTCGTTGCCGTACGTGATCGTGATCGTGCCGTTAGTCGACCTCGACCTGCGTCACGTACTTGCCGTTGGTGTCGGTGGCGTTCGACGGACATGCCGGCGACCGTGCGGTTCACCGGCGCACTCGCCCGTCTGCGAGAACGTCTCGGCAACCGCAGCCTTCGCCGCACCCGCCAGCGTCAAGCCTTCGCTGACCTGCGAACGGATGGTGTAGTCCTGATAGGCCGGGATCGCGATGGCCGCCAGGATGCCGATGATCGCGACCACGATCATCAACTCGATCAGCGTAAAACCTTTCTGCACTGTCTTCAACATTTCAATCTCTCCTGGATGAGAACTTCGGAAATCGCGGCGCAAACGCCTGCACGGAGAACAAAGCAAGGCGTGTGCCAGCTGCCGCGGAGTGAGGCGTAAGTTACTGTTAGATCGTGGCAGTTCACTGAGACGCGGTCGACATTGTCAAACGCGGAATTTGGCGACAGAAATGTCCCTCTTTGTCAGTTCCTGACGTGATTCGTCAGTTCGCGAGGCAGCGTAGAGACACGCAGAGAAGGTCATGCCGAGCAGCTGCGCGGCCTATGGTCTGCCCCCAAACAAAAAGAAAGCCCCTCGTGAGAGGGGCTTTCTGACGTACTGAACTTGCAGCGTTTTGCTTATGCGCGGCAGTTCGAGGGCAGATACTTCGGCAGGACCGGTCGTTGCTACGCACGGTGGCGGCACCGCTCGCGGGAGCAACCGCACCGGCAGGTGCAGCATGGTAGCCGCAAACCCAGATCGACATCGTTGTTCGCGCTGACCATCGGGGTCAAGCGAGAGCACGTCGCGCGGCTGCAGGCAACGCAGTCGCATTGGCCTGAAGGCCATACGTGATCGAGATCGTGCCGCCAGCGACATCGACGTCAGCCACGTACTTGCCGGTCGTTCGAGGCTTCGTTCTACGCCCAGTGCGCTGTTCGGTCGACGGCCACATGCCGGTATTCGGCGAAGATCTTCGGCAACGCGCGGCCTTCAGCGTCGCCCGCCAGATTGAGCGCCTTCCGTAACCTGCGCGCGCACCGTGTAGTCCTGATAAGCGGGGATGGCGATCGCCGCCAAGATGCCGATGATCGCGACGACGATCATCAATTCGATCAGGGTGAAACCCTTTTGCACTGTCTTCAACATTTGAATCTCTCCTGGATGAGGACTTGGAAAACGCGGCGCAAACGCCTGCAGCGGAGAACACAGCAAGCCCTGTGCCAGCACCCGCGGGGTCGGCGTAAGTTACTGTTAGTCGGGGCGAGTTCACTGCGATCGCGTCGACATTGTCAAACTCGAAATTGGCGACAGAAATGTCTCTCTTTGTCAGTTCCTGACGTACTTCGTCAGTGAGCGATGCAGCGCAGAGACATGCCATGCGCGCAGTGCCGCTATTCGATGCCGAGCTTCTTGATCCGGTAGCGCAGCGAGCGGAAGGTCATGCCGAGCAGCTGCGCGGCCTTGGTCTTGTTGTAGCGGGTCTGCTCCAGCGCGCGCACGATCGCATCGCGCTCGATGTCCTCGAGCGCGTCGCCGAGCTTCTCGCCCGGCGCGACGCTGTTCGGAATCGGCACGTCGGTGTTCGCGACCTTCGGCCGCAGCTGCAGGTCGCCCGCGTCGATGACGCCGCCCGCGCACAGCGTCGCGGCGCGCTCCAGCACGTTCTCCAGCTCGCGCACGTTGCCCGGGAAGTGATACTCGCGCAGCGCGGCGAGCGCGGCGTCGGTCACTCGCAGCGAGCGGTTGCCGATCTGCCGGCCGAGGCGGTCGATGATCGACTGCGACCAGCTCGTCGATGTCCTCGAGGCGCTCGCGCAGCGGCGGCACGCGGATCTCGATGACGTTGACGCGATAGAACAGGTCCTCGCGGAACCTGCCTTCGGCGACCAGCGCCGCCAGGTTCTTGTGAGTCGCCGACAGGATGCGCACGTCGATCGGGATTTCCCTGGACTCACCGACCGGCCGCACGCTCTTTTCCTGGATGACGCGCAGCAGCTTCACCTGCATGTGCAGCGGCAGGTCGGCGATCTCGTCCAGGAACAGCGTGCCGCCCTCGGCGGACTGGATCAGGCCCTGCTTGTCGGCGATCGCGCCGGTGAAGCTGCCCTTCTTGTGGCCGAACAGCTCGCTTTCCATCAGCTCGGTCGGGATCGCGCCGCAGTTCACCGGGCACGAACGGCCCGTCGCGGCGCGCGCCGGCGTCATGGATCAGGTGCGCCACCAGCTCCTTGCCGGTGCCGGACTCGCCATAGATATGTACCGGCGCCTGGCTGCGCGCGACGCGCTCGATCATCTCGCGCAGCTGCTCCATCGCGCGCGAGCGGCCGAGCAGCTTGACCTGCGGCAGCTGCAGCGTGCTCTCGCTGGACTCGCCGAGCTTGAGCGTGGCGGCGATCAGCTTGCGCAGCGCTGCGACGTCGAGCGGCTTGGAGATGAAGTCGAACGCGCCGAGCTTGAGCGCGCGCACCGCGGTTTCGACGTTGCCGTGCGCGGTGATGACCGCGACCGGCGTCTGCGGCTTGTGCGTCTGGATCCACTCGACGATGTCCAGGCCGTCGCCGTCCGGCAGCTTCATGTCCGTGAGGCACAGGTCGAATGTGCCGCCGCGCAGCTCGCGCGTGGCCGCGCCGATGGTATCGGCCGTGCGTCACGTCGAGATTCATGCGCTCGAGCGTGATGCCGAGCAGCTCGCGGATGTCCGGCTCGTCGTCGACGACGAGCGCGCGCGGTTTCGTCACGAGATTTCCCAGCGTTGCGGATCGGCGAACACGACGCGAAAAATACTACCACCGCCGCTGCGCGGCTCGTAGATCAAGCGGCGCGATTGCACTGCGCGAGCTCGCGGGCGATGAACAGGCCGAGGCCGGTGCCGCCCTTCGAGCCGGTGAAGAACGGCTCGAAGATGCGCTCGGCGTCCGCCGCCGCGATGCCCGGGCCGCGATCCACGATTTCGAGGAACGGCCGCTCCGAGGTGCTGATGCGTCCGGTGCGCAGCTCGACCGGTGCGTCGTTGTCGTCGCGCCGGCCGTACTTGAGCGCGTTCTCGCACAGGTTCCACAGCAGCTGGTACAGGTGCGAGGGATCGACGCGCACGTCGAGGTCGCCGGGCGTACCGAGCAGGCGGATCGCGCGCTCGTCGACCTCGGAGGTCTGGCGGAACTCGGCCAGGAATTCCGCCGAGCCAGCACGTTGAGCTCGATGCGCTCCGGCCGCGTCGAGTCCCGCCGCGACAGCTGCAGCACGTTGTTGATGATCGTGCTGACCCGCTCGCCGTTGCTGGTGATGATGTCCGTCAGGCGCCGCTCCTGCGGCGACAGCGTCGGGCGCCTCGGCCAGCAGCTGCGCGGCGTGGCTCATGGCGCCGACCGGGTTGCGGATCTCGTGCGCGATGCTGGCGCTGAGCCGGCCGAGCGCAGCGAGCTTCGACTGCTGGACGCGCTCGACGATCAGCGTCGTGTCCTCCAGGAAGACCAGCGTCGGTCCCTTGCCGCTGCTGTCGAGCGACACGAAGTGCGGCTGGACCAGGCTGCCGCCGTCGGACGCGAGCATGGTCAGCGTGCTGAGCTGCCAGTCGTCGGTGCGCCGGCGCCAGGTGTCCAGCAGGTACAGCAGGCGCGGCGAAACCTCGCCGAGCGGCGTGCCCTGCGGCACGCTCGCGCCATGCAGCAGCAGCGCGGCCGACTCGTTGATCAGGCGGATCGTGTCGTTCGCATCCACGACCAGGATGCTCTCGCGCAGGTGCTGCACGATGAACTGGTTCAGCTCGGCGAGATTGGCGACGTCGACCTCGCGCTGGCGCACGCGCTCTTCGCTCTCGCGCAGGTTGCGCGCCAGCGGCCCGACGCCGAGCGTCACGATGAAGATGAGCGCGCCGATGATGCCGGCGGAGGCGAAATCGCCGGCGTCGCCGCGCGCGGCCAGCGTCGTCAGCGTTTGCTGCACGAGCACGGCGAGCGCCGCGATCGCGGCGAACATCAGCGCCAGGCGCTGCCGCACGACGAACGACATGCGCGCCGATCGGCAGCACCAGGAGCGATGCGAGGCCGCTGGTCATGCCGCCGCTCGCGTAGGTCAGCAGCGCGATCGCGAGCACGTCGATGCACAGGCCCGCGAACGTCTGGATCGCGACTTCCGGCCAGCGCCGCTTGACCGTCGCGATCGACAGCAGCGCGTAAGCGAAATACGCCGTGGTCGCGCCGACGAACAATGCCGGGTACGCCTGGCCGACGCGCGTCGGCGTGACCGCAGCGAACATCACGGTCAGCAGCACGGCGACCAGCAGCCGGAACAGGTTGACGAGCGCGAGCACTCGCCAGGCGAGATGGTTCGAGTCGGCGGCTGGGCGGTGAGGCTGAGCAGTGGCTTCATGCGGTTCGCGGTCTGCCTTTGCATCGGCAGCGAATTACTCCAGAATACGCGGCCTTTGGCCGCTCGTCCTGCCATCTTATGAACCTGCACGAGTACCAGTCCAAGCAGCTGTTCGCAAAATACGGCATCCCGGTGCCGACGGGCTACGTCGCCGCGAACGCCGCGGAGGCTGCCGCCGCCGCGCGGCGCATCGGCGGCGCGAAGTGGGTCGTCAAGGCGCAGGTGCACGCCGGCGGTCGCGGCAAGGGCGGCGGCGTGAAGCTCGTCGATTCGCCCGAGGCCGCGGGCAAGGCCGCCGCGGCGATGCTCGGCACGCGCCTGAAGACGCACCAGACGGGGCCGGAAGGCCTGCCGGTCCACCAGGTGTTCGTCGAGGAAGGCTCGAAGATCGCGCGCGAGCTGTACCTGAGCCTGGTGCTGAACCGGGACAAGGGCCAGGTCGCCTTCATCGCCTCGGCCGCGGGCGGCATGGACATCGAGGAAGTCGCCGCGCACACGCCGGAGAAGATCATCCGCGTGAACGTGCATCCGGCCGCGGGGCTGCAGCCTTCGCAGTGCCGCGTGCTGGCGTTCGGCCTCGGGCTCGAAGGCAAGCAGATCGAGCAGTTCGCGAGCATCGCGCAGGCGCTGTACCGCCTGTACCTGGAGAAGGACGCGAGCCTGGTCGAGGTCAATCCGCTGATCGTCACCGGCGACGGCAAGCTCGTGGCGCTCGACGCCAAGATCAACATCGAGGACAACGCGCTGTTCCGGCAGAAGGAGCTGGCCGCGTGGCGCGACGACAGCCAGGAAGACGAGATGGAGCGCGCGGCGGCCGAGCACGAGCTCAACTACGTCTCGCTCGACGGCGACATCGCCTGCATGGTCAACGGCGCGGGCCTCGCCATGGCGACGATGGACCTGATCAAGCTGCACGGCGGCGCGCCGGCCAACTTCCTCGACGTCGGCGGCGGCGCGACGCGCGAGCGCGTCACCGAGGCGTTCAACCTGATCCTGTCGAACAAGAACGTGCGCGCGATCCTGGTGAACATCTTCGGCGGCATCGTCCGCTGCGACATGATCGCGGAGGGCATCATCCACGCGGTGCAGGACGTCGGCGTGCGCGTGCCGGTCGTGGTGCGCATCGAAGGCACGAACGCGGAGCAGGGCCGCGAGCTGCTCGCCAAGAGCGGGCTGGCGATCACCGCCGCCTCCGACCTGACCGACGCCGCGAAGAAAGTCGTTGCCGCCGCTGCAAGCCGCGCACAGACAAGAGCAAGAAGTCATATGAGCATCCTCGTCAACAAGAACACGCGCGTCATCTGCCAGGGCTTCACCGGCAAGCAGGGCACGTTCCATTCCGAGCAGTGCATCGCATACGGCACGAAGCTCGTCGGCGGCGTCACGCCCGGTCGCGGCGGCGAGAAGCATCTGGGACTGCCGGTGTTCAACACTGCGCGCGAAGCAGTGAAGGAGACCGGCGCGACCGTCAGCATGATCTACGTGCCGGCGCCGTACGCCGCCGACGCGATTCTCGAAGCGGCCGACGCCGGCATCGAGCTGATCGTGTGCATCACCGAAGGCATCCCGGTGAACGACATGGTGAAGGTCAAGGCCGCGCTGTCCAGCTACGGCAGCCTGCTGATCGGCCCGAACTGCCCGGGCATCATCACGCCGGGCGAATGCAAGATCGGCATCATGCCGGGCTTCATCCACAAGCCGGGGCGCGTCGGCATCGTGTCGCGCTCGGGCACGCTGACGTACGAAGCGGTGTTCCAGACCACGAACGCGGGGCTCGGCCAGAGCACCTGCGTCGGCATCGGCGGCGATCCGGTGCGCGGCATGAACTTCATCGACGTGCTGGCGCGCTTCGAAGACGATCCGCAGACCGAAGGCATCATCATGGTCGGCGAGATCGGCGGCTCGGACGAAGAGGCTGCTGCCGAGTTCATCCGCAAGAACGTCACCAAGCCAGTGGTTGCCTACATCGCGGGCGTCACCGCACCGGCCGGCAAGCGCATGGGGCACGCGGGCGCCATCGTGTCGGGCGGCAAGGGCACGGCGGCGGACAAGTTCAAGGCGCTGGAGCGCGCCGGCGTGCGCACGGTGAAGAGCCCGGCGGATCTCGGCAAGGCGATTGCGGAGCAGCTGGGCAAGAAGAAGGCGGGAGCAAGAAGAAGAAAACTCTCGCCAAGAGCGCCAAGACCGCCAAGACCGCCAAGAAGGCTGCCGGCACGCAAGAAAAAGGCGGCCGCGCGGAAGAAGTAGTCAGTCGGCACTGACTGACCAATAGGCATAGAATTCGCTCTATGTCGCTCCGCATCGCTCTCGCTCAGCTGAACCTGTTCGTCGGCGACGTCGGCGGTAACGCGCAGCGCGTGATCGACACCGCCGCCGAAGCGCGCGATCGGCTGAAAGCGGATCTCGTGCTGTTTCCCGAGCTCAGCGCTGTCCGGCTATCCGCCCGAAGACCTGCTGTTCCACAAAGGCATGCAGCGCCAGGTCGCCGCCGCGCTGGAGCGCGTGCGCAGCGAGGTGAAGCGGCGTCGACGGTGATGGTCGGTTATCCGGACTACACCGACGACGCCATCTACAACGCGGCCGTGCTGATTCGCGACGGCAAGGTGCTCGCGAACTACCACAAGCAGGAGCTGCCGAACTATCTCGTCTTCGACGAGAAGCGCTACTTCAAGCCGGGGCAGGAGAGCCGCGTCGTCGAGCTCAACGGCATCCGCGTCGGGCTGCTGATCTGCGAGGACATCTGGGAGCCGAAGCCCGCGCGCGCCGCGCATGCCGCCGGCGCGCAGCTGCTCGTCGTCATCAACGGCTCGCCGTACTCGCTGCAGTACCAGCGGCGTCGCGAGGACATCGTCCGCGCGCGCGTCAAGGACACCGGTCTGCCGATCGTGTACGTGAATCATGCTCGGCGGCCAGGACGAGCTCATCTTCGACGGCGGCTCGTTCGTGATGAACGCCGCGGGCGAAGTCGTGCAGCGCGCGCCGCCGTTCAAGGAAGAGCTCTACGCAGTCGATATCGATCTGATCGACGGCAAGGCGGTGCCGCGACCCGGTCACATCGAGCCGGAGTTGTCCGAGGAAGCGAGCGTCTACAACGCGCTCGTGCTCGGCGTGCGCGACTACGTGAGCAAGCACCGCTTCCCCGGCATCGTGCTCGGTCTGTCCGGCGGCATCGATTCCGCGCTGACGCTCGCGATCGCTGTCGACGCGCTCGGCGCCGATCGCGTGCACGCAGTGATGATGCCGTCACGCTACACGTCGCAGATGAGTCTCGACGATGCCGCGCAGCAAGCGCGAACGCTCGGCGTCGGCTACGACGTGATCTCGATCGAAGGAATGTTCGAAGCAGCGCTCGGCGCGCTCAAGCCCGTGTTCGCCGGCCGCGCGCCGGACACGACGGAAGAGAACATCCAGGCGCGCTGCCGCGGCCTGCTGCTGATGGCGATCTCGAACAAGACCGGACGCATGGTGCTCACGACCGGCAACAAGAGCGAGATGGCGGTCGGCTACGCGACGTTGTACGGCGACATGGCCGGCGGCTTCGCGCCGATCAAGGACTGCAGCAAGATGCTCGTCTATCGGCTCGCGCACTATCGCAACTCGATCGCGCAGGTGATCCCGCCGCGCGTGATCGAGCGCGCGCCGTCGGCAGAGCTGCGCCCCGATCAGAAGGACTCGGATTCGCTGCCGCCGTACGAAGTGCTCGACCCGATCCTCGAGCTGTTCATCGAAGAGAATCTGTCGGTGGACGAAATCTCCGCGCGCGGCTTCGACCGCGCGACCGTCGGCCGCGTGCTGGAGATGGTGAAGCGCAACGAATACAAGCGCCGGCAGGCGCCGCCGGGCGTGCGCATCAGCGATCGCGCGTTCGGCCGAGACTGGCGCTACCCGATCACGTCCGGATATCGCACGCGATAACCCTGCATGAAGACTGTGCAATCCGATCGCGCAGTGACCATGGCAATCCTTGTGGTGCTGGTCATCGCAGAGTGGACCTTCGTGAGCGCGCAGGTGTTCGGAATCCTTTCGAGCGACGCAGTCGACTCAGCGTGGCGGCTGTTCCCAATGCTGAGCTTGCCTCGTTTGCTAGTGGGACTTTGCGCCGGTCTCGTTCTCGCGGTCGTCGACAGTCGCGCGATGCGCTTCGTCGCTTTCGGCGCCTACGGCGCGTTGTTGCTATGGAGTTTCGCGCGCCACGAGGTCTACGTGCGTTGGTCCGACGTGCATGCCGTAGCCCAAGCTGTCGTTCCCTACGCTGCCGGGCTGGCCGGCATGGGTCTGGGCTTCGCGCTGCGTGGTCCCATTCGTCGGCGACTCAACCTGAATTGAGCCTCGCTACTGGCGAATACATTGTAGGTCGGGCTTCAGCCCGACTCTCCAAACACTCTTTACCCCGATTGACCCCGTAACAATTCGGCGGACGTATTGCGTGTGCACGCGTCGAAATCAGTAACAGGGACGCGATCACCTCAAGTACGAAGCGACTGACGTCCCCGACGGCTTCAGGGCAGCCGGAGACGGCATCGAATTCCTCGAGCTCAATCGCAGATGCTTGGTGCAACGGATCTTGATGCTGCCTGACTCGTCGGGATGATTTCACTGAAGTCCATCGCGCGTGTACTTGGCGTACCATGGTGCTGACGCGTGGGCGTCACTGTCGTTCTCGCCAGTGGATATCGCCTGCGCAGCAAGCGCCCAGCGGGTGCAAGCCCACGATGGTCAGACTCCTAAACATGCAGCATGCGCGCTGTGGAGTATTGCGGCCGCGATGATGCCAGACTGCAGACCACATCAATGAAGACATCACGTGTCGGGACAATGGTAGGCGTGTGCAGATCTAGCCGTCGCGGCGGTAATGGCGGCTGCGGCGCTGAATTGGGCACACGGTTATTTTGAGTGGCATCCAATTTATGTGTCGGGTTATGGCCCCTGTGATTTCTTGTGCTGCACTCATTGCTGGTCCTTCGCTTGGGTGCGTAGCGCAGTGGTCGCGATGATGTCGGGTTCCGGCGATCCGCATGCGCGCTACTTGTATTGTACGTACCTGTTCTACGTTGAGGGACTGATTAACTCTGGCAGCTCCACGGCTCCAGTGCTGATTATTTTTGCGCCGCTCTATCTAATCGTCGGTGGGAGTGTCTTCTGGGCGCTGACATATTTTCTTGTTCCCAAGTTGATCGCAATTAAAGCGTCGCACAGAAGGCGCACTGATACGCCTACGACGCTCCTGATGAAGAGTGCCTGTTCGAGCGTGGCGAGCACGGGCTTGATCGCCGAGGGCTTGCGTAATTTCGCCGCCTGCCAGTCAGGACGACGTCGCCGAACTGATAAGTCATGACGACGAGCGTTGCTTACAGTCGGTCGTACTCGGCGTCGTCGGGGTTGTCCCAGACGGAGCTGAAGGCAAGTTCGGGGGTCTGTGCAGCCGCGTGCGTGAGACGCTGCTCGTCCTCACGGTTTTTCAGGAAATCGACGAAGTCCTCGACCTCTGCACGCCGTTGCGGCGGCAAGCTCTTCAGCTTCTCGATCAGTAATTGGTCATCACGCGCGCCCACGATCGCAGCCCTCCAGATCTTCAAGCGAAGCTTATCTCTTCACCACGCGATCCGATCGTACGACGAAACGTTGGCTCCGGGTTTATCTACAGGTCACGCATTCACGCAGAAATGCGCCGCACGCTCACCAGATCTTCCACCAACTCTTCTTCTTCTCCCCCTGCGCGACTCTGGTCCGGGTTCGAGTAATTCTCTTTCAACACTCGCTCCGAGTCCGCCGCGAGATCCGCCATGCCCAGCCTGCGATACGACTGCGCCATGATCTCCAGCGCGCGCTTGATCTGCGGCGCGCCGTCGTAGTTCTCGATCGCGTACTTCGCGCGATTGATCGCGCCGACCCACGCGCCGCGCTTCAGGTAGTAGTCGGCGACGTAGACCTCGTAGCTCGCCAGGCGATTGCGCAGGAAGACCATGCGCTTGCGCGAGTCGTCGGCGTACTCGCTGTTCGGGTAGCGCTCCAGGACCGTCTGGAACGCCTGGAACGACTTGCGCGCGTCGATCGGCGGGCGCTCCGACAGGTCGGCGTTGAACCAGCGCTCGAGGAAATTCGGGTTGCGCTCGAACTGCACCAGCCCCTTGATGTAGTACGCGTAGTCGACGCGCGGGTGTGCCGGGTTCTCGCGGATGAACTGGTCGGCCTGGTCGATCGCCGACTCCGGCTCGCGGTTCTTGTAGTACGCGTACATGAGGTCCAGCTGGCCCTGGCGCGCCGGGTTGCTGAACGGAAAGCGCGCTTCCAGCTGCTCGTAATAGGTGATCGCGTCCCGATAGTTGCCGTTGTCGCTGTGGCGCTTGGCCTGCTCGTAGAGCTTTTCGGCGTTGCCGACCGGCTGCGCGCGGTTGCCGCCGCAGCCGGAGAGCGCCAGCAACAGCGCTGCCGTGGTCAAAACGAGGATGCGCATGCGAGAATTCGTCGCCATTTCTACGGTCATTCCCCAAGAAGGTCCGGGCGTCAGGCAAGGCGGGCGAGTATAGCCGGGTCCTTTCTTTGTCGGCAGGCTCGTACTTAAGTTCCTCCACCCGATTCCGAGCCTATGTCCGAAGCCATTCAGCGCACGCTCATCGTTCCCGTCGAATATGCCGGCCAGCGCCTGGATCAGGTGCTGGCCGAGCTGCTCAGCGACTTCTCGCGGACCCGCATCAAGGAGTGGATCGAGGCCGGGCAAGTGCTGGTCGACGGTGAGAAGCTGCGACCCAAGGACAAGGTTCTAGGCGGCGAGCAAGTTCGCGTGGCCGCAGTGGTCGAGGAGGCCACCGGGGTCGAGGCGGAGCAGATCGAGCTGGACGTCGTCCACCAGGACCGCCACATCTTCGTGCTCAACAAGCCCGCCGGGCTGGTCGTGCATCCAGGCGCCGGCAACGCGGCCGGCACCCTGCAGAACGCATTGCTGCATCTGGACCCGAAGCTCGCGCAGGTGCCGCGGGCGGGCATCGTGCATCGGCTCGACAAGGACACCAGCGGACTGATGGTCGTCGCTCGCACGCTCGAAGCGCATACCGCCCTCGTGCGTGCCATCGAAGCGCGCGAAGTCGAGCGTGAATACGAAGCCGTCTGCACGGGCGTGATGACCGGCGGCGGCGTGGTCGATGCGCCGATCGGCCGACATCCTGTCGATCGCGTGCGCATGTCGATTCGCGAGGATGGCCGCGAGGCCGTCACGCACTACCGCGTGGTCAAACGCTTCCGCGCGCACACGCATGTGCGTCTGAAGCTGGAGTCCGGGCGCACGCACCAGATCCGCGTGCACATGGCTCACATTCGCTATCCGATCGTCGGCGATCGCGTCTATGGCGGGCGGCTGCTATTGCCGAAAGGTGCTTCGCCGCAGCTCATCGACGCATTGCGCGCGTTTCGACGTCAGGCACTGCATGCCGCGAGTCTCGCGTTCGCGCATCCGGTGAGCGAGAAGCCGATCAAGCTGCGAAGCGGCGTTGCCGCAGGACATGCAGGCGTTGCTGCGCGTTCTCGCGGACGACCAGAAGAAGAAAGCATGACCGGGCTCGATCTCATCGAAGCCGATTGGCCAGCGCCGCCGAACGTGCGCGCAGTCGCCACGACGCGCGCGGGCGGAGTGAGTGTCGGCCCATTCGCAAGCTTGAATCTCGGCGCGCATGTCGGCGACGACGCGCACGCAGTGAGCGAAAACCGACTGCGGTTGCGCACGGCGCTCGCGTTGCCGCGCGATCCGATCTGGCTGAATCAAGTTCACGGCACCACTGTTGTCGAGGCTACTCCGCACGACGCGCCGCCCACTGCCGACGCATCGTTCTCGCGATCGCCCGGCCAGGCTTGCGTCGTGCTTACAGCCGACTGCTTGCCGGTGCTCCTGTGCGATCGCGATGGCACGCGCGTCGCGGCCGCTCACGCAGGTTGGCGCGGCCTCGCCGGCGGAGTCGTCGAGAGCGCACTACGCGCGATGGGCGTTGCGCCGGAACGCGTACTTGCGTGGCTCGGGCCCGCGATCGAACAGGATCGGTTCGAAGTCGGTCCCGAAGTTCGCGAGCAGTTCGTCGCGCGCTCGGCAGACAACGCAGCACGCGTTCAAGGCCAATGCGCGCGGCCGCTGGCAGGCGGACCTGTACGATCTCGCCCGGCGCGAGCTCGCGCGACTCGGGGTTACGCAAGTCTTCGGCGGCGGGTTTCGCTGCTACGCGGATCGCGACCGGTTCTATTCCTATCGCCGCGACGGAACGACCGGTCGCATGGCGACGCTCGTCTGGATGAAATAAGAATGCCGCTGCTCGCCTGGATCGTACTGTTCACCTTGCTCGGCGGCGCTCTCAGCGCTCTCGCGGCGTCGCTGTTCCTCGTCGCGCCGGAGTCGCTGCGCGCCCGCGTGTTGCCGCATCTGGTCAGCTTTGCGACCGGCGCACTGCTCGGCGCCGCGCTGCTCGGACTGCTGCCGCACGCAATCGAGCAAGTCGGTCTCTCCGGTGCGCACAACGTCGGGTTGACGCTGCTCGGCGGGCCTGCTCGTGTTCTTCGTGCTCGAAAAGATGGTGCTCTGGCGGCATTGCCACCAGGAGGTCTGCGAAGGGCACGTGCCGCACGTGCACGCCACGCGACCAGCATCGCGATGCCGCGTCTGCGTCGCTCATCCTGATCGGGGATGGCTTCCACAACGTACTCGACGGCGTGCTGATCGCCGCAGCGTTCATGACCGACGTGCATCTCGGCGTCGTGACCGCGCTTGCCGTCATCGCGCACGAGATCCCGCAGGAGGTCGGCGACCTTGCGATCCTGCTCCACGGCGGCATGTCGCGGCTGCGCGCCCTGACGCTGAACCTGCTGACGAGCCTGACTTCCGTGGTCGGCGGCGTCGCGGCCTATTTCGCGCTCGGCCCGGTCCAGCAGGCCTTGCCCTACGCGATCTCGCTGGCGGCGGCGAGCTTCCTTTATATCGCCGTGGCAGACCTGATCCCGGGCCTGCACCGCCGGGTCGATGCCGGCTCGGGATTCCGGCAGTTCGTGTTCATCGTGCTGGGGGTGGCGGTGATCTACGTGAGCCATTCGCTGGCGCACTAAGAGGTGCCGGGAGAGAAAACCGGGGAAACTCAGCACCGCAGCATCGAGACCGTTGCCGGGCCGGTCGCTCGGCTCCGCAAATGCTGCAGCGCTGAGTTTCCCCCGGTTTTCTCTCCCGGCACCTGGTTGAATTCCGGGGCTTATCCCCTACATTTCCGCCATGCGCATGGACAAACTGACGAGCAAATTCCAGCAGGCGCTGGCCGATGCCCAGTCGCTGGCGATCGGCCGCGATCATCAGTACATCGAGCCGCTGCACGTCATGGCGGCCCTGCTGGACCAGCAGGGCGGCTCCGTGCGCCCGCTGCTCGACAAGGCCGGCGTCAACGTCAATCTGCTGCGCTCGCAGCTCGGCGAGGCGCTCGACCGGCTGCCGAAGGTCGAAGGCAACGCGCGGCGAAGTCCACCTCTCCAACGAGCTGAACCGCGTCCTCAACCTCACCGACAAGATCGCGCAGAAGCGCGGCGACCAGTACATTTCCAGCGAGCTGTTCGTGCTGGCGGCGCTCGAGGACCGCGGCTCGCTGGGCCAGATCCTGCGCGACGCCGGCGCCGTGAAGGGTGCGATCGACAAGGCCATCGAGGAGTTGCGCGGCGGTGAGAAAGTGACCGATCCGAACGCCGAAGAAAGCCGGCAGGCGCTGGAGAAGTACACCGTCGACCTGACCGAGCGCGCCGAGCAGGGCAAGCTCGATCCCGTCATCGGCCGCGACGACGAGATCCGTCGCACCGTGCAGGTGCTGCAGCGACGCACCAAGAACAACCCGGTGCTGATCGGCGAGCCCGGCGTCGGCAAGACCGCGATCGTCGAAGGCCTCGCGCAGCGCATCGTCAACGGCGAAGTGCCGGA
The DNA here is from genome assembly GCA_963830745.1 of uncultured Gammaproteobacteria bacterium. Classification (GTDB taxonomy): domain Bacteria; phylum Pseudomonadota; class Gammaproteobacteria; order Steroidobacterales; family Steroidobacteraceae; genus Steroidobacter. The sequence continues at coordinate 19,169 of CAWHNL010000009.1, forward strand.
AGGCCTGCGCGACAAGCGCATTCTCTCGCTCGACATGGGCGCGCTGATCGCCGGCGCGAAATATCGCGGCGAGTTCGAGGAGCGCCTCAAGGCGGTGCTCAACGACCTGGCGAAGCAGGAAGGCCGCGTCATCCTGTTCATCGACGAGCTGCACACGATGGTCGGCGCGGGCAAGGCCGAAGGCGCGATGGACGCGGGCAACATGCTCAAGCCGGCGCTCGCGCGCGGCGAGCTGCATTGCGTCGGCGCGACCACGCTCGACGAGTATCGCAAGTACATCGAGAAGGACGCCGCACTGGAGCGGCGCTTCCAGAAAGTGCTCGTCAACGAGCCGTCGGTCGAGGACACGATCGCGATCCTGCGCGGCTTGAAGGAGCGCTACGAAGTCCACCACGGCGTCAGCATCACCGATCCCGCGATCATCGCGGCGGCGACGCTTTCGCATCGCTACATCTCCGACCGGCAGCTGCCCGACAAGGCGATCGACCTGATCGACGAGGCGGCGTCGCGCATCCGCATGGAGATCGACTCCAAGCCCGAATCGATGGACCGGCTCGAACGGCGCATCATCCAGCTCAAGATCGAGCGCGAGGCGCTGAAGAAGGAATCCGACGAGGCTTCGAAGAAGCGTCGCGCCGCGCTCGACGAGCAGATCAAGACGCTCGAAAAGGAGTACGCGGACCTGGAAGAGGTCTGGAAGGCCGAGAAGGCTTCCGTGCAGAGCGCCGCGCACATCAAGGAGGAGCTGGAGCGCGCGCGCCTGGAGTTGGAAGCCGCGCGCCGCGCGCAGGATCTCGCGCGCATGTCGGAGCTTGCGTACGGCCGGATTCCCGAGCTCGAGCGTCGGCTCGCCGCGGCCAGCAGCGCCGAGCAGCAGCCGACCAAGCTGCTGCGCAACAAGGTCACCGAAGAAGAAGTCGCCGAAGTCGTGTCCAAGTGGACCGGCATTCCGGTGTCGAAGATGCTGGAAGGCGAGACGCGAGAAGCTGCTGCACATGGAAGACGCGCTCGCGCAAGCGCGTCGTCGGCCAGACCGAAGCCGTGCGCGCGGTGTCCGATGCGATCCGCCGCTCGCGCGCCGGGCTGTCCGATCCGAACCGGCCGAACGGCTCGTTCCTGTTCCTCGGCCCGACCGGCGTCGGCAAGACCGAGCTGTGCAAGGCGCTCGCCGAATTCCTGTTCGATACCGAAGAGGCGATGGTGCGCATCGACATGTCCGAGTTCATGGAGAAGCACTCGGTCGCGCGCCTGATCGGCGCGCCGCCCGGCTACGTCGGCTACGAGGAAGGCGGCTATCTCACCGAGGCCGTGCGCCGCCGGCCGTACTCGGTGCTGCTGCTCGACGAAGTGGAGAAGGCGCACCCGGACGTGTTCAACGTGCTGCTGCAGGTTCTCGACGACGGCCGCCTGACCGACGGCCAGGGCCGCACCGTCGACTTCCGCAACACCGTGATCATCATGACCTCGAACCTCGGCTCGCACGTGATCCAGGAGCTGACCGGCGAGGCGAACTACGCAAAGATGAAGCAGGCGGTGCTGGAGATCGTGCAACAGCACTTCCGCCCCGAGTTCATCAACCGCGTCGACGACATCGTCGTGTTCCACCCGCTCGCTCGCGAGCAGCTGCGCTCGATCGTCGACATCCAGCTCGGCTACCTGCGCCGGCGCCTGGCGGAGCGCGACATCGAGCTGGTGCTCGACGACTCCGCGCGCGACCTGCTGGCCGAGGCCGGCTTCGATCCGGTGTACGGCGCACGCCCGCTCAAGCGCGCCATCCAGCAGCAGGTGGAGAACCCGCTCGCGCAGCGGATCCTGAAAGGGGAGTTCGGGCCCGGCAGCCGGGTGCAGGTGACGGCGAAGGGCGGCGCGTTGGTCTTCGGCAAGGGCTAGCCGGCAAAAGTCACGCCTTTTGACGGCGTTGTCAAAGGCGCTTTCGACCAGCTGGCCAGTCGGCCGGTTGGCCTCTATCATCCGCCGGCCTGTTTTCTTGCGCCGGGAACCCTCCATGCCTTTCTACGAATACGAATGCACGAACTGCAAGTTCTACGTCGAGGCTTTACAGAAGATCTCCGACCCGCCGATGCGCAAGTGCCCCAGCTGCAAGAAGCAGACGATGAAGCGGCTGGTCTCGGCGCCGGTGTTTCGCCTGAAGGGCGGCGGCTGGTACGAGACCGATTTCAAATCGGACCAGGAAGGCAAGCGCAATCTCGCCGTCGGCGAGGAAGCCGCTGAGGCCAAGTCCGAAGACAAGGCCGCCGAAGGCAAGGCCGCCGACGACAAGACAGCGAAGCCGGCAGAGTCGGCCAAGGAAGCCGACAAGAAGCCTGCAGGCGGCGCCGAAACCCGCAAAGCCGCGAAGAAGAAGCCGAGCGCCCGGCCGGCGCCGCGCGCCGCGAAGAGCAACAGCAAGGCGAAACCGAAGGCCGCCAAGCGCGCAGGTAAGCGGCGCCGCTGACGCAGCGCCGTCCTTGCACGGTCTGGGGGGCGTCCGTAACATCCCGCGCTCCGCCCCCGAGCCCAGTTTTCCCAATGCGTTCCCACTATTGCGGCCAGGTCAACGAGTCCCTCATCGGCCAGGAGATCGGTGTCGCCGGCTGGGTGCATCGCCGGCGCGATCACGGCGGAGTGATCTTCGTCGACCTGCGCGACCGCGAGGGCTTGCTGCAGATCGTCTTCGATCCGGACCGCAAGGACGTGTTCGCCGAAGCGGAGCGGCTGCGCGGCGAGTTCTGCGTGCGCATCCGCGGCTTGGTGCGTGCCCGGCCGGGTAACACCGCCAATGCGACGCTCGCCTCGGGACAGGTGGAAGTGCTGGCTCGCGAGATCGAGATCCTGAACCGCTCCGAGACGCCGCCGTTCCATCACGACGAGGTGACGAACGAAGAGCTGCGGCTGAAGTACCGCTATCTCGACCTGCGGCGCGACGTGATGCAGAAGCGCCTGCTGCTGCGTCACCAGGTGACGCGCGCGATGCGCACCTGGCTCGACGAGCACGGCTTCGTCGACATCGAGACGCCGATGCTCACCAAGGCGACGCCGGAAGGCGCGCGCGACTATCTCGTGCCGAGCCGCACGCATCCCGGCCAGTTCTTCGCGCTGCCGCAGTCGCCGCAGATCTTCAAGCAGCTGCTGATGATGAGCGGCTTCGATCGTTACTATCAGATCGTGCGCTGCTTCCGCGACGAGGATCTGCGCGCCGAGCGCCAGCCGGAGTTCACGCAGCTCGATATCGAGACCTCGTTCCTCGGCCAGGAGCAGATCATCCAGATGATGGAGGAGCTGCTGCGTTACGTGTTCAAGGCCGTGCTCGCGATCGAGCTGCCGAAGCCGTTCCCGCGCATGTCGTACGCGGAGGCGATGCGGCGCTATGCGTCCGACAAGCCGGACCTGCGCATTCCGCTGGAGCTCGTCGACATCGCCGACCTGGTGCGCAGTAGCGAGTTCAAGGTGTTTGCCGGCCCGGCCGCGGATCCGAAAGGCCGCGTCGTCGCGCTGCGAGTGCCGGAAGGCGGCACGAAGATGACGCGCAAGGAGCTCGACGACTTGACGCCGTTCGTCGCGCGCTACGGCGCGAAGGGTCTCGCGTACGTGAAGGTGAACGAGCAAGGCGAAGGGCCGCGAAGGACTGCAATCGCCGATCCTGAAGTTCCTGAGCGACGACGCCATCAACGGCATCCTGTCGCGCACCGGTGCGGTCGACGGCGACTTGGTCTTCTTCGGCGCCGGCAGCGCGAAAGTCGTCAACGACTCGATCGGCGCGTTGCGCCTGAAGCTCGGCCACGATCTCGGCCTGGCGCAGACCGGCTGGCAGCCGCTGTGGGTCGTCGACTTCCCGATGTTCGAATGGGACGCGGACGCGAAGCGCTGGGGCGCCGTGCATCATCCGTTCACTTCGCCGCGCGATCCGGATGCCGCCGCGCTGCGCGCGGATCCGGCGAATGCGGTCGCGAACGCTTACGACATCGTGCTGAACGGCTCGGAGATCGGCGGCGGCTCGGTGCGTATCCATCGCCAGGAAATGCAGTCGACGGTGTTCGACCTGCTCGGCATCAGCGCGGAAGAGGCGCAGAAGAAATTCGGCTTCCTGCTCGAAGCGCTGACGTACGGCACGCCGCCGCACGGCGGCATCGCGTTCGGCCTCGATCGCATCGTGATGTTCATGGCGGGCACGGACAGCATCCGCGACGTGATCGCGTTCCCGAAGACGCAGACTGCTGCGGACCTGATGACCGACGCACCGACGACGGTGTCGGACGAGCAGCTCAAGGAGCTGCACATCGCGGTGAAGCTGCCGGTGAAGGAATAACCATGCCGTTCATCTGATTCGCTCATGCGCCCACTCGATCAGTGATGCAATAGCAGCGGTATCTTGATACGCAACGCTGTGCATGAGCGTCGCGCTGGCGTCTCCGGCGGAGTCTGGCTCTGGCCGCAGTTGTCGAACGGTCCAAACACCGGGAGGCGTCGGTTCGGCACTGACGTTGAGGACCAGCGAGACGACGGCGAGCTCTGGCGCAAAGGGAATTGCGAGTAAGGCCAACAGCACAGGTAACGGCGCCGCTATCACTCCGAGCAGCAGCAGCCCGATGAGTTTCCCCCAGGATTCGCCGAGCAGCAGTCCCCAAGAAATGCCCGCGATGCTCAGGAGCACCGCGCAGACGACGTTTGCTGTATCTGCGCTGATCAGGGTTCTTGGCACAACCAGGACCAGCAACAGGGCGGATGCGACGAGCGCAACGTTGAATGCGTGGAGCGGCCAGCGGATACGCCCGACGGCCTCCAACCAGACGTCGCCTCGTCGTATGGCATCGTCGAGCAGGGAACTTGCCCGATCCCAGATGCGGGAAACAGCGAAGTTGAGTATCTGCGCCGCGCCAAGAGCTGCTGACGCCTCATCACCCGGCGCCCGCATGACGAACAGTTGATTCGGCGCAAGCTCCGGCAACTGCATTCGCTCGAACACTCTGGCTGACAAGGCCTGAACTGCGCGCGGCGTCCAGCGCCACGCGAATGCCGCGAGGACCAGCACGAGAAGGCCGAACGCCACCTGCAAAGGCTCATGTCGATCAACGATGGCGCCTAGCGGACTGCGTTCGACCGCCTGCCCCAATCCAAATGCAACCAAGAGAGCCGGCGTGACCGTCAGACCGGCCCTTGCCAGTCGGCTCATTGGGCGAACACGCGCCATCAGGAACGGGGTCGACAGACACGCCACTCCGCAGATTCGCTCGTCGAGCGTTGCTCCCCTGAGGGCCGATAGCGCGACGAATCCACCATGGCTGTGTCCGATGAGCACGTGGCGCGCCTCGGGCCAGTCCCGCTGCATGGCGGATAACTTCTCCGCGAGCGCTTGCCCGGCGCGGAAGCGCGCCGAAACCGAGTTGTGACCCGACCAGCGAAAGGGCACGAATCTCAGCACCTGATCGGGAAACGCTGCGAGGATCGAACGGCACAGGACGGAATCCGCACGAAGCCACGCAGCGTTCGCTGCCCACGTGCCATGGACGAGCGTAACCACCAGGGTGGGAGTGGCGTCGGACTGTGACTGTGTCTCGACGCCCGACATTCGTCTCGACAGTACCGCGCTCTTGACGACGTTCCAGATGGACGCGACAACCAGCGTTGCGAGGTAGACCAGAAATCCGAGTGCAATGACCGCGCCCACGGATCACGCCGTGACGATATCGACGGGCGTTCCTACACCAATCCCAGCTTCGTCAGCACGTCCTGCGTCGGTCCCTCGAACGTCGTCATCGCGACGTTGCCGACGTACTTCAGATCGCGCATGCCGACCGGCGTCGTGTAGAAGCCGCCGGCCGTCAGCGCGCGATAGCGCACGAAGAACGGATCTGCGACAGCGTGCGTCGGCGATCGCGGCCATCTGCGTCGCCGACAGCTTCGCGAACGTCGTGTTGAAGCGGCGTTGCGCTTCACCATCGATCCAGCTCAGGCCGTCGAGCACGGTCTTCCGGTCGACCGCGTGCTCCGGGTAGGGCGCGCTGATCCATTCGTCGATGAAGTCGACGACGCCGACGCTCGATGCGGCGGGCGATGTGCCATCGGCGGGAATGATCAGGTCGCACAGCGCCGTCGCCGTCGCGCGCTGTTCCTTGCGTGAGCGTGAGCGGCCACAAGTCGCCGCTCGCATAGACCTTCATCAGATTGGGATCTTTGCCGTAACCCTGCGCCGCGGGCGCAGCTGCGAGTCGCGTCGAAGGACACGCTCGGCAGCCTGAGCGCCGCGCTCGCCGCCAGGACCCATTTGATCGCCGTACGTCGATCGAGCTCGTACATATCAAAGCTCCCGCCGCTTCATCGCTTGCAGCATGTAATCCGCCGAGCGCCACGCCAGCGCCATGATCGTCAGCGTCGGGTTCTTGTCGGCGTTCGACGGGAACGGCGCGCCGTCGGTGATGAACAGGTTCTTCACGTCCCAGCTCTGCATCCACTGGTTCACGACCGAGGTCTTCGGGTCCGCGCCCATGATCGCGCCGCCGATCTCGTGGATGATGAAGCCGCCCGGCGCGATCGCCTTGCGGCCGTCGAGCTCCGCCTTGCCGAGCACGCGGCCGCCCATCTCCTCGATGATCGCGGCGAACGTCTTCTGCATGTGCGCGGCCTGCCGCGTCTCGTGGTCCGACCACTGCCAGTGGAAGCGCAGCGTCGGAATGCCCCAGCGGTCCTTGCCTGTCGGATCGATGTCGCAATACGAATCCTCGTTCGGGATCATCTCGCCGCGGCCGGACAGGCCGATGAACGAGCCGTAGTAGCGCCGCATGTCTTCCTTGAGCTTGCGGCCGTAACCGCCGGCGAAGTCGGCCAGCGACCGCCATGCTGCCGACGCTCGGCATGCGCCGCCCGCTGCCCATCTCGATGTGATAGCCGCGCGCGAAGTCGAGCTTGCCGGCGTGCTGTTCCTTGTAGAGCCACCACGGCGAGTACACGTGGATGCCGCCGGCGCCGTCCTCGTTCTGCGGCGGCAGGTTTTCGAGCATCGGGATCTGGCCCGAGACCGGCGAGCCGACCGTGTCCATCAGATACTTGCCGACCTTGCCGCTCGAGTTCGCGAGCCCTTGCGGGAAGCGCGCGGATTTCGAGTTGAGCATGATGCGCACGGTCTCGCACGCGCTCGCGGCGAGCACGATGACGCGCGCCTTCGCGCGATGCTCCTTGCCGCTCGTCTTGTCGATGAACACGACGCCGGAAGCGAGACCGCGCTTGTCGAGCTCGACTTCGCGCACCATCGCTTGCGTGAGGATGTCGAGATTGCCCGTCGCCATCGCGGGCGGCAGATGCACTGTCGTCGACTGATATGTCGCGCGGATCGAGCAGCCGCGGCCGCAATCCGTCGCCCAGAAGCAGGCCGCGCGGCTGCGCATGTGCTCGGCGAGGATCTTCTGCGCGCGCTCGTTGCCGGGATGCAGCAGTGGCGGCAGACGCTTGTGATCGAGCTGCTGCGTGAGCACGGCGCGATGCGCAGCGATGACCGGGACGCCGAGCTTCTTCGCGTGCTTGCGGATCAGCAGCTCGCCCGCGCGCGGCTTCGGCGGCGGCAGCAGGCAGCCCGGCGAGGAGTTCGGCGTGTTCTCCATGCCGTCGTTGTCGCCGTACACGCCGATCAGCATTTCCACTTTGTCGTAGTACGGCGCGACGTCGTCGTAGTCGATCGGCCAGTCGAAGCCGAGCCCGTCGCGCGAGTGCGGCTTGAAATCGTACGGGCCGTTGCGCAGTGAAATGCGGCCCCAGTGATTCGTGCGTCCGCCGAGCATGCGCGCGCGCCACCACCAGAAGCGCTGCTCGGTTTCGTTCCGACGCGCTCGAATACGGCTCGCCGGGAATCTGCCAGCCGCCGTCGACGGTGGAATCGTAGAAGCCGAATTCCTTGTCGGGCGTCGACGTGCCGCGCAGCGGCGCCTGGTCGGGCGTGTGGAACATCGGCGTCTCGGTCTCGGGCACGTAGTTGCGGCCCGCTTCGAGCATCAGCACCTTCGCGCCGTCCATCGTGAGCGTGTACGCCGTCTGGCCGCCGGCCGCGCCGGAGCCGACGACGATGACGTCGTATTCTTTCTGCAGCGCGTCGGCGTCGAATCATTGCCATGGCGGTCTACTTCAACTTCTTCACGCTGATATCTCGGAACAGCACCACATCCTTATCGTTGTGGTTCTGCAGCCCGAAGTACCCTGCCGCGGGGCGCTGGCCGCGATCCGGCTCGGACGAGCGCTTCTTCTCCGGCACCGGATCGCCTTCCTTGTAATCGGTGATCTTCGTGCCGTTCAAGGTCACGACGGTGCGATCGTCGGTCAGCGTGATCTCCATCGTGTTCCATTCCTTCAGCTCCGGCTTCGCCAGCGCCTTGGTGAGCGAATACAGCACGCCGGTGCGGTGGTAGTCGTCCTCGCTGTGATCGATCTGCACTTCGTAGCCCTTGTTCACCGGCATCCATGGCTCGGTCGGCTCGGTCGGGATGCGGATGAAGACGCCGGAGTTGCCGGCCTTGGTCGGCTCCGGCACGCGGAACACGACGCGCAGCACGGAGTTGCTCAGCTTCTCGCTTCGTGTACCACAGCAGGCCCATGCCGCCTTCGGTCTTGAGCACGCCGTTCTCGATCACGAATTGTCCGGGACCGACGTGCTGCCAGCCGTCGAGGTCCTTGCCGTTGAACAGCGGCTGCCACTGGCCGTAGTCCTTCGCGTCGGAGCTCATGGCAGCGAGCCCGGCGAGCGCGACGATGCAGCCGAGACATGACAGCGATCGAAGGGACATGGTCGACTCCTCATGGTCGTTTGCAATGCCACCGCGCGATACCCGCCGCGACGGCGGAAGTACAGCATCAGCAGCAGGTAAGCGGCCAACATCACCAGCGGCAGCACCGCGACCGACTTCAGCGCAGTCTTCTTGCTGCCGGTGACGACCGATGTCGACGACGCGCGCGCGTCTGCGCATCGGCGGCCGCGACTTTCGTTTCATCGAGTGCGTGATAGCTGCCGAACACGCCGGTCTTTTCCTGCGTGAAGAACGTCGCGTGCAGCTGCGTGCCGTGTCTGCGCGTCGTGCGCGGCGAGCGACTCGCCGATGCTGCGATCCTGGATCGCGCCGAGCAGCACCGAGCCGACGATGCCGACCGCGAGCATGCCGACGCCGGCGAGCACGTTCATCGTCACCGCGCCGCCTTTGGGAAATTGCTCCGCGACGAAGCCGATCGACGTCGGCCAGAAGAAGCTCTTGCCGAGGCCGTAGAGCGTCGCCGCCGCGAGGATCGCGGCGCCCGTCGCGACGGACAGGCTGTAGAGACCGACGGCCGCGATGGCGGCGCACAGCGCCAGCAGTCCCAGCGGCGAGAAGCGATGCACGAGCGGTCCCGCGAACAGTCGCAGCACGAGCATCAGCGCCGACGTGTAGACGAGCACCCAGCCCGGCTGCAGCCCCATGCGACCATCTCGGGTTCGAGGAGCGAGGTGATCCAACTGTCCGTGCCGAGCTCGGTCGTCGCGAGCGGCACCATGATCAGCAGCATGATGATGAACAGCGGTCGGCCCGGCGAGCGCGTGTAGAACGCATAGACGCCGGTGAGTATCGCGATCAGCGCGATCTGCAGCGCCGTCGGCCATGCGAACACGCGGCCGATCTCGATGACGATCAGCGATGCGACGATCAGCGCGCTGACGTAGCCGGCTTCGGCAAGCATGTCGCGATACGAGACGCCGGCGGCGACGCGTTCGCTTACAGGGAAGCGCTGGCGCAGCAGCAGCAGCGAATAGACGACGACGGGAACGATCACGAGCCCGATCTTCCAGCGCCAGTCCACGCCGCTGCCCTGAGCGAGCGCCAGCAGTCCGCCGAGCACGAGACCTCCGGGCCAGCCGGCGTGCAGCATGTTCAGCCACTTGGTCTTGTCGTGGCGATAGGCAGTCGCGATCAGCGGATTCACTGCCGCTTCGACAGCGCCGTTGCCGAGCGACGAGCACGAACGTGCCGATGTACAGCGACCAGTAGCCGCTGGCGCGAGACAGCGATGACAGCGTGCCGCCGAGGTGACACGCGACGGCGAACCACAGCACGAGCGCGAAAGCCGAGGCGATCGATGAGCAGACTCAGCAGCACGATGCTGATCGCGAACGGCCACAGCCCGACGCCGAGCAGCTCGCCTTTCTGCGTGGCCGACAGATTGAACTCGTGTCCCCAGTCGTCGATCACGAACGCGCGCATCACGAAGCAGAACGCCGTTGCGACCAGCGCCGCAGAAACAGGTGATGAACAAGGCGTTGCCCCGCTGGCGCCGCGATCTGCGCTGCTGAACTCATGCGTCTCCCCGATCTGACGAGCGTTCTGTGTGCTAACGTAGTTCATATCTCGACCCAGGCCGCGTTGCGCCGGCTCGATTCGACGGCGGCGTGAATGAACTGCACGCCGCGCAAGCCATCCTTTGCGGTCGGCACGAGCAGTGCGCCGGCCTGCGGCGCAAGGCCTTCGCATCATACGCCGCGATCAGGTCCGCGATGTCGCGATACACTTGCGCGAACGCTTCCAGGTAGCCTTCCGGATGTCCGGACGGAATGCGCGTCGCAGCTGGCTGCGAGCGGCGTCTGCACCCGGGCCGCCGCGTGTCGATGACGCGAGGCGGCTGGCCATGCGGCGCGAAGCGCAGGTGATTCGGCGTCTTCCTGCGACCATTCCAGCCCGCCCTTCGCGCCATAGATCCGCAGGCGCAGGCCGTTCTCGTTGCCGGGCGCGATCTGGCTCGACCCACAGCGCGCCGCGCGCGCCGATTCGCAAACGCAGCAGCATCTGCGCGTTGTCGTCGAGCTTGCGGCCCGCGACGTGCGTCGAAAGATCCGCCGCGAGGTGCGAGACGTGCAAACCGCGTGACGAACTCGGCGAGATGAAATGCGTGCGTGCCGATATCGCCGACAGCGCCGGCGACGCCGGCCTGTTGCGGGTCCGTGCGCCAAGCGGCTTGTTTCTGACCTTCGGCTTCGAGCGTGTCGTCAGCCAGTCCTGCGCGTACTCGACTTGCACGACGCGTAGCTCGCCGAGCTCGCCGGCCGCGATCATTTCGCTGCGCCTGTCGCACGAGCGGATAGCCGCTGTAGTTGTAGGTGACTGCGAGAACGCGCCGCGCACGTTCCGCCGCTGCTCGACCAGGTCGGCCGCATCGGCAACGTGTCGTCAAAGGCTTGTCGCAGATGACGTGGAAAGCCGCGCTTCGAGACAATGTCGCGCCGCGGCGTGATGCAGATGATTCGGCGTGACGATCGCGACGACGTCGACGCGATCTGCGCGCTGCGCTTTCCGCGCGCACCATCTCATCGACCGATGCATAAGAGCGGTCCGGATCCAGCAACAGATCGGCGCCGCTGTCGCGCGAGCGTTGCGGATCCGACGAGAACACGCCGGCGACGAGCTCGTAGCGATCGTCGAGCCGCGCCGCCATGCGATGCACGGCGCCGATGAACGCGCCGCGGCCGCCGCCGATCATGCCGAGACGCAGGCGGACGCGTGTCATCGTTCAGATGACCCAGCATCCGTCGATTGGCTGCCGCATCCGCGCCGGAGCTCGCGAAGTCATCGAACGCGCGCTCGGTCGACGCGAATGAGGTGGCGCTGAATGAACGGCGCGCCTTCCGCTGCGCCTTGTTCCGGATGCTTGATGCAGCACTCCCATTCGAGCACCGCCCAGCCGTCGTAGCCGTACTGCGTGAGCTTGGAGAAGATGCCGTTGAAGTCGACTTGCCCATCGCCGAGCGAACGGAAGCGTCCGGCGCGTTCGATCCACGGTGAGTAGCCGCGAGTAGACGCCTTGCTTCGCGGTCGGATTGAACTCCGCATCCTTGACATGAAAGATCCTGATGCGCTCAGTGATAGACGTCGATGAAGCCGAGATAGTCGAGCTGCTGCAGCACCAAGTGACTCGGGTCGTACAGCATGTTGCAGCGGGCATGATTGTCGACGCAGGCCGAGAAAGCGCTCGAACGTCACGCCGTCGAACAGGTCCTCGCCCGGATGAATTTCGTAAGCACAGATCGACGCCGACCGCGTCGAATGCATCGAGGATCGGACGCCAGCGGCGCGCAAGCTCATCGAATGCGGTCTCGATCAGACCGGCCGGCCGTTGCGGCCATGGATACAGATAAGGCCATGCTAGCGCGCCGGAGAACGTCGCGTGCGCTTTGAGCCCGAGATGTCTGCGAAGCGCGCGCAGCGCTTGAGCAGCTGCTCGACGGCCCATTGCTGCGGCGCCTGCGGATTGCGGCGCACCTGCCGGGCGCGAAGCCGTCGAACGCCTCGTCATATGCAGGATGCACTGCGACGAGCTGGCCCTGCAGATGCGTCGAGAGCTCGGTGATCTGCAGGCCTTGCTCGGCGAGCACGCCTTTGATTTCATCGCAGTAGGTCTTGCTCTGCCGCGGCGCGCGTCGAGATCGAACAGCCGCGACATCCCACGTCGGAATCTGCACGCCTTTGAAGCCGAGCCTCGCGGCCCACTTGCGCGATCGAGCGCAGCGAGTCGAACGGCGCCGCGTCGCCCGCGAACTGCGCGAGAAAGATTGCTGGGCCCTTGATCGTGCGCATCGTGCCTGCGCTCTGCCGAGTCGCTGCAGGTACTCGAAACTGATGCGCACGGCTTCGAGCGGCGGGCGCTCGAAATTCTCCTGCTCCACGAAGTAGTGCGCTGATGCGCTTGCGGATCCATCGCCGCGAAGACGCGCTTCCAGTCGATCTTGCCGCTGCCGACCTCGGTGGTCTGCGCCTGAGGCGGTCGGCGGTCGACGTCGCAGGTCCTTGCGGACTTCTTTCACGTGCAGCAGCGAGATGCGGTCGGCGTGCTTCTGCAGGTACTTGCACCGGGTCGGCGCCGGCGGTGACGACCCAAGCGATATCCATTTCCATCGTCACCAGCGCCGGGTCGGTCAGGCGCAGCAGCTCGTCGAACCCGACCACGCCGTCGTACGAGCGAAACTCCATGTTGTGATTGTGATAGCCCAGCGCAGCCCGGCCTTCGTTAGCGAGCTCGCCGATCTTGTTCAGCTGCTCGGCATTCCATTTCCAGTCGTCGAGCGTGATGCCGGAGGCGAGCGAAACGACGGCTGGCCCGGGTTGTCGCGAAAGCGCGAGTCGGCCGTCCACGGAAACGAGCAGACCAGGTATCGCGTGCCGAGCGCTTTCGCGTAGTCGATGCGCTCCTGCAGCCCCGCCTGTAAGTCCGCCATGCTCGCGTGCATGCTCGGCGCGGTCAGGCCGAGGTCGTTCAGGATCTTGCGCAGGTCTCGTCGCGGAGGTTGCGGGAATGCCGGCGAGCTCGACCTCGCGATAGCCGATGTCGGCAATCGCGCGCAGCGTTCCCGGCAGGTCCTTCGCGGCCGCGTCGCGCACGGTGTAGAGCTGCAGGCCGATCGGCTTGCCCAAGGGACCGGTCTGGGCCTCGGCCGCGCGCGCGGCGTGCAGGCTCATGGCCGCCAATGCCCCCACCGCCAAGGATCCGCGTTCAAGAAAGGCGCGTCGCGACAGCATGGCATCTCCTCGTCCCCCGTTTGCCGCCAGAATATATTGAAGTCGCGGGGCGTGAATTCGAGACCGATTGAATTCAGATCCGGCGCCCGGCCCTGACGATCCTGGTCCACGGCCTGTGGATGTCGGGCCTGCAGCTGACGGTGATCAAGCGCCGGCTCGAGGCGGACGGCTCGCTGCGCACGCTGTCGTTCTCCTATCCGACCATCGTCGGCTCGATGAGCGATCACGTGCGGCGGCTGATCGACTTCGCGCACGCTCACCGCAGCGAGCGGCTGCATTTCGTCGGGCACAGTCTTGGCGGCCTGGTGATCCTGCGCGCGCTGCAGGTGACCGACGATCTGCCGCCCGGCCGCGCCGTGCTGCTCGGCTCGCCGCTGCAAGGGCTCGCGCACGGCGCAGCGGCTCGCGCGGCGTGCCGTTCGGACGCACGCTGCTCGGCGGCGCGCTCACGGAGGAATGCATCGACTGGTCGCCGCGCGAGTGGTCCGGGCGGCGCGACGTCGGCGTGATCGCCGGCTCGATGGGCGTGGGCATCGGCCGCCTGTTCGGCGAATCTCGACGACGCGCACGACGGCACGGTGACGGTCGAGGAAACGCGCCTGCCCGGCGCGAAGGATCACATCGTGGTGCGCGGCGTCGCACACGGGCATGCTGCTCTCGGCCGAGGTGGCGGCGCAGACGCGGTATTTTCTGGAGCACGGAATTTTCTCGCGCCAAGACGCCAAGAGCGCCAAGAAATCGAGTCAGAATTCTTCTTGGCGTTCTTGGCGTCTTGGCGAGAGTCATATCTTCTTCTTCAACGCGTACAGCGCGTCGAGCGCTTCCTTCGGCGTCATCGCGTCCGGGTCCAGCTCGCGCAACGCGCTCACGACTTCGGGTTCGGGCGCATCCTGCGGCACTTCCAGCAGCAGCTCCTGTTGCGGCCGCGGCTCGTGGGCTGCGGCGGAACGACGCTCCAGCTCGCGCAGGTAGCGTCGCGCGGCCGAGATCACCTTCTGCGGCACGCCGGCGAGCGCCGCGACCTGCAGTCCGTAGCTCTGGTTCGCGGGACCTTCCTTCACCGTGTGCAGGAAGATGAGCTTGTCGCCGTGCTCGGTCGCATCGAGATGCACGTTCGCGCAGCCCTCGAGCTCGGCGGCGAGCGACGTCAGCTCGAAGTAGTGCGTCGCGAACAACGTGAATGCGCGCAGTGTTGCGGGCGAGATGCTGCGCGCACGCCCACGCCAGCGACAGGCCGTCGTACGTGCTGGTGCCGCGGCCGATCTCGTCCATCAGCACCAGGCTCTGCGCCGTCGCGTTGTTCAGGATGTTCGCGGCCTCGGTCATCTCCAGCATGAACGTCGAGCGGCCGCCGGCGAGATCGTCCGACGCGCCGATGCGCGTGAACACGCGATCGATCGGCCCGATGCGCGCGGCGCGAGCCGGCACGTAGCTGCCCATGCGCGCGAGGATCACGATCAGCGCGGTCTGGCGCATGTACGTCGATTTGCCGCCCATGTTCGGGCCGGTGATGACGAGGATGCGGCGTCCCTCGTGCAGCTGCAGATCGTTCGGCACGAACGGCTGATCGATGAACTGCTCCACGACCGGATGGCGGCCCTCGCTGATCTCGACGACCGGCTCGTCCGTGAGCTGCGGCGCCGTGTAGCGCAGCGTCACGGCGCGCTCGGCGAGGTTCGCCAGCACGTCGAGCGCCGCGAGCGCCGCCGCCGTCGCTTGCAGCTCCGCGAGCCGCTCGATCAGCTGATCCAGCAGCTCGTCGTACAGCTGTTTCTCGCGCGCCAGTGCGCGATCGCGCGCGCTGAGCACCTTGTCCTCGAATTCCTTCAGCTCCGGCGTGATGTAGCGCTCGGAGTTCTTCACGGTCTGGCGGCGGTGATAGTCCGGCGGCACGCGGTCGGCGAGGCTGCGATTGATCTCGATGTAGTAGCCCTGCACGCGGTTGTAGCCGAGCCGCAGATTCGCGATGCCGCTGCGCTGCGCGCTCGCGCGCTTCCAGGTCGAGCAGGTATTGATCGCTGTGCTCGCTGATGCGCTTCAGCTCGTCGAGCTCGGCGTCGTAGCCGATGGCGATGACGCCGCCCTCGCGCAGGATCGGCGGCGGCTGCTCGACGATCGCGCGCACCAGCAGCGCGTGAATGTCCGGATAGGTGCCGGCGCTGCGCCGCGAGGTCCACGCAACAGCCGGCGAATCGACGTTCGGCGAGCAGGCGCTGCAGCTCCGGCAGACGCGCGAGCGCTTCGCGCAGTTGCGCGAGGTCGCGCGGGCGCGCGCGTCTTCAGCGCGACGCGAGCGAGACCGCGTTCGACGTCGCCGACATGCGCCAGCAAATCGTGCAACGGCCCGTGCAGCCCCTTGTCGATCAGCGCGCCGATCGCCTGCAGTCGCAGCTCGACCGGTCCGCCGATCGCGCAGCGGCCGATGCAGCCAGCGGCGCAGCTCGCGTCCGCCCATCGCGGTCGCGGTTCGATCGAGCACGGCTGCGACCGTGCAATCGGGCCGATCCGCGAGACTGGTGGAGAGCTCCAGGTTGCGGCGCGTCGCTGCATCGAGCAGCACCGCTTCGCCGCGCTCCTCCGTGCGCAGCCCGCGCAGGTGCGGCAACGAGGCCTTCTGCGTATCGCGTACATATTGCAGAAGGCAGCCCGCCGCCGCGACCGCGAGCGCGCGATCGGCGCAGCCGAAGCCCGACAGGTCGCGCGTCTGCGAATTGCTCGCACAGCGAGCGCGTCGCGGTCTGCAGGTCGAAGTGCCACGGCGGACGCTCGCGGATGAATGTCGGTGATGCCCGTCGGGCTGCTGCGATTGCTCGGGAACGAGCAGCTCCGCCGGCCGCAGCCGCTCGATCTCGCTCGTGAGCGCTTCGCTCGCCCTCGGCTTCGAGCACGCTGAAGCGGCCGCTCGACAGCTCGAGCCACGCGAGGCCGAAGCGATCGCCCTCGCGGTACAGCGCGGCGAGCAGCGTGTCGCGGCGCTCTTCCAGGAACGCCTCGTCGGTGACGGTGCCCGGCGTCACGACGCGCACGACCTGGCGCTCGACCGGGCCCTTCGCCTTCGCCGGGTCGCCGATCTGCTCGCAGATCGCCACCGATTCGCCGCGCCGCACGAGCTTCGCGAGATAGCTTTCGACGCTGTGGAACGGCACGCCCGCCATCGGGATCGGCTGGCCGGCCGACTGACCGCGCGCCGTCAGCGTGATGTCGAGCAGCCGCGCGGCGCGCTTCGCGTCGTCGTAGAACAGCTCGTAGAAATCGCCCATGCGATAGAACAGCAGCACGTCCGGGTACTGCGCCTTCAGGCGCAGGTACTGCTGCATCACGGGAGTGTGGGTTTCGAGGGCGGCGGCCATTGCGGGCGTACTGAGCCGTACAGGGCCTGTGAGCGCGGCTTGGTTGCTCAGGCGAGCTTGACGTGCGCCGCGCGCGGCACTAAAGCGTGTGTCCATGACGATCGATCGCGACTGAGCGATTCCGAGCTTGCAGCGGCTGGCGACGAAGGTCGGCGCGCTGCTGCTCGACGACGAGCGCCGGCTGGTGACGGCGGAGTCCTGCACCGGCGGCTGGATCGCCAAGGTGCTGACCGACATTCCCGGCAGCTCGAACTGGTTTCTCGGCGGCGTCGTCGCTTACAGCAACACTCTCAAGCAGTCTCTGCTCGGCGTGCTGCCCTCGACGCTCCGCGCACGGCGCGGTCAGCGAGGCGGCGGCGCGCGAGATGGCGATCGGCGCGCTCGAAACGCTCGGCGGCCACATCGCCGTCGCGGTGACCGGCATCGCCGGACCGGACGGCGCGCAACCTGGCAAGCCGGTGGGCACGGTGTGGTTCGGCTGGGCGTGGCGCGCGGACGACGAGATCGAGACGCGCGTGGCGCTCGAAACGTTCTCCGGCGATCGCGAAGCCGTCCGGCGCCAGACCGTCGCGCGCGCTCTCGCGAGCTGCTGCGACCTGTAGGTCGGGCTTCAGCCCGACTCTCAGCCTCCGGAAAGAACCGCCGCCTGTTCTTCGCGTTGTGGCCGACCGACGCGGTCCGCGCGCGAGCTCGCAGCGCCGACGTGCAAGCGCACGCCGCCCTCGGCCGCGCGATTCCCGCCGCGCAATCTGCACGTTACCGCTCGTTTTTCTCGGTGCGGTTCCCGCAGAACGCATCGAGCGCGTGTGGACGCTGCGAGGCGACGCAGAAGTTGACACTCGGTGGCAAGTTTATGCTGCATCTTGACCGGGTCGAGTTCTGGCGGCGCTCGAGCCTGCTCTGCCTGATCGCAGCACAGCGCCGCCGGCATTGCTGAC
Organism: uncultured Gammaproteobacteria bacterium; assembly: GCA_963830745.1. Taxonomy (GTDB): domain Bacteria; phylum Pseudomonadota; class Gammaproteobacteria; order Steroidobacterales; family Steroidobacteraceae; genus Steroidobacter. The sequence goes on from CAWHNL010000009.1 coordinate 36,968, forward strand.
GCTCGTCGACGGCTTGCGCGCCGGGCTGCGGGAACGCAGCTTCGAGCTGCGCGAGCACGAGAGACTTTTCGCCCGCACGTCACGTTGGTCCGCGACGTCGCGCGCGGACCGGCGGCGCCGACGTTGCGCCGGTGCAGTGGCCGGTCGAGTCGTTCGCGCTGGTCGAGTCGCAGGTCGGGCAGCGCGGCTCCGAGTACACGGTGCTCGACGAATGGCCGCTGGCCTGAACGAAAAAACTTCGACGCGACGATTGAATTACTGTGTAAATGTACAGATAATCGAGTCTTGCGAGGCATCCGTCCGTTACATACTGAACACCCTCGCCACTCACTTCATCTCAAGGTCGCCACGATGGAAGAAAACCGCAAGAAGGCGCTCGCCGCCGCGCTCGGGCAGATCGAAAAGCAATTCGGCAAGGGCTCGGTCATGCGCCTGGGCGACGCCGGCGAAAACTACGACGTCGAATCGGTGTCGACCGGCTCGCTCGGGCTGGACATCGCGCTCGGCGTCGGCGGTTTGCCGCGCGGCCGCGTCGTCGAGATCTACGGTCCGGAGTCCTCGGGCAAAACCACGCTGACCCTGCAGGTCATCGCCGAAGCGCAGCGCGTCGGCGGCACCGCTGCGTTCGTGGACGCCGAGCACGCGCTCGATCCCGTCTACGCCGCGAAGCTCGGCGTGAACGTGCAGGAGCTGCTGGTCTCGCAGCCGGACACCGGCGAGCAGGCGCTGGAAATCACGGACATGCTGGTGCGCTCCGGCGCGGTCGACATCGTGGTCGTCGACTCGGTCGCGGCGCTGACGCCGAAGGCCGAAATCGAAGGCGAAATGGGCGACATGCACGTCGGCCTGCAGGCGCGCCTCATGTCGCAGGCGCTGCGCAAGCTCACCGGCAACATCAAGCGCTCGAACACCATCGTCATCTTCATCAACCAGATCCGCATGAAGATCGGCGTGATGTTCGGCAACCCGGAAACCACCACCGGCGGCAACGCGCTCAAGTTCTACGCCTCGGTGCGGCTGGACATCCGCCGCATCGGCGCGCTGAAGAACGGCGAGGAAGTCATCGGCAACCAGACCCGCGTCAAGGTCGTGAAGAACAAGGTGGCGCCGCCGTTCCGCGAAGCCGAGTTCGAGATCATGTACGGCGCCGGCATCTCCCGCAACGGCGAGGTCATCGACATCGGCGTGGCGCAGGGCTTCGTCGAGAAGTCCGGCTCCTGGTACAGCTACAACGGCGAGCGCATCGGCCAGGGCAAGGAGAACGCGCGCACCTTCCTCGATCAGCATCCCGAGATCGCGCGGGAGATCGAGGGCAAGATCCGCGAGAAGCTGCTGCCGGCCAAGAAAGCGACAAATCAGGGTGAGGCACTGAAGGGCGGCGAGGCCTTGAAGGGTGAGGCGACCGTCCAATAGTTTGACGAAGAGGGCGGCCGAGGCGGCCACCAGCGACGCAAAAACCGTCGAAGCAGCCGCCGTGCGGCTGCTCGCCGCGGCGCGAGCATTCCGTCGAGGAGCTGCGCCGCAAGCTCGACGCAAGGGCTATCCGCCGGACACCATCGAGCCGGTCATTCGAGAAGCTGGCCGGCAAGCGGCTGGTCAGCGACGAGCGCTTTACCTCCAGCTTCGTGCATCACCACGCGAAGCGCGGCCAGGGACCGGTGCGCATCCGGGCCGCGCTGCGGCAGCAGGGCATTGCCGACCGCCAGGTCGAAGAGGCGCTGCGCAGCGCCGAGGTCGACTGGGTGCAGCTGGCCCGAGAGGTCCGCCGGCGCAAGTTCGGCGCGGCCGCGCCCCGCAGCCTGGGCGAGCGTGCAAAGCAGGCACGCTTCCTTCAATATCGCGGCTTCGATGCCGAGCAGCTCCGGGCCGCCTTTCGCGACGAATCAGGCGAGGGGGACGGCGCGCCGGACATCACCCCAGACATCGGATTCGAGGCTGAATGACGACTGTCAAGCGCCTGTCCAGCGCCGAACTGCGCGCGCTGTTCCTGAAGTTTTTCCGCGAGCGCGGGCACCAGATCGTGCCCTCGAGCTCGCTCGTGCCCGGCAACGACCCGACGCTGCTGTTCACGAACGCCGGCATGGTGCAGTTCAAGGACGTGTTCCTGGGCAAGGACAAGCGCGCGTACAACCGCGCGGCGAGCTCGCAGCGCTGCGTGCGCGCCGGCGGCAAGCACAACGACCTGGAGAACGTCGGCTACACGGCGCGGCATCACACGTTCTTCGAGATGCTCGGCAACTTCAGCTTCGGCGACTACTTCAAGCGGGATGCGATCCGCTTCGCCTGGGACTTCGTCACCGGCAAGGACTGGCTCGGCATCGACCCGCAGCGCCTGATGGTCACCGTCTATCACACGGACCAGGAAGCGTTCGACATCTGGCACAAGGAGATCGGCCTGCCCGCGGACCGCATCGTGCGCATCGGCGACAAGCCGGGCGGCGGCTCCGACAACTTCTGGCAGATGGGCGAGACCGGCCCGTGCGGTCCGTGCACGCGAGATCTTCTACGACCACGGCGCGCACATTCCGGGCGGCCCGCCGGGCTCGCCGGACGCCGACGGCGATCGCTGGATCGAGATCTGGAACCTCGTGTTCATGCAGTTCGATCGCTCCGCCGAGGGCGTGCTGACACCGCTGCCGAAGCCTTCCGTCGATACCGGCATGGGCCTCGAGCGCACCGCGGCCGTGATGCAGGGCGTGCACTCGAACTACGAGATCGACCTGTTCGTCAACCTGATCAAGGCTGCCGCCGCGGCGACGCGCACGCAGCGACCTCGAATCGAAGTCGCTGCGCGTGATCGCCGATCACATCCGCGCGTGCTCGTTCCTGATCACCGACGGCGTGTTCCCGTCGAACGAGGGCCGCGGCTACGTGCTGCGCCGGATCATCCGGCGCGCGATGCGTCACGGCTACATGCTCGGCCAGGACAAGCCGTTCTTCTACACGCTGGTCGCCGCGCTCGAAAAGGAGATGGGCGAGGCGTATCCCGGAGCTCAAGGCGCAGCGCGCTCAGGTCGAGCGCGTGCTGAAGCAGGAAGAAGAGCGCTTCGCCGAGACGCTGTCGCAGGGCATGGCGCTGCTCGACAGCGCCATCGGCTGCGCTCAAGGACAGCAAGGTGATTCCGGGCGAAACCGTGTTCCGCCTGTACGACACCTTCGGCTTCCCGGTCGACCTCACCGCCGACATCGCGCGCGAGCGCGGGCTGACGATCGATCAGGCGGGCTTCGAAGCGGCGATGGAAGCGCAGCGCGAGCAGAGCCAGGCCGCGAGCAAGTTCGGCGTCGATCTGCGCGCCGGCGTACCGTCGACGGCAAGACCAACTTCAGCGGCTACGAGCACCTCGTCGATACCGGCACGGTCGTCGCGCTGCTGCGCGGACAAGGAGCGCGTCGAGGCGCTGCGCGCCGGCGAGGAAGGGCAGGTGGTGCTCGATCACACGCCGTTCTATGCCGAAAGCGGCGGCCAGGTCGGCGACACGGGCACGCTGGTCAGCGGCGCCGCGCGGTTCGAAGTGGCCGACACCCAGAAGCTCGGCGGCGCCTATGCGCACATCGGCCGCGTGACGCGCGGCGAACTGAAGGTGGGCGACACGCGTCGAAGCGCGCGTCGACGAGGTGCGGCGCCGCGCGATCGTGCTGAATCACTCCGCGACGCACCTGCTGCACGCTGCGTTGCGCAAGGTGCTCGGCACGCACGTCACGCAGAAGGGCTCGCTGGTCGCGCCCGACCGGCTGCGCTTCGACTTCTCGCACTTCCAGCCGTCATGCCGCGAGCGAGCTGCAGGAGATCGAGCGGCTGGTCAACGCGGAGATCCGCGCGCAACGCCGCCGGCCGAGACGCGGCTGATGCCGTACGACGCTGCGGTTGCGTCCGGCGCGATGGCGTTGTTCGGCGAGAAGTACGACGACGAAGTGCGCGTGCTGCGCTTCGGTGACTTTTCGACCGAGCTCTGCGGCGGCACGCACGTCGCGCCGCACCGGCGACATCGGTCTGTTCAAGATCGTCAGCGAGGGCGGCGTCGCTGCCGGCGTGCGCCGCATCGAGGCGGTGACCGGGCAGGGCGCGCTCGACTGGGTTGCGCAATCAGACCAAGTCCTGCGCGAGCTCGCCGCGCTCGTCAAGGCGAGCCGCGACGACGTCGAGGACAAGGTGCGGCAGCTCGTCGAGCGCAGCCGCAAGCTGGAGAAGGAAGTCGCCGGCCTGAAATCGAAGCTCGCGAGCGGGCAGGGCAGCGACTCTGTCCAGCGCGCGCGGTCGATGTCGCGGGCATCAAAGTCGTCGCGACGCGCGTCGACGGCGCGGACGCGCCTGCGCTGCGCGACGCCGTCGATCAGCTCAAGAGCAAGCTGCGCTCGGCCGCGATCGTGCTGGCGTCGGTGCAGGAGCCCGACAAAGTCGTGCTGATCGCCGGCGTCACGGCCGGATCAGATTGCGAAGGTGAAGGCCGGCGACCTGGTGAACGTGGTCGCGCAGAAGATCGGCGGTCGCGGCGGCGGGCGCGCCGACATGGCGCAGGCGGGCGGCAACGATCCCGACGAAGCTCGACGAGGCGCTGGCAGCGGTCGCGCCCTGGGTCGAGGCCAAGCTCATAGGTCGATCGACCTAAGCCGAAGTTTCCAACTCGATGTACGTGGTGCGAATTCCGACGTACTGCGGGGTGGCGCACGGCGCGCCCGCATGGCTTGCACAATGCGACGCACGACTGCGCATGCCGCGGACTCGCGTGGTTATGTATACACGCGGCATTGGGAAAAAACGGCTACTGCAGGAAAATTCGGGTCGCACACGCGATTCGAAGGTGCGAACATACCGGTGAAAATTTTTGTCTTTCCTGTGAGGGTGGCTTGCGCATTTCAGGGAAATCCCGATCCCCACTACGGATATCAGTAACCTACTCTCGAATTCGAATGACTCGTGTGCGCAAGCTTGTGGGAGGGCAGTGATTCCATTGCCGGCGAAGCGCACGGAGCTCATTCGGCTGACAGGCAAGGAGCGAACCATGTTGATTCTGACAAGGCGCGTCGGTGAGACCGTGATGATAGGCAACGACATCACAGTGACCGTCCTCGGCGTCAAAGGCAACCAAGTCCGTGTCGGCGTCAACGCGCCGAAGGAAGTTGCCGTGCACCGCGAAGAGATCTACGAGCGCATCAAGCGCGAAGAGCAGGCTGCCGGCGGCGCAGTGAAGCGTCCCGCTGACGGGCGCTGGATCCTGACGATCTTCCTCACGCAACGGCGAGCCGCGGAGTGGCCCAGTAACCCACTTCCGCGGCCCGCTGGATCCCTCAAAACCTCCAATCCGCTCCAACCCTTTACCTGACGGGTCGCCGCCAGTATTCTTGCCGGCCTTCGCAGCCGGCCCGCCATCGCCCTGCGTACCTGTGCAAGACGGCCCAGGTCGGCGGATCGACGCGCCGGAGAGATGGCCGAGTGGTCGAAGGCGCACCCCTGCTAAGGGTGTATGGGTCAAAAGCCCATCGAGGGTTCGAATCCCTCTCTCTCCGCCATTACTCAGCAGGCGTACCAATCCGAGCCTCGATGAGGCTGAACGCGCCGACGCGCTCGCTGCGGATCCTGGTAAATCCCGCCGATTGCAACAGAGTGTCGAACTCGATCGCGCTGCGTTCCTGGGCAGCCGCCGCCAAGAGCATGTGGAGATCGCTCCGGGCCAGCGCTGGTGCTCGGCGGTGACCTGCAATCGATCCGGCATCGCTCGCTCGATCAACAGCAGTTGCGCCTGCCAGACATGGCGCGCCGGCACGTTGCCAATATCGCGCGAGTGGCTTGCGGGGATGATGAAGCGAAGAATCAGGTCTGCTTGGCGTCCTTGCGAGCAAGACTTCCAGCCGTGCACCAAGCGGCGGCGCTGATGGTGATCGCGATCACGAGCATCGTCCACTCGGCGCGGCTGCCCGGCTCGCCGAGGACACGCGGCACATGGAGCAGCAGCACGAAGCCGCTCACCATCGCCGCAAACAGAATTGCGCCGAGACGTGCGAGCACGCCCGTCAGGATCGCGACGCCGGCGGCGATGTGGCCTGCGCCAGTGAAGTAGGCCCAGAACAAGTGCGCAGGAATGAAAGCCGGAATCATGTCCGCCGTGAACTGCGCATAAGCCCAGTGCGACAGACCGAAGATCGGCAGACACGCGCCGAACGCAATCCTTGCGACGAGCATGCTCCAGCGCGCGAATGGCGTGCCCGCCACTTGGGTCGCGGCCAGCATCAGCGCGCCGGCCGCGACCTCGAGGCGCTCGGTGAATCCGAGCCAGGGCAGGACATTCAGCGGATCGCGGACGACGCCCGGTCCATGCAGAAGAACCGCCCACACGAGAAACGTCACGGCAATCGCGATGGCGAACGTATGCTTGTAGCGATCGATGAGCAGACCGGCACCGAGAGCCAAGGACAGTGCGGCGGTGAGATAGGCGAGCGTCGTGCGCCCCGGCACCCCTGCGGGCACCGGTTGCCAGTTCAGCGCGAAGTCGCCGGTGATGAACCCGAGCATGCCCAGCCCGAGCATCGAGACTGCGAGCGAGATCCAGCCGATCTTCAGCATGGTCGGCGCATACGCTTCGGCCGCGGCGGCAGCGCGTCGCAGCGCGCCGCCGCCTGCTTCCGGATTTGCAGCCATCGTGGTTTGATTCACTTGTGACGCGCCCTCCCGGATCCGTTCGGCAGACTAGCGCAGGGACGGGTGCGGAGACTTGGGGAATCTTGGCGCCGTGGAAACAGCGATGACTTTCTGGCCCGATACACGCTTCGATGGGATTTCCACCGACGCGAAGATCGCCGATCCGGCGGCTTACGGCATCCCGCCGGGGCCGTCCGGTTACAGCATCGCCGATCTGCGTTGCGTCCCCGCCGTTCAGCGCCATCCACAGGGGGTCTACACGGAGAACGCCGTCGCGCTCGTGCTTTCGGGAATATTCGAGCATCTCAGCGACAGTGGTGCCTGCATGGCCGTACCCGGGTCACTGGTGTTCGCCAACAAGCGCGCGGAGTTCTCCTGCCGCCATCAGGGATCGGAAGGCAATCGGCGCATCGTGGTGTTTTTCTCCGAGAAACTGCTCGAGCCGCTGGCAACCGATCTGTGTCTCGACGCGCCGAAGTTTCAGGCGGCCTGGGCTCCGCCTTCGCGCATGACCTCGAAGGTAGCCGGCTTGTTGTTGAGGATCGCGCGCGGTTCGGCCGACAGCGAAGAGGCCGCAGTCGCGCTCGCGCACATCTGTTTATGTGTTTCCAGCCGTTTCCGCTCGGATAGAGCATCGGACGCCGACACACGCGGCGTCCTCGATGCCGTGCGCTACATCAACGCGTATTTCGCGGAGCCTTGTCCGCTCGATACGCTCGCGGCCGTCGCCGGGATGAATCGCTTCCGCTTCGCGAAGCGGTTTCGCGCCGTGACCGGCGAGACCGCGAACCAGTACGTGATCAATCGGCGCCTGTCGGCAGCTGCCACTCGCCTCGCCGCGACCCGGTCACCGATCGCGGAGATTGCCTTCGAGGTCGGGTTCAACGACCTCTCGCATTTCGACGCATGCTTTCGCTCCGCGTTCGGGTGCGCTCCGAGCATCTGGCGGCGCACGTGAGCTCGCCGCTGCAGCTCAGAATCCGATCCCCACGCCCAAGGTGCCGGAGCGCTCCGAGCCGCTGATCGCGCCGCCCAACGTAAACGCCGCGCGCTTGCCGACTCGACGCTGTACGCCGATCGAGAGCGCTTCCGCGCCGTTGTACGTACCGGCAGCAATGCCGATGCGCGTGCTCCCGCCCTCGACAGCGCCGGCGCTTGCGGCCATGCCGACCATAGCGGCATTCAGAGCACCAACACGGTCGATGCGCTTGTCTTGAGAGCGGAAGCGCGAGTCGACATCACGTGCGAAGGTGTCGAAATCCGCGGCGATGCCGGCGATCTCTGCCAGCCGAGTGTCGGTATATGCGTTCGCTTGGCTCAACGTCGCCGCATCGCGCTCGGCAGCATTAGCATTCGCTTGGCTCAATATCGCCGCATCACCTGCCTGCATCTGCCGGACGTTGGCAGCGTCGGTGCCGGCGGTGCCCTCCGCGACGTTCACCAGGATGCGCTCGGCGCCCGCCGCGCCGATCGAAACCGTGCCGGCTCGATCTGCTACGGAGCCGCCGCCAAGCGCGACACTATTTGCGGCGGTTGCACTCGCACCGACGCCTATCGCGACGCCGTTCGCGGTTGCGCCGCTGTTGGCGCCCATCGCAACGCCATTACCTTCCGCTGCGCTACTCGAGCCGACGGCGATCGAATCAGTTCCGACGGCAATGCTCCGCGTGCCCAGTGCGAGGCTGCGTGCGCCGCTCGCGAGACTACCCACGCCATAGGCGCTCGACAGCAAGCCGGACGCGGTGGTTGCTTCACGGTCGTCGAAGTCGCCGTTGTCGTCGAAATCGAAGAAACCACCCGTGGCCACCGAGCTGGTGCCCGAGGCAGTGCTGAGAAGCCGACGGCAGTGCCGAGTGTGCTGGCAGATGACAGCGCGCCGACGGCGACTGCATCGAGCAGCGCTCGCATTGCTCAGGTTTCCGATCGCGACACTGTTCGTGCCGGCGACGCCGGAGCTGCCGACGGCGGTGCCGTTGTCGCCGCTGGCACTCTGACGGCCGATCGCAATACTCCGATTTCCGTTCGCCACTGCGGCATCGCCTACCGCCACGCTAGAGACGCCGTTCGCTTGAGTGATATTGACCGACCGAAACGCTGCCCGCGCCGTTCGCGGTGACTCCAAAGCCGCATGCGAGCGCGGCGCTGTTTGCATTGACTGCATTGATGCCAGGCCCGCCAGGGCCGACGTGTGTTCGGTCACAAACTTCGCCGGCGGATGCGTCGTGGGCGAGCGCCATGCAGGTCATGGCGGAGATCACGAGGAATCGATTCAACATGTGGTGCTCTCACGGTTGCGCTTGATAACGCGCAATGTGCAGAGCACGCGCCGCAGACGGGAGCGATGAAGCTCAGGACCGGAGGCTATCGTTCGGAATGGATTCGCCACCCACCTTGCGCCTCGAACATCGATTCGCAACGCAGGCGCCACGTAAGCGCAATGGCGGAGGCGATCAGCTCTTGACTTGCACGCCGCTCGCAGTCAGCTCGTAGTGCACGCGCGGCTGCGTCACCGTCGCGGGATCGCCGCCGGCATCTTTGACGTAGTGCTTGGTCTCTTCGAGCGTCATCGTGACCTTCTTGAGCTCGCCTTGCGCGAGCACGGTCTTGCCCATCAGCGTCGGCGGCACGAAGAAAGCGTAGTCCTTGAACGTCACATGCAGCTCGCTGGCCGTGCTCTTCAATCCGATCCAGCAGCCTTTCACCTGACAAATCGAGCCGACTTCCGCTTCGACCAGAACCGTCGCGGAGGGTTTGCCCTGCAGCTGCTTGACGGCTGCTTCGAGCGTCACCGGATCTTTCATCGTGATCGGCGCACCGTACTGCTCGGCGCTGGCGAGCGTTGCAGTCAGGGCGAGCAGTAGACCGAGTGCAATTCGCATGTGTGGACTCCGTGCTGGTGTCAGACGCCGCCGTGGATCCTACGCGCGTTCCTTTCGCATTCGCAACGCAGGCGCCACGTAAGCGCAACGGCGGCGGCGCCCCGTGCGCCGAGACGTTGTTAGCGTCACATCTTCCGGCAGCCCGCCGTTCCCCAAACCAAGCCATGCCTCGGAGAACAGAGTCAATGTTGCCTTTAAGCGCAATTCGCCCCGCCGTCCGACGCGCGCTCGCCGCCGCAGCGCTCGCAGCGATCGTGATGCCCGTGCACGCCCAGGAGCGTCCGACGACGACCGAGTACCCCGAAGAAGTGATCGTCACCGGCTCGCGCATTCGGCGTGTCGACACCGAGACGCCTTCGCCCGTGCAGATGGTCGACCGCGCCGACATCGAGCGCACCGGTCGGCAGAACATCTCCGAAGTGCTGCGCGGCCTGATCTCCGCGGACAACCAGGGATCGATTCCGACTGCGTTCTCGGGCGGCTTCGCCTCCGGCTCCTCCGCCGTTTCGTTGCGCGGCCTCGGCGTGAACTCGACGCTCGTGCTGCTGAACGGCCGCCGCATGGCGACCTACGGTCTCGCCGATGACGGCTCGCGCACGTTCGTCGATCTCAACGTCATTCCGCTGGAAGCTGTGGAGCGCGTCGAAGTACTGAAAGACGGCGGCTCGGCACTCTATGGCTCGGATGCCGTTGCTGGCGTGGTGAACATCATCACGCGCGAGCGCTACGAAGGCTTCAGCGTCGGCGGCAGCTACGGTGCCACCGAGTTCAACGACGGCGACGCGCACCGCATTCACGGCAGCGCCGGCTTCAGCGGCGACAACTACAACGTGTTCGTGGTCGCCGAGCAGTCCTCCGACGATGCGATCTCGCAGGCGGATCGACTCGGGCTATCTCGGCACGAACAACCTCACGCAGTTCGGCTGGTTCGACAATCGGCGCGGCGCACCCGCGGCCGGCCTCGGCAATTTCGACGTCGGTCAGCCGGCCTACAGCGCAACGACGCCGTTCGGTGTCCTGCGCATACCGGGCAGCGCCGACCTGTACGACCGCATCGACATCCTGCCGTGTAACGAGATCTCCGGCCAGACCGGACGCTGCGTGTTCGACACCGTCGGTTTCACCGAAATCCAGCCGAAGCAGGAGCGCCTGAACGTCCTGACGCCGCGGCACGCTCGATATCACGCCGGCATTGCAGGCCTACACGGAGCTCGGCTTCTTTACTTCCAAGGTCGAGGCTGTCGGCACGCCCGGCGGCGTCAACGACAACGGCGTATTCGATCCGACCAATCCGGCCGCGCCCGTCACTCACTCCGCAGTCCTGCCGGCGAATCATCCGGACAATCCGTTCGGCGTCGCTCGCTCGCGCTTCGGACTGCTGACGACGATGCTCGGTGGCCGCAACGGCAAGCAGGAGAGCGAGCTGGTGCGAGTGGTCGCAGGGCTGAAGGGCGACATTACGGCGGATTGGAACTGGGAAGCGGGCGTGGCTTACATCGAGAACACGCTCGAAGACACGAACTACGGCTTCATTCATTTCCCGACGCTGCAGTCCGCGCTCGATGCGGGCACGTTCCGCTTCGACCCCGCGCTGAATTCGCCGGAGTTGCTCCGCGCGATCTCGCCCGAGCTGAAGCGCACGGCCGAAAGCTCCGTCGAGCTGGTGGACGCCAGCGTCTCCGGCTTGCTCTTCAACCTGCCCGGCGGCCGGCTGGGCATTGCGGCGGGCGCCGAGTTCCGCACGGAGAAGAACGACACGCCGCCCGTGCCGTTCACCGATCGCGCGGAAATCGTCGGTCTGGGTTTCTCCGCGTTCACCGCGGAGCGTGACGTGTACGCCGCTTACGTCGAAGTGGACGCGCCGGTGCACTCGATGGTCGATCTGAACGCCGCGGTGCGCTACGACCACTACTCCGACTTCGGCAGCTCCACGACGCCGAAGCTGGGCGTGAAGTTCAAGCCGTTCCAGCAGCTCGCCGTGCGCGCGACCTACGCGGAAGCGTTCCGCGCGCCGGGACCGGCCGAGAGCGGCAACAGCTCGACGTTCGGCTTCACGAACATCGGCATTCTGACGATCGGCAATCCGGACCTGGAGCCGGAAGAAGCCAAGAGCTACACGTTCGGCGTGGTCTACGAGCCCTTGCGGAACACGAGCATTTCGCTCGACTACTACCAGATCCAGCGCGAGAACGAGATCGTCCAGGCCGACCAGGGCCCGGTCATCGGCAACCTGCCGACCATCGGCCAGCCGCCGAACTCGCAACGCCCCGGCGCGCTGCCAGAACTCGACACTGTTCTTCGACGAGAACGGCGAACTGGCGACCATCGCTGCGCCGTACATCAACGCGAACAGCACCGACACGGACGGCATCGATCTCGACGTGCGCCAGCAGTTCGATCTCGGCGGGATGGGCAAGCCTCACCGCAGGACTGATCTGGACGCGCCTGTTCAGCTTCGAGCGCGAGCTGCCGAGCGGCGAGAAGTTCGAATACGTCGGCACGCATGGGCCGTACGTGCTCAGCTCGGCCGGCGGCACGCCGCGCGATCGCGGCCGCTTCGAGCTGACCTGGGACGGCGGCATCGCATCGGTGACGGCGGCCGTGAACTTCGTGAGCTCGATCAACATGATCGACCACAAGGGCGAGACGCTGGTCGATAACGAGGACGGCACGTTCGCGACGACGACGCTCGAAGGCGACTATGTCGTGGCTGATCCCACCGGCAGAGTCTGCGGCGTCTACAATCCCGACGGCACCGTGCGCAACGGCTGCCGCGTCGATGCGTTCACGACGCTGGATCTGTTCGGGCGCTTCAAGGGCGGAGAGAACTGGGAGATCAACGCTTCCATCATCAACGCTCTCGGCAAGCAGGCGCCGTTCGATCCGTACACCTACGGCGGCTTGAACTACAACCCGGCCTTCCATCAAGCGGGTGCGGTGGGTCGCTTCTTCACGCTGGGGTTGCGCTACTCGTTCCAGTAACTCGATCGTGATCCAACCCGAAAGCCGCCGGAGCAATCCGGCGGCTTTTTTTATCTGTCAGTCAATCCATGTGAACCATAGTATTGCTGACACCACGGCTCATGCTGTTGTGTACTGACTCCATGGCCGCGCAACCGAACGAAGAAGCGACCTTCCCCCGGCTCACGCAGCCGCAGCTTGCGCGAGTGGCCGCGCACGGTCGCGCTCGTGCGATCACGCCCGGCGAGCTGTTGGTCCGGGCGGGCGACGCTACGCCGCCGTTCTTCGTGGTGCTCGCCGGCCAGGTCGAGGTGACCCAGCTCGGTCCGGGAGGCGAGACGCCCGTCGTAGTGCTCGGCCCCGGGCAATTCAACGGTGAAGCGAACATGCTCAGCGGGCAACGCTCGCTCGTGCAGGCGCGCGTGATCGAAGGCGGCGAAGTCATCGAGCTCAGTCGTGAGCACTTGCTGGAGCTCGTTCAGCGCGACGCAGAGATCGGCGAGATTCTGGTGCGAGCGTTCGTGCTGCGACGAGTCCGGCTCATCGCCAGCGGCCTCGGCGACGTCGTGCTGATCGGCTCGAACTATTGCGCGGGAACGCTGCGGGTCAAGGAGTTCCTCGGCCGCAACGGCCATCCGTACTCGTTCGTCGACCTCGACCGCGACAGCGACGTGCAGGTCGCTGCTCGACCGGTTTCACATCAGCCACGACGACGTCCCGGTGCTGATCTGTCGCGGCGAGCGACGTGCTGCGCAGTCCGACCAATGCAGCGGATTGCCGAGTGTCTCGGCCTCAACGATTCGATCGCCGTCGACCACACTCACGACGTGATCGTCGTGGGCGCCGGGCCGGCAGGCCTGTCGGCAGCGGTGTACGCGGCCTCCGAGGGCCTGGATGTCCTCGTGATCGAAGGTCGCGCACCGGGCGGACAGGCGGGCTCGAGCTCCAGGATCGAGAACTACCTCGGCTTTCCGACCGGCATTTCCGGGCAGGCGCTCGCCGGCCGCGCGCTCACTCAGGCGCAGAAATTCGGCGCGCAGCTGCTGATCGCGCGCACAGCGGCCAGCGCTCGATTGCAACGTCCTGCCGTATGCCGTTCACCTGGGCGAGGAAGGCAACACGGTTCGCACGCGCGCAATCGTCATCGCAACCGGCGCGGAATATTGCAAGCCAGCCGGTTGAGGCGCTGCCGCGGTTCGAGGGCGTCGGCGTCTATTACGCGGCCACGTTCATGGAGGCGCAGCTGTGCGCGGGTGAAGAAGTGATCGTGATCGGCGGCGGCAACTCCGCGGGGCAGGCCGCCGTATTCCTCGCCGAGAGCGCACGGCGCGTGCACATGCTGGTCCGCTCGGGTGGATTGGCAGCGACGATGTCGCGGTATCTCGTCCATCGCATCGAGGGTCATCCTTCGATCGAGCTGCATCTGTCCACGGAGCTGGACGGCCTCGAAGGCGAGACGCACCTGGAACGCGTGCACTGGCGCAACCGCGAGCGCCAGACGCAGGAGACCCGCCCGATCCGTCACGTCTTCGTGATGGCTGGCGCGATGCCGGCGACGCGCTGGGTGAACGGTTGTCTCGCGCTCGATGAGAGCGGCTTCATCAAGACCGGTCCGGATCTGTCGCGCGAGGAGCTCGGCCGCGCGAAGTGGCCGGCGGGCCGTGCGCCTTATCTGCTGGAGACGAACGTGCCAGGCGTGTTCGCCGTCGGCGACGTTCGCTCCGGCAACATCAAGCGCGTGGCCTCGGCAGTCGGCGAAGGGCTCGATCTCGATTTCCTTCGTCCACCGCGTGCTCGCGGAGTAGGGGGGCACCTAGAGATCGAGAATCCCGCGCTTCAGCGCAATCATCACCGCGTGCGTGCGGTCGGAAGCGTCGAGCTTCGGCAGGATGCTCTTCATGTGCGTCTTGACGGTGCCTTCGGAGATGTCGAGCTCCGCGGCGATCAGCTTGTTCGACTTGCCCGCGGCCACCCGCCGCAGCACCTGGATCTCGCGCACGGTCAGCGCGTCGTCGGCGACGTGCTCGGCGATTTCCGTCGCGATCTCCGGCGGCACGCGGCGCTTGCCGGAGTGCACGGCGCGGATCGTCTCGATCAATTCCTTGCGCACCAGATTCTTGAGCAGGTAGCCGGACGCGCCGGCCTTCAACGCCGCAGCCGCCTGCGCATCGCCCGCGTACGTGGTCAGCACGATGATGCGTGCATGCGGAAATTCCGCGCGGATGACCGTGATCGCCTCGATGCCGCTCATGTCGGGCATGCGCAGGTCCATGAGCGTCACGTCGGGGCGCAGGCGCCGGAAGCTCTCGACCGCCTCGCGCCCGTTGCTCGCCTGCGCGACGAGCGTCATGTCTTCCTGACTTTCGAGCACCGCGGCGATGCCTTCGCGCAGCAACTGATGATCGTCGACAGTGAGGATGCGGATCGTCTCCGAATCCCGCGTGGCGTTCATGACGTTGCTCCCAACCAGGACCGGATACGGCGCGACGCCGCTGGCGCTCGTTTGTACGCCACATCGGCCGGCACTCGCAAATCCACTTCCGTCCCCGCGCCGGGCTTGCTCCAGACCTCGAGATGGGCGCCGAGCTTCTTCGCCCGCTCGCGCATGCCGAGCAGGCCGAAGTGCCCGGGCTTGCCGCCGGCATCGAGCACCGCGGCGCTGATGCCGCGGCCGTCGTCACGGATTCTGATGTGCAGCGCCATGTCGCCGTAGGTCACTTCGGCTTCGATG
This sequence comes from uncultured Gammaproteobacteria bacterium, assembly GCA_963830745.1. Lineage (GTDB taxonomy): Bacteria > Pseudomonadota > Gammaproteobacteria > Steroidobacterales > Steroidobacteraceae > Steroidobacter. Next base: position 52,173 of record CAWHNL010000009.1, read on the forward strand.
TCGCGCGCGTCCGCGTGCCGGAACGCATTCGCCATCGCCTCGCGGCCGATCATGAGACCTTCTTCGCGCACGAGCGGATGCAGGTCGCGGCGCGTGCCCTGGACGCTCACGCGGAACTTCGCGGAATGCAGCTTGCGCGAATTGCTCGCCCTCGGCGGCGAGCGCCTGGGCGAGGTCCGCGCCCTCGCTGGCCGCCGGCCGCAGATCCTTCACCTTGTCGCGACTTTCCTCCAGCAACTTGTCGGCGCGATCGAGCGACTGCTCCATCAGCTGGCGCGCGGGCGCGTCGGCTGGAATGCGATCGGCCGCCGCCTGAAATCGCCAGATCAGTCCCTGCATTCCCTGCAGCAGCGTGTCGTGCAAGTTCGCGCGCGATGCGCTCGCGCTCGGCGAGGCGCGCTTCCAATCGGCCGCGCACCTGGGCGGCGACTTGCCGCACGCGAACTCTGTACGAGACAGTCAGGATGCCGAGGCACGCGAGCGCGCACAGCGCGTAGAACCAACGCGTCTGATAGAACGCGGGCGGAATCGTGAAGTCGAATCGATGCGCCCGTCTTGTTCCAGACGCCGTCGTCGTTGGCGGCGGTCACGCGGAACGTGTAGTCGCCGGGCGCGAGGTTGGTGAAGTACGCCGCGCGGCGCGGACCTGCGTCCTGCCAGGGTCTCCGCGCCGAGCTGGTAGCGGAACCTGACGCGCTCGGGAATCGACAGGCTCAATGCCGTGTAGTCGATCTGCAGATTGCGCGTGCTGATCGGCAGCTGCAGACCCGGACCCGGCCGATAGTGCCTGCCGTCCGCCACGATGGATTGCACCTCGACGTTCGGCGCGAGCGTGTTGTGCTTCGGATGCTTCGGATCGATCCAGACGATGCCGTTGCTGGTGGCAGAACCACAGTCGGCCGTCGGTGCCGGCGGCGATGGAGGGCAGCGGTCGAATGCGCGTTCGGCGTGCCCGGCATGCCGTCCAGGAAGTCGAACAGTTCGGTAGCGAACCGAGTAGCGCGGATCTGCCGACACGCGCTGCACTTCATCGGCGGCGATCTTCGATCGCGCCTTCGCTCGTGCTCAGCCACAGATCGCCCTCCGGCGTCGCGACGATGCCGGAGACGGTCGGCAATGGGATGCCGCCGCGCTGGCGTGACGGCGTGAAAGCGCTGGCCGTCGAAGCGAGCGAGGCCGAGCTCGCCGCCCACCCACGCGTCCTGCGCGCGCGGCAGGATCGACGATGACGTTGCCGAGATCGAGCCCCTCGCCCGCGGAGAACTCGCGCACGGCATCCCCGTCGACGTACTTGCAGCTTGTTCTTCGGATAACCGAGCCAGACGCGTCCGTCCGCGCCGGCGGCGAGGCTGAGCGAGGGATCGTCGAGGCGCGTCCACTTGCCGTCGTCGAGGCGCAGGACGCCGCCGCGGACGACCGAGACCCACAGCCGCCCGCGCGATCCTTGGTGATGGCCTGCACCGGATAGAAGTCCGCGTTGCCGCGGTCGATCGGCACCTCGATCGGGATCCATTCCGATCCCGGGCGATCCGCTGGAATGCCACAGCACGTCCGCGGCCGCCGAACCAGACGACACCGTCGTCGTCCCGATAGGCACAAGTGATGTGGCGTCGGACCCGGCACGACGTCCACGGTCGAAGGCGGCGTGACTCTGAACACGCCGACGTCGGAATCGATCCCGACGAACAGCAGCACCGGCGTCGCCGGCGGCGATCGGCGAAGCCGTCCGCGCCGCGCGGCAGATCCACTCGCGTCAGTCGCGATTCGCGAAAGCGGTCCACGCCGCCGGCCGTGCCGATCCAGACATTGCCTTCGCGGTCTTCGAGGAAAGCGTTCGCGTAACGGTGCGGTCAGGCCATCGACCTCCGAGAAGGCGTCCTGCGACGCGCCGGCCGCGACGTGCGGATCGAGCAGGCGCGCGACGTCCTTCACCCGATGGATGCCGGCCGCCGACGCCATCCAGAGCGTGCCGTCGCGATCGATGAGCTTGCCCCACAGCGCTTCCTGGCGTGCGTCGCGCAACGCGATCCAGTCTGCCGTGACGGCGTCGCCGTTCGGAACGTACACGGCGCGCGCGCCGAGGCGCTCATCGGTCAGCCACAACGTGCCGTCGGGCGCCTCGACGAAATCGACGTCGCCGTCGCTGGTCTGGATGTCCGTGCGAGGAACACGTGTTGCCCCGGCCGCAGGAACATGACGTCGTGGCCGATGACGATCCACAGCGTTCCGTCGCGCGCGACGCGCAGCGACTTCACGTACTCCGAAGCGCAGGTTGAGCTCCTCGCGCACGTCTTCCCACAGCGAACCGTCGAAGCGCATCAGCCCCCAGGTCGTGGTGGCCCACATGACGCCGGCATGATCCTGCGCGAATCGCGTGACGCTGCCGCCGGGCAGACCCGCGCGCTCGCCATAGTTCGTGACCTTGCCGTCGTGGATGAAGCTCGCGCCGCCGAATCGATAGCCGAGCCACAGGCCGCCCGAGCGCGGCGCAAACAACGTCATGATGTTGCTGGAGGGAGCCGCTGCACCGCCGACGCCGTCGATGCGCTCGAAGCGAACGCCATCGAAGCGGAACAGTCCTGCGGCCGCGGCCAGCCAGAGATAGCCGTCGCTCGTTTGCGCGAGGACTCCACGCCGGTCGGCGCGCCATCGTCCGTGGTCCAGGCTGTGTGATGGAACTGGTGATGCGCAGGTCCGGCGACAACGCGAAGGCGCTCGACGCAAGGGCGAGCGTCGCGGCGATCACGAGCATCCGCAGCAGCATAGGTGCCAGCATACTTACATTCGCGCGGGCGCCCCAAGGATCTCCCGAAAGGGGTAGGGCGCGGTACACGACTGTCGGCTACGCGGCGGTCTCCCGCTGTAGCACCGTGGCCCCCGTGCAACGGCTGTTCTCCATGTTCCCGCCGGGAATGCCAGGGCTGGCTTTGCTGCTCCTGCGTGCTTCCGTCGCGATGGCGCTACTGCTGGATGGCTACGGCCATCGGCACGACCTCTCCGGCTGGCTGCAAGCTGCCGCAATACTGATCTCCGCAGGCATTGGCGTGGGATACTTCACGCCGATCGTCGCCGCACTGGCGCTCGCGTTTCACAGCGCGATCTGGCTCGGCCTTGGCATCGACAACGCGGGCACGGTTGTCGTCTTCGCTCTTGATGCGACTGCATTGGCACTGCTCGGTCCGGGTGCCTATTCCGTCGACTCGTACCGCTTCGGGCGTCGCCTCGTCGTGCTCCCTCCGCAATGAATCGCACCATTGTGTCGGTCGCACACCTCCCATTAGTGGCGTGATTCACGACGTGGGAGCGGCGGATGATTCCCAACCCGGGGAAGATTGTGACGAGGAGCCTGTCATGAATCTGAAGTACAACTGCTCAACACACACATTCGAGTCCCGCACGACGCCGGTCGTGTTCGTCGTCGACAGCGACGCAGCGGTGCGCGAAACGCTGGAGCCCCTGCTGAGCTCGGCGGGATGGGAGCCGCGAATGATCGCGTCCGCGGAGGAGTTCCTGGAACAGCCGCGCGAGATGACGCCCGCTTGCCTGCTGCTGGAGCTCGCACTGCCGGGCTTGAGCGGTCTCGATCTGCAAAGGCTCGTGCGCGATCGGCCGGAACTGCCGATCATCTTCATGAGCGCGCATGCCGACGTGCCGACCACCGTACGCGCGATGAAAGGCGGAGCGTTCGAATTCCTCACCAAGCCCTGCGTGCGCGACGTGTTGCTCGATGCAGTCGGCAGTGCGATCGAACGCAGTCACGCTGCGCTTCGGCACATGATGCAGGTTCACGCCTTGCAGGAGCGTTACGAATCGCTCAGCCGCCGCGAGCGCGAGGTCATGAGCCTCGTGGTGAGCGGCCGGCTGAACAAGCAGGTCGGCGGCGAGCTCGGCATCTCCGAAATCACGGTGAAGGCGCATCGCGGCAAGATGATGCGCAAGATGCGGGCGGCGTCGTTCGCCGAGCTGGTGACGATGGCTGCGAGCCTGCGCGGCGGCGAAGTGCGAGTGAGCGCGTGAGCTCAGCGCATCTCACGAGCCAAGGTGGCGACTAGCTCTGCTGCAGGCAGCGCACGCGCGAGCGGCGCGCCTTGGCCTGCCCATTGCGCGCCGAAGCGCGTGTCGCCTGCAGCTTTCGCAGCAGCGTTGAGCGCTTTGCCGGCATCGTAGGCAATCGGATACGCGGGGATCTGTCGGTCCGCAACGCCGGCGCCCAGCGCCGTGAACGAATTCGCGAGGCAGCGCGCCGGTCGACCGGAGATCGCACGAGTCATGATCGTGTGATGGGCTGCATCGCTCGCTAGTGCCGCACGATAACCCGCATCGGCCTCGGACTCGGGGCACGCGATGAATGCGGTGCCGAGTTGCGCAGCGGCTGCACCCAAGCGCAGGGCCGCGGCAATGCCGGCGCCATCCATGATTCCCCCGGCTGCGATCACCGGAACATCGAGCGTGCGCACCAGCAGACGCGTCAGCGCAATCGTGCCGAGACGATCATCCTGCGCATCCGGATCGAAGGCGCCGCGATGGCCTCCCGCTTCGTAGCCTTGAGCCACGACTGCGTGCACGCCCGCACGCGCAGCTGCGCGACCCTCAGCTACGTTCGTAGCCGAAGCGACGAGCACGATGCCTGCTTCGCGTAGCGCATGGATGCGCTCGGCGGAAGGCAGCCCGAAATGGAAACTCACGACTCGCGGCTTTGCGGCCACGAGCGCGGTCAGCATCGCGTCGTCTTCGAGGAAGCTGCGGTAGATTTCCTTCAGCTGCTCGGGAGGCCGGGCGCCGAACTTTTCGAAGTGCGGGCGCAGATGCTCGAGCCAGGCCGCCTCGAGCGCTGCATCGGCTTGCGGCGGCCGATGACAGAACACGTTCACGTGCAAAGAGCGACTGGAGCGCGCCCGAACTTCGGCAATCATTCGCCGCGCGCCTTCGGCGTCCGTCGCGCCGACGCCGATCGAGCCGAGTGCACCCGCGTTCGAGACTGCCGCTGCCATCGCCGGCGACGACACGCCCGCCATCGGCGCTTGAATGATCGGCAGATCGATCCCGAGTGTCTCGAGCAGCGTCATGCGGCAACGATAACCCTGCTGGCTTCAGGCCTGATCTTCTTATGCAGCGCTTTCAGCGCAGCGAGATAGATTTCCGAGAACGTGGGGAACGGCTGGATCGTGTCGAGCAGCACCTCGAGCGGCACGCGCGCGCGGATCGCAAGAGTTGCCTGCTGCAACCACTCGCCGGCTTCCGGGCCGAGCGCGTAGGCGCCAATCAGTCGCTTGCCATCGCTGAGCAGCGTCATGAATCCGTTCGACTTGTCGTACGCGCGCGTGTACGTGGCCGTCTTCGCTATTTCTGAAATACGAGCAGTCGCGCTGAACGCCGCTTCGGCTGCGCCGACCGACGCTGCCTGCGGATCGGTGAAGACCACACGCGGCACGGCTTCGTAGTTCGCCTCGCGCGGCTCGCCGAGGATGTTCGCGGCGACGACGCGGCCCTGATACTTCCCGACGTGCGTCAGCTGCCAGATGCCGTTGACGTCACCGATCGCCCACAAGCGCTCGCCTACGCGCAGGTGCTTGTCGACCGGAACTCCGCGCGCATCGGGTTCGATGCCGACGGTCTCCAAGCCGATTCCAGTGACGCGCGGACGCCGGCCCGTGGCGACGAGCAAACGCTCGCCGCTCAGCTTGCGTCCGTCGTCGAGCTCCAATACGTAATTCTCGCCTTCGCGTCGTGCGGCGATCGCGTGCACGCCGAGAGCGAGCTCGATGCCGTCACTGCGCAAGACTTCGGCGAGCGCCTCGCCCAACGGCCAGGGCTCGCGCGGGAGCACGCGCATCGCGACGAGCGCCACTTCGCCGCCGAGACGACGAACAGCCTGCGCCATCTCTACGCCGACCGCTCCGGCACCGAGCACGAGCAGTCGGCGCGGCACGGCCTTCATGCCGGTCACTTCGCGATTCGTCCAGATCCCCTCGAGCTCGCGCAGGCCGGGTACGGGCGGAATGATCGGCTCCGAACCGTTCGCGAGGACTACGTGCTTGGCCGTGTAACGAACGCCGTTGACTTCGACGACGCCGGTGCCGGCGAGTCGGCCACTGCCGCGAATGAGGTCGATGCCGTTTGCTGCGAGCCAACGCTGCTGGCCGGCGTCGGAGTAGTTCGAAACCATGAAGTCGCGCCACGCAAGCGCGGCCTCGACATCGACCTTCGCAGGGGCGGCCGCCTCGTTCGCACTGTGCGCAGCTTCACCCGGACGCAGCAACGTCTTCGACGGAACGCACGCGTAGTACGAGCACTCGCCACCGACCAGCTCGCGCTCGACGACTGCGACGCGCAGACCGCCCTCGGCGAGCGCGCCTGCGCAGTGTTCGCCAGGCGCGCCGCCACCGAGGACGATGACGTCGTACTCACTGGTCATGTCGGCAATGGTTTACCTGCCTGCTCGGCGATCATGTAGGCAGCGTACCAGCTGGGCCAGTCAGCGTCTCTTTGGCCGGTCCGCTTCTCGTGCTCGCCGTGCCCAGACTCTGCACGGCGCATTGCGTTCGCGAGGTCGTTCAACGAGCCGAATGTCGTGGTGTTCGCGTCGACGCGTCCGGGCAATCGCACCGTGACCTCTTGCAGCAACCAGCCGTTGCCATCCGGATCCTTGAACGTCGCGTAGGAGGAATAGGTTTGTCGCTGCGGATGCGGGCCGCTGACCGGCGGCTGTCCAGGACCGGTGCTATGGAACACTTCGCTCACCGCGATCCCTCGATCGACGAGCTCGGCGCGCGCCGCGACGATGTCGGTGACGACCAGCATGAGGCCGGCAGTCGAGCCGGGCGCGGCGGTGGTGACTCCCTTGCCGAAGTGGATCGAGCACGGCGAGCCGGGCGGCGTGTACTGCAGCGCGTGAAATTCGTTGCCGACGACGAACTCGCCGTCGAGCCTCCACCCCAGGCTGTCGCCGTAGAAGCGCTTGGCGCGCTCGACGTCGGAAACCGGGATGACGACGACTTCCAGCTTCAGGTCTACGGTTTTCATGGGAGCTCTCCTGCGGGGACCTCCGCCAATCAGAGCAACAGCGGGCAGTCAGGTCGATTACACGATGGTATCGGTCGACACCATCGTCTACTCGCCCGCGATGCGATGGGTCTGCTCTGATGCCCTGTTTGACTGTTCAACTCGCAGGAGAGTGCAATGAAGCGTCAGCAAATCGCGACGTTGGCGATGGTTTCGTCATCGATGCTCGTGGCCGGCATCGCGCTGGCAGCGCAGGACCGCTGGGCCCTGAAAGAGCCGAACGGCATCTCGTTCTCGGAATTCAAGGGCTACGAATCGTGGCAGATGATCTCCTCGAGCCACCCCGACAACGGCTCCGGCTGCGGGACCTCGCCGGAGCCCGGCTGCATCAAGTCGATCGTCGGCAATCCCGTGCTGGTCAAGGCGTACAGCGAGGGGATTCCTGCCAACGGCAAGCCGGTGCCCGATGGCGCGAAGTTCGCCAAGATCGAATGGGCGAAAGCGCGCATCACCGCGCCGTATCCCGCGAGCGTGCCGGGAAAGCTGGCCGAAGTGTCGTTCATGATGAAGGACTCGAAGCGCTTCCCGACCACGCACGGCTGGGGGTTCGCCACGTTTACGTACGACTCGGCTGCCGACACCTGGCAACCGAAGCACACCAGCGCGGACTTCGGCAACACCTGTCACGGCTGCCATACGCTCGTCCAGAAGCACGACTACGTCTTCACGGAGTACGGCAAGCGCTGAGCGGTGCGGCGACGTCGCGAACGGCTGCTCGCGACGTCGATGACGATCCGCCGAAGGTATCGGTTGGCCGGCTATTGACGAGACATATATATGAGTCCGGCAGCCTGCTCCCATGCGATCCGACAGCGGCTGTGCATGTGCAGCTCGACTTCGCGCTCCAGGCTGCGAAACGACAGGTCGAAGGCGATCTCGTCCGGCCGTACGAGCATCTGACACACGCAGCAGGGCTCACCCCGTCCGGACCCGGCCCAGCTGGTCGCCGGTTCGCTGCTCGGCAGCCTTCCCGAACTCAGTAGCCGCCTCGCGCGCTCGCGGAGATCGCTCTCGTCAAGGTCTGCGATTGTCATGGGAGCCTCCGAGGTCTTTTCCTGACGGTCTTGCAGACACTACGATCCAACCGGGCGGTTTATTCCCACCCCTGTCGGTTCTTCAGGGGCTCGCTCGTCATAGAGACATGAATACCCATTCCTACCGTTGGACGATCGTCGGGATCGGCGCGCTCATGACCTGCGTCGCCCTGGGCGCGATGTTTTCGCTGGCCATTTTTCTCGACCCGATTTCGCGCGACACGGGCTGGTCGCGCGCCGGGATTTCGGCCGCGATGACCCTCAACTTCCTGGTCATGGGCGCCGGCGCCTTCGGCTGGGGTGCGCTGAGCGATCGCTTCGGCACTCGCATCGTGGTGTCGATCGGCGCCGTGCTGCTCGGCCTCGCGCTGGTGCTCGCGAGCCGAGTGCAGTCGCTGCTCCTCTTTCAGTTGACCTACGGCATCCTCGTGGGCCTGGCCGCGAGCACGTTCTTCGCGCCGATGATCGCGCTGACCACAGCCTGGTTCGACACGCAACGCAGCCTCGCGGTGTCGCTCGTTTCGGCCGGCATGGGCGTCGCACCGATGACGATCTCGCCGCTTGCGCGCTGGCTGATCACGACGTACGACTGGCGAACGGCGATGTTCGCGATCGGCATTCTTGCGTGGGTGTTGTTGATCCCTGCCGCGATGTTCGTGCGGCAGCCCCCTGCGGCCGCCACGTCGGGGCCTGCGGCGAGCGCTGTGTCGGATGGACCGATCGCTTCGGTCGCCGCGGCGCTGCGTTCGCGCCAGTTCATCGTGCTGAGCCTGGTGTTTTTCCTGTGCTGCGCGGCTCACTCCGGCCCGATCTTCCACATGGTCAGTTACGCGATGGCGTGCGGAATCGCGCCGATGGCAGCGGTGAGCATCTACAGCGTCGAAGGGTTGGCGGGCTTGGGCGGTCGATTGCTGTTCGGCGTGGCCGGCGATCGCTACGGGGCGAAGCGCGTGCTGATCGTGGGACTTCTGGTCCAGGCGGTGGCGATCGGTTCGTACCCGTTCGTGCGCGAGCTCGGCGAGTTCTACTTCATGGCTGTGATTTTCGGCACCGCCTACGGCGGCGTGATGCCGTTATACGCAGTGCTGGCGCGCGACTATTTCAGCCAGTCGATCATGGGCACTGTCTTCGGTGCTGCAACGATGCTGTCGAGCCTGGGCATGTCGGCGGGGCCGGTCGTCGGCGGCTGGATATTCGACACGTACGGCGGCTATTCCTGGTTGTTCTTCGCATCGCTCGGCCTCGCGGTCGGCGCGATGGCGATCGCTTTCAGCTTCCCGCGCGCATCGCAGCCGCAGTTGCAACCGGCGTGAGTGAGCTCAACGCGTTCCGTCGCGCCTTCGTACGATCTTGCTGCTCGCATTGATGCCGTGCGCCATGATGTGCGTGACCACGCCGTGCTCATCGGTGAAGAATTCGTAGGTCCCGAGAAGCCGGGGCGAGAACAGCGTGTCCGACATCGCCACCATCGGAATGTGGCCTTTGCCGTTGAAGTCGGCGAACAGCTGTGAGCCCGACAGCGAGAGCGTGAGCGTGCGGAAGTTGAAGGGATTGGGTCCCTCGAAATCGTAGACGCCGACATACTTCGCGAGAATCTCCGGCGCGACGCGCACCGTTCCGCTCGATCCGGTCAGGTGGAAGCGATCGCGCGGCGTTTCCGCGCAAACGTATTCCAGCAGCTCGGTGTCCGGTACGAGCGTCAGGTCGGAGGAGATCGTGATCGGCTTGTCGAAGACCTTCGCATCGGTCACGGTGATGCGCCGCTGGATGTGGCCGAAGTCGACGCGGCGATAGCGCTCCGTGATGTGCAGCGCTTCCGAATGCGGATGGCCGCCGAAATCGAGCCACGTGCTGTCCTTGAAGCCTTCGCTCTCGACCACGAGCTCCTCGCCCTCCCAGCGCCCGACCGAATAGCCCATGTAGCTCGTATTCGGATTCGTGGGGAGCTTCCGGCCGTCCATCAAGACCTGCCGATAGGCGAGGTCCTCGTGCAGGATGACGATCAGCGCAGGCGTCTGGACGATCTTGGTCCGCGCCGACTCGGGCAACCCAGTGCCGAAGATGTGTCGCGGGCCGAACGGCTGGCAACCGATGGACGCCGGATCATCCTTGCCGAAGTTGTTCATTCGCTCGACGAAGGCTTGCGTCGCCCACGGTTGAACGTCTGCCGGGTCCAGGTCCATCGCGATGTTGAGAAGCAGCGCCGGATGGGGCGACGCCAGCCAGATCCCGGAGAAGTCGGGCTTGCCATCGGCAGTGCGCGGCGCGGGCGCGGCCAGGTTCGGCTTACCGTCCGCCAGACGAGGGATCCCAGGTGTGCGGTCGGTCAACCACTGCGCGTGCGCAGGTGGCGCTGCACACAAGCAATGCTACTCCCATGGCGATCGTTGTTGTGCGCATCGATCGATATTGCATCGCGGACCGCTCACCGTTAGTGCGCCAGAGCAGCGGTCTGAACACGGCCCAAGCACCTTCACCAGTGTTGCCGGGTCCGCTTTGCGAGCGCCGGCAGCTCCAGCGTCTGGCGCATCAATTGAAAGCCGGCGCTGCAGCGCGAGCATCACGCCGGCGCGCTGGGCGGCGAGCGCGCCGGGGAGCGCGGCCGCGATGCGTTCTGATGATGACGCTCGATCTGCTCGCGGCCGATCTCGCGCGGCGCGCGCGCTGGACGCGGAGCGGAGCATGATCTGGAATCCCTCGAGCGGCGTCGCGTCCGCGCTCGTGATGCCGACGAGGGCGGCCGGCGATCGCCTTGCCTGTGATGCGTCGCGACTCGCGGATCCGCGGCGCCAGCACGCTCGTGGTAGCCATGGTTTCGGCCACCGCCTCGGCGAACAACAGTTCCTTCGAGCCGAAGTAGCGATTGACCAGCATCGCCGTGACGCCGGCTCCGCGCGCGATCTCGCGGACGCCGGCGCCGGCGTAGCCCGCTCTCGTGAAGGCGAGTCGCGCGGAGTGCGAGAATCGCCTCGCGGGTGTTCGCGGCGTTGCGTTGTCGCACGGGCGCGAACTTGCGTCGGGCATCTCGGATCCTCTTCAGATATACAACTGTAGACTTAAGCGACTCGATCTCTAAAGTCTACAGCTGAAGACATGTGATGCAAGCCGTGAGGAGTCGGCAGTGGCGCAAACAGTGCTCGTAACGGGTGGCACCGGGTTCATTGCAGGCTGGTGCATCGTCCGGCTGCTCGAGCGCGGCTACGCCGTGCGCACGACGGTCCGCGATCCGACCAAGGAGCAACGCGTCCGCGCGGCAGTCGGTGCCGACAACGACGAGCGGCTCACGTGTCGTCGTGGCTGACTTGAACCGGACGAGGGATGGGACGCTGCGGTCGCCGGATGCGACTACGTCCTGCATGTCGCCTCACCGCTCGGCGGTGCTGTATCGGCGGATCGAAACGCACTGATCGCGCCGGCGCGCGATGGGACGCTGCGCGTCTTGCGAGCCGCGGTGAAGGCGGGCGTCAAGCGCGTGGTGATGACTTCGGCCGCCGCTGCCGCGCGCCCGCCGCTGACCTCGGATCGCGCAAGCGACGAAACGGTCTGGTCCGACCCCGACGATCCGCAGTTCGATGCCTATCGTGTCTCCAAGATCCTCGCGGAGCGCGCTGCGTGGGACTTCATGGGCCGCGAGGCAAGGCTCCGGAGCTGACGACGATCCTGCCCGGCGCAGTGTTCGGTCCGATTCTCACGCGCGAAAATCTCGGCTCGGTGCAGATCATCCAGGGACTGCTGCAGGGCCGTCCGCGGCGCACTGCCGCGGCTCGGACTTCTGGATAGTGGACGTGCGCGATCTGGCCGATCTGCACATCCGCGCGATGACGGCTGCTGCGGCGGCGGGTCAGCGCTTCATCGCCGCCGACGAGTTCATGTGGATGGAAGAGATCGCGAAGACACTCCGGGCACAACTGGGCGATGCCGGAGCAAAGATCGCCACACGCCGTCTGCCCGATTTCGTGGTGCGCTTGCTGCTGCCGTTCACGGCGAACCTGCGCTCGCTCGCGCCGCTGCTGGGCCGCCGCTTCGCCCTGACGACCGACAAGGCCCGGCGAACGCTGGCGTTCACGCCTCGACCGCGGCCACGACTCTGCGTCGACTGCGCGCGCAGCCTGCTGGACGTACAATCGCGCAATCCACGCAGGAGAAGCGTATGACGATCAAGCGTATCCAGGTCGGTCCGCGCATGAGCCAGGCGGTGATTCACGGCAATACGGTGTACCTGGCCGGCCAGATTTGCCCCGCGGACGCGGGCGCGACCACCGTCGCGGCACAAACCAAGGTGATTCTCGGGCAGATCGATCGCCTGCTCGCCGAAGCCGGCACGAGCAAACAGAACCTGCTGTCCGCGAATATCTGGCTGCAGGACATGGCCACGTTCAACGAGATGAACGAGGTGTGGACAAGTGGGTCGTGCAGGGTCCACGCCGGCGCGCGCGACCGTAGGGGCGCGGCTCGCCGGGCCGCAGTATCTGATCGAGATCGCCGCGATCGCTGCGATCAGTTGAAGGTCGGGAACGCCGACGTCGGCGCACACGAAATGATCGTGATGGCGGCTCGTCGATAGCTTCTGACAGCCGAGGCGCTCATAGAAACGCCGCGCGGCGGCGTTGGCCTTGAGGACCGACAGGTGGACCGGCCCTCGCCGGCCTGCCGCGCGATCCTGCGCATCGCCTGCGTTCCGATGCCACGATTCTGGCACTCCGGCACAACGCAGAGGGCTCGCTGCGCTCCTTTGCTCATCCCAGTACCCGCGCTCAGCCGTGATCGCGCTGCGCAGCGCGCCGACGAACGTTTCCGTTAGCCACGGGATGTCGTCAACGAGCGCCGGCCTGTAGTCCATAGCCCTATCCTAGTATCGGATCGAGCAGATTCCAGGCTTCCCTGCTTTTTGCAGCGAACCGGCGAAGCCCTCAATCGGTGCGATCGCTGCCGACAACCAGAGACGTAATCACTGGTGCACCCTCATGAGCGAGCGCGATCCGTTGCAGGCTACTCACGTCCGTGCCGACCGCCTCATGGTCGGCGTGCTGTGGTGTCTCGCCATCCTGTCATTCGCGTTGGCGCCATTGCACGACACCTGGGTCTGGGCGCTGAACATCGCGATCCCGGCGGCGGTCGTTCCCACGTTCATGGCGTATGTACTGCCCGGCTCGCTGGCGACGCGCCTGACCGTCGCAGCGATGTTGATGGTGTTCTGCGCGCTCAACATCCATCAGTCCTACGGCATGATCGAGCTCCACTTCGGGATCTTCGTGTGCCTGGCGTTCCTGTTGTGCTACCGGGACTGGCGGCCGATCGCATTCGCCGCAGTCGTCACCGCCATTCACCACCTGGCGTTCAACTACTTCCAGGAGCTCGGCTACGGCGTGATGTGTTTCACCACGACCGGCATCGGTATCGTCATTGTTCATGCTGCCTACGTCGTGGCCGAAACGGCGGTGCTTTCGTATCTGGCGGTCGTGCTGCGCGCCGAGGGAATCCAGGCCGCGGAGCTGCACGGCATGGTGACGGCCATGACCGCGGCCGGCGACAAGGTGAACCTGACGGCTGATGCCGGCACGATTCACAGCGCTGCCGGACGCGCGCTCGGCGTTTCATGGAGAGGTTGCGCAGTGTCGTCACGTCTATTGCCGAGGGAACAGATACTGTCGCGAAGGCTGCAGATGGCATGGCCACTGGCAGCGGCCAGCTTGCGCTGCGAACCCAGACACAGGGCTCGGCGCTGACTCAGACGACGGCGCAGTTGCGCGGCTGACGCGCGTCCTGCGCAGCACCGAGGAGCAGGCGCGGCAGGCGACTGCCCTCGTCGAATCGGCCGTGCAGGTGGCGGCCCGCGGCGGCACTGTCGTTTCGGAAGTCGTGACGACGATGGCCGGAATCAATCGGTCGTCCGGGCGCATCGCCGACATCATCGGCGTCATCGACGAAATCGCCTTCCAGACGAACCTGCTCGCGTTGAACGCTGCCGTCGAGGCGGCACGCGCCGGCGACCAGGGCCGCGGGTTTGCGGTGGTCGCCTCGGAAGTGCGCAACCTGGCGCAGCGTAGTGCCACCGCAGCGCGCGAGATCAAGGAGTTGATCGGCACTTCCGTCAGCAACGTCAGCGCCGGCAGCGCGCTGGTCGATCAGGCAGGCGCCACGATGGCCGAGGTCGTCAGCAGCGTGCGTCGCGTGACGGAGATCGTGAAGGACTTCCATCGCACCGCCCAGCAGCAGAGCGATGGCATCGCGCAGGTGAGTCGCGCCGTCGAGCAAATGGAAACGGTCGCGCAACAGAATGCTGCACTGGTCGAGTCCATGTCCAAGGCGTCCGATCAGCTGCGCGGCCAGGGACCCAGCTGATGAGCGCAGTCGACCTGTTCCAGCTCGAAGCAGGCTCCTGCGCGTAGTCAGCTCTTGATGTCGGCAGCGATCTCGGTGAGGTCGTTCTTGAACTGATGCCCGCGGCCGTCGAACTCGCGGATCGTGGCGCGCGGCAGCTTCGCTGCGTACAGTGCCAGATGCGCGAAGGGCACGACTTCATCGTCGCGACTCTGATAGAAGATGAGCGGCCAGTCGCCGGCCAGTCTTGCGGCTGCGTCGGCGGGTAACGCCACTTCGTCCCAGCTCCAGAACTCGCTCGCTCCCCAATACGGAGCGGCGATGACGAACAGGCCAGCGACGGTCGGTCAGAGAAGGGCTGCGGCGATCGCTGTTCGCACAAGTACTTCAACAACACCGAACCGCCGACCGAATGGCCGACCAAGCGCGACCGACCCCGTCGTCGCAGCAAGCCTGGAATCGATTTCGGCCTTCCATGCAGGATACGGGGAATTCTCCTCATCGGGCATCTGCGGACACTGCACGTCGTAGTTGCCGCCGAGCGCCTGTTGGAGAGAGTCGGCGAGGAGCCGATCCTCGGCGTAGGCGCCCGTTCCGGCGCCGTGAATGAAAAGCACGGACTTCTTCATGGCGGATCTCGGCGGCAGCGCGCGGTGACGATCCATGCGCGTGAGTCGAACCACACCCCATTCACCGCGATAGTGCTTCGCGAGCATCTCGCGCATCCGCTCCCGCTCGCGCTCGGCGGAAGCGGCATCGAGTGACTGCAGCATCTCTCGGGTAGCCTGGAATCGTCCGATCCAGTCGAACGCCACTTCGACACTATCGCCGTAGTAAACGGGTTCGCGCACGTCCTGGAACGTCGTGCCAGCGAATCCCGCCGCGTCGAGAACTTGCTCGACGGTGGAGGGATCGGCGAGCGAGAACGCAGCGGATGGTAGTGCGGGGTGCGTTCAATCGCGACGGACCACTCGTTCGACTCGTGGCTTTGCCAGACCATCATGACGAGACGCCCGCCGCCTTGCAGCGCCCCGCGGATATTGCGGAACGCCAGGACGGGATCGGCGAAGAACATCGTGCCGAACCGACTGATCGCGACGTCGAAACTCTGCGGTGTGAAGCGGTGCGCCTGCGCGTCGTCGTGGGCGAACCGCACATTGGTCACACCCTCGGCCGCGGCGAGCTCGCGCGCGCGGGCGATCATCGCGCTCGACGTGTCGATTCCAAGTGCGCTGCCCGACGAGGCGGCACGCGCCGCGTCCCGTGTCGTCTGTCCGGTGCCGCATCCGATATCCAGCACATGCTCCTGAGCAAGAATTGCGCACGCCTTGCGCAAGACCTCGTTGTGCAAACGCAGCTCGGCGTCGTAGTCCATGGGCTAAACTGTAGCAGCTTAAACGTCCTGGCCGGACAGCGCGTCGAACACAGACAAGTACAGGATCAGGGCGGTTGCATGCGAGCTTTGTTGATTCTCCTCGTGGGGCTTCCGTTCTGCGTCCACGCCCAGCGCGCCGACGACAACGCCGTGAAATCCGCGGACGACGCGTTCGGCAACAGCGTCGGCAACGAGAACATCGGCCTCTATCAGCCGTTCGAAGTCCGCGGGTTCAGCGCCGTCGACGCCGGCAACGTGCGGCTGGACGGCCTGTACTTCGATCGCCAGACCGATCCGAGCACGCTGCTCGTGCCCAGCAGCACGATGCGAGTCGGTATTTCCGCACAGGGATATTTACTGCCTGCGCCTACCGGCATCGTGGACTACCAGCTGGCGCGGGCCGGCGACCAACTGCGGATCAGCCCCGTGGTCGGTTACGGGCCTTTCGACAGCTTGTTCGTGGATCTCGAGGCGGAGTTGCCGCTCGTCGCCGAGCAGTTCGGGATCGCGGGCGGCCTGTCGTATTTCGAGGATGCGTTCGAGGCCGGCAACGATGAGCGCGGCTGGTCAGTCGCCGTGGCGCCGCGCTGGCGGCCGAGCGAGTCGATCGAGATCATCCCGTTCTACAGCCGTACGACGATCGAGGACAACGAGGCCCAGCCGCTGGTGTTCGTGGGCGGCGCGTACCTGCCGCCCGAAGTGAAGCGCGATTATTTCTACGGGCAGACCTGGGCGGACAACGAGGACGTCGGGGAGAACTACGGCGCCGTGACCAACGTCGGCTTCGGCCAGGACTGGACGGTCAATGCCGGCATCTTTCGCTCGCAGTTCCAGGCGGACGCGAGCTTCGCCGATCTGTTCCTCAACACTTCGCCGGACGGATTCGCCGATCACGTGATGATCGCCGATCGCGATCAGAAGTTCGCCTCCACTTCGGGCGAGGTGCGCGTCTCGAAACGCTTCGTGCGCGGCAAGCGCTATCACGCGTTCTACTACTCGCTGCGCGCACGCGACCAACAGCGTCGCTACGGCGGCTCGGACGCGGCGGATCTCGGTGTCGCCCGCATCGGCCAACGCGTGAACTTGCCGCAGCCGCAGTTCGAGTTCGGTCCGCAGACGCGCGACGAGGTCACGCAATGGACCAACGCCGTCGCGTATCGAGGCCGGTGGTCCGACCTAGTCGAGATCACGTTGGGATTACAGAAAACGCGTTACGAGAAAGAGGTGACCGAGCCGGGCGCGCTGACGCCGCAGCTCGGCAAGGATGACCCGTGGCTCTACAACGCCGGGCTCGCACTGTATGCGAACGATCGGCTAGCCTGGTACGCGAGCTATTCGACCGGCTTGGAGGAGGGCGGTGTCGCGCCGGAAAACGCGTCGAACAAGAGCTCCGCGCCGCCTGCGATCCGGACACGTCAATGGGATGCCGGAATGCGCTACGCGTTCACTCCTGCGCTGAAGCTGGTCGTCGGCGTGTTCGACATTCAAAAACCGTACTACGGTCTCGACGATGCGAACCTGTTTCGCGAGCTCGGCGAGCAGCGCCATCGCGGTGTCGAATTGTCGCTGGCGGGCGAAGTCGTCGACGGGCTCAACGTAGTGATCGGCACGGTACTGATCGAGCCGCGAGTGTCGGGCGACGAGGTGTCGAGCGGCACGATCGGCAAGGTTCCCGTCGGACAGACCGAACGGCTGACGGTCGGCAGCGTCGAGTATCGGCTCCCGTGGGTGCCGTCGTTCTCCCTCAGTGCGACAGTGACCAGTGTCGACGACCGCATGGCCAGCAGCGACAACCGGTTGTCGATCCCTGCACGCAGCGTGTTCGACGTCGGCGCGCGCTATCGATTCCGGATCGGCCGCGCACCGGCCACGCTGCGTTTCACCTTCGGCAACGTGTTCGACAAGTTCGGCTGGCGCACGAATACGTCGGAAGTGTTCGTGACGAACGCACCACGCCGCTTCGCCGTAACGCTCGCCGCGGATTTTCTCGGCGAGCGCTAACCGACCTCGAACGCGAGCGAGCGCGGCGGCCCGGCGTTACACGTCCCGGTGGGGCAGGCGGAGACCGCTATGGCCAGGTCCATTTCGGCGCGCAACACCATCGAGTCGCCCTTGCGGCATTTGGGCGGCAGGATCTTGAGTTGTCCCTCGGCGAGGACGTCGACGTTCATGAAGAAGTTGAATGCGGTCGGCAGGCTGTCCGGCTCGACGCCGAGCTCACGCAATGCCGACCGCAGGTTGTCGCTGCAGTTCGCGTGATAGCCGGTCACGCCATACTGCATGCGATACATTTCGAGGCTGCACGACGCGTAGAGAAAATCGTGGCGGCCGACGTCGTCCGCGATGATCGTGAGCATCGGGTTGCTGCGGTCGGACCAGAGTACATCACCGACCGAGAGCAGGATCTTGCCGTTGTAATCGAACGAGCGTCCGTTCGACAGGCGCTCGCGTCCGTCCGAGAGAACGCCATCAGATCGCCGGTCTGACCGCCTTCGATGTCGATGAGCCGCAGGTGCTCGCCGCGGGCGAGCTTCACCCCGGCGCCGCCGCCTGGAGAAACGATGTGTCGCGTAGCCATTCAGCGATGGTACGCGAACGTCAGTCCTTCCACTTGATGTTGCAGCCGAGACTCGGTTTCTGCGTCGACGACACGGCCGCACCGTTCAGCAGAGCATCGCACGCCGCGCGCAGATCCTTCCCGCTCGGCATGCCGCGGCCCGGCCGGCTGTCGTCGAACTGGCCGCGATAGACGAGCTTGCGCTGCCCGTCGAACAGGTACAGATCGGGCGTGCACGCAGCGTCATACGCTTTCGCTACGCTCTGCGTCGCGTCGAACAAATAAGGAAAGGTGTAACCGGCGCTGCTCGCTTCCTCCGCCATGCCTTGCGGTCCATCCTGCGGGTAAGCGTCCGTGTCGTTGGAGCAGATCGCGACGACCGCGATTCCTTTCGGCTGATACTCGCGTGCGAAACGAGCGAACTCGTTGCGCATGTGTTTTACGTACGGGCAGTGGTTGCAGATGAACGCGACCACCAGCCCGCGCGCAGCCGCGAAGTCTTCCAGCGTGCAAACTTTACCGTTGAAATCGGTGAGGCGGAAAGCAGGCGCCGGCGTGCCGAGCGCGAGCATCGTCGATTCAGTTGCGGCCATGCGGGCATGGTACTCCGGACAGCCATCGACAAACAGCAGCCGCAATCCATCCATTGCTAGTCCGCTGCTCCTCGGAATTCCGCGCCCTCCAGCATCGCGATGGGCGAGCGTTTCGAATCGAGCGGGGGTCAGAACCCGAGCGTTTGCTGCGGCGGCGGAGGGGGCTCGAGGCTGACGCCTTCGAGCTGGAGCATTCGTTGTTTCGTCGCGGAGCCGCCGGGCGCCGAAAAGCCGCCGAGCTTGCCGCCTGCCGCGAGCACACGATGACAAGGAATGATCAACGGCACCGGATTCTTCGCCATGGCCTGGCCAACGTCGCGAGCGGCTTCGGGTCCGACGCCGAGCTGTTTCGCGAGAGCACCGTACGTCGTCGTCTGGCCCCAACCGACGCGACGCGCGGCGGCATAGATCTGTTTGAAGAAGTCGGCCTGTCCGCCGAGGTCGAGCTGCAGGTCGCCGAAGTCGATCTGCGCGCCCTCGAAGTAACGCTTCGCGGCATCGACGGCAGCCATGACATGCGCGGGCGGCGAACCCGGTTGAGCATCGGCGACGCGGCGTCGCAGATTCGTCTCCGTTGCTTCCGCAGTGCTCGACGGTAGCGTGAAGCGCGTGATGCCAGCATCGCTCCACGCAATCGCGCAGAAACCGGCCGCGGTCTCGAATACGAAATAGCGCTGTGTCGTGTGATTCATGGCATCGCTACTGTAAGCGCGCTCGGCAACTAGAACAATCCGATCCTTGCGGCTGCAATGCTGCGAAGTTCAGAGCAGTCGCTGTCGGAGTGCGACCAGCACGGCCTTGGTGCGGTCGCTGACGCCAAGCTTCGCGAGGATGTTGGAAACGTGATTGCGCACCGTGCCTTCGCCGAGCCTGAGCGCCGCGGCGATCTGGGTGTTCGCAAGGCCGTTCGTCATCAGGCTCAGGACCTCGCGCTCCCGCGCAGTCAGCGGATCGGCGGCCGACAAGGGCGGCAACCGCCAATCGCCCTGCAGCTCCGCGGCCTGTCCTGATGGCGTCAAGGCGGCGTGCAGGAACGTCCCGCCAGCGGCGACCGTCCGGATCGCTTCGACGAGAGTCTCCGGTGTCGTGCCCTTCAGCAGGAAGCCGCGTGCGCCAGCGCGTATCCCGCCAATGAGCGCCGCGTCGTCTTCGAAAGTCGTCAACAGCAAAGTCGCGGGCAGAGCGGATTCGCGCGCGAGCGCTGACAAGACTTCGACACCGTTCAGTCGCGGCATGCGCACGTCCAGCAACAGGACGTCCGGTCGGCACTCGAGAACCTTCGCGACCGCTGCTTCGCCTTGATCTGCTTCCGCGACGACTGCGATGCCTTCGAACAGTGCGAGCAGCGCGCGCACGCCGCTGCGAAACAGCGCCTGATCGTCGGCGAGGCAGACGCGGATCACGCAACCGCTCCCAGCGCCGGAATCTGTCCCTGCACGCTGAATCCCCGGCCCGGTGCGCAGGCGACGCAGAGACTGCCGCCTAACGCCTCGAACCGCTCGCGCATGCCGGACAGTCCCTGTCCTTCGACGACTTCGCCGCCGCGCCCGTCGTCGCGGGCAGCGATCGACAGCGCGCCGTCGGCCGATTGTCGGATCTCGATCGAGAGCTCGTGCGCCTGTGCGTGGCGCAACGTGTTCGTGATCAGCTCCTGGACGCAGCGAAGGATTGCGTCGGCGCGCGCGGGGTCGAGCGCCGTCAGCTCGTCGGGGAGCGCGAGGTTGACGCGCAGGCCCGGCAGGCCCTCAGTCAGTGACAGCAACGTCGCTCGCAGATCGACCGGTTGAACGCGGATCTGGCTGACTACGCCCCGCACTTCGTCGAGCAGCGTTCCCGCGATCGTGCGCGCGCACCGAACATGCTCCACGCTGGCTCCCTGTGCTAGCCGGTCCGCGACGTCCAGGTGGACGGTCAGGCTCGTGAGGTTGTGGCCCAGCACGTCGTGCAAGTCGCGCGATATGCGCAAGCGTTCGGCCATGCGGGCGTCGTTGGCCAGCAGCGCGTGAGTGGCACGCAGCTCTGCGTTCACTTTCGCCAGACTCTGTCGCGCGCTCGCTTCGCTGCGCGCCAGATGAGCCGCGCTGACTGCAAAGAGCTCGAATCCGCAAGTGCTTACCAGCACCAGCAGCGACATGCCGTCCGCCTGATCCACGCACTTCATCGCTGCCAGCACGGCCGACTGAGCCAGGACGGCCGCAATCGCGTTGCGCGACGTCGTCGACCAGGCGATCTGCCAGGAGACGACCACCAGCAACGCCGTGACGAGAAAATTGGGATACAGCCAGACGAGATAGAGCGCGCTCAGGCTCTGCACGATCAGCAGGCCAGCCCGCTCGCGCTCGCCGATCCGTGTGCGGGACGCCAATGCGTAAGCGACGATGAAGGCGACATAACCGACCGACCATTGAATCGGCCAATGCTCCGCCAGGCCGAACTTGTCGAGCTCGAACAACGCCGTGAATGCGGCGCGCATGCCCGCCGCCGCGACCATCAGGATGCAGCCGACGCGCACCAGCGATGACTGCGTGAGCCCCATGCGATCGAGTCTAACCGCGGGCCACTGCGGGTGTCACATGACTCCTGTCATGCCCATCGCTCGTGACGACGCTCACTGTCGATGCAGGTCCATGGCAGACGAGACTGCGAGCCTGTCATCACGGAGCGCGATTCATGAAAACGATGCTTGCCTGTCTGTTTGCCGCCCTGACGGTGCTCGACGCGCCCGCTGCTTGTGCCGACGCCCAGGCTGCATTCGCACGAATGCGCAGCCTGGTGGGGGAATGGCATGCGCCACTGCCGAATAACGAAACCATGATCGACATCTTCCGCCCGATCGCCTTCGGCACGGCGTTGCTGCACGAGGAGTGGAAGAACAGCGAACAGCTCACGGCGACGGTGTTCTACGTGGTCGGGTCCGAGCTGCGCGCGGATCACTACTGCGACATGGGCGATAGCTGCGCTACGTCGACGAATCGACCGATCCGCAGGTGCTGCGCTTCGTGCTGCACGATGCGAGCGACTTGGACACCCATCCTCGTCATTTCCATTCGACCACGTGGCGCTACGTGGACGCAGAGCATCACATCCAGGACTGGGAGGCGGTGATTCCCGGCAAGCCGGCCAAGACGATCAGGATGGACTTCAAGCGCGTTGCCGCCGCAAGTACGGATCCGCAGGCGGTCGTGCGCGCCGATGTGCAGGCGTTGAACGACGGCAATGCCGCCTCGCTGCTGGCGTTGTTCGCAGCGGACGCGCGCGTCTTCCGCGTCCCACGGGACCGCGATCGCCTGACCGGCGATCTCTCGGACAAGATGGGGACGCAAGAGCAGCGAAAAACGTTATTCGGCGAGATGCTGGCGCGTCGCCCGCTGGCGCGCACCGAGCTGCTTGCCAGTGTCGCGGCCGGCGACCTGGTCGCCGCGAAGCTGAAGTTCACCAATCCCGACAACTCGCCGCCGGGCTACGGGCTGGCGATCTATCGTGTTCGCGACGGGCTGATCCAGGACCTGTGGCACCTCGTGCAGGCGGGGCAGGATGACGCCACGGCGTCCCGCTCGGCCGAACAGGTCATCGCCAAGCTCGGTGCTGCAAACAATCGCGGTGACGTCGAGGCTTTCCTCGCGCTGTTCAGTCCGCAAGCGAAGAACTTCCGCAACACCGGCGACCCGCACGCGCTGGGCGACAAGCCGTCGGCAAGGATCGTAGACGAGAAGACGCGGCGCGCCGCCTATCTGCAGATGTTCGCGAACGGCGCGCCGGCGCAGGTCCAGACGCTCGGCACCGTCGCGCTCAACGACATGATCGTGGCGCGCGAGGTTGCGACGCTGCCGACCGGCAAGGTCATCGACGAGCTCTCGGTCTATCGCGTCGAGAACGGCCTGATCGTGCGCGACTGGTTCATCTTCGATCAGGCACGTCCGTGATGCACTCGACGGCTCAGCCTCCGTCGTTACTCTGGTCGTTATCCTGGCCGCGTCCGCTCACTTCGACGACTGCATACATGCCGTCGTTGAAGTGCTCCAGCACCGCGCAGATCACCAGGTAGCGGCCGGGATTCGAAACGCCACGCCCTCGACGCGGTTTTGCGCGACCGACACCGGCGCGAACGGCGGCACCTGCGGCGGCGGGCCGATCGAGTTGAGGCCTTGGTAGAACACGTCCAGACCGAGCTGCGGGATCACCGGCACCGGCCCGTCGGTAAAGCAGTTCGCCGGAAACTCGGCTGGCGGCGTCGGGTTGACCTCGCACTCGTCGGGGATCTGCGCTTTCACATCTTTGAGCTGCACGCCGTTGTCATACACGCGGATCACGTGCAAGCCCGAGACGACGAAGTTCACGACGTCGCCAGCGCGCACGCGGATGACGTTCGGCAGCACGTGATGATTCTGTGCGTTGCCGGGCTGTGCAGTGTTGAGGCCGGCGCCGAATGCGACCGTGACGATCTTGCGATCGCGGTCCCGGTCAGCACGCTGGGTGTCCTGATCGTTCTGCGCGAACGTGAGTGGGGCGGCGAGCAACGTCACGGCGGTCGAGACAGCGAGCAAAGGCACGCGGGCAAGAGTGGCGAGAGTCATCAGCAGGCTCCTCCAGTGTGCGAGCGAGAGATCGAAAGCGCGGCAGCCTGCACTTGCTGCAACGTTCTCGCAATCGGCAACTCGGCCACCTGCGGTCCGAAAGTGACGCGCAACGGCGTCCTATAGGCAGCGCGCGCTGGCTTGTAGGAGCTTGCTTTGCGTCGATGCATTCTTTGATTGGAGACAGGAACTCGCCCGGCAGCGTGCCAGCTATTTGCTCCGACAACTGTTCTTCGACCTCTCGTCACCACGCCGGTATCGGCGCAGGAGCCGTGTCAGTGACCGCGCTCTCGCGAGCGCGGTGATCGGCGGCGATCATCTGATAGAACACCGGCACGACGAACAGCGTGAACAGCGTGCCGACGACCATGCCCGAGACGAGCACGATGCCGATGCTGTTGCGCGCTTCCGCGCCCGGGCCCGGAGACGAACACCAGCGGCAAGTGACCGAACATGGTCGCCGCCGAGGTCATCAACACCGGTCGCAGGCGAGTCAGCGTCGCCTGGCGGATGCATCGAGCTTCGCGAGCCCGCGCTCCTGCAGTGTGTTCGCGAATTCGACGATCAAAATGCCGTTCTTCGCGATCACCCGACCAGGGTGATGAGTCCGACCTGCCAGTAGATGTTGATCGTCGTCAACTCCAAGAACGTGAACACCAGCGCGCCCGAGATGGCGAGCGGCACCGATCCGAGCAGCACGATCAACGGATCGCGGAAGCTGCGGAACTGCGCGGCGAGCACCAGATAGATGAGTATCAGCGCGAAGCCGAGCGTGGTCGTCAGCGCCTTGCCTTCCTGGCGGATCTGGCGGGACTCGCCCGCATAGTCGAGCGTCACGGCCGTGCCGCCGGCTTTGCGCGCCGCTTCCTCCAGCACGCGCAAGCCCTGATCCTTGGTGACGCCGGGCGCGACGCCGCCGAAGATGCGCGCGGAGTTGCGTTGCTGGAAGCGATTCAGCGTGCGGGGACCGGTGACGGTTTCGATGCGCGTGAACGTCGAGACCGGCACGAGCCGGCCGTCCGGCGTCTTGATCTTCAGATCGAGCAGCGGATCGAGCGTCGCGCGATCCTTGTCGCTCGATCTGCGGGATCACCTTGTAGCTGCGATCGAAATAGTTGAAGCGGTTGACGTAGGCGCCGCCGAGCATCGTGCCGAGCTCGCGTCCGACCGTCGCCAGGTCGAGGCCGAGGTCCGCGAGGCGCTCGCGATCGAGCACGACGCGCGCCTGCGGCAGGTCGATCTTGAGATCGGTGTCGACGTACAGGAACTTGCCGCTCTGCCGCCCGCGTTCAGCACGGCCTGCGTCGTCTCGAGCAGCTGCTCCAGCTCGCCGGTCGCTCTGCACGATCACTCGACGTCGTACTGGCCCGGCGTCGGCAGCGGCGGATCGAGGCGCGGGAACACGCGCAGCCCCGGAATCTGCGACACGGCGCCATAGACCTCGCCGTACATCTCCTCGGTCGAGCGCTCGCGCTCGTCCCAGTCCTTCGCGACCAGGCCGCCGAAGCCGCCCCAGGGCGCGGTGAGCGACCACATGAAGTCGCGTCTCCGGGAAGCTGGTGAGCTCTTCACCACCTGCAGCGAATTGTCGTTCGAGGCTTGCAGCGTCGAGTCCGGCGAGCCTTCGAAGAACAGGCTGATGTGGCTCTGATCCTCGACCGGCGCCAGCTCCTGATGCGAGTACTGGTACAGCGGCCACGCGGCGATCGTCACGATGCGCGGCAACCGCCACGATGCCCAGCGCATGCCGAGCGCGCCGTCGAGCAGCCGTGCGTAGCGCGGCTGCACGGCGTCGAAGGCGCGATTGACGAGCTTCGTCAGCCGCGTCTCGTCGCCGTGCTCGTGCACGAACTTCGAGCTCATCACCGGCGAAAGCGTCAGCGCGACCAGGCCCGACACGACCACAGCCGCAGCGAGCGTGATCGCGAACTCGAGGAACAGCGAGCCGGTGAGACCGCCCTGGAAAGCGATCGGCGTGTAGACCGTCGCGAGCGTGATCGTCATCGCGATGATCGGGCCTTTCAGCTCGCGCGCGCCGATCAGCGCGGCCTCGATGCGCGACTTGCCTTCGCGCACGTGCCGCTCCACGTTTTCGACGACGACGATCGCATCGTCGACGACCAGGCCGACCGACAGCACGATGGCGAGAATCGTCAGCAGGTTGAGGCTGAAGCCGGAGGCGAGCATGACGATCGCGGCGCCGAACAGCGAAACCGGCATGGCGACCAGCGGCACGAGCGCCGTGCGGACCGAGCCCATGAACAGGAACACGACGAGGGCGACGATCAGCACGGTCTCGCCGAGCGTCTTGGTGATCTCCTTCAGCGCGTCGCGCATGAACATCGTGCCGTCGTAGACGAGGCGCATCTCCACATCGCGCGGCAGCGTCGGGCGGATGCGCTCCATCTCTCGCGCAGCGCGCTGGCACTTCGATCTCGTTCGAGCCGGGCAGCGGCCAGATGCCGAGATACACGCCCTGCTGGCCGTTGTACTTGGCGACCAATGCCGCTTCTTCGGCGCCGAGCTCGACGCGCGCGACGTCGCTCAGGCGCACGATGCCCGCCGTTGCGCTCGGCGACGATCAGGTTCTCGAACTCCTCGGCCGCGCGCAGATCGGTGTTCGCGAGCAGGTTGACCTGCACGAAATCGCCCTTCGTCTGGCCGACCGCGGCGAGGTAGTTGTTGCGTTGAAGCGCCGCGTGCACATCGCCGGGCGAAAGGCCGCGCGCCGCGAGCCGATCAGGATCGATCCACACGCGCATCGCGAGCGGTCGGCCGCCTTCGAAGGTCACACGCTGCACGCCTGGGAGCGTCGACAGCTGCGGTTGCAACGTGCGCGACAGCCATCGGTCAGCGCGGGGACGTCGCGCTGCGTCGAGGTGAAGCCGAGATAGAACGTCGCGTACGGCCGATCGGCGCGCTGGACTTCGACGACCGGCGGCTCGGCTTCGCCCGGCAGCTCCGAGCGCACCTGCTGCAGACGCGCAGTGACTTCGGCGAGTGCGGCGGTGCTGCTGTGATTCAGCTTGAGACGTACCGTGACCGTGCTGACGCCGGCGCGGCTGTTCGACTCGACGTAGTCGATGCCGCCGATCGACGAGACCGCGCGCTCGATCGGCGTCGTGAGAAAGCCGCGAACGGTCTCGGCGCTCGCGCCCGTGTAGACCGTCGTGATGATCACGGACGAGCTTTCGATGCTCGGAAACTGCTGCACCGGCAGTGTGGTCAACGCACGCACGCCCACCAGCACGATCACGAGATTCACCACGATGGCGAGCACCGGGTGCTTGATGAAGATTCGGTGAACGAGCTTTCATCAGAGTCGACGTCGGCGGCAGCGCCGCCTCGTTGGCCGCGACGGACTCGGGTCTTCGGAATGACCGCGACCAACACTGCGTCGCGCAGCTTGAACGAGCCGGACGTCGCGACCTGCTCGCCGACGGCGAGGCCGTCGCGAATCACGACCTCATCGCCGACGAGCGCTTCGACCTGGACCGGGCGCTGCTGCGCCCGCGGCTTGCTGTCCTGGTCCTGTGCGACGACGAACACGAAGTCGCCGCCGGGACCTTTGCGCAGCGCGCTCGCGGGAATCGCGACGGCGAGGCGTGCAACGCCGGCCGGCACCTGAACGCGAACGGATGCACCCGGTGGCGGCGCAAGTTTCGCGTCTGACAACCTGCGCCCGAACGGACGCGTTGCGCGTCGTCGGATCGACCCGCGCATCGTCGCCAGGATCGTCGCGACGACGGGATCGGCGCTGGCGGTCAGCACCTGGACCTTGTCGCCGGCACGCAGCCCGGCCGCCACCTGTTGGGCGACGGCGAAGTCGACGTAGGTGGACTCATCGACACCCTGCAAGCGTCGTCAGGTACGTGCCTTCGCTCAGGTACTGCCCGGGATGCACGTCGGAAATGCCGACGAGCGCACGGAACGGCGCGCGGATCGTCTTGCGATCGATCGTCGCCTTGATGCGCGCGATCTGCGCGAGCGCGACGTCGCGCGCTGCGCGCGTGCTGTCGACTTCTTCGGCCGAGACCGCCGTTGTTCGCTGAGCTTCATGACGCGCGCGAACTGCGTTGCGCGAGATCGGCCTGCGCTTCGAGCGCCTTCAGCTCGGCTTGCTCGACGGCGACATCCAACGCGACCAGGACGGTACCTTCCTCGACAATCTGACCGGGCTCGAGTGCGACATGACGCACTGTGCCCGGCAGCTCGTTGCGACGCTAATCGAGCGCGTCGCGACGACAGTGCCGATGGCCGTCGTAACCGGTCTGTACTCGCGTCCGTCGGCAGCGGCAGCTTGGACTGTTTCTACGGGCTCCGGCTGATTCGCCGCGGCGGCATTCGCCTCTCGAGCGCGGACTGTTTCCAGGCCGCGAGCAGGCCGCCCGTAGCAATCACCGCAACAACGAGAACTATCGATCCGATTCTTCGTATAACCATGAATCCGCGACTCCCGGCAAAGGTGCAACGCAATGAGGGGGTACCTTATGCACGGCACGGCAGTCGAGAAACCGGGCGTGGCGAAACTCACTTGTGCTTCTGCGGCAGCAATTCCTCGTCGAAATCCCGGCCTGTCGCGCGTCACCGACCGGGCGTTACAAACTGATAACAATTTGGTGCCCACCGACCAATGCATTGGACATTTGCTCATGCCAATGTGTCGGCAATGAGGAACTTCACGATGCGAAATGTGGTGGCTGCGGCCTTCGTGAGCCTCGACGGCGTCATGCAGGCGCCGGGCGGTCCGGAAGAAGATCCGACTGGCGGCTTTCAGGACGGCGGCTGGACGGCCAACTACTGGGACGACGTCATCGGCGACGTGATGGGCGGCATTTTCAGCCAGCCGTACGAGCTGCTGCTCGGCCGCAAGACGTACGAGATTTTCGCGGCGCACTGGCCGCACATCCAGAACGATCCGTTCGCAGAAGCGCTGACCAACGCGAAGAAGTACGTCGCCACCTCGTCGCGAGCGCCGCTGAAGTGGAAGAACTCGGTCGCGATTCACGATGTGCCGACGGAAGTGTCGCGGCTGAAGCGCGAGGACGGTCCGACGCTACTGACGCAGGGCAGCAGTCAGCTGCTGCAGACCCTCCTCAAACACGATCTCGTCGACCGCTTCCAGATGCTCATCTACCCGCTGGTGCTGGGCAAGGGCAAGCGCCTGTTCGGCGACGGCACCATTCCGACCGCCCTCAAGCTGCTCGATTCGAAGATCTCCCCGAGCGGTGTCACGATCCTGACGTACGAGCGCGCCGGTATGGTCAAGCCGGGCTCGTTCGCACTCGAGAACCCGTCGGCCGACGAGCTCGCGCGGCGCGAGCGCATGAAGCGCGAAGGTTGACCCTCCCTTAGGTCGAGCTCCCGCGTAAGCCATTCGTAAGCCCGCAGTTGGCACACTGGTTGCGTCCTGAGAATGGAGACGCACCGTGTCAACCTGGATCCTCAAGCAATGGCCGATTCCCCTCGTGGCTGCGACAGCATTGGTCGTGATGCTGGCCGCGCAGCAGTTCGGCGTCACGGTCGGTTTGCCGGCGTATTTGCCTGAGACGCAGTCCGACGCGAGGGCGGCGAAGCTCGAGGGGCTGCCGCTGGCCTTCGAAGAAAACCGCGGACAGACGGATCCGCAAGTGCGTTTCATCACGCACGGGTCCGGCTACACGCAGTTCGTCACCGCGCAGGAAGTGGTCTGGCGCCTGGACGGCGTGCAACTGGACCACGCGGTTCGCATGAGCTTTCCCGGCGCGATGCTGCCGGCCGTGCATGGCGAAGACGCGATCGCCGGGCGCACCAACTACCTGAAAGGCGCCGATCCCGCGAAGTGGGTCTCCGGCGTGCAGCAGTTCGCCGCAGTCAGGCTGACGGATCTGTATCCGGGCATCAGCCTCAAGCTCTACGGCACGCGCAATCGCCCCGAGTACGATTTCATCCTCGAGCCCGGCGCGGACGCCGACGCGATTCGGCTGCGGTTCGCAGGCGCGGCGCAGATCGAGGTCGGCGCGCGCGGCGAGCTGATCGTGCGCACGGCGGCGGGCGAGTTGATCCATCACACGCCGGTGGCCTATCAGCGCGATGCCGAGGGCCAGTCGCGAGTCATCGAAGCGCGGTTCGTGCAGATTGCGCCGGACGAGCTGCGATTCGAGCTCGGCCGTTACGATCGTTCGCGCCCGCTGGTGATCGATCCCGTCTACGAGTATTGATGCTGCTCGGGCCGGCAACTCTGCTCGCCGTGCGATTCAAGACGGAACAACTCTCGCCAAGACGCCAAGATCAATCACTTGATCTTGCCTTGGCGTACTTGGCGATCTTGGCGAGAGAATCTCTAGGCTGGCTTCAACACCATCAGCGCCAGGCCGGCGACCGGCGTGAGCAGTGCGATCGCGCCCCACACTTCCCATCGAAGTGCGAGGGCGCGATAGCGTCCGTAATCGAAGCCGCCTCGTGTGCCGTTCTCGGCCAGCGCTCTGAGCTCACGCTGCAACGGTGCGATTCGTGCTCCGAACACGGCGCCCGAGATCGCGAACAGCACGAGCGTCCAGAAGATCCATGGCGTGCGCAGCAGCGGGAAGTGCCCGTACGCGGCCAGAGCCACGCCCGCCACGATGATCGCGACGACGCCCGGCAGCGTGAACCACCGATCGCTGCGAATGATTCCGTCCATCGTATGCGCGAGCAGCTTCGGGTCGCGCGTGCGCGCGGCGTGAGCGTGCCAGAACAGGCCGGTCGTGATGTTGCCGAGAAAGATGATCACGGCGACGACGTGCAGGAGCTTCAGCGCGAGGTACATGCCGGCATCCTCTTGAGGTGATGCCGGAGCGTGGTCCCTCGCGCTGAGCCTGAGAAGCCTCTGCCGGCGAACGACGGCAGCGGGCCGGCGGACGATGCGGCTAGCCGTACGTCGGCTTCTGCGGCCAGCCCTGCGGCGAGTCCTCGAAATCTTCCTGGCGTCCGTACGGCGTGCGATCGAGCAGCGCGTAGGCGTCGGTCAGCGATTCGGTGCCGCGCGCGTACGTCGAGTACGTGTGGAACACGTCGTTGTCGATGCGGAAGAACACACTCAAGCCGTGCTCCTCGCCCTTGCTCGGATTGGGCACCTTGGCCGCTGCCATTTCCGCCTTGGT
Organism: uncultured Gammaproteobacteria bacterium; assembly: GCA_963830745.1. Classification (GTDB taxonomy): domain Bacteria; phylum Pseudomonadota; class Gammaproteobacteria; order Steroidobacterales; family Steroidobacteraceae; genus Steroidobacter. Next base: position 82,810 of record CAWHNL010000009.1, read on the forward strand.
GCGATAGTCGTACTCGACGGGGCGCACGCTCTCGTCCAGCGTCACGTGGAAGTCGTAGTTGAAGTCGCTGCCGAACGAGGAATACCACGGCCACTTCCAGCCCTTGGCTTTCTTGAAGCCTTCGAGCTTCGCGAGCGGCGCGCGCGAGATCACCACGAAGCTGGTGTCGCGCTTGGCGAGCATCGACAGGTCGCCGAGCGCATCGACGTAGCCGGTGCAGCCCGGGCAGCCTTTCTCCCAGGCCGGGTCGAACATGAAGTGATAGACGATCAGCTGGCGGCGGCCTTCGAACAGGTCGAGCAGCTTGGCTTTGCCGTTCGGTCCTTCGAACGCATACGTCTTCTCGATCTTGACCATCGGCAGGCGGCGGCGCGCCGCGTTCACGCGATCCAGCTGCCGCGTCAATTCCTTTTCCTGTTCCAGCAGCGCCTTGCGCTGGGTCAGCCAGTCGCCTTCCGCTACGACCTTGGGGCTCGGGACGCGTTCTCGCTCGGCCATGGGACCTTCCTCCGGTTCGATTCTGTGGGTCTACCTCCCCATGACGATCGGACGAACGCCGGTTCTACACCGAAAGTTTCCAGTAGACGGCGTAGCGCTCGTCGAGGATCCGGTTGAGCGGCACGAGCGTCAGCTCATTCGACTGGCCGACCGTGCGGAATTCGAGCGGGCGCTCGCCCGAGGGCTTGAGCCAGCTGGCAGGATCGCTCGACGGCGCACGAATGGCTGGCGCCGCGACCGGTTCGGACTTGTACTCGGGGACGGTCCGTGGCTTGGTCGGCTCCGCACGCAGAGTGTCCGCCGTGAGACCGGCGGCACCGAGCTTGCCGGCCAGCACGATCGGTCCATACATCACGGCCTGCACTGTCGGGTCGTCCGGCATCGGCGCGGAGTGCAGACGCATCGGCAAGCGCACTTCCACGCGATCGCCGTCGCGCCACGTGCGATCCAGGACGAAGTAACTGCCCGGCGTCGCAAAGCTCTCCAGTCGTGCGCCGTTCAGTGACGCCGAACCGCCGACGGACCAGTAGGGCACACGAATGCGCAGCTGCGCGCGCTTGGGTGTAGCCGCTCGAACCGTGAGTGTCACGCGATCGCTTTCCGGGAACGAGGTGTCCTGCACGATGCGCAGACCCTTCTCTTGCCACGTCACTTCCGACGGTACGAACAGGTTGACGTACAGCCCGTCGTCGTCCTTGAAGTAGATGCTGTCGCCGAGCTTTGCGAACGCCTCGGCCATGCTTCCGGTGCAGCACCAGAAGTCGTGCATCGACGTGCCGAACAGCTTCCAGAAACCGCTCTGCAGTGGCACGTAGTAGAGCTTGCTGCCATCGCGCGGGTGCTGCACGCCGAGAATGCCGTTGTAGTAGGCGCGTTCGTAGTAGTCCGCGGCGCGCGGGTCCGCGGTCCAGCCGAAGATATGTCGCGTGAGCTTCTGCATGTTGTAGGTGACGCAGCACTCCTGCGTGTAACCCGACAGCTCCGCCGCCAGTTTTCCTGGCGGGGCGTTCCAGGACTCGCCGTTGCTGGTGCCGCCGGTGCAGTACGAGCGACGCTCAGTGACGGTGTGCCAGAAGTAGTCGGCGCAGTCGTGCAGATTTCTGTCGCCGCTGAGCTCGTAGCCGCGGGCAGCGCCGATGACCTGCGGGATCGTCGTGTTGACGTGCAGCCCCTGCAACTCGTCGCGGCCGGCCGCGAGGGGTTCGAAGATGCGCCGGCGATTGAAGCGCTCTGCCAGCTCGCGCCAGCGATCCTGCCCGGAGACGGCAGCGAAGTTGTAGAGCACTTCGTTCATGCCGCCGTACTCGCGCTCGAGGATCCGATCCATAGCGCGGTATCGATGGGCCGAACCCACTGCGCGGTCCAGGTCGCCATGCGTTCGAGCACGTCGCGCGCTTGGGCGTTACCAGCGAGCACGTGCATGTCGAGCATGCCGGCCATGATCTTGTGCAGCGTGTAGAACGGCGCCCACGCAGGCTGGCTCGCGCGCAGGCGATCGAACAACTCTTCCGGAAATGCGCTCAGGTAGCCGTTGCCGAACTTCGCCTGGCACTTCGCCAGCTCTGCGACGAGTGCGTCGCCGCGCGATTTCATCGCGTTGTCGTCGGCGTGCGCGAACGACAAGGCGCACGCTGATAGATAGTGTCCGGTGAAATGTCCGCGCAGCTCGTTGTTCGGCGCTTCCCAACCGCCGAGCGGCTCAGCCGAAGTGGGCAGGCCCGCGGTCACGCGAAACATGTGCAGCAGCCGGTCCGGATCGTAGGCCAGCAGATGCCGACGATTGACGTTCATGGCATCGAGCGCGGCTCCTGGCCGCAGCCGCACCTGCGACAACTCGAACGGGCGCGCGACGATCCGCGGTCTCGGCTCCTGTGCGAGCATCATCCGCGGCCAGTACGAGAGCGCGCCGGCGCTCAGCAGCGAGGCGTGCAGGAATGTGCGGCGATCGAGGAATTGGGCCATGGTCGCGCTTCCGGATAGGGCGGCGCTTAGCTTAGCATCGACCCTGCCTTCACTTGCCCGCCTGTAGGTCGGCTTCAGCCGGACTTCGAGGAACCACCATGGCGACCACGACTGCCGACTACAGCTCCAAGTATTCGACACACCTGAACATCCTGCACGCAGCCGGTGAGGTGATCGACGTCGATGCGTTGGTCGCAGCCAACCAGCACCCCTGGTACAACCAGACGTTGTGCCGCGTAAACGAGTCGGTCGTGCGCCTCGGCTCGGTGCAGGGCGAGTATCACTGGCACAAGCACGACGCCGAGGACGAGTTCTTCTACGTCGTGAGCGGCCGCTTCATCATCGAGATGGAGGATCGCACCGTCGACCTGCGTCCCGGCCAGGCTTTTGTCGTGCCGAAGGGCGTGATGCATCGGCCTCGCGCGCCGGAGCACACCGTCATCCTGATGGTGGAGACCGCAGGCATCGTGCCGACTGGCGATACGTGAAGATCCGCAGACGGTGAAGCGCGTACTGTTCGTTTGCAGTCAGAATCGCCTGCGCAGTCCCACTGCAGAGCAGGTGTTCTCGAACCGCGCGGACTTCGAAGTCGCGTCCGCGGGCACGGATCCCGCGGCCGACACGCCCGTTTCGCCTGAGCTCCTGGAATGGGCCGACGTGATCTTCGTCATGGAGCGCGCTCATCGCAACAGACTGATGAAGCGCTTCCGGCCGTACTCAAGTCGAAGCGCATCGTGTGCCTCGATATCCCCGACGAGTTCGAGTACATGGATCCTGCATTGGTGCAGATCCTGGAGGCAAAGTCGGACCGTTCTTCCAGCGCAATTGATGCTCCTGAAGTGGCAGAATCATGCTCACAACACGGGAGCCAGCAATGAAACCATGCCTTGCCGCGGTCTTTGCGATCTTCGTCGCCTTCGCATCATCGTGCTCGACGGCGCGAGGCTCAGGTAACCAAGGACGGCATCTACTTCGAGACAGCCACCGGCCAGACCGAGTCCGACGAGTACACGCGCTATGAGCTGCTCGCGCCCGGCAGCAACCGCTTCAAGATCACCTACGAAGTCACGGCGACGACCGCCGGCGCGAAGCACTACTACAACCCGATTCGCAAGGGCAGCGCCGCGACCGAGGAGAGCGTGTTCGATGCGATGACGGGCAAGCCGCTGAAGTTCGAGATCGTGAGTGGTGCGGACGCGCGCAAGGACGCGTTGATGGCGGATGCCGATCTCGACACGAACTACATCAAAGTCACGTTGGCGCGGCCCGTGCCGACGAACGGACGAGGCCGCATCGTGATCGTGAAGACGTACGAGGACGCGAAGAGCTACTCCGTCGACGGCAAGACGATCGTCTTCGACCGTCCGCTCGGCGTCCGTCGCAACAAGGTCGTGCTGCCCGCAGGATACGAAGTCGTCGGCCTGACGGTTCCGTCGCAGTTGCTCACCGAAAGCGACGGCCGGATTGCGATCAGCTTCATGAACAACGGAGGCGGCCCGGCGCCGCTCGTGATACGCGCGACGAAAACCGCGCAGACGGTGCAGCCGCCGTGCCGAAAGCTGCGACGAAGCAACGCAGTTGGGAGTCTCCGTTCGAAGGCGAGACGGAGGAAGACCGGCTGTCGGAGCGCGCGCATCAGGATCGCGACATCGTCTACTTCCTGCAGCAGCCCGAGACTCACGCGTTCGCGCTGTATCACGACTACACCGAAACGCGGCCCGGCGTGAACGGCTACGCGAACGTGGTCCGCAAGGGCAGCGTCGCGAGCAACCCGTCGGCAAGCATTCTCGATACGGGCGAGCAGCTGCAGGCGAAGGAAATGAGCGGCGCGGAGATGATCGCGTCGAAGATCAACGCGGGCGAAACCGTCGAGCCGGACGCGCGCGTCGTGGTGATTCCGTTCCCCGCGGTGCAGGCCGGCCAGATCGTTGCGCCTGCGAATCGCGGAGACCTACACCGCGCCTGTCAGCTACAAGCTCGATGGCGAAGAGCTCGTGTTCGATCGCAGTCTCGGTCGGCCGCGCAATGCCGTCGTTCTGCCCTCCGGTTGGTACTGCACCTTCAGCGCGATTCCGGCGACGGTGAGCCAACTGCCTGACGGCCGCGTGCGGCTCGATTACTGGAACGGCCGGCCGGAGCCCGTGAACGTGCTGCTCAAAGCGCGGCGCCGCGTCGGCCAGTAGGAGACTCGATGGAGGCCTGGATCGTCGTCGCCGTGATCGCCGCCGGCGCTACCTATTGTTGGCATCGCTGGCGCCAGCTCGCCCGCGCCGAATTCATCCGCCGATACACCTTTCCGCACGGATTGTTCGACAAGGTGCGCGCGAAACGGCCGGAACTCGATACGAAGCAGCTGCAGCTGGTCGCGCATGCGCTGCGGCAGTTCTTCCTCGCTTATCTGCACAGCGGACGCCGCTACGTCTCAATGCCATCACAGGTTACCGATGACCTGTGGCACGAGTTCATTCTCTACACGCGCCATTACGACGCGTTCTGCCGCCGCGCCTTCGGCGGCTTCCTGCATCACACGCCCGCTGCCGTGCTGAGCCGGAAGACGGTAGACCAGCAACCCAACGTCGGTCTGCGGCGAGTGTGGTGGTTCGCCTGCAAGGAAGAGAACATCAATCCTCGCGCTGCCGACGCGCTTGCCGCTGCTGTTCGCGCTCGATCAGAAGCTCGGTATCGCTGGCGGGTTCATTTACAAGCCGGATTGCTGCAAGGCATGCATCCGAGGGTCGTATGACGGCCCGCCCGTCGTGTATTGCGGTGAGCGATTTCAGCGACGCCTCCTTCGACGGCTCGACCGAAGGGTTCGGCGAGCCTCACCGACGAGTCACAGCGGACGCCGGCTCCGGCTGCGGCGGCGACTGGGGGATGCGGCGGCGGCTGCGGCGGCGACTGAGCACGCTGCTTCGCTCTGCGGAAGCACGATGAAGAATCGACAAGACGCGTGAGGAGCCCGGCCCGCGTCCGTATGCTTGGCGCAGCTTCTCGAGACGAAGGAGCAGCCCACATGAACACGATGCTCAAGGTTCTCGGCGCGATCGCCGCTGTCGCAGGTTTCAGCGGCGTCGCTGCCGGTCAGGACAAACCGTTCCAGTTCAGCGGCGCGAGCTGCACCACACCGCCGCCGCTGCATTGCCCCGACAAGGATTGCCCGGGGGATCGCATCATCAACCCTGGCGCGGTCGTCGAGATGAAGACCCGCCGCACCTACTTCCTCGACTACCCGTGCGATCTGCGCGCGGACGAGAAAGTGACGGTCGTGCTCAACCTGCACGGCGGCGGCTCGTACGGCAACTGGACGCGCCACTACTTCCCGCTGCTCGACTTCAAGGACAAGTATCGGCTGGTCGTTGCCACACCCAACTCGCCGACGCGCGTCTGGTCGGACGCCGACGACGAGTACCTGAAGAACATCGTCACGTCCGTCTATGACCAACTCGGCAAGGAACGGGTCAAGGCGTTCTGGCTAGCGGGACATTCGCAAGGCGGCCAGACCTCGAATCGACTGCTGCTCACGGATTTCTTCCGCGAACGACTGACAGGCTGGGTCAGCCTGTCCGGTGGCCGGCTCGGTTCGAAGCGCGAAGACATTCGCGCGGCGATACCGGGACCTCCGCCCGGCGCGCCGCCCAATGCGTCGACGAGTGGTCGACGAGTGCAGCGCCACCGGCCCCGCTGCGACTGGCAGCGTACGCGGAGAATCTGCCCGACTACTCGTTCTCGCACATCTACGAGTCCGGCGAGCACGAGTTCACGCCGGCGGGTTTGCCGAATGAATCGCGCTGGGCGCAGCGACTCGGGTGTAGCGCGCGCGAACAGCGAGCTGATGTAGTCGATACCAAAGCCGGTTACGTGTACGACACGAGCGGCACGCGCGCACCCAACAAGATCTGGGGACTTGCTCCCGGTCCCGGCACCGCCCGCGTGTACGTCTACCCGCGCTGCACGGGTGGCCACGTCGTTGCGGACATCGTGCGATTGGGCAAAGGCCACACGGAAGGGCTCGAGCCCAACGTCACCGAGGAAATCGTCAAGTTGATGGTTTCGGTCAAGCCCTAGCGCAGCAGCGCGCCCACCAACGAACGAATGGCAGGAGATGGCTGGGCTTCGCGCGTCGATTGAATGACGCGCAGGTAACGCTCGTAGTCCTCGAGCGCACCGGCTTGGTCCTGCATGGCGAGCCGATTGCGGATCAAGCCTTCGTAACAGACAGCGGACGTCGGATACATGTCGATCGCACGCAGGTACACGGCGCGTGCGCCCGCATGGTCGCCGCGCCCTTCGAATCTCCGTGCGAGGCGGCCCGCGAGGTCGATGAACTTGCTGCGCACGCGCTCTATCGCGGGCAGGGCCCAGGCCGTCGCGCGCTCCGAGTGAAACAGCGGCCCGCCGAACTCGCCGATCGCTCGGTGCATGACCTCATCTTGCGGCGTTCGCAATGCCAGCGTCAGCTTGCGTTCCCAATCCACCAGGTCGACCCAGGTGTGCTGCGCCGACAGGTACAACTTGCCCTCGCGCTGCACGATCAAGTCCGCCGCGGACAGGAGCTTGCGCAGCCGATGCAGCGCCTGTTCGCACGCGGCCTTGGCCTGGTCGCCCTCGGCATCCGGCCAGAGCCACTCATATATATCTTGCAGCGAGCAGGCATGGTCCTTCGAAATCGCCAGCACTCGCAGGATGTCCAGCGAGCGCGTCGACGGCTTCGCGCCCGGGTTCACCGGCGCGCCGTTCAGCTCCATGCGAAAGTCGCCGAGGACGTACAGGCGCAGCGGCCACGGCCAGCGCGAGGGCAAGGACTCGGGCGGCACGAGAGCACGATGGCGAATCAGCGCCGCACAGAAGTCCGGCTCGATGCCCAGTTCCAGCGCGTCCGCACACAGCTCTGCCAGGTGATCGGGCAGGTTGATGAGCACGGCCGTCCAGTTCGCTGTCCGCAGGTGCGTCATGCACGTGCGCAGTCGTTCGGCATAGTCACGCGGAACCGCGCCACTTCGCGGCGAACGCGTGTGCAGCGAGCACGCAGATCTGCGTGCGCTGCCTGATCGCGCCGTCGAAGAGATGAATCAGGTCCTCGAGGAATGCGGCGGCCTCGCCGGGCATCTCCGCCGCGAGCAACACCTGGAACTTGGTGATGAAGTGCGGCCAACGCTCGAGCGGCGGCTCGTTCGCTGCCTCGATGGCTGCCATGAAGCGATCGCAGTCCGCACTCGCTGCGGCGAAACGCTTCTGGCGAGTGTGCAGCGCCGCTTCGCAATCCGCCGCGACGGCAACTTGCGTCGTGTAGCGGCTGTCGGAAATCTCCGCGATGCGCGCGATGAGCGTCGCGAACTCGGACCAGTCGTTGCGCAGCTTCATGAGCAGCTGCAGGTGATAGAGCGCGCCGAACTCGACGCCGCGCAATCCTTCGCGCTCGCCGATCGCCACGGCGGCGCGCAACGCGTCTTCCGGCGAAGCGTAGGGGAACCCTCGCTTGGAATAGGTGAAGTAACGGGAGGTCACCGAGCCGAACGTGACCAGCCAGCTGCCGAAGACCCACGACGACAGATCGCTCGCTCGCAGATCGTCGACCACGCTGTCGACGGCGCGCTCGAACAACTCTGCCCGGCCAGTCGCGCCGGCATGATCGATCAACGTGAGGCTCGCCATCAGCCGCAGATTTGCGGTGTCGCCGGCCGTGCGCACGGCGAGCCGCTCCAACAAGCGCTGCGTCAGTCGGCGTACGGCCGGCGCATCGCTCTGGTAGTTTTGCGCGAAGTCCACTGCGCGCAACATTCCCGTCCAGGCGAGCAGCTGATCGCCGCGCGAGAGTTTCGGGAAGTCGCGCTCGATGACGTCGATGACGCGCTGGGTCCACGCCGCGAGTCCTTCGTGAGTGCGCCAGCTGTCGGACTTGGAGAGCACGGCGCGAGCAGCGGTGAGGCATTGCCCATCGAGCTCGCCGCGCTCTGCGAACGACGTCCATGCGCGCGCGAACCACGACTCTGCGGCCGCATCGTCGGCCATGTTCGCGACGCCGAGCCAGTAGCAGATCCACGCGTCGCATTCGGAAGCGGGCAGCGCGTTACACCAGTCGATGAGCGTGGCGCGCCGGCCCTGCGCAATCAGGGTTTCGGCACGTTGCACGATCAAGCCGCGCGCAAGCGACCACGATTGTGCTTGCAGCGCGAGCTCGATCGCCGCATCGGGATATCCGGCGGCGTGCAACAGCGTCGCGGCCTGCTCGCGCAGGCTTGCCAGCTCGCGGGAGGCGAAGTGCTGCGCGAGCAGGTTCTGGAGGAAGTCGCGCAGCAGATCGTGCAGGTGATAGACGCCGCGAGCGCTCTCGACGCGAGTGACCAGCAGCTGACGCTGATGCAGTCGTGCGAGCAGGGTGCGGGCAGCCTCCGATCCAGTCAGGTCCTTGACGAGATCCGGCGTGATCTCGGGCAGCAAACTGACCTTGAGCATCGCCTCCTGCTCTTCCGCAGTGAGTGCATCGAGGAGCTGACGTGCGAGGGCGGTAAACACCGCGGTCCGCCCGGTACGCGAATCGCTCGGTCGCGGCACCTCCGCACGCAAATCGCCGGCTGCCGCTCGATCCGCGAGCAGCACCAGACCGGCCGCCCAGCCACGTGCCGCCGAAATGTCTACTGCCGACGAGCGGCTGCGCGAGCGGCTCGCGACGAGCGCACGCGCCTCGGTGTCGGAAAACTGCAGGATCGACTGATCGAGCGCGGTGAGTTGCCCTTTGAACGTGAGCTCAGCGAGCTCGTCGGGCGGCAGCGTGCGACTGATGCAGGCGCATTGCAGATCTTCCGGCAATTCCCGCAGCATGATCGCGAGCATCGTGCGGAACTGCGCGGTCTCGACGCCGTAGTGCAGATCGTCGATGACGAGCAGCCCGACGCGGCTCAGCTTGCGGAAGAACATGCGAAAGAACCGCCGCGCGAATTCCGCTGGCTGGTCCGCGTACTCAGATCCGAACACCGGCAGCTGGCTCGCCGCGCGTGCCGGCAGCAGGTTGCCGATGTGATGGAAAAAACTCGCGACGTCCTGGTCGCCCTCGTCGACGCGGTACCACAGGTGCGTCGTGGGCTTCTTCTGCAGGTAATCGAGCATCGCGGTCGTCTTGCCGTAGCCGGCCGGCGCCGCGATCCAGCAGATGCCGTTGCGAAGCGCGTGATCGATGGCCTTCACGACGCGCGCTCGGCGGACGATCTGTCTCGACCGCGCGGGAGTGCGTCGTGAAGCGGCTCTCGATCGCATGCAGCTCGCCCGAGGCCAAGGGAGGCCTCGAACGTACCACACGCGCTACAACGCGAACAGCAGACCAGAAAACTAGGTCAGCGGCTGATTCATCGACCAGCGCACGCCGAACGGATCGCGCAGCTGGCCGTAGCGGGCACCCCAGAACATGTCCTGGACGGGCTGGATGACTTCCGCGCCCGCGGCGACCGCGCGTGCCCACCACGCATCGATGTCATCCACGTGCAACATCAGGTCGAATGCCTGCGGGGTCTGCAGCGCGTAGCCATAGTCGGGGTACGGATCGCTGAGCATCAGCGAGCTGCCGTTGACGTAGAGATGGACGTGCATCGTCCGGCCCTTCTCGTCGACCGGCTGCCGGGCAACTTCGGTTGCACCGAACGCGCGTTGATAGAACTCGGACGCTTTGCTGGCACCGTCGACCTGCAGATACGCGACGACTCCGCCGCGCACCTGCGGCTGCACCTGGGGACTGGCACTTCACTTCGGCATTCATGGGACTTCCTCCGGTAGGGGTCCGACCTTCGGCCCTTCCGCCCAAGGACGTCCCGAGCCGGCCGGTGCCGACACGGCTAAACCGCGATCTGCGTGCCGTCAGTTGCTTGGATCTCAGTGCCGGGAGGCGCTGAGTTGCAACAAGATCGCTCCGATCGCGATCGCCGCGATGAGCACGAAGAGCAAGCCGGAAACCCATTGCCCGCGGCGGCGCTTTTGCTCGTTCATGGCCGAATCATAGCGAATCCGCGCGTCAGCGCCGCGCGAGGATCGCTTCCCAGTTCAGGATGGCGTTCCACAGCAGGCGCTGATCGCCGCGGTTCAAGTCGCGATGCAGCGGGATTGAAGTTGAAGGCGACGACGTGGCCGCGCCCGACCGGCATGTCGAGAATCGCCGGACGGCCGATCAGGTTCGATTCGCCCCAGACCTGGCCGCTGACGAGGAACGGTTGGTCCGTGCCGGTGTCGCCCCACTGCATGACGACGCCGCCCGGATCGGACGGGCCATCGAGGCAGGTCGTGCAGAACGCCATGCGCAGCCAGCGGCGCGGGACGGCGTAGAGCGGATAGTTCTGTCGGAACACATGCGTGTGCGCGGGATAGCCATACGCGATCGGATGATCGGGCTGTGCGAAGGAGACGCGCACATGCGACCCCGGCGTGCGCGTCACGGATTCCACCGCGGCTTGCGCGGATTCGGCGCCGCCGCTGCCCGCGCTGCGCGGCATGCCGCCGGAGTCGCGTCGCACGCCGCGCACGATGCCGCCTTCGAGCGCGAGCATCGAGCCGCTACCGAGCGTGACCATTACGCCGCCGCCCTCGACGAACTTCTGGATCTGCGCGAGCCCGTCCCAGCCGATGCCGCCGGTGATGTCCTTCGACGACGCCGGCGTGCCATGACTCGGCGTCTGCTTCGTCTTCTTGAACGGCATCGGTCCCCACGCTTTCGGCAGGCCGTGGATCTGCTCGGCCAGCTCGAGATCGACATGGCCGTAGAGCAGCACGTCGTACTTTGCGCGCAAGTTGCCCGCGCGAATGTCTTCGTCGCGCACATATGCGTAAGGAATGTTGCGCTCGTCGAGCGTGTGGCGGAGCCAGCCGATACTGTCGGTGTCGGCCCACGGTACCCACACGCCGAGTCGCGGCGCTTTGGCTGCGTGACGAGCGACATCGGGAGTCGACGCGATCGAATCGAAATCGAGCGCGACGCGCGCTAGCCACGTCCTGCAGGGCCGCGCCGAGTCCCGATTGCGCCGGCAGGATCCACGAGCCCGCCGGATACTCCGTGTCGCCGACTTTGAACGCATGCTCCGCGATCTCGATCTTGAATTTCGCCAGCCGATAGCGCGCTTCGAGCAATCCTTCCTGCCCGCTGTCCTTGAGCACGTACATCGGCCCGTCGCCCGCAATTTTCCCGCGCGGCTGCGGCGCTTCGGTGAGCGCCGATCGGCGCCGACGTTCTTGATCGCCGGATCTGCAATCGCGACCGCCTCGACGTGGTAGTGCGCGGGCAGCTCCCACGACACGTCGTCGTACGGCTCGCCGCCGTTCTTCGGAAACTCCTGCGGCGCGAGCAGATCCACTGCGTAGTTCCGATACGGCTGGTCGAGCCGCACTAGATACGTGCCGACGCCGAAAGCGCCTTCCTTCACGGTGAACGCGGCATTCGAGCGATGCACTTCGATGTGCTGCGACTGCAGGCGCGCGATCAGCTGCGCCACGCGCGTCGGATCGCCCTGGTCTGCCGCAATCGCAAACGCATACGGCGGCTCGTCGACACCCTTGCGCCACGAGTTGAAGCCCTTGCGGTAGAAACTGCGCAACAGCAGTCTTCGATTGCGTTGCCGCCATGTCGAGCGCCGCGAGCGCTGCTGTCTCGTTGTAGTTGACGTTGTCGCGTGCCGACCAGAGAAACGGCGTCGGCCGGCGCGCGGCTGCACGCGATACCACTCGCGCGAGGTTTCCTCCGGCGTCAGCGTCCACTCCAGCGTCTCCGCTGTGCCGTTGCCGAACGTTTCGTAGCCGCGCCCGATCGAGTTGTGGTTCATCGCCACCGAGTCGAGGTACAGGTGCGCGAACGCCTCGCCGAAGTGCCAGGTCGCGGCGCCGGGCATGCCGAACGACGTCAGCGTCTGCACTTCGTGGAAGCTCAGTGCCTGGAACTCGGTGAACGTGATCGGATCGATGTTCGGGTTGTACGGCCCGGTGCCGTTCCACGACATGAGCAGCGCGACGCTCTCGTGCAGGTCGTGCACGACGGTGGGATGCCATTCGAAGAACATGCGCGAGACCGCTCGGGTGGATTCATGCACGAGCTGGTGCGCGTCGCGATTGATGTCGACGAACGCGTACTTCGACCAGTACGGCGGCGATATGCGCGGCAGCGTGTTGCGATCCGATCTTGCCTTTCAGGAAGCGATAGAACCATTCGACGACCTTGTCGCGTCCGTCCGGGTTCGAGACCGGATTGATCAGCACGACCAGGTTCTGGCGGACGCGCTGGATCATCGGCTGCTCGGACACCGCCAGCCGGTAGGCCAGCTCCAGCACCGATTCGGTCGAGCCGGTTTCGTCCGCATGCAGCGCGGCGTTGAAATAGTAGATCGGTCGTGCACGCGCGACGATCTGCTCGGCCGCGGCTGGATCCGTCGTGCGCGGATCCGCGAGCGCCGCGGTGTCGTTCTTCAGCTGATCGAGCGTCTGGATACCTTGCTCGTCCGCAATCGCCAGCAGCACGATGTCGCGTCCTTCCTCCGACCGGCCGATCGTGAAGAGCTCGACGCGCGGCGAAGCGGCGGCGAGCGCACGTGCATAGCCGTACGCCGTGGCCGAATCGACGAGCTCGCCCGGCGCGCCGGGAATGCGCTTGAGGAATGCGCGCGGCGAAGGCACCGAGGAGGAGGCGGGGAGGGACGCGACCCAGGGCGACAGGAATTGCGGCGCGGTGGTGGCCTGGGCGATGTCTTCGGTCGAGCCCGGCTCGGGAGTGTCTTGCGCGAGCGCGCGTGCGATGCAGAACGTAAGGGCGGGAATCGAGAGCCGACCGATGACGCGCACTGACCACCTCCGCGGATTCGAGTGCGCGGAGTTTAACGCCTGCAGTTGCGCGGGTCGTCCGTCCTGTCGTCGAAGAAGTGCCAGTTGCCGCCGTCCTTGTCGCAGGCTGGGTCGCCGCGATTGCCCCGCGTGGCCACCAGCTCCACGCTGACAATTCCGAGCACCAAGAGCACGACAGCTATCCAGTGCCGCTTCTTCATGAGTTCATTATGTTGTGCGTGGGTGCGGGCGCTGCGTCGGCGGCCCGTCCGTTCGTATTGTTCAAGGACACGCTCTCCCCTCGAAGCGGGACACGAATGAGCCGCACGAAGCGTTCCGTTGACGACCCGCAGAACCAGTGTAATAGTGATTAAAGGTTAGATGCCTGAGCGGATCCATGGAGTTGACGCGCCGCGAGTTCATGATGGCCGCCGCCGCGAGTGCGTTGGCGCCGGTGCCTGCGAGCGCTGCAGCCGTCAGCATCGTCTTGGCGCCGAGCAACCTCGGCTTGAGTCCTGTCGGGTCCGCTCAGCAAGGCACGTGGCGGGCGCCGCAAACGCTGATGCAAGCCGGGCTCGCGCAGGCACTCGACACCGACGAAGTGATCTCGCTCGAGCGGCCCGCATATCAGTTCGAAGCTCAACCCGGGACGCGCATCCGCAACGGCGTGTCGATCCGCGCGTTCTCGTTGCAGTTGTCCGAGAAGGTTGCGGACATCCTGCGTCGTGGGCGATTCCCTGTCGTCATCGGCGGTGATTGCAGCGTGCTCCTCGGCGCCTTGTATGGGCTGCGTGTTGCTGGCGGCCGCGGACTCGTGCACGTCGACGGCCACAGCGACTTCTATCATCCGGCGAACTACGACACCGCCAGACGGTTGGGCGCCGTCGCCGGCATGGACCTGGCGTTGGCAAGTGGACGAGGCGAGGAGTTGCTGACGGCGTGGCCGCAAGTCGGCAAGCCGCTGGCTGTCGACGCGGACATCGTCCAAATCGGTCAGCGTGACGGACGTCTTTCCGGAACGGGCATCACGCAGTGGACAGTACAACGCGCGCTAGCTGACGGCATCGACGTCACTGCACGCGCAGTGCTCGCGAGATTGGAATCGCGCTCGCTCGACAAGGTGTGGCTGCACGTCGACCTCGACGTGCTCGACGACGCCGTCATGCCGGCGGTGGATTCGCCGGGCAGCCCGGGCTTTGACTACGCACAACTGAGTGCGCTCGTCGGCGCGTTGTGCGCGTCCGGTCACGTCGCCGGTGTGGATTTCGCAATCTATGATCCGGAGCGCGATCCAGGCGTCCGCTACGCGGCGCCGCTCGTGCGATGCATAGCCGAAGGCGTCCGCGCACGCGCATAGATCGAGTGGACGAAGTGCTCGCCGGGCTCGCACAATGCGGGCCCTCAGAAGGCGAAATCGCGGCGGAGCTCAGCCTATGCGAACACTCACCACCCTGGCCTTGCTTCTCGTCGTTTGCGGTTCGGTGCAGGCTGCTGCCCCGGACGCGGCGTCCGCGAAGGTGCGATTGGCTGCGGACACGCCGAAAACCACCGCGCTCGGCAACACGTTCATCGCGCCCGCCGGTTGGAGCATCTCTACGCAGGGACCGGCGACGATTCTCGAGGCGCCGGAGGGTGACTCGCGCATCGTGCTCGTCGATGTCCGCGCCAAGGATGCCGATGCGGCGGTCGCTGCCGGCTGGGCGGCCTATAAGCCGCCGAAGTGGCCGCTGAAAGTCGCGACCGACGTGCCGGACAAGGACGGCTGGTCGAAGCAGCGCAACTACTCGTATCAGACTTCCCCCAACGAGCGCCGCGGCGTCGGCGTCGGCGTGCAGTTCGCGAATGACGTCTGGACCGTGGTGATCTACGACATGGCGCAGGCGGTCGGCGAAAAGCGCGGCGCGCAGGTCGCATTGATCTTCGACAAGCTGCTGCCGAAGGGCTACTCGCGCGAGACGTTCGCTGGCAAGAAGGCACAGCGCCTCGATGCTGCGCGTATCGCCAAGCTCACCAAGTTCATCGAGGACGGCGCGAAGGCGACGGGTGTGCCGGGCGTTTCGTTCGGCCTCGTGCAGGACGGCAAGGTGGTGTTCTCCGGCGGTGTCGGCGTGCGCGAGCTCGGCAGCCCGACGAAAGTCGACGGCGACACTGAATACATGATCGCGTCGAATACCAAAGGGCTCACGACACTGCTGCTCGCGAAGCTGGTCGACGCCGGCAAGATCACGTGGAAGACGCCTGTCACGCAGGTGCTGCCGCAGTTCAAGCTCGGCAATGCGGATACGACGCGCCGCGTCCTCGTCGAGCACCTGATCTGCGCGTGCACCGGCTTGCCGCGCCAGGACATGGAGTGGCTGTTCCAGTTCAAGGGCGTCACGCCCGAGGGCGCGCTCGCGACGCTCGCGACGGTGCAGCCGACCAGCAAGTTCGGCGAGATGTTCCAGTATTCGAATCTGTTGGCCGGCGCCGCAGGCTTCGCCGGCGGCCACGTGCTGTATCCGCAGCTCGAGATCGGCGCCGCCTACGACAAGGCGATGCAGACGGAAGTGTTCGATCCGCTCGGCATGAAGGCGACGACGTTCGATTATCGGCGCGCGATGTCGGGCAACCATTCGATCGCGCACTCGCCCGACGTCGACGGCAAACCTGCGCGCGCCGTCTTCGAGCTGAACTACTCCATCATCCCGCTGCGTCCGGCCGGCGCCGGCTGGAGCACCGTGAACGACATGCTCAAGTACGTGTCGATGGAGCTGGCGAACGGCGCCTTGCCGGACGGCCGCCGCTACATTTCGAAGGGGCCGCTGCTCGCGCGACGCGACGCGAAGGTGCCCATCGGCAAGGACGCGGTGTACGGCATGGGCTTGATGGTCGACACCACGTACGGAGTGCCGGTCGTGCACCACGGCGGCGACATGATCGGCTTCCACAGCGACATGATGTGGTTGCCCGAGCAGCAGGTCGGTGCGGTCGTGCTCACCAACGGCGATCCCGGCTGGCTGATTCGCAGCGGCTTCCGGCGCAAGCTCCAGGAAGTGCTGTTCGACGGCCATCCGGAGGCGGACGCCGACCTGGCCGCCGCGGCCAAGACGTTCTTCGCGCAGATCGCCGCCGATCGCAAGACGCTCGTCGTACCGGCGAACGCGCAGGAGGCAACCAAGCTCGGCGCGCGCTACAAGAATGCTGCGCTCGGCGAGCTTGCCGTGCAGCGCTCCGGCCCGAAGACCGTGTTCGATTTCGGCGAGTGGCAGAGCGAAGTGGCCTCACGCCGCAATCCGGACGGCACGACCTCGTTCATCACGATCTCGCCCGGCGTCAACGGTTTCGAGTTCGTGGTCGGCGGCGGCGCGAAGAAGACGCTCACGCTGCGCGACGCGCAGCACGAGTACGCGTTCGAGTCCGTGTAGGTCGGCGCTTCGAGAGTTCATCCGACATACGCGATCAGCGGCGCGAACGCAGCGTCGACGCGCTGCATCTGCCCTGCAGTGACCTTGCTCGATAGCGCGCGCTGAAATCGCTCGATCCGCGCGCCCGACACGAGATACTGAAGTCGATACGCCTTGAGCAGGCACGCCTTGACGGCGTTGGATCGATCCCGGTCCAGATACGCGTCCGCGCAGCTGCCGAAGTAGTCGCCGTCGGCCGATGCCTGTGCCTGCAGGATGAGGTCGAGCATGCGTACCAGCTCGATGAGATCCGTGACTGCCGCGTCGATCGCTTCCGGCTTCATTCCAGCGTGCACGCGCTGCCACTCCAGCTCGTCCAACGTCGCGTGCTGCACCTCCTCGACCCAGTGATAGTAGAAGACGTCCTTGAACAGCGGCGACAACTCGCCGTCGTCGCGGATGCTGTGCAGGTAGTGCGCCTGCGTGAAGATCTCGACGAAGCAGGTCAGCGCGAGCACGGCCCACGTCGACTTGCGTCAGCATCGCGGCCGCGGCGGAGTCGGGATCCGTCGTCATCCGGTAGCCGGGCGGCAAGGCGAGGTCGGCCAGCTTCTCGATGCGGCGGAACAGCTCCTGGTGCTTCAGCTCCTCCTGCACGAACTTCAGCAGCGCCGCGAGCGCGGTCTGATCGCCCAGGCAGTGCGCCCGCCCCAGCTCCAGCATCTTGGCGTTGATGCAGCGTTCGATCAGGCCGAACAGATAGGCATACGTGCGGCCCTGTATCTGGCTGAGCAGGCGCTGCTGTCCCTCATTGAGGAACGGCAGCTGCGTCACGAGCGACAGCGAATCAGGCAGGAACTTGCTGTCGGTATCCAGTTGCCGGAAGCGGATCACATCGGTGTCGATGTCCCAAGTGACCTTCTGCGAGTTGTGCAGGATCTTGCGGTAGCGGGCAGTGTCGAGCTCGATGTTCATGGAGCGCACGATGACGGCTCGCTCGCTCGTGTTCATGAGGCCGCGGCCCCAAATTGGCGGGCGGCCGGCGGGACATATGTCCCAAGAGTCAGGCTTAAGCCTGACCACGGTCAGTTCTACAGCCCCGCTTCCTTCGCCATGACGATGGCCTGCGCGCGTGAGGACACACCAAGCTTGTCGAAGACGCTGGTGATGTGATTGCGCACGGTCTTTTCGCTGATGAACAGGCCGTCGGCGATCTCGCGGTTGTTCAGGCCCTTGGCGATCTCGCCGAGGATGTCTTGCTCGCGCTTCGACAGCTGCCCGATGCGCTCACGAGCGGCGGCATCGCGCCGGGCCGGCGCGGCGGCGCCCGGCACGTGCCGCGCGAACACGTTCTTGAACTCCTGCCAGCCGGGCTCGTCTTCGAGCAGGATGTGATTGCGGCTGTCGATGCTCACGAACTGGCTGCCCGGAATCTCGCTGGCGATCTCTGGAACGCCGCGCGGATCGACGACCTGCTCGTGCGCGATCTGGATGACGAGCGTCGGGACGCGAATCTGTTTCAGGCGCTTGAACACGCTCAGGTCGGCGCACACGCTCATGAGGCGGCTGGCGACCTCCTTGCTCGCGCTCTTGCGCTGCAGCTCCGCGTACCAGTGGCGCATCTGCGGCGGCGACTCGGGCAGGAACAGGTGCGCGAACATCGATGGGAACGCCATGTTTTCCTCGCCCCATCCCGCAAGAACCAGCTGTTCCATCAACTGCCACTGCTGCGCATTGGGGCTGGTGCGGCCGCGCCAGCCGGTGACGAGCGGTGCGTACAGGGTGAGGTGCGTGACGCGCTCAGGATGTCGGATCGCGTATTCCGCGGCGACCGCGGCGCCTTGCGACATGCCGAACAGCGGGAACGACTGCAGCTCCAGCCGGTCGACGACGGCTTCCAGGTCGGCGACCCAGTCGTCGAACGTGATCGTGCCGACATCGGTCTGTGACAAGCCGCAGCCGCGCGGATCGTAGCGCACCAGCGTGTGCCGCTCCGACATGAAGCGCAGCCAGTGCCCGATGATCGGGCTTTCCCAATCATGATGGACGTGGGTCAGCCACGTGCCGGCGCGCACCAGCGGCGGTCCTTCGCCCGACAGTGCATACGCAATGGTCGTTTTGTCCTTCGAGCGGGCGAAGGCGATTCGCTGGTCCACGGCTGACTCCGCAACGCCGATCGATGTTGCAGGGTCGGGTGGCGGGGGTCAACGCTCTCGTTGCGCCATGCAGTCCTGAGCAACGGGTCACAGTTTGCCTTCCATGCAGCGTCGCCCTGCATCTGCGCCCCGAGTACAGCCGTATTCGCGGCATGCCACAGCTCCAGCGCATTCTCGCGGCGTTCCGTGCCGGTCAACTCGACCAGGCGGGGTTGTTGGCGCGCGTAAAGGCGCTCGCGGCGGAACCGCAGGTCGATATCGCAGCGATGATCGGCGTGCTGCAGGCCGAGCATCGCAAGGCGCCGTTGCCGGCCGCCGTATTCGCAGCAGTTCTGCGCCAGCTGCAGGCGGCGACTGACAAGACGCTGCTGCGTGCGCGGGATGCGGCGCTGGCCTTCATCATCGGCGATACCGGGACCAGCGAGGTGACCGAGGTCCTGCGCGACCCCGCTGCGGTAGCGAGAGCGGCCGTCGCTCCGCCCGCGTTTATCAGGACGCTCGGCGGTCGCTTCGGCCTCACCGAGCTGGCGGGCGAGGGCGGAATGTCGCGCGTCTACAAGGCCGTCGACCTGCGCATGGTCGAGGCGGGCACCGACGATCCGCACGTCGCCGTCAAGGTCCTGAACATTCCGTTCGAAAACGTCAACGATGCGATGGCGCTGCTGCATCGGGAGATGCGCTACCTGCAGGATCTCGTGCACCCGAACATCGTGCGCGTGTTCGACTGCGACCGTGACGGCGATACGGTGTTCATGACGATGGAATATCTCGCGGGCAGCACGCTCACCCGGAAGGTGCGCGCGCCCGGCTTCGCTGGCGTCGATGCGACTGAGGCACTGCCGATCATTCGCAGCATCGCGGCCGCGCTCGAGTTCGCGCATGCCAAGCGGGTCGTGCACGGCGACCTGACGCCGGGCAACGTGATGCTCGCCGCCTCCGGCGTCGTCAAGGTGATCGACTTCGGCATCGCTCGCATCATTGCCGATCCCGTCAACACCTTCATGGGACGTGCGAGCGCACGCGCGGACGCGATCACCGGCGTCACGCCGGCCTACGCGAGCCCACAAATGATCGAGAATCGCGGCTCGGATTTCCGCGACGACGTGTACTCGCTCGGCTGCATCGCCTGGGAGCTCCTGACCGGCACTCATCCGTTCGGCCGCAAGCAGTCGACGATCGCGCGCGATTCCGGCGACAAGCTCGAACGTCACGCGCGTCTGACCGCGCGCCAGTATCGTGCTCTCGCACATGCATTGCAGTTCGACCGCGCCGCGCGTACGCCATCGGTGCGGCAATTCATCGCAGAGCTGACTGGAGCGCGACAACGTCGGCAAGTGCAAATCGCCGCGGCTGCAAGTGTCGTGATCATCGGAGCAATAGCAGCGTTCGCGTTTCTCCGCGCGCCGCAGACCGTGACAGCGCCGCAACCAGCACCGGTCGCAGTGGCCAAAGAGCCGGCGCCTCCGCCGGAGCTGGCGGTCGGAACGATCTTCCGCGATTGCCCGACGTGTCCGCTGATGATCGTGCTGCCGCCCGGCGATTTCGTGCAGGGCGCGCCGGCCGGTACGGCGGGCAGCGAGCCGTTCGAGTCGCCGGAGCATGACGTGTTCATCGATTACGCCTTCGCGGCCAGCCAGCACGAAGTGACGGTCGGCGAGTTCGCGGAGTTCGTCGAAGCGACCGGGCGCCAAGTCGATGGTTGCTGGGCGTACGACGGCGCGTGGCGACTCGACTCCGCTGCGAGCTGGAAGAGCGCCATCGAAGGCCAGACAGCGTTGCATCCCGCGAGCTGCGTGTCTTGGGACGACGCGAACGCGTACGCGCAATGGTTGTCGCAGCGGACTAGTCAGCCGTATCGGTTGCCGAGCGCAGCCGAGTGGGAGTTCGCTGCGCGTGGCGGTTCGGCCGCGGCGCGACCCTGGACGAGCGATGCCGCGGCCTGCAGTCAGGCGAACGTAGCAGATCAGACGGCCTTGCAGCGCTTCCCGGGCTGGACGACGCACGCGTGCATGGACACGTACGTGCAATCGGCGCCGGTGGGCTCGTTTGCCGCCAATGGCTTCGGACTGCACGACACGCTCGGCAACGTATTCGAATGGGTCGCCGATTGCTGGCACGACGACTACAGCGGCGCGCCCGATGACGGCTCCGCACGAGTCGACGGCGACTGCTCGCAGCATGAAACACGCGGCGGCTCGTGGTTCACGGCGCCGGACTTCGTGCGTGTCTCGTATCGCAACCGCTTCGCCGCGGACTATCGCAGCACCAGCGTCGGCTTTCGCGTCGTAAGGAGAACGGCACAATGAGCATTTCCACGCTGAGCATCCGCGCGCTCGCGCTCCTCACGCTGCTCATCGCATCCGGCTGCGTCACGCGGCCGCCGACAATCGCGCACGTACACGTGGGGCACGCCTTGACTGGTGTGCACGTGACGCCGGGCCAGGCGGGCTATCTGCTCGTGGCCGAGGAACGCGCCGTGGCCGTTCGCGATCTGGCGAAGAAGGCAGCGGCAGACACGAGCCTGCCGCAAATCAAGACCGACGTCGCAGCCGCCGTTGCGGCAACGGTCTCCGACGACTCATTCGGGCTGCGGCATTCGATCGTGCAGGCATCGAATCACATCACGTTCGCGGCGACATCCGACGACGCGAGCGGCAACATCCGCGCGTCCGCGCCGCAGTTCGCGCGCGACATCGTGCGCGTGGTCGAGCGCTGCGAGCTGATTGGACTCCTCGGCAAGGATGTCGCGGCGACGACGAACGTGCAGGAAGCACAGACGCTCGCCGCCGAGATCGCAAACCTGGCGCAGCAGAACATCGATGGCGAGGACGCAGATGGCGATGGCGTCGTCGGCAGCAAGCCCGCCGAATACGGCATGAAGCAGCTGCGCGGCCGCCTGAACGACATGATCGCGCGTGAAAATCCGGCGTATCGCACTGTCGACCAGACGTACCTGTTCAACCTCGTGCGGCTGCCGAACGGCAAATGGGTGTTCGACAAATTCAAGCGCGGCGGCAACATCGAGGGCTACCAGTGAGGAGCCTCGACGTCATGATTCTGCGGGCTCTCGCTGCCGTGCTGTGCCTGCTGGCCAGCGTCGGCGCCGTCAGTGCGCACGAGCAGCCGAAGGAGGGTGCGTGCGAGGCGTCTGCACGGCAGCCTGCGATCGTCAGCGCCCGCGAATCGCTGCAGCGGACGCCGGACGCGCTGAAAGTCAGGTTCGGCCTCGCGGACCTGCTCATCGATGCGGGCTGCTACGACGAGGCGGTCCACGTCCTCGAGGATGGCACTGCAATTCATGCGCGCAACGAAGAGCTGCAGAAGCGCCTGCGCACCGCCCGCAGCCTGATCAGCGAACGCCAATTCTTCGACGGCCTCGACCAAGCGGAGCTGGACGCGAAGCTGTCGCGCCACGTTCTGCGATGCACGCGTTTCGGCGACATCGACGCGTGCGATCAGGCGCTCGCGATCAAACCGGATAACGTGGCCGTCGTCATCGCGCGCGGCGATGCGCTGCTCAAGTCGCAGCGGCCACTCGAAGCGCTCGACGCGTACCGTCGCGCAAGTGCGCTCGATCCTTCGAACGCGGACGTGACTGCGAAGACAAACGCTGCGCAGGCGCTGCGCCGTACCGTCGAACAGCGTTGCATGAGCGCAGACGGCGAAGCGGCGCTCGGCGCTTGTCAGTCGATTCTGGCGAAAGGCGCGGCGAACGAATTCGATCTCCTGCGCCGCATCGGCGTGCTCCAGCAGGCGGCCAACCAGCCGGCGAAGGCGCTCGACACGTACATCGTCGCGAACTCGCTGAGGCGAGGCGACAAGGCAGTCGCGCTGGCAATCGTCGCTCTCGTCGATAGCACGGGCCGCAGCGATGCGCTCGCTCTGTCCGCGCGCGGCTCTTCGCTCGTCACGCTCGGGAAAGTTCGCGAAGGAATCGCATCGATGCAGCAGGCGCAGGCGCTCACGCCGGGATTGCCCGGCATCGGCGAGCAGGTCGTGGCAGCGCAAAGACTGCTGCGACAGGAAGAGCGCATGCGCGAGTCGCAGCCGGTCGCCGCGGTGACGCCGACACGCACGTATTCCAATCTGCAACCCGCAAGTCGCTCGAACTGAACCGGAGCGTTCCATGAGACGTTGCGAACGGCTCTCCTCGACGTTGCTTGGCGCAGCCATGCTCGCCTGCGCTGCGCCGGCGCTTGCCCAAAGCTGGTTCGGCGATCAAGGCAAGCTGCCGTTGACCGCCGGCTTCAGCACCGTGGAAGGCGCCGGCGGCGGCGGGCTCACGCCGTGGGCGCTGATCACCGGCTATGGCTCCCGCGACAGCTGGGGCGCAAACACGTACGTCACCGGCATCGCGTTGCGCGACTTCGATTTCAGTTCTGCCGGTATCGGCGTCGGCATCCGCGATCGCTTCGAGCTGTCTTTCAGCCGTCAGATGCTCGATGCAACGGACGGCGCGCTGGACGGGATTTCAGTGTCGCAGGACGTGATCGGGGCGAAGCTGCGCATCTTCGGCGACGCCGTGTACGCGCAGGACTCGTGGGCGCCGCAGGTGGCGATAGGCGTTCAGGCAAAGCGCAATCGGGGCATTCGCGATGGCGGACGGATCGGCGCGCCGGATCTCGTCAGCGTCGTTCAGCTCGGCGCGCGCGACGATGACGACGTCGACTACTACGCAAGCGCCACCAAGATATGGCTGGCGCAAGGCTTGCTGGTCAACGCGACAGTGCGCTACACGCGCGCCAATCAATTCGGGCTGCTCGGATTCGGCGGCGATCGCAACGACGATGCGGCGATTCGCGCGGAGGGCACGCTCGCGTACCTGCTGCGGCGAAAGGTCGCAGTCGGCGTGGAGTATCGCTCGCGCGGGCGCAATCTCGGCAGTGACGAGGAAAGTGCGGCGTGGGACGCGTTCGTTGCCTGGACGCCGAATCGCCACGTCTCGATCGTCGCGGCGTACGCCAACTTGGGAAGCATCGCCGCGCCGCTTACTGGAGAGTCCGCGGACCAGGACGGCGCCTACCTGTCCGCGCAAGTGGGATTCTGAAGGAGACCGTCATGACGCCGCGCAAGCGAATCTCGTTGACTGCATGCGCACTGCTGATGCTGTGCACGTCAGCGCACGCCGAGGAGCCGCTGTTCTTCCGGATGGGCGGCGAGGCGAAACTCAAGGCCGCCGTGGACGAGCTGGTCGTCGTCATGCTCGTGGACGAGCGCATCAACTTCGTGTTTGCGCAGACCGAGCTGACGAAGTTCAAGCACCTGCTCTACACGCAGTTGTGCGAGCTGGCCGGCGGGCCCTGCATCTATGACGGCCGTGACATGCGCAGCGCGCACGCCAAACTGCCGATCACCAACGCGCACTTCAACGCGTTGACCGAAGACCTCTATATCGCGTTCGATCGCGTCGGCGTCAGCTACGCGCTGCAGAACCAGATGATCGCGCTGCTCGCGCCCATGCAGCGCGATATCGTGAAACGCTGAGCAATACGCCGAGCGCGAGCAGCCACAGCGGCTCTGGCCCACCGCCACCTCCGCTCCGGCCGCCGCTTTGAGTCGGTGGCGCTGGCGGATTCGTAACGACCACCGCAGCCACCAGGTGACGCACCGTGACGGTCACGGGCAACACGCCGACGCTGAGCGCCGGCGCCGGTCTCCAGGGATGCGTTGGTCGCGTTGAAGATCTCCATCTGGAACGTGCCGCTCTGTCCAGCAGGGAGCGATGCAGGGTTCAGCGTGACGGTGATGGTCTTCGCGCTGACATCGCCGTCCGGCCAAACGAGATCGCCTTGCGTGGCTGTCGCGCCGGTGTAGGTCCCGCCGGCGATCGTTCGGTAGCTCGCGCGAGCTTCGCCGCTCGCAGAGCCGCGTCGCGTGAGCGTGACGTAGGCCTTCGCTCGCGCTATGTCTACTAAAGGTGCCGCATCGAGCAGTCGCAGTCGCGCAGCCTTGCCGGTGTCGGCGATCGTTACTTGCGCCGTATCGGGATAGGCGATGTCCGCGCCGCCGTGCGGATCGACGAGGCGAACCATCAGCAGCTCGAGGTCTTCATCCAGCGCGTCCGATGCGAGGTTCAGCGTCGCGCTCTTCGGCTGCGCGTCGCCGTCCGCCCAGTTGAGCGTCGTGGAAGCGAGCGTCGCGTCCGCTGCGCTCGCATTCGCATACAAGACGTCGAGCCGCACTGATACTGCGCCGCTGCCGGCGCTGCGGTTCACGTTGATCGCGAGCGCCTGGCCTTCGGTGCCCGAGAGCTTTGCATTGGCGATCGAGAATGCGCCGCGCGGTGTCGAGAGCGTCTCGTCGCGGACGAGGTAGAGGCCGCTGTTGATGTCGCTGATGGCGATCGTGCCGCTGGCGAAGAACGGATACGTCCCCCACGCGCCGACGAATCCGACTTCGCTCGTGGCGGGGAACGTGTCGAAAAAGCCGACGCGCACCGGCGCCACGGGATTCGTGATGTCGAGGACCGTCAGGCCTTCGCTGTAGTTGGAGAAGTAGTAGCGGTTGCCGCGGACGTAGCCGTTGTGATCGATGGCGCGCGTCGGGCCCACCCACGATCCTGCCAGCACCGGCGCGCGCAGATCGGCCATGTCGAACACGCGCACCGTCGTGTTGAGGCCGAAGTCGCGCTCGTCGAGCTCGTCGTGCACGAACAGGTAGCGGCCGTCCTCCGTCCACCAGCCCGAATGCGTGTAGCCCGCGTTCGGGTATTGCTGGCTCACCAGCAGTTGGCGCGAGGTGGGATCGGTGACGTCCCAGATGTCCACCGTGGTCTCGTTGAAGTCCGCCAGCACCTGACACACCGGCCGGCTCGCTGCGTTCACGCATTGAGTGTTCTTGCGCGCATCCTTGACCGGGAACGACGCGAGGTCGTGCGCGTAGCCGGAAGTCGATACGCTGATCAGCGCCGGGGCGCGCGGATTCGTGAGCGAGTAGAGCCGATGGTTGCCGCTGTTGAGATCGGCACCCGCGATGGCGAGCAGCGGCGTCTCGCTCGTCTGCGCGATGCCGTAAGTGAAATCGGCGTTCGTCATGTAGTTGGTGTGCGCCGAGCGATGGTCCGACGTGAAGTTGACGACCTCGACGCCGTTCGGCAGACCGCTGAGGTCCAGCAGCATCAGCGTGTCCTGCACGTTATCGGCCGTGACGTACGCGTACGCGCGCCAGCGCTGCGCAGTGGAGTCGAACAGCTGATAGATCTCGATGTCGCGCCACGTCGTACCGGTGCCGGTCGGCGCGCCGACCTGCTCGGGTGCGGTCGGATCGGTGATGTCGAGGATCGCGACGCCGTTCTCGACACCGATGAACGCGTACTCGCGGCCGGTATTGAGATCCGTGTAGCCCCAGATGTCGTTGGCTCGCGTCGAAGTGGGCTTGAGAACGTCGAAAGCCAGGTGCGACAGCAGGCTCACCGACTGGCAGGGGAAGTTGCCCGACAGGTTGCCGACGCACGGCGCCGCCGCCTGGCTCTTCTCGGTCTGCTTCACTTGCGCCGTCAGCTTGCGCATGCGACGCGATTCATCGCTGCTGACCTCGAGTCCCTTGGTGTCGGCGATCACGGTGAAGCCGGCGGCCTCGAAACGCTCGCGAAAGTCCGGCGGCACGCCGACCAGCACCGTCTTGTCCCGCGCGTTGCGCTCCGAGTAGCTGCTGTACTTGCTGAAGCCCGCCTGCACGCGTCCTGTTACGGACAACAGGTCGAACAGCTGGGCGGATTCGCGGATGGAGTAACTGCCTTCGGCGACCTGGATCGAATCGCCCTTGCCGGCCTTTGCAATCGCATAGCTCAGCGTGCGGCACGGCCGGAACCGGTTGAGACAGTCGCCCTGGTCGCGGCCGGAGCCGGACACGTAACGCGGTTTGCCGTCGTCCGCCGCTGCTGGGAAGATGCAACAGGAAAGCAACGCTGCGACGAGCAGCGACGGAATTCGCATCGAGAGGTTGCGCATGCTCAGGTGTCCCCCAAGAATCAGCACCGGCACGCTGCTCATCTTACTGCCGGCGCTGGCGCTCGGCACTGCTCTTTTGTCGTCGTGTGGCTCCGGCGCGACGCGTGCGGAGGTCCGCTTCGGGATCGACGGCGATGCTTCGAATGCGAGCGCGCTGCAGTTTTATGTTCACACGATCGAGCTCATCGATGAGCACGGAAAGCCACACTCGTTCAGGTTCGCAGCTGAACCGCCCTGGCAGAACGAGCACGTCGCGCTGCTCGACCTCGCCGGTGACCCATCAACGCCTCGACGTCTCTCGATCGCCGGCACAGTGGAGGAGGGAGCCGGTGCGTATTCCGGCATCCGGCTGACTGTCGGTGTGCCGTTCGAGCTGAACCACGCCAATCCGCTCGCGGCCGCCGCGCCGCTCGATCGCGGCGAAATGTTCTGGAATTGGCAGTCGGGCCACAAGTTTCTGCGCGCCGATCTCGGCGTTGCGGGTCACGCGTGGTCGTTCCATCTCGGTAGCACGGGCTGCAGCTCCGCCTCGGCGTTGCGCCCGCCAGCGCAGCCGTGCGCGCAGCCCAACGAGATGCGAATCGAGCTCAAGGGAAATCCGCTGCGCGACGTCGTCCGCCTGCGGCTGGAGCCGTTGATCGCCGCAGCACAGGCGGCCAACTACGTCGTGTGTACCGGCGACTACGCGCACGATCCCGCATGCAAGGAAGCGTATGCCGCTACGGGATTGCAGCCGGGCGTTCCACAGAGTCTGTGGGTGCTGCAGTGAGTTGGATTCGCGTGCTGCTACTGAGCGTCGCATTCGCATGCGTGAGCGGCTGCGCTCGCGAAACGCCGTACCCATGGCACTTGCCGCCGGGATTTCCGCAGCCGCGCGTTCCGGAAGACAACGCGCTCACCGTCGAGAAGGTCGAGCTCGGCCGACGTTTGTTCTACGAGAAGAGACTGTCGGCGAACGGCACACAGGCGTGCGCGAGCTGCCATCAGCAATCGCACGCTTTCAGCGAGGAAGCCGCCACCGCGACCGGATCCACGGGCCAGAAGCATCGTCGCAACTCCATGGCGCTCGTCAACGTCGCGTACTCGGCGACGTTCACGTGGGCGCACTCCGGAATCAACACGGTCGAGCAACATGTCCTGCTGCCGTTGTTCGGTGACCAGCCGGTGGAGATGGGCGCCGCGGGTCATGAGCAGGAGATCCTCGCTCGCCTTCGCGACGATGCTACGTACGGTGAGCTGTTCGCCCGCGCGTTTCCTCGCGCGAGCGAGCAGGTCACATTCGACAACGTCGCGAAAGCGCTCGCGAGCTTCGTGCGAACGTTGATCTCGTTCGACTCGCCCTTCGATCGCTATGCGTACTACGGTGACGATGCTGCGCTCACGGAGGCGCAGGTGCGCGGCATGAACCTGTTCATGTCGGAGCGCCTCGAGTGCGCGCATTGCCACGCAGGGTTCAACTTCAGCCAGTTCGTCACTCACGAGAGCGCAGCCGTCGTCGAGCGCGCATTTCACGTGACGGGCCTGTATCCCTACAGCGAGACGTACGTGAGTGGCGCCGACTACGGGCTGTTCGCTGTGACCGGGCAAGTCGGCGACAAGGATCGGTTCAAGGCGCCGACGTTGCGTAACATCGAGCGCAGCGCGCCGTACATGCACGATGGAAGTCTCGCGACGCTCGGCGACGTCATCGACTTCTACGCAGCGGGCGGCCGTGTGCTCACGGATGGGCCGCGGCCGGGCGATGGCCGATCGCACCCAGGCAAGAATCCCTTCATCAAAGGCTTCACGCTCACTGCGCAAGAGCGGCAGGACCTGCTCGACTTTCTCGTCGAGCCTCACCGACGAGCGGTTCCTGAACAACCCCGAATTCGCCCCTCCCAACGCCCAGAAATAGCCCCAAAGGGCTGTCCGCGACTGTCACTCAAGTGACAGAACAATAGTGCGGGCATTGCCATTATTCGCGGCACCTTGGGGTCAGTGTCAGGTGGGGTGCATATGAACAGCGTGCAAACTATTGCGTTCGCACTGATCGGCGCAGCGACGGTGGGAACGGTCGCGGTGCCCACCTGGCATGCGCTCCCGCATACGACGCGGGTGCCGTTCGAAGAGTACGACGAGGTTGCGCGATTGATATTCGCGCAGGCCCTGCCGGACTCCGTGCAGGTCACGGACTGTGCAATACGGCAGACGCCCGCCGGCAGCGACGTGGATGAAGTGCTGGGCTGCTCGTTGAGCGTGGACGCCGACGAGTTCGCTCAGCTGCTCGAAAGCCGGTCGCCGCTGGAGCGGCGATCGGCCTCGCAGATCGCGCCGGTGCTGAAAGTGCCGTATCTCGCCGACCTGCCGGTCACGGCGGAAGTTCACTACACGTCGCCGCCGGAGACCTGGGAGATCAACGAGACGCTCATCTATTCGGATGCATCGAGGCGGCAAGTGGCTGCGTACGTGCGGCGTGGTGGCCCAGCTCCCGGCCGGTAAATGGATCTTGTCCGGTTAGCCGCTGCGGAGCAGCTTAGCCGGCATGAAGACACTACGACTTTCACTGCTGGCAGCTTTGCTCGTCGTTGCATCGATGGCTCGTGCTGACACGGCCGCCGATCGCAGCGGCGCGCACGGCTTCGACTTCCTCTTCGGCGACTGGCGCGTTCATCACCGCATCAAGCGTCCGACGGGTGAGTGGTACGAGTTCGATGGAACGTGCAACACCCGCGCGTTGATGAGCGGCGCCGCGAACGTCGAAGAGCACACGTTCGCTCGGCCGACCGGCACGACCTATGGAGTTGCCGTGCGCGCGTACGACGCCGAGAAGAATCACTGGTCGATCTGGTGGGTCGACAGCCGCTACATGTCACTGATGGGCGAGCCGGCGATCGGCCGCTTCGAGAACGGCGTCGGCAACTTCTACTCCGACTACACAGACCCTCAGGGCAAGACGGTGCGCGGACGCCTCAACTGGTCGCAGATCACGCCGACATCCGCGCGCTGGGAACAGTCTTCGTCGACCGACGGCGGCAAGACCTGGGAACCGAACTGGATCATGACGTTCCAGAGAATGTAGGTCGGGCTTCAGCCCGACTCATCTGCTCCTGCTTGACGAGCAATGCAGATGCCAGCTCACGCTGCCGATCGAAGTCTGCAACGTTCGGGACGTATAGGTCGTAGGTCATATCGGTCTGCCGACCCTTCCACCGAGGGTTGCTGAGTGCTCTACAGGTCTGCTCGGACGAGGCCAGGATGGGGCAAACTCATGACGTCCCGCATTCCGTGTCAGGTCAGCCAGTGAACCGCCGCTTCGGGAAGATACGAAATGGTCGAACTGTTCTATTGGGCGCATCTATTGGCGCACTGATCCGTGCGCTGCTGCTCGTCTTCCCGATGGCGTCGATCGCGTTTCCGATCTCGCCCGGCTTGCGTGCAGAAATGGAGCTGGCCCTGAACGACAACGGGCTGACCGGTGCGGTGTGGGCCACGGTGACTCCGGACGGCACTATTGCTGTCGATGCGGCAGGTCTGAAGGATGCGCGCACCGGCGCGTTGCTGAGTTCCGACGATCGGATTCACATCGGTTCGGTGGCCAAGACTCTGCTGGCGGCAGGCGTGCTGAAACTGGTAACAGAAGAGCAGCTTGCGCTCGATACGCCGATCTCAGAATTGCTGCCCGATCTGGTGTTCGACAATCCTTGGGCAGCCAGCGATCCGATCAAATTGCGTCACCTGCTCGATCACACGGCCGGTCTGGATGACGCGCGCCTTTGGCAGGTTTTCAGTCTGAAGCCCGACGCCGATACACCGCTGGCCGAGGCTTTCGCCGGCGATCCTGCGCTGCTCCGCGTGCGCAGCCGACCGGGTAGCCGGTGCTCATATTCGAACATGGGTTATGGTCTGCTTGGCATGGTCATCGAGTCGGTCACCGGCGAGCGTTATGAGCGCTATCTGGACGCCCATCTGCTGCAACCCCTGGCAATGCATGACAGCACCTTCTCCTTCGTTTCGCAGGTTGGCCCGCGCGCGGATGCTCGCCTGGCGATGGGACATTTCGAGAATGGAGCGACCCAGACGGCCGTCCCGAGCTATCTGCGGCCGGCGGGACAATTCACGACCACGGCAAAGGACATGGCTTTGTTCGGCCGCTTCCTGATGAGTGACGGACGCATCCGGGGCGAAACTTTCATAGATGCAAATTTGCTGCGCGCGATGGGGCAGCCGATGGGAACCGAGGCTGCGCAGGCGGGTTTGTCCGCTGGATACGCTCTTGGCTTGAGTCGTCGCGACCGGCACGGGGTCGTGGGTCGGTGCCGTGATGGCACGACCGTGGGCTATCGCGCCACGCTGTGCCTGTTCCCGGACCAGCAGAAAGCGTTCTTCATTGCGATGAATGCGGATAGCGAGACGGCGGACTACGGGCAGTTCGGTGCGTTGCTCGTCAGGGCGCTGAATGTCGACGCAGTCGCTCCGACAATGCCCGGCGTGCTCCCTGATGACATCGCGGCCTGGCAGGGCATCTACATCCCCGCACCGAACCGGCTTGCGAGCTTCGCCTGGCTCGACACCGTGCTCAATTTCGTTCGCATCCGCTGGGACGGCACTCATTTGCACCTGAAACCGTTCCAGTCCGCTGGCACAGTCCTGGCGCCGCAGGGTGGCCTGTTGTTCAGAGCCACTGATCGTGCTACGGCCTCGCACGTACTGCTGAAATCATCCAATGGCAAGCGGGTCGTGAGCGATGGGGGGCAAAGCTACGAACAAGTATCGCTGTCGAAGATCGTCCCGCTATGGGTAAGCCTGGTCGCAGGCGCGTCGGGATTGCTCTGCATATTCGCATCCGGCGTCGCACGCCTGCTAATGAGGCGTCTGAGGCCATCCGAGCCGATGTTCGTACCATTCCTGGCAGTAATCGCCCTGTTGCTGCCGCTGCCGCTCTTCTTCCAGCAGTCCTTCTTGCAGCTTGGCGATGCAACCGTGGCCAGCGTAACGCTCGCGGTAGTGACGGCTGCGTTGCCGCTGGCAATGCTCGTTGGCCTTGTCCTTCAACTACGCAGCCGCACCGTCCGCGGGATGGCTGTGGTCGATGTCATGGCGATGCTCGGCGTCCTGCAGTGGATGATCGTCCTCGCCGTCTGGAACTTGGTGCCCCTGCGTCTCTGGCATTAGTTTTCGGCTGCGCCGGCACACATAGGTCGTAGGTTCATTTGCGCTGATGAAAGCGGAGCCCGGCCTCATCGACCGGGCCCCGATTTGCTCCTGTCGCTCGAACTCAGTTCGCCGGGACCTGAATTCGCACGACGTCCTTGAGCACGCCGTCGAGGCCGCCGAAGACGGTGAGCTTGTCCACCTTCTCCGTGACCTTCTCCAGCGTCTCCAGCTCCTTCAGGCGCAGCAGCGTCGGGTTCTCGTCCATGAGACGCGCAGTGTTCAGAAGCGAACGCGTTGCCGCGGTCTCTTCACGACGCTTGATCAGGTTCGCCTGTGCGACCTTCTCAGCTTCCACGACGCGGTTGAGGATTTCCTTCATCTCACCCGGCAGGATCACGTCCTTGATACCGACGCTGGCCAGCTTGATGCCGTGCTGCTCGATCTTGCCGCGCGCCGACGCCTCGATCTCGCGATCCAGATCGCCCTTGGCGCCCAGCAGCTCATCGAGCGTACGGCTGCCGATCGCCTCACGCAGTGCGAACTGCAGCTCCTTGTAGACGTACTCCACGAAGTTCTGCAGCGTCGTACGCGCCTGCACCACGTCTTCCATCTGCCACAGGGCAGTCAGGTTGACGCGCAGGCTGACCTTGTCCTTGGTCAGGATGTCCTGACCCGAGACTTCCATGGTCTGCACACGACGATCGACATGCTCGACCTTGAGCACGCGCTGGAACTTCCAGAACACATGCAGGCCCGGCTCGAGCAGCTTCACGAACTTGCCGTCCACGATCAGCAGTGCGACCGACGTGTCGGCCACCTCGGCCGAGCAGATGGCGTCCGACGCCTGCGCCAGCAGCGGCTGCTTCGCACGTGCAAGCAGCTTGGCCACACCGGCCGGAACCTCGAGATCGGCGTTGAGGTCGATCTTCTCGACCTTCACTTCGATCGGGCCCTTCCAGTAGAGCTGGCGCTTGCCCGGCGCGAGCACGCCGGCCAGCTTGCCGTTCTTGTAGACAAGACCAGCCTCGCTGTCGGTGAGCTCGACGATGTCGAAGTACTTCTCCATCGTCGCCCGCGCTTCCTTCACCAGGAAGTCGACGCGCGCGTGCTCGAACTCCGGGACCGTGAGGTCATAGAGCTGCGCCTGTACGTCGCTCATCGGCGCGATGAGCCAGTGCTTGCCCGGCTCCAGCACACCTGCAAAGGTCTTGTTCTTCCAAACCAGTGCACGCTCATGCTGGGCGACGGTTACTCGCTTGATAGTCATGATTGCTCTCCTTCTTCTCTTCCACTCGCCCAATGCCGCCGCCGGACAATCCGGCGACGACAATCTTTGAATAAGTC
Source organism: uncultured Gammaproteobacteria bacterium (assembly GCA_963830745.1). Classification (GTDB taxonomy): domain Bacteria; phylum Pseudomonadota; class Gammaproteobacteria; order Steroidobacterales; family Steroidobacteraceae; genus Steroidobacter. The sequence goes on from CAWHNL010000009.1 coordinate 116,017, forward strand.
CGAAGCCACCCCGCACCTACCGCACGGGCATCGCGTTCATCATGGTCCATCGCCGACGAGCACGTGGCTGTCATCGCTCGCGCCCTCCTGGCACGAACGCCTCTTCAGCCGCGCTTCTCGTCGGGCCCGACGCATGCGGAACATCGACGCACAGGGCGTGGTACGCGCTGCGATGTGATGCCCGCTCACTTGCGTGAGCGTCATCAGGGATCGCTGGGGCGCTTCGGTTGCAGGGCTTTCGCCCCGCGGTGGTGATGCAACTGGCATCAACAGGGGGACTCGAACCCCGGCCTTGCGGCCTTACCAGTAACGACTTATCAGGTCGTTGCAATAGAGGGAGTTGAACCCTCGACAGAGCAGTTGTGAGCTGCTTGCTCTACCCGACTGAGCTACATTGCAGTGGCGGACAAGGTTGCGTCTTGCGCGGGTACACACAGCAGCAGCGCTGCAGCGTGCCAGTGTGGTTCGAACCACAACCGCTGGCGCCAAACGCTCACCAAGACCTCGGTGACGATGAGCGCCCAACATCGACTGTCATCGCGCTCACCAGAATTCTTGCCGTTGCGGCCGGCGGACCCATTTCCGCCGGCCGGCTTCACAGGGACATGTGCATTCGCGAGCCCTTCGGCACACCCTGGAGCAGGAACTCCATCTGGTCCGCGAGGATCTTGCGGTTGCTGAGGATGAAGGCCTCGTAGCGGTTCGGCACGTACGGCACGTAGTGCAGCTTCATGCCTGCGGCCTCCGGCGTGCGGTTACCCTTGCGGTTGTTGCACGCCTTGCACGCGGCGACAAGGTTCATCCACGAAGCCTCGCCGCCCTTCGAGCTCGGCACGATGTGCTCCATGTCGAGCTGATCGAAGCGAAAGCGCTGCGCGCAGTACGCGCACACGTAGCGGTCTCGTGCGAGCAGCATCTCCTTCGTGAGCGTCGGCACGTGATCGAAGTGGCGGACGATGAAGTCCTTGCCCTTGATCGCGATGATCGAGCTCGCGCGGATGAGCGACTGCTCGCCGGTCGAGCGCTGCGTGCCACCGCGCAGCACGAACTCGTGCAGGCCGGTGGCCCACGCGATCATGTCGGTTGCGTAGTAGTGCGCGGCGTCGCGGACGTTGATCCACCGGTGCGGAGCGCCGGCGACGTCGAGCGCGAGAATGTGCGGACTCATGGTGCTCCTCCTTTGGTGGTTATGATGGTGGTGGTCGTGCAGGATGGATTCGAACCATCGATAGCCGGCTTATGAGACCGGTGCGTTAGGCCGCTTCGCCACTGCACGATGTAGAAATGGTGGACCCGGCGAGATTCGAACTCGCATCACCCTGCTTGCAAGGCAGGTGCTCTGCCAATTGGAGCTACAGGCCCGAGAGAAAACATTGGTAGCCGCTGCCGGATTCGAACCAGCAACCTCTCGATTATCGGTCGAGCGCTCTAGCCAGGTTGAGCTAAGCGGCCACACTGAGAATTGAAGTGGTCGGGACTGCGAGATTCGAACTCGCGACCCCCTGCGCCCAAGGCAGGTGCTCTGCCAGGCTGAGCTAAGTCCCGAATGAAAGTGGAGCACTCGGTCAGATTCGAACTGACGTGGAGCTTTCGCTCACCGGTTTTGCAGACCAGCGCCTTCAGCCGCTCGGCCACGAGTGCAATGACAAACAATGGAGCCGAGAGTCGGACTCGAACCGACGACGTGCTGCTTACGATGCAGCTGCTCTGCCAGCTGAGCTACCTCGGCGAGGGCATCGATGAAGTGGTAGGCGCGAACGGAATTGAACCGTTGACCTCTGCCGTGTCGGGGCAGTGCTCTGCCAGCTGAGCTACGCGCCTATCGATGTGTGGGGTGACGTGCGGGGCTCGAACCCGCAACCTCCGAGTTCACAGCCCGGGGCTCTGGCCTATTGAGCTAACGCCACCATCGAACAGGTTGGCTGGGAAGGTAGGGCTCGAACCTACATTGGCGGAGTCAGAGTCCGCAGTCCTACCATTAGACGACTTCACCAGCAGAATCGAGTGCGCGATGTATGAGCTCGCGCGTGGATGGCTCGGAATTCCCGACGCGAACGCAATTGGTGCGGCGTGCAGGATTCGAACCCGCGACCTCCTGGGTCGAAACCAGGAGACTCTGATCCGCTGAGCTAACGCCGCATGATTCATGCTCGAGCAGTTGTGGCGCGACGTGAAGGAGTTGAACCTTCGACCTCCGGCATCGCAAACCGGCGCTCTGTTCCAACTGAGCTAACGTCGCATGAGTGGTACACGCACTTGGGATCGAACCAAGGACCTCCGCTTTGTAGGAGCGGCGCTCTGCCGGCTGAGCTATGCGTGCGCATCAAAAACTTGGCTGGCGAGGCAGGACTCGAACCTGCGGCGGCTCCGGTAACAGCGGAGTGCTCTGCCAACTGAGCTACTCGCCAAAATGAAAGTGGTGCACCGAGCAGGTTTCGACCCTGCGACCTCCTGGGCTTCAACCAGGCGCTCTACCAGCTGAGCTATCGGTGCGTTGCAAGTGGCGCCACGTACGGGATTCGAACCCGTGACTTCTCGCTAGACAGGCGAGCACTCTGGCCGCTGAGTTAACGTGGCATTCGCAATTGCGTGTGGCTGGGGCTCCAGGGTTCGAACCTGGGTTCTCGCGTTCAAAGCGCGATGTCCTGCCACTAGACGAAGCCCCAAACAGAAGATGGTGGACCGTGAAGGACTCGAACCTTCAACCTGCCGGGTAAGAACCGGATGCTCTGGCCATTGAGCTAACGATCCATTGGTGCGGGCGACAGGACTCGAACCTGCAATTCGCAGAACTCCGATCATTACTCGAAGAGAGCATCGGCTTGGAAACGCGCTTCCCTAGCGACCCACTGAAGTAGCCGTTCGGTGCATCCGCAACCGTGTGCCTCTGCTCATTACCTGCGTAGCTTTTTCAGCTGGCCCGACTGACAACGTTTTTGGGCCGCGTCTACCTTTTTCGCCACGCCCGCGTGTTCACAGAGTTGGTCCCTTCCCCCGGACTCGAACCGGGATGTCACGAGGACACTGCGTTCTGAGCGCAGCGCGTATGCCATTCCGCCAGGAAGGGATTCAGGAAAGTGGCACACCGGGAGGGACTCGAACCCCCAACACGCGGTTTTGGAGACCGCTGCGCTGCCAGTTGCGCTACCGGTGCAGAGTGAGAGCCAGATGCTTCCTGCATCCGGCTCTCGAAAGAGACATCAACCCTTGATGCACATCACTTGCTTCAAGGTATGGACGACATCGACGAGCTCGGCCTGTGCAGCCATGACCGCATCGATGCTCTTGTAGGCGCCGGGGATTTCGTCGAGCACACCTTCGTCCTTGCGACACTCGACACCGGCGGTCTGCTCCTTGAGATCCGCGAGCGTGTAGGTCCGCTTCGCAGCGCCGCGGGACAACCGACGACCCGCACCGTGCGAGCACGAGCAATACGAATCCGCGTTGCCCTTGCCGCGCACGATGAACGACTTGGCGCCCATCGAGCCCGGGATGATCCCGAGCTCGCCGCGACGCGCCGATACCGCGCCCTTGCGCGTCACCCATACCTGCTGGCCGAAGTGCTCTTCGACCGTACGCATAGTTGTGGTGACACTGGACTGCGTTCTCGAACGTCGCGATCTCGCGCCCGAACTCTTCATGCAGTGCGTTCAACACGGCATGCAGCATCAGCGCGCGGTTATGGGCTGCGTAGTCCTGCGCCCAGCGCAAACCCTCGACGTACATCTCGAACTCGACCGATCCCTCATCGAGCCACGCGAGATCCCGGTCGCGGAGCTTGCGCTCCTTACGCTCTGCAATCTCACGCGCCATGCTGATCGCCGTCTCGCCGATCGTCTTGCCGATGTTGCGCGATCCGGAATGCAACATGACCCACACGACATTCGACTCATCGAGGCACAGCTCGATGAAGTGGTTGCCGCCGCCGAGCGTTCCGAGCTGCTTGAAGGTCCGCGACGGATCGTATTGACGGATCACATCGAGGATCTTGAGCTTGACCGAAACGCTCGTGGAGCTTCTTGCCGGCCTGAGCGAGCTGCGCACCGCGCAACACCGTCGCGGCACCGGGTTGATCGCTACGTCATGAGACGAGAAGCCAACCGGCACGCGGTGCTCGATACGCGAACGCAGCGTTGCGAGCGAGTCCGGCAAGTCGTTCGCCGTGATCGACGTACGCACTGCCGCCATGCCGCAGCCGATATCCACACCGACTGCGCTCGGGATGATCGCGGCCTTCGTCGGGATCACCGATCCGACCGTTGCACCCTTGCCGAGATGCACGTCCGGCATCACGGCGACGTGGCCTGCGAGAATCGGCAACGCTGCGATGTTGCGCAGCTGCTGAACCGCTTCCCAATCCACTTCGACGCCCGAGGTCCACGACTTCAGGTTGTCGATCTTCGTCATCTCCTCGAGGCTCATGACACATTCTCCTATTTTAAGTAACGAACAAGAAATACATTGAAAAGTGGGGCCCGCTGTCGGAGTCGAACCGACGACCTTCTGCTTACAAGGCAGCTGCTCAGCCGACTGAGCTCAGAGGGCATCAACGAGGTGGTGCGGCACCAGGGAGTCGAACCCCGTATGTCCTCGAAGGACGGCTGATTTACAGTCAGCTGCAGTCGCCAGTGCTGCTCGCTGCCCACTGCATTTGTGCGGAATCAACTATGATGCGCGTTCGCTCAACTCGCATGAGAAGCGCAACGTGCATCGAAATCTGGGGCGGACGATGGGGATCGAACCCACGACCTCGAGTTTGGAAGACTCGCGCTCTGCCAATTGAGCTACATCCGCAAATTTCAGAGCGAGTGAGACCCTCACGCTTTCACGTGCTTCAAAAATTCTCACCAGCTCCGGCTCTCACCCCGACTTCGCAAACACATCATCGCGTGTTGGACGCGCAGTGCGTGCCGCGCGTCTGAAGAACTCAACGCGCCATGCGAGATCCGGGTGAGAGCCCTGATCAATTCCTGATTGTTAAACAGCGTCCTGGCCGAACTAGCGGCGCAGGGGTCCATACGCAAGCGCGTACGAATCCGTATCGAGGGCTTTACCTCGCGGACGGAACACTGTCTTGGGTGGTTTTCGCCGACTCTGAGAGGGATCTCAGGTGGCTAGGCTCCCCATTCCCTTTGAGGGTGGTGCCCCGTCCGGCTTGCGCCTTTCGGGGCAAAGAGCCCTAAAGGCGGTTACCGATCGAGTTCGGTCCCGAAGTCGCGATAATTTTTCGCGACCGGCCGTGACCAGCTACCCGTAATCGACGGGCAGCCGAGCGCGGCGCGATTCAATTCGCGTAGCGTTCTTTGCATGGCTGTTCCGTGGATCGAAAGCATTTGAGTAACGTTGCAATGAATGCGGCATTTGCCGCGGAATTTCGAACGGCGCGAAGAATAGCATGAGGCGTTGCGCACGCAACTGCTATTTGGTGGCGACTAGAAACGTGTCGCACTTCTGCTGAAGAAGGGAACACGCCTTCGCGTTCGCAAAGCTTGCCCGACAACAAGAACCCCCACCCTAACCCTCCCCCCGCGTGCGAGGGAGGGAAGGGAGGGGGCGTTCCGGTTCGCCGCATCCCCGCCCTGGGGTCAGTTGCTGGCAGCGATGCGGCGGCCGGAGCCGGGCGGCACTGCCGTGTATGTCACTTCCTGGCCGGAGGTGGCGGCCATCGCCCGCAGCGTGGCGTCCGCGATGTTCGGGCTGCCGTCGTCCGGGTCCCAGGTGCCGCTCGCGACTTCGTAGAAATAGCCGTGCACGCGGCCGCCGAATGCCACCTTCGCGACCAGGTCGCACTCAGTCACTGCGCCGCCGAGCACCTGCGATGCGAACGGCGCGCGCGCCCGTGCAATCAGCAGATCGATGCGTGCGTTCGTCACCGAGCCGTTCGTGTTCGTCAGCGTGATCTGCTGGCCGACGATCGGCGCGAGGTCCGTGTCGAACGCGAGCACGTACTGCTCGATGTCACGGCGCGTCTGCGCATCCGGAATGCCGACGCCCGGTCCGAGCAGGTTGTTGCGGAACACGATCGCGCTCAGGAAGCGGATCGACCGTGTCGACGACGCCGTCGTTCGTCAGAGCCGAAGCCGCGGATCTGGTCGCCGAGGTTGCCGCTCTCGTTGACGTCGAAGAAGCGCGAGTCCGGGAAGCCGAACATGCCGATCTTCGTATAGATGTTGCGCAGGTGCGGGATCTTGAAGATCTGCGTGATGCCCTCGAAGCTCGCGCGGCCGTCGGTGCCGAAGAAGCCCTTGGCGCTGTCGACGACGTGGCAGCCGTTGCAGTTGAAGCCGCTGTCGGCGCTGGTGGTCGATGCCATCTGAGCGACGCGCGCCGAAGTAGAACGCCGCACCTGCGGCCTGCGCCGTATTCAGCGAGTTGTCGAGTGCGCGAACCGGGTTCGGCGGCAGCTGCACTTGCAGCTGGAAGTCCGTGAACCGCTGCATGTCCTGCGGCGTCGGCATGCTGGCGCGACCCAGCAGTCCTTCGAACGCGACGATGAAGTTGTTGAACGACAGGTTCGCGTCGAACGGCGGCTGCGTGCGCGTATCGACGCCGAAGAAGCCGTTCGCGCGGTCGCCGCGCCAGTGCATGGCGCCCGCGTTCACGAGGCCGCGCAGCGTCTGCGTCGTCATCGGGCCCTTCATCGGGTGGAACTCGTTCGGGTTACCCGTGCCGTTGATCAGCCCGCCGGGGAACGTGGTGATGAGCTGGAACAGGCCGATCTCCAGGCCCGACGCCAGGCGCTTCGGAATCGGGTTGGAGGTCACGAGGTCGTCGGGATTGCCGAGGTCCCACGCCAGCTCGTCCTTGTCGCCGAAGATGTGGCAGCTGGCGCACGAGGCTTCGCCGTTCGCCGAGGAGAACGTTCGCGTCGTACAGCAAGGGCCGGCCTTGCACGACGCTCGCCGGCTCGGGGTTCGGCAGCGAAACGCTCGCGACCTGCGCGCGCGTCGTGAGGTTGATCGCCTTCACGGCGTTGTCGAAGCGCGTCATCACGTACAGGCGGTTGCGAGGCTCGTCGAGCACGAGGCCGCTCGGGCCGCCGCCGGTCACGTTGATGTAGCTCGCGCTCGCGGTGCGCGGGTCGAAGGAGTTGTTCTCGAGCGCGGCGGTGTTGAACACGCCGATCTTGCTCGATCCGAACGCGGCGACATACAGACGCGCGCCGTCGTTGCTCACGGCCATGCCGAGCGGCGTCGACAGGCTGTGGTTCTTGGTCGTTGGGTCGAAGCCCGGCTCGTTCGCGAGCGTGCTGTAGTCGATGTGCTTGTTCAGATGGCGCGGCGTGACCGCGCTGCCGGAGATGACGGTGACGCGCATCTGCGGCGAGATGGCCCTGCACGGTGCTGCCGCCGAACACGCCGGGACCTTCGAAGCGCGTGAGGTTCTGCGCTTCGCTGTTGGTCACGTAGAGCTTGCCGCTGACCGGGTTGGCGACCATGTTGAACAGCGTGGTGCCGACGCCGGTGTAGAACGCTGTCTGCGCAAGCGTGTCGGCGTTGATCGCGAACACGTCCTTGTCGGGCAGCCGGAAGCGGATCGCGTTGTTCCAGTTGCGGCCCAGCGTGTCCTCCCAGCGGTTGCGGGACTTGTTGAACTTCACGACCAGGCCGACTTCGGGCGCGAGCTTGCCCTCTGCATTCGTGCGCGGGCCGGGCAGGCCGCCGGGGAAGCTGTTGTTGAACAGCGGCGCACGGTCGCTGAGGATGAAGCACGGCAGGAACGTGATGAAGCCGTCGCACACGGCTTCGAGATTGGCCGTCGTCGTCTGGTTGCCGGATTGCAGGATCGCCGCGTAGACCGTCCTGCGGTCGGGGCTGACGGCGAGGGCGCGCGGCGTATCGCCGAACAGCGTCACGATGCGCAGCGGCGTTCCGCCGATCGTCGTGCCGAGACTCGCGGGGTTGAAGACCCAGACGTCGGCGCGGCTGACGCCCGGCGTCACCAACTGCGGATCGCCCGCTCCAGGCACGCCTGCGATCGATGGATGCGTGCGGTGCTGGCCGCGGTGCGCGGTTGTAATAAATGCGTAGTTGTTCGTGCCTGCGAACACGATGTCGCGCGGCTCGTCGCCTACCAAGACTGTGCGCGTCACGCGCGGCGTCCCGCTCAGCGTCACGACACTGACGCTGTCGGACAAGTGATTGACGACCCACACTTCCGTCGGACTGCGCACGGCGACGGCGACCGGCTCGAGGCCCACCGGCACTCGTGCCTGCAGCGTCAGGCCGGACGCGGTGATCGAGAAAATCTCCAGTGCATTGTTCGGCGTATTGACGGCGAACAGGCGCGTGCCGTCCGCGGACATCGCGAGCGGACGCACGTGGCCGCTTTCGAATTCGATGAAATCCGGCGCTTGCGCGAGCGCGAGCACCGGGCAGAGCAGGAACAGCGCCGCGAGGCGCGCCAGCATCCCTTTCAGCAACGAAATCCCCCTGATCATGTGTCGTCTCCGTTTTGTGATGAGACTCGGTCTGACCTGGATGCTAAGCAGGCGCGCGCGTGCACACCCCCTCCGATAGGAGGGGGCGATCCAGGTTGTGCGTCGGTTGTAGGTCGGGCTTTAGCCCGACTCCGCCGGCTGTCGGGCTAAAGCCCGACCTACAGGGGAATGCAGACAGCTCTGTCGTGGGTCAGGCTTCAGCCTGTACGGGCTCGGGACTGGCGATGCACTTCGACGTCGCGGATCGCTCATCGCTGCTCGGCACGGTCGGCGTGCGCGCCGGCCGCGCGATCAAGACGAGTTTCGGTGTCGTCGTGCCGCAGCTGCGGCTCGACTACTTGCACGAATTCGAGCGCGATGGGCAGGACGCGACCGCGAGCTTCCTGCTCGACGCGCAGCGCTAGAGGTTTACGTTCGCCGGCGACGAAGCAGAGGAGAGTTACGGTGTCGCGGCGTTCGGCATCGCAGTGATCCTGCCCGGTGGCTGGATGCCGTATCTGAATGTCGATTCGATACTCGGCAGCAGCGACCTGGATCGTTACCGAGTTCGCTAGGGTTGCGCCGGGAGTTGTAGGTGTCGTCGACGGAGCATCTCGACCGGTGTCGTAGGTTGCGCGCCGCCACAGCCATTCGAGGGGCCCGAAACGAAACGACCGCAGCGAGATTCGCGACGCGACACACTGCAGCGCGAAGATTGCAATGGCCACGATCGTCATTTCGGCAAATGACAGCCGGTCGCGCAGACCCAGGCCGATGCCGTAGAAGAGAGTAATGCCGATCAGCGTCTGGCTGACGTAGGTGGTGAGCGCCATCCGGCCGGCCGGGGCAAAGGCGTGCAACATCCGACTCCAGCCTCGCTGCCACAGCAGGGCGAAGCCGCTTGCGTAGCCGAGTGCCATTGCCGGGACCGCGATGCAAACAGACATTGCTCGACCACCCACATTCCGGTGGTGGATAGTCTGGCGTCGCCGCGTGCAATGGAACGAGCACGGCGTTGCCTAGCACGCCGATGGGCGCGCACACGCAGAACACTCGCCTGATCAAGGTCGCATTGCCGGCCAGGTCCAGGTAAATGCGCAGTCGGCCCACCAGCGCACGGATGAGGAACATTCCCAGAACGGAGACGGCTCGGCCGTCATAGATCATCTGCAACGCTTTCAGGCGCACCAGCTCCAGGTTCGCGCGAACGACCGCTGCCAGGTCGGTGCCATGAAAAGCGCTGGTCAACGACCCGAACTCCGCGACCGGATCCGCATCGGCGCGCGGCGATGGGTCGACAGGAATAACCGCCCACATGATCACTGGCCAAGCGATGCGCAGGAGTAGCACCAGGATGGTAATGCGCACCAGCATGGTGATGCTGCTACGCGCAGTCAGGAGCAGCAGGAACACGATCAGTGCGTAGTCCTTGAGAATGTCTCCGTACCACACGCAGGCGTGCGCCAGTCCGATGACGAGCAATGCCGCGAGCCTGCGCGTGAAGTGGCGCTTGAAGCTCGCGCGCGAGGGCGCGCTGTCGATCTGTACCGCAAAGCCGATGCCGAACAGGAATGCGAACAGGCTGAAGAATTTTCCGCGGATCAGGAATTCCGCAATCGGGTGCGAGGGTGCGTGCCGGCATAGTCCGGCATGTGGGAAATGAAGATGCCAGTAGAGCAAAGCGCGTAGTGCATCAGGATGTGGCGCGCTGTTATTGACGGGTGTGCGAATTGCATGTGGCCGCAGCTACGCACGAACGCTGATTGTGTGTTGCGGAGACTTAGATTTGCAGGCGGCGTTCGAGCAGGAACGTGCGGACCGCGTCGTCTTCGCTGAGGCCGATGGCGCGATCGAACGCGTCCGTTGCTTCGCGCGTCTGCCCTAGCTCACGCAACAGATGCGCGCGGACTGCCCAGTACGGCTGATAGGAGGTCACCGATTCCGAGTCGATCTCGTCCAGCAGAGCGAGTCCTGCTTCTGCGTTCTTCGCCTCCGCATGCGCCGCCGCACGCCCGACGGCCGCGCCGAGCGACGGCGCAACTTGCACGAGCTGATCATAGAAGCGCGCGATCGCTCGCCAATCCGTGCGCCCGCTATGAGCGCGCTCCGCGTGCACCGACTGAATCGCGGCTTCGAGCTGGAATCTCCCGAGCCGTGCATTCCGTGCCGCTGCGACCAGCTCGCGCTCTGCTTCTTCGATCAACGGCGCGAGCCACTCGCGCGGATCCTGTTCGGAGAGCGGAACGAATTTCCCGTCAGCGCTGCGACGTGCGGGACGGCGCGCCTCGCAGTGAAGCATCAGCGCCAGCAATCCGTGGACCTCCGGATCCGCCGGCACTTGATCGCGCAGCACGCGTGCAAGCCAGATTGCTTCCTCGGCTAGACCCACGGCCTTGCGGTCCGTGCCGGCTGCATCTTCCCAACTGCTGCCATACGCGGCGTAGATCGCATCGAGCACCGCTTCCAGCCGATGCGGAATCTGATCCGCCGCCGGGATTTCGAAGGCGATCTGCGCCTGGCGGATCTTGTTCTTCGCGCGCACCAGTCGCTGGCCCATCGTCTTCGGCGAAACGAGGAACGCGCGCGCGATGGCTACTGCGTCGAGGCCCAGCACGGTCTGCAGCATCAGCGGCGTATGCATGTCGGGATCGATGGCGGGATGCGCGCAGACGAGCAGGAGCTTCAAGCGTTCGTCGGGCAGCGCGTCGGGGTCCGCAGTCTCGTAGAGATCGCTCATCATCAGCTCCAGCGTCGGTACGCTGTGATCGCGAACCTGCCGGTGTCGGGCCTGGTCGAGAAGGCGATTGCGTGCCGCCGTCATCAACCAGCCTTGCGGATTCTTCGGGACACCGTCGCGCGGCCACGTCGTCAACGCCGCCATCAGTGCGTCGGCGAGCGCATCCTCCGCCGCGGCAACATCGCGCGTGCGAGCGGACAGCAGCGCGACGAGACGCCCGTACGACTGGCGCGCGACCGCCTCGACGGCCCGCTGCGCCAGATCATCGGCGCGCTCATCGGTTCGGGTATTCACCCGTCACACGCTTATGAACTTCGGGTGCGATCGGCCGCACTTCCACGGCGCCGTACGAGGCTGCCGGGCAGCGCGCCGCCCACTCCAATGCGGCATCGAGCGACGGCAGCTCGAGGATCGTGAAGCCACCGAGCTGTTCCTTGGTGTTGGCGTAAGGACCGTCCTGGACCAGGCGCTTGCTGTCCCGCTGCCGCACCGTCGTGCCAGTGTCCGGCTGCTCCAGTGGACTGCCGCCGACGAAGACGCCAGCCTGGACCAATGCCTTGTGCCACGCCTGCCAGGCACCGGTGTAGGCGACCTCCTCGGCGTCGTCCTCGCGGCGGTCGAAATCGTGCGGTCGTTCGTAGATCAGCAGGGCGTATTGCATCGTGGCTCTCCGTTCGCGGTCCAGCGGACCTTCTCTAGTATGACGGGCGTCTCGCGGGCATTTCGACAACAAACGGACGGGCTGGCATATTCCGGCGATGGTTACGCACAGCGGCGGTTGTCATTGCGGGCGGGTCAGGTTCGAGGTCGTCGCGCCCGCGCAGATCGAAGTGACGGATTGCAACTGTTCCATCTGCAGCAAGACCGGCTACTTGCACCTGATCGTGCCGAAGTCGCAGTTCAAGCTGCTGTCAGGGGCCGACGTGCTCAGCACGTACCAGTTCAATACGGGGACCGCGAAGCACCTGTTCTGCTCGGTGTGCGGGATCAAGTCGTTCTATGTGCCGCGGTCGCATCCGGATGGCTACAGCGTGAACGCGCGTTGCCTGGATGCAGGTACGGTGAGGGAATGAAGGTCACGCAGATGGATGGCGTGAACTGGGAGCAGTCGCATCCGAAGGGTGGGTCCGGGGAGTCGGGCTAAAGCCTGACCTACACCGAACCCACCCCCCTCCCTGTAGGTCGGGCTTTAGCCCGACTCCTTTTACAACCCCAGCGCAGTGATGAAGCGCGTCGTGAACCCGAGCGTGCCCGCCTGGCCGTAGCTGTTGCAGGTCGGCGAAGCGAAGCCCGGCGCGCAGTCACGGTCGCGATCCCACGACCAGTGGTGCACGCCGCGCAGTCCCTTCTGGCGCGCGTAGTTCGCAAGCTCGGTGATGTCGCCGAGATCGAACGTCTCGTCCTGCGTGTCGTTGCCGCCGATCATCGGCGTCAGCTCGATCTGGTTGTACGGGATGCCGTGGAAGTTGTGCAGGCTCTCCGCAGCGGCGATCGCCGACTTGCCCATGTCGCACCGGCCGTTGACGATCGTGCAGTTGCTCGGGATCGTGCTGCCGTAGTCCATCACCATCAGGTTGATGAGATAGCCCTGCAGCCCCCCCGCCTTGATCGCGTTGATCACATTCACGCCGGTCTGGCCGAGGCTCTGCGGCGCGTTGCCGCCGAGCGTGGCGATCGTGAAGCTGAAGCGCAGGTTCGGATGGTTGACTCGCGCCACCTTCACCCGCTGCACCAGGTTCGCGATGGCCTGCTGGCTCTGGCCCGCTTCGATGTCGAAGTCGATGCCGACCAGGCGCGAGGAGTTGTAGCGCTGGATGAAGGTCTCGAACCCGGCGTCGGAGCCGCAGGTGAACGAGCCTGCCGCGCCGCCGGTCGAGATGATGTACGACTTGCCCATGCTGACGAAGCTCTGCACGTTCGCGGCGACGACCGCGTTCGCTTGCAGGCCGCCCCAGTTTTCGCTGCCGCATTCACCGGTCGCGAACGCCCACGTCACCGCGCGCAGATTCGTCGGCATGACGGTCAGCAAGCCCTGCATCGTGCCGGTCACCTGCGTGCTGATCACGTTGGTGTTCCAGTTCATGCTGATCGTGATGTCCTTGTACGGACTGAACAGCAAGCTGCCGGGTGGTGGTGGCGGCGGGGGAGGCGGTGGTGGCGGCGGCGGTGGTTGCGCCGAGCAATTGCCGAGGCTCGTCCACGGTTGACCCGAGCCAGGCCCGCCGTTGTGCGTGGATGGGTTGTCGCCCTGCGTCCACCAGTTCGCGCGGTATTCGATGCCGCTAAGGCTGGCGGTCATGCCGCCGGTGTAGACAGCGGTCGCACTCCACGTCGCCGAGCAGGCGGCGTTCGCAATCGGCAGCGCGAACAGTGTCCCGAGAGCAAGCAGCGCAGAAGAAGAATAGTATCTGCGCAGGTGTCGAAGAGACCTCATCTTCGTTCCTCCGTGGAAATTTGTTTCGGTGCAGTGCCCCCGCGCGCAGATTTACTGCGGAAAAAACAGCGTTGCAACACGCGCTGCGCGCGCAAAAACTGCACGCGGCGTGTGGTTCGTAATACCAATTGGCAAGGCGCTGCGCTGGAACAATGAGGTGTTGGTAGACCAGCGCGATTGGTCCTATGCGCGCCGCGAATCGCGAACGCGCGCGGGGGCTTGGTGAAATTGCGAATCAGCGCGCTGCGCGCGCAACTTCAGTCCCACCCGTCGCGCCGTCCGGCCCTCGCGTCGAGTCGCTTCGTGAACACCGTCGCGCCGTCGATATCCTTCAGCGTCGACAGTGAGATGCTTGCTGTGCGGGTCGATGTCGATCTGCCCGAAGAACTGGTAGCCGCCGCTCGGCGGCGTGTTCGCGACCGGCGGCGCCTTCTGGAACACGACTTGCGGGCCGAAGGTGTTGTCGAGCAGGTTCGGGCCGAAGCTGCCGGCGTGCAGCGGCCCCGCGACGAATTCCCAGAACGGATCGAAATCCTGGAACTGCGCGCGGCTCGGATCGTAGTAGTGCGCGGCGCAGTAGTGCACGTCGGCCGTGAGCCACACGACGTTGCGGATCTCCTCGCGCTTGATGAAGCGCAGCATGTCCGCGATCTCGAACTCGCGTCCGAGCACCGGGCCGTCGCCGTTCGCCGGGCCTTCCCAGCGCGGGCGGCCCTGCGCGTCGGTGCCGTCGCCGATCTGCAGGCCGAGCGGCATGTCGGCGGCGATGATCTTCCACGTCGCACGCGACTGCGTCGAGCTTCGCGCTTGAGCCACGCGAGCTGGGCGCGGCCGAGGAAAGCGGTGTCGGCGCCGCGTTGCTCCTGCCGGTTGAACGTGTTCGGGCCCGCGATAGCTGCGCATGTCGAGCACGAACACGTCGAGGTCGCGCCCGTACGGAATGTGGCGATAGACGCGCTCGGACTCGGCCTGGTTGTGCCAGCGCATCGGCGAATATTCGAGGAACGCGCGCGTCGCGCGGCCGACCAGCGTCTGGATGCGCTGCTCCGCGTAGCGGGTGTCGAGCACCTTGCTGTCCGACCAGTTGTTCGTCACCTCGTGATCGTCCCATTGCCAGATCTGCGGCACTTCGGCGGAGAAGCGCTGCACGTTCGACGTCGTAGCGGTTGTAGAGATGGTTGCGCCGAAACTCCTGCAGCGACTCCGCGACCTTGAGTTTCTCGGGCACGACGTCGAGGAAGGCGTTGGTCCAGATCAGCTTGCCGGTCGCGTCGGTGACGCGCTCCGTGCAGCGGGCCGTCGGCGTAGATCGTGTCGCCGGAGTGGATGAAGAAGTCCGGCCGCGCGCGCCGCATCGATTCGTAGATCTTCATGCCGCCGAAGCCGAGGTCGATGCCCCAGCCCTGGCCGGCCGTGTCGCCGGACCAGACGAAGCGGATGTCGCGGCGCTTCGCCGGCGGCGTGCGAAAGCGGCCGACGACCGGCTCGCTGCGCGCCTTGCCGGAGTCGAGATCTTCGAAGAGCACGCGCACGAACACATCGCTTTCCGCCGGCAGGTCCGTGAGATCGATGCGCGCGGTCAGAGTCGCTGACGTCGAGCGCGTGCGGACCGCGCAGCATCGCGTGCATTCGCGAAGTTCTCATCGCGCGACCACTCGACGAACATGCGCGCGGGCTTGTCGGCGCGGCTCCAGACGATCGCGCGGTCGCCGACGACGTCGCCGATCTGCAAGCCCCAGGGCGCCATCGGTCGCAGCGAGTCGGACGCGACGACTGCTGGCGCTTGTCGCGAGTGCAGGATGCCGGCGAGTCCAGTCAGCGTGACGCTGCCGGCGAGCGCGTGCTTGATGAAAACGACGGCGACCTGTCTGCAGCGGACGAGTCGAGCGGACCATCGGACTTCCTTTGCGAATGGGGCGGTCGATTACTGATGGTTGCACGGCAGGAGCTGGTGAGAAGTTGGGATAGGCACAGCCTGTGCGGCGGGGACAGGTTGATGTGATAGAACGGGATCGTGATCGGAGGTGGCGCGGCATTGGCGAAGCGGTTGGGTCGGCTGGCTTGAACGTCGCTTCGCCACGTCACGAACAGTGTCGTTGTAGTCGAAGGCCGGAACCTCGTCGAGTTGATCGGCCACGCGCCGTGCACACGACCTGGCTGCTCATCGACAGGTTGCGAGCGCATGGTCGAGATAGCCGAGCTGACCGTCGAATACGAACGAGTACGCATCGCGGCTTCGAACAACGGTGCAGGTCGAGGTACCGGCCTTGCGTAGCGCGTACGGGTTTCGCGCGGTATGCATTGAGGTCGCCGACGATAGCACGTCGGATCGTGCTGACGTGGGATCGCCGGGCAGCAGCTGTTGGCAAGGAAGTCGCGGCGCGCGTGCGCGTGTCGTTCACGCTGACTGGCCGTGAGCTGATCTGCATCCGCGCGGGGCGCGTGGCGCTTCGATTCAGATGGTTCACACGACGTGAACGCCTCGCGCGATCACGCCGCGCGCGCGATCACCTCGAATGTCTGTGCGAGCGCGGGCGGTTGCGTTGCAGACCGGTCGTGTTGGGATCCGTGAACGCTGCATCGAGAGGATCGCCGCGCGCGCGCGGCGACACTCCGGTCTGTAGATCAGTGCCGTCGTGATGGCGTCGGTCCGACGATGCCGGTGTCGACGAACTGGTAGACCGCACGCCAGCTGCATTGTTCAGGCGTGTACCAGCTCGGCGACGGCGGCGGAGTTGTTCTCGATTTCGACCAGGCCGAACACGTCGGCGTCGATCGCTCGCAGGGCCGCGATCAGCTTCTCGTTCTGTGCTCGAACTGGCGGCGCTGTCAGCGCCACGACAGTCGAGTGTGCCGGACGGACCGCACGGTCCAGTCGTCGTGCTGGAGGTCGATCGATCGTCGAGAAGTAGTTCAGCACATTGAACGACGCGACGCGGATGTCGCCGAACGAGCGCGGCGCGCGGGTCGGCCGCGCGTTGCCACGGAGAACGTCCGGCGTCGAGCGCGCGGGCGCACGCGCCAAGCGTCCGTCCCGGCCTGCCGGCGAACGACCAATGCAGCACGCCGATGAGATGCTCGACGATGTCGCCGCCCGATAGAAGTTCACGCCTGCGCGCCTGTGGCGAGGCCGCCGGGCTGCGGATGGAAGAACACACCGGCGGGGAGCGGCGCGTCTGCGTGTTGTCGACATCGTCGAGGATGATGCGACGGCGCCGAGGGTGTCGAGGAACTGCGTGTACTCGGCGAGAAGTGGGTGTCGCATCGAGGTGCGTGTACTGGAACGGCCGGCCGCCTTGGGTGAGCACGATCTGTCCATAGCGGGCACTTCGAAGTACTCGGACACGTACAGCGGCTCGGCGAATGCGACGCGCATGCCTTCGTGCTGCTCATAATAGTCGTTGCGATTGCCGACAACGGGCAATACGAGCGTCGCGGGCGCGGGCAAGTCGGCGGCGGCGGCCGTGAGGACCAGGCTGCCGGCAGCAGTCGCCGTGATCTGAGTCATGCCGAAGAATTCGCTGACCGGCCCGGTCACGCACACTCGCTCGCCCTCGTGCACGTCGAGGGAGGGGAAACTGCCGGAGAATACGAACAGTCCTTCGGACGTGCTGGGCTGTCGTGCATCCTGGTCGGCGGTTTCCTCTTCGCATGAAGAAGCCGCGCAGCTCGCCGCGCGCGTGTCGACTGCGGAATCGACTGGAAGTCGCCGACGATGACACCTTCGATCGTAACGACCTGGCCGCTCACGGGGCTCACGTCGTCGTGTGCGCCGCCGGCAGCTGCGAGGTTGCATTGCCTTGGATTGCACTGATCCGATGTGTCGGTGCGCAGGTGGACTGCGCCGCTGCCGTGGCACAGATGCCCATGCTCGCTGCCGAGTGAAGACCAGGGTCGACCAGCCTGCTCGTATGCTCATTACGCCGTCCGTGGGAGCCTCCTCGATGATGCGGGGAGCATGGCCGAGCGCACTGTCATATAGGTGAAGCGCGATGAAGATTTCGTTGCCGATCCGCCGGTGCGATTTCGACTCTGGTTCGCTAGCGTAGCGCGCGGCGCACGACTTCCGGGTCGAGTGCATCGACGCTCGACAGCGCCGAGCGCATCGGGCGTGCCTGCAGCAGGGAATTCACGATGGCTTCTTCGGTCGCTTCCGCGACGGCCTGGAACAGCGGCGTCATCGCTTCGTTGGGAAGCTCGGGGAACGTAGCGATCGAGCTGCGGCGTGCCGGCGTGCGACGCACTTCCTGCGCGGTCGAGAAAGCGATGACGTAGTCGCCGGAGCCGTTCGCGATCGTCGCGCCCGTGCGGCTGAGGCCGACGAGCGCGCGCTTCGCCAACCGTTCGAGATTGCGATCGGACAGCGGTGCATCGGTGGCGATGACGATCATGATCGAACCGGCGTTCGGTGGAGCGGGCTGCGGCGCGAAGGGATTCATGCCGAGCTGCTTCCACAGCGGCACGCCGGCGACCGTGAGCAGGCCGCCGAAATTCGTCTGCACCAGCACGCCGACCGTGTAGCCGCCGCCTCGCTCGGGCAGCCGACGCGAGCTCGTACCGATGCCGCCCTTCAGGCCGAATGCGACGGTGCCGGTGCCCGCGCCGACCGAGCCTTCGGCGACCGCGCCCGTGCGCGCCTGCTCGATCGCTTCGATCGCATGCTGATAGGTGATGGTTCGCGCACGGATATCGTTGAGTCGCCCGTCGTTGGTTTCGCCGACGACGGCGTTGACGGAGAGCACTTGTTCGTTGCCGGGCTGCGCGAGCGTCCAGCGAACCGTGCCTTCGGCGGCCTGGGCCACGGCGAGCGTGTTGGTCAGCAGGATCGGCGTTTCGATCTCGCCGAGCTCGATGATCTGCGTCGTGCCCATGAGCTTGCCGAAGCCGTTGCCGATCACGACCGCGGCGGGCGTCTTGTCCTGGAACACGTTGCCTTCGTGCGGCACGATCGCCGTCACGCCGGTGCGGATGCGCTCGCCCTCGATCACCGTTCGGTGGCCGACGCGCACGCCGCGTACATCTGTGATCGCGTTGAGCGGTCCGGGATCGAACACGCCGATGGTCACGCCCAGTTCGCGCAGCCGCGGGCGCTTGTCCTCAGCAGGGGTAGCAGCGCAGGTCGTGGCCA
The DNA here is from genome assembly GCA_963830745.1 of uncultured Gammaproteobacteria bacterium. GTDB lineage: Bacteria > Pseudomonadota > Gammaproteobacteria > Steroidobacterales > Steroidobacteraceae > Steroidobacter. Next base: position 134,735 of record CAWHNL010000009.1, read on the forward strand.
GCAGTGCGAATGCGAGCAGGGCTCTCGATGACAAGGCAGGCTCCTTCGAGTGCGGAGCCGCAAGCCTAGCGCATCGCGGTCGCCCGCTGCTCCGGTCGCCGGCCGAGCTTCGCGAGCAGCCGTTGGGCCGTGCGATCGAGGAACTTGTGGAAGGGGCAGAGGGCGGCGCTCGATGAGGGCCGCCATCACGATCGATACGAGCAGCACCAGTGCCAGCACGAGCCACATGCGCGGCCACTCGTCGCCGCCAAGACGGAGGAAGACATTGTGGCCGACTTGGCGTGCGTCAGGTAGAGCGGATACGTCAGGCAGCCTAACCAGAACCAGAGGCGAGCGGGCGGCAGCGACCACCAGCGAGGCGCGAGGAACAGCAACACGATACTCATGGCGAGAATGACGCCTCACCGTGAGCTGCGTTCAGCGTTGTCGAGTGCGTGTATTGGCTGGTACTGCAGCGTCCAGTAGATCGAGAGGGCGACACTGACGGCAAACATGATCAGCCGGCGTGCGTTGGCCCGCGCGAGCGGATCAGATACAGGAAGCAGCCGCCGGTGAACAGCGAAGCGTACATGGGCATCAGCGACGGCGTCGAGCCAGTGCGGGATCGGGACCCACACCGCGAAGGCGGTGCTGGCGAGCCAGAGCGTCAGCAGAGATTCCACGCGCTTCATCTGTCGTGTAACGATCACCAGCCACGTCAGCGCGTAGAACTTCGTCTCGACCACCAGAGTCCAGTACACCATGTCGAGATACGGCTGGTTGAACGCGTGCGGCTGCATCGTCAGGTTGGCGGCGATGACGCAGGCGACGGAGGCTCGTGGGCAAGCAGCGTGAGCGCGAGCGAGCTCAGCAGCACGGCGATCCAGAACGAGGGATAGAGGCGCGCGATGCGCGAGTTCACGAACTCGATGCCGCGTGCGGTTCTGCGCTGTCATCAGGATCACGAAGCCGCTGATCATGAAAAACAGCGGCACTCCGAGGGAGCCATACGTGAAGATCCTGCGTCAGCAGGTTCGGCGTGCGTCGGCCAGTGCGTGACATGAAAAAGAACGACGCCCGCCGCCGCGATGAATCGCAAAGGTCGAGCTCGGGAATTCGGTCGCGTTCCATCGGGTCGTCGTCGTCGGCGGGAGGTCCGTCGCAGCGTAAACTCGGTTGCACGCGGCGGGTTCCGCGCGCCTGACCTTCTACACGTCGCGTAAACCTTGCGCATCCCGTTCGCGGTCGGCGACACGGGTCTCTCCCGACAGGCAGCATCTTCTGTCGGGCGGTTGCTCACAACGATGCTGGCTTGGCGACCGGAAACTGCATCTCCACGACCGATTCCTCCATGCGATCGAGGCGCGGCGGCTGCAGGAACACCTCGCGGCTCGGCCCGGCGAGCGTGTAGCCGTTCGCCTCCAGGAACACGCCGATCTTGCCGGTGATCAGGTGCGCGCGCTCCGGCAGTCCGATGCGCACGCACGTCGCCATGCGCTCCACCGCGGGCAACTCGCGAACGCTCAGCGGCTCGCCGCTCGCGAGCCGGAGCTCCTCGCGCAGCTCGCCCTCCACGACGAACCCCACCTCGACATCGATGCTGGTCGAGCTCGAACTCCTGGGCGTGCGCGAGCGCCGTCAGGCGGCCGAGCATGCCCTTGGCTTTGAGCGCGCGCAGCGATTCGCTCAATTCTCGAATCAGGTCGCGCGCGGCGACGAACGAGGGCACGACGCGACGCACTGACAGCAGTCGCTGCGCGGGCTCGCTGCGCATGATCACGTCATCGACGGACAGCTCGCCTTCGGCGTCGATCTGGGCGATGCGGCTCTCGATGTGCCGCAGGCGCTCCATCTCTTCCGTGAGCGCACGCTGCGCGTCGCTCCGCCGCATCATCAGCATGCCGCGCAGCTCGGCCGACGAGAGATTGCTATCCAGTACGCGTGCGATCTCTTCGAGACTCAAGCCGAGCTCCTTGAGCACGAGGATGCGATTGAGCCGCGGCAACTGGGAGGCGCTGTAGTAACGGTAGCCGCTGTCGCGCTCGATGCTGCCCGGCTTGAGCAACCCGATCTCGTCGTAGTAGCGCAGCAGCCGGGCTGACACGCGCGCGATCCGCGAAAAATCCCCGATCTTGAACACAGCGCCTCCCTCTCTGCTTCTACGCCGCCCGCTGCAGGAAGCCGCGATCGAGCCCCATGCGCTCGGCGAACGGCTGCTCGGCCGCCAGCGCCGTGCGGAACGAATCCCGTCCCAACATACGTTTGAAATGCGCCAGCAGATTCGGATGGCGCGCAGCATCGAGCGTGCAGCCGAGATAGTGAAAGATGGTGAGGTCCGAAGCCAGCGTGATGTCCGCCACGCTCATGCGCCCGCCGACGAAGTATTCGCCCTGCAGCGATCCTTCGAGATAGTCGAACTTCGGCGGCAGGTCTTCCTGCAGCAGGCGGCGGACGATTGCGGCGTCGGGCTCTTTCTTGTGCAGCATCGGTGCCAGCACTTTCTGCTGGAACAGGCCGATCACGTCGGGCGCGATCTGCGAGTCCACGTACTCTTCGAACCACAGCGCGCGCGCGTACTGCGGCCGGGTCGACGGGATTGAGCGGCAGCTCCGGAAAGCGCTTTTCCAGGTACGCGACGATGACCGAGGAGTCCGCGAGCGTCAGCTCGCCGTGCTTCAGCGCCGGGATCTTGCCGGTGGGACTGAGCTCGCGCCAGCCCGGCGGCGGATCGAACGGAAACACGGTCTCGACGCGGTGCTCCAGCCGCTTCTCCAGCGCGGCGACGATCACCTTGCGGACGTGGATGGACAGCGGCACGCCATAGATCGTGAACATGGTCAGCTCCTTGTGTGAGGAGGCTGAACCGTAGGGTTTGACGTTACGTGAAGGTCAAGCGGCTATTCGCCGGCCGGGCGGTCACGCGCCGTAGCCTGGCGCTCGCGCCATTGCGCTGCTTCGCGCGCCCACCGGCTCTTCGCCTCGTAGCGGCGCCAGAACTCGTCGGCTTCCGCGAACAATGCGGACGCATCGCTCGCGCGCCCTTCGAGCATCGCGACTCGGCCGCGCGCGACTTGTACGTCGGCGAGCGCCGGCGTCGGCAGCTGGTAGATCTTCCGATACGCCGCGTCTGCTTCCTGCAGCGTCTGCTCCGCTTCCTTGAGCTTGCCGAGCTCGAGCTGAGCCGTGCCCGCGCCGAGCACCGCTGCGGCACGGATTCGCGACGGCGGCTCGGGCGGCCCCGCCGTTTCCAATGCCTTCTGGAAATGCTCGAGCGCGGCCGTCGCGTTGCGGGTGTTCAAGGCGCTGAGGCCAAGGCCGTTGTGCGTATCCGCGAGCGCCGGCCCCGCCACCTTGCCAGTGTCGAGGCTCTCCTGCAGAACGCGTTGTGCTTCGGCTGATTGTCCGGCAAGTGCCAGCGCGGTGCCGTAGGTCGCCGTTGCATTCGGCAACCACGAGCCCTCGCCGGTGTCGAGGCGTTTCAGGTCGTTCACTGCGGATCGCAAGACATCGACGGCCGTGTCGATGCGTCGCGCCGCGACCAGCGTGACACCGAGACTCGCCTGCGCTCGTGCGCGATCCGTGTCGTTGGTCGCGGCCGCGACGCTGCGAGTCATCGACGAGATCGCGCCGGCCAGGTCGCCGAGCTTCAGCTGTGCGCGCGCCAGCCACGAGAGCTTGCTCGCAATCGAGCCGTTGTTCGGGCCGAGCAGCGCCTCGGTTCGCTTGATCGAGTTCTGCAAATGCTCGATGCCGGCGGCGAGCTCGCCGGAGTCCGCCAGCGCGCGGCCATACATGTCTTCTGTCTCGACCAGCAGCGCGTTGCGACCGCCCGTGCCGAAGTTCGTCTGCGCGCGGCCGAACGCTTCGCGCGAGGCCTCGACAGCTTCGGGCAGGCGTCCGGCCATCAGATACTCCTGCGCGAGCTGGCGTTTCGCGAGGATCGTCTCGGAATCGTTCTCGCCCAGCGACTCCTCGGCAATCTCGACAGCTTCGCGCATGTCGGCGATCGCACGCTCGCCGTTGCCCTCGTCGCCGGCTATGAAGCCGCGCGTCTGCAACGCATTCACCAGGTCGCGCACGGCCGGGCGCCCATAGTCGCGCAGTTCCGGGATCACCGCGTCGAGCTCGCGTTTCGCAAGGTCGTAGTCACGCTCATTCGCGTGAATCGTCGCGAGCTGCGCGCGTGCCTGCGACGTGTGAACATTGCCTTGCGGCAGCTTGCTCGCCGCAAGGTCGAGCGCCGCCTGCAACGTCGAGCGCGCAGCGTCGTACTCCTCCAGGTTGGCCTGTGCCTCGCCGACGATCGCCAGCAGCTCGACGCTGCTTTCCGGCTGCGAAGCCATCTCGCGATCGATGCGCTCCTTCGCGAGCGTAAGCAGCTGCGATGCCTTCATCTGCTGCTCACCGGTGAAGTACGGATCGGCAGAGCGAAAGATCGATGCGACGAACTCTTTGACGTCTTCGGCCCGCTTCTTCTCGGCGCGCGCGATGCGCAGCTGCCACGACGCGACTGCCAGACCAGCGGCCAGCGCGAGCACTACCGCGGCGGCCGCGCCGACAGCGATTCGGTGCTTGACTGCGAACTTTCGCAAGCGATAGCCGGCCGAGTCCGGCCGCGCAACGACCGGGTCGCCACGCAGATAGCGATCGAGGTCGTCGGCGAACGCAGCCGCGGCCGCGTAGCGCTCGCTCGGCTCCTTCTTCAGCGCCTTGAGCACGATCGTGTCGAGGTCGCCGCGCAGGCTGCGCGCCGTCACGCGTTCGGGCACGACGGTGCTCGGTGCGCGCACTTCGCTGGTCAGCACGTCCCAGTCAGCCGTGAGCGAGCTCTTGAACGAGTACGGCCGCTGGCCAGCGAGCAACTCGTACGCGACTACGCCGAGCGAATACACATCGCTCTCGGTCGTGATCGGGCTGCCGGTGATCTGCTCCGGCGAAGCGTACTCGGGCGTGAGCACGCGCACGCCGACCTGCGTCAGCGCCTTGTTCGCGGCGCCGCCTTCTTCGATCAGCTTGGCGATGCCGAAGTCGAGCAGGTGCACCTGTCCCTGTGCGTCGACCAGGATGTTCGACGGCTTGAGATCGCGATGGACGATCAGGCGCGAATGCGCATACGCGACTGCGCGGGCGATCTGCGCGATGAGCGCGACGCGCGCACGCACGTCGAGCTTGTGCTCGCGGCAGTAGACGTCGATCGCCTTGCCCTCGATGTACTCGAGAGCGAGATACGGTCGACCGTCCTCCGTGATGCCCGCGTCGTACAGGCGCCCGATGTTCGGGTGCTCCAGCGATGCGAGGATCTCGCGCTCTTGCGTCGCGCGCTCCGTCAGCTTCGACAGCGCCCACCAGTGCGGCAGCTTCAGTGCGATCTTCCGCCGCAGGACGCCGTCGGTCCGCTCCGCCAGCCAGACCGAGCTCATGCCGCCTTCGCCGATTGCACCGAGCAGTCGGTAGGGGCCGACCACGCCGCCCACGACGGGCGGGGGTGCGATCGTCGCTTCGCCGCCGGGTACCGTGCCGGCGGTGAAGCGGGCGAGGTCCTTCAGGAAATCGTCGGTCTCGTGCTGCGCATGTTTCTGGAGCAGCGCCGCCAGGGTCGGCCTGAGACGCGGCTTCGACTCGTCCAGCGCCGCGAGCCAGGCTTCGCGCTGCTCGGCCGGAAGCTCGAGGCCCGTCTGCAGGAGCGCGAGGACTTCCTTGAGATCTCCGGGCGCGAAATTTTGCATGAGGGGGCAGGCAGGGCGAAGGCTTCGACGTCCCCAGCTTTTTACATGGGTCGCGCCGCTTGCTCAACCCTTCGCAGAGCGGGGCCCGGCCGGCCGGCGGGTTTGCGTCGCCGAGGCGTTCGTGCACCATGACGACATTCTCGGAGAGCTCCCATGACCGAAGCCGTCGCATCGCCGCGGTTGGCCGACCGTGAGGCCGTCCTGCACGCGCTCTACGAAGCCGCCGAGCTCGAGCACAATCTCATGTGCACGTACCTGTACGCGGCTTTCAGTCTTCGCAGCAGCGCGGACGATGGGCTGGCGCCCGACGAGGCGGCCGCGGTCGGCCGCTGGCGACAGGCGCTGTTCGATGTCGCGATCGAGGAGATGTCGCATCTCGCGGCCGTCTGGAACATCACCTCGGCCCTGGGCGGCAGCCCGCGCGTCGGCCGCACGAATTTTCCGATCGATCCGGGGCTGTTGCCGGCCAGCGTGGTCGTGAGGCTCGCGCCGTTCAACGCGCACACGCTTCAGCATTTCATCTACCTGGAGCGGCCCGCCGGCTCCGACGAGCGCGACAGCGAAGCTTTCGCCATCGAGCGTGCCTACGTGCGCGGCAGCGAAGTCCCGCGGCTCACGCCGATGGGCATCAACTACGACACCGTAGGCAACTTCTACACGGCGCTGTCGCTCGGCCTGCGCACGCTGGTCGAGCGCTGCGGCGAGAGCAAAGTCTTCTGCGGCGATCCGGCGTTGCAGATCTCGCTCGCGGACTTCGGCTTGAGCGGTGCCAAGCCGGTGATCTGCGTGAAGACCGCGCTGGCCGCGTTCGAGAGCATCGTCATGCAAGGCGAGGGCGCGCCTCGCGACATGATGGGCTCGCACTTCCAGCGATTTCTGAGCGTGCGCGAGGAGCTGCTCGCGTTCCAGCGCAAGCGCCCGGGCTTCGCGCCGGCGTTTCCCGCGGCGACCAATCCAGTGCTGCGCCGACCGCCGCGTCCAGAGGGACGCGTGTGGATCGAGGACGCCGAAGCGAGCGCCGTCGTCGATCTGGCCAACGCCTCGTACAGCCTGATGCTGCGGTCTGTTCGCCTACGCTTACTTGTGTCGCGCACCGGGCGAAGAGAAGGCACTGGTCTTGCGTCTCGCGATCAGCATGATGCACGTCATCGTGCCGCTGGCAGAGCGCGCGGCGCGTCTTCCTGCCGGGCCGTCGAATCCGGAGTGTCATGCCGGTATGTCGTTCACGACGCTGCGCGATGCTTCGCCGCTGCAACCCGGGCGTGCTGCGCGCGTGTTCTTCATCGAGAGATTGCAGCAGCTGGCCGACGTTGCCGTGGCGCTCGCCAGTGGCGGCGATCGACGAGTGCAGCAAGCCGCCGAGCACTTGGTAGCGTTGTCACGCCAGGCAAGCCGCTTCGACCTGAGCGCACCGGCGCTTGCGCGACGTTGCAGACACCGGCACCAAAAGCCTCGCCGCCTGCGGTCGCAGCGACCGGCCTCAGACGATCGTCGACGGTGTCGAGCGCGTGCAGGGCGAGAAGCTGGAGCTGATGTTCGAGACCAAGCGCTGCATCCACGCTCGCTTCTGCGTCACCGGTGCACCGAAGGTGTTTCTCGCGAACGTCCAGGGTCCGTGGATTCATCCGGACGCGATGCCGGTGGAGCGCGTCGTGGAGATCGCGCACGCCTGTCCCTCGGGCGCGATCCGCTATCGTCGCGTCGACGGCGCGAGCGATGAAACTGCGCCACCCGTGAACCTCGCGAGCGTGCGCGAACGCGGGCCGTACGCGTTCCGCGGCCAGTTGCAGATCGACGGCGAGGCGCGCGGCTTCCGCGCGACGTTGTGCCGCTGCGGCGCTTCGAAGAACAAGCCGTTCTGCGACGGCTCCCACCACGAAATCGGCTTCGACGCTTCGGGCGAGCCGCCGAGCCGCGAGGCCGACACGCTGCCTGTGCGCGACGGCGTGCTCGCGATCGATCCCCAGCCGAACGGTCCGCTCGCGGTGCGCGGCAATCTCGAAATCATCAGCGGCACCGGGCGCGTCGTCGCGCGCGTCACCAGTGCGCGGCTGTGTCGTTGCGGCGGGAGTGCGAACAAGCCGTTCTGCGACGGCACGCACGCGAAGATAGGCTTCAAGTCGAGCTGATCACCTTCGCGTTCAAGTGACGCGCGAGGCCGATCTCGCCGGCGCGCATCACCGCGTTGTGGTTCCAGCGGAAGATCGGCGCCGCCAGCAGTCGCAGGCGTCGCATCCACGGCTCGGCGAGGCTGACCCTCCAGGTGTAGCGCACGCGCGTGGAGCTTTCATCGGGCGACAATTCCCACACGCCTTGACCGTTCAACTGGCCGCGCGCGACGGCGCGGATCCGCTCGTAGCGAACCACCTCCACCGTCTCGACCTCGAACGCGATGTCGTAGGGCAGCTTGCTGGTCCACTCGATCCGATAGAGCGAGCCGAGGCCCTCGGCGTCGCCGGCGCGCAGTTTTTCTACGGTACGTACGTATGGCCACCAACGCGGCCAGTAGTCCGGATGATTCAATGCTTGCCAGACCGCGTCGATGCCCGCGGCGATGTGCCAGTCCGTGACCAGCTCGAAGTCGGCGTCCGATGCGCGCGCGAGGGTTGCCGTCGTCATGGATACCTCGTTGTGCGTGCGGCCTGTCGCATTGCGCCCAGCGGACATAGAATGCCTCGGCAGTCCCCAGAAAAGCCAGAAGAGCCAAAGAAGGAGAAGTGATGGCAAGCCCGGCCGAAGCCGTCGTGGTCACGACCAAGAGCCTCACAGGGCTCGACATCGGCATCATCGCCGTCTATTTCGTCATCATCTTCGGCATCGGCGTGTACTTCGCGCGCAAGGGCCGCAGCTCCGTCGACTATTTCCTCGCCGGGCGCAACGTCGGCTGGTTCGCCATCGGCGCGTCGCTGTTCGTCTCGAACATCTCCACCGAGCACTTCATCGGCCTCGCCGGCTCCGGCGCCACCTCGGGCCTCGCCGTCGGCCACTTCGAGTGGCTCGCGTGCCTGATCCTGCTGATCCTCGGCTGGGTGTTCGTGCCGTTCTATCTGCGCTCGAACGTGTTCACGATGCCCGAGTTCCTGGAGCGGCGCTTCAATCGCGCCAGCAGCGTGTATCTCGCGAGCATCTCGATCCTCGCGTACATCTTCACGAAGATCTCCGTGCACCTGTATGCGGCGGCGATCGTGCTGGAGCGCGTGGTCGGATGGGATCCGCTCACGGCCGCGGTCGCGCTCGTGATCGCGACCGGCATTTACACGATCATCGGCGGCCTGTCTGCCGTGATCTATACCGAGCTCATGCAGACGCTCGTGCTGCTCGCGGGGGCCGTGGTCCTCACGTTCATCGGCCTGTCGGAAATCGGCGGCTTCGAAGGCTTGCGTGCCGCTGTGCCGGCGCACTACTTCAGCATGATGAAGCCGGCGAGCCACGCGGAATTCCCGTGGACCGGCATTTTCCTCGGCGCGCCGATCCTCGGCATCTGGTACTGGTGCACCGACCAGGTGATCGTGCAGCGGGTGCTGTCGGCCAAGGACGAAGGCCACGCGAAGGCCGGCACGATCTTCGCCGGGTTCCTCAAGATCCTGCCGGTGTTCGTGCTCGTGCTGCCCGGCCTCATCGCGTTCGGGCTGTATCCGCAGTTGTTCGCGACCGACGCAAACGGCACGGTCACCAACGGCGACATCGCGTATCCGACGCTCATCGTCAACCTGCTGCCCTCGGGCCTGGTCGGCCTCATGGTCGCGGCGCTGCTGGCGGCGCTGATGGGCGGCATGGCGTCGGTCTTCAATTCCGCTTCGACGCTCGTGACGCTCGACTTCTACAAGCGCGTTCGTCCGGCTGCGAGCGAGAAGCAACTCGTGTTCGTCGGGCGCATCGCCACCGGCGTTCTCGTCGTGCTCGGGCTGCTGTGGGTGCCGTTCATCAAGCTGCTCAGCTCGCAGCTCTACATCTATCTGCAGTCGGTCCAGGCGTACATCAGTCCGCCGATCGCTGCGTGCTTCATCCTCGGCATCCTGTGGACGCGGCTGAACGGTGCCGGCTCGATCAGCGCGCTGTTGACCGGCCTCGTGCTCGGCTCGCTGCGGTTCGTGCTGGAAGTGCTCGACAAGAGCAGCCATTTCCAGGGCGGAGCAGTGCGCTGGCTGCTCGACATGAACTTCCTGCACTACGCGATCCTGATGTTCGTGATTTGCTCCGCCGTGCTGGTGGTCGTGAGTCTGCTCACGCCCGCGCCGGATCGCCGCAAGCTCGCGGGCCTGACGTTCGCGACGGTCGACGACAAGATCGATACGGTCGGCGTGACGAGGGTGTCGCTCGCGCGCGAATCGCCGCTGGAGCACAAGCTCAATGTCGCATTCAGTCTGTTGCTGATCGCGACCGTCGTCGGGTTGTGGATCTACTTCCGCTGACCGAGGCGGCAGCTGGCGCCCGCCGGGAGATCCGCTGCCTGCGTGCGAACGTCACGCAGGAGGAAGCACTGGCGGCGCTGCAACGCCGTGGCGGGATGCTGCGGGGTGCGTTGCGGCAGGTCGCGGCCGCCTATCTGCCGTTCCGTCTGTACCACGTCGAAGTCGTCAACCGCGGCGCGAGCAAGGTGGCGCTCTACGCAGCCGACGCTGTCAGCGGCGTGCTCGACTTGTACGAGTTCAACGCCGCGCCAGCCGATGCCGAGCTGGTGACTGTCACGACGCGCAACGCACCGGCCGCTCGCCTCGAGGGGCAAGTCGCGGTGGAGCGGCTGGAGAGCAAGGTGCGGCGCGCGATCTTCCAGACGGGTTTCTTCGGCGTGCGCGGATTGCAGATTCGCACGCGACCGCTGGGCGTCGAGTTCCACGTGCCTTACTGGCTCGGGTTCTTCGGTCACGGCGAGCGCGCGACGTTGCAGGCGATGGATGCCGTCCGCCGCACGTTCGAGGGCGCGAAGGCTCGCGCGGTCTTCAGCGACTGGCTGACGGAGTAGCCGGCAAAGTCACGCCTTTTGCCGGCGGCTTGTCGAAAGGGCCTCGGCCACTTTCGACCAGAGAATAGGGTCGCTGAAGCATCCGGTCTGATAGAACACTTCGCCGAGCCAGCGATGCCGCACGCGCATCGTGAAGCGGAACTTGCCGTTGCCGAGATCGATGTGCTCGACGTGCGTCGTGCCGGGCGGCAACCAGTCGGGCAGCGCAATGCGCAGCATGCCGATCTCGAAGTAATAGGCGTTGCTCACGAAGTGCAGGACGCCAGCGCGCGCGTACACGTCGAGCGCCATGCGCAGGCAGGCGGGCAGGGCTTCGACCAGCGTGCCTTCGCGCGACAGGCGCTTGATGCTTTCGACGACGCACGGTTTGCGGCCTGGAAACTCGTAGATGCGTTGCCACGCCGTGCCGCCGTCGGGTGTCGCGAAGACGTGAACGGTGGCGGGGACGTTCTCGCCCGTGAATGGCGCGACAGGCGTGCCGAGCAGCCGGCAACACCACGCGAACAGCCGGCCCGCGAAGCTGGCGCGGACCTCGTCGAAACTGCCTCGATACGCGACGCTCGCTGCATGCTCGGCGAAACGTGCTCGCGTCGTTGCCGGCAAAGAGAACCACTCGGTCTCGCCCAACAGCGTGCGGATGTCGACGCTGGCCGGATGATCGGCGGGCGGCACCCGGGCCGCGCGAATTACGGTACTTGCATTCACGTTATACCCGTAATTTCTGTACAGACAGAAATTACAGATACTACGGGCCGATTGCAAGTGCGGAGATGCCACCCAACCCTTCCCGCGCAGGCGGGGAGGGAGGGGGCGCTCAGGGCTGAGCGAGCTTCGGGTAGAGCGTGAGCAGGTGACGCAGCACGCCGTTGGTCCAGCCGAAGCCGTCCTGCAGCGGGTACTCGCCGCCGCCGCCGCGCGGCCGAGCCGGTTACGTCGTATTTTTCGACGAGCTTGCCGGTGCTGCGATAGACCTCGAGGTTCTTCGCCACCCAGCGCTGCGCGATCGTGCCCGCGAGCGTGTCCTCGCCGTAGTTGCGCAAGCCGCCGATGGCGATCCATTCCAACGGCGCCCAGCCGTTCGGCGCGTCCCATTGCTGGCCGGTCTTCGCGGTCGTCGTCGCGAGACCGTGAGGTTGCAGCAGTTTCGCGCGTACCGTTGCCGCGATCGCGCGTGCCTTGTCCTTGTCGCTCAGCTTGAAGTAGAGCGGATACAGCGTCGCGGCCGAAACGCGGTCGCTGCTTTTCTGCGCGCGCCAGTCGTAGTCCGTATACGCGGCGAGCGCCGGGTTCCACAGGATTCGGTCTACGGCTGTCTTGCGCTGTGCCGCGCGCGTTCGCATGTCCTTCGTGCACGCGGCGTCCGAGGTGACTTCGCAGGCTTTCGCGATCGTCAGCTCCAGCTGATACAGCAGGCTGTTGAGATCGGGAGGAATGAAATCGGTGGTGTGAATCGTGCTGAGCGTCTTGCCGTCTGCGAGCCAGCGCGAGCCGAAGTCCCAACCGCTTTCCGCTGCAGCTCGCAAGTCGCGATAGACATCGGCGGCGGGCCGTCGCGAGTCGCGCGCGGTCGCAACGTCCTCGCGATACGCTTCCTCGCGCGGCGTGTCGCGATCGTCCCAGTAACGATTGAGCAGAGTGCCGTCGCGGAGTCGTACCAAGCGACGATGCGCCGCGCCGGGCGCGAGCGAACCTTCGCCCTCCATCCAGAACGCGTGCTCGCGGCGCAGCTGCGGCAGGTACTTGCGATAGGTCGCATCGCCATCGCGCAGCGCGACGAGCTCCACCATCGCTGCAAAGAACGGCGGCTGCGAGCGACTGAGGTAATAGCTGCGATTGCCGTTCGGCACGTGACCGAACTGGTCGATGAGCCACGCGAAGTTGTCGAGCATCGAGGTCGTCAGGTCGTGCCGGCCGCTGTCCTCCAAGCCGTGCATCGTGAAGTACGAGTCCCAGTAGTAGATCTCGTTGAAGCGCCCGCCCGGCACCACGTAGCGATGCGGCAGCGCCAGTCGCGACGAGTACGGCCGCTGATCCTCGGGCTTGCGTTCGAGCACCTTCCACAGCGCATCGATGTGCTCGCGCACGTCCTGGCCCGGCACGGTGTGATATTCGGCGCCGGCCTGCGGCGGCGGCGTGAAATGCGCTGCAACGAACTTGCGCAGATCGAAATCCGCGCGGCCGCGTGCCTGGCGGTAGTCGGCGAGCACCTGTTCCGGCGGCTTGACGGGCAGCGCGTCGACGAAGCTCTTGCTGTCGGGGTAGACGCGCTCCAGCTGCACGCGCTCGAACAGCTCACCGTAGATCTCAGCGGGCGTTTTGACATCGGCCGCAGGGGCGGCGTGCACCAGGAACGACAAGGCGAGAAGGGAGGCGAGCAGGGCGATATTTTTCATTGCGCGAGAGTGTCGGCGGCTCATTCTGATGTCCAGGGGTGATGCCCGGAGGAAACATCGCCGGCACCGTGGAACTTCTACAATCGCAGTGAATTAAGCGTCTTGCCTGCCGGCGCATTTGACTCCGGCATCCCATCTGTCGGAGTTTTCGTGGCTCGCACAACTACAAAGCAGCCCATGCAACAGCCCATGGCAGCGGACTGGCTCGTCGGCGGCGGCGAGCTCGGCGCGCTGATTCGCGCCAAGGATTGGGCGGCGACCCCGCTCGGCCCGATCGAAACGCTGGCCGCAAAGCCTGCGCAGCGCGGTCAGCATCCTGCTGCCTTCGAAAGCTCAGATCGTGCTGTTCTGGGGGCCGGAGCTCGTCTCGATCTACAACGACGCCTATCGGCCGGTGTTCGGCTCCAAGCACCCGGTCGCGCTCGGCGTGCCGGCGCGCCAGGCCTGGAGCGAGATCTGGGACGTGCTCGAGCCGCTGTTCGGCGGCGTCGTGAACAACGGCGAGGCGTTCTGGGCCAAGGACCATCTGTTCGCGCTGGAGCGCCACGGCTACGCCGAGGAGACGTACTTCGACGTTTCGTACGACCCGGTGCGCGACGAAACCGGCCAGGTCGGCGGCGTTTTCTGCATCGTCAGCGAGACCACCGGTCGCGTCGTCGGCGAGCGCCGGCTGGCGGCCTTGCGCGACCTCGGGCGCGTCGGCAACGGTGCAGCTTCGGCGGGCGATATCTTCCGCAACACGGCGGCCGTCCTGGAGAACTACAGCAAGGACGTGCCGTTCGCTGCTCTCTACAGCTGGGATGCCGCCTCGGGCACGGGACGCCTCGAGGCCGTCGCGGGTATCGCGGCTGGCAGCGACGGTGCGCCGCTGCACATCGATGCGACGAATCGTCACGAATCGTGGCCGCTCGGCAGCGATTCGGAGATCGTGTTGGCAGAGCCGCCCGCAGACGTGCAATTGCCCGGCGGGCCGTGGCCTGAACCCGTGAAGCAAGCGGCAATCCTGAAGCTTGCGACGCGTGCCAGTCGAAACGTATGGCTACCTCGTTTGCGGGCTGAGTCGCGCGGCGCAGGTTCGACGACGACTACCGCGACTTCGTGCGGCTGGTCGGGCGCCAACATCTCCGGCGTGCTTGCCGGCTTGCGCGCACTGGAGGACGAGCGCCGGCGTGCCGAGCAGCTCGCCGAGCTGGATCGCGCGAAGACCGCCTTCTTCAGCAACGTCAGTCACGAGTTCCGCACGCCGCTGACGCTGATGCTCGGGCCGCTCGAAGACCTGCTCGCGAAGTCGGACAGCTTGCCGCCCGACGATCGTGCGCTGCTCGCAGTCACGCAGCGCAACGGCATGCGATTGCTGAGACTCGTGAACACGCTGCTCGACTTCGCTCGCATCGAAGCGGGCCGCGCGCAGGCGTCGTATCAACCGACCGACCTGTGCGCGTTGACGACAGATCTGGCGAGCAACTTCCGGTCCGCGTGCGAGCGCGCGGGCATTGCGACTGGTGGTCGATTGCAAGCCGCTGCCCGATCCGATCTACGTCGATCGCGAGATGTGGGAGAAGATCGTTCTCAATCTGCTTGTCGAACGCCTTCAAGTTTACGTTCGAAGGCGAGATCGCGGTGCGCATCCGCGAGGCGGGCGGCGGCGTCGAGATGGCGGTGAGCGACACTGGCACGGGCATCCCGGCGGACGAGCTGCCGCGGATGTTCGAGCGCTTTCATCGCGTGGAGAACGCGCGCGGACGCAACTACGAAGGCAGCGGCATCGGCCTCGCGCTCGTCAGCGAGCTCGTGAAGCTGCACGGCGGCTCGATCGCCGTCGAGAGCACGCTCGGCCAGGGCACGACATTCATCGTCAGGATTCCGAAGGGTGCCGCCCATCTGCCGGCCGAGCGTCTGCAGGTCTCGACATCGTCGCGGGTGTCGTCCGCGACGGGTGCGGGAGCTTACGTTGCAGAAGCACTGGAGTGGCTGCCCGCGGTAGCCGAGCCAGCGTTGCCGCGGCAGAACCTGCCGCGAGTTCTGCTCGCGGACGACAATGCGGATCTGCGCGAGTACGCGCGGCGGTTGCTTTCCGAGCACTACGAGGTGCACGTCGTCGCCGACGGTCAGGCCGCGCTCGAGGCGGCGCGTGAGCTGCGCCCCGATCTGATCGTCTCAGACGTGATGATGCCGCGCCTGGACGGCTTCGGCCTCATCCGTGAGGTGCGTGCGGACGCGCAGTTGCGCGCCACTCCGATCATTCTGCTCTCGGCGCGCGCCGGCGAAGAATCGCGCATCGAAGGGCTCGATCGCGGCGCGGACGATTATCTGGTGAAGCCGTTCAGTGCCCGCGAGTTGCTCGTGCGCGCGGGGACGCTCATCCGGTCGGCCGAGCTGCGGCGGCATGCCGAGGAAGCGCGCGCGCAGTTCGAGACGTTGCTCAACGCGGCGCCGCTCGGAGTCATTCTGGTCGACGAGGACTTCCGCATTGCCGCGGTGAATCCCATTGCGCTGCCGTTGATCGGCGAGGGCGACCTGATCGGCCGCGACTACGACTCGGTGGTCCGCGCGGCCTGGTCGAGCGCGGACGCCGATGCGATTACGCGCAGATTCCGTCACACCCTGCAGACCGGCGAGCCACACCTCGTGCCCGAGTTCATCGCGCTGCGCAAGGATCGCAACGTCATGGAGTACTACGAGTGGCAGGTCAGCCGCATCCCGCTGCCCGGCGGGAAGCGCGGCGTCGTCTGTTATTTCCGCGATATCTCCAAGAGTGTCCTGGCGCGCGAAGCATTGCGTGAAGCGGACACCCGCAAGGACGAGTTCCTGGCCACGCTGTCGCACGAGCTGCGCAACCCGCTGGCGCCGCTGCGCAGCTCGCTGGAGATCGTGAAGCGGCTCGCGACCATGCCGCAGAACGCGTCGGCGGCGCTCGCGATCATGGATCGTCAGCTCAGCCATCTGGTGCGCCTCGTCGACGATCTGTTGGAAGTGTCGCGCATCACGCGCGGCCAGGTGGAGCTGCGGCGCGAGCACGTGCGACTCGATGCGGCGATCCACGGCGCCATCGAAACCAGCGAGCCGCTGATCCGCGCCGGGAACCACCGCTTGATCGTCTCGCTCCCGGACGAGCCGCTGATGCTCGACGCCGATCCGGTGCGGC
Source organism: uncultured Gammaproteobacteria bacterium (assembly GCA_963830745.1). Classification (GTDB taxonomy): domain Bacteria; phylum Pseudomonadota; class Gammaproteobacteria; order Steroidobacterales; family Steroidobacteraceae; genus Steroidobacter. The sequence goes on from CAWHNL010000009.1 coordinate 150,941, forward strand.
TCGCGCAGATCTTCGGCAACCTGCTGAACAACGCGGCCAAGTATTCGGAGAAGGGCGGGCAGATCGAGATTGCCGCGCGGCGCGACGGCGAGGAGGCACTCGTCACCATTCGCGACAGCGGCGACGGCATCGAAGCGGAGCAGCTTCCCAAACTGTTCCAGATCTTCACTCGCGGCGAGCGCAGCGCGCGGCGCAATCAGAGCGGTCTCGGCATCGGTCTCGCGCTGGTGCGTCGGCTGACTGAAATGCACGGCGGACGCGTGGAGGCGTCCAGCGAGGGGATCGGCAAGGGAAGTTGTTTCAGCGTGCGCTTGCCGTTGAATGTCAGGCAGGTTGCCGCGCCCAAGGCGCGCGGCCGCGAGCATTCGAGCATCGAATCGCTCAGTGTGCTGGTCGTCGATGACAACAAGGACGCGGCTGAAAGTCTGGCGATGCTGTTGCGCACTGCCGGGGCCGAGGTTCACGTCGCACATGATGGTCCCACTGCACTCGCGGAGTTCGAGCGCGCGGAGCCGCATGTCGTGCTGCTCGACATCGGCATGCCCGATATGGATGGCTGCGAAGTCGCGCGTCGGCTGCGCGAGGTTGCGCGCCCCGACCGCGTCACGCTCGTCGCGCTGACCGGTTGGGGGCAGGACGAAGACCGGCGGCGCGTGCGCGAGGCCGGTTTCGATCATCACCTCGTCAAGCCGGTAGACCTCGCGTCGTTGCAAACGCTGCTGACTTCGGTGGCCCGCGCACGGTCCCAGAAAGCCGAGCCTGCCTAGGGGTTCTTCGAGTCGCCCGCGCCGAGCGCGCGCTGCATGAAGACGCTGTCGACCCAGCGGCCGAGCTTGAAGCCGACTGCGACCAGGTTGCCGGCCGGCGTGAACCCCAGTCGACGATGTAACGCTATCGAGCCGGCGTTGCCGCTGTCGCCGATGACGGCGAGCATCTGTCGCCACGGGCCACGCTCGCAGCGCGCGATGAGCTCGGCGAGCAGCGCTGTGCCGATGCCGCGCCCGTTGAGTCCGTCCTCCACATAGACGGAATCTTCCACCGTGTAGCGATACGCGGGTCGCGTGCGATAGAACGTTGCGTAGCTGTAGCCGACGACGCGCCCGTTCATCTCGGCGACGAGGTAAGGCAAGCCGAGTTGCAGCACGCCCGCGCGCCGCGACCTGATTTCATCGAGCGTCGGCGGAATTTCCTCGAACGATGCGAGCCCGTGCAGGACGTGTTGGGCGTAAATGCTGGTGACCGCGCCCATGTCGGCGTCGGTAGCGTCGCGCACGAGAATCGCGGGGCGGCTAGCGGCTTGCACAGCTCAGTCCTTGGTTACCGCAGTGAGGTTCATCGTCATCAGCGCGCCTTGCTTCGGCAGGTCGCTCACGATGATGGCGGTGCGCGCGGGCAAGTGACTGTCGAACGCCTCGCGATACGCACGGTTCATTTCCTCGAAGTCGCCGGCGTTCTTCAGGAACACGTTGACGTGCAGGATGTGGTCGAGGTCCGAGCCGACGCCTTCGAGCATCGAGCGGAAGGAGCGCAGGATCTGCCGCGCCTGGCTGTACGCGTCCGGGCCGGCGAAGTCGCCGGTGGCGGGATCGATGCCCGCCGTGCCGGAAATCGCGATGAACGAGCCCGCCTTCGCGATGTGGCTGTACGGGCCGATCGGCTTCATCACGTTCGCCGGCGTGAACGTTTCGACTCTTCATGGGACGCACTCCTGCAGCGGAGTGCGAATTCTAGCGCGCGTCTTCTACCAGTTGCTGGGCGGCAGTCCACCGCAGACTGCAGTACGCTTCGACGAGCTCGCGCAGGACGACGGCGTCGGGCAGCCCGGTCCGGCTCGCGATCTGCCGGTACGTCAGCCCGTCGACATGCAGCAGCAACAGCTCGCGCTGACGCTGCGGAAGCGCGAGCACGGCGGCCTGGATCGCGTTGCAAGCGGATGCAGAAGGAGCGGGGATTGCATCCGTGCTTCGGCCGATCCGGACCGCCGTGCGCGCCCCTCCCATTCGGTCTCGACCTCCGCCGCGATGCGCAGGACATGGCTGTGCGGATCGTCGAGCAGGGCCGCATCGTTCGGAGCGCACAGGCGCCGGGAGACTTCCTGTGCCAGAACGTCTACGTTACGGCGTTGGGCCGTTGCATAGAGCGACCTTCGAGAACGGCAACACAGCTGCCATCGGTCAGAAATCGAGTCCGCTGAGACCTGTTAGGAGTTGCGTCGTACTTGTCTCTGAATACGAGATTCGCGGCGCGCGCGTCTCAGCGGATCAGCCGTGAAGTTCCTTGTAGAGCCAGGTCCGCGCGAATTGCCAGCGTCGATACGCGGTCGCTCTGGGGATGCCGAGCACTTTCGCGGCTTCCGCCACCTCGAGGCCCACAAAGCAGCGCAGCTTGACGAGCTCGGCGATCTGCGGGTGCTCGACAGTCAACTTGTCGACTGCTGCGGTCGATAGCGAGCAGGCGTTCGTCGTCATCCGTATCGACGGGAACGTCGATGTGCTCGATATCGACGCGTTGTTGCTTGCCGCCGTGGCGCATCGAGCTGCGCTGTCTCGCGCGATCGATCAGGATGTGCCGCATCGCTTCCGCTGCGGCTGCCAGAAAGTGCGCGCGACTTTTCCAGCTTGCTTTCTCGCCGCCGCCCAGGCGCAACCACGCCTCGTGGACGAGAGCAGTAGGTTGCAGCGTGCCGCTGAACGGCATGCGCGCCATGTTCGCGGTGGCGATGCGGCGCAGCTCTTGGTAGACGGAAGGCAAGAGCGCGGCGATTTCGGGATCCCGGTCCGTGGGGTGGGTCAAGCGGGCCTTCTGATGCCAGCTGAAGTTCGTTTTCGGTATCGCGATGCGACGGCTGCTCCTGCAGGTAACGCGCCGCGCGTGCGCGTGCCGCGTTGGTGGCATCCACGGAGGCCTTCGGGTCCGAGAAGAGTTCACGAAAACTCTCCCTCATGTAACGCGTCCCTGCGGCGACCTTGCCCTGCCTATGAAGTGCCTGTACGCGTCTCGCCAGTAAGCGCCTGGAGTTTCTCGCCTTGCCCGCGGGCCGTAAAGAAGCGCACAACGAGCTCGCGCGCGGCAGCTTGAGCATTGCATCCGCGTCCCGATCCGGAGGGTGGCTCATGTGCGTCGTCCTGATGGTTCACGGTCCTTCGCTCGAGCGCCGCTAGCGCTGGCTGGCCGTGGCCTCGTCGCGGTTCTTGGGAGCTGCGCTGGTCGCCAGCATGAGCTCCTCGAGTTTGCGTCGTTCGCCGCGATCCTTGTAGAAGCGCGTGATGCGCTCCTGGGCCTTGATGCGAGTCTCGCGATCTGCGCTGTCGTTTGTAGCCAGCACTCGATAGCTGTCTACGAGGTAGCGCTCCGCCTCCGCGGCGCGGCCTTGGCGGTAGACCGCTTCGCCGAGCGCGCTCTCCGATCGAGCCACGCGCCAGCCGGCAGCGTTGGTCCGCCGCCAGCGGTTCATTGCTGCGATGAGGGATGCCTCGGCATCGTGGTACTGGCCCGTCTCCAGCAGGACTTCGCCGAGCACGTGCTCGGACGCCGCGACGTATTGATGATCGGCCGGCAGCGTCTTCGCGAAAATCACCAACGACTGCCGCAGGCTCTGTTCCGCCTCCTCGTACTTGCCGCGCTTCGCAAGCACGACGGCCAGCATCGTGTGCAGGTAGCCGGTGGTCATGTCTTCGTGCCCCACCGCCGCCTGTCGAGTCTGCAGCGCGCGACGTGCGAGATCTTCTGCTTTGGGGAGCTGGCCTTGCGCACGCCGGATGCTCGACAGCGATTCGAGAACGTCGGCGACCTGCACGCTCTTGTCGCCGTAGAGCTGCGCTTGCGCGGCGAGCGCACTCTCGAAGAGCGGAGCGGCCTCGTCGGTCCGGCCTTCGAGCATCAGCAGGTCGCCCAGCCGCAGCTCGGCCAGGACCAGATCGGGATGCCCACGCGGTCGTGTGGCATTGAAAATGAGCAGGGCCTCGCGGATGGCGCGCTCGGCAGCCGGCAGCTCGTCGTTCCACATGAATACGCTCGAAAGCTCGCGCAGCGCGGACGCGACCTCCGGATTCATCGATCCGCCGAGCTCGCGGCCGAGCGCGATGCTCTTCTCGAAATTGGCGCGGGCCTCGGTCAGGTTGCCCGCGAGCAGCTGGACGCGACCGAGATTCAGCAGCAGCTTCGCGTAGGTCTCCGATTTCTCGGTCTGATGCTCCTGCGAGATTGCCAGCGCCTGCTTCAGGGCCTGGTCGGCGCGCTGGAAGTCGTTCATCTCGCGCAGCGAGATCGCGAGGTCGATGAGCAGAGATGCGGTCTTGGTTCCGTCGGGGTCAGGCAGCTCCTTGCGCAAGCGCAGCGCATCCTCGAAATAGGGCACCGCCGTCTCGGACAGGTTCAGCCGCCGGTAGGCTCGGCCGATCGCCTCCATCAGCCGCGCGCGCACCTCGGGTTGCTCGTTCAGGTCGACGTCGCTACGAATTCTCCGTCCTGCCGCTTCGAGGACTTCACCTGCAGTGATCTGCCGGCCGAGGCTCGTCTGCGGCTGCGATGCGTCGAAGATCTGCAGCATGAAATCCGAGACCGTCTCGGCGCGCTCGTCCTTCCTGCTCCGCCCGGTCTCGCTCGGCAGCGATCCGCTGTCTTTGGACCGACATCGCGATGGCGAACGCGATGATGAAGACGACGAACGCCGCGCCCGCGGTCACGCCGAACGCGTGGCGCCGGATGAACCGCTGCGAGTAGTAGAGCCAGTTACCCTGGCGCGCCTGCACCGGCTCGCGCGTCAGGTAGCGCCGCACGTCCGAAGCGAGCTGTTCGATCGAGTTGTAACGATGCTGCGGCTCCTTGCGCAGCGCGCGCATGACGATCGCGTCGATGTCGCCGACGAGCCGCTTCTGCAGTTTGTCGGGCGCGAGTCTGCGCGCGGCCGCTACAGCGAGAATTTCGGACTGGCCCTCCAGGGGCCCGCTTTCGCGCGCGCGTTTGACGGCCGCGCTGGGCCGCAGCGGATCGGTGATGCAGATCGAACGTTCGAGCTCCAGCTGGCTTGCCGACGCGGGAACCGTGTACGGACGCAATCCGGTCAGCAGCTCGTACAGCACGACGCCCAGCGCATAGACATCGCTCGCCGGTGGTGACCGGCCGCCCGAGAATCTGTTCGGGGCTGGCGTACTCCGGCGTGAGCAGCCGGTCGTTCATGCGCGTGAGCGCCATCGTCGCGACCGCTTCGCCGGGGTCGAGGAGCTTCGCGATGCCGAAGTCGAGCAGCTTCGGCGCGCCTTCGGCCGTGACGAGAATGTTCGCGGGCTTCAGGTCGCGATGCACGACCAGGTTCTGGTGGGCGTACTGGACGGCGTTGCAGATGTCGAGGAAGAGCTGCAGCCGCTCGCGCACGCCGAGCTGCTGACGATCGCAATAGCGATCGAGCGGTTCGCCGTGCACGTACTCCATCACGAGGTAGGGATTGCCTTCCTCGGTTTCGCCGGCGTCGAGCAGGCGCGCGATGTTCGCGTGGTTCAGGCTGGCGAGGATCTGCCGCTCGGCGCGGAAGCGCAGACCGAGCTCGCCCTGCATCGTGCCGCCGTCGACGATCTTGACTGCGACTTGCGCGGAGTACTGACGATCGGCGCGCTCGCCGAGGTACACGGTGCCGGTGCCGCCGTGGCCGAGTACCGATACGAGCTTGTAGTTGCCGACGACGCGGCCGACGAGCGCTTTGCGGCGATCGCGAGTGGTCGTATCGAGGGCAGCACCGAGTGCAAGCGTGAGCGGGCCGGTGCGGGCACCGCCGCCGTTGTCGCACGCCAGGAGCTCGAGCAACTCGGTGCGCAGCTCCGCGTCGTCGCCGGTTTCTTTGTCGACGAACGCCTTGCGCTCGGCTGCGCTCAACTCCACGGCGCGGGAAAACAGCTGCTGCAGCCGTTCCCAGCGATCGTCGGAGCTCCTCCCTGTGCTGTCCGCGCTCATGACGCTTCGGGTTCGCGACTCCGCAGCGGGCGTATCTCTTTCAGCATCCAGGCCTTGGCCAGGCGGATCTCGCGATCCACGGTCGCTTCGGAGACCTTCAAGGTCTCGGAAAGCTCCTGGTACGTGAGACCGCCGAAGTAGTGCAGCTCGACCATTTCAGCGAGGCGCGGATTCTTGTCGGCGAGCCGGTCGAGTGCTTCGTCGATTTCGAGCACGTCGATCTCGCCGGCAGTCGCCGGCCCGAGGTCGAGTGCGTCGAACTCGTCGAGAGAGCCCGTGGTAGTGCCGCCGCGCTTCTCGCGGAAGCGGGTCTTGGCGTGGTCGACCAGGATGCGGCGCATCTGGCGTGCAGCGACCGCGAAGAAGTGTCCCCGGTCTTGCCAGGACACGTTCATTTCGACCAATTTCACGAACGCTTCGTGGACGACGGCCGTCGCCTGGAGGGTGTGGCCGGGCCGCTCCCGCTTCATGTAGCGGCGGGCGCGGTTGCGCAACTCTTCATATATGAGAGGCGTTAACCGCTCCAGGGCATGGGTATCTCCTGACTGCCACGCAGACAACAGCCTTGTCACTGCCTGGCGATCCGGGAGTGGAATGGCCGCTGCGATCGTATTGCTCAGTGGACAGGTCTCCGAAACGGGGCCGTTCTTGGCTGTAAGTGTACGTGCCGGCAGCCCGCATTCTGCCACCGATGGCCTCTCAGTCGCGCGGGATTCGGGCCGCAACCCACTACGACTATCCCTGAGCGCTCCCCCGAAATCGCCTTCCGGTCGGGGCTATCCCCTTTTTACAACTGAGAATTGTCCTGATTGCGCGGGATATTGTCTTGTTGTGGGGGTGACTGTGACGGAAATCACATGACCATATCGCTTAAGCCTGTGAACCGGTTCGCAAAATGGAGCCGGCAATTTAACTAATTCCTCCGGGAGGGGAGTTCCACATGCGCAAAGTCATCAATGGGTCCGGTGATTCTGGCCGTCTGTGATTGTACGGCTGTGCATGTCGATCTGCGGCCTCGTGCCGACGGGCGATACCAACCCGAAGCGGCCGTACATCCAGGTCGCCGACGAGGATGGCAGCCCGAAGCGGCCGAACATCCAGTGTTGGCCGACGGGCGATGGCAACCCGAAGCGGCCGTACATCCAGGTTGCCGACGGCGATGGTGACCCGAAGCGGCCGATATCGATCCGACGCTCGGCTGAGCGTCACCGAGACGCTGATCCAGGAGAACTGCATCATGAAAGAGCACGATTGCACTGTCGCGCACCGGACTGCTGCTGACCGTTGGTCACTGCCGTCGCCGGTGACTCTCATATACGGTCAGGGCATGGCAGGCCGCGTCACCGGACGCTTGCTCCGTCCGTCGCGATCTCTGCGCTCAGGAGTGTCGTCACGCCGGAGACGTTTGCGATGTGGACAGACGTCGGCAGAACTCGGATCCGACTACACTCGCGCCGAAAGGCCGATCTGATCCGTGATCCGGTGCGCGATCGGGGCACATCCCGTTCCCGGTCGCGTGACATGTTCTGCGCGCAGTTGCGGGTCGCTGGTTGTCGGCACCTACCGACAGACCTGCGAACTGTGCGCTCAATCACAGGCGGTCGAGGGTTTGCCTCGGCCGCATCACACTTCGTTCGTTGACATATTTGCGCGCCGTATAGCACGCTAACCGCGGTTTTCTCCGGGCAAACTCGCCGAAAGGCGAGGACGCAAAGCCACCGGTCTACGGGAGCGTTTCCTAGGACAGCGGGGTTGCCAGCGCGCGGCTTCTCTCGCGACTGTCGCCCGCTCGTGTCCATGTCCGCGGTCGACGAACGAGATTGATGCCTCAGCTCACACAATTCATTCCGCCTCTGCGCGCTTGCCTGCGAGCGCGATCGCTCATTGCCGTGCTGGCGATGTGCGGCGCACTGCTGCCGCTACGCCGCCTCGGCCGACATCGTCGGCAAAGCCGCTCCCGACTTCGCGCTGCGCTCGATGAAAGGGCCGCCGGTGCGCCTGTCCGAGCATCTCGGCGAAGTCGTCGTCATCAACTTCTGGGCGACCTGGTGCGGACCGTGCCGCCAGGAAATGCCGCTGCTCGACGAGCTGTACGGCAAGTATCAGCTCGCGGGCCTGATCCTGCTCAGCGTCAACATCGACGAGAACGCCGAGCCGGCGATCGAGATGGCGCAGACGCTCAAGGTTTCCTATCCAGTGCTGTTCGACACGCGCAAGGAAGTGAGCCGCGCGTACGACGTGAAGGCCATGCCGGTCACCGTGCTGGTGGATCGCGCCGGCGTCGTGCGCTACGTGTCCGAAGGCTACAAGCCGGGCTATGAAAAGCGTTACACCGAGAAGCTGCGCGAGCTGCTGAACGAATGAAGGAACCCGACACCATGCTTCGATCCCTGACCCTCCTCGTCATCGCGCTGTGCGCGAGCGCTGCGGTTCTCGCGCAGGATGCTCCGGCGCCGGCCCAGGACGCCGCCGGCTCCGAGCGAGCAGGCCGCCGCGCCTGCGGAGGATTTCCAGAGCCTCGACCAGGAAGTGCAGGCCCTGAAGAAGGAAGTGCTGGACCTGAACCGCGAGCTGTTCGTGCTGGAGGAAGACCTGCTGTTCCCGGCCAACACGCAGGTCGCAGTGTTCGTCTCGATGGACGTCGGCGAGTTCTTCGCGCTGGATTCGGTGACGCTCAAGCTCGACAACAAGGAAGTCACCAACTACCTCTACACCGAGCGCGAGGCGCAGGCGCTGCTCAAGGGCGGCGTGCATCGCGTGTACATCGGCAACCTCAAGGCGGGCGACCATGAGCTGCTCGCGTTGTTCACCGGCCAGGGCCCGCACGTGCGCGACTACCGCCGCGGTGCCACGATCAAGCTGACCAAGGGCGTCGGCGCGAAGTATGTCGAGCTGAAGATCAGCGACCGTGCCGTGAAGGCGCAGCCGGAATTCGTCGTCAAGGAATGGGAGTGAGATGGTAGGGACGACCTCTCACTGGCTGCGCAAGGCAGGGCGGGGCGGCGTGCTCGCCGCCGTCGCGGGCGCGTTGGCGCTGGCGGCGGGACCTGCTGCTGCGCGCGGCAAACCCAAAGAGGAAAAGCCGCTGATCGGCACGCCGCAGGTCGTGCAGGATCTGCACTGGGGCGATGTCCTCTTCTATTTCTACCAGGGCGATTACATGCAGTCGCTGACGCGGCTCGGCGCCGCGCAGGACTTCAATCGCCTGACGCATCACACGGTCGAGGCGGAGCTGCTCAAAGGCGGCTTGTACCTCTCGCTCGGCGAGCACGAGGAAGCCGGCCGCATCTTCCGCGCACTGCTCAACGACAACGTGCCGCTCGACGTCCGCAACCGCGCGTGGTTCTACCTCGCGAAGGTCTGGTACCAGCGCGAGTATCTGCAGCAGGCTGCGGATGCGCTGGCCTCGATTCGCGGCGCGTTGCCCGGTGACCTGGAGCCGGAGCGCCACCTGCTGGAAGCGCAGGTGCTGATGTACCTCGATCGCTACGACGACGCGATCCGCGCACTCGAGCGCTGGCAGCCTGCCGGCGACGGCAAGGATGCATGGTCCGCCTATGCACGCTTCAACATCGGCGTGGCATTGGTGCGGAAAGACCGCCTGGACGATGCGGCGAAGCTGCTCGATGTGGTCGGGCAGATCGACACGCCGACCGAGGAGCTGGCAGCGCTGCGCGACAAGGCGAACCTCGCGCTCGGCTACGCCTGGCTCAAGGCCGGTCGCGCCGCCGAAGCAAAAGCGGTCCTGCAACGCGTGCGCCTGGAAGGCCCGCAATCGAACAAGGCACTGCTCGGCGCCGGCTGGGCGGATTCCGCCGAGCAGCGTTATACGAAGGCGCTCGCGCCGTGGCTCGAGCTGCGCGGCCGGAACATGCTCGATGCAGCAGTGCAGGAGTCTTACCTGGCCGTTCCGTATGCATACGCGCAGCTCGATGCGACCAAGCAGGCGGCGGATCAGTACATGTTCGCCGTCGAAGCGTTCGGGCAGGAGTCGCAGCGCATCGATCAATCGATTGCAGCGATTCGCAACGGTCAGCTGCTCGACGCGATCGTCGCCAACGACAAGGGCGACAAGGTCGGCTGGTACTGGCAGCTCGCGTCGCTCCCGGACGCGCCGGAGACGCGTTACCTGTATCACCTGCTGGCGACGCACGAGTTCCAGGAAGGCCTGAAGAACTATCGCGACCTGCTGCTCATGCAGCGCAACCTCGCGATGTGGTCGCTCAGCGTCACGGCGTTCGAGGACATGGTCGACACGCGTCGCCGCGCGTTCGCGCTGCGCATTCCCGTCCTGGAACAGACGCTCGACACGGTCGATCTCGATGCGCTGGAGAACCAGAAGAACGACATGGAACTTCGTCTCAAGGCGATCGAGCGCGACGAGGACGTCGCCGGGCTGGCCACTGCGCGCGAGCGCGAGCAATGGGTGAAGATCGAGCGCATCGAGAAAGTACTGGCGAGCGCCGATCAGAGCGATCCGCTGGTGCAGGAGATGCGCGAGAAGACGCGGCTGCTGCGCGGCCGCCTGTTGTGGGATTTCAACGCGAGCTACAAGGCGCGGCTGTGGCGCACGCGCAAGGAGCTGCGTGAGCTCGATGTCGCCTACAAAGAGGGGCGGCGCCGTTGGGTGCTCGTCGAGCGTGCGCGCGAAGACTATCCGGCGCGCACGGAGGAGTTCGCGGGTCGCGTGGCGAATCTGCAGCCCCGCATCGCTGCGCTGAGCGCGAAACTCGCCGCTGCGGCGCAATCGCAGAATCAGTATCTCGCCGCCGTCGCGGTCAAAGAGCTCGAATCGCAGAAGGAGCGCCTGGCGGCTTACTCGCTGCAGGCACGCTACGCACTGGCATCGATCTACGATCGAGCCGCGAGCGGGACCAGCAGCAAGGGGGCCGCACAATGAGCGCCCGCCACTCGCTGTCCCGGCACATATTGATCGCGGCGGTCGCGTGCGTCGCCGCGTTCGGCTCCGATTCCGCCGCGGCCGCCGAAAAGAAGCCGGCGCCGAAGCCCGCGCGCACGATCAAGGATCTGGAGAGCCGCGAAGTACAGGTCTCGCCCGATCCGCCGACCGACGTGAAGCCGCAGCAAGCGATCGAGCAGTACCGCCAGTTCCTGGAGCTGCAGTCGAAGAACGAGAAGATGCGCACCGAGGCGATGCGCCGGCTCGGCGACCTGCAGGTCGAAGTCGACGAAGCCGCGCGCGCGGCGGGCGTCGAGTCGGGTGTCGAGGGCCTGGAGCTGAAGGAGGCGATCCAGCTCTACGAAGGCCTGTTGAAATCGCATCCCGACTATCCGCGCAACGACGCCGTGATGTATCAGCTGTCGCGCGCGCACGAAGCGCAGGCCATGCCCGAGAAGGCACTGGCTGTGCTCGATCAGCTGGTCGCGAAATATCCGCAGAGCCCGTGGTACACGGAAGCGCAGTTCCGTCGCGGCGAAATCCTGTTCAGCGCCGAGCCGCTATCGCGATGCCGAGCTCGCTTACAACGCGGTCGTCAAGGCAGGGTCCGGACGGCGACTTCTACGAGCAGGGCCTGTACAAGCACGGCTGGTCGCTGTTCAAGCAAGGCCGCGGCGAGGAGAGCGTCGCTTCGTTCCTCAAGGTGCTCGATCGCGTCCTGCTCCGCGACGGCAAGCTGCGCGAGCGCGATTCGCTCACGCGCCCGGAGCGCGAGCTCAGCGAAGACACGCTGCGCGTCATGGCGATCACGTTCTCGGATCTCGACGGCCCCGAAACGCTCGACGCCCTGCTGAAGCAGCGCGGCGATCCGCTCTACGCACACCAGCTGTACGAAGGCCTCGGCAATCTCTACATCACCAAAGAACGTTTCCAGGACGCGGCGCTGGCATTCGAGGCGTTCGCGAAGCGCCGCCCGGACGACCGCTACGCGCCTTCGCTGCAGATGCGCACGATCGAGGCCTACCAGAAGGGTGGCTTCGCCTCGCTGGTGCTCGAAGGCAAGCAGGCGTTCGTGGAGCGCTACGCGTTCGGCTCGCCGTTCTGGCAGACGCGCACCATTGCGGATGCGCCTGAAGTTGCCGCGCAGCTGAAGACGACGCAGAAGGACCTCGCTGAGTACTACCACGCGAAGGCGCAGAAGAGTAAGAAAGTCGAGGACTACACGGCAGCGGCGCGTTGGTATCGCGCGATGCTGGACTCTTTCCCGCAGGACGCCGAGGCGCCCGCGACGCGCTACCTGCTCGGCGAGGTGCTGTTCGAATCCGGACGCTACGCCGAAGCCGCGCGCGAGTACGAGCGCACGGCTTACGACTATCCGCTGCACGCCAAGTCTGCGGCGGCCGGTTACGCGGCGCTGATCGCGTATCAGAAGCACGAGTCGGCGCTGACCGGCGAGTCGAAGGCGTTGTGGCACCGGCAGGGCATCGAGAGCTCGCTGATGTTCGCGACCAGCTTCCCCGAGCACGCGGAGTCGGCGCGCGTGCTGACCAAGTCCGACGAAGAGCTGTTCGCGCTGAACGAGTTCGACCGCGTCATCGAAGTGTCGAAGCAGATCCTGGAGCGCAATCCGCCGGTCGATCGCGGCTACCAGCGCACTGCTGCGACCTTGTTGGCGCACTCGCTGTTCGATCGCCAGCGCTACGTCGAAGCCGAGGCCGCCTACGTGCGCGCGCAGTCGTACCTGCCTGCGAACGATCCGGATCGCCCGGCGATCGAGGAGCGCATCGCGGCGTCGATCTACAAGCAGGCGGAAGCGAAGCGATCGGCAGGCGACGCCACCGGCGCCGTGGACGATTTCCTGCGCGTCGGCTTGCTCGCGCCGAATGCCAAGGTTCGCGCGAACGCGGAGTTCGACGCTGCCGGCATCCTGATACTCAACAAGCAGTGGGATCGCGCGGCACAAGTGCTCGAAAGCTTCCGGCGCAACTATCCGAATCACGAGCTGGCGCCCGAAGTGACGCGCAACCTGGCAGTCGCCTACCTGGAAACGGGCCGCTCCACGCAGGCCGCCGGCGAGTTCGAGCGCATCGCAGCGCGCACCGAGGAGACGGCGGAGGTTCGTCGGACTGCGTTGTGGCAGGCCGCGGAGCTGTACGAAAAATCCGCATCGCCGACCAACGCCGCCCGGCTGTACGCGAGCTATGTGCAGCAGTACCCGATGCCGCTCAACCCCGCCATGGATGCGCGCCAGAAGCTCGCAGACATGGCGAAGGCGCAGAACGACTACAAGGCTCGTACGCAGTGGAACGAGGACATCATTCGTGCCGACGCCATGGCAGGCGCCGCGCGCACCGATCGCAGCAAGTACCTGGCTGCGAAGGCGACGCTCGAGGGTGTCGAGCCCCAGGTCGCGATGTTCAATGCGATCAAGCTGGTCGCGCCGCTCGACAAATCGCTCAAGTCGAAGCGCACGCAGATGGAGAAGGTGCTGACTGCCTACGGCAAGGCGCTGGACTATGCTGTCGCCGAAGTGACCACCGCCGCGACCTTCGGCATGGGCGAGCTCTATCGCCAGCTGGGCGCCGACCTGATGACTTCCGAGCGACCGAAAGGCCTCGACGCCGAGGCGAAGGAACAGTACGACGTGCTGCTCGAAGAGCAGGCGTTCCCGTTCGAAGAGAAGGCGATCGAGCTGCACGAGACGAATGTGCAGCGCACCGGCGACGGTGTGTACGACGAGTGGGTGCAGCGCAGCTTCGACGTGCTCGCGAAGCTCAAGCCGGCGCGATACGCCAAGGCGGAGAAGAGTGAAGACTATGTGCCGACGTTACGCTGAAGCAGGGCTCGCAAGCGTCGTCGCGCTGCTGATGCTCGCGGCGTGCGGATCGTCGCCGCCTGCGCCGGAGAAGGCAGCGAAAGCAGGGACGAAGCAGGAAGCGCCTGCCGAAGGCACTGCTGGTGCAGTCGCAGCGCCGGTCGAGGAACCGTTGCCGCCGGAAGCAGTGCAGAAGTTCGACCAGGCTGTGGTGCACATGAGCGCCGGCGATGCTGTGACTGCCGAACGCGAATTTCGTGCGCTCGCCGAAGCGTATCCGACGTACTCGGGGCCGCTGCTCAATCTCGGCATCCTGCAGGTCAAGGCCGGGCACTTCGAAGACGCCCAGAAGACGCTGAGCAGCGCGGTCGAGCGCAACGCCAACAACGCGCAGGCGTTCAATCAGCTCGGCATCGTTTATCGCAAGCTCGGCCGCTTCAAGGACGCCGACGGCGCCTACCAGAAGGCCGTGCAGATCGATCCGAACTATGCGATCGCCTACCTGAATCTCGGCGTGCTGTGCGACCTGTATCTGCAGCAGCCGGCGCGCGCGCTGGAAGCCTACGAGCGTTATCTCGCGCTCGCGGGCGCGCCGGACGAGAAGGTCAGCGGCTGGGTTACCGAGATCAAGAAGCGCCTGGGCAGCGAGCCGCGGGCAGCGAGGGCGGAATGATGTTCAGTCCGATCAAGAGTGCACTGCCGGCGTTGCTGCTGCTGACCGCGACAGCGTTCGCTGCTGAGCCGGCAGCGCAGCAGGCGCCCGCCGCAGAACCCGCACCGGACAGACGAGCACCCGATGCATCGCCCGCAGTCGACACATCCGCATCGCCAGCGGTCGACACGTCCACGCCAGCCGCTGCACCAGGACGGCGCGGGCAGAACGATCGCCTCGACCTCGACACGACGATCGTCACCGGCAATCGCGAGCTGCCGAAGGTCCTGTACATCGTTCCCTGGAAGAAGGCCGATCTCGGCGACCTGCCGGCGCAGCCGTTCAACACCCTGCTCGACGAAGTTCTGACGCCGGTCGACCGTGACGTTTTTCGTCGCGAAGTGACGTACTACGGGGTTGTCTCATCAGGCGGTAATGCTTCGCCTGCAGCACCCGCGACGCCAGCTGGCGGCGATGAGAAGTAGGTCGCAGCATTGCAGTTTTACCTAATGACACTCTGACTCATCGGATTTCACTGACACCGACGCGCGCCAGCGCGCGCATCCGGCACGGCACTGCAGAGGAGACTACGTCGATGGAGTTCTATCATTTTGTCGTCAACTTCTTTCGCGACGGAGGTTTCTTCCTCTATCCGCTGGCGGCGATCTTCGTCGTCGGCGTGGCGATCGCGATCGAGCGCTTCATCTACCTGAGCATCGAGACCACCAGCAACCGCCGCCTGTGGGGCCAGGTCGTGCCGCTGATCAACGCCGGCAACTTCAAGCAGGTGGTCGCGATCACCTCGAAGTCGCGGGCCGCGATCGCCACGGTGCTGAACTACGGCATCGCGCGGCTCGCGAGCGCGCGCCGGCGCGACGACGTCGAGAAGGCGATGGACGAGAGCCTGCTGGAGATCATTCCGCGCATGGAGAAGCGCACGCACTACCTCTCGGCGCTCGCCAACATCGGCATGCTCACCGGTCTGCTCGGCACGGTCATCGGCCTGATCTCGGCGTTCGCCTCGATCGCGCAGGCGAACCCGGCGGAGAAGGCCAGCCTGCTCGCGGCCAGCATCTCGGTCGCCATGAACAACACCGCCTCGGGCCTGTTGTGCGCGATCACGCTGCTGCTGGCGCACATGTTCCTGGAAGCGAAGACCACCAAGCTGATCGACAGCCTGGAAATCGCCGCGGTCAAGTTCCTGAACTCCGTCGTCGAGCGTCGCCAGGACGTGGACACGGGCGACGAGCATCCGGCGCCGCGCGGTCGCACTGCTCACGGCATCGCGTAACTCTTTCGGCACGGGAGCTAGGCAATGGCCCAGTCCAAGGTCGCGCGGCGGGTGTCGCGCAATCATGCGCGCTACCGCGGGCGCCATGACATCAACGTCGTGCCGATGATCGACATGATGATCATCCTGGTGTTCTTCCTGATCTTCACCGCGGTGTTCACGAAGACGAACATTCTCGAGCTCAACCTGCCCGGCGCGGACAGTGCCGTGCCCGATCTGCCGGAGGGGTTGAATCTCGAGGTGATCATCCGCGCGAACAAGATCGAGGTCGCCGATCGCGGCACCGGCCTGTTGAAGAGCCTGCCCTCGCAGCAGGGCACGTACGATCTCAAGGGTCTGCAGGACTACCTGGCACTGGTGAAGACCAAGTACAGCAACAAGACCGACGCGACGATCCTGCTCGAGCAGGAAATCGCGTACGACACGCTCGTCAAAGTGATGGACACGGTGCGCGTGTTCCCGGTCCCCGGCTCGAAGTGGGACGTGGCGGAGCTGTTCCCGGATGTCTCGGTGGGAGACGCGCCGACATGACGCCTTATCGAATCAAGCGCCACCGCAAGCGCGGCAACAGCAAGGTCGAGGGCGGCAACCACATGACGCTGGTGCCGTTCATCGACATGCTGACGATCCTGGTGGTGTTCCTGCTCGTGCACACCTCGGACGTCGACGTGCTGCCGAACACCAAGAACATCTCGATCCCCGAGTCGATCTCGGAGAAGAAGCCGCGCCCGACGGTCGTGGTGATGATCACCAAGGAAGAGCTGCTGGTGGACGGGCGCGCGATCGCGACGCTGGCGCAGATCGCGGCTTCGCCGGACGCCGTCATCGCCCCGCTCAAGGCGGCGCTGCAGAGCCAGGCGGACCGCGTGCTCGCGGGCGCGGCGAAGCAGGACATCAAGGAGCGCGAGGTAACGATCCTCGGCGACCGCGACACGCCGTACAAAGTGCTGCGCAAGGTCATGGCGACCGCGACCGATGCCGAGTACGGCAAGGTGTCGCTCGCCGTCATCGAGCGTGAGACCGGCGGCGCGGCCCCGGCCTCCGCGCGCACCGCGTCGCTGATCAACTAAAGAGCACGTGTAACCGCCATGGTACTCGCTCCTTACTATCGCCTGTACGACCTGCCTTGGTCGCCGACCGAGGAAGTCGAGCGGCGCTTTCGCAAGGTGGTGCGGAACGCCTTCATCATCTTCGCGATCTTCGCGATCCTGATCCCGCTGCTGCCGGTGCGCGATCGCGAGCTGGCGAAGGCGCCGGCGCTCGAGGACCGCATCGTCAAGCTGGTGCTGGAGAAGAAAGTCGTCCCGCCGCCGCCGCCGCCGCCGAAGATCGAAGAGAAGAAGCCCGAGCCGGAGAAGAAGGTCGAGCAGCCGAAGCCGCCGCCGCCGAAGCCGGACGCGCGCGAGCGCGCGCAGAACGCCGGCCTGCTCAAGCTCCAGGACCAGCTCGCGGACCTGCGCGACAACGCGGTGCTCGACAAGGCGGCGATGACCAAGAATCTGACCGGCAAGGTCGGCGAGACGACGAGCTCGGAGCGCTCGCTGATCACGTCCAAGGTCGGCACGAACAGCGGCGGCATCAACACCGCCAGCCTGAGCCGCGGCTACGGCGGCGGCGCGGGCTCGCTCACCGGCCACAGCACTACGCAGGTATCGTCGGCGACGCTCGCCGCGCAGGGGACCAACAAGGTCGAGCGCGGCGCCGGCAGCGGCAAGGCCTCGCGCAGCGAGGAAGAGATCGCGCTGATCTTCGACCGCAACAAGGGCGCCATCTACGCCCTCTACACTCGCGCGCTGCGCGACAAGCCCGACCTCCAGGGCAAGCTGGTGCTCGAGCTGACGATCGGCTCGGACGGCTCGGTCACGCGCTGCGAAGTGGTTTCGAGCGAGCTCAACGATCCGGAGCTGGAGCGCAAGCTCGTCGCCCGCATCAAGCTGTTCCGCTTCGAGGCCAAGGACGTCGGCACGATCACGGTGACGAAGCCGATCGATTTCTTCCCGGCCTGACTTAACCGGCGGTTATACCTCTTGTCCGGGCGGGCAAACCGCCCGCCGCCGGGCGCTTGCCATCCGCTGGCCGTGCGCTGATCATCCGCAGGCGATGAACCTCGATTCCGAAATCCGGCATTTCGCAGACATGTCGGCTCTGGAGAAGTCGCGGCTGCTGGCGCACTTCATGTACGAGATGACGCTCGAAGCGCGTAATTTCTACGGTGCCGGCGGCGACCAGCCGATCGATATCGCACAAGCTGCGCTTCATCAACGAGGTGCAGCATCGCGTCACGCGCTTCATCGAGCAGATCCTGATCGACGACCCGGCGCGCTCCTCCGACGAAGTGATGCTGCGGCTGCTGCTCGCGCCGCGCGCCGAGAAGGCCATCGAAGGCCTGGTGCACGCCGCGTACACGCGCACGATTCAAGCTATCAGCTAGTGGCGATCAGCTAGTTTCTTCGCGACGCTCTTCCGCCTGCGTCGGCGCCGTATCCGACTCGAACAACTGCTCCAGCTCGCGCGCCGCTTGCTGCGCCGACTGGATCAGCTTCTGCTCGTCGTCGCGGATCTCGCGCTGCGCCTGCAGCTGCTTCTTGTCGTGCACGTCGAAGCGCCGGATGCTCTCGACGGCATCCGCGCGCGCCAGGCCGAGCGCCTCCAGCGTGTGCTGCGCCAGGTCGAGGCTCGACAGGTACGTCTCGCGAATGAGGTAGCGCACGCCGAGATCCATGAGCCGCAACGCGTGTTGCCGGTTGCGCGCCCGCGCCATGATCTTGAGATGCGGGAAGTGCCGGGTCACGAGCTCCGCCGTGCGCACCGACTTGTCGATGTCGTCCATCGCGAGCACGAATACTTCGGCGCGCTGCCGCGCCTGCAGCTTGCAGCACCTCCAGGCGCGACGGATCTCCGTAGTACACCTGGTTGCCGAAGCGACGCACGAAGTCGACCTGCGCAACGCTCCCCTCGAGCGCCGTGAACGAAATCCGGCGCATGCGCAGGATGCGGCCGATGATCTGACCGACGCGGCCGAAGCCGGCGATGATCACGCGGCTGTCCGGGCTCTCGACGCGGTCGAACGCGCGCTGCTCGGACTTCGTGAGCCGCGGCTCGATCACCTGCGTGTGCAGCGACATGAGCAGCGGGCTCACGATCATCGAGATCGTGACCACGATGACCAGCATTTCGGCGAGCGACGGATCCATCACGCGATGGGTCACTGCCAGCGAGAACAGCACGAAGCCGAACTCGCCCGCCTGCGGCAGTGCGAACGCCATGCCGCGTGCGCTCTCGGGAGAGTGGCCGGTCACGCGCGCCAACAAGTACAACACCCCGAACTTCACGACGACCAGGCCTGCGACGAACAGTGCGATGCGGCCCGGTTGCTCGAGCAACAGGCCGACGTTGGCTACCATGCCGACGGACATGAAGAACAAGCCGAGCAGCAGGCCCTTGAACGGCTCGATGTCGGCTTCGAGCTCATGACGGTACTCGCTGTCGGCGAGCAGGAGCCCGGCGACGAAGGCGCCTAGCGCCATCGACATTCCGACGGCGTCGACGAGCAGCGCGGTGCCGAGGACGACGAACAGGGCGGCCGCGGTGAATGCTTCGCTGACCTTCGTCTCCGCCACGATGCGCAGGACCGGGCGCAGCAGGTAGCGGCCGCCGAAGATCAACGACAGCGAGCACCGCGAGCCCTTTGCCGCCGCTCAGCAGCGTCTGCGTGAGAGTCTGCTGTTCGCCGCCGAGCAGCGGCAGGATGGCGAGCATCGGCATCACGGCGATGTCCTGGAACAACAGGATCGCGAAGCTGGAGCGGCCGTAGTGCGTGTTGAGTTGCTGGCGCTCTGCCAGCAATTGCAGTACGAGCGGCGTCGACGACAGCGACAACGCAAAGGCTGTAACGAGCGCTGCGTTCGACGGCAGGCCGAGCGCGAGCGCGATCAGCGTGAGCACTGCCGTCGTCACCACCACCTGCGCGAGGCCGACCCCGAAAACCGCCTTGCGCATGGCACGCAGGCGCGAGGGCTGCAGCTCCAGGCCGATCACGAACAGCAGCAGCACCACGCCGAACTCGGCGATGTGCATCACGCCCTCGGTATCCTGCACGATACGCAGCCCCCAGGGCCCGATCACGACACCCGCGGCGAGGTAGCCGAGAATGGAGCTCAGACGCAGGCGCCGGAACAACGGGATCACAAGCACCGTTGCGCCGAGAAACACTGCAATTTGGGCGATGAGAGACATGGGCCCGTCACCTGAGTCGCTGGGGTCACTTTCTCCATCTTAGCAATCGTTCTGCTAGACTCGCGCGCACTCTCGCACCCCTGCCATGCCTCGCTCCGACATTTCCTTTCCGCTGAAAGACGCCGAGCTGCGCGAAGACGTGCACATGCTCGGCGCGCTGGTCGGCGAGGTGATCCGCGAGCAGGGCGGCGATGCCTTGTTCGAAGCAGTCGAGCAGGATCGTCAGGCGGCGATCGCGCGGCGCGACGGCAGCGCCGAGGGCGCCCGCGAGCTCGCGACCCGCACGCGCGACGTTCCGGCCGCGCAAGCGCGCGACCTGGTGCGCGCGTTCACGCTGTGGTTCGAAATGGTCAACATGGCGGAGAAAGTCCATCGCATCCGCCGCCGCCGCCAGTATCTGAACGAAGGCACGACGCAGCCGGGCGGCATCGTCGAGGCCGTGACGCGCCTCAAGGCGCAGGGGCTCGGGCTCGAAGAGATCCGCCGCCTCATGATCGAGATCTGGATCGAGCCGGTGTTCACCGCGCATCCGACCGAATCGACCCGGCGCACGATCCTGCGCAAGCAGCAGAAGATCGCGCAGCTGCTGCTCGGCCGGCTCGGGCTGTCGCGCACGGCCGCCGAAACGCGGCAGATCTGGGACCGGATTCGCAGCGAGATCACCGGCAGCTGGCAGACGGCGGAGAACTCGCGCGAGCGGCTCACCGTCGCCGATGAGCGCGAGCACGTGCTGTTCTTCATCGGCGAGATCCTGTTCCAGATCGTGCCGATCTTCTACGAGGAGATCGAGGCGGCGCTGGAGCAGGTGTACGGCGCGGACGTGCGCGAGCGCGAGCTGCCCGAGATCCTGCGCTTCGGCTCGTGGGTCGGCGGCGACATGGACGGCAACCCGGACGTGCATGCCAAGGCGATCCGCGAGACGGCCGCGCGCCACCAGCAGATCATCATCAATCGCTACTTCATCGAGTGCCAGGGTCTCGCCGAGACGCTGTCGCAGAGCGCGACGCGTGTCGGCATCTCGCCGGCGCTGCAAAAGCGCATCGAGCAGTACACGACGTTGCTGCCGGGGGCCGCGACGCTGTCGCCCGCGCGTCACGATCGCATGCCGTATCGCTTCTTCCTCGGCCAGATCCTGGAGCGGCTGCGCGCGACCTACGATTCGCGCGCCAATCATTACGATTCGGCCAACGAATTCCTCAGCGACTTGAATCTGATCGCCGACAGCCTGCGCGCCCACAAGGGCGAGCACGCCGGCCTGTTCCAGGTGCGCCGGCTCATCCGTCGCGTCCGCACGTTCGGGTTTCATCTGGCGACGCTCGACATCCGCCAGAATGCCGGCGCGCATCGCGATGTCATTGCGCAGGGGCTGGCCGATCCACAGTGGTCTTCGCGCAGCAGCGAGCAACGCACCGCGCGTTTACGCGCAGCGCTGGAGCACGACGAAGCGCCGACTTGCGTGCTCGATCCGAGCGGCAAGCGCAGCCTGTGGGTTTTCGAGGCGCTGACCCACTGCCGTCATCGCTACGGCACCGACGCGATCGGGCCGTACGTGGTCAGCGCCGCGCGCGGCGTCGACGACATGCTTTCCGTGCTGCTGCTGTCGCGCTGGGCCGATACCACGGACAGCCGCTCGGGCGACGTGCCGACGGACGTCGCACCGCTGTTCGAATCCGCGGCGGCGCTGCGTGCGTGCGGCGAGATCATGACGCAAGTCTTCAACGAGCCGGCGTACCGCAAGCACCTGATCGGTCGCGCCAACCATCAGTACGTCATGATCGGCTACTCGGCGAGCAACAAGGAAAGCGGCATCGTCATGTCGCGTTGGCTGCTGCGGCAAGCGCAGGAGGCGCTGTTCGCTGCGGCCGATGCTGCCGGTATCGATCTGACGCTGTTCCACGGCCAGGGCGACGGCGGTTTTCGCGGCGGCGGCCGCACCGAGGTGCTCGTCCGCAGCGGACCGGACAGCGCGCGCCGCGGGCGCCTGCGCATCACCGAACAAGGCGAGCTCATCAACGAGAAATACGGTCTGCGTCCGATCGCCTTGCGGGTCTTCGAGCAGGCTTTCAACGCTTTGACCCTGTCGCGCACCGGCGTGATTCCGCCCGAGCACGTCGATCCGCAGTGGCCCGACGCGATGGATCTGCTGGGCGACGAAGCCGCGCGCGTCTATCGCGCGATGGTGTACGAGGACCCGGAGTTCGCCGACTTTTTTCGCCAGGTTGCGCCGATCGACGTCATCGAGCGGATGCAGATCGGCTCACGTCCCACCTCGCGCGCCGAGCGCAGCGGCATCGAGGCGCTACGCTCGATCCCTTGGGCGCACGCGTGGTCGCAGTGTCGTTACATGTTGCCCGGGTGGTACGGCGCCGGCAGCGCGCTGGCGCTCGCGTCGAAGCAGCTCGGCGAATCGGCGCTGCGCCAGATGTACGAAGGCTGGTTCTTCTTCACGAACCTGATCGACGACATCGAGCTGGCATTGGCTCGCGCGGACCTGGGCATCGCTGCGGCGTACGACGGCCTGGTCGAAGAGAAGTACCGGCGGTTCACCGGGCTGCTGCGCGCCGAATACGAGCTCACTCGTCAGCAAGTGCTCAAAGTGCGCGGCGTCGAGCGTCTATTGGACGGCGAGCCGACAGTGCAGCGCTCGATTATGTTGCGTAACCCGTACATCGACCCGCTGCATCTCGTGCAAGTGGATCTGCTGCGGCGCTGGCGTGCCGACGGCAGGAACGACAAGGAACTGTTGAGCGCGCTCGCCGCGACGGTGAGCGGCATCGCGCAGGCGCTGCAGGGCGCGTAGCCGGCAAAAGTCAGGGACTTCAGCCAGTCTTCGCTTCGGCGAGATGCGGCAGCAGCCAGGTCACGATGGACTCGTGACCGACTTCTTTCGGTCCGGTGAACAGCTCGGGTTGGTCGCGCAGCAGGCGATAGGCGAAGGCCACGGCGTCGGTCGCATAGCGACGGCGTGATTCCGGCAGCCGGAACCACTCCTCCAGGACGCGCGCCTGTGTATCGACCAGCGACTTGAGATCAATGCTCGTCATGCCCTCTCCGCGAGCGCGCCGGAACATAGCAGCGTCAAAAACACTGCGCATCCGTTTTTTTGACCGGACGTGGCCGCAGCGGCGTGCGCACTGTCGCTAGGCAGACGCTCGCAACGAATCGCGCCCGACAAACAGACAGATAGCTTGTGCTATCAAAACCAAAGCGCGTGCACACGCGACACGCTCGGCGAGTCGCCGCGACGGCGTTTAAGAAATTTCGGCAAATTTGTGCGCAGTGCAGGCGCACCGTCTGCACTGCGCCTTCACGTTTCTTGTCAGCGCAGGCAACCGATCAACGACGAGCGATCCTTGATCGTTTTCAGGCACACGGTGGTCATGCTGCGTTGGACGCCGGGCATGCGCGAGATCTCCGCACGCAGAATCTGGTCGAGGTCGGCGATGCTCGGCACGAGCACGTGCAGGAGATAGTCGCCCTCGCCGGCGGTCGTGAAGCACTGGAGCACCGAGCGATGCCGGATAGCAGCCGCTTCGAACTCGGCGTGCTTCACCGGGTTGATGGTCGCGTGGATGAACGCGTGGATCTCGAGCCCCAGCTGGCCCGGATCGAGCTCGGTGCGATAGCCCTTGATGACGCCACGCTGCTCGAGGTCGCGCACGCGCGCCCAGCACGGCGTCTTCGACAGCGCGACCTTGTCGGCGAGCTCGGCGTAGGACAAACGGGCGTCTTCCTCGAGCACCCGCAGAATGGCGATTTCACTACGGTCCAACATGAGAACGCCCGTTCGCAAAAATGGAGATCCGTAGAACTACCGTTTTTCGGCTCTGCAGGCAAGCTCCGTAATGCCGAACAATGTCCCGCGGCGCGAATCCGAGAATCAGGCCATGGATCTGGTGCAACCGCGCAGCCCACGCGACTTGGGCGCCGTGCGCAGCTGGGATGCGAGCGATCCGCTCCGCGCCTTGCGCGAGCGCTTCGACCTCCCGCCGAACGTCGTCTATCTCGATGGCAACTCGCTTGGCGCCTTGCCGCGCGCGACCCGGCAACGCATCGCGCACGTCGTCGCGGACGAATGGGGTGCCGGGCTGATCCGCAGCTGGAACGACTGCGACTGGATCGGCGCGCCACGCCGCGTCGGCGACAAGATCGCGGGTCTGATCGGCGCCGCGCCGGGCGAGGTGATCGTTGCCGATTCCACCTCCGCGAACTTGTTCAAGCTCATCAGCGTGGCGCTCGCCGCGCGACCGGGACGCCGCGAGATCCTGTCCGAGCCGGGCAACTTCCCCAGCGATCTGTACGTGATCGACGGCGCGCTGCGCGCCATGCCGGGCCGGATCCTGCGCCTCGAGCCGGCACAGCAACTGCTCGATTGCATCAACGAGGACACGGCGCTCGTCCTGCTGACTCAGGTTCATTACAAGAGCGCGGCGATGCACGACATGCGCGCGATCACCGCGCGTGCGCACGAGAAGGGCGCGCTGGTGTTGTGGGATCTCAGTCATAGCGCCGGCGCGTTACAGGTCGATCTGAACGGCTGCGATGCCGACTTCGCCGTCGGCTGTGGCTACAAATATCTGAACGGCGGTCCAGGCGCGCCGGCGTTCCTGTTCGTGGCGCGGCGACACCTGGCGAGCAGCGTGTCGCCGCTCAGCGGATGGATGGGCCATGAGCGGCCGTTCGATTTCGTCGACGGTTATGCCCCGGCCGCCGGAATCGAGCGTTTCCTGTGCGGCACGCCGCCGATCCTCGGCCTGCTGAGCCTGGAGTGCGGCGTCGACCTGCTGCTCGAAGCCGGCACTGCAGCGCTGCAAGCGAAGTCGCAACGGCTGTGTCAACTGTTCATCACGCTGGTGGATGAGATGTGCGACGGCGCACAGCTGCGCCTGCTGAGCCCGACGGACTCGCGCCAACGCGGCAGCCACCTCGCCTACGCACATCCGAACGGTTACGCGGTGATGCGGGCACTGATCGATCGCGGCGTGATCGGCGATTTCCGCGCGCCGGATACCCTGCGTTTCGGGTTCGCGCCGCTCTACACGCGCTACGAGGACGTGTGGCAGGCAGTGACCGCGCTGCGCGACGTACTGCAGACGCAGTGCTGGTCCGAACCTCGATATGCAGTGCGAGCTGCCGTGACATGAATGCCCACCACTCAGCCGTTGCGCTCGGCGACGCCTACACGGCGCACGTCGATACCTTCGCGCGCGACCGCCTGCCGCCGCCCGAGCAGTGGCCGGAGTTCCGCTTCGATCTCCCGGAGCTGCACTATCCGCCGCGCCTGAATTGCGCTTCCGTGCTGCTCGATGAGGCGATCCTCGAAGGCCACGGCGCGCGTGTCGCCCTCTATTCGTCGAGCGGCACCTGGACCTACTTCGAGCTGCTCGAACGGGCCAATCGCATCGCCAACGTGCTGGTGCGGGACCTCGGCGTCGTGCCTGGCAATCGGGTCCTGCTGCGCGGCGCGAATACGCCGACTCTGGTCGCGAGCTGGCTCGCCGTGATGAAAGTGGGCGCGATCGCGGTCACGACCATGCCGATGCTGCGCGCCAAGGAGCTCACCGTCGTGGCCGAGCGGGCGCAAATCGACCACGCCATTTGCGAAGCGCGCCTGGTCGCCGAGCTGCACGAAGCAGCGCGAGCGACCGGCCGCCTGTCACGTGTCGCGACCTATGGCGACGGTGCCCTGGAACGATTGATGGCGCAGCGAACCGACGAGTTCAAGAACGTCGCGACGGCCTGCGATGACGTCTGCCTGCTCGCGTTCACATCCGGAACGACGGGCAATCCCAAGGCGACGATGCACTTTCATCGCGACGTGCTGGTCATGCGCGACGTCGTCGGCCGGCACCTGCTGGAAACGACTCCCGACGACATCTATACGGGCAGCCCGCCGCTCGGCTTCACGTTCGGCCTCGGCGCGCTGCTGGTCTTTCCGCTCGGCGGCCGCGGTGCGGTGGCGCTCGTCGAGCAACCGACGCCCGACAACCTGCTCGAGGCCATCGCGCGCTTTCGTGCAACCGCGCTGTTTACCGCGCCGACTGCTTATCGCGCGCTCGTGGCGCAGGTCGGCGGCCGCGACATTTCGAGCCTGCGACGCTGCATCTCTGCGGGCGAAGCGCTGCCGAAGGCCACCTCGGATGCCTGGTACGCGGCCACGGGCCTGCGCATCATCGACGGCATCGGCGCGACGGAGATGATCCACATCTTCATCTCTGCGAAGGGCGACGACATTCGCCCCGGCGCAACCGGCAAGCCGCTGCCGGGCTACCAGGCTTGCGTGCTCGACGACCAGGGCCGCCCGCTGTCGCGGCCGAACGCAGGGCGCCTGGCCGTCAAGGGCCCGAGCGGTTGCCGCTATCTCGACGATCCGCGTCAGCTCGAGTACGTGCAGAACGGTTGGAATGTCACCGGCGATCGCTACTACATCGACGAGGACGGCTACTTCTGGTTCCAGGCGCGCGACGACGACATGATCATCTCGGGCGGCTACAACATCGCCGGGCCGGAAGTGGAGGCCGCGTTGCTTTCTCATCCGGCTGTGAGGGAATGCGCCGTGGTCGGCGCGCGCGACGAACAGCGCGGCCAGATCGTCAAAGCTTACGTCGTGAGCAACGCAGGTCACGTCGCAGGTGAAGTCCTCGCACACGAACTGCAGGAGCACGTCAAGCGCGCGATTGCTCCTTACAAGTATCCGCGTGCCGTCGAATTCGTACCCGAGCTGCCAAAAACACCCACGGGCAAGCTGCAGCGCTACGTTTTGCGTCAACGCGCTTCAAACTGACTCTTCTTCGTCTTTCTCGTCCTATCCAACCGCGATGCGTTGCGGCAGAATCGGCGCTCCCACGAATTGCCGGCGCCGTGCGCCGTTGGATTTCCCGTGAGCAGAATGCAGCAGAGGCCGCGCACGCGGTCGATACCGAAGTCTTCCTGTCCCTGGCTCAAGCTGCCGCGCAGCGGCTCGGGCCTGAACGTCGAGGACTTCCTGACGTTCCGGATGAACCGCTTGTCGAATGCGCTGCGGACGAACCTGACCAAGGCGTACCTCGAAGAATTCGAGCTCAGCCTGCCCGAGTGGCGGCTGCTCGCGCTGGTTGCGCGCTTCTCGCCACTGCGCTTCTCGGAAGTCACCGCGCGCAGCGGCATGGATAAGGGGCAGGTGAGCCGCACGTTGCGCGTGATGGCGAAGCGCGGCCTGACGAAGATGAAGGTGATCCGCGACCGCGGCTCGCGCTCGGCGGAAGCGCTGGCTGCGCCTGTGATGGTGTCGATCACGGCGAAGGGGCGGACGCTGTATCGCGCGGTGCTGCCCGTCGCGCGCAAGCGCCAGGCCGAGGTGCTCATGACGCTGAGCGAAGCCGATCGCTACGCGCTCTACGCGACGCTCGACAAGCTCTTCCAGACCGTGGGACGCGGCGCGGCGGACGACGACGGCGAATAGTGCCCAGGCGAAATAGCCGCGAAAATAGCCCGAGAAAATAGAGAAAATAGCCCTAGAACAGCGCCGCCATGAAGGCCCTCGACCTCACGCAAGGGCCGATCACACGAACTCTGATCGCCTTCACGCTGCCGACACTCGGCAGCAACGTCCTGCAGTCGCTCAACGCATCGGTCAACGCCGTTTGGGTCGGTCATTTCCTGGGCGAAGCCCCGCTCACGGCGGCCACCAACGCGAACATGGTGCTGTTCCTGCTGATGGCAGCAGTGTTCGGCGTCGCCATGGCCACGGGCATCATGGTCGGCCAGAGCGTCGGCGCGCGCGATCTGCAGCAGGCCAAGCGGGTCGTCGGGAGCAGCGCGGTATTCATGGTCATACTCTCGGTGGCGACTGCGCTACTGGGCGCGCTGACCGCCGAGCCGATCCTCCGGCTCATGAGCACTCCGCCGGAAGCGATGCCTTACGCAGTTAGCTATCTGCGCATCGTGTTCATCGCGACGCCGTCGATGTTCTTCTACATCTACGCTGCGATGGCCCTGCGCGGCGCTGGCGATGCACGCACGCCGTTCATCTTCATGTTCGTGTCCGTCGGCCTGGACATCGCGCTCAACCCGCTGCTGATCTTCGGCGCGGGGCCGCTGCCGGCGCTCGGTATTCGCGGCGCGGCGCTGGCGATGCTCATCTCGCAGACGACGACACTGCTGGCGATGATCGTGCTGCTGTACCGGCGCAAGCACTTCCTGATCATCCATCGCGACGAGCTGCACTACCTGCGTCTGGACATGGGCATCGTCAAGGTGCTGGTAACGCGCGGCCTGCCCATGGGCCTGCAGATGCTGATCGTCTCGTCCTCGATGCTGACGCTGCTCGGATTGATCAACAGCTACGGGACCGACACGGCCGCAGCTTTTGGCGCGGCGGTGCAAGTGTGGACCTATGTGCAAATGCCGGTCTTCGCGGTCGGCGCGGCGGTGACTGCGATGGCTGCGCAGAACATCGGCGCCGGGCGCTGGGAGCGCGTGTCGCAGGCCACGTGGGCCGGCGTGGGCATCAATGCGGCCATGACCGGCCTGCTGGTGATTGTCGTGTGGATCTTCAACCGGCAGGCGCTATCGCTGTTCCTGCCGGCAGGCAGCGCGGCACTGCCGATCGCCGAGCATGCGAACCTGATCACGCTGTGGTCGTTTCTGCTGTTCGGCGCCACCATCGTGCTGATCAGCACGGTGCGCGCCACTGGCGCCGTCATGGGCCCGCTGCTGGTGATCTTCGGCTCGCTGTGGCTGGCGCGCATTCCGTTCGCGTACGCCTTGGCGCCGCGCTGGGGCGCGGATGCAGCCTGGTGGAGCTTCCCCGTCGGGTCGATCGTTGGTGTCGTGCTGGGCGTGCTCTATTACCGCTTCGGTGGCTGGCGCAAAGTGCAGCTCATGCCGGTAGTCAGTACGGAGCTCAATAGCTCGCCAGCAGCGCCGAGGTGCGCACGGATCGCGGCGTTGAGGGTGTTGAGCAGCAGGCACGCGATCGTCATCGGGCCGACGCCGCCTGGCACCGGCGTGATCGCCCCCGCGCGCGCGAGCGCACCCGCATAGTCGACATCTCCGACCAGTCGCGTCTTGCCGCTGCCGTCGTCGATGCGGTTGATGCCGACGTCGATCACGACTGCGCCCGGGCGTATCCAGTCGCCGGCGACCGCCTTCGGCCGTCCGATCGCGGCGACCAGAATCTCCGACTCCGCGCACAGGCCGGGCAGATCGCGCGTGCGTGAGTGCGCGATCGTCACCGTGCAATCGTTCTGCAGGAGCAGCTGCGCCATCGGCTTGCCGACGATGTTCGAGCGCCCGATGACCAGCGCGCGCTTGCCGGCCATCTGCGGCAGCACTTGCCGGATCAGGATCAGGCAGCCGAGCGGCGTGCACGGCACCGTCGCTTCCTGGCCGAGCGCGAGGCGCCCGGCATTGACCGCGTGGAAGCCGTCGACGTCCTTCGCCGGATCGATTGCCGCGAGCACAGCGGCGCTGTCGACTGCGGATGGCAGCGGCAGCTGCACGAGGATGCCGTGGACGTCGCTACGCGAGTTCAGCTCCTGCACCAGCGAGATCAGCTGTGCGGTGCTCGTGCTGGCGGGCAGCCGGTGATCGAAATGGCGGATCCCGGCCGCATCGGCCTGCTTGGTCTTGCTGCCGACGTAGACCTGGCTGGCAGGGTCGTCGCCGACGAGCACGACGGCGAGGCCTGGCGCGATCGACTGACGCGCCAGCGCTGCCGTTCGCTCGGCGATGCGGCTGCGCAGGTGTTCGGCAACGGCCTTGCCGTCGATGATGGTGGCGGGCAATGCAGGGTGCTCACTGGTTGGAACGAGCAGGATTGTACAGGTCCCGATAGCGCTCCCTCAGCTGCGCCTTCTGCACCTTGCCCATCGCGTTGCGCGGCATCTCGCTCACGAACAGGATGCGCTTCGGGAGTTTGTACTTCGCCAGGCGCTGCTCCAGCGCCGCGCGCAAAGTACCCTCGTCGAGCGCCGCGCCCGCGCGCGGAACGACAACGGCAGTGACGCCCTCGCCGAAATCCGGATGCGGCACGCCGATGACAGCACTCTCCGCCACGCCCGTCAGCGCATCGATCTCGGTCTCGACCTCGACGGGATAGACGTTGAAACCGCCGCTGATGATCAGGTCTTTGGCGCGCCCCACGAGGAACAGGTAGCCGCGCCGGTCGAAGTGGCCCACGTCGCCCGTGATGAAGAAGCCGTCCGGGCGGAACTCCGCCGCGGTTTTCTCCGGCATGCGCCAATAGCCGCGGAACACGTTCGGCCCGCGCACCTCGATCATGCCGATCTGCTCGGCGTCGGGCAGCGGCACGCCGGACTCGGAATCCGCGATGCGAATTTCGACGCCCGGCAGCGGCGGACCGACCGAGCCGGCGACGCGCTCGCCGTCGTACGGGTTCGATGTGTTCATGAGCGTCTCGCTCATGCCGTAGCGCTCCAGGATCGCGTGCCCGGTGCGGGCGCTGAATTCACGATGCGTTTCCGCGAGCAGCGGTGCCGAGCCGGACACGAACAGGCGAATGGTTGCGCAGCGCTCGCGCGTGAACGAGGGAAGCTGCAGCAGCCGCGTGTAGAAAGTCGGTACGCCCATCATCACCGTTGCTTCCGGCAGCAGCCGCACCACTTCGTCGGCATCGAACTTCGACAGAAACAGCATCGAGCTGCCGGAAGCGAGCACGGTATTGATCGCGACGAACAGCCCGTGCACGTGAAAGATCGGCAGGGCGTGCAGCAGCACGTCGTTCTCCGTGAATCGCCACGCTCGTGCGAGCGTGATTGCGTTCGTCGCGAGGTTCGCGCGCGTGAGCATCGCGCCCTTGGAGCGCCCGGTCGTGCCGGACGTGTACAACAGTGCCGCGAGATCGGACTGCTTGCGCCGTGGCAGGCGTACGTCGCCGGCGCAGATTCGTCACGCACGAGGTCCGCGAGCGGCACGCCGCCGCTCGCCACACCGACTGCAATCTTCGGATCGGCGTCGCTGAGGAAATATGCGATCTCCGCAGCCGTGTACGCCGTATTGAGCGGCACGAACGCTGCGCCCAAGCGCAAGCAGGCCAGATACAGCGCGATGGCTTCGGGAGACTTCTCGACCTGCGCGACGACTCGATCGCCCGGGACTACCGCGCGCTGTGCGAGTGCCGCGGCGATACGGTCGACGAGCCGAGTCATCGCGCCGTAGCTCACGCGCTGTCCGTCGGCGGTCCTCAGCAACAGCCGATCGGGATTCCGTTGTGCGAGCTCATCGAGCCAGGTGGCGGGATCGGTGTGGGGCGAGGCGTGCGCTGACATCGGCGGAGAATACCGCCAATGCCCAGTTCGAGTGCGCGATCAGGAATTACGGGTGCTCGCCGCGCGCTTTTCCTGGTACATGGCCTCGTCGGCGCGCGCGATGAATTCTTCGAGGTTCTGTTCGGCGGGCTCGTCGACCAGCGTGGCGCCGATGCTGAGGTCGATTTCGTACGGCCGCTGCCGCGACGCGTTGAACGCCCGCAGGTGCTCGCGCAGGCGCGTGCAGAGCGTTTCGACATCGCGTTCGCCGTGCAGGTGGGCCAGGGCTACGAACTCGTCGCCGCCGAGGCGCGCGACGATGTCGGAGCCGCGGAACGTAGTGCGCAGAACCTCTGCCGTATCGCGCAGCGCCTCGTCGCCGCTCACGTGGCCGAGGGTGTCGTTGATCTGCTTCAGGCCGTTCAGGTCCATGAAGAACAGCGCCAGCGTGTGCGGCTCGCGCTGCCCGCTTTTCAACGCCTGCTCGGCGAGCTCGAAGAAGCCGCGCCGATTCTTGAGCTGCGTCAGC
Organism: uncultured Gammaproteobacteria bacterium; assembly: GCA_963830745.1. GTDB lineage: Bacteria > Pseudomonadota > Gammaproteobacteria > Steroidobacterales > Steroidobacteraceae > Steroidobacter. The sequence continues at coordinate 182,559 of CAWHNL010000009.1, forward strand.
TCGTCGATCAGCGACAGGTTCTCGGCACTGCGGCGCAAATGCTCCTCGCGCTCGCGGCGCTCGATGTCGGAGCGGTGCTTGTGGATCGCGACCTCGATCGCGCAGCGCAGGTCGGCTTCCTGGAACGGCTTGATGAGATAGCCGAGCGGACCGGTCAAGACTGCGCGCTGCAGGGTCTCGGTATCGCTGTGACCCGTGAGGAAGATCACCGGCACGGGCGCGTCCTCCTGGATCGCGCACGCCGCCTCGATGCCGTCCACATCGCCGCGCAGGCTGACGTCCATGACCACGAGCTGCGGGTGCAGCTCGCGCGCCATCTCGATCGCTTCGGCGCCTTCGCTCGCGATCCCGCTGACGCGGTAGCCCAATCGGGTCAACGTATCTTCGAGGTCGCGCGCGATCAGACCCTCGTCCTCGACCAGCAGGATCGAGATCGGGTCCGGGGCACTGTCGGCGATCGCGAACAGCGGCTGATGCTCCTCGTTGACCAAACGGGCCTCCACACCTGGGCTGGACGCGGGGGTAACGCGCGAGCGGTCGCGAGGGTTCGATCTGCGCATCCATGGCCCCAGGGTGAGCGTTTAGGGGCGGCTGCCGCCTGCCCGGTCGGTGCTCTACAATGCGCCGCCCCGCGGGGCTGCGACATTCGGACAGGCCGTAAGTCGTGGAAATACCTTATTCTTGTGCTGGCGGGAACCGGAGCCGCGAATTTGACATTGTCCAACACGTTGGCCGGCAAGGCGCTGATCTGCGGCTCGATCGCCTACGACACCATCATGGTGTTCGAAGGTCGCTTCAAGCAGCACATCCTTCCCGACAAGATCCACATGCTGAACGTCTCGTTCCTGGTGCCGCAGCTGCGGCGGGAATTCGGCGGCTGCGCCGGCAATATCGCCTACAACCTGCGGTTGCTGGGCGACGCCGGGTATCCGATGGCGACGGTCGGCCGGGATTTCGCGCCCTACGCCGAGTGGCTGCGCAAGGCGGGAGTGCCGACGGATCACGTCAAGGTGATTGACAGTGAGCACACGGCGCAAGGGTTCGTGACGACCGACCTGGACGACAACCAGATCTGGGCGTTTCATCCCGGGGCGATGGGCAGCTCGCACCTGAACCGCGTTCCGGACGCGGGCGCAGTGGCGATCGGCATCGTCGCGCCGGACGGCCGCGACGGAATGGTGCAGCACGCGGCACAATTTGCGGCCGCGAAAGTGCCGTTCGTGTTCGACCCGGGGCAGGGCTTGCCGATGTTCGACGGCGAGGAGCTGCGGACTTTCATCTCACAGGCAACCTGGGTTGCGGTGAACGACTATGAATGGCAGGTGCTGCAGCAGAAGACCGGCTGGACGGCCGCCGAAGTGCTGCAGCGAGTACAGGCGTTGATCGTGACGCGCGGCGCCGAGGGGTCCGTGATTTACACGAGGCAGGGCGAGATCAGCATTCCGTGCGCCAAGCCGGCGGCCGTGGTCGATCCGACCGGCTGCGGCGACGCGTATCGCGCGGGCCTGATTCACGGCCTGCTGCATGGCTACGATTGGGAGACGACCGGGCGCATCGCCTCGCTCCTCGGCGCTATCAAAATCGAAGCGCGCGGCACGCAGAACCACAGCTTCACGCGCGAGCAGTTCGAGCAGCGCTACCAGCTGGCCTTCGGACAAACTTTTGCAGGCAACAAACAGATCAGGATTTCCAGGACCTAAGTATGAGCAGCAGCTTCCTCTTTACCTCCGAGTCGGTTTCCGAAGGTCACCCGGACAAGGTCGCGGACCAGATTTCCGACGCGATCCTCGATGCCTTTCTGGCGCAGGATAAGCACGCGCGCGTCGCCGCCGAAACGCTCTGCACCACGGGCTTGGTCGTGCTCGCCGGCGAGATCACCTCGAACGCCGTGGTCGACTACCAGTCCGTCGTCCGCGAGACGATCAAGCGGATCGGCTACGACAACAGCGATTACGGCATCGACTACAAGGGCTGCTCCGTCCTGGTTGCCTATGGCAAGCAGTCGCCGGACATCGCGCAGGGCGTGGACGAAGGCCGCGGCCTGAACCTCGACCAGGGCGCGGGCGACCAGGGACTGATGTTCGGCTACGCGTGCGACGAGACGCCGGAGCTGATGCCGCTGCCGATCTTCCTCGCGCACCGGCTCGTGCAGCGCCAGGCGCAGCTGCGCAAACAAGGCAAGCTCGCGTGGCTGCGCCCCGATGCGAAGTCGCAGGTCACGGTGAAGTACGTCGACGGCAAGCCGAGGGAAATCGACACTGTGGTGCTGTCGACTCAGCATCATCCCGAGATCGAGCACAAGGCGCTCGAGGAGGCGGTGATCGAGGAGATCATCAAGCCGGTGCTGCCCAAGGAGATGATGGGCAGGAAGGTGAATTACCTCGTCAATCCGACCGGACGATTCGTGATCGGCGGACCTCAGGGCGACTGCGGCCTGACCGGTCGCAAGATCATCGTCGACACCTACGGCGGCGCAGCGCCGCACGGCGGCGGTGCGTTCTCGGGCAAGGATCCGTCGAAGGTCGATCGCTCGGCTGCCTACGCGGCGCGCTACGTCGCCAAGAACATCGTCGCTTCGGGCCTCGCGACCAAGGCGCAGGTTCAAGTGTCGTACGCAATCGGCGTCGCGAAGCCGACCAGCATCATGGTGACGACGTTCGGCACCGGCAAAGTGTCCGACGAGAAGCTCGAGGAGCTGGTCGCGAAGCATTTCGACCTGCGCCCGAAGGGCATCATCCAGATGCTCGACCTGTTGCGGCCGATCTACGCGAAGACCGCGGCCTACGGCCATTTCGGCCGCTCCGAGCCGGAGTTTTCCTGGGAAAAGACCGACAAGGCCGACGCGCTCGCAGCGGATGCCGGGGTTAAGCGCGCCGCCAACGGGTAATTCGGGGGCTGTAGGTCGGGCTTTAGCCCGACTCCCCCATTCTGATAAACTTCCGCACCTCCGCGCACCGAGGGGCGCTGCAGCAGGGCCAGGAGTTCTTCCTCGCCGTCTGTCAGGCTCGGTGCGCATTTGCCAACAATGGCAACGGCGCCCTCCTAACTTTGTGAGTACAGGAGACTGACATGAGCGCAGTTGCAAACGTCGCATCTACGAACGATTTCCAGGTCGCCGACCTGGCGCTCGCCGATTGGGGCCGCAAGGAAATCCTGATCGCCGAGACCGAGATGCCGGGCCTGATGGCGATTCGCGAGGAGTTCGCGAAATCGCAGCCGCTGAAAGGCGCGCGCATCACCGGTTCCTTGCACATGACGATCCAGACCGCGGTGCTGATCGAGACGCTGCAGGCGCTCGGCGCACAGGTGCGCTGGGCTTCGTGCAACGTCTTTTCGACGCAGGATCACGCCGCCGCTGCAATCGCTGTGCGCGGCACCGCCGTGTTCGCGCACAAGGGCGAATCGCTCGACCAGTATTGGGACTACACGCACCGCATCTTCGATTGGCGCGACGGTGGCTACTCCAACCTGATCCTCGACGACGGCGGCGACGCCACGCTGCTGTTGCATCTCGGCGCGCGCGCCGAGACCGACGCGAGCGTCATCGCGAAGCCGGGCAGCGAAGAAGAGACTTCGCTGTTCAACTCGATCCGCGCGAAGCTCAAGGTCGATCCGAAGTGGTATTCGACGCGCCTGAAGCAGATCAAGGGCGTGAGCGAGGAGACCACGACCGGCGTGAAGCGCCTGTACCAGATGGCGAAAGAGGGCACGCTGGCGTTCCCCGCGATCAACGTCAACGACTCGGTCACGAAGAGCAAGTTCGACAATCTGTATGGCTGCCGCGAGTCGCTCGTCGACGGCATCAAGCGCGCCACCGACGTGATGGTCGCGGGCAAGATCGCCGTCGTCTGCGGCTACGGCGACGTCGGCAAGGGCTCGGCGCAGGCGCTGCGCGCGCTGTCTGCGCAGGTGTGGATCACCGAGATCGACCCGATCTGCGCGCTGCAGGCGGCGATGGAAGGCTATCGCGTCGTGACGATGGACGATGCGGCCGACAAGGGCGACATCTTCGTGACCGCGACCGGCAACCTCCATGTGATCACGCACGAGCACATGAAGAAGATGAAGAACAACGCGATCGTCTGCAACATCGGCCACTTCGACAACGAGATCGACGTCGCGGGGCTCAAGCAGCATCGCTGGGAGAACATCAAGCCGCAGGTCGATCACGTGATCTTCCCCGACGGCAAGCGGATCATTCTGCTGGCCGAAGGCCGGCTCGTGAACCTCGGCTGCGGCACCGGCCATCCTTCGTACGTGATGAGCTCCTCGTTCGCGAACCAGACGCTGGCGCAGATCGAGCTGCACGTGAACAACTCGAAGTACCCGGTCGGCGTGTACGTGCTGCCGAAGCATCTCGACGAGAAGGTGGCGCGGCTGCAGCTCGCCAAGCTCGGCGCGAAGCTGACGCAGCTGAGCACGGAGCAGGCGAAGTACATCGGCGTGGCGCAGGACGGCCCGTACAAGACCGACCAGTACCGCTATTGATGGCATGACCGCCAAGATCATCGACGGCAAGGCCATTGCAGACCGCCTCCGCGCGGAGTACCGGCAGCGCGTCGATGATCTCCAGGCCCGTCATGGCGTGACGCCGGCGCTCGCCGTCATTCTCGTCGGCGACAACCCGGCGTCGCGCTCGTATGTGCGCGGCAAGATCGCCGGCTGCAAGCAGGTCGGCATCCGCTCGGAGCTGATCGAGCTGCCGGTGAGCGTGAGCGAGACCGAGCTGCTGGCGCGCATTCAGGCGCTGAACGAGGATCCGGCCATTCACGGCATCCTCGTTCAGCTGCCCCTGCCGCCGCACATCCGCGTCGCGAGCGTCGTCGAGCAGATCTCGGTCGAGAAGGACGTCGACGGCTTTCACCTCTACAACATGGGCGGGCTCGTCACCGGCAACACGGTGTTCTCGCCCTGCACGCCGTACGGGGTGCAGAAGATTCTCGAGATCGAGCAGATCCCGGTCGAAGGCCGCAACGTCGTGGTCGTCGGCGCGAGCAACCTGGTCGGCAAGCCGACGGCGCTGATGCTGATGCAGCAGGAGGCGACGGTCTCGATCTGCCACATCAAGACGCGCGATCTCGGGCAGTACACGTTGCTCGCCGATATTCTCGTCGTTGCGGCCGGCGTGCCGAACCTGATCGTGCCGCAGATGGTGCGCACCGGCGCCGTCGTGATCGACGTCGGCTTCAATCGCCTGCCGGACGGTCGTATCGTCGGCGACGTGGATTTCGAACGCGTGAAGGAGAAGGCGTCGTACATCACGCCCGTGCCGGGCGGCGTCGGGCAGATGACCGTCACGATGCTCCTGCACAACACGATCCTGTCGGCGGAGCGGGTCGCGAAGGCCGTGGTTTCGCCGTTCCGCAGAGTGTCCGAGGGCTGAGGGAATGAATCGCCGCCCAACCGGCCGCACGTCCCAGACTGCTGGTTGCAGCGGCAGCCGCGCGCGACTTTCATACTAGTCCGCGCGGCCTGCGCCAGCCCGCTGCACCGTCATCATGAGGCGCACCTGTCGATCGTCGTGGCGGGAAGCGTGCGCGATGTGGATCACTGCGCGAATCACGACGTAGATCGGCTTTGCCTCGGCGCTGCACCCTGCGTCATGAGCGAAACCACGCATCGAGTGGAGTTCGGGCCGCAAGGTGCGCTGTAGTTCTCGAGTCTGTGAACCTGCCGGCGACAGCACGACCCTGCGACCGTGAGCGGCTGAGACACATGGCAACCTGTCTGCCGCGCAGAGCGGACACTGTTGCGTGGGTACTGGCTGAGCGCGGTGCCGGCACGGCAGACGTCGGCGATGATGCATTGCGTGGAGCTCGTACGGACCGGCATCGAAGCGCTTGAATCGCTGCGCGGGCGCCGGGCACGACTTCGCGTTGATACGGCCAGAGCTTCAGAGTTTTCTGGCGCAATGATGTGCCGTCGGACGGTCAGGCCGTTCGGCAGCGCTGAGCGCTGCGCCGATAGAGCTGCCAGCAGGTCGCGCTACTTGATAGCGCGGCGCCGCGGATCAGCGCTGCCGTTCATTGATCTGCACCCGATGCGTATCGTCGTGGGCGTGGGCGCTGCTGATCCAGCGCAAACATCGACACCGCCGTGACGTGAGGTATGCACTCTCGCCAGCCTCCAGTTCTCGCATGTCCTGAATTGCATAGATGCCGGTCGGTCCGCCGACTTCTGCGGCGAAAGCCTTTTGAAGTCGAGCCGATCCTGGTAGTACTGCAGTAGTCGGCCTGCGCGGCCGGACAGATGAGGAGAAGCCAGCGACTATTCCCATGTTGACTCATCGTGTCCGGCCTGCTCGATCGAAGCACGCTACCGCATCTTGTATTCGATCCGGTAGATGTCCGCGCGTCCGCGGCCCTCTTCGTGCTCCGACGTGAAATACAGCGCGCCGGGATCGTGCGCCGAGATCGACGGCCCGAGCGTCCACGCTCCCGCCTTCTGCGAATTCACCGCCACCGGTAGTCGCTCGCGCGGCTCGAACCGGCCGCCGCGAAACTCCGCCACGTACAGCGCCACTTCGTCGCCTTCGAACTTGCCGGACGTGTAAACGATGGACACACCGTCGTGCAGGAACGTCGCATCGAAGTCCTCTTCCGGCGTATTCAGCGCCGCGAGGTTCTCGATCTCGCCCCAGCCATCGCCGTGACGATGCGCGATGAACAGGTCGTGCTTGCCGCGGCCGCCGTGCCCATCGCTCGCGAACATGAGTCGCTTGCCGTCGGGCGAGACGACAGGCGCCCATTCATCGCCCGCCGAGTTGATCTTCGCACCGAGATTCTTGCCTGCGCCGTAGCGCCCGGTGCGCGCGTCGAACGGCGCGAAATAGATGTCGTCCTTGCCGAACCCGCCGTCGCGATTGGAGAAGAAGTAGACACCGGAGCCATCCGGCGCGAACGACGGATCGAAGTCGTTGGCCGCGGAATTGAAGGAGACCGCGCGTGGCGTGCTCCAGCCCGTGGCGGAGCGCTCGCTCTCGTAGATGTCCCAGCCACCTGGGCCATATTCCGGGCCGCCGCTCCAGCCGATCGCGCCCCACAGCATGCGCTTGCCATCCGCGCTGAAGGTGATGCGCACTTCCGATTTCGGTGTAGAGACGACGTCAGGCAGCCACAGTTGTGCGGGACTGATCAGCAGCAGGGCACAGGCGAATGGCGCGGCTTTCATGAGCCGCTAGATTAACTTCAGCGACCGCCTTCCGCCCGCCACTGTTGTTCGAGCCGTTGCGCTTCTTCGTCCGATCGTGCTTTCACGCCTATGAGGATCGCGCCGTCGCGCACTGCGGCCTCGTAGTCGCGCACGCGATCTTGCGGAATGCCCCAATCCTTGAGCGCACCGATGAGCCCGCCTGCGATGCCGACTGCACCGGCAGCCGTCAGTGCGATGGCGATCGGTCCAGCGAACACCAGGCCGGGAACCAGCACCGCTGTTCCGACAGCGGCAAGAACCGGAGCGATGGTGCCGAGCATGCCGCCGGTCGGGCCGCCCAGATCCGCGCCCTTCGTGGGCTGCTCCTTGCTCTCAGCGGCATTGCTGCTGAGGTTCGGATGGCGCGCATCGGAGAGCAACCGATCGCGCGTCGCATCCGAGATCACCAGGTTGATGTCCGAGTCCTTGTAGCCGAGTGCCGTGGCCGCCCGATAGGCGCGCTCGGCGGCATCGGGGCTGCGGAACAACGCGGTCACGAACCGCGACTCGTCGGGCTGAGGTTTCGTAGCCATGCCAGTCAAACGCAAGCTCGCCGGCCTTCGTTCCTTACGGCATCATGCGCACCTTGCAATTTGGGGAGACTGCTCATGCGCCGATTCGTCCTCGCGACCTGCTGCATGCTCGGCCTGGCGGTTCACGCGGGCCTCGCCGGCGCCGCAGCTGAGCCGCAGCAGCCGAAGGTGGCGCCGGCGCCGCCGCGGCAGGAAGGCGACGGACCGTATTCGCAGCTCATCCTGCGCAACGCGACAGTGATCAACGGCACCGGCGCGCCGGCGTTCGGCCCGGCCGACGTCGTCATCGAGGGCAATCGCATCGTGCAGGTCATGTCGGTCGGTGCGCCCGGCGGCATCAAGGAAGAGCCGAAGCGGCCGAAGCTCGCGGCCGGCGGACGCGAGATCGACCTGCGCGGCCACTACGTGATGCCGGGCCTGATCGACATGCACGGCCACATCGGCGGCGAAGAGCAGGGCGTGCCCGCGACGTACGTCTACAAGCTGTGGATGGGCCACGGCATCACGACGATCCGCGACCCGGGCTGCGGTAACGGCGTCGAGTGGTGCGTCAGCGAGGAGAAGCGCAGCGAGCGCAACGAGATCACTGCGCCGCGCATTTTTCCGTACGTCTTCTTCACGCCCGACACGCCGATCACCAAACCCGAGGATGGGCGTCGCTGGGTGCGCGACATGAAGGCGAAGGGCGCAGTCGGCATGAAGTGCTTCGGCTATCGCCCGGACGTTCTCGAAGCCGTGTTCGACGAGCTGAAGAAGCAGGGCATGCGCAGCGCATGCCATCACGCGCAGCTCGATGTAACGCGCGTCAACGTCCTCACGACTGCGCGCTGGGGCCTGACGACGATGGAGCACTGGTACGGGCTACCGGAGGCGCTGTTCGACGATCGCACGGTGCAGCACTACCCGGCGGCCTACAACTACAACAACGAGCAGGACCGCTTCGGCCAGGCCGGACGGCTGTGGAAGCAGGCGGCGCCGCGCGGCAGCGAGAAATACGAATCCGTGATCAAGGAGCTGCTCGGGCTCGACTTCACGCTCGACCCGACGTTTACGATCTATCTCGCGTCGCGCGATCTCATGCGCGCACGGCGCGCCGATTGGCACGACGAGTACACGCTGCCGCAGCTGTGGGACTTCTACACGCCGAACCGCGACAACCACGGCAGCTTCTTCTTCGACTGGGGCACCGAGGACGAGGTCGCGTGGCGCGAGAACTATCAGCTGTGGATGGCGTTCGTGAACGATTACAAGAATCGCGGCGGTCGCGTCACGGTCGGCTCGGATTCCGGCTTCATCTACCAGCTGTACGGCTTCGGCACGATCCAGGAGCTCGAGCTGCTGCGCGAGGCGGGCTTCCATCCGCTGGAGGTGCTGCGTTCCGCGACGCTGAACGGCGCGCAGGCGCTCGGTGCCGCGGACCGCATCGGCACGATCGAGCCCGGCAAGCTCGCCGATCTGGCGGTGCTCGAAGAGAACCCGCTGGCGAATCTCAAGGTGCTGTACGGCACCGGCCACATCCGTCTCGGCGACGACGGCAAGGCGCATCGCGTCGGCGGCGTGAAGTACACGATCAAGGACGGCATCGTGTACGACGCGAAGCGGCTGCTCGCGGACGTGCGCACGATGGTGGCGGAAGAGAAGCGCAAGCGCGGAATCACGCAGCTCGCACAGCCCTAGGGCACCCGATACGCATACGCCGCGAGTTGCGAGCCGATGGCGCTCGCGACGAACACCAGCTTGCGGTTCGCCGCGAGCTTGTGCAGCCAGTCGAACGCGCCGCCGTCGATCAGCGGGATGTCGTCGCCGGCTGCGCTGTGCGCGCTGATCATGAAGCGCAGGCCGTCGTAGTACTTCTGCTCCAGCCGCTCCAGCGACACCGGGACTCCCTCGATTGAGTCTGCGATCCGCCGCGCCAGCGGCTCGCGCTGTTCGCTCGCGAGCATCCGTACGCGGCGATTGGGGAAGCGATAGCCGTGTTGCTCCAATCGATCGAGCGCCTGCAGGTGCGTGCGGATGTGGTGCGTCAACTCGTCTGTCACGAATGCCTGATCTTTGCGCTCGTGCGCGGCGCTGGTCATGCAGAACATGCGGAAGTGCGCTGCGAAGCCCGGGACCTTGGGCACCTCCTGCGCACGCACGCAACGATGCGACGTGCAGAACCGCACGACGCGCGTCGGATCCTCGCGCAGCCGCCGTGCACTCTCCAGCGCGAGCACGTTGGTGGGATCAGAAACGACTTCGGTGCCGCGCACCGTGGACACGACACGATTCTGCGTAGTCAGCGCGACGCTCGACGATGTGCCGAGCGGCGTGAGCGGCGACAGCTCGACCGCTTCGAAATCCTGTGCTGCTGCGAGCAGATGCGAATCGAGCTCGACCAGCGTCCGTTGGTCGATGTACGAAAGCTGGACGAAGCGGTCGCGCTCCCACTGCTCGGCGAGCGCGCGGGCGGGGCGGTGCTCGGCGCGCTCGCGCATCGCGCTCAGGAGCAGTGACCAGACTTCCGAGGCCGGCATGCCGCGCGCGAGCGCCGCGTACGCGGCTTCGCCGACGCCTGCCGTCGCCCAGGAATCGTCTTTCGTGTCCATGACGGTTCATACCGTACACCGTCATGCGTTCGAATTCATTCGGCGCGGATCACCACCGACTCGGCCGAGCGTTGCGCCGGCCCGTGGTACACGGCTTCGACATTGTTGCCGTCGGGGTCGAGCAGGAAAGCGCCAAAGTACCCGGGATGATATTTCCGCTCGCCGGGGGCGCCGTTGTCCCGGCCGCCGGCGGCGAGCCCGGCTTCGTGGAAGCGCCGCACGGCATTCGTATCGCGAGCCTGAAACGCCAGATGCACGTGCGTCGCGAGACTGGCGATCGTTGCCGAGTGCATCGATCCACAGCTCGTCGCACGAGAGGTGACGTCTCGTCGTCGGCGCCGATCGGCTTGTCGAGCGCGCCGAGCACGGCGCGATAGAAGCGCTTCGTGGCAGCGAGATCCCGCGCCCGCAAGTGGATGTGATCGATCAACCGCCCGATGTGAAGCTCGCGCATGGTCCGCTCCGGAATTGAAAACGCCGGCGCAGGGCGCCGGCGTTCTATGGATGTCAGGCTAGAGCCTGACCCGCATCATTACTACTGGTCCTCGGCGGTCATCATGCGGTCGTGACCGGCCTGGATCTCAGCGGCGCTCAGCTTGCCGTTGCTGTCCTTGTCCATCTTCTCGAACATCTTCTTCGAGCCGGCCGCGTGCTCGGCGGCGGTGATCGTGCCATCGCCGTCCGTATCGATCGTCTTGATCTTCGCGGCCGAGGACTTCATGGGCTTGCCGGCGTCCGGCTTGCTGGCGTCAGCGTGCGCGCTGGGCATGTCCTTGTGGGCCGAGTCCATCTCCTTCGCGGTCACGATGCCGTCGCCGTCCGCGTCCATCTTCTCGAACATCTTCTTCGCGCCGGCGGCGTGCTCGGTCGCCGAGATGCTGCCGTCGCCGTCCGAATCCATCATCTGCACTTCTGCTTGACCGGAGCCGCCACCCGCGTACGCGCCCGTCGCGAGGGCGAGGCCGCCGACTACGCACCAAATCGAAGATAGTTTCATGACGTGCTCTCCACAGATTTGCGGTATCTGGGCAACGCCATCGTGCTCGGACAAGTTCCTGCGAATCGACTGACGAGGGCCGCGGCCATGCGGCCCATCGGGAGTTGCCCTAGCGCTTGCCGGCAAGCTCCTTCAGCAGCACGTACCAGTGCGTCAGCTCGCCGTAGAACGATTCGACCGGCAAGCGTTCGTTGAGGCCGTGACTGAAGGCGTCGCTGGCTTTGATGAGCGAGCCGGAAACGCCGTACGTCGGAATGCCTGCGCCGCGAAAGATCGCGCCGTCGGTCGCCCACGGCACCATGGCCGGCACGACGGGAAGTCCCGGATAGCGCGCGTGCGCCGCCTTGGTCACGGCTGCCAGCACATCGCGACGGAGCGGCGAAGCGTCGGCCGGGGGCGTGTTGCCCAACGCGCGCACTTCGACCTTGCTGCCGACCAGCTCCTGCAGTTTCGCCTTGACCTCATCGACGCTCGTGCCCGGGAAGATGCGGCAGCTCACGGTCGCGGTCGCCGTCTGCGGCAACGCGTTCGACGCGTGCCCACCGCGCAGCATCGTCGCGACACACGTCGTGCGCGTCTTGCCGATCTCGGTCGGCACGGCCGCGATCGCTGCAGCTGCCGCTTCATCCTTAGGATTCGCGGCGAAGCGCGTCATCGCTTCGCCGAGCGGACCCGCAGTCACCGGACCTGTGGCCTTGAAGCTGCCGAGCGTCCAGTCGTTGTACTTCACCGGGAAGCGATACGCCTGCAGCGCCTTCACCGCGTCCGCGAGCTCGTAGATCGCGTTGTCCGCACGCGGCGCTGAGCTGTGGCCGCCGGGATTGTGCACGGTCAGCTCGTACGTGGCGGATATCTTCTCCGCGCCGACGAAGCTCAGGTACTGCGGCTTGCCGGTGCTCTCGTCGAGCTGCCCGCCGCCGTCGTCGCTGTTCAGTGCGTACTCCGCGTCGGTCAGCGTCGCGATGCTTCGTGGCCAGGTCCGTCGTCGTGAGCATGCCGGTCTCTTCGTCGCCGCTGAACGCGATGATCAGGTCGCGCGTCGGCACGAAGCCCTCGCGCTTCAGGCGCAGGAACGTGGTCGTGAGAATGGTGACGCCCTGCTTGTTGTCGAGCGTGCCGCGGCCGAAGAAGTAGCCGTTCTCCTCGATCAGCGTGAACGGATCGCGCTGCCATTCCTCCGGCTTCGCCGTGACGACGTCCATGTGGGCGAGCAGCAGGATCGGTTTGCCGCCGCGGCCGTTGCCGCGATAGCGCACGACCAGCGAGGCGGTCTCGCCGACCGGCAGGATGTGGATGTCCTGCTCGGGGAAGCCCGCCGCCCGGAAGCGTTCGGCGAGATATTGCGCCATCGCCGGCACCTGGCCGAGACCTTCGGAAGTGCGGAACGCGATGACCTTCTGAAAGATCTCGCGCGCTTCCTTGCGGACTTCCTCCGGTGTCGTGTCTTTGGCGAATGCGCCGTGCGGCACATAACAATGCGGGCAACGTGGCGAAGCGAGCGCAGCTGTGATTTTTTTCATGGGCGGCAAGCCTATCGGCCCGCCGCGCATGCGGCAAGGATCAATTGATCGCGTGCAGCGTCGATTGCTGCGCAGGTCGCCGCCGCACGGCCGACGGCGTGTAACCGAGGATGCGGTGCATGTGGCGGGCGAGGTGACTCTGGTGTGCGAAGCCGGTCGCCAGCGCGATCTCGGCGATCGACATCTTGTGGTTGCGCAGGAGCAGCTGTGCGCGCTCGACGCGACGACGCAGGACATACTCGTACACCGGCACGCCGGTCGAGTTGCGGAACAGCGTTTTCAAGTGCGAGACGCTCATGCCCGCAACTTCGGCGATGCCCGGCAGCGACAGCTTGTCCGCGAGGTTGTCTTCGATGTGCGCGATGACGCGCTCCAGTTTCGTGTGAGTCAGTCCGCCGCGGATCTCGCGCATCGGCAGCGAGCCGCGATAGTGCCGCTGCAACAGTCGGGCGGCGAGCGCGACGCCGAGACTGTCGCGCAGCAAGTGCCCGCCTGTCAGGTTCGAGTCGATGTCGGCTTTGAGCGTCCAGCCGATGTGCTCGATGACCGGGTCGCGCATCTGGAAGCGGTCGGCGATGTCGATCTCGCGCGGATCGCGGTCGAGCCGCGCGGCGACGGCGCGCAGCAACTCGTCGGGCACGCACATGACGAGCGCCGTGCTGTCCTGTTTCACTTCCCACGACGAGACGGTGCGCGCCGGAATGATGTCCAGGTCGCCCGCGACCTCGCGGCCCTGATGGACCGTGCCGTTGCGCATGCAGCGGACTTCGACCGAGGGCCCGAGGTGCATGCACACGATCGCGTACGGCATCTCGCCGATTTCGGTGAGCCCTGCCGCGAACGTGCTCACCCAGGCCTTGATCTGCATGCCGAAGGTGTACTGCCGAAGCGCAGCGACTACTCGCCCCTTTCGGACTGATCATGGCAAAAGTGTACTGCCGACGGCGTGCGAAAGGCCCTCGGCCGCTTTCGACCGAAAGTTCAGGGCCCGCTGACGACTCTCTCGAGTGTTCGACGCGCCATGAGCGCGTGCCGCGTATCGCCGGCGAGCCCGGAAGTGCCGAGCGTGACGCCGTAGAAGACCGCCCATCCCTTCGCGCGTCGCCACGTTGTGTCGCTGACGCCGTTGCACGCACGCATAGCGTTTTCGCGCGCCTTGCGATCGCCGAGGTTCATCCACAGCGTCGCGAGGTCCGTGGCGCGATCACCGCGCGTCATGTCGCCCCAGTCGATCACGCCAGTGATCACGCCGTCGTCGTCGACCAGCAAGTTGCCGCCGTGCAGGTCGCCGTGCAGCCACGTCGGCTCGACATCGATCGGCGCGCTGATCGCGTCCTGGTAAACGCGGACGACGTCGTCATTGAGCAGCGTGGTCTCTCGCTCGAGACGACGGATCCGCTCGACGATCTGCTCGGCCCTTTCTCGCAGCGGCACGCCTCTGAAGGGATTCACGGGTGCATTCGCCGGCGCCGGCCGATGCAGCGCGCACAGGAATGCGGCGAGACGCTCGGCCTGGTCGGCTCGCGGCTCGCTGAGATCGGCGTTGCGGCCGCGCAGCCACGGCACGATGCTCCAGCGCGAAGGATAGTTTTCGGCGGGCCCGCCGACGCGCACCGGCGCCGGCACCGCGATCGGCAACAGCGGCGCGAGTTGCGGCAGCCATTCCTGCTCGTGCTCGATCAGCTTCGTGACGGCGACGCGTCGTGGCAGACGCACGGCGAGATGCTCGCCGAGCCGGAACATCGCGTTGTCCCACCCCGAATCCATCGGCTGCAATGGCAGGTCCGCCAGGTCGGGATGCTGCGCGCGCAGGAGCGAGCGAATCAGCGGCTCGTCGATCTCGATGTCGGCCGCAGGCTTGCTGTGATGGATGACGGGAGCGACCACGGCGCGGATTCTAGCGCACGGCTGCGACGATCGTCGTTCGCTGCGGCGTCGGCAGGAGGAGGCGCCTGGAAGTAGCGGCTTGCGCTGCGGCCGGCGTCAGCAGCTCGACGTCGTGAAGCCGGCTGCTGCAGCTTCTCCTGCATCTGCGCGGCTCGAAGAAGCTCACCCAGGGCTGCCGGCTTGCGCGCGCTCCGCGACGAGTCGCGGGGTGTCGCTCGCCGACGCGAACGTCAACACGATCTCGCTGCGGAAACTCTGCGACCGAGCGCAGCCGCGTCGATCGCGTCGGTACATGGTCACCCGAGCCAGGAAAAGAACGTGCGCTGCAGTCCGTCGCGCAGCGATTCGCGCTCGAAGTCGATGGTCGCAAACCGGCGTTCGACGGCCCACGAGCCGCGCGCAATGCGAGCGCTTCAGTCCTGCGTCCCGCGTGATCGACTTCGAGGATGCGCATCGTGGCCCACGGCGGCTGGCGCACGGCGAATGTGTCGAAGCCGGCGCCGAGGATTACATATTGCGTTACGCCGCGGCTGCGGCGGCGAGGCGATCCTCGGCGAAACGCGACCGCAGCACCATGTGTGCACGCAGAGCCGACTTTCCGGCGTTGCGAGCGCCGGCAGATTCCCGGATGACTGCTCGGCGCCGGGCCCAGTACGGCGACGGCTGCCGGATCTTCGAGAATCCGCGGCGGCGGATCCAGCAACTGGTGCGCTGCGCGCATGTATGCGGTCGCGAGCGCGGTGCGGCTCGCGGTCTTCTGCGACATGCAAGCAGCTTGGCGGCATTGAACTGCGCCTGCAAGGCCCCATACTGGCCCGCATGCGCCTCAGCCGCCGGTTCCTGACTCTCATCGCATTGCTGGCGCTCCTCCATCTCTACATCGGTCTGCGTTTGCTGTCGCCCTTGCCGATCGGCACGACCGGTCAAGTCGTCGGCTGGCTGGCTTTGCTCGCGTCGTGTTTGATGATGCCGCTCGCCGTGTTCGCGCGGGCGGCGCGCGATTCGGAGTGGTCCGACCGACTCGCGTGGATCGGGCTGACGACGATGGGGCTGTTCTCCTCGCTCATGGTCTTCACGCTGCTGCGTGACGTCGTGCTGCTGATCGCGCGCGCGTTCATGGCTGCGTCGCAGATGCTCGCCTTCGAGCGACTCACTGCGATCGCGACGATCGTGGTCGCTGTGCTGGCGACACTGATCGGCCTGTTCAACGCCCGCCGTCGCGCAGCCGTGGTCGATGTCGAAGTGCCGGTCGCGAATCTGCCGGTGGAGTTGCATGGCTTCTCGATCGCGCAGATCAGCGACGTGCACGTCGGGCCGACGATCAAGCACGAGTACGTCGCAGCGATCGTCGATGCGGTGAACGGTCTCGATGCCGACGTGATTGCAGTGACCGGTGACCTCGTCGATGGCAACGTGCCGCAGCTCGCGGCACACGTCGCACCGCTGTCGCGCCTGCGCTCGCGCCACGGCACGTACTTCGTCACCGGCAATCACGAGTACTACTCGGGCGCGCAGGCGTGGACGCAGGAATTCCGGCGACTGGGCATGCACGTGCTGATGAACGAGCACGTCGTGCTCACTCATCGCGATCGCCAGATCGTCGTGGCCGGCGTCACCGACTACAGCGCGCACCATTTCGATCCGCGTCATCGCAGCGATCCTGCCGCGGCGCTGCTGGGTGCGCCGGCGAGCGCGGCGGTGAAGATCCTGCTCGCACATCAGCCGCGCTCGGCGGAGGCGGCGGCTGCTGCCGGCTTCGATCTGCAACTGTCGGGGCACACGCACGGCGGCCAGTTCTGGCCGTGGAATCACTTCGTGCGCTTCCAGCAGCCGTTCACGGCGGGACTGAATCGCCTGAAGAACCTGTGGGTGTACACGAGCCGCGGCACCGGCTACTGGGGTCCGCCGAAGCGCTTCGGCGCGCCGTCGGAGATCACGCGGATTCCGGCTGGTCCCTGCCTGACCTCGAGAGTCACTTCTCTATCCGATACTCAATCCCCGCCCGCGTATCTTCCGGCCCGCGTTGCGTCTGCACCGCGAACTGGTCCGACAGCTTGTAGCGCAGCGTGATGACGTCGCCCGGCTCGAACAGGCCGACGCCGTAGCTCAGGTACAAGCGCGGCGAGAGGTACTGGCCCACCGTCAGCGCCGCGCCGCCGATCATTTCGTCGTCCTTCACCGCCAGCTCGTCCACGCCGAGTCGCTTGCCGAGGCTCTTCGCGAGCAGTCCGCCGCCGGCGACGCCGAGCGAGCGTGCGGCAGTCTGCATGGCATCTGCTTCGCTGTCGCCGGCGCCGATCTCTTCGATCGGCTTGCCCGCCACGAGATACGACAGCGCGTTCGCCTGGCTCATCGCCGGATCGGAGAACACCGTCAGCTCCGGACTCTGCGCGTTGCCGCGGATGCGCAGGCCGGCGGTCACTGTCTTCGACTGTGCGCGTCGCCTCGATGTTGAGGTCGCGGATTGTCGAGCGGCGTCCACGCGTACAGCAGCTGGCCGCGCTGGATCGTGAGGTCCTGGCCGTACGCCTTGTATTTGCCGGCGACGCGCACTTCGCCCGAGCCGAGCGTCGGCTCGCCCGGGCTCTCGCGCACCTGCGAGCCGTCCCGCGACGTTCGCCTGCAGGCCGAATCCCGTGAGCTCGACCTTCTCGCCGACGTTGACCGTGATCTCGGCGTACACCGGCGCCTTCTGCGCTTCCTCTTCGCGCGTCTGCGCGTCGACGACGATGACATCCGACGACGCCGCTTGCGCATGCTCGCCACCGCGCGGCAGCTTCTGCAGGTTGATGGTCGCTTCCGGAATCGTGACCTCGCCGGTGAGTGTGACGCGCTCCGCGGTGCGCACGAGGGTCAGATCGGGCGTGACGATGACGCGCGCGCCGGGAATGTCTGCAGCCAACACGCGCTCGCCGCCGACGTGCATGTCGACCTTGCCCGAGCGATCGGCCTTGCCCGCGAACTGCAGCTTGCCATCGCCCGCGACGATGCTGCCGTCGACGGTGATTTCGCCCGGAGGGAGTGGGGCGCGCCTGCAGTTGCCCGTTCTTCAGCTTCAGGCCGATCGCGGGAATGTCCGCGGCGAGGTCCGCGCCGCTGACCTGGCCCGGACAACTCGGGTCGCTGCACCGTTCCAGCGACTGCGATATCGGCGTCGACTCTACCGTGCACATTGGCGAGTTGCGGCGCGAACACGGCGAGCGGTGCGAGATCCGGAATTTGTCCGCGCACGCGGCCCGCGATCGGAGACTCTGCGCGGCCGAGGTCATGAACGCTGGCCTCGCCGTGCAACGTCGCATTCGGCTCGAGCTGCGTATCGAACGTCGCGCGTGCGTCCGGGCCCGACAGAGTCGCGGCGATCTTGAAGCCGCGATAGCCGAGCAGCTTCTGCGGCGGCTCCTGCGTCTCGTCGCCCGGCACCGCCGCCACGTGTCGAAAGACGCTGCCCGCGTCGGACTCGATCAGCACGTCGCCGAACAGCTCGCCCTGCGGCGTGCGCCTGAGTCTCGCCGTGGCCTTGCAGCGTTCCTTCGAGCTTGATCGGCAACTCGGCGGTCGCGAGCGCATTGCCGAGAGCCAGCGGCAGATTGGCGAGCGAATAGCTCGCGCGAATCGCGCCATCGGGCTGCAACGCGCCGGCGGCGCACAGCTCGATGCGACCGTCGACGAGACACGCTTGCGATACTTCTGCAGTGTTCTTGCCGAGCACGATGTTGGCCGGCTCGCGCAGTGCCAGGCGCGCCGCATCCTTGACGTTGAAGACGAGATTCTGGAGCGAGCCCGACCAGCCGTCGTCGGTGCGTGCACCCTGCAGGTCCAGCTCCAGCGCCAGCGGCTGGCCGTTCACTCGCAGTGCCAAGCGATGCGACTTCGGCGCGCCGCTCGCCTGTGCGCGCACGGTGTCGAACTGGAAGCCCGCGGCCGTCAGCTTCGTGAGATCGAGGCGAATCGAGCCTTCGGGGTTGCGCGGGTCGTCGACGTCGGCTCGTGCGTTCAACGATTCCACGCGCACGTTCGCCGCGTGCAGGTCGCGACCGCGCGCGTCGCCGTCGATCGACAGATCGGGCCACTTCCCGCGGACGACGAACTCGGCCTGCAGCTCGCCGCCGGAGTCCGGCACCCAATCGTTGAGTGACGCGACGTTCAACGAGATCGTCGCGTCGAGCTGGTCGCTGCTGCGGCCGCGGAAGCGCAACTCGCTCTGGCCGGAGTTGAGCGCCATCGTGCCGCTCGCGACGAGCGGCGGCGTGAGCGTCAGATCCGCGTTGCCCGAGAGCGGCCGGCCACGCAGCTCGCCGCGCAACTGCGTCAGCGTCAACGAGGCTTCGGGGCCTTCTTCCAGCAGCCGGCCCTGGCTCGCGAGATCGAAGCCGAGCCGGCCGCGCCAAGCCGCGGCGAAGGCGCCCGGATCGAAATCCTTCGCGACCGCGGTCACGTCCCAGGCGAGCTGCGGTTGCAGGTCGATCCGGCCGCGCGCTGCGAGCCGCCCGGCCGCTGCGAGATGTCGAACTGCTTGAGCTCGACGCGTTGCGGCGTGCCTTGCACATCGAGCGCGATGTCGGCGACGCGATCCGGCGGTCCGAGCGAGAGCGTGCCTCGTGCCGTGTATGCCTGCGCGCTGCCTTGCAGATTGAGCTCGCCATGCGTGTGCAGCTCCTGGCCCACCCACGCCGCCGGCACGACGATGTCGTTCCACGTCGTCGCGACTTTCGCAGTGACCGGCTCGCGCCCCAGATCGACGTCGCCGCCGACGTGAATCGCACCGCCGTTCGCGCGGCTGATGCGCAGGATGGTGTCGACGGTCACGTCGTCGCCGTTACGCATGAAGCGCAGCGGTTCGATCAGCAGCGGCTCGTCATTGATCAGCAACTTGCCGGAAATCGCCCCCTGCTCCAGCGAACCGTGCCCGCTCAACGAGGCGGCGAGGCTCGTGAGCGACGAGTCGGGCAGCAGCTCCTCGCGCGGATCGAAGCGCGGCGCTTCGAGCGTGAAGCGCCACGGCCACGTTGCGGTCTGCGTGACCTGCGCCTGCAATTCCAGCTCGAGCGGCGCCGTCAGCTTCAGCGTCAGCGTGGCATCGTTACCCTGCGGTGCGCGTGTCGAGCGCGCCGGCATAGGATCGCTCGCCGACCCTCCAGCGAAAACTGCCGTGACCTTCGCCGGTGTAGGTCCCGCGCTGGCGAACACGGCCTGCGAACTCGATCTCGCCCTGCGGCGAGCGCACGTCGAGCTGTCTTGACCGCCAGGTCCCGCGACGTCCAGTGACCGCTGAACGCTGCGCGCGTGAGCTCGACGAGCGGCGTTTCGTCGCGGCGGATGCGCGCGGCGTCGAGCGCGAGCGAATCGATCTCGATGTCGATCGGCGGTTTCAGGCTGAACGGCTTCTTCGGTTCTTCGGGCGGCTTCGTCGGCTCGTGCAGGGCCACGTCGATGCCGCTCGCTTGAAGCTCGTCGACGTGGACGCGCGCGCGGAAAATGTCCGCGAGCACGACGTCCACGTGGACGCGTTGCAGCCGGGCATCGATGCCCGCTTCAGGATCGCGGTAGCGAAGGTCCGTGACGGTGAGTGGACCGGCGATCGTTCCTTCGACGTTGCCGAGCGCGAGCTTGCCGCCGAGCGCATTGACGGCGATGCGTGCGACCGAGCGCGCGCCGGAGTGCGTGTTCAGGCTCCACGCGATGACCCCGAGCACGAGGATCAGCAGTGCGCCCAGCGTGAGCGCCGACCATTTCGCAATCGATTTGACTGGTCGCTTCACAGGTCCGGCCCGATCACGAGATGGACCCGCCAGGAATGGTCGAAGTCCGTAGACCAGCGGCCGCGCGATGTCCAGCCGCACCAGCCCGACCGGCGATTTCCAGCGCACGCCGATGCCGGCGCCGACGTTCGCATCGAAAAGCTGCGTGAACGCATCGCCGGCGTCGACGAAGACTGCGGCGCCCCAGTTCGGCAGGAAGTAGTGCTCGTACTCGGCGCTGGCGACGCCTGGTACTCGCCGCCGATCACCTCGCCCGCGGCGTCGAGGTCGCCGATCTCCTGGTAGTCGAAGCCGCGGATCGAGCGGTCGCCGCCCGCGAAGAAGCGCAGCTCCGGCGGCAGCGCATCGAAGTCGTCGACGACCATGGCGCCGAGCCCCGCGCGCAGGATCACGCGCCCGTCTTCGCCGATCTGCTGCAGCCACTTCGTTTCTGCGCGCACCTGCACGAAGCTGGTATCGGACAGGAGCTGCTCGGCCCCGACGCGCAGGCCGTACAGCAGCGTAGTAGCCGCTGAGCGGGAAATACAGGTCGTCCGCCTTCTTGCGCGTCAGCAACCCTTCGGCGTAGAGCAGGCTCGTCGAGTGCTGCTCGCTCGGCGATTTCGAAGTCGCCGTTCAGATACTGCAGGCCGAGCGTGCGCGTGAAGCCCTTCCAGCGGTCGGTCACTTCCGTCGCCGCCGCGCGCGCCATGCGCGAGGTGCTGCGTGTCGGTTTCTTCGTCGCGATAGCCGACGCCGAAGGTCAGAGTGCGATTGCGCGGCCCCGGCTTCGGGATCCGGTACTTCGTGCTGATATCCTGCAGGCGCGTCGAGTACTGCAGTCTCGAGCTGAGCTTGTGGCCGCGCTTGTTGAGCCAGCGCCGCTCGAAGCCGAGCTTGCCGCCCGGTCCGGAGTCGGTGCTGACGTAGACGTTCGCGGTGTACACGGTGCGCTTCGCGGGCACGAGCAGCACGTCGACCGGCACGACCGCATCCTTGGCGTGCTCCAGATCCGGCGTGACCGCGACCGCGGAGAAGTAGTCCGCATCGACCAGCGACTGCTGCAGCTTCAGCAGCTTTGTCCGTCGAATAGAACTCGCCCTCGCGCCACGGCGTGTAGCGCTGCAGGAAAGTGTCTGGAAACTGCGCGTCCGAGTAGCGCAGCGGCGCCGAGGCGATGGCGCGCGCCGGCGTCCCATTCGAGATCGATCTCCGCGCTGTTCGCTGCCCGCACGACCTCGACGCGATGCTTGACGAGCTGCGCGCGGATGAAGCCGTCGTTGGCGAGCGCGGTAGCGATTTCCTGCTTGCTGCGCTCGTAGGCGCCGTGATCGAGCCGCTCGCCCTGCTTCGGCTGGAAGTGCTCGAGCGCGGCCTTCACCGGTCTCGAGCTGCGCGGCTTCGCCGCCGACGACGACGCGCGCCTTGCGCACGATCACCGGCTCGCCCGGCTTGACCCGGAACGTCGCGCGATATTGCGACGGCTCGGGCCGCTCCAGCTTGCCCGTGGCCTCGCGCGCGGTAGTAGCCGAAAGGCTCGAGCGCCGCGCGGATCTGCTCGTCGGCGCGCTCGAACAGGCGGCGCACTTCGATCGGCGAAACGTCGCGATCCTCGTATTGCCGTCAGCTCGATGCTCGCGCGCACCGATTCCAGCATGTCGCCCTCGACGCCCTCGACGACGACGCTGACGCGCTCGGCTCGCAGTGGGGCGGCGAACAGCAGACACAGGACTGCGGCCAGGAGTCGTTCTCACGTTGAATGGACGCGCTGTAGCGCGCCTTGTTCCACAGGACTTACCCGCTGTGCGAGAACGTCCGACAGAAGCTGACTCGCGTGCTGAACGAAAACATTCAGAGGTCGTTAAGCGCCGCTGCGTTGAGATGGCTGCGAGTCTTACAGCTCGCAGGCAAATCCATGAGACGCACCCTGGCCCTCGGCATCGTTGTCCTGACATCGGTCCTCACGCAGCCGCTGGCGTTTGCAGCCGAAGGCCGCGTTTCGGAACTGCAGGCGCAGCCGCTCGATCCGCAGCGCGTCTCGAAATACACCGAGGCGCGTGGCGCGGCCACTGCATCGGCAGCGCAGAAATCCGCGAAGACGCACAGCGTGCGTGCAGCGAGCAAAACTGCCGCGTTGAAATCGGTGCGGCCCTCGAAGCCGACGCTCTCGGCGAAAACGTCAGACTTCTGGTTCTTCGACGCCGGCAGCACGCTGCTCGCCGATCGCGACGGCGACGGCTTTCACCGCGAGTTCCGCGTGCGGTTCGACGCCGACGTCGTGTCGGGCGACGCGTTCGTGTTCGCGCGGCTGTACTTGCGGCGCGTCGGCGATCGCGACTGGCTGCTGTATCACGAGACGGACGACTTCCAGATCTTCGCCGATGACGGCGACGACGATTACTTCGTGACCACGACGCTCGACGACGGCTGGCCGACCGGCGACTACGACGTGCTGATCGACCTGTACGAGTCGGGCTTCAGCGGCATCGTCGCGACCATCGGCCCGTTCGACGACGACGCGCTCGCGCTGCTGCCGCTGGAGGAGGCCGGCCTCGATCTGCCGATCGAGCTGCCCGGTTACAGCATTCGCGACGTAGCCACCACGCTGATCATCGACGACGACGGCGACGGTCACTACTCCAAGTTCCGCATCGAGTTCGATCCGGACGCCGACTTCGACGGCACGTTCGTGTTCGCCGAAGTGTGGGTCCGCGCGCAGGACGGCGAATGGATCCAGGAGCACGTCTCGGACGACTTCCTGGTCGACGCGAGCGGCGACGCCGATGTGTACAGCCTCACGGCCGACTGGATCAGCGGCTACCCGACCGCTTTCTACGACGTGCAGGTCGATCTGCGCGATGCCGACACGGGTGCGCTCGTCGCTTCCGCCGGCAGCGAACGCCCGGAGCTGTCGCGCATCCCGCTCGAAGATCAGGGGCGCGACACGCGAGTCGAATCCGCCTGCCGGCGAACGGCGGTGGCGGCAGCGTGAGCTCGCGCGAACACGGCGGCGGCGCGATCGGCGGCTGGTTCGCGATGGCGCTGCTGATGCTGCTGGTGTGGGGCCGGCTGAAGCCGGTGCGTCGGCTGTAGGCGGGTTTAGCCGTGTCAGGCTAAAGCCGACCTACCGGCCCTAAGCCAAAAGGCCCTGTCGCCAATATTTCCACTCGCCCCGCGTCCGGCCCGGCCGGCCGGGGCGAAGTCGCTGAACGCCTGACCTATTTGCCGGACTGGCACATGCGTTGCTGCCCTCTGGAACGGGCTGCCAACGCAGCCCCCGGGCATCGGGGCCCGGACATAACAAAGTGTCGGGGTTTTTAGTGCCACTTCGTTCCTGCCGCGCGACGGGCGCCCTTACCTGCGCCGCGCTCGCTTTGCTTGCCAGTCCCCTCGTTCGGGCGAATAACGTGGTCGGAGCCTGGGATCCCAAGCTCTACACCTGGCCGCTGATTCCCGTGCACGCGGTGCTGACGCCGGACATGCGCATCATGTCCTACGGCACCGACGGCATCGCGCGCCAGACCGGCTACTTCATCTACGACCTGTGGGACATCAACGCGGGCCTGGACGGCGGTCACCTCACGCTCGACAACGTGACGTCCACCGACATCTTCTGCGGCTCGCAGGTCGTGCTGCCGCAGGGCGGCCAGGTGTTCCTCGCCGGCGGCGACAACTGGACCGGCACGCAGACGACCAACACCGGCAACAACAACAGCAACGTGCTCGACCTTTCGAGCAGCGTGCTCAGCCGCGGCAACAACATGAATCGCGCGCGCTGGTATTCCGGCTCGACGGTGCTGCTGAACGGCGAAGTGATGATCCAGGGCGGCTCGAGCGGCACCGACCGTCCCGAAGTCCGCGCAGCTCAACGGCACGTTCCGACTGCTGAGCAGCGCCGACACCAGCACGCTCGACTTCATGTATCCGCGCAACTTCATCGCGCCCGACGGCCGCGTGTTCGGCTACGACAGCGGCGGGCGCATGTACTACATCAACCCGACCGGCACCGGCACGATCACCAGCGTCGGCCAGTTCGCTTCGGCCTATCGCGGCGAGCGATGCGAGCGCGGCGATGTTCCGCCCGGGCCGCATCCTGCAGTTCGGCGGCAATTCCAACGGCGCGCTGGTGATCGACATCACCGGCGGCGGCACGCCGGTCCTGACGCCGACGCAGTCGATGTCCTCGCAGCGCCGGCTCGTCAACGCAACGATTCTGCCGAACGGCCAGGTGCTCGCGACCGGCGGCAGCCAGGTCAACAACCAGCTCACGGGCGTGAACAACTCCGCCGAGATCTGGGATCCGACGAGCGGCACCTGGACGCGCGGCCCCGACGGCCAGCGCCCGCGCCTGTATCACTCGATGTCGATGCTGCTGCCGGACGGCCGCGTGCTGGTCGGCGGCGGCGGTGCACCGGGACCGCATGGCCAACTTGAACATGGAGGTCTACCACCCGCCGTATCTGTACGACGCCACCGGTGCGCGCGCGACGCAGGCGCGCCTGACCTCGGCGCCCGCGCAGATCGACATCGGCGAGACGTTCTTCGTCGACTTCACCGATGCCGCCGACATCAGCCGCGTGACGATGGTCAAGACGGCGTCGGTGACGCACAGCTGGAACATGGAGCAGCGCTTCGTCGAGCTGACGTTCGTGCGCTCCGGCTCGCGCCTGCGCGTGCAGGCGCCGACGCGCGCCGCCGATGCGCCGCCGGGCTTCTGGATGGTGTTCGCGCTGAACGAGGCCGGCGTGCCTTCGCACGGCGCGCATCGTCAAGGTCAATGTCGCCACGAACTGGAATCCGGCAATCACGCCGGTGCTGACGAACCCGGGCAGCCGCTCCGGTACCTGGGGCGTGCGCGACGAGCCTGCAGCTCGCTGCGACGGATCCGAACGGCGACGAGCTCGGCTACGGCGCCAGCGGCCTGCCGCCCGGCCTGACGCTCGACGCACAGACGGGACTGATCAGCGGCACGCCGAACGCGAGCGGCAACTTCAATGTCGTCGTCGCCGCGAGCGACGGCGTGAACACGGCCACGCAGTCGTTCGTGTGGACGATTGCCGATCCGGCGCCGCTACAGGTGCAGCCGCCGCCGCCGCCCGCGGCGATGGTGTTCGGCGGCCAGGCGAGTTACACGGCCAGCATCACGAACGGTCAGAACGCGCAGCTGCGCTGGGACTTCGATGACGGCTCGCCGGTCACCGAGTGGTCGACCGAGACGACCGTGAACCACACGTTCACGCAGCCGGGCGTCTACTACGTGACGGTCACCGCGATCGACGATCGCGGCGTACCGGTGTCGCAGACGTTCGTGCAGGCCGTGCATCTGCCGCTCACCGCGAATCGGCCGACGGCTTCGAGCAGCATCGCGTGGGAGCCGCGCGCCGCAGGCAATCGCGTGTGGGTCGTGAACCAGGACAACGACACCGCGAGCGTGTTCAATGCCGTCGACCAACGCGAAGATCGCCGAGATCGCCGTCGGCGCCGCGCCGCGCAGCGTCGCGGTCGCGCCGAACGGCCGCATCTGGGTGACGAACAAGCAGAGCGCTTCGATCAGCATCATCGACCCGACGTCGCTGACAGTCGTGCAGACGCTCGCGTTGCCGCGTGCTTCGCAACCGTACGGCATTGTGTTCGATCCGACGGGCAGTGCGGCGTTCGTCGCATGCGCGGCGAGCGGCACGGTGCTGAAGCTCGATCCGGTGAGCGGCGCGACGCTCGGCACCGTAACCGTCGGTCCGAATGCGCGTCATCTGTCGATGAGCGGCGACGGACAATCGATCTATGTCTCGCGCTTCGTCACGCCGCCGCTGCCGGGCGAGGGCACTGCAGTCGTGCAGACCGGCGCGGGTGGCGCCGAAGTCGTGGCCCTCTCGGCGAGTCCGTTCGCAGCGGTGCGCACGATCATGCTCGCGCACAGCGACCTGCAGGACTTCGAGACTCAGGGGCGCGGCATTCCGAACTATCTCGGCGCGGCCGCGATCTCGCCGGACGGCACGCAGGCTTGGGTGCCGTCGAAGCAGGACAACATCGCCCGCGGCACGCTGCGCGACGGGCGCAACATCGACTTCCAGAATACGGTGCGCGCGATCAGCTCTCGCATCGACATGGCAGGGGGGATCGAGGACCTGGCCGCGCGCATCGACCACGACAACGCCAGCCTCGCCAGCGCCGTTGCGTTCGATCCGCTGGGCGTCTACATGTTCGTCGCGTTGGAGACGAGCCGCGAAGTCGCGGTAGTCGACGCGCACGGCCGCTGGGAAGTCTTCCGCTTCGACGTCGGCCGCGCGCCGCAAGGCCTCGCGGTGGCGCCGGACGGCTCGAAGCTGTTCGTCAACAACTTCATGGATCGCACCGTCGGCGTGTTCGACCTGCAGCCGCTGCTGCAGACCGGCGCGGTGAACGTGCCGCTGCTCGCGACTGTAAACGCCGTCACGACGGAGAAGCTCACGGCGACCGTGCTGAAGGGCAAGCAGTTCTTCTACGACGCACGCGATACGCGGCTGGCGCGCGACCGCTACATGAGCTGCGCGAGCTGTCACAACGACGGCGGGCAGCGACGGCCGCGTCTGGGATCTCACCGGCATGGGCGAAGGCCTGCGCAACACCATCAGCCTCAACGGACGCGCCGGCACGTCGCACGGGTTCCTGCACTGGAGCGCGAACTTCGACGAGGTGCAGGACTTCGAGGGCCAGATCCGCTCGCTCGCCGGCGGCACCGGTCTGATGACCGACGCCGCGTTCGCGACGCGCACGCAGCCGCTCGGCACGACGAAGGCCGGCGTGAGCGCCGATCTCGACGCGCTCGCGGCGTACGTCGCATCGCTCGCGACGTTCAGCCAGAGTCCGTATCGCAACGCGGACGGCTCGCTCACGGCGACTCGCGGCGCAGGGCCGCACCGTGTTCCAGAACGACAACTGCGGCTCGTGCCATGCCGGCACGAAGTTCACGGACAGCGCGGCTGCGAACGCTCGACAACGTCGGCACGATCAAGCAGCCGACCAGCGGTCAACGCCTCGGCGCGACGCTGACGGGCATCGACCCGCCGACGCTGCGCGATGTGTGGGCGACCGCGCCGTACCTGCACGACGGCTCGGCGGCAACGCTCGCAGATGCGGTTCGGGCGCATACGAGCATCACCTTGAGCACTGCCGACGTGAACGCCGTGAGCGCGTATCTCGCGCAGATCGGCAGCGAGGAGGCGACCGCTCCGGTCCCGCCGCCGCCGCCGCCGGTCACGGGTAACGGCCTGCGGGGCAGGTACTTCAACAACAAGACCCTTACGGGTACGCCGGCGCTGACGCGCGATGAGGTGGTGAACTTCAACTGGGGCGCCAATGCACCGGCCACCGGCATCGGCAGGGACAATTTCTCCGTCCGCTGGACGGGTGAAGTGAAGACGTCCGCCGCCGGCGCCTACCGCTTCCGCACGACGACCGACGACGGCGTGCGCCTGTGGGTCAACGGTGTGCAGGTGATCAACAACTGGACGCTGCACTCGGCCACGACCAACACGACCAGCTCGATCAACCTGGCGGCCAACACGCGCTACACGATCCAGATGGAGTTCTACGAACAGACGGGCGATGCGGTCGCGAAGCTACAATGGCGCCTGCCCGGTGCCTCGGGCTACTCGTTGATCCCGCGTGAAGCGCAATTTGGCAACTAAGTCCGTCATCAGTCTGATCGCATTCCTGGCGAGCGCCGCTGCAACCGCAGCGGCGCCTGCTCCGGAGCGGACGCTGCTTGCGGAGCCGCCGCGTGCGATCGCGGACTTCCAGCTCAACGATCAGTCCGGCAAGACGGTGAAGCTCGCTGACTTTCGCGGCGCGCCGGTGCTGCTGTTCTTCGGGTTCACGCACTGCTCGACCGCGTGCCCCGCGGCTCTGCATCAGCTGCGTGAGCTCGAGCGGCAGCACCGCGCGGAGCTCGGCAAGACGCGCATCGTGATCGTCAGCGTCGACGGCGAGCGCGACAGCCCCGCGGCGATGAAGACCTGGCTGCAGCCGATCTCCGCGAATTTCATCGGCCTGACCGGCGCGCCGGCCCGCGTGCACGAGATCGCCGCGCAGTTTTCCGCCGCGTTCTACAAGGTGCCGGGGCAGGGCGCGGGCGAGTATTCCATGGAGCACAACTCGCAGATCTTCCTGCTCGACGCCAAGGGCCGGCTGCGCGCGACATTCTTCAACGCGCCGCTCGCCACGATGGCGCAGGTGACGCGCACTGTCGGAGCGGAGTCGGGCTGAAGCCTGACCCACAGAGGTCCTGCGGTATCTGTGGGTCGGGCTTTAGCCTGACAACACCTTGGGAAGCAAGACCGTGCCGCTGTGTGATGCATCCTCCATCGTCTTCGACGGCCGCGCGCTCTCCTGGTTTGGGCCGCAAGGCGCGACCTGGAGCGTCGCTGCGGATCGCCTGCGCGCGATCCGCGAGCTCGTCGCGGAATCGGGCGACGTCCGCTGGCTCGTCGCGTTCGACATCGATGGTGAGGATGCGTGGCTGCAATCGCCCGCCAATGCCAACGGAATGGGCCAGGCGTTGGCCGCGCTCGGCAGTCGACTGAACGCGAGGCTCGACCTTCAGTTGGAGCGGGCAGCCGCGGGCAGCAGTCGCGTGGTCTGGTCGCGAGCCTAGGGCTCGCCGAACAGCGAGTACATGTCGAACTGCCGGACGTCGCCGATCACCTGCTCGAAATCCAGGCCGAGCGTTTCCAGCACCGGCTCCGCGACCGGGCGCACTTGCTTGTCGACGTAGTGCTCGCGGTCGAGCGGATGCTCGACGTTGTCGATGGGCTCCGGGCCCGCAGTCGTGATGACGTAGCTGATGAGCCGGCCGGATGACTGCGTCGACTTGCGCGCCGCGGCGACGTGCGGCGGCGTCGTGGCCGTGTACTCGTCGGCATCCTTGCGCAGGTTCTTGCGATAGACGAGCGCATCGTCCAGCTCGCCAGCGCGCACGCGGCGCACGATGTCCGCGAGATAGACGTCGACCGCTTGATCGGTGAACAGGCGCTGGTACAGCTCGCGTTGCACTTGCTTGGCGAGCGCAGTCCAGTCGCGACGCACGACTTCCATGCCGACGAACTCGACGGCATCGAGCGTCGTGCCGTGACGCAGCCCGGCGTAGCGCTTGCTCGCGCCGCGCGTGCTGTGCCGCGCACGCGGCAGGAACAGCTTCAGATACAGCTTCTCGAACTTCAGCTCCAGCTTGCTCGGCACGCGCCAGCGTTCCTCGATGTATGCCGCCAGCTCCTTGCTCAGCGCCGCAGCCAGCTCCGGTCCGCGCGCGCGCGGCTGGCTCCGGGTCGTCCATGCCGGTGTGCACGAACAGGCTGTCGGTGTCGCCGTAGAGAACCTGGAAGCCGCGCGCTTCGAACCAGCTCTTCGACCACAGCAGCATCTCCTTGCCCATGCCGGTGATCGAATTGGCGAGCGCCGGGTTGTAGAAGCGGCACGCCGGCGTGCCGAGCACGCCGTAGAAAGAGTTCATCAGGATCTTGATGGCGTGCCCGGCGACATTGTCGCCCGCGCGCTTCGCGGCTTCGCGCCGCGGGAACAGCTCGTCGAGCATGCGCGGCAGGATCGCCGGCGAGCGACGGAACGCGCCGCCCGGCGTTTCGATCAGCGCCTCGCCCGGCTGCGGCTCTGCGACGTACGACAGCGGATCGATGTTGAAGGTGCGGATGATGCTCGGATACAGGCTCTTGAAATCGAACACCCACACGTTGCGATGCATGCCGGTCGAGCGGTTCGAGCACATGACCGCCCTGCTGGGCGGCATGCACGCGCGCGTCGCTCGAGCGCACGCTCGGCGCGACGATCTTCAGCTGCTCCAGCTCGCTCAGGTACAGGAAATCGAACGATGCGATGCTGGCGGCGACGCGGTCGGGCGTCATGCCCGGTCAGCTTGCTGCGCGCGAACGCGAGCTGCACGACGTTCGAGCTTCTCGACGATCTGGTACGCGAGTCGCGCATCGGTGCGTGCGTACAGCGCGAAGGCGGGCAGGTCGTGGCGATAGTTGTGCACGATCTCGCCGATGCGGTCGCGCACGTCGCCCGCGACTGCCTTGCCTTCGCCCAGCACTTCGCGCGCCACGGCGTCGAGCGAGTAGTCGTCCATGCGGATGAATGCGCCGCGCAGCAGGTCGATGCCGTCCAGCACGAGCACGTCCGGAGATCGACGCCTGGCCGCTGCCGAAATAGCCTTCGGGCTTGCGCAGCCGCATCGGCGCGGAGTCGCGGCCGAGCTCGAGCGGATGGCGCAGGCGCAACGCGATCTTCTGCAGCACCGTGAGATCGAAGTCGATCGTGTTCCAGCCCGTGAGCACGTCGATGTCGAGCTCGCGGACGCGTTCGCAGAATGCGTCGAGTGCCGCGTACTCGTTGACGCAGCGTGTCGCCTTCTCCGGCATCGGCCGCTCGCTGCTGTCGACGATCAAGACCTCGTCGAGTCCCGGCGCGTACATCGAGATCGCGAGCAGGCGCTCGCCTTTCGAGTCGGTCTCGATATCGAACGACAGCACGCGCGGTGCGACTGTCACGTCCGCCGGACGCAGCACCGGATTGTCGAAGATCCAGGTGACGCCCTGGCCCGCTGTCGCCGGGCCTTCGATTTCGCAGCCGCCCTTGATGCCGCGCTCGATCAGGTAGCGCACCGCGAAGCGCACGTCCGCTTCGAACGTATCGATTCCCGCGGCATGCAGGCGATCGCGCAGGGCGGGCACGTCCGACGGCACTTCGACCTCGATTCGTGCGACCTGTTCGCCGGCGAACGTGCGGCTGTCGATCGGCTGCGCCGGCGGCATGCGCAGCGTGCGTGCGCGTTGCGCGTCGGCCGCGCGCACATAGAAGTGCGGGCGCTGGCGATCGTCGCGCACGAGGAACGTGCCGCCGTCTTCCAGGCGGCCGTAGATATGTATGACGGGAACGCGCGCGCCGTCCGGCCGGTTTTCGACCCGGTAGCTCGCCTGCAGAATGAAGCCGCGCGCCTTGTTCACCCCGCGCATTGTGCCACTGCTCAGTGGTCAGGCTTTAGCGGACTCAATAGACGATGTTGATCGCGGCAACCGGCGTGATGCTCGCACCTGTGTTGCGGCCGGCGGCGAACCATCGTGCACCGACGATCACGCCGACGCGGCTGTTGAAGTTGTATTCGATCGCGGGCGCGAGGCCGAAGCGCCAGCCGAGCCCGAGTCTGCGCTGGAACGGCACGCGCTGCGCTTGCCGTTCATATCTGCCGCGGATGCGCGTGCTGGCGTCGTGTTGATAGAACACATCGAGCGCAAGCACCCAGTTGCGCGTGACGCTGTACTCCCACGCGGAGTAGAGGCTGAAAGTGTCGCCGGGATCTGCGCTGACCGCGAAAGCCCTCGCTCGTGCCGTATACGCTCGTGTCAGCGATGTCGACGCTGTCAGAGAGTGCATAGGCCACGTTGAGGCGCGTGCGCAGGATGCGTCCGTTGGGCATCCACAGGTAGTACTGCGAGTGCACGGCGAGCGAGGTCGTGTACGCTCCCGCGCCGAGGCCGTCGCTGGGCCGCGTGCCGAGCTGGTCGTACTTGCCGGTCGGCAGTGTCTGTTGCAGCACCAGCGATGAAGTCGGCACGCGCCGGCCTTCGCGAAACTGCGAGAGCCGCCACTGTGCCTGCAGCGTCACGTCGCCGACGCCGACGCCGGAGCTGTCCGCTCCGCTGCTACATCGTTGAAGCCGAACGTCGGAATCACGCCGGCGGTGAAGCCGTCGGTCACTCCATAGAGCAGGTACGTGAGCGAGCCGTAGCTGTGCACGGTGTCCGTGCTGCGGTAGTTGCCGTCGCTGTCGTAGCGTCCGCGCGTGATCACGTCGATACACGTACGGCTCGATCAGCGCATGACCGGGCGGCAATGTGGCTGCGCCGGCCGCCACGATCGGGCCGGTCCACCAGGCGTCGTCGAGCGACTGCCGGTCCACGTTCCGACGCGGTTGCGCCTGACATCGAGAGACAGAGCCAGCGCAGCGAGCGGGCCATGCGATGCGCAGCGTGTTTCAGCATGGGACCGATATTGGACGGTGCGACGCGATCGGACACCCCGTTCCTTGCTGTCGAACTCGCTACTTCATCAGCACCAGCTCTTCCGCCATCGTCGGATGGATCGCGACGCACTCGTCGAGCTGCGACTTGCGCAGGCGCGCTTTCACCGCGACGGCCATCACCTGCAGGATCTCCGGCGCATCCGGGCCGATCATGTGCGCGCCGACGATGCGATCGTCGGCGTCGTCGACGACCAGCTTGAACAGCGCGCGCTCGTTGCGGTTCGCGAGCACGTTCTTCATCGGGCGGAAGTCGGAGGTGTAGATCTTCACCGAGCCGAGCCGCGTGCGTGCCTGCGCTTCGGTGAGGCCGACGCCGGCGAGCGGCGGATGGCTGAACACTGCGGAAGGAATGCAGTTGTAGTCGACCTTGGTCGGCTGGTTGCCGAACACCGTTTCGGCGAACGCCTGGCCTTCGCGGATCGCGACGGGCGTCAGCTGCACGCGGTTCGTGACGTCGCCGACTGCGTAGATCGACGGGCACGTCGAGCGGCTGTACTCATCGACGCGCACCGCGCCGTTCGCGTCGAGCTCGACGCCCGCACTGTCGAGGCCGAGCCCTTCGGTGTTCGGCACGCGGCCGACGGCGCACATCATGCGCTTCGCATTCCACGCTGACGTCGCCGAGCCGCACGTCGAGCACGCCGTTCGCGCGCCGCTCGATCTGCTCGCAGCGGCGAATTGAACAGGAACTGGATGCCCTTGGACATCGAGATCTGCAGCAGGCGGTCGCGGATCTGCGCGTCGTAGCTGCGCAGGATCTGGTCGGAGCGATTGACGAGCGTGACCTTCGAGCCGAGCTCGTTGAAGATGCCGGCGAACTCGTTGGCGATGTAGCCGCCGCCGGCGATGAGGATGCGCGCGGGCAGCCGCTCGAGGTGAAACGCCTCGTTCGACGTGATCGCATGCTCGATGCCGGGCACCTGCGGGATCTGCGGCCGCGCGCCGGTCGCGATCAGGATGAACTTCGCGCCGATGTTCGCGTCCGTCGATCCGCACGCTGTTCGGCGCGGTGACGACGGCGTGCCCTTCGAAGATCTCGACGCCGTGCGTCTCCAGCGTCTGCGCGGTAGAGTCCGCTGAGTCGCGTAACTTCCGCGAGCACGTTGTCGCGCAGCGTCGGCCAGTCGAATGAGGCGCCCGGCGAGCTGCCAGCCGAAGCGACGTGCGTCCTCCAGGTCCTCCGCGAAGTGCGCGCCGTAGACCAGCAGCTTCTTCGGGACGCAGCCGCGCACGACGCACGTGCCGCCGATGCGGTGCTCCTCGACGATCGCAACCTTGGCGCCAGGCCGGCCGCGATGCGCGCGGCCCGCACGCCGCCGGACCCGGCGCCGATGACCAGCAGGTCATAGTTGATTCCACTACTCATGGCAGCGACCTTTAGCTCAGACCGCAAGCGCGATCAAGTCCACGTGCCGCGCGCGGCTAGAGTGGGTGGCTTGCCGATGTGAGATGGCGTATGAATCCTGTCGCGAAAGCGCTCTGGTACATCGAAAACAACTTCGCCGGCGAGATCACGCTCGATGAGATCGCCGGCGTCGCGGGGGTGTCGCGCTACCACGTGTCGCGCGCGTTCGGCGAAGCGATCGGTCGCCCGATCACCCGCTACGTGCGCGGTCGACGCCTGACGGAAGCGGCGAAGGCGCTCGCGCTCGGGCGCGACGGACATCCTGACGGTCGCGCTGGACTCGGGTTACGGCTCTCACGAGGCATTCACGCGGGCGTTCCGCGAGCAGTTCGGGCTCACGCCCGAGAGCGTGCGCGCGCAACGCCATCTCGACAACATCGAGCTCGTGGAGGCAGTCACTATGAATCAGTCAGTCCTTACAGACCTTGCTGAGCCGCGCTTCGAAAGCCGCAACGCATTTCTCGTCGCGGGCCTGAGCGTGCGTTACGACTATGAGAGCTGCGGCGCGGGCATCCCAGCGCAATGGCAGCGCTTCGCACCCTACATCGGCAACGTGCCCGGGCAGACCGGCAGCGACGCCTACGGCGTGCGCTACAACAGCGACGACAGCGGCCTGGATTACCTGTGCGGGGTGGAGGTCGGCGAATTCTCGCAACTGGCGCCGGAGCTCAGTCGCGTGCGCGTGCCGGCGAACCGCTACGCGGTGTTCACGCATCGCGGGCACATTGCCGCGATCCGCAGCACGTGGCACACGATCTGGAACAAGTGGCTGCCGAAGTCGGGGCACCAGCTTGCCGACGCGCCGGACTTCGAGCGTTACGGCCGCGGAGTTCGATCCGCGCACGGGGAGTGGCGAAGTGGAGATCTGGGTGCCGCTGAAGGCGATGAGAGTCGGGCTGAAGCCCGACCTACAAGGACAGTGCCTCGGCCGTCGATCCAGGTCTCGACGACATTGAGTCGCACGTCGAGCAGCGCGAGGTTCGCGCGCAGGCCCGGCGCGATCCGTCCGATCTCGTGGCCGAGCCGCAGGAACTCCGCCGGATAGCGGCTCGCCATGCGCAGGCTGCGTTCGAGATCGACGCCGAGCATCGACACCGTGTTGCGCACGGCGCTCGCCATGTCGATGTCGGAGCCCGCGAGCCGGCCGTGCTCGTCGACGCACATGTTGTCCGCGACCGAGATCGGCCGGCCCTGCAGCTTGAACGCCTTGTTCGGCGCGCCGACGCTCGGCATGGCGTCCGTCACCAGCATGAAGCGGTCCGGTCGCTTGCTGCGCAACGCGATGCGCAGCACGACCGGATCGACGTGATGGCCGTCGACGATGATGCCGCACCAGCTGTCCGGATCGTCGAGCGCGGCGCCGACCGCGCCCGGCTCGCGTCCCGTGAGCTGCGACATCGCGTTGAACAGGTGCGTGAAGCCCGTGAGGCCCTGCGACAGCGCGTCCTTGATCTCGTCGTACGTGCCGTTGGTGTGCCCGGCGGAGACGATCACGCCGGCATCGGCGAGCTTGCGGATGATCTGCGGGCTGGTGCGCTCCGGTGCGAGCGTCACGAGCGTGCGCCCGCCGTTGAGCGAGGTCAGCAGGCCGAGCGCGTCCTCGTCGAGCCAGCGCAGCTTGGTGACGTCGTGCACGCCCTTGCGCTCTTCGTTGAGGAACGGCCCTTCGATGTGGATGCCGAGCACGCCCGGCACGCCGATCTCGATCGCGGTCTGCACCGCGCGCACGGCTTTGACGACGATTTCGAGATCGTCGCTGATGAGCGTCGGCAGGAAGCCCGTCGTGCCGTAGCGGCGATGCGCGCGGCCGATCTCGACGATCGAATCCACGCTCGGATCGTCGTTGAACAGCACGCCGCCGCCGCCGTTGACCTGCGTGTCGACGAACCCGGGCACGAGCCGCTGGCCCTTCAGGTCGTAGACGCTCTGCTTGCCGTCGCCCGGGCCGGGCCGTGCACGTGCGGCCTGCCACTGGTCGTGGCCGAGCACCGCCTCGATGCGCCCGGCCGCGAGCACGACGACCAGGTCTTCTTCGAAGCCCGCATCGGTCAGCACGCGGCCGTTGATCAGCGCCAGGCTCATCACAGCGTCTCGGTTACTTTGTTCAGATGCGGCGGCTTGTCCGGATCGAAGCCGCGCGCGAACGCCAGCTCGGTGGCCATGCGATAGAAGCTCTGGATCATCAGCATCGGCTCGATCGCCGGATCGGCCGCAATCGTCGGCAGCGACAACGCGTGCTCGACCTGCGATCCCTGCGGTCAGCACATCGGCGCCGCGCACGATGAAGTCGTTCGCCAGCGCCGCGATGCCGGCGCGGCTCTCGTCGTTCTGCGACAGCATCAGCACCGGGAAGCCGAGCCGCACGAGCGCCATCGGGCCGTGCTTGACCTCCGCCGCGCTGAACGCTTCGGCGTGCAGTCCGCAGGTCTCCTTGAGCTTGAGTGCGACTTCCTGCGCGATTCCCAGCCCGAAGCCGCGACCGACGACGTACATGCTCGCCGCGTGCTTCAAAACCGGCACCGCGCCGCTCCAGTCGAGAGCCCAGGCTTGCTCGAGCTGATCGGCAGACCGCAGCAGCGAGTTGAGCAACAGTCGATCTCCGGTCCAGCTCGCGACGAGATGCACGACCGCGCTCAGCGACGTGATGTAGGACTTGGTCGCCGCGACGCTCATCTCCACGCCGGCGCGCAATGGCACGAGGTGATCCGCGAGCGCGGCGAGCGGCGATTCTGTCGAGTTGCAAAGCGCGATCACGAGGGCACCGCCGCGCTTCGCTGTTTCCACCGACGCGAGCAGGTCGGGGCTCTTGCCGGACTGCGAGATCGCGAGGCACACGACGCCGCGCAGGTCCGCCTGCGCTTCGTACAACGAGCTCATCGACGGCGCGGCGGAGGAGGTGAGGACTTTGGCGCGCGACTCGATCAAGTACTTCGCGAACGTCGCTGCGTTGTCCGAGCTGCCGCGCGCGCAAGTGACGACGGCGCGCGGCTTCATCTCGCGCAGCAGCGCGCCGATGCGCGCCACGCGCTCCGCGTTCATCTCGAGCTGCTCGCGAACGACGTGCGGCGCCTGCGCCGCCTCGCGATACATTCGGCTGGACAGGCTCATGAGGCGGCGCTGAGCTCGGCGACGAAGTCGTAGATGTCGCCGCGATAGTAAGACTGCGAGAACTCCACCGCGCGGCCGTCCTTGAGGAAGCCGAGCCGCTCGACCAGCAGCCCCGCGTCGTTCTCGTGCGCCTTGAGGAGCTTCGCCTGCTCGGCCGTGAACAACACTGCGCGCAATCTCTGCAAGGCGCGCACCGGCCGATTGCCGGTCCGCTCCAGTGCTTCGTACAACGACGCTTCCACTGCGTCGATCGAGGGCAGGCACGATGCGAGCACCGTCGCGTATTCCAGCGCCATCGGCACTTCGTCCGCGTAACGAATACGGTTGAAGCGATACACCGGCGTGCCGGGGCTGGAGCGCAGCGGCAGCGATTCTTCCGGCGTCACGGTGCCGGCCGCGCGATTGAGCCACACGCTGCGCGGCTTGCGGCCGCGCGCGCGCATGTCTTCCGAGAACGAAGTGAGCTTCGAGAAATTTTTCTCGACGCGATTGCTGACGAAAGTACCGGAGCCTTGTCGGCGCACCAGCAGGCCTTCCTCGACGAGCCCGTCGATCGCCTTGCGCACCGTGATGCGCGAGACAGAGAGCTCTTCGGCGAGATCGCGCTCCGGCGGCAGCGCGTCGTCCGGTCCGAGGATGCGATTTTCGATGGCCTCGCGCAGCCGGCGCTGCAGTTGCTGATAGAGCGGCAGGGTGTGCGCTTCGTCGAGCGGCCGCAAATACTGGGACAAAGTTGCCAAACCTGCTCTCCTCGATGCGCTTCTTTGGCGCTCAAGATGCCACTGGAATATTACCAATGCAATACCAATACAAGCCAGCGCTGCGTTATGAATCGCGTTAATCGATTATTTATGCAGGGAAAATACGATTCGCAAAGAAATGGTATGCAACAGGCTTGGCTTTTCTGATCGACTGGTACTATATTGGCCCCATATTGGTCTGATCACACAAAGCACAAGGGGTATGGGGCTTATGAGCACACAGAGATCGACCTCACTCGCGGCTGCGGTCACGCTGGCATTGTCCGGGCAGGCAGCGCCGGCCCTGGCGGCGCAATCGACGAACCCGGGCCAGATCGAAGAGGTCGTGGTCACCGGCATCCGCGGCAGCTTGCGCGAGTCGCTCGAGACCAAGCGCGAGGCGGTCGGCGTGGTCGACGCGCTCAATGCCGAGGACGTCGGCAAGTTCCCCGACAAGAATCTCGCCGAAGCTCTGCAGCGCGTGCCCGGCATCGTCATCAGCCGCGACTTCGGCGAAGGCGAGCGCGTGAACCTGCGCGGCCTGTCCTCGACGCTGACGCGCACGCTGTTGAACGGCCACTCGCTCGCGACCGCCGACTGGTTCATCCTCGACCAGCTGAACACGACGCGCAGCTTCAACTACCTGATGCTGCCGGCCGACGTCATCGGCCAGGTCGAAGGTCTTCAAGTCGCCGCAGGCGGACTTCGAAGAGGGCGGCATCGGCGGCACGATCGACGTCGTCACGCGCAAGCCGCTCGACATGGATTCGATGCAGACCTTCCTGTCCGGACAGATGGCCTACACGGATCTCGCGGACGAATACGATCCGCAGTTCTCCGGCCTGTTCAACTGGAAGAACGCCGAGGGCACGTTCGGCGCGATGATCGCCGCCATCTACCAGGAACGTAACATCCGTCGCGATGGCGTCGAGACGCTGACCTACGACACGCGCACCGTGAACGGCCAGGCGGGGATGCTGGTGCCCGGCCTGATCGGCTCCGCGCTGTTCACGCAGGAGCGCGTGCGCAAGGGCGTCAACTTCGCCGCGCAGTGGGAGATGGCCGACAACTTCGACGTCACCATCGAAGGCCTGTATTCCAAGTTCGACGCCGACAACACCAACGAGAACTTCCTCGCCTGGGGCTCGCGCGCCATCAACAACGGCGGCACGATGACCAACGCGACGATTCAGAACGGCACAGCGGTGGCCGGCACGATCTCCTCGCTGAACAACGGCACGGGGGACTTCGGCGTCGTGTACGACGCGATCAACCGCTTCGCTTCGGCGGAGACGCGCTCGATCGATTTCGACTTCGGCTGGCGCCCGGCGGACGGCTGGGACCTGCACTTCAAGGTCGGTTACACCGACGCCGAGGGCAACACCGACAGTCAGCCGTTCGTCGAGTTCGGCGCGCCCGCGACGTTCACCTACGACCTGCGCGGCAAGGCGCCGCAGGTCAGCTTCGCGAACGTCGATCCGACGGATCCGAACGACATGCAGTTCATCTTCTCCTCGCTCCACCAGATCCTGAACGACGACGAGGAGAAGTACGGGTACGTGGATGCCACGCGCGAGCTGGAGTGGGGCGCGCTCAATTCGATCAAGTTCGGCGCCAAGTACACCAACCACGAGCGCGACCTGGTGTTCAACGCGCACCACGTACGGCGGCTTCCACGTGCCGATCAACAGCACGCCGGCCTCGCGGTTCGCGGGCGGTCCGACGCCGGGCGACTTCCTCGACGAGATCTCGGCGCCGGGCACGCTGGACGCCTACTGGCAGATCAACAAGGACGCGGTCAACAGCATCCTGTTCGACAATCTGACGGCGCCCCGCGTGTACTATCCGCAGCAGAGCTTCTCGGTGACGGAGAAGGCGAGCGCCGGCTACGTCATGGGAAATCTCAGCGGTGACAAGTGGCGCGGCAACGTCGGCCTGCGCTTCGTGACCACCGACCAGACGTCGAGTGGCAACCAGATCGGCGCCGCCGGATGCACGCCGAATCCGTTCGGCTGCTATACGCCGCTCACCGTCGACCGCACTTACGACGACTGGCTGCCGTCGGCGAACTTCGCCTTCGATCTCAGCGACCAGTTCGTGCTGCGTGCTGCCGTCGCGCGCGTCATGGCACGGCCGGACTATACGGACGTCGCACCGCGCGTGAGCCTGAACCCCGGCGCGCTGACCGGCACGGGCGGCAATCCGAACGTCGATCCGTATCGCGCGAACCAGGCGGACGTGT
The DNA here is from genome assembly GCA_963830745.1 of uncultured Gammaproteobacteria bacterium. GTDB lineage: Bacteria > Pseudomonadota > Gammaproteobacteria > Steroidobacterales > Steroidobacteraceae > Steroidobacter. Next base: position 222,578 of record CAWHNL010000009.1, read on the forward strand.
CGGTCGAGTGGTACAACAGCCAGGACGCCGTGGTTGCGCTGGCCATCTACTACAAGGACATCAAGTCGTTCATCACCGACCGGCCGGGCACGGAGTTCTTCACCATACAGTCGGCGACCTCGCCGTCCCTGCAGTGCACGGCGGCGGGCGTGAACCTGTTCAACTGCCCGTTCAGCATCAACCGCCGCTCGAACGGCGGTGGCGGTACTGTCCAGGGCTTCGAGTTCACGGTCACGCAGCCGATCGCAATGGGCTTCGGCTTCACGGGCAACTACACGTACTCGGATGCGCGAAACCGACAGCGGCGATCCGCTGCCGGGCAACTCGAAGGACACGTACAACCTGTCCGGCTACTTCGAGAACGAGCGCGTCAGCGCGCGGCTCTCGTACACGTATCGCTCCGACTGGTTCGTGACCTTCGATCGCTCCACGCCGCTGAACCAGGAAGCGCTCTCGTCGGTGGATGCGTCGGTGGTCGTCAACGTGCTGGACAACGTCGCGGTGACGTTCGACGCCATCAACCTGACCAACGAGAAGACCAAGCAGTTCGCGGGCACCGAGCTGCGGCCGCGCGCGATCTACGACAACGGTCGCGTGTACTACGCCGGCGTGCGGCTGAAGTTCTAAAGGAAGACGGGGCGCGGGGGTCGTCAGTACCCCCGCGCTGTGACCAGCGGCTGCAGCTGCGATAGGAACGGCGCGAGCTGCGCGGCATAGTGCCGGTGGCGTCCGATGGAGCGGTCGTTGAGCTGCTGCGTCACCTGCGCGTAGCTCGGCGTCGGCGCATAGCGCGGATTCTCGTGGAAGCTCAGGCACGCCGGCTCGAGCTCGAGCCCGAGATGACCGAGCAGCCGTGTGGTCTCGCCGCGTTGCTCCGCGACGAAGCGCTCGTAGTGCAGCTGCAGCTGATCGACAGCGAGCTCGCGCGCGTAATGCTCGTCCAGATCGGATACCGCCAACAGATGATGCACGATGTCCTCGATCCGATAGCCGCAGTTGAAGCCGTGCGTCATGTTGTTGGCGAGCATGGACACGCACACGTCCAGCGGATGGCGCAGCACGCGCACGATCTTCGCGTGCGGGAACGCCATGCGCACGCAGCGGCAGCCAGATCTCGTTGAACGGCATCTTGTCGGTGAAGTAGCGCTTGCCGGGCGCGAGCAGCCCGTACTGCTCGGCGCGCGCGAAGTAGTAATCGCGAAACAGCGTGGCGGCCCAGCGGTTGTCCGCTGTCCAGGTGCGGGCCAGGTTTTCCGGAAATGGCTCGGGTCCGGCGAACTGCTGCAGCGAGAACTGCCGCAGCTCCGTGACGAACGACAGCTCGCCGCCGGCGCGCACCGCGGAGTGGCTCGCGAGCACCTGCTCGATCAGCGTCGTGCCCGAGCGCGGAAAACCCACGATGAAGATCGGTTGCGGCACCTCTGCGCGCAGCGGCGCCTGCGGCAGCAGCTCGATGTTCGCGCGGACGAAGAAGCGCTTCAGACGCGCGAAGAACGTCTCGACGGCCTGTGCGTTGTAGGTGAGCCCGCCGGCTTCCGCTGCCAGCAGTCGCTTGCCCTCGACCAAGTCGCGCCATGCTTCGTCGTAGCGCCCGAGCCGATCGAGCAGCCGACCGCGTTCGAGCCGCGCGTCGCCGTTGAGTGCCGGCGCGGCGTCGAGGATCGCCAGCGCTTCACGCGCTTTGCCCGTTCGCGAAAGGTGATTGGCGCGCAGCAGCTCGACGTCATTGTTGCCCGCGACGCGCTTGGCCCGCTCCAGCAAGTCCCATGCTCCGGCGTGGTCGCCGCGCACCTCGCGCAGCTTCGACCAGTGCGCGAGCGTGCGAAACTCGCCGGGCGCAAGTGCGTGCGCGCGCGCGAAGCAGGTCTCGGCTTCGTCGGTGCGGCCCTGTTGCATGAGATTGAGCGCCAGGTTCGCGAGGAATGGCGCCTGCTCGCCGCCCAGCTGCAGCGCGCGCCGGAAGTGCCATTCGCCGGCGGGCAGGTCGTTCAGCTGCGAAAGGATCGTGCCGAACAGGTTGTGGCCTTGCGCATTGAGCGGATTGACGCGCAGCGCAGTGCGCGCGAGCGTCTGTGCGTCGGCATGGCGTCCACTCGCATAAAGCAGCTCGGTCAGCTCGTTATAAGCCCAGTCCGCGCGCGGGTCGCCTTTCAGCACCGTCTTGAGCGTTTCGGCCGCGGCCGCGATCTCGCCCTTGCTGCGCTGTTCGAGGTAGCGAGCTTGCAGCGGATGAGTTGGAGGAGACATTGAAGAAGTATATGACGTTGGCGCTGTGTTGCCTGCTCGCCGGCTGCTCGGCGGAAGGACGTGCCGCAGGCCGAGGCGACGCAACCGATTTCCGTCATTCCCGCGCCCGCAAAGGTCGTGATGAATCGCGGCGCGTTCGAGCTCACGGCGGCAACGCCGGTGCGTTATGCGGCGGGGTCGCCCGGCGAGCAGGTCGCGAGCTATTTCGTCGACTTGATGAAGCGCACGCGCGGTGTCGCGCTCGCTGCAGCCGCCGGCGAAACGGGCGGCGGCCAGGCCATCTCTTTCGTGCTTCAGGCCCGCGAGGGCTCCCAGGTCGAGGAAGGCGTATTCGCTGCTTGTGTCCCCCGAGCGAATCGTCGTTTCCTCGAACAGCCCTCGCGGCCTTTTCTATGGCGCAGTGACGTTGTGGCAGCTGGCGGCGGGTCGCGCAGCATTCCGGCGCTGCAGATCGAGGATGCGCCGCGCTTTCGCTGGCGCGGCCTGATGCTGGATTCGGCGCGTCACTACCAGTCGCCGCAGTTCATCGAGCGGCTGCATCGACACGATGGCGCTGCACAAGCTCAACGTCCTGCACTGGCACCTGACCGACGACCAGGCGTGGCGCCTCGAGATCAAGAAGTATCCGAAGCTGACCGAAGTCGGCGCGTGGCGCGTGCCGGCCGGGCCGGCGGCCGCCGCGGACATCGATCCGGCGACCGAGCGGCCGCGGCTGTACGGCGGCTTCTACACGCAGGATCAGGTGCGCGAGATCGTCGCGTACGCCGCCGCGCGCCACATCACGGTCGTGCCCGAGATCGAGATGCCCGGGCATGCGAGCGCGGCGATCGCCGCGTATCCGCAGCTCGGCGTCGACCGGCAAGCCCGCGGCCGTGCCCGCCGACTGGGGCATCTATCAGAACCTGTTCAACGTCGAGGAATCGACGTTCGCGTTCCTCGAGGACGTGCTCGACGAAGTGCTGGAGCTGTTCCCGGGCGAATACATCCACGTCGGCGGCGACGAGGCGGTGAAGAATCAGTGGCAGGCGTCGCCACGCGTGCAGAGCAGGATGCGCGAGCTCGGCGTGAAGGACGAGCACGCGCTGCAAAGCTACTTCGTGCAGCGGATCGAGAAGTATCTCAACGCGCACGGCCGGCGGCTGATCGGCTGGGACGAGATTCTCGAAGGCGGCCTCGCGCCGAACGCGACGGTGATGTCGTGGCGCGGCATCGACGGCGCCGTCGCGGCGGCGAGCGGCGGGTCATGACGCCGTGCTGTCGCCGGCGCCGACGCTGTACTTCGACAATCGTCCGCTGGATACGGCGCGTCCGCCCGGGCGCGGTCCCGTCGTGAGCATCGAGGACGTCTACCGCTTCGATCCTGCGCCGGCCGCGCTGACCGAAGCGCAGCGCGCGCACATCCTCGGCGTGCAGGCGCAACCTGTGGACCGAGCACGTCCGCACCGAGGATCGCGCCGAGTACATGATCTTCCCGCGCGCGGCCGCGATCGCGGAAGTCGGCTGGTCGCCGGCCGAGCGCATCGATTGGCAATCGTTCTCGGCGCGGCTGCCCGACCAGCTCGCGCGCTATCGCGCGCTCGGCGTCGGCTTTGCGCAGGCGCCCGAGGCCGGCGGCCGCGCAGCCCGGACGTCGCACGCAGCCACGAGCTGGCGTCGTGCAGCGACAGAAGATCCTGCTGTCGCTCGAGGACGATGCGCCGCTGCAGGGCGAGCGCGCCGTGTTTCTCGTCGACATCATGAATCCGTGCTGGATCTATCGCGACGCCGACCTGTCCGAGGTCGGCAGCCATCGCGGCGTCGGTCGGGCAGGTGCCGTTCAACTTCCAGATCGGCGACGACGTGAAGAAGATTCCGTTGCGCAAGCCGCAGACCGCCGCGGGCGAGCTGGAAGTGCGCATCGACGGCTGCGAAGGCGAGAAGATCGCCACGCTGCCGCTCGCGCCGGCGGCCAAGAACTACGCCGTGACGGAGCTTGCCGCCGGTGGCCATTGCGAAGCGCACGGGCCAGCACGATCTGTGCTTCACGTTCACGCAGGCCACCGTCGATCCGCTCTGGGTACTCGATGCCGTACAGCTCGTCGGCCTTGCAGACGCCGAGGGCGGCGCTCATCCTGCGACCGCCGCAGTCAACCGCTAACCCTGGCAGGAGCGTGCATGGCGAATCTGACGCTGGTTTCTCCGCTGCGCGGCTGGTGCGCGCCGCTCGACGAAACGCCCGACGCCGTCTTCGCGCAGCGGCTGCTCGGTGACGGCGTCGCCATCGATCCGACGGACGGACGTCCTGCATGCGCCGTGCGATGGCGAAGTAATTTCCGTCGCGGCGGCGAGCCATGCGATCGCGCTGCGCGCCGACGAACGGCGCCGAGATCCTGCTGCACGTCGGCATCGACACGGTCGCGCTTGGCGGCGAGGGCTTCAAGGTGCTGGTGTCGGCCGGCGCACGCGTCCGCAGCGGCGAGCCGCTGTTGAACTTCGATCTCGACATGCTCGCGCGGCGTGCCAAGAGTCTGATCACGCCGATCGTCATCACGAACGGCGAGCGCTTCTCGATCGCGAACGCGCGATGCGGACGAGCGGTCGAGGTCGGCGATCCGCTGCTCGAGCTGCGGTCTGTGAGCGGCGAGGCGAAGGCACCGCGCGACGAGCCTGCGTCGCAGGAAGTCTCCGAACGAGTGACGCATCGGTCACGATCACGGCATCCATGCGCGTCCGGCTGCGCTGATCGCGAACTTCGCCAAGACGTCGGCGGCGGAGATCGCGATCGCCGTGCGCGGTCGCAGCGCGAACGCGAAGAGCGCAGTGGCCCTGATGTCGCTGGGTGCGCAGCGCGGCGACGAGTTGACGCTGGTCGCGTCGGGGGACGGCGCGGCGAAGGCGGTCGGCGAGCTGAAGCGATTGATTCTGTCGCTGGATGAGAAGGCGGCGAGCGCCCGCCGCCCGCGGCGTCCCGTTCCCTGCCCCCGTCCACGGCGGGAGGGCTCGGGAGGGGGCAGCCCGGTCGACTTGCGCGGCGTGATCGCAAGCCGCGGCCTCGCAGTCGGTCGCGCAGTCCCGCTGAAAGGCGTGGAAGTGCAGGTTGCCGAAGCGGGCAAAGGCATCGCGCACGAGAGCGAGGAATTCGAGCGTGCGCGGGGCGTGGTGCGCGCGCGCCTGGAGCAGATCGCCGCGTCGGCGCAGGGCACGGCGCGCGAAGTGATCGCGGCGCATCTGGAATTTCTCGACGATTGGGAGCTGGTCGCGGCGGCGCGCCGCGCGATCTCGCGCGGCAAGAGTGCCGGCTTCGCGTGGCGTCGGGCGGTTCGCGACAGCGCCGATACGCTGCGCGCGCTCGGCGATCCGCGGATGAGCGAGCGCGTCGACGATCTGCTCGATCTCGAATCGCAGGTGCTGCTCACGTTGAACGGCGAAGCGCCGATCGTCGTGCGCAACCTGCCCGAGCGCGCGATCCTCATCGCCGAAGATCTCAAGCCCTCGCAGCTCGTTTCGCTCGACGCGACCCGGCTCGCCGGCATCTGCCTGGCCGCGGGCGGGCCGACTTCTCACGTCGCGATTCTCGCCGCGGCGATGGGCATCCCGGCGCTGGTTGCGCTCGGTCCGTCCGTGCTCGACGTCGCGGAAGGCACGTGGCTCGTGCTCGACGCGGAGCAGGGCAATCTCGCGACCGCGCCGGATCAGACCGCGCTCGGCCGCCGCGGAGCAGACGCTCGCCGCGCGTCAGCAACGCAAGCAAGCCGAGCGCGCGGCCGCGCATGCCGATTGCCGAACAGCCGATGGCGTGCGCATCGAAGTGTTCGCGAATCTCGGCTCGCTCGCCGAAGCGCAGGTTGCGATGGCGCACGGCGCCGAAGGCTGCGGCCTGTTGCGCACCGAGTTCCTGTTCCTCGAGCGCGAGGCGCCGCCGGACGAAGACGAGCAGCTGCAGCAGTATCAGGGCGATCGCGACGGCGCTCGCCGGACGACCGCTGATGATTCGCACGCTCGACATCGGCGGCGACAAGCCTATTCCCTATCTGCCGATGCCGGCCGAGGCGAATCCCGCGCTCGGCCTGCGCGGCGTGCGCACGAGCCTGTGGCGTCCTGATCTGCTGCGCGTGCAGTTGCGCGCGATCCTGCGAGTGCAGCCCGCGGGGCAATGTCGCGTGCTGCTGCCGATGATCACGGACACCGCCGAGATCAAGGCCGTGCGGCGCATGATCGATGAAGTGCGGCGCGAGCTGCGGTACAGCGGCTCGATCGCTGTCGGCGCGATGATCGAGACGCCCGCGGCGGCGCTGCTCGCCGAGCGCGTCGCGAACGAAGTCGAATTCCTCTCGATCGGCACGAACGACCTCACGCAGTACACGCTGGCGATGGATCGCGGCCACTCCGAGCTGGCGCACCGGATCGACGGGCTGCATCCCGCCGTGCTGCGGCTCATCGCGACGACGGTCGCGGCAGCGGAGAAGCATTCGCGCTTCGTCGCCGTGTGCGGCGGGCTCGCATCGGAGCCCGCGGCAGTGCCGGTTCTCCTCGGTCTCGGCGTGCACGAGCTGTCGGTCGTGCCGACGCTCGTGCCGCAGCTCAAGAGCCTGATCCGCACGCTGACGCTCGACGCCTGCCGCTCGCTCGCGCAGCGCGCCGTCGCGCTCGACACCGCCGAGGCGGTGCGCGCGCTCGTCAACGACTTCTCCGCCTCGGAATCGCGGGTGGCGTCATGAAGAACATCGTCGCAAGTCTGCAGCCGATCGGCCGCGCGCTGATGCTGCCGATCGCGGTGCTGCCCGCGGCCGCGCTGCTGCTGCGGCTTCGGGCAGCCCGATCTGCTGAACATTGCCTGCGGTCGCCGCGGCCGGCAACGCGATCTTCTCCAACCTCGGCCTGCTGTTCGCGATCGGCGTCGCGGTCGGGCTCGCGCGCGAGAATCACGGCGCCGCCGGGCTGGCGAGCGTCGTCGGCTATCTCGTCACGACGAAGGGCGCGGAAGTGCTGATCGGCGTACCGCCCGAAGTGACTGCCGACCTGTCCGGGCCGCGCGGTCGATCTCGCGACGGCCGCGTATCGCGCGAAAGAGCTCGCGAAGCTGAGCGTGCCGGCGGGCTTGATCAACGGCCTGCTCGCCGGCTGGCTCTACAACCGCTACAGCGACATTCGACTGCCGAGCTATCTCGCGTTCTTCGCCGGCCGCCGCTTCGTGCCGATCGCCAGCGGTCTCGCGGGCATCGTGCTCGCGCTGTGCTTCGGCTACGGCTTCCCCGTGCTCGAGCGCGGCATGGATGCGGCGAGCCAGGCCGTGCTCGCGTCCGACGCGTTCGGCCAGTTCGCCTACGGCGTGCTCAACCGCGTGCTGATCGTGACCGGCCTGCACCACATCCTCAACAACATCGCGTGGTTCCTGCTCGGCGACTACAACGGCGTCACCGGCGACCTGAACCGCTTCTTCGCCGGCGATCCGACGGCCGGCGCGTTCATGTCGGGCTTCTTCCCGGTGATGATGTTCGGCCTGCCGGCCGCGTGTCTCGCGATGTATCGCTCGGCGCCGCTCGAGAAGCGCAGCGCCGTGGCGGCCTGCTGTTCTCGATGGCGCTGACCTCGTTCCTGACCGGCGTGACCGAGCCGATCGAGTTCACGTTCATGTTCCTCGCGCCGGTGCTGTACGCGATCCACGCGGTGCTCACCGGCGTCGCGATGGCGTTCATGGATGCGCTCGACGTGCGCCTCGGCTTCGGCTTCTCGGCCGGGCTGTTCGACTACGTGCTGAACTTCAAGCAGGCGACGCGGCCGCTGCTGCTGCTGCCGATCGGGCTCGTCTACTTCGCGCTGTACTACGGCCTGTTCCGTTTCTTCATCGTGCGGCTGGATCTGAAGACGCCGGGCCGCGAAGCCGACGAGGCTGTCGACCAGCACGGCGCCGTCGGAGAGTGCATCGGGCACGGCCTGGGTCCGCGCGCTCGGCGGCGCGCGCAATCTCGTGTCTGTCGACGCCTGCACGACGCGCCTGCGACTGGTCGTTGCCGACCAGGCGTCGGTCGACGAAGGCGCGCTGCAAGCAAGCTCGGCGCGCGCGGCGTCGTGCGTCCATCGCCGGAGACGCTGCAGGTCGTCGTCGGTCCGATCGCCGACCAGCTCGCGTCCGACATTCGCAGCGCGCTGAAGGCACCGTCGGCCGAGGCGGGGCCGCCGATCTCGGCCCGCACTCTGCTGGAGGCGCTCGGCGGGCGCGCCAACGTGCGCGAAGTGAAGCTGGCGGCCAGCCGTCTCTGCGTCGCGGTCAAAGATGCCGACGCCGTGGTCGACTCCCGCATCGCCGCGCTGACAGTCCGTGGCGTTGCCAGGCCGGCGCGCGACAGCCTGCACTTCGTGCTCGGTCCGTCCGCCGGTGCTCTGTTTCAGGAATTGAACGCGATTCTGTGACGGACCTCTAGCTCGCCCCCGCACCGTCGCGCGAGACTCACGGCCCGCGAATCGGGACTTTCGCGGGCGGGCGATGCAGGACGGAGACAAGCATCCGGATACGACTTTGCCGTCGTTCGTCAAGCGGGCGGTGGTCGCCCAGGCTATTGTCATCATCGTCCTGGTCTGGGGCTACGCGACCTGGCGCATCCGCAGCGACGAGGCCGAGGTTCTCGACAATGCCCGGCACGAGCTCGGCGCCGTCGCCGCCGGCATGTACGTGCACATGCAGGCGGTCCTCAACGACAGTCTCGGTGCCGCGCGGCCGCTGCCAGTTCCATCAACAGTCGCGGCGGTCTCGACTACGATCACGCCGGCCCAAGCCACCGAGCTGCTGTCGCGCGAGCTGAGCGAGCGGCGACTACGTGCGGGCGCTGTTCGTCGCCGGCGAGGGCCGTTACCTCAGCGTGGCGCGGGACGACCAGGTCCAATCGCTCGACGCCTGGCCGCAGTGGCTCGATCTCACGGCGCAGCGCCAGCGCAACGTCTACATCGGGCCGCGCATCGCCGATCCGATCGAAAGCTCGCAGCACGCCATTCCGATCGCCGTGCGCATTGCGCAGCCCGGCGGCGAGACCGTGTGGGCCGGCGCGCTGCTCGGCGTCGAAGCGCTCGACCAGTTGTACGAGAGCATGGCGATCCGCGACGGCTCGTTGAGCCTGATCTCGACGCGCGGCGATCTGTTGCTGCGTGTGCCGCGTGCTCCCGGCGGCGAGCGCGCGATCAACGTCGGGGAGACGCCGCTGTTCCGCAAGGCCGGCGATCTGTCGCGCGAGGGCGGCTTCGTCGAGGGACCGAGTCCGATCGTCGCCGGCACGTGGCTGTACGCGTTCCGCAGTCTCAGCGGCTATCGGCTCGTGGTCGCCGCGGCGCGCGACAAGCACGCGATCATGCAGCCGTGGCGCGATCGCACGCGCAGTCTCGTCTATGTGCTGGCCGGCGTCTCCGCTGCTGTTCCTCGCGCTGACTGCATTGCTCAAGAATTTCATGCTGCGCGTCGAGCGCGCCAACACCACTCTCGCGCAGTTGAACAGCGAGCTGGAGAGCCGCGTCGCCGTGCGCACCGCCGAGCTGCAGAGTACGAATCAGCGGCTCGCGCTCACCAACCAGGAGCTCGAAGCGTTCACTGCTTCCGCTTCGCACGACTTGCGCTCGCCGCTCGGCGCGATCGCCGGCCAGGCCGGCCTGCTGCGCGACGAGCTGCAGTCGTCGATGAACGATTCGATTCGCGGCCGCATCGACCGCATCCAGTCGTGCGTGCGGCGCTCGTCCGACATCATCGACGGCCTGCTGTCGCTGGCGCGCATCTCGCGACAGGAGTTGCTCAACGAGCGCGTCGACCTCTCGGCGCTGGCCCAGTCGATCGTCGAGGACCTGAACCAGCAGTATCCGCGTCAGCGCGTCGAGTGCCGCATCGAGCCGAGGCTGGCGGTCAACGCCGATCCGCGGCTCATGAAGAGCCTGCTGTACAACCTGCTGGGCAACGCGTGGAAATACACGTCGCGCACGGAGCAACCCGCGCGTCGAGCTCGCTCACTCCGAGGCCCGCGACACCACCGTGTTCTCGGTGCGCGACAACGGCGCCGGCTTCGACATGGCGGGCGCCGAGCACATCTTCGAGCCGTTCCACCGCCTGCACGCCGCGAGCGATTTCCCCGGCATCGGCATCGGCCTCGCGACCGTCGCGCGCATCGTGCAGCGCTACGCCGGCATGATTACGGTGGAAAGCGCGGCCGGCAAGGGCACGACGTTCCGCTTCACGCTGCCCGCCGCCGCACTCGCGAGCTCGACACGCCGCTAGCCCACGTCTAGTAATGGGCTGCGCTGTTGGCATACGCTCCGCCAACAACGAAAACATCGGGGCGGGCGAATCGTGCAGGCCTCCATCCGCGTCACCGACGCCTATCGGTACTACGTCGCCTGGCTCCTGTGCGGCGTCTATACCATCAGCCTCATGGATCGCCAGCTGGTCGCGGTGCTGGTCGAGCCGATCCGCAAGGAGTTCGCGCTCCAGGATTGGCACATGGGGCTGCTCAGCGGCCTCGCGTTCGCGGCGTTCTACACGACGTTCGGTGTGCCGCTGGCGCGGCTCGCAGATCGGAACAACCGCGTCACCATCATGACGGTCTCGCTGCTCGTCTGGAGCGCATTCACGGGACTGACCGGCCTCGCCAAGACTTTCATGCACCTGCTGATCGCGCGCATCGGCGTCGCGGTCGGTGAAGCGGGCTGCAACCCCGCTGCCTACTCGCTGATCGGCGACTACTTCGAGGCGCGCCGTCGGGCCACGGCGTTGTCCATCTTCCAGATGGGCGGCTACATCGGGTCGTTCCTCGGGCTGCTGCTCGGCGGTTGGGTGGGGCAGGTTTACGGCTGGCGCGCAGCGTTTCTCATCGTCGGCCTGCCCGGCATCGCTGTCGGGTTGCTGCTGAAATTCACGCTGCGTGAATTGCCGCGCGGCTTCTCCGACCCGGCCCGCGCAGCGGTCGAACCGCCGCCGGTGGCGCAAGTGCTGCGTGCGCTGTGGGCGAAGAGCTCCTTCCGACATCTTTCGCTCGCAGCAGCGTTGCACAACTTTGCGGTGTACGGAGTCGGCAACTGGTACGCGGCGTTTTTCATGCGCTCGCATGGCATGAGCGTCGCCGAAGCGGGCACGACGCTCGCGATCTGCACGGTGATCGGCGGCGCCGCCGGCACCTATTTCGGCGGGATGCTCAGCGACCGGTTCGCAGCGCGGCGGCACGACAGCCGGTACTACCTCTGGGTCCCGGCGCTGTCGTTGCTCCTCGGCTTTCCGCTCAGCCAGGGCGTGCTCCTGTTCCAGGACACGAGCATCGTGATCGCTCTGGTGACGCCGGTCGTCATGTGCAGCGCCGCCTACCTGGCGCCGAGCATCACTGCGACCTACACGCTGGTCGGGATTCGTGAGCGCGCGCTGGCGAGTGCGCTGCTGCTGTTCATCATCAATCTGATCGGCCTCGGGCTCGGCCCGCTGTTCGCGGGCATCGCCAGCGACCAGCTGCGACAGCTGTTTCTGGAGCGCGGCCTGAGCGAGGCGCAGGCGCTCGGCGAGGGGCTCCGCTGGTCGCTGCGGATCATCGTCGCGGTCAACCTCTGGTCCGCGGCACACTATTTCATCGCCGCGCGCACGCTGCGCGAGGAAGAGGTGAAGGGATGAATTTGCTGATCGCCAATCGCGGCGAAATCGCCGTCCGCATCGCGCGTGCCGCCGCCGAGCTCGGTGCGCGGACCGTCGCGGTCTATTCGCAGGACGACGCCGAGTCGCTGCACATTCGCAGGGCGGAACATGCCGTCGAGCTGCCGGGCACCGGGCCGCGCGCATATCTGGACGGCGCTGCGATCATCGCCGCGGCGCTCCAGGCCGGCTGCGACGCGATCCATCCGGGCTACGGCTTCCTGAGCGAAAGCGCGGCGTTCGCGCGCGACTGTGCGGAGGCCGGCCTGCGGTTCGTCGGTCCGAGCGTCGAGCATCTCGAGCTGTTCGGCGACAAGGGCAAGGCGCGCTCGCTCGCGCAGACGGCTTGGCGTGCCGGTGCTGCGCGGTACGTTCAGCGCCACGACGCTCGAGGACGCGCGCTTCTTTCTGACTTCGCTCGGTGCACGCGGCCAGATGCTGATCAAGGCAAGCGCCGGCGGCGGCGGGCGCGGCATGCGATTCGTTGCCGACGACGCAGACCTGGCTGACGCCTACGCGCGGTGCCAGTCCGAGGCGGCTGCCGCGTTCGGTCGCGGCGATGTCTACGTCGAAGAGTTCTTCCCGCGCGCGCGGCACATCGAGATCCAGGTCATCGGCGACGGTCGCACGGTGACTGCATCTATGGGACCGCGAGTGCACCCTGCAGCGACGTCATCAGAAGGTCGTCGAGATCGCGCCGAGCCCGACGCTCTCGGACTCGACGCGGCGCCAGTTGATCGAGGCGGCTCTGAAGATGGCGCAGGAGGTCGGTTACGAGAATGCCGGCACGTTCGAGTTCCTGGTGGACGCTCGCGGCGGCGAGCGTTTCGCATTCATCGAAGCGAATGCCCGGCTGCAGGTGGAGCACACGGTTACGGAAGAAGTCCTCGGCGTCGATCTCGTCAAGGCGCAGCTGCGCATCGCCGCTGGCGCGACGCTCGCAGAGATCGGCCTGCTGGAGGATGCGCTGCTGCGCCCGCGCGGATACGCGATGCAACTGCGCGTCAACATGGAATCGATGCAGCGCGACGGCACCGCCAGGCCGGCGAGCGGCATGCTGAGCGCATTCGAGCCGCCTGCGGGCCCTGGTGTGCGCGTCGACAGTTTCGGCTACGTCGGGTACCGAACCTCGGCCGAGCTTCGATTCGCTGCTCGCGAAGGTCATCGCTCATTCGTCATCGGACAACTTCACCGACGTCGTGCAACGGGCGTATCGCGCGCTGTGCGAGTTCCGCATCGAAGGCGTCGCGACGAACATCGGCTTCCTGCAGAACCTGCTGTGCAATCCGGCAGTGGAAGCGAACGACGTCGATACCACATTCATCGAGCGGCACGCGAGCGAGCTTGCTGCCAGCGACAGCGGGCATCCGCGGTTGTTTGCGCAACCTGCGACGAGTCCGGCTGCGAAGACTGCGCTGGCGGGTGCCAGTATCGACACGAGCGATCCGCTCGCGGTCCTGCATCACGGCAAGCAAGCGCGTACGGCGGCCAACAGAGCCGACGTGGCAACAGGCACTCGAACGGACGGCGCCGTGCTCAGAGCGCCGATGCAGGGCACGATCGTCAGCATCGATGTGCGCGCGGGCGACGTCGTGCGTCGAGGCCAGCAGGTCATGGTGATGGAATCCATGAAGATGGAGCACGTCATCGAGGCCGCGGCAAGCGGCCACGTTGTCGAGATCCTGGTGGCGGAAGGCAACGCGGTGCTGGAAGGCGCGCCGCTCCTGGCAGTGCGCGCAGCGGACATCGAGCACGACGACCGAGGAAGTCGCCGCAAGCATCGATCTCGATCACATCCGGCGCGACCTCGCGGAAGTGCAAGCCCGCAAGCGGCGGACGCTCGATGTCGAGCGGCCGGAGGCGGTCGCGCGTCGGCGCGCCACGCAACAGCGCACGGCGCGAGAGAACGTCGAGGATCTGTGCGATCCCGGAACGTTCGTCGAGTACGGTGCGCTGGCGCTCGCCGCGCAGCGCGCACGGCGCAGCTTGGAGGAGTTGATCGAGAAGAGTCCCGGCGACGGCATGGTGACGGGCGTCGGCCGCATCAACGGCGATCTGTTTCCGGAGCCGCAGTCGTCTGCGGTCGTGATGGCCTACGACTACACGGTCTTCGCCGGCACGCAGGGCGCGCGCAACCACGCGAAGACCGATCGGATGATCGGCGTGGCGCAGTCCGGCCGCATGCCGGTCGTGCTGTTCGCCGAAGGCGGCGGCGGTCGGCCGGGCGACACCGAGACGAGCGGCGATTCGGGCGGCGTGCCCACTTTCGGCCGCTTCGCAGAGCTGAGCGGGCTCGTGCCGATGGTCGGCATCACATCCGGCCGCTGTTTCGCGGGCAACGCGTCGTTGCTCGGCTGCTGCGATGTCGTCATCGCGACGGCGAACGCCAACATCGGCATGGGCGGCCCGGCAATGGTCGAAGGCGGCGGCCTCGGCGTGTTCGCGCCGGAGGAAATCGGCCCGCTGCCGGTGCAGCTGGCGAACGGCGTCGTCGACATCGGCGTCGCGGACGAAGCGGAAGCGGTGCGCGTCGCGAAGAAATACCTGTCGTACTTCCAGGGTCCGCTCGCGCGTTACGAGTCCGCCGATCAACGCCGCATGCGGCAGATCATCCCCGAGAATCGCCTGCGCGTGTACGACGTGCGCGCGATCGTCGAGACGCTGTCCGACACGGGCTGCGTGTTGGAGCTGCGGCGCGAGTTCGCGCGCGGCATGGTCACATCGCTGATTCGCGTCGAGGGTCGCACGGTCGGCGTGATCGCCAACGATCCGCGCTTCCTCGGCGGCGCGATCGATTCGGACGGCGCCGACAAGGCATCGCGCTTCATGCAGCTGTGCGACGCGCACGACATCCCGCTGCTGTTCCTGTGCGACACGCCGGGCATCATGGTCGGGCCGGAGATCGAGAAGACCGCGCTCGTGCGGCACTCCAGCCGCATGTTCGTGATCGGCGCGAACCTGAGCGTGCCGTTCTTCACGGTCGTGCTGCGCAAGGCGTACGGGCTCGGCGCGATTGCGATGAGCGGCGGCTCGTTCAAGCGCTCGGTCGCGACGGTCGCGTGGCCGACCGGCGAGTTCGGCGGCATGGGACTGGAAGGCGCGGTGAAGCTCGCCTACCGCAACGAGCTCGCGAAGATCGAGGATCCTGCCGAGCGGCGCCGCAAGTACGAGGAAATGGTCGCGCACATGTACGAGCGCGGCAAAGCGCTGAGCATCGCGACGATCTTCGGCGTCGACGACACGATCGACCCGGCGGACACGCGACCGTGGCTCGCGAACCTGCTGCGCTCGCTGCAGCCGACGCCGCGCGGGCCCGGCAAGCGGCGTCCTGCTATCGACGCGTGGTGACGGAACATTGCCAGCGGATCAGGCCAAACGCATACCAAGCGTAGTAGCCAGCCATTGTGCCGATGATCAGCAGCGTCAGCGGGCTGCGAGCGAGGGCATCCGGAGGCTCTGCAACCGCGGCCGGCGAGACGTAGAGATGGAAGAACCGATAGGCAACGCGACCGGCCAGAAGCAGCGACACAGCCAACCCGAACGCCGATTAGAACGCCACCGAGCTCGATCGCAGCGTTGAGCGGATGGCTGTAGGAGACCACCAGCAGGGCCAGGACCAACAATGGAAGGAAGACGAGCGAAAACCAAGAACGCCGAGAACGAAAGGGCTGTCGCGCTACGAACTTCTGTGCGCGACGGTAGACACGCCAGGCAACGACTGCGCCGATGGCGAAGAGCGCGGCAAGTGGCAGATGCGGTGCAGGAGAGGCCATTTCAACTATTCAGCAACCCATGGAACAACGGCCGCGCGTACGCACGCGCGACGTTCTGCTGCGAGATGCCCGGCGCCCAATTGTGAACTTCCGCGCCAGCGTTGATCAGCGCGGTGATCATCTGCGCGGCGATCGCCGCGTCGACCGGGCGGAGCGATGTGTCGGCGATGCCTTCGCTGAGCACCAGCGAGAAGCGGCCGGACGCGCGGTCGAATTCCTTCATCAGCCCCGCGCGGATTTCCTGCGGCACCGAAGTCAGCGCCGAAGTGCGCAGGAGCGGCGCCTTGCCCGAGAGCTGATATTCCACCAGCGCGGCTGCCACGGCGACCAGGTTCTCCGCGCCGTTCGCGGCCACGCGCACGCCTTCGTCCTGTGCGCGTCGCACGATCGCCAGCGTGCGCTCGAAGCACGCGAGGATCAGGTCGTCCTTCGTGTCCAGGTGATGATAGAACGCGCCCTTCGTCACGTTGAGCCGCTCGGAGATCTTCTGCACCGACGCGCCGTGATAACCCTGGTCGTTCATCAGGCTGGTCGCCGCCTGCAGGAACGTTTCGCGCGTTTCGCTCGAGTGGTCCGCGAGCGGCGGCTCGACTTCGCGCAGCGTTCGTGGCTGCCAGTCGCCGTCGGCGCGCAGCAGGCCGTTCTCCAGGATGTCGAGCACGTGATCGGCGAGCCGCGGATAGTCCTCGACGTAATAGCGCGGCACCCACACTACCGACCAGAACAGTTGCGCGAGCAGCAGGTGCGTGCGGGCGTTGCAGTCCATGCGCGCGAGGCCGGCGATTTCCGGCGACTTGAGCAGCAGGCTGCGCGCGTTGCGGAACATCTGCGTGTAGGCCTGGCCGACGCCTGGGTCGTGCACGGCGCGCACGTCGTTGTACACCGCGATCTGATCGGCGTCGCCGGCTGCGACCTGCCGACGAAACTCGAAGTAGCCGCGGATGAAGAGCTCCAGCGCTTCGCGCGCCGAGCTGCCGCGCTGCGCCTGGGCGATCATGCTCTCGTACTGCTCGATCGCTTTGTGGAAGCAGGCGGCGGCGAGGTCTTCCTTCTTGTGGAAGTAGTACATCACCGCCGTCGGCACCAGGTCGATCTTCGCCGCGACGTCGGCGAGCGTCATGCCGCGCACGCCCTTGTGGTTCAGCACCTCGACCGCGGCGCGGACGATCGTATCCCGCCGCTGGTGGAACTTATGGGTGACCGATCTGTGGGCCCGTGGAGCCATCGGCTCCAATAGTAGTCAATAGAGCCATCGGCTCCCATTAATCTCGATTACTTCTCCGCCGGCAGCATCGTCGAAGCGCCGGGGTCGTGGATCAGGATCGCCAGGAACTTCGCGGGCGCCGAGTCGCTGGCATTGCGCGACACCGCGTGAACGTCGGTGGGCGATTCGTAGAACGTCTGGCCCGCCGACACGGTCACCGGCTCCTTGCCTTTGACCCCCATCACCAATGCGCCCTCCAGAACGTATACAAGTACGTGGGCGTTGTGTCGGTGGGGCGGCGACGACTGACCGGGGGCGTATTCCACGGTCACCATGTCGGCGACCTTGTTCAGATCGGCCAGCGGCTGGCTGCGCAGGGGAGCAGTCCCGGCGCGTTCCGCGGCCACGGTGGCGCCGGCGGCGAGTGCCGCGCCCAGTAAAAATGCCGTAAATGTGCGTTGCATTACGATGTCTCCATTGGAAACTGGCATGGCGCCGGCAAAGTAAGGAAGATGCGTCTTTCGGTAGACCAGACGAGTCTACCGCCACCTTCGTGACAGTGGACCCATGAAATGGATCAGTACCATGGCTGAGAAGGCTTCTTCCTTGCGGCAACAGCCCGTCCCCGCGGGGAGCGGCGTGCTGCGTTTCGTGTCGGCAGCATCGCTGTTCGACGGCCACGACGCAGCCATCAACATGATCCGCCGGCTGCTGCAGGCGAGCGGCGCCGAAGTGGTCCATCTCGGCCACAACCGCAGCGTGTCCGACATCGTGCGCGCGGCCATCCAGGAGGATGCCGACGGCATCGCCGTCAGCTCCTACCAGGGCGGCCACAACGAGTACTTCAAGTACATGGTCGACATGCTCAAGGAGCAGGGCTGCGAGCACATCCGCGTGGTCGTCGGCGGCGGCGGCACGATCTCCCCCGACGAGATCGAGATGCTGGAGAGCTACGGCGTCGAGAAGATCTACACGCCCGAGGACGGCCGCCGCATGGGGCTCGTGCCGATGATCGAGGACGTGATGAAGCGCGTGCGCGCCGCACGCAAGCCGCGCTCGGAATTCGGCCCGCTGCACGTTCGCGATCATCGTCGCATCGCCACGACGATCTCCGTGCTCGAAGGCGCGGACAGCGAGGGCGAGGCCGCGCAGGAATCGAACCAGATCCGCCGCGCGCTCGGGCGCGCCAAGCACCAGGCGCCGGTCGTCGGCATCACCGGCACGGGCGGCGCGGGCAAGTCGAGCCTCAGCGACGAGCTGCTGTCGCGCTTCGTGCGCCATTTCCCGGACCGGCAGATCGCAGTGGTCGCGATCGATCCGACCCGCCGCCGCTCCGGCGGCGCGCTGCTCGGCGACCGCATTCGCATGAACTCGCTCGCCAACGAGCAGATCTTCATGCGCTCGCTCGCGACGCGTCGCCAGCATCTCGCGACCTCCGCTGTGCTCAAGGACGTGATCGAGCTGTATCAGCTCGCGGGCTTCGACCTGATCTTCGTCGAGACCGCCGGCATCGGCCAGTCGGATACCGAGATCGTCGACGTGGTGGACCTGTCGCTGTACGTCATGACCAGCGACTACGGCGCGGCCAGCCAGCTCGAGAAGATCGACATGCTCGACTTCGCCGACATGGTCGTGCTCAACAAGTTCGAGAAGCGCGGCGCCGAGGACAGCCTGCGCTACGTGCGCAAGCAGTGGCGGCGCAACCATCCGGAGCGCATGCAGATTCCGGAGAACGACGTGCCGGTGTTCCCGACGATCGCGAGCCGCTTCAACGATCCGGGCGTGAACCGCCTGTTCGCCGGCATTTGCGCGGAGCTCGACAAGAAGTCGATCGGCACCGCGCGCTGGACGGTCAGCGATCCGGGCGTCACCGTGATGACTTCGCGCGATCCGCTGATTCCGGGCCAGCGTTCGCGCTACCTCGCCGAGATCGCCGAGTCCGGCCGCGGGGCGCGGGCGCGCATCGAAGAGCAGGTCGCAGCCGCGCGGCGTGCTTATGCGCACTACGAATCTCTCAAAGCGTTGAAGGACGGCGCGCTGCCGTCACCGCTGGATCGCTATCCGGAAGCAGCGCTCACCGATTCGGCAGCAGATCCGACTCGTCGCGAGCTGCGATCCGCGTATCACGCCGCACTCGACGAAATGGGCGCTGACGCCATCGGCGAGCTGAAGGCCTGGCCGAAGCGCGTCAAGGCGGTGACGCAGGAGAAGTACTCGTACACGGTGCGCCAGCGCGAGGTGACTGGCGACAACTACTCGACGTCGCTGTCGGGCAATCAGATCCCGAAGATCGGCGTGCCGCGCGCCGTCGACTGGGGCGAGATCCTGGCGTTCGTGTTCAACGAGAACCTGCCGGGCGCGTATCCCTATACCGCCGCCGTGTATCCGTATCGGCGCGAACAGGAAGATCCGACGCGCATGTTCGCGGGCGAAGGTCCGCCGGAGCGCACCAATCGGCGCTTCCACTACGTCGCCGGCGATCACGCGGCGGCACGGCTGTCGACGGCCTTCGATTCCACGACGCTGTACGGCGAGGATCCCGATCCGCGGCCGGACATCTACGGCCGGACCGGCAACTCGGGCGTGTCGATCGCGACGCTCGACGACATGAAGAAGCTGTATTCCGGCTTCGACCTGTGCGCGCCGGCCACGTCGGTGTCGATGACGATCAACGGCCCGGCGCCGATGATCCTCGCGATGTTCATGAACAGTGCGATCGACCAGCGCGTCGAGCGTTACCTGAAGGGCGAAGGGCGATGGGAAAGTGCCCAGCGCAAGATCGCGGAGCTGCAGGCGCAGACCGCGCGAGCGCGGTGTCGCGTTCCCCCAGTACAAGGGTCAGCTGCCCGAGGGTCACGACGGTTCGGGCCTGGCGCTGCTCGGCGTGACCGGCGATCAGCTCGTCGAGCGTGAGGTGTACGAGCGCATCAAGGCGGAAACGCTGTCGCAGGTGCGCGGCACGGTGCAGGCGGACATCCTCAAAGAGGATCAGGCGCAGAACACCTGCATTTTCTCGACCGAGTTCGCGATGCGCATGATGGGTGACGTGCAGCAGTACTTCATCGACCACAGCGTGCGCAACTTCTATTCCGTGTCGATCTCCGGCTATCACATCGCGGAGGCCGGCGCGAACCCGATCTCGCAGCTGGCGTTCACGCTGGCGAACGGCTTCACGATCGTCGAGTACTACCTGGCGCGCGGCATGAAGATCGACGACTTCGCGCCGAACCTGTCGTTCTTCTTCTCGAACGGCATGGACCCGGAGTACGCGGTGATCGGCCGCGTCGCGCGCCGCATCTGGGCGCGCGCCATGCGCGAGCTGTACAAGGCGTCGCCGCGCTCGCAGATGCTGAAGTATCACATCCAGACATCGGGCCGTTCCCTGCACGCGCGCGAGATCTCGTTCAACGACATCCGCACGACGCTGCAGGCGATGTACGCGCTGTTCGACAACTGCAACTCGCTGCACACCAACGCGTACGACGAGGCGCTCACGACGCCGACCGAAGAAAGCGTGCGCCGTGCCGTGGCGATCCAGATGATCATCAATCGCGAGCTCGGGCTGAACAAGAACCAGAACCCGTGGGCGGGCTCGTACATCATCGATGCGCTGACCGATCTCGTGGAGGAAGCGATCTACAAGGAGTTCGAGGCGATCTCCGAGCGCGGCGGCGTGCTCGGCGCGATGGAGACCATGTACCAGCGCAGCAAGATCCAGGAAGAGTCGCTGTACTACGAGACCAAGAAGCACGACGGCTCGCTGCCGATCATCGGCGTCAACACGTTCCTGTCCGATGCCGATGGCTCGCAGGAGCACAAGGGCGCGCAGCTGATCCGCTCGACCGAGGAAGAGAAGCAGGATCAGGTGTCCGGCGTGCGCGCGTTCCAGGCACGCAATGCGGATCGCTCGGCCGAGGCGCTCAAGCGTCTGCAGGCAGTCGCCGCGTCGGGCGGCAACGTGTTCGAGCAGCTGATGGAAGCAGTGAAGAGCTGCTCGCTCGGCCAGATCTCGCGAGCGCTGTATCAGGTCGGCGGGCAGTATCGCCGCAACATGTGAAAGCGGTCGGCCTCTATCGCAATCTCCCGATCGACGATCCCGAGTCGCTGGTCGACCTCGAAGTGCCGAAGCCGGCGCCGGCGCAACGCGAGCTGCTGGTCGAGATCAAAGCGATTTCCGTCAATCCCGTCGACTACAAGGTCCGCGCCCGGCCCGATCCGAACGCGCAGCTGCCGCAGGATTCTCGGCTGGGATGCGGCGGGCGTCGTTCGCGAAGTCGGCCCTGGCGTGCAGCTGTTCAAGCCGGGCGACGAGGTCTACTACGCCGGTAGCATCCACAAGCCCGGTGCGAACAGCGAATACCACGTCGTCGACGAGCGCATCGTCGGTCACAAGCCGCGCAAGCTGGGCTTCGCCGCCGCGGCCGCGTTGCCGCTCACCACGCTGACCGCGTGGGAAGGGCTGTTCGATCGACTCGGCATCTCGCGCTCCGGCGCGGATCGCGGCAAGACCGTGCTGCTGATCGGTGCAGCGGGCGGCGTCGGATCGATCGCGATCCAACTCGCGAAGAAGCTCGCCGGCCTGCGCGTCGATTGCTACGGCATCGCGGCCGGAATCGTCGCAGTGGGTCAAGGAGCTGGGTGCCGACGCTGTCGTCGATCACACGGGCGATCTCGCGGCACAGATGCAAGCGCTCGGCGTCGCGGAAGCCGACTACATCTTCTGCCTCACCGATGCGACACCTTACTTCCCGCGCTTTGCGCCGATCATTCGGCCGCAAGGCAAGCTCTGCCTGATCGTGAGCATGAGCGGCGCGGTGGAATTGACATCGTTGATGCAGAAGAGCGCGTCGATCCACTGGGAGCTCATGTTCACGCGCTCGCTGTTCCAGACCGCCGACATGCAGCGGCAGCACGAGATCCTCGAAGAAGTCGCGACGCTGATCGACGACGGGACACTGCGCACGACGCTTGCCGAGAGTCTCGGCGCCATCAATGCGGCGAATCTGCGCCGCGCCCACCTGATGCTCGAGCGCGGCCGTACCATCGGCAAGCTGGTGCTCGAAGGCTTTCGCTAGGAACCGGGCGTGACGAGTCTCTATCAGCGCCTGGACCACGGCATCAGCGTGGTCGATACCGGTTTCGTCCGGCCGCGCTTCGACGCGAGCTTCCTGATCGTCGAGAACGGTCGCGCCGCTTTCGTCGAAACCGGTCCCAACAGCGCCGTGCCGCGCCTGCTCGCCGCGCTCGAAGCGCACGGGCTGGACCGCGACGCGGTCGACTACGTGATTCCGACGCACGTGCATCTCGATCACGCCGGTGGCGCGGGGCTGCTGATGCAGGAGCTGCCGCGGGCGAAGCTCGTGATTCATCCGCGCGGCGCGCGCCACATGATCGATCCGTCGGTGTTGATGGAGGGTGTGCGGGCCGTTTACGGCGAAGAGGTCGCCGCACGCGACTACGGCGAGCTCGTGCCGATCCCGGCGGAGCGGGTGATCACCACGACGGATGGAATGGTGATCGAGCTGAGCGGCCGGCCGCTGCGCTTCGCGGATACGCCGGGCCACGCGCGGCATCATCACTGCATCTGGGACGAGGCGAGTCGCGGCTGGTTCACGGGCGATACCTTCGGCATCGTCTATCCCGAGCTGCATCCGTACATCGTGCCCGCGACTGCTCCAGTGCAGTTCGATCAGCAGGCGCTGCACGAGTCGGTTGCGCGGCTGCTCGCGCAGCGACCGACCTTCATGTACCTCACGCACTACGGTGCCGTGCGCGACGCCGAGACGCTGGCAGTGCAGTTCCTCGCGCAAGTGGATGCAATGGCCGAAGCAGCTCGTTCGCTCGCCAGCGCGCCAGGCCGGCACGACGAGCTCAAGCGCGCTTTCGGCGATATCTACATCGCGGAACTGCGCCGCTCGGGCTCGACGCAGTCGGAAAACTTTCTACGCGACCTGCTCGCGACCGACATCGAGCTCAATGCCCAGGGCCTCGGGACTTGGCTCGATAGAAAGTAGCGTGTAAGAATTGCGATGCATGTCATCGCTCGCGCCCGTGCGGCGCGCGCATCCTACGACGGGTCCGCAACCTTCCAGATCTGCCCTATGCCTGCAGAATACATCTCAGCCATCTCATTTCTCGTCGGCGCGCTCGTCGCCATGATCGCTTCCTCCCGCTCCGTCACGCTCGGCTCGCAGCTGCAGCAGGAGATCCTGAAACGCGGCGCTGCCGCGCACGGGCGCATCCTGCGCATTTGGCGGCCGCCGCTGTTCGGTGCATTCACGCGCGTGTATTTCGAGTTCCAGCCGGTCGACGCGCCGCAGTCGGTGCAGACGTGTCACGTCGACCGCCGCATGGGCGAGTCGATGGCCTCGCTGCCCGCCGTCGGTAGCTGGGTGCGCGTGAAGTACCTCCCGGAGCGTCCCGGCCGCGCCGTCATCGCCAAGCTGGTATCGCGCTTCGTCGGACTTGACGGCGGACTTCCTACCATTTCGTTCGCAGGCGGAACCAAGTTCAGCGCCCTCTCATTCTGTGGTCGTGAGTTTTCGTGGCGACCCCGAGGAGGGTATATGGGCATTCTGGTCTGGTTGATCGTGGGTGGCGTTGTCGGCTGGCTGGCCAGCATCGTCATGCGCACTGACGCGCAGCAAGGCATCCTGCTCAACGTAGTTGTCGGCATCGTCGGCGCGCTGCTCGCCGGGTTCATCGTGTCGCCGCTTCTGGGCATAGGCACGATCAACCAGGGCATCTCGATCGCGACGTTCCTGGTGTCGCTGGTGGGAGCGATCGTCCTGTTGGCGATCGTCAACCTGTTCCGTCGCGGCCGGGTCCGCTAACGTCCGCCGTTCGATAGAAAGGCCGGGTGGCGTGCGCCGCCCGGCCTTTTCTTTTGGCTCGCGCGACTTGCCGTAAACTCGCGGAGCATGTCACGTACGCAAGCCAGCCTGTTTCCGCCCGTCTTGCCGCACGGCATGACGTATCGCGCGGACTTCATCGATCGCGACGAAGAGCGCGCACTGCTGGAACACATCCGCGCGTTGCCGCTGCGCGAGGCGCAGTACAGGCAATACACAGCGCGACGCCGCACAGTGAACTACGGTCTCTCGTACGACTTCACGCATCAGAAGGCGAACGCTGCGCCGCCGATTCCGGAATTTCTCGCACCGCTGCGCACGCGCGCCGCGCAGTGGGCAGGCGTCGCGCCGGAGGATTTCGTGCAGGCGCTCATCGCCGAATACGCGCCGGGCACGCCGCTCGGCTGGCACCGCGATGTGCCGGACTTCGAGCTGATCGTCGGCATCTCGCTCGGCGGCACGGCGCGCATCCGCTTCCGGCCGTATCCGTGGAAACCGGAGCGACGCAAAGAGGTTTTCGCGCTCGAGCTCGAGCCGCGCTCGGCGTACATCCTGCGCGACGAGGCGCGCTGGGGCTGGCAGCACAGCATCCCGCCGACGAAAGAGCTGCGCTACTCGGTCACGTTCCGCACGGCGCGCCAAGCCGGAACTACGCGGCGCGGGGCGCGTTGAAGCAGCCATGAATCGCGAGTTCAAGGAACGCTATGCCGAGCGCGGCCGCGCAGCTGCGATTCATGGGCTTTCCCATCGACGAGATGGAAGTCGAGGAGCTGTACGCGGTGATCGGCTTCCTGCTCGAACAGGCGAGCGAGGGCACCGAGCTGACGCTCGCGCAGGAAGCGCCGCTCGGCGCGCCGCTCGCCGACCCGCCGAAGAACGACGGGTTGGTCGAGGGTAGGTAGGACGTCAGGGACTAAAGCCTGACCTACAGAGCGTCGGGGCCGGCTTCGCCGGTTCCTTGCCGCGATAGCGCTCGAACCACGCCAGAATCGCGCTCGCCTTCGCCGCCGACTGCGACGGCCGCGCCGTCAGGCCGCCGTGCGATGCGCCCGGCACTTTGATCAATCCCGTCGGTACGCCCGCCAGCTGCAGCGCCTGGTAGTACTGCTCGGAGTCGCTGAGCGGCGTGCGGAAATCCTGGTCGCCGACCAGCACGAGCGTCGGCGTCTTCACCGCGCCGACCAGCGACAGCGGCGAGCGCTTCCAGTACGCATCCGGGTCTTCCCACGGCAGCTTGCCGAACCAGTACTTCGGCATGAACGGCGCGACGTCGGTCGTCAGCACCGTGCTCGCCCAGTTGATCACCGGCTTCTGCGTCACCGCTGCTTTGAAGCGCGTCGTCTTGCCGACGATCCACGCCGTCAGCACGCCGCCGCCCGAGCCGCCCGTGACGAACAGGTTGTCGGCATCGACGTAGCCCTCGGCGATCGCCGCATCGACGGCGCTCATCAGGTCGTCGTAGTCCTGGCCCGGGTACTTGTGATGGATGAGATTCGCGAACTCGTGGCCATACGAGGTCGAGCCGCGCGGATTCGTGTACAGCACCGCGTAGCCCGCCGCGGCGTACAGCTGATAGTCGGTCGAGAACGCGGCCCGTACGCGGCGAACGGCCCGCCGTGGATTTCGAGGATCAGCGGATACTTCTTGCTGCGATCGAAGTTCGGCGGCGTCACGAGCCACGCGGCGATCGTCGCGCTGGTCGAACGACGAGGTGACCTTCAGCGGCTTGACCTCGCCGAGCGTCTTGCCGCTCAGCAGTCCGTCGTTGAGATGCGTGAGCTGCCGCACGCGACCGCCGCGCGCGATGGAAATGTCAGTCGGCCGCTGCGTCGAGCCGCTGGTGAAGGCGACCGCGCCGTTGTTCGCGACGGTGAACTGGCCGCCGGTGTACGGACGATCGAGCGAGCCGCCGCCGAGTCCTTCCGCGACGGTTTCGACGCGGCCATTGAGCGAGACGCGCGCGATCTTGGTGATCGCCTTGTCGTCGTACTGCACGTAGAGGCTGCGGCCGTCGCGCGCCCACGTCGCATCGTCGATCGTGCGATCGAGCGACGCCGTCAGCGAGCGCGAATTGCTGCCGTCGAGCTCCATCACGTTGAGCTCGGCGTTCTGGTAGCCGAGGAACTGATCCTCGAAGCTGAGGTACGCGATCGACTTGCCGTCCGGCGAAACGACGGCGCCGTTGTCCGGGCCGTTGCGCTTGGTCAGCTCCTGGATCGCGCCGTCGGCGAGCGCCACACGATAGACCTCGCTGTTGACCGGCTCGCGCTGCCAGTTCTCGCGCCGATTGCCCGTCACGAGCAGAGACTCGCCGTCCGGCGCCCAGGAGATCGGACCGCGCTTCGTTGTACGCGCCGAACGTCAGCTGCCGCGGCGCGCCGCCGTCGGCGGACACGACATATATATGTGTGTAGCCGGGCTTGAGGTAACCGCCTTCGTCGGTGCGATAGACGATATCGGTGATCAGCTCGAGCGGCGGCGCCCACTCGGCGCCTTCGGGCTTCGGCGGCGCTTCGCCGAGCCGCGCCTTCTCGTCGGGCGCAAACATCGTGAACGCGATCCACTTGCCGTCGGGCGACCAGGTGAGGTTGCCCGGCGCATCGGTGAGATCGGCGATCTTCGCCGTCTGGCTGCTCTGCAGCCAGCGCACGAACAGCTGCGGCCGGCCGCCTTCCGCCGTCGAAACGTACGCGATGCGATCCGCGGTCGGCGACCAGCGCGGCTGCGAGTGCGAGCCGGCGGTCGTGACGAGCGGGCGCTGCTCGCCGCTTTCCGAGTCGATCAGCCAGATCGACTGCCGGCCGCGATCTGTCATGATGTCGAACGACACGCGCACATAGGCGATCTCGCGGCCGTCGGGACGGATCTGCGGATCGTTCGCCAGCTGCAGGGCGAACAGATCGCGGCCCTGGAACAGGCGGTTCGGCGCATCGGGCGGCGTGGCCCAGCCGACGACAGACCGATGCGGACAACGACGGACAACAGCGTGAGGGCAATGAGCTGGCGCATGACGGCGGCACTCTTCGCGACGGAAAGAGTGCGGAAAGCTAACGGGGTTCGCGCGGCGCGTCCAGTAGATCGCACGCTGCGTTGCGCTGTTATTCGTGGCGGTCGTCGCCGCCGGACAGTCCCGTGCCCCGCGTTTCGACCCTGCGCATCCGCCGCGCGCGGGCGACGAGGGCGTGTTCTACGGCCCGCTGGTGCGGGTCAAGGACGGCGATTCGCTGGTCGCGAAAGTGCAGGGCGTCGCGATGGACATCCGGCTCGCCGAGATCGATGCCCCCGAGCTCGACCAGCCGTACGGCCGCGAGGCGAAGCAGGAGCTCTTGTCGCTCGCGTCCGGGCAGCAGCTCGTGATCATGCCCATCGGATACCGATCGGTACGGACGCACGGTCGCGCACGTGTGGAACGGCAACACACACCTCAACGCGGAGATGGTCAAGCGAGGTGCGGCGTGGTTCTACGCCGAGTTCGCGCGCAGCGAGACGCTCTACGACGTCGAACAGGAAGCTCGCGACGCGAAACGCGGGCTGTGGGCGCTGCCGCTGAAGGATCGCGTCGAGCCGTGGGTGTGGCGGGAGCGCAAGCGCGCGCCGGAACTGACACGAGTCTGGCCAGTCAGATCCCTGCGGAGTCCTCGCAAGAAAGGGAGAAGTCTCATGGCCATGAGCATCGGTGCGAACGACGATTCCGGTCCCATCGCCGACATGAACACGACGCCGCTGGTCGACGTCATGCTGGTCTTGCTGATTCTGTTCATCATCACGCTGCCGGTGATGACGAACAGCACGAACCTGCACATCGGCAAGGGCCCTGCCATCGCCGGACGCCGCGCGAGTCGATCAGCCTGGCGATCGAGTTCGACGGCACGATCCTCTGGAACGGCACGGTCGTCGAAGACCTGGCGCAGCTCGAGCGCTACTTCGTGGTCGAGGCCGGCAAGGCCAACCAGCCGGAGCTGCACGTGCAGCCCGACCGGCGCGCGAAGTACGACAGCGTCGCGCAGGTGCTGGCGATCGCCCAGCGCAGCGGCATGCAGCGCATCGGCTTCGCCGGACAGGAACGCTTCCTGGAATAGAAGTCTGGAAACAAAAGAAAACGCCAGCACCCCGGTGTGCTGGCGAGAAAGGCCTGCGCGAAGGAATTACCTCGGAAGCAGGCGGGGGCACCCGCTTTTGGGATCGACTATCGGTTCTGGGGGCGGACCGTCCGCATCATTTCGTCGACTTGGTCCTCGGTCACTGTCTGCTCCAGTGCGCCGGCGACGGACTGCCACACCCAGAGGCTCGGTTGACGGCGGGCCGCTTGCGCCGCTCGCGCCCGGCCTGCAGTCCGGAGAGACGCTCGGCTTCTTCCACCGTCATCAACTGCTCAGTCGGATAGCGGTACATCGCGCAACCCTCCATCGATCCAGTTCGAGCCTTCGGGGCGCAGTATCGGCCGCGTTCCGGCGGCGGCGGAATCAGACCGACGCTGAAAGTTTCGGTCGCGCATCGGCGCTATCATTGGCAAAACGTACAACTCGAGACTTCTAATCAGGGGAGGCGCACACATGCGCGGCAAGGGGCTGTTGATAGGTGCTGGAGTGCTGGTGGCGATCGTCGCCGTCGCGCTGTTCGCGGGTCGCGATACTTGGGCGACCGCGAAGATCGGCACGGTGTACGTCGCGAAGCAGACGTGCTCGTGCTTGTTCGTCGCCGGCCGGCCGATGGAGTCGTGCCGCACGGACTACGATCCCGAGGCGATCAAGCCGCTGACCGTCGAAGCGACGCGACAGCGGCGTCAAGGTGTCTGCGCTCGCGGGCCTGGTCTCCGCGCAGGCGAAGTTCGAGCCGGGCTTCGGCTGCCATCCGGCGAATTGAGGAGAGTGCCCATGAGCGCAATCTGGCGTAGTGCAATCTGGACTGCCGTTGCCGTTGCCATGCTGCGTCGTGTCTGCGCGCGCGGAGCTCGCGCCGCTGCCGCCGCAGCCGGCCGACGTGCCGTGGCCGACGAGCGAGTGGCCGACGGGCCCGCTTCCCGAAGGGTCGATCGCGCCGCGCTCGATGCAGCGATGGCCGATGCGTTCGACAAGAAGGCGCCCGGACTCGGCGAGACGCGCGAAGTCGCGATCATCGTCGGCGGCAAGCTGGTGCACGAGCAATACGCGGCCCGGCTACAACGCCGACATGCGGCTGGTGTCGTGGTCGATGGCGAAGTCGATCACGCAGGCGCTGGTCGGCGTCGCCGCCAAGCAGGGCAAGGTCGAACGTCGACACGCCGATGGGCAATCCGCACTGGGCTGCGAACGACAAGCGCGCGCAGATCCCGTGGCGCACCTGGCTGCAGATGACGGACGGCATGCGCTACCTGGAGATCGAAGCGAAGACGATCGCGGACAGCGACGCGTCCGCGCAAACTGTTCGGGCCGGGACGGCTGGACGTCGCGAACTACTGCGCCGGCCTGCCGCTGATCCACGAGCCCGGCACGCACTGGAACTACAACTCGTGCGGCATCGTGCTCACGGCCGACGCTCTGACGCGCGCGATCGTGCCGAATCCCGAATCGCCGCAGGCGCGCCGCGCAGCGATGCTGCAGTGGATGCACGAGAGCCTGTTCGACGTGATCGGCATGAAGCCGCAGCCGGAATTCGATGCGAGCCGGCCTGTACTACGGCAGCGCGCTCATCTACGCCTCCGCGCGCGACTTCGCGAAGTTCGGTCTGCTGTACCTGCGCGACGGCATGTGGGATGGCCAGCGCGTCCTGCCGGAAGGCTGGGTCGACTTCGCACGCACGGCTGGCAAGAGCGAGAACGCGGACATCTACGGCGCGGGCTGGTGGGTGACTCCGGCGGAAGGCGACGGGCGGCCGTATCAGATCGCGCATCGATACCGGTCCGCAACGCGACGCGTTCAGCGCGGAGGGCTTCGAAGGGCAGTTCACGCTGATCGTGCCGTCGAAGGATCTGATCATCGTGCGGCTCGGATTCACGCCGGAGAAGGACCTGCGCAGCGGCGCGATCCGCGAGTGGCTGGGCCGAGTCGCGCGCGCGTTCCCGGTGGCGGCGCAAGGAACGGTAGTGAGTTTCCTGTCAGGTCGGGCTTTAGCCCGACATCTCCGGCTCGCACGCTCAGCTCGACCACCTTGCCCCGTCGCAGCACGCGCAGCGGCACGTCCCGCTGCGCGAGCTCCACGGTCAGCAGCCGATGCAGATGATCGAGGCTCTCGATCGCGGCGCCGTCGAACTCCAGCAGCACGTCGCCTTTTTCCAGTCCTGCGCGCTGCGCCGGGCCCGTCCGGTAGCACTTCCAGCACGAGGATCGCGCTCGACGCCGCACGCTCCAGGCCGCGCACGATGCGACGGTCGAGCGTGATCGTCTGTCCCGCGAACCGCAGGCGGCTGCGGCGCACGCGGCCCTCGCGCATCAGCGTCGCAGCGACGTTGGAAGCGATGTCGATCCCGATCGCGAAACAGATGCCCTGAGCGCCGCCGGCGATCGCCGTGTTGATGCCGACGATGCGCCCCGCGCCGTCGACGAGCGGGCCGCCCGAGTTGCCGGGATTCAGCGGCGCGTCGGTCTGGATCACGCTCTCCACGAGTCGGCCCGAGCGCGTGCGCAGGCTTCGGCCGAGCGCGCTGACGATGCCGGCGGTCACGGTCGCCTGGTAGCCGAACGGATTGCCGATCGCGATGACGAGTTGCCCGACGCGCAGCGCGGAGGAGCTGCCGAAAGTCGCGTACGGGAAGCCGCTGCCGGCGAGCCGCAGCACCGCGATATCCGTTTCCGGGTCGTCACCGACCAGCGTCGCCGGCACTTCGCGGCCATCGGTCAGCGCCGCGCGCAACTCGCTCGCGCCGTTGGCGACGTGGCTGTTCGTCAACAGATAGCCGTCGGGAGTGTAGAGCACGCCGGAGCCGACGCCGGACGGTCCGCGCCGTGATCGCACCGAGATGCTGACGACGGCAGGACTGACGAAATCGAAGGCTTGTGCGACGACCTCGGAGTAGGGGTCGAGCGCGTTAGCGAGCTGAGCATGGGCGAGCTGGATCTTCGCGCCGCCGCGTCGACGATTCCACCCGGCCGTTCAGCCGGGCCCCGGTCAATCGCCCGATGGGTAAGCGTCCGCGGCGCGCGCATCGTGGCGCCATCGATTCTGGGAAGCCCGACAATGTCCACCGAAGCCAATCCTCTCAGCCGTCTTTCGCAAGCCATCGAGGCGCAGGTCGCGGCGGCGCGCGGTCTCGCGGTCGCGGTCCGCAACGCGTCCCATCGACACGTCAGTGCGACGCTGTGGCAGCCGGACGCGGTCGTCACTTCCGAGCAGGTCGTCGGCGATCGCGACGAGTACGAAGTCGTGACTGCCTCGGGTGCTACTGCCAAGGCACGCATCGCCGGTCGCGATCCCGGCACAAACCTGCTCGTTCTGCGGACGGACACGCCGCTTGCCGCCACGACAGCGCCGCGCGCGACTGCCCGAGTCGGAACTCTTGCCCTGGCGCTCGGCGCGGACGCGGCCGGAGCCTCGACTGCGCGACTGGGCCTCGTCAGTGCGGTCGGTCCGCAGTGGTACAGCCGCGCCGGCGGCCGGATCGAGCAGCGGATCGCCCTTGATATCCGCCTCCGCCGCACCGAAGAAGGAGGACCGGTCCTCGATTCGGACGGCGGGCTGCTGGGCATGTCGACGCTGGGACCGCCGGGAGTCGTGCTCGTCATTCCGGTCGCGACGCTCGAACGTGTCGTGCCGCAGCTGTTGAGCGACGGCCAGGTTCCGCGCGGCTGGCTTGGCCTCGGGCTTACAGCCGGTCGCAGTTCCGGACCCGCTGCGCGCTGCTGCCGGCGAGACGACCGGAATGATGGTGATGTCGATCGCCGAGGGCGGTCCCGGCGCCGTCGCCGGCGTGACGGCAGGAGACATCCTGCTGACGATCGACGGGGCATCGATGCGCGGCCTGCGCCGCGTCATCGCCCAGCTCGACGATGCGAGCGTCGGCCGGACGGTGGTGCTGCGATTGATCCGCGGCGGCGAGGTGTTGACGGTGAACGTGCTCATTACTGCCCGCCCTCGGCAGTGACTGAGGACGCCAACTGAAATGAGACTAGTGGCAAACAGAAACCGGCGAACGTTCTCAGCGTAGCAATCGTGACGCGCGACCCGGTGCGCCGCGAGGAGCTCGCGCAGATCGTCGCGCATGCCGGGCACGCCATCGCCGATGTGAGCTCCGCGGATGTCGTGTTGCTCGATGGCGCCGCGACGGCGCAGCAGATCGAGGCGGCATTGCACGCGGCGGCCGGCGCTTCGTCGCCACGCGGCGTTCCTGAGCCCGCAATGGAACAGCGTCCGCGCGGTTTCGAAGAGTTGGCCGAGCGCGCCGCCGGTGTGTTGCTGACGCCGCGCGAGCTCGACGTGCTTGCGGCAATCGGCGCGGGAGCGAGCAACAAGGCAATCGCGCGCGATCTCGGCATTTCTTTGCACACGGTCAAGTTCCACATCGAATCGCTGTTTCGCAAGCTCGGCGCCCGCACGCGCGCCGAAGCTGTGGCGAAAGGGCTGGAGCGTCGCGAGACCGTCGAGCTCTGATTTCCTCTATCATGGCGGATCGCAACCACGGGCGATCTGTCATGAAAAGAACGTTTCTTGGAACATTCCTTCCTCTGCTGACTGGCGTTCGGCGCTGCGAGCATTGCTGCCGCAGCCGATCTCAAGCCCGAGCAGCGCGCGCTGTTCGACATCTACAAAGAGCTGGTCGAGATCAACACGACGGACTCCGTCGGCGACAACACCCAGGCGGCGCGTGCGATGGCCGCACGACTCGTGGCCGCAGGCTTTGCGCAGGAAGACGTGCGCGTGCTGGTGCCGCCGGGCAACGCGAAGAAGGGCAATCTCGTCGCGCGGCTGCGCGGCGACGGTACGCAGAAGCCGGTGCTGCTGGTGGCGCATCTCGACGTCGTCGAGGCGCACAAGGAAGACTGGTCGGCCGATCTCGATCCGTTCAAGCTGATCGAGCGCGACGGTTACTACTACGGACGTGGCACCGCCGACGACAAGGCGATGGCAGCGATCTTCGTCGCCAATCTGATCCGCTACCGCCAGGAAGGCCTGAAGCCGAAGCGCGACATCATCCTCGCGCTCACCTCGGACGAAGAGGGCGGCGACTACAACGGCGTCTCGTGGCTGGTCGACGATCATCGCGCGTTGATCGAAGCGGAGTTCGGGTTGAACGAAGGCGGCGGCGGGCGCGAGCGCGACGGCAAGAAGCTGTTCAACGCCGTGCAGGCCACCGAGAAGCTGTATCGCGACTTCGATCTGGAAGTCACCAACAAGGGCGGCCACAGCTCCGTGCCCATCCGTGACAACGCGATCTATCGACTCTCGGCCGCGCTCGATCGGCTCGGCAAGTTCGATTTCCCAGTCAACCTCAACGAAGTCACGCGTGCCTTCTTCGAGCGCACCGCCGTGCTCGAGGGCGGCGACCTCGGCGCGGCAATGAAGGCGGTCGTGGCGTCGAACGGCGCAGACGCGAATGCAGCGGCGACGTTGGCAAAGACTCCCGCGTACAACTCGATGCTGCGCACGACTTGCGTCGCGACGATGTTGCAGGCAGGCCATGCACGGAACGCTTTGCCGCAGAAGGCCACTGCGAACGTGAACTGCCGCGTCCTGCCGCAGGAGTCGGTGCAGGACGTGCAGCGCACGCTCGTGCGCGTATTTGCGGACGACCAGATCAAAGTGACGCTGCGCAGTCAGGCCGGCGCGCCGCCCGCGCCCGTCTCGCCGCTCAACCCAACGGTGTTCAAGCCGATCGAAGAGCTCACGGGCAAGATGTGGAAGGGCGTGACGGTCATCCCGATCATGGGCACTGGCGCGACCGACAGTGCGTACCTGCGCGCCAAGGGCATTCCGATGTACGGCGTGTCGGGCCTGTTCGGCGACATCGCCGACGTGCGGGCGCATGGTCGCGACGAGCGCGTTGGTGTAGCGCAGTTTTACGATTCTCAAGATTTCCTGTATCGGCTCGTGAAGCGCTACGCTGACCGGCAAGTAACGACGCACGCGCGACCCTGTCCTTCGTCAGGGGTCGATCCCGGCCGGGTGCGCTGTCCGGCCGCGACTGGGCTGGCGGACCATATGGCCATGACGAACAATCTGCCCGCCGCCGCGCGTGCCCAGAGCTGCCGCGGCTGTCACCGCGCCCGGCGTGCGCCAAGCCTATGTCGATACGTTCCGCGGCCTGCTGATCGCGCACATGGCGCTCGATCACGCATCGCTCATGTTCAACGCCGGTCGTGCCGCGGAAGAGCTGGCAGCCGGGCCCGCGCCGGTGTTCGACGGCATCTTCCAGTTCCTCACGCGCTTCACCGGCGTGCCCGTCGCGCCGGGATTCTTCTTCATGGCCGGCTTCATGGTCGCGCTGACGAGCATGGCGCGCGAGAATCGCGGCGTGTCGCATGCGGACGTCACGCGCCGCCTGCTCATACGCGGCTTCGTGCTCATCGCCGTCGATGCGCTCGTGATGGGCCTGCCGCGCGCGTTGATGGGGTTCTATTCGTTCATGGTGCTCACGTGCGATCGGCGTCGCCATCATCGCGACCGCTCTGCTGCGCGACGTTTCGAGCCGGATCCTCGTGCCGGTCGCGCTCGGCATCTTGCTGCTGCATCCGTTGCTCGACGTTTCGTGGCTGCCGGTGCCGTTGCGCGCGATGCTCTACGAGCCGGTGCGCGAACGGCGCGTTCCGGTCGCTGTATCCGGTCATTCCGTGGATCGGGATTCTGCTGCTGGGATTCGTCGTCGGCCGCGACTCGATGCAACGCGAGCGTCCTGCAAAGCTATGGGCGTCGCTCGCCGCGCTCAGCTTCGCGTTCTTCTTCGCCGTGCGCCTGTACGGTGGCTATGGCAACGCGTACGCGTACTCCAGCGTCGCGAGCGTGCAGTTCTGGGAGTTCTCGAAGTATCCGCCCGACCTGCCGTTCCTCGCGTGGTCGTTCGGCTGCATCTTCCTCGCGCTGATCGTGCTCTCGGCCGTCACGCGCAACGGCACGCCGGCGTTGCTGCGGCCGTTCGCGGTATTCGGCCGCGTGCCGTTCTTCTTCTACATCGTGCACTTCTACGTGCTCGGCATCGCGGCGGCGATCCTGCGCACGAAGTTCGGTCTGGCCGACAACGTACGCGATCTGGCTGATGCTGCTGTTGATCATGATCGGACCGTGCGCGTGGTACTACCGCAAGAAGCGCGAGCGCCCGAATTGGATCACGCGCTATATTTGACGCTTTCGTTTTCTATGCGGAGGCGTCATGTGGAATGCGCGTGTGGCGGTGCTGATCGCAGCGCTGTTGCTGTGCTCATCGGCCAATGCTGCTGAAATACCGGCCGATCTTGCGAAAGCGGTCAACGACTACGACGAAGCGCAGGTGCACGGCAACCGAGCGGAGCTGCAGCGACTGGTCGCAGACGACTACACGCTCGTGAACAGCTCCGGCCGCATCCAGAACAAGGCCGAGCTGATCGCCGACTACACGACGCCGGGCTACAAGATCGAGCCGTTCGAGATCCTGGAGCCCGTCGAGAAAGTGTGGAGCGACGGCGCGGTGATGGGAGGCGTCGTCAACCTGCGCGGCACCGAAGGCGGCAAGCCGTTCGCCGTCACACTGCGCTTCGCCGACATCTGGGCGAAGCGCAACGGCAAGTGGCAGGTGGTGTACACCCACGTGTCGCGGCCACCGGCTGAACAAAGATAGAGGGGCTTGATCGCGGCGACGAGCGACGGCAGCACCAGCTCCTGAAACTCGGCGCCGCTCTCGCGCACGTACAGGTACAGCGTCGTGAGAAACGCCATCGTGTTGTGGTGCTTGGCGAGGCCGCGTTGCGACGTCTACGCATCGCCCCAGTTCGCCAGCGGCGCGGGCGCCGCGACCTGCTCGAACCACTTCCGCCACTCGTCGGCTGTGTGCAGCTTGCGCTTCGCGATGTAGAACACCGCTTGTGCGAGGCGATCGCCTTCGCCGTAGATGTAGAAGTGCTCGCCCGCCGGTGCGACCTGCGTGGCGATCGCGGCGAGCATCTGGTCCAGCTGCGCCTTCGACGTCCGCGGGTTCACCGCCAGCTGCAACATCAGGTCGGAGGAGTGCGCGACGCCGTGGCGCCAGCCTTCGCGCTCGTCGAAGCCGCGATAGTCGCGGACGGACTGCAGATAGCGAGTGCCCGCGTCGACCAGCTGTTGCAGCTGCCGATCCGTCATGAACGGCTCGACGCGGTCGAAGCGCGCGACCTCCGCGAGCACCAGCGCCGCGAACGGCCGCTGCACACCGGCCGGGTCCGGGTAATCCGGCGCGAGCTGCGGCAGGAGCCGCTCGCAGGATCGTGCTCACCGTCGCGGCGGAGAGCTGCTTGCCGCGCATCCACGCCGCCAGTGCTTCGAATGCGATGCCGTCGCGCAGCGTGGGATCGGTGCTGCCGAGGCACGCGACCAGGTCCAGCGCCAGCGACTGGCGGCGGGCTGTCGTCCGCGACCGCGAACTCGTGAGCCTTCAGGTCCAGCAGCTGCTCGCGCGACATCGTCGCGGGCGGGCAGGTCTGCGCGACGGCCGTGGACGCAAGCAGGATTCCAGCGAGCGCCAGGCTCGCTGCGGCAGTGCGGTTCATCTCTTTTCTCCCCGTGCTGCGGCCATTCTAGCGGGCCGGGGCATGACAGAATCCCGCAAGTTTGAGACGCATTCGTTGCTTTGCGCCGGAAGCGCTGTTTACGATTGCTCCATGCGCTACTTCCTCGCGGCCTGCCTGCTTCGGGCTGCTCGCTTCGCTGGCCACGGCGGCGGGCGCTGCCGGGACCGCGTTCGAGGTCCGCGCCTCGACCCGGCGGCTGGCTCAGCCGAGCGCCGCGGAGGTCGTCGAGCGGCGCACTCGACGATCGCTTCCTTCCCGCGAGCGCCACGCGCTCGCTGCCGCGTGCGACCGACTACTGGCTGCGGCTGACTCTGCCCGAGGCGTTCCTGCCGCGTGACGTTCCGACGGTGAACGTGCGCAAGGGACGCAACATGGACGTCGAGATGTTCGTCATCGACCACGGCGATGCCGGTGTCGCTGCGGCTCGCGACGCACATTCCCGGATTCGTCGGTGCGCAGGACGCGATCTACATCCTTCCCGCGGGCCTGCAAGCCGGGCAGTCGGTCTACGTTCACGCGACCGCCGAACGCTCCCGGTGCGACCGGCATGCGTTTCTCGACCTCGACGTTGCCGGAGACGCTGACACGCGCTGCCGATCATGCGCGCATGATCGCGCTGTCGTTCGGCGCGCTCATGGCGATGTCGGTTGCCGCGTTGCTCATCTGGTTCGTGCTATCCGATCGGTTGCTGCTTCTGTACGCGACGTTGTTCGCGCTGCAGGCGCTGTACGTCGCATATCTGTCCGGGCAGGGCTTCGAGTGGCCGGTCCTGTCGCTGGCATTGCCGGTGATCGGCTACAGCTGGAATGTCATCGCCGCGCTTCATGGGTGCGGTGGCCTGCCTGTTCGTGCGCGATCTCGCCGAGCTGCAGCGTTTCTCGCCGCGCGTGTACAAGCTGTTCGGCTGGTTCGCCGTAACGTTCGTGGTGCTGGCGTTCGCCAACTTCACCGATGTAATCGGCTTCGCTGCCGGTATCGTCACTGCGATCGGCAACCTCGTGTTCGTGATCTCGGCGGTCACGACGCTGGTCGTCGCGTTCCTCGCCTGGCGTCGCGACAACCGCGCCGCCGGCTGGTTTCTGGTCGCGTGGGGCCTGCTCGAGACGTTCACTATCGCGACGGCGCTACACCTGCTGTTCGCGAGCGGTGACGGTGAGTCGGCTCTGTTGCTCTACTACGGGCTGCCGATGTCGATGGTCGCTGCCGCGGTGCTGATCGCACTCGGCGTCGCCGATCGTCTGCGCGATCAGCGCCTCGCGCTCACCGATGCGGAGCGTCGCGCGCAATCCGATGCGCTCACCGGCGTGCTCAATCGCCGCTCGTTGCTCGAGCGCCTGGACAGCGCATGCCTGCGTGCGCGGGCACGCGGCTTGCCGATCGCGCTGCTGTTCATCGATCTCGATCACTTCAAGCAGATCAACGATACCCACGGACACCCGGCCGGCGATGCCTGCCTGAAGGCCATCATCGGCCCGATCCAGGCGGAGCTGCGGCAATCGGACGTGATCGGGCGCTACGGCGGCGAGGAGTTCGTGGTGATCCTGAGCAGCGCCGACGCCGCAGCTGCGCAGCCGATCGCCGAGCGCATCCGTCAGCGCGTTGCAGAGATCAGCGTCCCGGGCTTCGGCGCGCCGATTCACCTGACGTGCAGCATCGGCATCGCGACGAGCGACATGCTCGGCGTCTGGGGCGAACATTTGATCGCGCGTGCGGACGAAGCGGTGTATGCGGCCAAACGCTGCGGCCGCAATTGCGTGCAGATCGCTGCGCCGACACCCGTCGCGGCTTAGCGGCCGCCGCCTCCGCCACCACCACCGCCCCCGCCGGAAGATCCGCCGCCTCCCGAACCCGACGAGCTGCCGGGCGGCGTCGCGGACGATGCGATCTGCGAGGTCAAGCTGCTGCCGACTGCGCGGCTGAGGCTGCCGAGATCGCTGACGTCGCCGCCGTGATACCAGCCGATCCTGCGCGTGGCTTCGGCGGCAGCCGCCGCACCGACGGCCGCGGTGAACTTGTCGGTCCAGGCGTCTTCGACTTCGAGCGCGACTGCGTAGGGCAGCAGCATTTCGTAGCGCTTCTCGTCGAGCGCAGGGGGTGCGTCCGGTCCTTTCATGCGCGCGAGCTCGTCCCGCTCCGCGACGCTCAGGTAGAGCTTCAATCCTTCGACTTCGTCCATGAGCTTGCGGCCCTCGACGGTGGGTGCTTTCACCAGTCGTCCGAAGATGAGCAGCGTGACCACCATCAAGGCGCCGATCACGGCGACTGCCGGCTTGGCGGCCTCGCCGGTCATCCAGAACGCAAGCAGCACAAAGACAGCGGCGAGCAGGATGCCTTTGCCGATCGAGCCATTGTTCTGCTTGTAGTAGCGCGGCTGCAGGAGATCGTCGATTGCTTTCGAATGCGCGCGCCGCGCGGCAGAGATGGTCGAAGCATTCGTGTTCTTGAGCACCAGCGCCGGCTCGCCGTCCTTGAACAGTCCGCGCGATGAGCGCGCGCTGCCCGTGCGACGATCCTTCCGGCGGTGCGGTTCCGGTGCGCTCCAGCCGCCATTCGTCCTTGAAGAATCCCTTGTCGCGCACGATGCGCAGGCAGCCGGCGACCGCGAGCGCCAGCACCTCCGCCGAGAAACACCGCATGTCGTAACTCATGCGCATCAGGAAACGCAGGCTCGCCGGCGTCTGCCCGTCCGGCGGCTCGTAGCGCGCGATGACGACGCCCTTGTGTGGATCGCGCCCGACGCGCGACCACTCGCGCACGCAGTAGCCGATCAGCAGAATCAAACCCAGCAGCGCGACGAGAATGCCGCGGTTGTCCTTCAGCAGCCAAGCGAAACGCTGTGCGAGGCTCGGCGCGGGAATCAGGCCCTTCGGAAAGCTGAGCACGATCGTGAAGCCTTCGCTCGGATTCAGCGGCCGCGAGAGCTGCCAGCGCGCGTGGCCGGGCTCGACGATTTCGGCGCGGTAATCCTGGTCCTTCGAGCCTTGATAGCCCGTGTAACCCTCGGCTTTCAGCTGATCGACCTCCACAGGCGCCGGCAGGTACGCGTCGACGGTGCCGCGATCGATGGGAAACGCCCAGCCGGTGCCGATCGCGTTCCAGTACAGCTCGTCGTGGTCCGCGAAGAAGCCGAGCTGACGCGTCGTGCGATAGCGCAGCGTGTACGTGTACTCGGCGGGCACGGGCAGGAAATTGTCGTTGCCGGTGTTGATGCGCACGCCGTTGTCGCAGCTCTTCCGTGAACCACGGCTCGGGCTCGTCGTTACGCAGCACGCTCAGCACTTTCAGATCGACGACGACGCGATTGCCATAGCGGTCGCGATAGCGTGTCGGGAAGTCGCGATAGATGCCGCGGCGGATCTGGCTGCCTTCCGCCCGCACCGCGATGCGCTCGGTGACGTCCAGTGCGCCGTCCTGGCCGACGCGCACCTCGATGTCGTAGCCCAGGATGCGCTCTTCCGCGAGCGCGCTGCTGCACACGAACACCGCGAGCAGTACGACGACGATGCGCGTGATCATTGCAGCTGCACCTGTACCGATGAACGCTCCTCGTCGCGTGCCTGGTAGAACTCTGCCGACGAGAATCCAAACGCGCGCGCCAGCACGACGTCCGGAACGCGCTGTACGCCGTCGTTGAGGTCGCGCACAGCGCCGTTGTAGAAGCGGCGCGCGTACTGCAGCGTTTCCTCGACCTTCACGAGGTCGCGCTGCAGCTGAGTGAAGTTCTCGCTCGCTTTGAGATCCGGATAGGCTTCTTTCAGCGCCAGCACGCGCGACAGCGCCTGCTCGAGTGCGGTCTCGACTTCGCCGAGCCGCGCGGGACTCTGCAGTGCCAAGCGCTTGCGAGCGCAGATCGGTTACGGCTTGCAGGACTGTCTGCTCGTGGCTCGCGTAGCCGCGCACGGCAGAGACGAGCTGCGGCACGAGGTCATGACGCCGCGTGAGCTGTACGTCGATATCGGCCCACGCGGTGCGCACCTGGTTACGCAGGCGCACCAGGCGGTTGTACGAGAAAACGAACCAGACCGCGACGACGGCGAGAATCAGGACAAGGATGGTCACTGCTCGAATCCCCAGTCACCCGTGCCTTCTTATTTCGACAGCACTTCGCCGAGCAGCTTACACGGATCGAGGCGCAGCGCACGCGCGAGCTCGGCAAACTCGATGACGTCGATGCGGCGCTCGCCGCCTTCGATCTTCGCCACGTACGAATGCGGGCGCTTCAGCCGCTCCGCCAGGCCCCGCTGCGTCAGGCCGGCTTGCATTCTCGCCTCCGCAAGAACAGTACACAGCATACGATGTTCGCGACTGCGCAGTGCCTTCATGGCGCGCTCCGATTCCGGGAGCGCATGTATATAGTCGAACTCGCCCTTGCTCCCATTATCGGAGCATGCGTACACTACGCGCGCTGCTCCCAGAATGGAAGCACAAGGAGCTCCTCATGCTGGTTCTCTCCAGGCGTCTCAACCAGGCCATCGTCATCGCCGGTGAAGTGCGCGTCACGGTGCTCGCGATCACGCCGAGCCGCGTCGAGCTCGGCGTCGAAGCGCCGCGGCAGATCACGGTCGACCGCGAGGAAATTCATCTGCGCCGGCAGCAGTGTAGAATTCCGGCGGCCGCCGACGATTCTGGGGAACCGCTGCCGAGGAAGTCACGACAATGAGAATCTTCTTGATCGCCACGCTGCTCGTCGCGGCAGGCACTGCATCACGCCGCCGAGCCGGAGAAATGGCCGCTCGTCATTCCTGCGCCGCACGGCAGCGTCATCCTGCCGAACGAGGGCGCCAAGCGCGCGCACGACGAGTTTCGCTATGCCGCGATTCGCCGCGTCGACAACATGCTCTACATCTCCGGCGTCATCGTCGCCCGGCGCGAAAGTGAGGGACGGGACGCGGCAGCGTTCAAGCTGCAGGTCGACCGCGGGCTGCAGCGCCTGAAGGGCATTCTCGAAGCCGCGGGTGCGACGTTTCAGGACGTCGTGATGATCAACAGCTTCCACGTCTGGCAGGGGCCGGACTTCGAAGGCACGAAGAGCGAGCAGTTCGCGCTGTTCGAGGAAGTCATCGGCAACTACATGAAGCCGCCGTATCCGGCGTGGACGGCTGTCGGCACGACGGGCCTGCTCGGCAACGGCGGCATCATCGAAGTGCAGCTGATCGCGCGGGTGCCCTGACCGCTGACGCGGCTGCGGCGAGCCGTGCGTCGGACGGGTTGAATAGAGCCGTCGCCGCCTTTCACGGCGGTCGCAGGTGTCTGATGATCGGGCCCATGTCGACGACATCTGTCCCGACGCGCGTTCCTCCAATCGGCCGGCCTCGCCGGTGGCGTCCTGCTGGTCGATGTCCGCGTGCCGCTGCGCGCCGCCGATGGTGGGGTCGCGGAAGTGATCGCCGGCTGGATCCGCATCGATCCTGACGGCAACCTCTGCCTGCTGATGAACGCCACCGAGATGGGGCAGGGCGCGCAATCGGGGCTCGCGCAGATTCTCGCCGAAGAGCTGGAGCTCGACTGGTCGCAGGTGCGAGTCGACTTCGCGCCGATCGATCCCGAGCACTACGGCATGTGGGAGACGTATCAGACGGGCGGCAGCGGCTCGATCCGCGGCATGTTCGAGCGACTGCGTCAGGCCGGTGCCGCCGCTCGCACGATGTTGCTCCAGGCGGCCGCGCAGCGTTGGGGCGTGCGCGTTGAGGAATGTGTCGCTCGTCGCGGTGTCGTGCGCCACGAGCAGTCATCGCGCAGCGCTTCGTACGCCGCGCTGGCTCGCGACGCCGCGCGGTTGCCGGCGCCCAAGGACGTGCCGCTGAAGCCGCGTAGCGAATGGCAGCTCATCGGCAAGTCGACCGCAGCGACTCGACCTGCGCTCGAAGGTGAACGGCAGTGCCACGTACGGCATCGACGTGCGTCGGCCTGGAATGCTGTACGCCGCGATCGCACAGTCGCCGGTATTCAAGGGCTCGCTCGAAAGCGTCGACGAGGCGCCAGCGCATGCGTCATCGCGGCGTGCGCCGCGTTCTCAAGCTCGACAACGCTGTCGTCGTCGTGGCCGACAGCTTCTGGACCGCGCAGAAGGCGTTGGGCGAGCTGAAACCCGTCTGGCGGCAAAGCGCGATGACGAGCGTCAACTCCACCGCGATCTCCGAGCGCCTGCGCGCGCTGACGCACGAAGCCGGCAAGGTGTATGTCGCCGAAGGTCAGGACGAGGCTCAGGTGCGCGAGCGATGCGAGGCGGAATTGACGAAGGCACGCCGCGTCGTCGAGCGCACTTACGAAGCGCCGCTTCTGTCTCACTCACCCATGGAGCCGATGAACGGCACCGCGCTCGTGCGCGACGGGCGCGCAGAACTGTGGGTGCCGACGCAAGTGCAATCGGACCTGCGCACTGCCGTCGCCAAGGCGCTGGGTTTCGACGAGTCCGCCGTGACGATTCGCACGACGGAGCTCGGCGGCGGTTTCGGCCGGCGATTGCAGACCGACTACGGCGTGCAGGCGGCGCTCGTCGCGCGCGAGATGGGCGTGCCGGTGAAGCTGATCTGGTCGCGAGAAGAGGATACGCAGCACGGGTTCTATCGACCGACCGCGGCTGTTCGCTTGCGCGCAGCGCTCGGCGAGGACGAGAGCATCTCCGCGTTGCGGGCGCAGATCGGGAGCGTGGACGGCGACACGCCCGTCGGCGGCATGACCGGTCAGCCGTACGCGTTACCCAATACGTGCATCAGCTACGCAGCCTGGAACCCCGGCGTGCCGCTGGGCGCGTGGCGCTCGGTCGACGCGTCGCAGAACCTGTTCTTCTTTGAAAGCTTCATCGACGAGCTGGCGCGCGAAGTCGGTCAGGAGCCTCTTGCATTGCGCCGGCACCTGCTTCGCGATAACGCGCGAGCGCTGCGCGTGCTGGACGCAGCGGCAAAGCTCGCGCGCTGGGATGAGAAGTTGCCGAAGGGGCATGGGCGCGGCATCGCGTTCCTGCGTGGCTTTGGCTCGTTGACCGCGCAGGTCGCCGAAGTATCAGTCGGCGCCGACAAGGCGCTGCGCGTGCATCGCGTCTGCTGTGCTGTCGATTGCGGCACGGCCGTCAATCCCAGCTCGATCCGCGCGCAGTTCGAAGGCGGCGTGATTTTCGGCCTGAGCGCCGCGGCGCTCGGCGAGATCACGATCGCGGCGGGCCGCGTGCAGCAATCGAACTTCCACGACTATCCCGTCGTGCGCATGGCCCAGGCGCCGCAGATCGAGGTGGAGATTCTCGAAAGCCCGGCCGAAGCCATCGGCGGCATCGGCGAGCCGCCCGTGCCGCCGGTCGCGCCCGCCGTGGCGAACGCGATCTTCGCTGCCACGGGCACGCGCGTCCGCCGCCTGCCGCTCAGCGCGTCCGGGTTCAAACTGGTCTGATATCCTTGGCGCGTGCACGCGCCTGTCTCGATACTGCTCGCAGTTGCGCTGCTGGCATGCGCCAGCAGCCAGGCGCAGATCTATGAGTGCGCCGGCAAGGATGGCTCGCGCGTGTTCTCGGACAAGCGCTGCGGCCCCGATGCGAAAGAGGTCAAGCAGACCTACAGCAAGCCCAAGCGCCCGCCGCCGAAAGGCACTTCCGCGA
This sequence comes from uncultured Gammaproteobacteria bacterium, assembly GCA_963830745.1. GTDB lineage: Bacteria > Pseudomonadota > Gammaproteobacteria > Steroidobacterales > Steroidobacteraceae > Steroidobacter. The sequence goes on from CAWHNL010000009.1 coordinate 266,510, forward strand.
AACCCGTGAAGACGCGCCGGTCCGCGGCCGAGCTCGAGCAGCTCACGCTCGAGTGCGATGCCGGCGACATGAAAGCGTGCACGGCGTGGACCATGGGCGGCGGTCCCGAGATGCTGCGTGACAAGGAACGCCAGAGCGAACAGGACTGCGAAGAAGGCTCGCTCGCCGCGTGCGAGGAGCGTTACTGCCGCGAGCGAATCGACGCGGATTGCCGCTCCCGAGTGCAGCGTACTGCGCGGCTCGCCGGCGACACTTGGTACATGCGTGACGAGACGCGCGATGCGGAGGCGGGCATCACGAAGTACCTCGTGCGCTGCATTCCCGAGGGTGCGCCGAGGTCCCACGACCTCGTGGTGACGTGCTCGAGCGAGGCCGGTCCGAACCGCTGCTATTTCGCTGACCCACAGCGCGGCTTCCCGCGTTTGGCGGCGGCTGCCGCGAGCCAGTGCGCGCGCCCGCCCGAAGCTACGCGCGGCGACTGATGGCCAGGCGTAAGCGCGCGGGCTCGCGCGGCCGCCGCACTTCCGCGTTCAAGTGGCTGCCGAAATGGTGGCCGCGCGCCGCGGTACGCAAGCGCTGGATGCGTGCGTTCAGCCGTACGCCCGCCGGGTTCCAATTCTCCGTTCTCGCTGCCGTGCTCGTCACGATATGGTTCGGGCTGAACTGGATCTACCAGGTCGTGCGCAAGCCCTCCGAGTTGTTCTTCCCCGTCAGCGGCGTGCTCTACAAGCTGCCCGACGAGACCTGGGACACGTACGAATCCGTTTTCCGCAAGCACTCCACCGCCACGATCACGCCGGCGTTCCTCGCGGCGCTGGCGCAGATCGAAGCGTCGGGTAATCCCATCGCGCGCACTTACTGGCGCTGGTCGCTGGCGGACAGTCCGTTCGACCTGTATCGGCCGGCGTCCAGCGCGGTCGGCATGTACCAGATCACCGACGGCACGTTCGCCGAGGCGCGGCGCTACTGCATCCACGATCACGTCGTCGTCGAAGACGGTCCGTGGCACGATGTGCACTCCTGCTGGTTCACTAGCCTGTATACACGCGTCATCGCCTCACACTCGGTCGAGCTCACTTCCGCGTATCTCGACCAGAGAGTCGCGCGGGCGCTCGCGAACGCGCGGATCAGCCAGGGCGACGCTCCGGCAGAAAGAGGATCTCGCAGCGTGATCCACCTGTGCGGCGCCGGTGCCGGCGAGCGCTATGCGCGGCGCGGGCTGCACCTGGTTGCGCATCAGCGCTGCGGAGATCACGATGTGCGCGCGTACCTCAACCGAGTGCAGGGCATGAAGACTGTGTTCCTGCGTCTTGGAGCCGATTCATGAAAGTCATTCGTATCGTTGCAGCTCTCATCATGACCACAGCTATTCCTGCGCAGGCCGCATCCACCTGGGCGATCGTCGTGCACGGCGGTGCCGGCGTGATCGAACGCAAGGACCTCAGCCCCGAACAGGAGGCGGCGTACCGCGCGGGCATGAATCGCGCGATCCAGGCGGGTGCCGCGGTCCTGACCAAGGGTGGCTCGGCGCTCGACGCCATCGAGACGACGATCCAGCTGATGGAAGACGATCCGTTGTTCAACGCCGGCCGTGGCGCTGTGTTCACCGCCGAAGGCCGCAACGAGCTCGACGCAGCAATCATGGACGGCAAGACGCTGGCCGCCGGCTCCGTCGCCGGCGTGACGCGCACGCGCCACCCGATCTCGCTCGCGCGGCGCGTGATGGAGAAATCGCCGCACGTGATGCTGATCTCCGTCGGCGCCGACACGTTCTCGAAAGAGCAGGGCCTGGAGCAGGTCGAGCCGGGTTGGTTCTACACCGAGCGGCGCTGGCGCGCGCTGGAAACGTTTCTCAAGGAGAAGGGCTTGCCGATTCCGCCGAAGCCGGCAGGCGTGCACGAGGGCGGCACCGCGCAGAACCTCGCACACGACGAAGGCAAGAAGGGCACGGTCGGCGTCGCCGCGCTCGATATGAACGGCAACATCGCAGCTGGCACTTCAACAGGCGGCACTACCGGCAAGCGCTGGGGCCGCGTCGGCGACTCGCCGATCATCGGTGCTGGCACGTATGCATCGAACACGTCGTGTGCGGTGTCGGCGACCGGCACTGGCGAGTACTTCATCCGCCTCACGATCGCGCGCGAGATCTGCGCGTTGGTAGAGCACAAGGGAATGAAGCTGCAGGCAGCAGCGGACGAAGTCGTGCAGAAGCGGCTCACTGCGCTCGGCGGCGACGGCGGCATCATCGCCGTCGCACCGGACGGTCAGATGGCGTGGAGCTTCAACACGTCGGGCATGTATCGCGCGCGGATGGCGAAGAATCAGCCGGTCGTGATCGCGATCTACAAGGACGAGAAGTAGCGACTACCCGGTCGGCAGACTGATCTTCTGCAGCGCCGCGCCGCTCGTGCTCTTGCGCGCGATGATGTCCTTGACGATTTCGACTGCGCTCTGCGTGCACGGCGGCAGATCGATATCCGTCGTGCCGAGCGGCGTGACGCGATCGCCCCAGCGGATCACGTGCGAGCACCACGTCAGTCCGCCGCCGAACGCCGGCGTCAACAAGATCGACCCCGGCTTCACGCGGCCTTCTTCGAGCGCCTCGACGAGTGCGACCGGCACGGTCGCCGACGACATGTTGCCGTACTTCTGCACAGTCACGTACACGCGATCCATCGAGATGCCGCAGTGTTTTGCCACGGACTCGATGATGCGCAGGTTCGCCTGGTGCGGCACCACGAGATCGATTTGATCGGTCGAGATCCCGGCGCGCTCCAACGCGTTCTGCGACGCCTTCGTCATGCCGTGCACGGCGCGCTTGAAAATTTCCTGGCCGTCGAAGTCCCACGTCGTGTCGCCGAGTTGCACGCCGGCGTTGCCGTAGATCGTGCCCATGCCGCGCACGCGCAGAATCCCACGCGCATCGGCGTAGCAACCGAGCTTCTCAGCGATCACGCCTTCAGCCTTGTCGCTCGCTTGCACGACGACCGCGGCCGCGCCGTCGCCGAACAACACTGCGACGTTGCGATTCGTCCAGTCCATGTACGGCGTGATGCCCTCGACGCCGACCACCAGCGCATTGCGCACGACGCCAGTTCGAATCATCGCCGTCGCGGTCGACAGGCCGTACAGGAAGCTCGTGCATGCGGTGTTGATGTCCATCGCCGCGGCCTTCGTCGCGCCGATGAGCAGTTGGATCGCAGAAGCGGTGTTGGGCACCTGCTCGTCCGCCGAGCACGTGCCGAGCACGACCAGGTCGATGTCCTTGGGATCCATGCCCGCGCAAGCCAGCGCGCGCATCGAGGCGACGTGCGACAGCGTGGTCATCGGCACGTGCGACACGCGCCGCTCCTTGATGCCGGTGCGAGTCGTGATCCACTCGTCGGTCGTGTCCATGAAGCTGGCGAGACCGGCGTTGTCGAGCACGGCCGGCGGCATGCACTTGCCCCAGCCGGTGATGGCGGCGTATGTCATGGCGGGGCATGATACTCCGGGGCCGGCCGGAGGGGGCTATACTGGCCGGCGCCCCCCGAACGCGATGTGGGGATCGCCGTGAAAGAACAACGTAAGATCGTTCCGCCCGTATACATGCTGTTTGCGCTGCTTGCGATGGTCGGCCTGCACTACGCAATTCCGCTCGCCCGCATCGTCGAGCCGCCGGTGTCCTACCTCGGGCTCGTCCCGCTGTTCGTCGGCATCACGATTGCGGCAACGGCGGCCCGCATGTTCGATCGCGCCGGCACGCCGATCCGCCCGTTCGAGCGCTCCACCGCGCTCGTCACCCGCGGGCTGTATCGCTACACGCGCAATCCGATGTACCTCGGGCTGACGCTGATCCTGATCGGCGTATGGCTGTTGCTCGGCACCGCCAGCGCGTTGGTGCCGATTGCGGTTTTCGTCTGGATCATCCAGGAAGGCTTCATCCGCGGCGAGGAGCGCTTTCTCGACGAGATCTTCGGCGAGGAGTATCGCGGCTACAAAAGCCGCGTGCGGCGCTGGATCTAAGTGGAAGTGACTACTGACTAGCGACTGGTGACTATGCGCATCATCCCTCTCGTCATCTTGTGCAGTTTCGCGGCCGTCACGGCGGCGCAGGAAATGGGCACGCAGTCGATCTATAACTATCGAAAAGTCGACGAGCGCCACGCGACCGGCGGCCAGCCCACGGAAGAACAGCTGAAAGCTGCGGCCGCGGAAGGCTACGAGACGATCATCAACCTCGCCACGATCGATCAGCGCTACTCGTTGAAGGACGAGGGCGCCTCCAGCGCCGCGCTCGGCATGAAGTACCACCACATTCCGGTGCCGTGGGATCGCCCGAGCGACGCGGACTTCGCAGCGTTCGAAAAGGCGATGCAAGCCGCGGGCGAGGGCAAGACGCTGGTGCACTGCGCGGCGAATTTCCGCGCGACCGCGTTCTATTCTCTGTATGCAATGAAGCACCTCGGCTGGTCGCGCGAGCGCGCCGAGGAATTCCGCGCATCGATCTGGCGCGGCAGCGACTTCCCTGTCTGGGAAGAATTCATCCGACGAGTGGCGAAAGGGGAATGACCATGCGGATTGCCTTCTGCGCGTCGCTCGCGCTCGCGCTCGTCCTGGTGGGCTGTGGTAAGAAACCGGCGCAAGTCAGCCACTCCGACGCGGAATTCCACAAGAAGCTGCAGTTGCAGCTGATCGAGGCCAAGCCGGGCGACGTGATCGAGCTGCCGGCCGGCAAGTGGACGTTCAACCGCTCGCTCAGCCTCAACAAATCGAACGTCACGATCCGCGGCGCGGGTCCCGACAAGACAGTGCTCTCGTTCAAGGGACAGGTGCAGGGCGCCGAAGGCCTGCTCATCAATGCCGCCGAGCACGTCACGATCGAAAACCTCGCGATCGAGGACACCAAGGGCGACGGCTTGAAGGCGAACGGCTGCAAGGACCTGACGATCCGCAACGTGCGCGTCGAGTGGACCGGCGGACCGGACGAGAAGAACGGCGCGTACGGCTTGTACCCGGTGCAATGCGAGCGCGTGCTCATCGAGAAGTCCGCGGCGATCGGCGCTTCGGACGCCGGCATCTACGTCGGGCAGTCGACGCAGATCGTGTTGCGCGACAACCGCGCCGAGATGAACGTCGCCGGCATCGAGATCGAGAACAGCACGCACGCCGACGTCTATCGCAACACCGTCACGAACAACACCGGCGGCATCCTGGTGTTCAACCTGCCGGGCCTGCCCGTGAAGGACGGGCGCAAGACGCGCGTCTACTCGAACTACATCCACGACAACAACACCGACAACTTCGCGCCGAAGGGCAACATCGTCGCGACCGTGCCGACCGGCACCGGCTTCATGGTGCTCGCGAACGACGAGGTCGAGTTCTTCGACAACCGCGTCGAGAACAATCGCACGGCGAACGCGCTGATCCTGTCGTTCGACAGCACCGGCAAGCCGGCGAACGACGCGGCGTTCGACCCGTATCCGCAGCAGGTCTTCATCCACGACAACCGCTTCGCGGGCGGCGGCGACAGCCCGGACCAGCTCGAGCTGAAGGCGATGAAAGTCGCGAAGTTCGGCCTCACCGGCGACCTGCCGGACATCCTGTGGGACGGCGCGGTCGCCAAGGACCGCGATGTCGCGGCCACGCAGATCTGTATTCGCGGCAATGGCGACGCCGATTTCGCCAACATCGACTACGCCGGCAAGCTCGCGAAGTTCAGCACCGACATGAAGCCGCACGATTGCGAGCTGCCCAAGTTGGAGCCGGTGAGCTGGCCGGGCCTGGACTCGGCCGCGCCGTCCAGCTGACGAGGTCGCGTTGCGAGGCCACCGTGCTTTCTGCGCTCTGCTGACGCTCGTGGCGCTCGCGGCGAGCGCGTGTCATCGGGGGCCGCGCACTGGCCTGGACTTCGCAGGGGAATTTCCCGAGCGGCTGAGCGAGTGGCATCTGCTCGAGCAGCGCGACGGCAAGCTGGCGCCGAATTCCGGCGTCACGCCCTACGATCTGAATTCGCCGCTCTTCAGCGACTACGCGCACAAGCTGCGCACGGTCGTGCTGCCGCCCGGTACGAGCATCCGCTACGGCGAGGACGCGTTCGAGTTTCCCGTCGGCACGGTGATCTCGAAGACGTTCTACTATCCGCGCGCAGATTCAACTGCGGAAGGAAGCACCGCCGTTCGCAAGGTTCTCGCGCAAGCGCCCGGTGCATCGCTCGATCTCGACCAGGTGCGCTTGCTCGAAACGCGCCTGCTGATCAACACGTCGTCCGGCTGGGTCGCGATCCCGTACGTGTGGAACGCCGAGCAGACGGAAGCGACGCTCGCGCTCGCCGGCGACACGCTGTCGCTGGAGCTGGTCGGCGACGAGGGACGTCAGCCGTTCGCGTACCTCGTGCCGGACACGAATCAGTGCGCGGGCTGTCATGCGCTCGAACATCACTCGCAGAAGATCGAGCCGATCGGCATTCGCGCGCGCCATTTGAACAAGACATTCCGCTACGGCGAGGCAGAGCGAGAATCAGCTGGTGCACTGGCAGAAGGCAGGCTTGCTGACCGGCGCACCCGACCCGGCGCGCGCGCCGCGCAATGCGCACTGGGACGATCCCGGCGGACGGCGATCTCGAAGCGCGCGCGCGGGCCTACCTCGATGTAAATTGCGGACACTGTCATCGGCCGCGTGGCGCTGCGAGTACTTCGGGACTGCTGCTGCACGCGCAGGAGACGGATCGGGTGCAGCTCGGCGAGTGCAAGATTCCAATTGCAACGGGCCGCGGCTCCGGCGACGCGTTGTTCGACATCGTGCCGGGCGCGCCGGACCAGTCGATTCTGTTGCACAGGATGCTTTCCACGGAGGCCGACGTGGCGATGCCGGAGCTCGGCCGATCTCTCGTCCATGCCGAAGGCGTTGCGCTGATCCGCGAGTGGATCGCCTCGCTCGCAGGGCGGTTGTCCTACGCCCCGTTAGGGCGCAGACTCGTTTCCGGAAGTCCCGCCGATGGTGACACGCTCCTCGCTCGTCTGGGTCATGACCGGCATTGCCGCCGGCATCGCGGGCGGCTGGCTGTGGAACCGCGAGCGCCGCTCGATGTCGCGCCGTCCGCAGCGTCGGCGAGCTCCGGCGAGCCGATCCGCTCGCCGTTCACCCAGCGGCGCGAAGAGCGCGCAACGTATCTCACGCCATCCGATGCGAGCGCGGTACGAGCGGAGCTGCGCTCGACAGCGCGCAGTCGTCGTCGGAGTTCTCTCATCGTCAGTCCGTCTACGAGTCCGCCAGCCACGCCGACCGCGCAGCAGCTCGCTGCGATGATCGCCGAAGCGCGTGCGCTCGCGAATCCGGTCGAACGGCGCAGCACGCTCGAGAGCCTGCTGCTGCGCTACGCGGAGCTCGATGTCGACGACGCGGTCGGGCAGGCGCTCGAAAACGATCGCGAGACTGCAGCGCATTTGCTGGCAGCGCTGACCGCGGTCGCACCGGAGCAGACCTGGGAGCGCGCGAAGCAGGTGACGAATCCTGCCGAGCGCTTCGCGTATCTCGAACGCAGTCGTCGACGCATGGGCCGCGCAGGATCCCGAGCGTGCATTCACCCAGGTCGCCGATCTGCCCGCCGAGTGGCAGCGCACGCGAGCTGCTGCAGTCGGTCATTGCGGCAATTGCCGATCGCGATCCGCGCCTTGCGATCCGGCTCGCGGAGAGCCAGGGGCCGGTGGTGTCGGGTTCGTTGACCGAGCTGATCGCGACGCAGTGGTCGCGCCAGAATCCGAGCGAAGCGGCGCGCTGGGTCGAAGGCCTGTCGCGCCAGGATCAGGCACGTTATGCCTATCGCGTGGCGGACGCGTACGTCGCGCAGAAGCCGAGCGAAGCGCTCGCGTGGGCGTTGCGCCTGGCCGGCTCGCCGCAGCGCTATCTCTGGTCTTCGATGCTCGGCCAGATGGCGAAGTACGATCCGGACCAGGCGCTGCAGATTGCGCAAGCGGCGGAGAGTCCCGCACAGCGCGCGCAGGCGATGGGCAAAGTGCTGGCCGCGATCGCGCAGACGAATCCGTCGATGGCGATGACCCACCTGCAGAAGATGCCGTCCGGCCGAGATGCGCTCGGAGATCCTCGGCGAAGTCGCCCGCGAGCGTCGCGACGTTGGCGCCGACTGCGGCGCTCGACTGGCTCAACGACATCGACGACAGACACGATGCAGCTCGAAGCGGCGCAGTCGCTCGGCTGGGCGCTGTCGCGACGCAACGTCGAAGCGGCGGCGCAGCTCGTCGATCGCGTTCCGAAGGAGGCGCGCGCGAACTGGATCACGGCTGTGGCGCTCGGCTATGCCGAGTTCGACGTCGAGAAGGGCTGTCAGTGGGTGCGCCGCTACGCCAATGATGGCGTCGATGTCGCGTCGCAGTTTGCGCGCGCGGTCGCTTCGCGCAACCCGGAGCTCGCGATGCAGCTCGTGAGCGGCGTAACCGACGACCAGGAGCGCGATCGGTTGCTGGGCGGCCTGCTGCCGCCGCTCGCTGAGAATTCTCCGGCGCTGGCCGCGCGCTGGGCGGAGAAAGTCACGGACGAGGAGATGCGGACGCGTTCGATCGGCGAAGTCGCGAGCGTCTGGGCGCAGTACGATCTGCCCGCCGCGCGCAAGTGGATCCTGTCGCTCAGCGACGGTCCGCGCGAAGGATCAGGCGCTCACGACTCTGGTTCAGCAGCGGCCGCGGATCTGTCGACGACATGCTCGCGGATCATCAACCAGATCCAGACGCCGGAGCGGCGTTCGCATGCAGTGCTGATGGCTGCGATGCGCATGTCGCAGAACGACATGGACGGCGCGCGCACGCTGTTGCGCCGTTACCCGCTGGATCCTGCGCGGCAGCGCCAGTTCGACGACTTCCTGCAGCGGCGCAGCCGGGGCCAGTGAGCTCACTGAATTTTCCCGGCTTGTTGAACGTGCGCGAGCTCGGCGGCCATCCGACTCGCGACGGCGCAACGACGCGCTCGCATTCGTTGCTGCGCGCCGACGATCTGGTGCAACTCACGGAAGAGGGGATGCAGGCGCTCGCCGACTATGGCGTGCGCACTGTCATCGATCTGCGCTGGCCTGGCGAAGTCGCAGCGAAGCCGCACCCGCTGGCGCGCAGTGCGCACGGCGTGCGCTATCACCAGATCTCGTTGCTGGCCGACGACGAAATGCAGTGGGCGTCGCTCTCCGGCGAGTGCACGAAGGAAATGTGGAAGTGCGCAGTGCTGGAGCACACGCGGCCGCAACTGAAAGAGGTGCTGGAGGTCATCGCGGACGCTGCCACCGAGCCATTGCTGTTTCACTGTGTCGCCGGCAAGGACCGAACCGGGCTGATCGCTGCGCTGCTCCTCGCGCTGGCCGACGTCGAGCCGGACGCGATCGCGGCCGACTATGCGGCGAGCACGACGCATCTCGCCGAGGCGTACCTGGTGCGCTATCGCGCGCCTGGAGCGCGCCGAAATTTTCGAAGCGCTGCGCTGCCCGGAGGAGGGCGTGCACAACATGCTCGCCTATCTCGGGCAATACGGAGGCGCCGCAGGCTACCTCGGCGCGATCGGCCTCGATGACGCCAGAATTGCGCGGCTGCGCGCGCGCCTGCGTTAGCTGTGGTTCTGGCCGTTCTTCAGGACGCTGCCGTTGCGGCGGGTCAGCGGCCGCAATCCGTCGGCCTTCTCGAGCGCCGCGAGCGCCGCTTCGTGACGCTCGCCGCGCAGCATCGGCAGCGCTTCCTTCAGCGCTGCATACAATTCTGGAGCGCACGCGATCAGGCGGGCATTCGCTTCGGCGGAGGTATCGTCGGGTCCGAGGCCCATGTGACAGAGCGCGATGTGCCACACTACGCCGTCGACGACTGCATCTACACAGGGCTCCGACGGGTATCTCGGGTCGGTGCCAATGATCCACGGTCCTGGTGTGTGATTACCCATAGCGCCCTCCAGGCATTGGGCTGTGCGACGTTTCGACTGCCCGCCTGAATTAGACCGCCCGACCCTGCAGCCTCAGCCCCCTCTTCTCGCGCGCGCAGGATCGGCACAAGCTACATCGTCCGATATATTTCAGCATCGCACCAATTTGCCGATTTGTCGCACACGCTTGAGGAGAAGCCCCATGTTTCGAGCTGCGGTATTGATCGTCGCGCTCGCCGCGCCGGCTGCGTTCGCAGCCGAGCCGAGCTGGATCGAAGAGAGCAATCGTCACGCACAGATCCTGCTCGACGTCATGGCGCGTTACAACGCCGAGAGTGCCGCCTCGTTCGGCGTCGAAGGTCACGACACCGAAGTGCTCGATCTCAAGCCGCGCATCTTCGAGCGCCAGGAGGCGGATCTCGGGACGGCGATCGCCAAGTTCGAGCAGCTGCGCGGTGCGGCGACCGATCCGCTGGTCCGCCGCGACCTCGACATTCTCATCGGCGCCGCGCGCGACCAGAAGCACAGCCTGGAGTTGAGTCGGCAACTGACGCTGCCGTTCTTCGATCTCGGGCAGTCGGTGTTCCGCGGCTTCCAGGATCTGCTCGACGCGCGCATCCCGAAGAGCAGGCAGAAGGCGGCGTTGACGCGCCTGCATCGCTACGTCGGCGCGGAGAAGGGTTACGAGCCGATCACCGTGCTTGCCCGCGCACGCTACGAGGAGCAGGCAGGCAATGCGCAGCTGATCGGTCCGTGGATCGTCGAGGCGCAACAGTACCTGGACAATCAGCCGCGCTACCTCGACGGCATTCAGAAACTGCTGGAGGGCAGCGGGCTGAAGGGTTGGCAGAAGGACATGCAGACGCTGCGCTCGCAGTTCGACGCGTACGGCAAGTGGGCGAGCGCGACAGTGCTGCCGCGTGCACGCAAGACGAACCAGTTGCCGGCCGAGCTGTACGCGGACAACCTGAAGCGATTCGGCGTCCAGATGGATCCGCGCGAGGTCATGGCGCGCGCGCTCGCGAGCTATCAGCAGACGCGCAGCGAGCTGGAGCCGCTCGCGCGGCGCATCGCCGAAGAACGCAAATGGACCAAGACCGACTATCGCGACGTGATCCGCGAGCTGAAGAAGCAGCGCATCGCGGACGACCAGCTGCTGCCGCTGTACACCGCGCGGTTGGAGCAGATCGAAGCGATCATCCGGCGCGAGAACCTGGTGACGTTGCCGACGCGCAAGGCGGTGATCCGGCTGGCGACGCCGGCGGAATCGGCTGCGACGCCGGCGCCGCACATCGATCCGCCGCGGCTCGTGGGCAACACCGGCGAGCCGGCGGAGTTCGTGCTGCCGACGAGCAATCCGAACGCCGCGCCGGGCTCCGTCATGGACGACTTCAACTACGACGCGATCGCGTGGACGCTCACTGCGCACGAGGCGCGACCGGGTCACGAGCTGCAGTTCGCCGGCATGCTGGAGCACGGCGTGTCGACGGCGCGCGTCGTGTTCGCCCTGAACAGCGCCAACGTCGAGGGCTACGCGCTGTATGCGGAAGCCGTGCTCAAGAAGTATCTGCCGCCCGAAGGTCAGCTCGGAGCGTTGCAGATGCGCATGATGCGCGAAGCGCGCGCCTTCCTGGATCCGATGCTGAATCTCGGACTGATCGAGCCGGCCGCCGCCAAGCGCTTCCTGATGGAGGAAGTGATGTTGTCCGAGCCGATGGCGAAGCAGGAAGTCGACCGCTATACGTTCACGGCGCCGGGGCAGGCGACTGCCTACTTCTACGGCTATTCGCGGCTCAACGCGCTGCGTACGCGCATCGAGCTCGCGATGGCGGGACGCTTCGACGAGCACCGCTATCACGATTTCATCGTCGCGCAGGGGCCGTTGCCGTTCGACCTGCTGGAGCAGGCCGCCGAGGAGGAATTTCTGCAAGGGAACGCAGGGCACGCGGGCAGTCGTTGAAGTGAGGAGGACTGCCGAAAACGGTGACCGGTCATGCGTAGGCGAAATCTGCTGTTGGCAACCTGCATCGCGTTGGCGTGGAGCGCGATCTGCTGCCGCGCAACAGGGCCAGCACTGCACGGCCGGTGGCCGCGGCCGGTCCGAGTGCGCAGGGTCAGCCTGCTGCGCCGGCGCCAATGCGGGCACAGCGAATACGCCGGGAGCACAGGCTCCGGTGCGTCAGCCGAATACGTCGCCGCCGGTCGCTCCTGCGCCGACAGCGACGCCTCGTCGAGCCCATCCGCGTCAACGCCGGCTCGATGCACGTCGGCGCATGCAACTCCTGCGTCGAATGCCATGCCGCAGCAGACGATCGTTCCGAACAGCCCAACTGCTAGCAATCGCAGCAACTGCGCAAGCTGACACCGCAAGTGCAACCGGGCACGAGTGGCTACACAGATCAACGCGGTGCCGCCGGCATCGCGTGGTGTGGGCACGACGAACAACCGGCCGGACTGCTCGCAGATGCGCGGCATCGAGAAGTCCGAATGCGAGCGTCGCGACACGGTGCGCGACGACTTGCCGGCGGGCGTCACTACGACTCAGCAACCGCAGCCACCTCGCTGAGAGGTTCATTCAGCGGCTATTCAGTGCGCGCGCGTCATTACGACGCGATGAGCAGAATTCTCTTTGTGCTGGTCGCTGCAGCGAGCCTGTGCGCTGGCTGCATGGTGCCGTCCGGAACGAGTACGACGTCGGGAGCGACTACGACGAGACCCAGTCCGCCGATGAAGCCGGGATACTGCATCTCCTATCCGGATCCAGCGACGTGCAGCACCAGTCAGTGCGACATCGACTTCGCACAGCCATCGTGCCCGAACGAATGCACGGATACAGATGGACCTGGCGGTGCGCCTCGCGTTGTGCGGGCCCTCGGCGATGTGCCAACACATGAAGGTTGCCACGTATCACCACGTGCCTCGGCCGCTGCTCCGCTATTCCTTTCGAGTGTCGCTGAGCGCGTAGGCGATGATGTGGCCGCCGAGCGGATCGGGCGGCGACTTGTCTTCCGACTCCGCCATGCCGAAGCGGCCCGCGCCCGGCACCGTGATCACGACGATCTGTCGTTTCGTCTGCGGCGAGAGATAGCTCATCGGCGTCGCCTGCGCCGGCGCGGGCAGGTAGTCGCGCCACAGCTCATCGCCGGTCTTCACATCGAACGCGCGGAAGTAGCGATCCATGCCGCCGCCGAAGAAGATCAAGCCGCCTTGCGTGACGATCGAGCCCGCCGCGAGCGGCACGCCCATCGGCAGGCGCACGTCGAACTTTCTTGCCCCAGCGGTCCGCTCTCGTTCGTCGTGCCCAGGCGCTTGTTCCAGAGAACCTGTCGCGTCTGCAGGTCGACGACAGCGATGCGTCCATACGGCGGCCGCATGCACGGCATTTGCAGCGGTGACATGAACATCCGGATGTCCGCCGCGTACGGCGTGCCGAGCTGCAGGTAACGCTTCACTTCCTTCGGCACCTTGTCGCGCGGGACCAGTGCGAGGCGGCTGCCCATGATCAGCGGTGTCGCGACCAGCAGCCGGTTGTCTTCGTCGACTGCGACGCCGCCCCAGTTGAAGCCGCCGGCGTTGCCCGGAAACACGAACGTGCCTTCCACCGACGGCGGCGTGAAGTGACCTTCGTAACGCATCTTGTGGAACTCGCGGCGGCACCACATCTGATCGAACGGCGTGAGGCCCCACATGTCTGCTTCGCTGACGTCGGGCCGGAAGCTCGGCATGCCCACCGAGAACGGCTGCGTCTTCGAGAGCCACTCGTATTCCACGGCGCCCTGCGGCACCTCTCGCTCCTCGACGTCGGCGATCGGCGTTCCGGTGCGTCGATCCAGCAGGAACAGCTCGCCGCGCTTGGTCGGCTGCACCAGCGCCGGCACGACGCTGCCGTCGGTCTGCGGCAAGTCGACGAGCGTCGGTTGCGACGGCACGTCGTAGTCCCAGATGTCGTGATGCACTGTCTGGAAGGTCCAGCGCACCGAGCCATCGGTGACGTCGAGCGCGACGACCGAGCTCGCATACTTCTCGGCAGCGTCCGTGCGATGCGCGCCGAAGAAGTCCGGCGTGCTGTTGCCCGTCGGCGCGTAGATGAGCCCGAGCGCGTCGTCGTAGCTCATCAGCGTCCACACGTTCGGCGTGCCGCGCGTGTACTGCTCGCCCTCCGCGGGCTCGGTGTTGACGCCGGGCCGTCCCATGTCCCACGCCCACGTGAATTTGCCGGTGATCGCGTCGTACGCGCGGATCGACGCCGGATGGCTCGTCGACCTCGAAGTTGTCAGCGACGCGCGTGCCTACGACTGCGACATTGCGCGCGATCAACGGCGGCGTCGTGACGAGATAGATGTTCGGCTTCGCTTCGCCGATGCCTTTCATCAGGTCGACTTCGCCGTTGTTGCCGAAGCTCTGACAGCGCTCGCCGGTCGTTGCATCGAGGGCCATCAGGCGCGCGTCAGTCGTGCCCATGATGATGCGCGCGGGGCAATCGCCGCTGTAGCCCTCGCGGCGCGTGGTAGTAACTCACGCCGCGACACGTGCCGTTGAAGCCGACGGGCGCAACTTTGAGCTGCGGATCGAACTCCCAGCGCTTCGCGCCGGTTTCGGCATCGAGCGCGACGACGACGTTCATCGCCGTGCACACGTACAGCAGGTCGCCGATTTGCAGCGGCGTCGCCTTGAATTGCCCGGTACGACCCGGTGCGGTAGTGCCAGATTTCTTTCAAGCCGCCGACGTTCGAGGCGTCGATCTGGTCGAGACGCGCGTAACGCGTGCCGTGCGTCGTGTTGCCGTAGTGATGCCATTCTCCGGACGGACTTTCCGGCGATGCCGGTACGTTTCGCGGTAGTGCGCGGCGGCAGATCGTTGGCGCGTGTTGCGCGAACCGACGATGAAGATTGCGACGACCGCCAGCGCGCTCGCCGCTGCGACCGATCTGCTTCGAGCGCTGCCGAGCAACGCGGGAGGCTGCTGCGGCGAGTACAGTCCGCGACGTGCGAACGGCGTCAACAGCCATGCGCCGAGGACACTCAAGAATCCCAGTCGCGGCGCGAGCGCCCACAGATCGGTGCCGACTTCGAGCAGCGACCAGAGCAGCGTTGCCGACGAGCAGCGCGCCGTAGATGCGCGAGCCGAGCTTGTTGCCGCCGCCAGAGCAGAATCGCCGACGCCAGCAGTGCGATGCCGGCCAGCACGTAGTAGAGCGAGCCGCCCACCGCGAGCAGCCGCACGCCGCCGTACAGAAACGCGATCGCCACGAGCAGGACGATCGCGGCGAAGATGCGAGGCGGACGATGCATTACTTCCCCTTCGGGCGGAATGCGAGCAGCACGTTGCCCGGCGCCTGGCTGAACTGGCCGTAGCCCGAGCCGACGAACAGCATACCCGCGCCCGCGAACACCGATTGGCTCTCGATGCTGCCGCCCTTGCCTTCGATGCCGTTCAACGTCGGGAAGTCGCGCAGCGTGTCGTACTGCCAGACGATGTCGCCGCTCGCGGCATCGTAGATATAGAGGCGTCCGTCGATCGCGCCCGCCACGACGGACTTGTCGATGACCAGCGGCGCAGCCGACAGGCCATAACGCTCGCCGCACAGCGGCGAAGCGCTCCTGGCGTCCGTTCTTGCAATCGGGCTGCACCGGCTTGCTCCACGCGACTTTGCCGGTCTCGATCTCGACGGCATGCATCGCCGGCTGCGGCACGTAACCGGCGACCGGCAGGTGCGGATCGTTGACCGGCGCGAAGACGCGCTCGTCGTCGATCGCGAGCCCCCAGTGAATGCCGCCGAGCGGCGTGCCCATGCCGAACGTCTGCCGCCACAGCACTTTGCCCTGGGCGTCCGGATCGAGGCCCCACAGGTCGCCGGACTTCTGGCCCGCGAGCAGGATGTCGCGTCCGTCGCGCCGCTTGCCGATCACGACGCCGGCGCCGAAGTCGTAGTCCTTCAGCACGCTGTCCTCGGCGCTCGGGCAATTCGGGCCCGACTTGGACGGATCGAACTGGCAGCCGAGGTGCCACACGTCGCGCGCCAGCGCCTGGAAAGTCCACTTGCAACTCGCCGGTCGCGAGATCGATCGCGAGCACTGCGTCGCTGGTGTTGGTCGCGGGCAGCGAAGTTGCCTGGCCGGTGCCCGAGTAGACGAGACCGCGTTTGACGTCGACGGACGGCGTCGACCAGATCGGCGCGCCCGATGGACCGCGCTGCTTCACGCCCGTGGAGCTGACCTTGCCGGTGTACTTCGCGTCCTCCATCGTGTGCGCAGTCCACAGCTTCTGACCGTTGCTCGCATCGAGCGCGACGACCGCGCCGTGACCTTCGCAGCATTCGTACTTCGGATCGGCGCCGCGGCCGACGCCGGAGGAGGAGATCGGCACGATGATGCGATTGCCGACGAGCACCGGCGCGCCGGTGATGCCGCCGAATGCATCGTGACGCGCTTCGGCTTTCCAGATCTGCGTGCCGGTCTTCGCATCGACGGTGTGCACGTTGCCGCGAGCGTCGCCGAAAACCAGCGCCATCTTGCCGGTGCTGCCGAGCTCGCCGTACGAAAGCGACGAGCGCAGCGGCACGCCGGCGTCGTACGCCCACTTCACGCACGCGCTGCGCGTGTCGAGCGCGAGCACTTTGCCGGTCGGCGCCGGCGCGTAGAACATCGTCGAGCCGATGATCGCTGCGGACGTGCGCAGCGCTGCGGTCTTCGGAAACGCGATGGCCCATGCGAGCTCGAGATTGCGCGAGATCCTTGCTCGTGAGTCCCGCCTGTTGTGCGCTCAAGCGCCGGCTGTTGCGAGCGTCGGTGCCAGTCATCGACATCGCGACGGGCTGGCTCAGGTCGACCGTGCGCTGGTCGGGCTTGCACATCATGCCCGCGACCCAGTCGCCGCCGGTGTCGGGCGCCGCGAGATAGCCGATGAGCTGCTGGAACTGCTCGCGCGGCACAGCCGATCCCTGCTGCCGCATGATTCCTTCGGTGAGCGTGAAGCGCAGCGTTTGCGCGCTCATCTGCTGAAGTGCTGCGAGCGCGGGCGCGCGCGTCGCCGGCAGGTTGTGGCACGCCGCGCAGTATTGTTCGTAGACGGCTTTGCCCGGGTGATCGGCGCTGGCTGCTTGGGCAGCCGCGAGAATGATCGAGGACGCAAACGCAAGCATCACGACGCACGCTTAATCCATATTTTCTTGTCGAAAGCGGCCGAGGCCCTTTCGACCGCGTCCGAAAAAAGGCGTGACTTTTTGCCGGACTCGTGGATTTGTGCGCCCGTGTTTACCGCAACCGCCGTTGCGGCGACGTCAAGAAGCGTCAGCGGCGAGCTGTTCCTCGATCGCGTGTTCCAGTTCCGCGGCGCGCGCCTGGCCGACGTGCATTTCGCCGATCGCCCGGGCGGCGATGCGGCCGCTGCTTGTCGATGACGTAGAACGCCGGCCAGTACTGGTTCTTCATCGCGTTCCAATAGGAGTAGTCGCCGTCGACCATCACCGGGTTCGTGATCCGCTGCTCGGCGACGGCGGTGCGCACGTTGGCGATCGAGCGCTCCTCCGGCAGCTCCGGCGTGTGCACGCTCACGATCACGAAGTCCTTGTCGGCGTAGCGCTGCTGGATCGCATGCAGCCACGGTTGAGTGCGGCGGCAGTTGACGCACTCGAACGCCCAGAACTCGACCAGCACCACCTTGCCGCGCAGCTGGCTCAGACGCAGCGGCTTGGAGTTCAGCCACTCCGCCTGGCTGGAATGCGTGAACTCGGGCGCCTTCGGCGCGGCGCGCGCGTCCGTGCCCAAGCCGAGCGTGGCGACCGCGATGAGGGTCAGGGCGAGAGCTGGGGATCTTCATGCGGCGAGGATGCACGACGCCGGCGCTGGAAGCGAGCCGGCGCCCGCCTGCCGCCAGCACGAAGGGACTACGCGGATCGGCCGGCCCGTCTCGCCTCGTTCGGGGAGCCGGACCGTGTCCAATCTGCTGGCCGGGCGGCGCGCGGCGGCGAAAAGCCTGACGCTTAAGGTTCCGCCGTAGTGAGCGACAGGTCCGCGCAAGTTATGCTTCGCGGCCATACGCTAGCCCCGCCATGAGACCCATGAAGCAGTCCCTCTTACCGCTTGCCGTGTCCGCCCTGCTGTGCGGCGGGATCGTTCATGCCCAGGACGCGATGCCGAGCCATGACGGCCACAACCGCCTGCGCCTGCACTTCTCCAAGTCCTCCGAGACCGACCTGGTGACGGTCGTCGTCGGCGACTTCCAGCGCTCGCCCGAGAACAACTACCTGGTCGGCGCCACCTGGGGCCATGACCTGAGCGACACGCTGTTCGGCCTGCCGTTCCCGATGACCTGGCACTCGGCGTGCAGTACTTCGACGAGCGGGGCTACCAGCAGGACGGCTGGGGCGGGACGGCCTTCATCAAGGCCAACTACCGGATGCGCGTGCCGTGGACGCAGAAGCACATCGACCTCGGGCTCGGCGAAGGCCTGAGCTACGTCGACCGCATCCCGATGAGCGAGCAGCGCGACTTCGCCAAGAAGGGCCCGGACGTGCACTCCGAGAAGCTGATGAACTACCTGGAGTGGACCATCGACCTGCCGCTGCGCCAGTTCGCATCGCTCGAGCCGCTGTTCCAGCGGCGGCATCGAGGACATGTCGGTCGGCTTCATCGTCTGGCACCGCTCCAGCGTCTTCGGCGTGTTCGCCGACGAGAAGGGCGGCGTCAACTTCATGGGCTTCGGCTTCGAAGCGAAGTTCTGAGTCGGACCTGACACCAAACGGCGCAGACCGAAGCCCTCCCCGACCTTGCGCCGGTTCGAGCCCCGACCTGCGCCGCCACCGCCGGTTCAGGGCACCGTCGTGCTCGCCGTGTTCGACGCGGCGCTCTCCGCCGCCGCTGCTCGTGTACGCCCGCACGCTGAAGTACCAGGTGCCCGCTGCCAGGTTCTCGACGACGTAGCGCGAGATGCCCGCATTCGCGACCTGGACCGTCCGCGTCAACGCGCTTGCGCTCGTGCCGTAGAGGATCCGGTAGCCCGCGAGATTGGTCAGCGTCGAGCCGTCCGTGTTGCGGGTCGGCGGCGTCCAGCTCAGCGTCGCGGAGCCGGTGGTCGTCGTCGACGACACCACGATCGCGAACGCGGGCAGCGAAGCCGTCAGGCTGCCGTCGCTCACCTTGATGGCGATGTTCGAATACGTGCCGGTCTGCGCGCTGCTCGGCGTGCCCGACAGCCTGCCGGTCGTCGTGCTGAACGCGGCCCAGGCGGGCTTGTTCGTGATGCTGAACGTCAGCGTCTTGCCCTCCGGGTCCTTCGCGGTCGGCGTGAACGCGTACGCGACTGCCGGTCTTGACGGACGTCGGCGGCGTGCCGGAGATCGTCGGCGGCTGGTTCGTGTGCCGCCCGAGGTGCTCACGGTGATCGAGAATGGCGGGCAGCGATGCGCTCGCCACGCCGTCGCTCACCCTGATGATGATGTTCGAATAGGTCCCGATGTCCGCGCTGGTCGCCGTCGTCGCGAGCCTGCCGGTCGTCGGGGTAGAACGACCAGCCAGCTCGGCTTGTTCTGGATCGAGAACGTGAGTGGGTTGCCGTCGGGGTCGGAAGCCGCTGGCTGGAAGTTGTACCACGACGCCCACTTTCGCAGTGGTGGGCGGCGTGCCGCTGATCGTCGGCGCACGGTTGTTGGTGGCGGCGCGTACCGTGATCGAGAATGCGGGCAGCGAGGCGGTCGACGTGCCGTCGCTCACGCTGATGACGATGTTCGAGTAGGTCCCGACGTTCGCGCTGCTCGGCGTCCCCGACAGCTTGCCGGTCGTCGTGTTGAACACCAGCCAGCGCGGCTTGTTCTGGATGGAGAACTTGAGTGTGTTGCCGTCCGCGTCGGAAGCCTTCGGCTGGAAGTTGTACGCCGACACCCACCATCGCGCCGGTGGGTCGCGTGCCGCTGATCGTCGGCGCGGCGGCGAAGGCGCTGAGCGGGGCGAGCAACACGGCAAAGAGCGACAAGAGCGACGGCGATTGTCGCACGCGCGCGACACGCGCGCGCGCATTCTTGAATGAGATGGGCATGCAGATCCCCATTGAGAGATCAAACTACGCGGCGTCGCACGCGACGCAGCTCGCACCCGCACACCGAGATTTTCCGTACCGCCTGACTCGATCCTGGTCGGCCATCGCACGCATGAGGCTTGCCGATGCGACGGAGTGTTAACGTTGTGAGGCGCGCGCAGTTAACAGAAGCTTTGTCGTAGCGCGCAAAATGTCTGCTCGGTCAGACAGTGTCGCTATCGAACGGCAGACGAACTTCCTACAGCGCGCAAGACAACGGCGCGGAAGGGCTCGTCTGTAGAGAATTGTCGATTTTGCGTGCAGTCGGGCGCCGCCGTGTCGTGCATTCATCGACGACGCGGCTCGCGGCCGGCATACTCGTGCAGCAACGACAGTAAGAACGAAACGCGATTGTCTCAGCGTTTTCTCAGGGGGAGTCTCATGCCGTCATTCCGCTCGCTGTGCTGCGTGCGCACGTTCGCGCTCAGTTGCGCGCTGCTCTGCGTCGCCGTGCTCGCCGGCGCTGAGGTCGTCGCCGCGCCGGTGGATGCAGCGCGCATTCGCGCAGCCGCGGACAATCGCGCCGACTGGCTCACGCACGGCCGCACTTACGACGAGCAGCGCTTCAGTCCGCTGGCGGCGATCGACCAGGGCAACGTGAAGGATCTGAAGCTCGCGTGGTACTTCGATCTCGACACCAAGCGCGGACAGGAAGCGACGCCGCTGGTCGTGGACGGCACGATGTACGTCACGTCGGCGTGGAGCAAGGTGTTCGCGCTCGATGCGCGCACCGGCAAGGAGAAGTGGCGCTTCGATCCGCAGGTCGCCGGCGACAAGGCGATCGATGCCTGCTGCGACGTCGTGAATCGCGGCGTCGCGGCGTGGGGCCGCAGCGTCTTCGTCGGCACGCTCGACGGCCGGCTGATCGCGCTCGACATGCGCAGCGGCAAGCCGCTGTGGTCGGTGCAGACCACCGACCCGAAGAAGCGCTACACGATCACCGGCGCGCCGCGCGTCATCAAGGGCAAAGTCATCATCGGCAACGGCGGCGGCGAGATGGGCGTGCGCGGCTACGTGTCCGCGTACGACGCGATCACCGGCAAGATGCTCTGGCGCTTCTACACCGTGCCCGGCAATCCGCAGGACGGCTTCGAAAACCCGCTGATGGAGCGCGCAGCCAAGACGTGGCACGGCGAATGGTGGAAGTACGGCGGCGGCGGCACCGTCTGGGATTCGATGGCCTACGATCCGCAGCTCGACATTCTCTATGTCGGCGTCGGCAACGGCAGCCCGTGGAACCACCGCATCCGCTCCAACGGCGAGGGCGACAACCTGTTCCTGTCGTCGATCCTGGCGCTGAAGCCGGACACCGGCGAGTACGTGTGGCACTTCCAGAGCACGCCGGCGGAGTCGTGGGATTACACGGCCACGCAGCACATCATCCTCGCGGATCTGACGATCGACGGCCGGGCGCGCAAGGTCGTGATGCAGGCGCCGAAGAACGGCTTCTTCTACGTGCTCGACCGCGTCACCGGCGAATTCATCTCGGCCAAGAACTACGTCAACGTGACGTGGACGACCGGGCTCGATCCGAAGACGGGTCGGCCGGCGATGATTCCGGAAGCGCGCTACCTGCGCGAGCCGGCGATGGTCGCGCCCGGCCCGGTCGGCGCGCACAACTGGTATCCGATGTCGTACAGCCCGCTGACCGGGCTGGTGTACATCCCGGCGCTGGAGTCCGCGAGCTACTACAAGCACGACGACAAGTTCGAATTCCGCGATCGCACCTGGAACACCGGTCTGTCGGCGACGCGCGATCCCGCCAACGAGAAGACCGTCGCCGACGCAGCGAAGAGCAGCGGCGGCGCTTCGCTCGTCGCGTGGGATCCAGTGCAGCAGCGCGAGGCGTGGCGCGTTGCCTATCCGCGCGCAGGCAACGGCGGCACGTTGTCGACCGGCGGCAAGCTGGTGTTCCAGGGATCGGTCGACGGCTATCTCAACGCATACGCCGCGGACACGGGCACGAAGCTGTGGTCGTACGACGCGCAGAACGCAATCATGGGCGGGCCGATGACGTTCGAGCTCGACGGCGAGCAGTACATCGCAACGCTCGCGGGCATCGGCGGTGTAGCGATGGGTGGCGCACTGGCCGGCGGCGCGCAGCAGCGCAGCGAGTTCGGCCGCGTGGTCGCGTTCAAGCTCGGCGGCAAGGCGGAGCTACCGGCGCTCCAAGCGAAAGTCGCGCGTGTGATTCCGGACCTGCGGCGCGCGAACGCAACGGGCGATGTGGAAGCGGGCCAGCGTCACTACGATCGCGTGTGCGCCGCGTGTCACGGCGCGAATGTTCGCAGCGTCACGTCGGTGCCGGACCTGCGCTACTCGCCGACGATCGCCGACGCGGCGACGTTCAAGTCGATCGTCATCGACGGCGCGCGGGCGGCAGAAGGGAATGGTGGGATTTGCTTCCGTGCTCACGCCGGCGGATGCGGAGGCGGTGCGCGCCTACCTCGTGCACATGGCGCTGGCGTCGGAAGAGGCGAGATAGGAGTCAGGCTGAAGCCTGACCTACACCTCCCTGTGGGTCACACTTCAGTGCGACTCCTGCCTCGGTCTCGCTCAGAAGCGGTAGAGGCCGCTGACCGAGATCATGTTGGCGTCACCGCCATCGACGTTGATCGCTTCGTACTCGACTCGCACTTCCCACTGCTGCGCGAAGCTCAGCGCGCCGCCGACGCCGTAGATCATGTCGGACTCGCTCGAGCTGTCGGAGCCGCTGCCGAATCCCGGCACGCTGACGGAGGCGTCCAGGTCATACGACGCGAAGCCGAGCTTGCCGAACAGCGCGAACGTCGGCGTGAGCGGCAGACGCCCCACCGCCGAAGCGTTCAGGCCGGACACGCCGACATCGAAGCTGACGTTGCCGAACGGCGGGAAGCTTTCGCGCCCGCTCACTTCGCCGAGGTCGAAGTAGCTGACTTCGACTGCGAAGTTCTCGTTGAACGTGTAGCCGCCGAAGATCTTGAAGCCAGTATCGCTGTCGTCGACGTTCGAGCCGTCGAATGCGTCGTCGCTGATCTTCGTCGTGCCGAGCTCCCGCCGGCGTAGAAGCCGGGCTGGGTGTCGGCCTGCGCCGCCATCGCGGCCATCAGGGCGAAGCTCGCGAACGCGGTCAATCCAAGACGCTTGTGCATGGTGTGCTCTCCTTAATCGACTTAACGCCCAGGTGCGTTACGGCGCCGGATTATGCCGGTGCTCCTACAACGGCTCCTGAATAAGTCGGCAAAACCCCTTGCCAAATCAGTAGAATTGAGAGCCCCGTCACAACTCGGGCTTGAACCGAAAAAACAACACGAGGAGCCGTAGATGTTGCGCCTTACTGGTCTCGCCGCTGCTCTCCTGTTTGCGTGCAGCGTCTTTGCGTCAGCGCAGGACGCGGGTCAGACACGTTATGCGGTTCTGATCATGGAGAAGCCCGCGGGCGTGCAGACGAGCACGGTTGCCGCGGACGGCTCGCGCAACCTGAGCTACGAGTACAACGATCGCGGGCGCGGGCCGAAGCTCACCGCGCGCGTGCGGCTCGATGCCGCCAGTGTTCCGGTCTCGATCGAAATGGACGGCGTCGACTACATCAAGGCGCCGGTCTCCGAGCGCTTCACGTTCGCCAACGGCCTCGCGCGCTGGAAGAACAGTGCGGAGGCGGGCGAGCAGAAGCTCGGCGGCCGCGCGTTCTATCTGAGCACGCAAGGGCTTCCCGGAAGAATTGGGCTGGCTCGCGCACGCGCTGCTGCAAGCGCCGGGGCAGCGCATGGCGTTGTTGCCCGCGGGTGAGGCGACCATCAAGCGCGCCGACGATCTGAACGTCGGCGACGGCGCGAAGAAGCGGCACGTGACGGCGTATCTGATCGAAGGGCTCGGGTTCTCGCCGAGCACGGTGTGGCTCGACGACGATCAGAAGTTCTTCGCCTCGGTCGACCGGTTCTATTCCGTCGTGCGCGAGGGCTGGGAAGCGAGCGTGCCGAAGCTGCTCGAGAAACAGGAAGCGCTCGCGAGCGCGCGCACCGTCGACCTGGCGCGCGCGCTGACGCGCAAACCGAAGCAACCGGTCGCGATCACGAACGCGAACGTCTTCGACGCGGCAACGGGACAGTCCGCGCCGGGCAGCACGGTGCTGATCGATGGCAATCGCATTCGCGGGGTCGGCAAGGACGGCACCGTGACGATTCCGTCGCAGGCGGAGCGCATCGACGCCGGCGGGCAAGGCGCTGCTGCCCGGCCTGTGGGACATGCACGTTCACGTCGGGCCGACCGACGGCTTGCTGCACATGGCAGCCGGCGTCACGTCCGTGCGCGATCTCGCGAACGACAACGACGCGTTGCTGCAGATCAAGCGCGACATCGAGAGCGGCACGATGATCGGACCGCGCATCACGATGCGCGGCTTCATGGACGGTCGCGGCCCGTACACCGGGCCGACCAAGGTGTTCGTCGACACGGAGGCCGAGGCGCGCAGCGCGATCGAAAACTACGCGAAGCTCGGCTACGAGGGCATCAAGGTCTACAGCTCGATCAAGCCCGAGCTGATGCCGACGATCATCAAGCTCGCGCACGACGCCGGGCCTGCGCGTCAGCGGCCACGTGCCGGCGTTCATGACCGCGCAGCAGTTCGTCGAAGCCGGCGCGGACGAGATCCAGCACATCAACATGGTGTTCCTGAATTTCTTCTTCGACGAGGTCAAGGACACGCGCACGCCGGCGCGCTTCATCGCGGTGGCCGAGCGCGGCGCGACGCTGGATCTGAACTCGGAGCGCGTGCGCTCGTTCGTGCGGCTGCTGAAGGATCGCAACGTCGTGCTCGATCCGACGCTCACCGTGTTCGAAGGGCTGTTCACGGATCGACCCGGCAAGATCTCGCCGAGCTACGCGGCGATTGCGGACCGCCTGCCGCCGCAGGTGCGTCGCGGATTCCTGGCCGGCGGTCTGCCGGTGCCGGAGGGCAAGGACGCGCGCTATCGCGAATCGCAGCGTGCGACCTTGCGCATGACGAAGCTGATCTACGACGCCGGGATTCCGATCGTCGCCGGCACGGACGGGCTGCCGGGCTTCACCCTGCATCGCGAGCTGGAGTTGTATGCGCAAGCGGGCATCAGCGCGCCGGAGGTGCTGCGCATCGCGACGCTCGGTGCCGCGCGAGTCGCGCGCAAAGACAAGGAGCTCGGCTCGATCACGCCGGGCAAGCTGGCGGACATGGTGCTGGTGGAAGGCGATCCCGCGAAGCGAATCGGTGACGTGCGTCGCACGGCTCTCGTGATCAAGGACGGCGCCATCTACGAGCCCGCAGCGCTGTACAAAGCGCTCGGCATCAAGCCGTAGCCATCGGCTGTCGGACACGGCGCACCCGGAACCCTGCTCCTCAGCGACTCGTTGCTTTGATAGCGAGTCGAAGAGGAGCTTTGTCAAATGTTCTTGAAGAAATTCGGATTGACGATCGCTGCGTTCGCCGCCGTGGGTCTTGCGGGCTGCGTGACGACGCACGGTAACCTGGCGAGCTCAGCCGAGCGGCTGGAGCGCAGCGCAGTCGAATTGCAATCGGACGCGCGCGATGGCGGTGACAGCAGCTACTATCGCGACGCACAAGAGTTCGCAGCCGAGACGCGCGACTTTCAATCACACGCTCGAAGACCGGCGCGCCGACGGCGACGATATCCAAGATGCGTTCCGCGACTCTGTCCGGCCGCTATCACGCACTGCGCGACGAAGTGGAGCGCTCGCGCGATCGCGAGGCTGAGCTCGACTTCAAGCCGGTGACCGAAGCGTACCTGGACGTCGAGCGCGAGATGCGTCGCGTCGGCGATCGCGATCGTTACGCGCGCGACTGATTGATCTACTACTGAGTCAACCGCAGTAAGTGCCGGAGAGAGCCGCGAGCGTTCTCTCCGGCATTTTTTTGGCTCGTGCCTGGCGCTTCTTACACGACTTTTTTGCCGATATTCCGCAGTCAGAGAGCGCGGATTTTTTCGTCGTGCCGCATGGAGTATAAGCGCTGCTCCTCATCACGCGGGAGAAGGCCATGAAAGACGGAGAAGAGTCGAAGGGGCGTAGCGAGGAACCCGAGTCGCAGACGAACTTGGGATCGTCGCTCCTTTCTGCAAGCCGGCGCGCTGGCTGCCGGGGGAGCGGCGCTCGCACCGCTCGCGGCCGACGCACAGTCCGACGACTGCAGCCACGCAGGACTTCGGCGCGCTCAGCGGCGATCGTGACGACGTCGCCAACGCGAGCATCGCGAAGCTGCAGTCGCTCATGGCGTCGCGCCGGCTGAGCGCGCAGGAGCTGCTCGAAATCTATCTGCGCAGGATCCAGCTGATCGACAAGGGGCTCGACCTGCGCGCGATCATTCAGTTGAATCCCGATGCGCGGCGCATCGCTGCGCAGCTCGACCAGGAACGGCGGCGCAACGGGCCGCGTGGGCCGTTGCACGGCATCCCGATCCTGCTGAAAGACAACATCGACACCGGCGATCGACAGCAAACCACAGCCGGCTCGCTCGCGCTCGCCGGTGCGCCTGCGCTCCAGGATGCGACCGTCACGAAGCGGCTGCGCGATGCGGGCGCAGTGATCATCGGCAAGGCGAATCTCAGCGAGTGGGCGAATTTCCGCGGCTTCCAGAGCTCGAGCGGTTGGAGCGGCGTCGGCCGCCAGTGCCGCAATCCGCACATTCTCGACCGCAATCCGTGCGGCTCCAGCTCCGGTTCCGGCGCTGCTGTCGCGGCAGCGCTCACTGCCGCCGCGCTCGCGACGGAAACCGACGGCTCGATCGTGTGCCCGGCGGGACAGTGCGGCGTCGCCGGCATCAAGCCGACAGTCGGACTCACGAGCCGCGCGGGCGTCGTGCCGATCTCGCACACGCAGGACACGGTCGGCACACACGGGCGCTCGCTCGCGGACTGCGGCTGCTGTGCTCGGCGCTCTCACCGGCCCGGACGCGCGCGATCCGCAGACGGCTGCGAGCGCCGGACACTTCTTCCGCAACTACAGTCAGTTCATCAATCCAGACGGCCTGCGCGGCGCGCGCATCGGCGTCGGGCGACAGTTCACCGGCGTGACGCCGGAGACCGATGCGATCTTCGAGGACGCGCTGCAGGTCATGCGCGACGCGGGCGCAGTGCTCGTCGATCCGTCGAGATTCCGACGTTCGATGAGTTCAACGCCGACCAGTCCGAGATCATCGTGCTGATCTTCGAGTTCAAGCGCGACTTGAACGCGTATCTCGCGACGCGCTCCGGCGTGCCGGTCAGCACGCTCGCGGACGTGATCCAGTTCAATCTCGATCACGCCGACGAGGAGCTGAAGTTCTTCGGGCAGGAGCTGATGGAGCTGGCGGAAGGCGGAGGCGTTCACCGAGGCGGAGTACCAGCAGGCGCTGGTGCGCGGACCGAGCTGGCCGGCCCGCAGGGCATCGACGCGACGCTCGCGGCGAACAACGTGCAGGCGATCATCGCGCCGACCAACACGCCGGCGTGGCCGACCGACCTGATCAACGGCGATGCGTTCCTGTTCGGCAGCTCGGGCTTCGCGGCCGTCGCGGGCTATCCGCTGGTGACGGTGACCGGCGGGTTCGCGTTCGATCTGCCGGTGGGCATCACGTTCATGGCTTCGGCGTGGAGCGAGCCGACGCTGATCCGCCTGGCCTCGGGCTTCGAGGCGGCGGCGGATGTGCGGCGGCGTCCGAGGTTCCTGCGCACGTTCAACCCGGACGGCAGGAGCCACGGGCACAACAAGGGTCGCTCGATGGATGCGTTGGCGGCACGCGGCGCGAGCAGCGTGATGCAACGTCACGCAGCGCGCCTGGATCCGTTCCTGGTGCCGCGTCTGCGCCGCCCGACGTACCTGTAACGTCGCGATGGGAAAGTCCCTCCCCCGCTTCGCGGGGAGGGCAGGGTGGCGGGCGCGCTATCGCCCTGCTTGTCTCTCGGTGAACAGCTCTTCCTGCGACGGGCCCTTCTGCGGCTGGGCCTGCGCGTCTTCGTTCACGTTGCGATAGCGGATCACGCCGAAGATCATCTCGTCCCAGGTCTGCTCGCCCCAGGTCACTTCGCGGTTCGGCGTCGGGGTTCGCCTTGTTCTGCGTCGAGTTGTCGTACCACTGCGTGTACACGATGCGCGTGCCCGCCGGCACCTTCATCGGCTCGACCAGCTCGTACGTGCCCTGCCAGTTGAAGTCATAGGCCGGGATGTTCAGCAGCGTCTGTTCCTTGCCGTCCGGGTAGTACGCGACGAAGCGCGACGCCTTGCCGCGATAGTGCGCGTGCGGATGCAGCGTGTAGAGGATCGCGTCGGCCTTCAACGTCTGCTCGGCCATTTCCTCGTGCCACTTCGTGTTCGGCGGAATGCGCAGCTTGTTGTTCGCGAACACGAGGCTGCGGAAGTTGTACTTCGGCGCGTCCTTGCGGAAGTACAGGCCCAGCTTCGTCTCGTCGGTGAGCACCTTGCCGCTCGACGTGTAGTGCATCTGGAAGTGGAAGGTCGCTTTCGCCGGCAGCAGGATGCCCGCTTCGGGCGGCAGCTCGAGCGGCTCCACGCCCGGCACGTAGTTGTTCAGGCTGATCGCGCCGCGGCGCTCGGCGCCGCCCGCGGACGCGATGATGTGATGCACGACGCTGCGCTGGCCGGGCACCCAATCGACGGCGCGCACCCACACGTCGTGGTCGAGCGGGTTCTCGACCTTCGGTCATCTGGTACGGAATCGTGCCGGTCGCCGGCACTGTGAACTCCGGCAGCTCGACGATCAGGTCGGGCTTGCCGAGCGGCCACTCCGGCCAATCCTTCTTCTGCGCGAGCAGCGGATCGGGGCCAGTGCCGCGCGGCGCACCGGCCTCGATCCAGTGCACGAGCGTGCGCGCCTGCTCGGTCGACAGACCGCGATCGTTGCTGAACACGCTGTAGTGCGGATCGACATCCCACGGCGGCATGCGCTGCGTGCGCACGACTTCGCGGATCATCGGCGCGAAGCCCTTGATCATGTCGTAGCTCGTCATCTGCCACGGGCCGATGCCGCCGTCGCGATGGCACGCAACGCACTTGTCGATCAGCATCGGCGCGATCGTCTTCTCGTACGAGATCTGCGCGTGCGCCTGCTTCTTGTCGCGCTCCGGCATCGCGATCGCGCAGCCCGCGACTTCGCTCGCGGCCGCCTTGACGGCGCCGCCTGCGAGCATCGAGTCGAGCACAGTCGGGAACAGCGCCGACTGCCGCCGCGATACGCCACCTTCCAGCCCTGCGGGTTGGCGATCAGCACTTCGCCGTTGCGCGTGAGGCCGAGCGATTCGCCGATCAGCTGCGTCTCGTCGACCAGAACCGGGATGCCCTTCGTGGCCTGCGTAGCGACCGTCGGCCGCGACACGCCGTTCGCGCTCCCCGGCAGATTGGAATTGATCTGCAGGAACGTGACGCCCTGCGGCTCGTACTTCGCGCGCAAGCCTTCGAGCGTCGCGGCAGCCGCCTGCGACGCTTTGCACTGCGTGCCTTGGGCGAGCAGCACGACCGCCTTCATGTCCGACAAGTAATACAGCTCGTGCGAGGCGCCCTGCTGATCGGTCAACCGGAAGTTGTCGAGCGTCTCCGGCGACGCGGCAGCGACGAGCGGAACGCCGAGACCAGCGCCGCGACGCGTGAGAATGTGACGCATGCTGTGCATGGAACCACCTGCGAGACGAGCCGCTGGCATCAGGCGCAAAGTGTGCGATGCCGTGCGCCGGCATGTCTATGACGCTGCGCCGTTTCTGCGCGCAGCTTGATAATTCTTGTGCATGCGCGCGCTTAGACGCGGGAGCGACATCGCTACAATCGCAGCGGTTTCGCAGCGGCGCGCGGGCTGTTTCTGCACAGCGGCCCGGCTGGCGAAAAGGAGGCTTTCGTGAAGACAAGGGGATCGTGCTTCTGACCGCTGGTCGTCGGCATCGCTGTTCGCAGCGCATGCCTTCGCCGGCGACTATCGCGTGCCGCGACTGCCGGATGGCGCGCCGGACCTGCAGGGCGTGTGGACCAACGCGACTGCCACGCCGGTCGAGCGCTCGCCGGAGCTGGGCGAGCGGCGCGCGTTCACCGAGCAGGAAGCTGCTGCGATCAGCAAGGCGGCGATCGCGGCAGTGGAAGCCGACGCGGCGCCGAGCGATCCCGAACAAGAAGATCGAAGCGACCAGCTCGCTGCCGCCGGTCGGCAACTACAACCTGTTCTGGACCGACCGCGGCATGACGGTCGCGAACATCGACGGCGAGTATCGGACCTCGATGATCATCGAGCCGGCGAACGGGCGCATTCCGCCGCTCACTGCAGCGGGTCAGCAGCGCACCGCCGCGCGCGCGGCGCGCAATCCCAACGACGGTCCGGAAGGACGCGCGCTCGGCGAGCGCTGCCTGCTGTCGTTCGGCTCGGCGTCCGGGCCGCCGATGCTGCCGGTCATGTACAACAGCTACTACCAGATCGTGCAGTCGCCGGGTTACGTGGTGATCCTGGTCGAGATGGTGCACGACGCGCGCATCATCCGAATCCAGGATCGGCACGCGCCGGGCGGCATCAGGAAGTGGATGGGCGACTCCGTCGGCCACTGGGAAGGCGACACGCTGGTGGTCGAGACGCGCAACTTCCGTCCCGAGCAGAGCTTCCGCGGCTCGTCCGAGAACGCGGTCGTGACCGAGCGCTTCACGCGCGTCGCGAAAGACAAGATCGTCTATCGCTTCACCGTCGACGATCCCGCGACGTTCACGTCGGCGTTCACCGGCGAGCTGCCGTTCGTCACCGTCGACGCCAACATCTACGAGTACGCCTGCCACGAAGGCAACTACGCGTTGCCCGGCATCCTCTCCGGCGCGCGCGAGGCCGAGAAGGAACTGCAGTCGGGTGCTGCTGACGTCGAGGCTGCTGCTCGCCGCACTCGGCGCTCGCGCTCGCGCTGCCGGCGACGGCGAGCGTCGTCGTGACTCGCGAATTCGATTCGCCCGCGCTCCAGCGCAAGTGGGCGTACGCGGTCTATCTGCCCGACGGCTACGAGACGTCGACGCTGCGCTATCCGGTGCTCTACCTGCTGCACGGTCACAACGGCAAGGCCTGTACGACTGGGCGAACCTCGGGCACATCCAGCCGACCGCCGACGCGCTGATCGCGCGCGGCGAGATCCCGCCGGCGATCATCGTCATGCCGGATGCGGGCTCGACCTGGTACGTCGATCGCAAGGAGAAGATGGAAACCGCGGTGATCCAGGACCTGCTCGGCGACGTGCAGCGCAACTTCCGTGTCATCGATGCGCGCAACGGCCGGCTGGTCGCAGGCCTGTCGATGGGCGGCTACGGGGCGCTGCGCTTCGCGCTGAAGTATCCCGAGATGTTCGCCGCCGCGGCGCTGCTGTCGCCGGCGATCTACGATCCCGAGCCGCCGCAGACCTCCGGCGCGCGCCGCGCCGGTGTGTTCGGCGCTCCGGAGTTCGACGCGCAGGTGTGGAAGGAGCTGAACTACCCGGCGCTCTGGGACGCGTTCCTCGCGAAGAAGATCGCGGTGCCGATGTACATCAACTCCGGCGACGACGACGACTTCTTCATCGAAGCGGAGGCGACCCGGCTGTATTCGTTGCTGCGCAAGAACGGGCAGCCGGCGGAGCTGCGCATCGTCGACGGCGCCCACCGCTGGCCGGTCTGGGAAAGCACGATCGGCGACGCCATGCGCTACGTCTTCCGCTACGCCGCCCGGCCGGCCGATTGCCGCAATGGATGCGAAAGCGCGCAAATCGCGCTAGCCTCACGCCGGCAAACGCCTGACAGGCCCGATGTTCCCTCGGGAACATGCGCGTGTCGGCGCTGTTTCATGGAGTGTCCCGGTGCGGGGAATTCGCCTCCGCCGATCAACTACACGAAGAGCGTGCCAATGACCAAGCTGGAAAAAGAGCTCAAGCGCGAGATCGGCATCGACGACAAGCCGTACGTGGTGACGATTTCGCCGCAGGGTTTGAAGCTGACCGAGAAGGGCCGGCGCAAGGGCCAGGAGCTGAGCTGGAAGGACCTCGTGAGCGGCGACGCCGCCCTCGCCACGGCGCTGAACGCGTCGGTGGAGACAGGCCAGCTCCTGAGCGTCTGACCAAAGTCAGCTGACCAAAGTCGGCGCACGAGCGCGGCGCACGGCACGAGACGACGCTGACCGGCCCAAGCGAAACTTGGGCCGATGAGACGACCGTGCCCCGAACGATTACGCCCTCGGCCACAATCACGATGAGCTGCAACGTCTGATCGGACAGAGCAGGTTCCTCGGCGAGCTGACGGAGGAAGTGCTGCGCGCGGCCGGCATGCGGCCGGGCATGCGCGTGCTCGACGTCGGCTGCGGCGCCGGCGACGTGTCGTTCCTGGCGGCGACGCTGGTGGGCCGCGACGGCTCGGTGATCGGCGTCGACCGCTCGGCCGAGGCGATCGCGCTCGCGAAGCGGCGCGCCGCCGACGTCGGGTCTCGCCAACGTCAGCTTCGTTACGCAAGACCTGCAGGACCTCGCGACCGACGCGCGCTTCGACGCGATCATCGGCCGGCTCGTGCTGATGTATTTCCCGGAGCCCGACGCGCTGCTGCGCCGGCTGCTGCGAGCTGCTGGTGCCGGGCGGCATCGTGGCGTTCCACGAGTTCGACGTGACGCCGCGACCAGCGAGCCGCACGTGCCGCTGCTCGCGCGCTCGGTCGCGCGTGTGAGCGAGGCGTTGCGTTGCGCGCATGCCAACCGCGCATGGGACTGCGGTTGGCGCAGACCTTCCAGCAGGCGCAGCTGCCGGCGCCGCGCATGATTGCGCATGCGCGCATCGGCACGGCCGCCGATCGCGGCGCTCTTCCATCAGCTCGCCGGAATCACGCGCACGCTGTTGCCGGTGATGGAGAAGAACGGCATCGCGACGGCCGCGGAAGTCGATGTCGACACGCTCGCCGAGCGCTTGCAGCGCGCCGTGCAGACGGCGGACGCAACGGTCGTCGCGCCGCTATTCGTCGGCGCCTGGGCGCACAAGCCGTGCTCATCCAGGCTCTGAACTTCGGTCGGCCGCCGTGGCTCCAGCAGGCTGCGTCGGCGCGCCCACAGCAGGTAGATCGCGAGGCCGACGACGTTCCAGATCAGCACGGAGATACATCGTCCGGCGTCTGCAGGCTGGAGAACAGGTAGATGCAGCCGACGATCGCCGCCGATGCCGATGATCCACGTGGCGGCCGGCCCGAACATGCGCGGATGCTGCGGGATGAGTCGGCGCGTCACGATCATGCACACGGCGACGGCGATGAACGCGATCAGCGTTCCTGCATTGGCGACCGCGGCGATGTTCTGCAGCGGCACGAACGCCGCGATCAGCGCGACGATCACGCTGGTGATGAACGTCATCAGCACCGGCGTGCCGAAGCGCGGATGCACCGCGCTCAGCCGCTGCGGCAGCAGGCCGTCGCGCGCCATCACGAAGAAGATGCGCGACTGGCCGTACATGAACGCCATGATGACCGTCGGCAGCGCGATCACGGCGGCCGAGGCGATCAGCGTCGCTGCGAGCGGGATGATTGAGATTGCGCAGGACCATCGCCAGCGGCTCGGCGCTCTTGGCCAGAGCCTGGTAGTTCGAGCTGCCGAGCGCGGCGGCGGCGACGACCATGTACAGCAGCGTGCACAGGACCATCGAGCCGATGATGCCGATCTTCAGATCGCGCTTCGGGATTCTTGCGTCTCCTCGGCGGCGGTCGACACCGCATCGAAGCCGTAGAAGGCGAAGAAGATGATCGCCGCCGCGGCCATCACGCCTTGCTTCGTGCCGTCCGCGACCTCGACCGAGCCGTAGCCGAACGGCGCGAACGGCTCGAAGTTGCCGGCGTCGAACGCCGGCAGCGCGAGCGCGATGAAGATCGCGAGCGCGACCAGCTTCACGCCAACGAGTACGAGGTTGACGGTCGCGCTCTCGCGCGAGCCGAGCGCGAGCAGCGCCTGCGACGGCGAGCGAGATCACGATCGCCGGCAGGTTGATCAGTCCACCGGCGAACGGTCCGGCCGAGCAACGCCTCCGGCACCGGCCAGCCGGCCGAGCGGATCACGCCGGCCGCGTAGCCCGACCAGCCGACCGCGACGGCGCTGCAGACGACGGTGTATTCGAGGATCAGCGTCCAGCCGACGATCCAGGCGAGCAACTCGCCGAGCGCGACGTACGTGTAGGTGTAGGCGCTGCCGGCCATCGGCATCATCGTCGCCATCTCGGCGTACGCGAGCGCGGCGCAGGCGCAGACGATGCCGGCGATGACGAACGACAGGATCACCGCCGGCCCCGCCATGCCGGCGCCGACGCCGGTCAGCGTGTAGATGCCGGTGCCGACGATGCCGCCGACGCCGAGTCCGACCAGGTGCGCCCAGCTGAGCGTCGGCTTCAGCGCGCTGTGCGTCGTCGCGCGACGTCGCCGCTTCGAAGCTCTTGGTGCGATTCCAGAAGGCCATGCAGCGCTCCCCTCGATTATTTGTCGCGTATGCCAAGCGGCGAGAACATATCATGCCGACCCGATGACCGATGCACTACCCGCGCCGGCTGATCGTGATGGCACTCGAGCTCGAAGGGCAGGGCGTCTTCGAGCGGCGCGGTATACCGGTGCTCTATTGCGGCGTCGGCAAGGTGAATGCCGCGTATGCCTTGACGCGGCGGCTCGCCGACTATCGACACGCCGGTCGCGCCCTGCCGCACGTCGTCAACTTCGGTACTGCCGGCAGCCGGCGTCATCCGACCGGCACGGTGCGTCGAGTGCCACGCATTCGTCCAACGCGACATGGACGTGAGCGGGCTCGGCGTGCCGCTCGGCACGACACCGTTCGATGCCGGCGTGCCCGCTCGGCTCGAATTTCCGCCCGTCTTTCCGCAACTGACGCCGGCGGTCTGCGGCACCGGCGATTCGTTCGCCACGACCGAGTGCGCCATCGAGTGCGACGTGCGTCGATATGGAAGGCTACGCGCTCGCCAAGGTATGCTGGCTCGAACGAACGCGGTTCACCGCAGTCAAATGGGTGACCGACGGCGCCGACTCACGCGGCCGGTGCAGACTGGCAAAGCAACCTGCACCACGCGGCCGAGCGCTTCCTGCAGCTGTACGAACACCTCGAGGAGATGGACTCATGAATGCCCGCAATGCTCTGCGTGCGCTCCTGCTGTGCGCCGCCGCTTTCTGTGCCCCGCTGTCCTCCGCCGCGGACGCGCCCCTGAAGATCGGCATCGTCGGCACCGGCAACATCGGCGGCGCGCTCGCGACGCATTGGGCGAAGGCCGGCCACGAGTTGGTCATCTCTTCGCGTCATCCCGAGGAGCTGCAGGATCTCGCGAAGTCGCTCGGGCCGAAGGTCCGCGTCGGCACGCCGAGCGAGGCGGCAAAGTTCGGCGATGTGATCCTGCTGTCCGTGCCGTACAAGGCGACGCCGCAAGTCGGCCGCGACCTGGCGAGCGATTGGCAAGGGCAAGATCCTGCTCGACACGGGCAACCCTTATCCGTTCCGCGACGGCGCGATGGCCGAGGACGCGCGCAAGCGCGGCACCGGCGTGACCTCGAAGGAATACCTGCCGGGCGTGCGGCTGGTGCGCGCGTTCAATGCGATCAACGAGGGCAATCTCAAGGACGACGGCAATCGCAAGGGCGGGCTGTGGGCGATTCCGCTGGCGAGCGACGACGCCGAAGCGCTGAAGGTCGCGCAGCGATTGGTGCGCGATGCAGGCTTCGATCCGGTGGTCGTCGGCGGACTGGCGCGCGCGCGCGAGTTCGACGTCGGCTCGAAGGTGTATACACAGGCTGCTGACGGCGAAGCAGCTGCGCGAGGAACTGGGACTGAAATGAGAATTCGAGTCGGTCGCGGCCGTCAGCCGCAATCGTTTTCAGCTGGGGTTTCGGTTCGGCGGCCGCGGCGGCGGATCGACAGGATCCGCACCAGCTCGCGCGCGCGCTGTTCAAGCAGCTCGTCGAGATCAAGACCACCGAGTCGGCGTTGGGCTCGACGCCGGCCGCCGAGGCGATGGCGCAGCGGCTGCGCGAAGGCGGCTTCGCGGCGGAAGACGTCCAGGTCGTCGGGCCGGGCGAGCGCAAGCAGAACCTGGTCGTGCGCCTCAAGGGCACGGGCCGCAAGCGCCCGGTGCTGCTCATCGGTCACCTCGACGTCGTCGAAGCGCTGCGCGAGGACTGGACCGTCGATCCGTTCGTGTTCCTGGAGAAGGACGGCTACTTCTACGGCCGCGGCACGCAGGACATGAAGGACGGCATCGCCATCATGATGACGACGCTGCTGCGCTATCGCGCGCGAGGGCTACAGCCCGACCGCGACATCATCCTGGCGCTGACGGCGGACGAGGAGGGCGGCAACGCCAACGGCGTCGACTGGCTGCTGAAGAACCGGCGCGATCTCGTCGACGCCGAGTTCGTGCTGAACCACGACGGCGGCGGCGTGATGCTCGAGAACGGCAAGCGCCGTGCAGGTCGATCTCACGGCGAGCGAGAAGGTGTACGCCGACTTCGATCTGACGGTCACGAACCCGGGCGGCCACAGCTCCGTGCCGCCGCGCGAGAATGCGATCTACAGCCTGGCGCGCGCACTCGATCGCGTCGTCGAGCCACGACTTCGCGTTCGAGCTGAACAACGTCACGCGCGCGTATTTCGAGCGCGTGGCGAAGCGATCGCGACGCCGCGCACGCCGGCGTACTGCGCGGAATTCTGCAGACGCCGCCGGATCCGCAGGCGTTGCAGCAGATCTCGCAGGATCCGATCGACAACGCGATCGTGCGCACGACTTGCGTCGCGACGCGCTTGTCCGGCGGTCACGCGAACAATGCTCTGCCGCAGACGGCGCGTGCGAACGTGAACTGCCGCATCCTGCCGGGCCATTCGCCGGAAGAGGTGCGGCAGGAGCTGGTGCAGGTCGTCGCCGATCCGACGGTCAAGGTGCGTTACTACAACTTCCTGACGGAGCAGCTCGACGAAGTTGCGCCGAACGTGCGCGGCTACGCGCCGCCGCCGCTGCGGCCCGACGTGCTGAAGCCGCTGGAGAAAATCGCGGCGAAGATGTGGCCGGGCGCACCCATCGTGCCGAGCATGGCGGTCGGTGCATCGGACAGCATCTACACGAACGCTGCTGGCCTGCCGACGTACATGGTGAGCGGCTCGGCGCTGGCGCGCGACGACGTCCGCGCGCACGGCCAGGACGAGCGCCTGAGCGTGCAGGCGTTCTACGACGGCGTCGATTTCTACTACGACGTACCTGAAGGCGGTCGTGTCGTATCGATGAAGGCCGTGGGTCAGGCTTCAGGACTCCGGCTGCTTCAGGTGCGCCTGCCTCTGTTCACCTTGAACGCCAGCAGCACGTTCCCCGCCAGCTGCCCGAACATCCCGTAGCCCGAGTTCACGAACAGGTAGCCGTTCGCCGCCGTGATCGACGCGCTGTCGATCGAGCCGCCGCGCGCTTCGACGCCGTTGATCGCCTCGAACGTGCGCGCCGTGTCGAACTGGAACAGCACTTCGCCGGTCTTCGCGTCGAACGCGCGCAGGAATCCGTCGAGGCTGCCTTCCACGACCGCGCCGTCGATCACCGCCGGCGCCGCCGACAGGCCGATGTTGGTCCCGCAGCTCTTCACGCGCGTCTGCCGATCGCCGCTGCAGTCCGGCTGCGCTGCGTACGTCCACAGCACTTCGCCCGTGTCGACCTTCACTGCGTGCATGCCCGGCTTCTGCGTCGTGCCGCCGTCCTTCGGCGGCGTGAAGCCGTACGGACGATTGATCGGCGCGAACACGCGCTCGCCGTCCGAGGCGATGCCCCAGTGAATGCCGCCGAGCGGCGAGCCTTCGCCGAAGTCCTGGCGCCACACCAGCTTGCCGCCGTTGATCCGGATCGAGCGCCCAGACCGTGCCGGCCTTCTGGCCGGCGAGCAGGATGTCGTTGCCGTCGGAGCGCTGCGCGATGATGACGGACGCGCCGAAGTCGACGTCGCGGAACACGGTTTCCTTCGGGCAATTGAGGCCTTTGCGATTGCGGCCGCAGCCGCTCAGGAAGATGTCGTTCTCGGTCGCCTGGAACGTCCAGCGCAGCGAGCCGTCCTTCAGATCGATCGCGAGGATCGCATCGGTCGTCGGCGCCGCCGGCTCGGAAGTCGCCTCGCCGGTGCCGACGTACAGCACGCCGCGCTTTGCGTCGATCGCCGGCGAAGTCCAGATCGGCGCGCCGGACGGACCCCACAGCATCTTGCCGTCGCCGCGATCGCGCACCGGCTTCGCGTCTTCCATCGTGTGCGCGGTCCAGATCGTCTTGCCGGTGCGCGCGTCGAGCGCCTTCACCGCGCCGTGGCTCTTGCAGCACTCGTGATCGTCGTTGCCGCCGAGCGAGATCTCGTACTGCGAGATCGGCACGTAGACGCGATCCTCGTGCAGCACCGGCGTGCCCGTCGTGAGCGACAGCGGATGCAGGCCGACCGCCTGCGACCCAGATCTGCTTGCCCGTCGTCGCATCGACCATGTGGACGTTCGCGCCGAGATCGCCGAACACCAGCACCTTGCGCTTCGAGCCCGGCAGCTCGCCGTACCCGGCGCTCGTGCGCAGCGGCACTTCGTTCTCGTAGACCCAGCGCACGCACGGCGGTCCGCCGATGTCGATCGCGAACAGCCGCGACGAGTCCGGCACGGGCAGGAACAGCGTCTTGCCGACGATCGCGGGCTGCGAGCGCATCGCAGTCGCCTTCGGGAACGCGAACGCCCACGCGAGCTCGAGGTTGCTCATGTCCTGCGGTGCGCAGGCCGGCCTGCGTCGGCGCTCAGGTGCCGGTGGTTCTTCTTGTCGAAGCCGAAGCCGGTCACGGTCGGCTCCGCGCTGAGGTCGAGCTTGCCGCGGCTCGCCGGGCACATCGCCTTCGCAATCCAGTCGTCGCGGGTCGCCTCGCGGCCCACCAGGAAGTCGATCACGTCCGAGCGTTCCTGCGCGCTCAGCGCCGCAGCCCTGCGCCTGCATCTTGCCCTGCGTGAGCGCGTAGCTGATCGTCTGGTAGCGCATCGCCTTGAGCGTTTCGAGCGAAGGCGAGCGCGTCGCCTCGGGATTGTTGTGGCACGCCGCACAGGCGCGATCGTAGATCGCCTTGCCTGGATGGTCGCGTCGGCCTGCATGCCCATCGCGGCTTGCGCGGCAGCCATCGCCTGCGGATTGCCGATCGAGGGTGACTTCGACGGTGCCTGGGCGGGCTGCGGTTGCGCACACGCGCCGAGCAGCAGGGCAGCGAAGAGTACAAGTTCGGACGAGTTCTGGCGATCATTCTTCTGGTCTCCCCCGCGATGGCGTTGCGCTATTACAGGCAAGCGCCCGCGTCCTGACAAACAAGAATTGTAGGCGATGGATGCGGTAGAGTCGCGCGCATGGGCGCGGCCGCGATTCTCCGCTATCTCGCCATTCCGCTGCGGACGGCGCCGCTGCTGCTGATCGGCACGTTCAGCCGTGCTGCTGGTCGTGGCGGCCAAGGCCGGCTTCTTCGGCATCCCGCTCGGCCTCATTCTGCTCTCCTGGTTCAGCAAATACTCGTTCGTGCTGATGGATCATCTCGCCGATGGCGTCGCCGAGCCGCCGACCCTGTCGATCGAGATGGTCAACCCGCTCACCGAGCAGCGCCCGATGATCCTGCTGCTGATGGCGATCGGCTTGTTCTATGCATCCGACGCGGCGAGCTACTGGGTCGGCGAGCGCGGCGCACTCGTGTTCACGTTCGCAATCGGCGCGATCCTGCCGGCCGTCGTCGCCGTGCAGGGCGCGACCGGCACGGTCGTGCAATCGCTGAAC
Organism: uncultured Gammaproteobacteria bacterium; assembly: GCA_963830745.1. Lineage (GTDB taxonomy): Bacteria > Pseudomonadota > Gammaproteobacteria > Steroidobacterales > Steroidobacteraceae > Steroidobacter. The sequence goes on from CAWHNL010000009.1 coordinate 306,231, forward strand.
CCGCGCCGCGTGCTCGGTCTCATCGCGCGCCTGCGCGGCGACTACGTGCTGATCCTCGGATTCATCGCGCTCGTGTGGCTGTTCTCGCGCTTCGTCGTCGAATCGGCGATCGGCGATGTGTTGCCGCTCGTGCTGCGCGTCGCGCTGCTCATGTACGCGTGGCTGGCGATGTTCGCGCTGATCGGTGGCGTGCTGTTCGAGAGGCGCCTCGACATCGGCCTCGAAGACGTGCACACACCCGAACACTGGGATGCGGGTGACGACGACGACGCGCCCGATGAACGAACGCGCGACCGGGAGATCGATCGCATCTACGCGGAGTGGCGCGGCGGAGCGCATGCCAACGCCTGGAAAACGGTGCTTGGCCTCGTCAACAAGGGCAGTGACCAGATCGCCGAATTGCGCTGGCTCTATCAACGCGCGGCGCAGTGGCCCGACGGCCGTCTCGCCGATCGCCTTGCGCGCGAACTGTTGCCGCGCCTGCTGGCCAAGCGCAGCACCGGCGAAGCTCTCGATCTGGTACGCGAAAGATTGCGGAAGGATGCGCGCTTCAGGCCGGCGAGCAGCGCCGACTTGCTGACGCTGGTCCAGCTTGCTCGAACAGCCGGAGATCGCCCGACGGCGCGGCTGTTATTGCAGGATTTCAGCAAGCTTTATCCGGGCGATCCGGCACAGGCGATGGTCGATCGCCTCAACACGCAACTGCAATAAAAAAGGTTCCATCCGCTCGCGCATCGCATGAATTGCGACTTGCGTCGAAGAACCGCGTGTCCCGCGCGATTGAACATAGGCGCCTTCGTGCGCATGACGCACACACGTATCTGGGAAGTCCGTATGCGTACTCAACTGCATTTCGCTGCTATGCGTGTGGTCGCAGTGATCGCGGCCGTCGTGTGCCTGCCGGCGCTCGCGGATCCGCCGGATCATGCCAAGGCGCACGGCTGGCGCAAGAAGCACGATCCCGCGTACGTCGGCTACACCGGCAAAGAGTGGGAGCGCGACTACGGAATCATCGAAGGCCGTTGTAATCGCGACGACATCGGCACCGTCATCGGTGCAGTGGTCGGCGGGGCGATCGGCTCCAGGGTGGGGGAGGGTTCCAATCGTACCGTCGCCATCATCGTCGGCTCGGTGCTCGGCGCAGTCGTCGGGCGCGAGATCGGCCGCGATCTCGACGACCGCGATCGTGCATGCGTCGGCCATTCGCTGGAGCTGGTCAAGCTCGGCCAGAAAGTGCGCTGGTCCAACGAGCAGACGCGTGTGAGCTACCTGCTGACCCCGCTCGCCGCGGTCAAAGGCGACCCGAGCGACTGCCGGCGCTTCACGCTCCAGGCCACGCTCGACGGCCGCTCGCGCACGTCCGATGGACGCGCCTGCCGCACCGGCGAGGGGACCTGGGCGATCAAGTAGCCTGCGGAATACGGTAAGCTCCAGCACTTCCCGCGGGATGTGCTGGAGCGTGTCGTGTCTTTCTACGGCCTGCTGATTTTTTCCTCGGTCTACTTGCTGGCGGTTGCCACGCCGGGTCCCGGCGTCGCGGCCGTGATTGCGCGCTCGCTGGCGCGCGGCACGCAAGGCGCCACCGCGTTCATCGCCGGATTCCTGATCGGCGACCTGATCTGGTTCGTCGTTGCGGCGACCGGTCTGGCTGCGCTCGCGCAGACCGCACAGGTGGTGTTCGTCGTCATCAAGTACGCGGGCGCTGCGTATCTGCTCTATCTCGCGTATCGCCTGTGGACGGCTCCGCCGGCGGTTGCTGCCGAGGCTGATCCGGTGGACACCGGGCAGAAGCCGATGCAGCTGTTCCTCGGCAGTCTCGCGCTGACGCTCGCGAATCCGAAGACGGCGATTTTCTTCCTGGCGCTGCTGCCGACCGTCGTGCGGCTGGAAGAGCTGACGGTGTTCGGCTTCCTGGAAATCGTCGGCGTGATCTCGGTCGGGCTGCCGCTCGTGCTCGGCGGCTACGTGTTCCTCGCCGCGCGTGCGCGACGCATGTTCAAGAGCGAGCGCGCTGTGCGCACGATCAATCGCAGCACAGGTGCTGCGATGGCGTGCGCGGCTGTCGCGGTCGCGACGAGCTAGAAGAGTCCGGCTAAAGCCGGACCCACAGAAGAAGCTGTGGGTCCGACTTCAGTCGGACAACTCAGAACTTGTAGCTCAACCTGCCGTACACGAACCTTCCCGAGCGTCCGAACGGCGAGTAGTTCGAGAACGACGTCGTGCCGGTCGGATTCGCGTTCGGCGTGTTCGGGTCCGGATACTCGTCCAGCAGGTTCTCCGCGCCGAGCGCCACGCGGATGTGGTCCGTGATGTCGAAGCGGCCTTCCAGATCCACCAGCGTCTTCGCGCCGAGCGTGATGTCGTTCGGCCGCGTTCCGGCGGCCACGGTCGCGAACGTCGCGGCGCTGTCGGGCGAGAACACTTCGCCGTAGCGCACGGCGCGCAGCGTCGCGCCCCAGCGGTCGAGGTTCCAGTTGACCTGCGCGCTGAACTTGTCCTTCGGCGTGCCTTCCTCGAACGTCAGGATGTTGAAGCGATCGAACAGCACCGGCGGCGGGCTCAACGCCGCCAGCTGCGCCGTGGCGCGGTACGCTCGTCACGTCCGTCTCGTTGAAGTTCGCGGTGAACGTGAAGTCGAAGCGGCCTGCGCCGGTCTCGACCGGCCAGTTCACGACCACGTCGACGCCCTGCGTTTCCGTGTCGACGCCGTTGATGAAGAAGCGGCCGCCGCCGACGCCGATGAAGCCCTGCGCCGTCAGGAAGTCGCGCACCGCCGGCGGACGTCAGGTTCTCCGACAGCACGATGCGGTCGTCGATGTCGATGCGATACGCGTCGATCGTGATGTCGACCTCGCCGAGGCGCAGCACGGCGCCGATCGAGTAGTTGAGCGACTCCTCGGCATCCAGCTCCTGCGAGCCGAGCGCGAGCGCGATCGGATCGGTCGCCGGGAACGTGGTGACGTCGAACGGCAGGCCGCCGATGAAGTTCGTCGAGGTCGTCTGGAAGAACTGCTGCTGGAGCGACGGCGCACGGAAGCCGTTCTGCACCGAGGCGCGCAAGCGCGAAGCTCTCCGTGAAGTCGTAGCGCCCCGCGAGCTTGCCCGACAGGTTCTCGCCGAAGTCCGAGTAGTGCTCGCCGCGCAGCGCGACCGATGCGAGGAACTTCTCGGTGACGTTCGCTTCCAGGTCGACGTAGGCGCCGACGGCAGTCCGGTCTTCGCTGCCGGCATTCGCCGGCCGGAAGCCCGCGAACACCTGCGAGCCCGACGCAGTCGGCGCGCCGTTGAGCAGCACGCCGCCGTTGCGATACGAATCCGGCTCGCCGGCGAAGATCGAGTACTCCTCGCGACGCGCCTCGACGCCCACCGCGACGTTGAGCGGCGAAGCGAACGCGCTCATCTCGACCGGGCGCACGCCCGACAGGTTCAGCACCAGCTGGTCGTAGTCGAAGCCGCCGGCATCGAACACCGTCTTGCTCGCGACGCCGAGCGAGCGATTCAGGGTGTTCTCGATCGTGAACTCCATCTTGTTCTTGCCGTACACCAGCGAGGAGTCCATGTCCCAGTCGCCGAGCTTCCAGCGCACGCCGTACGCGGCCGAGTAGTCGGTGACTTCCGGCGCGATGAACGGCAGGAAGCCGTTCGGGATAGATCTCGATCACGTTGCGGTTCGACGGATCGTCGGCGAGGCGATAGAAGCCCGGCGCCTTCGCGTCGCGGTCCTGCCAGCTCGCCCAGCCGTACATGTGCGCGCCGCTCGCGAAATCGTAGCCGGCGTTGACGAACACGGTCTTCTGATCGAGCTCCGGCTCGCCGTACCAGGAGTTGAAGCGGTTGAACGTCGCTTCGCGCGGATCGAACACGTTGCCCGGCAGCAGCGGATACTGGCGCCGCATATCGTAGCCGCCGCGCTCGGTGTGCTCCTGGTCCTTGTACTCGGCGGCGACGCGTGACGAAGCCCGATTCGCCGAGCGCCAGTCCTTTCCATATCGAGGCCACCAGCGTCTCGCCGTCGGAAACGTCGCGCGACAGGTTCGGCGGCGCGGACCACGTCGGCGTCGGCCGCTGCAGCACGGCCGCGGGGAAGCGATCGTCCGGCGCGGCGGTCGGCGTGTCGTAACTCGAGTCGCGCCAGCCGTAGCTGACGGTCGCATCGCCGCCCTCGTGCGCTTCGCGCAGGCGCAGGTTGAGCACGCCCGCGATCGCGTCGGAGCCATATTGCGCCGACGCGCCGTCGCGCAGCACTTCGATCGATTGCACCATGCCGGTCGGAATCGTGTTGAGGTCGACCGCGGAGGAGCCGCGGCCGATCGTGCCGTTGACGTTCACGAGCGAAGCCGCGTGGCGCCGCTTGCCGTTGACGAGCACGAGTGTCTGATCGGGCGCAAGGCCGCGCAGCGTCGCAGGACGGATCGTGTCGGTGCCGTCGGCGAGTCCCGGCCGCGGGAAGTTGAACGAGGGCAGGGCGACCGCGAGCGCCTGGTTGATCTCGGCAACACCGACGTTCTGCAGCTGTTCGCTGGAAACGACGTCCACCGGAACGGCGGTGTCCAATGCCGAGCGGTTCGCGACGCGCGTGCCGGTCACGACCACCTGTTCGAGCGGCTCATTTTCCGTGTCCTGCGCCTGTGCCGCCAGCGCGAGCGCGGACGATGCCGCAGCAATGACGAATCGACGTTTGTAAATCATGAAAGGCTCCCTGGGCCATCGATCGAAGGGAATCGACGTCGGGAGACTCTAGCAGACGCGTGCCGGTGCGCGGCAGGCCCGGGCCGTATAGCAGCTTTTGCGAATCAGGCGTTGCTGCAGGCTGTGGCGAGTCGCTGCTCGCGCCCCGGGCGCAGGCGTGGATGCGGGGCGAGACCGCTCAGCAACAGCCAGCTCGGAAATTGCTTGCGCAGCGCGTGCGGGCCGAGCACCTGCACGTGACCGGCCTGAATCTCCCGCCGCAGATCGCGAATGCCGCGCCACGCTTCGATGAACAGGCGCAGGTCGGCGCGCACCTGCAGGTCCACTTCGTAGCCGGGCGAATTCAGGCACATGTCCGTGGCGCCGTTGCTCGTGCACGAGCCAGAACGCGCCGGCCGTCCGGCGGCGCATTGCGGAACTGGAACTCGATGACCGTGCGGCCCGGCGGCATGCGTGCGCTGTCGATGTTTCGATGCATGCTCCACGCGAGGAAGGCGATGTCGAGATCGTCCTCGTTCATGTCGCGGCTCCAGCGCTGCCCCCACACCGCGAGCGCATCGATGATCGGGGCCAGCTCCTGGCCCGCGGGCGTCAGCGTGCAGCTGCGCGGCAAGCCCTTCTTCGCCGGGCCGCGCTTCACGAGCCCGGCGCGCTCGAGCTGACTCAGGCGGCGCGACAGGAGCGAGGGCGAGATGCGCGGCACGCCGCGGTGGATCTCGTTGAACTGCGTGCAGCCGTCGATGAGGCGGCTGACGACGAGCAACGTCCAGCGCTCGCACAGCAGCTCGACTGCGAGCGCGAGCGGACAGTACTGACCGTATTGGTGTGCCATGACTCATTGTCCTCGCGGCGCTGCACGGGCAACCAGTACAAAACGGCAAGTAGTGGCGCAGGCGGCGGCGGCGCTAGATTGCTGCTGCACGAGGTCATTATGCAAGGTGGTCGCGATGAGAGAATGGCACTCGTGCTCGCGCTGCTCCTGCAGAGCGTTGCCTGGTCAGCGGACGGCCGGCCGAAGCAGGGCTCGGCTGTGATCGTCGAATGGAACGAGCAGCTGCTCGCTGTCGGCGGAAGCAGAAGATGGATTCCTGACGCTCAAGGGCGTGCGCGCGGCTGCGATGATGCATCTCGCGATGCACGACGCGCTCAACGCCATCCACCGCGAATATGCACCGTACGCGTTGCAGACGGACGCACCGGACGCAGATCCGATCGTCGCAGCGTCACGAGCGGCCTACGAGATTGCGCTGAACCAGTATCCCAAGCAGTCAGCTCAGTGGCAGCAGCTGCTCGATCGCACCGCTCCTGCGAGCGGCGCCGCGCAGCAGCGCTCGGTGGACCTTGGCAAGGCTGCGGCCGCCGCGGTTCTGGACAGCCGCAAGGACGACCAGTGGGATCAGAAGGCGGAGTATCGGTTTCATCCGATGGGACCCGGCGTCTACGCGGAATTCCGCGAGCACAGCGGCACACCGCAAGGCTTCGTGTTCGGCACGGGCTGGGGGACCGTCAAGCCGTTCGCGTTGACGCGCGCGGATCAGTTTCGCGTCCGCCCGCCGCCGGCCATCGGCAGTCCCGAGTACACGGCGGCGTTCGCAGAAGTGAAGGACGTCGGCGGCTTCGCGAGCCGCACGCGCACGGCCGATCAAACGCATCTGGCGATGTGGTGGAAAGAGTTCGTCGAGGCTTCGCACAACCGCCTCGCTCGCGACCTCGTGCTGCGCGATCGCCTGGACCTGCGTCGCGCTGCGCGGCTGTTCGCTCTGCTGAACATGAGCATCTTCGATGGCTACGTCAGCTCGTTCGACAGCAAGTTCTTCTACAACCACTGGCGGCCGTACACGGCGATCCACTGGGCGGACAAGGACGGCAATCCGGCGACCGAGCTGGATGCGCAGTGGGACAACCTGCACCGGCACACGTACGCGTTTCCGTCCTACCCGTCCGCGCACGGCACGGTCTGCGGCGCGGCCATGACAGTGATGGCCGACACGTTCGGCGCAAAGCGCAAGTTCACGATGGCGACGCCCGAGGTCGACAAGGCCGGCCCGATGTCCGGCAAGATCGCGATGAACCCGCCGACGCGCAGCTTCGAGAGCTTCCCGGCCGCCGCGCTCGAATGCGCAATGTCGCGCGTGTACCTCGGCATCCACTTCCGCTACGACTCGCTGGCCGGCAACGAGCTCGGCAACAACGTCGGCGGCTACGCAGTCCAGAAGTTTCTGGTGCCCCTGTAGCTCGCGCAGTGTGGGTCAGGCTTCAGCCTGACTCCGGTCTGCCTGTAGGTCGGGCTTCAGCCCGACTCTGCTCATGCGTCTCGCGCTGGTTCGCGGCCCCTTCCTCGTCGTCGCCGTGCAGGCCGAGCACGTCCAGCAGCGTGTCGCGGCGCTCGGCAAGCGCGATACCCAGCGCCGTCAGATCCAGCGTCGTCGCGCTCACTTTCGGAAACAGCTCCTGCTCTTCGCCCGCGACGTGCTCCGCGACGCGCCTGCTGAGCAAATCGATCTCATTGCGGAACGTCGCGTGCTCGGACGTCATCGACTCGACGCGCACGATCGATTCCTTGGCCTGCGCATGCTCGCGCTGGGCGCTCTCGACCAGCGACTTGTCCGGCTCCGTCAGCGCTCTGCTGACGGCGGGGTAGAACAATTCCTCTTCGATCTGCGTGTGGACGCGCAGCATCTTGCAGATGCGGCGCGCGAGCGGATCGAGTTGCTGAGGCGCGGCGCGCGCGAACTCGGCGAACAGTTCCTCGGCGAGGCGGTGATCGCGGCGGAGCAGGCTCAGCGCGTCGGGCGCGATGTCGTCGGAATCGTCGTCGCTGAAAGTGGGTCGAGCGCGGGCCATGGGAGTGTCCTCGGGCAATGCGGGAGTGGGCGGTGGCGTGCTCTAACGCATCCGCTGGCCGTCGCGGTTCCATCGGGTCCGTGCGCTATCATGCGGCGATGACTTCACACCTGACACCCCGACTGTCGAAGTTCCTCCGCGGCGTCCATTGCTTCGCCTGCGAAACCAGCCACGATCCGCGTACGTTGCTTGGCGTCTGTCAGCGCTGCGGCATGCCGCTGCGGGTCGACTACGATCTCGGCGCGATTCGCCTCAGGCTTGCCGATCTCGCCTCGCGTCCGCCGACGCTCTGGCGTTACCGCGAGCTGCTGCCGCTGGAAGAGGGCGACGAGGTCGCGCTCGGCGAGGGCTTCACCCCGCTGCTCGCGGTGGCAGAGAACGTCTGGGTGAAGGACGAGTCGCGCAACCCGACCGGGTCGTTCAAGGCGCGCGGCATGGCGCTGGCCGTTTCGATGGCAAAGCACCTGGGCGCGAAGAAGTTCTCGGCGCCATCGGCGGGCAATGCGGCCGGAGCGCTGGCCGCCTACGGCGCGCGCGCCGGACTGCCTGTCGTCGTGGCCATGCCGGACGACACGCCGAAGCCGTTCTTCGACGAGTGTGCGCTGTACGGGGCCACGATCCACCGCGTGCAGGGCACGATCGCGGATGCCGGGAAATTCCTGCGCGAGCACGGTCCGAAAGACGCCTACGACGTGTCGACGTTGCGCGAGCCGTATCGCATCGAGGGCAAGAAGACGATGGCGTACGAGCTGGTCGAACAGCTCGGCGGCACAGTGCCTGACGTCGTGCTCTATCCCACCGGCGGCGGCACCGGATTGATCGGGATGTGGAAGGCGTTCGACGAGATGGCTGCTCTCGGCTGGATCCCGCGCGACCAGCGACCGCGGTTCGTCTCGGTGCAGGCGGCCGGTTGTGCGCCGGTCGCGAAGGCATTCCATGAAGGCGCGGAGCGGACGGAGGCGTGGGCGAACGCGCAGACGCGCGCCTACGGTCTGAGAGTGCCTTCGCCGCTCGGTGGCTTCATTTGCTTGCGCGCATTGCGCGATACGCACGGCACGGCGATCGCGATCGAGGAAGCGGAGATGCAGCGCGCGACGCTCGAGCTGGCTTCGCGATCTGGCATCGACGTGTGTCCGGAGGGAGGTGCGGCGTGGGCAGCGCTCGCGCAACTGCGCACGAGCGGCTTCATTCGCCCGAGCGACCGCGTGATCGTGTTCAACACGGGCACGGGGCTCAAATACCGCTAGTCCAGCGCAGCAGGCCGTTGAGGTCCATGCCGCCGACCTGGCGTGCGACCTCGCGACCTTGCTTGAAGGCGATCAGCGTCGGAATGCCGCGAATGCCGAAGCGTTTCGACAGCGCCGGCTCTTCGTCGGAGTTCACCTTCGCGAAGCGTGCCTGGTGCTTGAGGCGGCGCGCGGCTTCCTCGTAGTGCGGCGCCATCACGCGGCACGGTCCGCACCACGGCGCCCAGAAGTCGACGATCACCGGCAAGTCGCTGCGCGTGATGTGCCTGTCGAAGCTCGCCGACTTCAATTCCAGCGGATGATCCTCGAACAGCGGGTTGTGACACTTCGGGCAGCGCGGCCCTTCGGCGAAGCGCTCGGGCGGCACGCGCACGACGCGATCGCAGTGGCCGCACACGAGGTGGACGGCCTCGTTCGCAGATTGATTTGCGCTCATTACCGCGAGCTTACTGCGCGCTGCGCTGGCGTCACGCGCCAGATGCGATTGCCGACGTCGTCTGCCACGAGCAACGCACCGCGACCGTCGACAGCGACGCCGACCGGGCGGCCGAGCGCGTGCTCTTGCTCGTCGACGAAGCCCGTCAGGATCTCCTCCGGCTTGCTGCTCGTCGGGCGCCCGCCCGAGAACGGGATGAAGATCACGCGGTAGCCCGCGATGGGCTTGCGATTCCACGAGCCGTGCTGCCCGACGAACGCGCCGCCGCGATAGCGTTGCGGCAGCAGATCGCTGCGATAGAACACGAGCCCGAGCGACGCCGTGTGCGCGCCGAGCGCGTAGTCGGGGACGATGGCCTTCTCGACCAGGTCGGGCCGCGGCGGCTGCGGGCGCTCGTCGACGATGGCGTCCGTAGTAGCTATACGGCCAACCGTAGAAACCGCCGTCCTTCACCGAGGTGATGTAGTCGGGCACGAGATCGTTGCCGAGCTCGTCGCGCTCGTTGACCGCGGTCCAGAGCGCGCCGCTCTGCGGCTGCCAGTCGAGGCCGTTCGGATTGCGCAGTCCCGAAGCGAACACGCGCGACGAGCCGGTCGCCGGATCGATCTCCAGGATCGCGGCGCGCCGCTCCTCGTTCTCCATGCCGCGCTCGGCGACGTTGCTGTTCGAGCCGACAGTGACGTACAGGTGCTTGCCGTCCGCGCTCGCGATCAGGTTCTTGGTCCAGTGATGGTTGATCGGCCCGGCCGGCAGGTCCGCGACCTTCTTGCCGGGCCCCGTCGATGAACGCGGCAGCCGGCGCGGTATCTCGAAGCGCATGACCGCGTCCGTGTTCGCGACGTAGAAGTCGTTGCCGACGAGCGCCATGCCGAACGGCGAATTGAGGTCCTTGAGGAACACGCTGCGGAACTCGGCCTTGCCGTCGCCGTCGGCGTCACGCAGCAAGGTGATGCGATTCGCGCTCGGCACGCCGGCGCCGGCCTTCTTCTGCGCGCGGCCCATGAAGAAGCCCTTGATCCCTTTCTTGTCCTCGGGACGCTCCGGTGCGTTGGTCTCCGCAACGAGCACGTCGCCGTTCGGCAGCACGTAGAGCCAGCGCGGATGATCGAGATCGGCTGCGTAACTCGACACGGCGAAGCCCGCAGCGGCCGAGGGCTTCTGATCGCCGCTCCAGCCTTTGGCGGGCGCGACGTTGACGGTCGGAATCGCTTTCGATTCCGGCTGCGGCAGCGTGGGGTTCGGCCCGCTGCCGGCGTCGATGGGCTGGTCGCTGGGTGTGCCGGCGCAGGCAGCGAGCAGGAAGAGTGGCGGCAATAACGACAGCAGTCTGTCATCGTCGATCCATGGCGGCTCCTCAGTGAGCCTGGCCGCTCACCTCGACATCGCTGATGCGTTTCGAATCGGCTGCGCAGGTTCTGGTACTGGCGCTCACCCATCTGCTTCGCGCGCTCCACCGCCCGGTCGCGCACTTGTCCGACGACCTTGTCTTCGTATTGGGTCGACGGAATCACGGCGCCGAGCAGCGCGCCGATCGCGACTGCGAGGCCGCCGAACAGGAGCGGGCGCTCTTCGAGAGCCGAGACTGCTCGATACTGCGCGCGACGCGTCCGGGCGCGCGCGGCAGCCACGCGATCGTGGAACCTGCTGCGCGGGACTTGCGGATCGGCGTAGGGGGATTCGTCGCCGTACGACGTGTCATCGCTCGGGTGACATCAATCGGCTCGCGCGTACGCACCGACGATGACGAACGAGCCAGCCGAGCCCGGCGACGGCCAGCAGGATCGGCACGGGATTGCGCCGGACCGAATCGCCGACGCGCGACCGCCATGTCGCCGCCGTGCTCGCGAAGATACGCGAGCGAGCGGTCGAGCAGCTGGCTGGGCGACAGCTTGCGCTCCAGCGCATCGAGCGTGCGATCCAGGTCGGCGCGGAGGCGCTCCGCTGCACGCTCCAGCTGTTCGGGATCGCGGCTCGCGCCCGGTCGTTCCGACGTGGCATTCATTCAGGTTCTCCTCGCAAGCACTTCGACGTCGTGGCGCACGGCGGCGCGCGTGCGCTCGATCTCCAGGTGCGGCGGCAGCAACTTCTTCCTCGCGCCCTGCAAGAGGAACAGGCCGACGGCGGTGATCGCAACGCCAACGAGGAGCGCTGCGAGCCACGGCTCCATCACCTTGGCGAGACCGAGGATGATCGCGGCTGCGAGCGCGAGCGACCCGGCGAGCAGCGTCGCCACGGCGCCGATCAGCGCGACGACGCCTGCCTTGGCGCGCGTCGTCGATTCGGAGAGCTCGGCCTTCGCGAGTGCGACTTCGTTGCGGATCAGCTCGGCGAAGTCACCGACGAGTCGGCTCAACAAGCTCGCGGCGGACTCGTGTTCCACGTCAGGCTCCCGGGCGCGCCACGACTTCCTCGTCGACCTCGACGATCACCTCGTCGATTGCGTCGTCAACCGCTTCGTCGACTTCCTCGGTGAGCGTGGGTGCGCGCCGCGCCGAAGCCTTCACGAATCGCGCGAGCACGAGACCGGCAACGACGCCGCCGGCGAGGAACAAACCAGGATTGCGGCGCGCGAACGCGCGCGTGTCGTCGACGAGATCGTCGATGCTGCCTTCGCGCAGCCGTGTCGCAAGATTGCCGACGGTAGCGGCGAGCCGGGTGGCGACGTCGGCGAGCGTGGGCTCGTTCTCGCTGAATTGCGCCCCGGTGCGTTCGATGGCCTGCGCGATTTCCTCGACGCGTTCCGCGGCCGAGCGCTTGCGCTGCTCGAGCGTGCGGCGGCCGTCTTCCTTCAAGCGTTGTGTGAACCCGCGGGCCGGGCGCGTGGCGGATCGGGGCTGGGTTTCCATCGCGGCGCTCCCTTGAATACTTGTGTTCAAGGGCCGAGCCGGGCCGAGAGTTCCGCGAGTCAGGCTGAAGCCTGACCCACGGTTGCGAGAGGGTGGCTGTGGGTCAGGCTTTAGCCTGACTTCTTCTAGCTCGCGTTCGCGAGCTGCAGGTCCGGCTGCAGGATCCTGTCCAGCGGCCGCGGACGGCCGATCGCATAGCCCTGGCCGAACTGCACGCCGAGCTCGATCAGGCGCATGCAGATCTCCGGCGTCTCGACGTATTCCGCGACGGTCTCCATGCCCATGCCGTGCGCCAGCTGCGTCACCGCGCGCACCAGCGAGTCCGAGCGCTCGTTGTGCAGGATGTCGCGGATGAACGAGCCGTCGATCTTCAGCACCGAGAAGTTGAGCGCCTTCAGATGCGCGAGCGAGCTCAGGCCGGTGCCGAAGTCGTCGAGCGCGAAGCGGCAGCCGCATTCCGCCGAGCCGCGCCATGAGACGCTGCGCGTGCTCGAGGTTGCTCACCGCGGCGGTCTCGGTCAGCTCGAACTCCAGCCAGTCGCCGGGCACGCCGCTGCTGTCGATCTGCACGACCAGCCAGTCGAGGAACGTCGGGTCGCTGAGCGTCGGGCCCGACAGGTTGATCGACAAGTGGATCGGCTCGAATCCCGGCTCGCGCTTCGCCGCTGCGAGCCGCGTCAGCACGTCGCTGATGACGCAGCGATCGATCTGCGGCAGCAGCTGGTAGCGCGTCGCGGACGACATGAACTGCCCCGGCAGTACCAGCCGGCCTTTCTCGTCGATGAGGCGCAGCAGCGCTTCGTAGCGGCGCACTTTCTCCGGTTGCAGGAGCGCCGCGATCGGCTGGCCGAAGATCTGGAAGTTGCCCTTCGTCGAGCGCGCTGCGCAGCCGGCCGACGATCGCGATGTCGTCGATGCGGCGGTTGATGCTCGAATCGTGCACCTGGTACGACTCGACGCGATTGCGGCCGCGATCCTTCGCGGCCTTGCAGGCGACCTCGGCGGCGGCCAGCGCGTGATCGAAGCTGCGCTCGCCGCCGCGCACCGTCGCGGCGCCGAAGGAGATCGAGAGCGGAATCGAGTCGGCTGCCGATCGTGAGCGGCACTGCACTGCACGGCGTCGCGCAGCTCGTCGCCGATCGCGCGGGCGCGGTCGAGCGGACAATCGGAGAAGAAGATCGTGAAGCGGTCGCCGGACAGGCGGCTGAGCACGGCGTCGCGGCTCGCGAGCTGCGCCTGCAGCGCATGCGCCACCGCGGCGATCACCTGGTCGCCCGCTTCGAAGCCGAGCAGATCGTTGACGACGTGCAGCTGGTCGATGTCGCCGTACAGGACCGTCGAAGCCGTTCGTGCGCCGCGCGAGCCCAGGCGCCACTCGATGAGCTTCTCGACGCCGCTGCGCGTCAGCAGGCCGGTCATGGGATCGGCCGGCAGCGCGATGACTTTCGACAACTGATGCGTGAGCTGTCCGACGGTGCGGGCGTCCTCCTTGCTGAACGCCTTCTGCTCCATCGTGCGGAAGATCAGCGCGACGCCGGCCAGCTGCGACTTTTCGTCCTGGATCGCGACGGCGAGGAAGCGGCCGACCAGCGGTCCGTTCGCCTCGTAGCGCACGCGGTTGCTGACGACCGGCTCGGGGCGGTTGCGGCATTCGAGCAGGAAGGAATCCGCGACGCTCTCCAGGATGCGGCGCACCTCGGCGGCGTCGGCGGCGGTGCAGTGGAAGTCGAAATGGTCGCGCGAGGGCGGCGTGAACGCGACGGCGTGGCAGGGCACGCGCTGTTGCGCTTCGAAGAGGAATTGCCGGATCGCCGCGGACGCTGACATGGTACGAACACGAGCAGCGTCAGGACTGCAACTTTGCATGGGTGCGCTGCTCGCGGAAAACAGAGTAAGCGGAATGCCGGCAGATTGATGAGAGACCAGTCGCAAAGGAATACGGGCTTTCGGCGACAGGGTGCGCGCGGCGCGCCGCCGTCATGCCTAGTGCGAAAGACCTAGCACCGCTGTGATGCCGGGTCACAGCTGCAGCGCAGCGATGACACGTCAACGTCGGCTTACTCTGTTCTCGATGAAAATCGTCGCCGGCTGCTCCAGCATTTCCTTCAGCGCCTGCACGATCTCGGCCGCATCGTAGCCGTCGATGAAGCGGTGATCGAACGAGGACGACAGGTTCATCATCAGGCGCACGGCGATCTGCGCCGTGCAGCACCACCGGCCGCTCGATCGCCTTGTTGACGCCGATGATCGCGACTTCCGGCGCGTTGATGATCGGCGTCGAGACGATGCCGCCGAGCTTGCCGAGGCTCGTGATCGTGATCGTCGAGCCGCTCAGCTCGTTGCGGCTCGCAGTGCCGTCGCGTGCCGCTTGCGCGACGCGGCGGATCTGCGCCGCCAGCTCGCTCAGCGACAGCGCCTCGGCGTGATGCACGACCGGCACTTTGAGGCCGTCGCTCGTCTGCGTCGCGACGCCGAGGTGCACGCCGCGATGCTGGACCAGCACGTTGCGCTCGGCGTCGTAGCGCGAGTTGCACTTCGGGAAGTGCTCGATGACGCGGATCAGCGCCATGCCGAGGAACGGCAGATACGTGTAGCTCGGCGCGCCTTTCGGCAGCCTGCGAGTTCAGATGCTTGCGCAGGCGCTCCAGCTCGGTGATGTCGACTTCCTCGACATACGCGAAGTGCGGGATGTTGCGCTTCGACTCGGCAACGCGCTGCGCGCTGACGCGGCGCACGCCGAGGATGCGGATCTCCTCGGTCTCGGTGCGAGGCTGGCGATTCGGGCCGCCGGCGCCGCGTGCCGCGGCGCCCGGAGCACCTTGCTGCGCCTGGTTGATCGCGGCATCGAGGTCCTGCCGCTGAATGCGGCCATCGCGCCCGCTGCCGACGACGGTGGCGAGATCGATGCCGGATTCGCGCGCGCGCCGACGCGTGGCCGGCGATGCGAGCACGCGGCCCGTGCGCGGAGCCGTCGTGGCTGCGCGGTGCGGCCTGCGTGGGCGGAGGGACGAGCGAGCAGGTGCGAGCCTCGGTGCCTTCTCCTTGCGGCGCAGCTGGCGCTTCGCTCTTCTCGCGGCTTCTCTGCCGCGGCGCCTTCGCCGGTCTCCAGCACGATGAGCTCGGCGCCGACGGCGATGTGATCGCCGGGCTGGCCGCCCAGCGACACGACGCGGCCCGAGACGGGCGCGGGCATCTCGACCACGGCCTTGTCGGTCGACATCTCGACCATCGGCTGGTCTTCGGCGACGCGGTCGCCGACCTTGACGTGCCACGCGACGATCTCCGAGGAGACCGTGCCTTCGCCGAGGTCCGGCAGCTTCACGACATGGCGGCTCATTTCGCCTCCATCGTTGCCTTCAGTGCGGCGGCGACGCGCGCCTGGCCGGGAAAGTATTCCCACTCGAACGCGTGCGGATACGGCGTGTCCCAGCCCGCGACGCGCTGGATCGGCGCTTCCAGGTGCCAGAAGCACTCTTCCTGGACGATCGAGAGGATCTCCGCGCCGAAGCCCGCGAAGCGCGTCGCCTCGTGCGCGACCACGCAGCGCCCGGTCTTCTTCACCGAGTTGACGATCGTTTCGCTCATCGAGCGGCACGATCGTGCGGATGTCGATCACCTCGGCGTCGATGCCGAGCGACTCCGCCGCGGCGATGCACACGTGCACCATCGTGCCGTAGGTGACGACAGTGACCTGCTTGCCGGGGCGCACGATCTCCGCGGCGCCGATCGGCACGCGGTAATGGCCGTCCGGCACGTCGCCCTTGGGATGCGAGCTCCACGCCGACCGCGGGCTTGTGCGGATCGCCGTCGAACGGCCCGTTGTACAGGCGCTTCGGCTCGAAGAACACGACCGGGTCGTCGTCCTCGATCGAGGAGATCAGCAGGCCCTTGGCGTCGTACGGGTTCGACGGCATCACGACCTTGATGCCGCAGACGTGCGCGAACAGCGCCTCGGGGCTCTGCGAGTGCGTCTGGCCGCCGCGGATGCCGCCGCCGCACGGCGTGCGGATCGTGACCGGCGCATTGAATTCGCCGCCGGTGCGATAGCGAATGCGCGCCAGCTCGCTGACGATCTGGTCGTACGCCGGATAGATGTAGTCGGCGAACTGGATCTCCGCGACCGGGCGCAGCCCGTTCACGCTCATGCCGATCGCGGTGGCGACGATGCCGCCCTCGGCGATCGGCGAGTCGAGCACGCGATGCTGCGCCGTACTTGCGCTGCAGACCGTCGGTGACGCGGAACACGCCGCCGAAGTAGCCGACGTCCTCGCCCATCGTCACGACGCTCGCATCCCGCCCCATCATCACGTCCATGGCGGAGTTGAGCGCCTGGATCATGTTCATCTGCGTCATTTGTCTTTCTTCTCCGTATTCTTGTTCTCTTTCTTATTTTCCTGGGCGCGTTCGGCGGCGAGCTGCTGGCGCTGCCTGGCGAGGTGCGGCGTCAGCTCCTTGAAGATGTCATCGAACATCGTGGCCGGATCGAGCTGCGGCCCGTCCGTCAGCGTGCCGTGCGTAATCGCTTCGCGCCATGCCGCGGCGACCTGCTCTTCGCACTGCTTCACCAGCGTCGCCTCGCGTTCCTCCGACCACTCGCCGAGCGCGATCAGGTGGGACTTCAGCCGCTCGACCGGATCGCCGAGCGGCCAGGATTCGTAGTCGTCCTTCGGCCGGTAGCGCGACGGATCGTCGCTGGTGGAGTGCGGCGCGGCGCGGTAGGTCACGTGCTCGATCAGCGTCGGTCCCGCGCCCATGCGCGCTCGCTCGGCGGCCCACTGCGTGACCGCGTACACCGCGAGGAAATCGTTGCCGTCGACGCGAATGCCCGGAATGCCGTAGCCCGGCCCGCGCGCCGCGAACGATTTCAGCTCGCCGCCCGCGAAGCTCTGGAACGTGGAGATCGCCCACTGGTTGTTCACGACGTTGAGGATGACCGGCGCGCGGTAGACCTGCGCGAACAGCAGCGCGTAATGGAAGTCGGCTTCTGCGGTGCTGCCATCGCCGAGCCAGGTGGCGGCGATGTTGTCTTCGTTCTTGATGGCGGCGGCCATCGCCCAGCCGACGGCCTGCGGAAACTGCGTCGCGAGGTTGCCGGAAATCGAGAACAGCCGCGCTTCCTTCGAGTGGTACATGACGGGCAGCTGGCGTCCCTTGCACATGTCGCGCGAATTGGAGAGCAGCTGGCACATCAGGTCGACGAGCTTCTGGCCGCGCACGATCTGCAGGCCCTGGTTGCGATAGCCGGGGAACATCATGTCGGTCGGGCGCAGCGCCATGCCGGCCGCGACCGACACCGCTTCTTCGCCGGTCGACTTGATATAGAACGTGATTCGTCCCTGGCGCTGCGCGCGATGCATGCGGTCGTCGTACTGCCGCGTGAGCAGCATGTGGCGCAGGCCGAGCTCCAGGTCGGACGGCGCGAGATGCGGATCCCACGGTCCGACGGCGCGATGATCGTCGCCGAGCACGCGCACCAGCTCGTTCGCGAGGAATTCCGTCTGCGCCAGCGGCGCCGTCGGGTCGGGCCGCCCCACTGCGCCGGCCGGCGACAGCTTCACGTAGCTGAAGTCCGGCTTGTCGCCCGGGCGGGCGGGCGCTTGCGGAACGTGCAGTCGGGTTCGGATGGCACTCATTCGTTATTACCTACGCTTGTGTGATCAGCCGCTTCGCCATTTCGTCGGCGATGTCGCTGGTCGGGCGGTTCTCCGCTCGCGAGCGCGCGAAGATCTCCGTCAGGCGCTCGGGAATCTTTCTGATCTCTGCTTCGATGGAGGCAGCGCTCGCGCCGCCCAGATATTCGCGCCCGACGCTGATGATACCTCCGGCGTTGATCACATAGTCCGGTGCATACAACACGCCGGCCGCGTGCAGGCGCGCCCCGTCCGCGGCCGTCGCCAGCTGGTTGTTGGCGGCGCCCGCAATGATAGTCGCCTGCACTCGCGGAATGGTGTTGCTGTCGAACACGGCGCCGAGCGCGCAGGGCGACAGGACGTCGACGCGCTCGAACAGGATTTCGTTCGGCTGCGAGGCGAGGGCATCGAATTCCTTGCAGGCGCGCTGCACCGTTTCCGGACGGATATCGGCTACACGCAGGCTGGCGCCGTCGGCCGCGAGCAGGTCGCACAAGGCATAGCCGACGCCGCCGAGACCCTGCACGCCCACAGTGACGCCTCGCAGGCTGCTGCGACCGAGTTGAAATTGCACGGCCGCCTTGATGCCGAGGTACACGCCGAGCGCCGTCTTCGGCGCCGGGTTGCCGTCGGCATCGACTGCGGTGCGCGGCAGCCCGCTCACGTAGGGAGTCTGCGTCGCGACGACTTCCATGTCCGACACGGTCGCGCCGACGTCCTCGGCAGTGATGTAGCGTCCCTCGAGCGAGTCGACCAGGCGGCCGAATGCTTCGAGCAGCCGCGGCGATTTGGGGTGCCCGCCGTCGACCATCACGACGGCCTTGCCGCCGCCGAGCGGCAATCCGGCCATCGCGTTCTTGAAGCTCATGCCGCGCGACAGGCGCAGCGCGTCGGTCAGGGCTTCGGCGCTCGAACGGTAATGCCAGAAGCGGCAGCCGCCCGCGCCAGGGCCGCGGCGCGTCGAATGGACTGCGACGATCGCGCGCAGGCCGGATTCCTTGTCCTCGGCGAACACGACGCGCTCGTGCGCATCGAAGGCGGGGTTATCGAACATGGGGCCGTGAGACCTACGATGGGAGCAGAACGTGCTACATTACAGGCAGTTAGCTAGTGGATTCTTCTAAACAAGCGCTCATCTGGAAGTAGAAACTACTGAGTGCAACTGCCATGACCGCCGAGTCCCGAGCCGAGGTCGCGAGCTGGACCGCGTCGACCGGCAGATCCTGTCGCTGCTGCAGTCCGATGGACGACTCACCGTCGCGGAGCTCGCCCGCACCGTCAATTTGACACTCACGCCGTGCATCGAGCGCGTGCGCCGGCTGGAGCGCGACGGCTTCATCGAAGGCTACTTCGCCCGGCTGAGCCCACGACGGCTCGGGCTGCAGCTGCTCGCGTTCACGGAGGTCACGCTCGACCACGCGAACCCGGACGTGTTCCAGCGCTTCAAGGACACGGTGCAGGCCATCGACGAGATCATCGAGTGCCACATGGTGGCCGGCGGCTTCGACTACCTGCTGAAGACCCGCGTGCAGGACATGGAGGAATACCGGCGCGTGCTCGGCGACAAGATCGCGAGCCTGCGCGGCGTGCGCCACACGCAGACCTACTTCGTGCTGGAGGAAGTGAAATCGACGCACGCGTTGCCGATTCGCGGCGGCGATGCGAGCCGTGCGCCAGCGAAGCGGCGGCGGAAGTCCCTACAATAGCGCCCCATGTCTCGCTCCCGGGTTCTGCTCCTGACGGCGCTCGCCATGCTGGCCTTCGCCGGCAACTCGCTGTTGTGCCGCTTGGCGCTCGCGGGCACGACCATCGACGCAGGCACGTTCACCTCGGTGCGCATCGTCGCGGGCGCACTCACGCTCTGGATCATCGTGATGCTTCGCAGTGGAGTTCGCGGGCTCGCTGGCAATTGGGCTTCGGCCGCGGCTTTGTTCGCCTACGCAGCCGGGTTCTCGCTTGCATACATCAATCTGTCGGCGGCGACCGGTGCGCTGCTGCTGTTCGGCGCGGTCCAGGCGACGATGATCGGTTACGGCTTCTGGAACGGCGATCGGCTGCGCGGCTGGCAGATCGTCGGATTCGCGTGTGCCGTGCTGGGTCTCGTTGCGCTGTTGCTGCCCGGCTTGTCGGCACCGCCGTTGCACAGCGCCGCGCTGATGGTCGGTGCGGGAATCGCGTGGGGCATCTATTCGCTGCGCGGTCGCGGCGCCGGCGATCCGACATCAGCCACTGCCGGTAACTTCGTGCGTGCCGTGCCGTTTGCCGCGGCGCTCAGTCTCATCATGCTTTCGCGCTTCTCGGTCGATGTCGCAGGGGCCAGCTATGCGATCGCATCCGGTGCGCTGACGTCGGGTCTCGGCTACGCGATCTGGTACACGGCGTTGAAGGGATTGAAAGCGACGAGCGCAGCGACCGTGCAACTCAGCGTGCCGGTGATCGCGACGATCGGCGGCGCGCTGCTGCTCGGCGAGCATGTGACGACGCGGATCGTGATCGCATCGGTCGCGATTCTGGGTGGGATCGCGCTGGTGATTTTGAATAGGGCGAGAGTGTCGGGCTAAGCCCGACCGGGATCCAAAGCGCGGTCTCGGCGGTTACGCGTTCTCATGCGACGACGTGACTTCCTGCAAAGCGCCGTGCTGCTCTCGGCACTCTCGACCGCGGACCTTCGTGCTGCTGCCGCGCCGTTCGACTACGCCACGCTCAAGGGGAGGCGCGAGCGCTGGCGGGTGCGCCTTACCGTCCGCCGGAGAAGCTCGCACCGCAATTCCTGCGCGAGCTGACGTACGACCAGTACCAGGCGATCCGCTTTCGTCACGATCACGCGCTCTGGGCGCGCTCGCAGAGCGCGTTTCGCCTGGAGTTTTTTCATTGCGGGCGCGGCTTCAAGGAGCCGGTGAGCCTGTACGAGGTCGTCGGCGGCGAAGCGCGCGAGATCCGCTACCGGTCCGACATGTTCGACCTCGCGGACAGCGGCATCGACGCGCAACAGCTGCCGGCGGATCTGGCGTTCGCAGGTTTTCGCGTGCACACCTCGACGAACTGGAACGAGGACGTCGCCGTGTTTCTCGGCGCGAGCTACTTCCGCGCCCGCGGCAGCGACTCGCGGCAGTTCGGTCTTTCCGCGCGCGGGCTCGCCATCGACACCGCGCTGGACATCGAGGAATTTCCGCGCTTCGTCGCATTCTGGCTCGAGCGGCCGGCGCCCGACGCGCGCACGCTCGTGTTCTACGGCCTGCTCGACTCGGTGAGCGCGGCCGGCGCCTATCGCTTCGCGTTGACACCCGGTGCGCCGCAAGTGATCGAAGTGGACGCTGCGGTCTACCCGCGCAAACCGATCCGCCGCCTGGGTCTCGCGCCGCTGACGAGCATGTATCAGTGCGGCGAGAACGATCGCCGCATGGCGAACGACTGGCGACCGGAGATCCACGATTCCGACGGGCTCGCGATCTGCACGGGCAAGGGCGAGTGGATCTGGCGGCCGCTCGGCAATCCGGCCGCGACGCGCATCAGCTCGTATCTCGACGAGAGCCCGCGCGGCTTCGGCCTGCTGCAGCGGGACCGCAATTTCGATCACTACCAGGACGACGGCGTCTTCTACGACCGGCGGCCGAGTGTCTGGGTCGAGCCGAAAGCGCGGCTGGGGGAACGGCGCGATTCAGCTGGTCGAGCTGACTGCGCCGAACGAGACCTTCGACAACATCGTCGCGTACTGGAATCCCGCGACGCCGCCGCAACCCGGCGACGAATTGCTCTACGGCTATCGCATGTACTGGGGCACGCGTTTGCCGGCGGCGCCGACGCTCGCGCAGACGGTCGCGACGCGCACCGGTCTCGGCGGGGTCATCGGTCACAGGCGGCGACTATTTCTCGTGGCGCTTCGCGGTCGACTTCGCCGGCGGCGAGCTCGCCGCGCTGGCGAAGAGCACGGAGGTCCAGCCCGTCGTCAGCGTCTCGCGCGGCACGATCGAAACTCCTTCGGTGCGTCCGTTGCAAGTCGATCGGCGGCTTTCGTGCGATGTTCGATTTGAAGCCGCCGGACGAGAGCGTCGAGCCGATCGATATCCGCCTGTTCCTGCGGCATCGACATCAGCCGCTCACCGAGACGTGGATTTATCAGTGGACGCCGCCGTCGGCGCAGGAGCGCAGAGCAGCGCTGGAGTTCGCGAGCAGAGCAGGCGAGTCAGATCCGACTACAGCTTGTGGGTCGAGAGCAGCAGGCTGGTCTCGGTGCTCGAGATGCCTTCGATCAGCCGGATGCGGCCGAGCACGCGATCGAACGCTTCGAGGCTGTCGGCGCGCAGCTCGGCGACGATGTCCCAGCGACCGTTGGTACTGTAGAGCGCACCCACCGCGGGATCGCCGCGCAACGCCTTGAGTACCGCCTCTGCCTTGTTGCCCTCGACGGCAACACTCATCAGCGCCCGGATCCGCTGCTCCTCGACTTGCGGCCGCAGCCGCACGGTGTAGCCCACGACGGTGCCGTCGGCCTCGAGCTTGGCCAGCCGGTTCTGAACCGTGCCGCGGGCCACGCGCAGCTTCTTGGCGAGCGTCGCCACGGGTACGCGGGCGTTCTCCCGCAGCAGCGCAATCAATTGGCGGTCGATGTCGTCCACGGGCGGCCTCGATTGGCTGATCAAATCGCCAGCCGAGGCTGACATTGTGTTCAATTATGCCCTCATTTTGATCAGTCTTCTGGCTATTCATTGGCTCTGTGCGCCCGGAACATGGGCTCGCTGCTCCCGGAGATCTATATCCCATGGTCGACTACATCGGGTTGGAACGCGTGCAGGAGCTGGTCGCCCGGCTGGGCGCCGCCCGCTTCATCGAAGGGCTCGCGAACGAGATCGAGGCCGACTACCGCCGCTGGCGCGAATTCGACAAGTCGCCGCGCCACGCGACGCATTCGTCCGTGGGCGTGATCGAGCTGATGCCGATCAGCGATGGGCGCCTGTACTCGTTCAAGTACGTCAACGGCCATCCGAAGAACACCGTCGCAGGGTCTGCTCACGGTCACTGCGTTCGGCGTGCTCGCCGACGTCGCGACCGGCTATCCCGTGCTGCTTTCCGAGCTCACGTTCACGACTGCGCTGCGCACCGCTGCGATGTCGGCGCTCGCTGCGCGCTACATGGCGCGGCCTGCGAGCCGCTCGATGGCGCTGATCGGCAACGGCGCGCAGGCGGAGTTCCAGGCGCTGGCCTTCTATCACCTGCTCGGCATCCGCGAGCTGCGGCTGTTCGACACCGATCTCGCAGCCACCGAAAAGCTCGAACGCAACCTCGCACTGCTGCAGCTACCGGCTCTGCGCGTCGCGCGCTGTCGCTCGACAGCTGAAGCGGTGCAGGGCGTCGACATCGTGACGACTGCGACTGCGGACAAGCGCAACGCGACGATCCTGCTGCCGCAGATGATCGAGCCGGGCATGCACCTGAATGCGATCGGCGGCGACTGCCCGGGCAAGACCGAGCTGCACGGCGACATCCTGCGCCGGCCCGACGCGCGCGTCGTCGTCGAGTTCGAGCCGCAGTCGCGCATCGAGGGCGAGATCCAGCAGCTGGAGCCGACGTTCCCGCGTCATGGAGTTCGCCGACGTGCTGACCGGCCAGGCGCAGGCGCGCACTGTCCGATCAGCGACGTGACGATCTTCGATTCCGTCGGCTTCGCGCTCGAGGACTTCTCGGCGCTGCGTTACCTGCATCGCCTGCATCAGGAAGAGCGCGGCACGAAGCGCGAGATCGACCTGCTGCCCGCGCTGGCGGATCCGAAGGATCTGTTCGGCGAGCTGGCGGGCCGGCTCGCAGCGCGCGTGCCGCTCAAGGTCGCGCGCGGATGAGCGCGAATCGCGGCTGCCGTTCTGATCGGCGCGCCCACCGACATCGGCGCGAGCGATCGCGGCGCGTCGATGGGTCCGGAGGCGCTGCGCGTCGCGGGCCTGAGCGAGGCGCTGCGCAACCGCGGCCTGGACGTCGTCGACCGCGGCAATCTCACCGGCCCGGCGAATCCGTGGCAGCCGCGCGACGGAAGGCTATCGGCACCTCGCGCAGGTCGCCGACTGGAATCGCCTGATCTACGAAGCGATCCGCGCCGAGCTCGGGCACTCGCGACTGCCGATCCTGCTCGGCGGCGATCACTGCCTGGCGATCGGCTCGATCAGCGCCGTCGCGCGTCACTGCCGCGACACGCGCAAGAAGCTGCGCGTGCTGTGGCTCGACGCGCACGCGGATTTCAACACTTCGCAGCTCTCGCCGAGCGGCAACATTCACGGCATGCCGGTCGCGTGCCTGTGCGGCTTCGGGCCGGGCGAGCTGACGGGCCTGAGCGGCATCAACCCGACGCTCTCGCCGAAGACGATCCGGCAGATCGGCATCCGCAGCGTCGACGAGGGCGAGAAGCGCTTCGTGCACGAGCAGGGGCTGGAAGTGTTCGACATGCGCTACATCGACGAGTGGGGCATGCGGCACACGATGCAGCAGGCGCTGGCCGGGCTGGATGCGGACACGCACCTGCACGTGAGCTTCGACGTCGACTTCCTCGATCCGGACATCGCGCCGGGCGTCGGCACGACGATCCCGGGCGGCCCGACGTACCGCGAGGCGCAGCTGTGCATGGAGATGATCGCGGACACCGGACGGCTCGCGTCGCTCGACGTGATGGAGCTGAACCCGGCGCTCGACGTGCGCAACAAGACGGCGCAGCTCGCGGTCGACCTGATCGAGTCGCTGTTCGGCAAGAGCACGTTGATGCGGAAGGATGAGTCGGGCTGAAGCCCGACCTACACGTGCTACTGTAGGTCGGGCTTTAGCCCGACTCTTCTTCTCCCTAGAATAGCGCGCCCTCTTCCCCCGAGGGTCCGCCATGCGCCTGCTGCTCGCCTGTTCCATCGCCGTTTCCATCTGCGCCGCCGGCGCGCTGGCGCAAACCCCGGCAACGACCGCCACGCGCCAGGTCGGCACCGCGACGTTGCAGAACGTGCCGGAAATTCCCGCGGACGTCGCCGCCGCCGTGCAGCGCTATCAGAACTATCGCGCCGCCTCGTTCCAGGACTGGCTGTCGGACGGCTCGATCCTGATCGCGACGCGCTTCGGCGCGACCCAGCAGATCCACCGCGTGACGGCGCCGGGCGGCGCTCGCACGCAGATCACCTTCCAGAGCGAGCCCGTCGCCGGCGCCATCGCGATTCCGGGCACGGACCGCTTCGTGTTCGTGCGCGACACGGGCGGCGACGAGTGGTTCCAGCTCTACGCCGCCGGGCTCACGGGCGATCCGGTGCAGCTCACGGAGCCCGGCACGCGCAATCAGTCGGCGCGCGTTCAGCCCGGACGGCAAGATGCTCGCGTGGTCGCGCGCGACCAAGGGCTCGGCGGAGTACTCGATCTACGTCGCCGATCCCGTCCGACGCGCGCAGCGCGAAGAGCGTGTATCGCGAGGCGGGCTCGATCGCGTCCCGACGACATCTCCGCGGACCACGCGCAGGTGCTGTTCACGCGCGGCATCTCCAATCGCGAGTCGAAGCTGTTCCTGCTCGATCTCGCGTCCGGCAAGGCGACGCAGATCGCGCCGAAGGCCGGCAAGGTTCTGTACACGAACGCGCGCCTCGTCGCGCGACGGCCGCAGCGTGTACGCGATCTCCACGAAGGACAGCGACTTCGGCAGGCTCGTGCAGATCGACATCGCCAGCGGCAAGGACACCGTGCTGACGCCGGACCTGAAGTGGGACGTCGAGACGTTCACGCTCTCCGACGACGATCGCCTGCTCGCCTACGCGGTGAACGAGGACGGGTTCTCGAACGTCGTCGTGCGCGATCTCGTCACGCGCCGCGCTCTGCCGCAGCCGCAGCTGCCGCGCGGTGTGTTGCAGAACATGGCGTTCTCGCCGGACAAGACGCAAGCTCGCGTTCGACCTGTCGACCGCGACTTCCGCCGGCGACGTGTGGACCTGGGAAGTCACCGGCGGCAACCTCGCGCGCTGGACGACCTCGGAGCTCGGCGGGCTCGATCCTGCGAAGCTCGCGGAGCCGCAGCTCGTGCGCTTCAAGTCGTTCGATGGCCTGTCGGTCGCCGGCGCTCGTCTATCGTCCGGCCGGCGTCGCGGCCGACGTGCGCACGCCGGTGATCATGGATATTCACGGCGGTCCGGAAGGGCAGACGCGCCCGTCGTGGAACGTCGGTGCGCAGTATTTCGCCGCCGTGCTCGGCGCCACGGTGATCCTGCCGAACGTGCGCGGCAGCACCGGCTACGGCAAGCGCTACGCGGACCTCGACAACGCGGAGAAGCGCGAGGACAGCGTCAAGGATATCGGCGCGCTGCTCGACTGGATCGCGACGCAGCCGAACCTCGACAAGAATCGCGTCGTCGTCTACGGCCAGTCTTACGGCGGCTACATGTCGCTCGCCGTGAGCACGCACTACGCCGATCGCCTCGTCGGCAGCGTCGAGCGTTACGGCATCAGCGACTTCGCTTCGTTCCTCAAGAACACGGAAGCGTATCGGCGCGACAATCGCCGCGCGGAGTACGGCGACGAGCGCGATCCGAAGATGCAGGCGGTGTTCAAGCGCATCGCGCCGCTCGCCAACGTCGCGAAGATCACCAAGCCGATGCTGGTGATGCAGGGCGCGAACGATCCGCGCGTGCCGAAGTCGGAGTCGGACCAGGTCGTCGCCGGCATTCGCGCGAACGGCGTCGAGACGTGGTACGTCGTGTTCGCCGACGAAGGCCACGGCTTCCTGAAGAAGCCGAACAACGACCTGCGCCGCGAAGTGGAGACGGTGTTCCTGCGCAAGCTGTTCAGGCCGCAACAGCGCGCGGTGGGAGAATCGGGCTGACGTCGCCGCCCGGGAAGAACAGCTTCACCGGCCGGATCTCGAAGATCGTGCGCACGCTCGGCAGCGAGCGTGCGACCTCGATCGCCTCTTCGAGCGACTTGCAGTCCACGATGTAGAACCCGAGCAGCTGCTCCTTCGTCTCGGCGAACGGGCCGTCGACGACGTGCGGCGGTGCTGCTCGTGCGGAACTGCACTGCGGTCGTCGTCGGCATCAGCCGCACGCCGGGCCGAGCCGGCCCTGGGCGCGCGAGCTGGTCGTGCACCTGCAGGTGCTTGCGCGATGTGTGCGTCCTTCTCCTCGCTTGGACATCGCGTCGACCAGGTCTTCCGGAACGTAGATCAGGATCGAATAGAGCATGCCGCATTCACCTCCACCCCCAAGGACGGGGCCGGGCACCGCATTCCGACACTTCGAGTCCAGCGATCAATCGCGGCGGCGGCGGCGACGTTTTCCTCGAGGTGGGCGACCGAGGAGGTGCCGGGAATCGGCAGCATCGCGGGCGAGCGCGCCAGCAGCCAGGCCAGCGCCGCCTGCGCCGGCGTCATCGAGTGCTGCTTCGCGATGCGCTCCAGCTCCGCGAGCCCGTGTCGCGGCCCGCGTGCTCGCCCGCAGCCAGCGGCGAGTAGGGAATGAACGCCATCTTGCGGTGCTCGCAATAGGCGATGACGTCGTCCGAGCGCCGGCGGTGACGTTGTAGCGATTCTGCACCGAGACGATCTTCGCGATGCCCGCGACGCGCTCCAGCTCGGCGACACTGAAGTTCGACACGCCGATGTGCCGGATCTTGCCTTCCTGCTGCAGCTTCGCGAGCTCGCCGACCGAGTCCTCGATGCGCACGCGCGGATCGGGCGCGTGGAACTGATAGAGATCGATGCGCTCGACGCGCAGCCGCTTCAGGCTCGCCTCGCACGCCTGGCGCAGATGCGCCGGGCTGCCGCGTCGTTCCCACTGATCGCGTCCCGGGCGGATCAGCCCGCCCTTGGTCGCGATCACGAGGCCGCGCGGATAGGGATGCAGCGTCTCGGCGATGAGGCGCTCGTTCACCTCCGGCCCGTAGGAGTCCGCCGTATCGATGAAGTTGACGCCGAGCTCCAGCGCCCGCTGCAGCACGCGGCGCGCGCCCTGCGGGTCCTTGGGCTCGCCCCAGATGCCCGGCGCCCGTCAGCCGCATCGCGCCGAAGCCCAGGCGATTCACTCGCAAGTCGCCGCCGATGGTGATCGTGCCGGCGGCCGCCGCACCTTGAATCGAGGCTGAGGTATCGTTCATCGCGTTCTCCTGGTGGTCGATCTGCCGCGTGCCCAAACGTCTAATTTCGGGTCGAAAGCGGCCAAGGCCCTTTCGACGACGCCGTCAAAAGGCGTGACTTTTGCCGGCTAACTGTTCGAGGACGTTCCTGGAGCGATTCCATGCAATACATGTTACTGATCTACGAAGACGAGCGGATCTACGGGACCGATCGCGACAACCCGGCGGCGCGCGAGCGCCGCGCGCAGCACATCGCGTACAGCCGCGAGCTAGGTGCGACTCGCCTGGCGGGCTCGGGCCTGAAGGATTCCTCCGCCGCGACGACGATCCGCACTGCAGCGGGCAAACAGACGATCCACGATGGGCCGTTCGCCGAGAGTCGCGAGCAGCTCGCCGGATACTATCTGATCGACGTGCCCGATCTCGACGCCGCGATTGCAATCGCGAAGAAAGTGCCGCTCTCGCAGACCGGCGCAGTGGAAATCCGTCCGCTGCTCGTTCCGGGATGACGAGCACGACGCTCGGACTGGTGTTCCGCGAAGCGAGCGGACGCATCGTCGCGGCGCTCGCATCGCGGTTTCGCGATCTCGATCTCGCAGAGGATTCGTTCGCAGATGCCTGCGCGCGTGCGCTCGAAGCGTGGTCGCGCGAAGGTCCGCCGCGCGATGCGGCGGCGTGGCTGTATCAGACGGCGTATCGCTGCGCAGTCGATACGTTGCGACGACGCCGGACGGAGCACAGGTTCGCACCCGAGCTGCAACGAACTGCAATCGAGGAGCAACCCATGCCGGACGAGTGGACGCCGATTCCCGACGAGCGCTTGCGCTTGATCTTCGTGTGTTGCCATCCGGCGGTTGCGCCGGATGCGCGCGCGGCGCTGACGCTGCGGCTCGTGTGCGGACTCTCGACCCGCGAGATCGCCAGAGCATTCCTGCTTTCGGAGCCGACGCTCGCGCAGCGCCTGATCCGAGCCAAGCGCAAGATCGCGGAGGCCGGCGTGTCGTTCGAAGTGCCGGGACCGCAGGCGTGGCCCGAGCGGCTCGATGCCGTGCTGTCGACGATCGAGATCGCGTATGGACGCGCGCACGAGGATGCAGCCGGCTCCGGGCCGCACTTCAACTACGCGGCCGAGATGCTCGACATCACGCGTGTGCTCGCCGAGTTGTTGCCGCACGAAGCGGAGACGTCGGCGATGGCCGCCATCGTGCGATTCGCCGAAGCACGGCGGCCCGCGCGAGTCGACGCGCAGGGAATGATGATCCCACTGGCACATCAGGACCCGGCATTGTGGATCGAGCCGCTGATCGTCAGCTGCGCGCCACTATCTCGATCGCGCAGTCTCAATGCAGCCGCGCATGCCGCGGGTCTTGCAGGCGCGCATTCACGCGGCGTGGTGCGCGCGACGAAGTCTTGCCGAGCCGCCGCCGTGGCCGCAGATCCTGGCGTCGTACGACGAGCTGCTGGAAGTGCGCGACGATTCGATCGTGCGTCTCAACCGCGCGGTCGCGCTCGCCGAAGTGCAGGGCGCCGCTGCGGGGCTGGCGGAAATCGAGGCGTTGGCCACGCAACCCTTCGATGATTTCTTGCCGTATCACGCTGTGCGCGCGGACTTGTTGCGCAGGGTGGGTCGTCGCGACGAGGCGCGAATCGCCTACGACGCGGCGCTGGCGCTGGTGGCCACGTCGGCGGAGCGGCTGTGGATGGAACGGCAAAGGGCGGCGCTGACGGAGTAGAATCCGCGGCAGCCATGGCATCGCGCCGCCAAATCCTCACTCTGCTCGGAGCGCTGGGGTTACCCCTTTCCACCATGACCGACCTGCTCGCTGCCTCGAACGACAAGTCCGCCGCCAAGCCGGTGCGCGTGCGCACGATCACTGCAGGCCTGGAGCTTTCGCCGCGCGGCGAGTCGCAGCGAATCGAGAGCACGCTGGACTTTCTCGCCGCCGCGAAGCGCGCATTCGTGAACGCCGGCTACGAGGTCCAGACGCTGCGCATCGCCACGAATCCATGGCTCGCGGAGCGCGTCGCCGCGCGATCGCCAGCAATTGCTCGCGCGCCTGCGTGAGCTGGACAAGATCGTCACCGAGCGCGGCGTGATCCTCGAGCGTCGGACCTGTGCTCACCGAAGATCGCGCAGACGACAGCCTGCCGCAGTGGGCGAACGAGCTGGTCGGCACGACGAGCTCGATCCACTTCTCAGTCGTGATCGCCTCCGCCGAGCGCGCGGTGCATGGCGCCGCGGCGACGGTGGCTGCGCAGGTGATGACCGACGCTGGCGCGCACGCTCGCCGGCGGCGTCGGCAACTTCAGGTTCGCCGCGTCCGCGAACATTCCTGCCGGCACGCCGTTCTTCCCGGTCGGCGTGGCATCGCGGACCCGAGTCGATGGCGATCGGCGTGGAATCGGCTTCCGTGGTCGAACAGGCCTTCGCCGGCATGGGCAAGGGCGAGGATGCGACCGCGCGTCTGAAGCAGCAGCTCGAAGAAGTGCTGGTGCCGATCGAGCGTCTCGGGCGTGACATCGCGCGCCAGCACGAGCGCACGTATCTCGGCATCGACACTTCGCCTGCGCCTGGCAAGGATCGCAGCATCGCGGCAGCGATCGAGGCGTTGACGCGTGCGCCGTTCGGCAGCGCCGGAACGCTGGAAGCGTGCGCGGCGATCACGGCGGCGCTTGAAGACGGTGAGCGTGACCACGTGCGGATATTCCGGTCTGATGCTGCCGGTGCTGGAAGATCCACTGCTCGCGCAGCGCGCCGGCGAAGGTCGCTTCTCAGTGCGCGACCTGCTGCTGTATTCGAGCGTCTGCGGCACGGGACTCGACGTCGTGCCGATTCCGGGCGACACGCCCGTGCACTCGATCGCCGCGTTGCTGCGCGACGTCGCGGCGCTGTCTTCGCGCTTGCGCAAGCCGCTGTCCGCGCGGCTGTTCCTCGTGCCCGGCAAGAAGGTCGGCGAGATCGCGCGCTTCACCGATCATGTCATGCTGACCGATTCGGTCGTGATGAAAGTCGACTGAGGTGCTCGCCATGAAACTCGCCTACACCGCCCTGAGCCCGTACTGCCGCAAGGTGCGCATGGCGATGGAGTACAAGGGGCTGGACTTCGAGATCGTGACCGCCGATCACGTGACCGAGGTGCCGGCGTTCAATCCGCGCGCCGAAGTGCCGGTGCTGATCGACGATGACGTCGTCGTCTGCAATTCGCCGGACATCCTCGGCTACCTCGATCGCAAGTTTCCGCAGCGCCCGCTCTATCCGGCCGGATGCGCGCGAGTACGCCGAGGTGCGCGAGTGGGAGCGCTTCGCGGACACGCAGGTCGATCCGATCATGACGGTGATCGGCAACTGGAAGTTCGCGGAGCTGCCGCCGATGCCGAACGGTCTGATCGCGGCCGCGCGCCGCGATCTGCTGCCGATGTACGACCGCATCGAGGCGCAGCTGGCGAATCGCGAGTATCTGTGCGGCGAGATCAGCGCGGCCGACTTCGCGCTCTATCCGCAGGTCGGCTCAGGCGCGGCGCTCGATCTGCCGCTCGATCGCACGCGGCATCGCGCGGTGTACGGCTGGCTGCGGCGCATGCGCGATCGGCCGGAAGGGCAGAGCGACCTGGCAGCGGCGCGCGAGTGGTGGGCGAATCGCGGTCAGAAGACGACAGACACCGAGCGCGTCAACTGGGGAACGTTCCGGCTGGAGTGGCTGCTGGCGAACGGCGGCGTCGAGTTCTTCGCCGACCAGGTGCGCAACGACAAGGTGTTGTGGTCGGTGGGACCGAACAACAACGCGCGCAACAATCCGGCGGCGCCGGATTGGATGAAGAAGTAGCGAGTCGGGCTGAAGCCCGACCTACGAGCTGGCTCGTTCGGCGATGAGGACGTTGCGGACGAGGCGCGTCGCGATGACGGCGACGAACGTCTTCACGCGCGCTTCGGACTCGAGTCGTGCGTGCTCGCTCTCGAACAGCTCGCGCACGTGATCGACGGACGCGCGGTTTTCCTTGGCGAGTGTTTCGATGA
Source organism: uncultured Gammaproteobacteria bacterium (assembly GCA_963830745.1). Classification (GTDB taxonomy): domain Bacteria; phylum Pseudomonadota; class Gammaproteobacteria; order Steroidobacterales; family Steroidobacteraceae; genus Steroidobacter. The sequence goes on from CAWHNL010000009.1 coordinate 338,009, forward strand.
CCTGCTGGTGGCGGGCAGGATCGCCGGCGTTGTTCCGCAAAACGGCCATTGCTTCTCCTCGTCGCTCGGGTCTGAGCGAACTGCTTGGTGACAGTTTTGTCCGAACCCAGGGCGGCATCCTAGCCACGTCCGTGCTTCCCAATATTCCGTGACCGAGCAGCGTCACGCCGAGTTGCATACATGCGCAGCTTCGCAAGCCGCGTCAGCAGCTTGCGCGGCCATATCTGCCGCAGCCGACCAGAAGCTGTCACATTCGCGGAACGCCTCGAATGCGCAAGTCAAGAGCAATCGCGCCGCCGCGAGTGTGCTGACAGCCGTTTCCGACTGCGCGTCCGCGTCATCACTTCGTAACACAAGTGTGATCAGCGCGCGTGTCGCGCGTGCAGGCGCGCTGCTTTCGCCGAACAGCGTCGCACGATCTCGAGCAGCGCTCGCTGCGAGTCGGTCGGATGCCAGTCGTGACGCATCGTGAGGCCGATCGGCCGCTCCACGTCGCCGGCGGGATGCGGCAGCGCGACGAGCAGGCCGGCCTCGAGCTCGTAATGAATCTGGTGCGCCGACAGCAGCATGATGCGATCGCTTTCCAGCAGCAGCGCGCGTGCTGCGATCAGCGAATTGCATTCGATCGCGCGCGTCGGCGCGGGCAGTCCGGCGGTCTCGAACATCTCATGGAAGTGCACGCGCAGCGGCGTGCCTGCGCGCGGCACGATCCACGGATACTTGCTCAGCGCTGCGACCGTCACTGCGCTTGCGTCGCAAGCGAGCGGATGCTCGGCGCGCACGATGATCGCGAGCGGATCGTCGAACAGATGTTCCTGGACGACGTCGGCGACCGGCGCGGGACTGCGCAGCGCGCCGATCAGAAAATCGGCCTCGCCCGATCGCAGCGACAGCGAGCAGGTGCTCGTACGTGCCTTCGACGATCGCGACGCTGTGCTCGGGGTACTGCTGCGTGAATTCCAGCAGCGCGGTCGGAACCAGGAAGCTGCGCGCGAGCGGCATGGCGCCGATCACCGTGCGTCCCGATTCGCCGCCGCTCAGCGCGTGAACCTCGGCGCGGGCCTGCGCGATCTCCGCGAAGGCGAGGCGTGCGCGCCGTGCCAGCTTCTCCGCCTCGCGCGTCGGCGTGATGCCGAAGCTCGTCTTCTCGAACAGCGGCACGCCGATCAGTCGCTCGAGCTCGCGCGCGGCGCGGTGCACGCTCGGTTGCGACATGTGCTGCGCGCGCGCGGCGAGGCTGAAGTTGCGGTGCTCCACCACGGCGCTGAGCGCGTGCAGGTGCGCGGAGCGCATGAGGCGAGTCGCATCGAAATCGAAATTGCGCGGAGCGCGCGTCAACTCGGCAACCGCGTCGCGCAGGTGGCTTATGGAGCGCTCGATGCGGCGCGCGCACAGCTCGCCGGCCGCCGTCAGCGCGACGCCGGTGTTGCTGCGGGTGAGCAGCGAGGCGCCGAAGTAGCGCTCCACGCCGGCAACGGCCTGCGTTACGGCGGGCTGCGAGATGTGCACCGCCCGCGCCGCGGCACTGACGCTGCCGAGCCGTGCAACTTCGCCAAATGTATGCAGATGCCTGAGATTGACCGACGCCATGACGGCCGATCCTACTCCATCTATAGCCGTTTCTTATACCCAGGACGCATTTCTAATTAGCTGCGGGGCGCGCCGGAAGGCACACAATGCTCGCCGCCTGCAGCTTTGGGGGAGCGGCGGATGTCTGTCGTCGTGCGCAACGTGCCTCGCGTCGAGCGTCGTCTCGCGACTGCATTCGCCGAGATCGGCGTCGCGACCGTGCACGAGGCGCAGGGCCGCACCGGCCTGCTGGCGCCCTACATGCGGCCGATCTACGCCGGGCGCACGCATCGCCGGCGCTGCGGTCACGGTCAGCCTTCCGCCCGGCGACAACTGGATGATCCACGTCGCCGTCGAGCAATGTCAGGAAGGCGACATTCTCGTCGTCGCGCCGACCTCCGCATCCGACGCCGGCTACTTCGGCGAGCTGCTCGCGACTTCGCTGCAGGCGCGCGGCGTGCGAGGTCTGATCATCGAAGCCGGCGTGCGCGACGTGCGCGATCTGACCGCGATGCGCTTTCCCGGTCTGGTCGAGATACGTCTCTGCGCAGGGCACGGTCAAGGAGACGCTCGGCAGCGTGAACGTGCCGGTCGTGTGTGCCGGGACGCTCGTGCATCCGGGCGATCTGATCGTCGCGGACGATGACGGCGTGTGCGTCGTGGCGCGCGAGCAGGCGCAAGCCGTGCTCGACAAGTCCACTGCGCGCGAGAAGAAGGAAGCCGCTGCTGCGCGCGCGCCTCAAGGCGGGCGAGCTGGGGCTGGACATCTACGACATGCGCGAGCGGCTCGCGGCGAAGGGACTGAAGTATCGCGACGCGCGAGGACAGACTGAACCGCAATGCTCACCGCGATTCCTTGCACGCTGATGCGCGGCGGCACCTCGAAGGGTCTGTACTTCCACGCGCGACGATCTGCCGGCCGAGCGCGCAGCTGCGCGATCGCGTGCTGCTGGCCGCGATGGGCTCGCCGGATGCGCGGCAGATCGACGGCGTGGGCGGCGCGCATCCGCTGACGAGCAAGGTCGCGGTGATCTCGCGCTCGACGCGCGCCGATGCCGACGTCGACTACCTGTTCCTGCAGGTCGTCGTCGACAAGGCCGAAGTCAGCGACAGCCAGAACTGCGGCAACATTCTCGCCGGCGTCGGGCCGTGGGCGATCGAGAACGGGCTCGTGCCGGTCGCCGGGCGACGTCACGCCGGTGCGCATCCACATGGTGAACACCGGCAGCATCGCCGTCGCGCACGTGCCGACGCCGGGCGGCGCCGTCGAGTACGAGGGCGATGCGCGCATCGACGGCGTGCCGGGCACGGCGGCGGCGATTCCGCTCGAGTTTCTCGACGTCGCCGGTTCGAGCTGCGGCGCGCTGCTGCCGACCGGCTCGGCCGTCGACGCGATCGACGGCATCGAAGTGACGTGCATCGACAACGGCATGCCTGTCGTCGTGCTGCGCGCCGAGGATCTCGGCATGACCGGCGACGAGACGCCGGAGCAGCTCGAAGGCGAACGCCGCGCTGAAGGCGCGCGTCGAGAAGATCCGGCTTGCACTTCGGGCCGCGCATGAATCTCGGCGACGTCACGAACAAGACCGTGCCGAAGATGTGCCTGGTCTCGCCGCCGCGACAGGGCGGCGCGATCTCGACGCGCACGTTCATTCCGCATCGCGTGCACGAAGCGATCGGCGTGCTCGGCGCGGTGAGCGTCGCGACGGCGTGCGTGTTGCCGGGATCGGTCGCCGCGAGCGGTCGCGGCAATCGTCAGCGGCGGCGAGCGGCACGCGGCTCGAAGTCGAGCATCCGACCGGCTTCTTCACCGTCGACATGGAAGTCGAGGCGAAGGGCGACAGCGTCGAGGTGAAGCGGTCGGCACTGCTGCGCACCGCGCGCAAGCTGATGCGCGGCGAAGTGTTCGTGCCCGGTCGCGTGTGGAGGCGGCGGATGAGTCTGCAGCGTCTGTCTGCTCGGGTTCGGCGAAGTCGGCCAGACGCTCGCCGTCGATCTCGCTGCGCGCGGCGTCGCCGATCTCGTGGCGTGGGACATTCTGTTTCCGGTGCGCGGACAGCGCGCCGAGCCGCGCGAGCGCTGCGAAGGGCGTGCGCGCGGCGGCGAGCATGCGACGGATGCGATCGCCGACGCGCGAGCTCGTCGATCAGCGCAGTGACGGCGGCGCAGGACGTCGAAGCGGCGCGCTCGGTCGCTGCCGCATCTCAAGCGCAATGCCTATCTTCCTCGATCTGAATTCCGTTTCGCCGGGCGTGAAGGTCGAGGTCGAGCAGATCGTCGAGGCAGCGGGCGGCCGCTACGTCGAGGCGGCGATCATGTCGCCGATCGCACCGAAGCGCATCGCCGCGCCGATGCTGCTCGGCGGTCCGCATGCCGCGGAGTTCCTGCCGATCGCGCCGCCAGCTCGGCTTCACGGGCGCAAGCGTTTTCTCGGACCGAGATCGGCCGCGCGTCGGCCGCGAAGATGTGCCGCAGCGTCGATCGTCAAGGGCATGGAGGCGCTGCTCGGCGAGTCGCTGCTGGCGGCGCGACGCTACGGCGTCGAGGACGCAGTGCTCGAGTCGCTGGACAGTCTGCTGCCCGGACGACTGGCGCAGCTCGGCGCGCTACATGATCTCGCGCTCGCTCATTCACGGTCGGCGGCGCGCCGAAGAGATGCGCGAAGTCGCGCGCACCGTCGGCGAAGCGGGCTTCGAGCCGCGCATGAGCAGCGCATGCGCCGTGCGGCAGGACTGGGCCGCGGCGCATCGCGCGGCGGCCGCGCACGAGGATCTCGACGACATGCTCGACTGCGATGACGGACGGCCGCAGTCGGGGAAGCGTCTGATGCTGATCATCGACTGCCACGGCCACTACACGACTGCGCCGGACGCGCATCAGCAGTTCCGCGACAAGCAGCTCGCGCGGCTGAAGGATCCGAGCGCTGCCGGCGCCGTCGCCGGCGCGCATCAGCGACGACGAGATCCGCGAGACGATCGAGAAGAACCAGCTGCAAGCTGCAGCGCGAGCGCGGCGCCGACATCACGATCTTCTCGCCGCGCGCCTCGGCGATGGCGCATCACGTCGGCGACGAGGCGACGTCGGCGGCCTGGACGCGCGCCTGCAACGATCTCATCAAGCGCGTCGTCGACCTGTATCCGGAGAACTTCGTCGGCGTGTGCCAGCTGCCGCAGTCGCCGGGCGTGCCGATCGCGAACTCGATCGCGGAGCTCGAAGCGCTGCGTGACCGAGCTCGGCTTCGTCGGCTGCAATCTCAATCCCGATCCGTCGGGCGGCCACTGGACAGTCGCCGCCGCTCACCGACAGGCACTGGTATCCGTTCTACGAGAAGATGGTCGAGCTCGACGTGCCGGCGATGATCCACGTGTCGGCGTCGTGCAATCCGAACTTCCATGCGACCGGCGCGCACTACATCAACGCCGACACGACGGCGTTCATGCAGTTCATCGAAGGCGATCTGTTCCAGCGACTTCCCGACGCTGCGCTTCATCATCCCGCACGGCGGCGGCGCCGTGCCGTATCACTGGGGCCGCTATCGCGGTCTCGCCGACATGCTGAAGCGGCCGCCGCTCGCGCAGCACGTCATGAAGAACGTGTTCTTCGACACCTGCGTCTATCACCAGCCCGGCATCGATCTGCTGGTCGAAGTCATCGACATCGACAACATCCTGTTCGGCTCGGAGATGGTCGGCGCGGTGCGCGGCATCGATCCCGGAGACCGGCCACTACTTCGACGACACGAAGCGCTACATCGACGCGCTGCAGATTGCGGACGAGGACAAGCGGCGCATCTACGAGCTCAACGCGCGGCGCGTGTATCCGCGCCTGGACACGCTGCTGAAGGCGAGAGGACCTATGAGCCGGTTCCAGATGGATCGCGACTGGCTCGTCTTCATCCGTCAGCCGAGCAAGCCGGCGTTCAGGCCGCCGCCCGGCGCGGTCGACGCGCACTGTCACGTGTTCGGTCCCGGCGACGAGTTTCCGTATGCGCCGGAGCGCAAGTACACGCCGTGCGATGCGTCGAAGGAGAAGCTGTGGGCGCTGCGCGACTTTCTCGGCTTCGAGCGCAACGTGATCGTGCAGGCGACGTGTCACGGCGCCGACAATCGCGCGCTGGTCGATGCGCTGCGCGCGTCGAACGACCGCGCGCGCGGCGTCGCGACGGTGACGAGCCGATGTCACCGACGAGCAGCTGCGCGAGCTCGATGCGGCGGGCGTGCGCGGCGTGCGCTTCAATTTCGTCAAGCGGCTGGTGGATATCGACGCCGCGCGAGGTGCTGATGGCGATCGCCGAGCGCATCGCAGCCGCTCGGCTGGCACATCGTCATCTACTTCGAAGCGCAGGATCTGCCGGAGCTGTACGACTTCTTCGCGTCGCTGCCGACGATCGTGGTCGTCGATCACATGGGGCGGCCTGACGTGACGAAGCCGCGTCGACGCGCCCGAGTTCGAGCTGTTCGTGAAGCTGATGCGCGAGCACGAGAACATCTGGTCGAAGGTCAGCTGCCCCGAGCGTCTGTCGCAGACCGGTCCGCCGGGCTACGACGACTTCGTGCCGTTCGCGCGCCGCATCGTCGAGACATTTCCGGATCGCGTGCTGTGGGGCACCGACTGGCCGCACCCGAACCTGAAGATCGCACATGCCGGACGACGGCGCAGCTGGTCGACCTGCTGCCGCGCATCGCGCCGACGCGAGCTGCTGCGCCACAAGCTGCTCGTCGACAACCCGATGCGGCTGTACTGGGCCAAGTGACGCGATACATATATATGGCACTCGACAAACCCTATCTCGACATTCCCGGCACGACGGTCTTCGATGCGGACCACGCGCGCAAGGGCTATCACCTGAACAGCTTCTGCATGTCGCTGATGAAGGCCGACGAACCGCGAGCGCTTCAAGGCGAACGAGCGCGCGTATCTCGACGAATGGCCGATGACCGAAGAGCAGAAGCAGGCCGTGCTCGCGCGCGACTACAACCGCATGATCGCGCTCGGCGGCAACATCTATTTCCTCGCGAAGATCTTCGCGACCGACGGCAAGAGCTTCCAGTACGCCGCGGCGCTGATGACCGGCATGAGCCAGGAGGAGTACGCGAAGATGATGCTGAGCGGCGGCCGCTCGCCGCAGAGGACGGCGCGTGCAAAGCGCCGGAGACGAAGTAATGGCCAGGATCACCGCAGGCGTCGCGTCCTCGCACGTGCCGGCGATCGGCGCGGCGCATCGACCTGGGCAAGACGGCCGAGCCGTACTGGGCGCCGCTGTTCCAGGGCTACGAGTTCTCGAAGCGCTGGATGGCGCAGAACACGCCCGACGTCGTCTTCCTCGTCTACAACGATCACGCGACGGCGTTCAGCCTCGACATCATTCCGACGTTCGCGATCGGCTGCGCGGAGGAGTTCAAGCCGGCCGACGAAGGCTGGGGCCCGCGGCCGGTGCCGGTCGTCAAGGGGCATCCGGAGCTCGCCGAGCACATCGCGCAGTCGGTGATCCAGTCCGATTTCGACCTCACGATCGTCAATCGGATGGACGTCGATCACGGCCTCACCGTGCCGCTGTCGCTGATGTTCGGCCAGCCGCAGGCGTGGCCGTGCAAGGTGATTCCGTTCGCGGTCAACGTCGTGCAGTACCCGCCGCCGTCGGGCAATCGCTGCTACCAGCTCGGCAAGGCGATCCGCCGCGCCATCGATTCGTTCGACGCCGATCTGAAGGTGCAGATCTGGGGCACCGGCGGCATGAGCCACCAGCTGCAGGGCCCGCGCGCCGGCCTCATCAACAAGGAGTTCGACACGCAGTTCCTCGACCAGCTCGTGACCGATCCGGAAGCGCTCACGCGCATCCCGCACATGCGAGTACATCCGCGAGGCAGGCTCCGAGGGCATCGAGCTGGTGATGTGGCTGATCATGCGCGGCGCGCTCGACGCGCAGGTCGCGCGAGGTGCACCGCTTCTATCACGTGCCGGCCTCGAACACGGCAGTGGGCCATCATGATCCTGGAGAACGGGCCGATGAAGGTCGTGCTCGCAGGCGCCGGCGCGTTCGGGCAGAAGCATCTCGATGCGATCAAGAAGATCGACGGCATCGAAGTCGTGGCGATCGTCGGCCGGCAGCTCGCACCGACGCAGGAAGTCGCGAAGAAGTACGGCATCGCGCACGCGACGACGCGAGCTCGAGCGACGCGCTGGCGCAGCCGGGCGTCGAGCGCCGCGATTCTGTGCACGCCGACGCAGATGCACGCGCAGCAGGCGATCCAGTGCATGAAGGCCGGCAAGCACGTGCAGGTGGAGATTCCGCTCGCCGACAGCTGGAACGATGCCGAGGCCGTCGATCAAGTGCAGAAGCAGACCGGCCTGGTCTGCATGGTCGGCCACACGCGTCGCTTCAATCCGTCGCACCAGTGGATCCACAAGCGCATCGCGGCCGGCGAGCTGAAGATCCAGCAGATGGACGTGCAGACGTATCTTCTTCCGCCGCACGAACATGAATGCGCTCGGCCAGCCGCGCTCATGGACCGATCACCTGCTGTGGCATCACGCCGCGCATACGGTCGATCTGTTCCGCTATCAGACGGGCAGCGAGATCGTGCGCGCCAATGCGATCGCAGGGCCCGCAGCATCCGGAGCTCGGCATCGCGATGGACATGTCGATCCAGCTCAAGGCCGCATCCGGCGCGATCTGCACGCTGTCGCTGTCGTTCAACAACGACGGGCCGCTCGGCACGTTCTTCCGCTACATCTGCGACAACGGCACGTACATCGCGCGCTATGACGATCTCGTCGACGGCAGGGACAAGCCCATCGACGTGTCGAAGGTCGACGTGTCGATGAACGGCATCGAGCTGCAGGATCGCGAGTTCTTCGCGGCGATCCGCGAGCGGCGCGAGCCGAACGCGAGCGTCGCGCAGGTGCTGCCTTGCTATCGCACGCTGCACGAGCTGGAAAAGCAGCTCCAGGCACAGGAGCAGTCATGAAGCTCACACAACCGCCATTCCGCGCGGATCACGTCGGCAGCCTGCTGCGGCCGAAGGAGCTGCTGCGCGCACGCGAGGATCACAAGCACGGTCGCATCGGCGCGGCGCAGCTGAAGGCAATCGAGGACGATGCGATCCGCGCCGTCGTGAAGATGCAGGAGGACATCGGCCTGCAAGGCATCACCGACGGCGAGTTTCGCCGCTCGTCTTGGCACATGGACTTCATGTACCAGATCGGCGGCGTGCAGAAGGTCGAGCAGAACATCACCGTGCATTTTCACAGCGACCAGGGCGACGTCGATTTCAAGCCGTCCGGCCTGCGCGTGGCGGGCAAGCTCGAACCTCGACGGCTGCATCTTCGGCGACCACTTCGAGTTCCTGAAATCGGTCGTCGGCCGCGGCACGCCGAAGCTGACGATTCCCTCGCCGAGCATGATCCACTACCGCGGCGGCCGCGCGGCGATCGACATGGGCGTGTATCCGCGCATGGAAGAGTTCTGGCACGACCTGAGCGCGGTGTACGCGCAAGGAGATCGTCGAGCTCGGCAAGCGCGGCTGCAAGTATCTGCAGCTCGACGACACGAGTCTCGCGTATCTCAACGATCCGAAGCAGCGCGAGTACGTGCAAGAGCATCGGCGGCGATCCCGATGCGCAGCATCGGATCTACATCCGCAACATCAACGCGGCGCTCGATGCGCGGCCGGCGGGCATGCGCGTCTGCACGCACATGTGCCGCGGCAACTTCCGTTCGGCCTGGGCGGCGTCCGGCGGCTACGACCATGTCGCCGAAGCGCTGTTCAACGAGCTGAACGTGGATGGGTTCTTTCTCGAGTACGACGACGCACGCTCCGGCGGCTTCGAGCCGCTGCGTTTCGTGCCGAAGGGCAAGTTCGTCGTGCTCGGCCTGGTGACGACGAAGCGCGGACAGCTGGAGAGCAAGGACGATCTCAAGCGCCGCATCGGCGAGGCCGCACGCTACGTGCCCCTCGAGCAGCTGTGCCTGAGCCCGCAGTGCGGCTTCTCCTCGACCGAGGAAGGCAACGCGCTGAGCAAGGAGGAGCAGATCGCCAAGCTGCGGCTGGTCGTCGAGACCGCGCGGGAGGTGTGGGGGTAAGGCGTCGAGTGAGTCGACGAGCAGATTTCATTTCGATTCGAACTGGTCGGACAGTCAGGGGGATCACATGAACAGTCAGTACAAGACGAGAGCGTGGCGCTACGCGTCCGCCGCGTTGTGGGGCGCGGGACTCGCAACGACGGTCACAATGCGGGTCAGGCACAACAGCAGGCCACGCAGGGCCTCGAAGAGATCATCGTCACGGCGCGCAAGGTGGAGGAGAACCTGCAGGAGACGCCGATCGCGATCACGGCGCTCAGCGGCAGCGCGCTGGAGGATCGGCAGATCTTCAACACCGACGTGCTCGACCAGGTGGTGCCGAACCTGCAGTTCGCGAACAACGCGCCGCTGGCGGGCAACAATTCCTCGTCGCAGGTGTTCATCCGCGGCATCGGGCAGACCGATCCCACTTCGACAGTCGATCCCGGCGTCGGCATGTACATCGACGACGTCTACATCGGCAACGCGGTCGGCGGCACGATGGCGTTGCGCGATATCGCCAACGTGCAGGTGCTGCGCGGCCCGCAAGGCACGCTGTTCGGTCGCAACACGATCGGCGGCGCGATCCTGCTCTCGACGACCGATCCGGGCGACGAGTTCGGCGGGAAAGTTCGCGTCGGAACCGGCACCGACAGCCTGATGGACGGCTTCATCGCGCTCGACGCGCCGTTCTCGAATTCCTTGAAGGCGCGCTTCTCGTTCGGCATCCGGCAGCAGGACGGCTACGTCGAGCGTACGGACGGCACGGATCTCGGCGACACCGACACGTTCACGGGCATGACGAAGTGGATCTGGTCGCCGAGCGACAGCGTGCGCGTGACGTTCGCCGGCGATTACACGAAGTCGGACGAGAACGGCAGCCCGCTCGTGTTCGCTGCGATCAACGAGACCGCGACATTCCCGCGTGTCTCGAGCCTCGGATGCGGGATGTCCGGGCCTGACGGATGGCGCGGTGCCGCCGCCGGGACTGCCGGATCAGCCTGCTGTGCCGATGATCCAGGACGATCGCTGCGCCAACGATCTGCAGGGGCGCGGTCCGTTCAGCAACAACGGCACGCTGCCGCTCGAAAGTACGCTGGAGAACTGGGGCACTTCGCTGAAGCTGCAGTTCGATCTCGGCGAGCGGCTTGAGCTGAAATCGATCAGCGCGTACCGCGACATCCGCTGGACGGGCGTGCGCGACGCGGACAATACGCCGCTCACGATCCTGCACACGTTCTATGACGTGCAGGCGGATCAGTTCAGCCAGGAGCTCGCAGCTCACCTACCAGACCGAGTCGCTGGTCGGCGTGGTCGGCCTGTACTACTTCGAGCAGAGCTCCGACGATATCGTCACGGTCGAGCTCAATCCGCCGCCGCCGGGCATCCAGCGCGACAACGACAACAACATAGTTGACAACAACAGCTGGGCCGCGTTCGCGCAGTGGACGTACAACGTAACCGACAAGCTCTCGCTCACTGCCGGCGGTCGCTATACGGAGGATGAGAAGGGCTCCTTCCCGGATCAGTTCGATCTTTCGACGCCCAACAACAAGCAGGTGCCGGTCAGGTGGTATCGCGACACGTTCAGCTCGTTCACGCCATCGGCTTCGATCGCGTATCGCTGGACGGACGACGCGATGACGTACGTGAGCTACGCCGAAGGCTTCAAGGGCGGCGGCTGGAACAGCCACTTCAACGACCCGCCGCTGAGCGCGGCGGAGCAGGCGGCATTGCACGAGTTTCGCCAGGAAGAGGCCGAGACCATCGAGGTCGGCGTTCAAGCTCGATCTGATCGAGGGAACGCTGCGGTTGAACGGCGCGGTGTTCACTTCCGACTACACGGACATGCAGGTGACTTATCGCGGGCCTTTCCGCGCGCCACCGGCCATGAGCGGGGTCGCACCGTTCATTACCAATGCGGGCAAGGCCAGCATCGACGGCGCGGAGCTGGAGCTGACGTGGATGCCCGCGTCGGACTGGCTGCATCGACGCCAGCATGGGCTACCTCGATGCCACGATCGACGAGCTCGAGAACTTGCCGCTCGCGCATCATTCCGCCCGGCCTCGTGGAGGGTAACCGGCTGCCGTTTGCGCCCGAATGGCAGGGGCACGTCGGCATCGAGTACACCGCGCATGCGGGTAGTCTGCTGATCACGCCGCGCGTCGACGCGTCGTACCAGGACACGACGTTCTTCGATGCGACCAACACGCGCGAGATCGCGCAGCTCGATAACGTGACGACGGTGAACGCAACGGTGCAGCTCAGCAGCGACGGCGGCCCGTGGAAGGTCATCGTCGGCGTGAACAACGCGACCGACGAGCTGTACCCGATCGCCGGCAACTCGTCGCTGACGACGGGCAGCGGCTACGCCGAGATCGCGTACGCGCGGCCGCGCGAGTGGTTTGCGAACTTCCAGTATGAGTTCTGACGCATGATGGAAATCGGAGCCACAACGACAACGCGAGCCTCGAACGTCAACGTCACCGTCGCGCTATGCCTGCTGTGCGCGGTGCTCGAAGGCTTCGACATCCAGGCGATGGGCGTTGCTGCGCCTCGCCTGGTGCCGGAGTTCGGCCTGAGCCCGAGCCAGATGGGCCTGGTGTTCTCGATCAGCAACATCGGTCTGGTGATCGGCGCGGCATTCGGCGGGTGGCTCGCGGATCGCGTCGGTCGCAAGCCGGTGTTCATCGGCGCGGTCGCGACGTTCGGCGTATTCACGCTCGGGCGTCGCGCTCGCGAGCAACTTCACGATGCTGTTCGTGCTGCGGTTCCTCGCCGGGCTCGGCTTCGGCGGCGCGCTGCCGAACATGATGGCGATGGCCACGGAGCTGAGCGCGCCGGGCAAGCGCGCGCAGACCGCGGCGATCATGTTCTGCGGCATGCCGATCGGCGGCGGATTCTCGGCGCTGCTCACGCAAGTGTTGCCGCCGGACATGGATTGGCGCGTGTTGTTCGTCGTCGGTGGCGTGTTGCCCATGCTGCTCGTGCCCGCGTTGTGGTTGTTCATGGTCGGAGACATTGCGTCCCGGCGAGCACAAGGTCGAGAAGAGACATTCGACGTGGCACGTGCTTTTCGGTGAAGGGCGAGCGAAGCCTTCGCTGCTGCTGTGGAGTGCGTTCCTGCCGACGGTGCTGATCCTGTATCTGATCCTGAACTGGCTGCCGACGCTGGTGGTCGCGAAGGGATTCGATCGCTCGGTCGCGCCGCAGTCGGCGGTGGCATTCAATTTCGTCGCCGTCGCCGGCGCGATGTTGTTCGCGCGCTTGGTCGACAAACTCGGCACACGCAGTCCGCTCGTAGTTGCGTACGTCGGCCTGATCGTGACGCTCATGGCGCTCGGCGCAGCGACGAATCAGGGCGTCATTCTGTTCCTGAGCGGCGCGCTGGGATTTTTCCTGCTCGGCGCGAACTACGCGCTGTACGGCGTGGCGGGCTCGTACTATCCGCTGGAGATGCGCGGGACGGGCTCAGGCGCGAGCGTCGCGATGAGTCGCGTGGGCTCGATCATCGGGCCGATGCTGGCCGGCGTGTTGCTCGGAGGCGGGGCGACGGCCACGAATGTCGTTCAGTACATGGCACCGATCGCGGCCGTGGCTGGCATGGCGGTTGTAGTGCTGAGTTTCTTTCCGCGGGCGGAGTAGGGCGACAGTTAGAGAGGGGACGCCCGCTTTCGACCCGAAGCGGACACGGCCCTTCTCCAGTAGCGACCTCCTCACCCGATGGATCCAACGGAGTGCTCGCTCGAACTGTCCGTGTTGTTGCGCCGAAGATCGAAGCCTCCAATCGTGCGCATCGCTGCAGTAGGCGCACTCTTACGGCGCCAGTCGTGGCGCCGCCATAGCGCAGTTCTATCTACGTGATCCGAGCCGTCCGTCGATTGACTGAACAATAGGGCGACAAACCGCTGTAGGCTACAGCGTCCAGCTCGGGATCATTCTGCCTGGCCCGCAACGTGAGAGAGCACACGATGCGCGTAACTGGGAGCAACAGGGAGTCATAACTATGCGTCGCACAATCGTGTTTGGGGTAGCGTTCGTCCTCGCGATGTGTGTTGTCGGCCGGACCGCCCGCGCGACTCCTGAAACATACGATTTCGCGGGTTACGTGCTCGGCAGCAAGGTTCTCGATCCGTCCGTCCCGCTACCTGGATTTCTCGTGCCATGCAATTGCGACCCGTTCGTAGGACCGAACTTCACCGGAACGCTGGTCGTCGACCTCGCTTTGCCACCGGAGCAGCGACTGCTGGCGCTCCACATAGAGAACCGAGCAGACGACAACCTGACATTCAAGAGCGACCTCGACGTCGTTCCCGGTCACCCCGACAACAGAGTCGTCTCGCTTACGTCATCCCAGCTCGCAGGCAACATTCCACCACCCCAGTGGGAGATAGTGAATGCTACGGGCAGGACGGGCCCGCTTCTCCAACAGGCGGGGCGAAGCATCGGCATTTCGCTGCAATGGAGTGGGGAACCAGGCGCGCCGCGCCAGTATCCGCCCAACGCCCACGACGTCGACCTCGCGAAACTGACGCCGCGAACGAGCTGGCGCATGACTTTTACGCTCTCCGATGCCTCGGCTGTCTATGCGACGTCGTTCGCCAACGTAAACGTGGTGCATCGCCGCGGCACCGGCGGACCGGACTATCGAGAGACTTTCAGCGATGGCACCGCGCCGGGCTGGACGCCGCAAGGCAGCGGTCAATGGTCGGCGGTGACTGGAGACCTGCGCAACGCGACTAATACAGCGTTCACCAGCAACACGATCGACGGTTTCGAACTGCCCGTTCAGTTCGTGATGCTGGCCGACGTATATCTCTCCTGGGGCGCGAGCGGCAATACGGCCGGCCTCCTTTTCAATTATCACGGCCCGGGCGACTTCTGGGAACTGCGATTGAATGCACAGGGGACGGCGCTACTGACCGAGTTCCGCGGCGGCGTGCGCGGGCATTTTTTTGGCGGCGTTCCTTATCCGAATGCAGGCACCGGGCGTTGGCACAGGATTTACGTGAAGCGGACCGGTTTTCGCGGCGAGGAGATTGAGATACACATCAACGGCCAACGGGTGTTATTCGACGTGATCGATCCCTTTGAGCCGCCTCTTCCTGTCGTGGGAGGTACCGTCGGCGTGTTCTCGAGCTGGAATCTCGCGCGCTTCGACAACGTGGTGATCGGCGTGCCGGTCACCGGTAATGTAGGCATGCAGCCATTCGGTGGTTGCTGCGGCAACCCGCCTAACTTCACCGGGGAAAGCGGGACTTGGACCATCGAGAACGGATACATGCGCAGCTCGGCGAATCAAGCGGCGTCTATCGCCACACTGAATAACTGGTTTGGTCGTGCTGCTCCTCCTGTCTACGGCATCAGCGGGCGCATCTACCTGGAGTGGTCTGGAGCCGGCAACTGGGGCGGCTTCATGTACGACTACATCGATGCGCGGAATTATCGCGAGGTACGCGTCAGCCGTTCGGTTCCGGGCCGGCTCGGGGAGATCGTTCTTGCGGAGACTGTCAACGGCATAAAGCGGGAAGTGTTCCGCGCGCCTCGCTTGCTTAGTTCGACGGATCGCGAGGTGTTCCTGACGCTCAGGCGAGAAAACGACCTGACGATCGTCAACGAACCGATCTTCCGCAGCAACATTCAGGTGCGGCAGGCGCCGCCGATAGTTCCACTGCTCTCGGGCCTGGGCCTGTTCGCCTCCTGGAACCAGGTGCGGTTTGACGACGTGGTCACCTACTAGGCGCGGGAGCAGTAGTTGTATCAGGGAGAAAAGCCGTGATGTCCTCGCTCACGACGCTGCTGCTGCGCGCAGCGCTTGCCGGATTGCTTATGTCGTCGTCGTGGGCGCGAGCAACAGCCTCGAGGGCCCGGGTTATCGATACTCGTCGAACGGATGGCCGCGAGAGCTGGTACCTTCTCACGCCCGTAGCGGAGCAGTGACCGTGCTTCGCTAGTCCCACCGTTGGCCGCGAGCCTTGCACCTCATTGCCAGTCGCAGCCCTCTCAACAACGTGTCCGCTTCTGGGCCGAAAGCAGCCATTCGTCACCGACTCGATCACGCTGAACCAATTCGCACCGATCAGTGAGATCGGAGCACCGCGATTCATCGATACTGTTGATATTCACAGGCAGACTGTTTTCGCGTAAGATCGACCCGTGCTTCGCCAAGCACGCGCCCGCTGGAACCTTCCGACCAACTTCCACCGGGTAATCACTCAGGAGCGGGATTTGGAAAGAACGGATGCTCCCCGCTCAGCATCACTCGATCCCGACGTTTCAGCTGAAACGTCTTCACGAACTCCGCAACAACAACGCATCGAAGCACAACGCGCGCAGCTGCTGCGGGCCCACGGCGTGCTCAGGTGCTTGTACGAAGTGCTGCTGCATGCGGAGTGCGACGACGCAGTCTTCTACGCGGAGGCGGCGCATGTCGCAGCGAATCTCATCAACAACACTGCTGAAGAGCTGGACAGCGTGCATCTGCGCTGAACCACGTCTTCCCGGCCTTCCTCCGCGCTAGCGGAGGAAGGTTTCCCAACACTCACCCGCGGAGATTTTTGCAACTGGACGTGTAGCTACACTGTAGTTACGATAGCGAGGCGCCATGGATTTGGTGTTTGAGTGGGACGAAGGCAAGAACAGTGCGAACCGGGAGAAACACCGTGTCTCATTTGAGGAGGCGCGCAGTGCGTTCCTTGACGAGAACGCGCGAGTTGTGCCGGATCCCGAGCATTCCGAGGAGGAAGATCGCTTCATTCTCCTCGGTCTAGGCGCTTCTGGCCGAATTCTGGTCGTCTGCCACTGCTATCGGGAAGAGGAGTTGATCGTTCGTATCATTTCCGCTCGGAGAGCAAACCCGAGGGAGCAACGTCTGTATCGCTGGTGGCTCCGATGAAGAAACACTACGACTTTTCCAAATCCGTCAAGAATCCCTATCTTCGCAAGCCGAAGAAGCAACTCACCATTCGGCTCGACGAGGACACGATCGACTATTTCCGAGCCTTGGCCGAGAAGAACGGCATCCCGTATCAGAACCTGATCAACCTGTATTTGCGGGATTGCGCTCAGTCCAATCGCAAATTGAGCATGAAATGGGAGTGATCTCTAGTCGACATGGCGCAATCATCGACCCACCACTTTCGTCGGGTGTATCCGGATTCACGATATGTTCCAATGTGCCCTTCGCAGGCACAAACGATCAATCGAACGATGTGTGTTACGACTCAACATTACTGGCGCGACAGCACTTTGCCGTTTGTCGAGCTACGCAGCACTTACAGTAGCGTGCAGACCTACAAGCCGCATTTCCACCCACAGTTATCGTTCGGTGCGGTGATCTCTGGTGAGACGCGTGCGAGTTGCAGTGGGCGCGAGCGTCTGCTCCGGCAGGGCGACCTGGTGCTCATCGCGCCGCATGTGGTGCATTCATGCAACCCGATCGCGGGGCAACCGCGCAGTTACCACATGCTCTATCTGGATGAGGCGTGGTGTCTCGAGAATGTGTCGGCGCTGCGCGGCCGATCGCTTGCCGGCGTCTGCGGCGACGTCAGTGTGATTCGTGATAGCGGGTTGTTTGCCCAGTACCTGGAGTTCGTGACAAGCCTCCCAGACATGCGTGCGACCGAAGCGGCCGCACAGTTGCAGCGCCTGCTGACGGCTGCCGTTGACGGCAACTGTTCTGCGGCGCCGCTCCCGCAGTGCCGGCAGTTGGCCGAGCGAATTAAACAAGCACTGCTCGACAGCATCGAATCGCCGGCTACGCTGGATGAGTTGGCACGCGCTTTCGGCTGCCGCAAGGAAACGCTGATACGCGTTTTTCGACGCGCGTTTCACATCACCCCGCACGCCTTTGTGAACAACGCGCGCATTGAGCGAGCCAAGCGGCGGCTGAAGATGGGGGAAAAAATCGCGCACGTTGCCGCCGACTTGGGGTTTAGCGACCAAGCGCAGCTGCACCGCACGTTCGTAAGTTACACGGCTTCGACTCCGGGCCAGTATCGGCGCGCGCGTCCGACAGCAAGCATCAATTTTCGACAATAGTTGCCGCCGGCGTCCCGGTAACCTTCGACACCCGTTCGGAGTGTCGCCGTGACCCGCTACCATCTCGCGCAGATCAACATTGCCAAGGCCGTGGCCGATCTCGATTCACCGCTCATGGCAGGTTTCATGTCCCGGCTTGACGAGATCAACGCGCTGGCGGAGAAGGCCAAGGGCTTTGTCTGGCGTTTGCAATCCGACGCCGGCGATGCAACCTCGATCCGCGCATTCGATGATCCCAGAACGTATATCAACATGAGCGTCTGGGAAACGCCGGAGGACCTGAAGAACTTTGTCTACCGAAGCGCACATGTCGAGCTGATCCGCGATCGCGAGGCATGGTTCAGCCGATTGTCGGAGCAACATCAAGCGGCGTGGTGGGTGCCTGCCGGTCACCGTCCCTCTGCCGAGGAAGGCCGGGATCGCCTGTTGAAGCTGCGCGAGCAAGGGCCGAGCGCAACTGCATTCACATTGGCCAGGCCATTTCCCCAGCCGGGCGAGTAGCTACTGTCTGCCGAGCCTCATCGCAGGGTCGAAGTCGCTTCCCGCGATATCCTTGAACAGGAGAATTTCCGGCACCTTGGCGGAAGCGCCGTCATAGAAGCCGCTTTCGCTGACGAAGTCCTTGGGGTTGCGGAAGGTGCCGAACAGGACGTCGAACAGCGGCAGGTCGGAATAGTTGTACTGGTGAACGCCGCGCGCGTGATGAACGCTGTGGCTCTCGGGGCGCTGCACGAAATATCCCAGCCACTGCGGGGCCTCCGTGACGTAGAGCTTGCCGTCCGGGCCAAAGGTCAGGCCCCGCGGGTTGGTCAAGCCCGTGGCGTACGTCGTCACGGATGGCCGGGAGGGCCCGTGTTTCCTGTCGCTCGACGGCCCGAAGGAATCCGCGTGAAGGACGCTGGACCCCAGGAGCGCGAGCCCGGTGATCACAATTGCAGACTTGAATGCGGTGCGGATCATGGCGTCCCCTTCTTGGTTTGCTGTTGGCAGCGATACCGTGGCGGATTAGCCGGAGCGCTGCATGGCGTCTGGGTAATCTTTTGCTAATCGTTCGATAACGATTCGCAGAGCTCGTCCCGGCGGCGTTGCTGCGAGCGCGCATTTGTTCGTCTCATGGCTGAGCGGCCTCCTGACGAAGGTCAGGGGCAAAGCGCGACGCGCGCACGTATCGCCCATTGCCCGCCGCCGACAAGATCGGTCCATGACGCATGAATGCTGACTGGGAGATGAAATGAAATTCGCGATTCGAATGCTCGTTGGCGCCGCCTGCGCCGTTTCCGCCATCGCTCACGCAAGCGAACCGATCGGTGAAGCAGACGCGAGCCGGCTCGAACGGCGCGCGCACTTTGCATGGTCGGAACGGAGGATCTGTGAGCAGCTGATCAACGGAGAGATCTTTGCTCGCACGGAGCTGTTGTTCGGCTTATCGCGCTCCAACGCACCGGATATCACCGAGGAGGAGTTTCAAGGCTTCATCGATCTGCAAGTGACGCCTCGCTTCCCGGAGGGACTGACGCTGCTGGCAGGCAATGGTCAGTTCCAGGACTCCGCGGGTAACATCATTCAAGAGGGGTCGAAGCTCCTGATCCTGCTGTATCCATTCAGCAAGGACCGCAGCGCGCTGGTCGATGAAGTCCGCGCGGAGTACAAGAGCGCGTTTCAGCAGGAATCGGTGCTCAGAGTCGATGAACATTCTTGCGTGTCGTTCTGATCGCAATCCTCTCACCGCGCCGGCCATTGCCACGACGGCGTCTCGATCAAGCCCTGCCCGACAATCTGCGTCTCGCCCATGTCCTTCGTGAGCCGCAGCGAATTGCACGAGCCCGTTTCTTCCAGCGCCGCGATCAAGCGGGCCGAATGCGAGACGACCCATAGCTGCGACTGCTTCGATGCCTCGACGATGAGCCGTGCCAGCGCCGGCAGCAGATCAGGATGCAAGCTCGTCTCCGGCTCGTTGAGCACCATCAGCGGCGGCGGTCGCGGCGTCAGAAGGGCGGCCGCCCACAACAGAAAACGCAGTGTGCCGTCCGACAGCTCCGCGGCATTCAGAGCGCGCAACATTCCAGGCTGTTTCAGTCCGATCGAGAATCGACCTTCGCTGTGTTCGATCGCGAGAACTGAGCCTGGGAACGCATCCTGGATCGTGCGATCGAGCGCCTCGACATCGCCGATCTCGCGAATGGTTTGCAACGCCGGTCCGAGATCGCGTCCATCGTTCGCGAGCGTCGGCGTTCGAGTTCCAAGTTGCGGGCTGCGTATCGGCGCTTCCGCATCGACGCGGAAGTGATCGTAGAAGCGCCACGCCCGAATCGTCTCGCGAACCGTCAGAACCTCGGGCGCCCGCTGCGGGTCGGCAATGCGCGTCAGCATGCTGTCGAACGTCGGCATCTTGCTGCTCGCGACCGACCACTCTCCGTCCGCGGTGCGCACACTGACTGCAGGACCGCGTCGGTCGACGAGCAACGACGCGGGTCGAAACTTCACCCCCGCCCAGATGCATTCGCGCTTGATCTCGGGATCGAGCTGCGAAGGCGGACTGCTGCGGCTCCGGCAGTCCCAGGTCGATGCAATAGCTGAGCTCATCGCTTGCAAAGCCCAAGACGCAAATTGACGACTTCGCGTCGCGGGCCGCCCTGCACCGGGTGCTCGCCTTTGCGCATGGCGCGACTGATCTTCTCCGGGCCTGCCCACAAGGTCGAGCGGAGCCCGCCTTCGCGCGCGATGGATGCGACTACGCCGCCTTGCGCCGTCTCCGCGAGCAACCGCAGAGCGCGATAGAGGCTCGACTTGCCCGAGCCGTTCTCGCCGCTGACCAGATTCAGCGCGCCGAGCGGCGCGACGATATTTCGCAGCGATCGATAGTTGGCGACGGCGAGCGTACTGATCATGGCGGGATGCTAGACGATACGGAGCCGCAGACTGTAGTTTAGGACCAGCTGCTCTGAGAACTCACATGAATCACCGCAATCGTCCCCGCTTTCCTTCTCGCCCTCGTGCTCGCCGGTTGTTCGCGGACGACCGCCGAACCTTCGCTGCCGCTGGTGAAGGTCACCAAGAATGCGACGTGCGGGTGCTGCAAGATCTGGGTCGAGCGCTTGCGTGACGCCGGCTTCCAGGTCGAAGTGAACGACGTGGACAATTTGAACGCTGTGAAGCAGCGCGTAGGGCTGCCGTACGGAATGGGCTCCTGCCATACGGCGGAAGTCAACGGCTACTTCGTCGAAGGGCACGTGCCTGTCGAAGACATCAAGCGGCTGCTGCGCGAGCGGCCGCAAGCGAAAGGCCTTGCGGTCCCGGGGATGCCGGTGGGATCTCCTGGCATGGAAGTACCGTCTGGCCAAGTGCAGCCGTACGACGTGATGCTCGTCGGGCGCGATGGCAGCGCCTCCGTCTTCGCGCATCACGGCGAGGAAAAATAGGTCTGCCATGCGCCGCGCGTTGATTCCTCGGCGCTGCCTGCCTCTTCTCGTCAAGCAACGCAGTCGCCGCGTCCATCGATTGCGAGCGCTGCGAAGCCTGGAACCAGGAGCAAGCGCCGTTTCGGATCTTCGGCAACACGTACTACGTCGGCGTGCATGGCCTGAGCTCGATCCTCATCACGTCTCCCGAGGGTCATGTGTTGATCGACGGTGCCTTGCCGCAGTCGGCGCCGCTGATCGCTCAGCACGTGAAGCAGCTGGGATTCGATATCGACGACGTCAAGGTCATCCTGAATTCGCACGTGCACTACGATCACGCCGGCGGCATCGCCGAGCTGCAGAAGATCAGCGGTGCGAAAGTCATCGCGAGCGATATCGCCGCGAAGGTGCTGCGAACCGGCAAGGTTGAACGCAACGATCCGCAGTTCGAGATCATCAAGCCGTTTCCGGCCGTGGAGCAATGTCGAGGCACTCGGCGCGCGCAAGTCCGTCAACGTCGGCAAGTTGCAGCTGCAGGCGATCCACACGCCCGGCCACACACCTGGCGGGACCTCGTGGTCGTGGACTTCGTGCGAAGGGAGCCGGTGCTTGAACGTCGTCTATGGCGACAGCTTGAACGCTGTCTCCGACGATTCCTTCAAGTACAGCGGTGACGGACGCTATCCCAATGCAGCGACCGACATGCTGTCGAGCATCGCGGCGCTTGCTGCTGCGCCGTGCGACATCCTCATGACCCCGCATCCGGAGTTCACCGGACTGTGGTCCATCATGGACGAGCACGGCAAAGGCGATCGCGCGAAGCTCATCGATTCATCCGCATGCAAGCGCTACGCGGCAGCGGGGAAGGAACGACTGGACAAGCGCCTCGAGCAGGAGCGTCCGTCGCCATGATCTCGAAAACCCGACTGTTCTGGATCCTGCTGCTGCCGCTGTACACCGCATGCTCGACGACGTACCTCGGTCACTCGGGACAATTGGGCGGATCTGACTGGCGCACGGCAAGCCGCGAGCCGGTCGGGCTCGCGCCGGATCCTGCATCGACGCCCGAAGCGGTCGTGCAGGTTTACTGCGGCCCGCACGATCAGCTGGCGCGGCTACTTCGGCGTGCACACGTGGATCGCGGTGAAGCCGAGCAACGCCGATCACTTCACGATCCACGAAGTCATCGGCTACCGACTTGCGACGCGAGGGCACTGTCGTCGTTTCGCGCGTCCGCGCGCCCGATGGACGCTGGTTCGGTGCGCGCCCGGAGTTGCTACGGGACGTGCGCGGTCCCGGCGTCGATGCGCTCATCACTCGCATCGAGGCGGCCGTGCACCGCTATCCGTATGCGAAGAGCTATCGCGTCTGGCCCGGCCCGAACTCGAACACGTTCACTGCGTTCGTGTTGCGTGAGGTGCCGGAGCTGCGCGTCGATCTGCCACCTACGGCCATCGGCAAGGACTATCTCGGCATCATGCCGGTAGCGCTGACGCCGAGCGGCACCGGCGGGCAAGTGAGCGTGCTCGGCATCGCGGGCGTCGCTGCGGGTTGGGAGGAGGGTGTCGAGCTCAATCTGCTCGGGCTGACGTTCGGCCTCGACCCGCGCAGCCTCTCCATCAAGCTGCCGCTGCTCGGACGCATCGGGCCGTCGGAGTCGGAGCCCGTCATCGTCGACTAGAGTTCGCCTGACAGTGGCCTACTTGGGCCATCGTATATGGCCCTTCCGCCTCGGCGGTGGGTCACGCATTCTCTCTCGATGAAGTTCGTGCTCGCTGCCATCGGCATTGCTGCAGCCACGGGCGCAATGGACGTGCAGCACTACGGCCTGGATCTGCGAGTCGATCCTGCATCCAAGTCCCTGCGCGGACGTGTGGAAATCCGCGCACAACTTCTGTCGCGCACACCGACGGAGCTCGCACTCGATCTTTCGCACGCCCTCACTGTCGATGCAGTGGCTCTCGACGGCAAGCCTGCGGACTTTCGGCACGAGGACGATCGGATCCTGGTCGCAGTGAAGGAGTCGCCGTCCAAGGGCAAGCCACTCTCGATCGCCGTGACCTATCACGGCACTCCGGAAGGCAAGGGCTTCACCTTCGCGGAACGTAATGGCCAGCCCGCGATCTCGAATTACGGCCTGCCGTTCACCGCTCGCCAGTGGTGGCCCAGCAAGGACGATCCCTCGGACAAGGCCGATTCAGCTGAAATCGCGATCACCGTTCCCGCGCCATTGACCGCTGCTTCCAACGGCAAGCTCGTTGCGACCGATACGAACGCCGATGGCACGCGCACGTTTCGCTGGCGGGTCGGGTATCCCATTTATCCAGACACGCTCAGCGTCGCGATCGCCGAGTACGTCGTATTCGAGGATCGATACACGGCGAGCAACGGCACGGCCATGCCGCTGCAGTTCTATGTCTTTCCGCCGGACGAGGCCAAGGCGCGGCGCGATTTCAGCGTCATTCCGGACATCATGCGCAGCCATGTGCAGCGTTTCGGCGAGTATCCGTTCCTGCGCGAGAAATACGGCATTGCCGAGTTCGCGACGTACAGTTTCCGCGAGCATCAGACCCTGCCGAGCTACGCCGAAAAGCTGATCACCGGCGATCACGCGAACGATGCCGTGCTCGCGCACGAGCTCGCGCATCAGTGGTTCGGCAACAGCCTTTCGGTTCGAGACTGGCGGCACGTGTGGCTGAATGAAGGCTTTGCCACGTACGCGGCCCTGCTGTGGCAGGAAGGTCGCGACGGTCATGCTGCCTATCGCACGGAGATGAACAAGCTCGCGCAGGACGAGCTGCACGGGCCGATCTTCATGGCCGATGTCACGGACAGCAAGAAGCTGTTCGGCGCCGTGACCTTCGACAAGGGCGCGTGGGTGCTTCACATGCTCAGGCACGTGATGGGCGATCGGCAGTTCTTCGACGCGCTGCGCGCCTATGTCGCGGAATACAGCTATCGCAACGTCAGCACCGAGGATTTTCGCGCGATCTGCGAGCGCGTCCACGGCAAGAGCCTGGAGTGGTTCTTCGCGCAATGGATCTATGGCGTTTCGCGGCCGGCCTATCGCGTGAGCTGGACTGCAGCGGACGATCGGCTGGCGCTCACGATCCGCCAGGTCCAAGCGGATGCTCCGGCGTTCACGATGCCTATCGACGTGTTGGTCAAGACAGCGTCCGGTGCGAAGCGCCACACGGTCTGGAACGATCGCAGCGAGCAGACATTCGAGATTGCCCTGGGCGACGGGGCGCGAAGGACGCGATCGAGACTGTCGCGATCGATCCTGACGATTGGATTCTGAAGCACGTGACCTATGGAGCATCGCCATGAGCAATACAACATTCTCCGCGCTCGCTGCGTGCGCGTTCGCAGCGAGCTTCGCGGTCGATGCGTCGGCCGGTCAGCGTGTGGACACGGTGTTCGAGCTGCGGCAGTACACGCTGCATCCCGGTCAGCGCGACATCCTGGTGGACGTGTTCGACGACAACTTCGTCGAAGGGCAGGAGGCGGACGGAATCCGGATCATCGGCCAGTATCGCGATCTCGGCGATCCCGACCGCGTCGTGTGGTTGCGCAGCTTTCCGGACATGGAATCGCAGGAAGGTGGCGCTGACGAACTTCTATTCCGGGCCGATCTGGAAAGCGCACGGCCGTGTCGCGGCGGGCACGATGGTGGATTCGGACAACGTGCTGCTGCTGCGGCCGCTGCGGCCGGACACGGTGTTCGCGCCGTCGACGGTCAAGTTGCCGCCGCCCGGCACGCGCGGCCCAGGCAAGGGCCTGCTCGTGGCGAGCATCGTCTACGTCGAGCGCAACACGCCGAGCGAGTTCGGCGAATTCTTCGCAGAAGGAGCTGCAGCCGCACTGGGAGCAGGCGGGCGCGCCGGTCATCGCGCAAATGGTGAGCGAGCACAGCCCGAATACTTACCCGAGCCTGCCGGTGCGCGAGCGCGAGAACGTGTTCGTCTGGTTCACGCTGTTCGCGGACCAGGCAGCGGTCGACAAGCAGCAGCGCGCGCTCGCGCAGTCGATGCAGTGGCGCGAAGGCGGCCGTGAAGTTGAGCGCATGGACGCATCATCGGATCGAGACGTTGCGTCTCGAGCCCACGGCGCGATCGCGGCTACAGCAAGGCTAGATCATCGAGTCGCCGGCTGCCGTGGATACTCCAGCTGCATGGCGACGACGTAGCGCGTGCGCGGGCCGTAGCGGGACTCGATGTTGGACAACGTCGCGTCCAGGGCCTTTGCCGGCGGCTTGGTCTGCCGAAAGCTTCGACGACATCTTCCTTCGGCGAGTCGCCGCCGACTTTGTCTGGAACGATGCGAATGCCCGTTGCGAGTCTCGATGGCGCTCGGACGATCCCGCGAACGTGACGGCGCGCGAGCGATAGGTTCTGGACCACGCGTCCGCCGCCAGCGCGAGCGATACCTCGTCCATGCCCGGTGAGAGCTCGACGCCGAGCTGCTTCGCGATTCCAGAAGGCGACCGTATTGCCCATCACCGTCAGCGCGAACGGCCGCGTGAACTTGAACTGGTCGCTCGCGTGGCGCGCATCCCAATGGTCGAGGCCGAGATCGCGCGCGACAGACTCCGGCCTTCTCGCGCCCGGCGATGGCTTCGATCAGCGTGAGCGACATGGGCATCGACGCAGTGATTCCAGTGGTCGTCACGACACCCTGGTCGGCGACGAATCCGCCTGTTCGGCACGTACTGCATCGACGGATGCTTCTCGCGCAGCTCTTTCAAGTAGATACCAGTGCGTCGTGCCGCGCTTGTTGTCGAGCAGTCCGGCCTCGGCGACGATCCTGGCTCCCGCGCAGACGCCGATCACCGTGGCGCCCTTGGCGGCCTGAGCCTTGATCCATTGCAGGGCTGCGGGATCGTCGGCACGACTCATCTGGGGCACGATCACGTAGTCGGCACCGTCAGGATGACGAGCGTCGAACTCGGCGACCGTCATGTCCGGCTCGACCGTCAACGCGGGATAGAGCTTCACGGGACCGGGCCCCGTCGCGACCATCAGCACATCGGCGACGTCCGCGCGCCGAAGAATGCCGGTCGGCATGACGTAGTCGTTCACCTCCGTCGCGTCGTTGATGCCGATGACTGCGATCACGGGCCGCTGGCGCTTCGGAGGCTTGAGCGCGGCAAGCGTGGCAGCGGTCTCGTCTTGTCCGATCGCGGGCGGTGCGTAGACCGTGGAGTCCGGCGGCCGCGAGAGAACGGATAGACCGATCGCGACAACGACAACTACGGCGAGCACAGCGCCGATCCACACTCTGTGACGCTTGTTCATGCGAGGAAGTATAAGGCTGTCGAGCGGCGCTACAATGCGGAATGAACTACAAATTCCTGGCCGCGCTCGCCTGTTCGTTCTCCATCAGCGCCGTGCGTGCGCAGTCGCCGGTGCAGTCGTGCAATTCGACTCCGAAGCCTCCGTTCTGCAGCGCCGTTTCCGGCGATCGATCGCAAGGCTGGCTGACTCAGCATCGCTCCGAAGTCATGGCGCGCAACGGCGTCGTCGCGACCAGTCAGCCGCTGGCGGCGCAAGCAGGCCTCGACATCCTGAAGAAGGGCGGCAACGCAGTGGATGCAGCCGTCGCAACGGCTGCGATGCTCAGCGTCGTCGAGCCGATGAACGTCGGTCCCGCCGGCGACATGTTCGCGATCGTCTACATCGCGAAAGAGAACAAGCTGTATGCGTTGAACGCGAGCGGCAAGGCGCCGAGCGGTGCGACCGTCGCGCGCATGAAGAAGCTCGGCTACGCGTGGAATCGCGAGCAATTGGGGGCCGGGCTCGGGCATGCCCGACGGCGGCATTCTCGCGGTCACGGTGCCGGGTGCCGTGTGGGGTTGGGACGAAGTGCAGCGTCGCTTCGGCTCGCTGACGTTCAAGGAAACGCTGCAGCCGGCGATCGACTATGCCGAGCAGGGCTTTCCGATTTCCGAGCGCATCGCGTACGACTGGGAGCTGCCGAAAGGCCTGCCGGACACGCCGAGCGATCCGCGCAAGTGCTGCACGCAACTCGATCCGGATTCGATCGCGACGTGGTACATCGACGGCAAGCAGCCGGCTGCCGGTCAGATTCACCGCAATCCCGGTCTCGCGAAGACATTCCGGATCCTGCAGCAGCAAGGCCGCGACGGCTTCTACAAGGGAGAGATCGCGCAGGCGATCGTCGACAAGTCGAAGCGCCACGGCGGCACGATGACGCTCGAAGACCTGGCGTCGTACAGCGGCGAGTGGATCGACGCCCGCGACGACCAACTATCACGGCTATGACGTCTTCACGCTGCCGCCGCCGGCGCAGACGTGGGCCGCCGAAGAGATGCTCAACATTCTCGAGGTCTGCGTGCCGAAGTGGGCGCCGGGGCAGACGCTGGCGTCGCTCGGTCCCGCGAATCCGAAGTACTGGCACCTGTTCGTCGAAGCGAAGAAGCTCGCGTTCAACGATCTGTACGCGTTCAACGCGGATCCGAATTTCTCGAAGGTGCCGCTGGAGCGACTGCTCTCGAAAGCACATGCCGAGTCGTTGTGCGGCAAGGTCGATCCGAATCGCGCTGCCGCGACCAAGGCGGGCGGCAACGCGGAGAGCGACGGCGACACCATCGTGCTTTCGACTGCAGATCGCTTCGGCAACATGGTGGCGTGGGTCAACAGCCTCTACGACGGTCTTCGGCTCAGGCCTCACCGTCCCGGGTTACGGCATCACGCTGCACAACCGCGGCGGCTTGTTCACGCTCGATCCGAAGAGCCCGAATGCGATCGAGCCGCACAAGCGTCCGTACAACACGCTGTCTGCCGGCTTCGTCATGCGCAACGACAAGCCGCTGATGACGGTGACGTTGATGGGCGGCGACGTGCAGGCGCAAGGCATCGCGCAGGTGCTGGTGAACATCCTCGACCTCGGCGCCAACCTGCAGGCTGCATCGGACATGGCGCGCTTTCGTCACACTCAGGTGCCGAACACGCTGATGATGGAATCGCAGCTGGTCAAGCTCGTCGGCGAGCAGTTGAAGGCGATGGGGCACGAGGTGCAAGTCGATCAACGGCGCGCCGATGGGCGGATTCCAGGCCATCATGGTGGCGCCGGACACAGGCGTTTATCGCGCCGGCTCGGATCATCGCAAGGACGGGCAGGCGGTCGGGTACTAGCGCTAGCGAAGCGTTCCGTCGCGCACGCTGCCGCCTTCGAGGATGTGCTTGAGCGAGTAGTTTCCTTCGTGGCACGCGTCTTCGAAGATCGCCTCGTCGCTGCGCAGGTAGTGCGTCTCGCCGGTCCACGGCTGCGTGTAGTACACCGGGTCGGTGATCGTGAAGACGTAGCTCAACTCGTCGTGCGACACGCGCGCTGAAGCGTTCCACGATCACGGTTGCGGAAGAGATCAGAAAATCGCGCAGAGCGATTCTGGTCGGGATGCGAAGTTCTTGGTTTCGACCTCGAGCGTATCGCCTTCCCAGCGCGCGATCGAGCTGCCGAGCAACGACGTGACTGACCGCCGGCGGATGGCTGCCGCCGAGCCGAAAGATCCGCGCCTCGTGCAGCGACTCCGAGATGGAACACCACTGCGTCGCGGGTCTGCACGATCTGATGCATGTTCGTGAAGCCGATGGCCAGCATCGGCGGATGCGCAGCCAACGAGCCGAGACAACGCTCCCACAGCGGACGCTTCTCCGGTCCATCCATGTTGTCGCGATTCTGCGCGCGCAACGCTTCGATCTTCTCGCGCAGCAACGCGCGTGCCGGGAATCTTGCCGTCCGCGGGCTCGATGATGATGGAGCTGCGCAGCTTGCCGCCGATGAGCGCGACGCGCCGCTCGTCGAAGAACTCCGGCGTCTCGTTCGGTATCGACAGGTCGCGCTCTCGCGCGTTGCCGCGGGCTTCGATCTCCCGCGCCTGCTCGGCAGTGATGTGCAACTCCGTCAGCCAGTCCGGCCTGACCAGCGGCGTGCGATTGTAGGCGACCCAGTTACCTTGCAGATCGGGTCGGCCGTCCTCGAGGCGCGGTGGCGTATAGGCGGATGCCGATGCTGTGGCCGCTAGCAGCAGAGTCGCCGCTGGAAACCGCATGCGATCAAGCGCCAGAGCGCAGCACCTGCGCGCCGGTGATGCTTGCGATCGTCGGCGTGCCCGCCTGACGCATGATCGTCGTGAGCTCGCGATTCAGGATGTCGATCACCGCTTCGACGCCGGGTTGGCCGAACGCCGCGAGGCCCCACACCTGCGGTCTGCCGATGCCAACGGCCGTTGCACCGAGCGCGAGCGCTTTGAAGATGTCAGTGCCGCGCCGAATGCCGCCGTCGATGAATATCGGCACGCGGCCGCGCACTGCCGCTGCCACTTCGGGCAGACAGTCCACGGGCGCACGAAGTGTCTCTTCGTTGCGTCCGCCGTGGTTCGAAATGACGATCGCGTCGGCGCCGTGCTCCACGGCGAGAGCAGCATCCGTGCCTTCCATGACACCTTTGATGATGAGCCGGCCCTTCACGAGCGCACGCAGTTGATCCAGATACTTGGGCGTGATGCCGGCCGGCGCGAGGCCAGTGACTTTGGATACGTCGAGCCCTTTGAACATCGGCCCGCGACGCCACATGTCGTGCGAGTTGTCGACATGACAGCTGACGCAGGGTCGATTGTCGACTCGAAACGCGCGCGTCAGCGTCTCGTTGTTGCGCGGACCCGGCAGATCCACTGTGAGCACGATGGCAGGGCAGCCGGCGCTCTCGGCGCGCCGGACGATTGCAGTCGCGACCTTCCAGTCGTTCGTTGGATAGAGCTGCTGCCAGATCGGGGCGCCGCGCGCGTCACGGACTTCTTCGAGTGCGGCCGACGTCCCGGAGGACAGCATCATCTGTATCGAGCGGCTCTTGGCGGCGCGTGCGACTGCGACCTCTGCGTCAGCGTGAAATGCGCGCTGCGACGAAACAGCAGAAAGATACAGCGGGCTCGACCATTTCGTGCCGAACACCGTGGTCGTCGTGTCGAGCTGACTGACGTCGTTGAAGCGGCGCACGCGAATCTCGTAGTGCGAGAACGCATCGTGATTGCGCGCGACCGTGCGGTCGTCGTCAGCGCCCGTCGCGATGTAGCCGAAGTGAGCGGGTGGCAGCGCTTCGCGTGCGAGCGGCTCGAACTCCATGACGTTGAGCACCTGATCCGCCGACGTGACGGGATCGGGCTCCTTGCGAAATATCGTCGCGGGGGAGGTGGCGCTTTCTGCCCAGCCGCGTGAGCAAAACGCCGGCAATGCCGTGAGTGCACCCAGTAGCGCCCGTCGCGTTCTTAGCATTCTTGTTCCCCGTAGCCGCGTGGCCGGCACAGTATACGGCGTCGAGCGATGTCGGGCTGAAGCCCGACCTACAGGTTGAGCGAACGGTGGTTTCGCGGATTGCGGCGGTCGAGCTGCGTTGAGGTTCTAGAATGTCGCGGTGACTGCGACCGTACTGCTAATCGCGCTCAGCCTGTTCTGTGGCGGATGGGTGAAAGGTGTCTTCGGCATGGGACTGCCGACTGTCGCCCTCGGCCTGTTGAGCCTGTCGATGCCGCCGGTGGAAGCCGCGACCTTGATCGTCATCCCGACGCTGGCAACGAACGCCTGGCAGTTCATGTCCGGCCCGGAGCCGCTCGCGGTTACGTCACGCTTCGCGATACTGCTCATCGGAGTCGCAATCGGTACGGCACTCGGAGTCGGCTTCCTGACCGGCTCGCACACGGCGCTCGTTTCGCTCGCGCTCGGTGGCGTTCTCATCCTGTACGCGGCCGTCGGCTTACTCTCCACTCGTCTGCACGTTCCGGCGCATGCGGAACGATGGGTGTCGCCGGTGATCGGCTTCGCTACTGGCGTCGTCAACGGCGCAACCGGCGTGTCGGTCATGCCGCTCGTTCCGTACTTGACGTCGATAGGGCTGCAGCGCGAGGCGCTGATTCAGTCGATGGGATTGGTCTTCATGGTCGCGATGCTGGCGCTCGCGGTCTGTCTTGCATGGACGGGTCACTTCCGGATCGTGTCCGCCGGCGCATCGACGTTGGCATTGCTGCCCGTGTTCGCCGGATGTATGCGGGTCAACTCGTGCGCGTCCGCTTGCACGCGGATGCGTACCGCAAATGGTTCTTCATCGGCCTCATCGGGCTCGGTGCGTCCTCGGTCATCCGCGCGCTGCTTGCGGTCGGGGAACTGCAGCGAAGCGGCTGAGCAGCAGCCAGTGCGGGAACGCCTGGACGAGCTTGCGCGGACCGGAAAGCTTGACCGCACGGTCCCGCATGGCGGAGGCCAACGGCGCATCGCCCAGCCAGACCTGCGTGAAAGCGCGCAGGTCGGCCTCGACGCAAAGATCCACTTCGTGTCCGGGATCCGTGAGGCAGAGCTCGACGTCTGGGCGCTCGAGCATGAGCCAGTAGTTGTGTGGGCCGCGGCGCTTGCGGGGTACGCCGCTGAAAGAGAAGAGAACCACCACGCGGTGTTCCGGCAATCGATCGAGAGCGAGCCGATGATGCAGGTGCCACATCAGAAAGTCGGCATCGAGGTTGTGCGGGTCGACACGCACTGACCAGCGCTGGCCCCAGTTCCCCAGCGCATCGATCACCGCCTTGAACTCTGCGCCCGATTCGGTAAGACGATACTCGCGCACTCGGCCAGCGCGTGCTGCCGAGCTGGCTACGACTCCTGCGCTCTCCAGCCATCGCAAGCGCTCGGCGAGCAGTGTGCGCGAGATCAGCGGTATGCCGCGATGGATCTCGTTGAAATGCGAGCGCCCGGAACACAGCTCGCGAATGATCAGCGGCGTCCAGCGCTGCGCGAACACTTCCGAGGCGACCGCCACCGGGCAAAACTGGCCATAGCCTTTCATGCGGCGAGTCTAGTAACGGCTCCTGGGCCTCACAAGTCCATTTACTGTACTGGAGAGCGCACGACTGCTGCGCCTCGGCGTCCGAAAGACACGATGCGGAGTTCGCGCGCATCGCAGCGCATGTCGCAGAGTCCATCATGGCCTGCATCTCGAACCCGGAACGCGTCATCGGTCATCAAGGCGTTCGTGGATCACGACCGCGACCTCGTCCTCAAGGCGAGGAGTGGACGTTTCTGCGCGATTTGGCTCCCGGCACACTCAGCAGTATCCTGACGGCGCATGCAAGACCGATCTGAAAATTGGCCGCCGCTGCCGTACGGTGAATGGCGGGACACTGCTGCCACGCTGCACTTGTGGCTGCAGATCGTCGGCAAGATCGCGCTGGTGCAGCGTCCGTGGGTGAATCACTCGTGGCACGTCGCTTTGCGCATCACCGCGCGCGGCATCGGGACCGGCCTGATCCCGCACGAGGCAGGCTCGTTTCAGATCGACTTCGACTTTGTCGATCATTGTCTGCTGCTCCACGTGATCGACGGGCGAAGAGTCAGCCTGCCGCTGCAACCGCAGCCGACGTCGAAGTTCTATCGCGACGTCATGAGCGCGCTGTCGTCGCTCGGCGTGCCGGTGACGATCCGTACGATGCCGAACGAGCTGCCCGATCCGATTGCGTTCGACGTGGACGAGACTCATCGCGCCTACGACGCGGAGTACGTGAACCGTTACTGGCGCGTGCTCGTGCAGACACAGCGCGTGTTCGAGGACTTCAGGGCGCGCTTCATCGGCAAGTGCAGTCCCGTGCATTTCTTCTGGGGCAGCGCCGACCTCGCAGTCACGCGATTCTCCGGCCGCACGGCGCCGCCGCATCCCGGCGGCGTTCCGCATCTGCCCGATTGGGTGGCGCGCGAGGCGTACTCGCACGAGGTCAGCAGTGCCGGTTTCTGGGCCGGCGGCGATCAGTATCCCGAAGCGTGCTTCTATTCGTACGCCTATCCGGAACCGCCGGGTTTCGCGGCTGCGCGCGTCGGTCCTGTCGGCGCTCACTACAGCGATGCGCTGCGCGAGTTCGTTTTGCCTTATGAGGCGGCACGCCGTGCGGCTTCCCCTGAATCGGCAGTACTGGATTTTTTACAGAGTACTTACGAAGCTGCCGCCAACCTCGGCAAATGGCAGCGGGACTCGCTGGAAGGGCCGCGCCTTCCCTGACGCTGTAATGCGGGCCCGGGGGTTTGTGCTGTAAAGTGCAGCCGCTCCTCTGCAGGTCCCGAGACTTCCTTGACCATCGCGCCCAGTCCCAGCGTCGCGCTCATGGCGTCCACCGATTGGAACAGCTCGCCAATCGGTCCGCCGACGCAGTGGCCGGTGTCACTGCGCAATATCGTCGACGTCATGTTTGCGATGCCGAGCCCGGCGTTCGTCGTCTGGGGCTCGCAGGACACTCTCTTATATAACGAGCCGTTTCGCGCCACTGTCGAGGTGGGATCCGCCGAAACATTCGGCAGGCCGCTCGAGGTCGCGTCGCGCTATTTCGCCCACGATATCGTCCTGTTGATGAAAGGCGAGCATGCGGCACAAGGAACCGGCTGGCGCACGATGTCGCTGCACCAGGACGACGGCGCGATCGGCGGCGCATTCTGCGTCTACAACGAAAGCGAGGCGCGCTATCAGACGTTGTTCGACTCGATCGATGAAGGCTTCTGCATCATCGAATTCATCGACGGTCCCGCCGGCCCCTTGAGCGACTACGTGCACGTCGCGGCCAACGCCGCGTATGCGCTCAACACCGGCATTCAAAACGTCGTGGGCCAGAAGGTCCGCGAGATGGTGCCGGACGAAGCCGAGGGCTGGGTCAAGCTCTATGTGGAAGTCCTGAGGACCGGACAACCGATCCGCTTCGAGCGCGAGCTCGTGGCGACGGGTCGTTATCTCGAGCTCGCCGCGTTCCGCATCGAGCCCGCCAGCCGGCGCGAAGTCGCGGTGTTGTTCAAAGATGTCACGGCGCGCAAACGTGCCGAGCGCGCGCTGCAGGAATTGAACGAGACACTCGAGGCGAGAGTCGCTGCTGCCTTGGCCGAGCGCAAAGTGCTGGCGGACGTCGTCGAGGGCACCAATGCCTTCGTGCAGGTGATCGATCTCGATTTCCGGTGGATCGCGGTCAACGGCGCGGCAACCCGCGAGTTCAAGCGGCTCTTCGGTGTCGTACCGAAGGTCGGGTGCGCGCGTGCTCGACGTGCTGGACAAGCAGCCGGAGCACCGCGACGTGTTGCACAGGATCTGGTCGCGGGCTCTGGGAGGCGAGGACTTTTCTGAAGTGATTGCGCTCAGCGGCCCCGAGGGCGAGCGTCGACAGTACGAGATGCACATGAGCATGCTGTACGACGCCGGCGGCAATCGCATCGGCGCGTATCAGTTCGCTTACGACGTCACCGATCGGCTAGCCGAGCAGGACCGGTTGCGCAAGACAGAGGAAGCTTTGCGCCAGGCACAGAAGATGGAAGCAGTCGGGCAGCTCACGGGCGGTCTGGCGCACGACTTCAACAATCTGCTCGCGGGGATCTCCGGCGCATTTCAGATGATCGGCGTACGCCTCGCGCAAGGACGCACGCGCGACGTCGACAAGTACGTCACCGCTGGGCAGGGCGCCGCGCGCCGCGCCGCGTCGCTCACTCATCGCCTGCTCGCGTTTTCACGACGCCAGACGCTGTCGCCGAAGCCGATCGTCGTGAATCGTCTGATGACCGAGTTCGTGGAGCTGGTACGCAGGTCGGTCGGCCCGTCGATCGAAGTGGAGACGATCGAGGCCGTCGGACTCTGGCCGACGCTGGTCGATGCCAATCAGCTGGAAAACGCGCTGCTGAACCTGTGCATCAACTCGCGCGACGCGATGCCGAACGGCGGCAGGATCACGATCGAAACCGCGAACAAGTGGATCGACGAGCGCACTGCGCGCGAGCGCAACCTGGAGCCCGGCCAGTACATCACGATCTGCGTCAGCGACACGGGCGTCGGCATCGACAAGGCGACGCTGGAGCGCGTCTTCGAGCCGTTCTTCACGACCAAGCCGACCGGGCAGGGCACCGGGCTCGGCCTGTCGATGGTCTATGGCTTTGCGCGCCAGTCGAACGGCCACGTGCGCATCTATTCGGAGGTCGGCAAGGGCACGATGGTCTGCATGTATCTGCCGCGGCATCACGGCGAGGAGCAGATCGAAGCGGCGCACGTCGTTGCGCCGGAGCCCGCGCGCACTTCGGATACCGTCGTGCTCGTCATCGACGACGAGCCGACCGTGCGCATGCTGATCGCCGATGCGCTCGGCGATCTGAACTACACGTGCATCGAGGCCGTCGACGGTCCGAGCGGTCTGGAAGTCCTGCAGTCGCGCAAGCGCGTCGACCTGTTGATCACGGACGTCGGCCTGCCGGGCGGCCTCAACGGACGACAGGTTGCGGATGCAGCAGTGGCACTGCGGCCGGAGCTGAAGGTGCTGTTCATTACCGGCTACGCCGAGAATGCCGCGCTCAACCACGGCCACGTTGGGCCGGGCATGGCTGTGTTGACGAAGCCGTTCGCGATCTCGGAGCTCGCGCGGCGGGTGGAGCGGATGCTCGGACGAAATTGACAGACTCAGCGGCTGCGCGGATCGAGCACCATCTCGGACGGCGTCAGCACGCCGTTGCCGTCGACGTCGAGGACGTGAAACATCCTCTGCGAGCCGGCGGAATATTCCGAGACCGTCAGCACGCCGTCGCGATTGACATCGAGCGTGCGGATCTTCTCGGCAGGCGACTCCGGGTGATTCGCCCACACGATGCTCTCGGCGCCATGACTCGAGCCGATCTCGGCGGCGCTGATCTTGCCGTTCTTGTCCTTGTCCATCATCTCGAAGCGCTTGCTGGCAGTGGACGCATGTTTCTCGGCGGTGATACCGCCGTCCGCAGTGCCCTCGGCTTCCTTGAGTTGCGGGCGCTCGCAGCCGGGCGCCTCGTCTGCAATGGCGGGGAGTGAGAAGCCGCACGCCACGATCGCGGCCAGCGCCGCTGCGCGGGAGCTAATGTTCATCGCGAATCCCTCCTGGAGAATCCCCGGAACATCGACCTGCGGCTAGCCTACCTCATTGACGGGGACGCGTCTTGTCCTGGAAGCGCTTGACTGCGGCATCGATTGTGAAAAAGAAATGATCGCTCCCCAACACGGCGTACAGGCCGGAGCGCTTCATGACATCGCGGACCGGGGCCTTGACGCCCGCAATGTAAAATTCGATGCCCTTCTGCTTGAACTCCGCCGACAGCTGATGCAGGGCGGTGTCCGCCGACGAATCCAGATCGTTCACGGCGCTCGCGTCCAGGATGAGCGCCTTCAGCGACGCCGCGTGCTGGCGGCAGATTTCATGCACTTTCTCTTTCAGGAAGACGGCGTTCGCGAAGTACAGCGATGCATCGATGCGCAGGATGACCAGGCCCGGGATCGTCTCCGCCTCCGGGAAGTGCTGCACGTTGCGAAAGATATTCGTGTTCGGCAGGCGGCCGAGAATCGCCGTGTTCGGCCGCGTGTTCAGCGTGATGAACAGCAGGATCGAGGCGACGATGCCGAGCAGCAGGCCCGGCATGATGCCGAGCGCCAGCGTCGCGACGAACGTGAAGACCAGCAGGATGCCTTCGGTGATCTTCACCTTGAACAGGTAGCGGATCTCGCGCGTGTCGATCAGCCGCAGCGAGGACACGATCAGGATCGCGGCGAGCGTCGCGTGCGGCAGGTAGTGGAACAGCGGCGTGAAGAACAGCGTCGTGATGCCGACGCACAGCGCTGAGACGATCGCTGCCAGCTGCGTGCGTGCACCGGCTGCGGCGTTCAGCGCCGAGCGCGCGAGACTTCCCGGAAACTGCATAGCCCTGCGACAGGCTCGACGTGAGGTTGGACAGGCCGAGCGCCGTCAGCTCCCGATTGGCATCGATGTCGTAGCCGAACTTGTTGCCGAGCGACTTGCCGACGGAGATCGTCTGCGCGAATCCGACCAGCGCCATCGTCATGTGCCAGCGGCATGAGCTGCCGAATGTCCGCCCAGTGCATTGCAGGCACGGTCAGATGCGGCACAACCGCCGTCGACGGGACCGAGCACGCTGACTGCCGCGAGCATCCAGGCCCAATAGATAGGCGAGAGCAGTGCACACGATGACGAGAGCCAGCGCGCCCGGCGCTGTGGGCGCCCAGCGCTCTCACTGCCCACAGTGCGACCATGCAGCCGACGGCGATCACGACCGTGATCGGCATTCGCCTGGCCGGCATGCGCGAGCACATCCGTCACCGTTCGATACAACTCCGCGTGCTGCGGCTGGCTGATGCCGAGGACGTGCTTCAGCTGACCGAGAACGGTGATGACTGCGGCCGCGGACGTGAATCCCGGCCAGCACCGGATAGGAAAGAAAGTTGACGAGAAAGCCCAGGCGCAGCGCGCCCATCGCCAGCTGAATCGCGCCGATCATCGCCGTCACCAGCACAGCGAGCGCGATGAACGAACCGGTGCCGGCGGTCGCCAGCGTGCTGAGCCCCAGCACCAGCATCAGCGAGTCCACCGTCACCGGACCGACGGACGTTTGCCGACCGCTGCCGGCGAGCGCATAGACGATCATCGGCAGGATGGAAGCGTACAGGCCCATCGACAGGCGGCAGGCCCGCCAACAGCGCATAGGCCATGCCTTGCGGCACGACCAGCGCCGCGACCGTCAGGCCCGCGATCACTTCCTGGCGCAGGTTCGCCGTCCGGTAGCTCTCCGAAAGCGACGTGAAGCGCAGCGTGCGCTGAGTCGCCGTCTGCTCGTTGTCCTGTCGACGGACCACGGGCGGGACGCCGCGGAACGCAGCCATGTCGAACATCGTGTGCTCGCTGGCAGAAGTCGGCGAGGGCGTCGCGCGCATCTGCAACGCGAGCTCGAAGGGACCGATGCGCACGATCTCGCCGGCATTCAGAACCTGGCGGCTGGATGCGCTCCTCACCGACGAACGTGCCGTTGGAGCTGCCGAGGTCTTCGATGACGCACGTGCCGCCGGTCGTCGCTCAGCACGGCGTGCTGCCAGCTCACTTGCGCGTCCTGCAGGCAGATGCCGCTGCCCGGATCGCGCCCGATCACGAGGGTCCCGCCGTGCAGCGTGTAGCTGCGCTCGGTTCCGTCGGTTCCCCGGACAGTGATCCTGTTCACGGCCGATCTCGTTGTTGAGCTGAGCCGCCGCCATCATAGGACGAGCCGCGTGCACTTGGTACACTCGCGCAGCACATGAACGACGTCGCCCGTCCAGCCCTGTGTGCCAACTGCGGCGCTGCGCTCGCTGATCGCTACTGCGGTCGCTGCGGCCAGGACAGCCACGTTTCGCTGTCGCTCGGCCACTTCCTGCACGAATTCGTCGAAGGGCTGTTCCACGTCGACTCGAAGTTCTGGCGCACGCTGCGCACGTTGCTGACCCGGCCGGGGCTGCTCACCGAACAGTACTTGGGCGGCAAGCGGCAGTCGTACTCGCCGCCGTTTCGCAGCTATCTCGTCATCTCGATCGTGTACTTCGTCCTCGCGTCGATCTTCGCCACCCAGCCGTCGACGAGTGCGTGAGCCCGGGAGGTCGTGAGATGCGAGCGTCCGACTGCGCGCAGATGGCTGCCAATCCCGGCTGGCTGCTGCGCTTCGTGCCGGATCTCGAAGGCTCGTGCGTGCGGGCGCTGAGCGACGATCGGCGGGCGCTCAACGCGGCGTTGCAGAACCTGCTGCCGAAGGTGATGTTCGTCGTGCTGCCGCTGGTCGCGCTCGTGCAGTTCTGGGTCTATCGACGACAGCGGCCGCTCTACCTCGAAAATCTCGTCTTCGTGCTGCACTTCCAGTCCTTCTATTACCTGGCGAGTGCGTTCGCGCTGCTGCTGGCAGCGGGCATCGCGGCGCTCGCCGGCGCAGGGGCAAGGATCGGCGAGCTGTTCGACTTCGCGATCTATGTGTGGAGCGTCGTCTACCTGTTCATGGCTGCGCGACGCGTGTATCGCGCAAGCACCTTGAAGACAGTGCTCGGACTCGCGGCGCTGGCGGTGTCGTACATAGTCTTCTATGCGCTCGGTGTCTCAGTCGCGGGCATGTACGCGTTCTTGCGCGCGTAGAACCGCATGCCCGCGTGACCTGCACTCACCGACCGGTTACTCTAGGCGCGCTCCGGGGACGAAGTAACCACAAGTTGCGTGTCATGTGCCGACAGGACGCCCATGCACATTGCTCATCACCCGATTTTCATTGCGCTATCGAGCCTTACGGCCTGGTTGGGTGCATGGACTGCGCTCGATGTGTTCCGGCGCGTCCGCGCGCATGTCGGCGGTTGGCGACTGGCCTGGCTGACGGCGACTGCGGTCGCGATGGGCCTCTCCATCTGGTCGATGCACTTCATCGCAATGATGGGCTTCAACCCGGGCGTCGAAGTGCGTTACGACGTCGGCCGCACGGTCCTTTCCTTGCTGCTCGCAATCGCGACGACTGCGTTCGCGTTCTTCTTCGCCCGCGGCGGCGGCGCGCGTCGCGAAATCATGGGCGGCGTGGTGATGGGCGCCGGCATCTGCACCATGCATTACGTCGGCATGTCCGCAGTCATCACCGGCGTCACACTGGTCAATGAGCCGGTCTATGTAGTCCTCGCATTCGTAGTCGCAGTCTCGGCATCCACGAGCGCTTTGTTCGTCGCGAGAAGCGACACGACGTCGCCGCAGCGGGTTCTCGCGGCCGCGGTCCTCGCGTTCGCGATCGTCGGCATGCACTACACGGCGATGTTCGGCGTCCGCGTGCTTCCGGGGCCCGTATCGGACGTCGGTTCCGGAGGAGTGGATTCGCTGGTGCTGGCTATCGCAGTTGCCACCGGCACGCTCTTCATCCTGCTGCTCGCGCTGATTGCTGCCATCTCCGATCGCCGCTTCGAAGTCGCCGCGGTTCGGGAAGCATCGCGCAGCGAGCAGCAACTGCGCGCGATCCTCGACCATCTGCCGATCGGCGTGTTCGTTGCCGTCGCGCCTTCGGGCGAAGTCCGTTTTGCCAATCGCGAGGCGGTCAGGGTCCTCGGCAGTTCCCTCGAGGGCGAGGCGCTGTGGGCGCGCGAGGGCCTGCATGGTTCCGTCGATCCCAATGGGCAGCGCTTGCCGCCCGAAGACCATGTTCTCTACAGGGCGATGCACGAGCAGCGGCGTGTCGGCCCCGAGCTGCGGAGCTATCGACGCGCGGACGGAAGCATGGTGCAGCTCGAGGTGACAGCGGCGCCGATACAGGATTCGTCGGCTGCAGCGCGTCTCGCGGTGACTGCGTTTCAGGACGTCACCGCAAAGTTGCTCGCGGAGGAGCAGGCGCGGCAACGCGTGGCCGCGGCGCTGGCAGAGAAATCCGAGGCAGAAGCTGCACTGATGCACGCGCAGCGCCTGGACGCACTGGGCCGGCTGACCGGCGGCGTCGCACACGATTTCAACAACCTGCTCACCGTGGTGATCGGCGCGCTGGACGTCATTCTCCGCCATCCGGAGAACGCGACGCGTCGTCAGCGTCTTGGCGAAGCAGCGCTGATTGCAGCACGGCGCGGCCAGCGACTCACCGCGCAACTACTCGCATTCGCACGCCGGCAGCCGTTGCAACCGGAGACGCGCGGATTGAACGAGCTCATCCGCCAATCCGAGCCGCTGCTGCGCCGTGCAGTGAGCGAGCGAATCGCGCTCACAGTGCGCTTGTGTGACGACAAGGCTGTCGCGCGGATCGATCCGGCGCAGTTCGAGGCGACATTGCTCAATCTCATCGTGAACGCCGGGGACGCGAGCTCCGTGGGCGGCGAGATCGTGGTGGAAACGCAGGTGTGCACGTTGGCGGCGGACGAGGTGGCCGGCCTCGCGGCGGGCGAATATTTCAGCATGAGCGTTGCGGATCGCGGCCAGGGCATGAGCCCCGACATCGTCAAGCGCATCTTCGAGCCGTTCTTCACGACCAAGCCGCCGGGCAAGGGCACCGGCCTCGGTCTGAGCCAGGTCTATGGCTTCGTCAAACAATCCGGCGGCGAGATCGAAGTCGACAGCGCCGAGGGGACGGGCACGCGGTTTCGGATCTACCTGCCGACCAGCACGGCGGCGCCTCACCAGGATCACGCGGCGGCAAGCCGAGCACGTCGAGGTCGTGCCGTTGCGGATTCTGCTGGTCGAGGACGATCTCTCCGTTGCTGCCGTGACCGAGGCAATGCTCACCGACTTCGGGCACAAGGTGCACCGGGCAACGAACGCGGACGAGGCGCTGCGGATCCTGTGGTCCGAGGCGGAGCTCGACGTGCTGTTCTCCGACGTCGTCATGCCTGGCGCCATGAACGGCGTCGAGCTCGCCAGCCAGGCCGTCGCGCAGCGACCGCATCTGAAGGTGTTGCTGACCTCGGGCTTTGCCGGCGAATCGCTCGATGAGTGGCTTTCGCGCGGCGTCTGGCCGTTCCTCAGGAAGCCTTTCCTGTCGACGGAGCTCGCGGCCGCGCTCGCGAACCTCGACCCCGGGCCGCACGACGATTCGCGGACCGGGCCGCGTTCTCAACGACTCTGACGTGCGAGAAAATTCGCCGGCAAAGCGTGGCCATTGACCGGCGATCGCTTGTCGCTGCCCCTGAGAAAGCGTGGAATAGCACCGTCTACCGACACGAGAGGAAATAGGAAAAACCGTGCTATTCGCTGCAGAGACATGGCCGTTCACCGCAGCCACTTTTCTCATGCTGCTGATCGCCATCGTCGAAGGCATGGCGATGGTCGCTGGGGCGACGCTCTCCG
This sequence comes from uncultured Gammaproteobacteria bacterium, assembly GCA_963830745.1. Taxonomy (GTDB): domain Bacteria; phylum Pseudomonadota; class Gammaproteobacteria; order Steroidobacterales; family Steroidobacteraceae; genus Steroidobacter. The sequence goes on from CAWHNL010000009.1 coordinate 379,717, forward strand.
GGATGCTGCAGCATCATCTGCCGGATCCGTGGGACAACCTGCACGGTCCGTTCGACAAGCTGCTCGGCTGGCTGTACGTCGGGCGCGTGCCGTTTCTCGTGCTCCTCGTGCTGTTCCTCGCCGGTTTTGCGCTCACTGGCTTCGCGCTCAACATGGTCGCGCATCGATTCTTCGGTGCCTGGGTGTCCCCGATCGTCTCCGTCCCGGCTGCCTTCTTCGCGACGCTGCCGATCGTGCGCATTCTGGGCGCGGGTCTCGCGCGCCTGATCCCGCAGGACCAGACCTATGCCGTGTCGTTCGACTCGCTGGTCGGCCGCGTTGCGACGATTGTCGGCGGCACCGCGCGACCCGGCTATCCGGCACAGGCGCGGGTGCCCAACGAGCACGGCCAGACTCTTTACGTGATGGTCGAGCCGGACGCCGAGGGCATGACTTTCCAGAGCGGCGAGCGCGTGCTGCTGACGAAGCGGATCGCGGGCAGCCGCTTCGCCGCCGCGGTCAATCCCTGGCCGGATCTGATCTGAAGCGCTGATTCCCGCAAACTACACTGGAGACACATGGATGGGCACTCCCCTGATGATGGATAACCTGATTCTGATCGGCATTGCGTTTCTCGCGCTGCTGGTGGTCGGGCTCATCTTCTCGCGCCTGTATCGCCGCTCGTCGAAGGAGCGCGCGTTCGTTCGCACCGGCCTGGGCGGCCAGAAGGTGGTCATGGATGGCGGTGCGCTCGTGTTTCCGGTGTTCCACGAGACGATCCTCGTCAACATGAACACGCTCAAGCTCGAAGTGACGCGCTTCGGCAAGGACTCGCTGTTCACCAAGGACCGCATGCGCGTCGACGTCGTGGTCGCGTTCTTCGTGCGCGTCGTGCCGACCAAGGAGGGCATCGCGAACGCCGCGCAGACGCTCGGTGTGCGCACCATGGACCCCGACCAGCTCTCACAGCTCGTGGAAGACAAGTTCGTCGATTCCCTGCGCGCGGCAGCAGTCGCGATGACGATGCAGGAGCTGCTCGACAAGCGTCAGGATTTCATCCAGGGCGTGCAGAACGCCGTGAGCGAGGATCTGCTCAAGAACGGTCTGGAGCTGGAGAGCGTCTCGTTGACCCGCATCGATCAGACGGCGATGCAGTTCTTCGATCCCAACAACGCGTTCGACGCCGAGGGTCTGACGCGGCTCACCGAGCAGACGCAGCGCCGCAGCAGGGAGCGCAACGAGATCGAGCAGGACACGGCGGTCGCGATCTCGCAAAAGAATTTCGAGGCCAAGCAGCTGCAGCTGGAGATCGATCGCCAGAAGCGCTTCGCCGAGCTGGCGCAATCGCAGGAAGTTGCGTCGCGCGAGGCCGAGCAGGCGCGCCACCGTTGCCAAGGTGCAGGCTGATCAAGATGCGCGAGGCCGAAGAAGCGAAGATCCTCTCGCAGCGCCAGATCCGCGAGGCCGAGGTCGCGAAGCAACAGGCCGTGCGCCAGCGCGAGGTGGAAGCGGAGCGGGAAGTGCAGATCGCGTCCATCCAGCAGCAGCGCGCCACGCAGATCGCGGAGCAGAAAAGGCGATCTCGATCGCGCAGAAATCGGAGGAGCAGTCGAAGGCGGAAGCGAGCGCCAACTTTGCGCTCGCCGAGGCAGTGAAATCCGAGCAGGCCGTGAAAACCGCCGAGGAAGTGGCGAAGGCGGAGCGCGAGAAGCAGGTGACGCTGGTGCTTGCGAGCCAGGAAGCCGAGCGCCAGGCCATCGGCGTGAAAGTCTCCGCACTGGCCGAGAAGGAAGCCTCGGAAGCGAAGGCGGAGGCGATCCGCACGCTCGCCAAGGCGAACCGCGAGAACTACGAAGCCGAGGCGGCCGGCAAGCGCGCGCTCAACGAAGCCATCAATACGCTGTCGAGCGCGCAGATCTCGCTCCAGGAGAAGCTCGCGCTGATCCAGGGACTGCCGCGGATCATCGAGCAGGCGGTCAAGCCGATGCAGAGCATCGACTCGATCCGCATCATGCAGGTCGACGGGCTCAACGCCGGCGCGGCCGGTGCGCAAGCTGGCGACGCCGCGTCCGGCACCCCGGTCCGGCAACCTCGCCGAACAGGCAGTCGGTGCTGCTCTCAAGTACCGTGCCTACGCGCCGGTCGTTGATCAGCTGATCAAGGAAGTCGGCTTGTCCGGCGACGGCTTGGGCGGCCTGGTAAGGGTCGCTCCGCCCGCAGTGCCTGCGAACGTGCCGGCGGTGCCGAAGTGAGCGCCGGCTGAACTGACCAGTCTCGACAAATCTAAAGGTCCGGGATTCCCCCTCCCGGCGCCGGGCGCCAGTGTCGACCAAGACGCACCGGCGCACGCGGTGGTAGATTCGGGCGAACAATCAGGGAGCAACCCGCTCCTGCAGGGGAAATCAATGAGTCGCTCGCAGCGTGGTTGGGGAGCAGCCGGCCTGTCGGCCGCAGTCTTGGGGATCCTGTGGAGCGCCGCGGGCGCCAACCCGAATGCCTCGCTCGTCGGGGCGAAGGTCGACAACTTCATGTTGGCCGACCAGAGCGGCATGGGCCACGAGCTCTACTACTACACGGCCAGCCCGGCCATCGTCCTGGTGTCTTCGGCAGACGGCGACGCCGTCTCCGCGCGGGCCGCGAAAGCGCTCGCCAAAGTCCGCGACGCATTCAAGGGCAAGAACGTGCAGTTCCTGATGCTCGACTCGTCGCTGAATTCGCCGCGCGGCAAGTTCGTCGGCACGCCGGGCTCGGCCGACCTGCCGGTGCTGCAGGACGAGCTGCAACTGGTCGGTCGCGCGCTGGGCGTCGACGACGACGGCGGAAGTTTTCCTGGTCGAGACCAAGACCTGGACGCTCGCGTATCACGGCCCGATCGACGATTCGTTCGCGCAGAAGAAGAACAAGAAAGCGACGCTCACCGCGGCGCTCAATGCGGTGCTCGACGGCAAGCCGGTGCCGGTTGCCGAAGCGGCGGTGAAGGGCACGGCGGTCGACTTCCCGGATCGCCAGCAGGTCGAGCGAGTTCGCGAAGATCGACTACGCGACGCAGATCGCGCCGGTGCTCGCCGAAAAGTGCGTCGGCGTGCCACACGCAGGGCGGCCTCGGCCCGTTCGCGATGAACAGCTACGACGTCGTCAAAGGCTTCGCGCCGATGATCCGCGAAGTGCTGCGGACCAAGCGCATGCCTCCGTACCATTCGGACAGCCACGGCTCGATCTGGACCGACGACATGCGCCTGACGGACGCGCAGGTGAAGACTGATCGTCAACTGGGTCGAGGGCGGTGCGCCGCGCGGTGAAGGCCAAGACCCGCTTGCCCGATGCGGCGAAGCCGGCGCCGAAGTGGCCGCTCGGCGAGCCCGACGTGGTCGTGCAGATTCCGGCGTTCAACGTGCCGGAAACCGGCATCGTCGACTACCAGATGCGCTCGATCCCGACGCAGCTCACCGAAGGCAAGTGGCTGCGGGCTACGGCCTGGGCCAACGCGACGCCGACCGTGCATCACGCGCTCGCGGGTTGGATTCCGAAAGTCGATCCCGAAGGTCGCGGCTTCTCGTGGAACGTCGCGCTCGGCGGCTACGGCCCGGGCGGCGCGCCGAACCTGACGCCTGCCGACACCGGCATCTATCTGCCGCCGGGCGGCTCGTACGCCTATCAGATGCACTACACGCCGATCGGCAAGCCGGTCACCGACACGACCGAGGTCGGTTACTACTTCTACAAGGAAGAGCCGAAGTACATCCTGCGCCAGGCCTCGATCACCGACTTCTCGATCGAGATCCCGGCCGGCGAGTCGCGTCACCAGGAAACGGCGTATATCGAGTTCCCGCACGACGCGGAAGTGTTCGGCGTGCAGCCGCACTGCCACTCGCGCTGCTACTCGACCAAGCTGCGCATCCGTTATCCGGACGGCACCGAGAAGGTGCTGCTGAACCAGCCGCGCTACTACTTCTCGTGGCAGCGCGAGTATCACTTCCAGGAACTGCTCGACGTACCGAAGGGCTCGCTGCTGATCGCCGACTACGTCTATGACAACTCGACGGCGAACGCCGCGAACCCGGATCCGCACAAGCACGTGACGTTCGGCGAGCAGACCTCGGAGGAGATGCTGTTCACGTTCGCGCGCTTCCGCTTCAAGGGCGAGACGACCGCGGAGCGTCACGACGAGTGGTTCCAGGAGCTGCAGCAGAACGTCACGTTCGGCGCGCTGGACGACAACATCGACTTCAAGCTGACTGCAGCGGAGTTCCGCAACGACCCGCGCTTCAAGCCGGTCGTGGGCTATCTGCCGATGGTGGATGCCGACAAGGACGGCGCGCTGTCGAAGCCGGAGATGGCGAATGCGCTGCAGATCATGCGCAAGATGCGTCAGTCGGGCCAGCAACCGGCCGCTCCGAAGCCTGACGCCGCTGTCGAAGCGATGAAGCAGCAGGCGACGGGCAGCAACTAGGCGGATAGTCGCAGCGTCAAGCTCGCAACGGACAGCCCGAACGCACGTCGGCTGCGCAGGATCTTGTCGTCGGCCGTCGGTTGCGACTTGATGTAGCCGAGACCGCCGGCCTCTGCGGCGAGCCCTCGGCTGCGCAGGGCGGCGGCCGTCGTCTGCGCCATCATCGAGACGCGCAGCTTCAGGGCTGCAGTCGTTCGCATCAGCGGTCCGACGTCCGCACCCACGACGAAGTCGTCGAGCAGACGCAGCGACTGCTGCCTCAGGCGAGCCACTTCGCTGCGGTGCCTGGCGCTGCCCAGGATGCTCGACTCGCGCGAGATAGATCTCCGCGATGAACAGGTGAAACCAGGATCTCTGGTAGTCCGAGATGCAGCCCAGTCCCGCATCGTCCGGCACGATCAGGTAGTGGCCATCCGGCACGCGATGGTTGACGAACGTCACCGGTGAAGTATCCGACAGCTCCATCGCGCCGCTGAACTTCCACTGACCGATACGCACGGTGCTGGCACGCAGATCGGCTGCGCACAGCACGGCGTGATTGCTGTCCGCGAGCTGCGCTTTGAACAGCACGATGTCGGCCACGCTGCTCAGCGACAGGTATTCGCACCTGCCGTCGATCCGAACTCCGTCAGGGGCTCTTGTGGCAATGGGCGGGGTGGTGGTGCCGTTGCTGCGTTCACTACCGGTATTGGCCAGGATCAGCGAGCGATTCCTGATCGTATGCAGCAGCATCGCGCGCTTGAGCCTCGCAACACTCAGCAGCGGGATCGGAACGCATTGCAGGACGCAGAAGGGATACAGGTGCATGGCGACAGCAATCGCCAGCGGCAGGCAGCTCGCACCGAGCGATCGCACGGTCGTCGCAGCCTGCTCGAAGACTTCCGACGGTTGCGATCCGGCCGGATACATCTGCAGCTGCGACCGAAGCTGGTTGAACGAGCGACGGTAAGCATGGCGGGCCGCCCGTTCGTCTGCAGCGTCGCTGACCCGTGCTGCAATTTCCGCTACCAGCTCCATGGAGTGCACTGTGCGCCGATGACCTGTCAATTGCAGGTGTTTGAGACGAGCCGCGGTTTAGGTGCGGCGAGCTACGATTCGGGCGGACGGAGTGCGGCGGCTTGCCGTCGCACATGGCTGGATATACAGTACGGCGCATGAACGCGCGCATCGCTGTACTCGGGGCTACCGGAGTCTATGGTCGTCATCTCGTGCCGCGGTTGGCGGCGGCGGGATATCAGGTCCGCGCTCTGGTGCGCAGGCCCGAAGCTGCGGCGATGGTGGCCGCGTGCGGCGCCGAACTGGCATGCGCAGACATCTTCGACGAAGCATCGCTGCGAGCCGGGCTTGCCGGCTGCGAGGTCGCAATCAATCTCGCGACCAGTCTGCCGGCGCCGGGCGAGCAGGGCGACTATGCGAAGAACGACGAGCTGCGCCGCGAAGGGACGCCCCTCTTCGTGCGTGCATGCCGCGAGGCCGGCGTGTCGCGTCTCTTGCAGCAGAGCATCGCCATGACGCATGCGGGCGGCGGCGATGCGTGGGCTGACGAAGAGACATTTCACCCCGTCGGCGAAGGAATCGCCGGTGCGGCGGTTGCCGCGGTACGCGCGATGGAAGCAGCAGTCGTGGAGTCCGATCTCGACTGGGTCATTCTGCGCGGCGGCCTGTTCTATGGTCCGGGCACGGGATTCGACGACGACTGGTTCGCTCGCGCCCGTGCCGGGAAGCTGCGGTTGCCTGCGGAGGGCACCGACTATGTTTCGCTCGTTCACATCGCCGACATGGCTGCGGCCACTGTTGCAGCCGTTCGGCGTTGGCCGTCGCGGCAGCCATTGATCGTGGCGGACGATTGCCCGGCGCGCTGGCGCGACGTGCTGACGTACGTCTGCGCGGTCGCCGGCAGCAATCCGCCGCAGCCCGGCGGACGTTCGGCGATGCCGTCGTTCCGAGTGAAGAACGCACGCGCCCGCGCGCTCCTTGCGTGGGCGCCTGTGTACCGCGACTATCGAGAGGGGCTGGTCCGCTAGCCGACCTACATGCCCGGAATCGGCAGGCACTCCATGATCTCGACGCCGTCGCCGGGGAAGATCGTGAAGTGCGGGTGATTCTCGAACAGCTTCGCGGCGGCCTCGTGTGACTCGGCCTGAACGATCGTGTACGCCGCCAGAGCATTCGACGTGTCCGTAATGCCTCTGGCGTCGACACGCTTGGTCTTGCCGAGCGGGCTGCCGTTGTCGACGATCGCCGCCTTGTTCTTCGTTACCCAATCCTGCCAAGCCTTCATGCCTTGCTGCTCGCGCTGCTTGCGCGTGGCTTCATCCAGCTTGCTCCACTTCTCGCGGCCGGCGGGTGTGCCGGTGTAGATCGCACAGAATTTCTTCATGAGTTGCCTCCAGGTGGGTACGTGGCCTACCAGAATGACGCACGAGGCAGGCCGCCGCAGACATCTGGATAAGAAAAATGCGCGCCGACAGTTCCCGTTGTCGGCGAATCGACTCGCCGGGCGGGCTATTTGCCCGTCTTTTCTTCTTTGCTCTTTCTCTTTCGGTTCCTGCTCCCGTATGCGCTGCATGGTGAGATGGGTCACGGTGTCCCAGGCATTGTGGATGCCGATGAACACCAGCAGGACCGAGGTGCCGCCGACCAGCGCAGGCGATCGACTGCGGATGCTCGCGCGGCACCGAGCCGCAGCGACGTCACGCACATCGAGCACGATGATCAGCGCGCCGCAGGCACGCGCCCGCCGGTGCCGGCCAGACGCGCGTCCGTCCAGCAGCATGACGGTCGGCGAATCGGCGGCAGGCGAGCGCATGACGATCGCTCGAGATGCCGGTCAGCGCCGCGGCCGAAGTGCCGATGACTGCTACGGCGCGCCGAAAATCTTGTATCCTTCGCGGCCATGAAAACACTCATTGCTCTGCTCGCTGCTTCACTTTCCTTGACGTTGACGGCACGGTCGGAAGCGGCCGACGCGGATGCCGGCCGCGCGGCGTTTCGCGAAATCTACCAAGAGATGGTCGAGATCGATTCCTCGCAATCGACCGGCTCCTGCACGAAGGTCGTGCGCGCGGCGCAGGCGCGGTTGCAAGCCGCGGGCTTCGGCGACGACGACATGCAGCTCGTGATCCCCGAGGGCAAGCCGGACGACGGCAACATCGTCGCGCGCATCCGCGCGAAGAATCCGGCCAAGAAGGGCGTGCTGCTGCTCGCACACATCGACGTGGTGGACGCGCGGCGCGAGGACTGGGAACGCGACCCGTTCAAGCTCATCGAGGAGGACGGCTTCTTCTACGGCCGCGGCTCCGCCGACGACAAGTCGATGGCGGCGGTGTTCCTCGACCTGATGATCCGCCTGAAGCAGGAGCGCAACTTCAAGCCGCGGCGCGACGTCGTCATGGCGCTGACCTGCGGCGAGGAGACTTCGAACCGCGTCAACGGCGTCGACTACCTGCTGAAGAATCATCGCGAGCTGATCGACTCAGCGTTCGCATTGAATGAAGGCGCGGGCGGGCTGCTGTCCGCGGACGGCAAGCCGCTGACGTTGCAAGTGCAGGCCGGCGAAAAAATCCACCAGGTGTTCTCGCTCGAAGTCACGAACCCGGGTGGACATTCGTCGCGGCCGGTCCCGGACAACGCCATCTATCGTCTGGCGGTGGCCACGCAGAAGATCGCGCAGCTCTCGTTCCCGGTGCAGGTCACGCCGGTCGTGCGCGAGTACTTCCGCGTGACGGGGCCGCTGCTCGGCGGCGAAGTCGGCGCGGCGATGAGCGCGCTCGCGAAGAATCCCGATGATCAGGCCGCGCTGCAGCGCTTGATGCAGGACCCGAGCTACAACGCCGTCGTCCACACCACGTGCGTTGCTACGCAGATGGAAGGCGGACACGCGGCGAACGCGTTGCCGCAGCGGGCGAAGGTCATGCTGTCGTGCCGTGTCATGCAAGGCACGACGCCGGAGCAGGTCAAGGAGACGCTGGAGCAGGCGATCGGTGACGACCAGGTGAAAGTCGCGATCGTGCGCCGTCGCGACGGCTCGTCGGCGCCGCCGCTGACGGACGAGATCATGGGACCGGTGAAGAAAGTCGCGGCGAAGCTGTGGCCGGGCGTGCCGGTCGCGCCGATGATGAGCGCGGGCGCGACGGACGGACGCTTCCTGATGAACGCCGGCATTCCGACCTACGGCATGAGCGGCATGTTCTCCAAGCCCGACGAGACCAACGCTCACGGGCTGAACGAGAAGCGTCGCGTGCAGTCGCTCTACGAAGGACGCGAGTTCCTCGAAGGCGTCGTGCGCGCCTACGTGAAGTAGACGGCTCTGACTCCTTCAGACGGCTCTGACTCCTTCCACGATTCCCATCGTCCTGGTCGGCGGATACCAGGTCTGCCGGTATGTCCATCCAGCACGTTCCAGTAGCGCAGCGTATTCCGCCGAGGTTCGTTCTCGTCCGGTTCCCCAACACATCATGTGAATGTCGAAGAGCTTGGCGAAATGAGGCACGGCAGGCTCGGTAATGAGGTGTTCGACGATGAACACTCGACCACCTTGCGCCGCCGTACGGTGAAGCGTCCGCAATATCTGCACGCATTCATTGTCATTCCAGTCGTGCAGGATCAGCTTCAACACGTATGCATCGGCGGGCGGGACAGCCTCGAACATGTTTCCGGGGACATATTGGCAGCGGTCACTGAGGCCGAGTTTGCCGGCCCACAACCGCGACTGATCGGCAACCACCTCAGGGCGTTCAAGCACGGACCCTCTCAGGTGAGGATACCGGGCAAGAAAGCCGCAGATCAGGTGTCCGTGACCGCCGCCTACGTCGCAAAGGTGTGAAACACTGGAGAAGTCGTATCCTTCCAACGCCTGCAAGGCCAATGTGGTCTGGGAGCTCGAATAGCTGCTCATCGCCTCATCGAACACTCTGGCGTAATCGGAATTCAGCGCCGCATGCTCAAAGGCCATGCGCCCGAACTCCCGCACAAACGCGTTCTGCTGCCCATTCCGAACCATTTCTGGCAGGTGCTTCCACAGGGCATAATGCTCCGGGCCTTCTTCCAGCAGCGTGACACCACGCAAAGTCTGCGGATGATCCGCCAGCAGATACTGGCCCGCCTCGGTCAGAGAGAACCTTCGGCCCTCCTGTTCCCGCAGCAGATCAAGCGCGCCCAAAGCACGAAGAAGCCTGTAACTAAGCTGCGCATCGAGACCCAATTCCTGAGCAATGGCCGCCGCCGCCTTTGTTTCCTCGTGCAGGGCATCGAAGACTCCCAGCCTGGCGCCCGCATAAAGAATCTGGCTGCGCCACCTGCCGAAAATCAGATCAAGCACTTTGTCTTGAGCTGTATTCATGAAGGCGCAATGCCTCTTTAGGTGAAGTAGAGACGCGGGCCCGACGCGAACACTGCGTCGGGATCGTAGCGACGCTTGGCTTTCGCGAGCTCGTGCCACTGCGCGCCGTAATGCTGGCGCCAGTCTTCCTGCGTCAACTCGACCGCCGCGAACGGATACAGCGTGCCGCCAGCCTTGCGGTTGTGTTCGTATAGCGTGCGATTTCCCGCGAGCGTTCGCGCGAGCATGTCCGGATCGCTCGTCGGGCTGCGCAGCAGCGCCGTGTAGCAGACGAATTGCTCCTCCGGGAGTCGGAACAGCGGCCGTGTGAACGATTCACGCTTCCAGAAGAACATCCGAATGCCCTGGATGCCGCCCAGCTCGTCGGGCGTGAGACGCGGCAGCGCCTTGCCGACGAACGACGCGGCTGTCGAAAGCGGCATGAACAATCCCAGGTCGGCGTGCGACTGCGTGAAATCGATCGGCGGCATCTCGTCGAGGTATTCGAAGTAGCCGACGTCGCGCACCTGCTCGGAGCCGCGCACGAAGCGCAGGTCGGCGAGCAGCGCAGCGTCGTCCGGTGCATCCGGTGGCGTGAAGTGCCGGGTCGGCGTCAGCACATACGACAATTGGCCGTTCATCGGGACGATCAGAGCCACGGCGCCGTCGAAGCGGCCGTCCTGCGTGACTCGCGTGCCGTCCTCGACCAGCGTCTGCAGATCGGGATAGCGCAGGATGTATTCGCGAACTTTCGCGGGCGCACGTTCGAGACGCAGCGTCGCACGCGTGACGATCGCGCACTGGCCTTGTCCGGCAAGCGCGGCTTCGAACAAGTCGCGCTGCTGATCGGCGGAGCAAGTGACGACGTTGCCGTCGCCCGTGACGACTTGCAGCTCGAGCGTCTGATCGACTTGCGCGCCGTGCCTCAAGGAAGCGACTCCGACGCCGCCGATCGACAGTGTGCCGCCGACAGTGAGGCCGAGAAATTTCGTGAGCACCGGCGGTGCGAGGCCGTAACTCAGCGTCGCCTGAAGCAGCGTGCGCCAGCTGGTGCCGGCGTCGACTTCGACGGAGTCCGAGGTAAACGTGTGGACCTGCTGCAGCGAGCGCATGTCGATCACGATGCCGCCGCTCACCTGCGCCTGCCCGAACGGTTGGTGACCCTGGCCGCGTGCCGCGATCTTCAGGCCGAAGCGCCGCGCGAAGGTCACCATGCTGGCGATATCGCGCACCGATCCGGGCCGCAGCACCGCGAGCGGCTGCTCGTGCACGATCCGGCCATAGTCGTTTGCGTACTCCGCGCGAGTCGCCGGATCGAACGACAACTCGCCGTCGAGCTGCGGCAGGTTGGCGAAGGGTGCGCCCGCGCCGATCCTCGAGAATCCTGCCATCAGCGAGCCGGCAGCGAAGGCCGTCGCAAAGCCGCGTCGTGAAAACGTGGGGTCCGGGTAGTCCGACATCAGGCGTGACTCCATCGCTCGTACGAGGAGTAATACGCCTGAGAGCGGCTGCGGTTACGCCGGCCTGTCCGGCAAGCCCTTCGCAAGCAGCCACACCGCCGACGCCAGGTGGGCGATGCCCGCGGGCGCGAGCAGTAGAAATGCGACGCGGACCGCCGAAGAAGGGCATGGAAACAGTTGCGATTTGCAGCGCGACTGCGACCAGTCCGAGTCCCGCGAGCGCGCGCGGGATCAGCGCGAATCGAAACAGCGTGAGGTAGAACACGAAGAACGTCGAGCCACCGACGACGATGTGCGTGAAGTGCGCCCAGTTGCGTGACGCGGCCACAACACCACGCAGCCCCTCGAACGAAGCGGGATCGGCGCCGCTCGCAGCGTAGGCCTTGCTCAACGACAGCAGCGACATCACCGTGCCGTTCTCGACGACGGCCAGTGACAGTGCGGCAATCGCCAGTGCGAGGAACCACAGTGCCATCGTCTCGCTGTACTTTCTGAACACGGGCAGCACTGTAATCGCGATGGCGGCTGCCAACGCGCCCGTCACCATGCCGAGCAGGACGGATGCGCCGACGCGTAGCGCGTGCGGTGCCGCGTTCACGAGGAAGCCCGGCGGATCCAGGGCCGGCTGCAGCAGGACGAACATCGTCACGACTGCCGCCGATCCCTTGCGCGATGATCAGCGCGCCGGCAGTCCGGCCGGCGTTCTTGGCGGTCGTCATCGTGGCTCCCTATTGCGCTGGCGCGGGCGCTTGCGATACTTGCCGTACAGCAGCTCTTCGGCGAATTCCACGCACTTGAAGTCGAGCAGCTGCATGTTCTTGTCGAGACGCCGGTACAGCGGCAGCGAGATTTTCCACGGCCGCGTGAAGACTTCTGGATCGGTGATCGTCGCTTCGTACAGCAGCACGTCCGGACCGGCGGGCGTATAGCGCTCCTGCACGCGCATTGCAGGACCATGGAAGTTTCCCGCGCTGTCGAGCCACGTGTCGGCGACCTGCGCGGTCACGTCGATCACCAGCGTGTCGCCTTCCCAGCGGCCGAGGTTGTGGCCCATCCACGAATCCACCTGCGCCGGCAGCTCGGGCTGATTCATGTAGACGATGCGTGTCGCGCCCGCGAACTCGTACGCCATCAACAACGTGCTTCGTTCCTGCGTGATCTGGAACGGATGCGGCAAGTAGGTGGCGCGCGGTACGCCGGGCATGTAGCACTTCGCGAGCGGATCCCGCTCCAGCCAATTCGCCTTGTTCTCCGCGCGCTTCGCTGTGGCCTCCGCCGTGTACGGAATGCGGCCACCTTCGACGACACCGAGTCCGCCGGGGATCGCGCCGAGCGCGCCCAGCTGTGCGATCGGTCCGCCTTGCGCGTTGTGAGGTTCGAGATTCCAGTGGGCCGAGCCCTGCGCTTCCCAGATGCCGTTGAGATCCGGTTTGCCGTCCGAAGTGCGGGCGATGCGCGGCTGAGTTGCGCACGCCGCGAGCGCGAGCGGCACCGAGCAACGTGAGCAGCGAGCGAACGAATCGTTGCATGGCGCCGCTCCTCACTGCTTGGCCTGCAACGCGTCCGCTTCTTCCTTGCGCGCGCCGCTGAGAATGATTTCCATGCTGTAGTTGCCCTCGTGGCAGGCGAACTCGTAGAGGCGCTTGTCGGTCTTCGCCATCGGGAACACGAGCGTGAAGCGGTCCGTGAAGGTCTTCGGGTCGACGACCGTGGCTTCGTATTCGACAGTGTCGTCCGCAGTGCGCGTGAGGCGCTCGGTCACCACCTTGTCGTAGGACGTGCCGGCGCTGTCGAAGCTCTGAGTGAGGCCGTTGAAGTTGCGGGTCTCGATCACCAGCGTGTCGCCTTCCCAGTGCCCGCGCGAGTAGCCGTACCAACCGCGCAGCTCTGCGTCGAGCGGCGGCCGCTCGTCGAGGAACACGGTGCGCGCGTCGTGGATCTGCTCGTTCAGGATCACGACGTGATCGCGGCCCTGGAAGATCTGCAGATAGTTGTTGTCGAAGCCCGGCGCGAACGGCGGACCGTTGTCCGAGGCGACACAGCGCTCGGACAGGCCGCGATCCTCGGGACCGTCCTTGCCGATGCCGCCGAAGCCGAAGCGCACCGGCCGCGTGCCGGGAACGTCTTTGAACGCCGCCGCCAAGCCGCCGATCTTGGTGACTCCTTCGACGAGCTTCGGCAGGCGGCCGTTGGCCGGATACACGAGCAGCGAGGTGCGCAGGTCCTCGACCTGCGACTGGTAGTCGAGCCAGAAATCGTTGTGAAAGCCCACGCCTTGCTGCGTGAGCTGTTCGAACTGCTTCTGGCGTGCCGCGTTCGCCTTTTCGATGTCCTCGCGCGTCCGGAACAGTTTGTCGGGCGTGTCCTTCGGACGCTGCAGCGGCACGTCGGAGCTGAAGTTCCACACGCCGCGCAGATCCGGCTGGCCGTACTCGTTGCGCGGCGCTTGGTACTTCACCGCGGCGTCGGCCGCATGCGCGGCAGGAGCGAATGCAACGAACAGCGACACGACCATCAATTTCCCGATCGCAGCCATGTGCGTCTCCCTTGTCATTCCAGGCTCACTACGACCTTGCCGCGCGCGCGGCCCGCTTCGAGGTACTCCATCGCCTTCGCGGCTTCGCTGAACGCATAGCGCCGGTCGATCACGGCGGTCACCTTGCCGGCCTGCATCAGCTCGCCCATCAGCTGCAGGTCTTCCTGCCCGAGCTTGGCGATGAACATCCCCATCTTCTGATCGACGAACGGCTGCAGCATCGCGGCCTTGAGCGGCGGCCAGAGCGGCCCAATCCAGTCGCCCTTCGCACCGCCGACGATGACGATCGTGCCGGTCGGCTTGAGAACGTGTCGCAGGTCGGACAGCGAGCGATTCGCGACGTTGTCGAGCACGATGTCGTAGCGCTCCGCGCCCGCCGCGAAGTCCTGCTGCGTGTAATCGATCACGTGGTCGGCGCCGAGCGAGCGCACCAGCTCGACGTTGCGCGTGCTGCAGACGCCGGTGACTTCTGCGCCGAAGTGCTTGGCGAGTTGCACCGCGAATGTCCCCACGCCGCCCGATGCGCCGTTGATCAGGACTTTCTGTCCGGGCTTGATGCCGCCATGGTCGCGCAGGCCCTGCAGCGCCGTGAGTGCAGCAACACCGACTGAGCCCGCCTGCTCGAAAGTCACGTTGGCAGGCTTCAGCGCGACGCCGCGGGTCTCGCGAACGACCACGTATTCCGCGACCGCGCCGTCCGCGCCGCCGAATACTTCGTCGCCGGGCTTGAAGCGCGTGACGTTCTTGCCGACGGCCTCGACGGTGCCGGCGAAGTCGACGCCGACGCGCGGGTCCTTCGGCGCGCCGAGGCCGGACGACAATCGCATGATGTACGGCGAGCCGCGCATCGTAGTGCCAGTCCACCGGGTTCAGCGCGGCAGCGTGCACTTTGACGAGCAGCTGATCGTCCGCGGGCGTCGGCTTGGCGACCTGTTCGAGCGTCAGCACGTCCGGCGCGCCGTAACAACGAGTGACGACGCCTTTCATGGTTTCGCTCCCGGCGGGCAGCGCTGCGGGTGCGCCGCAAGGCGAGTTGTAGCTCAGCGCGACGGCCAGCGAGACGAATGCCAGCGCCACGACGATCGCGAAAATGCCCAGGATGCGGTTGCGTAGTTTCATGGTTGTGCGCTCCTTCGGACGGGACTATGAGCGCGGCCGGCCCGACAGGCCAACCGCTTGCGACAGGACACGGCAGAGCACTGTCGAGTTACGGATAAGGCGGACGAGTGGCGGTCATGGACGCGTCCGGCGGGGCCTGGGGCCGCGAACGGCCTGGACCGTTGGTCTATAGTTCACGCCATGGCGAGCGCTGCAATTCCCGTGAAACCCCGAGGCCTGGCCCTGATCCTGGCCTGGCGGCGCGTGCGCTTCGTGCTCATCACGTCGTTCCTGTTCGGCCTCATGCTCAGCATCGGCAATCAGGCGCCGACGCTCATCGTGCTCGCGCGCGCGATCATCGTCGGCATGGCGATCCTCTTCATGTTCGGCCTGTTCGAGCAGTGGCCGCGGCAGCTGCCGAGGTGGCTCTCGCGCTGGGGATTGCAGCTGCTCGGCGTCGTGTTCGTCGTTCCTTTCGCCGCGCTGTTTGCATACTGGGTCACGACGGGAGGCGACCCGCAGCTGGACACGAACAAGCTGCGACTCGCCGGTTACGCGCAGCTGTGCATGACCGCATTGCTGTTCGCGCCATGGATCGCGGTGGGTGCGATGATCCGCCAGCGCGAAGCTTTCGCGCGCGATCAGGCGCTGGCGTTCGAGCTGGAGAAGAGCGAGCTGGAGCGCAAGGCGCTGGACACTCGCCTGCGCCTGCTGCAAGCGCAAGTGGAGCCGCACTTCCTGTTCAACACGCTCGCGAACGTCCAAGCGCTGGTCGACGCGGGCTCGCCGCAGGCATCGAGCGTGCTCAAGAGCTTGATCGCGTATCTGCGTGCAGCGGTGCCTCGCATGCACGAGGTCGGAACGACGCTCGGGCAAGAGCTGGAGCTGGTGCGTGCGTACCTGGAGCTCATGCAGATGCGCATACCCGACCGGTTGAAGTTCGCGCTGCACATCGAACCGGCGGCGAACGCGTTGCAGTGCCCGCCGATGACGCTGCTCACTCTCGTCGAGAATGCTGTTCGTCATGGCATCGATCCGCGGGAGGAGGGCGGTCGCATCGACGTCGACGTGTGGCTGCGCGACGGCCGCTGCCACGTGCGAGTGACCGACACGGGCGTCGGCCTGCAGTCGAAGACCGGTGGACTGGGCACGGGCCTTTCGACCTTGCGCGAACGAATGCAGTTGGCCTTCGGCGGCGATGCGCAGTTGCAGCTCACGGAAGTGCAACCGCACGGCGTGTGCGCGGAGCTGGAGTTTCCGGCGCGGCAGGAGAGCACATGAAGTCGCAGCGTCCGACCGCACTGATCGCCGACGACGAGCCACTGCTGCGCGATGCGCTGGAGCGGCTGCTCGTGCAGGTATGGCCGGAGTTGGAGATCGTCGCGCAAGCGCGCAATGGTCGCGAAGCGGTCGACAAGTTCGAGGAGTATCAACCCGACGTGTGCTTCCTCGACGTGCACATGCCGGGAATGACCGGTGTCGAGGCGGCGCGCCACATCGGCCGTCGCGCGCACCTGGTGTTCGTCACGGCGTACGACCAGTACGCAGTGCAAGCATTCGCTCAAGGCGTGCTCGACTATCTGGTCAAGCCGGTCGAGCCGGGCCGCCTCGAGGAGACCGTTGCTCGTTTGAAAGAGCGGCTCCGTGCAGCGACGCCAGCGTCGAATACCGACGCGCTGCTGCATCAGCTTGCAGCGAGTCTGCAGAAGAGCTCCACGCCTGCGCCGCTGCGCTGGCTTCGTGCGTCGGTGGGGCAGACCGTACGCCTCATCTCAGTCGATGACATCGACTTCATGCGGTCGGAAGAGAAGTACACGACGATCGCGTGGCGCGATGACGCGCATCAGCCGCGCGAAGCCGTGGTTCGCATGCCGCTCAAGGAGCTGCTCGCGCAGCTCGACGCGGAACAGTTCGCGCAGGTGCATCGCTCGGTGGTGGTGAACATGCGCGCGATCAGTCACGTCACGCGCGGCGCGAACGAGACGGCTGATATTCATTTGAAGGGCAGGGAAGAAGTCCTGCCGGTCAGTCGCAGCTACCTGCATCTTTTCCGGCAGATGTAATTCGACGTCAGGTAGTCGAAGCGTCCGCTCGATACCGCTGATCGTTGACCTGCACGCCCCAGACCGTGTCGGTGCGCTGCGAGCCGTCCGGCGTCCAGCCGTCTTTCGCATAGAAGCGCTCGGCGCGAACGTTGCCGACGAGCACCCACAGGATCGCTCGCCGGAATCCCGAGTCGAGCAGATGAGCGCGTGCCGAAGCGAGGAGTGCCTGGCCGACGCCGTGGCCCCACCAGTCGGGATCGACATGGATCGCCGCGAGCTCGCCGTAGCCGGGAACATCGGCGTCGCGCGCGGCACAAGTCGTCGACGAAGCCGCGAATCGTTCCGCGATCGTCGACCGCGACAGTCGTCATCGGCTCGCGGGGATCCGTGCCGCCGAACGTGTAGCGCTGCGCGCGATCTTCGGGCTTCAAGCCATCGAGGTAGTCGTCGGGCAGGAGCTTGCGATACGCGACTTGCCACGCGCGCACGTGCACGCGGGCCACATCCATTGCATCGGCAGGTTCGGCGGGTCGCAGCAGCATGGCGCGAGTCTCGCATGACTTTTCGTCGAAACCGTTAAAGGTCAGTACAACGGTTGACACGTCCGGAGGCCGATGCAATAGTCCGGCGCATGCTGCGCAGGGCTGCATCGATCTTGGTGTTTGCGTTGCTCGCCGCGGATGCGCGCGCCGCGATCGAGATCCGCGCATTGACGGAAGTCATCGAAGGGCACCAGGTCGGCGGCGTCACGGCCGACATGGTCGGCGATCTCTACGTCGCCGATTTCGGGGAAACCGTGTGGAAGATCACGATGGAAGGCGAGCGGCGCATCTTCGCGACCGGCCTGTACGGCTCATCCGGCAACGCGATCGACGGCCAGGGCAATCTGCTGCAGGCGAATTTCTACGGCGACTCGATCACGAAGATCGATCGCAAGGGCGAGGCGCAACCGTTCGCCACCGGGTTGAGCGGACCGGTCGGCGTCACCGTCGACCGCAAGACCGGCGAGGTCTACGTGGCCAATTGCCGCGGCAACTCCGTCGCGAGGATTGCAGCCGACGGCACCGTCACGCCGTTCGCGAAGAGCGAACTCTTCAAGTGCCCGAACGGCATCGCCTTCGACGGCGCAGGCAATCTCTACACCGTCAACTTCCGCGACAACCGCATGCTGAAGATCGACCGCCAGGGCAGCGTGTCGCTGTTCGCGACGGTCTCGGACAAGGGACTGGGGCACGTGTGCTTCAGCACGGATCGGTTCTACGTGACGGCGTACGCGTCGCACGAGATCTTCGAGGTGGCGCTGAACGGCAAGACGAAGCGCATCCTCGGCAACGGCGAGCGCGGTGTGGTGGACGGGCCGGACGGAACAGCGCGGCTGTCGTTCCCGAACGGCATCGTCTGCCATCCGTGGGGCGAGGCCGGCTCTACATCAATGAGTACGTCGGCGAGACGTCGTCGTCGGTGCCGCGCCGCGCGATCGTGCGGCAGATCATCCTCTGACTCTTTTTCGGGCGCGAGCATAGAAGCGCTGGGCCTTCGCGACGTTGCCGCACACTGCCATGTCGCACCAGCGGCGCCGGCCGGCTTTGGAGCTGTCGATGAATACCCAGGAACAGTTCGCTCCGCCGCACATGCGCAGGCGATCGACGGGTTGCGGCATGACGTGCTCGACCATGCGGTAGGCGACGATCGCTGCGATCAGGTCGAAATCCGCAGCGTCGGCACGAATGTCTGCGATCACGCTGGCCGTTCTCGAACCGCAGCTCGTGCGCTTCGCTGCCCGCGAGCCAATGCTCGCGCAGCGCCGCCAGAGCGCTCTTGGGCGGCGCATTCCCGGAAGCCACAGCGCTAACCAGTGCAAACAACTCCTCGCGCAGCTCCTTCGCGCGCGTGAGCGCGCGAGCTGCCGCCACGGGCTCGCTGTGCATCTTCTTCGTCAGCGCGCGCAGATTCCTCTCCGGCAGCAGGCGGACCAGCGTGGCCCATTCGAGCAGGCGGGCGTAGCTGTCGAGCCAGTCGCGCGGCTGTTGGTCGCGTCCGGTGACGGTATTGATGAAGTCCAGCGCGGCATCGCCGCCGATGAAGTCGCGCGCGGCGAATTCGTGCGATTCGATCGGATACGACACTAAAGCACCCCACGAAATCGCGTGCAGGTCGGCAGGGCTTGCGAGCTCACAGGAGCGATTTCGCGGGGCCCCGCTAGACTCGTTGGACGGGCGCGCTGCGCGGATTGCCGGCAGGGCGCGCGGGCGCGCCGCAGGAGGCACGGATGATCAGCTCCGCGGGCACGGTCTCGCTGACGGGCTGGAACTGCGCGGGGCTCTCGATCGCAGTCGCGAGCCGATCGAGTGCGCGGCCGCCCATGTCGGAGATTCGCACGCGCACGGTCGTCAGCGCCGGCACGACGAAGCGCGCCGTCGGAATGTCATCGAAGCCGGCGAGCGCAACGTCATGCGGGACACGCAGTCCCGCCTCGGTCAGCGCGCACAGGCAACCGATCGCCATCATGTCGTTCGCCGCGAAGACCGCATCCGGACGCATGCCGGTCGCGAGCACCTCGCGCCCGGCGCGATAGCCCGACTCTTCGGTGAAATCGCCGCGCAGCACGTACTCGGCGGCGCCGGGCAGCTCGCGATTGAGCGCCGCGCGATAGCCGCGCAGGCGCTCCTGCGCATCGACGTTCACGTCCGGGCCCGCGATGTGCGCGATCGTGCGATGACCGCAGCCGGCGAGGTGCGCGACCATCGCGTAGGCGCTGCTGTAGTTGTCGACGTAGAAAGACGTGTGCGTGTGGTCGATGTCGACGGTGCTGATCAGCACGATCGGCAACGAGCTGCGGACGCGTTCCTGCAGGAAGCGGCCGTCGACGTACGGTGACATCACGAGCAGGCCGTCGACGCGGCCGATGAGCGCCTGCAATGCAGTGCCGGCCTCGATAGCGTCGCAATGCGTACTGGAAATCAGCAGGTGCAAGCCGCGGGCGCGCGCCGCGATGTCGATGCCGCGAATCAGCTCGGAGAAGAATTCCCCATACAGGGTCGGCAGCACGATGCCGATCGTATGGGTGCGACGGGTCATGAGACTCTGCGCGCCGCTATTCGGGACGTACTGCAGACGGGCTGCAGCCTCGAGCACGCGGGTACGGATGCTTTCGGTGACGACGCCGGTTCCGTTCAGAGCCCGCGAAACCGATGCCATGGAGACATGAGCTTCGCGGGCCACATCTTTCAGTGTTGCACTCACGCATCAGCCTGGAGTGCGTGCCCCAGGCTCCCCCTCTTGCCGCACTGCTTTGGAATCGCAGCCGCGGCCTATTCTGCGGAGGGGGTGGAGAGGGTGTCAAACCTGTTCCCGGCCGGGCTTGCGCGCCGTGATTTCCTGCACCAGCCGCGCGTGCGCCCGGGCATCCAGCCGGTAGAAGTGCATCACCAGCGCGGAAGCGATCAGGCCGCGCGGCCGCGACCAGCGTAATCATCACCTTGATCGCCTGCGCCGTCTCGGGCGACTGCGGCTGATTGGCTACATAACCCGCCCAGCCGAGGTAGGCGCCGAGGAAAGCGGAGGACGCGCCGAGCGCGATCTTCTGGATCAGCGTGACGAAGCCGAACACGAACGCTTCGGCGCGCACGCCGGTGCGCCATTCGCCGTACTCGACGGTGTCCGGCACGATCGACCAGAAGTTGATGCCGATCGAGGCGCTGCCGATCGCGTACACGACGATGAATCCGTACAGCACGCCGACTTCGCGCGCCTCGGAGAAGTACAGGCCGACGAGCCCGGCGAACGCGATCGCGAGCCCCGCCTGCCACGCCCAGCGCTTGCCGACGTAACGCGCGGCGATCGTCCACGGCAGGATCATCGCCGTGATCGTGATCTGCATCAGGCTGGCCGCTTCGCCGGCGATCGCTTCCGTTTCGCCGAGGTAGTACTTCACGTAGTACACCAGGCCCGAGCACACCAGGATGTTCGCGAAGCTGAAGAAGCCGATGCCGGCGATGATCTGCAGGAACGGCACGTTCTTCGCCAGCATGCGCAGCAGCTCGCTGACCGGCGGCGGCTGCTCCTGCGCGTGCGTGATCGAGGAATCCTCGCGCGTCGCCGCGAAGGTCAGGAGCGTGAACACGGTGGCGATCACCGCGAGCACGGCCGTCGCGCCGAAGTAGCCCGTGGTGCGGCCGCCGCTCGTGAAATACGTGACCAGGCGCGGCGTGAAGTAGCTGACGACGGCCGTTCCGAGGAACGCGCAGATCATGCGCGCGCCTGCGAGCCAGTTGCGTTGCATGGAATCGCGCGTCATCGTCGCCATGAGCGCGCTGTACGGGATGTTCACGAGCCCGTACATCGTGCGGAACAGGACCTGAGTCGCGAACGCATAGCCGATCAGCGCCGCGCCTTCGAGCCCCGTCGGTGCGAACATCAATGCGAAGCTTGCCGCGAGCGGTATGCTGCCGAACAACAGGAAGGGCCGATACTTGCCCCAGCGCGTGCGCGTGCGGTTCGCGAACACGCCGATCGCCGGATCGATCAGCCCGTCCCACGTGAGGCACAGGAAGATGATGAGCCCGGCCACCTCGCTGCTCAGCCCGAGCACGTCCGTGTAGTAGTACGCGAGGAACAGCGTGCAGCGAGAACCAGTAGAAGTTGAAACCGAAATCGCCGATGCCGTAGCCGAGAATGCGCGGCAGCGGAATGCGGTCGCGCTGACTGCGCGCTTCCGGCCTTCGCGCCCGGCTCGGTCACGGCTTCTACGTTGGTTGCCATATCAGAGGTCGTCCTCGAAGGTCGACTGCTCGACCGGTGCGCGCTCGTCGACCGGTGCGATCCAGTTGAACGAGCGCGTCGCGCGAATGTCCGCCGCGGAGCTGCCCGCGTACAGCCGATACTTTCCGGGCGTCGTCGATCCACGCGCGCCGGTGCACGTCGTAGTAGGCGAGGTCGTGGGTGTTCAGCGTGAAGCGCACGATCTGCGATTCCCCCGGCGCCAGCTCGACCTTGTGGAAGCCCTTCAGCTCCTTCACCGGCCGCACGACATCCTGCGTCACCTCGTCGCCGACGTACAGCTGCACCGTCTCCCGTCCCGGCATCGTGCCGGTGTTGGTCACGTCCAGGCTGACGTGGATCGGCTGGCCGGCCAGGACCTCATCCGGCGCGCGCAGGTTCGAGTACTCGAACGTCGTGTAGGACAGGCCGTGACCGAACGGAAACAGCGGCTCGATCTTTTTCTTCTCGTAGTAGCGATAGCCGACGAACACGCCTTCGCCGTAGTGCGCGTCCCGGCCGTTCGAGTAGTACAGGTAGCTCGGGTTGTCTTCGAGGCGGCGCGGAAAGGTCAGCGGCAGCTTGCCGCAGGGATTGCTCATGCCGAGCAGCACTTCCGCGACGGCGCGCGCGCCTTCCTGTCCCGGCAGCCACGCCTCGACGACTGCGCTGACGCGCTCGATCCACGGCAACCGCAGCGGCGCGCCGTTGTTCAGCACGACGACCGTGCGGCGGATTCACCGCCGCGATGGCTTCGACGAGCTCGTTCTGCGGCCCGTACAGATCCATGTCGCGGCGGTCCGCGCCTTCGGTTTCCGACGTGGTCGAGACGCCGACGAAGACCACCGCGACGTCCGCGGTGCGTGCGATGCGCACCGCCTCGTCGATCGTGCCCGCCGGCGGCCGGATGCCGAAGCGGAACGAGATGGAATGCGAGCGTGCCGCTGACGTAGTCCAACTGGATCGGATAGCCGCGGCCGGCGCGCAGCTCGAGCTGCACCACGCGCATCGGAATCGGAAACAACTCCGCGCCCGCGGGCGGCCGCGTCGGCGTCTCGTCGTCGATGATGCGCACGCCGTCGATCGTCAGCACCGCGCTGCCGACCTGCGTCAGGCTGAATTCGTACGTGCCCGACTTCGGCGGCCAGAAATAGCCGCTCCAGCGCGCGGAGATCGGATCCTCCTGCGCGGCCGTCAGGCCTTCGCCGAGGCTCAGCTTGTTGAAGTACGTATCGACGCCGGAGCTCGCCGGCTTGCCGGCGAACTTCGCGTTGGCGTAGATCGCGAACTGCAATCCCTGCACGTCGCGCGCGGAAGTCGTGCTCAGCAGTCGGCTGTCGGCCGCGGGCGTCACGAGCTCGTTGTCGACGCCTTGCGCGTACTCGACATGCATGCCGGACAGCTCGCGCAGACCTTCGAGCGCAGTGACGACGCGTGACGGAATCACGTTGGCGCTGCCGCCGCCCTGGATGATGGCTGCATCGGCGTTCGGTCCGATCACGGCAATCGAGCGCACGCTCTCGCGCGACAGCGGCAGCAGGCCATCGTCGTTCTTCAGCAGCGTGATGCTCTCGCGCGCGATGTCGACGGCGAGACCACGATGACGCTCGCTGCCCAGCTCACCCGCGGGACGGCGGACTGCATCCATCACTCCGGTGCGGAATAGAGTGCGCAGCACACGCTTGACGTTGTCGTCGAGCTGCTCGATATCCACCTGCGCGTTGCGGATGGCGCGCACCAGCATCTCGCCGTAGTAGCGCGCCGGGCCCGGCATCTCCAGGTCGAGGCCGGCATTCACCGCTTCGACCGTCGTGTGAATGGCGCTCCAATCCGACATCACCATGCCGTCGAAGCCCCACTCGTGCTTCAGCACTTGGGTGAGCAGCCAGCGGTTCTCGGTCATGAACGTGCCGTTGACGCGGTTGTAGGCGCTCATCATCGTCCACGGCTGCGCCTGGCGCACGATCATCTCGAACGGCGCGAGATAGATCTCGCGCAGCGTGCGCTCATCGACGTTCGAGCTGCCGATGCGCCGTTGCCGCTCCTGCTCGTTCGCGACGAAGTGCTTGACGGAAGCGCCGACGCCTTCGCTCTGCAATCCGCGCACGAACGCGGTGCCGACGATGCCGCTCAGCAGCGGGTCTTCCGAATACGTTTCGAAATTGCGGCCCGCGAGCGGATTGCGCTGGATGTTGACGTTCGGACCGAGCACGACGTGCACGCCGAGCGCGCGCGCTTCGCGACCGATTGCAGCGGCGGCGCGTGCAATGAGCTCGGGATTCCACGTCGCTGCCATCGCGACGCCGGTCGGGAAATGCAGTGGCCGCGTCGCCGCGCGTCGAGCGCACGCCGTTCGGTCCGTCGGCGAAGCGCATCGCGGGAATGCCGAGCCGCGGCAGCGCGATCGTGGAGAAATTGTCCGCGCCTGCGACCAGCGCCGCTTTCTCTTTCATCGTCAGGCGCGCCAGCAGATCGGCGACGCGATGCTCGAGCGCAGCGGCGGAATTCTTGTAGAGCGGCAGCGTGCGCGCCGGCGCGGTTGGCGCTGCGAGCTCGTCCTGGACGATGCGCGTTTGACATGGATGTGCGTGCCTTGTTGCGCAAGCAATAGAAGTGACCGGTGCGCGATCATGTTCGAAGTCGCGCGCGTTTGCCATGCTACGCGCGCGACGAAAAATCCGGCTCGTGAAAGCGCTTTCATTTCAATCTCGACAAAAAGATTTTCGTGAAAGCGCTTTCTTGCCCGCGCTTGCGTTGACACGTCACCACACGGTGCGCAGACTCGAATCACATCGAGTGAGTTGCTCGACGAGCAGCGCGCAGAACTCACGAGCACAGTCTGCTTGAGCAGCACGAGCGGAAGGACAACAGGGGGACCAGAATGTCAGCCAACGAAATGTGTCATCGAGTTCGCCGATCGGCGCTGTTGAGCGCGGCGATTTCTTCGTGTCTAACGATGGGTGCCCATGCGGCACAACCTTCATCCCCGGCCGGCGAGCACGACCACCGAGCCGCTCGAGGAGGTCATCGTCACGGGCTTCCGGGCCTCGCTGGCCGATGCGCTGCAGAACAAGCGCGAGTCCAACCAGATCATCGAATCGGTGTCCGCCGAGGACATCGGCAAGTTCCCGGACCAGAACGTGGCCGAGTCCCTGCAGCGCCTGCCCGGCATATCGATCGATCGATCCAACGGCCAGGGCACCAAGGCCCGCATCCGCGGCCTGGATCAGAACGTGACGCTGCTCAACGACGATATTTTCCTGAGCGGCCTGGAGCTGTACACGCAGGGCGAAGGCAACGTCCGCGAAACCGATTCGCTCGAAGGCATTCCGTCCGAGTTGCTCGGCGGCATCGATGTCTACAAATCGCCGAACGCCTCGCAGAGCGAGAGCGGTCTCGGCGGCATCATCAACCTGAAAACGCGCAGCCCATTCGACCTGAGCGGTACGACGCTGGCCGGCAACCTGCGCTACGCCGATAGCGGCGAGGGCTGGGAGCCGCTCGGCGCGCTGGTGTTCAGTCACGAGTTCAGCGATCGCCTGGCGGTCATGGCATCGGTGTCCTACGACAAGCTGCAGTTCCAGACGGACGTGCTCGGCGGTCAGAACCGCGGCGGCTGGCGGTTTTCGAATCGTAACGACCGCGCGACGGTGCCGCAGAACTACTTCGCTCCGGAATATCGTTACGCGACGGATCGTGACGAGGAGCGCGAGCGCCTGGGCGCGTCGCTCGCCGTGGCATTTCGTCCGACCGACGCGACCGAGATCGAAGCACAGTGGTTCCACTCCGACCTGGACATCCTGACGCAGGAAGGTTCGATCAAGTTCGCGTTCACCGGGGAAGGCGCAGCGCTGGTCACCGGCGATCCCTCGTTGCCCATCGAGATCGACAGCAACGGCGTGCTCATCCGCGGCACGATTGCCGCGAATTCCGCGGAAGCCATCTCATTCGTCAAGAACACCGATATCACTTCGGACAATTTCCAGCTCAAGTTCAAATTCGACAATGGCGGTGCGTGGCGCGCGAGCGCCGCGGCGGCGTACTCGAAGGCAGACCAGGAGAGCGCCAGCGCCAACAACGATGTGCGCTTTACCGCATACAGCGTGCGCGGCGAAGATGGCGTCGGCTTCGCCCCGAACGCCAGCGCGCCGCCGAACTACCGATACACCTATCTCAACAACGGCGGCACGCTGCCGAGCTTCCAGCTCGTGGGCAATCAGGACCTCTTCACCAATCCGGCCAACGGCTTCTTCAAGTCGCACTGGGCCTTCGGCGACACGACGGAGGCCGAAAACTGGGCGGTGCGCGGCGACCTGCAGTTCGATCCGCCGTTCATCGAGTCCGGCGGCGTGACGTTCAGCGGCGGACTGCGCCTCGCGAATCGCGAAGTCGACTACGAATTCGGGCGGTACCTCGCCGATTACTCCGGCCAAGGCGAGCTGGACGGCTCGGCTTTCGGTCAGAACTGGACGCCGTTCGGCTATTTCCAGGACGGTGCCATCGGCTACAAGTCCTGCGAGATCCCGGCGTCGGCGGGGCGAATTTCCAGTTCGCACCGTGCGAGCGATTCGGCAACTCGCCGGCGCTGATCACGCCATACCAGACCTTCACCGGCAGTGCCGGGTCGGGTCGAGACCATCAACGGTTTCTGGGCTCCCGGCCACATCACCGGCAATGCCGTGCTGGTGCAGAACCGCTCGCAGATGGAGCAATGCGCAGGCGTGGATCCAGGCGCTGTATCCGGACACGCCGTTCTCATTCTTCCCTTCGCCGCTGGAAACGTTCAGGGTCGAAGAGAAGACGACGTCGGCCTACTTGATGGCCGATGCGGGCGAACCTGGCGACCGCTATCACATCAACGTCGGCGCGCGCGTCATCCGTACCGAGCTCACCGTCGACCAGAACGCTGCCTCGAATCCGAACCCGACCTTCTGGGGCACGGACAGCTGGAACGGCGTGCTGAAGGATTTTACGACGCGTGACGATCGAGCGCAGCTATACCGACATCCTGCCGAGCGCGAACATCGTTCTGGACGTTACGGAAGCGCAGCAAGGTGCGGTTCTCGGCGGCGCGGGTCATGGCGCGCCAGGATCTGTTCCAGCTCGGCCGCGGTTTCGAACAGAACTTCACCCGCGAGACGAATCCGGGTCCCTTCCTGAACTCGTTCCGGTTCACCAACGGCAGCACCGGCAACCCCGACCTCGATCCGTATCGGGCCATCGCAGTTCGACCTGAGCTACGAGTACTACTTCGGCGGTCAGGGATTGGTCGCAGTGACGCCGTTCTGGAAGGAGGTCGACTCGTTCGTCACGGTCGAGACGCAGTCGATCTTCGTCATGGACCAGGCCGGCGGCCGCGAGGGGCCGGTGCAGGTTCCGATCAACGGCGAGGGCGGTGACATCAAGGGTATCGAGCTGTCAGGCGCAGTACGCATTCGACTGGGGCCTCGGCTTTACCGTCAACTACACGTACTCGGACTCCGAATCGCGGATTCTTCAACGATGTCGACTCCGAGCTGCCGATCCCGGGTGTGCCGGAGCACGCATTCAACGCGCACGATCTACTATCAGAACTACGGGTTCGAAGCGCGCGCTGTCTTACGGCTGGCGCGACAAGTCGTTCGACAGCAATTTCGGCTTCGCCGATGCAGACGTTCCCCGCTGGAGGCACCCACGGTGGACATCACCCGCACGTACGGCATCTGGAATCGCGACTACGGCCAGCTCGATGCTCAGATCGCCTACCAGTTCACCGACAAGCTCGGTGTGACACTCGAAGCGATCAACCTGACCGAAGAGGATCAGAGTCAGTACCTGCAGTTCGAGAACCTGCCGTTCGCATTCGATTCGGGGTCGCGACGTATACTGTTCGGCATCCGCGGCAGCTTCTGAGAAACGTCCGCGGCACGGGGTGGTCAACCACTGCCCTGTGCACGCTCCGGACTGCGGGGAATCATGCAGACCGATCGTCGCATCAAGCGCATCGCCATCGTCGGCGGCGGCACGGCGGGCTGGATCGCAGCGAGCGCGTTGGCGCAGAAAGCTCGGCCACACGTGCTCGATCCAGCTCATCGAGTCGCCCGATATCCCGACGATCGGCGTGGGCGAGGCGACGATCCCGGGCATCATCGACTTTCTCAGGTTCCTCGGGATCGACCTGCAGGATTTCATGCGCCATACGCAGGCGACGATCAAGCTGGCGATCCGCTTCATCGACTGGCATCACATCGGCCATCGCTACTGGCACCCCTTCGGCGCCTTCGGGGTGTTCATCGATCGGCTGCCGTTCTATCACTTCTGGCACAAGGCGCGCGCCGAGTCGCTGAACGTCGAGCTCAGTCATTTCAATCTCGAGATTGCAATGGCCGAGGCGAACAAGTTCATCTTCCCCGGCAACTCGCTCGGCATCGCTTCGACGCTCAAATATGCATTGCATTTCGACGCCGGTCTCGTGGCGAGATACCTGCGCGCCTACGCCGAGCAAGCCGGCGTCGTGCGCCTGGAACGCTCGGTGACGGGCGTCACGCAGCGCGCCGACGGCTTCATCGATGAGATCGTCTTCAAGGAGGGAGACCGCTTGCAGGCCGATCTCTACATCGACTGCACCGGTTTTCGCGGCCTGCTCATCGAAGGTGCGCTGAAGACCGGCTACGTGGACTGGACCAAATACCTGGCGAACAATCGCGCGGTGGCGGTGCAGGTGCCGAACCGGATTCCGCGCACGCCGTACACCACTGCGATCGCGCGCGGCGCAGGATGGCACTGGCGCATTCCGCTGCAACACCGTATCGGCACCGGGTACGTCTACTCGAGCGAGCACATCAGCGACGAGGAAGCGCTGCGGGACCTGCTCAGCATGCCCGAGAACGTCGAGCCGTTGACCGAGCCGCGCTTCATCCGCTTCATGGCCGGCCGTCGCCGCCAGTTCTGGAACCGAAACTGCGTCGCGCTCGGCCTGGGCTCGGGATTCATCGAGCCGCTCGAGTCCACCAGCATTCATCTGATCTGCAGCGGCGTGTACGCGCTGCTGGACCACTTCCCCGATACCACGTTCGATCCGGTCAACATCGCGCACTACAACGAGCAGGTGATCGAGGAGTTCGAGCGCGTGCGCGACTTCATCATCCTCCACTATTGCACGAGCGAGCGGACGGACACGCCGTACTGGCAACAGCGCAAAGCAGATCGAGCTGCCGGACACCCTGGCCGAGCGGATAGAGATGTATCGGCGCACCGGCCGCATCTTCCAGCAAGCGCCACGAAATGTTCGTCGAGCTGAGCTGGTTCTTCGTCATGCACGGCATGGGGCTGAGGCCGCAGTCCTACGATCCGCTCGTGGATGCCTCGGATTGGCAGGAAGTGATCAAGGTCATGCAGGGGATGCGGCAGAAGGTCGCCGCCGATACCGCCGCCGCGCCGACGCATGACAGCTTCTTCCCGGAGAAACCCGAAGCGACCGCACCGGCCCGTGGCTGGGTGCAGCGCCAGCAGGCGGTTTGACCCGGGAACAGGCGCCGGCACGCAGACCCCCATACGGTGCCGGCGCCTTTCCTAATTCAGCGGTGCGATCCGATCGGCTTGACGCTTCGAGATCGGTGCGCGCTGAGCGAGCGATCCTTGCGCAAATTCGCGCACAACCCAAGATTGGCACTCCATCAGCGCTCCGTTTAGAGCACGCGACAGCATCGTCCGTCAGGCAGGACGCACGTGCGCTGTATTCCGCGGCATTCGTTGTCCCAGGTAAAAGCTGTCCAATCGCATGACATAAGCGACAAGCCCGCGACAGGCCCTTCGCCCACGATCGCTTGATCCGCCAGAGGCATAGCGCTCATTTCTGACCCGCCGCTCAGACGATGAGAGGAATCGTCGACTCACCGCCGACGTATGCAATTGCACGTGAGCAACATCGCAGCTGACGCGCGTCGGCTGCACTTTTGCGCGGCGAGAACACGAAATTCGCAATCGTAGTTTCCCGCCTGTGGCAGCGGTGCTACTTTCCGCGTGCCTACGAAAAATCACGGCGCTCGCGTCGAAGCGCTTCGCGCGACGCCAAGACGTCAAAAGGAGAAGGGGATATGAGTTCGCAGCTCAGGGTTTCACGCACTCTATTGGCTCTCGCGGTGGGAATAGGTTTGTCGAGCGGTGTCGCGCTCGCTCAGGACAAGGCCCGGCGAACGTTCAACTTCCGCAACAGGTTGTCCCGACTGGCGAAGAAGATGCGGCCGCACCGGCGGCGGCAGCACGTTCCGATAGCTGCAAGATCGGCGGCGCCGACGCGCGAGCAACTCGTGGAGCAGTTGCTGGAGATGACCAAAGAGTCGAGCGAAGAGCTGACGTCCGAGGCGCGTGCGGACGGCACTGAGCGCATCGATCTCGAAGGGCGCTTACATGAGCGTCGCGATCGCGACGCCGGCGCGAGACGGCGGCTACGTGCTCTCGTGCGACGACCGGCGAGACCGCGGTCGAGCACGCGAAGCACGCTCACGACGTGCAGAGTCGGCAAGGCGCCCAAGGTGCTGAGCCGCGTCGAAGCAGCAGCCCGCACTGGAGGAGAAATAGCCATGCGCAAACTTCATCTACAGCGTGGCCGTCGTGGCGGCCTTGGCGCTGGCTGGCGTCTCTTCGGCGCTCGCGCAGGGCCAGATCATCATCATCAACAACAACGCACCCGGAGTCGGCTTCAACGATCCAACGGTGGCCGCGCCGGTCGGCGGCAACCCCGGCACTGACCAAGGGCGAGCAACGCCTCAACGTGTTCGAGCACGCAGCGAACATCTGGGAACAGGTGCTGCAGCCGAAGAACGGACATCTTCGTCCAGCGCGCAGTTCGTCCCGCTGGCGCCGACGTGCTCGGCTCGGCGGGCGCCGACGTTCCTCTTCACGGAACTTCCCCGGCGCGGAGTATCGCGGACACCTGGTACTCACTCGGCGCTCGCCGACCAGTTGGCCGGCGCAGGAGCTGAACCCGGGACAGTCGCGGACATCGTTACACGAACTTCTCGACCAACTTCGAGTTTTACTTCGGCTTCGACAACAATGAAGGCGTGCTGGTCGACCTGTTGCCGGTGATATTGCACGAGCTGGGACACGGCCTGGGCTTCGCGAACTGTTACGGACGAAACGGACGCGGCACGCAAGTTCCAGGGCGGCAAGGACATCTATTCGCAGTACACGATCGATGTCACCACGAAGAAGAGTGTGGAACGAGATGACGGACGCGGAGCGTGCTGGCTTCGGCCATCAACGTCCGCAAGGTGTCGTGGACCGGCATCAACGTGAAGAAGGACGTGCCCGGCGTGCTGTCGCCCGGTGAACCGTTCGCGCGCATCAACGGCGCGACTCCGCAGCTCCTGGCGTTCGGTACGGCAGCGTTCGGCAACCCGCTGACGGCTGCCGGTGTGACAGGCGATGTGGTCGTCGGCCTGGATGACGCGATCCCGGTTACCAGTCCGACCACGACCGACGCCTGCAGTCCGCTCACCAATGCCGCCGCTGTCGCCGGCAAGATCGCGCTGGTCGATCGCGGCACGTGCGGCTTCATCGTCAAGGTGAAGAACGCGCAGGACGCCGGCGCGATTGCCGTGATGGTTGCCGACAACGTGCTCGCCGATCCGCCGGCCGGACTGGGTGGCGCCGATCCGACGATCACGATTCCGTCGGGCCGCATCACGCTTGCCGGCCGGCAACACGATCAAGGGCTTGCTGGCTACGCAGACCGTCAACGTGACGCTGGGCCTGGACCTGTCGATCCTGGCAGGCACCGACCGCGTCAAGGGTCTGATGATGGTTGCAGCGCTGAATCCGGTAGCGCCGGGCTCGTCGATCTCCCACTGGGACACCGCGGCGACGCGCAACCAGCTGATGGAGCCGGCGATCAACGTCGACCTCACCTCGTCGGTGACGCCGCCGGAAGATCTGACGGCCTCGCAGATGACGGACATCGGCTGGTTCTCGGACGCTGACGGCGTGCCGGACGGTGTCGACAGCTGCATCGGCTCCGACACGAAGCCGACGGTCGTCATCGACGGCTGCAACTCGAAGGCGGGCAACGACGTCCAGGCGAACGGTTGCACCGTTGCCGACGACATCAATCAGTGCGAGATCGACCTGCCGAACAAGCCGCTGCATCAGCTCGCTTGTGTGATCAATAAGGCGGAGCGCCTGCGCAAGGCCAAGATCATCACCGCGAAGGAAGCGGCGGGTATCCTGGTTTGCAGGCTGCTGACGCTCGGCCACTGATCGCGTCGTGACTCGATCGAAGGGCTCCCGGTTCTCGAACCGGGGGCCCTTCACTTTTTGCGGGCGGGCGTCTTGCGTTTCTTCTGCTTCTTGAGACCGGCGCGCGCCGCGACTTCGACTGAGCGGCGCGCCCAGCGCGTCAGTTCCTCCGCCTCTTCGATCACCTCGGCCGGCACCTGGAAATAGCCGAGACTCGGCTGGCCCGGAAACGGCATGAACGCTTTCATGCCGCGCGACACATAGTCGTCGCGGTTCGCATCGTCGACCTTGAAGAACAGCACGTCGTCGTCGATCAGCGCGAAGAACCATTCGCCGCTGTACAGGCCGAGGCCGCCGAACATCCGACGCGCGCTCAGCGCCGCTACGGCAGCGAGTTGATCGAGGACGTATGTACGGTAGCCGTCGGAGACTGACATACTCGCACCATTCCAGAGCGCGCCATTCTAGAGGAGAGCGGCATGACGAAGTCGATCCATCGCTCGATCGCCGGTGCAATCGCTTGCCTGGCTGCAGTACCGGTCTTCGCCCAGGCGCCTGCAGAGGTGTCGCTGACTCGCTTCGATTGCGCCGGCGGCGCGGGCCCGGCAGACATCGGGCGCTTCTCGGACACGATGGCGTACGAGGGCAAGAAGCTGCAGCTGACTGCGAGCTGCTACCTCATCCGCCATGCGGATCACTACATGATCTGGGACACCGGCTAT
Source organism: uncultured Gammaproteobacteria bacterium (assembly GCA_963830745.1). Classification (GTDB taxonomy): domain Bacteria; phylum Pseudomonadota; class Gammaproteobacteria; order Steroidobacterales; family Steroidobacteraceae; genus Steroidobacter. Next base: position 412,303 of record CAWHNL010000009.1, read on the forward strand.
CCGGCCGCGGCCGCAGGCGCGACGCCGACGGGCCCGACCGTCAAGGTCTCGCTCGTCGAGCAGCTCGCGCAGCTGAAGATCAAGCCGGAGCAGATCAACTATGTCGGCATCAGCCACTATCACGGCGATCACACCGGCCAGGCCGCGTCGTTCCCGCAAGCGACTCTGCTGATCGGTCAAGGCGATTGGGATGTGCTCAAGGGCCCGACGCCCTCGGGCACGACGAACGCAGCACCGCTCAAGCACTGGCTCGGCGGCGAAGGCAAGGCGGAGCCGGTCGCGAAAGACAAAGACGTGTTCGGCGACGGCATGGTCGTCATGCTGGACATGCCGGGACACACGCCGGGCCATCACAGCTTGCTGGTGAAGCTCAAGGACAAGGGCAACGTGCTCCTCACCGGCGATCAGGCGCACTTCCGCGAGAACTACGACACGAACGGCGTGCCGACTTTCAACTTCAATCGCGCGGACACGCTCGCGTCGTTCGACCGGTTCAAGCAGATCGCGAAGAACCTGAACGCCACCGTGATCATCCAGCACGATCCGCGCGACATCGACAAGCTTCCGGCATTTCCAGCCGCGGCGAAGTGATCGAGACCGCTCGCAACGAGGACCTCGTACCGATTCTGCAGCTGCTGCACACGCAGCTGCAGGAGCACGACATCGTGCTCACGCCGCAGGCGCTCGAGCGGGCGACGCAGGGGCTGATCGAAGATCATTCGCGCGGGCGCATTCTCACCGCACGTGTCGACGGCGCGCTCGTCGGCGTCGCCGTCATCTCCTTTCTATGGACGTTGGAGCACGGCGGTCCCGCCGCCTGGCTCGACGAGGTCTACGTCGAGCCCACGCGTCGCGGCCACGGCATCGGCAAGCAACTCATCGAGGCAGCAATGCAGGTCGCGCGCGACAACGGTTGTATCGCGCTCGACCTCGAAGTCGACGCCGGGCACGAAGCCGCCGAGCGGCTCTACGAGCGCATGCAATTCCGGCGTCACCGGCGCGTGCGTTGGGTGCGCATGCTGGATCGCTGACGTTGCGGCACGCGCGGATCCTGTGAGCACAATCGGCCAAACTGCCTGAGCCGACGCTGCGCCGTCGGCCGGCGAGCGTCGTATTCTGCGCACGCATGCGAAACAATGAATCGACTCTTGATGCTTCCGACACCCTGCAGGGCAGCGGCCGGCGCGCGTTGAAGACGATCGTCATGGCCGGGTTGGTCGCCGGCGCGCTCGACATCACGTACGCATTCATCATCTGGGGATTGCGCGGCGTCTCGCCGATTCGCATCGGCCAGAGCGTTGCCTCGGGACTGATCGGCCGCGAAGCCGCAGTCGGCGGCGGCACCGCGACGGGAATGCTCGGCCTGCTGCTGCACTTCCTCATGGCGATCATCATCGCGGCGATTTACTACACCGCGGCCCGCAACATTCGGCTGCTGGTCGACCGCGCCGTGCCGTGCGGTATCGCATACGGCCTCGCGACGTACGGCGTGATGAACTACGTCGTCATGCCGCTCTCGGCGATCGGCAGCACGGGCGGCGGCGGCCCGGCGTACATCACGATCACCGGCATCCTCGTGCACATGTTCCTGATCGGCCTGCCGATCGCGCTGATCACGCGCCGCGGATTGCGCTGAGCAGGTCACGCTTCTTGTAGGTCGGGCTAGCCCGACTTTCCCTGTCGGTCAAGCTTCATCCTAACTGCGCGCGTGTGATCGCGACCGCTCGCTGCAGGAGCGGAATCGCGTCGTGATGATGGCCGGCTCTGGCGAACGTAGTGCCCAAGCCCGTCAGCGGAGCGAGGACGCGCTGAGTCTCGCGTCCGCCGTGCTGTTCCGCCGATCGCACTGCCTCGGCATAGGCGGCTTCGGCCGGCGCGTACTGATTTGCGTTGAGGTACGCGTCCCCCAAAGCGGTCAGCTCTTCTTCGAGTGCGCGCGGATCGGCATCGGTGCTGGATCTGGCCGCGTTGACTCGAACGAGCGCGCCTTCGATGTCGGCGCCGGAGCTCGGGTCGGTGGCTTGCGAAGCAGATTCATCCTGGGTCCGAACGTGCTCAGCGGGAGCTGCGTCGCCGTAAATCGAAAAGCAGACCGCTACCGCCGTGATGGCGACCCTGAGCGGGGATGGAAGAGGACGGTCCATGGCGCTTGCACCTCTTGCCCATTCTTATAGGACGATTCACCAGAGTAGACAACCGCGTGCAGTTATCGCGAAGCTCGATCGCTCATCGAGCTGGGCAGCGGCGCGGTGCTGGATGGATGGCATGACCCAGGGTCAAAGTGTCATGCTCGCGACCAACGAGAGGGTCCCGGAGGTCGGTGCGGATGTCGGAACACACTTTGACGTATCGCGGCACGGTCTATCCCTGGCATTGCGACCAGATGGGACACATGAACGTGATGTGGTACGTCGGCAAGTTCGACGAGGCGACGTGGCAGCTGTTCGCGGCTGCCGGCATCACGCCCTCATACCTGCGGGCACAGCGCCGCGGCATGGTCGCAGTCGATCAGCGGCTCAGCTATCGCGGCGAGCTGTACGCAGGCGACGTGATCAGCATCCGCTCCGCGATCATCGAGCTCGGCACGAGCAGCGTACGGTTCGTCCACGAGATGCAACGGGACGAGACCGGTGAGCACGTCGCAACGAGCATCCTCAAAGGCGTGCATATCGATACCGTCGCGCGCCGCTCTTGTCCGCTGCCGGAAGAGCTGCGCGTCTCGGCGCGCAAGCTGGTGGTTGCGGATGCGTCGCCGTGGGAGAGTTGGCCGCCGCCGCGCGCATTCGTGGGGTGAAGCACATGCTGACTGCAGGCGATGCCGGACAGGCGCGATGAGCTACTGAAGCTCCCCGGCATCGACGAGGCGGCAGCCACGCAGCTGCTCGAAAGTCGGCGCAGCGCAGGTCTATTCCTCGACCTCAGCGACTGCGCCGCGCGCGATGGAACAAGCCGGCGTCTATTCGCGCGAGTAATCCCTGTAGGTCGGGCTTTAGCCCGACACCGTCCCCCAAAACTCCTCCATCTTCTTCCTCATCGCGGCATCCGGTAACCGGCCACGCCCCGCCGCCTGATTGTCTTCCGCGTGCTTCAGCTTCGTCGTGCCCGGAATCGCGCACGTCACCGCCGGATGCGACACCACGTACTTCAGCAGCAGCTGCGCCCACGACGTCGCATCGATCTCGCTCGCCCACGGCGGCAGCGGCTTGTCGCCGAGGCCGGAGATGAGCGAGCCGCGTCGGCCGCCCAGCGGCACGTTCGCCAGCACGGCGATGCCGCGCTCCTGCGCGAGCGGCAGGATCTTTTCCTCGGCGCTGCGATTGCCGATCGAGTAGTCGACCTGGATGAAGTCGAGCTTGTTGGCGCGCATCACGCGCAGCATCTCGTCGTAGTGCCCGTCCTGCGACGTGGTGACGCCGAGATAACGGATCTTCTTGGCCTGCTTGTATTCGTTGAACGCCGGCAGCTGCTTGTCCGAGTCGTTCATGTTGTGGACCTGCAGCAGCTCGATGTGATCGGTGCGCAGGCGACGGAACGATTCGTCGATCGCGGCTTTCATGTCGCCGAGCGAGCCCATCGGCGTCTTGGTCGCCAGGAAATAATCCTTGCGGTTGCCGAGCGACGCGAGCAGCTCGCCGATGACTTCCTCCGAGCGGCCGTACGCAGCGGCGGTATCGATGACGCGCCCGCCGAGCGAGGACATGCGTTGTAAAACTTCCTTACGCGAGGCGACCTCGGCGGCATCGGTCACGCCGTAGGCGTTCGTGCCGAGGCCGATCACTGGAATCTTCTCGCCGGTCGAGGGAATCGCCTTCAGGATCGGCGCGCTTTCTGCGGCCTGCGTACCGCGCGCATGCAGCGCCAGCGCGACACCGCCGACAATGCCGGCACGCAGAACGTCACGGCGCGAGAAGTGCGAAGAGGTCGTGCTAGTCATCGGCGGTCTCCGGAGCTTCTGACGGGAGCGCCGATACTAGCCGACAGGTCGTGACGCGCCTACCTAGAGCGCGTCCGCCAATTCGCGAATGGCCGCGTCGAAATTTCCCGAGTCGACGAAGATCGGCGCGCCGAACCGCAACGTGATCGTGGAGAAAGGCAAAGGCAGGCGCTTGCGGTCCCACGTCGGCAGCTCCAGCGCGCGGGATAGCGTGAATCGCAGCGGCACGATCGGCGCGCCCGATTGCGCGGCGATATGGCCGACGCCGCGCTTTGCGACCCGCGGCGGCCCGGCCGGTCCATCGGGCGCAAGGCCGGTCCAGCGGCCGTCGCGCAGCTCCTGCACGAGTCGCTCCGCGGCCTCGCGCCCGCCGTGGCCGCTCGAGCCGAGGATGATCCGGTCGATGCCGCACAGGCGCATGCAGATCTGGATGGGCCTCAGGTGCCAGCTGGGATGCATCATCCACGTGTGCTGCCGGTTTCGCAGGAACACGCAGAAGTAGGACTGCAGGTCGCCGTGCCAGACGGTATAGATGCAGTTGCGGTCGGCCGGCAGCGCTTCCCGGCCTTCATAGCGGATGCGGCAGGTCCAGTGGATCAGGCAGGAATAGGCGAACTGCGCCAGGCCGACGCCATAGCCGAACAGCATGAACAAGGGCTGCAGCAGCAGCGGCACGTTATCCACACGGTATTTCGAGACGGCAGCAATCACGGCGCCCATGGCGGGATCATGGCGAATGCGCGCCGGCGCGGACCACGCTACGGATAGCTATTTTCGCCCCCGTTTGTGGGCCACGCTTGTTGGCAGTGCCCGCTAAAATTTGCTCCGGCGATGTCGAGAAGCCGCCCGCGGCTCCGACTAGGGGGTGACGGCAGCCCATGTCGGGCGCCCACCGGAACAGGAGCTAGTGTCATGAAATACATGCTGATGATGAATTGCCCGCGCGACGGCTACGACCAGTTCACGAGCTGGCCGAAGAAGGACATCGAGGCGCACATCGCCTTCATGGTCACGTTCTCGAAGAAGCTGCACGGCTCGGGGGAGTGGGTCGATGCGGCAAGGGCTGGACGCGCCGACCCAGGCGAAGGTCGTGCGGGCCGGCAAGGACGGCAAGCCGGTCACCGACGGCGTGTTTCCGGAATCCAAGGAGTACCTCGCCGGTTACTGGATCGTCGACGTCGACAGCCCGCAGCGCGCGTACGAGCTCGCTGCCGAGGCGTCGGCTGCGCCCGGACCGGGCGGGAAGCCCTTCAACATGGCGATCGAAGTCCGCCAGGTGATGAGCGGACCGCCCGAAACCAAGTGACCGTTCGCGTCGCTGGACCGTCGAGCCGAGCACCTGCTGCGCGATCTGGCGCCGCAGGTGCTCGGCGCGACGCTACGACGGTTCCGCGACTTCGCCGCCTGCGAGGACGCCGTGCAGGAAGCGCTGATCGCCGCGGCTTCGCAATGGCCGCGAGACGGCATTCCGGACAATCCGCGCGGCTGGCTGATCCACGTGGCGCTGCGACGCATGACCGATCACGTGCGCGGTGAGATTTCCCGCCGCAATCGCGAGGCCGTGGCAGTCGAGGACGTTCCGTTCGTCGTTGCGCCGGCGGTCTATGCCGAGCCCGGGATCGATCCCGACGACACGCTCGTGCTGCTGTTCATGTGCTGCCATCCGTCGCTCTCGTCTGCATCGGCGATCGCGCTCACGCTGCGCGCTGTCGGCGGCCTGACGACGGCGGAGATCGCGAAGTCGTTCCTCGTTCCGGAAGCGACGATGGCGCAGCGAATCAGCCGTGCGAAGCAGAGCATCGAGTCCTCGCGCGTGCCGTTCGGCATGCCTGACGCCGCAGGAACGCGCGCAGCGCCTGAGCTCGGTGCTGCACGTTCTCTATCTCATCTTCAATGAAGGCTACACGTCGAGCTCCGGGGCGAGCCTGCATCGCACGGACCTGTCGAACGAAGCGATCCGGCTGACGCGCGCAGTTCGCAAGCTGTTGCCCGACGATGCGCAGGTAGCCGGGCTGCTGGCGCTCATGCTCCTCACCGACGCGCGTCGCGCGGCGCGCACCGGACCCGATCGGCGAATTGATTCCGCTCGACGAGCAGGACCGAACGCTGTGGGATCGCGAGGCGATCGCCGAAGGCGTCGCGCTGGTCAGTGCGGCGTTGTCGAGCGGGTCCGTCGGCGAATATCAGTTGCAGGCTGCGATCGCAGCGTTGCACGACGAAGCGCCACGCACCGAGGACACCGACTGGCCGCAGATCCTCGCGCTGTACGGCGTGCTGCAACGGATGTCCGACAATCCGATGGTCGCGCTCAATCACGCAATCGCAACCGCGATGGTCGACGGGCCCCGCGCGGGATTGGCGCTGCTCGAATCGCTCGACAAAGACGATCGCCTCGCGGGCGGCCATCGACTGGTGGCCGTGCGCGCTCACCTGTTGGAGCGTGCCGGAGAGCGCGAGGCTGCAATCCCGCTGTATCGAGATGCAGCCACGCGGACGACGAGCATTCCGGAGCGAAACTATCTGCTGATGCGCGCCGCGCGGCTCAGCGAGAGCTCGTGATGCAATCCGGGTTCGAGCTGCCGATCCGCATTCCGCCGCGCAACTCGCGAGAGCGTCTGCGTTCGCTGCATCGACAATTGCGAACCGCGATCCTCGAGGGCCGCTTGCAGCCTGGGCTGCGCTTGCCGCCGACGCGCGTGCTCGCGGCCGAGTACGGCGTATCGCGCAACACCGCGGTCGCTGCGTATGACCTGTTGTTGAGCGAGGGATATCTCACGTCACGCCGCGGCGCCGGCACCTACGTCGCCGATGTCTTGCCGAAACCTCCGGCGCGCAGGAATGCACCAGCGGCCAAAGCCGTTGCCGATCGCCGTTTGAATGCGGTCTGGCTGCAGCCAATCATGCCCTTCGACGCGGAGCGCGCGTCGACGCGCTTTCATTTCAACGTTGGCGTGCCGGACATCAGCCGCTTTCCGGTAGACGTCTGGCGGCGCTTGTCAGCGCGCGCCCTGCGCGGATTAGCCAAGTCGTCCGCCGACTACGATTCGCCTCACGGCCGATCCGCACTGCGTGCGGCGATCGCGCGTCATGTTTCGTTCGCGCGCGCGGTGGCGTGCAGCGCCGACGATGTGACAGTAACCGCCGGTGCTCAGCAAGCGTTCGATCTGCTCGCGCGTATCCTCGTTGTGCCCAAGCGGACGGTGGTCGCGCTGGAGAATCCCGGGTATCCGCCGCTGCGCGCGGCGTTCGCCGCTGCTGGCGCACGGATCGCTGCTGTCCCGGTAGACGAGGAGGGCTTGATCGTCGAGCGATTGCCCGCGCAGGCGAAGATCGTCTGCGTCACGCCATCGCATCAGTTTCCGCTCGGCGCCGTCATGTCGGCGCCGCGCCGGGCCGCGTTGCTGGAATTCGCGCAGCGGCGCGGTGCTGTCGTGATCGAGGACGACTACGACGCAGAGTTCCGCTTCGGCGATCGGCCGCTGGATGCGCTGCAGACGCTCGATCGCTGCGAATCCGTCTTCTACGTCGGAACGTTCTCGAAGAGCCTGTTTCCGGCGCTGCGTCTCGGATTCGTCGTTGCTCCGCCGTGGGCGCACGTCGCGCTCGGCGCCGCCAAGCAGGCTGCCGACGGGTACTGCGCTGTCCTGGCGCAAGAGACGTTGGCTGCGTTCATCGACGAAGGCCATCTCGCGCGCCATGTGCGGCGGATGCGCGAGGTGTATGCCGCGCGGCGCAAGGTCCTGCTCGACGGCTTGCGGCGGGATTTCGCCGATTGGCTGCAACCGGTGCCGTCGGCGGCGGGATTGCACCTGACCGCGCTGGCGAGGTCGATCGACCTCGAAGCATTCGTCGAGCGAGCACGCCGGCGCGACGTCGGGATCACGTCGCTACGCCGGTTCGAGTCGGACTCGCGGGCGAAGCGGCGTCCGCAGGGTATTGCATTCGGCTACGGTGCTCTCGACGAGCGCGGCATTACCGAGGGCCTGTCGCGGCTGCGGAAAGTGGTTCCATAGAATTCTCGATACGTGGCTCTTATTGAGGTCCAGCGGCTGAGGCATGATGCCGCCCATGATCGACCTCCACTACGCGACTACGCCCAACGGGCTCAAGGTCAAGCTGTTCCTGGAGGAGGCGGGCATCCCCTACCGGGGAGTGCTGCTGAGCCTGAACCGCGGCGACCAGTTCAAGCCGGAGTTCAGCGCGCTGTCGCCGAACAACCGGACTCCAGCGATCGTCGACCACGATCCGCTCGGCGGCGGCGCGCCGCTGACGATGTTCGAATCGGGCGCGATCATGCTGTATCTGGCCGAGAAAACCGGCCGGCTGATGCCGACGGACGCACGCGGTCGAAGCGACGTCTTGCAGTGGCTGTTCTGGCAGATGTCTGCGCTCGGGCCGATGGCTGGACAAGCCGGCTACTTCCGCGTGTATGCACCGCAAGTCGTGCCGTTCGCAATCGAGCGGTACACGAAGGAAGTCACGCGCTTGTACGGCGTGCTCGACAAGCGCCTCGCCGATCGCGAGTACATCGCGGGCGAGCTCTCGATCGCCGATATCGCCTGCTATCCGTGGATCGTGCCGCACGCCGGGCACGGTCAGCAGCTCGCAGCGTTTCCGCATCTCGCACGCTGGTTCGCATCCATCGGCTCGCGGCCGGCGACGATCCGCACGTACGCCGGTGTCGAGGATGTCTACGCGCGCCGCGGTGCGCCGGTCGCGTAGGGTCCTTCGTAAGGCCGGCGCGTCGGCAGCGCAATGTTCAGGCGACCGGTGCCTTGCGGCTGCGCGCGAGCACGCGCGCGTCGCCGAGCCGCTCGCTCATCGCCGCGAAAGCTTCGGTCGGCCCGCGCCAGCGCAGTTCTCGACGTCGGCGAACAGCGGCGCATCGGTGCGCAGCGTCGCGAGCTTCTTGAACAGCAGCGCGAGCTCGCGCTGCTCGCCGAGCACCGTCGGCGGAAAATTCTCGATCGGGCCGTGGCGGTTGACGAGCCGCGCCGCGCCCGATTTGCCGATGCCCGGCGATGCCGGGATAGCCGTCGGCCGTGTCGCCGACCAGCGCGAGGTAGTCGGGGATCAGCGCCGGCTCGACGCCGAACTTCTCGCGCACGCCGGCGGCATTGCGGATCGCCTTCGCGCGGCGATCCATCTGCACGACGCGATCGTCGCGCACGCACTGCGCGAGATCCTTGTCGGGCGTCCAGATGCAGACCTTCTCGACGCGCTCGTCTGCCGCGGCGAGCGCGCCGCCGAGGCGAGCGCATCGTCGGCTTCGAGCTCGATCATCGGCCACACGGCCACGCCCATCGCGGCGAGCGCTTCCTCCAGCGGATGAAACTGCGCCCACAGCGCCGGCTCGATGCCGTCGCCGGTCTTGTAGCCGGGCCACAGGTCGTTGCGGAACGACTCGATGACGTGATCGGTCGCGACGCCGATGTGCGTGGCGCCGCCTCTCGATCGTCTCGCAGCACGGTGTTGAGCACGCCGATCGACGGCGCCGAACGGCTTGTCCTTGCCCTTGCTGAAGCGGCGCAGGCCGTAGAAGTGACGGAACAGCTCGTAGGTGCCGTCGATGAGATGGACGATCACGTGGATGAGCTAGCGGTGCACCGGGCGTTGGGCGCGACGATGGTGCCACATCGCGAGCAGCAACACTGCGAGCAGCCAGCTCATCGAGCCACCGCCACCCCCACCACCGCTCGATGGTACGGGCGGCGAAGGCGGGGGTGGCGGAGGCGTGGGCGGCGGCCGGTCGACGATCGTCAGCGCCAGCGTCTGGCACGTCGTTCGTGGCGTTGAAGTCGTTGAATGCCCCGACCGGTTGCGAGCTTGCGCCGACGTCGCAGGCGCTGCATAGGCGCAGCAGAGCAGGAGCGCCGCCGCCAGCGCGCCGAATGCGCGATTTTCCATAAGCTCCCGCCTGCGCTCCGTTTCTTCTGATTGTTTGTCGGGTCGGCTGCCGGAGAGTTTACGGCACGGCAAGCTCCAGTGCGATGTCGAGCGCGCGGTCGCGCTTGGCGCGCATGTACAGCGCGGCGCAAAGGTTTACGCTGCGGGTCCCATGACATCACAGGCGCGATTTCCTCTGGCTGGCGGCCGCGGGCGGCTTCGCAGCCTCGGTGCATGCGGCCGGTGCGCGACACACCGTCGCACAGACGCGAGCCGGCAAGATCGGCGGCGTTCGCGAGCGCGGCGTGCACGTCTTCAAAGGTGTGCCCTACGGTGCAGATACCGCCGCTCGAAGATTCCTGCCGCCCGCGGCGCCTGCTGGCGTGGCAGCGGGTTCGCGATGCGCTCGAGTACGGGCCTGCGTGTCCGCAGCTCGACGCGAAAGAGCCGGTCAGCGAAGACTGTCTGAGCCTGAACGTCTGGACGCCCGCGCTGCGCGACGGCGGCAAGCGTCCGGTGATGGTCTACATCCACGGCGGCGAGTACAGCACCGGCTCGGGTTCGAGCCCGCTCTACGACGGCACGCGGCTGTGCCTGCGCGGCGACGTGGTCGTCGTGACCGTGAATCATCGGTTGAACGCCTTCGGTCATCTGTATCTGGGCAGGCTCGCCGGCGCGGACTATGCGGCGTCGGGGAACGTGGGGCTGCTGGATCTCGTGCTCGCGTTGAACTGGGTGCGCGATCACGCGGCGGAATTCGGCGGCGATCCGCAGCGTGTGATGGTGTTCGGGCAGTCGGGCGGCGGCGCGAAGATCGCGACGCTGCTCGCGATGCCTGCCGCTCGCGGTCTCTTTCATCGTGCGGCGACGATGAGCGGACAGCAGATCACGGCGTCCGGTCCGCGCGGCGCGACGCAGCGCGCCGAAGCGTATCTCGCTGCACTGAAGATCGAAGGCGCGGACGTGGCGCGCCTGCAGCTCGATCGATGCTGCCGCACTGGTTGCAGCGACGCGCGCGAACGATCCGTCGCTCGTCGGCCGCTCGCTGTACTTCGGGCCGGTGCTCGACCAGGCCGTCGCTGCCGCGCCATCCTTTCTATCCGGATGCGCCGCCGCTGCGTGCGAACATCCCGATGATCATCGGCAACACGCGCGACGAGACCCGCGCGTTCCACGGCAACGATCCCGGCATCTTCGAGCTCGGCTGGAAGCGAGCTGCCCGAGCGACTGCTGCGGGCGTTGCACGTCGACATCGATCCCGACTACGTGGTCGCGGAGTATCGCCGCATGTATCCGCAGTACACGCCGACCGAAGTGTTCTTCGCGGCGACGACGGCCGGACGCTCGTGGCGGGGCGCGATCATCGAGGCGGAGTTGCGTGCCGAGCAGGGCGCGCCGGTCTACGCCTATCAGCTCGACTATCGCTCGCCGCTCGACGGCGGCCGGTACGGAGCGATGCACACGATGGATATTCCGCTCGTGTTCGACAACATCGCGCAGCCGGGCTCGCTCACCGGCACGGACGCGGCGGCACAGAAAGTCGCCGATCGAATGAGCGACGCGTTCATCGCGTTCGCGCGCAGCGGCGATCCGAATCACGCCGGGCTGCCGCAGTGGCGGCCCTACGATCTGAACACGCGCGCGACGATGCTGTTCGACGTCGAGTGCACGCTCGCCGAGATCCACGCGGCGGCGAGCGGCGATTGTTTGCGCAGGTGCCGTACATTCAGCGCGGCACATATTGATATGTTGAGTACGACGAAATTGCGCGTAGCGCGGCCGACCGACGACCTGGAAGCGGTCGCGAGGTTCTATCGCGACGGGCTCGGCTTCACGGAGCTGTACCGCTTCGCGAATCACGACGGCTTCGACGGCGTGATGCTCGGCCTGCCCGGCGCGCCGTATCACCTGGAGTTCACGCGCGCGCACGGCGCATCGGGCTGGCAAAGCGCCGACGCAGGACAATCTGCTCGTGTTCTATCTGCCCGATGACGGCGCAGTGGCAAGAGGCCGTCGACTCGCTGCAAACGCGCGGGCTACGAGCCCGTGCCGTCGTTCAATCCGTATTGGGACCGGCTCGGCGTTACGTTCGAGGATCCTGATGGTTATCGCGTCGTGCTCCAGCGCGACGCCTGGGAGTTGTAGGCATGCCTGTCCACAACGCCGTCGCGCGCAACTTCGCGGAAGCGAGCGAGAACAAGATCCACAGCGACGACATCGCGAAGCGCTTCGGCTTCACGGGCGCGCTCGTGCCGGGCGTCACGGTGTTCGGTCACCTCGCGTGGCCGCTGACGCGGCGTTTCGGCGAGCGCTGGCTGCAAGGCAGCTGGGTGACGACGCGCTTCATCAAGCCCGCCTACCATTCGCGAAACGATCTCACTGACGGATCGCGAGACGGGCGCCGAAAGTCTCGCGGTCGAATGCAGGAACGCCGCGGACGTGTTGCTGGCGACGCTGGAGTGCACGATCGAGACGGCGCAGCCTGCCGGTGGATCCGCATGCGCACCTCGGCGGTCCGACGGGGCCGGACGTTCGCGTCGAGATCGCCTGGGATACGGTCCACGTCGACGAACCGTTCGCGACGTACCTGTGGAAGCCGGACGACGACGCTCAACCGCGAATACGCCGCGCGCGTCGACGACGAGACGGAGCTGTTCCGCAAGGGCGTGCTGCATCCCCACGCGATCCTGTCGCAGGCGAATCAGGTGCTGGTGCGCCGCTTCGTCATGCCGGCGTGGATTCACACCGGCTCGGAGATGCGCTTTCGCAGGCTATTGCGCGTGGGGGACGCGGTCGAAGTGCGCGCGGTGCCGCTCGAGAAGTGGGAGCGCAAGGGACATCAGTTCATCAAGCTGTACGTGGCGTATGCCGTGCGCGGCGAGATCGCGACGGAGATTTTTCACACCGCGATTTTTCGCGTGCGCGCAGACGGTCAGGCGCTGAAGCCTGACGCCACACGAGACCCTCGCCATCACGCCGTCGTCGGCATCCGCGCGAGCGGGCTCGCGACCCACTCCATTTCGTAGCCGAGGCTCTGGCCGGTCACCGGATCGAAGATCGGCTTGCCGCGGCGGAACGAGCCGGTCTGGATCGCCCAGTGGCCGGGCGTGCTTTCGGGCTTGGCGGACTGCAGCGAGATGTGGCCGCTCTCTTCGCGGACCAGCACGCGGGCCGCATCGTCGACCAGCAACCACCCGAAGACTTCGCATTTCGTCGCCATCTGCATCGCACCCGGTTGATAAGACTTTGCCTGAGACAGTTGCAACAGCCGTGCCACGGCAGTTATTACCTTGGAGAACAGTGAGTTACGAGTCACTGCCGTGGAGCGGTGACGAAGAATGTCACGTCACGACGCCGCGGCACGCAGCGTCAGAAGCCGACGCCGATCGCAGACACGTTTTATTGCGATTTCGCGCGCGTGACTTTGATCGTCACGCGGTAGTCGGCAGGCGTCGATGCGGTGCGACCGGGGCGCGTGCGGGCAGCGACTTCGAGCACGGTCACGGTATAGCCGTCGACAGCGGCGCTCTGATGTTCCCTGCACCTCGTGCTGAGTCGTCTTTGCCGTCGCTGCGAATCGCGAGCCGCAGCACGAGCTCACCGGCCCACACGCAGGTCACGTCGGTCGGGCAGCGCGAGTCCGAGGCGATGCTCGATGAACTGCACTTCGAGCTCTCGGTCTTCGAAGGCCGCCGACTGGCCGGGCGCGAGCTGGATGGGTGCGTCGAGAGTCTGCCGCCGAGCCGTCGCGCCCGCATGCAGCGAGCGCGACGGCCAACAGTGACAAGAACGAGATATCGACCGATCATTCCCCCAATCTTACTGCTGCGTGATCCGTACGTCGTCGATACCGGCTTCGACCAGGCTCGCCGTGCCGGCATCGGCCGCTTCGATCACCAGCCGGATCGTCTGGCCGGCGAACGGCGTGCAGATTCGCAGACGCCGCGGCCCACGCACCGTTGAGGTTCGTCGCCGAGCCGATGCGCTGGAACACGACGCTGGTCGTCGTGCCGACCACGCTCACGCGCAGGAAGTCCGCGCTCGTGGCGTTCGTGCCGTGAGCGAGGTACTGGTTGAACGTCAGCGTCAGCGTGCCGCGTGGCGGGCAGCGTGATCGCCGGCGAGCGGATCGAGGTGACGCCGCCGTCGATGTCGTTCACGCCTGCGCTCGCGCCGGCCAGGCGCGCCGTGACGAGATCGTTGACGCCGCTGGTCGTCGTGCCGAGCTGCTTCGCGCCGCTGGAGTTGGTCGCTTCCGGATCGCCGCGCTCCCACGCTCCGGTCGTCGCGGTGTCGGTGCCGTTCGGATTCGTCTGCCAGCCGCGCGCTGGCTTCGAAGTCGTCCTGGAACACGACCGTGCCGCCGCCGCCCTGGCAGGACGCCGGAATGTTGAAGCCGTTCGTCGGCGTCGTGCTGTTCGGCGCCGCCGCTGACCGCGTTCGTGCCGAGGCCGAACGCTGCGAACGCTTCCCACATCGGGCAGACGTCTTCGCCGCCGTGGTTGTCGACCGCCGCCTGGATGATGCCGTCGCGCACTTGCGTGAACGTCGGATTGCAGGCGCGTGTTCTTCAGGCCTTCGATCGACGTACAGCATCATGCGCTGGTTGCCGGCGTTGCCGTTGGCGTTGTAGAGGTTCGGATCGAAGCCGTGACTGGTCGACGAGCTTCCAGTACACCTCCCACGCCGCCTGCGCCCACACCGAGCCGACGCCGTGCGGCACGGCCATGCCGTTGATGCTCGCGTACGTCCAGGTGTTGACCGCCGGATCCGTGCTGTAACGCTGCGTGCGGATGCCGGCGCCGCTCGTCGGCTGGTCCGAGCGCATACGTGCCGATGCCGCGCGGATCGGCGCCCGTGTCGCCGACTTCGGCGGTGTGCGCGAGCGCCCACCAGTCCGACAGGCCTTCGCCCGGCTGCTGGCGATTCGTCAGGCAGTTCACGTTCGCCGGTCCGCCGACGAGGCGATTGGAAATGCCGTGGCCGTACTCGTGGAACACGATGCCGGCGTCGAGATCGCCGTCGCGGTCCGGGTTCGGGCTCGTCCAGACGAACATCTGCATGCGCGGACGCTGGCCGTCGGGCGGCGTGCCGAAGTTCGCGTTGTTGGTGCCGGCGCCGTCCTGCGCCTCGGCGCGCACGGAGTCGTTGCCGAGCGCCGCCGCGTCCGTAGTTGTTGACCTGGAAGTTGCCGCCGGCCTCGTCGAAGCCGTACTGGTACTGGACGTCGTGGATGAAGTTGTTCAAGTAGAACAGGTTCGTCACCGCGGCCGGGCGGTACGCGCTCGGCGCCTGCGTCAGGTTCAGCGGGAAGTCGAAGTTGAGCGCCGCGCCGCCGCTCGGGCTGGAACCTGCGTCCGGCGAGTTGTTGGCATCGACGTCGGTGTAGGCCTGCACGTTGTTGCCCTGGGTCGTGGTGAACTCGGCCCCGGCAGCGCCGTTCGTGTCGTGCCAGCCGAACGGCGATGCGGTCGTGTTGGCAGGATTCACGACCAGCGACGCGGCCGTCCGAGGGCGGCAGCGGGCTCGTATGGTTCGGACTCTCCGCGGGCTGCGCGGTAGACGCGGTACTGGTCGCCGGCGACCCAGTCGAAGCGCGTCCACACCTGGCCGGTCGTCGGCGTCGACCGTGTAGTCCCAGGAGTGCTCTTCGTCGAGCGTGTGGATCTGGAAGTTCCACACCAGGCGCGCCTCGCCCTGGCGGATCGGCAGCAGCATCAGCTTGCCGTTGATCGGCGAGCGCGAGATGCCCGCGTGCTCGACGCGCTGCGACCTGCTGCATCCCGCGCGGCGCCTGCAGCGCCTTCGGCTGCGCCGGCAACGGCGTGCCGGCGAACTGCGCAGCCGAGCTCGACCGCCGCCGGCAGCTGCATGCGCGGCGACAACGAGCTCGACGGCGCGTGCGATGCCGGGCAGGAAAGAGTTGTTGACGCTGATGATGCGGCCGTCGCGGTTCACGTTGACGTGCAGCTGCGCGTTGTACACGGGAATGCCGCGATAGCGCTGCTGCAGGTAGATGTGCGTCGCGCCGGTCACTTTCGAATGGACGACGTCGGTGACTGCGTAGCCCTGCAGATCGCCGGCCTCGAGCCCGAGCGCCGCGACGTTGTTGCGCACGAAGTTCATCGCGAGCGTCATCGGTGCGCCGCTCGCCTTGTCGGTGAGATAGCCGCGCTGGCTCGTGAGCGCGCTGACAGCGCCGCTCAGCGGCGTCGGCTTCGACCGACGCTTCCTCGAGATTGGCGACGAACGCCTTGCTGGGTCTGCGCGGGCAGTACGCGTTGCGAGGCGATGAATGCAGCGTTGTAGTCGATGCGTGCGTCGTAGTGGCGCTCTGCATCCGCTGCGCCTTGCGCGGCAGCGGCAGAGCTCCACAACAACGCGAGCGCAAACGACAGAGAAGCAGCGAACCCGAGAGATCGGCTCATGATGGCGCTCCTTCTTCTTGCGAATGACCCCGTGGGCGGAGCGCCGGTTTAGCACTTTCAATTGCGCTGTCAACAGGTAGCACGCGTAGTCGTTTTCGCACGCGCGCGTGCAGCATGCAAACGCTCGCGAGTAACTGTTGCAAGCAGCAGCAGCGCGCGAAAATTCCCTCACAGGCGAGCAAATAATTTTCGTCGCGCGCGCCGCTGCAGTGTCAGGCTTGGGTAATTGACGAGGAGGATGCGCATGAAACCTGTGTCACTCGATGATTGCGCTGACCGATTGCCGGCATCAGCGGTCGCTGTACGTCGCATCGGCCGCGCAGAGCGATCGTGCATCCGAGAATATTTCCGTGCTGCGCGCACAGAAGATCGAGCTGGTCGACGCGCGCGGCGTCACGCGCGCGCGGTTGAGCACCGAGGCGGACGGCGAGGTCGTGCTGCGATTGATCGCGGCGAACGGCGAGCTGCGGGTCAAGCTCGGCGCGTGCGAACGATGGCTCGGGTCTGCTGCTGGCGAACAGCGCGACCGAGCCCGGCGTGCACGTCCTCGCGCAGGGCAGGAGCGCGACGCTCAAGCTGAAAGCGGGCGAAAGCGAGCGCGTGCTGGAACCCTGAGGTATGCTCAGGCCACTATTTTCCATCCGGGATCGTCATGACCGACGCGTCGCGACGCCTGGTCCAGCTCCTCGCAGCAGCTCTCGACGGGAGCTCTCCGATCTTATCTCGTTCACTGGAAAGGGCTTTGCGGCTACGTGCGGGCGCAGTTCGGCCCCGGGCCGCCTGAGCCGGAAGACGTCGCGCAGTCCGCTTTCATGCGGTTCGCGGCAGCCGACCCGGCGCACATCGAGAATCCGCGCGCCTTTCTCTACGCCACGGCGCGCCACCTCGTCATCGACCATCACCGCAAGGCGCAGCGTGTCGGCGCCCACGAGCAGGCTGCGCAGTCGGCTGCAGAAGATCGGGTGTACGAATTGTCGCCCGAGAACGTCTTACTGCAGGCCGAGCGGTTTCGCATCCTGGCGCAGGCGCTGGAGCGCATGCCGCTCAAGCGGCGGCGGCTGGTGCTGCTCAACCGCTTCGAGGGCCTGAGCTACGCGGAGATCGGAGAGCAGTTCGGAATGTCGGCCGAGAACGTGCGCAAGCACATCGAACGGACGCTGGCGGAATGCCTGCGCGCGCTCCGTGGCGTAGACGTGCACGAAGAAGCAGCAGCATGGGTGGCGCAGCTCGACGGGCGAGCGCCCGCTGCGGATGAGCGAGCCCGGTTCGACGACTGGCTCAGTCGCAGTCCGACGCATGCGGCCGCCTACGAGGACGCGCTTCGTACTTGGCGCGACCTTGCAGCGATGCGCGGGAGCGAGCAATACCGGGCGCTGCTCGGCAGGCCGACGTTGCGAGAGCGGATGGTCAGCGCGCTGCGAGCGCCGCGCTGGCGCAGCCGTCGCGGTCGGCACGGCTGCCATCGCAATGGTCGTGTGGCTGGGATTCTCGCTCGACCTGCTGCCTTTCCTGCACCGGCCCACACAGGTGACGACGCAGGTCGCTGAAGTGCGCGAGACCGCGTTGCCTGATGGCACTCGCGTCGTGCTCGGTGCCGAATCGCAACTGAGCTTCGAAGTCACGGGAAGCGTGCGTCACGCGACGGTCGTCGGCGGGGACGCCTATTTCACCGTCACTCGCGATCCCGCTCGGCCCTTCACGGTCTCGATCGATGACGTCCAGGTTCGCGTGGTCGGCACGCAGTTCGAGGTTCGCCGGCGCAGCGGCGAGGTCAGCGTTGCCGTAGCCGAAGGCACGGTCGATGTGTCGCGAACCGATGCCGCCGCCGCGGGCGTGCGTCTGCATCGCGGCGAAGCCGTGAGTGCACGCGAGCGGCGCTCAGCTGACTGTTCGCGCCGTCGAGCCGACGGACATTGCCGCGTGGCGCTCCGGCCGACTCGTTTACGACAACGCCGAGCTGAGCGACATCGTTGCGGATGCGAATCGCTACGCGCGCAGTCGCATCGTCATTGCAGATGCGCAGCTGGAGAGCCTGCGCGTCACGACGTCGTTCCGCACGTCGCAGGTCGAAGGGATGGTCGAAACGCTGCAAGCCGCGCTGCCGCTCGTCGCCGAGCGGCAGGCCGACGGCGACATCGTGCTGCGCGCGCGCCCGTAGCCGGCGAGCCGGCCCATGCGACTGGCGATTCGAATTGTCGTCGCTGCCGTCGCAACCCTGGCCGTCGCGATCGCGCACGCGACGAGCGCCGGCGGAAACGAAGCGGAATTTCCAGATCGCGGCGCAGCCGTTGTCGCAGGCGCTGCTCGAGTTCTCGCGACAGGCCGATGTCATCGTGACCGCGCCGTCCGAGCTGGTGCGCAACAAGCGTGCGCCGGAAATTCGCGGCGAGCTCACGCCCTCGGCAGCACTCGCACGGTTGCTTCGCGGCTCGGGACTCAAAGCTTCCTTCACCGCGTCAGGCGCAATCACGATCGGCGAAGCGCGTAGCTTCGTTCGTCAACGTGCGACTGTCGCCGCAACCCCGAGCGACGGCGAAAATCCGAACGACGTGACCGGCGATGCGCTGATCGAAGAAGTACTCGTCACGGCGCAGAAGCGCACCGAGAACGTGCAGGACGTGCCCGCCTCGGTCAGCGTGTTCGACAGCAGGCGCGTGCGGCAGCTTCACGCGACGACGATCCTCGACTACGCCGCCTACATTCCCGGCTTGAACGTCAGCAGCGGCGGCGGTCCGGGCCAGACGATGATCACGCTGCGCGGCATCGCGCCGGTAGGTCCGGGCGCTGTCGTCGGCTACTACGTCGACGACACGCCGCTCGGTTCGAGCTCCAACTACGGCGGCGCACGCGAGTTCGGGCTCGACCTCATGCCCTACGACGTCGAACGCATCGAGGTGCTGCGCGGGCCGCAGGGCACGCTGTACGGCGCCGGCGCGATGGGCGGCTTGCTCAAATATGTGTTGCGGCGTCCGAGCGCGAGCGACTTCGAGGCGTGGGCCGGCGCCGAAACGTTCGGCATTTCCTCTGCAGAAGAATTCGGCTGGGGCGTGCGTGCCGGCGCGAACGTGCCGCTCGCCGAGGATCGCGTCGGACTGTGGGGCAGTTACTTCGAACAGCAGACGCCCGGCTACGTGGACAACGCTCACACCGGTGCGCGGGACGAGAACGATGTCGGCCAGCGCGGTGGACGTCTCGCGTTGCTGTGGCAGATCAATGATGCGGTGTCGCTGCAGCTCGGCGGTTTGTGGCAGCGGATCGATTCCCGCAACGACGCCGCAGTGTCGCTCACGTTGACCGGCGTGGATCCGCCGACCGGTGTTCCGAGCTATGGAGCGCTGACGAGCTTCCATCCCTTGCCGCAGCCTTTCGAGCAGGACATCGACCACTACTCGGCGACGCTCGAGTGGGACCTCGGTTGGGCGAACCTGCTGTCGGCGACCAGCTACTCGCACGCGCGCACGCATCACGTGCAGGACGCATCGTTCATCTTCGGAGCGAGTCACCGGCGGTTATTCGCCGTTCCACATCGCGCTGGATCTTCGCAAGCGCACGCAGGAATTCCGCCTCGTCTCGCCGGCCGGCGGCAACGTCGAGTGGCTGCTCGGCGCCTTCTATACGAAGGAGGACGGCGAGCAAGTGCGCAACGTGTTCGCTCTCGATGCTGCCGGGCGGCCGATCCCGCAGTTGCCGTCGCGCTTCCTGTTCGTCGAATTTCCGTCGCGGTACGAAGAAGTCGCGGGCTTCGGTTCCGCGACGCTGCGAGCTGACCGAGCGCTTCGACGTGACGGCCGGCGTGCGTTGGGCGCGCAACCGGCAACACTTCCGGCAGATCAGCGGCGGCCTGGAATCCGTGATCGGTCCGCCCGTCGATGTTTCCGGCAGCTCCGCCGAGAACGTGCTCACTTACAGCGTGAGTCCGCGCTGGCACGCGAGCACCGACACGATGATGTACGCACGCGTAGCGAGCGGCTATCGCCCCGGCGGTCCCAATCCGCGCGCGCTCGATCTGCCGCCGACAACCGTGGCCGACACGCTCACGAGCTACGAGCTCGGGCTGAAGACGCAGTTGCTGGCCGGACGCGCGCTGCTCAACGTCGCCGCGTTCCGCATCGACTGGCGCGACATTCAACAGGCGGTGACTGTCGGCGGGATCGGCACCGCTGCCAACACGGGAAATGCCGTGAGCAAAGGCTTCGAGATCGAGACAGCGTACTTGCCCACCGATCGCGTTGCGCATCGGCGTCAATGCCGCGTACACCGACGCGCGGCTGACTGCACCTGCCGAAGGCATTGCCGCGACCAGGCTCGGGAATACGCCGCGGTGGGGCGTGTCCGCCGTGCTCGACTACGAGCTTGCGCTGGCGAATCGTTGGATCGCGCACATCGGCGGCAGCTGGCGCTATGTGGGCGAGCAGGGCACGGCAATCGCCGCACAGATCGGCGACGACAATTCGTATGTGCTGCCGCCCTACGGCGCACTCGACCTGGCCGCCGATCTCGCGCGCGGCAACTGGGTGATCCGTCTCTTCGTCCGCAACGTCACCGATCGTCGCGCTTACATCGGCGGCGGCCTGGCGGTCGACGCCGACAACGTCCCTACGGCATCGACGCCAGCGTCCTGCAGCCGCGCACGGTCGGAGTCAGCGTCGACGTCGGCTTCTGACCGCGCGATCAGCGGCTATCGCGCCGTCAAGCGAAAACCGATACAATCAGAAAAATTTGTCCGGATTGGGCTCCCCCGTCGTCTCACCGGTACGACGATCAAAGGGGAGACCGTCATGACGAATTCGACCGCATCCGCCCGGCGCCGCGCGCTGTCCGCGGCCGCCGGCCTGTTGGGCTTCGCCGCTGCCGGGACAGCGACGGCCCAGACTTCGACGAACGTGTCGGTGCTCGAGGAAGTAGTGGTCACGGCGCAGAAGTTCGAGCAGAAGCTGAGCGAGACGCCGCTGTCGGTGACAGCGATCTCCGCGCGCAACCTCGAAGTGCTCGGCGCCACGCAGTTCCGCGACTTCGCGAACACCGTGCCGAGCCTGACGTTCACGACCAGCGGCGTCGGCTCCACGCAGGTCAACCTGCGCGGCATCACGACCGGCAACAACATCTCGCCGACCGTCGGCATCTACGTGGACGAAGTGCCCTATGGCTCGAGCACGCCGTTCGCGTCCGGCGCGCAGCTGGCGCTCGACGTCGGGCTGTTCGACGTATCGCGCATCGAGATCCTGCGCGGGCCGCAAGGCACGCTGTACGGCGCGAGCACGATGGGCGGCCTGCTCAAGTACGTGAGCGTGGTGCCGGAAGTCGGCGCTTTCGGTGCCACCGCGCGCGCCGGCATTGTCAGCACGTCGGGCGGTGGGGTTGGCTACGACGCCGCAGCTGCGATCAATGCTCCGCTCGCGGACGACAAGGCCGCGCTCCGCGTGAGCGGCTTCTACACGCGCGATGGCGGCTTCATCGACAATCTCGCCGACGGCCGCGATGACGTGAACGAATCGAGCGTCTACGGCGGACGCGCGGATCTGTTCGCGAAGCCCACCGACAAGCTGTCGCTGCGCCTGGCCGCCTTCGCCCAGGACATCGATCGCGACGGCACGGCCTCCGCAGATTTCGGCTTGGCGAGCGGCGAGCCCATCGACGGCGATCTCGACCAGCGGCGTCTGCGCGCGGAGCCGTTCGAGCAGGAGTTCCGGCTGGTGAGCGGCACGCTCGCTTACGACTTCGAGAACGCTGCGCTCACTTCCATCAGCAGCTATCAGACCGTGCGCAGCCACGCGATCACCGACGTCTCCGCGTTCTTCGTGCCGGCGCTCGCCGGCGCCGGCATCGTCCTCGGCTCGATCGAGGTCGAGAAGGAGAACGAGACCGACAAGTTCACGCAGGAGGTGCGGCTGGCCGCGACGGGCACGCTGCTGGACTGGTCGATCGGCGCCTTCTACACCGACGAGGACAGCGATCAGTTCCAGACCCTCAACTCGTCCACGCCGGACGGCGCCGTATTTCCCGTGAACCTGCTGACCGTGCAACTGCCGAGCAGCTACGAGGAGTACGCGGGCTTCGGCACGTTGACCTGGCATGCGACGTCGAAGCTCGACTTCACCGGCGGGCTGCGCTACGCGCACAACTCGCAGACGCAGGAGCAGATCGGCTCGGGTCCGCTGATTTTCTCGGTGCCGGAGCGCAGCGACACCGACAGCATCCTCACGTACCTGGCGACGATCCGCTATCGCGCGAGCGACAACCTGATGTCGTACCTGCGCTACGCGACTGGCTACCGGCCCGGCGGCCCGAACGTCGTGCTCAATGATCTGAGCGGTCAGCCGCTCGCCAGCCCGGTGTTCGCGTCCGACGAGCTGCGCAGCTACGAGGGCGGAATCAAAGCCAGCACGGCCGACGGCCGATTCGGCGTCGATGCTGCTGTCTACTTCATCAAGTGGGACGATCTGCAGATCAACGCCGTTCGCAACGGCCTCGGTGTCGTCGACAACGCCGCCGCCGCCGAGAGCAAGGGCGCCGAGCTGACGCTGACACTGGTGCCGACACCGCAGCTGACATTGGTGGGTGCGTTCGCCTATATCGACGCGGAGCTGAGCGAGGACGCGCCCGACTTGGGTGGCGTGGAAGGCGATCGACTGCCCGACACGCCGGAGTTCACCGGCGCGCTCTCCGCCGACTACAGCTTCGAGGTCGCCGGGCGCGAGGCGTTCTCGGCACGACCGTGCGGCACGTGACCGATCGAGTGTCGAGTTACGACGCGAGCGCCGGCAGCCCGCAGTACGACCTGCCGGAGTACACGACTGTCGATCTGCGCACGGGGCTGCAGCTCGGCTCAGCGCGTTTGCAGTTCTACGTAAGGAATGTGTTCGACGAGCGCGGCCAGCTGTCGGCGACGACGGCCTTCTCGGCGCTCGGCGGACCGGTGGCGGTGAGCCTGGTGCAGCCGCGGACGATCGGGCTCAATCGTGATTACACAGTTCTGAGACATGGCCAATTCAGCCGTCCGCCTGCTGTCCTGGCCGCTCGTCACGGCCCGCGAGGCCATGCGCCGCGGCTCGTCTACAATCCTGCACAAGAAAATACGAAGAGAGCCCTCCATGCCCCAGACCTCCATGACCCAGCCCTCCGAGCCCTTGACCCGCCGGCGCTTGTTGCAGGCTGCGGTCGCGACCAGCGTGGCGACCTTCGGCTTGCCGATGCTCAACATCGGCCGTTACCGCGCGTTCGGCGCGAATGCGCCGCGCTACTCGGCACGTGCGATGAAGATCGTCGAGCGCACGCTCGTGATCGACATGCTCGCGCCGCTCAAGATCGACTTCAAACCGGAAGCGTATGCCGGTCCGATCAGCGAGCAGGCGGCCGCCGACTTTCGTGCCAGCGGCATCACTGCTTTTCACAACTCCATCGGCACCGGCGGGCCGACCGCAGTGGAGGAGACGCTGGCGTTCATCGCGTCGTGGCAGGGCTACGCCGGCCGCAACTCGCACGTGTTCTCGCTCGTCGGCACGGCAGCGGATCTCGACCGCGCGAAGAAGGAGCGCAAGATTGCCGTCATCATGGGCGTGCAGAATGCCGAGCACTTCCGCGAGCCGGGCGACGTCAAGAAGTTCTATCAGCTCGGCCAGCGCTGCGCGCAGCTGACCTACAACAGCCAGAACCTGATTGGCTCCGGCAGCACCGATCGGGTCGACGGCGGCGTCAGCGATTTCGGCGAGCAGATCATCAAGGCGATGAACGAGGTCGGCATGCTGGTCGACGTCTCGCATTCCGGCGACCGCACGACGCTGGATGCGATCGAGCTTTCGCCGAAGCCGATCGCGATCACGCATTCGAACTGCCGCGCGCTCAACGATCATCCGCGGCTCAAGACCGACGAGGCGATCCGCAAGCTGGCCGCGAAGGGCGGCGTGATGGGCATCACCGGCGTGCGCATGTTCGTGCGCGGCCAGGAGCCGACGACGATCGAGCACATCGTCGATCACATCGACCACGTCGTGAAGCTGGTCGGCATCGAGCACGTCGGCATCGGCTCGGACTCCGACCTGTACGGCTACGACGACATGCCGCCGGACCAGTACAAGCAGCTGAAGGAGTCCTACAAGGCGAGCTACGGGTTTCGCGACAAGATCGACATCGAAGGCTTCGACCATCCGCGCAAGACGTTCGACCTGACCGAAGCGCTGCTCCGCCGCGGCTACTCGGACGACAACATCGGCGGCGATCCTCGGCGGCAATTTCCGGCGCCTGCTCGGCGGCACCTGGACCTGAGACGGGAGCGCTAGCGTGGAGTTGCCGCAGCCGTATCTGTTGTTTCTCGGCGATGTGACCGAGCCGACCTATGCCAAGACGGCGTTCGGCCTGCGCGATTGGGCGCGCGAGCGCTGCATCGGCGAATGGTCTTGCTCGGACGACACCGTCACGCTCGGACTACCGCGGTTGAGTCCTGCGCAAGCGCGGGCGTCGGGCGCACGCTCGATGGTGATCGGCGTCGCGAACATCGGCGGCAAGATCGTCGACAGCTGGCTGCCGCATTTGCTCGGCGCGCTCGAGGCGGGGCTCGACGTCGTGAGCGGCATGCACGCGCGACTCGCCGACACGCCGGCGTTGAAAGCTGCAGCCGATCGCCATCGACGACGGCTGATCGATGTGAGAACGCCGCCGAGCAACATTCCGATCGCGAGCGGCCGCAAGCGCACCGGCAAGCGGTTGCTGACAGTCGGCACCGACTGCGCGCTCGGGAAGAAGTACACGGCGCTCACGCTCGCGCGCGCGATGAAGATGCGCGGCATCGATGCAGACTTTCGCGCGACTGGCCAGACCGGAATCATGATCGCCGGCGCGGGAATGCCGATGGACGCCGTGGTTTCGGACTTCGAGGCCGGAGCGGCGGAGATGCTGAGTCCCGATGCGCGCGCCGGACCACTGGGATGTGATCGAAGGGCAGGGATCGTTGTCGCATCCTTCGTACGCCGGTGTTTCGCTCGGGCTGCTGCACGGCAGCCAGCCGGATGTGATCGTCGTGTGTCACGAGCCGGGGCGCGCAGCATCTCATCGGCCATCCGGAATTGCCGGTGCCGAGCATCGAGCACACGATCGAGCTCAATCTCGCGCTCGGCCGTCGCACCAACCCGGCGATCCGCTGCGGCGGCATCAGCCTCAACACTTCGCAGTTCTCCGAAGCAGAAGCGCGACGCCTGATCGCAAGCGAATCGCAACGGCTCGGCTTGCCGGTCGCAGATCCCGTGCGCGGCGGGAGACGCATTCGAGCGCCTGCTCGACAACTGTCTGGGAGAGTCGAGGTCATGAGGCGACTCGTTGCGCTGGGAATCGTGTGGAGCTGTGCGCTGCTGGTCGCCGGCGCGTGCTTCGCCGCACCGCCCGCCGATCTCGATCGCTACGCCAAGCGCACGCTCGAAACGTTCGACGTGCCCGGCATGACTGTTGCGATCGTCGAGCAGGGGCGACCGAACGAGGTGCGCAGCTACGGCGTGCGCAGGATGGGCGAGCCGGCGCAGGTAGACGAGCACACGCTGTTCGCGATCGGCTCGACGACGAAGGCGTTCACGACCGCGTTGCTCGCGATGCTGGTGGACGAAGGCAAGCTGACGTGGGACACGAAGGTGGCCGACGTCCTGCCGGGCTTCAAGATGTACGACCCGTACGTGTCGAGCGAGATGACCGTGCGCGATCTGGTCGTCCATCGCAGCGGCTTGGGTCCAGGCGCGGGCGACCTGTTGTTCTTTCCCCCGACGAGCTTCACTCGCGCCGAGATCATTCACAAGCTGCGCTTCATCAAGCCCGTGACGAGCTTCCGCAGCGCGTTCGCGTACGACAATCTTCTCTACATAGTGGCCGGCGAGGTGATCGCGACGGTCGAGAAGTCGACTGGGAGGACGTCGATCCGCAAACGCATCCTCGCGCCGCTGCAGATGAACGACACGACGACTACGTCGGAGTTGCCATCGGGCGCGAATCGAGCGTGGCCGCACGCGCGCGTTTCGACGGAGGTGCGCGGGCTTGGGCCGATGAGCGCACTCGCGGGCGTGACCAAGATCGACGTCGCTGCGGCTGCGGGTGCGCTGAACTCGAACGGCGCGGAGATCGCGCGTTGGCTGGAGCTGCAGCTCAATGGCGGGCAGGACGCGAAGAGCAACACGCGATTGTTCAGTGAAGCGCAGGCGCGCGAGATGTGGACGCCGCAGACGCTGTTGCCAGCCGTCGCTCCCGATCAAGCGGCTCGAGCTGGCGCGTGCGCACTTCCGCGCGTACGCGCTCGGATGGAACGTCAGCGAATATCGCGGACAGATGATCGTGTCGCACGGCGGCGGTGTGCCCGGCATGGTCACGCTGTTCACGCTCGTGCCCGAGAAGCACGTTGCGTTCGCGTTGTTCACGAATGCGGAAGAGCCGGGTGCGCTGTCGTCGATGCAGTTCCGGCTGCTCGATCACTACCTGGGATTGAAGAGCCCGGACTGGATCACCGCGGTCCACGAGACATTCAGTGAGCGGCTGGAGAAAGCGAAGGAGCAGCTGGCCGCGAGCAAGGCAGACAGCAAGGAAGAGCAGGGGAGCAAAGGGCCGTCCCTGCCGATCGAGAAATACGCGGGTCGTTATCGCGATGCCTGGTACGGCACAGTGACGATCGAGCGCGCGAGCGATGGCATGAACATCCGCTTCGATCACACGCCTTCAATGACCGGCAAGCTCGAGCACGTGCGCTATGACACGTTCCGCACGCGTTGGACGGATCGCAACATCGAGGACGCGTACGTCACGTTCGCGCTCAACCCGGACGGCTCGATCGAGCGCATGACCCTGCGGGCCATCTCGCCGCTCGCCGACTTCAGCTACGACTACCAGGACCTGCAGTTCCTTCCCGAGCCGCGCTAGGCACCTCAGCCAAGGGACCTTGCTTCCGACGCCGATCGGCGTACAGTGCCCCGCGTTCATTCGAGCATGGGCATCCAAAGCGCAGCTACAAGCGTAGTGGTGTCCAGACACGCGACCGTCAGCACCTCAACTACAGGGGAAGACTGCTCATGAATACACAATTGTTCGCTCGCATTTACGGCATCGTGTTCCTGATCGTCGGCATCGGCGGCTTCATCCCGGGATTGACCCAGCCGCACGAGCATCCGGGCCTGATCGTCAACGGCTCTTCGGGCCTGGAGCTCGGCTTGTTTCCGGTGAATGTGCTCCACAACGCCGTCCACATCCTGTTTGGCGTGTGGGGCCTGGTGGCTGCTGGCAGCTTGGCCGGTGCTCGCCTGTTCGCGCGCGGCGTCGCCGTGATTTACGCGCTGCTAACGGTGCTCGGACTGATTCCCGCTACGAACACCGCGTTCGGGCTCGTGCCGATCTACGGTCACGATGTGTGGCTGCACGGGCTGCTCGCAGTCGTTGCTGCGTACTTCGGGTTCGTTCACAAGGAAGGCAAGGCACGCGGTCGCAGCCTGAGCTGAAAGGCCGAGTCGATCTCAATCCTGAGACTTTTGCGCTGCAAGCAGGTCTGCTTGCAGCGCCTTCAGCATGTCATCAGTGATCCCGCGCACATGCGGATCCGCCCCGAGCTCACGCGGCGATGAGCTGCCGAGCATCTCCACCGCTTGCTGATCCTCCAGCAGGCGCTTTGCGAGCTGCGGCAGATGCTTTTCGATCACCGGCTTCGTGCTTGGATTGGCGAGCAACTGCATCACGGGCGTGTCGATCGTCAGCTGTGGTTCGGCAGCACGGATGCTCGTCGAGACGAGCATCAACGTGCTCAGGAGGAGGGCCGAATACAGACGACGCGACATGGACCCGGCTCCGCGCGGTGTCAGGCGAGCGCCTTCCCGAACAGCGCCGTCAACCTGCTCCAGGCCTTCTCGGCCTGCGCTTCGTTGTAGACCTGCGAGTCCGGCGGGCACCAGCCGTGTAGCGTTCCTTCGTACACCTCGATCTCCGCCGGCAGATTCGCTTTCGCGAAAGTCTCGCGCAGCACGTTCTTGGCATCGGGCTGCTTCTCGTCGTCGTTCGCCGCGATCGCGAACAAGTACGACGCTTTCATCTTCGGCACGAGCAGGTGCGGGCTCTCTGGCTTGTCCGTCACGAGTCCACCACCGTGGAACGAGGCACCGGCGCCGACGCGATCCGGAATTGCAGCAGCGGTCCGCATCGTGAGCGGTCCGCCCATGCAATAACCCATCGTTCCCATCTTGCGCTTCTTGTCGACCGACGATTGCTTGTCGAGCCAAGCGATGAACGTCTTGGCATCGGTCTCCGCAGTGTCCTTGCTCAGCGTGCCGGCGAGCTTCATCAATGCGGCGCGCACATCCGGATCCTGGAAGCTCGCGCCTTCGGCGGCGACCGGCGCCTTCTTCGTTCGATAGAACGGATTGACGACCAACACCGAGTAGCCCGACTCCGCCAGCCGCTTGCCCATCTTCCGGAACGCCGGACGCAGTCCGAAAATATCCGGCCAGATCAGCACGCCGGGATGCTTGCCATCCGCCGGGTGCACGAAGTACGCATCGCAGGTCCCGTCCGGCGTCTTGATCTCGATTTCCGACTCTTTCACCTCGGCCGCATTCGCCAGCTTCGGCAGCATGAACATCAGCCCGGTGCCTACGGTCATCGCTCCGAACTGCCGGCGCGACAGCTCCGCGCGGCGCTGGAACTCGAGAATGTCGTGAATCGAATCGTTGTCGCACATGGTTCGCGCTCCGAGTTGACCGTCAGGCGCGACATGCTACTCCTGCCGGTGCGAAAACGGTCACCGGCGGGCTCTGTCAAGAAACGCAAGTGATCAGCAAGCAGCGTCGCCGACCTTCGGCCCTGCTATGCAGATAGTCGTGGTGGTGGAGAAGGGCACCTTGCCTTCATCCTGGAACGAGGTCTCAGCAAACACGGCCGTGTATCCCTCCGCCCCGCGCGCAGCGGAGCACGCGTAGCCGTCGCTCGCCTTCGTGCACTGTCGCGCAGTCCAACGCGCTTGACGGAAATCCTGTGTCGGGCTTTGCGCACTCCAGACCAGTACCTTGCGCGCCTCGCGGTCCGCCTTGACCTGGATCTTCAGTTCGGCGGGCGCTGACGCGAACGACCACGTCGTCTCGGGCATCGGCTTGGCCGCAGCGGCGTAGCGGTGCACGGCACTGACGCTACCGATCACGCGCTCGGCATCACGCAACCCATGCCCCTGGTTCGGCACGTACAGCACATGCTTGGGTCCGGGCAGCTCGGACCAGTAGAGCTTCAAGGCATCGAGCGGCCAATAAGGATCGTTCGTGCTCAGCAGGATCATCTTCGGGCGCGTCAGCAGCTGGCGGTAGCTGAACGGATCGACCATCGACAGCAACTCCTGGCCGCGCTCGGTCTTCAGGCGCGTCGGCAGGTCCAGCGCTGCGTAGTCGCGGATCTCCTCGGAGACTTCACCCCATGTCTCGCGCTGGTGATCCATCTGCGCGCGCATGTTCAATACATCGATGACCATCGGCGCAACGGCCATTACGCGCTTGTCGACCGCCGCAGTGAGCCACGCAGTCCAGCCACGCTTCGACGCGCCGGACACAGTGAACGAGTCGATCGGTGCGCCCCAGCGCTCGCGCACGATGCTCTGCATCGCGTCCATCGCACGCACGGTGCTCTTCACCATCGGCAGCAGTAGCGGCCAATCCTTCTCGCCGGTCTGCAGGTATTGATCGAACGTGTATGCGATCAGCGCGTCTTCAGTGCGATCGAACATCGGCGCAAAAGGCACTTGGCGTAGCACGCCGACCGGCGCGCCGATCGACTCGGCAAGACGTGCGAACAGCAGTGCTTCGCTCGGCAGCTGTGTCCTACCGCGCTCGCTCTCGTATTCCGGCTTCCAGCGTCCGCCGTGTACGAACAGCAACGCGTGACGCTCGTCTCGCGCCATGTTCGCGGGCCGCAGCACGAACAGTTGATGCTTCCATTCGATGCCGCGCCACGTTTGCGACGTCAACTGATACTCGACGTAGTCCGCGGTGCCGACTTTTCCGGAATCGACTTCGTGCCACTCGAGGCTCTTGTCCGGACGCGCGACATAGCTCGCGAGCGCATCCGAGGCCGCAGTGCCGCCGCCGGACGTCCTCGCCAAGGCGAGAGCGCACGCGAGCACTGCGCCGATGACAACGGCGCAAGAGAAGACTCTCACCTTGTTCATTGCAAACTTTGGAAACGGACCCCAGTGCGGCCATCGTAGCTGCGCGACTGCCGCGGCAACATCGGCAAAAGAACCACCGCGCTGTACGCGGCTGTCGCCGTCACGCGACTGCTTTGTCGCTCGATTCGATCAGATGAGCAATCGATGCTCGTAAGCGGTGATTCGGCACGGGTTTGTGCAGCAGCAGGAAACCGCTTTCCTGCGCTTCCTTCAGACGATCCGCCGCGGTGTCGCCGGTGATCAGCATCCCCGGAATCTCGTCGTTGTACTCCGAGCGCAGGCGCTCGATCGCGTCGATGCCGCTCGCGTTGTCGCGCAGGCGATAGTCGCTGATGATGAGCTGCGGCGCGGTCCGATGCGTGGCGATGCGCTCCAGCATTTCGTCGCACGAGCCGGCGGTGATGGCCTCGTAGCCCCAGCTCTCCAGCAGGCTCTTCATCGCGATCTGAATCGAGACCTCGTCGTCGATCACGAGGATCAGCCCGACTCCCTGTGCGAGCAGCGCCGGGAGCTCGCCGGTCTGTGCTGTCGCCTCGGCTGTGGGGTCGGCACACGGCGCGCCGATCTCGAATACGCTGCCGCGGCCGAGCGACGAGCGCACGGTCACTGTGTGGCCGAGCAGTTGCGTCAGGCGGCGCACGATCGCGAGCCCCAGTCCGACGCCCTTGGTCCGATCGCGCTCGGGATTGCCGAGTTGATAGAACTCCTGAAACACATGCTCCTGCTCGTGACGCGGAATGCCACGGCCGGTATCCCACACCTGGATGCTCAGGTAGCCGTGCCCGCGCCGGCATCCGACCACGACGCGGCCGCGGTCGGTATACGTGACGGCATTCGCGATGATGTTGCGCACGATGCGTTCCAGCAGCAGCGCATCGCTCATCACGGACAGTGAGCATTCGTGCAGCACCAGCTGCAGGCCTTTGGCGTTCGCCAGCACCTCGAAGTCGCGACACACCCGTTCGAGCAGCGGCTGCACGGCAACCGGCCCGCGGTTCACTTCGACGACGCCGGCATCGAGCCGCGAGATGTCGAGCAGACCGCCGAACAGGCCGCTCATGGCGCGCACGGAATCGTCGATGTGATCGAGCAGCTCGCGCGCTTCATCGTCCATCGTGCGGGGGCGCATCGCCGCGACGAACAGGCTGAGCGCGTGCACCGGTTGCCGCAGGTCGTGGCTCGCGGCCGCGAGGAAGCGCGACTTCGCGGCATTCGCCTGCTCGGCCGCGAGCTTCTCGCGTTGCAGGTTCTCGACCAGGTCGAGGTTCTCGAAGCGCAGCATCACCGACTCGGCGAACGAGGCGGCCGTGCGCCGCGCCAGCTCGACGACGGCGATGAGCCAGATGACGTACATCACCGCGAGCGAGTTGTAGAGCACGCCGCCTTGCACGACGAGCCAGATCATCGGCGCGATCGATGCAGCGACGAAGAAAGAGATGAATGCCGGCAGATACGCGCCGAATGCGACCACGGCGCCGCTGGTGAACACGCAGACCATCAGCAGCGAGATCGCCTGCAGGTCGACCCGGCCGGTGGAGCAGATCCAGGCGACGGCGCCGCCGATCGTGAGCCCGCCGACGATGGCCCCGGCCGTGAAGCGCCGCGCCCACTCCCGCCAGTGCTTGTCCACTTCGGCGCTGCGCCCGTAGGTCCGCGCCAGCAGCAGCCGTGCCAGCGTTTGCGCAACGATGATCGCCAGGACGATCGCAGCCCCTGCCTTCGACACTGCGTCGATATACGCGAGCACTGCCGTGAAGCCAGCGAGCGCGATCGAGGTCGCGAACAAGCCTGGCGGCGTGTTGCGGTAGATCGAGCGGATCTGCGCCGCCCGGACGCGGTCGGGGACGATCATGACGCTGCGAGCGCGCTACTCATATATATGAGGCTTATATATATGAAGCCCGCCGGAGTCTACGGCGAAACGACCCGCGCGACTAGAGTTCGACACTGCGCTGGCGCGCTAGGGGAGGGCGCTGGCGCCGAGTCGCTGCGCACCTGGGCGCGCGAGACTGGCGGAATGCGCGCGGCATACGATTAGTAATGGCTCCGGTTTACGGTGCATGCTGTCCACGCGTTCAGCCGTCAGGCTGCACGTCGTAGTCCAGACGATCGCTTCCAAGAGAGAGCTTCGCTGAGCGCCGAACTTACCGCTCAGTCGCATAGACGTGCTGCTGAAGGCGCAGCTTTGCCTTCATGGTGCTCCGGACGGCGCGTTCTGTATATAAGCTTTTTCGCTAATTCGAGTGAAGTGCGCGCGAGGTGTAGAGCGAGTAGATTTATATGAAGACGAGTGAACGGTTTTGAGCCGTTTGCGGCTCCGTCGGGGTGTTCCGTGCGATCATGAGTGGCGAGTGCAGGTGCTCGCTGGGGCTAAGCGCCTCACTTGTCCTCACAAGCCCTGGCAAAGTGCGAGGGCATACGTGATCCCGTCTACCGTCCATGTCCAATGCAGTCGAGTAAGGCAGGAAATGAAGACCTGGGTTCCTTGGATACTTGCGTTCGCGTGCGCCTGCAATGTCATGTCGCTGTCTGCCGCAGGCCGCGACGAGCAACAGGTGCTTGACGAGCGTCTGCAGGCTGCGTTGAGAGATTTCGATAAGGCGCCAGATGTAGCGCGACTAGCCCCATATGCGGACGAGGTGTACGGATTTACGTCGACGTCGGAACCGCAGGCCGTGCCCGTGTTCAAGGTGCGATCGCTGGTGCAGATTCTCGCTGCTCTGGAGCGAAAGACGGATCCGAAGTTCGATTCAAACGATCCGCCCGTGAGGAACGTCTCCGTTCCAGGCCAGCAGTATCCTGCTGGAGTGGCGCCAAGTGCCATCAAAGACGAAAAGGTTCGCAAAGAGTATGAGGCTGCGCTCGCAGCTAACCGCAAAAAGTCGGAAGCATTCAATCTTCAGGTCGGGCTGATACGATCGAGGGAAAGAGTGCTAGGCATGCTCGAAGAATGGCAGCGCATGCGCGAGTAGACCACTCGCTGTCTTTGGCGTAACTCACGAGTCTGCTGGAAGAGTACGGTATGAATGGAGAATCCCGCGCGAGGATCCTCGCGCTGGTTGAGCTCGTGCAAATAGAAGAGCGAAAGGTTTGGTGACTTGGGGGACATGGTGACATGGCAAATTGGCAGCGCATGCGCAAGTCGACCACTCGCTGTCTTTGGCGCAACTTACGAGTCTGCTCGACCAGTACGGTATCGATGCAGAATCCCGCTCGATGATCCTCAGCGCTGCAAAGCACGCGAACTAGACCAGCCGCAAGGCACTGGTGTCCTGGGCTGCAATGGGCCGTGAGCGAAGACGGCCGCAATATCCGCGGTCCGGTTTTGCACTGCAGTGCTCAAACTGTCGCGGATTCAGACCTGAGTTTTCGCAAGGCCGTTGAAGTCGCATTCTGTTGAGACTTTTAGCTGCTCAGAATCGTGTTTGTGGTGA
Source organism: uncultured Gammaproteobacteria bacterium (assembly GCA_963830745.1). Classification (GTDB taxonomy): domain Bacteria; phylum Pseudomonadota; class Gammaproteobacteria; order Steroidobacterales; family Steroidobacteraceae; genus Steroidobacter. The sequence goes on from CAWHNL010000009.1 coordinate 446,140, forward strand.
AGCCCCTTGCACACCACGACCCCATGACGCAGAGCCCGAACGTACGCGAGGCGATTGCGGATCTGGTCAGTGAGATCTTGCTGCGCCTGACGCAGGAACTCTCAGATGCTGTCCTCTACGACTCGCAGGACTCGCTGCGCGCAACCTGCGCCAGATGGAGAAGGAGTGGCGTACTTCGATGCTTGCAGAATCAGCGCCCGACCCGGCATCTCAGGACCTCGAAACACGCATTGAGTCGGTTCTGCAAACGCTCTCAGCCGACGAAAGAGACGCCCTGTTCCTGCACCTGGGCCGCGGCATGCGGTGTGCGGAGATCGCCCGACAAACTGGGATATCGCGTTGGTCGGTCCTCAATGACTTGGTCCGCGCCTATAGTCGTCTGCGGCTGCGGCTGGGCGATGTTGACTTCCGCGTCATCTATCGTCGCTGATCAGCGATCGTTTCGTGACCGTCACCCTGCCATTCACGGGTGCCGCTGGATCTACATCAAGTTGGCTGCGCGCACGGCGTGCGCCGCTTGCGTGCGGTTGACCACGTTGAGCGTCTTGAAGATTGCGGCCACATGTGCCTTGACGGTCTTCTCCGCAATGCCGAGCCGCGCGCTGATTTCTTTGTTGGACAGTCCCGTGCAGAGGTGCCGTAGCACATCGATCTGGCGCTCGGTGAGCTGACTCATGGCGAGCGGCGGTTGCTGTGGACTGCTGTCGTCCGGCGTCTGGTGCGTGGCGTGCGCCAGGAGCGGCGGAATATAGATGTTGCCGCTGAGCACGAGCTGCAGGGCGCTCAGCAGCGTCTGCGGGGTCGCGGACTTCGGAATGTAGCCGAGCGCGCCCGCTTTCAGCGCGCGCCGCACGTCACTCGGATTCTCCGAGCTCGACAGCACGATCACCGGCAGCTCGGGCCGGCGCTTGCCGAACTCGCGAACCGCCAGATCGCCGCTCATGCCCGGCATCATCAGATCGACGAACACCGCGTCGAGATCCGGATGCTCGGCCGCGACGCGCAGCGCGGTTGCGCACTCGGGCGCCTGCAAGATGACTGTGTGGTCCGCGGCCTGGCGCAGCAGCGCCGCGAGGCCGTCGCGAAACACAGGATGATCGTCCACCACCAGCAGCTTCATAAACAAACTATCGGTCAACGCACCCGGCCCGGCAAGTCCCAGCCAGGCATGACCAGAACCGTCGAAGGACCTAGGACCAGTCCCAAGACCAGTCCTAGGGACACTGCTCCATTTACGCAGGCCGGCCCGCAGCGCTGCAATGCGGCTACGCGGGGACAAGAACAATGGACATAACTATGGTCGCCAGGATGATTGCGGCACTGCTGGTCCTGCTGCTTGCTGGGTGCGGCGGAGGGGGCGGAGCCGATATCGCCGAGACTGGGAGCCCGCCTGCCGGCGGCGCGCTGGGAACGGTGCGACTCGAGGTCAGGGCAGCCACCGTATTCGAGGCGGCGGGGACGGTGAATATCGCCGTCATGCGCACCGGCGGCAGCACCGGAGCGGTCTCCGTCGCCGTCACGACCGAGTCGGGCAGCGCCATCGCCGGCCAGGACTTCACGGCCACGTCCACGACCGTGCAGTTCGCGGACGGCGACAGCGCCGACAAGATCGTCGCGATTCCCGTGCTCGACGATTCGATGCCCGAGGGCGCCGAAACGTTCAAGGTCAGCATGGTTTCCATCGCGAATCCGTTCGCGACGCCGCTGACCGTCACGATCACCGATGACGACTTGCCCGGCACGCTGGAGCTTTCGAGCGCGACGTACAGCGTCGGCGAGGGCGGCGGCTCGATTGCGATCAATGTGACGCGCGAAGGCGGCAGCGCCGGTCCCGCGAGCGTGACTCTGTCGACACGCGACGGCTCCGCGCTCGCCGCGCAGGACTACGACGCGACGACTACGACGGTGACGTTCGCTGCCGGCGATGTCGCGCCCAAGACGGCAACGATCCCGATCGTCAACGATGCGCTGGCCGAGCCGGACGAGACGTTCGAAGTGGCGATGTCGAACGCGAGCGGCGCGTCGCTCGGCACCGTCGCGACGGCGACGATCACGATTCCCGCCAACGATCAGCCGGTGCCGCCGCCTGCCAACGGCCTGCCGGGCAGCTTGCAGCTCAGTGCATCGGCGTACGCCGTCGACGAATCGAGCGGCAATCTGATCGTCACGGTCACGCGCATCGGCGGCACGAGTGGCGTTGTCGGCGCCACGCTGACGATTTCGGCGGGCACTGCGCTGGCCGGCCAGGATTACGTCGGCACCAGTTCGGTCGTCTCGTTCGGATCCGGCGACGCGTCCAGCCGCATCGTCTCGATTCCGATCGTCAACGACAACACGGCCGAATCCGCAGAGTCCTTCTCCGTAACGCTGTCGGCGCCGACGGGCGGTGCCACGCTCGGCGCACCGATCGCCGCGGTCGCATCGATCCGTGACAACGATCCGCCGGCGCCGCCGGTGCTCACGCTGACGCCGCACACGAAGCGTCTCGACATCAGCTGGAACGCGGTGCCGACTGCGCTCACGTACAAGGTCTTCCTCAATCCGGACGGCGTATCGGGATTCACGCAGGTCGGCGCCGATGTGCTCGCGCCGACGACGACTGCGTCACTCGATGTATCCGTGCACACATTCAAGTGGGCGGCTGCCTTGTTTCGCGTCGAAGCGTGCAACGACACCGCCTGCTCGGGCTCAGTCGCGCTGAGTGCCTCGAACGCGATGTTGGCGGCGATTGGCTATTTCAAAGCGGCGAGCGTCGACTCGAACGACGCATTCGGCACGAGCGTTGCCGTGAGCGGCGACGGAGCGACGGTCGTCGTCGGCGTGCCGGGCGAGGACAGCAATGCGACGGGTATCGACGGCAACGCCGCGAACAACTCTGCTTCGGGCTCGGGCGCCGCGTACGTGTTCGCGCGCACAGCCGGCGCATGGTCGCAGCAGGCTTACCTCAAGGCATCGAATACGGCGCTGAACGATGCATTCGGCAAAACCGTGGCGATCAGCAGCGACGGCTCGACGATCGCCATCGCCGCGCCGCAAAGGAATACCGGTGCCGGAGCGGTGTACGTGTTCGTGCGCAGCGGCGGGAGCTGGGTGCAGCAGGGAGCAGCACTGACTGCGAGCAATACGCAAGGTGACGATCGTTTCGGCACCGCGCTCGCTCTGACTGCGAATGGATCGATCCTCGCGATCGGCGCAATCGGCGAAGACAGCGACGGCACAGCCCAGGCGAACAACTCTGCGGCCGACGCCGGCGCTGCGTACGTATTCACTCGCAGCGGCTCGCTCTGGTCGCAACAGGCTTACATCAAGGCGAGCAACACGCAGGAAGACGATCTGTTCGGCGGCGCGCTCGCGTTGAATGCGACCGGCACGACGCTGGCGATCGGCGCCACGGGCGAAGCGAGTGCGAGCACCGCCATCAACGGCGATCAGAGCAACAACGCGGCGGGCGGTGCGGGCGCGGTCTACATCTTCACCGGCAACGGTGCGACCTGGACGCAGAGCGCGTACATCAAGGCGCCGAACGCAGAACCGATCGACAGGTTCGGTGCCGCCGTGGCGTTGAGCGCGGACGGCAACACGCTTGCGGTCGGCGCGCCCGATGAAGACGGCACGGTGACCGGCGCACAAGGATTCCCCATCGATCCGCCGCCCCCGGTGCCGCCACCCGATCCGAATGCGCCGGTGCCGCCGCAGCAGCCGAATCCGCTGCCGACGACATTCCAGGGTCTGTGTGCAGTGGGGCCTGCCTTTCCGGATTGGCGTCCCACTGTCGGCTGCGAGTCGGGCGCGGTCTACATTTTCGTGCGCGACGCGGGCACCTGGTCCGCGCAGAGCTACATCAAGGGATCGAATAACGAATACGAGGATCGCTTCGGCACGTCGGTGGCGCTGGCGGCCGACGGCAATGCCGTTGCGATCGGCTCGCCGTCCGAAGACAGCAGCGCGCTCGGGGTCGAAGGCAACGAGACGCTCGACAACGCACTGGGGAGCGGCGCCGCCTACGTCTACCGCCGCAGCGGTGCCACGTGGTCGCAGCAAGCGTACGTGAAAGCGTCGAACACCGACGCGAGCGACACGTTCGGCGCGTCCATCGCGCTCAGCTCGGACGCCGCGGCGCTCGTCGTCGGCGCAACCGGCGAAGCAAGCAACTCCGACACCAATCAGAACGACGACAGCGCGGCCGCAGCGGGCGCGATTTATCTCTATTGAGTCAGCGGGAGCGATCGATGACCACGAACGTTCAAGGACGCAGTCAGGTGCTGCGCGCGGCTATCGTCGCGGCGCTGGCAACGGCCGCGATGAGTCAGGCGCCGGTGCGCAAGGCGCAGGCGTCACCGGATCCCTGTCCCACTGTCAACGGCGTCGTCACGTGCAGCGGCAACCAGTCGCAGGGCATGAACAACCTCGATTTCAGCTCGAACACGACGACCGCCCTGCGCGTCGAGAACGTCACCACTGCGGTCACACCCGGCGTCCTCCAGAACGGCGTGCGCGTCGAAGAGAGGCGCCCCCGTGGACGTGACGGCAACCCGGCGATGCAGAACGTCACCATCAACATCACCGGTACGGCAGCGCAGCCGCTGACGATCTCCACGCAGTTCGCCACTGCTGTCACCGCGACGACGATCGCCGGCGAAGCCAGTGACGGTGCAGATGCCACGAGCGGCTTCCTCTGCGCAGGCTCCGACAGCGCGGAGCAGGGCCATGTCGGCGTCCAGGGCAACCAACTCATCGCCAACGTCAGCAACGTCAACATCGTTGCCGCCAATGGCGCCGGACTGAGGATGGAGAACGCGGCCGGCATAGGTGGCGAGGGCGGTCACGGCAACGCGTGCCACGGCTCCGAGGCGGGCGGCGTCGGCGGCGGCGGCGCGGTCGCGACCCTCAACATGAACAACACGTCGATCACGACGTCCGGCGCCGGCGCGGCTGCGATCACGGTCAGCAGCGCTGGCGGCACAGGCGGTCACGGTGGCGACGGCGGCGCGTTCCGTTACGGCTCGCGCGGCGGTGTCGGCGGCGATGGCGGCACAGTCAACGTGCTCGGCTCGGCGACACTGGAGACCAATGGCAGCGAGGCGCTAGGCATCCACGCGGTCAGCATCGGCGGCGACGGTGGTGCGGGCGGCGATTCCTCGGCGTTCGGCGGCGGTGGCGACGGCCCGCTCGGCGCCGGCGGCGGCACGGTGACCGTCAACGGACATTTCGACATCACGACGCACGGCGTCGACTCGCACGGCATCGGCGCCTACAGCATCGGCGGCCGCGGCGGCAAGGGCGGCGACGACACGTTCTTCAATCCCGATGCGGGCGAGGGCGGCGGCACCGCGGATTCGGGCGACGTCTTCGTGATCAGCAGCGGCAGGATCATCACAGAAGGCGACGGCTCGCACGGCATCGTCGCGCAGAGCGTCGCGGGACACGCCGGCGATGCAGGTGACAGCAACGCCATAGTCGTCTTCGGCGCGGGCGGCGGCAGCGCCGGCGATGGCGGCGAAGTCACGGTGAACAACTCCGGCGCGATCACCACGATGGGCGCGCACTCGCACGCGATCTTCGCCGAGAGCATCGGCGGTGGCGGCGGCTCGGGCGGCGGCGGTTTCAGCGCGTTCTACTCGGGCGGCGGCAATGGCGGCGCGGGCGGTAACGGCAGCACGGTGCGCGTCACGAACTCGCAGCGGTTGGAGACGAGCGGGCTCGACAGCCGCGGCATCTATGCGCAGAGCATCGGCGGTGCGGGTGGCGATGGCGGCGATTCGTCCGGCATCGTCGCTGCAATCGGCGGACGGGGCGCGACCACCAGCGACGGCGGTTTGGTGAACGTCGTCAACACGGGCGATATCGCTACAGCCGCACACGCGATCTTCGCCGAGAGCATCGGCGGCGGCGGCGGCAACGGCGGCGACAGCGCCGGCTGGTTTTCGATCGGCGGCACCGGTGGCGCGGGCGGCGCGGGCGGCAAGGTCGACGTAACCAACGGCGGCAATCTCACGACGGCGCAGAACAATTCCAGCGCGATCTTCGCGCACAGCATCGGCGGTGGCGGTGGCAACGGCGGCCATTCCATTTCCGTGGGCGCCATCGCGTCGATCGCCATCGGCGGCGACGGTGCGGAGGGCGGCGATTCCGAGACCGTCACCGTTCGCAGCACGGGCGGCACGATCGAGACCGGCATCAACTTCGCCAACGGCTCGCGAGGCGACGGCTCGCACGGCATCTTCGCGCAGAGCATCGGCGGTGGCGGCGGCAACGGCGGCTTCGCGACTTCGACTGCGGTGGGCAACGTCGCGGTCGGTATCGGCGGCACCGGCGAGGGCGGTGGCGACGGCAAAGCAGTCGATGTCACGAGCGCAAGCGCGATCACCACGCACGGCAACGACGCGCACGCGATCTACGCAGAGAGCGTCGGCGGCGGTGGCGGTTCCGGCGGCTTCGCCGTGTCGCTCGCTGTGGGCGAGGGCACGACCGCGGCACTCGCGATCGGTGGCACAGGCGGTGGCGGCGGCGACGGCGACACGGTCGATGTCGTCAGCACCGGCGCGAATCTGCAGACTTCCGGCGACCGCTCGTTCGGCATCCTCGCGCAGAGCGTCGGCGGCGGCGGCGGCAACGGCGGCTTCGCAATCGCGGGCGCGCTGTCGGTCGCGAGCCCGGCCGGCGCGTTCGCCCTCGGTGGCACGGGGGATGGCGGCGGCGGCGCGAAAGACGTCACCGTCGACAGCAGCAGCAACATCTCCACGTCCGGCGTCGACGCGCATGGTCTGTTCGCACAAAGCCTCGGTGGCGGCGGCGGCTCCGGTGGCTTTGCGGTCGCGGGCACGGTGAGCGCGAGCGTTGCCGTCAGTGCCAGCCTGGGCGGCTCGGGCGCGGAAGGCGGCAGCGCGGGCACCGTCAGCGTCGGCGTCGATCAGCTCACGACCGGCACGATTCACACGCGCGGCGATCGCTCGAGCGGCCTGGTGGCGCAGAGCGTCGGCGGTGGCGGCGGTTCGGGCGGCTTCAGCATCGCCGGAACGATCGCGCTCGGCGCGACCGCTGGCGTGAGCCTCGGCGGCGATGGTGGCGAAGCGCGCGACGGCGACACCGTCACGGTGCGAGCTGCGAACACGATCATCACCGAAGGCAATGACGCGCACGGCCTGTTCGCGCAGAGCGTCGGCGGTGGCGGCGGCAACGGCGGGTTCAGCATCACCGGCTCGATCAATGTGTCCGGAGGAGTCGGGGCCGCCATCGGCGGCGGTGGTGGTGGCGGCGGTGCGTCGAACACGGTGACCGTGGAGAATCGCGGCGCGGCGATCTCGACAGCAGGCAACCACTCCTACGGCCTGTTCGCGCAAAGCGTCGGCGGCGGCGGCGGCGACGGCGGCTTCGCAGTCGCTGGCAGCATTTCGCAAGGCGCTTCAGGAAATCTGGCATTGGGTGGCGACGGCGAGGAAGCGGGCGTCGGCCGCGATGTCTTCGTCACGAGCACGAGCCAGATCACGACGAGCGGCGACGATTCGCACGGCTTGTTGGCGCAGAGCGTCGGCGGCGGTGGCGGCTCCGGCGGCTTCAGCGTCGCCGGATCGATCAACATCGGCGGCGGTTCGGTGGGCGCAAGCCTCGGCGGCTCGGGCGACGGCGGCGGCAACTCCGGCCGCGTGTTCGTCACGACGACCGCGGCGGACACCGGCGTCATCATGACCGAAGGTCATCGCTCGATTGGCCTGTTCGCGCAGAGTGTCGGCGGCGGCGGCGGCAACGGTGGCTTCGCTATCGCAGGCAGCATCGGCGATGGTCCGCAGGCGACGTTCGCACTCGGCGGCAACGGCGGCACGGGCGCGCACAGCGATACGGTGTTCGTGAACAGCGCGACGAGCATCGCGACGCGCGGCAACGATTCGCACGGCATCTTCGCGCAAAGCCTCGGTGGCGGCGGCGGCTCCGGCGGCTTCGCAGTCGCAGGCAGCATCTCGACGCAGGGCGGCGTGAACGCTGCGCTGGGCGGCGACGGTAACGGCGGCGGCAATGCGCAGGACGTCACGGTGTTGAGCACCGGCGCCGCGGTCGAAACTCGAGGCACTCATTCCTACGGCATCGCTGCACAGAGCGTCGGCGGCGGCGGTGGCGACGGTGGTTTCTCAGTCGCAGCCGGCATCGCCAACGGCCCATCAGCGTCGTTCGCGCTGGGCGGTTCCGGTGCAGGCGCTGGATTCGGCCGCAACGTTCTGCTCGACAGCAGCACCTCGGTGGTCACGCACGGCGACGATTCGCATGGCGTGTTCGCGCAGAGTCTCGGCGGCGGTGGCGGCTCCGGTGGCTTCGCGGTCACCGGCGGGATCTCGCGGACCCAGCTCGGCGCGAGCATCGGCGGCTCGGGCGATGGCGGCGGCGACGGCGGCCTCGTCACGCTCAACAACACTGCGACGCTCATCGATACGTCAGGCAACCACGCCTACGGCGTCGTCGCCCAAAGCGTCGGCGGCGGTGGCGGCGACGGCGGCTTCGCGATCGCTGGTGGTATCAGCGACAGCCCGAGCGCGCGCTTCGCGCTCGGCGGCACCGGCGAGGGCGGCGGCGCCAGCTCGGCGGTGCGACTGACGACTTCCAGCGACGTCGTCACGCGCGGCAACGACTCGCACGGCGTGTTTGCGCAGAGTCTCGGCGGCGGCGGCGGCTCCGGCGGTTTCGCCATCGCGGGCGGCGTGGGCACGAACAACGCGCAAGCTCAACTTCGCGATCGGCGGTGACGGCGGCGGCGGCGGCAATGCGGCAGGGGTCGAGCTGTTCAACAGCGGCAACATGATCGCGACGCTCGGCGCGCGCTCGTACGGCCTGGTTGCACAAAGCATCGGCGGCGGCGGCGGCGACGGCGGTTTCGCGATCGCCGGCAGCATCGGCAAGGGGCCGGCTGCGAATTTCACCCTCGGCGGCAACGGCGACGAAGGCGGAACCAGCAGCGACGTGACGCTCAACAGCAGCGGCACGATTGCGACGGCCGGCGAGGCATCGCACGCGATCTTCGCCCAGAGCGTCGGCGGCGGCGGTGGTTCCGGCGGCTTCGCCGTCTCCGGCTCGGTGTCTGGCGACACGCGGCTCGTTCAACGCTGCCATCGGCGGTGCAGGCGATGGCGGCGGCAACGCCGGTCGCGTCCTGCTCGGCAACGTCGCGGCGATCGACGGTGTGCTCATGACCGAAGGCGATCGCGCTTACGGCATTCTCGCGCAGAGCGTCGGCGGCGGTGGCGGCGACGGCGGTTTCAGCGTCGCAGCCGGCATCTCGAAGGGCGACGGCGCGAAGTTCAGTCTCGGCGGCTCGGGCGATGGCGGCGGCAACAGCGACCTCGTCTCGGTGCGCAGCGCCAGCACGATCGTCACCCACGGTGCCGATGCGCACGGCCTCTTCGCGCAAAGCATCGGCGGTGGCGGCGGTTCCGGCGGCTTCAGTGTCACGGGTTCGGTGGCGACCCAGGGTGCATCGGTCGGCGCAAGCATCGGCGGTGCGGGCGCGGGCGGCGGCACGGGCGGCGACGTCGAAGCGATCAGCCTGGGCGATCTCATCAGGACCACCGGTGCGCGCTCGTACGGCATCGTCGCGCAGAGTATCGGCGGTGGCGGCGGCGACGGCGGCTTCAGCGTCGCGGGCAGCATCAGCCGGACGACGAACGTGAATCTCAGCATCGGCGGCTCGGGCGATGTCGGCGGCGCGGCGGGCGATGTGTCCGTGCGCAGCTCGAGCGACATTCTCACCGAGGGCGAAGAAGCACACGCGATCTCGGCGCAGAGCATCGGCGGCGGTGGCGGCTCGGGCGGCTTCAGCGTCGCCGGCTCGCTGTTCGGCGCGGCGAACAGCAGTCCGAAGATCGACGTGAGCTTCGGCGGTTCCGGCGACGGCGGTGGCTCGGCCGGCGCCGTCGATGTCGGCGCCGAGGACGACTACATCACGGGCATCATCGAGACGCTCGGCAATGCTGCGCACGGCATCTCCGCGCTGAGCCTCGGCGGCGGCGGCGGTCACGGCGGCTTCAGCGTCGGCGCTGGCGTCTCGCAGTCGCCGCAGATGACCATCGGCATCGGCGGCTCTGCTGGCACGGCGAGCGACGGCGGGGCGGTGAACGTGTTCACTGGCGCAGACATCTACACGCACGGTGCGCAGTCATACGGCGTAAGCGCGCAAAGTCTCGGCGGCGGCGGCGGCAACGGTGGCTTCGGCGTCGCGGGCTCCGCGACGAGCGATCTCACGTCTGTCGGCGTGAGTATCGGCGGCAAGGGCGGCGGTGGCGGCAAGGGCGGCACCGTCGATGTGACCAACTCCGGCAACATCCTGACGATGGGCGAGCTGTCGTACGGCGTGTTCGCTGAGAGCATCGGCGGCGGTGGCGGCGACGGTGGCTTCAGCATCTCCGGCTCGCTCTCCAAGCCGCCTACGGGCAACAAACCGGGCGGTCCACGCAATCTGGACATCGCGATCGGCGGCACCGGCGGCACTGGCAACGTTGGTGGCAACGTGACAGTCACGAACGACGGCCGCATCGATACGCTCGGGCAAAGAGGCGCACGGCATTCTCGCGCACAGCGTCGGTGGCGGTGGCGGCGACGGTGGGCTTGGCAGCGGCTGGCTCGCTCGGCGTGAACACGCAGGCGACGCAGGGGACGCGCGCCGTGATGTCGGTGAGCATCGGCGGCTTCGGCGGCAACGGCAACATCGGCGGCGACGTTCGTGTGACCAACACGCGCGTGATTACGACCGAAGGCGAGAAGGCGCGGGGTGTCTACGCCTATAGCGTCGGCGGCGGTGGCGGCAACGGCGGCACGAGCTTCGCGATCGATACGGCGATCGGCAAGGCGCACGAGGGCAACGGCCTCAACGTCGAGATCGCCGTCGGCGGCGAGGGCGGCGATGGCAACGACGGCGGGCTGGTCGACGTCACGAACGACGGCGACATCCAGACGCTCGGCGACCGCAGCGACGCGATCTACGCGCAAAGCATCGGCGGCGGTGGTGGCGACGGCGGCGAGGCGCACGCGGTGTCGCTCGACTTCACGCTCGGCGGCGGCTCGAAGCAGCAACCGGCGAAAGAGGAGAAGCAGCGGGAGTGGAACTTCGTCGCGGCCGTGGGCGGCGACGGCGGCACCGCGAACGACGGCGGCAACGTCGACGTGCACAACACCGGCAGCATCGTGACCCTGGGCGTGAACGCCCGCGGCATCGTCGCACAAAGCGTCGGTGGCGGCGGCGGCAACGGCGGTAGCGGCATCAGCGGCACCGGCCTCGACGGCCTGGACCAGGCGACCGAGTTGCTCGACCTGAAGGACAAGAAGATCCTCGACCTCTCGAACTGGTCGCTGATCGTCGGCGGCACCGGCGGTGCGAGCGGCGACGGCGGTCGACGTCGGCGTCATCAATGAAGGCTCGATCGGCACGACCGGTCTGGCCTCGACCGCGATCTTCGCGCAGAGCATCGGCGGCGGTGGCGGCGAAGCTCAGAACTTCACCAAGGGCACGGGCGCCGGCGGCTCGGCTGACACGGGCCTGCGCGGCAAGTTCAGCATCGGCGGCGGCGGTGGCGCGAGCGGCGACGGCGGCGATGTCGAGGTGACGAACAGCGGCGACCTGATCACCGAGGGCGATGACGCGCACGGCATCTTCGCGCAGAGCGTCGGCGGTGGCGGTGGCGTCGCCGGCAACGTCGATCGCGGCCTGAAGGACGGGCTCGGCCCGATCCCGCCGCTCAACGTCGGCCTCGGCCTCGCGTTCGGTCAGGACGGCGGCAGCGGCGGCGACGGCGGTGCGATCACTGTCACCAACACGAGCAACATCGTCACGCACGGTGTCGGCTCGTTCGGCATCTTCGCGCAGAGCGTCGGCGGCGGCGGCGGACTCGCCGGCGGGCTCGGCAACGAGAACATTCCGATTCTCGAGCAGCAGAACTTCGCCGGCAGCGTCGGCGGCGACGGCGATGCCGGTGCGATCACGATCACGCAGAACGGCGACATCGTCGTGCTGGGCGACGCGGCGGACGGCATCTTCGCGCAGAGCGACGCGACCAACGGCAACAGCGGCGCGGTGAGCATCGAGGTTGCGGGCAACATCGATGCCGGCGGTGCGCATGCCAACGGCATTCGTGCACAGAGCCAGGGCGACATGAGCTCCGGCGCGATCAACGTCACGATTACCAGCGGTTCCGTGCGCGGTGGCACCGAAAGCGGTGCGGCCGTGAACTTCATCGACGGCGCCGCGAATACGCTGACGAATCGCGGCGACATCGGCCGGCTCGACGAGCTGGACCGCGCCACGGTGATCGGCGGCAGCGGCAACGAGTCGATCGAGAACTTCGGCGGACTGTACGGCACGCTCGCACTCGGCGGCGGCGTGAACTCTTTCGTCAATCGCGGCGCCGCGACGGTCGTGTCGGGCGCGACGATCGATATCGGTGTGGGCGGGACCGCGCGCAACGAGGGTCTGTGGTCCGTCGGCAGCAGCGACGACATCGCACACACCGCGCTGACGGGCGACTTCACGCAAGCCGCGAGCGGCGCGCTGCTCATCGACATCGATCACACCACTGGAGCGACCGATCGCATCGACGTCACCGGTGCTGCGAACCTGGGCGGATCGATCGAGCTCAATCAGATGAACATCTCGGCGATCCGGCCGGGCCGTCCGAGACTGTGCTGGTCGCGGCGGAAGGCGGGCTCTCGGCGGCAGACATCGAGCTCGCCGTGACGCCCTCCATCGTCACGCAATACGCACTCGAAACGATCTCGGATACGGAGCTGGCGCTGACACTGACGACCAGCTTCGTGCCGCAGGACACGCCCACCGTGCGCCTGCTGCCGAACGAGAAGCGCGTCGGTGCGTACATCGAACAAGTGCAGCTCGCCGGCAGCTCGGCGGACCTGGTGCCGACGATCGCGAGCCTCGTCGATGCGACAACCGTGTCGACACTGGGCGCCAAGTACCAGCTGCTGAACCCCGAGAACTACGCGGCACTGCCGCTCGCGGCCGTCGAGTCGGGTCTGCAGTTCAGCGACTCGTTGCTCAGCTGCAAGGTGCGCGACGGCGAAGCGCGCTTCACGGCCGAAGGCGAGTGCGGCTGGGCGGCAGCGTTCGGCAGCAGCGGCGAACAGGACGCGACCGATTCGGCCAATGGCTATCGGCGCGACGTGCGCACGATCAGCATCGGCAGCCAGTGGCGCGTGAGCGAGCAACTGGCACCTCGGCCTGGCCGCGGCGTTCGAGCGCGACCAGATCGACTCCCACGACGATCACGAACCTGCGTACCCAGTTCGCGGAGGGCAACACCGTGCACGCGGGCATGGTGCTCAAGGGCAACTTCGGATCGAACACTTTCGCGGCCAGCCTGTCGGCCGCGCGTGGCGACTACGACACGCATCGCAGCAGCGTTCCTGGCGCTGCACGGCTCGCAGAGCGAGCAAGTCGTCTATCAGACCGCGCTGCAGTTCCGCTTCAGCCACGGCATCGAGTACGGACCGTGGTACTGGCGACCGATGGTCGACCTGGGCTTCACGCCAGGTGCGCCTGTCTGCGTTCTCGGAGCACGGCGCAGGTGCCGACAACCTGCTCGTGCGCAATTCCGAGGCAGACTTCGTCAACCTGCGGCCGGCGCTGGAGATGGGCGTCGAGACCGCGATCGGCAAGTCGCTGGCGCGCTGGTATGCGCGACTGGGCATCAATCGCTTCATCGAGGGCGGCGAGTTCGCTGTTGAGGCGATGCTGCAGGGAGCGCCGGACGATGCCGGCTACTTCGGCGTCAACCAGTCGCTCGATCGCACGGTGCGCGAATGTGCGGCCGGCGTCGACGTGCTGACCGGCAGCAACGTGACGCTGCGTGCTCGGCTACTCGGGCCAGTTCTCCGCGAGCGGCACGACGCACGGCGCGACGCTGAAGTTCACGCGCTCGTTCTGAGCGGGGAATCTCAGCGCTTGCGCCGATGACATTGCTGAACGAAAAAGACGCGTTGCATTCAGAACGCGTTCAGGCTGCGCGCGCGAATCGCAATCTGCGCGCGCGCGCAAGAACTTTTTGGCTGAACGCTGCGACCGTCCGCGCGCCTCGCGCATCCAGGGTGCGATGCGCAGCATCCTCACGACTCTCGCGACGCTCGCATGCACGTTGCATGTGTCGTTCATGTCCTGCGGCGTATGCGCAGGAAACAACAGATTGCCGCGCCCGCGCGCAACGCACGCGACGGTTTCGTCGTCGGCGACATTCGCGTCGAAGGCCTGCAGCGCATCGCCGAAGGCACGGTCTTCAACTATCTGCCCGTCAACATCGGCGACACGCTCGACCGCCGGCGCAGCGCCGAGGCCGTGAAATCGCTGTACAGCACCGGATTCTTCCGCGACGTCGAGCTGCGCCGCGACGGCAGCGTGCTGGTCGTCGCAGTGCTGGAGCGCCCGACGATCGAAAGCTTCGAGGTGAAGGGCAACAAGGACATCAAGACCGAGGACCTGGAGAAGTCGCTGCGCAACGTCGGGCTCGCGAGCGGCAAGAGCTTCGACCAGTCGGTGCTCGACGAGGTCAAGCGCTATCTCACCGAGCAGTACTTCGCGCGCGGCAAGTACTCCGTCGTGGTCGACGCGAAGGCCGACGAAGTGCCCGACAACAAGGTCAAGGTTGCGATCGACATCCACGAAGGCAAGCGGGCGCGCATCCAGCAGATCAACATCGTCGGCAACAGCAGCTTTTCCGAAGGCGAGCTGCTCGGCCAGTTGCAGCTGCGCACGCCGAACTGGTTGTCGTGGTACCGCCAGGACGATCGCTATGCGAAGGAAGCGCTCGCCGCGGACCTGGAGACGCTGCGCTCGTACTACATGGATCGCGGCTACGCCGACTTCGCGATCACCTCCAGCCAGGTCGCGATCGGGCCGGAGAAGGACGACATCTTCGTCACGGTCAACGTGCAAGGAGGGCGAGGTCTACCGCGTTTCCGACGTGAAGCTCGCCGGCGATCTGCGCGTGCCGGAAAGCGAGCTGCGTCGCCTGATCCTGATGCGGCCGGGCGAGACGTACTCGCAGCGGCTGATCACGCAGTCGACCGAAGCGATCCGCCTGCGGCTCGGACTGGACGGCTACGCGTTCGCGAAGATCGACGCGGTGCCGAAGCTCGACGCGCAAGGCCGGCAGGTCGCGCTGTCGCTGGTCGTCGATCCCGGCAATCGCGTCTACGTCCGCCGCATCAATTTTCTCGGCACGAGCAGCGTCAACGACGAAGTGTTCCGCCGCGAGATGCGCCAGCTCGAAGGCTCGTACCTGTCGAATGCCGCGGTCGAGCGCTCGAAAGTCCGCCTGCAGCGCCTGCCGTTCGTCGAAAAGGTCGAGGTGGAGACGACGCCGGTCCCCGGCACGCCGGATCTCGTCGACGTCGACTTCACGCTCAAGGAAGGGTTGCCGGGCCAGTTCGGCGGCGGCATCGGCTACTCGGAATCGCAGGGCGTGATCCTCACCGGCAACGTCGTGCACACGAATCTGTTCGGCACCGGCCAGCGCCTGGCGCTGGAGTTGAGCGGCGGCGCCTATTCGAAGGTCTACGACATTTCGTACACCGATCCGTACTTCACGCTCGACGGCGTCAGCCGCACCGTGAGCCTTTCCTATCGCGACATCGACCGGCTCACGTCGTCGTACTCGGCGTTCTCGACCAAGCTCTACACCGCCGGCACGGAGTTCGCGTATCCGATCTCGGAGCTGCAGACGATCCGCTTCGGCGCGTCGGTGGAGCACGCGGAGCTCGCGACACCGCTGAGCAGCTCGCTGCAGCTGCAGGACTGGGTGCGCCACAACGGCGATCCGTTCTTCCGCTTGCTGAGCGCAGGCGACTTCGTGCTCGGCACGCGAGTACGACGCAGTCGAGTTGTCCGCGGGCTGGGTGCGTGACAGTCGCAATCGCGCTGCTGTTCCCGACGTCCGGTTCGCTGCAGCGACTGCAGCTCAGCGGCACGGTTCCGGGCACCGGCTCCGTCGAATACCTGCGCTCGACCTTCCAGTATCAGCAGTTCTTCCGCCTGCCGCTGTTACCGCTGACGCTCAGCTTCAACACCAACCTCAGCTATGGCACGGCGTTCGGCGACACGACCGGGCTGCCGCCGAACCGGCACTTCTTCGTCGGCGGCCCCGACTCGGTCCGCGGCTTCCGCGATCTCACGCTCGGCCCGCGCGACTCGCTCGGCAATCCGTACGGCGGCGACAGCGCGCTGAGCGGACAGCTCGAAGCGATCGTGCCGATGCCGTCGAAGTTCGCGAACAGCGTGCGCGGCAGCGTGTTCCTCGACTTCGGCCAGGCCTTCTACCTCGGCGACACGCAGTTCCTCGACAAGGCCGGCTTTCCCGCCGACTACGGCTTCGAGCTGGAGAAGCTGCGCGTCTCGGTCGGCGTCGGCGTGCAATGGCTCGCGCCGCTCGGCCTGTTCCGCTTCAGCTATGCCTTCCCGATCCGCTATCGCCGCGACACCTGGCGCGAGTTCGGCGACGACCTGGAGCGCTTCCAGTTCTCGATCGGCCGCGCCTTTTGAGCCTTTCACCTGCATCGAACCCGGAGACATTCCAATGCGAAGCCGCTCGTGCCTGTACTCGATCCTCGCCGCGCTGACGGCCCTGTCGTTGAGCGGCTGCGACAGCGGCGGCGGCAGCGGTCGCACGCAGGTCCGCCTCATGAACGCGAGCCCGGGCTACACCTCGCTCGATCTTTACGCCAACACTACCGACGACGACACGGACCGGCAGCGCATCGCCGCCGTCGCGTACGACACCGTCAGCAGCTACACGGAGCTCGAGTCCGGCACGTACAACGTCAAGTTCAAGCGCAGCGGTTTCACCAGCACGCTGCAGACGGCGAGCGGCAAGCAGCTCGCGGACGATACGCATCACACGTTCGTCGCCTTCGGTTCGACGGGACATTTTTCTTCGCTGCAGGTCGGCGACGACGTGACTCCGCCGGACAGCGGTCGCGCCAAAGTGCAGGTGCTGAACGTGGCGGAGGCCGGCACTCTCGACGTGTATCTGACGGAGAGCTCGGTGTCGCTCGACGATGCTACGCCCGTGGTCTCCGGCGTGGCACCCGGCACCAGCAGTGCAGCCTCGACGATCGACAGCGGCGACTATCGGCTGCGCGTGACTGGTGCCAGCGATTCGGACGACCTGCGCCTGGACGTGGCGAACATCACGCTCGACAGCAGGCAGGTCGTCTCGCTGATTCTGACGGCGACGCAGGGCGGAGTGCTGGTGAACGCTTTGCTACTGCCGCAGCAAGGCAGTCTCACGAAGTTCGCGAACACCCAGGCGCGCATCCGCGGCGCCGTCGGCACGACGAGCGGACCCGTCGTGATGCGCGTCGGCGGCGTCGGTGTGCTGAACGGCGCAGTGGGCGTCGTCGGCAACTACGCGCAGGTCGAGGCGGGCAGCGTGGCGGTCAGCCTCACCGTGAACGGCGTCGGCGTCGCTGTGCCGAATCAAACGCTGGTTGCCGGCGGCGAATACACGCTGCTCGCCTGGAGCAATGCCGACGGCACGCAAACCACACTGATCGATGACGACAACCGGCTGCCGACCGCGAGCAGCAAGGCGAAGATCCGCGTGATGAACGGTCTGTCGACGCTGAACGCGCCGATCACACTGTCGGTCAATTTCGCGCCGATCGCGGAGGCGATTGCGCTCGGCCAGGCCTCGGCGTTCACCGAGATCGACGACGGCTCCGACTATCAGCTGGACGTGACCGATACCGCCACGGCGGCGAATCTGCTGACGAAGACATCGGTCACGCTGCAGTCCGCGAGCGTCTACACGCTGTTCATGTCGGCGAACGGCGCGACGGTCAGCGGGACGCTGCGGAAGGATCGTTGAGCGCGCGCCGCATTCGCAAGATGAACGCGCTCTCCTTGTCGCGGGCGTCCGTGTCCGGATCGCCCACGATCGCCAGCCGGTACTGGCCCGGTTGCAGGCGCGCGCCGTCGACGAAGATCGATCACGAAGTTGTCGGGCTCGGGCGCGAGCCCACCCAGCTCGGCGACGCTCTGCAGCGAATCGTCGGCGCTCATGCGGAACAGGCGCACCCGATAGCGCTCGGGCCGTGCACTGAACTCGGGCAGCACGCGCAGCTCGAGCGCCGCTCCGAACGTCGGCAGCTGGATCTCGGCGTCGACTGCACTGCCGCGGGTTCGGAGGATTGCGTACTCCCTCGTCAGAGTTGGCGGACCGCCGTCCGTGCCGTGCAATGCGTCGATGCTGGCAGCCAGGATCGGGTGGGTGGCCGGCGTGCGATCGATGACGAGGAACACCCCGACTGCGAGCGCGGCAATCGCGGCCGCCGCTGCCAGGTAGTGCCATTGCGGACGTTTCTCTTGCTGCACGAGCCGGTTCAGCTCGCCGAGGTCGCGCAGCTTCATGAGTCCGACCTTGAACCGGGCCGCGGCCTCCATCTCCTGCACGACGTCGGGATGCTCGAGATAGTAGGCCTCAAACGCCTCGCGCTCCCCGTCGGTGAGACGATCGGCGAGATAGCGTGCGACCACATGGTGGTCGTCGATATACTGTCGATCCATTTAACAGCCTGTAACGGCGCCGGCGTTCATCTCAGACGCAACATACCAGCAGCACGCCCAGCAGGTCCGATTTGCTGAAGCCCCGGCCCTCCAACAGGGCGCGCAGGCGCTGGCGCGCCCGGAAGATCACCTTGTCGAAGTGCAAAGGCGCCAACCCCAATGACTTGCAGATCTCTGCCTTGTCTTCCTCGTCCAGGTAGAAGCGCTTGACGATCTCGCGGTCACGGGCGGTCGGCAGGGATGCGACCACCGCACGGACCTCGCGCACGATGCCGGCGTCCAGCCCGTCTTCGGTGGCACCGTCGCCCGGTAATTGCTGGATGGTGTCGCCGGCGGCGCGCAGCTCCGTGCGATTGTCGAACTCGCGGCGGTAATTGCGATACAGATTCAGCGCAACGCGAAAAACGTAGCCCGCCAGCCGCTCGGGCTGCGCGACGCGTCCCTGGCGGGCATGCACGATCGCCGTGGCCACAGCCTCGTTCAGCATCTCCGCCGCGACGGCTGGGTCGCCGATGCGGCGTTGGAGCAGAGCATAGAGACCGGCGTAGTGCTGCCTGATGAACTGATCGGAGATGGCGTCTTCGCTCACGGAGCCTGTCCCGGTTCCTTTGTTGTCCGTCTCGCTACAGAAAGAATAGCGGCAGACCTGGGCGGCGTCACTCGGGGCGAGCCGCGTGTTGCGTCGCGAGAGCTGAACGTCACAGGACCTGCTGATCGATGCTGCGATTCGCAGACTCCAGCACCACGCCCGCCCAGTAATAGGGATGATTGAAGCGCTGCGACTCGATCAGCTCGCGCCGGGCGACGAGCAGCGCGAGCGAGCTGTTGCCATTGTTGCGGGACAGCTCGCGATAGAAGGAGGCCATCAGCGCAGCTGTCGCGTCATCCGACACGCTCCACAGCGTGCCCACGACGGAGCCTGCGCCCTGCGTGAGGAAGCCGTCGGCGAAGCTGCGCACGCCCCAGCCGGCGTAGTCCTGGCCGCGCATCGTTTCGCAGCCGCTGATCACGACGAGCCGCGACGCGAACGGTTCGGTGAACAGCTCGGTCAGGCCTAGAAAGCCGGCGTGAGGCTTGCCGTCGACTACCGTGGGCGACGTCGCCAGTCCAACGAGGTCGGGGCTCGAGCTGCTGACGTAGCCGTGCGTGGCAATGTGCAAGATTCGCGCGGCGCGCACTTCGGGCGAGAGCAGCGCAGCGTTGGTCGCTTCCTCGCCCAGGTAGGACTTCACAGCAAGCTTCCGGAAGGTGTACGCGATCTGCTCTGCCTCCGCTTGCGCATTCGGCAGGCTGGGCAGGCCTTCGGCCCATTGCCGGATCGGCCGCCGGTCGAGCCGCACGCCGGAGATCGGCTGCACGTTGAACAGCGGGTTGGCGAAGATCGCGATGTCTGTCCTCCCCCGCTCGCGGGGGAGGGTTAGGGTGGGGGCGTCGGCGTAGTAGCGCGTCGCGGACTTCGTGCGAACGATCTCGAATCGTGCACCCAGCGGCGAGTACGGCTGCTGCGGTGCTGCGATATCGATGGCCGCAAACGGCACCGGCTGCATCGCATCGTCCGTCACGACGATCAGCCTCTTGGCATCGCCGTAGCGGGCAAGCATCGCGGGCGGCAGCAGCTCCTTGGCAAGAGCCAGCAGGGGAGTGCGGTCAAAGCGGCTCTCGACCGGGCTCTCGATGACTTGCCGCGCGTCTTCGATCAGCTTGCTCACTCTGGAGCGCTTCGGCAGCTCGAAGGAGTCCATGACCCCGCGGCCGAGCACGACCCCGAAACTGACCTGCTCCTGCACGAAGTAGCGGATCAGCACATCGCTCGCGGGGAGCGACGGCGGCTGATATGCAGCGAAGTCCAGTTTCTCGACAGGAGCCGGCGTCGCTTCGGTCGCGCGCAGAGCGAGATAGGCATCGCGTGTCAGATAGCTGTCGAACAGCAGGCGCTCCAGACCCAGCTGTTCGATCCGGTTGCGAGCGTCCCGATCGTCGAACGCTTGCAGCCTTTCGAGCTCCGCAGTCGCATCGATCACTTTCTGCTGAGCGTCGCGGTAGCGATCGAAAGCCGCGCCAGCCTGTTTCTCGAGCGCGCGAGGTGCGACCGGTTGGCCGTAGTAGGTCTCCAGTACGGCGAACACCTGCTTGGGTTGTTCTGGGTTCAGCCGGTACACGGCATTGACGTACTCGTTGAGCGTCGGTTGAGCGTTGCTCAGCCACGCGAGACTGTCATCGTTGGTGGCGCGCAAGCCAGCTGCGACGCGATTCACCAGATCGATCGCCTCGGTGCCGTGCTTGTGGACCTGGTCGAGGCGCCCGTCGAGCGCATAGTGACGAATCGCCTGCTCGTGGAACTGCACCTGGCGCGTCGGATGTGCGAGCTCCGAGTCCAGCTTGTCCGTAGCGGCGCCGATCGTACTCTCGATCTCGCTTACGAGTGCTGCAGCGCGCCGCGTGAGGCCAGGCGTCTTCTCGCCCGTCGCGCGTCGATCGTTCGCGATTCGCAGCAGCAGGATCTTTGCGTCCAGCTGTTGTTCGAGCAACGCACGCCGGTCGTTCAGCGCCGCGGTCGCGTATTGCTCGGCCAGCTCGAAGTTGTGCAGAGCCGCATGATCGCGCGCAAGCTCGATCTCCGTCACGAGCTCGCGATACCTGCCGTCGCGACGATACCCCGCGAGCGCGCGCCCGTGGCGGATTGCTGCCTCCTGGTATGCGCCGGCGTCGTGCGCGAGGCTGCCGAGCTTGAGCTCGGACATGCGCGGCAGAGACTCGTCTTCTGCAGTCCTGTCCAGCTCCTGCGCCGCCTCGAAATAGCGGCGCGCGATCAGGCGCTCGCCGGTCTTGCGATACGCGTCGCCGAGGCTGAAATACAGATCCCCGAGCACCACGCGATTGCGCATCCCGCTCGCAAGCCCCAGCGTCGTGCGCAGGTACTCCTTCGCTTGCGCGACTTCGCCGAGCAGGATCAGCGAATAGGACAGGGTGCAGGTGAGGTCGGCAATGCGGTCGGGGCCGGCCTGCGCCGCGATCGCTTCTTCTCTTGCGGCCGCAATGGCATCGCGGGCACGGGCGTGATCGTCATTGAGGAGATAGTAGAACCACTGCGCTTCGAGCCAGCGGTTGTGCTCGAGCGGATTGTCGCGCGTTTCTTCGAGGCCTCGCGTGACGAGAATGCCGGCTTCGCGCAGCTCGGGCGACCTGGGGCCGACCTCGTCGTGCGCGCGTTGCAGCAGTACCCAGGTGTGCTTCAGTGCCTCGCTCTGCGTGCTCGCTGGAGCATCGCCTGCCTGCCGGCATGAAGCCAGCAGGCAGGCACAGACGAGCACGATCCAAACGGCTCGCCTCTCATCTGCGCGCGATCTCCAGGAGCAGCCGTCGCTCATTGGTTTTCAGTTCCTGAACCACCGGTTGTTCGTCGAGCGCCGCGTAAGGGCGCCAGGTGAACATCGATTCCACCAATCTAACCATCCATCCTGATGTCCTGCCAAGGTGATGAAATCCTGGTGCACCACTGCCATGTTGAGGTCGCGCGACTTCACGACCTTCCAGTGCACGACGCGCCAGCCGTGCATCGGGCGCGTCGTCCCTTGGCAATCGCAGCTGTCGATCAGGCACGGATGGCTCGAATTCCACTTGCGGGCGCAGCTTCAGCTTCATCCATCACTTCCTGCATCTTCTCGTGCCAGTTGTTCGAGAACGCGTCGTCACAACGGGCGAACGGCCCCTCGTCGTCAGCGTCCGCAACGTGCCGGAAGCGGTGCGGCGTGCTGCTGTCGAAGCCGGGGTGATAGAACGCCAGATCTTCGATCGCGGTGTGGTCGATGACGACCGGATTGGTGACCCCGGTGGTGTGTTGTCCCGGCTCGGCCACCCATGCCTTCAGGATGTCGGGTATCGGCACTGTAGACATGACTTGCTCCTTTGCTTCTAGTTTTGACCCAACCAACTGGATCACGTGGCGCATGCAGAAATCGCGACGCGGGGCGGGCCCGCCGCCGTTGGCGCTGCGCTGCGCCTGCAG
Source organism: uncultured Gammaproteobacteria bacterium (assembly GCA_963830745.1). GTDB lineage: Bacteria > Pseudomonadota > Gammaproteobacteria > Steroidobacterales > Steroidobacteraceae > Steroidobacter. The sequence continues at coordinate 468,690 of CAWHNL010000009.1, forward strand.
ACGCCTCGCCGAGCGCACCGAGCGTCGCGAGCACTTCGTCGACGGAGCGCCAGTGGCCGTCGTAGATCGAGACCGGTGCCTGCCGGATCGCGCGGCCGATGACCTCGGCGCAGATCAGGCTGCCGAGTACGCCGAGGTGCCGGCCTTCGGCCGTGGACATCGCTTCCACCAGGACGTACGGCCAGAGCGGCAGGTTGTCGATCGTGATGCCCGAGCTCCGCAGGAATGTACTGCGACAACACGCCGAGGTCCGTCGAGCGGCGCGAGCCCGAACGTCGGCTGCAGCTCCGCGCCCTTCGGTCCGGCAAGCAGCTGCGTCCACATACACTTTGCCGGGCGGCAGCCCAACGGAGTCGGCGCCTGCAGGTTGGCCTTGATGATGTTGATCGTCTTTGCCTTGGTCGTCGGGAATGCCGGACATGCCGAAGGCGACGAATGGATCGATGGCCATCGCGTCCTGCACGCGGTTGTTCGTCGAACGGCTCGCCGAAGAAGCCTTTCCAGTCGATCACGTTCTTCGGGTTCGAGCTTGTCCTGACGCAACAGGTCTTGCAGGTTCCGATCGCCGCCGTCGGCGAACGACTCATACGAGGCACGTACCATGGAATGCCCGAAGCGGAAGCCGGCGTGCGAGAAGTGCGGCGGGATGCCAGGAGTGGCGAACGTCAGCCAGCGCTTGTTCAAGCGGAAGTAACTGTCGAACACGCTCGGCGCGAGCACCTGGCGCAGGAAGTCCTCGACCACGAGCAGCTGCACGACCTTGGTCACGCGTTCCCGCGCTTGGACCGGGTTCGTCCGCGAGCTCTTTCTGCAGCACGAAGTTGTGGAAGCGCTGCCAGAAGCGGTGCAGCTGCGCGATGATGACGTTGTCGTCGTTGCGCGGCTCCGGGATCTGTGCGACACCGGCTGTGGTCGCGCAGCAGGTCATCGGGCAGCGCCGGAGGCGCAGGCGTCGGAAAGAAGCCGCCCGGCAGCCAGGTCTCCATCTGCTCCGGCGTGCCGTACACGCTGTCCAGGTCCAGCAGCGGACTCGCAATCCGCGTCGGCGGCGGGTCCCCCGGATGCTGCGTGGCGCGCCACGATCTCGTGCGAGATGAACTGGCCGAAATACGTGTAGCCGGCATCGATGCGCCGCGTGCTGCCGGTGCCATTCTGTCTCGCTCATGGCCGTGGCGAGATGTTTGAGCTGTGTTTTCGGTCAGCATGATGAATCCTCCGCATCCCATGGCAGGATCTGTCGCGCCCGGCAGTGCTATCTCATCCGTAGCACCGGTGCGATACCAAGGTATCGAGCGACAGGTTGGGAGGTGCGCGCCCCTTACGCTCGTCCCCTCGTCACGTTGCTCGATCTGCTCGGGCAGCGTTGGATGCTGCGCATCGTATGGGAATTGCGCGACGGCGCAGTCCTGACCTTCCGCAAGCTGCAGGAGCGCTGCGATGGCGTCTCCCCCGCGGTCCAGAACGATCGTCTGGCGAAGCTGCGCCGCGCGGGCATCGTCGAGCATGCTGAATACGAAGGCTATCGGCTCACCGCCGCGGGCGTGCGGCTCACACGAGCCTTGAAGCAGCTCGACGGCTGGGCCCGCGCCTGGGCCGGCAAGGCAGCCAGATCCCGCTGAAGTATCGCGTCGCGCTGACTCCGGCTATCGTCGCCCCGCATTGCGAGGGGATGGTATGGAGCAGCTCACCGAACTACTGCAGCTGGCGCACGCCGGCGACGAGACGGCGCGTGAACGGTTGTTTGCAGTGGCATACGAAGAGCTGCGGGCGCACGCGCGTGCACTGCTGCGTGGCGGTGGGCGCAACACCTTTCTCGATACGACCGTGCTGGTGCACGAGAGCTTCCTGCAGGTTCCAGCAAGCCGGCCGCCTGAACGGCGGCGACCGCGGCCACTTTTTCGCATATGCCGGCCGCATCATGCGCTCGGTCGTGGTCGATTTCGCTCGCAAACGGCAGGCCGAGCGCCGCGGCGGCGAGCTGGAACGCGTGGCGCTCGACACGCAGCTGGCCGAGGACCTGCGTGCCAGCGACGAGCAGATGCTGCGCATCAACGAGGCGCTGCAGGCGCTCGAGGAAGTCGACCGGCGGCTGGTGCAGGTGGTGGAGATGCGCTACTTCGTCGGCATGACGGAGTCGGAGATCGCGGGCGCGCTCGGCGTAGCGGAGCGTACCGTGCGGCGCGACTGGGAGAAGGCCAAGCTGCTGCTGCTGGCCAGCCTGCGCTGAAATCGCGGCAATCGTGGCCGGTCCGGCCGCCGCAGCGCGTCTGACAATCAAAAGCGCGATCGCCGGGGAGCTCATGAGTCTGTCAGGCTCGGATTGGGTCAAGCTGAACCAGCTGCTGGACGAGGCGCTGGAGCTCGATCCTGCGCATCGCGAGCAATGGGTCGACTCGCTGCCGCCGGAGCATCGCGACTTCTCCGACACGCTGCGCGACCTCCTGCTGCGCGCCCGGCGGGGCGGAGACCTCGGAAGTGCTGCTGGAAGCACCGGCGTTGAGTGGCGTGCCGTTCGCCGCGGTCGCAAGCGGTGAAGTGCTCGGGCCTTATCGCCTGATCCGTGAGCTGGGCGCCGGCGGCACCGCGACCGTATGGCTGGCCGAGCGCGCCGACGGCTCGTTGCGGCGCCAGGTCGCCCTGAAGCTGCCGCGCATTGCATGGCTCGATCGCGGGTTGGCGGAGCGGCTGAACCGCGAGCGCGACATCCTCGCATCGCTGGAGCATCCGAGCATCGCGCGCCTCTACGATGCCGGCGTCGACGAAGTCGGACGGCCGTACCTCGCGCTGGAGTACGTCGAAGGCATTCCGCTCGATCGCTACGCGGCCGAGCACCGACTGTCGATCGCGCAGCGACTCTCGTTGTTCATCTGGGTCGCGCGCGCCGTTGCGTTCGCGCACGCGCACCTGATCGTGCATCGCGACCTGAAGCCGACCAACATCCTGGTGAAGGAGAACGGCGAGATCCGGCTGCTCGACTTCGGTATCGCGCGGCTGCTGCAGCCCGAATCGCTGCACGATCTGCATTTGACGCGGGCAGGGGCTCGGGCGCTGACGCCGCAGTATGCCGCGCCGGAGCAGTTCACTTCGCAGCCGATCACGGTTGCCACCGACATCTACTCGCTGGGCGTGCTGCTGTACTGGCTGCTGTGCGAGCGCAGTCCATACGAGCTGAAGCGCGAATCGCTCGCGGAGATCGAGGATGCGATCGTCAATCGCGATCCGTTGCCGCTGACTAGGGGCATGCCGGGCAAGGCGGCGCGGGCGCTGCGCGGCGACCTCGAGATGATCGTCCTCAAGGCGATGAGCAAGCAGCCGGCGGATCGTTACGAAACGGTGAGTGCGTTCATCGAGGACATCGAGCGCTATCAGAAGAATCTGCCGGTGCGCGCGCAGCCGGAGCGGTTCGCGTATCGCGTGAGCAAGTTCGTCAAGCGCAACCGCGTCTCGGTGGTTGCGGCCGGCGTGGCCGCGGCTGCATTGCTCGCTGGCTTGAGCATTGCGCTGTGGCAGGCGCACGTCGCGCAGGTCGAAGCAAGACGCGCGGAACGCATCAAGTCCTTCATCGCCTCGATCTTCACGCAGGCGGTGCCGAAGCAGGGCGTCGGCGGCGTGGTGACGGCGAGCGATCTGCTCACCGCCGCGAACAAGCGCGTCGAGGAGGAGCTGGAGAACAACCGGCGCGACAAGAGCGAGCTGCAAGCGATGATCGGCGCGAGTTTTCTCGCGCTCAACGAGCCAGCGAACGCTGCGCCCGTGCTGCGCCAGGCTCTCGCCAACTGCGACGCGCGTATCGACTACGACGCTTGCAGGTTGCACGCAGCCGTGCTGCTGGCGGACAGCTTGCTGGCAACGCGCGACGAGGAGGGCGCTCTGCGATGCTCGACGAGCATCTGCCGCAGGATGCATCGCAGTCAGCGCGCGGCATCGAGACGTCGTCGGCGGCTGGCGGGCGCGAGGCGAGATTCTCACAGTATGAATCGCAAGGACGACGCGCTGGCCGCGTACTCGCACGCGAGCCAGATCGCCGAGCAGGCGCTCGGCAGGAATCACCGGGCGGCGCTCGAGCTGCTGGTGGCGAAGGCGGACAGCTTCGCGTACTTCCAGTACACACCGGAGTATCTGGCGGCGGGCGAGGAAGCGTTCCGGCGCGTGACGCTGCGCGCGGGCATCTGCGGCCGGACACGCTGCTGACGCAGAGCGAGCGTGTGTACTCGCTGGCGCTGGTCTCGGCGGGTCGAGGCATGGAAGCGCTGCCGATCGTACGCAGAGTCGTCGAAGACACGCGGACGGCTGGATGCTGGCGACACGCAGCGGGTCGGCGAGCGGAATGGGGACTCGCGGTCGCGCTGGCCAATGTCGGAATGCTCGACGAAGCGATCCCGCTGATGCTGCACGTCATCGAGCACGAAACGCAGGCTCGGATCGGACGCCAACCTGCAGATGCTGGAGCGCTCGCCTGGCTGGGAATGATGTATGCGCAGGCGGGGATGCCGGTCGAGGCGAGACGCAGGCTGCACGCCGGATGGACGAGATCGCTGCGCAGCGTCGGAGTCGGTGAGCATGCCTCTGAAGCTGCGCAACGAGCTGACGAAGGCATACGCAGCGGCATATTGGGGGAACAGCGAGCGGGCGCAGCAGCTGACGCAGGCGAGTCAGGGCTTATCCCGGCGTCCCCGAGACGGCGCGTATCGAATCGATCGGCCATCGATACGCTCGACGCCCGTTGGCACGACCAGCGTTCGCGCGCCCGCGAGCTGGCACTGCAACTGGCCGAAGGCGTGGAGGCTTCGCGGTTGCCGGCCATCGGCGTGCCGCAGTATTGTCGATCGCCGCGTCGGCGCTGCTCGCAGCGAATGACGAGACGAAGCGCAAGCGCGTGCTTGCTCGCGCGGCGGAGGAGTACGAGAAGGCCGGCATGCTGCGTCGGTGCTGATGTCCGAGGTTCATCAACGCTCGCGCGCAGTCGGGTCTCGCGCAGGGCGATGCGACCGTGCGCGACGATCTGCAGACGCTGGTGAGCGCGTGGCAGAAGGTCAATCCGAACAGCATGTGGCACGGCGAAGCGCTGTACTGGCTGTCGCGAGTGCAGGAAGCGCAACGGCCAGGCAGGGCCGGCGGCGCAGACGCAAACGACAGGCCGTGCAGATGCTGAAGGATTCGAAGCTTCCGGCAATGCGACTTGCGTCTGCTAGCGTCCTGAATCCGCAACGAAGCTGCGTCTGAGTGGGCATAGGAGGGGATCCTGTGCTCGTAGAAACGCTGGTTGCGGTTCGTCGTTCGATTACCGTTGGGTTGTGCTCGCGGCGACATTCGCTCGCGATCGGCGCGGCCGGTGTGCTGGCCGGCGGGCTGCACAAGGACACGTCCGCGAACGCATATATCGAGCCCGGCAATCCGGCGCTGCTGTATCGCGAGCGCGTCGTCGAGACATTCGGGCTCAAGGAACCGATCGTCATCGCCGTTCGCAGCGCGCGCGCAGGCGGGATCCTGACGCCGAAGACGGCTTCGCCAGGTGCGTCTCGATCGTCGAGCGGCTCGAAGCGGTGCCCAACATCGACGCTCGATCGCATCACGAGCATAGCGAGCCGCAGCGCCATCAGCGGCGGCGATGGCGGTATCGAAGTGGGCACCGCTGCTGCCGGAAGGCGAGATCGATGCAGCGCTGGTCAGCGCGTGTGCGCGACGCGATCGATGCCTCGCCGATCTACGACGGCACGCTGGTATCGAAGGACCGCAGCGCACGATCATCGCTGCGGAGCTGCTCGACGAGAAACACAGAGCGCCGAGACGTATCAGGCGGTCCTCGATCTGAGTCGCGCGCTGCCTGCGCTGCCCGGCGTCGAAGTGTTCGTCGCTGGCGCTGGCGCGATCACCGGCTACTTCTCGTCTTACATCGATCGCGACGCAGGCCGGCTGGTGCCGTTCACGGCTATCGCGGTGACGCTGGTGCTGTTCTGCGCATTTCTCACGATCCGCAGCGCCGCGCTGCCGATGTTCATCGCCGCTGCGACTATCGTCGTGACGCTGGGCGCAATGGCGGCGAGCGGAGTCGCTTTCTACGCGATCACGAACGGCATGGTCGTCGTGTTGATCGGCATCAGCGTCGCGGAGCCGATGCACGTCTTCAGCGAATACTACTCGCTGCTGCAGGAACGTCCGCACGAGCGCAACGCGACGCTCGTCATGGCAGCGATGCAGAACGTCTGGCGTCCCATCGCGCTCACTTCGCTGACGACGGTCGTTGGATTTTTGTCGCTGTGGGCGACGAGCACGATGCCGCCGATCCGCTACTTCGGCTTGTTCGGCGCGTTCGGCGTCGGCGTGGCCTGGCTGCTCACGGTCAGCTGGTTGCCCGCGGCGATGACCTTGCTGCCGCCAAGCCGAGTCGCCTGCTGAAGCGCGCAGCGGCCTTGGCGACTGATCCGGTCGGTCGCGCGGTATTTGCTTTGGGATCGATAGTGACGCGACGGCCGCGCACGGTGCTGCTGATTTCGTGTAGCTCGTGATGCGCAGCCGCGCTGCTGGCGACGACGCTCGTGCGTGTCGACCACGCGCGCATCGAGAACTTCAACGAGAGCGAGCCGCTGTACGTGGCGGACCGCGAGATCAATCGCACGCTCGCCGGCACCAATCACCTCGACATCGTGATCGAGGCCGACAGCGACGAAGGCATTCTGGAGCCAGCAGACGCTGCGCAGGATGGATGCGTCTGCAGCAGTACGCGCGGTCGCTGCCTGGCGTCGGCGCAGCCACATCGATCGTCGACTTCATCAAGCAGCTGAATCGCGCAGTCGAAGGCGGCAGCGCGGCGTCGTACGTCATTCCCGACGACGAGGAGTCTCATCGCGCAGCTGATGCTGACCTACCAGGCTTCCGCGCCGCCCACGGAGTTCCAATCGCTGATCGATTCCTCGGGCCGGACTGCGCTGATCCGGATCTGGGTGCGCGCCGATCGCTGGAGCGAGCAACGGCAAGTGGTGCTGGCGACGCAGCGCTACATCGAGCGCGAGTTTGGCAACGGGCCGGTGACGGCGACGCTCACCGGTCGCGTGATGCTCGACTACGAATGGGTGCAGTCGGTCGCGTCCGGTCATGCGCTCAGCGTGCTGGCCTCGACGCTGAGCGTGCTGCTGATGTGCATCGTCATCTTCCGCTCGTTCCGTGACGGCCTGTTGTGCCTCGCGCCGCTGTTCGTCTCGGTTGCGCTCGTCTACGCCGTCATGGGGCTCGCCGACATCTGGCTCGGCGTTGCGACCTCGATGTTCGCGGCGGTGGCGATCGGGCTCGGCATCGATCTCGCGATCCACATGGTCGCCCGTGCACGCAAGGCGGAGCGTATGGCGTTGGATACGGACGCGCGCATCATGTACGTCTACCAATCGACCGGTCGCGCCGTGCTGTTCAACGCGATGGCGGTCGGTCTCGGCTTCGGCATTCTCACGCTATCGGCAGCGCCGCCGATCCGCATGTTCGGAATCCTCGTCGCGACAGCGATCGTCGGGGCGTTCGTGGCGGCGCTGACGGTCCTGCCTGCGCTGCTGAAGGTGGTGACGTGCCAACTACGGTGCAGGTCGCGATTCGTGCTGCGCAGATGGGATTGCTCGTCACGACAGCTGCCGTCTCGGGCCGCCGACGATGTCGGATGCGAATGCCGACCGCATCATGCAAGCCTTGGCCGCTCGGCAGGAGGGTGCGAGCGCCGATCGCACCGTGCGCATCAAGCTCATCGATCGCAACGGCGGCGTACGCGAGCAACTCGCCAGAGCAGTGCGCAAGAACGTCGCCGATGGCCGGCGTATGGCGATCTTCTATCTCGCGCCGGCAAACATTCGCGGCACTTCGTTCCTGGTGTTCGACTACAGCGCGCCGGATGTCGCGAACGATCAGTGGCTGTACTTGCCGGCGCTGCGCAAGGTGCGTCGCATTCCAGCGGCCGACCGCGGCGACTACTTCCTCGGCACCGACCTGACATTCGACGAGATCCGCAACGACAATCGCGTGACGCTCGCTGATTGGACAGTTCCGCTGGGTCGCACGAGAGGAGGTCGACGGCGCGAGCTGCGAGGTCATCGAAGGGTCCGCAGCCACCGAGCAAATCGCGCGCGAGCTGGGCTACGCGAAGGCGCGCTGGTGCGTCGACGAGCGGATACTCATCGCGCGCCGCATCGAGTACTGGGATCGCAGCGGCGCATTGCTCAAGACGCTCGCGAATCGCGAGCCGAAGCTGATCGACGGTGTCTGGAGTGCATCGCGCATCGAAGTGAGCAATCACAAGACCGGCCACGGCACGGTGCTCGAGTTCGAAAGCTCGCGCTTCGACGGGCAGGTGCCCGATGCGCTGCTCACGCAGCAGCAGATGGAGCGTGGGCTGTGATGAGGCGGGTCGCGGCTCTCGTAGCCGCATTGGTCATGCAGAGCGGCTGATGCAGCCGAGTGGGGCTCCAGGGCAATCTTTCGCGTCGACGGCGCAGTCAGCGAAACGTCGGGGGAAGTGCAGACCGCCGAAACGGTCGCGGACTTCGACGTCGGCGCGACCTTCGCTCGGGATGGTCGTTGAAGGCTGCGCTTGCGCGCACGCGTCGATACCGAAGATCGCCTCGAACCCGGCAGGCCGGAGCAGCGCGAGCGCAGCGACTTCAATCGGCGTTGGCTGCTCGGAGATTCCGCGGACGCCGAGCTGCGGGAGCTGTATGTCGACGGTCACGTCGGCCGCGCCTTCGTGCGCGTCGGCAAGCAGCAGATCGTCTGGGGCCAGGCCGACGGGTTGCGCGTGCTCGATGTCGTCAACCCCTTCTCGTTCCGCGAGTTCGTGTGGCCGGAGCCGCAGGATCGGCGCATTCCGCTGTGGTCCGTCAAGACGGAGGTGCCGCTCGGGCCCGCGACGCTGCAGCTCGTATGGCTGCCCGACCCGACGTACGACGAAATTCCGCTTGGGCATGCGGCGTTCGCCGTCACTACGCCGCTGCTCGTGCCGCAAGCCACGACACCGATCCGCGTCGAGCCCGTGCGCAGGCCAACCGGGTCTGCGCGACAGCAGCGACGGCGGTGCGCGACTCTCGACGTTCATCGGCGGATGGGATGTGACGCTCAACTATCTCTATCATACGTACGACGATCCGGTGCCTTTCGTCGCCGTGCAGGACGGCATGCCGGTGCTCGCGCCGGGGTACGAGCGCAGCAGGCTGTTCGGTGCGACGCTTTCGAACGCTTTCGGTAGCACGACCGTTCGCGGTGAGGTCGGCTACTCGACCGACCGCTGGTTCATCACGACGGACGCGGCAGATCCTGATCGGGTGTTCTCGTCGGACGAGCTCGCATTCGTGGTCGGCCTGGACAACACCGCGCTCGCCGACACGCTGCTGTCGGTCCAGTACTTCCAGTCGACGGTGCAGGATCCCGTGGCGCTCATGACGCGCTTGCGCCGCGAGCGTCAGGCGACGCTTCTGATCCAGCGTTCGTGGCGCAACGAGAGCGTGCGGTTGCGCGCGTTGTGGCTGCGCAGTCTGGATCGCGACGACGGTGCGATCCAGGCACGGATGTCCTGGCAGGCGGGCGCAGATTTTTCGATCGGCCTGTCGGTGGAGCGTTTCTACGGCGCGCCGACCGGGCTGTTCGGCGAGTTCCGCTCAGCCTCGCGAGCGGGCATCGACGTGCAGTGGGCCTGGCAGCGTGGGCGGTGAGCGCATGTCCTGATTCCCTCGAGCAGCGCGTCTGACCTGCACGAGGAGTCAGAATTCATGCTACTGCGCACGCTGTCCGATCTTGCCGTTGAGCGCGCCGAGCCGCGTCTCTACAACGACCCCCGCTGGGGCCGCGAGAACTGCATTCTGCTGCGGCGGACACGGCGTGCCGAGCCCGGCCCGTCCGTGCACACGTTGTCGATTCGCGCAGCCTGGGGCGGAACCGAGCTCTGCCGCGTCGACGGTCGCGACCTCGGCATCGATGACGACAATTTCCTGATCCTGAATCACGGCCGCTGCTATTCGACCAGCATCGGCGCGCTGCGTCCGGTCGAGTCCCTGGCGATCTACTTTCGTCCCGGGCTCGCCGAGCACGCGTGCGGTGCAATGGCCGCCTCGCTCGAACGCGCGCTGTCCGACGGCGACACGGTCGCGGCGCTCGAACCTCAGTTCATCGAGAACCTGCAGCCGCACGACGGGTGCGTCACACCGGTGCTGCAGTTCATCAGGCGCCACGCGCTGCAGGGCGTCGACGATGAAGCGTGGTACGAGGAGCAGCTGCACTTTCTGCTCGAACGCATGCAGCGGCATCGCCAGCGATTGCTGGGCCAGATCGAGGCGCTGCGGCTCACGCGGGCGGCGACGCGGCGCGAAGTATTCCGCCGCATCGGCCGGGCCACTGACTTCATCCAGACGCACTACACCCAGCCGATCGATCTGGACGAGATCGCGAAAGTCGCATGCCTGTCGAAGTATCACTTCCTGCGCTTGTTCGCGCAGGTCCACGGGGTCACGCCGTTCTCGTACCTGCAGCGCAAGCGTGCGCGCGTCGCTCTGCGCTTGCTGCGCACGACGGCGTTCACCGTCGCGGACGTGGCGTGCACCGTCGGCTTCGGCCAGCGCGCCACGGTGCTGCGACAGATCCAGCGCTGGACTGGCCTGCGACCGCTGCAGATTCGCACCAGCAACGTTGCCAACTGAAAAGGAGCCTCTCATGCCTATTAGACTGCGGACTATTCCGGCGGCCGCTGCTGCCGCCGCGGCCGCATTGATCGCACTCAATGCGGGCGCCGACACGAACGATGACGCACGCACGATCGCAGCGATCGACACGCAGTACCAGGCTGCGGTCGAGAGCGGCGACTGGCAGACGATGGATCGCATCTTGCATCCGGATTTCGTGCTGGTGCTGGGCGACGGAGTCACGCATCCGCGGCAGCGCCTGCTCGATTCGGCACGCAACCGCGCCGTGGTATTCGAAAAGCAGGTCGAGGTGCCCGGCACGCAGCTCGTGCGCATGTACGGCAAAGACACGGCGACCGTGACGGCACTGCTGTGGCTGAAAGGCACGCGCAACGACGGCCGCCCGGCATTCGAATACAAGCTCTGGTTCACCGATACGTACGTGCGCACCCGCGACGGCTGGCGCTACGCCTTCGGTCAGGCTTCGCTGCCGTTGCCGCAGGACCAATGACGTGTGAGTTTCTGGTGAGTTTGCGGTTGCTACCGTGCCAGCGACATTAGACGAGGGTGACTGATGCGAAGGGTGATGCGAGCGATTTTCGAGGCCAAGCGAGCTTACGCCAACCGGCCGCTGTTCGAGTTCATGCGCGACGAGACGCTCTCGCCGCGCGACCGGCTGGCGTTCTTTCCGTGCATGGCGCCGTTCATTCTTGCCTTCGGCGACCTGAACAAGTACGTCATGCGCGACGAGGCGTCCACCGACCCGCACCAACGGCTGGTCAACCAGCACACGTACGAGGACGATCATCACTGGCCGTGGTACCTGGAGGATCTCACGGCGCTGGGGTTCGATCGCTCCGCTGCGATCAGCCAGGTGCTGATGTTCCTGTACAGCGACCGCACTAGCGTGAACCGAATGCTGATGCCGAAGCTGGCGCACCTGTTGTATGACGCGCCGCCGGTCGAGCGGCTCGCGATCATCGAAGCGATCGAGGAGACCGGCAACGTGCTGTTCTCGCTCACGGCGGGCCTGGCGCGCCGGATCGAAGCGGAGGAGCGCATCACGCTGCGCTATCTCGGCGACTTTCACTTTCAACTGGAGACCGGCCACGCGATGAGCGGCGCGGACCACCGCGAGCTGGCGGAGATTGCGCTGGACGACGCGCAGCGCGCGCGGTGCCTGATGCACGTCGCGCGTGTGTTCGAGTATTTCAACGAATGGACCGACGAGCTGCTGGCCTTCGCCGCCGCCGAGCTCGATGGCTCGGCGTTGCAGGCGGGCACGGATCTGCTGCAGAAGCGCGCATAGAGGGTGAGGGGGCGCTTCACGCAGCGCGCGCTCTCGTCTCATCCAGCATCGCCAGGATCTCCGGCAGGCGCGTTTGCGCGGCGCGTCGGCCCGCTTCGTAGATTCGCGGAATCGCCGACGCTTGCCACAAGCCGATGCGGGCATCGAGATCCAGCTCGATGCTCAGGACGCGCTGGCCGGCGGCCCGTGCCGCTCGCAGGTGCGAGTCCTGCAGATTGTTGATCATCGTGGTGCTGACCTGCGCGAGGAGCCGGCCGGGCCGATCGACCCGGCGCGGCATTACGCCACGAAAACCGAGTGCGATCGTCGCGCGCGCGTCGCTCGCGACCGAGATGGGCAGCGGATTACAGAGCACGCCGTCCGAGAGGCGTCGGCCGTCGATCGCGACGCTCGGGAACACGAACGGCAGCGCGATGCTCGCGCACAACGCATCGGCGAGCGAGCCGCGCGAGAGGACGATGCATTCGCCGGTCGCTGCATCGGTCGTTACGACACGCAGCGCGGTCGGCAGCGATTCGAGCCGCCAGCCGCCGAAACCGCCGCGGATTCGCGAGGAGATCAGACCGGCGTCGCGCAGCGAGAAGTGGGCACCGAAACCGAACAGTCGCGGCGCCAGCAGCTCCGCGTAGGCGCGCCAGCGGCGCTGCTCGGTAAGGTCGGGCGACCATAGCGTCAGCGCTGTCGCATGGCTCATGCCCGTGGCGATTGCGGCGCCGTAAAGGGCGCCCGAGCTGCAGCCGACGATGAGGTCGGGACTGACCCCTTCGCGCGCCAGTACTTCGGTGAGCCCGAGGGCCGCGGCGCTGCGCACCCCGCCGCTGCCGAGTACCAATGCCAGGCGTGGGCGAGCCGTGGCAGAAATGTTCGTCACTGTCGTCATGATGTGTCCTTCAGGATGTCGTTGGCCTTTGTGGGGTCGGACGCAGGCCTTGCGACAATCCGGACACGATCAGTCGCCCTTAATCCTCATTGTCCTTGTCTTCATAGTCAACGAGCGCCTCGATCCGCTGGGCGAAGCGCACGGCCTCGCGCTTGCGTCCTCTGTTCACGAGATACTCGTAGCCGATCGCTGTGGCCGTATCGACGAGCTCGGCGCGCTGCTGCGCCGCTGCCACCAGGTGTTCCAGACCTTGCTCTTCGCCGTATTTGAGCAGCAGCTGAGCGAGCAGCATGTGCGCGTCCGGATGGGTACGCTGACGCGCGAGCAGCTGCTGCAGAGTCTCGATTGCTTCTTCCTCGCGCTGCACGCTCAAGAGCAGACCCGCCTTGGCCCACAGGTCCTCGGGTGCGAGCGCGCCGCTGTCTTGCTGCTCGTATTCCGCCAGCTTCCAGCGAGCCTCGCGGATCTGGTCGTGGCGCTTGCGCCAGTTCGCGAGATTCTGCGCGCGCCAGACGTCGTCGCAGTGATCGATCGCCGCTTGCGCCGCGGCTCCGAGTGTCTTCAAGGCGGCGGATGTCGTTGCGGGCGGCGGCAACTGCGGCGACACCTCCAGCGCCGCGAGGCGTTCGGCGAGGCTCGGGTGCGTGTCGTTCTCGGCCGCGTACCTGCGCAAGGCTTCTGCCAGCCATTGCTGACGCAACGGCTCTTTCTCCAGGATCTTGAAAGCGCGCGGCAAGAGCGAGTACGGCCGATACGGCGGCTCCGGCGCTTCCTCGACACGCGCCAGGAAGCGTGCCCAGTAGACATCCGAGAGGAAGCGGGTAGCCATCTCCACCTGGATCAACGCGCGGCCGAGCGTCTGCGCGCTGGTGACCCACGCTGCGATGTGATCGGACTCGTACTCGTGATTGCGGGCGAGTGCGAAGCTGTACGCATAGAACCACGGCGCGTACCACCGGTAGTAGAACGCCAGCGCGCGATCGAACGGGTTGGCCGGCTCCGCGAACTTGCTTTGCAACAGGTGCCAGGTCTTGCGCAGCCGGTAGACCCACGCGCCGAACGCGGCGCTGGCCGCCGCCGAGGTGCGCGATCTCGTGCGCGAGCAACGCACAGAACTCGTCGGCACTGAGTGCGAGCAGCAGCGGGGCGCCGATGTGCAGATGATTGCGATAGCCGCCGAACACACCCCATTGCGCAATCTGCTGGATGCCGAGCTTGAAGTCGCCGTTGATCTTCACCGAGGCGAACGGCGCCGGAACGATCTTGCGGGAGATGGCGTCGATCAGGCGAAACAGGTCGGGCGCGTCTTCCGCCGTGAGCACCAAACCGTCCAGCACTGCGACCTGGACACGCAGCGCTCGTATCGTTGCGATCGCCGCTGCGGCGCCGGCGAGAATGCAGATCGCAGCGAGGATCGAAGGCGTGGCGCCCGTCACGAGCGCGTACAGGATCGAGAAGCAGCAGGCGAGAATCACGAGCACGATCAGCCCCGGCACGAGGAAGCCGAGCGCAGCAGCGACCGCAACCTTGCCGAGATAGAGCTGCGGATGCGCATCCGCCTCCCGCTCGAGGCGGCCGATCAACGTCGAGAAGTCGCTGCTGTCCATGACTGTGGGGTCAGGCTTTAGCCCGACCTCCTAGCTCACTTCTGCCTCAAATAATCATCGGTCCCCGTCAGCCAGTCTTCCCGCGGCGGCGCGAACACATCGAGATCCAGCGTGTCTTCGAGCGCGACTGCGCGGTGCGGCACGTTGCTGGGAATCACCAGCAGCTCGCCGGTCGCGACCACGATGCCGTCCGCGTCGTTGTCGGAGTCGACCTTGTCGCCGACCCACAGCCGCAGCGCGCCCTGCAATATATATGTGACCTGCTCGTTCACATGATGGTGCTTCGGCACGATGGCACCCGCCTTCAGGTAGACCTGCGCGACCATGACTTCCTTGCCGGTCACGAACCGGCGCGACAGCGCGGGATTGAGCTGTTCGAGCGGCACGGTGGACCACGAATACTTGGCGGCGGCAGGAGTGGTCATGGAAGTCTCGGAATCTCGTTGGGTCTTGTGCAGGCGCGACCGTTTCGATCTTGCCATGAGCACTGGCCGGTTGCCCATTCGGCGCAACTCTGGAAGCATCCGCGCTATGAAAACCCTGGCGCGGCATCGCTGTCTCAGTGTGGCGACACTTTCGCTGCTGCTCGCCGTGACCCTCCCGGCCATTGCCCAGGACGAAACGGTGCCGGGCGAGACAGAGTCCGAGGCCGCCTCGCCGCCGCGACGGCTGTTCGTCTCCGACAAGCTCGTGCTCAACGTCTATTCGGAGCCGGAACAGGCCGGCTCGCGAGTCGCGACGATCGAAACCGGCGATGCAGTCGATGAGCTCGAGCGCGGCGAGGGCTTCGTCCGCATTCGGCTCGCGGACGGGCAAGAAGGCTGGGTCGGCTCCAACTATCTGACGACCGACGCCCCCGCGGCCGTGCAACTGCGAGACCTGCAACGCCAGCAGAAGGGCGCGGCCCAGGCCGTCGACAAGAAGGCCGCCGACGAAATCGCGCGCCTCAAGAAGGAAAGCGAGGGGCTGCAAGCGCAGGTGAAAGAATTGAAAGCCGCTGCTGCGTCTGCGCCGGCGGTTGCGGATGACGGAGTGCTCGAAGGAGCATCGCCAGGCCCGCAGCAGCTCGCAGCAGTTGCGCCCACGAACGGCGGCGGCCCGATCTGGCTGTGGTCGCTGATCGTCGTGCTGGCCGCCGGACTTGCCTATGCGGCCGGCTATCAGTCGCTGGCGCGCCGCATCCGCAAGAAGTTCGGCGGCTTACGAATCTACTAGCTCGCCGGCGTCGGAAAGCCGTCTGCGCCTTTGCGCCACGGCTCCCACACCAGAGCGACTTCTCCGACCGCGATGTCCGACTTGCGCGGGCTGACCTGCACCTTGCGCAGCGTGACCGCCGTTGCGTCGAAGCGCGCCTCCAGCGCCGCCGCGTCGGCATCGAACTGCTGTTGCAGATCCCGCTGTCGCTGCTGGATGGCTTCGAGACTTTCGTTGGCGCGATCGACATCGCCGCTCTCGCGGCCGATTCGTGTCGCCGACCGCGCCGCCGATGCAGCACGATTCACGTTGGTCGCAGACAGTGTTCGACGTCCGAGCAACGCACCGAGCACGGAAGCGCCGATCGAAAACGCCGACTGCATCTTCTGCTGCGACAGCTGCGAGCGTTCGCGCTCGATGCGCTCTGCGCCCCGGCGCAGCTGATCCTCGATCGTCGCCAGTTTCGGCGCGTATTTGCGTTTGAGATCTGCCACCGCAGCGTCACGCTGCTCACGCGCGGCGAGCGCGAGTTGCGCACGGAAATCGCCTTCGCTCATGCCCGGCGGCGAGGTCGCTTTCAACGCATCGCACACGAGTACTTCGCTGCGAGCGCTTTCGAACAAGTACGCCGACAACGCCTTGCCCCACGCAGCATAGGATTGCGCGCGCAACGCGCCCGCCGGCAGCTGCGCGAACGTCGAGGAGGGCGCGGGTGCTTTGCCGAGTCGCGACTTCAGCTCGGGAACGTTCTTGGCCTCGTCCCACAGAACTTCGCCGCCGTCGTCGGCAAGCGGCGCCAGGTACGCCGTCGTTTGCCATTGATCGAGCGCGAGCTTCGCGTCGACGAAGTGCAGCTTGACGCTGCCCATCACCATCGGTTTGTAGAGGAGCGCATCGCCTGCGGCGGTGGCTGCGAGGAAGTACTCGGGAACGTCGGGCGGCATGTTCGGTCGCGACGACGCTTCGTTCGCGGGTGCGCGCGCCGGAGTCGAAGCCGCCGGCGTCGTGCTCCGACGCGGCGCCATCAGCTTCGAAATCTCCACACCGGTCAGCGGTCCGCGCAGATACGACAGTGCCCAGCGACTTTGAAACAGCACGGGCGCATCGTCGTGGACGTTGCGCATCAGGAACACGCGCGGCGTCAGGCCGGAGATCATCTTGTCCAGGGCGGCACGGTCCGAGCCGGGCACGGCGCTCTCGAGTCCTTCGAGCACGCGCAGCTTGTCGCGCTCGGTCTGCAGCCGGCCGATCATCCAGGTGCCGGCATTCGCGAGCCCCTTGTAATCGAGATCGACCGGATTCTGCGTCGCCAGCACGCAGCCGAGGCCGAACGCGCGCCCCTGCTTGAGCAGCGTGAGCATCGGCTGCTTCGACGGCGGATTCGCGGTCGGCGGGAAGTAGCCGAAGATCTCGTCCATGTAGAGGATCGCACGCAACGACGACGTGCCGGACTGGCCGCGCATCCACGCGATCACTTCGTTCAGCAGCAACGTCACGATGAACATGCGCTCCTGGTCCGACAGGTGCGCGATCGAGATCACCGCGATGCGCGGCTTGCCTGCCGGCAGTGAACAGCAGGCGCTGGATATCCAACGGCTCGCCGCTCAGCCAAGCTGCGAAGCCGGGCGAGGCGAGCAGGTTGTTGATCGCCATCGCGAGCTGCAGCCGCTCCTTCGCGGGATAGAACGTCTCCAGATCGAAGGCGCCCACTTTGTCGACCGGCGGTTTCTGGACCGCGGCGATCAGGCTCGCCATGTCGAGACCGGTGCCCTTGCGCCACGCGTCCTCGAAGATCGTCGACAGCAGCACATGATCGCGACTGTTGATCGGGTTCGCGTCGCGATCCAGCAGCGCCAGCAGGCCGGAGACGACTGTGGCGATCCGCTCGCGCAACGCGGCAGTGTCCTGAAGCAGCTCCGCAGACGGCGCTGCAAACGAGCGGACGACGGACAACGGCAGGCCCGCTTCGGAGCCGGGCGTGTAGATCGCAAGATCGACGGCGTCGCGAAGTTTTCCGATGCGCTCGGGCGTCTGCCCCCACTGCGCCAGTCCGTTCTTCCAGTTCTCGGCTGTCTGCGCCGCGTACTGCTCGATGCTCAGGCCCTTGCGCTGCGCTTCGCCCGGATCGACCCACGAGAGGAACTCGGCCGCTTCCAGGTGCGGAAACGTCAGCAGCAGGTTGCCCAGGTCGCCTTTCGGATCGATGCAGATCGCCGGGATGCCGTCGATGCCAGCCTCTTCGAGCAGCGCCAGGCACAGGCCGGTTTTGCCGCTGCCCGTCATGCCGACGCAGACTGCGTGCGTGGTGAGATCGCGCGAGTCGTAGAGCAGCAGATTCTCGGACAGCGCGCGCGTCGCCGCCTCGTATTCCCGCCCGAGATAGAACACGCCGAGTTTTTCGTAGTCCTGCATAGGCCGCTCCCCGCAAAGCCAGCGTTGCAGGATAAACTTGTCAGGCGCAGAAAGGTTCGATTCCTGGGGGCTGCAGTGCCCCGGAAGGGGGGAGCATGAGGCTACGGGCGACGCCGCAAGCGGCACCGTGCGGTGCGTTGATCGAAGGTGTCGATCTGCGCGAGCCGCTTGCGAAGGAGCAGGTCGCTGCGATTCGAGCGCTGTGGCTGCAGCACCAGGTGATCGCGTTTGTCGATCAGCAACTGCAGCTCGACGACATCGAGCGATTCGCCGAGTCGATCGGCCCGTTCGGCGTCGATCCGTACTTCGGCTCGGTGCCCGGCCATCCGCACGTCGCGCAGGTGCGCCGCGAGGCCGACGAGAAGACGCCGATCTTCGCCGAGACGTGGCACTCCGACTGGAGCTTCCTGCCGAGCCCGCCGGCTGCGACCGTGCTGTACGGCGACGTCATTCCGCCCGTCGGCGGCGACACGTTGTTCGCCAATCAGTACGCCGCGTGGGAGGCGTTGTCGCCTGCGATGAAATCGCTGCTCGAGGACAAGCAGGGCGTGCACTCCGCGCGCCGCGCCTACTCGCGCGAGGGCATGTACGGCGAGCGCGACAAGGGCCGCTCGATGGCGATCCGCTATTCGGATAGCGCGATGAGCACGCAGCTGCATCCGATCATGCGGATTCATCCGGAGACCGGGCGGCCCGCGCTGTTCGTCAGCATGGGCTACACGATCGGCATCGACGGCATGACGGATGCCGAGGCGACGCCGATCTTGCTGGAACTGTTCGCACATCAGGCGAAGCCGGAGTTCGTCTATCGCCATCGCTGGTCGCAGGGCATGCTGGTGATGTGGGACAACCGTTGCGTGCTGCACGCCGCGACCGGCGGTTACCAGGGACACAAACGACTACTGCATCGGATCACTGTTGCGGAACGAAGAGCATGAAGAACATGAAGAAGCTGGCGAGTCGATTGAGCGTTGCCTTGGTGTGCGTCTGCGCTGCTGACCCAATGCAGTAGCCCCACGACCAAGCAGGACGCGCGCACACCGGTGCTGCTCGCGGTCTTCGCGCATCCTGACGACGAGTCGACGGTCAGTGCAGTGCTTGCGAAGTACGCGGCCGCCGGCGTGCGGGTCTATCTCGCGACGGCCACCGACGGACGGCTCGGCGTCGCTGCGCACGCAGGAACTACGGCGGGCGACAGTCTCGCCGCCGCTCGCGCACTGGAGCTGAAGTGCACGACCGAGAAGCTCGGCATCCATCCGCCGATCATGTTCGGGCTGCACGACCAGCTGAAGATGGGCGAAGGCCTGCGGCCGCACATGGAACAGCTCGCCGAGATGCGCGCTCGCGTGACGAAGCTGTTCGACGAGCTGCAACCGGACGCGGTGATTACCTGGGGACCGTCGGGATGGACCGGTCATCCGGACCATCGGCTCGTCAGCTCGGTCGTCACCGAAGTGTTCCAGAGCCGGACGTGGCTGCGGCCCTCGCAGCTCTACTACCCGGCGGTGCCGACGGGCAAGGTGCCGGCCAACAACCCGATTCCGCTCGCGACCGTCGACGAGCAGTTCCTCACGGTGAAGGTCCCGGTGACGCCCGAGGACTACGAGAAATCGAAGGCCGGCTGGTTGTGTCACCGCACGCAGTACACGCCGGAGCAAATCGAGCAGCTGTATCAGTCGCTCGTCGCCGCGCAGGGCGGCATCGCGCACTTCCAGCCGCAGGGAGTCGGCAAGGGCAGGAGGGACTCGCTGTTGTAGTCGCCTGTAGGTCAGGCTTCAGCCCGACTCACGACTTCTTCACCAGCTCCACGCGCCGGTTCTTGGCGCGGCCTTCCTCGGTGCGATTGTCGGCCACCGGCTTGTCCTGACCGAAGCCTGCGGCACTCAGCCGCGCGGCTTCGACGCCGCTCGCGACGATGGCTGCGGTGACGCTCTTCGCGCGTGCTTCCGAGAGCTTCTTGTTGGACGCTGCGTCGCCGACGTTGTCCGTGTGGCCTTCGATGCTGAGCTTCAACGTCGGGTTCGACTTCAGCAGCGTCGCGATCTCCTTGACCGCGGCGACGCCGTCCTTCTTCAGGTCGGCCTTGCCCGTGTCGAAGTTGATGTACAGCGCGACGAAGCCGTTCTTGTTCAACTCCTGCAGCAGCTCGTTCGCGCTGACGACCTGCGCCATCGACGCCACCTCGGTGACGACGAGCTGGTAGCTCTGCGTCGGCGCGCCGAAGATGTCCGGGAGGACCTTGATCCACACGTCCTTGCCGCCGGTCGTGACCTGCAGTGTCGTTTCGCCGCCGTCGCCTTCCTTCGGCAGGCGCTCGTACAGCACCGTGCCGCCGATCTGCTTCACGCGCGTTCTGGTAGTTACGGATCAGCTGCAACGGGCTCGGTTGCTTCTCGACGCTCTCGTAGAAGTAGCGCAGCGTGGTGGTGTCGCCTTCGACGGTCTGTACCTTCTTGGCCGGCGTGCCGCGGGCGCCGACCTGGAACTCGGTGGCGTCGTAGTTCTTCGTGTACTCGGTGATGAAGGAGTCCGGGTAGCGGGTCAGCAGGGGATGGTCCTTGGCGCCGGCGACGTCTTCGCCGGCCCAGGCGGCGGTCGCCGCGAACGTCAGGGCGAGAATCGTGCCTGGGAACAGGGCCGCGCTGCGCTTCATGCAAATCCTCCCCGAAATTGCGATGGCGGATTATAGCCGGCAAAAGTCACGCCTTTTGACGGCGTTGTCGAAAGGGCCTGGGCCGCTTTCGACCAGAAGACCAGTACAGTTCTTTCACGGTTTTCTTCGCGCGCCAGATCGGCTATACAGTTGCGCAGGTATGGGGCAACAATGAAAAACGCGGTCATCGGTTTCAGCTTCCGGGATCTGCAATACATCGTCGCAGTGGCCGAAGAGCTGAACTTCCACAAGGCCGCGCTGCGCTGCTGCGTTACTCAATCGACGCTGAGCATCCAACTGAAGAAGTGCGAGGGATATCTCGGCGTCGAGCTGTTCCATCGCACGCAGCATTCGGTTGCGCTCACTCACGAAGGTGTCGAGGTCGTGGCGTTCGCGCGCGTCGCGCTCGATGCGGCGCGCTTCATCAAGGAAGGCGCGTCGGCAAACCGATCGATTCGAGGCAATGCCGCGCGCATGCGCCTCAAGCTCGCGAGGACCGTCCTTGATTTAAAAGATCAATCGCGCGTTTTTTTGCCCTGACCTTAGACTGATTCTACCGGTCCCGATTTCGCAGGGACCCGTGGAGTGCAGTCATGTGCCATCGATCTGCCTTGCGCGTCGGTTTGCTTGCGTCTTTCGTTGTGATTGCCGGTGTCGCCAACGGCGCTGAGCAGCCCAACGTCTACGCTGATGTCGTCGACCGCGCGCCGTTCGACGAGACGATGCGCAAGATGTCTGCGCAGAAGGCGAGCGTCGAAGCGGCGCATCGCAAGCTCCTCGAAGAGCGCTACGACCTGTCGGACAAACCTTCGTCGACCGTGAAGATGTCGCGCGGCAAGCCCGTGCAGACCGGCGTGCGCGTGAAACTTCCGTCGGGTGTCACGTGGCAATCGCTCGGCGCGATGTCCGCCGCCGAGATCAAGCGACGCAACGCATATCCCGCAGGCTTCCTGCCGCTGCCGCATCCGAACCATCCCGAGGGCGGGATGCTGTTCCCGAAGTCGCACATCGACCTGGTGAAAGCGCAGGAAGGGCGCGACCTCGGGCGCTTCGATCTCGATTTCCTGACGCCGGAGCATCTGCTCGCGGAGAGCCCGGCGGCGATCTTCCTGACGACGCGGCCCGATCTCGGCGACGTGTCCAAGGGCCAGCTCGTGACGCTGACGAACTACTACGAGCTGTTCAGCGGCATCCTGAATCCGAAGCAGCTCGAAGGACTGCGCCTGCTGCTGACGCCGTTCCCGCAGCAGCAGTTCAACGCGACCGGCGACCGGCGTTCGGTGAAGCCGAGCCAGGGCGTCGCGTGCTTGGATTGTCATGCCAACGGCAACACGAACGGCGCGACGCACCTCGTGGGCGACATTCGCCCGCAGGAATTCCGTCATCGCATCGAGACGCCCTCGCTGCGCGGCGTGAACATCCAGCGGCTGTTCGGCTCGCAGCGCGCGCTGAAGTCGGTCGAGGACTTCACCGAGTTCGAGCAGCGCGCCGCGTACTTCGACGGCGACCCGGTGATCGCAACGAAGAAAGGCGTGAACATCCTGGAGCGCGGCAGCCAGGTGCACTTCATGGCGGAGTTCCAGGACATCCTGGACTTCCCGCCCGCGCCGGCACTCGACGTGTTCGGCAAGCTCGATCCGGCGAAGGCCACGCAGGCGCAGCTGCGCGGCGAGGCGGTGTTCAACGGCAAAGGCAAATGCGCGACCTGCCACGTGCCGCCGTACTACACGGACAACGAGATGCACGATCTGCAGACCGGCCGCTTCTTCGAGCCGAAGATGATCGAGCACCACATGGCCGTGACCGACGGCAAGATCAAGACGTTCCCGCTGCGGGGAATCAAGGACACGCCGCCGTACCTGCACGACGGCCGCCTGCTGACGCTGGAGGACACTGTGGAGTTCTTCAACGTGGTCCTCGGTACGAAGCTGACGAACGCCGAGAAGCAGGATCTCGTCGCTTTCATGCAGGCGCTGTAGTCGCCTCTGTAGCCCTGGGAGCGTTTCGGGCATGCTGTCCGGGTGCTCGAAACGATCGCCAAGACGACGCGCACGCGCCCGAGACCCGACTGGGTCGCTCGGTCGCGCCGCGCGCGCGGCAGCATCCCGGGCAGTCTGGAATCGTGGAGCTGCGCGACGGCCGCGATGCGTTCGCGGCCCGCGTGCTGCTGGCGGACACTGCCGAGCGCACGCTCGATCTCCAGTACTACATCTGGCGGAAAGACATGTCTGGCTCGCTGCTCTTTGCAGCGGTGTGCCGCGCCGCCGATCGCGGCGTGCGCGTCCGGCTCCTGCTGGACGACAACAACACCACGGGTCTCGATGGGTTCCTCGGCGCGCTCACCTCGCACCCGAACATCAAGGTGCGGCTGTTCAATCCGTTTCGCCTGCGTCGCTTCCGGCCGCTCGAATACCTGACCGACTTCGCGCGCCTCAACCGCCGCATGCACAACAAGTCGTTCACGGTCGACGGCCAGGTCGCGATCGTCGGCGGCCGCAACATCGGCGACGAGTACTTCGACGCGCACCAGGCGCTGTCCTTCGTCGACCTGGACGTGATGGCGGTCGGTCCGGCGGCCAGCGAAATCGCCAGCGACTTCGAGCGCTATTGGCAGAGCGAGTCCGCACGCCCGGCCGAGTCGATCCTCGGTCGTGCGCGCGCCGCTACGGTACGCGAAGTGATCGCGGACGCGGAAAAGGTTCTGCATCAGCCCGCAGCTGTCGCGTACATCAACGCGCTGCAGTCGTGTGCATTCGTCAACGACCTGCTCATGGGCACGGTCGAATATCGTTGGTCGGCGACGCGCCTGGTCAGCGACGATCCGGCGAAGGGCCTCGGCCGGGAGCGTCCGCACGGCACGATGCTCGAACGCCTGCTGGATACGTTGAGCATCCCGACGCGCGAGCTGCAGTTGATCTCGCCGTATCTCGTGCCGACTCGGGCCGGCGAGCGGGCTCTCGCCGAGCTCTCGCGAGTGGGCGGCGTGCAGGTGACGATTCTCACGAACGCTCTGGAGGCGACCGACGTGCCGATCGTGCACGCGGGCTATGCGAAGCGCCGGCGCAAGATGCTCGAAGCCGGCGTCGTTCTCTACGAGCTCATGCGTGTCGCACGCGTTCGCTCGCGTCGCGACCGTCGCCTCACGGGCAGCTCCGGTTCGAGCCTGCACGCGAAGACGTTCTCGGTCGACGGCGCGCGCGTGTTCGTCGGATCGTTCAACCTCGATCCGCGCTCGGCGAGCCTCAATACCGAAATGGGCTTGGTGATCGAAAGTCCGGTCCTGGCCGAGCACATCGCGGCAGCCTTTGCCGACGACATTCCGGCCCGCAGCTATCGCGTGCACCTGAACGAGGCCGGCGCCTTGGAGTGGCTCGAACAGCACGAGAACGGCGTCATCGTCCACAAGACGGAGCCGGGCGTGACCTGGTGGAAGCGCTTCGCCGTGAGGCTGATGGCGCTGCTGCCGATCGAGTGGCTGCTGTAGGACTGAGACGGGCCGCACAGAAAGGGCGGCCGGGCGCTGCTCAGCGTTCTCGAGGGCCGGCGACAGGCGTAGCATCCTCGCGATTCGCTCAGCGGGGACAAAGATGACAGCGGAACACGTCTATCCGGCCGGCCCGGGCTCGGTGCCGGCCGATCTCACGCGGCCCACGCGGGCCTATCGCACGCATGCATGGCTCGCCATGGGCGGCCTCGCGTTGTTCGTGCTGCTGTACCTCGCGCTGGCGAGCTGGTTCACGTGGACCGCCTATCGCCTGTTCGCGAGCCTCGCGCACGGCGCCGACCCGCTCTGGACGTTCGTCGCCGGCATCTGCTCGGCCTTCCTCGCCGTGTTCATGTGGAAGGCGCTGGTGTTCGTCAAGCATCGGCATGCGATCGACGACATCGAAGTCACCGCGTCGGAACAGCCGCGGTCTGTTCGCGTTCATCAATCGACTGGCGGATGAAGCGGGCGCGCCGCGCGCGCATCGCGTGTTCCTGTCGCCGCGCGTGAATGCGGCCGTGTTCTACGACCTGAGCGTGCTGAATCTCCTGTTCCCGTCGCGCAAGAACCTGGAGATCGGCCTCGGCCTCGTCAACGCCGTCTCGCTCGGCGAGTTGAAGGCAGTGCTCGCGCACGAATTCGGTCACTTCGGTCAGCGTTCGATGGCGGTCGGCCGCTGGGTCTACATCGCGCAGCAGATCGCCGGCCACATCATCGCGAAGCGCGATGCGCTCGATTCGTTCCTGCGCGGCCTGTCGCGGATCGACCTGCGCATCGCATGGGTCGGTTGGCTGCTCTCGCTCATCGTGTGGTCGATCCGCTCGCTGATGGAGACCGTGTTCCGCATCGTCGTGCTGGCGCAGCGGGCGCTGTCGCGCGAGATGGAGTTGCAGGCCGATCTCGTCGCCGTGTCGCTCACCGGCAGCGACGCGCTGATCCACGCGCTGTACAAGTTGAATGTCGCCGACGAAGCGTGGGAGCGCGCACTGGCGTTCGCGGACTCGGAAGCGCGTGAGAAGCGCAGCGTCACCGATCTGTTCGCCGTGCAGAAGCACATCACCGAGAAGCTCCGCCACGTGCTCGACGATCCGGGCTACGGCGAGGTCGCGCCGCCGCCCAAGGACAAGCCGCAGGAGCATCGCCTGTTCAAGACCTCGCTCGCACAGCCGCCGCGCATGTGGAGCACGCATCCTGCGAATTCGGAGCGCGAGCAGAATGCCAAGCGCCGGTACATTCCGGCGCAGATCGATGAGCGCAGCGCCTGGGAGCTGTTCGAGGACGTCCCGGATCTCAAGAAGCGCATGACCGCGCACGTGTTCCGCGCCGTGCAGGAAGCCGCGGACGTGCCGCTCGAGCAATCGATCGCCAAGCTCGACGAGCAGTTCGGGCGCGCGTACTACGATCGCTCGTATCGCGGCGCGTATCTCGGTCGCCCGCTGGCGCTCCACTCGCGCGAAGTCGCCGAGCTCTACGCTCCGCCGCTGCTCAAAGAACATATCGCTGCGGAGCTCGACGCCATCTATCCGCAGGCGCTGTCGCAGGATCTCGCGAAGCTGAAGGCGCTGGAAGAGGACAAGGCGACGCTGCAGGGTCTGAAGGAGGGATTCCTGACGGCCAGCGGCGGCGTCATTCGCTATCGCGGTAAGGATCTGAAGCGCGCGGATCTGCAGGACGCGCTCGACGAAGTGCAGGGCGATCTCGACAAGGCGCGCGAAGCAGTGCAAGCCCACGACCGGCGCTGCCGAGCTGTGCATCTCGCGGCAGCGAGCCAGCTCGGGCTCGCAATGGGATGCGTATCTCAAGGGACTGGTCGCGATCCTGCACTACGCCGAGCACAGCGAGGCGAACCTGCGGGACGCGCACGGCGCTTTGTGCAACACCGTATCGGTCGTCACCGCGGATGGCCGCGTGTCATCGAGCGAGCGGCGGGTGCTCCTCAATGCCTGCGCCGAAGTCCACAACGCGCTGAGACATATATATGAGGACGAGGGCAAGGTGATCGTCCTCGACCGCACGCTGTTGCGGCGCCTGAAGGTCGAAAGCTGGCAGCAGGCGCTGGGCTCGTTCACGTTGCCGCTCGCGGACGACAACAACGTCGGCGAATGGCTCAATGCCATCGACAGCTGGGTCGCGAGTGCGGGCTCGGCATTGTCGGCGCTGCGGCAGGCGGCGCTGGAGCAGCTGCTGCTGGCCGAAGGACAGGTCGCGCGTTTCGTTCGCGAAAAGATGACGCCGGCCGCGGCGCCCGAAGCCACGAAGGTGCCCGAGAAGTATCCCGTGCTCGTGCCGGGCAGCGAGCGGCCGCGCAAGACGAAGCTCGATCTTGTGGGATCGCTTCCACGTCGCCGACGGCCTGGTCGCGACGCTCGCGCGGCTTGACGGTCGCGTGCGGAATCATCGCGGCGGTGCTCAGCGTCGGCACGACGGTCGGCGCGACGCTCGTCAATATCTACAACGGGCTCGGCCGGCCGGTGACGGTGTCGATCGGCGAGCATGCCGATCAGCGTTCCGGCGTTCTCGCACGCCAAGCTCACGATCGGTAACGACGAGGACTATCCGATCAGGACCGTGACCGAGCGCGGCGAGCTGATCGAGCAGTTCGACGCCGAGATCCCGGTCGGCTCGGACGAGAGCATCTACAACGTCGCGGGCGCCAGCATGCTGGTGGAGTGGACCGCGACCTACGGCTCCGTCGGCGAGGTGCCCGGAGCGCATGGTCGGGCCGGTGCGCTGGACGACGACCGGCGCCGACTACATTTTCGAGGAGCCGCCCGAGACGATCAGCACCAGCCGCGGCAGCGGCGGCGGCACGCGCGACGTGATGGGCGCGTTCGGTCACGACAACCCGTCAGCGATGCTCGCGGTGCTGCAGGATGAGAAGCAGCAGGCGCAAGTCATCGAGACGCACGCGCGCTGGGATTCGAGTGACAGTCACTACACGGGCTACTGGCTCGCGCTCGCTTCGCAGGGCGAAAGCTTCGATGACATCGTCCGTGCGCGCCTCAAGCTCGACCCGGAAGACGTGCTTGACGTTGCGCGCCGAGCAGGACGCGCGGCATGACCTGCGCGCGGCGGTCTGCAAGCGCCACCGTGCAATGGCGAACGCGAAGCCGGACAGCATCAATCTTCAGTACGTCGCGGCTCGTTGCATCGACGACGCTGCCCAGCGGAGCAGGAGTTCACGGCGTCTGTACGCGAAGGCGCCGAGCAACGGCTGGGTTGCGGCGGCGATGGGCTACACGCACGCGGAGCACGGCCGTTGGAGCGACGCGATGGCGGCGCTCAACGTGGCGCGCCAGCGCGTGCCGGCGATGACGGAAAGGTTTGCGCTCGACACGATGCGCCTGCGCCGGATGTCGACTCGCGACGGCGATGCGCAGGGCGCGGATCTCGTGCAGCAGTCCGGACATGTTGCGCTACTACTTGTCGCTCGATGTCGGGCGCGGGATTGCAGCCCGGCGTCGACATGGCGTATCACCACATCGCACGCGGCGAGCTGGATGCCGCCGTGAAGGAGCGGACGCAGGACCCGCAGGAAGTCGCGCGCGTTCTGCGGCTCGCCGCGGCCTCCGACGGCGCGTCGCGCGAGATCATCGAGCGCGCGCTGGCGCTGCCGATCGACCAGGGTATCGATAGCGACAGCGTGTGGGCTGCGCTCGGCCTGGCGTTGCGCGAGCGACGGGATCCGGCGCCGTACCTGGCGGCGATCCGCGAGGACAAGGACGACGACTCCGAAAAGGTGCTGGCGTTCATCACTGCATTGCGCAGCTGCGACCAATCCCGTCGATGCGGAGCAGCTGCTCGACGGTCTGCGGCTCGAAGCGCGTGGCCAGGCCTACAGCGCGGCGCTCGTGATCCTGGGAGCGCGCGCGCCGGCCGAATGGCGCAGCGGCGCGGACCGGTTGCTGTTCGTGCCGGAGCGGCCGTACTTCAGCTGGCTCTGAGGGTGCTGGGAGAAGACTGCCAAGCGCAGCACGCAGCAACAGGATTTCCTTGGCGTCTTGGTGATCTCGGCAAGCTACTCCTCTTTTCGGACTTGCTTTCCTCCCCGCGCGTTTCTACTGGCGCAAAGCTAACGATGCGGGGAGTTTCCAATGAAGCGTCGCGATTTCGTGCAGTCGTCGCTATGGGCGGCTGCAGCCCTCGGCATTCCCAACTTCAAAGCGGTCTATGCGGCTGCGCGTCCCGGGCGCCGTCCCGGACGTTGCGGCAGTCACCGGCGATGGCCGCGAGATCACGCTGCGCGGCGCGGACATCCAGGATCTCGCCGCGAAGCTGCACGGCCAGCTGCTGCTGGCCGGTGACCGCGGCTACGACGACGCGCGGCGCATCCTCAATCCGTCGTTCGACAAGCACCCGGCGCTGATCGTGCAGCCGGTGGACGTGCCGGACATCCAGGCCGCCGTGAATTTCGCGCGCGCCAACAGCTTGCTGGTCGCGGTGAAATGCGGCGGGCACAGCCACTCGGGCCAGTCGACCTGCGAGCGCGGCATGCAGATCGACCTGTCCACGTTCCGCTCGGTGCGCGTCGATCCGAGCGCGCGCCGCGCGTGGGTCACGGGCGGCACTTTGCTCGGACAGGTCGACAAAGAAACCGCCCCGCACGAGCTCGTGACGCCGCTCGGCACTGTGTCGCACACCGGCGTGGGCGGCCTCACGCTCGGCGGCGGCTTCGGCCGCGTCGCGCGCAAGTTCGGTATGGCGATCGACAACGTCGAGTCGGTCGACATCGTCACGGCCGACGGCAAGCTGGTGCACGCGAGCGCGAAGGAGAACCCCGAGCTCTACTGGGGTGCGCGCGGCGGCAGCGGCAACTTCGGCGTGGTCACGAACTTCGAGTTCAAGTTGCATCCGATGCAGCGCCAGGTCGTTGCCGGCTCGGTGACGTTCCCGATCGCGAAGGCGCGCGATGTGCTCACGATGTGGGGCGAGTACGCAGCGACGGCGCCGGACGAGCTGTACCTCGATCCCACCCTGATGCTGCCGCCCGGCAACGCGCCAGGCATCGTCAGCCTGCAGGTCTGTTACTGCGGACCGCAGGCGGATGCGGAGCGCGCGCTCGCGCCGATTCGCAAGCTGGGCACGCCGCATGCGCGATTCGATCAAGGCGATGGAATACGTGCAGGTGCAGCGGATCAACGATTCGACCGATACGCGCGCCATCGCCTCGTACCTGAAGGGCGGGTTCATCGGCAAGATGCCGGGCGATCTCGTCTCGGCGCTCGTCGACGGCTTCCACGGCGATCCGCGTCGCATGACGGTGGTGTTCTTCCAGCACTGCGGCGGGGCGAGCGGGCGCGTGGCGGACGGCGCGACCGCATTCGCGCATCGCTATGCGATCGCCAACATGATGACCGTCGCCGGTTGGCCCATCAATGCTCCCGCGGAAGATGCGACGGCGCACATCGAGGCGACGCGTCGCTACTGGAAGACGCTCGAGCCGTTCACGCGCGGCTTCTACGTCAACGACCTCGCGCGCGAGGTCACGGCGAAGGAGCTCAACGAGAACTATCGCGGCAACTACCAGCGGCTGGTCGCGCTCAAGATGAAGTACGACCCGACGAACCTGTTCCGGCTGAACGCGAACGTCACGCCGATGAAGCTCGCTAAGACGGCCTGAGCAGGCGCTCGACGTCTTCAGGCGGCCGCCCGATCGCGCACCGCTCGCCGCGCACGACGATCGGTCGCTGGATCAGGATGGGATCCGCGACCATCGCCTTGATCCATTGCTGGTCGCTGAGCGTCTTGCCGGCGTACTTGTCCTTGAACACCTGCTCGTTCCGGCGCACGAGCTCCAGCGGCTTGATGCCCAGCTTGCGCACGATCGCGCTAAGCTCGGCTTCACTCGGAGGTGTCTTGAGGTACTCGACGATGTGCGGCTCGTGGCCGCGCTCCCGGATCAGCGCCAGCGTCTCGCGGCTCTTGCTGCACGCGGGATTGTGAAAGATGGTCAATGGTGCTCGCATGGTCGTGGCCCTGGTGGCGATGGCGAATCTTACCGCCTGCGCCAGCATTGCGAACCGGCCGCCGCGCCTGGCTCGCTCCAGCTACGGATGCATGCAGGCCGTGCTGCAGGAAAAGCTGCCGCAGAATCTGCCGGACAAACGTGCACATTGCCTCGCCGGCGGGCTCATCTCGCGATATTGCAGCATCACCGAGGCCTATCTCGCCGGGGCGGGCAAGGAAGTGCGCGACCTGCTGAGCCAGGGGGAGGACGCCGAGTGGCAGGACTGGCGTGCGGATCGCACGGGAATCGAGTGTGCGCGGGAGTCAGCAGACGATGCCGCGCTGGCCGAGTGTTGTTCGGCGCGCGGCTATTGAGCTTGTGTCAACGCGTTGACAGAGCGGGCGGGCGGGCCGGGAGATCCTTCCGCCATGCTCGCACGACACACATTGATCGCCTGCCTCATCGCTCTCGCCATCCTCCTGTGGAATGCGAGCGCCCGCGCGACGGAATTCACGCTCGATCCGAGCCGCACGCTCGTTTCGTTCGAGATGCGCAGCATGGGCACCACGCAGCGGGGCGAATTCCGCCGCGCCGCCGGAACGGTGATGCTCGACTCCGCCGAGGAACGCGGCGAGCTCGACATCGTGATCGACGCGCGCTCGCTCGAGGCCGGCAGCGCGGCGACAGCGAAGTTCGTGCGCGGCCCGTCGATGCTGAACACCGCGGCGCATCCCGAGATCGCCTACCGTGCTCAGCGCATCGTGTTTTCGGAAGGTCGGCCCGCGCGGATCGAAGGCGAGCTGACGTTGCTCGGTGTCACGCGGTCGGTCGCGCTCGATGTCGCCAGTTACGACTGCGCAGGGCAGGGCGACCAGCGCTGCGCGATCGTCGCGACGACGAGCGTGAAGCGCTCGGCTTTCGGCATGACGCGTTACATGATGTTCGCGAGCGACGACGTGAAGCTGGCGATTCAGGCCGAAGGTGTCAGTCGATCGACGTCCGCAACGCGCTCGTGACTTCGCCGGCGATGTCGTCCTGGACCATGAGCTTGTCGTCCAGCGCTCCGGTCGTAGGTTT
The DNA here is from genome assembly GCA_963830745.1 of uncultured Gammaproteobacteria bacterium. Taxonomy (GTDB): domain Bacteria; phylum Pseudomonadota; class Gammaproteobacteria; order Steroidobacterales; family Steroidobacteraceae; genus Steroidobacter. The sequence continues at coordinate 499,896 of CAWHNL010000009.1, forward strand.
CGGACCAGACCACATAACCGTCGTCCGCGCGCACCAGTCGCGCCGCGACCCGCAGCGTGTCGCCCGATTTGCGCACGCTGCCGTCGAGCACGTAATTCACGCGCAGCGATCTGGCAATCTCCGCGAGCGGCAGTTGCTTGCCCTTGAAATAGAAGGAAGCCGTCGGAGCCGGCACGCGCAGCCCCTGCACCTTGCTCAGCTTGTGGATCAGCTCTTCGGTCATGCCGTCGGCGAACGGTTCTTCGTTCATGCTGTCGGTCAGATCGAGAAACGGCAACACGGCGATGGCCTTCGGACTCGCGGCCACTTCGGGCGCGGCTTGGCGGGTCGCATCTCGGTCTGCAGCCAGGTAGTAGGTCGTCGAACCGACGACGAGCACAACGCCGAGCGCCAGCAGGATGTACATCCGCGAGCCCGTTCGGGCAGGGCGAGCAACGGCAGGCGCCTCGACCTGCGACTCCACTGAAGCGACGAGCCGGTATCCGAGCCGCGGCACGGTGACGATGTACGCGGGTTGCTTTGCGTCGTCCCCGAGCAGGCGGCGCAGCGCAGCGACCGCCTGGTAGACGGAATCCGGCGTGACGACCACGCCCGACCAGACCTGGCTCAGCAGCGCGTCGATGCTGACGACCTCGCCCGGACTCTCGGCGAGACAGAGCAACAGTCGCATCGTGCGCGCTTCCAGCCGGACGCGTTCCTCGCCGCGGGCGATTTCGCCGGACAGCGGGTTCACGAACCAGTCGCCGATGCGCAGGGTTTTCGGGGGCGGGTGCGCCATACGCGGTCAACTATAGCGCCCGCAACGCGAGCACGGACCGCTTTCAGACCGGTTCAGAACGTTTCAACCGGGTTTCAGGACTCCGCCGGTAGCGGCTGAGCATAGTGCGCCGCCCGTTCACTCAAGAGGAGTTGCCCAGATGATCCGTCGCCTTGCTTTCGCCGCATCGCTCGCACTCGCCGCCGCGCCGCTCTACGCCACGACTTACACGATCGAGCCCGACTACACGCAGGCCGTATTCCGCTGGAGCCACCTCGGCTTCTCGAATCCGGCCGCGCAGTTCAGCCAGGGCCAGGGCACGCTCGAGTTCGACCCGGCCAATCCCACGCGCGCGTCGGTGCAGGTCACGATCCCGCTATCGAGCTTGAACACCGGTGTGCCGGCGCTCGACGAGCATCTGCGCTCGGAGGACTTCTTCGAAGTGCAGAAATTTCCGACCGCCACGTTCCGCAGCACGAAGGTCGAGCAGGGCGCCAGCAAGGATCGACTGAAGGTGACCGGTGAGCTCAATCTGCACGGCATCACCAAGCCGGTCACGCTCGATGTCACCGTGCTCAAGGTGGGCTCGAATCCGCGCACGGAGCTGCCGACCGTTGGCTTCGAGGCGACGACGACACTGAAGCGCTCCGACTTCGGCCTGGGCGCGTTCGTGCCGCAGGTCAGCGACGAGATCCGCATGCAGATCACGAGCCAGGGCGTCGAAGCCAAAGGCTATGCCGAGTATTTGAAGAAGCAGGCGGAGAAGAAATAAACCAAGAAGATCTCTGGGGCCCCACGGCGCGCGGCGCTGGCCTCGTGGGCGTGACGCAAGGCGGAGGCGCCGCCGATCCGGGGCCGCTCGACCTGAGCAAGCGCGGACTGCGTCCGAGCGGAACCACGTACGAGAACTTCCTGTTCAACATCTCGACGAAAGGGGTCAGCAACTTCGACCTCTACTTCGACGAGATCAAGAACAAGTAGGCGGAGAAGCAGCTACGGTCCCGCGCCGTGCAAGCGCCGCAAGTTCAGGAACTCGCGGCGCGTGCGCGGGCCGTACGTTGCGAAAGACGGATTCGGCGCTTCCGCGTATGCCACCCGGCTGCGCGCAACCGCGTCGCCTTCGGTCTCGCGGCGAATGTCTGCCGGCGAGAGGTGATACGGCTTCGTCGCGTTCAGTCCGAACACCTTTGCGCGCAATGCGCTCGTCATCTTCGGGTAGCCGTATTTCTCGCGCAGGTCGTCCGCGATCTGGAACGTGCGGAACGCCTGGATCTGGTCCTGCGGTGAGCCGTACCAGATCGAGTCCGTGCCCCACAGCACGTTGTCCTCGCCGATGTACTTGAACAGCTTGCCCATCGCGTGCGCGGCCGAGGTCGGGTCGCGCATCGACAGGAAGCGCCAGGTCGAGCCGAGCTCGGCATACACGTTGCTGTTCGGCTTCACGCCCGCGTTGAGCACGGACGTGATCGAGCGCATCGATGCCGTCGGTGCGCTTCGGATCGTACGGACCTTCGTCCTTACCGATGACGTAACCCGAGTGATAGATGAGGAAGTTGACGTCCGGGAAGCGCTTGGCAATCGGGCCGATGTCGCGCGAAGTCGAATGCTCGTAACTCTTCTGGCCGAACGCCAGCCCTTTGTGGATGCAGATGTTGCGCACGCCGACCTTGCGCGCGCGCTCCACGAATGCGATGCCGACGTCGTCGGTCATGAAGAAGCCCTTACCGTCCGGGCCCCATTGCGTGTACGTCTTGAACGCGACCACGCCGAGCTTGGCGAGCCGCTCCATGTCTTCCACGTCGCCCTTCTGGTTCGGATTGACGCGCCCGTGCAGCAGCAATCGCTTGGTGCCTTCCATCTTCTCGACGATGTCGCGCGTCGCGAGCGCCTCTTCGATCGTCAGCGGCTCGCCTTCGCGCGTGGAGGGCACGAAGCTCAGCACCATGATGTCGGTGTCCGAGTCCAGGAACACGTCTTTGACGAACTCATCGCCGCTCAGGCACTTGAGATAGCTGCGGTCGCCGGGCGTCTTCGCCAGCTCGCACTGCGCGTTCGGCATTTCGGCAAGGGGCCTCGCATCAGCCGGCAGGGCGCGCGTCCACGCGCCGGTCGGGTTCACGAAGTGGCCTTGCACGTCGAAGATGAATTCTTTCTTGCCGAGCTCGGCCGCCGCGAGCTGCGGTTCGAGTGCGGCTTCCTGCGAGACTTCGAAGAATCCGCCGTTGCGGCCGACGCGCGCGTGCGCGGCATTGAAGGCGAGCAGCGTGGAAGCTGCGCCGCAGGCGGAAACGAGGAAATTGCGGCGGCTCTGGTTCAGCCGGCGCGCGAAGCCTTGCGCCCATTCGGACGCGAGCGTGTTCGCTTGTCGGAGCGATGCATCCAGCGGAACCGGCGCGAACTCGCCGTTGGAGGTCGAATCGAGCTTGATGGGCAGGCGCTGGCCTTGCGGATCGGAGTCAAGGCTGGAGAGTATTTTTGTGGACATCGCTGCATCCCCCGAATTGCCAGAGTCGGCTGAAGCCCGACCTACGGTGACTTTTCGGGAGGGTGCCGCAGGCTGCCGGCCAAGGCAAGAATGGCCAGCAGGAAGCCGACCCCCTTGATGCCGACGACCCATGCCGCCGGAATCGGCGCGGGATCGGGCTGGTCGAGGCGAAGCAGCTGGCCGAAGAAGCTCGAGTAAGCCATGCCGCAGGTGATACCCCAGGCCGCGACCAACCAGGGCGGCCGGTTTCGATGTCTTTCGCGGTGCGCCACGCACCGTAGAGGAGGCACGCGCCCAGTAAGAAGTCGTCGAGCCATGCTGGCCAGACGCGGAGGTCGCCCAGCTGCGGCCAGCGGCGAATCGTCTCGACGATCGGCAGCAACACGCCAAAGACCAGAGCCAGGCGCCGACTGAAGGTGAGCGTCATGTGAGCTAGAATACCGCGGTGTTTCCCGTCGAGCTCACGCTTCGCGCGATCGGTGTGGCGCTTCTGGCGCTCGTCGCACTGAGTGTGCTTCGCACGCGCGAGCGCACGCATCGCGCGCGTTCCGTGGCATGGCTCGCGGCCAGCGTGGCGGCTTTCTTGCTCACGTCGATGTCCGGCGCGGACCGCATCTTCGGTGCGTTCATCTATCCTCTGACGGCGCTGTGCTCGACGCATCCGGTGTGGTTCTGGATCTGCGCCCGCCTGTTGTTCTCGGATCGCCCGACGCTGCGGACGAGCGATGTGATTTGCCTCGGCGCCATGGGCGTCGCTGGCGTGCTGTATCAGTCGCACATTCTCCTGGGACTCGTATTTCCCGTGGCGGGTCTCGCGTTCGCGTGCCTCGCGCCGCTCACCGTGTACTTCGGGATGGCGGGCGATCTGGATCCGCGACGCCGGCAACTGCGCCAGTGGTTCGTACCGTTCGTCTCGATCTACCTGGCGGCGGTCATCATCACGCAGGCCGTCGTGCTGTTCCAGGGACGTTCGACGCCGAGCGCGCTCGTGCTGCTCAACTTCGTCATCATCGACGTCGTCGCCGCACTGACGTTGTCGACGTTCGTGCAACTACGGGTCGTGAATTGGATCGCGGCCGTCGACACGTCGCCGCAGGTCGCGCTCAGCCGCCTGGAGCAAAGCGTGCTCGATCGGTTGAACCACCGCTTCGTGGCCGAACGCCTGTATGCGCGTGAAGCGCTGACGATCGCCGAGTTGGCGAACCTGCTCGGCACGCAAGAGCACGTGTTACGACGCGTGGTCAACCACGGCCTCGGCTTCCGCAACTTCAACGACTTCCTGCACACGCACCGGTTGAAGGAAGCGGCCGAGCGGCTCGGCGATCCGCAGCTGCGGCGCATCCCGGTGCTGACGATCGCTCTGGAAGTCGGCTACGGCTCGATCGGGCCGTTCAATCGCGCCTTCAAGGAACGCTTCGGCATGACGCCGACGGAGTATCGCCGGCAGAACCCGGCCGCGGCACGCGCCGTTTCCGGAATCGGCATGAAGTCGTGAGCTTTCGGCAAGCCGCCGAGGGTGGCGGCGTGTGAGCGTGCCCGCTCCGTTCTTTCCAGCGGAGCACCTCATGAGACTCATCTACGTCTGCGCTCGCGGCGCTCGTCGCGCTGGCAGGTCCGTCGTCACAGGCGGCTGAAGCACTTCCAGGTCTACACACCGAGCATGGCGAGTTGCTACCCGGCGACGGCGCGCGGCTGCACACGATCGTCACTCGTCCAGAGAAGAGCACTGGGCAGTTGCCTGCCGTGCTGTTCGTGCAATGGCTGTCGTGCGACAGCATCGAGCTGCGTCCGAACGCGCAGGACGGCTGGAGCGTAATGCTCAGGCGTCTCATTTCCGAGTCCGGAATGGTGTGGCAACGGACTGAGAAATCCGGCGTCGGCGAGAGCAAGGGTACGCCATGCGCGCAGCTGGACTACGAGACCGAGCTGGCTCATCACCGTGCTGCCCTTCGTCAGTTGAAGTCGCGTCCAGACGTCGACCCGCGACGAGTCGTGGTCTTCGGCGCGAGCATGGGCTCGAACTACGCGCCGCTCGTCGCGGCCGGACGAAGACGTCGCTGGCGTGGTCGTGTGGGGCGGCGGTGCTGCGACGTGGTTCGAGCGCATGCTGAGATTCGAGCGAAGTGCGCTGGAGCTCGGAGACACGGATCCGCAGGCACTTACAGGCGAGGTCAACGCGCGCGCAGCGTACTTCGCACGATACCTGCTGAAAGGTGAGACCCCGGCTGCGATTGCAGCGAGCGACCCGAAGCTCGGCGAAGTCTGGCGCCGTATCGTCGGCACGAGCGATACGGGTCACTATGGGAGACCGTTTGCATTTCATCAGCAGGCGCAGCGACAGAACTGGGCCGGTGCGTGGAGCCGCGTGCGCGCGCCGGTGCTCGTGCTCCACGGCGAGTACGACTGGTTCGAGTCGCAGGACGCGGCGCAGCTGATCGCGAACATCGTCAATAAGCGTCAGCCGGGCTCGGCGACGTTTCGGGAGCTGCCGCAGCTCGATCATCATTTCACGCGCTACGCGAGTCGGCGCGATGCGTTTGGCGAGAAGGACGGCAAGGAGAATGCGGATCCCGCGGTGCGGGCAATCCTCGAATGGTTGTCGCAGATTGGTGTGCGATCGGGCGATGCTCGCGCGAAGTATCTGGACTGACGCTCAGTCGGCGCGGTCCAGTTCCTTGTAGTACCTGAAGATGCCGTCTTCGTTGAACGCTATGCGTCGCGGCGACCTCAAATAGGAAGCGATCCTCGGCAGCACTGCTACACGGTCGCGCAGCGAGATCAACTTGGGATAATCCTGCTCGTGCTTGTGCATCCAGCGCGGGAAGGCGTAGCGCAAGCCCTCCACGACCTGGAACAACGAGAGATCGGCGTATGAGGGCTGCTTGCCGTTCACCCAGTCCGATCCGGCCCGATCCAGCACCTTCTCGAAATAGCCGAGGAACCTCGGCATGCGGCTCTTGCGAAAGGCTGCTGTGCGCTTCGCCGCTGCGGGCTTCTGATCCTCGTAGTACTCGCCGACGCTGATGGGGTGATGCGTGTCATGCACTTCTGCCACCAGGTCTGCAATCGTCAGTTGCAGTTGATGCGTCCACAGCCAGCCGGCCTCATCGCGGGGCGCGAGCCGGTGGCGCCTGCCGAGAAAGAGCAGGATGTTCGCGGTCTGCCCGATCACGAGGTCGCCCGCCTTGAGATAGGGCGGCGCAAAAGGAAGGGTGCGTGGATGCGCACGGTCGAGCGACTTCCAGAGCGCATCCTCGCCGCCGCCTTTGCTCTTGGGTAGCCGCGCGATGTCCCGATAGGGGAGCGCTGCATGCTCCAGCGCGAGCCGCACGAATTCGCCGCGCCCTTGAATTGTCGGCCAGTAGTGCAGCTCGTACATGCGATTCTCCTGATCGTCCCCGTCGACGTGATGCGCCCGGAATTATGTGCCGTCGCGCGTAACTACGCCTACTGACGAAGGAAATTGGCTGAACGGCAGCTGTCTGAAAACGTTCAGTCTCGGATCAGGCGTCCCGCCCGATAGTGCATCCCAAGCCGGTTCGTCCGGTCAGTTCGGGAGATCGAAATGAAACGTCTGTTCGCTGCTACGGCCCTCGCGCTCACGCTCATTGGTGGCGTCGTCACCACGGCGCAGGCCGATCATCGAGACCGTGACCGGTACGACAGTCGCCACGATCGTCACGATGACCGCGACGATCGGCGGTATGACCGTCGCGACTGGGATCGCCACTATGGTTTCCGTCATTACGACGGTCGTCGCTACGTCACCGGTCGCTACGTGAGGCCGTCGGGCTACCACTACCGCTCGTGGCGCTACGGCGATCATCTGCCGCGCGCGTACTACGGCCGCCGCTACATCGTGAGCGATTACTACTCGTATCGCCTGCGTCCGCCGCCGCGCGGCTATCACTACGTGCGCGTCGACCACGACGTCGTGCTCGCCGCGATCGCGACTGGCGTGGTCGTCTCGGCGGTCTACGGAATCTTCCACTAACTATCAGGAGAAGCAGTGGAGCCTGTCATGCGCGACTCAGCCACGCCATGTCCAGCCGGAAGCGCTGACGGCTCCCACTGCTGGCGGCTGCGCACCCCGCTGACTCAGCGACGGTCGCATGCGCCTCGTCCGCGCCAGCCCGCGAGCCGGACACGACAGACAAAAGGATGCAACTGACGAGTCGCTCAGATCGCAGCGTCCGTCAGGCGCGCACGCAGGCGCGGCGCGGCGAAATCGACAAAGGCGCGCAACTTCGCGGTGATGCGCGACTCGTGGACATAGATGAGGCTCACGGGGAGCGGCGGCGGCTCGAACTTCCTGAGCACGACGGCGAGCTGTCCCGCCTTGACTGCATCAGCAATCTGATACGACAACGTGCACGTCAGGCCGACGCCTGCGAGCGTCGCATCGATCGCAGCTTCGGCTGTGCTGGTGGTCAGCCGCGAGCGCACGCGCACGGTCTGGTGATCGCGAAATCCCCACGAGCCGGCGTCTGTCAGCCCGGTGAACGTCACGCACTCATGCTTGAGTAGATCCTGCGGAGTCTTCGGCGTGCCGTGTTCCTCGAGGTAGCCCGGGCTCGCGCACACCACGCGGCGGATCTGACCGACCTTGCTGGCGACGAGACGGCTGTCTGCCAGCGCGCCGATACGCACGGCGAGGTCGAGTCGGTCCTCCACTAGATTGAGCGCGCGGTCGATCAGCAGCAGGCGCACGTCGACGCGCGCGTATTCGCGGAGGAACTCGGCCACCACGGGCAAGACGTGCAAGCGGCCGAAGACGATCGGCGCCGTGATGGTGAGCTCGCCCTGCGGCGCGTTGTATTGGCCCGATGCGCCGCGTTCGGCTTCGGTCACTGCTTCGAGGATGCGCTTGCAGTCCTCGACATACGCCTGTCCCGCTTCGGTCAGCACGAGCTTGCGTGTCGAACGCACCAGCAGCTTCGCGTTGAGATGCGACTCGATCTCGGCGACCTTGCGACTGACGGTCGGCAGCGGCATGCGCAGCTGACGGCTTGCGGCAGAGAAGCTGCCGGCAGCTACCACTGCTACGAACACGGACATCGATTCGAGACGATCCATGGCGTTCGACCACCTTTCATATTTCGAGAGGGCGCCTCCAAAGAATAGCAGCTAGTTTCATCGCACGAGAGCCCGTACTTTGCTCGCCGTCCACCCACTCACGGAGATTCACCATGACGACGCGCATTCCCACTCCCGCCACCATCGCGGCCGCTCCCGAGGCTTCTCGCTCGCTGCTCGAAGGCGTCAAGAAGCAGCTCGGCGTCGCGCCGAATCTGTTCCGCATGGTTGCCAACAGCCCCGCGGCGCTGCAGGGTTACGTTGGCCTGCTCGGCGCTCTCGGCAAGGGCGCTTTGCCTGCCGCCACGCACGAGCGCATCGCGCTCGCTATCGCGGAGTTCAATGCTTGCGACTACTGCTTGTCCGCACACACCTATCTCGGCAAGCACGTCGCAAAGCTCGACGAAAGCGAGATCGCTGCCAATCGCAGCGGGTCATCGAACGATGCCAAGGCCGACGCCGCAGTACGGTTCGCGCGCAAGGTCGCCCAGCTGCGCGGTCACGTAAGCGACGAGGATGTCCGCGCGGTGCGGACCGCCGGCTACACGGACGGCGAGATCGTCGAGATCGTGCAGCACGTCGCGCTCAACACCTGGACGAACTACGTCAACAGCGTTGCGGGCACGGAGATCGATTTCCCCGTCGTCACCGCCCGTCGGGTTGCCTGAGCTGCGCCTCAGATCCCCTCCTCACATCGTGGGGAGGGGATTCACACTCAGTCGCTCGGCCAACCGTTGGGCGGAGGCGCGGCACTCGCGACCTCGCGATACGCCTTCCATCCGTCGCCCGTGTTCCGAAACAGCACAAGATATGTATCGCGCAACTGCTGCGGGGTGTCTGTGCCTTCGGGCGTATAGGTCGTAATCGAAGTGCCGAACTCGTAGGCCCATTCGCCGTTCAATGCGACGACTTCGATCGGCTTGATCGCGATTGTCGCGCCGGGCGGGAAGGGCGCTCCTTTCGCGGCAGCGGCCATCGCGTTCCAGTCCGGCGCGCCTGGTTGCACCATCACGGCTCCGTCCGCCAACAGCGGTGTCATCGATTGAGGAACGCCGGATGCGACAGCCGCTTCGTATCTCGCGCGGAGCTTGTCGATCTCGGCTCTCGTCGCGGCCGAATCGCGCTGGCATCCGCCGAGACCTCCGACGACCATGGTAACGAGGACGCAGATCCAGGGTTTCATGGTGACCTCCTCGATGCAGAGGCGTGGCGCATCGAGTGTACGCGCCGTTCGCCACGCGGGGGCGACCGCTCACCACAAATCTGCTGAGCGTTTCCGCGGCCATCCTAAATTGACCGCAGGTTGGCCAAGGAGACTTGTCATGCGGTTCGCACTCATACCTTGGATTGTGCTCTCGGCGGCCGCGGTCGCCTCCGGAGAAGTGACCTTGCCGTGCGCCTGCGAGGCTCAGCAAGAGCCTGCCGAGCCCATCGAAACCATCACGCGCGACATTTCGCTCGCGTCGCATGCGCATGCGAAATCGCTGGAGTCCATGTCGGGCGCGATCACCTTGCAACGTGATTCGCGTGTCGCGGGCGACGTCGAAACCGGCAACGGCGAGCTCGTGCTCGAACCCGGATCCGAAGTCGCCGGAAGCCTGTCGAACGACACCGGCACGATCAGGATCGACGGCGCGCGAGTCGGCGGGCGGGTCTCCACGACCTACGGCGACATCTACGTCGGAGCCGGACTCGCGCATCGATGGCGGCATCCTCGTGCACAAGCGCGCCGTAATCGGGCTGTCGTTCGGCGACTTCAAATTGGGCGTTCCGGTGGGCCGCAGCACGCCGCCGCGCGTGGTCATTGGACCGCGAGCCACGGTGGCGGGCACGCTGCGCTTCAAGCGCCAGGTCGAGTTACTCGTCAGCGAGAGCGCGACGATCGGACGCGTGGAAGGCGCGACGCCGGTGATGTTCGCGACCGAACAGCCACCGCAGTAGTCACACACTCATCAGCGTCTTGAAGATCCGCGCCTGGCGCCGGGAAATCTCGACTTCCGGACCGCCGCGCAGTTGCACGTGCAGCTGCCCGCTCGTGCCGGACTCCACTTCCTCGATGAACTCGACGTTGATGATCTGGCGCCGATTCGCGCGAAAGAACCGCTGCGGGTCGAGGCGCTCTTCGAGACTGCTGAGCGGACGTCCGAGGAGCGGGCGAACATCGCGCCAGTGCAGTCTCACGTAGTTGCCCTCGGCGACGATCAAGCACACCTCGTGCAGCGGCACGAACCAGCAGCGCGCGCCGTCGCGGATGAACAGCCTCTCGACGATCTGCGTCGGTCGTGGAGCAGTCGAAGTCGGCAGCGGCCCGCGCGCCCGCGCGAGCGCGGCAGCGAGCCGCTCCGGTTCGATCGGCTTGAGCAGGTAGTCGAGCGCGTTGACCTCGAATGCCTGCACGGCGTGATCGTCGTAAGCGGTCGTGAAGATCACGCGCGGCACGTGCTCGAGACGCGCCAGCAGATCGAAGCCGCTGCCGCCTGGCATCTTGATGTCGAGAAAGAGCAGCTCGGGCGCGTTCGCCTCGATCGCTGCAGCGGCCTCAGTGATGTTGCCGGCTTCGGCGATGATTTCCACCCAGGGAAACTCGGCCAGGAGCCGGCGCAGCTCGCGCCGGGCCAGGGGCTCATCGTCCACGATCATGGCTTTCATGGGGCCATTGCTAGGTGGCTTGTGGAATGCGAATACGCGCGAGTGCCCGATCGGGATGCGACAGATCGAGATCCAGCAGGGCAGCGGTCCCGAACAACAATCGCAACCGCTCGGCTGCGTTGCGCAGGCCGATGCCGTGCGAGGGCAATTGGCTGGGCGATGCGGGACGCGGGTTCTCGACTTCGATGATCAGCGCGCCGTCGCGCACTTCGGCGCTGATCCGCAACACACCACCCTGCTGCAGCTCGGCGATCCCATGCTTGATCGCATTCTCTACCACGGTCTGCAGCAACATCACTGGGATGTGTGCGACACGAGCTTCCAGAGCGATCGTGCGCTCGATGCGCAGACGCTCGCCGAGCCGCAGCGATTCGAGCTCGAGATAATCGGCGACGATCTCCAGCTCGCGCTCCAGCGAGACGACTTCTTCCTGACCCGCGGTGAGCGTATAGCGCAATGTCCGCGCCAGCTGCGTCACTGCGTTCTGCGCCCCGGTGGGATCGTCCGCAATCAGCGCGCGCACGCTGTTCAGAGAGTTGAACAGGAAGTGCGGATTGAGCTGCGACTTGAGCAGCCGCAGCTCCGCTACTTTCAACGCGTGCGCCAGTTCCGACTGGCGCAGCTCGGCCCGGTGACGGTCGCGCACCGAAGTGATGCTGAAGTACAGGACCATCCACAGCGCGAAGATGACGCTCCAGTTGAGGGTCCGCAGCAGCAGGTCGACGCGTATCAGCCATGCGCCTGCTGGGCCCACAACTTCGCCGACCGCCTGCTGTGCCTCAGCTGTCTCGCCGCCGCCCCACAGCGTCGCGATCGACAGGAAACCCATCATCACCGCGATCGGAAATCCGAGCACGACCGATGCGCCGAGGACTCTTGGCACCAGGGCGGCGATGCGCAGCGTATGCCAGCGGTGTCGCCTCATGTAGTCGCGCAGCAAGTGGGTGAGCAGGAGCGCGATCGAATTGAGCGATACGACTTCGAGTGCGATTTGCAAAGTCGGCGCGGGCGACTCCCTCGACATCGCCGTGACCGTCTGCCCGAACGCGTTCAAAAATCCCCATCCGAACAGTTGGCAGAGCCAATACGCCATCGCGCGCTTCAGCCCTTCTTCGCCGTCACTTGCTTCAGCAACTCGGCTTCGCGCTCCGGGGTCAGGCCCACGGCCAGTTTCTGCCGCTGCTCAGCCGGACGCTTGTTGTGCCAGTCGAGCGTATCGCGCACGGTCGCGTCGAGGCCGCGGAAGCGCAGGCCCTGCTGCACAGCGTGCGCCGAGCTGACGAGCAGCGCGCCGGCGAGCGGGCCGGTCGGCGGCAGCCAGATCGGAATCTCGCCTTTCTCCATCAGTCCGTTCTTCTGGATGAATTCCGCATCGGCCCACACGAACGTCGCGTTCGAGCCGCTGACTTGCTTGCCCGTGTCCATCAACTCGCCCATCGTGTGCGCGCCCGGCGGTGTGCACGCGTTGAAGCGACCCGATGGCCGTTCTTCGGCGCAGCGACGCACGAACGCTGCGAGATCGCGCACGTCGATGTACTGCAGCGGATCGTTGGCGCTACCGGGCGCTAGCACCTGGCCACCACGCGCTACGCGCGCGACCCAGTACGTGAAGCGATCAGTGCTGTCGCCGGGTCCGACGACGTAGTGCGGCCGCACGATCGTGCAGCGAGATCCGTATGTGCTCTCGACGACTTGTTCGCAGCCAGCCTTGAGGCCGGCATAGGTTTCGCCGGTGACTTCTTCGACCTTCGCGTCCGGCGGCTGCGCAACTTTGTCGTCCTCGTCGAGCCCCGGCTTCGGGAACGTGCCGTAGACGGAAATGCTCGACACGAAGAGGTAGTGACGAATGTGGTCCTTGAGCAGGTCCGCGGTCAGCTTGACGTGTCGCGGCACGTAGCCGGAGTCGTCGATGACCACGTCCCAGTCGCGGCCCTTCAGAGCATCGAGCTTGCCGTCGCGGTCGCCGATCAGCGTTTCGAGATCCTTGAACAGCCCGGGGTTGCTGCGGCCACGGTTGAAGAGAGTGATCTGATGTCCGCCCGCCTGTAGCGCCTGGACGAAATGCGGCCCGAGGAAGCCGTGCCGCCGAAGATGAGCACCCGCAGCTTCTGGCCCACCTTGTCGTCTTGGCCGAAGGTGGGTCCGCCAGCCACTGTGGCTGCAGCCGCGGCCGTGAACAGTTGGATCGCTTCGCGTCGCTTCATGGAATATCCCCTCGACCGGTGACAGGTCGGCACCGTGAATGTAAGGCCAGCTGGGGTTGCGGACGGAAGTTCGTGTCGAACGGTCGGATTGGCCGGGTCAAAGGTCGAGCCGCAGGAAGGCGGAACCCTCGACGGGGTTGAAGCGGTAGGCGGTCGTGGGCTTGAAGCCCAGAGAAAGATAGAGCGCCTGGGCTTCCTTCATGAAAGGCAGCGTGTCGAGCAGCAGACTGCGATAGCCGATCTGCCGTGCGGCGACGATGATTCGTTCCACGAGCACGCGGCCGAGCCCGCGTCCGCGGGCAGCGGGAGCGACGTAGAGGCGCTTGATCTCGCCGATGTCGTCCGAGAACCGTCGAACGCCGATGCATGCGAGGTACTGTCCCTCGTCTTCGGCGAGGATGAACGCGCCGTGTCGGTGCAGCGTACTCGGTGGTGAAGTGCTGCAGTTCCTGATCGAAGTTCTGAAAGGAGAGGTCGACGTCGAGCGAGGCTGCGTACTCCTGCACGAGACGGCGCGCCGCGTCCCACTCGTGGGGCGCTGTCGCCTGCAGCAATCGGACTGGGCGGCCAGGATTGGGCGTCACGGACCTTGCGTCCCGCAGCAACCAGAATTCATCTGGATGGGCGGGCATTTTACGGAGCCGTAGGAACAGAACACGCAACAGTCGCCGCTCTTCGGGCGCAGCACAGTTCCACATCCCTTGCAGTCGTAGAAGTAGACGCAGGCATCGCTGGGCATCGTTTCGACTGCAACGTGCCCGCACTCGGGGCACTTCAGCTCGGAGACGGTACCGCGCTCAGGCGGAACGTGCTCGAGATCACGGCAGGTCGGATCGCGGCATGATCCTGCTGCGGATGATCGAGCGTCGAGTCGGCGTTCGCCTGACGGCGAAGCGAGCGCTTGATCCATCGCCGGTAGCTGCCAGCGGCGAACCACAGGCTGTCGACGGATGCGCGCAGCCGCCAGCCGCCGACGATCGGGATCGATCGTTCTGCTGCAAGCCGTCGTCGCATGTACGTGCGGACCGGAGTAGATCGCGACGCGCGCTCAGTGTTCTCGATGCCGAGGCACTAACGAGCACGAAAGGACGCATCGTGCCGTTGCCGACCGAGACCTGCACGAGCCCGCACGTGCAGAAAATCCTCGGCGAGACCGCCGTCCGGCATGTAGAGCACCGGGAAGCGCTTGTCGGGTGCTTCGGCGTAGCCCGCCGGCAGGTAGACGTTGATGCGTCGGGTCTCGTTCAGCGCCTTCGATTGCAGCGTGAACGTCTCGCCGATCGCGAGCGGCGCGGCCTGGTCCGCTGCCAGTGCAGCTGCGAACGCGAAGAACGCAAGAGCGACGAGCCATTGAGCACGCATGGGCGGCACTCTATCATCGTCGACCTGGATACCGGAGCGCCATGAAACTTCGGATCATCGTTCCAGCATCGCGGCGCTCGTCACTTGGCTGCCGCTGCATGCCGCGGAGCCGAACCTGGGCGTCATCTCCTTCGAGAACTCCGGCGCGCCCGCCGCGCAGGCGGATTTCCTCAAGGGACTCGCCGCGCTCCACAACTTCCAGTATCCAGTCGCTGCGCGAGCGTTTCAGCGCGCGCAGGCAGCCGATCCCGAATTCGCGCTCGCGTACTGGGGCGAGGCGATGTCGTTCGACCATGCGGTGTGGCACGAACAGGACCGCGTTCGGGGCGGGCAGCGCTCGCCAAGCTCGGCGCGACACCGCAGGCACGCGCGGCGAAAGCGAAGACGCCGCGTGAGAAAGCCTATCTCGATGCAGTGGAGATCCTGTTCGGCGAGGGCGACGAAAACGATCGCGAGCGGCGCTATGCGCTCGCGATGGAACAGCTGCACGCGAAGTATCCCGACGACGTCGACGCGACCTGCTTCTATGCGCTCGCTCTGCTCGGCACCTCGAACGCGGTCGCGACGTTCCGACATACATGCGCGCCGCGGCGCTCATGGAAGAAGTGTTCGAGCGCAACCCGCAGCATCCTGGCGCTGCTCATTACCTGATTCACGCGGTCGACGACTCCGTGCACGCGCCGCTCGGACTGCGCGCGGCCTACGCGTACGCGAAGATCGCGCCGGACTCGCCGCACGCTCAGCACATGACCTCTCATATCTATCTCGCGCTCGGCATGTGGGATGAAACGGTTGCGGCGAATGAGCGGACCATTCAGCTGATCGACACTATTCGGCGCGCGACAGGATCGCCGGTCGGTTGCGGGCATGCAGTGACGTGGCTCTCGTATGCCTATCTGCAGCAGGGACGATTCGCCGATACTCGCCGCCTGATCGAGGGGTGCGGCGAGGAGATGCGCAGCCATCCGGTCATGCCCGAGCACGAGATGGGTGCCGCAGAGCGCACTCGATTCCGACAGCAGCTCAGCGGCTTCCTTCGCCGTGATGCGTTCGCGTTATCTGATCGACACCGGCGACTGGTCTGGGCCTGTCGCGGCCATGAAAGTGAACGTCGAGGGCTTGATCACTGCGGAGTTCACGCGCGATTGGGCCGACGCCTACGGTGCCGTCCGCTTCGGCAAGCTCGACGCTGCCGATCGCCGCGATCGAGCGCGCGAAGAATTCCACGAAGCGCTACGTCGCTGCGGCAACCGCGGCAGGTGTGGCGGCGGACGCGCCAGGCGCAGCGTTTGGCCGAAGATCGAGCAGCAGCAACTCGACGGTCTGCTGCTGCTGAAGCGTGGTCGCACGAATGAAGGGATCGCGTTGCTGTCGGAAGCGGCGGCAGGCGAGCGTGCGAGTCCGATGGAATTCGGTCCGCCATCGCTCGACAAGCCGGCCAACGAGTTGCTCGGCGAAGTGCTGCTCGAACAGGGTCGCGCGAAGGAAGCGTGCGCGGCGTTCGAAGCCGCGCAGGTGCTCGCGCCGGGCCGCGGCCAATCGCTGATCGGCTTGTCGAAGTGCGCGCGCCAGCTTGGCAATACTGAAGTTGCCGACAACGCTGACGCTCGCCTCGCGAAGGTGCGCTTGCGCGAAGCGCTCTCGTCTTACATAACACCCGGCACGCCCGTTAAAACCGCGTTGACAGAATCCTCGGCGCGAGCGCACGCTGCTCGCGCTGCAAAAGGCACACCTCTCGAAAGGGAGGGTCGCAAAGCTACCGGTCTAAAGGATCGTTCCTATGACAGCGGGGTTGCCAGTATGGGGATTCTTCTCGCTATCACTCCGTGGCCCGCGATCTCTGCGCTGCTCTGGTTCGTCCTCGCAGTCGCGGTGCTCTATCTCGCGCGACACACCGCTCATCAAGCGATTCACACGACAGCCGTCGCGCTCGCGCGCGGCCTGCGAATAGCTGCGCATTCTGTCGGCCGCGGCGAAGCGAAGCTCGCGACGCGCAATCGTGAAGTGCTGCTCGCGGCGGGCCGCGAAGCGAAGGAGCGCATCGTCGAGCGCGAGTTCGTCCGCGTCGGTGAAAGCGTGCGCAAGGACCTCGCGAACTATCCGGCGTTGCATCGTGCGCTGAGCGAATCCATCCAGCGCATCGAAGAGAATCACCAGAACGCGGTGGACGTACCGCCGGAAGCGCCAGGCTGGGTGCGCGCCGTCGAAGCCGTCGCGGAGATCGATGCGCGCAAGGGCGGCACGGAGGTACTGGAAGACATCCACAAGTCGCTGGTCAAGGCACACAAGGAAGCGATGGAGGCGTATCGCACCGCCAGCGCCGAGCGCCACGGCCTGCTGCGCAAGATGATGCCCGAGTGGCGCGTCGTGCTCGAAACGCTCGGCCATGTCAGCAAGTCCGTCGAGAGCATTCTCACGCGCGCCGTCACGGTCGACCGGCACATGCAGGAGTACGAAGACATCGTGCACGGCCAGGATCGCGCGGTGTCGACGCTGTCGTCGTCGTCGGTCGTGCAGTTCTTCGTTTCGGCGCTGGTGCTGACGGTCGCGATCGGCGGCGCGGCGATCAACTTCTCGCTGATCGCGCGGCCGATGGCCGAGATGGTCGGCGGCACCAGCTACATCGGCACGTTCCGCACGGCCAACGTCGCGGCACTCGTGATCATCATGGTCGAGATCTCGATGGGCCTGTTCCTGATGGAGTCGCTGCGCATCACGCGGCTGTTCCCCGTCATCGGTGCGCTGCCCGACAAGATCCGGGTGCGCATGATGTGGATCACGTTCGCGATCCTGACGCTGCTCGCGAGCGTCGAAGCCGGCCTCGCCTACATGCGCGAAGTGCTGCTGCAGGACGAGCTCGCGACGGGTGCGCTGCTGCGCGGGGAGAGCGGCGGCGGATTGCAGAACGAGTACCTCTGGATCACGACCGTGGCGCAGATGGGCATGGGGTTCATCCTGCCGTTCGCGCTGACGTTCGTGGCAATTCCGCTCGAAACCTTCATTCATTCTCTGCGCACCGTTCTCGGCTTGGCCGGTATCGCGCTGCTGCGCTTCGTCGCACTGGTGCTGCGCGTGTTGAGCAGCATCGTCCGACATCTCGGCACGTTGGCCCAGCGCATCTACGACCTGCCGCTGTTCGTGCCGTTGTGGCTGGAGACGAGGATGAAGCATCGGTCCGACTCTTCGGCCGATCTGGAAGCAGTGTCGGAGGTGCGGACATGAGACGGGTCGCACTGATAATCGTGGGTCTCGCGCTGGCGCTCGGCGCGTGCGCACCGGCTGCGCCGCGCAACACCGGCGTCTATCTGCTGCTCGACACCTCCGGCACGTACAGCAGCGAGCTCAGAAAGGCCGAGACGATCATCCTGTACACGCTCGCGCGACTGGAGCCGTCCGACTCGTTCGCCGTCGCGCGCATCGACACCGGCAGCTTCAGCGAGAAGGACATCATCGCGAAGGCAACCTTCGACGACCGTCCGAGCACTGCGAACACGCAGAAGCGCGCGTTCGCCGGCGAGGTGCGACAGTTCGTCGAGCATTCCGAGTCGCGCGCAGTACACCGACATCAGCGGCGGCCTGCTGCAGGCGATCGAGTTCCTCAACGAAAAGCATTCCGGGCGCAAGACGATCCTGATCTTCTCCGACCTGAAGGAAGACCTGGCCAAGGGCTACGTTCGCGACGTGCCGCTCGACCTGAAGGGCTTCGAAGTCGTGGCACTCAACGTGACCAAGCTGCGCACGGACAACTTCGACCCTAAAGAATATCTGTCGCGCGTCGACACCTGGAAGGCGAAGGTGGAGCAGGGCGGAGGACGCTGGCGGATGATCAACGATTTGGAGCGGCTCGACGGATTGCTGTAGGTCGAATCAAGGATGTGCGAGCGATACGTCACACCGGAGGCGGAGCAGGCCGAACAGGAGTTCGGCGTGGGGCGTCGCTGGTGGCAATTTTCGCCGAGCTTCAACGTCGGGCCGGAGCGCTATGTGCCCGTGATCCGCATGCACGACGGGCAAGTCGAAGGCGTCATGTTGCGCTGGGGACTGATCCCTGACTGGGCCGAAGCCGACGCGGCCAAGGCGTGCGCAGCCACGACTTCGATTGCGGACATCGAGCACGCCGCCGCGACGCGCGGCGCGTGGCAGGTCGGACGCCGCTGCATCGTGCCGATGTTCGGGTACTACACGTGGCAGTCGACTTGGCAGGGCCACCGTCAGCCGTTCTTCGTTCGGCTGGTGAATCGTCCGGTGTTCGGCGTGGCTGCCGTGTGGGATCGCACCGAGGCCGAGAATGGCGACGACGTGATCGAGGGCTGCGCACTCATCACCGTTCCGCCGAATCCCCTGTTGGCGGAATTACAGGGCTCGAACAACGAGATGCCGGCGATCCTCGAGCGCCGCGACTATGCGGTCTGGTTGACTGCGGCGCCGGTGGTCGCGAAGACGGTGCTGAAACCCCTCGCGCAGCAGCACATGATCGCGCACCCGGTCAGCCCGCGAATCAATTCGTTCCGCTACGACGACGAGCACCTGATCCGTCCGATCGGGAACATTTGCCTGCCCATGTCGGTATGACAAAGGACCAGATTCCGACGTGGGGAAACAATGCTGTCGTTGCGCTGCGCGCGCTGGGTTGCCGGCCTGTTCGTGTTGCCGGTCGTGGTCGCGTGTTCCAACGGCACAGGCAGCGTGGAAGAGCGGCCGCCGCCCGCACCGCCCTCGCAGGGCGCGCAGGACAGCTTCACGGTCGGCGGGAGTGTCAGCGGTCTCGTCGGTAGCGGCCTCGTGCTCCAGAACAACGGCGCCGGCGACCTGCCGGTCGCTGCCGACGGTGCGTTTCAGTTCGCTACACGCTTCGCGACTGGCTCGGCCTACAGCGTCGTTGTCGTCTCTCAACCTACATCGCCTTCGCAAACCTGCACCGTAACGAAAGGTAGCGGCAGCATCGCGAGCGCCAACGTCGCCGATGTTGCGGTTACGTGTGCGACCGGGCAGTTCTCGATACGCGGCACGGTTTCCGGGCTCACGGGGACGGGCCTGGTGCTGCAGAACAACGGCGGCAACGACTTCGCCGTTGCCACTGACGGTCCGTTCGCATTCGCCAACCGGCTGATCGATGGCGCCACTTATGCGGTAGTCGTGGGTGCTCAGCCGAGCGGACAGAACTGCATCGTGCGCAATTCCACTGGCACGATCCGCGGCGCCGACGCGAGCAACGTGGAAGTCGCGTGCGCTGCGAATAGCTTCACGATCGGCGGCGCCGCAACGGGTTCACGGTTCGGTCTCGCCGGTTCGGGTCTCGTGCTGCAGCTCAATCGCGGCAACGACCTGTCGATCGTCCGCAGCGGTGCCTTCGCATTCGAGACGGCTCTGCAGAACGGCGCCCGCTATGACGTGTTGGTGCGCACGCAGCCCACCAATCCAGCTCAGGAGTGCAAGGTCAGTAACGGCTCGGGCACGGTAGCAGGGGCCAATGTCAGCAACATCGCGATCAACTGCGTCAGCAACAGCTTCACGGTCGGCGGGACTGTGAGCGGTCTTGCCGGCTCCGGCCTCGTGCTGGAACTCAACGGCGGCAACTCACTGCCGATCACGGCAGATGGCAGCTTCAAGTTCCCGGCGCCGGTGCCGAGCGGCTCGCGAGTATCACGTGAGAGTCGCGAGCTCCGCCCGCGAATCCGACGCAAGTGTGCACGGTCGCCGGCGGTGACGGCGCGATCGGCAGCACCAACGTGAACAGCGTGCGAGTCACTTGCGCAGTGAGCACGTTCTCGGTCGCCGGCACGGTCGTCGGCCTCATGGGGCGCGGGCTGGTTCTGCAAAACAACGGCGGCGACGATGTCACCGTGAACGCCGATGGCGAGTTCAGATTCCGGGACAAGCTGGCAACGGGCGCGGACTACAACGTCACCGTGCGAACACCGCCATCCGATCCCAACCAAGAGTGCTCAGTGACGAATCCCCGCGGCAGGATCGGCAACGCCGACGTCGGCAACGTCGTCGTGAGCTGCAGCACCGCGGATTTCTCGATCGGCGGCACCGTGCAGAGGCTGGAAGGGTCGGGCCTGGTCCTGCGTAACAACGGCGGCGACGAGCTGACGATCGATAGCAACGGCACGTTCCGCTTCGACACTGCGCTGCCGACCGGCGCGCGCTACGACGTAACGGTCGCCGAGCAGCCGCGCAATCCGAACCAGACCTGCTCGGTGTCGAACCGCTCCGGCTCCGTGGGTTCGACCAACGTCACGAATATCGTCGTGGACTGCGAGACGCCCGATTTCAGCGTCGGCGGGCGCGTCACGCGCCTGCGCGGCCTGGGCGGCGTCGTGATCCAGAACAACGGCGGCGACGACTTGCAGATCGGATCAGACAGCCGCTTCACCTTCCCGACCCGCCTGCCGAGCGGCGCGTCCTATAACGTCACGATCAGCCGGCAGCCGTTGTTCGACCGATGCGAGGTCCGCCACGGCTCCGGCACGATCCGCGACGAGAACATCGACAACGTCGAGGTCCGCTGCGACCGTGACGGCGATTAGCGGATCCTGTAAGAATGCGGCATGTCGCCGCGCATCGCCTGGATCCTCATAGCAACGCTCGCGCTCCCGTCACTTGCGTTCGCGCAAGCCGAGGAGCAGATCGTGAGCGCGATCCGCAGTCGGCTGGAGGCGAGCCGACGCAACGACATGGCCACCTGGGCGACTTTCGTCGCGGACGGCCTGATTCCGCCGGAACCGAAGACTGCGAAGATCGACCCATCGATCCTCGATGCATATGTCGGTCAATATGAGTGGGCGCCGACGCTGATCTCGAAGGTCGAGCGCAACGGCGACCGCTTGCTGGAGCGCCTCGGCGCGGGCGAGGCGGGCGAATGGCTGCCGGAGAGCGACACGACGTTCTTCGTGCCGGGCGCAGCCGCGGGCGGCGACGCTTCGCGAATCATCTTCGTGAAAGACACTGGCGGCCGCGTGACGCACTATATCTATCGCGAGCTCGGCGGCACCGATCGCATCGTGAAGAAGATCAAGTAAGGGTACGCAACGCAATGGTCCGCCTGTCCAAACTCATCGTGACGGTCGCAGCGCTGGTCTTGTCGGCCGGCGCGTTGGGTCAGGTCACAAAGATCGAGTCCACCGTCAAGCATCGGCCGACGTTCATCGATGCCGATTTCGGCCAGATCGCGACGTACCTCGGCGAGCTGACCAGCCGCACGTTCGAGCTCGAGACTGGCGTGTGCGCGACGGTCACCGCGAGTTGGGACAAGCCGCTGTCGTCAGAGGAGCTCTATCGCGCGTTCGTCGACATCGCCCGCGCGCTCGGCTATGTCGTCGTCGAGGATGGGCTCGTGACGAAGATCCAGCTTGCCCCCGACATGCCGAAAGATCCGACGCCGCCGTGTCGTCGCTACCCCGTGCGCAACGCTGCGCAGAACTAGCCGGCAAAAGTCACGCTTTTGCCGGCTGTCGAAAGGGCCTGGCCGCTTCGACCAGAGACTAGGTTCATTCATTCAGGAGTCGTGCCGATGGTCAGAGTGCTCGTCTGGGCGTGCTTCATGCTGGTCAGCGGGATCGCGGCCGCGCAGTCGCCGCCGACTTCTCCGCATACGCTCTACTTGATCCGCCACGGTGCTTACGTCGCGGATCGCAACGCGGATCCGCAGCTCGGTCCTGGCATTACGCCACTCGGCGTCGCTCAGGCTCGCCTGATCGCTGCGCGGTTGAGCGCCGCAGGCGTTTCATTCGATTCCATGACGTCGAGCACGTTGCAGCGAGCGCGGGACACCGCGGCCGTGATGCACGAGACGCTGTCGAACGTGCCTGTTGCACAGTCAGCGCTGCTCAGCGAATGCACACCGCCTCAATATGAAACAGCTGCAGACGAAGTTGCTCGCGAGCGGGCCGCGTGCGCAAAGCAGTTGGACCAGGCGTTTGCCGAGTTCTTCACGCCCGCCAAGGGCGCGAAGCGCAACGACATCCTCGTCGCGCACGGCAACGTCATTCGTTACCTGGTGGTGAAGGCGCTGAAGGTCGATCCACGGGCGTGGCTCGGGATGTCCGTGCCGCATGCGAGCCTGACCGTGATCCAGGTGCAGCCCGACGGCTCGGCGCGAGTGCTCGCCGTCGGCGACAGCGGGCACATTCCGAGCCCGCTGCTCAGCTGGGGCGACGCCAACGACCGTCAGCTGGTCGTGCCGGCCGGTCGGTGAGCTCGGCTCAGTGCGGCGGCTCGCGCTGATCGAGCGCTTGCGGATTCACTTCGATCTTCGCCAATGAGCTGAGGTCCAGGTCGAACTGCCGATCGCTTTCGGCATAGCCGTGGAACAGCGCCGCCTGCTCCGTGAGGCCCAGTGCCTTGGCGTGTGCAGCGATCGTCCCGTAGCTCGTGATCAGGTAGTGCACCATCTGCTGGAGCGCCGCGACCAGCACGACGTCGCGCACGTTCGACGAGCAGTTTTCCGCGATCCGACTCGCTTCGTTTACCAGCGCGCGCATCACGGGGTTGCGATGAGTGCTGCCCTCGTGCTCGGCGGTTCGCCGCCGTAGCGCGGCCACATATTGACTCACCCGCTCGCCGAGCGGGCCGTTGAGCAGCGTGACCCAGATCTCGTCGACCAGCGCGCACGCCTGGATTTCCGCACTTCGCAGCTCGCGCAGCTCGGCGCTGTAGACGGCGTCCATGCTGTCGATCGCGGGCGAGCCGCCCAGGCCGGCGCGGATCCGCAACCATTGCTCATTGAGTGCCTCGCGCGGCGACTTCGTGCCACCCGCGGCGGCTTCGCCGGTGGGCTCGACTACGCGAAAGCGACTGAACAGACGAGTGCTCATGATGGATCTCCTAACCTTCCTCGCGCGCGGGCTCGATCGAGACCTGGGTGCGAGGTTCGACGTCTGTGTTGTAGATGAGCCGGTACAGTTTCCAGTCGTTGCCCATGCGGCGCCAGACGTGCAGGTACTTGCCGTCTTCCACGTCCGAGCCACGGCGCACGTTGCGGACACGGTAGCGGCCCTGCTCGACTGCGAGGTCGCCGCGGACGAGCGTCATTTCCGTGTCCGTGTCGTAGGCGACCTTGGGTGTGATGCTGTCCTTGAAATACGCCTCGATTTCCTCACGG
The DNA here is from genome assembly GCA_963830745.1 of uncultured Gammaproteobacteria bacterium. Lineage (GTDB taxonomy): Bacteria > Pseudomonadota > Gammaproteobacteria > Steroidobacterales > Steroidobacteraceae > Steroidobacter. The sequence goes on from CAWHNL010000009.1 coordinate 523,535, forward strand.
CCGCGGATCGCGGGACCGTGCTGGGGCAGGATTTGCGCATCGTCGGCAAACAGCGGCGACGGTGGCAGCGAGATCGTGGCGGGTGATGGCCTGTTCCAAGGCGCCTGTGACGTCGGCAGGCAGAGTGTCGGTGCGGGAGCAGCCGAGGATCGCCGCGCCGCACAAGACGCACGTCGCAAAGGTGCTGCGCTTCATCGCGCGCCTCCTGGAGCGGGTGGCGAGCACCGTCGACAGCTTCAGTCGCGTCGGCGGCCTCGGGCCACAGCCCCCGAACGAAAGTGAACAACACCGATCGCCGTCGAGCTTAGTCCCTTGCGTGCGCGCTGGCTATTGCGTCGTTACACTGCCGCGCTCGCGGGAGCAGAGGCAAGCAATGAGAATCGAGATCGAGCCGATCGGTTACGTGCAGGCGTCGCGGCCGCACGCGGAGGATGATTTTTGGGGCGGCGAGCAGGCGCGCATCGAGCTCGTGCCGCAGTTCGCGCCGGACGCGCTCGCCGGCTTGGCCGAGTTCTCGCACGTCGAAGTGCTGTTCTACTTCCACCAGGTCGACGCGGCGAAGATCGTCGCCGGCGCGCGCCATCCTCGCAACAATCAGCAGTGGCCGCGGTGGGCATCTTCGCTCAGCGCGGCAAGAACCGCCCGAATCGTCTCGGCACGACGATTTGCCCGCTGGTTCGCGTCGAAGGCCGCGTGCTGGCCGTGCAGGAGCTGGATGCGATCGGACGCAGCGCCGTGCGGCAGCCTGCGTGGTCGCACGAGCTCATGCGCGAATACTGGTTGACGAAGTAGTTACGTCAGCAGCGGGGTGAGCTGCGGATCGCCTTTCTTCATCGCTTCGCGGTAGGCGGGGCGCGCGCCGATGCGTTGCAGATACGCAAGGACGTTCGGATTGCCGGAGAGGTCGCGCGGCGCGAACACGCGCATCGTCGTCAGCGGAAACAGCATGATGATGTCGGCGGCGGTGAACTCGGCCCCAGCGAAATAGGGGACTTCGCCCAGGCGTGCTTCGACCATCTTCCAGCTACGCTCGCAGCGCTCGCGCATGATCCGCGCTCGCGGCGACTCATCGGGGCTCGGCTTGATCGCACCGGCGAACTGCACCGGCATCATCGAGCCGTTCGCGAAGTGAAACCAGAACAGGTAGTCGGGATAGTTCGGCGCATCCGGCGGCACGGTCAATCGGCCCTTGCCATAGCGCGCGATGATGTACTCCATGACCGCGCCGGATTCCGACAGCACCACTGTGCCGTCGACGATGACCGGCGCGGTGCCGAACGGGTGCAGCGCTTTGTATTCGGTCGGCGCCAGCCGGGTGACCGGGTCGCGCTCGTAGCACACGAGCTGGTACGGGATCGACAGCTCCTCGCACAGCCACACGATCCGCTCGGACTGCGAGACGCCGAGATGATGCACCGTCAGCATGAGTCCCCTTCCAGTCGTCGTGGGTCGTTGTTCGTCGTTATTCGCGATCCTGAATTCGCGTATCCCGCAACTTGCCCAGCGGCGCCTGCGGGCCGCGGAAGCGCACGTGCAGCTCCTTGGTCTTGTAATCGATGATCAGGACGTCCAGCGTGCCGAGCACGTCCATGCCGAGCAGCACGGCGGGGTCCTTCGTCAGCTCCCAGTGCTCGAAGATCGAGGTGTCGGTAAAGGTCACGCGCGCGCCCGTGATCGTCGCCTTGCCCATGGTGATCGGCGGTGTCCGGATGTTGTCGCCGCGCTCCACATCGAGCGTGACGCCGATGATTTCTTCCTGCTGCCAGTTGCGCTGGCGGCGGTTCAGAGCGGTGCGTAATGCCTGGTTGCCGATCGTGCGCTGCGCGCCCGTGTCGATGACGGCGGTGGTCGCCACCGATCCGATGCGCGTCTGGAACGCCAGGAGCCTGCCGGCCGTCAGCTTCAACGGAATCTTGCTCATTCCCACGCTGGGACGCTCGCTGCGCGAGCGCATGATCTCGATGCGGTCGCGGCGGAAGTCGATGAAGATGCGTTTGTCGCCGAGCGCTTCGTTGCCGAGCACTCCGTCGGCGCCGCCGAACACGTCGGGCACGATCGGCAGTGTCGTGGCTCCCATCAGGAGCTCGCCGACTTCGAGCTGCTGGATGGCGATCGACGAGACATCGGCCGAGCCCGTGACGCCGTGCACGCGCATCGAGGAAGGCTGCATCGGGATGTTGAGGGCGCGGGCGACCCTCGGCAGAAGGGCTGATTTACTCGCGCCGGTATCCAGCACCAGGCGGAACGGGCCCTGGCCGTTGATCAGCACCGGCGCCCAGATGCGTCCGATGCTGTCGCGCAGGGTCGGTGCCACGTAGCGCGGCTCGGGCGCCTCGACATGGACTTCTTCGATGTTGGGAGTCGCTGCGGGCGTCGGGACCGGCGGCGCTGTCGTAGGAATCACTTCCTCGTGCGGCAGTTGCGGCGGCTGGTTCTCCGCGCCAATGGATGGCAATGCCGCGATCAGCAGCGCTGCTGCCACTACCAAGCCGCTCTTCGGCATCGATTCCCCCACGAACCGCAGTTCCTTGGACTGCCCGCAAGTAAGAGAGTTCGCCGTCGCGAGCGAGTCCAGTTCCTCTCGATACGCATCGTGAGCGATAGCGACCGGCAAAGTCTAGCCGGACTGGCCAGTAATGTGACCGGAGGCGGTCTTCGGCAGGAACTCCATGCCCGGAGTGACGTTCACGAACATGCAGTTGCACCGACGTACGTCCATTCCAGCAACGATGAAAGCGGCGGCCATCGACCGCTTCGGCCCGCCGTCCGCGCTGAAGCTTCACGAGCTGCCGGTTCCGAAGCCGCGGCCGCACGAGGTGCTCATCGCGATCCACACCGCAGGCATCGGCAGCTGGGACACTGCGATCCGCGATGGGTCGTGGCGCAGGCCCGGCCCGGCGAAGTTTCCCTCGATACCGGGCGTCGATGCTGCGGGCACCGTCGTGGCCAAGGGCGCTCGCGTGCGTCGCTTCGCAGTCGGCGAGAAGGTTTACGCCTACGAGTTCGGCAATCCTCAGGGCGGCTTCTATGCGGAATTCGCAACGGTGGACGCCGAGCACGTGGGCCGGTTGCCCAAGCGCCTCGATTTGCGTGCGGCGGGTGCCGCTGCGGCGACCGGACTGACGGCGCTCCGCGGAATCGAAAAGCTCGAGCTGCGACCCCGGCACACGGTTCTGATCTTCGGTGCATCGGGCGCGGTCGGCACGCTCGCCGTGCAATTCGCCGCGCAGCGCGGCGCGTACGTCATCGCAACGGCGTCGGGGGCGGCGGCACAGCGTCTCGTGAAGAGGCTCGGCGCCAAGAAGATCATCGATGCGCGCAGCAGCGAGTCGATCGAGCAGCTGCGGAAGTTTGCGCCCGATGGACTCGATCGCGTGCTTGCGCTCGCGGGCGGCGAGGCACTGGAGCGCTGCCTCGATTTCGTGCACCCGAAAGCGCGAGTCGTTTATCCCAATGGCATCGAGCCGGAGCCGGCGCAGCGCCGCACGTTCCGCGTGCGGTCCTTCGATGCAGTCGCGAGCCCGCGCGAATTCGCCAAGCTGAATCGGCGGATCGACGCAGGGAAGATCCGTGTGCCGATCGCGGCGACCTATCCGCTCGCGCGAGCTGCGGATGCGCATCGTCGCATCGAGCGCGGCCGCGTGCTGGGGCGGATGGTATTCGGCGTGCGCCGCTGACGAGCGGTTGACTTTCGCGGCTCCATGCACAACCATAAGGTTGTGGATACGCTCAACCAGACTTTCCTGGCACTGTCCGATCCGACGCGCCGGGTCATCCTCGATCGGCTGCGCAAAGGCGCGGCGACGGTGAACGAGCTCGCCGAGCCGTTCGGCGTTTCGCAACAGGCGATCTCGAAGCACCTGGCCTATCTCGAACGCGCGCGCTTGATCGAGAAGCGCAAGGAGGGCCGTCAGCAGTTCTGCTCGCTGCGCGCCGCGCCACTCAAGGGTGCCTACGACTGGATGACGGCTTACCAGCAGTTCTGGGACGAAGCGTTCGATCGCCTCGACGTGCTGCTCAAGAAGGAGAAGCGACGCAATGCCCGCAAGAATCGCTGACGACGCCCGCACGATCCGGATCGAGCGCATGTTCGACGCACCGCGCGAGCTCGTGTTCGAGGCGTGGACGCGGCCCGAGCAGCTGTTGCAGTGGTACGCGCCGCACGGCTGCACGATCCATTTCGAGAAGATCGATGTGCGGCCCGGCGGCAGATTTCACTCGTGCATCCACAATCCGAAGTTCGGCGATTGCTGGTGCGTCGGCGTTTACCGGGAGATCGTTCGGCCTGAGCGCATCGTCTACACGCTCGCGACTGCAGACAGCGCCGGCAACGAGATCGAGCCCGTGCAGGCCGGCCATGATCCGCGCTGGCCGCGCGAAACGCTCGTGACGGTCACGCTCGCGGACGTGCGCGGCTCCACTCTGCTGACGCTCGAGCAGAACGCTCTCGAATCGCTGGCAAAGAAAACGGGTGCGCATCCGAGCTGGCTGCAGATGCTCGACCGTCTGGACGAGCTCGTGGCGATGAGGAAGGCGAGCAATGCTTAGCAAGACAGCGATGGGCGTTGCGTCGCTGGCATTTGCGTCGGCAGTCGTTGCCGCGTCTGCGGCGGAGCAGGGCCGCGGCGGCTATGCGCAAGTCAACGGCATCAGGATGTACTACGAGACCTATGGTCCGGAACGCGGCGTTCCGCTCGTGCTATTGCACGGCGGCGGGTCGACGATCGACGTAACGTTCGGCCGCATCCTGCCTTTCCTCGCGCACGATCGCCGCGTGATCGCCATCGAAGAGCAGGCGCACGGCCGGACCAGCGACCGCAACGCGCCGCTCAGCTTCGCAACATCTGCGGACGACGTAGCTGCACTGCTGGAGCATTTGAAAATCCAGCAGGCGGACGTCTTTGGATTCAGCAACGGCGCGAGCGTCGGGATGGAGGTCGCGATTCGGCATCCCCAAGTTGTGCGCAAACTCGTGTTCGCGTCGTCGATGACGAAGAAGCGAGGGCGCGCAGCCGCAGCTGTGGACGCTCATTCAGAGCGCAGACATCTCGAACATGCCGCAGCCGCTGAAGGACGCGTTCCTGCAGGTCAACCCGGATCCGGCCAAGCTCAAGACGATGCATGACAAGGATGCCGAGCGGATGCGCCATTTCACGGATGTGCCGGACGCAGACGTGCGCGCGATTCGTGCGCCGACCTTGATCATCATCGGCGACCGCGACATCGTGAAACCCGAGCACGCGATCGAGCTCACGCAACTCATTCCCAATGCGCGCCTGATGGTTCTCCCCGGCGGACATGGCGATTACCTGGGCGAAGCGATCATGACGCAACGTGCGACGCGCGCGCCCGAGCTCACCGCCGGCTTCGTCGAGGAGTTTCTCGACCAGTAGCAGGCGCTATTCGGCGCCGAACGTCACGACCGAGTTCGGCGCCGGTCGCTCGCCCGTCCGCACGCCTGCGGCCGCTGAGTCAGGCTTCAGCCATAGCGACGTGCCGAGCGTGCCGAGATCGTCGAAGCGGCCGACAACCTCGAAGCGCTCGAACGCGAACGGCACGCCCTCGGCCGCCAGCGGCGCCGCGCTGTCAGCGACGTGGAAATGCAGATGCGGGCCGGTCGAATCGCCCGTGAAGCCGAGCGATGCGAGCACCTGTCCTCGACGCACGCGCTCGCCTTGCTTCACACGGACGCTGCGCGGTTTGAGATGCTCATAGATCGCGAACCGACCGTCGCCGAGGTCTAGTGCAACGTAGTTGCCGGTCGCGTCCGCCAGCGCGTGACGCGGGTGCGTCGACACACGATCGCTCTCCTGCACGTCGTCGCGAACGGCTGCGACGGTCGCATCGGCGACCGCAAGCACGTCGGCTCCATAGCCCAGCGCACTCGCCACCAGGTCCGGATCGCCGCGCGCTTGCCGGCCCTGGTCATCGAGCTTGACCCAATCGATGGCAAACCTGCCGGGGAGCCGCGCGCGCCCGTCGATTGTGTAGAACACGCGACGGTGTCCACGCGGCCATTGCGCATGATGAATGGCCACCCACGGTCCGCCACGTAATGGCGGGCCGAGCATCATGCGCGGCGCAGCCTGCACAGAGACGATTGCGCTGGTCAGCTGACCGACATTCTTGCCCGCAGCATCTGCATACTCGATGCGGTGGCGCAGACCTGCAGGCAGATCGCCGGACGGCAGCGGCCGTTTCCACGTACATCACCGCGCGCTGACCTGACTGAATCTCGCCTTCCAGCTTCGCGGAGGTTACGAGAGCGAGGCGGTCCGCGAGTTCCTGTGCCGCATACGAATGAATGACGCGTGTCGTCGCAGCATCCAGCACGTCGACCCGCAGCACTCGCAGCGGTTCGCGGGTGAAGTTCGTGAGGTGCACCTCGTAGATCAACCACGAACGGCCGTCCATTCGCACAGGGCTGGGCGCCACCGGCACCTGCACGTCGAATGACTGGCTCAGAGCGACAGCAAGCACCAGCGCGAAGGCATTAGCGGCCATGGATTCAGCCCGTCGAGTAAACGTTCGGCTTGTGGACTTCCATCATGAGATCGGGTGCTGCGAGTGGCGTGAAGCCGTACTTGGCGTACAAGGCGTGTGCGTCGCGCGTCGCGAGCATCATCCGACGCAGTCCCTGCAAGTCGGGATGCGCCACGACGCGATCCATCAGCTGCTGGGCCAAGCCGCGGCCGCGATGGGCTTCGAGCACGTAGACATCGCAGAGGTATGCGAACGTCGTCTTGTCCGTGACCACACGCGCGAAGCCGACTTGCTGACCGTCCCAGAACGCGCCGAAGCACAGTGAATTCTCGATGGCGCGTGCGACCTTCGCGCGCGGAATTCCCGGCGACCAGTAGCTCTGCGAGAGAAATGCGTGGATGGCGTCGACGTCGAGACGCGACGAATCAGTGCTGATTTCGTAGGTGTGCATGCGCGTAGTCTATGACAAGGCTTTCTTCTTTCGTGCGCCGATGCTGCCCGACGCGGCGGCACGCAGCAGCCGTTGGAACGTGGGGCATTCCATGTGACTCGGAGCGCGGCAAGCCACGGCATGCCGCAGGCCGTCACGCATGGCGCTGAGCTCGCGGATCGTCCGATCCAGCTCTTCCGCCTTGGCCGCGAGCACCCGCCGGTCGAGACGCGGCCGACCGTCCGCTGCAAACATGTGCGCGACCTCGTCGAGCGAGAAGCCGGACGCCCGACCGAGCGCGATGAACGCCAGCCGTTCCAGCACGCGCCCGTCGAACAGGCGTCGTAACCCACGCCTGCCGATGGAGACGATCAAGCCTTTCTCCTCGTAGAACCGCAGCGTCGAGGCGGGCACGCCGGCGCGTCGTGCCACCTCGGTGATGTCCAGGGCTTTCATCGCTTGACCTCAAGCCGACTTGAAGTGGCAGAGTGCAGTCAGCGCCTGGGTAAGGCAAGTACGAGGAGACGAGTCGTGGCGGCTACGCGGCAGAAGGTTGACGAGCAAACGAAGCTCTGGAACGGCAGCGCCGGCTGCGCGTGGGTCGAGGCGCAAGCGTTGCTCGATCGGACGCTTCAGCCTTTCGAGGATCTGCTCGTCGAGGCGGTCGCCGCGAGCGGCGCGCGACGTGTGCTCGACGTCGGCTGCGGCACCGGCAGCACAACGCGCGCGTTTGCGCGGCTGGTCGGCGCAGGCGGTCGCTCAGTAGGTATCGACATCTCGGAGCAGATGGTCGATGCCGCTCGCATGCTTGCCGAACAGGAACGCGCACCAGCGACATTCATCTGCGCCGATGCGCAGACTCATGCGTTCGAGCCCGCGAGCTTCGACCTGATCACGTCGCGCTTCGGCGTGATGTTCTTCACCGATCCCGTCCAAGCCTTTGCAAACCTGCGGCAGGCGGCAGCGTCCGACGCCCGATTGTGCTTCGTCGCCTGGCGGAGTGCCGCGGACAATCCGTTCATGACGACGGCCGAACGCGCCGCGGCACCTTTGCTGCCGAATCTGCAAGCTCGCGTCGCCAATGCGCCCGGGCAGTTCGGTTTCGCGCGACGCGCAGCGGGTGCATTCCATCCTGGAGGAGAGCGGCTGGACGGAGATCGAGATCCGGCCGATCGACGTGCCTTGCACGCTGCCCGAGAGCGAGTTGAACGGCTATGCAACTCGCTTCGGGCCTGTCGGCGTGGCTCTCCGAGAAGCGGACCCGCAGACTCGCGCGCAGGTCGTCGCGACCGTCCGCGCGGCGTTCGAGCCGTTCGTGCACGCAGACGAAGTGCGCTTCACAGGTTGCTGCTGGATGGTTCGTGCTCGTCGCTAACGCACCTGCGCGATCTGGTGGAACATGTCGACGTATCCCATCACGGCATCGGTGATGCCCGCGACCTTGGGGTTGGTCGAATCCACCACGTAATACTCGTTGGGCGCATGCGCGCCGGCGCCGTGACCGAGTCCGAAATGTCCGGCGGGCAGCGATACCGGCGGCGCGGTGAAATCGGCGCCCGGCCATGAGCCGGCCAGCCGCGGATTGAGCGCCGCCTTGACGCCCGCGCGGCGATACGTTTCGAGCTGCGCGCGAATGATGCGGCTGTCCTCTGCGGTTTCGGTCGGATCGTAACCGCCGGTGACGTTCAGCTCGACATCGGCGAAGCCGCGCTTGTCGAGGTGCGCGCGCAGTTTGCTCACCGCTTCCTTGCGCGTCTGATTCGGCACCAGGCGCAGGTCGATTTTCGCCACTGCGCGGCCGGGAAGAACCGTCTTGCCGCCGGGGCCGGTGTAGCCGGCGACGAGTCCCTCGATGTTCACTGTCGGTTGCGAGGCGAGTCGTTCCAGTGCTGGCTGGTAGGCAAGGTCGTCTATCCAGTGACTGATGCCGAGCAGTTTCTTCTGCGCCTGTTCATCGCTGCTGCGCGCGACTTCTGCGATCAACTCCTTCTCTCTTGCCGTGAGCGGCCTGACGTTCTCGAACCAGCCGTCGATCACCGGCGTATTGCCATCCGGCGTCACCAGCGAATTCAGGGCCGCCACGAGGCGCCAGACCGGCGAGTCGACGTTCGCTTTCTGGCTGGAGTGAATGTCGCCCTTGGGCCCGCGACCCCACTTTTCGCCGCTCGCGACCAGCTCCAGCTCGACGATGCCTTTGGAACCGAGGTTGACGGAGACGTTGCCGTTATTGTCCTGCCAGCTGGCGGGAATGAAGACGCCCTCGGCCTTCTTGAGCGCGGCAAGGACGTCGGGGCGTTGCACGATCTGGTGAAAGTGCGGCGAGCCGATTTCTTCCTCACCCTCGGCGACCAGCACGAGATTCACCGGGAATTTCGCCTTGGCGTCGCGCATCGCATGAAGCGCAGCCAGCAGGGTGGCCTCGGGACCTTTCTGATTGACGGCGCCGCGACCCACGATCGCGCGGCCGAATCCGGGCTTGTCGACGATGCGCCCTTCGAGCGGCGGCGAAGACCATTCCGCGGGATCGAACTGCTTGACGTCGTACATGAAGTACAAGGCGAGCGTGCGCTTCGCGCCGTTGTCCATCGTGGCGAAGACGCCCGGATGACCTTCGGTCGGTACGATGGTGGCCGTGTCGAACCCTGCCTCGCGCGCAAGGGTTGCCATGTATTCGGCGCCTTCCTTCATGCTGCGGTTCTCGGCCGCGATGGAGGGCAACGCGATCCAGTCCTGAATCCGCTTGATGGCGGCATCACGGCCGGCTTCAGCTGCTTTGCGGATAGCCGGATAGCGCTCCGCTGCCGCCGAGGCGCTGTGCGCACCGAAAACCATTGCACCGGCGCCTGCGAGAGTCGCGGCAGTCAGAAACTCGCGACGATCCCAACCCTCCGAATCACGCGTAAAGTCAGCCATTGCTTCTCTATCCTTCTATGAATCCGACTTCGATATCGAAACGTAGCACGGTACGTCCAACTCCGGAGCAATCATATGACGCGATGGGCCATCGCAGCGCTGGCCGCGCTGCTTGCAGCGTGTACCAACTCGACGAGCGCTCCCCAGGTCGAGCCCATTGTCGAACGGGTCGACCATCTCATGTTCGCAGTGGCGGATCTGGACGAGGGCATCGCGCAGATCGAGGCCCTCACCGGCGTGCGGGCACAGCTTGGCGGCGCTCATCCGGGGCGTGGGTCACACAACGCGCTTCTGTCGCTCGGCCCGCGCGTGTACCTGGAAATCATCGCGCCCGATCCGAAGCAAGCTCAGCCACGATCGCTCGAATCGCTCGGCTTGAGCGCGACGCGCTCGTCGAGGCTCGTCTCGTGGGCGCTCAACGCGCCTGATCTCGCGCGGCTCGCTGCTGACGCCGGCACCAAGGGCTTTGCGATGACTGAGCCTGCGAACGGCGAACGCCGGCGGCCAGACGGTCGCGTTCTTTCGTGGCGTACGACCGCGCTGAAGGACGAGAGCATCGGCGACGGTCTCGTCCCGTTCTTCATCGATTGGGGCGCGACGGAACATCCGGCCGTGTCGTCGCCGAAGGGCGTGCAGCTCGTCGGCTTGCGTGCACAACATCCATCCTCGCGCTCGCTGCAGCCGATCTACGACGCGCTCGGGGTTCCGCTGCAGATCGAGACCGGATCCGAGCCTGCGATGATCGCAGTCCTCGATACTCCGCGCGGCCGGATCGAGCTGCGCTGATCAGGCGATGAATCGCCGGTAGGCGCACGCGGCCGGTTCCTCAGAGAATCGCCGGGAGCCACTTGATGGTTGCGGCGCCGTAGATTCCCACTGCCGTCAGCACGGTCATCAGCGAGCAGCAGCGCCGCTACTGCCATTCGTCCGGTCGTACCTGCACGGCGCTGCGCCCAAAAGTAGAGCTCGAGCACGCCGAGCGGGACGAGAAGCTTCGCCGCATACATGGAAGTGTCGACCGCCGACGGGAACTGAACATCGAACACGCGCTCCAGGAGCTGTGAGCCGTACGATCCCAGGCGGATGAACCAGACTGCGCTGGCGACGAGAAACAATCGGAACGCCCAACGGCGATGGACGTCGATGTTCCGTGCCATCGCGTGGCGTAGCGCCAGAGCGGCGAACACGAAGATGAGCGCCGACGTCACCGTGTTGCTGCCGGTGTCAGCCGGACCTTGGCTCGCGCCCAGCACCCACTGCAAGTAGAGCCCGAAGACGCTCGATACGATCGCTGCGACCAGGAACGCTCGGCCGTTCCAGCGATGAAAGGTCGGCGCGTGTTTGCGGATTTGCGGAACGAACTGCAGCGGCCCGCCGCCATGGATCACGATCGCGAGCAGGATGTGAACGGTGCTGGCGATGTTTCCTGCCGTGTCGCCGGCGACGTAGCCGTGCATCAGCGGGGCTTGCGCGAGTCCTGCCAATCCGTCGGCAGCGACTCTTACGCCGTAGAAGGCGACGACGTAGTAAGCGAAGAGCCATTGGCCGGCCGCGGCGACCATGAACCAGAGCGCTGCCGACGCTTTGAGCGGATTCATGCTGCGAGCGTATGCAGCGGCGGGCAAGGCGCTGTGAGCAATCGTGACTAAATGTCTGCCCGCAATCTGTAACTATTCTCGACACCCCTGATCTTGGGTAGCGGCTGCCTGCGGCGCGCATGAATATCGAATTGCGCAATTCAACAGGAGTTCGCCATGAATAGAATCGCCCCCCTGCTCATTGCCGCACTCACGTGCAGCGTCCCGCAGCTCGCCTCGGCCGTCCCGGTCCGCGCGACTTTCGACGGCACGGTCTCCGGATCGAGCGTGTTCTCCAACGTGCTGAACGATTTTCCGGTCGGCACGGCTGCTTCGTTCGACGTGAGTTTCGACGATGCCGGGCTCGTCGACTCGGCCTCGGACGCCACCGATTTCGATCTCGCACCGGTGTCCGGCTGGATGCGCCTGGGCTCGCTGGAGTGGTTGTTCGATGCCGGCCGCATCTGGACGTACAGCTATACCAATGGTCCGGGCTTTCCCGTCGTCTCCTATGGACTGCAACTGACTGGCTCGGGTCCCACGATCAGCAACGGCGCCGCCTCCATATTCGGCCTCTTCCTGCAACTGACACCGGATGCAACGCCAATCTCTGGGCGTGACCCGATGGCCGGGTTCCGTTATCCGTTCGATGGCGGCGAGTTCTACAGCTACGCGAACCTCTCCGGAACGTTCTCGACTTCGCGTCAAACCACATCGGTGCCGGAACCGAGCACCGGGTTGCTGATGTGCAGTGCCCTTGCGTTGCTGGCGTTCTGGCGCGCGAAAAAGCGTCCGATCCGCTTGTGACGGATCGGACGCACAGCGCAGCTGCGCTGTCAGGGGGTTCAGGGCGGGCTGATCGGATGACTGAAGGCGGTGCTCCAGTCGATGCCGTCATTCGAGCGCCACACATCGTGAGTGCGTGACACACTGAAGCCGCCGATGATGTAGAGCTGGTTGTTGTGATTGAGCAGGATCGGGCTGTTGCGCCCGCTGAATGGCGCTGCTAGCCGTCTCTGCCGCCAGTCATGCCATCTGCAGTCGACCAGACGTCGTTGTAGCGCGTGCTGCCGAAGTAGTTGTCGTTGCTGCAGCCAGCCGCCACGTAGATACGACCGTTGAACACCGTCGTGGCTTGCTCCATGCGCGGTGCGAACGGTGGCTGTTGGCAGCTGCGTCCAGGTGCGGCCGTCCGTCGACTTCCATGCATCCTGCAAGCCGACTGACGGGGCGGACCGCTCGGCGTTTCAGCTTCCCGCGAACAGCCACAGCGCGTTGTTCAGCGCGGCGACCGTATGCGTGTACCGCGGCCGAGAACGCGGCGTTGTGCCTTCTCCAGCACCCAGGTCACGCCGTCGGCGGACGACCAGACGTCGTTGTAGCGTGTGGTGTTGTCGCTACCGCCGATGACCCACATCCTGCCGTTGAACACGACGGCGTCGTGACCGGCGCGCGGCGAGAAGATCGCGCCGCTCGGCGTGTGCTGCGTCCAGTGCACGCCGTCCGCGGTCGACCACACCTCGTTGCTGAACGTTTGCGTGCCGCCCTCGTTGGTGAAGAAGTCCCAGCCGCCGATCACCCACATCCGGTTGTTGAAGACGAGCACGCGGTGGCTGTCGAGCGGATCGAAGATGGGACCCACTGGAGTCACGCGACTCCACGTCAAGCCGTCGGTACTGCGCCAGATGTCGTTGGTGTCGAGGCCGTCCATGCGGCCGCCGCCGATCACCCACATCGCGCCGTTGAACGAGACGCCGCGGCTCAGCAGGTTCGGGGAGTAGTCGAACGGCGCAAGCTCGGTCCAGCTCTCGCCGTTCGCCGTTGTCCACACCTTGTTCGAGTACGCGCGCAGCGACGCCTGCCGATCAGCGTGACGCGATTCGGCCTGCTGGACGACGCCCATGCAGCCAGCTGCGATCGATTTCGGTATTGAGCGCCTGCTGCGTCCAAGTCACTCCATCGGTGGTCGACCACGCATCCTTCGGCGGCGGACCCCGGCGGTCCGCCGTTGACTCGCTGCCCGCCGAAAATCCACAGCCGGTTGTTGAGCACGAACGCGGCATGCTGGTGACGCGCAGCAAATGCGTTCGGCGTGAGTTGCGTCCAGTTGACGCCGTTGGCCGAGTGCCAGATATCGTTCTGCGCAATTCTCTGGAAGGTGGGAGGAGTGGGGGGCGGAGGCACGATGGGCAACACCTTCGCGCCACCGATGTACCACAGCTCGCCGTTGTACGCGGTGAGCGATGCGTATTCGCGCGGCAGAGTGCCATCGATCGCGCCGACCGCCGATTGTGGAGTCCACGCGATGCCGTCCGTAGAGGAATAGCTTTGTCCGCCAATCACGATCCACATCGCGTTGTTGAAGACGGTTGCCGCCAAGCTGGCCGTGAACCCGAGCGCGATCGGCGGCAAGCCCGTCGAGACCTGCGTCCAGTTGACACCGTCCTGCGAGCGCCACACTTCCCTCGTGCCAAGCCCGCTGGTTACGTTGCTGCCACCGAGAATCCAGATAGCGTTGTTGTACACGAGCGTCTGATGCAGCCAGCGCGGGCCGAAGGCAGCGTTGGCAGTCTCGAGCCGCCAGGTCTTGCCATCGCTCGACGACCAGACGTCGGACTGCGGCGTGTGTACCGTGGTCGGCGCCGGGGCGCCGGGTAGGACCGGCGTCCCACCGCCAATGACCCAATAGCGGTTGTTGAAGAACACGGTGCCGTGCAGGATGCGCTCGCTGAAGCGCTTGGTATTCGCGACAACCGGCTCGCCAATGTTCGTGCCGTCGACGATCGCGTAGTACGCAGGCGTCGTGAGCGTGCCTTTGTTGTCCACGATCGAGGTGCCGTTGACAGGACTGGAGTCGGCGCTCGTGCAAGTCGCCAGGTCAGGTGCCTGCAGTGCGCAGTCAGCGATCCGCGCGCGGCCGAACTGCTTGCCGTTCGCAGCTCGCGGGCAGGAATACCTCCGACGATCTGTTCGCCGACCCAAGCGTGCACGGAGCCAGCAGCTCTGCACGTTCACCACGTAAGTCGCCTGCGCCGCGTTGTAGTTCGCATCCGCAGCTTTGGTGGCGGTGATGGTCGCGGAGCCGAGTCCCGCTGCGGTCGCAGCGCCAGTCGTCGCATTCACCGTCACAGCATTGGTGTTGCTGCTCGCATAGGTGATGGCACCCGTGCCTGCGCCGCCGCTGGCCGCGTTATCGCTCGTCGTGGCCAGCACCACGTTACGAGGACCGGGCACTGCAAACGCGATCGTCTGCGTTCCTGGCGTGGCCTGCAGCTGGTACGTCGCAGTTGCCGAGTTGAACCCGGAGCTCGCAGCTTTGGTCGCCGTGATCGTCGCAGACCCAGTGCCGACGACCGTCGCGACGCCGGTCGTTGCATTCACGGTCGCAACGTTGGTTGCACTGCTGGCGTAAGTGATCGCGCCGGTGCCTGCGCCGCCGGACGCTATGTTCGTTACCGTCGTGCCGACGCCGCCGGTCACTGGTCCGGCCGTTGCGAATGCAATCGTCTGGTTCTGGGCCGGCGGTTGCTGCGGGCCGCCGCCGCCACCGCCTCCGCACGCGCTGACGAGCAGCGCAAGCGACATAATCCCCGCGTACGACCTCAACGCGCGAAAAATCATGGACTGAGTCCTCCCCGTTCGGCACTCGCTTCGTAGTGTGCGCGGCCGTTGTGCCCGGCCATTCCGCAATGTGGATCGGCGCTGTAGCCCGGTCCCACGCGCACCCGCAAGCGTAGAGGGTTGTACGAGTCAACGCGCGTAAATTTTTCTCATTGTCGCGCAATGCGTTCCGGTAGCATCTCGCGACAATTCGAACAACGACACCAGCGGAGCGCTTGCCGTACTCGCCTCGCAGGGGAGATCAGGACGCGCTGAGTATGAGTTGGCGAAGGAGGCGCAGCTGTTCCGAGCTCATCTGGCGCCCAATGCAGAGCAGACGCATTGAGCCATGCCGCACGCGCGCACGCTTTCATCTGTAGTCTGCATCGCCGTCGGGTTGCTGACTGGCTCACCGAGCTTGGCTGGCGAGCAATTCCATTCGGATCCGCATGTCGGTCTCGATTACTACCTCGACACTCATGGGCGCGTCGAACCGTCGCGTTTGCCGCGAGTGTATTCGGTGTTCGAGAGCGTGCTGCGGTGTGCGGATCGCAGCAGCGTCACCTCACCCCGACTCGTCATCGCTGACGATCGCGCGCAGGCGGCGGCATTTGTGCTCGCCGACGGCACGATCGTGCTCTCGCGGCGCGCACTCGACGTCATCGCTAGTGGTGCGGAGCCGTCCATTGCGGATGCGCGCCTTGCCTTCGTGCTCGGGCACGAGCTCGCACACCTCGCGAACAGCGACTTCTGGGAGCGCCCCGAGCCGGCGCAGAGCCGCGCGCCGCCGGCAGAGCGGCAGAAGAAGGAGCTCAAGGCCGACGACCTTGGATTTCTGTATATGCGGCGCTCGCCGGCTATCGAGTCGACGTGTTGCTGCAGCCCTCCGCCACGACGTCGGATTTCCTGACGTTCTGGATCGACCAGATCGGCGCGCAAGACGATCCCGGCTATCCGACATCGGAGGCGCGGCTCGAGCTGCTGCGCGTACGGTTGCTGGAGCGGGCGCAAGCGGTGCAGAGCTTTCAGTTCGGTGCGCGCTTGCTGCAATTCGGACGATATCGAGATTCGCTCGACTTGTTGGAAGAGCTCCGTGATTGCGGATGAGAATCTGGAGAATCAATGCACGCAGGAACTCGCGGCGCGAGCGCGCAGCACGCTGCCGTGGCGGCTGCCAGTGCAGCTCTCACGCGACCTGCTCGAGAAGCCGCTCACGGAAGCCGAGCGTGCTGCTCAGGGTTGGCGTCAGACGCAGCTTGCGCGTGCAAAAGTATTCAGCGCGGAGGCGAGTGCCGTGCTGGCGATCGACGATATGACGACGATGGTGGTGCTGCGCAACGTCGCGGAGTCGGCGCAGATGCTGCTGCGGTGTTGCTCGCAGCCGCAGGATAAGATTCCGGTCGCGGTGGGTGAGTTGTGGCGGTACGAGAGCTGGATTGCCTGGATCAGGGACTCGCAGGTGCGCGAGGTTTGGGTCGTTAATTAATTAGACCGGCTGACCCTTCCGCATGGCTCCCTCAAGTGTACTCAGCGAGTTTTCCTTTACTGCCAGGTATAGATCTGCGCGCTGATTCCTACGTACGCCACGGCGCTCCTTGAGTGGGGCAGCCCTGCTGTCCTTCCAGGTGATCCGACCCGAACGCTTACTCTGTCCGAACGGCCTGCTAACGCACGTGATCCAGGTTGGGCACACCCCCAACCACATGATCGAACTGGCACAGTCCAAACTCACTCACTCACACAGTCGGTCAGCGTCGCATTTGTGGGTGCTTTGCGCCGAATCGAGGATTTTTGCACGAGGTGGGTGCGAAACGCCGAGTCAAGGGGTCATTCTGATGGAGAGTAGTCAATCGCAGGCGTCGGAACTGGCTGTGGACTCCGTCGCGTGGATTTCGCTCAGGACGCGCCTTGATCCGGTAGAGCCCGTGCGATGTGCGGAAGTATCAAGATGGGGACAACATGAGAATGATCTTGTCTGCCGCAGTCGTAGTGTCAATGGCTTTGGCAGTTGCTAACGCTGGCGCTCAAGCGGCGCCCGGCGAGAGGCAAGTGGCTCTGGTCATAGAATCCGGGAATCTTGCAGATGCGCTCGATGAATGGGCCCGGCAGACTGGGTTCCAACTATTTTCACCAAGCTGGGACGTTGCGAAGCAACTAGCCGCTCCGGCATTGAAGGGGACGTTTACGCCGCGCGGAGCGTTGGAGCAACTGCTCAGAGGGTCGCCGCTGGTGTATGAGATTACGAGCGAGCGGACGGTGACGGTGAGGGCGCGGGTTACGGCGGTGTCGCGGACTACTGGATCTCTGGAGCGGGCGGATAGGGAGCCGCTGCAGGTAGCGGCACTAGGTGCGGCGGAGGAGCGAAGTGGGCGTTCGGCTGCGGGCACCCCAAGTACTGCTACTGCGAGTGATTCAACGGCCGCGAGCCGACCGGACAAGAGTGAGTCCAAAAACATTGAAGAGATTCTGGTTACAGGTACGAACATCCGAGGTGGCAGCGTCGCTTCGGCAGTCGTGCGGATCGACAGACCAGCGATCGAACGCCTCGGGGCCGCAACGACTCAACAAGTACTCGAGCGCGTTACGCAGAATTTCGGTGGTGGCCTTTCGGAGGACACTACAACCTCATTTGTTCCGGGGTCTGATGAAGCCAACAACGTGGGGTTTGGTGCGGGCGTAAACCTCCGCGGCTTAGGCAGCGATGCGACGCTCGTGCTGGTAAATGGACACCGCCTGTCCGCTACCGGTGCCGGCAATTTCGTTGACGTATCGCAGATTCCGGTCGGTGCAATCGAACGGATCGAGGTCGTGACCGATGGGGCATCTGCAGTCTACGGGTCGGATGCGGTCGCGGGCGTAGTCAACATATTGCTTCGCCCTGACTACGATGGGGCTGAGACACGAGTGCGCTATGGCTCCATGGCAGATGGCGGGCCTGAGGAATATGGCGTCGACCAGACCTTCGGCCATTCGTGGGGCGGAGGAAATGCCCTGCTCAGCTACAGCTACTTAGATCGCGGCAGCCTATCTAGGGTGGACCGACCTTTTGCACAGCTGCCGATCGGCGATTTGCTGGCCGATCAGCGTCGACACAGCGCCATTGCGAGCATCTCCCAAAATCTCTCCGATCGAGTGACGCTGGTGGTAGATGGCCTGTACTCCACCCGCAAGTCGCGGTTTCTGGCACCCGAAACGTCAGCCTCGGTCGAGGCGGATACGCTCAGCGACTCCGAGTCCGATTCGCTGGCAGCAAATGCTGCGCTGACCGTCGAACTCGCTGGGAATTGGGCGCTGAACATCGCCGGTCTCTACAGCAGTTCGAAAGTGGATTGGGGACGCACAGTTATTCCGCAGCAGTCCTCCAGCATCGAGACGTTCGAGAACGACCTATGGTCGACGCAGGTCCAGGCAGATGGGACGCTGTTCACCGTGCCGGGTGGTCCCGTCAAACTCGTGCTCGGTGGTGCGCATCGGCGGGAAACCTACGTAGATACTGTCAATCACGCGGCGCCACGCATCGACGCAGCGCGCAATGTGAACTCCGCCTACGGTGGACTGCTGATTCCGATTGTCGGTGCTGAAGATCAGTTCGCCGGGGTTAATCGGCTCGAGTTGAGCCTCGCGGCCCGTTATGAAGACTACAGTGACGTTGGATCCTCGACCGATCCGAAGGTCGGCCTGTTGTGGCGAGCAAATTCCAGCCTCAGCCTGCGAGGTACGTACGGCACATCATTTCGTGCGCCAAACTTCGACCAGACATCGAGCTTTCTGGATACCGTATTCTTCGTCGACTTTCCGGACAGCAATCCCGCGGGCTCCTCTCTTGCATTGTTCCTCGCCGGCGCTGATCCACACATTGCGCCGGAAGAGTCAAAGCAATGGACGATCGGGGCAGACTTCTCGCCAGTGTCGATCAGCGGCTTGACCGTTACAGCGACTTACTTTGACATCGAATTCAAAGGACGAGTGGACACACCCAGCTCCGCGATCTTCGACCTGTTGACTGCAGGAGACGTTTTTGCTCCGGTCGTGACGCGCAACCCTTCCGCCGATGAGATCGCAGCCGCCCTGGCATTCTCCGATGACTTCCAAGACCTGACCACCGGGCGCTCGCCGGATGAGACGGAGGTCATCATCGACAACCGGAAGCAGAACATTGGCCGAACCGATGTCCGCGGACTCGATCTGTCGATCTCGTACGCCTTCCAGACCAGCAATTCGTCTGAGTTGCAGGCATTTGTCGGCGGCACAAGGTTGTTTGCCTTCGAGAATCGCCTAACTCCCACCGCCGCCACGAACGACGTACTCGACACGTTGTTCAACCCGGCCGCAACTCGTCTGCGCGGTGGCATTGAGTGGTCGCGCGGATCCTGGAATGCGGCTCTGTCGTGCAACTATTCGAACGACTACGTCAACGATGCCGTCCTACCTGAGGAGCGTGTCGAAAGCTGGACGACGATCGACGCAAGCGTCGGTTACCAAGGTACTAGCTCAGCTGCCGCATTTCTCCGGGGACTGTCCGTCCGACTGAGCGCTCTCAACCTGTTGAACAAGGATCCGCCAGCCGTCAGCAGCCCAACCGCGATCGTTCTGCCAACGGGATACGATCCGGCAAACGCTAACCCGCTCGGACGCGTACTTTCGTTGCAGATGACGAAGTCCTGGTGAGTTCCGGCGCTCGACCTCCGCGTGGGTGTCTCAGGCGACGTTCGAAAGCTTCGTCAATGAAGCAGCTTGGGCCGCCGACTGCTATACGCCTGCTCGCGTTGGCTGCGGCAGCCTGCGCCCTGTGGCCTTTGGTGGCGGCGGGTGCAGATCGCCAGACACAGCGACGGACGATCGATTCGGCCGATCTCCTCCGGATCGCTGACATCGGAGTCACAAGTGAACAAGACGGCGAGGGTCTGGCCCTATCTCCGGATCACACCCTCGCGGCGCTGGAAGTGCGAAGGGCTGTGCCAGAAACGAATTCCGTCACCATCCAATGGATCATCGTTTCGCTCAATCGGCCACTGGCAATCACCGACGTCGGCGACGGCGGAAGTCCGATCTCAGACTTCTACCTCGGCAGCTCCAGTGGATACTCACCACCGCAACGACCCGAGTGGTCGCCGGATTCCAGATGGATTGCCTATCGAATGGGTCATGGAGCTGACGTTCAGCTCTGGCGCAGCGACCGCGATGGCAAGAGGAGGGAAAAGCTGACTTCCAGCGAGACAGCAGTACAGCGCTTCCGGTGGTCACAAGACGGTAAGCGGATACTCTTTCAAGTATCCGCGGCAGGCAATGAGTCGTTGCGCCTCGAGGGCAAGCAGGGCTATCTGTACGATGAACGCTTCGCGCCCGTCGAGACCTTGAAACCGATTGACCCATCGGAAGCAGCTTTTGCGCTTCGAGCATACGACGTGGCGACACGTGCGGACCGCTCAGCATCTCCCGAAGAACACGCAGAGTTCGAACAGCTTGAGGCCAATGCCTTGCTACCGAGTCTCGTGAGACGTGCCGCTGGCGTATCCGCCTGGATAGAGGATCTCCGTGCCGACAGGAGCATGGGAGTGGATCCAGCAAGGACCGTCGTTGCTCGAGCCGGGGACGCTCCGCCCGTCACGTGCCGAAATCCCGCCTGCACGACGCCTTTCTTCAAGGGTCTGTGGTTGAGCGATGACGGACGCACCGTTTATTTCCTTCGCTGGACGGGTGCACGTGCGCATGGAGCTATGTCGTTATACGGCTGGAGGTGGGCAAGCGACGAGGTCGCCGAAATTCTCCGGACGGACGACCTGATCGAGGGCTGTGCGCAGGCCGGCCGACAATTGATCTGCGCACGCGAATCAGCGACGAGCCCTCGCAAGGTGGTCTCGATTGAATTGGCGACTGGCGCTGTCGCCACCGTCTTTGATCCAAATCCCCATTTCTCGACGTTCGCTTTTGGCTCGGTGACTTCCGAACACTGGCACGACCGTGACGGTATCCCGGGATTCGGCCATCGGTAATGCCTGTCGGCTACCAAGAGGGCGAGAGGGTCCCTCTTGTAGTGGTGCAGTATCGCTCCCGGGGATTTCTGCGCGGAGGCACTGGTGACGAGTATCCAATTCATGTGCTGGCCGCCAAGGGCCTCGCCGTACTCAGCTTCGACCGGCCGGACGACCCAGAGCTAGAGCGCATTTCGCGCACGCCCGACGAAGTGGAGCTTCGCGGCTGGCAGGGCTTCCGTGATCGACGCCGTGTTCTCTCCGTTCTGGAAGCGGGCATCGATCGACTCGTGGAAGCCGGGGTCGTGGATCCAAGCAAGGTAGCTATCACTGGACTGAGCGACGGTGGCGAGACCGTAGCGTTCGCGCTCATCCATTCACACCGCCAATATGCCACTGCCGTAACGACCTGGACCTACTGGAATCCGATACTGTTTTCGCTCGCTGGCCCAAAGTTTCAGCCGCGGCTTCGCCAGCTCGACCTAGACGATCCGGCGAGCGAGGAGGGTCATCGGCGGTGGAAAGACATTTCGGTGAGCCTCAATGCAGATCGCATTCGGACTCCATTGCTGATCCAGGTGTCGGACAGCGAGCTTCCGATGGAGACGGAAACCTACACGGCGCTCAAGCAGGCGAACAAGCCCGTCGAGATGTATGTGTTTCCCGACGAGGGTCACATCAAGGCGCAGCCGGTCCACCGACTCAGTGCCTACCGTCGCAACGTGCAGTGGTTGCGATTCTGGCTGCAGGGTGTTGAGGAGTCAGATCCGCTAGATCCACTCCAATATGAGCGGTGGAGAAGCCTGCGAGAGCGATCCGAGGCGTTGTTACAGACTCGTGCCCAGTAGGCTCATCGGTCACGCGGCGGCAGCATGCATCGCTTTGTCAGTCCATGCCCGGGTCCAAACTTCCGCTGCGATACAGGCAAGCATCGGATAGAACTGGGACGCATGCAGCGGCCTTCCGTGCAGGACATACGGCTCGACAGCTGTTCGATCGAGTACACCTTCACGCATCAGGAGGCCGTCCAGCAACAGCTCGCGGACAAACGGCATGCCCTTGCGAAGGGCGGCTGTCGTGTATGCTTTGGTGCTGCCTTTGGATTCACGCTCCAAAATCTCCCTTGGAACAACTTCAGCGAACGTCGCGCGCGCGAGGGATCGCTCGCGCCCGCCTTTGAGCAGTAGGTACGTCGGTATGCGCAAGCAGGTTTCGATCAGCGGCTGCGACAACAACGGATGGTGCTCTTGTGCCGATTCGATTGCAGCGAATACGGACCATTGATTCACGACGTCGGCGAGATCGCGAATCTGCTCGATCTTGCCGGGTGGCACCTCGCGCAGCTCCGAAAGCCAGGGATGAAGGATGAATCCTTCGGTGCCTGCGGGCAGAGCATCAGGCCGGGCGAAAGACGTGCCGGTGGGTCGAGCGTTCGACGGTAGCCATCGCCGGCGATTCATGAGCGTGGCGACCGTCGAGCGCAGCACCGACCAGTACGACTCTTCGGCTATGCGTGTCGCGTCAGCCAAGCTCGCGCGAAGGCCGGCGCGCAGACCATGCCGATGCACATAGTCAGCGGCAATCAGACTGGTGGGACGCCGAAGGAATAGGTGGTCACCTCCTTGCCCTGTCCACACAGCAGTGATCGACAGAGACTGCGCGAGCTCATTCCTTAGCGAGACTTCCGCGAACGTGAGAATGTCGAGACTGGGTCTCGCCATGCGAGGCGCATCGAGGAGCCGCTCGTCCAACCTGATCCCCCCGGCGCTCCATTCCAATTCGATCAAGCGAACATCAGCTCGCTCGGCTGCCAAGCGCGCGTAGCGCCTCTCGTCCTCCGAATACTCGTGGGTGTAGCGATTGAGGCAGGTAACCGATGATAGAGCGGACGATTTGCGCAGGCATCCGAGCACGACTGCGGAGTCAAATCCGCCGGACAGATTCAGCAAGATGTCTTGGTGGATCAGTGCCCATGCGCCGATGCACTGACTTGTTACGTTGTACAGCGCCGAGCAAGCGTCGTCGAAGTTATCGACAACGTCGCAGGTGCTGATGCGCGCTGGATCCCACAGCACAGCAGGACGAGCGATATCGCCGCAGACCATGAGGGATTCGCCCGGCAATATTTCGGTGACCCCGCGCAGACCAGTCCGGCGGACCCGCATGTCATCAAACAGCAGGAACGAAGCGAGGTAGTGCCAGTCAATGGCGACCGCGGGAAGTCCGAGTCGAGGAGCAAGACCAGGGTCGGACAGGAAGAGGTTGACACCTTCGTGGAGCAATCGAAAGCAAGGCAGTTTTCCCGAACAATCCCGAACGACCTTGAATGCAAGTCGACCGCAGACCCGCAGTATCGCAACGTAGTACCCCCAGAAGTGCTCGACCAAGTATTGTCCCTCGGTCGAAACCATTTGCGCTGCCGAGTGTGCATCGATGGACTCGAGCTCTACGGCTCGCATAGCCTGAGAATTGCCCCTGAACAGTCTTCCCAGTACGACGCCGGCATTGCCGGGAAGCACATAAGTGCGTGCGGATCCCTTGACTGCGCCGCTGCGAAACATGAGCACATCGGGCAGCTCTACGACCTGTGTCCAGGTCTGCATCTGGCGGACACGTACGGCGATCTGTGACGCCGCAGCTCTGGCGGCGCCGTCACGAGGATCGTATGTCAGAGCGACGAAGTGATCCATGAGCGACATCGACCTCAGACCGACATGATAGGAACATATCGCCGCACACGCTCCACCTGGTCATTGATCAGGATATCGCGATGCTGAAGCCAGCAGTGTGCCTCGAACGGCTCCGCTTGGACCCCAAATACCCAGTCCGGGAACAGCTGATGACGTGCGAAACATTCGAGGAGCGCCAACGAGTCAAACAGACACAGGTAGTTGCGCGGCAGCATGTACCGCAGCGTATTGAATGTAGTAACGATCTCACTCGCCAGTTCCAGGTCAAACTCATGCGCGCCGCCTGAATGGCATGCCTTCCGACGCAGGACGCGCTCGACGGTTTGCTCCGTCGTCCTTGTCTTGAGGCTCCTTGCTGCCCGAGCAGCGGCCCAGACCATAGGAAGCCCAGAGCGCAAGCATGAGCGCAATGAGCTTTTCCGGTGCCTGTCAAAGATCGTAGTCGTGGCAAGTGTCAGCTCGGTGGGCTTGCATTCTTTGGACTCGGCACTTGATTCGACCAGCAGATCGTTCTTGACCAGCTCATCGAGTATTCGAGCGACTTCACACGAGGACGTGTGGCGCTCGTCCACGGCATCTGACACCGGGCACGGCCACCCATACAATCGGGACGACACGGCCTCGATGCGCCATCGTTCAATCGACAGGTACAGATCTCTTTTGAGATCGAGAAAGACGCAGTATGCATCTGTCAAGCAGATGAACGTCTGCACCGGTAGCGAGTACGTGAGACTCTGCAGCATGACTTGTGCGCGCGAGGAGCGATCTGCGTGTAGCACGCCCGCAGACCGCTCTGAAGTAGCGGTCGAGAATGCTAGGCGAACTTTCTCATGAGCCCTTCTGAGCCCATTCCCGAAGTACCTCGTGTTTCGACCGCGATCCGTCCAAGTACAGTGACCATGTTGGTGTCTCCGCGACTGTGGCGCCGACAGCGCGTGGCGACGTGTTTGCCGCCACGCACCGCTTCCATTTGCGGCAGGGTGACCCTGCCGCCAGGAGTCAGCTTCTACTACTGAAACTTCTTCGCCAGGCCTTCGTTGCCCGATCCCTGTGTGCCTTTCGTCTCGACGGACACGCGTCCCAGATTGCTGATCATTGAAGTACTCCTTTGAGTGTTGAAGAGATCAACGTTGCCGCAGCAGTTGCCGCAATGGCCGGGCAACCGTGCCCCCGTGCTCTCAGCTGGTCAACGGCAAGAGGGAATGTTGACCGCAAAGATGCCGCGATGCGCAGGATCGCCCGCTGGCGTGCCGGCTCGAATAATCCATTGCGCAAATTCGTTTGAGATTAGATACCTTGAGTCTTGCGAGCTAAATGCGCGGCGTGTGCTGTCTGCATCGCGCGACCAGCCGGTCAGACGCTCGACTCGCACGCGATGTCAGTGTTTGCTTGTTGACCCTAGGTGCGCGTGCGACGCGTGGCTCACTCGCATCAACCAATTCGCACCCGCGCTGCTCGGCCACTGCTGCGAATCCACAACTCCTGCTCTGTCACCTCAGCCAAGTGCCGCATCTGCAGTCGGGTCGCCTCATTGCCGGAAGTGCTGCGGCTGCCCGGTATGGCCGCTTGCGATTTCGTGTGTTACGGGATTGCCTCGCGGCACCAGTGCGCAGGTGACTGCGAGTACGCTGGCGCTCAACTAGTGTCTCAGGCACGGCAGCCATCCTCCGCGAGACCCACAGAATGATCAGACTCTCATCGCGTAGCCTGCGCGTCCTCTCGGAAGCCGTTCGACTGTTCTGGAGTGTTGCAGACCGCTACGCGTGGAGGCGTCTGGCGCTTGCACTGGCGGCCGTCAGTGCCGGCGCACTCCTCGCGGCGATGGCACCGTTGGCGCTGAAGATACTGATTGACGCCCTTGACACTCACGCGACGACCTCCGTTGTTGCGTCGCTTGCGTTCGTTGCCGCCTATGCGTCGGCGCAGTGCTTCTCTCGTTGCGCCACAGAATTGCGGGTCATGCTCCATGGGCACGCGGAGCAACGCGTGCGCCGGCGGATAGCAGAGCGGTTATTTGCACATATCGTTCGAATGCCGATGCGATTCCACCTTGAGCGCAAGCTAGGTGCGGTCGGCGAAACAATTGAGCAGGGACTGAAGGGTTACGAACTGCTGCTGCAGCATCTGGTGTACACCCTCGTTCCGGTGTGTGTCGAATTCGTAGCAGTGGCGATCGTGCTCATTCAGTTGCAGCACGCGAAGTACTTGGCAATCCTGGCCGTCTCCTCGATCGCATACGCGGCCGCTTTCCATCGCTGGGCCAGCAAAGTCTATGAACCTGCGGCGCTTGCGTCGCAGGCACACATCGAGTCCCACGGAGTCCTCATGGATAGCCTTGGCGCCCATGAACTAGTCAAATATTTCGATGCCGAGTCTGCCGTGTGCCGCAAGTACGACCTCGCACTTGGCCGCACGGAGTCGGCTTGGCGACGATTCTTCGATGAATATGGAGTGAATGGCGTTGTCACGGCGCTGATCTTCGGTGCGTCACTGGCACTGTCGCTGGCAGTGGGTGTCAAGGATGTCCGCGGCGGTGTGATGACGGCGGGCGAATTCGTCTTGGTAAACGCGTATGTCATTCGTCTCGTTCAGCCGCTCGAAATGATCGGCTTGGCGATACGCGACATCAGTCAGGGCTTGGCATTTCTCACAAGCATGCTTTCACTGCTCCAAGAGCGAGCTGAAGTCACGTGCGATCCAGGGCAGCCAGCATTCCACCCAACAACGTCTGCAGAACTAGCGTTTGAGCACGTCAGCTTCTCCTATCAACAGGATCGCCCGATACTCAATGATGTCAGCTTCAAAGTGGTCCGGGGAACATGCGTCGCCATCGTCGGCGTGAGCGGCTCCGGCAAGTCGTCCCTTATACGTCTGCTCTTTCGTCTTTACGAACCGGGTTCAGGACGGATCACGCTCGACGGAGTTCCGTTGCAGGACCTGTCGCTGTCGACCGTTCGCCGCGCGATTGCGATCGTTCCACAGGATACAGTCCTATTTCACGATACCATCGCTAGCAACATCGCAGTGGGCAGGCAGACTGCCACACGAGCCGAGATCGAAGAGGCAGCGCGCATGGCGTCGCTGCACGACTTCATCCTCGCGCTGCCCGAAGGCTATGACACCGTCGTCGGCGAGCGAGGCATGAAGTTGTCGGGAGGCGAACGCCAACGTGTTGCCATTGCGCGTGCCGCTTTGAAACGACCGAGGATCTTCGTCTGCGACGAAGCAACCAGCTCACTGGATAGCCGCAGCGAAGCTTCCATCATGAGGAATCTCGTTGCATTGGCGAATCAATGCACTACGCTGGTGATCGCCCATCGACTATCGACGATAGTCCATGCGGATGAAATCGTTGTCATGCATGCCGGTGTCGTCGTGGAGCGTGGAACTCACGTCGAGCTACTTGAAAGCAACGGCTACTACGCGGGCCTCTGGGGGGCGCAACAGGCCCGCAAGGACGCCTCAGCGAAGCCTGCAGGCTGCACATTGCCAAGCTGATCTCGGCCGATCCGCTGGTCGATCCTTACGAGATTCTCACCCAGTCTCTGGAGCACGTTCATCTGTGCTGAGCGCTGGCACGACGCGGTCGATCGGGCTGCAAGAGGTATTTGGTCAGTGCAACGCGTGCAGACGCGGCGGCCGAAACGTTTGCGCGCTACGCAAAAAGGGCGCTCTGAAGGTGACACCGTTTTTGACACCGCGTGGGGATTTTTGCTGCCACCGTAAGGGCAGATGCCAGGGTTTGAAGCGGAAAATATTGCGGAAAAACAGTGGTCGGGGTGAGGGGATTTCTCGCTCCCCTGCGGTATCGCTGGAATTTCGCGTGAAGTAGGTGCGACAGCGTGCCACGCGATGCGACAGTTCGCGACGCTCCTCGAGTGGGCGCAGCACTACGTTGATCAGCTCGACCCCCTTTCGCGCACACCACACGACACCGACATGAAGGAGGATCGCGCTAGACCGACGGAACGGGATTTTCCGAGGCTGATCCGGGTAGAACGCTAGTGCGACGTTCCGTGAGGTGCCCGTCGTCTGGACTCGCGCCGCGCATTCGCACTCTGCTCAAATGCAAGACGATAACGGGCTGCGGCGAAATCCCAGTCGAGCCGGCGATCAATGAGAGCATCGAGATACTCGCGACGGCGGTTGTGATGGTCGAAGTAGTACGCGTGCTCCCACAGATCGATCGCCAGCAAGCATGTGGTGCCCCGGTACTCCGGGGAATCTGTGCCTGACGTCGTTAGAATCTTGACCTGATTACGATGGTTAACTACAAGCCACAGCCATCCGCTGCCCACGTGCGCTGCACCGGCCGTTGCCAACGCGCCGGCCAGATTGGAGTAGTTGCCAAACGCCTGATCGATTGCACGGCATAACTCGCCCTCTGGTCGCTTCCTGGAAGGTGTGAGACTTTGCCAGAGCAGGGCATGGTTCCAGGCCTCTGAGGTCGCTGTGAACAGCGCAGTGTCACGCGCATGCTCGCGTGCCCAACAGACGATGTCCAAGGCGCTCTTATGCCCCAATTCCTGACGCTCGCGTGAGAGCTGGTTCGCCAATGCGATGCAGGTCGCATAATGAACGCCATGGTGAACCTGAATTGCGCGCGAGGACACGACCGGCGCCAATGCTCCCGCGAGCCAGGGCAGCGGCTGAACTATGAACGGGCCAGCCGCCACCGTCGCCGAAGACCCTTGAGTCGGCAGCCTCAGCGTGCTGGAAACCTTTGCGAGCGGAGCAACTTTGCTCTCCGAGGCAGGTCGGCCCTGGAGACACTGGTGCGTGGCAGTTTCACGGGCGCTCCTATCGAAGCTCGACCGGCTGCTTCCGCGAGCATCGTGGCTCGTGCCAAGAATATCGCGCCCTGGCATTCCGCTTCGATCGACGATTGCGACGCGCTGGCGAGCGGCGCTCGGCGGTAACGTCAAATCCGTCAGGACTCGTACTCGTTCTCGTTTTCGCCGGCCCGCTTCCCGTAGCTGCAGGCGCAGGCGCACAGCGCTCGCCGACGCAAACTTGTGTGAGGCATCCATGAGATCGCGAAACCCGACGCCCAAGGCATTTCGCGCGCTTCCCAATCGATGCCTGGCACGCTCCCAATTCTTGGCTTGCGCTCGAGCGCTGGCAGTCAGCCAGATTTTCCCTTCGCGGGCATGAGCAGCGCCGGCGGAGGAAAGGCTGCGGGCGAGATTTCGGACCATGCGGGGCAGGCGATCGATGAATTGCGCCGTCGGCGAAGTCGCCGATGACTCTTCCTCAAGTGGAGGTACGCCCGCGGCACGAGTGCGCTGCGACGAGATGACCTCGGTCGGAGGATTTGCTACTGAATCGTCGACGAGCTCGGATCTCACCGTTTCCCAGGCGCTCTCCAGTCGCGTCCAGGCGCCCTCCCACTCTTCGTCGTGCGTCGCGTCGCAACAATGCTGCGCGAGATTCGTCTTCAACACCTGGAGGTCGCGCTCGACGATGCGGCTTAGATCGCCGATATCGGTGCCTGGGTGAGCATCGCCCGCTCGTCGTTGCGGAAAAGCTCGGGCGCTTCTGGATCGCCGCCGATCAGTTACGTGAGTCGTAGTCATGGCCATATTGCAACTCGGCCGATTCGCCCTGCTAACCCGTTTGCTCGGGCTGCGGGCGCCGTGCCACTGTGTGAAGAAAGCCAAACGTGGAGATTGCAAGCGGACACCGAAAAACGCGCGAAGTGTCGCCATGTTCCGACAGCGATGGCTCGCGGCGCGGCTTTCGCGGAACCGTGCTATTGCAACCCGTCCATCAAAAACATAAGCCGCAGGGCCGCGACGTCTGACAGACTGAGGGATAACGCCATGGCGGTATGTGCGGCATCGAACTGAAGGCGCTGTGAGGGCGCCATTGCGCCGGGATCGCCGCACGGAACGGACAGCGGCTAAGCGCCGGAGTGATTCCGTTTACTTCTTGCGGCGTGACCTCGGCGCACTCCGCGAGGCAATTCGGATTTCGCCACGCTCAATCATTCCGCAGATCTCCATCAGCTCTCTACTTCGATCGAGGAGCATGTCGGAGCATCACGGCGACTAAAGTGCCCAAGTGCTCCACTCAAGCACCCCAGTGCCAACGAGTGAACCTGAACGATCAATTTGATCCGGATGAGACTCGCCTTAGACAGAGTGGGACAAGAGTATCTGAGCGCTTGTGACCATGTCGCTTGTTAACGTCGTGACTACACCTTGCGCTTCGTGGGCTCCCGGACAGATTGCGCAGAGCATGAGTGGTGACACCTGTGTTGCACGCCACACGGACTCAGTTCTTGAGTGCGCTCACGTCTACAATCAGGCGCCCGCATGACGAGTACTGCACTACGCCATGCTGACGAAGTAAATTGAGCGCGGTGGAAACTCTTTCGCGCCGTGCGACGACCATCTGACCTGCGCCGAACCGGGCGCACGACGCTGGGACGACTCGGCGTGTTGCTTGCCCGAGCAGTTGCGCAGCAGCATTCCTAGAGGCGCTTGGCCACTACCCAAGACGCGCCTCCAGTGAGCTATGAAACTGGAACCGTTTTTGGAACCGTGCCGCAATTCTTTCTGGAACCGTAACAGGCCCGCGCGAAGAAAAGTCTCGGAAAATGAATAGTCGGGGTGAATCGGTAGCGACTGAAGGCGTCAGATTGCGATAAGCAACCAGCGCCGCCCATGCGTGAGGTGAGCGACAAGGCGTAACCAATTGCTACTGACTGCAACGCTGGCTGCGACGAAATGCGCTAGAGCGCAACGGACTGCAACTGAATGGTCGGGGTGACAGGATTTGAACCTGCGACCTATACGTCCCGAACGTAGCGCTCTACCAGGCTGAGCTACACCCCGAAATCTCTTCGCGCGCGCGAACGCTTCAGTAAGTTGCGTTCGACCGCGAAATCTGCGAGTTCGCGCAAGGCTTGCTTGTACGCCGAGTCGGGCAGATCGGCGAGCGCCTCGATGGCGAGGGCGGCCTCCTGCCGCGCGAGGCGCGCAGTGTACGCAAGGCCCCCCGTCGATTCAATTGCAGCGGTGATCGCCGCGAGCTCCGCCGCGCTGCCTTGCTCGATGCTGCGGCGGATCGACCCGCCGCTGGTCCTCGTTGCCGTACCCGCAGCGCATATATAAGAGGCAGCGTCGGCTTGCCTTCGGCCAGGTCGTCGCCGAGGTTCTTGCCGAGTTGCTCGCTGTCCGAGCGGTAGTCGAGCACGTCGTCGATCAGCTGGAACGCCGTGCCGAGATGCTGGCCGTAGCGCGGTCATCGCGCCTTCGATCGCCGCGGGCGCGCCGGCCAGGATCGCGGCGATCTGCGCGCCGGATTCGAACAACTTCGCGGTTTTTCGATAGATGACCTCGAAATAGCGCTCCTCCGTCGTCTCCGGATCGTTGGCGTTCATCAGCTGCAGGACTTCGCCTTCGGCGATCTTGTTGGTCGCGCTGGCCATCACGTCCATGATGCGCATGCTGCCGAGCGACACCATCATCTCGAACGCGCGCGAGTACACGTAGTCGCCGACCAGCACGCTCGCTTCGTTGCCCCACACTTCGTTCGCGGTGTCGCGGCCGCGGCGCAGCGTCGAGCCGTCGACGACGTCGTCGTGCAGCAGCGTCGCGGTGTGGATGAACTCGATGATGGCGGCGGCTTCCGTGTGCCGCCGGTCGTTGCAGCCGCAGGCGCGACCAGCCACGACGACGACCAGCGGACGTAGGCGTTTTCCGCCGCCGCCGACGATGTAATCGGCGATCTGGTTGACCAGCACGACATCGCTGGCGAGGCGGGTGCGGATGACGCGGTCGACCTCTCGCAGGTCATCGTCGACCAGGGCTTTGACGGAATCGAAACTCATAGCGTGAACGGCCAACCGGGAAGACAGGAAATGTTAGCCGATGGAAGCCCCGCGCTGCCCAGCTACCTCCTTCCGGGGCCCAGTGAAGCCGCCGAACGCACCGAAGTCGCTGAAAACTCCGAAAAATAGCAACCGGGCACGCTTTCTACGGCCCAGCTGCCGAGCAGCAGTTGCCAGTGACCCCTGCTCTCCGTACACTTCACGCCCTTTTCCGCCGGGGTTCTCCCGGCCCGTCCCGGAGCTCGAAGGTCATGTACGCCGTAATTTCCACAGGTGGTAAGCAGTATCGCGTCAGCGAAGGCTCGGTTCTTCGCGTCGAAAAGCTCACGGCCGAGGCCGGCGCGAACGTCGAGTTCGACAAGGTGCTGCTGGTCGGCCAGGGCGACAGCGTCAAGATCGGCTCGCCGTTCCTGAGCGGCGGCAAAGTGGTCGCGACGGTGCAGAGCCACGGCAAGGGCGACAAGGTGCGCATCGTCAAATTCCGCCGCCGCAAGCACTACCTGCGTCAGGGCACGCACCGCCAGCCCTACACGGAAGTGAAGGTCACCAGCATCGTCGGCTGAAGCCGGCGCACAGTCACTAGCGAGAGCGCGTCATGGCACACAAAAAGGCAGGCGGCAGTACCAAGAACGGCCGCGAATCCGAGTCGAAGCGACTCGGCCTCAAGAAGTTCGGCGGCGAGCAGGTGCTGGCCGGCAACATCCTCGTGCGTCAGCGCGGCACGGTCTATCGCGCCGGCGACAACGTCGGCACCGGCACGGACTACACGCTGTTTGCGAAGGCCACGGGCCGTGTGCAGTATCGGCAAGAAGGGCGTCGAGCAGCACACGTTCGTCAGCGTCGTCACCGAGTAAGGTTCGAGCCATCTCCATGGCATAAAGAGCCCCGGTCCGTCCGGGGCTTTTTTTATGCTCGAAGCCCAGTCATGCGATTCGTCGACGAAGCAGCTATTAAGGTTCAGGCCGGCCACGGCGGGCGCGGCGCGGTGAGCTTTCGTCGCGAGAAGTTCGTGCCGTTCGGCGGGCCGGACGGCGGCGACGGCGGCAAGGGCGCGGACATCTACCTGGTCGGCACCGAAGGCATCAATACGCTCGCGGACTTCCGTTATCACCGCGACTTTCCGCGCACCCAACGGCACGCCCGGCAGCAGCCAGGATTGCACGGGCGCAGGCGGCGCAGATCTCGAAGTTCCCGTCCCGATCGGCACCGTTATCGTCGATGTCGATACAGAAGAGCAGCTGGGCGATGTGATCGGCTTCGGCCAGCGCCTGCTGGTCGCCAAGGGCGGCAAGGGCGGGTGGGGCAATACCAGGTTCAAGAGCAGCACCAACCGCACGCCGCGCAAGGCGATGCCCGGCCTGCCCGGCGAGAAGCGCGAGCTGCGCCTCGAGCTCAAGGTGATGGCGGACGTCGGCCTGCTCGGATTGCCGAATGCCGGCAAATCGACCCTGATTCGCGCGGTTTCGGCGGCGAAGCCGAAAGTTGCCGACTATCCGTTCACGACGCTGCACCCCAATCTGGGTGTCGTCGCGGTCGGGATTCATCGCAGCTTCGTGATGGCCGATATCCCCGGGCTGATCGAAGGCGCCGCCGAAGGCGCCGGCCTTGGAATCCGCTTCCTGAAGCACCTCCAGCGCACGCGCGTGCTGCTGCACCTGGTCGATATCGCCCCGCCGGACCCGGATGCCGATCCGGTGCAGGATGCACGCTCGATCATCGCTGAATTGAAGAAGTTCAGCGCCGATCTTGCCAAGAAAGAGCGCTGGCTGGTGCTGAACAAGCTGGATCTGCTGCCGCCGGACGAAGCCGAGCAGCGCTGCAAGGACATCGTCCGTCGCTTGCGCTGGAAGGGGCCGGTCTATCGGATTTCGGGGCTGGCGCGGCAGGGCACGGATGCGCTGTGCCGCGACATCATGAAGCGGCTGGAGGAGTTGGGGGTGCAGGAACCGGAGGAAGAGTCGGGCTGAAGCCCGACCTACAGGGAGTCACGGGGAAATCGCGGGCCGCCAGGCTCAGCCGGCGGACATTTCCTTGACGCGCGCGTTCAGGTGGCTCTTGTGCCGGGACGCCTTGTTGCGATGGATGACGCCCTTGTTGACCGCGGAATCGATGATCGGACCGGCCTCTTTCAGCTTCGCGGCCGCTTCTTCCTTGTTGCCCGCGCTGACGGCGTTGACGACACCCTTGATAGCGGTGCGCAGCTTGGATCGGGCCGCCACGTTGCGCGCACGGCGCTTTACGGTCTGACGGGCTCGCTTCTCGGCGGACTTGATATTGGCCACGGGCGCGGGGACTCCAAAAAAGAGCGCGGATTCTGCCGATACGGGGGGCTGGAGGCAAGGGGAAGCCACAATCCATCCGCACCTTGTCGGTACTGCGCCACTTCGCGTCTGTACCATGGCGGCCCCATGAAGCTTCCAGTGCCCCGCCGCCGTCGGCCATGAGCCGCGGCTTCTTCCGCAGCACCGCCGTCGTCGGAGCCACTACGCTGCTGTCCCGGATCACCGGGCTGGCGCGGGACATGGTGTTCGCCGCGATCATTCCCGCCGTCATGCTCGAGGTCTACGTTCTCGCGAACCAGATCCCGAACCTGCTGCGCCGACTGTTCGCCGAAGGGGCCTTCTCGCAGGCGTTCGTGCCGGTCGTCGCCGAAGTACCGCGCCAAGCGCAGCACCGAGGAAGTGCGCGAGCTGGTCGACTCGGTCGCCGGCACGCTCGGCGGCGTGCTCGCGATCGTCTCGATCCTCGGCGTCATCGCCGCGCCGCTGATCGTCTGGCTGTGCGCGCCGGGATTCGGGTCGAAGCAGGCTGGCCAGTTCGACCTGGCCGTCGAAGCGCTGCGCTGGACCTTCCCCTACCTGCTGTTCGTGTCGCTCACGGCGCTCGCCGGCGGCGTGTTGAACAGCTATCAGAAATTCGCGCTGCCGGCGTTCGCGTCCGTCGTGCTCAACGTCGTGATGATCGTGTTCGCGGCCTGGATTTCCCCGTATTTCGAGCAGCCGGTGCTGGCGCTCGCGCTCGGCGTGTTCGTCGGCGGCATCATGCAGGTCGTGATGCAGGTGCCGGCCTTGCTACGCCTGCGCCTGCTGCGCTGGCCGCGCTGGAATCCGCAGCACGAGGCCGTGCGGCGCATCGCGCGCCTCATGGGGCCGGCGATCATCGGCTCCTCGATGGGACAGCTGAGCGTGATGCTGAGCACGGCCATCGCCTCGCTGCTCGCGGACGGCAGCATGACGTGGCTGTTCTTCGCCGATCGGCTGGTCGAGTTCCCGCTCGGTGTTTTCAGCATCGCGCTCGCGACGGTGATCCTGCCGAGCCTGTCCGCGCACCACGCGAAGCAGACGCCCGCGGAGTTCTCCGAGACGCTCGCCTGGGCGATGCGGCTCGTGTGCCTGATCGTCATTCCGGCGTCGGTTGCGATGTTCGCGCTCGCCGGACCGCTGACGGTCGTGATCTATCACCGCGGCAAGTTCACGCGGATTCGACGTCGACATGACCCAGCGCGCTCTGATGGCGTTCTCGCTCGCGCTGCTCGGCTGGAGCCTCATCAAGGTGCTCGCCACCGGGCTACTACGCGCGCCAGGACACGAAGGGGCCGGTCCGCGTCGCGATGCGCTCCCTGGGCCTGACGATGGCGCTGAACTTGCTCGTGCTCGCGGGGCTGTGGCTCACCGGGCAATCTCAAGTCGGCGGGTGCCCACGCGTTGCTCGCGCTGACCAACGGCGTCGGCGCGATGCTGAACGCGGGATTGCTCTACGCGGGCCTCGTCCGCATGGGCATCATTCAACCGGGCCATGTCATGCGCGGTCTGCTCGCGCGCATCGTCATCGCGAGCTCTGCGATGGCAGCGCTGTTGGCCTGGCTCGGCGGGGACCTCGCGTTCTGGCTCGCCACCGGCACCTGGGTGCGCGTCCTGCGGCTGAGCGGCCTGATCGCCGCTGGCATCGTCGTCTATTTCGGCGTCTTGTGGCTGCTCGGCGTGCGGGCCAAGCAGTTCCGCCTGCAGCCGCCTGTAGGTCCGGCTTCAGCCGGACACGGACCGTCGGGCTAAAGCCCGACCTGCGGGAATACCCCCTATAATGCCGGGCATCCGGTGAACGATTGGGAGCGCGAGGCCACGATGGAGCTCGTTCGGGGCTTGCACAACGTGGATCGGGCGGCTCGCGGGTGCGTGCTCACGATCGGCGCCTTCGACGGCATTCACCGCGGCCACCAGGAGATGATCCGGGTGCTGCGGACGATCGCGGCGACGCAGCGCCTGCCCGCGGCCCTGCTGTCCTTCGAGCCGACGCCGCGTGAATTTTTTGCCAAGGCGACGCCGCCGGCGCGCCTGACGCGATTTCGCGAGAAGTTCGAGGCGCTGCGGCGCTACGGCGTCGAGCGGTTCGTGTGCCTGCGTTTCGACGCGTCGCTGCGCTCGATGAGCCCCGACGAGTTCATCGGCAACGTGCTGGTGGACGCGCTCGGCGCACGTCACGTCGTCGTCGGCCACGACTTCAAGTTCGGCCGCAGCATGGCGGGCAACGTCGAGACGCTGCGTGCGGCAGGTCCGGCCGCCGGATTTGCGGTCACCGAAGTGCCGCCGTTCGAGATCGACGGCGAGCGGGTCAGCAGTTCGCTGATTCGAGCGGCACTGGACGCTGGCGACATGGCGCGTGCTGCGCGGTTGCTCGGGCGGCCGTACCGGATGACCGGCAAGGTCATTGAAGGCGCGAAGCTCGGCCGCAAGTTGGGATTTCCGACTGCGAATCTGCGGCCGCAGCGGCGCGCGACACCGCTCGCAGGCGTGTTCGCGATCCGGGTATCGGGCGGTGGTTTGCAGAACGCGCCGGGAGTTGCCAGTCTCGGGACGCGGCCTGCAGTGAACGGCAAGGAGCTGCTGCTCGAAGCGCACGTGTTCGACTTCGACGGCGACCTCTACCGTCAGACGCTGCACGTCGATTTCATCGCGCGGCTGCGCGACGAGCTGTGGTTCCCGGACATGGAGCCGCTGGTGGAACAGATGAAACAGGATGCGGCACGCGCGCGCGAGATTTTGAGTCGTTAAGTATGGCCATGGACTACAAGCAGACCCTCAACCTGCCCCAGACCGACTTCCCGATGAAGGCGGACCTCGCGCGTCGCGAGCCGGACGTGGAGAAGTGCTGGGAGGAGCAGCGCATCTACGCCAGGCTCCGCCAGGTCGCGAGCGGCCGCCCGACGTTCATTCTTCACGACGGTCCGCCGTACGCGAACGGCACGATTCATCTCGGTCACGCGATCAACAAGGTGCTGAAGGACATCGTCGTCAAGTCGCGCACGCTCGACGGCTACGACGCGCCGTACGTGCCCGGCTGGGACTGCCACGGCCTGCCGATCGAGCATCAGATCGAGAAGGCGCGCGGCAAGGAAGTGAAGGCGCTCGGCCCGCGCGAGTTCCGCCAGGCGTGTCGCGAGTACGCGCTGTCGCAGGTCGAAGCTGCAGCGCGTCGACTTCAAGCGACTCGGCGTGATGGGCGACTGGGATCGTCCCTACATGACGATGCAGCCGTTCTACGAGGCGGAGCAGTTGCGCGCGCTCGCGCAGATCCTGCGCAACGGTCACGTCTACAAGGGACTGAAGCCGGTGCACTGGTGTCTCGACTGCCGCTCGGCGCTCGCCGAAGCGGAGGTCGAGTACGAGGATCGGATTTCACCGGCGATCGACGTGCGCTTCGCGATCAAGGACGTCGCCGATCTGGCGCAGCGCTTCGGTGCTCGCAGCGCCGCTGTCCGCACCGGCGAGCGTCGTGATCTGGACGACGACTCCGTGGACGTTGCCTGCAAACCAGGCGGTCGCGGCCGGGCCCGAAGTCGCTACGAGCTCATCGACACCGGCTCGCGAGCTGCTGCGTGCTCGCCAAGGAGCTCGCGCCAGCGTGCTCAAGCGCGCGGGTGTCAACGAGTTCAAGCGTCTCGGCGAAGTGCCGGGTGCGGCGCTCGAAGGCATGCAAGCTCGCGCATCCGTTCTACGACCGCACGGTTCCCGTCGTGCTCGGCGAGCACGTGACGCTGGATGCGGGCACGGGCCTGGTGCACACCGCGCCCGGGCACGGTCAGGAAGACTACGCCGTCGGCATGAAGTACAAGCTCAAGATCGACAATCCCGTCGGCAGCGACGGCCGCTTTGTCGCGGGCACGCCGCTGTTCGAAGGCGAGCACGTCTTCGAAGCGAACAAGCACGTGATCGCCGTGCTGAAGGAGCGCGGCGCGCTGTTGCACGAGGAGACGCTCAAGCACAGCTATCCGCATTGCTGGCGCCACAAGACGCCGGTCATCTTCCGCGCGACTGCGCAATGGTTCATCAGCATGGAGCAGGCTGGTCTGCGCAAAGGCGCGCTGCGCGAGATCGGCAAAGTGAAATGGATGCCCGCGTGGGGCGAGAGCCGCATCGGCAACATGATCGCGGATCGTCCCGATTGGTGTATCTCGCGCCAGCGCGTGTGGGGCGTGCCGCTCGCGCTGTTCACGCATCGAGCGACCGGCGAGCCGCATCCGCGCTCCGCGGAGCTGCTCGACGCCGTTGCGGCGCGCGTCGAGAAGGACGGCATCGATGCGTGGGACGAGCTCGACCCGGTCGACCTGCTCGGCGCCGAGGCGAAGAACTACGAGAAGGTCAAGGACATCCTGGACGTGTGGTTCGACTCGGGCGTGTCGCATCAATGCGTGTCGAAGCATTGGCCCGAGGTCACGCATGCCCGCGGACCTGTACCTGGAAGGCTCGGATCAGCATCGCGGCTGGTTCCACAGCTCGCTGCTGACGTCGGTCGCGTTGCACGACCGTGCGCCGTATCGCGCCGTGCTGACGCACGGGTTCACGATCGACGAGAAGGGCCGCAAGATGTCGAAGTCGCTCGGCAACGTCATCCTGCCGCAGAAGGTCATCGGCACGCTGGGTGCGGACGTGCTGCGCCTGTGGATCGCAGCGACCGACTACGCGAACGAGATGAGTCTCTCGGACGAGATCCTGAAGCGCATCGCCGAGTCGTACCGGCGCATCCGCAATACCGTGCGCTTCCTGCTCGGCAATCTCGCCGGGCTTCGATCCCGCGAAGGACCAGGTGCCGGCCGACGAGCTGGTGGCGCTCGATCGCTGGGCGCTGTGGCGCGCCGAGCAGCTGCAGGAAGAGGTCGTGGCGGCCTATCGCAACTACCAGTTCCACCTCATCTATCAGAAGGTGCACAACTTCTGCAGCGTCGATCTCGGCGGCTTCTATCTCGACGTGCTGAAGGATCGGCTGTACACGACGCCGGCGAAGAGCCACGCGCGGCGCTCGGCGCAGACCGCGATGTTCTGGATTGCCGAGGCGATGGTTCGCTGGCTCGCGCCGATCCTGTCGTTCACCGCGGAAGAGATCTGGCGCTACATGCCGGGCGAGCGCAACGAATCGGTGTTTCTCAACACGTGGGTCGCGTTGCCGCAAGGTGCGGCTCAGCGACCGCAGATCGACTGGGACGCGCGTCCTGCGCGTGCGCAGCGGCGTCACGCGCGAGCTGGAGAAGCTGCGCAACGCGAACGCGATCGGCGCGCCGCTCGACGCCGAAGTCGACGTGTATTGCGCTCCGCATCTGCTGCAGGTCGCTGCAGTCGTTTCGGTGAGGAGCTGCGCTTCGTGTTCATCACTTCTGCGGCGCGCGTGCACCGCGGCGGACAGCCGTCCGGCCGAAGCAGCGCCGGCGGAGGAGGGCGACGAGGACTTCGCGTGGATCGTCGCGCGGCCGAGCGCTGCGAAGAAGTGCGTGCGCTGCTGGCACAAGCGCGAGGATGTCGGCAGCAACGCCGAGCATCCGGAGCTGTGCGGCCGCTGCGTCACGAACGTCGTCGGGCCGGGCGAGCAGCGACGCTACATCTAGAGAGACGCAGGCGCTCATGGGCAGCAATCCGCTTTCGAAGGTCTGGTTCACGCCGACGCGCGGCGCCAGCAACTGGCTGTGGCTGTCGTTCTTCGTCGTGCTGCTGGACCAGACGACGAAGGCGCTGGTCATCGGCACCGTGAAGATGCAGGACAGCGATCGCGCTGCTGCCGTTTCTCGATATCGTCTATCTCGAGAACACCGGCGCCGCGTTCAGCATTCTCGCGCAGGCGTCGGGCTGGCAGCGCTGGTTCTTCATCGGGCTGGCGCTGGTCGTCAGCGTCGTGCTCATGCTCTGGCTGCGGCGCATCCGCGCCGAGCAGACGTTGCTCGCGGTCGGCCTGTCGCTCGTGCTCGGCGGTGCGCTCGGCAACGTCATCGACCGCGTGATGCACGGCTACGTGGTCGATTTCATCTACTTCAACTGGCGCAGCTGGGATTTCCCGGCGTTCAACGTCGCCGACACGGCGATCTCGATCGGTGCCGGCTGCCTGCTGCTCGATGCGTTCCGCGAGCGCGGGCACGGCAAGGAGCCCGCCGGCGAGCGCCGCGCGGGTACGGAGTAGCGCATGCAGATCCTGCTCGCCAATCCTCGCGGTTTCTGTGCGGGCGTCGACCGGGCGATCGACATCGTCGAGCGCGCGATCGAGCTGTTCGGTGCGCCGATCTACGTGCGTCACGAGGTCGTGCACAACCGCTACGTCGTCGAGCGTCTGCGCAGCCTCGGCGCGGTGTTCGTCGAGGAGCTCGACGAGGTGCCGGACGATGCGACGGTGATCTTCAGCGCGCACGGCGTTTCGCGCGCCGTGCAGGACGAGGCGAAGCGTC
Source organism: uncultured Gammaproteobacteria bacterium (assembly GCA_963830745.1). GTDB lineage: Bacteria > Pseudomonadota > Gammaproteobacteria > Steroidobacterales > Steroidobacteraceae > Steroidobacter. The sequence continues at coordinate 563,738 of CAWHNL010000009.1, forward strand.
GCGCGCTCAAGGTTTTCGACGCGACCTGTCCGCTCGTGACCAAGGTGCACATGGAAGTGGCGCGCTACGCGCGCGAAGGCCGCGAGGTGATCCTGATCGGCCATGCAGGACATCCGGAGGTCGAAGGGACGATGGGTCAGTTCGACACGGCGTTCGGCGGTCGCATCCTGCTCGTGGAGACGCCCGAGGATGTGGCGCGCCTGCGAGGTCAACGATCCGTCGCGGCTCGCATTCGTTACGCAGACGACACTGTCGGTCGACGACACGCAGCGCATCGTCGACGCGTTGCGCACCCGCTTTCCGACGCTCGCGAGTCCGCGCAAGGAGGACATCTGTTACGCGACGCAGAACCGGCAGGACGCGGTGAAGCGCCTGGTCGAGCGCTGCGACCTCATCCTCGTCGTCGGCTCGCCGACCAGCTCGAATTCGAATCGCCTGCGCGAGATCGCGGAGAAGGCCGGGATTCCCGGCTACCTGATCGACGGCCCCGAGGATCTGCAGCGCGAGTGGTTCGAAGAGCAAGCAGAGCGGTCGGCGTGACCGCCGGCGCGTCTGCGCCGGAAGTGCTGGTCGAGCGCGTCGTCGCGCGCATTCGCGAGTGGGGCGGCGCCGCGCCGGTCGACGTGCTCGGTCAGCCGGAGAACGTGGTCTTCAGCCTGCCGCGCGAGCTGCGAATCCGGTGCGATCGGAGTCAGGCCTGAAGCCCGACCTACGGCGGCGCTACTCGCATCACATACGACGCGGTGCCGGCGTCCGGCGCCGACCAGCTCACTGCGATCACGTACGTCGGCGGGCTCGTGAGCGTGTCGCGCGTGATCGTGCCGAGGCCGCTCGGGAAGCTTGCGTTCGACTTCATCTTCCCAGCACGCTGCTTCGCGCGCGGCGACATCCTGTGGGAGCTTCGGTTTGGGTTGCTGTTCGCACAGCACGCCGATCGTCGTGGCGAAGCCGGCGTGCCCTTCCTTCGTCTCGCGGATGCGCTTCGCAATCTGCTCCGCCAGCGCCGCAGCCTCGCGATGCAGCTGGGCCTCGGGATTGGTCTGCACCTGGTCGGAATACAGCGCGGCGATGCCGATGATGCCCACCGCCATGACCAGCAGCGCGGCAAACACCTCGGCGATCGTGAAGCCGCGCGAGCGACTGAGCAAAGACGGTACCTCCGAGTGAACTGCACGCGATCATCGCTATCCTGACGGGCAGCGTAAAGGCTTGCCGTCGGCATCGCGCTGTGCGACGCGCGGCCGGCCGGTGTGGCTGATGATGATGGCCCGCGCGTGTGACGGAGCCGCGCGCGTCGCAGAACACGACGTGCCGTTGACGACGCCCTGCGTGACCGGCCGGAACGAGTACGCGCCGCGGTTCGAGGTGATCGATCCGCCCGGCCAGCCGTCGGAGCGGGCGATCAAGCTCCTCGCCGGAGTCGCGCTGCGGGCGGATCGTCGCGATCGCGATTCACGAACACGATCCAGCCGCCGGTCCAGTCGGCGCCGAGGGTCGCAGCGTCTGGCCGTCGCTGGAGCGGCACACGCTCACGATCTGCGCCCGTTTGATCGCTTCGCGAGCGTGCCACGGAACAGCGTGTGCAGGAACCCGTTGACCACGGCCGCGCGCCGGCCGTTCAAGTGAAACGTGTGGAAGCTCGGCACAGCCAGCGTCGCGAGCACCGCGAGGATGGTCGAGCGTCGTGAGCAATTCCACGAAAGTCGTACCGGCCGCCTTGCACATCCCTTTGCCTCGCCGCGCGGAGTCGACGGTCAGGCCACCTTACGTCGCGCCGGACCGGGCGTAGTCGGGCTTTTTTACGCCTTTTGCGCGGATTCTCGCGTCCGGTCGGAGGCCGCGCTATGCTCAGTCACCGCACCGGTCACGAGGCGGAATCGTGAGCTCTCAGCAACCGTTTCCGAGCGCTGTCCCGCGAGCACATCGTCGAGCAGCTGCAGTCGCATGGCCTGAAGCCGACCGAGCAGCGCATTCGCATCGCCGAGCTGCTGATGAGCGTGCCGACGCACATGACGGCGGAGCAGATCCTCGCGGCCGTGCGCCGCGGCGGCGAGCGCGTGTCGAAGGCCACCGTGTACAACACGCTCAAGGTGCTGGCGCAGCGCGGCCTGGTGCGCCAGATCCATCTCGACCCGGAACGCTCGGTCTACGATTCCACCCGCACGCCCCATCATCATTTCCACGACGTCGAGACCGGCGAGCTGCGCGACATCGACCCGAACGACATCGCCTTCAGCCGCTTCCCGACCCTGCCCGAGGGCATGGAGGCGGAGGTGGAAGTCGTGATCCGGCTGCGGAAAAAGAAGCGCGTAGGCCGGGGTTGCGGGCGATGCGGCGTCTGCTATCCGCTCCTCACGTCTTCCCTTATACTTCCGCCCCCTCGCCGGGGTAGCTCAGCTGGTAGAGCAGCGCATTCGTAATGCGCGGGTCGGGAGTTCGAATCTCTTCTCCGGCACCAATGAGTGAAGGGCAGCCCAGTGGGCTGCCCTTCTTGTTCCGGCGACCGCGCGCGCGATCAGCGTCCCGGCGGGTCAGTCGTTCTGCCAGGACAGGCCAGTTGCCCCCAGCGGGCCATGCACCTCGAGCGTGCCCGAAGTGTTATCGGTCGACTTCGACATCGGATGGGGGATTGGGACGGGTTGGCGAGGCACAGCGAAAGTTCGCGACCGTGTAGGCGGTGTTGTCCAGCGTTTGGGCGTTGTCTTCGAGGTTTTCGACACCCGTGGCATCCGCCGACCAATCGATGTCCGGATTCGACCACTGGAGCACGCGCGTGCAATAGATAGGCTTGTTGTCGGGTGTCCGCGCCTTGTCGCAGGGTTTGTTCGTGGCCATGATCGTGCGCCAAGGGCTCACGCTTGGCGTGGTCGGATGGGGCTGCGTATGCGCATGGTTGTAGGCGTAGGGCAACGCGGCCGTCGTCGGATCGTCGTCCGTGTCATGCCGTGCCGACATGATGTGACCCAACTCGTGCGCGAAAGTGAACATCGTCGTCGCAGTGTCACGCCGAACGACGGCGAATGCGCGGTCCTCAAAGTCGTGGCTGACGGTCTTCATGAGCGTGGAGATGCCGCGGTCTGAGGAGGTTTCGGTGATCAGAACTACGACATCGGCGCCATGTTGGTCGCGCAGCGTGTGCAAGCCGTTGAGGACGAGGGTGCCGATGTTCAGCAATGCATCCAGAGCCTCGTCAATGTTGGTGGTCTCCTGAAAGTTGACTTCGCTGAGGTGCACGAGGCGCAGGCGCTGTGCGATTCCGCTCCTGATATACGACTCATTGGTCTGTTCGACGGCCTCGTAGACCTTCAGCTCCATCTGTTCCTTGCCTGGGGCTTTAGCGCGCGCGTCGTCGGTGTAGGCCACCATCACATCAATCTCCTGCCCGCTGTCCGTGCACGCACCGGACCCGGTATCGGAGCTAGCAGCGAGCGCGCGCAGCAGGCGCGCGCCCGATGTGCTCGATCTCGGCGCGCGCTCGTCCGGAAGCTTGGTGAGATCCACAAGCTCGACGACGTGCAGGTTGCGCTTCCACAGTCGCAGACGGTACAGCGGGCCCCGCGAGCTGGAGATGGTTCCGACGACGCTTGACTTGCCCGCAGATAGAGTCACGGCCGAGCGAGGATCGCCGGCGATCGTCCCGATCCATACGACTGCGGACTGCATCTGAACCTGCCGGCTCTTGACGATTTGCAACTTCTCTTGGTCCGGCATGACAAGGGAGAAACTCGCGTTGTCGCTCGACCGCAGGCGCGCCACGTCGACGCGCACGACTTGTGCCGCGAGCACTTCTTTGAACGCGGCGGTCGCTCGAGAGTGCGGACAGTCTCCCACAGCGGCTTCTCGACCTGGCCGAGTGCGTCAGCCCCGACACCGAAGAGGGCGCCAAGCAAGATCACGGCTAGCGTTCTTCTGACAGCGTGTGCACGCATGGGCGCTGCTCCGTACTATTAGTTCTGAACGTGCGTATCGCCGTAGTCGCCCTGGTAGTCGGGGTCGAGGTCCTTACCGCATGCCCACTTGCCGGTGGTCTCGCCCCTGCCGCAGAAGGTGATCTTGAGCGAGTTTCGGCTCGGGTCTGCGGAACAACCGGGAGTCTCAGTCTCGTTGATCGCGACGGGCGTGATTTGCACCAGGTGGTTCACGGTTGCAGCTCCCCCTGCGGTTTTCTCGTGCCCGTAGTTCAGCAGCGCAGTCAGCTGTGTCTTGTCCGACGACAAGATCATCGGCACCTTGGCAGCGCCGAACTGAACGTCGGTCACCAGGTCGACGGGGGAAATGACGATCGTCTGGCCCTTGGCTAGGTGCGCCCCCTCGTAGCTCCCGTGCTTGCCATGACCTCCTGCGTTGCACACACAATAGGTTCCCTCCGTCACCTCGCCCGTTTGCCCGGTGACTGACGCAGGCCGGTTCGGTGTGCACTCTGTCGTGGGTGTCGTGGCGATGGGTATGACGGTGCCTGATTCGGGTGTGGGGGCCGGGGCAGCCCGCCAGCGTGCAAATCGACAGCAGCGAAAGTACCAAGGCATATCGAGATTTCATGGCTCTCTCCTTCAGTGGTTCGTCTGGTTGTTATCGGTCAGCGTTGCGTGACTGCAAACGCTGCCCAGAAGTAGGGATGGCTGAACACTGGATCGCGTGACATTTCGAGCGCGGCAGCCCGGGCAGATGCGACCGGCGTTGCATCGAACCGACGTAGGCCTGATAGAAGCGCTGCATGTAGGCCTGCGCAGCCTCGTCCGAGACTTTCCAGAGGCTCCCCAGAACGTTGTGCGCGCCGGCCAGCAGGAAAGCCTCCGAGAGTCCGAACGAGAGCTGGCCACGGTAGCTCTTGCCGAGCGAGGCCTCGCAGGCGCTCAGCACGACGGTTTCGGCGTTGAGCTTGAACCCGACGATTTCGCGGACCGTCAGCATCGAGTTCGCAGCCGCCGTGCTTTCTTCCCGGCTCGACAGCGCGATCGATGAGAGCTGCGGGTCCTGAACGTCGAGCCGCGCGTGCGTAGCGAAATGGATCGTGCGGAAGGAGTCGAGCGGCAGGCTGAGCAGGGCAGGCTTCGTGGCCTCCGCGCCGAGCAGGACGTAACTGCGCCAGTCGGCGGCAATTGCGGCGATGTTCTGAATTTCGCGTCGGCTGCCCGGCAGCGGCGGCAGTGCCCAAGGGTCGACGGCGATCGTGGAGGTCGCGGATGGCGGGCGCTGCGGCGCAGTCGGGTCACCGACGAGCAGGATCCTGTTGGCAGGCGTCGCAGCGCCTGTCCGCACAGAATTTCCTGCGCTGCGCAGGGTGGGACGGAACGACACCTCGTTGGTGGTCGCGATCCGCCGCAGCGCCCCGTCTGGGCTTGCGACCGGCAGCGCGCCGAACGGTAGGCTCCGAAGAACGCCATCCGCGACGACGACGACGCTGTCCCCCGGGCGCAACCAGCTCGTGTTGTCCCCCAAAATGATGCGGCTGGCGGCAAGCTCGCGCTGAGCATCGACAGGCGCCGGTGTGCTCCACATTCGATAGAGCTCGCGGGCGGCATCCTCGAGTTGAGCGCGTCCGCTGAGTGATGCCACCGAAAGGGCTTCGCGGGTCACTGCCCACAGACGACTCTGGCGGGCGCCCAACTGATAGACGAGCACCGTCTCGTGCGGCTGCAGCGTCTTCTGGATTTCGGCGACCGACGCGGCGGCTGCAGCGCGTCGGACGTGGCCCGTCCGTCGGGGCGCTGTGTCTGAGCAATATCGATCTGCGTGCGCAGCAGACTGATCTCGCTGCGCAACGTCGCGATCATGTCGACTGGCGGGTTCTGCTGCTCCAGAAGAGTGGCCAGGCGATGTCGCTTTGCTGACAGCTGTGCGTCCAGCGCAGCCACCTCGCTCGCTGCTTGCGCACTGTGGTGTCGGCGAGGCTGTGGAAGTCCTCCAGTGCGCGTTGCCGTCCGGTCTCGACAGCGAGCAGTGCTGCGTTCGCCAGCCGCTCCTTCTCGCGCGCGCTCCCGGAGCGATCCCATAACATCATGTAGAGCTCCCCCAGCAGCTCCGCGGCTTCTGCCCTGTTGGCGAGATACGTTGCGCGCAGATCGGGATTCACCGCCTGCAGGCGTTGCGACTCATAAAGCGCGAGCGCCTTTTGTACGTTGCGCAGGGCTGGAGTGATTCGCTGGCCGTCGACGATCTTCCTCGGCAAGCACCACATAGTTTTCGGCTGCTCGGTCGACATCGCCTTGTGCTTCGTGTAGCTGGGCCGCACGTTCGACCAACGCGCGACCGCCGTCGTCTCCATTGCGCAGCTGTACCGCACCGTAGGCGCCCATCAGCGCGACCCGCACTGGAAAATCCTGCGGCACGTCGAGGTCGAGTCCACGCTTATACGCCTGCGCAGCCGTCGCGAGCGCACCGCTCTGCTCGTGGTCGCGCCCGATCGAGTACAGCGCTCGCGCTTTCTGCCACGGCGAGACTGCAGCCTCCAACGCTTGCCCATGCAGGGTCAGCGCGCCGCGAATGTCATCGCGCTCGCGCCGCAGGTCGCCGACGCGGATCAGGCTCGTCTGCAGACCGCGCGGATCCTGATTCGCCAGCGGCCGACGCAGCTCCAGCGCTCGCTCGAGAAAGACCTGGGCACGATCGCGATCGCCGATGACCAGATAGACCATGCCGAGGCTGTGCAGGCTGCGTGCCTGTTCGGTTGTGATGCCGCGTTCCGCAGCAGATTTCGAGCGCCGTGGTCAGCGAGCGCAATGCTCCTTCGAACTGACCCATCACGTATTGCGCCGTAGCGAGATTGATCAGTACCGCGACGTACTGCCTGGCATTCGCAACCGGATCGAGAACGTCGAGCGCCGACTTGAAGCTCGAGATCGACGTCGCATAGTCGCCGCTGTCGTAGTCGATGTGCGCAATGTTCTGCAGGGGTAGTGCTGCGCTTGTCGCGTCGCCGAGCGATCGAAAAATCGCCGCGGCCTGCTCGTAGCGCGAGCGTGCCGCCCTGTAATCGCCCTGATAGAAGAGACCAACGCCGGCGAAGTTGAGCGCCTGTGCCTGGGCATAGCGGAGTCCCGCCTGTTGCAGGACGAGCGCTGCGAATCGAGCAGGCCGACTGCCTGGCCCAGCGGCGACTGCGCGACGTCAGCGCGCCCGCGCGCGCGAGGCGCCTTTGCGGCAGTCGCAATTTCCATGGCAGCAGCTGCGTGAATTATCGCAGCCTGCGCATGGCCGATGGGGTCACCGACCTCCGCGAACGCGTCCATTGCGAGGCGCGCGCTCGACGCCTCGGCGGCGACAGTCGTGGACGACCCAGTAGTACGTCGCTGCGATACGCAACAACACCTCGGCTTGCCATTCCTTCGCACCGGCCGACTGCAACGTCAGCGAGAGCGGTCTGTAGTTGCGCGATGCGATCCTTGCCGCTCTCAGGTGTCTGCCGCTCGTCGGGCGCGCAGGCGCGCGTCATCTCGGCAAGTCCCGCGAGCAATGCGGCGGGTCCGTCAACGCGATCGAGGATCAGCGACGCGCGCTGCGCGCTTGCGACGCCTGGCTTGGCTCGAACGAGCAGCGCGTACTTTCCACTCAGGCGCGGTCCAGCAGCAGTACCTCGGCGCTCGCGCGTTTCGTCGGCGAATCGACCGAGACAGCTTGCCGCCCGCTGCGCTTCCTGCAGCGAGACGACGACGTCGACGTCGCGCTGGTCCACACGAACGACGAACGCGTCGTGCGGCGTCAGGTTGACCGAGCAACGCCAACCCTCCTGCGGATCGACCGCAATGAGCTGGCGCATGCCGCACGATGCGTTGGTTGGTGCGACGGCATCCGCTTGGGCATGGGCCGCGGCGCCTGCGAGTTGCTCGACCGAGCGCGAGGGCGGCCAAAGCGATGCATCGCGGCAGCGCGCCGGACGCCGAACGCCCCGAACCTGCTGCCCGATTACTGCCCACGCACATTCTTTTCTTCTATGTGAGTTGTGGAAGGCCGACTGCGATTAAGCGCCTGAAGCCCGCCGGTTTCAACGTCCATTGGTAGTGGGCGCGGAGCCTGTGCGAATACAGCTCGCAGGTCCGATGCGGCCCGGCCACAAGGCCGGCGTCCCGACTGGGACAGCCAGGCGCGCATGCATGCGCCTTTCGGAGCAAGAGCGCTCCCGGCGCTCAAGACCGCAGACCATCGACGACGTGAGACCTGCATGGGCTTACCCTTTGGAGTGTCGCTATGCCTTCACATGAGTTCTGTCCCTCGGTGCATGCTCATCGCACCCTCGAATGGTGAACGGCCAGGCGTGCGTAGCGCTCAGGGTTGCCTTGCGGAGCCGATGACCTTGACGCGAAATGGACTCGTTGATGCGGCGGTGCGGTCGTCGGCTGGAGTGATCACCAGCAGGTACGGACCCAGCTCGAGTCGCGAGGAGTCGACATAGAGCCGCACGAAGCCATCGGCTTCCGCCTTCAGCTCGGTGACGTTGCCGATCTGCATGACGGAGCCATCCGAATGGATCCGAGAGAGAGCAACACTGTAGAGCGGCGCTCGCGTTTCGGGACGCACGCGCAGCTCGATTGCGCGTGGCTCGGGGGGTAGCTCTATCACCGCGTCGTATGCGGACGAGCGCGTGCGAAGCAATGCGTAGCTGGAACCCGAAGCCAGCGGCCGGCCCGAACGGTCGACCAGCTCGCTCGCCGTACCTACCAGCGTCGCATCGCGCGGCCTGTCGAGGCCGCGCCAGAGTCCGACAGCAATGAAAACGAGCGCAGCGGAAGCGGCGAGCGCCAGCGCTGGCGTCCGAAATCGACGCGGCGTCGGTGCGCGCAGCAGGCTCTCGAGCTGCCCTGCATCACGCAGGTTCGCCAGGCCGACTTTCATTCGCGCCGTGGCCTCGAGCTCCGCTACGGCATCGGGGTTGTCGAGCAGGTGCTGTTCGTACGCCTGCAGCTCGGATGTCGAAAGCTGTCCGGCCAGGTAGCGGCTCGCGAGACCTGGATCATCCTGAATGCGTGTTTCGGGTTGCATACTGTTCTCCGTGTAACCGTCGCGCCTTCACAGGCACAGCATGAAGAAATCCGATTTGCGCAGACCCTGCGACTCGAGCAGGTCCCTGAGCCGCGCACGCGCCCGATGCAGCACCTTGTCGAACTGCTCGGCCTCGAGCCCCAGGTCGCGACAGATCGCGTCCTTCTCTTCCTCCTGCAGGTAAAAGCGCACCAGAATCTCGCGGTCGCGCGGCGAGTTCAGCTCTTGCAGCATGCGTTTGACGCGCGCCGCGATCTTCTTCTCCAGCCAGCGATCGGTCGGGTCGGCTTCGCCAGGCAGCTGGCCGAGTACTTCCGAGTCGACGCGGCGATCGGCGCGCTCGGCAACGCTGCGGCGGCGGTTGCGCAGCAGGTTCATGGCCACCTGGAAGATGTAGCCGCCGATCTCCTCGGGGCGGCGCACTTGTCCGCTCTGCCACTTCTCCCAGGCGGTGCAGGCAGCCTGGTTGAGAATGTCTGCGGCAACCTCGGGATCGCCGGTGCGGCGTTGAATGAGGAGCCTGAGTCCGGTGTAGTGCTTGGCGATGAGGCCTTCGACCGCGGTCCGATCGAGGCCGGGCGGCACCGTCTCGGGCGGCGCGACCGGGTGGGCGTAGGGATCGGCCATTGGCTGCTCCACAACCGCCGGGCATACGGCTGCAGGTTTGCGCAAAACCCAGTGTGCGGAGCCATTGAGCGCCAAATCACCGTCTCTTGCAATTTCTGTCACCTGCGCTGCCAACCTCGCAGCGCTCGGGCCGGACCCGCCTGTGTGGATCGCATCCACGCATGACGGGCCCGGCTTGCTCGTGTTGCGCGTGCCGTTAGCCACGTGCAGTCCGAGACGCCTCTTCCTTGTGGAGCGCCGTCAGCGACGGACGATCCACCTGGGCGACTGCATCGGCGATGGCCGTTTCAAGGCACTTGCCGAACGTCTTGCTCGGCAAGAGATAGGTGTACCGGTCGGCTGGTCCGCACACATGCCGCGCCGCTGCCTTGATGCGCTTGTACAGCGTCTGTGCGCCCGCAGCCTTCGACAGATCGAGATCGGCGAAGCTGACCGCCTCCGACTTCACGCGTGGCTCGGCAGAAGCGCTGTAGGAAACCAGGCAGGTACAGACAGCAAGCGCAGCGATGCCCGCACGCGTCAGCCGCTGGGTTCGCGAAGTAAAGCTCGTCATGACATTCTCCTATTGATTCGTCGGTACGCAGTTGAGTTGCACTCATGTTCTGTGCATGAGTTCGTGCGGCTCGCATGCCCGAAGGAACTAGGAGGCGGCTTTGCCCTGCCGCTTCATGTGTGGCAAAGTCCAGCGCAGTTCATGCATCTCGCTGCCAACGCCGCGCTCGAGCGCGGCGTTTCTTTGTGGGCCTGCCCGTGACCGTAAGACCGCACCGAACGAAATCGCAGCGGCGCCTGACGCCCGCCCGCCTGTTCGTCTACAGGCTTGCAGCGCTGCTTGCCTACGCGATCCTCGAGATGCTGTGGCGCACGTGCCGGCTGCGCATCAGCGGCTTGGACCGCCTGACGACGCTGGTGCGCGAGCACGGCGCCATCGTGCCGGTGTTCTGGCATCAGCATCTGCTGATGTGCGCGCGTTTTGTGGTCGACCGGCGCGCCGCGCTCAAGCCCGGTTTCATGATCTCGCCGTCGGTCGACGGCCAGGCGCCTACGATGCTCGCCGCGCTGTACGGCGCGCACGTCGTGCGGGGGTCGGGGTCCTACACCGGAATCCGCGCCGTGCGCGGTGTTTACCAGGCGATCGTCAAGGACGGCATTTCTCCCGGCATCACGCCGGACGGGCCGCGCGGACCGCGCTTCAAGTTCAAGCCCGGGGCGATCTTCGCCGCGCAGATCAGTCGCAAGGCCGTCGTGCCGATTGCTTACGCGGCGAAGCCCGCGTGGATCCTGCGGACCTGGGACAAGTTCGTGATCCCACCGCCGTTCGCCAGGGTCAGCATCGCGATCGGCGAGCCGTATTTTCCGCCCGAGAAGCTCGACGACGAGCAGATGGCAGCGGCCCAACTCGAGCTGGAGCGGCGCATGCTGCAAACGTATCGTGACGCCGCCTCTGCACTAACCGCCAACCGCTAACCGCCAACCGCTTTCTTCTGCTTCTCTCCCAGGCAGTCCTCGTCGACGCAATCCTCGACTTCGATCTGGATCGTGGCGTGCGTGATGCCGAAGCGCTCGGCCAGCAGCGCCTTCGCATCCTTCAGCACGACCGCGTGATCGGCTGCGGCGGTCACCGATGCGTGCATCGTGAGCAGCGTTTCCTGCGGCCCGACTAGCCAGGCGTGCACGTGATGAACGTCGCGGATCGCCGGAATGCGCTGCTCGAGCGTGTTGCGCAGCTCGCCGATATCCAACCAGTCCGGCGCGCCCTCCATCAGGATGTGCGCCGAGCGGCCCACGAGCGCCCACGCGCTGCGTACGATCAACACGCACACGAGCACCGACAACAGCGGATCGATCGGCAGCCAGCCGGTGAACAGGATGATGAGACCTGCGAGCACGGCGGCCGCCGAGCCGAGCAGGTCGCCGAACACGTGCAACGTCGCCGCGGAGATGTTCATGTCGTGCGAGTCGCCCCGTCGCAGCATCGCGAAGACGACCAGGTTCACGCACAAGCCCAGTCCGCCGACCCAGAGGATCGCGGTTGCGTTGACGGGCACCGGACTCAGCAGGCGCTGCACGGCTTCGATTGCGATCCACGCGACGATGAACAGCAGCGCGAAACCGTTGACGAACGCTGCGAGCACTCGCAGCCGCTGATATCCGAAGGAGCGACGTCGATCGGCGGGACGAGTCGCGATTCGCGTCGCTGCCCAGGCGAGCGCCAAGCGCGGCCGTGTCGGTGAGCATGTGACCGGCGTCGGCCATCAGCGCGAGCGACCGCGCGAGGATGCCGCCGGCGAACTCCACGAGCATGAAAGCGCCGGTCAGTGCGAGCGCCACGCCGAGCAGCGTGCTGCTACCCCGGGGGTGCTCGTGATGATCGTGCGCGTGATGGTCCTCGCTCATGAGGGCAGTATACTGCGCACCCGCCATGAAGCTCTCCGTCGTCATCCCGGTCTGCAACGAGGTCGAAAACGTGCAGCCGCTCGCGCGCGAAATCCAAGCCGCGCTCGCGGCGCACGGGCCGTTCGAGATCATCTTCGTCGACGATGGCAGCACCGACGCCACCGCGGCCGCGGCGTGCGCCGCGCGCGACGGCGGGATTCCCGAGATTCGCCTGCTGCAGCATTCGCGGCGCAGTGGCCAGAGCGCGGCGGTCTGGACCGGCGTGCGTGCAGCGCGCGCCGATTGGATCGCGACGCTGGACGGCGACGGTCAGAACGATCCGGCCGATATTCCGATGTTGCTGGAGGCGCTGCGCACGGGCGACGAAGCACTGCGTCTCATCATGGGCAATCGCACGACGCGCAAGGACACCTGGCTGCGCAAAGTGTCCTCGCGTGTCGCCAATTCCGTACGGGGGCGGCTGCTGCGCGATGGCACGCCGGACACGGGTTGCGGGATCAAGCTGCTGCATCGGGCGACGTTTCTCGAGCTGCCGCGCTTCAATCACATGCACCGCTTCCTGCCTGCGCTGTTCCAAAGAGCGGGCGCGAAAGTGATTTCCGTGCCGGTGCGCCATCGGCCGCGCACGCGCGGCACGTCGAAATATGGGCTGCATAATCGCCTGTGGGTCGGCATCGTCGACCTGTTCGGCGTCCGCTGGCTGATCGTTCGCAATCCGCCGCCTGTGACGGTGAGCGAGCGCTGAGGGAAAACCCTTTATCTGCCAGCGCTCTGCGCTTTCTTCTGCATTTTCTCTGTGACACAATCGGCTCGGCTGCCATGCCAACAACGACCCAGCGGATGGCAGACGGGAGGATGGGGATGAAGAACAACACCCACGCAATGTTGGGTTCGACCTGGCGTCGCTGACCCGCGAGCGGAGCCCAGGCGAGTGTCGAGTCAACCGAACCCACCCAGCAGACCCGGAGCGATAGCCTCGTTGCGCAGCGCCGAGGCGTTGTTTCCGTCGCATGCCGGCCAGCGGCGAACGAAGGCGGGACTGGATGTCCTGCTCACCAAGGCCGCCATCGATTTTCAGAATCTCGCCAACGAGCACGCCGACGCGCTGGTGCGCCTGAACCTCGAGGCGCTGCGTGAGGCTGCGGGCCTCGACGCACTGCTGATCGCGTCGTTCGATTCCGCTCACGCGGTGATCGAGCACGTCGTCGGGGTGACCGGCCTGTTCGCGACTTTCAATCCCGAGACGCTGCGCGGCGAGTCGCTCGAACGGTTCCCGTATCTGCGCAATCGGCTGGAGCACTTGCGCGTCATCGAGATCCGCGACACGTCGCAGCCGCGGCCGGATCTCGCGCCGGAAGCGGCGCAGCTGGCGGCGCTGCGCGTCGGTGCGGCGCTCATCATCGGCTTCGCGACGCAGGGCCAGACGACCGGCTTCATCGCGCTGTGCTCGACTTTGCCGCGCGACAGCTGGGACGCGAACCTGCACCTCATGCTGAAGCTGCTCGGCTCCAGTTATGCCACCGGTATCGAGCGCGTGCGCTATCAGCGGCACCTGAAGCAGATCGAGGAGCGCGATGCGCTCGCGCTGTACGGCTCGAACGACGGCTTGTGGGACTTCGACCTCGATCGCAAGACCGCGTATTTCTCGCCGCGCTGGAAGTCCATGCTCGGCTACGGCGACGATGAGGTCGAGCCACTGACCGACTGGCAACAGCTGGTTCATCCGGACGATCTCGAGCGCGTGCGCACGGCGCTGCACGATCACCTCGCCGGCACCGAGCCGCTGTTCGAGAGCGTGCATCGGCTGCGTCACCGCGATGGCGTGTGGCTGTGGGTCGTCAGTCGCGCGAAGGCCCGCGTCGACGAGCAGGGCCGTGCTCATCGCATCGTCGGCGTCGACCTCGACGTGACCGAGCGCAAGCTGTTCGAGGATGCGTTGTTCAAGGAGAAGGAGAGCGCGCAGATCACGCTGCAATCGATCGGCGACGGCGTCATTACTACCGACTCGAAGTGCCGCATCGAATATCTCAACTCGGTCGCCGAGCAGCTGACCGGCTGGCGCCTGGAGCACGCGCAAGGCCGCATCGTCGATGAGATCTTCCGCAGCTTCCACGAGGAAACCTGCGAGCCGCTGGAGAATCCGCTGGCCGTTTCGATCCGACGCACGCGCGCGATCAAGAGCGTGCGCCCGACGTTGCTCATCCGGCGTGACGGCAACGAGTTGTACATCGAGAGCTGCGCCTCGCCGATTCGCGACGGCGCGGGCAACGTGCTGGGCGGCGTGCTCGTATTCCACGACGTCAGCGAAAGTCGCGAGCTGAATCGCAAGCTGTCCTATCACGCGAGCCACGACATCCTGACGGGGCTGGTGAACCGGCGCGAGTTCGAGTCGCGGCTGGAGCGCGCGATCAAGAGCGCGCGGGCGCGCGAGGCGTCCTTCGCGCTGTGCCACATCGATCTCGACCAGTTCAAGATCATCAACGACAACTGCGGCCACAGTGCGGGCGATGCGCTGCTCGGCCAGGTGGGCGCGCTGCTCAAGTCGAAGATCCGCTGGCGCGACACCGTGTCGCGGCTGGGCGGCGACGAGTTCGGCGTGCTGCTGGAGAGCTGCTCGCTCGAAGAGGCCGTGCGCAACGCGGAGTCGCTGCGCGAGGCGATCCGCAACTACAAGTTCGTGTGGGAAGAGCGCACGTTCCGGCTCGGCGCGAGCATCGGCGTGGTGCCGATCTCGCCGGAGAACGACGACGTTGCTGCGCTCCTGTCCGCGGCGGACAGCGCTTGTGCAGCGGCCAAGGAGAACGGCCGCAACCGCATCTACAGCTTCCAGGAAAACGATATCGACCTGATGCGGCGTCGGCGCGAAATGCAATGGGCCGCGCGCATCAACAACGCGCTCGAAGACGGCCGGTTCGAGATCTTCCGGCAGGTCATTCTGCCGCTGCAGAACCCGCAGGAGCACGGCCTGCACTACGAGCTGCTGCTACGCCTGCGCGACGAAGCGGGCAAGATCGTCACGCCCGACCAGTTCATCACCGCGGCCGAGCGCTATGGCCTGACGCCCAACATCGACCGCTGGATGATCGAGCACGCGCTGCGCTGGCTGGTCTCGGAAGCGGACGAGCGCGAGAAGCTGGAGCTGTGCTCGATCAACCTCTCCGGGCAGAGCCTCGGCGACGACAAGTTCCTGCCGTTCGTCATCGATCAGTTTCATCGCAGCGGCATCGACGCCTCGAAGATCTGCTTCGAGATCACCGAGACCGCGGCGATCGCCAGCTTCTCGCAGGCGAACCGCTTCATCCACGCGCTCAAGGAGCTCGGCTGCCGCTTCGCGCTCGACGACTTCGGCACCGGCCTGTCCTCGTTCGGCTACCTGAAGCACTTCCCGGTCGATTTCCTGAAGATCGACGGCAGCTTCGTCAAGGAGATCCTGCACGATCCGATCGACCGCGAGATGGTGCGCTCGATCAACGAAATCGGTCATCTCACCGGCAAGCAGACGATCGCGGAGTTCGCGGAGAACATGGAGATCGTCGAGATGCTGCGCAGCCTCGGCGTCGACTACGCGCAGGGCTACGCGATCGCGACGCCGCAGCGCGTGATGAAGCTCGCTGCCGGCTCGCTCGTAGGTCGGGCTTAGCCCGACCTACAGGAATCGCATCGACAGATCGACGGCCCGCACGTGCTTGGTGAGGCCGCCGACCGAGATGAAGTCGACGCCCGTGTCTGCCACAGCGCGCAGCGTTTCGAGCGACATGTTGCCCGACGCTTCCAGCTCGGTGCGCGCGTTCGCGTGCTGACGCGTAATCTTCACGGCGTCACGCATCTGGTCGAGCGAGAAGTTGTCGAGCAGGATTCGATCGACGCCTGCAGCGAGCGCTTCGCGCAGTTGCTCGAGATTCTCGACTTCGACTTCCAGCAGGACCTTCGAGGCGAGGCGACGCGCCTCGCTCACTGCGCCGGCGATCGAGCCGGCCGCCGCGATGTGGTTTTCCTTGATCAGGATCGCATCGAACAGCCCGATGCGATGGTTCGTGCCGCCGCCACAGCGCACGGCATATTTCTGCGCGAGGCGCAGACCTGGAATCGTCTTGCGCGTATCGAGAATCCGGCACTTGGTGCCCGCGACAGCGTCGACATACTTGCGAGTCATCGTCGCGGTTGCCGACAGCATCTGCAGGAAGTTGAGCGCAGTTCGCTCGCCGGTGAGCAGCGAGCGTGCGGGACCTTCGAGGCTGCTGAGCTGCTGATCGGCGCGCACGCGTTCGCCATCGCGTGCCGACCATGTCACCCGGACCCGCGGGTCGACCTGACGGAACACTTCGTCGAACCACGCCGTGCCACACAGCACGGCGTCCTCGCGAGTGATGACCGCAGCCTGAGCCGAACGATCCGCAGGGATTAGCTGAGCGGTCAGATCGCCCGTGCCCACGTCCTCGCGCAGCGCCGTCGCGACGTTGTGCGAAGACGTACGTGGGATCGGGTCCGTTCATGGCCTCGTCAGAAGGGCAGGCCGTGGCTCTGGCCACCCATGCACATGAGCATCGGCACGGAAAGAATGAAATTGGTGCGCGAGGCGTACAGCGCGATCTTGCGCGCCTTGGCCTTCTCCTCGTCCGTCGCTGCGACGATGCCGAGGATCTTCTTCTGGTTCGGCCAGATGAAGACCCATACGTTGAGCAGCATGATCGTGCCTAGCCAGGCGCCGACGCCGATCGTCACGAAGCCCGGCTGAAACGTCAACGCCTTGTGCATGGCCGGCGCGCCGCCATAACCGAACAGCAGGTAGTACGCGCCCGAGAGCCAGGTGACGACGGCGGCCCAGCGGAACCACCACAGCGCGCGCGGCGCGATGTACTTGTTGATGCCTGCTCCGCCCGGGCCGCCCTTATCCGCGGCCGCATCCGCGAGCCTCGGGGTCTGAACGACGTTGAAGTAGTACAGCAGGCCGATCCACATGACGCCCGACACGATGTGCAGCCAGCGGTCGACTTGCGGATGGTGGAAGCCGATGGCATCCCCGCCGGCGACCACGCCAGTGATGATCAACGAGACCACGATCGCAAGCACGACTGCAGCCGTGATTGCGCCTCGAACGGTGGTGAGCGGATGCATCGTGAGATCTCCTTCTGGCGGCGTTTCTTGTATGTTCTGACTGTCGATGTTTTTGCCGGGGTCGCTGGCGGTCGGACAGCTTGACCCGCTGAAAAAAGCGTTTGAAGAATAGGCGAGCGATCCCCATAATTCAACGCTGGTCCATCGCCATGACGCCCCCCGCCGTTGCGCTGCCGCGCGTCGAATCTCCCTGCATCAACGTTTGTACGCTCGATGCCCAGAAGGTCTGCATCGGTTGCGGGCGCACCATCGAGGAGATCGCCGTCTGGTCGCGCCTTGGCGATGAGGAGCGGCGTGCCGTCTGCGAACGCGCCGTGCGGCGCAAGCAGTCAATTTCTTCTCCCGAGGTCTGAGCCGTGGAAGTCATCGAGCGCATCAAGTCACAGCTGTCCGCCAACCCCGTGGTGCTCTACATGAAGGGCACGCCGGACTTTCCCCAGTGCGGCTTCTCCGCCGCGGCGGTGCGCGCGCTGAGCGCGTCCGGCGCGCAGTTCGCGCACGTCAACATCTTCGAGGATCCGGAGCTGCGCGAGGCGCTGAAGCAGTACTCGAACTGGCCGACGTATCCGCAGCTGTATGTGAACGGCGAGCTGATCGGCGGGTCGGACATCATCCTCGAGATGTACAAGAGCGGCGAGCTGCAGAAGCTGGTAGCCCGCTAACGCATCACGCTGTCGTTGAAGCGGTTGCACACCTGACAGAACAGCTCGGCCGTGCGCTGCGCGTCGTACGCAGCGGAATGCGCTTCGTTCGAGTCCCAGCCGATTCCCGCCGCCTGTAACGCCTTGCCGAGCACCGTCTGGCCGTAGACGACGCCGGCGAGCGTCGCCGTATCGAAGCTCGAGAACGGGTGGAACGGATTGCGCTTGATCTGGGTGCGCGCGATCGCCGCGTTGATGAAATTCAGGTCGAAGTACGCGTTGTGGCCCACGAGAATGGCGCGCGTGCACTCGTTTTCCTTCATCGCCCGGCGCACTTCCTTGAACAACTTCGTCAGCGCTTCCTTCTCCTGGATCGCCGGCCGCAGCGGATGGAATGGATCGATGCCGGTGATGGCCAGCGACGCGGCCTCGAGCTTCGCCCCTTCGAACGGTTGAACGTGAAAGCGCCAGCTCTCACCGGGCGCGAGCCGGCCGTTCGGTTGCAGCTCGATCAGCACCGCGGCGATTTCCAGCAGCGCATCCGTGTTCGGATTGAAGCCGCCGCACTCGACGTCGATCACGACGGGCATGAAACCGCGGAAGCGGCTCGCCAGGGGCAATCGTTCGCTCACGCACGCCGCTCCTCGATCATGCGCCAGGCAAGCTGCTCGCCGGCGCGGAACGGCACCAGCTCGTCCTTGTCGAAGGGGTACGCAGCAGGCGGCGACCACGCGGCGCGTTCCAGCGTGATGTACTCCTGATTGCGCGGCAGGTGGTAGAAGTCTGCACCGCGTTCGCAGGCGAACGCTTGCAGGCGATCGAGCTTGCCGGCCTGCTCGAACGCTTCCGCGTACAACTCGATGGCGGCGTGGGCAGAGAAGATCCCGGCGCAGCCGCAAGCCGTCTCCTTCGTGTGTTTCGCGTGCGGCGCGCTGTCCGTGCCGAGGAAAAAGCGGGCGTCTTCGCCGGTCGCCGCCTCGATGAGCGCGTGGCGATCGTGCTCGCGCTTGAGCACGGGCAGGCAATAGTTGTGGGGGCGGATGCCGCCCTGGAAGATCGCGTTTCGATTCAGCAGCAGGTGCTGCGGCGTGATCGTCGCACCGACGCCGCTGCGCGCGCCCTTGACGAACTGCACGGCTTCACGCGTCGTCACGTGCTCGAACACGATGCGCAGACGCGGGGAAGCGCTCGACGACCTTGGCGAGGATGCGATCGATGAAGACGCGCTCGCGATCGAAAACGTCGACGTCGGTATCGGTCACTTCGCCATGGACCTGGAAGACGAGCCCGCAGTCTTCCATCGCCTCCAGCGCGGGATGAATCTTCTCGATGGCGGTGACTCCGGCATCCGAATGCGTCGTTGCGCCCGCAGGATAGAGCTTCGCGCCGAAGATGAAACCGCTGCGCTGTGCCGCGCGGATCTCCTGCGGCGAAGTGGTATCGGTGAGATACAGCGTCATCAGCGGCTCGAAGCGTGTACCGGCCGGCAGCGCCGCGAGAATGCGATCGCGATATGCGGCAGCCATGGCGACGGTCGTCACCGGCGGCTTGAGGTTCGGCATGATGATCGCGCGCGCGAACTGGCGTGCAGTGAACGGCAGGACGCTGGCGAGCTGTGCCCCGTCGCGCACGTGCAGATGCCAGTCATCAGGTCGAAGAATCCGCAATCTCGTCATGCTTCCAGGAGTCCGCCGCTGCCCAGCAACTCTACCGTGTATCGCACGCCAAAGCCGGTGATATCGGTCGGTACGTGGCCGAGACCGCCGCTGCGATTGCTGGCCGCCAGGTCGATATGAATCCAGGGCACCTGCGCCGGGACGAAGCGGCTCAAGAAGCGCGCGGCAAGGATGTGGTCGCCCTTGCTGTCGAGCGTGCATTGCAGGACGTCGGCGATCGAAGACTCCAGGTCGCTGTCGTAGTCCTCGTCCATCGGAAAGGGCCACACACGCTCGCCGCTGCGGTCGCCGGCTGCGCGGATCGCTTCGTGCCACTGCGGGCGATTCGTGAATGCGCCGCTGTAGCGCTCGGTGAGCGCGTTGACGCACGCGCCGGTGAGCGTCGCGAAGTCGACCATCAGTTCCGGGCGTTCGCGCGCCGCGATCGCGAGTGTGTCGGCCAGCACCATGCGGCCTTCGGCATCGCTGTGAACGACCTGGATCGTCACGCCGTTCGCCGCGCTCACGACTTCTTGCGGCCGGAACGCACGCGCGCCGATTTCGTTCTCCGTGATCGCGAGCCAGCAGTCGATGTCGTACGGCGCCCGCAGCTCGGTGAGCGCGAGCAGGGTGCCGACCGCGACGGCGCTGCCCTGCATGTCCGTATGCATGTCGTACATGCTCTTGTGAGTCTTCAGATTGATGCCGCCGGTATCGAAACAGATCCCTTTGCCGACCAGTGCGAGTTTCCGCCCGTTGCGTCGTCGTGGGCGTCGCTGGGCCGCGCGGTAACGCAGCCGCACGATGCCGGCGTCGCGCTGCTGATTCGCGCGGGCGACGGCGAGGAATGCGCCGGCTTTCCGGCGCCGCAGCGCTGCCTCGTCGAGAAAGTCGAATTGCCAGCCCTCACGGCGCGCGAGATCGCGCAGGGCACGCCGATAGCTGCTGCTGTTCAGGACATTCGGCGGCAGCGCGGTCAGCCAGCGCGCCACGTGATTGCCGCGATCGATGGCCATCGTGCGAGAGGTATCGAGCTGCGAACCGCCATTGAGCAGCGTGAACGCAGCGGGTGCAGACCGCTTCGTACCCTTCGACTTCATGACAGGCATCGGGGCAGTCGCCGCGAGCGACGCGGCGAGCAGCGCTTCGAGTGCCGCGGTGCTCTGGTCACCCGCGAGGCCATGAGTTGCGAGCAGCACACGGGCGCGAGCGGGCGGCGCAAGCTCCTTCCAGGCCCGGGCACCCAGCATCAATCGTTCGAACGCTGACGCTGTATTTCTTGCGAATGCGATGACGACCGGGATCGCCCCGGGCGTAATCCGTGCGCTCAACAGCGTAACTGGGCCGCGGCTCCGCGCCTCTCGATAGAGCCTCTGCCAGAGCGTCGCGGACGGCAGCTCCCCGAGCGCTCCCTCAGCGCGCTCCCGCGGGCAAACGACGATGGCTGCGTCGTGCTTTTGCAGCGTGCGCTCATCGAGTTGCGCCTTCGGCTGGTCGACGCGAATGTCGCGCTCTGCGGGAAGCAATTCCACCACACGACGTTCCTTGACCTGAAAAATTCAAACTCCGATCATACGCGGCCTCATCCCGCAGCACACCCGACATGTCCGAAGCCTCCCCGTTTGACGATCTCGATCCGGAAGAAACCAAGGAATGGCTCGAGTCGATGGACTCGGTGCTGAAGGTACACGGCGCACAGCGGGCGCATTTTCTGCTGGAACGGCTCATCGACTTCACGCGGCGCTCCGGCACCTACCTGCCGTTCAAGCCGAACACCGCGTACCTCAACACGATCTCCCCCGGCCAGGAGAAAGAGTATCCGGGCGACCGCACGATCGAGCGGCGCATCGAGTCGTACATCCGCTGGAACGCGGCGGCGATGGTCGTGCAGGCGAACCGCCAGAGCTCCGAGTACGGCGGCCACATCGCGAGCTACGCATCGGCTGCGACGCTCTACGAAGTGGGCTTCAACCATTTCTGGCGCGCGCCGTCGGACAAGCATCCCGGCGACATGATCTACATCCAGGGCCACGCGTCGCCGGGCATCTACGCGCGCGCTTATCTCGAAGGTCGTCTCACCGAGAACAACCTGCGCCATTTCCGCAAGGAAGTCGCGAGCCCCGACGGCCTGAGCTCGTATCCGCATCCGTGGCTGATGCCCGACTTCTGGCAATACCCGACCGTCTCGATGGGCCTCGGCCCGATGATGGCGATCTACCAGGCGCGCTTTCAGCGCTATCTCGAGCATCGCGGCATCGTGCCGCCTTCGGATCGCAGGGTCTGGGCGTTCCTCGGCGACGGCGAGATGGACGAGCCGGAGTCGCTGGGTGCGATCACGATGCCGGTGCGCGAGCACCTCGACAACCTGGTGTTCGTGATCAACTGCAATCTGCAGCGCCTCGACGGTCCGGTGCGCGGCAACGGCAAGATCATCCAGGAGCTGGAAGCCGCGTTTCTCGGCGCCGGCTGGAACGTCGTCAAGGTGATCTGGGGCTCGCGCTGGGATCCGCTGCTGGCGCGCGACACCAAGGGCCTGCTGCGCCGGGTGATGGAGGAGTGCGTCGACGGCGAGTACCAGAACTTCAAGGCGAAGGGCGGCGCGTACACGCGCGAGAACTTCTTCGGCAAGTATCCCGAGCTGAAGGAGATGGTCGCGACCATGTCGGACGACGACATCTGGCGGCTGAACCGCGGCGGCCACGACTACAAGAAGGTGTGGAACGCCTATAACGCGGCCGTGAATCACAAGGGCCAGCCGACCGTCATCCTCGCGAAGACGGTCAAGGGCTTCATGATGGGCCGCTGGGGCGAGAGCCAGAACATCACGCACCAGCAGAAGAAGCTCGACGACGAGGCGCTGAAGGAATTCCGCAACCGCATCTTCATGCAGATCTCCGACGAGGAGATCGCCAACGCGCCGTTCAAGAAGCCGCCCGAGGACAGCGAGGAGATGAAGTACCTGCGCGACCGGCGCAAGGTGCTCGGCGGCTATCTGCCGCAGCGGACTGCCAAGGCGCCGGCGCTCGAAGTGCCGTCGCTGGAAGCGTTCGACTCGATGCTGCAGGCCTCCGGCGACCGCGAGTTCTCCACCACGATGGCGCTGGTGCGCATCCTGCAAATGCTGGTGAAGGACAAGAACATCGGCAAGCACATCGTGCCGATCGTGCCGGACGAGGCGCGCACGTTCGGCATGGAGGGCATGTTCCGCCAGGTCGGCATCTATTCGTCGATGGGCCAGCTGTACACGCCGCAGGACGCGGACCAGCTGATGTTCTACAAGGAAGACAAGAAGGGACAGATCCTCGAAGAAGGCATCAACGAGGGCGGCGCGTTGTGCTCGTTCATCGCGGCGGGGACCGCGTACGCGAATCACGGCGTCAACATGGTGCCGTTCTACATCTATTACTCGATGTTCGGCTTCCAGCGCGTCGGCGATTTCATCTGGGCCGGCGGCGACAGTCAGGCGCGCGGCTTCCTCGTGGGCGGCACGGCCGGACGCACGACGCTCGCCGGCGAAGGCTTGCAGCACCAGGACGGGCACAGTCAGCTGCTCGCGACGACGGTGCCGAACTGTGTCGCGTACGACCCTGCATTCGCGTACGAGCTCGCGGTCGTCATCCAGGACGGCCTGCGCCGCATGTTCGCCGCGCAGGAAGACGTCTTCTTCTATATCACTGCCATGAACGAGAACTACGTGCACCCGGCGATGCCGAAGGGCGCGGAGCAGGGAATTCTCAAAGGCATGTACCTGCTGAGTGCCGGCGGGCGCGGCAAGGTGCGCGTGAACCTGTTCGGTTCCGGCACGATCCTGCGCGAGGTGATGACTGCGGCCGAGATCCTCGAGCGCGACTACGGCGTGCCCGCCGACATCTTCAGCGCGACGAGCTATGGGGAGCTGCGTCGCCAAGCGCTCGACGTCGAGCGCCGCAACCTGTTGCACCCGGATCAGCCGGCGCAGCAGCCGTACGTGCGCCAGCTCCTCGGCGAGCGCACCGGGCCGTTCATTGCTGCGAGCGACTATATGAAGATCGTGCCGGATCAGATTCGTCAGTGGGTGCCGGGCCGCTTCATCGTGCTCGGCACCGACGGCTACGGCCGCAGCGATTCCCGCGCGCAGTTGCGGCGCCATTTCGAAGTCGACGCGCACCACATCGTACTGGCTTCGCTGCGCGCGCTCGCCGACGAGGGCAAGCTCGATGTCGCGACCGTGAAGTCGGCCATGAAGAAGTTCGACATCGACCCCGAGCGGCCGAACCCGGTCACGCAGTAGGCGGCCATGGCGCAAGACATCACGGTTCCCGACCTCGGGGATTTCAAAGACGTCGAGGTCATCGACGTGCTGGTCAAGGCGGGCGACAAGATCGAAGTCGATACGCCGCTGATCACGCTGGAAACCGAGAAGGCAGCGATGGACGTGCCTGCGACCGTCGGCGGGCGTGGTCAAGGCGGTGGCCGTCAAGAAGGGCGATCGCGTGTCGAAGGGCAGCGTGATTGCGCAGGTGGAAGCGGGAGAAGCGGTGCAGCAAAGAGAAGCAACCCGCCGCCGCGCAGCCGTCGCCGCCGCCTGCTCAGCACTGCGCCCAAGGCCGAGGCTCCAGCGCCGGCCGCATCCGCGCCGTCGCCTGCACCGACGCGGCCGCCGCCGCAGGTATCTACGGCAACGGCTGCTCCTACTAGCCGACTTTTCGCAAGTTCACGCCAGCCCGTCGATTCGCAAGTTCGCGCGCGAGCTCGGCGTGGATCTCCCTGCGGTCAAGGGCAGCGGCCCGAAGGGGCGCGTCACCGCTGATGACGTCAAGGCCTGGGTCAAGCAGGCGCTGAAGGCGGGTCCTGCGGCCGGCGGCGGCGCGTTGCCGAAAGTCCCGGAAGTCGATTTCGCGAAGTTCGGGCCGGTCGAGGTCAAGCCGCTCGGCCGCATCCAGAAGATTTCCGGTCCGCGACTGCAGGCGAGCTGGGTCAACGTGCCGCACGTCTGGCAGATGGATGAAGCGGATATCACCGAGCTCGAGGAAACTCGCAACAAGCTCAAGGCCGAGACGAGCAAGGCGGGCGTCAAGCTCACGCCGCTCGCATTCATTCTGCGCGCGTGCGTCCAGGCGCTGCGCGAGTTCCCGATGGTGAACAGCTCGTTGGATGGCTCGGGTCAGAACCTCGTGCTCAAGAAGTACGTGCACCTGGGCTTTGCGGCCGACACGCCGAACGGTCTGGTGGTGCCGGTCATCCGCGACGCGGACAAGAAGGACGTCTACGAGTTGGCGCGCGAGCTCGCGGCACTGTCGGAGAAAGCGCGCGCCGGCAAATTGTCCGCACTCGAAATGCAAGGTGCCAGTTTCACCGTGTCGAGTCTCGGCGGCATCGGCGGCACGGCGTTCACGCCGATCATCAACGCGCCCGAAGTCGCGATCCTCGGCGTCGCGCGTTCGAGCATGCGGCCGGTCTACAAGGACGGGCAGTTCGTGCCGCGCCTGATCCTGCCGTTCACGCTCGCATACGATCACCGCGTCATCGACGGCGCGGCCGGCGTGCGGTTCACCACGTTCCTCGCCGCGAGGCTCGCCGACGCCAAGGGCCTGCTGGAAGCCGTGCCGTGACGCGCGTAGACGTTCCTGACCTCGGCGATTTCAAGGACGTCGAAGTCATCGACGTGCTGGTCAAGCCGGGCGACACGGTGCAGCTCGAAACGCCGCTGATCACGCTCGAGACGGAGAAGGCGACGATGGACGTGCCATCGTCCGCGGCGGGCGTCGTGAAATCGGTTGCGGTGAAGAAAGGCGATCGCGTTTCCAAGGGCAGCGCGATCGTGGAAGTGGAAGGACAACAGCCCGCAGCGGCGGAACAACCGAAGCAAGCCGCCGCGACGGCCGCGCCCGCTGCACCGACTGCCGCGCCCGCCGAAACTCCGAAGCCGAAGCCCTCCGAGCCGACGCCGGCAGCGTCGGCAGCGTCTTACGATTTCGAAGTCGTAGTGCTCGGTGCTGGCCCGGGCGGCTACACCGCCGCGTTCCGCGCGGCCGACCTCGGCATGAAAGTCGCGCTGATCGAACGCTGGCCGCAGCTCGGTGGTGTTTGCCTCAACGTCGGCTGCATTCCGTCCAAGGCGTTGCTGCACGCCGCGAGAGTCATCGAGGAAGCGGAAGCAATGAGCAGCGCCGGCTTGCACTTCGGCAAGCCGCAGATCGACGCGGCCAAGCTGCGCGAGTGGAAGAACAAGATCGTCGGCAAGCTCACCGGCGGCCTCGCGACGTTGGCGAAGCAGCGCAAAGTCGAAGTGATTCGCGGCACGGGCAAGTTCGTCTCGCCGCACGAGATCGAAGTCACGGGTAACGGCGCAGCGCGGCGCGTCTCCTTCGCACACTGCATCATCGCCGCCGGATCGGAATCGATCCGCTTGCCGAATCTGCCGGACGATGCGCGCATCATCGACTCGACCGGTGCACTCGAGCTGGACCTGCCGCAGCGCATGCTGGTCGTCGGCGGCGGCATCATCGGCCTGGAAATGGCGACGGTGTACGACGCGCTCGGCGTGAAGGTGAGCGTCGTCGAGCTGACCGATGGACTGATGCCGGGCTGCGATCGCGACCTCGTCCGGCCGCTCGAGCGGCGCATCGCGAAGCGCTACGAGCGCATCATGGTCAAGACGAAAGTCAGCAAGGTCGAGGCTGCGAAGGACGGCCTGCGCGTGAGCTTCGAATCCGAGCAGGCCACGGAGCCGCAGTCGTACGAGCGCGTGTTGATCGCCGTCGGGCGCAGCCCGAACGGCCGGAACATCGGTGCGGATGCCGCCGGCGTGCTCGTCAACGAGCGCGGCTTCGTGCCTGTCGACCGGCAGATGCGCACCAACGTGCCGCACATCTTCGCCATCGGTGACATCGCGGGACCCCCGATGCTCGCTCACAAAGCGTCGCATGAAGGCAAGCTCGCGGCCGAGGTTGCGCACGGCGAGAAGCGCGCGTTCGATGCGCGCGTCATCCCCTCCGTGGCATACACGGACCCGGAGATCGCGTGGGTCGGGCTTACCGAAACGGATGCGAAGGTGAAGGGTACGGCTTACGAGAAGGCGACGTTCCCGTGGGTCGCGAGCGGCCGCTCTCTGACGCTTGGCCGTGACGACGGCCTCACGAAGCTGCTGTTCGATCCGGCGACGCGTCGAGTGATCGGCGGCGGCATCGTCGGACCGAACGCCGGCGACCTCATTGCGGAAGTGGCGCTCGCGATCGAGATGGGCAGCGATGCTGCCGACCTGGGCCTGACGATTCATCCCCACCCGACGTTGTCCGAAACCGTCATGTTCGCCGCCGAGGCGTTCGAAGGCACCCTGACCGACTTGTACGTACCGAAAAAGAAGTAACGTAGAATCCGCGGGGCCCGAACAACGATAACGGGGAGAGCTGCCGTGGACCTGAACAAGCTGATCGCACGCGTCAAGGGCATCCTGCTGACGCCCAAGACAGAATGGCCGGTGATCGCGGGTGAGCCGAGCACCGTCGCTGATCTCTACAAGGGCTACATCGTCTGGCTCGCCGCGATTCCGCCGCTGGCCGCGTTCCTCATCACCGTGCGCTTCTCGGCCGGTCTTGCGGTGTCCCAGATGATCGTCACCTACGCGTTGTCGCTCGCGATGGTGTATGTCGTCGCGCTGATCGTCAACGCGCTCGCGCCAAGCTTCGGCGGCACCAAGGATCAGGTGCAGGCACTGAAGACCATCGCCTACTGCTACACGGCATCGTGGATCGCCGGCATCGCTGCGATCCTGCCGATCATCGGTCTGCTCGTCATGCTCGCGGCGGGCATCTACGGCATCTACCTGCTGTACCTCGGGCTGCCGCACACGATGAAGTGTCCGCAGGACAAGGCGGCGGGCTACACGGCAGTGATCATCATCGTCGTGATCGTGCTGAGCTTCCTCATCGGCGCGATCGTCGCCGCAGTCACGGGCGCGGGCATGTTCATGCGCGGCGCTTCTCCGTTCAGCGCCTCGCACGACTCGCGCGAGACGACGTTCGACAAGGACAGCACGGTCGGCAAGCTCGAGCAGTACGCGAAGCAGGTCGAGGAAGCCGGCAAGAAAATGGAAGCCGCACAGAAGTCCGGCGACAAGGATGCGCAGGCAGAGGCGATGAAGACGATGATGGGCGCCGCACTCGGCAGCGGCAACGTCGAAGCATTGGCGCCGGATCGGCTCAAGCCGTTCCTGCCGGAGTCGCTCGGCGGACTCACGCGCGCAACGTTCTCGACTCAGCGTAACGCCGCAATGGGCATGCAGATGACGGAGGCGCGAGCGACGTACACGAGCGACAACGGCCGTTCGTGGGACTTGCAGATTACCGACACAGGCAGTGCGAAGGGCTTGCTCGCGCTCGCCGGCTGGGCCGGCATCGAAGGCGAGAACGAAACGGCAACCGGCTACGACAAGACGTACCACGAGGACGGTCGGCTGATCCACGAGCAGTGGGATCGCAGCAACTCGCACGGCGAGTACGCAGTCGTGCTCGGCGACCGCTTCACGGTCAAGCTCGAGGGCCAGGCCGACAGCATCGACGACCTGAAGGCGGCGCTCGCCGACCTCGATCTCGCCGCGCTCGAAGCGATGAAAGGCGAAGGCGTGGCGAAGAACTGATGTCCGACGTGGCTGCGACGCGCATGCAAGTCGTCGACGTGCCGCAGCCCGGCGGTCCGGAGGCGCTCGTACTGGCCGAGCGGCCGGTGCCGGAGCCGGGACGCGGCGAAGTGCTGATCGAAGTCGCGGCAGCCGGCTTGAATCGCGCGGACATTCTGCAGCGTCGCGGTTTCTATCCCTCGCCGCCCGGCGCGCCGTCATATCCCGGGCTCGAAGTGTCAGGCGCGGTTGCCGCGCTCGGCGATGACGTCACGGAGTTCAAGGTCGGCGACGCAGTCTGCGCGCTGCTCCAGGGCGGCGGCTACGCCGAGTACTGTCGCGTCGACGCCGGACAAGTGCTGCCGATCCCCGGATCGCTCGACATGGTCGAGGCGGCTGCACTTCCGGAAGCGATGTTCACGGTGTGGAGCAACGTTTTTCAGTTCGGCCGTCTGCAGCAGAGCGAGACGCTGCTGGTGCACGGCGGCTCGAGCGGCATCGGCGTCGCCGCGATTCAACTCGCTGCCGCCCGCGGGCACACGGTGTTTGCGACTGCGGGCTCGGACGACAAGTGCCGTTTCTGCGAAAGCCTCGGCGCGCGGCGCGCAATCGACTACAAGTCCGAAGACTTCGTTGCCGAGATCGCCAAGGAAACCGCCGGGCGCGGTGTCGACGTCGTGCTCGACATGGTCGGCGGCAGCTATGTCGCGCGGAATCTGCAGGTGCTCGCGACCGAAGGCAGGCTCGTGATGATCGCCACGCAGGGCGGTGCGAAGGGCGAGATCGACGTGCTGCGCATCATGCAGCAGCGGCTGGTGATTACTGGCTCGACGCTGCGACCGCGCTCCGCAGAGTTCAAACGCTCGATCCGCGATCAGCTGCTGCAGAACGTTTGGCCGCTGCTGGAGACGGGCAGGATCCGTCCGGTCGTCGACTCGGTGTTCGCGCTGGCCGAAGCCAGTCGCGCGCACGCGCGCATGGAGAGCGGCGAGCACAAGGGCAAGATCATCCTCGCGGTGATTTGACAGATTGCACTGACACCCCGCCGGTGCTCGTCTTCTGTCGCCGACACTTGCGGCGGCGATAATGCCGGGTGTAATGACCAATCCGTATTTATCCTCTTGCGGGACGTTTTTGCCGAAATGTCTCAGCGAGCATCGCCGGCGGTCTGGTAGAAAACTTCGTCGGCAACTCAGCGGGTGTCCCGGTCCGTACGGAAACGGCGTTGTCGGTCTAGAGCTCGCGCGCGGCCTCGGAACACTGGCCGCGCGACAGGGGAATCCGAGAAGGACGCGGATGTGAACCAACTCGATCTCGCACATTCCTTCATCGAGCTCTGCCGCCGCGGCACGCCGGCCGGCGAGCTCGCGAAGTTATTCGAGCGCGCGCTCGATGAATGCGGATTCCGCTTCTTCTCGTGCTGCTCGCACGTGGACCTGCTGCGGCCGCCGCGCGGCGCGGTGGTGCTCCACAATTATCCGGCCGAGTGGGTGCGCGCATTCAGTGAGCTCGACTTCTACTACGTCGACCCTGTCTTCCATTACGCGAATCGCTCGCTCACACCGTTCTTCTGGGATGCGGCGGAGTTCCGCGCCGAGCTGACGGCGCCGCAGCTCGAAATCATGGAAGAGGCGCGGCGCTTCGGCATCGAGCACGGCTACACGGTGCCGATCCACGCGCCGCGCTCGCTCGGTGCGTTCCGCGCGTCGTGCTCCGTCGTGCCGGGTTCGACGGCGGTCGCGGCGGAGAGCTATCTCGCCGTCCAGCTGATGTCTTGCTACATGTACTCGGCGCTGAGCGTTGAGGCAGAGGCGAAGCCGGGCAATTCCGCGCCGCGCGGGCTGACGCGACGGGAGCGCCAGTGCCTGGAACTGGCTGCGCAGGGTAAGAGCGACTGGGTCGCGGGCCGGATACTCGGCATCAGCGAGCGCACCGTGCACAACCACATCGAGCACGCGAAGCGCCGCCTCGGAGTGGCAACCCGCGTCCAGGCCATCGTGCACGCACTCGTCAGTCGCCAGATCTCCTTCGGCGATGTCATCCGTTCCACTGCCGACGAGGACGACGAGCCGCGGCAGGCGGGCCGCTCGTAGCGGCCGAGCGCTCCCTCACAGCGCGGACTGATCCGATCAGCTCAATTCCGCCTGCCGGGGAATTGGGTCAGTCTTGCCGGGAACCAGGGAAGGGAGCCGTCGATGACGATCACTTATTTAACGGGGAGGCTCCCGTCTTCGCCTGCAGATTTCCTACCGCGCTCGTAACGGGGACGCGTCGGTGCGCCGACGTCGGCAAGAGTGAAAGCATGAACACACTGGCACACATCTCTTTGAAGCGACGGATTCCGCTTCAGCTCGGAAGCGAAGGTTCCAGGAAGAGCGACGAGGACCCCATGACAGAAGGTGCTGTCTACGAACGCATCAAGAACTGGCTGCTGGCCCAGACGATGGTGCCCGGGCAGCTGCTGCAGATCGGCGTGCTGGCCGACGAGTTGGGTGTGAGCACGACCCCGGTCCGCGAAGCGCTCACCCGGTTGGCCGCGGAACGGATGATCATGTCCGTGCCGAAGCGGGGCTTCTTCGCGCGGACACCCTCGGAGGACGACATCCTCGGCCTGTATTCGGTCAATCAGACCATCCTCGATGCGGCCGTTGCGCGCTGGCCGGAGCCGAGCGGGCAGTCGCCGGCTGGGGCCCCGGAGGCGACGGACGAGGTCCCGGTCCAGGAGCGCAGCGCCGAGCAGCTGGCCCGCCAGACCGGCGAGCTGTTCCTGCAGATCGCGACGCGCTCCGGGGTAGGGGAGTTCGCCGAGATCATCCGCAACATGAACGACCGTCTGCACCATGCGCGCGTCCTGGAATCCGAAATCGTCGCGGACGCGTTCGTGGAGGTGGGGCGGATCGCGGCGCTGGCCGCGGCACACGACCGTGCGCAGCTGCGCCAAGCGCTCAAGGTCTACCACGAAGAGCGCCTGCGGCAGGTCGCCGCCATCTCCAAAGAGCTGCTGTTGCGGCCGTTCACTACGGCCGACTGGTAACGTCTCGAGTCCTGCGGTGCAGTGCTCCCGTCCGCCCAGAGGGCGGGCTAGGGAGCTGACCCCGGCGCGTCGCCCGGTCTAGATCTGATGGGAGTCAGATATATTCCGCCAGCGCAGGCCGTTAGTGATCGAACGTGAGCAGAACGACGAGCAGGAGCCCGAACCGGCAGCGGAGCCGGTGCCCGGCTCGCGTCAGCACAGCCCCGATCCCCAGAACGATCCTCGCAACCGCCGGCTGGTGACTTGGTTCAAGCGCTGGCGCAAGCCGATCCGCCAGTGGCTGTCGCATCGCTCCTCCGTGCCGAGCGCCGATCTGGACGACCTCGCTCAGGAAGTCTTCCTGCGCCTGCTGCGCTATAGCGACGACGTCGCCATCGACAATCCGCAGGGTTACCTCTTCCGGATCGCCGCCAACGTCGCCAACGAGTGGCAGGAGCGCGCGCGGCATCGCAAGCCGCACGACGACAGCTGGCTCGAGGACCTGCAGGTCGAGTTCAACGACGAGCCGGAGAACACGATTGCCCGCGAAATGGCCCACAAACACATGCAGGCGGCGGTGAACCGGCTGCCACGGCGGCAGCGCGAGGTCCTGCTGCTGCACGTGAACGAGGGGCTGACGTACAAGCAGATTGCGGAACGCCAGGGACTGACCTACCGAGTGATCCTGCGAGATCTCACGCGCGCCTATAGCCAGCTGCGCGTGCAACTCAAGCACGACGAGCTCGGCGACATGGAGAATAGGTGACATGGCAATGAAGGAGCATGACGAGGGTCTCGGGCAGCCGGTCAGCGACCAGGCCGCCGAGTGGTTCATCCGCCTGCGCGACCGGGACCTCACCCGGTCCGATCGGCGCAAGTTCGTCCGCTGGCTCAAGCAGTCGCCGAGCCACATCGCCGAGTTCATGCGGCTGTGTAACCTGTACGGGCGCGTCAAGCGCGCCAAGGTTCCGACGCTGCTTCCCGAAGAAGAGGCTTCGAACGTCATTCAGCTCGTGCAGCGTGAGCCGGCGCCGTTGGAGCCACAGCCACAGCCGGAGCCGCAATCGTTCGGTTCCCGCAAGCTGCTATTGGCCGCGGCGGTCTGTTGCTTCGCGCTGATCGGCGTGATCATGAATGTCGTCGTTTCCAGCAATACGATCGAAACGCGCATGGGCGAGTGGCGCAAGGTCCAGCTTGCGGACGGTAGCTTGGTAAGCGCTGGACCCAATACGCTGGTGCAGGTGGACTACAGCGAGGGTGTGCGCAGGATCCGCCTGGCACATGGCGAAGCGCTGTTCGAGGTCGTGAAGGATCCCGCGCGCCCGTTCATCGTCGATGCAGGCGGTGCGATCGCGCGTGCGCTCGGGACCCGCTTCGGCGTCGACCGCCTCGAGGACCGGGTCCGCGTGACCGTGAATGAAGGCAAAGTCGCGGTTGTCCGCGGCGATCAAGCCGCTGCCCTGGAGCATGCCGTCGATGAGAGCGTCGCGATCGCGCTGGTCCGGGACGAGCGCGTGGAGATTTCCATGAACGCGCCCGCGGTTCCGCTCCACAAGGAGACAGTCAACTCGACCGACCTGCTGGCGTGGGCAAGTGGGCAGCGGATTCTGCAGCAGACGACGGTCGGCGCAGCCGTACAGGAATTCAATCGTCGCAATCGGCTGCAGCTCGTGGTCGACCCCGCCATTGCGGATTGGCACGTCTACGGGATCTTCGACGCTGGCGACCCGGAAGCGTTTGCACGAACTCTTGTGGGCAAGGACATCGAGCTCGTGCGCGAAGGGCCGGACACCTTGCGAGTCGTTCAGCGACAATCCGGCCAGGCCGGAGCACCTTCCAGGGACGACGCGATCTGACTGCACCCACGCAGGTGCAGCGAGTGAGATCGCGCAATACGTAGTCGTACAGGGGCTGGAATTGCCGCCCCACCCAATCGTATGGCATAAGGGACCCCGCTCGGCGGGAAAAGGAAGAGACGGATGCGTCGTGTTGCGCGACGCAACCGATATCCATGAGCGACGCAGATCACCGCGACTCGGATCGTCGCGAAAACAGGAAGCGCGAGTTGATCAGCCAGGAAGCTGCTGAGTGGTTCGCGCGCATGAAGGATCCCCACGTCTCGCTCGACGACCGGCAGCGCTTCCTGCGCTGGCTGAAGCAATCGCACGTTCACGTCGCCGAATACCTGAGGGTGAACGGCGTCGACGGCAATTTGCGGCGGGCGCAGCTGACACTGGGGCTCACCGGTGACGTGCCCTCGAACATCGTCCCGCTGTTCACCGGTGAGAACGAACGGTCGACTGCGTCGAGCGGCCTCGCCCCGATTCGATGGAAAGTCGCTGCTACGATCGCGGCGTGCGGACTCGCAGCGCTGTTGTTCCTCGGCGTGCGCACCGCGTGGTACGAGCGTTCGATCGAGACGGAGCTCGGCGAGTGGAAAACGGTGACGTTGGCAGACGGCAGCGAGCTGCGGCTCGGGCCGAACACGCGCTTGACGTTGGATCTCGGTGACCAGCAACGGTCGATCGCGCTCGTGCGCGGCGAAGCCTTTTTCAAGGTGGCGAAGGATGCAACGCGTCCGTTCCTCGTCGAGGCGAATGCGTACGCCGTGCGAGCAGTGGGCACGCAGTTCGCGGTCTCGCATCGCCAGGACGAGTTGATTGTCACCGTCAGTGAAGGCGAAGTGCGCGTAACGCCGAGCACGAAGTCCACGAAGCGAGGTGCGGGCGACGATGAGCAGCTCGAGTTGAGTGTGCCGATCACCGCGGATTACCAGCTGCGCATCGCGAAGACGTGGCCGGTGGCGACGAGTCGCATCGATGTTCGCCACGAGCTCGCGTGGCGCGAAAAACAATTGGTGTTCACGGCAGGCGATACGCTCGCGGATGCAGTGAGGGAATTCAATTTGCGCAACCGCGTGCAGCTGCGCCTCGATCCGCGTGCGGCTCTGCTCCCGGTGCGCGGCGGTTTCGACGCTTCTGATCCGGTCACATTTGCCCAGCACATGGACAAGACCCCGTCCGTCGCCGTGCGGCGACTTGCAGCCGATACGCTGCTGATCAACGCAGAGTAAACCTGCGCTAAGCGCGCGAGCCGGGATGATCGCGTGAGCACATGGGGTCTCACTGTTGGGCTCGCGACTTTGCACGCTCACTGGCGACGACAAGAATCATGGGGGCATACCGGTCTATTGCGGCAGGAACGCTGCGCGCGCGTGAATGGTCGACCCGTGCGGCTGCGCCGTCGCTCGACGATCCGCGCCTCGAATCGCTATTGCTGCGGTTGCACGCGAGCATCGACATCCATGAATTCTGGAGCGCGCTGATGTCGATGCTCGATCAGTTCGTGCCGCACGATGCGTGCGTCGCGTATCTCGACTACGTCGACTTCACGAGGACGTGCGATGCGTCGCGCATCCTCGCGACGCCGAATGCCCGCAGGCCGCGCGAGTGGCTGGAGCGTCGGCGCGAAGTGAACATGATGCCGGCGTTCGCGCTGTCGCATCCCGGCCTCAAGCTGTACCGCCTTTCGCAGGTCGTGCCCGATGCGCGCCGGCTGCGCGAATCGGAGTTTTTTCGGCGGTACATGGCGGCGGAGGGTTGGTACTACTCGGCGTCGTCGCTGTTTTGGGACGCGGACCGGCTCGCATCAGAGATCGTGATCCGGCGTACGGCGAAGCAGGGAGATTTCACCGTGCGCGAGATGGCGCTGCTGCAACGGTTGCATCCTCATCTGGAAACAACATTGCAACGTTTGTCAGCGGTCGAGCGCCGCGCGGGCTCCGCCGGCGCATTGCTGCCGCCGGACGACGTAGCGAAGCACGACGCGATGCAGGCACTGCCGGGCGAGCTCACTGTCGCGGAGCGCGAACTGGTGCAGTTCGTGCGTATCGGATTCAGCAACAAGGAGATCGCCGCCCGGCTCGACAAGAGCGTGCGTACGGTCAAGACGCAGCTGACGTCGGTCTACAAGAAGTGCGGTGTGCGCAGCCGCAGCCGACTGCTCGCCATGATGATGCCGCGGCTGTCATACGACTGAGAACAACTTCAGGTAGAAAATATCGCGGAAAATTTAGTCCTTTCGGGCAGGTCGGCGCCCAGGGTCGTCTGTGAGATTCCGGCAAAATCCTTGCT
The DNA here is from genome assembly GCA_963830745.1 of uncultured Gammaproteobacteria bacterium. GTDB lineage: Bacteria > Pseudomonadota > Gammaproteobacteria > Steroidobacterales > Steroidobacteraceae > Steroidobacter. Next base: position 598,891 of record CAWHNL010000009.1, read on the forward strand.
TGCCGGGGCTGACGTCTCCCCATGCGGCGGTCTACAGGAGTGTAAGGTGACCACGCATATGGAACGTACCGAGGAAGGCACGCCGTCGTCGATCAGGGAGCACGCCGCTGAGTGGTTCCTCCGCCTGCATGCGCACGATCTGAACGTTGCCGAGCGCTTTGCGTATTTGCAGTGGCTGAAAGCGTCGCCAACGCACATCGGCGAAACGCTGCACATGTGCGTTCTGTATTCCATCCTGTATCCGCTGAAGAAGCAGCTCTTCTTCACCAACGAGGACGACGTCTCGAACGTGATCGAGCTGCAGTCGCACGATGCAGCCGCGGCGCCGACGAGAACGCGCGCGAGCTGGCACGTGCGCTCGCTCGCAGTCTTCGTTGCAATCGGGCTCGTGCTCGTCGCCGCAACGATGACGAGTCGAGCGTGGCTCGCATCGACGATCGAAACGCAAGCGAGCGAGTGGCGCAGCCTGACGCTCAACGATGGCAGTTTCGTCAGCGTCGGTCCGCGCACGGAATTGCACGATCGCATCGGCGAACGGCAGCGGCTGCTGAGCCTGTCGCGCGGCGAGGCCCTGTTCCAGGTCGCGAAGGATCCGGCGCGTCCGTTCATCGTCGAAGCCGGGCGCGCAGTGGTGCGTGCGACGGGCACGAGATTCGCCGTGTCGCGCAGTGAGCGCGACGTGATCGTCACGGTGGAGGAGGGCAGAGTACTGGTCAGCGACGGTGCCGGCCGATCGGGCGTTGTCGTCGCGCTCACCGCCGCGGAGCAGGTGACGGTATCCGGCGTGTGGCCGCCTGTGGTCGAGCATGTGGATGCCACGCGCGAGCTTGCGTGGTCGAATCGCCGTCTCGTGTTCGAGGACGACACCATCGCGGCCGCAGCCGAGGAGTTCAATCGACGCAATCGCATCCAGATCGTCGTGGACCCGGCGTTGCGCTCGAAGCAGGTGCGGGGCGCGTTCCTTGCCGACGATCCAGCGTCGTTTGCCGACTCCATTGCCGGCGGCATCAGGGGCGTCGTGGTGCGGAAAGCCCCTGACGTCATCCGCCTGCAACCGCAGCACCCGGCTCCCTGAAAACTCGCGCGTGACCTCGCTAGAATGCGACCGGGCAACGATTGCCCGGTTCGCCGCGAGGTACGACTTTGGTCTCATACGCGCCCCCAGGAATCCCCGCTAGGCTCGATCGCGAATGGAGTCGTAAGGCGCCGGGATCGTGCATTCGGATGTGCATATGAGCGTTGTCCGCGTGATCGACTCGCACACCTGTGGCGAGCCGACCCGGCTGGTGCTGGAAGGCGGACCGGACCTGGGCAGTGGGCCGCTGAGCGAGCGGCTCGGCCGCTTCCGCGAGCGGTTCGACCACTACCGTTCCGCGATCGTCAACGAGCCGCGCGGCTCGGATACCGTCGTCGGTGCGTTGCTGTGTGCGCCCCATCGTGGCGACTGCCGCTTCGGCGTCATCTTCTTCAACAACGTCGGGTTCCTCGGCATGTGCGGCCACGGCACGATCGGTCTCGTGGCGTCGCTCGCGTTAACGGGCCAGGTGCAGCCCGGGCTGATCAAGATCGATACGCCTGTCGGCCCGGTGGACGCAGTGCTGCATGCAGACGGGCAGGTCACGATTTCCAACGTCACCAGCTTCCGCAAGCACCAGCGGGTCGCGGTCCAGGTGCCCGGTGTCGGCGAGGTGCGCGGCGACATTGCGTGGGGTGGCAACTGGTTCTTTCTAGTCGAGCGCCACGAGCTGCGCATCGACCTGCAAAACGTCGACGTGCTGACCGATTTCACCTGGCGCGTGCGCCAGGCGGTGAACGCTTCCGGCTACCCCGAAGTCGATCACGTCGAGATGTTCGTGCCGTCGGCGGCGAGCGGTGCGAACAGCCGCAATTTCGTGCTGTGCCCGGGCAAGGCGTACGATCGCTCTCCGTGCGGCACCGGCACCAGCGCCAAGCTCGCGTGTCTCGCCGCTGACGGAAAACTGGCCGAAGACGAGGTCTGGGTGCAGGAGAGCGTGATCGGCAGCGTATTCGCCGCCCGCTATCGCTGGCGCGACCGTCGCACCGGCGAGATCGCGCCGTTCATCACGGGCAGCGCGCACGTGACGGCTGAAGCCACGCTGCGCCTGGACGAGAACGATCCCTTCCGTTGGGGAATTCGTCCGCCGAGCTCCGACAGCGGCGCATGAAGCATGTCCTGATCTGCGGCGCCGGCGCGGTCGGACTGTGCTGCGCGCTGTTTCTCCGCGAGCGCGGGTATCAGGTCACGGTGATCGAGCGCGACAGCGCGGGCGCCGACGGCTGTTCGTTCGGCAACGCCGGCATGATCGTGCCGAGCCATTTCACGCCGCTCGCGGCACCGGGCGCCATCGGGCTCGGCCTGCGCTGGCTCCTGGATTCAGGCAGTCCCTTCTACATTCGTCCGCGCTTCGATCCGGCGCTCGCCGCCTGGATCGTCCACTTCGCGCGGGCCGCGAACCGCGAGCACGTGGAGCGCGCCGGGCCGGTCTTGCGCGACATGCTGCTCGCCAGCCGCGAGTTGTACGAGCAGCTGGCGGACCGCTGCGGCAACGGGTTCGGGCTGGTCAAGCGCGGCTTGCTGATGCTCTGTCGTACTCGTGCGGGCCTCGAACAAGAGACACGGGTGGCGCGCCGAGCGCGCGAGCTGGACCTGCCCGTGGAGATCGTTTCGTCGGCGCGTGCGGCCGAGATCGATCCGGGCATCGCCATGGAGATCACCGGCGCGGTCTTCTATCCGCTCGATTCTCATCTCGACCCGCGGCTGCTCATGCGCAAGCTCACGGAGCTCGCCATCGGCGCCGGCGTCACGATCCATTGGTCGACGCGGCTCGACGGATGGCGAACTGCCGGCGTGCGCATCGCCGCCGCAGCGACGTCGCAGGGCGAGCTCGCCGCAGATGAGTTCGTCGTGGCTGCGGGCGTCTGGTCGGCGGACGCCGTGCGCACGCTCGATTGCAAACTGCCGCTCCAAGGCGGCAAGGGCTACACCTTCACGCTGCCCAATCCGCCGCAGCTTCCGCGGCTATGCTCGATCCTCAGCGAAGCCCACGTGGCGGTGACGCCGATGGGCGGTTCGCTGCGCATCGGCGGCACGATGGAGTTTGCAGGTCTGGACCGGTCGGTCAGCGTGCGGCGGACGCAGGCAATCGCCGCGGCAGCCGCGCAGTATTTTCCCGCGATTCGTGCGCAGGACATCGCTCAGGTGCGGCCTTGGGCGGGGTTGCGTCCGTGCTCGCCCGACGGCTTACCGTACATCGGCCGATTTGCGCGATACTCGAACCTGTGCGTGGCCGCCGGACATGCGATGTTGGGCATCAGCCTGGCGCCGATCACCGGACAGCTCGTTGCCCAGATGCTGGCCGGCGAGCGGTCGCGGATCTCGATCGAGCCGCTCAGCCCGCAGCGCTACGCGTGAGAACGACGACACGGGGAAACGGGTGATGAACGCGGCGATGAACTGGAAGGGTGTGATTCCTGCGATCACGACGAATCTCGACGCGACCGGTGCCATCGATCACGCCGCGCTCGGTCGCCACTGCGAGTGGCTGATCCGCAGCGGCTGCGCCGGAATCGTGTGTTGCGGCTCGCTGGGTGAAGCAGCGACATTGAGCCTCGACGAGAAACTTGCGATCGCAGCCACATGCGTGCGTGCCGTCAGGCATGTTCCAGTCGTGCTCGGCATCGCGTCGCTCAGTACTGCCGAAGCCGTCCAGCTCGCACGCGGTGCCGAAGAGGCAGGATGCGCCGGGCTGATGGTGTTGCCGCCGTACGTCTACAGCACGGATTGGCGCGAGATGAGGGCGCACGTCAGCGCAATCATCGGCGCAACGAAACTGTCGTGCATGCTTTACAACAATCCGCCGGCGTACAAGACCGATTTCCTGCCAGAGCAGATCGCTGAGCTGGCGGCGGAACATCCGAATCTGCACGCCGTGAAGGAGTCGAGCGGTGACGCGCGGCGAGTGACTGCGATCCGCGCCTTGTTACACGATCGCCTGACGATCCTCGTCGGCATGGACGACGCCGTCGTGGAAGGCGTCGCGGCGGGAGCGGAGGGCTGGATCGCGGGGCTGGTCAACGCGTTTCCCGAAGAGTCCGTGGCGCTGTTCGACGCGGCGGTGCGCGGCGACAAAGTCCGGGCGCGGCAGCTCTACAACTGGTTCCTGCCGCTGCTGCGGTTGGATACCGTTCCGAAGTTCGTTCAGTACATCAAGTGGGTGCAGGCCGAGGTCGGTCGCGGCACCTACGTCGTGCGCGCGCCGCGTATGCCACTCGACGGTCGCGAGCTCGATGACGTGAAGGGAATCTTGGCACAGGCGCTGAAGGCTCGTCCCGCGGTCCGGCGCTAGGCGGCGTGATCACCGCACGCATCCTGCTCGCCGTCCTCGCCGCGCTGGCGGCATTCGCCGCTTGGCGATGGTTCACTACCGAGCGGGGCGCATCCCGGGGCGTGTCAGCGAATCCCGGCCTGCTGCGCCTCGCGATCGGGTTCGTTACGAATTTCTTCGACACGCTCGGCATCGGCTCGTTCGCGCCTACCACCGCCGCTTTCAAGTTCCGCCGTGTCGTTCCAGACGAATCGATTCCGGGCACGCTCAACGTCGGCCATATGCTGCCCACGGTTGCCCAAGGACTTATTTTTATCGGTGTCGTGAGGGTGGGGCCGACGACGCTGGTCTCGATGATGGCGGCCTCGGCAATCGGCGCGTGGCTCGGTGCTGGTGTTGTCGCGAGGTTGCCACGTCGGGCCATTCAGCTCGGCATGGGCGCGGCGTTGTCCGTGGCGGCGGTCCTGTTCGCGTTGATGAATCTCGATCAATTGCCGAGCGGCGGCGCCGCGCTGGAGCTCACGGGCGCGAAGCTCGTTGCCGCGGTGGCGATCAACTTCGTGCTGGGCGCGCTGATGACGCTTGGCATCGGCCTGTACGCGCCCTGTCTGATTCTCGTCAGCCTGCTGGGCATGAATCCGATCGCGGCGTTCCCGATCATGATGGGCTCGTGTGCGGTGCTGATGCCGGTCGCCGCACTCCGTTTCATCCGCGACCGCAAGTACGACCGGCGCGCCGCGCTCGGCCTGGCGATCGGCGGAATCCCTGCAGTGCTGCTCGCAGCCTACGTGGTGCGATCGCTGCCGCTGACGTGGCTGCGCTGGCTGGTCGTGATTATCGTTTTGTACGCAGCCGCGCTGATGCTGCTCTCCGCGCGCGCGAAATCGCCGGCCGCTGACATAACTCCGGCGGCGCAGGGCGGCGCTGCCGATTCTTCGCATCGGTAGAACCGACACGCGTCGGCGCGCGACTCAAAGCAGCGGCGAGCTGAAAATACGGCTGAAATACATCTGAAATCCGTGGTACGTATTCATCGCAGCGCCAGAAGGCGTTCAGGGGCTTATCAGCAGACGTGAGCCGGTCTACATTTAAGGCGGTTCAGATTTCTTGACATTCATGCTCAGCGGACCCCGAGCGGCTCGGGGTGACGGATCGAAGAGCGATGTCGCAGGTTCAGCGATCGATCACAACAACAGCTGCTGGCGTGCAGTAATGGGGAGGGTGCGTCGATGTCCGAGGCGCGAGGTGAGTTGGGAGAGCGTGCGCAGGACCCTCGTGACGGCCGGTTGATTTCATGGTTTCAGCGCTGGCGCCGGCCGATCCGCTACTGGTTGTCGAGCCGCTCATCGGTGCCGGCCGCGGAGATCGACGATCTTGCGCAGGAAGTGTTCCTGCGGCTGCTGCGCTATAGCGACGACATCGCGATCGATAACCCGCAGAGCTATCTGTTCCGCATCGCCTCGAACGTCGCCAACGAATGGCGCGAGCGTGCGCAGCGGCGTCAACCGCACGACAACAGTTGGCTGGAGGATTTACAGAGCGCACCCGGCGCAGAGCCGGAGAACGCGGTTGCGTACGGCCGCGCGCGCGAGCACGTCCAGGCGGCGGTGCAACGATTGCCGCCACGGCAGCGCGAGGTGTTGCTGCTGCACGTAAACGAAGGACTGACCTACAAACAGATCACGGATCGACTGGGATTGAGCCCGCGGATCGTACTGCGCGATCTCACAAGAGCGTACAGCCAGCTGCGCACGCAGCTGAATCTTGAGGATCTGGAGGACATGGATCAACGCTGAGGTAGGCTGTCATGACGGACCGCATCGACGAGAACCCGCCAATGTCGATACCGGAGCAAGCGGCGGAGTGGCTGCTGCGCTGGCACTGTGGCGATCTGAGCATCGCCGAACGTTTCGAGTACCTGACCTGGTTGAAGACCTCACCGGTGCACATCGCCGAGACGCTGCGCATGTGCCGGCTGTACTCGTGGCTCCAGAACACGAAACTGAACTTGTTCGTCACGAACGAGGACACCTTCTCGAACGTCGTCGAGCTGCCGCCGCGCGAGCGTGAAGCCATCAAGGCACGCAAGGCGAGCCGCACGGCATTGTGGAAGGTGAGGATCGCCGCCGGCGTGGCGGCCATTGGCCTCAGCGCAGTGCTCGGCCTCGGCGCGAAGATTTTCTGGTTCGATCACACGCTGCAGACGCAAGCCGGCGAGTGGCGCAGCGTGCCGCTCAGTGACGGCAGTTATGTCAGCGCCACACCGTACACGCGAATTCGTCACGACTTCAGCGACGATCAGCGGCTGATCACGTTAGTGCGAGGCTCCGCCGTGTTCCGTGTCGCGAAAGATCCGTCGCGACCGTTCCTGGTGGACGCGGGCATTGCTGTCGTCACAGCAACGGGCACGCAGTTCGGCGTTGAGCGCGAAACTGACGGGGTTACTGTGACTGTGAGTGAAGGAACCGTCGTTGTCAGCTCGCCATGCTGGAAGTGAGGAGGCGTTTGCGGGCGCGACTCTCACGGTCGACGAGCAGATGACCGTATCCGGCTCAGGTGAGACGGCCGTTCAGCCCGTCAAAGCCGACCGAGACATTGGAATGGGCGCGCGGCCGCTTGAACTTCAAGGAAGGGCGACACCGTAGGGATGCGGTCTGCACGGTTCAACAAGTACAACGGCACGAAGATCATCGTCGACGAGTCGACGGCGTTGCGGCAGGTGCGCGGCGTGTTCGATGCGAATGATCCGGTGTCCTTCGCTGAATCGGTGCAGCAGATGACTGGAGGTTCACTGGTGCACGACACGCCCGAACGATTGCGCATCGAGCCCCCAGCGCGCGCTCGCTGATCGCCGACTCGCACTCGGCTGCGCATGAACCGCCACGCGAATGGGCGTGCGGCAAGGGCTGCTCCTGTGCGAGCTTGGTTGCCTGCGTTTCGCTGTGCTTGGCAGCTCTGAGCGCTCGCTGAAGAAAGCGAACGCCAGTACGACATCGACATTCGGCAGCTGCCGTTGTCGGAAGCCCTGCAGTCGTTCTCGCAGCAGACCGAGTTGCAGCACGGCTACCTGCCAACCGACGATGACGGAGGAACGAATCGTCGGTCGGCCCGATCAAGGGCCGCCTCACAGCCGATCGAAGTGTCTGGCGGCAAGCTGCTGCCCACACGGATTCACGTTCGCGTGGATCAACCCGCGGACGATCTCCATCGTGTCGCCGCCGGTGAATTCGCCGCCCGGCGGCGTGAACCAGGCGGTTGCGGAGAAGGATCAGCAGCACTCGGAGCTGTCGAAAGAGCAGCAGCTGAGCATGGAGAATGGCGGGGGCAAGAGCGGCTCGGCTCGCGGGCCGTACGCGTTCGATTGGAGGGTGACCGTCGAGGGCGCAGCGAATCTTCGACAGTGTCTTCGATAGCCTCGATCTCGATATCCCAGCGACAGTCTTCGATCGAGAAGACATCGATGCGTCGGGCGCCTCGACCGTCACTGATCTCTTCCGGTACGTCACGCAGCAGCCGAATCTGAAGCCGGGGTCCTACTTGGGAGACGGAACTCAGTTCGCCGATCTGCGCGGCCTGGGGTTCGACACGCACGCTCGTGCTCATCAATGGACGACGGACTATCGCGACTGCGAGTGCGCTCGACCGTCAATGCGTTCGATCTCAACAGCATTCCTCTTGGGGCGGTTGAGCGCATCGAGATCGTGTCCGATTCCACGTCCGCCATCTATGGCGCGGACGCGATCGGTGGCGTTGTGAATATCGTGCTCCGCGAGAACATTCCGGAGCCCAGGCTCGACATCGACTATGGTGCTGCGGACGGGCGGTGCCGTCGAGCGGCATGCCGCCTTCGGTGCCTCCGGTAGCTACGGTCGCGCACGAGGTTCGATCGTGCTCGACTACTTCGATCGCAGTCCGCTGCTCGGTCGCGAGCGCGATCGCTGGAACAATCAGGATTTCACGCGCTTCGGTGGCATGGACTGGCGTTCTCCGACTGCTTCGCCCGGCAATGTCAGCTCGGCCACGTTGGCGAATCTGCCTGGCCTGTCATCGAGTTTCGCGGCGATACCGGCCACGAGCTCGGGCGCTACGCTGACGCCGGCGGACTTCTTGTCGACCGCCGGGCAACGGAATCTCGAAAGTCTCTTGCGATACCAGTCGATCAACTACGCGAGCACACGCAAGGGTGCAGTTGCGCACGGTGAATATAGGCTCACGGCAGCAGCTCACTGCGTACGGCGAACTCTTGTACGTCGATGGCGAGACCTTGGCACCAGTTTGAGCCACCCGCCCTCAGCAGCTGCGCTGGTCAGCGGCGCGAATCCATACAACCCATTCGGCACCGACGTGCTGGTCGATGCGCTCCTGACAGACTTGGGCCCTCGAACCTTCACTCGTCGCACGGAGATGGTTCGGTCAGCCGGCGGGCTGCGAGGCCGGATAGGCGAATGGGATTGGGAAGCGTCATTGCAGAAGAGTCAGGACGACGCAGTCACGGTGCGCACCGGAGAGCTGGATCCAATGCGCGTTGATGCGGCGCTGACGGCGTCAGATCCTCGCGATGCATTGAACCCGTTCGGGGGTAGCGGCGCCAACAGTCCGGCGCTGCTCGCGTCTCTGCTCGCCCCGCCGTCGCAGAGTCGCTTTCGGACTGAAGCGATTCAATCGGTCGCGTCCGTTCGAGGTCCATTGGCAGCGTTGCCGGCGGGCGCTCTGGAACTCACAGCCGGCGCGGAATGGCGCGAGGAGCGAGTGCGCTACGACATGGCGCCGCCAGTAGATGTCTCTGGCTCGCACCAACGCTCCATTGTTGCTGCGTTTGGCGAATTGCGGCTGCCGCTCGTGGATGAAGCGGCGCAGGTTCCTGCGGTGCATGACCTCGCGTTGGTGCTGTCCGGGCGTTTCGACGACTACTCGGACGTCGGCCAGACCTTCAATCCCGAATATGCGCTGATCTGGCGACCGACATCGGCGCTGACTCTGCGCACATCAGCTGGCCCAAAGCTTCCGTCCGCCGCCGCTCTTCGATCTCTACATGCCCGCTGGTCGACGTTCGGGTGCCGATTGCGGATCCGGCTCGAAACGGCGAATTCGCACTACCTATCTTGCGCGCGGGCGGCAATCCGGACTTGAAGCCGTCGAGTGCGGATTCCCTCAACATCGGTCTGCGGTTCGAGCCGAAGGGGACGCCGAGCTTTGCGTTTGGGAGCGAACTATTGGCGAATCGCCATCGACGAGACGATCGCGATCCCATCTGCCAGCGCGATTGCTGGCGGCCGAAAGCCTTTTCCCGACAGAGTTCTTCGCGGGCCGCCGTCCGCCTCGGATATCGCGGCAGGCATCCCTGGCCCCTTGCAGTTGATCGATATCAGGCGTCTGAACTTTGGAACCATTCGCACGAGCGGCGTGGACGTCAGCGCCTCCGTCACGCTCGATACGCGCGCTGGCCGGTTCAAGCCCGAACTGTCGGGCACGTGGGTTCACGACTTCACGACCTCGGACCTCGTCGAGGGCCCAGATGTCAGCCGCGTCGGCGTGGCGAATTTCCAAGGGACGATTCCCAGGTGGCGTGCTGTGGCCAGCATCAGCTGGAACCTACCAGGGTTTCGGCCTCACGAGCGCCGTGCGGTACGTCCCCTCGTATGACGACGTGGATTTTCTGGGCGGCCGCAACGGCCGGAAAGTCGCTTCACAGGCGATTGTCGACGCCCAGTTGTCGGTGGACCTGGGGAAGACGGTGGGCGAGCAGTCGCCGTGGAACGGCTTTGAGATCAGAGCCGGCGCCTTCAACCTCTTCGACGCCGAGCCGCCGTTCGCGGAAGTGGCCGGGCTGCTGGGCTACGACACTACGCAGGCAGACCTCAGGCAGCGCTTCGCGTACGTGAAAATCGCAAAAAAGTTCTAGGGGTTTCCAGCATCGGGGCTTGTGCGAGGGGTTGAAGCGTTCGGATGGACGGTCCTTCTAACCGGAATTCCGGGCCCACTGCCGGTTCCGACGGAAAGTCTGCGCGGTAGAACATAAGGATTGCGCTAGTCGAGGGGACAGCCAGGAGCCACGATGGGCTTCGCGGCCGGAGCAAGGCGCCCTCTCGCAAAGCTGAACCCGCCGCAGAGCCCAATTTCCGTCACTGCGTTCTCTTGGGAAACTCACTTGCAAGGGGTTGATCATGGAGCAACTCGAAATCATTGATCTGGGCGATGCAATGACGGAGACACGGTGCAGTTTGACGCCAGGTACCCGCGTACGACTGTCTGTACGGTCCAGGACACTGGAGCTGTTGAAACCCAACGGAGGGGTGTGCAGGCAACTGCACACCCTGAGGTCTCACGGGACTGGCCACGAGGGCCATGTAGAAAACTCTGTGCCCGACATCGGCACGAATAAGAACAAAGAATTCTGGATGCCGCCTCACACACGGGTCTGTGTGACTGCAACCGGCGCCGTCCTGCTCGACCTGAAACGCAACCGCTATTTCGGCCTCGGCTATCGTGAGGCGCGATCGCTATCGACGCTCGCCGCGAACTGGGCCGCCGCGTCGACGCCCTCTGGGCATCCGCTGGAGCCGATGCAGCTCGAGGATGCTGCTCGCTTGGCTGATGCGCTCGTCAAAGCCGGGTTTCTGACGCCGGTCGCGCCGACCGAGCCGGGCCCGAGTTTCGCCGCGATCGACTCCAACGCCACGCTGACGAGCGTCGGTTACGAGCTCGCAGCTGCAGCCGCATCTGCATCTGCGTCACATCGTCGCGTTCCTGCGCGCCTGTATCTGGGCGAAGCGAGCCGTGGACTCTCGCTTGCTCTATTCGATCGCCTGCGAAGTTGCGGCAAGTAAGGCCGGCATAACGCATGACAACGACCTGGAACATACGATCGAGCTAGTGTCCGTTTTCCGACGCTTGCGACCGTACGCGTTCGCGGCGAAGGATCAATGTCTGTTTCACGCTCTCGCGCTACTGAAGTTCCTGGCTCACTACAACATCTTTCCAACGTGGGTCATCGCGGTGCGGCCCACGCCATGGGCGGCGCACAGCTGGCTGCAGCTCGGCACGTACGTGCTCGACTGCAATCCCGAAGAGATCAGCGGATACACGCCCATATTGGCCATATGAGCCGCTGGGGAGGCGGTCATGTTTCGTTACGTCGCGCTCATCTGGGATGCTCAGGATTCCCAGCAGTCGGATGCGGCTCAGGCGGCGACGCGTCGTCTGAAGGCGTCCTCGTCGCAATGGCAGGAGGCGCTGGATCGCCCGAGACTGCGCGTGTTCTGCACGGACACGCGGCCAGGTTCGCTCGAGCCGCGCGTCCTGGCCGGAAAGGCCGGCGTCGTTCTCGGCTCCCTATTCGCCCGCAAGTCCGATCTCGAAGATGACGACGCCGGCGCAGGCGTGCGCACTGGATGAGGCGCGCACTGCTGCGATCGTAGATAGCCGCGGCGAGTGGCTCGTACGTAACGGCTGGGGCAACTACGTCGCGTTCATCGCAGATCCGCTCACTGGCCACACCTGGGTATTGAACGATCCGTGCGGCAGCTTGCCGTGCTTCAGCACCACGTTCCGCGGCATCACCATCGTCTTCTCGGCGATCGCGGATTGCATGGAGCTCGGTTCGCTGCGCTTCACGGTCAATCGCCGCTTCATCGAGCGCAGGTCATACGGCGGCGACATGACGCAGCAGTGGGATGCGCTCAACGAGGTCACGCAGATCCGCCGCGGTGAATGTGCCGAATTCTCGCCGCGCCGGCAGCCAGCGATGGTCAGCCGCCGGTTTCTCTGGAATCCCGTCGATTTCGCTCGTACGCACGAGCCGCTGGACGATCCGTCCGTGGCTGCTACGGCGCTGCGCAGTACGTTGCTCTCATGCACATCGACGCTCGCTTCGTGCCATGAAAGCGCCTTGCTGCGTCTCTCCGGCGGCCTCGACTCGTCCATCGTCCTTGCCTGCCTGCAAAGCGCGCCGCGCCGTCCGCGCGTGCTGGCGTACACGCACTTCACTTCCAACAGTCCTCTCGATCCGCGACGTTGGGCGCGCATGGCCGCGGCGCATGCCGGCTGTGAGCATATCGAACTGGAATCGACAGCTGCGGACATCCAGCTCAGCGCGATTTTGGACATGGCGCCGACGGCCGAACCGTTCAGCACGCTGATGTGCCTCGTTACAGCCGCTCACGAACAAGGCCTGCTAGCGCGCCAGGGCGCCAGTGCGACATTCACTGGAGATGGTGGCGATTGCGCATTCGGCAGTTTCTGCATCGGCGAAGCCGCCACAGCGTACCTGCGCAGGCACGGGCCGCGACCCGCGGTCGTGCGGTTGGCAGCCGAGTCCGCGTCGATACTGCGCCAGACAACTTGGCACGCACTCAAGCGCGCGTTGCAGATGTGGCTGACGGGCAGGTCGCTGACGAGTCTCGCCGCGCTCAATCACGAGGCACGCAAGCTCGTCACCGAGGACGTCGTGCGCGAATGCGAGGCGACACCCGCCGATTCATCCGTGGCTCGCAGGCCTGCAGCACGCGCCGTGGGAGCCGCTCAGCAAGCTTGGAGTGCTGCTCGGTACACCCGATCTCTACTGCGGCCAGGCGCATCCGAGTGCCGCTGGGCCGGAGATCGTCGCTCCGATCTATTCGCAGCCGCTGATCGAGCTAGTGCTGCGAATTCCTGCCGACGTGCTCTTTACCGGCGGGCAGGATCGCGGTCTCGCGCGACGCGCGTTTCGTGGCGATGTCGCGGCGCCGATCCTGAATCGCCTGTGGAAGGATCGGGCCGGCGATTTCCATGAGCAGCTCATTCGGCGCAACCTCGACTGGCTGCGCGAGATCTTCCTCGACGGCGTGCTGGTAGGCGAAGGGTTGCTGGACCGCGCCGCGGTCGAGCGCGCGCTCACGCCCGGCCTCGCGAAGAGCGAAGTGTTCCCCGGCGAGCTGCTGCGCCACCTGGATACTGAAATCTGGGCTCGCCAGTGGGCGCAACGCCGCAGCGGCGTGCTCAGGGCGGCCTGAAGCAGCTAGCGCATCCAGTATCGCGCCCAGATCTCGACATCCAGATGTCGATAGATCTCGACGGGCAGCACTTCGGTCTTCGAAGGGCCGGCGGCGAGCGCTGCCTCGACGGCCGCGCGATCGAGCAATCCCTCCCTGACGAGCACGCCATCCAGAAACAGCTCGCGCACCAGATCGAGATTGCGTAGCAGGAGCTCGCTGTGAAACCCAGGTGCGCGATCTTTCCACTGCCGCTGCAGGATCGGCTCCGGGACTTCACGAGCGAAGGCGCGTCGCGCCAGTCCCCGGTCGCGGCCGCCTTCCGCGTGGACATGGATCGGAATGCGCAGGAACAGCTCGACCGCCGGCTGAGCGTACAGGGGTGAGACGATCTCGGGTTCGGGTTGCGCAGCGTCGATGACGTTATAGAACTCGGGTGTGCTCACGAGCACACCGAGGCGACGGATCACATCCCACGGCACGTGGCCGAGATGACTGAACCAAGGATGCGGGTAGCTCTTCGGCATCGTGAAGCCATCGCGTAGTTGCGCGCTCACGAGCTGCGAGCCCATCAGCAGGGCAGGGAGCTGCTCGCTCATCTTCGCGCCGAACAGCCAGCGTCGCATCGAGCTCAGCAGCACCGCGCCGGTCGATCGCTCGGTGCGCAGCGCGACTTCGGATGCGAGTCGCAGCGCCGCCAGACGCGGACCGTGGCGCCGCAAGTAGTCCGTCACTGCATACGAAAAAGAGTCGCTGCAGAATCCCGAGTCGCCGCCATCGCCTGTGAACACGGCAGAAGCGTTGCGGTCCTTTGCCAGACGATGCTCGACGGTGCTTCGCAGCAGGTACGTCAGTAGTGACAGAGGCTCCGTTGCGGGACGCGTGCGGACCAGCTCCGCGAAGGCGACCTCGGCCGGCGCGATGGGGCACTCGAGATGTTCGAAGCCCGCCTGCTCTGCGGCGAGACGCGCCCATGGACGCTCGTCCGAGCGGCCATGCGGGTTGAAGAACGTGTAGCACGTGATCCGCGGCTGGGTGGAGGCGCGGGCGAGGCAGCCGGCGATGATGGAGGAATCCAGCCCGCCCGACAGCCGGTGCAGCAGGTTCGCATGACCCGCCGACAGCGCTTGCGTGCATGAGCGGACCGTCGCTTGCATCGACGCGGCGGCATGCCCCGGGTCTTCGATAGCACCTTGTGCTTGCACGAACGTGAACGGATCCCAGTAGAAACGGCGTGACCGGACGATCGGCCGCGCTCGGGCATCGAGCTCGACGCACTCGCCGCGGCGGATCTGCTCGACTTGCTCGAGCGCATCGTTTTCGAGGTCGTTGAATCCGAGTACACGTGCGCGCAAGTACGCGCGATCGACTGTGAACCCTCGCACGCCGACGTCGATGCAATCGCCGATGTGCGAGAAGAGGATCGTCACGTCCTCGAAGCTGGTCTTGAAGCAGGGGAGCGTGCCCGTGGGATCCTTCAACACGCGCACGGTGCCGGCCGACGCGTCGTGCAGCAGCGCGACGTAATTGCCCCAGCAGTTCTCGATCAGCCATCGCCCGTGGCTGGCGAGAATCGCCTCCGAGCTGCGCGCACTGAAAGCTGGCGCGGCGCGCCGGGGAATCGTCATCGATGTCGCGGTTGCGTTCGAACGCAATTCCAAGAACGACGCCGCCATCGTTCGCGAGCGGCAGCGCCCGAAGCGTTCCGGGGCCCGCGTTCGCGCAGAAGACGCGGACTCCCTGGCTGACGAATGCCGGCGTCCAGCGTCGCGCGCGCAGCCGCTCCTCCAGCGACTCCGCTGTGCGCGATTGCTGCTCGTCGGTGACGTTCCAGACGAGCGCAATGTAGCGAAACATGCGCTGCCCCTTACGCAGGCCATTCTTCTTGTTACCCGCGCGCACTCGCTCGTCCATGCGCCTTGCCTGTCAGGCGCTACGCCGTGCGCGCGGTTTCCCGCCGTTATCTTGTTGTCGTCAAACTGTCAGGATCGGTGTGTACTCGCAAACCTGCTCGGGATTCGCGTCGAGCAGGAGCTTGTCCTGCTGCACCCAGGCGTGCGCTCCCCAAGGCTTTGCGCGCACGCCGATCACCCATGTTGGAAACACGTCATGGCGCGCCATGAACCGCACGAGCGCCAGCGAATGAAACAGGCAACGGTCCCGCGCAGCGAACGTGTGCGGTCGCAGCCGCCGGAAGATGCCGACCAGCTCGACGGCGCGGCACTCGTCGAAGTCGCCGCCCGCGGCGGCCGCCTTGCGATCGCGGACCTCGCACGCAATCGAGTACAGCGAGCGCGAGCGCAGCGCACGCCGCGTCCAGGCGAGTGCCCCGAGAAAACTTGCAATGTGCTCCAGACGCAGCGATGTGCCGCGGCTCAGCTCGTGTCCAGCACTGGTAAGCACACCGCTCAAATCGAGCGGCGGGCCGCCCAGGGTCGTGCGATCGGCAGGAGCGTCGCGACTCAGCAATCCGGCCTCGATGAGCGCATCTGCCATCGCAATCGCCGCATCCGGCGCGAGTCGTTCGACCGCCGCTGCGTTACCGTTCGCCTCGTTCCAGTTCAGAGCGAGCGTCGAAAGGGCGCGCGTCTCGTTCGTGCCGATGCCGTAGTAGCGGTTGCGCTTGAGGTCCAGCAGGATCGTGCTGGCGAGCAGCGGGCATACGCGAACGTGCGGGGGAATCCAGTATTGCTGCATAGAAAAGCGGGTGCGTGCCATGCACGCACCCGCGAAGGTCGATTCTCAGAACGGGAGAAGACCGAAGACGGTGATGTTGTCGAAGAACAGCGGCAGGATCGGCAATTGCCGGGTCTCAACCATGGCATCGCCGAGATCCACCAGTTCGAACTTGCTCGTCATAACGATTCCCCTTGTTGAGTAACGTGGCTTGCGAAAAATATCTCCCTGCGGCGGCAAACCTGCTCTTATGCACGGCGCTGTCAATAAGGGTCGATGTCAATCGCGCAAGTTTGCGTGCATATATCTATCGATATGCGTAGTTAGGACTATTCGGCAATAGATGAGCGAATCCGGTGCCGCGGTGACAGTCTTGGTTTATTGGAATATATCTTTCGCCCGCTGAGCCCCGATTGTTGCGATCGGCGTCGAACGCGCAAGCCAACAACACTTGATCTGACACACGGCCAGCGGTTCGCTCGCCGCGCGGCGCGGCCTCGGGATTACTGCAGCCGCCGCAAGGATTTGCGATCTCCTGCGCACCTGCGAACGACAGCGCGCGGGAGACCCTGAAGTCCGCGCGACCGCGCTGTGGCAGGTTGCCGGCAAAGGAGAGCGCCGATGTCAGCTGCCGCAAGATTCGCGACGCGTTCGCCCGCCCGCCTGGAATGGCATCCGGCACACGGGGAGCTCGATGGCCGGCGACCCGGAGACATTCCATCTGCACGTCGAGTTCGTGCATGCCCATGGCCTTCCGCAAGGTCAGTTCACCACGTTCTCGACGTGCAACCCGACCGAACCGCTCGCCAGCCGGAACGGCCACGACGGAGCGCGCGGCAAGTGAGCAGCGGTCATGTCGCGCCCGACGCAAGCAGCTCATTCAAGCCGTCGCGGACAGCCCTGTAAGCCCTGCGCGAGGCTCTGCAGTTATTCGGGACTTTGGCTGACGGCCGTGCGAAACGAGGACTGCTACTGGCGCATGCCCTGGTGGCGACCGGAGCCCTGCTCGCGCCATTCACGCCGATCGCGTCTAAGTTGGTCGTAGACGTTTGAACGAAGAGCCCCGCCTCGCTGCCCGCAGGAGCGGGCAACGAGGCGAGAGCCAAGCGAGGTTCGTGGTCAGCGGCGGGCGCCTGCGCCGACTCGCATCCCGGTTGCGGTCGTGTGGCCGGCGTTCGTGTACAGCTCCTCTTCCGACTCTTCCTCGACCTCGTCCTCCCACTGCGGCTCGGGCACTTGCAGGTGGATCTGTGCGAGCGGCACGACGTCGTGCAGCGCCGTCAGCTTGAACAGCTCCGGCCGGCACAAACGATAGCGGCTCACGGCGACGGAGAGCGTCGATGGATCGCGGCGCAGATAGCGCGCGACCTCGCTCAACGTCGCCACGCGACGCTCGGTCGCATACCAGGCGATCAGCGCGCGGGCCAGCGTGACTTCGCGCTGGCGCGAGTTCGACAGCACATGCTCGCGATCGACACCGAGCCGGCAGGTCACCGTCTGGATGATCTGCTCGAGCGTGAGCTTGCTGCGATAGACACGCAGGTGGCGCGGCAGGTTCTCGAGGAACTCGGAACTCGCGACGATGCGAGCATCGTGCTTGCTGCCGTGCTCGAACAACGTGCGCTCGTCGTGCAGCGGCGCTTTCGACATGAACTCCGCGTACTCGCTGTTCTGGTCGCAACCGTTCATCAGTCGCATTGCCGTGCGCGTCGTGAGCCACGGGATCTCGCTCCTGCCCAGGTACGCGCCGTGACTGGTGAACGGGTACGCGCCGGGGTCGGCGCTCAGCCCGTCGATCACCGGGAGGTGATGGATGTATCGGACCAGCTTCAGCAGGTACGCGTCGGGATCGATCAGGATCGCCTTGTAGCGCTGGCGGAAGAAGTGGCCGGATTCGGCTGCGCGCTCATGGATGCTGCGCGCGTAGCGACTGGTGATTCCCTGCATGAAACGCCCGACGGAAACGCTGTCGATCTGCAACGCGATGTGAATCGCGTCGGGCGTCCAGCAATACGCATGCAGACGCGCGCCGGTCCTGCGCAGCGCGGTCGCGAGTAAACGTTCGAAGAGTTGGTAGTCCTGGTGCTGAGAGAAAATCGGGCGAGTCGTGCTGCCCCGCTGGACTACGTAGTAGGTTCCACCCGGAACATGTAGTCGTTGACGACGCGACATTCTGCCACCTCCGTATGCGAGCAGTATTGTAGGCGGGGCCACCATGGCCCCGGGTTCCGTCGATCACTGTACGGGTGAGAGAAAACGTATCCACCCATATTTTTCATGTGGGCATCCGACTGCGCACGCACCTGGCGCGTTCATCGTTTCGCAATGTCAGCCCACAATGATCAGCGCTTGGCGATCATGCGTGGCGGCAGCGCGCGCAACCGCGCCGGATACTCTAGATGCTCCGGCACGCTCTCTCCTACGAAATTCCGGTAAAAAGGGTCCCACGGCAGCACCATTGCGGTTTGTTCTTCGTGGACCATCTTCGGCAGGATCGCGACGACGCTTCGCTGCGCCTCCGCGACGAGTAACCTTTGCAACGAGCCGTGCTGCTGCAGGCTCGCATCGAGCTCCATCAGGTTGTACAGCGTCGGATGCGAAACCGGCATGGTGCCGGCCTGCGCCGCGGCGACGATCGCGTCGGGACTCATCCACGCGTGATCGATCGTTTCCGTGCTGTCGATGACGGCGAGTTGATCGGACGGCACCGGCGCGAGGAAGAAGCGCGTGTCGAAGCGGCGCGGCACGATCGACGGCGTGATCCAGTGCGCCCAATAGACCAGTCGCTCGACGCGCAGAAAAAGATCTTCGGCGTGCAGCAGCTCCGCGAACAATTCCGGCTGCGAGGCGATTGCGCGGCGCCGCTCCTGCAAGCGTGCGGCGAGATCGCTGTCGCAAAGGTCTCCCGGAGGCATCGCTCGCGAGCAGCACGCCGGTTTCTTCGAACGTTTCGCGGCAGGCGGCGACAGTCAGCGCGAGGCACTCGCGCGCATCGATGGGTTCACCCTGCAACGTGCCGAGTCGCGCGCAACCCGTCTGCGATGCCGCGGGAATACGCGCGAGCACCTCGGCAGACGCATCGGCCGCACACACGGCGCCTCCCGGGAAGACCCACATGCCGCCCATGAACGCGAGCTTCTCGTGCCGGCGAATCAGGAGCACTTCGACGCTGTCGCGTGCCTCGCGCAGCAGCAGCACCGTCGCCGCAGGACGCGGCGCGACGGGCTGACTGTGCTCTTGCGCCACGGTCAGAGGACGACGACTGAGCGGATCGACTCGCCGCGCTTCATCATCTCGAAGCCCTCGCCGATCTGCTCGAGCCGCAGGCGATGCGTGACGAGCGAATCGAGGTCGATCTTCTTCTCGACGTACCAGTCGACGATCTCGGGTATGCGGCCGAGGCGCGCGCCGCCCATGTAGCAGCCGGTCCAGTGACGACCCATCATCAGGTTGCCCGGAATCGCCGAGACTTCCGAGCCGTGCGGCGCGACGCCGACGACGTAGCTCGTGCCCCACGCGGGATTCGTGCATTCGAACGCCTGGCGCATGACCTGCGGGCTGCCGATGCACTCGAAGGTGTAGTCGGCCCCGCCGCCGGTCAGCTTCATCAAGTGGCTGGTGACCTTCTCGACCTTGCGTGGGTCGATGAATTCGGTCGCGCCGAAGCGCCGCGCGATCGATTCCTTATCCGGATTCGTGTCGACGCCGATGATCGTCTTGGCACCGGCGAGACGCGCACCCTGCACGACGTTGAGTCCGATGCCGCCGAGGCCGAACACGATGACCGAGCTGCCGCGCTCGACCTTCGCTGCGAACAGCGCGGCGCCCAGGCCGGTCGTCGCGCCACAACCTATGTAGCAAATCGGATCGAACGGCGCGTCGTCGCGCACCTTGGCGATCGTGTCCACCGGCAGCACCGTGTACTCGGCGAACGTGCCCAGTCCCCACAGTTGCGTGACAGGCTTGCCGCCAAGCGAGAAGCGGCTTTCGCGCGGCCGCAGACGTGCGAAAGCTTCGACACACAAATTCGTCTTCGTCGAATGGCAGAACGCGCACTTTCCGCATTGTGGAATGAGGAACGGAATGACGTGATCGCCGACTTTGAATTGCGTGACGCCCGGGCCGCACTCGACGATGACGCCGGCGGCTTCGTGTCCGAGGATCGCCGGAAATTGCCACGGCACTTTGCCTTCGTAGGCGTGCAGATCGGAGTGGCACAGGCCGGTCGTCTTCACCTGCACGAGCACTTCGCCGGCGCGTGGGCCTTCGAGCTGCACTTCTTCGACGACGAACGGCTGATTCGGGCCGTGCACGACGGCCGCGCGGACATTCAAAGGCACGAGGGAATCCCTTTAGCGAATGGTGTATGTGAGAGCGGCGAAGACTTTACACCATCGCCTGTCGGGCTGAAGCCCGACCTACAGCACGGCAGTTATTCTTTGCATTCCGGCTGATGCATGAGCGCCGCCATCGCGGCGCAGAGATTGACGCTCGCCGCTTCGCCCTGCGACGTGGCCACCTTGCGGCTCGATCGCGCCAGCAAGTCGCGTGCGTTCTCCGCTCGTAGATTGCGGTCGCGCGCGAGGAGGAGAGCAATCCCGCCGGACACGCTTGCTGCTGCGAGCGAGCTGCCTGACAGGAAGTCGTAGCGGCCATCCGGCACCAACGTCAGCACTTCGCTCGCGGGTGCGAACAGCACCGAATCTGCGGACGCCTTGGCCCCCGCAGCGTCGACCCCGATCACGCCCGGGATGCCCGTTGGAAAGACACTGCCGTCGCTGTTCGGCGGCGTGGCTCCGACGAACACGACGCCGCGGCGCAGACCAACTTCGACCAGTCGCGTCAGCAGCGGGTCGGTGGGCCCGGTCAGGCTCAGGTTCACGATATCGATGCGTGCTTCGACTGCCGCAGCCAGCGCCTTGGCGAGCGTCAGTGTGCTGCAGACGGAGCGGGCCTCATCCTGCGGCGCTGGCCAACATGCGCGCATGGCATAGAGTCGCGCGGCCGGTGCAATGCCGACGATTCCCTTGCTGTTGTTCTCGACCGCCGCGATCACGCCTGCTACTGCCGTGCCGTGACGATCGCGACCGCTCTTGCTGCCGTCGACGAAGTTCTCCTGCTTGAAGACGCGGCCGGCCAGATCGGGATGGCTCGCGTCGACGCCGGTGTCGATGATCGCGACACGCACACCCTCGCCGCGCGACCACAGGTGCGCGCCCGCGACGTCCATCATGTCGAGGTTTCGCTGCAGCGGCCGGTACGGATCGCTCGTCGAACCTTCGCCCGAGTCGCTCGTCAGCGTCGCGAACGCCTGGTACGGCTGCGCCGATTCGACTCGACTATCGCGTCGGAGCCGTTCGAGCGTGGCATTGCGGTCGGCACCGGCCGGCAACTCGTAGACCACGCAGTGAATGCCGAGCAGGCCGATCGGCCACGCTGTGATTTCGCGCAGACCATGCGCTGTTGCCACGGCGTTGGCATTGGCCCGAGTAGCCGGTGCGAGCGAGTAGGAGGGCGGCGGCTCGTAGCCGCGCACGGTTGATCCTGCGCGCGGAATCGATGGCGCCGTTTCGTTGCGAAGCGTGACGACCACGAAGCGCGCAGGATCGGAACTTGCCAAGGGTTCGACGGGCACGCTGGACGACGTGGCGCATCCAGCGAGCAACCACGCGCAGGCACAGATGAGCCACAGGCGTTTCATGGAGCCTCGGATGTGACGACGACCTCTGCGAACATCACACGGTTGTCTGCGCGCAATTGCGCCGCTGCCTGGTCGGCGCTCGACTTGTCGGAGGAGTTTGCCGAGAGGCCCAGGGTGTAGACACCCGCTTCGCTGGGGCCCGCGATGATCTGTGCGTCGATCGAGCGCAGCAGGCGATTCATGTCGTCGAGCGCGACGTTGCCGGCGAACACCACGCGAAGCACAGGCTCGTGCGCCATCGGCGTCGGCGCAAGCGCGATGTACCGCGGCGCGGTCAGCGTCTCATCGCGCGATTGCGACCACACCGTTGCCAGCAATCCTGCGATCGCAATTCCCTGTACCGCAGCGGCAATCGGCAGCCAACGCGACCAACGTGCCGGCGCGCGCCGCGCGACGGCGACCGTCTCGACGGAGGCAGCAGGCGCCGCCTCGTGCTCGTCATCCATGTCCGCAACAGTATCGATGCGTTGCATGAGCTTCTGCAGCGAGGTCTGCGGAGCGAGCACGACCGCATCTTCGGCACGAATCGCGTTACGCACCTGGCGCTGGAATTCCAACTCTTCCTGGCATTCGCGGCAGTCGCGCAGATGCGCTTCGACGCGCGCGACGTCTTTCGCCGCGGCGCTCTCGTTGGCGATCCAGGGCAGCAGGTTCCAGCACTCGCCATGAGCGCCGAGAAGTCCATTGTTGTGGTCGCTATGTGTCATTGATAGTACGGGTCCATTACCGGCCCAGGTTCCCACCGGCCAGGCGAGGCAGCGAGCGACGCAGCTTTTCGCGTGCGTGGAACATCCTCGTCTTCACCGTGTTGACCGGGCATTGCATGATCTGCGCGATCTCCTCGCACGAATGGCCCATCAGGTACGAGAACTCCATCACCATGCGCTGCTCGAGCGGCAACTCCGCAAGCGCCCGCCCGAGCCACTCGCGATTCTCGTCCTCCAGCTGCGCATCCGGCGCAACTGCGACCTCCTCGACCAGCATCGGTCGAGCCGCGCCGTGCCGGCGCAGCGCTTTGAGCGCCCGCCGGTACGTGATGCCGACGATCCAGGTCGAGACCAGCGAGTCGCCGCGAAAGTCTCCGGCCTTCAGCCACACGGTCCACAAGGTGTCATTGATCACTTCCTCGATCAGGTCGTGACGCGAGGTCATTCGCATGAGGAAACGCGCAAGACGACGGTGATAGATCAGGTACAGCTCTTTGAAAGCCGTCCGATCGCCCGCCGCGACCTGACGCAGCAGCTCGAGCTCGCGAGCATTCGAGGAACTGCCGCCGGACGTACTGAGTGAATGACCGCTGGAAGGCACCGAGTTCATTGAGCCGTGGCCGTTGCTACTGAGTACCCGGGGAGGGAGGTCCGGTTCTAGAAGCGCCAGGTCAGCGCCGCCGTCCAGCGGCTGCCGCTGTCGAACAGGCGCGTCGCTGTGGAATCGGTGTTGATGTGCAGCAGGTCGACCTGCATGCCCTGCCACGTAAAGGCGATCCCGGTGCTCCAGTACCAGTAACCGGTGTCAACGAGATCGTGCAGATCGTAATAGCCGACGCCCGCGTAGGCCGACCAACGCGGATGCAACGGCTGCAGCAGCGAAAGCTCGTACGCGAACGCCTGCCGGTCCCAGACGAATCCCCAGTAGGTGTGCTTGGAGGTGTTCGGCGACCACGAGACGCTGGCAGTCGCGCGTTGCTGATAGCTGACCGACGCGCTGACCTCGTCGTAGTCGTAGCCGGATTGGTTGTCGTTGAGGTACGCGTAGTGCACGTAGCCGAGCTGCATCGACCAGTCGGGGCTCAACTGCCACGCGTAGCCGGCCTGCAGATCGAGCTCATAGGCGATGCCGGAGCCGTTCTGGAAATCGACGCTCGAGCCCCACATGCCCGCATTCCAGCCGGCGGACGAATGGAACTGCACGCCGGCCTGCGCCGCAGGTTGGCCGTCGGTCTGCGAGATGCCGCGATAGATGTAATCGGTCGTGATCGCGACCGAGCCGCTGACGTCGGCGGCGGTCGCCGGCAATGTGGGCAATAGGCAACCCAGCATCGCCACACATACGATGCACGTGACACTGATCCTAGGCACTAACATCGCCGCATCCGCGCACATCTCCTGGCGCGAGTATACGGCGATGTCCGGCCCGACGGGTTGGCCCTTCGTCCTAGTGTTTTCCGTGTCTTTCGTCAGTGCGCAACTGGCCGCGCACCTCGCCGCCCTGGAATTTCGAGGAGTGGACGTTGGCGTAGGCGAAGCCCTCGAGGATCTTGTCGACCAACTCGTCGAAGTCATTGGCGCCGTTCAACGCCGGAGCAATTCCCTGCCCCTCGGGGCCGACGACGTTCGCAGCGGTCAGAACGCCGGTAATTGTTGCCGGCGCAGGCGGGCAGGCCTGGGGTTGCGGGAACGTCGCCGGGGGTACGGTCGGCGGATTGCCGCACAAGAAGACGCTGATTCCACCGTTGACGCGGCGTTGGCCGACATGGATGTGGGCCTGCGTGGGGCCGGCCTCCAGGCCTTCGTAGCTCAGCTCATAGGAAATCGTCTGATTCGCGCGATCGATCGTCGCCTTGAAGCGGCCGCGCGCGACCGACGAAACCGCCGGCACTTCCTGAGTCGGAACCAGGTCCGCGAACGCGCGGAACGAATTTCGGTGACGGTCGCCGGCGGTGACCCCCAAGGCGAGCAGCGCCAGGGACGTACCCACGGCGGGCAGCAGAGCTCTGCGCAGCATGACTAGACCTCCACGTCGGTGTTGTTCGAAGTTGCGAAGTTCGCAGCGCGTGAGTGCTCGCTGCGACAGGAGCGGTTCTCGCTGCGTATCTCGCCATATCGCCGTGTCATCGCCGTGACATGCAGGAACTACAGTGGCCGGCCTGCGCTGCAGTTACAATCCGCGCCGGGCCGTACCTGCGGGGTCAGCTAAGCGCGAAAAATGACTACCGACTACCCTTCCCTGGATACGCTGCTGGAGCGGAATCGTTCGTGGGCCGATCACCTGACGAGCTCCGACCCCGAGTTCTTCGCGCGGCTGGCGCGGCAGCAGGCGCCGGGCTATCTGTGGATCGGCTGCTCCGACAGCCGCGTGCCCGCCAATCAGATCCTGGGGCTGCTGCCCGGTGAGATCTTCGTCCATCGCAACGTCGCGAACGTGGTCGTGCACAGCGACCTGAATTGCCTGTCCGTCATCCAGTTCGCGGTCGACGTGCTGAAGATTCGTCACATCATCGTCTGCGGGCACTACGGCTGCGGCGGCGTGGCGGCGGCGATGCGCGACGAAAAGCTCGGGCTGATCGACAACTGGTTGCGCCACGTGCAGGACGTGCGCAATCGCAATCGCGACGAGCTGCACCGGCTGCCGGACGACCACGCACGCATGATGCGGTTGTGCGAGCTCAACGTGCTGTCGCAGGCGATCAACGTCGCGGAGACGACGCTGCTGCAGGACGCGTGGTCGCGCGGGCAGCAGATCGCGATTCACAGCCTCATCTACGGCCTCGACAACGGCATCCTGCACCAGGTCGGCCCGTCGCTCGCAGAGCCCACGGCCGTGGAGCAGCGCAAGCGCGCGCTCGGCTGGTAGAGATCAGCGATAAGTGATCAGCTGCCGCCGGCCTTCCTGGTCGAGATGCGGCAAGCCGTTGAACATCGACAGCGACATCTTGTCGGCGTTGTAGATCAGGCGCGTGATCGACGCGTTGTGCACGGCCCAGTTCAGCTCGATGCCGATGTGATTCGCGAGGCCGAGCACGTGCGCGACGATCGTGCCGATGACGCCGCCCGACGTGCTCACCAGCAGCGTCTTGCCGCGACCTTCCGTGCGCATGATCTGCTCGATCGCCGCGATGATGCGGCCGTGAAAATCCCGCCACGGCAGCATGCCGTCGGCGACGATCCGCGCCTCGACCCAGGCGCGTGCCGCGCGCTCGAGGAAGAATTGGAAGCGGCGCCGGTCGGTGTGCAGACCGGGCCAGCCGGCTTCGTCGCGCTGCGCCGGGGTCAGCGACGCGGCGAACGCGCGCAGGATCGATTCGCTTTCGTACTCGTCGAACGCCGGCTCGACGGTCAGCGGTGGGGCATTCGGCGCGAGCGCGGCGGCAACGAGCTGCGCGGTCTCGCGCTGTCGTTGCAAGCTGCCGGTGTAGATGCTGTGGATCGGCTCGCCTAGTGCGGCGAAATAGCTGCCGAGAATCGCGCTTTGTTCGCGGCCGACCGGGGAGAGTTGATCGTAGTTATCGGTGCCGAAAGAAGCCTGGCCGTGCCGGATGAGGTAGATGACGCTCATCCGGCCATGATGCCAGAAGCAACGAGCCGTTAGCGGTTCGCCGCAGTCCGAGCGCTGTCGTTCGTGTCCGCTGCGCCGAGGTCCTTCACCTCGACCGTCCAGGAACGCTCCTGCACCTGCGTCACTTCGACGCTGCCGCGCTTGCCCTGCTGCTCAGCCGGCGGCGAAAGCACCCACAGCGCCGCTCCGGCCACTGCGAAGGCTGCCACTGCTCCGACTATTGTCCTTGCCTCGATTACCATAACCCCTCCCGCTGACTGCGCACGCCGCCTCGCCCGGTTGGCTAGCGCGCGCGGAAATCTTCGAACCTGTGATGCACGATAGTCGTTGCGCGATTTGGGACCGTGTTACAGGTCACACTGATCGCGCAGCGAACTCGTGTATGGGATGTATCGCGACGCAGGTCTCAGCCCACTCGGCGGTGAGTCCAGTTCCCTACGGCGATGCGACACAGACTACGATGTTCTGTCACATGCGCGAGTTGCGCCGCGTCGCATTTCTCAGAAGATTTCGATCTCGCCGGTCGGCGCCGCACGCAGCGTGAGCGTCGACTGCTGGATGTGCTCGCGCGCCTCTTCGGCGCTGGCGCCTTCGACCATCAGCTTGAAGAGCTCGCGTTCCTCTTCCGTGCGATACAGGCGGCGCAGCGTCGAGAACATGCGCTTCCACTGCTCGCGCTCGCCTGACTTGGCGCGATCGCAGACGAACATCGCCAGCGCGGAGAGGCTGTAGCGCACGTGACCGAGGCGCTGCGTCAGCTTGTCGTAGAACTGGAATGCGACGACGGCGGCGGCCGTCTGTTTTCTGAGCGTGTCCAGCTGCCGCGCGAGATCGGCCGCGCCGGCTTCGGGCGGCGGCGTCTCGCTCAGCGAGCCGAGCGCTTGACCGGCCTCGATGAGTCCGGCGAAAGATTTGACGAGCGCTTCGACGGCGACGTCCGACTCCGACAGCGCCGATTCCATCTGCGCTTCGCACAGCGAGAGCAGGCGCGCGATCTGCTGTTCCGGCGTCCAGGCAATGGTCCGAATCATGACCGTGTCGTCGGTCGTTTCGGGCGGGTTGGGCAGCAGGTGGGCGAAGTCCATGGGGCGATCTCTCACAGCACCCGGGCGATCGTCGACAGCAACTGTTCGGGGCTGAAGGGCTTCACGATCCAGCCGGTCGCGCCGGCCTGCTTGCCGCGCTGCTTCGTGTCCTGCCCGGACTCGGTCGTCAGCACCAGCATGGGAGTGAATTTGTAAGTGCTCAGACCGCGCAGCTCACGCACGAGCGTGATCCCGTCCATGCGAGGCATGTTGACGTCCGTCAGCACCAGGTCGACGGCGCTGCTCTTCGCGAAGTCGAGCGCCTCGACGCCGTCCACGGCCTGCACGACCCGATAGCCGGCGCTCTCGAGCGTGAAGCGGACCATCTGCCGCATCGACGCCGAATCGTCCACAGCAAGGATCACGCGACTGTTCTGGCTGGCCGTGCCCGACATTGCTCACTCCGATCGATCTGGTGCGTACCGTGTAACGGCACGTGCGCGGCAGAGTTGAGGGGCCGTGGCGTTGGACATAACGCGCCGTCGAGCAGGAACTGCCAACTGCGTACGGGAGCGAGGAAGTGTGACGCAGTACAGTCCGGCGGCTTCAGGCGGACATAACTTCTGCCGACCTGGCAGCGGACATCTAGAGAACTTGCTAGAGGACTTGCATGGGGCTTTCCGAAACGATCCTGGCGGCGATGATCGGGGCAATCGCGACCGTGTCGGCCGCGATCTTCCAGCTGGTCATGGCCTGGCGCTCGCGCAGCAAGGTCGACTCGCGGCCCAAGAAGGGCACGACGATGCGCTCCATTTTCGCCGTCATGGCGCTGATGGTCGCCTCGGCGGCCGGCGGCTTTCTGTACTCGGAATTCCTCAAGCAGCGCAACGCCGAAGACCTGCGCGCGATGCGCGATGAGCTGAAGGACCTGCGCGGGCTGATCGCGCAGGGCCGCGACCAGGTGCACGGCAGCGACGCGGCGGGAGCGCAGCCGGCCGGCATGGTCATGCCGATTGCGATGGAGGGTGAGGACGTCGAGGACAGCGTCGAATCGATTGCCTACGTGCCCGCCTGCCGCCGCACCGACGCCGCCACGGCTTGCGCCGAGGCGGACGCGCAGCGCATCGCCCTGTGCGGCACTGTGCCCGCCTACGCCCGCGTGGATCGCATCGAGCTGTTCGCGCAGCCCGATGCCGTCCAGCATGCCTGGGAGTCGCACAAGGCTGCGTTCGAGCAGGATCTCGGCGGCGCGCGGTTCACCGGCAAGTCGTTCGAGTACGCGCAGGCCAACGAGCTGAAGGCCGTGTGCGTGAATTTCATGCAGTGGAGCAGCGAGCATCCGCACATCGCCCGGATCCTCGTGCAGTACGGGTTCGGCGACGCGCCGGAGCCCGCGGAAGCGCCCGCCGGGGCGCCCGACGGCGCCCGGTCCGATGCCCATGGTCCCGCCGTGATCGCCGCGGACAGCCTCCCGACGATCCCGAACGCTGCCTCTCTCGCCACACCCGTCAGCACGCGGTAGCCTAGCCGGGGGCTGGGCCCCGGGGGGAATCCATGTTCGGACAGATGATGGATCGGCCGCTGCTGATCAGCGCGATCCTGCGGCACGCAGAACTGCAGCATCCCAATCGCGAGATCGTTTCGATCACAGCGGATCAGCCGCGGCACCGCTACACGTTCCGCGAGGCTTTCGCCCGCTCGCGCAAGCTCGCGAACGCGCTGCAGCGGCTCGGCTTGCAGCAGGGCGATCGCGTCGCGACGCTGGCCTGGAACGACTTCAGGCACTTCGAGATCTACTACGGCGTCTCCTGCTCGGGCTTCGTCTGCCACACCATCAATCCGCGGCTGTTCGAAGACCAGATCGCCTACATCGTCGAATCACGCCGAGGATCGCTGGCTGTTCCTCGACCCGGCATTCGTGCCGCTGATCGAGAAGCTGCAGCCGCGGCTGCCGAAGCTCGAAGGCTGCGTGATCCTCACCGACGACGCGCACATGCCGACGACCTCGCTGCCCCAGGCGCGCAGTTACGAGTCGTTGATCACCGTCGGAACTGCCGCAGTTCGAGTGGCCCGAGCTCGACGAGCGCACCGCCAGCTCGCTCTGCTACACGTCCGGCACGACCGGCGATCCGAAGGGCGTGCTGTACAGCCATCGGTCCACGCTGCTGCATACCTACGCGGCGGCGCTGCCGGACGCGATGGGGCTCGCCGGAGCGGACGTCGTCCTGCCGGTCGTGCCGATGTTCCACGTCAACGCCTGGGCGCTGCCTTACGGCTGCGCGATGGTCGGCGCGAAGCTGGTGTTCCCGGGGCCGAAGATGGGTGACCCGGAAACGCTGCAGTCGCTGATCGAGTCGGAGCAGGTGACGTTCGCCGCCGGCGTCCCGACTGTCTGGCAAGGCTTGATCGCGTACCTCGAAAAGACCGGTAAACGCATCGACAGCCTGAAGCGCGTGCTCTCGGGCGGTTCCGCGGTGCCGGTCGCGCTGATGAATCAGCTGCGCGAGCGCGGCGTCGAAGTCGTGCACGCGTGGGGCATGACCGAGATGAGTCCGATCGGCACGATCCGTTGTCTGTCGCCCGAAGCGGCGCAGCTGCCGGCCGCGGAGCGCGACGCGCTGCGCGCCAAACAGGGCCGCACGGTGTTCGGCGTGGAGCTGAAGATCACGGACGAAGAGGGCAAGGAGCTGCCGCGCGACGGCAAGGCGTTCGGCGCGCTGAAGGTCCGCGGCCCGTGGATCGCTTCGAGTTACTACCGGCGCGACAACGATGCCGCGTTCGAGGCCGACGGCTGGTTCAACACCGGCGACGTCGCGACGATCTGCCCGCTCGGTTACATGCAGATCACCGATCGCACCAAGGACGTCATCAAGTCCGGCGGCGAGTGGATCAGCTCGATCGAGCTGGAAAATCTCGCCGTGGCGCATCCGGCAGTGGCGCAAGCCGCCGCAATCGCCATCCCGCACTCGAAGTGGCAGGAGCGCCCGCTGCTCGTGGTGGTTCTAAAAGCAGGCGCAGCGGCGACGCGCGAAGAGCTGCTCGAGTACTACCTCGGCAAAGTCGCGAAGTGGTGGATTCCGGACGACGTCGTATTCGTCGACAAGCTGCCGCTCACCGCGACGGGCAAGCTGAGCAAGCTGCAGCTGCGCCAGCAGTTCACGGACTACAAATTCGCGTCCGACCGGTAGGTCGGGCTTGCTGTGGGTCGGGCTTCAGCCCGACAGCACTAGCCTGACCGCGAAGATTCCCCACATCACGTACAGCACGATCGTGCTCGCCACGAACACCTGGAAGCGCCGCACGACCTTGTTGCTGGTGAGATGAATGTACGCGTGCGCCGCGCGCAGCACGACGTAGCCCCACGCACACGCCAGCAGGAACAGCGTCGTCAGCTTGGTGATCGCGAGAAAGGCGCACAGCGCGTAGAACAGCACCGGCACTTCGAACAGGTTGCGGAAGTGATCGGCGGACTGCACGTTCTGCAGCGTCTCGCCCATCTGCTTCGACGTCGCGACCTGCTGCGGATGGATGCGGCGCGTGCGTAACTCGCCGAGACGATCCGAGCCCAAGCGCAGCCAGACGAAGCCGGTGAGAAGGACCAGCGCAGTCGGTGGCAGCAGGATGGCGTGATCCAGCGTCACTGCACGGCCGTCTTGACAGGAATGCCCTTGATCTTGCCGCGCCATTCCGCAGGGCCGGACTCGTGCACCGACTCGCCGCGCGCGTCGACCGCCACCGTCACCGGCATGTCCTTCACTTCGAACTCGTAGACCGCCTCCATGCCGAGGTCGCCGAACGCGACGACGCGGCTCGCGCGGATTGCCTTGGATACGAGATACGCGGCGCCACCGACCGCCATGAGGTACGCGGCCTTGTGCTTGCGAATCGCCGCGATCGCTTCGGGGCCGCGCTCGGCCTTGCCGACCATCGCGATCAGCCCGGTGCGCGCCAGCATCATCTCGGTGAACTTGTCCATGCGCGTCGCGGTGGTCGGTCCGGCCGGTCCGACTGCTTCGCCCTGCACCGGATCGACCGGTCCGACGTAGTAGATGACGCGATTCTTGAAGTCGAGGCCGTCAGGCAGCGGCTTACCCGCTTCGAGCAGCTGCGCGAGCCGCTTATGTGCAGCGTCGCGGCCAGTGAGCATCTTGCCGGACAAGAGCAGGCGCTCGCCCGGCCGCCACGCCGCGACGTCTTCGCGCGTCAGCGCGTCGAGATTCACGCGGCGCGAGTCAGGCGCCGCTTCGTACGTGAGCTTCGGCCACAGCTCCAGGTCGGGCGGATCGAGTTGCGCCGGACCGGAGCCGTCGAGCACGAAGTGCACGTGCCGCGTGGCCGCGCAGTTCGGAATGATCGCGACCGGCAGCGAGGCGGCGTGCGTCGGGTAATCCTTGATCTTCACGTCCAGCACCGTCGTGAGTCCGCCGAGCCCCTGCGCGCCGATGCCGAGCGCGTTCACCTTGTCGAGAATCTCCAGTCGCAGCGCTTCGATGCGGTTCTGCGGGCCGCGCGCGCGCACTTCGTGAATGTCGACGGCCTCGAACAACGATTCCTTCGCGAGCACCATCGCTTTTTCCGCGGTGCCGCCGATGCCGATGCCGAGCATGCCCGGCGGGCACCAGCCCGCGCCCATTTCCGGCACCGTTTCCAGGATCCAGTCGACGATCGAATCCGACGGGTTGAGCATCGTCATGACCGCCTTGTTCTCCGAGCCGCCGCCTTTGGCGGCCACGGCGATCTCGAGCTCCTCGCCGGGCACGACCTCCATGTGAATGACCGCCGGCGTGTTGTCGCGCGTGTTCTTCCGGTCGAACGCCGGGTCGGCGACGATCGAGGCGCGCAGCTTGTTGTCGGGATGGTTGTACGCGCGGCGCACGCCTTCGTTGATCATCTCGGTGAGGCCCATGCTCGCGTCCCAGCGCACGTTCATGCCGACGCGGGCGAACACGGTCACGATGCCCGTGTCCTGGCAGATCGGGCGATGGCCCTGCGCGCACATGCGCGAATTCACCAGGATCTGCTTGATCGCATCCTTCGCCGCCGGGCTCGCTTCGCGCTCGTAAGCCGCGGCCATGGCCTGGATGAAATCGGGCGAGTGGTAGTACGAAATGTATTGAAGCGCGTCGGCGACGCTCTGGATCACGTCGTCCTGCCGGATCGTAGTCATGGAGAGTTCGAGGCTGGCGATGAGGCGGGCGCGGAAATTTATCACAGCCGCAGCACGCGCTGCAGGTAGGCGGCTTCGTCCGGCGGCCGCCCCGACCGTTGCGCTTCCCACATCGCCTCCGCCAGGCACTCGATGATGCGATGCTCGGCCTCGTGCGCGGAGCCGGTGCGCTGTGCGAGGCTCTCGAACGCCTTGCGCAGGCCGGCAGGTCGGTCGGTCGCGATCTGGTCGCGCACCGCGAGGTGCAGGCCCATGTGCAGGAACGGGTTCGACTGGCCGCCTTCGGGCGTGTAGTCGCGCTCGAGCCCGTCCTCGCCGCGCTCCAGCGCTGCGTGATACTCCGGATGCAGCGCGATGACATCCGCGACCTGCGCTTCCAGCGGCTCGATCGGCAGACCTTCGCGTCGTTTGCGCCAGGCCTCGACGTACACGCGGCGCAGCTCGTCGCGCGATTGGTTGTCGAAAAAAGGCATGGCGCGATTCTATCGCGTCTTGCGAGCCTTCTCCGGAGCGGTCTTCTCCGAGCGCGTCTTCTCGCGGAACTCGCACAGCTCCAGGATCGGGCACTCGGGACACTTCGGCTTGCGCGCCACGCACGTGTAGCGGCCGTGCAGGATCAGCCAGTGGTGCGCATCGTGCAGGTACTCCGGCGGCACGACCTTGAGCAGATGGTCCTCGACTTCGCGCACGTCCTCGCCCGGCGCCAGTCCGGTGCGGTTCGCGACGCGGAAGATGTGCGTGTCGACCGCGATCGTCGGCTGGCCGAACGCCGTGTTCAGGATCACGTTCGCCGTCTTGCGGCCAACGCCCGGCAACGCTTCGAGCGCTTCGCGCGATTCGGGCACTACGCCGCCGTGCTGCTCCAGCAGGATGCGGCACATCTCGATGACGTTCTTCGCTTTCGAGTTGTACAGGCCGATGGTGCGGATGTAGCTCAGACAGACCCTCGACGCCGAGCTTGGCGATCGCCTGCGGCGTATTGGCGTGCTTGAACAAGCGTTCGCGTCGCGAGGTTGACGCTCTTGTCGGTCGCCTGCGCCGACAGGATCACCGCGACGAGCAGCTCGAACGGCGTGCTGTATTCGAGCTCGGTCGTCGGCTTCGGATTGAGTGCTTTCAGGCGCGCGAAGATCGCGGCGACTTTCTTCTTGTTCATGAGCGACGGTGTGCGAA
Source organism: uncultured Gammaproteobacteria bacterium (assembly GCA_963830745.1). Taxonomy (GTDB): domain Bacteria; phylum Pseudomonadota; class Gammaproteobacteria; order Steroidobacterales; family Steroidobacteraceae; genus Steroidobacter. The sequence continues at coordinate 632,223 of CAWHNL010000009.1, forward strand.
CCAGTTGCGCGCGCGCGAGCAGCAGTCCGAACGAAATGAACGCGCCGGGCGGCAGCATCGCGAGCAGGAAGCCCATATCGACGCGGAATACGCTCATCTCCGCCCAGCCGGCCCACTCGCCGAGGAGGGTACCAGCGTCGTGCAGCAGCGAGCCGCGGCCGACGAGCTCACGAGCGATGCTGAGGGGCAGCAGCGTCACCGCGATTCCGGTCGCGATCCGCAGGCTTCCGGCGAGCGCGTTGCCGAAGCTTTCGTGCCGAGCTTGCAGGTGCTGGATGACGATCAGGTTCGACACGATCAGCGGCACGAACAAAGTGAGCGAGTTCCTGATGCTCGCTGAACCACGCGCTCAACAGCAGCTCGACGCAGGCGACGAGCGCGGCAAGCGTCAGCATGCTCGCTGCAAGCGCCGTCTCGTTGGTCAGGCGCGGTCGCAGCACGGCGAGCAATGCGGTGGCAAGCGGCACGACGATCAGCACGATGACGCCGATACCGAGGGCATCGACGACGGTATCGCTCATCGCGAGCAGCGGGCAGACGGCGATGAGTTGCGCCGTGCTGCCGAAAACGTGCGGCCTGCGACGCGCTCATTGGGCGGGCTGGTCGAAGATTCGTCTGACTGTTGCGCTGATAGTACTCGAGCGTGTTGCGTACGGCCTTGACGATGGCGCGCGGCGTGATCGTCGCGCCGGTGAATGCATCGAAATCGCCGCCGTCGCGTCGCACGGTCCAGCGCTGCGGCGGCGGATCCGTCAACGAGCGGCCGCGAAAGCGCGTCGAGCCAGTGCACGTCGCGCGACTCGAACGCATCGCCGAGGCCGGGCGTCTCGTCGTGGCGAATCACCTGCACGCCGATCAGGCGTCCGTCCTGGCCGATCGCGACGAGCAGCTCGATCGGCCCGCGATAGCCGTCCGGAGCGATCGGACCGAATCACCGCAGCCACCGGCGCGCCCGCGCGTCGCGCGCGATAGATCGTGACGGGCTGCGCCGAGCCGAGCAGATCCGGCGCCGTGACGCTGATCGAATCGGCCAGCAGGTCGTTGTCGTGCGTTGCCGGTGCAACGAGCGCGTCGAGGCGCTGCTTGATCCACGCCTGCTCGTTGCGTGGCGATGCGATCGCGCGTGAGGCTCGCGACCAGCGCCACCAACGCGGTCAGCACGGCGGCAACGATCGCCAGCGTCAGCGCGGGCCTTAGCGGACGTGGCCATAGATGCGCGGAATCGTGTAGCGATCGATCAGCGGCACAGCCAGGTTCATGATCAGCACCGCGAACGCGACGCCATCGGGATAGCCGCCCCACGTGCGGATCACGTACGTGAGCACGCCGATGCCGGCGCCGTAGATCAGTCTGCCGCGGTCGCTCGTCGCCGCGGAGACCGGATCGGTCGCGATGAAGAACGCGCCGAGCATGCTCGCGCCGGACGTCAGATGGAACAGCGGCCCCGCGTACGCGCCGGCGTCGGCCGCCGACATGATCGATGCGCACACGAACAGCGCGGTGAGCATCGCCACCGGGATCTGCCAGCGAATGATCCGCAGCGCGAGCAGCCATCCGCCGCCTGCCAGCGTCGCGAGGTTGATCCATTCCCAGCCCTTGCCGCCGAACGCGCTGAACATCGCGTTCGCATGCGCTTCGCCCATCGTCATGCCGAGTGCGAGATCGGTGCGCAGAGCATCGAGCGGCGTCGGCGAGGTAATGGCATCCCAGGTAAGCCGCGCGGGCGGCGTGCCCGTGAGAATCGTCGTGAGCGTGTCCACGAACGACAACGATGCCGGTTCGAATCCGGCGACGTTCGGCGGCAGCCACTGCAGCAGCCGCGCCGGGAACGAAACGAGCAGCACGGCATAGCCGACCATCGCGGGATTGAACGGATTCGCGCCGAGCCCGCCGAACAGGTGCTTCGCGAGCAGGATCGCGAAGGCGACGCCGCTGACGACGAGCCACCACGGCGCGAGCGGCGGCAGGCACAGCGCGAGCAGCACCGCCGTAATGATCGCGCTGCCATCGAGCAGGAAAGGCGGCAAAGGCTTGCCGCGCAGGCGCAGCGCCGCGGCTTCGCAGAGCAGCGCCGTCGCGACACCGAGGACGATCTGAACCAGCAGTCCCGGCCCGAAGAACACGACGTGCAGAGCAACGGTCGGCACGAGCGCGTACAGCACCTGTCGCATGACGCGCGCCGACGCTGCTCGGTGCGACGACGTGCGGAGCGGGTGCGGTTGGAAACGGCATGCGCGAAGCTGTCACGATTGCTTGTCACGAGCCGCCTGGCGCTTCCGCGCCAGCGCTGCTCGCTGTTCGGCTTCGAGCCGGGCGAGCCGTTCGGTCCGCGCCTCGAAGGCGCGAGCGGGCCGCGCTCGCGGTCGCGCGGCCGATACGTGCGCGCAGCAGTACCGGTTTCATCTCGCGAAAGCGCTCCGCCAGCGGGATCTGGCTGGGGCAGACGTAGTCGCAGCAGCCGCATTCGATGCAATCCATCAGGCCGTAGGTTTCCAGAGCCTCGAGGTCGCCTTCGCTTGAACGTACCAGTGCAGCTGCTGCGGCAGCAGTATTGCCGGGCAGACTTCCGAGCAGTTGCCGCAGCGGATGCAGGGCATCTCGGCCGCTCGTGGCTGCAGGTCGAGCGCCGACGCGGCGATGACGCAGTTCGTTGCCTTGATGACCGGCAGCTCATCGTGCGGCAGTGCCACGCCCATCATGGAGCCGCCCATGATGAGTCGCGTCATGCGTTCGGTGTAGCCGCCGCAGTCGGCGATCAGGCTCGAAATCGGCGTGCCGAGACGCACTTCGAGATTGGCCGGCTGCTGCACGCCGTCCCCGGTGACCGTCACGATGCGGCTGGTCAGCGGCTGCCCGTCGCGCACCCACTGCGCCACCGCGGCGGCGGTCGCCGACGTTCTGGCAGAGGATGCCGATGTCGCGTAGGCAGCCCGTCGTGACGGTACTTCAACGCCGAACACGGTGGTGATCAGCTGGCGCTCGCCGCCCGCGGGATAGACGCGCGGCACGACCGCGATCTGGATGCGTTCATCGTGCCGGCGGTCGACGGCGCTGCGCAGGGCTGCGAGCGGCTTCCGGCATGTCGTCTTCGATGGCGATCGATGCAGTTCGTTGCGCCGAGCGCGTGCAGCAGGATGCGACGCTCCGAACACGACGTCCTGCGCGCGCTCGCGCATCAGCATGTCGTCACAGCTGATGTACGGCTCGCACTCGGCGCCGTTGAGGAGAACTTGCGGCGCGTTGCGGGCAGCGGCGGCGTCGAGCTTGACGGACATGGGAAAGACCGCGCCGCCCAGGCCGACGATGCCGCCCCGCTCGCAGTGTGTTCGCGCAGTTGCCGCTGCGGACAGATGCTCGAAGCTCGAGGTCGCCGCCGGGGCGTGGCGCTCGTCCCGTGCCGTCGTTGGCAATGACGATACTGAGCGCCGGCGCTCCGTGATGGCGGGGTGCGGGACGAGGCTCGATCGCGTCACCGTGCCCGATACGGGCGAGTGCAGCCAGGCGCTGATCGTCGCCGCCGGGCTCGGCAATCGGCTGCCCGAGCAGAACGCGATCGCCGGGCGCCACGATCGGTACTGCGGCTGCGCCCGCGTGCTGATCCAAGGGCAGCACCAGATGCTCGGGAGGGCTCGCTGTCCGGAGCGGGCTGGGCCGTGGATCGCTGCTTGTGCGCATCGAGCCGCAGTCCGCCGCGCACACCCGAGGTTCGAGCCATCGTCACATCTCCAGCGCGTGCGTAGTCTCTCGAATCACTGCGTGCTGGCCAGGTCGCAGCTCTGCCGCCGGGGCGGGTCGCATGACGATGCAATCGACGGGGCAGGGCGGGATGCACAGCTCGCAGCCGGTGCACTGCGTCAGCGATGACGGTGTGCATGAAGCGCGACGCGCCGACGATCGCGTCGACCGGGCAGGCCTGAATGCATTTCGACGCAGCCGATGCACGCCGCCTCGTCGATCCACGCGACCAGCGGACGGGTCGGCACGCTGCCGAAGCGAGGATCGACCGGACGCGGCTCGCGACCCAGTAGATTCGCCAACGCGATGGCCGTGACATTGCCGCCCGGCGGGCACTGGTTGATGTCCGCTGCGCCGTTCGCGAGCGCAGTCGCGTACGGTCGGCACCCCGAGAACGTGCAGCGCCCGCATTGTGTCTGCGGGAGCAGCGCATCGATCTCGTCGATCAGCCGCTCCTTTTCTTCATTCGAGCGTCGCGCTGCGAGCGCGGCGGCAGCGCCGGCGCGCGGCGGCCAGTCCAACCATGGTCAGCAGCGCCGGCAGCATGGCTATTCCTGGATCAGGCCGCTGAAGCCCATGAAGGCCAGCGCCATGATGCCCGCCGTCACGAGCGCGAGCGGCGCCTCGCGAAACGGCAACAGGAACATCTGCCTGCTGCAGCCTTTCGTACAGCGCAGCGAAGGCGAGCAGGAGTACGGCGAGCGCTGCGGCCGCGCCGATCGCGAGCAGCACAGCGACGCCGAAAGTCGCCCCGCGCAGATCGGTGATCAGTGCGATTCCGAGCAGCGCAGTGTTGGTGCTCATCACGCAGCGCGAAGCCGGGCTGCTGCAGTCAGCGATCCGCGACGGCGTCGAAGCGCTATGTCCAGCGAGTGGCACGACGATCAGCACTACGGCGACGAGCGCCGGCGTGCGCAGATATTCCAGGTGCCAGCGGAGCGAGCACGAATCGTGCGAGCAGCCAGCCCAGCAGGGCGACGGCAGGAACGGCCACGAGACAAACGATCGCGATGACGCGCGCGCCGCCGAAGACGTCGGTCGGCGTCACGAACGGGCGCCACTGCGGCATGTGCGCGAGCACCACTGTCGTGACCAGCACGCTGCTCAGCAGAACCATGAGCAGGGAAGTCATTGCTCGCTACTTCACTTTCATCCCCGGCGTCGCGCCCGCATCCGGCGCCAGCAGGAAGATGTCCTTCCCCAGTCCCGGGCCCGCGGCCAGCACCATGCCTTCGGAAACGCCGAAGCGCATCTTGCGCGGCTTGAGATTCGCGAGCACCAGCGTCATGCGTCCGGGCAGCTGCTCCGGCGCGTACGCGGAGCGAATACCGGCAAACACGGTGCGTTGACCCTCACCGATGTCGAGGGTCAGCTTCAGCAGCTTGTCTGCGCCGTCCACGGCCTCGGCAGCGACGATCTTCGCGATGCGCAGATCGAGCTTCGCGAAGTCTTCGACTGTGACTTCACCGCCGCTCTGCTGCGGACGCGGAGGCGCGGCGCCTTGCGCGTCGGGCTTCGCCGCCGCCTCGTCGAGACCGAGCAGCGCATCGAGCTGCTTCGGCTCTGCACGCGTCATGAGGTGCTCGTAAGCCGCGACTGCGTGACCGGCTGGCAGCGCGGCATGCGGACCCCACTGCATCTGCGCATCCGTCAGCCGCAGCAGCGCTTGAACCTTGCGCGCGGTCTCGGGCAGCACGGGCCGCAGCAGCACCGTGAGATACCAGAAGAAGTTGAGTGCTCGTGGAGCACACCGCGTGCAGTCGCTCCTGCTCGCTTTCGACCTTGGCGAGCTCCCACGGCTTGTTCGCGTCGATGTACTGGTTCACGCGGTCGAGCAGCACGCCGATCTCGCGCATCGCCTTGCCGATACTCGCGATCCGCATAGAGCTGGCCGATGCGCGACCAGCACTGCTCGCGCGCTCTGAAAGTCGCGCGTCAGCTCGCCCGCCGCAGGATCGAGCCCGCGAGACGGCCGCCGAAGCGCTTGGTGATGAAACCGGCGGTGCGGCTCGCGATGTTCACGTACTTGCCGACCAGGTCGCTGTTGACGCGCGCCACGAAGTCGTCGGGATTGAAGTCGATGTCCTCGACGTTCGCGTTCAGCTTCGCCGCGATGTAATAGCGCAGCCACTCCGGGTTCATGCCGAGCTCGAGGTAGCGCAGCGGGCTCATGCCCGTGCCGCGCGACTTCGACATCTTCGCGCCGGACAAGCGTGATGAAGCCGTGCACGTAGACGTGATCGGGCACCTTGCGGCCGGCGAACTTCAGCATCGCCGGCCAGAACAGCGTGTGGAAGTAGATGATGTCCTTGCCGATGAAGTGGATCTGCTCCGTTTCCGGCGCGGCGAGGAATTCCTCGAAGCTGCGCTGCTCGCCGTTCGCGCGCGCCTTGCCGCTGTCGAAGTAATTCTTGAGCGAGGCGAGATAGCCGATCGGCGCGTCGAGCCACACGTAGAAGTATTTGCCGGGCGCGTCCGGGATCGGAATGCCGAAGTACGGCTCGTCGCGCGAGATGTCCCAGTCGCTGAGCTCCTGGTCGCCGGTGCCGGTCAGCCATTCGCGCGCCTTGTTCGCGACCGACGGCTGCAGCCGCCCCGGCGCATCGAGCCAGCTCTTCATGAACTCGACGCACTTCGGATCGGAGAGCCGGAAGAAGTAGTGGTCGGAGCGTCTTGCGCACCGGCGCGACGCCCGACAGCGTCGAGTACGGATTGATCAGGTCGGTGGGCGAGTAGACGGAGCTGCAGATTCTCGCACGCATCGCCGTACTGATCCTTCGTGTGGCACACCGGGCATTCGCCCTTGATGTAGCGGTCCGGCAGGAACATCTGCTTCACCGGGTCGAAGAACTGCTCGACCGGCTTCACGTAGATCAGGCCCGCGGCCTTGAGCTTGCGGTAGATGTCGATCGACAGCTCGAAGTTCTCCGGCGAGTGCGTCGAGTGCCAGTGGTCGAAGCTGAGGTGAAAGCCCTCGAGATACTGCGGGCGCCCGGCGGCGATCCGCCGCACCAGCTCCTCGGGCGTGATGCCCTCGGCCTCGGCCTTCAGCATGATCGGCGCGCCGTGCGTGTCGTCGGCGCCGACGAAGTGCACCGCGCGGCCCTGCATGCGCTGGAAGCGCACCCAGATGTCGGCCTGGATGTACTCCATGATGTGGCCGATGTGGAACGGCCCGTTCGCGAACGGCAGAGCGGTCGTGATGAAGAGGGGACGCGGGGAGCTCATTGCGACGGGCATGAGGCTAGCGAACTATCCAGCGTCATCCGTGACCGAGCGCAGCCGGCAAGACGCCGCTTGCTAGCCGTTGTCCTTCACGGGCTCGAACTTCGCCTTGTTGATGCCTTTCTTGTAGGCGTCCTTGCCGGTGATCAGGGCCTTGTCGAGCAGCTCCTGGATCGCGCTATCCATCGTCCGCATGCCGTGCGCGGCGCCGCTCTGCATGGTGTTTTCCAGCTGGTCGAGCTTGCCCTGGCGGATCAGGTTCGCGACCGCCGGCGTGTTCACCATGATCTCCAGCGCCGCGACGCGGCCGGGCTTGCCGGCGCGCGGGATCAGCTGCTGCGAGACCACGCCGCGCAGCGAGGTGGAAAGCATCGCGCGCACGTGCTGCTGCTTGTCGGCCGGGAAGGCGTTGACCATGCGATCCACGGTCGGCGCCGCGCCGTTGGTGTGCAGCGTGCCCATCACGAGGATGCCCATCTCGGCCGCGGTGACCGCGATGCTCATCGTCTCGTAGTCGCGCAACTCGCCGACCAGGATGACGTCGGGGTCTTCGCGCAGGGCCGAGTAGCAGCGCCTCGGAGAACGACGGACTGTGGGTGCCGATCTCGCGCTGGCTGATCAGGCAGTTCTTGCGCGGGTGCACGAACTCGATCGGGTCTTCGATCGTCAGGATGTGACCCTTCAGGCGCGAGTTCATGTCGTCGATCATCGCGGCGAGCGTCGTCGACTTGCCGGAGCCGGTCTTGCCGGTGACGAGGATCAGGCCGTTGTTGACCTTGCACAGGTTGCGCACCGCGTCCGGCATGTTCAGCTGGTCGAGCGTCAGCGCCTTGGACGGGATGGCGCGGCAGACGCAGCCGAGCCCGTACAGGTGCCGCATCACGTTGACGCGGAAGCGCGAGACGCCGGGAATGATGTAGGCGAAGTCCGCGCCGTGCTTTTCTTCGAGGCGCTGCTGCGCGGCGCGCGGCATGATCTCGCGCAGCGTCTCTTCGACGAACTGCGGCGACAGGACTTCCTGGCGCAGCGGCGTCAACTCGCCGTACAGGCGGATGCGCGGCGGATCGCCGGCGATGAAGTGCAGGTCGGAGCCGTTGCGGCTCAAGCACCTCCTTCAGGTATTCGTCGATGCGCCGCGGGACGTACTGCGTTCGCTGGTCGTGCTGCTGACGGGATCGGTGCTCATGGTTGGCGGTCGTGGTGCGCTGCTCATCCCGGTGCGAGGTCGAACTTCGGCAGGACGCTGGCGTCGGTCACGAACTTCGAGAACAGGCGCTTGTCGCTCGCATACACGTAGGCGTCGTCGGGATCGATTTCCTTCGCCTGCACGTTCGCCAGCAGCGCCTGGTCGAGCATCTGCATGCCGAGGTCCTTGCCGGTCTGCAGCTGCGTCGGAATCTGGTGCGTCTGGTCGGTCATGATCAGCTTGCCGATCGCGCGCGTCAGCACCATGACCTCGCACACGGCCTTGCGGCCGCGCTGGTCAGCCGTCTTCACCAGCACCTGCGTGATCACGGCGATCAGGCTCTGCGACATGAAGCTCTTGGTCTGCTCGCGCTCGTCCGCCGGCAGCGCGTCCACGACGCGGTCGATGGTCTTGACCGCGCCGGTCGTGTGCAGCGTGCCGAGCACCAGGTGACCGGTCTCGGCGGCGGTCATCGCCCAGCGGATCGTGTCGGCGTCGCGCAACTCGCCGACCAGGATGACGTCGGGGTCCTCGCGCATCGCCGCGCGCACGCCCTCGGCGAAGGAGGGCAGGTGCGTGTTGAGCTCGCGCTGGATGATCTGGCTCTGCTTGCTCTTGTGCACGAACTCGATCGGGTCTTCGAGGCTCACGATGTTCACCCGGCGCGTCGCGTTCAGGTGATCGATCATCGCGGCGAGCGTCGTCGATTTGCCGGTGCCGGTCGAGCCGGTGACCAGGATCATGCCCTGGTGGTAGTCGCACAGCTTCTTGACGATCGGCGGCAGCGCGAGCCGGTCGAGCGTGGGCGGATCGGCGGGAATCGCCCGGAACGTGGCGCCGACGCCGGTGTCCTTGCGGATAGACGTTGACGCGGAAGCGCCCGCCGTTCGACGACACGTACGAGAAGTCGACGTCGTGGCCCTTGCGCAGGCGGTCCTGGTTCGGCTTGCTGACGATCTCGGTGATGTAGCCTTCCAGCTCCGCCTGGCTCAGGTCGCGGAACTTGATCGGCATCAGGTCGCCGTGCATCCGCAGCAGGGGCGGCAGGCCGACGGCGAAGTGGATGTCCGAGCAGCCCTGGTCGGTGCCCAGCTTCAGGAATGCATCGATGCGTGCCATGCGGAGCGGAGCGTACCGCTACTGGCCGCATCTTCTCCAGCGCCAGCCGCAGCTCGTCCATCGTCTGGTGGCGCTTCTGCTTGTCGACCGACATCGCCTGAGCCACCAGGTCCGAGAGCGGCTTCGGCAGTTGCGGGTTCACGTCGATCGGCGCCTTCGCCTTGCCCTGCACGTGCTGGTACATGACCGACATGTGATCGCCGCGGCTGTAGGGCGGCTGGCCGGTGATCATCTCGTACATGATCACGCCGACGCTGTAGATGTCGGCGCGCTGGTCGACTTTCTTGCCGAGGATCTGCTCGGGCGCCATGTACTTCGGCGAGCCGATCACGTAGCCGGTCTTGGTCAGCTGCGTGTCGCCTTCCTTCTGCGCGGCGGCGACGCCGAAGTCGAGGACCTTCAGCAGCCCCTCGTTGTTGATCATGATGTTCGCGGGCTTCAGGTCGCGATGCACGACGCCTACCTGGTGCGCGACTGTCATGCCGGTGGCGATGTCGATGCCGTACTGGATCGCGCGCGGCAGCGGCAGCGGCTTCTCGTTGACGATCTCGCTGCCGAGCGTGTGGCCCGGGAAGTACTCCATCGAGATCGCGTAGTTGCCGCGCATGTACAGGAAGTCGTAGATGCGGATGACGTTCTTGTGCGTGATCTTGCGCGAGTAGCGCAGCTCGTGCACGAAGCGCTTCATCATCTCCTCGTCCTGCGAGACGTTCGGGTTCAGGAACTTGAGGATCAGCCGCTCGTCGACGACCGTGTCCTCGACCAGCACGACCGTGCCGAACGCGCCCTTGCCGATCTTCTCGATGAACTTGTAGCGGCCCTCGATGATGTCGCCGTTCTTGAGCGTCGAGATGTCCATCTTCACGGCCGTCGCCGCGGTTTCCTCGGCCTTCTTGAGGACGGCGTCGACGTCGCCCTTCTCGATCAGCAGCGTGCGCGCCGGCTCGGCCATCTTCGCCGCCTTCACGTTGGCCGCCGTCGCCGCAGCCGCCGCGACCGCCGTGCTCGAGTAACGGTTGTCGATCTCCTCCAGCGCTCGCATGGCGGCGTGCTGGATCGTCTCGTCGGTGGCATTGGCGCCGGCCGCCTGGATGTAGCTGCGCACGCTGTCGGCGCGCTTGTCGTCGGCCAGCCGCGCGAGCGCGTTGATCGCCTCGACCTTGATCTCCTTCTCGGGCCGCTCGAGCAGTCGCACCATCGGCTCGATGACGCGCGCGTCGCCGAGCTTGCCGAGCGCGCGTGCGACGGTCGGCAGCGAGCGCGTGTTCTCCGAGTTGAGCAGCTCCATGAGCGTCGGCACTGCCTTCTTGCTGCCGATCTCGGCGAGCGCGTCCACGGCCCGTTCGCTGACCCACCAGTCCTTGTCCTTGGTGGCCTCGATCAGGAAGTTGACCGCGCGCTCGTCCTTGGTCTGGTTCAGGATCTCGATCGCGGCGCGGCGCACGTCCTCGTCCTCGTCGCGGATCAGCTCGATGACGGCGTCCACGACGCGCGGGCCCGCCGATCTTGCCGAGCGCATCCGCGGCGCGCGTGCGCACCCACCAGTCGTCGTCCTTGATGACCTGCAGCAGGTGCTTGATGTCCTTCGCCGTGCCGAGGTGATTCAGGACCTCGACCGCGGCGCGCCGCGCGTATTCGTTCTCGTCCTTCAGCACCTCGATGAGGTACTTCATCGTGTCCGGGTCCTTGGCGCGCACCACGACGTCGATGGCGCGGTTGGCGACCTCGAGGTCCGGGTCGCGCAGCAGCTGGGTGACCGGGCCGACTGCGATCGGGCCGTCCATCCTCGCCAGCGCGTTGAGCGCCGCCTGGCGGATCAGCTTGTTCGGGTCCTTCAGCTGCGTCTGGATCGCCGCCGAGACATCCGGCCGGTTGAAGCGCGACAGGATGTTGATGATGTGCATGCGCGCGATCGAGTCCTTGCCCTCGATGCGGCTGGTCAGCTCCGGGATCGATGCTTCGTCGGCGAGCTCGCCGATGATGCGGAACAGCGCCACCTTCTCGTTAGCTTCCTGGCTGTACGCGTGCTGCAGCAGATCGCGGACCGAGAAGCGCTGCTTCTGGGCCGCGATGATCTCCAGTACGGCCGGCTTGGAGACGTCCTCGCGTCCGAGCAGGTCGATCAGGAGCGAGGGGGGGTAGTTGTGGCTCGCCGTGAGCGCCCAGCTCACTGCTGCGATCGTGCGGGGGCTGCCGTCGCTCAGGCCCTGCACGAGGATGGGGAAGGTCTTGCTGTCGACCAGCTGCGTCAGGATCTCGACGTACGAGGCCGCTTCCTTCTTGTCCGCGACCGCGAGCGCGTCGAGGATCTTCGGGATCGCGCCGGGGCCGATCTTCGCGAGCTTCTGGAACGCCTTCTGTGCTTCCGGATGCAGGGGATCGCCAATTCCGCGGATCTCCGCGATCAGTCGCTCAGCTTTCAGATCCGAAAAGAAACTCATCCAGTGATCCCGGTCTCGATGGCGGCGGACCGCGACAGGCTATTCAAGCTCGTTCCCAGGAGAAATGGCACTGATGTCCGCATTGCGTGTTGTAAGTCATTATGCCACGGCTGCCGCGCTACAATCCGCGCCCTCCCGACTCCGGCCAGAACCGTCCTCATTCCTTATGAATACAGCGCCCGAAGCCGCATTGCGCGAGGCAGTGGAGTCCTACGTCGATCCCTATCTGGGGCTGGAGCTGCGAGCGGCCGGAGCGTTGCGCCGACTCGAGCTCGACGCTGCGCAACTCGCAATCGCGCTCACCCTGGGATTCCCGGCGCGCCACTATCGGGACGAGCTCGCGGCCGCGATCGAGCAACGTGTGCGTCCGCTCGCCGGTGCGCGCCGCGTGGCGATCGAGATCGACTGGCAGATCGCCGCCCACGGCGTTCAGCACAAGCTGCGGCCGATCCAGGGCATCCGCAACATCATCGCGGTCGCTTCGGGCAAGGGCGGCGTCGGCAAGTCGACGACTGCCGCGAACCTGGCGCTCGGGCTGGCCTACGAAGGTGCGGCGGTCGGCCTGTTGGATGCCGACATCTACGGTCCCAGCCAGCCGCTGATGATGGGACTGGCGGGCCAGAGCCCGACCAGCCCCGACCAGCGCACCATGATCGCGCCGGTCGCGTACGACGTGAAAGTCATGTCAGTCGGCTTCCTGATCGACGCCGAGCAGCCGATGGTGTGGCGCGGCCCGATGGTGACGCAGGCGCTGGTGCAGTTGCTGGAGACGACGCGCTGGGGCGAGCTCGACTACCTGGTCGTCGACATGCCGCCCGGCACCGGCGACACGCAGCTGACCTTGTCGCAGCGGGTGCCGGTGAGCGGCGCGGTGATCGTGACGACGCCGCAGGACATCGCGCTCCTCGATGCGCGCAAGGGTCTGCGCATGTTCCAGAAGGTCGAGGTGCCGGTGCTCGGCATCGTCGAGAACATGAGCACGCACGTCTGCTCGCAGTGCGGCCACGAGGAGCACATCTTCGGCGCCGGCGGCGGGCGGCGCATGGCCGAGCAATACGGCGTCGACCTGTTGGCGGAGCTGCCGCTGGACATTCGAATCCGCGAGCAGGCAGACGGCGGTCGGCCGACGGTCGTGGCCGAGCCCGACAGCGCACTCGGGCGCGCTTACATCGACCTCGCACGCCGGACCGCGGCACGCCTGGCGCGCACGGCGCTCACGCCCGCCGCGGCCTTCCCGACGGTCACGATGGAAGACACCTGAGTCGGCGCCGACGTAGGTACCATGGCGCGAGATCGCAAGGAGTCCGGAATTGGTGGACGTAGATAGTGCTGGTGACGTGTCGGCGCGGCAGGCGGTTTACACCGGAATTCTGCCTTACCAGGCGATTCGCGAAATGGTCGACGGCGGCGAGGTCAGAGCAACAGAAATCTTGCGTGCCATCGAAGCCGATCAGATTCAACCTGCGAGCATCGATCTTCGTCTCGGGCCGTACGCCTATCCCGTCGACACGAGCTTTCTGCCGGGTCGCGGCGTGAAGGTCCTGGAGAAGATGGAAGACCTCGATCCGGACTTCGAGCGGTTCAAGCTCGATCTGGAGAACGGCGCCGTGCTCGAAAAGGGCAGGGTTTACGTAGTGCCCCTGGAGGAGTTCATCTCGCTCAGGAGCGAGGTCGCGGCATTTGCCAATCCGAAGAGCTCGACGGGACGCCTGGACATCCTGACCCGACTGATCGCCGACGGCGCGACGCACTTCGACCAGGTCGAGGACGGCTACGAGGGAAAGCTCTTCATTGAAATCGCACCGCGTAGTTTCAGCGTGGTCGTGAAGCGCGGGACCCGGCTCAATCAGCTCCGCTTCCGCCGCACTCGGGGATCAGCACCGCGGCAGATCACTGCCGCGGATTGGAAGACGCTGCTCGACGAAGGGAGCATCGTGGATGCTCGCAGCCCGGAGGAGAAAGCTGGGTTCGGTGACAAACCTGGCGTCCTGCCGTTCACGGTGGACCTGGAGGGCGCGCGCCGTGGCGACTCGCTGGTGGGCTGGCGAGCGAAGAAGAACACAACGCGAATCGACCTCGAACGGCGCGACTACGATCCGCTGGACTTCTGGGAACCCATCTATTGGCACAAGCAACCGTCTCTGACGCTCGTGCCGGACGAGTTTTACATTCTGATGACGAAGGAAGCCATTGCGGTCCCGCCCAGTTATGCCGCGGAGATGCTTCCATACGATACGCGTGCGGGCGAGTTTCGCGTTCACTACGCGGGCTTCTTCGATCCTGGGTTCGGCTGGAACCCGGAAACCGGCAGAGCAGGTAGCAGCGCGGCGTGCTCGAAGTGCGCTCGCACGAGGTCCCGTTCCTGCTCGAGCACGGGCAGACAGTCGGCTGGTTGCGGTACGAGCGCATGGCGCAAGCACCGTCAACTTTATATGGGCGGGAAATGCGCTCGAACTATCAAGGCCAGGGGCTGAAGCTCGCGAAGCAGTTCCGGCAGAGCTCGGGCACGTGACGCTGCCGAAGGCCTGATGCGTCAGTGGTGCTCCAGCTTCTGCAGCACCATCACGGTCTCGACCTTGCCTTTGCGCATCTGCTCGGCGCGCACCGGCAGGAACTCCAGGCTCGGCGCCATCCAGAAGCGCGACGTGCGGCTCGAGCCGCCCTCGCGCGTGCTCTCGTAGAGCACCGTGTCGATCTTGCCGAGCGCGGAGTCGACCGTCGCGCTTTCCTTCTTCGTGTAGACGTAGCGCTTGATGCGGTTGTCGTCGATGAGCGGGATCGTGCCCGGCTCGACACCGCGCAACAGCGCAGTCGTGACGGCGATCGAGATCGACGAGCGGTCCTGCGTGCCGGGCTCGGCGGTCAGCTCGATCGGCTTGCCCTCGACGACGCCGGTCACGCGATTGCGCGACCAGTCGAAGTGCAGCTCGCCGTCGTCCTCCTTGCCGGACTTCCCGTCGTCGAGCTGCCACTCGATCGGCCGCGTTCCGGAGTCGTCGATCTCCATGACGCTGCGTTCCATCGCCGCCTTGCTCACGAACAACCGCGCGAGCGCGGTCGGGCTGGCGTGGGTCTCGTAGATGTAGCGACCGGTCGCGGCATCGCGCGCAAAGTCGAACGTGATCGTACCGGCGCCGATGCCGCGAAAGCTGACTGCATAGGTCGCCGAGAATGGCCGCGGCACGGCGGCTTCGGCGTGCGCCGAGGATGCGAGCAGCAGCATTGCAAGCGTCGATGTCAGCAGGCAGGCAAGAGTTCGCATTCGGTCTCCACAGCGTTGCACTCGCAAGCTAACCGCCGGCCGCTTGCGAGGGTTCCCGCAGCGGTGCGTCCAGCGGCTTGCCGTCGAGCCACGCGCGGCCGTCCTTCAACAGCAATCGCCCGCGCGCGAACCAGTCGATCGCCTGCGGATAGATCCTGTGTTCGCCCTGCTGAACTCGCGCTGAAAGCGCCTTTTCGGTGTCGCCGGGCAGCACCGGCACCTCGGCCTGCAGAACCACCGGCCCGCCGTCGAGCTCCTCGGTGACGAAGTGCACGCTGACCCCGTGCAGCGCCTCGCCGGCTTCGAGCGCCCGCCGGTGCGTGTGCAGGCCGCGGTATTTCGGCAGGAGCGAGGGATGCACGTTGAGGATGCGGCCCACGAAGGCGCCGATGAAATGCGGCGTAAGAATGCGCATGAAGCCCGCCAGCACGATGAGCTTCGGCTGGTACTGCTCGAGCAGTTGCACCAGCGCGCGGTCGTACGACGGACGATCGGCGAACTCGCGCGGCTCGAGCACGCGCGTTGCGATGTTCATCGCCGCCGCCGTCTGCAGTCCCTCGGCCGAGGGTTGGTCGCTGACCACGACGCGCACGTCGACCGGCAGCGTGCCGGCTGCTGCGCGCTCCGCGATGACGCGCATGTTGGTGCCGCGGCCGGAGATCAGGATCTGCGATCGGCAGCAGGCTCATCCGCGGATAGTGACGCCGCCGTCGCCGCGCCGGACTTCGCCGATGACGACCGGCTGCTCGCCGTGGTCGCGCAGCACGCTGAGCGCGCGATCGCAGTGCTCGGCCGCGACGCACACCGTCATGCCGATTCCGCAGTTGAACGTCCGGTACATCTCGTCGCCGGGGGATATTGCCCGCACGTTGCAGCCAGTCGAACACGGGCGGCAGCGTCCAGGTCTGCGCGCTGAGCAGGACTTCGAGGCCTTCCGGAACGACTCGCGGGATGTTCTCGGTCAGCCCGCCGCCCGTGATGTGCGCGAAGCTGTGCACGGCGACGGACTTGGCGAGCGCGAGCAGCGGCTTGACATAGATGCGCGTCGGCGTGAGCAGCGCGTCGTACAACGAGCCGCCTTCGAGCTTGGTCGTCGGCGTCGCCTTCGCAGTCTTGAGGAGCTTGCGGATCAGCGAGTAGCCGTTCGAATGCGGCCCGGAGGAGGGCAGGCCGATGATCACGTCGCCCGGACGTGTGCGACTGCCGTCGATGATCGCGTCTTTTTCCACGATGCCGACGCAGAAGCCCGCCAGGTCGTAATCGCCGGCGGCATACATGCCGGGCATCTCCGCGGTCTCGCCGCCGATCAGCGCAGCGCCCGCCTGGATGCAGCCCTCGACGATGCCCTTGATCACCGACTCCGCCACGTCGACGCTGAGCTTGCCGGTCGCGTAGTAGTCGAGGAAGAACAGCGGCTCCGCGCCCTGCACGACCACGTCGTTCACGCACATCGCGACCAGGTCGATGCCGATCGTGTCGTGGCGGCCGGTCTCGATCGCCAGCCTGAGCTTGGTGCCGACGCCGTCGGTGCCGGAGACCAGCACCGGCTTGCGGTAGCGCCCCACCGGAATCTCGAACAACGCGCCGAAGCCGCCGAGGCCGCCGAGCACTTCGGGGCGCAGCGAGCGCTTGACGGCGGGCTTGATGCGTTCGACCAGCTCGTCGCCGGCCTCGATATCGACGCCGGCATCTTTGTAGGTAATCGAGTCGGTGGGCATGGTGACCTGAAGTAGCGAGTACGAGTTCTTCGGCAGGGCTGATTCGTCGGGGTTCTTCGTCAGAGGTCGGGGCGAGCGCTATGATATTTTACACTCATGGCGTTGTTCCGTTCCCTCCGCTCGAAGCTGGCGTTGCTCCTGACCCTGTTCGTCGTCGCCTCGGCCCAGGCCGTCACGGTCCCCGACCTGTACGAGACCGCGCAGCCGGTCGACGGCTCGCGCGATGCCGCGTTCGCCGAGGCATTGAAAACCGTACTGGTGCGCGTGAGCGGGCAGCGCGACGCCGCGCTGCGCGTCGGCGAGGTCAGCGATCCGCGCAAGTACGTTCAGCGCTTCGGATTCACCGCCGACAACGTGCTCGAAGTGGGTTTCGACAGCTCCTCGGTGGATCAACTCCTGTCGAAGGCCGGTCTACCCATCTGGGGCCGCGAACGTCCGGCGACCGTCGTGATGTTCGGCGTCGAGGAGGCAGGCGGCACCTGGCGCTGGCTCGCCGCCGACACGCCTGCGCGCGAGCGCGAGGCAATCGAGAAGGTCGCGCGGCAGCGCGGCTTGCCGCTGAAATGGCCCGTGATGGATGCGCAGGAGCGCACCGAGGCCAGCTCCGAGTCACCCGGTCTGATGCAGGCCGCGGCCCGCTACGCAGCGAACGCCGTGCTCATTGGACGTGCGCGCGGCGGCACCGTCCAATGGACGCTGGTCTCGGACGAAGGCGCAGCGCAAGCGAGCGGTGGTCTCGACGACGGTGTGCACCTGGCCGCTGATACGTTCGCGCGCGTGTTTGCCGCCTCGGGATCCTCGCTCGGCAGCGTCATTGTCGAGGTCGCGGGTATTTCCGATCTCAGCGCCTACGCCGCGACGCTGAACTACCTGGAAGGCATGACGCTCGTGCGCAGCGTGGCGCTCGAGCAGGTCGCGGGCGAAAAGATGCGCTTCCGGCTCGCAGTGCGCGGCGACGCCGCGACGTTGCGCCGGGCGATCGCTCTGGATCATCGGCTGGTGCCGACGGATGCGGCAGACGGCGCTGCGGCGGATCGGCTCGCGTTCCGCTATCAGCCCTGAGCGACGATGCGACACATCCCCAATGCGCTCTGCATCCTGCGCATGCTGCTGGTCGTACCGGTCGCCTGGCTGCTCGTGACCGACAACTACCGGCTGACGCTCGCGATGTTCGCGTTTGCGGCCGCGACCGACGGCTTGGACGGCTCCCTCGCGAAGCGCTTCGGCTGGACCTCGGAGCTCGGCAAGATCCTCGATCCGCTCGCCGACAAGATCCTGCTGGTCGGCGTATTCATCACGCTCGCCGCGCTCGGCGTCGTGCCGCTTTGGCTGGCGGCGACGGCGGTCGCCCGCGACGTGGTCATCACGGTCGGCGCGATCATCTATAAGTCTCTCTACGGCTATGGCGAGCTGCAGGGGCGCCCCACGGCCGTCAGCAAGTTGAACACGTTGTGCCAGATCATCTACCTGTTGCTGGTCGTCGCCGCGCGCGCCTATGACTTCACGCCGCAGATCGCGATCACTGTGCTCGGCGCGCTCGTGTTCGTCACGACGGTCGTCAGCGGACTGGACTACGTCCTCACCTACTCGCGCAGGGCAATCGAGGTCAGCCGCCGTCGCAGCGGTCTCGCGTAGATGGACGCGAAGCAGCTGCCGCTGGGAATCCGGCTGCGCGATACATCAGTCTTCGCGAGCTATTTTCCGGGACGCAATCGTTCGGTAGTCGATGCGCTCGCTGCTTTGAGCGCTCGCCGCGCCGGCGCGAACGACGGACCCACTTGCGTGTGGGTGCACGGCGCGCATTCGGTCGGCAAGACCCACGTGCTTCAAGCGATGTGCGCGCGCGCTCATGGCAACAATCAGACAGCTGCGTATCTGCCGCTGCGCGAGGTCGCGCAACTCGGCGGGGAAATCCTCTCGGGCTACGGCCAATTCGCACTCGTGTGCCTCGATGACGCGGAGGCGGTCGCAGGCGATGCCGGCTGGGAACGCGAGTTGTTCCGCTTGCACCAGGAGCTGGACGAACAGGGCGGCCGGCTGGCGCTGTCGGGCACGGCGCCGCCCGCGGCGCTGCCGTTCAAGTTGGCCGACCTGGCTTCGCGTTTGAACGGCGGCGTCGTCCTCACTCTGCAGCCGCTCGACGAGCAGGAGCAACTCGCGGCTCTGCAGCTGCGCGCGCAATTGCGCGGTTGCGAGCTGCCGGAGGAGACCGCGCAGTTCCTGTTGCGCAGACTGCCGCGAAACATGGCCGCACTCTGCACGTTTCTCGACGAGCTCGATGAAGCATCGCTCGTCGCGCAGCGACGGCTGACGGTGCCGTTCGTTAAGGCGGTGATGAAGAGCGCGTAGCGCGCAGATACGCTACGAGCAGCGCGAACGCCACGACCACGTCGAACAGCACCAACCCTGCCCATCTGCGCATTGCTGGATTGGCAACCACCTCGGTGAGTCCGAAGCACGAGCGACGGCGCCAGCGCGAGCGTCATCCACGCGTACGAGCGGCGATGCCCGGCAAAGAGGAACGGCAGGCCGACCGCGAGCGGCCCGGCGAGGACCACGCCAGCGACGATTCGCGGTGTGGAGGGCGCGATGAGCGTCCAACGCACGACGAGCGCGACCAGCAACACCGTGGCAGCGCAGGCTCCCAGGCGCAGAGAGGCCGGAACGGTCAAGGGGCCAGCTTGACGGCGAGCTCGGCGACGCGCCGGCCGAGATGGACTGCCAGGCTTCGCTCTTCCTCGGTCAGGCGTGGCTGCGTGTCGGCTCCGGCGAAGTGACTGGCTCCGTAGGGCGAGCCGCCTGCCCGCGTCGTCGACAGTGCCGCGTCGGTGTAAGGGAGTCCGACTATGTACATGCCGTGGTGGAGGAGCGGCAGCATCATCGACAGCAGCGTCGTCTCCTGACCGCCGTGCAGTGTCTGGGTGGACGTGAATACGCCGGCTGGCTTGCCGGCGAGCGCGCCGCTAACCCATAGCGCGCTGGTGCCATCCAGGAAAAACTTCAGCGGCGCCGCCATGTTGCCGAAGCGGGTCGGGCTGCCCATCACCAAGCCAGCGCACTCCCGAAGGTCCTCGTGTGTCGCGTAGGGCGGCCCTTCGGCCGGCACCGCGGGCTGCGGAGCCTCCACCACGCTCGAGACCGCAGGCACGGTGCGCAAGCGGGCGCGCGCACCCGGTACAGATTCCACTCCACGGCAGACCTGTCGAGCGAGCTCCGCCGTAGCGCCTTTGCGCGAATAAAACAGGACCAGTATTTCGGTCACGCCTGCCAAATCCTGGAAAGCCAGACGACGCATCCGCGCACGACGCTGCTCTTGTGGGAGTAATGCAACGCAACAGCCGCGCGCGAGCCGCGTGCATTGTATTCAGCCCAGTCTTGACGGTGTAGGCTTTCGGTTGCTACGGTCGATTGAAAAATCCACCATGGCTCACATCGCTCGCATGCCGGCAATTCTCGCGGTCGCAGTGCTCGCACTCGCGGCGTGCGCTGGCGCGCCCGTTCAGGAGATGAGCAACGCCCGCCAGGCCATCCGGGCCGCGCGCGACGCCGGCGCAGAAAAAGCGGCTCCGCAGAAGCTGAACGAAGCCGAAGCCCTGTTGAATCGCGCCGAGGACAGCCTGGAACGGCGCGCATACCGCGAAGCACGGCGCAACGCCATCGCGGCGCGCGACAAGGCTGCGGAAGCGCTCGGCGCCACCCAGCCCGGCAGCAACACGGGTTGAATTTCCTTGTCGGCGATCATTGCACGGCGCTGCTACGTGTCCGGGCGCGTGCAAGGCGTTTTCTATCGTGCATCGACGCGCCAGCGCGCGCAGGAGCTCGGTTGCCGCGGCTACGCGCGCAATCTTCCTGACGGTCGCGTCGAGGTGCTCGCGGTCGGCGAGCCCACTGCGGTCCACGCTCTCATCGAATGGCTCCGGCAAGGCCCGCCCGCTGCGCACGTGCATGGATGTGACGTGCAGCGACGTGGCTCTTGGCGAGCTTGGCGAGATGCCGAGCGTCTTCGGTACGAAATAACTACTGGTAGTGCCAGCGCCGGGAGAGGCGGTCGAGCACGAGATCGGCGTAGTTTCTGCGGCCGACGCTACCGTTGTAACGCGCGAGCGCACGCGTGTAATCGCCGCGCTCACGGTCCAGATAGAACTTCAGGATCGTGCAACCCATGCGCAGGTTCTGCTGGATGCGCACCAGCTCATGGTTCGTCATGCCGAGCTGGCGCGGCCAGAACGGCATCACCTGCATCAGGCCGACCGCGCCCGCGCTCGAGACGGCCCAGCGGTCGAAGCGGCTCTCGACGTCGATCACTGCCATGACGAGCCCCGGCGGCAGCTGCAGCCGCCGTGCTTCGCAGTGCACGTGGTGGAGGATCTCCTGGCGCTCTTTCGCGTTCTTCAGCAGCGGCTTCAGCTTCGGCTCCATCGCCGCGAACCAGACCTGCTCGTCGAACTTGTCCTCGAAACAGGCACCGGCGGCGAGCGCCTGCTCGAGGAGCTTGCCGAGCTGCGGATCCTGCTGGCGGTCCGCGAAAGCGGGCGCGCTCGCGGCCAGCGAGAGCAGGAGCAGTGCTGCACCAGGGGCTTTCAACGTGAGGTCGAACCCGATCTGCCGAGTCTGTTGTGTGTGCTGCGCGTCGCACAATATCATGTGCCCACCTCCTCGCACGCATACCATGAGCGCCGAGCACTACGAAACCGGCGATGTCCCGCCCGCGAAGAATCCCAGCCGCGGCGTGTACTGGCTCCCGAACGTGTTCACCACCGGCACGCTGTTCGGCGGCTTCTATGCGATCGTCGCTGCGATCAACGGCGACTTCTCGCGCGCCGGCATCGCGATCTTCGTCGCGATGCTGTTCGACGGCCTCGACGGGCGCGTCGCGCGCTGGACCAACACCCAGAGCGACTTCGGCAAGGAATACGACAGCCTGTGCGACATGGTCGCGTTCGGCGTCGCGCCGGCGATCGTCGCCTACCAGTGGGGCATCGAGCGCATCGCCGACTACGGCAAATTCTGGACGCGGTTCGGCTGGCTCGCCGCGTTCTTCTATGCCGTCGCCGCGGCGCTGCGCCTGGCGCGCTTCAACGCGCGCGCGGCGAGCGCCGACAAGCGCTACTTCGAAGGTTTGCCGAGCCCGTCGGCAGCCGCCACCGTGGCGAGCTTCGTGTGGCTCGTGAGCGAGTTCGATGCTCACCGGCCTGCCGGCGTTGGCGCTCGCGTTCGGCATCACGATCTGCATCGGCGCGCTGATGGTCAGCCGGTTCTCGTACTGGAGCGGCAAGGAACTGAACATGCGCGGGCGCATTCCGTGGGTGTACGCCGCGCTGATCCCGCTGATCTACGTCATCGTCTCGCTCGCGCCCGAATCGTTGTTCGCGTTGTTCGGGGCCTATGCGTTGTCGGCGCCGCTGTTCTGGCTGTGGCGTAAAGTAGCCAGAAAGAAGCGGGTGGCGGATAGCGGATAGCGGTAGCCCGAGCAATGGATTCCCGTCGCGTTGCTTATCTCAAGGCGCTGGACATCGATGTCTGGGAGCGTCGCGGCGTCGCGCGCTCGGACGCTGTCGCGGCGCCGGTCCCGCCAAAGCACCGAACAGAGCTCTGACAAGCCGGGCTGGGCCGAGCTCGAGCGCGCGGTGAAGAGTTGCACGCTGTGCCCGCTGCACAAGACTCGGACCCAGGGCGTGTTCGGCGTCGGCAATCGCAACGCGCAATGGATGGTGATCGGCGAGGCGCCGGGTGCGGACGAAGACCGCCAGGGCGAGCCGTTCGTCGGCCGCGCCGGTCAGCTCCTCAACTCGATGCTCAAGGCGATCGGGCTGCAGCGCGAGCAGGTGTTCATTGCGAACATCCTCAAGTCACGGCCGCCGAACAACCGCGATCCGCAGCCGCGAGGAAGTGCAGGCCTGCATCCCGTACCTGTTCCGCCAGATCGAGCTGGTGAACCCGAAGCTGATCCTGTGTGTCGGCAGGATCGCGGCACAAACCCTGCTGGAGACCGACACGTCGATCGGTAAACTGCGCGGCCAGCTGCATCGCATTGCCGGGAATCGTCCGATGATCGTCACCTATCATCCCGCCTACCTGCTGCGCAGCCCCGGCGAGAAGCGCAAGTCGTGGGCGGACCTGCTGCTGGCGCTGCGCACGTTCGAGCAGGTCGCCGGCGGAGCGCCGACGTGAGCGCCGAGATCGATCGCTCCAAACTGTTCGACGCCGTGCGCTTCCGGCCGATGGCGCTGAGCGACGTCCCGGCAGTGGTCGCCGTCGAGCGCGCCTCGTACGTGTTCCCGTGGAGCGAAGGAGTGTTCCGCGACTGCATCCGCGTCGGTTACCTGTGCCGCGTCGTCGAATTCGCGAGCGACGTTGCGGGCTACGGCATCATGTCGTACGGCGCCGGCGAAGCGCACATCCTCAACATCTGCATTCGCAGCGACCTGCGCAGCGCGGGCGTCGGTCGTCGCCTCATGGATTTCCTGCTCGAGCGCGCGCGTGCCGCGGAGATGCGCGACGTTTTCCTCGAAGTGCGGCCGTCGAACCCCACGGCGATTCGTCTCTACGAATCGCTCGGCTTCGCGCGCGTCGGTGTGCGCAAAGCCTATTACCAGGCGAGCGGCGGCCGCGAAGACGCGTGGGTGTATCGTCTCGCGCTCAGCGCGCCCTGATCGCAGGCCTGATCGTAGGTTAGAATCCTCACGTGCCGTGCAGCCCCCTGCACGCGTGAGGACTGTCCCCCGTGTCGAGCGTTCCGACGAGCCCTGTCAACGACAAGTTGGGCGCTGAAATCCAGCGCCGGCGTACTTTTGCGATCATTTCCCATCCGGACGCCGGCAAAACCACGCTGACGGAGAAGCTGCTGCTGTTCGGCGGCGCCATTCAGCTCGCCGGCACAGTGAAGGGCCGCAAGGCGGCGCGCCACGCTACTTCGGACTGGATGGCGCTGGAGCAGCAGCGCGGCATCTCCGTGACGTCCTCGGTCATGCAGTTCCCCTACGACGGGCGCATGGTCAACCTGCTCGACACGCCCGGCCACGAGGATTTCTCCGAAGACACGTATCGCACGCTGACCGCGGTCGACTCGGCGCTGATGGTCATCGACTGCGCGAAGGGCGTGGAGGAGCGCACGATCAAGCTGATGGAGGTCTGCCGGCTGCGCGACACGCCGATCATGACTTTCATCAACAAGCTCGATCGCGAAGGCCGCGAGCCGATGGAGCTGCTGGACGAGATCGAGCGCGTGCTCAAGATCCAGTGCGCGCCGGTGACGTGGCCGATCGGCATGGGCCGCGAGCTGAAGGGCATCTATCACCTGCTGGAAGATCGCATCTACATCTACCAGGCGGCGGAGAAGGGCCGCGCGGGCACGCACGCGACGATCGACGGGCTTGCGAGCGCCGCGGCGGAGGAATTCCTCGGCGACCGGGCTCGCGCGTTCCGCGACGAGGTCGAGCTGGTGCACGGCGCGGCGCCGCAGTTCGATCCCGCGGCGTACCTCGCCGGGCGGCAGACGCCGGTGTTCTTCGGCTCGGCGATCAACAATTTCGGCGTGACCGAGTTGCTGTCGGCGTTCGTGCGGCACGCGCCGGGGCCGCTGGCACGCGAGACCACCATGCGCTACGTCGAGCCGCTGGAAGAGAAGCTCACCGGCTTCGTGTTCAAGATCCAGGCGAACATGGATCCCGGGCATCGCGACCGCATCGCGTTCATGCGCATCTGCTCCGGCCGCTACGCAAAGGGCATGCGGCTGTTCCATGTGCGCCTCGGCAAGGAGATGCGCATCAACGACGCGCTGACCTTCCTGGCGGCCGACCGTCAGCACACCGACGAGGCTTTCGCCGGCGACATTCTCGGCCTGCACAATCACGGCACCATCAACATCGGCGACACCTTCACCGAAGGCGAGTCGCTGATGTTCACCGGCATTCCGAACTTCGCGCCGGAGATGTTCCGCCGCGTCGTGCTGCGCGACCCGCTGCGAATGAAAGCGCTGCAGAAGGGTCTCGACCAGCTGTGCGAGGAGGGTGCCACGCAGGTGTTCCGTCCGCTGCGCAACAACGACCTGATTCTCGGCGCCGTCGGTCAGCTGCAGTTCGACGTCGTCGCGTTCCGCCTGCAGGACGAGTACACCGTGCAGGCGACGTTCGACAACGTCAACGTGTTCACCGCGCGCTGGGTCTATGGCAAGGACGCGAAGAAGCTCGAAGAGTTTCGCGTCAAGGCGTACGACAACCTGGCGCTCGATCATTCCGGCGCGCTGGTGTATCTCGCGCCGACGCGCGTCAATCTGCAGCTCACGCTCGAGCGCTGGCCGGACCTCGAGTTCCGCGAAACGCGCGAGCACTTGGCCGCCGCGGCCTGACCCGTCGATTCGGGCATCCGACGCAACAATCC
Source organism: uncultured Gammaproteobacteria bacterium (assembly GCA_963830745.1). Taxonomy (GTDB): domain Bacteria; phylum Pseudomonadota; class Gammaproteobacteria; order Steroidobacterales; family Steroidobacteraceae; genus Steroidobacter. The sequence goes on from CAWHNL010000009.1 coordinate 657,288, forward strand.
GCCGCGGACGCACGTTGCAGCAGGAAGGCCCGCAAGGGCCACCCGTCAGAGGACGGCAGAACCGTGCATATTTTCGTCACCGGGGCAGCGGGCTTCATTGGTGCCCATTTCGTCGAACGGGCGCTGGCGGCCGGTCACCACGTGACCGGGTTCTACCGGCGCGAACGGCCCGCACTGTTGACTAGTCTGCGGCGCCTCGGCGCGGACTTACAGCGCGGCGACATATTGGATTGCAGTGCAGTCAATGCGGCAGCAGCGAATGCGGAAGTCGCGTGTCACTTCGCGGGCGCATTCAAAGAGCCGAATGCCGATCACGAGTACTTCGAGCGACTGAATGTGAGGGGTACCGCGAACGTTCTGGCCGCAGCGGCGCAGCAAGGCGTGCGGCGCTTCGTCTTCTGCAGCACTGCCGGCATCTACGGTCGCCGCATCGAGGGCGTGGCGAACGAAGACTCGCCGCTGCGTCCATGGAATGACTACGAGAACAGCAAGGTCGCGGCCGAGCAGCTGGGTGCGCGACCATGCGGCAGCAGTTAGGCGTGCGAGTACGTCATTCTTCGGCCCAGCGTAGTCTACGGCCCACGCGACGATCGCCTCGCCAAGCTGTTCCGCAGCGCTAGCAAAGGTCGCTTTCCTTTGTTCGGCTCTGGCAAGGGCCGGCGACAGATGGTGCATGTCGCCGACGTGGCCGACGCATTCCTGCGCGCCTGCGAGCGGCCCGCCGCGGCGAACAGCGAGATGATCATTGCCGGCCCGGACCCGACACCGCTGCGGGACATGCTGCAGATGCTGGCGCGCGCAGCGGATCGCCGCAGCTGCCGGCCCGCAATTGCCGCTGGCCCCCATGTTGGCGCTCGCCGCGGTCGTCGAAGACATGTGCAAGCCGTTCAACATCAAGCCGCCCATTTATCGCCGCCGCATGGAATTCTATATGAGCGACGCTGCGTTCGACTGCAGCCGTGCTCGACAGCTGCTCGACTGGGAACCGAAGATCCCACTGCAGGAAGGTCTCAGCCGTACGATGAAGGCATATCGGCGCGAGATGTCTGGCGCTGCGACGCCCATCGGGCCGCGGCACGAGACCGCCTCGGGCAGACTCGACTAGCGCGCGGCCGAATTCGCGACGGACGAAGGCGGTACGCTTGCGCCGATAGTAGCGGTACTTACCAGAGTTCTCGCGCGGCACGAGCGCCACACGCTCGACGCACACGCTTGCACGGTTCACCAAAGCTGGCGTGCACAATGGCGCGCAGCTCCGCGGCGAGGGCCTCGTCGAAACCATCGGCGCTTTCCACGAGAACTTTCCATTCCGCCGCCCCGACCTGTTCGAACAGAACCTGCCCGACGCTGCCGAGCGGTGCCTTGGACAGGAACAGCTGCAGCCGCCGCCCAAGCTCGGAGCCGTGCATGAGCCGGCCATCCGCAGTCGCGAACATGTCGGCGGCGCGGCCGACCAGCTCCGCCAGCACAGGATGCGGTAAACCGCAAGGACAGGGATCGGGGGAGATCCGGCCGCGATCGCCGATCCGGCAGCGGACCAGCGGCATGGCGCGGTTGAACAGCGACGTCACTACGATGTCGCCGAACTCCCCGACGGGCGCCGGCGAGTCGCCGTCGAAAATTTCAAGCCGGACATGGTCCGCCATGATGTGGCGCGAACCGTGCGGACATTCGTGCGCGATCGGCCCCATTTCCGTGGAACCGTACGATTCGAAAACGTGCGCGCCCAGATGCGCGGCGATTTCCTGCCGCTGGAAGTCGTATACCTGCTCGCCGCCGAGCTTCACGAACGGCACCAGCTGCGCGGGCGCCATGCGGATGATGTGCGCGAACGTGGCGCGCGAGCTGGGCGATGGCCGATGGCAAGCCCATGCAAAGCGTCGGCTGTTGCTCCAGCAGATACGTCGCGGCCCATTCGAGTTGCTCGAACGTGAGATTCTTGGTCGTGCACACCCGGCAATTGCGCACCCAATCGAGCAGCGGATGTCCTCCGCCCCACAGCAGCAGCGTGCGACTGCCCGGCGGGATGCCGAACCAGTACATCGAGCGATATTCCTGCGCCCAACTCCAGCCGCCCGCGGCGGGATTGTAGGCGACGGTGACGAGCTGGCCAGTTGACCCCGAGCTGGTGCGAGAGAACACGCCTGGCGTCACGCGCCGCGCGCGCAGATCGGAGCAATGCGATACCAGCATGGAGCGATCGAGCACCGGCCAGCAGCCCAGGTCTTCGGCGTCGCCGCGCGCGAGTGCTTCCCGCCATGGGCTGGACGAATACAGCGGAACGCGCCGCGAGGCGAAGCGCAGCGCGTTGCGCAGCAGCCGCGCGGTCAGCGCGTCGAACTGCTGTCGATCAAGCGCCTCCCATTTCTGCAATCGGCGCACAAATGGACCGACGTGGCGGCCGCGCAGCGATTGCAAGGAGTAGTACATCGTCTTGTGAAACCGCTGCTCCAAGGCGCGCGGCACGTCCTGCCGGGAACCGGCGCGTCGTGTCGGGTACGCGCTCGGTCGATTCCATCGTCCACGTCTCCATAGCGATTCGCGTGTCCTCCGAATTGACAAAAACTACACTGGCTGGCGAGCAACTACTTCCATGGCGCCGCTGCAAGGGTCTCGTTCGACCGGCGAGCGCGCGAGTTGCCGGGCCCCGCGGCGCTTGGCATCAAAGCTGCATCCCCGACGCCATGCGTCAACGTAAGATCGCGATCATGGGCCGCCTGCTCGATCAGAACGACGGCATGGGCGTGTACTCGCAGTATTTGACTCGTCATCTGCTGGAGATGGATGCTCACACGCATTACTCGATTCTCCTGCGAACGCCCAATCGCCGCGATCTGTTCCGTGACTACAGGAATGCCGAAGTGCACGTGCTGCCGGCGCGGAGTCTTCTGTACTGGGATCAGGTCGTGGTGGCGCGCGCGGCGCGGCGCCTGGATGTCGATCTTATTTTCAATCCGAAATTCTCCGTGCCGTTCCTGACGCGGCGTCCCAGCGTGTTCGTGCATCAAGGCTGGGATTGGTATGTCAACCCGGGAAACTATGAGTGGTGGGACAATCTCTACATTCGCCTGATGTTGCCGCTGTACGATCGTAAAGCAACGCGAACGCTCGCGATCTCGCAGGCAACGATCGACGGCATGCGCCGCCATGCGGGCCTGAAGCTCGACAACTGCGTCGTGAGCCACGCCGGCATTGGTCCGAATTTCACGGCGCTGCGCGACGAGGCGGCCCTGGCGCAATTCCGCAGGAAGCACGCGCTTGCCGGAACACTATGTGCTTACCGTGGCGCGCGCTCATCACGGCGGGCACAACAAGCAGCGAGTCTATCCGGGCGGGAACAACGAACGGCTGTTGCGCGGCTATCGCAGCTATCGTCGTCAAGGCGGGACGCTCCCGCTGGTCGTCGTCGGCTTTCGAATCGAGGAGTATCTGCGAAGTCGGGGCTTCACCGACGCCGATCTTGCCGATGTGCGGTTCCTCGGTTTCGTGCCGAACGTCGAGATGCACCTGGCCTATCAGGCTGCCGAGTGCTTCGTCCTGGCGACGATGTGCGAAAGCTTCGGCATTCCCATCCTCGAGGCGCTCGCGACCGGGTGCCCCGCGATCGTGCCGAATACGTGCGCCAGCCCGGAAGTCGCCGGCGGCGCGGCCCGCCTCATCGATCCGTATGCCGAAGAGGACATCGCGCGAGCGCTGCTCGAAGTCACGGGCTCGCCGGAGCTGCGCGCACAAATGAGTCAGCGCGGCCTGCGGCGGGCGCAGGAGCTCACATGGCGCGAGACCGCCCGGCTGACGTTGCAGGTGTTCGATGAGATCGTGCCGCGGACGCCGGCCCCGATGGATCTACGCCACTCGCCTGCATAGAAAATACAGGTAGACGGTGCAGCGCTTGGGAAGCGGCGCAACGGCTTCGGCCCAACGCCAGGCTCGCAGCGGCATGAGTCGCAGCAGCGACTTGTCGTAGGAGCCGATGCCATACCACTCGATCACTTCGAGGCCGTGGCGTGCGGCCAATTCGATGCTGTCGCGCACCGACATCGAAGCGAATTGTTCGCGAGTGATCATCGCCTTCGCCGCCAGCAGCGCACGAGTGCTGTAGCGATTGCCGTGTACATTGAACAGCAGCCGCGAATCCCGGTCCTTCAGCGTGGACGCGAGAAACGCCATCGCGGCGTCGCGTAGCGACGGCTGCGCATTGAGGAAGAACCGGAAAGCGGTGACGAAATCGAAACGCCGCTGCGTCGAGCGCTGCGGGATCGCGAGTCGCATCGGCCTGCACCAGAGTCGCAGTCGCGGACGCGCTCGCGCGCGACGGCCAGCATGCTCGCGGAGATGTCCAGGCCGGTCGGCCGCTCGAAAGTGCGGTTCAACGTGCGACAGCACGCGGCCCGTACCGCACGCAAAGTCGAGATAACTGCTCCCGGTGCGCCACGTGCTGCTGCACGATCCGCTCGAGGAGCAGCTGTTCGCGCTCCCAGATCGCGGCATCGAACGAACCGGGCGCAAACAGCTTCGCGTCGTAGTCCTGTGCCCAGGACCAGCTCACCCACGTGACTGGTTCTGTAATCCTCAAAGTGAATCCGCGTCACGGCTCGAGTCTCGGGTGCAAGGTCGTCGGTTCGATACAAGCGGCTGTGTCGCAGCCAGCGCGCGGTGAACGTCGAGCCGAGATAGGTGTCATCGAGCAAGTCGATTCATCGAGCTGTCGAGCATGCGTCGATCGTACTTCGCGGGCGCGTCACGGAAGTATCCTCGAATGAACGCGCGCGCGAGTCCGGTCAGCTGCCGCCGCAGCGCAAGGTGCAGTTGCTGCGGCGGATACTTGGCGCGTACGAACAGCACCAGCATGGCGATGTCCCGGTAAGGACTGGCTTGGTTGTAGCGCCGGAAATTCGCGTACTCGGGCGGCGTGAAATCCACGAACACGACACGCTCGGCGCCGCGCCTCACCAGGACGTTGTCGAAATCGAAATCGCCGTGGATGCGATGGGTGTGCCGATGGAACTCTTCGAGCGCAGCGCCGATCGTCCAGAAGAGCCGCTGCAGCTCCGCCGGCGCGAGCCCTGCGAAAGTGCGTTGTCGCAGGATCGTGTGCAAAGGCTGCCAGCCGACCATGAGCTCGTAGTCGATCCGCAGACTGCTGCGGGTCGGCGTGCAGAACCTCTGGCACTCGCAGCCAGGTGGATCGCCGTGCCGCCGACCAGCGCGCAGGGAATTGCGCAGCGTCGCGCGGAACAGCCATTCCTCGCTGAAGCGCTTGCAGAAGCAAGGGTTCATCCGCCGCGACGGACACGCCGGCCGCGATGTCGGTCGCGGCGTTTTCGACCCAATGTAATGATTCCGTCACACGGGTTTAATGATCCGGCCACGCTGCGGTTCCCGCCGTGTCGCTCGCTGCGATTTGCGCTAGTCGCAAGGCACGGGCCGGCCGTGCGTCATCAGCACTATTGCGCCGGGCAGCAGCGCGATCAGGAACATCACGAACGTGGTCATCAGCAGAATGAGCGCTGCCGAGTAGTCGTAACCCAATGCGACGAGCAGCGCGGCCGCGCTGCCCTCGCGCAGCCCGAGACCTGCGTAAGTCAACGGCAGCCGCTGCATGATCACCGCTACCGGCGTCACCGCGAGACAGACGATCCAAGGCAGCGGCGCACCGAGCGCGTGCGATCCGAGCCACATCGTGAACACCGACGCCGTCTGCTCGATCATCGACAGTCCAAGGTTGCCGGCGAGAGTCGCGCGTCGCGCGGCGTAGGCATTGGCGGCTTCGAGGTACTTGGCAAGGCGGCCGCTCTCGCTCGACGCCCGCACCTTCAGCAGCCGAAACAATCCGCGCGCCAGCGGCGGATGGAAAATCAAGGCGGCCGCGAAGGCGCCTGTGAGGACGGCGCCAGCGGCGGCGATCTGCGCGAATTCGCGCAATGCCGGTTGCGGTGCAAGCTGAGCCAGCACGGCGAGCCCGACCACGACGAGCGCCAGCGTTGCTACTACGCCGTTCAGCCGCTCCATGACCATCGATGCGAGTGTCACGTGCGGATCGATTCCGTGGCCGCGCAACCGCACGAACCGCACCACATCCGGTCCGAGGCCGCCGAGCGGCAGTGCGAATCCGATGAAGGTGCTCTCGTAGTAAACGCGAATGGCAGTCCAGCGACCCAGTCGCGGGTCGAGGACACGCAGCAGCTGGTGCCATTTCAGCGCCATCAGCACCCGGTCCGCTATCTGGATCATGACGACCACGGCCAGTAACAGCGGCGCCGCGCCGCGGATCAGTGCCAGGCTGCGCTGCCAGTCGAGTCGGGAGAGCAGGAACGCGAGCAGCGCGCCGGCTGCTCCGAGCTGCAAGACGAGACGAAGCCGCGGTCCGATCTGCGGCAACTTCAGGTATCGTCCGTACATCGGCGCGGATTCTAGCCGTCGCCAGCGCGGAGTGTGGCAGTGAAGTCGCCATTGTTCGAAAAGAAGGTATTCGCCTGGGCCCTGTACGACTGGGCGAACTCGGCGTTCGCGACGACGGTGATGGTGGTGTTCTTCCCGCTGTTCTTCAAACAGTACCTGGCAGCCGGGCAGGAGGCGACGACCAGCACCTTCTGGCTCGCAATGGCCAACGGCGTTTCGAGCTTCGTGCTCGCGGTGATGGCGCCGTGGCTCGGCGCCTTGGCGGACAAGGGCAGGCGCACGTGCGCATGCTCGCGATCTTCACCGCGATCGGCGTCGTGCCGACCGCTGCTGCTGGCATTCGTCGGCACGGCCGATTGGCCGACCGCGGCGGTGCTGTTCGCTGATCGCGTCCGTCGGCTTCTGGGGCGGGCTGATTTTCTACGACTCGATGCTGATCCGCGTCGCGCCGCCCGGCCGCATCGATTCGGTTTCGGGCTTCGGCTATTCGCTCGGCTATCTGGGCGGCGCGTTGCTGCTCGTCGTCAACATCGTGATGTACTGCGAAGCCGGCGCTGTTCGGGCTCGCCGAGCCCGGAGGCGGCGATCCGCGCTTCCTTCGTGATGGTTGCGGTGTGGTGGCTGCTGTTCGCATGCCGCTGTTGCGACAGCGTTCGATATCCGCAGCGGGTTCGTCGATCGGGCTCGGCAAGGCCGCGCGCGAAGGCTTTGCGGAACTGCTGCGTACGTTCCGCGAAGTGCGCAAGTTCCGGCCCGTGATCCTGTTCCTGCTCGCCTACTGGATGTACATCGACGGCGTCAACACGATCATGAAGATGGCCGTCGACTACGGTCTCGCGCTCGGCTTCCCGGCGAACAGCCTGATCACCGGCATCCTGATGATCCAGTTCATCGGCTTCCCGTTGACGCTGCTGTTCGGCTGGCTCGGCGACCGCATCAGTCCGCTGGTCGGGATCTTCGTGGCGATCGCCGTGTACTGCGCGGTGACGTTCTACGCGGTGCTCATGACCAGCGTCACGCGAGTTCTACATCATGGCAGCGGCGATCGGCTGCGTGCAGGGCGCGATCCAGGCGATGAGCCGCTCGTACTACGGCCGGCTGATCCCGGCCGACCGCGCCAGCGAGTTCTTCGGCTTCTACAACATGATGGGCAAGTTTGCCGCGGTGCTCGGGTCCGTTCCTGATGGGCACGACGGCGTTGATCACCGGCAACTCGCGCAGCGCGATCCTGTCCGTCGCAGTGTTGTTCGTCGGCGGCGCTGTCATGCTCGCCTTCGCGACGCGCAGCACGCGCGTCAATGCGCTGCCGGCACAGGGACCCGCGTAGCCGAGGAACCGCATTCGCGCAGCGGACGTTGGCTCTACGTCGCCAGTGGAGCCCGCGATGCCGAACCAGACGCCGAAAGCCCCGAAGCCGATAGCGCCCGAAGTTCGCAAGGGCCAGGGCGACATGCGGATCTCCGAGGATGTCTTTCGCGAGCGCTTCCGCGAGCGCTTCTACGATCCCGCGTTCGAGCACGCGAACGCAGAGATCGAGACAGTGATCGACATCGCATGGCGCGCCTACAGCGAGTCTCACAAGAGCCCGCGCACGCGCGCGGCGGGAGAGGGCTTCGCCGATCCGTCGATGCAGCTTTCGGTGCAGTGGCTCGCGACCCGCGATGCGATCGCAGCGGCGCAGCGCGAGCACGACGATCCCAAAGCGAAATCGCGTGTGCTGCTGATCTGCGGCTCGGCGCGCAACGATCAGACTTGCCCGGGCGAGATGTCCAAGACCTATCGGCTGTGCTCGACGGCGCGCGGCGTGCTGTCGAGCGTCAGCGATTTCGACGTGGACTTTCTCGATCTCAGTCGGCTCACCGCCGAGTACGGTCGCGTCATCCATCCCTGCAAGGCGTGCGTCTCGACCGCGATGCCGCTGTGTCACTGGCCGTGCTCGTGCTACCCGAATCACGGGCTCGGCCAGGGGCAAGACTGGATGGGCGAGCTCTATCCGCGCTGGGTCGCTGCGCACGCAGTGATGATCGTCACGCCTGTCTATTGGTATCAGGCGCCGAGCACACTCAAGCTGATGATCGATCGACTGGTGTGCGCCGACGGCGGCAATCCCGATCCGACCTCGACGGCCGGCAAGGATCCGGCGAAAGCCAAGGAGCTGGAGCTACGCGGCTGGCCGTATCCGCGTCACCTGAAAGGCCGCGCGTATTCGGTTGTCGTGCACGGCGATGCGGCAGGGGCAGAGACGCTGCGCCGCTCGCTCAGCGACTGGCTCGCGACCTGCAACTCGTCTCGGCGGGGCACGTCGCGAATTTCGATCGCTACGTGGGCTACTACGAGCCGTATGCAACGAGCCACGACGCGCTCGATGAGGATGCGGCAATCCACGAAGAGGTGCGCAACGCAGCGCGCGCGTTGATGGGCAAGGTGCGTGAGCTGCGCGGCGGAAAGCGCTTCGATGAAGAGGCGTTGGAAGATCCGCGGCCGAAGTGAGTCAGGCTGAAGCCTGACCCACAGGGGACTCCCAGCGTGCGGGATCGACCCGGTAATACCGTCGCAGCTGCTCGTACAAGCCCGCGTGCTGCAGCTCCAGCTCGCGCGGCTTCTCGAAGAATGCTTCAGTGACGACTGCGAAAAATTCCGCGGGCGCGCTGGCCGCGTAGGGATCGAGGAACGTCGGTTGTCCCGACCCGAGCGAGGCTCGCAGCCGGTCGTACTCCTCCCAGAACACTTTCGACCATTCGCTGGTACGCGCGCGCGCTGCCGAGGCCCGGCGCGCCGTCCATCGTCTCGTCTTCCATGTCGAGGTAGTGCGCGAACTCGTGCAGCACGACGTTGTGGCCGGTCGCAAGGCCGTCCTCGATGTCCTGCCACGACACGATGATCCGGCGCGAGTCCCACGCCTGGCCGGACAGCACGCGGTGTCCTTCCGTGACCAGGCCGTGTCCGTCGCGCTGCGTGTGCGGCACGATGAACGGCGTCGGATACACGAGGATCGAGAACAGGTCGTCGTAGAAGTGCGAGCGCGGCACATCCGGCCGGTTCATGACGAGCAGGCAGGCGTAGGCGGCGATCACGACGCGCATCTCTTCCGTGACCGTGAGCCCGTTGCAGCCGACGAAAGACTTTTCGCCGACGAAGATCCGGGTCAGCTCGTGCAGGCGCGAGCGCAGCTCGGGCGGAACGCGCGCGTAGATCGAAGTGCGTGCCCGCAGCCAGTCCTGCCACTGCGCCGGAAAGGGCTGGCGGGCGAGCGCCGCGCGCCGACGGCGGCGCCACCAACTTTCGCCGGCGACGAACCACGCGGCAATCCCCAACGGGATCGCTACGAGAGAGAGGAGCAGCAGCACGCGATACTTCTTCGTTATCGGCCGGTCTTAAAGGCGGAATGCGGGCGCGGCGTCAGACTTTCAACTGGTTCACGATGAATTTCAGCCGGCTCAGCTCGGAACGGTTCAGCTGCGGGCCCCACGAACGCGGACCGTAGCGGAGCGCGACATAAAGCTTGCGTGCCTCCACTAGCTGCTGCGCCAACTCGGGCCTCGCCTGCAACACGCGAGTCACGTAGTCGGTCGGGCCCTCGTGCGCTGCGCGTGGCAGCCCGTGCCGCGCGAGCTTGCGGCACAGCTGCTCGTAGAGCTGCGCGAGCGGATCCTTGGCGCGCGGCCGGAAACGCCACGCCAGGTACGCCGACATGATGGCGAAGAATGCAACCAGCGCCAGCACGAGCCCGATGCCGAGCTGCTCCCAGTCGGCGTCGCCGACGTTCAGCCGATCGAGCAGCCATTGCTGCTGCGCTTCGCCGAAGGCGACGACCTGGTTGTTCCAGAACGTATTGGCCGCGTCCCAGGCGAGGCGCAACTGCGAGAGCAATGCGCTCTGGCGCAGGAAGCTGCCCGGCAGCGACTCGCCGCTGCCCGTCAACGCGGCCTCGAGTCCCCTCTCGATGCGTTCTGGCGCGACCGCGGCCGTCGGATCGACGCGCACCCAGCCGCGCCCGCCGAGCCAGACCTCGGACCACGCGTGCGCATCCGATTGGCGGATCAGCAGATAGCCGCTCATCGGGTTGTACTCGCCGCCCTGGTAGCCGGTGACGACGCGGGCCGGAATGCCGGCGGCGCGCGCCAGCATCGTGAACGCCGACGCGAAGTGTTCGCAGAAGCCGCGACGCGTGTTGAACAGGAAATCGTCGACGGAGTCGAGCTGCAGCCGCGGCGGCTCGAGCGTGTAGAAGTATTCCTCGTCGCGAAACTTGGCGAGCACTGCCGCGATGAACGCTGCGTCGCTGCCCGGCGCGCTCGCGCATCTCGCGAGCGAGCAGGATCGAGCGCTCGTTGCGGCCGCCGGGCAGGCGCGTGTCGACGTCGCGCATGAGATGGGGCAACGGCCCGCTCACGGTGTAGGTCGTCGCTGATTCCAGGTGAAAGGAGGTCAGCGTTGAAATCGGACGGTCGAAGGCGGACAGCAGCTGCAAGTCCGAGGTTCGCGACGCGCCCCGCTTGGGCCAGTCAGTCGCCACATCGAGCGCGAAGATCCAGCGCCGCTGATGCGGTTCGATCATCACGTCGTACTCGTACGTGGCACCGCCGCTCGAGACTTGCTGCTGAACGAACAGCGTGCGCGGCTGGCGCCACGTGCGGCCGTCGAAGTCGTGCAGCACCGGTCCGCGCCAGTAGCGCTCGCGCGCGGGCGGCAGCGGGCCCGGGAACTTCGCGCGGAACGCGAGATCGCCGGAAATACTGAGGTCGGAAACGTCGCCCGGCGACATCTCATCCGACAGACCCGTCGTCGCCGCGCCGCGCGCCGGCACGACCGCCCAGAACTGCCCCGGCAGGCGCGGGAACAACAGGAACAGCAGCACGGCGAGCGGCAGCGACTGCAGCGAACATCTTGCCGGTGACGCCGAGGGCCTCGCGCACCGACATCGACGTGGTCGTTTGGTGGATGCGCATCAGCGTGACGGTCAGCAGCCACGCAGTGACGATCATGTACGGCAGGCCCAGCAGACTCTGGTTGTAGAGGAACGCGGCGAACAGCGCGAAGTAGGAGAGAAAGACGATCACCGTGAGATCGCGCACCGTGCTGCGTCTCGAGCAGCTTCATGCCTGCCATCACGATCAGCAGCGCAGTGCCCGCATCGACGCCGTTCAGCGTGCGGTAGTCGAGCAGCACGGCGAGCAGTGCGACGAACGCGAGCATGCTGCGCAGCCATTTCGGCGGCATCTGCCAGTGCTTGACCTCGATGGCGATCCGCAGTCCCGCGGCGCCGGCGGCGAGCAGCAGGATCCAGAACTTGACGTGCTGAACGTGCGGCACCACCGACGAGCGCCAGCCCGGCGACTACCCAGACGAGGCGTTGCAGCGTCGGCGGCCACTCGTCGGCTGCTGTCCAGCGCAATGCTCGTAGCCTCAGCCATGGATCGCGTGCTCGTCGAACAGTGCCAGCGCCGTCAAGCAGCGCTGCCGATGACCCGGACCGACGTTCGGTGGGATCTCGACTCCCGGCAATCGCAATCCGAAGGCGCGGCCGGCCGCGTAGGCATCCTCGACCCAGCGGCACAGCTGCGACAGCCGCGCCTCGGTGCCGAGGCCGGTGAGCGCTATCCCAGTCGAACGAATGCGAAGTCACCGCCGTGCCCGCGAAGACCTTCACCTGCAGACCCTGTTCGCGGGCATAGGCCTTCCAGGCGATGCGTCGCGGCGAATCGCCCGGGTGAAATGCGCGCAGACCGGCGAAGTCCTCGTCGCCGCGCACCGTGTCCTGCGCGCCGCCGGTATCGGTTTCGAGCGGCGGCGGCGGCAGACCGCGCGGGCTCGGCTTCGGATACACGACGCAGCGGATGTTCATGTTCAGATAGGCCCACGCGCGGAACAGCCCGAACGGATGTCGCGTCGTGATCTCGAACGAATCCAGCGTCAGCAACCCGCGTTGCGGCGCCGGCATTTCCAGATCGAGCACGACGCGTGCACCGGACTCCACACGCACGGGCTGCGCCGTGCTGTGCTCGTTGGCGATCGACCAGCTCATAGCGCGCGACCTTGGCGTCGTTCTCGAGCGCGATGCGGAAGCGCGCCGTCTGCCCGGCGAATACCGGCTCGCACGCCGCGGAGCGGATCTGCACGCCGGCGAGGTTGCGATGGCAGTAGTGCATCGCCGTCAGACGCCAGTGCGCCGAGCATGAACGTGAGGCCGAGCGCGAGATTGTTCGCGTAGTTCATGGCGCCGAGGAACATCGCGAACAGCATCAGCGTGAATGCGATGCCGAGCGCGCTCGGCACGATGTAGATGCGGCGGCCGGACAGCGTCAGCGGATCGGAATCGATGCCGTGCCGCTTGCGCGCCCAGGTGCGGGTCTTGCGGCGCAAGGCGGCGAGGAGGCGCGAGAGCATGATCGTGCCTTAGGGGACGGCGACGGCCCTCAGCACGAGCTCGCCGATCTCGTGCGGTCTTCGCATCGTCGTTGCGCGGCTTGAGTCGATGGCCGATCACGGCGCCGAGCACGGCTTGCACGTCTTCCGGAGTCACGCCCGGATGCGAATGGATCAGCGCCCACGCCTGCGCCGCGCGCAGCAACGCGATCGAGGCGCGCGGCGAAAGGCCCGACTCGAACTGCGGCGACTCGCGCGTGTAGCGCACGATCGCCTGGACGTAGTCGAGCAGCGCGTCGGAAGCGTGCACGCGCGGCACCATCATCTGCATCAGCAGCAGCTGCTGCGGCGACAACGTCGGCGCGAGCGTCGCCAGCAGGTCGCGCCGGTCCTGGCCGAGCAGCAGCTGGCGCTCCAGCGTCGCGTCGGGATAGCCGAGCTGGATGCGCATCAGGAAGCGATCGAGCTGCGATTCCGGCAGCGGATACGTGCCGATCTGGTACACCGGGTTCTGCGTGCCGATCACGAAGAACGGGTCGGCGAGCGGATAGGTGTGGCCGTCTGCGGTCACCTGATGCTCTTCCATCGCTTCCAGCAGCGCGCTCTGCGCCTTCGGCGTGGCGCGATTGATCTCGTCGGCGAGCACGAGCTGCGCGAACACCGGACCCTTGTGGAACTGGAACGTGCTGGTCTCGCGCTCGAACACCGAGACGCCGATGATGTCGGCGGGCAGCAGGTCGCTGGTGAACTGGATGCGCTGATAGGAGAGGCCGAGCGACTCGGCGAGCGCGTGCGCGAGCGTCGTCTTGCCGACGCCCGGGATGTCCTCGATCAGCAAGTGGCCGCGCGCGAGCATGCAGGAGATGCGACAGCCGCAGCTGCTGCTCCTTGCCGAGGATGATGCGGTTGAGCTGCGCGATCGTCGCGCCGACCAGCTCGATCGGGTCGGCCTGGGTGATCAGTGTGGGAACGGCAGTCCATGGGCGTCTCACGCTCGACGCTGCGCCACCAGCGCGCTGACGCGCCTGCTCCTGCTGTTCGACCTCGCGCGATCTGTCGCTGGAAGTCGGCGATGCGCGTACGCACCTCGGCGACGATTTCCGCCGGCGCGCTTTCGACGAACTTGCTGTTGCTCAACTTGCTTCTGCTCTCGCTCGAGATCCTGGCACGGCCTTCGCCTTGCGCTTCTGCAAACGCGCCAGCTCGGCGGCCGGGTCATCGATCAGCCCGGCGAGCGGCGAGGAGATCGTGCGCTGCTCGATGCTGGCGGTTGCCGACGGCGGCAGCTGCGCGCCGGCCGCAACGATGCGCAGCTCGCGAGATTCTGCCCACCGCCTGCACGACGCCGAGGCTGGCGGCGAGAGAGTGCTGGTCGTCCGCGTAGGGCGACTGGTAGTGGATCACAATTTCGCGACTTTGCGGAATATCGAGCTGGCCGCGGATCTGCCGCGCCCCGAGGATCGCCGCCTTGATGGAGGCGATGTTGCGCTTCGGCGGCCGCGTCCTGCGGAAACTCCGTAGCCGCGGGGTACGGCTGCAGCATGATCGTCGGACCGGTCTTCGGCCGCGAGCGGCGCGACCGACTGCCAGATCTCCTCGGTGATGAACGGCATCATCGGGTGCAGCAGCCGCAAGTATGCTTCCAGCACCTGCACGAGCGTCTGGCGCGTGCCGCGCTTGTGCGCCGCGCTCGCATCGGCAGAGTGCAACGCGGGCTTCGACAGCTCCAGGTACCAGTCGCAGTACTCGTACCAGGCGAATTCGTACAGCGCCTGTGCAGCGAGATCGAAGCGATACTCCGCGAACCGCGCGCGCACTTCGGCGATCGTCGTGCCGAGACGCGAACGGATCCAGCGGTCGGCGGGCGAGTACTCGACTTCACCGCCTTGCTGTCCGCAGTCCTGGCCTTCCGTGTTCATCAACACGTAGCGCGCGGCGTTCCACAGCTTGTTGCAGAAGTTCTTGTAGCCGTCGATGCGGCCGAGGTCGAAGCGGATGTCGCGCCCCATCGTCGCGAGCGCGCACAGCGTGAAGCGCAGCGCGTCGGCACCGTGCGCCGGGATGCCGTTCGGAAACTGCTTGCGCGTGTTCTTCTCGATGCGCTCGCGCAGGTGCGGCTGCATCAGTCCGCTGGTGCGCTTGGCGACCAGCGACTCGAGGTCGATGCCGTCGATCAGGTCGATCGGGTCGATGATGTTGCCCTTGGACTTGGACATCTTGTCGCCGTGCTCGTCGCGGATCAGCCCGGTGATGTAGACGTCGCGGAACGGCACGTCGCCGGCGAACTTCAGCCCCATCATCATCATGCGCGCGACCCAGAAGAAGATGATGTCGAAGCCGGTCACGAGCACGCTGGTCGGATAGAACGTCTTCAGCTGCGGCGTTGCTTCCGGCCAGCCGAGCGTCGAGAACGGCCACAGCGCGGAGGAGAACCACGTGTCGAGCACGTCGTCGTCGCGCGTCAGCTTCGTGTCGTGACCGAGCTTGCTGCGCGCCTGCGCCTGCGCTTCCGCTTCCGAGCGGGCGACGTAGATGTTGCCGCTGCTCGTCGTACCACGCCGGGATGCGGTGGCCCCACCACAGTTGTCGGCTGACGCACCAGTCCTGGATCTTGTGCATCCACTGGAAGTATTCCTTCGACCAGTTCTCCGGCACGAAGCGCGTGCGGCCGTCCTCGACCGCCTTGATCGCGGGCTCGGCGAGCGGCGCGATGCGCACGTACCACTGATCGGTGAGCCACGGTTCGAGCACGGCGCCACTGCGGTCGCCGCGCGGCACCGTGAGCGTGTGCGGCTCGACCTTCTCCAGCAGGCCCAGAGCTTCGAAGTCGGCGACGACGCTGCTTGCGGGCCTTCGAACGATCCAGGCCGCGATACTTCTGCGGGCACTTCGTCGTTGAGCGAAGCGTTCGCATCGAAGATGTTGATGAGCGGCAGGTCGTGACGCTTGCCGACGTCGTAGTCGTTGAAGTCGTGGCCGGGAGTGATCTTCACGCAGCCGGAGCCGAACGCGGGATCGACGTACTCGTCCGCGATGATCGGGATCAGGCGATCGGCGAGCGGCAGGCGGATCTGTTTGCCGACGAGATGGCGGTAGCGCTCATCTTCTGGATGCACGGCGACGGCCGTGTCGCCAAGCATCGTTTCGGGGCGCGTCGTGGCGACGATCAGGTGACCCGTGCCGTCCGCGAGCGGATAGCGCAGATGCCACAACTGACCTTGCTCGGGCTCGGACAGCACTTCGAGATCCGACAGCGCCGTGTGCAGCACCGGGTCCCAGTTGACGAGACGCTTGCCGCGATAGATCAGGCCGTCCTCGTACAAGCGCACGAACACTTCGGTGACGACGGCGGACAAGCCTTCGTCCATCGTGAAGCGGTCGCGCGACCAGTCGACCGAATTGCCGAGGCGCCGTTCCTGCCGCAGGATCGTGTCGCCGGATTGCTCCTTCCATTGCCACACGCGCGCGACGAAACCCTCGCGTCCGAGATCGCGCCGGTGCGTGCCTTCCGCGTTCAATTGCCGCTCGACGACCATCTGCGTCGCGATGCCGGCGTGATCGGTGCCGGGCTGCCACAAGGTGTTGTAGCCGTCCATGCGATGCTGACGCGTCAGCGTGTCCATCAACGTGTGCTGGAACGCGTGCCCCATGTGCAGCGTGCCCGTCACGTTCGGCGGCGGAATCACGATCGAATAGGGCTCGCCGCGGCCGGCAGGCGCGAACCAGCCGTGCGCCTCCCAGCGCTGGTAGAGACGTTGCTCGATTTCCCGCGGGTCGTAAGTCTTTTGCATGGGCTCAAGGTATGCTCGGCACTCACCTGCATTTAACCGTAGTCTCCAGCGCCAAGTCCATGAACTCGAAACGTTTCAGCTATTTCCTGCGCGTTCGTTACGGCGAATGCGATGCACAGAAGGTCGTCTTCAATTCGCGCTACGGCGAGTACGTCGACCTGGCCGCGGCGGAGTTCTTGCGGGTGCTCGGCTTCGAGCACGAGATCCAGACCGCCGAGCTCGACTATCAGGTGGTCAAGCAGACGACTGAGTGGCGGGCCCCGGCGCGCTTCGACCAGGTGCTCGAGATCTCGGTGAGCACGAAGCACCTGGGCACGACGTCCTTCACGCTCGCAACCGAGTTCCGCATCGCCGGCGAGGAAGCACTGCTCGCGACCAGCGAGTCGGTCTACGTCCATGTGGACACGCACACGCTGAAGAAATCGCCGATTCCCGGCACGGCTGCGCGAAGCGCTGGAGCGGGGTGCGGCGGGGAAACACGTCGACCACGCGGGCTATCTGTAGGCCCGACCTACCTCAGACATTGTGGGATTCGAGGGTGCAGCCGCGCTCGCGATACTGCTTGTAGCGCTCGCGTGCGGTGCGCTTGCGCTCCGGGTCGACGTCGACGATCTCCGCGACGCGCTCGTACTGCTCCAGCTCGGCAGGAATCGCATCCGTGAGGTTGACTACCAGCTGTCGATGCGAGGGCGGCGCTGCTGCGTCGCCGAGCAGCACCATGACTCGTGCGTGCGCCGCCGGTGCGCCGGAGAAAATTTCGTGCGGCAGGAAGCTGCGGTCGTTGTAGGTCCACAGCAGATCGTCGAGCCGCTGTGCGTCCGCCGGACCTGCGGTCTGCACATACACGCGTGCGCCTTGCTCGGCAGCTTGTTCGGCGAGCCGGCACGCCCAACGCAAGCGCGCGTCCGGTGCGTCCTCCGACAACACGTAGAACTCGACACGCATCGCCGCGCCCGGCTCTACTTGTTCAACAAGTAGTCGACGAGCAGCGGAACCGGCCGGCCGGTGCTGCCCTTCTGCGCGCCGCCAACGATACGCCGTGCCGGCGACGTCGAGGTGCGCCCACTTCAGCCCGTCGGTGAATTTCGCCAGGAAGCAGGCCGCGGTGATCGCGCCGCCTTCGCGGCCGGCGACGTTGGCGAAGTCGGCGAAGTTGCTCTTGAGCTGCTCGGCGTATTCCTCGCTGATCGGCATGTGCCACGCGCGGTCGTCGGCGCGGCGGCCCGCGTCTTCGAGCGCGGCGGCCAGCTCGTCGTCGTTGCTGAACAGTCCCGAGAAGTGATTGCCGAGCGCGACCACGCAGGCGCCGGTCAGCGTCGCGATATCGATCACGACTTCGGGCTTGAAGCGCCGCGCGTAGGTGATCGCGTCGCAGAGGATCAGCCGGCCTTCGGCATCGGTGTTCAGCACTTCGATCGTCTGGCCCGACATGCTCTTCACGATATCGCCGGGCTTGGTCGCCTGGCCGCTCGGCATGTTCTCGCACGCCGGCACGACGCCGACCACGTTCACGGGCAGATCCATCGTCGCGACGGCCTTGAACGTGCCGAGCACGCTCGCGGCGCCGCTCATGTCGAACTTCATCTCGTCCATCGCCGGCGGCGGCTTCAACGAAATGCCGCCGGTATCGAACGTCACGCCCTTGCCGACCAGCGCCGTCGGCGCCTCGCCGCGCGTGCCGCCGTTGTATTCGAGGACGATGAGGTAGGCCGGCTCGTGAGTGCCGCGCAGTGACCGACAGGAACGAGCCCATCTGCAGGCGCCGGCATTCCGTCTCGTTCAGCACGCGCACACGAATCTTGCGATGCTCTCGCGCGAGGTTGCGTCGCGGCCTTCGCGAGATAGCCGGGCGTGCACACGTTCGCCGGTTGGTTGGCCAGGTCGCGCATCAGGCTCACGCCGGCGCCGATTCCTTCGCCGTGCGCAATGGCGCGCTCGGCGTTGCCGCGCTCGCCGCGTCCGGTCACCGCGATGCCGAGCTTGACCAGCGACGGCTTCTGCCGCTTGTTGGCCGTCTTGTGGTCGGGAATGCGGTACTGCGAATTCGCCGCGACTTCCACGGCGATGCGCGCCAGCGCATACGTGTCGGCATCGCCGACGCCATCCAGCCCGAGGTAGCTGACCGCATCCTTCGCGCCGGTGCGCGCCACGGCGCCGAGCGCGCTCGCGAGCGCTTTGCGGTACTGCTTGCGCTTGAACGAATTGCGTCCGCCGAGGCCGACGACGACGACGCGTTCGACCGGCACGCCCGGCAGGTCGGCGAGCATCACGACGTCGCCGGCTTTGCCGCGCAGATCGCCGCGCTTGACCAGCCGTGCGATGCGTCCGCCGATGCGCTTGTCGAGCTCTTCGGCCGCGGCCGACAACGTGCCTTTGTCGTAGACGCCGACGATGGCGCAATCGGTGCGTTGTTTCGCGGGACCGGCGAGAGTGACGAAAAATTCCATGAACTTTCCTCGTGAAAGTGCCGTAGTCTACACGCATCGATGCGCACGCTGGACCGGTACATCTTTCGCGAAGTTGCCGTGACGTGCATCGCGGTGACGGTCGTGCTGCTGGTGATCCTGCTGTCGAACCAGCTGGCGCGCGTGCTGTCGCAGGCGGCGGCCAACGATTTCCCGCGTCAGGTCGTATTCGCGCTGATCGGCACTGACTTCGGCCGGCTACCTCACGGTCGATCGTGCCCATCGGTTTCTACCTCGTCGATCATGCTGGGCCTCGGGCGCCTGTACCACGAGAGTGAAATGGCGGCGATCCAGGCGTGCGGCGTCGGCCCCGCGGGGCTGTTCCGGCCGATCGGCCTGCTCGGCGTGGGTGTCGCCGCGTTGCTGACCTGGCTGTCGTTCTGGGCGATCCCGGAGGCGACCGCACGCGCGCAGCAGATCCGCGTCGAGGCGCTGCGCGATGCGCAGTTCGGCGCGCTGGAGCCGGGGCGGTTCCGCACCTTCGGCGGCGGCAAGATCGTGTTCTACGCCGAGCGCGTCGACGACAACCGCATCCTGCACAACGTCAACGTCTTCGTCGATCGCACCGAGGAGCCGGGCAACGAGGGCAAGATGGAGGTCTGGGTCGCAACCCGCGCCGAGCAGCGCGGCGCGGGACAGGCCGAGCAGACGTTCATGCTCTACGACGGGCGCCGCTACGAGGGCGTGCCCGGGCAGCGGCGAGTTCCGCGTCATCCAGTTCGCCGAGGGCGGCATTCCGATCCGGCTCGGCGAGCTGGGCGGGCCCGCCAGCAAGGCGGAGCTGAAGCCGACCAGCGAGTTGCTGCAGTTCGTCGGATCCGGCGGACGCGGCCGAGCTGCAATGGCGCATCTCCACGCCGATGCTCGCGCTGATCCTGATGGTGATCGCTGTGCCGCTCGCGCGCCTGCGTCCGCGGCAGGGCCGTTTCGGACGTATCGGCGTTGCGATCCTCGTGTACTTCCTCTACTCGCAGCTGCATGGCCGCAGCGCGCACTTGGGTCGAAAGCGGCGTGGTGCCGCGAGCTCATCGGGATCTGGTGGGTGCACGCAATCGCGTTGTGCGTCGGGCTGTGGCTGCTGGTGCGCGACAGTCCGCCCGGCAAGCCGCG
Organism: uncultured Gammaproteobacteria bacterium; assembly: GCA_963830745.1. Classification (GTDB taxonomy): domain Bacteria; phylum Pseudomonadota; class Gammaproteobacteria; order Steroidobacterales; family Steroidobacteraceae; genus Steroidobacter. The sequence continues at coordinate 677,419 of CAWHNL010000009.1, forward strand.
TCTCGTGGCGGTGCCGGCATGACCTCGATTCTCAGTCGCTACGTGATCCGCGCCGTGCTCGGCACGACGCTGCTCGTCATGCTCGTGCTGCTGGCGCTGAGCGGCCTGTACATCTTCATCACGCAGCAGGACGAGATCGGCATCGGCACGTACACGCTCGAAGACGCGTTCCTGTTCGTCGGCCTGAATCTGCCGAAGTATGCGTTCGACATGCTGCCGATCGCCGCGCTGATCGGCGCCCTGCTGGCGCTCGGCAACCTGGCGCGCTCGATGGAGCTGATCGTGGTGCGTGCAGCGGGCGTTTCGGTGACGCGCATCGCGATGTGGGTCGCCGGCGCGGGCGTCATCCTGATGCTGCTCACCGGCATTCTCGGCGAGCTGGTCGCGCCGCAGATGGAGAACTACGGCCGCCGCATGAAGACCTTCGAGAAGTATCACGACTACAGCCTCGCGGGTAACCGCAGCGCGTGGGCGAAGGACGGCGACACGATCGTCTCGGTCGGCCAGCAGTCGGACGACAATCGCTACGGCGGCGTCTATGTCTTCAACTTCGACCCGCAGCATCGGCTGCGCAGCGTCGGCCGCGCGAGCAGTGCGAGCATCGATGCGAACAACGTCTGGCGCCTGGAGAACTATCGCGAGTCGCGCTTCGAGGAAGAGCGCGTCGTGGCGCGCGGGCCGATCGCGGCACAGGTGCGCACGCGACTGTCGGCGGAGTTCCTCGGTCTCGCCGTGCTCGATCCGGAGTCGCTGCCTGGGCGCGGGCTGCTCAGCTACATTCGTCACCTGAAACAGAACGGCCTCGATGCACGCGCGTACGAGACGGCGTTCTGGGCGCGCATCGCCCGCACCATGGCGGTCGCCATCATCGTCGTGCTCGCGGTGCCGTTCGCATTCGGGCCGATGCGTTCCACCGGCACGGGCGCGCGCACCGTCGTCGGCATCATGATCGGCGTCGTGTTCTTCCTGATGGCGAAGATGCTGGAGAGCGGCGGCGCCGTGTTCGATCTGCCGCCGATCGTGATCGCGTGGCTGCCGACGGCGCTGCTCGCGCTGATTACGAGCATTGCGGTCAGTCGGGTTCGATGACTGCGGGCGTGCTGCGGCGTTTCGGGGCGATGCTCTACGACCTGCTGCTCGTCATCGCGCTGCTGTTCATCGTGACTGCGCTGTTCCTGCCGTTCACCGGCGGCGAGGCGATCACGCCCGATCGGTCCGGCACTGTCGAGCGCATCTACCAGGCAGCCTGCTGGTCGTCGTCGTGCTGTTCTTCTGCGTGTTCTGGACGCTGGCGCGGTCAGACGATCGGCATGCTCGCGTGGCGCCTGCGCGTAGAGCGCAACGACGGGACGCTCTCTCACGTGGCGCGACGCGCTCGTCCGGCTGGGCGGCGCGTGCGTGTCGCTCGCCGCGCTCGGCCTCGGCTACTTCTGGATCTGGATCGACCGCGAGCGGTTGGCGTGGCACGACCGCTGGAGCGGGACGCGGGTGGTCGTGGTGCCGAAGAGGAGAAGTCGGGCTGAAGCCCGACCTACGCGACCTACTTGCGACGAGCTGGTCCACGGGTTTGAAGAGCGCCTCGTACTTGTAGTCGGGGATCTCGTAGACCCAGCCGGTCACTTTCGCGGCGACTTTCTGCGCGTCCTCTGCGACGTTCGGCGCCGGCGGCGGCGGCGGTGGTGTCGCGGTCTTCTCGTCCTTCTTCTCGTCTTTCTTTTCGTCCGCCGGCGCGGTCGCGACCTTGAACTGCTCGGCTTGCTTGGCGTCGAACGACGGGCGCAGCGCGACGTAGTGCTTCTGATCCTGCACCCAGCCGTCCACGTCGACGATCAACCCATCGAACGTCTTGAACGTCGCGTGTGCAGCTGGCGTCGTCGACTGGAACGCGCTCGCGGCACGCACGTCGGCGAGGCTGAGACCGGTCAGCGCCATCGCGACACTGTTCGCGGCAGTAGGCGCGCTCAAGGACTTGCCCTTGGGCAGCCCTTCGACGGCGAAGTTGGCATCGGCGCGCGCGGCTTTCGCAGCGGTGTAGGGCTTCGCTCCCTTCACTTCCACGATCGCGGACTGCATGCGGTCCGCGGAGACGTCGATGATGTCCTTGCGCAGCCAGGCTTCCGGCGTCGTTGAAGTGTCGATCGTTGCGTTGATCAGCCAGCTCTGCGGCTCGCCCGCGCGGCGCACGTAGTTCGAGCGCGCACCGACGCCCTGCTTGCCGACGATGAGATTCACGGGCTTCGGCGGGCCGGCGAGCTCGATGCGCAGGCTCGTGGCGCCGTTGCCCTTGGTGTCCTCGACGCCGAGCGTCGCGTACGCGTCCGGGTTCGACGTCTTCTCCTCGTTCACCTTGGCGTCGGCGATCGCGATGAGGAGCTTGCGCACCTTGCCGTCGTCGGCGGGATAGTTGTCGCGCTCGCTCACCGTCCAGCCCTCGCCCTGTTTCTTCAGCTCGACGACGCGCGCATCGCCGGCCTTGTAAACGTTCACGGCGCTGACGGAATTGAGCTGCTCCTTCAGTTCCGGATACAGCGCGCCGGTCCCGGAGGTCGAGCCCGACGAGCCCTGGCGGCCGGCGAGCCACACGCCCGCAGCGATGGCCACGATGGCAGCAACGATGAGAATCAGCAGTCTTCGCGATGTCATGGCAGGGACCTTGTTTTCTGGTCGAAAGCGGCCAAGGCCCTTTCGACAGCGCCGGCAAAAGGCGTGACTTTTGCCGGCTAGCTTCAACCCGTATGAGCTGCTGCGCGTCCGGCGCGCAGCCGTCTGCGGCGCGTGATCGCGAGCACGATCGCGCCGATCGCCAGCAACGCGGGCATCAGCGCGATGTTCAGAACCTTGAGGCGCGTGCCGAGCCCTTCGATTTCGACATCGAGGCTGCGGCGCACGTCGCGCAGGTCCTTGCGGATGCGCACGCGCTCCTGCTGGAAGCGGTTGAGCTCCGCTTCCTGCTCCGGCGAAAGCACGAGCGAGCCCGCGGTGCTGCGCCCGGCCTCGAGCTCGGACAGCTTCTTTTCGGTGTCCTTCAGCTCGTTGTCGAGCTCCTTCTCCTTGGCGCGCAACTGCTCGTCCGCGTGACGGCGCAGCTCGTCGACCTTGGTGAACGGCCGGAAGAAGCTCTGTCGGCCGCGGATGCTGATCAGGTCGCCGCTGCCCGCGAGGTTGTCGACCGCGTTCGCGAGGAAGTCGCCGTTGTTCGCCCACGCCATCGCGAAGTGCTGCCCGAACACGTTCTGCGTGCGCACCCACAGCGGGTCGGCAAGCATGTCCGTGTCGGCGACGACGATCAGGTCGGCATCGCCGGCGGATTCGGTCTTGTGCTCGCTCTTGTCTGGGGCCTTCTCTGCATCTGCGCCTTCCGCGGCGGGAGCGCCGTTCGGATACGCCGACTTCAGCTTGCCGTGGACACGCGCGGCGACGACATAGCGCTCACCGGACGGCTTGAAGTCCTCGAGCAACGACTGGCTGTCCGGCAGGAATGCGAGCCGCATCACCGGCAGCAGCTCGGAGTCGGCGCTCGATTGCAGCAGCGGCTCGAATTGAACGGTCGCGCCGTCCTTCTTCTTGAGCACGCCGGCGGTCATGACGTTGATCGAGTCGAGCGTCGCGGTCACGACGTCCTTGGTGTTCATGCTGTCGCGATTCAAGCCGACGATCGCGATGTGCTGCGAAGGCGGCTGGCCTTGCTGCAGCGAGACCGTGAGGCCGAGACCGCGATCGCCGAGCACTTTGCCCGGATCGAACGCGACGCCCCACGCATCGAGCAGCGGGCCGAGCGAGGAGGAGCGCGGCACCATCGACATCGGTCCGCCCTGCTGGCCGGCCGGGTCGTTCTCCGATTGCGGATCGACGAACGCGATCAGCTTGCCGCCGCGCATGACGAACTGGTCGATCGCGTACAACGTCTTCGCCGGCAGGTCCTTCGGATGAATGACCATCAGCACGTTGACGTCTGCATCGATCGCTGCGATGTCGGTCGCGAGCGTGCGCACCTGCAGCTGCTCGTGCAGCTGCGCGATGCTGGCCCAGCCCGGATTCATGCGGCCGGAGAGCTGGTCGAACTGTGCATCGACCGGCAGCGCGGAGATCAGGCCGACGGTCGGCTTCTTCGGGTTGCCGAGCCGATGAATCAGGCTCGCCACGTCGTACTCGAGAAACTCCTCCTTGTCCGGCTGGAAGAACCCGATGACCTCGCGGCCGTCGGTCGAGTTCGTGCCGGCGAGGCCGAAGTACAGCGAGTCGTTGCGCGCGCCCATCGGCACGGCCTGCAGGCCGAACTCCGCGGCGCGGTCCTCGTCCTCCGAAAACGGCTTGGGATCGACCACGGTGAGCTTGAGCTTGCCCTTGGAGCGCTCGGCCATTTCCTCCAGCAGCTCGCGCACGCGTTGCGCGTAGGCGCGCAGCTGCGGCGACTCGGCGCTCGCCTCCTGCGAGAAGAAGAAGTAGAGATTGATCGGCTCCTTGAGCGAGCTGACGATGCGCTGCGTGCCGGGCGCGATCGAGTAGAGGTTGCTCTCCGTCAGGTCGATGCGCGCGCCGCGCAGCACGAACGTGATGAGTATCGTCACTCCGATGAACAGCACGGCGAGCGCCACGAGCGCGCCGGCTCCGAAGGTCTTGCGGGCGGTATTCAGGTTGCGGGTTGTCATCTCAGTCCGCCTTCTTCAGGTCGAGCACGATCACGGTGGCCATCAGCCAGACGGCGATCACGGTGATGAAGTACAGCAGGTCGCGAACGTCGATCACGCCTTTGGCGATCGAGCCGAAGTGCGTCAGGAACGACAGCGAGGCGATCGCGTCGATCACCGGCTGCGGCGCCCAGCCCTGGAACGCGTTCAACACCATGCCGAAACCGGACAGCAGGAACAGGAAGCAGACCGTGACGCTCAGGATGAACGCGATCACCTGATTGCGCGTCACTGCGGAGAAGCACGCGCCGATCGCGAGCAGTCCGCCCGCGACGAGCAAGGCGCCGATGTAGCCCGCGAGAATCGCGCCGTTGTCGGGGTTGCCGAGGTAGTTGACGGTGATCCAGATCGGGAACGTCAGCGCGAGCGCCAGGCCCGCGACCGCCCACGCTGCCAGGTACTTGCCGACGACCGCCTGCCAGGGCGTGACCGGCAGCGTCATCAGCAGCTCGATCGTCCCGGACTTGCGCTCCTCGGCCCACAGCCGCATCGACAGCGCCGGCATCAGGAACAGGTACAGCCACGGCAGGTAGTTGAAGAACGGCGCGAGGTCGGCCTGGCCGCGCTCGTAGAAACCGCCGAGGAAGAACGTGAGCAGCTTGGCGAGCGCCAGGAAGATCACGATGAACACCAGCGCCAGCGGCGTGCCGAAATAGCTCGCGAACTCGCGCCGGAAGAGGATGAGAGTGTTATGCATTGACGGCCTCCTGCACGGCCGGCTTGGCGCCCAGCGTGATCTGGCGGAAGACGTCGTCGAGGCGGCCGCTCGGCGCGCGCCGCGCCAGCGCCTTCGGCGTCTCGTCCGCGAGGATGCGGCCCGCGGCGATGATGATCGCGCGGTTGCACACCGCGTCGACCTCTTCGAGGATGTGGGTCGAGATCACGATGATCTTGTCCTTGCTCATCGCACTGATCAGCTCGCGCACCTCGTGCTTCTGGTTCGGATCGAGGCCGTCGGTCGGCTCGTCGAGGATCAGCACCTGCGGGTCGTGCAGCAGCGCCTGCGCCAGTCCGACGCGCCGCTTGTAGCCCTTCGACAGCGTCTCGATGACTTGCTCGAGCACGCTCGCCAAGCCGAGGCGCGCGATGACGTCGTCGAGCCGCGAGCGGCGCCGCTCGCCGGTCAGGCCGCGCACGTCGGCGATGAACGCGAGGAAAGCGCGCACGGACATTTCGCCGTAGAGCGGCGCACCCTCGGGCAGGTAGCCCATGCGGGACTTGGCCGCGAGCGGTTCAGCCTGTACGTCGTGGCCACAGACGCGCACGCTGCCGGCAGTCGGCGCGAGGAAGCCGGTGATCATCTTCATCGTGGTCGATTTGCCGGCGCCGTTCGGGCCGAGGAAGCCGAGCACCTCGCCGGCCTGCACGTTGAAGCTGATGTCGTCCACGGCCGTGAGCGGGCCGTAGCGCTTCGACAAATGGCTGATCTCGATCATGGTGCTCCCAGCAAGTTGAGGCCCAGCAAAAACGGTCCTTGAGACTGCGCCGTGCAGACCCGGTTCCCATTCGCGGACGGGTCGGCACCTGGCGCAGGCGACTCTCGCGGCTCTTTGTGTTATCGCCGCATGCGCGGCGGAGCGGCGCCGGTTCGCGACCGGCGTGCGAGAGGGCGGCGATTCTCGTTCAGCGAACTTTTCCTTTTCAAGCGGCGCTGCGCGGCGTGAACAACTCTTAATCGGTCGATATCGCCGCGGGCGCTAGGCTCATGACGATTTCTTCGCAAAAATCCGCAAATTGCAACTTTAGTGTAATGGTGTTGCAGAGCAGCATGCGCTATATTTGGCACCGCAAAATCAGTCGATCAACGCGCTCGGGCAGATCGCGCCGGTTTTGAACCGAATGCTGTTCGCCGCGCTCTTAGCGAGGTAAGGCTCGAATCCCCCTGACTGGCCGGGTGACTGCAAGTCCCCGGCCTTTTTTTATCCCTCGACGCCGGCCTTCTGCTCGATTTCCGTACGGTTCGCGCGCAGCACCTTGCGAATCTCCGCTGCCGGCGGGCGCTCCGCGATGCGCTCGATCAGCTCGGCCAGCTCGTGCCACGACTTGCCCCACTTCAGCAGGCGGATCGCGTCCGCGATGATCTTGCCGCGCAGATCCGCGCTCGGCGCCGCGGCCTTCGCTGCGGCCGCAGCCGGGCGCGCCTGAGCGGGGGCAGCGGGCCGCGCAGGTGATTTCGCGCCATCAGTACGCTTCGGCGGAGCCGCCGGCTCCGGCGCAGGAGCCGTGCGCACCGGCGGGGGCGCAGTACCTTTGATTCGCGGCATTTCGCGCGTCGTGTCGTCGCCGGAAGGTCGCGGCTTCGCCGCGGTTGCGGCGCGCGGCGGCTGCACGATTTCGACAGTTGCCGTCGTCGACGAGACTGGCTCGGTGCGCGAAGGATCGGCGAGCGGCACGAAGCGCTGGATGTGCTGGATGCCGACCAGGTTGGCCAGGAACGCCATCAGCTCGAGCGACTCCGAGAACTTGCTGTCGCCCATCGCCTGGCGCGTCTCGCAGTGCGCCTTGAGCTCCAGAATTTTCTGGCGCGCGACCTCCAGCACCCAGCGCGTCGGCCGGTCGTGCTTGGGCCACGCCTGCATGCGCGCGTAGGCGGCATCGTTCAGCTCGACGTACTTGAGGTGAAGGTCGATGCTCGCGAGCCATTTGTCGATCAGCTCGGTGATGCGTCGATCGGCAGGTGTCATGCCATGAGGGCTCCCGTTCCGGTGCGCGCATTATGCACATGCAGGCGCTGCCAAGAATGGTGAAGCTCCACGTGGCGGCGCTGAAGCGGGCCTGCGAGCAGCGATAATGCTAACCTCTGGCGCCAGGCGGCGCCTTGCACGGCGCCCGTAGCGGGGGAGCAATCATGAACGCGAACGTGTCGAGCGGAATCATCCGGGCGTTGGCGGTGAGCAGCGCGCTGCTCGCGTGCTCGGCGTTGCAGGCGGCAGAAAAAGGCAACTGGTCGCCGCCGCGGACCGTGGACGGCAAGCCCGTCATCTCGGGCATCTGGTCCAATGCGTCGATGACGAATCTCAGCCGCCCGCCCGGCGTGACGAAGCTGGTGGTGACGCGCGACGAGGCCGCAGCGTTGGTCAAGGCCAATCCGTTCATGCGCCTGATCGAGGCCGACAGCGGTCCCTCCGATCTGAACGACAACCTGCTCGAAGACAAGAATGCCGACCGTGGCTACAACGCCTTCTGGGTCGACCCGGGCAACTTCCTCGCGAGCGTCAACGGCGAGTACCGCACCTCGTGGATCGTAGAGCCCGCCAATGGCCAGATGCCTTTGTCCGATGCCGGCCGCCAGCTTCTGAAGGCAGCGCGCGACAAGCGCGATGCGACGCTCTACCAGGGTCCGGAGGCACTGCCGCTGCCCGAGCGCTGCCTCATCGCGTTCAGCGGCGCGAGCGGCCCCGGCATGCTCAACCCGATGTACAACAACAATTACCAGATCGTGCAGACCCCGCAGGCGGTGCTGATCAACGTAGAGATGGTGCACGACGCGCGCATCATTCCGATCTCGAAGGACAAGGCCACTGCGCAGGCTTCGCACCGTCCGGCAGCGCTCAACAAGTGGTTCGGCGATCCGGTCGGCTGGTGGGAAGGCGACACGCTGGTCGTCGAGACGACGCACGTGAATCGACAGCAGGCGAGCCAGGGTCCGATCTACTTGTCCGAGCAGGGCAAGGTGATCGAGCGCTTCACCCGCGCCTCGCCCGACCAGCTCAACTACGAATTCACCGTCGAGGATCCGGCGTACTACTCGCAGCCGTGGCGCGCGGAGATGGCCTTCAACGTGCGCAAGGAAAACATGTACGAGTACGCCTGCCACGAGGGCAATTACGCGATGGAAGGCATCCTCCGCGGCGCGCGTAACCAGGAAGCACAGGGCATCAAGCCGTCGCAGGGCCCCGGCATATTCGGCACGCCGATTCCGGAAAAGAAGAACAAGGGCGGGTTGTAGTTGCGGACACGGCGGCGCCTGCTTACCTGTTGGGCGCCGCTTGCCGGACTCGCGCTGCTGCTGGGCGCGTGCGCCGAGAAGCACACGCCTCAAGAACTGCAGCAGCAAGCCGAAGCGCGTCTCGCAGCCGGCGACGCCGCTGGTGCCCAGCGCCTGCTGCTCGAAGCATCCGACCAGGCTCCCAACGATGCGCACTTGCGGATCGCGCTGGCGCGCGCCGACCTGGCGATGGGCCAACCCGCGGCCGCTGAGGGATCGCTCCTGCGAGCGATGAAGCTCGGCGCGTCCAAAGAAGAAGTCGCGGGAGATCTCACGCGCGTGCTGCTTGCCAAGGGTGAGCCGCAGCGCGCAATCGATCTGGTCGGCGATGTCGATCAGTGGCCGCAGCCGCGTCGTCTGCTGCTGGCGCTGGGCAAGGCGGAAGCGGCATTGGCGCTGCGGTCCTACGACCCGCGCGAGCTGACCAAGAGCTTCGCTGAAGCGTTTCGATTGCGCTCGACCGCGCAGGCCGACGGTGCCATCGCGGACCTCGCCTGGTTCGATAGTCACACTGCGCAGTTGCGTACCAAGCAGGCAGCCGTCGAAGGTGGCTATCAGCACTTCGCGTGCACTCGCGATGCGCCGGCGACATCGCGCCCCGGTGACGTAGGCGGCACGCCGAGCGGTCGTCGCGTTCTCAAGGTCGGTCCCGACCAACCGCTGAAGCGGCCGAGCGACGCGGCGCGCGTCGCACAGGACAACGACATCATCGAAATCGAAGCGGGCCGTTACGTCGGCGATGTCACGCTGTGGACGCAGAACGGACTGTTGCTGCGCGGCGTAAACGGGCGCCCGCATCTGGATGCGCAGGGACGCTCGGCGCAGGACCAGGGCATCTGGGTGTTTCGCGGCAATGACATCGCCGTCGAGAACATCGAGTTCTCCGGTGCGCGCTCGCGCAGCCGCAACGGCTCGGGGATCCGCTTCTTCGGTCGCAACCTCACGGTGCGCGACAGCTACTTCCACCACAACGAGGACGGCGTGCTGACCTGGACTGCGCCGGACAGCGACATCCTGATCGAGCGCAGTGTGTTCGCACACAACGGCGCCGGCGACGGCCAGTCGCACAACATCTACATCGGCAACATCCGCCACTTCACGCTGCGCTTCAGCCATTCGCACGACTCGGTGCGCGGGCACGAGGTGAAGAGCCGCGCGCGCTTCAACGTCATCGAGTACAACCGCCTGACCGACGAGGACGACGGCAATTCGAGCTATCTCATCGACCTGCCGGAAGGCGGCCGCGGGTACGTGGTCGGCAACGTGCTGGAGAAAGGCGGGCACGCCGACAATCACAACGTCATCGCGTTCGCGTCCGAGAAGCCCGGCGATCAGGACGGCGGCCTTTGGGTGGTCAACAACACCTTCTACAACCGGCACCTCGACGCGACTTTCGTTGCCAATCGCGGCAAGTCGCCGGCGCTCGTCGTCAACAACGTGCTCGGGGGTGCGCCCGCGATACTGCTCGACGGCCCCGGCACGGAGCGCAACAACTTCCGCTATCCCAAGTCCGGACTGGTCGATCCGGCCGCATACGATTTCCGCTTGAAGCCCGACTCGCCGCTGATCGATGGCGGCGCAGATCCCGGCAGCGCCGACGCCATCGCGCTGTGGCCGCAGTTCGAATACGTGCATCCGGCCTCGGGCCGGCCGCGCCAGCGCGTCGCGGCGCTCGATACCGGCGCGTACGAATTCTGCGGGTGGTGACGCAGGCCGCTGCGAAGAAAGATGGCGCTCCCACGGGGATTCGAACCCCGGTTTAAGCCTTGAGAGGGCTCCGTCCTAGGCCTCTAGACGATGGGAGCGCACGGGTGCGGCGCATGTGCTAGAAAACGCGGCCGCCAAAGGGACGCGGTATTATACGGACCGCCCCTTCTGGCTCAAGCGGCACGCGCTATTGAACGATACTAATCATGCTTTGACCCATCCGGCGGGCGCTCCGCTGGTGGTTGCGCGCAACGAGCATCCGATCTCGCGCGCGAACATCTCCTCCAACGCACTGAAGGTGCTCTACCGGCTGCGGGACGCCGGCTTTCAGGCTTTTCTGGTCGGCGGCGCGGTGCGCGACCTGCTGCTCGACCTGCATCCCAAGGACTTCGACATCGCCACGAACGCGCGTCCGGACGAGGTCAAGCAGCTGTTCCGCAACTGCCGGCTGATCGGGCGCCGCTTCCATCTCGCGCACGTGCGCTTCGGCTACGAGATCATCGAGGTCGCGACGTTCCGCGCGGCCCACACGCCGATCGACGAGGACAACAGCGTCGACGAAGGCGGCCACCGCGTGCTCGACGAGCGCGGCCGCATCCTGCGCGACAACCTCTACGGCACGATCGAAGAAGACGTCTGGCGGCGCGATTTCACCGCCAACGCGCTGTACTACAACATCGAAGACTTCTCGGTGTGGGACTACGTCGGCGGTGTCGCGGACGCGCGCCAACGGATCCTGCGCATGATCGGCGATCCCGAGACCCGCTATCGCGAGGATCCGGTGCGCATGCTGCGTGCGGTGCGCTTCGCGGCGAAGCTCGACTTCACGATCCACGCCGACACCGCCGCGCCGATCCCGAAGCTCGCGTGGATGCTCGACGGCGTGCCGCCGGCGCGGTTGTTCGACGAAGTGAACAAGGTATTTCTGGCCGGCAGCGCGCACGCCGCGTTCGAGTTGCTCGAACGCTTGCAGCTGCTCGAGCACCTGTTTCCGGATCTGGCGAGCGCGCTCCAGGATGTGCCGGCGGGCGGCAGCGCACGAGAGCTGGTGCGGATCGGGCTGCAGGGCACCGACGAGCGCGTGCGTGCAGAGAAATCCGTCACGCCGACTTTCCTGTTTGCGATCCTGATGTGGCCGGCCGTGCAGCGTGCGTTCGCCAAGCTCGCGCACGGCAACGACGGCGATCCGCAGCAACTGCTGGCAGCTTGCGATCACGTGACCGCGCGCCAGCAAGCTCGCGTTGCCGTTCCGAAGCGCTTCACGTTGCCGCTGCGGGAGCTGGTCGGTCTGCAACCGCGCTTCGAGCGGCGCGATGGGCGGCGGGCGCTGCGCTTGCTGAATCATCCACGCTTCCGCGCCGCCTACGATTTCCTGGTCCTGCGCGCCGCCGCCGGCGAAGCCGATGCAGAGCTGGCGAAATGGTGGACGGACATTCAATCGGCCTCGGCCGACGAGCGGATCGCGCGCGTAGAGAGTCTCGCGCCGGAGCCCGAACGCTGCGTCCGATGGCCCGCGCCGTCGTCGTCGCCGTCGCCGCCGCCGCAGACCGCCCGCCGCATCGTGAACGCAGCGGTGTGGATGCCGGCGTACGTCGCGCTCGGCAGCAATCTCGACGATCCGCCGCGCCAGATCGCGGCCGCTTTCGACCGGCTCGCGGCTCTCGAAGGCTGCAGGCTCGTCGCGCGTTCGCGCCTGTACCGGACCGCGCCGCTGGGCCCGCAAGATCAACCCGAGTTCGTCAATGCCGCGGCGGGATTGCTCACTGTGCTCGCGCCGCGCGATCTGCTGCGCGCGTTGAAGAGCATCGAAGTCGAGCTCGGGCGCGCGCAGCCCGTGGTGCGCTGGGGCCCGCGGCGTATCGATCTCGACCTGCTGCTGCTCGACGACGTGCGCATCGCGGAGCCGGACCTGACGATTCCGCATCCGGGCCTGACTCGGCGCAATTTCGTCCTGTATCCTTTGCGGGATATCGCGCCCGAGCTGCTCGTCCCCGGAGAGGGACGGGTCGACGTGCTGGCGGCGCGCGCGGGGTCCGCGGGCCTCGCGCTCCTTGAATGATTCACCGCCAAAGCGCCGACCAGAACGTGACAGACAAAGTCGCCACTGCCCCGCATCGTTTCATCGTCGTCGAAGGGCCGATCGGCGTCGGCAAGACGAGTCTTGCCCGGCGTCTCGCGCGCAGCTTCGGCAGCGAGCTGGTGCTGGAGCAGGCGGACGAGAACCCGTTCCTCGAGCGCTTCTATCGCAACCCGCGCGCCGCGGCGTTGCAGACGCAGCTGTTCTTCCTGTTCCAGCGCACGCGCCAGCTGGAGGACATCCGCCAGCACGACCTGTTCGAGACCGTGCGCGTCGCCGACTACCTGCTCGACAAGGACCGGCTGTTCGCGCAGCTCACGCTCGACGAGGAGGAGCTGGCGCTCTACGAGCAGATCTATGCGCGCCTTGCCGTCGACGCTCCGGCTCCCGACCTGGTCATCTATCTGCAAGCGCCGGTCGACGTGCTGCTGGAACGCATCGAGCGGCGCGGCATCCGCTACGAGCAACAGATCGAGCGGCAGTACCTGGAGAAGCTGCAGGAGGCGTACGCGCGGTTCTTCCACGACTATCACACCTCGCCGCTGCTCATCGTGAATGCGGCGCAGGCTGACTTCGTGAGCAACGAGGGCGACTACACCCAGCTGCTGGAGCAGATCCGGCGCATCCGGCGCGGCCGCCAGTACTACAACCCCTGAAGAGCGCCATCTGATATTCTCTTGCGCCCTGGCTCATCGCCCGAGTCATGTACAAGCACCTGCAAGAGCGCTACGCGCCGCGGCCGCCGGTCAACGTCTCCACCCTCATGAAGATGAAGGCGGACGGCGAGAAGATCGCCTGCATCACCGCCTACGACTCCAGCTTCGCCACGCTCGTCGACGACGCCGGCATCGACCTGGTGCTGGTGGGCGATTCGCTCGGCATGGTGATCCAGGGACACGACACGACCGTCCCGGTCACGCTACAGGACATCATCTATCACTGCCGCGCAGTGGCGAAGGGGCTGTACCGCCCGTTCCTGATGGCCGACATGCCGTTCATGACGTACCACTCGCGCGAGCAGGCGCTCGACAACGCCGTGCGCCTGATGCAGGAAGGCGGCGCGAAGATGGTCAAGCTCGAAGGCGGCGCCGGACAGATCGAGATCGTCGAGTTCCTGGCGGGCAAGGACATCGCCGTGTGCGCGCACCTCGGGCTGAAGCCGCAGTCGGTGCACAAGGTCGGCGGCTTTCGCGTGCAGGGGCGCGAGGAAGCGGCAGCCGAGCAGATGACGCGCGATGCGCTGGCGCTCGAAAACGCCGGCGCCGACATCGTGCTGCTCGAATGCATACCGGCGGCGCTCGGCGCATCGATCACCAAGGAGCTGCGCGTGCCGGTCATCGGCATCGGTGCGGGGCCGGATACCGACGGCCAGATTCTCGTGCTGTATGACGTGCTCGACATCACGGCCGGGCGCAAACCGAAGTTCTCGAAGAACTTCCTGGCCGGGCACGACAGCGCGCTCGAAGCCGTCAAGGCCTACACGCAGGCCGTGAAGTCGCGCGAGTATCCCGCTGCCGAGCACTGCTTCTGACGCATGCAATTCGTAGCCCGACCGAGCGAACTGCGCGCGCTCGTGGCCGCTTGGCGGCGCGCCGGCGAGCGCGTTGCTTTCGTCCCGACGATGGGCAACCTGCACGCCGGTCACGGCAGCCTCGTCGGTCGCGCCTCCGCAGCTGCGCGGATCGCGTGATCGTCAGCATTTTCGTCAATCCGCTGCAGTTCGGTCCGAACGAGGATTTCGCCGCCTATCCGCGCACGCCCGAAGACGACCGGCGCGTGCTGGAGTCGCTGCACGTCGATTTGCTGTTCGCGCCGGAAGTCGCGGACATCTACCCGCGCGGACAGGAGTCGACCGCGCGCGTGCACGTGCCGATGCTCGAGGACATCCTGTGCGGCGCGTTCCGGCCCGGTCATTTCATGGGCGTCGCGACTGTCGTCACGAAGCTTCTCAACATCGTGCAACCGGACGTCGCAGTCTTCGGCGAGAAGGACTACCAGCAGCTGCTGATCATTCGGCGTGCCGCGGTCGATCTGTGCATGCCGGTAGAGATCGTCGGCGCGCCGACGACGCGCGAGCCCGACGGACTCGCGATGAGCTCGCGCAATCGATATCTCTCCGCCGAGGAACGAGCGGTGGCGCCTGCGATCTACGCGGAGCTGGAGCGGGCGCGTGCGGCGATCGAAGCGGGCTCGAACGATTTCGCGGCGCTCGCGCGCCGCGGCGCCGAAGCGCTGCGCCAAGCCGGATTCCGTCCCGACTACTTCGAGATTCGCGATGCCGCTAGCTTGGAGGAGCCGAGCGCGCAATCGCGCGAGCTCGTGGTCCTGACGGCCGCGCGGATCGGCCGCGCGCGGCTGATAGACAATGTGAGAGCGAAGAAGAAAGAGTCGGGCTAAAGCCCGACCTACGGTGACTGTAGGTCGGGCTTTAGCCCGACACCTTCTCATGCTGTTCCAGCGCCCACTGCACGTGCTCTCGCACCAGCGCTGACGGGTCATCTCGCCGTGACACGAGCGCTCGTACGACCTCATCCGTCGTCGGCGCGTTGCCGAGCGCGACTGCGATGTTCCTCGACCAGCACTCATAGCCGATGCGGCGAATCGCGCTGCCTTCGGTGCGCGCGAGAAACTCCGCTTCGCTCCACGCGAACAGCTCCACCAGTTTCGCGTCGTCCAGGCCGTGCCGCGGCGTGAAGTCGCGCTCGGCGGCGAAGCGCGCGAACTTGTTCCAGGGGCACACGAGCTGGCAATCGTCGCAACCGTAGATGCGATTGCCCATCGCCTTGCGGAACTCAGTGGGAATCGCCGTGCGCAGCTCGATCGTGAGATACGAAATGCAGCGCGTGGCGTCGAGCTCGTACGGCGCGACGATCGCGCCGGTCGGACAGACGTCGATGCACGCGTGGCACGTGCCGCAATGATTGGTCGCAGGCAGATCGACGGGCAGCGGCAGGTCGGTGAGGATTTCGCCGAGAAAGAACCACGAGCCGGCCTGGCGGTGCAGCAGATTCGTGTGCTTGCCGATCCAGCCGAGACCGGCGTCGCGCGCGAAAGCCTTCTCCAGGATCGGACCGCTGTCGACGAATACGCGGTGCGAGCGCGAGGCGCTGTGCGCGCGGATCTTCTCCGCGAGCTGCGCGAGCCGGCTGCGCAGAACTTTGTGGTAGTCGCGGCCGAGCGCGTAACGCGACACATAGGCGCGCTCGCCATCAGCCAGCACTTCGTCCGCATCTCGCGCTTGCGGCGGCAGGTAGTCCATGCGCGCCGCGATGACGCGCAGCGTTCCTGGAATCACTTCCTGCGGCCGCGCGCGCCGGCGGCCATGGCGCTGCATGTAGTCCATCGCGCCGTGCCGACCTTGCTCCAGCCAGCGCATCAGGCGCTCTTCGTCCGCGGCGATGTCGACGCCCGCGATGCCGATCTGCTGGAAGCCGAGCTCGCGGCCCCACTCGCGGATCGAGCCCGCCAGCTCCGCGAGCGAAGTATCGGGCGTTTCGTAGCTCATGCGCGCGGCAGTATACGTTTTGGTAGGCTTCGGCCATGAGCACTTTGCCCGTCGCCATTCACACCGCGGACCAGGTGCGCGCGCTGGACCGGCACGCAATCGACGATCTGCAGATTCCTTCCTACACGCTGATGACTCGCGCCGGCGAAGCCGCGCTCGGCGCGCTGCGCAGCTGCTGGCCGTCGACGCAGCGCATCGCGGTCGTCTGCGGACCAGGCAACAACGGCGGCGATGGCTACGTATTGGCGCGGCTCGCACGAGCGCAGCGCCTGGAAGTCGTAGCGATTGCGCTGCACGAGCCCGCACGATTGGAGGGTGATGCGCGCCGCGCGCACGACGACTTCCTTGCGGCGGGCGGCACAGTGGGTGCCTGGCACGAGAACTGTCTGCGCGGCGTCGACGTCATCGTCGATGCCATCTTCGGTGTCGGCCTCTCGCGGCCGGTTGCAGGCGTCGCGGCCGAGGCCATCCTGGCGATCAACGATTGCGACGCTCACGTGTTGGCTCTCGACATTCCGAGCGGCCTGCACGCTGACACCGGCGAGATCCTCGGCGTCGCGGTGCGCGCCAAGCGAACGCTCACGTTCCTCGGGCTCAAGCTCGGCTTCTATCTCGGCGAGGGGCCGAACTGCGTCGGCGTAGTCATGTTCGATGGCCTCGAATTGCCTGCGCAGGCGCTGGCGCACGTCGCGCCCACGGCTGTACTCATCGACGAGGCCGCCGTCGCGGAGCTATTGCCGCCGCGTCGACGCACGACTCACAAGGGCCAGCAGGGCAGTGTGCTGGTGATCGGCGGCAACATTGGCATGGCGGGCGCGGCACGCATGGCCGGCGAGGCCGCACTGCGCGCGGGCGCGGGACTCGTGACCGTCGCGACCCGCAACGAGAACGTCGCCGCAGTCGTGGGCGCGCGGCCGGAGCTCCTGTGCCGCGGAATCGAGACGGCGCAGGAGCTGACGGCGTTGATCGCGCACGCCGACGTTATCGCCATCGGTCCGGGCCTCGGGCAGGACGATTGGGCGCAGGCGATGTTCGATACGCGCGCTCGGCAGCGATCGGCGCACGGTGATCGATGCAGATGCTCTGAATCTGCTGGCGCAATCGCCGCGCGCGAAGACGCATTGGATCCTGACGCCGCATCCCGGCGAAGCCGCGCGCCTGCTCGGCAAGACGGCTGCCGAAGTGCAGCGCGATCGTCTCGGTACCGCTCGGGCAATCGCCGCGCGCTACGGCGGCACCGTCGTGCTCAAGGGTGCGGGCACACTGGTCGTGAGCCAGCGAGGGGCCGCCGGCGATCTGCGACCGCGGCAACCCTGGCATGGCTTCGGCCGGGATGGGTGACGTGCTGACGGGAATCGTCGCCGGAGTCGTGGCGCAAGGCGCGGATCTGGCTGCCGCTGCGCGCGTCGGTGTGCTCGTTCATGCGTTCGCGGGCGATATGGCCGCGCGCCGCGGCGAGCGCGGCTTGCTCGCGACCGATCTGCTCCCTTACTTGCCGACGTGCGTCAATCCATCTCAGCGCTCGTGAACGTCGCCACGGCCGACGACATGCGCGCTCTCGGACGCGCGCTCGGCGGCGCGTTGCGCACTGCCGGTGGCGGCGCGCTCGTGATCGGCCTCGAAGGCGAGCTCGGCGCCGGCAAGACCACGCTCGTGGGAGGCGTGCTCGCCGGCCTCGGCGTGGCAGGCGCGATCCGCAGCCCGACCTATACGCTGATCGAGCCGTACGACGCGGCCGGCCTGCAGCTCTATCACATCGATCTGTATCGGCTGAGCAGCGCGCGCGAAGTCGAAGCGCTCGGAATTCGCGATTTGCTCGATGCGCGCGCGGTGTTGCTGATCGAATGGCCGTCGCGCGGTGCTGGCGCCTTGCCGACCGAGGATCTGAGCGTGTCGATCGAATATCAGGGCAGCGGGGCGCAGCGCAGATTGCTCCGGGCGCAGGCCGGTTCCTCGGCCGGGGACAAACTGCTGGAGCAAATCCTTGCAGCGACCTCCGAATAAAGGGCGCTATCCTCATAATTTAATTGAAAACTTCAGCCCGGCCGCGGTAGATTACCGGCCACCATGCAGCGGCTGCCGTCACGCGCCCCCACTTTGGCCTTCGGCTGCGTCGCACTGTTGCTCGCGGCGTTCGCTCACGCTGCGCCCCCAATCACTGTGAAAGACGTGCGGCTCTGGGCCGGTCCGGATGCGACGCGACTCGTCTTCGATCTGTCCGCGCCGGTCGAGCACAGCGTCATGACGCTGCAGAATCCGGATCGCGTCGTCATCGATATCGAAGATGCTCGCGTCGATGCCGCGCGCGTGTTGCCCGAAGGGCAGGGCTTCGTGAAGCAATTGCGCGTCGGTCCGCAGGGCCGCAGCGACGTGCGCTTCGTCATCGATCTTTCTTCGCCGGCGGCGCCGAACAGTTTCAATGTCGCGCCGTCCGGCAGCTACGGCCATCGCTTGGTCGTCGATCTCAGTCCCATCGCGTCGAGCGCGCCGCCGGTTGCCGTGAAGACCGCCGACCAAGCGCACGGCCGCGACGTGATCGTCGCGATCGACGCGGGGCACGGCGGCGTCGACCCGGGCTCGATCGGCAAAGCCGGTACGCGCGAGAAGAGCGTGACGCTCGCGATCGCGCGGCGCTTGAAAGAGCGCATCGACCGCGAGCCCGGCATGCGCGCCGTGCTCACGCGCGATAGCGACCATTTCGTCGAGCATCGCGAGCGCATCGCGCGTGCTCGTCGGCAGCAGGCCGACATGTTCGTGTCCGTGCACGCCGATTCCTACCGCGACCGTTCCGTCGTCGGCTCGTCCGTGTACGTGCTGTCGGCGCGCGGCGCGAGCGACGAATCCGCACGCTGGCTGGCGGACCGCGAGAACGCGGCTGACCTCGTCGGCGGCGTCTCGCTCGACGACAAGGACAGCGTGCTGGCGTCAGTGCTGCTCGATCTCTCGCAGGGCGCGAGCATGAGCGCGAGCGTCGATGCTGCGCAGAAAGTCATGGACGAGTTGGACCGCATCGGCAACGTCACGCGCCGCGGCGTCAAGCACGCCGGCTTCCTGGTGCTGAAGTCGCCGGACATCCCGTCGATCCTGGTCGAGACCGCGTTCATTTCCAATCCGACCGAAGAGTCGCGCCTGGGCAGCGGGCGTCACCAGCAACGCCTGGCGGAAGCGATCTACCAGGGCGTGCGCGGCTACTTCTACGAGAATCCGCCCCCGGGCACGCTCATCTCCCGGCTGCGCGCGACAGCCGCGCGATCCGACGGTCGTCGCGAGCGCCAAGGGCGGCGAGGCCGGCACTTCCGTCACGGGGCAATAGCCCGCGAGCCGACCAGCGCTCTGATATTCTGCGCGCGGCTTTTGCCTCCGCACCGCGCCTATGCCGATCCGCGTCCTGCCCGAACAACTCATCCATCAGATCGCCGCGGGCGAGGTCATCGAGCGACCCGCATCCGTGCTGAAGGAGCTGATCGAGAACAGCATCGATGCCGGTGCGCGTCGCATCGAGATCGAAGTCGAAGAAGGCGGCGTGCGCCTGTGCCGCGTGCGCGACGACGGCGGCGGCATCGACCGCGACGAGTTGGTGCTCGCGCTTGGCGCGGCACGCGACCAGCAAGATCACCACGATCGACGACCTGGAGCGCGTCGGCACACTCGGCTTTCGCGGCGAAGCATTGCCGAGCATCGCTTCGGTATCGCGCATGCGTCTGGTCTCGCGCAGCGCGAGTGCATCGTTGGCGTATGCGATCGACGCCGACAACGGCGCGGTCACTTCGCCCGAGCCCGCGGCGCACCCGGTGGGGACGACCGTCGAGGTGCGCGACCTGTTCTTCAACGTGCCCGCACGCCGCAAATTCCTGCGGGCCGAGCGTACCGAGACGCAACACATCGCGCGGATGGTCGAGCGGCTGGCGCTCTCCCGCTTCGAGGTCGCGTTCTCGCTCACGGCGGGCCGCCGTTCGCTCGCCGACTATCCGGCAGCGAGCTCACGCGTCGAACACGAGCGCCGCGTCGCGCAGGTGGTCGGCGACGAGTTCATCGCGAACGCGCTGTACGTCGAGCACGAGTCGGCGGGCTGTCGCCTGACGGGTTGGTTGTGCCAGCCGACGTACGCGCGCGCGCAACCCGATCTCCAGCACTTCTATCTGAACGGTCGCATGCTGCGCGACCGGCTCGTCGCGAGCGCGATCCGTCTCGGCTATCGCGACGTGATGTTCCACGGCCGGCATCCGGCGTTCGTGCTGTTCATGGAGCTCGACCCGACGCAGGTCGACGTGAATGCGCATCCCGCGAAACTCGAAGTGCGCTTCCGCGACGGGCGACACGTGCACGACTTCCTGTTCCGCTCCGTCGAGCGTGCATTGCGCGACACGTATGCCGGCGCGCCTGGTGCCGCTCCGCCGCCCACCGATGCGGATTCGTGGTTGCCGCCGCCAGCGTCGTCCGAATGTGGCCGGCGAAAGGTCATTCGTCGTTCGGGCTGCGCATCTCCGAGCCGCCGCCGCCCGCGTACAACTACACGGCAGTCGCACGTGAGGCCGCCGCTTCAGTGTCGACGCAGATCGACTCGCAAGCGCCGCCTCTCGGATTCGCGCTCGCGCAATTGCACGGGATCTACATCCTCTCGCAGGCGCCGGACGGATTGATCCTCGTCGACATGCACGCCGCGCACGAGCGCACGACCTACGAGCGGATGAAGGCCGCGCTCGGCGACGGTCCGATCGCCAGCCAGCCGCTGCTCGTGCCCGTTTCGATTTCGGTGACGCCTGCCGAGGCCGATCTGTTCGAGGAGCATGCGGCCACGCTCGCGCGCGCCGGACTCGACGTCGTGCGCTCGGGTCCTGCGAGCGTGCAGGTGCGCGCGGTCCCTGCGTTCCTCGCGCCGATGGATCTCGACGAGCTGGTCCGCAGAGTCGGCGCCGACCTCTCCGCCGACGGCGCGACGCGCGGCATCGAAGAGGCGTTGAACGAAGTGCTCGGCACGATGGCGTGTCACGGCGCCGTGCGCGCGCATCGCAATCTCACCGTGCCGGAAATGAATGCGCTGTTGCGCGAGATGGAGCGCACCGTGCGCAGCGATCAGTGCAATCACGGCCGTCCGACCTGGACGTACGTGAGCCTCGGCGATCTCGATCGGATGTTCCTGCGCGGACGATGAGTGCCGCCGACGCGCGCCGCACGCCGGCGATTCCGCTGATCCTCGGGCCGACCGGCGCCGGCAAGACCGATCTGGCGCTGCGCCTGGCAGAGCGGTGCGACCTGGAGATCGTCAGCGTCGATTCCGCGATGGTCTATCGCGGCATGGACATCGGCACCGGCAAGCCGCCCGCCGAAGTCCTGCGGCAGCACCCGCATCACCTGGTCGATATTCTCGATCCGCTGCAGGCGTACTCGGCGGGGCAGTTCGTGCGCGACGCGCGGCGGGCGATCGACGACATCCGCGCCCGCGGGCAAGCTGCCGCTGCTGGTCGGCGGCACGATGCTCTATTTCCGTGCATTGCGCCGTGGACTCGCGGATATGCCGGCGGCGGACCCGCGCGTGCGTGCGGCAATCGACGCCGAAGCGGCGCTGCGTGGCTGGCCGGCACTGCATGCTGAGCTGGCGGCGCTCGATCCGCAGTCCGCGCGGCCGCATCCAACCGAACGATGCGCAACGTATTCAGCGTGCACTCGAAGTGCATCGACTGACGGGCAAGACATTGAGCGAGTTGCATGCGGCGCAGCCGACGAATGCGGATCTCACATTCGCCGCCTACGCGTGGGTGCCGGGAGATCGTGAGCGGCTGTACGCGGCGATCGAAGAGCGCTTCCACGCCATGATGCGCGCGGGCCTGCTCGAAGAAGTTCGCAAGCTCTACGCGCGCGGCGACCTGCATGCCGATCTTCCAGCGATCCGCTCCGTCGGCTATCGCCAGCTGTGGGAACATTTGAGCGGCAGAGACACTTTGGATTCTGCAATACAACGCGCAATTTTCGCGACGCGACATCTGGCCCGGCGACAACTGATCTGGTTGCGCGCCGAGCCGGACATTCAATGGCTCGACGCTCTTGATTCCGGCGCCGGTGCCCACATGGAGCACGCGATAACGCAACTGCAGTAGCGACGTACGACAGTGCTCCGTATTAGACGAAAGGCGGCTTCGACCGAGTCATCGCTGTGATAGACTGCGGCACTGCAACGAGGCGCCGGAGCGGTGCCGTCCGCTGTCCGGTCGCGCATGGAAGCAGCGAACCGGCAGCGCTCAACCAAGAATTCAAAGTGATAACAAGGAGATAAATGATGGCCAGAGGGCAATCATTACAGGACCCGTTCCTGAATACCCTGCGCAAGGAGCGTGTACCTGTCTCCATTTACCTGGTGAACGGCATCAAGCTGCAGGGCCAGATCGACTCGTTCGACCAGTTCGTGGTCCTGCTGAAGAACAGCGTCAGCCAGATGGTCTACAAGCACGCGATTTCCACAGTCGTCCCGGCACGCGCGATCCGCTTGCCGGCGGGCGAGGAAGAGGGCGCGGAGTCGGCCGTCACCACAGAATGAACGACGGCCACCTATGATCGGAATGGCTCGCATTGTTTGAGCGTCCCCGCAGCGGCGAACGTGCTCTCCTGGTGCGCATCGGACTGGGAGGTCCTCCTGGCAGAGACGAGCTGAGCGAGTTCGAATGCGCTCGCGCGCTCGGCTGGCGCGGAGGTGCTTGCGCCTGGTGACCGGCACGCGCCGCGCGCCGGACCCGCGCTTGTTCATCGGCAGCGGCAAGGCGGAGGAGATCCGCGGGCTCGTGGCTGCGACCGGCGCCGACCTGGTGCTGTTCGATCACGCGCTCTCGCCGAGCCAGGAACGCAATCTCGAAGCGCTGCTCAAGTGCCGCGTGCTCGATCGCACCGGCCTCATCCTCGACATCTTCGCGCAGCGCGCGCGCAGCTTCGAAGGCCAGCTGCAGGTAGAGCTTGCGCAGCTGCAGCACCTGGCGACGCGGCTGGTCCGCGGATGGACGCACCTCGAGCGGCAGAAGGGCGGCATCGGCCTGCGCGGTCCCGGCGAAACGCAGCTGGAAACCGACCGCCGCTTGCTGGCCGGCCGCATCAAGACGCTCAACGCGCGTCTCGACAAAGTCGTCACGCAGCGCGAGACGACGCGCCGCGAGCGCAAGCGTGCCGAGATTCCGACAGTCGCGCTCGTGGGTTACACGAACGCCGGCAAGTCGACGTTGTTCAATCGCCTCACCGGCGCGGGCGCGTACGCCGCCGATAAGCTGTTCGCGACTCTGGATCCGACCGTACGGCGGTTCGAGCTGCCCGATGCGCGGTTCGCGTTGCTCGCCGACACGGTCGGGTTCGTGCGCGACCTGCCGCACGAGCTGGTCGCCGCGTTCCGCTCGACGCTGCAGGAAGCGCGCGAGGCGAGCCTGCTGCTGCACGTCATCGATGCGGCGGATCCGAATCGCAACGAGCGCATCGCGCAGGTCAACAGCGTGCTCAGCGAAGTCGGTGCGGGCTCGCTGCCGCAGATCGAAGTGTTCAACAAGACCGATCTCGTCGGCGAGCCGCCGCGCGTCGAGACCGGCGAGCTCGGCAACGTGCGGCGCGTGTGGCTGTCCGCGCAGACGGGGCAGGGCGCGCAGTCGCTGGTCGACGCGATCGGCGAATTCCTCGGGCCGGAGATCGTGCACCGGCACATCGTTCTCAAGCCCGAAGAGGGGCGCGCGCGGGCGCGGTTCTTCGCCGCAGGCGCAGTGCTTGCAGAGCAGGCGCTGCCCGGCGGCGGCGTCGAGCTGGAGGTCTCGATGCCGCGGCAGGCGTTCGAGGACCTGTGCCGCCACGAGGGCCTGACGCCCGATGTAGTGCCGTCCGCCGCGAAAACTTGTGCCCACCCCGAGCCATTCCTAAAATCCCGCGGCCCCGCGTCGCTGGCGTCCTGACTCCCCGCGGGCCTCACGGCTCGCCCTCTCACTTTCTCTACCGAGCAACCGACCCGACATGGCGTGGAACGAACCCGGCGGCAATCCCGGCAAGCGCAACCCCTGGGGCAGTAACAAGCCGGATCAGGGGCCGCCCGATTTGGACGAGGTGATCCGCAACCTGCAGCGGCGGCTGAGCGCGCTGTTCGGCGGCGGCGGCCCCGGCGGACGCAGCACCGGCGGCAGCGCGCCCGGGCGCGGCTTCGGCCTCGGCACGATCCTGCTCGCGCTCGCGACGATCTGGGCGTTCACCGGCCTGTACCGGGTCGACGCCGCGGAGCGCGGCATCATCCTGCGCTTCGGCCGGCACGTGGACACGACGCTCCCGGGTCTGCACTGGCACTTGCCGTGGCCGATGGAGACCAAGCAGATCGTCAACACCGCGGCGATCGACAGCTTCACCGAGCAGACGCGCATGCTGACCTCGGACGAGAACATGGTCGACATCAACTTGGAAGTGCAGTACCGGCGCGCGAATGCGCTCGACTACGCGTTCAACGTCTTCAAGCCGGAAGACACGCTCAAGGAAGTGAGCGAGAGCGCGATCCGCGAGGTGATCGGCCGCAGCAAGCTCGACAGCGTGCTCGAGTCCGGCCGCCAGGACATCGTGACGCGCACCCAGGAGCTGATCCAGCGCACGCTCGATGCCTACAAGATCGGTCTGGAAGTGACCGCGGTCAACCTGCAGGACGTGCGCGTGCCCAACGAGGTCGCGCCAGCGCAGCAGGACGCCATCAAGGCGCGCGAAGATCGCGACCGCTTGTCGCTCGCGGCGCAGGCGTATGCGAACGACCTGATCCCGCGCGCACGCGGTAACGCCGTGCGCCAGGTGCAGGATGCGCAAGCCTACAAGTCGCGCGTGACGGCAAATTCCGAGGGTGAGGCCGAGCGCTTCCTGAAGCTCCTGGCCGAGTACGAGCGCGCGCCCGCAGTGACGCGCGAGCGCCTCTATATCGAGACGATCGAGCGCGTGCTGAGATCCAGCCGCAAGGTGCTCCTGGACACGCAAAGGCGACGGCAACCTCGTGTATCTGCCCATCGACAAGCTGCTGGAACAGGGCCGGCGTACGCAGCGCACGGAGCCCGAGGCGACCGTCACTATCGAAGGCACGACTACGACGGCCCCAGACGTCAACAGCGAGCGCCGCCCACGGGGGACCCGCTAATGGCCAACCGTAACTTTCTGACGATCGTCGCCCTGGTCGTCGTCGCGCTGCTGCTGGCGATGTCGACCTTTACCGTGCGCGAGACCGAGCTCGCCATGAAGCTGCGCTTCGGCGAGATCGTCCGCGCCGATTACAAGCCGGGGCTGCACATCAAGGCGCCGTTCTACCACGAGGTGCACAAGTTCGAGCGCCGCATCATCACGCGCAACTACCCTTCCGAGCAGTTCCTGACGAGCGAAGGCAAGATTCTGCGCATCGACTTCTACATCAAGTGGCGCATCTTCGACGTCTCCAAGTACTACACGGGCACCGGCGGCAGCGAGGACATCGCGGCCGTGCGACTCGGCTCCACGGTCAAGGATGGCATCAAGGGCGTGATCGCACGCCGCACGATCCAGCAGGTGGTCGCCGCCGAGCGCACCGAGTTCACCGGCGAGATCCTCAAGGCCGCCGAGTCCAAGGTCGGCGAGCTCGGGCTGCAGCTGGTCGACGTGCGCGTCAAGAAGATCGACCTGCCCGAGGAAGTGAGCGAGTCGGTGTTCCTGCGCATGCGCCAGGACTTCGACCGGCAGGCGAAGCAGCTGCGCGCCGAGGGCGACGAGAACGCCGAGAAGCTGCGCGCCGAGGCCGATCGCCAGCGCACCGAGATCCTGGCGCACGCTTACCGCGAGTCGGAGATCATCAAGGGCGAGGGCGACGCCAAATCGGCGGAGACCTACGCGCGCGCCTACTCGCGCAACGCGGAGTTCTATTCCTTCTACCGGAGCCTGCAGGCCTACGACAAATCGATCGGCACCGACAGCGACGTGCTGGTGATCGGCCCCGACAGCGAGTTCTTCAAATACCTGAAGCGTCCCGAGCGCCGTTGAGCGCTCGGGCGTGAGCTGGTCGGACCTGTTGGCGGCGGTGGCGCTGTATCTGGTGCTGGAAGGCGTTCTGCCGTTTCTCAATCCGCAGGCGATGAAGCGCGTGCTGACGACGATGGCGACTTTCTCCGACCGGCAGCTGCGACTGTGGGGCCTGGCGAGCATGCTGGCCGGTATGCTGCTGCTCTATCTGGTCCGAGGCTGACTGGTTCGACCCTGCATGGTTCGCATGTGAGTGACGCGATGAACCGTAACGTGGTGGTGATCGGCGCCCAGTGGGGCGACGAAGGCAAAGGCAAGATCGTCGATCTGCTGACCGATCGCGTCGCTGCGGTGGTGCGCTTCCAGGGCGGCCACAACGCCGGCCACACGCTGGTCATCAACGGCAAGAAGACGGTCCTGCGCCTGATCCCGTCGGGCATCCTCCACGAAGGCGTGACCTGCTTCATCGGCAACGGCGTAGTGCTGTCGCCGAAGGCGTTGTTCGAGGAGATGGGCGAGCTGGAACGCGCCGGCATCGAAGTGCCGCGCCGCCTGCGCATCTCGGAGGCGTGCCCGCTGATCCTGCCGCATCACATCGCGCTCGACCGCGCGCGCGAGGCCGCGATGGGCGAAGCGAAGATCGGCACCACCGGCCGCGGCATCGGCCCGGCGTACGAGGACAAGGTCGCGCGCCGCGCGATCCGCGTGCAGGACCTGTTCGCGCGCGAACGCTTCGCGGCCAAGCTCGGCGAAGTGCTCGACTATCACAACTTCGTGCTGCGCCACTATTTCAAGGCGCCGACTGTCGACTTCCAGGAGACGCTCGACGAAGCGTTGCAGCTCGGCGAGCGTCTGCAGCCGATGACTGCGGACGTTTCCGCTGAAGTGAACGCGTTGATCCGCGCGGGCAAGCGCTTGCTGTTCGAAGGCGCTCAGGCCGCGCTGCTCGACATCGACCACGGCACGTATCCGTTCGTCACGTCGAGCAACTGCGTGGCCGGGCAGGCGTCAGCGGGCGTGGGCGTCGGTCCGCAGCAGCTGCACTACGTGCTCGGCGTCGCGAAGGCGTATGCGACGCGCGTCGGCAGCGGCCCGTTTCCGACGGAGCTCGACGACGAAGTCGGCGAGCGACTGCGCGTGCGCGGCAACGAATACGGCTCGGTGACAGGCCGGCCGCGGCGTTGCGGCTGGTTCGATGCTGCGGGTCTGCGCCGCGTGGTCGATATCAACGGCATCACGGGGCTGTGCATCACCAAGCTCGACGTGCTCGACGGTCTCGATACGGTGCGCGTCTGCGTCGGTTACAACGTGCGCGGCGAGCGGCGCGATCTACTGCCAGTCGGCGCGGACGCGCTGTCGATCTGCGCGCCGATCTACGAGGAGCTGCCGGGCTGGCAGGAGAGCACCGAAGGCGTGAAGTCGTTCGAAGATCTGCCGAAGAACGCGCAGGCTTATCTGCGGCGCCTCGAGGTGCTGGTGGGTGCGCCGATCGCAATCATCTCGACCGGGCCCGAGCGGCTCGAGACGATCGTCCTGCGCAATCCGTTCGATTAGCGTTTTCGGGCCAGGGTGAGCCCGTCGCCGACCGGCAGCAGACTCAAGTCGATGCGTTCGTCCCGATGCAGCTTGTCGTTGAGCGCGCGCAGCGCGACGGTGTCCGGATCGCGGTTGCTCGGATTCGCGACGTGGCCGGACCACAGCGTGTTGTCCAGCGTGATCAGTCCGCCCGGCCGCAGCAGCTGCAACAGCAGTTCGTAGTACGTGTCGTACGATTCCTTGTCCGCGTCGATGAAAGCAAAGTCGTAGCGGCCCGCTTCGCCTGCGGCGAGCCGTTGTTCGAGCGTGCGCACAGCCGGCTGCAACTTCAGCTCGATCTTGTGCTCGACGCCCGCTTCACGCCAGAAGCGCCGCGCGATCGCCGTCCATTCTTCGCTCACGTCGCAAGCGAGGATGCGGCCGTCCTGCGGTAGAGCGAGCGCGACTGCGAGGCTCGAATAACCGGTGAACACGCCGATCTCGATGCAGCGCTTGGCACCGACGAGCTTCGCGAGCAGCCCCATCAGCTGTCCTTGCTCCGCACCGATCTGCATCTGCGCTAGCGGAAGCGACGCAGTCGCGGCGCGCAGCCGCGCCAGCACTTCGGGCTCGCGCACCGAGTGCTCGACCAGGTAGCGATGAATCTCGTCGGTGATCTGCAGGCGGCGGTCGGTCATGGTCGATACCTTGCGCTCAGGTCTGCGGCAACCGCACCAGCGATTTGAAGCCGCCGTAGATCATGCGCTTGGCGTCGAACGGCATCGCCTTTGCGTCCATCATGCTCGGCGAGGCGCGGATCGGCGATCGCCTTGGCGTTGACCTGGTCGCGATGCGCGCGCGACTTGAACACGATCCACGAGAACAGCACCGTCTCACCCGACTTCAGCTTCACGCTGCGCGGGAACGACGTGACCGTGCCGGCTTTCACGTCGTCGGCGACGCATTCCCAGTAGTCCACCGCGCCGTGCTCGCGCCAGATCTTGCCGGCCTTGGTGGCAAGGCGGCGATACGCCTTGAGGTTCCGCTTCGGCAGCGGCACTACGAAGCCATCCACGTACGGCATGCGGCTCTCCTCGGGGGTGCCGGCGAATTCTAACCCTTCGTGTCCGGCGGCGGCCGTTCCCGGATATGTCAAGAGATGCCTCACACGGCTGCGCGCCCTCTGGCGGCGCTTGCGGATATCGCCGGGTGCCGGCGTCGAGTGTCCAAACAGGCTCTTCCGCCGCGTCGCGGAATCGTCTACAACTCACCGGTCTGCTTTGTCCCCGGGTGCGCGCGTGGAGTTGCTCGAACGCGAACAGTGTTTCGCCGATCTCAACGATTGGCTGACGAGCTCGGTCGAGCAGGGCGGATGCGTCACCCTCGTGCACGGCGAAGCGGGCATCGGCAAGACCGCACTGCTGCAGGAGTTCTCGCGCGAGCAACGCGTCGCGCCCCGCGTGCTGTGGGGTGCCTGCGATGCGCTGTTCACGCCGCGGCCGCTCGCCCCGCTGCACGATATCGCCCGCCAGACACAGGGCAAGCTGCTCGCCGCCGTCAATGCTGAGACCAGTCGCGACGCGATCTTCATCGCCGCGCTGGACGAGCTCGAGCACGGACCGCCGGCGCTGGTCGTGTTCGAGGATTGTCACTGGGCCGACGAGGCGACGTTCGACCTGCTCAAGTTCCTCGGTCGCC
Source organism: uncultured Gammaproteobacteria bacterium (assembly GCA_963830745.1). GTDB lineage: Bacteria > Pseudomonadota > Gammaproteobacteria > Steroidobacterales > Steroidobacteraceae > Steroidobacter. The sequence goes on from CAWHNL010000009.1 coordinate 706,563, forward strand.
GCATGCAGCGCACGCGCTCGATGCTGGTGATGACGTATCGCACCGACGAGGTCGGCTCTCGTCATCCGTGCCGCTTCGTGATCGGCGATCTGCCGTGCTCGATCGTGCGCCGCCTGCCGCTGCAGCCGTTGTCGGAAGTCGCAGTCGCGAAGTTGGCGAAGCAGGCGGGACGCTCCTCGCAAGGGTTGTACAACACGACGGGCGGCAATCCGTTCTTCGTCACCGAAGTGCTCGCAACCGGTGCCGAGTCGATCCCGTCGAATGCGCGCGACGTCGTGCTTGCGCGCCTCGCGAAGCTGCCGCCGAGCGCACGCGCGATTGCCGAGCTCGTGAGCATCGTGCCCGGCAAAGCCGAGGCGTGGTTGCTGGAGCAGGCAGGTGTGCACGATGAAGCGGGTATCGAGAGCTGTCTGGGCATCGGGATGGTGCGCGACGAGTCGGGCTCGCTAGCCTTTCGTCACGATCTCGCCAGGCGCGCGCTGGAAGATTCGCTGTCGCAGGCACAGCAGCAGAGCCTGCACGCCAAGGTACTTGGCAATCCTTGGCACGCGGCCGGGCATTCCACCGGCGCGCCTCGCGCACCACGCCGACGGCGCGAGGAACGCAGTGGAAGTGCTGCGTTTCGCACCGGCTGCCGCGGCGCATGCCGGCGTTGTCGGCGCGCATCGCGAAGCGGTTTCGCACTACCTGGCGGCGCTGCGCTATGCGGACAACCTTCCGCCGGCAGAGCGCGCGCAACTACTGGAGCAGCTGTCGTACGAGTGCTATCTGACCGATCAAGTGCAGCGCGCGATCGACTCGCGGCGCGAGGCGCTGGAGATCTGGCGCGTGCAAGACGCACGTCTGCAGGAAGGCGACGCGCTGCGCTGGCTGTCGCGCCTGAACTGGCTCGAAGGTCGCCGCGCCGAGGCTGACGGATACGGTGCTGCCGCTGTCGCGGTGCTGGAGTCGCTGCCGCCGGGTCCGGAGCTCGCGATGGCGTACAGCAATCGCGCGCAGCTCGACATGCTCGCCGCGGATGCGGACTCGGCGGTGCAGTGGGCGCAGCGCACGCTGCAGCTGGCGGAGCAGGCCGGCTACGACGAGATCTCTTGCCACGCTCTCAACAATCTCGGCACCGCGCGACTCATCGCTGGCAACGATGCCGGTTGGGATGATCTGAACCGCAGCTTGATGCTGGCACTCGCGCAAGGCTTTCAGGAGCACGCCGCGCGCGCGATATACGAACCTCGCAGCGATGGCGATTCAGCGCAAGCAATACAGCGCCGGCTCGCGCTACCTGAGCGAAGGGCTCACGTATTGCGAGCGGCACGACCTCGACTCATGGCGCTTCTACATGATGGCGTGGCGCGGCCGCGCGCGGTTCGAGCAAGGCGACTGGCTCGGAGCTGCCGAGGATGCGCAGGCAATCGTCTCCGAGGCAGGCAGCGCACCTATCGCGCGCATTCCGGCGCTCACGATTCTCGCGCACTTGCGCATTCGACGCGGCGATCCGGACGTGGCCACGCCGTTCGCGGAGGCGCGCGAGCTGGCCGCTCGCACGATGGAGATGCAGCGGCTCAGCGGTGTCGCGCTGGCTGCCGCCGAGGAAGCATGGATCGCCGGCGATCGGCAGCGTGTCGCGCTGGAGGTGCAGTCCGTCTACGACTTGGCGCGCACGCGTCGCGATCTGTGGATGAAAGGCGAGCTGGCGCTATGGTTGTGGCGGGCTGGCGCATTCGCGCAGCCGCCTACCGATATCGCCGAGCCGTATGCGCTGGAGATTTCCGGCGACTGGCGCGGCGCGGCCAAAGCGTGGCAGGCGCTCGGCTGTCCGTACGAGCAGGCGAACGCGTTGGCATCGGGTGGCGAGCAAGAGCAGCTCGAAGCACTGACGATCCTGGAGCGTCTCGGTGCGACCGCCGCTGCGAATGCACTGCGGCGCCGAATGCGCGAGCAGGGGATGCGCCGCATCCCGCGCGGCTCGCGCACGTCGACTCGTACGAACACGCACGGGCTCACCAAACGCGAGGCTGAGATCTTCGAGCTGCTGGCGCAGGGCCTGCGCAATTCAGTGATAGCGAAGCGGCTGTTCGTGACTACCAAGACGGTCGATCATCACGTCTCGGCGATCTTCACGAAGCTGGGTGTCTCCTCGCGCGCCGAGGCGATCGCGCTGGCGAGCAAGAAGCCGGCAGAGTCGGGCTAAAGCCCGACCTACAGGGATCCGGTAGCCCGATGATCGGACCATCGTAGGTCGGGCTTCAGCCCGACATCCTTGCTACTTCGGCAGCAGCGTCACCGGCACTTCCATGACGCTGTCGACCGGCAGCTTGTTCAGCTCGGCGGCCTTGCGCACCGCCGCTTCGCTCGGTCCTTCGTAGACGCAGAACGTCTTGGTCTTGTCCGCGTTCGCGTACGACTGCACCCAGCGCACGCCCACCGAGGCGTTGTTGGTGTTGACCTTCGCCTTGGTCGCGGCATCCAGGCCTTCGAGCGCGCCGGCGGGGAACGTGCGCTCGATCAGGTAGCGGTGCGTCGTCGGCGCCGGCTGTGCGGCGCCCGCCGTCTTGACGGGCTCGGCCGCGAATGCGCCGGCGAACAGCAGGCAGGCAATCATCGCCAGGGGGATTGAAATCAGCTTGCTCATCATCATCTCCGGTCAAGTCACGATTGGATACCGCCGCTCGCGCCTCACACGAAGTAGAAATACGGATCGAGCACGCGCACCTCGGTGATCTGCGTGACCGGCAGCTTGTTGCAGGCTGCGGCGCGGCGGATCGCCTCGGGCGTGGGCGCGTCGTAAATGCAGAACGTGCGCTTGCGATCGGGTGTCGCATAGGAGTGGATCCAGGTGACCCCGTACTCGGCATTGCGCTCGATCGACCTTGCGGCACACGTCCGCGCCGGCTTCGTTCATGGGAATGTCGAGGCCGTCGGGGAACTCTCGTTCGACGAGATAGCGAGGCATTTGCCGTGTCTCCAGGGGTCGCCCGGTCAAATCCGAGCGGGATCCATCGTGCCAGCGCGGCGGCAGCGCGCCGAATCGGAAGGGCTACCCAATTTATGGGGCTAGCTTACCTAGATTGGTGCCAGCCGGGCGGACGGGCATACTGCGCGCCGCGCCGGAGGCGATCGAAGGGAAGGAAGCTGGTGCCCAGGAGAGGACTCGAACCTCCACGGATCGCTCCACTGGTACCTGAAACCAGCGCGTCTACCAATTCCGCCACCTGGGCAAGATGGGAATCGAGCGCCGGGGGGTCCCGGCGAGGCGCGCAATCTACCGGTGGTGTTCCGGGGTGTCAATAAAACAGCGAGTAGAGATGAAGTCGACGAAGAAAACGAAGAAAGCACACAAGAAGCGCGGGCCATTCCGCGGGCGCGCATGCGGCGAGCTCGCAGTCGCCGGCCGCCGCGCACCCGCGTCCTGACGACGCTGCGTGAGGCGGGGCGACCGCTCACTTTCGATGAGCTGGCCGCGCGCATCGGCCGCGACGGCAAATCGGCGCGGCGGCGCCTGCAGTCGCAACTCGAGGAGCTGCTGCACGCCGGCGAGATGATTCGCAATCGCCGCGGCGAATACATGTTGCGCGAGCGCGTGCCGCAGCTCGTCGTCGGCACCGTGAGCGGGCATCGCGACGGTCATGGCTTCGTGTTGCCCGACGATCGCTCGGCGCCGGTGTTCCTCGCGCCACGCCAGATGCTCGAAACGATGCATGGCGACCGTGTCGCGGTGCGCGTCAGCGGCCAGGACAATCGCGGCCGGCCGCAAGGCTCACTGGTCGAGGTTCTCGAGCGCAACACGCGCGAGATCGTCGGACGCCTGTACGACGAGTCGAGTATCAGCTTCGTCGTGCCCGACAACCCGCGTATCGGCCACCGCGTATTCGTGCCGCGCGGTCACCTCGGCGGTGCACACGCGGGCCAGGTCGTGCTGGTCAGGCTGGTCGAGCAGCCGTCACGTACAGCGCAGGCGCTCGGCCACGTGACGCGCGTGCTCGGTGAGCATGCCGCGCCGGGCATGGAGACCGAGATCGCGATCCATTCGCACGGTCTGCCGTTCGAGTTCCCACGCGACGCGGTGGCCGAGGCCGAGGCCTTCGGTCGCACCGTGTCCGCAGCGGCGAAGCGCGGGCGCGAGGATCTGCGCGAGCTGCCGCTCGTGACGATCGACGGCGAGGACGCCCGCGATTTCGACGATGCGGTCTACTGCGAGGAAGTGCGCGGCGGCTGGCGGCTCGTCGTCGCGATTGCCGACGTCGCGACGTACGTCGAGCCAGGACTCCGCGCTCGACAAGGAAGCGCAAAATCGCGGCACGTCGGTCTACTTCCCGAACCGCGTCCTGCCGATGCTGCCCGAGGCGCTGTCGAACGGGCTGTGCTCGCTGAATCCGAAGGTCGACCGCCTGTGCATGGTGTGCGAGATGCGCGTCAACCCCGACGGCAAAGTGACGCGCACGCGGTTCTTCGAAGGCGTGATGTGCTCGGCGGCGCGGCTGACTTACACGAAGGTCGCCGCGTATCTCGCCAATCCGACCGCCAAGCACGAGCCGGAAGTCGTGACCGTCGGCCCGCAGCTGATGCAGCTACATGCCGTTTTCAAGGCGCTGCTGCGTGCACGGACCCAGCGCGGTGCGCTGGACTTCGATGCGCCGGAGCTGAAGGTGCGCTTCGATGCGGAAGGCAAGATCGCAGCGCTGGTGGAGTCCACGCGCAACGACGCGCACCGGCTGATCGAAGAATGCATGATCGCCGCGAACGTCGAAGCAGCGCGCTTCTTGAAGAAGCACCGCATGCCGACGCTGTACCGCGTGCACGGCGCGCCCGAGGACGATCGGCTCGAAACGCTGCGCAAGTTCCTGCAAGGTTTCGGCATTCAGCTGCCGGTGGATCGCGACCTGACTCCGCATGACCTGAGCACGGTCTTGCAGCAGGCGATTGCGGGTGAGGAAGCGCACCTGATCCAGACCGTGGTCGTGCGCTCGATGCCGCAGGCCGTCTATCAGCCGGAGAACATCGGCCACTTCGGCCTGTCGCTGCCGGAGTACGCGCATTTCACGTCGCCGATTCGCCGCTATCCGGATCTCATGGTCCACCGCGGGATTCGCCACATCCTGCGCGGCGGCACTGCCGAGACATTTCCAGTGGTCGCCCGCGGCGATGGCCGCGCTCGGGCAGCAGTGCTCGTTCAAGGAGCGGCGCGCCGACGAAGCGACGCGCGACGCGATGTCGTGGCTGAAGTGCGAGTACATGAGCGACAAGCTCGGCGAAGAGTTCGACGCACTGGTCACCGTCCGTCGTCGATTTCGGCCTGTTCGTGCAGGTGAAAGGAGTGCAGGTCGACGGGCTGGTGCACGTCAGCGCGCTCGGCACCGATTACTTCTCGCGCGACAGCTCCGGCTTCCGCATGGTCGGCGCGCGCAGCGGGCGGGTGTTCCGGCTGGGCGATCACCTGCGCGTGCGGCTCATCAACGTGATCATCGACGAGCGCAAGATCGACTTCGAGCTCGCGGATGCGGGCGGCGCGCGCGCGATCCGCGGACCGTGGCAGAGGCGCAAAGGTCGGCGATGAGCGAAACGGCAGTCGTCTTCGGGCTGCATTCCGTGCGCGCGCTGCTGCAACAGCGCCCGGAGCGCGCGCTCGCTCCTGGTGCTGCAGAAGGGCAGGGAGGACGCGCGCACGGCGGAGTTGCTGCGCATTGCGCAGGCTGCAGGCGTACGGACGGAATGGCGGGACGCTCACGAGCTGGATCGGCTCGCGGGCAACGAGCATCACCAGGGCGCGTGTCCTGCAGATCCGCGCGCTCGGTCCGCTCGGCGAAGGTGCGCTGGACGAGTTGCTCGACCGGGCAACAGCGCCGCCGCTGCTCCTCGTGCTGGACGGCGTGCAGGACCCGCACAACCTCGGCGCCTGCTTGCGCACGGCCGATGCTGCCGGCGCCAGCGCGGTCATCGTGCCGCGCGATCGTGCGGCCGGTCTCACGCCGACCGTGCGCAAGGTCGCTTCAGGCGCCGCCGAAACGATGCCGCTGATCCAGGTGGTGAACCTGGCGCGCACCCTGCGCTGGCTGAAGGAGCGCGAGATCTGGGTCGTCGGCGCCGACGACCAGGCGCCGAAGTCGGTGTTCGAGACGAAGCTGACCGGCCCGCTCGCGCTGGTCCTCGGCGCGGAGGGGGCCGGCCTGCGCCGGTTGACCCGTGAGAACTGCGACCTGCTGGTCGGCATCCCGATGGCCGGTACCGTGGAAAGCCTGAACGTCTCCGTGGCAGCCGGCGTGCTGCTATTCGAGGCTGCGCGGCAGCGGCGCCCCAGCCCCTAGTCCGCCGTCCCTAGTCACTAGTCCCTTCTTCCGCTACTATGCGCGCCCCGCTGAGCACGTGCCCAGCGGTAACTCCTTGCCTCACCGCAGTTTCTCGCACTGACGGGAGGCATATCCACGAGGAGCAGCAATGCGACATTACGAGATCGTTTTTCTGGTCCATCCCGACCAGAGTGAACAGGTTCCAGCGATGCTGGAGCGCTACAAGGGCATGATCGCGACCGGCAACGGTATCGTGCATCGCCTCGAGGATTGGGGCCGGCGCCAGCTGGCGTTCCCGATCGCGAAGGTCCACAAGGCCCACTACGTCCTGATGAACATCGAGAGCGACAGCAAGACGCTGAGCGAGCTGACCGGTGCGTTCCGGTTCAGCGACGCGGTGCTGCGTCACCTGGTGATCAAGATGGACGCCGCGGTCACCGAGCCTTCGCCGATGGCCAAGGGCGACGACGAGACGCGCGACGAGCGCTTCGCCGACGACGGCGACGACGATTCGCCGCGCGCCGACGCCTGATCGCACCGTTCACTCCATTCGAGAGGTTGCACCGATGGCCCGCTTTTTCCGCCGCCGCAAGTTCTGCCGCTTCACTGCCGAAGGCATCGAGCAGATCGACTACAAGGATCTCGGCATCCTGAAGAGCTACATCACGGAGACCGGCAAGATCGTTCCGAGCCGGATCACCGGAACGAAGTCGCACTACCAGCGCCAGCTCGCCGTCGCCGTGAAGCGCGCGCGTTACCTGGCGTTGTTGCCGTACACCGATCAGCACTGAGCTGACGTAGCGAGGTGCGCGCCGCGTGTCGTGCGCGGCGCGCGTGACCATGCATCGTGCAATTGCCGTCTGGCTGACAGAGCGTCCGTGGCGCGCCGCCGGTGCGATCGCGTTCTTCGGCGCGCTGACGCAGCTGATACCGCCGCTCACGGTGCTCGTGTGCGCGATTCCCGTCCTGAGCGCGCTGCGCTTCGACGCGAGGATCGGCTTGGGCGTCGCGGCAATCGGCACCGCCGCTGCGACGTGGATCGACCTACTCGCTGGCGCCTGCGGTGATGACTGGCACGTTCGTCGGCATCGCGCTGACGTTCTTCGGCCCGCTCGGTCTCGCGCTGCTGCTGAAGCGCACCGGTTCGCTGAACCTGTGCTTCCAGGTGGCTGTGCTCAGCATCGCCGTGTTACTGGCGGTCGTGCACGCCGCGCTGCCCGATCCGGTGGCGTTCTGGAAGCCGCTGCTCATGCAGATGCTGGATTCGATGCAACAGGCGGGGATCAAGATCGAAGGCGATCGGGATGCGCTCATTGCCGGCTGGGCACCCGCGATGTGGGGCGCGCTCGGCGGGCTTACGCTGGCGACGCTATTCGGCTCGCTGCTGTTGGGTCTCTGGTGGGACACGTTGCTGCGCGCTCCGGGAGCGTTCGGCGCGGAGTATCGGAATCTGCGGCTGGGCATCGCGCTCGGTGTCACGGTCACCGTCGTGTTCGTGCTCGCGATGACGACCGACAGCCCGCTGATCTCGGCGCTCGCCTGGGTCGCGTTCGTGGCGTTCGCATTCCAGGGGCTGGCAGCGGCGCATCGCAGCCGGGCCGGCGGCCGGCTGAATCGGGGGTGGCTCGCGGCCATCTATCTGTTGCTGGTCGTGCCGCTGTCGATGATGCTGACGATGATCGTGCTCGCGATCTGGGGTTTCGCTGACAATTGGTTGCGGCCGCGCCGGCCGGCAAGCCTGTAGACTACTTTCGTGACTTCTTAGGTGCTCTCATGGAAATCATTCTGCTGCAGAAGGTCGCCAACCTCGGCAACATCGGCGACCGCGTCAAGGTGAAGGCCGGCTACGGCCGCAACTTCCTGTTGCCGCAAGGCAAGGCGACGCTCGCAACGGCCGACAACATCGCCAAGTTCGAAGCGCGTCGCCACGAGCTGGAGAAGGCGGCGGGCGAGGAGCTGTCGAAGGCGCAGGCGCGCGCGGCGAAGCTGCAGGGCTTCAAGCTGTCGCTCACTGCGAAGGCCGGTGGCGAAGGCAAGCTGTTCGGCTCGGTCGGCACTTCGGACATCGCCGAGGCGACCCGCAAGGCCGGCTTCGACGTCGAGCGCTCCGAAGTGCGTCTGCCGCACGGCCCGATCCGCCAGGCCGGCGAGCACATCGTGCAGCTGCACTTTCATACGGACGTCACGGTCGAGTTGCCCGTGACGATCGTCGCCGAGGAATAGGTCGGGCTTCAGCCCGACTCGACTCGTGGCCGAGCCTGAATCCAAAGTCGCAGTCGTCGGGCCACGTCGGGCCCGCGACAAGGCTGCGGTCGACGAGATCCGGGTGCCGCCGCACTCGGTCGAAGCAGAGCAGGCGGTGCTCGGCGCGCTGATGCTCGACAACCGCGCCTGGGACACGATCGCGGATCGCCTGGTCGCCGACGACTTCTATCGCCGCGATCATCAACTGATCTTCGAGGCCATCGCCGAGCTGGCTGGCCGCAGCGAGCCCTCCGATGCCGTCACGCTCTCGGAGTGGCTGGGACGCAAGGGCATCGCCGAGGAAACCGGCGGACTCGTCTACCTCGCTGGCCTGGTGCGCGACACGCCGAGCGCGGCGAACGTGCGTGCTTACGCCGATGCCGTGCGCGAGCGCTCGACACTGCGTCGCCTGATCAGCGTCGGCGGCGAGATCGCCGCAGAGCGCCTACGAGCCGGAAGGCCGCGGCGCGATCGAGCTGGTCGACGAGGCGGAGCGGCGCGTGTTCGAGATCGCCGAGTCCGGCAACAAGACGCGCAGCGGCTTCGTCCCACTGAAGGACGAACTCGGTCCTGTCATCGATCGACTGGACCTGCTTGCAGCAGAACAAGGGGCTGTTGCCGGGTCTGGGGACCGGTTTTCCGCGGCTCGACGAAATGACAGCGGGACTGCAGAAGGGGGATCTGATCGTCATCGCCGGCCGGCCCTCGATGGGCAAGACGACCTTTGCCATCAACATCGCCGAGAACGCCGCATTCGGCCCGCGCAAGGCGAAAGTCGGCGTTTTCAGCATGGAAATGTCGCGCGAGCAGGTCGCGTTCCGCATGATTTCCTCGTTGGGACGCGTGGATCAAAGCCGGCTGAGAGTCGGCAACATTCAAGACGACGATTGGAATCGCATCAACAGCGCGATAGCGATGATGAAGACCGCCGGTATCTACATAGACGATACCGGCTCGTTGACTCCGACCGACGTGCGCGCGCGTGCACGTCGCCTGAAGCGTGAACACGGACTGGACCTGGTCGTGATCGACTATCTGCAGCTCATGCAGGTGCCCGGCACGAAAGAGAATCGCGCCACCGAGATCTCGGAGATCTCGCGGTCACTCAAAGCGCTCGCCAAGGAGTTACAGGTGCCAGTGATTGCTCTGTCGCAGCTCAACCGCAGCGTCGAGCAGCGCAACGACAAGAAGCCGGTGATGTCCGACCTGCGCGAGTCCGGCGCCATCGAGCAGGATGCGGACCTGATCATGATGATCTATCGCGATGAGGTCTACGACAAGAACACGACGCGCAAAGGCATCGCAGACATCATCATCGCCAAGCAACGCAACGGCGAAATCGGCGAGTTTCAGCTGACATTCCTCGGGCAGTTCACGCAGTTCCGGCCCTTCACGCCCGAAGTGGGCGGTTCGGACTTCTGAGGAAAGTCGCGTGCAGTCTCCTTGTGTGACGCGTCGACGCGGCTGCTCTGCGCAACAACCTTGCGGTAGTCCGCCGCTTCGCACCTGCTGCGCGCGTCATCGCGGCGGTCAAAGCCAACGCCTACGGGCACGGCCTCGTTCATGCCGCGCGCGCACTTGCCGGCGCCGATGCTTTCGGCGTGGCTCGCGTGGAGGAAGGGCTCGCGCTGCGAGCCGCGCAGCTTGCTCATCCGATCGTCGTGCTCGAAGGCGCGTTCTTCGCAGCTCAGCTCGAAGTTGCGGCCGCGAACGATCTGCAACTCGTCGTTCACTCGTTCGAGCAGGTCGCGATGCTGGAGCAGTACGCGGGGACGCACCGCTTCGCGGTCTGGTTGAAAGTCGACACCGGCATGAATCGGCTCGGCTTCCGGCCGGAAGAGGTCCGATGCGGGGCATGCTCGACTGCATGCATGCCGGGCGGTCGGCACGCTACGTCTCCTGACGCATCTCGCCTGCGCGGAGAATGTCGGCGGCTCGGAGACGAAACTGCAGCTCGATCGCTTCCGCACGTTGAGCGAGCCGCTGCGACTCGAGCGCAGCATCGCCAACTCGGCCGGCATCATCGCCTGGCCCGAGACGCATGCCGAATGGGTTCGCCCGGGCCTGATGCTCTACGGCGCCTCGCCGTTCGCTGAGCGCAGCGCTGGCGATCTCGGGCTGTTGCCCGCGATGACGTTCACGACGCAGTTGATCGCCGTGCGCAACGTCGCTGCGGGCGAAGCGATCGGCTACAACGGGATCTGGCGCGCACCACGACACTCGCGCATCGCCGTCGCAGCGGTCGGCTACGGAGATGGATATCCGCGCTGCATGCGCGCGGGAGCGCCTGCGTTGATCAACGGTCGCGAGGCGCCGATCGTCGGCCGCGTCTCGATGGACATGACGATGCTCGACGCAACCGACCTGCCGGATGCCGCGGTCGGCGACGAAGTCACGCTGTGGGGAAAGGGATTGCCAGCGGAGCGCGTCGCGCCGTTCGCGGACACGATCGCGTACGAGTTGTTTTGTCGGATCGCGGAGCGGGTGAAGAGAAGAGAGGTGTCGGGCTGAGACGCCCGAAGCTGCGGTCGGCTTAGCCCGATCTCAGCCCTCGAAGAATCCCATCTTCACGCCCGCGAGCAGGATCACGTCGTTGTCCTGGAGCCTGCGGGCCTGCTCGCCGATGCCGCTGCCGTTGACCAGCGGATAGTCGTTCGGCTTGCCGCTGTCGACGTGCACGATGAAGAAGCCGTCGGCGCGGCGCGTGATCGCCGCTACTTGCACGCCCGGGCGGCCGAGCGTCGTGAGCGCTTTGTTGAGCTCGAGCTCGCGGCCCGCGAATGCGCCGCTCAGCACCTGCAGCTTCGCCTTCGGCAACGCGACCGGATGCTCGCCGGTGGCGCTCGAGCTCGACGGCACCGCGCGGATCGCGGTCGCCGTTGCGCCGGAGGCTTTCGGTGCCGGCGGCGGAGGCGGTGCAACTGCGGAAGCTTTCTTCGCCGCGGCGGCAGCGATTGCCGATCCCGGCGTGATCACCATCGTCTTCTCGAACTCGTCCGGCTCGGTGTCCGAGCTCTGCGTGTCGACGAAGCGCAGCTGGTGATGACCGACGGTGACGACGTCGCCGTGCTGCATGGCGTGCTTCTTGATCAGCTTGCCGTTGACGTACGTGCCGTTGGTGCTGTTGAGATCCTCGAGGAACGAATCGTTGAGGATGTTGATGATCAACGAGTGATGGCCGCTGACCGCGGGATTGTCGATGCGGATGTCATTGTCCGGCAGCCGACCGATGGTGTAACGCTCCTTGTTCATGTTGTATTCGGCCATTACCTGACCATCGAGGCTTAGGATCAACCGTGCCATGTAGCGCCCTCGAAACTCGCCTGAGAACTGCGTGCGGATGCTAGCCGAACCACCGCAAGATTCTGTCAACTACGCCCGTTTTCGCTGCGAACGAGTCCACAACTTGAGCAAGGATGATCGACACATTGTCGCGTCCGCCGTTGTCGTTCGATAGCTGAATCAATTGCTTAGCGACCGTTTCAAGACTAGCACTAAAGGTACTCATAGTTAAGTGAATATCGTCGTCTTCCACCATGTCGGACAGCCCATCCGAGCACAGAACGAAGAAGTCGCCCTTCTGAACCGGCTGCTCGTGGACTTCGACCTCCACGGTCGGCTCCACTCCGAGCGCCCGTGTGACGTAGTTCTTGTTTGTCGCCCGCTGCGCCTCGGCCTGGGAGTAGAAACCCCGATCGACCAGCTCCTGCAGCAGCGAGTGGTCCATCGTCATCTGCTCGAAGCGGTTCGCCCGCAGGCGGTACAGCCGGGAATCCCCGACGTGCGCGATCGCCACCTTATTGTCGAAGAACAGGCAGGAGACGATCGTCGTGCCCATGCCCTCGCATTGCGGCTGGGTCTTGGCGGTCTGGTAGATGATCTTGTTGGCGCGTGCGATCGCGTCGCGCAGCACGATGCTCGGCCGCGCCATGCCGGTCTCCGGATCCGCCGAGCTCATGTCCTGGTGCTCGACAGCCTCCTTGACCAGGCTCATCACCGTCTTGACGGCGATGCCGCTCGCGACTTCGCCGGCGTTGTAGCCGCCCATGCCGTCGGCCAGGACGAACAGGCCGATGTCGGCGTCGACGCCGATCGTGTCCTCGTTATGCTCGCGGACGCGGCCCACGTCGGTGAGCCCGACCGAGCGGATTTTGCCGCGCACTAGTTCGTCTCCCGTTGCTGGGTCACGGGATGAGCCACTCGTGCTTGGCTGGTGCCGGCTGCGCGGCGTCTGGCGCCCCGGCGCAGTCACGCAGCGCGCTTGCCAGCTCGCCGCAATGCGCGTAGCGGTCGTCGGCCGACTTCGCGAGCGCGCGCGTCAGGATCGGATCGATGCACTCCGGCAACTCGGGCCGCACCAGCCGGATCGAGGCGTGCGGCTCGGTGGCGATTTTCTGCATCAGCCGCGGCATCGACTCGGCGCGAAACGGCAGCTGTCCGCAAAGCAATTGATAGAGGCTCACGCCGAGGCCGAACTGGTCGGAGCGTCCGTCGAGCGGTCGACCTTCCAGCTGTTCCGGCGACATGAATGAGGGCGTGCCCAGGACGATTCCCGTTTTGGTTCGGCTTGTATCGGTCAGGCGTGCGATACCGAAATCGGTGATCTTCAACTCGTCCGTGTCGGGATTGAACATTATATTAGCCGGTTTGATATCGCGGTGGACCACGTTTTGGCGGTGCGCATAGTAGAGGGCGTCCGCGACGCGCGCGACCAACAGCATCGTATTTTTGAAAGGAAGGATGCGCGCAGCTTCTGTGAAATGGCTCATGTGCGTGCCGCGCAGGTATTCCATCGCAATGTAGGCCAGTCCCTGGTCCTCGCCCGCATCGTAGACCGTGACGATCGCCGGGTGATTAAGTCGCCCCGCCATTTCGGCCTCGCGGAAGAAGCGCGCGCGCGCTTCCTGCAGATCGTCCTCCTCGAATTCCTGTGCGAGCGGTATCGCCTTGATCGCCACCACGCGGTTGATCTTGGGATCGCGGCCGAGATACACCGTGCCCATCGCGCCCTTGCCGAGCTCGCGCTCGATCTCGTAGCGGCCGAGCGCGCGCGCCGCGCGCGCGTGCCGCGGCGCCGGATATGCCAGATCCGGATCGGCGGGCTGCGTCTCGAGCTCCGGCGACGTGCTCGATTGCGAAGGCGGTGGTGGCGGCGGTGCGGGCGCCACGCCGCGCGTCAGCGGCTGCTCCTTCAAGCGCGCGCGACGCGCGCGCAGATCGCGGTAGTTCGGATCGCGGGCCGCGATGTAGCTGTAGACGTTGGACGCCTTCTGAATCTGTCGCCGCTTCTCGAAGTCGTTGCCGAGCAGGTACAGCAGCTCCATCGTCGCCGCGTCGAGCGGGCAGCGGCGGTAGGTCTCGAACGCCAGGTCGAGCTGGCCCTGGCGCTGGAACGTCTGTCCGAGAGTTCGCAGGCTGCCCGCGGACAGATTCTTGGCGTCCTCGCTGCGGCTGGTCGCGCGACGCATCAGCTCGCCGGGCAGAAAGAGGCCGTACCCGATGACGAGTGCGATGCCCGGCAGCATGAAGCGCACCCACACCTGCGACGAGCTCAGCAGACCGATCTCAATGACGCCGAGGATCACGATGAACAGCACGCTTGCCAGTGCGCCGAAAGTCGCGCCGGTCATCGGCAGCACGAACGCAGCGAAGGCGATAACCGCAACCGCCACGAGCCATTCCAGCGCGATCGCGTACGTGGGACGCGAGTAGACCTTGCCTTCGACGATGCTCGCCACGGTGCTCGCAGCGGTCAGCACTGCCGGCGACGCGTCGCTCGCGGGTGTCGTCACCGTGCCGGGCGCCGCCAGCGACGAGTCGAGGAATCCGACGATCACGATCTTGTCGCGCAGCTGCTCGACCGGAACGTCGCCGGCCATCACGCGCCAATACGGATACTGCGTGAACTGCGGCGGCGTCGTAGGGAAGTAGTGCGGGCGAATCGTCAGTGCTGTGCTCAGCGGCCGCACGCGCTCGCCGAGATGAAGGGTCTCGCCGCCAGCGAAAGTCAGTTCCGCAGGTGCGACACCGAACGCGCGCGCGGCGATTGCAGTCGCCAGCGAAGGCAGCATCGTGTCTTCACCGACACGCAGCGCCGCCGCGTCAGAGCGAACGGTGCCGTCGCCGTCGGCCAGGGTCTGCGTGTGCCCGACTGCGGCGGCGGCCCGCGCCAGCACCGGAGTCGGCGCGGCGACGATGTCAGCAGTGCGCGCGTCGCGCAGCGCAGCCGCGTCGCCAGTCGAAAGCAGTCGCGGTGGCAATTCGGGTTTTCCACCCAGCGTCTCGGCGAGGCGGACGTCCGCCGGCAGCACCACGTTGCCGTATGACTGCATCGCCTGCGCCAGGTGTGCGTCGGGGTCGCGACCCGCGCTGGACTCGCCGAGCAGCCGGCGCAGTTGCTGTGCCTGTTCCGAGCTGCCGAGGTCCGAAGATTCGAGCAGCGCGAGTGCGGCGCGCAGGCGCTCCGCTTCGCTGGTGCGCGGCGAAGTATCCACGGGCACGCTGAATGCCACGACGCGTGCGCCCGCGGAGGCGAGGTGCGAGATGAGGCTGGCATGGACGTCGCGCGGCCAGGGCCATGCGCCGAGCTTGGCAATGCTGGCGTCGTCGACGGCGACGATCATCACGTCGGCGGCGGGTGCCGCCGGTGTGGCGCGCATCACGCGGTCGTAGACCATCAGCTCGACCGGCGCGTAGGCGGTGGAGGAAATCAGGCGTCCGACGACGATGACGAAGGCTGCTGCCAGCCCCCCGGGAAGCCAGGAAAATCGCGCCAGTCTTGCCGCCACCCAGGCACCTCGAACGAAACCGGCGCGAGTATAGACGAATGGCGCGCCGGCAAATCGCAGCAGGCGTCACAGCCCGCAGCCAAGCGTGGCACCTGTCCGACAGCATCATGCGCTACTGTAGGAATGCCGATCACGTCCTTGTCCCGATCCGGTTAGAGAGTCATGGCGAAATCCCGCGAAGTTTTTGTGTGCGACCAGTGCGGCAACGAAAGCCTGCAGTGGCAGGGCCTGTGCCCGATGTGCGGCGCGGGCGACTCGTTGAAGCGCGTGTCCATAGCCGCGCGTGCCAAGCCGGAGCGCCGCGCCTTTGCCGCGGCGACCGCCGAGCCACAGCGGCTATCGCAGGTCGCCGAGCGCGACGAGCCGCGCGTGCCGACCGCGATGGAGGAGCTCGATCGGGTGCTCGGCGGCGGCCTGGTGCTCGGTTCGGTCACGCTACTGGGCGGCGACCCCGGCATTGGTAAGTCAACGATGCTGCTGCAAGCGGGCGACGCGCTCAGCCGCGTGACCCCGACGCTATACGTGACGGGCGAGGAATCGCTGCGGCAGGTCAGCCTGCGCGCACGACGGCTCGGGCTGGCGGGCGATACGCTGCAGCTGCTCGCGGAAACCTCCGTCGACACGATCATCGATCACGCGCGCGACACCGGTGCGCGGGTGCTGGTCATCGACTCCATCCAGACCATGTTCGCCACCGAGGTGGAATCCTCGCCGGGATCGGCCGCACAAGTGCGCGAGTCCGCGGCGGCGCTGGTGCGCTTCGCGAAATCCACGGGTGTGTCGGTGCTGATCATCGGCCACGTGACGAAAGAAGGCGTGATCGCCGGACCGCGCATCCTCGAGCACATGGTGGACACGGTGCTGTACTTCGAGAGCGATGCCGGCAGCCGTTTCCGGCTCGTGCGCGCGGTCAAGAATCGCTTCGGCGCCGCCAACGAAGTCGGCGTGTTCGCCATGACCGAGCAGGGCCTCAAGGAAGTCAAGAACCCGTCGGCGATCTTCCTTTCGCAGCACGCGCAGCCCGTCAGCGGCAGCGCAGTGATGGTGGCTCGCGAGGGCAGCAGGCCGATGCTGATCGAAGTGCAGGCGCTGACCGACGACGCGCAGGGCATGAATCCGCGCCGTGTCGCCGTCGGCCTGGAAGCGAACCGTCTCGCGTTGTTGCTCGCAGTGCTGCATCGGCACGGCGGCGTTGCGACCTCGGGCCGCGACGTTTTCGTCAACGTGGTCGGCGGCGTGCGCATTTCGGAGACCGCCGCCGATCTGCCGGCTGTGCTCGCGACGGTTTCCAGTGCGCGCGACGAGCCGCTCGCCGGCCGGCTCGTGTGCTTCGGCGAGCTGGGTCTCGCGGGCGAGATTCGTCCGGTGCCGTACGGCGAGGAACGCCTGCGTGAGGCAGCCAAGCACGGCTTCGAGCGCGCGATCGTGCCGGAAGCGAACAAGCCGCGGCGCGCCATCGATGGCTTGCAGGTGATCGGCGTCGAGCGGCTGGCGGACGCGCTACGCAGCGCCTTTTGAGCGCTCGTCGAAAGTCGCGGCCGCGACCGGCCGGATGCGCGCGGTTTTCACGCTGTTGTCGATGGTCTGCAGGATCTCGATCGTCAGGTCGGCGAAACGCAGCACCGTGCCCGCCTGCGGCAGCGTTTCCAGGTACTCGACGATCAGGCCGTTGAGCGTGCGCGGCCCGTTGGTCGGCAGGTTCCAGCCGAGGGTGCGATTGAGCACGCGAACGTTGATCGCGCCGTTCACGACGTAGCTGCCGTCCGGGTCGCGGTGAATGTCCTTGTGCAGTGTCGCCGGCGCGCTGGTGAACTCGCCGACGATCTCCTCGAGGATGTCTTCCAGCGTCACCAGTCCCAGGATGTCGCCGTACTCATCGACGACGAGCGCGATGCGGCGCCGGTCGCGCTTGAAGTTGAGCAGCTGCACGTCGAGCGTCGTGCCCTCCGGCACGAAGTACGCCTCGCGCTCCCGTGCCAGCTGCAGCAAGTGCTCGCGATCGAAGTCGCCGCGTGCGAGCGCGCGCGCGACCTTCTTCATGTGCAGGATGCCGACGATGTTGTCGAGGTTGCCTTGGCAGACCGGCAGCCGCGTGTGCGGCGTCGAGCGCAGCGCGTCGAGAATCGTGTCCCAGTCGTCGCTGACGTCGACGTACGCGAGCTCGCCGCGCGGGATCATGATGTCCTCGACCCTGATCGTCTCCAGCCCGAGCATCTTGTCCGCGAGCTGCGAGCGATCGGCGGCGGACGCCGGATCGTTCGCCGTCATCGGCCGCGGACGCCGCGCGCGCATGCGTCTTGCGCCGAGCGCGAACCCTGCGGCGCATCCGGCCAGCGCAGCGACGATGGCGATCAGGGCGAGAGCCGTTGCGGAGAACGTGAGCAAGGTGCGCGGCCCGTAGTTGCGAGCGCTAGCCCCAATGACGGCCGAGGGATTCGAGCACGATCTTCGAGCCGAAGTACGCCAATCCCAGCAGCGCGAACCCGCTCAGTGCCCAGTTGGTCGCAGTGCGGCCGCGCCAGCCGAAGCGCCAGCGGCCGAACAGCAGTACCGCGAACACGACCCACGCGAGGCACGACAGCACCGTCTTGTGGACGAGGTGCTGCGCGAACAGGTTGTCGACGAACACGAAGCCGCTGAACAGCGCGAGCGTCAGCACCGCGAAGCCGGCGGTGAGCGCTTGGAATGTGCCAGCCTCGAGCGCTTCGACTGAGGGCAGCGTCTGCAACCAGCCGAGCGGCTTGCGGCTGCGCAGTCGGCGATCCAGCATCCGCAACGCGACAGCCAACGCGACGGAAATCGTGAGCAGCGCGTACGCCAGAGTCGACAGCACGATGTGCGCGCCGATTTCCCAGCTCGGGCGCTCCAGCGCATGGCCGCCGGGGCCTTCGACGGTCGTCGCCGCGACAATGCCAGCGACGACAGTGAGCACGGCCCCGATACCGGCGAAGCGCGGTCGCAACCACGATGCGCCGACCGCGATCAGGCCGATCGGCCAGCCGATCAGCGATGCGGTTTCCCCGATGCTGAATGAAAGAACCGGCCGGGCGAACAGCCCGCGCCACAGCAGAATCGCGTGCAGGACCAGCGCGATCAGGCCGAGCGCAATACCGGCAATGCGGCGACCGTGGGCAGCGTGCTCGCCGGCGCGATAGACGCTCGACGCGAGCCACGCGGCACAAGCCAGATAGCACGCAAGAACGACGAGGGATAACACAGGGTGGGTACTGAGCGAGCTCGGCTGCCGAGATGCGTACAGGCTACCTGAAGGCTTCTTGTTCTACACTATCCGCTATCCGCCATCCGCTATCCGCTTCTTTCTCCCATGTTCGACAAATTGACCGAGCGCCTGCAGGGCGTCATCGAAAGCCTGCGCGGCCGCGGGCGACTGACCGACGAGAACATCGCAGACACGTTGCGCCAGGTGCGCATGGCGCTGCTCGAGGCGGACGTTGCGCTGCCGGTCGTCAAGACGTTCGTCGATGCAGTGCGTGCGAAGGTCGTCGGGCAGGAGCTCGACAAGAGCCTGACGCCGGGCCAGACGCTGGTCCGCATCATCAACGACGAGCTGATCGCCTTGATGGGCGAGGGCGTGCGGCCGCTCAATCTGCGGGCGCAACCGCCGGTCGTGATCCTGCTGGCAGGCTTGCAGGGCGCCGGCAAGACGACGTCCGCGGCGAAGCTGGCGAAATGGCTCAAGGAGAACGAGCGCAAGAAAGTGCTGCTCGCGAGCACCGACGTGTATCGACCCGCCGCGATCCTGCAGCTGGAGCGGCTCGCGACGCAGCTGGAAATCGGCTTCTACCCTTCCGATCCGAGCAAGTCCGCCGTCGTGCTGGCGCGCGAAGCGCTGGTCGAGGCGCGGCGCTCGTTGTTCGACGTGCTCATCGTGGACACCGCGGGACGCCTGCACGTCGACGAAGAGATGATGGTCGAGATCCGCGACATCAGCGCCGCGGTCGCCCCGACCGAGACGCTGTTCGTCGTCGACAGCATGGCGGGCCAGGACGCGGTCAACGCGGCGCGCGCATTCGGCCAGGCGCTGAACCTGACCGGCGTCGTGCTGACCAAGACGGACGGCGATGCACGCGGCGGCGCCGCGCTGTCGGTCCGGCAGATCACCGGCCAGCCCATCCTGTTCATGGGCACGGGCGAGAAGACCGAGGCGCTCGAAGTCTTCCAGGCGGAGCGCGTCGCCTCGCGCATTCTCGGCATGGGCGACGTGCTGGCGCTGGTGGAAAACGTCACGCGCAACGTCGACCGCGAGCAGGCCGAGAAGCTGGCGCGCAAGCTGAAGAAGGGCAAGGATTTCGACCTGGAGGATCTGCACGACCAGCTGCAGCAGGTCGAGAAAATGGGCGGCCTGAATGCCCTGATGGACAAGCTGCCGGCCCAGCTCGCGAGCAAGGCGGCCGCGGCACCTCAAGCCAACGACAAGGAGATCCGGCGCCAGATCGCTGTCATCCGTTCGATGACACCCGGCGAGCGCCGCTATCCGAAGACGATCGACGCCTCCCGCAAGCGCCGGATAGCGGCCGGGTCGGGCGTGCACGTCTCCGAGGTCAACCGCCTGCTCAAGAACTACCTGCAAATGCAGCGGATGATGAAAACCATGTCCAAGGGCGGCGGCCTGCGGCGGCTGATGGGGGCATTCGGCGGGGGGCGGTTCCCGCCGGGCTAGGCAGGCGCAAGTTCTAGCTTGCCGCCTGATTTTTCAGTAACATTCGCGCCCTTTTACCGGGAGCACCCTCCCGGCCCGATCAGCGATTTTCCGAGGCTTTTGCAGCAATGGTCACCATTCGGCTCACCCGCCGCGGGGCGAAGAAGCAGCCCTTCTATCACGTCGTCGTCACGGACAGCCGTATGCGCCAGGGCGGCACGACCCTGGAGCAGGTGGGCTATTTCAACCCGGTTCCGGCCGGCAAGCAGCGCCGCCTGGAGCTGAACCTGGAGCGGATCGACTACTGGGTCGGCAAGGGCGCGAAGCCGTCCGAGCGCGTCGCCCATCTGGTCAAGACGCATCGCAAGCAGGCCGTCGCGGCCTGAAGACGAGCGTGCAGCGGCGCGTCGTCCTGGGGCAGGTCGGCGGGCCGTTCGGGGTCCAGGGCTGGGTCAAGGTCCAGTCGTACACCGATCCGCCCGCCAACATTCTCGAATACGGTCGCTGGCAGCTCGGACGAGCCGGCCAGTGGCGTGAGGTCGAAGTCGAAGACGGCAAGGTGACGGCGAAGGGTGTGCTCGCCAAGCTCGCCGGGGTCCAGACGCCCGGAGGACGCGCGCCTCGTCACCGGCGAGCAGATCGCGGTAGACCGCGAGGAGCTGCCGGCGCCGGCGCCGGGCGAGTACTACTGGAGCGATCTCGAGGGACTGGAGGCGTTCGGCCGCGAGGGCCAACTGCTGGGACGCATCGAGGAATTCCGGACGACGCCGGGTAGCCCGGTGGTCGTGATCCGGGGCGAGCGGCAGCACTGGGTGCCGTTCGTGAAGGAGCGAATCGTTTCGGTCGACCTCGACGCCGGGCGCGTCGTGTTCGACTGGGCTGCCGACTGGTGAGGACATGCGCATCGAAGTGGTGACGCTGTTCCCGGAGTTCGTCGCCCAGGCGGTGCGCGTCGGCGTGTTGGGCCGCGCGATCGAAGCCGGCCGCGTCGCAGTGCATGCGACGACGCCGCGTGAATTCGCCACCGACGTACATCGGACGGTCGACGACCGGCCGTACGGCGGCGGGCCGGGAATGGTGTTGAAGGTCGAGCCTGCGCGCACAGCGATCCGTGCCGCGAAGGCCCGGCTGCCGGCGGGGAGCCGCAGCATCTATCTCGCCGCGGACGGCGAGCGACTGACGCATGCACTGGCGCGCGAGTTGGCGCAGCTGCCGGGGCTGATGTTGCTCGCGGGACGCTACGAGGGCGTCGACGAGCGATTGATCGAGTCGGAGATCGACGCCAGCGTGTCGATCGGCGACTACGTGCTGTCGGGCGGCGAGCTGCCCGCGCTGGTGTTGATCGATGCAGTGGTGCGCCTGTTGCCGGGCGTGCTCGGCGACGACGAATCGGCGCTGCAGGACTCGTTCGCCGCCGGTCTGCTCGACTGGCCGCATTACACGCGGCCCGAAGTGTTCGAGGGGCGCGCGGTGCCGGAAGTGCTCGCGAGCGGCAATCACGCCGCGATCCGGCGCTGGCGCACGAAGCAGGCGCTGGGCCGCACGTGGCTGCGGCGGCCGGAGCTGATCGAGAAGTTGACGCTGAGCCCTGAGGAGCAGCGTCTGCTGGATGAATTCAAGACTGAACGGGATGGTTAGCAACATGAGCAACATCATTGCGAAGCTCGAGAGCGAAGCGCTCGACAAGAAGATTCCGGACTTCTCGCCCGGCGACACCGTCGTCGTCGAAGTGAAGGTGAAGGAAGGCGACCGCGAGCGCGTGCAGGCCTACGAAGGCGTCGTCATCGCGCGCCGCAATCGCGGCTTCAACTCCTCGTTCACCGTGCGCAAGATTTCTCACGGCGAAGGCGTCGAGCGCGTGTTCCAGACCTACAGCCCGTCGATCGGCGCGATCACGGTCAAGCGCCGCGGCAACGTGCGTCGGGCCAAGCTGTACTACCTGCGCGACCTGACGGGCAAGGCCGCCCGCATCGAAGAAAAGGTGTGAGGGTGTAGGTCGGGCTTTAGCCCGACAGGTACACTGCACGCGCGGAGGAAATTGCATGCGCGTGACACTGATCTGCATTTCGCTCACGCTGGCCGCAGCCGCGGCCAGCGCCAGCCCCAAGACGGACAAAGTTCTCGAGAACGTCCGGCTGCCGACGGGCTTCAAGATCGAGGTCTACAGCGACCAGGTTCCGGGTGCGCGCTCCATGGCGCTCGGTCAACGCGGCACGCTGTTCGTCGGCACTCGCGCGCGCGGCGGTAAGGTTTACGCAGTGAGCGGCACGCCGGGCGCTGCGGCGAAGCCGACGGTGCGCGCGATCGCCGATGGTCTCAACACACCGAACGGTGTCGCATTCCGCGACGGCGCGCTGTACGTCGCCGAAATCAACCGCCTGCTGCGCTTCGACGACATCGAAGCCACGCTCGAAAGCGTGGCGCAGCCCAAGGTCGTGCGCGACGACCTGCCGAAGGACGGCCATCACGGCTGGCGCTACATCGCGTTCGGACCCGACGGCAAGCTGTACTTCCCCATCGGCGCGCCGTGCAACGTTTGTAACGAGCCGAAGTACGCACAGATCACGCGCATGAATGCCGACGGCTCCGGCCAGGAAGTATTCGCGCGTGGCATCCGTAACACAGTCGGGTTCACTTGGCATCCAGTCACCAAGCAGCTCTGGTTCACTGACAACGGGCGCGATTGGCTCGGCGAGGACGCGCCGCCTTGCGAGCTGAACGTCGCGACGCGCGCCGGGCTCGACTTCGGGTTCCCGTACTGCCATGGCAAAGACATCAAGGATCCAGAGTTCGGCCAGCTCGGCGAGTGCAGCAAGATCACGCCGCCGGCGCAGGTGTTGGGAGCGCACGTCGCGCCGCTCGGCGTGAAGTTCTACACCGGCAACCGCTTCCCCGAAGCGTATCGCGGCGATGCGTTCATCGCGGAGCACGGCTCCTGGAACCGCAAGGAGAAGAATGGCTACCGCATCACGCGCGTGAAGATCGACGGGACGCGCGGCGTGCAGTACGAGCCATTCGCGACCGGCTTCAATCGCGGCGATGACGTGTTCGGCCGCCCGGTCGATCTGCTGGTGCTGCAAGACGGCTCGATGCTGGTTTCCGACGACACCTCCGACGCGATCTATCGCATTTCTTACGCGATGCCATGAAAGCCCCATGAAAACTATTGGCGCCTTCTTCACGCTTCGTCTGGCGCGCGCTCGATACGCTGCGCAAGGTGATGCACCTGATCGTGTTGCTGGTGTTGTTCCTCGGCCTCGCTGCGGCGCTGTCGCCCAGCATCCCGATCGTGCCTCACAAGACGGCGTTGGTGATCGCGCCGCAGGGCACGCTCGTCGAGCAGCTTGCCGGCAATCCATTCGATCGCGCGGTTGCGGAGATCTACGGCCAACAGCGCGCTGAAACGCTGGTGCGCGATCTCGTCGATGCCATCGAGGCTGCGAAGACCGACAAGCGCGTCGAAGCGCTGGTGCTCGATCTCGGTCACATGGCCGGCGGCGGCGTGGCCAAGCTGGAGGAGGTCGCCGCTGCGATTCGCGACTTCCGCACCAGCGGCAAGAAGGTGCTCGCCTACGGCGAAGGCTTCGACCAGGCGCAGTACTACATCGCCGCGCAGGCCGACGAGATCTATCTCGATCCGCAGGGGCTCGTGCTCATCGACGGCTTCGGTTACTACCGCACGTTCCTCAAGGGCTTGATCGACAAGCTGGCGGTCGACGTCAACGTGTTCAAGGCCGGCAAGTTCAAGTCCTACACCGACCAGTTCAGCCGCGCCGACATGGCGGAGACGGAAGAAGAGGAGAGCCTCACGTGGCTCAACGCGCTGTGGGCGCAGTACCAGGCCGGCGTCGTCAAAGCGCGGAGCCTGGACGACGGCGCGATCGCCGACTACGCGAACAACTTCGCGGCACTCGCCAAGCAGCAGCGCGGCGACCTCGCTGCCGTTGCGCTCGAGAAGAAGCTGGTGACCGATCTCAAGTCGCGGCGCGAGTTCGAGGATCAGATGAAAGGGCTCGTCGGCGAAGACGAGGAGCAGCACACGTTTCGCGGCATTCCGCACTGGGACTATCTCGCGTCCGTGCGCCCGGCGCACACGCTGCATCTCGACGGCGACCGCGTCGGCGTAGTGGTCGCGTCCGGCGAGATTCTCGATGGCGAGCAACCGCCGGGCACCGTCGGCTCGGATTCGCTCGCGCGCCTGTTGCGCGAGGCCTTGCATGAGGACGCTATCAAAGCGGTCGTGCTGCGCATCGACAGCCCGGGCGGCAGCGTGTTCGCTTCCGAAGTGATCCGCCGCGAGGTCGATGCGTTACGCAAAGCGGGCAAACCGGTGGTCGCCTCGATGAGCAGCGTGGCAGCGTCCGGCGGCTACTACATCGCGATGGACGCCGACGAGATCTGGGCGAGCCCGGCGACGCTCACCGGCTCGATCGGCGTGTTCGCTGTGTTCCCGACTGTGGAGCACACACTCAACAAGTTCGGTGTCACTGTCGATGGCATCGGCACGACACCGCTTGCAGACGCGCTGCGGTTGGACCGAACACTGCCGGACGCCGCGAAGGAGATCCTGCAGTCGTCAGTCGAGCACACGTACAGCGAGTTCGTCGAGCACGTCGCCGCCGCGCGCAAGAAATCGTTCGACGACATCGACGCAGTGGCGCAAGGCCGCGTGTGGGCGGGCGTCGACGCGGCCCAGCACGGGCTGGTCGATCATCTCGGCTCGTACAAGGATGCGCTGAACGCTGCGGCGAAGCGCGCCAAGCTCGGCGACGACTACAAGGTCGAGTACATCGAGCAGCCGCTCGGCTGGCGCGAAGCGATTGCGCTGCAATCGCAGGCGCTGGCCGCGCGTTTCGCCGGTGCGCTGGCGCCGGAGCGTCAGTTGTTGAGCCAGGCGCGGCGCTGGTTCGCGCCGCTGGAGGCGGAGTTGGCGCGGCTGTCGCGGTTCACGGACCCGAAGCAGGTGTATTACTACTGTCCGTGTTCGGTGAATTAGGAGTGTCGGGCTAAAGCCCGACCTACGCCGATTCCCAATCCATCACGACCTTGCCGGACTGGCCGCGGCCCATGATGTCGAACGCTTGCTGGTACTGCGTGTACGGCAGGCGGTGCGTGATGACGGGGCGGATGTTCAGCCCGCTCTGGAGCAGCGCGGCCATCTTGTACCAGGTCTCGAACATCTGCCGGCCGTAGATGCCCTTGATCGTCAGGCCCTTCAGGATCACCTCGTTCCAATCGATCGCGACCTCGTTCGGCGGAATGCCGAGCATCGCGATGCCGCCGCCGTGATGCATCGTCCGCAGCATGTCGCGCAGCGCGGCCGCGTTGCCGGACATTTCCAGGCCGACGTCGAAGCCCTCCTGCATGCCGAGCTGCTTCATCGCGTCCTCGAGCTTGTCGCGAGTGACGTTGAGCGCGAGCGTCGCGCCCATCTTGCGCGCCAGCTCCAGCCGGTAGTCGTTGACGTCGGTGATCACGACGTTGCGCGCACCGATGAAGCGCACGATGGCCGCCGCCATGATGCCGATCGGCCCGGCGCCGGTGATCAGCACATCCTCGCCGACGACGTCGAACGCAAGCGCGGTGTGCACCGCATTGCCGAGCGGGTCGAGGATCGCCGCGATCTCATCGTCGATCGCAGCCGTCAGCTTGAAGGCGTTGAAGGCGGGAATGACGACGTACTCGGCGAACGCGCCGGGGCGGTTCACCCCGACGCCGACGGTGTTGCGGCACAGGTGGCGCCGTCCGGCACGGCAGTTGCGGCAGTGGCCGCAGGTGATGTGACCCTCGCCCGAGACGCGATCGCCCGGCTTGAAGCCCGAGACCTCGCTGCCGATCTCGACCACCTCGCCGCAGTATTCGTGCCCGACCGCCATCGGCACCGGGATCGTCTTCTGCGCCCAGGCATCCCAGTTGTAGATGTGCATGTCGGTGCCGCAGATGGCGCTGCGCTTGACGCGGATCAGGACGTCGTTCGGGCCGGGGACCGGTTTCGCGATGTCCTGCAGGTCGATGCCGACAGCGGCGCGAGCTTTGACGAGTGCGTGCATAGGAAAAGAAGCGGTTAGCGGTTGGCGGTTAGTGCGGAGGGCGCGCAAGTTTAGACTACGCGCAGTTCCTTGCCGATCTTGGTGAAGGCGGCGACGGCGCGGTCGAGTTGGTCGCGGGTGTGAGCGGCAGATAGTTGCGTGCGGATGCGCGCTTTGCCCTGAGGGACGACGGGGTAGGAGAAGCCGATGACGTAGACGCCTTCGTCGAGCAGGCGTCGGGCGAACTCGGAGGCGAGCTTCGCGTCGCCGAGCATGATCGGGATGATCGGGTGTTCGCCAGGCACCAGGTTGAAGCCGGCGGCCGCCATGCCCGCGCGAAAGTGCGCGGCGTTCTCCCACAGACGATTGCGCAGCGTGGTGTCGGCTTCGAGCATGTCGAGCACGCGCAGGCTCGCGGCGGCGATGAACGGCGGAATGCTGTTGGAGAACAGGTACGGCCGCGAGCGCTGCCGCAGCCAAGCGATGATTTCCTTGCGGCCCGACGTGTAACCGCCGCTGGCACCGCCGAGCGCTTTGCCGAGCGTGCCGGTGAGAATGTCGACGCGATCGATGACGCCGCGCAGCTCGTGCGTGCCGCGACCGCGCGCGCCGACGAAGCCAGTCGCGTGCGAATCGTCGACCATCACCAGTGCGTCGTAGCGGTCGGCCAGGTCGCAGATGTCCTTGAGGCGCGCGATCACGCCGTCCATCGAGAACACGCCGTCGGTCGCGATCAGGCGCACGCGGCACTTGCTCGCTTCCTTCAGGCGCGCTTCCAGCTCGTCGAGATCGTTGTTGGCATAGCGCAAGCGCTGCGCTTTGCACAGGCGCACGCCGTCGATGATGCTCGCGTGGTTCAGCGCGTCGCTGATCACTGCGTCCTGCTCGTCGAGCAGCGTCTCGAACAGCCCGCCGTTCGCATCGAAGCACGACGAGTAGAGGATCGTGTCCTCAGTGCCCAGAAACCGGCTCAGCCGCGCCTCGAGGTCCTTGTGGATCTCCTGCGTGCCGCAGATGAAGCGCACCGACGCCATGCCGTAGCCATAGCGGTCGAGCGCGCGCTGCGCGGCTTCGCGCACGGAGGCGTCGTTGGCGAGGCCCAGGTAGTTGTTTGCGCACAGGTTGACGACTTCTCCACCGGCGCCGACACGCACTACCGCGCTCTGTGCCGACGAAAGCACGCGCTCGGGCTTGAACAGTCCCTGCGCCTTCAGCGCTTCGGTCTCGCGGCTCAGCCGCTGCAGGATTTCATCCTTCACGAACGTGTCCTCGGTGCGCACGAAAGGCGCGAATTGTGCCATCGCGCGGAACCCCGAGCGATCCGCACGGCGGACTGCTCGATGAGGCGCGGATTCCATGATGCAGCATGTTTGATTGCGCTTGAGCCCGCATACCGATTTTTCTACCATCGGTACGACCGCAGAGCGACTGGCTGTTCTGCAGATTAAAAGATTTCGCATAACCGGTTCGTAAGGAATGGGGGTGGAGACATGAAGGCCAATCAGCGAACGCTGCTGTCCTGCGCGGTCAGCGGTGTCCTCGGTATTTCGGGAACTGCTGCACTCGCGCAGGAAAGCACAGGCAGGACCACGAGCGTTCTGGAAGAAGTAGTCGTCACCGCGCAGAAGCGCAGCCAGAGCCTGCAGGACGTCGCAGTAGCCGTATCGGCTTTTACGAGCGAAGCGCGCGATCTGATCGGCATCACGACGATCGCCGATCTCACCGATTTCACGCCGGGCCTGTCGTATGCAACGACGCTCGATCGCATGAGCCTGCGCGGCGTCGGCCGGCTCACCAACAACTACGGCTCGGATCCCGGCATCGCGACGTACTCCGACGGCTTCTACACGGCGAGCAACGTCGAAGCAGGCAAGCGTCCGATTCACACCGAGCGCATCGAAGTCCTGCGCGGCCCGCAAGGCACGCTGTACGGTCGCAACTCGATCGGCGGCGCGCTCAACGTGATTTCCAGGCGGCCCACCGAAACGTGGGAAGGTGAGGTCCGCGCGGTCGCCGGCAACTACGACACGCAGATCTTCGACGGCTCGCTGTCGGGCCCGATCACCGACTGGTTGCGCTTCAAGGTCTCCGGTAGCAGCGGCGGCCAGGGCGAAGGCTTCTTCCGCGACGAGGACGGCGGTCCGAGCGAAGGCAACGTCGGCGACGATCTGTACGCGGAAGGCCAGCTCGAATTCAACATCGGCGATGCGTTCGAGGGTTGGTTCAAGTACGGACATTCGGAGTGGAACCAGCGCCGTCGCTCGCTCGTGCAGATCTCGCAGCAGGACATCTCGCCGCGCTACTTCGGCGGCCTGTTCCCGACGACGACCTACAACGGCCCGCAAACCGCGTCCGCCAGCCCTGCCGAACGTGACGCTCGCCACGCCTCCATATACGACGACCGAGCCCTCGCTGCGCGATCACCGGCTCTTCAATACGGATACGCCGTTCGAGACCAACCTCGACAACGTGCACATCTATACGCTCGAGTTGATCTGGCACACGGGCTTCGCCGACGTGAAGTATGTCGGCGGCTACCAGGGCTACACGTACACGCAGGAATCCGATTTCGACGGCACCTCGCGCCAGGATCCGTACACGGTGCTGGTCGGCGGCGGCCGCAACGGCGCCGGGCCGATCCTGCCCGCGACTCCGTTCACGATCTTCCCGCAGGTCCGGGCGTTCTATCAGGAGGACAAGGAGTACTACAGCAACGAGATCAATCTGATCTCGACCCACGATGGCCCGTTCCAGTGGATCCTGGGTCTCTATCAGTATCACGAGCAGGTTTTCCAGTTCGCGGGCGTCAACGCGCCGAATCAGGCCGCAACTCGATCAGCCGCGCGCCTCCGCGACATCCACCGCGGCGCAGCTCGGTCCGCCGAATCCCGACCGGATCCTGCAGAACGCCGGCGCGTGGCTCGATGCCGATGCGCACGCGGCGTTCGCTCAGATCGACTACGCCTTCAGCGACCACTGGAAGACGACGCTCGGTGTCCGCTACACGGAGGACCACAAGGACGCCGAGGAATTCCGTACGCGAGCGCTGTACGGCTTCGCGACGCGCATCGCGCAAGCGCCGGCTCCTGCGCCGGTGAATCCGTTCGCGGGCTTGTGGACCGGCCTGCCGTTTGCGTTCTACAGCGAGATCGACCGTCGCAATCCCCTCGTCCGGCGAATGGCACGCGACGACCGGCACCGCCGGCCTGGAATGGACGCCCACCGACGACAGCCTCGCGTTCGTGAAGTATTCGCGCGGCTACAAGAGCGGCGGCTTCAGCGCCGGTGCGTTCGCGCCGGGCCGCGAGGGCTACACCGATCCGGAGTTCATCAACTCGTACGAGATCGGTGTGAAGCAGACGATCGCGGAGCGACTGACCGCGAACCTCTCGCTGTTCTATTACGACTACAAGGATGCGCAGTATCCCTCGACGGTGCGCGACCCGGTGTCGAACATCAACGAGAACCGCTTCTTCAATCTGGAGCAGGCGACGTCCATGGGCGCCGAGCTCGAAGCGAACTGGGCCGTGACGGACGCGCTGCAGCTCTACCTGAGCTACTCCTACCTCGACACCGAGATCAAGGACAACCGCTGCTTCATCGACAACGACGATACCGGCGTCAGCGGCGTGTTGGTCTCGCCGCAAGGGCGCCCGTGCACGACGTGGCTGCCCGGCCAGCAGGTCGGGCAGCGCATCGACGGCGGTCCGCTGCCGAGCGCGCCGAAGAACAAGGTGGCGTTCAACGCGAACTACACCTGGTACACGCCGGCCGGCAACCTGACGTTCTCGGGAACGTGGACCTACAAGGACGAAGCCTACTACTCGGTCTTCACGCGCGACCACAACCTCGCGCCGGCTTACGACGAGACCGACGTGCGCCTGCTGTGGAACGAGCCGAACAACCGCTACACGATCATCGCGTTCGCGAAGAACGTGTTCGATACGGAAGGTTACGAGGCAGCCAGCGCGAACGATGTCGGCGTGGGGCGTGCAATCCAGGCAGCGCTCGTTGACGTTCCCGCGCACCTACGGCATCGAGGCGCAATTCCGCTTCGGTAATTGACCAGAACCTGGCCGGCTCCT
This sequence comes from uncultured Gammaproteobacteria bacterium, assembly GCA_963830745.1. GTDB lineage: Bacteria > Pseudomonadota > Gammaproteobacteria > Steroidobacterales > Steroidobacteraceae > Steroidobacter. The sequence continues at coordinate 736,650 of CAWHNL010000009.1, forward strand.
GCCGCGCCCACACCGACGCCGGCCGATCTTCGCGATCGGCCGGCGTTTTCTTTCCCTGACCTGACTCAGGGTTTGGCTGAAGTCACTCCGGTTCCATCGTGCGGGACAATAAAGCGTATTGCTGTTCCGCACAGGAGTTCATACCATCGAACGTGACCGCAGAGCGATCGTCGATTCTGCACACAAATATTGTTCGGGCATTCATCGCTCGGCCCGAGTGGGGGTTTCTCATGTTGAAGTCGAAACAGCGAACGCTGCTGTCGTGCGCGATCAGCAGTGTGTTGGGCCTTGGCGGCGCCGCAGCGCTCGCGCAGGAACCGACCAGAACTTCGGTGCTCGAAGAAGTGGTCGTCACCGCGGAGAAGCGCGCAGTCAATATTCAGGAAGTACCGGTCGCCGTAACCGCGTACACGAGCGAGACGCGCACTCTGCTCGGCGTCAACACGGTGGAAGATCTCGCGCGCTTCACGCCGAGCGTCGCGTATCGCAACGACGATCGTCTCGCCATCCGCGGCGTCGGACGTCTGACGAATGCGGTCGGTACCGATCCGGCCGTCGCTCTGTATTCGGACGGCGTGTTCTCGACTTCGATGGCGGACACTTCGACGCCGTCGCTGTTCATCGAGCGCACCGAGATTCTGCGCGGCCCGCAGGGCACGCTGTACGGACGCAACTCCGTCGGCGGCGCGATCAACGTGATCTCCAAGCGCCCGACTGATGAGTTCGAAGGCGAGGTGCGGCTGCAGGGTGGCAACTACAGCTTCTATCACGCCGATGCATTGGTGCGCGGCCCGATCACCAACAACGTGCGCTACCTGGTCGGCGGGTACAGTGAAAAGCGCGACGACGGTTTCATCAAGAATAACGGCCCGGCCGAAGACGGTGCCACCAGCGATCGCTGGATGGTCGAGGCGCAGCTCGAAGCGGATCTCGGCGAGCACGCCGTCGCTCGCGTGCGCTACTCGAAGTTCGAGTGGAGCGACACGTACGGCGTCGGCAACACGCTGCTGGCGAACCTCTCGCCGTATGACACGACGCTGCCCTACAACGGCGGTCTCTATTACAACTCGACGTTCGGCTTCACCGGTGTGAATCCCGGCGATCGCGGACCCGTACACCGCGGACACCAATCGCACGGTGGTCGGCACGCTCGAAGACCACAACCGTATCCATCTCGACTTCACGTGGGATCTCGGCGGCGCGACGCTGAAGTATTTCGGCGGCTACCAGGAGTACCTGTATCACACGGGCTCCGACAGCGACGAAACGCCGCGCACCGGCGTCACCAACATTCCGGTGCCGGCAGGCACTCCGGGTGTGGCCACGACGATGAACTTCGATTTCGACGGCGCGCGGACCGCTCGCGCCGCTGACGATCGCGCGTCCGTCCTATACCGCGACGAACGTCACGGTCGATCGCGAGGGCTTCTACGAGGAATCGCAGCGCTGGTGGTCGAACGAGATCAACCTGTCTTCCAGCGGCGAAGGCTCGCTGCAGTGGATCGTGGGTCTGTTCCAATACGACACGACCTGGGACAACCCGCAGCACACGAAGGCGCACAACGATGCGGCCATTCTCGCGCCCACCGGTTTGCCCGCGGGTTCGAACCCGCTCGGCACCAACGGCGCGATCAACGGTCACCTCGAAGGTGAGTCCTACGCAGGGTTCGGTCAGATCGACTGGGCGTTCACCGACAACTGGACGTTCACGCTCGGCGCACGTTACACGAAGGACAAGAAGAAGGGCTTCGACGAGGCGTTCTATATCGGCCGCATCCCGTCCACGGCAATTGGCGCGGCCGAGGCGAGCTTCGAGGCTGCGTTCCGCAACACGCTTGCTACCAACCCGGCGCTTGCGCCGTTTGCCGCTCTTGCGACTGCGCCCGATGCAGTCCTGCTCAACGCAATTACCACCAATCCGGCGACCGCGCCGTTCCTGGGACCGACGGCGGTGGCCGTTGCCACCGGTGTGCTGCAGGCGACGCAGGCACTGGCACTCGATATCACGCAGGCCGGAACGGGTTGCGTGGGCTGCGTGCCGGGCCCGAACGGCGGACTGCGTCGCAACCTCGAAGGCGACTGGGACGGCGTGAGCGGCACGGTCGGTCTGCAGTGGCAGCCGACCTCCGAGACGAACGTGTATCTGCGCTATGCGCGCGGCTACAAGGCCGGCGGCTTCATCGCTTCGGCGAACATGGCCCCGGGCGTGTATGCGGATCCCGAGTATCTCAATTCGTACGAGCTCGGCTGGAAGCAACAGGTCGGCGGGCGCTTCCAGGTGAACAGCGCTGTGTTCTTCTACGACTACAAGGACTTCCAGGCGCCGCTGTCGGTGCAGCTGCCCAGCGCGCCGGGCACGGTGATCTTCGCCACGCAGTTCCTGAATCTGGATGCGGAAGTGATGGGCGTGGAAGTCGAAACGGTATGGTCGCCGATCGACGCAGTGAAACTGTTCGTGAATGCCTCGTACGTCGATTCGGAGATCACGCGCGGCTGCTGCTTCCAGGACACGTCGGATCCGGGCGCGGTGGCGCCAGGCGCGCAGAACGTGGGTGGGGGCGCGCAGACGCTGGTCGGCAACTCGTTGCCCAACTCGCCGGAAGTGAAGTACACGGTCGGTGCGAACTACACCTGGAACTGGACGCCGGGCGCGCTGACGCTGGGCGGCACGTATTCGTTCACGGACGACCTGCAGTCGAACGTGTTCTCGAATCCGATTACGACCGCGCCGTCGAACGAGATCGCCGACTTCCGCATCCTGTGGAACGATGCGCAGAACCGCTACACGATCATCGGCTTCGTGAAGAACGCCTTCGACGAGGAGGGCTTCATCCGCTCGAGCGGTTCATCGCCGACGGCCGTGGGCTCGCGTAGAAGCGTCGGGTTGATCTACCCGCGCACCTTCGGCGCAGAGGTGCAGTTCCGGTTCTGACAACAGCTCTGACAACAACAAGAGAAGATCCTTGATTGCAACGCCGGTCGACGACGAGTCGACCGGCGTTTTTGTTATCGGGCTCTGCCTTCCTTCCATGCCTGCAGCAGCTTGTCGTAGGCGATCGTCTCGCCCTTCGGCTTCTCGTTGCCGAGCTTCGCCCACGGCGCGGCGTTCGCCGACAGCCACGCGTGACGGGTCCTTCTTCGCGTTGAGCTTCGGCGGGCAGTTCTTCATGCCGGCGCGCTCGAGCCGCGCGAGGATGCGATCCATCTGGTCGGCGAGGTCGTCCATCGCCGCCTGCGGGGTCTTCTCGCCGGTCACTGCGGTGGCCACGTTCTGCCACCACAGCTGCGCCAGCTTCGGATAGTCGGGCACGTTCGTGCCGGTCGGCGTCCACGCGATGCGCGCCGGGCTGCGGTAGAACTCGATCAGCCCGCCGTACTTCGCCGCGTTCTTCGTGAAGTAGTCGTGGCGGATGTCGCTGTCGCGGATGAACGTGAGGCCGACGATCGATTTCTTCAGCGACACCGACTTCGACGTGACGAACTGCGCGTACAGCCACGCGGCCGAGATGCGCTTGGGATCGTGTCCGCGCAGGAACGCCCACGAGCCGACGTCCTGGTAGCCGTTCTGCATGCCGTCCTTCCAGTAAGGGCCGTGCGGCGAGGGCGCCATGCGCCACTTCGGCGTGCCGTCGGCGTTGACGACCGGCAGGCCCGGCTTGGTCATGTCGGCGGTGAACGCCGTGTACCAGAAGATCTGCTGGGCGACCTCACCCTGCGCCGGCACCGGGCCGGACTCCGAGAACGTCATGCCCATCGCCTGCGGCGGCGCGAACTTCTTCATCCAGTCGATGTACTTCGTGAGCGCGAACACCGCCGCGGGCGAATTCGCAGCGCCGCCGCGCGCGACCGATGCGCCGACCGGTGTGCACTTGTCCGCGGCGACGCGGATGCCCCATTCGTCGACCGGCATGCCGTTCGGGATGCCTTTGTCGGCCGAGCCCGCCATCGACAGCCAGGCGTCGGTGAAGCGCCAGCCGAGCGACGGATCCTTCTTGCCGTAGTCCATGTGGCCGTACACGCGCTTGCCGTCGAGCTGCTTCACGTCGTTGCTGAAGAACGCGGCGATGTCCTCGTAGGCGCTCCAGTTGAGCGGCACGCCGAGCTCGTAGCCGTACTTCTTGCGGAACCGCTCCTGCAGATCCTTGCGCGCGAACCAGTCGGCGCGGAACCAGTAGAGGTTCGCGAATTGCTGGTCCGGCAGCTGGTACAGCTTGTTGTCCGGCGCGGTCACGAACTTCGCGCCGATGAAGTCCTTCAGGTCGAGGCCCGGATTGGTGTACGCCTTGCCGGCGCCGGCCATGAAGTCCGACAGCGGCAGCACCGCGCCGTAGCGATAGTGCGTGCCGATCAGGTCGGAGTCGGTGATCCAGCCGTCGTAGATCGAGCGCCCCGATTGCATCGAGGTCTGCAGCTTCTCGACGACGTCGCCTTCCTGGATCAAGTCGTGCTTGACCTTGATGCCGGTGATCTCGCCGAACGCGCGCGCCAGCGTCTTCGCTTCGTACTCGTGCGTCGTGATCGTTTCCGACACGACGCTGATCTCGGCGATGCCCTGCGCCTTGAGCTGCGCGGCCGCGCCGATGAACCACTTCAGCTCGGCGAGCTGCTGCTCTTTCGAGAGCGTCGAAGGCTGAAACTCCTGGTCGATCCAGCGGCGGGCAGCGGCTTCGTCGGCGAGAGTCGGCGCTGCGGCCAGCGCGAGAGCGAGTGAGAGCAGCGCGCGTAGTTTCATTGGCAGGTAACCCCTTTGTCTCAACCCCAACGCATGATCGCAACGAGCGCAGCGGCACTCAAGCCTGCACCCCACCACTGTGGCAGGTCGGTGAGTCCCGTCCACGCGAGATTCACGTAAGCCGCGGCGAGCAGGCCGATGAACAAGCGATCGCCGCGCGTCGTCGCCAATGGCAGCAGGCCACGGCGTGCGACCGTGGGCGAGCGCAGCTCCCACACCGTCATTGCCGCCAGCAGCAGGCCGATGCAGACGAAGAAGATCGCGACCGGCGGCGTCCACGCCATCCACGACAGCAGCGTCATCACACTCTCCCCATCGCGAAGCCCTTGGCGATGTAGTGGCGCACGAAGTAGATCACCAGCGCGCCGGGCACGATCGTCAGCACGCCGGCCGCGGCGAGTGTGCCCCAATCCATGCCTGCGGCGGACACAGTGCGCGTCATGGTCGCGGCGATCGGCTTGGCGTCGACCGAGGTCAGCGTGCGCGCGAGCAGCAGCTCGACCCACGAGAACATGAAGCAGAAGAACGCGGTGACGCCGATGCCTGCTTTGATCAGCGGCAGGAACAACTTCACGAAGAAGCGCGGGAACGAGTAGCCGTCGATGTACGCCGTCTCGTCGATTTCGCGCGGCACCGCCGACATGAATCCTTCCAGGATCCATACGGCGAGCGGGACGTTGAACACCATGTGCGCCAGCGCGACGGCCAAGTGCGTGTCCATGAGCCCGATCGCGGTGTAGAGCTGAAAGAACGGCAGCAAGAACACGGCGGGCGGCGTCATGCGGTTCGTCAGCAACCAGAAGAACAGGTGCTTGTCGCCGAGGAACGAGTAGCGCGAGAAGGCGTACGCCGCGGGCAGCGCCACGGCGACCGAGAGGACCGTGTTGAGCACGACGTAGATGATCGAGTTCACGTAACCGCCGTACCACGCGGGGTCGGTGAAGATCGTGGCGTAGTTCGCGAACGACAGCGACTCCGGCAGCCACGCGAACGTACTGGTGATCGCCAGGTTGCTGCGCAGGCTCATGTGCAGCATCCAGTAGATGGGCGCGAGCGTGAATACGAGATAGATGGCCAGCACCAGCCAGCTGCGCTTCCCCCTCATGGCGGGTCCTTCATGAAGTTGTAGAGCACGAAGCACAGCAGCAGGATGATCAGGAAGTACACGAGCGAGAACGCCGCCGCCGGCCCGAGGTCGAACTGGCCGACCGCTTTCTGCGTGAGGTATTGCGAGAGAAACGTCGTCGCCGTGCCGGGTCCGCCGCCGGTCAACACGAACGGCTCGGTGTAGATCATGAAGCTGTCCATCAGCCGCAGCAGCAGGGCGATCGTCAGCACTCCGCGCATCTTCGGCAGCTCGATGTGGCGAAACACGGCCCAGCGCGAAGCGCCATCGATGCGCGCGGCCTGGTAGAACGGCTCCGGGATCGCACGCAGCGCTGCGTAGGACAACAACGCGACCAGCGGCGTCCAGTGCCACACGTCCATCACCAGCACGGTGACCCAGGCGTCCGTCGGATGCTGGCTGTAGTTGTAGTCGATGCCGAGTTGCGTGAGGACATAGCCGAGCAGGCCGATGTCGCCGCGCGCGAAGATCTGCCAGATCGTGCCGACGACGTTCCATGGAATCAGCAGCGGCATCGCCAGCAACACGAGCGCGAGCGAAGCGCGCCAGCCGCGCTCGGGGATCGCCAGCGCAAGCGTGATGCCCAACGGGATTTCGATCGCGAGCACCGCCGCGGTGAAGATCAGCTGGCGATAGAGGGCGCCGTGCAGATCCGGATCGCGCAGGATCTCCTTGTACCACTCCATGCCGACGAACACGGCCTGGTCCGGGCCGAGGATGTCCTGCACCGAGTAGTTGACGATCGTCATCAGCGGGATCAGCGCCGAGAACGCCACGCTGATCAGAACCGGCAGCACGAACCACCAGGCACGCTGATTGACCGGCTTCGCCGAGCTCACGGCACTCTCCGTTCGTCGGCGTAGAGCGCACAGCGCGCAGGTGGCAGGCGAGCGAACGCCGTGCCGGAGCGCAGGGCATCGTCCGAGTTGCGCAGCTTCGCCCAGGCGAGCGACGCACCGACTTCCAGTTGCACCATCGTCTGGATGCCCTGGTCGCGAATCGCGGCGATGCGCGCCGGAACGGTATTCGGGCCCGGCGTCGGCGCGAGCTCGAGATATTCGGGCCGCACGCCGATCGACAGTGCCGCGCCTGCCGGCGGCGGTTGCGTGCTGCTCGTCTGCACGCGCACGCCGGCGATCGTCGCTGCGCCGGCAGTCCACTCGCAGGCGAGGAAGTTCATGCCGGGCGAGCCGATGAAATGTCCGACGAAGCGATGCGCCGGTGTTTCGAACAGCTGCTCGGGCGTGCCGATCTGCACGATCTCGCCCTGGCTCATCACCACGACCTGGTCGGCGAACGTCAGCGCTTCGGTCTGATCGTGCGTGACGTACAGCAGCGAGAGCTTGAGCTGCTGATGAATCTGCTTGAGCTTGCGGCGGAGCAGCCACTTCAGATGCGGATCGATCACGGTCAGCGGCTCGTCGAACAGCACCGCCGCGACATCCGGGCGCACCAGGCCGCGCCCGAGCGAGATCTTCTGCTTCTGGTCCGCCGACAATGCCCGCGCGCGTCGCCCGAGGTCTGCGGTCAGCTCGAGGATCTCCGCGACTTCCTCGACACGCTGTCGCAGCCGCGTACTGTCCCAGCGGCGATTGCGCAGCGGGAAGGCGAGGTTGTCGAACACCGTCATCGTGTCGTAGACGACGGGGAACTGAAACACCTGTGCGATGTTGCGCGCTTCCGGCGGCAGCGCAGTGACGTCGCGGCCGTCGAACAGCACTTTGCCGCGCGTCGGTGCGATCAACCCGGAGATGATGTTGAGCAGCGTGGTCTTGCCGCAGCCGGAAGGTCCCAGCAGCGCATAGGCACCGCCGTCCTTCCAGGTCATCGTCATCGGTCGCAGCGCCAACGAATCCCCGGCGCCCGCGTAGCGATGACCGACATCCTCCAGATCGATTCGCGCCACGTCAGCGCTCCGGCGCGAACAGCAATCGTCCGCCGCGATCGAAGCCGTACAGGCTCGCCGGCCGGACATAAAGAGTGCAGGGCTCGTTCAGCGGCAGGTCGTGCACGCCGGGGATCTGTGCGACCAGGCGCACGTCGTCGCGCGCGAGATGGATGAAAGTTTCCGAGCCGCTGATCTCCGCGAGCTCGACGCGGCCGCGCAGTGCGGTCTGCCCTGGCGTCGCAGACAACGAAAATTCGTGCGCGCGAATACCCAGCACGATTTCGCTTGCCTGCGGATCCAGCCGCGCGGCCCAGCCTGGCGCGATCGGCAGCCGCACGCCATCGGCGAGCACCGCCTCGCTGCGCCCAGAGTCGACGGTGGCGGGAATCACATTCAGCGGCGGATCGCTGAAGGCGCGCGCGGCTTCGAGAGTTGCCGGTCGCCGGAACACCTCCAGCGTCGGACCCGACTGCAGCACACGACCTTCGGCGAGCAGAGTCGTGTGGCCGCCCAATTGCAGCGCCTCCAGCGGCTCGGTCGTCGCGTACACGACAGTCGTTCGTCCGCCCGCAAAGAGCTGCGTGAGCTCCGTGCGCAGCTCTTCGCGAAGCTTGTAGTCGAGATTGATGAGCGGCTCATCGAGCAGCAGCAGCTCGGCGTCCTTCGCGAGCGCACGAGCCAACGCCGTTCGCTGCTGCTGACCGCCAGACAACTCCGCTGGATAGCGCGACAGGAATTGACTGAGTCGCAGCGTCTGCGCCAGTTGCGTCACGCGCGCCTTGATCTCCGCTTCGCTCTTGCGCGCGACACGCAGCGGCGAGGCGATGTTTTCGTAGACCGTCAGCGATGGATAGTTGATGAACTGCTGATAGACCATCGCGACGTTGCGCTGTCGCACCGGCACGCCGGTGAGATCGCGATCGCCGTCGAGGATTCGCCCCGTCGTCGGTCGATCCAGTCCGGCCAGGATCCGCAGCAGCGTCGTCTTGCCGGCAAGCGTCGCGCCGAGCAGCACGTTGATGCCGCCCGCGGCGAGTGACAGATCGATGTCCCGCAGCCACAGCTCGGATCCCGCGCGGTAGCTGATGCCGCTCAGGCGCAAGCGCTCGATCCCGTGCCCAGTGCTGCCGCGAACCGCTGCCGCTCGGCCTCCGACATGTGCAAGCCGAGCTTGCTTCGCCGCCACAGGATGTCTTCGTCCGTCATCGCCCATTCGTTGCGCGTGAGATAGTCGACTTCCGCGGCGGTGAGGCCGGCGCCGTAATGCTCGCCGAGATCGGCAAAGGACCGGGCACTGCCGATGATCTGCTCGACGCGTGTCCCGTACGAGCGTGCGAGGCGGCGCGCGACCGTGATGGGCAGGAAGCGCCAGCGGCGGCGAACATCGATGACGAAGCGGCGGAAATTTCGCGCCGGCAAATCGCCGCCCGGGAGCGGCGCGCGATGCGTCCAGCAACGCGGGCTGCTGCCGAGCGAGTCCTGCAGTTTTTCCAGCACGGTTTCGGCGAGGCGCCGATAGGTCGTGAGCTTGCCGCCGAAGATCGACAGGAGCGGGGGATGCTCCGGCGAATGCGTGAGCTCGATTCGATAATCGCGCGTGACGCGCGAAGCGCTCTTCGATGCGTCGTCGAACAGCGGCCGCACGCCGGCGTACGTCCAGCGCACGTCGCTCGGGGCGATCGAATGCTGGAAGTAGCGGTTGATCGTGTCGCACAGGTAGCGGATCTCGTCGTCGGTGATGCGCACGTGCGCCGGGTCGCCTGAGAACGGCACGTCGGTCGTGCCGACCAGCGTCCACTTCTGTTCGTAGGGAATCGCGAACACGATCCGGCCGTCGGGGTTCTGCAGCATGAACGCGTGCTTGCCCGGGAACAGTCGCGGCACGACGATGTGGCTGCCCTTCACGAGCCGCACACTGCCGGCGACGCGTACGCCCGGAAACGACTTCAGGACCTGCTCGACCCACGGACCTGCGGCATTGACGATCGCGCGAGCGCGAATCTCGAGCGACTCGCCGCTGCCTTGCCGTACGCATCGCGCACGCCACACACCATTGTCGACCGCTGCCGAGATGCAACGGGTGCGGGTGTGGATTACAGCGCCGCGCTGTGCGGCATCCACCGCATTGAGCACGACCAGGCGGCTGTCGTCGACCCAGCAATCGGAATACGCGAACGCGTGATCGACGCCGGGACGCAGCGCGCCGTAACTGCCGCTGCCGACGCGCACGCTGCGCGACGGCGCCAACGTGCGCCGGCCGCTGAAGTAGTCGTAGAAGAACAGGCCGAAGCGAATCTGCCAGCGCGGCCGCAGCCCCGGAACGTGCGGCAGGATGAACTGCATCGGCCGGACGAGGTGCGGGGCGATGCGCAGCAGGCGCTCGCGCTCGATCAGCGATTCGCGCACCAGGCGGAACTCGAAGAATTCGAGATAGCGCAGCCCGCCGTGGATCAGCTTGGTGCTGGCGGACGAAGTGGCGGCGGCGAGATCCGACTGCTCGACCAGCGCGACTTTCAGCCCGCGTCCCGCGGCGTCGCGCGCGATGCCGGCGCCGTTGATGCCGCCGCCCACGATGAGAAGATCGACGCAGTCGCTGGCCGCCACGCCAACCTCTTGAAATGTAGTGATGAACCGAGCGCGGGAATGATACAGGCGTAGACTCGTGCCATGGAACAGCGGGAGCCGGAAACCGCGGGGCTGCGCATCGACAAGTGGCTGTGGTGCGCGCGTTTCTTCAAGAGCCGATCGCAGGCGACCGCAGCCGTCGCCGGCGGTCTCGTGCACGTCAACGGCGAGCGCGTCAAACCTTCGCGCCCCGTCCACGTCGACGATCGCATCGAGATCACACGCGACGAGCTGCGGTTCGAGGTCGTAGTTCTCAGCCTGCCGGTGCGCCGCGGTCCGGCGCCGGAGGCGCGCAGTCATTACGTCGAGACCGAAGCGAGCATCGCCGCGCGCGAGCAGAAGCGCGAACGCTCGCGGCTTGCCCCGCCGGCGCCGGAGGGACGGCCCGACAAGCACGCCCGGCGCATGCTGCGCGATCTGCGGCGCGGCTGAGTCAGGCTAAAGCCCGACCTACGGTCGAGCCCTGTAGGTCGGGCTTTAGCCTGACTCCTTAAAGGCGCAGAATCGGCCAACGACTAGAAGAGCCAGGGGAACCGTTATGCAGATCACGCTGGATGTGAACGGCGAGTCGCGCACCGCCGACGTGGACGACGACACGCCCCTGCTGTGGGTGCTGCGGGAAACGCTCGGGTTGACCGGTACCAAGTTCGGCTGCGGCATCGCTGCGTGCGGTGCCTGCACCGTCCACGTGAACGGCAGCGCCGTGCGCTCGTGCTCGGTGCCGGCTTCCGCGATGCAAGGCCAGAAGATCACGACGATCGAGGGCCTCGCGCCGAAGGAGCAGCCCCACAAGCTGCAGGCCGCCTGGATCGCGCACCAGGTCCCGCAATGCGGATACTGCCAGTCGGGAATGATCATGGCGGCCGCGGCGCTGCTCGCCCGCAACCCAAGACCGACCGATGCGGAGATCTCCGCGGAAGTCACCAACATCTGCCGCTGCGGCACCTACGAGCGCGTGCGCCGCGCGATCCATGCCGTCGCGCAGGGTCCGACCGAAGGAGGCGCGCCATGAACAAGTGGACTCGCCGCACCGTCATCGCGACCGGCGGCCTGATCGGTGGCGGTCTCGCCCTCGGCGTCGCCGGCATCGCGTTCGCGCCGAATCGACTGCGCGTCGTGCCCGACAATCGCGAGGGCACGCCCCAGCTCACCACCTGGGTCAAGATCGGCGCCGACAACACCGTTTCCGTGATCGTCCCCCATTGCGAAATGGGCACCGGCGTGCACACGGCGCTCGCGATGATGTGCGCCGAGGAATTGGACGCCGACTGGAGCCAGGTGCGCGTCGAGGAAGCTCCCGGCACCGACGATTACGCGAACGGCTACCTGGTGCGCACGTTCGTGCCCGTCGTCGCGGTCGTGCCGAAGTACATGGAGCGCGGCATCGACTTTTGGACGTTCAAGCTCACGCAGATGATGGACCTCCAGGTGACCGGCGGCAGCAGCGCCGTGCGCGGCACCGGTCATCTCGGCATGCGGCTCGCCGGCGCAGCAGCGAAGGTCATGCTGGTCGAGGCTGCAGCGAAGCAGTGGAACGTTCCCGCTGCCGAGTGCAGCGCGAAGCTTTCGAAAGTCACGCATGCCGGATCGGGCCGCACGCTCACGTACGGCGAGCTCGCGGCACAGGCAGCGTTGCTCACACCGCCGGTGCATCCGCCGCTCAAGTCGCGTGACGACTACACGATCGTCGGCAAGCCGACGCCGCGAATCGATATCCCGTCGAAGGTCAATGGCTCGGCGACCTACGGCGTGGACGTGACACTGCCGCAGATGCTGTACGCGACCGTCGCCGCGTCGCCGGTGTTCGGCGCCAAGCTCGTGTCCGTCGACACTGCACCGGCCGAAGCGCTGCCCGGCGTGAAGAAAGTGGTGAAGCTCGACAACGCGGTTGCCGTCGTGGCCGATGGTTACTGGCGCGCGCTGAAGGGCGTGCGCGCGCTCGCGCCGAAGTTCGAAGATACCGGCAAGGGCGCGGAGACGAGCGACAAGATCTACGCCGCGATCGGCGCTGCGCTCGACGGAGAGAAGAGCGACAACCTGCACTCGGCAGGCAAGGGCAGCGACGCTCTGCAAGGCGCGGCGAAGGTCGTCGAAGCGGAATATCGCGTTCCGTTCCTGCCGCACGCGACCATGGAGCCGATGAACGCAACGGCGCGCATCGCCGACGGTCGTTGCGAAGTGTGGACCGGCGTGCAGGATCCGCTCTCCGCGCGCAAGACCGCGGCCGAAGCTTCCGGGCTGAAGCCCGAGCAGGTCACGATTCACAATCAGCAACTCGGTGGCGGCTTCGGCCGCCGCTTACCCGGCGTGATGGATTTCGTCGACCAGGCGGTGCGCATTGCCAAGGAAACTTCGCCCGCACCCGTGAAGCTGATCTGGAGCCGCGAAGAAGACATCCAGCACGACTTCTATCGACCTGCTGTCGTCGGCCGCTTCAAAGCGGCGCTCGCCGACAACGGCACGCCGTCCGCGTGGGTGTCGAAGTTCAACATCAAGGACGCGGCCGCATTGCTGCCGTATGCGATCGAGCACCAGGACATCCGCGCCGTGGAGGCGCCGACGCACGTGCGCCTCGGCGCGTGGCGCTCGGTCGCGCACACTCAGCACGGTTTCTTTACCGAATCGTTTGTCGACGAGCTCGCGCACGCTGCAGGCAAAGATCCGCTGCAGTACCGTCGCGACCTGTTGGCACACGCGCCCAGACATCTCGCCGCGTTGGACAAGGCAGCCGAGATGGCGGGCTGGAGCACGCCGCCGGCGGCCGGACGCGGTCGCGGGATCGCGCTGGTCGAGAGCTTCGGCTCGATCGTGGCCGAGGTCGCCGAAGTGGAGATCGTCGACGGACGCGTCAAAGTGCATCGCGTGTGCGCGGCCGTCGATTGCGGCGACGTGATCAACCCGGACACTGCCACGGCGCAGGTCGAGGGTGGCATCGTCTTCGGTATTTCGGCTGCGCTGTTCAACGAAGTGACGATCGCCGGTGGGCGCGTCGCGCAGAGCAACTTCCACGATGTGCCGATGCCGAAGCTCGCCGATGCGCCGAGCATCAGCGTCGAGTTCATCCGCTCCGGCGCCGCGCTGGGCGGTCTCGGCGAGCCGGGCGTGCCGCCGATCGCGCCGGCGATCGCCAACGCGGTGTTTGCGCTGACGGGCAAGCGCGTGCGGAGTTTGCCAGTCAGGGTTTGAACGGCCCGCCGGGCCGGCCGGCGAGCACCGCCTGAATCTCGCTGACGATCGCCAGCGCGATCGTCTCCGGCGTCTTCGCGCCGATGTCGAGCCCGATCGGGCCGTGCAGTCGGCCGTCCAGCCCGCGCGCCTTTTCACCGAGCTCCTGCATGAGTCGTGCGCGGCGCGGCGCGGGACCGAGCAGTCCGATGTAAGGGATTGTTTCGTGCTCGGCGAGCGCGGCGAGATAGGCCTGGTCCGACAGCAGGTGATGACTCATTACGATCGCAGCGTCGTAGTGCGCGGCCCGCAACTCGCGAGCCAGTTCCGCCGCAGGATTCAACGCGACGCGTTGTGCGCGCGGAAAGCGCTCGGCAACCGCGTACGCAGGCCGATGATCGAGCACCGTCACGTGCCAGTTCATCAGTCCTGCGATTTCCGCCAGCGGCATCGTGTCCGGGCCGGCGCCGAGCACGAGCAAGCGCGGCGGCAATTCGACCGGCGCAACGAGGAACGTCGCGCCGCCTGTCTCCACGGTCGTAGCGGCGCGCAGGCTCGAGGTCGCGTGCAGCACGTCGGCGACGCCTGCAGGTAGCACAGCGGCGGAGTCCGAACGGAACGCAGCACCGAGCGGAAATGCAGGATTCGTCGATTGCGTGACGAGCGCGAAATTGCCCGGAACGCCACGGCGGCGACACTGCTCGACGAACGCGAACGGCTGATAGTCGTTCGCGCGGTCGAGCCGCGTCATCAGGATCGTCATCGCTCCTTCGCAGCCGAGACCGATGCCCCAGATCAAATCGTCCGAGCTGCGCGTGTCGTAGTCGGCAACGACCGGCGACCCTGCCAGCACCGCGCGTGCGCGCTCCATCAGGTCCGCTTCCAGGCAACCGCCGCTCAGCAGCCCCGCCGCGCGTCCATCGCCTGCGAGCAGCATTTGTGCGCCCGCTTTGCGGTACGTGGAGCCGAGCGTGCGGGCGATGGTTGCGAGTACGAGCGGCTCGCCGCGGTCGCGGCTGTCGCGAAAGAAATCGCTGAGCGAAACGCCACTGTGATTCATGGCCTACGGTATCCTTCCAACCTCACGGCGCGGGAGTTGGATCATGAGCGTAGCAGGCAAGTGGCAGATTTCGATGGATACCCCGATCGGCACGCAGAAGTTTACCTGGGACCTGCAGGAGGCGGGGGCGGCGTGGAAGGGCACCATGAGCGCGCCGAACGGCACCTCGGACCTGAGCAACGTGCAGGTGTCCGGGACAAATGTCGGTTGTAACGCACGCGTCAGCACGCCGCTGGGACAGGTCGACGTGACCTTCGAGGGCGCCGTCACCGGCGACAAGATCGGTGGCACGTGCCGCACGCAGTTCGGCAATTTCCAGTTTTCCGGCGAGCGCGCCTGAGGGAGGTCGCACCATGCGCAGTTTCAAATCACGCTTGCTGGCTGTTCTGCTGTTGTCGGCAGCGGGCACGAGCGCTTCGCTCGCGGCGAGCGCCAACGTCGATTGCGAGCTCAAGTTCACGATGAAGGGCTGGTCGGCGTTCTACAAGACCGCGAGCGGCAGCGGTGTCATCAAGTGCACCAACGGTCAGTCAATGAACGTCAAGCTGAGCGCCAAGGGCGGCGGATTGACCGTCGGCAAATCGACGATCGAGGACGGCCACGGCAAGTTCTCGGCCGTCAACAGCATGAGTGAGTTGCTCGGCTCGTATGCATCGGCGGAAGCGCACGCCGGCGCCGTGAAATCGGCGAAGGCGCAGGTTATGACCAAAGGCGAAGTGTCGCTCGCGCTCAGCGGCACCGGCCGCGGCTGGGACCTCGGCATCGCCTTCGGCAAGCTGACCATTTCAGGCGGCTGACGCATTAGAATCCCCGGTATCTCAGGGGGAGGGGAAATGTCAGCAGCCCAGGCGCAACGCTCGGACGTCGCAATCGTCGACGTGCTGCCGCAGCACCGCTTCGACGAGCAGGCGCTGTGGCGCTACCTGCAGGCGCAGCTCGACGATTTTTCCGGCCCGGCCGAGTTGCGTCAGTTCCAGGGCGGTCAGTCGAATCCCACGTTCCTGATCCAGACACCGACGAAGAAGTTCGTCCTGCGGAAGAAGCCGCCGGGCAAGCTCCTGCCGTCGGCGCACCTGGTCGAGCGCGAGTACCGCATCCTGCGCGCGCTGCCGGGCACGGACGTCCCGGTGCCGGCTGCAAGGCTGCTGTGCGAGGACCCGGCCATCATCGGCACTTCGTTCTACGTGATGGATCACGTCGAAGGCCGCGTCATTACCAGCGTCACGCTGCCGCAGTTGACCCCGCCAGAGCGCGCCAGCGTCTACAACGACTACGCGCGCATCGGCGCGGCGCTACACGCCGTCGACTTTCGCGCCGTCGGCCTGGGCGATTTCGGCAAGCCCGAAGGCTACATCGCGCGCCAGCTGGATCGCTGGACCAAGCAGTACATGGCGTCCAAGACCGAAGAGAGCGCCGACATGGAGCGGCTGATCGCCTGGCTCGCGGCGAACCTGCCGGGCGCGGACGAGACCGCGATCGTTCACGGCGACTACCGCATCGGCAACACGATCATTCATCCGACGCAGCCGCGCATCATCGCCGTGCTCGACTGGGAGCTGGCGACGCTCGGCCATCCGCTCAGCGATCTCGCCTACGCCTGCATGTACTACCACTTGCCGGCCGGCGAAGGGCGCGGCGGGCTCGCTGATGTGAATCTGAGCGAGCTCGGCATTCCCGACGAGAGCGAATTCATCGCGCGCTATTGCCGGCATGCCGGTCGGGCGCGCATCGACAATTGGCCGTTCTTCCTGGCGTTCTCCTGTTTCCGCATGGCGGCGATCACGCAGGGCGTGTACGCGCGCGGGCTGCAGGGCAACGCAGCCGATCCGCGTGCGCTCACGTACGGCGGCATCGCGAAGACTTTCGCCGCGACCGGCCTCAAGCTGGCCGGGCGTAGCGTGTAGCGATTTTTTCGAGGGCAATACCGTGTCCGCGCAATTGAAATCCGTCGATCAGCTCGAGAGCTTCCGTCGCGAAACGCGCGCCTGGCTCGAAGCCAACTGTCCCGCCGAGATGCGCCAGCCGATTGCGGAAGAGGGCGACGTCTGCTGGGGCGGGCGCCGCTGGAAGTTCAAGAACGACGCGCAGCGCGTGTGGCTGGAGCGCATGGCGGAGCGCGGCTGGACCGTGCCGGAATGGCCGAAAGAATACGGCGGCGGCGGGTTGAGCAAGGAAGAGGCGCGCGTGCTGCGCGAAGAGATGGCGCGGCTCACGTGCCGGCTGCCGCTGACCTCGTTCGGCATTTCGATGCTCGGCCCGGCGTTGCTGAAGTACGGCAACGAGCAGCAGAAGCGCGAGCACCTGCCGAAGATCGTGCGCGGCGAGATCCGCTGGTGCCAGGGCTATTCCGAGCCCGGCGCCGGCTCGGACCTCGCGTCGCTCAAGACGCGCGCCGAAGACAAGGGCGCGCACTTCCTGGTGACCGGCTCGAAGATCTGGACCAGCTACGGCGACAAGGCCGACTGGATCTTCTGCCTCGTGCGCACCGACTTCGCGGCGAAGAAGCAGGAAGGCATCAGCTTCGTGTTGTTCGACATGCAATCGCCCGGCATCTCGACGCGGCCGATCCGCCTGATCTCCGGCTACTCGCCGTTCACGCAGACGTTCTTCGACAACGTGCAGGTGCCGAAGGAGAACCTGGTCGGCGAGCTCAACAAGGGGTGGACGATCGCGAAATACCTGCTCACGCACGAGCGCAACATGATCGGCGGCATGGGCACGCAGCGGCAGACACCGCTCAGCCAGCTCGCGATCAAGAGCATCGGGCTCGCGTCGGGCAAGCTCGCCGAGGGCCTGCTGCGCGCCGACATCGCGCGCTTCGAGATGGACGCGCTGGCATTCGGGCTGACGATGGGCCGCGTCACCGACGAGGCCAAGGCCGGCAACGAAACCGGCGCGATGTCCTCGATGCTGAAGTACTACGGCACCGAGCTGAACAAGCGTCGCGCCGAGCTGGCGATGTCGATCGCCGGGAGCGAGGGTTTGAAGTTCGACGGCCAGACGCAGGTGGACCTCGCACCGGTGTGGCTGCGAACCAAGGCGAATTCGATCGAGGGCGGCACCTCCGAAGTGCAGCTCAACATCATCGCGAAGAACGTGTTGCGGCTGCCGGGCGCGTGAACGACCTGTTTTGAGGAACTCTGCCATGTCCCTGGTTCTCACCGAAGACCAACTCATGTTTCGCGACGCGACGAAGCGCTTCGCCGCGGAGCGCGCCCCGGTCGCACAGCTGCGCAAACTGCGCGACGACAACGATGCGGACGGCTTCAGCCGCGAAGTGTGGAAGGAAATGGCGCAGATGGGCTGGGCCGGCGTGCTCGTGCCCGAAGAGCACGGCGGGGCAGGGTTCGGCTACGTCGGCGCAGGACTGATCGCCGAGGAGATCGGTCGCAATCTCAGCGCCACGCCGTTGCTGTCGACGGCGGTGCTCGCAGTGACGGCGCTGCTGCGCGGAGGTTCGGCCGCGCAGAAGGAAGCGTTGCTGCCCGCGATCGCCGGCGGCGACCTCGTCGTCGCGCTGGCCTCGGACGAAAAAAATCGGCACGCGCCGCACAGCATCGCGACGCGGGCTACCGGCGGCAGCGGCAAGTTCAAGCTCAACGGCCGCAAGGTTCATGTGCTCGACGGCCACGTCGCCGATCGGCTGATCGTCACGGCGCGCACCTCCGGCGATGTCGAGAGCCGCGAGGGCATCACGCTGTTCCTGGTCGACGCCAAGGCATCTGGTGTCAACGTCACGCGCACGCCAACTGTCGACAGTCACAACGCTGCGGCTGTCGAGCTGCGCGACGTGGCAGTGAGCGACAGCGATGTCATCGGCACGTTCGACAAGGGCGCCGTCGTGCTCGATGCAGTCCTCGATGCCGGCCGCGCCGTGCTCGCGGCGGAGCTGCTCGGCGTTGCGGAAGAATCCTTCGAGCGCACGCTCGGCTACCTGCGCGAGCGTGAGCAGTTCGGCGCGAAGATCGGCACGTTCCAGGCGCTGCAGCACCGCGCCGCGCATTTGTTCTGCGAGATCGAGCTGGTGCGCTCGGTCGTGCTGCGCACGTTGCAAGCGCTGGATGCGCAGGAGCCTACGGCGTCGAACCTGGTGTGCCTGGCCAAGGGCAAGGCGAGCGACGTGGCGCGGATTGCCACGAACGAGGCGGTGCAGATGCACGGCGGCATCGGCATGACCGACGAATTCGACATCGGCTTCTTCATGAAGCGCGCCCGCGCCGCCGGCGAGACCTTCGGCGACTACTACTACCACGCCGACCGCTTCGCCCAGCTCGCGGGTTACTGAATTTCCTGAAAATTCCCGGCCTGCGCTTTCCCAACGGCGCTGGACTGTATATAAATACACTGGCCCATGCAGCCAGGGATTCGCAGATGTATCTCAGCGGCGCCGACCTGATCGACATGACCGTCAAGCAACTCGAGATGCTCGAGGAAATCCTGCGGCACGACGCGCGCGCATTCGCCGAGGAGCGCGACGCTGCGGGGCGCGATGCGCGCCGCTGTCGAGAAGCGACGGACGCAATTCGCGCGCTGATTCCAAAGCTGGTCGCCGCGCGAGCGACACAGCAACCCAAAGGACAATTGCAGCTGCCGGGTTGCGCCAACGAAGATGAGCTGTAGTGCCGCCGCGTTCCGGAACTTCGTCACGCGACAGTACGTTCAGCGCTGAAGCGTGACCTACGTCCTCACCGGGATCGCCCGGCCGCAGGTAGGTTGACGCCCGAGTGGGAAGAGGCAATGGAGTTATGACAACAGAGCACGATCCGGACTCGGAACCGACGATCGAGATCGAGCGGCCGGCCGCTCCTGGGCCCGCAGCGGAGATCGAGGACGTCGACCAGTTCGATAAGGATTTCGATCCGGAACGGACACTGGTGCGTGAGGATCGCGAGGACTGGGAAAGCACCGCGATCCGCCGCGTCGCGCCGCATGTCGCGGCCGTGCAGGACGAGGTTGCCGAGGGCGATGCGGAGCGCTTCGGTTGGGAAAGCGAGGCCCTGCGCCGCTTGTCGCGAGTCGTGCAAGACAGCAAGTGACTGCTGACTAGGGACTGGGGACCAGCTCGTCCCCGACCCGCAGCTCCGCGCCGACGCCTTCGATCAGAATCAAATTCTGACCGAACACCACACCCTTCAATTCGCGATCGAACCGGAACTTCGCCAACGTGCGCAGCGGCTCGTCGCCGTCGCGCGTGCCCGTCGATTGTTCCGTCGTCGTGACGATGCAGCGCGTGCACGGCTTCGCTCGCCGTAACCGCACTGCGCCTGCCGTGAGCTCGTGCAGCTGATCCTCGCCGAACGGCGGCAGGCCGCTGACGACGATGTTCGGGCGAAAGCGGTTCATCGGGAGCTTGCGCTCCAGGCGGCTGTTGAGATCCTCGAGCGAGGCCTCCGAGATCAGCAGCCACGGGAAGCCGTCCGAGAACTGGTTCAAGGCTTCGACGCCAGGTGTCCACTGCGGATTGCTCGGGCGCTTGCGGCGCGCGTCGAAGCGCACCAGCCGCACCGGCGAGCCGAGGTAGCGCGTCAGGAACTCCGCCGCTTCCTCGCCGGCGTCGAACGCCGCGCAGCGGTCCTTCCAGCACGTGACCTCGACCTCGCGCGCTGACGCAGCGAGCGGCACGTCCAGCTCATTACCGCCGGGAACCCGCAGCCGCAGTGTTTTTCCGGCGGCCGATTGCGTGTCGACCAGGGCCGTCTCGATCAACGCCAGCCGCGGCTCCTCGCGCTGGGTCATGAACCGGCCGTCCGGCCGCACGATCAGCCACTCGCGATCGTGCTCGAAGCCGGTTGCAGCGAGGCGTGCGCTTTCCAGACCGATACCGCGGCAGCCCTTGACTGGATAGACATTGATGGCGGTGATGCGGATCATGGGAGGTGCTAGTCTGCCAGTCCCCGATGCCCGGTCACAGTCACTTCAAGAAAAAGAAATGACCCACGTTGGCCCACTCGATTCGCGCGCCGCGCGCTTGTTCGTCGTGCTCGCCGCGTTCCTGGTATGCAACGCGATGATCGCCGAGTTCATCGGCGTGAAGATCTTCGCGCTCGAGCCGACGCTCGGCATTCCGCAGTTCGACTGGAACCTGTTCGGGCAGAGCGGCTCGCTGTCCTTCACCAGCGGCGTGCTGCTGTGGCCGTTCGTTTTCCTGATGACCGACGTCATCAATGAATACTTCGGCCGCCGCGGCGTCCAGTTCATTTCGTGGCTGACCGTCGTGCTGATCAGCTATGGATTCCTCGCGGCGTACCTGGCGATCTCGCTGACGCCCGCGGAGTTCTGGGTCGCGATCAACGAGAAGAGCGGCGTGCCGAACATGCAGCACGCGTTCGCCAGCATCTTCGGGCAGGGCATGTGGATCATCGCCGGCTCGATCATCGCGTTTCTCGTCGGGCAGCTGATCGACGTCGCGGTCTTCCACCGCATCCGCATGCTGACGGGAGAGCGCTGGGTATGGCTGCGCGCCACCGGCTCGACGGCCGTTTCGCAGCTCATCGACAGTTTCGTCGTGCTCTACATTGCTTTCGTGCTCGGCCCGCAGCACTGGCCGGTACCGCTGTTCCTTGCGGTCGGCACCGTCAACTACGGCTACAAGCTGTTGATGGCGTTCCTGCTCATCCCGCTGATCTATCTCACGCGCCGGTTGATCCGCGGCTACTTGGGCGAGCCGACGGCGGTAGCGCTCGAAGAAGCGGCGCGAAAAGTCTAGAACAGCATGCGCGACATCGCGCGGCGTGTCTGACTCACGATCGGATCGGCTTCGCCGATCAGCTCGAAGGCCATGACCAGGCTGCGCCGCGCCAGGTCATCCTTGTGGCTGCGGTGATCGCGCATCATCTCCATCCAGGAGAGCAGCGCTGGCTCGACATCGCCGCCGAGCAGCTGATGCACAGCGAGTGCGTGCTTCAGATCCAGGTCTTCAGGGTTCGTTGCGACACGCTCGCGCAGCGAGCGCACATCGGGATGCGCAGCCACCACGTCGCTGAACGAAAGCAGCGCGGCGAGCCGCTTCACGGCCGGGTGCGCCGGCTGCAAGCCCTGCAAGCGTTCCAGCTCCTTGCGCGCTCCATCGACATCGCCGTCGAGCGCCTGCAGCTCCGCGAGAGCGGTCTGCAGGTCGATGTTCTCGCGATCGCGGGCCAGCTCGTTCTCGACGATCTTGCGCGCGGCCGCGAAATCACCAGCTGCTTTCAGCTGCTGGGCGCTCTGCATCGGGCTGTCGACGGTTTTCGGCAGGTGCTTGTCGAGGAGGTCCCGGATCTGCGCCTCGGGCACCACGCCGATGAAGTGATCGACGACCGTGCGGTCCTTGAACAGCACGACGGTCGGCAGGCTCCGCACGCCGATCTGCTGCGCCAGCTCCTGCTGCTCGTCGGTGTTCACCTTCGCGAGCTTGAAGCGCCCGGCGTACTGCTCGGCCAGCCGGTCGAGGATCGGCATGAGCTGACGGCACGGGCCGCACCACGGCGCCCAGAAATCCACGAGCACGGGCGTGCTGCCCGACGCTTCGACGACGTCGGTCATGAAGTTGGCGGCAGTCACCGTCAGGGGCGCAGCGGCTTCGGTCACGAGCACCTCCGGTCTAGCTAGGGAGTGGGTTGGAAGCCCCAACCATGGAGACTTCGGCGGGGAAATCAAGCCTGCGGCCCGCAGCGTAGAATCGGCGCTCCGACCTGTGTACGCTTTCGCGCCCACCCCCGTCCATCGATTTTGTCCATCAATTTTGTATACCAACGAACAACCATGAATCAGCCCGCTGCTGCCGTCGCTGTGCCCGAGCGCCCCGTCGCGACCGCGATCAATCGCAACTATCTCGGCGATGAAGAGCAGATCGTGCGGGAGCTGGCCGACGCGGCTCGTCTGCCCGACGCAGCGCGCGAGCGCGTTGCGGCGCGTGCTGCGCAACTGGTCGAAGGCGTACGCACTACGCGCGTGAAGCGCACGGGGCTCGACGCTTTCCTGCGCCAATACGACCTGTCCTCGCAGGAAGGCGTGATCCTGATGTGCCTGGCCGAGGCACTGCTGCGCATCCCCGACGACGCGACGGCCGACAAGCTGATTGCCGACAAGATCTCCGCGGGCGACTGGGGCTCGCATTTCGGCGAGGCCGAATCGTTGTTCGTCAACGCCTCGACCTGGGGCCTGATGCTCACGGGGCAGATCGTGCGGCCGAGCGATGCGGACATGCACGATCCGCGCGGCGTGATCGCGCGCATCGCGGGCCGCCTCGGCGAGCCGGTGCTGCGCACCGCGTTTCGGCAGGCCATGCGCATCATGGGTCACCAGTTCGTCATGGGCCGCACGATCGAAGAAGCGCTGGAGCGGTCCGTCTCGGGCGAGAACCGCGCGTATCGCTACTCGTTCGACATGCTCGGCGAAGCTGCGCTGACGGACGCGGATGCCAAGCGCTATCTCGCCGTCGTATCACCAGGCGATCGGCGCAGTGGCGCGCTCGATCAAGTCCGGCACCGCGATCGAGGCGGCGCCGAGCGTTTCGGTCAAGCTGTCAGCGCTGTTCGCGCGATATGAGTTCACGCAGCGGCGACGCGTGCTCGTCGAGCTCGCGCCGCGGTTGCACGAGCTCGCCATCGCGGCGCGCGACGGCGGCATCGCGCTCACAGTCGACGCAGAGGAAGCGGAGCGGCTGGAGCTGTCGCTGGAGCTGATCGAGCACGTCATGCGCTCGCCGCAGCTCAAAGGCTGGAACGGCTTCGGCCTGGCGGTTCAGGCGTATCAGAAGCGCACGCGTGAAGTCGTTCGCTGGCTGCGCGACCTCGCCGGCTCGACCAATGCGCGGTTGAACGTGCGGCTCGTGAAAGGCGCGTACTGGGATAGCGAGATCAAGCGGGCACAGGAGCGCGGGCTCGCCGGCTATCCCGTGTTCACGCGCAAGGTCAACACAGATGTGTCGTACATCGCCTGCGCGCGCGAGCTGATCGGCGCAGGCCCGGGCATCTATCCGCAGTTCGCGACTCACAATGCGCAAACCGTCGCGACGATCGCAGAGCTCGCGGCGCAGGCCAAGCGCTCGTTCGAATTCCAGCGCCTCCATGGCATGGGCGAGGAGCTGTATTCGCAGATCGTCGGTGCGGACAAGCTCGGCCTGCCTTGCCGCGTGTACGCGCCGGTCGGCTCGCACGAGGATCTGCTGCCGTACCTGGTGCGGCGTCTGCTGGAGAACGGGGCCAACACGTCGTTCGTCAATCGCATCGTCGATGAGCAGACCGCCATCGCCGATATCGTCCGCGATCCGGTCGCCGAAGTGGATGCGCTGCCGCAGAAGGCACATCCGCGCATCCCGCTGCCGCGCATGCTGTACGGCTCGTCGCGACTGAATTCACGCGGCGTGAATTTGCCTGATCCGTTCGAGTACGACCCGTTCGCAGCAGGCGTCGCGCGCGCGGCGCGCGAGCGCTGGACTGGCGGCGCGATTGTCTCGGGCAAGCTGCGCCAGGGTCGCGCGACAGAGGTTCGCAATCCTGCGAATCGCAACGAGGTCATCGGCACGGTGAGCGATGCGGACGACGCTGCGATCGAGGCAGCGTTCGCCGCCGCGGTGCGGGCGCAACCGGAGTGGGACATGACGCCGGCGAGCGAGCGCGCCGAAGTGCTCGAGCGTGCCGCCGATCTGTTCGAGTCGCGCATGCCGGAGCTGGTTGCGTTCTGCGCGCGTGAAGGCGGCCGCACGGTTCCGGACAGCATTTCCGAGGTGCGCGAGGCCGTCGATTTCCTGCGCTATTACGCCGATCGCGCCCGTGCCGAATTCGGCCCGGGCGTGCGCTTGCCGGGGCCGACCGGCGAGAGCAACGAGCTGAAGTTGCGCGGCCGCGGCGTGTTCGTCTGCATCAGCCCGTGGAATTTTCCGCTCGCGATCTTCACGGGACAGATCGCGGCAGCGCTCGCCGCCGGCAACGCAGTGCTCGCGAAGCCGGCGGAGCAGACGCCGCTCATCGCGACACGCGCTGTTCAGTATTTGCTGGAAGCAGGCGTGCCGCCGGAGGTGTTGCATCTGCTGCCGGGTGACGGCGCCAGTGTCGGCGCACGCATCGTCGCGGATCCGCGCGTCGCCGGCGTCGCGTTCACGGGCTCGACCGAGACCGCGAAAGCGATCAACCGGTCGCTGGCGAATCGCGAAGGGCCGATCCCGGTGCTGATTGCCGAGACCGGTGGACAGAACGCGATGGTCGTCGACAGCTCCGCGCTGCCGGAGCAGGTCGTGCTCGACGCCGTGCAGTCGGGATTCAACAGCGCCGGTCAGCGCTGCTCGGCACTGCGCGTGTTGTTCGTCCAGGAAGAAATCGCGCCGCGCATTTGCGGGCTGCTGGCGGGCTACATGGACGAGCTGCGTCATCGGCGATCCGCTGCAGCTTGCGACGGACGTCGGCCCCGTCATCGACGAGGCTTCGCGCGACATGCTGCGCGCCCACGCCTCGCGCATCGTCAAATCGTCGCGCTGGCATCACGCCTGCAAACTCGGGCCGGAGCACGAGCGCGGACTGTTCTTTGCGCCGGTCGCCGTCGAAATCGAATCGCTCTCGCAGCTGACGCGTGAAGTCTTCGGGCCGGCGGTGCACGTGGTGCGCTACAGCGCGCACAAGCTCGACGCTGTGATCGACGCCGTGAACGCGACCGGTTACGGCCTGACGCTCGGCGTGCACACTCGCGTCGATGCGACTGCGCGCTACATCGCTTCGCGCGTGCGGGCCGGCAACGTCTACGTCAATCGCAACATGATCGGCGCGGTCGTCGGCGTGCAGCCGTTCGGCGGACGCGGTCTGTCGGGTACCGGTCCGAAGGCGGGTGGTCCGCATTACCTGCATCGATTCGCCACCGAGCAGACCGTGACGATCAACACGGCGGCGGTTGGCGGCAATGCGAGCCTGCTGACGATGGAGAGCTAGGCGGCAAAAGTCACGCCTTTTGACGGCGTTGTCGAAAGGGCCTTGGCCGCTTTCGACCAGAAAGCTAAGCGCTCCGCTTCGGATAGTCGAGCTCGGCGTCGACGCCGCTCGACCACTCCAGCTCGCTCCACGCTGCAATCTCGAACTGCAGCGTGTACAGGGCGCACGTCGGCAGGTTGTCGACCGAGCGCTCGCTCGAGATGCGATCGGCGAACTCCGTGATGCCCGGGTTGTGGCCGACGACCATGAGGTGGCGCGCGCGCTCGCCGAGCTCGCGGATGACAGCGAGCATGTCTTTCGGCGAAGCGAGATACAGCCGCTCGTCCTGTTGCACTTTCTGCGCGGAAACCCCGAGCTCGCGCACCATGATGGTCGCCGTCGTGATCGCGCGCACCGCCGGGCTCGACAGGATGCGGTCCGGCTTCGGGCCGATCTGTTTCAAGCGCCGCGCCATCTCCGGCGCATCGCGCTGGCCGCGCGGCTCGAGCACGCGATCCCAGTCTTCCTGGCCCGGCCGGCCCGGCTCGGTCTTCGCGTGACGCACCAGCGTGAGTCGTAACAGTGGGCGTGCAGGCATGGGTTCTGCTCAGCTCGGGACTTCGATTTCTACCGTGCCGTCGACGACGCGCGTCGGATACGTGCGGACGGGCTCGTAGGCCGGTGGCGTCAATGCTGCGCCCGTGCGCAGGCAGAAGCGCGCGCCGTGTCGCGGGCAAATGACGACGTCGCCTTCGACTGCGCCGCCCGCCAGCTCGCCGCCGTCGTGCGTGCACAAGTCGTCGATCGCGTAGAACTCGCCCGCGATGTTGAATACCGCGACCAGTCCGCCGTCGACTTCGACTTGCGCGTAGTCGCCGGGCGGGACCGCGGCAACAGGATGCAACGCGTTGCCAGGGCATCGTGACTGTCGTGACCTTCGTGACTCTCGTCACCCGTCTCACATCATGCCGGTCTGCAATCGTGCAGCGTCCGACATCATGCTCTGGTTCCACGGCGGATCGAACACCAGCTCGACATCCGCGCGCTTGATCGTCGGGATGACCTCGACCTTGTCCTTGACGTCCTGCACCAGCACCTCGCCCATGCCGCAGCCGGGCGCGGTCAGCGTCATCTTGATCTCCACGATGCGCTCGCCGGCCTCGTCGTGCGTGACCTCGCACGAGTACACCAGCCCGAGGTCGACGATGTTGATCGGGATCTCCGGGTCGTAGCAGGCGCGCATCTGATCCCACACCAGCTGCTTCACGTCGTCGTCGGTTGCATCCGGCGGCAGCTCGGGCCCGACCAGCGCTTCCTTGCCGAGCGCGGCTGCATCCTTGCCGGCGATGCGGAACAGGTTGCCCTCGACGTAGACGGTGAAGCTGCCGCCGAGCGCCTGGGTGATGAAGCCGGTCTTGCCTTCGCGCAGCGTGACCGGAATGCCGGCCGGAACCATGATGGCTTCGACGTCGCGAGTCAGGGTGACGGGTTCGTGTTCGTGGCTGTACACGGTGAGTCTTCGTAAGGCTATTCAGTAGTGACGGGTGCCGATGCGCGGTCGAGCGCGGCGTTCAGCGTGTGCCAGCACAGGCTCGCGCACTTCACGCGCGCCGGGAATTCGCGCACGCCCGAGAGTGCGGCGAGCTTGCCGAGGCGCGACGGATCGACGTTCGCATCGTGCTGCGTGAGCACTGTGTGGACGTCGTCGAACAGCTCCTGCACCTGCGCGCGCGACTTGCCTTTGACGGCTTCGGTGAGCAACGACGCCGACGCGACCGAAATCGCGCAGCCGCTGCCCTCGAATTTCGCCTCGGTGATGCGCTCGCCGTCGAGATTCACGTAGACCGTGAGGCGGTCGCCGCACAGCGGATTGAAACCGTCGGCGTGCGCGTCGGCCGGGTCGAGGCGGCCGAAGTTCCGCGGATGGCGGTTGTGGTCGACGATGACGTCGCGATAGAGGTCTTTCAGGTCCATGCGAGCTTCAACCGAGGAGCTTGCGCGCGTGCTCGAGCGCCGCGACCAGCCGGTCGATCTCCTCGAACGTGTTGTAGAAGGACAGCGAGGCACGCGCGGTCGCCGGCACCTCGAAGAAGTCCATCACCGGCATCGCACAGTGATGTCCGGTGCGCACCGCGACTCCTTCGGTGTCGAGGATCGTGCCGATGTCGTGCGGATGGATGCCTGCCATCGTGAAGGAGACGACTGCCGCCTTGTGAGGCGAAGTCCCGATGATGCGCAGGCCGGGAATGCTCGCCAGCCGCTCCGTCGCATAGTCGAGCAGCTCGTGCTCGTACGCCGCGATGCGCTCCATGCCGATACCCTGCAGATAGCGGATCGCTGCGGCCATGCCGATCACGCCGGCGATATCCGGCGTGCCGGCCTCGAACTTCCATGGCAGCTGGTTGTACGTCGTCTTCTCGAACGTCACCGACAGGATCATGTCGCCGCCGCCCTGCCACGGCGGCATCGCTTCGAGCAGCGACTCGCGGCCGTACAGCACGCCGATACCCGTCGGTCCGAGCATCTTGTGTGCAGAGAAGCAGTAGAAATCGCAATCGAGTGCCTGCACGTCGACGACGCTGTGAGGCACAGCCTGCGCGCCGTCGAGCAGTACGGGCACCTTGAGCTCCTTGGCGCGCGCGATGAACCGCTCAACCGGCACGATCGTGCCGAGTGCGTTGGAGATGTGCGCGAGCGCGAGCAGGCGAGTGCGCGGACCGATGAGGCGCTCGAAGGCTGCGAAGTCGACTTCGCCGGTCTGCGTGATCGGAATCACCTTGAGCTGGGCACCGGTCTGCTCGCACACGAGCTGCCACGGCACGATGTTGGCGTGGTGCTCCAGCGCCGAAATCAGTATTTCGTCGCCGGGTTGCAGCCGCGGTCGCGCGTAGCTCTGCGCGACCAGGTTGATCGCTTCGGTCGTGCCGCGGACGAAGATGATCTCGCGGGTCGAGCGCGCGTTGATGAAGCCGCGGATCGTCTCGCGCGCACCTTCATAAGCGTCGGTGGCGCGTTGGCTCAGCGTGTGCACGCCGCGGTGGACGTTGGCGTGATCGTGCTCGTAGTAATGGTCGATGGCCTCGATCACCGCGCGCGGGCGCTGGCTCGAAGCGGCGCTGTCCAGGTACACGAGCGGCTTGCCGTTGACCTGCTGATCGAGGATCGGAAAGTCGCGGCGGATGCGGGCGACGTCGAAGTCCACACTGCGCGGGCGGCCGGGAACGATGGCAGCACTCATGAAACCACCCTGTAACGTTCGTCGAGCAACTGCTCGAGGTAACTGCGGACTGCCGGCGAACCGATCGACTTCAGGATCGACTCGGCGAATGCGCGGATCAGCAGCGTGCGCGCCGCGGCTTCGTCGAGACCGCGCGAGCGCAGGTAGAAGAGGGCAGCAGCATCGAGCTGGCCAGTCGTCGCGCCGTGACTGCATTTCACGTCGTTCGCGTAGATCTCCAGCTCCGGCTTGGTATCGATCTCCGCGCCGGGGGTGAGCAGCAGGTTGCGGCTCGACTGGCGCGCGTCGGTTTTCTGTGCGCCGGGGCGCACGATGACTTTGCCGTTGAACACGCCGCGGCCGCGCCCGCCGGCAATGCCGCGATAGTTCTCTTCGCTGGTCGTATGCGGAGCCGCGTGATCGATCGAGGTATGCGCGTCGAGGTGCTGGGTCCCGAGCGGTGCCAGCAATCCGTCGAGTGAAACGTGCGCACCGGGACCTTGCAGCGTGGTCGAGAGATTCACGCGCGCGAGACTCGCACCCAATGCGATGTCGTGTGAGACATAGCGGCTGTCCTGCTGCAGGCGAACGTTGACGTGTCCGATGTGGAAGCCGCGTGTCGACTCCTGCTGGATTCGGTAATGCTCGACGCTGGCACCCGCCTGCGACTTCGATTTCGCAGACCGCGTTCGTGAAGGATTCGCCAGCCGGCGTTCCGACGAAGTGCTCGATCACGACGCAGCGGCTGTTCGCGCCAGCGCGCACGACGATCCGCGGGTTGCTCATGACCTGCGCGGCTGCGTCGCTCCACTGGTGCACGATGTAGACCGGCTGGTCTGGCGTCGCACCTGCGGCCAGTTCGAGCACCACACCGTCCTCGAAAAATGCCAGGTTCAGGTCTTCGAGCGCGCTGGGCTGTGCGCGCGACGTCTGCGCGATGAATGCGGCGACTGCGGCCGGATCATGTCCAGACCACTGTTTCAGCGTGGCGAGCGTCATGCCGGGAAGCTGCGGCTCGATCGAGGACAGCGCGGGCATGCAGTGCCCGTCGACGAACACGATGCGCGTGCCAGCGCCAGCGATCCAGTTCCGGTCATGCGCGCCGAGCGCCACGGCGGCACTCGCGGCCGGCGCGAACGTGCGCGTTTCGAGCCGGCGCAGGTTCGTGTACTTCCAGTCTTCCTGCCGCTGCGTCGGGAATCCGGCTGCTACGAAGCGTTCCAGCGCGGCGCGCCGCAACTCCATGAGCGGATCGTTGGGCGCATCGGCCGTGCGCCAGCGCTCGTCGAAAGCGGCGCGGTAGCGTTCGCCGGACGAACGCGATTCCTGCAGCGGGGCGACGCTCATGCGACCGCCGCCTCCTGCCGGACCCAGTCGTAGCCGCGCTTCTCCAGCTCCAGTGCGAGCGATTTGTCGCCGCTCTTGAGGATGCGGCCGCCGGAAAGGACATGCACACGGTCGGGCTCGATGTAGTCGAGCAACCGCTGGTAGTGCGTGACCATGACGATGGCGCGATCCGGGCGTCGCAGGCTGTTGACGCCGTTCGCGACCACGCGCAGCGCGTCGATGTCGAGCCCGAATCGGTTTCATCGAGCAGCGCGAGCGTCGGTTCGAGCACGGCCATCTGCAGGATCTCGTTGCGCTTCTTCTCGCCGCCGGAGAAGCCTTCGTTGACGCCGCGGTTCAGGAAGCTCTCGTCCATGTGCATCAGCTTCATCTTGTCGCGCACCAGGGCGAGGAACTCGAATGCATCGAGCTCGGGAAGCCCGCGGTGCTTGCGCACGGCGTTCAGGCCTGCCTTGAGCAGGTACACGTTGTTCACGCCGGGAATTTCGACCGGATACTGGAAGGCGAGGAACACGCCTTCGCGCGCGCGCTCCTCCGGCGGCAGCGCGAGCAGGTCGCGACCCTGGTAATGGGCCGAGCCGGCGGTGACTTCGTAGCCTTCGCGTCCCGCGAGCACCTGGACGAGCGTGCTCTTGCCGGAGCCGTTCGGGCCCATGATGGCGTGCACTTCGCCTGCCGCGACTTCGAGGCTCAGTCCAGTCAGCACCTGCTTGTCGCCGGCGCGCACGTGCAGGTTCGTCGATCTTCGAGCATGCTCATCCCACCGACCCTTCGAGACTCACCGCCAACAGGTTCTGCGCTTCGACCGCGAACTCCATCGGCAGCTCTTTGAATACGACTTTGCAGAAGCCGTTGACGATCATGTTCACGGCATCCTCTTCCGAGATGCCGCGGCTCAGGCAGTAGAACAGCTGGTCGTCGCCGATCTTGGAGGTCGTCGCCTCGTGCTCGACGCTCGCGCTCGGCGTACGCACTTCCATGTACGGGAAGGTATGCGCGCCGCACTTGTCGCCCATCAACAGCGAATCGCACTGAGTGAAGTTGCGTGCGTTGACGGCGCTCGGCAGCACCTTCACCAGGCCGCGGTAGCTGTTCTGGCCGTGCCCGGCCGAAATGCCCTTCGAGACGATCGTGCTGCGGGTGTTGCGGCCGATGTGGATCATCTTCGTGCCGGTGTCCGCCTGCTGGTAATTGTTCGCGACCGCGACCGAGTAGAACTCGCCGACCGAGTTGTCGCCCTTGAGGATGCAGCTCGGATATTTCCAGGTGATCGCCGAGCCGGTTTCCACCTGCGTCCAGCTGATGCGCGAGTTGGCGCCGCGGCACTCGCCGCGCTTGGTCACGAAGTTGTAGATGCCGCCCTTGCCGTGCTCGTCGCCCGGGTACCAGTTCTGTACCGTCGAGTACTTGATCTGCGCGCCTTCGAGCGCGACCAGCTCGACGACTGCCGCGTGCAGCTGGTTCTCATCGCGCATCGGCGCCGTGCAGCCTTCGAGGTAGCTGACGTACGCACCTTCCTCGGCGACGATCAGCGTGCGCTCGAACTGGCCGGTCTTGGCTGCGTTGATGCGGAAATACGTCGACAGCTCCATCGGACAGCGCACACCCTTCGGCACGAACACGAACGAGCCGTCCGTGAACACCGCGGAATTCAGCGTCGCGAAATAGTTGTCGGTGTACGGCACGACCGAGCCGAGGTACTGCTCGACGAGCGCCGGGTGCTTCTGCACGGCCTCGGAGAACGAGCAGAAGATCACGCCCGCTTTCGCGAGACGCTCCTTGAACGTCGTTGCCACGGACACGCTGTCGAACACTGCATCGACGGCGACGCCGGCCAACCTGGCGCGCTCGTGCAGCGGGATGCCGAGCTTGTCGTACGTTTCGAGCAGCTTCGGATCGACTTCCTCGAGGCTCTTCGGCGCGTCGGCGTTCGCCTTCGGCGCGGAGTAATAGGAAATAGCCTGGTAATCGATCGGCGCGATGCGCAGGTGCGCCCAATGCGGCTCGCGCATCGTCAGCCAGTGGCGATACGCCTTCAGCCGCCACTCGAGCATGAACTGCGGCTCGCCCTTCTTGTGCGAGATCAGCCGGATCACGTCTTCGTTCAAGCCGGGCGGCACGGTATCGGCTTCGATATCCGTGATGAAGCCGTGCCGGTACTTCTGACCGACCAGGGCTTCCAGGGACTCGTCGCGCGGGTTGCTGGACATGATTGCCTTGGATGCCTACTCGTGCGAAGCGCGCACCAGCCGCGTCAGCGGCACGGTGGTGGAGCTCCCGCGCTCCAGGCCCGCGAGGTGCGCGAGCGTGATGTCGGTGAGTGCGCGCCGGATCGCGCCGTTCACGCGCTGCCAGACGTGTCCGACGCGGCAGTTCGATTCGATGCCGCAGTTGCTGTGCTGGCCGCTGCATTCAGTGATCGCAAACGGGCCTTCGAGCGCGTCGAGAATGCGCGCAGCGCTGATCTCGCCGGGCGGGCACGCGAGCTGATAGCCGCCGTGGCTGCCGCGCGTGGAGATCACCAGGCCGCTGCGCTGGAGTTTCTTGAGTAACTTGCTCACGGTCGGCAGGCCGACACGCGTGCGCTCGGCCACTTCCGCGGCGGTCCACAGCCGGTCGGCCTGCGAGGCCAGGCAGGCCAGGATCACCGTGCCGTAATCGGTCAGCTTGCTGATGCGGAGCATGGGTGCTTCCTCATATGGGACCATTTTAGTCCTAATACAAGCCGGATCGCACCCACCAATCGAACGAAAACCGCCGGTCGAGGGTCATACTCCGGCGCGCCGTCATGGGCGCGGCATCTGTCGTGCGGCAACAACAATGAGGACCGGTAGCGAAGTGATTTTGTTATCCTACGCGCCCCCAATGGTGAGGCTCGACTGTGCTCGTGCGCTCTGCGCACGCTGCGAGCCCGTTCCCAACAAGCCGGAGGCAGCAGTATGAATCGCAGTGAACTGGAATCGACCGCACGGGCGATGGTCGCGAAGGGCAAGGGCATCCTGGCGGCGGACGAGTCCAGCGGCACGATCAAGAAGCGCTTCGACTCCATCAAGCTGGAGTCGACCGAAGAGGCGCGCCGCACTTACCGCGAGTTGCTGTTCACTGCGCCGGGCGCCGCCGACTACATCAGCGGCGTGATCCTGTACGACGAGACGATCCGGCAGAAGACCAAGGACGGCACGCCGTTTCCGCAGTACTTGCAGAAGCTCGGCGTCATCCCGGGCATCAAGGTCGACACCGGTGCGAAGCCGTTCGCCGGCTTTCCGCACGAGACGATTACCGAAGGCCTCGACGGGCTGCGCGAGCGTCTCGCCGAGTACTACAAGCTCGGCGCGCGTTTCGCCAAGTGGCGCGCCGTCATCGACATCGGCGCGGGCTATCCGACGCAGTTCGCGATCGACGCCAACGCGCATGCGCTCGCGCGCTACGGGGCGCTGTGCCAGGAAGCGAACATCGTGCCGATCATCGAGCCGGAAGTGCTGATGGACGGCGATCACAGCATCGAGCGTTGCGAGGAAGTCACGAGCACCACGCTCGCGTCGGTGTTCCAGCAGTTGCATTCACACCGCATTCATCTCGAGGGCATGATCCTCAAGCCGAATATGGTCATCTCCGGCAAGAAGGCCGCCGCGCGGGCCAATCCGCAGCAGGTGGCGGAGGCGACCGTGCGCACGCTCAAGCGCTTTGTACCGGGCGCGGTGCCGGGCATCGCGTTCCTCTCGGGCGGCCAGAGCTCGGCGGAAGCGACCGAGCACCTGAGCCTGATGAACAAGCTCGGCTCGCTGCCGTGGGAGCTCAGCTTCTCGTACGGCCGCGCGTTGCAGGACGAGGCGTTGAAGGCCTGGGGCGGCAAGCCGGAGACGTTCGCTGCCGGCCAGAAGGCGTTCATGCGCCGCGCGAAGTTCAACGGCCTGGCGCGCAGCGGCAGCTACAGTTCGAAGCTGGAACAGGAAGCGGCCTGACGGCCGCTGCGCTCTGAACAGGGCGATCGGATCACTGAATGTCGTCGAATGCAGCGAGCAGAAAACCTGAGCCCCAAGCCGCGCCGGACTCGATCGTCGAAGTTCGCGACGTTCATTATTCGATCAGCGGCCGTGCGATCTTCTCGGGCCTGAACCTGACGATTCCGCGCGGCCGCATCACGGCCATCATGGGGCCGAGCGGCACGGGCAAGACGACACTGCTGCGGCTGATGACGGGGCAGATACGGCCGGATAGCGGCCAGGTCCTGTTCGACGGCACCGACGTGTGCAGCCTCAGCACGCGCGAGCTGTATGCGCTGCGCATGCGCATGGGCATGCTGTTCCAGAACGGCGCGCTGCTGACGGACGAAGACGTGTTCGAGAACGTCGCGTTCCCGTTGCGCGAGCACACCGACCTGCCCGAAGCGCTGATCCGCAATATCGTGCTCACCAAGCTGCAGGCCGTGGGACTGCGCGGCGCGGCGCGGCTGATGCCCGCGGAGCTGTCGGGCGGCATGGCGCGGCGCGTAGCGCTCGCCCGCGCGATGGCGACCGATCCCGAGATGCTGATCTACGACGAGCCGTTCACCGGACTCGATCCGATCTCGATGGGCATGATCGTGCGGCTGGTGCGGCAGATGAACTACGCGCTCGGCATCACGAGCATCGTCGTGTCGCACGACGTCGAAGAGCTGGCGATCCTCGCGGACGCGAGCTACATCATCTCCGGCGGCAAGGTGGCCGCGTCCGGCAGCTTCGTCGAGCTCAAGGATCACGATTCGGAGATCGTGCACCAGTTCGTCAACGGCCTCGCCGACGGACCGGTGCCCTTTCACTATCCCGCGCCCGACTACTACGAAGCAGCTGCTGGCAGGCTAGGGACACGCATGCACTTCCTTCGCGAGCTGTTGGACAACGTGCAGGACTTCGTCGCGACGGTCGGCGCGGTGACGCTGTTTTTCGGCCGCGTCCTCGTGCAGCTGCCGCGCGCATTTCTGCGGCCGAGTCTGGTCATCGAACAGGTGCATAACGCCGGCGCGCTGTCGCTCGTCATCATCATGACGTGCGGACTGTTCGTCGGCATGGTGCTCGGCTTGACGGGCTACGACCTGCTGCAGCGGTTCGGCTCCGAAGAAGCGCTCGGCACTGCCGCTGCGCTGGCGGTCGTCAAGGAACTCGGGCCCGTCGTCACTGCGTTGCTGTTCGCCGGGCGTGCCGGCACGGCGCTCGCCTCGGAGATCGGACTGATGCGCGCGACCGATCAGCTGACCGCCATGGAAATGATGGCGGTGGATCCGATGCGTCGCGTCATCGCGCCGCGCTTTCGCGGGCGGCATCATCGCGATGCCGCTGCTGACGATGATCTTCATCGCGATCGGCATCTTCGGCGTGCAGCTCGTCGGCGTGCAGCAGTTCAAGGTCGACGCGGCGTCGTTCTGGTCGCAGATGCGCTCGAGCGTCGGCCTGGACGACATCATGGAAGGCGTCATCAAGGGCTGCGTGTTCGGCGTCGCTTGCAGCCTGATCGCCGTGTACGAGGGTTACAACGCCGCGCCGACCGCCGAAGGTGTCGGGCGCGCGACGACACGCACCGTGGTCATCTCGGCGGTGCTGACACTGATTCTGGACTACATCCTGACCGCGATCATGCTCTGAGGATCGATCTATGCGACCGACACGCACTGTAGAATTTTCGACCGGCCTGTTCGTGCTGCTCGGCTTCGCTGCGCTGTTTTTTCTGGTGACACAGATCACCAACCGCGAACTTGCGACCAACGGCAAGAGTTATGAGCTGGTGGCGATGTTCGAGAACATCGGCAGCCTGAAGCCCGGCGCGGCCGTTTCGATGGCCGGCGTGACCGTCGGTCGCGTCGAGCGGATCGGCTACGACCAGCAGCTGTACAAGGCCGTCGTGCGCATGCGCATCAACTCGCAGTTCGATCGCATTCCGAAGGACAGCGACGCGAGCATCATGACGTCCGGGCTGCTCGGCGGGCAGTACATCGGCATCACGCCGGGCGGCGCCGAGGAGTATCTGAAGCAGGGCGACCGCATCGAGTTCGTGCAGGATGCGTTCGTGCTGGAGAATCTGATCAATCAGCTGGCGGCGAGCTTTCCTGCGCCGCGACCAGGGCTCCGCCGAGGGCGGGAACCAGGACGGCAACCAGGACAAGCCGCCGGCGGAGGAGGCGAAGATGAAGCGTGAGTCAAAGTGGTATCGACGTTGTCCGTCGCTGCCGCCGCGCTGCCGCTGTTGGCCTCTGGTGCGCGCGCGCCGCCGACGACGCGGCGCAGCTCGGGCCGCAGGAGCTCGTGACGAAAGTGGCGCAGGACACGTTGCGCGATCTCGACGCTCACCGCTCCGAGTACCAAGAAGAATCCGAAGAAGGTGCGCGAGCTGGTCGACAAGAACATGCTGCCGCACTTCGACACTGCGTATGCAGCGCAGCTCGTGCTCGCCAAGCACTGGCGTACGGCGACGCCCGAGCAGCGCAAGCGCTTCGTCGAAGCGTTCTATCAGTCGCTGCTGCAGAACTACGGCGACGCGCTGCTCGAGTTCACGCCCGACCGCCTGAAGATCCTGCCGTTCCAGGGCAAGCCCGACGATACAGGTCGCGACCGTGCGCAGCGAAGTGCGGCGCGACAACGGCTAGCGCGTGCCGGTCAATTATTCGCTGCGCAAGACGCCGCAACGGCTGGAAGGCGTATGACGTGCAGATCGAAGGCGTGTCGTACGTGAAGTCGTTCCGCACGGACTTCGGCTCGGAGATCCAGCAGAAGGGGCTCGATCCGGTGATCCAACGCCTGGAGCAGCAGGTCGCGAGCGGCACCGTGCAGAAGCCGACCGCGAAGCCCGGATCGACAAGCAAGCGGCGTCCGAGCAGAAGCAGTGAGAGAGACGGGCGCAAGCCGGGCCCGGCTCGAATCGCTCGGCGGCGGGCGCTTTCGCGTCAGCGGCGTGCTCGACGCGCGCACAGCGGGCGAAGTTCTGGAGCAGAGCGAGTCGCGCTTCGCGCAGTTCAAGGAGCCTCGACATCGATCTGCGGCGGCGTCGGCGAGAGCGACAGCGCCGGGCTAGCGCTGCTGATCGAGTGGCTGCGCCTGGCGCGCCAGAGGGCAAAGACGATTCACTTCGCCAACGTGCCGGCGCAGATCGAAGCGCTCGCGCGGATCAGCGAAGTCGAAGATCTGATCGGGGCGGCGAGCAGAAGCGAAGGGAAGCAGGACGCGATGAAGGAGTCGGGCTGAAGCCCGACCTACTGCCCGGACTACTGCGGCGGGCGTCGTCCGGCGTCGGCTGCGGCTCGTTCGTCTTCGAAGTCTTCGAGCGTCTCGGGCGGCGGATTGCCGTCGAAGATCACGAACTCGCGCTGCTGGACCCACGCATCGCGCATGAACGCGTAAGGGTCGTACGTCCGCTGCAGCGTCCCGTCCAGCGGCAGCAGCTCGGCTCGCGAATGCACCAGCGTCGAGCACCCGCTCGCCCCATACCGCTTCCCAGGGAATGTCGACGTACGTGAACGGGTCGAAGAAGAAATCGACCATGCGCGAGGGCGCATCGCGCACCGTGGACGGGCCGAAGAACGGCAGGTTCACGAATGGCCCCGAGCCGACGCCCCAGACCGCCAACGTCTGGCCGAGATCTTCGTCGTTCGCTTCCAATCCGACTGCCGTCGCAACATCGAACAGGCCGGCGATCCCGAGCGTGCTGTTGAGCAGGAAGCGTCCCGTGTCGCGCAATCCCAGCTTGGGCTTGCCCTGCAGGAACTGGTTCACCATCGTTGCCGGATATTCGAGGTTGCCGAAGAAATTGCCGATGCCGATGCGCATCCAACGCGGCGTGATCTTGCTGTAGCCCTTGGCGACGGGCTTGAGCGCCGCGCGATCGACGGTGTCGTTGAACTTGTAAACCCTGCGGTTGAAGCCTTCCCAGCGATCGTCGGGAAGCGTGCGGCCCGGCGTGGTCGCGCAACCCGCGGCGAATATCGCGATCAATACCGCAGCGGCGGCGCGCAATGGACGAAGCATGCGTCGAGGATCTCCGAATCGATTGAGGGCAGCGTGTCAGGCCGCGGCGCGCATTGTATCAATTGCCACGACGGCGATTGCCGCTGTCCGTCTGCACCGGCCTGCGCGGCGCGCGTTTAGGCAACGCTTGCTGCACTTCTTCGAGGCGGGCCTCGAACCGCGCGCGCTGCACGTCCGTGATCTTCGGCACGGCCAGCGCGAGCTGCAGCTGGTTGATCGCGAGCAGCAGGTCGCCGCTCATCAGGTGGTACTCCGACATGTAGAAGTACGAGTCGGCGACATCGCCGGCAGCGTTCGCTGCCTGCGCCGTCAGCCTCGCCTGCTCGGGCGTCGGCGGCACGACGTTGAACAGGTCGAGCAGGATCTGCGTGCGCGCGCTTCGAATCGCCCAGCTGCATCAGCGCCTCGGCAGAACGCACCGTCACTGCGATGTTGCGCGGGAACAGCTCGCGCGCACGCTGCAGCGTCGCGAGTGAGCTGTCGCCCTTGCCCGCGAGCAGCTGCGCCTGCCCGAGCGCGGTGTGATATTGCACGACCGTCGGATCCGCATCGCGCAGGCGCTGGAAGATCGGCACGGCCTTCGCAGCCTGGCCCGACATCATGAGCGCGAGCGCGCGCCCGTAAATCTGGGCTGAGGTCGCGTCCGGCTCGTTGCCGATGATCGCTGCGTAGTACTCGCGCGGATCTTCGCCCGACGGCGTCGACAGCACGCGCAGGCGCTCGCGGGTGAGCGCATAGCTCACGCTCTCCGGATCGGGCTTCACGTTCAGCTGCGCCGCGCGTTCCTTCGTCTCCGCGATACGCGTGCTCGTCACCGGATGGGTGCGCAGCATTTCGGGGATGTTGATCTCGCTGCTGCCCGCATGCCGGCTCATGGTCTCGAAAAACGCGGGCATGCCCTGCGGATCGAAATTGGAGCGTGCGAGGATGCCGAGGCCGACGCGATCGGCTTCGGTTTCGTTGGCGCGCGTGAAGCTGATCTGTTGCTGGATCGCGAGGCTCTGCGCCGCCGCCATGCCGGCCATCGCAGCGTCACCGCCGCCGGCGACGCCGACGAGGATCGCTGCGAGCATCGCAGCCGTCGACACCAAGCTCGATTTGCTCTGCGCAGCGATGCTGCGCGCGATGTGTCGCTGCGTGACGTGTGCGACTTCGTGTGCGATCACGCCCGCGAGCTCGCTCTCGTTCTTCGTATCGAGCAGCAGTCCGCTGTTGACGCCGATGAAGCCGCCCGGCAGCGCGAACGCGTTGATGCAGTTGTCCTTGACGACGAAGAAGTTGAAGCGCTGCGAGCCGTCGTTCGCCTGGCTCGACAGGCGCGTGCCGATCGAGCGGATGTATTCGGAGACTTCGGGGTCTTCCAGGATCTGATCCTGGTCGCGCAGGCCGCGCACGATCATGCGGCCGATCTGATACTCCTCTTCCAGGCTGAGCATGGCTTGCGCCGGGCTGCCGATGTCCGGCAGGTCCTCCGGATCGGCGAGGCTGCGCGAGGCCGCGCCCAGGGTCAGGGCGGCCGCCAGGAGCAAATTCAGGAGCGACGTGGCGAGGACTTTCACGAGGGTCAGTGTGGTGCGCGGGGCCGGCGGTGTAAAGGCGTTGGACCGGGGCGCGGGCCGTCCGTTCGATGACAATTGGGGGTGCGATGACCCTTCCGTTCAGGTTCGAGCCTGTCCGAAAAAGCTCTAAGCTCCGCGCGGGGATAGGGAGAACCGCAATGCTCGCAAGGAATTTCTTGTGCGGGGGCGCCGCGCTGGCCCTCGTCGCGCTCATCCTGAACGCCTCCGCCTACGCTCAGCAGACGCAGGTCGTCCTGCTCGGCACCGGCACTCCGCCCGCCGACCCGGACCGCTCGGGTGCGGCAACAGCCATCGTCGTGAATGGCACGCCTTACCTGGTCGACTTCGGTGCAGGCGTCGTGCGCCGTGCGAAATCGGCGGTCGTCGATCGGGGAATCGCCGCGCTCGATCCGGTCAAGCTGCGCGTCGTATTCGTGACGCATCTGCACTCCGATCATACCGTCGGCTATCCGGACCTGATCCTGACGCCGTGGGTGCTCGGCCGCCGCGTGCCGCTCGAGGTGTACGGACCGAGCGGGATCGTGCACATGACGGAACACGTCATGGAGGCGTACCGCGAGGACTTCGCGACGCGCACCAAGGATCGCAATCTGTACACCGTCGGTGCATTCCCGGAAGGTCACGCAGTCAACGCGCACGAGATCAAGCCAGGCGTTGTCTACAAGGATGCGAACGTCACGGTCACGGCGTTCGCGACCAAGCATGCGATGGAGAGCTACGGCT
Organism: uncultured Gammaproteobacteria bacterium; assembly: GCA_963830745.1. Taxonomy (GTDB): domain Bacteria; phylum Pseudomonadota; class Gammaproteobacteria; order Steroidobacterales; family Steroidobacteraceae; genus Steroidobacter. Next base: position 776,981 of record CAWHNL010000009.1, read on the forward strand.
ATCGCTTCGATACGGCGGACCGCAGCATCGTCATCTCCGGCGATACGAATCCGACGCAGGCGACGATCGATGCGTGTCGCGGCTGCGACGTGCTGATCCACGAAGTGCTGACGCACGACTGGTTGTCGAGGCGGCCTGACTTCCACGCCTACGCCGCCGTGCATCACACGACGACCTCGCAGCTGACGGAGCTGGCGAAGCAAGCGAAGCCGGGGTTGCTGATTCTCTATCACGCGTCGCTGTCGCTGCGTCCGGCCGTGGACTCGGAGCGCTCGCCGCCGGCCGTGCTGTTGAACGAGATGTCGCGCTACCCGGGACGCGTGGTCGTCGGTCGCGATCTGGACGTGTATTGAGCGGGAAGGTGGCGGAGAGGGAGGGATTCGAACCCTCGTAGGGACGTAATGCCCTCAACCGATTTCGAATCGGTGCCGTTGTGACCGCTTCGGTACCTCTCCGGCGGGGGGCGAATTCTACACGAAGTGCCTAGCCCATGAAGATGGGGGTTGAAGCCGACGCCGGCCGGGTCTCGCCGGACGCCGGGCTGGTAATCTCCGCCCCGGTGGATAACCGACGACGCACAGCACCTTGAAAGCCGCCCTGGCCATCATCGCCACGCTCCTGCTCGGCACCTGCTCGCAGCCGCCGAGCGTGCTGGAGCAGATCATCCGTGCCGGCGAGCTACGCGTCGTCACGCGCAACATGCCGAGCGCCTACTACCTGGGCGCCTCGGGTCCGCAAGGGCCGGAATTCGATCTGGCCAGCCGCTTCGCCGCCGAGCTGGGCGTGCGGCTGTTCATGTATTCCGTGCCGAACGTAGCCGATGCGATGCGCGAGCTCGAATCGCATCGCGCGCACATCGCGGCGGCGGGCCTGACCCGCGGCATCCGCCTGCCGGAAAACACGAGCTTCGGTCCGCCGTACCAGCAGGTGCGCGAGCACCTGATCTTTCGCCAGGACGAAACGCGGCCGCGCACGATCAAGCAGGCCAATGAGGGCCATATCGAAGTCGTCGGCGGCAGCGCGCACGCCGCAACGCTGGAGCAGTGGCGCGCGCTCAATCCGAACCTGACGTGGGTCGAGAATCCGCTGGCGGAAACCGAGGAGCTGCTCTACCGGCTGTCGCGGCGCGAGTTCGATTACACCGTGGCCGATTCGAACGAGTTCGCGATCGGGCGCGCCTTTCACCCCGAGATTCGCATCGCCTTCGACCTCACGCAGGGCAAGTCGCTCGCGTGGGTTGTCGATACGCGCGACGCCAGCCTGTTGAGGCGCGTCACGGCGTTCTATTCCTCGCTGCGCGCCGAGGGGCGGCTCGCGTCCATTCTCGACGCGTACTACGGCGACAGCGACCGCTTCGATTACATCCAGTCGCGCGTATTCATGGAGCACATCGAGACGCGGCTGCCGCGTTACCGCCACTGGTTCCGTGAGGCCGCAGCGGAGGTCGGTGTCGACTGGCGGCTACTGGCGGCGGTGGGCTACCAGGAGTCGCACTGGGATCCGACTGCGACTTCGCACACGGGCGTGCGCGGGCTCATGATGCTCACCGAAGAAACGGCGCGCGCATTGAAGGTGGCGGACAGGCTGGACCCGCGCGGCAGCATCTTCGGCGGTGCGCGCTATTTCAAGTGGCTGCGTAATCAGATTCCGAACCGCATCCTCGAGCCGGATCGCACGTGGTTCACGCTCGCCGCGTACAACGTCGGCGTGGGACATCTGGAGGACGCGCGCATCCTGACGCAGATGCACGGCAAGAACCCCGACGCGTGGAGCGACGTGCGCGAATACCTGCCGCTGCTGACGCAGGCGAAGTGGTACACGCGGGTGAAGCGCGGCTATGCGCGCGGCTGGGAGCCGGTGCGCTTCGTGGAGAACATCCGCGGCTATATCGACATCCTGGATTGGGTCGCGACGGATACGCGCCCGACGCCGGTATCGGCTGAGATCACTGCAGACGCGATGACGCGCTGACGCGCGTCACTTCTTCTTCGGAGCGACCTTTTCCGCGTAGGTGCGCGCGAACTCTTCCGAGAACAGCGTCGGCAATCCCTGCTCGCTGCGCTGGTTCAGCACCTGGTAGAACTCGGTGTACAGGTCCCAGTACTTCATCTTGTTGGTCGCGCCGAGCAGCGGGCCGCGCTTGAGGCCGCGGTCGAACCGCTCCTGCAGCTCGCCGGGCTCGATGCGGTTCATCAGCTCGTCGACCGCTGCCTGGATCGCGCCGGCCAGCGCCGTCTGATGCGTGCGGATGTCCGCGAACGACTCGCGGATCGCTTCGATCGGGCCGAGATAACGGCTGCTGTGCGGATCGAGGAGCTTCACGCACCGCCTCGTCGACGCTCGCGGAGAACTTCAGCGGATTGTTCTCGCCGGGCTGGATCGTCGTCTGGTTGAGACGCATGCGGCTCTTCAGGTCGCTGCGGCCCTTGAGGGAGTCCATCAGGCCGAGCACGGACTCGCGCAACATCTGGCCGGCGAGCGTCAGCAGTGCATTCTGCTGGTCGGTGGGCAGGCTCGCCGGGTCGATGCCCGCGCCACGGCAGAACGCTTCCACTCCGGTCGCCGGTTCGGCGGAGCTGCTCTCCGCAACGCGCTTCGGACGTTCCGGCTCGGGCTTATCGGGCTTCGCCAGCGCGGCGGGCGAGGTGAGCGCCTGCAGTGCCTTGCGATCGTACGGCCGCGTCTGCATGTGCCAGTCGTCCGGCTTGCGCGGCTCCTCGACCTTCGGCGGCGCAGGTTCAGCCTTGCGACCATGAGCGACCGTCTTGTGCTCGCCGCTGTCGCCCAGCAGCGAAGCGAATGCAGTGCGCGGCGCTTTGGCCGGAGCCGGTGCGGCGGGAATCGGGCCCATCGCCTTCAGATCGTCGGAGTCCAGCGCGAGCGCGCTTTCGAGGTCGAGCGGCGCCGACGACGGCGACGGGCGCCGCGGCGGTGGGAAACTCGGAGCGGGCGCGATGGCGGAGTCGCTGATCAGGTCCGTGAGATCGAGCTCTTCGCCGAGATCGTTGTCCGTCGCCCGCGGCGCGGTCCTGACGTTCGACTTGTTGCGTACGCGGGGCGGTGCGGGTATCTGGCCGCTCGCATCGGCCGCGAAATCGTTGCGCTCGTCGATGCTGACCAGCACTTCGTAGTCGCCGAGCCGCAGCCGGTCGCCGTCCTGCAAGTGTGTAGGCACCGTCGACCGAAGCAGGGGTGTCCGAGCCGTTGATGAACACGCCGTTCGTGCTCGTGTCCTCCAGGATCCACTGGCCGGCGCGGAAGTCGACCTTGCAGTGGTGGCTGGAGACGTAGCGGTCCGGGTCCGGCAGGATCCAGTCGTTGTCCTGCGCCCGGCCGATCTTGCCGCCGGTGACGCCGAACAGGCGCGAGCTGCGCTTGCCGAGCGCCTTGTAGTGATCGCTGATGACTCGAAGTTTCAGTGCCATGGATCGAATGAACGCAGCTCGGGTCCCACACAGATTATGGATAATATGGGGCGCAGCGTAGCAACCCGCCCCGGAACCCAGATGGCAGCCAGTCACATTTTCAAGGTCGTTTTCGTTAACCAGGGCAAGGTCTACGAGATCTATGCCCGCAAGGTCAGCCACGGTTCTCTGTTCGGCTTCATCGAGGTCGAGGAGCTGGTGTTCGGCGAGCGCTCCGCGGTCGTCGTCGACCCGTCCGAGGAGAAGGTCAAAGCTGAATTTGAAGGGGTAAAACGCACGTATTTGCCGCTGCACTCGGTGCTGCGCGTCGACGAAGTGCGGCAGCAGGGTCCGGCGAAGGTGAGCACGCTCGAAGGCTCGAACGTCACGCCGTTTCCGGTGCCGCTGTATACGCCCGGGGACAAGAAATAGGGGACCCTTTTCGGTATCATTCGCCCCCGCTCAGCGCTGGCTCCAAGATGTTGATATTGCCGGGTGCGCCTGCACTCTCCGACTTCCGAACAACGAGACTTCTCGCCGCGGTGACGGCCCGCGGGCATGCAGTCGAACAGCTCAGCGCGCGCTTCGTCCATTTTGTGCAGTCGCGTCGCGCGCTCGAGGCCGACGAGCGGCGCATCCTCGCCGCACTCCTGACCTACGGTCCCCGGTCCCCGGACGGCAACGATGCCGCGGCGCTTCCGGCCGAGCGCCTGATCGTCGTCATTCCCCGTCCGGGCACGATCTCGCCCTGGTCGAGCAAGGCCACCGACATCGCGCACGTCTGCGGCCTCGATGCAATCGAGCGCATCGAGCGAGGCATTGCCTACGAGGTGCGCACGGCAGGCGGGCTGACGAAAGAGAAGTTGCAGGCGATCGCGCCAGCGCTCTACGACCGCATGACCGAAGCTGCGATCTTCTCGCTCGACGATGCAGCGCAGCTCTTCGTGCACGAGCAGCCCAGGCCGGTGCGTACGGTGCCGCTGCTGGCGCGCGGTCGCGCTGCGCTGGTCGAAGCGAATCAGAGTCTCGGCCTCGCGCTGTCCGAGGACGAGATCGACTACCTCGCCGCGAATTTCACGCGGCTGGAGCGCGACCCGACCGACGTCGAGCTGATGATGTTCGCGCAGGCGAACTCGGAGCATTGCCGCCACAAGATCTTCAACGCCGACTGGATCATCGACGGCGAGCGCCAGCCGAAATCGCTGTTCGCGATGATCAAGAACACTTACGCGCGCAACTCGCGCGGCGTCCTGTCGGCGTATCGCGATAACGCCGCGGTGATGGAAGGTGCGCAGGGCGAGCGCTGGTTCGCCGACGTGGACAGCCACGTGTACGCGCGCAACGCCGAGCCGATCGACATTCTCATGAAGGTCGAGACGCACAATCATCCGACGGCGATCTCGCCGTTCCCGGGCGCGGCGACCGGCGCCGGCGGTGAGATCCGCGACGAAGGCGCGACCGGGCGCGGCGGCAAGCCGAAGGCCGGTCTCGCCGGATTTTCCGTTTCGCACTTGCGCATCCCCGGCTTCGAGCAGCCCTGGGAGCGCGACTACGGCAAGCCGGCGCGCATCGCCTCGGCGCTCGACATCATGGTCGAAGGTCCGATCGGCGCCGCCGCGTTCAACAACGAATTCGGCCGCCCGAACATCCTCGGCTATTTCCGCACGTTCGAAACCGAGCTCGAAACCGGCGCGCGCGCCGCGCTGCGCGGCTATCACAAGCCGATCATGATCGCCGGCGGGCTCGGCAACGTGCGCCGCAGCCACGTGGAGAAGTCCGACGTGCCGCCGGGCGCGAAAGTCATCGTGCTCGGCGGTCCCGCGATGCTGATCGGCCTGGGCGGCGGCGCGGCGTCCTCCGTCGGCAGCGGCGCGAGCGCGGAGGATCTCGACTTCGCTTCGGTCCAGCGCGGCAACCCCGAGATCCAGCGCCGTGCGCAGGAAGTCATCGATCAGTGCTGGGCGCTCGGCGCGGCGAACCCCATCCTGCTGATCCACGACGTCGGCGCGGGCGGCCTGTCGAACGCCATTCCCGAATCCATCGCACACAGCGATCGCGGCGGCCGCATCGATCTGCGCGCCGTGCCGTCGGTCGAGCCTGGGATGTCGCCGTTGGAGATCTGGTGCAACGAAGCGCAGGAGCGCTACGTGTTGGTCATCGCGCCGGATCAGCTCGATCGGTTTGCCGCATTGTGCGCGCGCGAGCGCTGCCCGTACGCGGTCGTCGGCGAGACGACCGACGACAGTTGGCTCAAGGTTACGGATCGGCAATTCAACAACGCGCCCGTCGACGTGCCGCTCGATGTCATTCTCGGCAAGCCGCCGAAGATGCTGCGGGACGTGCGTGGCGTGCCTGCGCTGTCCGACGCGTTCGATGCAGCGCGCGTCGATGTCGTCGAAGCGGCGTACCGGCTGCTGCGCTTTCCCGCGATCGCGGACAAGACGTTCCTCATCACGATCGGCGACCGAACGGTCGGCGGCATGATCAGCCGCGATCCGATGGTCGGTCCGTGGCAGGTGCCGGTCAGCGACGTCGCAGTCACGTTGAGCGACTACACCTCGCACAGCGGCGAAGCGATGGCGATGGGCGAGCGCACGCCGCTGGCGTTGCTCGATGCGACCTGCGTCCGGCCGCATGGCAGTCGCCGAAGCACTCACCAACATCGCGGCTGCGGACATCGCCGCAATTTCCGACGTGCGCCTTTCCGCGAACTGGATGGCCGCGTGCGGCGAGCCCGGCGAGGACGCGGACTTGTACGCGACGGTGAAGGCCGTGGGCGAGGAGCTCTGTCCCGCACTCGGCATCACGATTCCGGTCGGCAAGGATTCGCTGTCGATGAAGACCAGCTGGATGCAGGACGGCCGCGCGCGGAAGATGGTCGCGCCGTTGTCGCTCATCGTCTCGGCGTTCGCGCCCGTGCGCGATGTTCGACGCACGCTGACGCCGCAGCTGCGAACCGACCGCGGCGACACTTCACTGTTGCTGATCGATCTGGGCGGCGGACGCAATCGACTCGGCGGCTCGTGCCTCGCGCAGGTGTATGGCAGCGTCGGTCGCGAAGCGCCTGACTGCGATGATCCCGCGCGACTCGCCAGCTTCTTCGCTGCGATCGTCGAACTGCGCGCCGCGGGTCTGGCGCTCGCGTATCACGATCGCTCCGATGGCGGATTGTTTGCGACCGTGGCTGAGATGGCCTTCGCTGGCCGCTGCGGTATCGAGCTCGAACTGGCCGCGGATGCCGGCTCCGTTGCTGCGGCGCTGTACAGCGAGGAACTCGGAGCGGTATTGCAGATTCGCGCGAGCGATGCGCAAGCGGTGCGCCAAGTACTCGAACGTCACGGCCTCGCGCGCTTCACGAGCGTGATCGGCCGCGTCACGAACGCGGATCGCGTGACGATTCGCGCGGGTGGCAAGGTCGTGCTGGACGAAGCGCGCACCGCGTTGCGCCGCGCGTGGTCCGAGACGAGCTTCCGCATGGTCGAGCTGCGGGACAACCCGCAGTGCGCGCGCGAGCAATTCGCCGCTGCGATCGAGCCCAACGACCCCGGGTTGAATGTCCGACTGACGTTCGAGCCGCAGCAGGACATTGCGGCGCCGTACATCGCCAAGGGCGCGCGGCCGAAGGTCGCGATCCTGCGCGAGCAGGGCGTCAACAGTCACGTCGAAATGGCAGCGGCGTTCCACCGCGCCGGTTTCACCGCGTACGACGTGCACATGACGGATCTGTTCGAACGTCGCCTGCGCCTCGACGACTTTCGCGGCCTGGTCGTGTGCGGCGGCTTCTCGTACGGCGACGTGCTCGGCGCCGGCGAGGGCTGGGCGAAGTCGATTCTGTTCCACTCGCGCCTGCGCGACGACTTCAGCGCGTATTTCGCGCGGCCCGATGCGTTCGCGCTCGGCGTGTGCAACGGTTGCCAGATGATGTCGGCGCTGCGCGAGATCATTCCGGGCACGCAGCACTGGCCGCGCTTCGTGCGTAATCGCTCCGAGCAGTTCGAAGGACGCTTGAGCCTCGTCGAAATCGTGGAGTCGCCGTCGCTGTTCTTCGCCGGCATGGCCGGCTCGCGAATGCCGATTGCGGTTGCGCACGGCGAGGGCCGGGCGGAGTTCGCCGACGCGCGCGCGCTCGACGCGCTGGTCCGCGAGCGACTCCTGTCGCTGCGCTTCGTGGACAACGAGGGCAAGCCGGCGGAACGCTATCCCGCGAACCCGAACGGCTCGCCGCGCGGATTGACCGGCATCACGACACCCGATGGGCGCGTGACATTGCTGATGCCGCATCCGGAGCGCGTCTTCCGCAGCGCGCAGAATTCCTGGCACCCGGACGAGTGGGGCGAAGACAGTCCGTGGATGCGGATCTGGAGAAACGCGCGGGTGTGGGTGGGCTGAGCTACTTCCAGCTGCCCGCTGCCGCTTTCGCTACGTCGTTCACTGGCCGGGCCAGCAGCCCTGACTGCGTGATCGCTACTTCGTAGCGTGCGCCGTCGGCCATCGGCAGATACACGGCGCTACCGTAGACCGCATCGACGAACGGCACCCAGCGCTTGTGGTCGATCGACATCGTCCACAGATCGATCCCGGGGTTTTCGCTCAGCGCGTAGACCGTGCGCTCGTCCTTGCGCTCCTGCTCGATCTCGCGATAGCGGCCGCTGACGCGCTCCAGCCGATACTGCGCGTCGAGGCCGAGCAGGTTCGCCCAGCCCTTCCACTTCAGCACGCGCGCATCGAGCTGCCACTCCTCGCCCGCGAGCATGAACATCTGCAGCTCGCCGCTCGGCACCTGCGCCAGGGTCGCGCGATAGCGCTGTGGGCCGCGCGCTTCGAACACGATCTCGGCGACCGGCTGTTCGTAGGTGAGCCGGTTGTAGGTGTGCAGGTTCAGCGAGACGACGAAGAACAGCGCCGCGCCGGCCAGCAGCAGCGCTCCCATGAGGCCGCTGCCCGCGGCGGCTACGAAGCGCGCGCGAAACAGTCGCTGGCACGCAAGCGCCAGCAGCAATAGGCCGAAGATAGCAATGAGCAGGACGACTGCATCGGAGGTCATGTCACGAAACTCGTCAGCTCGCGGCGTTCGATCAGCGCAGCCAGCGTCGCGATGTCGCGGTCCAGCCGATGATCGTACGGCCGGTAGGCCACGTTGCGACGGAGGTGGGCGTGCACTCGTTGCAGCGATTCGGTCGTCTGCAGCGGCTGCAATTTGTCGATCGCGTGCGCGGCCGCGAGCGCTTCGATCGCGAGCACGTGCGCGGTGTTGGAACACACGCGCTGCAATTTGAAGCCGGCCCACGGTGCCATGCTGACGTGATCTTCCTGGCCTGCGGACGTCGTGACGTTGTCGACCGAGGCGGGATGCGCGAGCGTGCGGTTCTCCGACGTCAGCGCTGCTGCCGCGACGTGCGCAATCATGAAGCCCGATTCGAGTCCGGGCTCCGTCGTCAGGAACATGCTCAGCGCCGGGTTGACGCGGCGGTCGAGCAGGTCGGTGCGGCGCTCGGACATGCTGGCGATCTCCGCGACTGCAATCGCGAGATAGTCGCTGAGCAGCGCGAGCGGCTCGGCGTGGAAGTTGCCGCCCGAGAGAATGTCGCGCCCGAAGATCAGCGGATTGTCGGTGACGCCGTTGATCGCAGCTGCCAGCACTTCGCGTGCGTGTGCAAGCGCGCCTTCGACGGCGCCGAGCACTTGCGGCATGCAGCGCACGGCATATGGATCCTGCACGCGGTCGCAGTTCTCGTGATCGCGACGGATGTCGCTGTCCGTCAGCAGCAGGCGGAAGCGCCGCGCGACTTCGATCTGGTGCGGCGAGCGGCTCGCTTCGTGAATGCGTGCATCGAACGGCGTGTAGCTGCCGGCGAGACCATCGACCGTCAGTGCGCCGATCACGATCGAGGCATCGAGCAATGTTTCAGCTGCGAACAGGCCGTCGAGCGACAGTGCGAGGCTCAGCTGCGTGCCGTTGATCAGCGCGAGCCCTTCCTTGGCCTCCAGCGCGACCGGCTCGAGCCCCGCTGCGCGACACACTTCTGCGCCTTCGAGCCTGCGTCCGTTCTGCAGTGCTTCGCCTTCGCCGATCAGGCAGAGCGACAGGTGCGCGAGCGGCGCGAGATCTCCCGATGCTCCGACCGAGCCGCGGCTCGGAATTATCGGGAGCACGTCGTTGTTGAGCATCGCGAGCAGCGCGTCGACCAGCTCGGTGCGCACACCCGAGATGCCGGCAGCGAGGCTGTTCGCCTTGAGCAGCAGCATGCGGCGCACGAGCGGGGCAGCTAGCGGTTCGCCGATGCCGCATGCGTGGCTGCGCACGAGATTCAGCTGCAGCTGCCGGACCTGGTCCGCGGAGATGCGCTTGTTCGCGAACGCGCCGAAGCCGGTGGTGATGCCGTAGCTCACACGATCGGTGCGCACCGCGTCGCGCACGATCTCGATGCTGCGCTCCATGCGCTGCCGCGCTTGCTCGCTCACTGTGACCGTTGCAGGCGAGTCCGCGAAGCGGCGCAGGACGTCGAGCGAAAGCGACTCGCCGTCGAGGATCAGGGCAGGGGCGGTCACCTACATCTCCAACTTCTTGTACCGGATGCGGTGCGGGCTGTCGGCGTCCACGCCCTTGCGGCGCTTGAAGTCCTCGACGTACTCCGCGTAGTTGCCTTCGAACCAGACCGCCTCCGAGTTGCCCTCGAACGCGAGAATGTGGGTCGCGATGCGGTCGAGGAACCAGCGATCGTGCGAGATCACGACGGCGCAGCCCGGGAAGCTCAGCAACGCTTCCTCCAGTGCGCGCAGCGTCTCGACGTCCAGGTCGTTGGTGGGCTCGTCGAGCAGCACGAGGTTGCCGCCGCTCTTCAATACTTTCGCCAGGTGCACGCGATTGCGCTCGCCGCCCGACAGCTCGCCGATCAGCTGCTGTTGCTGCGCGCCGCGGAAATTGAAGCGCCCGACGTAGCCGCGCGAGGAGGTCTCGTAGTTGCCGACGCGGATCATGTCGAGGCCGCCGGAGATTTCCTGCCAGACCGTGTTCGCGTCGTTCAACGACTGGCGCGACTGGTCGACGTACTCGAGCTGCACGGACGGACCGATGCGCACTTCGCCGCCGTCGGGCTGCTCCTGCCCGGTGATGATGCGGAACAGGGTCGTCTTGCCGGCGCCGTTCGGGCCGATGACGCCGACGATGCCGCCGGCCGGGAGCTTGAAATTGAGGTTGTCGAACAGCAGCCGGTCGCCGTAGCCCTTCTTGAGACTTTGCGCTTCGATCACCAGCTCGCCGAGGCGCGGGCCGGGCGGAATGTAGATTTCGTTCGTCTCGTTGCGCTTCTGGAATTCCTGCGACGCCAGCTCCTCGTAGCGCTGCATGCGCGCCTTGCTCTTGGCCTGGCGCGCTTTCGGATTCGAGCGCACCCACTGCAGCTCGCGCTCCAGCGTCTTGCGCAGACCTTCCTGCTGCTTCTCTTCGATCGCGAGCCGCTGCTCCTTCTGCTCCAGCCACGAGGAGTAGTTGCCTTCCCACGGAATGCCGTGGCCGCGGTCCAGCTCGAGGATCCAGCCGGCGACGTTGTCGAGGAAGTAGCGATCGTGCGTCACCGCGATCACGGTGCCGGGATAGCTCTCCAGGAAGCGCTCCAGCCACGCGACCGATTCGGCATCGAGGTGGTTCGTGGGCTCGTCGAGCAGCAGCATGTCCGGCTGCGACAGCAACAGACGGCACAGCGCCACGCGGCGGCGCTCGCCGCCGGAGATTTTCGCAACGTCGGCGTCCCACGGCGGCAGGCGCAGCGCGTCGGCCGCGACTTCGAGCTTGCGCTCCAGCTCCCAACCGCCTTTGGCGTCGATCGCGTCCTGCAGCTTCGCCTGCTCTTCGAGCAGCTTGTTCATCTGCTCTTCGCCGAGATCCGGATCGGCGAACTTGTCGCTGACGGCATTGAAGCGGTCGATCAGCGACTGGATTTCACCGACGCCTTCGACGACGTTGCCGCGCACGTCCTTCTGCGGATCGAGCTGCGGCTCCTGCGACAGCAGGCCGATCTTGATGCCGGGCTGCGGCCGCGCCTCGCCCTCGATCTCGCGATCGGTGCCCGCCATGATGCGCAGGAGCGTCGACTTGCCCGAGCCATTGAGGCCGAGCACGCCGATCTTGGCGCCCGGAAAGAACGACAGGGAGATGTCCCGCAGGATGATCCGCTTCGGCGGAACCACCTTCGAGACGCGATTCATGGTGAAGATGAATTGGGCCATAGGGAGCGACGTGACGGGGCACTCGTGACTGAAGGCGGAGGGGGGCGAATCATACAGAACCCGTGCTAGTCTCGGCACGGGGGGAAAGGGCTCAAACCGGGTCGCGCGCACCCACAAGGGCCACCGTGACGGAATCGGACTGCAACGTGCTCCTGGTAGCGGGCGAGGAAATCGCGCGCTACGGCTTCGGCGACGGCCACCCTTTCGGGCCGGACCGGCACGAAGCATTCATGCGCGAATTACACAACTGCGGACTCGACGGGCGCGTGCAGCGAGGCGTCGCGCGTGCTGCCTCCCGTGAAGAGCTCGAATGGTTTCATACGCCCGCGTACGTCGACCTGGTGCGTGAGCGCTCCACCACCGGATTCGGTTACCTCGACGCCGGCGACACGCCGGCCTGGCGTGGCGTCTACGAGGCCGCGAGCAATGTCGTCGGCGCCACTTTGAACGCGGTCGACGCAGTGCTGACCGGCACCGCGCGCCGCGCATTCATTCCGATCGCCGGGTTGCATCATGCCTCGCGCGGCCACGCGGCTGGCTTTTGCGTGTTCAACGACTGCGGCGTGGCGATCGAAATGCTCCGACGTCGCCACGGGATGCAGTCGCGTCGCTTATGTCGACATCGACGCGCACCACGGCGACGGCGTGTTCTACGCGTTCGAGGACGATCCCGACCTGCTGTTTGCCGACCTGCACGAAGACGGCCGGTACCTCTATCCGGGCACCGGCATGGCGCAGGAAACGGGCGTCGGGCCGGCGCTCGGCACGAAACTGAACCTGCCGCTGCCGCCGGGTGCGGACGACGAGCACTACCGCGCGGCGTGGGACAAAGTGGAGGACTACCTGCGCGCCGGGCGCCCCGACTTCATCCTGTTCCAGTGCGGTGCTGACAGCCTCGAAGGCGATCCGATCACGCATCTGCGTTTCACCGAAGACGCGCATGCGCACGCCGCAGCGCGGCTGTGCGCCATCGCCGACGAGCTGGGTCACGGCCGCGTGGTCGGCATGGGCGGCGGCGGCTACAACCGCCGCAACATCGCCAGGGCGTGGACTCGCGTCGTCCAGGCCTTCGTCGAGGGCAGCGCTTAACCGCTTCTTTCCGTACAATCAGCCTCCCCATTCAGAGGCTGCCCATGTTTCCCGCCAACATGACCATCGCCGGGTTCGACCCCGAGCTGCAGGCTGCGCTCGACGCCGAGCGGCGCCGCCAGGAAGACCACATCGAGCTGATCGCGTCCGAGAACTACGCCAGCCCGCGCGTGCTGGAAGCGCAGGGCACGGTCCTGACGAACAAGTACGCGGAAGGCTATCCGGGCAAGCGTTATTACGGCGGCTGCGAGTACGTCGACATCGCCGAGCAGCTGGCGATCGAGCGCGCGCGCAAGCTGTTCGGCGCGGCGTACGCGAATGTGCAGCCGCATTCCGGGTCGCAGGCGAACGCTGCTGCGTACCTGGCGCTCATCAATCCGGGCGACACGATCCTCGGCATGAGCCTCGATCACGGTGGCCACCTCACGCACGGCGCGAAGGTGAATTTCTCCGGCAAGCTGTTCAAAGCCGTTCAGTACGGGCTCGATCCGAACACCGGCGAGATCGACTACGTGCGGGTCGAGCAACTCGCGCAGGAGCATCGGCCGCGGATGATCATCGCGGGCTTCTCGGCGTACTCGCGCGTCGTCGACTGGGAGCGCTTCCGGCGCATCGCCGACGGCGTCGGCGCGTACTTCGTCGTGGACATGGCGCACGTCGCCGGCCTGATCGCCGCTGGCATTTATCCGAATCCCGTGCCGCACGCCGACGTGGTCACGACCACTACGCACAAGACGCTGCGCGGGCCGCGCGGCGGCCTGATCCTGGCGCGGCCGAACGACGAGATCCACAAGAAGCTCAACTCGCTGGTGTTCCCGGGTACACAGGGCGGGCCGCTGATGCATGTCATCGCCGCCAAGGCGGTCGCGCTGCTCGAGGCGCTGCAGCCGGAGTTCGTCGCGTATCAGAAGCAGGTGCTCGCGAACGCGCGCGCAATGGCCGGCGGACTGATGAGGCGCGGCTACAAGATCGTCTCCGGCGGCACCGATAATCATTTGTTCCTCGTCGACCTGATCGACAAGAACATCACCGGCAAGGATGCGGATGCCGCGCTCGGCCGCGCGCACATCACTGTCAACAAGAACGCCGTGCCGAACGATCCGCGGCCGCCGTTCGTCACGAGCGGGCTGCGCATCGGCACGCCGGCCGCGACCACGCGCGGCTTCAAGGAAGCGGAAGTACTGGAGCTCGCCAACTGGATCGCCGACGTGCTCGATGAGAATCTGAGCGACGCGGCGATCGCGCAGGTGAAGGGGAAGGCGACCGAGATCTGTCGGAGGTTCCCGGTCTACTCGAACTGATGCATTGCCCGTTCTGCAATCACGAAGAGACGAAAGTCATCGACTCGCGCCTCGCCGGCGAAGGCCAGCAGATCCGGCGCCGCCGCGAGTGCCTGCAATGCGGCGAGCGTTTCACGACCTTCGAAACCGCCGAGCTGGTGATGCCGCGCATCGTCAAGAACGACGCCAGCCGCGAGCCGTTCGACGAGAGCAAGCTCCGCAACAGCATGCTCAAGGCGCTGGAGAAGCGTCCGGTGTCGAGCGAGGCGCTCGACGCGGCCGTCGTGCACATCTGCCACAAGTTGCGCGCGCTCGGCGAGCGTGAGGTGAACTCCCGCCTGATCGGCGAGCTGGCGATGGAAGAGCTGCACAATCTCGACGAAGTCGCGTACGTGAGATTCGCTTCGGTGTATCGCAGCTTCCAGGACGTCGACGCGTTCCGCGAAGAGATCGAGCGCATGCGCACGCGCCGCAGCCGCGAGGCAGCCGAGGGCCAGCTGGCGTTGTGGACCGGTCCCGAAGCCGGCAAGAAGCGCTGATGGTGTCGCCGTTCGACCCAAAGTTCGATGAAGGGATGATGCGTCGGGCGATCGAGCTCGCGCAGCTCGGGCGTTACACGACGGATCCGAATCCACGCGTCGGTTGTGTGATCACGCGCGACGAGCGCATCGTGGGCGAGGGGTGGCATCGCAAATCCGGTGAGGCACACGCGGAAGCACTCGCGCTCGCTGCTGCTGGCGAGGCCGCGCGCGGCGCCACTGCTTACGTAACGCTCGAGCCGCATTGTCATCGCAGCCGCACGCCGCCGTGCACGGATGCGCTGATTCGTGCCGGCGTGCAGCGTGTCGTTTGCGGTACGCTCGATCCGAATCCGAAAGTGAGCGGTGCAGGCATCAAGCAGCTCGTCGCGAGCGGCCTTGCAGTAGAAACGGGCTTGCTCGAAGCAGAAGTGCGCGAGCTCAATCTGGGTTTCGAGAAGCGCATGACCGCGGGTCTGCCGCGCGTCACCGTCAAGATCGCGACGAGCCTCGACGGCCGCGTTGCGCTCGCGAACGGTGTCAGCAAGTGGATCACGGGAGAGGCGGCGCGGGCCGACGTGCAGCGTCTGCGCGCCGCGTCGAGCGCGGTGCTGACGGGAATCGAAACAGTGCTTGCCGACGATCCGCAGCTCAACGTGCGCGATCCATCGATCGAGCTGCTGGGCCGCCAGCCGCTGCGCGTCGTACTCGATACACGGCTGCGCATTGCGCCTGCAGCGCGAATCCTGCATGAGCCAGGCCACACGGTGATATTCACAGCTGCGGACAGACTTGCGGCCGACGCTCTCACGCAAGCGGGAGCGGAAGTGGTCGGTATGGCGCTGGATACCGAAGGACACGTCGATCTGCAGAACGTGCTCGCGGAACTGGGCCGTCGCGAGTGCAATGACGTCCTGGTCGAAGCCGGCCCGACGCTCGCGGGAAGGTTTCTGCAGCTCGGACTGGCCGACGAGCTGATCGTCTACATCGCGCCGATCGTGCTCGGGCCCGAAGCGCGGGCCATGGCGCTGTTGCCGCCCCTGTATCGCATCGAGGACGTCCTGCGTTATACGCTACACGACATGCAGCGCATCGGCGCGGATGTCAAACTCACGCTGCGTCCCTAATCACATGTTCACCGGAATCGTTCAAGCCATCGGCGAAGTGCGCGCGGTCTCACCGCGTGGCGGTGACGTGGAGTTGCTGTTCGCCGTCGGCGCTCTCAGCTTGGAAGGCGTCGCCATCGGCGACAGCATCAGCGTGAGCGGGTGCTGTCTCACGGTGACACGCCTCACGACTGACTCGTTCGCGGCCGATGCTTCACTCGAAACGCTGCAAGTGACGACGCTGGGGCGTTGGCGGCCGGGGCAGCGCGTGAACCTGGAAAAGGCACTGCGTGCCGGCGACCCGCTGGGTGGCCACTACGTCACCGGGCACGTGGACGGCATCGCGACGGTTGTCGGCACCGCGTCTGACGCGCGCTCGTTGCGCATGGACTTCGAAGTGGCAACCCCGCTGGCGCGCTACATCGCGCGCAAGGGTTCGGTGTGCATCGACGGCGTCAGCCTGACCGTCAATGAGGTCGAGCAGAACCGTTTCGGCGTCAACCTGATTCCGCACACGCTCGAGGTGACGACGCTGGGCGCGGCGCAGGCGGGCACGCAAGTGAACGTGGAAGTCGATATCATCGCGCGCTACGTGGAACGGCTCCGGCAATGAAACTGAACACGATCGACGAGCTCCTCGCTGACATCCGCGCCGGCCGCATGGTCGTGGTAGTGGACGACGAGGACCGGGAGAACGAGGGCGATTTGATCATCGCCGCCGAGCACGTGCGCGCTGAGGACGTGAACTTCATGGCGCGCTACGCGCGCGGTCTCATCTGCCTGACGCTGACGCGCGAGCGTTGCCGACAGCTGCGGCTACCGCTCATGGTGCACGACACGAACGTCGATCACCGCACCAACTTCACCGTGTCGATCGAGGCGGCCGAAGGCGTGACCACCGGCATCTCCGCGCACGATCGCGCGCAGACGATTCGCGCCGCCGTGCGCCGCGACGCACGCCCAGAGGACCTGCGCCAACCGGGCCACATCTTCCCGATCATGGCGCAGCCGGGCGGCGTGCTGACGCGCGCGGGCCATACGGAGGCGGGTTGCGACCTGGCGCGCCTCGCGGGCCTGGAGCCCGCTGCCGCGATCGTCGAGATCATGAACGAGGACGGCACGATGGCGCGCCGGCCGGACCTGGAGCGCTTCGCGCACGAGCACAAGCTGAAGATCGGCACGATCGCGGACCTGATCCGCTATCGCCTGGAGAAGGAGCGTTCGGTCGAGCGCATCGCCGAGCGAACGGTGCGGACCGAGTTCGGTGCGTTCCGCATGTTCTGCTACGAGGACCACGTCAATCGCACGGTGCACCTTGCATTGGTCGCGGGCGAGCTGGACGGCAACCGCGTCCCTCTCGTGCGTGTGCATCTGAAAGACACGCTCGGCGACGTCGTCGGGATCCGCGATCCCGTGCTCGGCTGGCCGCTGCGCTCGGCGATGCAGCGGATCGCGCAGGAAGGCAGTGGTGTCATCGTCATTCTGCGGCCTGAGGAGACACCGCGCGACCTGATGGATGCTGTGCAGGGCATCGGCGTGGATGAAGCGCCGCCGCCACACACCGGGGCGAAGGTGCTGCGCACGTACGGCATCGGCGCGCAGATCCTGCGCGACCTCGGCGTGACGCGCATGCGCGTGTTGTCGGCGCCGAAGCAGATGCACGGCCTGTCGGGCTTCGATCTGGAAGTGGTGGAGTACGTGGATGGATAACATCAAGACGGTCGAAGGCGACCTGCAGTGTCGCGAGCTGCGCTTCGCGATCCTCGCGGCGCGCTTCAACGACTTCATCGTCGAGCAATTGATCCGCGGCGCCGTCGACGCGCTCAAGCGCCACGGCGCCACCGACAAGCAGATCGAAATCGTGCGCGCACCGGGCGCGTTCGACATGCCACTGGTGGCGCGCAAGCTCGCGCAGAGCCGCAAGTACGACGCGATCGTGGCGCTCGGCGCCGTCATCAAGGGCGCAACCGCGCACTTCGACTATGTCGCGGGTGAATGTGCGAGCGGGCTCGCGCGGGTCTCGCAGGACACCGGCGTGCCGATCGCATTCGGCGTGTTGACGACGGACACCATCGAGCAGGCGATCGAGCGCGCCGGCACCAAGGCAGGCAACAAGGGCGCCGATGCGGCCATCACGGCGATCGAGCTCGCCAACCTGTTGCGCAGGATCGAAAGCTGAGCGCCCCGATTGACTTGACCACCATGAGCTCATCGAAATCCGTGGGGAAGCAGGCGCGGGGCACGCGGGCGCGCTCCATTGCGCGCAAGCTCGCGATGCAAGCGCTGTATCAGTGGCAGTTGACGCAGCACTCGGCCGATGAGATCAAGAAGCAGTTCCTGGAGAGCGAGGAATCCGCGGGTGTCGACCGCGAGTACTTCGAGGAACTGGTGAGCGGTTGCATCGCGCGGCACGAAGAGTTGGCGGCGACGCTGAAGCCGTTCATCGACCGGCCATTCGAGCAGCTCGATCCGGTCGAGACTGCAATCCTCATGATCGGCCTGTACGAGCTGCAGCACCGCGTCGACATTCCCTATCGCGTGGTGATCAACGAGGCGGTCGACCTGTGCAAGCGCTTCGGCGCGACCGATGCCCACAAGTACGTCAACGCGGTGCTGGACCGCGCAGCGCGAGAGCTTCGTGCGGCCGAGCCGCCACGTGACGGCTAGCCCGGCAAAAGTCGCGCCTTTTGCCGGGCGTTGTCGAAAGGGCCTTGGCCGCTTTCGACCAGAAGACTAGTGCCATGACTCTCGGCGAGTTCGACATCATCGCTCGTTACTTTGCGAGCCACGATCATCGCGCCGATGTGCTGCTCGGCGTCGGCGACGATGCGGCTGTGCTCGACGTCCGCGGCGCAGGGCGTCGGCTCGTCGTCGCGATCGACACGATCGTGGAAGGCGTGCACTTTCCGCGCAGCATCGATGCGAGTGCAGTCGGCTATCGCGCGCTCGCAGTGAACCTCAGTGACATTGCCGCAATGGGCGCGGAGCCCGCGTGGATGACGCTGTCGCTGTCGCTGCCCGAAGCCGCGGAGCCGTGGATCGCGGGCTTCGCATCCGGACTGCTGGAGCTTGCCGAACAGCACGACGTCGCACTCGTCGGCGGCGATACGGTGCGCGGTCCGTTGGTCGTGACGGTCCAGCTCGCCGGCTGGGTCGAGGAAGACAAATGGCTCACGCGCTCCGGAGCGCAGCCCGGCGACCTGCTGATGGTTTCCGGCATTCCCGGTGAGGCAGCCGCCGGTCTGCATGTGATTCAGCAGCACATGCCGCTGACTGAGGCGACTGCACAACTGCAGTGGCGCTTTCTGCGTCCGCGACCACGCGTCGCTCTGGGGCGTCAGCTGCGCACCGTGGCCACCGCCGCCATGGATGTTTCCGATGGCTTGCTGACTGATCTGCAAAAGCTTTGTACCGCCAGTCATTGTGGCGCGCGGCTCGACATCGATGCGCTGCCGGCGTCGGCGGCGATGCGCGAGCTGTTCGACGCGGACACCGCGCTCGACTACGCACTCGCCGGCGGCGATGACTACGAGCTGATCTTCACGCTGCCGCCGGACCGGTTGGCGCAGCTGATGGCGCAACGGGATCCCGCAGTACCCCTGACCAGCATCGGAGTCATCACGGCGGGTAGCGGCGTGCAGTGCGAGCGCCACGGTGCGCCGTTCACGCCGCGACGCACCGGTTACGATCACTTCGCCATCGGCGACTCGCCATGAGCGCAAGACCGAGGCTCCGGTGGAGTGCGGATCCGGCGCTGCTACGCAACCCGATTCACTTGTTCGCGTTCGGCTTCGGCGCGGGCCTCGCGCCGCGCGCACCGGGTACCTTTGGGACGCTGGTCGCGGTGCCGATCGTGCTGGGCGTGATGCAATTCGGCTTCGCAGCTCACCTGGCCTTCGCGATTGTTGCGACTGCCGCCGGCATCTGGCTGTGCGGGGAGAGCGCGCGCCGCCTCGGCGTGCACGATCATCCAGGGATCGTCTGGGACGAGATCACGGGATATACCGTGACGATGTTGGCAGCTCCGTCCGATTGGTATTGGCTGGCCGCCGGATTCGTGCTGTTCCGCTTCTTCGACATCGTCAAGCCCTGGCCGATCCGGGAGGCCGATCACAGTCTCTCCGGCGGGCTGGGAATTATGCTGGACGACATTATCGCGGGCATTTTCGCGGCAGCGATCCTGCTCGCGGCAAAGCTCCTCATCCCCTGAGTCACGGCGCCAACGACAACGTGAATGCCCCGAGCGGACTGATGGAACAGCGCAGCGCGAAGCGCGACCCGCGCAATCCCGAAAAAGTCGGCAAGTACGTCATCGTCAAGGAAGTCGGGCGTGGCAGCACCGGCGTCGTGTACCTGTCCAACGACCCGTACTACCGCCGCGACGTCGCGATCAAGGTGTACAACATCGAGTCGCACGACGAGGACCGCGCGCGGGTCACGCGCAAGATGTTCCTGTCGGAAGCGCACATGGTCGGCATGCTGCAGCATCCGAACATCCTGCCGATCTTCGACGCCGGCGAAGAGGACGGCCGCTACTACATCGTCACCGAGCACGTGCACGGGGCGCGCACGCTGTCCGCGTACTGCAAGCCGGACAACCTGCTGCCGGTCGATGACGTCGTCGAGATCATCTACAAGTGCGCGAAGGCGCTGCACTACGCGCACAGCCGCGGCGTGATTCACCGCGACATCAAGCCGTCGAACATCATGCTCACGCAGGCGAACGACGTGCGCATCATCGACTTCGGCATCGCGCTGGTCGCCGACTCGGACATCTCGCGCATCGAGGGCATTGCGGGCAGCCCTTCGTACATGTCGCCGGAGCAGGTGCAGTCGCTGGAGATCACCAACCGCTCCGACCTGTATTCGCTCGGCGCGGTGATGTACGAGATGCTGACGGGCTTCCGGCCGTTCCGCGGCGGGAATCTATCGAAGCTCCTGCATCAGATCGTCTACGCGACCGCACAGCCGATCCTCACGCTGCGCAAGGACATCCCGGAAGTCCTGGAGAACACAGTTGCGAAGTCGCTGCAGAAGGAGCCTGCCAAGCGTTACCGCAACGGGCTGGAACTGGCCGGCGACCTGACGCGCGTCCACCAGACATTGCGCGAGGGCCTGTCGAAGCTCGACAGCCAGGAGCGCTTCTCGATCCTGCGCACGCTGAAGTTCTTCCACGACTTCTCGCAGTCGGAGATCCTCGAAGTGCTGCGCGCCAGCACGTGGCAGGACTACGAGAAGGAGGAGGAGATCGTCAAGGAAGGCGAGATGGACGACCGCTTCTACGTGATCGTCTCCGGCAGCGTCGCGGTGATGCGCAACGGCCGCGCCGTCGGCCAGCTGGATGCCGGCGACTGCTTCGGCGAAACCAGCTACGTGCGCGGCGCGAAGCGGCTCGCGACGATCAAGGCATTGGCGCCGGTTACGCTGATGAAGGTGAGCTCGACGTTGCTCGAGCAGTCCTCGGCGGCCTGCCAGCTGCGCTTCAACAAAGTCTTCCTGCGCAGCCTCATCGGTCGTCTGCAGAGCCCGAGCTGACGAGCTGCACCAGCTGGCCCCCGGCCAGCACCGTGATTTCCCCGCGGCCCACGGCCGCCGTGGTCATCGCGGCCAATTCCGGCGAGTTCGAGGCGATCGTGGTGACGCGTTGCACCTGAGCCGCTCCGGGCGCCAAGGCGATGCGCAGGACGCGATGGGGTCGCAGGCCGTTCTGGATGGCCACCAGCTCTCCGTTCACCGTATAGAGCCCGTCGATGCCGCCGACAAAGGTGCCCTCCGGCGCCGCGACAGGAGCCATGCGCGCATTCGCCAACTCGATCGTCCATAGGCCGCGCAGGTCCGCGACGACGAGCCGCTGCTCGTTGTCGAGGTAGGACAGGCCGTTCGGGTACCCAAGCGTGCCGGGTTCGACGAGCGCTCGCCATTGTCCGTTCTTCTTGAGTTGCCAGACTGCGCCGCGCTGCGAATCAGAGACGGCCACCGAACCGTCAGGCAGCATCGCAACGTCATTACATAAGGACCGTGTGTCCGGCAGAGGGGAGCGCGTGACGTTCAGCGACTGCAACGAGATTCGCAGCAGTTGCGGTTGCGCATGCCCGCCGTCCGGTCCGCCTGAGCATGCCCATACGAGGTTGCGTTGCGCGTCGTGGCGCACGCCGAACAGACTGCGCCCGGCTTCCGTCTCGCGCCACAGCTGGGTGGTCGCGCCCGAGCGGTCGACACGATAGAGACTGCCGTTCGCCATCGAACCGACGATCCAGCCCGACCCCAGCGTATCGATTCCCTCCGCATCGAGATCGGCAGGATCGAGGCGGAGGAGGCGGGCGATTTGTCCGGCGGGCTTGCCGTTCCTTGTCATTGCTTCGCGCAGTGCTGTCGTTTGGGCGCCGACCGGCAAGCTCGCGAAAGTGTCGCGTTCCCAGAACGAATAGTGATAGCCGTTCGCTGCGAGCCAGCGCAGCTCGTCGAGCGCCGGCGCAGTGCGTCCCGACAGCGCGAGCGCTTCGGCATGTAGGAAATGCAGCGCTGGGTTCGTCGGCGCCCACTCGGTCAGTTGTCCGGTGAGTTGCAAGAAGCGCTGCGCATCGCGAGCTTTGCGCGCGGCCACTGCCTGCTCGTAGATCGCCATTGGATCGGCGAGGGCTGCGGCTGCGCAGAATACGAGCAATCGCAGGATCATCGCGCGCACCACTCGGCGTAGGCGGATGCTGCGCCTTCGTTGAAGCTGCGATAGCGCGGTGACCAGCCTGTCTCTAGCGCGCGCATGCAGTCCAGTGCGACGTCGCGATTCATGACCTCGACTGTGTGCGGCTCATGGACGCTCGTCGCTACGGCCCCGTCTTGTACCGACGTTGCCACGCCGCAGACGGCGCCCACACATTCGAGCGTGCGTCGCACGGTGAGCGGATGGCCATCGACGGCGTTGAACACGCCAGACGCCGTCGTCTCGGCCAGGCGTGCATATAGCTCGGCCAGGTCGTCGAGCTGAATCAGAGACCAGCGATTGTCGGCAGCAGCTCGCGGATAGGGAAGCTGCCGGCCGCGATGCGCGGCACCGAACAGACTCGCAATGGTTCCGCCGCCGCAACCGCCGTACACCATCCCAAGGCGAACCACCGCGTTGGCAGATTCTTCGGCCAGGACTATGCGCTCCGCTTCGAGACGCGGCCGGTAGCCGTTCGACGTGTAGATCAGGCGACGTCCACGCAACAGCACTCGCGTCGCGTGCATGTCCAACTCGATGTTCTCTGCGCCGTCGGCCGAGTACTCGAACGCCGTATGCACGATCACGTCAGCGCTCGCGGTCGCGCCCCGATAGGTTTCACTTAGCGCAAGGTCGCCCGGCACGATCTGAACTCCGGCGGTACGAAGACGCTGCTCGCTGTTCGCATTGCGCGCGAGCGCCGTGATCGAGTGGCCGCGTGCACGCAAGCGGGCCGCGACGACGGCGCCGACGTAGCCTGTCGCGCTGGTGAGGAAAATCTGCATGCGATGCTTGCCAGGAAGAGCGCCCGTCTGCAGTGTAGGGACATGGAGGCGGCGCGACTGTCGAAATCTTCTGGCTTCGATACGGCGAAATGGGAGCCGGGCTTTCGCGTGCGCTGGCGCTACGCCGACGATCGATTCGCTGTCGCGGACTGGCGCTGCAGCGGAACGAGCTCAGCCGCGCCGCCGGCGGAAGAAGTCACGCGCCATTTCGAGATCAACTTGCACCGTCGCGGTTGGCACGTGCGCGCATTCGCGCGACAGCGATACTTCATCGATCCTTTGCATCACTCGTTGTGGCCTGCGGACTGCGGCTTCCGGCTCTCGAACAATACCGCGCATCCGCAGGCAGCGACTCTGCTGTTCGCGACGCACGATGTCATGGAGGAGGCGCTTGCGACGATCGAGAGCGCGAGGAGCGCGATGCTGCGCAAGCTGCAGGTGCTTCCGGCGCATTGGCGTTCCAGCGAGCTCATCGCTTGTCACGCGCGCTTGTTGGCGACCGATAGCGACGATCGGCTGGCAGTCGAAGAGCATTCGCTCGTGCTGATTCGGCGCGTCGTGGCAGAAGCGGCAGGTTCTAGCGACGTCGCCAATACTTCCGCGTTGTCGCGACGCGTCGCAGCGATCGATAACGCGCGGTCGTACATCTTGAGCCGCTATCGCGAGCCGCTGTCGTTATCTTCGATCGCCGCTGCGTGCGGGGTCGCGCCGTCGACGCTGTGCGAGCGTTTCCCGCGCGTGGTGGGCATGCCAGTGTGGCGGTACGTGCAGCGCTTGCGTCTGCAGGATGCCGCGCTCGCGTTAGGGGAGGGTGTCGAAGATCTGAGCCGTCTGGCACTCGATCTGGGATTCAGCTCGCACAGTCACTTCGCCCAGGCGTTCCGCGCGCACTTCGGGCAAACACCGTCGCGCTTCCGGCAGATCTCGTAGGTCGGGCTTCAGCCCGACTCTTTATCTTTCTCGATCAGCGCGTACGCCGAGTGGTTGTGGATGGACTCGAAGTTTTCCGCTTCGACCACATAGGCGCGCACGCGCTCTTCCTTGTTCAGCCGCACCGCGACGTCACGCACGATGTCCTCGACGAACTTCGGGTTGTCGTAGGCGCGCTCGGTCACGTACTTCTCGTCCGGGCGCTTGAGGATGCCGTACACCTCGCAGGAAGCTTCCGACTCGGCGATGTCGATCAGCTCCTCGAGCCACATGTGACCTTCGACGCGCGCCTTGATCGTGATGTGCGAGCGCTGGTTGTGCGCGCCGTAGTTCGAGATGCGCTTCGAGCACGGGCACAGGCTCGTGGCGGCGACCACGACCTTGAGCCACAGTTCCGGCTTGCCGTCGTGCAGCTCACCGATCAGTGAGGCCTTGTAGTCCATCAGGCTCTCGACGCCGGACACCGGCGCCTTCTTCATGACGAAGTAGGGGAAGTCCATCTCGATGTGGCCGCTCTCGGCGTCGAGCTTCTCCGTCATCTCCATCAGGATGTCGCGGAACGACTCGACCGAGATTTCGCGCTCGTTCCGGTGCAGCACCTCGACGAAGCGCGACATGTGCGTGCCCTTGAAGTTGTGCGGCAGGGCCACGTACATGTTGAAGTTCGCGATCGTATGCTGCTCGCCGCTCGAGCGGTCCTTGACGCGCACCGGGTGGTACACGTCTTTGATGCCGACCTTGTTGATCGGAATCTGGCGGGAGTCGGCCCGGCCCTGCACGTCCTCGATCGAGGCGGCGGGGGGCACTGCGTTGGAAGGAAGGGTCGCCATGGTTCGGTGTGCAGAATCGCGTGGAAAGCGGGCTTATTGGGCCGCGGCCAGTATAAAGCAAGGCCGCCTTTGCACTAGCCGCCGACCGCCAACCGCTTGCTCCCCTGCCACCAGCGTGTGACCACGCCCTCGACCGCTGCGCGGTCGAGACCAGCGAGAGTGAGGCAATCCTCACGCGAGCCGTGCTCGATGAAGCGGTCGGGAATGCCGAGATTCAGAGTCGGCGTGGAATGGCCGTTCGCAACCAGGCATTCGTTGATCGCGCTTCCGGCCCCGCCTGCAACCACGTTCTCCTCGACAGTCACGAGCGCGCGATGCGTGGCTGCGATGCGCAGGATCAGTTCTTCATCCAGCGGCTTCACGAAACGCAGATTCACGAACGTCGCGTCCAGCTGCTCGGCAACGCGCTCGCAAGTCGGCACCATCGCACCGATTGCGATGATTGCGAGCCCGCTGCGGCCTTCGCGTCGCAACTGCGCCTTGCCGATCGGCAGCGCTCGCATCGCAGGTTCGATCGCGACGCCCGGGCCTTGGCCGCGCGGATAGCGCACAGCCGCGGGTTGATCGAGCTGCGAAGCAGTGAACAGCATCTGCCGGCACTCGTTCTCATCGGCCGGCGCCATCACCACGAGATTCGGAATGCAGCGCAGGTACGACAGGTCGTAGCTGCCCTGGTGAGTCGCGCCGTCGCCGCCGACCAGGCCCGCGCGGTCGATCGCGAACGTGACCGGAAGATTCTGCAGGGCCACGTCGTGGATCAGTTGATCGTATGCACGCTGCAGGAACGTCGAGTAGATGGCGACGACCGGCCGCAACCCTTCGCACGCCATGCCGGCCGCGAGCGTGACCGCGTGCTGCTCGGCGATCGCGACGTCGAAATAGCGGTCGGCAAAGCGCTTGGAGAATTCCACGAGCCCCGAGCCTTCGCGCATTGCCGGCGTGATGCCGACCACGCGCGGATCCTGCTCCGCCATGTCGCAGAGCCATTGTCCGAAGATCTGCGAGTAGGACGGGCCGCTCGCTTTCTCCTTGAAGATGACGCCGCTCTTCGGATCGAACGGACCCGGACCGTGCCACTTGATCGGATCGGCCTCCGCGGGCGCGTAGCCTTTGCCCTTGCGCGTGATCACGTGCAGGAACTGCGGGCCCTTCTGGTCGCGCAGGTTCGTCAACGTCGCGACCAGCGCACGCAGGTCGTGACCGTCGACGGGCCCGATGTAGTTGAAGCCCATTTCCTCGAAGATCGTGCCGGGCAGCACCATGCCCTTCATGTGCTCTTCGGAGCGACGCGCCAGCTCCCACACGGTCGGCATGCGGCTCAACACTTTCTTGCCGCCTTTGCGCAAGGTCGCGTACACCTTGCCGGACAGCACGCGCGCGAAGTAGTTGGAGAACGCACCGACGTTCTCCGAGATCGACATGTCGTTGTCGTTGAGGATGACGAGCATGTCGACGTCCATGCTGCCCGCGTGATTGAGCGCCTCGAACGCCATGCCTGCGCTGAGTGCCCCGTCGCCGATGACCGCAACGACTCGGCGACGCTCGCCGCTGCGGGCGGCAGCAATCGCCATGCCGAGCGCCGCGCTGATCGACGTGCTCGAATGGCCCACGCCGAAGGTGTCGTATTCGCTCTCGCCACGCGTCGGAAACGGTGCCAGGCCGTTCTTGAGCTTGATCGTGCGTAGCTGGTCGCGCCGTCCAGTCAGCACCTTGTGCGGATACGCCTGATGGCCCACGTCCCACACGATGCGGTCGTGCGGCGTGTTGAAGACATAATGCAAGGCCACGGTGAGCTCGACGGTACCGAGCCCCGCTGCGAAGTGGCCGCCCATTTGCGCGACCGTATCGATGAGGTATTGCCGCAGCTCCCCCGCAAGCTTTTTCAATTTCGCCGGCGTCAGCCCGCGCAGGTCGGCAGGCGAGCCGATCGAGGTGAGCAGCGGGTACGGCGTTGCAGAGCCCATGGAGCGTGAGTCTACCGTAAGCGTTCAGGACTTTCGGAGCACCAGCCAATCCGAGACGCTCGCGAGCGGCGCTGCGCGCGAGCCGAGAACCGCGAGCGACGCCAATGCACGCGCGTGCAACTCGTGCATGCGCCGGCGTGCCACGTCGACACCTACACTAGAGGGATACGTCGGCTTGTGGTGAGCGCGATCGGCGCCAGTTGCCTTGCCGAGTAGCGTCGCGTCACCTTCGATGTCGAGAAGATCATCCTGGATCTGAAATGCCAGGCCGATCGCGCGCGCGAATTCGTCGAGCGCCCGCGTAACTGCCTCCGAGGTGCGATCGGCGCACGCCGCGGCCATCATCACCGACGCATGGATCAGCGCGCCGGTCTTGCGCGCGTGCATCTCCTCGACCTCGGCCAGCGACAGCTGGCGGCCAACTGCAGCGAGATCGAGCGCTTGGCCGCCCGCCATTCCATCCGTGCCGCTCGCGACCGCGAGCAACCTGACGAGCTCGAGGCGGATTGCGGCGTCGGCGGGCAATCCTGGACCGCTCGCGAGCGTCTCGAACGCGAGAACCTGCAACGCATCGCCGACCAGAATCGCAGTCGCTTCGTCGAAGGCCTTGTGGCACGTCGGCCGCCCACGGCGCAGATCGTCGTCGTCCATCGCCGGCAGGTCGTCGTGCACGAGAGAATAGGCGTGGATGAGTTCCACCGCGCAGGCGACGCCATCGACGTTTGCTTCGGCCATGCCGAGCGCGCTCGCGGTGGCGTAGACGAGCGTCGGGCGCACACGTTTGCCGCCGTTGAGCGCGCTGTAGCGCAAAGCTTCGTGCAGACGCGTCGGACACGCGGTCGCCGGCGGCAGTCGGGCGGATAGCTCGCGCTCGATGCGGCTCTGCCAACGTTCGAGCAGCACCGGGAATTGCGGATCGCGGGAGATCTCGACTGACTCAGCTGTCGCGCTCATTGTCTTCCGCATCGAACGGCGCGGACTCGAATTGCTCCGGTGCGCCGCTCTTGCGCAGCAGGATCTCCACTTTCTGCTCGGCCTGTTTCAAGGCGCTCTGGCACACGCGCGTCAGCTGCACGCCGCGCTCGAAGTGGCGCAGCGATTCGTCGAGCGACAGGTCGCCCTGCTCGAGCTTCTCGACGATCGCTTCGAGCTCGGCGAGCGAGCGCTCGAAATCCGAAGCCACAGTCTGTTCTGGGCTGGCCGGGGGCGGTTTGCTGTTCACTGGAAGTGGTGTGGGCGGGGCGAGCGTTGGCGCGGCAAGCTTGCATGCGCGCTTGGTCGTGGTCAATCGGCCGGCGCCCGCGCGCCGTCCGCCGGACTCGTCGATCGGTGGGTCCATCGGTGGGCCCGGCGTTGACTTGGCTCGCATGCAAGACTAGATTTTCAACCCTATTAGACTTGGTCTAACGATAGGTCTCAACTTTTTGTTGTTTGATCCGGCTCACCGAGGATGACTGAAATGAAAAATCTGAAGGGCTCGAAGACGGAAAAAAATCTGAAGGACGCGTTCGCCGGCGAATCGCAGGCGAATCGCCGCTACCTGTACTTCGCGGCGAAGGCGGATGTCGAAGGCTTCAACGACGTCGCCGCGGTGTTCCGCTCGACCGCGGAAGGCGAGACCGGACACGCACACGGCCATCTGGAATACCTCGAGACCGTCGGCGATCCGGCGACGGGCCTGCCGATCGGACCGACCGGCTCGAACCTGAAGGCGGCCATCGCCGGCGAGACGCACGAGTACACCGATATGTACCCGGGCATGGCGAAGGCGGCGCGCGACGAAGGCTTCGAGGAAATCGCCGACTGGTTCGAGACGCTCGCGAAGGCGGAGCGCTCGCACGCGAACCGGTTCCAGAAGGCGCTGGATACGCTGTGACGCGAGCACGTCCGCGCTCAACTCCCCCAGCAAGTGATGGTGTCGCGGGGTCACGCAGTGGCGTGATCCCGTGAGCGCCTCCGACTCGCGCGAAGGCAGTCTCGAAGCGCCGACGCGCCATCCGATCGACTGGCGCAGTCCCGAGTACCGCGACGAAACGCTCCTCTTCAAGGAGATGGAGCGGATCTTCGACATCTGTCACGGCTGCCGCCGCTGCTTCAGCCTGTGCAACGCGTTCCCGACGCTGTTCGATGCCGTCGATGCTTCGCCGAGCGGCGAGGTCGAAGGCGTCGACAAGAAGGTCTACTGGGACGTCGTGGATCACTGCTATCTCTGCGACATGTGCTACATGACGAAATGTCCGTACGTGCCGCCGCATCCCTGGAACGTCGACTTTCCCGCACCTGATGCTGCGCGCGAAGGCGTTCAAGTTCGCCAATCAGCCAGTCCGCGCGCGCGATCGCATTCTCAGCGCGACGGATCGGGTCGGAAGCCTCGCCGGCATTCCGGTCGTCGCTGAGATCGTCAACGCAGTGAACAAGACGGCAGCTGGACGAGCACTGCTCGACAAGGCGCTCGGCGTGCATCCCGAAGCGCCCGTGCCGAAGTACCACAGCAAGTCCTATCGCAAGCAGCACGCCGCAACCGCGCATCCGGCGATCGACGTGCAGCCGACAGCGGATACGAAGGGACGCGTCGTTCTGTTCGCTACGTGCTACGGCAACCGCAACGAGCCCGACCTGGGCAAGGATCTCACCGCGATCTTCGAGCACAACGGCATCGCCGTGACGATCGCTCGATCCGAGCACTGCTGTGGCATGCCGAAGCTCGAGCTCGGCGACCTGGAAGGTGTCGCGCGCCTCAAGGAGCAGAACATCCCGGAGCTGGCGCGACTCGTCGACGAGGGCTGGGACATCGTGACGCCCGTGCCTTCGTGCACGCTGATGTTCAAGCAGGAGCTGCCGCTGATGTTCCCGGACGACGCGCAGGTGCTGAAAGTACGCGATGCGATGTTCGATCCGTTCGAATACCTCTGGGCGCGCTACAGGGGCGGGCTGCTGCGCACGAACTTCACGCGCAAGCTCGGCAAGATCAGCTATCACGTGCCGTGCCACCTGCGCGTGCAGAACCTCGGGCTGAAGACGCGCGACGTGCTGATGCTCGTGCCGGAGACGCAGGTCGAGCCGATCGAGCGCTGCTCCGGGCACAACGGCACGTACGGAGTGAAGCGCGAGTATCGCGACGTGTCGATGAAGATCGGCCGCCCGGTCGTGCGCCGCGTCGTCGACGGCGGCGCGGATTTCTATTCGAGCGACTGCCCGATGGCGGGACACCAGATCGAATCGGGCATGGACGCAACCGCGCGAGCCGACGCATCCGCTGAAGCTGCTGCGGATGGCGTACGGGATCTGAAGTGAGCGCCATGAACCTGCCGCATCTCACCCGCAACGACCTGATGAGCCTCGAGCAGTACTCGACGGCCCGTAAAGAATTCCGCGCCAAGGTGATCGAGCACAAGCGCAATCGCAGTCTCGCGCTCGGGCCAAACGCGACGTGGTCGTTCGAAGACCAGCTGACGATGCAGTACCAGGTGCAGGAGATGCTGCGCGTCGAGCGCATCTTCGAGGCCGAGGCGATCCAGGAAGAGCTCGACGCCTACAACCCGCTGATTCCCGACGGGCGCAACTGGAAGGCGACGTTCCTGCTGGAGTTTCCGGATGCCGACGAGCGCCGCCAGCGGCTCGCGCAGCTGAAGGGCGTCGAGGATCGCTGCTGGGTGCAGGTTGCAGGGTTCGATCGTGTGTGGGCGATCGCGGACGAAGACCTGGAGCGCGAGAACGACGACAAGACTTCCTCGGTGCACTTCCTGCGCTTCGAGCTGAGCCCGCAGATGTGCGCGCAAGTGAAGGCGGGCGTGGCGTCGGCGCCGGCATCGACCACGACAACTATCGCCACGCAGTGACGAGCCTGCCGCACAACGTGCGCGAATCGCTCGTTAAAGATCTCGCCTGATGAAACTGGCGGAGTGTTAGAATCCGGCGCGCGAAAATTCTTGAGCCGCGCTCCGTAGATGGCACAAAGCTACACCGCCTCCGACATCGAAGTACTCAGCGGGCTCGATCCGGTACGCCGGCGTCCCGGCATGTACACGGATACCAGCCGCCCGAATCATCTCGCTCACGAAGTCGTCGACAACTCGGTCGACGAGGCGCTGTCCGGCCACGCGAAGCGCATCGATGTCGTGCTGTACAAGGACGGCTCGCTGGAAGTCGCCGACGACGGCCGCGGCATGCCGGTCGACATTCATCCGAAAGAGAAGGTCAGCGGCGTCGAGCTGATCCTCACTCGCCTGCACGCCGGCGGCAAGTTCTCGGACAAGAACTACAAGTTCGCCGGCGGGCTGCACGGCGTCGGCGTCTCGGTCGTGAACGCGCTGTCGAAGAATCTCGAATGCTGGGTGAAGCGCGGCGGCAAGCAATACAACATCAGCTTCAAGGACGGCAAAGCGCGCTCCAAGCTCGAAGTCGTCGACGACGTCGGCAAGAACAACACCGGCACGACCGTGCGCTTCTGGCCCGATCCGCAGTTCTTCGAGACCGTCAACTTCTCCGTGCCGAAGCTCAAGCACCTGCTGCGCGCCAAGGCCGTGCTGTGCCCGGGCCTGCG
Organism: uncultured Gammaproteobacteria bacterium; assembly: GCA_963830745.1. Classification (GTDB taxonomy): domain Bacteria; phylum Pseudomonadota; class Gammaproteobacteria; order Steroidobacterales; family Steroidobacteraceae; genus Steroidobacter. The sequence goes on from CAWHNL010000009.1 coordinate 808,356, forward strand.
CGTCACACTCAAGGTCGAGCAGTCGGGCGAGAAGGACGAGTGGTTCTACACCGGCGGTGTGAACGAATACCTGCTCTCGGAGCTCGGCAAGGGCGAGTGGCTGCCGCCGGAGATGTTCAGCGGCAATATCGAAGGCGAGCAGGAAGCGGCGGAATGGGCCGTGGTCTGGCGGGTCGACGACGGGCCACGCATCGAAGAGAGCTACGTCAACCTGATCCCGACGCCGCAAGGCGGCACGCACGTCAACGGGCTGCGCGTCGGTCTCACCGATGCGGTGCGCGAGTTCTGTGAGTTTCGCAACATCCTGCCGAAGGGTCTCAAGCTCGCGCCGGAAGACGTGTGGGACGGCGTCAGCTTCGTGCTCTCGACCAAGCTCAAGGAGCCGCAGTTCGCCGGGCAGACGAAGGAGCGGCTCTCCTCGCGCGAGTCGGCTGCGTTCGTCGGCGGCGTCGTCAAGGATCAGTTCGGTCACTGGCTGAACCAGCATCCGGAGTCGGGCGAGAAGATCGCGCAGCTCGCGATCTCGAGCGCGCAGGCGCGCCTGAAGGCATCGAAGGCGGTCGCGCGCAAACGCGTCGGCGCCGGTCCGGCACTGCCGGGCAAGCTCACGGATTGCACTGCGGAGGATCCGGAGCGCGGCGAGCTGTTCCTGGTCGAAGGCGATTCCGCCGGCGGCTCGGCGAAGCAGGCGCGCGATCGCGAGTTCCAGGCGGTGATGCCGTTGCGCGGCAAGATCCTCAATACCTGGGAAGTGGAAGCGGGCGAAGTGCTGCAGTCGCAGGAAGTGCATCACATCGCGATCGCGCTCGGCGTCGATCCCGGGCTCGGACAAGCTCGACGGTCTGCGCTATCACAAGGTCTGCATTCTCGCGGACGCCGACTCCGACGGTCAGCACATCGCGACGCTGTTGTGCGCGCTGTTCCTGCGACATTTCCGGCCGCTGGTGCTCGCCGGCCACGTGCACGTCGCGATGCCGCCGCTGTATCGCATCGACGTGGGCAAGCAGGTCTACTACGCGCTCGATGACGCCGAGCGCGCCGGCATTCTCGATCGCATCAGCGCGGAGAATTCCCGCGCCAAGCCGGTCGTCACGCGCTTCAAGGGCCTCGGCGAGATGAGCGCGCTGCAGCTGCGCGAAACCACCATGGCGCCGGAGACGCGCCGGCTCGTGCAACTCACCGTCGAGGCGAAGGATCAGGCCGACCAGACGATGGACATGTTGCTGGCAAAGAAGCGCGCCGGCGACCGCCGCGAGTGGCTCGAGACCAAGGGCAACCTGGCCGACGTGCAGGTGTAATCGAGCATGCCGACCCAGCCCACTCTGGATTTCGAAGGTATCGAGCGGCTGCCGCTGCGCACGTTCACCGAGAAGGCGTACCTCGACTACTCGATGTACGTCATCCTCGATCGCGCGCTGCCGCACATCGGCGACGGCCTGAAGCCGGTACAGCGGCGCATCGTCTATGCGATGAGCGAGCTCGGCCTGTCGGCTGCCTCCAAGCACAAGAAATCGGCGCGCACGATCGGCGACGTCATCGGCAAGTTCCATCCGCACGGCGACTCCGCCGCGTACGAAGCGATGGTGCTGATGGCGCAGTCGTTCTCGTATCGCTATCCGCTGGTGGACGGGCAGGGCAACTTCGGTTCGCCCGACGATCCGAAGTCGTTCGCGGCGATGCGTTACACCGAGTCGCGCCTGACCCGCTACGCGTCGCTCCTGCTGTCGGAGCTGGGGCAGGGCACTGTCGAGTGGCAGCCGAACTTCGACGGCACGCTCGAAGAGCCGGTGCTGCTGCCGGCGCGCGTGCCGAACGTGCTGCTCAACGGCGCTACCGGCATCGCGGTCGGCATGGCGACCGACATTCCGCCGCACAACCTGCGCGAGGTCGTGAACGCCTGCGTACTCCTGCTGGACGAGCCAGAGAGCACGCTTGGCGACCTGTGCAAGAAGATCAAGGGCCCCGACTTCCCGACCGGCGGCGAGATCATCACGCCGTCGGCCGAGATCCGGCAGATGTACAAGACCGGTAACGGCTCGATCCGCGCGCGCGCCGTGTACGAGATCGAGGACGGCGAGATCGTCATCACGCAGCTGCCGTATCAGGTGTCCGGCAGCCGCGTGCAGGAGCAGGTCGCCGCACAGATTCAGGCGAAGAAGCTGCCGATGGTCGAGGACGATCCGCGACGAGTCGGATCACGAGCATCCGACGCGCATCGTAATCGTGCCGCGCTCGAACCGCGTCGACACCGAGCAGCTGATGGCGCACCTGTTCGCCACCACCGACCTGGAGCGCACGCTACCGCGTCAACCTCAACATCATCGGCCTCGACGGCAAGCCGAAGGTGATGGACCTGAAGGCGCTGCTGGAGGAGTGGCTGCAGTTCCGTAGCGACACCGTCACCCGCCGCATCAACTGGCGCCTGGAGAAAGTGCGCGCACGGCTGCACATCCTCGACGGCCTGCTCGCGGTTTACCTGAACCTCGACGAAGTGATCAGGATCATTCGCCGCGAGGACGAGCCGAAGCCGGTGCTGATGAAGCGCTTCAAGCTGAGCGACCTGCAGGCCGAGGCGATCCTCGAGACCAAGCTGCGCCACCTGGCGAAGCTGGAAGAGATGAAGATCAAGGGCGAGCAGAGCGAGCTCAAGGCGGAAGAAGAAGAGCTCGACAAGATCGTGCGCAGCAAGGCGCGGCTGAAGAAGCTGATCCGCGAAGAGCTGCTCGCCGCTGCAGAGGACTTCGGCGACGATCGTCGCAGCCGCATCGTCGAGCGCGCAGCCGCGCAAGCCATCGACGAAACGGAGCTGGTCACGAGCGAGCCGGTCACGGTCGTGCTGTCGCAGCGCGGCTGGGTGCGCGCCGCGAAGGGACACGATCTCGATCCCCTGTCGCTCTCGTACAAGACGGGCGATTCGTTTCAGGCCGCGGCGCGTGGCCGCAGCACGCAGCTCGCAGTGTTTCTCGACAGCACCGGTCGCGCGTACAGCCTGATTGCGCATTCGCTGCCGTCGGCGCGCGGGCAGGGCGAGCCGTTGTCGGGACGACTCGATCCGCCGGAGGGTGCAACGTTCGCAGGCGTGCTGATCGGCGAGCCCGACGATCGGTGGGTGGTCGCGTCGGACGCCGGCTACGGCTTCGTGGTGAAGCTCGGCGAGATGCACTCGCGCAATCGTGCCGGCAAGACAGTGCTGAAGGTTCCGGAGGGAAGCGGCGTGCTCGCACCGGCGCAGATTCCGGCCGCCGAAGACGCGCTGCTGTGCGTGGTGAGCACCGAGGGCAAGATGCTGGCGTTTGCCGTGAAGGACCTGCCGGAGCTGCCGCGCGGCAAGGGCAACAAGATGTTCGGCCTGTCGTCGAAGAAGGTCGCGAGCCGCGAGGAATATCTGGCCGCGATGGCGATCGTCGCGTCCGGGCAGAGCCTCATCGTCCACTCCGGCGAGCGCAAGATGACGCTCAAGTACGCCGAGCTGAAGGACTATCGCGGCGAGCGCGCCCAGCGCGGCGCGGTGCTGCCGCGCGGCTGGAGAAAGGTCGAGAGATTGGAAGTGGAGTCCGTGTAGGTCGGGCTTCAGCCCGACGACTCTCTAGATCGTCACCGACTCCGGCTCGTTGACGAAGTAGCCCTGGATGAACTCGATGCCGAGCTGCCACAGCACCGCCATGGTGTTGGCGTCTTCGACGCGCTCCGCGATCGTGCTCACCTTCTTGGCCTTCGCCTGGTCGACCAGGTCGCGCACGCGCTGCTGCAGGTCCTGGTCCACGGCGAGCCCCTGCATCAGCGTGCCGTCGACTTTGATGTAGTCCACCGGCAGATGCGCGAGCAGGCGGCGCGGATCGCGGCCGGAGCCGAAATGCTCCAGCGCGAAGCGGAAGCCGTCGCGGCGCAGGCCGGACGCGATGTCGGTCGTGTCGGCGAGGTATTCCGTCGCGACCTGCTCGCTGACCTGGAACACGATGCGCTGCGCGTCGACGCGCGTCGCCTTCAGCTGGTTCTGCAGCCACGGCAGCAGCGACTTGTCGCGCACCGAATCCTTCGACAGCCGCACGAACAGCTGGTTGACCTTGCGGCTGGCGCAGAACGTCATCGATGCGCCGATGACCCAGCGATCGATGTTCTTCATCAGGTCGTTGCGCTCGGCGGCTGCCATGAACTCCGACGGCAGCACCTCCTGGCCCTGCTCGTCGACCATGCGCACCAGCACGTCGAACATGCCACGGTCCTCGCCCATCAGGCTCGCGATCGGCTGCTGCATCAGGCGGAACCGGTTCTCCATCAGCGCGGCGCGGATGTAGCGCACCCAGATCGCGTCGGCTGCCTGCTGGCGCGTGTCTTCGTCCTGCGTGTCGATGATTGCCACGCGACCGCCGCCGGCGGCCTCGGCGTTGCGCCGCGCGGCTAGCGCATCGTTGACCGAGCGCGCGACATCCGGTGTGCGGATGTCGATCATGCCGATGCCGACGCTGCAAGTGCAGGACGTCTGCTTGTCGGCGGCGCGGAACACCTGCGACGCGACCTTGCGAATGAGATTGTTCGCCCAGGTCTCGACGTCGCGCTGCGTGCCGCGCTCCATCAGCAGCACGAACGTCCCGTCGCCGAACCGGCCGAACAGGTCGCTGGCCTGGCGTGTCTCGGCGATCAGCCCGGCGAACTGGCCGATGAACTCCTCGATCGCGAGCGGGCCGACGTCCTCGGTCAGCGCGTCGAGCTTGTCGGGCTGGATCGCAACGAGCTGACGAATGCCGGCCTTGATCGGTTGCGACAACTCTTGCTGGAGCTGTTGCACGAAGAAGCGCCGCTGCAGCGCCCCGGTCGCGGCATCGCGCTCCAGTGCGTCGGTGAGCTGTTCGTTGATCGTGCCGGCGTCGCGCTTCTTCGTCGCGACACACAGGCGCACGGCCGGTTCGCTCTCGAAGTCGACGCGCGACAGCTCGATCTCCAGCGGCAAGCTCGTGCCATCCGCGAGCAGCGCGTTCGCGCGCAGCGAATGATTCGACCATTTGCCCTGCAGACAAGCGACCAGCGCGCCCTTGATCGCCGCGTGTGCCTCGCCATCGAACGCGTCCATCAGCGGCGTGCCCAGGATCGCGTCCGCGTCCGGCAAGCCGTACAGCTCGATCCACGCAGGATTCGCGTCGACCACGATGCCTTCCTGCACGTGTGCGATCGCATCGGCCGAGCCGGCCATGAACGATTTCAGCTGATCGCGGTACTCGCGTGCGGAGCTGATCGTGCGATTGAGTGCCTGCGCGCGGCTGTGCGCTTCGAGCTCGCGCGCCACGACGAGCGCAGCCGCAGCGGATTCATGAGCGTCACCGCGTCGCGCGCACCTTGCTGCATCGCTGCCGCGATCGCTGCCTCGTCGAGCTGGTCGCGTGCGATCAGCACGGGCACGTCGGCGCCGAACTGCTTGGAGACGGCCATCACCCTGGCGATGTCCGACGGATCCTGGCCGACGAACGCGACCAGCATGTGGGCGTTGATCTGCGTCAGCGCCTCGCCGAGGTCGTTGAGCTCACGGATCCAGTTGCAGCGCACGGCAAGGCCGGCGTTGCGCAAAGTGCTGTTAATGGCTTCGACGTTGTCCTGATGCCGGGTCAGGACGATCATCGGCACCGCGCTCTGTTCGGCCAAAGCTACTCTCCGCTTCTTTCGTGCAAGTCTAGTCTATTGGTCGAAAGCGGCCGAGGCCCTTTCGACAGCGCCTGGCAAAAGGCGCGACTTTCCAGGCTGCCATCGCCGTCTTGGCGGGCGCGCCCGCAACTTCGCGGACCAGTCGCGGCACCAGGTACCCGGGCAGGCGTGCGGCTAGCTGCCGGTGCAGGTCGAGCGCGCGGCGCTCGTCGACGTCGAAGTGCGCCGCCCCTTGTACCTTATCCAGCAGGTGCAGGTAGTAGGGAAGAACGCGTGTTTCGAACAACGACTCGCTCAGCTGCGCGAGTGCGGGCACTGAGTCGTTGACCCCGGCGAGCAACACCGACTGGTTCAGCAGCGTTGCGCCTGCCGCTGCCAGGTCCGTGCAGGCACGTCGCACCTGTTCGTCGATCTCGTTTGCATGATTGGCATGGATTACCACGACCTTCTGTAGCGGCACGCCTGCGAGCCACTTGAGCAGCCCCGCATCGATGCGCTCCGGCAGCACGACCGGGTAGCGAGTGTGGATGCGCAGGCGGCGAACGTGCCGCACGGCCTGCAACTCGTCGGTCAATTGCGCGAGCCGGCGATCGCTCAAGCTCAACGGGTCGCCACCGCTGAGGATCACTTCATGGATGTCGGGATCGGCCTGCAGCCGCGCGAGCACGGGCTGCCAACCCTGGCGCAGCGCCGACTGTTCCGAATAGGGGAAATGCCGTCGAAAACAGTAGCGACAGTGCACAGCGCACGCGCCGGTCGCGACGACCAGCGCGCGGCCCGCATATTTGTGCAGCAGCCCCGGGGCGGCACTGCTGCCGAGATCGCCGACGGGATCGGCCGTGAAGCCCGCGGCCGGCACTAGCTCCGCTGCGCCCGGCAGGACTTGCAACAGCAACGGGTCGCGCGGATCGCCGCGCCGCATGCGCGCGACATAACCACGCGGCACGCGCAGCGGGAATTCGCGAGCCGCTGCGAATGCGGGTTCAACCAGCGCGGGGTCGAGGCCGAGCACGGCACACAGCTCAGCCGGATCGGCAATTGCGTCGGCCAGCACTTGCTGCCAACGTGCATTGAACTGGCCGGACAGGGAGGTTGCGGCTATCATCTGCGCCCTTTGCGATAAACCCGCCATTTTATTGATCCTATTTCATTGAGCCACGGTGCCAAATGGGCAGCTTCTCCACGAACGAATTCAAGTCCGGACTGAAGATCATCCTCGAGAACGATCCGTATTCGATCGTCGAGAACGAGATGGTGAAGCCCGGCAAGGGCCAGGCCTTCAACCGCGTCAAGGTGCGCAACCTCAAGACCGGCCGCGTCATCGAGCGCACGTTCAAGTCCGGCGACAGCGTCGAGTCCGCGGACGTGGTCGAGACGGAAATGCAGTATCTGTACGCCGACGGCGAGTTCTGGCACTTCATGGTGCCGGACACGTTCGAGCAGTACACCGCGGGCAAGGAAGCGCTGGGCGAGGGCGCGATCTGGCTGAAGGACGGCATGAACTGCACCGTGATGCTGTGGAACGGTGTGCCGCTGAACGTCACGCCGCCGGCGCACGTCGAGCTGAAGATTGTCGAGACGGACCCGGGTCTGCGCGGCGACACCGCGACTGGCGGTGCGAAGCCAGCGAAGCTCGAGACCGGCGCAGTCGTGCGCGTGCCGCTGTTCATCAACGAAGGCGAGACCATCCGCGTCGATACGCGGACGGGCGAGTACATGTCGCGCGGCAAGGGCTGAAAGATGTCAGGCTGAAGCCTGACCCACACTGATCGCCTTCAGCACCTCGGCGACGACTTTCTCCAACCCCGCCTGATCCTCCGCGTCGAAGCGGCCGAACTTCGGGCTGTCGAGGTCGAGCACGCCGATCAGCTCGTTGCCGCGCACCATCGGCACGACGATCTCCGAGTTCGATGCCGAGTCGCAGGCGATGTGGCCGTCGAACTCGTGCACGTTCTTGACGATGACTGTCGCACGGCGCGCGGCCGCGGTGCCGCACACGCCCTTGCCGAGCGCGATCCGCACGCACGCCGGCTTGCCTTGGAACGGGCCCACCACCAGCTCGCCGTCCTTGAGTAGATAGAACCCCACCCAGTTCAAGTCCGGCAACGAGTGATAGAGGAGCGATGTCGTGTTCGCGAAGTTCGCGATCGCGTCGCGCTCGCCTTCGAGCAGCGCTCGCGTCTGCGCTACGACGCTCGCGTACAGCGCCGGTTTCGGCTGCGTGGGATCGATGTCGAGGTCGTGCATGGATCAGGCCCTGTCGAAAGGAAACGCGATCACTTCGTCGATGTGCCGTGCGCCGACAGCGCACATCACCAGTCGATCGAACCCGAGCGCCACACCGGAGCACTCCGGCAGTCCGTGCTCCAGGGCTGCCAGGAAGTTCTCGTCGATCGGCACCGCCGCGAGGCCGCGGCGCAGCGCGCTCCGCGACGTCGTGCTCGAACCGCGCGCGCTGCTCCTGCGGATCGCCGAGCTCGTGGAAGCCATTGGCGAGCTCGATGCCATCCAGGTACGCCTCGAAGCGCGAAGCGATGTGGCCGTGCACGCGCGCCAGCGCAGCCTGCGACGCCGGGTAATCGTAGATGAAAGTGAGCCGATCGAGGCCGAGCTGCGGACCGACCAGCGTGCTCATGATCAGGTCGAGGCACGCGTCGCGGTCGTGCTCCAGGTCCCGAGGCATCTCGATGCCGGCGCTGTGCAGCCGCGCGACGAGCATCGGCGTGGAGTCTTGAAAGACGTCGACGCCTGCGTGCAGCTGCATCGCTTCCCGATACGTGAGGCGCTCGGCGCGATCGAACTGCCGCGACGCCGGGAGCACGGCACTGACCAAGCGCTCGACGTCCGACATCAGCGAATGATGGTCGTAGCCCACGCGGTACCACTCGATCATCGTGAATTCGGGGTTGTGCCAGCGGCCGCTCTCGCCGTCGCGATAGACCTTGCTGATCTGCCAGATGTCGCCGCAGCCCGCGGCGAGCAGGCGCTTCATCGCGTACTCGGGCGAGGTCTGCAGGAAGCCGCGACGTCCGCCGGCGATCGCCTCGACGCTCGCGATGTGCACGTCGGTCACCGCGGCTGCGCTGAGTGCCGGCGTTTCGACTTCGAGCGCGCGAGTCGCGGCGAAATATTCGCGCGCTGCGCGCAGCATCGCTGCTCTCACTTCGAGCGTGGCGATGGATGCCGTCGGCCGCCAGCTCATGTTCCCACCGCGCGGCCGATGGGTCGGCCCAGCTGGACCGTCGACTCGGCGACCAGCGTGGACTCCCACCTGATGCGATTGCGCTCGAACAGCAGCACGACAGTCGATCCCATGTTGAAGCGACCGAGCTCCTCGCCCTTCGCGAAGTGCCGGCCGAGACCCGTCGCAATCCGGGACGGCATTTTGCGCCGACGCGGCGGCGGGTTCACCTCGCCGCAATGCACCGTCTCGATGCTGCCGACGAACAGCGCGCCGACGAGAATCACGGCCATGCGCCCGAGTGGCGTCGTGAAGTCGCAGATCAGTCGCTCGTTGCGCGCGAAGACGCGCGGCACGGCGCGCGCCGTCGCTGCATTCACGCTGAAGAGATCGCCGGGCACATAGACATTGTCGCGGGCACTGCCAGCGTAAGGCATATGAATGCGGTGATAGTTGTAGGGCGCAAGATAGATGCACGCGAAGCTACCGCCGCGATACGTGGCGGCGGCTTCGGCATCGCCTGCCAGCAACTCGCGCAACGAATAGCGATGTCCCTTCGCTTGCAGCAACAGATCGTCTTCGAGTTCACCGCATTGGCTGACGGTACCGTCGACGGGGCTGACAACGACGTCGCTTTCTGCTGCGACCGGCCGCACGCCGGGCCGCAGCGCGCGCGTAAAGAAGTCATTGAAGCTGCGATACGCGAACGGATCGGATTGCACCGCTTCGCCCATGTTCACGCGATAGCCGTTGAGGAAGATGCGCAGGAACGTGTTCCTGATCCAGCGCGCCTCGCTGCGCGCCACCGAGTAGATCACTCGCGACAGCGCATGCTTCGGCAGGATGTGCTGGAGCGCTGCGAACCGCCGGTCGCCGGGTCGAATCGTCGGTGCTTCCGTCATGCGCCTGCGATCCGCCGATAGTCTTCTGCGATCAGCTTCGGTGTGTACGGCGGCGAGAACAGCGCACGCAGCGCGCCGTCGGGATCGATGAGGAACACCGAAGTCGTGTGATCGACGGTGTAACTCTCGCCTTCGAGCGGCCGCGTGGCGACGAGCACGCCCATGCGCTGCGCGAGCTCGTCGATCGCGGCTTTCGCGCCGGTCGCGCCGACGAACGTCGGATCGAACGCTTTCACGTAGGCGCCGAGGCGTTCGGGCGTGTCGCGCTCGGGATCGACGGAGATCATGATGACCCGCGGACGCAGCGCACCGGGCAGATCTGCCAGGAGCTTGTTCGTCTGCGCCAGCGCAGTCATCGTCGTCGGGCACGCGTCCGGGCAGCTGGTGAAGCCGAAGAACAGCAAGGTCCAGCCCCCGCGCAGCCGCTGCGTATCGAACGGGCGGTTGTCCTGGTCGACGAGCGCGAGCGGCGGCACCGGCCGCGGCGGCGCAAGCACCGTCGCCGTGGTGACGCCGAGCTGCGCGCCGGCCTGACGTTGCATCAGCCAGCGCGCCGACAGGATGCCGGCGGCGACGGCTACAATGGCGACAAGAGCTGCGAGCGCGATCGTCTGAGTTCTGGACATCATTTCCTCGTGGCGCGAATTATCGCACGGCGCTCATGAACCCGACCCCCCATCCGCCCGGCCCCGAGCCGGTCACATTGCCTGCACCGGATCCGGCGACGGTCGAGCAGCTGATCCACTACGGCACGTTGCTGTTCGAGCAGTCGGAGCTGTGGTTCGGTCACGGCACCGACAACGCGTTCGACGAAGCAGCCGAGCTCGTGTTCTTCGGCGCCGGGCTGCGTCACGAGGATGCAGCGGATGTGTACAGCCAGCAGCTCAGTGCAGCCGAGCGCGCTGCGATCCTCGGCCTCTTCGAGCGGCGCATCGCCGAGCGCATTCCTGCCGCTTATCTCACGCACCGCATGTGGTTCGCCGGACATGAGTTCTACGTGGACGAGCGCGTGCTGGTGCCGCGCTCGCCGATCGCCGAGCTCATCGAGGCGCAGTTCGAGCCGTGGATCGCGCCGGCGAAGATCCGCCGCATTCTCGACATCGGCACCGGGTCGGGCTGCATCGCGATTGCCAGCGCGCTGGCGCTGCCCGCTGCGCACGTCGACGCAAGCGACGTTTCGGAGGACGCGCTCGCGGTCACGGCGATCAACATCGCCAAGCACGGCGTGCAGGGGCGTGTGCGCGCCATCCGTTCGGATGTGTTCGCTGCGCTCGCCGGCGAGCGCTACGACGTGATCGTGTCGAATCCGCCCTATGTAGGCGACGCGGAAATGGCCGATCTCCCGGCGGAGTATCGACACGAGCCCGCGGCGGGGCTGCACTCCGGCGCCGACGGGCTGGACGTCGTGCGCCGTATCTTGAGCGGCGCTGCCGAGCATCTGGAACCGCACGGGCTGCTCGTCGTGGAAGTGGGCAACTCCGAGACGACGCTGGTCGAGGCCTTGCCGCAGGTGCCGTTCACGTGGCTGGCGTTCGAGCGCGGCGGCGGTGGCGTGTTTCTGCTGACCGCGGAGCAGCTAGAATCCGCCAATGTCCGGTAACACCTTCGGCAGGCTGTTCACAGTTACGACGTTCGGCGAGAGCCACGGCCCGGCGCTCGGCTGCATCGTCGACGGCTGTCCGCCGGGGTTGGAGCTGTCGGAGCAGGACATCCAGCCGGACCTGGAACGGCGGCGCACCGGCACCTCGCGCCACACCAGCCAGCGCAAGGAGCCCGACCAGGTCCGCATCCTGTCGGGCGTGTTCGAGGGGCGCACGACCGGCACGCCGATCGGCTTGGTGATCGACAACGAAGATCAGCGCTCGCGCGACTACGAGAAGATCAAGGACCGCTTCCGCCCCGGCCACGCCGACTACACGTACCAGCAGAAATACGGCTTCCGCGATTACCGCGGCGGCGGTCGCTCGTCGGCGCGCGAGACGGTCATGCGCGTCGCCGCGGGCGCAATCGCGCGCAAGTATCTTCGCGGGCGCCTCGGTGTCGTCATCCAGGGCTATCTCGCGCAGCTCGGTCCTCTGCACCTGGAGGTCAAGTCGCTCGCGGGCGTCTACGACAATCCATTCTTCTGCCCCGATCCGTCGCGGCTCGAAGAGCTCGACGCATACATGACCGAGCTGCGTCGCTCGGGCGACTCAGTGGGCGCGCGCGTGAACGTCATCGCGACCGGCGTGCCGCCCGGACTCGGCGAGCCGGTGTTCGACAAGCTGGATGCGGACATCGCGCACGCCATGATGGGCATCAACGCCGTCAAGGGCGTGGAGATCGGCGCGGGCTTCGCGGCCATCGAGCAGAAGGGCAGTCAGCATCGCGATGAGATGTCGCCCGCCGGCTTCCTTTCGAACAACGCGGGCGGCATGCTCGGCGGCATTTCTTCCGGCCAGGACATCGTGGTGAGCATCGCGCTCAAGCCGACCTCGAGCATCGTCATTCCCGGCCGCACGATCGACGAGCAGGGCGCGAGCGTCGAGGTCGTCACGACCGGCCGCCACGATCCGTGCGTCGGTCTGCGCGCGACGCCGATTGCGGAGGCAATGCTCGCGCTCGTGTTGATGGATCATTACCTGCGCCATCGCGCACAGAACGCTGACGTTGTCGCAAAAACTCCTAGGATTCCGCCGCGCGCGTAGCACTGCGGCCCGACGATTAGGGGCAGATCTCACGGCCGTTTTGCGGGCCACGTACCTTATCCGGGCGCGGGGTTTCATGTACTGTTCGCCCAGCGGAAAAGGGTGCCCGCGCGTTAGGAATTATGAGTAGACGGTGGAATGTGGCGGTGGTCGGCGCGACCGGCCTCGTGGGCGGCAACCTGCTGTCCATCCTGGAACAGCGAGCTTTCCCGGTCGGCGAGGTGCACGCAGTCGCGAGCGCGCGTTCGGTCGGGCGCACGGTGCGCTTCCAGGGGCGGGACCTGCCCGTTCAGGACCTGGAGACCTTCGATTTCTCGAAGGTGCAGATCGGTCTGTTCTCGGCTGGCGCCAGCGTTTCCAAGGTGCACGCGGTGCGCGCCGGCAAGGCGGGCTGCATCGTGATCGACAACACCTCGCAGTTCCGCTACCAGGACGACATTCCGCTGGTGGTCACCGAGGTCAATCCGCACGCGATCGCCGGCTACCGCAAGCACAACATCATCGCCAACCCGAACTGCTCGACCATGCAGATGCTGGTGGCGCTCAAGCCGCTGCACGACGTCGCGCAGATCGAGCGCATCAACGTCGCGACCTACCAATCGGTGTCGGGCGGCGGGCAGAAGGCGATCGACGAGCTGGCGGAGCAGACAGTCGCGCTCGCGCAGGGCGGCGTAGCCAGCCCGAAAGTGATCGCCAAGCAGATTGCCTTCAATTGTGTGCCGCAAATCGACGTGTTTCTCGACAACGGCTACACCAAGGAAGAGATGAAAATGTTCTGGGAGACCCAGAAGATCATGGAGGACCCGTCGATCCGCGTGAACGCGACCGCCGTGCGTGTCGGGGTTTACGTCGGACATTCGGAAGCAGTTCACATCGAGACGCGGCGCAAGCTGACCGAGACGCAGGCGCGGGAAATCCTGGGGCGCGCACCCGGCGTGGTGGTCATCGACGAGCGCAAGCCGGGGGGCTATCCCACGGCCGTTACGGAGGGGGCGGGCACCGACCCGGTGTACGTGGGTCGCATCCGCGAGGACATCTCACACGAGCGAGGTCTGAATCTGTGGATTGTGTCCGATAACGTTCGCAAGGGAGCTGCTTTAAATAGCGTCCAAATCGCCGAAATTTTGGTGAAAGACTACTTGTAAGCTATATTTGCGCGCGCAAAGTCAAGAAGCACATGAGCTTTTGACCGCTCGCGCCTGCCCAAAAGCATCGATTCAAAGGCCAATTTCAGGCCAAGGGCATTGGGAATGCATCGGGACGACGAGACCCGGGAGAGCTGATGAGAAGACACTTGCCGCGCCTGCTGTTGTTGGGCGCACTGCTGTCCCCCGTGACGCTGTACGCGCTGGGTCTGGGCGAGATCCGTCTCCACTCCGCCTTGAACCAGCCGTTCGACGCCGAGATCGAGCTGATTTCACCGACTGCGGACGAGCTGGCGGGCCTGAAGGTCGGGCTGGCCAGCCCCGACTTGTATTCGCGTTACGGCATCGACCGGCCGATCTACCTGACGTCGTTCACGTTCTCCGTCCAGCGCACCCGCGACGGTCGCGCCGCCATCAAAGTCGCCTCGAACCGCTCGGTGACCGAGCCGTTCGTCACGATCCTGGTCGAAGCGAGCTGGGCGCGCGGCCGCCTGCTGCGCGAGTACACCGTATTGCTCGACCCGCCGGTCTTCATGCCGTCGCAGCCCGAGGCTCAGGCGCCGGTGACCACGCCGCAGACCGGCACGCAGCAGGGGCGGATCGAGCGCCAGGTTGCACAGCAGCCGCCGGCTGAGACGCCGTCGCCGCGGACGACTCCGCTTCCGACACCTTCCGAGCCGACGCAGGAGCCGGTTACTTCCGCGTCCGCGTCCGGCGCGCCGCTCGACGGCGAGTACACCGTCGAGCGCAACGACACGCTGTGGCGTATCGCCAGCCGCGTCACGCCGGGCGGATCGCGCCGCGAGATCAATCGCACGATGATCGCGGTGTTCCGCGCGAACCCGGCTGCGTTCAACGGCAACATCAATCGCCTGCGTTCCGGCGCCGTGCTGCGCATTCCTGAGCTGTCGGACATCGAAGCGATTTCGACCGGCGAAGCGACTGCGGAAGTCGCGCGTCAGGCCGCCGAATGGAGCGGCGCGCAGCCCTCGCAGGTTGCGCAGGAAGAAGCGAACCGGCTGCGGCTGGTCACGCCCGAAGAAACGCCTGTCGCGCCTTCGTCGGCGACGCCCGCGCCCGAGCAAGTCGCGAAAGCGCCGACCACTGCACCGACGACCTCAGGTCCGACGCCGCAAGACAATCGCGTAGCGCTGCCGAGCCAGGGCCTGGCCGAGACCCAGCAGGGCGCGACCGAAACGCCGGTCGAAGCCGCGCCGCAGGCGGAGACGACTCAGGAGCCGACGGCGCAGCAGACCGAACCCGCGGCCGAAACGCCGCCGTCGACTGAGGCGGCCGCCCCGCAGAGGCCGGTCACACGACCGCCGGTGCAGGCGCCCACTGAACCGTCGCCGTCACTGTTGGATCGCGTCAATCAGTACTGGTGGGTGCTGGTGCTGCTCGGTCTGCTCGTGGTGATCGGACTCGCCGTGGCGTTCGTCCGCCGTCGCCGCGAAGAAGCGTCGCTGGCCGTCGACTCGATGGCAGGCCTGGACTTCGAGCCGCGTGCCACGCGCGCCGCGCCGGCGATGTCGCCGGTGACGAAGGCACGCGATCGCGATTCCTTCGTGGTCGAGGATTCGGACGACGACGATACGCTCGGCGGGCTGGATGAGCCGGCGCCCACGCCAACGGCGCGCCGCGCACCCGAGCCAACGAGGTCGCGCGTCGAGCCCGTGGCCGCAGCGCCTGCTGCGAGCCCGCGCATCGACGACACGATCAGCAGCGAAACGCAGGTGCGTTTCGACCAGCAGGACGCACTGGCCGAAGCCGATTTCCACATGGCCTACGGCCTGTACGACCAGGCCGCCGATCTCGTGAAGATCGCGATCAGCCGCGAAGGCGGTCGTCGCGACCTGAAGCTGAAGCTCCTCGAGATCTACTTCGTGTGGGGCAACAAGGATCTGTTCCTCGACACCGCGCGCGAGTTGCACAGCACCCGCGCCCAGGCGGCGCCGGGCGAGTGGGACAAAGTGCTCATCATGGGCAAGCAGATCGCGCCGGACGACGCCATGTTCAAGGGCGAAGCCGGTGCGGCGCACGTCGACCTCGTCGACGTGAACCTGGAAGGCGGCGAGAACCGCGTCGACGTCGATCTGTTCGCCGAGCCCGACGAGAAGCCTGCGGGCCTCGACCTCGAGTTCACCAGCGGCGAGCGCAAGGCGCCCCGGTCGGCAGGCGCGTCTTCCGACCTGGACTTCCTGCTCGACGAGCCGAAGCGCGGCTCCGACGAAGAGCCGACGCGCG
Organism: uncultured Gammaproteobacteria bacterium; assembly: GCA_963830745.1. Taxonomy (GTDB): domain Bacteria; phylum Pseudomonadota; class Gammaproteobacteria; order Steroidobacterales; family Steroidobacteraceae; genus Steroidobacter. The sequence continues at coordinate 824,149 of CAWHNL010000009.1, forward strand.
AGTTCGACCCGCTGTCGCGCACGCAGGAAACGCCGACGATCGAGACGCCCCAGATCGATCGCTCGTCGCAGACGCTGCGCGAGCGCACGATCCGCGAGAAGGCATCGAAGGCGGAGCAGACCGCCGAGCTGTCGCTGGACGACCTCGGCCTGGACGTCGATTCGATCGACTCCGGCTCGCTGGAAGACACGACTTCGCTGGAGAAGGATGCGACAGCGGAATCTCCGACGGCGCTGCGCGACGACGAGATGACGCAGCTCGCGCCGTCGATCAGCAATTTCGATCGCACGATGAAGGCGCCGCGCGACAAGTTCGACATCGAGACCACCGGCACGATCTACATCGACCAGGTCGACCTCGCCGGCGGCGACACCGTCGAGCAGCCGCGTCCGGAGACGGATTCGACTGCGGAGATGAAGCGTCCCTCGTCGAAGGACCTGGACGTCGATCTGGATCATCTGTCCGGCTCGGGCAGCGGTCCGGAGACCGTGCGCCAGACCCGCGGCGCCGATCGCGAGGTGGACACCTTCTCGAGCGACGTGTTCGCGGACCGCACTGCCGAAGTGCCGCGCGTCGACCTGGACGTCGGCGAGCCGCTGTCCGGCGATGACGGCGACACGGCTCATCGCCGCACTCTCGCCGGCGACGTCGGGCTGTCGGAGCTCGAGCCGGTGACGATGAGCGAAGTCGGCACGAAGCTCGATCTGGCGCGCGCCTACATGGACATGGGCGATCCGGACGGTGCCCGCAGCATCCTCGAAGAGGTGCTGTCCGAAGGCAACGCCAGCCAGAAGCAGGAAGCGCAGCGCCTGATGGAGTCGATCAGATAACCCGAATCGCTCTCGGCCTGGAGTACGACGGCCGCCCCTTCTGCGGCTGGCAGTCGCAGGCGCACGCTTTGGGGATCCAGTCGGTCGTCGAAGCGGCGCTGTCCTCCGTCGCAGATCATCCTGTCGAAGTCACGGCCGCCGGCCGGACCGATGCCGGCGTGCACGCCGCGATGCAGGTCGTCCACTTCGATACGCAGGCCGTGCGGACCGAGCGCAGCTGGGTTCTGGGCGCGACTACGAATCTGCCCTCGCAGGTCAGCGCGCTCTGGGCCCGCGAGGTTCCCGACGCCTTTCACGCGCGCTACAGCGCACTCGCCCGCACGTATCGCTATGTCATCCTGAATCGCATGGCGCGCCCGGCGCTCGAGGCCGATCGCGTGTGCTGGATTCGGGATCCGCTCGATGAGAGCCGAATGCACACGGCTGCGGCGCATCTGGTCGGCGAGCACGATTTCTCGTCGTTCAGGGCCGCGGAATGTCAGGCCCGCACGCCGATGCGCAACGTGCACGAGCTCAAGGTCGAGCGGACCGGCGAGCGCATCGTGCTGACCGTGTGTGCGAACGCATTTCTGCATCACATGGTGCGCAACATCGCGGGCGTGCTGATCGCGATCGGCTCGGGCGAGCGTCCGACCGACTGGGCAGCTGAAGTGCTCGCCGCACGCGACCGTACCAAGGGTGGCGTGACCGCACCGCCCGGTGGACTGTATCTGGCCGGTATTCGCTACACGCCCAGCCTGGCCTTGCCGAGCGAGCCTGCCGACCCCACTTCTTGCCCACGGTAAGCCGACCGCGTATAGATGCCCTCATGACCTGGTTCGAAAAAATCATGCCTTCGCGGATCAAGACCGAGCGTCGCACGCGCTCGGTCCCGGAAGGCTTGTGGATGAAGTGCGCCGCCTGCGACGCCGTGCTGTACCGCGCCGAGCTGGAGCGCAACCTGCACGTCTGCCCGAAGTGCGGCAACCACATGCGCATCGGCGCGCGCGAGCGGCTCGAATACTTTCTGGACCCGGAAACGACCGAGGAGCTCGGCGAGGGGATCGAGCCGGAGGATCCGCTCAAGTTCCGCGACACGAAGAAATACCGCGACCGCGTGCTGCAGGCCCAGAAGAGCACGCAGGAGAAGGACGCGCTGGTCGTGATGAGCGGCACGCTGCTCGGGCTGCCGATCGTGGCCGGTGCGTTCGAGTTCGCGTTCCTCGGCGGCTCGATGGGCTCGGTGGTCGGCGAGCGCTTCGTGCGCGGCGTCGAGCATTGCCTCGAGCATCGCAAGCCGCTGGTGTGCTTCTCGGCAAGCGGCGGCGCGCGCATGCAGGAAGCGCTGCTGTCGCTGATGCAGATGGCGAAGACGAGCTCCGCGCTCGCACGACTGAGCTCGGCGCGCCTGCCGTACGTTTCCGTGCTGACCGATCCGACGACCGGTGGCGTGTCCGCCAGCCTCGCGATGCTCGGCGACGTGAACATCGGCGAGCCGAAGGCGCTGATCGGCTTCACCGGCGCGCGCATCATCCAGCAGACCGTGCGTGAAACGCTGCCCGAAGGGTTCCAGCGCGCGGAGTTCCTGCTCGATCACGGCGCGCTCGACATGATCGTCGACCGCCGCGACATGCGCGACCGCATCGCCGGGCTGCTGACGATGTTCATGCACAAGCCCGCCGTTCCGGCCGGCTGATACATGGTCGGGCCCCGCGAGCGGAGCCCCCGGTTCCGCCGTCTCGCCGACTGGCTCGCGTGGCAGGAGACCCTGCATCCGAACGCGATCGACCTCGGGCTCGACCGCCTGCAGCGTACGCTCGATCGCTTGGGGTGGCAGCGCCCGGCATGCCCAGTCATCACCATCGCCGGCACTAACGGCAAGGGCTCATGCGTCGCGCTGACGGCGCGCATTCTTCGCGAGGCCGGCTATCGCATCGGCACCTTCACCTCGCCACATCTGCTCCGCTACAACGAGCGCGTAGCCATCGACGGCGTCGAAGTCTCCGACGAGATGCTGATGGCGGCGTTCGAGCGCATCGACGCGGCCCGCGGCGATGACACGCTGACGTTCTTCGAGTTCAACGCCGCTGCCGCCTTGCTGGTGTTCGCCGACGCCCAGCCCGACGCGGTCGTGCTCGAAGTCGGCATGGGCGGCCGGCTCGATGCGGTCAACGTCGTCGACGCCGACGTCGCGCTGGTCACGTCGATCGACCTCGATCACTGCGACTGGCTCGGCCACGACCGCGAGACGATCGGTCGGGAGAAAGCCGGGATCTTTCGCGCGGGCCGGCCCGCGATTTTCGGTGCCCGCGACATGCCGGCGTCGATTCGCGACGCCGCGCAGCGGATCGGCGCGGACCTGCAGCAGCTCGGGCGCGACTTCGATTGGGTGCGCGCCGGGGAGCGATGGGCCTGGCGAGGACGCGCCGGCGAGCAACGCGATCTGCCGGCGCCGGCACTCCACGGCGCGATCCAATACGACAACGCGGCTGCGGTCCTTGCGGCGCTCGCGGCGGAACCGCGCTTGAGCGTGCCTCGATCCGCCATCGAGCGCGGACTGCAGACAGTGAAGTTGCCGGGGCGCTTCCAGGTCGTGCAACAGACCAGCCCGCGACCCGTCGAGTGGATCCTCGATGTCGCACACAACCCGGCAGCAGCGCACACGCTCGCGACGCAGCTCGCAGCGGAAAAGCGCAACGGCCGCACCATCGCGGTGTGCGGTGTGCTGAGCGACAAGGACGTCGAGGGCATCGTCAGCGAGCTGCGAAACTCGTTCGACAGCTGGGTCATCGTCGGATTGCTGGGCGCTCGCGCGCTGGCGCCGGACGCGCTTGCAACGCGCGTACAGAATGTCGGCGCGAACGTCGAGGCGGTTGCGGCAGACGTCGTCGCGGGTGCCTGGCAGCGCAAGCGCTGGCACAGGCGGGCGACCGCATCGTGGTGTTCGGCTCATTTCTCACCGTCGGCCCGGCGCTCGGCTGGCTTGTAGGTCAGGCTTTAGCCTGAGCCTTATACTTCGCGACCGTGGAGCGCATAGTCAAAGAACGCCTGGTCGGCGCGGCCGTGCTGATGGCCGCCGCGATCATCCTGATTCCGGAGATGCTGTCGGGTCCCGATCGCGACTCGCGCGCGGACACGCCGGCGCAGTCCCGCAACGATGGGCCGATCAAGACCTACACGATCGATCTGAGTCAGTCGCCGAGCGCGCAGCCGACGGCGACGCCGGCAGTCGTCGACAATCGCGCACCGCCGCCTGAGGAACAGGCGCCGGCGCAACCGGCTCAGCCGTCGTCTGGGTCACAACCCGCTGCCGGCGATCAGGCAAAGCCTGAAGTCCCGCAAGAGTCTGCTGCCACTGCACCGCCGCCCGAACCGGTGCGCACCGAGCCGATCAAGCCCGTCGTCGAAGCGCCGACGCCAGCGCCGGCGCGCACCACGCCGCGTCCTCTTGCTTCGGACACGGGCGCCCCAACATCGGGACGGTGGGCAGTGCAGGTCGGCAGCTTCTCGAAGGAAGCAACGGCCGAGCGACTGGCAAAGCAGCTGCGCGACCAGGGGCAGAGCGCGTTCGTGATGCCGGTGAAGTCGGGCAGCGCGACGCTGTATCGCGTGCGGATCGGGCCGATGAAGGATCGCGCGAGCGCCGAAGCGGTGCTGCGCGATGTCAAGTCGCCCGGCGCGACCATCGTCGCGCATCCGTGACGACCGAATTGGTCAGGGGCTGAGGGGCACTGTTAGAATCCGCGCGCCCAAAGTCCCGGCTGCCGTCAGGTGGTGTCGCCCCGTCTATGAATGCTGCTGACTACCTGATTGTCGGCGTGCTGTTCGCGTCGATGCTCCTGGGTATGCTCCGTGGCTTCGTCCGCGAGGCGGTCGGGTTGCTCGCGTGGCTCGGCGGATTGTGGCTCGCTTGGCGCTACGCGCCAGCGCTCGAGCCCTATCTGGGCGGCATGGTCGGCAAGCCGCCGGTGAGTCTGTGGACCGCGCGCGTGCTGATCTTGTTGGGCGTGCTGGTGATCGGTTGGTCGATCTCGAGCATTCTCGGTTATTTTCTGCGTCATTCGGCGCTGAGCGTGCTGGTCGATCGGATCCTCGGGCTCGTGTTCGGCACCGTGCGCGGCGCCGTCGTCATCGCGGTGTTCGTGATGCTCGGGGAATTCGTCGAGCTCAACCGGGTCGAATGGTGGAAGCGCTCGCATCTGCTGCCCTATGCGAGCGAGCTCGCCAGCTGGATCCAGAACTTCGCGGAAACGGGCATGAAAACCGTCGTCGACGTGCAGTCGACGCGGTCGGGAGCTTGAGAGCATGTGCGGTATCGTCGGCATCGTCGGGCAATCCGCGGTCAATCAGCAGCTCTATGACGCGCTGACGGTGCTGCAGCACCGCGGTCAGGATGCCGCGGGCATCATGACCTGCGACGAAGGCGAGCTGTTCATGCGCAAGCAGAACGGCCTGGTGCGCGACGTCTTCCAGCAGCGGCACATGCTGCGCCTGAAGGGCAACATCGGCATCGGCCACGTCCGCTATCCCACCGCCGGTTGCGACAGTTCTTCCGAAGCGCAGCCGTTCTTCGTCAACTCGCCGTACGGCATCTGCCTCGGGCACAACGGCAACCTCACGAACGCCGCCGAGCTCGCGGAAGTGCTGATCCGCGAAGACCTGCGCCACCTCAATACGAGCTCCGATTCCGAAGTGCTGCTCAACGTGCTGGCGAGCGAGCTGTCGCGCGCCGGCACGCCGCGCGCGTCGGCGGCAGACATCTTCGCTGCCGTAACGTCGGTCTATCGCCGCACTCGGGGCGGTTTTGCAGTCGTGTCGATGATCGTCGGTCACGGCCTGCTCGGCTTCCGCGATCCGCACGGCATCCGGCCGCTGGTGATCGGCCGCCGCGAGACGCCGCAAGGCGACGAGTACATGCTGGCTTCGGAGAGCGTCGCGCTCGATCAGATCGGCTTCGAGCTGCTGCGCGACGTCGGACCGGGCGAGGCGGTGTTCATCGACGAGCACGGCCGGTTCTACTCGCATCAGTGCGTGCCGGTCGCGCGCCACACGCCGTGCATCTTCGAGTACGTCTATTTCGCGCGGCCCGACTCGATCATCGACAACATTTCCGTGCACAAGGCGCGGCTGCGCATGGGCGACCTGCTGGCGGAGAAGATCCGCCGCATCTGGCCCGACCACGACATCGACGTCGGTGATCCCGATTCCCGACACCAGCCGCACGGCGGCCGTGCAGGTCGCGCAGCTGCTCGGCATCAAGTACCGCGAAGGCTTCGTCAAGAACCGCTACATCGGCCGCACGTTCATCATGCCGGGGCAGGAGCAGCGCGCGAAGTCGGTGCGCTCCAAGCTCAACGTCATCGACCTCGAGTTCCGCGGCAAGAACGTGCTGCTGATCGACGATTCGATCGTGCGCGGCACGACCTCCGCGCAGATCATCGACCTCGCGCGCGAAGCCGGTGCCCGCCGCGTCTACTTCGCTTCCGCCGCGCCACCGGTGCGCTTCCGAACGTCTACGGCATCGACATGCCGGCGACGTCCGAGCTGGTGGCGGCCGACCGCACCGATGAAGAGGTCGCGAAGCTCATCGGCGCCGACCGGCTCATCTACCAGGATCTCGACGACCTGGTGCGCGCGTGCCTGCACCACGACTCGAACATCCAGGAGTTCGACGATTCGTGCTTCTCCGGCCGTTACGTCACGGGCGACGTCACGCCGAGCTACCTCGCGCGCCTGCAGGAAGAGCGTTCGGACGAGGCCAAGGCACGCCGCAAGCAGCTGCACCGCGGCTCGCTGAAGGCGATCCGCGCTGTGTGAGCCGGGAGTCCGGCTGACGAATGACTGTCTCTTCACCGATCACCGCGTCGTCCGGTCGCGCCGCGCCTGTCTGATCATCACCGATCACACCGAGCTCGGCCGCGCGCTCGAGCAACACGTCTCGATCGTCTGGCCGGAGGCGGAATGCCGCATCCACGCGCCGCTGCAGTCGGGCCGTCTGCACTCCGGGCTTCAACGCGATCGGCTACGACGTCGTACTGCTCGATGACCGCATCGAGCGCGGGCAGGGCGAGAAGTGGCTCGACAACCTGCTCCATCGCAACGCCTTTCCGCCGATCATCTATCTCGCGCGCGGCGACGATCCCGCGCTCGCTGCAGCGTGTCGTGAAGCGCGGCGCCATCGACTGCCTCGCGCGCGATCGCATCGATCATCGGCGCATGAGCGACGTGCTGCGCAAGGCCATGCGTGCAACGGCGTCAGCAGCTTGCGCTGCTGAGGACCGGGCCGGAAGCGGAGCGACTATCGCAGTTCGGGCCGGTGACGATTCGCGGCCATCGCTTCGTGCGCGAGCTGGCGATCGGCGGCACCTCGTCGGTGTATCTGGCAGAGAGCGAGCGGGCCGGCGAAATGGTCGTGCTCAAGGTGCTGCGCGACTCGCCGAGCGCGGGCGACGAGCACACGCAGTTCACGCGCTTCCTGCAGGAATACGAGCTGATCTCGAAAGTGCGTCATCCGAACGTCGTGCGCATCTTCGACCTCGGCATCGCCGACGATCATGCCTATCTCGCGATGGAATACTTCCCGCGCGGCGATCTGCGTTCGCTGATCGCCAGCGGCCTCGACGGCAGTGAAGCGCTGTCGTACTTGGCGCAGATGGCGGCGGCGCTGCAGGTCGTGCATGCGGTCGGCGTGCTGCACCGCGATTTGAAGCCGGGAAACATCATGCTGCGCGCGGACGGCTCGGTCGCGCTGATCGACTTCGGTCTGGCGAAGCATGTGCACGTCGAGGCGGAGATCACCGCCACCGGCGAGATCTTCGGCACTCCGTACTACATGAGCCCGGAGCAGGGGCACGGCCAGTCGCTCGACGAGCGCAGCGATCTGTACAGCCTCGGCGTGATCTTCTACGAGATGCTGATGCGCCAGAAGCCGTACCTCGCCCAGTCGCCGATGGCCGTCATCTACATGCATGCGAATGCGCCGATCCCGCTGCTGCCTGAAGCAGCTGCGGAAGTATCAGCAGCTGCTCAACAAGCTGCTGGCGAAAGATCCCGATCCATCGGCTTCGCTTCGGCGAGCGCGCTGCTGTCGAAGATCGAGGAGCTGCGTTGAACGAGCGTCCTGCTCGCGCCGACGCCGCAACGTTGGTTCGAGGTCGCCTGCGAGCGCTGGCGCGAGCTGCTCGTCGATCATGCGAATTGCGAGAAGAAGGCGGCGTCGACTGCGCTCAGCCTGATCTTCACGTATGCAGACGATCTGCAGCTCACCGATCGCCTGTCGCGCCTCGCGCGCGAGGAGCTGCGGCATTTCGAGCAAGTGCAGAAGATGATGCAGGAGCTCGGCGTGCCGTTCGTGCGCCTGACGCCGGCGCGTTATGCCGACGGGCTGCGCGCCGCGACGCGTCGCTCTGATCCGGGGCGGCTGATCGATCTGCTTTTATGCGGCGCGTTGATCGAGGCGCGCTCCTACGAGCGTTTCGTCGGCCTGGCGCCGAGGCTGCAGGCTCCGCTCGGCGATTTCTACGGCGGACTGGCGGCATCGGAAGCGCGTCACTACGCGGTGTATGTGCGTCTCGCTGAGCACCGTGCCGGCGCGCTGGACTGGCGCGCACGTCTCAAGCATTTGGCGGAGATCGAAGCGGAGCTGGCGACGTCGCCGGATCCGCAGCTCCGCTTCCATTCCGGGGCCGTCTGCTCAAGCGCGATCTAGTCTCAGTGAGCTCGACAACCCCGCCAGCTCAACCCTGACTCGTCCCACCGCAGCACACTGCCTTGCTCGTACCAATCGCCGAGCACGATGCGCACCGCCGGCCTGACCGTCGATCTGCATCTCATGCACTGCCGGGCGATGCGTGTGACCGTGAATGATGCAGTCGACGCCGTAGCGCTGCGAACGTGCGGCGCACTTCATCCTGGTTGACGTCCATGATCTGCGGCGCGGCGACATCCATCGAGGCGATGTGCTCTTTGCTGCCCGCTCGCATGCGTTCCGCGAGCTTCTGTCGCTGTCGCAACGTGAGCCGACGCAAGACGAACTGGACAATCGGGTTGCGCACGATGCGTCGCAGGCGCTGATACGCATGATCGTCGGTGCACAGCAGGTCGCCGTGCATCAGCAGTACGCGCCGTCCATACAAGTCGACGACCGTGCCGTCGGTCAGCAGCTCGACGCCGGTTTCGCGGCAGAAGCGCTTGCCGATGAGGAAATCGCGGTTGCCGTGGATCAGGAAGCGTCTTGCACGCCTGCAGTCGGTGACCGATCGCAGGCCCTGGATGACGCGGCGGTTGTCCGGATCGGGATCGTCGTCGCCAATCCAGGCTTCGAACAGGTCGCCGAGGATGTAGAGCGCCTCGGCGCGGCGCGCTTCCCGATCCAGGAAGTCGAGGAACTGCGCGGTGATCTCGGGCCGCGTGCCGTCGAGGTGCAGGTCCGAGATGAAGAGCGTCGTCACGTTGGTAGCGGACGTGGCACGGTCACTTCACTTCCTCGATCCTGATGATGATCACCGGCTTCAGCGGCGCGTCTTTCTCGAATGGCGCCGGCTTCGCCCGTGGCGACCGCGCCGATGTCATCGAGGACGTTCATCCCTTCCACGACGCGGCCGAACACCGCATAGCCCCAGCGGCTCGGCTGCGGATCGAGCGCGGCGTTGTCCGCGAAGTTGATGTAGAACTGCGCGTTGCCGCTGTGAGGGTCGCCCGTGCGCGCAAGCCCGACCGTGCCGCGGCGGTTCGACAGGCCGTTGCCGGATTCGTTGGGGATGCTCGTCGCGGGTCGGCTTCTCGACGTTCTTCTCGTCGTAGCCGCCGCCCTGCGCCACGAAGTTGGCGATCACGCGGTGGAAGATCGTGCCGTTGTAGTGGCCGGCGCGCATGTACTCGAGGAAGTTGGCGACCGTCAGCGGCGCGCGGGCGGGGTCCAGCTCGATGACGAACTTGCCCATGTTCGTTTCGACCCGCACTCGCGGGTTGTCCTGCGCGTGCGCGGTGAGGCCCACGGCGAGGAGGAGTGCGGCGATCAGCAAACGTGCGCTATGCATAACGGTCCTTGGCGAAGTTCGCCTGATCTTACCAAACGCCGCTAAAATGACCGCGTCGATCGCGCCCGTCGGTTGGCCGCTTAGGAAGACAATGCAGATCTTCAACTCGTACACAGGTCGCAAAGAAGAATTCAAACCGCTCCAGCCCGGCGTGGTGCGCATGTACCTGTGCGGCGATACGGTCTACGACTTCTGCCACATGGGCCATGCGCGGTCGAAGACGGCGTTCGACGTCGTGCGCCGCTATTTCCAGTATCGCGGCTACAAGGTGACTTTCGTCCGCAACATCACGGACATCGACGACAACATCATCAAACGCGCGCACGAGAACGGCGAGAGCGTGCAGTCGCTCACCAGCCGCTTCACGAAGGCGATGCACGAGGACTACGACCGGCTCGGCCTGCTGCGGCCGGACATCGAGCCGAAGGCCACGGAGCACGTGCCCGGCATCATCGCGATGATCGAGAAGTTGATCGAGAAGGGTCACGCGTACGTGGCGACGAACGGTGACGTGATGTACTCGGTGTCCAGCTTTGCCGACTACGGCAAGTTGTCCGGCCGACAGCTGGGCGATCTGCGCGCGGGCGCGCGCGTCGCAGTCGACGAAGCGAAACGCGATCCGCTCGACTTCGTGCTGTGGAAGCAGGCGAAGCCCGGTGAGCCGCACTGGTCTTCGCCGTGGGGCGAGGGCCGGCCGGGCTGGCACATCGAATGCTCCGCGATGACCTACGAGCTGCTCGGCGCGCAGTTCGACATTCACGCCGGCGGCATGGACCTGAAGTTCCCGCATCACGAGAACGAGATCGCGCAGTCGCGCGCCGCGACCGGCGAGGGCTTCGCGAACCTGTGGATGCACAACGGGTTCCTGAACGTCGACAACGAGAAGATGTCGAAGTCGCTCAACAACTTCTTCCGCATCCGCGACGTGCTCGATTCGGGGAAGGTGCGCGATCCGGAGGTGGTGCGCTACTTCCTGGCCTCGAGCCACTATCGCGGGCCCATCAACTACTCGCTCGAGCAGATCGAGCTGGCGGATACGGCGCTGACGCGGATGTACTTGGCGTTGCGGAACCTCGAGCCCGCCGAAAGCTATACGCCCAGTGAGGCGACCCGGCAGTTCGAGGCCGCGATGGACGACGACTTCAACACGCCGGAGGCGACGGCGGCCCTGCAGGGGCTCGTGACCGAGATCAACCGTGCGAAGGACGCGAACGACTGGGGCAAGGCGAGCGCGCTGGCCGCGGAGCTGAAGAAGCTCGGCGGCGTGCTGGGCGTGCTGTACCTGCAGCCGGACGAATTTCTACGCAAGAGTATCCCGGGGGCCCAGTCGGCGCTGTCGGATGCCGACATCGAGCGGCTGATCGCCGAGCGCCGCGCGGCGCGCGCGGCCCGGAACTTCAAGGAGTCGGACCGGATCCGCGACGAGCTCACGAAGGCCGGCATCGTCCTTGAAGATAAGCCAGACGGCACAACGACTTGGCGGCGGGGGTGAGCGGCGCGGAAGGCCTGCCGGGAATCACTGGTCACGCTTGCGGTCTTTCCGTATCATTCGCGCCCCCGGGTACGGGGCATGGCGCAGTCTGGTAGCGCATCTGCTTTGGGAGCAGAGGGTCGGGGGTTCGAATCCCTCTGCCCCGACCACTCGGTAAGCTTGCGCCCGTAGCTCAGCTGGATAGAGCACCGGCCTTCTAAGCCGGGGGTCGCAGGTTCGAGTCCTGCCGGGCGCGCCAGATCGCGCAACGGCGAGGCGAGTGGACGATGGTGGACGTAGCTCAGTTGGTAGAGCCCCGGATTGTGATTCCGGCCGTCGTGGGTTCGAGTCCCATCGTCCACCCCATCTTCGATGGACATAGGGATGCGTGGGCTGTTAGCTCAATTGGTAGAGCAGCTGACTCTTAATCAGTTGGTTATAGGTTCGAGTCCTATACGGCCCACCAACTTTCACGCTCCGGCGCAGCTTGCGGCGAGTCGGTCGCAACAATGAATCGGGCGACAGTCGTACTCGTCGGGCTGATCGGTCTGTGCGGACAAGCACCGACTCAAGCCGCTTCCACTGCGCCCGTGGCCGCCGAGAACGGGATGGTGGTGTCGGCGCAGCACCTCGCGACGCGCGTCGGCGTCGACATCCTGAAACGCGGCGGGACCGCGATCGATGCGTCCATTGCCATCGGTTATGCGCTTGCTGTGACATTTCCTGCCGCAGGGAATCTCGGTGGCGGCGGGTTCATGACGATCCAGCTCGCCGATGGCCGCAAGACGTTCATCGACTTTCGCGAGACCGCGCCGCTTGCAGCAACGGCGGACATGTATCTCGATGCGCATGGCAACCTCAGCCCTGATCGCAGCATCCGCGGACATCTCGCGGTCGGCGTGCCGGGCACGGTTTCGGGGCTCGAGTACGTGCGCGAGAAATACGGGACGTTGCCCCGCGCGGCGCTGATTGCACCGTCGATCGCCCTCGCGGAGCAAGGGTTCGTGCTCGACCAGGGCGATGTCGATCTGCTGAACGAAGCGACCGAGGACTTTCGCAAGGACGCGCCGTCCGCGGCGATCTTCCTCAAACGCGGCGCGCGGTATGTGGCGGGAGAGAGATTGGTGCAGTCCGATCTCGCGCGCACGCTGCGTGCGGTTTCGCGACTCGGTGTGGCGGGTTTCTACAAGGGCTCCGTGGCGGCAGCGCTCGTCGCGGCGAGCAAGGGCGGCGGAGGCATCATCGCGCAAGCGGATCTCGATGCGTACCAAACGCGCGAGCTGCCGCCCCTCGAGTGTGACTATCGCGATTTTCACATCGTGTCATCGCCGCCACCGAGCTCGGGCGGGGGCACGCTGTGCCAGATGCTGCTGATTCTCGAGGGGTACCCGCTCGGCGATCTCGGGTACGGCTCCGCGCAAGCGCTGCATTACCAGATCGAAGCGATGCGACATGCATACGTCGATCGCAACCACCTGCTGGGCGATCCGGCGTTCGTGAAGAATCCGCTCGAGCGGCTCCTCGATCGCAAGTATGCACAAGCGATCCGCACCGCGATCGACCCGAAGCGGGCAGGGGACTCCTCGAAGATCAGTCCGGGCGTTGCGCCGCACGAAGGCAGCCACACGACTCATTACTCCATCGCGGATTCAAAGGGCAACGCAGTGTCGGTGACGTACACGCTGAACGACTGGTTCGGCGCGCGCGTCACGGCCGCAGGCACGGGCATCATCCTCAATAACGAGATGGACGACTTCACCGCCAAGGTCGGGGCACCGAATCTCTATGGGCTGGTGCAGGGCGCTGCCAACCGGATCGAGCCGGGCAAGCGGCCGCTGAGCTCGATGACGCCGACGATCGTGACACGCGAAGGTAAGCCGTGGCTGATCGTCGGCACCATGGGAGGCAGTCGCATCATCACGGCAGTGATGCTCACGATGTTGAACGTCATGGATTTCGGGATGGACGTACAGGAAGCGGTCGACGCACCGCGGATTCACCAGCAGTGGCAACCGCGAGACGACCTCGGTCGAGCGGTTTGCGCTGAGCCCGGACACGCGCCGTGTGCTGATCGACATGGGGCACAAGTTCACGGAGTCGGGGCCCGAGAATCACATGACGGCCATCCTGATCGGCGCGCCAGCGCTCAACGCGAAGCCGGTCGCGCGCAATCGTTTCTACGGCGCGAACGATCCGCGGCAGCGCACTGGGCTGGCGCTCGGGTACTAAAAGCAAAGACCCCGCGGTTGCGGGGTCTTGCTTTCAGCGAACGTAAGCTGAGCTCGAGCGATCAGACTTGCTTGCGTCGGCGACTCAGACCGAGGGCCGCCAGACCGAGGCCGAATAGAGCAAGCGTGCCAGGCTCCGGAACGGGGGTCGGTCAGTCGGGTCGGTCGGGTCGCTGGCCGAGCGACCGAAACGCAGATCGTCGAAGCCGAGAATGTCGTCGTAGCGTTGAAGGTCACGCTGGAGATGAGCTGACCGAAGTCGATGAAGCCAACGAACGCTCCACCGCCGTTGATCGCCGACGGGAAGTTGATCGTCGTGGTGGCGGACGAGCCGTCGACGTAGACGATGGTCTGCTGCTGACACTGAATCTGTCTGCAGGCCGTTGACAAAGAATCCGAAAGCATCGACCGGATTGGTGAAGCTGAAGGTCACCGAGCCGCCGAACACCTCGCGATGGAACGATCCACCGGCCGTGGTATTGAATCCGCAGAGGGCCCCGCACGTAGAGCCGTTCACCGTGGTGCCACCCGTGACGGTGAGATTGGCAGGTATCGCCGACTCGAAGTCGAAGGTATTCAGGGCGCCCGCAACGCTGAGGAAGTCCGCCGCCGCGGCCTGGGAATTCACCATTTGCGCGAGCGAGCTCACGCCGTTGTCGCTACCCAGGTACGTAACAGGCACAGCTTGAGCGGTCAGGCACGCGGTGGATAGGACGCCCGCGAGGGCGAGCTTAGTTCTAATCGAAGTCACTAGTTCTTCTCCTTTTGGCGTTCGGGCCGAATTGGCGCACAGGCGTACGCCTCATTACGGTGGGATATAGCAAGGTCCGCGCCGGATAATTTTTTTGTCGTGTGAATACGGACTTACGGTTTCTCGTGTTGGTAGATCCGCTGGCTCCGCAGTACCGTAAAGCAGCCGATGCCGACGGTAACGCCGAGTATCAGCGGGTCGTCGGCCGCGCTCGCTCAGCATCTCTTTGCGCGGCGAGTACGGCGTCAGGCCCAAGGTCCGGTCCTGAATCTCGCCGACGAGCTTGCCGTGCTTCGCGGCGGTCTCCTTCTTGATGTCCGACCACTCCTGGTCGGCCATGAACTTCGCCCAGCGATCCTTCATCGTCGCCTCGTCCGGCCATTCGAGCAGGTAGACGAATTCGGTGCGCTCGCCGTTCTTCGCTTCCCACATCGCGACGATGTTGAAGTCGTACTTCTTCATGATGCGCATCGCGTGGTCGCGGAAGCGGTCGTGGAAGGCTTGCTTGTTGTGGTCGAAGATTTCGTAGATGCGGAGTTGGTGGACGGGCGTGGCGGCGAGAGTTGCCAAGGGCAGCGCGAGCAGGAGGCAGGAGAATAGGAGAAGAGTCGGGCTGAAGCCCGACCTACAGGACCTTGTCATCGCCGCTACTCCTTCGACTTGGGGAAGAGCCTGGTAACGACTGCTGACAACGGCGGTTCCGCCAAGTTCATCGGCTTGGGCTTGGTCGCTTCGAGGACGCGCGCGAGGTCGGCGCGGCTCAGCGGCTTCGTGATGTAGTCGTTCATGCCCGCCGCGAGGCAGCGCTCACGGTCGCCCTGCATCGCGTTCGCGGTGAGTGCGACGATCGGGAGCTGCGTTGCCGGCGACTTGTCTACGCGCGACGTCGTCTCCCACGCGCGAATCGCGCGCGTCGCCTCGAAGCCGTCCATCTCCGGCATCTGGCAGTCCATGAACACGAGATCGAACGGAATGCTCTGAACCATCTTCAGGGCTTCATGACCGTTGCTGGCGACGTCGACGCGACACCCCAGCCGCTCCAGCAAGCGCACAGCAAGCTTGGCGTTGACGACGTTGTCTTCGGCGAGCAGCACGCGCCGCGGCGTCACCTTCGTGGTCTCCATGAACAGGTCCGCATGCGTACGCGTCGCCGGCGCGGTGCTCGGCGTGGGTGCGGCGCCTTCGCCAATCGTGCGAGGCGCCGCGTTCATTGCCGCCTGGAGCACGTTCAGGAGCTGCCGCGCGCGCACGACCGGCTTGACCATCACTGCGAAGAATCCCGCTTCGTGGAAGCGCTTTGCATTCTGCTGACCGGCGGAGGAGAGCATGACCATCGCCGTGTTCTGCAGCTCGCGGTCCGCGGTGATCTGGCGGCCGAGCGTCAGGCCGTCGACCTCCGGCATCATGTGGTCGATGAGCGCGAGCCGATACGGATTGCCCGTGGCAGCCGCGCCGCGCAGCGCCGCGACGGCATCTGCCGCCCCATTCACGCACTCGTGCTCGATGCGCCAGCTCGTGAGCTGCCGCGAAAGTACGCGGCGATTGATTTCCAGATCGTCGACGACGAGCACGCGGCCGGGCGTCGCGAACGACGGCGGCAGCATCAGCGTCGCAGACCGTGCAACGCGCAGCGGCAAGCGGAACCAGAACGTCGAGCCGCCGCCTTCACGGCCGTGCATGCCGATCTCGCCGCCCATCAGCTCGACCAGGCTCTTGCAGATCGCGAGGCCCAGTCCGGTGCCGCCGTAGCGCCGCGTCGTCGACGAATCGGCCTGGCTGAAGCGCTTGAACAGCACGTGCTGACGGTCGGCCGGCACGCCGATGCCCGTGTCGCTCACACTGAACAGCAGATGCTGCGTGGCCGGGGCATCGCCATTGTGCTGCTGCTCGTCGAGTCGCACGGCGACGTGCACGTAACCCTGATCGGTGAACTTCACGCCGTTGCCGACGAGGTTGAGCAGCACCTGGCGGACGCGACCGACGTCGCCGATCAGGCCGCGCGGCACGTTGTCGGCGACTTCGAGCGCGAGCTCGATGTTCTTCTCCGTGGCGCGCGCCGTGAGCAGGTCGAGAACTTCTTCGACGGCCTGGTCGAGATCGTAGGCGACATCTTCCAGCTCGATGCGGCCCGCCTCGACCTTGGAGAAGTCCAGGATGTCGTTGATGATGACCAGCAGGCTCTCGGCGGAGCCGCGGATCGTGCGGGCGAAGTCGGTCTGCTCGGCGTCGAGCTTCGTGTCCATCAGCAGGTTGCTGAAGCCGATCACGCCGTTCATCGGCGTGCGGATCTCGTGGCTCATCGCCGCGAGGAATTCGCTCTTGGCGCGATTGGCAGCCTCGGCCTCATCGCGCGCTTCGGCCATCTGCTGGCCGTGCGCGTCGATGCGTGCGAACGCTTCGTCGAGCGTATGTGCCGAGCTCGCCCAGCTCGTCGTCCGGCGCGACGCGCTTGAGCGCGTCCACGATCGCCAGAGCGGCGCTTCTGGACGGCGGCGCCGATGCGATCCACCGGGCGCAGCACGTGATGCTGCAGCTGGCGCCAGGCTGCCAGAGACAGCAGTACGACGACCGCGAACAGACCCGCTCGCGACCTGCATGCGCGTCGCGGATGAGGTCCTGGCGAATCGCGCGCATGTCCATGCGCACCATGACCGCGCCGCGCTGCTCGCGATCGGAATCGATGAGGACGCCGTTGATCGCGATCGGCGCGACGAAGTCGAAATCGGAGCCGTTGACGTGCTCGAGAAAGCGCTCGTGCGTCGTAATGACGCGGCCGATGTCGGCTGCGCTGTGCAGCTGCGGCTCGCTGTTCGCCTGGCGATCGATGAGGTTCGAGCGGCTCGCCGCGATGATGCGCTGGTTCTGATCGACGACGATGATGAGCGAAGTGTCCGGCGATACGCTCATCGCCAGCACGAAGTGCTGCAGCTCCTTGATCTCGTCCAGGCTCTCGCTGCCGACGCTGACGGTGTCGATGATCTGCACCGCGCGATAACGCAGCTGGCGCATCAGCTGCGCTTCGATGCTGAAGTACGCCATCAGCTCCGATCGCGATCGCCGACAGGATGCCGATCGCCAGCAGCGGCACCATCACCTTCTGTCGCAGCGGACGAGGGGCGTGCTTGCTCATGGCTCGACTGCCAATGCGGCAGGATGGGCGTTCAACAGGTCGTGCTCCGCGTGCACGCCGGAGAGCAGTCCCTTCTCCTTCAGGACCTGCGAGACCCGTGCGACCACGCCTGGCAGGGTCGAACCATTGCCGAGAAACTTCTGCTGATCGGCGAGCGGCACCAGCGTGATGCCGGTCTGCAGCGCCTCGCGAAACTCTTCGGGCGTCACGCGCTCGCGCGCCGACATGATCTGCCAGGCTTCTTCCGGATGCTCCTGCGTGAAGCGCACTGCGCGATAGAACGCACGGATCACGGCGGCGACGTCGTCTGGACGCTCGCGGATCACGGCTTCGTCGAGTGCGAGCACGTCGACGATCTCGCCGGGGATGCGACTGCTGGAAAAGATCGGGCGGGCGAGGCCGGCGCTCTCGATTTCGGTGCTGTTCGGCGGATAGGCGGTAATCGCATCGACTTTGCCTTCGCGCAGCGCTTCCACCATGTCGGCGGTGCGCACATACACGAGCGACACGTCCTGCAGCGTCATGCCGTGCATTTCGAGTGCACGCGTGAGGAAGAAAATGTCCAGCGGCGAGAGCGTGACGCCGACGCGCCTGCCGCGCAGGGCGCGCACGTCCGCGATGTCCGGCTTCGCCAGCAGCAGGTCGGCGCCGTCGGAGAAGTCGATCACCAGCGGCACCTGCATCTTGCGTTTCAGCTGGTCGCGGTTCTGCAGCACCTGGAACAGCGAAAACGTGCCGCCATCGATCTTGTCGTGCTCGAAGGCGCGCTGCGTGTCGTTCACCGCGACGAATTCGATCAGGCGCACTTCCACGCCTTCCGCGGCGAAATAGCCCTTCTCCTGCGCCAGGTGCAGGAACTCGAACGGCGGCCAGCGGATCAGCGCGATGCGCAATGGCGGCTCGTAGGACATGCAGCTCGCAAGTCCCAGGATCGCCGCCGCGGCCACCAGCACGCGGGCCAGGATTGAGATCGGGTTCACTTTGGGCCACTTTCACGCAAGGACCTGGGTCCTCCCCGTATCGGCCCGGCGCGGCGAGTCTTGATGCCGTCGGGTATACTCCGCGCCCCCGCGAGGGCTGGCCCGTCGTCCATAACTGAGGGCGAAAGTGGCGGAACTGGTAGACGCGCTGGATTTAGGTTCCAGTGGGCAACCCCCGTGAGGGTTCGAGTCCCTCCTTTCGCACCAGCCGCAAAGGGACGGGCGCGCATAAACGACTGATTCATAAAGTCAGAGGAACTTCGGTCCATGCAGGTTTCGGTAGAGTCGACCGGCACGCTGGAGCGCCGGATGGAAGTCCAGGTGCCCGCCGCGCAGATCGATAAGGCGGTGGATGAAAGGCTGCAGCGGCTGAGCCGCACGGTGCGCCTGAAGGGCTTCCGGCCCGGCAAGGTGCCCGTCAAAGTCGTGCGCCAGCAGTTCGGCCAACAGGTGCGGCAGGAAGTGCTCGGCGATGTGATGCAGTCGAGCTTCGCCGAAGCGGTCGAGCAGGAGAAGCTGACGCCGGCGGCCGGCCCGCGCATCGAGCCGATCAACGTCGGCGAGGGCGATCTCAAGTACCGCGCGGTGTTCGAGATCGTGCCGCAGATCCAGCTCAAGGATCTCGACACGCTGCCGGTCGAGCGCCCGGTCGCGGACGTCTCCACAGCCGATGTCGACGCGATGATCCAGAACCTGCGCGAGCAGAAGCCGACGTTCGCGAGCGTCGATCGCGAGGCGTGGGACACCGACCGCGTCACCGTGGATTTCAACGGCACGATCGACGGGCAGCCGTTCGAGGGCGGGAGCGGCGAGAACATTCAGATCGTGCTCGGTGCCGGGCGCATGCTCGCCGATTTCGAAGCGGGTCTGTTGGGCGCGAAGGCCGGCGAGCAGCGCACGATCACGCTGACGTTTCCGCCGAACTACGGCGCGCCGGCACTAGCCGGCAAGAAGGCTGAGTTTGCGGTGTCGGTGAAGACAGTCGAGGAGCGTCACCTGCCCGAGCTCGACGACGAATTCTGCAAGGCGTACGGCGTGGAGCAGGGCGGCATCGAGCAGCTGCGTAAGGAAGTGGAAGAGAACATGCGCCGCGAGCTCGCCGATGCGATCCGCGCACGGCTGAAGAAGCAGGTGCTGGACGGTCTCGCCGCAGCGAATCCGATCGAGCTGCCGAAGTCGATGGTCGATGCGCAGGTGCGCGACATGCAGATCGATGCGGCGCGTCGCATGGGTGCGCGCGATGCTTCGCAGATTCCGCCGCCCGATGCGTTCCAGGACGCTGCGCGTCGACGCGTGCAACTGAGCCTGCTGGTCAGCGAAGTCATCAAGACGGCGAACATCCAGGTCAACCAGACGCAGGTTCAGTCGCGCTTCCAGGAGCTCGCGCAGCAGTACCCGGATGCGCTGCAGGCAGTGGAGCAGTATCGGAGCAATCCGCAGATGCGCCGCCAGATGGAAGCAGCAGTGCTGGAAGATCAGGTGGTCGACTGGCTGCTGGAACGCGCTCGCGTGACGGACAAAGAGTCCTCATTCAAGGAGCTCATGAATTTCGGCGCGTAGCGCGCAACCGCCGGATGACCGGGTGGCTCGCGGCCCTGCGTCTGACGTAATCTCTTTTCTCCAGCTTCTTACTCACATAATCATGCCAACCATGATGAATCTCGTTCCGATGGTCGTCGAGCAGACTGCTCGCGGCGAACGTGCGTACGACATCTACTCGCGCCTGCTGAAGGAGCGCGTGATCTTCATCGTCGGTCAGGTCGAAGATCACATGGCGAATCTGGTGGTCGCGCAGCTGCTGTTCCTGGAGTCCGAAAATCCGGACAAGGACATCGCGCTGTACATCAATTCGCCCGGCGGCGTCGGTCAGCGCGGGGCTGTCGATCTACGACACGATGCAGTTCATCAAGCCGGACGTGAGCACGATGTGCGTCGGCCAGGCGGCGAGCATGGGCGCGATCCTGCTGGCGGGCGGCACGAAGGGTAAGCGCTACGCGCTGCCGCACTCGCGCATGATGATTCACCAGCCGCTCGCGGGCTTTCAGGGCCAGGCGTCGGACATCGACATCCACGCGCGCGAAGTGCTCGAGACTCGCGACCGCCTGAACAAGATTCTGTCGAAACACACCGGCCAGACCGTCGAGAAGATCGGCCGGGACACCGAGCGCGACAACTTCATGGGCGGCGAGTCCGCCGTTGCCTACGGTCTCATCGACCGCGTGATGGAGCGGCGTGGCGAGTCGACGGTGATCCCTGCTAAGTAACTCAGCGGCATCGGGTTTTCCCGGAGCTGTCGGGCTGCGTTACAAGCTTCGGCCCGCGTCTTTGCAGCCTGATGGCGGCGCGTGCTATATACGGCCGGAACGCCCCAATCACTTAAGGATGCGCCACGCCACGCAACCGCAAATGACTGGTCTGCGCTGACCTGCTGAGGACCATCCATGTCAGACGATTCCCGCGGCAAACACGACGACGGCAAGCTGCTGTACTGCTCCTTCTGCGGCAAGAGCCAGCACGAAGTACGCAAGCTCATCGCCGGCCCGTCCGTGTTCGTCTGCGACGAGTGTGTAGAGCTCTGCAACGACATCATTCGTGAAGAGCTGGAAGAGCGCGCCGAGCGCACGCGCGACAAGCTGCCGCGGCCGCACGAGATCAAGAAGGTGCTCGACGAGTACGTGATCGGGCAGCAGCGTGCGAAGAAGGTGCTGTCGGTCGCCGTGTACAACCACTACAAGCGCCTGCAGACCAAGACCGGCGAGCAGCGCTCGAAGGACGAGGTCGAGCTCGCGAAGAGCAACATCCTGCTGATCGGCCCGACCGGCTGCGGCAAGACACTGCTCGCCGAGACGCTGGCGCGCTTGTTGAACGTGCCGTTCACGATCGCCGATGCGACGACGCTCACCGAAGCCGGCTACGTCGGCGAGGACGTCGAGAACATCATTCAGAAGCTGCTGCAGAAGTGCGACTACGACGTCGAGAAGGCGCAGACCGGCATCGTCTACATCGACGAGATCGACAAGATCTCGCGCAAGTCGGACAACCCGTCGATCACGCGCGACGTTTCCGGCGAGGGCGTGCAGCAGGCGCTGCTGAAGCTGATCGAAGGCACGATCGCATCGGTGCCTCCGCAGGGCGGACGCAAACATCCGCAGCAGGAGTTCCTGCAGGTCGACACGACCAACATCCTGTTCATCTGCGGCGGCGCGTTCGCGGGCCTCGAGAAGATCATTCTCAATCGCACGCAGAAGACCGGCATCGGTTTCACTGCAGACGTGCGCCAGGTCAACGACCGGCCGCACGGCAGCGACGTGTTCCACGACGTCGAGCCGGAGGACCTGATCAAGTACGGCTTGATTCCCGAGTTCGTCGGTCGTCTGCCGGTGGTCGCGACGCTCGATGAACTCGACGAGGCCGCGCTGGTCTCAATCCTGCTGGAGCCGAAGAACGCGCTCAGCAAGCAGTACCGCAAGCTGTTCGACATGGAAGGCGTCGAGCTCGAGTTCCGCCAGGACGCTCTGAAGGCAGTCGCCAAGAAGGCGATGCAGCGCAAGACCGGCGCGCGCGGTCTGCGCACGATCCTCGAGAACGTGCTGCTCGAGACGATGTACGAGCTACCGGCACTGCGTAACGTGCAGAAGGTCGTCGTCGACGAGCAGGTGATTCTCGGCGAGAGCAAGCCGTACGTGCTGTATGGCACCTCCGACGATGCGCGGCTCGCTGCAGTGGAAGAGCGCCGCCCGACGGGCAGCGATCATCACTGAGCAAATCTTGCACCGCTCGACGAAGCAGGGCGCCCGTGCGGCGCCCTTCTTCTTTGTGGCAATGAGCGCAACCCTGAATTGCGTTCGAATCGGCGAAAGCCGCAGCAAACTCCGTGCCTTCGGCGCTGGCAGCGGCGCGCTGCTTCCGGTATTTTGCAGACAAATTCTCTCGGCGATTCCGACGCTCGCCCGTCGTGCCCGCGGCGGTGACGACTTCACCCGATTGCTACAGGAACCCTCGCGTGAGCACCGACGACACCCCAGAAACTGAAAGCCCCGTCCCCGCAGCACTGCCGGTGCTGCCGCTGCGCGACGTGGTCGTGTATCCGCACATGGTCATTCCGCTGTTCGTCGGCCGCGAGAAATCGATCCTCGCGCTCGACCAGGCGATGCGCTCGGGCAAGCAGATCTTGCTGGTTGCGCAAAAGCAGGCGGACGTCGACGACCCGGGTGCGCAGGACCTGTACCGGCTCGGCACGATCGCGACGATCCTGCAGCTGCTGAAGCTCCCGGACGGCACCGTCAAGGTGCTGGTCGAAGGCGCCGAGCGCGCCAAGATCGAGAAGCTGCACACCGGCCAGTACTTCTCCGCCGAAGTGGCGCCGTTCAAGGACGTCGAGCAGTACGACGAGCGCGAGATGGACGTGCTGGCGCGCTCCGTCACCTCGCAGTTCGAGCAGTACGTGAAGCTCAACCGCAAGGTGCCGCCGGAAGTGCTGACCGCGCTGGCCGGCATCGAGCAGCCGGGCCGGCTCGCCGACAACGTCGCCGCGCACATGTCGCTCAAGCTCGACGCCAAGCAGAAGGTCCTGGAGATCCAGGACGTGCGCAAGCGCCTGGAGCACATCCTCGCCCTGATCGAAGGCGAGATGGACGTGCTGCAGATCGAGAAGCGCATCCGCGGCCGCGTCAAGCAGCAGATGGAGAAGAGCCAGCGCGAGTACTACCTCAACGAGCAGATGAAGGCGATCCAGAAGGAGCTGGGCGAGATCGAGGACGCGCCGAACGAGCTCGCGGAGCTGGAGCAGCGCATCCAGAAGGCGGGCATGCCGAAGGAAGCGCGCGACAAGGCGATGAGCGAGCTGAACAAGCTCAAGCTGATGTCGCCGATGTCGGCCGAGGCCACCGTGGTGCGCAACTACGTCGACTGGCTGGTGAAGTGCCCGTGGAAGAAGAAGACCAAGGTGCACACCGACGTAGTCGTCGCCGAGAAAGTGCTCGATGAAGATCACTACGGGCTGGAGAAGGTGAAGGAGCGCATCGTCGAGTACCTCGCGGTCCAGCAGCGCGTGAAGGTGCTCAAGGGCCCGATCCTGTGCCTGGTCGGACCGCCGGGCGTCGGCAAGACCTCGCTCGGCCAGTCGATCGCGCGCGCCACGAATCGCAAGTTCGTGCGCATGTCGCTCGGCGGCGTGCGCGACGAGGCCGAGATCCGCGGCCACCGCCGCACCTACATCGGCTCGATGCCCGGCAAGATCATCCAGAACATGGTCAAGACCGGCTTCCACAATCCGCTGTTCCTGCTCGACGAAGTCGACAAGATGGCGATGGACTTCCGCGGCGATCCGTCCTCCGCGCTGCTCGAAGTGCTCGACCCGGAGCAGAACTCGACGTTCAACGACCACTATCTGGAAGTCGACTTCGACCTGTCCGAAGTGATGTTCGTGTGCACGGCGAACAGCCTGAACATTCCCGCGCCGCTCCTCGACCGCATGGAAGTGATCCGTCTGCCCGGCTACACCGAGGACGAGAAGAGCGCGATCGCGCAGCGTTACCTCGTGCCGAAGCAGATGAAGCAGAACGGCCTGAAGGACGACGAGCTGAAGGTTTCGGAGAACACGCTGCTCGACATCATTCGCTTCTACACGCGCGAAGCCGGCGTGCGTAACCTGGAGCGCGAGATCTCCAAGATCTGCCGCAAGTCGGTGAAGCAGCTGCTGGCGAAGGCGGAGACGAAGGCGATCAACGTCACGCCGCGCAATCTCAGCAAGTACCTCGGCGTGCGGCGCTTCCGCTACGGCCGCGCCGAGGAGCAGGACCACATCGGACAAGTCACCGGGCTCGCGTGGACCGAAGTCGGCGGCGAGCTGCTGACGATCGAAGCTGCGGTCGTCGCCGGCAAAGGCAAGCTCACGCACACCGGCCAGCTCGGCGAAGTGATGCAGGAGTCGATCCAGGCGGCGATGACCGTCGTGCGCAGCCGTGCCACGGTGCTCGGGCTGGAGCCGGACTTCTATCAGAAGGCCGACGTGCACATTCACGTGCCGGAAGGCGCGACGCCGAAGGACGGCCCGAGCGCCGGCATCGGCATGTGCACCGCGCTGGTCTCGGCGCTGACCAAGGTGCCGGTGCGCTCGGACGTGGCGATGACCGGCGAGATCACGCTGCGCGGGCAGGTGCTGCCGATCGGCGGGCTGAAGGAAAAACTGCTCGCTGCGCACCGCGGCGGCATCCGCATGGTCCTCATTCCCGACGACAACACCAAGGACCTCGCGGAGATCCCGCAGAACATCAAGGAGAGCCTGGAGATCAAGCCCGTCAAATGGATCGACGAGGTGTTGCAGGTCGCGCTACGACACATGCCGGCGCCCATGGCAGCGGCTTCCGACGCGTCGCGCGGCAACGACAAGCCGCGCGCACGCAGGGTCGCGAAGCGCGCCAGCAAGCAGGTCAGGGCGCACTAAAAGCCGGAAGTGAAAGCGGCGCTGGGCACTGGCGATGGGCCAGTGCCCAGTGCCTGGTCACTATTCACTGCCTGCTTCGTCTGCTATAACGCGCCGCCCTCAACAAGAAGGAAGCCGACATGAACAAAGCCGAGCTGATCGAAGCGGTGAGCACGCAGACGAGCTTGCAGAAGGCCGACGCCACGCGTGCCGTCGATGCCGTGTTCGATTCGATTACGTCGGCGCTCAAGTCGGGCGACACCGTCGCGCTGCTCGGGTTCGGGACGTTCGTGGTCAAAGCGCGTGCGGCGCGCGCCGGACGCAACCCCCGCACCAACGAGACGATCCAGATTCCCGCCAGCAAAGTGCCGGGTTTCAAAGCTGGCAAGGCCTTGAAGGATGCTGTAAATTAGCGCGCCTTCGACGGCGCCCGCCCCCCATGCGATGTGATTGGAGAGCGGATCGCAATCCTCGGACGAGCCTGCAGGCGAACAACAGGGTGCTTAGCTCAGCGGTAGAGCGTCGCCCTTACAAGGCGAATGTCGGGGGTTCGATCCCCTCAGCACCCACCACGCCAGTGTGGTGCGCCCAAATGAAATGTGTGGGCGCGGGGCCGGACGTCGCAGAGTTTCAGCGCGGAGCGGTAGTTCAGCTGGTTAGAATACCGGCCTGTCACGCCGGGGGTCGCGGGTTCGAGTCCCGTCCGCTCCGCCATTTCTTCAGCCCCAAGTGACACCAACTGCATGCTGCAGACCATACGCGACAAGATCTCGGGCATCGTAGCGACGCTGTTCCTCGGCACGATCGCGGTCGTGTTCGTCTTCTGGGGGGTCGACTTCCAGATCGGGCTCGCAGAGCTTCGCCGCGAAGGTGGACGGTGAGTCTATTCCTACCGAGACCGTGCGCCGCGCATGGCAGCAGCGGCAGTCGCAGCTCCAGCAGATGCTGCGCGACGAGCTGCCTCCCGACATGGTCAAGTCGCAGCAGGCCGTCGCTCCTCGATCAGTTCGTGCAGGAGTCGTTGCTCAAGCAGCGCGCGGAGCGCTTCGGTTACCGCGTCAGCGACCAGGAGCTGGCGCAACGCGTCATGGAGTACCCGCAGTTCCAGGTCGACGGCAAGTTCTCGAAGGACCGCTACAACGCGCTGGTGCGCTCGAGCGG
Organism: uncultured Gammaproteobacteria bacterium; assembly: GCA_963830745.1. Classification (GTDB taxonomy): domain Bacteria; phylum Pseudomonadota; class Gammaproteobacteria; order Steroidobacterales; family Steroidobacteraceae; genus Steroidobacter. The sequence goes on from CAWHNL010000009.1 coordinate 850,141, forward strand.
GTTGACCGAGACACAGTTCGAAGAGCAGCTGCAGAACGGCCTGCTGATCGACCAGCTGCGCAACGCCGTGATCGAGTCCGCGTTCGTCGCGCCCTACGAGCTCGATCGCCGTTACGCGATGGAGAAGCAGGAGCGCGAGATCGACTACGCGCTGATCCCGGCGAGCGCGTTCGAGGCCAGCACCTCGATCACCGACGAGCAGGTGCAGAAGTGGTACGACGAGAACAAGGATAAGTATCTGCTACCGGAGACGGTGAACCTGCAGTACGTCGAGCTGACGCGCGAGCGCGCCGAAAGCGGCATCGAGGTCACCGAGCAGGCGCTCAAGGACTACTACGAGCAGGTGAAGGATCGCTTCACTTCGCAGGAGCGGCGTCATGGCCGGCACATCCTGATCACGGTCGGCGACGGCGTGGACGACGCAGCTGCGCGCAAGAAGGCCGAAGAGCTCACAGCAAAGGCGAAGGGCGGCGCGGATTTCGCGCAGCTCGCGCAAGGACAACTCCAAGGATCCCGGCTCGGCGCAGCAGGGCGGCGATCTCGGCTGGGCTCAGCGCGGCATGTTCGTCGGGCCGTTCGAAGACGCGCTGTTCGGGATGGCGGTCGGCGAGATCCGCGGGCCGGTGAAGACCGACTTCGGCTATCACGTGCTGAGGCTCGATGAAGTCGAGGCCGGCCACGTGAAGACGTTCGACGAGGCGCGCGCGGAAGTCGAAGCGGACTATCGCAAGGACCGTGCGCAGAACATTTTCTACGACGAATCGCAGAAGCTCGCCGACCAGGCGTTCTCCGCCTTGACGGAGCTCGACTCCGTGGCGAAGGCGATGAACCTGCCGGTGAAGACGGTGACCGGCTTCACGCGCGAGGGCGGCGGCGAGTTCGGTGAGGAGCCCGCTGTGATCGAGGCCGCGTTCAGCGCCGACGTGCTCGAGCGCCGTCAGAACAGCCCGCTGGTGACGGTCGGCGAAGATCGCGCGCTGGTGTTGCGCGTGACCGAACACAAGGCCGCCGAGCCGCGTCCGTTCGAAAGTGTGAGCGCGCAGATTCGCGAGCAGCTGAAGACTCAGCGGATGCGCGAGGCAGCGGCCGCGCAGGGCGCGTTTGCGATGGCGCGCCTGCAGAAGGGCGAGGCGTGGGCAGGCGTGACGAGCGCGCTGAAGCTCGGCGCGGTCGGCAAGCGCTTCATGACGCGTCAGGACGGCGTCGCTCCGCCCGCGATCGTGCGCTCGGCGTTCAATGCGCCGAACAACGAGATCTCCGAAGCGAAGCCGTACTTCGGCGGGGTCACGACCGACGACGGCAACTACGCCGTTTACGCGGTAACGCAGGTACGCAACGCGGACCCGTCGAAGGAAGTGGCTGCCGAGAAAACCGCACGCAAGCGCCGGGCGGAAATGCAGCACGGCAACGAAGAGTTCGCCGCGTACGTCGACGAAGCCGAGCGCACCACGAAGATCGTCAAGAACGACAAGCTGTTTGAATGAGTCGGGCTTGCAGCCCGACCTACTCGCTTTCGCCGAACGACATCCCGACGCTGTTGAAGCCGCCGTCGACGTAGATCACTTCGCCGGTGATGCCGGCCGCCAGGTCGGAGCAGAGAAACGCGGCGGCGTTGCCGACGTCTTCGATCGTGACATTGCGGCGTAGCGGCGCGACGCCCGCGACGTGACCCAGCATCTTGCGGAAGCCTGCGATGCCCGCGGCCGCGAGCGTCTTGATCGGCCCCGCTGAAATCGCATTGACGCGGATGCCCTTCGGGCCGAGGTCCGCAGCCAGGAAACGCACGCTGGCTTCGAGGCTCGCCTTGGCGACGCCCATCACGTTGTAGTTGGGGACCGAGCGGACTGCGCCGAGATACGTCAGCGTCAGCAGTGAGCCGGCGCGACCGTGCAGCATCGGCTCGGCGGCCTTCGCGAGCGCGGTGAGGCTGTAGCTGGAGATGTCGTGCGCGATGCGGAAGTTCTCGCGCGTCGTGGACTCGACGAAACCGCCGCGAATCGCGTCGCTGGGCGCGAACGCCACCGCGTGAACCACGATATCCAGGCCGTCCCACTTCTTGCCGAGCGTTGCGAATGCGGCCGCGATGCTCTCGTCGCTGGCGACATCCATTTCGAACACTTCGCCCGCGCCGAATTCCGCAGCCATCGCCTCGACGCGATCCTTGAAGCGCTCCTGATAGCTGAAGGCAAGCTCGGCGCCTTCACGGTGCATGGCCTGAGCGATGCCGTACGCAATCGAGCGCTCGGTCGCGAGGCCGACGATCAGGGCACGTTTGCCGGCGAGAAATCCCATGGGCTGCTCCGGGGTGGACCAGCCGTAAGTGTAGCCGAGAAGCGGCGTTCTTCAGATTCCGGCGCGGCGATCCGCGACGTACATGACCAGGCGCTGGCCCGGCTTGATCACGCTGCGCGAGCTGAGGGAGTTCCAGCCGAGCAGGTCGGACAAGCGGACGCGGAACTTGTTCGCGATGCGCGACAGCGTGTCGCCCCTGCGCACGACGTAAGTAGTCGAGCGAGTGCCGCCCGCGTCGGCGTCGTTCGAAGCCAGCGTCGTCGTTCCGCGAATCGACAGCACCTGACCGACCGCGAGCGTATCGTCGGTCGAAAGACCGTTGCTGCTCACGATGCTCTCCATGGTCACGCCGTGCGACCGCGCGATGCTCCACAGTGTGTCGCCGCGACGCACGATGTGCTTGTCGGACGTGTTGCGCGGCGCACGCGCTTCGATCGAAGCCGTGCTCGTGAGCGCCTGAGCGCTCATGCCCGTCGGCGCCGCAGTGATCAGCAGGTCCTGCCCGGGACGAATCAGCGTGCCGCGGATCTTGTTCGCGGTCTTGATCGCCGCGATCGACACGCCGTACTTGTCGGCGATGCCGCCGAGCGTGTCGCCCTTTCTCACGTGGTGATAGACCACGCGCACGCGCTCCTCAGGCGGCAGCGCTGCGACTGCTTCCGCGAAGCGCGCCCCACGATCGACAGGGACCAACAGCTGATGCGGGCCGTCCGGATCGGTGACCCAGTGATTGAATGCAGGATTGAGCGCGAGCAGCTCTTCCGGCGCCAACTCAGCCAGCTCGGCGGCGACGTGCAGGTCGATCTGCCCCGCGACATCGATCTGCGCGAAGTACGGCTGGTTCGCGATCGGCGCGAACTCCAGGCCGTGAGCCGCCGGGTCGTGAACGATGCGGCGCATGGCGAGCAGCTTCGGCACGTACGCGCGCGTCTCGCGCGGCAGCTTCAAGCTGAAGAAGTCCGTCGGCTTGCCCGCTGCGCGATTCTTTTTGACCGCGCGCGCGATGTTCGCTTCGCCGCAGTTGTACGCAGCGACCGCCAGCAGCCAGTCGCCGTCGAACTCTTCGGAGAGGAATTGCAGATAGTCCAGTGCGGCCGTCGTCGCGGCGACCACGTCGCGGCGGCCGTCGTAGTACCAGTTCTGCTTCAGGTCGTAGCGGCGGCCGGTGCCGGGAATGAATTGCCACAGGCCGGAAGCGCGCGCCCGCGAATACGCGACCGGATTGAACGCGCTCTCGACGATCGGCAGCAGCGCGAGCTCGAGCGGCATCTTGCGCGCTTCGATCTCGTTGACGATGTGGTACCAGTAGCGCTCGCCGCGCCTGAAAGTGCGGTCGAGATATTCGGGATGACTCGCGAACCAGCGCACTTCGCGCTCCACCGCCACGTGCTCGACGTCGTCGAGGACGAACCCGGCGCGGATGCGCTCGAACAGGTCGCCCGCAGAGGGTGCGGCGGCCGTGCCGCTGACGCCACTGACGAGCGGCGGACGCGACTCGGTCTGGGCATCGAGGGTCTCGATGGCCTCTTCGATCTGTTCCGGGCCGGAGACGCCGATCTCGGCTTCGTCCAGCTTGCTGATCGCCGGATCGAGCTCGACCGTCTCGACGGTCTCTTCGTCGAGCTGTTCCGGGTCCTGTTCCTCAGGAGCGGTCGCGACGTGGCTGCAGCCGGCAGCGATGAGGGCGGCGGCTGCAAAAATTGCATACAGCCCTGCCCGGGTGCTCCACGTTTCGACCATTGACCCCTCCAACATGCGCGAATCGGGTCCCGACTCGCAGGAATTTACTACGCCGTGCCGCAGTTCCACTGTCGTCCATCAGGCCCGGAAGCCGTCCTTCCACTGGCGGATGACTGCGAAAACTTCTGTTGTGTTCTGTAACCTGCGGCCCGCCTTCTCTTCCGCGGCCTGCTTCACAGTCTGCTGTTCGCACCTCAGGAACGGATTCACATTCCTCTCACGCCTGATGCTGGATGGCAGAGTCGCCTCATCTCGCGCGCGTTTCGTGCTGCATTCTTCCAGGTAGCGCGCGGCCTCGGCGTTCTGCGGCTCGACCGCCAGCTCGAATTTCAGGTTGCTGACCGTGTACTCGTGGCCGCAGTACACGAGCGTCTCGGCCGGCAGCTGCGCCAGTTTGGCCAGCGAGCCGACCATTTGTTCCGGCGTCCCCTCGAACAGCCGCCCGCAGCCCGCGCTGAACAGCGTGTCGCCGCTGAACAGGGCGCCGTGTCCGACATAAGCAATGTGGCCGGCGGTGTGACCCGGGATGTCGAGCACCGTGAATTCCAGGCCGAGCGCTTCGAGGACCACACGGTCGCCCTGGCGCAGCCGCGTCGGTTCGCCGGGCAGGCGCTCGCTGCCCGGCCCGAAGAGCGGCACGCGCCTGTTCTGCAGCAGGCTGGCGACGCCGCCGACGTGGTCCGGGTGGTGATGAGTGAGCAGGATGCCGGCGAGGGTGAGGTTGCGCTCCGCGAGGGCACGCTCGACGGGCGCAGCGTCGCCTGGATCGACCGCGACGACTTGGCTGGCATCGCGCGGGGCATGGATCAGCCAGATGTAGTTGTCGGCAAATGCCCGTACTGGCGTGACCTGCAACATGATTGTCCGGAAGCCGCCCCCACGTAATCGAGGCCGTATTTAACATGCGCGGGGTCCGGCCCAGCAAGCTATCCTTCCCTCATGACGGACGACCTCGGTCCAGACCTGCAGTCCTGGCTGCGCGGCCCGCTCGGCCAGCGCGTCTACACACTGGAACGCAAGATCGCAGCGGAGGCGCTGGCGCAGGTGTTCGGGTGGCAGCTGCTGCAGATCGGCTTGTGGGGCGACGACGACGGGCTGCTCGCCGAGGGTCGCACTCAGCGCAAGGCCGTGCTCGCGTGGCACGGCTCGCGGCCAGGCGGCCGGCCCGCCGCGATCCGCTCGCGCACCGATTCGCTGGCGATCGCTTCGGACTCCGTCGACGCAGTGGTCCTGCCGCACACGCTCGAATACGAGCCGGAGCCGCACGAGATCCTGCGCGAGGTCGGGCGCATTCTCTCGGCCGAAGGTCATCTCATCGTGCTCGGCTTCCGGCCGCTGTCGAGTTGGGGCCTGCGGCACCTGTTCGCGAAGGACGGCTTTCCGCCGGGGCTCGAGCGCATGATCGGCGAAGGGCGGCTGCGCGACTGGCTGAAGCTCCTCGGCTTCGAGATCGTCGACGCACGCCGCTTTCTGTTCACGTTGCCGTGGGGATCGAGCGCGCCGTCGTCGCAGAGTTTCTTCGAGCGCAGCGGCCAGCACTTGTGGCCGCTGTTCGCGGGCGGCTACCTGATGAAAGCGCGCAAGCGCGTCTACACCTTGACGCCGATCCGGCCGCGCTGGCGGCTGCGGCCGAAAGTCGTGGGCGGACTCATCGAGCCGACGACACGGGGAAGCGGATAGCGGATGGCGGATAGTCAGAAGAAGAAGCCGGCTCCGGTCGAGATCTACACGGACGGTGCGTGTCGCGGCAATCCTGGCCCGGGCGGCTGGGGTGCGGTGCTGAGCTCCGGAAAGCACGTGAAGGAGTTGCGCGGCGCCGAGACGCCGACGACGAACAATCGCATGGAGCTCACGGCGGCGATTCGCGCGCTGGCCGCATTGAAGCGGCCGTGCTCGGTCGCGCTCTACACGGATTCTCAGTACGTGCGCAAAGGCATCACCGAGTGGCTGCCGCAATGGAAGGCGCGCGACTGGCGCACTGCGGACAAGAAGCCCGTGAAGAACATCGATCTGTGGCAGGCGCTCGAGCGCGAAATCGAGCGGCACGCGATCGAGTGGCACTGGGTGAAGGGACACGCCGGCGTGCCCGGCAACGAGCGCGCGGATCGACTCGCCAACGAGGCGATCGACGAAATGCTGGAGGAGCAGCGGCTGGCGGATAGCGGATAGCGAATGGTCGGAAGTGCGCTTATCATGCGCGTCGCATGAACTTCATCGACCTCAAGACTCAGTATCAGCGCGTCCGCGAAGTCGATGAACCGCCGCATGCAGGCGGTGCTGGACCACGGACAGTTCATTCTCGGTGCCGAATGTCTCGAGCTGGAGCGCAAGCTCGCCGAGTACGTCGGCGTCAAGCATTGCATCGGCGCGTCGAGCGGCACTGACACGTTGCTGATCGCGCTGATGGCGTACGGCATCGGCCGCGGCGACGAGGTGATCACCTCACCCTTCACCTTCATCGCTACGGGCGAGATGATCGCGCTCGCCGGCGCGAAGCCGGTCTTCGTCGACATCGACGCGCGCACTTACAACCTCGATCCGCGCCTGCTCGAAGCCGCCATCACGCCGCGCACCAAGGCGATCATGCCCGTGTCGCTCTACGGGCAGTGCGGCGACATGGATGGCATCAATGCCGTCGCCCGCAAGCACCGCCTTCCGGTCATCGAAGACGGCGCCCAAAGTTTCGGCGCGAAGTATCGCGGCAAGCGCTCCTGCGGGCTGTCGGAAGTCGGCTCGACGTCGTTCTTTCCGTCGAAGCCGCTCGGCGCCTACGGCGATGGCGGCGCGCTGTTCACCGATGACGACGAGCTCGCCAAGGTCATGCGCGAGATCCGCGTGCACGGCCAGGACCGGCGCTATCACCATCCGCGGCTCGGCATCAACGGCCGCCTCGATACTCTCCAGGCTGCGGTGCTGCTCGCCAAGCTGGAGATCTTCGACGAGGAAGTCGAGGCCCGCATGCGCATCGGCGCGCGCTACAGCGAGATGATCGCCGAGGCCTTCAGCGATCAGGCGGAGCCGGCGCGCCGCGTGACGACGCCGCTGCTGGCGCCAGGCTGCACGAGCGTCTACGCGCAGTACACGATCGAAGTGGCGAACCGCGAAAAAGTCGAGCAGGCGCTCAAGGCGCAGGGAATTCCGACGGCAGTGCATTACCCCGTGCCGCTGCATCTGCAGCCGGTGTTCGCCGACCTCGGGCAGGGCGCCGGAGCGTTCCCGGTGTCCGAAGCGGCGGGCCGGCGCGTGCTGAGCTTGCCGATGCATCCCTACCTGACCGAAGCCCAGCAGGCCCGCGTCGTGCAGGCGCTGCGCGCGGCGGTCTGAGCGGCGCATGCGCCAGGTCGTCCTCGACACCGAAACCACGGGGCTGGAGCCGGAGCAGGGACACCGCGTCATCGAGATCGGCTGCGTCGAGCTGGTGAATCGGCGCAAGACCGGCCGCAAGTTCCATCGTTACCTGCGACCCGACCGGGCGATCGACCGCGCCGCGCAGCACGTGCACGGCATCACCGACGAATTCCTCGCGCAGCAGCCGCGTTTCGCCGAGGTGGTCGACGAGCTGATCGAGTTCGTCAACGGCGCGGAGCTGGTGATTCACAACGCCGCCTTCGACATCGCGTTCCTCGACGCGGAGCTGCAGCGCTTGCCGGGGCCGGCGCGCAGGATGATGCGACCTCTGTACGGTGATCGACACGCTGCCGCTCGCGAGGCAGATGCACCCGGGCCAGCGCAACAGTCTCGATGCGCTGTGCAAGCGATACAGCGTCGACAACTCGCATCGCGAGCTGCACGGCGCATTGCTCGACGCGCAGATTCTGCTCGACGTCTATCTCGCCATGACCGGCGGCCAGACGGCGCTGATTCTCGGCGAGGTCACCGAGATCAACGTCAGCGTTTCGCACGAGCAGGCGACGGCTGCGACGGCCGCGCGGCGTGCTGCGCGTGGTGCGCGCGAGCGACGACGAGCTTGGCAGCGCACGAGCGGATTCTGGCCACCATCGACAAGGTCAGCGGCGGCAAGACGGTGTGGCGGAAGGAAGCGGTTGGCGGTTGGCGGTTGGCGGTTAGTGCGGAAAGCAGCAGCCAAGCAGCTGCGCCGGCCTATGCCTAGCGCGCTCGCGCAAGCGTTTGCCCGCAACTTCCTCGGCCACGCGCCCGATTGGTACAAGCTGACGATCCTCGTCTTCCTGGTCGTCAATCCTCTGGTGATGTTTTTCGGCGGCGTGCACGGCCCGGTCGTCGCGGGCTGGCTGCTGTTGCTCGAGTTCATCTTCACGCTGGCGATGGCGCTGCGTTGCTATCCGTTGCAACCCGGCGGCCTGCTGGCGATCGAGGGCGTGCTGATCGGGCTGACGACACCGGCATCTGTCTACGACGAAACGCTCGCCGCCGTGCCGATCATCCTGCTGCTCGTGTTCATGGTCGCGGGCATCTATTTCCTGCGCGAGCTGCTGCTGTTCACGTTCACGAAGATCCTGCTCGGCATCGGCTCGCGACTGGCGCTGGCCCTGATCGTCTGCCTGACTTCCGCAGCGCTGTCCGCCTTCCTCGATGCGCTGACCGTCGTCGCGGTGCTGATCACGATGGGCGCCGGCTTCTACCAGGTGTTCCATCGCTTCGCCTCCGGCAAGCACTACGATGTCGAGCACGACGTCGGTCGCGACGAAGAGGTGCAAGAGCTGCACCGCTCCGACCTCGATGCATTTCGCGCGTTCCTGCGCGGGCTGATGATGCACGCCGCGGTCGGCACTGCGCTCGGCGGCGTCATGACGCAGGTGGGCGAGCCGCAGAACCTGCTGATCGCGAAGCACGCCGACTGGTCGTTCGTCGAGTTCTTCCTGCGGATGGCGCCGGTGTCGGTGCCGGTCCTCGTCGTCGGGCCTCGCTGACGTGCGTGCTGGTCGAGAAGCTGCGCTGGTTCGGCTACGGCACGAGCTTGCCGGCCAACGTGCGACAAGTGCTCGCCGAATACGATCGCGAGCAGACGCCGCAATCGCACGCCGCGCGAAGTCGCGGTGCTGATCGCGCAGGCCATCGCTGCGATCATCCTGATCCTCGCGCTCGGTCTGCACGTGGCGGAGGTCGGCATCATCGGCCTGCTCGTGATCGTGCTGGCGACCGCGCTCGCCGGCGTGACCGAGGAGCAGCGCTTGGGCAAGGCGTTCGAGTCGGCGTTGCCGTTCACGGCTCTGCTCGTCGTGTTCTTCGCGATCGTCGCGGTGTTGCACGACCAGCATCTGTTCGAGCCGGTCATCAGTGCAGTGTTGCAGCTCGAAGGACGAGCGCAGACCGCGATGTTCTATCTCGCCAACGCCGCGCTCTCGGCCATCAGCGACAACGTGTTCGTCGCCACGATCTACATCACGGAAGTGAAGGCCGCGCTGCTCGAGGGCACGATCACGCGCGAGCAGTTCGAGTCGCTGGCGATCGCGATCAACACCGGCACGAACATTCCGAGCATCGCCACGCCGAATGGCCAGGCCGCGTTCCTGTTCCTGCTGACCTCGGCGCTGGCGCCGCTGATCCGACTTTCGTACGGCCGCATGCTGTGGATGGCGTTGCCCTATACGGTGACGATGACCCTGACTGGCCTTTGGGCCGTTGCCTACCTGATCTAGGACTTATGTCGCTGTTTCCGGCGGTATTTTGTGGCATTCTTCGCCGCGCTAACCAACTCGAAAGCGGCCTCGTCTCCATGCCTGAATTCAGTCTGCGCAATTGCAAGATCGGCGTCGTCGGACTCGGCTATGTCGGGCTGCCGCTCGCCGTGGAGTTCGGCAAGCACTTCCGCACCGTCGGCTTCGACATCAAGGCCGCGCGCGTCGCCGAGCTGAAGAAGGGGCGCGACAGCACGCTGGAAGTGCGAGCCGGCCGAGCTGCGCGCGGCCAAGCACCTGAGCTACTCGACCGAGCGTGAAGGACCTGCAAGCCCTGCCAGGTCTTCATCGTCACCGTGCCGACGCCGATCGACGGCTACAAGCGCCCGGACCTGACGCCGATCGTGCGCGCCAGCGAGCTGCTCGGCAGCGTGCTGAAGAAGGGCGACATCGTCGTGTTCGAATCGACCGTCTATCCCGGGCTGCACCGAAGAGATCGCCGTGCCGATCCTCGAGCGCCTGTCGGGCCTGAAGTTCAATCGCGACTTCTTCGCCGGCTACAGCCCGGAGCGCATCAATCCGGGCGACAAGCAGCATCGCCTGACGACGATCAAGAAGATCACCTCGGGCTCGACGCCGGAAGTCGCCGATTTCGTCGACTCGCTGTACGCGAGCATCATCAAGGCCGGCACGCACAAGGCTTCGAGCATCCGCGTCGCCGAAGCGGCCAAGGTGATCGAGAACACGCAGCGCGACGTCAACATCGCGCTGATCAACGAGCTGGCGCTGATCTTCAACCGCCTCGGCATCGACACCGAGGAAGTGCTGGAGGCCGCGGGCACGAAGTGGAACTTCCTGCCGTTCCGGCCCGGCCTGGTCGGCGGCCATTGCATCGGCGTCGATCCGTACTACCTGACGCACAAGGCGCAGGAGATCGGCTATCACCCGGAGATGATCCTCGCCGGCCGGCGCATCAACGACAACATGGCGATCTACGTCGCCGAGCGCGTCGCGCAGCTGATGATCACGCAAGCGCATCCACGTCAAGGGCTCGCGCATCCTGATGATGGGCCTGACGTTCAAGGAGAACTGCCCCGACCTGCGCAACTCCAAGGTCGCGGACGTGGTGCGCGAGCTGGAGAAGTACGGCGCGAAGGTCGACGTGTACGACCCCTGGGTCGACGCCGCCGAAGCCGAGCACGAGTACGGCATCAAGCCGATTCGCGCGCCGGCGAAGGGCCGCTACGACGCGGTCGTGCTGGCCGTCGCGCACAAGGAGTTCCGCGACATGGGCATCGACGCGATCCGCAGCTTCGCCCGCAAGCCGCACGTGCTGTACGACATCAAGTACGTGTTCGACGGCGAGCGAGGTCGACGGGCGTCTCTAGCGATCGCGCGGCTGCGGCGCGCACGCGCGCGCATGCGCGGCCAGCCCGGATGCCTGCACGCGGCGAATCAGGCCGTCGAGCTCGCGGGCGACTTCTGTCACATCGGCGAGCGGACTGGCTGCCGTAGCGATCAGATCCTGGCCTGCCGCGATCACCAGTCGTGTCTGGAGCTGCGATAGCGCGGCGCGCGCGGCCTGCAGGCAGTGCACGAATTCGGCCCGGCGTCCCAGCGCTGCACCTTCCGCGATGCTGCTGGGAACCGACAACGCTGCGCGGCGCAGCTCGCCCACGAGCCCGAGCGGCTCGTCGCTGGGCAGTTGCCGTGTCGCCGCGTACACTTTGGCGGCCAGCGCAATGGAGTGCCGCCAAGCGGCCAGGTCTTCGTGTCGGGTCGTCATGGTGATCGTCGCGTGGAATCGGGACCCTAGGGTGCCGTTGCAGCGCGATTCACGAGACGCGTCAAACTTGCGAGTTCGAACAGAAAGTCCCTCATGAAATTCCTCGTGACCGGCGCGGCCGGCTTCATCGGCTTTCACACCGCGCAGCTGCTGCTGGAGCGCGGCGACGAAGTCGTCGGCCTCGACAACCTCAACGACTACTACGACGTCACGCTGAAGCAAGCGCGGCTCGCGCAGCTGCGCCAGCGGCCGAACTTCCGCTTCGTCAAGCTGGATCTCGCCGATCGCTCGGGGATGCCGGAGCTGTTCGCGAACGAGAAGTTCGAGCGCGTGATTCACCTGGCGGCGCAGGCCGGCGTGCGCTACTCGCTGCAGAATCCGCTCGCCTACGTCGACAGCAACGTCGTCGGCTTCGCGAACGTCCTCGAAGGCTGCCGTCACAACGGCGTCGAGCATCTCGTCTACGCCTCGACCAGCTCGGTGTACGGCGCGAACACGAAGATGCCGTTCTCCGTGCACCAGAACGTCGATCATCCGCTGTCGTTCTACGCCGCGACCAAGAAAGCGAACGAGCTGATGGCGCACACCTACGCCTCGCTCTACAACCTGCCCGTGACCGGCTTGCGCTTCTTCACGGTGTACGGGCCGTGGGGTCGCCCCGACATGGCGCTGTTCCTGTTCACCAAGAACATCCTCGCGGGCAAGCCGATCGACGTCTTCAACTACGGCAACCATCGGCGCGATTTCACCTACGTCGACGACATCGCGCAGGGCGTCGTGCACGCGGCGGACCGCGTCGCGACGGCGAACCCTGCCTGGAACGGCGACGAGCCCGATCCGGGCACGAGCAAGGCGCCCTATCGTCTGTACAACATCGGCAACAATCAGCCGGTCGAGCTGATGCGCTACATCGAGTGCATCGAGCGCTGCCTGGGCCGCAAGGCGCAGAAGAATCTGCTGCCGCTGCAGCTCGGCGACGTGCCGGACACGTTCGCCGACATCGACGACCTGGTGCGCGACGTGGGCTATCGGCCGGCGACGCCCGTCGAGGTCGGCGTCGAGCGATTCGTGCGCTGGTACGTCGACTACTACAAGGCGGGCTGAGCCGTGCCACTTCCGCAATGGCAGGCGCTGACCGCACATGCGGCACAGATGCGGCAACGGCACCTGCGCGATCTGTTCGCAGCCGACGCGCAGCGCTTCGAGAAGCTGTCGCGCACCGAGCTGAACCTGCTGTTCGATTTCTCTCGCCAGCTCGTCGACGCAGAAACGCATGCGACTGCTGGTCGAGCTCGCGCGGGCGCGCGGCCTCGATAAGCGGATCGCGGCGATGTTCGCCGGCGAGAAGATCAACACCACCGAGAATCGCGCAGTCCTGCACGTCGCCCTGCGCAACCGCTCGGAGCGCCCGATCCTCGTCGACGGCCAGGACGTGATGCCGGAGGTGCGCGCGAGCCTCGCGAAGATGCGCAACTTCGTCGAAGGCGTGCACGGCGGACGCATTCACGGCGCGACCGGCAAGACTTTCACCGACATCGTCAACATCGGCATCGGCGGCTCGGACCTCGGCATCGTGATGGCGACCGAGGCGCTGGCGAAGTTCCGCAATCGCAATCTGCGCCTGCACTGCGTGTCGAACATCGACGGCGTGCAGCTCGGCGACGTGCTGGAGAAAGCCGATCCCGCGCGCACGCTGTTCGTCGTGTGCTCGAAGACGTTCACGACGCTGGAGACGCTCACCAACGCGAAGCTCGCGCGCCAGTGGATCGTCGACCGGCTGGGCGAGGGCGCGCCGGCGCGGCACTTCGCCGCGGTCTCGACCAACGCCAAGGCGATGGACGCCTTCCTGATCCCGCCGCAGAACCGCTTCACGATGTGGGACTGGGTCGGCGGCCGCTACTCGGTGTGGTCGGCGGTCGGCCTGTCGGTCGCGCTCGCGCTCGGCATGGACCAGTTCGAGCTGATGCTGGAAGGCGGCCACGAGATGGATCAGCACTTCGCGAGCGCGCCGTTCGAGCAGAACCTGCCGGTGCTCATGGGCCTGATCGGCGTGTGGAATCGCAACTTCCTCGGCCTGGATTCGCTCGCGGTGCTGCCCTACGACCAGCGGCTGCATCGCTTCCCGGCGTACCTGCAGCAGCTCGAGATGGAATCGAACGGCAAGCGCACGACGCTCGGCGGCGCGCCGGTCGACTACGACACGGGCGCGGTGCTCTGGGGCGAGCCCGGCTCGAACGCGCAGCACTCGTTCTTCCAGCTGCTGCACCAGGGCACGGCGAACGTCGCGCTCGACTTCCTCGCGCCGGTGAACGCCTCCAGTCCGTACCAGCAGCAGCAGAACCTGGCGCTCGCCAACTGCTTCGCGCAGGCGCAGGCGTTCGCGTTCGGCCAGACGGAGCAGCAGGTGCGCGCGGACCTGGCGGCGAAGGGCCTGCCCGAAAGCGAGATCGCGCGGCTCACGCCGCACAAGGTGCATCCCGGCAACCGGCCGAGCTCGATCGTGCTGTTCCCGCGCCTCGGCCCGAAGACGCTCGGCCGCCTGATCGCGCTGTACGAGCACAAGGTGTTCACGCAGAGCGTGATCTGGGACATCAACGCGTTCGACCAGTGGGGCGTCGAGCTGGGCAAGAAGCTCGCGGACTCGCTGGCGCCGGCGCTCGAGGATCCGCAGAAGAACAGCGAGCCGGCGCTGCGGGGCCTGCTGGCGCAGGTCGCGAAATGGCGTAGCTGAACGGCGTCGGTCGCAGCGCCGACGACGCGGTCATTTTTCATCCCGCGTCGGGCCGTGCCTTGCGTGTAAACTCCCGGCCCGTCGCAGGGAACTCCATAATTCAAGCGATTCTGATGGTTAGATCGAGTTTCTCCAGCCGCGCTTTTTTCTGGCTGGCGTGTGCCGTTGTGTGCCTGCTCTGCTGCCGGCTGGCTGCGTGCCCGTCGCTGGCCCAGACGCCGAGCGCCGAGCAGATCGAGATCTTCCAGAATCTGCCGCCGGAGCAGCAGCAGGCCATTCTCGACTCCATGAACCGCGGCGGCACGACCGGTCCGACGAACCGGCCGCGCGCCGACCGCCCGCTCGAGTTCCCCGAGACGGTCCGGCCGCGCACGTCCCGCGACGACGAGGACACGGACGAGGACGGGTCTGCGAACGGGATGCCCAGGGAGCCGCGCCTGAAGGGCAACGACACGATCCTGCTGTCCCTCGAAATCCGGCAGCTCGAGCGGCGCGCGCCGGAGATCGAGGAGCGCGAGCGGCGCGACCGCGAGCAGAACCAGGCGCAGGTGCTGCTGCCGTCGCAGCCGACGATTCCCGGCCGGCAGCAGGCGCCGCAGGCGCCGGACGCCAGACGCCGGCAGCAGCGCCGCCTGGACCGCTCGGCCGAGGAGCTCGATCGCCTCGGCGATTTTCGCGAGCGCGTGCTGCGCCGTAACCCGTACAAGCTGGACAAGTGGGGCATCCTGAACGTGCCCGAGCTCGGGCCGATTCCGCTGGCCGGGCTGACGGCGGAGGAGGCGACGGAGCGGCTGGCGGCCGAAGTGCGCCTGCAGGATTTCATCGTGCGTCGTCACGCGCTTGCCGCTGAGGCCGGTCGGCAGCGAAGCGCTCAAGCCGTTCGGTTACGACCTGTTCAACGGCATGCCTTCGACCTTCGCGCCCGCGACTGACGTGCCGGTGCCCGCCGAGTACGTCGTCGGGCCCGGCGACACCATCGAAGTGCAGCTGATCGGCAATACCAAGGGCCGCTATGCGCTGGTCGTCGGCCGCGACGGTCGCGTCAATTTTCCCGAGCTCGGGCCGATCGCGGTCAGCGGCCGGCGCTTCGAGCAGGTCCGCGCAGGATCTCGAGGCGCGCGTGCGCGAGCAGATGATCGGCACGCAGGCGAGCATCAGCATCGGCGAGCTGCGCTCCATCCAGCGTGTTCGTGCTCGGCGACGCGCAGACGCCCGGGCTCGTACACGGTCAGCGGCCTGTCGACCGATCACCAACGCGCTGTTCGTGAGCGGCGGCGTCAAGAAGATCGGCTCGTTGCGCAACATCCAGCTCAAGCGCAGCGGCCGCACGGTGACGACGCTCGATCTCTACGACCTGCTGCTGCGCGGGGATACCAGCGCCGATGCGCGCCTGTTGCCCGGCGACGTGATCTTCGTGCCGCCGGTCGGCACGACGGTCGGGCTCGGCGGCGAAGTGCGCCGGCCGGCGATCTACGAGCTCAAGAGACGAAACGACTGCCGCCCAGCTGCTGCAGCTCGGCGGCGGGCTGATGCCGGAAGCGGACCCGACGGTCGCGACGCTCGAGCGCGTCGACGAGCGACGCTCGCGCGTGACGGTCGACGTCGATCTGGCGAGCGCAGCCGGCCAGTCGCAGCTGCTGCGCGAGCGGCGACACGTTGCGCGTTCCGGCGATCCGGCCCGTGCTCGAGGATTCGGTCGTCGTGAGCGGCTTCGTGCACCGGCCCGGCGAGTACCAGTTCCGGCCGGGCATGCGCATCGCGGACGTGCTGCCGAGCCTCGACGAGCTCAAGCCGAACGCCGATCAGCGCTACCTGCTGGTCCGGCGCGAGCAGCCGCCCGATCGCCGCGTGCGCGTATTCTCGGCGAATCTCGAGCGCGCGCTCGCGGAGCCGACGTCCGCGGCCAACTTCGAGCTGGCGCCGCGCGATCAGATCTACGTCTTCGACCTGGAGTCCGGGCGCGACCGCATCATCGAGCCGCTGATGCGCGAGCTGCGCATGCAGTCGCGCATCGACGAGCCGACCGCGGAAGTGAGCGTGGCCGGGCGAGATCAAGGTTCCCGGCAAGTATCCGCTCGAGCCCGGCATGCGCGTCAGCGACCTGCTGCGCGCCGGCGGCAGCCTCGACGAGGCCGCTTACGGCGGTCAGGCCGAGTTGACGCGCTACGAGGTGACGACGGCGAGTCGCGACAGGCGGAGCTGATCAAGATCGACCTGCGCCAGGTGCTCGCGGGCGATCCGGCCGCGGACCTGCAGCTGCAGCCGTTCGATTACCTGGTGATCAAGGAAGTGCCGCTGTGGGCCTCGCAGGAAGAGGTCGAGATCCGCGGCGAGGTGCGCTTCCCCGGACGCTATCCGATCCACCGCGGCGAGACGCTGCGCTCGGTCATGGAGCGCGCCGGCGGCCTGACCGATCTCGCCTTCGTCGAAGGCGCCGTGTTCACGCGCGAGGAGCTGAAGGAGCGCGAGAAGAAGCAGCTGGAGACGCTCGCGACTCGCATGGAGTCCGATCTCGCGCAGTTCTCGCTGATGACGGCGCAGGAGACCGGCAAGGACGCGAGCTCGGCGCTGACGGTCGGTCAATCGCTGCTCGCGAACATTCGCAATGCCACGCCGGTCGGACGCCTGGTGATCGATCTGGACGCGCTCGATGACAGCGCAGCCGGGCTCGGAGCAGGACATCGTGCTGAAGGACGGCGATCGCCTGCTGGTGCCGCGCGTCACGCAGGAAGTGACGGTCGTCGGCGAGGTGCAGAGCGCGACGTCGCATCTGTACCGCGCCGACCTGTCGCGCGACGACTACATCGCGATGAGCGGCGGCCTGACGCCGCGTGCCGACGACGATCGCATCTATGTCGTGCGCGCCGACGGCAGCGTCGTGACCCGCGGCGGCAACGCGTGGTTCAGCGGCGGCGGCGTCGACATCAAGACCGGCGATACGATCGTCGCGCCGCTCGACACCGAGCGCATGCGGCCGCTGCCGTTCTGGACGGCCGTCACGACGATCATCTACAACCTGGCGATCGCCGCGGCCGCCGTCAACGCCGTGAATTCGTTCTAGCGGCGGTTCGCGCAGGCGGCGGCGCACGGCTGCGCTCACAGTTGCACATGTTCATCAGGAGTGCGTCTTGACCAAGAGAGCTCTGATTACCGGCATCACCGGCCAGGACGGCGCCTACCTCGCCGAGTTCCTGCTCGACAAGGGCTACGAGGTGCACGGCATCAAGCGCCGCGCCTCGTCGTTCAACACCGACCGGATCGATCATCTCTACCAGGATCCGCACGAGCCGGACGCGCGGCTGATCCTGCACTACGGCGACCTGACCGACGCGACCAACCTGATCCGCATCGTGCAGCAGGTGCAGCCGGACGAGATCTACAACCTCGCCGCGCAGAGCCACGTGCGCGTGTCGCTTCGAGACGCCCGAATACACGGCGAACGCCGACGCGCTCGGCACGCTGCGCTGCTCGAGGCGATCCGCATCCTCGGCCTGGAGCGGCACGACCCGCTTCTACCAGGCCTCGACCTCCGAGCTGTACGGCAAGGTCGCAGGAGGTGCCGCAGACGGAGACGACGCCGTTCTATCCGCGCTCGCCCGTACGCGCGCCGCCAAGGTCTACGCCTACTGGATCACGGTGAACTACCGCGAGGCCTACGGCATGTACGCCTGCAACGGCATCCTGTTCAACCACGAGTCGCCGCTGCGCGGCGAGACGTTCGTGACGCGCAAGATCACGCGCGCCTGGCGCGCATCAAGCCGGGCCTGCAGGACTGCCTCTACCTCGGCAACCTCGACGCGCGGCGCGACTGGGGCCACGCGCGCGACTACGTCGAGGCGCAGTGGCTGATGCTGCAGCAGCCGCAGCCCGAGGACTACGTGATCGCCACCGGCGAGCAGCATTCGGTGCGCGAGTTCGTCGAGCTGGCCGTCGCCGCAGCTCGGCATGCGAGCTCGACTGGCAGCGGCGCAGGCGTCGAGCGAGAAGCGGCGTCGACGCGCAGCACCGGGCAGCACGCTCGTGCGCGATCGACCCGCGCTATTTCCGCCCGACCGAGGTCGACACGCTGCTCGGCGATCCGACCAAGGCGCGGCCGAAGCTCGGCTGGCGCGCGCACGACCGGCTTCGCAGAGCTGGTGCAGGAGATGGTCGCGGCAGACCTCGCAGGCCGCGCGGCGCGATGCAGCTGCGCGGCAGCGCGAAGGCTTCCGGACGTATCAGCGCCATGAATGAGCGCGCGCGCGTCTTCGTCGCCGGCCACCGCGGCCTGGTCGGCTCGGCGATCGTGCGGCGGCTGCGAGCGCGACGGCTGCCGCAACATCGTGACGCGCGACCGCGCCGGAGCTCGACCTGCGCGACCAGGCGGCGGTCGACGCGTTCTTCGCGGCGAGCGGCCGCGACGATCGTCTTCCTCGCCGCCGCCAAGGTCGGCGGCATCCTCGCCAACGACACCTATCCGGCCGAGTTCATCCGCGACAACCTGCAGATCCAGACCAACGTCATCGACGCCGCGCTACGCGCAGCGGCGTCGCGAAGCTGCTGTTCCTCGGCTCGTGCTGCATCTATCCGAAGCTCGCGCCGCAGCCGATCCGCGAGGACTGCGCTGCTGACCGGCCCGCTCGAGCCGACCAACGAGTCGTACGCGATCGCCAAGATCGCCGGCATCAAGATGTGCCAGGCCTACCGCCGCCAGTACGGCTTCGACGTCGATCTCCGCCATGCCGACGAACCTCTACGGGCCCGGCGACAACTTCGACCTCGCAGACCTCGCACGTGCTGCCGGCGCTGATCCGCAAGTTCCACGAGGCGAAGCGGCGCGGCGACGCCGAGGTCGACGATCTGGGGCACCGGCACGCCGCGCCGCGAGTTCCTGCACGTCGACGACCTGCGCCGACGCGCTGCGTGTTCCTGATGCAGCACTACGACGCGCGGAGACTCATCAACGTCGGCTCCGGCGAGGACGTCACGATCCGCGAGCTCGCCGAGCTGGTCGCGCGACGTGGTCGGCTATCGCGGGCGCATCGTCTTCGACACCAGCAAGCCGGACGGCACGCCGCGCAAGCTGCTGGACGTCAGCCGGCTGCGAGCGCTGGGCTGGCGCCGCGCATCCGCCTGCGCGAGGGATCGAGCAGACCTACGGTGGTTCCTGCAGCACCGCGCGACGGGCGCGCGAGGGGAGACCGCGCATGGCGATTGATGGCTTTGCCGCGGCCGACACCGTGTCTCTGCCGGAGCTGTGGCGCAGGGCGATGCTCGTACGCTGGTACGCGCTCGCTGGCGGGCTGCTCCTCGCGGCGATCACCGCGGTCGCTTCGCTGTTCATGGAGAACATCTACCGTGCGCAGGTGACGCTGCTGCCGGCCTCCAGTGAGGAAGAGAACAATCCGCTCGGCGGCCTCGCGGCGCAGGTCGGAGGCATCGCGGCGGTGGCCGGGGTCAAGCTCGGCGGCGAACAGCACGCCGACACGATCGAGTATCTGAAGTCGCGCTCGCTGGTCGAGCGCTTTATCGAAGACGAGAAGCTCCTGCCGCTGCTGTGCGCCGAGGACGCCGCGGACTGCGAGCCGGGCCTGAGCCCGGCGCTCGCGATGAGCGAGGCGACGCGCTTCTTCCGCACCGAGGTACGCAGGATCTCCGAAGACAAGCGCACCGGCCTGCTCACGCTGAACGTCGAGTGGCGCGACCCGTTGCAGGCGCAGCACTGGGCGAACCAGCTGGTGGAGCGCGCCAACGACGAGTTGCGCCAGCGTGCGGTGAGCGAAGCTGAAGGCAAGCTCGCCTACCTCGACCGCGAGCTGGCCAAGACGTCGGTGAACGAAGTGCGCCAGTCGCTTTTCCGCATCGTCGAGGCGCAGCTGAAGACCATCGCTATCGCGAGCGCGCGCCGCAACTATGCGTTCACAGTGATCGATGCCGCCCCGGCGCTCGGCCGCAAGGACCGAGTGCGGCCGCAGCGCGCCGTCATGGTGGTCGTGGCCGGCGTGGTCGGCCTGCTGCTGGGCGCGTTGACCAAACTGCTTCGTGAGTCGTGGATTGCACAGCGCAAGTCTCAATAGCCCGGCAGCGTTCGTGCCGACCGTCTCGCTCGCGGCGCTGCGCAGTCGCCTGCAGTTCCTGCTGCTGGTCGCGGTCTACGTCGGCGTGTTCGCCTGGACCTACCGCACCTATACGCACGAGGTTTACGGCTATCTCGGGTTGGGGCTGGACGCGGACCGGGAGATTGCGAGCCTGCTGTGGGTGCTGATGTCAGCCTGGTCCCCGCCGCATGGTTTCCGCTCGCTTCGCCGCGGCCCTCCCGCATCCTGCTGCTGGTGCAGTTCTTCGTCATCTACGTGCCGTCGCTGTTCATGACGTTCCATACGACGCTGCCCGAGCTGGATCCGCAGCAGCGCCTGCAACTGTGCACGGCGATGTTCATGGCGATGTCGCTGCTGATTTGGAGCCAGCGCGCGTGGCCGCTGCTCGACCTGCGCGCGGTGCGACTGCCTGCTTACCTCTTCTGGACGATCGTGTACGGCGGCGCCGCGGCGTGCCTGCTCCTGCTGATCGTGCTGTTCCGCGAGAACATCCAGTTCGTCGCGCTGGCAGACATTTACCTGGTGCGCGATCGCGCGACGGAGGTGCTCGAGACCTCGGACAGCGCGTTGGGCGCCTATGCGTTCTTCTGGCTCAACAACGCGTTCCTGCCGCTGATCTCGCGCACGGCCTGATGCGTCGCAAAGTGCCGCAGCTGCTGGCGGTGGTCGCAGTCTACCTGTTCCTGTTCGGCATCTGGGCGAGCAAGACCTCGCTGCTCGCTCCGGGGATCCTGCTACTGGTGGCGCTGTTCCTGGCGCGCAAGGCGGACAGGATGCACGTGAATTTCGTGCTCGGCATGCTCGGGCTGCTGCTGGTGCCGGCGCTGCTGCCATTCGAGAGCGGCCTGCTTTCGCTCGTGAAGCTGTGGTGGGTGTCGATCTTCCACATGCGCACGCTCGCTGTGCCGGCGCTGCTGGAGTCCCAGTACCTCGCGTTCTTCGCCGATAACCCGCTGACTCTCGGCTCGCACGTCAGCGGCCTCAAAGCGATCATTCCCTACGTGTATGACTACGATATCCCGCGCACCGTCGGCTACTACTACTACGGCGACCTGGTGACCTCGAACGTGAACTTCTGGGCGCAGGACGGGATCGCCGGCTTCGGCCTGCCGGGCCTTGTCGGCATGTCGCTGCTCGCGGCCGCCGTGTTCTGGGTTCTCGACAGCGTTGCGTATAGACTGCCGCCGCCGCTGGTGTTGACGGCGCTGTCCTGCGTGCTGCTGTCCTTCGCCAACACTTCCCTGTTCACGACGCTGTTGACCGGCGGGCTCGGCCTGCTCGTCCTCGCGTTCTGGTGCTTCCCGTCTGGAGAGCGTGCCTGATGCTGCATTTGCCCTGGTGGGTGCGGTCGATCGCCAAGCGGCACGCGGAGCTGCTCGGCCAGCGGCAGATCGCGGGCGCGGGGCTCGCGGCGGTGTGCGACATCGTGCCGGACAAGGCGCGCGCGCTTGGCCGAGCAGTACGGCGTGCCGCACTACGCCGACATGCACGAGATGATGCGGGCGCGCAGCGACATCGACGTCGTCGTCGTGCTGACCGAGAGCGGCCTGCACGCGCAGCACGTGATCGAGCTCGCGCACATACCGGCAAGCACATCGTGGTCGAAAAGCCGATGGCGCTGACGCTCGACGACGCCGACGCGATGATCCGGGCGTGCGACCGCGCCGGCGTCAAGCTGTTCGTCGTCAAGCAGAACCGCTTCAACGTCCCGGTCGTGAAGCTGCGCGAAGCGCTCGAGCGCCGGCCGCTTCGGCAAGCTGGTGATGGGCACCGTGCGCGTGCGCTGGTGCCGCACGCAGGACTACTACGACCAGGACGCCTGGCGCGGCACCTGGGCGCTCGACGGCGGCGTGCTCGCCAACCAGGCGAGCCATCACATCGACCTGCTCGAATGGATGATGGGCGACGTCGAGAGCGTGTTCGCGCATGCGCGCCACCGCGCTGGTCGAACATCGAGACCGAGGACACCGCCGTCGTGGTGCTGCAAGTTCCGCAACGGCGCGCTCGGGCGTCATCGAGGCGACGACCGCGACGCGGCCCAAGGATCTCGAGGGCTCGATCTCGATCCTCGGCGAAAGCGGCACGGTCGAGATCGGCGGCTTCGCGGTCAACGAGATGAAGACCTGGAATTCGTCGACCGCGACGCCCGAGGACGCCGAGGTCATGCGAGAGCTACTCGCGTCAACCCGCCGAACGTCTACGGCTTCGGCCACCAGGCGTACTACGAGCACGTCGTCGACTGCATCCGCAACGAGCAAGCCGCGCTGGTCGACGGGCTCGAAGGCCGCAAGAGCCTGGAGCTCATCATCGCGCGATCTACGAGTCGATCGAGACCGGCCGGGAAGTGCAGCTGCGCTTCACGCCGAAGATGTGCCGGCTCGGCAGCCGCCGGCACGCGATGGCAAGATGCCGATGAGCGCTGCCAAACTGCGAGTGCGGCATCGTGGACGTCGAGTGCGGCCCAACGTCAGGTCGTGGAGCCCGCGAACCTCTACGGCTGCACGATCGGCGACGATTGCTTCGTCGGTCCGTTCGTCGAGATCCAGAAGGGCGTGCGCATCGGCGCGCGCAGCCGATCCAGTCGCATGCCTTCATCTGCGAACTGGTCGACGATCGGCGAGGATTGCTTCGTCGGCTCACGGCGTCATGTTCATCAACGACCTGTTCGCCATCGGCGGACCGGCGCAGGGCGACGCGCATTGTGGAAGGCCACGCGAATCGGCGATCGCGTCTCGATCGGCTCCAACGCGACGATCCTGCCGGTCGAGGATCTGTGACGATGTCGTGATCGGCGCCGGGCGCGGTTGTGACCCGCGATATCAGCGCGCCCGGCATTTACGCGGGCAATCCTGCGCGCCTGCTTCGCGCCTGAGATCGGGAAGGACATGACCATCGCAGACGCCGTCCCGTTCGCCGACCTCCATGCGCAATATCTGTCGCATCAAGCCTGAGATCGACGATGCGATCGCCGGCGTCATCCGCAGCTCGGCATTTATCCGCGGCCCATTCGTCGAGCGGTTCGAGGGGAGTTCGCGGCCATGGGCGTCGCCGCATTGCGTCTCGTGCGCCAACGGCACCGACGCGCTGTACGTCGCGATGCGCCGCTCGGCATCGGCGCCGGGCGACGAGGTCATCGCGTCCGCCGCATTCCTGGATCTCGACCACCGAGACGATCACCCAGGCTGGCGCCAAGTCGGTTTTCGTGCGATACCGACGCCGACAACCTTCACCATCGACCGGGCGAGCAGATCGAAGCGAAGATCACGCCCGCACGGTCGGCATCATTCCGGTCCATCTCTACGGCCAGCCGGCCGACATGGACGCCGATCATGGCGATCGCGCGAGAAACAAGGCTGTGGGTGATCGAAGATTGCGCCCAGGCGCATCTCGCGAAGTTCCAGCGGGCGCAAGGGTCGGCACTTTCGGCACCGCCGCGACGTTCTCCTTCTATCCCGGCAAGAACCTCGGCGCGATGGGCGATGCCGGGGCGATGGTCACCGAACGACGCCGAGCTCGCCCGAGCGGGCCGATGTCGCGCGGCACGGCGGCTCACGAAGGGCGACCACGAGATCGAGGGCATCAACAGTCGCCTCGACGGCCTGCAGGCGGCGCTGTTGTCAGCTTGAAGTTCCCCCACTCCCCGCGTGGACCGCGCGCCGGCGGCGCAACGCCGCGAAAGTATGCCGAAGTTGTTAGCAGGCATCGACGGATTCTCACGCTGCCGCGGTGTGGGGCGCCCGGCTCGTTCGCACGTCTATCACCTGTATGTCGTACGCCACGTAACGGCGCGACGCACTCTCGCGCGTCATCTCGCGGCCCTCTTTGGCATTCAGACCGTCGTCAATTACCCGTTGGCGCTGCCGTTCCTGCCCGCGTATGGCGCGCTTCGGAACTCGACGCCAGCGCAGATTCCCGCGCGCCGCGCGCAACTCAGCAGGCGCATCCTGTCGCTGCCGATGTATGCCGAGATGACGGACGAGATGGTGACCTACGTCGCAGGCAGGATCCGAGCGTTCTATGGCTGAGGCATTAGCGCAGGCGGGCCGCGGTCACCCGCGGCTGCGCGTGGTCATCGTGGCCGAGACGTATCCGCCGAAGATGGGCTATCTCGTCACTTCGAACTCGCCCAGAAGTACCTCGCGCGGCTCGGTCTCGACGTGCACGTGGTGGCGATGGACCTGCCTCCCTACTACAACGCGGCCGGCGAGGCGGGCGGCGCCGCGCGGTTTCTGGCAGGAGCAGGCGCTGACCGCCGGTACGAGCTGGACTGTCGACGGCTACACGGTGCACATACTCAGGCACCGCCGGCTTCTCGGTTATGCGGTCATGCCGGAGCTGCCGCGCAAGCTGCGCGCCCTGCGGCCCGATGTCGTCTATTCGGTCGTCACGCTCGGCGGCAATCCGCTGCTCGCAGCCGCGACGGCTGTGCAGCTCGCGCTACAAGCTGTTCATCGGCAGTCACACGGCCGTCTCGGTATTTCCGCTGGCCAGCGAGCGCCATCCCAGTGTGTGGACCCTGCTGCGCAATTTCCTCGGGCGCTGGCTCCCGGGCCGGCTCGTCAGTCTGGTCGCGCACAAGTGCTACTGTCCGACGGCGGACTGCGCGGAGGTGGCCGCGCGTTTCTTCGGCGTGCAGCGGCGCAAGCTCGGCGGTCGTGCACCTCGGTATCGACACTGACTTCTTCTTCCCCGTCGCCGCGCCGCACGGACCCGCGCGCGACGAGCTGCGAGGCCGTCTGGGATTCGGCGCCGACGAGATCGTGTGCATCTATACCGGCAAGATGAGCGAGCTCAAGAACCCGATCCTGCTGGCGCAGGCGATCGAGCGGCTGCGCGCCGAGGGTCGTCCGTTCCGCGGCCTGTTCATCGGCGAGGGCGCGCAGCGTCCGCAGGTGGAGCACTGCGCCGGCAGCGTCGTGCTCGACTTCATGGAGTTCAGCCGGCTCGGCGAGTTCTATCGCGCCAGCGACATCGGCGTGTGGCTCACCAACGAGAGCACCTCGATGCTGGACGCGGCCGGCTGCGGCCTGCCGCTGGTGATCAGCGATCGCATCTACCAGGATCACGTCACCGGCAACGGCCTCGCGTATCGCATGAACGACCTGGAGAGTCTGGTCGAGACCCTGCGGCGGCTGGAGGATCGCGCGGTGCGGGCGACGCTCGGCGCGGCCGGCGCGCGCAAGATGCGCCAGTCGTTCTCGTGGGAGGGCGCCGCGCGGCGGCGCCTCAGCGATTTCCAGGCGGCGCTCGGATGAATCGCATGCCGCCGCTTTCTTCGTTCGGGCACTGGAGCGTGAGATGTCAATGAGGTCCCTGGGCATGGATCTGTGCCCGCCGGTCGTGTGGCGCTCCCTGCGTCGCGGCGTGCGCATGGTCCGTGAATACAAGCAGCGCAACGCGGCGCATGTCGCCACGCCGGCCGAACAGGACTTGGCCATCTACTGGAATCCGCAGATGGCTGCCGGACTCGAGTCCTGGGGCGAGGGCAATGCGTGGCTCGAGATTCAGTGCTTCATGAGCTTGTGTCGTGGCCGCGTGCTCGACATCGCCTGCGGCACGGGCAAGGTCATGGCGATCAACAGTCGCTTTCCGCAGCTCGAGCTGTACGGCTGCGACATCAGCGACTTTCTCATAGGCAAGGCGATCGAGCGTGGTGTTCCGACCGCCAGGCTCAAGGTGTGCGACGCGACGGCTACGGGCTACGACGACGCGCAGTTCCAGTACGCGTACTCGATCGGCTCGCTCGAGCACTTCACCGAGCCGGGCATCGCGGGCTTCCTGCGCGAGTGCCGGCGCATTTCCACCGGCGCGTCGTTCCATCACATTCCCACCGCGGCCAGACGGTCGCGACCACGGCTGGATCACGCCGTCCCAGAGCTACTTCAACAATTCCGTCGACTGGTGGTTGCCGAAGTTCCGCGCGGCATTCGCGACGGTGCACGTGCTCGACTCGACCTGGGGCGACGACATCTCGGTGGGCAAGTGGTTTGTCTGTGAGCACTGAACGCTGATATACGGGGAGAACATGGCGAATCGAGGATTGCTGCTGGCGAAGGCTGCGGTCGGACAGATGACCGCAGTCGGCGAGCACGCGCAAAACGCGCTGGACCGGGCGCTCACTGCGACGCTCGCGTCGCTGTACGAGCGCTCCGCGCGACGGCCGTTCAGCCTCGGCTATTCGCAGTTCCGCGGCCGGTATCTCGGCGCGGCGCTGCAGGACCAGGCGCTGCTCGCAGCGCTGCGCGAGGGGCGGGCGCTGCCGCAGGGTTACGGCTATCGGCTGGATGCGCGCATGATCGAGATCCCGTGGGTCTGCGCGCGCGTCGCCGCCGCGGGCCCGGGAAAGCTGCTCGACGCAGGCTCGTCGCTCAACTACCGCTACGTGGTTACGGCGCCGCCGTTGCAGGGCCAGCAGCTGCACATCGCCACGCTGGCTCCGGAGCGGCGCTGCTACTGGAAGAACGGCATTTCGTACATCTACGGCGACCTGCGCAACCTGACGCTGCGCGACGCCGCGTTCGATTCGGTGTGCTGCATCTCGACCATTGAGCACGTCGGCATGGACAATGAGCGCTATGCCGGCGGCGCCGAGGAAGCGAAGCGCGGCGAGGGCGCGCAGTTCCTGCTGGCAATCGACGAGTTGCGCCGCGTACTCAAGCCGGGTGGATCGCTGTACGTGACCTTCCCGTTCGGCCGCTACGAGGACCACGGCTGGTTCCAGCAGTTCGACGCGGCGCTGGCCGACCGGCTCATCGAGCGCTTCGCGCCGTCGCACCTGGTCGAGAACGTCTACCGCTACCACGCGGAGGGTTGGCAGCGCAGCGAGCGCAGCGCCTGCGCCGACTGCGAGTTCTTCGACGTGCAGGCGAGCAAGTATTTCAAGCGCGGCAGCACGCTCGATTTCCCGCCGCACTACCCGGCCGGCGAGGGCGCGCTCATGTGCCTGCAGCTGGTCAAGTAACGCCCGAGGAGAGTCATGTCCGTCGAAGTCATCGAGCAGGACGGCACGACCTACGCCGAGATCATCCGGGCCGACCTCCAGGGTCGAGAAGACGCAGTTCTTCTCGCCGCCGGAGTCGTCCTTCCAGTTCGGTCTCCTCGCGCACGAGGCGGGCTACAGGGAGCCCGCCCACTACCACAAGTCCTTCGAGCGCCGGATCGAGCGACCTGCAGCAGATGTTCGTCGTTCAGCGCGGCATCGTCGACGTCGAGCTGTACCCGACGACGGCCGGCTGTTTCGCGTGATCGCCTCGGAGCCGGCGACGCGATCGTGCTGATCCGAGGCGTGCACGCGATCCACGTGATCGAGGACTTCCAGGCGCTCAGCGTCAAGCGGCCCCTTCTTCGGCGACGAGGTGGACAAGGTCGAGGTCGTCGTCGAGACGGCGGCGTGATCCCCGTCTACGAGCCGTTCATCGGCGACGAGGAAGCCGAGGCCGTCGCCGCCGCGGTCGGGCGCGGCGAGATCTCGGGCTCGTTCGGCGAGAATCGCCCGCCTTCGAGCAGGAGTTCGCGGACTTCGTCGGCACGCGCCACGGCGTCGCGACGTCGAGCGGCACGACTGCGCTCCACTTGGCCGTGAGGCACTCGACATCGGCCCCGGCGACGAAGTCCTCGTCAGCGCGTCGACCAACATCGCCACCGCGCTCGCCGCGTACCACAACGGCGCCGTCCCGGTGCCGGTCGACTCGGAGCGACGACCTGGAACCTCGACCTCGACCTCGTCGAGGACCTCGTCACCCCGCGGACGCGCGCGATCATCCCCGTCCACCTCTTCGGCCACCCGGTCGACATGGACGCGCTCGCCGGGATCGCCGCGCGCCACGGGCTCGCCGTCGATCGAGGACTGCGCGGAGTCGCACGGCGCGACCGTCCGCGGCCGTCATGACCGGGGCGTTCGGCGACATGGCCTGCTTCAGCTTCTACGCGAACAAGATCATCACGACCGGCGAGGGCGGGATGGTGCTGACCGACGACGACGACCTCGCCGAGCGGGTGCGGCTGCTTGCGCAACCTCGCGTTCGGGCAGCCGCGCTTCTACCACGAGCAACCCGGCCACAACTTCCGCATGACCGGCTACCAGGCGGCCATGGGACGCGTGCAGCTGCGAAGATCGACCACATCCTCGCGGAGAAGCGGCGGGTCGCGGCGACGTACACGCGGCTGCTGGCGGACGTCCCGGGAATCAGCACACCGGTCGAGCAGCCGTGGGCGCGGCACGTCTACTGGATGTACGGCGTCGTCGTCGAGGACGATTCGGGCTCACCCGCGACGAGCTCGCCGCGGCGCTGCTCGAGCGGGGAGATCGAGACGCGCACGTTCTTCTGCCCGATGAACCTGCAGCCGTTCCTCCGCGACCAGCCGGGCTTCAGAGACGTGCGCCTGCCCGGTCGCGGAGGGCCTGTGGCGCGGGCCTCTACCTCCCCTCGCCCTTCGCTGACGGACGAGGAGATCGCCGACATCGCGACGCAGTCGTCGAGCTCGCAGCGGTCCGCTCGTGAACTCGTACACGGGCCTGCACGCCAGGGTCTACGACGAGATCTACGCGGAGAAGCCGTACGCCGACGAGGCGCGATTCGTCCACGAGCTGTCGCGGGCGCCCGGGCGGCAACTCCTCGACGTCGCGTGCGGGACCGGCCGGCACGCGCTCGCCTTCGCCGAGCTCGGCTACGACGTCACCGCGTCGACATCAACGAGGAGCTGCTCGCGCGGCGCGCGCGACGCCGCCGGCGACCGCGTCCGCTCGTCCAGGGCGACATGTGCGACCTCGACGTCGCGGGCGCGCCGTTCGACCTCGTCGACGTGCCTGTTCGACTCGATCGGCTATCCGCAGACCAACGAGGCCGTGGTTCGCCGCGCTGCAGGGCGTGCGCGCCAGCCTGGCGCCGACGGGCCTGTTCGTCTTTGAGTTCTGGCATGCGCCCGCGCATGTTGCAATCGTTCGACCCGGTGCGCGTGCGCCGCTGGGAGCAGCCGCACGCGCACTCGTGCGCATCTCCGACACCAGGCTGAACGTGGCACGGCAGACCGCCGCAGTGGCGTACGACATCATCGAGCTGCGCACGGACGGCACCTACGAGCACCTGCGCGGGAAGGCAGGAGAACCGCTTCTTCCTCCTGCAGGAAATGTCCGGCCTGCTGCAGCCGGGCGGCTTCGATCTCGTGCAGGCACACGCCGGCTACACGGCGAGCACCGCTATTGACGAGTCCACCTGGCACGTAGTGGCGGTAGCGCGCCCAGTTGCCGGGCGGTAGTGCGCCGATGAGAGTGGGACTTTACCTGGGCGACCTGCGTCCGGATGCCGGCGGCGGGTTCACGTTCCAGGACGAGGTGCTGCAGGCAGTGATCCGCGCGTTGCCGGGCACGTCGCTCGAGTTTGTCCTGCTCAGCTCGCAGGCGCCCACTGGCTTTACCCCGCAGATCAGCGCACGACTGCCGCACTGCCGCCTTCCCGGCGAGCGCGGACAGCGTTTGGGGCGCGGCTGCGCTATGGGTTACAGGGACCGCGCTTCCTGCTGCGGGCTGCCGGCCTGCGCAGCAGCTTCGACAGGCTCGCGCGGCGCGCCGGCATCGATTTCGTCTGGTTCGTCACGCCGTACTTCGACGAAACCGATCTGCCGTACGCCTTTACGGTGTTGGGACCTGCAGCACCGGGTGCAGCCGTGGTTCCCGGAAGTCAGCAGCGGCGGTCGCTGGCAGTATCGGGAACTCAGTTACCGCACGATGCTTGCCCGCGCGGCGCTCGTGATCGCCTGCAACGGCGCGGCGGCGCGGGAGCTGGAGCGCTTCTACGGATGCCCGCCGCAGCGGACGCTGTTGCTGCCGCATCCGACACCGGCGTTCGCGCTCGCGGCCGCGGCGCAGGAGAAACCTGCGCTGCCGTCGCGCCTGCCGGTCCGCGACGGGTTCTTCTTCTATCCCGCCCAGTTCTGGTCGCACAAGAATCACATCGGCCTGCTGCGCGCGCTGGCGATCCTGCGGCAGCGTCACGGCAAGTCGATTCCGCTGATACTCAGCGGCTCGGATCGCGGCAACGTGGCGCACGTTCGCGCCGAGGCTGGCCGCCTCGGCATCACCGAGCTGGTGCACTTCGCCGGCTTCGTCTCGCGCGCAGAGCTCGTTGCGCTCTATCGCAACGCGCTCGCGCTGGTCTATCCGACCTATTTCGGGCCGGAGAACCTGCCGCCGCTCGAAGCCTTCGCGCTCGGCTGCCCAGTCGTCGCATCGGAAGTCGACGGCGCGCGCGAGCAGCTGGGCGATGCCGCGTTGCTGGCCGATCCACGCGACTTCGATGCACTCGCGGACGCGATGAACGCGGTCGCAAGCAATCCCGAGCTGCGACAGACACTCGTAGCCCGCGGCCTGGTCCGCGCGCGCCAGTGGACGGCGGACGATTACGCCCGGCAGGCATTGGCGGCGATCGAAGCGTTCGCGCGCGTCCGCGCGTCGTGGCCATGACGGTGTCGATCAGACAGCGACTGTCGCGCCTGACTCATTGGATCGGCAGCAGCGAGCTGCTGCGCAACACGATTGCGCTCGGCAGCGGCACGGCGATCGGTCAGGCAGTAGTGATCGCGGTTAGCCCGGTGCTCGCGCGTCTGTACGCTCCGCAGGAGATGGGCCTGATTGCACTGTTCATGGCGTTCCTGCTGCCAGCTTCGCTCACGCTGTCGCTGCGCTACGAGCTGGTGATTCCGCAGCTACCGGACCAGCGCGACGCGGATGAGCTGCTCGCGCTATGCCTGCTCATGATCCCCGTCGTTGCGATTTTGGCGACCGCGTTGTTTGCACTGCTGATTGCCGCCGGCGTACTCGGTTACCAAGCGCTGCCGGACTGGAGCGTGCCGGTCATGTGGGGGTTGCTGGTCGCGACCGGTGCATTCTCGGCCTTGCGCTTCCGGGCGGTGGGCTCGGGTGCCTTTGCGACGATCAGCCGCGCACTGATTGTGCAAGGCGTGGCGCGAGCGCTCGTGCCGCTGCCGCCGCCACTGCGACAACCGCGTGGGGTGGATTGTTGCTCGGCGAAGCGAGCGGTCGGCTATTCGGCGTGCGGCTGCTGGCACGCGCCGTAGCCCAACCGCTGCGCGCGGCGCTTCGAACTCTGGATCGCCGGCAAGCCGTCCGACTTCTGCGCGAGAACGTGCGCTGTCCCGCGGTCTTCCTGCCGACGACGCTCATTGACGCGCTCGGCTCCGCAATCGCAGCGCCGGCCGTCGCCGGTACCTACGGCGTCGCGGCCGCCGGGCTGTTCTTTCTCGCGCACCGCCTCGTGCTCGCGCCGTCGGCTCTGCTCAGCGCATCCGTAGCCGATGCCTATCACGCTCGCCTGGTCGCGATCGGGCGTGCCGATCCGCAGCAGGTGAGGAGATCGCTCAAATCCAGCGCCAGGCATCTGCTGGCTGTTGCAGTGGCGATCTACGCGCCGGTGGCCGCGCTTGCCCCGCTGATCGTCGTGCCGCTGCTCGGCGCACAGTGGTCGGCGCTGCAGTTCGTGCTGGTCGCGCTGGTGCCCGCCGCAATTTCCGGAACGGTCGTCAGCCCCCTGAGTCGCGCGCTGATGCTGTCACGCGTGCCGCAGCTGCGCTGGATCTCTGACTGCACGCGGCTGTTGCTGCCGCTGGCCGCGATCCTCGGCGCGCATCGGCTCGACCTCACCCTCGACCAGGCTCTGGTTGCGTTCGCCGCGGCGACAGTCATCGGCGACGGCGTCTACCTGGCTGTGATCCTCTACTGCGCAGCGCCGCAGCGGCTGCGCGTGGCATGAAATGAGCGCGCCGCAGAAGTCGATCTGCATCGTCACCCAGTGGTATCCGCCGGAGCAGGCGCCGTTCGGCGCGCATGATGCAGGAGCTGGCCCACGGACTCGCCGCGCGCGGCTGGGACGTAACGGTGATCACCGGATTCCCGAATCATCCGCGCGGCGACGGTTCGCGGGCTACACGAAGCGCTGGTCAGCACGGAGATGGACGGCAACGTGCGTGTGTGCGCGTGTGGCTCGCAACTCGCCGCGACGTACGCTGGCGCGCCGCCTTGCGACGTTCGTGACCTTCACCGTGGCTTCCTCATGGCGGCTGCTGCGCAACCGCCGCAGTGAGGTCATATTCGCAGTGCTGCAGCCGCTGAGCGTGGGCATCACACTGCCGCTACTCGCTCGCGTCAAGCGTTCGGCGCTGGTGCTCAACCTGCAGGACCTGCACCCGGACGCGCAGTTCGAGCTGGGCATGATCCGCAATCGCCTGCTGATCGCGCTTGCGGTGGATCGAGCGCTATGCGTATCGACACTGCGAGGCCCTGAGCGTGATCTGCGACGCATTCGCCGCGGCACGCGTGGCGCGCGGCGCAGGTGCGCAGCGCGTCGCGGTCGTCCGAACTGGATCGACACGGAGCGGATCGCGCCGCAGACCCGCAGGGAGCACGGTCGTTCCGCGCGCGAGTTGGCACTGCGCGAAGAGACTTCGTCGTGCTCTGGGCCGGCACGCTCGGCCACGTCTGCGGCGCCGGGATCGTCGTGGACGCCGCGCAGCGGCTGCGCGAGCACGCCGCCATCCGCTTCCTGATCGTCGGCGAAGGGCCGCTGCTGCCAGCGCTCAAGGAACAGGTTGCAGCGCTCGGACTCGACAACGTCGTGTTCTGTGATTTCCAGCCCGAAGGCAGGCTCGCGGCGTGCAGAGCGCCGCCGACGTTTCGCTGGTGACGTTCGCTGCCGTCGTTCGCGGATGTTTCGGTGCCCAGCAAAGTGCTCGCGTATTTCGCTGCGGGCCGCCCGGTCATCGCGGCTGTGCCGGAAGCGAGCGAGACCGCAGCTGCTGCGGCGGTCGAGAGCCGGCATCATTGTCCGGCCCGGCGATGCCGCCGGCCTTGCCGAGGCGATCCGCGGCGCCGCGATGCGGCGCGATGAGCTCGAGCGAATGGGCCGCGCGGCGCGCCAGCATGCCGAAGAGAATCTGTCCAGGGCCGCTGCAGTAGCACGCTACGAGTCGCTCTTCGCAGCGCTACTGGGCCGCGCATGACGACCGCATCTGCGCGCCGCGCTTGCCGACATCGGTGCAGCAGTTCAAGTGCACTGCGACGCCTTTCCAGGCTTCATGCTCACGCTGCTCGGTCCGCGGTTCCTCGCGCCCATGTACCGGGGCTTCATCGAAGTCCCGGCGGCTCCTGCTGCTCGCGCACGGCCCACGGCGAAATAGTCGGCCTGTTGGCGGGAACGCGGTGCGCCGCTGACATTCTTCGCGACGGTTCGCAGGCGCCAGGGCCTTGTGATGGCCGCAGCGGCATTGCCGGCGACTGCTCAGCCATCCTCTGTGGATCGGCGAGCGATTGCTCGCGGCGCTTTCGCTATCGAGGCGATCGTCCGCCGTCGTTGCCCGGATATTGGCTGCTCGAGCAGCCTGGGCGGTCCTGCAGCGGTCCGCAGGTCGCGGCGTGGGCAGGCATTGGTCGCTCACTTTTGTGAATGCGCGCGGCAGCGGTGCGCCGGGCGTTTACCTGTTGACGGATCAGGACGACAACGAGGTAACGGAGCGCTTCTATGCAAAGCTGGGATTCGTCGCGCACGCTACGCAGCGGCGCCGCAGCGGGCGGCGCCTGCTGGTCCTGGCACGGAGTTTTGATCGATGACTCAGGACCCACAGACCCGCCCGTTCCTGCCGTTCGCGCTGCCGGACATCGGCGAGGAGGAGATCGCCGAGGTGGTCGACACGCTGCGCTCGGGATGGATCACGACCGGCCCGCGCGCGCGGCGCTTCGAGGAGGACTTCGCTGCGTTCATCGGCGGCGGCGTGCAGCGCGATCAGCTGCAATTCCGCGACGGCGGGGCTGCACCTCGCGCTCGAGGCGCTCGGCGTCGGGCCCGGCGACCAGGTGCTGACGACGCCTTACACTTTTACCGCCACGGCGGAGGTCGTGCGCTACCTCGGCGCCGAGCCCGTGTTCGCCGACATCGATCCGCACACCTGCAACCTCGATCCGGCACGCGCGCGCGAGGCAGCTGCGCGCTGCCGCACGCTGAAGGCGCTGCTCCCTGTGCATTTCGCCGGCCAGAGCTGCGACATGGCGGCGCTGCAGGACCTCGCGACCAGCGCACGGCATGCCGATCGTCGAGGACGCCGCGCACACTCTGCCGGCCACGTTCGAGCGGGCGGCCATCGGCACGCTCGTCCGACGTCACTGTGTTCAGCTTCTATGCGACCAAGACGATCACGACCGGCGAGGGCGGCATGGTCGTGTCGCGCGACGAGGCGGTGCTCAAGCGCATGCGCGCGATGCGGCTGCACGGCATCAGCCGCGACGTGTTCGATCGCTACACGTCGCGCGTGCCCAGCTGGTTCTACGAGGTCGTCGCGCCCGGCTTCAAGTACAACATGCCGGACATCGCGGCCGCGCTCGGCATTCATCAGCTCAAGAAGGCATGGACGATTCCATGCACGACGCCTGCGCGATCGCCGCGCGCTACGATACCGCGGCTGCGCGGCCTGCCGCTGCGCGCTGCCGGCGCGGCGCGGCCCGGACGACGTGCACTCCTGGCACCTCTACGTCATCCAGCTCGAGCTGGAGTCGCTGCAGATCGACCGCGCCCGCTTCATCGAGTTGATGGCGGAGCAGGGCATCGGTTGCAGCGTCCACTTCATTCCCGCTGCACCTGCAGCCGTACTGGCGCGACCGCTACGGTCTGCGGCCGGAGAGCTTCCCGGTGGCATCCGCCGTCTATCAGCGGGTGGTCAGCTTGCCGATCTACACGCGCATGACTGACGCAGACGTCGAGCGCGTCATCGCCGCCGTGCGCTCGATCCGCTCCGGTTCGCGCGCTGATGCCCAAGCGCCTACTCGACTGTTCATCGTGACTGCGGCGCTGCTGTTGCTGCGGCCGCTTCTGATCGTCATCGCCGTAGCCGTATGCGCTCGACTCGCCGGGCCCGGCGCTGTTCCGGCAAGCGCGCGTGGCGCGCGGCGGGCGACCGTTCGAGATCCTGAAGTTCCGCACCATGCGCGCGAGCCGCCGCCGAGCGGTCCGTTGCTGACCGCGGCCGGGGACAGTCGCATCACTGCGGTCGGTGCGGTGCTGCGGCGAACCAAGCTCGACGAGCTGCCGCAGCTGATCAACGTGCTGAAGGGGGACATGAGCCTGGTCGGTCCGCGCCCCGAAGTGCCGCAGTACGTGGCGCATGTATCCACCGGAAGTGCGCGAGCTCGTGCTGTCAGTACGACCCGGCATCACCGATGACGCGGCGATCGAGTTCAGCGACGAGAGCGCTCTGCTGGCCAACGCCGCCGACCCCGAGCGGGTTACCTGGAGGACGTCCTGCCACGCAAGCTCGCGGTACTACGTCGACTACGTGCGCAACCACACC
This sequence comes from uncultured Gammaproteobacteria bacterium, assembly GCA_963830745.1. Taxonomy (GTDB): domain Bacteria; phylum Pseudomonadota; class Gammaproteobacteria; order Steroidobacterales; family Steroidobacteraceae; genus Steroidobacter. Next base: position 885,712 of record CAWHNL010000009.1, read on the forward strand.
TTGGCCGGCGACCTGCGCATCATTGCCCGGACATTGCGAAAACTTGCAAAGAACGGCGCGCGCGGTCCGGCGTAGTTTCGTGCTCGTGCAGGGCGAATATGAACGGTGTGTGAACCTGCTGGCACGTTTCGGGTGTAAGGCGTGCTTGTCTGCGATCGGAGTCAGTGCATTCCGTTGTAGGATCTGGGAGAATTCCTGTCGACTCAGTGAGTTCACCGCGTTTCAAGAACAACCCCTCACGAGTAAAGAATAAGGACGTTTGTGAAGGGGAACGGTGAGCCCGAACTGCATTTCGCCCGTTATCACGGGGAAATCATCAAGGAGCATCCTGGTGACGGAATCCATGCCGAAGTGGATCGAGCGGTTCGCGAACGGACTCGCTCATCTGCCGCGATCGCAGAAGCGGCTGCTGATGCTGGTCGCGGACGTCGTTGGCATTCCGCTGGTGCTGTGGTCCGCGATCACCTTGCGGCTTCGGGACCGTCCAGTCACCACGATCGCCGGCACGGAATGGATCTACGCCGCCGCGCTGCTGACCAGCATTCCGATCTTCGTGCGCATGGGTCTGTATCGCGCGGTGATTCGCTTTCTCGGCCCGAAGGCGATTTTCGCCGTGATCTCGGGCGTCACCGCTTCGGTCGTGCTGCTGGCGGCCGTGACGCTGATCTGGCCGCAGCGTGCGATCCCGTTGGCCGCGTTGCCGATCTACTGGGCGTTCGCGCTGATCTACGTCGGCGGCAGCCGCTTCCTCGTGCGCGGCCTGCTGAATTTCCGTTGGTCGAACGGCACGCAGCGCGTGGTCGATCTACGGCGCCGGCGGCGCCGGCGTGCAGCTGGCGACGGGCTTGGCGCGCAGCGGCCGCTATCACCCGGTCGCGTTCATCGACGACAGCAAGTCGCTGCACGGCAGCACCATCAACGGCCTGGAAGTGTTTCCGCCGCGTGAGCTGCGCGAACCTGGTGCGCGACGAGGGCGTCGCTGCCGTGTTCCTGGCGCTGCCGTCGCAGACGCGCCGTCGCCGCCAGGAGATCCTGCAAGGCGATCGAGCCGCTGAACCTGCTGGTGCAGACCGTGCCGGACTACGCCGACATCCTCGCCGGCCATGCGCGGGTCGAGGACGTGCGCGACGTCGATGCCGGCGACCTGCTCGGGCGCGATCCGGTGCCGCCGAACGCGCGGCTGCTCGACGCGTGTATTCACGGCAAGGTCGTCATGGTGACCGGTGCGGGCGGCTCGATCGGCTCGGAGCTGTGCCGGCAGATCATCCGCCTGCGGCCCGCGCAGCTGCTGCTGTTCGAAATGTCCGAGCTCGCGCTCTACAACATCGATCGCGAGCTGCGGATCCTGGTCGCAACGGAAGGGCTTGACGGTGGACATCGTGCCGCTGCTCGGCGACGCGCATCACAAGCACCGGGTGCGCGAGATCCTGCAGATCTACGGCGTGCAGACGATCTATCACGCGGCGGCGTACAAGCACGTGCCGATCGTCGAGCAGAACGTCGATCGAAGGCATCTACAACAACATCTTCAGCACCTGGAACGCGGCGGAGGCCGCGCTCGAGTCGCGCGTCGAGACGTTCGTGCTGATCTCGACCGACAAGGCCGTCAATCCGACCAACGTGATGGGCGCGACCAAGCGTTTCGCGGAGATCGTGCTGCAGGGACTGCAGGCGCGCGGCTCGCACACGCGCTTCTGCATGGTGCGCTTCGGCAACGTGCTCGAGTCCTCCGGTTCCGTCGTGCCGCTGTTCCGCGAGCAGATCCGCAAGGGCGGACCGGTCACGGTCACGCACAAGGACGTCATCCGCTACTTCATGACGATCCCGGAAGCGGCGCAGCTGGTGCTGCAGGCGGGCGCGATGGGCAAGGGCGGCGACGTGTTCGTGCTCGACATGGGCAAGCCCGTGCGCATCGCCGACCTCGCCAAGCGGATGATCAGCCTGATGGGCCTGACGGTGCGCGACGACGAGAATCCCGACGGCGACATCGAGATCGTGTACACCGGCCTGCGGCCGGCCGAGAAGCTGTTCGAGGAGCTGCTGATCGGCAACAACGTCACCGGCACCGAGCATCCGATGATCATGCGCGCCATGGAGCACTCGCTGCCGTGGTCGCAGGTGCAGCAGGTGCTCGACGAGCTGTCGGGCGCGCTCACGCGGTTCGATTGCGATCGGCTCGCGCAGCTGCTGATGCAGACCGTGGCCGAGTACCGCCCGACCGGCGACATCCAGGATCTGGTGTGGAGCCGCAAGGCGGCGCTGGCCCACGCAGAATTGAAGAACGTCACCGCCCTTGCAGACCCGCCGCGCGCGGCTGCGTCCCGCCGTCGTCCCCCGTCCCAGCACTAGCGCCGGGCCGCGGCGTCCGCCGCGGCCATTCTGCGCCGAATCTGCCATCGCGTAAGCGCTAGCATTGGCTTTACTCCGGGCCGACCCCTCGGTAAGCTCCGGACCCTTTTTCCCTTTACGTCCAGCAAGTTAGCGCATGCGTCTCACGATCTTCGGTTCCGGCTACGTCGGCCTGGTCACCGGCGCGTGTTTTGCGGAGGTCGGCAACAACGTGCTGTGCGTCGACGTCGACGAGCGCAAGGTCGAGATGCTCAAGCGCGGCGAGTCGCCGATCTACGAGCCGGGGCTCGACGACCTGCTGAAGCGCAATCTCGCGGCGGGACGCCTCAACTTCACGACCGACGCGGCGGAAGGCGTCAAGCACGGCCTGTTCCAGTTCATCGCGGTCGGCACACCGCCGGACGAGGACGGCTCGGCGGATCTGAAGTACGTGCTGAGCGTCGCCGAGGCGATCGGCCGCAACATCAGCGAGTATCGGGTCGGTCGTGACCAAATCGACCGTGCCCGTCGGCACCGCCGACAAGGTGCGCGCGAAGATCGACAGCACGCTCAAAGAGCGCGGCGTGCAGATCGAGTTCGACGTGGTGTCGAATCCGGAATTCCTGAAGGAAGGCGCGGCGATCGCCGACTTCATGAAGCCGGACCGCATCATCGTCGGCACCGACAATCCGCGCACGGCAGAGCTGCTCAAGGCGCTCTACGATCCGTTCACGCGCAGCCGCGAGCGCATGATCGTGATGGACGTGCGCTCCGCCGAGCTGACCAAGTACGCCGCGAACGCGATGCTCGCGACCAAGATCAGCTTCATGAACGAGCTGGCGAATCTCGCCGAGCGCATGGGCGCGGACATCGAGAAGGTGCGCCTCGGCATCGGCTCCGATCCGCGCATCGGCTATCACTTCATCTATCCCGGCTGTGGCTACGGCGGGTCGTGCTTCCCGAAGGATGTGCAGGCGCTGGCGCGCAGCGCCGGTGAGCATTCGTTCGAGCCGCAGCTGCTCGATGCGGTCGAGGCCGTCAACAAGCGTCAGAAGTCCGTGCTGCTCGACAAGCTCAAGCGGCATTTCGGCGGCGATCTCACCGGCAAGACGATTGCGTTGTGGGGTCTCGCGTTCAAGCCGAACACCGACGACATGCGCGAAGCGCCGAGCCGCACGTTGATCGAAGGGCTGTGGGCCGCGGGCGCCAAGGTGCGCGCGTACGATCCCGTTGCGAACGAGGAAGCGCGGCCGCATCTACGGACAGCGTCCCGACCTCGCGCTGGTCGGCAGCTCCACGGAGGCGCTGCGCGGTGCGGACGCGCTGGCGATCGTCACCGAGTGGCAGGAATTCCGCAGCCCCGATTTCGACGCCATCAAGGCCGAGCTGAAGCAGCCGGCCATTTTCGATGGCCGCAACCTGTATGATCCGGGCTTTGTCAGGCGGTTCGGGTTGAAGTACTACGCAATCGGTCGGGGCGATAGCCTATGCTGATTCCGGTCGTTCTCTCGGGCGGTTCGGGCACGCGGCTGTGGCCGCTGTCGCGCGAGCTCTATCCGAAACAGCTGCTGCCGCTCGTCGGCAAAGGCACGATGCTGCAGGAGACGCTCACGCGGCTTGCAGGCGTGCCCGACGTCGGCGCGCCGCTCGTGGTGTGCAACGAGAGTCATCGCTTCCTGGTCGCCGAGCAGCTGCTCGAACGCGGTGCGCAGGCGCAGGCGATTCTGCTCGAGCCTGTCGGTCGCAACACCGCGCCTGCAGTGGCGATTGCTGCGATGGCGGCAGTGGCCGACGCTCCGAGCGGCAAGGCGCATGCCGATCCGGTGCTGCTGATCCTGCCGGCCGATCACGTGATCCGCGACGTGCGGGCGTTCCAGGCCGCAGTCGCTGTCGGCCGCAAGGCAGCGCAGGAGGGCAAGCTCGTCACTTTCGGCGTCGTTCCGAACAAGCCCGAAACGGGATACGGCTACATCCGCCGCACGGCCGGCGCCGCAGACGGCGCGGTGTTTCCGATCGCACAGTTCGTCGAGAAGCCCGATCTCGCCACCGCGCAGCGCTACGTCGAGTCAGGCGAGTATTTCTGGAACAGCGGCATGTTCATGTTTCGCGCCGCCACGGTGCTCGAAGAATTGCGCCGGCTGGCACCGGCGATTTACGACGCGTGCGCGCAGGCATACACGGCGGCGAAGCGCGATCTCGACTTCACGCGCCTGCCCGCCAAGGAGTTCGGCGCCTGTCCGAGCGATTCGTTCGACTACGCAGTGATGGAGAAGACGCAGCACGGCGTGGTCGTGCCGCTCGACGCCGGCTGGAGCGACGTCGGCTCGTGGTCCGCGCTGCACGAAGCGATCGCCGGGCGATGACTCCGGCAACGTCCGGATCGGCGACGTGCTGACGGTCGGTACGCAGGGCTGCTACCTGCAGTCCACCAGCCGGCTGGTTGCGGCCGTCGGGCTCGAGGATCACGTCGTCGTCGAAACCAAGGACGCGGTGCTGGTGGCGCCGAAGAGCCGCGTGCAGGACGTCAAGGAGCTGGTCACGCTGCTGAAGAAGCAGGGGCGCTATGAAACTTCGCTGCATCGCGAAGTGTTTCGCCCGTGGGGCAGCTACGACAGCATCGACCACGGCGATCGCTTCCAGGTGAAGCGCCTCTCGGTCAAGCCCGGCGCCTCGATGTCGCTGCAGATGCATCACCATCGCGCCGAGCACTGGATCGTGGTCGCCGGCACGGCGCGCATCACGCGCGGCGAGGAGACGTTCCTGCTCGAGGAGAATCAGTCGACCTACATTCCGCTCGGCACGAAGCATCGCATCGAGAATCCCGGCAAGATTCCGCTGCACATCATCGAGGTGCAGTCCGGCACGTATCTCGGCGAAGACGACATCGTGCGCTTCGAGGACCGCTACGGCCGCGAAGGCCAAACAGGTTGAACGTGACGGGTTGAACATGGCAGCCATTACCGGCTTCAAGGCATACGACTACCGCGCCCGCATTCCCGGCGAGTTGAACCCGGACGTCGCTTATCGCATCGGCCGTGCGTACGCAGAATTCGTCAAGCCGAAGCGCGTGGTGGTCGGCCGCGACATCCGTCTGTCGAGCAACGAGCTGTGCGCCGCGCTGACCCGCGGTCTCAACGATTCCGGCGTGGACGTCTACGACATCGGTCTGTGCGGCACGGAGGTCGTGTACTTCGCGACCTTCAACGAAGGCATGGACGGCGGCGTGATGGTGACGGCAAGCCACAATCCGCCGGACTACAACGGCATGAAATTCGTGCGCGGCGAGTCGCGGCCGATCAGCGGCGACACCGGGCTGAAGGATATCCAGCGTATCGCGGAGGCGGATGCGTACTCGCGCGCGGCGCAACCCGGCCGCCGCCACGAGCTCGACGTGCGCGGCAAGTACATCGAGCACCTGCTGTCGTACCTGGACCGGCCGAAGCTGAAGAAGCTCAAGATCGTGGTCAACGCCGGCAACGGCGGCGCCGGAATGGTCGTCGATCAGCTCGAGCCGCACCTGCCGTTCGAGTTCGTCAAGATCAATCACGCGCCGGACGGCACGTTTCCGAACGGCGTGCCGAATCCGATGCTGGAGGCGAACCGCGTCGCGACGATCGAGGCGATCCGCAAGCACGGCGCCGATTGCGGCGTCGCGTGGGACGGCGACTACGATCGCTGCTTCCTGTTCGACGAAAGCGGCGCCTTCATCGAGGGCTACTACATCGTCGGGCTGCTCGCCTCGATGTTCCTGAAGCGCGAGCGCGGCGCGCGCATCGTGCACGATCCGCGCCTGACGTGGGCGACGCTCGACATGGTCGAGTCGCTCGGCGGCAAGTCGGTGATGTCCAAGTCGGGCCACGCCTTCATGAAGGACGTGATGCGCGACGCCGATGCGATCTACGGCGGCGAGATGAGCGCGCACCATTACTTTCGCCGCTTCGGCTACTGCGACAGCGGCCAGATTCCCTGGCTGCTCGTGACGCAGCTGATGTGCGAATCCGGCAAGCGGCTCTCGGAGCTGGTCGGCGAGCGCATCGCACGCTTCCCGGCGAGCGGCGAGATCAACCGCAAGGTCGCCGACGCGAAGGCGACCATCCAGCGCGTCCAGGAGCATTACCAGCCCACCGCGCGCTCGGTCGACTTCACCGACGGGGTCTCGATGGAGTTCGACCGCTGGCGCTTCAACCTGCGCAGCTCGAATACCGAGCCGCTGATCCGCCTCAACGTGGAAAGCCGCGGAGACGCGGCACTGATGCGCGAGCGCACTGCCGAGCTGCTGCAGATGATCGGCGGCGAAGACGCGCACTGATTTTCTGTCGAAAGCGGCCAAGGCCCTTGCGACAAGCGCGGCCAAAAGGCGCGACTTTTGTCCGCTGGCTTTTGCCGGCTAGGCATATTCCCCTAAATATCGGCGTTTTTTCCTGCCAGGCAGCTGCGCCCGCTCGGGCGCCTCGTTTGCGCCTGTATGCAGCGGCTCACCTGCGGCCAAATCGCGGGCTTTTCCGGCTTGCTGCGCGTCCGCCGTTACGAGAGGATCCGCGCGGAGCTACGGCCCACGGCGAAGGGAGCCGGTGGCTGCCAGCGGGGGATTCATCGAGATTTCGACGAAGGGGCAACGTGCGCGCGTGCGTGCACGAGGCACGACTGCAACCGATGAATGTCCGCGCTGCAAGCTTCACCACTGCAAGAGGCAGGCCCAGGGGGGGCGATGAGCGAGCGCTACATTCTGCTGGTCGAGGACAACCCTGACGACGAAGAGCTGACGTTGCTCAGCCTGCGCAAGAACAACCTGGCGCACGACATCGTCGTGGTGCGCGACGGCGTCGAAGCGATCGAATTCCTGTTCGGTAACGGCCAGTACGCTCACCGCGACGTTGCACACGTGCCCACCGTGATCCTGCTGGACCTCAAGCTGCCGAAGCTCGACGGCCTGGGCGTGCTGAAGCGGCTGCGTGCCGAAGAGCGCACTCGCACGCTGCCGGTCGTGGTGCTGACCTCATCGAGCCAGGACGCCGACGTGATCGCCAGCTACAACCTCGGCGCCAACAGCTACGTGCGCAAGCCGGTCGAATTCGGTGCGTTCGTCGAGGCGGTCAGCAGCCTCGGGTTGTATTGGGTGCTGCTCAACCGTCCGCCGCCGCTGCACGCCGCCTGACACCCGCGCGTTGACCGACCCCGCGGTGCTCCCTACACTACTCGCCCTTTGCGGGCCGGCGGACAGACGATTTGGGCGGTTAGCTCAGCGGTAGAGCACTGCTTTCACACGGCAGGGGTCGCAGGTTCCAATCCCTGCACCGCCCACCACAATAAAAACAACGGGTTGCGGCGGTTCTGACCTCTCCCGAAATTCCCTGTACGGACTCCAGTACGGAAACATGCCCGAAAAGCGGTCGTTTGGACCGCGCTCCTCATCCGCACGCCGAGCTTGCGCGCGTCGCTGGCTCGCCCAAACAACAAGCGGGAGAAGTCCGAGCGTGCTGGGATGAACAGCTGCGATCCTCACTGAGGAGCGCGGCTTTCTTACCGCATCTATCATCGTCTCGACGACGACTGGCTTCGATTTGTTCTCGGTCTCGGCTGATCTTCAATGCCCACACATCCTTCCCGGTTGCACGGACTTCGTCGCCGGTCCGCGTGCGAATCGCATCGGATTGAGAAGCATGTAGAGCGTGAGCGGTGGAGTTGAGCGAATCACTTCAGAGCGAGACGTGGTAGCAAGCCTGGGGTGCGCGAGGCGATCGGCGAGTTCTGGTGATCCGACGTGGAATGACTCTCCGTCGATCCGAATCTGACCAGAGCCGGACAATTGGAACGAGTGCAGTGGCAGATGGAATGCTCCGTCGTCCACCCGCGGGGAGCTCGATCCGCATGTTTGCAAAGGCAGTGACTACCGGCCTGAGCGGATTGCCGTAGTCCCCGTGGGGGTTCGGCATTGTGCCAGCGTCCCTGGGTATGACAGTTTCGCCCCTGGGGGGCAAAGTCAGAACACCAGACTGCGGCGCTTGGGGGACCATCAAATGAGGGACCAGGTCATCGCTCGAGCCTGTTGTCCGCGATAGTGGCGATACTGCGCCAGAAAACCAATGCGGAGTACCCCGTACGGCTCGAGTGATTCGAAAGAAGGGGCATCGCAGGGTTTGTAATCGGTGATGTATTCACTTCCAGGTCCGCGATGCCGAGCGCCTTTCCATCCTCATCTGCGTAAGGACACCGCAAAGATCGGGATCATAGACGGACCATTGGCCGCTGAAGATCTGTACCTCAGGCACGACATCACAACTTCTCGCAGAGCCCAGACCCTTGCATCCAAACCAGCTGCGCGCGCGATATGCATGTATGCGGTAGCTACATCGAACGGACAGACCCCAGCCCACTGAGTTAACTAGCAGGAGCGGTTCGTGGACAAACACCTGCGTCGAGAGCGGGCAGGTCGTGATAGACGTTATCACGCAGGTATCGCCTAAAAGCTTGCGCTCGAACGACTCGGATGCAACCTCGTCGGGTTGCGCGCGAACCTCCTCAATCATTGCGAGCACTGTCGTCAGGAGAGGCTTGCTGTTGTGAGTCAGAGAGAAATCGATCGGCGCCGACGACGTATACTCTGGATCTGAATCGCTCGCTCGCCGCTCAGCGCGTTGCCGAAGCGTCCTGACCTTCTCAACATCCAGCACTGAGAATCTGAAAGACCTTTCCACGAGGTACTGACCGTCGCTTGCCGATAGCGTAATTTCCGTCTGTCCGTAGTCGCTGGGCGTGAGGACCAACGCGGTGTTGCACGTGGTCGATCGTTGCGCTCGCTACGGCTGACGCCTCAGACGTGGCTGTCAGGGTAAGTAAGTCTCCGTCGACGTCCTCGAGCGGTACGTGGATTCGAGTCTCGAGTGTCTCAGCCGAGTTTGAAGATGTCAAGCGAGTTAGCCAGCGTGGGCGGATCGTTCACAGGTCTTACGGTTCAAAATCTGCACTCTGAATGTGCGTTCCTGTGCTTGCGCCGTCGAACGCAGTATACCTCGAATGTATCCTGTCCACTGAAGTTGGCGTTTGGTTTGAATTCGAAGGTGCTCGAACTCGTGGCTTTCACAAACCCATTCGAAGGTTGACGAAGCACGACAGTGCTCGCGCTTTTTTGCTGGAGTGCGACGAATGTGCTGATGGAATAGGAAACGCTCGCTGTGTCGTCTTGTCGCACGGCGAATGAGGTTGGGGCGATGATCACGGGAGGATCGTTCACAGCCAGCACCGTGATAGATGCCTGTACTGGGCAAGTGCATGCGCGCGCCCGTCCTCAGCTGTGACCGAGAACCCATCGTGTCCATTGAAGTTTGGATCTGGTGTGTATTCGAAGTCCCCAGCGGCTGTGAGCGTCAGAGTGCCGTGCGCAGGGTCCTCGGGCCACCGTCGCCACGACCGAATCACCATCGACATCTACAATCGAAATGCGACCCCGCGCCGTCGCATCCTCGGCCAAAGAGATGGTCGACGGCGTGCGGATGACGGGCGGATCGTTGACGGGCTCGACCCTGGACCTCGACCTGCACGTCTGCTGATGTCAGCTGTCCATCAGTCACCGAGAAAGCAAATGAGTCGCTGCCGTTGAAGTCGTCCGTTGGGGTGTACGAGAAGGATCCCGCTGTTCTCGAACTTCAGCCACCCGTGGGAGGGTCCCTGCGTCAAGTTGAAGGTGAGGGCGTCGCCGTCCGGATCGGAGGCGTTGACCCACCCGCTCAGGATTTCATCCTCGTTGAACTGTACCTGAGCCGCCTGCGCCGTTGGCCGGAGGTTGGTATCGTCTTCGGTTTGGATGCTTGTTAGGAGTGAGCTGCGCGAGGATCAGTAATAAAGACGGCGCGGCAAGCTCTGTTGAGACTCCGGCAGGCGGAGCGCATTGGGGGCAGTTCAGTTCGGAGGCCCTCTTTTTTGCCCGAAGTGCGCTCGCAGATGCGGGATGACGTTCACAAAATGCAGCAGAAGCTTGAGGATTGAGCGCGATACTTGGTACTCGCTGAGAAACGGAAGAATGTGGTTCCTTAGTCGTCATCGGCGGCAATGATGATCCGCGCGTCTGGGTACTTCGCCCGCAGCGCTGCTGCGACTGTGCGGCAAGTTCCCTTTATCGAATGCGACGGAGGTTGCGTGCCCGGTCGCCTCGTGGACGCTGGCGCCGGTTCCCTTCGCGGATGTCACGCCAAGTCTTCGATTCACACTGGCGAAGAATCGCGGATGCCTCTGGGATCGCGTACCGCTGTCTCTCGTCTAGAACCAAGCCGGGCGGAACGTCGTACCGCTTCGGCTGTCGCTTCGGCTGAGTGCCGTTTTCCATCGTCATTCGCTCTTGTGCTCTGAGGTTTGGTGGAGCTGCACAGGCCGGAATTCGGTCGATGCCTCTGCAACTGCATGCACAGGAGTATCTGCAGCAGTGGGCCACTGCCGCATGCACTAGAATTTCTGAATAGAGCGGGAGGTCGTCCTTACGCAGCCGGGAGGCGAAGCTTCTCGGGGATAGCGTCGAGGTCGTTCTGGAAAATATGCGCTAGGCGCTTCAGCTCATCCTGCGTCCATCCCTGCTGCGCTTCAGCGCGAGTGACGCGAAGCTCTAAGAGCGCATCGCGCTTGCGTTCGCGCATGCATCTGTGGCGGTGGTTCGTCCGCACTGCCACTTGTCCATCGCGTAGTCGATTGCATCCTGGGCCGGCGATCCAGACAGCCGCGCCGTGAGAATGCTATACGCGACGCGCACAGCCTTACGCTCATCGGTTCCTGGGTTGCCGGCAGTAGCGCGAACTAAGCCGAGCGCGCGTCCTAATGTTCTGGTGGCGCTACAGCAAACAACCTGTCGCTCTCGGAAAGGTAGACGCGAATGCATCGCGCAAGTATTCGAGCAATCTTTCTGGGATGTCTCATGGCCGCGGACGCAGGCCACAAATTCGGCGAGCAGCTGCGCGCTTCTTCGGGATCTGCGCTGCGGTCTTCTACCTTGGAAACGAGATAGGCGAGATTCCCAAGCGACAGCCTGTCCTGCGTCGGGTTGTCGCTCACAGAATTTCCACCTTGGCGAGACGTTCACGGGCAGCGCTCGCGACCAGATGCCCGTATGCCTTCTCAATCATCATGATCGAAGTCCCGACCAGCCGCGCTACGTCGAGCGTTGTCATTCCAGACGTGAGCGCTGTCGTGATGAACGAATGGCGCAGCGTGTAGAGACAGACCCCCTCCGGCAGATCGGGCCTTGGCAGCAGCACCGCGGACCAGCTCGTCCCAGTCTGAATGCGCCCACGGCTTGCCATCGTTACGCAGCAGCAGATGTGCGCTCGGGAGCTTCGATTCTCGCGAGACGTGAGAACAGCGCGCAGGCGGAAGGGGAGAGCGGAACAGTGCGCGTACCGGTCTTGCCCGTGAACGTCATCGCGCCGTGCTTCTTATCGAATTGCTTCCGCGTTGCGTTCACCAGCTCGCCGGCCCGTGCGCCGGTCAGCATCGCGGCCTCTATCAGATCGCGTACGGCACCCTCTGCGGCTTTCAGTAGGGCGCGGCGTTGCTCGATGTCCAGGAACAGATCGCGGCGCCGGTACGCACCCGGCAGCGGCTTAACGTCGCGCCATTCCTGCGCCTGTGTGGCGGGGACGTTGCGCTCGCGGACCGCCAGATTGAGCGCCGCCTTGAGCGTTACGAGCGTGCGGTTGCGTGAGGCGGGCGACATCTCCAGGTCGTCACGCCATGCCTTGATCTGCGCTGCCCTGAGCTTGGCAAGGTGACGATTGCCGATCGCCTCGTCATACACAGTCCGCTCAAAGCGCGCCTCGGCATCGCGAGCACAGGCGGGAGACTTGGAAGTCTTGCGTTCCTCCACGTAGCGGCGGCAGGCGTCGGCGACGGTTACAACCGCGTCTCCGTCGCTGTCGCGCTCCAGCTCCCTGAGCTTTTCGGGAAACCATCGCTGCGCGGCCGCTTTCCCCTCATCGAAATCGAACTCCTTAGTAACGTGGCCGAGGGATTCGTAGAAGTGCTTGAACTCCCCACCATGCTCCGCGCGCAGCCGCGCTATCCACGTCTCTGAGCCGCTATCCAGCTTGCGGAAGCCGATATACTGGCCCCTCTGGACCCGCGTCCAGTAAGGCTCCCTACGCGGCTTTAGGCCCTGTCGGACCCCGGCTTTGTGAATGTGAACCATGCTGAAAACTCCGTACGGACCCTGTACGGAAATCTTAGCATGGACTACCATAGAGACGGATAGAGGTTTTGACCGGGATTTAGCAGAGTTTGTAGAGGCGAGTAGAGAACCATGGGAAGCGGGAATTGCGTTCACACGGCAGGGGTCGCAGGTTCAATCCCTGCACCGCCCACCAACTTCAACACTCTTTCTTCATGCCCATCCGTACCCGCTTCGCGCCCAGTCCGACCGGCTTGCTACACATCGGCGGAGTGCGCACCGCTTTGTTCTCGTGGCTGTACGCGCGCCGTCATGGCGGCAAGTTCATCCTGCGTATCGAGGACACGGACCGCGAGCGCTCCACCGAAGAGGCGACGCAGGTGATCCTCGACGGCATGCAGTGGCTGGGCCTGAGCCACGACGAGGGGCCGTACTACCAGACGCGCCGGATGGACCGCTATCGCGAGGTGCATCGAGCAGTTCCTCGAAGCCGGCCACGCGTATCGCTGCTACTGCACCAAGGAAGAGCTGGAGGAGATGCGCAGTCAAGCAGACCGCGGCGAAGCAGAAGCCGCGTTACGACGGCACGTGCCGGCGCCGCACCGAGCCGCGCGCGGGCGTCGATCCGGTGGTGCGCTTCAAGAATCCGATCGACGGCCCAGTGATCGTCGAAGACGTGATCCACGGCAACGTGGTCTTCGACAACGCCGAGCTCGACGATCTCATCATCGCGCGCTCCGACGGCACGCCGACGTACAACTTCTGCGTCGTCGTCGACGACATGGACATGAAGGTGACGCACGTTATCCGCGGCGACGATCATCTGAACAACACACCGCGGCAGATCAATATGCTCCGCGCGCTCGGCGCCGCGCACGCCCGTGTACGCGCACGTGCCGATGATCCTCGGCGCGGACGGCGCGAAGCTCTCCAAGCGACATGGCGCCGTAAGCGTGCTGCAGTATCGCGACGAGGGCTATCTGCCCGAGGCGCTGCTCAACTACCTGGTGCGGCTCGGCTGGTCGCACGGCGACCAGGAAGTCTTCTCGATCGAGGAAATGCAGCAGCTGTTCGACATCGGCGACGTCAACAAGTCGGCGTCGGCGTTCAATCCCGAGAAGCTCCTGTGGCTCAATCAGCAGCACATCATGCGCGCGACGCCGGAGCGTCTCGCGAAGTATCTCAAGCCGCAGCTCGCAGCACTCGGGGTTGCAGTCACGGACGAGCGCAAGCTCATGGCCGTCGCGAAGGCGCTGCAGGAGCGCGCGAAGACGCTGCAAGCGAAATGGCGCAGAACAGCGTGTTCTTCTTTCGCGACTTCACCGGCTACGACGAGAAGGCCGCGAAGAAGAATCTCACCGCGGAGAGCGTTGCGCCGCTGCGCGCAGTTCGCGACAAGCTTTCGGCGCTCGATGAGTGGACTGCCGCCGGCGATTCACGAGGCAGTGAATCAGACGGCCACGGAGCTCGGTGTCGGCCTGGGCAAGGTCGCGCAGCCCGTACGCGTCGCAGTCGTCGGGTACGTCGGTATCGCCGCCGATCGACGTGACGCTCGAGGCGCTCGGACGGGAGAGGACGCTCGCACGCTGGCGCGCCTGCAGACGCTCAGCGCAGAGTGCTCGAGTACGTCACGGACTAGGACTGCAGACAGAAGATACGTCGACGGCGCGCGCCGGACGGAGCTATGTCCTGCAAGATTCATCTGATCGCCGCGGCGCGCCCGAACTTCATGAAGGTGGCGCCGCTCTATCATGCGCTCGCGACGCAGAGCTGGTGCACGACGCGCATCGTGCACACCGGTCAGCACTATGACGCGAACATGTCGGACGCGTTCTTCCGCGATCTGCGTCTGCCGGCTCCGCACTACCACCTGGAAGTCGGCAGCGGCTCGCACGCCGAGCAGACCGCCGGCGTCATGACCGCCTACGAGAAGGTCTGCGAGCAGGACCGGCCGGATTGGACCATCGTCGTCGGCGACGTCAACTCGACGGCGGCGTGCGCGATGGTCGCGGCGAAGATGTGGATCTCGGTGGTGCACCTGGAAGCCGGGCTGCGCAGCCGCGACCGGCGCATGCCGGAGGAAATCAACCGGCTCGTGACGGATGCGATCTCCGACGTGCTGTGGACGCCGTCGCCGGATGCGGACGAGAACCTGCTGCGCGAAGGCGTGCCGGCGGAGCGCATCGATCGGGTCGGCAACATCATGATCGATTCGTACGAGATGATGCGGCCGCAGATCGATGCGGACGCCGGGACCGGTCAAGTTCGGCCTGCAGCCGGGCGGATACGCCGTCGTGACGCTGCACCGTCCGTCGAACGTCGACGACGCGGGCACGCTCGGCAACCTGGTGCAGCAGATGCTGGCGATGTCCGCGCGCCTGCCGCTGTTGTTCTCGGTGCATCCGCGCACCCGCAAGAAGCTCGAAGAGTTCGGGCTCTGGCCGGCGCTGCAGTCGGCGGCCGGGATCCGGCTCACCGAGCCGCTCGGCTATGTCGAGTTCATGGCGCTCGTCAGAGCCGCGCGCGCCGTCGTCACCGACTCGGGCGGCGTGCAGGAAGAGTCGACCTATCTGGGCATTCCATGCCTGACCCTGCGCGAGAACACGGAGCGTCCGATCACCGTGACGCAGGGAAGCAATCGACTCGTCGCAGCGCAACGACCTCTCGCAGAGCCTCGACGTGGTGCTCGCCGGGCAGTGGCCGACGGGCTCGCGCCCGGATGGCTGGGACGGGCAGGCGGCGCAGCGGCTGTGTCGCCGCGTTACGCAGGCGGCACGAGGAGCAAGGGCGTTTCTTGACACTGCGGGAACGCTTCCATACATTGCGCGCCTCTCACGTGGGGCTATAGCTCAGCTGGGAGAGCGCTTGCATGGCATGCAAGAGGTCGGCGGTTCGATCCCGCCTAGCTCCACCAAGTCCCGTTTCGGCCGTGCGTCCCCATCGTCTAGAGGCCTAGGACATCGCCCTTTCACGGCGGTAACTGGGGTTCGAATCCCCATGGGGACGCCATCTTTTCGGTGGCGCCGTCATTCGTACCTTTCCACATGTAGTTTTTGCGCCCGCCCCGTCTGTCGGGCAAGGCTTGTCAGAATGTCGGTGCTTCGCGACGTGGCATTGCGTCGTTGTAGATCAATCAGTTGAGTGCATGAGTTCACGTGCCGGGGTGCGCAAGTGTTCCCGAACCGCGACTCCGCACTGCACGATGAGCGGCTCTGCCCAACCGCTGACAGTAATAACCCGATGCCGCTGCAGGGATTCTCGTCCCCTGGCACGGAACTTGTGTACATCGTGACTATATGAAGCACAGCACTACGAAGACGGTCAGGACTTCCTCGTTGGCGACGCTCGTACTGGTCGCGCTGGCAGGATGCGGTGGTGGTGGCGATTCCGAGAAAACTTCGGCGCCCGCAACGGGCGCGAACTCGGCGCCGACGATACAGGGCTCGCCTGGCGCTGCTGCAGTTGCAGGGCAGGCGTACAGCTTTCAGCCGACCGCCGCCGATGCGGACGGCGACCCGCTCACTTTTTCCGTGACCAATCTGCCGGCATGGGCCGCCTTCAACCAGTCCACTGGCCGCATCTCCGGCACGCCCGCTGCTGCGGACGTCGCAACCTACTCGGACATCCGGGTCACGGTTTCGGACGGCAAGGCCTCGGCCTCGACTGCGATGTTCGCGATCACGGTCACCTCGGTCGGCACCGGCAGCGTGACGTTGTCGTGGACGCCGCCTACCCAGAACGACGACGGCAGCACGCTGACGGATCTCGCTGGATACGAAGTGCGCTACGGTCGCGACGCGAACACGCTGGACCAGTCGGTCCAGGTGACCAACCCTTCGGTCAACACCTTCGTCGTCGAGAACCTCGGCGCCGGAACCTGGTTCTTCGCACTGCGCTCGCTCAACCAGCAGGGCGTCGCCAGCCAGATGTCGAACCCTGTGACCAAGACCGTCGGCTGAGACTGCGCGTCTAGCCGGGCGGTGCGCACAGTTCAGGTGCCGCCGCTCTCTTCGCTCATGTGGGACTGGCAGTAGTTCTCGATGCCGATGCGCTCGATCAGGCTCAGCTGCGTCTCGAGCCAGTCGATGTGCTCTTCTTCCGATTTGAGGATGTCCTCGAACAGCTCGCGCGAGACGTAATCGCCCGCGGTCTCGCACTCCGCGATCGCCTTGCGCAGCTCCGGATGCGCCTGCAGCTCGAGCTTCAGGTCGCACTCGAGCGCCTCGCTTGCACGTTCTCGCCGATCAGCAGCTTGCCCAGGTCCTGCAGGTTCGGCAGCCCTTCCAGAAACAGGATGCGCCGGATCAGCCGATCCGCGTGCTTCATTTCGTCGAGCGATTCCTTGTACGTGTACTCGCCGAGCTCGCTGAGCCCCCAGTTGTCGTACATGCGGGCGTGCAGGAAGTACTGGTTGATCGCCGTCAGCTCGTTCTTGAGGATCGTCGTTGAGATGACGCAGGACGATCGGGTTACCTTGCATGGCTCGGACTCCGCAGGAGCGATGACGGACGCGCGATCTTGGCGAGCGCGCTCGAAACAGGCAACTGATCGTTGCCAACTGATGCGTCGATTGAAGGCGGACCGCCGGGCGGCGGTCCTGCGTCAGGCTGCGACGGGGCGAGCAGCGGAGTCGATGTAGGAGTCGATGACTTCGCGCGCAGAATCTTCACAGCGGCCGCAGCAGCTGGCCACCGGCAGGTGGGCCTGCACTTCGTTCAGCGACTCGGCGCCGCGCTCTACGACTTCGCGGATCTGGCGGTCGCTGATGGCATGGCAGACGCAGACGTACATTTGCTTCTGGACTCTCGCAGGCTCGACAAGACTGATGTGCATGTAAATACAAATGCGAATGATTGTCAATTAGTTCGCACCGTTCAGGGCTTGGACTATTTAACAGTAGTCACTGTGACTGCCTTCACGCGGGCTGTCAGCGGCGAAGTCACTAGACTTTCGGCCGCTGGCAGCAGGCGGCTCGCATCTGTGCTCAATGACGCCCGGCCGCTGCCGCTGTTTGGCCATCTGGGCGGCCTGCACCCGGCGATTGCCACATCGGAAAGCGACCTGACGTCTCGTGGCGATCCGAATTTCCAGCACTACTGGCAGCTGCCGCTGGCGCTTCTGGCCCTCCTCGAGGCGCATCGTCTTCCTTGCGCGCTCCTACGTCGCGCCGTCTGACGTTCAGCGCGTCCCGTCCTGCCGTCGCAGCACTCCGGCACCGCTGGTCCCGCACGGCCTGCTGTTCGCCGGCGTCATGTTCATGAGCATGGCCGCGATGGGGCTGTACAACTCCCGCCAGCGCGCGCGGCTGGCGGGACTCTTGCGCGAGTCGCGGCGAGCGTGCTCGGCGGGGCGATGGTGATCGCCGATCGTCTTCTACCTGTTCCCGGCGCTGCATATCGGAGCGCGGCGCGCTGTTGCTGAGCACGCTGGCTTCGCTTTCGCGCGGTCGCGGTCGTGCGCATCCTGTTCGACACGCATCGTCGATGAGGACGTCTTCAAGCGCGGGTGCTCGTCTACGGCGCCGGTCGGCGCGCCGGCAGCATCGCCCGGCTGCGGCGCCGCTCGGACCGGCGCGGCTTCGTGGTCGTCGGCTACGTGCCGGCGGAAGGCGACGAGCGCTTCGGCGCTGCCGCGATCACGAGAGATCGTCGCACGGAGCCGGACCTGCTGCAGCTGCTGTGCAGAGCGCAGCGCATCGACGAGATCGTCGTGGCGATGGACGATCGCCGCCGCCAGCTTTCCGATGGACCAGCTGCTCGAGTGCCGGCTCGAAGGCGTCGAGATCGTCGAGCTGGTGACGTTCCTCGAGCGCGAGACCGGCAAGGTGCGGCTCGACATCCTCAATCCGAGCTGGATGATTTTCTCGGAAGGGTTTCGTCAGGGGCGCGTTCACGAGCACGCTGGAGCGCGCTGTTCGACATCGTGGCGAGCCTCGCCATGCTCGCTGCTCGCCGCGCCGGTCATGCTGCTGACGGCGCTGGCCATCAAGCTCACCGAAGGGCTGGCGCGCGCCGATCTTCTATCGGCAGGTGCGCGTCGGCCAGTACGGCCGGCCGTTCAAGCTGCTCAAGTTCCGCAGCATGCGCGAGGACGCAGAGCGCGACGGCAGGCGCAGTGGGCGCAGAAGAACGACAGCCGCGTCACGCGCGTCGGCGCGTTCATCCGGCTGACCCGCATCGACGAGCTGCCGCAGATCCTGAACGTGCTGCGCGGCGAGATGAGCTTCGTCGGGCCGCGGCCGGAGCGGCCCGAGTTCGTCGAGCAGCTCAACGAGACGAATCCCGTACTACCGCGAGCGGCACTCGATCAAGCCGGGCATCACCGGCTGGGCGCAGCTGTGCTATCCGTACGGCTCATCCGAGCAGGACGCGATCGAGAAGCTGCAGTACGATCTGTTCTACGTCAAGAATCACAGCCTGCTCTTCTACATCGCGATCCTGGTGCAGACAGTCGAAGTGATCGTGTGGGGCAAGGGCGCGCGGTAGAACGCGCGCGACGTCGGACGTCAGCGCGTACGACGCACGAGCCGGTCGACGACATGAACTTCAGTCGGGCGCAATCAGCTACGGCATCGCCGCGGTCGGCGTTCGTGCTGCTGACTGTGCTGCTGGTGGTGAGCTGGCGCGGGCGGCGGCAGGGCGTCTATCTCATCGCCGCGAGCGCGATCACCGCGCGTCTGGGCGCTGCTGCTCGCCGGCGAGTCGCTACGCGGCCGCATGCCGGTGCTCGCCGTCTACGTCGCCGAGATCGCTGCGCAACGGCGCGCTGGTTGCTCGCGCTTGCGTCGATCGCGGGCAGCCGCGCCCACGAGCGCTGCTGCTCGCTAGCGCGCGTCGCGTGTGCTGCGCTGCTGGTGCGCGCCGGTGGTCGCTGCCTCGCACTTCGCGAGCGAGGCGATCGTCATGCCAATCCGGTGCTGCTGCTGTCGCGCGCCGGGCTGCTGATCTCGCTGCTCGGACTCGTGCTGCTCGAGCAGATCTATCGCAACTCGCAGCGAGGCCGCGCGCGCCGTCGCTGAGGTACTTCGTCGTCGGCGTCGGCGGGTTGTTCGCCTACGACCTGTTCCTGTACTCGCAGGCGGAGCTGCTGCGCGGCATCACGGCGGACGCGTGGAACGCGCGCGGCGTGCATCAACGCGCTTGCGGTGCCGCTGATCGCGCTCGCCGTGCGGCGCAATCCGCAGTGGTCGCTCGACGTCTTCGTCTCGCGCCAGGTCGTCTTCTACACGACGACGTTCATGGGCGTCGGCGCCTATCTGCTGCTGATGGCCGCTCGGCGGCTACTACGTGCGCGAGATCGGCGGCGGCTGGGGCGCGTCGGGCAGATCGTGTTCTTCGCCGGCGCGCTGTCGTGCTCGTGCTGCCTGGTCGGCCTCGGCGCTTGCGCCGGCACGCGCGCGTCTTCATCAGCAAGCACTTCTACCGCAACAAGTACGACTACCGCATCGAGTGGCTGCGGTTCATCAGCACGCTGTCATCCGCCAGGATGCAGATGTGCGGCGCACCGCGATCCGCGCGATCGCGCAGATCTTCTCGAGCCCGGCCGGCGTGCTGTTCACTGCTCGACGAAGCGCGGTCAGCGCTTCGTGCCGGCGGCGGCATGGCCGATCAGCTCGAGCAGATCGACGGCATCGACGGCGCTGCCGGCGAGCGACGACCTGCCGCGCGTTTCTCGCGCGCACGCAGTGGATCGTCGACCTGCACGAACTGCGGCGCACGCCCGGACATCTACGACAACATCGCGCTGCCGGACTGGCTGCGGACCGATCCGCAGCTTGCGCATCGTGTCGCCGCTGCTGCAGCTCGATCGCCTGGTCGGCTTCGTGCTGCTGTACGACCCGCCGCCGCCGTTCGAGCTCACCTACGAGGACCGCGACCTGCTCAAGACGGTCGGGCGGCACGTCGCGACGCACCTCGCGCAGCACGAGGCCGATCGCAGGCTCGCCGAGAGCCGCCAGTTCGAGGCCTACAACCGGCTCACGGCTTTCATGATGCACGACCTGAAGAACTCGGTCGGCGCAGCTGCAGCTGATCGTCGACGAACGCCGAGCGTCACAAGCACAACCCGGAGTTCGTCGACGACGCGATCGGCACGATCGCCAACGCGGTCGAGCGCATGACGCGCCTGATCGAGCAGCTGCGCGGACTCGACGGCGCCGAGCGGCTGGCGCAGGTGGATCTCGCGCGACGCTCGCGCGCGAGGCGGTCAGCGCGCTGCAGCGATCGCGCCGCCGCGCGCCGGTCGTGCTGCGGCGTCGAAGCGGCGCTCGGTGCGCGCCGATCCGGAGCGGCTGACGACGATCATCGAGCACCTCATCCGCAACGCCCAGGACGCGACGCGCGCGCGACGGATCGGTCAGCGTCGCAGTGACGCAGCATGGCGATCGAGGACGCATGCTCGATCGTGAGCGACACCGGCCGGGCATGGACGCCGAGTTCGTGCGCGAACGGCTGTTCCGGCCGTTCGACAGCACCAAGGGCTCCAAGGGCATGGGCATCGGGGCCTACCAGGTGCGCGAATACGTCCGCTGCTCGGCGGGCAGGTGGAAGTGCAGAGCAGTCCCGGACAGGGCACGCGCTTTTCGATTAGCGCTGCCCGCTTTCGAACCGGCCACGGCGTCCTGCAGCGTCGGCGCTGCCAGCGTCGGTCGAGCAACGCTGACGGGGATCACGTGACCGACGAAAAGCCGAAACTGCTGATCGTCGAGGACGACCTGGGGCTGCAGAAGCAGCTCAAGTGGTGCTTCGACGAGCACGAGGTGCTGATCGCGGCGCAACCGCAGCGAAGCGCCATTGCGCAGCTGCGCCGCTTCGAGCCGCCGGTCGTGCTGCAGGACCTCGGGTCTGCCGCCGGATCCCGAAGGCGTCGAGCGAGGGCATGGCGACGCTGCGCGAGATCCTGAGCATCGCGCCGCAGACCAAGGTCATCGTCGTCACCGGCAACCACGATCGCGACAACGCGCGTGCGCGCCGTCTCGCTCGGCGCCTACGATTTCTATCAGAAGCCGGTCGACACCGACGTGCTGCGGCTGATCGTGCAGCCGCGCGTTCCACATCCATGCGCTCGAGGAGCAGAACCGCGCGCTGCGCGAGGCGCAGCTCGCATACGCCGTTCGAAGGCCTGATCGCCACCGACGATGCGATGCGCAAGGTGTGCCGCATGGTCGAGAAGGTCGCGCCGACCGACGTATCGGTGCTGATTCTGGGCGAGAGCGGCACCGGCAAGGAGCTGCTCGCGCGCGCGGTGCACACGCAGCAGCAATCGCAAGGCCGGCCGGTTCGTCGCGATCAACTGCGCGGCGATTCCCGAGCAGCTGCTCGAGAGCGAGCTGTTCGGCTACGAGAAGGGCGCGTTCACCGGCGCCGCGAAGCAGACCATCGGCAAGATCGAGACCGCGGACGGCGGCACGCTGTTCCTCGACGAGATCGGCGACATGCCGCTGTCGCTGCAGGCGAAGCTGCTGCGCTTCCTGCAGGACCGCAAGATCGAGCGCGTCGGCGGCCGTCAGGAGATCCCCGTCGACGTGCGCGTCGTGTGCGCGACCAACCGCGATCTGCAGGCGCTGATCCGCGAGCAGCGCTTCCGCCAGGACCTGTACTTCCGCATCAGCGAGGTCACGATCGACATTCCGCCGCTGCGCGATCGGCGCGGCGGCGCCGACCGTGCTCGCGCACGCGATGCTGCGCAAGTTCGGCGCGGCCGCACGGCCGGCCGAAGCGCGGCTTCACGGAAGGCGCAATCGCGGCGCTCGAGGCGTACTCCTGGCCCGGCAACGTGCGCGAGCTGGAGAACAAGGTGAAGACCGCGCTCATCATGGGCGACGGGCCGCTGATCACTGCGGCTGACCTCGGGCTTGAGACGAGAGCGCGCAAGGCGAGATCGCTGTTCAACCTGCGCGAAGTGCGCGCGCGCGCCGAGCGGCAGGTGATCACCAGGTGCTGGCGATCGTCGACGGCAACATCTCGCGTGCCGCCGAGTTGCTCGGCATGACGCGCCCGACGCTCTACGACCTGATGGAGCGCTACGGGCTGCGCGCTGCCGGGCAGGCATTGAGCAAGTGAGCGAATGCGTGGCTGCGCATGCGTGTGAGCAAGGTACCGTGACGAGCAACAGGCTGGCCCCGACGCCATCCGGCGTCGTGTACCTGCTGGTCGTCGTGGCTGTGGCCGCCACCTGGCCGGCCTGGCGTGCGCTCGGTCAATTGTGGGTGGAATCTGCCGACTATCAGCACGGCTTTGTCGTCTGTGCCGCGGTGATCTATTGGTTGGTGCGCCTGCGCGCGCAGATCGATGCGACGCAGACGAGCCCCGTGCCCGCGGCCCTTGCCGGGATTGCTGCTGATCCTCTGCGGCTGGGTCGTTGCGTATCGCGGCAACAGCGAGCTCCTGCAGCAGGCACTTTTGCCGGCGCTCTTGCTGGCTGCCACTTTCGCTGCGTTGGGGCGTCATGCCGCGCGCGTGTTGCTCCTGCCGTTCGCAAGTCTCTACTTTGCGATTCCAGTGTGGGATCACCTGGTACCGATGCTGCAGGGCCTGACGACTGTAGTCGTCGAGCAGGCGCTCGCTCTGCTGCAGGTACCGACAGTCGTGGATGGCAATCACGTCACGATTCCCGAGGGGCAATTCGTCATTGCCGACGCCTGCAGCGGCAAGCGGTATCTGGTCGCCGCGATCGCGTTTGCCGTCATTGGCGGAACGGCCAGAGGATTGCGCCCGCGCGCGACTGGTGGCTGTCGTCGCGATCGCAATCGTGCTCGCGCTGATCATCAACTGGATCAGGGTGGCGACCATCATCTACGCCGGCCACGTTTCGGACATGCAGCACTATCTGGTCGCGACTGACCACCTGGCCTTCGGCTGGCTGCTGTTCATACCACTGCTGGGCGCAGTGACGCTGTGTATCCGGCATTTCGGCCGCCACTCCCCGGCGCCGGCCGTCGTTGAGCAACGTTCCGCGACACGAGTCGCCTACACGGCATGGATCTGGGCGCTTGCCTTGCTGGGTCTGCCCCTGACGCTCACTGCTGCCGACAGCGATGCCGCGCTGAAAATTCCTGCGCTGAAGGAATTGCCGGTGACGACAGGTGCGTGGCAAGGCCCGCTTCCTCCCAACAGCCAATGGCAGCCCGAGTACCGGTCGGTAGCGGCCCAGCATCGCAGCCGCTATGAGGGCATGGCAGGGTTCGGTCGACGTGTACGTGAACGTCTATGGAGCACAACGCCAGGGTCAGGAACTGATCTTCGTCGGCAACTCAGTGACTCCGGGCAGCGAATGGTCCGTGCGCGGCATGACCTCACAGATCGACAGCCCACTTGCAATGCTCGTTGCGAGGCATACGTCGGGCAGCAGATGGGTCATCGGACAGACCTATCGGGTAGGGGACAAGATCACGTCGATGCCTGCACTCGTTCAGTTGTACTACGGTGCGCGCGCGATCTGGCGGCCTGTGCCCGCGGGCACCGTGGCGCTTGCGTCGGAATGCATTCCCGACTGCGACGCGGCTGCGGAGCGAGTGGCGGGCTTCTGGCGCGATAAAGGGCAAGCGCTGGCTGCGCTCATCCCGACACGTTTGTAGCGAAGGAGCCATTGGATGTCAGGGCAGCTGCGGAATCAGCCTGTGAGGAGTTTGCGGAGGCGGCGCCTCATCAACGTGGCGGGCTGCGCCCTGGTGCTGATGGCACTCGCCGGCTGCGACTTCTGGACGAGCACCGACGAACGCATCGATCGGGCCGCCAAACATTTGGCCGACACTAACTATCGTGCGGCCATGACCGATCTGAATACGGTGCTGGAGAAGGAGCCGGGCAACGCACGCGCGCGCGGCATGTTGGCCGACCTGTTGCTTCGGCGCGGTGATACGCCAGCTGCCGACAAGGAATTGCAACGCGCTCTCGCCGCAAAAGCCGGCGACCGCGCGTTGCTCGACTTGCAATACGAAGTGCTGCGGGCGCAGGGACGGTACGACGAGATGGCAGCAGCGTTGGCGAAGGACGAGTCGCTGACGCCGACGCGCCGCTTGGTGCTGCAGGCCATAGCAAGCGCAGGCCAAGGGAATTCACAGAAAGCGGAAGAGCAACTCACCGAGGCGCTCCGCTTGTCGCCCGATGATCCGCAGGCTCTGCTGGAGCGCGCCGTTCTGATCGCCTCGCGCGACAGCGCCACTGCGCTGCAATTGACGCAAGCGATCAAGAGTGAGGGGCGCGAGCAAGCCCAGGCCATGCTGCTGCGCGCGTCGCTACTGATGTCGCGGGGTGAGCCAGCCAAGAGCTCGCGAAGCGCTGCAGCAGCTTCGGCAATCGAATTACAAGTATCTGCGCGTTCCTGAGCAGATGACTGTGCACATCACCATGACCGAGGCGGATCTTGCGCTCGGCGATCTGGACAGCGCCGCCAAGAGCCTTGCGCCCCTGGCTGACGCGGCGCCCGAAGCTCTCGTCACACACTATCTCCGAGCACGCATCGCATTGATGAAAGGCGATGGCGCGACTGCTATCGCGGAGAGCCAGCGGGCCCTTCGCGTTGCCCCCGATCACGTAGGGTCGCAGCTGCTGCTCGCAGCTGCGCAGCTCTCGCGCGGCTCCTCCGAGCAGGCAGAAGGCTTGCTCACGAAAGTCCTGGCGTCGCACCCGGAAAACGTCGCCGCCAGCAAACTGCTTGCGCAGGTCTACTTGAGCCGTCAGCAACCCGAACGCGCCGCTGGCGTCTTGAATGCTGCGACTGGGGACCCGCAAGCGGACTGGCTGCTCGGGGCGGCGCTCCTTCAGTCGGGTAGCAGCAGCGGCATCGAGCATCTCGAGCGCAGTGTTGCTGCGACGCCGGATGACTTGGCCAAACGCCTGGACCTTGCGAGCGCTTACATCTCTGCAGGAACGCCGGACAAGGCGCTTGCTCTGCTGAAGTCGGTACCGCCGCAGTCGCCGTTGGCGCGCCGCGCGCAAGCGTTGCAGTTGCTCGCGAGCGTTGCGGGGAAGAAGCCCGAAGAAGCACGCCGCGAGGTGGACCATCTCATCGCGACCAGTGGCGATGACGTCGGAGTGCTCACGGCCGCCGCCACCTATCTCACTGTGAATGGCGTCAACGCCCGTGCACGTGAGGTGCTGGAACGGATCATGGCACGCGAGCCGAACTCCACGGACGCGCGCCTGCTGCTCGCGATGCTCGATATGCGCTCTCGCGACATAGCGAACGCGAACAGGTTGCTCACCGAGGTCCTGAAGATCGATCCCAAGCACCAGGCGGCGCGACAGGGCTTGTCCGAAATCGCCTGGTTCAAAGGCGATCGCGCAGCAGCGCGACGCTGGCTCGAGGAAGCGGTGAGTGCCGATCCGGCCGCCGTGGGCGCGCGGCTGCGGCTGGCGCAAATAGCTTTCGTCGAGGGGGATCTGGCGCGCGGTCGCGACCTGTTGAACCAGGCCATCGCCGTCGCCTCCGATCGCAAGGTCGCCCTCGATGGGGCCGGCCAGGTGTTGGCGCGAGCCGGCCTGACCGATGAAGCGCTGAAGCGCTTCAGCGAAGCAAGATCCGCTGGCTTGCCCGAGGCCACGATCCACGAGGCCCGGCTGCTGACCGACCTCGGGCGTCTGGTCGATGCCCGTGCTCTGCTGCAAGCCGCGACCAGCCAGCGTCCGAAATGGCAGGCCGCCGAACAGCTGCTCATCGAGATCGACGCACGCAGTGGTGATGTCGAACGCGCTCTTGCGAGGTTGCCAGCGCTTACGGCCGACGCGCCTCCCGCAGCTCGCCGTGAGCGCGAGGGGGACGTTTATGCACTGGCGCGTCGCTTCGATTCGGCAATCGAAGCGTATGAGGCCGCGCAGCGGTTGCAGCCGAGGGCAGCAGTCGCCATCAAGTTGTTCCAGGTGCGTCGGACTGCAAAGCTCGCGCGGCCTGAAGAAGTTCTCACCCAGTGGCTCGCACGCGCGCCCGCGGACGCCGAGGTACGTCGGGTGCTCGCCAGCTTCTATGAGTCGAATGGGATGCGCCCTGAAGCGATCGCTCAGTACAAGCGGTTGCATGCCGACGGTGGCAGCGATGCCATAGCGCTGAACAACCTCGCCTGGCTCCTGCACCAGGAGGGCGACCCGGCGGCACTGGAAATGGCGCGCACCGCGTACGAGCTCGCTCCGGGAGCCCCCGAAATTGCCGACACCTTCGGTTGGATCCTTGTCCAAACGGGCAACATCCAGCAGGGACTCGAGATGCTAAAAAGAGCAGAAGCCGACGGCGGCCAGAACGGGGAGATCGCGTACCATCTGGCGGTGGCGCACGCGAAGTCAGGGCAAAAGGAACTTGCCGCGCAGGTCCTCACGAAGCTGCTGGCCTCGACCCAGGAATTTCCCTCGCGTGGCGAGGCCGAAAGGCTCCTGGCGAGCCTCGGCACCAAGATCTAGTCCGCCCCGAATTATGGAATCCTGACGACGGTGATTATGTGATGAAAGATCGAATGCCCAGCCAGCATCGTGGCGCGTGGACGCTGGCTGCCATCGCCCTGATCGGGATCTTCCTCGCGCCGGGTTCCGGGGTCCTTGCAGCGGCCGCTCCAGCCGATCAGAAGCCTGCCCCGACGCCGACGGTGCAGACCGACACCGACACCGCCTGGCCGCAACGACGCAGGCGCCGCCGGCGGCCGGCCCGGTCGAGCCCGACAGCAAGGACTACAAGATCGGTCCCGGCGACAGTTTGCAGATTTATGTCTGGCAGCATCCGGACCTCTCCGTGACGATACCGGTGCGGCCGGACGGCAAGATCTCGACGCCCGTTGGTCGAGGACCTGGTCGCGGTCGCCAAGACACCGCACCAGCTGGCCCGCGACATCGAGACTGCCCTCAAGGAGTACGTGCGCACACCCCAGGTGAACGTGATCGTCACGAACCCGGTGAACGCGTTCAACCAGGTCAAGATCATCGGGCAGGTCAAGACGCCCGGGTCGCTCGCCTTCCGCGCCGGCATGACGGTCATGGACGCGATTCTGCAAGTGGGCGGTCTGTCAGAATTTGCAGCGGGGAATCGTGCGACACTGGTGCGCACCGGCGATGACGGCAAGGAACAGCGCATCAAGCTGAAGTTGAACGACCTGATCAACAAGGGGAGGGTCGAGACCAACGTGCCCCTGCGGCCCGGGGACATGGTGATCGTCCCCGAAGCTGATCTTCTGACCAAGCCATCGATGTCACTCGCATGCATCAACTGATAATCAAGATTCTCGATGAGATTCGCGGCGCATGGCGCTACCGCTGGCTCGCCCTGGCGGCGAGCTGGGGCGTCTGTCTGCTCGGCTGGCTGTTCGTCTACACGATGCCGAACATCTACGAGGCGACCGCCCGTGTCTACGTGGACACCCAGTCCATGCTGGGTCCCTTGCTGGAAGGACTGGCCGTGCGGGCGAACGTGGACTCCGAGCTCGCCGTCGTGCGCCAGGCGCTGTTGAGTCGTCCACGCCTGGAAGGCGTCGCCCGCGAAACCGATCTGTTCGTGCGCGCGAAAACGCCGGCCGAGGGCGACGCCCTGCTCGCGGATTTGCGGACGCGGATCACCATCACGAGCGATACCCGAACCGCCAACACCAACAGCGACGGAATCTATCGCATCACTTTTCGCGACAACGATCGCACCAAGAGTCTCGAGGTCGTGCAGACGCTGCTGAATTCGTTCGTCGAGGACACCTTGAGCGGCAAGCGGCAAGGTCAGGAGGAAGCCCAGCAGTTCCTGCGCGAGCAGATCGCCGACAACGAGAAACGGCTGCAGGAAGCCGAGTCGCGTCTGGCAGATTTCAAGAAACAGAACATCGGCAAGATGCCGGACAATCGCGGCGACTACTTTGCCCGCATGCAGACGGAAATGGTCGAGCTGGAGCGAGTGCAGCAGGCGGCTCAGGCTTGCTGAAGCGCGCCGCGGCGAGATCGAGCAGACAGCTCTCCGGCGAGGAGCCGTTCCTGTTCGGGTTCGACGAGCAAGGCACTACCAGCAACGCGAACTCGGGCCGTGCGGACGTTGCGTCGCGCATCCGGCAACTCGAGACTCGGCAGGAGGAACTGCTGCTGCGCTATACCGAGAAGCATCCGGAAGTCGTTGCCGTGCAGGCTACGATCGAGGATCTCAAGAAGCAGCAGGCCGCCGAGCTGGATCGAGTGAGGCACGGTCAGCAGGCGACTGGTTCCCTGTCGCAGTCGTTGAAGTCGAATCCCGTGTATCAGGGGATTCGCACCGAACTCAATCGCACCGAGATTCAACTGGCCGAGCTGCGCCAGGATCTCGGTCAGCGTCAGGCTCGCGTTGCCGAGTTGCAGCGCCTGGTGAACAACGTGCCGGAGGTCGAAGCCGAACTGGCACGCCTGAACCGCGACTACGACGTCACGCGCGCGCAGTATCAGGAGCTGACCAAGCGCTTGCAGACAGCGAAGCTGACCGAGGACGCAGCGAAGACCGGCGTCGTCACCTTCCAGGTCATCGATCCGCCGGTGGCGGCGTTCGAACCGGTTGCGCCCGATCGCTTCGTGCTGCTGTCGGCGGTGCTGATCGTGGCACTGGGCGCGGCTGGCGGGGCGGCGTATCTGCTCAACATGATCCGCCCGGTTTTCTACAACACTCGCACGCTCGGCGAGGTCATCGGATTGCCTGTGATCGGTCCGGTAGGTCGCACCTGGACCGACCAGAACAAGTGGCGCGAGCGCCTGCAGGTCGCGGCGTTGTCGGGAGCAGCGATCCTGCTGCTGGCCGCATATGGCTTTGCGGTCATCAATGCCGGCTCGGTGGCTCCGTCCGTGGCGGCGGGATAGAGGGGAGTCCTGAT
The DNA here is from genome assembly GCA_963830745.1 of uncultured Gammaproteobacteria bacterium. Taxonomy (GTDB): domain Bacteria; phylum Pseudomonadota; class Gammaproteobacteria; order Steroidobacterales; family Steroidobacteraceae; genus Steroidobacter. Next base: position 914,976 of record CAWHNL010000009.1, read on the forward strand.
GAGTCTTGTCGAGAAAGCTCTCCAGAAGCTGCAGTCCGCGCGCCCCGCAGCACCACCGCCGCTGCCGCCAAGGCGTCGCCGCCGAGCGCGCCGCTCAGGGGAACCGGGCGTCCGCCCGTCGAACACGCGGCCGGCGCCGCTGCCGCAAGTTTCGCCGGACGACTTTCGCGCGGATGGCGCGAAGCTGCTGCACCTGAATCACGATCAGCTGCGCAGTGCATTGATGCTGCCGCAGGTGTCGCAAGAGCGTGAGTTATCGGATCAGTTCCGCGCGATCAAGCGTCCGCTCATCGACTATGCCCAGGCCGGGTCGGCAGAGACGGCCAAGCGCACGATCATGGTTGCGAGCGCGCTGCCCGGCGATGGCAAGACGTTTACCAGTCTCAACCTGGCCTTGAGTCTCGCGCTGGAGACGGAGCTGCACGTCCTGCTCGTGGATACCGACGCACCGAAGCCGCATCTGACGCGAACCTTCGAGCTGCAGGACCGTCCCGGCGTTCTTGACCTTCTGACCGATCACAATCGGGCCGTCGAGTCTGTCATCGTACCGACCGACGTGCCCCGCCTGGACTTCGCGCCGTGGGGCACGGTGTCTGAAAGCGCGACCGAACTGTTGGCCAGCGATCGCATGCGTGACGTCGTCGAGCGGTTTGCGTCGATCTACCGGCGCGGGATCGTTCTGTTCGACTCACCGCCGATCCTGCTGACCAACGAGTCGCGCGCCCTGGGCGCCATCCTCGGCCAGATCGTTCTGGTAGTGAGAGCTGGCGTCACGCCACAGCAGGCAGTGAAGGATGCAGTCGGCATCCTCGGTGAGGATCGCCATATCAGCCTGGTGCTCAACGGCGCCGAGCTGCGCGGACCCGCCGGCTACTACTACGGCTATGGTTACGGGTACGGCTCCAACGCGCGATAACTACTGGTCGAAAGCCGCGCGCGTCCGCGCAAGGCTTCTGGGGAATGCATGAAATCTCGAAGACTGGAGCGGGCCACGCAGGTGGCCCTGATCAGTGCAGCGGTTGCGATGTCGCAGGCCCACGCGGCTACGCTGATGACTCTGGACCTGGGTGTGGAGCACACGGACAACGCCGGGCGCAGCGAAGTCGACCCGCAATCCGAATCGATCGGCACCGCCGGTCTCGGACTGGATATCGACACGCAGCGGCCGCGACTGTCCGCCGAAGTGGGTGCCAACCTCGACTACCGCAGATATCTGGACGACACGTTCGATCCCGAAGTCGTCGGCGGCGTGGATGCCAACCTGGGATTCGCGCTGATCCCGGAGCGCATCGTCTGGATCCTCGAAGACAACTACGGACAGATTTCCAACAATCGCCTCGTGGCGGACAGTCCCGACAATCGCCAGGACTTCAACTACCTGTCGACGGGGCCTGACATCACGCTGCCGCTCGGTCACGCGCAACTACGTCGAGGCGTCGGGACGTTGGTCGGATTCCTACTACGAGGAAGCCGGCCAGGACAGCCAGGGCCTCACGGCTTCGTTGGCGCTCGGTCACAAGCTCTCCGAGATGACGAGCCTGTCCCTCAATGGCTCCTGGTCGCAGATCGAGTACGACGACGAAACGTTCGAGGACAACGAAATTCGCGAAGCCTTCCTGCGTTTCGATGCGACGGGCGTTCGCACCACGCTGCTCGTCGATGCCGGCTACACCGAGGCGGAGCGGGACAATCAGGAGCCCTCGGATGGCTGGCTGGGGCGTCTGACCTTCTCCCGTGAGCTGTCGGCGCGCACGGTCCTGGATCTCAGCGCGGGCTCGGAGTTCTCGGATGCCGGACAAAGTTTCCGCCTCGATCAGGAGGCGCTGGGTGATCGAGCCGGGCAACGTCGATGTCATTCCAGTCGCCGATGTATTCCGCAACAACTACGTCTACCTGGGACTGACGGCCACGCTCGATCGTACGACCCTGACTGTGAACGTTCACGCCAACCAGGAGCGGTACGAGGAGCAGGACGCTTTCGATCGCGATATCGTCGGCGTTGCATTCTCGATCGAAAGGCAGCTCACGCCCCGTTTCACGCTGGGCTTTGAAGCCGACTACAGCAAGGACGAGTTCGTCGTCGGACCCACCGTCGGCTTCGACGAGTGGTTCGCGGGACTCACCGTCGATTGGCAGCTGACGAACGCCTGGTCGCTGCGAGCGACCGGTTACTATTACGAGGGATCGGGCGACGGCATCGAGCGTGACTATGACGAAACGCGCGGCTTCATCGGCGTGCGTTATTCCCTCGGACGCTAATGTGTGCTCCCCGCCGACTCCGCCCATAGCATGATGAACGCGATGACCATCGACGTGGAGGACTACTTCCACGTCACGGCCTTTGCATCCGACGTCGACCGGGCGAAGTGGTCCTCGCTCGAGTCGCGCGTCGAGAACAACACTCTGCGGCTACTGGATCTGTTCGCGCGGCACGACGTGCGCGCGACATTCTTCGTCCTGGGCTGGGTGGCCGAGCGCCATCGAACGCTGGTCAAACGCCTGCACGACGCCGGCCATGAAGTCGCCTGCCATGGCCTGACCCACGAGCTCGTGTACAAGCAGTCTCCCGAGACGTTCCGCAAGGAGACGGCCTACGCGAAGGCGCTGCTGGAGGATCTGAGCGGCGCTCCCGTGCGTGGCTATCGAGCCGCCACGTATTCGATCGTGCGCGAGTCGATGTGGGCGCTCGATGTCCTGGAAGAGCTCGGCTTCGAATACGACTCGAGCATCTTCCCGGTGCGGCATGACCTGTACGGCATACCCGACTCGCCGCGCGCGCCGTACCGGGTCGCGTCCGGCAAGCTGCTCGAGGTGCCGCTGACGACAGTCGCAATCGCTGGCCAGCGGCTGCCGTGCGGCGGCGGCGGATACTTTCGCCTGCTGCCCTATGGGCTGTTCCGCTGGGCCTTGCGGCGCGTCAACCGTCTCGATCGATTGTCGGCGATCTTTTATGCGCACCCGTGGGAGATCGATCCCGGTCAGCCGCGGATTCACGGCTCATCGCTGAAATCGCGCTTTCGCCACTACACGAATCTCGACGCCACCGAAGGCCGGCTCGGCCGGCTACTGAAAGATTTCCGTTGGGGCCGCATGGACGAGATCTTCGGCTTCGTCCCACGCGCACAGGCACCAGCGTGAACGCGCAACCGCTGGCAGCAGGATCGGAAATGGCAGCGTGCTCCGTGCGCGCGTTCCAGCCAGCGGATGCGGCGCGTTGGAACGCGTTCGTGCGCCGGCATCCGGAAGGAACGTTTTTCCACCTCGCCGAATGGCAGGACGTGCTGCGCCAAGGCGTTCGGTCACCGCACGCACTATCTGCTCGCCGAGCAGCGGTGGTGAGATCCGCGGCGTGTTGCCGCTGGCGCACGTGCAGCAGCCTCCTGTTCGGCAGCGCGCTGATCTCGACGCCGTTCTGCGTCTACGGCGGCATCGTCGCGACGACGCAGGCGGCGCATCGCGGCGCTCGACGACGCGCGCCTGCGAGCTCGCGCGCGCACTCAACGTCGACTATCTCGAGATGCGCAATCGCCGCCGTCAGCATCCCGAGTGGCCCGCGAAGGATCTCTACGTCACGTTCCGCAAGGAGATCGACGCCGACTCCGAAGCGAACATGCTGGCGATTCCGCGCAAGCAGCGCGCGATGGTGCGCAAGGGCATCAAGAAGGATCTGCGCGTCGCGATCGACGCGGATGCCGACGCGCCACTACGACATCTATTCCGAGAGCCTGCGCAACCTCGGCACGCCGGTCTTCTCGAAGCGCTACCTCGAGACGCTGCAGGAGGCGTTCGGCGAGGCCTGCGAGATCGTCACCGTATCGCACGAAGGCGACGCCCGTCGCCAGCGTGCTGAGTTTCTATTTCCGCGACGAGGTGCTGCCGTACTACGGCGGCGGCACGCTGGCGGCGCGGCCGGTGGCCGGCAACGACTTCATGTACTGGGCAGGTCATGGAGCGCGCGCGCGAGCGGGGTCTGCACGCTCTTCGACTACGGTCGCAGCAAACGCGGCACCGGAGCCTTCGACTTCAAGATGTACTGGGGATTCGAGCCCGAGCCGCTGCACTACGAGTATTTTCTGGTGCGCGCCGCACAGCATGCCGAACCTGAGTCCGACCAACCCGAAGTACGCAACGGCGATTCGAGCTGTGGCAGCAGGCTGCCGCTGCAAGCTGACGCAGCTGATCGGGCCCGCCGGTCGCGCAGTATCTGGGCTGAGGTCCGAACGGCATGTGCGGCATTTACGGCATCCTGGCGCTCTCGGCGGCGCCGCGCAGCACGACCCGACGTGCTGCAGCGCATGGGCGACGCCATCGTGCACCGCGGGCCGGACGATGCAGGGAGCGTTCAGCGACGGCGCAGATGCTGCTCGGCATGCGCCGGCTGTCGATCATCGACGTGGCGGGCGGACATCAGCCGATCACGAACGAGGACGGGCAGGTCGTCGTCGTCTGCAACGGCGAGATCTACAACTACCGCGAGCTGCGGCAGCGGCTCAGGCTGCCGGCCACCGCTTCGCGACGCACAGCGACACCGAAGTCATCGCGCATCTCTACGAAGAGTACGGCGACGCGATTCCTGAGCGAGCTCGAAGGCATGTTCGGCCTCGCGCTCTGGGACCGCGCCGAGCGCCGACTGATCGTCGCCCGCGATGCCCTCGGCATCAAGCCGATCTACTATCGCCAGACGCAGCGCGAGCTGATGTTTCGCTTCCGAAGCGAAGGCGATGCTGCGCATTCCCGGGTGTCGGCGCGGCGCTGGATCGGTCCGTCGCTGGCGCAGTATCTGGCGTTCGGCTACGTCAGCGCGCCGAACTCGATGTTCGAGGGCATGCGCAAGCTGCAGCCGGGCACGCGCGCTCATCGTCGAGGACGGCCGGTGCACGATGCAGCGCTACTACCGCCTGCCGCGCCGAAGTCGATCGACACGCGTCGAGTGCGGCAGTGGATCGAGGCCGTGCGCGCCGAGATGGAGCGCGCCGTCCGCGACCAGATGGTGGCCGACGTGCCGATCGGCGCGTTTCTGAGCGGCGGCATCGATTCGAGCGCGGTGGTCGCCTTCATGAGCCGCCACAGCACGCACCCGGTGAAGACCTACTCGATCGGGTTCCAGGGCTCGAGCGGCGCGGCAGCTGTACAACGAGCTGCCGTACGCGCGCCAGGTGGCGCAGGCAGTTCGGCACCGATCATCACGAGATCCTCGTGCAGCCGGACGTCGCCTCGCTGCTGCCGGAGCTCGTTGTGGCACATGGACGAGCCGATCGCGGACGCGGCGTTCATCACGACTTACCTCGTCTCGAAGTTCGCGCGCCAGGACGTCACCGTGATTCTGTCGGGCGTCGGCGGCGACGAGCTGTTCGGCGGCTACACGCGCTACCTCGACGAGCACTACCGCCGCACTGTATCACCGCGTTCCGGCGGTGCATCCGCTCGCGGCATCATCGCGCCGATTGCGCAGTCGCCTGCCGAGCGACCGGCACAGCCGCATGCTCAACAAGATGCGGCTCGCGAAGGCGTTCCTGCTGGCGGACTCGCTCGCCGTTCGAGGAGCGCTACGGCGCGTACATGGAGGTGTTCGATGCCGCCGAGCGCACGTTCGCTGCATGAAGCGACAGCGCCGAGCCGCTTCGACGACTGCATCGCGCGCGCCTTCGCGGCACGCGCAGACCGACGATCCGCTGCGGCGACTGATGGACGTCGATCTTCGCGACGCAGATGCCCGACGACCTGCTGATGCTCACCGACAAGATGAGCATGGCGGTGTCGCTCGAGTGCCGCGTGCCGTTGCTCGATCAGCGTCTCGTCGAACTGGCGGCCCGCATGCCGGGCAGCGCTCAAGATGCGCGGCGGCGAGCTCAAGCACGTCATGAAGCGAGCGCTGCAGGGCGTGCTGCCGGACCGCATCCTGAACCGCGAGAAGCGCGGCTTCGGTGCGCCGATCGGTGCGTGGTTCAAGGCGGAGCTCGCGGCGCTGGTGCGCGACGTGCTGTCGCGGGAAGTCGTCGATGCGGCGCGGGCTGCTCGACCCGGACGCCGTGCAGCGCACGGTCCGCGAGCACGAGCAGCAGCAGGCCGATCGCACCGATCACCTGCTCGGCACTGATCAATCTCGAGATCTGGTGCCGGCTGTATCTCGACGGCGCAGAGCGCGGCCGGGCCTGACGGATGAGCTGCGCGCGAGTCTCGCCGCGTGAAAGTCCTGTTCGTCTGCCACCGGGTGCCGTTTCCGCCCAAGCGCGGCGGCAAGATCCGGCCCGTTCAACATCATTCGGCACCTGCACGAGCAGGGGCACGAGGTCACGGTCGCCTCGCTGGCGCGCAACGCAGGACGAAGCGCGACGAGGCGCGAGGGGCTCGCCGCAGCACTGTGCACGAGCGCATCGTCGAGGTGATTCCGACGACAGCGTGGCCTGGCCGCGCATGGTCGCCTGGCTGCCGACGACGCGGCCGTCGAGCTTCGGCTACTTCTACTCCGGCGCGCTGGCACGGCAGCATCGACGAGGAGCTGCGCACGCGGCGGCTACGACCTGGTGTTCGTCCACTGCTCGTCGGTCGCGCCGTATGTCAGCCGATGCGCCGGCGCCGGTCGAAGATCCTCGACTTCGGCGACATGGATTCGCAGAAGTGGCGCGAGTATTCGCAGCACCGCGCCTTTCCCGCTGTCGGCCGGCTACTGGCTCGAGGCGGTCAAGCTCGAGCGCACCGAGCGGCACGCTGAGCCAGCAAGTTCGACCTGTGCACCTGCACGACGCGGGCCGAGATGGATCGCTGCGCGCAGCTCGGCGTCAACGGGCCCGACGGACTGGTTTCCGAACGGCGTCGACGCGGACTTCTTCCAGCCGGCCGAGCCGCCACTACGACCGCGACCTGATCGCGTTCGTCGGTCGCATGGACTACTTCCCGAACCAGCAGGCCGTGCACGGTTTCTGTCGCGGACGTGTCTGCCGCGGCTGCAAGCGCGCCGGCCCGGCACGCGTTTCGAGATCGTCGGGGCCGATCCTTCGCGCGAGATCCGCGAGCTCGGCAAGCTTCCCGGGTGTCGCGTGACGGGCTCGGTGCCGGACGTGCGCCCGTACGTGACGCGCGCCGCGCTGACGGTCGCGCCGCTCGAGATCGCGCGGGGCACGCAGAACAAGATTCTGGAATCGATGGCGATGGGTGTGCCGGTCGTCTGCAGCCGGCAGGCCGTCGGGCGGCGTGGACGCCGTCGCCGGGCGAGCACCTGCTGACGGCTGACGACACCGAGCGAGTACGTGGAGGCCATCGCAACGGTGCTCGGCTCGCGCGAGGAGCGCGCAGCGCCTCGCCGCTGGCCGGGCAGGGCGCGCGTGCTGACGAATCACAGCTGGCCAAGCTCGATGCGGCGGCTCGATGCGTTGATCGCCTCACAGTGTCCAGCGGTCGGCGCAGCGCTAGACTGCGTAGTGACGTCGATCGAGTGAGCAGAAGAAGCCATGAGAATCAGCATATTCGGTCTGGGTTACGTGGGTGCCGTGTCGGTGGCGTGCCTGGCGCGCGATGGTCACGAGGTCGTCGGCGTCGATCTCGACCCGCTCAAGCTCGAACTCATCCGCTGCGGCCGCTCGCCGATCGTCGAGGAAGGCATCCAGGAACTGACCGCGCGAAGTCGTCAAGGCGCGGCCGCGTGACGCGTGACCGACGACGTGGCCGCCGCTGTCCGCGACACCGAGCTGTCGTTCATTTGCGTCGGCACGCCGTCGAGCCCGAACGGCAGCCAGGACCTGTCGGCGCGATGCGCCGCGTCATGCGAGCAGATCGGCGCAGGCGCTCGACGCACAAGGCCGACTATCACACGGTCGATCATGCGCTCGACCATCCAGCCGGGCACGCATGGACGCGGTCGTGCAGGCCGGCCTCGAGTCAGGCCAGCGGCAAGCGCGCCGATCGAGGATTTCGGCCTGGGCTTCCAGCCCGAGTTCCTGCGCGAAGGCACCTCGATCAAGGACTACGACAATCCGCCGTTCACCGTGATCGGCACGCGAGGACGACCGCGCTCGGCGAAGGTGCTGCAGGATGTGTTCGGACACCTGCCGTGCGAGTTCATCATCGACGTCGATCGGCGTGGCCGAAATGCTCAAGTACGCCTGCAACGCGTTCCACGCCGTCAAGATCACGTTCGCGAACGAGATCGGGCGCCTGTCGCAGGCCGTCGACGTCGATGCGCGCGAAGTCATGGACCTCGTCTGCCAGCGACACAGCGACTCGAACATCTCGCCGGCCTACTTGAAGCCCGGCTTCGCGTTCGGCGGCTCGTGCCTGCCGAAGGACCTGCGCGCGCTCACCTACGTCGGCAAGATCAACGACGTGACGACGCCGATGCTGGGCAACGTCATGGGCAGCAATCGCGCGCACATCGACCACGCGCTCGACATGGTCATGAGTCCGGGCAAGCGCGAGGTCGGCATGATCGGCCTGAGCTTCAAGGCCGGCACCGACGACCTGCGCGAGAGCCCGCTCGGTGACGGTCGCCGAGCGGCTGATCGGCAAGGGCTACGACCTGCGCATCTACGATCCGGAAGTGAACCTGTCGCGCCTGCATCGGCGCCAACAAGCGCTACATCGAGCAGAGCATCCCGCATATCGGCAGCCTGATGGTGGAGGACAGCGCGCAGGCAATCGCCGGCGCGCAGGTCGTTGGTCGTGAGCCTTGCTTCGCCGGCCATAGTCCAGGCGCTCGCAGATCACGACAACGCGGATCTTGCAGTCGTCGATGTGGTGGGGTTGCCGCGTGCGCAGATCAAATGCGCCCGCTACAGCGGCGTCTGCTGGTGATGTAGCGCCGTGCAAATCCCGGAACGCCGATGACGCTGCGAGTCCTTCACATCCTCGACCACTCCCTTCCCCTGCAGAGTGGCTACGCGTTCCGGACTGCTGCGCTCTTGCGAGAGCAACGTGCGCTCGGCTGGGAGACTTTCCATCTCACGACACCCAAGCACTACGCGCCGCGGCCGGATGAGGAGGATGCAGCGGGTCTGCGCTTCTTCCGCACGCCACGGCCAGCCGGACCGCTCGCACGATCGCCGGTGCTCGATCAATGGTCGGTCGTCTCAGCGACCGCGCGTCGGATCGAGACACTCGTGCAGCGCGTTGCAGCCAGACATCCTGCACGCTCACTCGCCTTGCCTGAATGGTCTGGCAGCGATCCGTGCGGCGCGTCGGCATCGTCTGCCATTCGTTTACGAAATGCGCGCCTCGTGGGAGGACGCTGCCGTGGATCACGGCACGACGACGGAAGGAAGCATTCGCTACCGGCTATCGCGTGCCCTGGAAACGTACGTGCTGAAGCGCGCGGACGCGATCACCACGATCTGCGGCGGACTGGCGCAGGATATTCAGGCCCGCGGTATCGCCCAGCGAACGAATCACGATCATTCCCAATGCGGTGGATATCAGGGACTTCAGCGTCATCGAGCAGGCGGAACAGGGTCTGCGCGGCGAGCTGGGTCTGGGCGAGGGGCCGGTGCTCGGCTTCATCGGCTCGTTCTACGGCTACGAAGGGCTGGATCTGTTGCTGCGCGCGCTTGCCCGCAATCGTGCGCACGGAACCGCGGGTTCGCGTGCTGCTCGTCGGCGGTGGTCCGGCGGAGGCGGAATTGAAGCGGCTCGCCGCGCAGCTCGGTGTGTCCGACCGCGTGGTCTTCGCAGGACGCGTGCCTCATGAGCACGTGCGACGCTACTACTCGGTGATCGACGTTCTGGTCTATCCGCGCAAGTCGATGCGCCTCACCGAGCTCGTCACGCCGCTCAAACCACTGGAATCCATGTCGCTCGGCCGCCTGTTCGTGGTCTCGGATGTGGGCGGTCATCGCGAGCTCATTCCGCAGCATCTGCGGCCTTACCTGTTCAAGGCAGGAGACGTCGACGATCTGGCACGAGTGACGCTGCGCCTGCTCGCCGAGCGTGAGCGCTGGCCTGCGCTGGCGCATGCGGGTCGCCAGTATGTCGCCGAGCACTGCACGTGGCGCAACTCCGCCTCGCGCTATCGCGAGGTCTATGCGTCGCTGCGGCCTTGTGACGCCTCACGGAGCAAGCATGGCGTACCGATCGCCTGACAGCGCCGCCGCCGATCGACGGCCGCTGATTGCGCACGTCGTATTCCGCTTCGACTACGGCGGTCTGGAGAACGGCGTCGTCAACGTCGTGAACGGGCTGCCCGAGAGTGCTTTCCGGCACGTGATCATCGCATTGACGGAGAGCTCTGACTTTCGCAAGCGAATCGCTCGCGGCGACGTCGAAGTCCATGCGCTCAACAAACAGCCGGGCAAAGATCCCGCTGCATACGTGCGGCTCTATCGTTTGCTGAAGAAGCTCGCACCGGATATCGTGCATACGCGCAATCTGGCAACGCTCGAAGGAGCGGTGATCGCGCGGCTGGCGGGAGTCCCGTATCGAATTCACAGCGAGCATGGCTGGGACGTTTACGATCCCGACGGTACGAATCGCAAGTATCGCGCGATGCGTCGTCTGGCGAGCCCTGCGATCACCCGCTTCGTGACGGTCTCGCGCGAGCTCGAGCAGTGGCTGGCGTCGACCGTCGGCATTCGCAGCGACAAGATCCTCCGCATCTGCAACGGCGTGGACACCGACAAATTTCAGTGCGCACGTGGCGCACCGCGCGTGCTGCTGCCGCCGTCCGCCTTTCCCCCGGACGCCCTCGTCGTCGATGAGCGTGCTGCGCTTCAGCCCGATCAAGGATCCATTGAATCTCGTGCGCGCCTTCATTGCCGCTCGCCGCGATCCGGCCGGCGCGAAGTTGCGCCTCGCGATGATCGGCGACGGTCCTCTGCGCGAGAGCGCGCTGCAGGAGTTGGCCGCAGCGCAACTTGCCGATCAGGCCTGGTTGCCGGGGAGCCGCGACGATGTCGCCGCACTGCTGCGCGAAGCGAACCTCTATGTCCTCGGCTCGCTGCGTGAAGGAATCTCGAACACCGTGCTCGAATCCATGTCCAGCGGTCTGCCGGTGATCGCCACACGCACCGGCGGCAACCTCGAGCTGGTGCAGGAAGACAGGACCGGCCGCCTGGTCCGGCCCGGCGATTCTGCAGAGCTGGCCGCGGCGCTGCTGAGATATGCCCGCGACCCGGCCGTGCTCGCCGCGCATGGGCAGGCTGCGCGCGAACGAATCCGCAAGGAGTATTCGCTGCACCGGATGCTCCAGGACTACGAAGCTCTCTACAAGCAGCGCTCGGTCAATTACGGGGAGGCCGCCTGATGTGCGGGATTACCGGAATGTTCGATATGCGCGGCAGGCGTTCGCTCGACCGCGCTTTGCTGCAACGGATGAACGATTCGCAGCGTCACCGCGGTCCCGACGGTCACGGCGAGCATCACGCGCCGGGAATCGCCCTCGGGCATCGACGCCTCGCGATCATCGATCTGGCGACCGGACAGCAGCCGTTGTACAACGCCGACGGTTCGACGGTCATCGTCTTCAACGGCGAGATCTACAACTATCAGCCGCTCATGGCCGAGCTGCAGGCGCTCGGGTATCAGTTTCGCACGCGCAGCGACACGGAAGTGATCGTGCACGCCTGGGAGGCGTGGGGCGAGAAGTGCGTCGAGCGTTTGCGCGGCATGTTCGCGTTCGCGATCTGGGATGCCAACCAGGAGACGCTGTTCCTCGCGCGCGATCGCCTCGGCGTGAAGCCACTCTTCTACGCCGTGCTGCCGGACGGCATGGTTGTGTTCGGCTCCGAGCTCAAGTCGGTGCTGATGCATCCGGGCGTCACGCGCAACATGGATCCGTGCGCAGTCGAGCAGTACTTCGCGCTCGGCTACGTTGCCGAGCCTCGCACCATCTTCACGAGCGTGAGCAAGCTGCCGCCCGGACACTACGTGAAACTGCGTCGCGGGCACCCGGTCCCGGCTACCACCGAATACTGGGACGTGCGCTTCACCCTCGACAATCGCATCGAGCCTGCCCGCTGCGCTCGAGGAGCTCGACCGAAGACTCAAGGAGTCGGTGCGCCTGCGGATGATCTCCGAGGTTCCGCTGGGAGCATTCCTTTCCGGCGGCGTCGATTCGAGCGCGGTCGTTGCAGCGATGGCTCAGGTCGAGCGACTCGCCCGTCAACACCTGCGCGATCTCATTCGACGATCCCGAGTTCGACGAAGCGCGATTCGCGCAGCAGGTCGCCGATCGCTATCAGACCCGACATCGCGTGGAGCGCGTGGCGCGCGAGGACTTCGATCTCATCGACGAACTCGCCACGCTCTACGACGAGCCGTATGCGGACAGTTCGGCCATCCCGACGTATCGTGTCTGCCAGCTGGCGCGCAAGCACGTGACCGTAGCGCTCTCGGGAGATGGCGGCGACGAGAACTTCGGCGGCTACCGGCGCTACCGCATGCATCTCGCCGAAGAGCGCCTGCGGGCCTCCCTGCCGCTCGCAGTGCGCAGGCCGATGTTCGGATTGCTCGGCCGCCTCTATCCGAAGGCCGATTGGGCGCCACGTCCGCTGCGCGCGAAAACGACCTTCGAGTCCCTGGCCCGTGACGCAGTCGAAGCGTATCTGCACAGCGTTTCGATCTTTCGTGCGCCGATGCGCACGCGTCTGTTCTCGGCGGGCATGCGTTCTGCACTCGATGGCTATCGCGTCGACGAAGTATTCAGGCAGCCACGCAGCGCGCGCCGGAACCGACGACCCGCTGGCGCTCATCCAATATCTGGATCTGAAGACGTACCTGGTCGGCGATATCAACACCAAAGTGGACCGCGCATCGATGGCCCATTCGCTCGAGGTACGTGAGCCGCTGATGGATCATGAGCTGGTCGGCTGGCTCGCGAGCCTGCCATCCTCGTTCAAGATTCGCGGCGGCGAAGGCAAATTCCTCCTCAAGAAGGCGATGGAGCCGCACCTGCCGCACGAGATCCTCTATCGGCCGAAGATGGGTTTCGCCGTGCCGCTGGCGCGCTGGTTCCGCGGCCCGTTGCGCGAGCGCGTGCGCGACTCCGTGCTCGGCCCGACTCTGGCCGACACCGGCTTCTTCGATCAGCGGATGCTGAAGCAGATGGTGGAGGCGCATCAGTCAGGACGCAGCGACTACAGCGCGCCGCTCTGGACCGTCCTCATGTTCGAGGCTTTCCTGCGCAACGTCCTGAACGCCGGCAGCGACAGCGTGCTACGCGCAACGGCATGAGCCGGGATGCCCAGCGCCTGCGGCTCGGGCTGGTCGGCCCGCTGCCGCCGCCTTCCGGTGGAATGGCGAATCAGACGCGACAGCTGGCGTCGCTGCTGCGCGCGGAAGGGCTCGACGTTGCGCTCGTGCGCACCAACGAGCCGCATCGCCCTGCGTGGATCGCCTCGCTCCGCGGCATCCGCGGACTCGTGCATCAGATTCCATATCGACGTGCACTGTCGCGCACGACCCGGCAGATTGATGTCATGCATGTGATGGCGAACTCCGGTTGGGCCTGGCGTCTGCTGGCCGCACCCGCCATTCAAGCGGGCTTTGCGCAGGGGGTGCCGGTGGTCGTGAATTATCGCGGTGGGCTCGCGCGCGAGTTCCTCAGTCGGTCTGCGTCAAGCGTGATCCCGACGCTGCGCAGAGCTGCCTTGGTGGTTCCATCACGCTTCCTCAAGGAAGTATTCGCGCAGTACGGCCTCGAAGCGGAGGTCATTCCAAACGTCGTCGACCTCGCGGTTTTCACGCCGCGTGCTGCTGGCGAGCGCCCCGGCGGGCGCACTCATGTGGTGATCACTCGCAACCTCGAAACACTTTACGGAATCGACACGGCGTTGCACGCGGTGGCACTGCTGCGAGGGCACGTGCCGGATCTGCGTGTCTCGATCGCAGGTTCGGGTCCCGAGCGCGCAGCGCTGGAGCGACTGAGTGGGTCGCTGGGACTCGCGAACCTCGTGCGCTTCACGGGCAGGCTCGAAACTGCGGAGATCGCGAACCTGTATCGGGATGCAGACCTGCTTCTGAATCCGAGCCGCGCGGACAACACGCCGAACTCACTTCTCGAAGCAGCAGCTTGTGGCGTGCCGATCGTGTCGACGAACGTCGGGGGCGTTCCGTATCTCGTGGAGCACGGACGCACTGCGTGGCTCGTGCCCGTGGACTCGCCGCCGGAAATGGCTGAGGCAATGAGCCGCGTGCTCGGCGATGCGGACCTGAGGCAGCGGCTGTGTGCCGCAGCGAGCGAACTCGCGGCGAGCTGCCGCTGGCAAGTCGTCAGGGATCAGTGGCTCGGGCTCTATCGGCGGCTCGCTCATGCCGGCGCGAGTCCAACGCTCGCGGCAACGCGACGATGAGCGTCTACACGCGGCTGTGCAGCGCTGTGCTCTTTCCGCTGCACGAACGTATCAAGCGGCATACGAGCACGGCACTGCGTGCACAGCTCGAGCGTACTCAATGGCTGGATAGCGCGGCGTTGCTGGAACTTCAGACGCGTCGGTTGCGAGAGTTCTTCGTCGCCGTACGCGACACGGTTCCCTACTACGGCCGACTCTTCGCCGAAGCCGGTTTCGCACCCGAGCGGCTCACATCACCGCGGGACCTCGAGCGCCTGCCGTTCCTCACCAAGGGCCTGATCCGTTCGAACATCGAGCAGCTCAAGGCGGTCAATGCGCGAAGACTCGTGCGCTACAACACGGGCGGCTCGAGCGGCGAGCCACTGGTGTTCTACATGGGCATGGGCCGCGTATCGCACGACGTGGCGGCAAAATGGCGAGCGACGCGCTGGTGGGGTGTGGACATCGGCGATCCCGAGGTCGTGATCTGGGGCTCTCCCGTCGAGCTCGGCGCGCAGGATCGTCTCAAGGCGATACGCGATCGCCTGTTCCGAACACATCTGCTGCCGGCGTTCGCGATGTCCGAGCAACGATGGACGAGTACCTCGACGCGCTGCGGCGTATCCGGCCGCGGATGGTGTTCGGGTACGCTTCGGCGCTCGCGCTGCTCGCAGGGCATGCTCTGCAGCGCGCGGTTCGGCTCGATGATCTCGGCGTACGCGTCGCTTTCGTCACGGGCGAGACGCTGTATCCGCAACAGCGCGCAGATCATCGAGCAGGTCTTCGGCGCGCCGGTCGCCAACGGTTATGGGTCGCGCGACGCAGGCTTCATCGCTCATCAATGCCGCCAGGCTCGCTGCACGTGTCGGCCGAGCACATCGTCGTGGAGCTGCATCGATGCGGACGGCAGGCCTGTCGCAGCCAGGGCGAGACCGGCGAAATCGTCGTGACACACCTGGCGACTGCCGATTTTCCGTTCATCCGCTATCGCACCGGAGACATGGCCGTGCAGTCGCGCGAGCCATGCGCTGCGGCCGCGGCTTGCCCGTACTGGAGACGGTCCATGGGCGGACGACGGACTTCATCCGCACCGGTCCGGGAACATGATGCATGCGCTCGCGCTGATCTACGAGGTGCGCGACAACCCGGCGGTGCAGCGCGTTCAAGTTCATTCAGGCGGAAGATCTGTCCCTCGAGCTGCTGCTCGTGCCCGGCGCGGAGTTGACGGGTGAGGTGGAACAGCGAATCGCGCGAAGCTCGCGCGCCGAATGGGCGCGCGAGACGGCGCTCGACGATTCGCCGCGTGTCGAAAGAATCGCGCCGGAGAAATCCGGCAAGTATAGCTACGTCGTGAGCATGGCGTCGGTCAAGCCGATAGGTTCCGCGCGTCGGGCGTATGCGACGCGCCGCTGCCGATATGCGCGCGCCATGCGCCGGCCGAAGCGCAGCGCCGCGGTCCCAGGGCGCAATACGAGGAATCTGAAAGAGTCCGACCGGAGGTGGCGGCGCCCCACGCTGTCGAGACGGCGAAGTCGAAGCCTGCCTCCCGTGCGAGAGCGACGTGCGTGGCCGTGTAATCCCGGCCCGGTCCGCCGTTCGGATACGCAAACGATCTGACCGGCGCGTCGATGATTTCCTCGAGTCTGCGCCTGCTGTCGGTGATTTCGCTGCGCGCGGTTTCGTCATCGACGCTGCGCAGGATCGGATGGGTCATCGTGTGCGCGCCAATTTCGATGCCCGAGCGATGCAGCTGACGGACCTGGTCTTCGGACATCATCAAGATCGTCCGGGAGCCTCGCGTTGACCTGCTCGGCGACGGCGTTGGCCATGCGACCCGCTCACGCGGCGCGCGATACTTGAGTTTGGTGATGATCTCTTCGAACGCGCGAATGCGCGCCGCAGCATCCGTGAGCTGAAAAGACCCGAGATCGTAACCGCGCAGATCGAGCTCCGCCGGCGCTCGACGCAAGGCCTCGATGATCGTGTCATTGAACATGCGGCCGCCATTCAGAAATCCCGGCGCAACGAACACGGTCGCGGGAATGCCCCGCGCCGCGAGGATCGGCAACGCCACTTCGCAATTGTTCGCGTAGCCATCATCGAAGGTGACGCAAACTGCGCGTGCCGGCAGAGTCCCCGCGCGCAGGCGGCCGACGGCTTCAGTCAGCGGCAGCGCGATGAAGTGGCGGGCATCAAGTCCATGTGTGCGGCGAACGTCGCGGCGTCGGGCTCGCTCGGCAGCAACGGATCGGGTTGCGGCAGGACGCGATGATAAATCAGCACGAGCAACGCGGCACTGTTGCCCCGGCCCGCCATGATCGATCCGCACGCGCGGATCAGGAGCGACTCGAACGTGGACGGCGGCTTCATGGCGCAATCCGGTGTTCCTGGAACCACTGTTCGAGCATCGCGAGGACCCAGACGAAAACGCCATAGTAGCTGGCATCATCGCTGCCGTGCAGGCGCAACAGCCGATCGAGGAACTGCGGCTGGACGAGTTGCGGCCGCGCAGGCGGACAGGTTGCCGAGGATCAGGTCGCGCAGGCGCGGCGAGTCGTGCAGCCACAGCCCGAACGGCAGGCCGAACCCGTGCTTTGTCTTGTGAATGATCTCGTCGGGCAGGAAGCCGGCCATCGCTTCCTTGTAGAAATGGCGCAGCTGCGTGCCGGGCATCTTCAGCGCCGGCGGCACCCGCAGCGACATGTCGATGACGTCGGGATGCAGCATCGGATAGGAGACACGCAACGCCGGCGAGCGCGCCATGGTCTCGACCTTGCGCAGGTCGTTGTCGGCCAGCGTGTACTGCCAGTCGTAGTACAGCATGTGATTCAGTGCGCTTTGCGCGGGCGTAGTCCCAGACGTCCTGCATGCGCGCGTAGCGGCGCCGTGCACGATCGACTGCGCCCAGGAAGCCCGGATGCAGCACCTCGGCAGTGCCCGACGCGATACAGGAGGAGTTCCAGATCTCCAGGCGCTCGGGCAGCGTCACGTTGCGCCTGTTCGACGAAGCTGCGGGCCTGTCGATCGGCCAGACGGTCGTAGCGCCCGGCATATCGCTCCAGCAACGGCTCGATGAAGCCCTTGCGAAGCCATGGCGGGGACATGCCGCGTAGTGCTCGAAGACATGCTGTCTGCGTAGCGCGAATTGCCGGCAAACAACTCATCGCCGCCATCGCCTGCGAGCAGATGGTCGAATCCATGCTGCGGCTGCAAGCCGCGCGCAGTAGTAGAGCGGCAGGGCGGAAGAATTGCCGAACGGCTCGTCGTAGGCCCGTGCGATCGTCGGAAACGGATCGGCGATGTCGTCGCCGCTGACCGTGTATTCGTGCCCGGCGCAGCCAAAGCGCTCGTTCGCAATGCGTGCGAACGGCAGTTCGTCGTATTCGGCATAACCAAAGCCGATCGAGAACGTATTGGCCGGGCTCGGAGCGCACTTCGCTCAGCACGCCGGCTACGGTAGAGCTGTCGAGCCCGCCGCTCAGGAATGCACCCGTGCGCTGATCTGGCCGGCTGCTGCGAACGGCGACTCGCAGCGTGCGATGCAGGTCCGCCTTCAGCTCGGCAAAGGAGGCCGCGCGTCGCTCAGCAAAGTGCGGCTGCCAGTAGCGCTCGATGCGGTGAGTCCCGCGCTCGAAAACGGCGCAAGTGCCAGGACTCAGCTTGCTGACGCCGGCGAACACCGTCTGCGGCGCGGGCACCATGTGCATCATGAGATAGTCGAACAGCGCCTGAGGGCGCAGGGCCGCGCCCAGCTCGGGAAAGTGCGCACAGGCTTCCGCCGAGGAAGCAAAGACTATCCCAGAACCGCATGTCGCATACGTGAGGCGCTCGATCCCCATCGGATCGACGGCGAGCAGCACCCGCTGTCTGCGGCCGTCCAGGATCGCCAGCGCGAACCGTCCGCGCAGGGACGCCAGCAACTCGTCGCCACGTTGCAGGTACGCCTGAAAAATCGCATTCGCCGCGTCGGCGCCCTGCTGCACGGTCGCACCGGAACCGTCTTTCCACATGGGCGCACCGCTGAGCGCGACCGTGACCTCCGTGTCCCCCGCTACGCAAGGCGCCCAGCTCGCCGAAGACGATTGCGGTCGGACCGCCGACGCGCAGGCCGCTCGCCCCACGGTTGATGCACCATACTCAGCCAGAGCGTCGAAGCCGTGGGGTCCGGGGAAGGGACCGAGGAAACCGAACAGGTGCATGTTGTCCTTCGCAAAGCCGGGCACCGGCAGCCGGTGCGCAGTTTAGTGTGCCGTCCCATCATAAACTTTGAACTGGCCGGGAGTTTTGCCCGAACGATCGTATATCCTGCAGAAAGCGAGCGGTACACTCGCAGCAGCCTCTCCGCATCAATCAGATCAATCGGCACCATGGATACCCTGACAGGCATTCGCAACATCCTGCGCGACACTCTGCAGCTCGGCGACCGGGCAGAGCGACTCACGGCAGCCAGTCGGTTGCTCGGCGACATACCGGAGCTCGATTCCATGGCGGTCGTGACGCTCATCACGATGATCGAAGAGAGATATGGAATCACCGTGGATGATGACGAGCTGTCTGCGGACACGTTCGCGACCGTCGGATCACTCGTGGAGTTCGTCTCGAGAAAGACTTCGGCGTGAACCGAGGCATGGTCGGCGGCCATTTCCTCCAGGGAGCCCGAGGGCCCGTCTTCGCACTTGTTCGCACTCCACGGCCTCGGGCGCGGGGCTGTGTGCTGTTGCTCGCTCCCTTTGCCGAGGAAATGAACAAGTCGCGGCGCATGCTGACCGAGCTGGCGATCGCCCTGGAGGAGCGTCGCATCGCGACCGTTCTTCCCGACTACTACGGCACGGGCGACAGCAGCGGCGATTTTGCGGACAGTGACTGGTCATGCTGGCTCGATGATGTTGCAGCGACGGCCCGATGGTGCGAGCAGCTCGGTACTCCCGTGACCGGCATTCTGGCCATTCGCCTGGGCTGCGCGCTGGTGAATTCGCTCAGCGCTGCGGGGCGTCTGCCGCGGGTGGAAACCACCGTCCTGTGGCAGCCAGCGTTCGATGGGCAGCGGGCACTGAATCAGTTCCTCCGCCTGCGCGTGATGGCCGCGCGCATGTCGGAGGGGAGTAACGAAACGCTGGCCGACCTCCAGAAGAAGCTCAGAGACGGCGAGGCGGTCGAAGTCGCGGGGTATGAGATCTCGAGCCGCCTTGCCGCCGAACTCGCGCAGCTCGCCGTCCCTAGCTGTCTTGCGCGGCAGCTCGGGACCGTCCACTGGATGGAGGTCACGCATGAGCCGGACAACTCGCCGCCCGCGGCGACGTCCAGGCTGATCGAGGCGACCCGCGCGAGCGGCAACACTCTGCACTACAGCACCTATGCCGGCGAGCCGTTCTGGACTTCGACCGAAGTCGTCCGGGTGCCAGCCATGATTCGCGCAGCCGTCGCTGTCTTCGACGCGGGGCACGTCGAGCGGTGACTGCCTTGCCTGCCAGCGAGAAAGCGGTCGTGTTTCGCTGCGGCGACGCTCAGCTCGTAGGTGTTCTTCATCGCGGTGCTTTAGAGCGGGCGCCAATCGGCGTCCTCGTAGTGGTTGGCGGTCCCCAGTATCGTGTCGGCAGTCACCGGCAGTTTGTTCTGATGGCACGTGCGTTGGCCGAGTACGGATATCCCGTCTTGCGCTTCGACTACCGTGGTATGGGAGACAGCGAAGGCGAGGCGCGCTCGTTCGAAAACGTCAGCGCCGATATACGTGCAGCGATCGATACGCTGCTGACGGAGCAGCCTCATCTGTCCGGCGTCGTGCTGTGGGGACTGTGCGATGCCGCCTCCGCAATTCTCTTGTACGGCGCGCACGATCGCAGAGTCTGCGGTCTGGTCCTTGCGAACCCCTGGGTCCGAACCGAAGCCGGCGAGGCGCAGACCTATCTCCGCCATTACTATGTCCAGCGCATGCTGCAGAGATCATTCTGGCGAACTGTATTCTCCGGCGGCTTCCGGCCTCTGCGCTCCGCACGCGATCTGCTCAAGAAGATCGCTACCGCACGGAAGGCTGCCGACTCGCAGGGGAGTGCGCCGGGTTCCTTTGTCGAACGCATGCGCCGGGGCCTCGCCGCACTCGATGTGCCGCTACTGGTGCTCATCAGCGAACGTGATCTGACCGCGCAGGCTTTCGTCGATCTGTGTTCGGCAGATCCCCTCTGGCGATCAGCGATGAGTGCGCCAAACGTCAGTGTCGTCAGGCTGCAGGCTGCTGACCACACGTTCTCCGGTGCTGCTGCTTTACGCTCTGCCACCGATGCATGCGTGCAGTGGTTGCGAAACGTGCCGTCACAAGGCCGTTAGTGCCACGCACCATCTGGCACGCGGCTACGACGTATCCGCAGGTGACACAGAACCGCAGATCAGGTCTTACCTCACGCGAGTCTCAGCCAATGCAGGAAGATCGCGAGAGGCATCGGTGCACAGCCCGGTTGCCTGACCAATCGAACTGTTGGTCACATCCGTCGAGAAGGCCAGGGCGAGGTCGCACGGCGACTTCTAACTCGTTCTCACGAAAGAATTTCGCATCGCGGAGTAGGGGCCGGTCGGTGCGAGCCGCCGTGAGGGAGTTGCCCGGAGACATTCATTTGACATTGCAATGTTGCTGCGGGGAGACAGTGTGAAAGCGTTGATGGGATCGTTATGCTGATCACATCGCTTTGGCTTATATGCTGAGAGCGAGATCGGCGCGACGCAGATGCTGAAATCGAATTGCTCCCGCGCGGGTTGTATACGGGTGCGATGCTCGCTCGTCGAAGAGTCTGCGGATGACGGTTGTAGCGGCTGCGGCAGCAGCGCAGTGCGCTTTTGCTTAAGCGGCGTGCCATGCAAGGTAGGCGCCGCGGTACTGGGAGTGGAATATGAAGCGTAGAGATTTCTTGGTGCGGTCGGCAGGAGCTGCAGGCGCGTTGCTCCCGGCACTCACCATGGGCCAGACCCGGCCATGCCCGCCGTCGACCCTGAGTGCCAGCGGTGGGACGACGGTGAATACCCCCTGCGTCGCTGCCAACGCGGAAGGGGATTGGGTCACGAGATCGACCGGCGAGGGTGTTGTGTGGGCGCACGACTTCCGCAGCCCCTCGGAGGTGGACGCGTTCCGCTGGCAGGGTGGTATCGGCAACGTGTCGAACAACGCGTTGAGCGACGGCAGCTGCCGACACATCACGAGCGACGGAATCACAGGCGGCGGATGCCTCGAGATCAGCATTCCCACCGGCGGCACGGCCCGAGCGGGATGGTGGCGTCCAATGAGCGCGATTCGCGCCGGCGACAATGGCAAGACCGCGGACGATCGTGCGGCCAACGGCACATTGCCGAAACGCGCCTGGAATGCGAGCAACACGAACCAGACCTACCTGTTCCGCACCGGCTATTACGGTCACAGCGACTATCACGCACAGGTGCCGACGTGGCAGGGTCAGTCAAACGTCTGGGACGGTACGGACTTCTATCTGCAGTTTCGCGTGAAGATGCCGGCCAGCCGCTGGCAACCGGTGAATCCATACAATCCTTACGGCAAGCTCATGTTCATCGACGTGACCGGCGAGACCGGCGACGGCGAAATCGTCATCCAGTCATCCGACGCAGGTCAGCAGTACTGGCGCAAGACGAGCCCGTTCCGCATGTACACGAGCCGCGGCTCGAATCCGAACAGCTTCATTTCCCACCCGCAGGGGGCTGGGCAGGGCGCGACCTTGCTGCCCGGCAGCCCGTATGCGTCTACGTGCACGATCGGCGGGGATGTCAAAGCGGAGAACGCCTGCTGGGAATGGCCCGCCGACGAGTGGGTAACCGTGCTGATTCACGTGATTCCTGGGCACCGCAACGACGGCGTGATCTACGAATCCGACCTCAGCAAGTGGCCGAACAAGGATTTCGGCATCCAGGCGTGGGTCGCGCGGTTCGGGCAGACGACCTACACGAAGCTGTTCGATAAGTTGAACCTGGCGTGGTACTTCGCCTCCGATCTGCACCCCCTGGGTGCTTTCAATTCCATTTGTCCTTCGGGCTACATGAACGGCGTCAATGCCGTGCTTGGCTGGTATCACCGCTACGACCAGATCATTTTCTCCAAGCAGTTCATTGCCTGCCCGCAGGCGTGAGGAAGGCGGGCCGTCTCTGGAGTGCTGAATGAAACGCAGACAATTTCTGACAACGGCAACAGCCGGCGCAGCGGGTGTAATGCTTACCGGACTCGCCCGCGGCCAGACCAAGCCATGCCCACCCTCGACACTCAGCGTCCAGGGCGGCAGCTCCGCCACGACCACGTGTACGACACAGAACCAGACCGGCGCGCCAGCCTGGTTCCTCAGGCAGGCGCACAAGGAGTGGGCCACGCCGGTTTCCAACTGGCTCGGCGCGTCCGATGTCAAAGACCCGCTCGCGACAACGCAGCCGAACTCGGGCACGACCGGGCACGCAGCAATCATCACCGCGTGGACCGGCATGGGTGCGGACCAGACGCGCAAGATGATCTGGATGGCCGGCAACGGTGGTCATGCCGACTACGCAGGCAATGAAGTGTATTCCTGCGA
Organism: uncultured Gammaproteobacteria bacterium; assembly: GCA_963830745.1. Taxonomy (GTDB): domain Bacteria; phylum Pseudomonadota; class Gammaproteobacteria; order Steroidobacterales; family Steroidobacteraceae; genus Steroidobacter. The sequence continues at coordinate 937,780 of CAWHNL010000009.1, forward strand.
TCTGAATGTCGATTCGCCTGCATGGATACGGCGTCGCAATGCAAGCCTTGCTCCGTCCAACAATCAACAGGTCTGGACGAAATGGGCGGACGCAACTCCGCCGGCGGATCACTCCGGAATGCACCAGGTCGCGGCGGAGGGCCGGTGGTTCAAGCTCGGCCTGGGGTCGCCCAACTGGCTGGGCCCGCCCGGCGGGACTCAGGCCTGGGAATTCAATCCGGGCACGAACACCTGGATAGATCGCGGCAACTCCTGGATTGCCGACACGTACGCAATTACTGGCTGCGCGGTGTTCAATCCGATCGATCGCCAGCTGATCAAAATCAGGGCATCGGGCAACCCAGCACTTCAGTTCGTCGCTCTCGACACTATGGCGACGGTGCTGACGACCGGCAAAGACATGGGATCGAGCAGCATCATCATCGCGTCCGTCGACACCCAGAATCGCGTCTTGCTCTGGCGCGCGGGTGACTATCCGGAATTTATCTTCGTTCTCGATCTCGACAACAAGGCTGCTGGCTGGTCCACGATTCCGGTGTCGGGCAACCCACCTCCGGTCACGCACGCCTTCCATTGGCATCCCGCGAGCCGTGCGTTCATCACCTGGGATGGGGGTAGCGGCATCAGCAAGCTGACTCCAACCCTCAATGGCCGCACCTACACGGGGGCAACCTGGAGCAGCGCCGCAGGCAGCGGTGGTCCCGCGCCCGTGAGCGGCACGGCGCTCATGTACAACAAGATTCAGCTGATCCACGACATGGGTAACGGCGAAGCCGCACTCGTCGTCGTGCCACGCTATGGCAGTCCCGACGTTTACGTAATGCGCCTGTCCGGGGCGGTCTGAAGCCACACGACTGCGCCGCACTGGCGTCACTCTGAGGCACCCGTTCGGACCAATAGTCACGCACCCGGGACGCAGATAAGCTTGCTGTCTGAAGTGCGCCGCGCCAGCGAGCGGCGCCGCTTGGGGTGTCATATGCGAGACGGTGGGCGTAGGTCGCGGGTGCCGATTCACCTGGCGTTTGTAGTCGGTGTGACCCTGGGCAGTGCTGCCAGCGCTGCGGGTCCGAGCGAGCTCGAGTCTTGTGGGCCCATGCGCGAGGTGCAGACGGAGGGCGGCCGAATCGACTATCGGCTAAAGGACTCCTCGGCGCTGGTCAAGAAAGGCGTGTCCGACCTGGACAGGTATCACACCTCGCTGGCCGCGCAGGAGCTGCGCTCGGGCAGCCTCTACCGTAGCGTCAAGGACAATCTGGACTTCACGCTTAGACATTCGCCAAACCATCACCAGGCGCTGCAGGTGCTGATTCAGTACGACAAGGCTGGTGGGAAAGTCTGGGATTTCCCGCAGGTCGAATGCTACCTGAGCTGGGCGCAGGAATTCGCAGCCGACGATCCCGACGTATGGCTGCTGGGCGGATACTACTTCTGGACCAAGAAGAAGTTTGCGGACGCTGAAGTGTGGTACCGGCGCGCAGTCGAGCTCAATCCCGACTCCGCCGACGCGCACTACAACCTGGGCTTGCTGTACGTGCAGAAGGCGGACTATGAGCAAGCGCTCGAGCATGCTCATGCTGCGTATGCCCGCGGATACCCGCTACCCGGATTGCGTACCAAACTCGAAAAGGCAGGGCACTGGTCGGAGCCCTCGGCCGCAAAGACGCGGCCAGATGCGCAATGAGCGCTGCTGGCGACGGCGCATCGGCGCCCGCCTGGCGTCCGTGACGAAGATCTCAGGTTGACGAGCAACTTCATCACACGCCTGACCGCGCCCTTCAGGGAGTTCGGATTCGCCGGCGTGCTCTACGGCCTCGACCGTGTCCTGCAGGCTATGTCGCCGCGACTTCGCCTGCACGTGTACGAGCTCATGGTGCAGCCGGTCGCAGAGGCGCCGTTGCTGCCCGAGAGATTCGCGCGAAATTTCCAGTACCGGCAGATCGTGCGCGGCGACCCGGAAGTGGCCAGCATGCCGGCCCGTGCCGACATAAAGAACTCGCGCTTCGATCAAGGTGCGATCTGCCTCGGTGCGTTTCGCAAGGAGCGGCTGATCGGCTACATCTGGTTCTCCTTCGACGCCTACGAGGAAGACGAAGTCCGATGTACGTTCGTCCTGACGCCGAAGGGTCGCGTCGTATTCGATTTCGATCTTTATATCTTCCCTGATCACCGCAACGGTACTGCATTCGCGGGCATCTGGCAGGGCGCCAATGCATTTCTTCGCGCACGTGGCGTGCAATTCTCCTGCAGCCGGCTCGGCCGCTTCAATCTGGCCTCGCGGCGCGCGCACAGTCGGCTGGGAGGAACGCGGCTAGGGCGCGCCTTGTTTCTGCAAGCCTGGACCTTCGAGCTCATGGTCGCGACGACCTACCCGTACATCGGCGCGTCGTGGAGCGCGCGCCAGCGCATCCGCATCCCGATGCATGCACGCGCACATCCAGGGGTAACGGGCAGCTGACGGCGGCACAGAGTATCAGCGGGCTGGTCTCACAGCGTTTCTTCGACGAAGTAGCGCGGCCGCCGCTTCGCCTCGAAGTACAGCTTGGCGACGTACTCGCCCAGAATGCCGATGCTCAGCAGCTGTATGCCACCGAGAAAGTAGATGGGGACGACGGACGACGCCCAGCCGGGCAGCGCTTCGACGGTGACCAGCTTGATCCACAGAGCCCAGATCATCAGCCCCAGGCTCAGGAACGATACGAGAACGCCGAGCAGGGAAATCATGCGCAGCGGCGCTGCCGTGAAGGAGGTCACGCCATCCAGCGCAAGTGCCAGCATCCTGCTCAACGGATATTTCGATTCGCCGGCAAAGCGCTCAGCGCGATCGTAGTACACGGTCGTAAAGCGGAAGCCGATCAGCGGCACGATGCCGCGCAGAAACAGATTGACCTCGGAGTACTGCTTGAGGGCTTCCAGCGCGCGGCGACTGAGCAGACGGAAGTCGGCATGATTGTGCACGACGCGGACGCCGAGCATCGCGAGCAGCCGGTAATACGTTTCGGCGCTCGAGCGCTTGAAGATCGAATCCTTCTGACGCTTGCTGCGTGCGCCATAGACGACCTCGCAACCTTCCTGGATAAGCATCGAGCATCGCCTCGATGGCCGATATATCGTCCTGTAGGTCGGCATCGATGCTGACGATCGCGTCGGCATCGGCCGCAAAGAGGCCGGCGATCAGTGCAGTCTGGTGTCCCCGGTTCCCGGACAGCTTGACGCCGCGCACGCGCTGATCTTCCGCATGACACTGCCGTATCAGCGACCAGGTCTGGTCGCGACTGCCATCGTCGACCAGCACGATCTGACTGTCCGCGGCAATTTTGCCGCTACTCGTGAGGCGATCCAGGAACATGCGCAGGCGCTTGAGCGTCTCGGGCAGCACCTCCTCCTCGTTGTAACAGGGAACGACGATCGACAGGCGCGGCGTGCTCACTCTGGGAACGATGGGCGCGAGCAGCGGCGTCTGCGCGACGGGAGGGGAGTGCACGAGGCGGTCCATTGTGGTCACCTTGAGGTGTGCGAAATTCGTACCGGGAAGTCAGGCGTTGGGCGCGGCGCTTGCGCAGAGTACGAGATCATGTCCGGTGCGGGTGCCTGCGGACGACCGCGCGAGCCGCGTCCACGGTGTTTTCCGGATCCAGCCCCGGAAGTGCCGTGCCGTGGAGCACCACCCATAGCTCGCTGAGAATCCGCAGCTTGGTAGCTGCGCCGCCCCACAGCGCCTGATAGTCCTTCGGACGCCAGAGCTGCGCCTGATGCTGGCCGAGTGAAGCGCGTTCGGCAACGGCCGCCGCCGCGACGAACTCGACCGGAGTACAGTTCAGCTCTGGCAGCGCATACAGGTCGTAGCCGAGCCTGCCGACTGCCGGCGTGTACAGATCACGCGTCATGCCCAGCATCGCCGACTTCTGCCAGTCGGGCAATTGGCTCCACAAATCATCGCCCAGACGCCTGCGGTAATAGTCGCGCTGATAAGTCAGGACGAGCGCGGCTGCGCGAGTCGCGAAGTCGAAGTCGGTCGAAAGCAGATAAAAAGCGGCGCGGGCGAATTTCTTGAACTCGGAGCGCTTGGCGTCGTAGTAGGAGTCGTCCAGAGCTCGCTGAGCGTACGGATCCTCGTACGGATTCTTCAAGCCGTCATTCCGCAATGCGTTGAACGAGCTGCGCAGCGCGTCGGTCAGGGGACTGGCCGGTCGGCCGGCGGCGATTTCCGGAAACTCCTCGGGGTACTCGCGCAGCACGAGGAAGACATCGGAGTACAGATTCAGATCGTACGGCTGCGTCGAGACGTCGAGCGTCGACTTGTGCAGAGCGTAACGAAGCTTGAAGCCCAATCCTTCACCGAAGAGCCGCTGCAGAGTCGTTGACGAGATGAGGGACGTGCGCAATCCGCTTTCGACGAACCATCCCGGCAGATGCACCTGCACGATGTCGCGGACGGTCTCGGGGGTCATCGACCGGACGAAGGGCGCCGGGCCGGAAGTCGCTTCGCCCCAGAAGCTGCCGACGTAGAGAAAGAAAAACAACATCGCGGGATCGACGTCGTAGCGCTGGGAATACTTGTCGATCGTCGCGCCGAGCGGATGCGCGTCGAAGACCTCGGGACTGTTGACGCGTACGCGCTCGTACATGACCTGCAACCGCGCGGCCGCTGCCGGATCGCCAGTGCCCTGGGCGATCGAGAAGTGCGCAAAATCTCGCTGTGCAGCTGCGGGCGGCGTGGGCTCGGCCTGAGCGCGGCTCGTGCTCGCGACGCGAACGGTCAGCGGCGTTTCCATGAACGTCCACTCGAGCAGCCACAGCAGCAATACGCGCACAGACGCAGAGGACCACGTTCGCCACGATGCGGAAGGGGTGAGTGCGGCCCCGTAGTGCGAAGGCCGCTCGCGATCCAAGCACCAGCAGGCCGACATTGAGCGCAGCCAGCAGCGCCAGGCCTTCGCTTCCGGCGAGGCTCATGAGCGGTTGGTACTCGAACGTAAAGATGTCCAGGAGCAGGACGATTTCCGCGGCCAGCGCTCCTACGACTCCGACGAGGAGCAGGTAGAGGAGGATCCGCGAGATCGAGGTGATGCGCACCGAGGGACTTCCTGCACCTACGCCAGCGTGATGATGAGCAGGCCGGCGAGCACGAGAGCGGCGCCGACCAGAACGGACCCGCTGAGCGGCTCGCGGAGAATGACGAACGACGCCACGTAGACGATGACGAACGTCAGGACCGTGAACGGATAAACCCGCGACAGCGGCAGTTTCGCCAGAGCCATGACCCACAGCACGGAGCCGACGCCATAGAGGAGAAAGCCCGCGCCGAGTTTCGGATTGAGGAAATCCGCAAGCGTGTTCGCGCCGCTGGCCCCGATCTTCAGGAAGATCTGGCCGGCCGCGGCCAGGAGCGATCCCATGATGACCAGAAGGAGCGGACTCGGCATGGATGCGTCAGGGGCGTCGTGCAGCGTTCGCGAGCCGATGCTTGAGCCGCGCCAGATGCGAGGCCACGTTCTTCGGCAGCATGGCCACTGCGAGGCATCGCGCACGCCACATCAGTGGGGCCACGTCGCGGACGGGCCGATCCTGGGCCACCAGCTTCTGCCGCGCGGCGGCCGACATTCGCGCTTCGCCGCCGGCGCGGGCGAATACGAACGTGTTGTAGCGGTACCAGGGCTCGATATCGCGCAAGTTACGAACGTGCTCGCGGATCGCATCGAAGGTGCGGTAACCGCGTGCCTCGAACTTGCTGCGCCAGTATCCGTAAGGCCGCTCGTTGACGTGATGCTCGCCGCCCTGTCCAGGGATGGCTGCGGAGAACAGGATGAGGTCGCCGTGCCGGCAGAGGTTGTCGATGAGCGTGTCGGCGGAGCTCTCCGGAATGTGTTCTGCGACCTCGAGACATTCGACCAGATCGAAGCGTTCGCCAAGGTCGAATGACCTGGAAATGTCCTCAGCCCTGAAGCGCTCTGCCGGGATCAGCAGTGTCTTGCGGGATACGTAGTCGCCATCGACGCCGGATATCCGCGACAGTCCCCGGTTGCGCCACTCCGCCAGCCAGACTCCGCGCCCGCAGCCCACATCCAGCACGCTTGCGGGCGTGCCCGCGAGACTGCGCTCGAGAAGCTGGCCGATGAAGAGACTCGCTGATTTACCGGCGCTGGCGTTGACGAAGTCGAAGAATTGGCTGTCGTATTGGTATGACATACTTCCGGACTACAGCAGGAGAGACGTCGCAACGAGGCCTGTCGCGCCGGATAGGTTACGTGATGTGCCTTGCGTGCGCCACGAACGAATCCGCCGCGCACGACTATCTGGGCATCGCGTCACACTAGAGCGCAGCGGCCCCTCGGCACAATGATCGTTCGTACGATGCTGCGCCGGCAGAGGGACGCTCATCCGGCGCTTGCGCGTGTGCGACAATGCCCCCCTTCCTGGTAGCGGGACAGCTTCTTGAGCCTGACAGGCTTAGCCTTTCTGGTCGCATTCGCCGTCGGCTGTCTGATGGCGTTCGCTCGGCACCCTGCCTACGGGTGGCTGACGTACGTCGGCGTGTTCTTCTTGAACCCGCCCTCCCGCTGGTGGGGCCAGGGATTCCTGCTCGACTTTCGCTGGGCGTTGATCGCGGCGGCAGTCACCCTGCTGGCGATGCTGATTCATAAAAAGAAGTTGCCGCCAGCGATTCCGTTCCTGCGCCACGGAGTGGCGCTCGCGTATGTCGCCTTCATCATCTGGCTCGGGCTGCAGAAGTTCTGGGCGCTCGACGCGGTCAGCCACCATGAGCTGTTCATCTACTACGTCAAGTTCGGACTCGTGCTGTACCTCGGCTATCGCTGCATGGATGCGGAAAAACATCTGCAGCTGTTCCTCTGGGTGCACGTCCTCGGCTGCTTCTACTTCGGCTGGATCGCGTTCACCTCGTACGAGGGCGGACGCTTCGAGGATTTCGGAGGTCCGGGACTGTCCGAGGCGAATGCAGGCGCGCTCGTGATCGTTACCGGCATGCTGGCCGCGGCGGCGTTGCTGCTGGTCAGCAAGACGCGTCAGAGAGTCATTCTGGTCCTGATGATGCCGATCATCGTCAATGCCCTGGTCACCACGATCAGTCGCAGCGGATTCCTGGCAGCCGCCCTGGGGGGAATCGTCTTCAATTTATTTGCGCCGGGCGAGTTTCGCAAGCGCATCCGGCTGTTCTCCATCCTCGCTCTCGTGATGTTCGGGATGCTCGCGGGGCCCGCGTACTGGGAGCGGATACGATCCATCGAAAAGCTCGGCGAGGAGGTCGAGGGTGTGGACACGGGTGCCGGACGGCTGGTCATCATGGCAGCCCAGATGAAGATGTTTGCCGATCATCCGCTCGGATGTGGCGCGACGTGCACGGCTGTGCTCAGCTCACAGTACATGGATGATAAGCACCTGGTCGGAGAAGGAGCGGAGCGCGCGCGCGCATCTCACAACACCTTCTTCACGATGCTGGTCGAGCACGGAATTCCCGGAGCGACGTTCTACGTGTTCGTCGCGCTGTGGATCTTGAAGACGGTGCGGAAACTGCGGAGTGCGTTGCGACAGCACAGCGGTTTGCTGCCCACGGCGCTGCCCGCGTTCGCGGGCATGGCCGGTGCGGTTTACATGTGCGACATGTTTGCCACCTATGCCAAATTCGAGGTACGGATCTGGATAATCGCGGGGTTGATGGCGATGTGGAATCTCACCGCGAGCGCAGCCAAGAGCACAGCGCCGGAGGCACACGGCTCGACCGGTGCGGAAAAAGGGAAATTCGCCGGCAAGCGTGCAGCATTGCCGGCTGCGCGCAGGGTCTGATGTGAGGCACGAGGGGCCGACCACGAGGTTCTCGGACGCAGCGAGTCAGCGGAACGTTCTGCTGATCGCATACCATTTTCCACCCGTCCGCGGCAGCAGCGGCGTACAGAGGACGCTGAGGTTTGCTCAGCACCTGCCAAAATACGGCTGGCGCCCGATCGTGCTCAGTATCGATCCCCGGGCGTATGCCGAGACGAGCGCTCAGGTGGATGGCAACGAACTGCCACCCGGCCTGGAAGTAAGACGAGCGTTCGGCCTGGATGCCGGCCGTCACCTCAGCGTCTTCGGCCACTACCCGCGCGCGCTCGCCTTGCCGGACCGGTGGGCGACGTGGCGCTTCTGGGCAGTGCGTGCCGCGCGCAAGCTGATTCGCGAGCGCAACGTAACCGCAATCTGGTCGACGTTTCCGATCGCGACGGCACATCGGATTGGCCTTGAGATCGCCCGTTCGAGCGGCCTGCCCTGGGTCGCCGAGTTCCGCGACCCGATGTGGCAGGGCGATTATCCGCCGGACCCGAAGGTCAACCGTGCCTGGGAACGGCTCGAGCAGATGATTTTCGCCGAAGCGCGTCGGGTTGTGGTCGTTACGCCCGGCGCGGCGTCGCTCTACAGGGAGCGATTTCCGGACTACGGCGACTCGCGCGTCGCGTTGATCGAGAACGGCTACGACGAGGAGACCTTCAGCCGGGCGGAGCAATCCCTTGCGGTCGCGAACGATACGGTGCCGGGCGGCGCGCCGGTGACATTGCTCCACAGCGGCGTGATCTATCCCAGCGAACGCGATCCGACGCAATTCTTCGCCGCCGTTCAGGCCCTCAAGCGCCGGGGCGAGATCTCGAGCGCGGATCTGCGCATCGTCCTGCGGGCGACCGGCGACGACGCTCGCTATCGACAGGACCTCGCGGCGCTCGACATCGCCGATATCGTTTGCCTGGCGCCGGCGATCGACTATCTCGCAGCGTTACGAGAAATGCTGACTGTCGATGGCTTGCTGGTGCTCCAGGCCGCGAACTGCAATGCGCAGATTCCTGCAAAGTTGTACGAGTACCTGCGCGCCGGGCGTCCGGTTCTCGCACTGACGGATCCGGCCGGTGATACCGCTGCTACCCTCGCTGCCGCCGGAACCGGGATGGTCGCGCGGCTCGACTCTCAGCAGGAGATCGAGGCCGCGTTGGCAGAGTTTCTGGTCAGACTGCGGCAGGGCAAATTCCGTCTGCCCTCAGCTGCAGCAGTGGCGCGCTATTCCCGCGAGGCACAGGCCGGGCAGCTGGCGGAGCTGCTCGGTGAAGTCACGGCGCAGTCGCGGATCTGACCGACACGGGCGACCCAGAGCCTACAGCAGGATCTCTGATGGCCCCGGATGGCTCAGGAAAGCCGAGCGGGCTCGCCGTGAACCCGTAGGCGCCGCTCTGCAGCACGACGACGAGATCGCCGACGTCGGCGAGCGCCAGTTCCATCCGGTCGGCGAGCAGGTCGAGCGGCGTGCACAGCGGACCGACCACCGACGCGACTTCGCGCTGCGCGCCGCGGACGCGATTGCCGATCAGCACGGGATAGTTCTTGCGCAGCACCTGGCCGAAGTTGCCGGACGCCGCGAGGTGATGGTGCAGGCCGCCGTCGGTGATCAGGAACACCTGGCCGCGCGAGATCTTTCGATCGAGCACGCGGCAGACGTAGATGCCGGCCTCGCCGACCAGATAGCGCCCGAGCTCGATCACCAGCTGCGCTGCGGCAGGCCTGGCGCGCGTCAGCCGACGCAGCTGCCTGCAGGTCTGCTGCGATCGGCGCGAGGTCGAGCGGCTTCTCGCCCGGGAAATAGGGAATGCCGAAGCCGCCGCCGATGTTCAGGATCCGCACCGGCGCCGGGGCCGAGCGCGCCAGCTCGATCGCGAGCGCGACCGCCTTCTGCTGCGCCTCGACGATGGCCTCGGCGCGCAGGTTCTGCGAGCCGCTGAAGATGTGGAAGCCGACGAAATCGAGCGGCAGCGTCGCGCGAGTCGCCGCAGCACTGCCGGCACGCGCTCGGCGTCGATGCCGAACTGCTTCGGGCCGCCGCGCCATCTTCATGCCGGAGGTCTTGAGCTCGAAGTCGGGATTGACGCGCATCGCGACCTGCGGCCGGCGGCCCGTGTCGCGTGCGATGTCGCGCGAGCCGCTCGATCTCGAGCTCGCGATTCGACGTTCAGAACGATGCCCGCTGCAACCGCGGCGGCGAGCTCGCCGGCGTCTTGCCGGGGCCGGCGAAGCTGATGCGCTCGGCGGCCATGCCCGCATCGAGCGCGACCTGCATCTCGCGCGACCGAGGCGACGTCGAGTCCGTCGACCAGCGAGCGCCATGTGCCGCACGACCGCCGGCATCGGGATTCGCCTTGATCGCGTAGTGCAGGTGGACCTCGCGCGGCAGCGTTGCTGCGCAGCAGCTCGACGCGCTCCGTCATGTGCTGGCGGGCAGTACGCGTAGAACGGCGTGCCGCCCGACTTGCGCCGCGACTTCGAGCAATCGAGCTGCCCGTGCGATGAACAGCCAGTCGTCGCACGACGTCGAAGAAGGGATGCGGCGCGTGCTGCGGCAGCGCGTCGAGGCTCATGAGCGCGCCTCGGCGAACAGATCCTTGAGCTCCGCCGCGAGCCTCGGCGCGATCGTATTTGCCGTTGGGATTGCGCGGCAGCGAGTCGCGCCACTCGATGTGATGCGGCACCATGAACATCGGCAGCTGCCGCTTGCATGCCGTCGAGCAATGCGTCGCTGATCCGGCTGCCGTGCCGGGCGCCGCCGCGGCGACGATCGACGATCGCCTGCCCGAGCGTCGGAGTGCGCGACGCCGACCGCGGCGGCGTCCGCTACCAGCCCGGTCGCGAACACGACTTCCTCGACCTCGCGTCGGGACTGACGCGATAGCCGGAGGTCTTGATCATCTCGTCGCGCCGGCCGACGAAGTACAGGAATCCATCCTCGTCCATGCGCACCGTGTCGCCGGACCACACGGCCATTTCCGGTCAGCACCAGCGCCGGATCCTGGCCCGGCACGGGCTTGAAGCGCTCGGCGGTCTTCGCCGGATCGTTCCAGTAGCCGAGCGACGACGAGCGAGCCGCGATGCACGAGCTCGCCCGGCTCGTTCGGCGCGCAGGGCGTGCCGTCGGGGCGCACGACCAGGATCTCCGCATTCGGAATCGCCTTGCCCATGGAGCCGGGGCGCCTGTCGATCTCGGCCGGCGGCAGGTAAGTGGAGCGGAACGCCTCGGTCAGGCCGTACATCAGGAATACCTGCGTCTGCGGCAGCGGCGTCGCGCAGCTTGCGCAGCGTGGCAGCGGGCATCGCGCCGCCGGAGTTCGTGATGTAGCGCAGGTGCTCGGTGCATCTGCGGCCGGCCAATGCAGGTCGGCGAGCTGGGCCCACAGCGGCGGCACGCCCGCGAGGCCGGTGATGCGTTCGCTTCGCCAGCAGCGCGAGGATGTCGCGCGGAAACAGATAGTCCATCAGCACGACGCTCGCGCCGACGTGAAACGCCGTCGAGAGCTGACTGAAGCCGTAGTCGAAGCTGAAGGGCAGCACGGCGAGCAGCCGGTCGTCCGGCGTGTTGCCGAGGTACTCGGCGACGCTGTGTGCGCCGGTCACCATGTTCCGGTGCGACAGCACGACGCCCTTCGGCTTGCCGGTGCTGCCCGAGGTGTAGAAGATCGACACCATGTCCTGATCGATCACGCGGTGTCGACGCCGCGCCGTCGCCGTCGCCTTGCAGCGCGTCCCACACCTGCAGCGCGAAGCCGCGTCGGACTCGGGTCGGTCGTCGCGTTGTCCAGGACCAGCGTGGCGCAGGTCCGGGCACTCGGCGAGCTGCGGGGCAAGCTCGCGCAGCCGCTCCGGGGATGTGACGAGCACGCGCACGTTGCAGTCGCGCAGGATGTGGCCGACCTGCGCCGGCTTCAGCAGCGGATTGACCGGCACGAAGACGCAGCCCGCGCGCGCCGCACCGAACATCGTGATGACTGTTTCCGGTTGCTTCGGCAGGAAGACCGCCACGCGCGCGAGCTTGCTCGAGCCGAGCGCGATGACGCCGACGCGAAGCGCTCGATCTGCGTCGCTACAGAGGCGTAGTCGACCGTCCGGCCTTTGAAGGTCAGGCACGGTCGATCTCCCAAGCGCTCGGCCGAGTCGAGCGGCAGCTCGAACAGAAGCTTACTCATCGTCCGATTCCGATCGATCAGCGCCAGAAGACGCGGGGAAACGGCATGGTAGCAGGACGTCGTCGCGGCGAGCTGGGCCATTCGTCCGCTTGCGCCCCCGCGCGGTATGACTCGCGTCACACAATGCCAATGTCAGCCGCGCAACGCGGTCGCGAGCCGTCGCAGGTCACCCCAAATGGCTCGATCCGCGAGCGCCACCACGAGCAGATAGGTGACGGCGCCCGCGACTATGAGACCGGCAGGCGAACTGCCTCCTCGAACTCATTGAGTGCTGCGCGCGTCGCGAACACCGCGGCGTACATCGCAACACCACCGATCAGCGGCCCACGCACGGCTGTGAGCACGCTCCGACATGGACAGGCCCAGGGCGGCGCAGGTGCGTGGCAACGTGACCGCGAGGATGAGCGGTATCGCCACCAGCCACGATGCGGCGAGACCGGTCAGACTCGCCTGCACGCCGACGAGAAAGGCGACTGGCAGCACCAACGCGCCGACGAGCGTGTTGCGCACCTCGAGGTCTGCTCGACCGATGGCCGATGCGGCCGTCGCAAACAGAGCCATGAGCATGCGGGCCGGCGCGATGAGGCTGACGAGCGGCAGCGGCAAGACGGCCTCGTGCCATTTTGCGCCGAGCACGACATCGACGAACTCGTGTGCCGTCGCCGACAGGCCCCAGAGCGCCGGAATAGCGACGAACGCGAGCAGGCGCAGCGCTTCGAGCAGGCGCGCCCGCATCCGCGGCAATTCGTTCTGCAGACCTCGCCACCGCAGGAAATGCGACCTGGTTGACGATGGCCATCGTCTTGCTGACCGGCATCGTCGCCAGGTGCATCGACACCGAATACAGGCCGACCGCCTGACCGTTCAGGAATCGCGCCGCGATGAGAGTGTCGAGCTGATAGGTGAACTGCCAAAGGAAGCGAGCGGCAGTGACCTGCCCGCCAAAACGGATGTGCCTGCCGATGCCGGTCGAGAACGAACGACGGCAGCACGAACGTGCCGAGCAGCACGAACAACACGGTACGCACGACGCCGCCGGTGAGGTTGCCGATGACGAGTGCCCACACGCCGGCATCGAGCCAACGCGAGGACCAGCGTCGTGGCGCTGGCGACGACCACGGCGGCGAGCTCGATGGCGGCGTTGCTCTTGAATTTCATTTCGCGCTGCATGAGCGCCTGCGGCACGGCCTCGATCGCGTACAGCACGAAATGCAGCGTCGAGCACTTGGATGACGACATCGAGGCCGCGGCTCGTTGAACAGCGTCGCGATCCACGGCGCGCTCGCCGCGAGCGCGATGCCGCAAACCAGGTTGAAGAGGCCGAGTGCGCCGGCAACCCGTGCCAGCTCGCGTCGCTCGAGACTCTGCGGCCTGAATGAGCGAGGAGCCCAGACCGAATTCCGCGGTCCCGGCAATGATCGAAACGATCACCATGCTGACGGCCATGAGGCCGTAGTCTTCCGGGGCGAGCAGGCGGACCACGATGAGCGTCACGCGCCCAGCTGAACGCCTGGCTGAAGATCTTCGCGATCGTGTGCCACTTGAGCGCGGCCGCCGCCTGTCGTTCTACCTGCATCGGGCGAGGGCCGCAGGGCTGATTATGCCGGAGGGGAGGTGAGGGGATGGACACCGCGGCGAGTGTACATGCCGGACGACGGTTGCTGCGATTCGTCGTTGCGGAGTCGCGCGCAGGCGACGCCGCCGTGTCAGATCGGTCTTGCGACGACTACGCCTACCGAGCCGAGGAAACGCGCGTACTTGAACGGCGAGCCCCGGGCGCGCGCATCCCAAGGCCACTCGAAATACCGCGGCCGCGTGGCGGGCTCGAAACCGTTGCGCGCGAGCAGCGCGCGGAATTCCCGCCACGTCCAGACGTGATGTTGCGCGGCACCCATCGGATTGGGCGGTGCGACGCTTGTTCCAATACCAGCGAAAGATGCTCGCGCGGTTGGCAAAGCTGATGAGCAGAGCCCCCGGGTTGCGTAGCGAGCGCCTGAAACCCTGCAGCAACGAGTCAGCATCGGCGACGTACTCGATGACGCTCGAGCACACGATGCCGTCGTAGGTGCTCGGCGCCAGTGCTTCTTCCGCGCGGTCGATGTTGAGGAATTCGATCGGCAGTCCGCGCGTGTCGAGCTGACGGGCCTCGGCAATCATCCCGTGCGAGATGTCGACGCCGAGGACGCGGAAACCGGCGTCGGCCAGCAGCAGGCTCAGGCGTCCCGGACCGCAACCGAAGTCGAGCAGGTAGCCGCGTCCTGGGAGATGCATGCCGCGCGAGGCCGAGGAAGTGGCTGCCGCGGGCATAGTATCCGGCGCGCATCGTGCCATCGATGCTGCGCGCGAAGCGGCTCGCAACTTGGTCAAATACATGCTTCATCGCACAGAGCTGTCGATACCCTCCAACACACTGTTGCGCGCGCGCCCAGGCGCGCGGAATGAGGTGAGGGCTCGCCACGCAGGTGCCAGACGGTGCGAGCCGCGCCGCAATCAGCGAATCGCGTCTCGGCCGCGGAGTATAACCGCCTGGCTTCGGTGGCCCGCAAGCTCTACGAGCGACCTGCGTCACAGTGCGCGATGCCCGCGCGGCTGTTCCTGTAGCTGCAGCACTGTATAGGTTTCCGACTCCATGAGTACTGATGCGGGAAGTTCGCTACTCCAGCGCCGCACGATCGAGCGCTCTTGCGAGCGCTGGGTGTCGTCCAGAATCACGATGCACCCGCTACGCAGACGATTCCCCAGCTGAGGGACAAGTCCGTAGCGCCCACCGCGCGTGTGGCCGGGCGGGCCGTCGCAGAGCACGAAGCCTATCGATGCCGGAAGCGCCGCGGGGTCCGGCGAATACCACTCATAGGCGCCATAGTCTCGCAGCGGCCCAAGCACCACAGTTGCGCAGCTCCCCAAGTGCATGGGCAACTCGCGCGAGACTCTGGTTGCCCAGCTCGGGTCATGTTCCAGTGCCCACAAGCCGCGATTCGCGATCGAGGCTGCAGTCGCGAGCACCAGCGTGGAAAGCCCCGATCCGCATTCCAGGATCGGTCCCGTCGATCGCGGCAACCAGGTCAGGAGTGCCGAAAGCAGCGCGGCATCGGCGCTCCACGCCTCGTTGTGCCAGCAGCGAACCAGCCGTTCGATGCTGCGATAACTGGGAAGCTTGCCTCGCCGGAGCGTGCGCTCGAGGCCGCCCAATCGGCCGCGCAACAGCATGAGCCGGACGGCGTCCTGCGAGCTATGTTTCATCTGCCGTGCCGCTGTGAGCATGCTCATGGACTCGAATCCTAGCTCTCCTGAGGGAGGCTGCAGGGTGAATCGTTTGTGTGACGTGCGCGCGACGGGCGCGTGGGTCGGTTGCCTACACGGGTACGTTCCGGTCGCCCATGATGCAGGTCACACTCGTGAGCGCCGCTGCGAGACACCCGGGCACCCCTATGGCAGACTTCGGCCCAAAAGGGCCGGACAGGCCAGAACACTCAGGCGGAGGTCGTCTCCGCCCGCTGGCGGGGACACTTCAGGAGGGTTCGTTTGCTCGCTCTCAAGTTGGCTGTGGAGCGGCCGCCGACCATCCTCTGCATCGGTGCGCACTGCGATGACATCGAGATCGGCTGCGGCGGCACGCTCGTGCGCTGGGCACGCGAATATCCGACTGCCCGGATCATCTGGGCGATCTTTGCCGGCGAAGCCGGAGCGGGCCGAGGAATCGCGCCACGCCGCCTCGCGACTGCTGAGCGGGCTGCCGGGACTCGAGCTCAAGTTCTTCGACTTCCGCGGCAGCTATTTCCCGGCGGACGTGACGGCGATCAAGGACGCGTTCGAGGCACTGAAGGGGACCGTAAGTCCAGATGTCGTGCTGACGCACTTCCTGCAGGATCGCCACCAGGACCACGCGCTGCTGGGCGAGTTGACCTGGAACACCTTTCGCTCGCATCTGATCCTGGAGTACGAAATCCCGAAGTACGAAGGGGACCTCGGCCATCCGAACCTGTTCATGCCGCTCTCCAGCGAGGACCTGGCCCAGAAGGTCCGTGTGCTCATGGAGTGCTTTCCGTCACAGCGCGCGCGTAGCTGGTTCACGGAAGATACCTTTCGCGGCCTTGCCCGACTGCGCGGCATCGAATGCGCAGCACCGAGCGGTTTTGCGGAAGCCTTCCATGCACGCAAGGTCTGTTTGTAGAGCCCGCACCCAGAACCACTGCTGCGCCAGATGGCGCGACATAACCGAGAACGATAGATGACCTCAGCACGCCGCGTCCCGGGCCTCACCGAACTCCTGGAGAAGGACCTCGATGCGATCTGCACCGACCTCGCAACCGAGTTCGGCAGGCTCGCCGGCAAGCGCCTGCTGATCACCGGCGGCGCCGGCTTTCTCGGCTACTACCTCGTGCAATCCGCGCTGCATTGGAATCGCTCACGGCCGGCGGCGAGCACCATCGACGTGACCGTGTTCGACAACTACATGCGCGGCGTGCCGGCGTGGCTGGAGGCGCTGAAGTCGCGGCCGGACCTGCACCTGCGACGTCACGACGTCATTCAACCGTTGCCGACGGACATGGGGCATTTCGACTGGATCATCCACGCGGCCGGCATCGCCTCGCCGATCTACTACCGCCAGAAGCCGCTGTTGTGCATCGATGCGAACATCAACGGTCTGCGCAACCTGCTCGACTATGCGGTCCGGGAGCGCGATGCCAAGCGTCCGCTCGAAGGGTTCCTGTTCTATTCGTCCAGTGAGATCTACGGCGATCCGTCGGCCGATGCGATCCCGACGACGAGACTTATCGAGGCAACGTCTCGTGCACGGGACCGCGCGCCTGCTACGACGAGTCGAAGCGCTTCGGCGAGACGCTGTGCGTGATCTACGCGCGGCACGAGGGCATTCCGGTCAAGATGGCGCGGCCGTTCAACAACTACGGACCCGGCCTCAAGATCACTGACGGGCGCGTGCTTGCCGGACTTCGCGCGCAACGTGCTCGCCGGGGAAGACATCGTCATGCTCTCCGACGGCAGCCCGAAGCGCACTTTCTGTTATGCGACCGATGCAATCACCGGCTACTACAAGGTGCTGGTGCGTGGGCACGATGGCGAGGCATACAACATCGGCATCGACCGACCGGAAATCTCGATGGCGGAGCTGGCGCGGATGGTCAGCGCAACTGCGCGCGAATTGTTCGGCTACCAAGGGCAAGTCGTGCTCGGCAAGGCGCAGGAGGCGGACTATCTGATCGACAACCCGAATCGTCGCTGCCCGAAGATCGACAAGGCTCGTGCGCACCTCGGCTTCAATCCGCAAGTGCCGGTGGAGGAAGGCGTCTATCGCTCCCTCGCCTGGTACTCGCACAATCGCACCGCGGAAGCCGCCTGATGCGCATATCGATCGTCGGAACCGGATACGTCGGGCTGGTGAGCGGAGCGTGTCTCGCCGACCACGGTCATGACGTCACTTGCGTCGACGTCGACCCGGCCAAGCTCGAGGCGATCAACGCGGGACGCGCGCCGATTCACGAGGACGGACTGCCCGAGATCCTCGCGCGAACTGTCGGTCGCAAGCTTCAAGGCGAGCGGCGATCTCGCGCGCGCCGTGCACGACTCGGACATGACGCTGATTGCAGTCGGCACGCCGTCGACGTGCAGGGTCGCATCGACCTCGCATATGTCGCTGCGCGCAGCCGAGGAGATCGGCGCTGCGTTACGCACGAAGCCCGACTACCACACGGTGGTCGTGAAGAGCACGGTGATACCCGGAACGACCGACGGCATCGTGCGCGACGCGGTCGAGAAGACCTCGGGCAAGCGCGCCGGGCCGGACTTCGGACTGGGCATGAATCCCGAGTTCCTGACCGAGGGGACGGCCGTCGTCGACTTCATGAAGCCCGATCGCATCGTGATCGGCGGCATCGACGAGCGCACGCGACGCACGATTGCGGCGAGCTGTACGAGGGCTTTCCTGCCGTGCCGCGCGTGTTCACGAACACCAAGACCGCGGAGATGATCAAGTACGCGTCGAATTCCGTGCTCGCCACGCTGATCTCGTTTTCGAACGAGATCGGGCGACCTGTGCTCGGCGATCGGTGACGTCGACGTCGCGGACGTGATGCGCGGCGTGCATGAAGCGACCTATTTCAACGTCGTGAGCGAGTCCGGCGAACGTCGCAAGGCTTCGATCACCGCGTTCCTCGAGGCGGGCTGCGGCTTCGGCGGCAGTTGTCTGCCGAAGGATATTGCAGCGCTGACGGCGCAGGGGCGCAGTCTCGGCGTGGCAATGCCGCTCATCTCGGACGTGCTCGAAATCAATCGCAGTCAGCCCGAAGAGCTGTTGCGGCTCGTGCGCAAGCACGTGCCCGATCTCAAGGGAACCCGCGTCACCGTGCTCGGTCTCGCGTTCAAGCCAGACACCGACGATCTGCGGGAGTCGCCGGCGTTTCCGATCATCCGGGCGCTGCGCAGTGCGGGCGCCGTCGTCACCGCGTTCGATCCGATCGCGCGGCCCGCCGACCATCCCGATCTTGCCGGCGTCCAGCTCGCGCAGCGGCTGGAAGATGCCATTGCGGCGGCCGACGTGATCGTGCACGTCACGCGCTGGCGGGAATTCGAGCGGCTCGGCGAGCTGCTGCAGCAAATCGGGCGCAATCCGCTCGTGGTCGACGGACGCCGCAATCTGCGGCCTGCCGACTTTGCTCGATACGAAGGTGTGGGACGCTAGGGGACGTTGGGCAACTGCATGAAAGTCGTTCTCTTCTGCGGCGGCCTCGGCACACGTCTGCGCGAGCATTCGGACACGATCCCGAAGCCGCTCGTGCCCGTCGGCAGCCGTCCGATCATCTGGCACCTGATGCGCTACTACGCGTACTACGGACACAAGGATTTCGTCCTGTGCCTGGGCTACCGCGGCGATCTGATCCGCGACTACTTCCGTAACTACGACGAATGTCTGTCGAACGATTTCACGCTGTCGAACGCCGGACGGACGATCGAGCTGCACAGCACCGAATGCGCACGACTGGCAGATCACCTTCGTCGACACCGGTCTGCACTCGAACATCGGTCAGCGCCTGCTGCGCGTACGGCGCTATCTCGAGAACGAACCGAGCTTTCTCGCGAACTACGCCGATGGGCTCTCGGACCTGCCGCTCGATCAGCAGATCGCGGACTTCGAGCGGCGCAAGGTCGTCGGCAGCTTCGCGTCGGTGCGCTCGGCGCAGAGTTTCCATCTCGGTGCAAGCCGACGCCGAAGGGCTGGTCACGGCGGTCGGTCCGATGCGCAACGACGAGCTGTACATCAACGGCGGCTTCTTCGCGTTCCGGCACGAGATCTTCGACTACATTCAGGAAGGGGAGGAGCTCGTCGAGCAGCCCTTCGCCCGGCTGATCGCGGAGCGGCGCCTCGCAACGTATCGTCACACGGGGTTCTGGCAGGCGATGGATACGTTCAAGGACAAGATCACCTTCGATCGCATGGAAGCGCGCGGTGAGTGTCCATGGATGCGCTGGCGTCAGCCGAACGGCCACGCCGCGAAGTAGTCCAGGTCGCCAATCATGTTGTTCAGCGAGACCGATGTTGCCGGCGCGTTTGTGATCGACATCGAGCCGATCAAGGACGAGCGGGGCTTCTTCGGTCGCACCTGGTGTCGCACCGAGTTCGCCCGCCGCGGCCTGTCGGACGCGATCGTGCAAGTCAATACCGCCGTCAGCGTACGCAAGGGCACGTTGCGTGGCGTGCACTATCAGCTCGCGCCGCACGCGGAGGTCAAGGTAATCCAGTGCACGCGCGGCAGCGTGTATGACGTGGCCGTTGACCTGCGGCCGGCATCGCCGACCTTCAGGCGCTGGGCCGCGGTCGAGCTGTCGGGCCACAACTATCGCGCGTTCTACATCCCCGAAGGGTGCGCGCACGGCTATCTCACGCTCGAGGACGACGTCGTGCTGACTTATTCGACGTCTGCCGCCTACGCTGCGCAGCATGCGCGCGGCGTCCGGTTCGATGACCCCGCATTCGGCATACAATGGCCGGGCCAGGTGCAGATCATATCGGCCGCGGATCGCGGCTGGCCGAACTTCAATTCAAGCGAGGACAAGCCGTGATCATCGTCGACACAGCGCTCAAGAAGCGCGAGCAGGAAGGCAGACCGGTGACCGTAGCGATGGTCGGTGCCGGCTACATGGCACGCGGCATCGCGCTCGAGATCATCAGCGCGATGCGGGGGATGCGCCTGGTCGCGATCGCGAATCGCAATGTCGCGCAGGCCGAGCTTGCGTACTCGCAGGCGGGGATCACGGCGCAGCGTGCCGGTGGATCTGTCGCGGCCATCGAGCAGGCGATAGCGGCGGGGCGCCATGTGGTCACCGACGATCCGACTCTGCTGTGCCGGGCCGGTGGCATCGATGCGATCATCGAATCGACCGGCGACGTGGAGGTCGGCGCGCAGATCGCCCTCGAAGCGATTCGCAACGGCAAGCACGTCATCCTCATGAACGCCGAAGTCGACGCTTCGGTCGGGCCGATATTGAAAGTGCACGCGGACCGCGCCGGCGTCGTCTACACGTACACGGATGGCGATGAGCCCGGGGTCGCGATGAACCTGTTCGGTTCGTCGACAGCATCGGCTACAAGCCGGTGTTGCTCGGGCAGATCAAGGGATTCCTGAACCGGTATCGCAATCCCGAGACGCAGCGCGAGTTCGCCGAGCGGCACAAGCAGAAGCCGGCGATGGTCGCATCGTTCGCCGACGGCTCGAAGCTCGCACTCGAGTCGGCCATCATCGGCAATGCGACCGGCTTCTTGCCGGGCATTCGCGGCATGTACGGCCACGAGTGCGCACACGTGAAGGATCTGCTGACGAAGTTCTCGCCGCAGGACTTCGCGAACGGCGGCCTCGTGGACTTCGTGCTCGGCGCCGAGCCGCACACGGGTGCGTTCGTGATGGGCTACAACGACGAGCCGATCAAGCGCGAGTACATGAAGTACTTCAAGATGGGAGAGGGGCCGCTGTACATGTTCTATACGCCCTACCATCTGCCGCATCTGCAACTGCCGCACACAGTGGCGCGCGCCGTGCTGTTCCAGGACGCGACGCTGACGCCGATCGGCGCGCCGGTCTGCGACACGGTGGCCATGGCGAAGAAGGACCTGGTTGCGGGCGAGATGCTCGACGGGATGGGCGGCTTCGCCTGTTACGGGCTGATCGACAGCTACGCGACGTGCGAGGCGGCGAATTACTTGCCGATGGCGTTGTCGGTGGGCTGCCGGCTGAAACGCGCGATCGCCAAGGACCAGCCGATTTCTTATCGCGATGTCGAATTGCCCGCAGGGCGAGTGTGCGACCGCCTGCGTGCCGAACAGACGGAGCACTTCCGCGATCGGCAAGCGCGGCGCTCGGCCGGCTGACCGACTACTTTCTCGACTGGAAGGCCGCGACCAGCTCGCGGCCGAGATGCTCGCGATCCCACGCAGCCATGCGTGCGAGCCGGGCCGACAGACGCGTCTTCTCGGCCAATGAGATCGGCGCGCGCCAGATGCCTCGATAGAGTCCCGCGAATTTGCGCCACGTGTGGCCGCCGTAGTTCGCCTTGCTGCCGGGCGCGTAGTACTTGCGCTGGTGACTGTCGTCCGTGCGATTCCAGCTCGACGACTGCTCGTGATAACGACGGAAAAACAGCGCCTCGGGGATGAGGTGAAACTTGCCGTACAGCGCGAGCTCCGCGAGGAAATGGACATCCGACGCTCGCTCCGCGGCGATCAGACGGGTCTTTGCGGCTGCGGCCCGGCGGATGAGTCCGAGGTGTGCGTTGCACAGCCCGATCGTATTCAGCAGCCGGATGAAGCGCTCTGACGGCAGATCCTCCTGCAGGTGCAGGTTGTCCTCGTAGTCCGTGATCGGGTTGCCCGCTGCGTTGATGAGGCGTGTCTTCGGATAGCACAGCACTGTGCTCGGGTTGTTGTCGAGGACGCTGAGGCAGCGCTCGAGAAAGCTGGGATGACAGTAGTCATCGGCCGTCGCCCACTTGTGGAACTCGCCGGTGCATTGCGCGAAGACGAAGCGGAAGTTGCCCGGCCCGCCAATGTTCTCGGTGCGGCGGATGTAGCGGATACGCTGGTCGCGCGCCGCGTAGTCGCGACAGATCTGCTCCGTGCCATCGGTCGAGGCATTGTCGGAAATGACCAGCTCGAAGGCGCCGTAGGTCTGGGCAAGCAGGGACTCGATCGACTGCGCGATGTAGCGCTCGCAGTTGTATGCCGGCATCCCGATGCTGATGCGATACACGATGGCGAACCTGTCCAGTGCTCCGGCGTGGGACTAGGCCGCGCTCCGCTCGAGGGTCTTCTGCGCGGCGCTCTCGCCGCTCAGGAATGCCTCGTCGGACCACAGATAGCCCCACTCGCCGTAACGCCCGCAATACCCGATGCCGAGATCGTCGAGATAGCCGTGTACCGTCTTGAGCGCGGCAGCACGGTCGAGGTCGAAGATGATGTTGGCATACGGGATGACCATCGCATCGCGGAACACGATCCGGT
>CAWHNL010000010.1:0-321909 GCA_963830745.1 uncultured Gammaproteobacteria bacterium
CGCCGCGCGGCCGTAGCTCAGTTGGATAGAGTACCTGGCTTCGAACCAGGTGGTCGGGGGTTCGAATCCCTCCGGCCGCGCCAATCACTCGGTGTCCATTCCGGTTACATGGGTAACGGTTTATACCGGAGACATAGGTAACACCTGTGCCTGGAATGGATTCGGCGCGCATTCTACGCGCCCCGTCTCGTGATCGAAGAACCCAAGTCGTAGTGCATGAAGCTCACCAACCAGATCTTCTCGGCGACTTCCTTGATGCCGACCGTCTGGCCGGCAAAAGCATGACTCAAATTGATCTTGCGCCTCCCCAGGCAAAGGCGGCCGCAACTCGTGACCGTGATGGTGCGATCGTGAAAGGGATACTCAGATCAGGTAATCCTCGATACGGTCGTGGTGAAGCGCGTAGAGCTCGGCCGGGTACTTCATGTCTAGCGCCTGGTGCGGTCGCTCATGGTTGTAGCACTCGATGAAGCGATCGAACTTCGCTTGTTGCTGCAAGAAATTCTTCGCTGGCGGTTTCGTCGCTTCCTTTTCAGCGTGAGATGCATGCGCTCGTGGCGACCGTTCTGCTGCGAATGACTCGCTTGATGCGCTCCTCGGAATGATGCATAACCCATGTGCCCGAAAGCGCACTCTGTATATCAATCACTTGGCGCATGAGCCGAACAAATTTGGCGCCTCGTCATGCGCTGGCGCCTGACTCGATCACGCGAATCGCGTGCCGACTCTACGAAGAATGCGCTCCGTAGACTTTGCGTCTACTCACTGGCGTGAATGCCTTTCTCTGTTGCCGCGAGGGTGCAAGCCTTAGGTGCGAGCCTTGCTGCACCGGGCGCGTTCAGCTCCGCGGGCGCCCCGGCAGAAATGCATTCGTACGCTCGACGTACCCCGCGTATTCCGGGCGCCGCTCGCGAATGTCGCGCTCGAGCAGCGCGACGCCGGACACACGCAGCAGCAGAATCGTCATGAGAATCGGGCTTGCGAGCCCCCACCACGCGCCCGCGGCAATCGCGATGAGCCCGAAGCCCCACCAGACGCAGCACTCGCCGAAGTAGTTTGGATGTCGCGAATAGCGCCAGAGCCCGTCTCGCAGCACACGGCCGTGCGCGCCCGGCTGGGCCTTGAATCGAGAGAGCTGCCAATCTGCGACCGCTTCGAACACGATGCCGAACAGCACGAGTGCGGCGCCGAGGGTATCGACGATGCCCAGCGATGCCGAACCAAGTGCAGCCCCGAGCAGCGGAAGCGAGACGATCGACGCAAGCGCTGCTTGCAGCAGGAACACGATGTACACGCTCTTCATCGCGAAGCCGGGCTGATTGTTGGCACGAATGGCCCGGTAGCGCCGATCCTCCGGCTCCCCCCAGTTGCGTGCGGTGATGTAAACGTGGAGGCGCACGGCCCACAGCGCTGCCAGCGCAATCGCCACCCATCCGCGAACGCTTACCTCCGGCGCGGCCGTGAGGTACACGATTCCTGCCGCCAGGATCAGCAGCGACCAGAGGCTGTCGACAATGCTGACGTCGCGCTTGAATACGCTCACGAGCCACGTAGCGACGGCCATTGCGGAGATCACCGCCAGCGCGAGCAGGTACGTTCCCCAATCGAACATCGGTACGGCTCCCTGACTCAGATGGGCGCGCGTCTGTTGCCGGGCTTGACCAGCAGCATCTGCACGTCGCCGATCGCGCGCTCCGCGAACCCACCTTCGCAATAGCAGAAATAGAATTCCCACATCCGAATGAACGCGTCGTCGTAGCCGAGCGCGCGGATCTGGGGGAGCTTGTCGAACAGGTTGCGCCGCCATTCGCGCAACGTCCGCGCGTAGTGAGCGCCGATGTCCTCGAGATGAAAGATGCGCAGATCGCTCGCGCGTGCGATCGAGGCGCTCAGCGCACCGACCGACGGAATGCAGCTGCCCGGGAAGATGTACCGTTGAATGAAATCGACGGAGCGTCGTGCACGCTCGTAACGTTGGTCCGCGATCGTGATCGCCTGCAGGAGCATCGCGCCGTGCGGCGCAAGCAGCTCGCTGCATTTGGCGAAGTACGCGTCGTAGTACTCGTGGCCGACCGCTTCGATCATTTCGATCGACACCAGCTTGTCGTACGTTCCCGAGAGGTCTCGGTAGTCCGCGCACAACACTTCGATTCGATCGCTCAACCCGGCGCTCGCCACGCGTTCGCGCGCGAGCCGGCATTGCTCGCGCGAGATCGTCGTCGTCGTCACGCGGCAGCCATAGTTCTGCGCCGCGTGGAGCGCAAACCCGCCCCACCCCGTGCCGATCTCGAGCAGATGATCGCCTTCGCGCAGGTCGAGCTTGCGGCAGATGCCATCGAGTCGCGCGAGCTGCGCGTCGTGCAGCGACATCTGCGGGTCGGTGAACGTCGCCGCCGAGTACATCATCGTGGCGTCGAGGAACAGGCGAAAGAACTCGTTGCCAAGGTCGTAATGCGCTGCGATGTTCTTGCGCGCACCCGCTCGCGTATTGCGGCGCATCGTTTGGGCCAGCTTGCGCAACGGCGTCACGAGGCTCGCGTATCCGCCTTCCAACCCGTCGAGCACGTCGATGTTGAGCACGAACAGGCGCACGAGCTCGACGAGCTGCGTCGTGCTCCAGTACCCGTGCATGTAGGCTTCGCCGGCGCCGATCGATCCGCCGAACGCGAGATCGCCGTAGAATCGCGAATCATGGATGTGCACGACGATGCTTGCGCCGAGCGTTTCGGAAATGGCGCCGAAACGATGCCGCTCTGCGCCCTCGACGATCACGAGGCGCCCGCCGCGAAGGTTACGCAGCTTGTCCAGGACGACGCGCTTCGCCAGTGCGTCGATCGCGCCCGTAGCCGGCACATTGGGCCGCGCCCCGCCGGGCTCGCCCTCTGCCGTGTCAGAACCGCGCGCCGATGTCGCTTGCATGCTCGGAACCTCTCCCCGGATGTGAATGGAACGGAACGCGCTTTCCCCACAGTCGCAGCGCCTCCCAATAGATCGAAGCGAGCACGCTCGCCGTCATGCACGGAAACGACGCGAGTGCCGTCGCGAGCGCACGGCCCGTGATCTCGTGCCGCGACATGTCGAGGCTCGCGTCGAACAGCTTGCCGTCGGGCGTCAGGTTCTCCATATGCACCGTAAGCCGCTCCGCCGGTACGCCGAAGCGCCAGTCGTAGCTCACGTTCATCGGTATGAAAGGGGAGACGTGAAACGTCTTCGCAAATCGATACCGCAGCAGCGCTGCGTGCAAGTCACGCTCGGCTTCGGTGAGCACGTAAGCGTGCCGCTCGTTCCATGGTGTGTTCGTGATCTCGGCGACGATGCTCTCGACGCGAGCGTCAGCGGCGTCGAAACAGTAATAGAACGTGACCGGATTGAATGCGACCCCGAAGTACCGGAGGTGCGTCAGCATGCGGATCGGGCCAGCGGGTCGGATGCCGGTCCGAGCCGTAATGCGTGCGCGGACGGCAGCATCGATGGACAGCGACGGATCGCCGAGATAGTCCTCGCGACGCAGCCACGCGGGCGCAGGCCGAGTGGCTGACCACAGCCAGCGGCCGCGAAAGATCTCGCCGAGCTCGGCGAGGTCCACGTACATCATGAACAGCCGGCGCCTGAACTCGTGCGCCCGCGGCGCGAAGCGCCGGTGCCTAAGCTGTCCGATGTAGAGGGCGCTGCGCATGTTCGTGCTGCCGGAAGTGCTCGAGAGCGTCGAGGGCGCTGACCACGCCGTCCTCGTGGAACCCGAAGCGCCAGTAAGCGCCGCAGAAATAGGTCCGGTTCGCTCCGTTGATCTGCGCCTGACGGCTCTGAGCCGCGACGGCCTCGGGCGTGTACCGCGGATGCTCATAAGAGATCCGTTGGAGAACCGTGGTCGGATCGATGCGATCGGTCATGTTCAACGTGACGAGCAGCGGCACACGCGTGTCGAGGCGCTGCAGACGATTCATTTCGTACGTGACCGCCACACGATCGTGCTCGCGATCGGGCACGTGATAGTTCCACGCGGCCCAGGCGCGGTGGCGTCGCGGCAGGATACGCAAGTCCGTATGCAGCGCGACGTCGTTGCGCTGATAGCGGATGGCGCCGAGCGCGGCGCGCTCGTCGGGGCTGGCATCTGCGAGCACTCGCAGCGCCTGGTCGCTGTGGCACGCAAGAAAGATCGCGTCGAAACGTTCAGGCTCGCACGCCGCCGCTTTAACGATGACCCCGGCCGGCGTGCGTCTCACCGACTCCACTGCCGTATTCAATCTGATCCGTTCGCGGAACGACGCGGTCAGCTTCTCGACGTAGCGCGCTGAACCGCCGCGGATCGTGAGCCACCGGGGCCGATCGTCGATCGAGAGCATGCCGTGATTGTGAAAGAAGCGAACGAAGAAGCACGCTGGAAACTCGCGCATCGACTGCGTGCTCGAGCTCCAGATCGCCGCACCCATCGGCAGGATGTAATGATCGATGAACTGCGGGGAGTAGCGACCTGCTCGCAGATACTCGCCGAGAGACACATCGGGCGCGGAGGTGTCGAGCAGCGCCGGGGCCTCGCGGTTGAACCGCAGGATGTCGCGGATCATTTGCCAGAACGCCGGTCGCAGCATATTGCGTCGTTGCGCGAACAAGCTGTTCAGCGTCGTGCCGTTGTATTCCAAGCCAGTCGCCGCGCACTGCACGGAGAAGCTCATCTCGCTCGGTTGGACCGCGACGCCGAGCTCATCGAGCAGCGCGGAAAAGTAGGGGTACGTGCGCCGGTTGAAGACGATGAACCCGGTATCGACCGCAAGCTCGCGCCCTTCGTGCCGGATCGCATGCGTGTGCGAATGGCCGCCGACGTGACTGCCGGCTTCGAAGACCGTGATGTCGTGCTCGCGGCCAAGGTGATATCCGAGCACGTTCCCGGCGATTCCCGTCCCGACGATTGCGATCTTCACTGGCGATCTCCCGCCACGCGGCGAGCGTCGCGAATGCGCGCCGGCACGGTTTTCAGATCCCAGATCAACCCGCACGCCGCCAAGGCGCGCAGCACGTAGTACGTCAGGTCGATTTCCCACCAGTAGAAGCCCTGGCGCACGGACCCCGGGAAGTGATGGTGATTGTTGTGCCAACCCTCGCCGAACGTGAGGAGCGCGAGCATCCAGTTGTTGCGGCTGCGGTCCGAAGTCGCGTAGCGACGCCGGCCGAACGTGTGCGCGAGCGAGTTCACGGTGAACGTCGCGTGATAGAGCACGACGGTGGAAACGAAGAAGCCCCAAATGAGGAGCTGTGCGCCGCTCGTGCCTAGATCGGGGCGGTGCGCTGCGAGCGCATCGCCGCCGAAGTACAGGAGCGCGGCGAGACCGATCGGCGCGATGACGTCGAAGCGATCGAGAAAGCGCAGCTCCGGATAACGCGCGAGGTCCCGCACGAGCTCGCTGCGCGTGCGGAAGTTCGAGCGATTCATGAACCAGCCGACATGACTCCACCAGAACCCGTGCTGCGAGGGCGAGTGGCTGTCGTCTTCTTCGTCAGCGTGCGCATGATGATGCCGGTGGTGCGCGGCCCACCAGAGCGGTCCGCGCTGCACGGCCATGGTTCCGAGCACTGCGAACACGAACTGCAAAGCGCGCGAGGTGCGAAACGTGCGGTGCGAGAAGTAGCGGTGATAGAACCCCGTGATGGCCAGCATGCGCACGACGTACAGGCTGATCGCGACGACGATGGCTGTCTTACTCGTGCCGACCCAGATCACGCCGAGACACATCACGTGCATGCCAATGAAAGGCAGCGTGCGCACCCATTCGACGCGCCGCTCGAACGACGCAGCCGCAGGGAGCGCGTCGTTGTCGAGCCACGCGAGCAGCAACCGCTTACTTCGTGCCAACATGGCCCCGCTCCCCCCAGCGCTGCGGCACTCGCCGCACTTGGCGAATGTCGTAGCCTTGGCGCTCGACGATCTCGAGCAGCGCCTGGTACTCCGTCTCCTCGATCTCGGGCGTCCGCGCCATGATCCACACGTAGTCGCGCGCTTCGCGACCGACGATCGTGCGGTCGTACCTCTCGCTCACATACACGATGCGATAGTCGGCCTTGATCGGCCAGATGAACTGCATGCCCCAGACGGCGTTCGACTGCGTGTCCCGCACGAACCCACGAGGCGTGTAGCGCTTGCGCGGTCCATCGAACGCGTCTTCGTTGAACGTGAACGTCGTGTCGATCGTCCCGTCGCTGTCGAGACTGTACGATTCCACTGCGTTGTGCGCGCCGCGCTCCAGCGGCGTCGGAATGTTCGCGATCACATACCAATCGCCCATGAAGCGCGCGAGATCGACACGCGCAGCGGTCGCGATCGGCGGGTGTGCGGACTGGCACGCGCTCAACAGCGCGATCAGCGAGGCGCTCACACCGACGGCACGAGCGAATTTGCACATTGGGCGCATGAGCTACTCCATCGAGTAGCGCAGGCGCCGACCATCGACGGTTCGCGATTCCAACGCGAGCCATTCGCGCGACGGCGAGTACCAGAGATCGATCTGCAGCAAGGCGCCGCTCGCATCGCGGCCCACGAGTCGATAGCGATCGGCTTGTTCATGGCCCGCGATCGACTCGCGGCCGAGCGGCACGGTCTGCACGGAGACGTACTCCCCGGTCTGCGGGTTCAGCAGCCGATCGGCCTCGAGGATGCGCGGATTCCAGTACGCGAAAGTTTGCACGCAGCCGGGCATCGCATCGACGCGCTCGTCTGACGTCACGCGGAACGTCCCGTCCTCGCGTGCGCCGCGCACCGTGCGCACGTCCCCGTTGTCCTCGGTCCGCGCGTCGAGCCGCTCGACGCAGTCGCCACGCCATAGCTCGCGCGCCGAATGCTCGTAGCGATAGGCGTCGAAGAACAGAATCCTGACCTTGAATCGCGCTTCGCTCGTGAGCTCCTGGTGCTCGCCCCGCTCCCGCAGCACGAAGCGGTGCATGCCGATCGGCTGGTCATCGAGGCTGACGTTGAAGCGCCATTCACGGCTCGACTCGTCGCCGAGCGGCGCGGCGAGCGAGCCGAGCGCAATGCATGAGCTCGCCGCCGCACAGAGCAGACCGCGGCGCACATGCATGCGACTCACCGAGGGATGGGCTTGCGCGCTCATTGGCAGCCTCTCAAGGCACATGGCCCGATTGGGCGCGAAGCCGCGGTTCCGTGCTGTTCGGGCGCGAGCGAGCGACCGCCGACAGGATCCACATCGCAGCTGCCCAGCCTGCAGCGATCAGCGGCAGCGCGATTTCCGGCGTCGGCATCTGCAACGCCCCGAGTCTCGTTCCTGCGAAATAGGCGAGCGGCCCGCCGATCGCACCGAACGCAGCGGCAATGACCGATCTGCCCGTCACCCATCGCAACGAGCGATTCAACGTCGTCGCGAACGCCGCCCACAACGCCAGCATCCAATGCGGCGCCCAGCGATCGGATGTGTCGCCGGCGGCAAACCCGATCTGTTCGCTGCTTGCCAACGCACTGTCGAGAAGCAGCCCGAGAACCATTGCGACCGCGATCAACTCGATTTCCGAGCGCACGTCGGTCGCCGCGATGAGATAGGCGAACACGACGGCGAACGACAGCGCCGTTCCAATCCACGCTACGTCGTTTGCCGCACCGAGCACGCAGGCGAACCATGCAGCTTGATACGCGACGATGTTCACGAATGTGCTCATGGAATCCCCGTCGCCACTTCAGTGTGAGGCTCGAAGAGATAGTGGGCGACGAACCACTCGCGCCCGCCCCGGAAGCCCCAAAGCTCAGCGCACGCCATGAAGAAGATGCGCCAGCGCTGCAGCCAGAGCGGGGCAGCGTCCCCATGAACACTCGCCAGGATCGACAGCACTTGCGCACGGCGCGCATCGAGGTTCGCAAGCCATGCGTTCGCAGTCCGCTCGTAGTGCCGTCCACTCCAGGTCCATTGACGCTGCACGCGCAGATGGTCCTGAAAGTGGAGCGGCAGGCCCGCGCTCGGCATCATGCCGCCCGCAAAGAAGTGGCGGCTCATCCAGTCGTCCGCGTCGCGGTCGACGAACTCGTACGGCACGTCGCGGTGCACGAAGATGTGCAGGAAGAATTTTCCCTTCGGCACGAGCCACGCGCGGATGCTCTCGAACAGCGCCGCGTAGTTGCGCATGTGCTCGAACATCTCGACCGACACGATTCGATCGAACCGCACTTCGATCTCGAGCTCGTTCATGTCGCGCGTCAGCACGATCAGGTTCTTGAGCTGGCGTCGGCGCGCCTCGTGAACGATGTATTCCCGCTGCGCGCGCGAGTTCGAGACGGCGACGATGGCCGAATTCGGATAGCGCGCAGCCATGTACAAGCTGAGCGAGCCCCAGCCGCAGCCGAGCTCGAGGATGCGCTGCCCATCGGCAAGCTCCGCGCGCTGGCAGGTCGTTGCGAGCGCGGCCTCTTCGGCTTCCTCGAGCCGATCGACACCGTCGCTCCACAGGCCGGCGCTGTACTTGCGATGCGGCCCGAGCACTTCGACGAAGAAGTCGGCAGGCAGCTCGTAGTGCTGCTCGTTCGCCTTGTGCGGTAGTGGAGCGATCGGCGCGATCTTCATGGCGGCGACGAATCGCGCGGTCTCATCGGCGACGTGTTCGACGTCGTCGGAACGCAGCTCCGCGAGGCGCCGTTGCAGGAGCGCTCGAATCGAGGCACGAATCACACTGTCCGGAATCCAGCCGCACTCGGCCCAGCCCATGGCCAGGCGCGTCACATGACGGGAACGGTCGCGGGCGGGCGGTGAAAGTGAAGGAGCGGTTGCGTCCACGGTGAGCCCCTATGCGGCCAGCGCGCTGCGGAGGCGTTCCACGCCTGCGTAAATGTCGGTGCCGAGCACTTCCGCGCCGGCCGCGACGATCGCATCGCGTTCGCGCACGGACGCGCCGCCGCCGACGAACACCGGCACGCCGGACGCAGCAACCATCGCGGGCAGGCGCCCTCTCATGACTTCAGCGGGCGGATTGAGCGTTGCGGAGAGGACGACGCCTGCGCAATGCGCGCGGCGCGCAGCGACGGGCACCTCTTCGAGAGGCGTGCGGCCAGCCAAGAGAACGACACGCAGTCCGCTATCGTGTGCGGCGAGCGAGAATACGAGCAGGCCGATCTCGTGCTGCTCATCGGGCAGGCAGGCAGCCAACACGGTCGGACCGCGACTGCTGCGCGTACGGTGATGAAATCGCGCGCCGAGCTTGTCTCGAACGTACACCGAAAAGAAGTGCTCTTCGGCGACGGTGCCTTCGCCGCTTTCCCACCTGCGACCGAGCTCGCGCAGCACTGGCAACAGCAGGCGATCGGTCACCGTCTCGATCGGGTGCGCCGCGAGCGCCGACGAGTACACCTGCTCGAGCTCCGCGTCATCGAAGCGCGAAACGGCGGCAACGACATGCTCGCGCGCGCTGCGCCAGGGATCTTGTTCAGCTCGCGCTTCCGGCGATCGAGGCGCCGGCAGCGCGCGCGCGACTTGGCTGATCGGCAAGCCCTTCTTCAAGAGCCCGAGAATCTGGTGGATGAGGTCGATCTGCTCGCGGTCGTACAAGCGGTGACCGCTCGGCGTGCGCACGGGCTTGATGAGCCCATAGCGGCGCTCCCAGGCGCGCAACGTGACGACATTGACGCCCGTGAGGTTCGAGACCGTACGGATCGGGAACAGCTCCGAAGGCTCTGACTGTTGGCCCTTGGGACGCGGCATGGACGGCACCGAGAAGCTAAGCTAAGGCTGGCACCATATCTTATACAACACCTATACACAAGATATTTTACTCTAGATAAAAGCAATTAATCGTCTTTGGTGGGCTGTACGAAACCTATACAAGATTGCTGCAAGGCGCCATTGCGTATGAGCCGCTTCGCGGCCCCGGTCAGTTGAGAAGCACGATGGAGAGGTTCGGCGCTCCGGCGAATCCGAACCAGAGCAGATAGGGGACGAACAACGCGCTCGCGAGGCGGCTGTGGCGAAGCGCCAGTGCGATGAAGGCGACGATAGTTGCGAGCAGCAGAGTGAGGCCGATCAGCGCAAGACCTGGTCGGTGGATGCCGAAGAAAAGCCAGGACCACAACGAGTTGAGCACGAACTGCAGCAGTCACACCGAGAGTGCGGGAACACACTTCGCACCGGTCGAGCGCCACACTGCCAGCCAGCGATCGCGATCAAACACCGCAAATGCATAGACCTCCTTGGTCGTTGCCAGAGCATCGCAGCACAGCAGGTAGCGACTCGCGAAATCCGTGATCGTCAGCAGGCGGTTGGCGTGCCGATACGGCCGACGAGAGGGCCGACATCAACGCCATCGATAGTGACGTTATCGGGATTCTCTTGAATTGTTCCGTCGCCATCGCCGCCGTTGCCACCACCATTGCCGCTGCCAACGCCGTCACCACTGCCGGATCCGCCTGCGCGGGCCCTCCTACGATGACCGCCGCTCTCCATTGACTGACGTTCACGTCCGCACTCGTGATCGCCAATCCGTAGGACTCGTGGTAAGTGGAGGTCTGCTGACTAGTGGTCAGCCCCCGCTTCGTCGAGACTCTTGCCCGCGCAAACTCGTATTCACTAGATGGGGACGAAGCGCTGCAGGGAGCACGTCACCTAAAGCAGAAAACGGACGGCACGTGGCAGGACCGGCGCTTCGATCGCTCTTGCGGACCCAAACGGCTGGCGTCTGAGTTACGGGTAGATGAACGCTTGGGATGTCCTCCAACAGCTCTACGCTAGCGAGATCAACGGCGGTCTATCCGCGGATTGGGACGGCGGCGTCAGCGCATGGAATGGCCGCACGCGCCTTGCAGAGCGCACCTCCTTACGGGATGAATTCGATCAAATCGGCGACTGGCTCGACGATGAGGCGCGCCGCCTCTTCCCCAAGTCGGAGTACGCACGCAACCGGTTCGACTCGCCGGCAATCCCGCACGGGGCACCGAAACTGTCGCAAGCCTTGCAAGCTAGGGATCCACAGGCAATCAGCCCGCGCCCGTCAGCCGAACACAACCTTGAATCGCGCTCCACGGTTGGTGTCTGGATCGAGCAGCAGTTGGCCGGCATGGCGCGCCAGCGATCCCATGTGCACCTGAGGCAGATCCAGCTCGTCGATGAACGGGGCGAGCTACTTCAGATGCAGCGCATCTTCCGTGATCTGCGCAGGACAAACTTTGAGCTCGCAACCTTTCGTGAAGCTGGCGACGCTAGTCGATAGCTCCGCGCGACTCCTGCATACGCTGCAAGTTTCGCGACAGACTCGATTGCTAGCTTGGCTTCCGATGACGATCAACCGTTCGAGGAACAAGCCTCGAAATCACTACTTCTCACCAGGTCTCGCCATGTTCCGTAGTTTCCATCAAGCTGTTTTCGGGATGCAAAAGGCGCTTTTGCTGCTACTTGCGGCAACCCCCGCTGTTGCCGACGTTGGCGGGGTATCGGTAGAGGTCGTCGATGCTGTGACGCGCCGGCCCGTCGATGGTGTGACGATTACGGCCGAGTCGCGTGACGGTGAGGTGCGCTCGGCAACGACAGATAGCGGCTGGGCGCTGCTCGACAACCTGGAAGACGGTTTCTTCAGATTGCGTGCAGAATCGGCGGGATACGTCACGGCCGTCGAGCCCGCGGTCCGAGTACTGGAACGACGGACAGGCCGTCTTCGCTTCGAACTGCAGCCGGTGTCCGACTCGATAGACGAGATCGTCGTTGTCGCTCGTCGTGCACGCGAGGCAGATCCCTTCGGCGCCGTCTCGAACACATTCCTGGGCCGCGACGAGCTGCGTAACGCAGCTGGCAGCGGCAGCGACGTCATGCGCGCGCTGAGCGGTCTGCCAGGGGTTGTCTCCAACGGCGAGTTTGCGGCCTTTTCGGTGCGCGGTCATGGCCCCAAGAGCAACCTCATCTATGTCGATGGTTTCCCGTTCCAGCAAGTCGTGCACTTCGAGCAGACGCTGGGCGAGGAGGAAGAGATCATCAATGGCGGCCGCTACTCCATCTTTGCACCCAATGCCGTTGCCGGGGCAGAGTTCTCGCCTGGCGGCTGGAGCGCGGAGTTCGGCGGCCTCAATGGGTCGCTCCTGCAATTCGAGGTCGTGGACGGCGCACCGTCGCCTGTCGGCAGCTTGCGTCTCGATCTTGCCGGCGCCGAATTGCTTTATGAGGGACCGAGCGGCTTCCACGAGAACACGTCGATGTTCCTGCAGGCGCGGCAATTCGACTTCGGCCAGTTTTTCGAGAGTATTGGTGAAGAGAGTTTGGGTGCGCCGATTTCCACGGACGTGATCCTGAAGACGCATACCCGTATCGATGATGACGACGAGTTCGAGTTTCTCGCCATATACGCGCCTGAGGAGTACACGCGGGACATCAACCACATCCTCGCCGCCGAGGAGGAGGGCGAGGCCATCGAGGACGTCACGTTGCAGAACGAAGACCAGGACCTCGCGCTCATCGGTGCCACCTGGCGGCGGATGTTTGGCAACAATGGCGAATGGACAAACCGTATCTACTTCCGTGAGCGCGACCGCGTGTCGTCCGAGGGCGAGAGCTTCCCCGACCTCGTGCCGCCGGATACGTCTGCTGACCTAGTCCCAGTGCGCGAAAAAATCCTGACCGTTAAGGAGAAAGAGTCGGAATTTGGCTGGCGCAGCGATGTGGCCTTCGGGAACCGCTTCGGGATATTCAGTGCCGGGCTGCAGCTTACGAACAACGATCTCGACTATTCGACTGATCTTCGGGAGGACTGGATACGCTACATCTACGAGTCTGACGATCCGCGGCCTGCGGGCGCGAACTACATTGTGTTGCAACCAAGTGAGATGAACTCGATCTATAGCGCGAGCGAAACCAACTACGCCGCTTACGGCGAGCAGTTGTTCGACTGGGGCGATGCGAATCTGCGTGCGGGCATTCGCTACGATCGCAATGGCTTCAGTGACGAGAATCTTCTATCGCCGCGACTCGGTTTCAATTATGAGATTTCACCCCAGCTGAGATTATCGGCAACGACTGGCATTTTTTATGAGTCGCCAAGCAACCTCGCGCGTGCGGCCGACCCCGACAACTTTGATCTCGAGAGCGAAAAGCTCACCCATCTCGGCCTGGGCTTCAACTATCGGCTGAGCGACAACTTGAATCTGCTCGTAGAGGCGTACTACCAAGACCTAGATAACCGGCTCGTGGAAAGCGGCCGTACTAACAATCGAATCACAAATGATGGCGAGGGCACCAACACCGGCGTGGACGTCGTGTTGACGCGCAGGTTCGCTGAGCGCTGGTCGGCCGACTTCGTCTATTCCTGGAATCGCTACCGAGTGGACGATAAGGACGGGCGTGGCGAATACGACTGGGACTTCAATCGCGCGCACTTCGTCTCTGTCGGCGGGCGCTGGGAAATCACCGATCGATGGCAGATAGCAGCACGCTGGAAGTATGGCTCCGGCCAACCAACGTACCGCTTCACCGCGCACGCGGACGTGCTGGCGCCGAACCTGCCCGTGCGCTATTCGCAAGAGAGGACCGCTTTGAATGTCGATCGCGGCGATGCGTTCCATTCACTCGATGTACGCGTCGACTACCGTCGTCCGATCGGCCCGGTGGATCTCGTGCTGTTCGTGGACGTGCTGAACCTTTACGGCGGTCCGGCTGGCCTGCAGCCCGAGTTCAACATCCTGACGGGAGAAATCATCGACGAGGAGGAGGAAACTTTGCCGCTGCTCGGCTTCACCGTCGAGTACGCCTGGTAAAACGCGTAGTATCTAGCCCATGCAATGAATGGCGCGCATGGCTATGGGGTCCAGCCGCGTACTCCGGCAAGGACTACTCACATCGAAAGCGGGGGGTGGTTGAGCGTCTGGAGCAGTTGTCTTCCATCTTCGCGGTAGAAGTCTGCGCCTATGCTGTGATGTCGAATCACTACCACCTCGTGCTGCATGTCGACGCTTAACGAGCGCAAGGGTAGAGCAAGCATCAGGTCGTCGAAAGTTGGACGCGTCTGTTCCGCGCACCGAATCTAGTGAAGCGATGGCACAGTGGAGAAGCCACCGAGGCTGAGAGTCGCGGCGCGGAAGCGATCATCGAAGGCTGGCGCGTACGGCTGCATCATGTGAGTTGGTTCATGCAGTGCTTAAACGAGCATCTCGCGGGGCTTGCGAATGCCGAGGATCGCTGCAGCGGCGGTTTCGTCGCGAGATTTGGACACCCATCAATTCACCCGTTCAATCGGGTGGGTGTCCATTGTGCGCTATGAACGTTTACGGTCGCGAGAACGCCAACGGTTATGAATGGGACGAACGTCGCGGCGTCAACATCATCGAAGGACTCGACGAGGCGCTGCCCACCATCGGACTCAGGTTCGAATACTCCTGGACGCCAGGCGAATGAGCCGATCACTGAGATTGCCCAGTGAGATTGCTCATCATCGAAGATAACCAGCGTCTCTGTCAGGCCGTCGCGGAGAGCCTGCGTGCGCAAGGATTCGCGGTCGATACAGCGGCCTCGGCGTCCGAGGGACTGCGGGTCTGGCGAGCGGCCGACTACGATGCCGCCGTGCTCGATCTCATGCTCCCGGACGGCACCGGCCTCAACGCGCTGAAGGAAATGCGTGACCGAGGTAACATGACACCCGTGCTGATCCTCACCGCGCTAGGTGCGATCGAGGATCGCGTGCGCGGTCTGGATTGCGGCGCGGACGACTATCTCGTCAAACCCTTCGCGATGCAGGAGCTCATCGCTCGGCTGCGCGCGCTGTTGCGTCGTCCGGGCGCGGCATTGGGTCGCACGCTGACGCTCGGTAGCGTGAAGCTCGATACGTCCGCACGCATCGCCACCGTCGCCGAGACGCAGCTCGATCTGACACGCTCGGAGCTGATCGTGCTCGAAGCGCTGCTGCGCAATCAGGGACGTGTCATCTCGAAGGAGCGGCTTGCCGAATGCCTGTACGATTTCGAGCAGGAGCGCAGCGCGAATTCGGTGGAGACGCAAGTGCACAGGTTGCGCAAGAAGCTCGCGGCCGCGGGCGCTGATGTGTCGCTCCGGACTTTGCGCGGTCTGGGCTATCTTGCCTCCTGATCGCGGCTCGATGCGTGCCCCGTCCCTACTTCGAGCACTCGTCGTTCGACTGACCATCGTGGTCGTGCTGGCGCTGGCCGGCAGCTATCTGGTGTTGTACTTCGAATTTCGCGAAGGGCTGTGGGGTCTGGAAGGCCAGAGCATTGCCATCCAAGTGCAGGACCTGCGCGCGTCGATCGTGTCGGGGACGGGCCCACCGCGTCTCGAGTTGCCACGGTCCCTGCAAGAGTTCTACGCCCAACCGGATACATTGAACGGCTATCAATTGCTGAGCGCAGATGGCACGGTGCTGGAGTCGGGCGGTTTCTCTGCGCCTTATCTGCCATTGCCGGTCGCTCAAGGCAGTGGGCAGATCGTCATGCAGCGGGAAACGGATGCGTTGTCGGGCAACAGCATCATGGCTGCCGCGCTCGATCTCGATGATCGTCACGGCGCATACTGGTTGCGTGTGGTGCGGAATCTCGAAGATGCAGAGAGTCTGGTCGCCCAGCTCATGCTCGGCGCGTTGGACGAGCTGTATCCGCCGATTGCCCTGCTGCTGATCGCCGTGGTCAGCGTCGTGGTCGTGACGGTGCTGTCATCGCTTCGCTCCTTGCGTGCCGTCTCGCATCAGGCCTCGATGTTGTCGCTGTATCGTTTGGACGAGCGGTTGCATGCCAAAAACCTTCCTCGGGAGCTCGTTCCGCTGGTTCAGGCAGTCAACGCCTCGCTCGATCGGCTCGAAGCGGACTATCGCGTGCAGAGGGAATTTACCGCCAACGCCGCGCATGAGCTGCGTACCCCGCTTGCGACGTTGCGAGCACGGCTCGAGTCCCGCTTTTCGGCGCAGGAGCTGGGCGATGTTGCGTTCGAAATCGAACAGCTCGCGCGGCTCGTCGAGCAACTGCTCTGTCTTGCGCGCCTCGATTCGCAGGAACAGTTCCAGTTTGCCGCGTTCGACGCTCACGCCGTTGCGCTGGAAGTGGCTCGGGAGCTGGCGCCTGTTGCGCTCGAATCAGAGCACTACGTGACCGCCGCGACGCCCGACGCTTCCGTGCCTGCGCACGGGAATGCAACACTGACGCGCCTGGTCTTTCGCAACCTGATCGAGAACGCGATTCAGTACACGCCCGCCGGCACGTCGATCACGCTGTCCGCTGATTCTGCCGCTGTGATCATCGCCGATGATGGGCCCGGAATCGCTGCGCATGCCGCTGCGTCCCTGTTCGAGCGGTTCCGCCGCGGTCCCAATGCCTCGGGCCCCGGCGCGGGCTTGGGGCTCGCAATCGCGAAGTGCATCATGGAGCGGCAAGGCGGACGCCTGTCGCTCGACGCGAATGCGGCCCGCGGGGCGCGTTTCGTGATGGAGTTTCCCGAACCTATGTAAGTTTCACGCGTTGCTCGGCACGCACGGGTCAGATCGATCGATGCTCAGGCGGAGGTTGGAATAGGGCGCAGGTTGCGGGTCCGCCAGGTCCTTGTGGCGTTTCTCGAGCCGCAGTTTCAGCAGCGTCTCGCTGACTGTGCGGCCGGAATCCTGAGACGTCATGCAGATATCTGGCGGAGACTCCTACCGCCACCGCGATGCGCTCGGGAGAAAGCTCGGGCGCGCCGATAAATGGCCCAGCGAGCCAAGGTGCCGCTGACCGGCTTTTGTTCTGTTTGCGAGCATCGGCGAAACGGATGGAGTCGGTAGCAGAGAGTCTCAAGAGGTCGAGTTTCGCAGAAAAAGCGGCGAAACTCGGGACGTAGCAGCCTTGCGTATGGATGCACCGCCACCCGCTGTACTTTGTTCGCCAGCGACACTGCAGGATTGGCCACTACAACGCCAGCTAACGAAGACATCCTTTTTCGGACACGGCCGTTACCCTGGCTTCGAACTAGCTGGTCGCTGGTTCGAATCCGGCCCGGGGACCTTCTCGGCGGCCTCTCTGATTCCGACATCCTGCCCGGCGAACGAAAGCGCACGAAGTCTAGTCCGACTACATAGAAGTCAGGAAAGGAATTCCACTCGGCCACCGTTCAGCTGATACATCGCACCCGCGATGAGCAGCTTGCCTTGCTTTTCGAGATCCGCGAGCACAGTGCTGCGCTCTCGAATGCGCTTTACGGTCAACCGCACGTTCGTCGCCGCAACCATATCGACGAACTCAGGATTCTTGCTGATGCGTTTGCCGTCATATCGCGTCGCCGCTACCGCCGGCTTGATTTGCTCGAGCAGTCCCGTGAGATGGCCGAGCTTCGCGCCATCGATCGCGCCCTTGATCGCGCCGCAAGCGGTGTGGCCCAGGACGAGGATGACCTTTGCGCCTGACAGCGCGCAGGCGAATTCCAGACTGCCGAGAATGTCGTCATTGACGATGTTGCCGGCTATACGTGCGTTGAAGCCACCACCGATGCGCGCATCGAACAGAATCTCGGCAGGCGCCCTCGAATCGATGCAACCGACGATCGCTGCGACGGGATACTGCCCGCCTGCCGAGGCTTGCCTTTGCGTGACATAGTCGTGCGAGTTGGGCCTTCCTGAGCGAAACCTCTCGTTGCCTTGCTTCAGTTCTTTGATGATCTCCTCGGGCGTGAGGCGGTCGCGCTCTGCTTGCGTGATCTGCGCGACTGAAAGCGCCGGAAGCGAACCTGCGGCGGCGGCGCACAAGGTTGCATGCAGAAGCTTTCGCCGCGACAAGCTGGCGGCCAGATGATGGCAGCGAAAAGCAAGCTCCATGGTCTCTCTCTCGTTGGTTCCGGATCAAAACTGCGAGACGTCTCGCGCGGCCGGTGGTCAGCGCACGGCTGATTTTCGATCAGAGGTTGGGCATACAGGATACGTAGACAGGGAAGGCGGTCGGGGGTCGATTCCCTCCGGCCGCGCCAGATGACTCAGTGTCTATTCCTACATCTCCCGAATCTCTATGCGCACGCCTGACGCGGCGAGCGCTGCGATGAGCTCGTCGAAAGCCGCGCCGACTACGACCTGCTCCGGCGTCGCGGGCGATCGCGGCGGCCGCGCAAGGCGGCCAGCGGCGGCGAGGCGCGCCACGATGCTCGCCGTGAAGGCGGTCGTACGCGCCATCGACGTGAATACACCGTCGTGGCGATCGACCATTTCCGCGCGCAAAGCGCGCGGCCGCTCGCCGCTGCGGCCGACGACGTCAACGCGCAGGAGAGTGATATCGCGATCGGCGTCGCTCATGCGCACGGCCGGGCCCAGCACCGCGTCGAGCACACGTTTCGGCGACACACGCACGCCGTCCACCTCGATGGGCTCGGCGTTCAGCAGTCCCGCGTCCTTCAGAAACGTGGCTTTTGCCGCGTAGCCGGGCCAGCGGATCGTCTTCTGCGTGCCGCGTTTGAGGTTCGTCATGCATTTCAGATCGAGGAGCCATGGCATGAAGCCTTCGTGCCAGGCTTCGAGCTCGCCGAGCCCATCGAACGCGACCGGCTCGACGCCTGAATAGCGCGGCACGGATGCGAGCTTGCCGTTCTCGACCGCGTATCCATCGGCGGGTTTCAGCGGAAGACTGCGACCGCCGAACACGATTTTGTAACCGAGCGGTCCGGTCGGATGCTCCGGCACTCCACCGCACTTGATGTGCACTTCATCGACTTCGTCGAACTGTTCCGCGAGGTGTCGAGCCAGTATTTCCGTGAGACCAGGTTCGACGCCGCAGCCGAGCACTACGAGGCTACGGGCGCTGCTCAATCGCGCTTGTGCGCTCGCCCACTCGGCGTCGGGTACGCGCGCGAGATCGATCACCGGCGCGCCGCGTTGCGCCGCCGCTTCCATCACGCCCCGCGCGACTGCCCAGGGCAGCGCGGAGATCACTGCATCGGCCCGCACGAGCAGCCGGTCAATTGCGCTCGCGTCACGCACGTCCGCGACTTCAATGCGTAACCGTTCGGCGCGCGGCTCACCAGCTATGCGCGCCATACAAGCATCGAGGCTCGATTGCGAGATGTCCGCCACCGTGACGCTGCTCGTCGCTGGATCGCGCAGCGCCTCCGCTGCAGCCGCCGGACCCATGAGCCCGCCGCCCAAAACCAGAATGTGCATCGTTGTTTCCCGTCTACGTTCGAATCGCTTTGGCGCGTCAACGCACTGGAGTCGACGCCAGGCACTATACTTCGACGGCGATGACGCCCGAGAACAATCAACATCAGACGGATGGCCGCACCGCGCCCGAGCATGTGTCCGTGCACGATGAATCTGCAACGAGCGACGGCGTGCTCGAGCGCGGACTCGGCGGGGCTGCAGCCACGGCCATCATCATGGGCGGCATGATCGGCTCCGGCATCTTCCGCGCGCCGAGCATCGTTGCGGATCATGCAGGTTCGCCAGGCATGAGCCTCACCGTGTGGGGGGTTTGCGGGCTCGTCGCGCTCTGCGGCGGACTGTGCGTCGCGGAGCTTGGCGCGATGATGCCGAAGACCGGCGGATTGTACGTGTATCTGCGGGAGGCCTTCCGCTCTCGTTTTATCGCGTTCTCGTATGGCTGGGCCGCATTCTGGCTCATCTGGCCGGTGTCGATGGCGGCCGTCGCTGCGGTGTTCGCGACCTATCTGGCGGTGATCGTCGAGGCGGCCACAGGCGTGACGCTCGGCATCGCCGGTGAGCGCACCGCGGCTGCGACGTGCATCATCGGACTTGCCGTCGTGAACTGCGTGGGAGTTCGCCCAAGCGGCCACCTCACTACGATCGTGACGACATTGAAGGTGGCCTCGCTCCTC
This sequence comes from uncultured Gammaproteobacteria bacterium, assembly GCA_963830745.1. Taxonomy (GTDB): domain Bacteria; phylum Pseudomonadota; class Gammaproteobacteria; order Steroidobacterales; family Steroidobacteraceae; genus Steroidobacter. The sequence continues at coordinate 19,743 of CAWHNL010000010.1, forward strand.
GCGATCGTCACGCTCGCTGCAGTCTTGGGCGCCGACCTGCCCGCATTGGATGCTGCAGGCGAGGCGTCCGCAGCGTCGGCATACATTCAGCCCGCGGCGTTTGGCGCGGCAATGATCACTGCGCTGTTCGCGTTCGAAGGCTGGACGTACGCAGGCTACGTCGCCGGCGAGATTCGCGCTCCGCAACGGACCTTGCCCCGCTCCGTCATTGCAGGCGTGCTCGGCGTCACGGCGCTTTATCTCGCGGTCAATCTTGCTTACATGTCGGTCTTGCCGTTCGAGCAGTTTCGCTCGTCCGATCGCGTCGCAGCCGACGTCATGAACGTGCTGGCCGGTCCCGCCGGCGGGTTGGCGGTGTCGGCGGCCGTCATGATCTCGACGTTCGGCGCCCTGCATGTGCTACTGCTCGTTGCGCCGCGCAGCGCTTATGCCCTTGCGCAGGATAAGCTGTTCTTCGAGCCGCTGACGCGCGTGCATGCTCGCCGGCGCACGCCGATGCACGCCATCGCGGCGCAAGCGGCGCTCGCATGCGCGTTCGTGCTGTCCGGCCGCTACGACGAGATCATCTCGCTTGCCGCTTTTCCGACGTATCTCTACGTGCTGCTCACGCTGATCGCAGTTATGGTGTTGCGCCGGACGCGCCCCGACGCGCCGCGCCCGTATCGTGCCTTCGGCTACCCCGTGACGCCGCTCGTATGCGCAACGGTGGTGACCGGCTATCTGCTGACGCTCCTGATGGAGCCCACAGCGCTCGTCCGCACCCTGCTCGGCCTCACGATCGTCGCAACTGGTGTTCCGTTCTATTTCTGGTAGAGGTTTTTCACGCTTCCCAGGTGCGAACGCGCGGTAGATCCGAGCCAGCGCCACATCCTTCGTCCCGGGCTCGAATAGTTCCTCGATCGTCGACTGGGCGATGAACCCGTCGCGAGACATTCGCTGCATGACCCGTGCCGCTTCTTCATGCCGCAAATTCCGCGTGCGCACGTTCGCGAAGCAGCGGCCCGGCCGCAGCAGCGCTTCATCGATGTCATTCACATTGGCCAGGTTCGTCGTGAAGATGATCTTGCGGCCTTGCGCCCGCACGACGCCGTCTGCGATCGCGAGAAAGCGATGCAGGTCGTGATTGCCGTTGCTGCGCGCGAGCAGCAGATGATCGGCATCCTCAATGACGAACGCGTCATGCGAGCCGGTGACGAACTCGACGAAGATTTCGTCGCTTTCCAGGGCGCGTTTATCCGCGGTGTACAGAACCCGCGCGCTGTCTGCCTTCCGCGCCGACAGGGCGCTCAGGATCGCACGCACCAGCCGGGTCTTGCCGGTACCGGGGCCGCCCTGGAGTACCAGCACGGTCTCACTCGCCTCCAGATATCGGTTCACGAACGACGCAAGCGGCTCGCCCAGCGACGGATACGCTTCGTCGTAGAGCCGATCGACCATCAGCTCATCGAATGACGTGCTGTTGAGACCGCGGTTGCTGTCGGTGAAGTACCACTCGATCGTGAAAGTCTGCTCGGCTTCGTAACGATCTCCGACGATGCGGAACAGCTGCTCGCGCACGTCCATCGCCCGGTGCACGCTGTCGGTCCAGATACCGAACTGGCACGAGCAGTAACCTGCTTTGCGCCAGCCGTCCGCCTCGATGAACACGCCCGGCGCGTCGAGCAGCAGCGAGCCCTCTGCGAGCCGCAGAGCGGCGAAGCCGGTTTGCGTCGCCAAGTCGTCGAAGATGTCTTCCAGTTTGCGCCGCGCGGCGCAGCGGACGCGGCGGAAGATCGGATATCGCGTAGCCGTGTTCTCGAGCGCGCGCATGGCGCGCATCTTGATCACGCTGTCCGCGAGATCGAAGACCTTGTGTTGGAACTCGAGGCCAACCGACAGCGATATGTCGTCGGCGGCCGCGCGCTCCGGATTCAACTTGTGAATGCTCATAGGTATTTCATGTCGAAAGCGCGCTGCCTGCCCCTGCCGCCAGAAACACAAAGCCCCTGGCAGGTTACCCGGCCAGGGGCTTTGACGGAGCCGAAAGGCTACGCACCTGACTTGGGGAGCGAGCAAGCTCCGCAAGTCATCTCGCGAAAGCTCACGCTTGCTTGTTGTTCATTGCGGCGTACTGTGATGCAGGCATGTCGTCGATTCCTGTCCGGGGCGCGCATATTACTCAGGACATGCGGCGTGTCAAACTCTTCGAAGCAGCCGACCAGCCCTTCGCCACCACCGAGACGATCGGGCGCGCTCGGCTCAATAGGAGGTAGCGGATTATTCCGGAGACAAGAACCAAGCTCAGTTGAATGCCGTGAGGTCTTTCGGCTTGATGCCATGCTGCTCGCAATAGGCACGATAGCGCTGCAGCGCGGTCTTCCAGTTTTCGAGCGCGACGATGTTGTCCTTCTCGTCGAGGAACGCGAGATCGCCGGTCATCTGAACCAGCATGACCACATATCCGCCTGCGCCTTCCGTGCTGACTACTTCAGGCGTGTGGGTCGATGCGGCGGTCTCGTACACGACGCTGCCGGGCCCGGCGACCCAATTGTGTTCCTTGTATTTCCACTTGCCTTCGATCGTGTAGACCATGACCGTGCCGGTATGGTGGTGCCTCGGCAGTTGCATGTCGAGCGGCGCCTTCATCAGTACGATCACTTCACCCCGGATCGGGTCCAGCTTGAAGTACTTCAGCAGGACGTTTTCTGCATAGGGCGTAAACGGTACCCACGGCAGCGATTCGCCATCGATAACTGCGGTGTCGACGTGTTCGTAGAGCATGTCTGTCTCCATTAGTGCGGCTCAGGCCAGCGGGGCGCCTGCGATGGTGGCGCGAAGCATCTTTCTCAGCGCACTTCCATAGTCAGCCACCGCGTAGTGCTGAACCTGAAGGTTGTCCCACATGGCAACCGTGTTGGTTCTCCATTTCAGACGGACCTGGTATTCCGGAATGGCGGCCTGAGAGATCAGATAGTTCATCAGATGATGAGCCTCGGGCATGAAGTCCTGACCGTAGCGGATGTCCTCGAAGTTGAAGAAATTCGAGAAATGGGTCGTGAACGCCGAGTTGACGAACAAGACCTTTTCGCCCGTCTCAGGATGGGTGAGCACAACCGGGTGCTCAACGCCGGGGTTCTTCGCGGCCATCGCGTGACGTTCTTCGATCGGCAACTGGGCGCCGAAGGTTTGCTCGGCACTGTGCTTCGCGTACAAGCCATCGATCCGTTGCTTGATCGCGTCGGGCAGTTTTTGATAGGCCATCACCATGTTGGACCAGATGGTGTCTCCGCCGGTTTCCGGACCCTGTTCGCGGCGTAACACCGCTCCACGGGGCGGTGCCTTCTTGAAGGTGACATCGGCATGCCAAATGTTTTCGCGGCTGGCCTTTTCGACGAAGTTGGGCTTATTCGAGTCGAGATTGCGGTAGAGCATCAGCAGCTTGTCCGCCTCCGGATGGCTCGGAGCAAGGGGATGGGCTTCCAGTTCACCGAACTGCGCGGCGAAGTTCTGCTGCTCCATCGGCGAGATGTTCTGATCGCGAAAGAACAGTACTTTGTGCTTCAGCCACAGCGCGCGGATTTCGGCAATGACGTCAGGGTCCAGGGCGGCATCAGCCAGGCTGATGTTGCTGAGCTCGGCGCCGATGGCGGGCGTGCAAAGCTCCACCTTGATCGAATGCCGGCGCACCGATGGGCGGACAATGGCCGCTGCCATGGGCGTGGCGAGTGAAGGAGCGCCTTGGGTTACGCCGGTTGCTGTCATTGATGTCTCCAAACTGTGCTTGTGCGGTGGCGAGCAATGAGTGCGTCGGTCCACGGGCTTCATAGTAGGTATTGAGGCAGCGAGCCCGTTTGTGTGGCGGGACAATTTCTTCGCATATTGGGCCGCGGAGTCAGGCCTGTGTGGCCTACTTATGTATGCCTATGCGAGATGGGCTCGGCTGCCGTCTTCTCTTGCGGTAGTGGGCGGCCCAATCCGAGGGTGTCTTGCCAAACTGATCGCGGAACCAGCGAGAGAAGTTACCGGCAGAGGAAAAGCCGAGGAGTTCGGCGACCTCATACAACTTGCGTTTGCTGTTGGCCAGATACTCCTCGGCGAGTTCAGCACGTACAGCATTGATGATCGCTGCGACACTCTCACCCTCGGCCGCCAGATGTCGGTTAAGGGTGCGTCCATGCATGCCAAAATGCTGGGCAACCCGCTCTACCGAACAAAGTCCGCTTGGCAGCAGCATCCTGACGATCTGGCGCGCCCGCTGCGCCGGCTCGTCGGGGAGGTCGGCCAGCTGCATGTCCAGCCATCGCTTCACCTCGCGATTCAGCGTCGGGTCTGCAGTAGGGATTGGCATGTCCAGGTCGCGGCCCCGACAAACCATGGCATTGCATTCCTGTGAAAACTCGATCGCTGTTCCCAGCACGCGGCGGTGCACTTCAAGGCTGGCGGGCTGCTCGTGGGTGAAACTGATCCTTACCGGCCGGAACATATTGCAACTCAGCACGCTCAACGTCCGCAGTCCGATGCCGGTCGACATTTCGATAACCTGGCGCCCGCCGTGGCGCCGCATATTCACACCCACATGCAGCAGCGACGACGTCGCCTGCGTCGTCGAGCCGCAAGTGGACGCCGGCGTTGTGCAGTCGCAGGTAGCGGACGCACGATTGCAGCGCTGCGCGAAGCGTTGGCTCTTCGCGGATCAGCAGCGCCAGCATGCCCAGGTTGCCCAGCGTTCTCGTTTCCGCGAGCAACAGTCCGAAGGCCTCTTGGCCGGACAGGCGTGCCGACTCCTCCAGCAGCCACCCAACCGAATCGGCACCAATCATCACATTCGGATCGTCGAGGACCCTGGCCGGCAACTTGGCCATCCGCAGCATACGAAACGGATCGAGCCCCACTGAACGGGCGACGCTTTCATAGTTGGTAAGGCTGGCACTTCGCGTCAGGGCATGCATGACCGTCACCGGTCTCAATTTCACAAGATCATGTCCTGAGAAGCTTAGTTGGCGCAGGTGGTCAGGGCTATCTTTGAAGCCGACAACTTCGAGAGATGGATTGGACAATGGACACGAGCGCCGCAATGCACATCGGTCAGCCGCGCGCCGCATTGGGGCAAGTGGATGCCGACGACCCCAACGCATTTAATCACTGCTTCGCCGCAGTCAACGGTATTCGCATGCATTACGTTGACGAGGGGCAGGGGCCGCTCGTCCTTCTGCTGCACGGTTTTCCATACCTTTGGTACATGTGGAGGCGCCAGGTCGTGGCTTTGGCCGCGGCCGGCTTTCGGGTCGTCGTCCCCGATCAACGGGGATTTGGGCAAACCGATCGGCCAGATTCCATTGAAGCCTACGACATCAGTCAGTCAGTCGGAGACATGGTTGGCTTGATGGCGGCCGTGGGTGAAACGTCCGCGGTGATCGTCGGACACGACTTGGGCGCATGGGTGGCTCAAGCGGCGGCCATGCTGAGGCCGGATCTGTTCCGCGGCCTCGTGATGCTCAATACTCCGGTACCGCCGCGCGGCAAGGTGAAACCGACCGTCGGCTTGCGGGAAATGGCGCAAGGGAAGGGTGTACCACCACCTGTACTTCCAGCAGATCGGTAAGCCGGATCGCGAGTTGGCCAGCGATCCGCGCAAGACGTTGCGCAGTATCTTCTACTCCGTCTCCGGCAGCGCCCTCGGCGCCGAACGCTGGCGCCTGTTCATCGAACCCGGTGAGCCCATTCTCAACGCCTTCACCGAGCCGAAGGAGTTCCCGTCATGGTTGAGCGCACGGGCGATCGACTACTACGTCGATGAATACACGCGCACAGGATTTACCGGTGCCCTGAACCACTACCGCTGTCGCGACCGGAACTGGGAAATCACAGCGTTTCTCGACGGCGCGGTGGTCCGCCAGCCGAGCCTGTTCATCGGTGGCGCTGCCGACCCTTCCCTCGAACCGATCGAAATCCGTGGTCTCTACGACCGGCTCGACACCTATCTACCCGGACTGCAGAAGAAGGTGCTGCTGCCCGGCGTGGGCCATAGCGCGGCGGAAGAACGCGTTGACCAAGTCAACGAATTGCTCCTGGAATTCCTCGAGCAGCGAGCGCGCTGACGTCCGGGTTCCAATGCACACGCACTCGATGGATGCGGCGCAAGGGTCTGCCGACAGCTACCTATTCGGCCGCGGCCAAGCATGGTTCGCCTTCGCGATGACGATCGCGCTGATGGTGTTCGACTATGTCGACCGCCAGGTGATCGTCTCGCTCTTTCCCCACATGAAGCAGGACTGGGGCCTGTCCGACAAGCAGCTCGGAGCGCTGGTCTCGGTGGTGTCGCTCACCGTCGCGCTCGGGGCGCTGCCGGTGGCGCTGGTCGCCGACCGCGCCAGCCGCGTCAGGAGCATCTTCGTGATGGCCACCGTCTGGAGTCTGTCGACGATCGCGTGCATGTTCACACGCAGCTACGGCCAGTTGCTGGCCGCGCGCGCGCTGGTCGGCCTGGGCGAAGCCGGCTACGGCCCGGTCGGCGCGGCCTTGATCGCGAGCCATTTTCCGGCGCGCATGCGCGGTGCCCTGATGGGAGGGTTCTTCGCCGCAGCCTCGGTGGGCTCCGTGCTCGGCGTGATGCTCGGCGGCTTGATCGCGGCGCACTGGGGCTGGAAGGCCGCGTTCGGCGTGGTTGGCTTTCCCGGCTTGTTGCTTGCCCTGCTGTACCTCAAGGTGCGCGACTACCGAACCGTGGAGTTCACATCCCGGCAGAATCGAGCCATGCACTCAACGGTCAGCGCGGCGCAGAGCATCGTCAAGGCGCTGGTTCGCTCGCGCTCCATGGTGTGGGTGTGCGTGGGCGGTGCGGCGCAGATGCTCGTGCTCTCGGCCGTCTGGTCGTGGCTGCCGAGCTTTCTCAACCGCGAGTACGGCCTCGCGCCCGACCAGGCGGCCGTCAAGGCGGCGCTCGTCGTACTGTGCGGCGCCATCGGCAGCGTCGTGTGGGGTGCGGTCGTCGACCGTGCCGGCGCGCGCAACCCGCGCGCCAAGCTCTACGCGATGGCGTTGCTGTGCATCACCTCGTCGCTGGTGGTGGTTGGCGCCTTCGGCGCTCCGCTCCTCGGATTGCAGATCACTGCGCAGGTCAGGTTCGGGCTCATCGCCCTCGGCGGCTCCCTGATGACCTGCACCGTCGGCCCGGTGACGGCGATCGTGATCGACGTGACCCCGCCCGCCGTGCGCGCCACCGGCGGCGCGGTGGTGGCGCTGTTCTTGAACCTGTTCGGCCTGGCCGCGGGGCCTTTCATCGCCGGCGTCCTGTCGGACGCCTGGGGACTGACGGCGGCGTTGACGGCCATCCCTGCGTTCGGCCTGCTTGCGCCGCTGGCCTTCAGCTTCGCCGCGCGAACTTACGAGGCCGACATGCGGCGCGCCGGCCAGCTCACCGACGAGCCGACCTCGACCCCGATAGCGGGCGCGCGCACTGCGCTTGCCTGAGCAGTGAACTCTTCAATCCGAAATAGCCATGAGATTGCGACGACGCAGCCAGGTGGTTGCGGGAGTCTTTTTTTGCGGGACTCTGACTCGCAAACTTCTCCACAGCTTCGTGAGTGAAATGGTGAAGGAATAGATTCCGGCGATTGTGCTGTTGTCTGCTCTCGTGAATCGTCCTATAAGAAATGGGTCAACAGGTGCACGCGTCATGGACCGTCCTCATCCATTCCTGCTCACGGTCGCCGTCACGGCGATAGCGGTCTGCTTCTCGATTTGTGCCGACGCAGCCGTTGAGCACGTTCGGACACAAAATGAATCTGCTTCGCAAGCCACCGACCCGAGCTCCGGCGCCGACATCGACGGCGCGCTCGTCCGAGTCAACGCGGCCAGATCCAGCGCCGATGCCGATCCGCTCGCACTCGAAGAAGCGCTGACCGCTTTGGGAAACGCGTACCTCGACGCAAATCAGTACGCACCAGCCGAAGCCGCCTATGCCGAGGCAGTGCGATCAGCGGAACAGCACGGCGGACGCGAGACCCAGCGCGTCCTCGCTCCGCTCACGGGCTTGGGCACTACGTTCGCCAGAGCCGGCCATCATCACGACGCGATTCCGCTCCTGCAGCGAGCGGTCGCGATCACACGCGCACAGTTTGGAATGTTCGACCTGCGCCAGCATGACGCGCTCGAGACGTTGGCAGACAGCCTCACTGCGCTCGATCGCCAGCCGGAAGCGCAGGACCTCATGACCTACAGGGTGCGCGCCGCGGAGAAGACGTACGGCGAAGGCAGCCCGAAGGTCATTCCATGGCTGTGCGACCTGGGCAACTGGTTCGCGGACATAGGCAAGACGCCCGAAGCTCGCATGACTTTTCAGGTGGCCCTCAACATCGTGGGAACGACGGACGCCCTGGATGCGCCGATCATCGTCGAGCCTCTTCGCGGGATCGCGCGAGCCTACATGCTCCGATCCAGCTATCCGGATTCCTGGCGCAAGCCCCCGTACCCAACACTCGGCTGCGGCCTCCCGTACGCCGTGGTGCCTCCCGAATGTAAGAACCCTGCTGCCTTCGACTCGGGCGGCTTCAACATCGATCCCCGAACGCTCAATCAGGAAGGTGAGAACGCGCTGAAGCACGCGTTGCGGATTCTGGAGTCGGACCCGGGCTCGGCGGCGCAGACGCGAATCGAGACGCTGCTCCAGATGGGCGACTGGTATCAGATCAAGAAGTCGCCGCGCGAGGCGCTGACTTACTATGAGCGCGCCTGGCAACTCATCCGCACGACGCCGCGTTTGCCGGACTCCGCCGCCACTTCGTTGAACATTCCGGTGCGGGTCTACTATCCGACACCGCAGATCGTCGCTCATGTCCCCATCCTCGCGGCGGCCGTAGATACACAGTCCCAGTACGTACAGACGGAGTTCACGGTGGCCGCCGATGGAACCGTCCGCGACGCTCGCATCGTCGACCACGACACGCGCAATCAATGGGCGCGCGACGTTCTCAAGGCAGTTCGTGATTCGCGCTTCCGGCCGAAGTTCGTCGATGGACAGGCGGTCGCGGCGACAGGGGTCACGTATCGCGAAGTCTTCTGGACGAGCAAGCCGCGGGACTGAGCTCGCTCCCGCGTCAGATGAACCGAGAGAATGCCGACGTGATTGTCATTCGCGCGGCGTGTCCGTCAAAAATACCTCACGATAGGTTATTCCCGATGCCGCGACGGCCTGTCCGTCGACGAACTTCGGCCGAAAGCGCGAAGCACGAACTGCATCGAAAATCTCCTGCGCGTATTGGTCGCGCGTGTCGTGCTCTACGATGCGCGCGTCCCGGACTGACCCATCGGCGGCGACGGTGAACTCGACCTGCACGTAGTGGGATCGCATTTCTTCCGCGTGCACCGCGGGTACATCAGCCACGATCTGCGGTTGCGGATAGTAGACGCGCACCGGAACATCCAGGGCCGTGCTCGCGGAGTTCGGCGGATAGGGCGCTGTGCGGTTGAGCTGCCATGCGCGCTGATAGTACGGCAGCGCTTCGCGCGGCAGCTTCTTGATCTGGTACCAATCGCCCATCTGGAGCAGCGTTTCGATCCGCGTCTGCGGCGACGCATCCGGATCCGCCTCTACGATCCGCAACGCTCTTTTCAATGCCTCCTCGCCTTCCGGAGTCGAGCGGCACGAATCGTCCATTCCTCGTCGTCGACACGATAGGCGGGCCCAGGATCGGACCCAGGGAGCGCCGCAGCTTGGACTCCGGATAGCTCTGCTCGCGCATGCGCGTCCGGGCTATCCCTCTCAAGGGCTCGACGATGATCGGCGCGTTCAGAGATTCCGTAGTTCCGACTATGTTGAGCGCCATGTAGTAAGCCATGCGAGCTTCGCGGGGCATGCCGACTTCGGCGAACCAGTCCCCCAGGTCGCACACCGCCGGAATGACCTTCGGGCTTGCCTCGCCATAGGCCTTCTCCGCGGTGCGCACTCTGTAGATCATGAGATCCTGGGCTTCCGGCACCCGCTCGGCCGCCGTCAGGCTGACGGCCAAGGTCTTGAGCACGTCCTGCTGACGCAGGTCGAACAACCCGTATTGAGCGCGCGTGATCGTCAACGCTCGCTGCAGGAGTGGGATAGCTTCCTGGTGATGCCCGGATTCAGCGCGCACCTTTGCCAGCCCCAGCAGTGCGGAGAGCGTGCGCTCGCCCTCGTCTCCGCCGTGCTGCTCCGCGAGCTGCAGTGCCTCAGCGTAGGCGGCCTCGGCGCTCGAAGCGTGCTCAGCGGGTCCGGCCGCGCTGGCGCAGATGATGAACCCGACCGCAATCGCCGCCACAGCGGCTCCAATCGCGTATCGATGAGGACGACGGTCAATCACAATGGCGCCTCGGTTGGACGCTTTTTTATAGGACGATTCTCAGGAGGAGGCAACCGCACAATCCGCGAATGCACCCCCAAGAAATCCCATCAATCCCTCTTCGCAGGCGTGCAATCCAGCAATCGGGTGTGCTCGATGTCCGTGCCGCGCGCCTGCTCCGGCGCAAAGTGCCGGCCAGTCGCGGTGTAGCCAGTCTTCAAGTACGAGACATCGAACTCGTAGCGATGCCCTCGCTGTGGAGTCACGATCATCTCGATGGTAGTCGTGCCGCTCGTTCCCAGGAGCGCCGAGCGAGCGAACACGTAGGCGAGACGTACTTGCGTGTCGAGCGGCAGGCCCAGCTCGACGGAAGTGTCGCGTAGCCCAAGTGTTCCCAGATACTTGGCAGCGCATGCCGCGTCGACCGTGTACAGATCCAGCTCGACACCTGTCCTCGATAGCAGCGCGCCGGAGTCCGTCTGGACATGAATGACGGCGTTCTTTGGAAGTGTGTTCGGATAAGCCCTGAGGCCCGCGCAGCCCGCGAAACTCAGCGCGAGGACCAGAACTGCGCAACTTGCCCAGGCGCGCACCAGCGGCGCGGCGAGCTCAACCATTCAGGTTCGGACAGGTCGAACTTGTGCCGGTGGCCCAGCCGCGGATGGCGTTGCCGATCTCTTTCGCGCCGCCCAAGCTGCCACGGTAGATAGTCAGCTTGGTCGCTTTTGCACCCGCAGGCGCAGCGTCTGCCACGAGAATGTAGAAGCCGCCCTCGGGTTTCTTCTGAATCGTCGTGTGTGCGCCGAAATCGACTTGGACCGCCAGCTCCATCTTTCCGTCAGCGACTGACAGCGTGGGCTTGTAAACAGAGTGGGAAGTTTCGCGCATCGCCATGTTTCCCTGGAACACCGTGCCCGAAGAGGTCGTGCTCACCGCCAGGCATTCGCTCGATTTCTTGCGCAGGGCCTCGACCACTTGCTCGTAGGGCTGTGCGGCGTCGAAGCTCTCCACGGTTCCCATCGAGCTGCCGCCGATGGTTTGCCGGAATTCGCTCGCGCTCATCGGTTGCAAGGAGCCGCAGCCGCAGAGCGCCGCGCCGAGAGTGAGTCCAATTGCGATTTTGCGTTTCATCGTCCGCTCCGTGCCAGTGTCGGGCTGCAAGGCTAGCAACTACATGCGCCGCGCCGACAATAGAACGATGCAGATCTGTGAGCGCATTCACGCTCGGCTGTCCGTTCGTGCTCACCGCCGCCGGATGACCTTGATGCTTTCGAGCGCCTCGAGGTACGCAGCCACGTGTCGAGCGGCACCGGACCGAACTCCGCGGCCAGTGCATCGCGAATGTCGCGCACGCTGCGGCGGCCGTCGACGAAGTTGAGCGCCTCGATGGCGTACTCGCCGCCGGCGCCGCGCAGGCCGGCGCCTGCTCGCGTGCGCTACACGAGGAAATCGTCGTGATGCAGCATCGAGGTGCTCACGCCGCGCAGCGTGATGTGGTGGCCGCCGAGATCGAGCATCACGTTGCCGTCGACGTCGTCCGCATGCGCCATCAGCCATTCGAAATCGACGCCCAGCCCGCTCAGGTCGATGCGGTCCTCCGAGTCTGCACCCGTCACGAAGCCGTCGATCACGGTGTCGAACTCGTCGGCGACGAACACATCGTTGCCGGCGCCGCCGTTCAGCGTATCCGCGCCCGACCCGCCGATCAGTGTGTCATTGCCGGCGCCGCCGAGCAGCGTATCGTTGCCGGTGCCGCCGATCAGCGTGTCGTTGCCCCGGCTGCCGAAAATCGTGTCGTTGCCCGCCCCGCCGTCGAGCCGCACCTTGACGACGCCGGCCGCCAGCGTGCTCGCGGTGATCGTGTCGTCGCCCGCGCCGCCGTTGACGGTGAGCGTATCCAGCGCGGCATCGGTATTGAAGACGTTGATCTGTGCCGCCAGACCGACGACGGAGAACTCGTTGCCGCCGCCAACCACCTCGATCGTATCCTTGCCGCCCGTGCCGTTCGCGCTCACGGTGTCGGCCGCACCATCGCCCGTCGTACCCTCCGGCACGCCGGTAAGATCGATGTCCACGCGCTTCACGTCCGTGGCACTCAGGTCGTTGATCGTGATGCGGTCGGTGCCGCCCCGCGCAATGAGTACAACGCGCTCGACGTCGTTCGTGTTCATGACGACGTTGCCCACATCACGGGTGAAGCCCAGCCGGTTGCCGTTCGCAGCGGCCACGAAGGTCTCGTTCGCGCCGTCGCCATTGAATAGCATCCCGTCGAAGCCGCTCCCGCCCTCGACGATGTCGCTGCCATCGCCGACATCCCAGCGGAAGAAGTCGTTGTGAGCGCCCATGAGCACTCTGTCGGCGCCCTGCTGACCGTCAATGAAGTCCAGGCCGTCGCCACCGCTCAGCACGTCTGCACCGTTGCCACCGATGATGGTGTCGTCGCCGGCGCCTCCGTTCACCGTGAGCCGGATGCGCGAGGCGAGATCGCCGCTCGTGAAGAACGTGTCGTCGCCGGCGCCCATGCTCACGACGAGCTCCTCGGTCGTGCCGATGTCCAGGAAGAACGGCAGCGGATCCAGGCTATCGAACGCCACGCGCGTGCCGATGGCATTAGCGCTGAAGACCTCCGAGGCGCCGCTGCCGTTGATTTCAGCTGTATCCACGCCCTCGCCGCCCTCCAGGACGCCGTTGCTGCCTGGATTGCAGATCATGCGATCGTTGCCGCCTTCGCCGAACATCTGGTCGAAGCCAGTGCCGCCGACCAACCTGTCGTTGCCCGATCCGCCGAACAAGATGTCATTGCCCGAGCCGCCGCTCAGCTGGTCGTTGCCGCCCCTGCCGTTGAGCGTGTCGTTGTTTGCCTGGCCGAACAGCTGGTCCGCCCCGGCGCCGCCCGTCAGCGTGTCGTTGCCCGAGCCGCCGGACAGGATTGCGCGCGGTAGCGGGCCGTTCGTTTCGTTGAGCGTAATGACGTCGTTGCCGCCTAAGCCAGAAGCGGTGATCAGGTTGGTGTTGGCAACCGTAGGCGTGCCGCCGGTCACGGGCACCGCGCCGTTGTTGACCAGGATCGTGCCGGCCGCGTTACGACTGAACACAACAGTGTTGGCCTGGTCGTTGCCGATCCCGTTCAGAACGCCTCCGGAGAACGTGCTGACGATCGAGGGCAAGGTCGACGACGCGTCACCGGTGAATGCGTCGAATACGCCGAGGTGAAACTTGCGCATGAGGGCTGCTCCATGTTGATGCTCGGCCGGCATGGCGGCGAGCAGGCGGATCCCCGGCTGGCGGAGCGTGGAGCAATGTGCCGCAGCGATGCATCACTCCGAGGTCCACGAGCGATAGCCCCTTTCGACGGCTGAAGCCTCTGACCAACGTATGTGATGATCCGCCGCGAAATCCCGATCGAGCGACGCTGTCGTGACCTGCCACAGGCCACGGACACTCGAGTCCGCTGTTCCTGCGGCGGAAACTCGACCACGAATCGCAACCGGCGCACGAACCCCTCATCGATGTTCCGACGCGCATTGGTCGTGAACTGGCGAGCCCGCCGAACGCTTCGATGCGCTGGAGCAAGTAGGACACTTCCACATTCGCGTAGCGATCGTGCGAATCGCGCACGTCCGAGCGCTTGCCGAATAGAGCATCGGCCTCGTCGAACAGCAACACTGCGCCAGATTGCTCGGCCTCTGCGAACACTGCGGCGAGGTTCTTCTCGGTCTCGCCGATGTACTTGCTCACGACACGCGATAGATCGATGCGCAGGACCTGCGCGTCGAGCTCGCGAGCGATGGCCAGCGCCGCCAGCGTCTTCCCGGTACCGCTGGGTCCGTGGAACAGCGCAGCTCCACTCCCCTTCCCCACCTTGGCGCGCAGCGAGCGAGCATGATCGAGCAGCGGCGTCACCTGACGCCGAACCGCATCAGTCAGGCCGACATTGTTCAACCGCGAACGCGGATCAATGCGCTCGACCAGGTTCTCCAGGATCTGTGCCATTGTCTGCATCCTCATCCGATGTCGCGGCAGCATGCTATTCCCTCCGGCCGCGCCAAATCATTCCATCGCGTAGCTGACCTGCAGGAAGTAAGTGCGGCCGAGCAGGCGATAGGTCGGTGTATTCGTATTCGCTTCGCCTGCGCCAAGATAAGGCGGATCGTGGTCAGTCAGATTGTTGATGCCCGCGCGTATCACGATTCCACCCCATCGATGGGACGCGTCGAGGTCGTGATAGAGCACCGAAGGGACGTCGTGGCAGTAAGGCTCGAACTCAATCGTGCGGACGCAGTCCACGTACGCGCCCAGCCACTGCACCGTGTATCCCGCGGTCCACGCGCCGCGCGTCCAGTTCACTCCGCCCAGTCCGCGCCATTCGGGGAGAACGAAAAAAAGATTCGCCAGGCCCACGCGCTCGCTTGCAACACCGCCCTCGAACACCTGCACGTCGTAACGCAGCAGATGGGTCGCGAGCGCGTGCAGGTCGAATTCGCCCGCACGCGACGCAAAGCCGACGTGGGCAGCGAGATCGACTCCCTCGACCGTGACGCGCCCGTAGTTGCTGAGCCGCGTGTCGACGCTGCTGATCGAGCCATCGGCGAGGCGCTGGATCTTCCCGCATGCGAGTGCCGTTCCGTGATCGGCGCATTCGCTCAGAATCATCTCGTCGTCCGGCTCCTCGACGAAGCGGTCGAGCCGCGTCTGAAAAACATCGACGCTCGCCCGCCACGCGGCGGTGCCCGTCGATCGAAACTCCACGCCCGCATCGAACGAGTAGCCTTCTTCGGGTTCCAGCTCAGTATTGCCGCCGCCGTACCGGAGGTAAATGCCATCCTCCGGCTGCACATAGCTGCCTCCAGGGACGCCGTTGGCCGCGCAGTTCGCTTGTTGTTCGGGTGTGGGGGAGTTTCCGCACGGGTCAACGGACTGAAATCGCAACTCAGAGTCTTGCGCCCGGTAAAGCTCGCTGAGCGCCGGCGCACGAAACAGCGTCCCGTAATCTACCCGCACCACCCACGCGCGCGACGGCTCCCACCGCAGGCCCGCGTGCCACGTCGGGTGCGTACCGAATGTGCTGAAGTCGGAGACGCGGCCGCCGAGCGTGGCGGCGAGAGTTCCCCAACCGGTTTGCTCGTCGAGCAGCGGAACTCGCATCTCTCCATAGCCTTCGCGAGCCTCGAAGGAGCCTCCGGCAATATCCTTCGCCAAGCCTATGCTCACAGTTCCGCCGACGCGCTGCGGATCGTATCGATAGGCGCCCGACTCGCGCCGGAACTCGCCGCCGAACGCCCAGCGGATCTCGCCGGCGGGCATGCGACCCCAGGGGCCTTCCAGGCCAATACTGGCGAGGCGTTGCGAGTTGTAGCCGTCGTCGCGCAGCGGCCCCGCCACGTAGTCGACCTGTTCCTGCGTGATCGAGCCTGCTCCGCCGAAGAGATTGATCGGCACGCAACCGTCGATCACCGCGCTCGCAGGCACGATCCCGGTGACCGGATCGGGTGTTCCACAAACGATGCGGCCGGATGCATCGAGGCCGGACGCCCCGAGCCCGGTCGTCAAGGGGTCGGCCAGCGGCAAGCCGTTCTCACGGGTGACGGCGTCGGATTCGGAAGTCGCGACCGACGCCTCCCACGTCCACTCCCCAATCTCGCCGCGAACGCCCGCAAGAGCGCGCCACATCTCTATGCGCTGACTGAAGCGGCGAGTCTCCAGTTCGATGAGGCGGCGCAGACCAAAAGGAACATCCACGCCGAATGGGTTGTAGTAATTGTTTGCCGGGACGCCGATGGTCTCGTACGGGGCAGGCGCGAGATTTTGTGACGACTCACGGCGGCTGAACAGGCCTTCGAAGAACAACTCGAGACCGTCGCCCAGCGGCTGATTGCCCAACAGCCACAACGACCCGCGCTCGTTCGGCGTCTGCAGATAGGTGTACGGCGCGTAGTTGAACGTTTCGTCCGCGTACGGACGCCAGTCACTCGCTGTCTGACCGGTGGCGCCCGGCACGCGCGTGTAGAACCCCGGCGACAACCCCAGCGCGTTTCCATCGGGCACGTCGAAGATACCGTCGGGGATAAATTCCGAGCCGGTCGGCACGCGAGGGCCGTCCACGCTGGCGGCCACCAGCGGTATTGCCGAGTATTCGCGCGCCGCCATCGAGACGCCTTTCTGATCCACGTAGTCTGCGCCGAGCAGCCAGCTTCCCTGAGCGACGTCGCCGCCGACGAACGCTTGCGCACGCGTGATGGTGCCATCACCGCTGCCGGTTTCGGAGCGCTGCAAGCCCAGCTCGACGCCCTTGAAATGCGAGCGCGTAATGACGTTGACGACGCCGCCGATGGCGTCAGCACCGTAAACGGCCGACGCGCCGGTCGTCAGCACTTCGACCCGGTCAATCATCGACAGCGGGAGTGAATCGATATCGACGGAGGCGTCGGCGCCGATACCGCCGTTGGGCAGTCGTCTGCCATTCAGCAGGGTGACCGTTCGCTGCGGCTTGAGCCCGCGCAAGTCGATTCGGGTCGAGCCATCGCCGCCGGCATTCATGTTGGTGTTGGTAGGCGACCCAGTATTGTAGGGCAGGGTCTGCAGCACTTTGCCCAGCGAATCGTTCCCGCCGCGGGTGAGCTGCTCTTTTGTCAGCACAGTCACGGGTCCCGTGGTTGCGCCCGCCTCGCTGCGGATCCGTGAACCCGTTACCACGACGGTATGAAGCGTATCGCTGCCGGCAGGGTCGTCCGCTTGCGCAAACGCAGGTGGGAGCATCACAACGAGCGCGCTGCACGCCTGAAGCGTGGTTGCTCCCGGTCGCCTGCGAGCGGTGCGCATGGCGCGATGCCCCGATGGCTGAGTTGTTGATCGCTCAACAACACCTTAGTCTTCCGAGGTCGGCTACTCAAGTCCGCTTCGGCACTTCGCCTTTGCGCCGCATCTGCTCGACCAACGCACGCTGCGCGACGCGGTGTTTGCTTGCTTGTTCCGCCAACGCCTGAAACCGCGGATCGCTCCTGAAACGCTCGTAGAGCGGATCGAGCTTGGCGAGGTACCACCACCGATAGAACTTTCTCATTTTCTGCGCGATTGCCAGTTCCGCGAGCGCCCGCTCGTCGTCGCCCAGGATCGCGAATGCGGCGGCGCGCTCCCGACACAGCCAGTTTTCGGTCCGGCCGACCGATTCGGCTTCGAGCTGCACGAGGATCGAGGTGGCCAGTTTGCGACCGCGCTGCGTTTCACCGGCGAGCACGAGCGTATGCGCATACACCAATCCGAGCCCGCGGCTCCACATCGCGCGGCCCCGTACCGGGAGTGCTCATCGAATAGCGCTCTTCGAGTTGTTGCAGAGCCGGGGCATAGTCGCCCGTCGCGATGGCTTCGTCGCGGATGGCTTCGGCCACGGGCGCGACCGGGGCGGTTTCCATGTCGACCGTGACACTCCTCGCTAGCTCGGCTGCGCGGCGTAGATCGCCTTGATACTGGGCAATCTTGAGCTGACCGGGCACATCATCCGGCGACTTGCCCACCACGGCCATTGCGGCCACCGGGTCATCGAGATCCAGATACACCGTCGCCGCCAGGTTGCGGCCGTCACTGGCGGGGTCCAGCGCGATCGCCCGCTCGACCAGGCGGATTGCTTCCGCGAACTCGCCGCTGTATTCGTAGTTGGAGTGGGCCAGCCTAATCAGCGCGGGATGGAACTCGGGGCTGATCACAAGGGCCTCGCGCAGCAGACGATCGTGCGCCGCTACGTCGCTGCTACTCACCATGAGCATGAAAGCCTGTCCCAGGTGAAGATCAGGCGTCAGAGGATCGATCTGGCGCGCGCGATTGATCATCTCGATCGCTTCGCCCTTGCTGTACTCAGAGAACAGAAAGCCCGAGAAGTCCGCGTATCCGGCGCTGTAGCTGGGCGCGAGCGCGAGTCCTTTGCGATACAACTCCTCGGCCTTGACCGAATCGTGGGCGAACCGCCGAACGAGCCAGGCACGCTCGATCCATGCTTCGCCGAGCCCAGGATTCAGCTCCAGCGCTCGATCGAGCGCCTGGTTCGCTTCCGTGAGCAATTCCGGACTGAATTCGTCGGCGAGACCGCCGGTCAGCAGCTGCGCCTGGCCGAGCGCCAGGTAACCCCGCGCGAAGCTCGGATCGAGGATCGTAGCGCGCCGAAAAAGTTCGACAGCAGTCTTGGCGTCGTCGAGCCGCTCGTTCGACATCAACTGCTGGCCGCGTACGTACAACAGATGAGCATCCAGCTTGATCGCAGCAGGCGCGGAGGCAGGGCCAGCTGCAGGTTCTGCCGCGATGCGCAGAATACCTGCGACGCGCTCCACGATCGTTTCACGAAGGAGCGCGACATCCTTCACGGAATGGTCGAACGAGGTCGACCACAGCTGTGCGCCGGACGCCGCATCGACGAGTTCGGCCTCTGTACGGATCTGATCGCCAGCGTATGCGGCGCTGCCCCGCAATAGAAACCGCGCGTTGAGTCTTCGACCGGTTTCACGGGCATCCAGCTGCGCATCGGGCAGGTGCGCTATCGAGTCGCTCGCGATCACTACGACACCGTTGAGCGTCGCCAGCCGGTTGCGAACCACGTCAGTTACGACAAGCGCCAGTCCTTCGTTCGTTTCGCCCGGCGTGGCGGCGCGAAAGGGCAGCACGGCGATTGTTCGGCTGTCGAGCGATGAGGAGGGGGCTGCCGCCACTGCCGGCGTTTGAGTCGCAGGCGTCGATTCGCGGCGAAGTGCGACAAAGGTGAGACCGGCAACCAGCAGCAGTGCAGCCGAGGCCCCTGCATACAAATAGGTGTGCCGCGACGGGCGGATCGGCGAAGTCGGTGCCGCAGAGTCCCGGGGATAGCGGCGGCGTTTCGCCGGCGGTTGGCGCTTGCGCCTGCGCCGGCGGATCGATCGCGCCGATGAATCGATAGCCCTTGCGCGGCACGGTCTCGATATAGCGAGGGGTTTCGGCTTCATCCTGCAACGCGACCCGGAGCTTGCGCACCGCCGAGTTCAACCCGGTGTCGAAGTCGACCACACCCTTGGGCCACAGACGCGCGATCAATTGCTCGCGCGTCACCAGCTCTCCGGGTCGGCTCAGCAGCTCATCGAGAATCTGCAGCGGCTGATCCTGCAGGCGAATCTTGCGGCCGTCTTTGGCAAGTTCGCCCAGATCAGTGCGCAGCACCCAGCCGTCGAAGCTCGTTGTGCGGGGGTGTGACATCGTCTTGTCGATCAGGCTTGCCCGTTTATACCACTAGATCAGTGGGTTGATCGCAGTCAGCTGCGGATCAGAAACAAACCAGACGCGGACCAGCGCCGGACCATGGAGCCGCGTGGCCGACGCGTCCAGCTTCACACCCGCCAGCCGAACCCAACTCAACCGGAGATTGCCATGAACACTTTCGTCACACTCGCCAGCATCGTCGTACTCACTCTCGGCCTGGACGCCGCTTACGCGGAAGAAGCGCCGAAGTCGTTGACGGTGCAGTTTGCCGATCTGGATTTGAGCAAGGACGCCGGTGCAGCAACCTTGTTCAATCGAATCAAGGGCGCCGCCAAGAGGGTGTGCAGTACGTATAGCGGTGGGACGACGCTGCGAGACAAGCAGCAGCATGCCGCGTGCGTCGACTTCGCCCTGTCCAATGCGGTGGCCCGAGTCGACCGTCCTGAGCTGACCGAGTACGTCACCAGCCGGTATCCCATCGAAAAGGAAGCGCCGGCCAAGGTCACGAGCGCTCGTTGAGACGTCGTCAGCCGGGCGCTGCGACGCCGGGCTGATTGCGGAGTGCGGCGGATGTCAGAACACATCCGCCGCACGGTCACTGCGCGCCCGCAACCTTGAACAATCACGTTGCGAGTGGAAACACGGCACACAGTAGCGACGCGAGCAGCATGAGCAGACAGACCAGGATCGCCCACTTCAAGGTGAAGCGCTGGTGATCGCCGAACTCCACGCCCGCGAGACCGACGAGCAGGTAGGTGGAAGGCACCAACGGGCTGAGCAAGTGCACCGGCTGACCGATCAGCGACGCGCGGGCGATCTCCACGGGAGAGATGCCGAACTCGCTGGCCGTCTCGGCAACGATCGGCACCACGCCGAAATAGAACGCGTCGTTCGAGACGAAGAACGTGAACGGCAGGCTTGCCAGCGCAGTAATCGGTGCAAGGTATGGACCGAGCGTGGACGGCACCAAGTCGAGCATGCTCTTCGCCATCGCGTCGAGCATGCCGGTGCCGTTCAGGATGCCGGTGAAAATGCCCGCAGCAAAGATCAGCGACACCACTGCGATCACGTTCTTCGCATGCGCGCCGATGCGTTCGCGCTGGTCGGAGACCTTTGGATAGTTGATCAGCAGCGCGACCGCAAACGCGACCATGAACAATACCGGTAGCGGCAGCACGCCGAGCACCAGGGCCGCGAGCAACAGCAGCGTGAGTAGCCCGTTGATCGCCAGCAACTTCGGCCGGCGCACGGCATCGGCGTTCGACTGCGGGGGCAGCAGTGCACTATCCGCCATCGACGCCTCGGCAGTCGCAGCCGCACTCAGGGACAGACGGCCGAGCCGTTGCTTTTCGCGCCGGCCAAGAAGCCACGCCAGGCCGAACACACCGACCATTCCCGTCACCATCGCAGGCAGCATCGGCACGAACACCTCGGCGGGCTCAACGTGCAACGCGCTGGCAGCGCGCGCGAGCGGACCGCCCCAGGGCGTGAGGTTCATCACGCCACTCGCGAGAATGGTCACGCAAGTGAGACTCAGCGGGTCGAGATGCAGCCGCCGGTAGAGCGGGAGCATCGCCGCAACGGTGATCATGTACGTCGTCGAACCGTCGCCATCGAGCGAAACAAGTGCGGCGAGCAGCGCCGTGCCAATGACGACTTTCATCGGATCGTCGCCCACGACGCGGAGGATGGCCTTGATCAGCGGATCGAAAAGGCCGACGTCGATCATCAGCCCGAAGTAGAGGATCGCGAACATCAGCATCACACCGGTCGGCGCCAGCGTGCGCAGCCCCGTGAGCATCATCTCGCCGAGCTGCGCCCCGCCGAAGCCGCCCACGAGTGCGAACAGAACTGGAACGACGATCAGCGCGACCAACGGCGCAAGCCGCCGAGTCATGATCAGCGTCATGAAGGTGACGACCATGCCGAAGCCGAGCCAAGCCAACACTCCTGCCCTCCTCGGGAACGCCGCTAACTCAGGCCGATCCGCGCCCGGGTATTACGGGCAGTACGATGCGAGAAGCACGCTCCTTGTCCACGAACACGCGGTTCGTCGCGACGCGCATCTCCCCGCCCGCGCCTTCCGCCGCCCCAGTGTTCAAATTGACATCGAAGTGCGGGAAGTTGCTCGACGAGACATCCAGCCGAATCCTGTGACCGCGCTTGAACAGATTCGAAGTCGGAAACGCCGTCACTTGGATGCGATAGACCTGCCCAGGCGTCATCAGTGACGGACGTTCCCACGAATCGCGATAGCGACAGCGCAGGATTCCGTCGGTCAGGTTCATGGCGTAGCCGTGCGGATAGTCCTCGTTCGGCGGATACACGTCGAGCAACTTGATCGTGAAGTCCGTGTCCGGGCAATTCGACGCAATCCATAGCTCGGCTTCGATCGCGCCTGTCACTTCGACGTCGCGTTCCAGCGGCGAAGTCTGAAAGACGAGCACGTCGGCGCGTTCGGCAAGCGGCTTGTAAGGAGCGCGCGAGCCAAAGAACGCAGGATCTTCGCGCTGATCGAACGCTCCGCCAACCATGACCGGTTGCCCCGAGGTCACCGTGCCGCCAATCGTCGGGACCGGGTGCCGCGGATCGTAGTCGTAGACTCGCGGTGGCGATTCTCCAAGCGGTGCTGTCTGCGAGAGTCCACCGTCACCGTGCAGATAGAAGCTCGTCGGCACGGTTCCCGGAAGCGGCCACTGCTTCTCCGCGCGCCACTGCCCGCCGTGATCCATCCGACCTGCTGCGTTCTTGCGGCCCGTGCCGCCGCCCATGACGAAGATCCGTACCGGCGGCTCGCTGTCCACTTCATTCTTCACGCCCTTCAGCCAGCGGTCGAACCAACTGCAACCGCAGTGTCAGAAGATCGGGCGCGATGTTGCCGGCGAGTTGTGCCGCCGGCCCGAAGTCGACGTCGCCGGCAAACGTCTCGTGGTTGTTGCCGTGAGTCCAGGGGCCGAGGATCAAGCGCTGCGGACTGCGCTTGCGACGCGCGAGAGCGACGTAGTTGTCGGTCGCAGTGCGCGGGTACGGGTCGTACCACGATGACATCCACACGATCGGCACATCGCTGTACCGATCGTACGAGCCCTCGGCGTAGATGCCGACCTGCTTCCAGTACTCGTCGAAGACGCCGTGTTCCCATTGGTCGAACACATAGTCCTCGTACTCCGGAACGAGGCTCAGCGGCGAGTGGCCGCGCGACCACGGCATGCGAGCGAACCACGCTTTGATGTCGATGGCCTCCAGCGCCGCACGCTTGACCGGATCGTTGCGAATCTCAGGCGCCTCGAGCGCGGCATTGAATGCCCACGTGACCTGCTTGAGCTCGAACGCTCCGCCCTGGCGAATGCCGCCCTGGTACGCGTTCGAAAACCCTCCGGAGTCGACGAACATCGCCGCGAGACCTGGCGCATCGAGACACGCCAACGCGCTCGTCGTGTGCGCGCCGTACGAAAGGCCCTGCGTGCCGATCCGCCCGTTGCTCCACGGCTGCTTGAGGATCCAGGCGCAGCAGTCGTAGCCATCACGTCCATCGCTGAGATACTTGACGTACTCTCCCTGCGAATTCCCTCGGCCGCGGCAGTCTTGAAACACCACGGCGTAACCGTGGCTCGCGTAGATATTCGCGATCTCCTCGCTCGCGTGGCGCAGAGTCTTTCCCGACTTGCCGTACGGTGTGCGCTCCAGAATGACAGGCGCGCGTTGCGCCAGCGGCTTGCCGTTCCTCGCCGGCAGATAGATGTCCGTTGCCAGCCGCACGCCATCGCGCATCGCGACCATGACGTCGCGTTGAACGATGACTTCGAACTCTCCCGTGCAGCGTTCGCGAAGCTTCGCGCCGGCACGGCCAAGACGGCCGCCAGCTGCAGAAACTGCAAAGCGAATTCGCGACGGTCGATCAATCGCACGTTGCTGGGCACAGGCATCGGTCACTCTCCGTGTGGCTACGGTATCGCAACACGGCTCCGGCGTGCGCACTAGCGTTGAGACCTCGCCTGAAAAAACGGCCGCCTTGCGGCGGCCGTAAAGGAAGTCCCCGGTCTTCTCGCTTGGAAGTCGTACTGGACTAGAAGTCGTACTGGACGGAGAACTGGAAGTAGCGCGGTGCCTGGAACGCTCGCGGCGCGAGATAAGCGACCGATGGCGTACCAGTGGCTGCATTTTCGGCAGCGTCCTGCACGGCGATAGTCTCCTGCTTGTTGAACAAGTTGAAGACATCCACCTTCGCGGTCAGTCCTTCAGCCCAACGCGGTGTGTAAGCGAGGCTCAGATCGACCGACCAGGTCCAGGGGAGTCGACCCGCTGTCCCGCGCGGTACCGCCTCCGAGGGACCATCGCGACCGCCGGCTTGCGTCGTTCCACAGCGGAAGAACGCAGAGCCGTACGGATGGATGCCACCGTTGAACGGGAACAGGACGCCGAGGCAGTTCTTCGGCCGCCCCGACTGAGCGAGCAGATTCGTGCCGACCGCCAGCTCGTCGCTGAACGAGTAGCTGCCGAAGAGCTTCAACGCGTGACGGCGATCGTTCGGCAGATAGCCGTACGAGTCGACCGCCAGCTCCTTGTAGTCGAAGTCCTGGGTGATGTTCGTGTCGTCCTGACCGATGTCGGACTTCACGCCGCCTTCCGTGTTGCCCTTGCTGTACGCCAGCGTGTACGACGCCTGGATGAATGTATCTTCCCAGGTCCCATCCCAGAACAGCTCGAGCGCCTTGTAGGTGCGGCGAGCCTTCGGCGAGAGCAGATCGGCGTCGATCGTCGTCTCGGTCAGCGTTCCATCGCCAGTGAAGTCCGTCAGGAAGATGGCATCTTCGCCGGGATTGAACATGCGGCAATACGGGAACCCGCTGCTCGGCAGCAGGAAATCATCGGGATCGAGACCGGCCGCCTCGCCCGCTGCCGCAATCGGCGCGTAGTCGCAGTTGTCGTCGATGGCAGCTTTCAGGCTGCGATAGATCGCACGGGCACCGACATTCTGATGCTGCGTGATCGCCATCTGCGCGCCGAGGATGAATTCATCCTGGTACATCGGATCGAGATTCTTCGATGCGATCGTCCTCGCATCCTTCGGCTCGCCGGTTTCCGCGTTGAGGAAGATCGCCGGGCCGAGCGAGGTCAGGCCAGTCGGGGCCCCCGAGACCGGATCGACGCCAGTGAAGGTGAAATTCTGGCGCGTGAACAACGAGGCGCTCGCGCCGCGAACGGCAACACTGGAGGTCAGGGGCAGCGCATAGCGACCGGCGTTGCCGTACACCTTCAGCGACGAATCCCCCTGCACGTCCCAGGAAAAGCCCAGGCGTGGGCCGAACTGATTCTTGATGTCGACATAGGTCTCGCCCTGACCGTTGATGTTCTCGAAACTGTCCCAGCGCAGCCCGGCGCTGAACAGGAACGAGTCGGTGATGTTCCAATTGTCTTCGACGTAGAACGCGCGCTGCTGGACTTCGACGGTCGAGCCCTGCATGAAGATCTGCTCGCGCACGCGGTCCTGGCCCGATGCAGTGGTCGAATAGCTCCACGTACGGCCGCCTTCGGTCGACGTACCCGCCAGGGACTCGAAGTCGTCGAGGTCGTAACCGAAGCGCAGCACGTGAGCGCCCAGCTGCCATTCGGCATCGATGCGGGCCTGGTCGCGCGTATCGCCGGCGTCTTGACGCTCGATGGCGCCGAGGTTGGGAAGCGTGGCCGTGATGTTGCACGTGCTCGCGAACGTTCCAGTGGCCGCCCGGCGCGCGGCCGGACGGCTGTCGACGATGACCGGACAGCCGCTGGCGGGCTCGCTGAGATTGCCACTGTAGGCAACCCGCAATCCGTTCGCAGTCTGCAGATGAACGCCGCGCGAGAACTCGCCGTGACCATACAGCGCGGAGACCGTGAAGTTGTCGGTGATGAAGCTCGTCCACTTGCCGACGTAGTTCTGGCCGCCGTTCTCTTCGTACTGAGTCCCGATCAACCCGAGCCGATCGGCCTGACCCAGCGTGTTGAGGAAGACCTTGCTGGTCGTCTCCTGTTCGTCCGAGAAGGCCGTCAGCTCGAAGGTGTTGGAGTCGTTGACGTTCCAATCGAGCTTCAACAACCATTGCGGCGTTTCGGTCGAATCGTTCGTGTTGTTGCGCTGGGTGACGTTGCCCCAGCGTTCCTCTTCGTGCTCGCTGTAACCGAAGAGCGCAAAGGCGAACAACTTGTCCTTGACGATCGGACCGCTCGCCCAGACGTTGCCGGTCCACTCGGAGGTCTCTTCCTCGGCGTTGATGGAACGCACCGTCCCGAAGGAGCTCGGCTCGAGGGGGTTCGAGTGGTTGGCGTTTCTCGTCTTGGCACGCAGCGATCCCGGCGTGAAGTAGAGGCTGGACCCCGACTGGAACGTGTTGGTGCCGCGCTTGGTCGTCTGGCTGACGACGCCGCCGAGCGAGCGGCCGAACTCTGCGCCGTAGCCGCCCGTCTTCACCTGCTGCTCGGCGATCGCTTCGAACGGGATCTTCGAGAAGTTCAGGTTGCGGAAGGAGTTGGTGATGTTGAAGCCGTTCACGTAGTAGGCGTTCTCGGCAACGGAGGCTCCACCGAACGACGCCAGGTTGCCATCTGCGAACGCAACGTCGCCACGCACGGTGCCGGGTGCCAGCAGTGCCGCCGAAGTCAGGTCGCGTGCCACCGGAATCTTCTCGAGCATTTCGGCGGACAGAATCGTCACCGACTCCACCGACGAGACGTCGATCGGGTTCACGACCCGGACGCCGGTCACAATGACCTCGCCGATCGTTTCATCGGCAGCAGCGGCAACGAAGTTGACCGCCGTACCCGTGCCGGCACTGACCGCGATCCCCTCGCGAACGACAGTCGTGCCATCGGCATGCCGGAGAGTGACTCTGTAGTCGCCGGGCGGCAACGCCGGCATGCGGTACGTGCCGTCCGCAGCCACGGCAATCTCGCGATGAAAGCCCGTTTGCGAGCTGTCGATCACGACGGTCTCGCCCGCCGTGGCCTGCCCGAACACCGAGCCGCTCGTGCTCTGCGCGAGCGCGGCCGGGCTCGCTGCAATCAGCGTCGTGGCAATCGCGCTTGCCAGACGATTCGTGTTGCGTTGTCTCGTCAACATTTTGGCTTCTCCCTGAAACAAGTTCTTGTAGTGGTCCAAACGTTGCGAGCATACAAAGCGAAAAAACAACATTGAATTGCCGCTATTGCGCTTCTGGAGGCGACTTTGTTTGCAATCGACGCGCATTGCCGGCGAACTTGCGAATGGCGCAACTGGAACAAGACAATCCCTGCAACCCTCGCGGTGAGTGCGAAGTCTGAAGGTGTCATGAACAACTGGTTCGCTCTCAGCGCAGCGGCGGGCTCCTGTCTCGCGTTGTTCGGCTGCTCGACGCAGTCGCAGTCACCGCCCGCCGGCCTCGTCGTTGCCGACGTCACGGTCGTATCGCCGGAGCGCGCGGCGCCGCTGGAGCATGCTCATGTGCGCATCCTCGATGGAAAGATCGTGGAAGTGAGCGAGCGTCCGCTGCGCGGCGAGCAGCAGATCGACGGCAGAGGCCGCTATCTCATTCCCGGTCTCATCGACAGCCATGTGCATCTCGCGGTGCCTCCTGGCTTTCCGTCGGCTATGACGGCGGAGCAGGCTGTCGCGCATCCTGAAGTCGTCGCGACCACGCTCGCGCAGGATCCCAAGAGCTATCTCTTCTTCGGCTTCACGACAGTTGTCGATCTCGTCGGCAGCGCCGACCGCACAGCGCAGTGGAATGCCCGGGAGCTCCGGCCAGACGCTTACTTCTGCGGGGCCGCGGCGATCATCAACGGTCAGCTCCGACCCATTCGCTATCCCTTCTTTTCGTACCCCGTGTCTCTGGAGGAGCGGCTCCTGACCGTGAGCGATCCCGCTCAGCGGACGCCCGAGGCAATCGTCGGCCGGATGGCCGCGGAGGGAGCAACCTGCGTGAAGACCCTCTATGACGGGTTCGTCGGAGTCACGCCGACCGTGGACGAGGTCAAGGAACTGGTCGCCGCCGCTCACGCGCGCGACATGCCTGTGTTCATGCACGCGAACCGCAAGCGCGCCCAAGCGGTCGCCGTTGCTGCTGGCGTCGATGTGATCGCGCACGGAATGTGGCGTGAACGCGGCGAGCAGCCCGCACTAGATGCCGAGGCGCGCGAAATCCTGTCGACAGTCGCGCGCAGCGGCACCGGCTATCAACCGACGACGCAAGTGATCATCGGCGAGCACGACATGCTTGACGATGACTACCTGATGCGGTCCCCGGTCACCGACGCCTACCCTGCGACGTTCATCGATTGGTGCGCGCGCGAGAAAGACGATTGCGGCGCCGACCGCTTCAGAAGCGCTGACGCGGAACTCAGCATCCTTGGAACGATCACGCGAGCAGCTGAAGTCACCCGTGTCCTCGCCAAAGCCGACGCGCATTTGATGTTCGGGTCGGACACTCCGAGCGACCTGCTTTACACGAATCCGCCGGGTCTCAACGGTCGGCTGGAGATGAACAACTGGATTGCGGCAGGCGTCTCGGAAGAGAAGCTGTTCCGCGCTCTCACAATCGACAACGCCCGCATGCTCCATCTGGATGACAAGATCGGTACGGTGGAGCCGGGCAAGATGGCGAATCTGCTCCTGCTGCGCGCCAATCCGCTGAAGAGCGTGACGGCCTTCGACACAATTGAGACGGTGTTTCTGCACGGCCGCGCGATCCCACGCGGTGAGCTGTCGGCGCGCAAGGCGCCACGTCGTATGCAATGATGTGCGCATGAGACTGGTCAGACTGAGAGCGCCGGCAGGATTGGAACATCTCGAGCTGGTCAAGGAAGATCCACCGAAGCCACGGCCGGGTGAAGTGCTGGTCAGGATCCGGGCCAGCTCATTGAATTTCCACGACGACATGGTGGTGCACGGAAAGATCCCGTGCGCCGACGGCCGCGTTCCGCTGACCGATGGTGCCGGCGAAGTGATCGCCTCGGAGACGGCGTCGATGAATTCAAGGTCGCGGACATCGTCGTCAGCACGTTCTGGCCCTATTGGCTGTCAGGCGAAATGACGCCCACGACCAAGCGAGAAATACCAGGCGACACTGTCGACGGCTACGCAAGCGAGTACGTGTGCAAGCCGGCGCACTTCTTCACCAAGGCACCGCCAGGCTACACGCCCGTCAGGCAGCAACGCTCCCCTGCGCAGGCGTCACGGCCTGGAGAAGCTTGGTGACGTCGGCCACGTGAAGCCCGGCGATACCGTCTTGATCCTGGGAACGGGCGGCGTATCGCTGTTCGCGCTGCAATTCGCGAAGGCTGCGGGCGCGCGAGTCATCGCTACGTCTTCCTCCGATGAGAAGCTGGAGAAGGTCAAACGTCTCGGCGCCGACGACGTCATCAACTACAAGGCCGTGCCGGAGTGGGGTCGGAAAGCAAAGGCTTTGACGGACGGACGCGGCGTCGATCATGTGATGGAGGTCGGCGGACCTGCCACATTGATGCAGTCGATCGCAGCGTGCCGGACGGGCGGACACATCGCCATCATCGGCATCCTGACCGGCTTCGCCGCAGAAGTGCCGATCCCCGCCCTGTTTGCCAATCAGATTCGTATCAGCGGAATCTCCGTCGGCAACCGAGCCGATCACGAGGACATGATTCGCGCGATCACGGTGAATCGTCTGCAGCCCCTCATCGACCGCAGTTTTCCGTTGCAGGAAATCGTCGCTGCCTTCCGGCATTACGAATCCCAGAAGCACTTCGGCAAGGTCTGCCTCGAGCTCTAGTTCGTCGCGCCGAATGCACTTCGTTTCGCTCCCTCACAGGTAACGGTTTCCATAGCCGCGGAAAATTCACGATCTCAGCTCCAACGGTGCGCTGTCACGACGGCTACAGTTGCGCAATGAAACCGTTGGTCTACTTGCTCGTCAGCGCGGTGCTCACCGTCAGTCCACTTCCGTCGGGTAGCGCGAACGATGTATCCGAGCAGGTGCGCAAGGAACTGCTGGCAGCTCGTGACACTGCCTGGCGCTCCTTCTTCCAACCGGACGCTGCGGTGACCGAGCGAATCCTCGCGCCCGAGCTCATCGCGATCCAGGAGAGTGCCGAGCGCTGGGAAGGGCGTGCCAGTCTCATCGCGTTGGCGAAGTCGATGCGCGAACACGGCGTTCGTCTCACGCGCCTGGAATTCCCGCGCACCGAAATCCAGGTGTTCGACGACACTGCGATTCTCTACTACACCTACGTGATGGAGCAGCGGCAGGGCGAGCGGGTAGCGGTCCTGGCCGGGCGCGGCACGGAGATCTTCCGCCGGCGCGAGGGCCGATGGGTCGATGTCGGCTGGCATCTGGACAGCGGGCCGTTTCAGCGCAGGAAGGGCGAATGGATCCGGCTCGGAGAGCCGGTGCCGGACCCGAGCCCGTGAGGTAGCATCATGCTACCTCTATGGCATTCACCCCCCAGGAGCTGCAGGCCGGATTCCGGATCGGCGAGTGCCTCATCGAGCCCCGCCAGAACCGCATCGTGCGCGGCGGCACCGAGGTGCATCTCGAATCCAGGGTCATGGACGTGCTCGTGTGCCTGGCGGAACGCGCCGGCGAGGTCGTTTCGCGGGAGACGCTGAACGCGCAGGTGTGGGGCAACGTCGTCGTCACCGATCAGGCGGTGACGAACTGCATCTCCGAGCTGCGCCATCATCTCGGCGACGATCGCTCGACCCATCGCGTCATCGAAACGATTCCGAAGCGCGGCTATCGCCTGGCGGCGCCGGTGCAACTCGCGCGGAGTCGAGCCGACGAAGAGCGCGAGCGCGCCGTCCCGCAAGCCCTGGCTCCTCGCAGCCGGTGCTGTTACTGGTCTGCGCCGTGGCGCTGGGCTCCGCATGGTGGTGGCGGAACAGCGCAGCGACGCCCGCGCTCACCAGCGTAGCCGTGCTGCGATTCGAGAACGCGGGTCGCGATGCAACGCTGGACTACCTGGCGCTGGCGCTGCCCGATGAGATCGCGACGCTGCTCACCAAGTCCCCCGATCTCGCCGTGCGTCCGGTCGAGTATGTCGATGGCAAGGACCCGATCGCCGCGGCCCGCGCACATCGCATCGATCACCTCGTGACCGGCCGTTACTACCTGGAGGACAACAACCAGCTGGGTCTTGCGATCGAGGCTCTGCACGTGCCTCACGAACGCGTGATCTGGCGGACGCGCATCTCTGCACCCTCCGGCGATCTGCTGGCAATGCGTGGGCGTATCGAAGAAGGAGTGCAGCGCGGGTTGCTGCCCGCTCTCGGCGCTTCTGCCGTTCCGACGGGATCGACGCCCGCCCACGACGAGGCGTATCAGCTCTACTTGCACAGCCTCGCGCTGCCGAAGCAACTGAAGCCGATCGAACGAGCGATCGAGATGCTGGAGCGGGCGGTGCAGCTCGAGCCGCAATTCGCGCCCGCGTGGGAGGCGATGGGCCTGCGCTACTACGATCACGGGACGTATGGCGCCGGCGGGGAAGCGGCGCGACAACGGTCGCTTGTCGCGCTGCGCAGAGCAGTGGAGCTCGACCCGGAGTCGATCTCTGCTGCGAGAACGATCGTGGCTTACCGCGCGGAAGCCGGCGACCTCGAGGGCGCCTACCAGCAAGCCCGGCAGATGCTGGACCATTTCGGTCCGAGGGCCCAGGCGCATTTCGCGCTCGCCTATGTCTATCGGTTCGGCGGCCTGTTCGAGGCTGCGCAACGCCACTGCGAGCTGGCGCTCGATCGCGATCCCCACGAACCACGCCTGCGCTCCTGCGCCTACTCCTATCTGTATGCAGGGGAGCTCTCGCGAGTCATGGACTTTCTCATGCTGGACGAGGGTTCGTATTTTGTTCAATTGGGGCACGGTGCTCTATAGCCTCCGCACGAACGATCGGGAGACCGCGTTGCGCGCCGCGCGGCGGGCCGACGACGACCCGACGCGACGGCTCATGGAACCGTGCCTGGAAGGCGTGCGCGGCGCGGCGCTCGATGAGCCGGTCGCCGGCTTCATCGCGTACTACGACCAAAACAACGATGGCGAAACGCCGTACGCCGTTTCGCCGATGCTGGTGTATTGCGGGCGTCCGCAGGAGGCACTCCGCTTCGTGGAGCGTGCGGTGGACGGCGGTTTTTGTTCGTACCCGACTCTCGATCTCGATCCGATCTGGGCGGGCCTGCGCAACGATCCGCGAGTTTCAGCGAATTCGCACCAAGGCCATGGCGTGCCACGACAGATTCCGCCGCATGGTCGACGCATACGACCAGCAGAGCGTCTAACCGTTGAAGCGCCTGCCCGGTTGCGGCACGAGCGCCGGCACCTGCTGCCGGTAACGCCGGTACGGCTCGCCGATGTGCTCCGCGAGGTCGCGCTCCTCGAAGCGCATGGCGAGAAGAATGTAGCCGCTCATGCCCATCGCAAACAGCAGATGACCGGCGGTCATGGTCGGCGTGCCCCAGAAGATCAGCAGCCATCCGAGGTAAATCGGATGACGCACGATCTTGTAGAGGTACGGCGTGACGAATGCGGGCTCGCGCAGCTCCCGGCCGCGCAGCGTGCTCCAGCCCTGCTGCAGACCGAACAGCTCGAAATGGTCGATCAGGAACGTCGCCCACAGCAGCACGAGCACGCCGAGGCCCATGACCGACCAGCCGAGCGCAACGCTCCAGGCCGCATCCGCATGCCAGAGAACGGGCGTCGGGATCGGCCGCCACTGCCACATGAGCAGCGCGAGCACGGCGCTCGCGATCAGCACGTAAGCGCTGCGCTCCAGCTCCTTCGGCACGAGCCGGGTCCACACGCGCTTGAACCCGGGCCGCGCCATCACGGAATGCTGCAGTCCGAACAGCAGGATCAGGCCGACGTCTACCAGCACGGCCGCGAGCGGCGAACCCATGTCCCGTCCCAGATCGATCGATCTCGACACGATTGGCGTCATCTGCAGGTTGCCGAGGAATGCAAGCAAGTAGAGGAACACCAGCAGGAACGCGCCGTAACAAACGATGCTGAAGCAGAACACGGCAGTGCGGTAGACGGCGGCCGACATGGTCAGTCCTCCTGGGCTGAAGTTTTCGCAGGACACGTCGGAATGCCAGTTCACGAACGCGCCCGTCGGATTCGGCTTCCACGCCCAGACGTGCAGCGTGTAGAACGCCGGCAGGCCGAAGCGATTCGGACTCTCGAACAGGTGCATGAGCTGCCCGCCATGAGCTCCGGCGTGCCGGTGTTGCTGGCATGCCAGGCGTCGGAGAACACCAGAAAGTCCGCGCCGATCAGGCGGCGGCCGCCGTTCGGGAGCGGCTCGTAAATGACGATCTCGGGGCGGCGCGGGTCCAGTACGCCATCGCCGACCAGCGCCATGTTCACGTAGTGCAATCCCATCGCGCCGTCGTCGGGCCCGCTCACGCAGCCGAAGAGCAGCTGGTAGCCCTCGGCCTCCGCCTGGTTGACGTCACGAAAGCGCCAAGTGGCTTCGCGAACCACGCGGACCAGGTCGCCGCGATGTTGCTTCTGCTCGTGATTCGAATGATCGCCGCTTGCCGGGCCCGGAAGCGGCCAAGGCGAGAATGGAAGTGGAAAGACAGATGGCCAACCCTTTGATGCTCATGACCGTGATCCTCCTGTAGCCGAGTGCTGTAGACGTGGCGACTACAGCCGACGGCGGCTCGAGGAGTCCTCACGAAGAGGTCCGGAAGAGCTACGGGTTTGCAAAGGGAGACCAAACCCGTTTGCTACACATCGCGCCGAGTGCCGCCCTCCTCCCGTCATCTGCCGCTCCTCGGCATCGCTTTCAAACTCGCCTCGGTCGCCGTCTTCGGCGGAATGACGGTCTGCATCAAGTTCCTGGGACGCGACATCCCGAGCGGCCAGACGATCTTCGTGCGCGGGCTCATCTCGGTGGTGGTGCTGGCGCTGATCGCCTGGGGCACGGAAGGACTGCACTTGCTGAAGACGCGCAACTGGCGCAGGCACGCGCTGCGCTCGTTGTCCGGCACCGCCAGCATGTTCTGCCTCTTTGCGGCGGTCACGATGATCCCGCTGGCCGATCTCACGGCGATCACCTTCACCGCTCCGATGTTCCTGACCGTGCTCGCGATGCTGTTCCTGGGCGAGCGCATTCACCGCTTTCGCTGGACCGCGCTCGGCATCGGCTTCGTGGGCGTCCTCATCACGATCGGTCCGCACCTGTCGTTTACGCACGGCGCTTCCGCCGGCGTGCTGCTTGCGCTGGCCAACGCAGTGTTGTCGGCGACCGCGATGGTCTTTCTGCGCAGCATGAGCGGCGGCGAGCACGCCATCACGATCACGTTCTACTTCTCGCTGACGTTCATGGTCTGCGCCGCGTTGACCGCGGTCCAAGGTTGGCCGATGCCCACGCCGACGCAATGGCTGCTGATCGTCGGCGCCGGGCTGTTCGGCGTCTTCGGCCAACTGCTGATGACCTACTCGTATCGTTATGCCGAAGCGTCCACGATCGCGCCGCTCGACTACAGCAACATGATCGTGGCCATCGTCATCGGCTATGCGTTCTTCGACGAGATCCCGTCGCTCTCGATCTGGATCGGCGCGCCGCTGATTCTCGGCTCGGGGCTGATCATCCTGTGGCGCGAGTACTACTTGAAGAAGCAGCTGAGCGTGCCGAGCTCGCAGTCGTAAGCGGCCCGCCTCCATGAGCGGCGTCGTCGGCCTACGCCAGGTGCTGAGAATGGCTCTCCCGCAAGGCTTGCGGTCGGCGGATACTGCGCTCATGTCAAAACTGCGCGTGCACGCTTTTTCGATTTCGCTCGACGGCTACGGCGCTGGTCCGAACCAGGGCCTGGAACATCCGCTCGGTGCGGGCGGCGAGCAGCTCCACGAGTGGGTCGTCGCCACGCGTACGTTCCAGCAGATGTACGGGCAGGCTGGCGGCACCACCGGCGTGGATGACGACTTCGCGGCGCGCGGCTTCGCGAACCTCGGCGCCTGGATTCTCGGCCGCAACATGTTCGGGCCGATCCGCGGCGCCTGGCCCGACGAGCAATGGAAAGGCTGGTGGGGTGAGAATCCGCCGTATCACACGGACGTCTTCGTGCTCACCCATCATCCGCGCGCCTCGATCCGCATGGACGGCGACACGACGTTTCACTTCGTCACGGAAGGCATTCACGCAGCGCTGGAACGTGCGAAGGCTGCCGCCAAAGGGCGCGACGTGCGGCTCGGCGGCGGCGCTGCCACGATCCAGCAATATCTGCGTGCCGGGCTGATCGACGAGATGCACGTGGCGATCGCGCCCGTGCTGCTCGGCTCGGGTGAGCACCTGTTCGCCGGCCTCGACCTGCTGAAGCTCGGCTATCGATGCGTCGAGCACGTGCCGTCGGGCGGCGCGACGCACGTCGTGCTGAAGAAGTGATCCAAGGGCAGCCCTGCGCAGTACTTGAACCCGGGCCCTCACGCCCGCATCCTGCGTTCATGACTGCCAAGCTCAAGATCGACTTCGTGTCGGATGTCTCCTGTCCCTGGTGCGTGATCGGGCTGCGCGCGCTCGAACAGGCGCTGGAGCGCGTCGGCGACGCTGCGAGCGCCGACATTCATTTCCAGCCGTTCGAGCTCAATCCGCACCTGCCGCGGGAGGGCCAGGACATCACCGAGCATCTCGTGCAGAAGTACGGCTCGACGCCCGAGCAGCTGCGGCGCAATCAGGAAGCCATTCGTGACCGCGGCGCCGACCTCGGCTTCACGTTCGAGCTGGGCAAGCGGTCCCGCGTGTACAACACGTTCGACGCGCATCGACTGCTGCACTGGGCGGAGCTCGAAGGACGTCAGCGTGAGTTGAAACGCGCACTGTTCGCCGCGTACTTCACGGACGGACGCAATCCGAGCGATCGCGACGTGCTGGTCGAGCTCGCTGCGCAGGCCGGGCTCGATCCCGTGCGTGCGCGCGAGGTTCTGGAATCAGATCGCTACGCGGACGAGGTTCGCGAGCGCGAGCAGTTCTACGGCCAGCAGGGCATCAGCGCCGTGCCCTCTGTCATCGTCAACGACAAATACTTGATTCAGGGCGGCCAGCCCGTGGAAGTGTTCGAGCGCGCGCTGCGCGAGATCGCCTCAGAGGAACCGCCATCGCACTAGGATCGCGACGGCCGCCGGCACCAGGAAGATGAGCGCGAACACCGGCAGCTCTTCGGCGAACGAGTAACCGGCCTTCGCCACGCCTGTCCACATGTTGAAGGCGGCGATCGCGAGCCACAGCGCGACGTACGCGACCGTCGCCCACGTCGTCGCGGCAGGGTAGTTCGAAGAGAACAGCCTGCCGAGAATTGCGCAGGCGGCTAGTAGCAGGAAGGCCGTGAGAAAGAACAGTGCGGTGCGCATCGTGGCCAGCTCCTGCTATGTTGCAGCCGTAACCAAGGTTGCCGCGTCGATCATGAAATCCCGTCGTTTCACGATCCATACTCTAGATTAGAATTGCGGCTACGTCTCCAGCGGAACCCGCCAGTGGGCGCGGTACTTTCAGATCCATGAGAACAGCATCCTTCTTGGCAACGCTCGTCGTAGCAACCGCATTCGCCGCGCCCGCGCCGGCAGACGAAACAGATGAGGCCCGCACTGACGACCCCCGCGTCAATGACGTGCGCAGTTTCGTACTCGGGTGAATTTTCAGCGTTGGCACTGCGCGACGGCACGATCTCCGTCCCCAACGACAACAAGGTATTCGGCGTCGGCCATACGCCTGCCGAGGTCGCCGCACTACTGACCGAGGCCGGTTTACCGACCGACCGCCTGGAGCTTTCCCTGCAGCCGCTGCTCGTGAAGACCGCCGAGCGCGTGATGCTGTTCGATACCGGCGCCGGCGCCAACATGGGACCGAGCGCCGGCAAGCTGCCCGCATCGCTGGAGATCGCGGGGGTCGCGCCCGCGACCATCACCGACATTTTCATTTCGCATCGTCACGGCGATCACGTCGGCGGTCTCGTGAACGCCTCGGGCGCCCTCGCCTTCCCGAATGCAACGATTCACCTCTCGGCACCGGAATGGGCGTTTCTGAAAGGGATGACGGCTGCGCAAGCCGCCGCGGCCGGCGTCGGCCAGCACGCCGCGCTGATCGCCGCGATCACACCGAAAGTCGTCGCCTTCGAGCCGGGCAGCCGACATCGTTCCCAACGCCGTCAAGGCGGTCGAGATCAAGGGCCACACGCCGGGCCATTCCGGTTACATGATCCACTCCGCGAAGAGCTCGCTGTTTTATGTCGGCGACACCGTGCACCACTTCGTCGTGTCGGTTCGCAAACCGGAATGGCCTTGCGGCTTCGACACCGACGCGGCCACTGCGCTGGCAAGCCGCAAGACTGTGCTCGCCCGAAACGCCGCGATCGGACAACTGATCTACGCGTTTCACTTCCCGTTCCCGGGCATCGGCAAGGTCAGCGGCAGCGAGGGAGCGTTGCGCTGGACTGCGAAGTAGGACCGCTACTCGCCTTCAGAACGTGAAGCTGAGGTCCAGCCTGACCTTGCGTCCATGCAGCATGCTGGCGATCAGGTTCTCGCCGTGACGCCACGAGGCATAGAGCACGCCGACGACGTGCAATCCAACCAGCACGAGCAGCACGTCCGTGAGCGTGCTGTGCACGCGCTCCACCCACTCGACGCCCCAGTACTGGTCGGTCGTGTAGAGCCACCCGCTCAGCAGATCGAGCGCGACGAGCAACAGCAACGCAACGATCATCCATGCGCCGAGCGGATTGTGGCCGAGCATCGCCGGCTCGCGGCGTCCTAGCAGCGCAGTGCATAGCTCAACGTGGTGCGCGGACCGCGCAAGAAACTCGCGAAAGCGCGCATGCGGCGAGCCGCACCAGCCCCACAGCGAATCGCACGACGACGATTGCGAGCACCGCATAGCCGAGCCACTCGTGCCACGGTCCCGGACTATGTCGCGTCAACCATGCGGCGAGCACGCCGACGGCGCAGCAGCCAATGACCGATGCGCACGAGCGGATCCCACACCCGCACCGTGCGCGCCGCTGCGCGAGACGTCGTCTGTCATTCCTTCTTGGTCGGGACCGGCGCCAGGGTCTTGGGATGGAAGTAGGCTTCGACCTTCTCGCCCTTCTCGTTGAGCGCGTAGACCTCGTAGCAGCCGCCGTCGATCTTGATGCGGCGGACCTGCCAGCCCTTTTCCTTCAGCTGCGCCTCGAGCTTCGCCTGCGGCTGCCAGGTTTCCTGCGGCCCGGAGTCGCAGGTGGCGAGACCGGTGGCGAATACGGACCCGCAGGCGAAGCTGGCTGCGAGCGCGACGACGATCTGTAGACGTTTCACGAGGAAACTCCTTCGTAGAGGGAACGTGCGAGCCGGAACCCACGGTGAAGTATACTGCGGCCTTCCACTTCCGCCGGACTCAGCCGCCGCCTTTCCCGATCTTGATGCTGCCGTTGAGCGTCTTGACGCGGATGACCGGCCCGCCGCCGTTCACGGTCGCGACGATGACGTCCTCCATGGTCACCGAGACGCCGCTGCGGCCCTCGGTGCGCTCGATGCGCGGCTTGCTCGGCTTCACGTCCAGCTCGAAGTCCGACACGATCTCGCCCTGCGCGCTGTCGAGATGCAGCTCGGCCTTCGCGTTCGCCGGCAGCGTCAACGTGATGTCGCCGTTCAGCGAGGACAGCGACGTCGCACCGCCCGCCGCTACGCCGGCCAGTCCGACCGTGATCGGATTGTTGACGCTCTCGGCGATCACCGATCCGGTGATGTTGGTCGCGGTGATCGGCCCGTTGATGTTCTCCAGCTCCAGGTTGCCGACGATGTCGCGCACGACGATCTCGCCGTCGTTGGTCGTCGAAAGATTCAGCGAGGCACGCCGCGGCACGCGCGCGACGATCGTGATGGGGCTCGGCGGCGCGTCGGAGTCGATCGAAACCTGGTTGTCGCGCTCGCTGATCTCCAGTCCCGAGCCGCCGCCCGACAGCATCTTCGCGCCCGAAGGCATGACGATCTTGCGGCGGCCGCCGGACAGCGTGACTTGCAGCGACACGTCCTTGCGCTCCTCGCCGATCACCTGGATGCGCGCCGAAAGAATGTCGATCTCCATCGACATCGGCTCGCCCGGGCGCGACAGCGGAATGGTGATCGTTTCCGGCTGCACCTGCGCCGGAGCCGGAGTTGCGCTCTGAGCCTGGCCGAGGGCGGCGGCAGTGCCGAGCACCGCCGCCAGCGCAATCGCGGTGCGGGTGATGAAGTGTTTCGTGTTCATGATTCCTATCGATTACTTGCTCGGGATTACTTGCTGCGGCGGATACGCAGATCGCCGTTGAGAGATTCGATGCTGAACGTCGGGCCGCCCGCTCCGAGGCGGATCCCGGCAGCCTGCTCGATGTGGTAGACGAAGCGGCCGTCCTCTTTGCGCTGCTCGACCTTCGCCGGCAGCGGCAGCGGCTCGAGGTCGAACTCCGACGAGATGTCTCCCTGCATCACGCTCAGCGCCGCATCGAGCCCGCTGCCGCCCGGCACGGTCAGCGTGATGTCGCCATTGATCGTCTTGATGCTGCAATCATGGCTGGGCGCACGCGCGAAGCTCACCTCGACGGCGCCGTTGACGCTTTCGATCTGCGCGCAGTCCTGCAGATCCTTCACTGCGACCGGACCATTCACGTTGCTCGCAGTGACGGGGCCGCCACCACCGACGACGTCGATGCCACCGTCGGTGACTGTGCTCACGTCGATCTGCGTGCCCGGCGGCACGGTCACTTCGAACTGATAGTCGACGCGGCAGCCGCGGCAGCGATTGACCCTCGGCCGCGCCAGGGTGTCCTCGGGCTTGCCGACGACCATCGCGACGCCTTCGCCGTCGGCCTGGACGTCCAGGAAGATCGTCTGCTTCGAGAGCTCGAACAGCTCCTGGCTCGGCGCGGAGCGCTTCTCGTCGACGGTGACGGCGATCTCGCGCGCCGTGCCGGTACGCACGCGCACGTTGCCCCAGATGTTGTCGATCAATAGTCGCGGCACTGTCGCGGTCACCGGAAAGGTCTGCGACCACGTCTTCTGGTCGGTGACCGCAGCGGCCGCGTTGCCGAAGGCGAGCAGTGCGGGCATCAGAAATCCGAGCCCGACGGCGGCATGCTTGTTCATACGCGATTCCTCGATATGGACGACTTGACGTGCTTGGCGACGTCGGGATTCAACAGGCCGCGATCGCTGAGCCGCAGCAGCTGTTCCAGTTGGTTCGGGTTGCCGTAGCGGAGCACCAGATCGGCGAGCGCGAGCTGCACGAGCGGCGACTCCGCCTTTTCCAGCGAGGCCATGAGCTCATCGCCGACCGCGGGCGTGCCGAGGCGCGGCCCGATCGCGTCGATCGCCGCCGAGCGCACCGAGTGCACGCGATCGTCGACCGCGCGTTCCAGCAGAGCGCGCGTCACTTCCGGATCGCGCCCCGCAAGATCGCTGGCCTCCATCACGCCCAGCAGTCGCTTGCTGGCGGAGTCGTTCTCGAGCCGATCCAGCACCAGGTTGCGATTCAAGATCGCGACCTGCTGCTGCAGCTCGGTCAGCTCGGCGTGATTCGCGGCGGGCGGATTCCTGAGCAGCAGGCCGACCATCACTCCGACGAACAGACAACCCATCGCGGCGGCCAATCCCGGCGCAGTGATCCAGCCGAGCCAGCGACGGCGACGGTGCAGGCGCCGGTCCGCCTGTTCCAGCTCGTCGTAGAACCGGCGCCGCAGGCGTTGCGAAGGCGCCTCTTGCGGCAGGCCCTCGAGATCGCTCCACAGCTGCTGCTCGGCGGCGTCGTCGCTTTCGAACGGCACGCCGCTCTTGCGCTTGTCAGACATCGATGGGTACTCCGTTCATGCGCGTGAACGTGGTGTTCAGCTGCTGCATCGCGCGATGCATCCGCACGCGTGCGGCGCTTGCGGTGCAGCCGAGCGCGCGGGCCAAGTCGTCGTAATCCTCGAACACGAAGCGCCCGAGCCAGATGACTTCGCGAGCTGCCGCCGGGTATCTCGGCCAGTGCTCGCGCGACCAGGCGCAGGTTCTGTTGCCCGGCGGCGACTTGCTCGGTCGAGCGATGATCGACGAGAGGCTCGGCGTTCTCGTCGGTGTCGTCGTCGGAAACCGTGCGCCGCTCCGCGCGCCGCAGGTAATCGAACGTCACATTGCGGGCGATGTTGAAAATCCAGGCCTTGCAGCTGCCGTCGCCGCGGTAGCTGGAGGCTTTCTGCAGGAGCTTGAGGAACACGTCCTGGACGAGGTCCTCGCTGACTGCGGGACTGCGCGTCAGCTGCAGGCAGTATTGATAGACCCCGCGGTGGTGACGCTCGAACAGCGTGCCGAGGCACGATGCGTCGCCGTCAGCCACCCACTGGATCAGTTGTTCGTCGGATACTGCCTGCATGATCGTTTTCGCAGCCTCGCAGACAATGACGGGCGAGGCCGGAAAACGTTACTACAGTGCGCCAATGATCTCCTTGGCCACGATGTCCTCGCGCCAGCGGCCCCAGATGCCTCCCTGCAGGTAGTTGCCGGCCGTGAACCCGACGGCGAGCTCCGCCTCGGGGACGACGATCACCAGCTGGCCGCCGTTGCCGCTCGCCTCATACTCTTTATATGTGCGGTCCTTGGCATGCAACTCGGACAGGTGCCACGTGAAGCCGTCCGCGCCCAACCCATAGCTGTTGCCGAATTCCTCGGCGCTGAGCCCGGTCGTCGCAGGCGTGATCTGGATGTGCGGCGAGGTCGAGAGCTTGACCCAGTCCGCGCCGACGATGCGCTTGCCGTTCCAGGTGCCGCCGGCGAGATACAGCTGGCCGATCTTCAACAGATCGCGCGGACGCACGAACGCACCGCCGCCCTGGTAGCCCTCGCCGTTCGCGCTGATGTTCCAGTAGTAACGGCCGAACTGCAGCGGACGCGCGACGCTGCGATCGAACAGATCGGGCAGCCACGTCCGCGTTGCAGTCGTCAGCGCGCCGCCCACGAGATTCGTATTGGCCGAGCAATACGCATAGTGAGTGCCGGGGTCGTACACCTGACGCAGGTCGAGCGTGTACTTCCACCAGTCCGACTGCGCCCGCTGCGTCGTCATCGTGCTCTTCATTGCCGAGCGAGTCGGGGTTGTAGTCGTCGCAGTCCAGACCCGAGCTGTGGGTCATCAGGTGCGCGAGCGTGATCCGCGCCTTGCGGGGGTCGGGATTCGCGAACGGGCCGCGCTCGGCGAGCAGCTCGTAGATCGGCGTCTCGTGCGAGACCTTCACGCCTTGCAGCATCGCCGAGCCGAGCATGATCGATGAGAACGTCTTGCCGGCCGAGCGCGTGTCGTGCGGCGTCTCGCGCGAATGCCCGAAGAAGTATTCCTCCAGCACCAGCTTGCCGCGCCGTGCGACGAGCAGTGAATGAATCAGTGGCGCGCCGCGGACGAAGGGGTCGACATCGATGAGCCGCTGCACGAGGCGCGCGAGCGCCGCTTCGTCCAAGCCGACTTCGCGAGCGTTCGCAGTGCTCCAGCCATCGCCGTTCTCGGGCGGTTTGCGATAGACGTACTTCGGCTCGCCCTTCGGACGCGGGAAGGATGCGGCAGCTTGCGCGGGCTCGCGACGCGTCAGCTCGATCACCCTGCCGAGGTCCTTCCAGAAGATCTTCAGACGATCGGGCGAGCGAACCAGAGTCGCTTCCTGGCGTATTTCTGTGCCGTCCGGCGCGCTTCGATAGAAGCGGACCGTGTCGCCCTCGCGACTGACGAGGAAGTAAGAGGCGCCACCGTTGGAGTTGAGATCCGGATTGCGAAACGCGCCGACGAGCGCCCCGTCCTCGTTGTGAGAGATGCGCAGATAGAGATTGAAACGGTCTTCGAGCGGCTGCACGGTGGCGCGCCATTCGTCGGCGCCGGTCTTGCGCAGCTCGACCCGCCCCGCGAACGATTGGCCCGAGCCGCCCGGGTCGTTGCGATCTTCGGTTTCGCCCGAAGGCCGAATCCACCAGCCCGCGCCCGGTTCGCCGTTCGCGAGCGCGCCGCGATAGAGGCCGCGATTCTGCGAGAACGGACAACGCATCGCACCGGCCTCGGCTATGCATTGCGCTTCCGCGCCGCCGATGCTCGCGCGCCAGTTTTGGCCCGAGCGTCGCAACGTGAGCTCGCCCTGCAGCGCCGGCGTGAACGTGGTCTCACTCGCCCAGAGACCGAGCAATTCGTTCTCCTGCGCGAGTGCCGCGGTGGAATTCAGCGCCAGCAGGCCGACGAAAAGAGTGAGGCTTCTCATGGGGACTGGCGAGCCTTGAGCCACGCGAGGATCGGCTCGCGCCCCGTGCGCAGGTTGTTCTTGAGCGCGGCGCACGCGGCCCGCAGGTCGCGCTTGCGCAGCGCCGCCATGATCTCTTTGTGGTTCGCCGTGGCGACCGCGACGTTGCGGCTCTCCCGCATCAGTGCGATTTCATAGCGGCGGGTGCGCTGGATGATCTGCCGGATCAACTCGAGCAGCACCTGATTCGGGCACTGCGCGATGAGCTCCATGTGAAACTCGTCGTCGAGACCGATGATCGTGTCGCTGTCGCGCGCCCGGGCGATCGCTTCGTTGATTTCCTGCAGGCGCTGCATGCGCTCGCGCGAGGGCAGGCCCGCCAGCCGCAGCGCCTCCGGATCGAGAATCGGCCGGATGTCGTAGAGCTGATCGAATTCCTCGACCGTCAGCGGCCGCACGAAGTAGCCGATGCGCGCGACGCTGCGTAATGCGCCTTCCTGCGCCAACCGCGCGAGCGCTTCGCGCAGCGGCGTGCGGCTGATGCCGAGCTGCTGCGACAGGTGGACCTCGTTGATGCGCGCGCCTGCCGCCAGCTGCCCGTCGACGATCATGTTGCGCAACCTCAGGACGACCGAGTCGCTGAGGTTGTCGCGCACTAAGGCTATGCTTGCTGAACTCTGCATGCTGTATACAGTACGCAATTGTCTGGCGACGGCGCAAGCCATCCGCCGCAAATTCGCCACGCGCACCCGAACGCCGCGTCACCGTGTACCCTATTCGCCCCGAACAACATGAACAACACGAACCACGGAGCAGGAGTGTCCCAAGGAGCGACTCAGAGTTCGCAGTTCCGGCTGCTGGTCCAGCGACGCTTTCTGCCGTTCTTCGGCGCGCAGGCGTTCGGCGCCTTCAACGACAACGTCTACAAGAACGTGCTGGTCATCGTCGCGACCTACCACGCCGCGACCTATACGCAGCTCGAGCCCGAGCTGCTGACCAACATGGCCGGTGGGCTGTTCATCCTGCCGTACGTGCTGTTCTCGGGCGTTGCCGGCCAGCTCGCCGACCGCTTCGACAAGGCGCTCGTGCTGAAGATCGTCAAGGCCGCGGAGATCGTCATCATGACGATCGCAGCGCTCGGGTTCGCCGCGCACAGCATCGAGGTGCTGCTCGGTGCCCTGTTCCTGATGGGCGTGCATTCGACGTTCTTCGCGCCTGCGAAGTACGGTCTGCTGCCGGAGGTGCTGGAGGAAACGGAGTTGGTCGGCGGCAACGCGCTGGTCGAGATGGGCACGTTTCTCGCGATCCTGCTCGGCACGCTCGCGGCCGGGTTGCTGGCGGCCGAGGGCAGTATCGGCGCGATCGCCACGGCCCTGATCGCCGTAGCGATCGTGGGCTTCGCGATCAGCCTGGCAATACCGGCGCTGCGTCCCGCGGCGCCGGATTTGCGCATCGATTGGCGGCCGTGGACCTCGACGTGGGACAACATCCGCGCCGCGCGCGAATCGCGCGCTGTGTTCCAGTCGATCCTCGGTATCTCGTGGTTCTGGTTCTACGGCGCGCTGGTGCTCGCGCAGCTGCCGCTGTTCGCCAAGAACGTTCTCGGCGGCAGCGAGCAGATCGTGACGCTGCTGCTCGTGCTGTTCTCGGCCGGCATCGGCATCGGCTCGCTGCTCTGCGAACGCCTCTCCGGCCGCAAAGTCGAGATCGGCCTCGTGCCGTTCGGCTCGATCGGCCTGACGGCCTTCGCGGTGGACCTGTATTTCGCGGTGCCGGGCACGCCTGCCGGCACCGGACTGAGCGCCGCGCAATTCGTCGCACTGCCCGGATCGTGGCGCGTGCTGATGGACCTCGGCCTGATCGGCGTGTTCGGCGGATTCTTCATCGTGCCGCTGTACGCACTCGTGCAGCAGCGCGCGCGCCGCGAAGCGATGTCGCGGGTGATCGGCGCGAACAACATCCTCAATGCCGTGTTCATGGTCGTCGCCGCGCTCCTGGGCGCGCTCGCGCTGAACGCGGGCTTGTCGATCGTCGAGCTGCTACTGCTCACCGGCATTCTCAATGCCTTCGTCGCCGCGTACATCTACCGACTCGTGCCCGAGTTCCTGCTGCGGTTTCTCGCGTGGCTGCTCGTGCACTTCATCTACCGGCTGAAAACGCGCGGCACGCAGAACATTCCGGCGCAGGGCCCTGCCCTGCTGATCTGCAACCACGTCGGCTTCGCGGACGCGCTCGTCGTTTCCGCAGCGCTGTCCGCGGCCGGTCCGCTTCATCA
Organism: uncultured Gammaproteobacteria bacterium; assembly: GCA_963830745.1. Taxonomy (GTDB): domain Bacteria; phylum Pseudomonadota; class Gammaproteobacteria; order Steroidobacterales; family Steroidobacteraceae; genus Steroidobacter. The sequence goes on from CAWHNL010000010.1 coordinate 64,699, forward strand.
TGGAGGCGAGCATCTTCCGCATTCCGGTGCTGAGCGCGATCTTCCGCGGCATGAAGGCGATTCCGGTCGCGCCCGCGAAGGAGGACCCGGAGGTCTACGAGCGCGCGTTCCAGATCGTCGCGAAGGAGCTGCGCGACGGCCAGCTCGTGTGCATCTTCCCGGAAGGCCGCCTGACCTCGGACGGCGAGATCGGCGAGTTCCGCGCCGGCATGATGCGCATCCTCAAGGAAACGCCGGTGCCGGTCGTGCCGATGGCGCTGACGGGCTTGTGGGACTCGATGTTCTCGCGCAAGTACGGAAAGGTGTGGAAACGCTGGCCGCGGCGCTTCTGGCCGAAGATCGGCCTGCGTCGTCGGCGACGCCGATTCCGCCCGAGCGCGCGGACTTGCAGTCGCTGCGTGAAGCGGTCGTCGGGCTGCGCGGCCCGAATCGTTGATCTACTGCCGCGGTCTGCGCCGCTGCGCCTGCCAGTAGCGGATCAGCACGAAGCCGGTGGCCATGCCGCCGAGATGCGCGAAGTGCGCGACGCCCGAGGCCGTGCGCGTCACGCCGAGAAACAGCTCCATCGCTCCGTAGAGCGTGACCGCGAGCCAGGCCTGGATCGGCACCGGAATCGGAAAGATGATCAGCTCGCGGCGCGGATACGCCATGCCGAACGCGAGCAGCAAGCCGAACACGCCGCCCGACGCGCCGACCGTCGGTGCCATCGGCAAGTCGCGCGCAACGTAGATCACGATGAGGTGCATCAGCGCGGCGCCGACGACGCAACTCAGGTAGTAGATGAGATAGCGCTTCGCACCGAACAGCCGCTCGACCTCCGAGCCGAACATGAACAGCGCGAACATGTTGAAGAAGATGTGCAGACAGGGAGCCGTGCATGAACCCGTAGGTCAGCACCTGCCACGGGCGGAACAGGCCGGTCTGCACCGGCCACAGCTCGAACAGGCGCGAGCCGCGTAACGGTTGGCCGACAGCATACTGCAGGATGAAGACGCCGACGTTCGCGAGGATGAGGGCTTTGTTGGTGGGTGTTATGCGGTCGAACATCGCGACAGTATGCGGACTGCGAATCAAAGCCGACTCGAAAAAAAAGCCCGCGGGGGCGCGGGCAAGGGGGGTTAGGAAAAAACAGCGGAAAAAATCAGGCAGCGGCAGCGTTCCGCGCCGTGTACGGGCGATACGGCAGTCCCAGATCGCGCGCGACGGCTTCGTGCGTGATCGCGCCCTGGTGGACGTTCAGGCCCTGCGCCAAGTGCGGATCGAGCGCCAGCGCGCCGACGCCGTGGTCGGCCAAGCGCCCGCACGTACGGCAACGTTGCATTGGTGAGCGCGAACGTCGAGGTGCGCGGCACGGCACCCGGCATGTTCGTGACGCAGTAGTGCACGACGCCGTCGACGACGAACGTCGGATCCGCGTGCGTCGTCGGCTTGCTGGTCTCGAAGCAGCCGCCCTGGTCGATCGAGATGTCGACCATCACTGCGCCGGCCTTCATCTTGCGAACCATTTCGCGCGTGACGAGCTTCGGCGCCGCGGCGCCGGCGACCAGCACAGCGCCGACGACGAGGTCAGCCTGCGTCACCAGCGACTCGATTGCCTCGATGGTCGACGCGGCCGTCTTGAGCTTGCCGCCGAACATCGCATCCAGCTGACGCAGGCGCCTCAGCGAGCGGTCCACTACGGTCACATCCGCGCGCATGCCGACAGCGATTTCCGCAGCGCTCGTGCCGGAGACACCGCCGCCGAGAATCACGACCTTCGCCGGCGGCACGCCCGGCACGCCGCCGAGCAGCACGCCGATACCGCCGTTCGCCTTCTGCAGCGATGCGGCGCCGACCTGCACGGACATGCGGCCCGCGACTTCGCTCATCGGCGTGAGCAGCGGCAGCGAGCCGTCGTTCGCAGTGACCGTCTCGTACGCGATCGCGGTCGCGCCGGACGCCATCAACGCCTTCGCCTGCTCGGGATCGGCAGCGAGATGCAGATAAGTGAACAGGATCTGTCCCGGACGCAGCATCTTGCACTCGGCAAGCTGCGGCTCCTTGACCTTCACGACCATTTCGGCGCCGTCGAACACTTCCTTCGCCGTGGCGACGATCTTCGCGCCGGCGGCGGTGTACGCCGCGTCGTCGACGCCGATGCCCGCACCGGCCGAGCTCTGGACGAGCACCTGATGACCGGCCGCAACGAGCTCACGCACGCCTGCCGGCACCAGGCCGACGCGGTACTCGTGATTCTTGATCTCCTTCGGGACGCCAATGCGCATGCGCAACCTCGTGAGGGGAATGGGGACGACGGCGAATACTGTAGTGGCGGCAACCGGCAGGAAACTGCGGGAATCGGCTCGATCCGGTGAAAATGTGGCAGAATCTGCCACCTGCATCCCTCGATCACGATGGATTCTTGCGCATGAAACTGGACCGCTTCGACAAGGCCATCCTGCAGGCCTTGCAGCTCGACGGCCGCGTCTCGAACGCCGCGCTGGCCGAGCGGCTGAGCCTGTCCGAATCGGCCTGCCTGCGGCGCGTGCGTGCCCTCGAGGAGTCCGGCCTGGTCGAGGGTTACACCGCGCTGATCAATCAGCAGAAGGCCGGTTGCCCGGTGAACGTGTTCGTCAACATCACGCTCGACCGGCAGGACGAGACGGATCTGCGCCGCTTCGAGGAAGCGGTCCGCAAGATCCCGGAAGTGATGGAGTGCTACCTCATGACCGGCGACTACGACTACGTCGTGCGCGTCGTCGTCGCCGACACCGCCGACTTCGAGCGCTTGCACAGCAAGCATCTGACGCGGCTACCTGGCGTCGCGCGCGTCCACTCCAGCTTCGCGTTGCGCACGGTCCAGAAGTCGCGCGAGCTGCCGATTCGTTAATCCGTCTAATACGTGAGCTTGCGGACCGATCCCGCGGGTGGCGGATTGCGCACGAAGGCGTGTCCGCGAATCGACACTGCTTTCACCAATACCCAGATGCGCTTGCCTTGCTGCAGGTCCAACGCAGCCGATGCGGCGCGCGTGACACGCGCGAGCACGACGGGCCCACCGATGTCGATGTGGATCATGTCGGTGTCGGCATCGTCGCTGGCGACGCGCGCAATCGTGCCCGTCATGACATTGCGCACGCTGATATTTTCCGGGCGCGCGGTTGCCAGGATCACATCGCGCGCGAGCAGTTGAACCCGGACGCTGGCACCGGCACGCGCGTCGCGCAATGCCACGTGCAACACGTTCGCGCCGACGCGAACTGCGGCGAGCCCAGCGATGTCACCGCCATGCGCCTCGACGGTGCCGGTCAGCACCGAGCCCACCGCTTCAGGCCCGACGATCGCGCGCAGATCGGGATGCAGGCTCACATCGTCCAGCGTGCCCTGCGTGACCACGCGTCCTTGCTCGAGCAACACCGTGTGCGTGGCGAGACGCAGCACCTCTTCGAACTGGTGGCTCACGTAGATCATCGGGATCGAAAGCTCGTCGCGCAGACGCTCGAAGTACGGCAACACTTCTTCGCGCCGCGCGGTGTCCAGCGACGCCAGCGGCTCGTCGAGCAGCAACAGCCGCGGCTGCGACAACAATGCGCGGCCGAGCGCCACGCGCTGTCGCTCGCCGCCCGAGAGTTTCTGGACGCGCCGTTGCAGGAGCGGTTCCAGACCGAGCAGCTGCACGACGAAGTCCAACGAGATGCGCTTCTCGACGCCGTGTGCGCGGCGCTCCGCGTAACGCAGGTTGCCGAGGGCATCGAGATGCGGGAACAGCCGCGCGTCCTGGAACACGTAGCCGATGCGGCGCCGCTCGGCCGGCAAGCGCGTGCGGCTGCGCGAGTCTTCGAGCACGATGCCATCGATCTCGACGTGCGCCTCGTCCGCAGCGAGCAGGCCGGCGACGATGTTGACGAGCGTCGTCTTGCCGCAGCCCGACCGGCCGAACAAACCGACGACACCCGAAGTCGCGACTTCGATCGCCACGTCGAGCGTGAATCCGTCACGGCGCTTCAGGGCACGGATGCTGAACATGCTGACTCAGCGTCCGAGCAGCCGCTGCACGCGGCGCGCGATGAGCTCGGAGATCAGCAGGCCGCCGATCCCGAGCGCGAACGAAATCGCCGCGAGCCGCGCCGCGAGCGCGTCGCCGTCCGGCGTCTGCAGCGCCGTGTACAGCGCTATCGGCAGCGTGCGCGTCTGCCCGGGAATGTTCGATACGAACGTGATGACCGCGCCGAACTCGCCGAGGCCGGCGGCGAATGCCGTGACGACGCCGGCGAGGATGCCGGGCAGCATGAGCGGCAACGTGATCGTAAAGAAGCGATCCCACGGGCCAGCGCCGAGCGTGCGCGCCGCATCCTCGAGACCCGGGTCGACGCCTTCCAGCGAAATGCGAATCGCGCGCACCATCAGCGGGAAGGTCATTACGGCAGTGGCGAGCGCGGCGCCGGCCGTCGTGAAAATCAGCTGGATCCCGAACTGCTCGTACAACCAGCGGCCGATCGGGCCGCGCATGCCGAACGTCAGCAGCAGCAGGTAGCCGACCACGACCGGCGGCAGAACCAGCGGCAGATGCACGAACGCGTCGAGAAACATGCGCCCGGCGAAGCGGCGGCGAGTCAGGACCCAGGCGACCGCGACGGCGAGCGGCAGGCTGAGCAGCACGCTGCGCAGCGCGACCGACAGGCTGAGGCGGAGCGCTTCGAGTTCGGGGCCGGTCATTGCGCAGTTGTTGCCCAGTGAGTGGATGTGTTTGGGCGGCCCGGAAGTATGCCGACTGTCGCCGTTTTCAGCATAGCCAACCCGCTTTGCGTCGCTTTAAGATGACGCGCTTGCGATCCCGCTTCCGGGATCGCCACCAGTTTTCGCCGCTAGGGGGACTTAAATGACGATTCGAATCCTGTCAGGGCTGGCTCTCGGGCTGTTGATGGTCGGCGGCGGCGAATGCCGAATGCACCTACCCGAAAGAGCCGGCCAACACGCCCGATGGCGCGACTGCCACCCAGGAGCAGATGGTCGAGGGCATGAAGTCCGTGAAGGAATACAACGGCCAGGTCACCGCGTACCTGAGCTGCCTGGACCAGGAGATGAATGCCCGGGTCGAGGCCGCGGGCCCCGATGCTCCCGCAGAGCAGATCGAGCAGATCAAGGCGATCCACACCAAGCGCCACAATGCCGCCGTCGAGGCGCTGGAACAGCACGCCGCCCGCTTCAACGAGCAGGTGAAGACCTTCAAGGCGCGCGAGAAGAAGAGCTGACGATTATGTGAAGAACAGGTCCGCCTCAAGTCCTGGCGCCGGCTGCCGCTAACGCCGGTAGGGACACCTGAGACGGACTATGAAGATCAGCGCCAGCCTGGGCATAACAATCGCCGCGTTGGGCATCGCCCTCGCGTCGTTCTCGATCGCCGCGCACGCGGACTGCGCCTATCCGAAGGCCCCCGCGGCCATGCCGGACGGCAAGACCGCGTCGGAAGCCGAAATGATCGAGTCGATGCGGGCGTTCAAGGCCTACAACGACGAAGTGACTGCGTTCGGCGCCTGCCTCGAGCAGGAAACGAAGACCAAGTCGGCCGGCACTGCGCAGCTGATGCAGCTGAAGACCCTGCAGATGAAGAAGCACAACGCCGCCGTCGACGAGCTGCAGTCCAAGGCCAAAGCCTTCAACGAGCAGGTGCGGCTGTACAAAGCCCGCAGCAGCTGAGCACTCACGCTGAACCGGATGGCCTGCACCTGATGGCCGCAGGGCCATCGCCGTGACACACTCGCCCGGTGAGTGAGCGTCGCGACCGACTGATTTCACCTGCCGAAGCCGAAGCCCTGATCCGCGCTCACGCGGCGCCGCTGCCCGCGACTTCGCTGCCGCTGACCGAGCTCGTCGGGACGATCCTGCGCGAGCGCATCGTTGCAGCATTCGACCAGCCCCCGTTCGATCGCGTCACGATGGACGGCATCGCGTTCGCCTTCGCCGCGTACCAGCGCGGGCGCCGCTCGTTTCGGATCGCCGGAACGCAGGCGGCCGGCGCCCCGCCGCTCTCGTTGCGCGACCCCGAGCACTGCATCGAAGTGATGACGGGCGCGATGCTGCCCGCAGGCTGCGATTGCGTAATTCCAGTCGAGAAGATCTCGGTTGCGGACGGCGTTGCGCAGCTCGCATCCGATGCAGCACCCGAGTCCCGATCGAACATTCACGCTCGCGGCACGGACTCCCGCCGCGACGAGGAGCTGCTGCAACCCGGGATCCGCCTCGGACCCGCGGAAGTCGCGGTGCTCGCGGCGAACGGGCGCACGCACGCGTCGGTCAGCCGCAAGCCGCGCATCGTCGTGATCTCGACCGGCGATGAGTTGGTCGAGCCCGGCAAGCCGCTCGCCGAATGGCAGATTCACCGTTCCAACGTCTATGCGGTCATGGCGGCTCTGCAGCGGCGCGGCTTCGCGCACCCGACGCTCGATCACCTGCCCGACGATCCTGCGGTCCTGCGCGCACGCCTGAGCGCGCACCTGCGAGTCGCACGACGTGCTGATCCTGAGCGGCGGCGTGTCGATGGGGCGATTCGACTACGTCCCGCAGGTCCTGGCGGAGCTGGATGTGCGCGTCGTCTTTCACAAGGTCGCGCAACGGCCCGGGAAGCCGCTGTGGTTCGGCGTAGGACCCGGCGGGCAGACGGTGTACGCCCTGCCTGGCAATCCGGTCTCGACGCTCGTGTGCTTGGCGCGCTACGTATTCGCGGGCCTGGAGACATCGCTCGGGGCGGCGGCCCGGCCGCCGGAGCAGATTGCGCTGGCGGAGCGGTTCGAGGTGAAACCGGCCTTGTCGGTGTTCGTCCCCGTGCAGGTCGCCTTTGCGCAGGCGCAGCGGCATGGAGTGCTCAAACCGACGCGCGGTTCAGGGGATTTCACCTCGCTGATCGGCACCGACGGGTTCGTCGAGCTGCCGCCCGGGCCAGATGCGCTCGCGGCGGGCACGCCGGTAGCGTTATATTCGTGGTGATAGAGCGCGCCTCTGCCACCAAACTCCCATGTCCGAACGCACCCCCATCGTCACCCTGCCCGTGCACCCGCGGCCGCGCGATACGCTGAATCGCCCGCTGCACGATCTGCGCATCTCGGTGATGGACCGGTGCAACTTCCGCTGCCCGTACTGCATGCCGCGGGAGACGTTCCATGAGCACTACCGATTTCTGAAGTCGACCGAGCGGCTGTCGTTCGAGGAAATCACGCGGCTGACCCGCCTGTTCGTGCAGCTCGGTGTGCAGAAGGTGCGGCTCACGGGCGGCGAGCCGCTGCTGCGTCCGAATATCTCCGAGCTGGTCGGCGAGTTGACCGCGCTCGAAGGGGTGCAGGACGTCGCGCTCACGACCAACGGCGTGCTGCTCGCCCAGCATGCGGCGGAACTGAAGGCGAACGGGTTGCACCGGATCACCGTCAGTCTCGATACGCTCGATGCTGAAATCTTCAAGCAGATGAGCGGCGGCTTCGCCGAGCGCGACCGCGTGCTGGAAGGAATTCGCGCCGCGCAGGACGCCGGGCTGACGCCGATCAAGATCAATTGCGTCGTCGAGCGCGGCCTCAACGATCACACCGTGCTCGACCTGGTCGAGCACTTCCGCGGCACCGGCGTCATCGTGCGTTTCATCGAGTACATGGACGTCGGCACACGCAATCATTGGAGTCGCGATCGAGTGGTCGCCTCGCGCGAGCTGCTCGACCGCATCGGTGCGCGCTGGCCGCTGCACGCCGTGCAGGAGAACTACCACGGCGAAGTGGCGGAACGGTATGCGTTCGACGACGGCGCCGGCGAGCTGGGGTTCATCTCGTCCGTGACGAACCCGTTCTGCGGCAGCTGTACGCGCGCCCGGCTTTCCTCCGAGGGCGTGTTCTACACGTGTCTGTTCGCGCGCTCCGGCGTAGATCTGCGCGCGCCGCTGCGCGACGGCGCGAGCGATGACGAGCTGCGCTCGCTCATCTCCGCCACGTGGACTCGCCGCGGCGACCGCTACAGCGAGCTGCGCTCCTCGCTGCACGCCGCGGAGCAGCCGCTGCGCAAGATCGAGATGTATTACATCGGCGGTTAGCATGTCTTCGTTCTCTCATGTCGATTCCGCCGCGCGTCCGACGATGGTCGATGTCGGCGACAAGTCCGTCACCAAGCGCACGGCCACTGCAGAGACGCGAGTGCGGTTTCCGCACGCGGTTGCGGAAGCGCTGCGCAGCCAGCAGTTCAATACGCCGAAGGGCCCGGTGTTTCAGACCGCGATCATCGCCGGCACGATGGCGGCGAAGCGTACGCACGAGCTCATTCCGTTCTGCCATCCGCTCGGCATCGAGAGCTGCAAGCTCGCCATCGACATGGAAGGCGACGACGCCATCGTCCGCTGCACGGTGTCCGTGCACCACAAGACGGGAGTCGAGATGGAGGCGCTGACCGGCGCGAGCGTCGCGGCGCTGACGATCTACGACATGTGCAAAGCCCTCTCGCACGACATCGTCATCGCCGAAACGCGACTCGTCGAAAAGCGTGGCGGCAAGAGCGATGTCGGTTGAGGGACTGATGGGCCCGGCTCTCTTCGGTTTAGTTCTCGCCGGCGGTGCCAGTACTCGCATGCGCACGGACAAGGCGGCGCTGCAGTATCACGGGCAGCCGCAGCTGCGCTGGGCGTTCGAGCTGGTGTCGAAGGTCTGTGCGGCGACTTTCGTTTCCGTGCGGCCGGACCAGCGCGACGATGCCGCGCGTACCGGCTATCCGCAGATCATCGATCGTCAGCCCGGCATCGGCCCGATTGCGGGCATTTCCGCCGCCTTGCTGGAGCATCCGAAAGCAGCGTGGCTGGTGCTCGCCTGCGACTTGCCGTTCCTCACCGAACGATACGTTGCAGCACCTGATCGCACACCGCGACCCGCACAAGGTCGCGACCGCTTATCGCAGCGCGCACGACAACTTGCCCGAGCCGCTCTGCGCGATCTGGGAGCCCGCGGCACGCGAACCGGTGCTCGCGTACATCGCGAGCGGCAAGCAGTGCCCGCGCAAGTTTCTGATCAATTCGGACACTGCGTTGCTCGATCTGCCCGAGCGTCAGGCACTCGACAACGTGAATACGGAGGAAGAGTTCGGCTTGGCGACGGCCGTATTGCGTCCCCAAGGTAAGTCTGCGAAAGACCGTTCGCATCCAGTACTACGCGATCTTGCGCGAGCAAGCTGGGCGCAGCGAGGAAACGCTCGATACGAGTGCCGGCACGCCGGCCGAGCTGTACGCGGAGCTGCGTCAGCGTCATCCGTTCCAGCTGACGACAGCGCAATTGAAAGTGGCAATGAACTCGGAGTTCAGCGACTGGCAGACGCCGCTGAAGCACGGCGACACGGTGGTGTTCATTCCACCGGTGGCGGGCGGATGAAAGCGTTCTCGTTCAGCCAGGCGCCGCTCACGCTCGACGTCTATCGCGCCGAGCTGGCCGACCCGGCTGCGGGCGGCTACGCGGCGTTCGAGGGTTGGGTCCGCAACCACAACGAAGGCCATGCAGTCACACGCCTCGAATACGAGGCGTTCGAAGCGCTGGCGAACAAGGAAGGCGAGCGCATCGTCACGGAAGCGATCGCGCGCTTCGGCGTGCTGCGGGCCGCATGCGTGCACCGCGTCGGCTCGCTGGCGATCGGCGATCTCGCGGTCTGGGTCGGCGTCAGCTCACGGCATCGCGCCGAGGCGTTCGCGGCGTGCCGCTACATCATCGACGAAGTGAAACACCGCGTGCCGATCTGGAAGAAAGAGCACTACGTCAACGGCGACTCGGGCTGGGTCAATTGCGAGCGCTGCGCTCATCCGCACGAGCACTAGCCGTACTCAGCTCCCACGCCGCCTTCAATACTTCCTCGTCCGTCTCGCCCCGAGTGCTCTTCGTGATCGCGGCGCCCAGGAAGCGGCCGAGGCGCAGCTCGCGAACGGCGGCAACGGCCTGCGACTTCGCCTTCGCGTCGCCGGAGCGGTACGTCAGGATCTGCTTGCGGAGCTCGCGGTCGACCGACGGCATGATCAGCTCGGCGCGGCCGACCATCACGCGTACCACGCTGTCCGGCTGCGGTGAAACCTGCAGCGGCAAGGTGCGGTCCGTCCACGCGCGCGGCAGCAGATAGAGCACGCGCGTGCCCTCCTCGGCGAACCACTGGTCCTGCCAGGTGTTCACCATCGCCTGCGCTTCCTTCTCGTACAGTCCCTGCTTCACGAGCGCAGCCGCCATGTCTTGCATGGCCTGCTTGCGCACATCGCCCAGCGCGCCGAAGGGATGCACGTCCAGCTCGACAGTCGACGCAGCGCTCGACACCGCGTCGTCGAGCTTCTGATATCGCATCATTCCCTGCCGAACGGTGAGCAGGAACGCTCCGTCGATTTGCTCCGCTTCACGCGCGTTCAACGATACGCGCTGCTCGTCCGCGTCCACCCCGACCGCCAACGGCGCCTGGAAATACCCGAGCCCTCGATAGAACAGGTCGCGCTCGTATTCCGGGCCTTTGCGCGCCAGCGGCGTGGCGACGCGCAGGAAGTTCGCGTCGGTCTCGCGCGCGATGTAGTAGTGATCGCCGTCGCCGGAAGCCTTGCTGCGGATCAGTTGCCGACTGTCATCTCGCGCGTGTCGCGCGGCAGGATCTTCACGCCGTTCCATTCGATCCGGAATGCCACCTTTGCGACAGGTCGCCCGGGCCCGGCAATGATCTGCGACTCGACGTGGGTCCCCTGCGGGTACCACTCGGTGAGGATCCCGCCGCGGAACAGCACGCGCACGTCGGCAACGCGCTCGCGCTGCGAATAGAAATAGATGACCGGCGTTTCCATGCGCACCAGCGCGGACTGATCCTTCGGATGGATCCCCGGCTTCGACTGGGTCCAGTGGCCGCTCGTGTTGCTGCGATAGACGAAATCGGGCAGGTCGACGCTGGCAGGCGGCATCCACCAGATCTGCTCGCCATCCGCGCCCTGCACTGTGGTGAATGTTCCCCACTCGTGCACGACGAACGGGTCATCGGTTGCTGCGTGGAGGCTGAACGAGGCGGCGAGTAGCGTGGCGGCAGCGAGGACGTGATGCGCATGCTGGCGACCCTCTTCCCTGTGAGCGGACGTGACGACTGCTATCGTCCGCCCGCGACCGCGCCGTTGCAAGTGCAACGTCAGCGCTGCTCGATGTGGATCACGAGATCGATGCGGCGATTGCGGGTACGGCCTGCGGGGGTCTCGTTGGTTGCGACCGGTCTCGCCTCGCCATAGCCGACCGAGCTGACCTTCTCCGGATTGAGCCCGAAATTGCTCACCAGGTACTGGCGCACCGCATCGGCACGGTCCTGCGACAGGATCAGGTTCGTCGAATCGCTGCCGTTCGCGTCGGTGTGGCCTTCCACCGAGATCGATGCGCCGGGAAACAATGCGAGCCCCTGCTGTACTTTCTTCATCAGCGCCGCGCTGCCCGCATCGATGGTGCTGCGGCCGGAAGGAAATTTGATTCCGAGCAGCGACAGCACGATGTCGTCGCCCTGCCGAACGACGCGCGCTTCGTCAGCAGTGAACGAAGCTTCCAGTGCGGCCACGCTCGTCCGCAGGCGCTCCTGCGCATCGACGCGCCGCTGCAACGCCACGCGCTCCTCGGAAACTCCGCCGAGCCGCGACTCCAGACGCTGCAGCTGGTTATCCAGCGCTGTCATTCGATCTTCGCGATCGGCCAGCTCCTGCTTGAGACGGCGCACTTCCTGTGCCTGCTGCCCCGCGTGCTCATTGATCTCCTGCATCGGCGCCTGCATCCCCTTGTCGAACTGCGCCGACAGCTCCATCTCCCCGGCAATCCGCTTCAGCGGCTCTTCCCACGACAGGATCAGCGCTTCGATGCCCGCCTGGTCGTCGTCCTCTTCCTTCGACACGCGCTCGATGAGCTGCGCGAGATAAGTCGCGTGCCGCGCTTCGTAGCGAGCTTGCGCGGCGAGCTTGCGCGGCGAGCTCACGTCGTAGCGATTGCGCTGGATTTCCTGGTCCGCTTCGGCGAGGTAGCGCTTGGCAGCCTGCAGGCTGCGCGGCGCGAGCTTGCCGACCTTGGCTTCGTCGGCCTGCGCGATCAACGTGCGCGCTTCGTCGAGAATGCCGCCCTTGATCGCGATCAGCTCCGCTTCGCGCAGCAGGACTTCCGCTTCGGCCGCGCGTCGCTGCGCATTCTTGGTGTCGTTCTTCTCGTTCTCCGCCATCGCGTCACGGAAGCGCTCGGCGGCCTTCTGCCAAGCCTGCGACGCGAACTTCGGCGCTTCCGCCGTCAGTGCATCTTCGCGTGCTTTGATCACCGAGCCGAGCAGTTGGCGGGCAGCCGCGGCGGCAGTCGTCGCGCGGCGCAAGGCCGCTTCGCCTTCCTGCACTCGCGCGCGCACCTTGTCCGCGTTGCGGCCGCGAGCCGCATCTTTGGCCGCTGCTTCGCGCGCCTCTACGGCTGCAGCGAAATTGGTGGGCGCCAGGGCGTCGACCTGTTCACCGCGCGCCTTGTCGAGCGCAGCCGACAGCCCGGCGGTATCCAGATCCTGTGCGGCATGAACGACGCCAGTCAGCGCCAGCAAGCAAAGAATGAAAACTCTCACATCCGCACCTGTCCCGAACCTCGCACGACATATTTATAGCTGGTCAACTGCTCGACCCCGACCGGCCCGCGTGCATGGAACTTGTCGGTCGAGATCCCGATCTCGGCGCCCATGCCGAACTCGCCGCCGTCGGCGAACTGCGTGGACGCATTGTGCAGAACGATCGCGCTGTCGACGTTCGCCAGGAAGCGATCGGCGGTCGCCTGGTTGCGCGTGACGATCGATTCGGTGTGCGCCGAACCGTATCGCGCGATGTGCTCCACCGCGGCGTCGACGCCATCGACGAGCCTGGCTGCGATGATCTTGTCCAGGTATTCCGTGTACCAGTCCTGCTCCGTCGCGACTGTGACCCGTTTATCAAGGCGCTGCACTGCCTCGTCGCCGCGCACCTCGCAGCCGGCGTCGAGCAGCGCGCGCACGATCGATTCGGTGCCGGCCCAGCCGCGATCGAACAGCACCGTTTCGGCCGCGCCGCACACGCCAGTCCGCCGCAGCTTCGCGTTGAGCACGATCTCGCGCGCCATGCCCGCATCCGCGTCGCGATCGACGTAGACGTGACAGTTGCCCTCGAGATGCCCGATCACCGGCACGCGTGCTTCTTTCTGGACGCGCTCGACGAGACTGCGCCCGCCGCGCGGCACGACGACGTCGATGAAGTCGGTCATGCCCGAGAGCATGTGACCCACTGCGGCTCGATCCGTGGTCGGCACGATCTGAATCGCGGTCTCGGGCAAGCCGGCGGCACGCAGCCCGGCGGCCAGGCACGCGTGAATGGCGCGGCTCGAATTCGCGCTTTCGGAGCCGCCGCGCAGGATGACCGCATTGCCCGACTTCAAGCACAGCGCGCCCGCATCGGCAGTGACGTTCGGGCGGCTCTCGTAGATGATGCCGATCACGCCGAGCGGCACACGCACGCGCTCGATGCGCAGGCCATTGGGGCGCGTCCACGCTGCGATGACGACACCGACGGGATCGGTCAGCGCGGCGACTTCTTCGATGCCGCTCGCCATGGCCGCGACCCGTTTTTCATCGAGCGCCAGGCGATCCATCATCGCGTCGGAAAGTGCGCGCTGCCGCGCCGCCTGCAGGTCGCTGCGATTGGCTTCGAGAATCGCGTCGCTCTGCTTGCGAATCTCGGCAGCGGCCGCGGCGAGCGCGGCATTCTTGGTCGCAGTACCCGCCCGCGCGAGGGCGCGGGCCGCGCCCACGGCGGCGCGCCCCAATGAATCCATCAGGGCGGCGAGATCCTGCGATGCGGATTCGGCCTGCACGACAGCATTCTAGCGCGAGCGCCGCGCAGTAAAGAATTGCAAATATCGCTGGCGGCGGCGGCGCCGTGCACTCACAGTCCCAGGCATAGTCCAGGACAAAGAATTCGCATCAGGGGGTCGGATGGCGGTCGAGACGAGCCAGCTGCAGACCGCGGCCGCGGCGCAGCCGCAGGCATTCCATGCGAGCGAGCGCTATCGCTACTACGTCGTGTGGTTCCTGTTCCTCGTCTACGTCTTCAACTTCGTCGACCGCCAGATCCTGACGACGCTGATCGAGCCGATCAAGAACGAATTCGGCCTGCACGACTGGCAGCTCGGCGCACTCAGCGGCACGGCGTTCGCGCTGTTCTACACGACCTTCGGCATTCCGATCGCGCGCTGGGCGGACAAGAGCAACCGGGTCAACATCATCGCGCTGTCGTTGCTCATCTGGAGCTCCGCCACGGCAGTAACTGCGTTCGCGCGCAACTTCTGGCAACTGTTCGCCGCGCGCGTCGTGGTCGGCATAGGCGAATCTGGCTGCAGCCCGCCTGCGCTCTCGGTCATCAGCGACTACTTCGAGCCGAAGCGACGCAGCAAGGCCCTGTCCATCTACGCGATGGGTGTGTACGGCGGCACCTTCATCGGACTGATGATGGGCGGCGTCGTAGCGCAGATCTATGGCTGGCGGGCGGCGTTCTTCATCGTCGGCGTGCCCGGCGTCCTGCTGGCAGTGATCCTGAAGCTGACGATCCGCGAGCCGCCGCGCGGCTTCTCGGAAGGCGGAGCGCACACGGTGAAGGAAGCGCCGCCGATGATGCTCGTGGTCAAGACGCTCGTGTCGAAGCGCAGCTTCCGGCACCTGGCGCTCGCCTCCGGCCTGCATGCGTTCGTGAGCTACGGCGTCAGTGCGTTCTACAACTCGTACCTGATCCGCTCGCATGGCTTCACTGTCGCCGAAGCGGGCGTGTGGCTCGCCTTCATCGTCGGCATCGGCGGCCTGCTCGGCACGTACGTCGGCGGCACTTATGCCGACAAGCTGACGCAGCGGCACAGCGATTCACGCTTCATGTTGAAGGTGCCGGCCATCTCGAATCTCATCTCGCTGCCGTTCGCCGCGGCCGCGTTCATGCTGTCGTACACGCCGGTCGTGCTCGTCTGCCTGTTCTTGTATATCTGCTTCGGCACGATGTACCTGGCGCCGTCGATCTCGGCGACATATCGCCTGGTCGCGCCGCGCGAGCGCGCGCTGGCGACTGCACTGCTGTTCCTGGTACTGAACTTCATCGGCATCGGGATCGGGCCGATCCTGACCGGCTTCATCAGCCACACGATCGGCAACAACCTGGTGGACTCAGGCATCCCGGCGGCGCAAGCGAGCGCCGACGGCCTGCGCTACGCGCTTTCGATCATCGTATTCACGTTCGCGTGGTCGACGTTCCACTACTACCGCGCGATGCGCACGCTGCGTCAGGAAGAGCTGCCGACCTGAGCGTACTGGTCGCGTAGCTCGCGCTTGAGCACCTTGCCGATTGCGCTTCGCGGCAGCATGTCGCGGATCTCGACCGATGCCAGTCGCTGCGTCTTGCCGAGACGCTCGTTCGCCCACGTGCGAATCTCCTCCGCTGTCGCCGTCCGGCCGGGCTTGAGCACGACGAATGCGACCGGCGTCTCGCCCCACTGCCGCGAGGCCACGCCGACCACTGCCGCTTCCTTGATCGCCTCGTGCTTGCTCAGCACGCTCTCCAGATCGCTCGGGTAGATGTTGAACCCGCCGGAAATGATCATGTCCTTGCGACGGTCCATCAGCGTCAGGAAGCCCTGCTCGTCGAAGCGGCCGACGTCGCCGGTGCGGATGTAGCGGTTGCCGGCGCTGTCGTACCACTCGGCTTCCGCGGTCTTGCCTGGCTGATTGAAGTACCCGTTCATCATCGAGGCCGGCGAGCGGCCGACGATCTCGCCGACTTCGCCGCGCGGCACTTCGCGACCTTGCTCGTCGATCAAGCGGATCTCGTGACCCGGCGCGGGCTGGCCCACGGTGTGCAGTTTGTCCGGGAACTCGTGCGCGTAGAGGACGCAGCTGCCGCCGCCCTCGGTCATGCCGTAGTACTCCGTCAGGCCGCCCGGCCAGCGTGCGAGGATGTCCGCCTTGAGGAGCGCCGCGAACGGCGCGCTGGTGCAGAATTTCATGCGGAAGCTCTGCAGGTCGAAGCGCCCGAATTCCGGCAGGTCCATGATGCGCTGGTACTGCACCGGCACGAGCATCGCGTGCGTCGCGCGATGCCGCTGCGCGAGCTCCAGGAATTTCAGCGCGTCGAACTTCGCCATCAGCACCACGGTGCCGCCGCGCGCCAGCGTCGGAAAGAAGCTCACCAGAGTCGTGTTCGAATACAGCGGCGTCGAACAGATCGTGACTGCCGTCCGATCGTAACGCGCGAGTGCCGCGCGATGGACGTGCGCCCAGCGCATGCGGTGCGATTGCACGATTCCCTTCGGCGTCCCGGTCGTACCCGACGAGTAGATGATGTTGAACGGCGCGCCGGGATCGACCTGCACCGGCCGGGGCTGCGCATCTGCCGGCGCGAGCCAGTCGCGCATCGATATCGGAATCCGCCGCAGCGACGCGGGCAACTCCTGCCCTTCGAGCGCAGCGGCGATCGGCCCGTCGAGGAACAGGATCTTCGCGCCGCAGTCCGCGAGCATCGTCGCCAAGGCTTCCCGCGTCGAGGACGGCGCGAGCGGCGCGACCGCGACGCCGGCGCGCAGCGCGCCGAGAAAGATGGCGCCGTACTCGACGCACGACGCGGCGCAGATCGAAATGACGTCACCGGACTGAACGCCGTCCCGCTGCAACGACGCCGCAACGCGATCCATCAGCTGGTCGAGCTCGCCGTAGGTGAGCAGGTGCTCGTCGTGAATCAACGCAGGATGTTGCGGCCGCTCCAGCGCATAGCCGTGGATGAGATCGGCGATGAGGCCGAAGTCTTGGTCGAGGGTCGACGTCGGGAGACATAGGACGGGGATTATCAGGGTTGCCGGCGAGCTTCGGAACAGCCAGTGAGTCCCGTTGGTCGGAATTGGCTTCTGTGGATTTGTCGCCGGCTGAAGCCCGACCTACGAGTTTTCAGGCTACTCTTCCCTCCCATGAAAAGACTCGAAGGCAAGACCGCGCTCATCACCGGCGCCGCGAGCGGCATCGGCCGCGCCACCTCCCTCCTGTTCGCCCAGGAAGGCGCGAATGTCGTCGTGCTGGATCGCGCGCCGGCCGTCGAAGACACCGCCGCGGCAATCCGGCAGAGCGGCGGCAAGGCGCTGGCGTTCGTCAAGGATTCCTCCGAAGAGTCGGCGATCGCCGCCGCGATCGATGCAGCGGTGCGCGAGTTCGGTGCGCTGGATGTGTGCTACGCGAACGCGGGCGTGAGCGGCGGCTGGGTGCCGCTGGATGAGCAGACTCCGGAGCACTGGGCCGAGATCCTCAAGATCAACCTGATCGGCACGTTCCTCGCAGTGAAGCACTCAGCGCGCGTCATGACGCCGCGCAAGCGCGGCTCGATCATCTGCACTGCGTCCGTTGCGGGCCTTCGATCCGGCGCGGGCGGCTCGCCCTACAGTGCGAGCAAGGCCGGTGTGGTCAGCCTGGTGCAGACCATTGCCAATCAGCTGGGCGGCAGCGGCGTGCGCATCAATGCGATCTGCCCGGGGCTCATCGAGACAGGGATGACGCGGCCGATCTTCGAGCAGGCGAAAGCCCGCGGCACCGATCACAAGATCGGTCAGCTCAATCCGCTGCGCCGCGCCGGTGCGCCGGTCGAGATTGCGCAGATGGCGTTGTTCCTCGCTTCCGACGACGCTTCATACGTCAACGGCCAGGCATTCCCGGTCGACGGCGGCCTGTCGAGCTCGCATCCGATCGTGCCGCCGAAGCTGTGAGGCCCGAAGCTGTGAGACATTGCGTGCGGAACTGACCGGTTGCCGGAGGCGTCTGATGAAGAGCCGCCAGGAGAACACCCTCATGCCCCGCTCACGCGCCGAAGCACGCCGCTCGTCTTTCGATGTATTGGAAACGGTCGCGCTGCTGAGCGCCGCCGTGCTGATCGCTGCGCCCGCGTGCCGAGGCATCGCCCGGCGCTGGCGCCTGAAGCACCCGATGGCGCGGACCGAGCGGGCGATCGACAAGCAGCTCAAGGACACGTATCCGGCGAGCGATCCGCCGGCGTCGCGTTACTTCGACATCCCCGTCAATCGCAGATAGATCCGCTCACCCCGTGATGACGCCGGTGATGACCAGGTCATCCCGGTGGATGATCTCGTCCCTGCCATGAAAGCCGAGCAGCGCCTCGAACTCGTTCGAGTGGCGACCCCGCAGCCGCTCCGCGTCGAGGCTCGAATACGCGGACAGGCCGCGCGCGATCTCCTTGCCGTTCGGCGCGCGTACGATCAAAGCGTCGCCGCGCTTGAAGCGACCGACGACCTTGGTCACGCCCGCCGGTAGCAGGCTCTTGCCGCGGCCCAGCGCGGCAGCCGCGCCTTCGTCGACGTGTAATTCGCCCGCCGGCTTGAGCGCACCGGCGATCCACTGCTTGCGAACCGTTGCAGGTGTAACGGAAGGATGAAACCAAGTACACCGCTCGCCCGCCTCGATGCGGCGGAGCGGATGCAACTCGCGGCCGAGCGCCACCGCCATGTGGCAGCCGGCCGCTACCGCAATTTTCGCCGCAGCGATCTTCGTCGCCATCCCGCCGGAGCCGACCGCCGACGTGGTGCCGCCGGCCATGCGCTCGATCTCCAGGCTGATCGAATGCACATCCGGGATGAACCGCGCGCCCGGATCGCGCCGCGGGATCGGTGCTGTACAGCCCATCCACGTCCGACAGCAGCACCAGGCAATCCGCGCTGATCATCTGTGCGACCCGCGCGGCCAGCCGGTCGTTGTCGCCGTAGCGAATCTCTGCCGTCGCGACGGTGTCGTTCTCGTTGATCACGGGAATCGCGCCGAGGCGCAGCAGCGTGCTGAGGGTATTGCGGGCATTCAGATAGCGCCGCCGTTCCTCGGTGTCGCCGAACGTCAGCAGAATCTGCGCCACGCTCAGCCGATGCAGCTCCAGCGCATCCTTCCAGGCGTGCGCCAAACGGATCTGGCCGATGGCCGCGGCGGCCTGCTTCTCTTCGAGCTTGAGCCGCGTCGACGTCAGGCCGAGTTGTCGGCGGCCGAGTGCGATCGCGCCCGAGGACACCAGCAACACTTCCTGCCCACGGGCACGAATTGCAGCCACGTCCGCTGCCAGCGATTCCAGCCAGGCGCGGTTAGGGGAACCCTCCTGCGCATCCACCAGCAGTGCAGAGCCGACTTTGACCACGATGCGGCGCGCGCGCAGCAGCGGCAAGGCAGACAACGGGTGTGTGGCGGAATTCATGGCGCGTGCCACTATTACCTCAACCTCGAATGCTTTGCAGCTGAAAAGCACCGCACAGTCCAGGGATTGCGGACGCCCGGCGGCGACGGTGCCCCACGCTTGGCAGTCACGGCGAATGCCCCTAATATTCCGCGGCCAGTTGCCCGTCGCTTGGCGTTTTTGAGGTGTTTGCGTGGCCAGAGACTACGACCCGGTTCAGGGACAGTGGTACGAGGATCTCGAAGAGAACGAGGTCTTCCGGGTGCTGTCAGTCGATCCGGACGAAGAGATCATCGAGGTCCAGTACGAGAACGGCGACATCGAGGAGATGGACCTCGACACCTGGCACGAGCTCGACCTGGAGCGCGCCCAGGAGCCGGAAGGCTGGGCGAGCGACGATGAGGAAGAGGACGACGAAGAGGAAGAGGACGAGGAAGACTGGGACGAGGACGAAGACGACGACGACTGGGACGACGACGACGACGAGGACGACGAGGACCTCGACGACGATTACGGCGATCGCGACGACGCCTGACGTCGGGGGTGCGCCACGCGCGCGCCCATTGAAATTCGCACCTCATTGAATTCCAGAGCGCCGGCCTCATAGGCCCCTTCCATGAAGCGCATCTTTCTGCTGGTCGCCACCAACGTCGCGGTCCTGCTGGTCCTGAGCGTCACCCTGCGGCTGCTCGGCGTCGACCGCATCCTCGACGAGCGCGGCGGGCTCGACATCAATGCCCTGCTCATCTTCTCGGCGGTGCTCGGCTTCGGCGGCTCGCTGATCTCGCTGGCGATGTCCAAGTTCATCGCCAAGCGCATGATGGGCGTGCGCGTCATCGAGCAGCCGCGCGACGCCAAGGAGACGTGGCTCGTCGAAACCGTGCGCCGGCAGGCCGCAAGCCGCCGGCATCGGCATGCCGGAAGTCGGCATCTTCGATGCGCCCGAGATGAACGCATTCGCGACCGGTCCGCGCCGGAACAACGCGCTGGTCGCCGTCAGCTCCGGCTTGCTGCGCGGCATGTCGCAACGCGAAGCCGAAGCGGTGCTCGGCCACGAGATCAGTCACGTCGCGAACGGCGACATGGTGACGCTGACGCTGATCCAGGGCGTGGTGAACACGTTCGTCATCTTCCTGTCGCGCGTCATCGGCTACGTGATCGATCGCGTCGTGTTCAAGACCGAGCGCGGCCACGGTCCGGCATTCCTCATCACCGTGATCGTCGCGCAGCTCGTGCTCGGCATTCTCGCGAGCATGATCGTGATGTGGTTCTCGCGGTATCGCGAGTTCCGTGCCGACGCCGGCGGCGCCAAGCTGGAAGGCCGCGAGCCGATGATCGCCGCGCTGGAACGCCTGCGTCAGCAGCATCCGCAGCCGCTGCCCGACCAGATGGCTGCGTTCGGCATCAGCGGCGGCGCTCGGCCAGGGACTGAAGCGGCTGTTCATGACCCACCCGCCGCTCGAAGAACGCATCGCCGCGCTCCGCGCGTCCAGCGCAGCGGCTCAGCCCGACTCCGGCTTGTGGCGTCAGGCTTCAGCCTCACATCCTTCGACCGTGCTGTCGCTGCGCCTCGTCATCTTCGCCGCCCTGTTCGGCATCGCCCTGTGGGGCTTGTTCTCGCTGCTCGAAAATCTGCGCGAGCCCGAGCTGTTGCGCTCCGCGAAGGCGATCATCGTGAAGGGCTGCGATCCGATCGAGTCGGCCCAGGCTCAGCAACTCTGCCCGCAACTGTTCTGTCAGAAGTTCCTGCTCGAAGGCCGCGCCGTGCCGCTGCGCTCGGTATTCAAAGTGACCGTCGACACCAAAGCAGGCAACGAGCATCTGATCGGCGGCGTCGTGCAGACAGACACGGCCGACAGCGATCAGCGCTTCGCGTGCATCCTGCGCGACCAGAAAGTCGCCGCCGGCCGAGTGGTCGATGGCGCGCATCTCGAAGCACTCGCCGCGCAGCCTGCGAACTGGTCGCTGCCGCAATGAGCGCGCGATGAGCATCGACGCTGTGACACTGGATCGCCTGCGCGCGGTGGTCGGACCGCACGGCTATCTCGATCGGCCGACAGATGTCGAGCCGTTCCTCGTCGATCATCGCAAGCTGTATCACGGCGCCACGCCGCTCGTGCTGCGACCGGATTCGACCGAGCAGGTCGCCGCCATCATGAAGCTGTGCAACGAGGCGCGGATCGGCGTCGTGCCGGTCGGCGGCAATACCAGCTACTGCGGTGGCGCAACGCCGAGCAGCGACGGCTCGCAGATCGTGCTGTCTCTCGCGCGCATGCGGCGCATCCGCACGCTCGATCCGCGCGAACTACACGATGATCGCCGAAGCCGGTTGCGTGCTCGCCGAGATCCAGGCGGCGGCAGCGTCGGTCGATCGGCTGTTCCCGATGAGCCTCGGCTCGGAAGGCTCCTGCCAACTCGGCGGCAACCTGTCGACGAACGCCGGCGGCACCGCGGTCTTGCGCTACGGCATGATGCGCGACCTCGTGCTCGGCCTCGAAGTCGTGTTGCCCGACGGCCGAGTGCTCGATGGCCTCAAGCCGCTGCGCAAGGACAACACCGGCTACGACCTGCGCGATCTGTTCATCGGTGCGGAAGGCACGCTGGGCGTCATCACGGCAGCCGCGTGCAAGCTCTTCTCTCGCCCCGCGTGGACGCTCACCGCATTCGTCGGCGTGCCCGAGCCGCAGGCGGCGGTCGCACTGCTGTCGCGGTTGCGCGCCTTCACCAGCGATGCGGTCACGACGTTCGAGCTCGTGCCGCGCATCGCGCTCGATCTGGTTCTGCAGCACGTTCCCTCCACGAGCGATCCGCTCGATCGGCCGCATCCGTGGTATGTCCTGCTGGAGATCGGCATGGGACGCGGCGCCGCGGCCGCGCGCGAGAGCATCGAAGCCGAGCTCGCGGCCGCGATGGAAGCCGGAGAGATCGTCGATGCGGCGATCGCAGCGAGCGAGGCGCAGCGGGAGATGTTCTGGCGGCTGCGCGAAACGATTCCTGAAGCCCAGCGCCGCGAAGGCGCGAGCATCAAGCACGACATCTCGGTGACGACCGGCGAGCTGCCGCACTTCATCGTCGAGGGCGCGGCGCTGGTTGCACAGCTCGCGCCGGCTGCGCGACTCGTTTCGTACGGCCATCTCGGCGACGGCAACCTGCATTTCAACCTGAGCCCGCCGCGCGGCGGCGACGACGACGAATTCCTGCGCCTCGCGCCGCAGGTGAATCGCGCCGTGCACGATCTGGTCGCACGCTACGGCGGCAGCTTCAGCGCCGAGCACGGCATCGGCCAGCTCAAGCGCGCGGAGCTGCTGCGCTACAAGCATCCGGTTGCGATCGAGCTGATGCGCTCGATCAAGCAGGCCGTCGACCCGAACGGCATCATGAATCCGGGCAAAGTCCTCTAACTGCCAACCGTTCCGCCGCCGTCCTTCGCGTCACTGCGATGACGCTCGAGCGCGGCTGCGTGCCCGGTCCGTCGGGCCATCGGCTGCGCGGCTCGCGATCACGCTGCCGCCTTCGCCCGGATGCTGGATGCTCAGGAACAGCGTCTCGCAGTCCGGCGAGAACTGGCAGCCGCAGATTTCCGCACCGACCGGGCCGCTCATGAACTGCTGCAAGCGGCCGCGCTGCGGGCCTTCGGTCGGACATACCCAGCAGCCATCGTTCGCGCCGCGCGGCTGCGTACCGTCGGTGACGATCCACAGATTGCCGATTGCGATCGAAGCCGACGTTGTCCGGCGAGCCGACGGGACTCAGCTCGTCGGCGTTCGCGTAGCCGGCGTAGTAGGCGCTGTCCTGCCTGCACTTGCGTCAGATCGGTGATCAGGCGTCCGCCGGCAGGATCGCCGCCGAGCAGGAACACTTCCCACGAAAACTCGCGCGCCGTGTGGTCGTCGCCGGCTTCGCGAATCTCGATGATGTGTCCGAACGGATTCGCGCCGCGCGGGTTCGCGCGATCGGGACCGGACTCGACTTCGCGACCGGCGTACGTCATGTGTCCTGCGGACGCGGTGCGCTGCTCGTTGCGCGTGCACGCCACGTAGATGCGTCCCGAGACGGGATTCGCTTCAACGTCCTCAGTTCGATCCATCGGCGTTGCGCCCAGCACGCTCGCCGCCGCGCGCGCCTTGATCAGCACCTCTGCTTGATCGCGAAAGCCAGCGGCCGCGTTCAGCGGACCCTTCGGGTCGAACACGAGCGGCAGCCATTCGCCCGCGACCGCTCGCATCCAGCCGCGCGGCGTACAAGGTGCCGCGATCGAGCAGATCGCGGTTCGCCGCGGGGTTCTTCGCATCGAAGCGACCGTCGGAGACGAACTTGTAGATGTATTCGAACTTGTCGTCGTCGCCCATGTACACGGCGACGCGGCCGTTGTGCGCGACGAACGGACTCGCGCCCTCGTGCGCGAAGCGGCCGAGCGCCGTGCGCTTGACCGGCGCGCGCGCCGGATCGCGCGGATCGATCTCGACGATCCAGCCGAAGCGGAACGGTTCGCGTCGGCGTGCGCGGCAGGTCGAAGCGCGCGTCGGCGGCTTCCCAGCGCGTACAGCGAATTCGCCTTCCACATGCGCCAGCGACGATGCGACTCCACGATGTACGGATCGACATCGCTGCGCGCCTTGAGCTGTTCGAGATTGCCGAAGTAGTCCTGGATGTTTTCTTCGGCGGTCAGGTACGTGCCCCACGGCGTCTCGCCGCCGGCGCAGTTGCCGAACGTGCCCAGCGCCCGCACGCCCTCGGGATCGGCCTGCGTCCGCAGCAGCGCCGCGCCTCGCGCAGGGCCGCCGATGTCGATCGGAGTTTCGGCCGTGATGCGCCGGTTGAAACGCGAGTCCTTCACCATCTGCCAACGCCCGCCGCACGCGCGCGATCTCGATGACGGACACGCCCTGCGCGGCCTTCGCGACATCCACGACCTGCGGATGCTTGCTGACGTACTCGCGACCGTCGCCGCGCAACGCGCCGACAAAGCCGCGGATGCCCCGGGAACATCAGCTCGTCGTAGCGTGTATTCGTTGTTGACGCACAGGATGCCGCGCTCGCCGCGCGCGTCGAGCGGGAAGAAATGAATGGCGTCGCAGTTCGTGCCGAACTGGCGCTGCTGCCGTTCGGCGGCGCCCGGCTCGAGCAAGCACGCCGTCGGCAAGCCGCGCCGCATCGAGATCCGGAACCGACGACCACAGACTCTCGCCCCAGCGCACGAGCACGTCGTAGCGGTAGCCGGGCGGCAGCAACACGTCGTCGGCTTGGCTGCCCTGGTATCGGCTTGAACGACAGCGCACTTGCTGGGCGCGCGCGTCGCGCACGCTCCGAGCAGAGTGCCACCCGCGACGGCAAGCGGCGCGAGCGTAGCGCCCGTGGCGAGCACTCGCCGGCGCGTCAGCCGTTGGGAAAGAAGATGGGCGAAAGGCGTCGCGTCGGGCGTTCTTTTCATGGGCGGCGGAGGTCGTCGTGACCCGCGCAGCCTAACGTATTTCCGTGGCCGCCCCATTACGAAGTTACGACTCAGGAACCGCTGTGCTCGCGCAGCCAGGCGATTTGCGCCGGGTAGTAGTCGGGCTCGAGACCGATATAGCGCCGCTCGCCGTTGTCCTCTTCACGAACTTGATGATGCCGTGATCGGCGTCGGGGAAGACGCGGACCTGCACCGGCCGACCTTCCGCCTGCAGCTTCTCCAGCTCGCGCAGCGTCCACGGCGTCGGTGCGCTCGAGTCCTCGCCGCCGAGCATCCACAGGCTCGGCGTCTGGAGCTTGTGCATCGTCTGCACCGGATCGTAGAGCCGGTCGATGAACGGCGTGTCTCCCTGCGAACGCGTGCGCCACCAGAGATACATGCGCAGCGTCCACAACGGCATCTTGCGTATCGGCCACCGTCCCGAGCATGCGAATCGCTGCCGCGCACGCCCTCGAACCAGGGTTGCGGGCGCGGCCGCATCGAGCATGCTGCCGAGCTCGCTCCAGCGATTCTGGTGGCGATCGAGAGATGTCTTCGATCACTGCGTTGACGCGATCGGCCGCGGCGACCGCGTCGGCGCCGAAGCCCTTCTGCTGGAGCGCGTAGAAATAGCCCCAGCGATCCTCGCCGGTCACCGGCACCATGACGCCGTAGCCGACGAGGACGCTGCGGATGTTGCCGTCCTTCAACGCCGCGAGCGGCGCGATCCAGCCGCCCTGGCTGAAACCGGCCAGGTGAATCCGGTTGCCGTCGATCCCAGGCTGCGTGCGCAGCCAGCGCACCGCTGCGACGACGTCGTCCGAGAGCACGTGAAAATTCTGCAGGTACTTGCCTTGCGATTCGCCAGTGCCGCGCTTGTCGAAGGCGAGCGCGGCGAAGCCGTTCGCCGCGTAGAGATAGGGGTCGAAGTAATAGTCGACCGCGCTGTACGACTCCGAGCCGTGGACGATGACGACAGCGGGGAACGGTCCGGGGCCGTGAGTCGCCGCGTCGGGCAGCACCAGCTTGCCGCGCAACTGAATATCGCCGCTCGGGAACAGCGACGTGCGTTCGGGTAAATCGATGCGCCGCGCATGAACGACCTTGTCGTCGGCACGGCGCCAGTCGAAGCCGGGGCGCCCGGCACCGGCGCTATCGAACTTCACGTGATTGACGACCGGCTCGCGCCGATCCCAGCCCGGGCCGCCCTCGTATTCGCCGTCGCCCGTCGGCCAGAGTACGGCGCCTTCGCCATTCATCATGCGATAGCGCAGGACCTTGCCCTCGCGCGGTGTCACGACCACCAGCGTTCCGTCGGCGAGCGCATAAGCGCCCGCGAACCTCGTGTCGGCGGGTTCAGGTCGCGTCTTTACGTAGACCGCGACACCGATGACGAGCGCGAGCGCCACCACTCCCAGCAGGATTTTCTTTTTCATGGCCGTTAAGACACGGCCGAGGCTTCCGCGGTTGCGCGACCGCGTGCTGTGCTGCAGTGCAGCCGATCGCTGTGGGTCAGGAGCCGCGGCGCGCCGACACGAGCAGCCACTCGACGCCCGTGGGAGTGTCCGCGCTGGGCGGCAAGTAGCGGAACGAGCTCACCCATGCGGTGAGCGCCTCGCGCACGCACTCCGGCGCGGGCGAGAGCTGCAACGCGTCCGTGCGGCCATCCATGCGCACGATGAACTCCACGACGACACTGCCGCTCGCCTCGCACCCCGGCGTGAGCACCAACGGTTGCGATTCCATCAATTGCAGCGCGGGCGCGACCGGTGCCGGAGGCGTGAGCTGACAGCCTGCGAGCAATGTCAGCGCAGCCAGTGCGACGGAACGCGTGCGCGTCATCGGTGCGCCAGCTCGAAGTCGACCGGAATGCGAAGGTCGCTCAACGCCTTGCTCAACTGCGGCGTGAGCGTGAAGCCGCGCGTCTTGCGCGCCGAAATGGCGACGATCAGCCGCACCTCGCCGCCTTCGGACTGGATGCGGCGAAAGAACTCCGAATGCCGGCGCAGCACGCTGCCGGTGAGTACTGTCAGTGCAGTGTCGAGCGCGGAGAGAGCGATTGCGTGAGTGTGCGGACTGATCTCGGGCGCGAGCGCCGTGCCGAGCAGCAGCGTCGAGAGATCGAGCGTCGCCAGCCAGTAGCTGTCGACGTGGACCGCCGTCGCGGTGACGCTGCGAGCGGATTCGCGCGGGTCGCCGGCGCGGAACGAATGCTCGGGCTCGATCTGCAGCTCGCGCGAGATCGACGCGGGATCGATCGAGGGATGCCGGACGCGCAGCGACAGCTGAAACGGATACGACGGCTGCGAGGCTCGGGCTTCCATAAAGCTTCCTGGGATCCTTGAAGGGGCGGTCATCACAGCACTGGATCGGCGGGATCGCAAGTGCGGACCTGCACTGACTAGCGCTCGTCGCCGCGTGTCCGATCGATTGCAACCGCGAGATGGTAGAGCGAGTCGAGCAATGGCACCGACTGCTGCAACTGTCGTGCCCGCCGCACGGCGTAGCCCAGCGTTCCCTCGATTTCAAGCCTCCGGCCGGCTTCCAGGTCCTGGAGCGAGGACATGCGATGGTTGGGCGCATTGCGCTGGAAATCGCGGCCCGCTTGCAGCACCGCCTGCACGGCCGTTTCCTCGGAGCCGCTCAAGATGCCTTGCAACGGTAACAACGTGTCCTCGTTAATGAGCGTCACGCCGGCCGCCTTGGCAATCGCCGCGACTTCTCGCACCAGCCGCGTGAGCACGAGCGCACAGTCGGGATCGGTCAGGTAACGCCAGGTCGTCGCGCGCGTCGTGATCGACATCAGCATCAGCGCCGGCCCAACCGACGAACTTGGTCCACTCGCGGGCCAGCACGTCCGGCACCGTCGTCGCGCGAACCCCCGACGCATCGATGGCGCGCGCGATCCGTTCGGCACGAGCGCTCGAACCCGCCGGCAACTCGCCGATGTAGATGTTCACGTTGCGCGTGAACAGCACCTCGCCCGACGGCAACAGCTCGCCGCTCGTGTTCGCGAGACAGCCGAGCACGCGCTCCGCGCCAAAGACTTGCGCCAGCGCTTCGTTCTTCCACACGCCGTTCTGAATCGAGAAGGCTACGTCGATCTTGCAGTTGCGCAGCGGCTCGAGCGCCTCCGCGGTGCCGGGCGTCTTCATCGCGACGATCAGCACTTCGGCGCCGCTCAGCTGCGAGGCATCCGTGAGCACCTGAACCGGCGTCGCAATCTCCGCGAGCCCGTTGATGCGCAACCCATCGCGGCGCAGCTGCGCGGCGCGCCGCTCGCGAACCAGCATCGTGACGGAGTGGCCCGCACGCGCGAGGTGAGCGCCGAGAATGGAGCCGATCGCTCCGGCGCCGAGAATTGCGAATTCGGTGCGAGGTGCACTCATGCGAGCGGCGAAGATAGCACCATTCGCGCGCTGCATGGCCGGCGATGCCGAGTCTGCATTGGAGTCGGCGCCCGGAGATTGTCAGGCTAAAGCCTGACCCACAAGAAGGTGTTGCAATGAGTCACACCGGACATTCCGGCCGGATTCGCGCCGATCTTCCGCACCAGTCCGTTTCTCGAAACGATCGGGCCGCTGTACAGCGCGGGCTCCGGCGCGGCGCTGGTCATCGGCATGCGCGTGCAGGAGAAGCACACGAACGCGCGCGGCACGTTGCACGGCGGCGTGCTCGCGTCCGTCGCGGACATCGCGCTCGGCTACGGGCTCGCGACTTCGACGAATCCGCCGACGAGCATGGTGACGGCGAACCTGAGTGTGGATTTCGCCGGCAGCGCGCAGATCGGCGATTGGGTCGAGACGTCGCTCGACATCCAGAAGATCGGCGCACGCATGGCGTTCGCGAACGTCTACTTCAGCGTCGGCGGCGAACGCATCGCGCGCGCCAGCGGCGTGTTCCTGGTCCTGGCGAAGACTAGCGCTAGCCGCTGGCCGTTTTCCGCGCCGCCGCTTGCTCTTCCGCCGACTCCACGCCGAGCCGCTTGTGCATGAGCGGGCTCGTGGTCGTGTACTGCAAGTGGACTTTCTTGCCGGGCTCCAGGTATTCCTTGATCGCGAACGCGGCCAGCGCTGCTTCGTGGAAGCCCGACAGGATCAGCTTCTTCTTGCCGGCATAGTGATTGATGTCGCCGACCGCGTAGATCCCCGGTACGTTCGTCTGGAACTTCTCGGTGTCGACGCTGAGCTGGCGCTTGTTGATCTCCAGGCCCCAGCTCGCAATCGGTCCGAGCTTCGGATGCAAGCCGAAGAACACCAGCAGCTGGTCCAGCTCCACGCGACGCACGACGCTGTCCGCGCCCTGCACGCTCAGCGACTTCAACACGCCATGCGACTGCGTTGCATTCCTTCGCCTGGCCGATGAGCACGTCGGCGCGATGCTCGTCGCGCAGTGCGTAGAGCTTCGCGACCGATGCGGGCGCGCCGCGGAACTCGGGACGCCGATGCACGAGCACGACGCTGCGCGCGTGCTCGACGAGCGTCAGCGCCCAGTCGAGCGCGGAGTCGCCGCCGCCGAGGATCACCACGTCCTGATCGGCGTACGCGCGCGGATCCTTGACGCGATAGTGGATGTACTTGCCTTCGAGCTCGGCCGCGCCCGGCACGTCGAGCTTGCGCGGCTGGAACGAGCCCACACCGCCTGCGATCACGACGGCGCCCGCGTCGAACACGGTGCCCGCGCCGGTCGCGACGCGAAAGCGGCCGTTATCCTGACGCGCAACTTCGGTGACTTCCTGGCCCAAGTGCAGGCCCGCGCCGAACGGCCGGATCTGCTCGAGCAGCCGATCGGTCAGCTCCTGGCCCGTGCACACCGGCACGGCTGGAATGTCGTAGATCGGCTTGTCGGGATACAGCTCGACGCACTGGCCGCCGGGCGCCTTGCAGCGAATCGACGACCTGCGCCTTCAAACCGAGCAGGCCCAGCTCGAAAACCTGGAACAACCCGCACGGCCCGGCGCCGACGACGACGACGTCCGTCTGGATCGGATGGCGCTCGAACCTAAGCGCGGAGTCGGTGTGCATCGGCACGAGCAATCTCCCGGGCAGCAATCTCCGTGAAAGGCACCGGCGGATCGAGTTCCGGCGCGAGCGGCTGATCGATCCCGGCCGCTTCGAGCAGCCCCTTCTCCGCGAGCCACTTGCGGTTGAACAGGCGCGACTGGTACTTCGCGCCGGTGTCGCACAGGATCGTCACGATCGTGTGACCCGGGCCGAGCCGTCGCGCAGCCTGCAGCGCCGCGGCGACGTTCACGCCGCTGGTGCTGCCGAGGAACAAGCCTTCTTCGCGCAGCAGCTGATAGACCGTGCGCACGCATTCGACGTCGGTCACGTGCAGAGCGTCGTCGAGCGGCGCGCCTTCGAGGTTCGCCGTCACGCGGCCGATGCCGATGCCCTCGGTGATCGAGCCCGGACCCGTCGCTTTGAGCTCGCCGTCACGCAGCCAGTGATACAGCGAGCTGCCTTGCGGGTCCGCGAGCAGCGCGAGCGGCTTGCGCCCACGATGATTCGTCTGACGCTTCAGGAAGCGCGACACACCGCCGAGCGTGCCGCCCGTTCCGGTCGCGGTCACGAACGCGTCGATGCGACCGTCGGTCTGCGCCCAGATTTCCGGCCCGGTCGTCTGCTCGTGCGTGTCGCGGTTCGCGGTGTTGTCGAACTGGTTGGCCCAGACCGCGCCGGGAATTTCCTCGGCGAGCCGGCGCGCCACTTTCTGGTAGTGGTTCGGATCGCTGTACGGCACGGTCTTGACGCGCAACACCTCGGCGCCGAGCGTCTCGATCGTCTGGTACTTCTCGGGCGACTGGTTGTCCGGCATCACGATGACGAGCCGGTAGCCGCGCACGTTGCAGATGTGCGCGAGCCCGATGCCCGTGTTGCCTGCGGTGCCTTCGACGACCGTGCCGCCCGGCAGGAGTCTGCCGCTGCGCTCCGCGTCTTCGATGATGGCACGCGCGGCGCGGTCCTTGACCGAGCCGCCGGGATTCATGAACTCGGCCTTGCCGAGGATCTCGCAGCCAGTGAGCTCGCTGAAGTGGTTCAGCCGGATCAGCGGTGTGTTGCCGATTGCGTCGGCGAGGCCATTGCGGATGCTCATGCTGTGAGCCTCACTTGCTTCGATACTGGATTGGCTGCGGCGTTGAACCACTGCAGCGTCTCGTGCAGGCGCGTCACTTCGCCCACGATCAATAGGGCCGGCGACTGAATGTCTGCCTGCCGTGCCTTCTGAGCCAGGTCCGCGAGCGTGCCGGTTACCACGCGCTGCTCGGCACGCGTGCCCTGCTCAACGATCGCCGCCGCGCGCGACTCGGGTGCACCGTGCGCGCGCAGGCGCGAAACAATTCGTTCGAGGTGACCGAGGCCCATGTAGAAAACGACGGTTTGCGCCGGTCGCGCGAGCTGATCCCAATCGAGCGCGTCGCCGCCCTCATCCTTGGTATGGCCGGTGACGAACACCAGCGATTGCGCGTGGTCACGATGCGTCAGCGGAATGCCCGCGTACGCCGCGCAACCTGCGGCAGCGGTTACACCCGGCACGACTTCGAAGCGCACACCGGCAGCCGCGAGCGCTTCGAGCTCCTCGCCGCCGCGACCGAAGATGAAAGGATCGCCGCCTTTGAGTCGGCACACGCGCTTGCCCTGCTGCGCGAGCTGCACGAGCAGCGTGTTGATCTCCTCTTGGGAAACCTGCGCACCGCCGGCCGTCTTGCCGACGTTGATGCGCTCGGCGTCGCGCCGCGCGAGATCCAGAATCTCCGCCGACACGAGCCGGTCGTACAGGATCACGTCTGCATTCTGCAGCGCTCGCAAGCCGCGCAGCGTCAACAGCCCCGGATCGCCGGGACCGGCACCGACCAGCACGACCTCGCCTGCATCCGGCGTCGCACTTACGATCTGTGCAAAGGAGTCGGCAATGCGGTCCGGCAATGTCGGATCAGCAGTGTCCTCGCGGCCTGCAAGCACGTCGGCGGCGAGCGTGCCGTCGAAGAAGTTCTCCCAGAACCTGCGGCGGCGCGCTGGATTCTCGATGCGCGTCTTGATCGTCGGACGCAATTTTCCCGCCAGCCGGGCGAGCGCGCCGAGCCGCTGCGGCAGGAACGATTCGAGGCGCTCGCGCAATCGGCGCGTGAGCACCGGCGCATCGCCGCTGCTACCGACAGCGACTACGACCGGCGAACGGTCCACGATCGCCGGCACGATGAAGCGCGACAGCTCGCGATCGTCGACGACGTTGACCGGAATGTTGCGACGCTCGGCCTGGCGTGCGACCCACGCGTTGATCGCGCGCTTGTCGGTCGCTGCGATCGCCAGCCGCACGCCATCCAGATGCTCCGGACTGAATTCGGTCGCGATGTGCGCGATCTCGCCCGCTGCTGCTCGCTCCGCGAGGCCGGGGACAAGCTCGGGTGCAATGACCCGGACCTGCGCGGAGGTTCGCAGCAGCAGATCGATCTTGCGTTCGGCGACGGCACCGCCGCCGACGACGAGCACGGGCTCGTTCGCGAGACGCAGAAAAATGGGGAAGTAGTCCATCGTCAGGTGGCCGCGGCAGCCGTGCGGCGCGGCTCGACCTTGAGCGGAATCACGCGCCGGCGCGGTTGCAGGCCGCACTCGCGCGAATCCGGGTTTTCCCACCACCAGCGGCCGGAGCGCGGATCCGCGCCGGGCTCGATCGCGCGCGTGCAGGGAGCGCAGCCGATGCTCGGATAACCGCGATCGTGCAGAGCGTTGTACGGCAGGTTGCGCGCCTTGATGTAGGCCCACACGTCCTGCTCCGTCCAATCGAGCAGCGGGCTGATCTTCCACAGGCCGTAACGTTCATCCCACGACACCGACTCGCCGAGCGCGCGCTCGTCCGACTGTTCGCGACGCACGCCGGTCACCCACGCGCGATGTCCGGCGATCGCACGCTTGAACGGCTCGATCTTGCGGATGCTGCAGCAGCCCTGGCGCTCCTCGACGCCCAGGTAGAAACCGTTGATGCCGTTGTCGCGCACGTACTGTTCGACCAGCTTCGCATCCGGGTAGAAGACCTGGATGCGGCGCTGGTAGCGCCGCTCGACGCGATCGAGCAGCGCGAGCGTCTCGTCGTGCAGCCGGCCGGTGTCGAGCGTGAACATCTCGATCTCGGGCGCGTGGCCGCAGATGATGTCGGTGAGCACCATCGCCTCGGCACCGAGGCTGTTCGAGTAAACGACGTCGCCGTACTCGCGCACGGCATGCTCGAGCGTGGCGCGCGTGTTCTGCACGAGCGTTTGCAGGCGGGGCGACAGAGAGTCCGGGTTCATAGTGAGGCTGGACTCTACGCAACCGGCTTATAACCAGGGAAAGACCCGTTTGTTCTGTCATGATGCGGGGCCGTTATGACTTAACAGAGTGTCTGCGGCTACACTCAAGTCTATGAAACTACAGCAATTACGCTACCTCGCAGCGATCGTCGAAAACGACCTCAACATCACCGCGGCGGCGGAACGGCTGCACACCTCGCAGCCGGGCGTGAGCAAGCAGCTCAAACAGCTCGAAGATGAGCTCGGCTTTCCGATCTTTCTGCGCCAGGGGCGCACGCTCACGCGCGTGACGCCGGCGGGCAAGCGCGTCATCGATCGCGCGATGAAGATCCTCAAGGAGGTCCAGAGCATCAAGCGGCTGGCGGAGGAGCAGAAAGGCGACGGACGCGGCTCGCTCGCGATCGGCACGACGCACACCCAGGCGCGCTACGTGCTGCCCGAGGTGATCCGCAGGTTCCGCGAGCGTTATCCGCAGGTCGAGCTGCATCTGCACCAGGGCACTTCCGAGCAGATCGCCGACATGGCCCAGCGCGACCGCATCGACTTCGCGATCAACACCGGCTCGCAGGACATGTTCAGCAACCTGGTGCTGCTGCCCTGCTATCGCTGGCATCGGCGCATCGTCGTACCGCAGGGCCATCCGCTCGCCAAGGAAACGAAGATCACGATCGAGACGCTGGCGGAGTATCCGATCGTCACCTACGTGTTCGGTTTCTCCGGACCGTCCTCGCTGCAGCAGATCTTCGCGCGCGCCGGCGTCACGCCGCGCGTCGCGCTCACCGCACGTGACGCGGATGTAATCAAGACCTACGTGCGGCTCGGGCTCGGCGTCGGTATCGTCGCCAGCATGGCGGTCGACCCGCGCGAGGACGGCGACCTCGTCTCGATCGACGCCTCGCACCTGTTTCCCGCGCACATGACGTGGGCCGGGTTCCATCAAGGAGCGCTGCTGCGCGGCTACATGTACGATTTCCTGCAACAGCTGGCGCCGCACCTGACGCGGCGCCTCGTGGATCGCGCCGGTAACGCCGCTACGCCTGCCGACGTCGACGCGCTGTTCGCGGACGTGGAGTTGCCGGTCTACAAATGAACGAAATCATCGACCGCCCGAAGGGACGCTCTCTCAAGCCGCTGCGCGAGTTGTGGCCGTACCTGCGGCGCTACCGGCGCACGCTCGTGCTCGCGCTCGGCGCGCTGTTGATCGCGTCGGCGGCGTTGCTCGTGCTGCCGCTCGCGTTCCGCAACGTCATCGACCAGGGCATGGTCGTGCAGGATCGCGCGACGATCGACTTCTACTTCGTCGCATTCCTCGGCGCGGCAGTGGCGTTTGGTCTGTTCGCGGCGTTGCGCTTCTACCTGGTCACTTGGCTCGGCGAGCGCGTGGTCGCCGACGTGCGTTCGGACGTTTACGCGCGAGTCATCCGCATGGATCCGACGTTCTTCGAAGTGACGCGCACTGGTGAAGTGCTGTCGCGGCTGACGACCGACACGACGCTGGTGCAATCGATCGCCGGCGTGAACCTCTCGATCATGCTGCGCTCGGCGATCCAGCTGGTCGGGGCACTGGTACTGCTGATCGCGACCAGCCCGTCACTCGCCGGCATGATCCTGATTGGCATTCCGCTGGTCATCGGACCGATGATCATCGTCGGGCGCCGGCTGCGCACGCTGTCGCGGCAGTCCCAGGATCGCATCGCCGATACCAGCGGCCTCGCGGGCGAAACGCTCAACGCGATCCAGACCGTGCAGGCGTTCACGCTCGAATCGCTGCACACCGAGCGTTACAGCAAGGCGGTCGAGGATTCGTTCGCGGTAGCGATCCGTCGCACGCGCATGCGCGCGGCGCTGACGGCGATCGGCACGATGATGATCTTCGGCGCGGTCACGTTCGTGCTTTGGCAGGGCGCGCACCGCGTGCTCGCGGCGCAAATGACCGGCGGCCAGCTGAGCCAGTTCCTGATCTACGCGATGTACGTTGCGATTTCTGCCGCTTCGCTCACCGAGATGTGGGGCGAAGTGCAGCGCGCCGCGGGCGCGATGGAGCGACTGGTCGAGCTCAAGAACGCACAGCCGGTGATCGTCGCCCCGCCGCAACCTGAAGCGTTCCCCAACCCGGCGCAGGGTCGCATCCGCTTCGAGAACGTCTCGTTCCGTTACCCGTCGCGTCCCGACACGCTCGCGCTCGAGCGTCTGTCGCTCGACATCGAGCCGGGCGAGACGGTCGCGTTCGTGGGCCCGTCGGGCGCAGGCAAGAGCACGACGTTCCAGCTGCTGTTGCGCTTCTACGATCCGTTGTCGGGCCGCATCGTCATCGACGGTGTCGACATCTCGAAGGCGCGGCCCGGCGAGCTGCGCCAGCGCATCGGCCTGGTGCCGCAGGAGACAGTGCTGTTCGGCACGAGCGCCCGCGAGAACATCCGCTATGGTCGGCCTGGTGCGAGCGATGCGGAAATCGAGGCCGCGGCGCGCGCCGCAGGCGCGGACTCGTTCATCCGGCAGCTGCCCGAAGGTTACGAGAGCTTTCTCGGCGAGCGCGGCACGCGGCTGTCGGGAGGTCAGCGTCAACGCATCGCGATCGCACGCGCGTTGCTGAAGGATCCGCCGATCCTGCTGCTCGACGAAGCGACCAGCTCACTCGATGCGGAGAGCGAGCGCTACGTGCAGCAGGCGCTGGAGAAGCTGATGCAGAATCGCACGACGATCATCATCGCGCACCGGCTCGCGACCGTGCTCAAGGCGGACCGGATCGTCGTGCTGGATCATGGGCGCATCACTGCGATCGGCACGCACGCGGAGCTGCTGCAGACGAACGAGTTGTATGCGCGGCTGGCAGCGCTGCAGTTCGCAGATCTGTCCGCGGCCGGCGAGCAGCTTCAGGCCACGGGCTAGCGTGCTTTGGTCGGCGAGCCGCCGAGGTGCGCGCCGCCGTCGACGATGATGAACTCGCCGGTCACCAGCTCCGAACCTTGCAGCAGCCACAGCACTGCCCGCGCGATGTCGTCCGGCGTGCACACTTTCTGCAACGCCGCGTTCGACATGTAGCGCGCTTTCGCACCTTCGTAGCCCGCTCCGAGCGCTTCCTGCAGCCAGCGCGTCTCGACGAAGCCGGGACACACGGCGTTGATGCGGATCTGCGGCCCGAGTGCGCGCGCGAGCGATAGCGTCATGGTGTTCAGCGCACCCTTCGAAGCGGCATACGCGACCGACGTGCCGATGCCCATCACGGCAGCGATCGACGAGACGTTGACGACTGCACCGCCGCCCTGCTTGCGCATCGCCGGCTCGACCGCGCGGATCATCTGGAATGCGCCGATGACGTTGACGCCGTAGACGTGCTGAAAGTCCGCCGCGCTGAGCGCGCTCAGGTCCGCATGGTTGAACGCTACCTTCGTCGTGCCCGCGTTGTTGACCAGCGCGTCGATCCGGCCCCACTTCGCCAGGGCGGCGTCCGCCATGCGCCGGCAGTCCGCATCCTCTGCCACGTTCGCCCGCACCAGCAGAGCTTCGCTCCCGTGCTGCTCGCAGGCGCGTAGCGTCTCGCGAGCTTCGGTCTCGCTCTTGGTGTAGTTGATGACCGTGCGACAGCCGCGCTCGGCGAGCTGAATTGCGCAGGCGGCGCCGATGCCCGTCGCCGATCCGGTCACGATGCAAACGCCGTTCTTCAGTTCCATTCCTCAGACCCTCGCGAGTATCCAGCTGCTCAGCAGATCGATGAACTTCGCCCGCTCCGCGGGACGCTCGTTCTGCACCTCGTGGCGCAAGCCAGGATAGATCACGAGCTGCTTGTCCTGCGAGCGCAGCGCGTCGAACAACACGCGCGAACCCGCCACGGGCGCGATCGCATCCGCCTCGCCGTGCACGACCAGCCACGGCAGCGTCAACTGCGTGGCGCCGCTGCGGCACCGCTCGCACGCCGCCGCGAATTCCACGATCAAGCGCAGGCTCGCAGTCGGCGGAATCAGCGGATCGTTCGCGTACGCTTGCTGTACGGCCTCATCAGTCGAGATCTTGCGCGCGTCGAGCCCGAGCGGCACGCGGATGTGCGGCATGACGCGCGAGCCGAGGCGGAACAACGGGTTCAAGGGATTGAGTCCGCGTCGGAAGACTTCCAGCGAATTGCTGGAAGTGATCGCGCCCCGCCAGCGGTGCCGCGCGGTGAGCACGGCGCCGATCGCGACGATCGAGCCCATGCTATGACCCCAGACGAACAACGGCAGCTCGGGGGAGCGCCGCGCCAGGGACTCCGCCTCGAGATTCAGATCGTCGACGAAGTCGTCGAAGCGGTCGACGTGCGTACGCGTGCCGGGTCGCGCGCCGTGGCCGCGCTGATCGTAAGCGAAACAGGAGATGCCGCGGCCGGCGAGCGTCGCTGCAAGCTCGTGGTAGCGAGCGGCATATTCGGCGAGCCCGTGCACGATGAGCAGCGCTGCCCGCGGCTGCTGCGCGACACACGCAAATCCAGCGAGCGAGATATCGGGCGACGACATCGTGCGTCAGCGCGCCCGCAGCCAGCCGGTGATCGAGTAGCGCGACGCCGGCACGAACGGCGCGACAGCGCTGACACAATGCAGCCGCGGAACGGTGAAGATGTTCAGCGCATTGAAGCGCGGCGTATAGGCCTCGGCGACATGCCCATCGGCGTCGATGAACTGCAGCAGGCCACCCCAGTCCGCCTTCCAGGTCGGCGTGAAATTGAACACGTACGCCGCCTCGCGCTTCTGGTTCGCCGCGGAGTCGTCGTGTTGGGTCAGGAAGTGCCCGGCCCGGTAGCGCGTCGCTTGTCCGTCCGCCCAGTCGATCGCCGCGCGGCCGGTCAGCTCGCGCGCGAAGCGGATGAACGGCGGCGAGTTGAGGAATTGCAGGAACTGCGTCAACAGCGACGAGGGTACGTCACTGCGGGCCGGCGCGACGCTGCAGTACTCGTACAGGAACTGAAAGCGGTCCGACGCGGAGCCGTACGCCTCGTCGCGCAGGTTCTGGTCCAGCTCGTCGCCGTACTGCCGGCGCAGCTCCGGCTTCGCTTCGCGCACGCGCTCGCCGTCATGCACGACCAGGCTCCAGGGCACTTCCTGCGACAGGTGACGATGGAGCGCTTCGGCGCCGGCCGGAGCCAGGATGCCAG
Organism: uncultured Gammaproteobacteria bacterium; assembly: GCA_963830745.1. Classification (GTDB taxonomy): domain Bacteria; phylum Pseudomonadota; class Gammaproteobacteria; order Steroidobacterales; family Steroidobacteraceae; genus Steroidobacter. The sequence continues at coordinate 102,749 of CAWHNL010000010.1, forward strand.
GGATATGCATGCGCCCGGTGCGCGCGAAGATCGGCGCGAGCTTGCCGGCGTCGACCCAGGAGTCGAGCGCGAACGGGCTCGCGGAGGTTGGGCTCATGGCCGTTTCGACCGGCATCGTGTGCCTCCGACTGAGGCGACAACGATACCCGAAGACGGCCTCAGGAGGCGCGGCGCTCCAGCTCCAGGTCGCGGTCCGGAGCACCCTGATAGGCGACGGAGAAATCGTCGAACGCCGCCAGCGCGCCTTGCAGGTCGGCACCCTCGGGCAGCTCGAACGAGTCGAAACCGCAGCGCGCGAGATAGAACAGCTGATCGCGCTGGATCTTGCCGACGGCGCGCAGCTCGCCGCCGAACTTGTAGCGCTTGCGCAGCAGCTGCGCCTGGCTGTAGCCGCGGCCTTCCGCGATGCCGCCGAACTCGATGGCCACCAGGCCGACGCGCAGGAAATCCTGGGCCAGCGCCGCGACCGGATCGGCGGGACCGAGCCGCACGCCGAGGCGCCCGTCCCACAGCCACCACCGCTTGCGCTCCTGTTCCCAGCGCGCGAACGGCAGGATCAGCGCGCGATCGCGCCCCTGCGGATCCTCGTCCACATAGCGCCAGTCGTCGTTGACGATTTCACGCCGCCTGATGAGTTGGCGCATAGACACGAGCCTTGAAAGGTGCCACGCCGATGCGGCGGAAGGTGTCGAGGAAGCGCTCTTCCTCGTGACGCTCGGCGACGTAGACGTCAACGATGCGCTCGATCGTGTCGACCACTTCGTCGTACGCGACCGACGGGCCGATGACTTCGCCGAGCGACGCGTCCTGGCCGCCGGTCGAGCCGCCGAGCGTGATCTGGTACCACTCCTGGCCGCTCTTATCGACGCCGAGGATGCCGATGTGGCCGACCGAGTGGTGGCCGCAGCCGTTCATGCAGCCCGACATCTTCAGCTGGATCTCGCCGAGGTCGTACAGATGATCCAGATCGTCGAAGCGCTCGTTGAGCTGCGCGGCGATCGGGATCGAGCGCGCGTTGGCGAGCGAGCAGAAATCCAGGCCCGGGCAGCAGATCATGTCGGTCAGCGTGCCGATGTTCGCCGTTGCCAGGTCGAGCTCGCGCAGCGCCTGCCACAGCGCAAACAAGTCGCGCTGACGTACGTCCGCGAACAGCAGATTCTGGTCGTGCGTGGCGCGCACGAGCCCGAGCGAATAGCGGTCCGCAAGGTCCGCGACGCGGTCGAGCTGATCCGCAGTGATGTCGCCCGGCGGACGGCTCGGCGACTTCAGCGAAACGAACACGGCGCGATAGCCGGTCAACTTTGTGCTTGCGGGTGTTCTGCCGGTACCAGTTGCGGAACTCGCGCGACTTGCCGGCCTCGACGTTCTCGTCGAGCAGCGTCTCGTAGTGCGGCGACGCGAAGAACGTCTGGATGCGCTCGACCTCGGCGGCGTCATGGACCGGTGCGGTGTCGCGCGCGGCGGCGAATTCGGCTTCGACCAGCTCGCGGAATTTCTGCGGGCCGAGCGCCTTCACCAGGATCTTGATGCGGGCCTTGTGAATGTTGTCGCGCCGACCTTCGAGGTTGTACACGCGCAGGATCGCTTCGAGATAGGCGAGCAGATCCTGCTTCGGCAGGAATTCGCGGATCACGTGCCCGATCATCGGCGCGCGGCCGAGGCCGCCGCCGACCAGCACCTCGAAGCCCACTTCGCCGGCCGCGTTGCGCACGAGATGCAGGCCGATGTCGTGCACGCGCGAGGCGGCGCGATCCTGCGGCGAGCCGGTCACGGCGATCTTGAACTTGCGCGGCAGATACGAGAATTCGGGATGCAGCGTCGCCCACTGCCGGATGTACTCGCACCACGGCCGCGGATCCTCGAGCTCGTCGGGCGCCACGCCCGCGAGATGATCGGCAGTCACGTTGCGGATGCAGTTGCCGCTGGTCTGGATCGCGTGCATCTGCACCGTCGCGAGCAGCGCCAGGATGTCCGGCACCTGCTCCAGCTTCGGCCAGTTGTACTGGATGTTCTGCCGCGTCGTGAAATGACCGTAGTCGCGGTCGTACTCGCGCGCGATGCGAGCGAGCACGCGCACCTGCGCCGTCGACAGCAGGCCGTAAGGAATCGAAACGCGCAGCATCGGCGCGTGCTTCTGGATGTACAGGCCGTTGCGCAGCCGCAGCGACTTGAAGTCGTCGTCGGAAATCTGCCCCGCGAGGAACCGCTGCGTCTGGTCGCGGAACTGCGCGACACGCTGCTCGACTAGCCGCTGATCGATCGAGTCGTAGAGATACATGCGGGCGACTGTAGGCCCGCAGCCCGGCAGCGCTGAAATATGGATTGGATATGACTAAATAGCGGATGCTGCGCGCCCGGCCGGGCGAAAAAACCCCAGCTGAATCCGCTACTTGCTAGTCCGGCACCCCCAGCCTCTTGTGCATGATCGGGCTGGTGGTCGTGTACTGCAGCGGGATCTTCTTCGAGGGGTTCAGGTGCGCCGCGACCGCGAAGGCGGCCAGCGCTGCCTCGTGGAAGCCCGACAGGATCAGCTTCTTCTTGCCCGGATACGTATTGATGTCCCCGACGGCGTACACGCCCGGGATGTTCGTCTGGAATTTCTCCGTGTCCACGTGGATCGCGCGCTTGTCGATCCCCAGGCCCCATTGGGCGATCGGCCCGAGCTTCGGGTGCAGGCCGAAGAACACCAGGGCCTGGTCGGCGTGAACCTCGTGGAGCTGGCCGTCGAGACTCTTCACGCGCACGCCGCGGAAAGCCTCGCCCTCGGTCAGCAGCGAATGCGCGACGCCTTCGACGTAGCGCATGCTGCCGTGGGCGACGAGGTCGCGCATCTTCGATACCGAGGCCGGCTGCGCACGGAAGTCCGGCCGGCGATGCACCAGCGTAATGCTGCGTGCTTTCCCCACGAATTCCAGCGTCCAGTCGAGCGCCGAGTCGCCGCCGCCGAAGATCACCAGGTGCTTGCCGGTGAACTCGCCGGCGCTCTTCACCTTGTAATGAATGTGCCGGCCCTCGAACGCTTCGCTCCCCTCCAGCCCGATGCGACGCGGCTGGAACGAGCCGAGCCCGCCGGCGATGATCACGGTGCGCGCGTGGAAGCGCGTGTCCCGCGAAGTGACCAGCAGGAACGTGTGATCCGGCAGCACCTGCAGCTCGGTCACTTCCTCGCCCATGTGGAACTGCGCGTTGAACGGTTTCGCCTGCTGCAGCAGGCGGTCGACCAGCTCCTGCGCCCCGCAGACCGGCAGCGCCGGGATGTCGTAGATCGGCTTCTCGGGATACAGCTCGCTGCACTGTCCGCCGGGATGCTTGAGGGAGTCGACGACGTGCGCGTGGATGCCGAGCAGGCCCAGCTCGAAGATCTGGAACAGGCCACAGGGGCCGGCGCCGACGATGACGACGTCGGCCTGGATGGCGCCGTCCACGGCGCCGCTCGCGAAACTCTCGGTCAAGAATGCTCTCCCGCGGATGGCAGGCGCGGGATTCTAAAGCTTCAACTTGACCTCGGCGAACACCTTGGTGTCGCGGTCGCCTTCGACGTCGGCGTGCGTCAGGGGCGTGGCGACCTCGATGAAGCCGGAAAGCCGCCAATATTCGATCGCGAAGCCGAGGCCGGCGGTCGCGGCCGACTCCCTGCCCGGCAGGTCCTGCTTCCAAGCCGCGGCGAAGTCGTAGAAGCCGTACAACGAGGTCTTGCCCACCACTGCTGCCGCGGAGGACAGCTCGCGCCGCAGCTCCGCCTTGGCGCCCAAGCCCTGGTCGCCGGCGATCTCGGTGACTTCGAAGCCGCGGCCGAGCCGCTCGCCGCCGATCTTGTAGCGCTCGCCATCGGGCAGGACGTACGCAGACTGCTGACCGAATGCATCGAGCCGCACGGTCCAGCTTTGCGCGAACCGCAGCAGCTCCGTGAACTGCAACTTGGTGACCAGGAAGTCCTTGCGGCGCTGATCGTCGACGAGGTCCGCCGCATCGAGCGCGCTGCCGAAGGCATTCAGCCCGCGGCGCACCTGCACGCCAAGCAGGTACTGGCTCGCAGTCCCGATCCGGCCGCTGATGCGACCGCCCACCTCGACGACACGCAGCTTCTCGGATCGCAGGCGTATGTCGTCGCGCGTGATGTCCAGGTCGTCCCAGTCGAAGCTCGTGGACCAGCCCAACTTGGCCGCTGACGTCGAGTCGAACGTGCCCGAGGCGCGCAGCGACATCCGCTCGCGGTCGTAGCGATCGTCGCGGTCCGGCTCCTCGGTCGGGTTCGACTGCGTCTTGAAAGCGGTCGTCGTCAGATGCGTGCCCGCTTCGGTCACCGGCACGTCGAAGAACACGCCGCCGCCGCTGTACTCGTCCGGATCGGTCGCGGCCGAGGCGAACAGACCGAGCCGCTCGCGCCAGCCGAACAGGCTGTTCCCGATGACCTGGCTGAAGGCGAACATCGGACCGATCTCGCGCGTGCCGCGGTTCGAAAGCTGGATCGTCGCGTCGATCGGCTTGTACTCGGTCGCCACCGTCAACGCGTAGGAGTTGCGGCGCGACTCGTCGCGGCGGGTCGTCGCACGGACGGTCAACCCGGGCAGCTCGCGCATCGCCTGCAGCGCCGCCTGCAAATCGGCGGTTCGCAACGGCACGCGCAGACTCAGATCGCTCGCCAGCTCTTCGAGGCGGGCGGCGTACGGACCGGCATCGCCGGAAAAATCGACGCGCGTGATCTGCGGCTCGAACACTTCGATGCGCAGGATGCCGGCGGCAGCGAGATCGTCGTCGAGCCGGAATTCCGGCCGCGAGTAGCCGTCGCGCAGATACAGCGCTTCGATCTGCGCGAGGATCGCCTGCGCGTTCGAAGTGCTGATCGGGCGTCCGAGGTGATCGCGATAGGCGACGAACAGCTGCGTCGGCGTGTATGCGCTGGAGCCATCGATGACAGTCGCGTTCAACGTTGGCTTTGATGTTGGCGTTGGCTCGTCAACAGCGCGCGCAGCCGCGCCGCCGAGCATTCCCGCCATTATGACAATAGGGAATACGCCAGCCTTTGCTGTTGACGTAAGCCGCGAATTGCACGCCTTATGAAACATCTGCTCCTGTCCCCGATGGGTCGCGGCGTATCTTTGCCGACGCCGAACTGCGGTGCTGCGACCACCCTCACATCCGCAGACGCGATCAACCCGTAGGATCGCGAAACTGCTAGGGGGAGAGCTGTTCGATGTTCCAGTCTTTGCGAATCACGTCACGGTCCTTCGCCATGACGCTGCTTGCGGCGCTGCTGGCCTGCGTGCCGTTGTCCGTTACGGCTGCTGCGACTGCATCGCGCGGCGACATCGTCGTCGTCACCGTGCACGGCACCGTAACTGCGACGATGGCCGGTATGACAGTGCCGCTCTCCGCCGGCGCGATCCTGCAACTCCCTGCCACAGTCCGCACTGCCGCCGATGGCGCCGTCGAGCTTCGTCAGGCCACCAGCACTTTCGCTGCTGCAGGCAACACGGAACTGGAAATTCCCCAGAGCGCAGCGCAAGACGGGCTGGTCGAGCGCATCATCCAAATCCGCGGCAACGCGTTCTACAGCATCGGCAAGCGCACCGGCACGCGCCTGCGCGTCGAGGCTCCGTACCTGGTTGCGGTCATCAAGGGAACGCAGTTCAACGTGGCCGCGCAGGAAGACAGCACCACGATCGCGCTCTTCGAAGGTCACCTCGAAGTGCGCGCCAGCGACGAAAGCGATGTCGTCGACCTGGACGCCGGCGAGATCGCGATCCGCCGTCGCAACGACGTCAGCATCAGCGTGCTGCGCCTGAACGCTGCTCGCGGCGACACGCGGCGCAACTCGGACTTGGTCGCGCGCCAGCAAGCCGATTCCTCGGCTTCGAACAACGGCGGCACGGTGACCGCGCGTAACGACAGCACTGTCGCGCGGCCGCGAGTCGCCACGACTACCGCCACCGACAGCCTCACGGCTGGTAGCGGTGCGAGCACGACGCCCAACGAGCGTGGACGGACCGCCGATACGGTCACTGACACCAGCACGAATGTGACTGCGAAAGCCGCGCTCGACGTGGGTGCGCGCGATAGCACGCCAGTCGTCGCGAACGTCGACGTCGACGCAGGTAACGTCGCCGCGGCTGCCAACGTCGGCGTCGATGTCGCCGGCGTAAGCGCTGACGTGGGTGCGAGTGCGTCCGTCGACTTGCCTGCGGGTGCTGTCGAAGTGAGCGTCGGCGCAGCTGCTGCGGTTGGCGAAGTTGCGAGTGTGGATACCAGTGTGGCCGCGGCCGTTGATCTCAGTGCGGGCACCGTCGCTGCGGGCGGCGATGTCGGCGTAGCCGCAGGACCTGTGAGCGCCGATGTCGGCGCGAGCGCGGCAGTCGACTTGCCCGCCGGCACAGTGGACGTCGGCGTGGGCGCCGCTGTCGCAGCCGGTGATGTTGCGACAGTCGATACGAGTGTTGCCGCCGCAGCAGATATTCCGGCTGGCGCAGTGGACGTCGGCGCCGGCGCAAGTGTCGCTGCAACCGGTGTCCCGGTCGACGTCAGTGCTGGAGCCGCAATTGAAGTTCCGGCCGGTACGGTCGATGTGGGCCTCGACACGAGCGTCGCGAGCACCGATGTGGGTGCCGCTGTCGACGTCGACGCAGGCGCTGGCAATGTCAGTGCTGACGTCGGTGTCGGTCCGGTGAACGTCGGAGTCGACGTCGGCACCAGTGGCGTCGGCCTGGATCTCGGTCTCGGCACTGACAGTGGCGGCGGGCTGCTCGGCGGGCTCGGCGGCCTGCTCGGTGGCCGTAAGCGTCACTGATCACAGTGATCGGCCGCGCGCATCGCTGGCCTATCGTCGCACTGACGATTCTCGCGCTGACCTTGCTGCTGCGCGCAGCGGGGCAGCTCGCTCCGCTCGAGCATAGCGTCGCCGACGCACGCTCCCGTCTGCTGCAGCGGGAAGTCCATTCGGACATCGTGCTCGTCGGTATCGACGCGCGCAGCCTCGCCGACTTGCGGCAATGGCCCTGGCCGCGCCGCTATCACGCACGCCTGCTGGAAACCATTGCGGCCGCGCAGCCCCGCCGCGTGTTCGTAGACGTCGACTTCAGCGCGCACACCAGCGCCGAGGACGATGACCTGCTCGAAGCGTCACTCCAGCAATTCGAGCCGTCGCAGATCGTCCTGCCTGCGTTCTTTCAGCCGGACGAAGGCGTCGCCGGCAAGATGGTCTATACGCGCCCGCTGGAACGCCTGCGCCGCCACGCGACGCTCGGCGGCGTGAACTTCCGCCCGGACAGCGATGGCCTGATTCGCTCGATGGCCGCAGCCTGGACGTTCGGCGACACGACGGTTGCGTCGGCGGTTACGGTGCTCGCCGGACCGGACGCGGACTCGCCCGGCGTAGTGCCGATCGACTACTCGATTTCGCCCGCGTCGTTCACCTATCTCTCTTACGTGGACGTGCTCGCCGGGCGCGTCGACCCGGCCGCGCTGTACGACAAGACCGTGATGATCGGTCCGACGGCTTTGGAGCTCACCGACATCAAGGCCGTTCCTGTCTATCAGGCGCTGCCAGGTGTCGTGGTGCAAGCGCTGGCCGCGCAGTCGCTGCGTGAAGGCGCGCTCCGTGCGACGCCGCCGTGGCTGGATCTGCTCGCGCTGACAATTCTCACCGCGCTTGTTGCCGCCTATTTCGTGCGCAACGGCTGGCGCCGCAATCTTCTGGTCGGCGCGGCTGCGATCGCTGCCCTCGCCGCGCTCAACGTGTATGCCTACTCCGCCCAGCGCATCGTGCTGGAATTCGTGCCCGCACTGCTGGTCGTCGGTGGCATGTTCCTGGCGGCAACGATCCGCTCGCTCGATCACGAGACGATGCGCTCGCTGGCTTATGCGCTCGGCATTCGCCGCCGCGACGCGCTGCTCGGCAGCGTCGCCGAATCCTCCGCGGACGCCATCATGGTCGTCGGCCCCACGGGCCAGATCGAGATGGCAAACGCTGCTGCGGCGTCGATGTTCGCGTGCAGCCGCGAAGCGATGGTCGGCGCGTTGGTTTCGCGCTATGTGCCGTTGCCGGATGCCGCGATCGTCCCGGCGACTTTGCCGGGCCGGGTCATCGAGCAGGAGGCGACGAGGAACGACGGCACCCCATTCCCCGTCGAAATTACCGTCAGCCCCGTGGACGTGCAGGGCGAAGCGCTGCGCACGGTGATCGTGCGCGACATCACCGCGCGCAAACAGCAGGAACAACGGCTGCAGTACGAGGCGACGCACGATTCGCTCACGGACCTGCCGAACCGCTCCGCACTGATGAGCCACCTCGAGCTGGCGCTGACCCGAACGCCCGCCGACGGCCGTATCACATTGCTGATGCTCGACCTGTGCCGCTTCAAGGAAGTCAACGACACGCTCGGCCACGAAGTCGGCGACCAGGTGTTGCGCGAAGTCGCGCGGCGCTTCGAGTCGGTGGCGGATGACGGCGGATTCGTCGCACGACTGGGCGGCGACGAATTCACGCTCGTGCTCGAACAGACCGCGCCGAACGACGACATCGTCGAGATCGCCAGCATCCTGCACGAGAGTCTGCGCGAGCCGATCCCGGCCGCAGGCATCGCGATCGACGTCGGCGTGAGCATCGGCATCGCGCGCTACCCGGACGACGCCGCGGATCCCGCGACGCTGCTGCGACACGCGGACGTGGCGATGTACGTCGCGAAGCGACGGCAGACTCGCTACGAGGTGTACGACCCCGCGAACGATCGCAACACAGTGCGGCGCCTCGCGATGGTCGGCGAGCTGCGCAGCGCGATCGCGAACGGTCAGCTGCGCCTGTACTACCAGCCGAAGATCAACTTCAAGACGCAGCGCTGCGACAGCGTCGAAGCGCTGATGCGCTGGCCGCACCCGGAGTACGGGTTCGTCAGTCCCGCGGAGTTCATCGTGCTCGCCGAGTCGACCGACCTGATCCGGCCGTTGACCGAATGGACTCTGCAGTGCGCGATGGCGCAATGGGTGCAGTGGCGCGCGTCGGGAATGCAGGTCCGCATCGCGGTCAATCTTTCGGCCCGACTGCTGCAGGACACTGACTTCGTCTCGGTGCTGCGCGGCTTGCTGGAGAAGCACTGCGTGCCGGGCGAAGCGCTGGAGCTGGAGATCACGGAGAGCGCAATGCTCTACGACAGCGAGCGCGCCTTGCGCGTGATCCGCGACATCCACAGCCTCGGCATCGAGTTGTCGATCGACGATTTCGGCACTGGCTTCTCGTCGCTCGCGTACCTGCGCGAGCTGCCAGTGCATGCAATCAAGCTCGACAAGTCGTTCGTCACGCACCTGCACGAGCGCGCCGACGATCGCAGCATCGTGAACTCGACCGTGCGCATGGCGCACGAGCTTGGACTGCAGGTGGTCGCGGAAGGCGTGGAATCGGAATGGACGGCGCAGTACCTGATGGACGCCGGCTACGACTACGGGCAGGGCTACCGTTACAGCCCTGCCCTACCCGCCGACGAATGTCGTCGCTGGATCGCGGGCTTCAACGCGGCATCGCCGTCGAGATCAACAACAAGATCAGCAGCCCTGGGCCGCTAGCGGCTAGCCGCCAGCTGCTCGGCCTCGCGCTCCGTCACTACTCGTTCCGTCACGGCGCGCTCCGCGGGTGTATTCACGCGAATGCGCGTAACGCTGCCGTCACGAATCTCTTCGAGCGTCTTGATGATGCGCTCACCGACCAATGCCAGGATGGCAACGGTTGCGAACACGCCCGCCGCGATGAACGTCAGCGCGCCGCCGCTCTCCGAGAAGATCCACACGACGCCGAGCGCAATGAGCCACGCCAGAACGCCGACTGCCAGGAAGAACCATCGCATGACATTTCTCCACAATTCACTGTAGGAGAAATGTCCGGCGCGCGACGGTGGTTCCGGCCAGCCGTGCGACAAGGAGCCGCACACAGGCGGCGGGCCGCATTGTTCCCTGCGCGGACCCGTGAAAGAATCCGGCGCGACGACTCTCACGTGGGAACTCTCCTATGCGCCTGCAAGTAAACGGCAAAGAACACGTGGTCGATGGCGTGGACGAATCCACACCGCTCCTGTGGGTGCTGCGCGATCACCTCGGCCTCGTCGGCACGAAATACGGCTGCGGCATCGGTCAGTGCGGTGCATGCACGGTGCACCTGAACGGCGCGCCGACTCGCTCGTGCTCGCTGCCGGTGAGCGGGGCGGCCGGCCAGCGCATCACGACGATCGAAGGCCTGGCGGGCAAGGACGGCCGTCTCCATCCGCTGCAGGCCGCGTGGATCGATCACGACGTTCCCCAATGCGGCTACTGCCAGGCTGGGCAACTCATGTCGGCCGCGGCACTGCTCAAGCAAAAGCCAAATCCGACGGACGCCGACATCGACGCAGCGATGAACGGCAACATCTGCCGTTGCGGCACGTACCCGCGCATCCGCAAAGCGATCCACGCCGCGGCGAAACAAGCGCACGAGTGAGGGAGCAGTCATGAGCGCAGCTGAGCACACGATCCTGTCCGCCGACGCCTACGTGCAAGAGATGCTGCGCGCTGCCGAGGGGCAAACGAGCGTCGCCGCACTGAACCGCCGTGCCTTTCTCAAGCTGGCCGGCGTGGCCGGCGGTGGTCTGGCACTTGCGTTCTACATCGGCGATCGCGCCACGGCACTCGCGAACACGGGCGCCACGGCGCAGGAGCTCGCGCCGAATGCATACCTGCGCATCAAGCCCGACGGCAGCATTCTCATCTATTCGAAGAACCCGGAGATCGGCCAGGGCGTGAAGACCTCCTTCCCGATGATCATCGCCGAGGAGCTCGATGCCGACTGGTCGAAGGTGATCGTCGAGCAGTCGAAGATCGACGCGGCGGTCTACGGGCGGCAGTTCGCCGGCGGCTCGCGCTCCATTCCGACGAATTGGGAAGTGCTGCGGCGAGCCGGCGCCACGGCGCGCGCCATGCTGGTCTCTGCTGCCGCGAAGGAATGGGGCGTCGCAGAAGCCGAGTGCACGACGCAGGCGAGCACCGTGATTCACAGTGCGAGCAACCGCAAGCTCGGCTACGGCGAGCTCGCAATCAAGGCCGCAGCGCTGCCGGTGCCCGATGAAAAATCGCTGAAGCTGAAGGACCGCAAGGACTACAAGCTGCTCGGCAAGCGCGTCACCGGCGTCGACAACCGCCTGGTCGTCACCGGGCAGCCGTTGTTCGGCATCGACCAGGTCGTGCCGGGCATGCAGTACGCAGTATTCGAGAAGTGCCCGGCCGTCGGCGGCAAAGTCGGCGAGGCGAATCTGGAAGAGATCAAGAAGCTGCCCGGCGTGACCAACGCTTTCATCGTCGCCGGCACCGGCAAGCCGACCGAGGTCATGCCCGGCGTCGCCATTCTCGCGACGTCGACCTGGGCCGCGATGTCCGCACGGCGCCAGCTCAAGGTGAGCTGGGACGAATCCTCTGCCTCGAAGGACAGCTGGACGAAGGCCGTCGGCGAAGCGCAGAAAGTCGCGAAGCAGGCCGGGCCCGAGTCGCTGCGTAACACCGGCGACATCGACGCGGCGCTCGCGGGCGCCAAGCCGGTCGAGGCGTTCTATACCTATCCGTTCGTATCGCACGCGCCGCTCGAGCCGCAGAACTGCACCGCCTCGTTCAAGGACGGCGCAGTGGAAATCTGGGCGCCCACGCAGACGCCGGGCGCGGCGGTCGAGCTGGTAGCGACTACGCTGGGCGTGCCGCGCGAGAAAGTGACGCTGCATCAGACGCGCGTCGGCGGCGGCTTCGGCCGGCGGCTGATGAACGACTACGTTTGCGAGGCGGCGGCGATCTCCAAGCAGGCCGGCGTGCCGGTGAAACTGCAGTGGAGTCGCGAAGACGACATGCAGCACGACTTCTACCGCGTCGGCGGCTTCCACTCCTTCAAGGGTGGCCTCGACCGCGCCGGCAAGCTGGTCGCGTGGTCGGATCACTTCATCACGTTCAGCCAGGACGGCCAGCGGCCGGCCAGCGGCGGCGATCTCAGCCCGGACGAATTTCCCGCGCTGCTGGTCCCGAACGTGCGCCTGACGCAGACCAAGCTGCCGCTCGCGATCCCGACCGGGCCGTGGCGCGCGCCGCGCTCGAACTCAGTGGCCTTTGCCGTGCAGTCGTTCCTGCACGAATGCTCGGTCGCAGCCAAGCGCGATCATCTGGAGTTTCTGCTGGAGATCATGGGCGAGCCGCGCTGGTTACAGCAGGGCAACGAGTTTTCGCTCAACACCGGACGTGCCGCGGCGGTGCTCAAGCTGGCCGCCGAGAAGTCGGGCTGGGGCAAGTCGCTACCGAAGGGCCGCGGGCTCGGGCTCGCGTTCCACTTCAGTCACGCCGGACATTTCGCGGAAGTTGCCGAGGTCAGCGTCGATGCGAACCGCAAGCTCACGCTGCACCGGGTGACCGTCGCCGGCGACATCGGCCCGGTCGTCAACCTGAGTGGCGCGGAGAATCAAGTCGAAGGCTCGATCGTCGATGGCTTCAGCACCGCACTGGGCTTGCAGCTGTCGTATGAGAACGGCCGGATCCAGGAGACGAACTTCGATCGCTACCCGCTGCTGCGCATTCCGCAGGCGCCGGTGGTCGAGGTCCACTTCATCCAGAGCGAGTACTCACCGACCGGCGTCGGCGAGCCGGCGTTGCCGCCGGTCGCGCCGGCGATCTGTAACGCGATCTTCGCCGCAACGGGGCATCGGGTGCGGACGCTCCCGCTGAGCAGCGACGGGTTCAAGGTCTGAGCGTTGCCGCGCGCCGCAACGCGGCGCGCAACGGCGGCACACGTCGTCGAGTGCCGGACGGCGTTCGCAACGGCCGCCGCGCTCGTTAATGCGAGTGATGAGCAACACGAGTCGAGTCCATCGCGCGCAGCGCGTTGCCGCGCGGGCGGCGTCCGGTCGCCACCTTCCACAAGATATCGGGCGCGAACATCGCAGCCGGCGGCTTCAGCAGGTGCATGACCTCATAGAAGCGTTCGGTGACCAGCGGCGACACGCTCGCCGCTGCGTGCACCTTGGCCGTGTACCAATGCAGCAGTTTCAGCGCGCGTCCGCGCGGACCGGTCGTCTCCGTGAAGCGGAAATCCTCGCCGGTCGCGAGCTGCCACGGACGGTCGGCGGCCCGCGCCACCTCGCGGAAGAACGTGCGCCATAGATCCTTCAGGCTCCAGCCGAGTGCGACGCGTTCCTGCAGACATGCCTGCAGCGCATCGGCGTACATCGATGCGGCGCTCATGCCCTGACCGTAAATCGGATTGAAGCTGCACAACGCATCGCCGAGCACGAGCAGCCCCGGCGGAAACCGGTTCAGCTTCTCATAGTGACGGCGCAGTCCTGTCGGGAAGCCGTAGCGCACGACTTCCGTGAGCGGCTCTGCAGTGCGCAGCGCTTCGTACATGTCCGGCACTGGCAGGCTCTTCGCGAATGCCATGTACCCGTCAAGATCGGTCGGCGGATGATCGCCATGCATGCCGACGAGCGTGCAGATCCAGCGGTTACCTTCCAGCGGCAGAATCAGCCCGCCGCGTTTCGCCGGCGGCTGCGAGACGACATACAACGTCTTCCAGTCGCGCGGCACGTTGGGCGTGCGGAACACGCAGCTCGCGTAACCGACGTCAATGCGCACGGCAGATTCGAGCGGACGCTCGAAACCTAGCACGCGCAGCTGCTGCGGGATCTGCGAGGCGCGACCGCTCGCGTCGATCACGAGATCGGCGTTCAGTCGCTGCTCGGTTGCGCGATCGTCGCGTCGCTGCATGCGCACGCCGCTGATGCTGTGGCCATCGTAGATCACGCTCTCGACCGCCCAGCCGTGCAGCATTTTCACGTTCGGCAGGCGCCGCACGCGCTCGGCGACCGTCCACTCGATCAGCGGCCGGCTCGCGGAGATGAAATCCAGTGCGCTGTGGTAGCGGCACTTCCAGACGTCGAAGTGAAACCACTTCACGTCGCGGCCCATGTTGACCGGCGTGGCACCGGCGGCGAGCAGCTCCTCGCGCACGTCGTGGAACAGCCGGCAGATCGTGTCCTGGCCGCGCAACAGCAGGCCGTGCGCATGACGTCCCTGCGGGACGCAACGGCGCGCCTCGGACTTCTCGCACGGCTCGTCGCGCTCGATGACCGTGACGGTCTGGAAGTAGTCGGCCAGCACGCGAGCGGCGAGCAGCCCTGCCATGCTCCCACCGATGACGATTGCATCGCCGAAGGTTTTGCGCTCCATGATCGATCCCCGCAATGTCCGAATGACAGTACGGAACGTAGAGCGGGTCGGATGCCAGCGCATCGCCGCAACGGCGGAAGATGCCGCCCACGAAAGTGGGCGGCAGCTGTGGGACGGAAGGGCAGGAGGTGTTGGGCCTGCAGGTCGGGCTTTAGCCCGACTCCTACAATTTCTTCGTCAAGCCGCGCTGCACGGCAAACAGAGCCGCCTGCGTGCGGTCTTCGAGCTTCAGCTTCGCGAGAATTGTGCTGACATAACCTTTGACGGTGCCCTCCGTAAGGTGCAGCTCGTCGCCGATTTGCCGGTTGCTCATGCCGCGCGCGATCAGATCGAGCACGCTGCGCTCACGTTGCGTGAGCAACGCCAGCGGGTCTGCCTGTCGGTTGCGTAACTGCTCGACGAGCGCGCGCTGCGCCAGGGGATGCAGCCACGTTTGCCCGCCAGCGACCGTGCGCAGCGCGTTGAGGAAGTCGGCCTTGGTCACGTCCTTGAGGATGTAGCCCTGCGCGCCGGCCGAGATGATCTCGCGCACCTGGCCGTCCTCGGCGTAGCTCGTCAGCGCGATGACTTTCACGGTCGCGGACGACGCGCGGATCACGCGGATCGCATCGCTGGCCGGCAGCCCCGGCATCTTCAGGTCCATGAGCACGATATCGGGCGCGAGCCGGCGCACCGCCTCGCAAGCTTCGTCGCCGTTGGTCGCTTCGCCGACAATGACGAATTCGTCGCAGTCGTCGAGCAGCGCACGCAAGCCTTCGCGCACGATGCCGTGATCGTCGACCAACAGCAGGCGGATGACGGGAGCTGCGCTCACGCCGGGTTGGCCAGCAATGGAATGCGTATGCATACGGTGGTTCCCTCTCCAGGCTGCGATCGAACTTCACACACGCCGCCGAGTACGGCGGCGCGTTCACTCATGGTCTGCAGGCCGATGCCCTGCTCGCTGCGATCGGCGTCGGCGGCAGCGCGCTCCGCCAAGTCAAAGCCGCGGCCGTTGTCCCGCACGGTCATCGTCAGCACGTCCGCTTCGAAGCGTCCGCAGATGTCGACGCGGTTGGCGCCGGAATGACGGATCGCATTCGACAACGCCTCGCGGCAGATCAGGTAAAGGCTCTCTTCCAGGCCGGGCGGCTGCGAGCGATAGGCGGCGAAATCCAGGCGGATGCTCGGCGTCTGCGGTGCGAGCACGACCGCGAACCGCTGCAGCGCGGCCGCGAGGCCCATCCGCTTCACGTCGCCGACGCCGACACGCGAAGCCGAATCCGCGGACTCGCCGCTGACCGTGTCGGGCCGCAGCTCGCGCAACAGCGCGCGCATCTCGGAGAACGCGAGCCGCGCCAATTCTTCGATGCGACGCGCCCGACGCTCGCCCTCGGCCGGGTCGCGGCGCCACGCCGACACGAGCGACTGCGACATCAGGCTGATCGAAGACAGCGCCTGGCTGACGGCGTCGTGCAGATCGCGCGCCAGCCGTTGCCGTTCGCGCATCACTGCGGCTTGCCGAGCTTCCGAAGTGAGGCGCGCATTCTTGATCGCGACAGCCAGGTGGTCGGCGATGATCTGGATGCTCGCGACGTCGTCCTCGTCGAACGGGTTCAGTCCCTCGAGGTTGATGCAACCGAACACTTCGTCGCCGAGCATGATCGGCACCGCGAGCTCGGTGCGCACATTGACCGGCATCGGCGGTGCGACGTACCGCGGATCCTTGCGCACGTCGTTGACGATCTGCACTTCGCCGGTGCTCACGGCCGCGCCGGTGATGCCCTTCGTCGCGGGCATGCGGAACGGCTGCTCGAAAATATCCTGGTACGCGCCGGCGTGCGCACGAAACAGCAGGTAGTCCTCCTCGCCCCGATACAGCAGCGGGATGACGACATTGCGATAGCCGAGATGATTGTGGATCGCCTGCGCAGCAGTGGCGACCAGCTCTTCGGGCTCCAGGCCCGAAGTGATGACGCGCGCGATGCTCGCAATCAGCATCATGCGTTCGGTGCGCCGCTGCTCGCGGCCGTAGCGCATCGCGTTCTGGATCGCGATGGCAGCGTGCCGCGCGAACAAGCGCAACGTCGCCAAGATCGCTCTGGCCGAACTTGCGCGGCGGTCGTGCGCCGATACCGAAGACGCCGAGCAGGCCGCCGCTCGGTCCGGGGATCGGCACGCCGATCACCGCGTTGCCGGTGAGATCGGGCAGCGTGATGCGGTCGAGGTCACCGTAGTTGTCGAGAATGACCGGCTTGCCGGTCGCGAGCACGCGTCCGACCAGCCCCTCGTTCGGCTCGAACTCGGAGCCGAGCTCCGTCTCGGGCAGGCGGTGGACGGCTTCGATCTGCACCACGTGGCGCCGCGGCTCGTACAGGCCGATCGCGCCGTCGTCGGCGCCGAGCAGGCCGCAGGCGCGCGTGATGATGCTCGTGAGCAGCGGGCGCAGCTCCAGCTCGCTGGCGATTTCCTCCAGGATCGAGCTGAACGGCTCGCTGAGGTGGGCCGACTCGTGCGCGGCTTCCGGGGCCGCGGCAGGCGTCGGATCGGGGACTTCCAGCCGGATCGTGACCGGGCCGGAATTCACTTGCGTGCGTTGCGAAGACATGTTGCGTGCAGTATTCGCTGCGCGCGGCCGTGGTTCAAGCGAAACGGGCCCAAACTGACTTTCGTCAGTAGACGATTCAGCCGTTGGATGCCTCGCGCTCCAGCACGATCGGCAAGAGCCGGCCGATGATTTTGCGGACAGCATCGCGCTCGCGTCCGACCATGCGGCGCAGGTGATTGCCGATGATCGCGTCGCCGAGCGCCGCCATCGTCACGAACAGTGTCGCGGAGGTGACCCGCTCGTGGACGTCCTGCACGCCCGTGCTCGGGTCGGCAGTGCGCTCGACGCTGTCGATGTAGTCGCGCACGACCTCGCCGACCGGCGCGAGCCGCGTCGCCTCGCCGGACAGCACGATCCAGGCCGCGAGCCTGCCGGCGCCGCCGCGATCGAACACGTCGAACACGATGTCGACGAAGTCCCGGAATTCGCCTTTGCCCGCGCGCAGGCGCATGACCGCCGACTCGATCGCCGCGGTCAGCTCGCTCATCATCTGGCGCATCAGCTCGGACTGCAGCCCGGCCGCCGAGCCGAAATGGTGAATGAGATTGGTGTGACTCATCCCGAGGTCCGTAGCCACGGCCTGCAGCGTGATGGCGTCCGGCCCGTCGGCCAGCAACAGGCGGCGCGCGGACGCGAGCGCCAGCGTGCGAGCCTCTTCGGGTGTGCGCCGCACGCGACGGGCAGTGCTGCTTTTTGCGACCGGTTTCGCTTTCGCCACTATTGACACCACTCTCAATAAGGAACTGTAATACGCGCCATGTCCCTCACCACGCCCGCCGACCTCACGATCACACCTCGCGACCTGCGGGTGGACCGTAACACGCGCAACGCGCGCTGGTGGCACGGCGGCGACCCGGTCGCGACCGCGTACTTCAACGCGCTGTCGGCGGCCTTCCCCCAGGGCGAGACGTTCTTCATCGAGTCTGTGCGCCGCTACCGCGACTCGGTTCATGAGCCGCTGCGCGAGCAGATCGCGGCGTTCGTGCAACAGGAGGCGATGCACACCCGCGAGCACGTCGTCTTCAACAAGCTGCTGCGCACGGCCGGCTACGATCTGACGGCGATGGATGCGGAGACCCGGCGTCGCGTCGACGAGGCACGTGGACGGCCGCCCGTCGTGCAGCTCGCGCTGACCGTAGCGCTGGAACATTTCACCGCGATTATGGCGCATTCGCTGCTGACCGAAAGGGAGCCGCTGCCGGGCGCGTCCGAGGAAATCGTGCGCCTGTGGCAATGGCATGCCATCGAAGAGATCGAGCACAAGGCAGTCGCGTACGACACGTTCCTCGCGGTGACGCAGCGCATGTCGGGGCTGCGGCGCTGGGCCTTGCGCTGCCACGTGATGGGGCTGGTCAGCCTGCAGTTCTGGTACTCGAATTTCCAGCGCATGGCCGACTTCTTCCGCCAGGACGGCATCAATACGCCCCGCACGTGGTTACGCGTGGCGGCGTATCTGCTGGTGAAGCCAGGAATGTTCCGGCGGATCTTCTGGGATTATCTGCGCTTCTACGGCCCCGGCTTTCACCCGTGGCATCGCGACGACCGCCCACTGATTGCAGAAGTCGAAAAGAAACTCGCAATCGCCGCTCCGTCGGCCTGAAGTTGCTTTGACAACGCCAGAGTGCGTTTAGATCCCGGCGCAGCGCGCCGGAAACTGCATAGTGCCTACCCTCGCCGACGCGGCGCAGATTCGCCTTGCGGATCGTTTGTGCTGCCGTCCGCGCTGCCGGTAACTCGCGAACGACGCCCAACCCTTCCGCGGAACATCGTCGTTATAAATCTAGGGTTCTGGGAGAACAATCAATGTCCGCGACACAGTGAATGCCTTTCCACCGCTCCACGCCTTCAATTCCTCGCGAGGCTGGTTCCTCGCGCTGATCGTGCTGCTGCACGCAGGCTTCTTCTGGGTGCTGACCCACGGGGTCACGATCGGCAGCGTGAAGATCGAGCCGAAGATGATCGTCGATTTCCTGCCGAAGGCGCCCGAGCCGCCGCCGAAGCCGCGGCAGATCGTCGAGCCCACCGTAAGCGAGATCTACGTGCCTGACATCGACCTGCCCAACCTGCCTCCTGTCGATGACACGACGGCGCCACAGCAGACCACGCGTGACCCGCAGCCGGTGCCTCCCGAGGTCGTCGCCGAGAAGCCCGGGCGCAGGCCCGCTCATCGTCGAGCCGCAAGGCGATCCGCGCTTTCCGTTCACGGAGCCCGAGTATCCGGTTTCGGAAATCCGGCTGGGGCATGAAGGCACGGTCTGGCTGTCGATCGAGATCCTGCCGACCGGGCGCGTCGGCCTCGTGCGCATCGATCAGTCGAGCGGCTTCGTGAAGCTCGATGATTCCGCGGTGCGTGAAGCGCGTCGCTGGCGCATGAAGCCGGGCATGCAGGACGGCGTCGCGACGGCGCGGTGGAAGCGCGTGCCGATTACGTTCCAGCTGAAGAACTGAAAGGCTGCTACCACCGATAGGTAAACGACGCGCCGTAGGTTCGCGGCGCGTTGTAGTTGCGATTGCCTGCGCCTAAGCCGGTGTTCAGCCCCTGAGCGACGTATTGCTCGTCGCTCAGGTTCTTGCCCCACAGCGCCACTTCCCACGAACGCGCGGCGTTGAACAGCGCCAGGCGCGCGTTCACGAGCACGTAGCTGTCCGCGGCGATCACCGGATCGTTGATCGCATCCTTGAACACGCTGTCGGAATAGCTGCCGTCGATCTGGATGGAGCCGCCCAGCGTCGAGGAGAAATCCGCGTCGTAGCGGGCGAGCGCGCCGAGCGTCAGACCCGGCGCGTTCGGCAGTTCTTTGCCCTTCGGCACGTCGCCGGTGAGCGTGCGGAACGCGCCGAGCTCGGTGTCGAGCCAGCCGACGCTGCCCTGCAATGTCACATGCGAAGTCGGCGCCCAGGTCGCTTCCAGGTCGAGCCCGTAGACCTGCGCCTCATCGACGTTGCCCAGGCGCTGGATGATGAAGGGACCGATGTCGACCGCGACGAAAGTCTGGATGTCCGTGTAGTCGTAATAGAACACGGCAGCGTTGAAGTACACGTTGCCGAAGCCTCGCTTGTAGCCGACTTCGTATGCCGTGAGCTCTTCCGGCGCAAACGGCGCGAGCTGCAGGTTCGTGGTCGAGATGCCGGAGAAGAAGCCGCCGCTCTTCGTGCCGCGCGAGATCGACGCGTACATCAGCTGCGACTGCTCGGGTTGATACTCGAGCCCGACGCGCCCTGACCAGTTGCGATCGTCGATGGTCTCGTCGATGAATGTCAGCGCCACTGGCCCGACGAAGCCCGGCGAGCACGTCGGGCTCAGCAGGCAGCTGAACCCGAAGGGGTTCAGGTCCGTCGTGCCGCCGGCGTACTGCCGCTCTTCCCAGGTGTAGCGCAGGCCCGTCACGAGATCGAGGGTGTCGGTCAGATGCCATTCGCCGTGCGCGAAGCCCGCTGCGGACTTCGTGTCCTGATCGGCGGTGACCAAGCGTGCGTGTGGCGAACAGATCCTCGTGCCCGCCCGGAATGCTCACGCCCACTTCGTCTTTGGAGTAGAACGCGCCGACGATCCAGTCGAGCCGCTCGCCGCTTGCGGCCAACCGCAGCTCCTGCGAGTACTGCTTGATGTCGTCCGTCTCCAGGAATTCCAGCTCGCGCGCGGGCGTCGCATCGACGTCGATGTCGAACGTGCGGTCGAAGTCCACGTAGCCGGAAACGCTGGTGAGCGTCGCTGCGCCGAGATCGGCGTTCATCGTCAAAGTGACGGCCGTGTTGTCGATCTCGTACACGCCCTCGCGCACCCAATCGCCCTTGAACGGATCGCCGTCAATGTCGGTGTAACCGAGGAAATCCGTGCACTGCGTGTTGTCGATGTGGCCGGCGAGGATCGGCGCGCACGTGCCACCGGTCAGCGGATCGACCGTGCCGAAGAATTCGGGCTGGCCCATCTCCGAGCGCGAGCGCGTGCCTTCGACTTTGAGATTCAGGTCGAAGCTGTCGCCCGGCGCGAGCGCGAGCTGCAATCGCCCCATCGTCAGGTCGCGATTGCCGATCGTCTCGCCCGGCAGCCGGCGGCTCTCCCAGTAACCTTCGTCCTGCTGGATCGTCTTGCCGCTGAAGCGCAGCGCGGCCGTGTCGCCGAGCGGCACATTGACGGCGCCCTCGAAGTCCAGTGTGTCGTAGTTGCCGTAGCCGAGAGTCGTGTAGGCGTCGAAAGTCTGCTGCGGCTTGCGCGTGATGATATTGAGCGCGCCGGCAGTCGAGTTGCGGCCGTACAGCGTGCCCTGCGGTCCCTTCAGCACTTCGATGCGCTCGAGATCGAACATGTCGAACGCCATCATCGCGATGGAAGCGACGTACACCTGGTCGACGTAGACGCCGGCGCTCGGGCTGTTGGCGGCGCCGAAATCGTTGAGCCCGACGCCGCGGATCGTGATGACCGGCATCGCACCCGGCACCTGCTCCTTGATGTCGAGGTTCGGCACGCGGCCCTTGAGATCGAGAACCTGCTCGACGCGCTGCTGCGCGAGCGCGTCCGCCGATAGCGCGGTCAGCGTCACGCCGACTTGCAGGTTGCTCTCTTCGCGCCGCTGAGCCGTGACGACGATTTCGCCGATCGTGGGGACTTCCGTGGTGTCCGCCGTGTTGTCGGCAGCGACTGCGGCCGCAGCTGCGAGTAACCCCAACGAGCCCATGAATATGCGCATCGTCCACCCCCTGCACCGGCGTCTGTTTGACACTTCGGTATGTGGAGCTAACACCCTGTCGAATCCTCTTGTCAAGCGATTTGACGTTCGGTTATGGTTGCATCCGAGCGCTGTCAGGCGACCCGGAGAGCAAGTTGGCCAAGGCGCGCGAGCAA
The DNA here is from genome assembly GCA_963830745.1 of uncultured Gammaproteobacteria bacterium. Taxonomy (GTDB): domain Bacteria; phylum Pseudomonadota; class Gammaproteobacteria; order Steroidobacterales; family Steroidobacteraceae; genus Steroidobacter. Next base: position 124,387 of record CAWHNL010000010.1, read on the forward strand.
AAGGACAGGAACAAGACGGCGGCCGGCCGCCGGCGCGCGCGCACGGCACGCCCCCAGCTGGCGAGCGCGCCGGCCCGGCCGACGCAGCGCGAAGTCCTGCTGGACGAGGCAGCCCGCCAGTTCAATGCGCGCGGCATCGCCGCAACCTCGGTCAACCAAGTCGCAAAGCGCGTCGGCCTGACGCGCGCCGCCGTGTACTACTACGTGAAGGACAGCGAGGACCTGGTCTTCCAGTGCTACCTGCGCGCCTGCCAGCTCACCGCGGACGACCTCGCGCACGCCTACGAGCAGGGCGGCGACGATCTGCAGCGGATCAAAGAGTTCGTCCGGCGCGCACTTGCGCCCGAGCGGCCGCAGGCAGCGGTCGTGAGCGAGATCGCTTACCTGTCGGACGCGAAGCGCTCGATCATCGAGGCCGAGCACGGCCGCAACATCGCTGCACTGGAAAGCTTCGTGCGTAGCGGTATTCGCGCCGGAACGATTCGCGAATGCGATGCGCACGTAACGGCGCAGGCCATCTTCGGCATCGTCAGCTGGATCGTGCTGTCACCCGGTTGGGTCGGCCAAGGCGGCGATGCCGCGTTCGCGCTGCGCATGCTGGAGGCGGTCGTCGATCATCTCGAGCACGGGCTCGCACGCTCGCCCACGGCGCCGTTTCTCTGCCGGATCGACGTGAAGGCGCTGACCAGCGCGCCCGCGAACATGTTCGACCGTGAGCATGCCGCTGCGATGAAGGTCGAGCAGGTGCTGGAGACTGCATCGCGCTTGTTCAACGAGCGCGGTCTCGACGGCGCCTCGCTCGATCAGATCGCGGCCGCACTCGGCGCGACGAAGGGCGCGCTGTACCACTACTTCGCCGACAAGCGCGAGCTGATCTTGCGCTGCTACGAGCGCTCCGCCGCACTCGACGAGAAGATGACCGATCTCGCGGAGCGCAGCGGCACCACGGGTCTGGAGCGCGGCATGATCGGCTTGCACCTCAACGTGCAGGCACAGGTCGCCGGCCCCTCCCCGCTCGTGCCGTTGATCGGCTTCGAGTCGATCGCGCCCGGCCCGCGCAAAGCGTTGCAAAGCAGGCTGGCGCAGTTGCACCGGCGTTTCACCGAAATGGGTCGGCAAGGAATCGCCGACGGCAGCAATCGCCGCTGCGACGTCGATGCGATCGCGCTCGCCGGCGCCGGCATGTTCGGCTGGATTCCCAAATGGCTGCCAGCGAGCGCGGCCGCGCGTCGCTGGGAGATCGCCGACCAGATGGTCGACCTGTCGCGGCTGGGGCTGAGGCCCCGATAGATCAAATCAGATGAGCAACCCGATGAGCGCGCAAATGAATGCACTGACGCGACTGTGGCCGGCAACGTCGCGGCCGGGTTCGAGCCCGTCCGCGAGCGGTTCGCGGCGAACTTCCAACGCGACGATCACTGTCGCGAAGTCGGCGCCGCCCTCACCGTCTTCCACGGCGAGCGGTGCGTCGTCGACCTGTGGGCCGGGCACATCGATGCGCGCGGCATCCAGCCGTGGCGCAAGGACACGCTGCTCAACGTGTACTCGACGACCAAAGGCATCGTCGCCGTTTGCGTTGCCATGCTGGTTGACCGCGGCGTGCTGAGCTACGACGACACGGTCGCAAGCGTGTGGCCCGAGTTCGCGCAGAACGGCAAGCAGCACGTCACAATCGCGCAAGTGCTCTCGCACCAGGCAGGATTGCCGGCGTTCGAGGAACCCACCACGGTTGCGGATCTCTATGACTGGCACGGGCGCTGCGCCGCTCTGGCAGGTCAGAAACCACGCTGGGTGCCGGGCGAGAAGACCGCGTATCACCCGATCACCTACGGTTACCTCGCCGGCGAGATCGTGCGCCGTGCCAGCGGCCGCCGCAGCATCGGCGAGTTCGTGCAGCAGGAGCTCGCGACACCGCTCGAAGCAGATTTCTTCATCGGGCTCGAGCCCGCACTGCATCGGCGCGTCGCCGAGACGCTGATGCCGAAGAACCTGATCGACCCGAGCGCGCTGCCGAGCATCGAAGAGACGCGCCTCAGCGTCACCAATCCGATGCTGCATCCGAAGGCTGCGAACACCGCCGAGTGGCGCAGGGCCGAGATGCCCGCGCTCAATGGACATGCTTCGGCGGAAGGGATCGCGCGGATCTACGCCATGCTCGCGAACGGCGGTGTGTTCCAGCGCCGCAAGCTCCTGTCACCGGCAACCATCGACCGCATGACGCAGGTGCTGAGCAACCGCATGGACCTGACGCTGGGCATGGAGGCAGGCTGGGCCGCGGGCGTCGTGTTGAACGGCACGACGACATTCTTCGGGCCGAACCCGCGAACGTACGGCCATTCGGGTTGGGGCGGCTCGTTCGGCTGCGCGGATCCGGACCAGCGGCTCGCGATCGGCTACGTCTGCAATCAGATGGGGCCGGATCTCGTCGGCGACGTGCGCGCCCGCGAGCTCTGCGCAACGATCTACGGTTGTCTCTAGATCAACTCGGCGTCGGTCTCGATCACACTGCCGGCGCCACCTTCCACGACCCGCGCGAGCGCGAGCGTTTGCGGCAGGATGTGATCCGCATAGAAGCGTGCACTCGCGATTTTTCCCGCCAGGAATTGCCGGTCGGTCGCGCCCTCGGCGAGCTTGCGCTCCGCGATCGCCGCGGACTTCGCGAGCAGCCAGCCGCCGAGCGCGAAGCCGCAGAGTTTCAGGAACGGAATCGAAACTGCGTACGCGTCCGCCGGCGCGCCCATCATCGACTTCAGCATGCCCACTGCTGCGCGACGCGTCGTGTCGAGCGCCTCCAGCGCTGCAGCTTTCGCTGCGCGGACGTTCGCGTCAGTTGACTCCACCGCTTCCAGCTCATGCGTCGCTTCGGCAAGCAGCGAGTTGATCGTCGCGCCCTGGTCGCGCGCGAGCTTGCGGTTCAACAGGTCGTTCGCCTGGATGCCGGTCGTGCCTTCGTAGATCGACGAGATGCGCACGTCGCGATACGGCTGCGCCGCGCCAGTCTCCTCGACGTAGCCCATGCCGCCGTGGACCTGGATACCGAGCGAAGTCAGATCGATGCCTGACTCCGTGCTCCAGCCCTTCACGATCGGAATCAGCAACGCCGCGCGCGCCGCTGCGCCTTCCGCCAAATCCTTGTCGGGATGATGGTCGCCGAGGTCGAGCAAATACGCCGCGTACAACGCCAGCGCACGCATCGCTTCCGTGTGCGACTTCATCGTCAGCAGCATGCGCTTCACATCGGGATGATGAATGATCGGCGCCGGGCCATCGGCCGCTGCCACGGGTGGCTTGCCCTGGACGCGCGTGCGCGCCCATTGCGCCGCCTGCTGAAATGCGCGCTCCGCGAGCGCGTAACCCTCGAGCCCGACCGCGAGCCGCGCGGCGTTCATCATGATGAACATGTGCTTGAGGCCGGCGTTCGCCTCGCCGACCAGATAACCGATCGCGCCGTCCTTCTGCCCATAGGCCATGACGCAGGTCGGCGACGCATGAATGCCGAGCTTGTGCTCGATGGACAGGCAGTGCACGTCGTTGCGCTCGCCGGGCGAGCCGTCCGCGCGCGGCAGGAACTTCGGTACGACGAACAGCGAAATGCCTTTCACGCCGCCGGGCGCGCCGTCGATGCGCGCGAGCGTGAGATGCACGATGTTCGGCGTGAAGTCGTGCTCTCCATAGGTGATGAAGATCTTCTGGCCGAACAGCCGGAAGTGATCGCCCTCGGGCACTGCGCGCATCCGCACCTGCGCGAGATCCGAGCCGGCCTGCGGCTCGGTGAGATTCATCGTGCCGGTCCACTCGCCGCTGATCAGCTTCGGCAGATAGGTCTGCTGCAGCCCGGGCGCGCCGACTTGCTCCAGCGCCTCGATCGCGCTGTGCGTGAGCATTGGACATAACTTGAACGCGCAGTTCGCGGACGTCCAGATCTCCTCGACCGCAGTGGCGAGCGCACGTGGCATGCCCTGCCCGCCGAACTCCGTGCTGTGCGAAAGCGACGGCCAGCCGCCTTCGACGAACTGCGCGTACGCATCTTTGTAGCCCGGCGGAGTGACGACGCCCTGCGGCGTCCACTTCGCGCCGTCGCGGTCGCCCGTGCGGTACAACGGGTCGAGCACCGACTCGGCGAAGCGGCCGGCCTCGGCGAGCACGCTGTCCGCGAGGTCTGCGGAATAGTCGCCGAGGTCGCGGCAGGCCTGCAGGTCGGCTTCGCCGATCAGGTCATGGAGGACGAATTGCAGGTCTTTGAGGGGGGCGCGATACATGTCCTCGATTCTAGGGCATCCGTGCCCATCGCGGATGCCCTCACCGCCGCCGTTACGAGGCAGCACGGTTGCAGTTGTCGAGGTCGCGCTGGCTCATCTCGCGGCCGCGGCTGTAGAACCGGGTCAGCTTGCCGAGACCCGCCGCGACCTTGCGGCATTCCTTCATATAAGAGTCCAGCGACGAGTGCCGGTCGGCCTTGCCGACGCACTTTTCGCCTTCGCACCGCCATTGGACGCCGCCGACATCCTTGTCCGTGGCGGACGGGGCTGCCGTCGCCAACGTGGCCTCCGCGTAGTACGGGCCTGCGGCCGAGGCCGCGGAAGCGGCGGGCCCGAGGGCGGTCGTGCCGAGGCCCATCAGGCATACGACCGATACCTTCAACATCGCAAACTTGGCGCTCGTCATCTCGTTTCTCGCTCCTCACGGATGGGGTCGGCGTGCAATGTAGGGAATTGCACGCGCGCGAGAAATCAGCCGGCGCGAATGAGTGACGTGAAGATTAATCAGGAATGGGCGTCAATTCCGTACTGCGGTCAGCGCGCGCCGCGATTGCAGGCGTCGAGGTCGCGCTTGCTGAGCTCTTTGCCGCGCGCGGAAAAGCTCGAAAGCCGGCCGAGCGCCGCGGCCACCTTGCGGCACTCCTCCATGCGCGAGCTCGACGGCCTGCGGCCGACCGGAATGCCGACGCACTTGTCGCCGGTGCAACGCCAGTTGACGCCGTCGATCTCCGTGTCTGTCGCAGCCGGCAGCGCGCGCTCCAGCGAAGCTGCGGCCTGATAGTCGGCTGCACGAATCTCCGTCGATCCCAGCGTGCCCAATGCGAACAATCCCAAGGCCGCTGCCTTTCGCATCGTCATGTCCTTCTCCATCGAAATCCGAAACCGTGTCTCCGTCATGACGCACGCTCATGCAAGGAGCGTGCGCGCGCCATTCTGTGGCGGATGCGAGCGAGTGATGTGGAGTGTATTCAGATTCCGGCGGCGCGCACCGTGCACCGCGCAAGATTCCGCACCCTCGGTCCGGCGTTGAGTGCGGCGCTGCCCGCTTTTAGTTCATTGAGTTCGCAACAGTGCACCGTTGCGGAACTGGCAGCGCGGCGCGCAGACCCATTCTGCGGAAGAAGCCGACGTGCAGCGATACTGCACGTCGGCTTTGGTTGCGAAGACGCGATCAGGGGCTCAGGTGCTGGGCACGGCGCTCTGCATAGCGCGATTCAACTCTTCGATCGTGGTCGTGCGACCGTGCACGCTGGCGATACGATCGACGCCGAGCTTCATGTCTTTCAGCTTCTGCGCGAAGCTCACCGTCGTCGCCTGCGGCGGTCCCGTCGGCGCGTCGTTCGCGGGCAGGAAGAACAAGTCGCCCTGGAACACGACGCGCTCCTTCGGCAGGTACGCGACCACCATTTCGCGCGCATGCGGATTCGGGCCGATGTCGATGAGCTCGACCGTGCGCGTGCCGTCGGTCAGCACGCGCTTGCCGCGCTGGAGGAACAGGAACTCGGGCTTGCGCGGGCTCTTCGCCAGGCGGTCGAGCTGCGGAGCGGCGGCCATCGTCTCCACGACTTCCCGATTGCCTTGCGTCGTGACGACCGTCGCGCCCTCCGCGATGAAGCTGCGCAGGCCGCCGATGTGATCGCCGTGATGGTGCGTCATCGCGACATAGCGGATCGGCTTGCCGGGAATCGCAGCCTTGATGCGCTTGATGACCTCTTCGGCGCCGGCGCTCGAACCGGGCGCCTCGACCGCGACGATGTAGTCCTTGAACGCAACCGCGAGCGTGTTCTGGTTCTGGCCCGCGACGTTCTGGATCACGAACACGCCGTCGGCGAGTTGCTCGACCTTCTCTTCGAGCGTGTCGGGGAGCGGCTGCGACGCGCGCGTAGCCGTCGGCGGCAACGTCGAACGACTGGTCCGTGACGGCGGGATTGATCTCGACCTTGAGCTGCGCGCGCACGGTCAGGTCGCCGGCCTGGCGCGTGCCCCACGTCTGCGGCACCTGGAAATTGCCGGCGCGCGTGTAGTTGCCGAACATGATCTCCGAGGCCTCTACGCCGGTGAACGGATCGACGAAGATCAGCTCGTACTTCGACACCAGGCCGCTGGCGGAGTCGACGTACACCGCGACCTGCTGGGTGTCGGCCATCACGAACGTGAACACATCGTGCGGCTTGCCCTCGAACGTATCCTGGCCGAGCGAACGCAACGTCGTTTCGCGATCGAGCGCCTGGCGCAGCAGCAGATGCGGCAAGCGGCGGTTGTACTGAACGAACTGTTGCTGGCTCGACTGCGCGGCCGGAATCGGCGTGATCGTGTGCGCGCGATTGATCGTAGTTCGCACCCTGCCCGGACTTGATCACGATGGTGTTGTTGCCGGTGAAGCCCGCACCGCTCACCTCTTGCTCGAGCTTCAGGCGATTGTTCTTCAGGTCGAGCAGCAGCGTTTCCTGCTGGGTGCCGGCTTCGAACGGCGGCGAGGCGGTCGGCATCTGCAAGCGTGGCCAATTCTCGCCTTCGAGCCGCAGCCGCACGACCTCGATCGAGCGCAGCGCCTCGGCGCCGCCGATTGCAGCCACCGCACGATCGAGCACCGCACGTGCCGTTGCCTGCGAGCGCTCGGCCAGGGTTTCCGGATTGTTCGTATCAGCGTGCACAGCGCACGCCGCCAGCAGTAGTAACGCTGTCGCCTTTCGCAACATGGTGGAATCCTCCTTCCAGGATGCCGCGACGCTAGGCGCGCGGCAGCGGAGGATCAATGGAAATGCGTCGGACTGACGGCGCGCCGCGCCGAACGGTGTCGGCCTGAGCGACAGTTGCCTGAGCTACTGCAGCTGCTCGAGGTTGTACACCGCGGCCGCGCCGAAAAAGCCCGACGCAACGGGAATGCCGGCCCAAAGCGTGTCGTTGTACAGGGCCAAGCCGTCGCCGTGGCTGGCCTCGAAGGTCATGAGCGCGGTTCGCGACCAGCGAGCCGCCCGACCAGCGATAGTCGATCACGTGGCCCGGCTCAAAGGTCGTCGATCTGGTACGGCGCTGCCGACTACGACATGCGTGCCCGAGGCGACAACCTGGTATCCGAACGTGGCGTACCAGTTGAGCTGCGCGGGCTCGGGCGCAGCTTCTGTTGTTCAGTCCACGTGGAGCCGCTGCGAACGAACAGGTACGCTGCACCGCCAGCACGATGGTTCTGTTCGCTCGGCAGCTCGGCCGGATCGCCCGGCACCCAATCGGCCGAGGGTGCGCCGACGATCAGAATGCCGCTCGCGAGATCGACGGCGCGGCCGAAGTCATCGCCTTGCTGCCCGTCGTTGGCGAGCAGCTTCTGCCGCTCGACGCAGCGGGTCTCGGTGCACGTGAAGACGTAGGCGGCGCCCTGCTCCGAGTTGTAGCCGGGTGCCGTTGCGGCCACGGTAGTGCTGTAGACCGCGACGCGCTCGCCAAAAAGATCGCCAGCGGACAGCGTCCGGCGGCGCCAGCCGCGCGATACGTTGGAAAGTGCCGTCGGTGTTCATATGAAACACGTATGCTGCATTGCCAGTTGCGTCGCTCGCGCCGACGACGGCAGTGTTCCAGTGCCAGTCCAGATCGTGCACCTGCACCGACCGGCCGAACGACAACTTGCCGGTTTGCTGCCATTTGTTCGACAGCAGCTGAAAGATGTAGACGGCGCTGCGCGAGGTGATCAGCGCGCGATTGTTGAAAATGGCGATGTGCTCGCCGAAGCCAGCGCCCGGCGCCAAATTGCTGGCAGTCAAAGTTTGCCGACGGATCCACGTGCCCGCGGCGTTGCGCACGAATCCGGCGACGCGTCCTCGTTCATCGAACGCGCCCGGCATGCCGGCGAGTGCGACGTTTCCCTCCACCGCGAGTCCGAGGCCGAGGAACGGCGGGCTCGGCGGGTTTTCCGGATCGTTGCTCACGTCCGTGCTGTCGGGCTCGAGGATTTGCAGCGGTGCGCGCTGCGGCAGCTCTGCGTGCGCGAGTTGCGCGGCGGCGAGCGCGACGATCGACGCTGCGATCCGTCGACGGACTGATGTGGTAATCACGGAAATCTCCCTGTGGTCGTCGGCACCACAACGGATAGGCAGTTCGTTCGTTCCCGCCGTCGACGCAAATCGGCGACGTGTGCTGACAGAGCCGACACGCCTGTCGAGAAAAACCGTGCGCGCACGAGTTGGAACCGGATGCGGCGCGGTTACATTGTCTTGATCTCAACGAGGCCAATGTTTCAACAGGAGAAGGGGCAATGACGACAAGCACTGGACACACGTCCGCAATCCGCGCATCCAAAGTGATCGGCACGACCGTGAAGGACAGCTCAGGCGAGCGCCTCGGCGAGGTCAAGGACGTGGTGCTCGACAAGCAGTCGAACAGCATCCTGTTCGGCGTGATGAGCTTCGGCGGCGTGCTGGGAATGGGCGAGAAATATCACCCGGTGCCGTGGAACGCGCTCAACTACGACGAAACCGAGGGCGCCTACGTCATCAACCTGACGAAGGACCAGCTGAAGGCCGCGCCGGCGGATTCGCTCGAAGAGCTGACCCGCAATGACGGGCAAGCGTATCGGGATCGCGCGTTCGACTACTACAAGGTGCCGCGCGCCTGAAGGTTGTTAGCGTGCCAGCGCAGGTGATCGTCGATGAACGTCGACACGAAGTAGTACGAGTGGTCGTACCCTTCCTGCAATCCGCAGCGTCACCTGCTGGCCCGCTGACTTTGCCGCGTCGACGAAGCGCTGCGGTTGCAGCTCGCGTTCCAGAAATTGATCCGCGGCACCCTGGTCGATCAGGATGTGCGCGGTCGACGGCTGCTTCTTGACGAGCTCGGTCGCATCGTAACTCTGCCACGCGCTGCGATCGCTGCCGAGATAGGCCGTGAACGCCTTCTGCCCCCACGGCACCTGCGACGGCGCCACGATCGGCGAGAACGCTGAAACCGAGCGATAGCGCTGCGGATGTTTCAGGTGCAGCGTCAGCGCGCCGTGACCGCCCATCGAATGACCGGTGATGCCTTGGCGCGCAAGATCTGCCGCAGGGAAGTTGTCGGCGACGACGCGTTGCAGCTCATCCGCGACGTACTGGTCCATGCGGTAGTGCTTCGCCCACGGCTGCTGGGTCGCTGTGAGATAGAAACCCGCGCCCTTCCCGAGATCGTAAGCGGGATCGTCCGGCACGTCGTCGCCGCGCGGCGAAGTGTCCGGTGCAATCACCATGAGACCGAGCGCCGCGGCCGTGCGCTGCAGCCCGGCCTTGGTCATCACGTTCTCCCACGTGCAGGTCAGGCCGGACAGGTACCACAGCACTGGAACGCGTTGCGACTGCGCCTGCGGCGGCATGAACACCGCGAAGCGCATGTCGCAATTGCAAGCCTGCGAGCGATGCTCGAAGACCGACAGCGTTCCATCGAAACAGCGCCAGCTGTCTTTTTTGGCGAGCATCGGTCAGGCCTTGAGCACGCCCTTCGCTTTCGCCGTGTGGGTCGCGATCGCGTCCATCAGCGGCGGCGACAGCGCGTCGTACGGCTCGAGCCCCAGCTCTTTCAGCCGCGCGCGCACCTGGCCCATCTTCGCCGGATCGAAGCCGGACTCGATGATGCTCGACACGAACGCCGCGAACTCGGGCGCCGACCAGCCGGAATCCGCCGACAGCTCGGTGTGGATGAAATCGAGCCCGTAGAACGGATGGCCCTTGTTCTCGATGCGGCCGTACATGTGCACGCCGCAGCCCGTGCAGGCGTAACGCTGGATCGCCGCGTTGCTGTCGACGATCTTCAGCTTCTCCTGGCCCGAAGTGACTTTGACCTTGTCGCGCCCGACGACGGCGACTTGCGAGAACAGCTGCACCCGCCGGCTTCCAGCACTTGGTGCAGCCACATACGTGATTGTGAGCCGTCTGCGCGCCGATGGTCACGGTGACCGTCCCCTGCGCGCACTTGCATTGCAACGTTCCGCCCGAGAACGAAGCGGACCCCTTCTTCACGCCGCCGTCGACGGCAGGATGGATTGCGATAGCCATGGCTACCCTCCGGTACAACTGGTCTTATTGGGAGTGCTCTGACGGTGTCTATCAAGCGCGCCGGAGCGCCGGGTTGTCAATGCGCCCGCACGATTTGCTCGATCGCGGCCAGCTCCGCGGCGCTCAATGCCAGCTGCCGCACGGCAGCGACATTCTCACGTAACTGCTCGACGCTGCTGGCACCGATCAGCGCCGAAGTCATGCGCGGATCGCGCAATACCCACGCGAGTGCGAGCTGCGCCAGCGTCTGGCCGCGGGCGGCTGCGACTTCGTTCAACGCGCGGACCTTGCGCAGAACGTCCGGAGTAATGTGCTCGGGCAGCAGGAAGCGCGAGCCGCTCGACGCGCGCGAGCCGTCAGGGATACCCCCGAGGTAACGGCTCGAAAGCACGCCCTGCGCCAGCGGCGAAAAGGCGATCATGCCCGCGCCAACGCGCTCCACCGCCTCGAACAAGCCGTTCTCGATCTCGCGGACGAACAAGTTGTACTTCGGTTGATGGATGAGCAGCGGCACATTCCACGCGCGCAACAGCGTCGCCATCTCGACGGTCTTCTCGGGCGAGTACGCGGAGATCCCGACATACAGCGCCTTGCCCTGTTGAACCGCCGTCGCGAGCGCACCGGCCGTCTCCTCCAGCGGCGTATCGGGATCGAAGCGATGCGAGTAGAAGATGTCGACGTACTCCAGTCCCATGCGCTGCAGGCTCTGGTCGAGGCTCGCGAGCACGTACTTGCGCGAGCCGCCGCCCTGGCCGTACGGCCCCGGCCACATGTCCCAGCCCGCCTTCGTCGAAATGATCAGCTCGTCGCGATACGGACGAAAATCCTCGCGGAACAGCCGGCCGAAGTTGCTCTCGGCGCTGCCGTACGGCGGGCCGTAGTTGTTCGCGAGGTCGAAGTGCGTGACGCCCAGGTCGAACGCCGCGCGCAAGATCGCGCGCTGCCGCTCGAGCGGGGTGTCGGCGCCGAAGTTGTGCCACAAGCCGAGCGAGATCGGCGGCAGCTTCAGGCCACTGCGCCCTACCGTTCGAAACGGTGCGTTGTCGTAACGTTGTTCGGCTGCGATGTAAGACATGCTTCGATGATCTCCAAGCCCGCGACGGCATCTTCCGGATCGACCGGTGGCGGCGCGCCGTTCCTCAGTGCAGCGACGACTCCCGCGTAGAAATGTTGATACGCGCCGGGCTCGCTGCGCACAGGCACCGCCGCATCGCCGACACCCAGCAATCCCCAATGCTCGCGCGGCTCCTCGCCCCAACCGGGCTTGTCCGGACGCGCGCCCGAACGCAGCGCTTCCTCCTGCACGTCGCCGTGCACCTTCAAGTATGCCGCGCGAGAACCGAGAACGCGCATGCGCGCGAGCGGCTGTGCGCTGACGTACGTCGCACTGAGATGCGAACGCACGCCGGACGCGTGCGTCAGCGCGAGGAACACGTCGTCGTCCACTTCAATGCCGGGCCGGCGGCGGTCAAGCTCGGCGTAGACGTGAGTGACCGGGCCGAACAACTGCAGCGCCTGGTCGATGAGATGGGTGCCGAGATCGTAGAGCAACCCGCCCGCCAGCTCCGGCTCGCCGCGCTCACGCCATCCGCCTTTCGGCTGCGGACGCCAGCGCTCGAGTCGCGACTCGAAGCGCAGCACGTCGCCGAACGCCTGCTCCGCGAGCAGGCGCTTGACGGTGAGCATCTCGCTGTCCCAGCGCCGGTTGTGATAGACGGTCAGCATCAGATTGCGGCGCCGTGCCTCTGCGATCATTTCGCGCGCTTGCGCCGCACGCACGGCAAATGGCTTGTCGACGACGACCGGCAGGCCCGCCGCCAGTGCGGCCATCGCGAGCGAAACGTGCGAGTCGTTGCTGGTCGTGACCACGACGACATCATGGTCCTGCGCGCGATCCCATATCGCTTGCACCGAATCGACGATGGTCGCTTGTGGATGCTCGCGTGCCGCCTGGGCGCGGCGCTCCGCGTTGCGAGTGACAATGGTGGCGAGCCGCAGGCCGGGCGTGCATGCGATCAACGGTGCGTGGAACGCGGCGCCGCCCAAGCCGAAGCCGATCAGCGCTACGCGGATGTCGTCGGCACTACCGCGCGACATCGAGAGTCTTCCGCATCTTGGGCGCCGGACGAAACCGCGTCGCCACTTCGCCGACCGTGACGAAGCCACAGGAATCGTAGAAGCCGAGCGCGCGCGTGTTGGCGGTTACCCAAAGGCTCGCGGCACCCTCCGCGCGGGCCATGCGCTCGACCTCGTCGACCAACGCGCGGCCGATGCCGTGCCGCCAGTGCGTCGGCTCGACGAACAGGCCGTCGAGCTCCGCGTCGCCATCTTCACGCGGCAGCACCACAGCGAAGCCAAGTAACTCACCGACGCTCTCCGCAACGATGGTACGGCCGTCGGTGATCTGCTCGAGCGGCAGCTCGATCGCGTCGGGGTGAGCCAACAGCGCGTCCCGATCCTCTTCCCAAATCAGGGAAGCACGACGCTGCAGGTCCTCGAGCGCGCTGCGTTCGGCGGGAGTTGCGAGTCTGAAGGTGGGACGTGCGTTCACCCGCACATCGTACACCTGACCCTTAACGCGCTTGAACGATATCGCCGGAGTCGGGGCTCGTGCCGTCGGCGCGGGCGCGCGTCGCGCCGAGCACCCGATCGAACTCCACGAACTGCGACGGCAGGCCTTCGCCGTCGGTCCCGGCCGTCGTGGCGAGCTCGTAATGCAGATGCGGGAACAATGACGACCCCGACGTGCCGACCTGCGCGATCGGCTGGCCGGCGCGCACTTTGTCGCCGGCGGCAACCTTCACGCTGCCGGGCTTGAGATGCCCGAGATGGCTGAACTCGCCGTTGCCGTGATCGATGACGACGTAGTTGCCGAACAGCACCATGCCGTCTTCCTTCAGCGCCGCGATGCGCATCGGCGAGCCGTCTTCGGCGACAGCGTTCGCGACTCTCACGACGGTGCCGTCGCCGGGCGCGAGCACCGGCTGGCCGTACGAGAAGTGGTCCTCATTCTTCGCGCCGTCGCCGCGGTAACGGCTACCGTCGGCATCGACCAGCGTGAAGTCGTACGAATAGCGGGCCGCATTGGTCTTGAATCCGATCTCGACTGCGACCGGATGATCGAAGTCGAAGCGCCGGTGGTGCGAATAGAAATCGTGGCCGTCCCAGATGAGCAAGCGGCCGTCGAGCGGCAACCGCAGGCGCGTCCGCGTTGCATAGGCTTGCGGCGTCACGCGGACGTTCTGCACGACCTCGCCGTCTTTCTCGTCGCCGAAGCGGAAGGTGTAGTCGAGCGACGCGAGCGGCCACTGGGCCGCCAGCGTATGAAAGGGATTGAAGAGCGTGAGGCCACCGCCCGCCGCCACCTTGCGATTTGCAACGGTAGTGATGCCGGGCTGGATGCCGTTGTCGTTCACTTCGAGCTTCGCGACGAGCGCGCCGGTCGAATCGCGCACGACGAGCTGGACCGCACGCAGCTCGAGCGCCTCGCTGCCGCGGTTCGCAATTCGAAAGTCGCAATTGATCGCCTGCCCATACAGCGTTCGCTCCAGGAGCGGCTGCGCGGGCACGACTGTGAGCTGCAAGGACTGCGCCGGCTCTGCCGCCGACGCCACGTGAACCACGAGTGCGGCCGCAGCCGCGCCGGCCAGTAGTGAGGTCTTCATGCAATCTGCGACGCCAGGCGCGCCGAAAAGGTTGCGGCGGCTGCTAATATCGGCGCCGCATGAGCTCACCGCAGATCACGTTGCAGACGGTCACCGGGGTGGACGTCGAGCTGACCATCGCCGGACCGGGCAGCCGCAGCTATGCGTTCATCGTCGACTGGCACATCCGGCTGCTGCTGGCCCTGCAGTGGCTGCTGGTCGGCCATCTCATCTATAACGGCGGGCTGAAGATGTCGGGCGAGCCCGGCTCCGGTTACGTCCTCTGGGTCTGGCTGCCGACGCTGTTCATCTACTTCTTCTATCACCCGGTGCTGGAGGTCGCGATGCGCGGCCGCACGCCGGGCAAGCGGATCGCCGGCGTGCGCCTCGTCACGCGCGAGGGCGACATTCCGGGCGCGGGCGCGCTGCTGCTGCGGAACATCTTTCGCCTGCTCGACAGCCTGCCCGTCTGCTACCTCGTCGGCCTCGCAACGGTCGTGCTTGACGGAACATCACGTGCGCGTCGGCGACCTGGCCGCCGGCACGCTGCTCGTGATGGATCACGACAGCAGCCCGACCTCGTTCGCAAGCACCACGGCGGCCAAGAGCGGCTTGACACCGCAGGCAGCGGATCTGATCCAGGAGCTGCTGGATCGCTGGCCGGCGCTCGACGAACACAATCGCGCGACGATCGCACGCACGCTGCTGGCGCGCATCGAGCCGCAGATTTCGGCCGACGAGCTGGCGCGGCTCGGCACGCTCGACCTGCGCAGCCGCCTCATCGCGAAGCTGGGTGGACAATGAGCGAGCCACAATGACTGAGAACGGCAGGGCTGCAGGCCTGGGCGACCTCGCGCATCGCGGCGTGGAGCGACCTCGGTGCGATCCTCGATGGATTGGAGCGCAAGCGCGACCACACCGTTACGGACACACTGCGCGCGATCGAGTTGTATCGCGCGCTCGGCCGCGATCTTTCCATCGTTCGTCGCACGCTGCCGGCCAGCCGCATGACTCGCGCACTGGCGCAAAGCTATGCGCGGCTGCACGCGGTGATCTATCGCAAGCCGCACAACTGGCGCGAACGGCTGCGCTCACTGTTCCAGGACGAGATTCCGCAGGTCGTGCGCGAGCTGCGCGGGCAGATTCAACTGGTCGCGCTGCTGTTCGCGCTGAGCGCCGCGGCGGGATGGTGGCTCGTCGGCACGTATCCCGAGCTGATCGGCCTGGTCGCCAGCGAGCCGATGATCGACGGCGTCGAAGAAGGCCGGCTCTGGACCGAAGGCATCCTGAACGTAGCGCCGTCGTCGGTGCTCTCGGTGAGCATCCTCGCGAACAACATCGCCGTCAGTATCTTCGCATTCGTGGTCGGCGTGTTCTTCGGCCTCGGCACGTTCTACATCATCGCGACCAACGGCTTCATGCTCGGCGCCATCTTCGCGTTCACGCATCAGCACGGCATGGCGGGCGAGCTGCTCAAGTTCGTGCTCGCGCACGGCGTCGTCGAGCTCTCGGTGATCTGTCTCGCCGGCGCGGCGGGCATGATGCTCGGCGAATCGCTGATCCGCCCGACGCACGCGACGCGGCGCGAATCCTTCCGGCACGCCGCGAGCAAGACCAGCAAGCTGCTGTTGCTGTGCGCGCTGCTGCTGGTGGTGTGCGGCTTCATCGAAGGCTAC
This sequence comes from uncultured Gammaproteobacteria bacterium, assembly GCA_963830745.1. GTDB lineage: Bacteria > Pseudomonadota > Gammaproteobacteria > Steroidobacterales > Steroidobacteraceae > Steroidobacter. The sequence goes on from CAWHNL010000010.1 coordinate 139,980, forward strand.
ATCTCGCCGGACCCGGACTTCCCGATGATCAACCGCGTGATCATCGGCTTCGGCTTCTGGATCGTGATGCTCGGCGCGCTGAGCGGCCGGTTGTTCCGGTTTCGTAGGTCGGGCTTCAGCCGACAAGCAAAGAGTCGGGTTAAAACCCGACCTACACGCGCGTCGTATCCGGAACTCCGCATAAGCCTCGAACACCGCCCGCTCCATCTGGTTCGGCAGCGCCAGCAGAGTCGGCGCTCCCAACGCACGCAGCGCCGCGGCATTCCTCGCCAGACGAGCGCAGTACTCCTGCGCGGCCAGCGCTTCGTATGGCGCCAGCCACCCACCCGCCTGTCCGTGCGCCAGTGCTTGCGCTTCCGGACTCGCGAGCCCTGCCACCAACGGCAGATGCTTCGGCAATAGCAGCCGGGCCGCGGACGCCAGCTGGCCGGCGACGGTGGCATCGTCAAGATCCGTCAGCATCACGACCAAGCTGCGGTGACGCACGAGCTGGCGAATCCGCAGCACTGCGTTCAACGGGTTCGATTCCGCGGCAGCAGGCTGCACGGCGGCCAACATCGCACGAATCCGTGCGACCGTGCCGATGCCGCGGCCCGGCGCGATCGACCCGAGCGGGCGATCCGCGAAGACGACCAGGCCGACCTGATCGTCGTGCGCGACAGCGTGCTCCGCGAAGCGCGAGGCGATATTCGCGTAGTGACCGAAGCGATCGAGGTCGCCGGCGCGCAGCGCGCTGGCACGGCCCGCGTCGATCGCGAGGATGATCTCGAGATGCTGGTCCTCGGAGAAATCGCGGCTGACGAGGCGGTTGCTGCGTGCTGTCGCCTTCCAATCGATGACGTGCTGCGGATCGCCCGGGCGATACTCGCGTAGTTGCAGCACCTCACCGCCGGCGCCGAGCAGTGATCGCGCCCGTGTGCCAGTGCTGGCCGCGCCCGCGCGCTCGGCATCGTCGCGCAACAGATCAGGAGCGACGCTCAACGTGAATTGCGCAGGCAGTGGTCGCGTCCACCACGCGAGTCCGAGCGGTCCGGCAACGCGCGCGCGCAACGGCGGCCAGATCTGCTGACCGAGTCGTCGCGGAGTCGCAGTCACCGACATGCTCGCGCCCGCGGGCGGCACGACGAGCGTTCGCACTGCGCCGTCCATGTCGACTGCTGGAGGAGAATCCGCCGCAATCTCCAACATCAGCGCCCGCGCGAGTCGATGCGTAAACGTCAGCTGCAAGGCCGCCGGACGTCCAAGAATCGCGCGCGGCTTCGCTGCGCTGATCGAAACGCCGAGACCAGTGCGCATCATGAGCCAGCCTTCATAGGCGAGGCCGAGCAGCAACACTGCGAGCGACAGGTACCACAGCCGCGCGAGGTCGGGATCGCCGCTCCAATCGCCGATGATGGCCATCAGAACAGTCAGGACCGCGAGAGCAAGTGCGTTCTGGCGCAGGCTCATGACACGTCTGCTAGCGCGGCACCGGCGTCTGATCGAGCAGCTGTTGAGTGATCGTCCGAGCAGCGACACCTTCGAGCACTGCTTCCGGTGCGAGCACCAGCCGGTGTGGAATCACGAGCGGAGCGACTGCCTTGACGTCATCGGGCGTCACGAACTCCGCGCCGCGCATGCCGGCATCGATACGCGCAGCACGTAACAATGCGAGCACACCGCGCGTCGACAATCCGAGGCTGACGTGCGCATGCTCGCGCGATGCCGCCGCGAGATCGACGACGTAGGCGCTGAGCTCCGGCGCAACATGTACGCTCTCGACCGCAGCTTGTGCCGCGGACAATGCAGCGCTCGCGGCTTCCTGCTCGTGTTGAGCAGCGTGCGCGTCCGTGTTGCCGTACTTCGCCAGGATCTCCAGCTCGTGCTGGCGCGCCGGATAGGCGAGGTCGATGCGCAGCATGAACCGGTCGAGCTGCGACTCCGGCAGCGGATAGGTGCCTTCGAACTCGCGCGGGTTCTGCGTGGCGATGACCAGGAATTTCTCCGGCAGGCGATAGTTCTTGCGGTCGATCGTGACCTGGCGCTCCTCCATCGCCTCGAGCAGCGCCGACTGCGTCTTCGGGCCGGTGCGGTTGATCTCGTCGACGAGCAGCACGTCCGCGAACACGGGGCCTGGACGGAACACGAAGTCGCGACGCTCCGTGTCGAACACGTGAACGCCGGTGATGTCGGACGGCATGAGATCGGCCGTGCCTTGCACGCGCTTGAACACGCCGCCCAGCGCACCGGCGAGCGATTTGCTCAGCAGCGTCTTGCCGAGGCCCGGAGCGCCCTGCAGGAGCACGTGGCCGCGCGCCACGACGGCGATGGCGAGCGCGCGAATCACGGGCTCCATGCCGATCACGACGGTTCCCAGGTCCTGCTGCAGCTTTCGTTCGAACGATTCCAGTGCGTTCATCGTGCGAGAGTCTCCGTCCGTCTCATTGTTCAGTTGAGCTGCGCGCGGATGCGCGCAATCAGGTTATGCAGCTCTGCCAGATCGATGCGCCGCCGCGTGGCGACGCGTCGATGCAGCTCCTGCAGTCGGTTCAGATCCGCTGCCGGTATCACTGCGTGTCCGGCCAGCCAGTCCCACAGCGGCGCGCCGTCGGGCGTCAGGCCGAGCCGACTGCGAATCTCGTTGAAGAAATTCGCGAACAGCCGCTGACCCGCGGCCGCCGGGCGCAGCACGCGCGCCATGAAGCCGCCGGTTGCCCGCACGAAGCTGGTCACGTCGAGCGGATTCCACGCGCGCGTGACGCCGCGCAGGCGGCGCGGCCCGAGCACGAACACCAGCCACAACCCCAGGAGCCACAGCAGCGCGCGATGCAGGCGCGAATCGCCGAAGAACTTGTCGGGATCGTAGAACGATACGAGCCCCTGATGCGCGTCGTCGACGATGACGCGCCCCTTCTCGCCCAGCGACCAGCGCGCGACGTTGGCGAGCAACCGCGCATTGTCGCGCTCGCCGAGAACCTTGTTGGTGAAGATGCTGCCGTAGGCGCTGAAGATGATCTGGCCATCGCCGTACGGCATCAGCCACAGCGCCGGCACACGCGAGTCATGATCGCTCGCGAGCTCCAGCAAGACGGCACGCTCCGACGAAGCCTGCCAGTGCGCACTTGGAAATTCGGAAACGGCCAGCAGCGAGTGCACGCCATCGAGCAGCGGATGCTCGCCATTGGGCGAAGACTCGGACCGCACCGGTTCGAGCAGGCGGGTCACTGCCAGCAGGTTGTCGCCGGTCGTGGGCGCTGGCCGGCGGTCGTCTCGCCTTCCTTCGGCGGCTCGACTGGCGGCGCGGGGGGAGGAATCTGCGTGAACGACAGGCCGGTCATGTCCTTCATGTGATCGACGAATTGCACATCGAGGCCGTCGCCCATCGACCATTCCGGCGTATCGGACAAGCCGGCCAGCACGACCAGCGTGTTGCCGGCCTCGATCCAGCTCTGCAGCGGCTCGACTTCGGAGTTGCGCAGCGGATAGACGTGAGGCGCGGTCGTGATCAGCAGATTGCCCGTCGGTACGCCGGGCACGATCGTCGCCAGCGCGCCATAGCGCTCGCGCAGCGAAACGACAGGAATTCCTTCGTTCGCGAGCCAGCGCTGCAGACCGAGATAACCGTTCGGGCCGGCTTCCGTGCTGAGCGGGCGCGTCACGCGCTCCTGCAGCGTGTCCGGCTTCGGCACCAACACCGCGTAGAAGGCCGCGAGCGCGCCAACAGCGAGGCCCAGCGTGATCAACCGGTCCTTCACGCCGTTGCTCCGCGCAGCTGTGCGTCGAGCGCGCGCGCTGCTGCCACGATCGGCTCGACTTCCTCGGCCGGCACGTCGCGGCTGCCATAAACCGTGCGCTCCGCGAGCGCGGCGACGCGCTGAAAGGATTGGCGTTGTTGCGCATCGTCGAACGTGGCGCGAGCACACAACTCGCGATGCGTGAGGCTGCGTTCCGTGCGCAGACGCCCGCTCTGCACGAGCGTCGCCACGAGCATGCGCAACAGCATCGAAGCCTTGCGGTCGACGGGAAGCGCGTCGAGATCCATGGCTGCATCGCCTGCATCGGGTGCAGCCCCTCCCCCGACTCCATCGTCATCCTGCTTGGGCCGCTCACGGAAGATGCCGGCTGCGCGCAGCTCGTTGACGATCACGAAGATCGTCAACCCCAGGATCAGCGCGAGCGCAACGAACAGGATGCCTTTCGCGACCACATCGGAGACGTCCGCCTCTTCGAGCCAGCGCGACAGCCAGTTGTCCGAGCTGCCGCCTCGCCGCTCCAGCATCGAGCGCAGCCAGCGCTTGAAGCGCTCGAACCAGCCGAGCGGACGCTCGGGCTCCTGCGCTTGCAGCGAATCGAGAATCGGACCGAGCGTGCCGACGTCGACGGTGCGAGCCGCCGGCTCCTCGTACCAGGCATCGACCTGCAGCAGGTCGGTAAGATCGTAGACGTCCAGCTCGTCGCGGGAAGCGGTCGAGAGCAGCGGCAGGTAACCGGACTGCTCCAACGCGCGCGTGAGGCCGGGACATTCTTCTTCGAGCGCTGTCAGCCCGGTCGATTCCTCGTCGGCCGAGTCGCCGCACCGCTCGATGACGTCGAGCGGGGAGCGCTCGCCCTGGCCGGCCGCCTGACACCAGGCGGCCGGCGCAGTCGCCAGCAGGACGAGAACGACGATGAAGCGCACGTACTACGCGGCGTTGAGCGCACCGACGCGGGCGGCGAGGTCACCGCCGTCCTTGCGCAGCTTCAGGTCCCAGTAGATTGCGATCGCGAGGCTGATATAGAACGGCGTCATCAGCACGCTCACCAGCACGCCGATGAGCAGCCCGCTGATCATGCTGATCAGCAGCATGTTCTCGGTGCCGCCGCCGCCGAGCACGAGCAGCGGTGTGAGCACGCCGATGATCAGGCCCGCGATCAGGTAGATCACGAAGATGATGATGAACCCGACGGTGAGGATCGCCGCCGTGCGCCACCAGTTGCCCCACACCAGGCGATGGCTCTCGGTCAAGGCGTCGACCGGGCCCTTGTTCTCGAGCAGCGCGAGGTTGAAGCACAGCGCCAGGCTCACCATCAGGATCAGGCAAGGGATGACCAGCAGAATGAAGCCGAGCAAGAGCGCGATGCCGAACATGATCATCATGACGAACACGACCGGCAGGCGGGTCAGCGCCTGCTGGAGCGCCGCGCCGAGCCCGAGGTCGCCGCCGGCGCCGATGGCGCCGATCTTCAGGTACGCGGCGGACACCATCCACATCGAGCCGAGCATGCCGATGAACGCGGCGAGCAGGTAGCCGCCGCTGCCCATCATGTTGAGCATCGCGAACGGATCGGCAGGGTTGGCGCCGGCGCCCTGCGTGAACATGTAGATCGACTGCGGGCTGCCCGCGATCACTGCGAGCAGCGACAGCGGGATCATTTTCACGATCGAAGCCTTGTAGAGCTGGAACGTGGTGTCCAGCACGCCGCCGATCGACTGGGGCTGAGTAGGTTGTATCGACATCTGGAGTGTCTCCCTGTGAGTCGTTCGATTTGTGAATCGAATCTAGGCGGGCGGATACGATAGCATCTCAGCCGATGATCCGCTCCGCCCCAGTCTTTTTGCTCGCCGCCGTCTGGATGCTCGCCGCGGTCCCCGCCTCGGCGGCCGACTTCCGGGTCGTGGCCTATGTCATCGGCTGGGAAACCCCGCCGCAGATCGACCCGACCAAGCTCACGCACATCAACTTCGCCTTCGGCAAGATCGAGGGCGGCAAGGTCGTGCTGCCGCACCCCGGCGTGGCCCCGAACCTGGCTCACCTGCGCTCGCTCAAGGCGAAGAATCCGCGTCTGAAGGTGCTGCTCTCGGTCGGCGGCTGGGAGGCCGAAGGATTCTCGGATGCCGCCCTTTCCGCCGCATCGCGCGCCGCCTTTGCCGAAAGCATCGTCGCGCTCCTGCGCACGCACTCGCTCGACGGTGTCGACCTCGACTGGGAGTACCCGGGCCAAAGCGTCGCGGGCATCAAATCGCGCCCGCAGGACAAGCAGAACTTCACCGCGTTGCTGAAGACCCTGCGCGAGCAGCTCGACGCTGCAAGCCGCGATGGCCGCTACCTGCTGACCATCGCCTCGGCCGACCGCGAATATTTCGACTTCACGGAGATGGACAAGCTGCACGTCTATCTCGACTTCATCAACGTGATGACCTACGACTTCTTCAACAGCCTGACGCCGACCACAGGTCATCACGCGGGCCTGTACGCGTCGCCCTATGCCGCGCCCACCGACCGCAACGCAGATGCATCGATCAAGCAGCACCTCGCGGCGGGCATTCCAGCGGACAAGCTCGTGCTTGGCGTTGCGTTCTACGGACGCGGCTTCGCGGGCGTGAAGCCGGAGCATCGGGGACTGAACCAGCCTTACGAGCGCTTCGAGGCGGCGCATTCGTACGCCGAGCTGGTGGACAAATTCATCGGGCACAGCGGGTTCGTGCGCGAGTGGGATGCCCGGGCGCAGGCGCCGTTTCTGTGGAACGCGCAAACCCGCGCCTTCATCACGTACGACGATCCGCAGTCGATTGCAGTCAAAGCGGACTACGTCCGCAAGCACCGGCTCGGCGGAATGATGTTCTGGGAGCTGAGCCAGGATTCGCGCGGTGCGCTGCTCGATGCGATCGTGAAAGGCCTGCGGCCTTAGCGCGTCACTTGAGCTCGTAAACCAGATTGATCGTCGTCAGCGTGTCGGTCTTCTCGAAGCCGACCGGCGGATCGGTGTTGTGGCGCACGGAGTAGCCGACCGCGAGCGCCAGCACGTCGGTCATCTTCACCTGCAGCGCCAGGTCGTTCTGCAGGAACGTGTTGTTCGAGCCCGCTTCCACCACGAACTTGTCGAGCACCGAAGTCGTGGCCGTCAGCTGGTGGTCGTAGTCGAGCGTGCCGCGGAACACGACTTCGCTGTCGCGGTCGCCGGGCTCGATCAGCACGCCGGCGTCGTCGAACGCATCGCGCGTCTCGAAGACCTTGTAGCCGACGCCGGCCGTGCCGGTGAACTTGGTGACGTCGGTGTCGATGAACTTGTGGCCGATGCCGGTCGAGACGATCGCCTGGTACTCGAAGCCGCTGAACTCGTCGTCTTCGTAGCGCGCCGCGCCGAACCAGAAATTGCGCGGGCTGAAGTTGTAGTCGCTCTGCTCGAAGGCTTCCCAGCGCTGCGCCGTCGTGCCTTCGTCATCGGAAGACGCGTACAGCGCGGAACCGCCGAACTGGTGCTTCCACTTGCCGATCTCGTTCGCGAACTGCAGCTTCGCATTCGCGTTCTCCGTCTCGGTGTTGCCGGTGGCGATCACCAGGCCGGCCTCGCCCTTGCCGGTCCAATCGGCGTGCGCCGGCAATGCGGCGAGCGCAGCGGCGAACAGCGTCGCGGCTGCGAGGGTCGATCCGTGCATGAAGAGCGCTCCCTGACCTTTTTGTTGGGTGCAACTATACGCGGCCGCACACCCGAAAGATCCGTGGCCAACGAGAGGCGTCTGCGTGCGATCCGTCAGGGCCGAAGCGCTCGGGCCAAGCCAATGCCGCCCAGCAACGTGAACAGCGCGACCGGCAACACGTGGCCGATGAGCAGATGCTGCGTCTCGCCGGAAGGACAGAAAGCGAATACGGCGAGACCACCCCAAGCACCTGCGGCTGCGCCGAGAGCAGCGCCACGCAGTCCGCTCGCGACTGCTACCGCCCGACGCAGGGCGACTGCAAAGATTGCCAGCACGCTGGCGCTCACGACTGTCGCGATGAAGATGCAACGCAATCCCCACGGCGAAATCTCGACGCCGGTCAAGGCAACGTCGTCGGCTGCCCCCGAATGCAAAGGTTGCAACACAGTCAGCGCGGCGTAGACCGGCGCGACCAGTACCGCGATCGACACGAGCCACATCGATGCGATGCCAAGCCCACTGCGACCCTGCCACAGCGCGAAGAGCGTCGAGACCAGTGTCAGTCCAGCGAGCAGCGCGAGAATCGCCAACATTCCAGCGGGCGACGCAACGTCGATGCCTAGGCCCGCCGCCGGTCGCCCGTAGACCGCTTCCGAAGCGATCGCGACGACCAGGATCGTCAGCACCGGCACGATGGCGAGAGCTGCAAGAATCAGCGTGCGCGTGCGGGTGGTTGCTGCCGGAGTCTTTTCGATGGCATTTCGAACGCGCCCATAGAGATGATCAGACAGATGCTCGGAGCGGCGCTCAAGCGGGGTTGCCATACTCGCTCCAGCCGGCTGTGTTCAGCGCGGACTTGAGACTCTGGTAGGCGCGATGTGCACGCTGCTTGACCACTTCCACGCTCGTGCCGAGCACGGCAGCGGCTTCGCGCGCGCTCAGGTTCTCTTCCTTGAGCAGGATATAGGCGACACGGTTCTTCTCCGACATCTTGCCGAGCTCGCACGCAAGCGTGTCCTGAAGATGCTGGGCGGCGACCTCCGCCTCGGGGGTCGTATCGTGAACCTGCAACTCGCCTGCTTCCGCGACGTCGCGTGCCGCTCCCAACTGCTCCGGTCGGCGACGCCAGTAGCGCAGCCGCGTCAGATATACCGAGCGCGCGATCGCGAAAGCCCAGTGCAGCGGATTCGCGCCGGCGACGTACGTCGCACGCGCTCGATGCAGCTTGAGGAACGTCTCCTGGAAACAATCGTCCGCTTCGACGACGCTCGCCGCGAGACGCAGGCAGAATCGATACAACCGCGGCGCGAGCAAAGCGTACAGCTGCTCGAAGACCCGGTCCTCGCCCCGAGCGTAGCGTTCCATCAATGAGCTCAGCCGATCGCCGGTCGCATTCATCGTGCGGGATGATGCAAGCACGCGCGCGGCAGCGCTATCACAGCTGGCCGATATCTCCATACCACCAGTACGCGCGGCCGAAACGAAAGTGACAGGGCGGACAGGCGGGCAATCTGTGCGACATTTCTGACGTCACCGCCCCGCTGCTGCGGCATATGGGTCAGCATGACAACCCCGGACGTCGATCGCGATCTCGAATCGGCAAAGCTGCGCGGGCCGGCGCTGGTCGTCCTGCTCTGCGCCGCGTCTACGCTGATCCTCGACGGCTTCGACATCCAGGCGGCGGGGTTCGCCGCGCCCGCACTCGTCACCGATCTGCGCGTCGAGCGAGCGGCGCTCGGACCAGCGCTCGCCGCTTCCCTCGTCGGCATGGCAATCGGCGCCGCCGGCCTCGGCGCGCTCGGCGATCGTTGGGGCCGCCGCAACGCGCTGATCCTGAGCACGGCACTGTTCGGCGCCGCGACGCTGCTCGCCGCGACGGCAACGAGCGTCGCGACGTTGGCAGTGTGGCGCCTCATCACTGGCATCGGTCTCGGCGGGGCGCTGACGACGGCGACCGCGCTCATCGCGGAGTTCGCGCCGAAAAGGTTTCGCTCGCTGGCCATCGGCGCGATCCAAGTCGGAGTGCCGGTCGGAGGCATGCTCGGCGCAGCGCTGGCCGCCGAGCTCATTCCTGTTCATGGCTGGCGCAGCCTGTTCCTCGTCGGCGGCGCATTGCCGCTGCTCGCGGCAGCAGTCATGTATTTCGTGCTGCCGGAGTCGCCGCGCTTTCTCGCCGTCCGGACTCAGTCCGCGCCGAAGCTGACGATCTTCTCGCCGCAGTTGCGCTGGGACACCGCGGTCGTGTCGCTCGCGTTCCTGACGAACATGTACGCCGTTTATGCCTTCTTCAACTGGGCGCCGCTGGTGCTGACCTCGCTCGGGTTCGAGCTCGTGACCGCGGTCAAAGGTGCATTCGTTTTCAACGTCGCGGGCATCGCCGGCGTGATCGCAATCTCGTGGCTGATCGCGCGCCTCGGCTCGCGCCGCCCGCTGGCCGTGTCGGCGCTCGTCGCTGCAGCGTCGCTTGCGTGGCTTGCCTGGTTCGCCGACGGACTGCCGCAGCTGATGGGCGGCATCGCAGTCGCCGGCGCCGCGATCAGCGCCGTGCAGGTTGGAATGTACACGCTGGCCGCCCACGTCTTTCCGACCGAATGCCGCTCGTCCGGCATCGGTTGTCGTGCTCGGCACAGGCCGCGCCGGCGGCATCGCAAGCTCATTGGGCGGCGGCTTGCTGCTCACGCTGACGGGCGCGGGCGGCTTCTTCGGCTGCATCGCCGCCGTGCTGATGTTTACCTTCGCGTCCGTGCTGTCCGTGCGCCGGCAGATTACTGCTTGGCGTCCTCTTCCGGCGCCTGGTCCGGGAACTGCGGAATGTTCTGCCCCGGGTACCAGAACTTCAGGTGGCAACCTTCGCACACCTGATCCATCGTATCCCCCGCGTCGATGAGGCCTTGAGGATTCTTTGCATCCGCGGCGGCGAGCATCGAGGCGCCGACGTCGCGCAGCGCCTGCGCAAACGCCAGGAACGAGCCGCGGTTCTGAGCGATGGCCTGCTCCGATTCCGCGGCGGTCAGATTCCCGGGCGTGCCGTGATCTTCGAGCGCGCCGCCTTCTTTCACGACGTGGCGCCCGTCCATCATGATCAGGTTTGCGCCTTCGGCGAGGATGATCGCCTGGCGGCGGACCTCCGCCCACTCCTCGTCTGTGCGCGGCTGCTTCTCGACGGTTTCCTTGCCGCTGACCGTCGTGCTGACGGACGCCCAGAGGAAATCGGCAGCGGGATCGATCATGCCCGCCATGACGTCCTGGATGCCGGCGATCGGCTTCAACGGCGCAGCGGCGGGGGTCGCCGACTGACCTGACTGTGCCGTGACCGACGCATCCGGCTTCTGCGTACAACCGAGCAAGGCCCCGAGCAACCCGAGCAGCACCGTGCAGGATGCGATCGTTCTCAATCCGCCGCTGACGCCCATACAGACCTCGAATCGGTTGCCGAAAGCGGCGTGCATGGTACACGGGTCCGCGGCCGCGACCGAGAAGATTACCTGTTAGCGCCGCGTTACTCACGGCTCGTTGCGGCTCGTTAACGGCGGGAACGTTTCGGATCGCGGGTCGTGTGGATCGCTCATGGCAACGCGCAAAAAGGCTTCGCGCAAGAAGGCAACCCGCAAACGCTGGTCGCAACGAGTAACGCAGACGAGCGATGCACTGACGCTGGATCGCGGCGTGTTCGCCCGCGGCGATCCGCGCAGCATCGCCCGTTCGCTCAAGCGCTCGGCGGAGCGCAGCCGCCGGCGCAAGGCCGGCGCCTATGCCTCGGCCATGTCGATGCTGACCTTCTATATCAATCGGGCGGCCGTCAGCTGCCGGCCTCGCGTAAACGCAAGCTCATGGCAGCCAAGCAGGAATTGCGCGCGCTATACGGTAAGGACAAGACCAAGTAGCTCAGACCGGCGGATTCGACAGCACGACCGACGTATCGATCTGCCGCTCCGGGATCGTCCAGTAGCTGCGGAGCAGCGCCGCGGCGCGCGCGGAGCGACGAGCTCGAAACCGTGACGTTGATAGAAGGCGATCGCCCACGTCGCAGCGGCCCACGTGCCGACGAGCATGCGCCGTGCGCTGCGCCGGCGCAGGTGCTCGATCAACTCCGCGCCGACGCCGTGCCGTTGTCGGTCCGGCCGGACGTAAGCGTGACGAATCAGCTCGACGTCGCGCACCGGCTGCACGCCCATGACGCCGATCAGTCCGTCGTCGGTCTCGAGTCCCCAGAACTCGACGCCGGCCGCGATCTCCTGCCGCAGCTCGGCTTCGGGCATGTACGGTTCGTGCCAGCGATCGGCGGGAATGACGCCGCGGTACGCGACCGCGGCGTCGTTGACGATTGCGAGCATCGTCGCAAGATCCTGGTCACCGCACAGGCGAACGTTGCGCATGCGGTGAGTGTGCGTCCCGCGACGACTGCGCGTCTTGGACAAAAGTGCGGCCGAGCAGTGTTCGATCGAGGAAGGCTCGCATCAGCCGCGCGATCTCATCGCCCTGGTCCTCCAGCGCAAAGTGTCCGCTGTCGAGCAGATGCAGCTCGGCGCGCGGCAGATCCTTGAGATACGCGCGAGCGCCGTCCGCGGGGAAGATCACGTCGTTCTTGCCCCACACGATCAGCGCCGGCGGCTGCCGCTCGCGGAAGAATTTCTGGAACTGCGGATACAGCTCGAGGTTCGTGCGGTAGTCGTAGAACAGGTCGAGCTGGATCTCGACGTTGCCGGGGCGATCCAGCAGTGCCTGATCCTGGACCCACGCGCTCGGATCGACACGCGAGCGATCCGCGGCACCATCGAGATACTGCGAGCGCGTCGCCGCCAACGTAGTGCCCTCGCGCAATGCGTCGCGCTGTGCCGGCTGACCGCTCGCCCAGTACGCCTTGATCGGCTTCCAGAACTCCTTCAGCCCCTCCTCGTATGCGTTGCCGTTCTGAATGACGAGCGCAGTGACGCGTTCGGGATGCTTGAGCGCCACGCGATAGCCCACGGGCGCGCCGTAGTCCATGACATAGAGCGCATAGCGATCCACGCGTAGACGTGTCAGCAGCGTGTCGGTGATGTCTGCGAAGTGAGCGAAGGTGTAGCGAAACTGCGTGCGGTCCGGCATGTCGCTGTGCCCAAACCCTGGATAGTCCGGGGCGATGACGTGATAGCGATCCGCCAGCGCGGGGATCAGGTTGCGAAACATGTTGGACGAGCTGGGGAAGCCGTGCAGCAGCACGACTGCAGGCGCATCCGCCGGCCCGGCTTCTCTGTAGAAGACGTTCACGCCGTCGATGCTCATCGTCCGATAGTGCACTGTCGGGGCCGCAACCGACGCCTGCGTGAACAGGTACGCGAGTGCGAGCAGCGCTGCGGCTGCAAAGCGGTGGAAATTCATGGGGGACTCCTGGCGATTGAACTGTAACCTGTGACGGTCGTCTTTATAGGTTACGGCAACGTCACCTGTAAATTCATTTTTAATTGGTTACAATCACCGCCACGCATGAGCGACCGTCCCTCCCCCTCGCTGTTCGTCGCGGGCCATCCCGCCATCGATTTCCTCAACAGCGCCTATGCTCCCGGTGGCGTCTCGATCGAGACCATCGGCGACGGTCGCGCACTGCTCGACTGGATGGTGGGTGCGGGCCTGCTGGAGGCACGCGAATCGGCGGCGTTGGCGCGGCGGTTCTCCCGCAAGGCACTCGACGCGGCCGCGCAGGAGGCGCGAGCCGTGCGCGAATGGGCTCGGACATGGCTGGAGGCGTGGCGCGTGAATCCCGCCCGCGACTATGGCGAAGAGCTGGCGGTTCTGAACAAGCTGCTGGCGCGCGAAGCGCGCAGCCACGAGCTGGTCGCAATCAAGCGTCGGATCGAGCTGCTCGAGCGGCCGCACTTCCCTGACGCGAATGCGCTGCTGGCGCCGATCGCCGTCGCAATCGCACGCCTGGTGACGCAGGAGGATCCCTCACTCATCAAGGCCTGCGCGGGCGCGGATTGCACGTTGTGGTTTCTGGATCGAACGAAAGCGCACCGGCGCATGTTCTGCAGCGCCACGGCGTGCGGCAATCGCGCCAAGGTCGCAGCGTTTCGGCGCAGAGCTCAGCGGGCAACGACAGCGTAGCGGCTCGGAGTCACGCCGAACTGCCGCACGAACCAGCGCGTGAGATGACTCTGGTCGTAAAAGCCTGCCGCAGTTGCCACCTCCGCGAGATCGCAGCCGGCGCGGATCAGCCGCTGCGCCAACGCGATGCGTCGCTGCAGGATGTAGGCATGCGGCGTGAGCCCGAGCTCGCGTGCGAACGCGCGGATCAACTGATAGCGGCTCAAGCCTGACTCCTTGGCAAGCTCGATCAACGTCACCGACGCCGCGGGATCGGCATCGATTCTCTGTCGCGCGCGCCGGATACAAGCAGTTGGGCCTTCATCTCTGCGCGGTCGCGCGGTCGAATGCGCACTGAGCCGCGCAACCAGGCGCAGAATCGCGGTCTCGCATGGCATCGTCGGCGCCCGCTTCCGCACGCGGCATTGCGTGCCGGAACGCAGCTTCGAACAGCTGGCGTAAGCCACGATCCGCGAACACCGGCGTGGCGAATGTGAACGCGCCTTGCGCGCCTTCCATGATGTCGGCGCGCACGTCCGCGAGCGCCGCGGGATCGAAATACAGAATCCGCCAAGCCCGCGGTCGGCCGCCGATGGCGCGCCCGTCGTGCACTTCACCGGGATTCACGCTGATGAAGGTTCCCGGACCGGCCTCGACCTGCCCTCGCCCGCTCCACGACGCATGGCCACCGGCATCGACGATACCGATGCCGTACTCGTCGTGCGTGTGCCGCGGGAAGGCATGCGCGGTCGACGCCGACATCGGAACGATCCCGGCGAGCGGAAAGGCGTGGAAAGCGATAGCGTCGCGCACGGCTGCGTCTACTCTTATATTAGTGTGCCATGAACGTCCTGATCTTCGGCACTACTGGCATGGTCGGCCAAGGCGTGCTGCGCGAATGCCTGCAGGCCGCCGACGTCGAGCGCGTGACAGCCATCGGCCGCACCGCTACGGGCATCCAACATCCGAAACTGCGCGACCTGCTCGTGCCGGACCTGATGGACTATCGCAACGTCGAAGCCCAACTCAGCGGCTTCGACGCCTGCTTCTTCTGCCTCGGCGTCTCGTCCGCGGGAATGGATGAAGCGCGCTACACGCGCATCACCTACGACCTCACGCTCGCGGCTGCGGAAGTCCTGGCGCGACTGAATCCGCAGATGACTTTCGTCTATGTATCCGGGGTCGGCACGGACAGCACCGAGCGCGGCTCGAGCATGTGGGCGCGAGTCAAAGGACGCACTGAGAACGCGCTGCGGCGGTTGCCCTTCAAGGCGGTCTACCTGTTCCGACCGAGCGTGATCCAGCCACTGCACGGCGCGCGCTCGAAGACGCGCGTCTATGCCGTGACGTACATGCTTGCCGGATGGTTGCTGCCGCTGCTGCGAGCGATGTTTCCGCGCCGAGTGCTGACGACCGAATCGGTCGGCCAGGCGATGCTGGCCGTCGCCCGGCGCGGCGCACCGAAGGCCGTGCTCGAGCCCGGCGATATCTACGACGCGGCGCGCGGCGCGTAGACCTCGGGCGGCAGCGACAAGCCGGGACGCTCGTTGTCCCAGACGATGCTCATGATGCGCCACTGCCCCGCTTCGCGGATCAGCGTGAAGAAATTGACGCCGCGGCCGCGCCGGGTCTCCTTCGGCGACTGCCACGTGAACTCGTAGACGCTCGTGAGCCGGGCGACGTTACCGAAGACGACCGACTCCTGCGCGATCTCCACTTCGGAGAAGCGAGTGTCGGCGTCGAGCAGCTGCCGAACGTTCTCGATGTAAGCATCGAGCGAGAACACGCGCGCGAACGGCGCGCCGTCCGGGTCGACGCCCGTCCGCACCAGTCGCGCTTCCGGATGATAGAAAGCACGCACGGCATCCCAGTTCCGCTCCGCCGGCGCGGCGGAGACCACGCGATACAGCGCCTGCGTCATCTCGCGAAAATCGATCTTGTCCGTCACTTGCCGCTCTCCCGATGGCTCGGCAAGCTGATGGTCGTAGCTGAGCACGCGAGCCAGCCGCCACTGCCCGTTCTCTTCCTTCCACACTTGCGTGAACTGCGCCGTCTCCGTCAGGCGGTCGGGCTTGCCCTTCTGGATCGCGTAGAAGCGATGCGTGCCGGTCTCGATCGCGCCGTAGTTGTTGATCGGATAAACCTTCATCGTCTCCGGCACGAGCTTGCGCGTGGACAGGAAATCCACGCCGTCCGCCTGTCGCTGGCACTTCTCCTGCGTGGTCTTGACGAACTCCGCGCCGGACGTGCTGACGCGCCCGCCCTTGTCATGAAACATCTCGAAGTCGTCGGTTACGTAGCGGCGCACGGTCTCGACGTCGCAGGTGTCGAAGAACGCTTTGAAGAATTCGGCATCGGCTTTCAGGATCTCTTCGCGCAGGCCCGGTCGGGCCTTGGCGCCAGGCGTCAGGTTGACCTGCGGCTCGGCGGCGAACACGAACGGCAGGCAGACAGAGGAATATCGCGAACGAGGCAGTGCGCATTGCAATTGCTCCAAAGGTCAACATAACAGACATGCATTCGACAGACATGCATTCGCGCGAACGTCGATGTCATGAGTGACGCCCGAATTGCGATTATGTGTCATGGTAGCCTGCCTTACTCAGGGGAGATCAGCATGACGGCGCGCCTCGACGAACGTTCGGTCCGCAAAATTGCCTTGACTGCGTTGGCCGGCACCAGCATCGAGTGGTACGACTTCTTTCTGTACGGCACGGCCGCGGCGCTGATATTTCCGAAGGCGTTCTTCCCTGCGGAGCTGCCGCCGGTCATCGCATTGCTGGCGTCCTTCAGCACGTTTGCGGTCGGTTTCATCGCGCGGCCGATCGGCGGCATCGTTTTCGGGCACTACGGCGATCGCCTCGGCCGCAAGAAAGCGTTGGTCGTGGCGCTGGTGCTGATGGGCGCTGCGACTACGCTGATCGGCTGCTTGCCCACGTATGCGTCCATCGGCGTGGCTGCCCCACTCCTGCTGATCGTGCTGCGTTTCGCGCAAGGCATCGCGATCGGTGGCCAATGGGGCGGCGCGGTGCTGATCGCGACCGAGAATGCCCCGCCGCAGCGACGCGGGTTCTACGGCAGCTTTGCTCAAGTCGGCGCGCCGGTCGGCGTGATCCTGGCGAACCTCGCGTTTCTGTTGATGAGTGCGAGCACGGAGCCGGACGCATTCATGCAATGGGGCTGGCGCGTGCCGTTTATCGTGAGCGTGGTGCTCATCGGCCTCGCGCTGTTCGTGCAGTTGCGTCTCGAAGACACGGTCGAGTTCCTGAAGCTGCAGAAGACACGTGTATCACAACGCTCGCCCGTGCTCGAAGCGCTGCGCACGCATCCGAAGCAGATCGCGCTCGCAGCCGGGGCATTCCTCGCCGTGCAGGTCCCGTTCTATATCCTGATCGCGTTCGTGATTGCGTACGGCACGGGTGCAGCGGGGCCGGCTGTGTCGCGCAACACGATGCTGGCCGCAGTGCTCGTCGGAGCGGTCGCGATGATTCCCTCGCTCTTGCTCGCTGCCGCATGGTCGGATCGCTACGGGCGGCGCGGCGTCTACATGCTCGGCGCTGCGCTGCTCGCCGCCTGGAGTTTCGCGATCTTCCCGTTGATCGACACCGGCTCGTTCCTGTGGATCTGCGTCAGCCTCGCCGTCGGACAGATGCTCGTCGCGATGATGTACGGACCGCAAGCGGCGTTCGTCTCAGAGATGTTCAGCACTGAAGTGCGCTACTCCGGTGCGTCGCTCGGCTATCAACTGGGCGCGATTCTCGGCGGCGGCTTCGCGCCGATCATCGCGACGGCGCTGCTCGCCGAATACCAGGACACCATCGGCATCTCGATCTACATGGCAATCGCGTGCGCGATCACGCTGTGGTCGACGTGGTTGCTCGGCGAAACGGCGGGCGCGCGGGCCGCGACGTCGACGGCAACCTGAGATCACTGCGTCGCGAACGTGCCGTCGATCGTGTTCCAGGAATCGTTGCTGCCGATGCCGGAGAAGATGAGCGTGAACTCGCGGCCGCCGTTGCGGAACCACTTCGGCGCGAAGTTCCACTGGAACACCGTGCGCTCGATCTGCGGGAAGAACCGCGCATGGTGGAACACGTGCCAGGGTCCCCAGGGCTGCGGCGCCTCGGCCATCGTCAGCAGCGATTGCGCAGCCGCGTTGCCGGAGCCGGATCCGTGCTGGTTCGTGTACACCATGCGGTCGAGCCCCGGCACGAACGTCATTTGCGGGAACGGACCGACGCCGGCCAGGTCCTCGTAGATCGCGAGTCGTTCCGCGGGATTGGACGACCACGTCGGTTCGCCGCTGCTGTCCAGGCCGGCGAAGAATTCGTACGCGCCGCGGTCCTCGATCGAAGCCGTGGGCACGCGTACCAGCATTACGCGGCCCGGACGCTGCACGATCGTAAGCGAACTGGTGTTCGTCACTTCCGTTGCGACCGTGTAGACGTATGCGTCGCGCGCCGCTGTGTTGTCGCGGCCGAATTGCACGAAACTGCCGTAGCTGATGCGATCCCGCGAGCGGACGAAGGACACGCCGAGGCGCGTCCAGGTGCAACCCTTGTCACGGCTGCGGTGGAGCACGAATCTCTGATATCCCTGAGCACCGGCGCCAGGCGTGACCCACACGTACAGCACGCCGCGGATGCTGATCGGTGCGCCGTGTCCCTTACCTGTAATCGTTGAGCGACACGCGCCGCTCTTGCCGCCGAAGCGATTCACGCCGCGATAGTTGCTCCCGTCGCCTTCGATGCGCGCGACGCCGAAGCTCGCACGGCCGCTGCTCTCCGTGCCGCCGAAGCCGCCGCCATCGCCCCACACCGCGTACTGATTGTCATCGCTCGACCAAGTCACGGGCCAATTGTCGCTGCCTTGCGCCGCTCGACGATGCGACGCTGTCTTGAATGTCACGCCGGTGATGACCGTGGTCGATGCAGCGGCGGTCGGTGGCGCTGCGATGCCGCTGGAGGTTCCGGCGGTGGTGACGGTGCGGCCAGGCGCGGGTTCAGGCGCAGGCGTAGGCGCAGGATCTGCCGGCGGAGTAGGACTGGGTGACGGGGCTGCATCGGGCGGTTGACTACTCGTCGGCGGCGAATTGCTTTCTTCGACCGAACCACCACCCGATCCAGACCCGCACGCTGCGAGCAGCAACGCGAAAATTGGAACGGCTACACGAACACGCTGCGACCATTTTTTTGCCATGGCGTATCAAACGTCATTCGCGCACCGCGGTTCCAATGTCGCTGCTTTACGACTTTCGGTCATCCTCCCATCGATCGTCGTCCCTAGCGGGTTCGCTTGATACTGCGTGAGCAATTGCCGCGCGGCCTTCGGGCCGCCTCGAGCCCGTCGACTTTGAACAATCGGCCGTGGGCCTCGTTGTACGAACGGAAGAAGTGCTCGATGTCGCGCAGCTGCTCGGCCGGCAGATCGCCGAGATCGCGCACAGCAGGCTCGTTGACAGGAGTCTCGATCGCTCCGACCAGCCGCTCGTTGCGGATCGTCTTGCGCCGTTCGCGCTGCGTCGCGCGAATCACCCCGATGAGATGCACGTGGACCAGGCAGCCGACGAACAGTGCAGCTTCGGTCAGCACCAGTACGTCCGCGGCGTCGCCGTCAGGGGCGCGCGTTCCCGGAATCGAACCGAAGTCGAAGGGAAACGACATACCGGCCGGCAGGATGCGGCTGAGCTTGAACAAGCCGAGCTCCTCGTCGAACTTGTACTTGTTGCGACTGCCGCGCGGCGTGTCGATAACGACGCGCACGAGGCCCGATCGTGGATCGAGCGGTGCAAGGTCCATCGGCGTCGGGTACAGCATCGCTACTTTTGCGCTCCCTTGCTGCGGCGGCGCTTCTCGTTCACCTCTTTGCGGTGCGCGGCCCCGACCTCGCGAACGTCGGTATCCGTCTTGCCCGCGCGCAGATCTCTGCGCGCCTGCTTGCGCCAGCTCGCGATAGTCCGTGCAGATGCGATCCAGGTCCTTGTCCTCCAGCTCTTCCAGATCGAGCAGCGCGAGGTGCGCGCCTTCGATCGAGCGGATCAGCTCGTCGAGCTTCACCTGGATCGCCTCCGAGTCGCGGTTCTGCGTGTTCTGGATCAGGAACACCATCAGGAACGTGATGATCGTCGTGCCGGTGTTGATGACCAGCTGCCAGGTATCGCTGAAGCCGAACAGCGGACCGCTGGCGGCCCAGATCACGATGATCGCGACGGCGACACAGAACGTCGCCGGATGCCCCGCGGCCCGCGCAGTGGTCTTGGCGAATCGCGTAAACCACGATCCGCTACGATACGGTCGACCATGCATGGGCGGAGTCCTCGCAAGAATATAGCCGTTGCCCTGCACGGCTAATGCGAGAGAGTCGCGCCGCGTTCCGGGCAAACCCCTACTTCTGCAGCATCTCGGCCATCTTCTGATGGATCAGGTTGATGGCTTTGAGCGGCCGGACCATGACCTTGAACTCGACGATCTGCCCGGCGTCGTTCCACTTGATCAGGTCGAGGCCGTTGACGGCGATGCCGTCGATCTCGACCTGGAACTCCAGCGCCGCATCGCGCGGTCCGGCGATCTCCCTGACATAACGAAACGATTCGTTGAAGAACACCTGGAACGCTGCTGCCAGGTACAGCGTGGTGATCGCCTTGCCGACCTGCGGCGTATGCACGACCGGCGAATGAAAGACGACGTCGTCCGCCAATAGCGCATCGAGGCCCGCGACGTTGCGAGTGCGGGCCACCTCGTGCCAAGCGTGGAGTGCGGTCATAGCGCGGGGAGCATAGCATCAGCTAAGATTTCTGCATGCAGCAGCCCGTGACTCAGCTGCTCGCCCAATGGCGGGACGGCGACGAGCGCGCGTTCGCGCAACTGTCGGCGCTCATGTACGAAGAGCTGCGGCAGCTGGCGCAACGCCACCTGCGGCGCGAGCGCTCGAATCACACGATACAAAAGACGGCGCTCGTGAACGAAGCCTTCGTGCGCCTGGTCGGGCAGCAATCCGTCGATTGGCAGAGCCGTGCGCATTTCATCGGCCTGGCTTCGAAGCTCATGCGCCGCGTGCTCGTCGACTACGCGCGAGCGCGGCTCGCTGACAAACGCGGCGGCGGTGTCGGCGTGCTGAGCCTGGACGAGATGGCCGCGCCCGAACCTGACGAAGCAGCCGATACGACACCCACAGCTCTGCAGCATCTCGACGCGCACACGCAGGAAGAAGTCTCCGCGATCGATCAAGCGCTGCTGCGCCTCGAGCAGATCGACGCGCGACAGGCGCAGATCGTCGAGATGCGCTACTTCGGCGGGCTCACGGTCGAGCAGACGGCGGAGGCCATCGGCATCTCGGAAGCGACGGTCAAGCGCGAGTGGACGCTGGCACGTGCGTGGCTGCGGCGCGAGTTGGGCAAGAGCTTCTGATGACCCATTCCGATGACCCCAGAGCGCTGGAACCGCATCAAAGAGATTTTCGCCGTCCGCGCTGGAGCGCGACCCGTCGGAACGTGGGACCTATGTCGAGCAGGCCTGCGCCGACGACGACACGTTGCGCGTCGAAGTGATTTCGCTGCTCGAAGCGCACGACACGGCCGAAGGCTTCATCGAGCAGCAAGCCGCGGAGCGCGTCGGGCTGGCGAGCGCCGCTCCGAAGAAGGACTGGATCGGGCGGCGGCTCGGCCCGTATCGCATCGTCGGCGAAGCCGGCCGCGGCGGCATGAGCGAGGTCTTCAAGGCCGTCCGCGATGACCAGCAATACGAGAAGCAGGTCGCGATCAAGCTGCTGAAGGCCGGCCTGGACACCGATTCGCTGTTGCGACGGTTCAAAGCGGAACGGCAGATCCTGGCGCAGCTGAGCCATCCGAACATCGCGCACCTGCTCGACGGCGGCGCGACCGAGGACGGCGCGCCGTATCTCGTGATGGAGTACATCGAAGGCAAGCCGATCGACGCGTACTGCGACGAGCGGCAACTCGGCGTGAACGAGCGCCTCGATCTGTTCCGCTCGCTGTGCTCCGCCGTGCACTACGTGCATCAGCATCTGATGGTGCATGGCGACCTGAAGCCCGGCAACGTGCTCGTGACCGAGCAAGGCGTCGTCAAGCTGCTCGACTTCGGCATCGCGAAGCTGCTGAGCCCGACGCCGACAGCCGGGCGCGAGGAGCCGCGAGCAACGACGTTTCTCGCGTTGACGCCCGAGTACGCGAGTCCCGAGCAGGTGCGTGGCGAACCGATCTCCACTGCGAGCGATGTCTATTCGCTCGGCGTGTTGTTGTACCGCCTGCTCGCGGGCGACCTGCCGCACAAGGCGACGGGATCGACGACATGGGCGCTGGCGCAGCAGATCTGCGAGCAGGATCCGGCGCCGCCGAGCGTCACCGCGGAGCAGGCGACGACAGGCTATGGACGGTTTGCGAAGACGCTGCGTGGCGAGCTCGACAATGTCGTGCTCAAGGCGCTGAAAAAAGTGCCGGAGGAACGTTACCCATCGGCGGAGCAGCTGGCCGAGGACCTGCGGCGCTATCTGCGCGGATTTCCGGTGGCAGCGCGGCCGGACACGACCAGCTATCGCGTGCGCAAGTTCGCGCAACGTCACAAGTCAGCAGCGGTCGCCGCGGGATTGTTCGTCGCTGCGTTGATCGCCGGCATCATTACCACGAGCTGGCAAGCGCACCGCGCAGACGTCGAGCGGCTGCGGGCCGAGCGTCATCTGAACGATGTGCGCGAGCTGACGAGCGTCTACCTCGCGGACGTCTACGATGCGGTGGCCTATCTTCCCGGCGGCACCAAGGCGCGCAAGCTCCTGGTCGAGAATTCGATCAAGTATCTCGCGGGCCTGGAGCGTGAAGCGCAGGACTCGCCGCAGCTGCAACGCGACCTGGCAGTCGCATACGACCGCCTCGGCGACGTGCAAGGCGATTACATCGGAGCGAATCTCGGCGACACGCAGGGGGCGCTGGACAGTTATCGGCGCGCATTGAACCTGCGGCGCGGACTCGTCGAGCACGACCCGACGCTTCAAGCGCGCCGCGAGTTGCTGCGCAGCTGCGTGAAGTTGAGCGAACTGCTGATGGGACAGAGCGCGGTAGCCGAAGCGTTGCCCCTCGCGCGCGAAGGAGCACAACTCGCCGACACTGATGTTGCAAGACAAGGCGGCCACCGCTCGCGACAGACGTTACGCCGCGGCGGCCTACATGAATTTCGGCTGGGCGCAGGGCCTCAGCACGGGTGAAGTCGAGCCCGGCATGAAGCTGATGGAGAAGGCGCGCCAGCTGCACGAAGAACTGGCGGCCGCGGACCCGAAGGACGTCGATGCGCAACGCAACCTGGTGGTCGTCGCCGGGCGCATGGGCGACGTGTACAGCGAAGGTCTCAACGATCCCGCCAAGGCACTGCCTTCTACGAGCGTGCATTGACGCTGGTCGAACCGATTGCAGCCACGAACCCTGACGACGCCGAGCTGCAGCGTGCCAAGGCGTTCGTCGCTGGCTTCGATCGCCGACCTGCAAAACGACCTGCATCGGCCGAAGGAAGGACTTGCGAACTATCAGCGTGCACTCGACATCATCGAACCTCTGCGCGCTGCCGACGCGGAAGATCAGCTGGCACCGCAAGCGACGGCATTCATATTAAATGGGCGCGGCAGCAGTCACCTGTTGCTCGGCGATGCCGCGGCGGCGCTGCACGACTTCAGCCGCGCGGAAACGATCGTGCGCAACTCGCCGCCGCCGCAGCCCACCGATATCGCCGAGATTCGCATGTTGCCCGGCGTGACCTACGCGAACCTCGCGCGAGCCACTGCCGCGATGGCGCAGCAGGCTTCGACGCCGAAGCACTTGCGAGCCAACTACGTGCGTGAAGCCCGCGACTGGTCGCGTCGCGCGCTCGAGGTTCTGCAGCCGCTCGCGGCGGATGCGCTGGAGGGCCGGCACGTGAAGCGCGTCATCGCCGAGATGAATGAAGCCACTGCTGCGCTTCTTCCAGAGTGCCGAAGATCCGGATCTGAATCCGCGGATTGTCGTTGAGCATCTGGAACATCCGCGCAAAGCCGAATTGAACCGGCCGATTCGCGACCAGCGCTGACCTGATCGGCGCGGTGACTTGCCGCTGCGCGCGCCGCATCGCCAGCGCGAACACTTCCTCGAAGCCGACGTCGATCCGATCGAGCGCGGTGAAATCCGTCACCCGGTCCTTGGGCGGGCATTCGTCCTCCAGCCGCTCGACTTCGCTCGTCACTGCATTGAGATCCGCTCTGTCCAGGACCCCGAACAGGCGTACGGAGTAGAACTGGCCTTCGTCGCGAATCTCGAAGGGCATGGGCGGAGCCTCGGGCGGCATGCGCCGGCCCGAGCCATAGTCCTCCTCCTGCCCGCCGGAAGCAAGCCGCATCCGCCGCAGCGTCACCCCGCGCCGCCCCGCGGCATAGCATAAGAAAAATGAGCCGTTTTGGCCGCGCTTTGCGCGTTACCGAACCATGAGCTTTTCATTCACCTTTTCAGAGTTCTAGGAGATTGCGATGACCTGTCAGAAGCGCATTACGTGCGGTGCCGCGGCCTCGATCATGGCGAGCCTGGTGATGGCCAGCGTCGGCCTGCTGTTTTCGAACCCCAGTGCGGCGGCCGACGACCCGGCCGTCAAGCGTGGCCAATACCTCGTCCAGATCGGCGGCTGCAACGACTGCCACACCGCCGGCTATGCCGAGAAGGCCGGCAACATCCCGGTGAACGAATGGCTGACCGGCGCGCCGGTCGGCTTCAAGGGTGCGTGGGGTACGTCGTACGCGGCGAACCTGCGCCTGACCCTGAACGCACTCACCGAAGATCAGTGGGTGACGTTCGCCCGCGTGCCGCGCCGGCCGCCGATGCCGTGGTTCAACCTGCGCGACATGAGCGATGACGATCTGCGCGCGATGTACCGCTTCATCCGCGAGCTCGGCCCGAAGGGACAGCGTGCGCCGGCGGCCGCCGCGCCGGGCGTGCCGGTCAATACGCCGGTCATCGTGTTCGAGCCGCAGATGGAGACGACGGCCAAAGCGCTCAAGGAGTAATCTCACCGCTCAGCGCGATCGCGCCTCGGCGCGCAGCGTGACCGTGAATGTCGCGCCCCCTTCGGGATTGTTGCGGGCCTCGATGGTGCCGCCATGAGCAGTGACGATCGTCCGCGCGATCGTGAGCCCTATTCCGAGGCCATGCGATTTCGTTGAGACGAATGGTGTGAACAGCGTGCGGATGACGTCTGCGGGCAAACCGGGTCCAGTGTCGCGCACGGAGACTTCGACATCGGCGGCTCTCACTTCGCTTGCTATCGTGACGTGCCGCCGGGCCGGCGACATCTCGGCCACTGCGTCCACGGCGTTTATCAGCAGGTTGACGAGCACCTGCTGCAAGAGCACCTGATCGCCATTGATGACGCAAGGACTCGAAGACCGATTGACGTCCACCGCGATCTGCCGCGCTCTGATGTCGTGGGCCACGAGGGCAACGCTTTCGTTTACAACTGCGTGAAGGTCGATCGGCTTTTCTGCAGCGGACGACTGCGGAGCATTGCCCGCTGGCGCTCGATGATCTGCGTGGCGAGGACGCCGTCGGCATGGATATCGGAGAGGATCTCTTCGATTGTGTTCGGCGTTGCACTCTTGGCGGTAATCATCTTCTGAAGCGCTTCGGCGTTGAGTATCATCGCGATCAGGGGTTGACCGAGCTCATGTGCGATCGAGCTAGTCAGCGCCGACATCGTCGCACGGCGACTGGCGTCAGCGGCGAGTGCCAGGTTCCTCCGGCTGTCGATCTCGGCCCGTTTCGCGCGCGGCGCTCGAACAGCAGCCCGATGATCAGGAACGCCTGGATGACCAGTGCGCCGGCGGTGATCAGAACCGCGACCTTGTGTTCGTGCCACAAGCCCGGACTTCGATAGCGAACCAGACTGCCGGGCGGCAATCGACTCTCGTCGACGCCCCACCGCTGCAACTCGCGCCAGTCGAATATCGGTTGGCCTGGCGAACGCGGCGGTACTCGGATGCTGCTCGGCGATTCGCCGTTCAGAATTCGAATGGCAGCATCGGCCGTGTCGCGACTGAGGTCGTCAATCGACATCAGGCTGCCGCCCACTACGCCAGCGCCGAGGTACGCGCTATGCGCCGCAAACAGGGGAGCATTCGCCGTGGCGTGAAGCTCGGCGAGTACTCTCTCGTCTGCATACGCCGCTCCGGTGGCGTCGGTGCCGAAGGTGAGATAGAAGATCGCCGAGTGGTCTGGAAGGCTCGCACAGCGGCGCAACATCTCCGCAAGGGACAGATTGTCGGACCAGACAAAGGTCAGGCGCTCGCGAAATCTCTTGAACTGCTCGTCGAGCTCCCGACGCCAGAATCTGCCGAGCTGCTCCGGAGCCCATCACCATGAACACCTGCCTGGTCTGAGGCAGCACCTGCAGCATGTCGTCGACGAGCCGGGGGAAATCGTTGACGACCGCGACGGCGGTTTCGTTCTCGCCAAGGGGCGCGTACTGCAGATATCGCTGGTCGACGGCCGCGAACAGCAGCGGCGAGTCAGGAAAGAGCTGCTGTCGATATTTGCGGGCGAACACCGCCGCGGGACCGGCGACAGCCACGATAAGGTCCGGCGCAGGATGACCGGCGTAGGTGGAACGAATGAAGTCGACGATCGCCTGTTCAGATGCGCCGACAGACCCTGTCGGGCCCACGATGACCTGAACGACATTCACCGGCCTGCCGGCACGCTGGTCCAGGTCGACCCGGAAGTTGCCGGTGAAATCGTCGAGGATCATGTTGCCGCGAGTGAACGCTTGCAGCATCAGGACCTGTCGGACTGGCGGCTGAGGCTCGCCCGACGCCGGTCCAAGCATCAGCAAGCCGATCAGCGCTGCGTGTCGCAATCGGCGACGAACGCGCGACGTCTGTCTGAAAGCGAGAGTGCGCATATTCGCGCGAATGCCTCTTGTTCACTCATGACCATGGGTCACTTGCAACGGGCAAGCTGCAATTGAGTCCGCTTTGGCTGCGCTCACGCCGGACTTGGAGCAGCGACAGTCACTCAGAAGGGTGCTTGGTGGGGGGAGTGCTGGCAGTAGGTACTTGGGGCAATGTGCGAGAAGCGGACGGCGGCCTACTGGCCCTCGCGCAGGTACGGCGCCACGTTGCGCGCAATTTTTTCGAACTCGGTCGCGCTCAAGGGGATGCCTTTGCGGAAGGCAGCCCACGAGCCGCGCGGGTCGGGATGAGTGCCGAACGCGGCGTCCGAGCCATAGAAAATGCGATCGAGGCCGATCTGGCGAATACGATCTGCGACCACTTGCGAGAGCTCGGGCGTGGTCGCCGCTAGCGCGGCATCGGAGACGTCGAAGTACAGGCGACGTGTGGCAGGACGTCGCGCCGCCACCGCTTCCGCGTACACAGCCAATGCGTCCGCCGAGAAATTGGCGCCGCCCCACAGGTGGGCGATTTGAACCGGAACGTCGGGCGCAGCAGGCAGCAGCTCTTCCAGGAACACGCGCGCATGCGGAGCGCCGTAGCTGTCGCCGTTGCGTACGTGAACGACGATGGGCAGCCGTGCGCGATTGGCAGCAGCGAACACCTCGCGCGTTCGTCGCACGTGATCTGCATTCAGCAGATCGACCCGCGAATTGCCCAAGTGCAGTTTCAGTCCCTTGAAGCGCTTGTCAGCCGTGCAATGGCGCATGGCGGCGGCTGCGGCATCGCTCACCGGGTTGAGACTGCAGAACGCGACCAGGCGATCTGGAAAGCGTGCGGCCTGTTCCGCTGTCCAGGTGTTTTCCGCCTGCATCGCCTCGGCGGACCTGACCAACGGGCGCGTCGGCGAATCGAACCAGTATCCGACGGACAGCACGACTGCGCGCTTGATCTGCGCTGCGTCCAGCATCGCAACGAGGCGCTGTGCATCGAGAGGCTCTTCGCGCGGCGGACCGGGGAAGAGTGGGTACTCCGTCGCGATCTGCCACTGATCGCCTTCGCGGACCAGCTCGATCATCGCGGAGCCGATGTGACGCCGCTCGGTGCCCTCGCCTCTTGAGTAGTACGCAGCCAGGCGAGCGCGGCGCTCGTCGCCGGTGTAGGCAACCGGTGTGATGTGGTAGGCCCGGGCGAAGCGCTTGCCGAGGAATGCGGCGACCTCGTCGCGGCCGCGCACCCACACGTCGTCGTCATCGTCCAGCGCCGCCGCATCCGCGCTGTAGATCGCCGCGAGCCGGGCGGGATCGTTCCAGGATGCTTCGTGCTGCCGCAGAACCTGCGCGACTGCCGGCCGGGATTTCGACCGCATTCCTCGGATTGTTGAGAATCGCGGCGGCTCGAGGACTGAGCAGATGCTGGTGGTGATCGACGTCGGGCGCGAGCTCATCAGTTGCGACGCTCGCGTTCTGCGCGCTGCAGGTGATGCTTGCAAGGACGGCTGCAACTGCCAACCACGCCCGCAAGCCCATGTTCTGGATCGCTGGTCATTGTCGAGGCTCCATTGAATGCCGCGCTTGGACACTCCCCTCAGCTATGACGCAGGAACGGGGTATTTCGTTACAACAGGTTCGTGCGCCGCCGCACGAACGAGCATTCGAACGTAATGAGCGAAACGGCGGGCAACGCCTCTCGGCAGATTGCCGACGCGCTTCTTGGCGAGAAAGGGAGGAATATCGGGAGCGCCGACGATTGATTGATAGATCAACGGGCGAACCAGGGAGAACGATGATGACTCTTCGCAAGGTGTTCGGGGCGATTGGGGTTTGCGCTTGGATCGCAACGCTTGCAGCGGGGGAGGTAGCCCGCGCGATGGAATTTCCGGGCAGCGTACCTACTACGGTGGTGCACAGCCAGGACTTCGGGGGCGCGCAGGGCATCCCGGCGCTTTGGCAAGTCGCTCTTGGCACCTGGCAAGCAGACGGCCAGACCTATAACAGCACTGTCGCGACGAACGCCGCAGTGACCACCATCTTCGAATACGAGACTTTCGATATCGAGTGGCCGCTGCACCGCGGACTACCTGCCTTGGCCTGAGTTCACGTTCGCAGCACGTTCTGCGCAATCAACAGACTGGTGCGGCTGCTCTCGTCGGTCTCGTGTATTCATACGTCGATCCGTCGAACTACTACGAGGTCGCGTTCTCAGCCACTGGCTGTTCGCATACCAGCGCCGCATGAGTCACGGCAACATGGAAACTCTGGCTGCGGCGACCTATGCAGGCGGAGGTCAGCGTGTGTGGTTTGCAGTCGACCTGGAACAAACGGGCAGCGCGATCAACGTCCGCGTGAACGGTGTGCCGGTGTTCACCGGAGCAGCCCATCTGGCAGTAGCGGTCAGGTGGGCAGTGGGCAAGTGGGATTCTCCACCTACAACACGACTGCCAAGTTCAACAAGGCATCGATCTCGTTCCCGTATGGGCAGCAGCCGTACACGGAGACCTTTTCCGATGGTATTGCGAACGGCTTCTCTTCGCCGGAAGGCACGTTCGTCGTTTCGAATGGAACGTACGTCGACACCGCTGTACACCAGACAGGCACGGCTTTCCCACCTGTCGACTTCGGCGCCGGTACGAGCGGTGTCTACTACTACACCATGCACGTTCGCATGCTGAACCCCTATGGCGGTCCAGGCAACCTCATGGGGATCTTGTTCCAGTCCAGCGGCCCGGGCAATTACCACGAAGTCGTGTTCTCGCCGACCGGCGTGGCGCAGGTCAGGCACGTCAACGCAGGGCACGATCGAGGTGCTGAAGAGCGTGCCGCACACCATTCCTCGCAATGTCTGGTTCGAAGTCACAGTGACGGTGAGTTTCGGCCGAATCTCGGTCAACCTCAACGGTGACCATCTGTTCGACGCAGGAGATCGGGGTGGAATTTTTACCGGACATACTGCAGCTCATTACGCATTGGACGCCAGGACGGTTCGACGACTTCAAGTTCGCCCCACACGAAGCGCCAATACCCGAGCGGCTGCAGACTTTCAACAGCCCGCTCGGCGAAGGCGAAGTTCAGACTGGCACATGGGATACGCAAGGAGGAACGCTCAACAATGTCTCCGTGGGCGTTGCAGACATAGTGCTCCCGGGCCGCATCAGTGCCAGCAACGACTACCGGTACAAAGGACGCTTACTCAACCAGTACGGTGCTTCGGGCAATCTCGTCGGCCTGGTTTTCAGCTACAGCTCTGCGGAGGATTATCTCGAAGCTGTCTTCTCGCCGACGGGTCAGGCGTACTTGAATCTCACTATGGAAGGCACGCGCTATCGTCTCGCCACCGGCACCCATACTGTTCCGCGAAATGTCGCATTCGATGTAGAAATCCTTCGCAAGGGCACGACTGCAACGGTAACCGTCAACGGCAAGCCGACGTTCCAGAACGTTCAAGTCGGCCAACTCGGCGGCGGCTCCCTCGGAGTCGTCAGCCACTGGGCCAAAGGTCGCTTCGACAACCTTTCCACGAAGGAAGTGCCGTGACCTAGGGCGTCAGCCGGCTCACAAACGCGCGAGTCTCCCGCAAGACTTCTGCCTCGTGCAGCACAAAGAGGTAGTGATCCGTTCGCTCGATCACGACCACATGCGCTGCGGGGGCCATCTGCTTGAAGTGATCCACTCTGCGGCCGACGCGCTTCTTCTGCACCGCCGAGTAGGTTTCAGCATTCGCGCGTTGCTCCGGGTCGCTGAGATCGGAGGTCCACGCGTCGTTCCAGACGCCAAAGATTGCCAGGGCAGGTGCGCTCACGTTGGTGTACATCTGCCTGCCGGCAAAAATGGCCTGCGGAACCGGGCGGTGAGCACACCTCGGTGTGGATCGGCTTTCAGAACGGCGCGCTCGAGTCCGGCGAACGCTGCGCGAACGAGATCATCGGCGCGAGCTGAACAGCCAGACCATCCCTGCGCGGTAGCTGTTCGTGACGTCCGCGGCATGTGTACCGCCGTCGATGCTGACCGTCTTCACTCGCCAAGGTGTGTCAGTCCGCCCATCCCACGCCCTGAACCATTCCAGCGCGGCGCTGCGGAGCTTGGGTCATGTCGCGCTCCATGCTGGTAACGACCAGAACCCAGATCGCTCTTGGTCGACGCTGCAGGGCGATTGGAAAAGAAGAGAGACCGTCCTAGGATCGAATGCCGAATTGCGGGCGCTCCGCCTTGCTCGCTCGAAGCATCCGCAGCCGGCGCAGAGAAATCGTAGCCTCGCTTGTTGACGGAAGGATCGAACGATCCATAGGCGATGCCAACGACGATCGCTCGCGGCACGCCTTCGTCGTAGTTGAGCAACCGATGGTAAGTCGCGTGGATCGGAAACAGCGAGTCACCATCGAGCGAGTACACGACCGGATAGCGCGCCTCTGGATTTTTTGCATAGTCCTCGGGATACGCCACATATATATGAAAGGCACGGCCGACGGCGACCGCGTCGTGCTTGAAGTAGTCGCCGCGCAATGCCGGCAGATATTCCAACGCCGGTGTGGCATGGCACGCCAGCAGTACAGGGAAGAACAAAAGGCCAAAGAGAAGCCGAACCAGCTGCTGCATCGTCGAAGTCTCCGCCTTGTTTCGCTTGCCCCAGCGGGTAATCTAGCGTAACGCGAATTCTTCGCTTCAGGCAGGAGAGTCTCATGGCATCGGTACGTCGCGAGGTGGTCGTCGGCTCATCGCCCGAAAACACGTGGGACGCCGTGCGCGACTTCGGCGCGCTGGATCGCCGGCTCGTTCCAGGCTTCGTCACGGCCGTGCAGGTCGAAGGTACGTCGCGCACGGTGACTTTCGCCAACGGCACGCAGGCCCGCGAAGTGCTGGTCGACTCGGACGACAAAGCACGGCGGCTCGTCTACGCAGTCGTCGGCAGCGAACGTCTCACTGCACACAGCGCGTCCGTGCAGGTCGTCCCCGAAGGAAGCGGCGCGAAGATAATCTGGATTTCAGACTTCCTGCCGAACGAGCTTGCGCCCTATATCGCTGGGCAGATGGACGAAGCAGCCAAGGCCATGAAAAAAGCGCTCGCGCGCTACGCACTTTTTTTGGTTGAGCTCGTCATTCCGATGCGAGCGGCGATCTCGCTCCACAGCGCCGAGTACATCTGCCCTCGACGCTCCGGGTGCGTAGGCGGGCAGCGGCGCCGGCGCAGGCTCATGCGCTCGATCTCGCTCGCGTATTTGATCTCGGTGGCGAGGATGGCAGGAAACTGCGCGCGCGTGCTCTCGATCATCGCATGATGCAGGGACTTGCGCCGGTCCACCATCGAGAAGAACGGCAGCACGAACTATGTCGGACCATCTCTCTTGGCTGATGAATTCATCGAGCTGTATCAGCATGCGCACCGAAAGCGGCGTGGGCAGTATCGGAACGATCACGGCATCCGCAGCACGCAGCACGTTTTCCGAAAGCAGCGAGATCCCGGGCGGGCAATCCAGGAACAGAGCGTCGTACTTCTCCCGCAGAGGTCCGCTCATCATCAGCAGCCGCTCCGTCGGCCGCTTCTTGTTGCTCAGGTGAACATCGAAGTTGCGATAGGAGAAATGCGCCGGGATGACATCGAGCCTGTCGTATCGCGTTTGCACGAGCAGCTCGATATATTTTTTTTTTTTTTTTTTTTTTTTTTTTTTTTTTTTTTTTAAAAAAAAAAAAAAAAAAAAAAAAAAAAAAAAAAAAAAAAAAAAAAAAAAAAAAAAAAAAAAAAAAAAAAAAAAAAAAAAAAAAAAAAAAAAAAAAAAAAAAAAAAAAAAAAAAAAAAAAAAAAAAAAAAAAAAAAAAAAAAAAAAAAAAAAAAAAAAAAAAAAAAAAAAAAAAGATAAAAAAAGGCTGTCACCGCAAGCGATCTGCGGCGTACATGGCGTCATGAAACGAACGCAGACGACGACTCGATTCCCGATCGAGTCGGACCTCGCAGCCGGCAACGTCCAGCGACTGTCTGACCTGATCAACGAGGTCTATGACGACGCCGAATCGGGCATGTGGAAGCGCAAGGGCACTCGGACGAATCCCGTCGAGGTCGAGCGCCTGCTTCGTGCACGAGCGCTGATCCTGGCCGAGATCGACGGCGTCGTCGTCGGGTCGGTGAACGTCAATCTCCTGGCCGATGGCGTCGGAGAGTTCGGCATGCTCGTGACCGCGCACCAATGCCGCGGCCAAGACACTGGATTGGCATTGATCGAACACGCCGAGCGGTGGGCCCGCGAACACAAATGTCACACGATGCGCCTCGAGGTCCTCTCGCCGCGCAATTGGATCCATCCCAGCAAGGAATTTCTGCGGCAGTGGTATGCCCGGCTCGGGTACGTGCCACAGACGACTGAGCCGTTCGAATCCATGCACCCGGAATTGGTACCCGAGTTGGCCACGGAGTGCGACTACACCGTGTGGTACAAGCCCTTGTAGGGAACCCGTCGTGGCCTCCTCCGTTTCAGTTACCGGAGTAGACGTATGGCCGCCAGTAAATCGCACACGAAAATCTCCACCCTGCCGTGGTGGCTAGAGGGCGAAGAGGAATGCCCTCACTGCCATCTGCTCTACGCGTATGAGGTCGAGGTCCGATGTCCTGAATGCGATGGGCCGAGCTGCCCGCACTGCGTGAGTCACCACGTGGAACTCGGGATCGTGTGCGTCGTGTGCAATGAAGACTGCGAAGGTGCGGAGGCGGCTGCTCATGGCTAGAGCCATGTGGAAAGGTCAGCTTCATCTCGGCGATCAGCAGCTGGACGTGAAGCTGTATTCCGCGGTCGAAGACCGGACGATTCGCTTCCACCTGCTGCACGACAAGGACCGCGCCCCGGTCGAGCAACACATCGTTCGCAAGGACACGGGCAAGGACGTCAGCAAGAACGACATGCGCAAGGCGTTCCCGCTGAGCCGCGGCACTGCGGTGATCCTGGAGCCGGAGGACTCGCAAAGCTCACCCCGCCCGAATCGCGCGGCATCGAGATCACCCGCTTCGTTGCGCCCTCGGTGCTTGGCGATCAGTGGTACGACCGGCCGTACTTTCTCGGTCCGGACGCGGACGACAGCGACTACTTTGCGCTCGCCGATGCACTCCATCGCAAGAACGTCGTCGGCATTGCGCGCTGGGTGATGCGCAAGAAGCGCTATGTGGGCGCGCTGACCTCGACCAATGGCTACCTCATGCTTTCGACACTGCGTCGTGCCGATCAGGTCCTGAGCTTCTCGGGTATCGAGCCCGGCAAGGCAACTGTGCCCGCGGCGAGCGAGCTCAAGCTCGCGCAGCAGTTCGTGTCGTCCATCGAAACGGACTTCGACCCGTCGGAGTGGCACAACGAGTATCAAAAGCGTCTGCGCAAGCTGATCCAGGCCAAGGCCCGCGGCGAGAAGCCGGAGACCGTCCGGCCGAAGAAGAAAGCACCTTCCGCGAGTCTCGCGGAAAGCCTGCGAGCAAGCATCGCGGCGGTGAAGGAGAAGAAGGTTGCCTAGGCGCAAGCACAACGGTGGATCGCAAGCGCCCGCGGAAAGCGCAGGTGCGCCGGTGCGCTCGATGTGGTCCGGAACGATCACGTTCGGACTCGTCAGCATCCCGGTGGACCTGATGTCTGCCGTTCGCCCCCGCCAGACTGCGATGAAGCTCGTCGACAAGGCCGGACACGCGCTCGGGCGCGAATATCACTGTTCGAAGGAAGACAAGAAGCTCGACAACGACCAGCTGGTGCGCGGCTATCAGACCGATGACGGCAAGATGGTGGTGATCACGGACCAAGAGTTCGAGTCGGTCGCACCCGAAATGTCCGGCGACATCGAGCTGCGCGGCTTCGTGCCGCTCGAGCAGATCCCGCCGATGTACTTTCCAGAAGCCCTATTTTCTCGCCCCTTCGGGCAAGTCCGCGAAGGCGTACAACCTGCTCGCAACGACCATGGAGCGAACCGGACGCGTCGGCATCGGCAGCTTCGTCATGCGGGCCCACGAATACCTGGTCGCAATCATTTCCGACAACGGCGTGCTGCGCGCCGACACCTTGCGATATGCGGATGAGCTCCGTACGCCTGAATCGATCGGCTTGCCGAAGCCCAAGAAGGTGACGGCGAGCAAAGCCAGCAAGTTCGCCAAGGCCATCGATGAATTGAAGCAGACCAAGCTCGATATGTCGGAGCTCGAAGATGAGGACGCACGAGCACTGCGCGAGCTGGCGGAGAGCAAGCAAAAGGACGATGAGGGTGTCATTCATCAGCGCGGACTGGAAGAAGCCGACGCGGAAGCGGCGGAAGGCAGCGCGCAGATCATCGATCTCATGGCAGTGCTGCGGAAGAGCTTGTCGAAGAATGCCGTCGTGACGCACGCCGGCGCCGGCGAACCCATCTCGCTTGCTGAGCGCCGTGCGCAACGAGCGGCGCCGAAGCGCAAGGCGGCAGCAAAGAAGAAGACAGCCCGCAGGCGCGTTCGGCGCGCCTAGCGGTATCGGCAGAAGGTCCGCTCAGGCGGTGTCAAACACACTCCCCGACTTCTGGCGAGTGCCGCAGTAGGGACAGACGATCGCGGTATTCAGCACGGACCGACTGCATCGCGAGCACTTCACCAGTTCGCGCGTCAGGTCGGCCTTCCCGTCAGCGGCGCCGTCGAGTTTTTTTTTTAAAAAAAAAAAAAAAAAAAAAAAAAAAAAAAAAAAAAAAAAAAAAAAAAAAAAAAAAAAAAAAAAAAACCGTGCCGCATCTCGAGCTCAACATGACTGGACTGGCGTCGAGCGGCCTGTTTCTGCAACTCGTCCGACTGTGCGCTCCTGCGGCCCGCGTTCGGCGCGAAGGCGATCGATGTCTTCGTCCTGAAACAGGTTCCAGATCACATCCAGCATGATTACACCCTCCGTGTCGCGGTCCTTGGCCAAAATTGTAGTGGGTGTAGCCCGGCACGATCGCGAGTCGTGCGCGGGCGTATTGCGGCTCGCCCTCCCAGCCGGGATCGCGCACGCCGCCGCCGAACAGCGCGAAGAATTCGGCTATGTGACGCCGTTCCTGACGCGGGCACGTTCGGCCGAACTATGAACCCTCTCGGTAGACTTCCGGGAAAGCTTGTTTCAGGTTGCGGATCTTCGGCAGGTCATTGAACACCACATAGGGATAGCGGGGATTCTTCGTGATGAAGTCCTGATGGTAGCTCTCTGCCAGATAGAAACCCTCGAGCGGGTCGACGCGTGTGACGATGGCCCGCCGAAAGACGCCGGACTCGCTGAGCTGCGCGATGTACGCTTTGGCGATATCCCTCTGGCCATCGTCGGCGTAGAAGATCGCTGAACGGTACTGCGTCCCGGTATCCGGGCCTTGCCGGTTGAGCTGCGTCGGATCATGTGCGACGGAGAAGAAGATCCGCAGGATCTCGCCATAGGAGATTTCCTGCGGATCGAACGTGACCTGCACGGATTCCGCGTGCCCAGTGCGTCCGCTGCTGACTTCATCGTAGTGCGCGGTACTCTTCTCGCCGCCAGCATAGCCCGATAGCACCTTGCGTACCCCGCGCACATGTTCGAAGACACCTCGACACCCCAGAAGCAGCCGCCCGCAAGCACTGCGGTCTGCAGGGCGCCAGGGACCTTTGCATTGTCGGCCCGTGGCGCGAGAGCGAGCACCGCCGCCTCGGCAAACGCAGGGGGGCCAACGGACGCATGCATCGCCATCAGCAGCGCAGCGGCCACGAGTTGTTTCGGACAATGCTTCATGTTCATCACGTTGCTACTCCTCACGCGTGCGCGCCCAGTATGCCTCAACCTAGAATGTGCGAGGGTGACCGTTCGTAGTCCGGGGAAACAACAATGCGCATCGCAAGCGTGGGTCATGCGGTCTTTGCGGCGACGCTGATCGCCATCGGCATCCTGGCCTGACAAGGTGATTTTGCCCCGATCTGGCAGCCGGTACCCAAGGGAATGCCCGCACGGGAGGCACTGGCGTATCTCTTGCGCTCGTCTCTCTCGCATGTGGCATCGGCCTTCTCTGGCGGCGCTCGGCAACCGCGGCCGCTCGCGTGCTGCTCGCCTGGCTGTGTTTTGGCTGCTGCTGTTCAAAGCGCGCTTGATTTTTCTCGGACCCACTTCGGCGGTCTCCTATGAAACCTATGGTGAGACCGCGGTGCTAGTGGCGGCGCGTGGGTGCTGTATGCGTGGTTCGCTGGGACTGGGACAGGAAGCGGTCGGTTTCGCCACCGGCGAAAAGGGCGTGCGCATCGCGAGAGTGATCTACGGCCTCGCCATGATCGCCTTCGGCGTCGCCCATTTCGCCTATCTCAAACTGACTACGGGGCCGGCGCCGGGCTGGCTGCCATGGCACGCGGGCTGGCATATTTCACCGGCTTTACTTACATCGCGGCGGGTGCGGCGATCCTCATCGGTAAGTACGCGCGGCTGGCAGCCGCGCTGTCGGCGGTGCAGATCGGCATGTTCACGCTGCTAGCACGGGTGCCCGTCGTCGCGGCAGGCCACAACGCCAACACAGTGGACTGAGTTCGTAGTCTCTTGGGCACTGACAGCCGCCGCTTGGGTGGTCGCGGATTCGTACCGCGGCTTGCCGCGCGAAAATGCCTACGCCTTGACCATACTCATCACCTCTGCGGGATCGAGCGACTGCGCCTTCTGCTGGATCTGGCCCGCATACTGACCTTGCAACTGCTTCGCCTGGCCGAGCAGCGACTGATACGTCTGCTGCAGTAACGCGGTGTTCATCTGTCGGCCCGCCGGCGTAGTAGCGCTTCGCGAGCTGACCGAGCGCGTACGTCGTCGCGAACGAGAAGGCCGCACCCGTGGCCGCGCGCCCGAGTCCGCGGCCGAGTCCGCCGGCGACTGCACCGAGCAACCCGCCCAGGAGTTTCCGGCCGACCTGTTCCACGTACTGCGACGTCAGCCCCACGCCGGCCGTCGCCAGGAATTCCTTGATGTGTCCCTTGTCCATCTCGTAGCCGTACGACTGACCGATGCGATAGACGAGCTTCATCTGCAACGGAATGATCGCCATCGTCGCAAGCGACTGCGGCAACAGCTCGATCGCACCGTTCGTGATCGCGTGATTCAGGATGTACTTGTCCATCTCGGCGTCCGACATCGAGCTTGCAGCGGCTGCCGTGGAAACCGCGACAAGCGGCGCGGCTGCGACCGCGTCCGCCTCACGCACGATTTGTCGGCCTCCCCGGCATCCAGCCCCAGTGCCTCGCGCAACTCCCGCAGGAACTGTTGCTCGGCGGGACTGGCGACACCGTCGGCATCGCAGACGCAGACCGCCATCTCGTATGCCAGCTGCTTGTGCGCAGGATCGGTGAGCGCCGCCGCCGCCTTCGCGAGGTCAACCCGCTCGAGGAGCACATCCTGGTAGAGCGCGCTCAACTGCGGACTGCCGCTTTCGCCCGCGAGCGAATCGGCGATGCGGCGGATCTCCTCGCGCTCGCGGTCGTCTTCCGCGCCATCGGCGAAGGCGGCGAGCAGAGCGATGGAGAGTACGGCTTGCTGCTGGGAGTGGACATGTAGGTTCCTCAGTACATTCAGGGCACAATGCAGGCTCATCGAGGAAGTGATCTATGGCCGGCGAATTCAAGCCTATCACGCCCACATCTATTTCGAACCGGGCGAGCGCGCCGCGGCGAATCGGCTTCGTCAGCGGTTGTCGGAGGCAAAGCCGGTCATTCTCTTCGTCGGGGAGTTGCGCGACGAGCCTGTGGGCCCGCACCCAAGGCACAATTCGAGGCTGATTTCCGCGAGGCTGCGGTACCCCAGATCATTGCGCTGCTCGAAGAGTCCGGACTGACCGCGCTCGCGCACCCACTCACCGACGATGATCTTGCCGATCACACTTCGCTCGGACAGTGGATCGGTGAGCCGCTGCCGCTCGATCTTTCCGTGTCCATCGCCCGGCATTAACAAGGGCGTCGCCCGATTCGGGAAATCCGACTTCTAGGGATCCTACAAAATGTCGAACACCTCTTACACGACATTGTCCGAGGGCCTTTCACCTAAGCCAACCGCAACAATCCTGTTGATCCAGGCATACGTGGAAGATGAGGTTTCGAAGAACGGAGCGGTCCGCAGGTAGTAGTCCGTGCCGCTCACTGGTTCGCCCCGCGCAATGCGGGCGTTCACTTCGTCCGAGGCATGGCGCCGGCCGCAATAGGTCATCAGCACCAAGGCTCCATCATCCGTTTTCAGGAGCATCCGTACGTCCTGCTGCGCTGACCCATCGGCGCGCA
The DNA here is from genome assembly GCA_963830745.1 of uncultured Gammaproteobacteria bacterium. Taxonomy (GTDB): domain Bacteria; phylum Pseudomonadota; class Gammaproteobacteria; order Steroidobacterales; family Steroidobacteraceae; genus Steroidobacter. The sequence goes on from CAWHNL010000010.1 coordinate 178,543, forward strand.
GCAGCAGCAGGTCAGAGCCGATGACCGGCATGATCGTTCCACGAATCCTGTCTCCCGCGAACTATACGCCGGCGACGACATAAGACACGTCGCTTGCCATCATGCGTGTCCCCCATCTCGATCGTCGGCTGAAGCTTGATGGTGATCGTGAATAGATGAGTGAACTCGAGTTCTCGCATGGAGCCTCCTCCTTGTGTTTCGGTAGCATGGTCATCGTCCGCAAGGATGACATTCCAGCATGCGGAAGCTTCAAAGCGGGAAGGCACGCGGGAGATGCATATGGACCCTTCCGAATACATCACGATCACCGCATTCGCGCGGATCTGCGGAGTGTCTGCGAAGACTCTGCGGTTCTACGGCGACATCGGATTGTTTCGCCCGGCCTTCATCGACCCGCGTACCCGATACCGCTTCTATTCGCAGGAACAGTTAGGCGCTTTCGTCCAGAACCAGTCGATGCGGGACTGCGGCGCGTCCCTGGCGGAGATCCGGGCAGCAATGCGCGCCAGCCGTTCCGATGGCGAGCACAGAAGATTCTTGCAGAAGCTTCGCAACGCGAAATTGCAAGCGATAGATGAGGCTCGCCGGTCGCTGGCCTGGATCGACGGGGTCCAATGCAGGAACTTGGAGTTGCCGTCCCCACTGCACGTCACCATGGCGTACAGCGCCCCGGTGAAGGTTGTGTTAGTCCGAACCGACGTCAAGAGCTACGCAGAAATTCGAGTTACACCAACAGTTGCTGTGTGCTAGCCGTGGCACCCCGGCCTCGAGGCGGCCTGCGGGGCGGTGCTCTGGCACCGCTGTGCCGACGGGAGATCTCCTCGAAGGAGAGCCGTTCGTCGAAGTGAGCAAGACCACCGCTTGTCCAGCCACCTACGAGCTCAAGGAATTACCGGGTGTGCAGGTGGCCCGTGCGTTCTCTAGCGTCGACGACGAGGAGGCCGAGGATACGTATGTGAGCCTGGGCAGATGGATTCGTGCGCGAGGCTACCGGCTTGCGGCCGCAAGGCGCGAGATCTACCGAGGCAGCCTGCTCGAAATTCAGTACCCGCTGGAAGCGTGCTGACGTATCAGGCCGGCTGCGATAATTCCCCCTCGCCTACTTTCTCGACCATCGTCCTGATGCCGTTCTCGTACCCGCCGCCCGACCCGTTGTAGTACATGTAGATCGGTTTCTCGTTGCGCAGCAGGTCGATGGCATTCTGAAAATCATCCAGGTGGTAATGCAACTGCGCCTGGTTCTTCACGACGGTGTCGGCAGGCAGACGCCGCGCCATTGGGCATGAAGATCATCTGGCCGACGTAGTTGCCGGCGTACTTGAGGGCGATGCGCGGCGAAAAACCGTTCGCCGAGTACAGCACCTCGTAAGCATCGATTCGCGTCTGCGGCATGAGCGACTCCCTTGCGATGGATCATCTACTGACCGTGGTCCATTAATAGTACGGCCGGAGGCACCGCGGGCACACCTTTTGGCCCACTTGCGGACGCTTGACCGTAATCGTCGCTCCTACGCGCTTGCAGTCCTTGCAGCGCAGTCGCTTACCAGCTTCCTGTGAATTGTCCGCCAACCAACGTGCTCGGCAATCTCCTGCAACTTCGCGATGACGAATCGATTGCAGCGATTGCACACGATATAAACAGTGCGGCCGCACTAGCAAGGTACGCAAGCGTACCGGGCGAAAGCGGATGTTTCGCCGGCAGGAGGTATCTCCTTCGGAGGCTGTATCCATATACAGCCTATCGCCAGTGCGCAACAGGTGCGCAAGGTGTTCCGCCATTGCGATTACAATTTCCACTCCTTATTAAGAGCCCTGCCATGTGCTACTCAGCCAAAGTCGCGCAGAACATCAAGGACCTGGCGCGCCAGTTCAGCGCCACCATGGATTACTCCGAGGTCGAGCGGCTGGTGATGGAACGGCTGGCCGGCCGTCCGATTCGCCTTGCGCGCGGGTTCGAGTGGAACTTCTCCAATCCGCAGACGCCGGAGGAGCGCAGGATCGCGAGCTCGATGCCGAGTACCGCGCCAAGAAGGTCGCAGAACTCGAGCAGGAAATATTCAAGCAGAAGAAACGGCTGGCCGATGCACAACGCAAGCTGAAGGTGAAGGAGACGAAGGCGGCTCTCAACGAGCAGCGGGTTGCGACATCCAAGATCGATGCGTCCCTCGAGCGCGTTGCGCTGCTGAACGGGGACTCAGCCGCATGAAGACGATCATCGGATCTTCCCGATGACGTACGCGCCGATCATTCTGAAACGGGATGGAAGGAATGTCCTCACGCTGGCTCGCTATCATCTGCGACAGCAAGGCAAGGCTGCGTTCACCGATCAGAAGTTTCCTGGACTCTACAACGCGCGCCGCGACAATCTCGAGCGCTTCTGGCGCAGCGAATTCGGCCATACGCATGCGTTGATGGTGGTGGATTCCTTCTACGAAAACGTCGAGCGCGACGGCAAGAACGTGGTGCTGCACTTCACTCCCCGCCCTGCCTATCAGATGCTCGTCGCTTGCCTGTACGCCAACTGGACAGATCCGAAGGAAGGTAACTTGCTGTCGTTCGCGGCAGTCACTGACGAACCTCCGCCGGAGATCAAGGCCGCCGGACACGACCGGTGCGTCATCAATCTGCGCGCGGAGAACGTCGAAGCGTGGCTCAGTCCCGAGGGGCGCTCTGATCAGGAACTGCAGGCGCTATTGAGTGATCGCCAGCAGCCCTACTACGAGCACGAAGTGATGGCTGCCTGAGTGATGACTCAAGCGTCGCGCCTGCCCTGCGGGTTCGGCTTGCACACGACGATATCAATGCTTTCCAACTCGGTATCGAAGATCACCTGCGCCTCGCCGCGTTCCAGTTGACGCAAGACGTGAGCGACCTTCTCGTCCAGCGAAAACTCGCGCTCGCCGTAGTCCGTCCCTTCGCGGAGCACGAACGATTCCAGCACGCCGCGCAGCGCTTCCGCAGACAGCTCCGTGCGGAATGACAAATGGTTGCTCGTTCTTGGAGCTCACGCTGTCGCCTTCGCCAGGGTTGGCTCCAGCCCGCGTTGCGGGCGGCGCGCGCCATTCAAGATCGCGCCGAGCCATGTGGTGCGAACCAAGAGACTGTAGCTCAAAGCAAGAGAGCGATACTGATAGCCAGGATCAGCGCGAGCTCAATGCTCCAATGCCAGTGCAGTCGCGCGGCGAGCACTTGCAGCGCGGTGACGAGCGGCAGATGCGCGATATACAACCAGTACGAGGAATCAGCCAATACCTGCGAAGGCTGCTGGGAAGGGAAAGATGCTTGAGGGCAAACCCGACCAGGAACAGGTTGAAGTACCAGAGGGTGAGCGCAACAGGCAGCCCCGTGCCAATTCTCAGTAAGCGTCAACCACTGCGCAGGCACGCCTTTCCCAATGTGAAACCACAGACCGCCGTGATCACGAAAAAGATCAACGCAATCCACAGCGACGATGTCGTCCGCTCCGCCATCGTCGTCAGAGTCGACATGCTCCGCTGACACAGCCAGCCGACAACGAACGCTGTCCCGAAGCCCACCATCGGAATGAGTTGGGGGACGAGCGACTTGTCGGGAGTCGGAATTGCCGTCGCGGGATTCCACTCAGGCACCGCAAGCACTACGATCGCGAGCGGTAGTCCGAATACGAAAGGTGCTACGCGCTTCTGCAGCAGCGTCAGTAACGCCCCATCGAGAAACTGTCTGATGCGCTCCGATCGATCGAGCAGCTTGATGACCAGTTGCCGTCCCGTAAGCGCCGCGACGTACATCAACAGCAAGTAATAGAGAAACCACAGATGCGTCAGCGGAAAGTTGCGCACGCTGATGGGCGGAGGCTCGACGAGTGCCCGGTGGCTCTGCTGTGCGCCCCATTCCCAGATGAGACCGAGCAGCGGAATCATCACGGGCAGGAACATCAGCAAAGGCAAGCCGATGCGCTTGGCGCGGTCGCGGACAAAGTAGCCGAGACCTTTGCGATGGTAAACGAGCCGCGCAAAGTAGCCGGCGATGAAAAAGAACAACGACATCCGGAACAGGTGACTGAACCCGGAAACGATCCAGATCGCCGCACTGGTTGACGTGTCGGTCACCACCCAGTCATCCAGGCCGGGCATGAAAGACAAGCTCGCATGAAAGTAGATGCCCAAGAAGAGCGCGAAGGCGCGAAGTGCGTCCAGAGCGTGGAGTCGATCCTGCGTTTCCATACTCGCCTTTTTTTTTTTTTTTTTTTTTTTTTTTTTTTTTTTTTTTTAAAAAAAAAAAAAAAAAAAAAAAAAAAAAAAAAAAAAAAAAAAAAATTTTTTTTTTTTTTTTTTTTTTTTTTTTTTTTTTTTTTTTTTTTTTTTTTTTTTTTTTTTTTTTTTTTTTTTTTTTTTTTTTTTTTTTTTTTTTTTTTTTTTTTTTTTTTTTTTTTTTTTTTTTTTTTTTTTTTTTTTTTTTTTTTTTTTTTTTTTTTTTTTTTTTTTTTTTTTTTTTTTTTTTTTTTTTTTTTTTTTTTTTTTTTTTTTTTTTTTTTTTTTTTTTTTTTTTTTTTTTTTTTTTTTTTTTTTTTTTTTTTTTTTTTTTTTTTTTTTTTTTTTTTTTTTTTTTTTTTTTTTTTTTTTTTTTTTTTTTTTTTTTTTTTTTTTTTTTTTTTTTTTTTTTTTTTTTTTTTTTTTTTTTTTTTTTTTTTTTTTTTTTTTTTTTTTTTTTTTTTTTTTTTTTTTTTTTTTTTTTTTTTTTTTTTTTTTTTTTTTTTTTTTTTTTTTTTTTTTTTTTTTTTTTTTTTTTTTTTTTTTTTTTTTTTTTTTTTTTTTTTTTTTTTTTTTTTTTTTTTTTTTTTTTTTTTTTTTTTTTTTTTTTTTTTTTTTTTTTTTTGCACTTCTTTCTTGAATTTTTTTTTTTTTTTTTTTTTTTTTTTTTTTTTTTTTTTTTTTTTTTTTTTTTTTTTTTTTTTTTTTTTTTTTTTTTTTTTTTTTTTTTTTTTTTTTTTTTTTTTTTTTTTTTTTTTTTTTTTTTTTTTTTTTTTTTTTTTTTTTTTTTTTTTTTTTTTTTTTTTTTTTTTTTTTTTTTTTTTTTTTTTTTTTTTTTTTTTTTTTTTTTTTTTTTTTTTTTTTTTTTTTTTTTTTTTTTTTTTTTTTTTTTTTTTTTTTTTTTTTTTTTTTTTTTTTTTTTTTTTTTTTTTTTTTTTTTTTTTTTTTTTTTTTTTTTTTTTTTTTTTTTTTTTTTTTTTTTTTTTTTTTTTTTTTTTTTTTTTTTTTTTTTTTTTTTTTTTTTTTTTTTTTTTTTTTTTTTTTTTTTTTTTTTTTTTTTTTTTTTTTTTTTTTTTTTTTTTTTTTTTTTTTTTTTTTTTTTTTTTTTTTTTTTTTTTTTTTTTTTTTTTTTTTTTTTTTTTTTTTTTTTTTTTTTTTTTTTTTTTTTTTTTTTTTTTTTTTTTTTTTTTTTTTTTTTTTTTTTTTTTTTTTTTTTTTTTTTTTTTTTTTTTTTTTTTTTTTTTTTTTTTTTTTTTTTTTTTTTTTTTTTTTTTTTTTTTTTTTTTTTTTTTTTTTTTTTTTTTTTTTTTTTTTTTTTTTTTTTTTTTTTTTTTTTTTTTTTTTTTTTTTTTTTTTTTTTTTTTTTTTTTTTTTTTTTTTTTTTTTTTTTTTTTTTTTTTTTTTTTTTTTTTTTTTTTTTTTTTTTATTACGCAAAGCCTCCGCCGGCGGTTCTCAAGTTGGTCGTCTGTCCCTGATAGAGCCGCGCCGCCATGAGCTGGATCTCGCCCGCGTATGCATAGCAACGTATGTCTAATTAGTGGCCTTCTTTTTTTTTTAGAGGTTTAATGCCTCCGCGCACCGGCCGGCGTGAATTCCTGTGCGATGTACTTGCCACTCATGATCTCCGCGAAAACGCGGCGGGTCAGCTTGTCACCGCGATACGTGCCGCGACTGCCAAATCCGCTTTCGGGTTTCAAGAACCACGCCTTCCGCTCCTGCCACCACGATTCTCCCCGCATCTTCACCGGCAAACGGGTCGCGGGGATTAAGCCCCACCAGGTCATCGATTGACCTCTCGCGAGACTCCGAGTCCGGCGAGATTTGTCGCGTCGCTGAGAAAGAGCGAGGTTGCGCTTGTTTGCATACAGGGCGTGGGCGCGGGGATGTGGTGTAACAACGGCGAGATCGCCTTCGTACGCCCGCCGCAGCACCTCACTACCCCGTTCCTGGAAGTAGAAGTCCGTGCTCCGGCTGTAGATCAGGTCGATCGGCTCGCCGTCGAGAAAACGACGCGGTACTCAAACATATCCAGCACGGACGTGAAATCCGCGATGAACGGGCGAATGCCTTGTGATTCAAGAAGCTGCTGTGCGAGCAGGAATTCCGGATAAAGAAATTGGCCTCGCGGTTGGACGTCGACGATCGCGATGCTTCGTAGAGGTGCATCACCTCGAGCGAGCATCCACTCGCGCTGAAACATCGTGACGAGCTCCGCTTCGAGCTGAGCAGCACCGGCTGTGCAGCGATGGATACGTCGAGCGTCGAGGCAACAGGCGATCTGCGCGTCGTGCGCTGCGATGTTCACAAATGGACCGCCGGCATTGGAATTGATCTCGATGAGCTTCGGCCGTTCCGGACTGATGTGGAAATCGAGATCCGAGAATACGCCGCAGGTGCGGCGATCGTTTCGCGCGATGGCGGGTGCGAGGACGAGCATGGCTTCTGGAGACCTCGAGAGGCACGTCAGTCGCTTCGATCGCTCTGATCAGGCGCTGCATCTTAGACACGTGGTCTGGGTCGAGAAATACCGGAATTGCGGAGAAGAGATGCGTGTGGCTTTCGGCAATCGATTGCTCTGACTCCAAGGCACTCTCGATGCGCGCTCGGAGCTTGGTCAGATCGGTGACGGCGCAATCGCATCTGCGATTGAGCATGTCGGCAACCTCGTGTTGCGAGTCGATCACGTGACCGCCTTGCGATCGGCGAACACGTGCAACAGCTATGCACCGATCGGAGCACCGATGACTTGCGCACCGATGAAGCCGGGAACGTCGATGGGCCTGATGCCTGCGAAGGTATCGCTGAAGGAACGAGCGATGGTGATGGCCGGATTCGCGAATGAAGTAGAGGCGGTAGACGAGTATGTGGCGCTGATCCAGAGCGCGACGCGCCAGGCGGCCTCAATGAGGCTCGGCGATCGAAAGGCGATGAAGATGAGCCCAGCTGTGGCAACGAACTCGGAGAACCACTGCGCAATGCCGGTGCGCACGTGATGTGAGGAATGCATGAGCGGCAGCTCGAACATCGCGTTGGCGAGCATGGCGCCCGCGCAGCATCCTGCGAGCTGGGCAATTACATAGCAATCGGTGGTTGCGACATCGATCTGTCGATTGAGGAGTGCGACGGCACTGACCAGCGGATTGAAGTGGGCGCCGCTAACGGGCCGAAGAAGAGTGATCAAGGTGGCCAGGACGGCGACGGTGGCGAGAGTATTGGCGAGCAGGGCGACTGCGGCATTCCCGCCCGCGAGCCGTTCGGCCATGATGCCGGACCCAACGACGCACGCGGTGAGCAGCAGGGCACCGAGCGCTTCGGCAAGGAGTTTGCGTATAATCAGGTGACTTCGTCGGTTGGACGCTCTGTCCGATCTCGTGCAGACGCTCCTGGAATTTTACGCGATCGAGCGACTTGAGCGGGAGACTCGTGAAAATTTTGATGCGGTTCTCGACCTAGGAAATGCCTGTCGGAAGGCGAGCCATTTGACGGTGTCGGAGCCTTCGACGGCCGCGGGATCGGCGACGCCCCAGTGCGCGCTCATCGGTTGACCGGGCCAAGCTGGGCACGCTTCGGCGGCGGCGTTGTCACACACGGTGAATACGAAGTCGAACTTGGGTGCGCCGGGTTGCGCGAACTCGTCCCAGCTCTTGGAGCGCATTCCTTCGGTGGGCATTTTCAAATGGTGGAGCAGCTCGAGCGCAATCGGATGCACTTTGCCTTTGGGTTGACTGCCGGCGCTGTACCCGACGAAGCGCCCGCGGCCTCAGTGGTTGATGAGCACCTCAGCCAGAATGCTGCGAGCGGAGATGCCAGTGCAGAGGAAGAGAACGTTGAAAGGATGATCGTTCATGGTCCGCCCTCCACTCAAGATATTTGGCGCATCAAGAAGGCGGAGCTCGACGGGCAGATGCTGGCGAATTCGCTTGTGGCGCGGATGGCAGATGGGGCGGGCTCCCGAGCTACTCGCTGGTAGCCGTGCTTCACGAAGAAAGATTCGGCCGTGGTGGTCAGGAGATAGAGCGCTCGAACGACCGCGGCGCGGGCTTGATCTTCGGCGTGCCCAGGAGCGCCACGCCTTCTCCCGTGCCGCGCCTTTCGGGGGTCACGACGAGGGAGCGCAGCAGCGCGACGTTGCCGAAGATCTCGAGGCCGATGAGTCCGGTTGGCTCAGCTGGAGATCCGAGCGTAGAAGAAGTCTTGCAGCGAGCTGCGGTGAGATCTTCGGTAAGAAGCGGCGCGGCAGTAGAGACCTGACTGCGGAGTCGACGCTTGGCCGCGATGAGATTTGCACGTTGCTCGCCATGCAGCGCTTACGCGGCGGATCTGCGCCGCACGGGCTTCGCAACCCGCGGAGCACATGCCGATTCGCAGTTCTGGCCGGCAGCTGCGCAACACTTGTCGGTGAGGTACCCGACGAGCTCGTTCATCACGGAGTAGTCCGCGCTGTAGATAAGGTGACGACTGGCGCGCACCTGAGTGATGAGGCCTGCGCGCTGCAGAGACTGCAGATGGAACGTGAGTGACGATGGGGCGAGCCCGAGGCGTTCACCGATGAAGCCGGCCGCCAGACCCGCGGGGCCTTGCTCGACGAGCATGCGGTAGATGCCCAGATGATGCTCGTGCGCGAGTGCGGCGAAAGCTTCGATGACTTCGGGTGTCTTCATGGCTCAGACGATATTACGAGAATAGTCGTACTGTCAAGACTAACGTTTGCGGCTCGATGCGGCCGCTTGACGTCAGTAGTTCCAGCTCTCGAGATCCGCGCCCGCCGGCGCCGTCTTGCGCATGCGCTCTACAGCGATCGGTATGAACATCTGGTGGTAGCGCAAGCGCGACTCTGAATTGGGACGAGTGTGGTCGCCATTCCAGCAATGTTCTGCGCGCCGCCCGTAGTCGATCACGCCTTCGAAGCGCGGATTGCGCGTGGACTCGAGGAATTCCTGCGCCAGATAGACCGCCTCCTCGAGATAGTAGTTGTCGAGCTCGCCCACGTAGAGATGAATCTTGCCGCGCAGCTTCTCTCCCAGGCCCTTCTCCCAGTCGCGCTGCATGATGTGGACCAGGTCGTAGTTATCGCGCCAGTAACTCGCAACTCCGCGATCGATCTCGCCCGTGCGCTTGTTCCAGATGGGCCGCGGATAGCCATCGGCGCCGACCGGTGAGAACACCGCCTGCCAGATGTCCCATTGCCCGCCGGATCGGCTGTTCGTTCCCAATACCAGTTCGAGGCGATTCATCTCTTCGAGTGTCGCAGTTGGTCGACCCAGGTAATCGCGCATGGCGATGCGCGGCGTCTGCTTGAATGGAGCATCGACCATGTAGGCGTTGCGGTCCTCGTAGATGTTGACCGTGCCGTAAGCGCGAAAGTCGATCGGATCGGGACAGGCCGCGAACGCTCCGTTGTAGAAATCCGGGTACTTCACCTGAACCGCCAGTGCTTCCCAGCCGCCCGTCGAGCCGCCGTACACGAATCGCGCCCAGCCCGCGCCGAGCGCGCGGTACTTGCGTTCCAGATAGGGAATCAGCTCCTGCTGAATTGCATCCGCATACGGGCCGAGGTTCTCGGAGTTCACCGCGTAGGAATCGTCGTAATACGGATTCGCGTGCTGAATTTCGACTGCGAGCACGCGCGGAAACCCCGGGCTGGTCCAATCCTTGTAGAGCTGGTGGGCGAGCTCTTGCTGCAGCCGGTTGTAACCTGAGAGACGGAAGCGCTCGTTGTAGTCGGGTGCGAGCTTCGGATCCGGAGGCTCGGGTCGAAAGCCGTCGAAGTCGGCCGGGAAATGGCCGTGGTTGATCATGAGCGGATAGCGGGCCTTCGGATGCTCGGCCCAGCCTTTCGGCAGCAGCACGTGCGCGCCCAGGTACATGGGACGGCCCCAGAACTGCGTGAGCAACTTGCTCTGGATGCGCTCGTGCTTCACCCACTCGGTATCGGCGGGCGGTTTGATCGGCGGGATGATCTGATCGAGCACGAGTGCGATCGGCGTCTGAACCGCCGGATCGAACTTGATCTCGCGCACGGTGCTGTAGAGATTCCCGGGCGCCAGGTTCCAGACCTGCCCTTCGCCGCGATCCATGGGAAGCTGCACGACATGACCATCCTTGCGGCGGAAGGTCTCATATCGATGTAGCAGCGCCTGTACGCGATACGTGCCAGCGGGCACGTCGGCGAGGCTCAGGCGCGGATAGCCGAGCACCTTGGAGTCGAAGACCTGGGGCGCGCCGCCCTTCCAACCACTTACATCAATACCGAATACCTGCTGACTCTTCGTGCCTTCCTCGATCTGAAATCGCGGCTCCTTGCTGGGATCGACGGACAGCAGCAGCAGCAGTCTGCCGTTGAGCGGCTCGCGCGCATGTTCGGGCGCCAGCGTGACGGAGAACGTCGCAGCTTGCGCCGTACCAAAACCCAAGCAAGCGATGAACCAGAGGCAGATATCATTCTCATGTTTGCTACCTGCGACCTTGACGATGTTGTCGCGTGGATAGTAGCGTGCAGCCGCGTGAATCTGCACGTCGCAACCGGTCTGTTCCTCTCAGCGGCATTCGCAGCGTCCTATGCCGAGCGGAGCCCTATCGCCCGGCGCGCTTGGAAGATGGTCAGGTGGACATGCAGGGCGTGTGGAACTTGTCGAATCTGATGCCGCTGGAGCGGCTTCCGGGTTTCGATTCGCTCGTCATATCGCGTGAGCAGGCACTCTCCATCGAAGAGCGCATCCTAGGCATGCGCGTGAGTCAGCCGACCGGAGGGATGGACCAAGCATTCGACGAACAACGGACGGTCGAGCGCGTCGACGGTGAATGGCACAGCTCCGTGATCGTCGAGCCGGCCGATGGCCGCATTCCAGGGAACGTCGCATTCCACGAGCAAGCCGCCACCTTTCGTGCTCGCCTTACATCGAGCGGCGACGGACCGGAAGAACGCCCGCGACCGAACGCTGCCTGAGCTCGCCGGCATCGACGCCGCCGATGCAAGGCGTTCCCACGCTCAACCTGCACCAGATCGTACAGACTGCGACGGCTGTATTGATCCAGTCGGAATGGAACCGCGATGCGCGCATCGTGCGTATGAATGGGCAGCACCACCCGGCAGCGCTAACGTCGTGGCTCGGCGATTCAGTCGGTTGGTGGGACGGCGACACGCTCGTCGTGGAGACGCGGCATTTCTCCACGGCCAGCCGCCTGCGCTCTACCGCACTTATCTACTTCCTGGTTTCGCCTGCGACTGTCGTCACGGAGCGCTTCACGCGAACCGCAGATGACGAGTTGAGCTACGAGTTCACGGTCGCTGATCCCACGTGGTACACGACGACGTGGAAGGGCCGCAACCGCCTGCGTCGCTCGCGCGAGACCATCTTCGAGTTTGCGTGCCACGAAGGAAACTATGCGGTGCGCTTCGTACTGCAAAGCGTGCGAGCGCGGGAAGCAGCCGAAAGCCCCTCCGAAAACTGATCCGCGCTCGACTTCAACTGCGGGGTCGTGCTCCGCCCAGGTCGACGGCCAGACGATAGATGTGATCCAGGCCGCTGATAGAACGCAGTGACCGGCAACCGTTCGTTGAGCCCGTGCGCGAACATTTCGCTGGGCTTGGTGAACAATCCGGACGTTGCGAACGTCGGGATGCCGGCGATGCGATAGACCTTGCCGTCCGTGCCACCGGATTCGAGATAGGGAACGACCATCACACCGGGATAGTCCGCATGCACTGCCCGCGTGATCGCGGCCATCACGTCCGGTCGCATTTCCGAGACCGGGCTGGCCTCGGGCTTACCGCGCACGACGACCTTTACTTCCGGGTCGGCGATCGCTGCAACGAGCGCATCGCGCACCGATTCGACGGCGACGCCAGGGAAAATGCGGCAGTTGACTGCGGCCTTTGCCGTCTGCGGCAAGGCGTTTTCTGCGTGACCGCCTTCCAGCATCGTGGCAACGCAGGTGGTGCGTGTCGTGCCGACGAACTCCGATGACTTCGCCAGCACATCGGCGGCGCCTGCATCAGTCGGGTCGGCAGAAAATTTCCGCAACGCCTCGCCCACCGGCCCCGACTGCGCCTTGCCGACTGCACCGAGATAGGAACGGGTGAGATCGGTGGCCATCACCGGAAACCGATAAGCCTCGACCTTTTCGAGCGCATGAGCGAGCTGGTAGATCGCGTTGTCGTCGCGCGGACGCGAGCTGTGTCCACCCGGGTTGGTGACGACGACGTCGAACGTCGCGTACGTCTTCTCCGCCCCCTGCACGAGATAGATGAGCGGCTTGCCGGTCGTTTCATCCAGGATCCCGCCGCCGGCATCCGTGTTGATGGCGAACTCGGCATCCTTGACCCACGGGTGCGCCGCGATGCGCCGGGTCGTGTTCATGTTCGTCTCTTCATCGCCGACGAAGGCGAAGACGAGATCACGCGAGGGCTTCAGCTGCTCCGCTTTGAAGCGCAGGATCGTCGACACGAGCGCAACGACGCCTGCCTTGTTGTCCGACGTGCCGCGTCCGTAGAAGTTGCCCTTCTCCTCGATGAGCTTGAAAGGATCGCGCTCCCACTCTTCGGGACGCGCATCGACGACATCCATGTGTGCGGAGAACAGAATGGGCCGGCCTGGCTTGCGCCCGGGAATCCGCACGATCAGCGCACGCTCGCCCGCCTCGTCGAGCGTCGCGATGTCCGCTTCCGGTACGCCGCCGGCCTGCAACGTCTCGATCAGATACGCGACCATCGCCGGCGTTTGCTTTTGACCGGCGGCCGTCCGGAAGGAAATGACTCGAGCGTAGATCTCTCGGGCTTTCACCTCGTGTGCCGCGGTCTGTGCTGCTGCGGGACCGGAGAACGCGGCTGCCATCGCAGCCATCAACAGAATCAGTTTTTTCATTCTGCTCGCCGGTGATGGAACTGCCGAAAGCATACTCGAAAGTCCGCAGTCACAATCATCGGCTGTCGGCCGTCTCGTCGAGCGCGTATCCCATGAAAAGGAACAATGTATGCAGTCGCCTGCGCTTCGGCTATTCGTGATCTTTCTGGCTTTGTGGACCTTCGCCGGCTGCGCGACAACAATTCCGCCAGCGTCTGCGAAGTCCGTGGTTCAAGCGAAGTTCGCAGCCGTCAACCGGCATTCACTGGAGGACATCGTCGCGCTCTATGCTGTGGACGCTGCCGTGACGGCGCCTGACTTCTGCTCGCCCCGTCACGGTCGCGACGACGTTCGGCGTACTTACCAAGCGCTGTTCAGCGCTTTTCCCGACATCTCCGTTGAAGTGCAAGAGTACGTCGCAGGAGGGCGATCGGGTGGCCGTACGGTTCGTCGTTCGAAGCAGCCTGCCTGACCGGAGCTTCGCAGTGCCGATCATGAATTTTTTCAGCGTCCGCAATGGCGTGATCGTGTCCGACGAAGGACTGTTCGACACTCGAGGTCGCAAGTGCTCGCCGTGACCTCCCGGCGGGTCGATGATAGTCTGCAAATCGGCCCGGGTAGCGCCAGGCGCTCGGATATCATTGCGCCGAGGTACCAGACAGGGTCGACCGGCGGGGAATGCCAATGTCAGAGGGCAACTATTCGGACGCCTTGCACCAGGAGGGTCGAAATCTCACTCGCCTCGCCTTGGACAAGCAGATTGCGCTGCCCGTCTATCGCGAGCAGGCGATCGCCGCCGTGCTTGCCGCGATCAAGCGCAACCGCTCGGTGCTGCTCGTCGGTGACATCGGGATCGGCAAGACGGCGGTTCTGCATGGTGTGGCCGCGGAGTTGCCCAAGGTAAAGCGGGAGCTGTGGGAGATATCGACCAGCACCGTGCTGACAGGCACGCGGTTCCTGGGTGAATGGCAGACGAAGCTCGAAGCCATCCTGCAGCCGCTCAAGAAGAAACGCGGCCTGCTGTATCTAACGGACGTGTGGAACCTGCCCACGGCCGGCACGTCGTCCAACAGTTCATCGTCCGTCTTCGATCACGTGCGGCCGAAGATGCAGACAGGCGAGCTGCAACTGATCGGCGAAGTCACGCCCGAACGGTTCCACGCCCTGCAGATGACACCGATGCTGACGTCGTTGTTCGACGTCGTGTACGTGACGCCGCTCACCGAGCCTCAAGTTGCGGAGATTGCCGGAACCTACGCGGCGACGCGAGCGATCGGGATCGATGCCCAAGGAATTCGCGAGCTCATGGCCCTGTGCACGCGATTCCTTCCCAGCGACAGCGGCCCCGGGCGGCTCGTGCGGTTGATCCAGCAGATCGCCGACTACCAACGCGAGAAGATCGCGCTCAACGAGTCCGAGCTGATCGATCAGGCGTTCATCGAGAAAGTCTTCTCCATCTACTCGGGCCTGCCGCGGTTTGTCGTGTCGCGCACGATGACGATGCCTGCGAAGGAAATTCGCGAGTGGTTTCGTGAACGGATCATCGGACAAGAGCGCGCAATCGAGGCGGTCGTCGAGGTCATCACGCTCTTCAAGGCAGGCCTGCACGATCCGAATCGCCCGATCGGCACGCTCCTCTTCGTCGGACCGACGGGTGTCGGCAAGACCGAGCTGGCGAAGGCGCTCGCGAGATATCTGTTCGGCAGCGAAACGCGGCTCCTGCGTTTCGACCTCTCCGAGTTCAAGGACTATCACGCCTTCCAGTTGCTGGTCGGCGATCCAGAGAAGCCTTTGCAGCCCGCCCGCCTGCTCGACCCGGTTCGGTTGCAACCTTTCCAGGTCATCCTGTTCGACGAAATCGAGAAAGCGCACTCGAACGTCTGGGACATGCTGCTGCAGCTGCTGGATGAAGGTCATGTCTCGCCACCGAGCGGCGCGCGCACGAACTTCCGCAACACGATCGTGATTGCGACTTCGAACGTCGGCAGTCAGGACGCTCTCAAGCAATCCATCGGGTTCGTCTCCGCCGACCGCGGACAGATTCCAATCAAGTCGCTGGAAGCCGTCTTTCGCCCCGAGCTGTTGAATCGTTTTCAGCACATCGTCACGTTCGACGGCCTGACGCGCGACAACGTCCGGAGAATCGCACGTCGCGAGATCCAGCAGCTGCTCGCACGCGAAGGCATCACCTCTCGCAATCTCGCAGTCGAGGTCGGTGAGGATGTGTTGGACGTGCTGGTCGAGACCGGCTTCGATCGCGAGTACGGTGCGCGAGCACTCAAGCGGCAGGTGCAGCAGCGCGTGCTGTTTCCGATCGCCGGCCGGCTCATGGAGGCGGATGTGCCTCCTGGCAGCATTCTGAAGCTCGACATTCCTGGAGAGTCAGCCGATACGAAGGTGGGCACCACGCGCGTGCGCGTGCTGGACTCCGAAACCAGCCGTGAACACAAGCGCGAAGTTGCACGGGCGCGCGCAGCGACGCCGCAAAAGCGCAGCCTTCCCGAGCTCAGAGATGCGACTGAAGCACTGGCCACCCGACACTCGCAGCTCGCCGCGCACTGCGGGACCAGCGAGCTCACTCGCCAATTGAACGAGCTCGACGCCCAACGTCTCGCGCCACAGTTCTGGCGCAACGTCGAAGAAGCCAACGACACGTTGATAAGAATCGACGAGCTGAAGAGCGTGCTGACACGACTTGAATCATTCAACACGCAGATCGAGGCGATCACGCGTGAGTTGACTCGACCGAGCGCACGTCAGGTCGAATTTATCGAGCGTGCCACCGAGGACATCGCCGAGCAGCTGACGACCGCCGAGCGCGAGTTGATGAGCATGGGCCCGGATGGCAAAGCGGACATCCTGACCGCTATCGCCCCGATCGGCAGCGCTGCGAATCTGCGTGATCTGTTGTTCGAAACCTATCGCGGCTGGGCCAAAAGCGCGGATATCAGCTGCAACTCCTTGCGGATCCGCTCACCGACACCGAGACCCTGTTCTTTTCCGTCAAAGGGCGTTACGCATTCGGCTATCTTCAGCACGAGCATGGGGTGCATCGGCTCGAGAGATGCGGACGACCACAAAGCAGTCCGAGTCATGGTCGCCCCCTGGACGCATGCGCCGGCCGAAGTCGCCTTCGGCAACCAGCGGGCGCTCAAGCAAGTCGGAAAGTTCGGCGCTAAGATCCGCGCGCACGTCGAAGTGCTCAGCGGCTCGGGTTTCGTACTGCAAAACGCCGTGACGATCGCCGAGAACCGCGAGCTGGCTCGAGAGATCGCGAGCTCCTGGCAACGGCCCCGTTCTTCCGATGCCGTCGTCCGCCGCTACGATCTCGAACCGTTTCTGCTGAAGGATCATCTGACCGGCATCAGCAGCGGGCGACGGTCGAGCCTGAAGCCTGCAGAGTTTCACGAACTGTTGTGCAAGCGCGTGGATGCCACGCGCGACGGGGAATGACATGAACCGGACAGCCTTGCGGAGCTTGATCGCGGCGGCGGCCTTGGCCTTGGCAGCCGTCGCTCATGCGCAGGAAACCGAGCGCATGGATCAGCTGATCCAGCCGCTGGTCGATGCCAAGCAGTTCATGGGTTCGGTGCTGGTGGCGCGCGGCGACCAGATCGTGTTCAACAAGGCCTATGGAAGCGCGAATCTCGAATGGAACATCGCGAACACGCCGACGACGAAGTACCGCATCGGATCGATCACGAAGCAATTCACGAGCGCCAGCATTCTGCTGCTGGAGGAGCGCGGGAAGCTGAAGCTCGACGACCCGATCAAGAAGCACTTTACAGGGGCGCCTGCGGCGTGGGACGCCGTGACACTCAAGCATCTGCTGACTCATACGTCGGGTATTCCGAATTTCACGAGTTTCCCGAGTTCCCGAAACTGAAGCAGTTCCAGACGCCGCTGACCGATCTCATCGCCCCTGTTCAAGGACAAGCCGCTCGAATTCACCCCGGGCGAGAAGATGGCCTATTCGAATTCGGGATACATACTGCTCGGTTACGTCGTCGAGAAGGCCTCCGGCATGTCGTATGCCGACTTCGTTCAAGACGAACATCTTCACGCCGCTTGGCATGAGCGACTCCGGCTACGATTCGAATGCGCAATCATCGCCCGGAGGGCGGCCGGATACACGCGCGTCGGTGAGACGCTGGTCAATGCCGACTTCGTGCACATGAGCATTCCGCACGCAGCAGGCGGCTTGTACTCGACAACCGAGGATCTGCTGCGTTGGCAGCGCGGACTCTACGGCGGCAAGCTGCTATCGGCCGCATCGCTGACGAAGATGACCACGCCTTTCAAGAGCGACTATGCGCTCGGCCTCGGCGTGAATACCGGCAAGCGCAAGATGTACAGCCATGGCGGCGGTATCGAAGGTTTCAACACACACCTGGCCTATTACCCGGACACGCAAGTGACGGTAGTGGCGCTCGGCAACATAACGGCGGCGCACCGGCGGAAATCGTCACCAAGCTCGGCGCTCTGGTGCACGGTGAGGCAGTTGTGCTGACTCAAGAGCGCAAGGAGATCAGCGTCCCGCGCGATGTGCTCGCGAGGTACGTCGGTACCTATGCACTGTCGCCGCAATTGAACGTGATGGTGACGCTCGACGGGGACCAACTGTCGACTCAGGTGTCGGGCCAGCAACGCTTCCCCGCATTTGCGGAGTCGCCTACGCGCTTCTTCATGAAGGTGGTCGATGCGCAGTGGGAGTTCGTGGAAGCCGATGGCAAGGTCACTCAGGTCATCCTCTATCAGGGCGGCCGCGAAATGAGGGCGCAACGCACCAGCGATTCGGTTGCCGTCAAGCGTGAGATCACTCTGCCCGTCGGCGCGCTCGAACCCTATGTGGGGACCTATCAGCTGCGCCACGGCTTCGATCTGGTCATCAAGCTGGAGGGTGACCAGCTCATCCTGCATCCGACGGGACAAGGTACCGATCGTCTATACGCCGAAACTGCGGACACCTTCTTCAGCAAGGTGGTCGACGCGACGATTCAGTTCCATCGCAACGGCCAGGGAGAGGTCACGCATCTGACCCTGAATCAGGGGCAGTTCAAGGGTGATGCGCAGAGAAAGTGAGCACTTACACAAACTTAATCATCGATTGGCTGCAAGCGCAGGCAAGATCCGTCCATGAAGTCGTTGCTCCATGTGCTGGCAGGCATTGCGATACTCGTTGGCGCTTACGAGGCCCATTCGGCTGCGGCGCCACCGAATCTCCACGACCTGATGAAGAACGTCGTGGCTGTGCAGATGCAGCTCATCTGGGATGTCGGCAACCAGGCGCAGGACGACCACGGTAATCCCGACGCCAGCAAGCTCAAGGCAGACGATTGGAGCAAGGTCATCGGCGCCGGCGGCAAGCTGCGGCAGGTGGCGCAGACTCTTGCGCAAGCTGATCATGTCGTCGTGGCGGCCCCCGGAATGAAGCTCGGACGAGCAAGCCAACCCCGGTGCGTTCGGCGTGAAGGAGATGCAGGCGGCGATCGATGCCAATCCAGCCGAGTTCCGCGCGCTGGCACAGACGCTCAGCGTGTCCATGGACCAGGTCGTCGCCGCAGCGAAAGCCAAGGATGCGGCAAAGCTCTTCGACGTCTCGGGCGGGCTCGACCAGGTCTGCGAGAACTGTCACATGCGGTTCTGGTATCCCGAGCAGAAAACCGCACGCTGACTGCAAAAAGCGTCCGTGAGTATCTGATTGCGCGCGCGGATCAGATCAACGATAAATGCCGCCATGGAGTCACAGGCGAATTCGGTTGCGCCCGCCGAGTCAGGCACGCCGCCTGCACGCCGGCTGGTGATCCGCATAAAACTACCTTCGGAAGGGCTGCCCCCCGCCCCTGTCCGGCCGCGCCTGAGTAGAAGCGCGCTACTGCTGATTCTGGGAGTTGTCGCAGTAGCGTTGAGTTGGGTTGGGATCAGTCTGTTCAGAACCGACCCGGCTCCTGCGCCCGCTGCCACCCCGGCGCCTGTGCCTTCGCCGAGTGAAGCCGCACCCGTGGTCAGCGACGCGCCACTTCCGAAGCCGGCTACTGAAACAGCAGTGCACCCGATGCGCCGCCATCACCCATCAACGAAGTGATCCCCAACGTCTCGCGAAGCGCTCGGGAAACCATCCGCGGCACAATCAGAGTGTCCGTTCGGGTGATCGTCGACAAGCAGGGTGCGGTTCTCGGGGCCACCGCTGACGAGCCCGGTCCGAGCCGCTATTTCGAGCGGCTGTCTGTCGAGGCAGCAAAGAAGTGGACGTTCACGCCAGCGGATTCGGCAGAGCCGCGCGTCATGCTGGTGAGGTTCTACTTCAAGCGTACCGGGACTACAGCTCGCGCGAAACCACTGGAATAGGCCCGAGCACGTTGTCGGGCCTCCGAAAGGTGCGGTCATGAAGATCCTCCTTGGCATTGTTGGCCTGCTGCTCACCGCCTGCGCGCACATGAATCATCCGACCGTGGCTCTCCGACGTGTCACCGTCGTGAATGTGATTGATGGATCGCTTCGCGCTGAACAGACAGTTCTCATCACGGGCAACCGCATCACAGCCGTTGGCCCGGCCGACGAGATCAGCGTGCCCGACACTGCGGAAGAGATCGACGCGGCTGGTGGCTTTCTGATTC
The DNA here is from genome assembly GCA_963830745.1 of uncultured Gammaproteobacteria bacterium. Taxonomy (GTDB): domain Bacteria; phylum Pseudomonadota; class Gammaproteobacteria; order Steroidobacterales; family Steroidobacteraceae; genus Steroidobacter. The sequence goes on from CAWHNL010000010.1 coordinate 198,233, forward strand.
CCGGCCTTTGGGACATGCATGTCCACTCGGTCGCCAACGTGGGGTCCGACATGGCCATCAGCTCGGTGTCCGCCATGGACTGGCATTTCCCGCTGTTTCTTGCCTGGGGCGTCACCGGCGTCCGGAACATGAACGACGCAACCGGCGATGTCACTCTCAAGTTGACGAACTCAGTCAAGCGCCGGCTCGCCACGGGTGATCTGCACGGCCCACGCTTCCTCGCCAACGGCCCGAGCATCGATGGCGATCCTCCTCTAGGTTCCAACTCGGCCGTCGTGCGCACGGCACAGGAGGCGCGGGCTGTCGCGAACCAGCTGGCCGATAGCGGCGCGGACTTCATCAAGGTGTACGAGAATCTCTCCCGCGACGCGTACTTCGCCATCATGGATGAGGCGCAACGCAGAGGGATTCCCGTGGATGGTCACGTGCCCTTCCGCGTGACACCCGAAGAAGCCGCCGACGCCGGCCAGCGCACGTTCGAGCACGTGCTGGCCATGGCGGCGGGCTGCTCCACATCAGCCGCAGCCGAACGGGAAAGGTTCGCAGGTGTACTGGCTCCGCTGGCCGGTTCCGCGGCGCTCGAAGGCTTGACGCCGATGACGTTGTTCCGCCACGAACGCGCTCTCTACGACAGCCGGGATCCCGCCGCCTGTGCGACAACGATCGAGGCCTATCTACGGAACGGGGTGGCCGAGACTCCGAACGTGGTCGCGTATCGCGACGTCGTAAATGCCAAAGAGATACTTGCGGATGCGAGCCGCATGCGGCTCGTCCCTCAGGTGATTCGCCGAAATTGGGAAGCCATGCTGGATACGGAGCTATATAAGGAGATGCAATCAGTCCTGCGGCCGCTCGTCGCGCTCTACGCGGAGAATGCTCATCTGTTGAACCAGGCGGGCGTCTTACTGTTGGCGGGGACGGACGTCGGGATCCCGGCGCTGATTCCGGGAATCAGTCTTCACGAGGAGTTGGAGTTGCTGGTTGAGGCCGGGCTGACTCCGCTCGGGGTCCTTCGGACGGCCACGCTGAATCCCGCGCGCGTGTTGGGCCTGGCTGACTCGTTGGGATCGATCGAGGTGGGCAAGCTCGCCGATCTGGTCCTGCTCGATGCCAATCCGCTCGCGGACATTCGCAACACGCGGCAAATCCGTGCCGTCGTGGCTGACGGTCGGCTCTATCGCCGGGCCGACCTCGACCGGCTTCTGACCGAAGTCGAAGAGTTGAACCAGCGTCTTGAGAATCGAGAGCAGTAGGCGGTAACTCTTTCGGCTGCAGAACAAGGTGATGGTGATCTTCGCGCCGATGCAGCGCGACATCGTGAAATGACAGCCGATGGTCCAATCGGTCAATGGCCGTCGGACAGCGCGTCGTATAAGTAGGGGGTTGCGGCAAGAGAGGACGACACCCATGTTTGCAAAAGTCGTAATGGGGGCGCTGCTCGCGCTCGGCGCACAGTCAGCAGCTCTCGCAGATGCCACTATACCTACGAAGGACATTGCCGGTGCCAAGGACGATCCGTTGATCAAACGATATGAGGGATCGTTCATCGTCAGCTATCAGCGCGAGGCCTTCACTGACTTCAAGGTTCCGCTGTCGTCCCTGGAACCCACCGACCGCCGCGATGGCATGAACAACAAACTCTATTTGCCTAAGAAGGAAACGGAGTTGGAGGGCGCGAAGACCCGATTCGCCTATCTCATTCCGGCAGAGCGCTCGCCCCTGGAGGTATTGCGGAACTACGAGGATGTCGTGAAGGCCGCAGGTGGGCAGATCCTGTTCTCCTGCAAAGGCGATACTTGCGGCGGCGATCCGAATCGCTCCAGCGCGGGTGGCGGTGGCGACTCCAGCCTCATGATGTACTTCCTGATGGAGAAAGAGCTCAAGGATGCGAGCTTTTCGAACGGCGCCTGCGCGCAGGCTTCGAATATCGACGATCAGCGTTTTTTCACTGCTCGAATCGCGCAGAGCTCCGGTGACGCCTACGTCACCGTCCACACTTACAAAGTACATAACGACGGCTATTGCAAGGCATTCAACGATCGGACCGTTGCCCTCGTCCATATTCTCGAGCCCAAGGGACGAGAGCAGAAGATGGTCGTTGTAAAGGCCGATGAGATGGCAAGGACGATCGAAGCGACCGGCCGGATTGCGCTCTACGGGATCTTCTTCGACACCGACAAGACGGACCTGAAACCGGAGTCGACACCGACGCTCACGGAGATCGCGCAGATGATGAAGGCCAACCCCAAGCTTGCCATTCTCGTCGTGGGCCACACTGACAAACAGGGCGCATACGAATACAACATCGATCTGTCACGACGCCGCGCCGACGCAGTGGTCAAAGCATTGGCTGCCAACCATGGCGTCGATGCAAAACGCATGCGTGGCGCCGGTGTCGGCATGTTGGCGCCAGCAGCCTCCAACGACACCGAGGAAGGGCGGGCGAAGAACAGGCGTGTCGAGATCGTCAAGCAAAATTAGCCATGTCACGGGGTGAGCACGAGACGCGTGAATGCGTTGGCGCCCTACTCGTTCGCGATGGACGCATACTCCTGGGACTGCGTGCACCCCATAAGACGTATGCTGAATGTTGGGATGTGCCCGGCGGACATGTGGAGGCCGGCGAAACGCCTGAGGAGGCGCTGTCCCGCGAGCTCGTCGAGGAACTCGGCATCGTGCCGACGGCCTGGACCTTTCACTCCACGCATGAGGACGGCGGCGTCCGCCTGCACCTGTACGTCGTGACGCGATGGCGCGGCAAGCCCCGGCTTCGAGGCGATGAGCATTCGCAGATCCGATGGCATCGCCTGTTCCGCGCTTGCGAGTTGCGTGACCTCGCAGCTCCGAAGTACTGCGAGATATTTCGAACGCTCATCCCGAATGACCGCAGAGTCTGCCTCTCAGCTGGAGACAGGCTCCGCTGCGTAACGCGCGTGGCACGATCGACGCGTTTGCTGGCTTCAGACATGTTCCTGATCATCGCAGCCAGACGTTGCGAATGTGCAGCTGCGAAGACGATTTGGTTTCCGTCCGGATCCTGAATGACTGCAGTGCTCACCTGTGCAGTGCGGTTGACTTGATCTGTCGGAATACCCTTCTTCTTCAGGTCATCGAGCTGCTCGTCGAAATCCGTGACCGCCAAGGTGACCGATGAGGCGCCGGCGCGCTCGCGATCTTCGAACACTTGCAGCGATCCGCCGCGCTCGAAGCGGAACTCCCCGACTTCCTTCATCGGGCGGATGGCCGTCTCGTCGAGCAGATGCTCATACCAGCGCAGCGATGCGCCGAGATCTCTAACGGCGACTCCCGCCAGAGCATTGCTGATGGACATGGCTGTACTCCCCCTCGACGCCCCAACACCGATACATCAGTCGATAACGCGAGATCTGCCGAGCGGTTCCAAGCGGATCTTTATGGGCGTCCTATCCGTTGATAAGTCACTAGGAGAGCTACAGCGGTACCCCGACCATGCGCATGATCGTTGAAGTCCTGGTCGTCGACGATTCCGACGAGGATGCTGCACTGACCCTTGCCTCTCTTCGTAGCGCTGTTCCCGGCGTGGCCGTATTGCGATTGACTGACGGCGAACAGGCTCTGCAGTTCCTTTGCGCCACAGATGGGTACGCCGCCCGCCCCACTGGGCTGCCGAAGCTCGTGCTACTCGATCTGCACATGCCGGGCATGGACGGAATCGCCCTACTCCAGTCGCTGCGCGCGCGACCGGGCATGCAGGAGATGCCCGTCGTGCTGTGGACCTCCAACAGCAATCCGTTGTCGATCGAGCGCGCTGCAAAAGCCGGCGCAACCGCTTACCGCGTAAAACCCCAGTCGCTCGATGCCTATCGCGCCGAGATCGACATGATCGTGCAGCGCTGGTTGCAGCGCGACGCGATCGCACCCAGCTTGATCACGTCGAAGCGCAGCGCCTGAGCTGCGTTTCACTACGCCGTCAGAATCGATAGCCGACGCCGACGAACACTTCCTCCTGCAAGGTCCGCTCCCCGGCGCCCTCGGTCAGATCGAACTCGAACCAACGCATACCGCCGAAGACGGTAAGACGCGGCGCAACGTTCACTTCGACGCGTGCGCTCAGGTCGGTCAGGTTGTCCGCGGAGCCGAACGTCAGAATGTCCGGTCCGTAAAACGCCTGTCCGGACACGGCGAGCCCGAGCTGCCCATTCAGCAGCAAACGCAGTTCGGCGCCCAACGCGAGCGACATCACGTCGCTGTTCTCGTCCTCGAGCAGCGCGGCATAAGCCTGTGGACCAATGAGGATGCTCAGTGAGCCGATGCCCACATCGATGTCGGCAGGAAATAGCAGTGCGCCGCTGAGCACGATGTCCCGCTCCTCACTGAGAAAGAAGGTGCCAGCGATCCGGCCACCTTGGACTCCAGCCACGTTGCCGCTGCCGAGGTAGCGCAGCTGCAGCGTGTCATTGCTCAGCGCGACCTCGCCTCGCGCTTGCTCAGACTCGACTTGTTGCGCGAAGGCATTGCCAGCCCAGAGGAGAAAGAGAGCAAAGCTAGTACGAGCGATAAGCGGTGACATTTGAATAATTCCTTACCAGTGGGTCGCCGGCGGCGGAGGGTTCACGCAATTGCGCGTGTCACCGTGTGCTGACTGGTAATCAATGAGCGTGCGAACGTTCTGTTCCCGAACAACGACACGCAACCTTCGGATCCGACGAACGATTTGTCCGACGTGCTCTTCAGGCGAATCCGGACGGGAGATTTATGAAACGCTCGGCAATCGGTCGAGGAGTTTGTCCAACGTAATCGGATACTCGCGCACGCGTACGCCGGTCGCGTTGTAGATCGCATTCGCTACCGCAGCAGCGACTCCGCAGATGCCCAGTTCAGCGACGCCCTTTGCTTTCATCGGCGAGGACATCGGATCGGTCTCGTCGAGGAAGATCACGTCCTGGTGCGGGATGTCGGCATGCACCGGCACCTCATACGATGCGAGATCGTGATTGACGAAGAAGCCGACGCGCTCGTCGACGACGAGCTCTTCCATCAGTGCCGCGCCGACGCCCATCGTCATCGCGCCGATGACTTGGCTGCGCGCCGCCTTCGGATTGAGGATGCGACCCGACGCGCACACGGCGAGCATGCGCCGGACACGCACTTCTGCAGTCGCGGCATCGACACCCACTTCGACGAAGTGCGCACCGAAGGTCGCCTGCTGTTGTTTCTTGGCGAGATCACCGAATTCGATGAAGTCTTCGGCCACGAGCTCCGTCTCGCCCGCGGCTTGTCCAAGTGGGACGCTGCGAGCGCCGGCACGTACCTTTCCGTCCGCGAAGACTGCATCGGTGGCGTTGATGCCGAGCTTTTGCGCTACGGTTTCACGCAGCTTCATGCAGGCCGCATAGACGCCCGCCGTGGAGCAGTTGCCACCCCACTGCCCGCCGGATCCGGCAGAGACCGGAAAGCTCGAATCACCGAGTCGCACGACGACTTTGTCGAGCGGTACACCCATCGTCTCGGCGGCGGTCTGGGCGATGATCGTGTAGGTGCCGGTGCCGATGTCGGTCATGTCCGTCTCGACGGTGACGATGCCATCGCGATCGAGCCGCACGCGCGCGGCCGACTTCGTGACATGGTTGCCGCGGTAGGCTGCCGCAACGCCGATGCCGACCAGCCAACGCCCGTCACGCGACCTGCCGGGCTCCGAGTTTCGCTTGCTCCATCCGAAGCGTTCGGCACCGTCGCGCAGGCATTTGACGAGCTGGCGCTGCGAGAACCGCAGGCCTGGCGTTGGTGAATCGGGCACGACCTGGGTGTCGTTGATGATGCGAAATTCGATCGGATCGAGCCGGAGCTTCTCCGCCATTTCGTCGATCGCGACCTCGAGCGCCATCATTCCGGTCGCCTCCCCTGGCGCACGCATGGCGTTGGCTTCGGGAAGATCCAACGTCGCCATGCGAGTGGCGGTCATGCGATTCGCCCCGGCGTACAGCATGCGAGTCTGGTCGACCGCCCCGTCCGGCTTGCCTTTCGGCAGATCGCCGGACCAGCTCTCATGAGCGATCGCGGTGATCTTGCCATCGCGCGTCGCGCCGATGCGGATGCGTTGAATCGTCGCGGGCCGATGCGTCGTGTTGTTGAACATGAGCGGGCGCGGCAGCGTCACCTTCACGGGCCGTCCGGCCGCACGTGCGCCGAGTGCCGCCAACACAGCATCGGCGCGTACGAACAACTTTCCACCGAAGCCGCCGCCGATATACGGCGAGATGACGCGGACATTTTCCTTCGCGATGCCGAGAGTCATTGCGAGGTCAGTTGCGCACCAATCGATCATCTGGTGCGAAGTCCAGACCGTCAGCTTGCCCTCCTTCCACATCGCGGTCGAAGCATGCGGCTCCATCATCGCGTGGGCTTGGTCGGGCGTCGTGTAAGTGGCATCCAGTTTGACGGGCGCTGCCGCGAACGCGCCGGCGAAGTCGCCGACCGCGGAATCCGGCGCGCCTGCAGTGATCTTCTCGGGCTTGATTGCAGCGTCCTTGGCCGCGGCCAGATCGAACGCGCCCTGAGCGCGAACGTACTTGACTCGCACGAACTGCGCGGCGGCGCGAGCCTGCTCGAACGTTTCAGCCACCACGAGCGCGATTGCCTGGTGGTAATGGAAGATCTCGGAACCTCCGAATACCTTGGCAGTATTCCGCTCGGGTCTGCCAAGCTCCTGCGTGTTGGTCGTAACGACAGCCAGCACGCCAGGCGCGGACTTCGCATCGATGATATCGATCGAAGCAATGCGGCCCTTGGCGATCGCCGAGCCGATCACATATCCATACGCCGCCTTGGGCGCGACATCGTGTCGCTCATAGGCATACGGCGCAGTGCCGGTGGTCTTCAGCGGTCCGTCGATCCGATCCGTCGGTTTGCCGACGACTTTGAGCTGATCGATCGGATTGGTGGTCGCAGGCGAGTCGAACTTCATCGCTATGCTCCCTTCGCTTGCGCCAGCACCGCACTCAGCGTGCGCTCGACCAGCTTCAGCTTGAACGCGTTCTCGTCCGTGGGCTTGGCACCCTCGAGCAGCCCCGAAGCGACTGCCTTTGCGCCTTTCGGCATCTCAGACTCGGCCGCCTCGACACGCCACGGTTTGTGCGCGATACCGCCCACCGCCACGCGTCCCGTTCCATCACGCTGCACGATGACGCCGATCGAAACGAGCGCGAACGCATACGACGCGCGATCACGCACCTTGTGATAGATGTGAGTCCCTTGGATCGGCTTCGGCAAGGTGACTGCGGTGATCAGCTCACCAGGCTGCAACGTCGTCTCGACATGCGGCGTATCGCCGGGCAGCCGATGGAAGTCGGCGATCGGAATCTTGCGAGTCGCGCCGTTCGGCAGCACCGTCTCGACGGTCGCATCGAGCGCACGCATGGCGACGGCCATGTCGCTCGGGTGCGTGGCAATGCACGCGTCGCTGACACCGACGACTGCATGCTGACGCGTAAAGCCGCCGATGGCAGTGCAGCCGCTGCCAGGCTTGCGCTTGTTGCAGGGCTGGTTGGTGTCGTAGAAATAGGCGCAGCGCGTTCGCTGCAGCAGATTGCCCGCTGTCGTCGCCTTGTTGCGCAACTGGCCTGACGCGCCAGCCAGCAGAGCGCGCGACAGCAAGCCATAGTCGCGCCGCACACGCTCGTCCGCAGCGAGATCCGTGTTACGCACCAGCGCGCCGATGCGCAGTCCGCCTTCCGGCGTGGTTTCGATTTTGTCGAGCGCAAGTCCGTTGACGTCGATGAGATGTTGCGGCGTTTCGATCTCGAGCTTCATCAGATCGAGCAGATTGGTTCCGCCGGCGACGAACTTGGAGCCGGGCCAGCGTTGTGCCGCCGCCGCTGCCTCAGCAGGCGATCGCGCGCGCTCGTACGTAAACGGTTTCATGCGCTGCTCCCGGCCACTTCGGTGATGGCATCAACGATGTTCGAGTACGCGGCGCAGCGACAGATGTTGCCGCTCATGCGCTCGCGAAACTCGACCGCGGTCATTGCGGGTTGCGCAGTGAGATCAGCGCTCACGTGACTGGGAACGCCTGCCTTGATCTCGCCAAGCATGGCGACCGCGGAGCAGATCTGACCGGGCGTGCAGTAACCGCACTGATAGCCATCGTGCTTCACGAACGCCGCCTGCATCGCATGCAGGTTGCCGGGCGTGCCGAGCCCTTCGATCGTCGTGATGTCGTCTCCCTCGTGCATGACTGCCAATGACAGGCACGAGTTGATGCGGCGTCCGTCGACGATCACCGTGCATGCGCCGCACTGGCCGTGATCGCAGCCCTTCTTCGTGCCCGTGAGATGCAGTTGCTCACGCAACGCGTCAAGCAGCGAGGTTCGAGTATCGAGCTTGAGGTTGTAGGCCTTGCCGTTCACGTTGAAGGACACTTTCGACAAGACCGGCGCGTCGGCGGCCGGCGCTTGCCCTTTGGCGACCAGCGGCACCGTGCTCACGGCCACGGAGACAGCGCCAACTTTCAACAAGTCGCGCCGTGTGATTTCGAAGTCGCTTGGACCTTGCATTGCCGTGTTCTCCAGTTCGCACGAGCGCTCACTATTTAAGAAGCTGCAACTTCAGTTGTTCCATGGGCCCGGCACTCACTTGATCTTCATCTCGGGCACGAGCGGTATCGTGTCGATCAGTTCGAGCGATTGGACCATATGCTCAGTTCCGGTCTTGTACTTCAGGAAATGAGGACTCTTGATGTGCGCTTCATAGGCCGCCCTGTCTGCATAGATCTCGAGAATGGTGAAATGCGTTGGGCGGTCCTTCTCCGCAACCGCATACAAGGTGAGCACGCCGGGCTCGAGCCGCACCGACGCACTGACTTCTTCCCTCAGCGCAGACCGGTACGCTTCGAGCTGTGACGCGTCGATCACGAGCTTCGACAATCGAACCATCTGTCCTTGCTCCTCCGCAGACGCACTGCCACAGCCTGCGACCGTCACGATGGCCAGCGCGAAGATCGGAAGGATCGACCACTTTGCGAGCGTCATATGATGACGTAGAATGATCATCACCTTGATCGATTTGCGTTCGTTCATCGCGCGGTACCCGTCGGGAACGCCGTCGAGGTTCGTCACGCGATCGAAGACGCGACCGGGTTGAATTCTGCCTTCGAGGACATCCGGCAACAGTTCCTCGATATACGCACGCACGGGCGCCGGGCCGCCGGCGATAGTGATGTTGCGGATAGAAGGTGGACTGCCCTGCCGGAATCTCATCTTCCTGCGGCACACCCACACGCCCCACGGCGCCTCCGGGACGCGCGATGCTGACTGCGGTGAGCATCGATTCCCCGTGACCCACGCACTCGAGCACCGAGTGTGCGCCGAGTCCGTTCGTGAGCTCCTTGACGCGCTCCACGGCCGCTTCGCCGCGCTCGCTCACGACATCCGAGGCGCCGAATTCGCGCGCGAGTGAGATGCGATCCGGATGCTTGCCGAGAATGATGATGCGCTCCGCGCCGAGTCGACGCGCAGCGATCACGCCGCACAGGCCGACTGCACCATCGCCAACCACTGCCACCGTCTTGCCGGGAGCGACTTTCGCCGCGAGGGCGGCGTGATGACCGGTCCCCATCACATCCGTGAGGGTGAGTAGCGAAGGCATCAGTGCGTGATCGGGTCCGACCGGGAGCTTGACCAGCGTCCCATCGGCGAGCGGCACTCGCACGGCTTCGCCTTGCCCACCATCGAGCTTGGTACCGCCCCAGAACCCGCCATGAATACACGAGGTCTGCAAGCCGTGCTGGCAGAACTCGCACGTACCGTCCGACCAGGCGAATGGAGCGACCACGAGGTCTCCCTTCTTCACCGTGCGCACTTGCGAGCCGACTTCCTCGACTCTGCCGATGAATTCGTGGCCCATGCGATTGCCGGTCTCGCTCGGCTTCATCGCGTTGTACGGCCATAGATCGCTGCCGCAAATGCAGGCACGCGTGACGGTGACCAGTGCGTCGGTGGACTCTACCAAGCGGGCATCCGGCACGCGTTCGACGCGGACATCGTGGGCGGCGTACATGACGGTTGCGCGCATGGAAACTCCTTCAATCCTGCTTGACGTCAGAACTCTGATACTGCTCGTCGCTCACGTGCTCCATCCACGTGACGACCTGACCGTTGAGCGACTCGGCGATCGCGACGTGCGTCATCGCGCTGTCGGTGGTTGCGCCATGCCAGTGTTTCACTCCGGGAGGAATCCACACGACGTCGCCAGCGCGGATCGTCTGTCTGGGTACGCCTGCGCGCTGCACCCAGCCGGTGCCTGAGGTGACGATCAATGTCTGACCGAGCGGGTGCTCGTGCCACGCGGTGCGAGCACCGGGTCGAAATGTGACGGTTGCGCCGCTGACTCGCGCAGGTGGATCTCGCTGGAATCGCAGGTCGATGCTCACCTCGCCCGTGAAGTTCTCTGCAGAGCCCTTCGCAGCAGGTCCCTTCTCGGCACGAAGAATGTCCAGTGCAGGTGCAGCCATGGCCGAGGAAAGAACCAGAAGAGAAGCAGGAATGACCTTCATCTCGGCACCTCGCCGTTCATCGCAGTGACGACAAGATAGTTGCTGCAACCCAGGATGATTAGTCGGCAGAATGCGCTAGGTTCTATGAATGAGATTCATGAATGCCGCGCGAAAATTTGAACGACTTACAGGCCTTCCTGGTGGTGGCTGAGGTCAAGAGCTTCACGAAGGCCGCTGCGCGGCTCGGCGTTTCTCAGTCCGCCTTGAGCCATACGATCCGAGGCCTGGAGAGCCGGCTTGGGCTTCGGCTCCTCACGCGCACGACACGGAGCGTGTCCGCCACGGAAGCGGGCGATCGTCTGCTTGCGGCGATCGGTCCTCATTTCGAAGAGATCGAGAACGAGCTCGAGCGGCTGAGCGAGCTGCGCGAAAAACCCGTCGGCACGATTCGCATCACGGCCGCGCAGCACAGCATCGACACACTGCTCTGGCCGAAGCTCCAACCTTTTCTGAAGGCCTATCCTGATGTTCGAGTCGAGATCGCCGTCCAATACGGGATGACGGATATTGCAGCCGAGCGGTTCGATGCCGGTGTGCGCCTGGGCGAGCAAGTCGCGAAGGACATGGTGGCGGTACGCATCGGGCCGGACTTTCGCATGGCCGTCGTCGCGACGCCGGAGTACTTCCGCTCGCGCTCGATCCCGAAGTCGCCGCAAGACCTCACTGCGCACAACTGCATCAACCTTCGCCTGTCCACCCATGGCGGCCTCTACGCCTGGGAGTTCGAAAAAGGCAGACGTGAGATCAACGTGCGTGTCGACGGTCAGCTCGTCTTCAATGGCAGCAATCAGATCCTGCGGGCGGCGCTGGCTGGGTTCGGGCTCGCCTACTTGCCAGAAGACATCGTCACGCCTCATCTGGAGGAAAAGCGGTTGCAGCGAGTGCTGGACGATTGGTGTGCGCCGTTTCCTGGCTATCACCTTTACTATCCGAGCAGGCGCCAAGCTTCACCGGCGTTCTCGCTGCTGGTGGAAGCGTTGAGACATCGTCGGTGAAATCTCGCGCTTGCCTGCATTGACAGCGCACGGAACTCGTCGGACACTTTCGTCAGTGCGCATTGGGGCGCCACCTGTCCGCGGCAAGGGAGCTCGCTCCCACCCAACCGGTGCAAATCTACCGCGTGAACCTCTTTCCGGCCTTGATGCGAGCGGACACAAGGCGCTAACGGAAGGAAGGTCCCATGATCCGCAAGCTCACGTCGAAGAGCAGTCTCGACTCTCTGAAGAAAGCAGCCAAGCGTTGGCTCAAATCCCTACGCGCCGGCGAACCCGAAGCCCTCGCACGATTGCAGCAGGTGCTGCCCCAAGCCGACACCGGCTCGGGGCTTCGCGAAATCCAGCAGGCACTCGCACGCGAACACGGCTTCGAAAGCTGGGCTGCGCTCAAACTGCAACTCGCGGACGAAGCGCTGGCGCGCCGGACTCATGCCGAGCGCCTCGAAGAGTTTCTCGAGCACGCCATCCTGAACTATGGAATTCCACCCGCCGGTCAACGGTGGGACCCGACCTATCCCGACGATCCATCGCGACGCGAATATGCAGCGCGAATTCTCGCGAAGCACGCCGAGACCGCGCACGGCAGCATTCACGCTGCCGCGCTGTGCGGGGACGTCGCGGAAGTGAAACGTGTACTCGAGCAGGACAGGCGCGCCGCATCGCTCAAAGGCGGAGCACGGATGTGGGAACCGCTCCTATATCTTGCGTACGGACGCCTGCCTGTCGCAGCAGCGGTCGAGAACGCCGTAGAGATTGCTCGACTCCTGCTCGACTCCGGCGCGAATCCCAATGTGCAGATGACCGATGGCGAGAATCCTTTCACGGCCGTGACCGGATTCATCGGCGAAGGTGAGCGCACGCCTCCTGCAGTGCCGCCGCATCCTCGAGCTGAAGAGCTCGTCCGTCTGCTCATCGAGCGCGGTGCGGATCCATTCGATACGCAGGCGCTCTACAACACTTCACTTTGGCACGACAGCACCGCATGGCTCGAGTTGCTCTATGACTATGACGAGCGCGCGGGAACTACGGCTCGTTGGAACGACCGGCGTGAAGGCCGGCGCGGCCAGCTCGACTATCTGCTCGGCAATGCCGTCGATCGCAATCACGTGCGACGTGTCGAGTGGCTGCTCGCTCACGGCGCCAACCCTCAGACAAAGCACGCGTACAGCAATCGGCATCTTCACACCACTGCCGTCCTGCACGGTCACTCGCAGATGGCGGAGATGCTGGCAACTGCTGGTGCGGAAGTCGAAGAACTGCAGGGATACGAGGCGTTCCAGGCGGCATGTCTCAGATTGGACCGCGACACGGCTCGCACATTGGCGAGCCAGCATCCGGAATACACGAGCGACGCAGCAGCATTGCTCGTGGCTGCAGGGACCGGCCGCGTGGACGTGGTGAAACTGCTGCTCGACCTGGGCACACCGCCCGATGCCCAAAGTGCCGACGGCCAACGCGCACTGCATGCCGTTGCATGGGCCGACTCAATTCCTGTCGCGCGGCTGCTCGCCGAACGTGGCGCTGAGATCGATGCACGCGACCGCAAGTACAGTTCGACGCCACTGGGCTGGGCGATCCATCTCGGCAAGCCGAAGCTCGTCGAATATCTGAGCAGCGTCAGTAGTGACGTCATGTCGCTCGTCGCCGCAGGAAAACTGGAACGTCTGCGGTCATTGTTAGGCTCGCAACCATCCCTTGCGAAGACGCTGCACAACGACCGGACAGCACTGTTTTTCCTTTCCGAAGCGGACGAGAACCTGGCAATCGGGATCGCAGAACTGCTGCTCTCACATGGAGCTGATCCCGGCTACGCGAACCAACAAGGGCTGACTGCCGCAGACGAGGCCGAGCGGAATGGCATGGATGCGCTGGCGCAGGTCCTGCGCGATGCGCAGCGGGGTTCGAGGTAAGATTCTTGGGCAAGTCACTACGGGAGGCCGCCATGTCGGAGATCACTCCAGAGCTCGTTGCCGATGCACTGAAACATCAAATGATGCCCGTACCTCTGGCGGCCCGGCCGATCTTGCTCGAGGCGATCACGAACCTGATATCGAAACACGTGGCCGCCGAGCGGACCCGCTGCCGCGCACTCTGCGAGCAGCGGGCCGAGTTGTGGAAAAACACGGAGGGCGGCACGAGCCCTCTCGCCCAAGAGGCACGGTCTAGAGCAAATGAGGCGACTTACATCGCCGATCTATTGCACTAGATCTACTGCACGCTCTGATACACGGCGTCGCGTACGTCCGTGGTGAACTTGCCCCACATGCCTTCGAGAGCAGTGTTGGTGAGCGCAACGACCGTCAGCTTCCGCTCGGGATCCACGAACCAGGAGTGACCGTACACGCCGCCCCATTGCCATGTCCCCGCCGATTGCGGCGTCTGCGCCGACGCCGGATCGACGACGACGGCACCGCCAAACCCGAACCCAACGCCCGGCCCCAGTCCTGTCAGCGAACCGATCTGGTTGCGCATCATGCTTGCGGCTGTCTCCGCCTTCAGGATCGGCTTGCCGCCGGCGCGGATTGTTTCGAGCAAACGCATGACGTCTGGAGCTGTGCCGACCATTCCAGCGCCGCCGGATGGGTACGCCTTCGCGTCGAGCGCGCGTGAAGGCGAATACGTCATTCGACCGCCTTCGCCGAACGCCATGGAGTATGGATCGTCCATCCGCGCGGGCTCCGGCTTCGAGTCGTGGTACGGCACGGCGAGGCGCGCCGGCTCCTTGGCCCAGAACGCCGTGTCGCGCAAACCGAGCGGCTGCGTGACGAGCTCAGCGACGGCCTGCGGCAGCGCCTTGCCGGAGGCCTTCTCCAGAACAGCGCCGAGCACATCGATGGAGAGCCCGTAGCGGAAAGCTTCGCCCGGGCGGCTGAAGAGAGGCACGGTCGCGAGGCGCCGCGCGTTCTCGTCCAAACTGATGCGCAGCTCATCGAATCCATCCGACACGCCAGCCTGGTAATACGCCGTGCCGGGTTTCTCTGCGAACTTGTAGCCGAGCCCGGAGGTATGAGTCAGGAGCTGCCGCACTGTGATCGTGGGCGCTGTACCACTCGCGAGCTTCGGGCGAAAGTCTGGAAGCCATTTCGTCACGGGGTCGTCCAGCGAGAGCTTCCCCTGATCCACCAACGCGAGCGCGGCGGCCGACACGATCGGCTTGGAGACCGACGCGAGCCGGAACACAGTGTTGATCTGCATCGGGCGTTTGGACTCGCGATCCGCGAGCCCCGCCGCGCGCTGATACACGAGCTTGCCGTCGTGGCTGACGAGGACAACCGCCCCGACGATGCGCTTCTCCGTGATCGCTCGATCGATGGCCGCGTCGATGCGCGAACGCGCTTCGCCCGTCAGCTCCGCCGGCGCACTGGCGGCCGGCGCCAGCGTGGGTACGAGGAATGCGAGTGCGATGCCGGCGAGAGCGAGCCTTCTCATGAGATCCTCCAAATGTGGCGTGCCGCGGGACACGATCTTACCCGCAAAACGCGAAGGATCGGCGCTGCCTGCGCGTCTAAGGTACGTCAGCTTCAGGAGGGATGGCCATGATGAACATTCAGCGTCGATGGCTCGCAGTACCGCTCGCTGCCGCAGCAGCCGTGAGCGGAGCCGTCTCGGCGGGAAACGGCAAGGGCAATGGCGAGGAGCAAGAGATCCCGTTCGAGGAAGCGCGTCTGTTCTTCGAGCTCAACGACACCGACGGCGATCTGGGCATCCACGGCTTGATCGACGGTGACGAATGGAAGCGACTCGAGATCGAGGACCCGAACGATGTACGGATGCTCGACGTGCTGGTGCGCGGCCGACTGCGCCGCCAGGGACTCACCGAGATCTTCTTCGAGAGCGCCGAGCCGCCGTTCGACGAGCTGGCGCCGAAGAAGTTCTTCAAGAGGTTCCCCGAAGGCATCTACGACATCGGCGGGATCACGCTCGACGGACGGGAGCTGGACAGCGAAGTGCGGCTGTCTCATGTTCTGGCCGCTCCACCGGCCAACATACGGGTCGCGACGATTCCTGCCGCGGCGAATTGCGATGTCGAGCCGCTGCCGTCCGTCAGCGGGCCGGTGATCATCGACTGGGATCCGGTGACGAAGTCGCATCCGAGGATCGGCAAGTCCGGCCCGGTGGCGGTTGACCACTACGAGCTGGTCGTCGAGCGCGAGGAGCCGAAGCTGCTCATCTTCTCCGTCGAGCTGCCGCCCGGGCTCACCCAGTTCAAGGTGCCCGACGCATTCATCGCGCTCGGGGATTCGTTCAAGTTCGAGATCATCGTGCGGGCGACGAACGGAAATCAGACCGCGGTGGAGAGCTGCTTCGAGGTCGAGTAGTGACACCGGCAAGCTCAACGGCGAGGAGCGATCTGCGCTGCACTGGGCGTCATTGCATGCGCAGGCCTCCTCGTCCTGTGGGCCTATGCACGGGACCCGCCGGCAACCCGACCGGCCGTGCAGAGCGATCGGGGCGACGATGCCGTGCGCGCGTTCGCTGCGTCGGAACTCTCACTGACAAAGTCACCGCCGTCGACTTCGCGTGTCGACAGCGATCCCTACACTGATGAAACAGGAGTCGGCAATCCAGACGCGCTCGCCGCGCTGATCGTTGCCCTCGGCGATGCGGACGCCAACGTCCGCGTGGACGCTGTCTCGGACCTGGGCCTGTTGCGCGACACACAAGCCGAGTCGCTACTGGCCATCACGGCCATGCAGGACCCTGCGCCTGCGGTTCGAGTCGAAGCGCTGTACGCTCTGGAATCGCTTCGTGCCGAGTCTCAGCTGGCCGCGTTCCGACTACGCGCTCGACGACCCTGACGAGGACGTTCGCAAAGCGGCGATCAGCGCACTCGAAGAGCTTTCAGAACCGCCAGATGACGCCGAGCGAAGGTAGCAGCGGCAGGGAGCGGAGGCTCTCCGTCACGAAAACGGGCTCCTCGCTCTCGTCGTCCAGCTCATACTCGGTACAGCAGGAATTGCGACGATTCAACGCGTTGCTGATCTCGAAGAAGAGCGTGAGTGAGGCGCCGCCGTCGAACTGGAACTTGCGCGCGATCCGCGCATCGATGTCGACATACGTTTCCAGGCGCTGCGCGTTGGCGCTTGGCGCCTGCAACACAGCGCTGTCCTCCGTGACAACGAGCTCGACTCGCGTCGTGGGCCAGCCGCTGCGCCACAAGCCGGCGAGGCTCAGTTCCCAGCGCTCGCCTTTCCATCCAAGTCCGAAGTTGAGCGCGTGCTCCTGATCCCAGCCGCGGCGGACGACGCCATCGGACAGCTCGTCTTCCGCGCGCGACCAGGCGTAGCTCGCCCACCAGAAGAGCGGGCGCGAACGAACGCTGCGCAGCGATGCTTCGAGGCCCACCGCGCGCGCTCTCACGGGGTCGAAACGCACGCGATCGGGCTTTACCTCCGGCAGAATCACGAGGCGATTGAGCAGGTTCTCGTAGCGCGGCTGCGGATCCGTGTAGCGCTTGTGGTAGCCCTCGATGCGCAGGTCCACGGCCTCACTCACCCGCCGCTCGAAGCTCAAGAGCCAGTGCTCGGCGCGCTGCGCGTCCGCGAATTCTGTAACGCCGTCCGAGACCGGCAACTCCTCGATGCTCATCCCCTGAACGAAGCGACCCCAGCTCGCACGCAAAGACGTGTCAGTCCCAAGCCGATAGAGCACGCTCGCGCGGGGACTCCAATGCCCGCCATCGTTGCCCAGAGTCGAACGATCCCAGCGCAGGCCGCCTTCCAGGGTGAGTGGCTCGGCCGCCTCGACGCGGAGCGAGGCATACGCCCCGTACTGGTCGCCCCGGCGCTGCAGTTCCAGCATGTTCGCGCGGCTGTCCTCGCTCTGTAGTCCAGGAATGTCGAATACGACATCGAACTCCGCCTGGTCCTGGTAGCGATAGTGCCCCTCGCTGCGCCGCCACTCTCCGCCGAACTGCAGGAGCGTCGCGCCGGAAGCCTGCCAGCTCCAATCCGTCTGCAGGGAGTCGATGGTGTGCTGGCGGCGGTCCTCGAGAGATCCGGTCGAGATGCCCGGCTGCTCCGCTTCGCCCACGCGAACGCTTTCGAGATCCGCACGCGCGAGCAGCGTCGCCCCAGTGACCGATTCGCGCGGATGCGTGTCCAGCCGCACCCACCAATACCGATCGCGATAGCGCGCGCGTGCCTGCTCTTCGAGATCGCTGTCGGCGAGCTCGATGTCGTCGTCGAACTGCAGCAGGTTCGCCGAGATCGCCATCGAAGAGCCGATCTGATGCCCGAGGCGTGCGTAAACGTCCGAGTACGACGGTTCGCCGAGATGCATGCCGCTCCACTCGAGGACCCGATCCAGATTGCCGCGCCGCGCGGACACCGCCCAATCGGCCCGCCCTGAGTGGAATCGACCGGCCGCCAGGGCGGAAGCGTTGTACAGGCTGGCCGAGATCTCGCGATGCGCCGCGGTTTCGGCACGCACCGGATGGATATCGATCACCCCGCTCATGCGGTCGCCGAAGTTCGCAGGAAAGCCGCCCGTATACACGTCGATCGTGCCGATCAGCGCCGGGTCGATGGCGCTGAAGACGCTCTGAAAGTCCTTGAGGTGGAATGGGTTCGCAAGCCGCAAGTCCATCGAAGCGCACGAGGGTCTCGTCGGCCGCGCCGCCGCGCACGTAGAACTTCGCACTCAGGTCCGTGGCAGCAGCGCCCGGCAATCGTGCCAGCGTTCGCAGCGGATCGTCCCCGACGTTCGGCGCGAGCTGCAGTTCGGCTGCACTGAGACGAGTGAGGGAAATCTGCGGCGTGCGCACCCACGCGTAGCGACTCGCCGTCACGACGACTTCCGTGACTTCCGGTGTCTGCGACGATGCGATGGTGCCGTTCGGTCGCGTCGAGCGCGTCAGCAGGAGAGTTCCGCTCGGCCCTTCCATGATCCGGATGCCGTGGGGTACGACGAGCTCTTCGAGGATCTCGCGTGCGGTGCTCCCGGACGGCTCGCGCATGACTCGCATGTCCGGCTTGACGAGATCGCTGCTGTACAGGATCGACAGGCCGCGCGCCTGCAGTTCATCGAGCGCCTGCTCGAGGGAGAGATCGGCAAATCCGGACGCGAGCGCAGGCGCAGACGCTCCGAGCAGCGACAGAATCGCAGCAACCCTCGCCGTACGCTTCACTTGATCAGTATCGTCCCGTCGGGCAGCACTTCATGTCGCAGGTCGGTCGTCGCCAGCATGACCTCCAGCGCTTCGAACGGCTTCAGCCGCTGAATCGATCCATGCAGGATCGTCGCAGTGGCCTTGCGTTCGATCGCGGGACTCGCATAGCGCACCTTGACGCCGGATTCTCGCGCCACCCACGCCAGCAGAACAGTCAAAGGTTGTTCGTCGATGTCGGGCGCGGACGCCAGGCTGTGGATCCAGCGCCAGTCCGGATCGTTCGCGGCGATTGGGGTGATCCTGACGCCATCGTCTTCGTCGAGGGTGATCTGCTCGCCCGCAGTGCCGCGCCGGCGCAGTTCGCCGCGTTGCAACAGCACGGCGCCTTCCCTGACTCGGACTCGATAGTCACTGCCCCGGTATCGCACTTCGAATTGCGTTCCGACGTCCGTCACCGACGTCGAACCGGTGACGATCAGCATCCCGCGCTGCTCCACGTTGCCTCCGGTGTCCACGTACACGGTGCCTTGCTGCAGCGACAGACGTGCCTGAGAGTCGAGCACGAGCTGCGTTCGATCGGCGATGCGGACGGACACGCCGCGGATCTGCACCGCCGCCGCACTGCCTGCAAGCGTACGCAACTCAGTGCCCTCCAGAAGGGCAGCCCAGTCTCCTTCAACAAAGTCCACTCTTCCGCACCCGCGGGGCGGACCTGAACTGAGCCGATCACGCGCTCGACGTTTCCGACGCTCGCGACCGGTCGAGGACGTGATCCGAACAGATTCAGGGTAAGCGCCGGCGGTGACACCGAGCACTGCGATGCTCGCGGCCAGCGTAACGATCGTGCGAGCACGACGAGCGCGCACCTTCGCCCTCCACGCGTCCGTCATCGCCGCGTAGGCGCGCTCATAAGCCCACTCTGGAGGCGCTTCGCGGTGCCCGCACGCCTGGATGAGCGAAGCCAGCGTATCGGGCGGAATGGGTGATGGGTCGTTCATGAGGCTAAAGGCTCCAGTCCACGTCCGCGTGGATGCGCGGCTGCAGGGGTGTCCGCCACTGCGAGAATGGCCTCGCGGAATGCGCCGCGGGCGCGAGTCAGCAGCGACTCCGCCGCTTTGGCACCGATATCGAGGCGTGCGGCGATGTCCGCCACTGCGAGTCCGTCCACGTATTTCCACTCGAGCACGTCGCCGTAACGCTCCGGCAACGCGTCGATCGTCGCCTGCACCAACCCCTGGAGATCCGAGCGCCACGCCTGGACTTCGGGTTGTGATTCTGGCGGCGCGGCGATCGCCTCGAGCACCGCGCGAATGTGGGGTTCTTCCTCGATCGGCCGCACCAGCCGGTCCTCGCGGCAGGTCTTGCGGCAGAAGTCGATCAGCGTGTGGCGGCAGATCTGGCACAGCCACGTATATAGAGCCGCCTCGCCACGGTACGTGTCGAGTCGCTCCATGGCTTTGCAGAAGCTCTGCTGGACCACCTCGCTCGCTGCGTCGTGATCGCCGGCCAGACGTGACAGCGCAAAGCGATAGAGCCGCGGAAACGCACGATCGAAGAACTCCCGCAGCGCCGGCTCGTCACCGCGCAGGATGCGCTTCGCCATCGCAAGATCAAGATTGGTCGAATCCCCAGTCACGGCCCCTCTGCCCGACGGTCCGCTGCACACGCACTTACTTCGTTGGACGACGCAGGTCGCGAAATCCTTCGCGACGTGCGAGATCGATTGCAGCGCAGTACGTGGAAGTAGCGCGCCCTCGAAGGGTTCATCGATGTCGCAACGTCTCATACTGAACTAGCCACAGGAGACATGCGATGGCTTACACGAACTCTCCTTCTTTCGATTCTCGTCGGTGTTCGCGGTGGGCACGTACGCTGCGGCCAGATATCCCAGGCCCAAACCGATCAGTGAATTCGAGGATGCGGAAATTCGTGTCGAGCGCAATGCAACGGACGGCGATACCGAGGTCGTGATCTTCGCCAAAGGTGGCGACGAGGGTTTTCGCTACTTCACGAGTGCAGCTCGCCCGACCGACGTCAACATCGTGCAATTTCAAAATCGATGGCTCCGATCCGGGCCAACGAGAACTGTTGTTCGAATCGCCCGAACCGTCCGGCGATGCCATTCCTCGCCGCATATCCCGAGGGCACCTATGATTTCAATAAGGACTCGCAACTGACGGATGTGTGGTTTTCTGCCGCGGCGCTGCTCTCTCACGATCTGCCGCCGCAGGCCGTAATACTCTCGCCGCAAGACGAGGCGAGCAATCGCGCCCGGCCTCTTTGCTGATTCAATGGTCCTCAAGTGACCGGGGCGGCGCAGGTGCTGGTGGAGCTCGAAAACGAGTGGGCTGATCCAGAGCAGGTGCTCACGTACAACCTGCCACCTGAGGCAACAAGCTTCGAAGTGCCGGCCGCCTTGCTGACAGGCTGGAATCGAGCTATCAATTGAGCATTGACACGGTCGGAGCGAATGGCAACAGAGTGTTCGTCGAAGTCGGCTTTCAGACGCAGTAGGCGGGTGACGGATCGCGAGCACGAGTCAGCGATGAAGGTTCGCCGACAATCACGTTTTTAGTCAGGCCGGCTGCTCGACTTCAGCATTCATTTCTCGCTGACTGGCCGTCGCCTCCGTCAATGCCTTAACGGCGATCGCAGCCAGGAGAGCGGTCAGCAACACGCCGCACACCCCTATGACTACCGCCAGCACGCGTGTGAGCAGGAACTTGGGCGCGAGATCACCGTAGCCGATCGTCAGGCCGGAAACGAATGCGAAATAGATCGACTCTTGTATCGACCAGCCTTCGCGCAGACCGACCACCAAGCCGAGCGCGACAATTAGTCCGAGGAGGCCTGACAGGATCGGCCACACCACGCGCAAGCCACGGAGTAGCCCCCTCAGGAAATTCCGTCTTAACATGCGTGGATCCATACTGTCTCCGAATCTACAGGCGCACGGGCCTACATTTCCTCGATCGAACGCAGCACACGACATCGGAACCGTCGCTGCGAGCGATCCCGAGATCTATTGTGGGCGCGCACACCCTGGAATGGCTATTTCTCTGCTGTCTGCGCAGGGAAGACGCACTTGCTAGAGTCCGCCAGCAGCCGCTCGAGGTCGCCCTGCAGCAACGACAGATAGCCCGGTTGAGAAAACGGATGTCTCTGGGCCAATGGCTAACGCTTTTGAATCCAACACTGAACCCAGCGCCCAAACCCAGGCCGCCTATCCGTTGCGGCACGCGGCGCCTCCTGCTGCATGTTCGCCTCGTTGCCGCCAAGTGTGAACACGCCCGGCTCGCGCGTATAGCTCACTCCTTTGCTCTCTAGCAGTTGTCCTTCTTTGCTTGCCTCGGTGGGCAGAGCTTCTGTGCTGGGACGCAGGCTGCAACAGCTACCGGAATCTTGATGCTCGGACCCTTGTGGTCGTGAAAAGCACAACCAGAAAAATTGAGTCAGTAAAGAGCTGTGCACAGCACGGCGATGGATTTCGCGGCGCTGTTCACCGCGGCAGTCTTTTATGAGATCAAGGATGCAGGAATTCTGGTGAGAGCAGGACAAAGTTGATACGAGAAGGCCCGCGCCATGGTGCAGATTGTTGGGTCGCGCTCGGCGAACCTCTGCAGCTGAGTCGGGGCTCGCGGATTCAAATCCCTGCACGCGACCAGACGACTTTCAAGCGCATGGGCAGCGAGCTGAAGCGCGAATACATCGCGCATCGCCCCTCTTGTCCAAGTCCTGAGTCGATTAACTGGTGTTCAATTTCCCGCATGCCGAACCTGCGGTGTACTCAGTGAATCACAGCAGCGGTACCTCGCACTTGCTGTCGGCGGGCTGGAGTGGCGCGGCGGCGTAGGGATGTCCATGCAGAGATGACCTCCTCCGCAGTTATCGCGAGGATCGATGCTCTTTCCCCTTCGTGGCCCCGCAGACATGTGACAGCATCTGTGGGACTGCGCGGCAGATATTGACAGGGGTCGGCAGTACCGAAGAGCACCACGAGCAGAACAGCCCACTGCGGCAGCTGAATGCGCCGGGCCCGTGTCCACGGAAATCATTCCGGATCGCGTGCTCTTGAAGCGCAGCAGTCTAGGCAACGGTAGGTCCCGCGCCATGTTCCGCGCGCGGTTCGTCGCGGTGCGACTGAGAATTGACTCATTCAGTGCATATTCGGCCGGTACGCCAGTCAGGAGAATTTCGGCCTCGGGCTCGAAGTGAGCAACTGCATCAATGACCCGTGCCCAGCGCGTCGGCGGCCAGTATTTGGTGTTGGTTGCGCGCCGTACAGGCCTGCCCCGCCTTGTGCGTCCTGTCGCCAGCCTGTACTAGTACGATCGGTCGCAGCGCGAGCCCTTGCGAATCTAACCATGCATGGAGCTCGGCCCGCCACGAATCCAGGATCAGCAGCGGGGGGACTCTGAGCGCACGGTTATCGATCGATCGAACGATGCAGTCGCCTAGAGCTGAGGGCGACGCACCTGCGAATCGCAGCCAGCGATCCACTGCGTGCTCGCAGGAAGCCGCGGAAACGACCGCACGTCGACAATGAACGACTGCGGGATTCGTCGCGGGCCATGAGCCATCGACATTTGTCATCTGGGTCGCAGATCCAAATCGGCGTCACTCCGCGCGTGCGCAATGCATCTACGAGCTGCCGTTGAAGGGGACTCAACAGATAAGGCATTTTTCGCGAACGAACCAGGAAGAAGAGT
Source organism: uncultured Gammaproteobacteria bacterium (assembly GCA_963830745.1). Taxonomy (GTDB): domain Bacteria; phylum Pseudomonadota; class Gammaproteobacteria; order Steroidobacterales; family Steroidobacteraceae; genus Steroidobacter. The sequence goes on from CAWHNL010000010.1 coordinate 221,576, forward strand.
GCCGACTCCGGCTGCTGCTCGAGCAGAGGACGTGCCCAGCTGCCGCTCGATACCACATCCACGGGCAAACCAAAGCGTTGATGCAGCGCACGTATCAATGCAAGTGCGATGACCATGTCGCCCATTGAGCCGAAGCGAACGACAAGGTTGGACGCAGGGGTGTGTCGTGGGCCTTAAGAGCTCTCGTCACAGTCGAACCCATGGATCGACGGGGAATTCATGTCAGACGTCATATCTCTGGGAAATCATTCGCCGACCGAATCGGATGTGACGAGATGCGGCGCGTGCACCTGCGATGTACATATATGAGCGCTGCCACCATCGTGTTCTTGCGACAGTTGTAGGAAAACACGTAGCACAGATGATGCTCGCATGACGAGCGGAACAGGCTTCAAGCTCACGCGTATTAAGCCGAGCTACTGCCAGGACAACCGCATGAGTAGCTTCGCTGTCGAGCCACGCAGGCCGCTGGCAAGCGCACACGATCTGTGTCAGGCGGAAGACGCGAGTGCTTGACTGACTGAAAACGCGGACAAGCAAGTCCATGACGAGCTGCAAAACACCTCTGCAACGTCGTGGCTGTCCTGGTTACAGCTTCGATGGTGATATCGGGCTGTGCAACGCTTCCGAACGGCCGGCTCTGGGGAGAGGATGCGACAATTCGTGCCGGATGGGAGCGGGTAGGCGCGTCGGCTGTAGAAGCAGCACGCGATCCATGGGTCTGGGCACCTTTGATCGGGCGCTGCGGCCTTCCAGATCGACAATTGGGATCGCCGCACGTCTGACTGGGCGACGAGAGCACACGCCTGTGTTCGGCTCGCAGCGAAGCGCCGAGGACTGGAGTGATGACCTGCGCAAGGCATCGCTGTGGGCACACTACGTGACTTTCGTGGCCACTCCAGGAGGTGATAAGCCCGCTGATTGGGTCATATCGAAGGCGAAGGGGATGCTGCGTGCACGTTGCTGCGGTCGAGCGCGACCTCCAGCTTGACGGGCCAACTGAAGAGCGCAGCACAAGACCGCGAACGGCCTAATGGGCTCGCAGATGAAAAGCTTCCCATCTGGTCACACCTCATCGTCCGCCGTGCACACTCGCCTCGCATCGGAGAATCTTGAGTCCATCGATATGAGTCGCCGTACGCGTCGGACGCTTGATGTTGGCCTGACCGCGATCACGATTGGCACTTCTTGGGCGCGCATCGAGGCCGGGTGGCACTTCCCGTCCGATACGTTGTTCAGCATGGCACTCGGCAACTTCATCGCCTCATTCTTCAACGATGCTTTTCTCGGCCTGGACAATTCGAATCGCGCTGTTTGTTCTAGCGCCCACACCAGAAGGCGCTGTCGTGCAGTGGACCTGGAAGTTCTGAGTGATCTGGGATGTTCAGACGGCGATGTCCGCTCTGCGAGTCCGTCCACGTATTTCCACTCGAGCACGTCGCCGTAACACTCCGGCAACGCGTCGATCGTCGCCTGCACCAACCCCTAGGAGGTCCGCGCGCCACGCCTGGACTTCGGGTTGTGATTCCGGCGGCGCGGCGATCGCCTCGAGCACCGCGCGAATGTGGGGTTCTTCCTCGATCGGCCGCACGAGCCGGTCCTCGCGGCAGGTCTTGCGGCAGAAGTCGATCAGCGGGTGGCGGCAGATCTGGCACAGCCGACAGTTCGTATCACAATCCCGTACGAGGAATTCGCGCGAGAGTTACAGACCGACGTCCGAGCCGTCGTGGATGACAGGCATTTGCGTGTGACGTTCGACGGTGCTCTCGCAGTAGCAGGACCGAGCGGGCCACTGCCGGGTATGCCCGACGTCCGCAATGGTGCCATCGGTCGACTGCAGGTCCTGCCAGGAAACATCGGCTATATGGAAGTGAGCGGCGTTCCGTCGCGAGCGAATTCGGCTGTCGATGCCGCGTTCGCTTTCTTACGCAACACGGATGCGCTCATTATCGATTTGCGCGGCAATGGCGGCGGCTCGCCCGATACCGTGGCGTATTACATGAGCTATCTCAGCGAGGGCGCGCCTTACAGCGTCGTGCGGATGTATGGCCGACAGGGCATCGCTTTCGAGTCCAAGACGACCGACCTGGGCGATCGCTCGTACGGTGCGAAGAAACCGTTGTACGTCTTGACGTCGAGGCTCACGTTCTCCGGCGGCGAAGAGTTTGCTTATGACGTGCAAGCATTCAAACGCGGCGTCATCGTTGGTGAGACGACGGGCGGTGGTGCGAATCCCGGCGGTCCACAATCGTTGGTGCATGGATTCACGGTGTTCGTGCCCACGGCAGTGGTGAAGCACCCTGTGACCGATGCGAGCTGGGAGGGCGTCGGTGTGAAGCCCGATGTGCCGGTTCCCCCGGCACTGGCCTTGGTCGAAGCGCATCGGCTTGCGGCTGAATCGTTGGCCGCCGCCGTCACGGATGCGGGTCAGTCCGAGGTGCTGCGAGCGATTGCGGCAAGTCTTGCCGAGAAAAAGTAGATCGCGACCGGTCCTAGCTCGATACCTTCGACGAAGATTCAGGCGCAGCTCGTGGGTCGCTACACACCGGTCGGAGGGATCGGCCCTTCTTTCAGTGTCATCGAGCAAGAAGGACACCTGGTGCTACAGCACAGCGGGCAGCGACCGCCCTCCCGCCTCGAGCAAGTGAGCGCAGGCACATTTCATCTGGTCGGGTTGCCCGATGACTTCATCGCCACCTTCATCTCGGGCCCCGGCGACAAACGCCGCTTGCTCCTGCAGCAGAGCAATGCGTTGCCGCCGCTGCTACTGGAGCAGCGTCCGGACTAGTGAAGGCCCTCACATGCCTGTGTGAGGGCCTTCGGATCAATTCACCTCAGTGCTGATGCTTGCAAGGCCGGCGGTGGCCATGCTCATCGAGCGGCAACAGGAAATGATCGAAGACCCATGCTCGGCCACACGCGTTCCCTGCGTTCGCGCTGCCTCGTCTGCAGACCGAAAATGAATGCCCGCATAGATGCGCGCATTCACCATGTCCTGCGCCGCATCCGAAAAGCGACGATAGGTTCGTGTCTTGCGGATTGCGAGCGGCGCGACACTGGTGACCTCGAACGTCACTTTGTCCGTGCCGAAGAACAGTGCGAGCGTACCCGTCATGGCTGCGGTGACGTTGTTGGCGCCCGACGTGTAGTCAGGATAGTTCGGGTTGTTGAGCAACGGCTGCCAGTTCGGGTCCGCCACCGTACTCGGATTGCCATCGTTGGCTGCTTCCCGAATCGCCGTCATCGGCCGCCAGAAGGCGTAGAACCTCTTGCTGTCCCAACGCGTGATGACCGCATCGGCCATCGCGAGATTGGCGAGAGCAAACATCCGGGCGCTGTCGCCTGTTCGGTGGAGGTAGCGGATCAGCGATCCCTCGCAGAGCACGGTTCCACTGCGTAAAGAAGTTCTCACTGTAGAAGTACGCAAGATCCGTCTGCTCCGGCGACCGGCGCTGCTCGCCAATGCGCCCAGCGCCTTCACCTCGTCGAAGTCCTTGCTATACCGCTCGCTCGTCAAGGCAGGCGGAGGCGGCGCGCGGAATCGCGCGGGCTCGTGAGCGTCATCGGATCGATGTTCGCGAGCCACGGCGCCAGCATGGGCGAGAAAGACGGAGGCGCGCCCGGAAGGAACGACTCGGTCGGGCGCCACATGACCCGGAGCGGTGCCGCCGATGAAGGGCGGCGGTAGTGGATCCGGCGTTGCACGGCGCAGCGGAAGAATGGCGGCGGCGACCTTCTGCCCCACGAGCAAGGCCCGGATCGCCCGTCAGACCCTTGTCTGCCAGATAACTGAAATAGGTCGCGTCGAGAGTCGGAGCCTGTGCCGGGTAAAGCCCGACGAGCACGTCATGAGCGGCGGCTGCGACCGCGGCCGAGCGTGATCCCGTGGCACCCTTGATCTCCACGTGATAGGGCTCGAACCGCCTGTCGATCGCTTGCACCGCATCGTGCACGGCGACCTGGACCAGAGCCATGTCGAGCGTGCCGGGCGGTCCGGGTCGACCGAGCGGTTACGGCATTCATGGTGATCTCGTTCCAGTCGACCACCGCATCGGCGGCGACCGGTCCCGTCCAGCTCAGAAATCCGGACAAAATCAGGCCTGCAAGGCCTCGCATTCCACGTCATTGGCGTCTCTCCGCCAGGTGTGTTTTGATAAGGTTCGTCGACGTTCGGGACGGTAGGGCAGTGCCATGTGCGCCGGCGTGGTAGAAAGCGTGGAAACGTAATCCGGAAGGCTTCATGCCCGGCCCGACGCTCCAGCTGCGACTGCTCGGCGCCTTTGACCGTCCTGAAGGATGGCGTCGAGGTCCCGCTGTCCTGCTTCACGCAAGGTCCGCGCGCTGCTTGCCTTGCTGGCGGTGGCGAGCCCGGTCACTCGCAGCCGCCTTTGCGAGCTCCTGTGGGATGTGCCGAACGATCCGCGCGGCGAGCTGCGGTGGTGTCTGAGCAAACTTCGTGGCGTGCTCGACGATCAGGCGCGGCACAGGGTCCTCACTGAGAGCGATGCGGTTGCGCTCGATCTGGCCGACTGCTTCGTCGACATCGTGGAGTTGGAGAGCACGCTGCGGGCAGGCATCGAGACACTCGATGTCCGACAGTTGCGTGCGATGAGCGCGGCTGTTTGCCGGAGACTTCGCGGAAGGCCTGGAGATCGACCGCAATCCGCAGTTCGCCAGCTGGCTCAGCGCTCAGCGACGTCGATTCCGGCTCATGCATGTCAGGCTGCTCGAGCAGCCTGGTCGGCCGCCTCGCCGACGACGAATCAGGACGAAATGCTCGAGTGTCTGGAGAAGTGGCTGCACGTCAGCCCTTTCGATCGGCGCGCTCACGAGCTCCTGCTGCGCGCTCTGTTGCGAGTGGCCGGATTCGCGAAGCCGAGGAACACCTCGCCTCGACCATTCAGCTCTTCGAGACCGAAGGCCTGGATTGGTTGCCTATCCGCGCATGCTGGCACGCGGCCCGGGCGCAAGTGCCGAACGTCGAGTCGACAGCGCGAGAGTCGAGCAATCGGCTGAACCGGCAACGCCCCGCCGCGCAGCGATTTGCATCATGCCTTTTGTCGATCGGACGCCTACCGGTCGCGCGCGCTGGCGCGTTGCCCGACGGGCTGACCGAAGACCTCATCACTCGACTGGCGAAGCTGCGTGCCTTGTTCGTCATCGCCCGCGGCAGCGTCTTCGCGCTGCGTGATCGCAATATTCCTCCGCAGGAAGCCGGCCGACTGTTGAACGTCGACTACGTCGTCAGCGGCTCGGTGCAACAGGGCGGCGGTCGCGATTGTCGTGACGGTCGAGCTCGCCGACACGAGAGTCTCCCGCGATCGTCTGGGCGGACGAGTTCACCTGCAAGCCCGACGATGCGTGGCGCGTGCCTGATGAGATCAGCAATCGAATCGTCGCGTCGATCGCCGAAGAGATCGAAGCTGCAGAGCGCAATCGCGCGATTCTCAAGCCGCCGAATGCCTCGATGCCTGGGAGGCCTACCATCGCGGGCTGTGGCACATGTACCGTTTCAGCAGCGATGACAACGACCGTGCCGCGCATTTCTTTCGGATGTCGTTGCGGCAGGATCCGACGTTTGCCCGAGCCCACGCCGGCCTGTCGTTCACCCATTTCCAGAACGCTTTCCTCCTTCGTCCTGCGCAGCGGCAGAAGGAAATCGAACGCGCCTATGAAACTGCCGGCAACAGTCTGATCGCCGACGACCGCGACCCGGCCGCGCACTGGGCGATGGGCCGCGCCTTGTGGCTGCGCGGAAATCAGGACGAAGCGTTGCGCGAGCTCGACGAGGCGCTGACTTTGAGCCCGAACTTCGCGCTCGGTCACTACACGCTCGGGTTCGTGCACGGTCAATCGGGCGATCCGCGCGTCGCTATCGCATCGGCCGACTACTCCCGCCAGCTGAGCCCGTTCGATCCGCTCATGTTTGGAATGCTGTGCTCGCGTGCACTCGGCCACCTGCGGCTGGGGCAATATCAGGACGCCGCGGATTGGGCGAGTCAAAGGCGCTGCGCGTCCCAATGCTCACGTCCACATCCTGGCCATCGCTGCGAGCTGTCTCGGCGCGGCGGGTCGAATCGACGAGGCTCGCGATGTCGTGACCTCATTGCGAATGAGCGCGCCAGCGTATCGGATCGCCGATTTGCTGGCGGCCTTCAGGTTTGGCCCCGATGGCACTGCGTTGTTTCGCCAGAATGCCGCAACGATTGGCTTGGAGTAGTAGCAGGCCGCGGGGGAGCTCGATGCTCCTGGAATCGCTCCAGCACCCACCCATAGAAGCGTCGATGCTGGAGTTGTTTGCGAAGGCCACAGACCGTCGGACACAAGAGCGCTTCGACTTCGGACTCCGACTCGCCGGGTCTGCACAAAGGCCAAAGCAGTGCGCAGGCAGTCAGGTCAGCTCGGGAAAAGCGGTTCCCCACCAGAAATGGCCCTCGCTCGAGCGCTTGGTCGAGCCGGTCGAACGCCAGCAGAAAGCGCCGTTCAGCCCCTGCCGCGCTCTCTGCGTTGATGTTCATCAGCTCAGTCATCTTGCGCCGAATCGTTGCAAACGATAACGCGAATAGCGAACGCTGGAGCCAGGGCGCATCCGAGCACAGAAATCTCAAGGCCCGATCACGATCCGGAAGCGTGTAGTAGTAGAACCAAAGGCGCAGCGTCACGCCGATTTCCTCGTCCAGATACTTCTCCCAGTGGATCGCACTGTTCGCGTCTTGCGGATCCGGCGGTGTCAGGCTGCGCTCCGGAAAGGTCTGTTCGAGGAAGTCGATGATCTCGGTCGAGCCCTGGATCACAGCAGCGTCAGTCTTGAGAATCGGTACCGAGGAGCGTGGCGCGAGCTTTCTGGTGGTTCGCAGATGAAAGCCTGGCAACAGATGCCGGGGTGTGTAGGGGACACCTTTGAAGTCGAGGGCCCAGCGCGCTTTCTCGGAGTAGTGCGAGAACGTGAAATCGTACAGCTCGAACATGGCGCCCTCCTGCCACGGTACGAGTCCACCGGTGGATTCGTCTGTTCGAGATGCGCTAGGTAGCACGGATTGCGATCCGAGCCGCAGGCTCAGTCCCTGTCGAGGGTGTCAATGGCCTCGCGTTTTCGCATCGGTGACCTGACGCTGGATACTGGCCGGCGTCAGTTGCTGCGTGACTCGAAGACCGATTCCGCTGGGCCGCCTCACTTATCGACTGCTGCTGGCGCTCGTGGAAGCCGCGCCCAACATGGTCTCCCACGATGAGTTGATTCGTTCGGTCTGGGGCGGACGCTCGGTCAGCCCGGAGACGATCAGTCAGCGGATCAAGCTGCTGCGAGATGCGCTCTCGGACGATCCGCACAATCCCCGCTATCTGGAGCTGGTCCGCGGCCAGGGTTACAGACTGCTGCCGCGAGTCGAAGTCCTGCCGAACGAATCGCCAGCCCGCCATCGGCCCAGATGGGTCGTGCCGATAGGTGCTGCGATCTCCCTCGCCGCGGCCGCTGCGATCGTATTCTGGATCGTGACAGCACAGACCGACGCAGTGCCCGAGAGCACTTCGGTCGCGGTACTTCCCTTCGCGGACCTGAGCCCGGGGCAGGATCAGCAGTACCTGGCGGACGGCATCGCGGAGGAGATCATCAATCTGCTTTCCAAGGCCACGACGCTCCGCGTCATTGCGCGCACGTCGTCGTTCTCCTTCCGGGGCAAGGACGCGGATATCGCGCGCATTTCCAAAGCGCTTGGCGTAACGCACGTCCTCGAAGGCAGCGTGCGAAAAGAAGGAGACAGGATCCGGGTGACCGTCCGCCTCGTAGACGCGTCGAATGGCAGTCGGTTGTGGTCGGAATCGTACGACCAACGACGTGGGGGACGTCCTGGCGCTGGAAACGAACGTGGCCAGGTCGGTTGCCGCGGAGCTCAGGGCGAATCTGCAGAATCTGGCCGATGTTCCTGCCAAGGGAGTGAACGCAGAAGCGTACGATCTGTACCTGCGTGGTCAGCACGAGCTTCGAATGCGGGAATTCGGCGAAGCCGTGCGCTACCTCGAACAGGCGATCGCGATCGACTCCGGGTTCATCCCGGCGTATCACAGCCTCGGTCTGCGCGTATATCGATGAGGTTGTCGACGTGCGGGTTCCCATGGCAGAGAACCGAGCCAAGCTGCGCGAGATGGTCGGTCGTGGCCTGCGTCTGGCGCCGGACGATCCAGGCCTGCTCGCGCTCAGTGCGCAACTGGCACGGTATGACGGCGATATCAAGCTCGCGGAGCAGCGATTCGCGACCGCTCGGCAAAAGGATCCCTCGAACAGGATCGTTCGACGCGTGTACGCGAGATTCAAGCTCGATCAGGGCTACCCGGACGAAGCGCTCGCGCTGACTCGTCGCATCCGCGAGATCGACCCGTTGAATCCAAACATCTACATCGACGTCTGGGCTTGCTACATGGACCTCGGAAATGCGAAGGAGGCCCTCGCAGCGGCCGAGCATTACCGAGAGATCGTCACGCCGACAAACCCGACCGCGGACGGATTGATAGCGATGACGCGGTGGATTCTCTTGGGCGATCTTGCCGGGAGCATCGAACACGGCAGCAGACTCGTAGCTCAGAGCGAATCGCCGCGCGAGGGCACACCCCCTTGGCTTGCGCTGCTGTATTACGACATCGGCGATCTGCAAACGGCCGACTCCCTGATGGAACGTGGACGATGGGCTTCGCGGAGTGAGTACGAGATAGTCGCCGTCGAAGCCTACCGGCATCTCGTCCACGGCGAAATCGAGGAGGCCCGGCGACAGGCTGTTGCAACGCTGACCGCGCCAAAGAAGATCTGGGGCGGCGACCATGGCGATGTCATTCTCCTGCGGCTCGCGGTCGATGCGATGCTCGAAAGCGGTGAGGCACAGCGGGCCGTGGACTTCCTGGAGACGCTGGCGCCGGAGTATGCCCAGTACAAGGCGCGCAAGGACATCGACCCAGGGGATTTTTCACCCGCGCCGGTTCCGGTAAAGAGCGCGTGGTCGTCGTTCCCTGCCCTCTATTTCGCCGACTATAGCCGCGCGTTGCGAGCAGCAGGCGATGAGGCCGGGGCGAACCAGATGCTCGATCATCTGGAAGCGGTTCTGGAGCTGCGCAGAAAGCGGGGACTCTTCATCGAGGAGCGCCACGCTGCGGAAGCGCTCGCGCTGCGCGGGCGCACAGAAGCGGCTCTGGATGCGCTCGAGAAGGCCGAGCGCGATCGGACGATCTACTATCGCTGGCATCTGGTGTTGCTGCACAACGAAATCTTCGCCGGATTTCGCGACCACCCTCGCTTCGTGGCGTTGGTCGAGCAGATCCAACGCGACCTGAGCCGACAGCGCGAGCAGCTAGAGGCGGCGAAAAACAGAGAGAGCGGCGCTTGAAGGCAATCTTTGAGGATTCTTGGGGCAAGTTTCATGCAGTCAGAGGGCGTCGTCGCCTAGCCTGAAAAAGCCGCGATATCGGGCTTTGTCGGAGCACGATGATGTTGAAAGGAAATTGGCGAGCCACCAGAGGGCTGCTGTGCTGCGCTGCTGCGCTAGCGTTGGTCGGGTGCACGATGATGACTCCAGAATGGCATCCACGACGTGCATCGGCATCGGAGTGCCGCGCTGACTTGATGCATTACTGTGTGATCGATAACTACGGTAAGAGGTGCGGATGTACCTCAAAGCAGGCCATGGAGGCGGTTCTGCGCAGTCGTTAGTAGCCGAAAAACCGACGTCAGCTGCCAGCTGCCATCGCAAATTTATCCTGCATGATGATCACGCTCGCGACACGCTGCAAACCGCCTTCCATCGCGATGCGCTGATCGTCTGGACATTCGAGCAGCTGATCCAGTGCCGCACGCACCTTTGTCATGTCGTAGATGGGTTGATCCTTCGCGGCTTGCGATGCGAACGTGTCCCGATAGAAAGCGAGCATCGGGTCGTTCTGGGTGCGGGTTGGGGGCGTGGTGAACGGATGCTTCTGGCGGTCGTAGACCTCCGGAATCAACACGTCCTTCGTTGCTTCGCGAAGAACATGCTTCTCGCGGATGCCTTTCACCTTCATGTTCACGGGAACTCGAGCCGCGGCCTCGGCAACGTGGTGGTCCAGGAAAGGCACGCGTCCCTCGATCGAATGCGCCATTTCCATGCGGTCAGCCAGATAATTCAGAATGAAATTCGGCAGCGTCGTTTTGACATTGATATAGAGCATTTGATTCAAGCGATCGCGGCCGGCTACGCGTTGCGCAAGCGGCAGGCGATCGAGTGCAGACATCAGCGGCTGATATCCCTGAACCCGTGCCGCCAGATCCTCGCGGAAAAGCGGCGCTGCGCCGTTCATCATCGCAGCGCTGACGTTGAGCGTGGCCGGTAACCATCCGAGTGTGCGCTCGATTGCCTTCATCTCCGGATTGTCGACCCGCGTCGGCATCAACAGTGCGCGGGTGGCTGGATTGGCGCCGAGCATTTGATCGAAGAGAGCACTTCTTTCAGCGGCGCTCAAGGACGGGTTGTCGTTGACCGCGTCGACGCGGAAGTACGGATAGCCTCCCAACATCTCGTCGGCGCCTTCGCCCGTGAACACCACTTTGATGCCTGCATCTCTGCACTGCGCGGCTGAGGAGATATTTGGCGACGCCGTGACCGTTGAACATCTGTGTCTCGGAGTGCCACACGGCATCTGCATAGGCGTCGGCAATTTCGCGGCCAGTGATCGGGATCGGATGATAGGAAGCGCCGACATGCCTGGCCTGTGCTTCGGCAACCTTGGCTTCGTCGTACAACGGATTTTCGAACGTCAGGGTGAACGCGCGGATCGGCCGATCCGTGCTTTGCTGCGCCAGGCCCAGAACGGCGCAGGAATCGATGCCGCCACTGAGATAGGACGCGACCTCGACATCGGCGACCAGTCTTTGTCGAACGGAATCGAGCAGAGCCTTGCGGAAGTCTGCGACGATCTCGGCTTCACTGCGCGTATCTCGTCGCATCTGTTCGGCCGTCGGGATCTCCCAATCCCAATACGGATAGATGCGAACGTCGCCGTGCCTGGCTATCGCGTAACAGCCCGGAGGAACGGTGCTGATCCCCGCGAACTCGGTCTTCTCGTGAGATCTGCCTACCCCTCCTATTGCTCCCTCCAGATCCCAAGCGGCTGGCACACCCATGGCCAAGAGTGCTTTGATCTCAGAGGCGAAGAACACCTCACCATTCACGATCGAGTAGTAGAGAGGCTTGATGCCGAAGCGATCGCGGATCGCAATCATTGCTTGCTGGCGTTCATCGGCAATGATCACTGCAAACTCACCGCGCAGCTCGCTTGCAGCCTGCATGCCTCGTTCGTCGTACAGATGCAGGGCGATTTCGCTATCGCTCTCGGTGGAGAACCGATAGCCGCTTGCACGCAAGCGGTCGCGAATCTCGCGATAGCCGTAGAACTCGCCGTTGACGACCAGATGAACGGCGCCATCGGGACTGGTCATTGGTTGATCGCCGTTGTTCAGACCGATGATCGACAATCGCGTGTGTCCGAGCGTCCACCGTCCATCGCGCGAGGTCCAGCTACCCGAACCGTCCGGTCCGCGATGCTGCAAGCTTCTGAGTGCCGCCTCGCGACGTTCGGGCATGAGCCCGCGACGAGTCATTGCGGCGAAGATTCCGCACATTCGTTGTATCCCTCTGCAGTTACCTGCCGATGATGCCGTCATCCCTGGTACGCCACAAACTGCTGAAAGTGACAGGTAAGTTCGGCCGATCGGGGGTTTCGCCGGTATTCCGGTGCTATTCGCCGGCAACCCTCCCGTGCGATGTAACCCCGGAGCGCTCTGCCGTGTCCTAACGATAACCCCGCAATAACGCGGACATCGCAGAGAAGAGACCCAAGGAGACCGTCATGTTTACCGTCACCAGCCGCAAAATCCAGAGCGCTGTTTGCATGATCCTGTCGGCTGTCATCGTCAGCTGTCAGCCTGTCGCTCGGTGCCTATCGCCGCCGAACGCGCTGCCCACGACGGTTACTCGGTGACGATCACGCAGATCCAGTAAGTCCCCGCCCCCTGCCGGCGTTGCCTTTCAAGGCACGCCGGCAGGCTTTGGCTCTGGCTCTCGCGGCTCAGGTCGGCTTTCACGAAGCTCTCCGCGATGGACGCACAGGACTTCATCGCTTCCCGCCTCATGAACGATCTGCCAACTCCAATCGCATAACAGGTGTTCGCGTCCTTCGACGGTGACGACGATGTCGCCTGCTTTGCAGTTCTGCACCTGAGCGTCCTTTGCCTCGCAGTACATTCCGGTGAGTTTTGGCTCAGACAAGCCCGACTCATTGATGGACTGATCACATCCGGCAAGCAGGAAACTGGCCAGCAAGCAACCCATGTGGCCTGCCCGACGCAGGCTGAGCTGCACTCGCGGTTCTTCTTTTTTGGAGTTGCTCATGGCGGTGGCGGAATGTTGCTCCCGCTGATGAGCGCAGGCAAGCAATGCCTCAACGCCCGCTTGTTGGAGCGGCACGGCGAGCTCGGGTTTTCGGCTCGGAATAAAGTCGAAGAAAATCCTCGGTGGCTTTTCTGACGCGGTGATCTATTTCCCTCGTGCCCGGTGCCTCGCGTATACGCAGCAGTAGGCTCACCATCAGATCACCCCAAAGCAGATCGAGGTAACGGCCACCCATTTCGCTCGGGTCGCCCACACCGATCAGCCCGGCAGACTGCGCCTGCACGAAGATGTTGCGCACAGCTGTGCGTATCGACTGGCGAGCAGACTCGAGCGTCGCGGCCACCTCCGGCGCACGTTGCGCCTCCATGATTGCGAGCCGAAAGACGGCCATCACTCCAGGATGGCTGACCTCGCGCAGGACAGTCGCGCCGAGCTTGGAGAGCATGGCCACGAGCTCTTCACGATTGGACGGCGGCGGCAACTGGGTTGGCAACCGCATGCGTCCTGCACGATCAGCCATGCACGCCGCGAGCATCGCTTGCTTGCTCACGCATGTCGCCGCGTTCTACATGCTGCTGCGTCCTCCGGCTCGACAAGCGTCGGTGTAGACCGGACCATCGATCCCGTCATGACGACGGTGGGTCGAGTACGAATTCGAATGCGCACTTGGGCGATTTGGACGTCTCATCCAGCAGCGGTGTGTAGTCGCGAACGCGGACAGTCTTGCCGTCGGGGAGGAATTGCAAGAGTCGGAGCCAGGCGTTGCCGCCGTTCTCGATGTCCTGGTAGTCAACTACGAGTTGATGAACGGCATTCCCGTTGAGACCCTTGCTCTTGAGGTACCCGGCGATGCCAACGTGGCCGCTGATGACCAGCGCGAAGTTGGCATGACGGGACACCAGCTTCTGCCACAGCGCCTCTCCGTCGTTGCTACCCTCCGGAGAGTTAGCGAGCGGATAGAAGGCCGGCCCGTCAGACTGCTTCTTGCCGTCGAATCGCGTGCCATCGGCCGCCAAATACGCATGTGTGAGCAGAATGACAGAGCGATTGGGATGGCTGGTCACGACGTCGTTCGCCCATCGCACCACGTCATCGCGCGGCGCAAATTCGAGCACGAGAACCAACCACTGGCGTCCGCCGCCGTCGAAGAAGTGGTAGCTGTTCTCAGTTCGATCGGGCTCGCGATCATAGACGCCGCCAAACCCCGGGCGCCGACGGTAATCGGCGAACGAGATGTAGTCTGCGAATAGCGAGCCGCGCGCCTCGGTGTTGCCATTGGGTCCGAGGTCGTGATTGCCGGCAGCGTAGGCGGCAGGAACCAGATCGCTGTATAGAGATTGGGCGCGGCGGGCTGCGGCCCATTCCTCCACGTTGTTGTGCTGGGTGATATCGCCGACGTGGAGGACGTGGGCGATGTTGTAGCGTTGGATGTTCGCGGCGATCCAGCCCGCTTGCAACGCATACAGTTCCGGCCGCTTCCACGTGTATTTCTGGGTATCGGGGAGAACGACCAGCGTGAACCCACCCTCCGCCGGCGCTGGAGGAGCGGATTGCGCGGATACGAAAACGAAAAATGCGAGTGCAGCCGCGATCTGCGTGCGCCGCCGGGTGGAGTTGCTCATCGAGATGCCTCGTATGAACGGAGCTGCTGGCACAGCAACCCGCCACTATCGCGTCAGTTCCGTCCGCTTCTTACGGTCGAGGGTGTTTCATGCCGTCGTCTTCTTACCTACTGGTTGCGAAGGTCGCTCAGGCGAGTCGTGACGGCGCTCAATTCCGTCCGTAGCGGGAGTGACGCGATCGTTAGCGCGGGCGCCGATCGCCCTGTCGGCGCCGCGCTCGACGGTCACGGTGATGGCGTGATCGGCTCATCGAAGACGATGTGCTCACTGGCACGCGCGTTACGCGCGGCCAGTTCCTCAGGCGTGAAGGGCATCGGCCGCTCGCCCTCGCCCACGGAGCCGCTGCGCATCTGCCCCGACATGCCATCCGGCTCAGGAAAGATGAAGATCAAGGTCAAGGGTTCGGCGCCAGTGTTGAGCAGCCCAACGCTGACGTTTCGGGGGATGTAGACCGTCGCGCCTGCGCCCACCGCGGCCTCTCGCGAGCCTAGCCTGACCAAGCCGGTCCCGCGATGGACAAACAAAATCTCCTCGGCGTGCGGATGATGGTGGAGCCGAATCTTTTTCCCGGGCGGAATGTCCTCCATGCCCATGAAGAAGCTCGACGATTCACCGTACTTTCGATCGACCTTGATGCGAAAGCTCGGGGCGCCTTCAGAACCGGTGTTGCCGCGGGGTCGGCGCACGCGCAGCTCACCTTCGGACTCTTGCAGAATCAGGCCTGCGCTCGATGACGTGGATGGATTCGCGCGCGCTGGATCCTGGTTCTGGGCAGTAGCGGGCGAATCCGCGCCCAAGACGAAAGCGCTGAGCACTGCGGCGAACGCGGCCGACTGGCTCCTTGTGGGCAGACGCATAGTCATGGATTTCTCGGTACCTTGATGGCGATGTGATGTCGCTTGCTTCAGGCCGCGCGGGTCCCGCGTTCGTATTGTGAGCCGCGATGACCAGCCACGTACCCGAGCGCCTTTCCGCGACGAATGTCATCGGGCCGTAGCGAGCAGGTAGAGCCGCTCCTGCTGCATCTGTTTCACCGTCGATTTGCCAACTCCAGCGCACGAGGGCGAGGTCCGGACGCAGGAAACGAACATGCGTCGCCAGAGGCTTGTTGGTGGAATGTTTGGCGCCACCTCATCAACGGCGGTCTGGGACCACGCGGAAAGCGACGTCATGAGCCCGATCGCCACCCAGCCCGGACTCTGAACTCGCATGCGGAATTCTCCACGTCACCGGGCACATTTTTCGGATGGCTTCCAGTCGGATGGAGTGCCCCTCTGCTGAGTCGAGTCATGGATGACCAGCGCGAACGCCCGCCGCAGCGTCGTACCGGTTACATTCAGTTCCATTGGAACGTTCGGTGGGACCGTCATGGTTTGTCCCGGGCCAGCCCTATGCGCGCCTGCGGGAGTTTCCAGGCACTGCTCTCCCGCGAGCACATACCAACCCTCAGGACCCGGGTGTGTGTGCACTCTCGAACTGTCACCCGGCCGCATAACCGCGTATGAGAGAACGGCGCTATAACTCTTTGCTACTGGAAGCTCCAGCGGTCCAACGACGGCAACAGCTTCACCTCCACGCGGAGCGGTGTCGCGCGCCCCAAATTCGGAGAGCCACACGCGGCCGTCTTCCTCCGCAACGATTCCGGTCGCACTCTTGGCCGCCTCGGCAGCCTTTCTGCTTCCAAACGAGTAGAGATGCCAGTAGACAGCAGTCTGACTGAAGTGGAGTTCCTTCACCGTGGCGATATTGAAGCAGCCAAACTCCGGCCGCTTCTCGCCCGGCGGCACGTCCACGCAAGCCACTTCGGTCAAGTGCTCGTGTCCGGTCGTGCTGGACGCCTGGGCCTGCAGTTCGCCCCTCGTCCCGATTGGAAGGACTATCAGTGACACTACGAGCACGACGAGGTTAAGGACGAATGGAGTCCTGATCATATTTCGATTCTCCAGAAGCACACGCCTGACGCACGTTCGGTGCGACAGACTCCGAGCTGATACCGCGCTTGCGACAATAGGCCGATTGCAGCCAAGCTGAAAGGAGTTTTGACGGTAAGAGCGATCAGGCGGGCGCAGATAGCCGACCACGAGCCGCGTGGCCTCGTCGACGAGCGTTGCGACTGCTTCGTCGTCCGAGACGATTTCAGAATGGTGCAAGACCGCTGTGTGCGTCAGCGCCTCGATCGAGGTCACGCACACAAATGCCGCAAGTTCCAGGTCGACGACGCGAAGCTCAGCGCTGTGGCTCTCGAGGTAGGCTCTGAACAACGCATAGTTCTCCCGGTTGAAGGTTTCTACCTTCTCGAGTTTTCCCGTGCGTGGAATCTGCTCCGCCAGCACGCGATGCAGCTTGGGATCGACGCGATGCGCCTCGATCGCTGCGGCGACGAGCGTGCGCACTGCCTGCCTGAGCGGACTCGCCGCAGCTTTCGCCAGCGCGCCACGAACGACCTGCATGATCTCCTGACTATGCCGCTCGATGACCGCGGCAATCAGCGCCTCTTTGCCGGGGAAATATTGGTAGAGCGACCCGACGCTGACGCCCGCCTGTTCGGCGATGTGGTTGGTGCTGGCCTTATCGAAACCTTCCCGGACCAAAATGCGAGCGGTTGCTTCGACCAGCGCATCGACGGTCGCGCGTGACCTTTCTTGAGAGGCGTGTTTCCTGGGACTTGTGAGCGGTCTGCGCGCCATTTGCTGCGTTCCGAATGCGAGTAGCCAATACGAGCGATGGCTCGTATTCTGAACCTCGACAGCGGAATAGCAACGGAGATCGACAGACCATGACTCACGCTCCTTACTCTCAGCTCATTGCAATAAAGCGCTGGGCGGATCGCGGCCTCTACGATGCGGTCAGCCGGAACTTCGACCGACTGACCCCGGAAGAGTCCTCGATCATGCTGCGCATCCTCGACCACATCCATACGGTCGACAGGATCTTTCAGCATCATCTGCAAGGATTGCCGCACACATTTCAGGCGCCGCGGTCGCAAGAGCTGCCGCAGCTCGAGGCGCTGGCGAACAGCGCGAAAGAGGTCGACGACTGGTATGCGTCGTATGTGGGTGATATGGCGGAGAATGATTTCGAGCAGCCCATCGATTTCGTCTTCACCAGCGGAAAGGCGGCGCGTATGCGGCGAGGCGAGATCATTCTGCATGTCTGCCTGCACGGCACATACCATCGCGGCAATGCAGGCGCAGTTCTACAATTGAAAGGCCTCACGCCAAGTCGCGATGCGATCACCGACTTTCTCGAAGACGCGAAGTGAGCAAGCGACACGTCAAATTGCGCGGAGTGCCGTCACCACCGGCATCCGGGCAGCGCGCAGCGCAGGTAGCAGGCCGCCCAACAATCCCATTGCCAATGCCCATTCAATGCCCAGCACCGCCAGGGACACCGTGACCGAGAGTCGAAAGCTGTAGCCGAAAGGACTGGCCGCCAGTCCATTGAACAGCAACCAGGCCAGAACGCTTCCGAGCAGGGCTCCCGGCAGAGCGAGCAACACCGACTCCAGCAGCACAGCCAGTACGACTGCGCCGGGGCTGAACCCGATGGCCCGCAACGTCGCAATCTCTCGCTGCCGTGAGTCGACCATCGCATAGAGTGAATTGACGGCGCCCAGCGTGGCACCGATGGCCATGATCGTACCGACGAAAAAACTCACGAAGTTGAGGATCGCGTTCAGAGGCTTGAAGCCCGCTTCGACTGCATCCCTTTCATGCTGGACATCCAGGCGCAGCGCCGGATTACTACTGACGGCCGCGCGTAGAACTTCATAGTCAGCCGGTGACTGCAGCACCAACACAGCCGAGGAGTATGTGTTGCGGCCGAATGTGGTCATGAGGGTTTCGGCATCGGCGTACACGACACATTGTTGCGCAGGCCCCTCGTCGAAGCGGCCTACGACAGTCCAGTCGCTGCCGCGAATAGGACGTCGATCGCCGATCTCGAAGCCCACAAAGCGGCGACCGCAGGCATTGCTCGCGACCAGCTCGTGCAGCCCCGGCCTGAAGGGTCGTCCGGCGGTGAAGCGGCGCTCCGGTGCAAGCTCGGTCATCTTCGACGTAGCACCGATGAGCGGAAAGAAGATGCGCTTGCCGGTCGCGCGTCCGCGGCCTTCGATCGGAGCCATCGCCTGGAAGACGACGATCGGGTCTCCCGTTGCATCCTTGCGCACTCCCGGCAAGCCGAGAACAACAGCAGCTTCCTGCCTGCTGATATCGCCTTGGCCCATGCGCGTGCCTCTGGTCGTCAGCACGACGCGGTCTGCGCGAACGTTCGCCAATTGCTGTTCGCGAGCCCCGGTGCCCATTGCCAGCATCGATACCAACGTCCCAACTGCGCAGGTCACGCCCACGACGATCGTGAGCGCAGAGCCGAGCCGTTGCGGAACGCCTGACAGATTTACGCGCAGAATGGCGAGCAGCTGCCGGAGGAATTTCATACGACGCTAACGGCTGGCCAATGCGGCCACGATATTCAACCGGGCGGCGCGAATAGCGGGGGCCGACGCGCTGATCAGCGACACCAACCCGGCACATCCGAGTCCGAGCGCGACGACCTGCACCGGCATCGACAGTCCAGGCACGAATTTCGCGGCAAGCGGGAACGCAACGAGCGCGAGCGCCAGCCCGAATGCCGCGGCTGCCACGCAGACGAATGCGGCCTCGGCGAGAACGAAGAGGAACAGCGCGCGGTCGGCGAAACCGAGCGTCTTGAGGACCGCGAATTCCGGCATGCGCTCCCGGGTCGACTGCATCAGCATCGTGGCGGTCGCAAAGAACAGCGCGACCAGCACTGCCGCCACGACCGCGCGAATCAGGAAATCCAGATCGCCGATCGATTGCATCTGCAACTGAGCCAGCTCCCGCAGCGATTCAGTGCGCGTTGCGTTCGAGGAATTAGCGAAGCGCCGGTCGATCGCATCGGCCACCGCCACGGCTTGCCTCGGATCGGAAATGGCGACATTGAAGTGATTGACGGTGCCCTTGCCGGCGACGCGGGCCTCGTCAAAGTAATCGTAGTTGATCAGGATGACGTCGCTGCCGCCGGCCATGTCGCTGTCGGTATAAGTGCCCACGATGTCGAACGCCCAATCCGTCGCGCCGTCGCTCTTTGCCAGGGAGGTCATGAGAGGAATCCGCTGGCCGATTTTCCAGCCGTATTTGGCCAACAGAGGCTCCCTGACCAAGGTGCCGGTTCGTGTGTTCTTGAACGCTGCGGCGTGTTCCGGGGCGACCGTGTAGGTGAACGCTGCAAGCCACTCGTCGTCCGGTCGGATCGCAACGATGCCCACCTGCTGGTCGGGCTTCTGATACATCCCCCCGAACAAATCCACCGGCACGACGACTCTAGCGCCCGGGACTGACTTGATCTGCGTGAACAGACCGAGTGGCAGACGCTCGATAAGGCTCAAGCTGCCGTGTACCAGCAGGAGATCGGCACGTGCCCGGCTGATCAACTGCTCAACGCCCGTTTTCATCCCTTGGAGCACACCAAAGAGCGCGAACGCAACACTGACCTGAAGGAAAATCAGGATGCTACGTCCGGGCTTACGCCAGATACCCGACCATATGAGGGGCAGGAATTTCAGGCGGTGTTCCTCAATGCACAGTGCTGATCGCACGTCTCATCGCGTGCCGTTAGGACGCGCCGGGCGCGCTTGAGGTTGCACGTGTGCAAGTAACTGGCAGCCTCCCTCAGACTGCTGTGTGACACTGCATCCTCGGCAATCGGGGATGACCATGAAGTCCACAGCTCTGATTCTGTTCGCGGTGTTGATGCCTGCAATGTCCGTAGCGGAGATCGTCCGCTATCCCGGCACTGCCGACGCACTTCCGCACGACAAGTACGTTCGCGTCGTGAGCGAAACGGAGTCGCCCATCGAGCGCACTTACATCAAATCGAAAGATGGACTCTACGTCGCAGCCGCGATCCGCAAGCCAAAAGGGAGTGGTCCATTTCCGGCGATCATCGTGTTTCACGGCGCGCCCGGTGGCCGAGGCCTCGAGCAACTCGTCGGCTGGTCACGCGGCGACCACGGCGGTCCGGTGTGGGAGCGCTTTCTGCAGGAAGGCTTCGTGGTGGTCGTCGCGGATTATCGCGGCGGCGACATGAATTCGGTCAGTTCCCCAGCGCCCGACAAGGTCACTGCGATCGACGATGGAATTGCAGTGATCGAGCACGTGAAACAGCTTGCATATGTCGATGCTGCGCGCATCAGTCTGTACGGCGTCAGTCTCGGCGGAAACCTGGTGTTATTTCTCGCATCGAAGGTGCCGACATTGCGTTCGATCGTCGCGGGCGCCCCGGCGCCGATCTGGTTTCTGGGGTACACACTTCCGGCGACCGGTCCACGCCCGGATTTCGCGAAGACACCGCCGGACGAAGCAATCGCGAAAGCGAACATCGGTCCGATCGAAACGCCGATTCTGATTCAGGTCGGCACCGCCGATCGGCTGCTGGAGCTCGATCAGGTCCTACACGAACAACTCGTGAAGCACGGGAAGAAAGTTCGTATGGAGATCTACGAACACGGCTATCACGACTTCGTGCTCGGCCCGCAAGGCCAGCAGCGTCGCGACATGCCGCAGGGGGAAATTCTGATGCAGGGGACGCTGGACGCGCTCGAGCGATCGGTGAGGTTCGTCAAGACAGGCATCTAGTGCCGACCAATACCATCGTGCAATTCATGCGGAGCTCTGCGTGTGCTGTAGTCGATCCGTTGCGAAAGGTTCGTCTTGCAAAGACGCACGGCCTCAATCGCCGTCGCTCTTGCGGTGTTGCAACGACAGCGTGGGTGCGAGCCCTCTCGGTTTTCCCGGACTCCTACTTTCAGAAAGGAGCATCGCTATGAATGCCGAAACAAAAACGTCAAGCAGCGACAAGACCGCTGTACGACCGTTTCGCGTGGATGTGCCGGAAGCGGAACTGGACGATATGCGTCGGCGCATCAAGGCCACGCGGTTGCCCGAGAAGGAAACCGTCGCCGATTTTTCGCAAGGCGTGCAACTCGCCTTCATTCAAGCGCTCGCGCGGTATTGGGCGACCGATTACAACTGGCGGCGGTGCGAGGCGCAACTGAACTCTCATCCCCAATTCATCACCGAGATCGACGGGTTGGACATCCACTTCATTCACGTCCGCTCGAGACATGAAGATGCGATGCCGCTCATCGTCACCCACGGCTGGCCCGGCTCGCCCATCGAGCAGCTGAAGATCATCGATCCCCTGACCAACCCCACGGCTCACGGCGGCAGCGCGTCGGACGCCTTCCACGTGGTGATCCCGTCGATGCCCGGCTACGGGTTTTCAGGCAAGCCCACGACGCCCGGTTGGGACCCCGCTCGCATGGCGCGGGCGTGGGTGGAGCTGATGAAGCGCCTCGGGTACAGCCGATTCGCGGCGCAAGGCGGTGATTGGGGTGGGTTCGTCACGAACCTGATGGCGCAACAGGCACCTCCGGAGTTGATCGGCATCCATGTGAACTTCTCCGGTGCCGCGCCCCCTGACGTTGCCAAGGCGCTTCAGTCCGGCGGGCCGCCGCCGGCCGGTCTCTCGGCTGAGGAGCAGCGGGCATACGACCAGATGGCGTTCCTTTACCAGCACGTCCCTACGCAACTGATGATGGCCGCACACCCGCAAACCCTGTACGGGTTGGCGGACTCACCCGTCGCCCTTGCCGCCTGGATGATCGACCACGACGTGGCCAGCTACGGGCACATCGTGAAACTCTTTGTCGATGGGGAGCCCTACGGCGACCTGACGCGGGACGACATCCTCGACAACATCACCCTTTCCTGGTTGACGAACACGGGCGTGTCCAGCGCTCGGCTCTATGTGGAATACAAGGGCGCCTTCTTCAACGACTACGACATCTCCGTTCCGGCTGCCGTAAGCGTCTTCCCTGAGGAGGTCTACCAGGCTCCGCGGAGTTGGACCGAGCGCTCCTACCACAATCTCATCCATTTCAACGCCCTCGCCAAAGGCGGGCACTTTGCCGCCTGGGAACAGCCGAAGATCTTCACGGAAGAACTGCGCGCGGGATTCAGATCACTGCGTACGCAGCAGGCGAATAAGGCCGCATAGACTGCGCAGAGGTCTTGGAAGTTCGACGCGGTATGTTGGCGCGAGCGCCGCGCGCTTGCGCCAACATGCTTCTCACTGGTAGAGGTTCCGAAGCTTGTCGCCACCCAACCCCGATTTCAGGGTCCGGTCGACGTGCTAACAAGCACACGCTCAATCAGCGCCGCGGAAATCGCCGCCGTTGAGAACTACCCTCCCCGACGCGTCCTGCAGAACGGTCGAGGGGGCGTGTTGAGATGATTGCGCCTCGCGATGGCCCGTCGAAATCAATCGACGACTCTCACGGGTGTCCCATCCATCCTGATGCGACATGAACTCTACGTCCGAACTCGGTCGATTCTGTTAAAAAACTTCGATCGCCAGCAGCGTCTCTTGCTTAATCGGAAGCGTGACAGATACGCAGTGCTTGTTGGTGCAACTAATTTGTTCGACCAAGAATCAGATTCGCACCCTGATCTGCGACGGCCTTCTCTACCCACTCCGCAATATCAGCATCGCCGACATCTGATACTGCCTCAAGATACGCGGCTGTACTCAGGACACTCCCGTTGTTGGAGGCACGGCTGAGATAGTTGCGCCAGACTGCATAAAGGCCATCGTGCTTTGTGGCAAGTCGTACCTTCGAATCGATAGCGAGATTGATCAGCATTCCGCAGCTGTATGCGGCATCGTATGTTCCCGCAGCGATGGCATCACGAACCGACCGGCCTTTGAGAAACTCCCGGCACTCGCCGAGTGCCTTCTCTTCGGTAGACTGCACGTACGCGCCGGCATCAGCGCGTAAGGACATCGCCGCGAACGCCTCAGCACCACCCTCGGTAATCCACGCATCGCCCGATTCCGTGGATGTGTGCCGCTGATACAAATGGGCTGCCTCGTGCGCAAAATGCCAGGCAAGCTCGTCCGGGAAACTAGGCTTTTCCATCTCTGCAGGCCACTTGCCGCCGTAGAAATGGACGAAGACCTGACCTGGCAGCACACCTCCCTGTCGACCCCACCCCTTGGGATGCGATACGTCGTAGGAGACGAAGAGCATGGGACGTATTGGTGGGACGCCCAGCTTTCCAGAGAACAAGTGCATGAACTCAGGCAATTGTGCGAGTAACTGACCGCGAACTCGCTCGGGGAGCGTCGCGTCGAGGACGGCAATAAAGTCGTCAGTCTGCTGCGGAACATTCTTGCCGACATAGACAGAACGCCCGTCGTCCCTATCGATCCAATGCGCTTCTCCCTTCACCCTTTGCCATCGAGGATGATCTGATCTTCGGTCGCCGCCCACAGATACATCGACCACGATGCGTCATCGGGACAGCGGTCCTGACACGCGAAGAAACGGCCCGTGTGAAACAGCATTCCGCCATCACCAAATGGCGAAAACGGCGCGTACTCCTTCGGTAGTACGCTATACGTTGGGCTCATCCGGAATCGGACAGTGCGGAAGTGAGCGCCGTCCTTACGCCGCGCGACCTCTCCGCGATCAGTGGTGACAATTTCGAAGCCTTGATCGGGTAGCCATGTCCGGCCACGCGAATCGTCGGGGGAGAATTTGAATTCGAGTTTGTCCACCGGCTGAGCGAAGTCATACCTGACCTGCCATTGCGTGCCTCGCAGCGCCGTAACCAGTATTTCCGGAGCCGGAGAAGCAGCCTGCACCGCGCCCGAAACAATACATGCGATCGCCAGTGAAATTCGCAATCTTCATGTTAGATCCGTCGTCTCTTTGTTATCCGCTTAGGGTACACGAGCGAGCTTCGAACTATGGTCTACTGCGGCGAGTGCGCGCGGGCATGGCGTTGTCAGGTTTAGCTTCCGAGGCTTTCCTCGCTAGGGCTTGTAAGGTAGCTGACAGCGTTCGCACCTTGTTGTAATTGCCCTGTTCGAGCGCGCGAGTGATTCGCCCCTGTACGCGTTTCGCCGCAGCAGCGTAACGCTCATGTGCTGGTCGCCTGCGAGATGGCATGCTCAGCATGACCGGTCGCGACGTCGTAGTAGTCCCCCATGAGCAGGCCGGCGAAGAGAATCAACGCGACGCCAGCAGTTCCGCGATCGTGCGGTCCTTGGTCGACCAGAGCGAGTTGATCCAGGCCTGTACGCGCTCGCGGAACGCCGGGTCGTTCTGATAATCCCCCGAGCGCAGCTCGGCGGGAATCGGATACTGCTGCACCTCGACGCGCACTTCGCCTATCCGATCGGCGAACAGGTCCGCCATCGATGGGCGGCCGTTCGGATAGACGATCGTGATGTCCAGGATCGAGTGCAGCGCACCGCCCATGGCATCGAGCGCGAACGCGATCCCGCCGGCCTTGGGTTTGAGCAGACGTGCGAAGGGCGAAGCCTGTTTCGCATGCTTGTCGGGCGTGAAGCGTGTGCCCTCGACGAAGTTCATGATCGAGACGGGCAGGTCGCGAAACTTCGCGCAGGCGCGTCGGGTCGCCTCGATGTCACGGCCTGCTAGCTCGGGCCGGCGCTCCAGCTGTTCGCGCGAGTAGCGCTTCATGAACGGGAAGTCGAGTGCCCACCACGCGAGTCCGAGCAGCGGCACCCAGAACAACTGGCTCTTGAGGAAGAAGCGCAGGAGCGGAATGCGGCGGTTGAAGATAGCCTGGAGCACGGGAATGTCGACCCAGCTCTGATGGTTCGCGAGCACCAGATAGTGACCTTGCGGATCCAGGTTCGCGTCGATCGACGTCGTGATGCGCCAGCGCGTGAAGGTATCGAGCAAGGCGGTGTTGCAACCGATCCAGCTCGCGGCGATCGCCATCAGCACGGCGTTCCAGAAGCATCGCGCACGACGCCAGGGCATGAGCGCCTTCATCAGGGCCGCAATCATCACGCAGGGCACGTGCACGATAGTGTTCACGGCCAGGAGCAGCGTACCGAAGGCGAATCGCGCTCCGGTCCATATCGATCCCATCGCTACGCGCATTAGCCGTAGTCGAGACTGAGCGACAGCTCACGCCACCGGTCGAAGTCCGATTTCACCTGCGCAAGTTTGGCATTCGCGGTCTCGAATGCGAATGAGCCGGCAATGAAACGCAGCGGCGGTGCTGCTTCGCCGGCGAGACGCACGAGAGCTTCGGACAGTTTGACCGGATCACCCGGCTGTTTGCCGGAACGTTGTTCGAATGCCGCACGTGCCTGGTTTCGACGTGCGTCGTAATCGGCGATCGCCGTCGCACCGAAGCGCAGTGACTCGGGCGACAGGAAGTCTGTGCGGAAGGGTCCGGGCTCGACGATGGTCACAAAGATCCCGAACGGCGCCACTTCACGCGCCAGAGATTCCGAGAATCCTTCGACCGCGAATTTGCTGGAGCAGTACAGCGATGCGAACTCGGTGCCGCGCACGCCGGCCAGTGAGGAGAGATTGAAAATGCGCCCGCTACGTGCGGCGCGCATGATCGCCAGGATCGCGCGCGTGACCGTGAACAGGCCGAATACGTTGGTAGCGTATTGAGCCATCACATCCTGTTCGGAAGTTTCCTCGAAGAAACCCAGGTGCCCGTAGCCGGCATTGTTCACCAGCACGTCGATCGAACCGAAGCGTTCCACCGCTGCTGCCGCCGTACTGAGCGCCTGCTCGGCGTTCGTCACATCCTGTTCAAGCGTCAGCAGTGGACCGCTCGGCGCACCCAGGCTGGCCTTGAGGTCGGCGTGCTTGCGGCCGGTGGCAACGACGTTGTCGCCCGCGCGCAATGCCGCTTTGGCGATCTCAACGCCGAGCCCGCGACTCGCGCCCGTGATGAACCAGGTTCTTGCCATGATGGATGACCCCCGTGTGCGGGTTAATTTAGTGCTTGCCGTGCCGAAAGGCCACGGAGAAGATGAGCATGATGAAGACGACTGCGCTGACCCTGATGCTGGTATCCCTGATCTGTGCCGGATGTGCGACGACAGGTGACGTCACTGATGAGCCGACTCTGACCGACGCAGCCCCTCCGGCCGAGGTGGCAGCGGCGATCGAAGAAGCGGCTCCCCCCGCGGACGAAAGTTCGAAGCAAGAAGAAGGCGAGGTTCCCCTTGCCGTCGCCGAGTCGGAGCCTCCCACTGAGGCTCCCACTGAGCCTCCCGAGGAGGTCATCGTCCAAGCTACTCGTCACCAGGTGATCCACGATCTCGTCGCCGAAGCTCAGACACTGCTGCGTGACGTCGAGCTCCAATACGTCTTCACTGGGAAGGGGAAGAATCAGGTTCTCCGCGGTCGTCCTGTGGCCTTCGCACTGTGGAGCGACGCGAAGCAGGAGTGGTCTGTTGCCCAAATCGAGCTCCCGCGCCCGCCGATCAGGTGGAAACCCGGTCGCAAGCCCTTGCCCTTTCGCACCCTCACGCCCGGTATCCAGGCGCGGCACGTGAAAGGCACCGGTGCCGAGCGGCTGATGTTCTCCTTCTCCCAGGACGGGAATCCCTTGAAGGTCTACGGACGCAAATTCCCTGTGTTCGACAACAACCTTCTCAAGCGCAGGCAGTGGCGCGCAGTCGTCCAGACCGCGAAACCGATCGTCTATCTGCCCTTCACCGAAGACACCTTCGACCCGGGTTTCGTCAGCGGCGGAAAGGAGTTTTTGGTAAGCACTGCGCGCCAAGCGATTGAGGAGCTACGTCTCGCGCAGGTGCCGAGTGCGGCCTTTCCCGGAGAGCTGCTCGCCGATTCCATTCCTCTCCAGGTCGTCACGACGCTTGCGGTCATCGAGCAGACTGATGACAAGGACTACTTCGAGAAGCAAGCGCTCGCCTTCGACGAGGTACTGAGCCAGTACGGGCTCAAGCAGGAGGAGGCATATCGGTACAGCGTCTCGAGCGCGAATGCGATAGGGCCGATGCAATTCACCAACCGCAGGGGCAACGGGACCTACGCACTCGTGGTCAGACGCTGCCCAGCCGCAAAGCTCGACCCGAACTTCGAGAGGGGCGCGACGAATCTACTGAACGCCATGAAAGCGGCGGTCTGCCTGCTGGATCTCGAGCTGGCGGCGATGCGCGCGGACATTCGCCTCGCGTATCTAGCCAACCCGGCTGTGCTGGGCATCTTTCCCGGTCGCCGCGTACAACGGCGGACCCCGAAACGTCACGAAGCTCTATCGTGTGCTGGCTCGAATGAAGGTCGATCTCGACGAACTGAGCCGCCCGGGCGTGCAGCCCGCAGGATCTTCGGTGACTTGTCCTTGTGTGTGGAAAGCGGAAGGCACGAATGTCCGTCCGGTGGCGATCCCGAAATACAACAACGAGAACCGGTGGTACATCGAAAAGTACCAGAGCATCGTGAGCCTGTTCGAGTGAGAGTGGGTGTGATGGTGCCGGGGACTCTGCGAATCGAAAGCGGCCCTGGCCGCTGGTCACGAAGAAGCGATTCGGACGAGCTTCATGCGTCCGGAAGCTCCGGACTTGATAGATAGCACGGACTTGCTGCACTTGAAGTGCTCCGCGACCAGAGCGATCAGCTCCGCGTTCGCCTTCCCATCGACCGGCGGCGACTTCAGCTTCGCCACCCAGGTGCCATCAGCTGCCTGCGTGAGCGAAGACTCGCGCGCTCGCGGAGTAACTTTGACCTGAATGATCCGTGCCGCCATGGGCGGCGATCATGCCACTCTCAGTAGAGATAGAAAACGAGCGTCGGCTAGAGCGATTTCAGGTCCGCCGATTCGGCACGCAACTCGCGCAAGAACTCTTCGAGCTCACGCACACGTTGTGGCGTGAGCGCCTTGCCGGCCTTGGACACGATGCGCGGCGGAACTGCCTTCAGCGAGTGTTCCAGGTCCTCCACGGCCGACGGTGCGTTTGGATCGCCGCCCTTGGGATCGACCAGACCGAAGGCACGAGCGACGCCGATGGCACCGAGCCAGTCCAGCGCGTCCGCGTCGTGAATGTAGATGGCTTCAGGTCCCACAGGGTCGCGCCCGAACATGTGCGTGCGGATCGCGCCGCGCACAGCTTCGATCTTCGACATCGGAAAGCCCGTGCCCGCCAGCATCGACTCGACGATTCGCGCAGCCTCATCCTGATGATCCACGCCGGACTTGCGGAAGGGTGCGAACGCGGCCACGTCGTGCAGGTAAGCGGCTGCATAGAGGACATCGTCGTCCACCGTCACCTGATCTGCCGCTGCAAGCTCTTTCGCCAGCTCGTAGTCCCGCATGGAGTGCGACAGTCCCCAGGCGGGATGCTTCAGGTTGGCCTCAGCAAAGCGATGCACGGAGGCGCGCCAGTTACCTGTGCGTTTGATAGTCGGTGTAGGTGCGTCCGCCGCAATCGCAGCGGTGGCGGGATTCATCATGATCGCGAGAGCGGCGAGCAGTGCGCAGTGGCCGCAGCGATTCAGGATTCCGATTGGCACAGTGACTCTCCTTTGCACGCGAGCGTCGCACTGTACCGAAATCGATCGGTCACCTCATGCCCTTGCGACGAACAGCTCGAAATCGCGGACGGAGCGGTCAGTGCGAGCGATGGGTTACCGCACGTCACCAGGTCGGCTCTATCTTTTCCACCCAGTCGAAACCAAGCACGCCCGGTCGCACGTAGATGGCGGCTGACCTGCTACCTTCCATGCGGTAATAGGCCGACGAGTGAGCTCCAGGCAGCAGCGGCGCCAGGTACGTCTTGGCAGCAAATAGGTCGTGCTCGACTTTGGGCAAAAATTCGAGCCACAGTCGCCTGTTCACACACCGCAAGCGCATTTTCTTCAGCCGCCGCGCCTTCGCGTAGACGAGGATATTCACAAGCGCGGATCGCAACTGCGGGTTGCGCTTCAACAGAATCGCTACCGCCCTGGCGTCCGACTCCACATACAGCCTTGCGATCGAACTCGGCATCGCGTGTCTGAAACTCCGAAGCGACGCCGAGCCATTTGAAGAAGCGATCGTGAGAACGCTCGGCGCGCACGCGAAAATGCAGTCCGGCCGGAGCCTTCAGGCCGAGCCGCACGAGACGGAGGCGCTCCTTGTGCCGAACGCTCCTGGCAGGTCAAACCTGTGCTTGCCGATCTGGATAGGTGGATCCCTGCCATTAGGCGAGGCGCGTGTTCAAGCCCCAGATCGTCGAGGCAATCAACGTGAAGATGCCGAAGAAGAACCACATCCGCAAAGCCTCCTGGCGTTTCGGCAGTCTAGAGATTTGCCACTCGCAGAAAGCCCGACTCGATCACGGTGCTGCGAGACAGTCGGCGTGGCGTGCGCGCGTAAGCGATTCGCGCGTTCCAGCCTTCCGTCGCCGCGGAACTAATGCTTCTACTCGCCGTTCCTTCCTCCTGCGGTATGCGATCTGTCAGCGCCACCCCGATGGAGGGTCTATGAGCATCTTCAGCAAAATCAAAGACGCAATCTTCGGGAACAAGGCTGAGGCGCGACCGAATGCACCGTCCGCTCCGCCAGCGGGCCGCGCTCCTTCGGCCAGTGCTGGAACTGCTGCTCCGCAACCGAAGCCGGCGCCCTCCGCTCCCGAGCCCGTCGATGTCGAAGCGGTGCTACAGAGGATGGCAGCTGACAACAAGCAGCAGCTGAACTGGCGCACCTCGATCGTGGACTTGATGAAACTCCTCGGCATGGATTCGAGCCAAGAGAACCGAAAGGAGTTGGCACGCGAGCTCGGCTATACCGGCGATCCGGGAGACTCGGCGGCGATGAACATTTGGTTGCACAAGCGAGTGATGAAGGAGCTCGCGGCGCACGGCGGCAAAGTGCCCGCCAACATGCTCGATTGATGCAGTTTCGACGTACGCTCAGTGCGTCTGCTGCTTCCCGATCGCGTGGCTCAGTGCGTGCTCGAGCTTCTTGAGCGCGCCGTCGAACGCCAACTGCAGTGATTCAGCCTGGTGTGTGACCGCGATCGGCGCGAGGTTCGCGAGACGCGCCTCCAGCATGCATCGCTTGTCGGAGTCGCCGCCCTTACCGGCGTTTTCGTCGCCAAGGTGCATCTCGACGCGGGTAATGCGATCCGCAAATTGCGATAAGGAGCTTTCGAGGACTCGCGTGAAGCGCTCCGAGACTTCCTCGCCGATTCTCACGTGGTTGTCGTGATTGATCTGTACTTGCATCATCAGTTCGACCACCGGCGCCGCTATTCGTTCGAGAACGTTCGGACGTCATCGAACGGATTGTCGGGCGGTGTGTTGCGAGGCACTCCCCACTCGAGCTCCCGCTCCGCCTGGAGCCAGTCGTCGAGGTCGTGACCGGCAGCGAATCCGCGCTGCTCCGCGATTTCATAGGCGCGCTTTGCAATGCGCTCAGCCTGCTCGGACGGGAGGAATTCACCGCGTGGCGTAATGCCCGGCCCGCTGGCTGACGCGTCGGACTTGCTCTCGGGAGAATCAGGACGTTGTATCGGACGCGTCGACATACACACCTCCACTCAGTGCATAAACAACGTGCAGACTGACGCGGAAGTTCATGAAGGAACGGTGCGCTCGGCTTCTGCCCCCATGCTGAACATCACCACTGATCGCCCCGTGACCTCGTAGACATCCCCGGCTGAAAATACCGCCGCGGTGGTCTCCGCATCGGCTTGGTTGGTATCGATGATGAGTTTCCAATGCGCATTGTCATCGCCCACGGGCAGCGTGAAGTTCACGACGTCGTGATATGCGTTGAAGATGATGAGTATGGTCGCATCCTGCCCGCGTTGCCGGATGCCGGTGGCTTGCGCGCGGCCGTCGAGCAGCATGCCGAAGCACAGCATGGCGTCATCGCTCCACTGCTCGTGCTCCATCTCGCTTGCCGCTGGCATTGATCCAGGTGACTTCGCGAATGCCGAGCTCTTCGTTCATCTCGCCGGACAGGAAGCGACTGCGGCGCAGGATCGGATACTGCCGGCGCAGCGCGGTCAGCTTCTTCACAAAACGAATCAAGGATTCGCCGGGTTCGGCAAGATTCCAGTCGACCCAGCTGATCTCGTTGTCCTGACAGTAGGCATTGTTGTTGCCCTGCTGCGTGCTGCCGAATTCATCGCCCGCAAGCAGCATCGGCGTGCCCTGCGACAGCAGCAACGTCGCGAGCAAGTTGCGCATCTGCCGCTGGCGCAGCTCGTTGATCGGCGGCATCGTCGGTCGGACCTTCGGCGCCGCAATTCCATGAGCGGTTGTGCGGCACTGCCGTCCGCGTTGTCTCTCGCCGTTCGCCTCGTTGTGACGATCGTTGTAGGTCACCAGATCGTGCAGCGTGAATCCGTCATGCGCCGTGATGAAGTTGACGCTCGCATACGGCTTGCGTCCGAGGTGATCGAAGATATCTGCGGAGCCGCACAAGCGCGGCGCAATCGCCGCAGCGGCGGCCTCTCCACGCCAGAAGTCGCGCACCGTGTCGCGGTACTTGTCATTCCACTCCGCCCAGCCCGGCGGAAACTCGCCGACCTGATAACCGCCCGGACCGCAGTCCCACGGCTCGGCAATCAGCTTGACGCCGTTGAGCACCGGATCCTGCGAGCAGGCTTGCAGAAAGCCGCTGCGATTGATCGAAAGCCGTTGGGCTCGCGCGCCAGAATCGTGCCGAGATCGAAGCGAAAACCATCGACGTGCATCTCCTGCACCCAGTAGCGCAGGCTGTCGGTCACCATCTGAATGACGCGCGGATGACTCAGGTCCAGCGTGTTACCGGTGCCGGTGTCGTTGATGTAGTAGCGCTTCTGCTCCGGCATCAGCCGGTAGTACGAGAAGTTGTCGATGCCCTTGAAGCTCAGCGTCGGTCCGCGCTCATTGCCTTCGGCCGTGTGGTTGTAGACCACATCCAGGATGACTTCGAGGCCGGCGTCGTGCAAACGCGCGACCATCTCCTTGAATTCCTGCACGCCGCGCATCGGGTCGGCGAAATAGCGCGGATCGGCGGCGAAGAAGCCGATGGAGTTGTAGCCCCAGTAGTTCGTCAGGCCGCGCTCCAGCAGGTGGCTGTCGTTGATGAACATGTGAATCGGCAGCAGCTCGACCGACGTGATGCCGAGCGACTTCACGTACTCGATCACCTCCGGCGTCGCGAGACCCGTGAAAGTGCCGCGCAAGGCTTCGGGCACGCGCGGATGCAGCTTCGTGTAACCGCGCACGTGCGTTTCGTAGATGATCGTGCGATCCCACGGCACGAGCGGGTTGCGTGTTCTGCTTCCAGTCGAAGTCCGGATCGACGACGACGCACTTCGGCACGAAGCGCGCGCTGTCGCGCTCGTCGAAGGTCAGATCGTCGCCTCGGCG
The DNA here is from genome assembly GCA_963830745.1 of uncultured Gammaproteobacteria bacterium. GTDB lineage: Bacteria > Pseudomonadota > Gammaproteobacteria > Steroidobacterales > Steroidobacteraceae > Steroidobacter. The sequence goes on from CAWHNL010000010.1 coordinate 253,846, forward strand.
CCGATGGTGTAGCCGAAGCAGGCGTGATCCCACTTGAGCTGGCCGACGTATTCGCGCGCGTACGGATCGAGCAGCAGCTTGTTGGGATTGAAGCGATGGCCCTGTTCCGGCTCGTAGGGTCCGTGCACGCGGTAGCCGTAGACCGTGTCCCGGCCCGATGCCGCTGATGTAGCCGTGCCAGATCTCATCGGTGTATTCGGGCAGCTCGATACGCTGCAGCTCCTTCTCGCCGCGCGATCGTCGAACAGGCACAGTTCGACTTTGGTCGCGTGCGCCGAGAAGAGCGAGAAGTTCACGCCCTTGCCGTCCCAGGTCGCGCCGCGCGGATGGGGTAGACCTTCGCGAACGCGGAGGAGCTTGTCGGTCATGGAGACGCAAGAGGCGCTCGCTGTGACGAGCGCCTCGTCAGTTTAGCCGTCGGACTTGCGTACCTGCAGCGAGTTCTTGACGGCCTTCACGCCGTCCATGTCTCTGGCCAGTTGCTCGGCCCGCGAGCGAGCCTCTGCCGAGTCGACGAAGCCACTCAGCTGCACCGTGCCCTTGAACGTTTCCACGTTGATCTGGTACGCCTTGGTGACCGGATCATCGACCAGCTTTGCCTTGATCTTCGCCGTCACGACACCGTCGTCGACGACTTCCCCGGCTGTCTGCTTACCAGTCCCTGCTGATTCCTTACGTCCCTGCTGACTGCTCACTCTCGGTCGAAACGCAGCCTGCCAGCGCTGTGGAACCCAACACTGCTGCCACGAGCAGTGCTCTTGTGAAGATTCGCATGACGGGGCCTCCTATCGGCCGTTATCGGTTCGCCTTCGTCGCTTCCTTCACCTGGTCGAGCCGTGTATCGGCGTCGTCCTTGCATTCCTTCTGCGCGGCGCCTGTCAGAGCGTCGCATTTCTCGACGGCGACTTTGTGGGCGGCTTCCGCCTGCGCGATCCTGATCTTGGCATCACCCTTTTCGGCCGTCTCGTTCGCATCGTGCGCCTGATCGGCGACGTCATCCGCATCGTTGTCGGCGATCGCATCGGCCACATTCTTGTCTGCGTCCGCGTTGGCTTCCTTCGCATCCGAACGCGCATCGGCAACGTCGCGCTGTCCTTCTGCCTGGGCTGTTGCCACGTCGTGCTGCACTTCCGCCGGCGTCTCCGACTTGTTGCAAGCGGACAGGACGAATGCTGCGGCGGCGAGCGCGCAGAGTGCTTTGAGATGCATAAGTAGATCCTCAATGAGTGCTCGAACTGGCGAGATAACGCTCGTGGCGCCGGGGAGGTTCCTACATCGGCAGGAGCGCCCTCGCTGTTGACCATTCATCAGGATCAGTCTTTATTTGCGCTCCACTCCCGCTGGTTCGGAACGTATTGCACGCCGATCCGTTGTGACGGTGAACTCATTACCGTCTGGAGTCTCCATGGGCATCATCGTTTGGTTAGTGGTCGGCGGCGTCGTTGGCTGGCTTGCCAGCATCATCATGCGTACCGACGGGCAGCAGGGCCTGCTTCTCAATGTTGTGGTCGGCATCGTCGGCGCACTGCTCGCCGGATTCGTGGTCTCGCCGCTCCTGGGCATCGGGACGATCAATCAAGGCCTCAGCATGGGTACCTTCCTGGTGTCATTGCTCGGTGCAGTCATTCTGCTGGCCATCGTCAATCTGTTCCGACGCGGGTCTGTTCGCTGAGGACTCCTTGCAGGAGATCTGAAGGCGCTCGACGCAGATGCCAAAGACCCTTCCGAGGGTCTCTTTGCCCAGTGCCGTGACTCTTAGTGCACGGCTCTTGGCGTCGCGAAGCATGAGTTTCTTTTGCAGCATCGCCTGCGCGAGTTGGGTACCTAACGGCCCGCCACGTGAGGCAGGCGTTCGTCCAATTGATGCAGATGCGACCTGGCATACCTCCACGAGAAGCTCTCGCTCGCCTCGACCTTGCCCTTGCCGTCCCAGTGCGCTGACTGCGGATACGGGCACAGCGGCCGCGTCATCGTGACGCCCTTCGCCGGATCGTCGTCGACGTACTTCGTCGCCACGATCTGCTTCGGCGCGACGCCCTCCTCGACCCACTTCTGGAGCGCGAGCAACGTGTCGTGACTCTGCGTCGGCAGGCGGGCGCGGCCCGAGATTGCCGAATGCATTCGGTCCGGGACCGAAGCCGCAGTGGAGCACGCCGGGCGCGAGGAACAGGCGATAGAAATCCTGCGTCTTGCCGACGCCGCCGGACTGCTTCGCGACGCGGTCGTAGTACGTCGTCGACATCGCGGGCGGGATCGAGCCGTCCAGCAGGCCGTGATATTGAATCAGCTTGCCGCCGCGGCGACTGAAGTCACTGAGATCCGTCTTCGATGCATTCAGCAGCGCGCCGAGCTTCTGCTGCGCCGTCGACGCGTCCTTCGCGAAGTCGAAGCTGCGGTAGTCCCAGTCCGCCTTCTCGAACACGAGACCGCCGAAGAAGCCGTTCGCGAACATGACCTGGAGGCTCTGCCCCGGCGCGGCGCCGAACGCGTACTGACGCAAGCCGCCGCCCATCGCGGAGAGCTTCGTTCTCGCCCGACGGCACGTAGCCCAGGTCGTAGAGCTCTCGCAGTCCGGCCACTTGGGCGCCGTCAGACACTGCGACTCGTCGCCGCCACTCTTGCACGCCAGCACTTGCGGATCGAATTTGCATTTCTCGGGCGCGGCGACGATGCCATCCTTCACACCATCGCTCGGCATCGCATGCCGCGAGCGCAGCCTGCTGAATCATCGGCAGCTTGGCCGGCGGAATGAAGCTCGCCGGATCTTTGTGCAACGCCTGGCTGGCGCGCACGAAGCCGGTCAGGAGATCCGTCCAGTAGTGGGCGGGTGCGCCAGCAACGATGCCGTCGAAGTCCTGCGGAAATCGTTGCGCCTCGATCAGCGCTTCGCGACCGCCTTCCGAGCATCCGAAAAAATACGAGCGCTTGCGCCGCGTTCTCGTAGTACTTCGCGGTGACGCGCTTGCCGATGTCGCTCAACAGGTGCACGGCTCGCTCGGCGAAGTCGCGGACTTTCTCCGGCTGTCCGATCGCCCAGCGTCCGTCGATCGCACTGCCGGTGTGACCGTTGTCGGTCGAAGCGGTGGCGTGGCCGCGGTCGAGCATCTGTCCCATCAGGTCGTGAAAGATGATGCCGGCCAGCCCGCCGTTGCCGACCTGCACGTAGCGGCCGCTCCAGTTCTTCTCCGGCAGCCACACTTCGAAGCCGATGCGCGATTGCGGCGTCGGGGTCGCATGCCCGACGACGCGGCAGAAGGCGGGCAGGTTGCTCAACTTCGTGCCCACCGCAGAGGCAAAAGTGCCCGACCGCTCGGGCGCAGCGCTGTCGATGACGACGCCCTCCATCGCGAAGCTCTTCATCTTCTCGCAAGCGCCGCCCGTGTCGTCCTGCGCTTGGACGAGTGTTGCAGCCGACGACATCAGGATTGCCAGGACGATGTACTTCTTCATGGCGACACCTTGCTGACCAGACCGATCGCGCGCTGATCGCGAGCGCGCTCCCACACGACGATACCCGCTCCCAGCGCGAGACACGACGCGATGACAAGCATACTGATCGCGAAGCTCCCCGTGCGCTCTTTGACGAAACCGATAGCCGTCGGCCCCAGGAACCCGCCGATGTTGCCGAGCGAATTGATCAGCGCGATGGCGCCTGCCGCGGCCGCGCCTTGCAAACCGCGGCTCGCGAGTGCCCAGAAGGCAGGCAGCCCGGCGTAGATTCCGATCGCTGCAAGGCAAAGTGCGCCGAATGCCGCGACAGGCTCGGTGAGCCAGCCGCCGGCCGCTAGCGCCAACGCGGCGAGTGCCGGCGGCAGCGCGACATGCCACGCACGCTCGCCAGTCGCATCCGAATGTCGTCCCCATAGTACGAGAGCGATGCAGGCGAGTGCATACGGGATCGTCGTGACCGCACCGACCTGCAGGTTGGTGAGCTTGCCCAGCGACGCGATGATCTGCGGCAGCCAGAAGCTGAAACCGTAGAGTCCGACGAGCACGCAGAAGTACACGAGGCCGTAGCGCCAGACTCGCGGCATCAACAACGCCTGCCGCAGACTTGCGTGTGCGCGCCGTGCGCCACCGATTCGTCGCGAGCTCGCGCGCGAGCCACACCTTCTCTTCCTTCGTCAGCCACGCGACATCACGATCCGGTCCGGCAGGAAGCGCAGCACGGCGAAACCGAGCACGATCGTCGGAATCGCTTCGAGCAGGAACATCCATTGCCAGCCATGCAAGCCGCCAGCCTGAATGCCGAGCAGCGCCGTCGAGATCGGCGCACCGATGACGCTCGACAGCGGCAACGCAATCATGAACAGCGCGATGATTCGTGCACGATCGCGCGCCGGAAACCAGCAAGTCAGGTAGTAGATGATGCCGGGGAAGAACCCGCCTCCGCGACGCCGAGCAGGAAGCGCACGACGTAGAAGCTGGTCGGCCCCTGCACGAATGCCATCGCTGCCGACAGCACACCCCAGCGTCAGCATGATCCGCGCGATCCAGATGCGCGCACCGAAGCGTTCGAGCAGCACGTTGCTCGGTATCTCGAACGCGACGTAGCCGATGAAGAAGATGCCGGCGCCGAGACCGAACACCGCCGACGACAGACCCAGGTCCACGTTCATCGTGAGCGCCGCGAAGCCGACGTTCACGCGGTCCAGGAAGGCGAAAAAGTAGAGCACGCCCAGCAGCGGGATCAGTCGCCACGCTGCTTTGCGCAGGACTGTGCTGCTGGGCGCGCTCGCCCTCACCGCCGCGTGCGCCATTTCCTCAGAACTCGTACTGCAGTCGCAAACCAATCTTCTGCGGCGTGCCCAGCATGCCGAGATCCTGGTTCAGCAGGCCGAGCGCCTGGAGCAGCGAGCCGTCGATGAACGACTCGAAGTACTCCTCGTCGAGCAGGTTGTTCGCGAACACGCTCGCGCTGAAGCCGTCGCGGCGATAGGTGACCGACGTGTTCACGACCGTGTAGCTCTCCAGTATCGACGGTGTCGTGGGATCGAAGCTGGACCCGGGTCGGCTGCCCTTGCCGACGACGCCGAGATTCCAGGAGATGTCGCCCGTGCCGACAGGCACTGTCAGATCGGAGCTGATGCTCGCATTCCAGTCGGGCTGGAACAGCAGCCGATCGGTCGCGAGCGGCGTGCCGGTGACCGCGAGCCAGCCACTCTGATCCGTGATGCGCGCATGCATCAGCGTGACGCTGCCGCTCAGCTTCCAGAAGTCGTTCATCGACGCGACCACTTCGGTCTCGAGGCCGTACGACTCGACGTCGCCGAGATTGAGATCGATCGACACGAGGCCGCCGCCCGGCCCGATCGCCAGCGCATTCTGGCCGATGAAGTCGGTGTAATCGTTGTAGTAGACGGCACTCGACACGAGCCAACGGCCATCGGCCGAGCTCGCCTTGCCGCCGAGCTCATAGGTCCACACGGTGTCGCCACCGTACGTGGAGAACTGCGGCGGCACGCTGGCCGCATTGAAGCCGCCACCGCGATAGCCCTTCGCGACAGATCCGTAGACCATCGCGTCCTTCGTCAGGAAGCGGGTCAGCGACACGCGCGGCTCCACTTCCGACGAATCGATCTCGCGATGCGGATCGGTCAGCACGACGCCCGGGAGCGTCGAGATCGTGGTCCTGCTGTCCTGCTCGCGATCTTCCTCGTCGACGCGCACGCCGGCCGACAACTCCCAATCCTCCGCGAAGCGCCAGAGGCCGGTCGCGAAGATGGAATACGTGTCGCCGGTGCGCTCCGAGAAAGTGTTCGCAGTGCGGACCGCCGGCACGAGCGTCTGCGCGGAGATCGCATCCGATTCTTCGCGGCTCGCATACAGGCCGATCAACGTCGAGAACGTGTCGGAGAACGCCGTGTCGAAACGCAGCTCGCCGGTGTAGGTCTTGTCGGTGCCCGTGCCGTTCGCGCGCACGATGTCGAGCGACAGGAAGTCGCCGTCGCTCCTGCCTTCGAGCTCGCGCTTGTCGTAGGCGGCGATCGCGGTGACTTTCGTGTTCAGCGCGTCCAGCGGGAACTCGAACTTGGCATTCCCGCCCGTGTATTCGAATGCCTGCCGGCCGATCACGTTCATGCGCACGTTGTCGCGGTAGTCCGTCGGACCGTTGACGTGGTTGTAGTTCGTCGACGGGCCCTCGAAGTCGAGGTAGTAGGCATTCACCGTCAGGCGCGCGTCGTCGCTCGCATCCCACACGATCGTGCCGTCGATCTGCTCGCTGCTCGATTCATCGACTTTGCCGCCGATCAACTTGTTCGTGTAGAAGCCGTCCGCGTCACGCGACGCAACCGCGATCTTCGCGCGCACGGAGTCGCTCAGCGGCCCGCCGATGCGGCCGCCGAACTCCTGGCCGTTGTCATCGTCGGTGTAGCCCGCGTAGGCCTTGCCTTCGAAGGTCTCGCTCGGCGGACGCGTGATGATGTTGATGGCGCCGCCCAGCGTGTTCTTGCCGTAGAGCGTGCCCTGCGGACCGCGCAGTACTTCGATGCGCTGAATGTCGAGCGTCGGGTTGTTGATGTACGAGGTCTGCGGCGCGTAGACGCCGTCCTGGAACACGCCGACGCCGGGCTGCACGCCCGCCTGCAGCGCCGTGCCGATGCCGCGGATCGAAACGAACGCGCGACCGACGCTGTCGGAATTCACGTTGAGCCCCGGCACCGTCGGCGCGATGTCCGCAACAGAGCGCAGCCCATTGCGATCCATTGCGTCTCGGTCACCGCAGTGATCGAGATCGGCACGTCGAGCAGCGACTCGTCGCGTTTACGCGCTGTCACCGTGACCTGTTCGATCGTACCCGTGTCGAGCGACTGCAGCCCCGACCGTCGCCGCAAACATCAGGGCGAAGAGGCTGCCCCTCCGGGCTGCACCCGGCTTTTGAACTCGCGCATTGGATCCCCCGAAAAAGAAGTGTCAGGTCGTCTGGAAAACTTTCCCCGGATTCAGGATGTCGTGGGGGTCCCAGGCCTCCTTGAGTCGCCGCATCAGACGCGACGACCGTCTCCCCGAACTCCGCGACCAGCTTGTCGCGTTTACCCAGGCCGATGCCGTGCTCGCCCGTGCAGGTGCCGTCGAGACGGTGCGCATGGTCGATCATCGCGTCGTAGACGCGCTCCATGCGCTCGCGCTCCTCGGCATCGCCGGGCTCGAGCAGGAACAGCACGTGAAAATTGCCGTCGCCGACGTGGCCGACGATCGGCGCGATCAATCCCGCGGCGTCGATCTCGCGGCGCGCAGCCGCGACGCATTCCGCGAGGCTGGAAATCGGCACGCAGACATCCGCGACGACGCATTCGCAGCCGGGGCGCAGGCCCAGCGCGGCGAAGTAGGCAGCGTGACGCGCGCGCCAGAGCTGGCTGCGGCTGTTCTCGTCCGACGCCCAATCGAAACTGGTCGCGCCGTGCGAGCGCACGATCTCGCCCGCGCGCTCGAACTGCTCCGCGACGCTGGCCGCGGTGCCGTGAAACTCGATGAACAGCGTCGGCTCCTCGCGCAGCGACATCTTCGAATACGCATTGCAGGCGCGCACCTGCACCTCGTCGAGGAACTCGATGCGAGCCAGCGGCGCGCCCGACTGGATCAGCTCGATGACGGCTTCGACCGCGCCGCGCAGCTCGCCGAACGAGCAGACGGCGCTGCCGACGGCTTCGGGCTGCCCGTGCAAGCGCAGCGTCGCTTCCGTGATGATGCCGAGCGTGCCTTCCGCGCCGGTCATCAATCGCACCAGGTCGTAGCCGGCGGAGGATTTGCGCGCGCGGCTGCCGCAGCGAACGATGTCGCCGTTGGCGAGCACGACTTCGAGCGCGAGCACGTTGTGCGCGATCGTGCCGTAGCGAACCGTCGTCGTGCCGGATGCGCGCGTGGAGATCATGCCGCCGAGCGTTGCATTCGCGCCCGGATCGACCGGGAAGAACAGTCCGGTGTCGCGCAGGAAAGTGTTGAGCGCTTCGCGCGTGACGCCGGGCTGCACGACGCAATCCGCGTCTTCGGCATGAACGGCCAGGACCAGGTCCATGCGCGACATGTCGATGCAGATGCCGCCGTGCGGCGCGCTGACGTGACCTTCCAGCGAGGTCCCTGCTCCGTATGCGATCACGGGCACGCGCAGCTCGTGGCACGTGCGCATGATCGTGCTGACCTCGCCGGTGTTCTCCGGCCAGATCACGGCGTCGGGCGGGAGGCCCTGCGTGAATGCCTCGCCGCGGCCGTGCTGCTCGCGCACTGCGCCACCGATGCTAAGGCGCGTGCCGAAGTGGCCTCGCAGAACTTCGATCGCCTGTTGCACGGGCGTGGTCATGCGAGAGTCGCCGGCACTTCGGCGCTGACTGCCGCGTGCTCGTTCTTCGAGCTCGATCCGACCGAGAGATCGAAGTGCATCGCCATCGCGGCGCCTGCACCGACTGCATCGCCCGCGCAGACGCGCTCGACGATCGCTTCATGCGCGTCGACGATGCGGATCAGCTCGGACTCGCTACGGCGGTTTCCGAGGTCGATGATCATCACCTGCTCGAGCGGCGCACGCAGCGCGGCCAGCAGCAAAGGATTGAGCGGATTGCAGCTCGCTTCCGCGAGCGTCGTGTGAATCGCCATGTCGGCCGTGACCCGGCGCGCGTGATCGCGTTCGCCGAGCGCCGAGCGCATCTGGCCGACCAAGCCCCTCAGGGAAACCTTCTGCGCCTCGGTGACGTTGCGGGCCGCGAGTTGCGCGCCCTGCACTTCGATCGCGCGGCGCGTGTCGATGACGTGCGTCGCGTTCACCTGCGCGGTCTTGAGTGCGTAACCGAAGACCTGCGCCAGCACATGCGCGCTGACCGATTGCAGGCGAGGACGGCGACCGCTCTCGATTTCCAGGATGCCGAGCGCGGCGAGCGTTCGATACGCCTCGCGCACGCTGCCGCGACTGACCTGGAGTGTCTTGCAGATCTGCACTTCGCTGGGGACCAGATCGCCGGGGCGCAGACCCTCTTGTGCGATGAGGTCGAGCAAGTGGCGCGCGACGTGGGCCGATAGCGTCGGCTTCTGCAAGGTCGGCACTGAATGCAATTGAGCCATGTCCCCTCCAGTTGGCGGCGGGGACTCTAGCAACGAGCGTCGCAACCTGTCAAACAGGTTGGATAGGATATTCCCTGATTATGTCGTGTAAAGGTGACAAAGCAGGCCTGAAGCCCTGCTTCCTGTCCGATAGGTTAGTACTTCAGCGTGAAGCGGATGAGGTTGAAGGCGAACGCGAACCACGAAACCGCCACGCACGAGGCCGCCAGCCCGACGTTCCAGGTCGTCGCCTTCCAGCCGCGCTTGCCCGCGATCGCGAGCCAGCCATTCCAGAGCGCCACGATCGCACCGACTGCGCCGATGAACCCGAGCGATGGAGCACGTAGAACCACAGCGTCGAGGTGGCCATCGTAGGCCGCGAGATCCGCATTACCGGCGGAGACGATGCCCATCCAACCCAGCAGGAACACCACATCGACGAGCGCGACGCACGCGAGCGAACCGATAGATCTGCAACTCGCGCGGTGACAGCGCGAGCGGAGTGCCGCGCCGACGCCTGCGCCACGCCGCGATCGGCCACGCGACCACCGTCAGCACCAGGATCACGGTCGCGACGACTGATCACCGGCAGAATCCACGCGCCGGATTGCTGCCACGGCACGGGCAGCAACACGAGGATGCCGCCCGACTTCGTCCGCGCTCAGCATCTGCACGCGATCGCCGTCCATCTTCACGGCGACCTGCTCCGGACCGTGTCTTTCACGCCAGACGAACGGCGCGACTTCGTGACCATTCCTTCGGCTGGCCGTTGAGCTCGGTCGAGGCCCGGCACAGTGAGCGCACCCTCCTCGTTCGACGCGACGCTCCCCTGCCCGATCAGCGTGAACAGCTTGAAGAACGTCGTCTCGGCCCGGCGCGACGACGCGTAACGCCCGGTCACGACCTGCGCGTGCGCGAGCGCATCCGGCGCCTTCGTCAGCTCGGCCAGCGGCGCCGGAAAGTAGCGATCGGCGAACTGCGCGAGCATCGACTCGCGAAGCTGGTGCACGGCGCCTTCTTTGCCGGTGCTGTTGAACGACAGGAAGATGCCGACGCCGTCGTCCATGAACATCGCGAGCTTGCTGTGGAAGAACTGCGTGTCGCCGCCGTGCTCGCGAATGCGATGGCCGTTGCGATCGCGCTCGAAGAAACCGACGGCCATGCCGACGCTCGGCGGCACCGGCCGGAACATCCGTCGTCTGCATGCGCTGCGCGGTTTCTTTGCCGCAGCAGCGTCGAGTCAGCGCCGGAGAACGCACGCATCTGCGCGATCATGAAACGCGCCATGTCGGCACCCGTCGTGCTCAGGCTGCCCGCGGGCGCCGGTCCGACCAGCTCGAAATAGCCCGGCGGCTGCGACGCGACGCGAGTAGCCCATCGACATCTGCTCCTCGAGCTGCTTCGGCAGCGGCTGGCGGAACGTGGAGTTGCTCATGCCGAGCGGCGCGAAGATGTGCTCGTCGAGATAGTCGTCGAAGTCTTCGCCCGACGCTCGCTGCACGATGTAGCCCTCGAGCGCCACGCAGTAGTTGCAGTACGAAGGCACTTCGCCGGGCGGAAAGATGCGCGTCGGCTTCGTCGCCTTCACGTAGGTTTCCAGTGACATGTGCACCTTCGGATCGCTCGCCATCAGCCCGCGCACCAGCTCCTCGAAGCCGCCGGTGTGCGTCATGAGGTTGTGCAGCGTGACCGGCTTGCCGAACGCATCCGCGTCCGGGACCGGGAAATCCAGGTACTGCGCGATGTCGCCATCGAGATCGAGCTTGCCCTGCTCGACCAGCTGCATCACCGCGGTGTGCGTCACGAGCTTCGCGACCGAGCCCGGCGCGGAACAGCGTGCGCTCGGGATCGACGGGCTTCTTGGTCGCGACATCGGCGTAACCGTAGCCCTTCTGCGCCAGCACCTCGCCGTCCTTCACGACGACGATGACGCCGCCGGCGATGTCGCCGGTGCTCATGGCGTAGGGCACGAAGCCGTCGAGCCATGCTTCGACGTCGGCGCGCGTGAGCTCCGGCGCGAGCAGAGTCCGCGGCAACAGCGTTGCCGGCGAACGTTGCAAGGAGGAGAGCCGTGGTCGCTGCAATGAGCCGCATGGAAGAGTCCCCTGTAGCGAAGTCGGGGAAAATCTACGGCCGGCGGCGCCTGCGAAGCAAACTACGTGTCGAGCGGTCGATCGCGGCCGTCGAGCGGCTCGGGCTTCAACGCGGCGTTCGGAACCGGCCGACCCACGCGGCGAACGCTTCCATGAAGGTCTGCAGGAACTGGCGCGTCTCCGTCGCTCGTCAGGCGTCCGGACTCGTCGAACAGCGTCTCGGCGTCGGGAATGTAGGCTTCCGGGTACGGCATGGCCGCGAGATTCACGGCCAGCAACACCTGGCGCAGGTGATGATTCGCCGCCATCGCGCCGAGCGCGCCGGGCGTCAGGCTGATGACGCCGGCCGGGCTTGCCGGTCCACGCGCTGTGGCCCCAGGGTCGCGACCCGACGTCCATCGCGTTCTTGAGCGCGCCGGGCATGCTGCGATTGAATTCGGGCGTCACGAACAGCAGTGCGTCGGTCGCTTTGACCGCAGTCCTGAATGCCGTCCACGCCGGCGGCGGCGTTGTCGGTCTCGAGATCGTAGTTGTAGAGCGGCAGGTCGCCGATGCCGATGTCGACGAGCTGCAGCGACGGCGGCGTCAGCTCGGGCAAGGCGCGGGCCAGCATGCGCGTGTAGGCACCTTTGCGCAGGCTGCCGACGATGACACCTACTCTGCTCTGCATGGCACGTACTCCGAGGAGAGAAATTCGCCGAGCACCGCGTTGTAGGCGCCCGGGTTGTCGAGGTTGGAAAGGTGTCCCGCGGCGGGAATGACGGCGAGGCGCACATCGGGCAGCGCGCGCGCCAGGTCGGCGCCGGCGCCGATGCGCGCGTCCGAGTCGTGCTCGCCGTTGATGACAGGACGGGCAGGTCGAGCTGATTCAGATCGCCGACGCCGGGAAGTTGCTCCGTGTCGTCCGCCAGCAGGTCGTGGCCCGGGATAGCGACTCGACCATTTCCCGCAGCAGCGTGCGCGCGCGCACATCATGTGTATGCAGGCGCATGAGCGGATGCTCCAGCCACTGCCTGCGGAATGCGTCGATGCCCTCGCTGCGAACCAGCTCGCGATAGGCGGCGAGCGTGATCTCGCCGTCCGGCCGGCCACGGCCAGCAGTCGCGCGGCGGACCGTCGAGAACGAGGCACGTCGTTCTATGCGGCGCAGTCGCATCGCCCAGCGCAGCGCGACGCGCGCGCCCTGCGACATGCCGACGATCGCGATCTGCTCGACCGCCAGCTTCGCGAGCAGCTGCTCGATGTCAGCGAGGTCGTGCTCGATGCCGGGCGCGCCCGTCGACAGGCCGAAGCCGCGGCGGTCGAATGCAATCAGCCGATAGCGGTTCGCGAGCGTGGCGAACTGCGGCGTCCACATGTCGAGATCGAGCGTCCAGCCATGGATGAGCAGCACCGCCGGACCTTTTCCAGCCGTGCGCACGCGCAGGCGCGCGCCGCGAACCTCGATGAACTCATCTAACGTCTGCCCCATAACCGGCGCGATGCGATCGCGGCACCCTCGGCCAGGGATCGCAGCTTGAGATACGTGACATCCGGATCGACCGGGCCGAAGCCCGCGAACGTGCCGAAGCCGCAGTCGCTTCCTGCGATCACGCGCTCGCGGCCGAGCAGGTCCGCGTAACGGCCGATGCGCTCCGCGACCAGCAGCGGATGCTCGATGTAGTTCGTCGTCGAGCTGATCACGCCCGGGATCACGATCCAGTCCTCGGGCACGCGGAAGTCGCGGAACACCGCCCATTCGTGCGCGTGGCGCGGATTCGCGCCCTCGATCAGCAGTCCGCCGATTCTGGCGCGCGCGACGACGGGCAGCAGGCGCTCCAGCGGCACGTCGTGATGATGCGGCCCTTCGTAGTTGCCCCAGCACACGTGCATGCGCACGCGATCGGCGGGCACGTTGCGCAACGCGTGGTTGAGCACCTCGATGTGCTTGGCGGCGCGGTTCAGGAACTCCTCGACGCTGCGGTCGCGATACATCGTGTGGCGGCCCATCGCGAGATCCGGCGCGTCGATCTGCACGAGCAGGCCCGATGCCGATGATGAGCTCGTACTCCGCGCGCATCGCTTCGGCGACCGCTTCCAGATAGTCGTCCTGCGACTTGTAGTAATCGTTCGGCTGGAACAGCGCGATGACGCCCGGCGATGCCGCATTCAGGAACGCTTCCGCTCGGCGCGGCGGCGGACGTCGCGGCCTTCATGTTCTGCACGTCCGTCTGCGCCGGCTGCAGGCTGCGCACGCGGATCTCGCCGACGCAGCGCGGCCGCTGGTACTTCGCCGTCGCGCCGCTCTCCGCGAGCCGCTTGAGGATGCGCGGAAACTCGACCAGGTCCTGCCCCGGCTCGCGCGGCGTGTCGCCGGCGAAGCCGGTGAGGCGATCCTTGATGTACGTGGCGTAGCTGATCTTGCTCATCTCGCCGTCGCTCACCACGTCGACGCCGGCTTCGACTTGTCGGCGCACGACTTCGCGCACGGCGTCGGCGATCGTCGCGTTCGCGGCGGATGCGTCGGCCGCGTCGCCGCGGTCGCGCGCGAACAGCACGTCCGTCACGGCCTGCGAGCGCGGCAGGCTGCCGACGTGCGTGACGAGAATCCGCTCGCGTGCTGGCCTTCAAGTGCGTTCCTCGCCGCATCAGCGATACATGTTGTTGGAGTGTGGTCGCCGGCGAGCCAGCGCTTGAGCTCCGCGTGCGCGTCGGCGCGCCGCGTCGCGTTGATCTTCTCGACGTCCGGATGATCGACGGTGAACTCGACGATCATGCCGTCGGGATCGACCGCGTACAGCGAGCGGCAATAGCCGTGCTCGAGCACGAACGTCCTCGGCTCCGTGAAGCCGGCCGCGTGCAGGCGCTGCTCGATCGCCTTCTGCACGTCCGCGTCGACCTTGAGCGCGATGTGATGGAACGGCGTCTCCGGCATCTTCGGCCCGAACAGCTCCTGGTCCGACTTGTTCGCGAACTGGAAGAACGCGAGCGCGCCGCCGTCGCCGAGCCCGAAGAACAGGTGGCAGTAGGTGCGCTCGGCGCCGAACAGCATGTCCGACTCGCACCACGTCGCCATCAGCGGCAGGCCGATGATGTCCTCGTAGAACTTGCGGGTCTCCTCGAGATTCTTCGAGACGTACGCCGTGTGATGCAGACGCGACGGCAGTTTGCGCGCTGTAGCCATGACTCATCTACTCCTGATCGCTGCCGCCATCAGAAACGATAGGCGAGGTCGACGCCCCAGCGTCGCGGCAGCGCCTTGAACACGAAATTGTTGGTGTAGCCCGGGTTCGGGAAGAACATGCGGACCCGGCGACCACTCGGCGTTGTAGTCCTCGTCGTTCAGGTTCTTCGCCCACGCGGTGACCGACCACGACTCGCTCTCGAGCCCGACGCGCAGGTTCAGCACGTTGATCGTGTCGCGCTCGGTGAAGTTGTCCGGATAGAACCACGTCGGGCCCGGTCACGTCGAGGTCCGCGCGCACGAATGCGCTCGCACCGCCGAATGCCGCCAGCTGCTGACGATACTGCCAGACCGAGGTTGATGCTGTACTCGGAAACCAGCGGCGCCTGGTTGCCGACGTCGGTCGCGGCGCGGTCGGACTCCTTGATCTCGCTGTCCGTGTAGCCGATGCCGAGATAGGCGTCGAAGCTGTCGGTCACGCGCGCCTGGAGCTCGAGCTCCAGGCCCTTGTAGTCGACGTCGCCGAGGTTGCCGAGATTCTGCGTGCTGGTGTTCGGATCGAACACGAAGAAGTACGAGCCGTTCGCCTGGGTGTAGTACAGGCTCAGGTTCGTGGCGAGCCGCCGGTCCAGGAACTCGCCCTTGAAGCCCGCCTCGTAGGTGTCGGCGGTCTCCTTGTCGAACAGGTCGTCGATGCCGGCAATGTTCGCGGCGCCGACGCCGGTCTGGTTGAAGCCGCCGCTGCGGAAGCCGCGGCTGTAGCCGACATAGAGCGTGCGATCGTCGGCGGGCTTGTAGCGCAACGTCACCTTCGGCTGCAGCTCGTCCCAGGTGTGCTTGCGCACCTGGCCCGGGAACGCGGTCGGCGTCGGCAGGAAATTCGCGCGGCGTCTCGGTCGTGTTCTCGCGCTCGTCCTCGTCGTAGCGCAGCGCGACCGAGCCTTCGAGCCTGTCGGTGATGTCGAAGCTCAGGTCGCCGAACACGCGCCCAGGCGAAGTTGTCCTGCGAGTCCGCGAGATAGGTGAACTGCCTGCAGGCCGGCGGGAAGCAGTTCGTCGGGATGTCGAACTTCGGCAGCGGCGTGCGGCGCACTTCGGGCACGATGCCGTCGCCGATGTCGATGACGTTGCCGGTCGAGATGAAGCGATCGGTCGAGATCGCATACGCGCCGAAGATCCAGCGCACGCGACCGGTCGGCGGGCGAAGTGAACCGCAGCTCCTGGCTCACCGCGTCGACGTCGAGGAACTGGTGCTGCGCCTGGTCGGCGCCGAAGAACTGGAACAGCACGGACTCCTGGATCGGCAGGAAGTTGAACTGGTCGCCGGTGAGGATCTCCTCGAGCTTGTCGTACGCGGTCACCGAGGTGATCGTGCCGCAGCGACGAGCTCCAGTCGAGCTTCAGCGACGCGCCGTACAGCTCGCGATCGTTGACGCCGCGATTGTTGACTCGCACCGGCAGGCTGCGTGTCGTTCACGCTCTCGGTGATGTTGAAGTACAGCGCCTGCGTCGAGACGTCGGAGATGTATGCGCGCAGGTCCGCGCGGAAGCCGTCGTTCGGCTCCCACACGCAGCAGCCCGCGCGCCGACAGATCCTCGTACGGATCCGCTTCTTCGTGCAGGAAGGGATTGTCGATGTAGCCGTCGGTGTCGAGGTACGAAACCGTCGCGCGGTACTTCACCGTGTCGCTGATCGGTCCGCTCACGGTCGCGCCGACGCGGTAGCCCGGACCGGAGTCGTAGCCGGCGGAGATGCGGCCCTCGAACTCGTCGGTCGGCTGCTTGCTCGTGATGATGATCGCGCCGCCGATGGCATTGCGGCCGTACAAGCGCACCCTGCGGGCCTTTCAGCACCTGGATGCTCTCGATGTCGATCAGCTCCTGGTTGAACTGCGACGGATTGGCCATCGCCACGCCGTCGATGACCACCGCGACCGAAGGCTCGCTGTTGCGCGCCTGCGAGATGCCGCGCACGGTCACGAACGACGTGCCCTGGTTCTGCGTCTGCACCAGCGTCATGTTCGGCGTGAGATCGATGAAGTCCTGCGGCCGCTCGATGCCGGCCGCCTGCGATATCCGCCGCGGTGAACACGTTCACCGCGACCGGCACGTCGAGCGAAGTCTCGTCGCGCTTACGCGCGGTGACGATGACCTCCTCCAGGCTGGTCGTCGTCGCGTTGGTGTTTGCGCAGGCAGCTCCGGCGCCGTCACGCAGAGTGCGGCCAGGCACGCGAGCATGAGTAGCCGTTTATTGATGTTCATATGTGTATCCCCCTAAGTCATCGGCCGACGTCTCGTTCGTCGCACGATGCGCGCGCCCTCGACCATCGCGCGCAACTTCGCGTCCGCGACTTCCCGCGGCAGGTACTTCATGCCGCAGTCCGGCGCGACGACGATGTTCTTTGCATCGACATACGGCAGCGCGCGACGAATTCGCGCCGCGACCTGCTGCGGCGTTTCAGGCATTCATGTCGGCCAGATCGATCACGCCGAGCAGGATCTTCTTGCCCGCCAGCTTGCCGAGCACTGCGCAATCGAGATTCGACTGCGCGGTTTCGATCGACACCTGCGCGCAGCTGCACTCGCGCCAGCTCCGGCAGGAACGAGTAGCCCGACGGCCGCTCGTGAATGATCGCGGCGTAGCCGAAGCAGATGTGCACGGCGACCGTGCCGCTCACGCCTTCGAGCGCGCGATTGAGCGCCTTGAGCCCATAGGCGCGCGCCTCGTCCGGCCGCGCCTGCATGTAGGGCTCGTCGATCTGCACGATGTCCGCGCCGTGCGCGAACAGATCGCGGATCTCTTCGTTCACCGCCGCTGCATAGTCGAGCGCCGCCAGCTCGCGGCTGCCGTCGTAGTATTCGATCTGCGCCTGCTGCGCCATCGTGAACGGACCGGGCACCGTGACCTTCACCTGGCGCTGCGTGTGTCGCTTCAGGAACAGCAGGTCGTCGACCTGCACGGCGTGCTTGCGACGGATCGGACCGACGACGCGCGGCACCGGATTGGGATGGCCGCTGCGATCGAGCGCCGTGCCGGGATTGTCGATGTCGACGCCTTCGAGCGCCGTCGCGAAGCGGTTCGAGTAGCTTTCGCGGCGGATCTCGCCGTCGGTGATGATGTCGAGCCCGGCCTGCTCCTGCGCCCGGATCGCGAGCACCGTTGCATCGTCCTGCGCCTGCGCGAGCCATTGCTCCGGAATGCGCCACAGCTCGCGCGCGCGCACGCGCGGCGGAAAGCGGCCCGCGAGCTTCTCGCGATCGATCAACCAGTCGGGTTGCGGATAGCTGCCGACGAGAGTGGTTGGAAACAGCATGATGGCTACCTGCAGCCTCGCCCGCGATCAGCGGCCAGCTCGTGCCTGCCAGACAGCGAGCGGCGAATGTCGGCGCCGTGCTCGTCGAGCAGCGGCGCGGTCGTCACGTGCGTCGCGCGCGCGCCGTCGAACTGCACGGCCGGGCGGACGGCTTGCTTGCCGCCGTGCGCGCGCTCGACCGGCACGATCAGGCCGAGATGCCGCACCTGCGGATCCTGCGACGACTTCGTCGATGCGATTGATGGGCGCGAACGGCACGTCGTTCGCGCCGAGGCGCTCGGCCCAGTGCTGCAGCGTGTGACGCGAGAACTGCGCATCGAGCGCGGCACCGAGCGCCTCGTAGTTGTCGATGCGGCCCTGCCGCGTGCGGAAGCGCTCGTCGCTGCCGATCGTGCGACGCAGTCGAGCGCGCTCACGAGACCTTCCCAGAACTTTTCGAGCGACGAGAGATGGATCGCGATCAGGCCGCCGTCGGCCGTGCGCAGGATGTACGCCTGCGCGAGCCGCGGCCGATCGCTGGACGTCGGCGCTCGATCGAGCGCGAAGAAGGCTGCGAACGGCTCGACGGCGAAGTGCGCCATCGCTTCGAGCATCGAGACTTCGACGAGCCGTCCGCGCCCGGTGCGGCTGCGCTCGAACAACGCGCCGAGCACGCCGTACGCCGCATAGATGCCGGTGATCGCGTCCGCGAGCGCCGGACCGAGAAAGCGCGGACGGTCGGGATCGACGACGACGCTGAGAAAACCGCTCAGCGCCTGCGCCACGGAGTCGTAGCTCGGCCGATCCGCGTACGGGCCGCTCGCGCCGAAACCGCTGATCGAGCAGTAGACGAGCTTCGGGTTGAGATCCTGCAGCCGCTGCGCGGCCGGCGCCGAGCCGCTCGGCAGTGCCGGGCCGGAAGTTCTGGATGTAGACGTCGGCGCTCGCGATCAGGTCGTCGAAGACCGCTGCGATCGGCGGCGGCGTTCGAGATCGAGCGCGATGCTGCGCTTGTTGCGGTTGTACGCCTGGAAGTGCGGCGAGAACTGTCCGCCCTGGTAGGCGCGATACGGATCGCCGCTGGGACTTTCGACCTTGACGACGTCGGCGCCGAGGTCCGCGAGCATCATTCCGGCGCACGGACCGGTGATGAACGTGCCCTGCTCGACGACGCGGATGCCTGAGAGCACGGACTTCATGGCGATCGCTACTGATCGCGCGCGCACGAAACCGGCCGGCGCCGGGCCGTCGTAATCGATCGCCGCCGCGCCGGCGTGCGAGAGCACGAAGCCGATCGGCCGGCTCTGCTCTTCGAGCAGATGCGCGATCAGGCTGGCGGTGCGCGCCAGGATCGGCACGCCCTTCGAGCGCAGCCAGCGGAAAGCCCGCGTCGAGCAGCACGGCGGGGATTGCGCACCGAGACATTCATCGCGAGCTGCTTGCCGGTCAGCGCCGGGCAGCACGCGCTCGACGGCGTGCGCCGCCTCGACGTGCCGGCCGCTGACAACCGACTGCGGCGGCGACTTCGAACAGGCGCACGACGCGCGGATCGTGCGCTCTTGTGCAACGGATGACCGTAGCCGGGAATCGCGCGCTGCGCGGCGCGATACTCCTGCACGACCTCCTTCGCAGCCGACGTCGAGCGACCTCGCCGCGGCGCGCGTCACGACTTCATGCAGCAGATCGCCCGGCGTTCTGCGCGGCGCCGAGAATCACCGAGCCGCAGCCGAGAATTCCCGCAGCGACCGCGCCCTGCAGCGCTTCGGGCGCTGCCGCGAGCGTCATGCGGCTCGCCTGCACGCTCGGCACCAGCCCGTGCTCCGCGATCGCAACCAGCGTCGCATCGAGCACGCGCCGCTGCGCGTCGTTCGGCATCTCGCCCGGTGACCAGCAGCCAGACGTGATCGGTGAAGCGTGACGTGACCGATGAGCTCGCCGCACAGATCGCGGCCGCGCACGAGGATCGTGTCCTCGTTCGAGGACGAGATCGCCGAGCTGCGCTGGGTCTTGCGAGCCGATCTTCACGTGGTTCAATGTTTTTCGCATAGCGAAATTGCGATTCGCCATGCGAACATGGTCCGCGCTCGCTGCGCTGGCCTGTCAAGAACGTGACGTTACCGGCCCTTCTCCTTTTTCGGATAGCGAAATACAGTGCTCGCATGAAACGCCGCACCGATCCGCCGCCGCGTCGCGAAGCCATGGGCGGCCTCGCCAAGGGCCTGGACGTCATCCGCGCCTTCACGCGCGAGTCGCCGTCGCTGACGCTGAGCGAGATCGCAGCCCACGCGCGGCTGCCCGCCGCCACTGCGCGCCGCTGCCTGCTCACGCTCGCCGAGCTCGGCTACGTCATGCAGTCGGGCCGCAATTTCCTGCTGCGCCCGAAGGTGCTCGAGCTCGGCGCCGCGTATCTCGAATCGATGAACATCGAGACGCTGACCAAGACTTACCTGGAGGATCTCGCGCGCCAGACCGGCGACTCGGCCGCGCTCACCGTGCTCGACGGCACGGAGATCGTGTACGTGGCGCGCACGTCGGTGCGCACGCTGATGCGACTGGAAGCGCACGTCGGCAGCCGCTTTCCCGCCTATCCGACCTCGATGGGCCGCGTGCTGCTCGCCGGGCTCAGCGCCGAGCGCCTGCAGAAGTATTTCGCGAGCGCGCAGTTCGTCGCGCTGACCAGTCACACCGTGACGGATCCGGCGAAGCTGATGAAGCTGATCGAGGAATGCCGGCGCGTCGGCTACTCCGCGGTCGAGGACGAACTGGCGTACGGCGTCGTCGCGGTCGCCGTGCCGGTCTACGATCAGTCGCGGCGCGTGGTCGCGGCGCTGAACAGCTCGAGCCACTCGAAGAAGATCTCCAAGGCCAAGCTGGTGCGCGAGCGCCTCGGCGCTGCTGCAGGAGCTCAGCGCGCAGATCTCGCGCGAGCTGCTGCGCGTGCCCGGCCTGTCGCTCAGCGCGCAGAACTGATGCACGTGACTCGCACGATTGACTTCCTCGGCGGACGTGCTAATTTCTTAGCACGTGCTAATAAATTAGCAGGCGCAGAATGTCCGGCCCGCACCGTCTCAGCCGCCGCGAGCGGCAGATCATGGAAATCGTCTACCGGCTCGGCGAAGCGACCGCGGCGCAGATCCTCGAGCAGATCGAGGATCCGCCGAGCTACTCCGCGATCCGCGCGCTGCTGCGGATCCTCGTCGACAAGCAACACCTGCAACATCGCGTGGACGGCCCGCGCTACATCTACGCGCCGGTCGTCTCGCGTAACAAGGCACGCTCCGCCGCCCTCGCCGGCGTGGTCGAGAATTTCTTCGAAGGCTCGGCCGTGCGCGCCGCGGCTGCCCTGCTCGGCTCATCGCATGGCAAGAAGCTGACGAAGGCCGAGCTGGACGAGCTGAGCACGATCATCGACAACGCGCGCAAGCAGGGGCGCTGACATGCTCGACGTCATGACGGTTGCAGGTATCGCGCTCAAGACGAGCCTGCTCATCGTCGCGGCCGGCTTGCTCTCGGTCGCGCTGCGCCGGCAATCCGCTGCGTTCAGACATGTGCTATGGACGACGGCGCTCGCGCTTTGCGTGCTGATGCCGCTCGCGGTTTTGTTCCTGCCGTCGCACCCCGTCGCCATGGTGCCGGCGGGCTGCTGCCCCCTCCCATCCCCTCCCCCGCAAGCGGGGGAGGGCTAGGGTGGGGGCTTCTTCATCTGGTTCGCCGGTGCCTCTGCGTCCTCACGCGCGAGCTGCTCGGAACGATCGGCCTGGCGCGCTGGCGACGACACGCGCAGCCGCTCGTCTCGACGCGCTGGGCCGCGACGCTGGCGCGCATCTCGGCCGCGCACGGTCTCGATCATCGCCGACTGCGCGTGCTCGAATCGCAGCACATCGCGAGCCCGTGCACGTGGGGTGTGATGCGGCCGGTGCTGCTGCTGCCGACTGCGGGCGACGCCTGGCCTGAATCGGCGCGATACGCAGCGCTCGCTGCACGAGCTCGCACATGTCCAACGTCGCGACGCCGTCAGCACTCTGGTGTCGCGACTCGCGTGCGCGCTGCATTGGTACAACCCGCTCGTGTGGCTCGCCGCCGAACGCGTTCGCAGCTTGCAAGAGCGTGCGTGCGACGATGCGGTGCTGCGCGCCGGCGCGACGCCTTCCGACTACGCCCAGTTCCTGCTGGACGTGGCTGCACACATGAGCGGCATGAGCCGTCCCGCACGCACAGCGATCGGCATGGCACATGGCTCGTCGCTGCGCGCACGCATCGTAGCGATCCTCGATCCGCAGGCGACTCGCTCACAGCCGCAGCGCGCCCGTCTCGCAGCTGCATGCGCATCGCTCTTCGTGCTCACGATTCTTCTTGCCAGTGGCGAGCGTGGCGATTGAACCGCCGCCACGCCCCACCGCCTACTTTGCCGGAGAAACCAAAGGCGCCAGCGCCAGTGCCAGCGATACCCGCATTGCCAGCGACACCGGCACTGCCGGCGATACCCGCACTGCCGGCGACCCCGGCATCGCCACCGACGCTCCCCGCACCACCGACACTCCTATGAAAATACTCATCGGCATCGCCGCCTTCCTGTCTGCTCGCAAACGTCCAGGCTCAGGAGCTGACCGGCCTGTGGAAAGCACAGCAGTGGTTCGGCCCTTACGCGCGCGGCCCGCTCCTCATCGAGCGAACGCCGCCGGATGGACAGCAGATTTCGCCGGACGCGTCCTGCCCGTGCAAGCGCGCGGCAACGAGCTGCAGCTTCACGTTGCCGAACGACGAAGGGACGTTCCAGGGTCGACTCGAGCGGAACCGGATCACCGGACAGTGGACCTCGCCGCCTTCGCGCGTTCACGGCGCCCGCTATGCATCGCCCGTGAAGCTGACGGCCGACGGCGCCGATCGCTGGCGCGGCGTCGTCACGCCGCGCGACGACACATTCACGCTGTTCCTGATGGTGCAGCAGCGGCCGGACGGAACGCTCGGTGCGTTCCTGCGCAATCCGGAGCGCAACATCGGCGTGTTCTACGACGTGACGCACCTCGTTCGCGACGGCAAGGCCGTGCGGCTGATGGGCCGTCGCATGGGCCAGAAAACCGAGGAGGTCCTGTTCGACGGCAGTTACGACAGCGACAACGACCTCCTGTCGATCCCCTTCCCTTATCGCGGCGGCACCTACGATTTCCGTCGCGACGGCGACGACAGCAACTTCTATCCGCGCGGCAAGAAGCCGCAGCGCTACGCATATGCGCACCGCCGGCCCGCGACGATGGCTGGGCGACTGGAACACTCGAACAAGAGCGGATCGATCGCGCGGCGATCGAGAAGTTCGTGCAGATGCTGATCGACATGCCGATCGAATCGGTGCACACGCCCGAAGTGCATGGCGTGCTGATCGCGCGCCACGGCAAGCTGGTGCTGGAGGAGTATTTCCACGGCGAGCATCGCGACCGGATGCACGAAACGCGCTCCGCGGCGAAGAGCCTCACGGCGACGCTGATCGGCGCGGCGATGCACGCGCGCGCTCCGCTGCAATTGTCGACTCCGGTTTACGCGGCGATGAACGGCGGCCAACCGCCAGCCGACCTCGATCAGCAGAAGCGCGCGATGACGCTGGAGCATCTGCTGATGATGCGGTCGGGCTACTTCTGCGACGACACGAACCCGGACGCGCCCGGCAACGAAGACACGATGCTCGATCAGAGCGACGAGCCCGACTACTACCGCTACACGTTGCGCCTGCCGCTGGACCGGGAGCCCGGCGCCAAGGGCGTCTATTGCAGCATCGATCCGAACCTCGCGCTCGGCGTGCTGGGCCGCGCGACCGGCGAATCGCGCTGGCCGCGCACGATCGTCTGCTCGGCGAGCCGCTGCAGCATCGGGACGTACGGCTGGCCGATCAATCGCGCGGGTCAGCCCTACGGCGGCGGCGGCGTGTGGGTGTTGCCGCGCGATTTCATGAAGCTCGGCCAGGTCATGCTCGACGGCGGCACGTGGCACGGCAAACGCATTCTCGACGCCGACTTCGCGAAGCGCGCGGGCGCGCCGCTGCACGACCTTCGCGGAATCCAGTACGGCTACCTGTGGTGGAACATCGAGTACCCGTACAAGAACCGCAAAGCTGCGCGCGTTCTTCGCCGGCGGCAACGGCGGGCAGCTCGTCATGGTGATCCCGGAGCTCGATCTCGTGATCGCGACATACGGCGGCAACTACGCCGATCGCGTGAGCCTGATCCTGCAGCAGGAGTACGTGCCCCGCTACATTCTGCCGGCGATGCGCGAAGCGGGCGACGATCCGAATGCACCCGTGCAAACGCAGGACTTCAAGACGCCCTACGGCCGACCGCCGAGCCAGTAGGCTGCGTGGGCTATCATGCGATGAATGAGGTCGGCAACTGTGGCGGTCGGTTCGATGATCGCCGTAATGTTCATGGGCAGCACGATCGTGACGCCGCTGTATTCACTGTACGCGCAGCAATTCGGCTTCTCCGCGATCATGCTGACGCTGATCTACGCCGTTTACGTCATCGGCAATCTCGTCTCGCTGTTCTTCTTCGGCGGCGTCTCCGACCAGCTCGGGCGCGCCGCATCGTGTTGGGGGCGATGGCCGCCGCAGCAGTCAGTGCCGGAATCTATTTCTTCGCGACGAGTACGCCTTGGTTGTTCGCGCGCGCGCACTCAGCGGCTTCTCGATCGGGCTTGCAGCCGGCGCGGGCACGGCCTGGATTGCCGAGCTGGATGGCGCAGACGGACAAGACGCGTGCAACACTCGTTGCGGTGAGTCAGCAACTTCGCGGCGTGGCGCTCGGTCCGCTGATCTCGGGCCTGCTGGCCGAGTACGCGCCACGGCCGCTGCAGCTGCCCTTCCTCATATATATAGGAGTGGTTGCGATCACGGCGGTGTTCATCGCGCGATCGCCGGAAACGGTGAATCACGACGCGCGATCTGCGGCAAGAGCGGGCAGCGCATCGATCGCGATGCCGCGATCCATCCGTGCGCGATTCATCGCACCTGCTGTCACTGCGTTCGTCGTCTTCTCGCTCTACGGATTCTTTTTCTCCCTGGCGCCCGGCGTGCTGATCGAGAGTCTCCACGAGTCCAACCGCGCGGTCGGAGGCGCTGTGGTCTTCGAGCTGGGATTGGTGTCGGCAGCTGACCATCATGTTCACGCGCAGGCTCGAGAGCCGCACGTGCATGCTGACTGGCTCTAGCGCTACTCGTGCCTGCGCTCGCGCTGCTCATCACCGCGCAAGCGCAAGGCTCGTTGCCGTTGCTGCTGCTGGGAACGACGTTGAGCGGGATCAGCGGCGCGCTCGGCTATCGCGGCAGTCTGCAAGTCGTGAATCAGATCGCACCGGCGGACCAGCGCGCCGGCGTGTCCTCCGTGTACTTTCATGGTGTGCTTCATCGGCAACTCGCTGCCGGTCATCGCTGTGGCAGTTCTCACGAGAGCGTTCAACTCGCTCGTTGCAGACAGCGTGTTCGCGGTCACCCTCGCCGTCCTCGCGCTCGCCGCGCTGGTGATGTCCGTGCGGATGCCCGCAGTCCGTATTCCCTAGCGCGAGGGAAGCATCCCAGACTGATTGCGGTGCGTGAATCGAGAAGCAAGCCGCGGGCAGCGCACATCTCCGGTCTGCTGCTCCTACTGCTGGCAGGTTGTGCGCAATTGCCGCCGCGCCCCGCTCTGCCCGACTCGGCTGCGATCGCGCCGACACACACGACACCGCTCGATCAGCTGACAGCACCTCTCGAAGCCGAACATCCGGGGCAATCTGCCTTCCGCCTGGTCGTCGAAGGCACGGAAGCGTTCGTGAGCCGCGTGCAGAGCGCCCGCATGGCGGCGCGCAGCATCGATGTTCAGAGCTACATCTGGCACATGGATCTGACCGGCAGCTATTTCGTGCAAGAGCTGCTGCTCGCCGCCGATCGCGGCGTTCGGGTACGGATGCTGCTCGACGACATGGATGCGCGCAACGAGAGCACCACGTTCGCGGCGCTCGCCGCTCACCCGGACATCGAGGTGCGCACCTTCAATCCCTTCGCCTCGCGCCACGGCGCGCTGCGCTTCATCGCCGAAGCCACCACGAGCTTCGAGCGCATCAATCGGCGCATGCACAACAAGAGCTGGATTGCCGACAACCGGATTGCGATCGTCGGCGGGCGGAACATCGGCGATGAGTATTTCGGCGCCAGCGACGACGTGAACTTCGTCGATCTGGATTTCGCGATGGTCGGGCCCGTCGTGCGCGACGCCTCGGCCGCCTTCGACAGCTATTGGAACTCGCCTTCGGCGTACCCGATGGAAGTCCTGGATCCTGCGGCCGTCACGGCGGATGCGCTGAATCGACTACGCGGTGAGCTTGGCGCGCACACCGCTCGGGCGGAGCAAAGCCGCTACGCGCAGGCACTGCGCGCCGACGATGCGATCCGGCGCATGGTCTCCGGCGAGTGGCCGATCCAGTGGTCGGACAGCTACCGATTCGTCGCCGACGACCCCCGCAAGGTCACGATGAAGAAGCGCGATGCGCAACGCACCCATGTCGGCGCGACACTCGTTCCACTGGTCGCGGCCGCGCAAACGCGCTTGTCGATCATGTCGCCCTACTTCGTCCCCGGCGCGGAAGTGACGGCCCGGCTCGGCGATGTGGTCAGCGACGGCAGAGACGTTCGCATCCTGACGAACTCACTCGCCGCCAACGACGTCGCCGCGGTGCACGGCGGCTACTCGCGCCATCGCAAGGACGCTGCTCGAAGGCGGCGTGCAGATCTGGGAGCTCAAGCCACTGCCCGGAACGCAGAACACTGCCAGTCTCTTCGGCTCATCGGGCGCGAGCCTGCACACCAAGGCGTTTGCGGTCGACGGCCGCGGACTCTTCGTCGGCAGCTACAACCTCGATCCACGCTCGACCTGGTTGAACTGCGAGCAAGGCGTGTTCGCGCAGAGCGAGCCGCTCGCGCTGCAGCTCGAGCAGATATTCGACAGACAGACAGCGGGCGACCACGCGTGGCGCGTTTACCTCGACGCGGGCAAGTTGCGCTGGACCGATGGCCACGAAAGCCTCGACCACGAGCCCCATGCTTCATTGGGGCGTCGATTCCAAGCTTGGCTCGCCCGTACGCTCCGGCTGGACGCGCAGTTGTGACTAGCTGTCAGCGGTGCTGTCTGCGGGGATGTCCGCGTAGATCTCCAGCAGGTTGCCGTCCGGATCGCGGAAGAACATCGTGCGATGTCCCCAGCGCTGATCGGTCGACGGCGCGACGATCGTGACGCCTTCGGCCCGCAGTGCGGCTTCGGCGGCGTCCACCTCTTCCCGACGCACGCGAAAGGCAAGTTGTACGCTGGCGGCGCCCACCGGCGGCGGCTGATCCGGAACGATCAATCCCGGCTTGGCCAGCGCGAGAATGTTGCCGCCGATGCGGAACTCGATCCAGTTGTCGGCCAGCTCGTGATACACCTCGAAGCGCATCACCTCGGCGTAGAACTTGCGCATCGCCGGCAGGTCGCGCGCAAACAGGATCGTATAATCTAGCGCGCGAATCGCACGCAACGGGTGTCCCGCGAAGGTCCGAGTCATGACGCAAGCTCCAATCGATACGACAGGCGGCGAGTTTAAGCGAGCACGCAGATCTGACCAGACCATCGCGGCTACTGGTAGTGCCACTACCAGCTTCGCTGACCCGAACGCTCAGCGTCGCAGTGAGCTGGCGCTGTTCCTGAAAGCGAAACGCGCGGCAGTCTCGCCGGCGAGCGTGGGGCTGCAGCCCGGCCGACGTCGTCGAGCGATGCGGTTTGCTGCGCGAAGAAGTGGCGCAACGCGCCGGCATCAGCCCGACCTGGTACACGTGGCTGGAGCAAGGTCGCGAGATCAATCCTTCAGCCGAAGTCCTCGGCCAGCTCGCCGACGCGCTGCTGCTCACTGCGAGCGAACGAGCTCACCTGGTGACGCTGGCGAAACCCGCTGCAGCTGCACGATCGTCGCTGCAGTTCTCGCGCGAGGCGCCGCCCATGCTGGTGTCCTGGATCAACGGGCTCGATCAGCCTGCGTACGTATTGAACGGTCGGTGGGACGTGTTGGCGTGGAACGATTCCGCGCGCCGGCTGCTCGGCGATTTCGCTTCGCTCGCGAACACGGACCGCAACATCCTGCGCATGATCTTTCTCTGGGAACACTGGCGCACGCTGTTCGCCGACTGCGATGGCCTCGCCGCCTCCGCCGTCGCGCAGTTTCGCGCGGAGACTGCGCGTCATGCGGGGGCGCCGGAGTTGCTTGCGCTCACGAGCACACTTGCCCAAGACAGCGCCGAGTTCGCAACTCTCTGGCAGGCGCGTCAGCTCGACGTGCTGCAGCTGAAGGCGAAGCGATTGCGACACGCTGAGCTTGGCATCGTCGATCTCACTTACGCACCGCTACGTCCGCGCGGCGTCGCCGACGATCTCTCGGTCGTCGTCTACAGCATGCAGCAGTAGACGCACGCGCGTGCCCGCCGGGCTCGTCGTGAGCTCGATCGTTCCGCCGAGCATCTGTGCACGGCGACGCATGTTGCCGAGGCCACGGCCGGGCGTTCCCGCGTCTGCATAGCCGTGACCGTTGTCGGCAATGTCGACGACGATGGACGTTCCGCCGTCCTCGTCGCGCAGGGTGCCGGTTCGCACCGTGAGCTCAGTGGCTTGTGCATGACGGAGAACGTTGGTCGTCGCTTCCTGCAGGATGCGCAAGAGCTGCAGCGCCTTGTTCGGTCCGAAGTCGCTGACGAGCGGCAGATCCGTAACGTCCCACACCAGCCGTACACCCGCCTCTCTCACACGCCGTTCGTTGCGCGAGCGGAAGCTCGACAGGATCGCGAGCAAGTCGCCGCCGCTCGGCTCGACTGCATCGATGATCAAACGCAGGTCGTCGAGCGAGCTACGCAGTAACGGCTCCAGCGGCCGATATTCCGGCTTGCTCTCGACGACTGCGAGTGCGTGTATCAACTGGCCGCCAATGCCGTCGTGCATGTCGCGCGTCATCCGCTCACGCTCGGTGCCGAGCAGCCGTTCGCGCTCGAGACTACGCAGCTCTGCATAGTTGCGCTCCAGCTCTGCGCCTTTCGCAGCGACACGGGTTTCGAGCTCGCGGTTCAGGATCTCAGCCTGCGTCAGCGCCCGCGTGACCCGGCTGAGAATCGTCAGTGCCACGACGATGAGCACCAGGCTGACCGTGTACGTCAGGTAGTGCTGCGTGCCGCCTGCGACGAGCTCCATGTCGTAGAGATAATCGCGGAATCCGACGACGACGGATGCGGCCGAGCCGAGCAGCCAGAGCTTCACTTCGACGGTCGGGTGGTGGCGAACCGAATCGATCAGCCGCCACAGGATCGACATGCTTACGATCAGAGTGCCGGGCAAGTACACGTAGGGTACGAACCAGCTGTTGTACGGCGCCAGCAGGAGCCAGCCAGTCGACACGACGCCGAAGATCAGCACCGCGCGCTCCCATCTGGGTCGCGGACCGCCGCAGCCCGGCAGCCGATTGATGAAGAACGCAGAGAAGATCGTGAACCATTGCAGGAACACGATCGGCAGCGCCGCCCACATGCGGATGTCGCTGAGAAAGATGCGAGGCTCGAGCAGCATCCAGAGGTGCGCAGCCCAGGCCGCGTTCGCCGCGGCAAACCACGCATAGCCGGTCTCGGCGGGCCTGACCCAGTACAGCCCGAGCATCAACAGCGCAAGGATGGCAAGCGCAGCGAGCGTCGCTCGCTGGACGGAAACTTGCAGCGTGTAGAGCCGCTGATAGGCGGGACGCAGCTGATCGCTCGGTCCGATATGGAAAGGGTACAGCCCCGTCTCACGCTCGTACGCCAAGTGCACTTCGATCGTGTTGTCCCCTGCCCGCAGCAGGCTCGCAGGAAACTCATAGAACAGCGGCTCGCGAAAGAATGGATAGGGACGTGTCATCGGCCCGCTCGCGCCGATCGGCTCTCCGTTCACGTGCACGGCAAAGTTGCCGTACGTCGACGACAGGTAAACAGCCCACAGTCCGCGCGGCTGTGCGTCCACATGCAGAGTGGCCTGATACCACGCACTGGTCGTGCCTTGCAGCGCAGGCTGGAGCCGCTGCGGGATTTCGACTTGCTCGGCCGCGCGGAAATCGGGCGGCTGGACCGCGTCGCTGAACCGCTGCGCAGCCTTGGATATTTCGAACGCGTCCAACGCGGGCGGCCGGTCGATCGCATCCATCGCCGCGATGAAGGCGATGGGCGTCAACAGTACGGCGACCCAATAACGGGCTCGCGGACGCAGCGTTGCCGGCGACGGGTCGAGCATGATTTCAACCGTGCGGCGCTGTACGTTCACGACGAGATGAGTTGATCACCCCGTCACGCACGCGTCACTTGGACAATGGATCCATCTAGGCCCTTTGTAAGGAAGCGGCGGCAAGCCCGGCAGCCAGGAATTGGGCTTGTTTTTCGCGTACGCTTGTGCATGCAGCGATCCAGTGCAATTCTCGTTGCAACCGCAGGCGCCGCCCTCGCATCCAAGGGGCACAGCGACGGAAATGGAACAATGCTTGTGTGGAGAGCTCTCTCGTTAGCCGCCTGCCTGCTGGCAGCGCCGGCGGCGGCAGTCACGATCGACGGACGCATCGACGCCCAGGAATGGGCCGGAGCCCGTCACGTCACCGACTTCCGCAAGGTCCAGCCGCTGAACGGCGAGCCGGCCTCGCTGCCGACCGAAGTCTGGATCCTCGCCACGCCGGAAGGCCTGGCCGTCGCGTTCCGCAATATCCAGCCGCCCTCGGTGCCGCGCACCCAGCAGCGCGTGCAACGGGATTTCGAGGAACAGGTCGACCGCGTCAACGTGATGGTCGACTTCGACGGCGATCACCGCACCGGCTACGACTTCACGATCAGCTCCACCAACGGCATCTTCGACGCCATCATCACCAACGAGATCGCAGTTCAACTCCGACTGGGACGGCAACTGGCAACACGCGGTCGGCGACGGACGACGAAGCCTGGACGGCCGAGGTGCTGATCCCGTGGCACATCGCGCCGATGCGCGAGTCCGCCGGCGACGTGCGCACGATCGGCATCTACGTCGACCGCGTCGTCGGCGTGACCGGCGAGCGCTCCGCCTGGCCGCACGCGAGCTTCGAGCGGCCGCGCTTCCTCTCCGACTTCGCGCCGATCGAAGTGACGCAGTACCGCCAGTCGCTGCTCGCGCTGACGCCGTACGTCTCGGCCCTGCACGACAATGTCCGACGACGACGACGAGCCGGACGCCGGCGTCGACATCTTCTGGAAGCCGAACGGCCAGACGCAGCTGCTCGCCACCGTGAATCCGGACTTCGGCCAGGTCGAGAGCGACGACCTGGTCGTGAACTTCGACGCGACCGAAATCTTCATCAGCGACAAGCGGCCGTTCTTCACCGAGAACCAGGGCATCTTCGAGTTCACCACGCCTTCCGACTTCAGCCAGCTGCTCTACACGCGCCGCGTCGGCGGCCCGGCGGACGACGGCGACGGTGCAGGCGACATCATCGCGGCACTCAAGCTCAACGGCAGCCTCGGCGCGACCAAGTACGGCGTGTTCGCCGCCGACGAAGCCGACGAAGTCGGCCGCACGTTCAGCGCGCTGCGTCTGGTGCGCGACTTCAGCACGCAGAACCTCGGCCTGATGGCGACCAACGTCGATCGTCCGTTCCTCGATCGCACGGCCACGCGTGCTCGGCGTCGATCACAACTGGCGGCCGACCGCGCGCTGGAACGTGCGCACGCGCGCTGATCGGCAGCGACATCGAGCAGTCCGGCGAGACCAGCACGCGACACCGGCGCGACCGTGTGGGCCGACTACGAGATGGATCATGGCTGGCGCCAGCAGTGGATCCTGCATGCACTTCGGCAACGAGCTGCAGATCAACGACGCCGGCTATCTCTCGCGCAACAGCATGAACTACGCTCACTGGCAGGTCAATCGCCGCTTCACCGAGCTGCCGGCGGAGTCGCGCTACGCGTCCAAGGACTGGCGCTGGCGCGTCAGCACCGATTCACAACGATCACGGCGCAGCTGCTCGACCATCAGTTCCGCATCAGCCGCGAGAGCAGGCTGCGCAACGGCAGCTACGAGTACGGGCAGATCAACGTCAACAGCGCCGGCGTCGACGACCTGCTCACGCGCGGCAACGGCGCGGTCAAGCTGCCGCCGAACTTCAACAGCTACTTCGAGTACCAGCGGCCGCGCGTGGGCAGCTGGGGTTACGACGTCGAGATGGAAGCGTATCAGCGGCGGGCTGGCCGGCAACGACAAGATCGGCTACCGCGTCGAGGTCGAGCCGCGCTATTTCATCAGCGACGCGCTCAACGTGTACGTCGGGCTGGAAGCGGAGCGCACGCCGGACTGGCTGGTGTGGCAGCAGGACACGCTGTTCGGCAGCTTCGATCGGCACGCAAGCGAACTTGAGCGCCGGCTTCAACTGGATCATGACGAACCGGCACGAGCTGCGCCTGAAGCTGCAGGCGATCGGCCTGGATGCGGACCTGCGCCAGGCGTATCGCGTCGATGCGGCGGGCAACTCGATTCCGACCGACGAGCCGGTCGAGCGATTTCAGCGTCAGCAACCTCGGCCTGCAGATCCGCTACCGTTACGAGCTCGCGCCGCTCTCATATCTATATGTGGTGTACGGCCGCGGCGGCTTCGACCAGGAAGAGAACCGGCCGAAGGGCTCGGACCGCATGGCTGCCGCGACAGCTTCAGCCTGCGCGACGACGAGCAGCTGCTGATCAAGCTCAGCTACCGCTTCGAGACGTAAATCCCGCCGCTCCGGCGCCAGTCGCATCACCTCCACTTCCCAAGCGCCGTCTACGAAGGTAGTCGCGATTTCTACGTCCAGGGTTGTCGGATTCCGGCCGTCCCGTCCGTCATTAAGACAGGAAGGTACGAATCGGGAGCTGACGATCATGAACGCCGTGGCCGTAATTGCTGCACTCTGGCTCAAGCGCGGACTCGCGCTGCTGCGCAGTGTCGGGCCTTACGCGGCGATCGAGATCCTGCTCCCGGGCGGCACGATCATCGCCCTGCTGCTCTGGCTGTCGCGGCAGGGCGCTTTCAGGACCAGCGTAGGTCCTGATCGGCAAGCGGCAGCGATCGTATGCGCTTGCCCGTAGCCTTGAAGATCGCGTTGGTCACCGCGGGTGCGACTGTGCCGACGGCGGCCTCACCGATGCCGCCCCACATGTCGCCGCCCGACAGCGAGAAATGCGTTTCGAAGACCGGTGTCTCCGAGATGCGCAGCATGCGATAGCGATCGAAGTTGCTCTCCTGCACTACGCCGTCGACGACGCTCAGCTTGCCGTACAACGCCGCAGTCAGCGCCCAGACGCCGGCGCTTTCGATCTGCTCTTCTACCGTCAGCGGGTTCACGAGATTGCCGCAGTCCACGACCGAGACGATGCGCAGAATCTTCAGCGCGCCATCTTTGCCGACACTCACCTCGGCCACCTGCCCGATCACTGAGCCGACGCTGTCGTGAATCGCGACGCCCTGCGCCGTGCCCGCCGGGAGCTTGCGTCCCCAGCCTGACTTTTCCTTGAGCACGCCGAGCACGCGTCGATAGCTCGCGAGATCGCTCTTCAGCAGCGCCGCGCGATATTCCAACGGATCCGCTTTTGCGGCGGCCGCGAGCTCGTCGACAAAGGATTCGAGCGCGAACACGTTCTGCGTCTTGCCGACCGCGCGCCAGAACCAAGACGGCAAGTGCGTCTCCTTGCGGAGATTCGTGATGCGCTGATTCGCGATGTCATACGGAATCTGCGCGAGACCGTCGACCGACGTCGGATCGACCGCGTTCGGGCCGAGCGGCCGGCCGGCGGTGGCCAGGATGGACGGCGTCACCGAGTGACTGACATAGGCAGTCGGCTTGCCGGAATCGTCCAGCGCTGCGTCGAAGCGCATGTGCGACATCGGCCGATAGCGGCCCATGCGCATGTCCTCCTCGCGCGACCAGATCATCTTCACCGGCACGTCGACGGTCTTCGCGATCCGCACCGCTTCGCTCGCGAAATCGGCGGGACTGCGACGGCCGAAGCCGCCGCCGAGGAAGCAGTTGTGGACGTACACGTTCTCGGGCTTGGTGCCGGCAACCTCCGCAATTGGCGCGAGGATGCCGTCGGGGCTTTGCGTGCTCAGCCACAGATCGACGCGATCCGGTCGAACCTGCGCCGTGCAGTTGAGCGGCTCCATGCATGCGTGCGCGAGATAGGGCACGTGATAGTCGGCTCGCACTTTGCGCGGGGCGTCCTTCAGCGCTGCGGCTACGTCGCCCGCTTCGCGAACCAGGCTGCCCGGAGTATCGAGCGCAGCGGCGAACTCGCGATGCCACTGCTCCGACGAGCTGCCCGCACCCGCACCCTCGATCCCATTCGATCGACAGTGCCTTGACCGCTTGCGCCGCCTGCCAATAGCTGGCTGCAACGACCGCGACACCGGAGCCGATGTCGACTGCGCTCCGAACGCCTGGCATGTCCTTGATCGCAGCGAAGTCGAAGCGCTTCACTTTGCCGCCGAACACCGGGCAATGCGCGACGGCCGCGTACAGCATCCCCGGCAAACGCATGTCGATACCAAAGACCGCTGAGCCGTCGACTTTCGCGGGCACGTCGATGCGTGGCGTCGGCTTGCCGGCGAGCTTGAACTGTTGCGCCGTCTTGATCTTGATCTGCGGCACTTCGGTCACAGCAGCCGCCGCAGCCGCCAGCTCGCCGTAAGTTGCAGAACGCGTGCCGCCGGTGTCGTGTACTCGCCCCAGCTCTGCTCGCGTCTGTGAGTGCGCAACGCCCCATGTCTTGGCAGCAGCCGCACGCAATCGCTCGCGTGCATTCGCACCTGCAGTCTGCATCGCGACGCGTGTGCCACGAATCGCGAAGCTGCCGACCGTCGTCATGCGGCCATAGACATTGTTCTCGCGCAGGCTGCGGTTCGACGATGCGTACTCGACGCGCACCTGGCGCCAGTCCACTTCCAGCTCTTCTGCAATGAGCATCGGCAGCGAGGTGAATACGCCCTCGCCCATTTCCGCCTGCGCGCAGCGGATGATGATGGAGTTGTCGGGCTCGATCGCGAGCCACGCACTGACTTCGCCGGAAGCGCCTGGGTAAGGCTCGTAGGGCCGCGGCTTCGCGGTCGCGGGAAAGCGAATCGCCAGTAACAGGCCGCCGGCGGCGCTCGCCGAGGCGACTACGAATTCACGACGGCTCAACATGTCGAACCTCCCGGCCCGCGCCCATCGTTTACCGCAAGGAGCATAGTCGAAACGCCCCGGTGAGCAAACTGTGCATGGTGTTCGGCGGGCGTTGCTCACGCTCGTCTGGAGATCGTGCGTGCATTTCCCTGTGCCCATGCGCCACGTCTGGGACAACGTCGGTCTGACCTGGTCCGACGTGGGATATCCCGACGAACGCCGCGAGGTTCTAGTGAGCAGAGTCTGGTTGCTGTTGCTTGCGATCACGCTTCAATGCACCGCCAGCGCGCAAGCCGCCGGCAATCTTTCTCCCTGCAAGTTGCCAGGCGTAACGCGCGCCGCGAAGTGCGGCGTCGTGGAGGTGCCGGAGAACTGGGACAAGCCGACCGGCCGCAAGCTGTCGCTTGCTGTCGCCGTGATCCCGGCCGAAGTGCCCGGAGCGCACAACGATCCGATCGTGCCGTTGATGGGCGGCCCTGGCGAAGACGCGATCAGCTCCGCGGAATACTTCATCGGGCAGTGGGGTCCGCTGCTGCGCGACCGCGACCTGCTGCTGATCGATCAGCGTGGCACGGGAAAGTCGGGCGCCCTGCGCTGCCCGCTCTTCGATCCGAAAAATCCGGCTGTCAGCCTGCGCGACGTGTATCCGGTCGCTCGGGTCGAACGATGCGCGAAGGAGCTGAGCTCACGCACGGATCTGACGCAGTACACGTACACGAACTTCGCGCGCGATCTCGAGCATGTGCGTCGCACGCTCGGCTACGGTCAGTTCAATTTCTCCGCGGGTTCCTACGGAACGCGGGCTGCACAGTTCTATTTGCGTGCGTATCCGCAGAACGTGCGAACGATCTATTTCGGCAGCGTCGTTCCTCTCGACGTGATTACGTCGCTGACGATGGCGAAGTCGGCCGAGGGTGCGCGCAACCAGATGTTCGATGCGTGCGCCGCCGACGCTGCGTGCAATGCGGCGTTCCCCGACCTGCGCAAGGAGTTCAGCGAGGTCGTGCAGCAGCTGGAAGCGGGCAAGGCGCCGATCGCTCGCGGTCGCGCGGCCGAGTGGTTCCGGTCGAAGACCTATCGTCCGTACAGCTCCACGGATTTGCCGTGGATGATCCATCGCGCGCACGCAGGCGACTGGAGTCCGATCGCGAAGAGCATTCAGTCGGGTGCCGCGGGCGTCGATGCGGAAGCGAGCTTCGGCTTGTTCTTCGCGATCACCTGCAACGACGACATCGCTTTCATCCGCGAGGAAGACATCGAGCGCGAGACGCGCGGCACGTTCCTCGGCGACTATCGCGTCCGCCAGCAACAGGCCGCATGCCGCTACTGGCCGAAAGTTTCTCCGCCGACGGACCGCACGCCCCCGAAGTCTTCCGTGCCCGCGCTATTCGTTTCGGGCGCGAACGACGCGGCGAGTCCGCTGTGGTTCACGCAGCGCGTCGCTCCCGAATTTCTCCGAGCGCGCTGAAGTCGTCGTCGTCGGACACGGCCACACCGAGTGGAACGACTGCATCGTCCGCCTCTACGAGCAGTTCGTGCGCGACGGATCGGTGCGCAACGTGCGCGGCAAGACTTGCGATGCCGTGCCGCGCCCGCCGTTCAAAACTGTTGAAGAAGTTCGCCTTGTAGTACGTCGGAGCTCGACGAGCGCCTGCGTCGCTGTGCTTAGAAGCGACGTTCCACAGCGAGCGACCAGTTCCTCGGTCGCGCGTAAACACCCACCTCGTAGCCGATGGCGATGTTCGTGTCTGCCGCGACCAGGTAACGCTCGTCGGTCACGTTCTCGATGCCGAGCTCGACGCGCCAGTCTTCACCGGGCGAGACGTACGGGATGCTCACGTTGAGCGCGACGTAGCCGTCATCGACGGCGAACGGCGTGTTGACTGCCTCGAAGTGCGTCTCACTCTTATATGTAGCATCCAGACGCGGCGTGATGGAGCCACGCGTGCCGAGATTCAAGAGGTAGGAAAGTCCGGCGGATGCCGTCCACTGCGGCGCGCGAATCAACTTGTCGCTCAAGCTGACGACCGAGCCCTCGTTGATGCGCGTGTACTTCGAGTCGAGATAGCCGACCGACGCAGACAGCCGCAGGCTGGCGGTCGGAATCC
The DNA here is from genome assembly GCA_963830745.1 of uncultured Gammaproteobacteria bacterium. Classification (GTDB taxonomy): domain Bacteria; phylum Pseudomonadota; class Gammaproteobacteria; order Steroidobacterales; family Steroidobacteraceae; genus Steroidobacter. The sequence continues at coordinate 290,739 of CAWHNL010000010.1, forward strand.
AGTCGAGCTCGGCTTCCAGTCCCTTGATCTCGGCATCGCCGCCGTTGAACGTCATCGTGCCGAAGGCGCCGGGGATGACGCCGTCGAGCTGGATATCGTCGTACTTGCTCCAGAACACGGCCGTGTTCAAGCGCAGGCCGTGCTCCGGCAACTGCGTCTTCACGCCGATCTCGTACGTGTCGATGAACTCCGGGCCGAAGCGCGGCAGCGTGGTGTTGGGCTCGGTGATGCGCATCGTGAAGCCGCCGCTCTTGAAGCCGGTCGAAGCAGTGGCGTATCCCGTGACCGTCGGCGCGAAGTCATAGCTGACGGAGCCGCGCCAAGTGACCCGATCGTCGTCGAGAGTCTGTTCGCCTGCAGCGTCGCCGGTCAGGACGCTGACACTCGGCGGGCCGCCGAAGCCGCGCAGCGAGGTACCGAAGTACGACTTGCTTTCGTTCGTGTAGCGCGCGCCGCCGGTCAGATGCAATCGATCGGTGAGGTGAAAGGTGAGCTCGCTGAAGAACGCGTAGTTCTCGTTCTCGATCGCACCGCCGACGAGCAGCGGCGAAGTCGGCGGCACGAGCGTCACCAGCGCGAAGTCCTCGGCGTCCTCGGTGAAGTAATACAGACCGGAGACGACGTTGACGCGGCCGTTCCACGGCGCTGCCAGCAGTTGCAGCTCCTGGCTGAACTGATTCTGCGCGAACGCGTCGCGGGTCGAGAAGATGTCGAACGCCGAGCCGTCCGGATCGCGGCCCAGGTCGGCGTCGACTTCGCGATAAGCCGTGATGGACTTCAGGTGAGCACGTCGCTCATCTCCCAGCTCAGGTTGAGAGTCGAGCCCCACGCGTCGACGTCGCTGCGCGAAGGACCGGTCGACGCGCTCGAGAACGGGCCGAGCGCGAACTGATCGTTGTAGCAAGCGGGATTGTCGAGCGCTCCGCCGCCTGCGCAAGCCGGATCGCGGCTGCCGTTGCCGAACATGTTGTTGTTGAAGAACGTCGGGAATGCGCCCGTGTCCACGACGTTCAGCAACACTTCCGGCGCCGACTCCTCGCGCTCACGCACTCCGTCCACGCTCAGGCGCGCTTGCACAGACGGAGCTGATATCCCAGAGAAAGTTGAGGCGACCGCCGAGCACGTCATCGCCGCCCTGCTCCACTCCATCGAGCCGGTGCACATAGCCGTCGCGATTGCGCGTGAGAAACGCCGCACCGGCTCTGAACGAATCGGACAGCGGCAGGTCGACGCGGCCGGACAGATCGCGCCGCTCGTCGGTACCGACCGTGCCGCGCACCTGCGCCCCGAAACGATCTCCCGGTGCACGCGTCGTGACATTGATCGCGCCGCCGATCGTGTTGCGACCGAACAGCGTGCCTTGCGGGCCGCGCAGCACTTCCACTCGCTCCAGATCGAGCAGGTCGATCAGCGAGCCGACGGTGCGGCCGTAGTACGCACCGTCCACGTACAGCCCGACGCCAGGCTCGGTCGTCGGCAGGAAGTCGTTCTGCCCGACACCGCGAATGAACATGACGGCAGCGGCCGACGAGCCCGAGCTGGTGCCGCCGAAGGAGAAGTTCACATTGGGCGCGAAATCGGCAACCGCAGCGATCTGCGTGGCGCCGCGCTCCGCGAGCTCTGCACCGCTGACCGCGGTGATCGCGATGGGCGTCGATTGCAGGCTCTCCTCCGTGCGCCGCGCGGTCACAGTGACTTCCTGCAGAGTGAATCCTCTTTCGCTTTGCGCCCACGTCGTCGCCGGCAGCAGCGCGCACGAAACGAGAGCCAGGTAGGCAGACGAGCGGTGGTTCATCGCGAAACTCCGTGCGGACGCGGCGCGTCCGTGCGAACGAAGGGTCGAATGGTGAAAGCTCGTGTAATACGCCGCGATCACAGGCGGGTGACGCCGCGCACGATCGGTTTATCATGTGGCGCAGTTCGATTACCTGGCGCGTAAGAGCGACACTAATGAAAGCCCCGGCAACGATCGCACTGGCTTGCATCGTTTCGTGCACACCGGCCGTACACGCTGCGTGTAACCAAGGCGCCTACGCATCGAGCGGTGGAGACTACGTCGTCATCGTGCCGCTGCCCGATCCGCAACGCTACGGGTCAGCGCTATCTGTTTCGCGACGGTCGTCGCGGCAGCACTGCCGATGCCGGCGCCCCGCTCACGTGCGCGGCCGACGCAGTGACGATCAAGAAGAGCGACGGCAGCGAAGAGCGCTGGGCGCAACTCGCGTTCACGACGACGGACACTCGATTCTCCAGCGTCGAAACCAGCTCGCCGGACGATTGATCGAAGCCGGCGGCGACTGCAGCGGGCGGACGGCCGCTCGTCGTCATGGTGCATGGATCGGAGCGGACCTCGGCACTGGCCTCTCCCTATGCATACTCGCTGGCTGCGCAGGGCATCGCGGTCTTCGTGTACGACAAGCGCGGCACGGGAGCTTCCGGCGGCGACTACACGCAGAACTTCGAGCTGCTCGCCGCCGATGCCGCCGCGGCGTTCGCGCACGCGAAGACGATGACGCGAGGTCGCATCAGCAGAGCAGGTTACTTCGGCGGCAGCCAGGGCGGCTGGGTCGCACCGCTCGCCGCGACGCGCTCCGACGCGCAGTTCGTCGCGATCGGCTTCGGCCTCGTCGCTTCGCCGATCGAGGAAGACCGGGAACAGATGATCTCGGAGGCGCGTGCGCTCGGCCTGGACAACGCGGCCCTCGCACTGATCAATCGGCTGTCGGCAGCGACTTCGCGCCTGGTGCTCAGCGGTTTCTCGCAAGGCTACGACGAGCTCGCGCAGGTCCGACGTGAGCTGGCACAGCAACCGTGGTCGCAGCGAATCAGCGGCGAATACAGCGGCGAAATCGTGCGACTGACGGACGATGAGCTGCGACGGCTCGGCCGCGCGCGCTTCGACAACGTCGAACTGATCTGGGACTACGACTCCGTGGCGGCGCTGCGGCGCGTGAACGTTCCCGTGCTCTGGGTGCTCGCCGGCGAGGACCGCGAGGCACCGATCGAAACGACGCGCGCGGCGTTGTTGCAGCTGAAGAAGGCGGGCAAGCCGATCGACATCTATCTGTTTCCGAACACCGATCACGGCATGACGGAGTTCGTCACGAACGCCGACGGTCGCGCACCGTCACACGAATCACCGACGGCTACCTGCGCCTGCTCGGCGACTGGATCAAAGGGCGCGTCGCCGGTCCCTACGGTCGAGCGCAGAAGCTCGACTGAGGGACCGGCGGACACAGGTTACGGCTGCTTGATCTCCGCCTCGACGAGCTTCGTCAGCAGCGTGCAGCGACTCCTGCCAGCCGAGGTAGCACGCCTCTGCCGGAATCGCTTCCGGGATGCCTTCCTGCACGACATTCAGCTCGACGCCGACCGACACCTGCTTGATCGTCACGGTCGTCTGCATCTCGCCCGGCAGGTTCGGGTCGTCGAAGCGGTCCGTGTAGCGCAGGCGCTCGTTCGGGACCAGCTCCAGGAACTTCCCGCCAAACGAGTGGCTCTCGCCCGTCGTGAAGTTCTTGAAAGACATCTTGTAGCTGCCGCCGACGCGCGCCTCGATGCTGTGCACCTTGCCGGTAAAGCCGTTCGGCGGCAGCCACTTGGCCATCGCCTCCGGATCGATGAAAGCGCGGTAGACGCGGTCGGGCGTGGCTCGCAGGACTCGGTGAAGCTTGACGGTATTCGAGGGCATGGCGATCTCCTGAAAACGTAAGAGTTGGACAAGTTCGGACCTTCTGCTAGCAAGGACGGTCGAGGGCCGCAGGTCCGACAAGTCGACGCTCGTAGAAATGTTCCGGCGTCGATCGTCATTGTCATGAGAACCCCAGCCGGAGCCGTCCATGTGTCCGATCTGTCTGACCACCGCCACCGTTGTCGCTGCCAGCACGACTTCCGGGGCCGGCGTGCTCGGCTTCGTCGCCGTGAAGTTCCGGGCGTGGCGCTGGCTGCGCCGCTGCTGGCCCGCGCGGACCGGGTAGGTCAGAATCCTCCTGCCCACAGTGTGAATAGAAAGCGCAGGAGTAGAACATGGCACCGCCGAACCTCGAAACCGGTCTGCAGCTCAGGTCCCTCGTCAAGAAGTCCGGCGTGCTGGAGGTCTCGCTCGTCTCGGTGCCGACGCCCGAGCCGGCCGCCGATGAAATCGTCATTCGCGTCGAGGCGACGCCGATCAACCCGTCGGACATCGCTCTGCTCCTGGGCCCGGTCGACATGCAGACCGCGAAACAGTCAGGAACTGCCGAGAGTCCAGTTCTCACAGCCAACGTTCTCGAACGCGCGCTGCCCATGGTGGCGTCGCGCTTCGACCAATCGATGCCCGTCGGCAACGAGGGCGCGGGCACCGTCGTGAAGGCGGGATCGTCGCCCGCGGCGCAAGCACTCATGGGAAAGCTGGTCGCAGTCGCGAGCGGCTCGATGTACTCGCAATACAAGATCGCGAAAGCGGCCGAGGCGCTGGTGCTGCCGAGCGGCACGACGGCGAAACAGGCGGCGTCGTGTTTCGTGAATCCGCTGACTGCGTTGAGCATGGTGGAAGTCATGCGCCGCGAAGGTCACAAGGCACTCGTGCACACGGCCGCCGCGTCCAATCTCGGCCAGATGCTCAACAAGATCTGCCAGCGCGACGGCGTGAGTCTGGTCAACATCGTTCGCAGCGCCGAGCAGGCGAACATTCTCAAGGAGATCGGCGCGAAGGTCGTGCTCGACTCCACCTCGCCGCGGTTCATGCCCGAGCTCATCGAGGCAGTCGGCGCGGCGGAAGCGACGCTGGCGTTCGATGCGATCGGCGGCGGCATGCTCGCGAGTCAGATCCTCACAGCGATGGAAGCGGCAGCAGCCGCGCGCATGACGTCGTACAGCCGCTACGGCTCGAACACGTTCAAGCAGGTTTACATCTACGGGTCGCTGGACACGAGCAAGACCGAGCTCACGCGCAGGTTCGGGTTGTCATGGTCGGTCAGCGGCTGGCTGCTCACGCCGTTCCTGCAGAAGATCGGTTCTGCCGACGTGAACAGATTGCGGCAACGGGTCGTCGCCGAGCTGACGACGACTTTCGCGAGTCACTACACGCAGGAAATCTCGCTGCGCGATGTGGCGACGCTGGACAGTGGCGCAGGCCTATAGCAAGCGCGCGACTGGCGAGAAGTACCTGATCAATCCGACGCGCTGAGCGACGTAGTCTGCGGCTGACGCGCGAAAGTGTCCGCGCATTGCAGGAGTGCGTCCGCACAATCTGTGCACCAGCATTCCGCAACTGGTGCATCTGATTGACGCTTTTCGAAACTCGTTCGCTAAGATCCGCGATGACCGACATGGGGCTCGCGGGATCGAATGACGAGCGTAGGTGCGAGGGAAACTCAACGAAATCGGGCAGCGCATGTTGTTGTCCGGCAATCCGGCGCGCGCCCGCGAGCTGTTCGAGCAGGCTGTCAGGAGCGATGCAGCCAACGTGTCGATGTGGATCAATCTCGCCGCCGCGCTGCGCGGACTGAATCGCCGCGATGAGGAAATGCAGGCGCTGCAGCGGGCTCTGACTCTCGAGCCGAACAACCTGCGGGCAATGCTGCAGACGGCCTCGCTGCAGGAACTTCAGAACGACACACGCTCGGCCGCTTACACGTATCGGATGGCGCTGCGATCGATCACGCCCGACGACACGCGTGCCCGCGTGGATGAATGAGCTGCTCGCCCATGCGAAGCAGGTCGTCGAAGCCAACAATCGCGCGCTGGAGTCATTTCTCGAAGAGCGCTTGACCACACTGCGGTCCGAGTACGCGGAGGTCCCGCTGCATAGATTCGATCGCTGCCTCTCGATCCTGCTGCAGAGGAAGCGCATCTATCAGCAGCAGCCTTCATTCCTGTATTTCCCGGAGCTGCCGGCCATCGAATTCCACGAGCGCGCCGATTTCCCCTGGCTCGGATTCGATCGAGGCTGCGACCGACGACATTCGCGCGGAGCTGGTCGACGTGCTGGCCGAAGACAGCGCCGCGCTCGAGCCGTATGTTTCGCACGGCACGGTCCGTTCGATCGAACAGAAATGGCGCGACCTGCATCAGTCGCGCCGGTGGAGCGTCTACTATCTGTGGCGCGACGGCGTCCCGTACCCGGAACATCTGGCTCGATGTCCCCGAACGTTGGCCGCCCTGGAAGAATGGCCTCGTTGCGAAGTGCCCGGCGCGAGCCCCAACGCGCTGTTTTCGATTCTCGACACCCGGACGCGAATTCCGCCGCATACCGGCGTCAACAACACGCGTCTGATCGTGCATCTGCCGCTCATCGTCCCGCCGGGTTGCGGGTTCCGCGTGGGCGGCCAACAGCGGCAGTGGGAGCCCGGCAAGGCTTTTGTGTTCGACGATACGATCGAGCACGAAGCCTGGAACAACAGTGACGAGCCGCGCGCGGTATTCATCTTCGACATCTGGAATCCGCACGTCAGTCCCGAAGAGCGCGCGATGGTGAGCACGGCAGTCGCGGGCGTGAGCGAGTTCTACGGATTCTCCCAGCAGCGCGACGTGCGCTGACGCATCATCGGCTCCTCGACTCGACGAAATCGCTGGCGTGCAGCGGCTCGTCTTCGGCGGCTTTGATCAGAGCTTTGCGATCCTTGCGCGTGATGTAGTCCCGCTCTTCCAAGTCATCGGCTGCGCGCTTGACGCGCTTCACGTAGCCGTGACGCGTCGGGTAGCGAGCGAGCAGCTCTTGGTCGGTGAAACGCTCGAACGTGCCGCCCAGGAACACGAAGACGTTGAACGGGTCGGGGCCCGCGATATTGAGCGGTCCGTAGTTGCCGAGCGGCGCTCCCGCGACGCGGCCTTGGACCTGCGACTCGACATGCGGGAGGCGCACGCCGCCGGCGAAGTGGCCGTCGGCATCTTTCGTCGGGATGAAAGCGTCGTTCGCATCGACGTAGCCCTGGAAGTAGCGCGACGGCGGCGGCTTGTTGCCGTGCTTGCCGCTGCGCGCCCAGCGAGCGAGATTGTCGAAGGCGGCGCGGAACAGCGGTCGTGGGTCCGCGCTGTTCTGATTCGGCTGCCCGAGCGCGACGATCGGTTCGGGAATATGCGCGATCCCCGCCATCTCGTAGTGGCGCCAGTTCGGATCCGTGGGGTTGCGAGCGAAGAAGGCGCTCTTGCCCAGCCCGAGAGTGGTAGCGGAAACCATGTCGGTCTCCGAGGCAAGCATGATGACGGGAGCGTGCTGCCCATGGGTCGGCAGCGGACCGCAGTCGCTCAGGAAGCCGAAGTGCGGCAGGCTTTCGTCACGCTTCCAGCACACGAAACCGATCATCTGAATGAGGTGGCCGTCGTAGACTCGCTTGGGATCGAGGCGCTCGGCGAGCATCTCGAGCTGCAGGGCGCCGCCCTGCGAATAGCCGGAGCTCAGCACCGTCTCCACGCGCGCGGGGCGGTTCTTGCCCGGAAATTTGCTCGGGTTCTTCAGCAGACGCGCGGCGTCCAGCAGGATCTCCCACGCATCGGCGCTGCGTTCGATGGAGCCGTAGACCAGATGGTTGTGGTCGTAGCGGTCCTGCGGAGCCGTCGGCCCGAATTTTTCGGTGACCAGCTTGTTCCATTGGATCGACAGGTACGTGTAGCCCTCGTCGAAGAAATGATTGCCGGTGGCCGCCAGCGTGAAGTCGATCGTGCCGAACTCTCCCGTTTCGGGAAAGAAGTGAAACGCCGCGGAGTTGAGCCAATCGACGACCGCCGACGTCATTTCCGCATTTTTGCCGTGGATAGATCATGACCGCCGGCACGGAATACGCGCCGACGCTGCTGTCGTTGCGACGAACTGATCCGGCGATCGTGATCTCGGCGTACGTGTAACCGGCCGCCTTCTCATAAGGCCGGGTCTCGTTCACCGTCACGGATTCGATCGCCGCCGTCGGTCGGCGCCATCCAGCCGAATACCGCCCACAAGCAAATTGCCGCCTTCCCCTTCGATACCTTCGTCACGCTGATCTCCAGTGCTATCTTGGCTCCTACCCCATAAGGCGCCATTGCGATGGATTCGGGCTCAGTGAGAGCGGACCGGACATGAATAGACCGGACAAGGCCCTCGACAGCGACGCCGCCGAGCTCGTACCGATCGTCTACGAGGAGTTGCGCCGCCTCGCCCATCACTACATGCGTGGCGAGCGGGCGGGTCATACGCTGCAGACGACGGCTCTCGTCAACGAGGCCTACATGCGCCTGGCGGGCCTGGATGCCCTGCGCTGGCGCGACCGCACTCATTTCTTCGCGATGGCTGCGACCCTGATGCGCCGGGTCCTGGTGGATTACGCTCGTCAGCGCGGACGCGCCAAGCGCGGCGCCGGTGTGTCGCTCACTTCGCCCGATGAGAATGCAGCGGCGCCGGAGACTGAAATCGACATCGTCGCGCTCGACGAAGCGCTCGAGCGCCTGGCCGCCGTCGATCCCCAGCAGGCGCGGGTCGTCGAGCTCAGATTCTTCACCGGACTGTCGGTCGAGCAAACCGCCGAAGCGCTCGACATTTCGCCGGCGACCGTGAAGCGGGATTGGGCTACTGCGAAACTGTGGTTGTACAACGAGCTGCAAGTCGATGACGACGCTCGATGACTGGCCGCGAGTGAAGCGCGTTCTGGAGGAAGCGCTCGCGCTCGACGGCGCCGAGCGGCAGGCATACGTCGCGCAGGCCTGCGCAACGGACAGGAGCCTGCGCGCGTCAAGTCGAAACGTTGCTCGCCTCGAGCGCACGCGCCGGAGAGTTCCTGGAGACGCCAGCGGCCGTGCTGCTCGACTCGCCTTCATCAGGCGACGAGCAATTGGCCGCGTCGATCAACTCGTATCAGCTGGTGTCGCGTCTCGGCGCAGGCGGCATGGGCGAGGTCTATCGCGCGCGCGATGCGCGGCTCGATCGCGACGTCGCGCTGAAACTGCTGCCGGAAGCCTTTGCGGCCGATGCTGCCCGTGTCGCGCGATTCAAGCGCGAGGCGCAGCTGCTCGCCTCGCTCAATCATTCGCACATCGGCGCGATCTACGGATTCGAAGAAGCCGCGGGTACGTACGCGTTGGTGCTGGAGCTCGTCGAAGGCTCGACGCTCGCCGACCGTATCGCTCAGGGTCCACTGCCGTTGGACGAAGCGCTGCCGATCGCGCGGCAGATCGCCGAAGCGCTCGAAGCTGCCCACGAGCACCGCATCATTCATCGCGATCTCAAGCCGGCGAACATCAAGCTGCGACCGGACGGCCTGGTCAAGGTGCTCGACTTCGGACTGGCCGAGGCGTTCGATCCCAGCGGCGGCGGCGCCCAGAGCGGAGGCTTCGCCGGGACCGCGGCCTACATGAGTCCGGAACAAGCGCGCGGCAAAGGCATCGACAAGCGTTGCGACATCTGGGCATTCGGCTGCGTGCTCTACGAGATGCTCACGGGTCACCGTCCGTTCGCGGGGCAGGATGTCCCCGACGTCCTCGCGCGGATCGTCGAGCAGGAGCCGGATTTCGAAGCGTTGCCCCCGACGACTCCCGGGCCGATTCGTCGGCTGCTGCGTCGCTGCCTGGAAAAGGATCGTCGCAAACGGCTTCCAGATATCGGCGTCGCGCGCATCGAGATCGACGATGCGCTCGCGGCGCCCGATGAAGCGTCTCCGACGCACGTCCGTCCCGCATGGATCGTCGCTGCTGCGTTGGCCGGCGCTCTCATCGCTGGCGTCGTGCTGTACGCACGCTCGCCGCCGGCTGAATCGCCTCCGCTCGTTCGCGCGTCGATCCCTCTCGAGGGCGAGCTCGACTTTGCGGTTCAGCAGCTCGCGTTCGCCGTCTCGCCCGACGGTACGCGCATCGTGTACAGAACCGTCGGTGGTGGGCCGCTGCGCATCCGTCAGTTGCACGATGCACAGAGCACGACAATCGCAGGCACCGAGGATGCTTCGACGCCCTTCTTCTCTCCGGATGGTCGCTGGCTCGGCTTCTTCGTCGGGCAGACGCTGAAGAAGGTATCGGTCACCGGCAGTGCCGTGGTCACGATCACAACGTTGCCGCGCTACGTGGGTGCACAGGGCTACCGCGGTGCTGCCTGGTCCGACGACGGAATGATTGCGTTCGCACCCACGACCGGTGCGGGCCTGTTCGGTGTTTCGGATCGCGGCGGCGAAGCGAAACCGCTGACCGTCATCGACACACGCGCCAACGAGGCTGCACATCGCTGGCCGCATTTCCTGCCGGGCGGCAAGGCGATCCTTTACACGGTGAAGGCCACCCACCTGCAATCGTTCGACGACGCGCAGATCGTCCTGCGATCGCTGGAGACGGGAGAGCAGCACGCAGTGGCGCAGGGCCATTCGGCGCGGTATCTGCCCACTGGACACTTGGTCTTCGCGCGCGCGGGCGCTTTGTACGCCATGCCGTTCGACCTCGCTCGGCTCGCTGTCACCGGCGCGCCGGTCAAGGTCGTCGATGGAGTCATCACGCATCCCGAGAGCGGCGGTGCGCAAGTCTCGATATCCAGGAACGGTACGCTGGTCTATGCGGCGGGCGGTTCCAGGTCCGCCGAGCGACCGCTGCTATGGGTCGATCGCAGCGGCGCGGCCCGACCCGCCACCGATCGGCGAGCTTCGTACTGGTGGCCACGCGTCTCGCCCGACGGGCAGCGAATCGCAGTCGTCATCGACGCGGCGTTCTCGAAGGTCTGGGTCCTCGACGCCGAGCGCGGCACGCTGGCGCGCGCTAGCCAGCTCGCCGGCGATCAGGATCGCGCCGTGTGGATGCCCGACGGCGTGCACGTAACGTTCGGCATAGATATGACCGGCCGCGGCGAGGTCAGCTTGCTCTCGCACAGGTTCGACGGCACCGGGAGCGGCACGCTGCTGTTCGAGGGCCCCAAGTCTCCCACGCCCCTTGGCTGGTCGCCGGATGGACGCAAACTCCTGTTCCGGCAGACGGGTGCAACCACCGCCGAGGACGTGTGGCTCTACTCTATCGACGATCGAACGACGACGCCGTTCTTGCAGGGGCCTGCGAACGAGACGTCCGCCTCGTTCTCGCCGGACAGCCGCTGGGTCGCGTATGTGTCCGACGAATCGGGGGCGGCACAGGTCTACGTTCGACCGATGCACGGACCCGGCCGCAGCCAGGTTTCGGTCGACGGCGGCACAGCCCCGGTATGGGGCCGCGGCGGGCGCGAGCTGTTCTTCGCGAAGGGCGACACCTTGTTCGCTGCGCCGGTCACGCTCGGCGAAACGTTCAGCAGCGGCGCGGTTCAGCGTCTGTTCTCGGGGCCGTACACCTTCGATGTGCTCGCAGTGAATTACCTCCAGACAGTGAACTACGATGTTGCGCCCGACGGCCAGCGCTTCCTGGTGCCGGGCAACCAGGCCCCTGCGCCTCATCAGCTCGAGCTGGCGCTGAACTGGTTCGATGAGCTGAAGCGGGCAGCGTCGGCATCTGACTGACACGTCATGTGACGTGCGTCTCATTTCTCTCGGACCGCGCTGTCGCAGGAATTTACAGCGGCCAGGCGACATCGCAAACCGAGCACGATCAACGTCTTGTTTCTAAGTGGACTCCCACTGACGGCGCAGCTTTTGCAAGGTACAGAAGTGGCGATAGCAACCTCATTTCGCGGAGCACTAAACAAAATGAAGCGACTTTTCGGATTCACTGCGGCGCTGGTGCTGGGACTGGGGGTCGCCCAGCCCTCCTGGGCCATTCTCATCACAGACGGCCCCCACGATGGGACCAACGTGGGTAGCGTGGACACGGTGGTCGATACGGAGCAACTCAGCAATTCTGGTGGGGCGGAGCTCACCTGGCTGCAGGGTCTGCTGCCCGGTGCCACGATCCTTCCTCAGCAGCAGAGCGTCGCCTACTACGGGACGGACACGGCGAACGTCTTTGCGTTCCTGCTCGACCCGGCTGCGGACTACTTCATGATCAAGAACGCACAGTGGCACGCATTGTTCGCGAACAACGCGTCAAGCGACTGGGGAGTGTTCAATACATCGCTGCTGCCGTCGGGGTTCAATTTGGGCGGCGATGAATTCACGATCAGCCATGTCCGGGCGATCAACCCGACCACGACAACCGTCCCTGAGCCCAGCTCGTTGGCGCTCCTGGGATTGGGTATGTTGGGCCTGGCTGTCGCGCGGCGTCGCAAACAGACCTGAAGAATCGCGTAGTCGATGAGAGCGAAGAGCCCCGCCCCGAGCGGGGCTCTTCATTTGGCGTGTCGACTGCCGCTAGCGAGGCGGCGGCAACATCCCCAGGTATGCGATGAGGTCCGCGCGGACCTGCGCATCCGGGATCGTTTGAGTCATCAACGTGCCGGGCGCGAAAGTCCCCGGTGCGGTCAGGAACGCATCCAGGTTCGCCTCGGTCCAGCTCATCGCGCGCTTCGCCTTGAGCGCCTCGCTGTAGCCGGCGAACGTTGCGACGCTCGCGACGGGTCGTCCAACGACACCGCGCAGCGTCGGGGCGATGGACACGCCGTGACAGCCCTTGCACACAGTGTTGTACGTCTCCGCCCCTGCTTCGGGATCAGCGACGATGTCCGATGCGCTCGCTCCTGCAACGGCGAGCAGCGCCGCTCGCAGCCAGAGCTGTCAATTCCACGCTTCGGTTCCCTTGCATCTTCTTCACCCGGACTCTAATTGACGGTAACACCAATAATATACTACCGTTCATTCGCTCCGCTGGGCGACTGCGCCTGGCTGCACAGCGGTACGAGGGGGATCAAGTGCCGAACAGGATGAGGCGCACGCTCGGTGCCGCGCTGCTGGCGGCTGGACTGGTAAGCGCCATCGCGTCGGGCCGAGCACCTCGCTCAAGGTTGGCGTCAGGCGGATCACCGAGACGCAATATCGCCACACCATCGCCGACATCTTCGGCCCGGACATCAAGATCAGCGCGCGCTTCGAGCCCGAGAAGCGTGAAGAAGGCTTGCTCGCGCTCGGCAGCGCGCAGCTCTCGCTGACCTCCTCCGGCTTCGAGCAGTACTTCGTGCTCGCGAGCGCGATCGCCAAACAGGTCGTAGCGCCGAGACCGTGCTGGTCACTGCAGCTCGTAACGAATGTGCGCGGCAATTCATCACGAAGTACGGCGAACAGCTGTTCCGCAGGCCGCTCACCGAAGCAGGAGTTGGCAGCCCGATCCGCTGTTGCCGCCTCAGGCCTCGAGCTCGCGCTGACGAGCCTGCTGGTCGCGCCGGAATTTCTCTTCAGGGTGGAGACAGCCGAAGCCGGATCCGGACAAGCCGGGACAGTATCGACTCGACGCTTACACCAAGGCTGCCCGACTGTCGTTCCTGCTCTGGGACACGACGCCGGACGCGGAACTGCTCGCGGCAGCGCGCAGCGGCGCGATTCACACCGAGGCCGGCCTGCAGCAGCAGCTGGCGCGTCTGACGTCCTCGCCCCGCTACGAGCAAGGCGCGCGCGCATTCTTCGCGGACATGCTGCAGCTCGACGGCTTCGACAACCTGGTCAAGGATCCGGCGATCTATCCGAAGTTCAATCAGGCCGTCGCCGCCGCGCGCGAAGGAGCAGACGCTGCAAGACGACGGTCGAGCTGCTGGTCAAGCAGAAGCGCGACTACCGCGAGCTGTTCACGTCCAACGAGACTTTCATCAATCGTCCGCTGGCTGCCGTGTACAACGTGCCGTACCTGTCGACGACGGACTGGGCGCCCTACTGCGTTCGACGCATCGTCCGAGCGCTCCGGCATCCTGACGCAGGTGAGCTTCCTGTCGCTGTTCGCACATCCGGGCACTTCTTCGCCGACCCGCCGCGGCATCAAGATCCACGAGATCTTCATGTGCGAGCCGACGCCCGATCCGCCGGCGGACGTGGATTTCTCGAAAGTGAAGGACAGCACCCAGGGCACGGTCCGCGGCCGACTGCTCGATCACATGGAGAACACGGGCTGCACCGCCTGCCATCGTCGCAGCGATCCGCCGGGACTCGCGCTCGAGCACTTCGACGGGCTCGGCCAGCTGCGCACGCTGGAGAACGGCATGCCGATCGACGTCAGCGCCGATCTCAACGGCGCGAAGTTCACCGGCGCGACCGGCCTCGCCCACTATCTTCGCGACGATCCGCGCGTGCCTGCCTGCCTGGTGCGCAACGTCTACGCGTACGGCGTCGGCCGCAAGACCGACGAGCGCGACGAGGATTATCTCGCGGACCAGACGCAGGCGTTCGTGGCCAGCGGCTATCGCGTGCCCGATCTGATGACGCAGATCGCAACGACTCCGGAATTCTTCAAGGTCGTCGTTCCAGCCGGCGCGCGCACTGCGCCGACGGCAACCGTCGCCCAGTCGCAGGACTGCAGGAGTAGTTCGATGAGCCTCGCGTTTCGACCGTCGCTCGGTACTGCAAAGGCATGCTCGGCGGCGCTGCCGTCTACGTCGGGCTGCCGGTGCTCGACATGTTCCTCGACGGCAACGGCGCCGCGCTTCGCCGACGGCGCGAAGCTGCCGGTGCGCTTCGGCACTTATTTCTGGGGGCTGGGCCTGACCGACACGCCCACCGGCGGCACGCGCTGGGTGCCGCAAGACCGTCGGCCCGGGCTACGAGATCACGCCGGAGCTGCAATGCGCTCGAGCGCGTCAAGGACAAGGTCTCGGTGTTCTCCGGGTTCCGCGCGATCCCGGACGGCCGCGCGAATCTCGTTCACTGGAGCGGCCACGCCTCGATCCTGTCGGGCATCGCGCCGGCGTCGTCCACGCGCTTCGACGGTCCGTCGTTCGACACGCGCATCGCCGATGCGATCGGCGGCTCGACGCGCTTCAAGGTGCTCGACATCGACGCGTCGGTGTCGCGCCGCCCGGTGAGCTACTCGACCCGCACCGGTACGACGTTCGCGACGCCGGAAGCGACGCCGCTCGCGCTGTACACGCGGCTGTTCGGGCCGGGCTTCCAGGATCCGAACAGCGACCAGTGGCGACCCGATCCGTCGATCATGCTGCGCCAGAGCGTGCTGTCTGCCGTCAAGGATCAGCGTGACGCGCTGATCGCCGGCGTCGGCAAGGCCGACCGCATCAAGCTCGATCAGTACTTCACCTCGCTGCGCGAGATGGAGAATCAGCTCGCCGTGCAGCTGCAGAAGCCGGAGAAGCTGCAAGCGTGCGTCGTGCCCGCCGGCGCCCAAGGAGACGCCGCGCGCCGCTTCGGTCGACGTCGTGAACTCCAACACAAGGACCCTGGCACGACTGCTCGCGATGGGCCTGGCCTGCAACCAGACGCGCGTGTTCAATTTCGTGCACACGGCGGGCAGCTCGGAGACTTACATCGCCGGCCAGAGCAAGATCTATCACCAGATCACGCACGACGAGCCGACCGACGCGCAGCTCGGCTACCAGCCCGAGACGAGCAAGCTCGCCGGCCTCGTCATGCAGGGGTTCGGCGACTTCCTCGCGGAGATGGACGCGATCCGCGAAGGCGACGGCACGCTGCTCGACAACATGCTGGTCATGGCGTTCAGCGACACGGGCTACGCGAAGATCCACTCCATCGAAAACATTCCGATGTTGCTCGCCGGTCGCGCCGGCGGCCGGCACAAGGCCGGCCAGCACGTCGCACACGACGGGCGACTCGGTCACGCGCGTGTCGCTCACGGCGCAGCAGCTGGTCGGCGCGCCGGTCGGCGAGTTCGGCGCCGGCGCGATGAAGACGTCCAATCCGATCCGCGAAGTCATGGCTTGAGGGCGCGGCAATGAAACGACCCCGAATGCGCCGCGTCGCAGTGGCGCTGGCATCGACGCTCGCAGCCGGCTGCGCCGCGCTGGCCGACGTGGACGCGGACGTACGTCGTCGAGTGGAACGAGCCGGCGATGTACTACGGCGCGAAGAGCGGCGTGATCGACGCCCGGCACCGACTGCCCGAACGGCACGAATCCGGAAATCGACTGGATCAAGGTGCTGGTCGACGCCGGCTACACGCCCGAAGAGGCGAAGTGGCTGCGCAATCCGGCGAATCCCGACGCGCAGCCCGGTGCACGGCCAGAACCAGATGGCGTTCCGCGGCAAGGATCGCGCGAACGTCTACGTGAATCCGACTTCGACGCCGGACACAGGTCTGGTCGGCGTCAGCGGCACGATCGGCGAAGGCATCAATCTCGACGGCGACGCGAAGACCGGCTTCACGAGCCCCAGCGGCGAGACCGGCATCGACAACATCTTCTACAAGACGCTCGGTTGCTGGAAGACGTATCGCGGCCCGCCGCGCCTGTCGAGCGGCGCGCTGCAATTCAACGACTCGATGCGCAACGGCGCCTGGACGACCGTCATCGTCGTCGCGGGCCGCGGCGACGATCCGATGAACGACAAGCACGTCAAGGTCGGCTTCTACGTCAGCGACGACAAGATGGTGAAGGACGGCAACGGGCGAATCGCGCGCGACTACACGTTCCGCATCAAGCCGCACGCGCAGCTACGAAGCGATCTTTCGCGGCACGCACCGTGAACGGCCGGATCATCTCCACTGCTGCGGCTGACGTGATGCTGCGCGACCCGAGCTACTCGCGCGATCTGGAGTTGCTGCGCGCCCGCGTAGATCTGCGCATGAAGGACGATGGCACGCTCAGCGGCTACGTCGGCGGCTATCGCCCTTGGGAACCGGTTTACAAGGGTTGGGTGAATGCGCGCGGTCCGGTGATCGAGTCGCTCACGTGGGTGCAGTTGCCGGCTGTGTACTACGCGCTGCGCCGAAATGCGGACTTCAGCCCGACAGGGCGCCAAGGGCGAGAAGACGCACATCTCGTTTGCGCTGCGCGTCGATGCGCTGCCGGCTTACGTCGCGACGCCCGATGCGAGCCATCGAGGTCGCCGCGGTCAAGTCGTACAAGGCGCTGGCCGCCGTCGAAGAGCCGACGATGGCGGCGCTGCCGTTCAACGATCGTCGACGGCATCGTGATCGAGCGCAACGCACCGGTGCAGGCGGGACCGAATGCGGTCATTCTTCCGCCGCAAGCGCGGCGGCGGCACGCAATGATTACGGTTCGTGCTGCACTCGCACTGCGTGCTCGTCGGCGCTGGCCGTGGCCGTCCAGCGAACGCGCAGACAGCCGTCCGAACCGCTGCCGGCGGACGTCCAGCCGATTCGCGTCGCGGGCGTCGGGCTGCGCGTCGCGGACCTGGAGCGCTCCAGGAAGTTCTACACGGAAGTGCTCGGCCTGAAGGTCGGCGGCCCGCGTGCCGGCGCAGGGTGAGGCGCGCGAGTATCTGCTCGAGCATGACCGGCAACGTGCGCGACGACACGCTGATCGTCATTCGCCAGGGCGAAGTGAAACCGGGTGCGACCGAGTTCGGCAACCTCGTGCTGGTCGTTCCCAGCGGCCGCAAGCTGGCGGAGCGCGTCGTCGCAGCCGGCTACCGCACGACGCGCGACATCGTCGACGGGACGAATTTCGTCAAAGACCCGGACGGCTACACGATCGAGCTCTACCAGCGGCCGGCCGCGCGCGCGCCGTAGACTGCAAAGTTGACGGGCGGCTGCGTCCGCCGTTAGCGTGCCCCCATGATCCTCACGCCGCCCCATTGCGCTGTCGCGAAAGGAGCTCTACGAGCGCGTCTGGTCGCAGCCGCTCAGCATCGTCGCCAAGGAGCTGGGGGTCAGCGGCAATGCGCTCGCGAAGATCTGCAATCGACTGCTCGTTCCGTATCCACCGCGCGGTTACTGGCTCCGCGCCGGTGCCGGCCGGACGCCGCGCAAAGCTCCCTTGCCCGCAGCGCCAGAAGCCGGCGCACGCCAGCTGACGATCTCCGCGAAGCGCGCTTCGTCGCGCCGCGCGCGCACGCGCCTCGATCCTGCCGTGCGACGTGAACAGTTGCTCGATGTCGCGGCGGACCTCATCCGCAAGGGCGGCGTGCATGCAGCTTCGATGAAGCAGATCGCGGCGGCAGCGGGCATGAGCGAAACACAGGTGTACAACTATTTCGGGAGCCGCGAGAGACTGTGCGTCGACATCGCGCGTCGCGAGTTCGCGCGCATCGAGCAGGCGCGTCGCGCCGAAGCGCGCCAAGGTAACGATCACTACTCGCAGATCACGCTCGCAACCCGTAGCTATCTTCGGCAGATCGGCGAACGCGGCGGACTTCTGCAAATGCTGCTCAGCAGCCCGGAAGTGCGAGCGACGCTGACGAAAGAGCGCCGGCCGCAACAGACCGCCGGGGCCAGCTCGCACGCGGCGAGTCTCGTGAAGCTTTACGGCGTTTCGCCCGAGCTGGCGCTCGCGTGCACGATCGTGCTCTCGCGCTTGTGCGTGCGCGCGGGCAAGCTCATCGCGGACAAGAAGATCGCGCTGGAAGCAGCCGAGCGCATGTGCCTGTCGATGGTGCTGCGCGGATCACGAGCCCTCATGGCTACCGGCCGCGGGCAATCGCTCGGGCGAACGCAGGGCCTCGAGGCTGCTTAACAACAGCGAGTGACAGATCTGCCGCCCCACCTCGGGCGGAGTTTCGCGGGCAAACACCAGGCTCGCCGATTCGAGCGGAATCGCGATCATCATCTCGACCGCCGCGTGCGCCTCGCGCAGCGGCAGGCGCAGAGTCGTGTGCACGAGTCGTGCGAGCCGTTCCCGCAGCGCATCGCACTCGCTCACGAGCCGCTCGTTCTCGTGCCCTGACATGTACAGGTCGGCGGTGAGAATCTGCAGCAGCGGGCCGGAACGCGCGACGTGCTCGAAGTACAGCATGCCGCACAGCACCGCGGCCTGTTCGAGATCGCCAACCTGCGAAGCCGTGGTCAGTCCGGCGGTCGCAAGGCTCGCCAGCTCGCGCTCGAGCAACGCGTTGAACAGCTCGTACTGCGTCGGAAAATAGGTGTAGATGAGCGCCTTGCTGCTGCCGGCGGTCCGTGCAAGTCGCTCGGTGGGCAGCGGCAGATAACCCTGTTCGAGAATCAGCTGCGCTGCCGCGTCCAGGATCTGCGTGCGCCGCAGCTTCGGGAGCGAGTCGCTTGCGCTGCTGGTTGCCGGCGCTGGCGCGTGCCTCGCTTCTTCTGTCCGGGCATGCGCGCGCTTATAGCTTGCGCGCGACGCGCCGCAAGTCAGAACGCTCAGCTAACGAGATCGCCGCGGACGTTGCGCGCGGCGCGCAGATAGAGAATCGCGGACGCGAGGTTGGCGGCGAGCATCAGCAGCATCGCGAAGCGCAGACCCTCGCCGACAGCCGTCGCCTTGTCGAGGCCCTCGGTCGAGGAAATATTCGCGCAGCGTGTCGCTCACGTGGCCGGTCGCGATCGGGCCGAGCCCGAGACCGATCAGGTTGAGCACGAAGAACAGGATCGACGCCGCCAGCGCGCGCTCGCGCAGCCCGACCAGGCGCTGAGTGGTCGCGACCGTCGGCGCCAGATAAACGCTGCCGAGCGCAATGTTCAGCGTGAGCAGGACGATCACGAGCCGCACGTCGCTCGATAGATAGAGCAGCACGCCGACCGGCAGATTGAGCAGCAGCGTGATCGCCGGCAGCCACAGCTGCCACCGCGCGTCGCCCGTACGATTCGTGAGAACGTCGGCCAGCTTGCCGCCGAGGAACGTGCCCGGCGAGACCGCCGGCAATCGTCGCGAAAGCCAGCCAGCGGCCCGCTTGCGCAAGCCCCATGTCGTGCGAGCGAATCAGGAACGCGGAGTAGAACCCCGCTACCCCGTATGCGACGAATGCGTGCAGGGCCGCCGCAAAGGACAGGTCGCGAAACGAGCGCTTGCCCCAGAGCGCAGCGACTACTGTGCGCTAGCGGCGCCGGCTGCGAAGATGGCGCCCCTGCGGATCGGACCAGCCGCGCGGCGGCTCGCGCAAGGTGATTGCTACGACAATCGCAAGCGCCACGCCCGGCAGACCGAGCACGTAGAAACGCTGTCCGCCAACCATAAGCTTCGGCCAGGTGCGCCACCGACCAGCAGCCCGACGATCGCGCCGCCGGACACGCCGAGCGAGTAGATCGAGATGGCAGTGGCGCGGCGCTTCGGCTCGAAGTAGTCGCTGATGATGGAGTATGCGGGTGGGCTGCAGCCCGCCTCGCCGATGCCGACGGCGACGCGCGCGAGCAGCAGGTGCCAGAACGTGCGCGCCAGCCCCGTCAACGCGGTGAACAGGCTCCACAGCGCGAGCGAGACCGCAATGATGCGCTTGCGATTGCTGCGGTCGGCGTAGCGAGCGATCGGAATGCCGAGCGTCGAATAGAACAACGCAAACGCCACGCCGCCGAGCAGGCCGAGCTCGGTGTCGGACAGGCCGAACTCCGCCTTGATCGGCTGGATCAGGATGGCGAGGATCTGGCGGTCGACATGATTGAAGAGATAGACGACGCAGAGCAGCCACACGACGTACAGGCGGTAGCGCTCGCTTGCATGGAAAGTCGCTCGACAGGCATCTCAGCGGACCAGCTTCCTGCCCTCCCACACCGTGCGCTCGCTCGCACGGGGATCGTTGATGACCGCGGTCTTTGCATCGAAGACCATGACCGCGCGGGTACGCGCGTCGTAGGTCGGCCACGCAGGCATGCCCGGGTGATTGGGATTGCCGGTGCGCGCGAACGCGATCCACGCTCGCTCATGGCATCTTCGACTGCCCGCGCGCCGGGCCGCGCGTTGGGATCGGCGGTCGCGTTGCTGAAGACGAACGCGATTTCGGCGCCGTGCGCGGCCTTGAGCGGCGTCGGCTCGAAATCGAAGCTGTAGACGTAAGTCGGCGCAACTTTGCTCTGCGCCTCCGCGAGCCGCACGGTGCCCACGTGGAAGCGGCTGCTGCGGATGGCGATCATGAGGTCCCACGGACTCGCCGCCGGGCGCGACTTCTTGTAGGCGGCGATGAGTGCATCGACGTCATCGCCATACAGCGGCGCGAGCTCGTGCGCGGATCTCCGCTTCCGTGCGCTTGCCGAAGTTGGGAGCGTCGCGCGCGTACAGGGCGTACTCGTCGCGGTTGGAGCCGACGATGACCGGCACGCCGCGCGCCGATGCCGCAGCTTCCGGCTCGAACATGTCCACTGGCAGATAGTTGCCGTCGGTGACCGGGCCGAAGTCCGGCGTGGTGCGAACTTCCGTCGTGACCGCTGCGAGCAGCTTGTCCATCGGCAGCGCCTGCAACTCGGCCACCGTCCTCACGCCGAGCTTGCGCATCACGGTTTCGGTGTTACCGATCGCGACGTCCAAGCGCGTGCCGTTGAGGCGCGGGCCGCTCTGGATGATGCCGCGCTTGAACAGACCCCGCGCCGACGGCACGCCGAGCAGCGTCGAGACTTTCGCGCCGCCGCCCGACTCGCCGAAGATCGTGACGTTGCCGCCGTCGCCGCCGAACGCGGCGATGTTGTCGCGCACCCACTCGAGCGCGAGTTGCATGTCCTGCGTCCCGGCGTTGCCCGAGGCTGCAAACTCGTCGCCGCCGACCTTGCCGAGATAGAGATGTCCGAAGACGTTCAGCCGATGATTGACGGTGACGACGACCAGGTCGCCGCGCTTGGCGAGCCGCGCGCCATCGTACAGCCGCTCGGAGCCCGCGCCGGCGTAGAAGCCGCGGCCGTGAAACCACACCATGACAGGCCGCGCCTTGCCGTCGAGCGCCGGCGTCCAGACGTTGAGGACCAGGCAGTCCTCGCTCATCGGCAGAATTTCGCCTTCGACTTTCGTGCGCCGGCCGACGTCGCCGCCCTGCGGACAGGTATCGCCGAAACGCGTTGCATCGCTTACGCCTTGCCACTTCGCGACCGGCTGCGGCGGCTTGAAGCGAGCCGCGCCCGCCGTGGACTGGCCGTAGTGCACGCCTTTGAAGACCAGCACGCCGGGCTCGTCGAGTCGCACGCCGCGCAGTGCGCCGAGCTTGGTTTTCGCTATCGGCTCGTCGGCGCGGGCCGCCAGCGCGAGCAATGAGAGCAGCAGTAATGAACAGCGCATGCGGTTGTCCTGCTAGGTCAGTCCCAACACAGCTTGCATGGCGATGCGCCGCTCTTTCGTAGGGTCGCTCACGATCTCGCTGTCGTCGTTCAGCACCAGCGTCGCCCTGCTGGACGCGTCGTACGGCGTCCACGTCGGCAGCTTCGGCGTGTCGGGATTGCCCGTGCGCGCGAACGCAATCCAGGCATCGCTCATCTTGTCGGCGAGTGCCGCAGGCCGCGCGCCGCCGCCGGTGTAGCGCTGCCGATCGCTCGGTATTGTCGAACACGAAGGCGATCTCGAGCGCGTGCGGCGATTTCATCTTGCCGCCCGCGACCGGCGTCTCCCACGCAAAGTAGTAGAAGTACGCGGGCGCCCTGCCCAGCGCAGCGCGCCGCTCGGCGATCGTCATCAACGGCACGCAGTACGCCGATCGCTCGCCATCAGGAAGAACGATCTCCGACGGCGTCGCCGCCGGCACCGACTTGCGATACACCTCGACCAGCTCGCCGGCGCCTCGTCGCCGAACATGTCTGCTGCGCGCGCCTGCAAACCCGCCTCGTCGAGGCCGAAGCGGCTGCGTCGCCCACCATCTGCAAGCGTGAGCTCCGTGCGATTCGTGCCGAGTATCACCGGCACTTCCGGCATGACCGGCGATGCGCTCGGATGGAACAGGTGGTGCGGCAGCACCTTGCCGTCGACGACCGGTGCAAAGCCCGTGGTCGTGTGATTGAAGCGGTGCTTGCGGCTCGCTGCGAAGTACGCCGGCATCAGCTTGTCGAGCGGCACTTCCTGGAGCTTGCGGAAGTCCTGCCGCGGGATCTGCAGCTCGTCGAGCACGGCCTGCGCGGCGAACGTCGCGCCTCGCGCGTGACCACCTTGATCGACGGTCCGCTCTGGATCGCCGCAGCGTGGAACAGACCCCGCGCCTCGGGCATCGCCAGCAGCGTGCCGACTTTGCGACCGCCGCCTGATTCGCCGAAGATCATCACGCGACCCGGATCGCCGCCGAAGTGCTCGATGTTGTCGCGCACCCAGCGCAGCGCCTGCACGATGTCGAGCATGCCGACGTTGCCGGTGTCCGCGAGATCCGCGCCGCCGAGGTCGCCCCAGAACGTGAATCCCATGACGTTGAGGCGATGATTGATCGTCACGACGACGACGTCGCCGCGGCGGCAGAGGTTGGTGCCGTCGTAACCCGGTGATGAGCCGGAGCCCGCCTGAAAGCCGCCGCCATGAATCCAGAACATGACCGGACGCTTGCCGTTGTCCTGCAGGCCGCGCGTCCAGACGTTGAGCACCAGGCAGTCTTCGCTCTCAGGCCTGTCGCTCAGCTCGCCGATGAACGGCGCGGTGGCCGAGGGCGGACGCTTGGCGTTGGGATCGCTCTGCGGCGTGCTCGGACCATACTCGAACGCATCGCGCACGCCAGTCCACGGTTGCGGCGGCTTCGGGGGCATGAAGCGATTGGCGCCGGCGGTCGACGCGCCGTAAGGAATGCCTTTGAAGACATTCACGCCGTCGTTCACGAAACCGCGGACTTTGCCCGCCGCGGTCGTCGCGATCGGGTTCGATGCTGCGCGCAGTGCGCGCGGCAGAATCAGACCGCCGGCCAGAGCGGCGCCGGCGCTGACGGCCGCGCCGATCACCCGGCGACGCGAGTACACGGTTGTCGTCATTCTTCTCCCCCTGGCCGCGCAAACGGCCGGGCAGAAAGATACAGCGACTACTGACTAGCGCACCAGTACTACCTTGTGTCACATGACGGCGGTGCCGCCCGGCGGAATGACGGCGATCGCGCCCGTGCTTACGCCGTGACCGCACTTCGCAGCAACGGCTCTCTACGCAGGTACGGCGAGACCAGCCGGCCGAGCGGCTCCGCGGGACCGTAGAAGTAGCCCTGGCCCATTCGGCAACCGAGATCCGCCAGGAGCTGCGCCTGTGCATAGGTTTCCACGCCTTCGGCGATCGCCACCAGCTGCAGCTCGCCGCAGAGGAACAGGAGCGATGCGCAGATGGCCTGCGCGCGCTGCGGGTCGATCTCCACGCATGTCGTCGAAGCGTCGAGCTTCACGATATCGACCGGCAGCGAGCGCAACCGGCCCAGCCAGCTGAAGCCGGCGCCGAAGTCGTCGAGCGCGATCCGCACGCCGCGCTCGCGCAGGCGGTCCGCGCAGGCGATCGCTGCATCGATGTCCGACACCTGCGTGGTTTCCGTGACCTCCAGCACGAGCCGACCGGGCTGCAAGCCGGAGCTGTCGAGCGCCTTCGCGACAGCCTGCTCGAGCGACGGAAGACCCAAGCGCGCCGCCGACACGTTCACGTGCACGTCGACGGGCCAGCCGTACGCTTTGGTAAGCGCGCGGCTGTCCTCGCAGGCGCGGGCGAGAACGAAGTTGTCCACGGCCGCCATCAACCCGAGTCGCTCTGCCGTGCTCACGATGACGTCGGTACAGACGTAGCCGACGTCCGGATGCCGCCAGCGCGCCAGGGCTTCCACGCCCATCGTCGCGTTGTCCTCCATGCGCACTATCGGTTGATAGTGCACTTCGAAGCCTGCTTCCGCCGGTCCGCTGGCCAGGGCCTGGACGATCAGTTGCTGCATGCTCGACATGGAGAAGGTCTCCTCTTGATCAGAAGCTCTTGCCGACGCTCAAGCCGAAGGTGCGCGGCGGCGCGCTCACCGCGAGATCGCGGCCGAACTCGGACGACAGCACCCGGTTGATCGCGACTTCGTCGAACACGTTGTTGACGAACACGTCGACGTTCCAGCTGGACGAGATGTCTTCGAGGCGCAGACGCAGATTCGTCAGCGTCGAATCTTCGATGCGCTCGAAGAACGGATTGTCCGGACGCAGCTCGGAGAAGGACTCGCCGACGTGGGTCACGTCGACGCGGGCAGAGCCGTACAGCGCTGCGCCCAGCGGCCGGCCGTATTCGACCGCGAGTGACGCTGACACGCGCGGCACGTTCGGGATGCGATCTCCCTCGCGGCCCGGTGCATTGACGTCGGCGCTGATCTGGTCCTCCGAGAGTCTCGCGTCCAGGTACGCGGCTCCGAGCGACAGCTCCAGGCCCTGCATCGGTGCAGCCGTGACCTCGAGCTCGACGCCGTCGATCTGCGCGGCGCCGGCATTGCTGATGAAGCGGAATGCGCCGTCCGGCGTGGTGCCGGTGACCTGCATGTTGTCCCAGTCGATGCGGAACGCCGCGACGTTGAGCGTCATCCGCTCGGCAAACCAGCTGGTCTTCGCGCCGACTTCGTAGCTCCACAGCGAATCCGCCTCGTAAGGCGTCCGCTCCACGGGCAGGCCCACGACCTGATTCGCGCCGCCGGGCCGGAAGCCTTCCGCCGCTTGCGCGTAGACGAGCGCACGCTCCGACAGCGAATACGCGACGTTGAACTTCGTGACCACGCCGTCCTCGTCGGAATCGAACGTGGTCGGCGGCGACAGGTTGATCTTGATCTGCGGGAACGGAAACGTCGTCTCGGTCGTCGCGGACTTGTCGTAGTCGAAGTAGCGGGCGCCGAGCGTCAGCGCGAGAGCGTCCGTGGCGTTGAACGTGAACTCAGCGAACGCAGCGCGCTGCTCCAAGTCCTCGTCGATCGTGCGCCGCAGGCGCACCTGCTCCGGCTGCAGCGGCAGACCGGTCGCCTTATCCGCCTTGAGCTGGCGCGTGAGGGTGAACGAATCGCGCTGGTCGAAGTACGCGCCGACGGTCCACAGGAGTCGGCCTGCGCCGTTGGAGCTGAGTCGCAGCTCGTAGCTGTCGTCTTCGATGTCCTGCGGCTGGACCAGCACGGCCGGAGCGAATGCAGCGGCGAGCAACGGCGACAGCGATGCCATGAGGCGCGAGGCGTCGATCGTCGCGAGCAGATCGCGATTGAAGTGCGAGGCCACGCCGGTCAGCGTCGCGAAGCCGAGATCCCAGCGGGCGGTGAGACTGTACAGCTCGAAATCGTCTTCGACCGGCAGCTGCGTCGGCACGGCGGTCTTATAAGGGCCGGACGGCAGCTCCCATGCAGAGATGAACGCTTCCTGGCGTTGAATGAACGCAGCCGCGTCGATCGTCACCGTCTCGGTTGGCGTGTAGCGCAGCAGGACCCTGCCACCACTGGTCTCGTCCGTGTTGATGTCTTCCCGCTTGAGCGTCACGTTGTCGATGTAGCCACCGCGGTCGCGGTGATAGCCAACGACGCGCGCGGCCAGTTGCTCATCGACCAGCGGCACGTTGACCATGGCGTTCGCCTCGTAACCGAGATCGCCCTCCTCCGAAGTTTCCGTGCTCGCCGTCACGCGCGCCTGAAATTCGGACGTCGGTTTGTTGAACAGCGCGCGCACCGTGCCGCTCATCGAGCTCGCACCGTACAGCGTGCCCTGCGGACCGCGCAGCACCTCGACGCGCTCCACATCGAACAACCGCAGCTCCGGCATGCGCTGGCCTGCATCGTTGGTCGTGCTCGGCGCGCCCTGGATGAATGTTTCGTCGTAGTAGAGACCGGTGAGCGGCTCGCCGGCGCTGTTGACGCCGCGAACGACGAGCTTGCGCTGTGCGGTGCCCTGGTCGACGATCGCGGTGCCCGGCACGACCTTCAGCAGGTCCGTGACGTTGTCGATGCTGCGCTTTTCCAGCGTCTCGGCGCTGATCGCGGAGATGGCCATCGGCGTCTTCTGCAGCGGCGTCGGGTCGGTCCGGCGCAGCGCGGTCACGACGATCTCTTCGATCTCGAACGAAGGATCGGTCGCCGCGATAGCGGGCGCGCAAGACAGGGCCAACACGCCGGCATAGACCGGCAGGGAATCTCTGATCGACATAATGAACCTCTGAGAGCAGCGGCTGACTGCGTGCGGGCACTGTATGCCGCGGCCTCCCACCAAAAAGTCACGCGGTGCAGGTTCTTCCCTGTCGAAAGTGAGTGCGGGAATCTGTCAAAAACACCTTCAGCGGACCCGTCGCACGCGAGGACAGTGCGCGCGTGCACTACACCACCCTCGTGCTGGTTCTCGTTGCGGTGTTCAACCTGCTCGATCGCCAGATCCTTGCGGTCCTGATCGAGCCCATCAAGCGCGATCTGCAGCTGTCCGATACGGCGATGGGCGTGTTGACCGGCTTTGCGTTCGTCGCCTTCTACACGCTGGCGAGCGTGCCGATCGCGCGACTCGCGGATTCCGCGAACCGGCGAACCATCATTGCAGTGGCGCTCGCGTTCTGGAGCGTGATGACGGCGGTGTCGTCGCTCGCCAGCTCGTTCGCACAGCTCGCACTCGCACGCATCGGTGTTGGTATCGGCGAATCGGCCACCGCACCGGCGAGTCACTCGATGCTCTCGGACTTGTATCCGACTGGGCGTCGTGCGCTCGCGCTTTCGTTGATCGCGACCGCTTCGCCGCTCGGCATGATGGTCGCCTTCATCGTCGGCGGCTGGCTCAACGACGCCGTCGGCTGGCGCATGACACTGGTCTGTGCCGGCGTGCCCGGTCTCGTGCTGGCGTTGGTGGTCTGGCTGACGGTTCGCGAGCCGGAGCGCGGCGCCTCGGAAGAACGCGCAGCAGATACGACTCACTATGGATTCGGCGTCACGCTGCGCTACCTGCTGCGATCTCGAGCATTCGTCTGGCTCACGCTGGGCGCTGCGTTGGCGAACTTCGCGATCATGGCGGTCATCGTGTGGAGCTCGTCGTTCCTGGTCCGCGTTCACGACATGCCGACCGCGACGGCCGGCCTGTGGCTCGGCGTAGCGACAGGACTCGGCGGAATGGCAGGCGGACTTTCGTCCGGCTGGCTGGCCAGCCGACTCTCACGACGCGATGCCAGCTGGCTGTTGCGGCTGCCCGCGCTCACCAGCGTGCTGGCCGCGCCGTTCATTGCGCTCTTTCTGTCGTTACCGCCGACGACAGCGCTGCCGTCGTTCTGTATCGCCGCCGTGTGCTGTGGGGCCGTGCTCGGCCCGGTCACGACTGCGGCGCAGGAAGTCGCCAAGGTACGAATGCGCGCAACCGCCGCAGCGCTGCTGATCCTGACGCTCAATTTCATCGGCACCGGACTCGGTCCTGTCGCGGTCGGCGCAGTCAGCGATCTGCTGGCTCCGACGCTCGGCGACTCATCGATTCGCGCGGGCATGTGGCTCGCAGTCGCTGCGACCTTGACGGCCGGCGTCTGCTTCCGCATCGGGTCGCGTCATCTGCCCGCGGATATCGCTCGATCAGGCCGAAGCGTCGGTTGAGTCCAACTCGGTGCGCAGCGCCTCGATCTCCGCCGATGGCTTGCCGCCGGGCTCGCCGGAGAGGAAATGGCGGCAGCGGCGGTAGACGGCGAGCGCCTCCGCGGGCTGGCCGAGTTGCTTGTGGCACACCATGAGGCGATACCAGAAATCCTGGCGCAGCGGCTCCGTCTCCAGCGCGCGCCGATAACAACGCAGCGCTCCCTGCCAAGCGTGCTGCGCTTCGAAGCGTCGCGCGAGCTTCGGTAGCGCGTCGAGGAAATGGTCGTGCAGTCGCTCGCGTCGCACGATCGCCCAGCTGCCCGACTCCTCCGGGAGGAATGGACCCACATAGGCCGACAGCAGTGCCGTCGCGACTCGCTCGATCGCGGCCGGCGCGGCCGACCGTTCTGCCAGGACACGCTCGGCGTCCTGGAACAGCCGATCCATGGCGAAGCTGTCGATCCAGACGCGGCGCGTGTCGAGCGTCAGCCGGCCGCGCTTGAAGACGATCGCGTCGTCGTCGAGAAACTTGCGTAAGCGATACAGCGCCGTTTGAAACGCGCGTTGCGCGTTGTCGCCTTCGAGGTCCGGCCACAGCGCGTCGATGAGCGTGGACTGGTTGACCTCGGCGCCGCCGAACGCAATCAGCGCACTCAGCAACTCGAGCGGCTTGCGCAGCGACTTCGCCGTGTAGGGCAGCTGCTGATCGTCCTTGAGGATGCGTAGCCCGCCGAGCGTGTAGACCTTCAGCGGCCAGGGCCAGGTCTCGAGCGCCATCCCATTGCCGGGGGGCGTGACGCCGCGCTTCCTGATGACCGTCGCGACGTACTCCGGCTCGATGCCGTGCGCCAGCGCCTTGGCCAGCAGCGGCGCCATGGTCGGCTCCGACCACGAGTGGAACTTGTACCAGCGGCGCGCAGCCGCGATCGCGATCGCTTCGCGCAGATGGCGCAGACAGCTGTCTTCCTCGGACGCGTCCATCGCAATCGCAGCCGCCGCCATGTGCGAGGCGTATTCGAGCGTCGGCGATTGCATCGCTTTCGCCTCGGCGCGCGACTGCTCGATGAGAGCCGCACCGGCCGCGAGCTGGCCGGTGCGCACCAGGATCGTCCCCAGCTGGAGTCGCATCGTGACCGCCGCGAATCGCACACCTGCGTCCTCGGTCATCGCGACTGCGATGTGTCGCACTCTCGCGCGCTGCCGTGTAATTGCCACGAGCCGCGTGCAGCCTCGAGCACGCATGGTAGTAGAGCGCCTTGTCGAGCAATCCGCTCGACTCATGCGAGCCTCCATGCGGCGCAGATATGCGTCAGGCAGCTCGCCGTCGTGCTGGGCCATGCTCACGAGCACTCCCTGCATGGAGAGCAGCAGGTTCCAGGTGTGAACGCCGCTCTCGCGCGCGACCTCCAGGCCGCGATCCACGTGTTTCAAGCTCTCGTCAGACCCCGTCGTCACCGTCATGTAATAGCCGGTTGCCATGGCGTGCCAGGTCGGCTGAGTCAGCGGGCACGGATCGTGCTCCATCTGCGGGCGCAACGTCCTGATCAGCAGGTCGGCGCGCGCCAGATCGCCGAGCCACCACGAGTAGTAGAGGAGCAGATGGTTGCCGACTTTCGTGTGCAGCTGGCGATCGCCGCCGTGGAGAATCAAGTGCAGCACCCGCTGTTCCCAGTGCGCCATGTCGCGATGCGCGGGGTTGCGATACATCAGGCAGAGGAACATGCCGCACGCTACGTGCGCTTCGACTGCCGCATCGGGCAGCTGCGGGGTCGAGCTCATCAGCTCGCCCATTTCTGCGATCCAGTGGTCGAGCGGCTTGAAGTCGTTCCACTCGAACACCAGGCTGTCGACGATGGCGCACCAGCTGCGGCATCGGCCGAGCAGATCGCCGTTGGATTTGAAGCGCTCATAGGCCTGCTCGAGATGGCCCCGCGCCTGCGCAGGGTCGAAAGGCCAGCGGCAGATACCCTGCCAGTACAGCAACCATGGATCCGTAGTCCGCTCGCTCTCCGGCAGACAGTGCAGCCAGCCCTCGATGACCTTGTAGCGCCCCTGGTCCACGAGCGCCGGCGCGTGAGAAACGATGAGTCGCGACAGCGTGATCGCATCGCCGGCTGCGCACAGCAACTCGGCCGCCTCTTCGATCTGTCCGTCCGCTTCGAGCAGCGCTGCTGCTTTCTTGCGCAGGGTCGCCAGCTCGGTGGCATCGAACATCTGCGTCGCGCGCGCCAGCAGAAAGTCGCGAAACAGCGGGTGGTACTCGTAGACGGGCTCGTCGCCCGGATGCCGCAGCGTGAAGTAGTTGCGCTGGTTCAGATCCTGCAGCAGCTCGCCCGCGTGCGGGCAGTCCGCCAGCTCGATCACGGCGTGCAACGACATCTTTCTGAGCAGCGCGGTCACCGCGAGGATGCGCTGCTTCGGCGGACTCAAGGTTGCGTAGATCTCGCCGGCGAAGTAGTCGAACAGCACTTGATGACTCGCGCCGGGGAGCGGTGCTTTCGAATCGGTGAGCTGGCCCTGCTGCAGCAGTAAGACGAGTCCACCGGCCCAGCCTTGCGTCTTTTCATACAGCACCTCGGGCGAGGCGCACAGCTTGCTGTCGGCGCGAATCAGCGCGTTCATGTCCTTGATTTCGTCGAGCGTCAGCCGCAGCTGCTCCCAGCCCAGCAGCATGAGTTGATCGTTGACGCACATGCGCGCGAGCGCGGGAGGCGGACTGGCGCGACTGAGCACAACGATCATGAAGCCGCGCGGCAACGCTGCGATGCCGTCGCGCAAGGCAGCGTGCAGCTCGGCGTCCGCGGGTACCTCGTGATAGTTGTCGAGCACCAGCACGAACGGTGGTTGCACACGTGCCGCGAGCTCCTCGAAGTAGCGACGAGCGAATGCCGCGCCTCCGCGGTATTCCGCGGTCAGGTGCGGCAGAGCGGGCCCCTTGTGGCCGGTCGCGTGACCCATCGCGAGGCCGAGGTAGTGAAAGAACGTGGGCAGGTCGCGATCGCCCTCGTCCAGGCGATACCACAGGTACGGCAAATCCTTCGCTTCGAGATAGCTGCTGGCGAGCGCAGTCTTGCCGGCGCCGGGCGGCCCGCTCACCCAGACGATCGGCTGGTGCCGATTGTCCAGCAGCTCGATCAGCCGGGTCA
>CAWHNL010000011.1:0-717121 GCA_963830745.1 uncultured Gammaproteobacteria bacterium
CGTGGCGGAATCGGCCACGAAAAAACGATTGTCAGGCAACAGCGATGCATTTCGAACAGTGACTCGTGGCCGGCGGCGTACGTTCGACGAAGGGCGTTCCTATCCCCGGGCCATAGCCGGCCGGCCGCCGCCCGGTCACGAGTCACCCTTGCCGAGGGCCAGAAAAAGGGGAGAGGGGAAATGCAAAGCGACGCTGCCGAGGTCCCGCTGCACGAGCTGCTCGTCCAGGTTTTGGCCGGCGATCCGGCGGACAGCGGATTCGAACTGCGATATCAGCCGATCGTGCGCCTCGCGGGCAATGCGACGGTGGCAGTTGAAGCGGTCGTTCGCTGGCAGCATCCGATCGTCGGCAAGGTCGAGCCTGCGCAGTTCATGTCGGCGGCTGAGCGTATTGGCCTGACCGGTGTCCTCGAAGATTTCATCCTGAGTCAGGCGTGCGCGGACGCGGATGCGTTGACTGCTGCGTATGGTCTTGACGTTCCGGTGCACGTGAATGTTTCGTCGCGCCGGCTGGCGCGGCCGGACTTGCACGCCGTGATTGATTGGGCGCTCGGACGCTACAAACTTGCTGCCAGCCGCTTGGTGATCGAGGTCGCGCAGACGGATCGGATCGAAGATGCTGTCGTGGCGTCGAAGGCGATCCAGCGCATTCGCGACCGGGGTGCGCGGGTGGCGATCGACGACTTCGGCTCGGGGTACGACATCATGACGCAGCTGCAGGGGCTGCCCGTGGATGTGATCAAGCTGGATGCGCGGATCACGGGTGCGGGCGTGGATGCTACGAGAACCGAAGCGATGTGCCAGGCGGTGCTGGATGTTTGCCAGAGGATCGGGCTGACGGTGATCGCGCAGGGGATTGCGACGGCGGAGCAGGCAGTGGCCCTGCGGGGGATGGGCTGTCAGCTCGGGCAGGGAGAGCTATATGGGCCGGCGCTGAGGTTGCAGCGGGTGGGGAAGGCGAGGAAGCCGCAGATTGCGAGCTAGGGGCGCAAGATAGGTAGCCCGGCGCTGAAAAATGGGTAGTCGTTGCCGATCTGCCCGCGGCGGCCTCGGCCGATGATGCCGCCATGTTGTGGTCATGGGGCTATTGGGTGTTGCTGCTGACGACGCTGCCGATGTTCGGGGCGTCGGCGGGCGAAGCTGCAGGCAAGCTTCGCGCCGAGATTGAAGCCCATGATCCCGGGGCGCAGGTCACTGGGCTGGAGAGATCGCCGGTCAGCGGCATGTATCTGACGTCGATCGACGGCGTGTCTGGCTACGTCAGTGCCGGCGGGCGCTACTTCATCGTCGGCGACATGCTCGATCTGGCTTCGCGGATGAATGTGACGGAGGCGCAGCGGAAGGAGACGCGTCGTGCGCTGCTGCAGAAGGTCGCACCGGATGAGGCGATTGTGTTCGCGCCGGCGAAAACCAACTACACGATCATCGTCTTCACCGACGCCGATTGTCCGTATTGCCGCAAGCTTCACGGTGAGCTGGGTGAGCTGCTGTCGCATGGGATCGCTGTGCGATACATGGCGTTTCCGCGGTCTGGGCCGAACACAAAGTCATGGCGAACGATGGCGGCGGTTTGGTGTTCGAACGATCGGCGTGATGCGCTGACGCACGCTACGCGTGGTGACACAGTGAATGCTGTGAGCTCGTGCAGCGACGTGGTCATCGCCAAGCACTACACGTTGGGGCAGCAGCTCGGAGTTCCGGGTACGCCGATGATCGTTCTGAGCGATGGCACTTCGCTTGGCGGCTACATGGCTCCAGACAAGCTGCTCGCTGCACTCGAGGAGCACGCGGCCGGTACGGGCGGCAATTCTCACGAACAGTGACTCGCGGCCGGTAAGCGACCGCCAGAACGAGAGCCTTTAACTATCCCCGGCATTCTCTGCGGCGGAGATTGGCGGTCGCGAGTCACCTTACATCCATGCCGCAGAGTTGTAGACTCGTCGACAGGAAATGGTGCACAGCTGGCACCGTCGTGGAGCAGATCGATTCAGGACAGATCCACCTGTGGCTCGCATGTCTTGGCGAGATTACGGATCCGTATCTGCTCGCTGAGTATCGGTGCCTGCTGAGCGAGGAAGAACTGCGCCGCCAAGCGCGTCTTCATTTCGAGCGCGACAGGCATCGATACCTGGTGACTCGTGCGATGGTGCGCACGGTCCTGGCCAGATACGCCGACATCGCGCCGGGCGACTGGCGATTCGTCATCAATGACCATGGCAAGCCATCCATTGGCGCGAGCACGTCGCCGCGAGAGGCATCGAGTTCAACATCTCGCACACGGACGGGCTCGTCCTGCTGGGGATCACGTCACGAGCGGGCGATCGGCGTGGACGTGGAGAACGTACGTGCGCGGGACGTGGATATCCAGATCGCAGATAGATACTTCGCTCAGGAGGAAGTGGTGGCGCTACGCGCGTTACCTCGTGAGCAACAACAACAGAGATTTTTCGAGTACTGGACGTTGAAGGAGTCCTACATCAAGGCTCGAGGACTGGGGCTCTCGCTTCCGACCGACCGGTTTGCATTCGGCGTTGGAGAGCACTCGGAGATTCGGCTGGCGATCGATCCGGGCTTGCAGGACCGACCGGAGCGTTGGGCGTTCTGGCAGATGAAGCTCACACCCGATCACGTCGCGGCAGTGTGCGCCGAGCAGCCCGCCTCCGGGCAGCAGCAGCTTTTGCCGGCCCGCGTGTGGCTCTAGCGCTCGAGCGGACTGTGCGCTGAGCGCCCTTGCCGTGACGCCCGGGGCCCTGGGGCGCGGTCGAGAGCGGCGCGACGGGATCGCGATTTCCCCCTAGCTCTAGCCCGTATCGACCCGTTCTGCGGACCTCAGCTTTTAACCGGCACATCGTAGCAAGACCGGTTCTGATCGATCACTCAGCCCCTCCCGGCTTAGCTGCCCGCCTTGGCCAGTCTACCCAGATGAGCTTGGAGTTTTTGGCCGGCAGGGACGCAGGTCTGCTCCGCGCGATCGGTTGCCACACACGTCAACAAGACCAAGAGAGGGGATCATTCGATGAGTGCACGTTCGCAGACCCATATCGCGTACTTGGTAGCTTCCATGTCTTGTGTGAACTTCATTGCACCAGACGCGGCCTATGGCGCCGACGCGCGTCCGATCGAAGAAGTGATTGTGACTGCGCAGAAGCGGTCTGAACGGTTACAGGACGTGCCTGTTCCGGTGACGTCGATCAGCGTCGAAGAGTTGACCAGCAGCAGTCAGTCACTGTTACGCGACTACTACACCCACGTTCCCGGTCTGAACGTGACCACCTGGCATACAGTCCAATCAGACGCTGTCCATCCGCGGAATAACGACCGGATCCGGGAATCCCACCGTCGGCGTGACGATCGATGACGTGCCGTTCGGCGCCTCTACGAACCTGGGCGGCGGCCGAGCAGTGCCGGATATCGATCCAGGCGATCTCCAGCGCGTTGAAGTACTGCGAGGCCCGCAGGGCACCCTGTATGGCGCCAGCAGCTTGGGCGGTTTGCTGAAGTTCGTAACCCGCGACCCCGCGACAGACGACCTCGGCGGCCAATTGCAGGCGAGCTCGAGCGACGTGGTCAACGGTGACGACCTCGGATATAGCGTGCGTGGCTCAGTCAACGTGCCGCTCGGCGACACGTTCGCCGTTCGTGCGAGCGGCTTCTTTCGTCGTGACCCCGGCTACATCTACAACGTGCAGACGGGCGAAAGCAGCATCAACAGCGCTGACGCCGACGGCGGACGCCTCACCGCGTTGTGGCGTCTCTCGGATCAATGGTCCGTGAAGGTGAGTGCTCTGATCCAGGAAATAGATGGCGATGGCGCGACCAGCGTCGACCCCCGCTCTCGGCGACTTGCGCCAGAGCCGACTGCGCGACAGCGGTTGGTACGAAAGAAAGGCTGAGTTGTACGCCGCGACCGTCACCGGCAAGCTCGGTGCTGGAGAATTGACCAGCATCACCGGGTACGGCGTCAACTCGTTCTCGGATTCGTTCGATCCAGCTTTGCTCTGGGCGGTGCAGCGCAAACGGCTTTCGGCGTCTCTGGCGTACCGCTGTTGAGCGACAACGAGACCAAGAAGGTCTCGCAAGAAGTGCGGTTCGACGTGCCGTTAGGCGACAAAGCGGAGTGGCTGGTAGGCGCGTTCTACACCGATGAAGACTCGGAGCTCACCGACCTGCGGCTCGCCGTGAACCCGGCCACCGGTGCTACTGTTGGCAGGATGAGTTTCGCCAGCTTTCCTACCACGTTCGAGGAATACGCGGCGTTTACCGACCTGACGTATCACTTCACGGATCGCTTTGACATCCAACTCGGCGGGCGTCAGAGCGAAATCGAACAGACCTTTTCGCAGACCAACATCAACACCGCCGGCGTCCAGTCCGGCATCCCGGAGCTGACCGCCAAGACAGATGCCTTCACCTACCTGGTTACGCCGCGCTTCAGAGTGGCGCCTGACTGATGATCTACGCGCGACTCGCGTCCGGATATCGCGCTGGTGGAACCAACATCTTCCCCGGCGGGGTCGTACCGCCGAAATACGAGCCAGACAAGACGCAGAACTACGAGCTCGGTCTCAAGGGCGACTTTCTGGGCGGCACGCTCAGCGCAGACCTGTCGCTCTACTACATCGATTGGAAGGACATTCAGCTCACGCTCGTAAGCCCGGCCGCCTTCACTTTTACGACGAACGGCAGCCGCGCTCGAAGTCAGGGCGCAGAGTTGGCGGTGCACGCGAACCCCGCCTCGGGACTCGAGATCTCTGGTTGGTTCGTCTGGAACGATGCCGAGCTCACCGAGCCGCTCCCGCCGGGTTCTCCGGGCACGGCCGTAGGCGCCACCGGCGAGCGGCTGCCGAATACCAGTCGCGTTTCGGGCTACTTGTCCGTCGATCAGGAATTTTCGTTGAGCGGCGCACTCATCGGATTCGTCGGTGGCTCGGTCGCCCATGTTGGCGATCGCGTCGGCCCCTTTCGCGCGGTCCCGGTGCGGCAGCAGTTCGAAGCCTATACGCAGGTAGATCTGCGCGTCGGTTTGAAGATGGACAGCTGGACTGCGAATGTCTTTGCCACGAACGTCGGTGACGAGCGCGGTGACCTGTTCGGTGGCTTGGGCGCGAATCCACCGACTGCCTTCACGTACATCCAGCCCCGCACGATCGGCGTGTCGCTGTCGAAGACGTTCTGACGTACCTGGCTGGGTGTCCCCGGTTCATGTTCAGTCGGGCTTACAAGCGCTATGCGCTGGGAGCGATGACGGCGGTCTATACAGTCAACCTCGTCGATCGAGGATTGATGATTCTGTTGCTCCAGCCGATCAAGGAGGATCTGCGGCTCAGCGATACGCAACTCGGCTTCCTGACAGGCATCGCGTTCGGATTGTTCTACGCGACCGTCGGGTTGCCGATTGCGCGCTGGGCCGATCGTGGCAACCGGGTCACCATCACGTCGCTCGCAATCGGCTTATGGGGTTTGACGGTGATGGCGTGCGTGTTCGTAAGCAACTACCTGCAGTTGGTCGTTGCGCGGATCGCCGCCGCGATCGGTGAGTGGGATGCAAGCCTCCAACCTATTCGCTGGTCGGTGACTACTTTCCCGAGGCCGCGGAGCGAACGCGTGCACTCGCGATCTATCTCTGCGGCAATTCCCTGTCCGCGCTGGCAAGTTTCATCGTCGGTGGCTGGCTCAATGAGCATTACGGGTGGCGGATCACCTTCTTGGTGATGGGGATTGCAGGTCTGCTTCTTGCTGTGCTGGTGAAGTTCACGATCGCGGAGCCGCGTGCGGTGACGGCGCGCTCGCGCACGGCGAGCCAGCTGCCGCGTACGCTCGACGTGTTTCTCCTGTTGTGGAATCGGCGCTCGTGCCGGCATCTGAGCATTGCACTGATCCTGCTCTACACGCTGGGACTGGGCCTGGCACCGTGGTACGCCGCCTTCATGATACGCAGTCACGGGATGGGCACTGCGGAGCTCGGCGCGTGGCTCGGCGTCATATTCGCACTAGGAGGCATCGCCGGCGTGCTGTCGGGCGGCTACGTAGCGAGCCGCTGGTTCGCAAACAGAGAGGGCAGCCAGTTGCGGTTGAGCGCCGTGAGCGTCGCGGCGCTCGTGCCGTGCTTCATGGCGTTCCTCGTGCTGCCGCATAAGCATCAGGCGTTGAGCGCACTGTTCCCGCTGATGATCGTTTTCAACTTCTGTCTCGGGCCGACGTACTCGCTGTTGCAGCGTCTGGTCGCGGATGAAATGCGGGCGACCGTGATGGCGATCGTGATGCTGCTAGCCAATCTGATCGGATTCGGCATCGGCCCGCAGCTGGTAGGAATTCTCAGCGATCTGCTGATGCCTGCGTTCGGGAGGGACGCGCTGCGCTACGCCATGCTCGCACTGTCTTTCGTGGGCTTATGGGCTGCAGTCCACTTTGTACTCGCAGGACGGAGCGTTGAGGCCGAACTCGCGCTCATGGGCCGGCGCACAGACGCCGGCGTTGGTCCGACAGCTGCCTGCCAGGTTGTCGCGCAAGCAGCCGCCACCAAGTAAGGAGAAGCCAGCCAATGGTCCGCAACAGTGTGCTCGGGAACGCCCTCGAGCACGGCAAGCGACAAGAGCCTTGGGAATACATCCCACCCGTCGAGACTCACATGCTGCGTTCCCAGCATGTCGCGCAGACCTACAAGATTCAGGTCATGCAGCCGGCACAGAAGCGAGGCGAGGTCACGCGCTTTCCTGTCGTCTACGTTACGGACGGCAACTTCGCGTTTGACGTACTCAGCGGCATCGCACTCAACATGCAGCTTTCCGGCCGCGATGCACCGCGCTTCATTGTCGTCGGAATCGGCTACCCGGGCGATTCCCCGCGCGCCGGCGCGCGGCTGCGCACCCGGGATTTGACCTTCCCACGTTACCCGCAATTGAGCACCGAACCGCTACCGGTCGAGGGCGTGCCTCTGGCGGCCAAGGGTACGAAGGATTTTTGCGGCGGCGAGGACTTTCAGCAATTCATCGAGCACGAGCTGATTACATTCGTAGATGCACAATACTCGACGCTGGCCGGCGAGCGGACGTACTTCGGTCACTCATCGGGTGGCGGCTTCGGGCTGTTCACGATGTTCACGAAGGCACACCTGTTCAGCCGCTATATCGTCAGCAGTCCGGGACTCAGCTATCACGGCGTCACGACAGCCGGCGTCCGCTACGAACACTACGATTTCGTACTCGAGCGTGCGCGCGCGTTTGTCGCTTCGGGAATCACATTGCGCGGCGTCAAGCTCTACATGTCCGTCGGGTCAGACGAAGAATACGAGCCGCAGTATCTGGAATGGCAGCTCACCAGCAGCTTCTACCGGCTGGCTGCGCTGTTGCAGGCTGCGGCGATCCCAGGGCTAGACCTGACGACTCAAGTGTTTCCTGGAGCTACGCACATGACTGCTTGGCCAATGGCATTCATCAACGGAGTGCAGGCATTGTTCGGCACCGGTTCCTGGGCGCGGAGCGAAACTCGAGTGGCGAGATTGTGAAGCTGAAGAGCGGGAGCTCTGCGGCAGGAACGCCGGCGCACTGCGCGTCGCGCGAGCCATGCGAGGACCCTCTGGTCCGAGTAGTGCTCAAGACGACGCTGGGCAATGTCGAACTCGTCGTTCATGCAGACAGAGCGCCAATATCGGCTCGCGCGTTTCTCAAACATGTGGACGACGGGAGCTTTACCGTCAATGGTGCCTTCTATCGCGCCGTGCGCGGCCGCGAGAACGATCGGGGTCATCCGCCGATCGACATTCTCCAGGCCGGCCTGTCGGGCACACTGAGGGCCGAGTGCGCGGTGCTTCATGAATCCACTGCCCACACTTCGCTGCGGCACCTTGACGGCACTCTTTCGCTTGCGCGCGATGGGCCAGGAACGGCAACCGGCGCAGACTTCTTCATCTGCATAGGCGACCAGCCGGCGCTCGATGCCGGCGGCGGCCGGCACGCCTATGGCGCCGGATTTGCGGCTATCGGCAGAATCACGGCGGGTATGGCCGTGGTGCGTGCGATCCACAAACTGCCGACTCACGGGGCCACAGCCGATCCGTATCGGCAAGGACAGATCCTCAGTTCTCCGATCCGTATTCTGCTGGCGACACGAGCCGACAGTGGTTTCCAGCGCTAGGCTTACTCTTTGGCCGTATCCATCCGGCGCTCCGCGGGCGAACTGAAGCTCAGCATGTGCGACACGATTCTTGCGCCACCCGACAGCACTTCCGATTCGGTCCTGTTGTTCGGGAAGAATAGCGACCGCCAGCGCAACGAAGCGCAATGCGTCGAATATCTGGCGCGCACTGATTCCGAGTCGAGCTCCCGCCTGAGGTGTACGTACATCACGATACCGCAGGTACGGCGGACCCACGCAGTGTTGCTTTGCCGGCCATTCTGGATCTGGGGCGCCGAGATGGGAGCGAATGAGCACGGAGTCGTTATCGGCAACGAAGGGTTGTACGGGCGCGGCCCGATTCCGGAGCAGGAAGCACTCATCGGCATGGACCTGGTGCGCCTCGCGCTCGAGCGAGCGAGCAGTGCAGGCGAGGCGCTACAGGTAATGACTGCATTGCTCGAGCGCCATGGGGCAAGGCGGCAACTGTGGTCACATAACGCCGTCGTATTATCACAACGGATTCATTGTCGCCGATACTCACCAAGCGTTCGTTTTAGAGACTCTGGGCAGGGAATGGGTGGCTCAGGCTGTGACGACGGTCCGCGCCATTTCCAACGCCTATAGCATCGAAGGGGCCGTTACCCCGCACGAGTGCGGGTTTGCCCGCATTGGCACGCGGCGACGGCTCGAGCATGCAAGCGCAGACCAACTACGCCGCCGTCCTATCCGACCCAAAGCGGCAACATCTGGGAAGCGCGGCTGGCGCGCCGCGCGCGCGGGACTGCATTGCTCGGCAACGCATGCCTTGGCGGCGTTGTTGCTGCCGACATGATGCGCATACTACGAGACCATGGCGGAAGTGGCCGCAGCCATCCTGAGTGGCGTGATGCCTGTGTCGTCGAGCGGTCCCTGTGCATGCACGCGGGGGCGACAAAAATCAAGCGGGACAGACGGTCGGCTCGCTTGTATCGGAATTGGGTCAGCAAGGGGCTGTGACTTGGTTACGGCGACCGCGGCGCCATGTACTGGATATTCAAACCGGTACTGATGGACGTGCCTTTGCCCGCCCATGGCTCGCTACCGACGGGTCAAGATTCGACGTTCGCGCACTCTGGTGGCGTCACGAATGCCTGCATTGGGCAGCGGTCCTGGCCGATTTGGCGACGGTCCTCGAATCGATACGGAGCAGCGCGATGCGCTCGAGGCAAAGTTCCAAGCTCGGTACATGAAGTCCTGCGAGGCGGCAACGCGCGCGACCGCGCACGAGTCGTAGCGGATTGCTGGCAAGCAGCGCAGGAGACGGAGGAGCGCTGGTACAACAAGATCAGTGGACCCTGCAAGTCGGGGGATACGAGCTATGCCACGGCCTGGATCGCGATGAACAAGCTCGCCGGCGTTGAGTGGTCCGCCGCCGATGAGTCTTCGCGCAATAGCAACGTGCAGCTCTAAGAGCAGCTTGGCACGCGTTGCCGGCCGGACGGTTGACAACAGTCCCGCTCTGTCACCTTCGTCGTATCCGCAGAAGGAAAGAATCGCGACGCGCACAGAGTAGATGCGGCGTGCTTTCGGGCTGTCGCGCAGTGCGGCGTCGCTGATCTCCTAGAGCGTTGAATCCGGAAAGATTTGTTAACTCAGGACGGACCCGACAACCAACTCGGCGACCGTCCGTCAGCCGTGCTTCCACGCGCGGCGCGAGCCGTCGGCGCTTTTCGCGATTGTTGCGGTCTCGATTTCCTTGGTACTCAGCCTAGTTGAACTCGCGCGCAAAGCAGGGATGAGCGCACCCCGACACACCGCGGCAACTGGCGAGGCAGGGACATGACCAACGACGAGAGTCTGGCTGACGAGAGACTGCGCGGTTCGACTGCCAATCGAGCGAGACACGAGCTTCGGCTCACCCAGCCTTCAGCGAACGAGACGTCCGCTGAGCGGCGCCGACAATCTATCGTGATCGCCGCTACCTTTACGGCTGATCCAATCCAGGCGCCCATGACCTTCTGGGTGGAGACGTTGGAGATAGCGGGCGATGTTGCAATCGCTCCCTACGCACAGGTGCTGCAAGCGATACTCAATCCGGAAAGCCTCTTCAATCAGAATCCGGGCGGCTTCAACGTCCTCCTCCTCCGCCTCGAGGACTGGATGCGAGACCGACCGGCAGCCGAGATCGAGCAGAACCTGGAGCACCTGCGCGACGCCGTGGCGGATCTCATCGCTGCCGTTGCGTCGCTGCGCACCCGTTCGAGTGCGACTACGTTCGTGTTCCTGTGTCCCTTGCAGTCCACGCTGCCTGCTGCGTATCGCGCAGGGCTGGCGGAACTGCAATCCACATCTCGTCAGCAAGCTGCACGCGCTTGCCGGTGTGCACTGTTGGACGCACTCCGACCTCGTCCAGCTGTACCCCGTCTTGGCCATTGAGGATCTGCGTGCGGATCGTCTCGGACACATCCCGTACACGCGGGACTACTTCGTCGCGCTCGCGACTTTTCTGGCGCGGCGTATCGCCGTATTCCTCAAGTCGCCTTACAAGGTGATAGCGATCGATTGCGACAATACGCTCTGGAAGGGCATTTGCGGCGAGGACGGTGCAGCCGGCGTGGAGCTGACGCCCGCGCGTGTGCGGTTTCACGACACGCTGATCCGCCTGCACGATCAGGGAATGCTGCTGTGCCTTTGCAGCAAGAACAACCCAGCAGACGTCGCAGCGGTTTTCGAGCACCGCCAGGACATGCGACTGCGCGAGGAGCACCTGATCGCGTCACGTGTGAACTGGGAGGCGAAGTCGGCGAATCTGCGGTCGCTCGCAGAGGAGCTACAGCTTTCGCTTGACAGCTTCATTCTGATCGACGACAGCCCCGTCGAGTGCGCCGAGGTCCGGAGCGGCTGCCCGTCCGTGCTAACGCTGCAACTGCCGTCAGGGGGGACGACATCGCGCACTTTATCGATCACGTCTGGGCGTTCGACAGAATCGGAGCGACAGAGGAAGCCGGCCGGCGTACCGTGCAGTATCTCCAGAACCGTGAGCGTGATCGCGTACGACGGGAAGCCGTGGACCTGGCGGATTTTCTGGCGTCTCTGGACCTGCGCGTCGGCGTATCGCAGATGCGCTCGCAACATCTGGACCGAGTGGCTGAGTTGATCCGCCGCACCAACCAGTTCAACCTCACCACGATCCGTCGCAGCGCCAGCGAAATAGAGTCGCTCTGCAGCTCCGGTAACATGCGCGCCGTCGTCGTGCACGTGTCTGACCGATTCGGCGACTACGGTCTGGTAGGCGTGGTGCTATTTCGCTGCGAGCACCGCTGTCTGGATGTGGATACCTTTGTGCTCAGCTGTCGCGTACTCGGTCGTGGCGTCGAGCACGACATTGTGCGGGAGCTTGCCCGCATCGCGCGGGAAGCTCAGGTAACCACGATCAACCTCCGATTTCGACAGAGCGCACGCAACGCGCCGGCGTGGACGTTTGTAGACAAATCGTTCGGTCAGTTTCGCACGGCGCAGAGCGGCAACGGTGCTCCCGCAGCTGAGATCGCCTTTACGATTCCACTCGACGCCGCGGAAGGCGTATCCATCGACGCCGCCGCCTGCGACGCCGCCAGCGAGGAAGTCCCGCCCAGTAGTGATGCGACCGAAGTTGTCTCCGACGTGTCAAACAGGTGGCACGCCGCCGCCCACCGGCTCAGTCGCGTCGGAGACATTCTTTCGGAGCTCGATCACCGGATGCCGCGTGCAGAGCGTACGGGAGCGCGGTTGGTCGCACCGCGTACGGAGGTAGAGGACGCGATAGCGTGCATCTGGCGGGAGGTACTGCGGCTGGAGCAGGTGAGTGTTCACGACGACTTCTTTGAGATCGGCGGCGATTCGCTTCTTGCCGTGCAGGTCGTATCGAGAATCGGTTCGGTGCTCGGCTTGGAGTTGTCGTTGGACGAATTCTTTCGCGGTCCGACGGTTGCCGAGGTCAGCAGCCGGATGCCTCATGCCGCAACGTTCGAGGCGCCCATAGAGCCGGCCCACGAGCTCAGCGCGCCGCTGTCATGGGCTCAGCAGCGGTTGTGGTTCACCTCTCAGCTGGACAACGCGAGCGCGGCATATCACATCCCGCTCTGTCTGCGGATATATGGCGGGCTGGATAGTGTGGCCTTGCAATCGACACTAGACGCGTTGCTGCGGCGGCACGAGTCGTTGCGTACAGTGTTCGTGAACGTAGAGGGCGAACCCGTGCAGCGGGTGCTACGTACGACGCCCTTTGAGCTCCAGGATCTCGACTTGCGTCGGCGGAGCCGCCGCCAGCACGAAGCGGACGTCGCTGAGTGTGCGCGGGCGCAGTTGTCCGCACCTTTCGACTTGACCGCTGGTCCGATGATCCGAGGCAGTCTACTGCGCCTCGCTGAGGATGAGCACGTCTTGCTGATCACGATGCATCACATCGTTTCGGACGGCTGGTCGATCGGCGTGATCCTGCGAGACCTCGCGAACTTGTACGGGACATACTGCGCTGGGCTGCCTGAGTCACTGCCGCCGCTGCCGATTCAGTACACAGATTACGCCTCGTGGCAGCGTCGGGCCTCGGCGCAGGCGCACTCGCATCAGCACGTTCTGTATTGGCAGGAGCAGTTGCGCGGCGCTCCGACTTTGCTCGAGTTACCGCTGGATCGATCGCGACCACCGGCGCAGAGCTACCGGGGCGCAGATGCAACCGTGTGGCTCGATGTCGATCTGACGGCCCAGGTGCGAGCGCTGTCGCGGCGCCTCGACGTGACGCTGGCGATGACGTTGCAGGTTGCATGGACGATTCTTCTGTCGCGCCTCAGCGGTCACCGTGATCTCGTCATCGGCATACCGGTCGCAAACCGGCCGCGTGTCGAACTCGAGAATCTTGTAGGTTTTTTCGTCAACACCCTGCCGGTACGCGTTAGGCTGGACGACGATCCCACGGTTGCCGCGCTGTTGCTCCGTGTGAAGGAGATCATGCTCGCTGCGTATGCGCACCAAGCTGCTCCGTTCGAGCGGATAGTCGAGGCACTCCAGCCGGTCCGCAGTCTGAGTCATGGCCCGGTGCTGCAGGTACTGTTCGCGTTTCAGAATGCGCGACGTGAAACGCCGCAGCTGCCCCAACTCGTGATGGCAGAGGACGAAGTTCCCCTGCGGACGGCACAGTTCGACCTGACGCTGTCCCTGCGGGAGATGGCCGGCGGCATTCGTGGCTTCATCAATTACGCGACCGACCTGTTCGATCACTCGACCGTCGAGCGGTGGGTGGGGTACTTCGCCACCGTACTACGTGAGATGGCGAGTCGGCCTGACGCGCAGGCAAGCAGATTGCAGCTGATGACTGAGGTCGAGCGCTGGCAAGTGCTGCGCTCGTTCAATGAGACCG
This sequence comes from uncultured Gammaproteobacteria bacterium, assembly GCA_963830745.1. Taxonomy (GTDB): domain Bacteria; phylum Pseudomonadota; class Gammaproteobacteria; order Steroidobacterales; family Steroidobacteraceae; genus Steroidobacter. The sequence goes on from CAWHNL010000011.1 coordinate 13,490, forward strand.
CTACGCCGTATCCCAACGACTGGGTCGTTCACAAGCTGTTCGAGGCGCAGGTCGCGCGCACACCTCATGCCATCGCCGTGACGTGTGGCACGCGGCAGCGAACCTACGAGGAAGTCAACGAACTGGCCAACCAACTGGCTCACCATCTGCGCGCTGCCGGCGCACAGCCCGGTCGGTACATTCCGATAATCCTGCGGCGCAGCCTCGAACTCGTGACGGCTCAGCTAGCGGCCCTCAAGGCGGGCTGCGCGTACGTGCCGATCGATCCGGAACTGCCCGCAATACGGCAGCGATTCATGATTGAGGACTGCGGGGCACGGATAGCGATCGCGCTATCGCAGCGCGAGCTCACTGTACTGCCACCGGACGTGAAGGGGGTCGACTTGCAGAACTCTGACGATGCCATCGCTCGGCACTCTACTCACAACCCGCCGAGCCAGTGCGATGCAACGGCACCCGCATACGTCATGTACACCTCAGGCTCCACCGGTACTCCCAAGGGTGTGATCGTTCCACATCGCGCCATCAATCGGTTGGTCATAAACAGTCGCTACGCGGACATGAGTCCCCAGGATGTCATCGCACATTGCAGCAATCCAGCATTCGACGCTGCGACATTCGAGATCTGGGGCGGCCTTCTGAACGGTGCCCGCGTCGTCGTAGTTCCGCAGGAGATCGTCGTTGACTCGCGTGGACTGGCACACATGCTGGCCGAGCAGGGCGCCACGATCATCTTCCTGACGGTGGGGTTGTTCAATCAGTGTGCTGACGTCTTGGCGGACGCCTTCGCGCGACTTCGCTATCTGCTCGTCGGAGGCGACGTTCTGGATCCCCGAGTCATCAACCGAGTGCTTGAAAACAGCCCGCCCCAGCAGTTACTCAACGCCTATGGCCCGACGGAGAGCACGACCTTCGCGACCACATATCGCATCGAGAGGGTCAGTGAGACCGCCCGGAGCATTCCGATCGGCAGGCCCATCGCGAATACACAAGTCTATGTACTCGATGAGCATCGCGAACCAGTGCCGATCGGTGTAGCCGGTGAGATCTACATCGGCGGTGACGGTGTAGCGCAGGGGTATCTGAACAGACCGGAGCTGACTGCCGAGCGCTTTCTGGACGATCCGTTCGCATCCAACCGTCATGCGCGTCTGTACAGGACCGGGGATCTGGGGCGCTGGCGAGCCGATGGAGTCGTGGAGTTTCTGGGGCGCAACGATGGTCAAGTCAAGGTACGTGGCTTTCGTATAGAGCTCGGTGAAATCGAGTCGCAGCTGAGTCGACACCCTGACGTCAATGAGGCCGCAGTGGTTACACGCGCCGATCGCTCTGGCGGCAAGCTTCTCGTCGCATACATCAGCTGCGCCGGCAGCCGTCCGAGTCCGGAGGCTCTGCGCGCGCACGTAAGGTCCGCGTTGCCGGAGTACATGGTCCCGGGTGCATTCGTGGTCCTCCCGTGCCTGCCCCTCACGCCGAACGGCAAGCTCGACCGCCGTGCGTTGCCCGAACCGGAGGCAGATGCATACGCCAGCCGTGAGTACCAAGCGCCACGAGATGAAATCGAAGAGTCTCTCGCGACAATCTGGCGTGAGCTGCTGCGGACGGGACCCGTGGGCCGCCACGACAACTTCTTCGAGCTCGGCGGACATTCGTTGCTCGCCATGCAAGTTGCAGCCCGTATTCGTTCAGCCCTGTCGATTGAGATACAGATGCGCGCGCTGTTCCAGTTCCCCGCACTTGCGGAGCTCGCTGCGCACGTGAGAGAGCTGCACCAGGCGTACATCTTGGACCGAATCGAGCGCGGCGATATGGAAGCGTTAGTGGAGGAGGTGGCGTCATTGCCGGAGAGCCGCGTTACCCAGCTGCTGCAACAGATCGAACGGAGGGCGGGGCGTGAGTAGGGAGTACGGTTCCGTGACAGAGCAACTGGCAGCACTTTCGAAGGACAAGGCGCGATTGCTCGCATTGCTGGTCGAGCAAAGATCCCAGCGCGGGCAGGCGATCCAACCGTTTCCGCGTGACTTTCGCGAGCCTTGCAGGTTGCCAGCTTCCGGAGCGCAGCAGCGGCTGTGGTTCATCGATCAGCTGGAAGGTGGCAGCATCGCCTACCACATACCTTTGCTGCTGCACATGGCCGGCGAGTTGGATCGAGCTGCGCTGATCAGGGCGCTCGATGCCCTCATGTTACGCCACGAAGCACTGCGAACGACGTTCGCCGAAGTGGATGGCGTAGCGATGCAGGAAATAGTGCCCGCCGGTCGTTTCCCGATGAGCGTCATCGACTTGCGCGCGCAGCCGGCAGCGGAGCGCGAATCCGAGGTGTTGAGGCACGCGTCTCAGGAGCTGACCAGCCCCTTCGATCTCGCTTCCGGTCCGTTGATTCGAGGGCGTTTGCTGCAGCTGTCGGCAGTCGAGCACGCGCTACTGATCACAGTACATCACATCATCGCAGACGGCTGGTCGCTCGACGTGCTTATCCGGGAACTCGCCCAGCTTTATGCGGCAAGCCGCGAAGGAGTAGCAAGCCCGCTGTCAGCATTGCCCATCCAGTACGCCGATTACACGCAGTGGCAACGTGTGCGTCTGACAAGCACCGAAGTATCGCAGCAAGTGGATTATTGGAAACAACATCTGCAGGGGGCTGCCGAGCTGCTGGAGCTACCCACCGATAGACCCCGCCCGCCAGTTCAGAGCTATCGTGGCTCGAGCGTGCGCGTGTCGCTGGGAACAGAACTCACTGCGGAGCTGAAGACCCTTGCGCGGCGGCACGACCTCACGCTGGCCATGGTGTTGTACGCGGGCTGGGCGGTTCTGCTGGCAAGGCTTAGTGGACAGTCCGACGTCGTCGTCGGAATACCCATCGCAAACCGTTCCTGCACCGAGGTCGAGGGTTTGGTCGGTTTCTTCGTCAACACTCTCGCCGTGCGCACACGAATGCAGAACCATCCCGCGGTGTCGGAGATTCTGCAGCAGGTCAAGCGAAGTATGGTCGCGGCGTACTCGCACCAGGAGGTGCCGTTCGAGCTCGTTGTTAATGCGCTTCAGCCCAGACGCTCACTGTCTTACAGCTCCATCTTCCAGGTCATGTTCGCGTTGCAGCCAGCAAAGAGGGGGTGCGACACCGATGGCCGGGCTAACGCTGGTGGAGCAGGAAGTGCCACCGCAGACGTCCCACTTCGATCTCACCCTGTCCCTCCAGGAGGCCGGCGATGAAATCGGCGGCATCCTTACCTATGCCACGGACCTGTTTGACGGCGGGACAATCACTCGATGGGCCGAGCGCTTCAAGGTAGTGCTGCGCGAAATGGTACGCGACAGCGAACAACGCGCGAGCACATTGCCCTTGATGGATGATGATGAGCGTCGTCACATATTCGAACGTTTCAATGCTACACGGACACCGGTTCCGCATGACGCATTAATCCACCAGCAGTTCGAACGGGAGGTGGAACGTTCGTCAGCTGCGCTCGCGATCGTATGCGACGACGGATCGCTGACCTACGACCAGCTCAATCGCAGAGCGAACCAGCTGGCGCGGCACCTACGTGAAAAGGGCGTGCGACCAGACGATCGAGTCGCGTTCTTGCGCCGAGCGCAGCCTGGAGCTGGTAATAGCATTGCTGGCTATTCTGAAGGCCGGTGGCGCGTACGTGCCGCTCGATCCTATTCACCCCGACGAGCGACTTGCGTACATGCTACGCGACAGTCGACCAGTAGCTGTGATCACACAAGCGCCGCTGGCCGCGCGATTGGCGATTCCTCCTGGATGCGCGCCGGTTGTGCTGGATGCGGTTCCATGGGACGAGTCGCCATGGGCGAGCGCTGCTACCGACAATCTCGATGCCGCTGCCATGGGGCTGACGGCCGCACATCTGGCGTACGTGATCTACACTTCAGGATCGACCGGCGTGCCCAAGGGTGTAATGGTCGAGCACGCAAGCGTGCTCAATTTCCTGCACGGGCTCGAACGCAGCATTCACGGCGTACCGCCAGATTGTCGTCGCGTCGCGTGGAACTCGTCAGTCGGGTTTGACATGGCGGTCAAGGCCTGGGGCCAGCTCGTCATGGGACGTACGGTGTACCTGCTTTCCCGAATCGGCCCGGCTCAATCCCGACGCATTGCTAGATTTTCTGGAGCAGCATGAAATCGAGGCGATCGAGTGTACGCCTTCGCATCTACGCACCATGCGAAGCCGGCGTCTCGAAGGCCGCGCAGGTTGTCTGCGAAAGGTGCTCCTGGGAGGGGAAGCGATCGACGCAAGGACCTGGGCAATCCTCGCTGCCGCCGAGCGGACGGCCTTTTTCAACATGTACGGTCCGACCGAGTGCAGCGTCGATGCGAGCTGCGGACGCATCGAAGGGCCAACTCCGCACATTGGGCGGGTCATGGCGAACGCGCGTGTGTACGTGCTCGGTGTGCAACGCGAGCCCGTCCCCATCGGTGTGGTCGGAGAGATTCATATCGGTGGATTGGGAGTCGCGCGGGGTTATCTAGATCGGCCCGAATTGACCGCAGCCCGATTCTTGCCAGACCCGTTCGACACCACGCCGGGATCGGCCATGTATCGCACGGGCGATCTTGCGCGATGGCGGTCGGATGGGACATCGAATACCTCGGGCGCAACGACATCAGGTGAAGATCCGCGGCTTTCGCATCGAGTTGGGCGAGATCGAGGCGCAGCTGCATCCGTCACCAGCGGTGAAAGAGGCGACCGTCGTCGTGCGAGAAGATGCGCCGGCGAGAAACGACTGGTGGCATACGTGACGCAAGACGACGTGGCGCGCCCTCGTCGAGGAACTGCGTGCGCATCTCAAGGCGCGGCTGCCAGAGTACATGGTGCCGAGTGCATTCGTGGTGATTGACGCATTGCCGCTGACGCCGAATGGCAAGCTGGATCGTCGCGCATTGCCGGCACCGCAACTCGATGCTTACGCGAGGCGGCACTATGAGCCCCACAAGGAGAGGTGGAGGAGATCCTTGCCGGGGATCTGGCAGGCGCTGCTGCGAGTGGAGCGGGTGGGAAGGCAAGACAATTTCTTCGAGCTGGGTGGGCACTCGCTGCTGATCGTGCAGATGATGGAGCGCCTGCGCCGCGTGGGGCTGTACGGCCGAGGTGCGCCGCGTATTCGAGAGTCCGACGCTCGCGGAGCTTGCAGCGGCACTGACCCGGAGCGGCTGGCGAGCCTCCGACGTGCCGCCGAACCTGAATCCGGCACGGATGCGCAGCGATCACGCCGGAGATGCTGCCGCTGGTGGAGCTGGAGCGCAGAGCACATCGAGCGAATCGTGCAGACGGTGCCAGGCGGCGCCGTCAACGTACAGGATATCTATCCGCTGGCTCCGTTGCAGGAGGGGATCCTGTTTCACCATCTGCTGCATGACCAGAGCGGGGACGCGTACGTGGCTGCAATCGTGCTGGCGGTGTCGTCGCGCACAACGGCTCGATGAGCTGATCGCGGCCTGCAGGCAGTCGATCGATCGACATGACATGCTGCGTACCGTCGCTGTCATGGGAGCGGTTGCCACGCCCGGTGCAGGTGGTCTATCGGCAGGCAAGCGCTTCCCGTCGATGGAGGTTGACACTCGATCCGGCGCTGCGACTGCGTCGAGCAGATTCAGGAGTGGTTGAAGCCGGAGCGGCAGCGTCTGGATTTGCGGCAGGCGCCCTGATGCAGCTGCAGGTGGCTGCCGACCCGCACAGCTCGACGTTGGTATGTCCTGCTCCAGCTGCACCATATCGTCGGCGATGCAACACTTCTCAGAAGCTCATTATCTCCGAAGTCGTCGGCGCATCTGAGAGGCAGGTGCGACGCTTGCCGCCAGCCGGTGCCGTATCGCAATCATGTGGCGCAGGCGCTGGCGTAGGCTGCCAGCAGCGATGCGGAGGCGTTCTTCCGGAGCAAGCTCGCGGACGATCGACGAGCCGACGGCACCGTTCGGGCTATTGGACGTGCACGGAGACGGAACTCAGACCCGAGAGGCGCGGGAGCAATCTCGATTCCAGCACTTGCGGGCGCGTGCGGGCTCAGGCGCGACGTCTCGGCGTGAGCGCGGCGACAATGTTTCATGCGGCATGGGGCAGTGTGGTCGCAGCTCACGCAGCGGACGAGACGATGTCGTCTTCGGGAGTGTCCTGCTGGGCGACTGCAAGGCAGACGCGGGCACGCAGCGAACTTCTGGGGATGTTCATCAACACGCTGCCGTTGCGCGTGCATCTGGGCGGATGGACGGCCGAGGAGCTGGTCGAGCGAGACACAGCGGGAGTTGCTGGAACTGCTGATACATGAGCAGGCTTCGCTGGCGGTGGCGCAGCGGTGCAGCGGGATCGAGGGTCGGCGCCGCTGTTCACACTGCTTCTGAACTATCGGCACGGCCGGGCTGACGGTGACGTGGATTGGGAAGCTGCGGGCGGGGTCCGCGTACTGGCTCGCTACAATCGGACCAATTACCCGATTACATTGTCCGTCGACGACGTCGGTGACGGGTTTGAACTGAGCGTGCAGAGCGACGCGGCCGTCAATCCGCATCGGGTGATCGCCTATATGAAGCGGGCCCTGCAGTCGCTCGTAGAGTCATTGGCGAGGTCGCCACAAACGCCCGCCGTCTCACTGTCTGTGCTGCCAGAGGACGAGCGTCGCGAATTGATCGAGCGACTCAACGCGACCACGGTCGCGTATGTTCGAGAGAAGCTTGTTCATCAGTTGTTCGAGGAACAAGCAGCACGCACTCCGCATGTCACTGCGGTCGAGCACGGGGCGCAGCTGCTCTCATACCGCGATCTCAACGCCCGCGCCAATCAACTGGCGCACGAGCTGCGTCGCAAAGGCGTCGGTCCGGATGTGCTAGTCGGGATCTGCGCAGAGCGTAGTATCGAGATGATCATCGGCGTGTTGGGAATACTCAAGGCGGGCGGTGCGTACCTGCCGCTGGATCCAAACTATCCGCGCGAGCGACTGGAGTACATGTTGGAGGATGCGAAGCCGCACCTCGTGTTGACGCATTCGGCTTTAATTTCGATGGTTCCATCGAGTCAGTCCGAAGTGCTTGTGCTCGATGAAACGGTGCGTGGGACGAGACGAGGCGAGGACGAGAATCCGTCGCTCACAGAGACGGGCCAAGCCTCTGAGCATTTGGTCTATGTCATCTACACGTCTGGCTCGACCGGGCGGCCGAAGGGCACCGGCATGCCGCACCGATCGATGGTGAATCTGATCGAATGGCACCGCAGCGCGCTCGGCTCGGACAGTCCGCCGAGAGTCCTGCAGTTCGCCGCGTTGAGCTTCGACGTAGCGTTTCAAGAGATTTTCACCACGCTCGCTACTGGCGGGACGTTGGTACTGCTGGATGAATGGATGCGTCGTGATGTGAGAGCTCTGACGGAGCTTCTGAGCAACCGCTGCATCGAGAGGTTATTTGTTCCCCCGATGATGCTGCATAGCTTGGCTGAGTACTTCCAGGCGACACATGATCGTCCCACGAAATTGCGCGACGTCATTGCCGCCGGAGAGCAACTCCGTATCAGCGATGAGCTCGTCACCTTGTTCAAGCACCTCGGCGGATGCCGGCTTCACAATCATTACGGACCGACCGAAACGCATGTCGTAACCGCGCTCACCCTGCCGCTCGATCCTGCTCAGTGGTCCGTGCTGCCGACGATCGGTCGCCCGATCGCGAACTCCAGAATCTATGTATTGAACGCTCGCTTGCAGCCTGTGCCGTTGGGGGTGGCGGGCGAAATCTACATCGGCGGCGTCTGCGTTGCGCGCGGCTACTGAACCGGCCTGCACTGACTTCAGAGCGCTTTGTGCCGGATCCGTTCGACGGCCATCCGCAGGCGCGCATGTACAAGACCGGAGATGTGGGCCGATGGTGCAGCGACGGTACGCTTCAATACTTGGGACGCAACGACGATCAGGTGAAGATCCGAGGGTTTCGGATCGAGCTGGGTGAGATCGAGGCTCAACTGGCTCGGCACGCGCACGTCAAGGAGGCAGCCGTCACCGCCCGTCAGGACGTTGCTGGCGACAAATCGCTCGTCGCGTACGTCACGCTGCGCGCTGAAATCCGCCCGACCGCCGAGGAGCTGCGGACTCATCTGGCGAGCACCCTCCCGGAGTACATGATCCCGGCCGCATTTGTGGTTCTCACGAGCATGCCAATGACGCCCAGCGGCAAGCTGAATCGACGCGCGCTTCCGGCACCGGTGGCTGACTCCTACAATCAGGGAAAATATGAAGCTCCACAAGGTGAGATCGAAAACGCGCTCGTGCAGATCTGGCGGGAGCTGTTGCGAGTCGCGCGAATCGGTCGCCATGACAATTTCTTCGAGCTAGGAGGGCATTCGCTGCACGGCATGAGACTGGTGGTGCAGCTCGAGGTGCGTTTTGCCGTACACCTGCCCGTCGTTGCCGTGTTTCAGCATCCTACGGTCGAGGCGCTCGCGAAGGTCATAGAGTCCCTGCTGTGCGCCCGCGCAGACTGGCTGGGTCCACCATCGCCGGACTACGAGGAGGGGACCATCGACGATCTGAGCGCACGCACGGTCACGGAGGGCGCCCGCGACCTTGCGGGGCGGTCGTGAATCCTGCCGACGAGCGCGCGCATTCGGCCGCCAGCGTGCTGGCGAGCATTCACAGTCGCGGCGTCAAGATATGGCTGGAGAACGGCAGGCTGCGCTACAGGGCGCCGAAGGGCGCGCTGACCCGCGCGGACCTGGAATGCCTTCGAGCGGTGCAGGGTGATATCGCTGCCTTGCTCGAAACGTCCACGGTACACGGTGCGAACATGACAAATATCGGGCGCCGCAGTGAGCTCGAATATGCACCGTTGACGTTTCAGCAGCTTGCCCATTGGAACCTGTATCGATTGAGAGAACGATCCGCGATCAGGCAGATCGCGTCGGCACTCCGGCTGCGGGGACCATTGAATCGCTCGGCACTGCAGAGTGCCGTTGGTACGCTGGTCGCGCGGCATGAAGCGCTGCGCACAACTGTAGTGGTGCGCGATGGCGATCCTGTCCAGCTCATCTCACCCTCAGCTACATGTGAGCTGAAGTTGGTTGATCTGACCTCGCTTCCGGAGAATCGATGCGAACTCGAAGTCGAGCGCCTGATCGTGGAGCTGATCCTCGAACCGATCGACGTAGCCATAGGACCCCTGTTTGGGGCTCGACTGTTGCGCGTCGGCGCCGACGAACATGTGCTGGTGCTTGCCCTGGAGCACATGGTTTCAGACGCGTTCTCGATGGGCATCCTGCTGCGTGAGTTGTTCACTGTCTATGCACAAGCAGAGCACGGCGAGGCGATCTCGTTGGTACCTGTTGTAGTGCAGTTCCCTGACTATGCGGCCTGGCAACGAGAGGGTAAACGCGCATGGATGGGAAGGCACGGGGCCTACTGGAGACAGCGGCTCGCTGGATGTGGACGCTTGCGATTTCCCGCGGACCGGAATGTACCCGCTGCAGCGTGCCGCGGCTGGGCCCATGTCCCAGTACACATCAACAAGCGAATGAAGATGGAGCTCATTGAGCGCTGCCGGCAGCTTCGCACGACCTTGGCCATGGGAGTATTCAGCGCTTATGTGGCGCTCGTGCTGCGCTGGTGTGAAGCTACCGATGCGGTCATCTTGTTCCAGATCGACGGCAGGTTGACACCGGAATTGCAGAATACAATCGGCTATATGTCATGCGCACTCAACCTGCGCATTGCGTTGCATCCGGAAGATACGTTCGTCGACCTCCTCAACCGCGCGATTCAGGAGTATTGCGTCGCGTACGAACACGCGGACTCGTCATTGCTCGAGGCACAGACCCCTGCGCCGGAATTCGCGCACAACGGCCGCTTCAACTGGATACCGCAGTCTGCGGCGCATTGGGACGCAACCGGTTCGGGTTGCGCGCTGTCCTGCTCACCAGTCAGCTTCGCGCACCCGTTGCGAAGATATCTGGTCAGAGACGGCGAACCATCGATACAGCTGTTCGAGACGGACGATGAGATCGCAGGGGAGCTGCTGTTTCCGCGAGATCGCTTCGCCGTGGAACGAATGGAAAAACTCATGCACAGATTCATCGAGTTCCTGCAGGCGTTTCTCAGTAACCCGGCGCAGTCTGTGAACGCCATACCGGTGTCGCGATGATGCCGACGTGCAATTTTGGGCACGATCAGGCGTCGTGGGCGGACAAATAGGTACTCGCCCGCCCTGAGCGGTTCTCGTCGTAGGAACCGCAGGGGCATTGTCCCGATTCGTGGGCACATCGTGCAGCGAATTGTTGCACGCTGTCGCAGGGCTGATTAGCATGCACGTGCGGTTCGGGACGTGGCGCAGCCTGGTAGCGCACTTGCATGGGGTGCGATGATGCAAGTAGTCGGGATTCCTCATCGGAGCCAACGACTTACACGTGCGGGCAAATTCGATTTACTACACTTTTGACTACACTTTCGGATTGCGGGTCGCGTCCCGCATAATTCACTTCCTTTCGTCGGGGTGTGGCGCAGTCTGGTAGCGCATCTGCATGGGGTGCAGAGGGTCGTCGGTTCAAATCCGGCCACCCCGACCAATCCTTACGAGTGTTCGGCGCAATCGTTGGGGTCGCAAAGAACACCTATGCGGCGCACGCCGCCGTGCGGCGCTAAGAACAAAAGGAGATTGCCGCGTGCTTAGTTCTGAGCTGGAAGAGCTCCTCAATACGGCATTTAGGGAAGCGACAAAGAAGCATCACGCGTTCATGACCGTTGAGCACGTATTGTGGGCTCTGACAGACGCGCCCTCGCTGCTGCCGTTCTGGCAGGCGCATGACGTTAACAATGCCGCGCTCAAAAAAGGGGTGGCGGATTTATTGACAGCACCACACCTATTCTGGCGGACGATGACGCAGATGGCGTGCAGCCCACGCTGGGCTTGCAACGGCTCTTGGAGAGAGCCGTCTTTCACGTCCAGTCGAGCGGTAAGGAGGAGGTAACTCCGCCGAATGTTCTCATCGCGATATTCAGCGAAAAGCAGTCACATGCTGCTTACCTTTTGCTAGACCACGGCCTTACGCGTCTGGATGCGGTGCGTTATTTCAGGCAACCCGGCGACATCGTGTCCGCAGCGATGCCCCGCCCCGGAGTGAAGACATTTCAGGAAGAACTCGTAGAGCTTGAAAGTCTCGACATCAAAGCTCGAACGAAGTTAAGCGGCACACCAAAACTATTCATTTCCTATAGCCACGCGGACAAGCAATGTCTGGAAAGGTTGCTCGTTCACCTGCGGCCGCTTGAACGAGCCAAGCTAATTGCAACCTGGTCAGATACCAGAATGCGCACGGGAGACAAATGGCGCGAGGAAATACAAAAAAACATCGACGAGGCGGCTATAGCAATCTTGCTGGTAAGCGCAGACTTTCTTGCATCCGATTTCATCTCGAATAACGAGCTTCCACCGCTGTTGATGGCAGCGGAGGCGCGAGGCGTGCGCATTCTCCCCGTCGTCTTGAAGCCTTGCGGGTTTTCGCGCGACCGCGTGCTGTCTAGCTTTCAGTGCGCCAATGATCCGAAGATCCCCCTGTTGGCGCTTGGACATATCGAACAGGAGGCGCTGTACGACCAAATTGCAGACGAAGTCGTAGGCGAACTCCGGCTCCGCGGCATTGAACTACCGTGAATTGATTGTGGCGTCGGCCAGACTGATCGAGGCTGTATAATAATACAGTCGTGCTTTCCTCGTCGAAATCAGCAGAGCAGCTAACCCTCGCCGAAGCGGTCGAGCTGATCGTGTACGGCGCGAGCTGCAACCGCTGCCATGAGACGCGACGCGTCGATCTCGCTCAGCTGCGCGACCGTCTCGGCCCGCAGTTTCCGGTCGGCGACATCCGGCCGCGGTTGCGCTGCTCGAAGTGCGGCGCGCGCAACGTCATCGTGATCACGCTTTGGCAAAGCGCGACGTCGACGCCGTCGATGAGCGCGCAACGCCGCCCGAAGGCGGCGCTCGTATCAACAAATCGGCTGCTCGTCAGTGCGTTGCGCGACGACGGCGAGCGAATCCAAGACCCGCGAGGCCGAGACCGAACAGCGCGAGCGTGCCGGGTTCGGGGACGGAGATTGATGAAATTCGGTACGACCAATTCCCGCTACCCGCAGAAAGGGTGCCACCAACTCGACTGAATATCCAATTGTTACCACCACCAGAACTGAAACCGGCGACTGTTGCCGCACCAGTCATCGTGCCAAAAAACAGATTCCCGCAGGTAATGCAGGTCACTCCGCTAAAAGCCGTTAGTTCATTCAACGAGAACAGACCATCGCCAGTATCGTTGAAGTCGGCGAACCAACTGCCAACAACTGTTGGAGTGTTGGTCGTTGCGTCGAATCGCATTGGTATCGCCTGCGCCGCCATCGGCCCGGCCAGCAGTGCCACGGCGACCATCGCCAGAAGGTTCTTCTTCATCTGTATTTGCTCCCCAAGTTGAGATCCCAGGCGCTCTCGTCAATACGGATGGCGCGTTCCGGATTTAACATACAGCTACCGTGCCAACGCTGAAAAACAAGGGATTTCGCCCCAAGCCACGAAGCACTCGCCAGCCAATTCGTAAGATTCTTCGACGCCGTAATGCTTGCGAGCCGCGAAGCCGCCGGCAGGTTCATGTACGGAGAACACCGGCGCTGGCGCTGTAGAAGTTCACGCGCGCGATCAGCCGCTGCGGCGAGCTGCTGTAGCAGATCGAGCCGGCGCGCGGCACGAACTACAACATCAGCGAGGGGCGACGTGCCGAAAGTTACGCGCGATCTGCCGCCGCTGCGGCGAGTTGCTCCGTCGTCACGCGGGACGCCGCGGGGTTTCTAGCTGACCTTCGTCCGTTAGACGCCGTTCGATTTCGCGTGCTCGCGATGACCAGTCGCGGGCCTTGTCCTCGCATCGAGCGGCATCGGCTTTGCGGCCTTCGCCGTGCGCCACGATAGCCCGAATCCGCCACGCGCTGGCCTTAGCCACGGCGGTGGCGTGATCCTTGCGCAACTCTTCCTCTTCGTGTTCCCGCGTGCGTTTCATGTGCCCTCTGCCGACCTTTGCGGGTCGGACTTACGGGCGTCTTTTGGTCTGCCGTTTCGCCTTCACTATACGCCGTGTGAAGCGTTCGCACGCCTTCTTCGACCGCGAACCAAGGATCGCCCGTGCGGCAAGTAGCCGTCTGAGGAGCGCCCCGAAGCACGCAACATAAGATCGCTGCGCACTCGGCAGATGCGGCCTGCAGTGTTTCACCCGCGAGGAGGTTGTGCCCCGCCGGCCGGCCTGCAAGTCACTTCCACGCCGGCCGATTCAGTTCCTCGGCGCGACCGTCAGGTCGACGGCCAGATCCGCGTGAACGAGTCCGCGTGCGTCGAGCCGCGCGCCGATACGAGCCGCGAATCGCTCCGCCTTCTCCCGCGCTTCGGCGTCGGTGTCGGCCTCGCACAGGTAGCGCACCGGATTGCCGCCGATCATGATCTCCACCGTGCGCTGCATGGCTAGGAAACTCCGGTTGCCACGCTGAAGCCCGAAGGCCGCGCGATGATGACGTCGATGGGAATCAGCAGCCGCACCGCCACGATGCCCTGCGCGAACTTCGTCCATGGATCGACTTGGATCTGCAGACCGCCCGACCACTGAATGAGCCAGACGTTGCTGAAGTCGCCGTAGACCACGGTCGCGGACGGACAAGAGGTCGTCGCGTGCGCCCTTTCGCCCTCGACGCTGCCGTTCGCGAGCGATCCTTCCCATAAGGCGCGATCCGAGCCAGTGAACCGCTGGCGCGCGCTCAACGTCTCAGCGACCGCCGGCGTGGTGACGTAAGCGAGCGCGCCGGGGTTGACGATAGCGTTCGCCTCTAGCACGTCGCGCTGCGCGTTTCGGGCCGCTGCCTGATTCAGCGATGCGCCGGTGAACGTTCCGATGCTTGCGGTGCCGACGATGCCGAGGGGCTGACCACTTGCTCCGGTGCCCTGAAGGATCGCGGTGTCGACCGCGACGGCTCCGGCCTTGCGAAACTCCAGCGTCAGCACTTCCTCCGCGTTCGACTGCAGCAGCAGCTGCCTGCTGATCTCGGTGAACGCCGACACGATCTTCGGCGTCGCTGACGCTTGTGCGAAGGTCGGCTGCGATTCAGTGATTGTCGACGTTTCGGTCGACAGCCAGGTGGTCGAAACGGGAGCAGTGCCACGGGGAACCGCGACACCGCCCGGTGCCGCCGTGAGCACCGTCGCCTTTGACGCGACGATCGCCGAGGCTTGCAGCGTGTCGATGTAACCGACGGTCTGGACATCTGAGAGATAACCGCCGGCTGACGCCGTGCTCGCGTTTAGATCGCGCCGGGCAAGGACGTTATCCGGCAAGCGCCAGAAGTTCGGCTCGGGGAGGCCGTGCGCCGTGGCCAGCCCGTTGCAGACGAGTCGCTCGTGCGAGGGCACCTTGTTGAAAGTGTCGGCCATGATGGCCGCGATCATGGCTCGCAGTTCGAAGCGGGAGTTCTCTAAGCTAACGTTCATCGGTTGAGGGTTCCTCAGTGGTATCCGTGTTCTCACTTTCGCAGTACAGAGCGCAACCACTGGAGAGCCGTTGCAGAATTTTTTCGACGCCTTGCCGCGACATCCACGTCCGCACTTCATTCGCGACTTTCACCCGGACTCGACCACGCACAGCTCGCGCGATCCGCCCGGCACGGCCGCGCGCTGGATGCCCGGCGAGAATGTCGCGATCGAGAGCGGAACGGATTTCGCGCTCATTCGACGCTGCCATTGCCCTCGCTAGGCTGATTGCAATCTGCCGCCCCTTCGCGAGCCCGGCCAGCACCTTCTCGCCGACTGCGGCGAGGTCGGTCACCGCTCGCGCAACGCCGCCGACGCGCTGCCGCGGGCAGTGCAGCGGTTGCGGCTCGACTCGTGGCGCGGCATCGGCGTCCTCAGCTGGTGAAATTTGTGACGGCGGCGACATGAATTTAGCGGGTGAAACGAAACCCTAAGAGGGTCGGAATCTTGGCAAGGCTTGCGCCCTCACGGAGCCGCGTGCGTCCGCGCGCGACCAGTACCTTTTCAAACCACCGGGCGGTCGATCGGTGCATCACGGCGCGACCCGTAGCCAGTCGAGCACGATTGCGAGGTCGACCCTCATGGCGATCGCGACGTCGCGTGGCGTTAGCCCCGTCGCGTGCAACCGACGACACTCCGCGGCGAGCGCGGCGTCGTCGAGCGGTCGGTGCTGCTGCGCGAGCAGCTCGTAGAGCAACACGCCGCCGATGCTCTTACGCATTGATTGCGCCTCGCTGGCTGGGGCGGGCTGGGCTGGCCACGGTAGTGACGGCAGGTGACGGCTGTTCCATATCTTTCTCCATACGCGCGCGCTGTAGAAAAGAACCGGCGGTGCCGTCACCAGCCGTCACTTTCCCGCCAATGCGCCTGTTCAGTTGCCGCAAGTTCGATGCCGATGTACACGTTGCCCGTGTTCGTGTGCTGCCGATTGAATCCGCGTCGCTCCATGTCGTGCGGTAATTCCTTCGACGTGATCCATCGCTCGCCGGCGGCTTCTGAGAACTGCTGGTAGCGCTTGAAGAACACGGACGACTTCACCTGCGCGAGCTTGCGCACCTCGCAGTGCTCGTCGATGAAGCGCCCCAGCGTGTCGGATTCCATGCGATACGCGCGCACGGCGTCGATGATGATGGCGGGCGGCTTGAGCCCGACGCCTTGCCACTCCAGACAGCCAGCGATTGCCCAATTCAGGATGCCGGGCAGTTCGGCCAGCAGCTTCGACAGCAGCTGAGGGTCGCGCTCATGCTCCGGGATCGTCGCCGTGAAGGGCACGAGCCGCAAGCGACGCCAGATACCCTCGTCGGTGCCGCTGATGCTCGGCTTGTGATTGCCGCGGATGACGATGCGGTGAGTCGATGCAAAGTCGAAAAATTCCTGATGCAGAAACCTCGCGGTCAGAGTGTCGCCGCCGGTCAGGTCTTTCAGTTTCGCCTCATCGAAGCGCGCGCCCTGCGCGGTCTCGTTCATGAGCGCAAGACGCGCGCCGCGAAGTCGAGCGACATCGTTCGGAATGCCGCCGTGCCGCTTCAGCATGATAAGGTCGGGCGAGACGGCGATGGCGTAGTCGCCCATCAGCCGCATCAGCAGTTCACAGAAAACAGACTTGCCGTTTGCGCCCAGCCCGTACAGGAAATGCAGCACCTGCTCGCTCGTGTTTCCGACAAGCAGATAGCCGACGAGGCGGCGAAGGTAGTCGTAAAGCTCCTTGTTGCCGTCGATCACGCGCAACACGAACTTGTCCCACAGCTCGCACGCCGCGCTCGGGTCGTATGTGACATCCGCGACATTGCTGATCAAGTCCTCGCGCCGGTGCGGCTGCAGCTCGCCGGTGCGCAGGTTTACCGTGCCGTTCAACACGTTGAACAGCCAGCCGTCGGCATCGAAGGCCGTGAGCGGCATCGGAACGCCCGGCTCAGATCGTGCCAGCCAGATCATCGACTCGATGGCGCTCCTCGACTGCGAGCGCTTCGCGTGCCTGAACGCATCGTTCTTGTTTGCGGCATCCTTCAATTCATCGAAAATCGACGCAGCTGTCGCCTTTGCGTGGGCTTGTATCTGTACCTGCTTGTCGTCGACTACCCAGCGCCCCTGCTTGTAGATCAACCAGCCGCGTTCAGGCGTGAATCGAATGTCATTGCCGTAGAGGGTCGCTAACCGGCAGGCGTTCGCCAGGTCGGTATCGGTGAACGGAGCATGGCCAGCGCGCTGAAGCGCACACTGCCATTCGTCGAGCGCCTTCTGTTCGAGGGCGCTCATGTGCACGCCTCGACGGCGGCGCGGATGCGACCGGCCGCGAGTGCGACGCGCTCGACGTCGACCAGCGACAGAGGCGCGCCGCGCGCGATGTCCTCGGCACCAATAGCAACGATCAGACACTCGTGATGCAGTGTCTGGACGGCTTCGCGCAGCGCGTGCCAGTGTCCGGGCTTGCGCGCGCGTCGCGGCTCGTTCGGTGCAGAGTAGTCACGCGGGAACAAGTCGGCGAGCTGCAAGCCGACAGCGGCAACGACATCCGAACCGCCGCAGCCTGCGTGGCACTTGAGCAGGATCGTGCCGTCAGGCAACTCGCGGATCGCGAGGCTCTGTGTGTGATGTCGCGATTCGTGCGCAGGGCACACAGCGCGCCAGCGATCAGAGCTACATCGTGTGACGCGCTGCAGGCGCTCCAGCAGATGGGCGGCGCTCATCGCGTCACCGTACCGGCGTCGAGCTGCACCGCGTTCATGGCGTCCGTGCCGCGCTCTTCGGTCGTACCGGCGAGAGCCCGGTCACGCGGCCCGCGATCGCACTGCGGGCAGGGTGCGCGAGTCGTGTTGCTCATGGCGTGCACGGCGCGCGCGCCGGACTGGTAAGCTGTCATTTGCTGATTCATCTCAAAGCCGCTTCCGTGCCTGTCAAGCAAACGGGGGCGGCTCTTTTTTTCAGGCGGGGACTGATCTCGGACTCAGCGCTCGGTGTTGTTGGATCGGCTGCAGCCGCGTCGCTCGACGTCGTGCTGCTGCGTGCGAAGGCCGCGAGCGTCTCGGGGCGCCAGCCGCTCTTGCTGCCGAGATGCACGTCGCGCGGCGGGAGTCGGCCGCTCTTTTCGTAGCGCCAACGCGTCGGCGCGGAAATGTCGTACATAGCTTGCACGCCCTGCGGCCAGATGACGGCCGTGCCGGCGTGCGGCGGTCTTTTGCGCCTGCGCTTCGGAATCTCGGTCATTGATTCGCCCTGCCTGTAATTGAAAGCAGGCGACAGCATTCACGACGCGGCGCGCGGCGGCAAACCGCGGACAGAAACGGCGGGACAAACGCGTGCGCAAGTTCATGCGCGGGGGAAAAACGGCGTCTACTGACGGTTAGGCATTGACCATTTGCGCGCGCATGAACTTGCGCGCGTCGCGGTTCAGCTCGGCACGCCGCGACGAGGCTTGATGAGGTGCCGCACTGTGCTCGGTAAGTCCAAGCGCGGGAAGCTTCTCCACGACGGCCCGATATGCCTCTGCATCGGTGGCGCATTGAGGGCGGACTGCGGCGTAAGTTTTCTCTATCTGCTTCCGCGTAGCTCCATCGTAGGCCCTCGCGTGTAGCGCTTCGAGTTGCTTCATGCGCCCTTTGATCAGTTGCCCATGCTCTAGGTGTATCTCCAAGTCGTGCATGTCGCGTCCGAGTTCAAGCGCCTGCACGAGCAGCTCGTCGACTCGCCGCGAGTCTCCATGCTTCTGAAGTAGGTCTCGCACATATACATATCTTAGTGCGACCAGTAGTGCCAGCGCGGCGGCACGTCAATGCTCGATCCGAAATCTAAAAGATCGTCGTACGCGGCTGCGTGTAGCGCGTCGTCGTCCTGTGGATCTGTTGTATGCGAGCCAAGCGTCGAGCAAGCGAGGCTCGCGCGCGAGGACACGCTCGACCAGCTGCTCTGCTTTTGATAGCGCGTCGTCAAAGTCTTTCGCGTTCACAGCGGCAGCATCATGAGCATCGTGCGCCGTTACGCTAGATGGGAACTACCTACGAACGCATTGCTCCGCAACAGAAAAGGCCGGCATCTAGCCGGCCTGTTGTGGTTGCCGCACCTGCGACTCGCCTTTACGCGGCTATGCTCAGCGCCGCCGGCAACGCGTAGCCGCGCGGGCCGGTCGTCGCGCGCAGCTTGCCGGCGCGGCACAGCTTGCGCAAAGCCAGCTGCAGTTTCTTCCGCGCCGTTTCGTACGTGAGATTTGCCGACAGGTCACCGGCCTCGCGCAGCGCGCTGTAGATCGCGCCGAACGTCACGGCCTGCGACTCGGTCGCGTGCGCGAGCACGTACCGCAGCGCGGCCGTGATGAGCGGGGCGGGCGCGTGCTTCGTTACGCAATCGGTACGGCGACCGACTAGGGGACGTTCGCGCAGCGCTTGCTCGCGCTGCTCGACGACATATGCCGCCCAACGTTCGAGCGCGTCGCGCTTTTGCGGCAGGTAGCTCCACTGGTCGTACGTCTCGTCCGTGTCGGTCTCCTTCTTGTGATTAGTGACGGCGCGCCCAATGTGCGGCGGGATGCCGAGCTTACCCAAGCCGGTACGACACGTGCGGCGCAGGTCGTGCAAAGTAAACGGGTCGATGCCGAGTTTCGCGATGCGCTTTTGACAGCGGTACATGGAGCGGCTCAGTTCCTTCGGCGGTTTGTGCATCGTCGGGTCGGATCTCTTGCGGCACGACGAACGCCGAGCCGCGCGCGAGCGTGCGCAGTTCGCGGAAATGAAAAAGCGCCTCGTCGGACAGCGGCACGATGTGGCCGCGCGTTTTCGACACGTGGTCGGGGAACGCCCAGGTTTTGGCGTCGAAGTCGACCCACGCCCAACGCGACCGGACGAGTTCCTGCAAGCGTTGTCCGGTCAGCAGCAGGATCATGCCGACGTGCGTGAGCACGGCCGTACGGAACGCGGCTTGCGGGGCGCGCACGAGAGCGCGCAGCTCGCCCGGCTTTTCGACTAGGTTGCGTTTACGATTTTTCGGCGTGCCACCGGGGGTTCCCACGTCGGCGGCGGGATTGCGGGTGATGATCTTGCGCCGCTTCCCGAACTTGAACAGCTTGTTCAGGGCGCGCGCGGTATGGTTCGCCTGCATCTTTGACCCGCGCGCGACGATGTCATCGCAGAGTGCAAAGCATTCCTCGTCGCTGATCGAACGCGCGTCGCGCCCGCTCCATGCGCGCAACACGTCGCGGCGCATGATGCCTCGGTAATGCTCGCCGCCGCTCGCTTTGTCGTGATCGCGATTGACGTCGACGTCCTTGGTCAGCCACTCGCTCACGAGGAAGTCGACGGAATGCCGGTCGCCGATCGCCGCGATGCTGACGGGCGCGAGTGCCGCGGCGATCGCGCCGGCCACTCTCGACGACCGCCGTTTGCTCGGCTTCGCCTTGCGTGGATCGACGCCTTGGTCGGCGAGGTCGCGGTAGTGCTGCGCGCGCTTGCGCGCCTCTTCAAGCCCGAAGGCCGGGAAGTGGCCGAGCGCCAGCGTGGACTTTTTGCCCGCGAACGAGAACCGCAGTTTCCACGTGCGTGAAACCCGGCCGCGCGCTTGACGGACGGCCAGCTGCAAGCCGACTTGGCCGGGGTCACCGTAGACGCCCGGCGGCAGCGACTCGCATCGCGTCGGCGTCATCCTCATCGGTCGGGACGTCATATGTGCTCGCTCCCCACGGTTGCCCGTTTTGACTACACTTTGACTACACTTCGGTCGAAACAGAGTGCAGCGCGCTGCAACGTGTAGCTATGAGAAAACCCCTATTTTTCTAGGCTTTTCTGTTGCAAGACGTTGCACAACGCTGCACAGCGTTTCGGCTATTGTCTCGCATGGGGTGCAAGGGGTCGCGAGTTCGAATCTCGCCGTCCCGACCAATCTCTGACCCCGATACATATATAGTAGGACTCCCGGCCCCAGGCCGGCCGCTGCACCCTGCAACCCAGCTGCCCTCCGTATTCTTCTGCATAGGCCAGCCATTCCGCGCCGGCCAGTGACAGGAGAACACCATGCACCTGCGTATTCTTGCGGCGGTCGGACTCGCGCTTCCCGCTGCTGGCAGCAGCAGCCGAACCCACCGGCCAGCTGAACCTGCCTTCGTTCTCCCATCTCCAGTCGAAAGCCACCGAAGTCGTCGACGTCACCCTCGGCACCTGGCCCCTGGCGCTCGCCAGCAAGCTCATGGAAGCGGATGATCCCGAAAGCATCGAGATGAAAAAGGTCATCTCCGGGATCAAGTCCATTGCCGTGCGCAGCTACGAGTTCGATCACGATTTCGTCTACTCGAAGGCAGACGTCGACGCCGTGCGCGCGCAGCTCGCGGCCCCGGGCTGGACGCAGCTCGCACAGGTGCGCAAGCACAAACAGGCCCAGGAAGTCGACGTCTACGTCGCGCTCGACGACGATCGCGCCACCGGCTTCGCGATCATCGCCAGCGAGCCGCGCAAGTTCACGATCCTCAACATCGTCGGCGCGATCGATCTCGACCAGATCGCGAAGCTCCAGCGCCACATGGATCTGCACGTCGACCTGGACGAGGCAGATTTCTCGCTGTAGTCACGCCGCGCACGCAGCGACGTGAAAGCGAGCGACGCATGGTCGGCGGACGAGCTACTGACCCGCGCCCGCGCCGGCGAATCATCGGCATTCGCCGCGCTGGTGCGCCGCTATCAGCGCACCGTGTATAGCATCGCGCTACGCATGTTGAACGATCGTCATCGGGCGGAAGATCTCGCGCAGGAGGTGTTCCTCCAGCTGTATCGCACGCTCGACAGCATCACCTCCGACACGCATCTCGCGTTCTGGCTGCGCAAGGTCGCGATGAATCGCGCCATCGATCGCATGCGCCAGGAGTCACGCCACGATCGCGAGCCGTTGACCGAGGCCACAGCCATCGTCGACGAAACCGCCGAAGACGACCCGCTTCTGCAGCGACGCATGGCGGAGCTCGTCGCACAGTTGCCGCCAGCGGCGCGCGCCGTGATCGTGCTGCGCTACCAGGAGGATATGGATCCCATGGACATCGCGAGCACGCTCGACATGTCGATCAACACCGTCAAGAGCCACCTCAAGCGCTCGCTGACACTGCTGCGCGCCCGCGTGCAGGGGACTGCGATCGTGGAAGACATCCGATGAGCAAAGACTTCGAACAGCAATTGCGCGAGGCGTTGCGGCCCGTCGAGCCTGAAGAAGGCTTCGAGCAACGCGTGATGGCGCGAGTCGCTCGCGAGGGGTCGCGCGCGCGTACGAAAGTCACTCGCTGGGTTTCGCTCGCGCTCGCCGCGTCAGTGGCGTTTGCGGCGATCATCGGCACCCATGAGTGGCAGGTGCGTCGCGAGCAGGAAGGTCTCGAAGCGCGCAAGCAGTTGATCGAAGCGCTGCGGCTGACTGGAGAAAAGCTGGATGTCGCCTACCAGGCGGTGAATCGCGAATCGCAGCCATCGAAAGACGACGGGAACGGTGCCTGATCATGAACACATTCTTCAAGCATTCGATCCTGGTTCTCGGCGGCGTCCTCGCGCTGTGTGCGAGCGCGTCCGCAGCCGACGGCCAGCTGAAGCTGCCTGACTTCGAGGGTTTGACGGACAAGGCCAGCGAGGTCGTCACGATCACGCTCAATCCCGCCCTGCTAGGTCTTGCCACGCGCTTCCTGGATCCGGCCAAGCCGGAGGATTCGGCGGTCCGCGAAGCGATCGCGGGCATCAAAGGCATCTACGTCCGCAGCTACAAGTTCGACGAGGACTTCGCCTATCCACAGACCGATGTCGAGAGAGTCCGCAAGCAACTCAACGCGCCGGGCTGGCAGCAGCTGGTCGAGGTGCGCAGCCGCAACAAGCAGCAGCACGTCGACATCTACATCCTCGTCGAACAGGAGCGCGCCAACGGCCTCGCCATCATCGCCAGCGAGCCGCGCGAGTTCACGATCGTGAACATCGTGGGCTCGATCGACATGCGCAAGCTGCACGAGCTCGAAGGCCAGTTCGGCATCCCGAAGCTGGACCTCGAGGAGAAGAAATAGCTCAGTTCTTCGCGACCTGCCGCACGGAGCGGGCAATCTCAGTCGTGATCTTCGATGCATCGAAGATCGGCAGCGAGCACGTGCTGTCCGTACAGATGAAGGCTGCGGCGCGTGACAGCTGCGGATAACGAACGTCGGGATTCGGCATGTTGCCCTCACGACGGTCCCACCACTCGATCCGCCGATACACGGCGGCATAGCGAATCGCCGAGTCGAACAGCGCAACGGCAGCAGCATCGTCTTTGCCACCAACGATCGTGATGTGCAGCGGATCGTTCACCGATTCGAACGCAGCGAGCAGGATGCCCGGCGCGGTGATCAGCGAGCCCGCAACCTGATCGGTCACAAGCATCCGCAGCGCGTAATCGCTCATGGCGCGATAGCGTGCATCGCCCGTGTACCGATGCAGCAGGTTGGCGAATCGAGCCAGCGGAATGTTCTCGTCGATGTTCGACTTCGGCTGCAGCCGCGAGCCGGCGCGCGGTGCGCTCGTCACATAACCCGGCTGCGGGCCGCGGAAGTGTTGCTCGATGAAGGCTGCGCCAGCCGCAGCGCGCGCGAGCCATTGGCGCTCGCCGGTAGCCGCATAGAGCGCCAGGAAGGCGTCGCCCATTGCGAGCGTGTCTTCGAGATACGGGCCGGCCACGTCCTTCTCGTCATGACGAAACCCACCGCCCGCCAACGAACGATTTGCGACGATCCAGCGCGCTGCGCGTTGCGCGTCGTCGAGGTACGCACGCTCGCCTGTCACCGTGTACGCAGTCGCGAGCGCCTGGATCATCCAACCGTTCTCACGCGCGTACCGATGCTTGTCGACGGCCGGAATCCCGAGCTTCCTGCGAGCCGCGTCGTCCAATGCAAAGTACTTCTCCGAGTGCTCGCCCTTGACGAGATCCGCATCCTGGCTCGTGTAGAACGCGCCTTCGGGGCTGCGCAGGAACGTCGTGACGTAACGATGAATGTCACGCACCGCCTTCAAATATCGCTCATCGCGGAACTGCCCATACGCAAGCGCGTACAGCCGCAGCGGCTCCGCCTGCATGGCCATGATCTTCTCGAAATGCGGATGATCCCAATCGGAATCGGTCGAGTACTGATACACGCCGCCCCAAGCCGGATCGACGAGCTTGAGCGCCGCCGTAAGCGTACGACGCGTCATCTCCTCCGCCTTCTTGTCTCCCTGGCCCGCGCGCAGCAGGCCGTACTCGGCAGTGTCGTGATCGATGAACTTCTGGAACTGCTTCTGGCCGCCAAGCTTCGGATCGTGCGTCTCGTAGAACGCGCGCTCCAGCGACTGCCGCAGCTTCGGGCTCAGCAGCGGGTTGTCGGCAAATTTCGCGATCGGCTCGTTGTCGCCGTAGTCGACCGGGCTCGGGTCGACGATGATCTCCTCGAGCATCGAGATCATCACCGGCGGCGCCAGATACCCGCGACGCTTCACGATCTCGCCGCCCTCGGCATTGAACACGACCGTCGCCGGCCAGCCGTAGTTCTCATAGCGGCGCGAGATATCGGGCCGCGAGTCCTGATCGACGCGCACCGGGATGTAGCGCGACTTGATCAGCTCGACGACCTTCGGATCGCTGTAAGTCACCTCGTCCATGACGTGGCACCAGTGGCACCACACGGCTTCGAGATCCAGCAGCACGAAGCGGTTCTCCCGCGCGGCGCGCTCGAAGACGCCATCGGACCAGGGCTGCCAGTCGATCTTCGGGCTCTGCGAGCCGGCGGCGTAGCCGGTAGCGGTCCACAGCAGACACAACATCAGCAAGGGGGCGGCTAGTAGCCTGCGCATTCGAGTTCTCCAGCGTCTTGCCCCTCATACGCAGCCGACTGCGTTTCGGATGAGGACACAGGCGAAAACCGTGACCGGCGTCTAATATATATGTATAGCCGGGGAGGGTGCCGAGCCGTGGAAATCAACGGAATCGCTCATATCCAGCTGACGGTCAACGATCTGCAGCGCGCCATGCCCTTCTACGAGGAAGTGCTCGCCTTCATGGGCATGCAGGCGGTCGTGAAGAACCCCGAGTTCCTTTACATGATCGGCGGGCGCGCCGCAGTCGCCATCACGCGCAGTTCGCCCGAAAACCGCGACGCCGTGTTCGATCAACGGCGCATCGGTCTGCACCACGTTTGCTTTCGCGCCCGCTCGCGTGAGGACGTCGACTCCCTCTACGAGTTCCTGCGCAAGCGGCCAGTGAAGATCGTGCGTCCACCCACAGAAGGCTCCTGGGCGCCGGGCTACTACTCGCTGCTGTTCGAGGATCCCGAAGGCATCCGCCTCGAAGTGAATTTCGTCCCGGGCAAAGGGCATCTGGAGGATCCGCAGCGACTGCCTTTGAACCGGCTGCCGGAGTGACGCGTGTGAGAAGGGCAGTTTTGGCGCATGCATCTCACTGGTATCCGCGTGCGTTTGGGCGCAGGCGGAGCATTCCCCATCGGAGCACTTCGGCACCGCGCACCTGGCAACTTCTTGCAGTGCCGATGTTCAGCCGCAGTTCGATCGCGCCGTAGCGATGCTGCACTCATTCTTTTTCCCCGAGACGGTCAAGGCGTTCACCGCGATCGCCGCAGCAGAGCCGTCATGCGCGATGGCGTATTGGGGCATCGCCATGAGTCAGCGACCCAATCCGCTGGTGCCGCCATTCTCGAAGGAGTTGCTGCAGGCGGGATGGCAGGCGATCGAGAAGGCGCGCGCGGCGAACGCGCCGACACAGCGCGAACGCGACTGGATCGAGGCAGTCGCGCTCTTCTACGAGGGCTACGACACAGTCGACCAGAAGACGCGCACGGCGAGATACGAGCGCGCGATGGGTAATCTGCACGAGCGCTATCCCGACGATACGGAGATCGCAGTTTTCTACGCGCTCGCGCTCAACGAAGCGGTCGACCTGACCGACAAGGCCTACTATCGCCAGCTCAAGGCCGCCGCAATCCTCGAGCCGCTCGCGCAAACGATGCCGGACCATCCCGGCATCGCGCATCTGATCATCCACAGCTACGACTACGCGCCAATCGCCGCACGAGGGTTGCCGGCAGCGCGTCGTTACGCGGCGCTCGCGCCGTCTGCGCCCCACGCGTTGCACATGCCGTCGCACATCTTCTCCACGCTCGGTATGTGGCGCGAGGCGATCAACGCTGACCTCGCATCCGATGCTGCGACGAAAGCGTATGCGGCGCGTTCGGCGTCAGCGCCAACGCTGCGGCGAATCCGGCGCGCTATCACTCGCTCGACTTTCTGATGAACGCGTATCTGCAGCTCGGACAAGACAAGCGCGCCAAGGCGATCGTCGACGACCGAAACTCGGTGACGCAGTTGCCCGGCGACTATCGGCTCTCGGGTCACACGGCGTTCGCGGCCATCCCCATGCGCTACGCGATCGAGCGCGGCGAGTGGGCCGAGGCTGCCGCACTGGTGCCGGCGCCGTCTGCGTATCCGCAAGCGGAAGCAATTACATGGTTCGGCCGCGCGCTCGGCGCTGCACGCTCCAACGATCCCGCCGCCGCCCGACGCAATGTCGGTGAACTCGCTCGTCTGCGAACGAAACTCGCCGCCAGCAACGATGAGTACTGGATGACGCAAATCGACATCTATACGCAAGCGGCCGAGGCGTGGATTGCACTGGCCGAACACCGCCCGCGCAGGGCAGTCGTTGCGATGCGCGCGGCTGCCGACAGCGAAGATCACAGGGAAAAACACGTTGCGATGGAGAACCGGCTGGCACCCATGCGCGAATTGCTCGGCGAACTGCTGCTCGAGGCGGGCCGGCCCGACGAAGCGCAGCGCGAATTCAGCGCCTCGCTGCAGACTGTGCCGAATCGTTTCCGCTCTCTGGCCGGTGCGGCACGCGCGGCCGCGTCGCTTCGGAATGAAGAAGATGCGCGGGCATACCACGAGCGCCTGCTCGCATTGACGCAGGATGCCGACAGTGAGCGGCCCGAGATGTTAGCCGCGCGGGCGTACCTCGCAAAACACGGCTCGACACCCTGACGTCGCGAGCGGCTACAATCGGCCGCGCGAAACATGCACACAGGAGATCTTCGATGGCCAATCTCAAGACCACGGGCATGGCGTTGGCAACAGCCGCAGCTCTGCTGTTCGGCAGCGTCGCCGTTACTCCGGCGCATGCTGAAGATGCGAAGATGAAGTGCCAGGGCGGGAATTCATGCAAAGGCAAGTCCGCATGCGCGACTGCGACGAACTCCTGCCAGGGGCAGAACAGCTGCAAAGGCAAGGGCTACGTGATGCTGACCAAAGCGGAGTGCGACGCCGCTCTGAAGAAGAATGAGGCGGAGAAGAAGACCTGACGATGCAGGTCGGGCTTTAGCCGACAGGGTCGGGCTGAAGCCCGACCTACAGAAGAAAGCGCGGCGTTTCGACGCCGCGCTTTTTCTTACGCCGCTGCCGTGGCGGCGATGAACTGCTGCAGATGGAAATCCGTGTCGCCGAACGTCAGGTCGATCGCGGTCAGGCGCTTGAAGTAATGGCTGACGATCAGCTCGTCGGTCATGCCCATGCCGCCGTGCAATTGAATCGCCTGCTGGCCGACGAAGCGGCCCGCTTGGCCGATCGCGACCTTGGCTGCGGACAGCGCGCGCCGACGTTCGCCGGCATCCGGATCGACACACTTGATTGCCGCCAGATAGCTCATCGAAGTCGCTTGCTCGGCGTTCAGGAACATGTCCGCCATCCGATGCTGCAGCACCTGGAACTTCGCGATCGGCTGACCGAACTGCTTGCGGCTCTTCGTGTACTCGAGTGTCGCGGCGTTGACGGCTTTCATGATGCCGACTGCCTCGCCGCAAATCGCGCTGAGTCCCTAACTCGTACGCTGCCTCCAACGCTGGGAACGCACGGCCCTCGGCGCCGACCAACGCAGCCGCCGGCACTTTCACTTTCGTCAGCTCGATATCGGCCGCCTGCTGCTCGTCGATCGTGCGATAGACCTTCATCTTCAGCCCGCTCGCGCCGGGCGCGACGCGAAACACCGAGATGCCGTCGCGATCGTCGGTCTTGCCGGCAGTGCGCGCGCTGATCAGGAACTCATCCGCAGTTCCCGCCGTGCATGACGACGCTCTTGTGGCCGTCGAGCACGTAGCTGTCACCGCTCTTCTCGGCACGCGTCGCGACGTGATTCAGCTCGCCGCGTGTCTTCGGTTCCTGGTGCGCGACGATCACGATGCGTTCGCCCGCAGCGATTGCCGGCAGCAGATCCGCTGCAGCTTTGTCATCGCCGATGCGATCGAGCAGCGCGGGCGTAATGACAGACGCGCTCAAGTACGGCTCCAGCACGAGTCCTTCGCCGAGTGCGTTCATCACGAGCATCGTATCTACGGGCCCGGCACCGAGCCCGCCGTGCGCTTCGGGCACGTTCAGGGCGGTGAGTCCAAGACCGGCGAGCTGTTGCCACAGGTCGCGGCTCCAGCCGTCCTTCGACTTCAGGATTTCGCGGCGCGCCTCGAACGAATAATGCTCGCGCACGAACCGCCGCACGGTGTCGGCGAGCAGCTGCTGCTCTTCGGTGAAATTGAAATCCATGATTGACCTATAGACCGAGAATCATCTGCGAAATGATGTTGCGCTGGATCTCGTTGGAACCTCCGTAGATCGAGACCTTGCGATAGTTGCAGTACGTCGCGGCCAACGGCGCCGCGTAAGCAGGACCTGCGATGCTGCGCAGGTCGCCTTCCTCGCGCGAGCCGCGTTCGTAGGGCAGGGCGTACGGGCCGACCGCGTACATCATCAGTTCGCTCAGCGCCTGCTGCACTTCGGTGCCCTTGATCTTCAGGATCGACGCTTCCGGCCCCGGCGCGCGCTTCTGCGCTTCTGCCGACAGCACGCGCAGACTGAGTCATCTCCAGCGCCATCAGATCGATCTCGACCTGTGCGATGCGCGCCGCGAACAACGGATCCTCGATCAACGGCCGCCCGTTCTTGATCTCCTGCCGCGCAATGTCCTTGAGTCGCTGCAGCTCGCGCTTGGAAGCGCCGACGCCCGCGATGTTGGTGCGCTCGTGGCCGAGCAGGAACTTCGCATAGGTCCAGCCCTTGTTCTCTTCGCCGATGCGATTCTCGACCGGCACTTTGACGTTCTCCAGCCAGACCTCGTTCACCTCGTGCGCGCCTTCCATCGTGATGATCGGCCGCACAGTGATGCCCGGCGTCTTCATGTCGATGAGCAGGAACGAGATGCCTTGCTGCTGCTTCGGCGCGTTCGGATCGGTGCGCACCAGGCAGAAGATCCAGTCCGCGTACTGGCCGAGCGTGTTCCAGGTCTTCTGGCCGCTGACGACGTAGTGATCGCCCTGGCGTTCGGCGCGCGTCTTC
This sequence comes from uncultured Gammaproteobacteria bacterium, assembly GCA_963830745.1. Taxonomy (GTDB): domain Bacteria; phylum Pseudomonadota; class Gammaproteobacteria; order Steroidobacterales; family Steroidobacteraceae; genus Steroidobacter. The sequence continues at coordinate 42,361 of CAWHNL010000011.1, forward strand.
AACGACGCGAGGTCCGAGCCCGCACCCGGCTCGGAATAGCCCTGGCACCACCAGTCTTCGCCGCTGACGATGCGCGGCAGCCAGCGCTGCTGCTGCGTCGGATTGCCGAAAGCCATGATCACTGGTCCGACCATCTTCAGGCCGAACGGAATCGTGCGCGGCGCGCCGGCGGCGGCGGATTCCTCGTCGAAGATGTGGAGCTGCACCGGCGTCCAGCCAGTGCCGCCGAACTGCTTCGGCCACGTCGGCGCACCCCAGCCCTTGCCATAGAGAATCGTCTGCCAGCGTCGGTAGTCATCCGCGCGAATCGACAACCCACTCTTGATGCGCTGGGCGATGTCGGCCGGCAGCTGCTCGCGCAGAAACGCACGCACTTCGTCGCGGAATGCCAGCTCTTCGGGGGTGAAGTTCAGGTCCATGGAGGTCGAGCCTTCTGCTGTTCGGGTGAGATCGTGCGTCCGCGATGCGGAATCATCGTTCTCACAGTGGACGGCGATGATAGGGTTGCCGGCCGCTGCCGGCAACTTCGCAACGCGGGCCGTGTGCTTACGTTAAGTGCTTGAACCATACCCTGTTGGCTGCATCGTTGTCATACGGCGTCGCGCGTTGCATACAAGACTTGGTTGCGCCCTGCGAGATGTGTTAGCTTCAGCGGCAGAATAGGCGCCCGCATTGTGGAACCTCGTTTCCACCTCAGGCCGGGCGCTGCACCCATCGAGCCCAGCGCAGGGGGAGCCGCGGAGTCATGTCCCGCAAGTATTTCGAGTTCTGGCCCAAAGCACTGCCTCACGATCTTAGCGTGCCGGCGACGAACCTGTTCTACAACGCACGGTTGCCGCGGCGCGCTACCCGGACAAACCGTTCGTGATCTTCTTCGAGGGCGTGCTGACGTTCGCGCAGTTCGCACAGCAGAGCGAGCAGTTGGCGGGGTATCTCCAGCAGGACTGCGGAGTGCAGCAGGGCGATCGCGTGCTGCTCGTGATGCAGAACAGCCCGCAGTTCATCGTTGCGTACTACGCGATTCTGCGTGCCAACGCGATCGTGGTGCCGGTGAACCCGATGAGCGTCACCGCTGAGCTCGAGCACTACGTGCAGGACAGCGGCGCCAAGGTCGCGCTCGTTGCGCAAGAGGTTTATCCGCAGATCAAGCCGCTGCTCGGTACGAAGCTCGAGCGCGTGATCGTCGCTGCTTACAGCGACTACATCCTTCCCTCGACGCAGCTGCGCACTCCCGAGGTCCTGAGCGCACCGCGCCAGGCAATCGCCGATCCCGGTGTGACGCTGTGGAGCGCAGCGCTCGCCGCGAATCGCAAGCCGGGCGAGCTGCGCGATGGGGCCGGATGATCTGTGTGTCATCCCGTACAGCTCCGGCACGACCGGACGCCCGAAGGGCTGCATGCTCACGCATCGCAACGTGATGCACACGCTGGTCGCGAACACCGTTTGGTTCGATGGCATCCAGGACAGCAGCCAGCTCGTAGTGCTGCCGTTCTTCCACGTGACCAGCATGCAGGGCGGCATGAACGCACCGATCTACCAGGGCAGCACGATCGTGCTGATGTGCCGCTGGGATCGCGACGTGGCCGCGGAACTGATCCAGCGCTACAAGCTGATCTCGTGGACCGCGATCTCGACGATGGTCATCGACTTCCTCGCGAATCCACGCCTCAACGAATACGACCTGTCTTCATTGCAGCGAGTGTCCGGCGGCGGCGCCGCGATGCCGGCTGCAGTCGGTGAGCGGCTGCAACAACTCATCGGCTCGCCGTACATCGAAGGCTACGGTCTCACCGAGACGATCGCGCCGACGCACATCAATCCGCCCGACCGCCCGAAGCGGCAGTGCCTGGGCATCCCGATCTGCAACACCGATTCGCGCGTGATCGATCCGGACACGCTCAAGGAGCTGCCGCCGGGGCAGGTCGGCGAGATCGTGTCGCACGGCCCGCAGATTTTCCGCGGCTACTGGCGCAACGACGACGCCACGCGCGCCGCCTTCATCGAGCTGGACGGCAAGCGCTTCTTCCGCACCGGCGATCTCGGCTACGTCGACGAGGACGGCTATTTCTTCCTGGTCGATCGCCTGAAGCGAATGATCAATGCGTCGGGCTACAAAGTGTGGCCGGCGGAAGTGGAAGCGCAGATGTACCAGCACCCGGCGATCCAGGAAGCGTGCGTGATCGCCGCGAAGGACGCGCATCGCGGCGAGACGGTCAAGGCTGTCGTCGTGCTGCGGCCGTCGCACAAGGGCAAGGTATCGGAGAGCGACATCATCGAGTGGACGCGTCAGAACATGGCGGTCTACAAGCACCCGCGCGTGATCGAGTTCGTCGATGCGCTGCCGAAGTCGGCAACGGGCAAGGTGCAGTGGCGGGCACTGCAGGAAGCGGAAAGTGCACGCGCCATCAGCGCTGCCAAGACAGGTTGATTTCTCAAAATTGATTGGGCGGGCGAATTCATCAGCGATTGAAAAAGGGCGGATACCTTTATGGCGACGAGAGCATCAGATACGACCCGGATGATCGAAAGCGCCGGCGCAGCCGCAGCCGCTGCGCCACGGCCGCGCGTCGGCAAGCAGGACCGGCATTTCGTCACTGCCTTGTCGCGCGGACTCGACGTGTTGTCCTGCTTCCGCAGCGGCAGCCGGCTGCTCGGCAACCAGGACATCTCCGAGCGTTGCCGCTTGCCGAAGTCGACGGTCTCGCGGCTCACGTACACGTTGACCAAGCTCGGCTACCTGCACTACGTGAAGGAGTCGGGCAAGTATCGGCTCGGCACCGCGACACTCGCGCTCGGCAGCGCCGTGCTCGGACGGTTCGAAGTGCGCGATCTCGCGCGGCCGCTGATGCAGGAGCTCGCTGATGCGACGGGCACGTCGGTGGCGCTCGGTGCGCGTCAACGGCTTGAGCATGGTGTGCATCGAGGTCTGCAAGGGCAACGCGGTGCTGTCGCTCAACATGGAAGTCGGCATGCGCCTACAGCTGGCGACCGCGGCAATCGGTCGTGCGTATATCGCCGTGTGCGGCGACACCGAGCGCACCGATCTGCTCGATCAGCTCAAAGAGCTGGACCACGTTGCGTGGCCGGCGCTGAAGCAGGGCATCGACAAGTCGCTTGCGATGTATCAGGAGCTCGGTGTGTGCGCGTCGTTCGGCGAATGGCAGCCCGACGTCAACGGCATCGCCGTCGGCTTCCGCCCGGGCAACGGTCTGCCGCCGATGGCTATCAACTGCGGCGCACCGGCATTCAAAGTGTCGTCGAGCTATCTGTTGAACGATGTCCGGCCGAAGCTCATCGAGCTCGTGCACAAGATCGAGGAAGGGCTCGGACAGCGCGCGCCGGAGATGGCGCGATAAGAGATAGAGACTAAGAGTCGGGCTGAAGCCCGACCTACACGAGACAGGCGCGCAGCGATTCGCTGCGCGCCTTTTCTTTTGCGCGCATTTCCCGGCGCACGCCTGACGTCTGCAGGGAGCAACAACTTTTCATGCGCGCGCGCAGCGGCGAACATGCGTCCAACGAACGCGCTGTCACCCGAGGAACTTTTCCTGCGTGAGGTAGTTAGACACGTGTTGTTTTCAGCATTCATGCCCACCAGTTCATGCGCGAGTCAACTCAAGCCAAGGGCATTCGCGCACCGGCGTTCACAAGCGGCGTGACCCGACCGGTGCGCCGCATCGACCGGATTCAGCGTGGCACCGCCGAGCCGCCTTCGGTGGCGCTGCTGCGGCATATCCTCAATCCGACGGTCATCGTCCTGACCCTGCTGCTGACGGTGTTGGCGTATGGTTCGCCGCTCTCGCAGCACTACTTGGCGCTCGCGGCGCTCGCATTTCTCATCTCAGCGCAGGTCGTGAGCGACCCGGTGCTCGACAGCACCGGCAATCGCGGCTTCTCAATGCTGCTGAACCACCGCATTTTCAGCGAGTGGTTGCTTGTGTCGGCTGCGCTACTGCTGCTCGCGTTCGCATTGAAGGTGACCGAGCTGTTCTCGCGTAAGGTCATTCTTACGTGGTTCGCGATTACACCCTTTGTGGTGGTTGCGGCACAGGTCGGCTTCCGTCGTTACGCCGCGTTCTCCGCCCTGCGGGGAAAGATCCTACAAAGCCACGTCATCATCGGCGCGAACGAAGTCGGCGCACGGCTCGCGCTACGGCTGCGCGCGAATCCGCACCTCGGTGCGTTTCGCGGATTCTTCGACGATCGGCACAGCGAGCGCTTGCCCGGACTGCCGCAGGAGCAACTGCTCGGCGGCACCGCTGACATCGCCAACTACGTGCGCTTGAACAGTGTGAGCAGTATTTACATTTGTCTGCCGATGCGGCCGGACGAGCGCGTCACGCGTCTGCTCGAGGAGCTGAAGGACACCACTGCATCGGTCTACTTCGTGCCCGACCTGTACGCGTTCGACACGATGCAAGCGCAGGTCTGCGATCTCGACGGCATTCCGCTGTTCGCAGTGCGTGAAACGCCGTTCGCCGGCATGAACGGCGTGCTCAAGCGCGGCAGCGACATCGTGTTTGCGACGATGCTGCTGGCGATGATCTGGCCGCTGTTGCTGGCGATTGCCATCGGCGTGCGCAGGAGCTCGCCCGGACCGGTCCTGTTCCGCCAGCGTCGCTACGGTCTCTACGGCGAATCCATCTACGTCTACAAGTTCCGCACGATGCGCGTTTGCGAGGACGGCCACACGATCACGCAGGCGCAGCGCAACGATCCGCGCGTGACGCGGTTCGGCAGCTTCCTGCGACGGACTTCGCTCGATGAGCTGCCGCAGCTCTTCAACGTGCTCGGCGGCACGATGAGCCTGGTCGGACCGCGTCCGCACGCCGTCAGCCACAACGAGGAATACCGCAAGGTCATCGCCGGCTACATGCTGCGTCACAAAGTCCGCCCCGGCATCACCGGCTGGGCGCAGGTGAACGGCTATCGCGGCGAGACCGAGACCGTGGAAAAAATGCAGCGGCGCGTCGAGTACGACCTCGACTACCTGCGCAACTGGTCGCTGCGGCTGGACCTCAACATCATCGTCAAGACGGCGCTGCTCGTCTGGCGCGACCGCAACGCCTACTGATCGGCCCTCGCACGGAGAATCAAATCGTATGCGCAAGACCCAAGTACACACGTGGATCGCGATGTTCTTCTGCGTGCTGGCCGTAGCCGCCGAGGCGCTCAAGAGCGGCGCGATTCATCTGCCGTTCTGAGGCGAAGGCGGCAGCCGATGCAGAGCCTGCCCGCGCCCGTCGCGGCGCTGTTTCGATTTCTCGACGACGAACGACTCGACTACTGCGTGCTCGGGGGCGTGACCTCCCCGGGTTCTCACGACTGCATCGAGCTCGTCGTGCCGCGCGCTGTGATGCCGCGGATGCCGGTATTGCTGCGTTCCTTCGGTGCGCGCAATGAGCTCGAGCTCATCGATCGGCGCGAGCTGCCCGAGAGTGTCGACATCTATCGCCTCAGCTGCACCAGTCGCGAAGAGCGGCCGCAATTCCTGACAGTCGAAGTGCGCGCCGACTACGTGCGCTGTGGGCATGTCGTGTTCAGCGCGGACGAGCTGCTGCGAGACCGGGTGCGTGCGTTCGGCTTCGCCGCGGTCGCGCCCGCGAAGGAATTCGTCTGTCACCTGTTGCGCTGTATGGACGCCGGTGCCATCGCGGCTAGCGACGGTGATCTATTGAGTGCGCAGTGGAGGCTCGACCCGGAAGGCGTCGAGAAGTGCGTCGGACGCTTCTGGCGCGCCGATCGCGAGGGTGGAGTCATTCTGCGCGCGGCAGCGTCGGGCAACTGGGAAGCTGTGCACGCCTGCTTGCGCCCGCTGCAGAGCGCATTGCGCCTGCGCAATATCGTCCCGCCGCTGGTGTGGTTTCGCGAAGAGCTGACGCGCTTGCGCAGTTGGTTCCGTCCGCAGGGTCTGCTGATCGCGTGCCTCGGCCCGCCGGGCAGCGGCAAGGCCAGCGTCATCCAGGCGCTCAGCGAGAAGCCGCTCGACGTGTTCGAGAACGTGCACACGATGGAGCTTCGTCCAGGCGTGATGCGTGCGAGCACGATCAAGACCGGCAGCAGTACGCGCAAGCGCGAGCCGCGCGGGCGCTTCACGACGATCGTCAAGCTGATGATGTTCGTCGCCGACTACTGGCTCGGCTACTGGCTGTGGATCCGGCCGAGGCTGGTGCGGTCCACGCTGGTCGTTTCCAATCGCTATTTCGACGACGTGCTGGTCGATCCGCGGCGCTATCGCATCGACCGGGCACTTACCTTCGCGCGGCTGGTGTTGCGCTGGGTGCCGCGGCCCGAGCTGTGGATCGTCTTCGATATTCCGTCGCAAGCGTTGCAGGCGCGCCAGGGCGAGTTGGGCGAAGAGGAGGCGACGCGCCAGCGCGGTGAGTATCGGCGGCTCTTGCGCGGTCACGAGAACGTCGTCGTGCTCGATGCCGACCAGCCGCTCGATCGCGTCGTCGCACAAGCCGAATGCGCCATCGCGTCCCAGCTCGCGCGTCGGACCTCGGAGCGACTCGGCTTGCCGCTGGAGACGACGAGCAACCCAACCGCGACCAGGGTCCTGTTGTTCTTCTGCCGGCGGAATATTCCGCTGATCAGCCGCTTCGTGCGCGTGCTGTTCAACAGCGACATCCAGAGTCGGCTGCCGCCCGACGTTCATCTGCCGCATCCGTACGGCATCATCGTGCATCCGCAGGCCGTCATCGGCCGGCGCGTGACTGTCATGCAGCAGGTGACGATCGGCGGTCGCGATCATCGCGAGAACATCGCTCCGCTGATCGGCGACGACGTCTATATCGGTGCGGGTGCGCGCGTGCTCGGCGACGTGCGCATCGGCCAGGGCGTCGTGATCGGCGCCAACGCAGTCGTGACGCGCGATATCCCGCCGGGCGTCACGGTCGTCGGCGCCAACCGCATCGTTGCGACGCCGCGCGCTCACCATGCCCGGTGAGTCCGGCGACGCTTCCATCACTCAATTCCCCGTCGGCGTGCAGCGCGGGCCGCAGAGTTGGCAGAAGCTAGCGGGCAGAACCCAGCCGCTAAGCCTTGCGCCTGGCCCCGAATGTCCCCATTTCGGCTACACTAGCCGGCCTTTGTCGGGCCGGCAGCGGCCTTCTTCTCGTTCAGCTAAGACAGGAACTTGCGAGCGCAATGAGCGACTCTTTGCGAGCCTTGCTCGACTCCAGCCCACTGGGGGCCGGCAACGCACCCTACGTCGAATCTCTCTACGAACAGTTTCTCGCCGATCCGAGCTCGGTGGAGCCCGCTTGGCGCGAGTACTTCCGCAGCCTCGGCGGCACCAACGACGCGGCCCATGGGCCGATCCGCGAAGCGCTCGCCGAGCGTGCGTCGCGCCCTGCTGTCGCCGCAGCGACGAGCTCAGCCGCACCCGCAGCGACTGGCGGCGTCTCGGCGAAGCAAGCCTCGGTCGCGCGTCTCGTCCAGGTGTACGCGAATCGCGGTCATCTGCTCGCCGACATCGATCCGCTCGGCCTGATGCGACGACCGGTGCCGGAGGTGCTGGAGCTGGAGCACTTCGGTCTGAGCGACGCGGATCTCGACACCGAGTTCTACACGGGCAGCCGTACCGCGGCGATCGCGAAGCGCATGAAGCTCCGCGACATCGTCGCGCAGCTGCGTCACATCTACTGCGGCACGATCGGCGCCGAATTCGCGCACGTGTCGGATTCGACCGAGCGCCTGTGGTTGCAGGACCGCTTCCAGGCCGGGCGCGTCCAGAATCGATTCTCGAACGAGGAACGCCGCACGTTCTTGCGCCACCTGACCGCGGCCGAAGGGCTGGAGCGCTACCTCGCAACGAAGTATCCGGCGCAGAAGCGCTTCTCGCTCGAAGGCGGCGACGCGCTCATCGCGCTGCTCGACGATCTGATCCAGCAGGGCGGTCAGCGCGGCATCGAGGAGATCGTCATCGGCATGGCGCATCGCGGCCGCCTCAACGTGCTGGTCAACGTAGTCGGCAAGTCGCCGCAGCAGCTGTTCTCGGAGTTCGAGGGTCGCTACGACGCGCACCATCTGCGCGGCTCGGGCGACGTGAAGTACCACAAGGGCTTCTCGACCGACATCCGCACGCCGGCGGGCAACGTGCACGTCGCTCTGGCCTTCAACCCCTCGCACCTCGAAGTGGTCGACCCCGTGGTCGAAGGCTCGGTGCGCGCGCGCCAGCAGCGCTGCAACGACGCGAAGGGCGACAAGGTGGCGCCGGTCCTGATCCACGGCGACGCTGCCTTCGCGGGGCAGGGCGTCGTGATGGAGACGCTGCAGATGTCGCAGGCGCGCGGCTTCTACACCGGCGGAACGCTGCACGTCATCATCAACAACCAGGTCGGCTTCACGATTTCCGATCCGCGCGACGCGCGCTCGACGCTCTACTGCAGCGACGTCGCGAAGATGATCGAGGCGCCGATCTTCCACGTGAACGGCGACGACGTGGAAGCAGTCGTGTTCGTGATGCGCCTGGCGATGGACTACCGCATGACCTTCCACAAGGACGCGGTCATCGACCTCGTGTGCTACCGCCGTCTCGGCCACAACGAGGCCGACGAGCCGGCGGCGACGCAGCCGCTCATGTACCAGAAGATCCGCAGTCAGCGCACGCCGCGCCAGATCTACGCCGAGAAGCTCGCCGGCGAGAACGCGCTGACGATGGCGGAAGCGGATGCGATGGTCGATGAGTACCGCCGCGAGCTCGACGAGGGCAAGTCGCAGGCGAAGCACGCGCTCGGCCTGATCGGCAACAAGCACACCGTCGATTGGAGCAAATACCAGCACGCGGACTGGAACCAGGCGGTGCCGACCGGCGTGCGCATCGAGCAGCTGCGCGAGCTGTCCGTGAAGCTCACGACGCCGCCGTCCAACATCACGCTGCACCGTCAGGTCGCGCGTATCGTGCAGGATCGCGAGAAGATGGCAGCCGGGCAGCTGCCGCTCGACTGGGGCTTCGCCGAGACGCTGGCGTACGCCACGTTGCTGACGGAAGGTTTCGAGGTGCGCCTGACCGGCCAGGACAGCGGCCGCGGCACGTTCTTCCATCGTCACGCGGTGTGGCACTGCCAGAACCGCGGCGAGGCTTACATCCCGCTGAAGAATCTGTCGCCGAGCCAGCCGCGCTTCACGGTCATCGACTCGCTGCTGTCGGAAGAAGCGGTCGTCGGCTTCGAGTACGGATTCTCGACCACTGAGCCCAATTGCCTGACGCTGTGGGAAGCGCAGTTCGGCGACTTCGTCAACGGCGCGCAGGTGATCATCGACCAGTTCATCGGCTCGGGCGAGGCGAAGTGGGGCCGCTTGTGCGGCCTGACGCTGCTGCTCCCGCACGGCTACGAGGGTCAGGGGCCCGAGCATTCGTCGGCGCGCCTGGAGCGTTTCCTGCAGTTGTGCGCCGAGCACAACATGCAGGTGTGCGTGCCATCGACGCCGGCGCAGATGTTCCACATGCTGCGGCGGCAGATGAAGCAGGATTTCCGCAAGCCGCTCATCGTCATGACGCCGAAGAGCCTGCTGCGCCACAAGCTGTCCGTGTCGCCGCTCGAGGACCTGACACGCGGCAGCTTCCGCCGGCTCATCGACGAGGTCGACGAGATTCAGCCGGCGAAGGTGACGCGCGTCGTGTTCTGCTCCGGCAAGGTGTACTTCGATCTGCTCGAATCGCGCCGCTCGGACGGGCTGCACAACGTCGCGATCGTGCGCGTCGAGCAGCTCTATCCGTTCCCCGCCGAGGAGTACGCCGCAGCGATCCGCAAGTACGCGCAGGCGCACGAGATCGTCTGGTGCCAGGAAGAGCCGCAGAACCAGGGCGCGTGGTACCAGATCCGCCATCGCTTGAACGATCCGCTGTCGCGTGAGCACCGTCTGCTGTACGCCGGGCGCGCACCGGCCGCGGCGCCGGCGACCGGCATCGCACAGATGCACATGGAGCAACAGAAACAGCTCGTCGATGCAGCGCTGCGCTCCACCAGCGCCGAAGAGACGCAGCAGCAGACGAGCCGCTTGCGCGCGGCCGGCGAGAAATAGCCTAGGACCCAGGAAAGAATAATGAGTATCGAAGTCAAAGTTCCCCAGCTGCCCGAGTCCGTCACCGACGCGACGCTGGTCGCGTGGCACAAGCAGCCGGGCGAGCCGGTCGGGCGCGACGAGAACCTCGTCGACCTGGAGACGGACAAGGTCGTGCTGGAAGTGCCAGCGCCGGCAGCGGGTGTGATCAAGGAGATCAAAGTCGAGAACGGCGCGACCGTGACCAGCGGCCAGGTGCTCGCGATTCTGGAAGAGGGCGCGGTGGCAGCGGCGACGAAACCGCCGGCGAAGGCGGCGCCCCCACCCCAACCCTCCCCCGCGAGCGGCGGAGGGCAGGGAGGCTGCGGCAGCAGCAGCGAAACTCGCTCCTTCCGCCAAACGCATGGTCGAAGAGCACAAGCTCGATGCCGGACAGATCGCCGGCAGCGGGCGCGACGGCCGCATCAGCAAGGGCGATGTCATTCAGCACATGGCCGGCAAGGAAGCAGCGCCTGCGAAGCCGGCAGCGAAGCCCGCGCCAGCGGTCAAGCTTCCGACACCGACCGGCGCACGCACCGAGCAGCGCGTGCCGATGACTCGTTTGCGTGCGCGCATCGCCGAGCGTCTCATCCAGGTGCAATCGACCGCCGCGATGTTGACGACGTTCAACGAAGTCGATCTGACGGCCGTCAACGAGATCCGTGCGCGCTACAAGGACAAGTTCGAGAAGAAGCACGGCGTGAAGCTCGGCTTCATGTCGTTCTTCGTGAAGGCTTCGATCGAAGCGCTGCGCCGCTTCCCGGCCGTCAACGCCTCGCTCGACGGCAACGACATCGTCTATCACGAGTACTACGACATCGGCGTGGCGGTCTCGACCGACCGCGGCCTGATGGTGCCGGTGCTGCGTAACGCCGAGATGATGAGCTTTGCGGAGATCGAAGTCGCGGTGGGCGCGTACGCGCAGAAGGCGCGCGACGGCACGATCACGCTGGAGGAGCTGAGCGGCGGCACGTTCACGCTCACGAACGGTGGCGTGTTCGGCTCGCTGATGTCGACGCCGATCCTGAACCCGCCGCAGGTCGCGATCCTCGGCATGCACAAGATCCAGGAGCGTCCGATGGTCATCGACGGCGAGATCAAGGTGCGCCCGATGATGTACCTGGCGCTGACCTACGATCATCGCATCGTCGATGGCCGGGAATCGGTGCAGTTCCTGGTCGCGATCAAGGAAGCGCTGGAAGACCCCGCGCGCCTGCTCCTGCAACTGTAAGAACAAGCGAGTCTGCATGTCACAGTACGACGTCATCGTCATCGGCGGCGGTCCCGCCGGTTATCCCTGCGCGATCCGCGCCGGCCAGAACAAGCTCAAGGTCGCGTGCATCGACGAGTGGCAGAACAAGGACGGTTCCTACGCGTTCGGCGGCACCTGTCTCAACGCCGGCTGCATTCCCTCGAAAGCGCTGCTCGAATCCTCGGAGCTGTTCCACCGCGCCCAGCACGAGTTCGCCGTGCACGGCGTGAAGATCGGCAGCGTCGAGCTCGACCTCGCGGCCATGCAGAAGCGCCGCGCGCACGATCGTCAAGCAATCGACGCTGGGCATCGCCGGCCTGTTCAAGGGCGCGGGCGTCACCGGCCTGCAGGGGCACGGCAAGCTGCTCAGCGGCAACCGTGTCGAGTTCACGAACAAGGACGGCAAGAAAGAGGAGCTGACGGCGAAGCACATCGTGCTGGCCGCGGGCTCCGCGCCGATCGAGCTCAAGAGCCTGCCGTTCGACGGCAAGCAGATCGTCGATTCGTGGGGCGCGCTCGAGTTCGACGCCGTGCCGAAGCGGCTCGGCGTGATCGGCGCCGGCATCATCGGCCTGGAGCTCGGTAGCGTGTGGCGGCGCCTCGGCTCCGAAGTGGTCGTGCTCGAAGCGCTCGATGCTTTCCTGCCGATGGCCGATGGCGCCGTGTCGAAGGAAGCGCTCAAGCACTTCAAGAAGCTCGGGCTCGATGTCCGCCTCGGCGCGAAGGTCACAGGCGCGGAGCGCGGCGCAGGCGGCGTGAAGCTGAAGTACACCGACGCCAAGCGGCGAGAAGAGCGTCGAAGTCGACAAGGTCGTCGTGGCGATCGGCCGCCGGCCGTATTCCAAGGATCTGCTCGGCGAAGGCACGGGCGTGCAGGTCGACGAGCGCGGCTTCGTCACTGTCGATCACGAGTGCCGGACCGCGGCGGCGAACGTTTGGGCCGTCGGCGACCTCGTGCGCGGGCCGATGCTCGCCCACAAGGGCAAAGAGGAAGGCGTGATGGTCGCCGACCTGATCGCCGGCAAGATCGCCGAAGTGAACTACAAGGCGATTCCGTCGGTGATCTACACCGCGCCGGAGATCGCCTGGGTCGGGCTCACCGAGGAAGAGGTCAAGAAGAGCGGCCGGCCGTACAAGACCGGCTCGTTTCCGTTCCTCGCGAGCGGCCGCGCCCGCGCAATGGAAGCGACCGCCGGGTTCTGCAAAGTCGTCTCCGCGAGCGACGACGACGAGATCCTCGGCGTGCACATCATCGGCCCGCTGGCCGGCGAGCTGATCGCCGAGGCGGTCCTGGCGATGGAGTACTCGGCGAGCACCGAGGATCTGCAGCGGACCATGCATGCGCACCCGACGCTGTCCGAAGCGTTGCACGAGGCGGCGCTGAACGCGGACAAGATCGCGATCGACTTTCCCAACAAGTAGACACAATCCGGCCAAGCCGACGCGACGGCTAGTGACTCGGCACGGGCGATGCGGTCAGAATGGCGCCGCGGGGATCGGACCCATTCAACCAGTCACGAGTCACTTCATGCTGAAAATCTACGGTCATCCCGGATCGCGGGCCGCGCGTCCCCTGTGGGTGTGTCGCGAGCTCGGTCTGCAGTACGAGCACGTTCCGACACATTTCGCCGACGGCGGCACGAAGTCGTCCGAGTTCCTGGCCATCAATCCGGCCGGCCGCATCCCCGCGATCGACGACGACGGCTTCCGCCTCGCCGAGTCGATGGCGATCAACATCTATCTCGCGAAGAAGCACGGCGGTGAGCTCGCGCCGAAATCCCTCGAAGACGAGGCGCGCATGCTGCAGTGGTCGTTCTGGGCCATGACCGAGGTCGAGAAGTCGATGCTCGCGGTCTTCATGCAGCGCGCAGAGCTGCCGCCGGGCAGCGAGGTCGAGAAATACTTCCGCGAGCGCAGCCCGAAGGATCCGGCCGTCGAGCAAGCGGCGATCAAGGCGCTGGAGCACCCGCTGTCCGTGCTGAACGGCCAGCTCGCGAACCGCCAGTACCTGCTCGGCGAGAGCTTCACGCTCGCGGACCTCAACGTCGCGTCGGTGCTGTCGATGGGCCTCGCGGCGAAGTTCGACTTCAGCGCGTACCCGAACGTCCAGCAGTGGCTGGGCCGTTGCGTGTCGCGTCCGGCTGCACGACCGCCGAAGAAGTCATGAGCGGCGCCCAACCCGCCGGCAGTCCGGCCAGCGGCAACCCGGACGCACTGCTCTCGCGCGAGTTGGGCGTTCGGTCGTTCGCCGCCAACATCTTCAACTACACGGTTGGCAGCGGCATTTTCTCGCTGCCGGCGTTCGCCGTAATCGGCCTGGGCAGCGCGGCGCCGCTCGCCTACGTGGCGTGCGCGATCGTGATCGGCCTCGTCGTGCTGTGCTTCGCGGAATCCGGCAGCCGCGTGTCCTCGACGGGCGGCGCGTATGCATACGTCGAAACCGCCCTCGGTCCGATGATCGGGTTCGTCGCGGGCTGTCTGGTGTTCACGACCGGTTGGTTCGCAGCGGCAGCGGTCATCACGGCGGTCGTTCGCTCGCTCCTCGCGCTGACGAGCGGCACACCGGCATGGCTCACGCAGGTTTTGATGGTGGTCGTCGTGACGATTCTGGTGACGCTCAATATGCGCGGCGTGCGCACCGGGGCGCGCCTGCTCGAGACGATTACCGTAGTGAAGCTCGTGCCGCTGCTCGTGTTCGTCGGCATCGGTGTGTTCTTCATCGATACCAGCCATCTCGCCTGGACGACCGTCCCGGCCGCCAGCACCGTGCTGAGCACTGCCGGCATCATCATCTTCGCGTTCTCCGGGATCGAAGGTGCGACCGTGCCGAGCGGCGAAGTGAAGAATCCGGCGCGCACGGTGCCGCGCGCGATCCTGCTGGCCCTCGGAGCGTCGACCGTGCTGTATCTCGCGATCCAGTTCGTGGCGCTCGGCATCATGGGACCGGCGCTGGCAAACACCGGCAACACGCCGCTCGCCGAAGCGGCCGGCATGGCGCTCGGACCGGTGGCGCGCACGATCATGATTCTCGCCGCAGTCGTTTCGATGTTCGGCTATCTCAGCGCCAACGTGCTGTCCGAGCCGCGCGGCCTGTTCGCCATGAGCCGCGACGGCTTCCTGCCTCGTCAGCTGACCGCGGTTCATCCGACGTTCCGCACCCCGAACTTTGCGATTGGCATTTACGGCGTGCTGGTTGCAGTCGTCGCGCTTGGCTCGGCAACGTTTCGAGTGGCTGACGGTCTTTGCGAACCTCGCGGCGCTGGCGCTGTATTTCCTGTGCGCGATCGCGACGCTGGTGCTGCGCAAGCGCGACGTGCGCATGGACGGCCAGCCGTTCGTGATCCCGGGCGGTCCGCTGGTGCCGATTGCCGCGTGCGTGGCGATCGCCTGGCTGTTCTTCGAAACCGCCCGCGACGGCGAGCAGTTCAAGGGATTGATCGTCGCCCTGGCGGTCATCTTCGTCCTGTACGGCCTGCGGGCGCTGCGTCTCAAGCTTCGGGCTGCGCCGGCACCCGCGAAATAGCATGCTGCGGCGGCATCCGTTGCTGCTCGCCGAGTGGCTCGCGGTTTGCAATCTGCTGCGACGAGCGAAGGCACACGCCGCAATTGTCCTGATCGCGAGTGCCGGCGTTCTCGGCGCGCTCGCAGTAATCCTGCTGACTTTCGGTCCGCGCTTTGCCGCGGTGTTTGACGGCCTGCTCACGTATCGAGTGCTGACGATTGCGGCGGTCGCCATCTACGCGGCGTTCACCGTGGGTAGCCAGCGCCAGCGCGCTGAAATCCGCTACACGCAGTTCTGGCTCGCTGCGGCGCCGGTTCGCCAATACAGCCGTACGCTCGCGATTCTCGTTGTAACTCTGATTCCGCTCGCAGCCCAGCTGCTCGCGGTGTGCGTGTTGTTCGCGGCCATGGGCGTCGTGGGCAACGTCGAAGCGACGGTCGTCGGTGAGACGATGCTCTGGGTCGCTGCGGCGACGGCAATCGGCGCAGTGGTCGGCTGGTGGTCCGCGCGGCGCTCGCGTGCCGACGCCATGGAGGGCTCGCGATATGTCGGCGCGGTCAAGCCTCGCAATGAAACCTCACCTTCGGCCGCCGCACTGTCCGGATGGCCGCTCGCGCAAGTCCGTGCCTGGGGGCGGCCGGAGAACCTGCGAATACTGGTACTGATTCCGGCGCTGTTCGCGGTCCAGGCGGGCTCGTCGGCGCTTCATGGCCTGAGCGTCATCGCGATCTGGGTGCTCGGCGGCTATTTGGGCGGCCTCGTGACTGCGGTGTCGCAGACAGCCAGGTTGGCTGCGGACTGGTTGCGGTCGACGCCGATCCCGTTCGCTCAGTTCGCGTGGGCGCTGACGCGCAGGGCATTGCTGTATCAAGTCGTCGGAACCGCCGTCGCGGCCGCGCTGATGATCAGCCTCGGCGCGCCGTTGCAGAGTGCGTTGTACATCAGCGTGCTGTGGCTGACGGTCGTGCTGCTCTCGTGCAGCATCGTCGTCGCGGATAGCCTATCGCTCGCGTCTGCCGCACGTCAGGATGGTGTTGTCGTTCGCGACGCTGGCGGTCGTCGAAGTGCGCGCGCACGGCTGGTCGATTCCGATCGCGGCGCTGCTCGCCGCATGGCACTTGCGCGCAGGAGCGAAGACATGACGTCGATCGTGCTGGATATTCGCGACGTGCACGCTCGTTACGGCAAGCACGAGGTGCTGCGGGGAGTGTCCCTGCAGATACGCACCGGACAGTGGTTCTGCCTGCTTGGACCGAACGGTGTCGGCAAGAGCACGCTGCTTCATTGTGTAGCTGGCCGACTGGTGCCGAGCGCCGGCGACATTCTGGTGTGCGGCAACTCGGTGCGCACGCAGACAGTCGATGCGAAGCGCAAGCTGGGTTTCGGGTGCGCGCCGGAGCAGCTGCCCGGGCTGCTCACTGGACGGCAGTGCCTGGAGGTGTATGCCAACGCGAAGGGGCTGGAGCGCATCGATCCGGAGGTCGTCGAGCTCGGCACGGCGCTGAAGTTCAGCGGCTATCTCGACCAGTTCGTCGACACGTATTCGCTCGGCACGCGACAGAAACTCTGCGTGTTGCTGGCGCTGCTCGGCGAGCCGGCGCTGATCGTGCTCGACGAAGCCTTCAACGGCCTGGATCCCGGCAGCGCGCTGATCGTGAAGAGACACCTGCAGCAGCGTCTGGCGGCAAATCGCTGCGGCGTGCTGCTGGCGACGCATTCGCTCGACATCGTCGAGCACTACGCGGACAAGGCGGCGTTGCTGCTCGACGGACGGATCGTCCGTGAATGGAGCGACAGCGAGATCGCGGCCGTCCGCGAGCAGGGCGCCGATCGGTTCGAAGAGCTGCTGGCGCGATGGCAGACCGGCGAAGCCCGTAGCTAGGCCTTGCGCCGCGCGCTCATGACGTTCGGCAATCCCTGGATCCGGCCGAGCACGCGCGACAGCTCCTCCAGGTCGCGCACGGTGATGCGCAGGACGATCTCGGCCATGCCTTCGCGCTCGTCCGTCACGACGTTCATGGCCTGGATGTTGATCTTCGAATCGGCGAGCACCGCGCTGATGTCGCGCACCAGTCCGCGGCGGTCGAACGCGCGCACGCTCACGTCGATCGGGAACGCGCGCTCGCCTTGCTTGCCCCATTCCACGGCGATCACGCGCTCGGGATGCGTGGTCTGCAGCCGGCGGAAGCTCGCGCAGTCGTCGCGATGGATGCTGACGCCGCGCCCGACGGTGATGTAGCCCGCGATTCCCTCCGGCGGCACCGGGCCGCAGCAGCGCGCGAAGCTCGACAGCAGGTCGCCGACGCCTTCGATCGTGATGCCGGACGTCTCCTTCGGGCTCGCCGCGGGCCGGCGCAGCACGGGGGAGGGCAGCTCCTGCGGCCTGGCGCGCCGCTGGATCGCCCCGATGATCTGCGCGCTGTTGATCTCGCCTTCGCCGATCGCGAGGTACAGCTGGTCGGCCGTCGTCAGGTGGAACTCGCCGATCAGGTCCGGCAGCGTCACGCTGTGAATGGCGAGTCGCTGCAGCTCGCGTTCCAGGATCTGCTTGCCCTGCTGCCGGTTCTGCTCTTCGTCGAGCTTGCGGAACCAGGCGCGCACCTTGTTGCGATTGCGCGGCGAGGCGAGATAGCCGAGCGAAGGGACCAGCCAGTCGCGGCTCGGCTGCAGCTGCTTGCCGGTGACGATCTCCACCTGGTCGCCGTTCGCGAGCACGGTGTTCAGCGGCACCATGCGGCCGTTGACCTTGGCTCCGCGGCAGCGATGACCCAGATCGGTGTGCACGTGGTACGCGAAGTCGAGCGGCGTGGCGCCTCGTTGCAACTCGATCACTTCGCCGCGCGGCGACAGGGCATAGACGCGGTCCTCGAACACTTCCGAGCGGACGCGTTCGAGGAAATCTCCGTCGCTTTCGTGGCGCTCGCCGGGCTCGAGCAGCTGGCGCAACCAGACGATTTTCTGCTCGTAGGCCGGGTTCGCGCGTCCGCCTTCCTTGTAGCGCCAGTGCGAGGCGACACCCAGCTCGGCGTGCTCGTGCATCTCGCGGGTGCGGATCTGGATTTCGAGCGGCAGCTTGCCCGGGCCGATCACTGCCGTGTGCAGCGAGCGATAGGCGTTGTCCTTCGGCGTCGCGATGTAGTCGTCGAACTCGCCCGGGATGTACGGCCACAGCCCGTGCACGACGCCGAGCGCGGCGTAGCAGTCCGCGATCGTCGCGACGAGCACTCGCACGGCGCGCACGTCGAACAGCTGATCGAACGACAGCCCCTTGCGCTGGCTCTTGCGCCAGATGCTGTAGATGTGTTTCGGGCGCCCGGCGATATCGGCGTCGATCTGCGCCTTCGCGAGCTCCTCGCGCAGGGTGGCGATGACATCCTCGATGGAGCGCTCGCGGTCGGCACGCTTGGACGCAAGCCAGCCCGCGACACGCTTGTAATTGTCGGGTTCGAGGTAGCGGAAGCTCCAGTCTTCGAGCTGCCACTTGATCTGCCACACGCCCAGGCGATTGGCGAGCGGCGCATAGACCTGTCGGGTCTCGTAGGCCAGCCGTTGCCGCTCGGTCTCCGGCGCATCCTTGCTTTCGCGCAGCTTGTGGAGCTGGGCAGCGAGCTTGATCAGCACCAGTCGCGGATCGGTGACGATCGCGAGCAGCATCTTGCGCAAGCCTTCCGACTGGTTGCTGGACGCAGCGATGTTCAGCGAGCCCAGCTTCAGGAGTTCGGTACCGATGCGCGCGGCTGCAGGTCCCGCCAGCTCCTGCGCCCGCTCGACCGGCAGCGCGTTCGCTTCCAGCAGCGCGAACACCATCGCGCCCGTCAGGATGTCTTCATCGTCCGTCAGCTCCGCGACGATTGCGACGATCGCATGGGCGCTCGCGACCGCGTGTTCGTCGGTCGCGAGCTGCGCGAGGCGCACGCGCACGTCGGCGAGTTCGCGCGAGCCGCGCGTGGCGCTGCCGGGAATGCTTTCGAGGGATGACATGCCACTGAATCGGCTGCAAAAAACCCTGCAATCAGCGTGTCGGTTTGCAGCCGTTGCCGCTATCATACGGCACCGACGTAACGTCGTAGCGGAGGAATCCTTGCGCAGACTCAGGCGCCCGCAGAGTCTTGCCGAGCTGGCACTGCCGCAGCGCGCGGGGGCATTGCCGGCTCACGTGCGGATCCTCGGCCTGGACCCTGGATCGCAACGCACCGGCTACGCAATCGTCGAGACGCAGGCGGGACGCATCGCCTACATCGTCAGCGGCGCGATTCGCGCTCGCGGCGACTCGCTGGCGGAGCGCCTGCAGGAGATTTTCGTCGGCGTCGAGTCGCTGACGAGCGAATTCCGGCCGGACGAGGTCGCCATCGAGCGGGTGTTCATGAACAAGAACGCCGACAGCGCGCTGAAGCTCGGGCAGGCGCGCGGCGCGGCGCTGAGCGCGACGTTCGCAGTCCGGCCGCGGGTGTTCGAGTACGCGCCGCGCGAGGTGAAGCTCGCGGTGGTCGGCACCGGCGGAGCGCAGAAGGAACAGGTACAGCTGATGGTCAAACGTCTGCTCAACATCGCCGGCCCGCTGACCGAGGACGCCGCCGACGCTCTGGCGATCGCCTTGTGTCACGCGCATTCCCGGCGGCTGCATGGGCTCGTGGCGGCGGCGGTGGGCGCGGTTCGATGATCGGCTTCCTGCGCGGCCGTCTGACCGCGAAACAGCCGCCGCAGCTGGTGATCGACGTCGGCGGAGTGGGCTACGAAGTGGAGGCGCCGATGCCGCTGTTCTACGACCTGCCGCCGACCGGCAGCGAGATTACGGTGTTCACGCAACTGATCGTGCGCGAGGACGCGCACATCCTGTTCGGCTTCCGCACGGAGCGCGAGCGGCGGCTGTTCAGGGAGCTGCTCAAGGTGTCGAACGTCGGGCCGAAGCTGGCGCTCGCATTGTTGTCGGGCATGAGCGTCGACAACTTCCTCATGTGCATCGAGACGCAGGACGTCGACACGCTGGTGCGCATTCCGGGCGTCGGACGCAAGACGGCCGAGCGCCTGGTCGTCGAAATGCGCGACCGGGTCAAGGGATTCGGCGAGCTCACGGCAGTGATCGCCGCCGGCAGCGGAACCCAGCAGGTCGCCGTCGGTCCACAGGCCGAGGCGTTCAGCGCGCTGGTTGCGCTCGGCTACAAGCCGGCCGAAGTGACCCGCCTGTTGAAGGCTGTCGACGCGTCGGTGCAGACGACTGAGGAACTGATCCGCAAGGCGTTGCAAGCAGCGGCGGTGAAATGATCGAGCAGGACCGCATCGTATCGGCAGACACACAGGGCGACGAATCCGCGTTCGACCGCGCCGTGCGCCCGAAGAAGCTCGCGGACTACGTCGGCCAGACGGCCGTCAAGACGCAGATGGAGATCTTCATCCAGGCCGCGCGCAACCGACGCGAGGCGCTGGATCACGTGCTGATCTTCGGCCCGCCGGGTCTCGGCAAGACCACGCTCGCGCACATCGTCGCGAACGAGCTGGGCGTGAGCCTGCGGCAGACGTCCGGACCGGTGATCGAGCGTCCCGGCGACCTGGCGGCCCTGTTGACGAACCTGCAGCCGAACGACGTGCTGTTCGTCGACGAGATCCACCGCTTGAGCCCGGTCGTCGAGGAGATCCTCTATCCGGCGATGGAAGACTTCCAGCTCGACATCATGATCGGCGAGGGGCCGGCCGCGCGCTCGATCAAGCTCGACCTGCAACCGTTCACGCTGATCGGCGCGACGACGCGCGCGGGATTGCTGACCTCGCCGCTGCGCGACCGCTTCGGCATCGTGCAGCGACTGGAGTTCTACGACCAGGCCGAGCTCCAGCGCATCGTCACGCGCTCGGCAGCTATCCTCGGTGTCGCGACCGATACCGGCGGCGCGGCCCGCATAGCGCAACGCTCGCGCGGAACTCCGCGCATTGCCAATCGATTGCTACGGCGCGTGCGCGACTATGCCGAAGTGAAGGCCGGCGGGCGCATCACCGACGACGTGGCGCAGGCGGCGCTCGACATGCTCGACGTCGATCCGCTCGGCTTCGACGTCATGGATCGCAAGCTCCTGCTGACGATCATCGAGAAGTTCGACGGCGGCCCGGTCGGCGTCGAGAGTCTCGCGGCGGCGCTCGGCGAGGAGCGCGGCACGATCGAGGACGTGATCGAGCCGTTCCTGATCCAGCAGGGCTTCGTCATGCGCACTGCACGCGGCCGCGTCGCGACGCGCACCGCCTATCAGCATTTCGGCCTGAAAGTGCCGGAGCGGACGACCGCTAACCTGGAGCTGTTCCGAGGCGAATGATGGCGCTGGATGCGGCTCCCTTCGTCTGGCCTGTCCGCGTGTACTGGGAGGACACCGACGCCGGCGGCATCGTGTACTACGCGAACTACATGAAGTTCATGGAGCGCGCGCGAACCGAATGGCTGCGCGCGCTCGGCATCGACCAGGCGCGGCTCAAGGAAGATCACGGCCTGATGTTCGTGGTCGTCGACGTCGAGGCGCACTATCGCAAGCCGGCGCGCTACGGCGATCAGCTGCAGGTGACCTGCAAGGTGCGCGAGACCTCGCGGGCCAGCCTGACGTTAGACCAGGAGGTCTATCGCGATGCCGTCGGCGGCGAGTTGTTGCTCGACGGGCGGGTGCGCGCGGCGTGCCTGGATGCGCAGACCTATCGCCCGCGGCCGCTGCCGCAGGAGCTGAGGAAGCAGATCAATGCAGGAGATCGCTGAATGATGACCGAAGGCCTGAATCCGCTGGAGCTGGTGCTGAACGCCAGCATCATCGTGCAGATCGTCATGGCGCTGCTGCTGGTGGCGTCGATCATGTCGTGGTCGATCATGCTGCGCAAACGCGCGGAGCTGCGGCGCGCTCGCATCCGATGCCGACCGCTTCGAGGAAGTGTTCTGGTCGGGCGGCGACCTGACGGCGATGTTCCGCGCCATCGACCAGGGCCGGCGCGTGACCAAGGGCATGGAGGCGATCTTCGAGTCAGGGCTTCCGCGAGTTCTCGCGCATGCGCCAGCAGGGCGGGTTCGCGTCGGCGCAGCTGCTCGAAGGCGCGCGCCGCGGCATGCGCGTCGCGCTGCTGAAAGAGAGCGACCGGCTGGAGCACAGCCTGTCGATGCTCGCGACGGTCGGCTCGACCAGCCCCTACGTCGGCCTGTTCGGCACGGTGTGGGGAATCATGAATGCGTTCCACGGGCTCGGTAACGTGCAGCAGGCGACGCTCGCCATGGTCGCACCGGGTATCGCCGAGGCGCTGATCGCTACGGCGATGGGTCTGTTCGCCGCGATCCCGGCAGTCATCGCCTACAACCGTTACGCGGACCAGGTCAGCCGCATCGAGCTGCGCTACGACACGTTCGTCGAGGAGCTGTCGACGATCCTGCAGCGGCATGCGACCGCGCCCCGCGCAGGGCACGCTTCCGCCGCGGAGGCGCACGCATGATGCAGTCATCGAATCGGCGCGGCCGCAAGCTGATGGCCGAGATCAACGTCGTGCCGTACATCGACGTGATGCTGGTGCTGCTCATCATCTTCATGGTGACGGCGCCGCTCCTGACTCAGGGCATCAAGGTCGATCTGCCGAAGGCGGGCGCGGAGCCGCTGCCCTCGGAGGACACGAAGCCCCTGATTCTGAGCGTGGACGTGCGCGGCAATCTCTACCTGAACCTCGGCAAGGACGAGGATTCGCCGGTGACGGAGGATGTCGTTCTCGAGCGCGTCGGCGCCGTCTTGCGGCGCGAGCCGAAGACGCCGGTCCTGGTGAAGGCAGACCAGAACGTGCCGTACGGGCGGGTGGTCACCGGCATGGTGTTGCTGCAGCAGGCGGGTGCGGAGAAAGTCGGCTTCATCACCGACCCGGCCGAAATGAAGCGGCGACCGCAACGCTGATCCGCAATGTCGGAGTTCATCCGCAACCACTGGGCGTACCTGATCGGGGCAGTGCTCCTGCACGTCGTGTTCGCGGGCGTCTTTGGTCTCACGCTGATCTCGATCGCGCGACAGCCGAAGCCGGCCATACTCGCGATTCAGGCAGTGGTCGTCGATCGGTCCGTCATCGACCGCGCGGCGCGCCAGCAGCAGCGCGAGCGCACGCAGGAACGCGAACGACAGCAGGCCGAGCAGCGCAAGCAGCAGGAGCGTCGCGAAGCAGAACAGCGCGCGGAGCAGGAGCGTCAGCAGGAAGTGAAGCAGCGCGAGGAACAGCAGCAGCGCCGCCAAGCCGAAGAGCAGCAAGTACGCGAGCGGCAGGAAGCCGAGCGCAAGGCGCAGGCGGAGGCAGATCGGCAACAGAAGGTCGAGGCGGAACGTAAACGCGTCGCCGAGATCGAACGCAAGCAGAAGGAAGAAGCCGAGCGCCGCAAGGCCGCGGACGATGCGCGCGCGCAGACGCAGCGCGAAGCGGAGTTGCGCAACCAGATCGAGGAGGAGGAGGGCCGAGCGCAGGCCGAGAATGCCGGGCTGTTGAACCAGTACATTGCGATGATCGAACAGCGCATCGTCCGCAACTGGAATCGCCCGCCATCGGCCCGCACCGGGCTCGAATGCCGGGTGCGCGTGGCGCAGACTCCGGGCGGTACGGTGTTATCGGTGCAGATCGATCAGTGCAACGGCGACGCAGCCGTGAAGCAATCGATCGAAGCGGCAGTGATGCGTGCTTCGCCGCTGCCGCCGCCGCCGGATCCGCGGTTGTTCGAGCGGAATCTGGTGCTGGTGTTCAAGCCCCTGGAAGATTGACGTGGAAGATTAGTGAAGAGGCGGAGGAAAGAATGCTCAAGCTCGCTAGGTTGCTCGTATTCGCCGCGGTCGCGGCACTGGCCGCGCCGCTCGCGAACGCGCAGCTCGTCATCGAGATCACGCGCGGCCAGGAGAACGCCGTGCCGATCGCGGTCGTGCCGTTCGGCTGGGAGTCCGCCAACGCGGCGCCCTTCGACGTCGCGCAGGTGGTCGCCGCCGACCTGCAGCGCAGCGGCCGTTTCGCGCCGGTGGATCGCAAGGACATGATCGACCGCCCGACCGCCGGCGATCAGATCCGCTTCCAGGACTGGCGCTATCTCAAGAGCGACTTCATCGTCGTCGGCAAGCTGACGCCGGACGGCGGCGATCGCTACTCGGCCAGCTTCGAGCTGTACAACGTGCTCAACGGCCAGCGCCTGACCGGGCAGCGCCTGACGGCGACGACCAGCTCGCTGCGTGCGATGTCGCACCGGATCGCCGACATCGTCTTCGAGCAGCTCACCGGGATTCGCGGTGCGTTCTCGACCCGCATCGCCTTCGTCAGCGCCGAGGGCACGCCGCCGAAGCAGCAATACACGCTGATCGTGGCCGATGCCGATGGCGAGAATCAGCAGAAGATCGCGAGCTCGAGCGAGCCGATCATGTCGCCGGCCTGGTCCCCGGACGGGCAGAGCCTCGCGTACGTCTCGTTCGAGAGCCGCGCTTCGGCGATCTACGTGCAGACGCTTCGCACCGGCGAGCGCAGCCGCGTCTCGGCGCGCGCCGGCATCAACGGTGCGCCGTCCTGGTCGCCGGACGGGAGCACTCTGGCCCTGACGCTGTCTCGGAAGGACGGGGATGTCGACATCTACACGCTGAAGTTGTCGAGCCAGTCCCTGACGCGCATGACGTTCGACCCCGGCATCGACACCGAACCGGTGTGGGCTGCGGACGGGCGCAAGCTGTATTTCATGTCCGACCGCGCCGGCGGTCCGCAGATCTACGAGCTCGACGTCGATCAGCCGAATCGTGCTACCCGAGTGACGTTCGAGGGTACTTACAACGCACGCCCGCGCCTGTCGCCCGACGGCAAGCAGCTGGCAGTCGTGCACCTGGATCGCGGCAACTTCCGGATCGCAATCGTCGACCTGCAGTCGAAAGGCGTGCAGGTCCTGTCGCCCGGCCGGCAGGACGAGAGCCCCAGCTTTGCGCCGAACGGTGCGACGCTCATTTACGCGACACAGGACCGCGGTCGTGGCGTGCTGGCGACGGTGTCGGTCGATGGTCGGGTCCAGCAGCGACTCGCAGCGAGCACCGGCGACGTGCGTGAGCCAGTGTGGTCGCCGTTCCCGCCGGGCAAGTGAGCGCCTCTGCGTCTGCACAGCGACTTGCAGGCGCCGTAGCAGGCTTTGTGGCAGAATTTCGCGCGATTTTTACGGTCTTACCCTTCGTCTTGAGCGTTCGTAGGAGAGGTGAATGCGCGTAACGCAACTGATGCTGATCGTGATGAGTGGCTTGGCACTGGCAGGCTGTCCGAAGAAGCAGACGACTTTGCCCGATGCCAGCAACCCGCCCGAGCAGACGAGTGCCGATACCGGGCGCACCACCGATACCGACGTGAGCGGGAGTGCAACCAATCCGAACGAGGCAGCTGAAGCAGGAGGCGATCAAGGCCGGCACGATCGTCTACTTCGAATACGACCGCGCCGAGATCAAGCCGGAGTTCGTGCCGATCGTCACCGCGCACGCCAAGTACCTCAACGCGAACAGCAGCAACAAGGTGCGGCTCGAAGGTCACTCCGACGAGCGCGGCTCGCGTGAGTACAACATCGGCCTCGGCGAGCGCCGCGCGCAGGCGGTCCGCCGCGCACTGATGCTGCAGGGTGTGACCGAGGCGCAGATCACCACCGTGAGCTACGGCGAGGAGCGCCCGGCAGTGCAGGGGAGCGACGAGTCCGCGTACGCCAAGAATCGTCGGGTCGAGCTGGTCTACGGCCGCTAGCCCACGCCGTGAAGAGCACAACCATGACGACACTTCGATTCGTGATCGCTGCCGCCGCCTGCGCCTGGCTAGCAGGCTGCGCATCGACGCCGCCGGAGGAAGATCCGGTGGTCCAGAAGCTCACGGAGCTGGATGGCCGGCTGCTGCGCATCGAGCGCGTGCTGGCCAACCAGAGCCTGCTCGACCTGTCGCAGCGGATCGAAGCTGCGCAGACCGAAGTACGCACGCTGCGCGGGCAGGTGGATGAGCTCCAGCACCAGGTGCAGAAGACCTCGGACCAGCAGCGCGACATGTACGGCGATGTCGACCGCCGGCTCGGGGCGCTGGAAGGCGGCGGGCCACGCGCGGCCGTGAGCGGTGCGGGTGCCACGGATCTGCCGGTGCCGCAGGGCGACGACCGGGCCAACTACCAGGCCGCTTTCGACCTGCTCAAGGACGGCAAATATCCCGAGGCGATCGGCGGCTTCAAGCAGTTCCTGACGACGTTCCCGACCAGCGTGCTGGCGGACAACGCCCAGTACTGGCTCGGCGAGGCGCACTACGTCACCAAGGCGTACCCCGACGCGCTGCGCGACTTCCGCACGGTGCTCGAGAAGTATCCGGACTCGCGCAAGATCCCGGATGCGCTGCTCAAGATCGGCTTCTGCAACTACGAGCTGAAGAACTGGCCGGAAGCGCGCTCGGCGCTGAGCCAGGTCGTGCAACGCTTTGGCGATACCACTGCTGCCCGTCTCGCGAGCCAGCGCCTCGCGAAGATGGATGGGGAAGGAAGGTGAGCAGTGGGTGCTGCGCCGTCATCGGCGGCGCCGCCTGCTGAGCAGGCAGCGGCTGCGCGGGTCAAGATCACCGAGATCTTTCTCTCCATCCAGGGCGAGGCAGACAGCGTCGGTTGGCCGACCGTCTTCGTCCGACTCACCGGTTGTCCATTGCGTTGCCAGTACTGCGACACGCAGTACGCGTTCTACGGCGGCGAGTGGTTCAGCCTCGATGATGTCCTCGGCAAGGTCGCGTCGTTCCAGACACAGCATGTCTGTGTGACCGGCGGCGAGCCCCTGGCACAGAAAGGTTGCTTCGACCTGCTGCGCCAGCTGTGCGATGCCGGTCACCGCGTTTCCCTCGAGACCAGCGGCGCGATCGACGTCAGCAAGGTCGATCCGCGCGTGGTTCGCGTCGTCGACGTCAAGACGCCGGGCAGCGCCGAGGAGGCGCGCAATCGGCTGGAGAATCTCGATCTGCTGCGGGCGGACGAGCAGATCAAGTTCGTCATCTGCAGCCGCGCGGATTTCGAGTGGTCGCGAGACCTGGTGCGCGCGCGACGGCTTACGGATCGGTGCACTGTGCTGTTCAGCCCGAGCTATGGCCAGGTCGAGGCACGCGACCTCGCGCAATGGATCCTCGACGAGCGGCTGCCGGTGCGGCTGCAGATCCAGCTGCACAAGGTGCTGTGGGGCGATACCCCGGGACGATGATGACGCCCCCACGCTGCTGCAGTCGTCCTGCTCTCCGGCGGCCTCGATTCCGCCACCACGCTCGCCATCGCGCGGGAGCAAGGCCACAGTTGCTACGCGCTGAGCGTCGACTATGGGCAACGTCATCGCGCCGAGCTCGATGCAGCGGCTCGCATCGCCCGTGCGCTCGGCGCAGTCGAGCACCGCACGCTGCGGATCGATCTCGGCGGTATCGGCGGTTCCGCACTCACGGATTCGTCGATCGCCGTTCCCGAGTCGCCACAGATCGGTATTCCCGTCACGTACGTGCCCGCGCGCAACACCGTAATGCTTGCGTGTGCGCTCGGTTGGGCCGAGGTGCTGAACGCACCGCGCATCTTCATCGGCGTGAATGCCGTGGATTACTCCGGCTATCCCGACTGTCGCCCGGTGTTCGTCGCAGCGTTCGAACGGGTGGCCAATCTTGCGACGAAGGCGGCTGTCGAGGGCACGCTGAAGTTCGAAATCGCGACGCCGCTCATCGACCTGACCAAAGCGCAGATCATCCAGCGTGGCATCGCGCTCGGCGTGGATTTTTCGCTGACGGTGTCCTGCTACCAGGCCGACGCGCAGGGCGGGGCCTGCGGCCGTTGCGACGCCTGCCGGCTGCGGCGTGACGGCTTCAAGGCGGCGGGCGTGCCGGACCCGACGCGGTATGTTCAATAAAGGGTGCAGTGAACTGACAGGGGGCTTTGGGTATCATGCGCGCCCCGCCGGAAGCCTTCTTCAATTCGTGGGTCGGTAGCTCAGTCGGTAGAGCACTGGACTTTTAATCCATTGGTCGTGGGTTCGATTCCCACCCGACCCACCAATTCCCTCCATTCGCTGCTCGTCTTGAGCCGTCCCGGCACGTCTCAGATCGTCTGTAGTTCGCGGATTCTCGCCAGCTTTTTGCCTCTCCAGCTCACGCCAGCGAGCGCTCGGACGTCCATCATCGTCGCGCAGGAATCATTGACGCCTCGCAATAAGTGGGGGTATTTCTGGGGGGAAGTATCAAGTTTTGGCCCTACGGAGGCCCCAAGTACCCCCATGCTGAACAACACCCGCATCGAAACCGCCAAGCCCGGTCCGAAGCCCTTCAAGCTCTCCGACGAGAAGGGGCTCTATCTGCTGGTGCAGCTCTCCGGCCATAGATCGTGGCGCTTCAAATATCGCTTCGGTCCCCACACAAAAGGCACGGCGGGCAAGCTCCGCAAAGACGGCACGCCCGGCAAACCGCCCCGGGCCGAGAAGATGCTTTCCTTGGCGCCTACCCTGATGTGTCACTCAAGAGAGCCCGCGAGAAGCGCGATGAAGCCCGACAGTTGCTCGCGGATGGCATTGATCCTGCCGCTGAGCGGAAGGCCGAGGAACACGCGCGGCGGGTGCTGCCGCTCCAGACCTTCGAAGCCGTCGCCGAGGCATGGATGAGTCAGAACCAGCTAAAGTGGACCGATAGTCACATGAAGAGAACACGGCGGCGATTTACGCAGCACGTGTTCCCGTGGATAGGCCAGCGCTCGGTTCGTGAGCTGACGCGTGTGGAGATCCGCGATGCCCTGCGCCGCATCGAGAGCACTGGGCGCATAGAGACGGCTCACCGCGTCTTGCAGCTCTGCAGCGCCGTGTTCGAGTACGCGATTCATGACGAGATCACCGAACACAACCTGTGCCGCGGGCTGAGCGCAGTGCTGCAACCGGTCCTCGAGCGCCACCACGCAAGCATCACGGACCCGAAGCGGGTAGGGGAGCTGCTGCGGGCGATCGACAGCTTCTCCGGCACGTTGCCAGTGCTGAACGCGCTCCGACTCGCGCCGTTGCTCTTCGTGCGCCCCGGCGAGCTCCGTAAGGCTGACTGGTCCGAGTTCGACTTGGACAACGCCGAGCCTACCTGGCGCATACCTGCCGAGCGCATGAAGATGCGCGAGCAGCATCTAGTCCCGCTCTCGAGCCAAGCCGTGGCGATCCTGCGGACCTCCAGCCGCTGACCGGCAGGGAGGGCTACGTGTTCCCGAGCGTCCGCAACACGTCGCGACCGATGTCAGAGAACACGCTGAACGCGGCACTGCGCCGCCTCGGCTACGACAAAGAAACGATGACGGCGCACGGCTTCCGATCGATGGCTAGCACGCTGCTGAACGAGCAGCAGTGGCACAAAGATGCGATCGAGCGGCAGCTCGCGCACGGCGAGCGTGACAAGGTGCGCGGCTCCTACAACTTCGCGGAACATTTGCAGAGCGCCGCAAGATGATGCAGTGGTGGGCGGACCATCTCGATGGGCTGAGAGCATAGAGCAACGTCACTTGAGCGAGGAAGCGAAGGGAACCTGTACGTGCGGCGTAGGCGTGCTAGTGTACTGGCAAGACACCTCGCGATGCTAGCGGAAGGCTCTGCGCTCCCCCGACTACTGCTGCGCGCGGTCGATGATCACGCGGACGGCCGCACCACAGACTCCGCGGCACTGATCGTTCACGCTGTCGTCGTGACCCCAATAGCCGTTGTCACCGTGACCGTCGTCCTCGTATCCGAGCGTCAGGTTCCAGTTCGCGTAGGCGTAGAAGCGAAAGCCGCTGTTTTGCGCGGCGATCCAGTCCTTGAGGCGAAACGCTCCCTGGATCGTCGGGCTCTTCGCGCAGCAGCTGGGAGAGGGAATGGCGCCAGTCGGTGGCACCATGCGCAGGCGGCCGGGTTTGATCACTCCGTGATAGAGGCGATCGGAGTTCGGCCCCGAAGGGTCCACATAGCGCTTCCACGTCTTGCCGCTGCCGCCGTGCTGCACACAACCGCACGCGTAGACTCTCAAGCGGTCACCCTTTCTGAGTTGAATGCTCGGGTAACTCTTGAGGGGCATCTTCACGTCGGGCATGAGGATGATGAACGAGTCCCGGGTCGCTCCTCCGGTAGTGTGATGCACCCGTTCCGTTTCCAGCTTAAGTGCAGCGCAATTGGCGTAGCTGCAGTAAGGTCGCAATTAGGCATTGAAGTCCTGAGCCGTCACCTCGATCGGGATACCGAGGCCGGCGCTTGCGGCCACCAAGGCGCACGTCGATACCCAGACGCGCGTGCGAGGACTTGAAGCGGTCGTCACGTTGGATCATTCCCAGCGTGGTTGCAAAGACAACCAAACCGGCGTCGAAACCCCTGCGGAACCCCTGAGCTGTCCTCGCCGTTGACCTAGACTCGGACCCCAGAAGTCCAGGGGGTGGCAGTGGGCGACAAGAAAAGACCAGATCGGCCCAAGAGCTTGCCCGCCGGCGAAGCAGGTCCAGCCACCGAAGAAGCGAGATTCATCCGGCTGTTGGAAGGCATCCGCGATTGCGCGATCTACATGATCGATCGCAACGGCCGCGTCACTTCATGGAACGCCGGCGCGGAGCGCATCAAGGGGTACAGCGCCGAGGAAATCATCGGTCGGCATTTTTCGGAGTTCTATACGCCCGAGGACCGCGCGGCGGGCCTGCCGAGCTTTGCGCTGACGACGGCCACCAAGGCCGGCAAGTTCGAAGGCGAAGGCTGGCGAGTGAGGAAGGACGGCACCAAGTTCTGGGCCAGCGTGCTGATCGATGCGATTCGCGAGGGCGGCGAGCTGGTCGGTTTCGCGAAGATCACCCGCGACATGACCGAGCGGCAGGCGATGCAGGAGCAGCTGCATCAGAGTCAGAAGATGGAAGCGATCGGGCAGCTCACGGGCGGCGTCGCGCACGACTTCAACAATCTCCTGACGGTCATCCTCGGCAACCTGGATACGCTTTCGCAGCAAGTGCCGCCGGAGCAGGCTCGGTGGCGGCGTGCAATCGATCAGGCGATGCGGGCGTCCGAGCGCGCTGCGAACCTGACTCAGCAGCTGCTCGCGTTCGCCCGGCGCCAGCCCTTGAAACCGAAGGCGGTCGAAATCAACCGTCTCTTGTCGCGCTGGACCGAGCTGGTCCGCCGCACGCTGCCTGAGGCCATTTCCATCCGGCGCATCGAAGATCCCGAGGCCGGCAGCGCCGAGGTCGACCAGAATCAGCTGGAAAATGCGCTGCTGAACCTGGCCGTCAATGCGCGCGATGCCATGCCGAACGGCGGGACTCTGACGGTCGAAACGGCGCGAGCGCTCATTCAAGCCCACGACGTCAACGTACCGTTCGACTTGAAGGCCGGCGACTATTCCGTCATCTGCGTCAGCGATACCGGCATTGGCATGTCGCAGGAAGTCCTGGAGCGCGCTTTCGAGCCGTTCTTCACGACCAAGCCGCTGGGACAGGGCACCGGGCTGGGACTCAGCCAGGTGTTCGGCTTCGTGAAGCAATCGGGTGGCAACGTCAAGATGTACAGCCGTCCCGGGCACGGTACGACGATAAAGATCTACCTGCCTCGCATGAGCGAGCAGGCGCTGGTTGAGGAAGACGTCCGACGCACGGCGACGCCGGCTGGCCGGCGGTCCGAAAGTATTCTCGTCGTCGAGGACAACGAGGACGTGCGCGCCTTCTCGGCGGACGCGCTGCGTGACTACGGGTTCAACGTGCTCGAAGCCGCCGACGCGGCGGAAGCATTGCGCATCCTCGAAGGCAAGACCCCGATTGACCTGCTGTTCACGGATATCGGCCTGCCTGGACTGACCGGTCGAGAGCTGGTGTCCACAGTCCAGCGCAAGTATCCGAGCATCCGTGTCTTGTTCACGAGCGGCTACGCACAGATGCCGTCGCCCACCAGCTCTCGGTGGATGTCGGACATCCCGCTGCTTTCCAAGCCGTTCACCCGCTCCCAGCTCTACGATCGAGTCACGCAGGTGCTTGCCGCCGGCTAGCACCTTCGGTGCGGGTTTTCTACCCGTCATTTTTCTTGTGCTACTGCAAAAGTCGGACTATTGTCCGATCAAGCAACTCGCGAATGACTCTAACTGAAGGGGTCAAGTGTATGAAAGTCAACGAGTTGCGTATAACTGTTAAGCTCTTACATGACTGATATTGCGCCTGCCTTGCACGAGTCCGTGGGGTTCGGACTCGGGACTGCACCGTTCGCCGACACGGAGGACGACGCGTTCTTCTTTCCCAGCGATCAGCACCTGCGGGCGCTGGAGTTCATGGGGCACTCGTTGTGGACCAACGCGCGGCTCGGCGTCGTCACCGCCGAGCACGGCTGTGGCAAGAGCCTGCTGATCCGCCGGCTGCTGAACGATCTCGACGAGCGCATCGTCGCCGCCGCGATCCAGCGCGAGAACATGCCGGCTCGCGATTTCCTGCAAGAGATCCTGCGCCAGTTCGGCTTCGTGCTCGAAGAGACCGACAAGACCGACCGCCGTCGCTGCCTGGAGCGCTTCATGTCGCACCAGGCGAGCATGGGGCGCATCTGCTTGCTGGTGATCGAAAATCCGCAGGCGATGCATCCGTCGGTGCTCGAAGAGCTGCGCAGCCTCGCCGCAGCGGAAGTCGACGGCGTACGCGTGCTCAAGGTGCTGTTGCTCGGCCAGCCTTCCTTGAACCTGGTGTTGGAATCGCCGCGCATGGCGGAGTTGGTGACCGCGAACGCACCGCGCTTCTCGCTCGGCCCGCTGACCGAAGACCAGACTGCTGCATATGTCGCGCATCGACTGCGCGCAGCGGGTGCCGCGAATCCGGACGCCTTGATGCCGTACACGCTGATGTCTCACATCCACGCGTGTAGCGGCGGCGTGCCTGCTCGCATCAACAAACTGTGTGCCGGCGCGCTCGCGTGGGCTGCTTCCGAGGGCGCACCGCTCGTGACGACCTCGGCGCTCGATCACGCGACCGAGGAGCTCGGCTGGCAATACAAGCGTCCTGCCGCGGCCCTTGCGCCACGCGACGTCGCGGCGCCGGCGGAAGCACCCGTGCCCCGAGCCAAGCTGGTCATCACGATGCAGGGCCTGCCGGAGCGAGAAGTCACGCTCGAAGGCGACCGCATCCTGGTCGGGCGCGGCGAGGAAGCCGATATCTCGATCGACTCGGTATTCGTCAGCCGTTATCACGCGCTGATCGTGCACGACAACGGCCAGGACCTGCTGCTCGACCTCGGCAGCACCAACGGCTTGGTCGTCAACTCGCGCCGCATCCTGCGCCGCGCGCTGCGGCATCGCGATCTAATCCAAGTCGGACCGGCCCGGGTGATGTATTTCAACGAGCACGCCGCAGCCACGGCCCAACCGGACCCGGGCGAGACGATCTGCTTCGCACGCCCTGGATTTCCGCACGCGGCGGGGGAAGAAGAGGCCGGCGCGCTGCTCGCCTTCGGCCGGCTCGATACTTCCGGCTAGTCCGCTTGCCCGGCTGTAGGGCCTGCCAGTAGAGTGCGGCCTCCCAGCGCTGGCGTCTCCGAGTGTCTGCACCCATCCTGTCCCGGTGGTCATGCGCCGGATGGCAGCGGCTGCGCGGTCTGCCTTGAGAGAGCAACAAGAGATCCTGGCAAGTGGAACGGTGGCGCGTACATAAGTTCGGCGGCTCCAGCGTCGCCGATGCGGTATGCATGGAACGCGTCGCCCGCATCCTCGAGCAGGATCCGCATCCGCGGCTCGGCGTCGTCCTGTCCGCCTGCCGTGGCGTCACCGACGCACTGCTGAATCTGGTCGCGACTGCAGAGCGCCAGGAAGGGCCTGTCAACGACCGCATCGAGGAGCTACGCCATCGCCACGAGGTGATCGCCGACACGCTGCTCGCCGGCAATGCGCGCAGCGAGTTCCTCACGACGCTCGCGCAGGATTGTCGGGACATCGCTGGGATCCTGCACACGGTCGAGTTGATCCGCTCGGCTGCGCAGCCGGTGCGCGATCTCATCGCCGGTTACGGCGAGATCTGGTCGACCCGCCTGTTCACTGCATACCTGCGTCATCGCGGTCGCCGGGCCGGCAACGTCCACTGGATCGACGCGCGCGACGTCGTGTCGGTGGAATGGGGACCGCTCGGACCGGCCGTGCGCTGGGACGTGTCGCAGGCCAACGCGGACCGCATCGCCCCGCGTGAAGCGGCCACGCTGATCATTACCGGCTTCATCGCGCGCGATGCAAAGGGTTTGCAGACGACGCTCGGCCGCAACGGCAGCGATTTCTCCGGCTCGATCTTCGGCGCGCTGCTCGACGCGGAAGAGATCCACATCTGGACCGACGTAGACGGCGTGCTCAGCGCGGACCCGCGACTCGTGCCGGACGCCAAGGTCATCGACTCGCTCTCCTACAGCGAGGCGATGGAGCTTGCGTACTTCGGCGCGAAGGTGATCCATCCGCAGACCATGGCGCCGGCGGTGCTGAAAGGCATTCCGATCTGGATCCGCAACACCTTCGCCCCGGAGAAGGCCGGCACGCTGATCTGTGCCAAGCCGACCTCGGAGATCGCGGTCAAGGGCATCACCTGCATCGATCGCGTCGCGCTGGTGAACCTGGAAGGTGCCGGCATGATCGGCGTGCCCGGCACGGCGCACCGCCTGTTCGGCGCGCTGCGCGATAACGGGATCTCGGTGATCCTGATCTCGCAGGGCAGCTCCGAGCATTCGATCTGCTTCGCGATTCCCGAAGCGGAAGCGGCGCGCGCCGAGAGCGTCGTGCGGCAGGCGTTCGACCGCGAGTTGCGCGAGGGACAAATCCAGCAGGTGCAGGTGGATCCCGGCTGCAGCATTCTGGCCGTCGTGGGCGATGGCATGGCTGGCGCGCACGGCGTGGCCGCGAAAGTGTTCGGCGCACTCGGCACGGCGGCAGTCAGCGTCCGCGCGATCGCGCAGGGCGCCTCCGAGCGCAACATCTCCGCGGTGATCGAGAGCAAGCACTCGGCCCGGGCGCTGCGCTCCGTTCATTCGAGCTTCTATCTTTCGCCGCACACCGTCTCGGTCGGGCTCATCGGTCCGGGCGTCGTCGGCAGTGTGCTGCTCGACCAGCTCGCGACACAGATCCAACGGCTGTCGCGCGACCTCAAGCTGGACCTGCGCGTGCGCGGCATCATGAGCTCCAAGCGCATGCACCTCGCCGACCCGGAAGTGCAGCTGACGCGCTGGCGCGATACGTTCAGCAGCCGTGCCGAGCCGGCGGATCTCACGCGCTTCGCACAGCACATTCACGCTGAGTACTTGCCGCACGCGATCATCATCGACTGCTCGTCGAGCGCGGACGTCGCCGACCGCTATCCGGGCTGGCTCGCGAGCGGCATTCACATCGTGACGCCGAACAAGAAGGCGAACAGCGCGGACCTGGAGTTCTATGCGCGCCTGCACGAGGCGCGGCGCGCGGGCGGTGCGCATTACCTGTACGAGGCCACGGTCGGGGCAGGCCTGCCAGTCATCCAGACGCTGCGCGACCTGCGCGATACGGGCGATACGATCCACCGCATCGAGGGCATGCTGTCCGGCACGCTTGCCTACCTGTTCAACGTCTGGGATGGCTCGGAGCCGTTCTCGTCTGTGGTGCGTGCAGCCAAGGCGCAGCGGCTATACCGAGCCGGATCCGCGCGACGACCTGTCCGGGACGGACTTCGCTCGCAAGCTGATCATCCTCGGCCGCGAGATGGGGCTGCGGCTGGAGCTCGCGGACGTGCAGCTCGAAAGCCTGGTGCCGCGCTCGCTCGCGAGCTGCACGGCCGAAGAGTTCCTCGAGCGCTTGCCGACGTTCGACACGGCGATGGCGGAGCGCTTGCAGGCCGCGCGCAGCCGCGATCGGGTTCTGCGCTACATCGGCTCGCTCGATGCCGCGACCGGCAAAGCCTCGGTCGGTCTCGTGGAGCTGGAGCGCGCGCACACGTTCGCCAACATCAATCTCACCGACAACGTCGTGCGTTTCCTGACGCGGCGCTACAACCAGAACCCGCTCGTGGTCCAGGGACCGGGCGCCGGCCCCGAGGTCACCGCCGGCGGCGTGTTCGGAGACCTGCTGCGCGTGTGCGCCTACCTCGGCGTGAAACTCTGAGCATGCGGCAAGCAGCCACAGCGTTCGCGCCCGCCAGCGTCGGCAATGTGGCAGTCGGGTTCGACGTGCTCGGCCACAGCTTCCAGGCCATCGGCGATCGCGTCACCGCGCGCCGGACGTCCGGGCGGGACGTGACCATCGGGGCCATCACCGGCACGGTCGTGGACCTGCCCCGCGAGCCGGAGCGCAACACGGCCGGCATGGGCGTGCTGTGCATGGTCCGGGACCTGAAGCTGGATTTCGGCATCGAGCTGGCCATCCACAAGGGCATCCCGCTCGGCTCCGGCCTCGGCGGATCGGCAGCCTCGGCGGTCGCGGCGGTGGTGGCAACCAACGCCCTGCTGCCGGAGCCGCTCGGCAAGCTCGAGCTGCTCAAGTTCGCGATGAAGGGCGAGGCGGTCGCCAGCGGCTCGGTGCACGTCGACAACATCGCCCCGTCCCTGTACGGCGGGCTGGTGCTGACGGTCGGCATCGACAATCCCAACGTCAAGCAGATCCCGGTGCCGTCGACCGTGCGCTGCGTGCTCGTGCACCCGCACATGATGCTGTCGACGCGCGAGGCGCGGCAGATCCTCAACCGCTCCATCGATCTGTCGGACGTGATCTGGCAATCTGCGAACCTCGCCGGATTCCTGACGGGATGCTTCACCGGCGATTTGCAGCTGATACGGGAGTCACTCGAAGACGTGATCATCGAGCCGCAGCGCCAGGTGCTGATCCCGGGTTTCAAAGCAGTCAAGGAGGGCGCCATGGCCAACGGCGCGCTCGGGTGCTCGATTTCGGGCGCCGGGCCGACCGTGTTCGCCTGGTGCGAGCAACAGGATGCCGAACGCATTCGCGATGCGATGGTCGCCGGGTTTGCAGCCCAGCGCCTCGCGAGCGATGCGTGGATCTCGACACTGGATCCGGCCGGCGCGCGCATTCTCGAATGACCAGACTTGAGTGACCCTCTGACATGCATTGCACCCTCTGACATGCACTACATCATCTACCCGCGATGCCGACCACGCTGTGACGCTCGGCGAAGCCATTGCGCGCGGTATCGCGCCGGACGGCGGGTTGTACGTTCCGCAGGAATTTCCGCACTTCACTACGCGGCAGTTCGAAACCGACGTCGAGCTGCCGCAGATCGCCGCGCGGCTGCTGGCACCGTTCGCGGCCGGCGATCCGCTGGCGGCCGAGCTGCCCGCGATCTGCAACGAAGCATTCGACTTCCCGGCGCCGCTGGTGGGCCTGCCGAACGCGCCGGCGCCGCTGTCGGTGCTCGAGCTGTTTCATGGCCCGACCAGCGCGTTCAAGGATTTCGGTGCGCGGTTCCTCACGGCTTGCCTGGAGCGCATCCGTCGCGACCAGCGACGCAAGCTGACGATACTGGTCGCGACCTCGGGCGACACCGGCGCTGCAGTCGCGGCCGCATTGCATGGCAAGCCGTGGGTCGATGTCGCAGTGCTGTATCCGCAGGGCAAGGTCTCCGATCGGCAGGCGCAGCAACTCGCGTGCTGGGGCGGCAACGTGCGGACGTTCGCCGTGCGCGGCACGTTCGACGATTGCCAGCGCATCGTGAAGGAAGCGTTCGCCGACCCGGCGCTCGCCGAGACCCATCAACTGTCGTCGGCCAACAGCATCAACGTCGGGCGCTTGTTGCCGCAGATGGTGTACTTCGCGCAGGCCGGCCTGCAGCTGTGGCGCGAGAGCGGCCGGCGCGCCAACTTCATCGTGCCGACCGGCAATCTGGGCAACGCGCTCGCCTGCATCTGGGCGCGTCACATCGGCGTGCCGATCGGCGAGATCGTGCTCGCGACCAACGCGAATCAGTCGATCACCGAATATCTGCGCACCGGCGAATGGGCGCCGCGGCCGAGCGTGAGCACGCTGGCGAATGCGATGGACGTCGGCGATCCCAGCAACATGGAGCGGCTGCGCGCGCTGCATCCCGACTTCGAAGAGCTGCAGGGCCAGATCGGCGCATCGAGCGTCGACGACATCGAGATCCGCGGCACGATCCGCCGCGACTCGCACGAGCTCGACCGCTTGTGGTGCCCACACAGCGCGACCGCGGCCAAGGTGTTCCGCCGGCTGCTGGCGCGCGGCGCGCGCGGTCATTGGGTGATCGTCGCCACAGCGCATCCGGCAAAGTTCAACGAGATCGTCGAGGCACAGACCGGCCGCGAAGCGCCGGTGCCCGACAGCCTGGCGCGGCTGCTCGCGTTGCCGCGGCAGGAAACGGAACTCGACCCGACGCTCGACGCGTTGCGTGGGGAGCTGCAGAAGAACAGATGATCCAGATTCCCGAACACATTCCAACCTGGTGGTATGCCGTCGCCGGCGCGGTCGTTGCGCTGGCGCTGGTCGCTTGGCTCTACTTGCTGTTGCGCGCCTACCGTACGCGGCGGGCGATCGACGCCGCGATCTCCAGCATCGCCTACGAGATGCTGAAAAACGTGCTCATTCCGAACGGCAATGGCGGCCAGATCCACGTGCACTACCTGCTGCTCACGCAGCGTGGCCTGCTGGTGGCAGATCTGCTCGATATGCCCGGCGCGATCTTCGGCGGCGACCAGATGCTCGAATGGACGGCGATCGGCAAGAAGCGCCGCTATACCTTCACCAACCCGCAGCACGCGCTTGTACGACCGCATGGCGGCGGTGCGGCTGCTGACGGGTGAGGTGCCTGTCGAAGGCCGACTGCTGTTCACGGTGCGCAGCGAATTTCCGAAGGGCAAGCCGCGTAACTGCTTGCGCATCGACAGCATCACTCAGGATTTCCCGCCGGTCGACAAGCACCGCGGGCACACTGCGGCGGCGTTCGGCGACGTCTGGGCGAACGTCAAGCGAAACGCGGAACCGAATCCGCTGCGCGGCGTAGTCGGGCTAGTCGACTCCTTTCTTCGCATGCTCCGCCACGACGTGCGCGACGCACGCAGTCACGCGCTTGCCCGTCGCAATATCCAGGAATTCGTTCGGGCCGTGCGCATTCGAGTGCGGCCCGAGCACGCCGGTGATCAGGAACTGCGTGCGCGGGAACTTCTCGCTCAGCATGCCCATGAACGGAATCGTGCCGCCGACGCCCATGTACATCGCGTCGCGGCCACCGAAGAACGCGCGCGACGCCGATTGGATCGCCGCTTCGAGCCACGGCGCGGTGGACGGCGCGTTCCAGCCGCCGGCGGGTGACTCGACCTCGAACGTCACCTTCGCGCCGTACGGCGGATCGCTTTCCAGCGCCTGCTTGACCGAGTTCGCAGCGGCTTGCCCATCGA
The DNA here is from genome assembly GCA_963830745.1 of uncultured Gammaproteobacteria bacterium. Taxonomy (GTDB): domain Bacteria; phylum Pseudomonadota; class Gammaproteobacteria; order Steroidobacterales; family Steroidobacteraceae; genus Steroidobacter. The sequence continues at coordinate 81,488 of CAWHNL010000011.1, forward strand.
CTCCCGGCGGCAGACGGAACGACAGTTTGAGTGCGGTGAATGGCCGCAGCACGTTGCCGGCGTTCTGCAGAGACGGCATTCCTTCGGCGCCGGTGACCGACAGCGTCGGACGCCAGTTGCTGTTGAGGAGCAACTCGTACGGATCGTCATTGATTGGGCGCGTGCCGCCTGCGAAGGGCAGCTTCGTGTAGATGCCTTTGCCGAGGACCTTCGCGGCAGCGCGCGCCTGCTGCAGTCGATCCTCGGGAACCTTCGTCCACAGCGCATCGATCAGCTTGCCCGTTTCCGCGTTCTCGACTCGCTCGAGCAGGCGCCGTGCGATCCGGAAACTCGACGGCACGATGCCGCTGGCCATGCCCGAGTGCACGCCTTCCTTCAGCACCTCGACGCGCAGTGTGCCGACGAGATTGCCGCGCAGCGAAGTCGTACACCAGAACTGCTCGTAGTTGCCGCACTCGGCATCGAGGCACACGACCAGCGACGGCTCGCCGATGCGATCCGCCAGCGCATCGATGTAGGCGGGCAGGTCGGGGCTGCCGCTCTCTTCGCTGCCTTCGATGAGGATCACGCTGCGCGCGTACGGAATGTTCTGGTCCGCGAGCGCTCGCAGCGCAAGCAGCGAACCGAACACGGCATAGCCGTCGTCCGCGCCGCCGCGACCGTACAGTCGACCGTCACGGAGCACCGGTTGCCACGGATCGAGGCCTTCCGCCCAACCGCTGAACTCCGGTTGCTTGTCCATGTGGCCGTACAGGAGCACGCAATCGTTCGTGCGCGCCGCCGCCCCGCCGGAAGCGGGCACTTCGATGTACAGCAGCGGCGTCAGCCCCGGCAGCCGCACGATCTCGATCTTCATGCCCGGCAGCGCGTGCTTCTCGCACCACGACTTCATGAGCTCCGCGGCGCGCTGCATGTGGCCGTGCTGTTCCCATTGCGGGTCGAAGTGCACGGACTTGTTCGGGATCCGAATGTATTCGGACAGCGCCGGCACGATCGACTGGTCCCAGGCCGTGTCGATGTAGCGGGTGAGGCGCTCCATGTTTATCCCAGGGTTCATTTCAAACCTCCGCAGCCGGCGCGGGCCAGCCGAATAGCGTGTGAGCGTTACGCGTCGTCAGCGACGCGAGTTCCTGCGGCGACTCGCCGCGCGCGGCAGCGACTGCTCGTAAGACATGCGGCAGATACATCGGTTCGTTACGACGGCTCTGCGGCTTGGGCTGCAGGTCGCGCGGCAGCAGATATGGACCGTCCGTCTCGATCAGCAGCCGCTCCGCCGGGATCGTGCGCACGACCTCGCGCAGGTGCAGCCCGCGGCGCTCGTCCGAGATCCAGCCGGTGATGCCGATGTACAACCCAAGATCGAGGTAGGCGCGCGCCTCGTCGACTCCCGCCGTGAAGCAATGCGCGACGCCGCCGACCAGGCGCGAGCCGTACTCACGCAGGACTGTCAGGAATTCCTCGTGCGCGTCGCGTTGATGCAGGAACACCGGTTTGTGCAGCTGAACTGCGAGGTCGAGCTGCCGCCGGAAGGCCGCGAGCTGCGCCGGACGCGGTGACAGATTGCGAAAATAATCCAGCCCGCACTCGCCGACCGCCACGACTTCCGGCGCGGCGGCGAGCGTGGCGAGATCCTGCAGCGCCGACTCGTCGAGCTCGGCAGCGTGATGCGGGTGAACGCCGGCCGTGCACCGAAAGCGCTGCGGATCGCTGCGGACCAGCTCAATCGCGGCCCGCGTGCTTTCGAGCGAGCTGCCGGTGATCAGCATGTGCGTGACGCCGGCCGCGTCCGCGCGCCGGATCACGTCCGCTCGATCGCTGTCGAAACTGTCGTGGGCGAGGTTGATGCCGATGTCGATGAGCTGGGCGGACAATGGGTGAATCTGCGTCGAGGGCAGCCTGTGCTATCGTTCGGCCATGAATTGTAGTGGAACGTCCTGCGGGCTGCTGCTTGCCGTGTTGGTCGCGGCCGCTGCGAGCGGCGAAGGCGTCGCTGAGCTCGACGACGCCGCGGCGCGCATGCAGTACGCGTTCTACACCGGCGACAGTCAAGGGATCGAGACGATCCTGAAGAACCTCGACGAATTCCAGGTCGATGATCTACTGGCTGCGAGCAAGGCGTATCAGCTCGCCTTCGGCCATTGGAAACTGTCGCAGCTGTATCTGCAGCCGCAGTCGGATCAGCGCCCGCGGCCGAATGCGAAGTCGCTTGCGTCGAAAGCGGCGCAGAACTGCGTGCGCCACGCGCGGCGCGCCGTCGAGCAAGACGCTGCGTTGGCAGAGGCTCTTGCGATCGAGGCCGCGTGCGAAGGCCACTCTCGCGACTGCCCGCGCAGGTTCGGCCGGATGCGCGAACAGCAAGCCGCTGCGCACGGCGGCCGGCCTCGCTCCGGACAATCCGCGCATCAAGCTCGTGCAGGCCATCTGCGCATCGAACACGGCGGTCGATCCGGCGGCTGTCGACCGGTGGCGCGTCGTCGTTGCGAGTTTCGAGGCCGCGCCGCCGTCGCGGCCCGGCAAACCCGACTGGGGTCACGTGGAAGCGCTGACGATGCTCGGCGAAGCCTACCTGCAGCGAGGCGATCCGGTGGCGGCGCGTGACGCGCTCGAACGCGCGCTGGTGCTGGCGCCGGACTATCGGCAGGCACAGCAGCTCCTGCAGGCTGCCGCGACCAGGCCGCGTTGAACTAGACTAGGCCCGTGAACCGAAGCCAGCTCCCATCCTTCATGTCGCCCCAGCTGCAGCTGTTCGACGCGCGCAGCGCGGCCGATCGCTGGACGGTGCGTGTGAGCGGTCGCGCACGGCGCCTGTCGGTCCGCGTCTATCCAGGCGGCAGGGTCGAGGTCGTCGTGCCGCCGGGCGCATCGCCGGCAGCAGTGCAGAAGTTCATCGGCACGCACCGCCAATGGATTCATCGCCGTGTCGAAGACCTTTCGACCGCGGCGGCCGCGGACGACAGCCGTCCGGCGTCGATCAACTTGCCGGCAATCGGACGCCACTATGGGGTCGAGTACGAGCACGCAGGAGAGTCCAGCGCGCGCGTGCGAGTCGTCGGCGACAACGGACTGATCGTGAGTGGCCCGTTGCACAACGAACGCGCTATCGCTACGGCGCTGCGCAGCTGGCTCGCCGATCTTGCACACGAGCAACTCGGCAGCGAGCTTGCCAAAGTCGCGTCAGAAGGCGGATTCCGCTACGGGCGCGCGCAGATCCGCAAGCAGCGTACGCGCTGGGGCAGCTGCTCCGCGAGCGGCACGATCAGCTTGAACATGTGCCTGCTGTTCCTGCGTCCGCAGGTCGTGCGCTACCTGCTGGTCCACGAGCTGTGCCACACGCGACACATGAATCACTCGGCGAAATTCTGGGCGCTGGTGGCGAGCATCGAGCCCGACTATCGCGCGCTCGATCGGGAGCTGCTGCGCGGCTGGCAAAGCGTGCCGGGATGGATGTTCTCGTGAGCGATCAGGATCCCAATCGGCCGTCGCGGCCCGTCGATCTGTCGGACGAGCAGGTGCACTGGGACCTCGGCGAGTCGCAGAGCTACGGCCAGTACCTCGGTCTCGAGCTGCTGTTGTCGGCGCAGCGGCCGGTGTCCGTCGAGCACGACGAGATGCTGTTCATCATCATCCACCAGGCCTCCGAGCTGTGGATGAAGCTGTGCTTGCACGAGCTGACCGCGGCGCGCGATCACATCCGCCGCGACGATCTCGGGCCGTCGTTCAAGATGCTGGCGCGCGTGTCGCGCATCCAGGCGCAGCTGGTCGCAGTCCTGGGACGTGCTCGCGACGATGACGCCGGCGGAGTACTCGATGTTCCGCAATCAGCTGGGGCGCGCTTCGGGCTTCCAGTCGACGCAGTACCGCATGCTCGAGTTCGTCATCGGCAACAAGAACGCCGAGATGATCGAAGTGCATCAAGCGCGACGCCACGGCATACGAAGCGCTGCAGCGCGCGTTGCACACGCCGAGCATCTACGACGAGTCGCTGCGCCTGCTGAGCCGGCGCGGCTTCGAGATCCCGGAGGAGTACCTGGACCGCGACTGGTCGCAGCCGTATCAGGCCGAACAAGCAGGTCGCCGCGGCGTGGCTGGCCGTGTACCACAGCGTCGATGCGAACTGGGACCTGTACGAGCTGGCGGAGAAGCTGGTCGACCTCGACCACCATTTCCAGCTCTGGCGCTTCAGCCACATGAAGACCGTCGAGCGCATCATCGGCTACAAGCGCGGCACCGGCGGCACGGGCGGCGTGTCGTACCTCACCAAGGCGCTGGAGCTACGTTTCTTCCCGGAGCTGTGGTCGATCCGGACCGCGATGTGACGGCACGAAGCGCCGCCGCACCTTCCAAACCCGCCAGCCGAGCAGCACCACAGCGATCGCGAGATAGATCAGCGGCTCGCGCACGTCCGCTTTGACCTGCCAGTAGTAGTGCCAGATGCCGAGCAGCACGATCCCGTAGATCAGCCGGTGCAGCGTTTTCCAGCGCCTGCCCAGGCGACGCATCATGCCGTTCGTCGAAGTGACCGCCAGCGGGATCAGCAGCAGCAACGCCAGGAAGCCGATCGTGATGAACGGCCGGCGCGCGATGTCCGGCAGGATGCCGGCCCAGTACAGGTCCTGATCCAGGATCAGCCAGGTCAGGAAGTGCAGCAGCACGTAGAAGAAGGCGTACACGCCGAGCATCCGCCGCAGCTGGATCAGCCACGGCGCGTTGAACCAGTCGCGCAGCGGCGTGACCGCGAGCGTGATGAGCAGCAATCGCAGACCCCACTGGCCGAGCGTGTCCTGGATCTTCTCGACCGGATTCGCGCCGAGGTCCGTGCCGCCGATCTCGAACGCACGCCAGACCAGCGAGGCGAGCGGCAGCAGGCAGAGCAGGAACAGCGCCGGCTTGAAGACCCGGCGGACGACGGTCGCGGACGGCATCAAAAGAATTTCTTGAGGTCCATGCCCTTGTAGAGCGACGCGACTTCCTGCTCGTAGCCGTTGAACATCAGCGTCGGCACGCGCGACTCGAACAGCCCGCGGCCGATGCGCCGCTCGCGCGCCTGGCTCCAGCGCGGATGGTCGACGTTCGGATTGACGTTGGCGAAGAAGCCGTATTCGTGCGGCGCCGAGATGTTCCACGAGGTCGGCGGCTGGCGCTCGGTGAAGCGGATCTCGACGATCGACTTGATGCCCTTGAAGCCGTACTTCCACGGCGTGATCAGCCGCAGCGGCGCGCCGTTCTGATTCGGCAACGTCTTGCCGTAGAGGCCGACTGCAAGGATCGCGAGCGGGTGCATCGCCTCGTCGATGCGCAGCCCTTCGACGTACGGCCATTCGAGCACCGGATAGCGCTGGCCGGGCATCTCCGCCGGACGCATCACCGTCTTGAACGCGACGTACTTCGCCTTGGACGTCGGCTTGAAACGCTTCAGCACGTCGCCGAGCGGCACGCCGATCCACGGAATGATCATCGACCACGCTTCCACGCAGCGCAGCCGGTAGACGCGCTCCTCGAGCGCGATGGCCTTTCAGCACGTCTTCGAGCGTGAACTTGCCGGTGTTCTCGGCTTCGCCGCTCACGGCGACCGACCACGGCGCGGGCTTGAAGCGCCCGGAGTTCGCGGCCGGCGCGCCCTTGTCGACGCCGAACTCGTAGTAGTTGTTGTACGAGGTGATGTCCTCGTAGCTGTTCGGCGCTTCGCTCAGGCTGTACTTCTCGTTGCGCTTGTATTCGAGCGGCGCGACATCCGCCGACGCCGATTCGGACCACGCGCCGCCGAGGCCGGCGACACCGGCAGCAAGTGCGGCTTGCAGCAGCCGGCGGCGATCCTGGTAGACGGACTCGGGTGTGATTTCCGACGGCCGGATGTTCGCCGAGTCGCCCGGTCGGGGCTGTCGGATCAGCATGCTCAGGCTCCTGGTCCTATTACGAACCGCAGTACGAAAGTTAAGTTAGCACGTTGCCCTACGCACGGCAGCGCCCTGCGGATTCTTGACCGGGCCGGGGCGCCACAGTTCGCCCGAATTGCGTCGGCGGAATGCCCTCTTGGCGAGCGCAGGCTCCCTCGCAACCGACAAAAGCGAGGGAGTGACGAGCATGGCGTTCCAGATCGGCGAATCGGGTTCGGTGACCCTCAAGGCAGTCTTGATCGGCGTGATCGTGCTGCTGCTGTTGGTGCCGTTGGCGATGTTGCGCGGCCTGGTCACGGAGCGCTCCGCGCTGCGCGAGCAGGCGTACACGCGCGTCGCCGAAGGGTGGGGCGGCAGTGCCGTGCTGGGTGGGCCGATGCTGGTGGTGCCGACGCAGCGGACGATCGTCGAGAGGATCAACGACAAGGAAGTCGCCAGGATCCTGCGCAGCGACTTGTACTTGCTGCCGGCCCGTCTCGACATGAAGGTCGATCTGAAATTGCAGGACGAGGCGCGCTACGTCGGCATCTATGCGGTGCCCGTGTACCTGGCGGACGTGCAGTTCAAGGGCGAGTTCGAGTTTGCAGCGCTGCAGCCGCTGCTCGGCAGGCCCGGTGTCACATACTTGTGGCACGAGAGCCGCTTGCGCTTGCCCGTGTCCGAAGTGCGCAGCCTGCGCGACGTGAGCGAAGCGCGCTTCGCAGAGCAGACCGTCAAGCTCGGACCCGCGCAACCCGGCGTCTATCGTGGCATCGAAGCCAGCGTCGACCTCACCGAGCTCGCGAAGACCGCGTCGGCAGCGTTCGAATTTCGCGCAGTCACTGCGGGCAGCCGCGGCCTGTCGCTACTGCCGCTCGGCAGCACGACGACGCTGCAAATGCATTCGAACTGGCCGCATCCGTCGTTCTACGGCGCGTTCTTGCCGGCGGAGCGCACGATCACGGCAGACGGCTTCGACGCGCGCTGGCAAGTGCTGGAGCTGAATCGCTCGTACGCGCAAGCGTTCAGCGAGGAGGAGATCAACGAAGCGATGCTCGACCAGTCCGCCTTCGGCGTCGGCCTCTATCAGACGGTGGACGTGTACCAGCGCAGCGAGCGCGCAGTGAAATACGCGATCCTGTTCATCGCGCTGACGTTCCTGACCTTCTTCGCCTGGGAGCAGATCACCCGCAATCCGCTGCATCCGCTGCAGTACCTGATGATCGGACTGGCGCTGAGTATCTTCTATCTGCTGCTGATCGCGCTTTCCGAGCACATCTCTTTCGGCGTGGCCTACCTGGCAGCGGCAGTCGCGCTCGTCGCGCTCATTGGAGTGTACGTGGCAGGGGCATTGCGCAGCTCGCTGCGCGGTGGAGTCGCGGCGGCTGCGATGAGTGCGGTGTACTCGCTGCTATACGCGCTAGTGTTGTCGGAGGACTACGCACTGTTGCTCGGCGCCATCGTGCTGTTCGTCGCACTGGCTGCAGTGATGCTCGTCACGCGCCGCATCGACTGGTATCGGCTGGGCTCTGCGCCGCCTACTGTTACCACAGATTCGGTCTGATGCAAGGACTGCAGTTGCAATGAGCTTCATGGTAAAAAAGGGCGGTGATGAGCGTGCTGCCCGAATCGACCCAGCGTCTGAACCTGCGCGAGCAGGTCGAGAGCTTGCTGCCCGGCTGGCAGAGCTGGTATCCGAGCCTGTTCGACGCGGCCGCGGACCTCGGGTTGATTCGTGCGCGCGTGTGCGCACCTTCGTCGCTTCTGCTATCGAACCGCCATGCAGCCGTGCAGCAGGAGGCGCTGCAGGCCTTCAAGGAAAAATGGCTCGTCGAAGACGAGCCGGAGCCGCCGCGCCTGCCGATCCGCCTGAACCATGCACCGCAGCGCCCTGTGCAGAAACTGCAGAAGTGGCGTCGCTGACATCATGCGGCGACTCTTTGGGCTGGCGCTTGTTCTCTGGCTGTGTGCACCAACGCACGCTGCGGTCGCGCAGCAGTCGCAACCGGCCGCGAAGGCGATCAAGAGCGGGCTGACGCCTGCCGACTGGGAATACAAACTCGCCGACGGCGTCACGCGTCGGGAAGTGACGTACTACAGCGACGACGTCGCGTGCTTCGGCGTCCTGTTCCTGCCGAAGAATCATTCGGCCGCCAGCAAGACGCCGGGCGTCGTGCTCGGTCAGGGCTGGGCCGGCACTCACTATTCGATCGAGAAGTACGGCGCACGCTTCGCGGAGCGCGGGCTGGTCGCGCTGGTGATCGACTACCGCGGCTGGGGATTGAGCAGCGGCTTCACGACGCTGGCACAGCCGCTCAAGAACGACGACGACGTGCGCTTCACGCGCACCAAGGCCGACGTGGTCGTGAAGCGCACACGCCTCGCACCGCTGAAGCAGGTGGAAGACGTGCGCAACGCCATCTCGTATCTGCAAGGCGAGGCCGGCGTCGACCCGGAACGCATCGGCGTCTGGGGCTCGAGTTTCGCGGGCGGCAACTCGATCGTCGTGGCTGCGCTCGACGCGCGCATCAAAGCAGTATCGGTGCAAGTCCCGGCGATTGCCGGCAAGGACGCGCCCGCTGGCGCGATGCCGTTGCAAGGCCGGATGCTGGAGGATGCGATCAAGCGAGCGCGGACGGGGCAGGGCGCCGAATTCGAGACCGGCTTTTCCACGCGCCGCAAGGTGGACGTCGAGACCAGCCAGCTGGTCGCGGAGTATCGGCCGTTCCGCTACCTGAAAGACGTGGGCAACCGGCCCGTGCAGTTCATCGTGGCGCAGAACGAGCAACTGTTCGACAACCGCGAGCACTCGTACGCCGCCGCGGAAGTGCTTGACGGGACCGAAGCGAGTGATCGAGGTGCCGAACACGACGCACTTCGAGATGTATATCGGCGAGGCGTTCGAGGTCAGCTCGAATGCGGCTGCGGAGTGGTTCCTGAAGTACCTGTAGAAGCAGTTGTAGGTCAGGCTTTAGCCTGACTCTTCTGTTCTTCTTCGTAGCCCGGAAACGAATCCTTCATATACGCCGCGTTCAGCAGCATCGTGGCGAGCACCTCGTCGCCGCCCGGCATGAACACGCGCGTGCGGATCCACAGGCTCTCGGTGCGGCGGCTGCCGCTGAGCGCCACGACTTCGCGATCCATCTCGTACGGGTGGCCGACGAACAGCGGGCCGCTATGCATGCGGATCTCCTGATCCGCGAACAGACCGACGACAGGCTTGCGCACCGGGAAGCTTGCCGCGTCGCTCGAATAGTTGAGCAGCACGCTGACCATCTCCACGGGAATGATCGGCTCCTTCCAGGGCGAGCTCGCTGCGCCCTCTGCCGTGTACCAGGGCGAAGGTTCGGTGATCGCCTGCAGCTTCTGCTCGAGCGAGAACGGGTACAGCGCACCCATGTTCTGATCGGCTTCCATCCGCACGGCGATGCGTTTGGTGCGCAGGCCCACGCGCACGTCGCGCAAGATCACCGGCGTTTCGGGCGGACTCAGCTCGCTGATGCGTTGCTCCAGCGCCGAAGGCGGATTGTTGCCGCCGACAGCGGCCGTGCCACGCAGGATTTCTGTGCCGTCTTCGCGTTCCATGCGGATGGTCGTGTGCGTGGCGTCGTCCTTCGGCTTCGTGACGAACGCCCGCACTTTCTCGCCTTCGAAGCAGGCATTGCGGTAGTGCGCGGACAGTGAGCCCTGCGCCAGCCACCGCGGTCCCCACAGCGCGACGCACAGCGGAGCGAACTGGCTGAAGTGCGTCGGGCCCTCGATCGTGCCGCCCTTGAAGCCGAATTTCTGCGCGGTCTCGTTGTCGTGGATCGAGGTGTGATCGTCGTACTTCTGTGCGGCCAGCATCTGCCGCGGCATGCGCAACGGTCCGATCAGTTCCGTACCGGTGTCCTGGATCGGCGTTGCGAACGGCAGCTGCATCGTGGACCCGTGGGTTCAGCCCTGGATCTTGGTGAAGTCGGGCGCGCGACGCTCTGCGAATGCACGGAACGCCTCGGCAGCTTCGGCCGTGCGCAGCCGCTGGCCGAACGCTTCGCCCTCGCGCGCCATCACGGCCTGAATCGCTGCCGCATCGCGCATCAGCTTCTTCGTGGCTTGCAGTGCGCCCGCCGGCTTCGCAGCAAGCGCCTTCGCGGCGGCGAGGGCTTTCGCGCGAACTTCCGCTGCAGGCAACGCCGCAGTCACCAGTCCCATCGCGGCGGCAGTCTTGCCATCGATCGGCTCGCCGAACGCGAACAGCTGGAAAGCGCGGGCGTAGCCGATGCGCGCCGGAACGAGCCAAGTCGACGCCGCTTCCGGAACGAGTGCGAGATTGACGAACGGCGTCGAGAGCCGCGCGTCTTCAGCGACGTAAGAGACATCACAGTGCATCAGCATCGTGACGCCGACACCGACTGCCAATCCGGTAACTGCCGCGACGTACGGCTTCGTGCCGCGTGCCAGCGCTTCCAGGAAGATGTGCGTCTGCATCTGCTCGCGTGAGCGTATACCCGCTGCGACAGCGGCAAACTCCGCGATGTCGTTGCCCGCCGTGAACGCGTCGCCTTCGCCCTCGAACAGCACGACGCGCACTGCCGGATCGCTCTCGGCGCGCGTCAGTGCCTCGCCGACGGCGACATACATCGCGTTCGTGAGTGCGTTCTTCTTCTCGGGCCGCGCGAGCGTGATGCGCATGATCCCGTTGTCTACGGCGATGCGAACGTGGTCAGTCATGGCGTCACTCCGTCACGCTGCTTTACTCGACGACGCCAGCTGGCGCAGCACGTAGTGCAGGATGCCGCCATGCTGGAAGTACTCGCGCTCTTTCGGCGTGTCGATGCGCACGCGCACTTCGAACTTGATCGGCGCGCCCGACGTGGGCGTGGCGACGACAGTGACGACTTTCGCCGCGCCGCCGTTGAGCCCGATGATCTCGAACGTCTCCTTGCCGGTCAGGCCGAGCGACTGCGCGTTCTGGCCTTCCTTGAACTGCAGCGGCAGCACGCCCATGCCGATCAGGTTCGAGCGGTGGATGCGCTCGAAGCTCTCGGCGATCACAGCCTTCGCGCCGAGCAGCATCGTGCCCTTCGCAGCCCAGTCGCGTGACGAGCCGGTGCCGTACTCCTTGCCGGCCAGCACGACGAGCGGCGTGCCCTCCTGCTTGTAGCGCATCGCGGCGTCGTAGATGCTCATCTGCTCGCCACTCGGCACGTGCACAGTGACGCCACCCTCGGTGCCCGGCGCCAGCTGGTTGCGCAGCCGGATGTTCGCGAACGTGCCGCGCATCATCACTTCGTGATTGCCGCGGCGTGCGCCGTACGAATTGAAATCGGCCGGCTGCACGCCGAGCGACATCAGGTACTTCGCGGCGGGGCTCGACTTGGAGATGTCGCCGGCGGGCGAAATGTGGTCGGTCGTGACCGAATCGCCGAGCACCGCGAGCACGCGGGCGTTGCGGATGTCGGCGACCGCGCCGGGCTTCATCGTCATGCCGACGAAGTACGGCGGGTTCTTCACGTAGGTCGACTTGTCGTCCCACGAGTAGATCTTGCCGCTCGGCAGGCGGATCGAGTTCCAGTGCTCGTCGCCCGTGAACACGCTCGCGTAGCTCTTCTTGAACATCGCGGAGTCGACCGAGCGCGCGATGAACTCGTGGATCTCACCCTGCGTCGGCCAGATGTCCTTCAAGTAGACCGGCTTGCCGTCGCTGCCGGTGCCGAGCGGCTCGGTCGTGAGGTCGAGGTTGAGCGTACCCGCGAGCGCATAGGCGACCACGAGCGGCGGGGAGGCCAGGAAGTTCATCTTCACTTCCGGGTGCACGCGGCCTTCGAAGTTGCGGTTGCCGGAGAGCACCGAGCAGGCGACGAGGTCGGCGGCGCGCACGGCTTCGGAGATTTCCGGCCGCAGCGGACCGGAGTTGCCGATGCACGTCGTGCAGCCGTAGCCGACCGTGTAGAAGCCGACAGCTTCGAGATCGCCGCTGAGGCCGGCCTTGTCGAGATAGTCGGTGACGACACGCGAGCCCGGCGCGAGGCTGGTCTTGACCCAGGGCTTCGCCGTCAGGCCGCGCCTGTGCGCATTGCGCGCGAGCAGGCCAGCGCCGATGAGCACCGCCGGGTTGGACGTGTTCGTGCAGCTCGTGATCGCTGCGATCAGCACGGCGCCGTCCACGACCTCGAATGTCTTGCCGTCGCAGGTTGCGACTGCCACACCGCGTGCGGAAGGATTCTTCGCCGCGCGTTCCTCGGCCATCTTCTTGTGGGCCGACTGATAAGTCTGCTTCGCCGTGCGCAGCGGCACGCGGTCCTGCGGACGCTTCGGACCGGCGAGCGACGGCTCGACAGTCCCGAGATCGAGCTCGAGCACGTCGGTGTAGTCGGCTTGCGGCTGGCCGTTCTCGCGCCACATGCCCTGGTGCTGCGCGTAGGCCTTCACCATCGAGATGTGATCGGCGCTGCGTCCGGTCAGCTCGAGATAGCGCAGCGTTTCTTCGTCGATCGGGAAGATTGCGCAGGTGCTGCCGAATTCCGGCGACATGTTGCCGATGGTCGCGCGGTCCGCGAGCGGCAGGCTCGCGAGGCCATCGCCGAAGAACTCGACGAACTTGTCGACGACGCCCTTCTTGCGCAGCATCTCCGTAACGGTGAGCACGAGGTCGGTCGCAGTCGTGCCGGCCGGCAGGCTCCCGACCAGCCTGAAGCCGATGACGTGCGGAATCAGCATCGTCACGGGCTGGCCGAGCATCGCTGCTTCGGCTTCGATGCCGCCGACGCCCCAGCCGAGCACGCCGAGTCCGTTGACCATCGTCGTGTGCGAATCGGTGCCGACCAGCGTGTCCGGGTAGGCCCAGCGCACGCCGTCCTTCTCCATGTCGAACACGACGCGCGCCAGGTGCTCGATGTTGACCTGGTGCACGATGCCCGTGTTCGGCGGCACGACTTTGAAATTGCGGAACGCCGTCTGGCCCCAGCGCAGGAACGCGTAGCGCTCGGTGTTGCGGCCGAACTCGATCGCGGTGTTCTTCGCCAGCGAATCGCGCGTGCCGTAGGCATCCACCTGCACGGAGTGATCGATCACCAGCTCCGCCGGCGACAGCGGGTTGATCTCGTCCGGATTGCCGCCGAGCTTGATCATCGCCTCGCGCATCGCGGCCAGGTCGACGATGGCCGGCACGCCGGTGAAGTCCTGCATGATGACGCGGCTCGGTGCGAAGGAGATCTCGTAGGCAGGCGCGGCTTTCGGATCCCAGTTGAGCACTGCGTCGATGTCTTCGCGCGTGACGTTCACGCCGTCCTCGAAGCGCAGCAGGTTCTCCAGCAGGATCTTCAGCGAGTAGGGCAGGCGGGCGACGTTGCGGCCCTTCAGCGCGGCGAGGCTGAAGATTTCGAAGTTGTGGTTGCCGCAAGCGAGCGTCGTGCGCGCCTTGAACGAGTCTTTCATGCGTCCTCCGGGAGCAAAGAAGCGAGACGGCGCGCAGAACGGTCGGCGCGGCCCCGGTCAAAGCCGCGGAATTATACTGTAGGTCGCTGTAAGTCGGGCTTTGTGGGTCGGGCTTTAGCCCGACATCCGAGTCGGCTGAAGCCTGACGCCACGAGATCCCTACGAGATGACCCCGCCGCCCAGGCATTCCTCGCCCCGGTAAAACACGACGTACTGCCCGGGCGTGACGGCGCGCTGGGGCGTTTCGAACTGCACCGAGCAGCTTCCGCCGGGCAGCATCTGCACCCGGCACGCCTGATCGGGCTGGCGGTAGCGCACTTTCGCCGAGCATCGCAGCTCGGCTTCCGGCGGCGCGCCGGCGACCCAGGACAGCTGCGATGCGCGCAGGTCGCTGCGCAACAGCGCTGGATGATCGTGTCCCTGTACGACGACGAGCACGTTGCGGCGCAGGTCCTTGTCGGCGACGTACCAGGCCTGGTCGGACGCGTCGTTGCGCCCGCCGATGCGCAGGCCCTGGCGCTGACCGAGCGTGTAGTACATGAGGCCCCGGTGCTCGCCGACCTTGCGGCCCTCGGCCGTCTCGATATCGCCCGGCTGCGCAGGCAGGTATTGCGCGAGGAACTCCGCGAACGGTCGCTCGCCGATGAAGCAGATGCCGGTGCTGTCCTTCTTGTCGAACACGGGAAGCGTGAGCTCGCGCGCCATGCGGCGCACGTCGCTCTTTTGCAGCGAGCCGATCGGGAACAACGTGCGTGCCAGCGCCTGCGAAGGCATCGCGTGCAGGAAGTAGCTCTGATCCTTGCCGGTGTCGACGCCTCGCAGCAGCCGCGCGCTCGCACCAGTGACGCCGTGCTCGACTCGAGCATAGTGCCCAGTGGCGACCCACTCCGCGCCGAGCCGCCGCGCGTAGTCGAAGCAGACGCCGAACTTGATTTCGCGGTTGCAGAGCACGTCCGGGTTCGGCGTGCGCCCGGCGCGATACTCCTCGAGGAAATACGCGAACACGCGCTCGCGGTACTCGCCCGCGAAACTCACCTTGTGCAGGGGGATGCGCAGCTGCTCGCAGACGCTGCGCGCGTCCTGGTAATCCTCAGCGGCCGTGCAGTAGCCGTCCTCGTCTTCGTCCCAGTTGCTCATGAAGAGCCCCTGCACGTCGTAGCCCTGCTGCAGCAGCAGCCACGCGGCGACCGACGAGTCGACGCCGCCGGACATTCCGACGATGACGGGCGTGGAGGACATGGGCAGAGATGCTGCTAGCTGGCGAAGTCGCGCCTTGACGGCCGTCAGTACGGCGTCTACCAACGATCACGCGGTTCAGCGCCGGATGATCGATCGAGCGCGAGCGCAGGTCGGCCGTGCTCAGCTTGGTCGCGTCCTTGAGCACGTGCTTGACGACCTCGAGCGGATAGCGGGCGCCGTCCAGGTAGTCGTCGATGCAGCCGAGCACCATCGGGCTGCGCAGGCGTGCCTGAGCGCGTCACGATCTGCTCGCGCGTCATCCACACGGCGCGCTCGATGCCGCGATCGAGCCGGCGCGTCGGGTCGTGCCCGCTGACGCGGCCGCAGAACGCCGCGCGCAGGAAGCTGCGCGGTTGGTCCGGCTGCTCCCAGAAGTAGATGCCGACCAGCGCTTCGGGGTGGAACGTCCAGGCAGTCTCTTCCAGCGTCTCGCGCACGACCGCGTCGATGAACTGCTCGCCCTTTTCGACGTGGCCGGCGGGCTGGTTGAACACCATGCGGTTGGCGACCCGCTCTTCGACGAGCAGGAACTGGCCGTCGCGCTCGACGATGGCGGCGACGGTGAGATCGGGACGGAGGATCATGAAGGGAGTATAAGCGGCTGATTCAGCCGCGACTTTGTGACACTGGTCAAGAATTCTTTGGTCAGACTTTTCGAGCCAAGTCCTCCGCGCAGCCGGTGTAACGCTGCGGCGAAAGCTCCAGGAGCGCGCGCCGGGCCTCCTCGGGGATCGCCAGGCCGGAGATGAAGCGCCGCAGAGACTCGGCATCGACCCGCTGCCCGCGAGTCAGGGACTTCAGCTGCTCGTACGCGTTCTCCACGCCGAATCGACGCATGACGGTCTGGATCGGTTCCGCGAGCAGCTCCCAATTGGCGTCGAGGTCTTCGGCGAGCCGCTGCGCATCGACTTCGACTCGTTCCAGTCCGCGCTCGATCGAGCGCCAGGCGATCAGCGCATGGCTGACTGCCACGCCGACATTGCGCAGCACGGTCGAGTCCGTGAGGTCGCGCTGCCAGCGCGAAACCGGGAGTTTGTCGGCCAGGAAGCGCAGCAGGGCGTTCGACAGCCCGAGGTTGCCTTCGGCGTTCTCGAAATCGATGGGGTTCACCTTGTGCGGCATCGTCGAGGAGCCGACTTCGCCGGCGACGGCGCGCTGGCGGAAGTAGCCGATCGAGATGTAGCCCCACATGTCGCGGCACAGGTCGATCAGCACCGTGTTCAGCCGCGCCAAGCGCATCGAAGTACTCCGCCATCCAGTCGTGCGGCTCGATCTGCGTCGTGTACGGGTTCCACACCAGCCCGAGCGACTCGACGAAACGCTTGGCGAGCGCGGGCCAGTCGACCTGCGGATAGGCGCTGATGTGCGCATTGAAGTTGCCGACCGCGCCATTGATCTTGCCGGCGATCGCCACGGCCGCGAAGCGCGTGCGCTGCTCGGCGAGGCGATACACGAAGTTGGCGATTTCCTTGCCGAGCGTCGTCGGTGTTGCGGGCTGGCCATGCGTGCGGGACATCATCGGCACAGCTGCGTTGGCGTGCGCGAGCGCGCGGAGTCGGCCGATGAGCGTGTCCAGGCGAGGCAGCAGCACCTGGTCGCGAGCCTCGCGCAGCATCAACGCATAACTCAGATTGTTGATGTCCTCCGACGTGCAGGCGAAGTGCACGAACTCGCGGCGCGAGCGCCAGGCCGGCACGGAGTCGAGCCGGGCCTTGACGAAGTACTCGACTGCCTTCACATCGTGATTGGTCTCGCGCTCGATGCGCTTGACCTCGGCGGCCTCGGCCTCGGTCAGCTCGGCGGCCAGCGCATCCAGCACCGTCAGCGCGGCGGCCGGCAGGCCGCGCAGCTCGACGATGCCGGGCTCGGCGGCCAGCGCCTTGAGCCACAGCGCTTCGACGCGGACCCGCTGGCGGATCAGCCCGCGCTCGCTGAACAGCGGCCGCAGCTCGGCGGCCTTGTCGGCGTAGCGGCCGTCGATGGGGGAGATGGCGTTGAGCGCGCTGTTGTTCATGCTTGGTAACTGCATAGTACCGGAGAATCAAGGGTCTTCTTGCACAGAGGTTCGAGTGGCGAACGAGGGTTTCCGAACGGAACGAGACAGCCTCGGCGAGCTGCAAGTGCCGGCCGACGCGCTGTGGGGCGCGCAGACGCAGCGCGCGATCGAGAATTTCCCGATCAGCGGCCTGCGCATGCCGCGCGAGTTCATCCGCGCGCTCGGCCTGATCAAGTGGGCGGCGGCGACCACGAACCTCGACCTCGACGGCCTCGATGCCAAGCGCGCTGCGGCCATCCAGAAGGCGGCGCTGGAAGTCGCGGAAGGCCGTCACGACGCGCACTTCCCGATCGACGTCTTCCAGACCGGCTCGGGCACCAGCACCAACATGAATGCCAACGAGGTGATCGCGCACCTCGCCAGCCGCTACGCCGGCGTTGCCGTGCATCCCAACGATCACGTCAACATGAGCCAGAGCTCGAACGACGTGATTCCCACCGCGATTCATCTCAGCGCGCTGCTCTCGATCGAGCAGCACCTGCTGCCGGCGCTCGCGTACCTCGGCGCGGTGATCAGCCGCCGCATCGGCGACATCGGCGAGATCGTCAAGACCGGGCGCACGCACCTGATGGATGCGATGCCGTTGACCTTCGGTCAGGAGATGAGCGGCTGGCACGCGCAGATCGATCACGCGAGCGCGCGCATCATGGAGTGCCGCACGCGCCTGCAGGCGCTCGCTCTCGGCGGCACAGCAGTGGGTACCGGCATCAATGCGCATCCGCGCTTCGCGGCGCGCGCGGCGCGCTATCTCTCGGTGAAGTGCGGCCTCGAGCTGCGGCCAGCAGGCAACTATTTCGAATCACTGTCTTCGCAGGACACGGCGGTCGAGCTGTCCGGTCAGCTGCGCACGCTCGCGGTGGCGCTGATGAAGATCTCCAACGACCTGCGCTGGATGAACAGCGGGCCGCTCGCCGGCATCGGCGAGGTCAAGCTGCCGGCGCTGCAGCCGGGCAGCAGCATCATGCCGGGCAAGGTGAATCCGGTCATTCCGGAAGCCGTCGCGATGGTGTGCGCGCAGGTGATGGGTAACGACGCGACGATCGCGATCGCCGGGCAGTCGGGCAATTTCCAGCTCAACGTCATGCTGCCGGTGATCGCGTACAACCTGCTGCAGAGTATCGATCTGTCTGCGAACTGCAGCGCGTGCGCTCGCCGATTCCGCGATCGCCGGCTTCACGGTCAACGAGGCGCGGGTCGCGGCGGCGCTCGACCGCAACCCGATCCTCATCACGGCGCTGAACTCGGTGCTCGGCTACGAGCAGGGAGCGAAGCTCGCGAAGCTGGCCTACGAGCAAGGGCGGCCGATCCGCGAAGTCGTGGCCGAGCATACGCAGATGGCGCCCGAAGAGCTGGATCGCCTGCTGGATCCGCGTGCCCTGACGCGTGGCGGCGCCAAGATCGACGGCGGCGGCGGTTGAAGGTGGCGATAGCGGCCGGCAATCGGCACGAATTGCGGCGACTGATCGAGGAGCGGCTCAAGGACTCGCGTCCACCCACGGATCCGCTTTCGGCGGTGCCCGCCGGGTTTTCGGCGGAAGTCGATGCAGCCGTTCGTCAGTACTTTCCAGCCGCGCCCGCTGCAGCGGCAGTGCTGGTGCCGCTAGTCGATCGCGAAGAAGGGCTCACAGTGCTGCTCACGCAGCGCGCTTCGCACCTCAAGAATCACGCCGGTCAGATCAGCTTTCCGGGCGGGCGGATCGAAGGCACCGACGAAGGCCCGCTGGCTGCGGCGCTGCGCGAGACCGAGGAAGAGATCGGCCTGTCGCGGCAGCACGTGACGTTCGCCGGTTATCTCGAGCCGCATCTCGTGCTGACGGGATTCTGGGTGACGCCGGTCGTAGGCTTCGTGCAGCCCGGCTTCGCGCTCGAGCTCGACCGCAGCGAAGTCGAGTCGACGTTCGAGGTGCCGCTGCTGCACATCCTCGACGTGGCCAATCACCAGTCGCGCGAGCGCATGCTCGGCACGACGAAAGTGCAGGTGTATGACATTCCTTACGGCGAGCATCACATCTGGGGCGCCACCGCCGGAATGTTGATGTCGCTGTACAGACTGCTGAACAGTTAGAGCTCACAATGTCTTCCATCACCCGGCTCCTGGAAATCATGGCGCGCTTGCGCGATCCGCAGCGCGGCTGCCCGTGGGACCTCGAACAGACGTTCGCCACGATCGCGCCGTACACGATCGAAGAGGCGTATGAGGTCGCGGATGCGATCGAGCGCGAAGACTCTGCAGCGCTGCGCGATGAGCTGGGCGATCTGCTGTTCCAGGTCGTGTTCCATTCGCAGATGGCGCGTGAGCAGGGATCGTTCGCGTTCGACGACGTCGTCGCAGCGATCTGCGACAAGATGGAACGGCGTCATCCGCACGTCTTCGGCGATGCGCGAATCGACACGCGCAGCGGCGCAGACCGTCGCATGGGAAGAGCAGAAGCGGCTGGAGCGCGAGCGGTCCGGCGCGAGCGTGCTGGCCGACGTGCCGCTCGCGTTGCCAGCGCTGACGCGCGCGAACAAGCTCGGCAAGCGCGCCGCACAGGTCGGCTTCGAATGGCCGAACGTGTCGGGCGCGCTCGACAAGCTCGACGAGGAGCTGGGCGAGCTGCGCAAGGAGCTCGGCGAGCAGGCGGGACAGGCGGAGATCACCGACGAGCTCGGCGACGTGCTGTTCTGCGTCGTCAACGTCTGCCGCTACCTCGGGGTGGATCCGGAAGCGGCGTTGCGCGGCGCAAACACGAAATTCGAGCGCCGCTTCGGCTACGTCGAGCAGCGGCTGCGCGAGCAGGGACGCAGCGCCGGCGAAGCGACACTGGAGGAGATGGACAAGCTCTGGGACGAGGGCAAGGCCGCGGAGCGCGGGTAGGCCGAAAAAGCACAGATTCAGGGTTCATTCATGCCCTTGCGCCTACCGTGGGTCCCAAGCTCGGCCTCAGCCGGGTCAGGCTCAACGGAGAACAAGATGCGCAAGGCTCGTGGTTTGCTGGTGCTGGCGGGTGTGCTCGGTGTGACGGGTGTCGCACTGGCGGCGCCGCCGCCGTGGTCGAATTCCCGCCACAACCGCGGGTCGGGCGAGTATGACTACGCGCCGGTGACTCGCGTGGAGCCGATCGTGCGCCAGGTGCGCATCGAGACGCCGCGCCGCGAGTGCTACGACGACGTGCGCTATGTCGAATCTCCCAATCCGAATGGTCGGCGCCCAGACGGTGCTCGGCGGCATCATCGGCGGCGTGCTCGGCCACCAGATCGGTCACGGCCACGGCCAGGACTTTGCGACTGTTGCGGGCGCGGCGATCGGCGCCGGCGTCGGTTACAGCAACGCGTCGCGCCGTTACGGTTCGGAGACGCGCGAGGAAGTGGTGCAGCGCTGCGACGTGCGCTACGAGCGCGAGTACGAGGAGCGGATCGACGGGTATCGCGTGACCTACGAGTACAATGGCCGCGAATACACGACTCGCCTGCCGTACGACCCGGGCGAGCGGATCAAGGTGCGGGTCGCCGTCGCTCCCGCCGAATGACAGTCTGACTAGTCGAGGCCAATTCAGTGGAGACGGGCGGCGGGGCGTGAATCAACGTCCCGCCGCACGTACACTACGGTTCATCATGCGCACTGGCCGGCATCTGGTATGGGCCCTCCTGTCGTTGCTTGCGGCGGGCGCGCCGCTGGCGGGCCAGGCCCAGGACCTGATCGATCGCCGTCAGCGGCACGAGCCGCGGATCGAGCCGGTCGGCGTGTCGCTGGACCAGGCCGTGGAGATGGCGCAGCGGCGCTTCCGGGCCAAGGCGGTCACGCGCCGAGACGGTCGACAGCGGCGGCAAGCGAATTCACCAGATCCGCCTGTTGAGTGCCGAGGGCAAGGTCTGGACGGTGCGAGTGGACGCAGAATCCGGAGCGATGCACTGATCCCATGCGCGTGCTGATCGTCGAAGACGAAAAACCCCTGCGCGATTCCATCGTCGAACAACTGCAACAGGCCGGCTTCAATGTCGATGCCGCTGCAGACGGCGAGGAAGGCCTGTACTGCGCCCGCGAGTACGCGCTCGATCTCGCGATCGTCGACCTCGGCCTGCCGAAGCTCAACGGCATGGAGCTCATCAAGAAGCTGCGCGCCGAGGGCAAGTCCTACCCGGTGCTGATCCTGACGGCGCGCGACCGCTGGCAGGACAAGGTCGAAGGCTTGCAGGCCGGCGCCGACGATTACCTGGCGAAGCCGTTTCATTTCGAGGAGCTGCTGGCGCGCATGCAGGCGCTGCTGCGCCGGTCCGGCGGCTGGGCGCAGCCGGTGCTGCGCTGTGGCGCGGTCGCGCTCGATCCGCGCACGCAGGAAGTGACGGTCAACGGCCGGCGCGTCGACCTCACCAGCTTCGAGTACCGCATCCTCGAATACCTGATCCATCGCGCCGGCGAGGTCATCTCCAAGGGCGAGCTGACCGAGCGCCTGTACGCGCAGGATTTCGACCGCGACAGCAACACGATCGAAGTCTTCATCGGCCGGCTGCGCCGCAAACTCGATCCCGACGATTCGATCAAACCGATAGAGACCCTGCGCGGCCGCGGTTACCGCTTCGCCCTGCAACGCGAAAGCGCTGCATGACGCGCGCTGCGCGCTGAATGGGGCCGCGTTCCCTAAGTACACGGCTGCTCGCCTCGGTCAGCATCCTGCTGATCGTGTTCTTCGGCATCACCATCGCGGCGCTCGACTTCGCGTTCCGGCGCGTCACCGAGCAGGCGATGCACGATCGCCTCGAAGCGCAGATGCTCGCGCTGATCTCCGCGTCGGAAGAGGACAGCAGCGGCGGCTTGCTGCCCGCGCCGGAGAAGACCGACGACGCGACTGAAGAATCCCGGCTCGGGCTTGTACGGCGAAATTCTGCGCAGCGACGGCTATCCGAGCTGGCGCTCGAACTCGCTGACCGGCACCGGACTCGACTTCGCCGTGCAACTGCCGTCGGGCCAGCGCCAGTACCGCCAGCTTCATCGCGGCGACGGCTCGCCGGTGCGCGCCTTGAGTCGCACGCATCGCGTGGGAATTCGACAACGGCGTGACGCGGACTTTCGTGTACAGCGTCGCGGAGGATCTCGAGCCGTACTACGCGCAGCTGAATCGTTTCCGCGGTCAGCTGTTCGGCTGGTTCGGGTTGTTGATGCTGTTGCTGCTGGGCGCGCTCGCGTTCCTGCTGCGGCGGCTGCTGACGCCGCTGCGGCGGATCGAGCACGAGATCGAGGAGATCGAAGAGGGCGCGCATGACGGAGCTCGGCACCGGTTATCCGCGCGAGCTGCTCGGCGTCACCACCAATCTCAACGCGCTGCTGCGCGGCGAGCGTGAGCGCCTGGCCCGCTATCGCAACACGCTCGGCAATCTCGCGCACAGTTTCAAGACGCCGCTCGCCGTGATGCGCAACCTGCTGAGCGGCACGCAGGGACGCGAGCTGGCAGTCAGCGAAGCAGCTCGACGAGCAGGTCGGTCGGATGGACGACATCGTCAAGTACCAGCTCAAGCGCGCGGCCGCGTCCGGCGGCACCGGACTCGGTACCGCGCCGATCGACGTGCGCAGCGTGCTCGACCGCTGCGCGCAGCGCTGCTCAAGGTGTACGCGGAGCGCAATATCGATTGCGAGCTGGCCGTCGCCCCTGGTTGCCTGTTCGCCGGCGACCGCGAAGACCTGACCGAAGTCGCCGGCAACCTGCTGGACAACGCGTTCAAGTGGAGCCGCGGGTCAGGTGCGGATGACTGGCGCAGGGGATCTCCGATCCGACTGCGCGACGCGACGGGCTGCGACTCGTGGTGGAGGACGACGGTCCGGGAATTCCCGTCGAGGAGCGCGCGCGCGTGCTCGATCGCGGCGCCCGCCTCGACGAGCGCGTCAGCGGCCAGGGCATCGGCTTGTCGGTCGTGCGCGAGCTGGCGCAGCTCAACGGCGGTACGATTCGCATCGACGAATCGCCGCTCGGCGGCGCGCGCATCGAGATCCGCTTCCCAGCCACTAGGTGCGCGCGACGTGAAACTGCGCTGCAGCATTCGCCGAGTCAATTCACGTTCGAAATGCTGCATGCTGATTTCTCGCTCCCGGCACCGACTTCATTCAATGCGACGCTGCTGGCCCTGCGCGAGCGGCTGGCAGCGGTGCGCTATGCGGGATCGGCCGCGGCTGGCGCGCGAGCTCGATCGGCTGTTCGCGCGCAAGACGCCCGACGCGCAGGCGCAGAAGTCGGCCGACGCGCTGGGCAAGGCAATCGACGATTCGATTGCCCGCGTCGAACGCTTGCGTTCGTTGCCGCTGAAGATCGAGTACGACACGGCGCTGCCGATCGTCGCGCATCGCGAGGAGATCGCGAAGGCGCTGCAGGAACATCAGCTGATCGTCGTCTGCGGCGCGACCGGTTCCGGCAAGACGACGCAGCTGCCGAAGATCTGCCTGGAGGCGGGCCGCGGCACGCTTGGGTTGATCGGTCACACGCAGCCGCGACGCATCGCCGCGCGCGCCATCGCCAGTCGGGTGGCTGCGGAGCTTGGCACGACCGTCGGCGGCGGCGGTCGGCTTTCAGGTCCGCTTCACCGATCGCACCGGACCGGACGCCGGCTCAAGGTGATGACGGACGGCATCCTGTTGCGCGAGCTGGAGCACGACCGGCAGCTGCGCAACTACGACACGCTGATCATCGACGAGGCGCACGAGCGCAGCCTCAACATCGACTTCCTGCTCGGCGTGCTCAAGCGCGTGCTGCCGCAGCGCCCGGAGCTGCGCGTCGTCATCACCTCCGCGACCATCGACCCGCAGCGCTTCGCCGATTTCTTCGGCGGCGCGCCGATCATCGAGGTGTCCGGCCGCAGCTATCCCGTCGAAGTGCGCTATCGACCGCTGGTCGGCGACGACGAGGACTCGGAGCTGTCGCTCACCGAGGGCATCGTCGCCGCCGTGCAGGAGCTGGACCGCCAGGATCGCGGCGACGTGCTGGTCTTCCTGCCGGGCGAGAAGCAGATCCGCGAAGCGATCGGAGGCGCTGGGCAAGGCGCGACTGCACGCGACCGAGGTGCTGCCGCTGTACTCGCGCCTGTCGACGCGCGATCAGGAGCTGATCTTCGAGAAGCACCGCACGCGGCGCATCGTGCTCGCGACCAACGTCGCGGAGACCTCGCTCACGGTGCCTGGCATGCGCCACGTCGTCGACTCCGGGCTGGCGCGCATCAGCCGCTACAGCGTGCGCGGCAAGGTGCAGCGCCTGCCGATCGAGCCGATCTCGCAGGCGAGCGCCGATCAGCGCAAGGGACGCGCGGGACGCGAAAGCCCGGGCATCTGCATCCGGCTGTACGCGGAGGACGACTTCGCCGCGCGCGCGCCGTTCACGCCGCCGGAAGTTCTGCGCACCAACCTCGCGAGCGTGATCCTGCAGATGGCGGCCCTGGAGATTGGGCGAGCCGCAGGACTTTCCCGTTCATCGATCCGCCGGACACGCGGCTGATCAACGATGGCTACAAGCTGCTGCAGGAGCTGAAGGCCGTCGACGAAGCGCGCGTCGTGACGAGCCTCGGCCGCCAGATCTCGGCGCTGCCGCTCGATCCGCGGCTGGCGCGCATGCTGCTGGCCGCGAGCCATCATCGATGCGTGGCGGAGATGCTCGATCATCGCGGCATTCCTCTCGGCCCAGGACCCGCGCGAGCGTCCGGCCGAAGCGCAGGCGCAAGCCGACCAGAAGCACGCCGCGTTCGCCGATCCGCGCTCCGATTTCCTTGCCGTGCTGAACCTGTGGAAAGCGTTCGCGGAGCAGAGCGAGGCGCTGTCGGGCAGCCAGCTGCGCAAGTGGTGCCGCGAGAACTTCCTGTCGTTCATGCGCATGCGCGAATGGCAGGAGCTGCAGCGACAGCTCGCGCGACATCGTCGCGGAGCTGCAGCTGAAGCCGAACCAGCTGCCCGCGGACTACAACGACCTGCACCAGGCGATCCTCACGGGGTTTCTCGGCAACATCGGCGCGCTCGATGAGCGACGCGAGTACGAAGGTGCGCGCGGCGCGCGCTTCGTGATTGCGCCGGGCACGCCGCTCGCCGCGAAGCCGCCGAGGTGGGTCGTTGCAGCGAGCCTCATGGAAACGACGCGCCTGTATGCGCGCATGGTGGCTGCAGTCGAGCCGCAGTGGATCGAGGCGGCGGCCGAGCACCTGATCAAGCGCAGCTACAGCGAGCCTCACTGGGTCGAGGAACGCGGCTTCGTCGCTGCGTTCGAATCGACGTCGCTCTACGGGCTCGACGCTATCGTCGCGACGGCGCGTGAACTACGGCAGCGTCGCGCCGACGCGAGGCGCAGCAGATCTTCGTACGCGAAGCGCTCGTCGAGGGACACACGCGGCTGCGCGCGCCGTTCCTCGATCACAATCGGCGCCTGCGACGCGAAGTGGAGCAGCTGGAGGCGAAGCTGCGTCGCAGGGACGTGCTCGTCGACGAGCAGACGATGACGCGACTTCTACCTGCAGCGTCTGCCGCCGCACGTGCATTCCATTGCGGCGCTGGAGAAGTGGCTGCGTGGCCCGCATCCGAAGGGCAGCGTTGCAAATGTCGCAGAGCGATCTCATGCGGCGCGACGTGCCGGAGGTCACTGCGGCGAGCCATCCGGACAGGTTGCGACTCGCAGGCAACGAGCTGCCGCTCGAGTACGCCTTCGAACCCGGCAGCGCGCGCGACGGCATCACGGTCACGTTGCCGCTGCCGTTGCTCGCGACGGCGACGCCCGCCGACTTCGCGACTCCGATTCCGGGATGGCGCGTGGAAAAGATCACGGAGCTGCTGCGCGCGTTGCCGAAGCAGATCCGCAAGGCCTTCGTTCCGGTCCCCGAGCACGCCGCGCGCGCAGCTGCGGAGATCGACGCCGAGCCCAAGGATTTCTACGCAGCACTCGCGAACTGGATCACGAGCTTCAGCGGCGCTCCGCTCACGGCCGAGGAATTGGCGGCTCTGCCAGTGGCGGACGCGTCGCGCTTCAACATTCGCGTCGTCGATCTGAATGGCGCGCTGCTGGCGGAGGGACGCGACTTGCTCGCACTGAAGCGCAGCATTCGACGCGTCGAGCACGAGCGGTCGGGCGGCCGGCCGGACTGCGGTGCATCGTCGCTGGGATTTCGGCGAGGTGCCCGCGCAGCAGGTCGTGCAGCGGCGTGGGCTGCGATTCACCATTTACCCGACGCTGCGCGATCACGGCGACGGCGTCGAGCTGACGGAGGCGGGGAGTGCAGCGGACGCCGAAGAGTCGCTGCGCCCGGCGGTGCTGCGCTTGGCGATGCTCGCATTGCCCGAGCAGTTCAAGTACGCACGCAAGCGTTTCGCCGACGACCGGGACATCGTGCTGCTCGGCCAGGGGCTCAACACGGCGAGGCCGGTCGCCGAATCGCTCGCCGAGCGCGCGTTCAGCGATTGTTTCCTCGGCGAGGGCACGACGTTGCCGCGTACGGCGGAGCAGTTCGAGGCGTTGCTCGATCGACACCGTAGCGGCTTCGGCGAAGTCGTCGATCGAGTGCTGTCGCACGCACGTGAGACGTTGCGTGAGCTGCGCAACGTGCGCCAGAAGCTGGCAGCGCTCGACAATCCCGCGTTCCAGGCCTTGCAGCAGGACGCTCGCACGCAACTGCAGATGCTGGTGCCGGCGGATTTCCCGGCCGGCGTGCCGGCGGTGCTATGGCCGCACTTGCCGCGGTATCTCAAGGCGCTTGGCCGTCGGCTCGACAAGGCGCCCGGCAATCAGAAGCGCGATGCGGAGCTGATGGCGCGCGTGCGCCCCGCGATGCGCGCGCTCGAACAGCTGAGCGCGCAACAGCACAGCGACGAGCAGCACGCCGAGATCCAGCGCCTGCAGTGGCTGATCGAGGAGCTGCGCGTGTCGTTGTTCGCGCAGGATCTGCGGACCGCCGTGCCGGTGTCGGAGAAGCGAATCCAGGAGCAGATCGAAAGGGCAGGCGCGTCGAGCTCAGGCGTGCGGCGGAGGCTCGAGCCGCTAGCCCTCACGGCGCGACCTTGAAATCGATGCCCTGAGCGAGCGGCAGCTGCAGGCTCCAGTTGATCGTGTTCGTCTGGCGGCGCATGTACGCCTTCCAGCTGTCCGATCCCGATTCGCGCCCGCCGCCGGTGTCCTTCTCGCCGCCGAACGCGCCGCCGATCTCCGCGCCCGACGTGCCGATGTTCACGTTGGCGATGCCGCAGTCGCTGCCGGCCGCCGACAGGAACCGCTCGGCGTTCTGCAGGCGGTCGGTGAAGATCGCCGACGACAGGCCGTGATGCGAGGCGTTATGCATCGCGATCGCCTCGTCGAGCGTCTTGAACTCGATCAGGTACAGGATCGGCGCGAACGTTTCGGTCTGCACGATCGTCCCACTCGCTGCGCGCACGCACGATCGTCGGCTCGACGAAGTTGCCGGCGCCAGGACGCACCTTGTCG
This sequence comes from uncultured Gammaproteobacteria bacterium, assembly GCA_963830745.1. Classification (GTDB taxonomy): domain Bacteria; phylum Pseudomonadota; class Gammaproteobacteria; order Steroidobacterales; family Steroidobacteraceae; genus Steroidobacter. The sequence goes on from CAWHNL010000011.1 coordinate 108,487, forward strand.
CCGCACACCACTGTGCCGCCGGCGCGGCGCGCCGTCTCGATCGCCTGGCTGTAGCTCGTCGACCGCGCGCGGGTCGATGAGCGGCCCCATCAGCGTGCCCGATTCGAGCGGATTGCCGATGCGCACCTGCGCGTAGGCCTTGCGCCAGCCGCTGCTCCAGCTCCTTCGAGCGCGACTCGTGCACGAACACGCGACGCGTGCTCGTGCAGCGCTGGCCGGCGGTGCCGACCGCGCCGAAGACGATCGCGGGCACGGCGAGGTCGAGGTTCGCGAACTCGTCGACGATGATCGCGTTGTTGCCGCCGAGCTCGAGCAGGCTCTTGCCGAGACGCGCGGCGACGCGCTCGCCGACCTTGCGGCCGACGGCGGTCGAGCCGGTGAACGACACCAGATCGACGCGCCGGTCGTCGACGAACTTCTCCGCCAGCTCGGTGCCGGCGCTGATGAACAGCTGGAAGATGCCGGGCAGGCCCTGACGCTCGCAGCACGCGGTTGACGATGTTCTGGACCGCGATCGCGCGACAGCGGCGCCTTCGGCGAAGGCTTCCACACGCACGCATCGCCGCAGATCGCCGCCAGGAACGCATTCCACGACCACACCGCGACCGGAAAGTTGAAGGCGCTGATGATTCCGACGACGCCGAGCGGATGCCATTGCTCGTACATGCGATGCATCGGCCGCTCCGAGTGCATCGTCAGGCCGTACAGCATGCGCGACTGGCCGACGGCGAAGTCGGCGATGTCGATCATCTCCTGCACTTCGCCGTCGCCTTCCGGCTTGATCTTGCCGGTTTCGAGCGTGACGAGGCTGCCGAGCGCGCTCTTGTGCGCGCGCAGCTCCTCGCCGATCAGGCGCACGGCTTCGCCGCGCTTCGGCGCGGGCACCATGCGCCATTGCTCGAACGCCTTGCGCGCTGAAACGATCACGCGCTCGTAGTCGGCGGCGGTTGCGCTGCGCACGCGGCCGAGCAGCTCGCCAGTGGCGGGATTGATCGACTCGATGATCGAGCCCGTGGTGTCCTTCGACCAGCCGCCGTCCTGCGACCAGGCGCCGGCGTTGGTTTCGGAGAGACCCAGAGAAGCAAGAATGTCACGCATAAGATGAACCTCATACGGCGGTGCAGGGCGCGCTGGTGGCCGGCCTGACCGCTGACGACGACGTGCGCCGAAATCTCCTTGCCGCTGGCGGCAGCGTAATGCTTGCCGAAGCGGTTCTGCAGCACGTCCTGTAGACGGAAATCTTCCTGCCGCACGAAGCCGGCGTGGCGGCCGCCGCTGTTCATCACGAGGTCGACCACTGCAGTCATGCCGGCCGCGGTCGTCACCTGGATCGCCGACCACAGGCGACCGGCAATCATCTGCGGGTACACCTTGTTGACGTAATTTTCCTCGCGCAGGTCGCCGTCCTGCTTGCCGGTGACGGCGACGTAGATCACGACGACGTCCTGCAGCGTCTGCGGCACGGCGTTCTCGAGAATGCGCTTGAGCGTGCCGCGGTCGTGATTGAGCTTCAGGTCGTTCATCAGCAACCGCATCTGCTCGCAGTGGCCCGGGATAGCGCATGGTCTTGTAGTCCATGACCTGCGTGCGCGCGCCGTACGTCTCGCCGAGCGAGCCGAGGCCGCCGGACGTGTTGAACGCCTCGTACAGCGTGCCGTCGATCTCGATTTCCTCCAGCCCTTCGAGCGGCGCGGCCTCGATGCGCCGGCCGTCGACGATCGCTTCGCACGGGTTGCCGTATTCGTTGATCAGGCCTTCGGTCGACCACGTCAGCGAGTACTTCAGGACGTTGTTCGGATGCTGGGGCAGGGCGCCGACGCGCAGCTTGACGGTGCGCAGCTCGTCGAAGTGGCCGATCAGCTCGTTGGCCGCGATCGAGATGAAACCGGGCGCGAGACCGCACTGGGGCACGAACGCCTGCTTGGCGCCGGCGGCGATCTTGCGCACCGCGCGCGTGACCTCCACGTCTTCGGTCAGATCGAAATAATGTATACCGGCGCGCCGCGCCGCTTCCGCGACTGCGATGTTGCAGTAGTACGGCAGGCCCGAGATCACGGCGTCGACCGGATGGCTCTTGAGGTGCGCGTCGAGCGCCGGCGTGTCGGTCGCGTCGAGCGTATGGGCATGCAGATTCGAGAAGCGGTGGGCGTTGACCACGGCATTTGCAGCCTCGCCGCTCACGTCTGCGAGATGCACCTCGTAGGAGCCGGACTCGGCGAGCAGGCCGGAGATGAGCGCTCCGATCTTGCCGGCGCCGAGAATGAGAACTTTGGGCATGCGGACCTCCGGAAAAAGGGCGCCATTCTAGGGCACCCCGGAAAATCGCGCGAAGTCGTGCTGTGGCAATGTCGTAGACGATTCCGTGGACCCCGGCCGGAGGGATGCTACAGTCCGAGCACAACTATGACGCGCAATCCCGACCTCATCGAATGGCATCCGGCGAGCTGGCAGAGCAAGCCGGCGCAGCAGCAGGCGACCTACGCTGATCCGGCGGCGCTCCAGCGCGCGATTGCGTCGCTTGCGCGCATGCCGCCGCTGGTCGTCTCCTGGGAAATCGAGGCGCTGCGGGAACACATCGCGGCGGCCCAGCGCGGCGAGCGCTTCATCCTCCAGGGCGGCGACTGCGCGGAGAGTTTCGAGGATTGCGAGTCCGACAAGATCGCCAAGAAGCTGAAGATCCTGCTGCAGATGAGCCTGGTGCTCGTCTACGGCCTGCGCAAGCCGGTCGTGCGCATCGGCCGCATGGCCGGCCAGTACGCCAAGCCGCGCTCGGCGGACACCGAGACGCGCGACGGGCAGACGCTGCCGAGCTATCGCGGCGACATCATCAATCGCCCGGGCTTCACGCTGCAGGAGCGCGACCCGGATCCGGAGCTGCTGTTGCGGGGCTACGAGCGCGCCGCGTTGACGCTGAACTTCGTGCGCGCGCTGATCGACGGCGGCTTCGCGGACCTGCATCACCCGGAGTACTGGGACCTCGACTTCGTGCGTCACTCGCCGCTCAAGGAGGCGTACGAGCGCATCGTGCAGTCCATTTCCGACTCGCTCGATTTCTTCGAGGCGACCAGCCGCGCGCCGATCCACGAAGCGAACCGCGTCGCCTTCTACACGAGTCACGAAGGCCTGCACCTGCCGTACGAGCAGGCGCAGACGCGCTTCATCGAGCGCCAGCAGCGCTGGTACAACCTGTCGACGCACATGCCGTGGATCGGCATGCGCACCGCGGCGCTGGACGGCGCGCACGTGGAATTCTTCCGCGGCATTTCCAACCCGGTCGGCATCAAGGTCGGCCCGTCGATGAGCGCCGAGTGGGTGCAGGGCCTGATCGCGGCGCTGAATCCGCGCAACGAGCCGGGGCGCCTGGTGCTGATCCATCGCATGGGCATCAAGGACATCGACAAGCGGCTCGCGCCGCTGATCCAGGCAGTGCGCGCGACGGGCAGCCCGGTGCTGTGGATCTGCGATCCGATGCACGGCAATACGGAGACGGCGAGCTCGGGACTGAAGACGCGGCGCTTCGAGAACATCGTCGCGGAGGTCGAGGCGGCGTTCCGCATTCATCGCGAGCTGGGATCGTGGCTCGGCGGCGTGCACTTCGAGCTGACCGGCGAGGACGTGACGGAGTGCACCGGCGGCGCCCGCGGGCTCACCGATGGCGACTTGGCGCGCGCGTACAAATCGCAGGTCGATCCGCGCCTGAACTACGAGCAGGCGCTGGAGCTGGCGATGCGCATCGCCGGGCTACACGAGAAGACAAGAAGAGACGCAGTCAGTCTTGACGGATAGCGGATGGATGAGGAATGCCGAAAAAGAAAGTCGTTTCCGGAATCAATCCCCGTCGCTATTCGAGTGAAGTCGTCGACGGCCTGAAGCAAGCGCCGAGCCGCGCGATGCTGCGTGCGGTCGGCTACAAGGACGCCGACTTCAAGAAGCCCGCCATCGGCGTCGCTTCGACGTGGAGCAACCTCACTCCTTGCAACATGCACATCGACCGGCTGGCGCGCGCGGCGGCGGCTGCGGTCGACAAGGCAGGCGGCAAGAGCACGACGTTCGGCACGATCACGGTCTCCGACGGCATCTCCAACGGCGCGCCCGGCATGCGCTACTCGCTCGTGTCGCGCGAGGTGATTGCAGACTCGATCGAGACCGTCTCCGGCGCGCAGGGCTTCGATGGCGTCGTGGCGATCGGCGGCTGCGACAAGAACATGCCCGGCTGCCTCATGGCGCTCGCACGGCTCAACCGGCCTTCGGTGTTCGTCTACGGCGGCACGATCCGACCGGGCGCGAAACGGCGCGACATCATTTCCGTGTTCGAGGCGCGCGGCGCGTTCGCGACGGGCGCGATCTCCGCGCGCGAGATGAGCGAGATCGAGCGCACCGCGATCCCAGGGCCCGGCAGCTGCGCGGGCATGTACACGGCCAACACGATGGCTTCCGCGATCGAAGCACTCGGCATGAGCCTGCCGAACAGCTCGGCGCAGGAGGCAGTCTCGCGCCACAAGATCAAGGACTGCGAGGACGCAGGCAAAGCGGTCGTGCGATTGGTGAAGGCGGGGATCACGCCGTCGCAGATCCTGACGCGCGAGGCGTTCGAGAATGCGATCGCGGTGGTGATCGCGTTGAGCGGCTCGACGAACGCAGTCCTGCACCTGTTGGCGATGGCGCACGCCGCGAACGTTCCTTTGGAGCTCGATGACTTCACGCGCATCGGTGCGCGCGTGCCGGTGCTCGCCGATCTCAAGCCGAGCGGCAAATACATGATGTCCGAGCTGATCCGCATCGGCGGCATCCAGCCGCTGATGAAGATGCTGCTCGACGCAGGACTCCTGCACGGCGACTGCCTCACGGTGACGGGCAAGACGCTCGCGCAGAACCTCAAGAGCGTGAAGCCGTATCCGAAGAGCCAGGACATCGTCCGGGCGTTCTCGAATCCCATCAAGCCCGACAGTCACCTCGTCGTGCTGTACGGCAATCTCGCGCCGGAAGGCGCGGTCGCGAAGATCACCGGCAAGGAAGGGCTGTCGTTTACGGGTCGCGCGCGCGTGTTCGACGGCGAAGAAGCGTCCGTGCAGGCGATCCTCGACGGCAAGGTCGTCGCCGGCGACGTCGTCGTGATTCGCTACGAAGGGCCGAAGGGCGGGCCGGGCATGCGCGAAATGCTGAGCCCGACGAGCGCGATTGCCGGTCGCGGTCTCGCCGACCAGGTCGCGCTGATCACTGACGGGCGCTTCTCCGGCGGCAGCCGCGGCTTCGTCGTCGGGCACATCGCACCCGAGGCGGCAGTCGGCGGTCCGATCGCACTCGTGCGGGACGGCGATGCGATCACGATCGATGCGCAGACGCGCGAGATCCGGCTCGATGTTGCGGCGGACACGCTCGCACAGCGTCGCCGCGAGTGGCGCGCGCCGGAGCCGTACGCGCGCAAAGGCGTGCTTGCAAAGTATGCACGCGTCGTGAGCAGCGCCTCGCGCGGCGCCGTGACGGATTGCGAGGTGTAGGATGTGAGCATGTCCCGCCGCATCGAAATCGTCGAAGTCGGTCCGCGCGACGGCCTGCAAAGCGAGCCCGATGTGCTCGCGACGCCGATCAAGCTCGAGCTCATCCGTCGGCTCATCGACGCTGGCGTACGCCGCGTCGAAGTCGCGAGCTTCGTGAATCCCAAGCGCGTGCCGCAGATGGCAGACGCCGAGGCGGTGATGGCGGGGCTGCCGCAGCGCTCGGACGTGCAATACGTCGGGCTCGTGCTGAATCGTCGCGGCTTCGATCGCGCACTCGCGGCCGGCTGCACCGAGATCGGCATGGTGACCGCGGCGACCGACAGCTTCGCCCAACGCAATCAGGGCGCGTCGATCGAGGAAACGATCGCGGCGTGGGAAGAGATCGCGCCGCTCGCACGCGCTGCCGGGATTCGCGCACAGGTCACGATTTCAGTTTCGTTCGGCTGCCCGTTCGAGGGCGAAGTCGCCGCCGGCGCGTGTCGTCGAAATCGCTCGTCGGCTCGCTGCCGCGAAGCCGGTCGAAATTGCGATCGCCGACACGATCGGCGTGGCCGTCCCGACGCAGGTCACCGCGCTCGTCGAGCAGCTGCTGCCGGCCTTGAACGGCGTGCCGCTGCGCTGCCATTTCCACAACACGCGGAACACTGCCGTCGCCAATGCATACGCAGCGGTCATGGCCGGCGTGCATACATTGGATTCGAGCGTCGGCGGCATCGGCGGCTGCCCGTTCGCCCCGAACGCGACCGGCAACGTCGCGACCGAAGATCTGTTGTACATGTTGTCGCGTAGCGGATTCGAGACAGGCATCGACCTCGGCCGGCTGATCGAGACCGCCCACTGGCTGCAGGAGCAGCGGGGCAAGCCGGTGCCAAGCATGGTTTCCAAGGCGGGTGGATTCCCAAAAAGATCAGCTGCTTAAGAGGCATAGCTGACGTATCGCTTCGATTGCTGGCGAGCCGCCGGGAGGCTGCCGGACGGTCGCAGCGGCAGCCCATAACGAGCGCTGCGCGCGGTCGGCACGGCTGTCATCGATGAACCCACCGCGTATACACTGCCGGCATTGGGCGCTCACAGCCCTCACAAAATACTCACGAAGGGAAAACCATGGCCAAAGCAGTGGACAAGGCTTACCAGACCGTCCGCGAGCGAATCGTGCGCGGCGTGTATCCAGCCGCTTGCCGCATCACCGAACAGGAAGTCGCAGCCGTCGCAGGAGTGAGCCGGACGCCGGTCCGGGAAGCGCTCCGCAAACTCCACGCGGAAGGGTTGCTCGAGTTCATCCCGCACCAGGGGGCGATCGTCGCCGAGTGGACGCGGAGGATCGCGACGATGTGTTCGAGCTGCGTGCGTTGCTCGAAGCCTACGGCGCGGCGCGGGCTGCCCGCCGCATGACGGCCGAGGGCATCGCCGAGCTGCGCCAGCTCGCCGAAGATCAGTACCACGAGACGCTGAGCAAGACCGAGGGTTACCTGGAGCGTGTCGGCGATCTCAACAGCCAGTTCCACCGCCGCATCCACGAGTTCGCCGGCAGCTCGCGCCTGGTCGGCGCGTTGTCGTCGCTGATCGAAGCGCCGCTGATGATGAAGACCTTCGTGAGCTACCAGGACGAGGATCTGATCCGCAGCGCCTCGCATCACCTGGAGATCGTGCGTGCGCTGGAAGCGCGCGACGGCGACTGGAGTGCCGCACTCATGCGCTCGCACATCTTGGGCGCGCGCGGAGCGTTGCGACTGTTGTAAGTCGAGCTGCAGCTCGACGCGCGACGTCACGTCGACGCGTGACTTTCGCTACGAATTCCCGGCGCTCACCCTTCAGGAGAACGAGATCATGCCCATCAAAGTCGGAGACAAGATGCCGTCCGGAACGCTCACGCTGGCTACGGCGGACGGGCCGCAGAAGGTCAGCGCCGACGACTACTTCAAGGGCCGCAAGGTCGTGCTGTTCTCGGTGCCGGGTGCGTTCACGCCTACCTGCGATGCCAAGCACCTGCCGGGCTTCGTCGAGAAGGCCGCCGACATCAAGAAGAAGGGCGTGGCGACGATCGCCTGCCTGTCGGTGAACGACGCGTTCGTGATGAAGGCCTGGGGCAAGGCGCAGAACACCGACGGCAAGGTCGACATGCTGGCCGACGGCAACGCCGAGTACACCAAGGCGCTCGGCCTCGAGCTGGACGCGACCGGCTTCGGCATGGGCACGCGCGGTCAGCGCTTCTCGCTGGTCGATCGACAACGGCGTCGTCAAGCAGGTCAACGTCGAGGCAGAAGGGCGAGTTCAAGGTCTCCAGCGCCGAGCACGCGCTGACGCAGCTCTGACGCTGCGGGCTGAAGCCCGACCTACAGTAGCGTGTAGGTCGGGCTTTAGCCCGACAACGCCTTCTCCAGCTCCGGCAGGATCGTGAACAGGTCGCCGACCAGACCGATGTCGGCGACCTCGAAGATCGGCGCCTCGCTGTCCTTGTTGATTGCGACGATCGTGCGCGCATCCTTGATGCCCGTCAGGTGCTGGATCGCGCCCGAGATCCCGATCGCGACGTACAGCTCCGGCGCGATGATCTTGCCCGTCTGGCCCACCTGCAGATCGTTCGCTGCGTAGCCCGCATCGACCGCGGCGCGCGATGCGCCCACTGCTGCGCCGAGCTTGTCGGCCAGGCTGTAGATGATCTTGAAGTTATCGGCGCTGCCGAGCGCGCGTCCGCCCGAAACGACGCGCGACGCCGTCTGCAGATCCGGGCGGCCGGTCGCTGCAGCGGAGCGCGAGACAAAACGCGTGTGCGTCGGCAGCTGCGGCATCACGTTCGCGGACTCGACGCTGGCGCTGCCGCCGGATGCTGCCGGCTGGAACGACGCCGTGCGAACAGTTGCGACGAGCTTCTTGTCCTGCGGCGCTTCCACCGTGATCACCGCGTTGCCCGCGTACACCGGGCGACGGAACTTGTAGGCAGACTCCACGGCCATGATGTCGCTCAGCTGACCGACACCGAGCAGCGCGGCGACGCGCGGCATCAGGTCCTTGCCGAAGGTCGTCGAAGGTCCGAACACGTGCGTGTAGTCGGCTGCAGCTGCGGCGACTTGCGGCGCGAGCACGGCGGCGAGCGGCTCGGCGTTCGCCGCGTTCTCGATCTTCAGCACGCGCTTGACGCCCTGGATCGCGGCCGCTTGGGTCGCGACAGCGCCGGCGTCCGCGGCGAGCACCGCGACATCGATCTCGTGCGCCCTGGATGCTGGCTCGCGCACGTCACGCACTTCGCGGTGGCGGGATTGAGCTTGCCGTTCGCATGCTCGGCAACGATGAGAATCTTGGCCATTAGAACAGACCCTTCTGCTTGAGCGCCGCGACCAGCTCGGCGACGTCCTTCACCATGATGCCTTTCTGCCGCGAGGCCGGCGGCTCGTGCTTCAGTGTCTTGAACTGCGCGCCGGCGTCGACGCCGAGATCGGCGATCGCGATCGTGTCGAGCTGCTTCTTCTTCGCCTTCATGATGTCCGGCAGCTTCACGTAGCGCGGCTCGTTGAGACGCAGGTCGCTGGTGATCACCGCCGGCAGATCGACCTCGATCGTCTCGAGGCCCGCATCGACCTCGCGAGTGACGCGCGCCTTCGCGCCGTCCAGCTCGACCTTCGAGGCAAACGTCGCCTGCGGCCGGTTCCACAGCGCCGCGAGCATCTGGCCGGTCTGGTTGTTGTCGTCGTCGATGCCTTGCTTGCCGAGGATCACCAGCTGCGGCGATTCCTTCTCGACGAGCTTGAGGAAGATGCGTGCCGCGGTGAGCGGCTCGACCTGGGCGTCGGTCTGGACCAGGATCGCGCGGTCCGCGCCCATGGCGAGGCCAGTGCGCAGCTGCTGCTGCGTGTCCGAGGGCCCGATGCTGACGACGATGACCTCGCTCGCGCCGCCTTTCTCCTTGATGCGCAGCGCCTCTTCGAGCGCGATCTCGTCGAACGGGTTGATGCTCATCTTGACGCCGTCGGTCACGACACCCGTGCCGTCCGGCTTGACGCGGACGCGGACGTTGTAGTCCACGACCCGTTTCAGGCCCACCAGAATCTTGCTCACACCCGGCTCCGTAAGGGACATCTAAAGAATGGGGTGCCGCCGGACGGCGGCGCGCCACGGTAAGGGAAACGGCGCGCTAGAGTCAAACCGCCCAAGGTCGATGTGCGCCGGCCGTGACGCAGATTCCAGTGTACGGAATCCCCGCGGTCCCGGACGGTGAGCCGACGGTACACTACCGCCCTATGCCCGACGCCCTCGCACCCCGCTTCAAGTTCGGCGTCCTGGCGCCTGCGACCAACACGATCGTGCAGCCGGAGTTCGACGCCATGCGGCCGCCCGGCGTCACGAACCAGATGGCACGCGTCGTCATCCCCGATACGCCGGTCGGCACCGACACCGAGTTCGCGTCGATGATGACGCAGGTGCGTGCCTCGATCGAAGGTGCGCTGGCGACGGTCCTGGCCTGCTCGCCCGGCGCCGTGATCCTCGGCATGTCCGCGGAGACGTTCTGGGAAGGCGTGATGGATGCCGGCGCGCTGCAGGCGCACCTGGAGTCGCGCGCCGGCGTGAAGGTGATCCTCGGCGCGCAGGCGTGCCAGGCGGCGATCCAGCGCTACGGCGGCATCCGTCGCATCAGCCTGATCACGCCATACATGCCGTCAGGCGACGCGCAGGTGCGCCGCGCCTTCAGCGACATCGGCCTCGAGGTCGTCAACCTGCTCGGTTTGAAGTGCAACAGCCCGCTGCTGATGGCGCACGAGTCGCCCGAGCGCCTGCGGCGCGCCGTGCGCGAAGTCGACGATTCCAGCGTCGAGCTGATCCTCCAGGTCGGCACGAACCTCGCGTTCGGCCGCGTCGCCGCGGAGGCCGAGCGCTGGCTCGGCAAGCCCGTCCTGGCCGTGAATACCTGCACGTACTGGCATGCGCTGCGCAGCAGCGGCATCGAGGACCGGATCGAAGGGTTCGGGTCGTTGCTGATGGAACACTGAGATAAACTCTCGCCAAGGTCATGCGCACCATCCGCCCCAGCTCCAGCCTCGCCAACGTCCGCTACGAGATTCGCGGCGACCTGGCGCGGCGCGCGCACGAGATGGAGCGGCGCGGCTACGAGATCATCCCGCTCAACATCGGCAACCCCGGCCTGTTCGGCTTTCGCACGCCGGAGACGATGCGGCTCGCGATGATCGAGAACCTGAAGTCGAGCGAAGCCTACTGCCACCAGAAGGGCGTGTTCCCGGCGCGCGAAGCGGTCGTGATGCAGCAGCAGACCCGCGGCGTGCGCGGCGTGAGCGCCGACGAAGTGTTCATGGGCAACGGCGTGAGCGAGCTCATCGACCTGGTGTTGCGCGCACTGCTGTCGACCGACGATGAAGTGCTGGTGCCGAGCCCGGACTATCCGCTGTGGACTGCGGCAGTGACGCTGAACCGCGGCCGCGCCGTTCACTATCCGTGCCGTCCCGAGAACGGCTTCGAGCCCGATCCGCGCGACATCGAGGCTCTGATCACCAGCCGCACGCGCGCCATCGTCGTCATCAATCCGAACAACCCGACCGGCGCCGTGTATTCGCGCGCGACGCTGCAGGCGATCGCGCAGATCGCGGAGCGGCATCACCTCGTCGTGTTCAGCGACGAGATCTACGACCAGATCCTGTACGACGACGCCGAGTTCGTGCCGATGGCGACGCTCGTGAACGGCACGCTGTGCGCGACGCTCGCAGGCTTGTCGAAGGTCTATCGCGCCTGCGGCTATCGCGTCGGCTGGGCGGTGTTCTCGGGCGACGTCGAGCAGGCACGCGACTATCTGAGTGCGCTGGACAAGCTGTCCTCGCTGCGTCTGTGCAGCAACGTGCCCGGGCAGTGGGCGGTGCAGACCGCGCTCGGCGGCTACCAGAGCATCTACGAGCTGACGCGGCCGGGCGGTCGGCTGTTCCAATCGCGCCAGGCGATCCTCGATGGTGTCGCCGCCAGCAAGTATCTGCAGGTGCATGCACCGCACGGTGCGATCTACGCATTCGTCGGCGTGAAGAGCGGCGTGCTGCCGGACTTCGACGATCAACAGTTCGCGATGGATCTGCTCGAGCACAAGCACGTGCTGCTCGCGCCGGGCACGAGCTTCAACACCGCCTACAACACGCATTTCCGGATCACGAACCTGCCGCGGCCGGAAGTGCTGGCCGATGTGTTCCGCCGCATGGAGGACCTGCTGGACAGTTATGCGGCCGGCGCCGAGCCGGTCTCGCATCCGGCCCCCGAGCTGCGGATCATCACGAAGTAGAGTGCATCTCTACGCTCTCCTCGAACGAGACGTCGCCGTTCTGACGGCCAGCCGGCGGCTCGCGCACGCCATCCGGCTCGGCTATGCGCGTCACGCGCAGCAACAGGGCTTGAGCGCATGGCGCACACCGCACGTCCTGCCGTGGAGCGCGTGGTTGCGTCAGTTGCACGTGGACGCTCGCGCATCGGGGTCGCCGCCGACTACGCGCTCGCGTGTCCTGACGCCGACGCAAGCGCGAATTCTCTGGGATGACGTCGTCGCCAGCAGCCGAACCGCGCGCGATCTTCTCAATCCCTCGAATGCCGCACGGCTTGCCGCACGAAGCTGGCGGCGCCTGCATGACTATCTGATCCCGCTCGACCGCTTGCAGGCATTCGATGCGCCCGAGGCGCAGGCACTGTATGCGTGGTGCCGTGAGTTCGAGCGTCGCTGCGTCGCGCTCGACGCGCTCGACGAAGCGCGCCTCGCTCTCTGGGCCTACGAGTCGGAAGCGATGCCGCCGGAACGCATCGCGTGTGCCGGCTTCGATGCAATGCCGCCCGCGATGACGAGGCTGCTCGAACGCTGGCGTGCGCAGGAGCGGGTCGTGGACATCGTGCCGGCCGCTCGCGAATCTGCCGACATCGCAGTCGTCGCAGCAGACGACGCGACGGCCGAGCTCGATCTCGCCGCGCAATGGGCGCGCGACCAGGTGCTGGCGGGGGCGGGCAACGTCGGGGTGATCCTGTCGGATCTGCCGACGCGACGCGAGGAAGTGCGCCGTGTCTTCGAAGATGTTTTCGTGCCCCATGCGCGCCAGACGCTGAGCGGCACGTTGCCGATTCCCGTCGTGGTCGCTGCTCCTGCGCCGATGTCGGAGTATCCGATGGTCGACGCCGCGCTGCTCGTGCTGCAGCTCGCGGCGCGCGAGTGCAACGAGCACCGACGCGGGCAGATTGCTGCGCACGCCGTTCATCGTCGGCGGGCACGCCGAGCGATCGCAACGAGCGCTCGCCGATCGCCGACTGCGCGACGAGCAGCGCGATCGCTGGAACTGGTTCGAGATCGAGCGCTGGGCGGCACTGACTGCTTGCCCGACGCTGCAGATCGCGGCGCGCAATGTGAACGCGGTCGTGCGTGGGCTGGGCAGTGTGCCCGCGAGCGGCTGGGCCGAGAACTTTCACGCGGTGTGGCAGGCGGCCGGGTGGCCCGGCGATCGCACGCTGAGCAGCGTCGAGCACCAGACGCTCGAAAAATTTCACGGCGTGCTCGCCGAATTCGGTGCGCTCGATGCGGTCACTGGGCGCATGAATCTGCAGCAGGCGCTCGCTTGCCTGCGCGATCTGCTGAGCGACACGCAATTCGAGCCGGAGACGGCGAGCGCCGCGGTTACGGTGATCGACAGCGCCACCAGCGCCGGCATGCTCTTCGATGCGCTGTGGGTCGACGGGCCTCGACGCCGATCACATTCCGGCGCCGGTCAATCCGGATGCGCTGATTCCCCTGGAGCTGCAACGAACCGCCGGCATTCCGGAAGCGACGGCGAGCGGCGTTCTGCGGCAAGCGACTACTCAGCTGCAGCGCTGGGCGAGCAGCGCTCCGAAGGTCATGCTGAGTTGGCCGCAGCGCGACGGCGACGTGCATCTTGCGCGCAGCCCGCTGCTGGATCAGATCGTGGCAGCGAGCGAGCTTGTGCTGCAGCCTGGGCCTGCGACATCGCTGCGTCGCGTGCTCTTCGAGCAGCGGCCGACATTGCACACGATACGAGACGATCGCGCTCCGGCGCTGTCGGCGAGCGATGCGCGTGGCGGTGCGCGCACGGTGGAGTTGCAATCGCGCTGCCCGTTCAGGGCGCAGGCGGAGATTCGGCTGCGCGCCGAGCCGATGCCGCGAGTCAGTCTCGGCGTAGAGCCCGTAGACCGCGGCGCGCTGCTGCATCGAGTGCTCGCCGAGCTGTGGGCAACGTTTCGGACGCAGGAACAGTTGCTCGCGATCGAGGACAGCGCTCTCGAAAGCCAGGTTCGCGACAGCGCGCAGCGTCATGCCGCGCAAGCGCTGCCGGGCGACGTCCGCTATCGACACCGGCTCGCCGCTCTCGAAATCGAGAGCGCCGTGCGGCAGGTATTGCGGCTGCTCGCGTTGGAGAAGTTGCGTCCGCCGTTCGCGGTGCGCCTCGCGGAGGCATCCGAGCGGTTCGCGATTGGCGGGCTGTCGATCACGTTGCGGCCGGATCGCATCGACGAGCTGGCGTCTGGCGGCGAATTGCTCATCGACTACAAGGTCGGTGGCGTGCATCGACCGCGCGGCTGGCTCGACGTGTTGCCGGGCCGCCCACGCAATCCGCAGCTGCCGCTGTACGGGCTCGCTCATGCCGAGCGTTTGCGCGCACTCGCGTATGTCGTGCTCACACCCGGTGCTGTCGAGTATCGCGGCTGGAGCGACGGCAGCGACGTCGGCGCGGGTGTGTGGGCCTATCCGAGCGGCGTGAGGATCGACCTCGGCGATCCCGGCGACTGGCAGGCGCTGATGCACTACTGGCGCTTCTCGCTGACGCGCCTCGCCGAGCGCTACGTGGCCGGCGAAGCGAGCGTCGATCCGCTGCCGTTCGAGTGCACGACCTGTCACTTGAGCACGTTCTGCCGCATCAACGACCTGGCGCTGAGCGAGCCGGAGCCGGAGTTCACGCCCGATGATTAGCGACGCGGCAGCACGCAGCGCGGCGCTCGATCCGGGGCGCTCGTTCATCGTCCAGGCGCCGGCGGGCTCCGGCAAGACCGAGCTGCTGACGCAGCGCTATCTGCGGCTGCTCGCCATCGTCGAATCGCCCGAGCAGATTCTGGCGATCACCTTCACGCGCAAGGCCGCGGCCGAGATGCGCGCCCGCATCCTGCAGGCGCTGCAGAGTGCGGACGCGCCGCCGCCCGAGTCGCCCCACAAGCGCTCGACGTGGGAGCTTGCGCGAGCAGTGCGTGCGGTGGACGCGGAACGCGGGTGGCAACTGATGCGGCATCCGGCGCGGCTGCGCATTCAGACGATCGACGCGCTCAACGCGTCGCTCGCGCGGCGCTTGCCGGTCATTGCAGGCACTGGCGCGGCGCTCGAGCCGACGACCGACACGTCGCCGCTGTACGAACTGGCCGGTCGCCGACTACTCGAACGCCTGGGCGACGGGTCGGCGGTGGCTGCGCATCTCGAAGTGCTCGTGATGCACCTCGGCAATCGCGTCGAGCGGCTGGTGCAGTTGCTCAACGATCTGCTCGCGAAGCGCGATCAGTGGCTGCATATCGTCATGCACGCGCGCGCCAGCACGGACCTGCGCGCGACGCTGCAAGCGACGCTGACCCGGCTGGTCGAGAGTCATCTGCAGATGCTCTGTGAAGCGCTCGGTGCGGACCGCTGCGAGGTGCTCTTGCAGTTGCGCCGGTACGCCGCCCGCAACCTGCTGAGCGATGATCGAACATCGCCGGCGACGCGCGCGGTGCTGGAGGTCTGTGCTGCGCATCAGGGACCGCTGCTACCGGTCAGCAGCGCATTGCCGGTCTGGCGCGAGATCGCGTCGATGCTCTTCAAGAAGGATCGCAACAAGGACGAGCTGTACGAGAGCGTCAGCGTGCGCCAGGGATTCCCGCCGACGAATCGCGAGATCAAGGCGCGCATGCTCGACATGTTGCGTTCGCTCGGCAGCGATCAGCGGTTGAGCGAAGACCTCGCCACTCTGCGAACGCTGCCCGATCCGGTCTACAGCGACGAGCAGTGGCGCGTGCTGGAAGCGCTGCTCGAGTTGCTCCCCGCGGCCGTCGCCGAGCTGCAAGTCGTGTTTCAGACGCAGGGCGAGGCCGACTACGTCGAGATCGCTCTGCGCGCGCTGCGTGCACTGGGAACTGCCGACGAGCCGACCGATCTCGCGCTCGCGTTCGACTATCGCCTGCAGCACATCCTGGTCGACGAGTTTCAGGACACCTCGTTCAGTCAGCTCGACCTGCTCGAGCGCCTGACCGGCGGATGGGCCGATGGCGACGGCCGCACGTTGTTCTGCGTCGGCGACCCGATGCAATCGATCTACAGATTCCGCCAGGCCGAAGTCGGCCTGTTCATCGACTTGCAGCAGCACGGGCTGCGCAACCTGCGTCTGCAGCCGCTGCGGCTGGAAGCGAATTTCCGCTCGACTCCCGCCATCGTCGAATGGGTCAACGAGTCGTTCCCGGCCGTGCTGGCTCCGCGCAGCGATGCGGAGCAGGGCGCAGTCCAGTACAGCCCGAGCACAGCGACGGTTGCGGACAGCGGCGGTGGCGTGAAGGTTCATACGTTCGTCAATGCCGACGAAGACATCGAGGCTGCGCGCGTGGTCTCGATCGTTCGCGACACGCTGGAACAATCCGCCGAGGGACGCATCGCGATTCTGGTCGCCGCGCGCACTCACGTGGACGCGATCGCACGCGAGCTGACCACTGCCGGCGTCGACTTTCAGGCGATCGAGATCGAACAGCTGCGCGATCGGCCGGTCGTGCAGGACCTCATGGCATTGACGCGTGCCCTGGTGCACGTTGCGGATCGGACAGCGTGGCTCGCGGTGCTGCGCGCACCTTGGTGCGGCCTGACTCTCGCGGACCTGCATGCGCTCGCCGGTCAATCGGCGACGACGATCGAGGAGGCCATCGCGCGCGCGCTCGCCTCGACGCACGACGATCTCTTCGCCGCAGGACGGTTGTCCGACGACGGGCGCGTGCGTCTGTCGCGGACCTGGCCGATCCTCAGCGCTGCGCTCGCCGAACGTGGCCGGTGGCCGCTGCGCATCTGGATCGAACGCACCTGGAATGCGCTCGGCGGGCCGGCGACGCTGACGCGCGTCGATGACCTCGACGACGCGGAGTCTTATCTCGCGCGGCTGGAGCAGATCGAGTCCGTCGCAGATCTCGACGACGTGGCGCGGCTCGAGGAGCAGTTGTTCCGGCTGTTCGCGAACGCGCGGTTTGCCGGCGCGGCCCGCGTCGAAGTGATGACGATCCACGCGGCGAAAGGTCTCGAGTTCGAAACGGTCATCGTGCCGGGCCTGCAGCGCTACCTGCCCAACTACAATCGCGAGCTGCTGCGCTGGGCGCGCGTAGCCGGACCGCACGGCGGCATGGTGCTGGCGCCGGTGAAACCCGACGGCGGCGATCCCGATCCGATCTATCGATGGATCGAGCTGCTTGGAGCGGCGTCGCGTTGCGCGCGAACGCGCGCGCTTGCTGTACGTCGCCGTCACACGCGCGAAACGCGAGCTGCACCTATTGGGCAACGCCACGGCGAAGGAACGCGACGGCCGCATGGTCGTCGACGAGCCGCGGCGCGGCTCGATGCTGCGCATGGTGTGGGGCGCGGTCGAGACGATGTTCTGGGAAACCGAGCCTTCCGCACCGATCCCTGCCGGGTACAAGCCGGCGCCGCCCCAGAAGCTGCGACGGCTGCCGATCGAATGGCGACTGCCGCGTACGCAACTCGTGACGCCGGGGCAGGCTTCCGACGTCGTCGACATCGAGGCCGAGCGGCCGGTGTTCGATTGGGTGTCGCAGGTGAGCCGCCACGTCGGCACGCTCGTGCATCGGGAGCTCGATCGCCTGTGCCGGCCCGGCATGCAGGCATCGCCCGCAGCGCTGGGCTCGGCACGGACGCGCTTGATGGCCGAGCTGGCGGAGCTTGGCGTGCCGCCCGATCGCTGCGCGGCTGCGTGCGAGCGTGTGATGGCTGCGATGGAGCGCACGCTTGCAGACGAGCGGGGCCGCTGGCTGCTCGGCATCGACACACCGCTTCGCGAAGCTGCCTCCGAGCTGGCGATCAGCGGCGTCGTCGACGGGCAGATCCTCGAAGGGGTGATCGACCGGACGTTCGTCGACGAGTCCGGGCAGCGCTGGATCGTCGATTTCAAAACCAGCACGCACGAGGGCGGCGGGCTGGATGCGTTCCTGGACGAGGAAGTCGTGCGCTACCGGCCGCAGCTGGAGCGCTACGCGCGGCTGATGCGGGCGTACCGGCCCGGCGAAACCGTGCGGGCGGCGCTATATTTCCCGGCGCTGCGCCAGTGGCGGGAAGTGCCGCTGGCCGGCTGAGGCCGATCAGGCGCGACAAACTGCGACCCATGACCGTGCGGCGGGTACTCCTGATGGTACCCTGCGGCGCAAAAAGGAGGACGTCATGCACATCGTGATCGCCGCGATCACGGCCATCGCCGGTCTGCTCTGGGCGTTGAACTCGCTGCAACGCTCCGGCTTTCATTTCAGCTCGCTGAACCCGTTCCTGGCCTACCGTCGCTGGCAATGGAGGCGCACCTACGGTGGGCGCCCGATCTACAAGCTGGAGCGGCCGATGGATGTCGCAGCCGTGCTGCTGCTCGGTGTCGCCAAGGCCGACGGCGCGATCACCTCGGACCAGAAGCGCGAGCTGCTGGCGATGTTCCAGAGCGAGTTCGCGATCTCGCGCGACGAAGCCAGCGACTTGCTGCTCGCGAGCTCGCACCTGATCCGCGACGAGATCTACCTCGTCGATCACCTCGACAAGATCCTGGCGCGCAGCGCGGATCGCTTCGAGCCCGACGCCGTCGCTTCGCTCGTGGCCATGATGCGCAAGGTGGCTGCATTGGACGGCAGCATCAATGGCGAGCAGCAGAAGC
The DNA here is from genome assembly GCA_963830745.1 of uncultured Gammaproteobacteria bacterium. GTDB lineage: Bacteria > Pseudomonadota > Gammaproteobacteria > Steroidobacterales > Steroidobacteraceae > Steroidobacter. Next base: position 126,878 of record CAWHNL010000011.1, read on the forward strand.
TGATCGAGGCGACGGAGCGCTACTTCGCCGGTCGCAAGCAGCCGCAGGGAAAGTGGGCGTGAGCGACAACGATCCCGTAGGTCGGGCTTTAGCCCGACAGCTTTCGTAAGAAGAAATCGAGCGCTGCGCTTCAGCGGTGTCCGCAATGGGTCGAAGCAGGGCACGCCCGTGCGCTCGGCCGCTTCCGCCAGGACTCGCTCTCGCCCCGTCTCATCGAGCATCGACGTGTTCAGGCTCACGCCGCCGAGCATCGCGTTCGGATTCGTCAGGCGCGCTGCTTCGACGTAGCGTGCCGCGGCCGTGCGCAGATCGGGTGTCGGAAAGTCCGGTAGCGCGTGAATGTGCACCCGGGTGGGATCGTGGCAGAGGATCAGGACGTCCGGCTGCGAGCCGTGAACCAGCGCGAGCGTCACGCCGGCATAGGCCGGATGAAACAGCGAGCCCTGGCCTTCGATCACGTCCCAGTGATCCGGCGCTGCTTCGGGCGAGAGCTGCTCTGCTGCGCCGGCTGCGAAGTCCGCAGTGATTGCATCGAGAGCGATGCCACTGCCCGCGATCAGGATTCCCGTTTGGCCGGTCGCGCGGAAATCGGCCGCGATGCCTCGCGCACGCATCGCCTCGGTCAAAGCGAGTGCGGTGTATTTCTTGCCGAGCGCGCAGTCGGTTCCTACAGTGAGCAGTCGCTTGCCGCTGCGGCGTCGGCCGCTGGCCGTCGGGAAGTTCTGTCGTGGCAAACGCACGTTGACGAGTGCGACACCGCGCTGGCGTGCAGCTTCCGCGAGACCCGGTACTCCTTCGAGCGGCCGGTGCATGCCACTCACGACGTCGAGGCCTGCAGCGATAGCCGCGTGTAGAACGGGCTCCCATTCGCGCGGGATCTGTCCGCCGACGGGTGCGACGCCGATGACGAGCGATCCGGCGCCGGCTCGTGCCGCCGCGTCGGGGCTCATGTCGGGCAGTCCGAGGTCGAGTCGCGATTGCGGCAGGCGCAGCTGGGCCTTGCAGGCATCGCGCGCCCAGTCGCGCAGGCCGCATGCAGTCTTGGCCTCTGCTTCGTCCTGGGCGTCGCCGATGAACAGCAGGTAGGGTTTGCGCAGCGTGAACCCGATAGGGGCGGCTGATGGGGTCGTCGAGTTCATGGCTCCAGGCAGCATGGAATGAAACGCTCACGCCAATCTATAAAATTTCGCCCCGCTTCTGGAACAGAAAGTGCCTTAAGCTACCGACATGGGACTGCGGCGGTACTTACGTCAATCCATTGCTGCTTCGATCGTCAAGCAGTTGGATGCGCAGGGCGAGCTGCTGTTCGAGATGCACCTGCAGCGACTGCTTGCTGCGAGCCCTTACGACGGCTCAAAGCGCCTCGAGCGGCACGGCTTCAGAACGTTCTCGCAGAATGACGAGGATGGAATCCTGCAGGAGATCTTCGGGCGCATCGGGATCACTCATCGAACGTTCGTCGAATTCGGCGTCCAGGACGGCTTGCAGAGCAATACCCGGCTGCTGCTGTATCAGGGTTGGCGCGGGCTGTGGATCGAGGCAGACGGCAAGGCCCATCGCAAGATGCGACAGACCTTCGCGACCGAGATTGCGGGGAGTCAGCTGCAGGTGACGCAGGCCTTCGTCACTGCGGACAACATCTCCGGCCTCATCGAGTCGGCGCAACTTGGCGAGCTCGATCTGCTCAGTATCGACGTCGACGGCAACGACTATTGGATCTGGAAGGCTCTTGCGCTCAGGCCGCGCGTCGTCGTGATCGAGTACAACGCGAAATTTCGGCCGCCGACCAAATGGGTCATGGAGTACAACGCGAACCACCGCTGGAACTACACCGACTATCACGGCGCTTCGCTCGAGTCTCTGAACGCGCTGGCCCGACAGAAGGAATACACGCTCGTGGGCTGCTGCCTGGCCGGCGTGAATGCGTTCTTTGTTCGAGACGACCTGGTGCGTGAGCACTTCGAAGCACCGGACGTCGCCAAGCTCTACAACCCACCGCGTTACTACATGCAGCGGTTTCTACCCGCGGGGCACCCGTCCGGGGCGTTCGGCCCGTACCAGTCGATATAGGTCAGTGAAAGATGAACAGGCCACCGGCGAGCACGTGGCCGACCACGCCCTCGGGTAGACGCGCTTGCATCGCCTCTCGACTGCCGTCCTCACCGAGGTCGCGCGCCTGCGCCGGCGTCAGCCCATAGAGCAGCCGGTGCATGCGCGTGAAGTGCGATGCGTCCGAGAACTTGTAGACGTGCGCGACTTGCGCGATCGACATGTTCGTGTGATGCAGGCTCCAGTGGCCGTGCGCGAGCCGCATGATGCGGAAGAAGCGCGCCGGCGACTCGCCGACCGTGTGCTCGAATGCGCGATAGAGCGTGTTGTTGCTCACCTGCAGGCGCCGCGCGATATCGGTCACCGACAGGTCCTTGCTGATGAAGCGATCCATGATCGTGATCGCACGGCGCACGAGCGGCTTGCGGATCTCGCCGAACCAGACGGCTTCGGCGTGCGGCTGCGGCGTGCGATTGCCGCGCATCTCTTCGAGCACCATGCCGGCAGCAGCCTTGCGGGCGCTGGCGGCGCCGCAATGCTTGCCGATGAGATGCAGGGCGACATCGGCGGAGGATTGACCGCCGGGGCAGGTGATGCGATCGCCATCCTCCAGGAAGATCGTGTCGGACTCGACGCTCAGGTCCGGAAATTCCTCTTCGAAATCGAGGCGCGCATTCCAGTGCACGCAGCAGCGGCGGCCCTTCATCACGCCGGCGCGCGCCAGCACGAACGTCGCGGTACAGACACCGATGATCGCCACGCCCTGGTCGGCGACGCGCCGCAGGTAGTCGAGGATGCGTGGATCGGTGTTCCGCTGCGGCTCCATGCGGCCGCCGATCACGACCACGTAATCGAACTGCGAGGGATCCGGGAACGTCTCCCACGGCGTGATCTCGACGCCGCAGTTGGCGCGCACCGGTTGCAGCGTCGGTGCGATCACGGTCCAGCGACATTCGCGCTGACGGCTGTTGTCGAAGTCGTCGCCGGCGATGCGCAACGCGTCGACGAATCCCGAGAACGCGAACAGCGTGAACTCGTGCAGCAGGATGAATGCGACCGACAGTTTCGACTCGGCTGTCGCCGCCAACTTCGCCTGCGCTGCAGCCGGTATGAGGTAATGAACCGCGCCGCGCACCGGCCGCGGAGCATCCGCTAGCGGGCGAACGGGCGCAGGAACGCGATCAGATTGAGCGGCAGAGCCGGACACAAGTAGCCTCCTTCCTGAACGATGACTGTGGGCAGCGCGAGTTGCGCGATGGCGTGCGCTGCCTGCGAGAAACCTTCGCGAGTGACTTTGAGAACGCCGAGCGGATCGTGCTCCGATGCGTCGAGTCCGAGTGCGACCACGAGCACCGCGGGCGAGAACGCGCGGATACGCGCGAGCGCAGTGCCGAGCGCGTGCAGGAACGGCCCGTCGCCCGAGCCGTGCGGCAACGGCAGATTGAGATTGAAGCCGAGCCCCGCGCCGCGGCCGATTTCTTCGGCGTAGCCGGCGTAGAAGGGGAAGTAGTTCGACGGATCGGCGTGGATCGACACGGTGAACACTTCGGGGCACTCGTAGAAGATGCCCTGCGTGCCGTTGCCGTGATGCACGTCGACGTCGAGGATCGCGATGCGCTGGCCGGTCTTCGTGCGCAGGCGCTGAGCTGCGACGGCCGTGTTGTTGATGTAGCAGAAGCCGCCGGCGCAATCGGCGAACGCGTGATGGCCAGGGGGACGGCACAACGCATAGGCGACGCCTTCGGCGAGCGCAGCGTCCGCGGCACTGATCGCCGATTGGGCTGCGCCGTAGACGGCGCTCCACGTGCCGGCGCGCAGCGGGGTCGAAGTGTCTGCGGTGTAGTAGCCGAGCAGGCCGAGCAGCCCGTCCGGACGCCGATGCATCTGCGGGCGCGCGAATTGCGTCGTCAGCAACTCGACTGCCGCGGGATCGATCTCGCCGCGCCGGTTCCAGCCGTTCGCGACGAAGTCGACGTACTCGGCGGTGTGCACCGCGCGCAAGGGCTCGATGCCATGATCGTCGGTGTCGCGCACGTCGAAGCCAGCATCGACCACGCTTCGATGCAGCAGCCGATAGCGGTCGGCGCTCTCCGGATGCGCGATGGTCTTGCCGCGCCGAAAGAAGCTCTGCGGATCGTGATCGGTGGAAGCAGTCGAGTGATAGACGCGCATCTGCGGCGCTGTGTGGCCATCGTTGTCCGTCGGGAGGAAGTGTGCGCAAAATCACCACCCTGTCCACGCGCGGCTACGCAGTTGAAAGCGCGGGAGTTATGCCCGCGGAGCCGAACTAAATACGCCGTTCCGCGGGATGCGCCGCAGGGCCTGCGGCGCAGCTGCACTACAAAAGAGAAATCTGCACATGAAGAATCTCGATCGGACCGACCTGAAGATCCTGCAGGCGCTGCAGAGCGAAGGGCGGCTCACGAATCAGACGTTGGCCGCGCGTGTCGCGCTGTCGCCGAGCGCGTGCCTCGCACGCATCCGGCAGCTCGAAGCAGCCGGCGTCATCTCGGGTTACCACGCGCACGTGGCGCTGGAGCTGGTGCGGCCGACGCTGTTCATCTACGCGGAGATCTCGCTGAAGCGGCACAGCCCCGCGGAGTTCACGCGCTTCGAATCGATGGTGAAGGCGATCCCGGAAGTCGTCGAGGCGGTGCAGGTGAGCGGGCAGTTCGATTACCTGCTCAAGATCGTAGTGCCGGACATCCGCGCCTGGCGCGAGCTCGCCGCGCGCCTGCAGGACGAAGGCGGCGTCGAGAAAGTGTTCACGCACGTCGTGCTCAAGGACGCGAAGACCTTCAGCGGCTATCCACTCAAGTGATCGGGAGTCGAAATGACGTATGGCATCGTTGGCGTGGGCGCGATTGCAGCGGCCATCGTCACCGGATTGTGCGAGCAGGTGCGCGACGCCCCAGCGATCCTGCTGTCTCCACGCAACGCCAGCCGCGCGGCTGACCTCGCGTCCCGTTTCCCAACCGTCCGTGTTGCCCGCAGCAACCAGGAGGTGATCGACGGGTCATCGGTGCTGCTGCTGTGCATTCGTCCGCAGGACGCGAGGTCCGTCCTGTCGGGCCTGAAGTTTTCCAGTCAGCAGCCAATCATCAGCATGCTGGCCGGCATCTCCATAGAAGCGTTGCAGGAGCTGGTAGCGCCGGCGCAGGACATTGCTCGCGCCATTCCGCTGCCGTCTGTGGCCGCACGAGAGGGTGCAACGCCGATTTTTCCGGCGACGGAAGCGGCCAGGGCATTGTTCGATCGGCTCGGAAGCTCGATCGAGATTCCGAATGCAGTGGCGTTCGAGGCGACCTCGGCGTCCACGGCGACGATCGCCGCGCACTTTGCCTATCTGAACAGCATCTGCCGATGGCTCATCGCGCACGGCGTTTCCGAGACCGCAGCAAGAAGTCAGGTGGCTGCCACTTTCGCAGGACTGGCGCGACAGCTGCGCGGTGCAGGCGCCGGACTTTGCAGAGCTGGCGCGCGACCACGCGACACGCGGCGGGACCAACGAACAATTCCTGGGCGTGCTGGAACAGGCGCGCGTATTCGACGCCGTGGACACTGGCCTGAACGGCGTCCTCGATCGCTTGGTGCGCCGATCATCGGCTCGTTAGCGGCGTCACCCGATTCGGATACGCCGGATGCTTCGGCTCCGTCGGCGGATTCTTTCAGCGCCGCCATCGCGATCTCGATCGCTTTCTCGAGCTGTGGATCGCGGCCAGCGAGCATCGCCTGCGGCGAGTCCTCGACCTCGACATCGGGCGGCACGCCTTCGTTCTCGATCACCCAGCCGTCCTGCGGCGCCCAGCCTGCGATGTTCGGCGCCGTGATCGTGCCGCCGTCCATCAGCGTGTGGATCCCCAGGTTACCGACGAGCCCGCCCCAGGTGCGCGTGCCGACGATCTGTCCGAGCTGTGCCTTGCGGAACATCCACGGCAGCAGATCGCCGCCGGAGCCTGCGCCTTCGTTGATGATCATCACCTTCGGACCATAGATCGCGCCGCGCGGCGTTCGCAGATCCTTGCCGTAGCGCGTCGCCCAGCGGATGACTGGTTGCTTGCGCAGGATGTCGATGTAGTAGTCCGCGACGAAACCGCCGCCGTTGTTGCGATCGTCGAGGATCAGCGCTTCCTTGTGACTCTGCGGGAAGAAGTAACGCTTGAACGATGCGTGGCCGGCGACAGCCGTGTCGGGCACGTGCACGTACGCGACGCGGCCGCCGGTTGCGGCGTCGACCTTGCGGATGTTGCCCTCGACCCAGTCGACGTAGCGCAGCTCTCGCTCGTTCGCGATCGGCACGACCTTCAGCGTGCGCGCGCCCTGGCCGTCGGCGCGCGGTCCGACACTGATCTCGATCGGCTTGTCGACCATGTTCTCGAACGCGCTGTAGACGTTGCGCTCGGTCGTCAACTGTTTGCCGTCGACAGCCAGCAGGTATTCGCCGTTCGCGACCGAGATGCCCGGCGCGCGCAGCGGTGTGCGCAGGCTCGGGACGCCAATCCAATCCGCCGAAGACCTTCTTGAATCGATAGCGGCCGTCGGCAACTTCGAAGTCCGCGCCGAGCAACCCGATGGCGACCTTCGGCGGCTTGTCGATCGATTCGCCGTCGCCGCTGTAGCTGTGGCCGACGCGCAGCTCGCTCGCCATCGCCGCCATGATGCGGCCGACGTCGCTGCGCGTCGCGGCGTGATCGAGGAACGGCTCGTACTTCTTCCACATCGCGTTCCAGTCGATGCCGTGATAGTTCGGCGCGTAGAAGAAATCGCGGTTCAGTCGCCAGGCCTCGCGCAGGATCTGCCGCCACTCAGCGCGCGGGTCGATCGTTATCGAGACGTCCTCGACCGGCACGGCCGTCGCGCTCTCCGGTTTGATCTCACCGCCGGCGGGCGCGATCTTCAGAGTCTTGCCTTGTCGCAGCAGCACCTTCTCGCCGTCCGCCGAGACGAAGTAGGCATCGACGCCGGCGATCAGCGTCTTCGCCGTGCGCTCCTTCATCACGAAGCGCTTCAGCTCGGCCGGAGTGTTCAGCGCATTGATGGCCGGCGTCGCCGGCGTCCACAGGTAGTACAGCTCGCCGCTCTTGCCGGCCTGCAGGCCGCGCAGCGTCGCACCGCCGGTCGGCAGCGGGACGATGCGATCGCCGATGCCGTCGAAGTCGATGGTGACATTGCTCTCGCTCTCGCCCGCTCCCTTGTCCCTCCCCCGCGGAGCGGGGGAGGGTAGGGTGGGGGCAGGAGCAGGAGCCGGAGCAGCGGCAGGCGTCGCAATCTCGCCTTCCAGCGGCAGCGGCGACGCATCGCCCTTGCGCAGCACGATCGCATACAGCGAATGGGTGAACGTCAGGTCGAGCGATGCCAACGAGAACCAATCCTTCACCGGCCCGGCCTGGTCGGACGCGATCACGTACAAGTACCGCCCGTTGCGATCGAAGACCGGCTCGCTCACTTCGGTGAGGCCGTCGGTGATGCGGAAGGACTTGCGCTGCGCGATCGAATACGCGTGCACGACCTGGATCAAGCCGTTGCTGTTCTGCGTATACGCGAGCCACTGCGAGTCGGGCGACCAGTTGTGCGAGATGAACGGCGTGTGGCCGAAGTAGTCGTTCTCGGCGATCCGCGTCGCGCGGCCCGATTCGAGCTCGAGGACATACAGGCCGTACGCATTGTCGAGAAACGACACGCGCTTTTCGTCCGGCGACCACTTCAGGTCTTGATAGAAGCCAGCGCCGCCGTCGATCGCGATGCGCCGCGGCTTGCCGCTGCCGTTGCGATCCGCGACGTAGAGCGCGTAGTCGCCGGACTCGTCGGAGAACCAGGCGATCTTGCTGCCGCCCGGCGACCATGCCGGGGCGCGGTCGTTCGCGCCCGTCGACTGCGTGAGATTGCGGATCGGCGCGCCTTTCTGCGCGGGCACCGTGACGATCTCGCCGCGATACTCCAACGCAACCTGTCCCAGGTCGGGGGAGGGCGCGACGTTGCGCACGTAATCGACGTTGCTCACGCGGCGCGGACGCGCCTCGCGCAGATCGGACGCCACTGCGACGTGCAGCGTCGTCGTATTCGCGGTCGCCGGATCGAACACCTGCAGTCGGCCGCCCTGTTCGAAGATGACCTTGCCGTCACCGACATTGGCGTTGACGACCGGGAAGTCCTGGTACGACGTCAGCTGCTGCACGTTGCCGGTCGCAGGGTCGAACACGTGCAGGTTGAATTCGCCGTTGCGGTCGGAATCGAAGTAGAGCTTGCCGCCGATCCACATCGGGTTGATGTCGTTGCAGCGATCCGGCGGCTGCGGAACCTTCCTTAGTGCGTGGTCAGCGAAGCTCATGATCGCGATGCGCGACGCGGTGCCGCCGCGATAGGTTTTCCATTGCGGTTGCGGCGGTGTCTGCGCATAGGCGATCTCACGACCGTCGGGCGAGACGTCGGAATCGATGCCCCTCGGGATCGGCAGGCGCTCGGGGAACGCTGCGTTCGGGTCGATCGTGAACAGGTGCACGTCGCGCGCGGACTGCACGTCGCTCTGCGAGCTGAAAACCACGCGACCGCGGTTGTCGAAGCCTTCCACGAGGTCGTCGGCGCTGTGCCAGGTCAGGCGCTTCGGGCTGCCGCCCGCGACCGGCACGATGTAGACGTCGATGTTGCCGTCGTAATTGCCGCTGAAAGCAATGGATGCACCGTCGGGCGAGAAGTGCGGCTGCGATTCCTGGCCCTCGGCCGTCGTCAGGCGGTAGGCGCCGCTGCCGTCGCGGTTGGCGACCCAGACGTCGCCGTCGTAGACGAACGTGATGTGGCGCGCGTCGATGTCCGGCTGCTCGAGCAAGAGCGTGTCCTGCGGATCGACGGCGAGCGCAGCGGCGCTCCACAACACGAGCAGCGAGGCAGGCAGCAGGGAGCGCGGGTCGAGGCGGAGCATCGTTGACGGTTCCGTTAGTGAGCGCGGCGCGACTATGGCCGGAATATGGAGGTGCGTCACCCCCCGATCTATATTTTTTCTCACCGCCTCTTGAACAAAAACGCCAAGCCGGTGACGTGCGCGCGCGCGAGCGGCGATGATGGCGCGTCATCGGGAGGAGTTGCGCATGATCCGATTGTTCCGTGCGGTGTTCGTGGTTGTGCTCGTTTGGGCTGCGCCGCTTCCGGCAACGGCGAGCGACGATCCGTTGGCCGGCCTCGACGCCGTCATCGAGTCTGCGCGCGAGCAGTGGCATGCGCCGGGCCTGGCGGTTGCGATCGTCAAGGACGACCAGGTCGTGTACCTGCGCGGCTTCGGCACGAAGCATCTCGGTCGCAACGATCCCGTCGACGCGCACACCGTCTTCACGCTCGCGTCGACGAGCAAGGCGTTCACTGCGATGGCGCTGGGTTTGCTGGTCGAGGACGGCAAGCTGCAGTGGGACGATCCCGTCGTGAAGCACATTCCGGAGTTCCGCGTTGCCGATCCGTACGTCACGCGCGAAGTGACGGTCCGCGACCTGCTGGTCCATCGCACCGGTATCGAGCAGATGGACATCCTCTGGGTGCGCGGTTTCGACACGCGCACGAGCCTCGAACACATGCAGTACGCGAAGCAGGCTTCGAGCCTGCGCTCGACCTGGGCCTACAACAACAGCATGTACGTGGTCGCTGCCGAAGTCGTCGCGCGCGTCTCGGGAATGACGTTCCAGGAGTTCGTCAGCCGTCGCATCTTCGCGCCGCTCGGCATGAGCGACAGCCTGTTCACCGGACCTGAGCTGAGCAAGCGCGCCAACGTCACCGGTGCGCATCTGATCGAGCATGGCGTCGCGCGGGAGACGGAGCCGTACGTGTCGCCGGATCCGCTCGGTGCCGCGGGCGTTCAGTCGAGCGTCGCGGACATGGCGAAGTGGCTGCGCATGCTGCTCGGCAAAGGGACGTTCGAAGGCAAGGCTGTCGTCAAATCGGGCACCATCGCGGAAGTGCTGAAACCGCAAATGCTGCTCGCCAGCATCGGTTATCCGGCAGCGCGACAGGCGAAGCCGAACTTCTACGCGTACGGGCTCGGCTGGTTTCTGCAGGACTACCAGGGCCGACTGCTCGCGATGCACACCGGCAGCTTGTACGGCGCCAACGCTCTCGTGGCGCTCGTGCCCGAGGAGCGGCTCGGCCTGGCGATTTTCGTGAACGCGGCGACGGTCGACTACCGGCATGCGTTCATGTACGACGTCATCGATCGCTTCCTGCACCGCCGCGACAAGGACTGGAACGCGGACCTGCTGAAGCTGTACGGCGGTCTGCAGGCCGAGGAGGATGCGCGGCGCGCCGAAGAGGTGCGTGCGCGGCCGCAAAAGACGCGGCCATCGCTGCCGCTGGCCGACTACGCCGGCAAGTACTTCGATCCGCTCGTCGGCGAGACGCAGATCGTGCTCGGCAAAGAGGGAAAACTGACGCTCGCAATGCAACCGAACGCGACGTTCGACCTCAGTCACTGGAGTTACGACTCGTTCGAAGCGCGCGACACACGCGCACCCGAGGAGGACTATTTCCTCATCACGTTCGCGCGCGGTGCGGACGGTCGCATCACGGGTTACGAGACCGAAGGCGGGCGCCTGTATCGCCGCCGGTGAGCGCGGGCGGATTCCAGAAATCGGTTGAATTCTTATAGATCGACGGGACGCTTTGATCCCATTCTCGCCCCATCGTTCGTGCGGGAACCTGTGGGGGGAGAGGTCAACGTCATGCGTCGCTTCAATACGTGGGGCCTAGTCGCCCTGGCCGGTGCGGCCGCGGCCAATGCCGCCGATCAGATCAGCGTCGAGGAAGTCATCGTCACGGCCACGCGCCGCGCCCAGGAGGTCCAGGACGTCCCGGCGTCGGTCGCAGTCGTGGATCCGCAGGCCTTCGCGGCCGGCGGCCTCACCTCGTTGAGCGGCGTGCTCAAGTACGTGCCCGGCGTGAACTTCAACGACGACGGCGCGCCGGGGCAGGGCTCGATCACGATGCGCGGCGTCGCCAACATCTTCTCGACGCCCTCGGTCGGCATCTATCTCGACGACATTCCGTACGGCTCGGTCACCGCGTTCGCCGAAGGCGCGAACTTCGCGCTCGACTCGTTGCTCGGCAACGTCGAGCGCATCGAAGTGATCAAGGGACCGCAGGGCACGCTGTTCGGCGCCGCGTCGATGGGCGGCTCGGTGCGCTACATCACGAAGGAGCCGTCGCTCACCGACTTCGGCGGCCGCTTCTCGACCGACTTGTCCAATAGCTCGCAGGGCGGCTTCAACCAGCTGTACAAGGCCGGTATCGACGTGCCGATCGTGAACGACAAGCTCGCGCTCGGCATCAGCGGGTTCTATCAGGACAACGACGGCTTCATCGACCAGGCAGTGCGGCCCGACAAGGACGTGAACGACGCGCAGCTGCGCGGCGGCCAGGCGACGCTGCTGTTCCGTCCGTCCGAGCCGTGGAAGATCAAGCTGAACTACCAGGACCAGAAGTTCGAGTTCACCGGCCAGAACGCCGTGCCGTTCAACATCAACACCGGCGAGCCGGTGTTCGGCCGCTACAAGCAGAACACCGCCGGCGAGGAACCGACCGAGCTCGAGTACGAGCTGTCCTCGGCGACGATCGAGTACCAGGGCGGCTGGGGCACGGCCACGCTGGCGAGCAGCTACCAGGAGTTCTCGCAGGCCGCGATCGTCGACCTGACGCGCTTCTTCGGCGCGCTCGTCGATACGCAGGTCGGCGCACCGCCGGGAACCAACACCGTGCCGCTCGATTCGCAGATCTCCACCGACCGCTGGGCGCACGAGTTCCGCCTGACCTCGGCGAACAACGAGCACCTCGAATGGCTCCTCGGCCTGTACTACACGAAGGAGGAGAGCTCGAACTTCCAGGGTGCCGTCGCGCGGCCGAGCGGCTTCAATCTCGTCACGCAGCAGTTCCCGTCGGACTACGAGGAGAAGGCGGCGTTCGGCAACGTGACTTACTACTTCACGCCGCAGCTCGATGCGACGGTCGGCGTGCGCTTGAGCAGCAACGACATGTCGGTCCTGTTCACCGGTACGGGATTGCTCGCCGGCCCGAACCTGCCGGCGCAGACCGTCTCCGATGACGTGCAGACCTATCTCTTCAACGCGCGCTATCGTCCGAACGATGACGTCTCGCTGTATTTCCGCGCAGCGAACGGTTATCGGCCTGCCTCCGCGAACCTGCCGCTGATCAATCCGGCGACGGGCGACATCCTCTCGGTGCCGTTCGTCAAGGCCGACACGCTGTGGAGCTACGAGGTCGGCGCGAAGGGCAACCTCGCCGACGGCTTGTTCGGCTACGACGTCGCCGTCTATCTGATCAAGTGGGAAGACCTGCAGGTGTTCCGCAGCTTCATGGGCGTCAACGTCGGCGGCAACGCGGACAGCGACGTCACGGCGAACGGCCTCGAGGCGACGCTCACGTACCAGCCGACGAGTGCCTTCAACCTGGCAGCCACGATGGCCTACTCGCAAAGCGAGCTCGACGAGGACGATCCGGCGCTCGGCGGCCTGGAGGGCGAGCAGCTGCCGGGCATTCCGCAGTGGACGTTCTCGCTGTCGGGCAACTACGACTTCATGCTCGGCTCGCTCGATGCGTTCGTCGGCGGCGGCGTCGCGTACCAGGATGGGCGCAACACGTCGTTCAAAGGCGGCGTCGGTGACGGCGGCGTGGTGATCGCGCCGGCGAACCGGAACTTCACGACCGACGACTACATCACTGCGGACCTGCGGACCGGCGTCACGTGGGGCCGTTACAAGCTGTCGCTGTACGCAACCAACCTGTTCGACGAGTACGCCTTCCAGCGCGCGACCACGACTGGCACGCAAGGCACCGCGATCGATCGTGAGACCCCGCACGATCGGCGTCGTGTTCAACGCGGAGTTCTGACGGGGGCTGCGGCGCTGAAGCCCGACCCACGGTGCGGTCGTGTGAGGTCGGGCTTTAGCCCGACTCCTTTTCACATCGTTCCTTCGATGCTGAACTGGCGGCGGCCCTCTTCGTCGGGCTCGCCGAGGATCTCCAGCGTGCGCGCGAAGTCGCCGGGCGCGCCGGGCCGCGTGGCGATCAAGCCGCTGACGAGATAGCTGCGGTCCTTCTTGAGTTGCACGGTGCCATTCACCGCGAACGGACCGCCATTGTCGGTGAGCGCGCCGGTCAACGTGTCGCCGCCGGCGGCGCCTTCGGCGGGAAAAACGACTTTGTAGCTGCCGAGCGCGGCCGGCCGGTTCGCCGGGCCGACCAGATCGGTGATTTCGATCGTGCCGGTCGCCGCGACGGGCCAGGAGTTGTCGAGCGCCAATTCCCCGAGCTTCAGATTCAATGTGCCGGTCCAGCCGCCGCGCACCACATTCGGCGGCAGCGCGCTGACCGGCAGCGATGCATTGAATCCACGCAACGTGAGTCGGCTGGGTGCAGCGGCAAGGTGTCCCTGTGCAAAGCCGTCCGTCCGCGTGACTTTCACGTTCGCGCCCAGCTTTCCGGTGAACAGCGAGAGGATGTCGAGATCCCAGTCCACGCTACCGAGGTGCACGGTGCCGCTGCGCACTGCTTGGGCGCGGCCTTTCCAGACCGTGCCCGACACGCCGGTGAGCGTGATGTCGGGCGGATGGAAGAACGACAGCACGGCGCTCGCAGGCAGCGTGACCAATGCAAGGACGCAGGAACGCACCGATGCCGAGCGCGAGCAGCGGCCAGAATTTCTTCATGCGGCTCTATCCGCCAGCGCGGGTCAGGACCAGGCTGGCGTTGACGAAGCCGGGCTTGGCCGTGCGATCGATGGTGGCCGACTCGATGCCGACCGAGTGCGACTGCTGCAGGCTGCCGAGACAGACGACCAGCTTGTCGAACTCCGCTTGCTCCAGGCGCACGCGGATGCCGTTGTCGCCGCTGGGCGTCTGGCCCGTGAGTGCCGAGCCGAGGCCGCACTCGCGCGCCGCACGGTCGATGAGCACGACCAGCGACTCGTTGGTCGGCGCGGCAGCCGACGGTGCACTGGCGCTCAGCGCAAGCACTTCGCCGCCGACGCTGCGCATCCAGGCGAGATCGCCTTGCTTCTTGGCCACTCGCTGTGCGCTGCCGTTCACCGCGGAATAGAACGGCGCGAGCGCCAGGAAATAGATCGCAACCAGCAGCACGACTACACCGCCGCCGATGACGAGCACGCGCTCGCGCGGTTGCAGTGAGAAGAACCAGTCCTTGAGCTTCTGCATGGTCAGGCGCCCGGGTTCTTGAACTGCAGCCGGCCTTCGAACTTGGAATCGCGCGGGCTCGCCGATTCGATCTTGGCATCCAGTCCGCGCTCGCTGGCGAGCTGCCGGATGCGGTCGAGCACGTCGACCGAGGGCGCGACTACGCGCAGGTCGGTAGTGTTGTTGCGATAGGCGAGCGCTTCGATGTTCACCTCAGGTGTCTGGCCGAGCGCTTCGCCGAGCGTCGCGAGCGTCATCATCATGCCGCTCACCGGTCCCGTGCCCCGCAGCTGACTCAAGCGTGCTTCGATCTGGCGGCGTGCCGCGGAAGCGTCGGGCAGGGGAGCGCCGGGCATGAGCTGTTGGTACACCGCGCCGATCTCCGCATCGAGGCGCGCTTCCTGGCTTCGATAGTGGAAGTACTGCCACGTCTTCAACCCGAGGTGCGCGACGAGGAACACCAGCGCGAGCACGGCCGCGTAGCGCCAGGGCGCGAACGAGATCTGCATCTTGCGCTTCGGCTTGGTAGCGGCCCTGCAGCAGGTTTACTGGAGCACCCTGCACGATGTTCGCCGCAAGCAAGGGCAGCGGTCCGTCCGGCAGCAGCTTCAACTGCAAGCTCGCCGTGAACTCGCGCAATCCTTCGAGCAGTTCGCGCTCGCGCTCGTAGTCGTCTTCGGCGACGTAGATGGTGACGTGCTCGCGAGCTTCTTCGCCGGAGGCGAGTGCCAGCTGCAACGCTTCGATCAGCGGCTGGACATCGAGCACGGCGCCCGGCGTGTCGGGCCGACGCACATACACGCGTGCACCGTCGATCAGCAGCGTGATCGCGTTGGTCGTCTCCGACAGCGCCGCTGTTTCGGGGTAGATCGCATCGACATGCAATCCCGCATCCGCGAGCAGTGCCTGCCAAGCCGCCATTCGCGCGTGCGAGACAACGGTGACCGGAGTGCCGGGCCGCGTGCCGCGCTTGCCGACTGCGAAATGCAAATCTTCGACATCGGCCGCGAGGTGCTCTTCGAGCGCGAACGGCACGACCTGCGCGAGCTTCGTGCCGCTCTTCACGGGCAGCACCGGCTCGGCCAGTAGCGCGTCGGTACCGGGAACGAGCACGATGACTTTGCGGCCGGCGGCCGCGGCGGGTGTGAGATCGAGGGGACCGGACTGCACATTGCCGCGTCGCGCGCCGCGTGCCGTCCATGACGATCCACTCGGCGGCGGCGCCGAGCGTTTCGGCGGCGGCGGAGTGCAGGCGTACGACTAGGAATTCCGGCATCAGGGCGTTCCGTGGCTTCTTAGTATCGGGCGCACAAGACCGTTGTTGCCGCTGCGATACAAGAGACTGTACAGGGTGAACTGACTAGTGCCAATAGTGACCCAGATCGTCGAGCGGAAGTACGAGCTCGTCTGGTCGATGATCTTGCCCTGCTGCAGCGCCTGCTTCTCGTCGTTCGACAGGCGGCTTTCGAAGTCCTGCTTGCTCGGAAAACAGCGCTGCTTGCGCGTCTCCATCATGTTCTCGCGTGCCAGGGTGTACTCCTGCTGTCCGCCGACGATCGAATCGAGCAGCTCCGGCGACGCCGTGCAGACATTGATGGGCGTGCCGATCGGCAGGGCAGTGACGAACGGCTCGAGCTTGCGGTAGCGCTCGAGCCCGAAGCCGGCGATCGCCAGCAGCTCGCTGGCGCGCGTCAATGGCATGTTGGCGGTGCGGTAGGGCGGCGTCAGGCCCGTGTAGGTCGGGTCTTCCGCGCCATCGGGGAAATTCGGCGCGACGTCGGTGTCGATCCAGTCGGCGATGATCTTCGCCCACTTCGTCTCGAGCTCGAGCATATCGAGCAGTCGCTCGAAGCGGTCGATCGCCAGCTGATCGAACTTGAGCTGGCCGCCTTCGAGCGTCACCAGGCTGTTGAGATTGAAGCGGCCCTGCATGTCTTCGAGCTGGCCCTCGAACTCGCCGCCTTCGATCGGGATCGGCGGAATCGGCGTGGCCCATTCCTCGGTGAAGTCGTCGGTCTTCGAGCTCTGCTGCTTGTCACGACGCAACGAGTCCGCGGCCCACGCTTCGCCGCCGAGCGCGACCTCGAAGCCCTGGTCCATCGCGAACGTGTTCGCGCTGCGGCGCTGGTCGAGATAGCCCTTGAACGACACGCTCGCGGCGAGCATCGTCGCCAGCGCCACGATGAGCACCGCCATGATGAGCGCGACGCCACGCTGGTGATGACGGGAGGCAGATGCGTCGTCATCCTGCCACCTCGACCAGCCGCACGAACTTGCCCCAATCCTCCAGGTCGAGCGTGATCTCGACGGCGATCGGCCGCAGGCGCGCCGCGTCCGCGCCGGAATAACCGAGCGGCGGCCACTGCTCGTGCCAGCTCTGATTCTGGTCCATGAATCGGAACGTCGTCGCGCGCACCTTGTCGAGCATGACCGCACTGGTCGGCTCCGTGGTCAAGGTGCGATCGAGCGCAGTCCAGTAGGCGCGCTCCAGCTTGCCGTCCAGCAGGCGATACGTGACCCGCTGCAACGTCGAGCGCGACAGGCCGGCCGGATTCGTCCAACCGGAGCGGGTGAGATCGACGAGCGTGTCCGTGCGCGTGCCGCCGGCGCGCAGCGCGGGCTCGAGCGATTCGCCGATCGGCTCGCGGATCGGGCGCGGCTCGAGCATCGCGAAGTCCTCGGACATGCGCTGCACGGTCGACTGGACCGCACGCGTGCGCGACGCGCTACGCTCGACGATGTCGCTCTGCTGGATCAGTTGGTTGTAACCGCCATAGGCGAGCACGCTGATGATGCCGAAGATGACCACTGCCACCAGCACTTCGAGCAAGGTGAAGCCCCGCGCGCGCATGATTGTCGCCACGTTCATTGCTGCTGCGTCGGATCGCTCGGATCGCGTGTCCGGCGGGTCCTCGGGCTCCGGCGGATCCTTCTTCGCCCGGCGGCTGATTCTTCGGAGGTTGCTCTTCGTCCTGATCGGGTTGCCGTTGCGGCGCGCCGTCGCCGGCGCCTTGCCAGGCAATCAGCGCGGAGCCGGGCGGCGCAACCGCCGTGCCGTAGAAACCGCTGACCGACGCGAGCGAGCTGCCCTCCTTGGCATCGGCAGGCCGCACCGAGATGTCGATGCGACGGATCGTCTCGACCGGCGTCTGCGTCACGTCCGTCGTCCACTTCCAGCGCCGGCCCGCCATCTCGACCTCGTCGGAGGTCTTGTCGATGCCCGGCGCAGTTTTCTGCAGGCGCAGCTCCGTGAGGTGGTTCATCGCGACCCAGTGCGCGATCGTCTTGTCGCGCAGGTAGCCGCTGTTGCCGGCAGTCTGGCTGACAGCCTGGATGACGCCGAGCATGCCCAGCGCGATGACCACCAGCGCGACGATCACCTCGATGAGCGTGAAACCCCGAGCAAATCGTTCAACGTCGCGCATCGGAAATCCGCTCCTTGCTCCGGTCGTCTTCGGGCGGCGGCTTGGTTTGCGCGATCATCACCCAGTCGCGCTCATCCTTGCGCTGCTCGATGCGCAGGTCGCCGTCGGCCAGCGATGTCATGCGCCACAGCGCCGGCGCGCCATCGCGCTCGATGTGCAGCTCGAACGGCACGACGTCGCCGCTCGACAGCACGGTGAGCTGCGGCGGCCACTTCTCACTCTCGTCTTTCTTGGAGCGATCGGGCAGCCCCGGCTTGAGCACGATCTCGCGGTTTTCCAGCCAGAGCCGGAAGCGCAGCCCTTCGGGCAGCGCGCGCTGCGCGTACAGCTGGTCATCGACGATCGGCTGCCACTCGTTGCGCCGGGTGTCGAAGCGCAGGAATTCGTAGTCGGTCGTGCCGACGAAGATGGCCACGTCGATCGCCTGGAGCTCCGCTTCCTCACGGGCCTGGCGGAGCACGGCCCAGAAGCGCCGCGTCTCTTCTTCGACTTCGCGATCCGCGCCGAGCAGGCCGATCGACAACGTCGCCATCGAGACCATCACGCCGATGATGACGATGACGACCAGGATCTCGAGGAGCGTGAAGCCGCTGTCGCGCGCGCGAAGCAAGGATCACTCCGTCTGCCAGTTGCCCCGGTCGGCGTTGATGCCTTCGCCGCCTTCCTGGGCGTCCGCCCCGAGCGAGTAGATGTCGTACTCGCCGTGCTGGCCGGGATAGACGTAGAGGTACTCGTTCTGCCAGGGATCCTTGGTGAGGCCCCCGCTGCCGAGGTACCCGCCGGGCTTCCAGTTGCGCACGGTCGAGTCGTTCGGCTGCTGGACCAGCGCCTTCAGGCCCTGGTCGGTGGTCGGGTACTTGTAGTTGTCCATCTTGTACAGGCTGAGCGCGGTCTCGAAGGCGCGCAGGTCCTGCTTGACCTTGGTGATCTGGGCGTCGTCGATGCGGCGCATGACGTTCGGCGCGACCAGCGCGGCGAGGATGCCCAGGATCACGACCACGACCATGATCTCGATCAGCGTGAAGCCCAGGGCGGGGCGACGGCGCGCCCGGTTGTTCATATCTGTCATAGTCGATTCCGTTACTACTGATTCGATTGGAAGGGCGATGAGCTTAACGATGGAAAGGGCCGTTAGGTCTAGGCCGAGGCGCGCGGATCATAACAAAGCAGGTTGAAGGCATGAGTGACGCCGTCCCCGGGCGTTTCCGCACCCCGACAGCCGTGTCGTCGATCCAGGGAGCCTGGCTCGTTGGACTGCTGGGTGCCGTCCTGGTTCTGCTCGGATTGACCGGCGATACCGGGCGAGAGCTGCTCCGCTATGAGCGTTCGGCGGTCCTGCATGGCGAGTACTGGCGGCTGGTCACCGGCCACCTGGTCCACGGCTCCGGGCAGCACCTGTTGCTGAATGCAGTCGGTCTGGGGCTGATCGCGGCGCTGTTTCCGCGCGAATACTCCCTTCGCGGCTGGCTGCTGATCCTCGGCCAGCAGCATCGCGACGATCGATCTCGGATTTGTGTTGTTGGAGCCACAGCTGGAGTGGTACGTCGGCCTGTCAGGCGTCCTGCACGGCGCGCTCGCGGCCGGTGCGATCGGCTGGTGGAAGCATGAATCGAGGCCCTTGGCGCTGGCACTGACCGCCGTTTTGGTCGGCAAACTCGCCTGGGAGCAGTGGCACGGGGCGCTGCCGCTTTCCGGCGACATGCCGGTCGTTGTAGACGCGCATCTTTACGGTGCGATCGGCGGTGCGCTGGCCGGCGCACTTCTGGCCCTGCATAATCGCGCGCCTTTTCCGCACCAACCGCCAACCGCCAACCGCTAACCGCTCTCTCATGTCTTTCTCATTCGTCTTCCCCGGTCAGGGCTCGCAATCCGTGGGCATGCTCGCCCCCCTCGCGGGCGCCGAACCGCTCGTTCAGGAAACGTTCGCGGAGGCCTCCGACGTGCTCGGTTACGACCTCTGGAAGCTGTGCCAGGGCGGCCCGGAGGACGAGCTCGGCAAGACGGAGCGCACGCAGCCCGCGATGCTCGCGGCCGGCGTGGCCACGTGGCGCGTCTGGCGCAAGCACGGCGGCGGCTTGCCGGCGGCAATGGCCGGCCACAGTCTCGGCGAGTATTCCGCGCTCGTGTGCTCCGGTGCGCTCGATTTCCGGACGGCTGTGGGACTCGTGCAGTTTCGCGGCCAAGCGATGCAGGCAGCAGTGCCGGCGGGGCAGGGCGCGATGGCTGCGATCCTCGGCATCGATGACGCCGAAGTCGAAGCTGCCTGTCGTGAAGCCGCGCAAGGCGAAACAGTACAAGCCGCGAACTTCAACTCTCCAGGTCAGGTCGTGATCGCAGGCACAGCCGCTGCCGTCGACCGCGCGATCGAAGTCGCGAAGGCGAAGGGCGCGAAGCGCGCGATCAAGTTGCCGGTGAGCGTGCCGTCGCACAGCCCGCTGATGCAGCCCGCTGCCGAACGTCTGGGCGCGAGGCTGCAGCAGGTGAAGTTCGGACCTCGCGAGGTCCGCGACATCTACACGGTCGATGTCCGCAAGCACGGCGACGAAGCGAGCATCCGCAAGGCGCTCGTGGAACAGCTCGTGAAGCCGGTGCGCTGGACGGAAACGATCCAGGCGATGCTCGCGGCCGGCGCGCGCGTGATCGTCGAGTGCGGACCGCGCGGCGTGCTCACGGGCTTGAACCGCCGCATCGAGCGCAACAAGGACATCGCGATGCTCTCGATCGAAGATGCAGAATCGCTGCAGCAGGCGCTGCAGGCCTGCAGGAGCAATGCATGACCGAGCAGACGCTGGCACAGGAAATCGCGCTCGTGACAGGCGCGTCGCGCGGCATCGGCCGCGCCATCGCGATCGAGCTCGCGCGTCGCGGCGCCACTGTCGTCGGCACGGCGACGAGCGAAGCGGGCGCGCAAGGCATCACGCAGCAGCTCGCCGAGGCCGGCAAGGTGCGCGGCATCGTGTTGAACGTTGCAGACCTGCAGTCGATCGACGCGGCGCTGAAAGACATCGAAGCGCACGAGGGCGCGCTGACGGTCCTGGTGAACAATGCAGGAATTACACGTGACAACCTGCTGCTGCGGATGAAGGAAGAGGAGTGGAACGACATCGTCGCGACCAACCTCGGCTCGGTGTTCCGCCTCTCGAAAGGCGTGCTGCGCGGAATGATGAAAGCGCGCCGCGGCCGGATCATCAGCATCGCGTCGGTCGTCGGCGTGATGGGCAACGCCGGACAGACGAACTACGCGGCGGCGAAGGCGGGCATCATCGGTTTCACGAAGTCGCTGGCGCGCGAAGTGGGCTCACGCGGCATCACGGTGAACGTCGTGGCGCCGGGCTTCATCGCCACCGACATGACTGCGAAGCTGCCGGCCGAACAGCAGGCGGCGCTCACGGCGCAGATCGCTCTCGGACGGCTGGGTGCTGCCGAGGACATCGCCTCCGCAGTCGCGTTTCTTGCGTCGCCACAAGCGGGCTACATCACCGGCGAGACGTTGCACGTCAACGGCGGCATGTACATGGTTTGAAGCGCTGTCAAGTGTCTTTGCCGGCTGCTTTTTTTCGATCCGTTTTAAATATTTAGCAAATGTTGGACCTGCCGGGGTCTTAACTTAGAATACGCCTCCCATGCGACCCGCCCAACGAACTACAAGGGTCGGTTTTGCGAAGGGTTCAAAAGCCTCATAGAGGACTCGTACACCAATGAGCAGTATCGAACAGCAAGTTAAAGCCATCGTCGCCGAGCAACTGGGGGTGAAAGAGGAAGAAGTCACCAACGACGCTTCCTTCGTCGACGACCTCGGCGCCGACTCGCTCGACACGGTCGAGCTGGTGATGGCGCTGGAGGAAGAATTCGAGACCGAGATCCCGGACGAGGACGCCGAGAAGATCACGACCGTTCAGCAGGCGATCGATTACATCACCGAACGCCGCAACCAGGCCTGACATTTCGCTCGCAGGCGCGCGGCGCCTGCGCTCCATCGAGTCCCCAGCCAGGGAAGGCGGCTCGACCGTACTGTCCGCAACTCCCGAACCCATGACCTGCACGAAGAGGTAATCGCTTGTCGAAGCGGCGCGTCGTTATCACCGGCCTCGGCATCGTCTCCCCCGTCGGCAGCACCGTCGACACGGCGTGGCGCAACGTGCTCGACGGCAAGAGCGGCATCGGGCCGATCACTCGCTTCGACGTCAGCGCGTTCCCGGTGCGCTTCCACGGCGCCGTCGCCGGCTTCGACGCGGAGAAGTACCTGTCGCCGAAAGAGCTGCGCAAGATGGATCCGTTCATGCACTACGGGTACGGCGCGGCCGCGGACGCCATCAAGGATTCCGGTATCGAAGTCACGCCGGCCAACGCGCACCGCATCGGCATCACGATGGGCGCCGGCATCGGCGGCCTCGATACCATCGAAGAGAACTATCGCAAGTACGCCGAGACGCAAAGCCCGAAGCGCATCTCGCCGTTCTTCGTGCCCGGCAGCATCATCAACATGATCTCCGGCCACATCTCGATCCAGTTCAAGCTCACCGGGCCGAACCTCGCGACGGTGACGGCGTGCACGACTTCGACGCACGCCATCGGGCTCGCGATGCGGCTCATCCAGTACGGCGACGCGGACGCGATGATCGCGGGCGGCGCCGAAATGGCGACGACGCCGCTCGGCCTCGGCAGCTTCTGCCAGGCACGGGCGCTGTCCACGCGCAACGACGATCCGCAGCGCGCGAGCCGGCCGTGGGATAAAGATCGCGACGGCTTCGTGCTGTCGGACGGCGCGGGCGCCGTCATGCTCGAAGAGTACGAGCACGCGAAGCAGCGCGGCGCGAAGATCTACGCGGAGATCGTCGGCTTCGGCATGAGCGGCGACGCGCATCACATCACTGCGCCGCCGGAAGACGGCGAGGGCGCGCGCCTCGCGATGGCGAACGCTCTGCAGGACGCCAAGCTGAATCCGGGCGACGTGCAGTACGTGAACGCGCACGCCACTTCCACCGAGCTCGGCGACCGCGCGGAGACGATTGCGTTGAAGCGCTGCTTCGGCGCGCACGCAGCCAAGGTCGCGGTGAGCTCGACGAAGTCGATGACCGGGCACCTGCTCGGCGCCGCCGGCGCGGTCGAGGCGATCTTCTCGATCCTCGCGATCCGCGACCAGGTCGCGCCGCCGACGATCAACCTCGACAATCCGGGCGAGGGCTGCGACCTCGACTACGTGCCGAACGTGGCGCGGCGCATGCCGATCCGCGTCGCGCTGTCGAACTCGTTCGGTTTCGGCGGCACGAACGGCTCGGTGATCTTCCGCGCTCTGGATTAGTCGTCGCTTAGTCGTGGATTGAAGCTATCGCTGCGCTCCTCGCACCTGTCGACGTCGATCCGGCGGCGCTGCTCGCTCTTCACGCCGCCTCCCCGGACCTGTATCCAGCGCTTTTCGAGAGCGCCGCGGCCGGCGAGCCGCTCGGCCGCTTCGACATCCTGTTCGCGCATCCGGCCGGCCACCTCGTGGCGTCGGCCGCGTCGGAGCGATTCCTGCCGGCGCTCGATCGCTGGTGGCAGCGCGAGCGCGTGCAGACGTCGCATGACGCGGCGGCCAGCGTGCCATTCACCGGCGGTTGGCTCGTCTATCTGGGGTATGAGCTCGCTGGCCAGATCGAGCCGCGTTTGCGCTTGCCGCCACCGACAGTCGGTCCGATCGCACAGGCAATTCGCATTCCCGCGGCGGTCGTGCACGAGCACGACAGCGGGCGCTGTTGGATCGTCGCAGAGGACACTGCAGCCGATCTGATCCCGCGCATCGCGGACGACCTGCGACGCGTCGCACGCTTGCCCGAAGCGCGAGAAGGGCTGATCGGGTCGTCTGTCGCGGAGGATGATCCGCGCCAGTATCTGCAGGCCGTGCAGCGTGCGCTCGATTACATCGGCGCCGGAGACATCTATCAGGCGAATCTTTCCCGCGGCTGGCGCACGACGCTACGGCCTGGCGTGCAGCCGCACCAGGTCTATCGCCGGTTGCGCGAGACCAATCCCGGACCGTTCAGCGGTGTCGCGCTGCTGGACGGTATCGCTGTCATCAGTTCTTCGCCCGAGCGCCTCGTGAGCGTGCGCGACGGCGCGGTTACGACGCGTCCCATCGCAGGCACACGACCGCGCGGCGCGGATCCGCAAGCCGATCTCGCGCTCGCCCGCGAGCTGCATGCCCATCCGAAGGAGCGGGCGGAGCACGTCATGCTGATCGACCTGGAGCGCAACGATCTCGGCCGCGTGTGCGAGGCGGGCAGCGTGCGGGTCGACGAGTTCATGACGATCGAGTCGTACTCGCACGTGCATCACATCGTTTCGAACGTGAGCGGTCGCTTGCGCGCGGAGGTCACGCCCGGCAATGTGCTGGCGGCGGTGTTCCCGGGCGGCACGATCACCGGCTGCCCGAAGATCCGCTGCATGGAGATCATCGCGGAGCTGGAAGGCGCGCCGCGCGGCGCGTACACGGGATCGTTGGGATACTTGAATCGCGACGGCAGTATGGACATGAATATCCTGATCCGCTCGCTGCAACTCGACGGCCGCGAGCTGAGCCTGCGCGCCGGCGCGGGCATCGTCGCCGACTCCATTGCCGAGCGCGAGCTCGAGGAGACGCGTGCGAAGGCGCGCGGCGTGCTGCGAGCACTCGGTGTCGAGGCATGACAGCGGCTGTTCTTGTCAACGGCATCAGCCCGGACGATCCGCTGCACGCGATCGCAGTGGAAGATCGCGGCCTTCAGTACGGCGACGGCGTGTTCGAGAGCGCGTTGCTCGCACGGGGCAGGGTGCGATTTCTCGAACTGCACCTGCGCCGCCTTGCGCTCGGCTGCGAACGGCTCGGCATCGTGCCGCCGGACCCGGCCTTGCTGCGGTCGGACGTGCAGCGACTGAGCGGATCGGCGGAACGCGGTGTGCTCAAGATCGTCGTTTCGCGCGGCATCGGCCCACGCAGTTATCGCCCGTCGGCGCGCAGCAAGACGACGCGAGTCGTCGCGCTCTATCCGGCGCCGCTGCAGCCTGCGACGTCGGGACTCGCGTTACGCTGGTGCGAGACGCGGCTCGGACGAAATGCCCGGCTGGCAGGCATCAAACATCTCAACCGTCTCGAACAAGTGCTCGCGCAGGCGGAGTGGCACGACGAGACGATCGCGGAAGGGTTGATGCTCGACACCGAGGGCGAGTTGGTCAGCGCCACGGCCAGTAACGTCTTCCTGGTTCGCGCCGGTGCCTTGGTCACGCCGAACCTGAGGTTCTGCGGCGTGCTCGGGATCATGCGCGGCGAAGTGCTGCGCATGGCGAAGGAGTTAGGGATCGCAGTCAGCGAAGAGCCGCTGTGGCCGCACGATGTCGAAGCGGCGAGCGAAGTCTTCATCACGAACTCGGTGCGGGGCATCCGCTCGGCCGCCGAGCTCGGCCCGCTGCGTTGGACTGACTCGCCCGTGGCCGACCGGTTGCGGCAGGCGTTGGATTTCTGATGCGACGCCTGCTGCAACTCCTCCTGCTGCTGGTCGTGCTTGGCGCTGTAGGCGCAGGCGCGATTGCCTGGTGGGGCCACCAGTGGTTGCGGCAACCGATCGCCGGCCTCACAGAGCGCACGACGTTCGAAGTTCCACGCGGCGCCAGCACGCGCAGCGTTGCGTCGGCACTGCAAGCGCGCGGCTTGCTGGATCAACCGCAGGTGTGGGTCGTTTGGTCGCGCCTCACGCGACGCGACAGCGAGTTGAAGGCAGGGGAGTACGAGCTGCAGCCCGGGCTGACGCCGCGCGGGCTGCTGGCGCTGCTGAGCTCGGGTCAGGTTCTGCTCCACAGTATCACCTTCATCGAAGGCTCCACGTTCGGTGACGTGCGCAATGCGCTGGTCGCCAGCGACGCCGTGCGTAACGAGAACGCGAATCGCAGCGACACCGACATCATGCGTGCGCTCGGCGAGCCCGACGTGCATCCGGAAGGGCAGTTCTTCCCGGATACGTATCGATTCCCGCGCGGCACGACCGACCTGGAGCTGCTCACGATCGCGCATCGACGCATGCAGGACGAACTGCGCAAGGCCTGGGCAAAGCGCGCGTCTGACCTGCCGCTGGCGGGCCCGTACGAGGCGCTGATCCTTGCTTCGATCGTCGAAAAGGAAACCGCCCTCGAACGGGAGCGCGCGCAGATCGCCGGCGTCTTCGTCGAGCGGCTGCGGCGCGGCATGCGACTGCAGACCGATCCGACCGTGATCTACGGCATGGGCGTGCGATACGACGGCAACATCCGCCGCGCCGACCTGTCGCGCGACACGCCTTACAACACGTACACGCGCCCAGGGCTGCCGCCGACGCCGATTGCGATGCCGAGCCTGGAATCGTTGCAGGCCGCAGTTCAACCGGACGTGTCGGGCGCGCTATTCTTCGTGGCGACAGGGGCGGGCGACGGGAGTCACTCCTTCTCGAAGACGCTCGCCGAGCACAACCTCGCCGTGAGGCGGTACCTGCGGGAGTTGCGTCGCCGATGAATCGAGGCAAGTTCATCACCATCGAAGGCAGCGAGGGCGTCGGCAAGACGACGCAGATCGCGGCATTGCGCGACTCGCTGGTCGCGCGCGGGCTGGAAGTCATCGTGACGCGCGAGCCGGGCGGCACGCCGCGCGCGGAGCGCATCCGCGAGTTGCTGCTGACACCGACGGACGAGCCGATGCCGATGACTTGCGAGCTGCTGTTGATGTTCGCGGCGCGCGCGACGCACATCGACAATCTCATCCGGCCGGCGCTGGAGCGGGGCGCCTGGGTCGTGTGCGATCGCTTCACGGATGCGACCTACGCGTACCAGGGCGACGGCCGCGGCGTCCGCCGCGAGGAGATCGCGAACCTCGAGCGCTTCGTGCAGGCGGAGCTGCGTCCGGATCTGACGCTGCTGCTCGATGCGCCGATCGAGATCGGCAGGGCGCGCGCGGCGGCACGCGATGCCGAGACCGGCGTGAGCGACCGCTTCGAGCAGGAGCGCCGCGAGTTCTTCGAGCGCGTGCGCAACAGCTACCTCGAACGTGCGCGCAGCCAGCCGGGCAGGTTCGCCGTCATCGATGCCACCGCGGACCGCGAGAGCGTCGAGCACGCAATTCGCGCCGAAGTGGAAATTCGCCTGTTCATGCGCCCATGACAGAGACGAGCGAACGGTCCGTGCCGAAGCTGCTGCCATGGCAGGAGGATGCCGCTGCACAGCTGCGCAAGGCATGGGCGGCGAACCGCCTCTCGCACGCGCTGCTGTTGCAGGGTGCGGAAGGCGTAGGCACGCAGTCGTTCGCTGCGTGGCTCGCCTGCGCAGTCCTGTGCGACAAGTCAGCCGGATCGACGTTGAAGTGTTGTGGCGAGTGCGCGAGCTGCGCGCTGTTCGTGGCCGGCTCGCATCCGGACCTGTTGTGGGTCGCGCCGGAAGAGGACAAGCAGCAGATCTCCATCGATCAGGTCCGCGCGGCCACCGAGCGTCTGACGAAGACGAGCTATCGGCAGGGCTACAAGGTCGCGATAGTCGACCCAGCGCATCTGATGACACCGAACGCAGCGAACAGCGTGCTGAAGACTCTCGAAGAGCCGTCGCCGCGAAGCCTGCTGGTGCTGATCACGTCGCAACCTTCGATGCTGCTGCCGACGGTGCGCAGTCGCTGCCAGAAGGTGACGATTCCGCGGCCGTCGCACGAGCAAGCGATCGCGTGGCTGCGCGAGCAGAGCGGGCATGCGATCGAGCCGGCGCTGCTCGAGTTCGCCGGCGGGGCGCCGCTGCGCGCGTTGGCATACGCGGACGGGCGTTTCGATGCGCTGAACGAGCACATGCAGAAGTCGCTCGGTGCGCTGCTCGCCGGCCAGGCCGATGTGACGCAGGTCGCCGCCGAGTGGGAAAAAGACGGCCTGCCGGAGCGCCTGACCTGGCTCGATTTGTGGCTCAGCTCGCTGGCGCGCGCAGCACTTGCGGGAAATGCCGACCTCATCACGTTCCCTGGTCGCTCTGCGCACTTGCCAAGTCCGCTGCACCCGTTGAACATAAGCGGCGTCTACAGCATGGTGGATCGCGCGCGGGCCTTGAAAGCGCAATTGGCCCGCACCGCGCTCCAGCGCGAGCTGGCCGTCGAGTCCTGGCTGATCGCGTTGATGGAAGTCCTGCTGCGCCAGCGAAGCCAGCGAATTGATATGCAACCTAATCGCAAGAGAGCCTGACGGTACGCAACTCATGGTGATGCGCCAGCCCAGCAGCAAGCCCGGTTTGCTGACGCTTACGATCAAGGACAAGAGTGCCTTGTATCTGGCGTACATGCCGTTCGTGAAGAACGGCGGCTTGTTCATTCCGACGAACAGCAACTACCGGCTGGGCGACGAAGTGTTCATGCTGCTGAACCTGATGGGCGAGGACGAGAAGCTGCCGGTCGCCGGGCGCGTGATCTGGATGACGCCGAAGGGCGCGCAGGGCAAGCGCACCGCCGGCATCGGCGTGCAGTTCAGCGAGCAGGACCGCGGCAACACTCAGCGGAAGATCGAGAGCTACCTGGCGGGTGCTCTCGGCGGCGACAAGCCGACGCACACGATGTAGGTCGGGTTTCAACCCGACTCTCACTTCTCCTGATACGCCATCAGGCCACCCTTCAGCACCGACGCGCGAAAGCCGCGCTCCGACAGGATGTAGGCACCTGCGGAGCTGCGCCGGCCAGTGTCGCAACACACGATGTAGTGCACGTCGCGCTCCAGCGTCTTCAGCTTCAGGCGGATGAAGTACAGCGGCATGTTGAGCGCGCCGTCCATCCGATAGTTCTCGAACTCGCTCGGCAGTCGCACGTCGAGCCACTTGGCGCCGCCGGCGACGAGCGTGCGCGCTTCGTCCATGTCGACCCATTCGAGCATCGGCTCGTTGAGCAGCGTGCGGAAGTCCTGTTTCGCGAGCCGCATCAGCGTCCCTTCGGTCGTCATCGCGATGCTGGCATTGCGTTTCGCATCCGAGATCAGCGCTTCCTCGCCGAACGTGTCGCCCATGCCGAGCTCCGCGAGCTTGATGCCGTCGCGATTGAGCGGCGTCTCGCGCGTGACTGCGCAGCGGCCCTTGACGACGACGTAGAAGTAGTCGCCCTCATCGCCCTGTTTGATGACGACTTCCCCCGCGCGGTAGTCGACGCGCTGCATCCGCATGAAGATCGCCTGGATGTTCGCCGGCGGGATCTTGTGGAAGGCCTTGGTCTGCAGCAGGTTCGTCATCCAGTCATCGGAGCTCGGACCTTCCTCGCCGACGCCGCGCAGCTCGTTGACCTCATAGGAGCCGGTCTGGTCCCACGTGAGCATCATGTCGAGCATGTCGCTGTCCATGGCGACGAAATCGATGCGATCGGAGACGACGCGGGCGGTGTAGCGGCGCGGATTGCCCGGCGCGACGGGATTGCGTGCTTCCGGGGAGCCGCCGCGGATGACCAGCACCGAGCGAGTCCCGTGCAACAGCTCGAGCACGCCGCTCACGACATAGTAGGTGCGCTTGTCGCTGTCGCCTTCCTTGAACAGCGTCCGACCCGCGGTCAACGAGTGCATCGCCGTTTTGCGCGCGAGCGCGTGCAAGTTTTCGGACTTCAATCCATCGAGCGGGGAAAACGAACGCAGCAGTCCAAGTTCGAGCGGCTTGCTCTCCATGCGCCGGATGGTAGCACAGGCCTTTTGAGCGCCAGGCGGCGGTGACACGCGATTTACCGCAGTAATTGCCAGCCCGCGTCCGGTGCGAAGCGATCTCCGTAAACGCTGCGCAGCTCTTCGAGCCGCGCGAGGATTGCATCGACGCCGCGCGTGCGCGCGTACTGGATCGGACCGCCGCGAAACGGTGCGAAGCCGGCGCCGAAGATCACGCCTGCGTCGATGAGATCCGCATCCTCGACGATGTGCTCGCGGAGCACGGCGACCGCTTCGTTGATCAGCGGCAGCATCAGCCGGTCCTGCAGATCCGGCGGCGCGGGCCCCGCGGCCGGCGGCTTCTGCGGCTTGTCGGCGCGCCACACGTAGAAGCCTTCGCCGCTCTTCTTACCGAACTTCTTCTGCTCGTAGCGGATCGACAGCACGTGCGGCACCTCGGCGCCGGACTGGAAGAACACCTTGCCGACGCTCATGACCACGTCGAGCCCGACCACGTCGGCGAGCTCGATCGGGCCCATCGGCATGCCGAAATCCTCGGCCGCGCGGTCGATGAGCGCGAGCGGAATGCCTTCCTGCGCGGCGCGCACCGCTTCGCTCAGGTACGGCATCAACACGCGGTTGACAAGGAAACCGGGCGAGCTGCGACAGGCGATCGCGAGCTTGTCGATCTGCCGCGCGAATGCGAGGCCGGCCTGCACTTTCTGCGGCTGCGTGCGCTCGGCGTGAATGACTTCGATCAGCGGCATGCGCGCCACGGGATTGAAGAAGTGCAGGCCGATCAGCCGCTCGGGCGCGGCGAGATTCTGCGCCAGCTGTTCCAGCACGATGCTCGACGTATTCGTCGCAAGCACCGCGGTTGGCTTGAGCTTCGGCTCGATGCGCGCGAACAGTTCGCGCTTGGCGTTCAAGTCCTCGAAGATCGCTTCGATGACCACGTCTGCGGTGGCCACGCCGCGTCCTTCGACGTCGGGCTGCAGTCGCGCCAGCGTCTCGTCGCGCTTCGCCGGGTCCGGATAGCGCTTCTCGAGGAACTTGCGGGCGCGCTCGATGGCCGGCGCGACGTACTGCTCGGCGCGATCTTGCAACGTCACGGTGAGGCCGCGCGTCGCGCACCAGGTCGCGATGTCGCCGCCCATGACACCAGCACCTACGACGTGCACGTGCTTGGCGGGTTCGCCGCCAGCCTTGGCTGCGGACTTGAGGCGATCCTGCAGGAAGAACACACGCACGAGATTTCGCGACGTCGGCGTGCACAACAGCTGCGCCATCGAGCGCGCTTCGGCCTCGTAGGCGCGTTCACCCTTTCCGCCGTACCGCTGCCAGAGCTCGATCATCGCGTACGGGGCAGGGTAGTGCTCGGGACGTGCCCGCTTGGCCACCTGCGAGCGCATCTGCCCGGCGAGGATCGGACGCACCGGCGCCGAGTTGAGCAAGCGATGCACGAACTTGGGGCTGCGCGGGGCAGGGGGAGCGAGCGCGATTTGCTTTGCCGTCTTGTCGAGTTGCTCGACCGGTGCAAGGCGATCGACCAGGCCCATCGCGAGCGCTTGTTTCGGGCGGATCGATCGGCCGGTCAGCATCAGGTCCATCGCGGCGATCGGGCCGGCGAGGTGCACGGCACGCACGCTGCCGCCGAATCCCGGATGCACGCCGAGCTGCACTTCCGGGAAGCCGAGCGTCGCACCGGGATCGTCGACCAGCACGCGATAGCGGCAAGCCAACGCGACCTCGAGCCCGCCGCCGAGCGCGAAGCCGTTGATGGCTGCGATCGTCGGGCAGGGCAGCGCTGCGAGCTTGTCGAGCACCTGCTGGCCCTGGCGAATGAGCTCGTACGCCTGGTCGGGCGTGCGGATGCCGACGAACTCCTTGATGTCGGCGCCGGCGATGAAGCCGCGCTTCGCGGAGGTGACGATCAGCGCTTTCGGCAGTGCCCGTGCGACTTCGGCGAGCATCGCGTCGAGCTCTTCCATGACGTCGCGCGACAGGCTGTTGGTCGATGCACCCGCCTTGTCCAGCGCCAGCCAGGCGACGCCGTCTGCGTCGGTTTCGAGCCGCCAGTGGGTCGTATTCTTATTGTTCATGTGGGCGCACGGCGCACCTGGAAATCGCAGATCAACGGCCGATGGTCCGAGAAGCGCACATCGGGCACGTCGAACTGCGTGACCTCGATGCCGTTCGAGTAGAGCACGAAATCGAGCTCCTTGCGCGGGTTGCGGCTGGGATAGGAAGGCAGGCCCAGGCGATTCGCGCTCTTCAGCCCCGAGGCTTCCATGAACAGGAAGATCTCGTGGTCACCCCAGAACGTGTTGAAGTCGCCCGCGACGATCACCGGCTTGCTGGCGCGCTTGACCAGCTCATGCAGGTGGCGCAGCTGATCGTGGCGATGGCGGAACTTCAGCGACAGGTGCACCAGGAACACCGCGACTTCTTCCAGCTCCAGCTCGATGATCAGCCGCTTGATGCCGGTCTCGAAGTAGTGGAAGCGCTCGCCCTCGACGCGCGGCGCGGCGAGGAACGCGTTCGCCTGCTTGCGCACGATCGGCATCAGCTGGTTGATGGACGCCGTGCCGTACTTGCACTGGTAAGTGGAGTAGTGGCCGAGCGAGTCGGCGATCTGCTTCGCCTGGTTCACGAGCCCGGAGCGGATCGAGCCGGTGTCGATCTCGATCAGCCCGACCAGGTCGGGATCCAGCGATTTCAGATACTGCGTGATGCGTTCGAGGACGCGCGCGTTGCTGCGCAGATAGCCTGCGCCCGGCACCGGCAGATGAAACGCCGGCCCCGTACCGGTGGCGTACCGGATGTTGTACAAGACGAAACGCATCGTGAAACTGGAACAGTCGCAAGCAGCAAATCGCAGCGCGGCATTCTATCGCACCGGGCCCAGTGCTGAACGTGCAGCCTGCGCCAACTGTTCGGCGCGCGCGAGCCCGCGCGGCGGCGATTAGGGGTTTCCCGGCGTCGCGGCGGGGTTCTCGCGTACAACTCGCGTACAATCGGGGCAGGGCGCTGGCCTGTCGCGATGCGGCGGGCAAGTGGAGAGGAGCAAAGTCACGTGGGCAGTATTTCTCAGCAGAATCCGGTGCGCGTGTTCGTGAGCCACGCGTTCGAGCCGTCGGACGACTATCACCGCGTGTTCGAGTACCTGGAAAGCTCGCACAACTTCTACTACCGCAATTGCAGCGATCCCGAGCAGCGCGGCACCGGCGAGCGCGACAAGCTGAAGGACGAGTTGCGGCGGCAGATTGCACTGGCCGAAGTCGTGATCGTGCCCTCGGCACAGTACGACGCGCACCGCGAGCTGATCGACTTCCAGCTGAACTGCGCCAAGGGACTCGACAAGGCGGTGATCGTGCTCGAGACGTTCGGCGTGAAGCAGAAGATGCCGGTGCAGCTGGAGGCGCTGGCAGATGAAATCGTGGAATGGGACGAGCGGTCGATCGCGGACGCGATCCGCCGCCAGGCGCGTCACGAAGATACGACGCGCTGGGACACGATAGATTTCAAACTGGATTGATCAGTCGTCGCCGACAGCGCGCAGCTTCGGACGTGCGACGTTCTGATTGCGCGCGATGATGCCGAGCATGTTGACGATGCGCATCGCGACGCCGCCCGCTTCCATGTCGGACATCTTGCGCACCGTTGCTTGCACGGGGCTCTCACCGCGCAGCGGCCGGACGCTCGACATGCAGCTCGACAGGGAGCAGAACTCCTCGCGAATCTCCTTCGGCACTTCTTCGGCGTCGAGAGTCGCGAGATGCACGCGATACGCCTCGGCAAGTCGATGCTTGATCGGTCCGTTCGACGCCAGCATCGAAGTGGCGGCGAAAAAATGCTCCCAGGCGCTGCTCATGCAACTTACCCCCGCGTTGGGTCAGTGAGCCGACGACCGCACGCGGGACGATGCCCGGGCAAGCGATGACGACTGCAAATGCTGAGAATTTACTTTAACTTCGCTTGGCAGCTTTTCTTACGGCCGCTCAAGCGCCTACAGCCGGAATATACTCCTGCAACTTCGAAAGGCAAGCAGGCTTCCACGGCATTTTGCGTGTGCAAGCCCTGAACGCCGGGAGCTGTCCATGACTGGTGTGAACGCAGTGGTGCTCATCAAGGCCGAAACCAGCCTCATCAACGAGCTGGCCGAACAGCTGGCGGAGCTGCCGGGTGTCGCCGAAGTGTTTTCGGTGGCTGGCCAGTACGATTTGGTCGCGCTCGTGCGCGTGCGCGAGAACGAGGAGCTCGCCGACGTCATCAGCAATCGGATGCGCAAGCTCAGCGGCATCCTCGGGACGGAGACGTTGATCGCGTTTCGCGTCTACACGAAAGCGGAGCTGTCGGCGGGCTTCGATATGGATTGAAGAGAGCTGCCAGTCGCCTTCGGATGTGGCAGCTCTAAGTACGCATAATGTATATTATGACAAATATAGATGGACCTAGACGTGTCGGCTGTTTCAGACCGGCTCTTCGATCGAGTACCCGGCCGCTCTAAGTCGCGCCATGACCCCATCCTTCCGCAGCAGCAAGTGCATCGGCAAAGCCGCGAACGTCGCCTGATTGCGATTCATGGCGCGCTCGATTGCGGTGAGCAACTTGTTCTCCGCTTCCATATGTAGACGCTGGACTTCCTTGTCGCTCAGAAAAGGCCAGCTGTAGGCCAGCGACCTTGCGTACGACGCATCACGCTCGACCAGCTCCTTCAATGCAGCGATGTCTCCAGTCGCCCACGCATTGCCAGCTGCGCGCGCGTCCCGAATGTCCGAGCTCAAGCGGTCCATTGTCTCTGACAGGTACTTGACGCCGTTCTCACGCGCCTTGCCGGTGCGACGCCATTCACCCGCAACGAGCTTGGTGTCGTAGTTCTGTGGCCAGACCGGTACGCGATGGTCCCCGGCGAGTTGGTAGATTCGCCGCCAGATATCGTCGCTGTAAGTCAGGCCAGACCGCTCATAGGCGCGCGCCTGAAGCAGCAACGCAGCAGCGGCAGGCAACAGACGATCCGTTTGATCCTCATCACCGATGTACTTGTCGCGCAGGGCGCGCCACTGCGCATACTTTCGTGGCGGTAGCAGTTCCTGCAACTTGCCGCGTCGGGACTGGAACGGGGCTTCCTGGTCCACGCGCAGTGAAACCCAATAGGCGCCGCAGGATCTCATTCGATCGATAGATTGCCGATTCCACTTCCTTCGAGCGCCACACCAGATCCTTGGGCAAAGGCACGTGCGTGCCCAGGATGAAAAGGATGTGCGACCCCTTTGACACCTTCCACAGTCCCGGTCCCGGATGTTCCCCAACGACCAGGACTTCTTCCAAGCCTGCGGCCGGATCCTCCTCGGCACGCAGTCCGTGTCCGCAGAATGCCAATCCGCAGAGAAGCCCTACGGCCGAGCGGTTCACCGCCCTCGCTCCAACCACTGCCAGCTCACGGGCACCCTCTTTCCTGTCGCGTCTTTCAGCGCTGTTCCGCGCGTCACGTAGCCGACTGCGAGCTCGGGAAACAGCTCCTTCATCGCCCGACGCGCTTGCTGTGGATTCGTGATCGTCGCGCGGCGGCCCGCACGCAGCACTTTGCCGTCCGGGTCGATGAGGAACCACAGCTCCTGGCCATCCGGGAACGACTCGCACTCAGCGCATCGGGGGCGAAATACTCGATGACGCGGCGTTGCGCATCCACGGTCGCGAGCATGCGCGCTTGCGTCGTTTGCGCCTGTCTCGGCGCGACCTCGAAGGTCGGCGCGCTGGCGTCACGAGCGACGGCGCCGCGCTGCATGGCCCAGGCCACAACCGCGTAGTTCGGTCCGATGGGAATCTGCATCACGAGCTGCTGGCGGATCTGCGAATCGATCACGCCATGGCTCTGCAGGTAGGTCCTGCCAGCTGCGGGCAAAGTCCGCCTCGCTGTCCCATGCCGGGCGCACGTCCATATCGATCTGCGATACCTCGCCGCGCTCGTTGACCACCGCCCACACATACGGCCGACCTGCTTGCTTGCCTCCCGCAGCTGCGGGATAGAAGTAAGCGACAGCGCGGGCGAGCTGCGCTTCATCGTCCCTCCATGCCGCCACGGGCTCGGCAGCAGCGGCAGTCCATCCTCGGAATAACTCGCTGTCAGAGACGGAACCGGTGGTGCCGTAACGTTCGCCGCGACTGCGATCATCGCCACACTGCACGATCCAAGGAATGCAGCCAGCAGTCGCCAGCGTGCGCGCAGCGGCGCGTGCATGATGCGAATGCGCTTCTCGAGCGACGAGCCGGACTCGGACAGACCGGCGGCAGCGGCCCGCAACGGCACCAGGTGCGTCGCGACGCTCAAGAGAACGGCCGAGTAGGTCGACCGGGATTGCCCTCCTCGCAGCACGCGAGCATCGCAGTCCACTTCAATCGCAAAGCGCAGTCTCCTCAGCTGCCACCAGATCGGCAGGTTCCATGGCAGCAGCACCGCAATCAGCAGCGCGCCGCCGAGCACGCGAATGTCCTGCGCTCGCACGTGTTCCCGCTCGTGCGCGAGCGCGATCTGCTGTGTCGCTGCATCTTGCTGTAGCAGCCAGTCGTGGAATCACGATTCGCGGGCGCATGATGCCGATCACGGCGGGCCCAATG
Source organism: uncultured Gammaproteobacteria bacterium (assembly GCA_963830745.1). GTDB lineage: Bacteria > Pseudomonadota > Gammaproteobacteria > Steroidobacterales > Steroidobacteraceae > Steroidobacter. The sequence continues at coordinate 162,761 of CAWHNL010000011.1, forward strand.
TCGTGCGTGACCGTGACGCTCTCGCCGTCCACGTTGCCATCAACGGCAGACGCAGGCGTCGTGTGAGCTGCATCCAACCCATCGACAGCGTCGCCAGAGCGATCGCACTCATCGCTGACCATCCTGCGAGCAGCCACGTGTCCAATGGGATGCGGCGCGTGACAATCGGGCTATCTCCGCCGACCCAGGCGATCGGCGAGTGTTGCGTACATCGGAGGTCTTCCTTCTGTGGCCAGCGCCACCAGTGCCGTAGCCGGCTCGCTTGGTCGCGCACCATTCCAGGCGAACAGTATCGGCAGTGCCAAGCGACAGCAGCAGTGCCGCCACCCAGATCCAGCGGCTCTGCCGGCGGCGCAGGATTGCGATTCGCTCGGCGATGAGTGCCGCGACGCTCACGAGCGACGCGATGACGAGCGCATAGGCCATCCACGCAGCGATCATGACTTCTCCTTGCTCGGCTTCTCTTCGAGGATCTCACGGATGCGGCGCACCTGGTCCTCGCTCAGCTTGCGATCCGAGACGAGTTGCGTCAGCAGCAGGTCGGCGGAACCCTGGAACAGCTTGCCGGCCAGATGCCGGATCGCACTCTTGCGCGCCGACTGCTGGCTGATCCTGGCGAAGTAGCGATGCGCCCGCCCGTCGGGCTCGTGGCCGACGTACTCCTTGGCCTCGAGGTTGCGCAGGATCGTGAGCACCGTGGTGTACGCCAGCGGATCGCTCAGCTTGTCCTTCACTTCGGCGACCGTGGAAGGGCCCCTGCTCCCACAGCACGGCCATGATTTCGGCCTCGCGATTGCTGAGCGATCACGCTCATTCGGGTTGCTCTCCTCTGCGACGCGCACTGCTTTGTAGGTATGCCCGTCCTGGTTCAAGACCAGCGACGGCGCGGGCGCTGGTGCCCGACTCGTCGAAGACGAACTGCGCCTCGATATCTTCGGGAAAGAACTCGCGCGGCCCGCCGGCGAAAATCGGCGACGGACCTTGCCCGGTCATTTGCACGACGAGGTGGTCCTCCTCCCGCGCCACCGTCATGAAGACCCCATCTTCGAACTTGTAACGCCCGACATACCGCTCCAGCACGTCGGCCGGAACAGCAATCCGGGGGTGCGGCCGGGAGACGGCCACGCGCGGGTCCAGGACGTGCCAGCCGATGTCGTCGACGCCGACGTTGGTCCTGCCATTGGTCAGCGCGACGACGGCGCGGCTCGCGCGTGCGGATCGAAAGCCCATGAAGGAGCGATAACCGTCGGCGCGACCGCTGCTCCAGACGGTCCGCAAGCCGTCCTTGGTTGTCCGTAACGCGCCAGCCGAGTCCCATGCGAGTGTCGCGGACCGTCGCCGGGCCGCCGCGGCTCGAGCATGGTCGCGGCGGCGCTGCGAGCGGCTGTGGCCCGCGGCCGAGGAACAGCTCGACGAATTTGAGCAGGTCGTCGACGGTCGAATACAGCCCACCTGACGGCATCGAGCGCGCCCTGCTCCTCGTTCGGCACCGGTCTGCAGCTTGCGCGTCATACGCGCGAGCCAGCCGGGATCTGAAGCGCACTGCTGGGAACGAACATCGTGTCGCGCATGCCGAGCGGTCGAGTGACGCGCTCGGCGAGCAGCGCCTCATAGCTCTTCCCCGCGCAATGACCGAGTGCATTGCCCAGCAGCCCGAAGCCCCAGTTCGAGTACTCGAACGCCGCGCCGGGGTCGCGCGGCAGCTCGAAAGTCGCGAGGCCCTGGTAGAGCTGCTCCACCGTGTAGCCGGCGTACTTGTTGAGGGCCGTCTGCGACGCCAGGTTGGTCGGCCGCAGCGGCAACCCGGATGTGTGCGTGGCGAGATCGATGAAGGTGATCTGCTTGCCGCCGTGCTGCGGGACTCTTGTGCCCGCCGGCAAGCAAGTGCTCACAGGCGCGTCGAGCTTCACGTCGCTGCCGACCCGCCATGTCCGCGAGCACGAGCGCCGTGAATACCTTGGTCAGCGACGCGATCTCGAAGACAGTGGCGCCGTCGACCTTGCGGCTGTCTTGCACGCCAACGTGCCGTAGGACGCGACACGCCGTCCCTGCGGCGAGCTGATTCCGAAGACGATGGCCGTGCCCCACTTGCGCACGTCGACGCGCTCGACGAGCAGCGCGTGCAGCTCCTGCTCATCGACGCCAGCCGCTCGGCGCCACCGAGTCGCGGCGCCAAGCAGGAATCCTGCCAGCCAGATTCGTGCGGATCGCGGCACGCTCGCCCTCGCAACTACTATTTGGATAGTAGCTTGAGGATTGCCGCCCGCCGTGTCAACTATCTGGATAGTAGCTCCGGCCTGCTACAGCCAGGCGCGGTCCGCGGTGAAGTCGACGGTGAGCCAGAATTCGGGCCACGACGCGTTCAGGCGCGTGGCGATCTCGCGTCGGATGCTGTCGGCCGTCGCTGTGTCGATGCGGGACTCGTGGCGTGACCAGAACGTGGATCTCCACGAACTGCGTGCGACCGATCTTGGCGACGTGACTGGAATAGTCGACGAAACCGTGCTCTGCGACGAGCTGCTTCATGAGCGGCATGCACCCGTTGATCGAGCTCATCGGGCGCCACCTGCAAGACTTCGCGCATCGCGCGCCAGACGGTTGCGAGCGGTACCGGCAGCATGGCCAGCGCGGTGCAAAGAAGCACCAGCGAATCGACGTAGGGAATCCAGCTCTCGAATGCCGTTCCCTGGATCGAGGTTGCGATCATGAAGCCGACCAGCACAGCAAGGCTCAGAGCCCCGCTGATCATCCAACTGCGCGCATCCAGCGATAGCAGGCTCGACTTCAACACGCGCGACAGGCGGCTCATGTACAGCGCCATGGCGCTGCCGACGACGCACAGGACTCCCGCCCAGATCGCGCCGAATCCGTACGACACTTCGTGACCGCCGCTCGTCAGATCCGTGACCGCATTGATGACTGCATAGACACACGCAAGTGCGAGGATGGCGCCGCCGAATGTGCCAGCCATCGGCTCGAGATGCGAGTAACCGTACTGGAAGCGCCGGCTTCCTTCATGCAGAGAGCAGCTTCGCCACGGCCAGCGAGATCGCGGTGAGCACGACGTCGACGAAGCTGTAGATTCCATCGAAGATGATCGCCTGGGAGCCTGTCAGCAGGCCGGTCGCCGCGCCGAGCACGCCTATCACCACCGTCATTGCCGATCGAAAACTTCAGCGCGCGTTGCTCGGCAGTGGTCTCCATGTCGTCACCTTCGGTCCGAAGTGTCGGCGGCGCCGGGGTGTGCAGCGATAGGTACGTGGGGCATCGAGCAGCATTCCCGCAGCCCTGATGGCGCCGGGCTGCAGGCCTCGTAGAGTGATTCGTCACACCGTCGCGGAGGCACTTCCATGAAGATCGGTGTTCTGGCGATCGTTGCATTGGCGACTACCCTGCCCGCCTAGTCGGCCGATGCCCCCGCTGCGGGCGCGGCAACCAAGCCCTCACCGGAGCAGGTGGTCGACGGAATTCCGCAACGATCTGCAGGCCAAGTCGGCGGACGTCATGGCCAAGGCGCTGAGCCTCACCGCCGACCAGGCGGCGAAATTCTGGCCGCTGTACGAGACGTACCAGAAGGAACAGAGGGAGATCGTCGACGGCCAGCTGAAGGCAACGCAGGACTATGGCGCGAAGTACGCGAGCCTGACCGATTCCGAAGCACTCCAGTACGTCAACGCGCTGCTCACGCGCGACCAGAAGATCCATGACCTGCGGGTGAAGTGGCTGGCGAAGTTCCAGACCGTGGTGCCCCCCGCGACCGCGGCCCGCGCCATCCAGGTCGAACGGCGACTGGGCCTGGTTACCCAGATCGGTCTTTCTTCGCAGATCCCGCTGGTGCGTGACCGCTAGTCGAGCGCAACGCACTTCTTCCCCGTTGCATCTGGACCGATGCGCGTCGTGACGTAGGTACGACTCGGCGCACCAAGACGGCAGGGTAATAACATGAAAGGCGTCCTCGCATTCGGTATCTATGGCTTGCTGACGCTGGCGGGCTACGCGAACCCAAGCAGGCGCGCGCAACGACGCGCCTGCCGCCTCGCCGCTGCCCGAGATCACGATCTATCACCTCGAGGGCCGCAGGTCGGAACGCATCGTGTGGCTGATGGAAGAGCTCGGCCTGCCCTACAAGCTGGAGTTCAAGCGCGGCGATCTGGCCGGCTCGATGGCGAGCATCAAGGCGATCAATCCCGGCATGCCGGTGGCGCCAACGGTCAAGTACGGCGACCAGGTGATCGTGGAATCGGGCGCCATCATCGAGACCATTCTCAACCGCCATGCACCCGGCAAGCTCCAGCCGGCGCTGGACAGCCCGGACTATCCGTATCACTTGATCTGGATGCATTACGCGGAAGGGTCGCTAGCCGCGCGCCTGTTCCAGGACTATCGCGTGTGGCGCATCCAGCCGCCGAAGCAGCGCTCGCCGCTGGTGGACTCCGAGCAGGTCGTGCAGTTCGCCGAGGACTTCCTCGGCAAGCATCCCTGGTTCGGCGGCGCGGAATTTTCCGCGGCCGACATGATGATGAAGTTCCCGCTCGACGTCGCGACCGGGCTCAACATCGTCGACGCCAACCAGTTCCCGAAGGTCACCGCCTGGAAGGCGAAGATCGAGGCTCGGCCTGCTTATCAGCGGATGCGCGCGAAGGCACTGCCCGAAGGAATGGTCGGTTCGCCGCCTGCTTTGCCGGCACACGCGCCGTCGGGTCCGCGCACTGCACCGCCGCCGCCGTCGCAGTAACGAAGCCGCCCTACTCCAGCTTCAACTCCATTCGCACTCGCCCGTCGCTGGCGAGCGAGGCGCTGCGCTCGGTCGTGATGAACAAGCGCTCGGGCGCGACTGCCGTGTTCGCAAGAACGGCGGACTGCACTGCCTGCGCGCGCTGACGAGCCAGCGTTTCGAGCGTCGGCTGATCCGGCTGCAAGCCTTCGAGCAGCCGCGCCTCGATCCAGGCGGTGCGAGCGTTCCAGTCGACGCCGCTCTCTGTCTGCGTTTCGGCTGGATACTCGGGAGCGATCTTCATCGACGTCTTGTAGAGCGCTTCGAGCTGCGTCAGTCGCTTTCGCTGCGCCGCCTCGTCCGGCGCATCTGCAAGCGCCGGAACGCGCGCCTGCAAGTTCGCCGCGGCGATCGCCTTGCTGTCCTCCGCGGCGAGCAGCGTGACCGGCACATCCAGTCGCAGCTGCGGCCGCTCGGCGAGCGCGGACGCTAGCTTGTTGAGCTGCTCGATCTGATTCGCCGGCAGCTCCGCGGAGCCTGCTGAAAAGTCCACGTAAGCCAACTCTTCGCCGCCGCCGAATAGCGCACCGAGCGCCGCGAACGGCGCGGTCACGATCTTCGTCAGCAGCCCCAGAATCGCCTTCCAGATGATCGGCCCGAGCCGGAACTTCGGATCGTCGAGGCTGCCGCCGACCGGCACCTGCAGGTCGATCACGCCCTGCCGGTCCTTCAGCAGCGCGACCGCGAGCTTGATCGGAATCGGTGCCGCATCTTTCGAATCGGTCTTGTCGCCGAACTCCAGGTTGTCGACCACGATGTGATGCTGCGCGTCGAGCTTGCGATCCTCGATCTTGTAGCGCAGCTCGGTCGAAAGCTTGCCTTTGCTGATGTTGTAGCCGGCGAACTTGCCCGAGTACGGATTGAACGTCGTCAGCTCCATGTTGCGAAAGTTCAGCGCGATGTCGGAATACTTTGCGGCTGCGAACAAGTTCACTTCGCCCGTGATGTCGACCGGCGCGTAGCGATCGACTTTGCCCGCCAGCTGCACTTTTGCGCGCGAATTCGGTTGCGACGAGAGGCCCGAGATCGTCCCGTCGAGATCGACGATGCCGGTGGCGAATGAAGGCGTGATCGAGTAATCCGCGAACAGCGCCGAGCCGCCGGTCAGCGTGACGGTCTTGATGCGCACCGGAGTCGGTTTGGCAGGGCGCCGCTGGCTGCGGCTCAGGTGCCGGCGTGTCGTTGGAGTCGCGTTTGAGGGCTGCCGCGACGTTCAGCGTTTGATCCTGTCGGATGATCACACGCGCGTAGGGCTGTCGCGCGACGATGCGCTCGATGGTGAGGCGGTCGGGATTGTGCGAAAGATCGATGCCGGTCACCGCGAGGTTGCGCCACTTGACGAGGTCCTCGTTCGCCGAACCGGCGATGCTGTGCAGATCGGCGACCTGCACGTCGCCTTTGAACTGCAGGGTCGGGGTCGCGCCCTCCTCCGCTGCCGCCGACAAATCTCCTTTGAGGCTCAATCGTCCCGAGCGCAGGGTCAAGTTCGTCGCTTGCGCGATGTACGGCTGCAGGATCGACAGGTCGAAAGCGTTCAGATCGAGGGCGAGTGCGGCAGTGAGCGGTGTGAGTTGCAGCTGGCCACTGCTCTTCAGCAGCGGATTCCCGCCCAGCCCCACATCGGCTGTCACGTTGATCTTCGTGCCGGGCTCACCGCTGAGTCCGGCGACCGTGAATGCCATCGGTGCGAGATTGAGCTGAACAGCGGGCGACAGCGTGCGATCCTCGAGGTCGAGCGCTGCGTCCGCGACGCGAATCTCACCCACCGCCCAATGCCAGGTCGCCGTCGACGGGGGCGCAGGCGCAGGCGACGTCGGGGCTTCATTCGTCGTTTCGCCCTTCGTGAGACGCGCGACGCTCAACGATCCATCGGCCTCGCGACTCGCACGAACGCGGGCACCATCAATCGTCACAGTGTCGACGCGCACGGCGCGTGTGCCGAAGGAGAACTGCGTGCCCGCGAGGTGAATCTTCGGCACGACTGCAATCGGCGGCGACTCCGCCTGCTCCGCCACAGCAAAGTTCTCGAACGTCATTTCCGGCAATCCGACGTCGAACGTCAGCGTCGGATGCAGCGTGAGTCGATAGGTTCCCGTGAGCGAAAGTACGCCACCGACCAGCCGTACCGGCAGCTTGCCCTGCAGATAGCTATCGATCGTCCGGGCGCCCAACTGCCCCACGGCGAACCGACCGTGGGAACCGAGCGGCTGCGCCGTGAAGCTGCCGGACCACTCCAACGTTTCTCCCGCGCCGGAGCGCGCAGCGAATTGATATGCGTTCTCGTGATTGAGATCCGTGCGGAAGTCTTCGAGCGCAAAGCGGATCGGCGACAACGTCGCCGTGAACGGCGCCGGCCGCGCGCGGTCCGCGTCCTCGAAATCCACGCGTCCATCGTTCACCGCGAGCCGACCGATGCGAATCCGCGGCAACGGGGCCGCTGCTGCGTCGGCCGCGGACGGCGGCTCCGCCTTATCCGGTACCAGGTGCGCAAGATTGATCGACCCGTCGCGTTCGACGACGAGGTTCACGTCGGGTGCATCGAGTTGCACTTCTTTGAGAACGATCGCGCGCTGCCAGATCGACGCAAGCTCGGCGTTGACGATCAGCCCGGTGAAGCTCGCGATGGCATCGCCGGTCTTCTCGGCCAACGCCGCATCGCGCACGTCGAGACGGAATGTAAAAGGATTGAAGGACACCTTGCCGAGGGTGAGCGTCCGATCGAGCTCATCTGCAACGTAGCGCTGCGCGTTGGTGCGCAACAGGTGCGGCACCCAGAAGAACCCGACGAGCGCGTAGACGACGATCAGCGCCGCCGCGATGCCGAGCGCCAGCCGATGCAGCGCCAGGATCGCGAGCAACGCGCGAAGCATCGATGGCAAGCGGCTCGGCAATTCTTGTCTCCGCGGGGTCGGCCGCCCGATCATACTCCCGGTGCTGTTACCCCTGGAGCGTTCATGACCAGCCGTCTGTTCGAGCCGATCGCGATTGGCGAAGTCCAGCTAGCGAATCGTCTTGTGGTCGCACCGATGTGTCAGTACAGCGCGAGCGACGGTTCGGCGACCGATTGGCACCTGCAACATTTGTCGCAGCTCGCGTACTCGGGTGCCGGCCTCGTCGTTGTCGAAGCGACCGCCGTCGAACGTCGCGGCCGTATCACCCACGTCGACCTCGGCTTGTACAGCGACGACAACGAAGCAGCGTTGGAACGTGCACTGCATGCCGCGCGGCGCCTCGGCGGCCCGACGCGATTCGGCATCCAGCTGGCGCACGCGGGCCGCAAGGCTTCGACCCATCGGCCTTGGGACGGCGGCGCGCCACTCGGCCCCGCTGAAGATCCTTGGCAAACCGTCTCGTCGAGCGCCACGGCGTTCGGCGAGGGCTGGCATGTGCCGCACGCTCTGAGCGGCGGCGAGATCGACGAGATCGTCGCGGCATTCGTCCAGGCCGCAGAACGCGCCGTGCGCATCGGCTTCGAGGTGATCGAAATTCACAGCGCGCACGGCTACCTGCTCCACGAGTTCCTTTCGCCGCTCGTGAACACGCGGACCGACGACTACGGTGGATCGCTCGCCAACCGCTTGCGCCTGCCGCTCGGCGTGATTCGCGCCGTGCGCGCTGCCGTTCCACGCAACGTTGCCGTGGGACTGCGGATCTCGGGAACGGATTGGGTCGAGGGAGGCTGGGACGTGACCCAATCGATCGCTTACGTACGAGCCGCGCAGGAACTCGGCATCGCGTATGTCTGCGTATCGAGCGGCGGGATTCGCGCGAAGGTTCAGGTGCCCGCCGGACCGGGCTACCAGGTTCCGCTCGCACACGAGGTCCGGCAGGCGACGGGCGCGGTCACTCGCGCCGTCGGCCTGATCACAGATCCGAGGCAAGCGGAGCAGATTCTCGCCGCGGGCTCGGCTGACATGATTGCGCTCGCGCGCGCATTCCTCGACGATCCGCGGTGGGGCTGGCGGGCGGCTGACGCGCTCGGTGCGAAGGCGCATTTCCCTTCGCAGTATTACCTGGCGCGCAGCGAAGGCTGGCGCCGCATTCGGGATCAGAACGCTGCGAGCGCGTGAGAGGCTAGCTCGCCTCTTCGGTGGCCGTGGCGAGCGACGTACGACGCGCACGTGGTGCGCGTCGCTGCAGATACATGATCCAGCCCGTCACCGAGAACACCGGCATGGCGAGGCTCGCAAGCAGAAACACGATCACGCCGGCGACACCGAAGTAGCTGCCGGAATGCAGCGGGAAGATGCTCGAGACGAGCTGCGCACCGAATTTCTTGTCGTCGTAGCGTTCCAGACTCGCGACCCTGCCCTCGCTGTCGACCGCCAGCGTATCGAAGGCGCGCTCATGACTCGCTTGCCGGTCGAGATAGCGAAACTCGATCGGCTTGCCCGGCCGTCCGGCGAGATTGACGTTGACCGACTTGAATCCGGGCGTCTCGCGCGCGAACGTTTCCCACGCGCGTGCGAAGGCTGCGATATCGGGAGCGGCGTGATCGCCGCTGCGCCGCGCGGCTCACGCGATCCTTCCCGCTCTGCCGGCCGCTCGGCGCCTGCGATGCTGTAGAGACCATCGCGATACCACTCGTACGACCACTGCAAGCCGGTCAGCGCGATCACCAGGTAGATCGGCAGCACCCAGGTGCCCATGACCGAGTGCAGGTTCCACAGGAACGCACGCCCCTTGAGGCGGAAGTCAGGGATCAGCCACGTCTTCCAGCGACGCGCCGCCGGTCCGCGCGGCCAGCGCAAGTAGAGTCCAGTCAGCGCCATGAAGATCAACAGCATCGTGCTGGCGCCGACAATCTGGCGCCCGATGTCGCGATCGCCCAGCTCGCCGAGCATCAGCCAGCGATGCAGCTGACGCACGTTGCGGAAAAATGTTTCCGCGCCGCTCGACGTCGGTGCGAGCAGCGCGCCGGTGTAGGGATCGACGTAACGCTGTTCGCGCGGCGCGAATGTCACGCGGACCGTTTCGGTCGGCTCGCGAACGACGCTCAACCCGGCGATGTGCTTCTGCGGATCGCTGGCTGCAATCCGTGCGAGCAGCTCGGCTGGCGCCAGCGGTGTTCGGCCGTTTGCCTCGACTTGCCTGCCATCGCGCGCGAGTGACGCAACGATCTCCTGTTCGAAGGAGAGCAGCGCGCCAGTCGCACCGACGATGCCCAGTATCACGCCGACAGTGATGCCGACGATCCAATGCAACTGGAACAGAGCCTTGCGTGGCGACATCAGACTTCGGCCCAACTGCGCAGGAGATTGTGATAGACGCCCGTCAGCTGGACGACCGACGGATGCGATGGATGATCGGCGCCGAGGCGCCGGATGGCATTATCGAGATCGAACAGCAGTGCGCGTTGCCCGTCGTCGCGCACCAGGCTCTGGATCCAGAAGAACGAAGCGACGCGCCGGCCGCGAGTGATCGGCTTGACGTGATGCAGGCTGCTCGCCGGATACAGCACCATGCTGCCGGCCGGCAACTTGACACTGTGCGTACCGTACGTGTCCTCGACGACGAGCTCGCCGCCGTCGTAGTCCGCAGGCTCGGACAAGAACAAGCGTGGCGGAGACGTCGGTGCGCACGCGTGCGCCACTCGCGCCGACAACGCGAATGGCGTTGTCGACGTGCGTGCCGAAGCCGTCGCCGACTTCATAGCAGTTGAAGAGCGGAGGAAAGATCCGGTTCGGCAATGCCGCGGAGATGAACAGCGCGTTGCGGGAAACGGCGCCGACTACGAGCTTGCCCAGCTCGCGCGCGGCCTCCGAATCTTCCGCGAGCTGGCGATTGTTCTTGACCTGCGCCGACTGATGCCCGGCGGTGACGCGGCCGTCGATCCACTCGGCGCTCGCGAGCAGGCGCTGGCCATGCGCCAGCTCCTGCGCCGTGAGTACCGCGGGGACCTGCAGCAGCAAGCAAGTGCCTCGTCGTCGCCTAGAAGGCGAAGTCCGCGCTCAACAGGAACGAGCGTTCCGCGCCGGGGTTGTAGCGGCCGCCGTTGTTGTTGAGGGCGGCGGCGTACACCTCGTCGGTGACGTTGTTGACGTTGAGGCGGAAGGTCATTTTCTCGGTCGCTTGCCATGCGGCCGTCGCGCTGTAGACCCAATAGTCGGGCAACGTCGGCGCGGCGCCGTTCGGTATTGTCAGCGAGCTGCGTGCGACCGTGTCCATGTAGCGCACGCCACCGCCGATCTGGAAGCCGAACGGCAACAGGTAGGTCGTCCAGAGGTTGCCGGAGTTTCGCGGCGTCCATTGCAGCGTCGCATCCTGCTGGTTCAAGGCAACCGAGCGGGTGAACTCGCTGTCGAGATACGCGTAGCCAGCAAACACCTGCCACTGCGGCGTGATCAGCCCGCTGACCGTGAGCTCGATGCCGTCTACTTGCTGCTCGCTGTCGAAGCTGGCGGCGACGACCGTGCCGCCGATCGTCTCGCTCGTGACGACGTTCGTGTTGACCGTGTGGAACACGGCCGCGGTCGTCGACAGGCGCCCATCGAGAACGTCCCACTTCGTGCCGAGCTCGTAGTTCGTCGACTTCTGCGGCTCGAGCGCCGGATTGTTCGCGTTGGTCGTGGTCGGCGACAACGTGAAGTTCAGGCCGCCAGGCGGCGTCTGGGTCGTCGCCGCCGAGAGGTAGACACTGCCGTTGTCGACCGGCTTGAACACGACGCCGCCATTCCAGCTGGTCAGCGTGTCCGACACGCCGAGCTTGATGTCGGCCGTGCCCGATCCCGGGATCGCGACGCTCAGGAAGTCCGTGTCGTAGCGCTCCACGCGGGCGCCCGCCGACACCTGCCAATGCCGGCTCAGCTCGATCGTGTCGAAGCCGTAGCCCGCGACCGTCGTCGTCTCGCCCTCCGTGAACGCACCCGTGCGCGCGGGCGCGAAGCCGGTGACCGGGTCGTGCGGATTCGGATTGATAGATGTCGGCCGGCGGCGCGGTGCCGGCGCCGGTCCGTCCCGGATTGATCTGCGTTTCCTTCGCGTACTCGACGCCCGTGCTCATCGAATGAGACAGCGAGCCGGTGCGGAACTCGAAATTCAGGTTCGTCTGGTTCGTGAAATTACGGTTGATGCGCTCGTTGATCTGCCGCGCGCGCGTGACGAGGCCGGTCAGCGGATCGAACGCGGCCGGATTCTGGATCACGGTGACGACCGCCAGTCGATGGTTGTCGCTGTAGCGCGTGAGATTGCGCAGCGTCACACCCGGCGCGAAGTCGTGCTCGATGCGTGCCGTGTAACTGTCGGAGTCGATGTCGTCGAAGTCGACGCCGGCGATGCCGTAGAAGTTGTTCTGGTCGACGTGGCCGACCGGCGGCGTCGTGGGCGCGAGACCGGGCAATGCCGCTGACGGCAGACCGTAGTCCGGCGTGCTTTCCTGGCGCAGGATCTGCGCAGAGACAGCAAGGCGTGTGTCGGTGCCGAGTCCGAGCGCGAACGACGGCGCGATGCCCCAGGCGTCGCGCTCTACTTCATCGCGACCGGCCACCCCGCCGTCCTGCCACATCGCATTCAGGCGCACCGCGCTGCCGCCAAGGAAGTCCTCGGGCAGCGGCTGGTTGATATCGACCGTGGAGCGCACGTGATCGTTCGTGCCGTAGCTGAGGCCCACGACGCGCAGCGGCTCCTCGAAGGGCGTCTTGGTCACGAGATTCACGGAGCCCGAAGCGTTGCCGCGTCCGGTGTACGAACCGGACGGACCTTTCGACACTTCCACCTGGTCGAGATTGAAAACGTCGCGGCTGTAAGCGCCCTGGTCGCGCACGCCGTCGATGAAGATGCTGTTGGTTGCGTCGAAGCCGCGCATGAAGAAGCTGTCGCCCGCGGTGTTGGAAGCACCGCCGCCCTCGCCTGCCAGCAGCGTGATGCCCGGTGTGTTGCGCAGGACGTCGGAAAGCGTGATTGCCGCCTGTTCGCGGAACACCGCCTTCGGAATCACGACGACCGTCTGCGGCACGTCCACCAGCTCGGCGGTGTACTTCGGCGAGGAGACCTCGTTGCGATACTTCTGCCCTTCGACAGTGACTTCTTCGAGCGTCCCGCTGCGTCGACGAGGCTGCCGCGTGGTCGACTGTCCCTCTGCAGCTGCGGCGAGCACGGGCGACGCGCTGTTGCCAGCGGCCTCCTGCGCATGAACCACTGCGGGGCTCGCGGCGCCGAGGACGAGGCTGATCGCAGCGGCAAGTGGGCTTCGCGATTGAGTCGGTCGCGAGAAATCGGTGTGCAGCGGCATCGCAGTTCTCCCTTCTTCTTGGGGCGCGCACGAACTGTAATGCGAATTATTCTTATTTGCAACCGCATCAAGTGTGATTGTGCGCCTGCAGTGCAGTGCTGCAATGTCCACATTTACGGGAAGTTAGAGCGTTTGCTGATCGCAGAACGCGAAGGGCCGCCCCAGCGGGCGGCCCTTCTTCATCTCGACTGAAGCAGCTTGGCGGAGCTAGTTCTTCTGATCCTGGGCGACGCGCGTGCCGCCCTGATCGACGAACTTGTACGTCACTGCGCCGAAGAACATCTCGTCCCAGCTCTGCTGGCCCCACGGCACTTTGCGCGCCGGGTCCGGGTTCGCCTTGTTCTGCGTCGAGTTGTCGAACGCAGCGACCGCCGTGACCTTCGTGCCGGCCGGCATGAACTTCGGCTCCTTCAATTCGTAGTCGAGCTGCCAGTTGTAGTTGTACTTCGCGATGTTCAGCAGCTCTTCTTTGCGGCCGTCCGGATACTCCGCGTAGAAGCGCATGCGCTTACCGCGGAAGTGCATGTGCGGCAGCATGCTGTACAGGTGCGCGTCCTTCTTGATGGTGATGGTCTGCCGCATCTCGTGATCCGGATCGAACGGCGGGATCGGGTCCCAACCCTGCGTGAAGATGCAGGCGCAGTCCGGCATCATGCGCTCGGTCGGGACCTCGTTGTCCTTGTAGAACCACAGGCCGATCTCGCCCGCGTCGACCGTCGCCTTGCCGTTCGTCGTGTAGTGCAGCTGCAGAGCCAGCGTCGAGCCCTTCTTCAACAGTCCGCCGGTGTTCGGCGGCTCGAGCTGCGGCTGCGCGCCGGGGATGTACGCCGTGATGCGCGCTGCATTCGGATCGACGCGGCCGAAGTCGATGCGCTGGTCCTTCGGTGCGTCCGGCGGGATCAGCGAGTTCAGCGTGTGATGGAGCACAGTGCGATCGCCCGCGATGTACTGGCTCGCGCGCACCCAGCGGTCGCGGTCCAAGCCTTCGATCGGCACCTTGATGTAGCGGTAGTCGAGCACGCCGGTCGCCGGCACTTCCTGCGCCGGGATCTTGATGACCAGGTCCGGCTCGCCGTACGCCCATTTGGTCTCCGGCCACTTCAGCTGCGTCAGCGGATCGACGGCGTCGTCCTTGGCGGCGCCCGCTTCGATCCAGTGGATCAGCGTCTGCTGCTCGCGCGCCGTCAAGCGTGAACGTCTCCTTGAAGTCGCCGACGTGCGGATCGATCTGACCCGGCGGCATGCGCTTGGTCAGCACGACCTCGCGGATCATCGGCGCGAAGCCTTTGATGATCGCGTGGCTGTTCATGGCGAACGGCCCGATGCCGCCTTCGCGATGGCAGCGCGCGCAGTTCTCGGCGAGGATCGGTGCGACGTCCTTCGAGTACGAGATCGTCGGTCTTGCGATGGCTGCGATCGGCCGCTGCGACGTATTTGACGGCGGCGCCGCGCGCCCTGACCTTCGCCTTCTTGATCTCACGGCCGGCGAGCACGTCGTCGATCGCGCGTCACGAAGTACTTGTTGGCCGGGCCGCGATACAGCACCTCGGTCGTGCCCGGATGCATCAGGAACACTTCGCCGACCTTGTTGACGCCGAGCCCTTCGGCGACCAGCTGCGTTTCGTCCATCAGCACCGGGATGTCGAGGCCGTGCTTGTCGAGCTCCTTCTGCACCGACTCGCGCGTTTCGTCTGCGACCGGGTCGATCATGAAGAACTTGATCTTGCCCTGGTACTTCGTGCGCGCCTCGTTGAAGGCGGCGAGGTCCTTGTCGCTCACCGGGCGGGCGCTGCTCTGGACCAGCAACGCGATCGCCTTGTGGTCGTCGTAGTAGCTCATCTGGTGGAAGTAGCCCTGCTGGTCCAGCAGGGAGAAATCTCCGACGCGCTTCGCGTCGGTGGCCGCAGTCGGCGGCAGATGCCGGCGCCGAGCAGCGCCAGCGCAAGAATCGATCTCTTCACGAGGATCTCCCCAGTTGCAGTTCGGCAGAACGGTAGTCTACGCCGCGGGACAGTGCTGCGGATGCGGGTGGAAGGTAAAGATCCGTCCGGCGAGTCGCCGGTCCTTACCGGCGAACGACGGAATCTGCGGCTCAGTGCGCGGCGGCCTGCCGTTTCTCCTGCTCGCGCGCACCCGCCAGGATGCCGGGCAATGCATAGTTGCCCTCGTGGCAGGCGTACTCGAACACACGCTCGCGAGTTGCATTGAACGTCATTTCGCCCCGCCACGGCCGCGCGTAGACGCCCGGGTCTTCCACCGTGAACTCGTAGAGAATTTCGCTGGGCGAAACGCGGGTGAGCCGCTCGATCACTTTGCCGCGCTCGGTCAGCGGTACGGCACCGCTCGCGTGCAGCGGATGGAAGTGAGTCGTCTCGATCACGAGGGTTGCGCCGTCCCAGCGACCCACGGAATCGCCGTGCAGGGTGCGAATCGGCGCAGAGCGGATGCTGGCCGCCGATTCGCACGACCCTTGCGTAGTTGTTCATCTCCGCGCGAATCACCAGCGCACCGGCGGTTTGCACGAGCTCGTAATTGTTGTTGTAGAGATAGTTCAACATCGGCGGGCCGGCGCTGTTGCTGTTCACGATGCAGCGCTCGCCGAGCGGCCGCCCCTCCGGCCCGTCGAAGTTCGCGCGCCCCTCGTCCATTCGCTCGCGCACGCCGGCCAGGTACGGGATCTGTCCGTCGGCGGGATCCACGATCCAGGACGTGCGGTATTCGCCCTTCACGCGCGCGAACTTCGTGCCCGGGTCGATCCAGAATGCGTTGTAGCCGCGGCCCCCTTTCAAGTCGGAACCGGTCAGCGGCTTGCTCTCGTCGAGCTCGTCGTCGGTGCGCTGGCGCACTACCTGCGGATGCGTGGCTGTCTGCTCCGCAACTTCGCCAGGCGGAATGACCAGCGACGTGTAGCGCGGCGGCCTTTGTAAAGAAGTGATAGTGGCGTTGGTCCAGTTGCCTTCGAAGCTCGGGTGGCCGTCGAGCGTGCGCGGCGGACGATAGGTTTGCTCGGCGCTGAGCGGGGCCGAGATGCAGATTGCGCCCAGCAGCGCGACGTAGCTACTTACGCGCAGCATGCGACTTGCGAGCCGAAGGTGTGATGGGCCGCCGACTCGTTGCGCCCCGCCGGGGTGCTTTGCGGCGGCAACTGGCGAGCCATGCGATGCGTGCGCCAGCGGCCTTCTCCGCGGCATCCTCGATTTCGCGATACGCCTTCACGAGCTCGCGACCCAGGTCGGTGAGGCGCGCCCCGCCACCCCCGCTGCCGCCGACGCTCGCGGTCGTCGCCGGGTCGTTGAACATCCGGTTGACGTCGTCCAGCAGCAGCCAGGCGCGCCGGTAGCTCATGCCGAGCTCGCGCGCCGCTTGCGACAGCGAGCCGGTGGCCTCGATGCGCTCGAGCAAGCGCGATCTTGCCCGGACCGAGTGCGCTGTCCGGACTCAAATCGATCCGCACCCGGATCGAAGGCGTTTGCTGCTTGGCCATGAGCCCGAATATTACTGCTGAAACGCCGGCAGCGCTTGCGGCGCCATTCTGCGCCCCGTATCGTTATGTCCAACGAGATATAACGAACGACGAAGGAGCCATGATGCTCGGTGTTCGACTTCGCAAGCTGCTCGGCGCAGGTCTGCTGGTCCTCTGCTGCGTGCTGTCGATTTCGGCGCGCGCTGCTGACGCACAGGATCAGGAGATCCTGGTCTTCGCCGCCGCTTCTCTTACCAACGTGCTGGACGAGATCGGTGCTGCCTACACGCAGCAGACCAAACAACCCGTGAAGTTCTCCTATGCTGCGAGCTCCGCGCTGGCGCGACAGCTCGAAGCGGGCGCGCGCGCCGACGTGTTCTTCTCGGCCGATCTCGAATGGATGGACTACGTGCAGGCGCGCGGGCTGATCGACCGTGCCACACGACGCAACGTGCTGGGCAACCGGCTCGCGCTGGTGGCGCCGGCCGACAGCAAGATCGAGCTGAAGATTGCGCCCGGATTCGCATTGGCCGCGGCACTCGGCCAAGGGCGGCTCGCCACGGGTGATCCGGAGAGCGTGCCCGTCGGCAAATACGCGCGCTCGGCATTGACTTCGCTGGGCGTGTGGAACGACGTCGCTGACCGACTCGTGCGTGCTGACAACGTGCGCTCCGCGCTGGCCTTCATCGCGCGCGGCGAGACGCCGCTCGGCATCGTGTACGAAACGGACGCGCGCGTCGAAAAGCGCGTGCGCGTCGTCGACTTCTTTCCGGCGGACTCGCACCCGCCGATCGTCTATCCGGTCGCGGTGACCGCCAAGGCACGACCGGCCGCCCGCCAGTTCGTCGAGTTCCTGCAAAGCGCTGCCGCGCAAGAACGCCTTCAAAAGATACGGGTTTCAGACGTCGCCGCAGCATTGAGGAGCTCGCCCGTCTGCGGTAGTGTCGGAGCGTTCGAAAGTTCGCGCCGCTCGGGGGATCTGCGCATGACGTACGCACAAGGCCGCACCTGCTACGACGCCGACAGCCACATCATGGAGCTGCCGGATTTCCTCGCCCAATACGCTGATGCCGACATGCGCGAGCGCCTGCCGCGCATCAAGGTGCCGCGCGTCGGCCGTCTCGCGACTCTCGTCGAAGAAGCCGAGCGCAATCGCAAGCACAGCGACAGCGAAGTCGCAGAGCTGCTCGCACTCGGCGACCGACTGATCGGCGGCCCGAAAGGCTACATGGCTCTCGGCGCATTCAACGCCGCCGAGCGTGCACAAGCACTCGACTTGCTCGGGTTCGCGCGGCAACTCGTATTCGCGACGTTCTCCGAAAGCCTCGCCTTCTCGCTCGATCGCGCGATCGACGAGCGCTACGCAGCTGCGCGCGCGCACAACCGCGCCATGGCGGAGTTCTGCGGCAAGGATCAGCGGCTCATGGGCGTGGCGTTGCTGCCGCTCGACGATCCGCAGACATCGCTCGCGGAGTTGGAAAACATTCTGCGGCTCGGTCTCAATGCAGTGTGGGTACCGCATCGTCCGTGCGGTGGCCGTTCGCCGGGCCACAACGATCTCGATCCGATCTGGGCGCGGCTCGCCGAAGCGGGTGTGCCGTTCGTCCTGCACGTCGCGGGTGTGCCGCTGCAGATCGATGCAGCGTGGATGAACACCGGCCGGGCGGTGCCGACCGATTGGCTCGGCACGGGCGAGAACGTGCGCGGCAAGGACATGACTTCGTTGCATCAGCCGGCCGAGACGTTCGTCGGCGCGATGGTGCTCGACGGCGTGTTCGAGCGCCATCGCGCGCTGCGCGGCGGTGTGATCGAGCTCGGTGCGGGCTGGGTGCCGCAGATGATCAAGCGTCTCGACTGGATCGCCGAGATCTGGAGCAAATCCGATCCGCAGCTCAAGGCGCTGACGCGCAAGCCGTCGCAGCAGATCATCGAGCACATGGCGTTCACGCCGTACGTGTACGAGGACGTCGGCGACCTGATCCGTCAGTCCGACAGCCGGCTGTACCTGTTCTCCAGCGACTATCCGCATGCCGAAGGCGGGCGTCAGCCGCTCGAGCGCTTCAGCGCCTCGCTCGCGGCGTGCGACGAAGCTGCGCAGTCGCGCTTCTACTCGGAAAATTTTGCGCGACTGTTCGGCATCGCCTAGTCCATTCCTGCTCGCCGCGAGCACGTCGCGGCTGCCCGATCGGATCAATCCCGGCCGATGCGGCTGGCGCAGGCGACGCGCGCCTGTTGCGTCCGAAAGTGGCGAGTAGCACCCGCCTCATAGCAGTACATCGACTCGCAGGCGATTTCGCCGGGGAGAACTGCTATGAACATTGCAATCGTGCGCTGGGCGCTGGCCGCTGCTGCGACGCTGACTGTAGGCGCTGCTGCTGGCGATGGCAGCGACAGCTTCCGTCACAAGCGGCCCGAATTCCGCGTCGTCAATCTTTCCTCGCTCGGCGGCAGCGAGAACGCCGGCAACAGCATCAACGATCACGGCCTCGTGGCCGGCTTCGCGAACCTGCCGGACAACAACAGTCGGCACGCGATGTTGTGGCTGTACGGTTTCCGATTCGATCTCGGCACGCTCGGCGGACCGAACAGCAACGTGCCGTGGCCGGTCAAGAACACCAACGGGCTGATCGCGGGCATCGCGCAGACAACGACGCCGCAGCCTCGTGGCGAGACATGGAGCTGTCGCAGTTTCTTCGCGACGCCGACACGCGCTGCGGCGACGTGTCTCGGCGTCGTGTGGGAGGAAGGCAAGATCCGCGCACTGCCCACGCTCGGCGGCGATAACGGTTTCGCAACCGGCGCGAACAATCATCGGCAAGTCGTCGGCTGGGCCGAGAACAAAGTCGAGGATGCGTCGTGCGTGAGCGCCGCAGATCTTTCAGTTCCGCGCGACGCTCTGGGGACCGGACCTCGACCACGTTCGTGAGTTGCCGCCGCTGCCCGGCGACAGCACGAGTGCGGCGACCGGCATCAACGACAAGGGCCAGGTGATCGGCATCTCCGGCGCCTGCGGCACAGCGGTCGGCGGCGTTGCTGCCGCACACGCGGTGATGTGGGAGAAAGGCAAGCCGATTCATCTCGGCAATCTCGGCGGCATCGCCTGGAATACGCGCGATGGCGCTCAACGAGCGCGGCGACGTCGTCGGGTTCTCCAACGTGTCGAAGGCCGACGGCGCCAACTTCAATGCGCGGGCGTTCCTATGGACGCGCGGTCGCGGCATCCAGGACTTGGGCACGCTGCCCGGCGACTCCCTCAGCCAGGCGCTCGGCATCAACGAGCAGCGACAGATCGTCGGCATCTCCTGCACCGCCGGCTTCGCCAGCTGTCGCGCGTTCCTGTGGGAGCGCGGCGTGATGATGGATCTCAACGACTTCGTGCCCGACGATTACGCCGACCACCTGTACACCGCGAACGACATCAACAATCTCGGCCAGATCACCGGCTACACCGTGAAGGCCGGCACGGAGGACTCGCTCGCTTTCTGGGCGCTGCCGCTGGAGAAGCGCGGGCACCGCGACTCCGATGCAGATTCGAGCGCAGCGAAGAACGATGCGAAGCGCGTGCCGCTGCCCGCGCAAGCCCGGCAACTAGTCCTCGCTCGCGCGGGCGCTACGGAGGCGCAGCTCGCGCGGTGACAATCGAGTGACTGAGCTATCGGTGATTTTGGGACGCGGCGCCGCGGTCGGAACTCGCGGCGCCGCTGGTCAGCTTGTATTTCGTATGGTTGTATTGGTCGTCGAAGATGAGGCAATCATTGCCTACTGCTCCGCTGCGATGCTCGAGGACGCAGGCCACGCCGTGCTCGGACCCGCACATACGTCCAGCGAAGCACTGGAGCTTGCGCGCACCAAGCGCGCCCGACGTCGCTCTCGTAGACATCGACCTCGAGATCCCCGGTGCGGGGATCGGCGTAGCGCATCAGCTGCGAGCGCACTACGGAACGGCCATCGTTTTCACGACGGGGCAAATGGAAGCGGCACGCGATCACTCCGATATTGCAGTCGCCACGCTGACCAAGCCGTACGATCCGGCGGAACTGGCGGGTATCGTTCAGTACGCCGACGTCGCGGCCTCGTGCTTGCGTCTCGCGGACGACGCCGTTGCGCTCTGCCAACTTCACCGGCTTGCCGGCGCACAACGGCTCCGGCGCGTAGGCGAACCAGGCGATCCGGGCACGCTGCGGCATGCGCCGCACTTCCTTCCCGCTGGCGCGGTCGACCATCACGGCATCGAAGCTGCCGTCGGTTCCCATCATGCCGCGCCACATCACCGCCGGCTTGCCGAACGCGGCGCGCGACGGCTCATGATAGGACGCCTGCGCGATGTGCTCCGGCAGCTGCACGAACAATTCGCTCTCTCCCATGATCGTCAGGAACACGGGTTCGGCAGCATGCTCGACGCTCGCCGGCTTCTCCGGCGTGCCCACCGCAGCGCCCCACGCGAAGCGAATCGGATAGCCGCGACGGATAGCATCGAACAACGCCGACTTCGCACCCTCGATCGCGGCGCCGCTCGTGTCGTGAAGGTAGACCAGCCGCCACGACGGCACGCGCAGGCGGCGCGGCCGTCGATGCACCATTCGCTGCGGACGCGCTCCGATGGCACGGCCTCGCCGTCGTCGAAGTTGCTTTCCAGCACCCCGTTGGTGCCGACCAGGCCCGACCAGCGCTTGCGCTTCGCCGGCATCGATATGCTCGCCTTGCCGAGGCGCGGCCCTTGCGCCTGGATGTCGGCGAACTGCGCGAAGATCTCGCCTTCGAACTCCGTCAGGAAGCCGGAGTCGCTCCAGTGAATGACTTCCGGTTCGGCATCGGCGTCGAAGTTGAGCGACCAGCCGACGCGCAGCGGCAGGCCGGCGCGAAATGCTTCGCGCAATACGTCCTTCGAGCCTTCGGACGCGCTGCCGTCCGGCTCGATCGTAACCAGGTGCAGCGGGCAGCTCGATGCCGCAGCGCCAGTGCTCAGCAACAGCATCGACAGTGCCATGACAGCCAATCGCGCGAATCTCATGGACGGTCCTCGCTGCCAGGAAATGCGCGATCGTAGCGAGCCGCGCTGCGGCCGGGATCGGGGGCGAGATGAAGCGATGAAAGAACGCGACGAGGCGAATGCTCGCGCGTTACTTCGTCCAGGTGACGATACCGTCGAGGGACGCTGGCGTTGCGGTTCCCGCAAGTGCGGTCGTGCCGAGATAGAGGAACGCGACGATGTGATCCTCGCGCAGTCAGGCCGAGCATCGTCTTCGTTTGTGCATCGTAGGCCGCTGCACCGGTCTTCCACATCGCGCCGTAGCCCAGCGCCTGCGCAGCCAGCACCATGTTCTCGACGCCGGCAGCGACCGCGGCGACCTGCTCGACTTCCGGGATCTTGCCTTGCGTGATGCGCGCCGCGACGACGACGATGGTCGGCGCGCGCAGCACCTTGCGCCGCTCGCCGTCCAGTTGCTCCGGCGTGGACTGCGGAAACTTCGCGAGCGACAGGCGCGCCATCGCGTCGCCGAGCTTCTCGCGAGCGGCGCCTTCGAGCACCACGAAGCGCCAGGGTCGCAGGCGACCGTGATCCGGTGCGCGCACGCCGGCGCGCATGATCTGCTCCAGATGCGCGCGCGTCGGCCCCGGCTCGGTCAGCTTGAGGGCGCTCGCGCGCGACTCGATAGCGGTCAGCAAGTCCACGAGAGTCGCGCTCACAGCGGTCGCACCTGCATCGCCAAGTGCAGCCGATCGCCGCGCATCGTGCACATCGCAATCTCCACGGTGTCGCTGGAGTTCCAGGTGCGCGACAGCGCCTGCGAAGGAATGTAGACCGGCAGCTTGAACTGCGTGTCGACCTGCATCTTGCCCTTCGGCAAGTGCGGCGCCGCCGCTGCGAGGCAGCGGCCGAGCGACCACATGCCGTGCGCGACTGCCTGCTTGAAGCCGAACATCTGCGCCGTGCGCGCCGTGAGATGAATCGGATTGAAATCGCCGGACACGCGCGCGTAGCGCCAGCCGGTGTTGTCGCGCACCTCCAGCGTCTCGGTCGACACGCCGCTCGCCGGTGCATTCGCGCGCTCGATGCGCCGGACGCTTGCTGCCTTCCTTCGGCGCCGTGTTGCCGCGGGCGAACATCGTGCTCACTTCTTCCCAGACGACGACGCCGTTCTGCTCGTAGCGCGTGACGAAGTCGTACTCCTGGCCGAAGTCGGTGAGGCGCATGGTGTCGAAGTGCACCGTCAGCCGCAGCGGCGCGCGCTGCTCGACCGGGTGCAGCACGCGAATCGTATTGCGCAGGTGGATCAGGCCGAGCACCTTCACCGGGAAGTTCCGCACGACGAACAGCTGCATGTGCATCGGCATCGCGACGAGATGCAGATAGGCCGGCGGCAGCTCCGCGCCGTGCAGGCACCGAGCACACATCGCGATAGCGTTGCAGGTGCGCGGCCGACAGCACGATGCGGCGCGCTTCGAGCTCGACCGGCTCGATGACCGTTCCGGGCGGCGCGATGTACGGCTTCTTGCCCAACAGCACGCGCGCATACGCCGGCACCATCGAGGGCAGGCCGCCAAAGGAAATCCTGGTCGGAGTGCATCGGTACGGCGCGGTCGATGGTGATCAGGGCACGACGCGGTCGATGATGATATGCAAAGTGCACCTGCGGTTCTTGCGAAAAATCGTACTCGGCTTCGCCATAGTAGTCGCCGCTCTGCGCCTGCGGCGTGCCCGAGCGCGACAGGCGCGCGACTACTTGCACGCGCGGCACGCTCGCGATGGTCCGCGCTGCAATCATCGCATCGCGCTCGCTGAGCTCGACCGTGAGCGGCAGGTCCGAGGAGCTGTGACGCTGCACCGCCAGCGGCGGTCCGCCGGCCGACGGGTCGCGCGCCAGGATGAAGAGCGGCAACGGCCCACCTTTGAGCTGCTCGCGGACGTTGCGGCGCGATCGAAACGGCGACCCGAATCGAGCGCTGTGCCGTGGCCGCCGCGCCCTCGGAGCCTGCCGTCAGCAGCAGGCGCGACCCTGCCCTGCTTCGTCGAGCTGCTGATTGAGATCCTGGATCTGCCGCTCCAGCACGCTGCGCAGTTGCTCCGGCGGATTCTGAGCGAGCAGAAGCTGCAGACGATCCCGCCCCTTGCGCAAGATCGCCGGCCTGCAGCGCCGCGATGCTGCCGTACCACAGCGCCTTGGGATGATTCGGCGCCTTCGTCGAGCGCGGCATCGAACAGGCGGCCGGCGCGACCGGTCAGCGAGCTTCGTCGGTCATCGCCAGCGCTTCGCCGAGACCGATCATCGCCTCGACGTTCTCGCCGCTGCGATTGGTCGTAGGCATTCTGGAAGGCGTCGACCGCGAGCGCGTAGCTGGCCCATCGCGCCGTACGAGCGGCCGAGCAGCAGCCAGCCGTTCACGTCGTTGGGATTCTCGGCGAGCTTCGCCTTGAGCTGTCCGAGCAGCTCGTCCATCTGCTGCTCGCGCGCCATCGCGGCGTCCGCCTCGTTCCAGTTCCAGTTGCTGAGCGTCGCGTACAGCGTCGCCGCCAGCGCGGGCACGAACAACGCGATTGCGATGCGCAGAGAGCGCGGCGCTCCTTGCGCGACGCATCGGCATCTGCGCGATTTCGTGCGCAGCAGCGGCAGCACGATCCACAGCAGAGCCGCCGCGATCATGGCGGCGCAGGCGATGATGAAACCGGTCACGAGGCACCCAGGCCGGGATCGGCCGGATCGGTGTCCGGCAGGTGCGACTTGCGCGCGATCACGAACGCCGCGATCGCTGCCGCCGCCGACCAGCAGCAGGATCGGCGCGCCCCACAGCAGCCAGCGTGCGCGCCGCCAGCGGCGGCTTGTAGAGGACGTAGTCGCCGTAGCGATCCACCATGTGCTGGAAGATCTCCTGGTCGCTCTTGCCGGCGGCCATCATCTCGCGCACCTGGCGGCGCAGGTCCGCGGCGAGCGTCGCGTTGGAATCGGCGATCGTCTCGCTGCGACATTGCAGGCAGCGCAGCTCGCGAATCACGCGCTCGTAGCGCGCCTGCTGCGCCGGATCTGCGAAGGCCGGCGCGGTGTCGATGGCGAACGCGAGCTGCGCGCACAGCAGAGCCGCGACGATGGCGAACAGCGCTCTCATTCGCCCTTCGCTCCGCGCTCTGCTTGATGAGCGGCAGGAAATCGCGCTCCCAGACGTCGACCGTCATCGGCGAGACGTGCTTGTGAACGACGATGCCGCGCGCATCGACGAGGAACGTCTCCGGCGCGCCGTACGCGCCCCAGTCGATGCCGACGTTGCCCTCGGGATCGAACGCCGAGACGACGTACGGATTGCCGAGCACCTGCAGCCAGCGCTGCGCCAGCGGCAGCTCGTCCTTCCAGTTCAGGCCGACGATCGGCACTTCGCCGCGGCGCGCGATCTCCATCAGCGCCTCGTGCTCCTCGCGGCACGCCGACGCACCAGCTGCCCCAGATGTTCACGACGTACGGCCGGCCGGCGAACTCGCGGTTGGAGATCTTCTGCGACGGATCGTCGACGCGCGGCAGCTCGAACTGCGGCGCCGGCTTGCCGATCAGCGGCGACGGCAGCGTCTGCTTGTCGCGGCCGAGACCGATGAACAGGAACGCGGCGAGCGCAGCGAACAGGCCGATCGGAATGATGAATCGCCACATGGTGTGCTTAGGCCGCGCTGGTGCCGGCCTGCGCCGGACTCGTGGCCTCGGCCGTGACGCGCTGGCGATAGCGCCGGTCGCACACGGCGATGAGGCCGCCGATGCGCGATGACGAGCGCGCCCAGCCAGATGAAGCGCACCATCGGCTTGTACTGCAGGCGCAGGCTCCACGCGCCGTCGCCGAGCGGCTCGCCCATCGCGACGAACAGGTCGCGATTCCAGCCGCCGTCGATGCCCGCTTCGGTCATCGCGTTCTTCTGCACGCGATAGACGCGCTTCTGCGGATGCAGCTTCGTCGATCTCCTTGCCGTTGCGCGAGATCACCACTTCGCTCTCGACCGCCTCGTAGTTCGGCCCCGCGACGTCGCGCAGGCTGTTCATCGTGAACGTGAAGCCGGCGACCTCGGTGCTCTGCCCCGGCCGCAGGCTCAGATCCTTCTCCTGCTTGTAGGACTCGACCGTGGTCGCGCCGAGGATGAACATCGCCAGGCCGAAGTGCGCGACGCTCATGCCGAGCACGCCCGCCGACAGCGAGTGGCCCTTGCGCAGCCGCTCGATCGGCTCGACCAGCGCAGCGAACGCGACCCACAGCGCGAAGACGATGCCGACGGCGCTCAGGACCGAGCGCCAGCCGTACGCGAACACCGGAATGCCGATGCCGAGCACGAGCGCCGCGAGCAGCAGCACTGCGAGCAGCACCTTCGTGCGCTCGAACGACGCGCGCTTCCACGCCGCATGCATGCCCGGCGCGAGCAGGAACACCAGCGGCAGCATCGGCACCAGGAACATCGCGCTGAAGTACGGCGGCCCGACCGAAACGCCGCGCAGATCGAACGCATCGAGGAAGATCGGATACAGCGTGCCGAGCAGGATCACCGCCATCGCGGCCACCAGCAGCACGTTGTTCATCAGCAGGAACGACTCGCGCGAGATCGGCGCGAAGCCTGCCTTCGAACGTGAACAGCGGCGCGCGCCACGCGTACAGCACCAGTGCGCCGCCGATGCAGATCACCAGGAACGCGAGGATGAACAGGCCGCGCGCCGGATCGCTCGCGAACGCGTGCACGGACTCGATGACGCCCGAGCGCACCAGGAACGTTCCGAGCAGCGACAGCGAGAACGCCGCGATCGCCAGCAGCAGCGTCCAGCTCTTGAACAGGCCGCGCTTCTCGGTGACCGCCAGCGAATGAATGAGCGCGGTGCCGATCAGCCACGGCATGAACGACGCGTTCTCGACCGGATCCCAGAACCACCAGCCGCCCCAGCCGAGCTCGTAGTAGGCCCACCAGCTGCCGAGCGCGATGCCGACCGTCAGGAACATCCAGGCGACCGTCGTCCACGGCCGCACCCAGCGCGCCCACAGCGAATCGAGCTTGCCTTCCAGCATCGCCGCGACTGCGAACGCGAACGGCACCGACATGCCGACGTAGCCGGTGTAGAGCATCGGCGGATGGATCGCGAGCGCCGGATCCTGCAGCAGCGGATTCAGATCGCGACCATCCGCCGCGGCCGGCCACAGGCGCTCGAACGGATTCGACGTCGTGAGAATGAAGAGTGCGAAGCCGGCGCTGATCAGACCCGAGCACGCCGAGCACGCGGCTCGTCATCGTCGTCCGGCATGTTGCGGCTGAACGCCGCGACCGCAACCGTCCAGATCGCCTGCACCAGCAGCCACAGCAGCAGCGAGCCTTCGTGCGCGCCCCACACGGCGGCGAAGCGATAGAACGTCGGCAGCTCGGAGTTCGAGTTCTGCGCGACGTACAGCACGGAGAAGTCGTTCACGATAGAACGAGTACGCGAGGCAGGCGAACGCGAACGCAGTGAACACGAACTGGCCCGCGACGGCGCGCGTCGTCAGCGCCATCCAGTGCGGGCGGCGCATATGCCGCGCCGGCCAGCCCGAAGAACGCCTGCGGCAGCGCGAGGCAGAACGCCAGGATCAGCGCGAAATGTCCGAGCTCGGCGGCCATGGCATGGTTCCTAGCGTCGCGCTCACGTCGACGGCGTCGGCGCCGGAGCCTTCTGTTCGTGCTGCTTGCGCAGGCTCTCGGCCACTTCCGGCGGCATGTAGTTCTCGTCGTGCTTCGCCAGCACTTCCTCCGCGACGAACACGCCGTCGGCATCCGAGCTGGCCGCGCGCGATCACGCCCTGCCCTTCGCGAAACAGATCCGGCAGCACGCCGCTGTAGCTGACGGTCACGTCCTTCTGAAAATCGGTGACGACGAAGCGCACTTCCATGCTGCCCGTCTGCGCGCTTGAGGCTGCCCTCCTCGACCATGCCGCCGAGCCGGAACACGCGATCCGCCGGCGCCTTGCCGGCAGCCACATCCGAAGGCGGGTAGTAATAGAGAAGGTTGTCCTGGAACGCGGTCAGCGCGAACGCGGCCGCTGCGCCCACGCCGAGAACGATGAGCCCGACCAGCACCATGCGACGGCGTCGCGGTGTCATGTCATGACCGCTCCTCCTTCTGCATCTCGATGCGGCGCCGCGCGGCGCCGATCTGCTCGCGCAGCGACTGCGCCGGGCCGACCACGCGCTGAAGATCAGCATGGCAAGCGTCACGGCGTAGCAGGACCAGATGTACCCGCCGTAAGAACCCATGGCAAGAAATTCACGTAAGCTCATGATGTCTTTACGGTTTCAAGCAGCCAAGTCGGCATTGCGCTCGCGCCGGAGGATCTCGCTGCGCACCCGATCGCACAGCACGGCTGCGAAGTAGAGCATAAAGCCGAGCAACATCGTGTAGAGCGGCCACGCCATCGACAGCTCGATCGAGGGCTTGCCGATCTTCGAGATCGTCGGCGCCTGGTGCAGGCTGTTCCACCAGACGACCGAGTATTTGACTATCGGCACATTCACGACACCGACGATCGCCAGGATCGCGCTCGCACGATCGGCACGCTGCGTGTCGTCGAACGACGCGCGCAGCGCCATGTAGCCGAGATAGAGGAACAGCTGGATCAGCTCCGACGTGATGCGCGGATCCCATTCCCACCACGTTCCCCACATCGGCTTGCCGTAGATCGAGCCCGTCGCGAGCGCGACGACCGTGAAGCCGGCGCCGACCGGCGCGCACGCCGCCGCGACCGCATGCGCGAGCTTGATGCGCCAGATGATGCCGACGGCCGCGGCGATCGCCATCACGACGTACACCTGCAGCGACATGATCGCGCGCCGGTGCATGCACGTAGATAATCCGGAATGCATCCTTCTGCTGGTAGTCCGGCGGCGCGAGCACCAGCCCGCCGTACGCCGCGAACAGCATCAGCGCCAGCGCGGTCCAGAAGAACCACGGGCGCAGCAGCGTCGCCATCCGGTAGGCATAGGGCGGCGAGCTGAGCTTGTGAAACCAGAGCCACATATAAAGTGAGTGCTCTCGACTAACTTTCGTCCTGACTTTCAGGACTCGACGCTGACGCGCATTGCCGCCGCCATCGCGAACGGCCCCAGGCTGACGAAGAACAGCAGCAGCGCGGCGAGCAAGTTTAGCGGACCTGCGACCGCTTCGCCCTGCATGGCCAGATCCACGGCCCGCGCACCGAAAATCAGTACGGGCATCTCCAGCGGCAGCACCAGCAGAGCCAGCAGCACGCTGCCCCGGCGCACGCTGACAGTCAGCGCCGCCCCGACTCGCGCCCAGCATGCTCGAGCGAGCCGGTGCCGAGCGCGAGCGTCGCCATCAGCACCGGCCAGACAGACTGCGGCATGCCCAGCGCAGTTCCCACGAGCGGCGACATCAGCACCAGCGGCAGGCCCGTGAGAAGCCAGTGCGTCACAACTTTCGCCAGTAGCAACAGCGACAACGGCTGGCCCGACAAGACCCACTGCTCCATCGTTCCGTCCTCGACATCCGGGCGAAACAGCGACTCCAGCGCGAGCAGCGAGGCCAGCATCGCAGCGACCCACACGACGCCGGGCGCAATGCGCCGCAACTCGTCCAGCGCCGGGCTGATCGCGAGCGGGAACAGCGTCGTGATGATCGCGAAGAAGATCAGCGGCTGCATCACCTGGTCCCAGTGCCGGACCGCGAGCCGCAGATCGCGCGCGATCACCAGTCGAACGAGCGCGCCGAGTCCGGAGGACTGCATCAGTGCAGCTCCAGCGTTCGCACGCCAGGCCGTCCCTGCAGCAGCAGCTGATGCGCGGCGGTCAGGATCAGCCGCCCGTTCGCAGGTGCTCCGCCATGCACTCCTCGAACAGCGCGATGCCGGCCGAATCGAGATTCGTGATCGGCTCATCGAGAATCCACAGCGAAGCTCGCGTCAGCAGGATGCGGCCGATGGCCACGCGCCGCTTCTGCCCCGCCGACAGCGCGCGCGCAGGCAAGTCGGCGCATTGCTCGATGCGCAGGCGTGCGAACGTGGCGCGAAGCTCCTGCTGCAGCACTGGCCGGCGCAGCGCGACGCTGTACTGCAGGTTCTCGAGCGCGGTGAGGTCCGGCTTGAGCGCATTGATATGAGCGAGGTACGCGAGCTGCTGGTGATAGTCGTCGCGACACTCGTGCAGCTGACGTCCGCGCCAGACGATCTCGCCGGACTCCGTCGGCAGCAGCCCGGCCACGCAGCGCAGGAGGCTCGTCTTGCCGACGCCGTTCGGACCGACGACCTGCAGCAGCTCGCCGCGGCTCAAGACGAACGACGTGCCGCGTAAGCAGATGCCGCTCGCCGCGCCACAGGTGCACGGCGCGAACGTCGAGTTGCGGCTCGGCTGCGGCCGTGCTCGGCCTGTGCATGCATGCGTTGTTGTTACTGAGACCGGCCGAAAAACCGGCGGCAGTTTAACAGACGCCCGCCGCCGGCCTGCCGTCGCAACCTGCAGGCGTCGCCACAACCCTACAGTCCTGGCCCACAGTGCCGCTCCGCGTGGCTTACAATCGCGCCCGCACCCGCTGCCCGGGTGGCGAAATTGGTAGACGCAAGGGACTTGAGAAAATTGAGCACCCGGCGCGGAAACGCCCGGCGTGAATGGGGTCAAATTCGGGGAACCAGCACCACGCGTGCGCGTGACTGCAATCCCGAGCTAAGCCGCGCGCGGCGACGCCGCGCACGGAAAGTGTAGAGACTTGACGGCCCCTGCCTAAACGCTCGCCGGTCGCGCACCGGCGGCGCACGGCAAAGAGAAAGTCCAGACTCCAAATGAGCTGCGCGACAGCGAGCGGCTCAGCAGCGAAAGCTGTAGCGGGTACGAAAATCCCTCGGAGGCGACTCCATGCCGGTTCGAGTCCGGCCCCGGGCACCAGAACGGCGAGCGGCGCGGTCGCGGCGACAGCCCGGCGCCGCTTACGCAAACTTCTCGTGCGTTTCAGGCCGAGTGCCTTCACCACCTTAGAACAGTAGCAGGCTGGGATTCCGTCTCGCGACAACGCCTTATAGGCCCTCGCGCGAAATCCCAGTGTCCTTGGCAAGCTGCAACATGCCGCGCGCGCGCGCGATGATCGCCCAACCCCGCCGCAATGAAACGCAGGCGTCGTCACCGGCCTCCTCGATGCACGCGTCGAGGTACTCGGCCATGTCTTCCTCACTCTCGAGGTAATCGGCTACATCGTAGCGTGCGAATTTTTCCTTTCTCCTCGCCATCAATCGCTCCAGTCTTCGGCAATAGTCGATCGCTCGACTTGATGTCGGCGTCCTGCGTTGCTCTTATCGCCGCCGCTCAGAAGCAGGACGACAGTTGGCCCCGCGCCTCGTGAAGTACACACGGTATCCCGCGCCGTAGTCGACACGCATCTCAGCTCACTCCTGCGCCTACTGGCTTGACGTCGCCTGGATTGCCTCGTGACAAGCGCAGAATGCGTGCCTCGATTCGCGCCCGTGCGGCCGCTGTGAAAACCATCAGATTACACGCCGTCAACCATAGTTGACGCGCAGAGCTTGTGCGTTCTTAAGTGGCTGAGTGTCGGGGACTCCCTCCTCTTCGCAGCGGCGAATTTCTCGCCGACTCCCAGTGCGTTTAATCGCTCGACGACAATGCGATCCCGTCCGTCCGAACTAAGGGATCTACCTAAGCCCCCGGTCCAGTTCGCTCGCCGCGCTGCCGTAGGCATTCTGGCGACGGACCGCGCCCCGTGTCGCAATGTCGCGGGCACCCCTCCCGGTAGTGACGCGTGCGCTCGCGGCTCGGGGTGCGGTTCATCCCGCACCCTGTGCCTGCTCGCGTCGACGAGGCTAGAAGCCGGCTGTCAGCCGCAGCGCCGTCGCTGCATCCACGAAGCCGAAGCCCGAATCGAAATCGAATCCCTTCGAATGCGGGATTGCGATCGGTCCGGTTACGCGACCTGCACGCTGCCTGATGTCCTGCCGTACCGCCGACAGACGCAGCGCTATGTACATCACGTCCGGCCGCAGCTGCTTCGAACCGATGAACCGCTTGCCTGCCGCGATGTCGCGCGCGCGCTGATCGAGCATCAATGCACCGATCGCGGCGACGTGCGGCGCCGATGCGGACGTGCCGAAGAAGTTCGGGAAGCCGTCCGGCTCGGTCGAGCCAGGAATCGGTGCCGCGATGTCAGCGATGAAGAACGTGGTGTTGCCGCCGTCCGGTCCGGTGAGGCCCGGCTTGATGCGAATCAGCGGGAACGGGAAGCGTCGTCCGGTCCGGTCGAAGAGGATCGGCACGCCGCCTGCCGACGAGAACAGCTCGAGGCACGCGGGCGCGCACTCCGGCTTGTTCTGCGGCCCGAACGCCGACAGTGTTGTACCAGGGCGCTGCGCCGACGGCCTCTGCTCCCGCCGCATTCGCGTGCCCGTACAACGTGCCGCTCTGCGTGTCGTGCTCTTCGACGATCATCAGGCCGCCGCCCAGGTCGAACCACACGTATTTCATTCTGCGCGGCGCAGGTCCGGAGAACAGCTCGATCGCGATGTTGGCGTGCACATCCTCGTCGCTGTCGTTGATCAGCGCCGGAACTTCCACGGCATCGCCACCTTCGTTGCGGTCGACACCGGGGAACTGGCACACGAGCGCCTCCGGATCGTCGTCGCACAGCGTGATCGGATTGCCGCTGTCGTCGACGAAGTAGACGTCCACGTCGCTGGCGGAACCTTTGCCGTTCACCGAGAACCAAGGCTGGTCCCACTGGAACGACAGCAGCGAGACGCTGCCGGCTTCGCGCAGTGATGCCTTGCAGATCATCCACGGCCTTGCCGCGGTCGAAATCGTGGAGCACGCCACCGCCGGCGCCTTCGCTCCCGGACCTGCGGAACGCGGACTCGTACGACTGCCGCGCCTCGTTGCCGGCGGACGAGAAGTACGCGACGCCGCGCGACTTCACGCGATCGGCCGCCTGTGCGATCGGGCCGTCCAGGAACATCGGCTCGGCGAAGTAGATGACGTCGTCGACGATGACCTTCGAGCCAGCATCCGCGAGTGCGACGATGCCGGCCGCGAAATCCTCCGCGCTCTCGAACGCGGTGTAGAACGCCAGCGACGAAGCCGGCGCGACGTCGTGGATCAGCTGCATCATGCCGCGCCCTTCATCGGCGCAGTCGGACGAAGGTGTCGGTGACAGATCCTTCAGCACCAGTACATCCTGCGGCAGATCGTTGCTCGCCTTGTCCTGCGGCGCCGTCGTGAACGGCTCGCCGGGTACCAACGCGCCTTCCGAGCAGTTGTAGCTGTCGGACATCACGCCGACCCGCACTCCCCTGCCGTTGACGTTGAATCGCTGACGCGCGACGTCGCTACGCTGTGAACGATCACCCTGGCTGGTCGTCAGTCCGACATGCGTCCGCGCCATCGAAGGACGCATGAACCGCAGCGTCGGGATCGAGCTCATGTCCGACAACGCGTCGATCGGCACGCGTCCAGTTACGGCATTGCCGTGCACGGCCGCCGTCGTCATGCCTTTCGCAACCAACTCGGTGCGCAATGCATTGACGTCGCCGTCCGCGTACGCGCTAACCGCGACGTAGCGGTCGCGTATGGTCAGCCCCGGCAATCTGCTCATGACAGTCGATCGCGCACGCGCGCTCAGTTGCGCCTGCGACTCGGCGACCCGCGCCAGCGATTGCAAGTGTCCGCCGAGCTTGGCGGACGCGCCGGCTTTCATCGACCGAGAGTAATTCGCGAATGCAGTGCGCTCCTGTGTCTGCTGCTGCGGCGGCGCCGCTGCAAGCACCGCGGCAGTCGCGGACGCGAGCGCAAGTCCTCCGAGCAAGCGGTGAATTCCACGAGTCATCGAACATTCCTCCAGTGCAGTGTTATTCCACTCATCCCTCCGCTTTGTTGCTGTTGTTTGTGCGGCTGCGGGACTGTACTCCGACGATGCTCGCTGCGCTGTCCTGAGTTCGAGCACGCAAGAATTCACGGTCGCTTGCGACACAGCGGCTTGACTGTATCAGTCGTCTTCAGTTATATAACCATTCAGTTAATCAACCGATGGGTTATGCAATGGCGATGTCGGCACGGCTCGATGCAACTTTCGCGGCGCTCGCGGACCCGACCCGGCGCGCGATACTCGCCCGCCTCGCCTCCGGCGAAGCCTCGGTGCTGGAGCTCGCCGAACCGTTCGACATGACGCAGCCGGCGATTTCCAAGCACCTCAAGGTGCTGGAGCGCGCCGGGCTGATCTCGCGCGGCCGCGACGCACAGCGCCGCCCCTGCCGAATCGAAGCGCGGCCGCTCGCCGAAGCGAACGACTGGCTGGAGAACTACCGCCAGCTCTGGGAAAGCAACTTCCGGAAACTGGACGCGGTGCTGCAGGAGCTGAAGAGCTCGCCCGGCAAGCGCACCGCGAGCAAGCGCAAGCGGCGCTGATGCGCCCGCCCCCACTCACACGAAGCGAGGAGAGACTGCGATGAGCACGACAGAGGACGTGAAGATTTCCACTCCGACGGATCGCGAAGTCGTCGTGACGCGGACGTTCGATGCGCCGCGTACCCTGGTCTTCGATGCGTACACGCAACCCGAGCTGCTCAAGCGCTGGTACGGCGCGCCCGGTCGCTCCCTGGTCGTCTGCGAGGTCGACCTGCGAGTGGGCGGCGCTTACCGCTTTCTCTGGCGCGGCGAAGGCAAGTCGGACGTCGGCATGCGCGGCGTGCATCGCGAGGTCGCGCGTCCCGAACGGCTGGTGCGCACCGAGAGATGGGAGGACTGGGATGCCGGCGAAATCATCGAGACTGTCACATTCACCGAGCACGCCGGTCAGACCGTGCTGACGTCGACGGGACTGTATCCGTCTCGCGAGGTGCGCGATGCCGTGTTGAAAGCGGGTCTGGAGAACGGCACGCGGGAAACGTTCGGTCGCCTCGCCGATGAGCTCAGGGAGCTGCAGCAGTCGCAGGGCGGAGGAACTATCCGCGACCGCGCAAGCATCAATACCGGTTGAGGCTGCACCGCGACGTCGAAAAAGTGGCGCTCCCCACGCGATCGGTCGAGAATGAGCCCTCTGGAGATGAAGACGCGACCTGACGACGCGTAAGCGCGTTGGGGGGTTACGTGAATATCAAGCAGCTTCAGCAAGGGCTCGACTACTGCGGCCGGGTCGAGGCAGTGCGCCAGACCTATCACGTCTTCCAGGCCAAGGGCTCGTACCTGGTTCTGTCCTTCGCGCGGGCGAAGGATCGCAAGGGCTCCGGCTATTTCAATCTCATCGATGAAGCGGCCGTCGAGTACGTGCAGGGCCGCATGGGCGGCCACAGCGGTGTCACCGCGAAGGACGTCGTGCACGCCGGCCGGCGCACGAAGCACATCACTGGCCGGCTCCAGGCGCTGAACATCCTGTACGTGATGGTCGCGCTGGAGCAGGCCTCGATTCAGAAGGCCGGTGAGAACCGACAGCTGTTCTTCTCGGTGCGCAAGGCGCGACGCGCGGCTGCCTAGCGCACGCTGCCGGGCTCGCGTCCGGAGAGCCGGGCGTAGAGCGCGCGGACTCTGTCGCCTGCGGCGGTCTGGCACACGAACGGGAACAGACCGTGCACGAGCGCGGCGAGGGTTCCGATGGCCATCGTCGCACCGAAGCTCCACGCGAAGCGCAGGTGCTCGAAGTAGCCCTGTCCGGCGCTGCGCGGGTGCGCCAGGAACAGGCGATCGATCAATCCGGCGGCCATGATTGGAGGTGCCCCGTGTTCAAGAAGGTAGCGTTCACAATGTACCCGATCGCGGACGTCGCACGCGCGCGCAAGTTCTACGAGGAGACCTTCGGGCTGAAGCGCGGCTCGATGGGCAACCAGGGCAATCAGTACTGGATCGAATACGACCTGCCGGGCGGCGGCTGCCTGGCGCTGACGAACTTCATCCCGGACAAGCCGAGCGATGCGGCCGGCGGGACGATCGCGCTGGAGGTCGAGGACCTCGACAAGCTCATGGCGGACCTCAAGGCGAAGGGCGTGACCTTCAAGAGCGACATCATCCACAGTCCGGTGTGCCGGATGGCCGTCTGCCTGGATTCCGAAGGGAACTCGATCCTGCTGCATCAGTTGAAGCCGAAGGGGGCTTAGATGAAGCGAATGCTCGCCACTGTTGCAATGCTGGCCGCGGTTTCCGCGGCAGGTGCACCCGCCATCGAGGAGGGAGCGCTGAAGGCGTCGCTGGCGAAGGGCACGGTGAAGGTCATCAGCCTCGAGCGGCACCTCGGACCGCCCGAGGTGCCCGAGGGTGCCTTCGCCCGCGCGTGCCGAAATTGGAATCTGACGAAAGACCAGGTGCTCAGCTTCTTCTCGGAAGCGACCGCGATCAGCCCGGACGAGCTGCGCTCGTCCTACTCCGTGCTGCCTTGCCAGTACGCCGGGATCGATATCCATCGCCGGAACGCCCTATCAGTTCTCGATCAACATCGGCCGCTTCGGCTTCATTCGCGGAGCGTCGGCTGACAAGGTATCGCTGTTCGGCTGCGAGGACGGCTGCAAGGCACTGTTCCTGATCGACGCCTCCGGCGGTACCTGATCGCCTTCAGCGGCGGCGCGTGTATTCGTACTCGACCGCGAGCCAGCGACGACCGGTGCCGTCGGCCTGCACCCAGACGAATCGTGGCGCAGCTTCGTGTCGGTAGCGGCGAATGACGACAGTGTCGCGAACAGCGCAGGAATCAGTGCAATGCCGATGCAACGATGCATGAGCGAGCCTCCCTAGCGGTTGACGAGCTCCATCAAGGAGTCGGGATAACGCGCGCCTGCGATCGCATCGGGCGAAAGCAGCGCGTCGATCGCGCGCACTTCCTCCTCTGACAATGTGATGCGCGCAGCTGCAACGTTCTCCTCCAGTCGCGTCCGGCGTTTCGTGCCGGGGATCGGCACGACATGCTCGCCCCTGCCGATCACCCACGCGAGCGCAAGCTGCCCGGGTGTGCACCCTCGCTTGCTCGCGAGCTGCGTCACGGCATCGACCAATTGCGTGTTGCGCGCGAGGTTGTCGCCTTGGAATCTCGGCAGGCGGCGGCGCATGTCGTCCTTCGCCAGCGCGTCCGCCGAGCGAACGGTGCCGGTCAGAAAACCTCGGCCGAGCGGACTGAACGCCACGAACGTCACGCCGAGCTCCTTGCAGGTCGCGAGCGTGCCGTTGTGCTCGGGATCGCGCGTCCACATGGAGTACTCGCTCTGCAGAGCCGAGATCGGATGCACTGCGTGCGCACGCCGCAGTGTCTCAGCGCTGACCTCGGAGAGTCCGAGGTAGCGCACCTTGCCGGCGCGGACGCATTCCGCCATCGCACCGACAGTCTCTTCGATCGGCACCAGCGGATCCGCGCGATGCAAATACCACAGGTCGATCGTGTCGACTGCGAGGCGGCGCAGACTCGCGTCGCACGCTGCGCGCGCGTACTCCGGCCGTCCGTCGATGCGTCGTGTTTTCGCCTTCTCGCGATCGGCCACGAAGCCGAACTTCGTCGCGAGCACTGCTTGCGAGCGCCGGCCTTGCAAAGCGCGGCCGACAAGCAGCTCGTTTTCGTGCGGACCGTAGATGTCAGCCGTGTCGAGCAGGTTCACGCCGAGATCGAGCGCGCGATGGATCGTCTCGATCGACTCGTGCTCGTCGCGCTCCGCGCGCTCGCCGTAGCCTTCGCTCATGCCCATGCAGCCGAGGCCGATCGGGAAAAGTTGCGGGCCGTCGCGGCCCAGTTTGCGGTTCATGGCTGCTGCTCTCCGTGTTCCTCGTGGCGACGCCGCCAAGTATAGGCCGGACTAGTCTAGAGCAGGCGTCCGTCGAAGGTAAAGGGCCGCTCCGTTACCAGTGTGATCTGTTGCGCCTCGGCGTGAAGCGGATTCACCACGAGATTGTGTTCCTCGGGAACGACTATCGAAGGCACGCGCAAGACACACGAGCGACCGCTTTCCAGCCACTCCTGACCGGCAGCTCGCGTCAGGTCGATATCCTCGAGATCAGGGCTGTGCGCGCTCCCTTCCGGCCAAACGTCGCCGACGCTGACGTCCGCTGCAAACAACCCGAGCACGAGATCTGCTGGCAGCGTGTCC
Organism: uncultured Gammaproteobacteria bacterium; assembly: GCA_963830745.1. GTDB lineage: Bacteria > Pseudomonadota > Gammaproteobacteria > Steroidobacterales > Steroidobacteraceae > Steroidobacter. The sequence continues at coordinate 200,270 of CAWHNL010000011.1, forward strand.
GGATTGAGATGAGCGAGCTTCTCGAGCACGACGATCGCGGCGCCCGCACCAAAGTAAACGACAGGTGTTCCCTGATGGTGCCAACGGCCAGCCGCATATCGTCCACCCGCGCCGTCCAGGCCCTGTCCATGTGCCCGCCGGTACAAGCGCCAGAGTTTCAAAGCGGCATGCCGTATTCGATCTCGCGCAGCTCCTGCTGCACGCGTTGTGTGCCGATGTCGGTATCGAGCATCTGCAATGGGACTTCGCCACCGAGCCCGCGGCTCGCAGCGGTCAACCAGCGCGATGCCTTGTCCCGTTCACCGAGCACGTGCGTGGCTAGCTCGTGGATTCGCTTGATGCGCGCGAGCCGATCAGAGGCAGCTGGACCCAGACGAGCATCCGCCTTCGGCTTTTCGCTGCAGTGTTCGCAGCGATGTGTCCAGAATGCGCGCCAGTTGCGCCCGATCGATTCCGAGGAGCTCCGCCGTTCGATCGAGCTCCGCCAACGGCAGACCTTCTCGAACTTCAGCAATGCGCCTGCTCAGCGCAGATTTTGCGGCCGCGTGCGCGGCGGGCTGACGTGCTTTGGACGGAGTAGCCAGGCGCGCCACATGCGCAATCGCGGTGTTCTTGACGGACTGCGATTTGGAACTACGTTTGGCAGTCATGGCGCGCCTCTGACAGATGTCGTGAATCATACGCCATATGTCGCAGGCACTCCATTCCGATTGGTAAGCTCGAATACGATCTGTATTCAACGCCTTACGCGCAGACGTTCATTGCCGCTTGGATGAAAGGATTGGAGGCTAGGGTCGAGTGAAGATGCTTCGATCCAAGCCGTTGAACTGAAAAAGAACCCTTCGCTTAGGTCCCCGAAATCCCGATCAGGTACCCCGGCCGAACTTGTCACTGGTTCGGTGAGAAGGCGCCGCCCGAGGCTGCTACTAACAGCCCCGAGCGGCTACCACAACCAGCCTACGTAGGAGGCCGATCATGGGTGCAAGGCACGGACGAGTATTCTTCTAACGCATGCGTCGAAAGCAAAGCTCGCAGCGGCGGACGTAGACCAACGACGAAGGATGACGGCGAACCACTGAGCGACGGAATGACACAGATCATCGAGCGCGAGCGACTGCAATATGCAGCGCGCGTGTGCCCTCCTCGACTGCTTGCAGATCGCCGTGAGATGTACGACGACGAGGAAGTGATCGATGCAAGGGATGTGGCGTACGTCGTGAGGGGTCTAGTAAGTGAGTACCGTGAATGCACTTGATCGTGTGGAGCTACGGAGAGCTGCGCGCCAGCAACCACCGGAGCCGCCCTGAGCGGCTCCTGGAATCGAATGTCGACGGATCGCAACGTCCGGAGGTACGGCATGACCCAACGACCGAAAAGGCTCTCACGAGTCGCTGAGAGCGTCCTCGTGCGCACCGGCGCCCTACTTCATGGCTCGCAGTACAAGCGTGAACTGCGCGAATCGGTCGAACGCGGATTCGCCGATGCCGATGCTGGCCGACTCATCCCCGTCGAAGAGCTGATGCGAGAGTTCGGCGTTGAAGAGAAATAGAAGCACTCGGTCTTTCACCCCTTCACCGCAACATCCTTCAGTGCGTCATTGACGCACGGTAAGTCATTGACGTACACTAGCCATGATTTTCATTGAATCACCAGCGTTCACGCAACACGTCAAAGCCCTGCTCAGCGACGACGACTATGCAGCATTTGAGAGCCACTTGGTGCGCCGCCCCGACGCTGGCGATCTCATTCTGAGACCGGAGGAATACTTAAGGTGCGTTGAGCACTCAAGGGCGAGGGAAGCGTGGTGGCACACGGATTATTTACTACCACGTTGTTGCGGCGGCGCAGATCCGGCTGCTCTTGATCTACCGGAAAGGGAATCAAAGACGACCTGACGCCGAAGGAGAAGGCCGTCCTGCGAAAGCTGAACGAGGACTGGGAACGATGAACAAGCGACTGTTCGCACGATTGGTTGAAAGCATGGAGCAGCACAACGAGATTGCTCGCGGCGAGCGCAAGCCTTCGCGTCAATTCCAGGTCGATGCCATTGCGGTCAAGGAAATTCGCGCGATGACCAATCTGAGCCAGCCGAGGTTCGCTCGCCTGCTGGACGCAGACGTCGGCACCCTACGCAATTGGGAGCAAGGAAGGCGCGAGCCGACTGGACCCGCGAAGGCTCTCCTGCGGGCTATCAAAAACGATCCCGAAGCCGTCCTAAAGGCATTGGCACAGTAGTAGCGAAGCGCCATGAGCGAAGGCGATGAGTTCGCGACCGACTCTGATCGGCCCGCACAGGCCGGAAAGTGGCTACTGGACGCCATGCAACGCCTGCGAGACGCAAACGTCCCGCCCCTAACCGAAGAGGATGTCGCCGAGGAAGTGAAAGCGGCCCGGAAGGCTCGCCGTGCGCAGGATGCTAACGCGGTGCCCGACAGCACTTCTATGAGCAGGAGGTGAATCGCGATGCGTAAAAAGCGGTCCAAGATTCTCGATGCAGTACACGCGACTGCTCGCGGGTTGCATGCGGCCGATGCTATCGACCGGCAGACCATGCGCGAGTTTGATCAGCGCTGTCTGAAGCCTGTGCCTCCGTTGCGTCCGGCTGAGATCAAGCGCATTTGCAGGCTAGCAAGGCTTGCAGCGAAGCGTTAGAGGTCATAGTTCCTCCCACCTCAGCGAGCTCGGACGTTCGCCCGACAAAAGAAATTCGCGCGCTGCTTGCCGCCCTGCAGCTGACGGCACGACCCATCGCCGCGGAAACTCGGTGTGATGTGCCAGGCCGACATATGCCGTCAAGACCGGCTCATCTGTTCTGGCTTCACCCAGGCTCGCGTAGTAAGGCGGGTCGCCGTGGCCGTAGTTGAAGCCGACCAACAGTTTCCTCTCCTCCCACGACTAGTGAGAGCCAATCGCCGTTCGGAGCAGTCAAGAGAACAATATTCAGCTTGCCGTCGGCGAGTGCCTCCGCGCTCGCTTCATCCAGAGTCGCATCGAGCGCTTCGACGCTTGTTAGGACGCGCTGGGGCGCTTGATCCTTGATGGATGCGCGAATGTCGACCATGACGTCTAGGTGGTCCTGGTCGAAACCAATGAGAACGCTTGCTCGATGACCAGGCGCGCAGCGCGATAGAACGCGCGCCGGGAAGACTCGACTTGATCGATCTTGATATCCACAACCCAGACGCTTCCTGTCTCGGGGAAATCGGGAAAGCGCAGGGCCATTCCTTCTTGCAATCCCTGGAGAATCGCACCCCGGTACTCATCCGGCACATCTATCTTGAAGTGGATGCCCGGAACTTGGTTGTAATGAACTGGATGCCCAGTCCCGCCGCTTCCATCCGCGGCCCCAAGTGTATGCGATAGGAGCCAAACAACTCACACTCGCCGGGTGTCACGCATCTCACTTCAACGTTTGTACTGCGGTCCATATCGAGTAGCTAGCGTCAAGACCCGGACTTCGCATCAGAGACAGGACCAGTGAGCCGATCGCCGTCCCTGAACGACAAGGGGCCGCGGCTCGAGGACAGCTGAACGCCTGCAGCCCATTCTTCGAATGGGTTCGCAGGAAAGTTCGATGCACGGCCGTCAAGGACATCGAGTCCGAACGGAGTGATCTGCACTTCGGTCGTGCGCATATTGCTCTTGTCGCCACTTCAGCTCCAGCAGAGGCATCGGTAGGTTCTCCGCGCCCATCCTCAACAGCCGCCCGAACAGATAGTAGTCGCCGACGAGATCGGCATCGTCCCAGTTCTCCGTGATCGTATAGGCCGATAACTCGTGCCGCACTCGGAGCGTGCTTGCGCACGTGCGCAAGAAGCCTGAAGTCCCAGTGCGGCTAATCCGGTTCTCACGTCCGGAAATCGACGCAGCATCAGGCGCATCGCTTCATTCAAGTACTCACCGGCCAATGCATGGTTCTCGGCGAAGCTTTCAACGGCTCGTGGATCGGGCGATGTAAGTGCATCCCATGCGGCGAGATAGCTACGAGAATACGTAACCTGTGAAAGCGGCATCGCAGCTGGATGGTTGCGAAGCAGGGCCTCATTGAGCTCACCCATTCCGATGACACGCGCGCGCCGGTTGGGTACGGATTCAAACTGCACCAACTCAACTCGATCCAAAGGAACCGTTCGCAATCGATATCAGATTGCAAACGGAAGCTATGAACAGCTGCTCGGTCAAACCCGTTGCCGCCCAAATAACAATCCGATCCGCTTCGCTCTAGCTTTGGCACGTTCTCCAGACACATACGTTCGTCCAAGTCTCGGAGTTCTCAAACATACCAGGCACAAGATCCGTCCAGTATTTGCTCCGTAGACACTCTCCAAGCTTCGAGATCGCTCTCGTCTGGGCGTCGGACCACAGCTGAGCACGTCAGGATCCACCAGAAGGTTTTCACCACGCCCGAATGTGACTCTGAACGTTCCGCCGGCGGAGTCGCCGAGGATCAAGTTCAACCGACTTTCAGAGGCACGACGTTTGGTGTGGTGAAGCATTCGTCGCAAAGTGTCGCACGGCCCGAGCCTCATCGAAGAAAGGGCCGAAACTTGCATGTTTCAGAGCGAGGCTTTGTTCGAGTATCGATCAACTTTGCGCGCAACCTAACCTTCCCAGCCGCGAGCGTTTCTGCTCAAACTCGTCACGAACTCAGCCTTCACGTGCGATTGGCCTTTGTTCTACCGTGATCGCACGAGCCGGAAGCTGAGAGAGGATCGATTGAACCGGGTCACGGTTGACCAGGGCTCGTTGATCCGGAAGCGACCCCATGAAGGACCGAGACCTCTACTCGATCGACGAAGCCCGCGAGAGGCTGGGTGGCATCTCGCGCAATTCGATCTATCAGCTCCTCCGCAAGGGCCAGCTCGCGAGCGTGATCATTGGCACCCGCCGCCTCGTTTCGGCCGCGGCCATTGCTCAGCTGATTGCCAACTCCACAACAACAACAAGCCCCACAGACGCTGCTGCTCGAGTACCACCGCGATCCAAGCGGAAGCTAGACCTGGCTGCGTCGCCATTGCTCATTTACCACAGGCGATCGGACGCGCACCGGTAGCGCATGGGTACCTTGGCGGCTTCGTGCTCCTACAGGCTGCCATACCGGCCTGGACGCGATTCCCTGCACATCATTCTTGCGCATCTCTCACGCTGGTCCGAAGTGATCCGAGGACATGCGAGCCGCTGCGGTATGTTGGCGCATGCGGAGAGGAATAATTTTGATGGCAGGATAGCGAAGCGTCCGCCTTTTGCTGCACGAATGGAGTTTCCATCGTGAGCAGCAACGGCTCAGCTTCGCGTCTTCCATCGATCACGGCACGTCCGACGCCGGCGGAGAAGGAGCGCTTCGCAACATTGGCGGCCAGCCGAGGGATGTCTGAATCGACGCTGGCTCTGATCGCCATTCGCTCTTTGCTGGATTGCAACGACGTCCCAGAGACGAATGCAGCTCCGGCACGTCGAGAGCGCTCGACCGACCGAATCACCATTCGGTTGCGTCCAGGCGACCGCCGCGTGATCAATGAGCGCGCCAGCCGGCGCGACATGAAAGCATCCACCTATCTCGCCGCCCTGGTCCGAGCACACATCGCCACGAACCCGCCGCTCACGGAGAACGAGCTCGACGCGCTCAAGCACGGCGTGATCCTGCTGGCCGGCCTCGGACGACTGCTCACCAGAATGTCCCGCGACGGGGCGAGGGCAGGGAGCATGCCGAAAGACCTTCAGCAGGAACTCAGCCGCACGCGAGCCATGGTCGCTGGGCTGGAGAAGGTGACGTCTAACCTGGTCTGCGCTGCGCTCAAGAGCTGGGAGAGTGGATATGACTAGGAGACCCATCCGCGTCCAAGGGAACGGCCGGCCTCTGCTGGACATCTTCAGCGCCGGTCGGGCAGGGCCGCAGTCGCGGCTTCACTTCAGTCGCGCTCAGATCGAGCAGATCGCGCGCACGGTGCGGCGGACACCGGAGGTGATGGTGAAGGTGACCGGCGGCGGTACGTCGGCGGGCGCCGTCTCGGCGCATTTCGGCTACATCAGCCGCCATGGCGAGCTGGAGATTGAAACCGACGAAGGCGAGCGGATTCCCAAAGAAGAGCAGAAGGAGTTCCTGGAGGATTGGCACCTCGAGCTGACCGCCGGCCAGTATCGAGCAGGCCGCGACGGGAAGCAGGAGGCGCGCAAGGTAAAGCTGGTGCACAAGATCGTCCTCTCGATGCCGGCGCCAACGCCGCCAGAGAAGGTGCTGGCAGCGGCCAGGACGTTCGCGCGCGAGAAGTTCGCGCTTCAGCATCGTTACGCGATGGTGCTGCACACCGACCAGCCACACCCGCACGTTCACATGGTCGTGAAGGCGGAAGGAGAGCACGGCCGACGGCTGCACATCGACAAGGAGATGCTGCGCGAGTGGCGGGAAGACTTTGCTCGCATGATGAGAGAGCAGGGCGTGGCTGCGAACGCCACACCGCGAGTCGCCCGAGGGCGGAGCAAGGGGTCAACGAAAGACCCGATCTACCGAGCACAGCGGCGCGGCGCTTCAACCGCTCTGCGTGAGCACGTCGCTTCGGTGGTTAAGGAACTCAAGGAGACAGGGACAGTCCGCGATCCAGGACGAAAGAAGCTCGTGGAGACGCGCAAAGCGGTGGTCGATAGTTGGATGCGTGCTGCCGACATACTGGACCGGCAAGGTGAGATCAGCTTGGCCGGTGATGTTCGCTACTTCGTGAAGCACTTGCCGCCGGTGCTGACCGAGCGCGAGCGAATCGCAGCCGGAATACTGAGCAACCTTGAACGGCGCGCAGCTTCGCACGTTGAGAAGATGCGCGTGGCGGAGTACGACATGACGCGATAGACGACAATGGCGCTGCAGCGTAGAAGCTCGGGCTCGATCTGCTGGTCCTCGTCTGAATCGGGCCGGAACGCGGACATGCTGGAATAGCCTATAAATTCGGCGCATCGGGGATGGCGCAGTCGGTCGCGACCCTTTTGGCTTCACACGTTCACGAAATGAAGTAAGCGCTGTATCTGTAGTTTCTTCGCGGATGAATTCAAATTTCCTTGCACGATTGCCGTATGCCGTGATCGTCCCATTGTGAATTGCCTCACTTATAGTTGATGGGCTGCCGCCGATGCTAACTTACGGCCGAGACCAAGAACTATTGGAGAAACCCAAATCTCTCCTTCTTCGCAGTGATTAAGGAGGATCGCTGCGTTGAATTACTCCGCCTGTGGGGCAACAGTGGCGGCTCGTAATCGCTCAAGCGGAAAGGCTGGCCCCAAACGGAGAATCGCCACGAGGCGCCGCGGCGTGTCACCAAGGCGAGGTGCCTCTGGGCTCCTCGTTCGCTTCAGCAGCAAATGGCCACCCTCAAGGTCGAGAACCCACAGCTTCTGCTTGAGCCGCGCGCCCGTGTATTCACTCAAATCGAGTAGATAGACTTCAGATCTCCGACCGACGTGATGCGGGTCGGACAAGCTCGCGTTGATTAGGTGCAAGATTCGCAAATCGAGGAGCCGCTGGACGGTCGCGTATTCTTCGGCATTCTGCTCCTTGTCGGTCAGCTCGATTCGAAAAAACGAATATTCGTGTTCCTCGATGGCAAACCTCCGAACGACTTGAAGCGCTTCCTGGACCGGTGTCGCAGTTCCTAGCGCCGCAGCCGCGTCTTCGTCGAGTTCCTGAAGCTTGGCCTGCGCAGCCATTCCCGCGGCCTCGTTGACGTCTTGAACGCCAGTTGTCCTTGCATTGGCCCGCCCCCGGGCCACCTGTATTGAGGCTGCACATAAAGTCACAAAATCGCGTGGGACCGCACCAGACGCGAGAACCAAGCGATCCAATGCCGGAGCACTTATGAAAGCTCTTCTTGGGCGCGCATCGCATTCGTCGATGAAGCCATCGAGAACTTGCTGCAGGAACTGTTTCGCTCGCTCCGGCTCTTGGAGGGTAATGTCCAGATTGATTTCGATCGCATCATGCGGAATTTGTAACCCCGTCGGCGGTTCGTGCCGAAACCAGCGCATTTGATGCCGGATGCCGGCGATCTTTAGCCAGATGGGATTGTCGCGGGAAATCCCGTGGGTGTGATCGAGGAAATCGGGGACCTCGCTGTACGGCAGATAGTGGACATCGTCCAGAAACACATATACGGGTGCTTGTGTTTCGGTGCAGTAGAGTCGCAGCAATGCATTTAGGCGCGGGATTATTAGCTCTATACCAGCCGCATCTTCGGCACTTCGCGCCAACAAATCGTCCACCTGCCTCTTGAGATCGCGCGCGATTGATACGCTTTGCGGAGCTGGCTTGCGAGAGGCGAAGTACGAGATGGGTAGATCGCACAATCGACTCGCGAGAGTCAGGAATGCACCTGTAGCGCCCAGCCTTCTCACCGTCTGCACGTTGAGCCAGAGCGTTTGCGCGCCGCTTCGTTCGACCTTTGCCTTCGCCTCCAGCATTAGCGCACTCTTGCCAGCTCCGCGTCGACCGAAAATCAGATGGTGACGCTCCGCGGTCGCAACTTGAAGCCGCCCGGCCACGTCCTCGATGTAATGCAGGCTCGGCTGGGCCTCCGACGTACGGGATCGTGCGTCGAGTAGACCAACAAGCCGAGTTACGCGCTCGTCACGAACTGATCCAACGGAACCGGCGTCCGAGGTGACGGTTCGCTCCGGCGCGAGACGTACTGTGACGAACCCATCCTCGATCTGCGAATCAAGTTGATTGCCCAGAGCGATAGCACGCTCTAGTTGACTCGCTACCTCGACGACCACGATGCGTTCGCCGGGGAAGTTCCGCACGCGCACATCGACGGGGCGTACACCGCCATTAATGAAGTGGGAACGTACGAGGTCTTCGAGATTTTGTTCTGTGCTACTCATATGTTTAAGCCTTTGCCTCGAAGGTAGGTCCGTGCAACGTGCCGGAGCTGCCGCGAGTCTTTGAGAATCGCCAAGGCACGAGCCTCGAAGTCTCGATCCTTGCGCGGGTAGGGCTCATAGTCGGCCCTATTTCTCTCAAGCCGTGCAGTTTTCAGGGCATTTTCCCAATACGACACTGCGGGAAAGTCTTGAGGGAGGTGCCCGGGGAGTTCTGAATGCTTTTCGTAATCGTCTCCGCCAGATACCAAGAATACAATTCCCCGAAAGGTCTGATACATCGCATAGTAACTACGGCTTATAGCGTTCCGAAATGATGGCGGATTCCTATTCATCGCAGCGCGCGCTTCACGGTGCAAGGTTGCACCAAGCGCAAGCCGGTCAACAGCGATCTTCGCCACGAGATCGTCGATCTGGAGGCCGGTACGTGCAACGAGTGACGCGCCAGCCTTGAGATCCTTGATACGCGTGACTTGCAGTTCGCTTAGAAAGCGAAGGTCCTTCTCAGCTGCGGCTGGCATCAGACAGTCGATTCCTTGAAGTGGGTGACAGCGAAGTCTGTGATCTCTGGAAATCCAAGCGAGCCTATCCCGCAGTGTATGAGTGGGCAGCTACGCGAGCCATCATTACATCGTGCCACAAGGGTTACGTCCCAATTTCTTCTCCGTTAGGTTTGTGGATCCTCTGCCAGACTTGAATGCTTTAGATACCAAGATGCGCGATTTACCCAATGTTAGCAGTGTGCATCTTCGAACTTGGCGCCAGAGGTGCGAGGCACCCTTGGAGCACGCCCCTAAGTCACATTTTGCTTCTGGCTCGTCGCCGCTCTGAGGAGGGGCTTGCGACAAGCGACTTCGCCCTCCTAAGTACTTCCGCGGAGCTGATCAAGATAGTCCGCCCAAGCCTGCATCATCTTCCTTCTCTCACCCAACCGCTGTGCCCTGTTGTACGCAGCTCGGACCTTGTTCCTCTCTACGTGCGCGAGCTGCAGCTCGATTATGTCTGGCGCAAATCCCTGCTCATTGAGCAGTGTGCTCGCCATACTCCGAAACCCATGCCCCGTATGCTCTTCGCTGCTGTACCCCAACCGCCGAAGCGCAGCGTTAACGGTGTTCTCCGACATCGGCCGATGACGACTCAGCAGCGACGGGAACACGTACTTGCTGTTCCCGGTCAGCGCCTTCAGCTCGTTCAATATCTCGAGCGCCTGCCTCGACAACGGCACGATGTGCTGCTCGCCCATCTTCATCCTGACGCCTGGAATCCGCCACTCTGCATTCACCAAATCGAACTCCGCCCACTCCGCGCCGCGCAGTTCGCCTGGTCGCACGAATACCAGCGGCGCTAGCCTCAGCGCCAAAGCGGTCATCGGATGTCCAACATATCCATGAATCGCCCGCATCAGCTCTCCCACCCTAGTAGGATCGGTGATCGCGGCAAAATTCCTCCCCTTCACCGGTGCGAGCGCATCCTTCAGGTCCGCCGAGATATCGCGCTCTGCCCTCCCCGTCGCAATCGCATACCGAAAAATCCTCCCCGCGATCGCACGCGCGCGATGCGCCGTCTCATTCTTCCCTCTCGCTTCCGTCTTCCTCAGCGCCGCCAGCAACTCCGGCGCAGTGATCTGCCCGATCGGCTGCGACCCGATGTACGGATTCAGATACGTCCTCACGCGAGCTCGCAACATCGACAGCGTGTCCGGCTTCAAATTCCTCGTCTGCAAACTCAGCCACTCTTCCGCGATGGCTTCGAACGTCTTCCTTTCCGCTAACTTCTCCGCCTTCCTCTTCGCCGCCGGATCGATGCCCTCAACAATCAACGTGCGTGCCTCTTCTCTCTTCTCCCTCGCACGCTTCAACGACACATACGGATACGGTCCAAGCGAAATCAATTTCTCTTTGCCGCGGAGGTAGTACCTCAATCGCCAGTGACGGCGACCGCTCTTGTCGATAATCAAATAGAGCCCGCGCTCATCGAAAATCTTGTACGACTTGTCCTTCGGTTTGGCATTGCGAATCCGCGTATCGCTGAGTTGCGGCATCGGGGTACTTTCCAAAGAGTTCGAGTTACCCCGGGATCTGCCTCCCGGAGTGTGCTACGCTGCTCCCGAACGACCTGGGACGACGATAGCCAGGAATCTACTCTGGATTCGTGGACTTAGGCGAGAGGGTTCGACGTCGAAGGACGTACTCGGACGTCTTCAGACGATCAGATGGAGGCTAGGGTCGGAATCGAACCGGCGTAGACGGCTTTGCAGGCCGCTGCATGACCACTCTGCCACCTAGCCAGGTGTGCGTCGGACGCAATTGCTGCGCCCGTGAAGCGCAAAACCCCGGGAGCGGCCCGGGGTTCTGCTCAAAAGCTGGAGCGGGAAACGAGGCTCGAACTCGCGACCTCAACCTTGGCAAGGTTGCGCTCTACCAACTGAGCTATTCCCGCTTGGGTTCCCGGACACGGGTCCGGGCGAAAGGGCGATATTCTAGGGCTGAGCGACCCGCCTGTCAAGGCAAGCTCAGCCCGTCCGGGCGATTCCGCGGGACGGTTCCCGGAGCGCATCAGTTCGGGCCAGGCCGCGCGCAGGTAGACGACCATCGACCACAGCGTCAGCGCCGCCGCAGCAACCAGGCAGTACACGCCCAGCTCGAACGCCGGGATGAACCACACGTCGCTCCGGAACAGCATCATCGACAGGCCGGTCATCTGGAAAATCGTCTTGAGCTTGCCCATCGACGACACCGCGACCTTGCCGCGCGCGCCCATCTCCGCCATCCATTCGCGCAGCGCCGAGATCGTGATCTCGCGGCCGACGATCACCGCAGCCGTCAGCGTGATCAGCACGTGCGGATTGAAGCTGATGAACTCCAGCTCCGGCGGCTCGTGGCTGACGAGCAGCACCAGCGCGACCGCCACCATCAGCTTGTCGGCCACCGGATCGAGGAACGCGCCGAGCGCCGAGGTCTGGCCGAGCCGGCGCGCCAGGTAGCCGTCCAGCGAATCCGTGACCGCCGCGAGGATGAAGACCGTCGCCCGCAGCGGCACTGGCCCACGGATACGGCGCGTAGAACAGGATGACGACCAGCGGGATCATGATGATCCGCGCCACCGTCAGGTAATTCGCGATCGGAAAACTCACTGGGGCCGATTGTAAGGAATTTTCAGCCGCGTCGCGTGCAAAGTGTCGTAGATCGACTGCGCGAGCTTGCGGCCGATGCCGTGCACCTTCGCCAGGTCGTCGACTCCGGCGCGCACGACGCCCTGCAGCCCGCCGAACTGCCGCAACAGCTCCCGGCGCTTGCGCGGCCCGAGGCCCGGTACGGTCTCCAGCACCGAGTGCGTGCGCGCCTTGGCGCGGCGCTGCCGATGGCCGGTGATCGCGAAGCGATGCGCCTCGTCGCGGATGCGCTGGATCAGATGCAGCGCCGGCGAATCGGCGGCAAGAATGCGCGGCATGCTCTTCGCCGGCGAGGAACAGGCGCTCCTGCCCCGGGCGGCGATCGGCGCCCTTGGCGACGCCGGCGACGCAGACGCCCTCGATCTCGAGCTCCTTCAGCACGCCGATCGCTTCCGCGAGCTGCCCCGGGCCGCCGTCGATCAGCAGCAGGTCGGGCAGCGGCGCCTCGCCCTTCTTGATCCGCGCGTAACGTCGCGACAGCGCCTGGCGCATGCGCGCCGTAGTCGTCGCCCGGCGCGAGCCCTTCGATATTGAAGCGGCGGTAGTCGCTCTTGAGCGGTCCTTCGGGGCCGAACACGACGCACGACGCGACGGTCCGCTCGCCCATCGTGTGGCTGACGTCGAAACATTCCATGCGCTTGGGCGGCGCGCTGAGTCCGAACACTTCGGCGACCGACTGCAGCTGCTCGGCAGTCGTCGCCTCGGTCGCCCGGCGCATGTTGAGCCCGATCTCGGCGTTGGTCCGCGCCATCTCCAGCCAGCGCGCGCGCACGCCGCGGACGCCGGAGCGGATCCGCACCGACCGCTCCAGTCGCTCGGACAGGGTGGCTTCGAGCAGGTCGGCGTCCTCGATCGGCTGGCTGATGAGGATCTCGCCGGGCGCGTCGCGTCCGAGGTAGTACTGCGCCAGGAATCCCGACAGCAGCTCGCCCGCCTCCGCGAGCCCGGCGCGCGGGAAGAAGTTGCTGCTGCCGAGGTTGCGGCCGCCGCGCACGAACACGATCGAAACGCAGTGATCGCCGCCGTGCGAGACGAGCGCGACGGCGTCGATGTCCTCGGTCACGTTGCGCGTGACCGACTGCGTCGAGTGGATCGCCTTGATGCCGTTGATCTGGTCGCGCAGGCGCGCGGCGCGCTCGAACTCGAGCTGCTGCGCGGCCTCTTCCATGCGCTGCGCGAGATCGTCGATCAGCTCGGCGCCGCGGCCTTCCAGCACCTTGATCGCGTCCGTCGACGTCCTGCTTGTAGTTCTCGACCGAGATCAGCCCGACGCACGGGCCCGAGCAGCGCTTGATCTGGTACTGCAGACACGGCCGCGAGCGGTTCGCGAAGAACGTGTCGCTGCACGGGCGCAGCAGGAACAGCTTCTGCAGCAGCAGCACGGTTTCGCGCGTGGCGCGCGCGTTCGGATACGGACCGAAGAATCGTCCCGGGAGCTTGCGGGTGCCGCGGTAGAAGCTGATGCGCGGGTAGTCCTGCTCGGTCGTGATGTACAGGTACGGAAAGCTCTTGTCGTCGCGCAGCGTGACGTTGTAGCGCGGCCGATGACGCTTGATCAGGTTGTATTCGAGCAGCAGCGCTTCGGTCTCCGACGCGGTCGCCGTGACCTCGACGTTGGCGATCTGCGAGACCATCGCCATGGTCTTCGCGGCCTGCGCCTTGCTGCCGGAGAAGTAGGTGCTGACGCGGTTCTTCAGGTTGCGCGCCTTGCCGACGTACAGCACTTCGCCGTTCGGCGGCGATCATGCGGTACACGCCGGGCCGCTGGCTGAGGTTGGCGAGGAAGGGCTTCGGGTCGAACGCGCTCATGCGCGCCTATTTTAGCGCTCGTCCAGGAGCTTCCGCGCCGCGCGCGAACACGGCGACGAACATCTTCTCGGTCAGCCGACCGCGTCTGCGTGTTGTAGCGGCTGCAGTGGTAGGAGTTCAGCAGGAGCTGGCCCGTCGGCAGCTCGTGCTCGGCCGCGTGCGCGAACTTGTACCCGGAAGGCTTGAGCGCGAGCGCTCGCAGCGCCGCGTTGTGAGCGATCGAGCCGAGCGCCAGCAGCACCGGCGCCGCTGGCCTGCGATTCAGCTCCGCCGTCAGATAGCGATTGCAGGTGCGGATCTCCGCCGGCGTCGGCTTGTTCTCCGGCGGCACGCATTTCACCGAGTTCGTGATCCGGCAGTCGATGCAGCTTCAGCCCGTCGTCGCGCGACGGTCGATTCCGGCCGGCTCGCGAAGCCGAACCGGTGCAGCGTGCGATAGAGCAGCAGGCCGGCGTGATCGCCGGTGAACGGCCGGCCGCTCGCGTTCGCGCCGTGAAAGCCCGGCGCGAGGCCGACGATGATCAGCCTCGCCTTGCGGATCGCCGAACGGCGCGACCGGCGCGCAGTAATAGTCGGGATATTCCTCGCGCCCTTCGCCAGGAAGCGCGCGAGGCGCGGGCAATCCGTGCAGGTGCGATCGAAAATGACGCCGTCGGACGGCCAGAGTTGCTGAGTCACCCGCGCAGTTTAACCGATACGCCCTCCCTGCCCTCCCCCGTGAACGGGGGAGGGTTCGGGAGCGGGCAGCGCTCAAGCGTGCGCCTTGTGGAACTGCGCCTCTTCGGTCGAGCCCTTCATCGCCGTCACCGACGACTGGCCGGCCGGTGACCGTCTGCGTCACGTCGTCGAAGTAGCCGGCGCCGACTTCGCGCTGGTGCTTCGTCGCCGTGTAGCCGTCCTTCTCGGCAGCGAACTCCTGCTCCTGCAGCTGCACGTACGCCGACATCTGCGACGCCTTGTAGCCGCGCGCCAGCTGGAACATCGAGTAGTTGAGCGCGTGGAAGCCCGCCAGCGTGATGAACTGGAACTTGTAGCCCATCGCGCCCAGCTCGCGCTGGAACTTCGCGATCGTCGCGTCGTCCAGCTTCTTCTTCCAGTTGAACGACGGCGAGCAGTTGTACGCCAGCATCTTGTCCGGGAACTTCTTGTGGATGGCTTCGGCGAACACCTTCGCCTCGTGCAGGTCCGGCGTACCGGTCTCGCACCAGATCAGGTCGGCATGCGGCGCGTACGCGAGGCCGCGCGCGATCGCCTGATCGAGCCCGGCGTTCACGTAGAAGAAGCCTTCGCTGGTGCGGTCCTTCGACTTGATGAACGGCCGATCGCGCTCGTCGACGTCCGACGTCAGCAGGTTCGCCGACTCCGCGTCAGTGCGCGCGACCAGCACCGTGGGAACGCCGCACGTATCCGCCGCCAGACGCGCCGCGGTGAGCTTGGCGATCGCCTCCGAAGTCGGCACCAGCACCTTGCCGCCCATGTGGCCGCACTTCTTCGCCGACGACAGCTGGTCCTCGAAGTGCACGCCGGCGGCGCCCGCCTCGATCATGCCCTTCATCAGCTCGAAGGCGTTCAGCACGCCGCCGAAGCCCGCTTCCGCGTCGGCGACGATCGGCTTCAGCCAGTCGACCGAGTCGTTGCCTTCGGCGTGGTGAATCTGGTCCGCGCGCAGCAGCGTGTTGTTGATGCGGCGAACGACCGACGGCACGGAGTTCGCGGGATACAGCGACTGGTCCGGATACATCTCGCCCGCGAGGTTGGCGTCGCCGGCGACCTGCCAGCCCGACAGGTAGATCGCGTCGAGCCCGGCCTTGACCTGCTGCATCGCCTGGTTGCCGGTCAAGGCGCCGAGCGCGTTGACGAACGGCTTCTCGTGCATGAAGCGCCACAGCTTCTCGGCGCCCAGGCGCGCGAGCGAGTGCTCGATGTGCACCGTGCCGCGCAGACGCACGACATCCTCGGCCTTGTACGGCCGCTCCACGCCCTTCCAGCGCGGGTTGGTTTGCCATTCTTTGCGAAGCTGCTCGGCAGAGGGTGTCGTCATGGAGGTTCTCGCTTCAGTTGATTTCCTGGTACGCCGGCAACGTGATGAACGTTCCGAAGTCCGGCGCGGTCGTGATGCGGTCGATCAGCGTCGGCGGCGCGCTCGTAGTTGCCGCGCAGCGTAGGCCTGCGTCGCCGACTGCCGCGGCGAGCTTGTCCAGCTCTTCGCGCACGATCTTGCGGAACAGCTCGACAGTCACCTTGCGGCCGTCGTCGAGCTTGCCGGCGGGATGCTTGATCCATTGCCAGATCTGCGCACGCGAGATCTCGGCGGTGGCCGCGTCTTCCATCAGGTTGTTGATCGGCACGCAGCCGAGCCCGCCGAGCCACGCGGCGATGTACTGAATGGAGACGCTGACGTTGTTGCGCAGCCCGGCTTCGGTGATCGTTCCCTGCGGGATCTGCAGCAGGTCGCGCGCGCCGATCTCGACGTCTGCGAGCGTCTTCTGCAGCTGGTTCGGCGTCGGCATCAGCCGGTCGAACACTTCCATCGCGATCGGCACGAGGCCCGGGGTGCGCGACCCACGTGCCGTCGTGGCCGTCGCCCGCCTCGCGCTCCTTGTCGGCGCGCACTTTGCCGAGCGCTTCGTCGTTCGCCTTCGGATCGTTCTTGATCGGGATCTGCGGCGCCATGCCGCCCATCGCGAACGCGCCGCGACGGTGGCAGGTCTTGATCAGCAGCTTCGAGTACGAGCGCAGGAAGTGCGTCGTCATCGTCACCTGCTGGCGGTCCGGCAGCACGAAATCCGGCCGGCGGCTGAACTTCTTGATGAAGCTGAAGATGTAGTCCCAGCGGCCGCAGTTCAGGCCGACGATGTAGTCCTTGCAGCTCGTGCAGGATCTCGTCCATCTCGAACGCGGCGAGAATGGTTTCGATCAGCACCGTGACCTTGATCGTCTGCGGCGCGATGCCGAGCTTCGGCTTCGGAATGCTTGAGCACGTCGGCCCACAGCCGTGCCTCGCGGTGGTTCTCGAGCTTCGGCAGATAGAAATACGGCCCCGTGCCGCGCGCTTTCAGCGCAGCGTGGTTGTGGAACAGGTACAGGCCGAAGTCGACGAACGCGCCGGGCACCGGCTTGCCGTCGACGCAGCAGGTGCTTCTCGTAGAGATGCCAGCCGCGCGGGCGCACGAGCAGCGTCGCGATCTGCGGGTTGAGGCGGTACTGCTTGCCGTCGGGATTCTGGAACGAGATCTCGCGCGTCGACTGCATCGCGCAGGTTGATCTGGCCCTGCACGACGTTGTCCCAGGTCGGCGTGAGCGAGTCTTCGCAGTCCGCCATGAAGACTTTCGCGCCCGAGTTCAGCGCGTTGATGACCATCTTGCGATCGGTCGGGCCGGTGATCTCGACGCGCCGATCCTGCAGGTCGTCCGGGAATGCGCGTGACGCGCCACTGCGCCTTGCGCACCTCGGCGGTCTCGGCAAGGAAATCGGGTAGCGCGCCGTCGTCGAGGCGCTTCTGCACGGTCGCGCGGGCGGCCAGCAGCTCGGCAACGCGATCGCCGAAGCGCCGCGTCAGATCGGTGACGAACTCGAGCGCGGCCGGCGTCAGAACGGTTTCATAGCCGGGCTGCATCGGGCCGCGGATTTCGGCAGCCCGGCGGGCATCGTCCGATCGTTCGCCATTGCTCGCCTTGCGCGTGCCCTCAACGCGGAATGCCGAGCTGCGATCCGGCGGGCAGCACGATAGCTTTTTCCGAGGTGCGGGTAAAATATATGATGAGTTAGCAATCGATATCTGATACATATGGCACATGGAACTGCGCCACCTCCGCTATTTCATTGCCGTCGCCGAAGAAAAGCACATGACCCGGGCTGCGGAACGGCTGGGAATCCAGCAGCCGCCGCTCAGCATGCAGATCCGCGCACTGGAGCAGGAGCTGGACGTGCAGCTGTTCCGGCGTCAGCCGCGCGGCGTGGAGCTGACCGACGCCGGCGTCGCCTTTCTCGACCGGGCGCGCGTCATTCTCGATCAGGTCGACCGCGCCCTCGCGACCACGCGCCGCACGGCGCGCGGCGAGCAAGGGCGCGTCGTTGTCGGCTTCACGAGCTCGGCGCCCTTTCATCCGTTCGTGCCGCGCGTGATTCGCGCGTTCCGCGAAATGTCGCCGCTCGTCTCGCTCGTGCTCGAAGAAAGCGGCAGCAGCGAGCTGGTGCAGGGCCTGAACAACGAGGAAATCGATGCCGCGTTCATTCGCTCGCCGGTCGCGGATGTCGTCGGGACTCACGGTGCGACCGCTGCTGCAGGAGAAAATGGTCGTCGCGCTGCCGAAGGGGCATCCGCTCGCCGGCGGCGGTCGGAAGAAACGGACGGCGCAGAGCCGCACGGCGCCGCTGCCGCTCGCGGATCTCGCCGCCGAAACCTTCATCCTGTACAAGCGCCCGGCGGTCCGGGCCTGTACGACACGATCATCACGGCATGTCGCGGCGCCGGGTTCAGTCCGCACGTCGGGCAGGAGGCGCCACGCATCATTTCGACGCTCAACCTCGTCGCCGCCGGTCTTGGCGTCTCGCTCGTGCCGGAGTCGCTGCGCCGACTGCAGATGGACGGCGTCGTCTATCGCCGGCTCGCCGACAACGCACAGCTCACGGCGCCGCTGATTCTCGCGTGTCGTCGCGGCGAGAACGCGGCTTCGGTGCAACGCTTCATCGATCTCGTGCAAAGCACGGCCGAGCACATCGATGCCGACGGCGAGCCGCGCTGATGTCTGTCGTGCTGCTGCTTCAACAAGCCGTTTCAGGTGCTCACGCAATTCACGAGCACCGACGGCAAGGCGACGCTGCGCGACTTCATCCAGGCGCCGGGCATGCGTCCAGCCGGGCGTCTCGACTACGACAGCGAAGGCCTGGTGCTGCTGACGAGCGAAGGCGCGTTGCAGGCGACGGCTCGCCGATCCGCGCTGGAAAACCGCCGAAGACCTACTTCGTGCAGGTCGAAGGTGAGCCGGACGAAGCTGCGCTGTCGAGTCTGCGCCGCGGCGTCGCGCTGAATGACGGCAAGACATTGCCCGCAGCCGCTGCTCGCGTGGACGAGCCGACCTGGTTGTGGCCGCGCGATCCGCCGATCCGATTTCGCAAGGCGATCCCGACGAGCTGGATCGAGCTGACGATCCACGAAGGTCGCAACCGACAGGTGCGCCGCATGACCGCGGCGGTCGGCTATCCGACGTTGCGGTTGATCCGCTGGTCGATCGGTGAGTGGACGCTGGAAGGGCTCGCACCCAGGCGCCTGCGCGCGAGGTCACTACGTACCCGGTATCCACGATCCGCTTCTCGCGCAACACGACGATCAACACGCCGAGGAGCGTAACCGCGCCGCCGGCGAGCATGCGCGCGGTCAGCTGGTCGTGCAGCAGCGTCACGCCGAAGAAGATGCCGAACAGCGGCGAGAGCAGCGTAATCGGCGACAGACTCGTCACGGGATAGCGGCCGACGAGGTGATACCACGCCGTGTGCGCGATCAGGCTCGACATCACCGTCGTGAAGAACAGCGCCGCCCAGCCTTCCCACGTCGCGTTGCGGACCGCGTCCATCTGCCCGCCTTCGAGGATCAGGCTCAGCACGAGCAGGATCGAGCCGCCGACGAGCGCGATCCACGATTGCAGCTCGAGCGGGCGGATGCCTTTCAGGCGCTTGAGGAAGATCAGGCCGAGCGAGCTGACGAACGACGAGCACACGACCAGCGCCAGCCCTTCCCAGTACGCGAACACGCGCGGATCGAAGCTGATGATCACGATGCCTGCGAACGCCAGCACGATGCCGAGGATGCGTCGCCAGCGGATCGTCTCGCCGAGAAACAGCACGGACATCAGCGTGGAGAACGGCACGCCCATCTGGCTCGCGACTGCCACCGTCGCGGCGTCCTCCGCGAGATAGATCCCCGCGAACAGCAACGCGAACGCCGCCGGTCCGGTGAGCATCGCCGCAGCGAACAGGTTGACCATCTGCCCGCGATGGATCCTCAGCATCGGCACCAGGAACAGCGCAAGCGAGCCGAAGCGCAGCGCCGTGAAAAAGATCGGCGGAAACTGCGCCGACGCCGATCTTCGAGGCGATCAGGTTGAGGCCCCAGATCAGGTTCATCGCGATCAGCAGCGCGAGGTCGCGGCCGGCCAGCGACGTAGGCTCGCCCGCACTCGTGAGTGGTCACAGACATGCGTGGCGGTCAGCGCAAGTAGCGGTGCTTCAGGAACGCGTAGAGCGCGCGGACTGTCTGCGGTTCCGCGCCGACCGGTCGTCCCGGCCGCTCTTTGCCGTTCCATGCATACAGATCGAGGTGCACCCAGGCTGCGCGCTTCGGTCACGAACCGCTGCAGGAACAGCGCACCGAAGATCGCTCCGGAGAACGACGAGCTCGAGACGTTGTTGACGTCCGCAATCTTGCTCGACAGCTCGTCTTCGTACGCGCTCCACAGCGGCATGCGCCAGACCGGATCGCCCTGCTGGGCGGCGATATCGACCAGCTCGCGTGCCAGCTGTATCGTCAGGCAGTGAACAGCGCGGGCAGCTCCGGACCCGAGCGCGACGCGTGCCGCACCCGTCAGCGTCGCGAGGTCGATCAGCAGATCGGGCTTCTCTTCGTCCGCGAGCGCCAGCGCATCGCAAAGAATCACGCGACCTTCCGCATCGGTGTTGCCGATCTCGACCGTCAGCCCCTTGCGCGTGCCGAGCACGTCGCCCGGCCGATAGGCATTGGCGGAGATCGCGTTCTCGACGGCCGGCAGCAGCAGCGCGCAGCCGGACCGGCAGCTTCGCATCCATGACGAGCTGCGCGAGCGCAAGCGCGACCGCGGCTCCGCCCATGTCCTTCTTCATCAGCAGCATCGATGCGCCGGGCTTGATGTCGAGGCCGCCGGTGTCGAAACACACGCCCTTGCCGACGAGGCTGACCTTCGGATGCGACGGATCGCCCCATTCGATGTCGACGAGCCGCGGGGCTACCGCCGCTGCGCGTCCCACTGCGTGAATGGCGGACAAGCGTTCTTTGAGCAGGTCGTCGCCGATGATCACGCGATGTCGTCGCGCCGTAGCGACGTGCGACCTCCGACGGCCGCCTGCGCCAGTGCCTCGGGCGACATGTCGTTGGCGGGCGTGTTGATGAGATCACGTGCGAGAGCAGTCGCTGCGCGCAGTCGCGCGACTTCTGCAGCGTCGGCCTCGGGAGGCGCTCGCAGGTGGACCGCTCGCTGCGGGTTCGCGCGGCGATAGCGTTCGAACTTGTACTGCCCGTACGCCCAGCCGAACGCGAACTGTGTCGCCAAGCGGGCCGGCAGCGCCTCGGCCAAGTGATAGTCGCCATCCGGCAACCGATCGGGAATCGCGGCCGCTGCCCAACAGCTCAGTTCCTCGCGCGGATTGCGCCGGCCGAGACCGACGATCGACCGCTGCGGGCCGGCCCTGCGCGCCCGGGATCACCAGCTGTTTGCCGCGCTCGGCCTTGAAGCAATTGGCCGCGCTCCAGTTCCGAGTCGACTCGTCCTGCGCCGTGCGCCACTGCTCGAGGTCATCCTCGTACAGCAGATATATAGGAATCGAACCGTGGCGTTCTTCGTTGACGGTCATCGGCGTGCGTGCTGGGTACTGACGTGGAATCGCTGCAGACTCGCAGCGTAGCGCAGCTTGACAAGCTCCGCAGCCATATGGTGCGATCCTCGGCGATTTTCCGGTCTCGCCTTCCCGCCTCGCCGCCCCACTCGCCGGCCGTTGATGCGTTGCGAACGCGCACATCGGACCCGCTGAGCAACTCTTCAACAAGCGTCGGGAGCGCACATGCAAATCTACTCGCAGAAGGACGTCGACAAGAAGGCCCTCAAGGGCGCGCGCATCGCCATTCTCGGCTACGGCAGTCAGGGCCGAGCTCATGCACTCAATCTGAAGGACAGCGGTTTCGACGTCGTCGTCGGCGTCCGCAGGACGGGCGCCAGCTGGGCGAAAGCGAAGAAGGACGGATTGAAGGTCGCCGAGCCGGTCGACGCGGTCGACGGCGCCGCGCTGGTCGCGTTCCTGACCCCGGACATGACGCAGAAGGACCTGTACAAGGAAGTGATCGGCGCCATCGGCAAAGGCGCGACGATCCTGTTCGCGCACGGCTTCAACATCCACTTCAAGCAGATCAAGCCGCGCAAGGATCTCGATGTCGTGCTGATCGCACCGAAAGGTCCAGGCGACCTCGTGCGCCGCCAGTACCAGCAGGGCCGCGGCGTGCCGTGTCTCATGGCGATCGGCCAGAACGCGACCGGTCGTGCGAAGGGCAATGCGCTCGCCTATGCGCACGGCATCGGCGGCACGCGCGGCGGCGTGCTCACCACGACCTTCGCCGAGGAAACCGAGACGGATCTGTTCGGCGAACAGGTCGTGTTGTGCGGCGGGGCGACCGAGCTGGTCGTGAAAGGCTTCGAGACGCTGGTCGAGGCCGGTTATCAGCCCGAGGTCGCGTACTACGAGTGTCTGCACGAGCTCAAGCTCATCGTCGACCTGTTGCACGAAGGCGGCCTGTCGAAGATGCATCGCTTCATCAGCGAGACGGCGAAGTACGGCGACCTGACGCGCGGTCCGCGCATCGTGAACAAGGCCACCAAGCGCGAGATGAAGAAGGTGCTGGGCGAGATCCAGGCCGGCAAGTTCGCGCGCCAGTGGATCAAGGAAAGCCGCAGCGGCCGCAAGAACTACACGCGGCTGATGAACAAGGACCTGAAGCATCCGATCGAGAAGGTCGGCGTGAAGCTGCGCGACCGCATGCCGTGGTTGCAGCAGTCGCGCGCCTGATCGCGGACCCAAGGAGCATCGCAATGCCGATCACCCAAGCGAAGTACATCTGGCACAACGGCAAGCTGGTGCCCTGGGAGAAAGCGACAGTGCACGTGCTGTCGCATGCCCTGCACTACGGGTCGACTGTGTTCGAAGGCGAACGGGCTTATGCGACGCCGCAGGGCGTCGCGATGTTCCGGCTGCGCGACCACACGCGGCGCCTGTTCGACTCGGCGAAGATCTATCGCATCGACATTCCCTACACGCAGGAACAGATCAACGCCGCGTGCAAGGAGATCATCGTCGCCAACGCGCTGAACCGCGGCGCGTACCTGCGCCCGTTCGCATTCCGCGGCTACGGCGAGATCGGCGTGGCGCCGAAGAGTCCAGCCGCCCGTCGAGACGGTCATCGCGGCATTCGAGTGGGGCGCCTACCTCGGCGCCGAAGGGCTCGAGAACGGCATCGATGTCTGCGTCTCGTCGTGGCAGCGCCTGGCGCCGAACACGATTCCGACGCTCGGCAAAGCAGCCGGCAACTATCTGTCGAGCCAGCTGATCAGCATGGAAGCGAAGCGTCTCGGCTTCGCGGAAGGCATCGGGCTGAGCGTCGACGGCACGGTGAGCGAAGGCGCCGGCGAGAATCTGTTCCTGATCCGTGACGGTGTGCTCTACACGCCGACGCTCGTGAACGCGATCCTGCAGGGAATCACGCGCGACACCGTGATGACGCTCGCCACGGCACACGGCTTCGAAGTGCGCGAGCAGGCGATTCCACGCGAGCTGCTCTACCTCGCTGACGAGATCTTCCTGACCGGCACCGCGGCGGAAATCACGCCGGTCCGCTCCGTGGATCACATCCAGATCGGCGCCGGCAAGCGCGGTCCGATCACCGAAGCGCTGCAGTCGGCGTTCTTCGGCCTGTTCAACGGCAAGACGCCGGACAAGTGGGGCTGGCTGGAGCCCTGCGACGCCGGCGCGTCGCGAGGCGTTGCTGTCGCCGGTTGAGGGATCGCGGGCCGCGATGGCTCGCTGAGCATTCATCAACCCGCGGTCGGGTCCCGGTTGGCATGCTCTGGCGATGAAACCGAAGACACTGTTCGAGAAGGTCTGGGAACAGCACGAGGTCGTGCCCGAGACGGCGGACACGCCCGCCGTGCTGTACATCGATCTCCACCTGATTCACGAAGTGACCACGCCGCAGGCGTTCGCGCAGCTGCGCTCGCAGAGCTTGTCGGTGCGGCGCCCGGATCGCACGCTCGCCACCCTGGATCATTCCACGCCGACAGATCCTGCCGAGGTGTTTGGCCGCGTGCCGATCAAGGTCGAATCCGCGGCGCGCCAGGTCAAGGAGATGGAAAAGAACTGCCGTGAGTTCGGCGTCGATCTGTTCGGCCTCGGCAGCGAGCAGCGCGGCATCGTGCACGTCATCGGTCCCGAGCTCGGCGCGACGCAACCCGGCAAGACCATCGTCTGCGGCGACAGTCACACGGCGACGCATGGCGCGTTCGGCGCCCTCGCCTTCGGCATCGGCACGACAGAAGTCGGCCACGTGCTCGCAACCCAGTGCCTGCTGCAACGTCGGCCGAAGACGCTCGCGATCGAAGTCAGCGGACGACTGCGCGATGCGGTCACTGCCAAGGACCTCATTCTCGCGATCATCGGCAAGATCGGCGTGTCGGGCGGCACGGGGCAGGTCATCGAGTATCGCGGCTCGGCGATCGAAGCGCTCTCGATGGACGAGCGCATGACCGTCTGCAACATGTCGATCGAGGCCGGCGCGCGCGCTGGAATGATCGCGCCCGACGAGACGACGTTTGCGTATCTCAAGGGTCGCCGCTTCGCCCCGCACGGTGACGCGTGGGATCGTGCGGTCGAGCACTGGCGGAACTTGCGGACCGACAGCGGTGCGCGCTACGACCGCGTCGTCGAGATCGATGGGAGCAAGCTGGAGCCGATGATCACTTACGGCACGAATCCGGGCATGGTCGTGCCGATCACCGCGACGGTGCCCGATCATCCGAGCGACGCGATTCACGCGAAGTCGCTCGCGTACATGGGCCTGCGCGGCGGCGAGCCGCTGCTCGGCAAACCCGTGCAGGTCGTATTCGTCGGCAGCTGCACGAACGCGACGATTGTCCGACCTGGAGCAAGCTGCGCGCGTCTTGCGCGGACGCAAGGTCGCACGCGGCGTTCGCATGCTGGTCGTGCCCGGCTCGCAGCAGGTCAAGCGCGAAGCGGAAGCGCGCGGCCTGGCGCAGGTGTTCACGGACGCCGGCGCCGAGTGGCGCGAATCGGGCTGCTCGATGTGCATCGGCATGAACGGCGACACCGTGGCCAAGGGCGAGTACGCGGTGAGCACGAGCAACCGCAACTTCGAAGGCCGCCAGGGCGCCGGTGCGCGTACCTTGCTCGCGAGCCCGCTGACAGCCGCCGCCGCCGCTGTGGCCGGGCGAATCTCCGATCCGCGCGAATTCTTGAGGTCGTAGCCATGCAACCGATCCGCACTCTCGCCTCGCGCACGGTCGTGTTGCCGTTCACGAACATCGACACGGACCAGATCATCCCGGCGCGCTTTCTCACGACGACTACGAAGGAAGGTCTGGGTCGACAGGCCTTCGCAGACTGGCGCTACGACGCGAGCGGCGCGCCGAAGCCGGACTTCGCGCTGAACCGGCCGGAAGCTGCTGGCTGCGCGATTCTCGTCGCCGGCCGCAACTTCGGCTGCGGGTCTTCTCGCGAGCACGCGCCGTGGGCGCTGCTGGACTACGGCTTCCGCGCCGTCGTCAGCACTGAGATCGCCGACATCTTCCGCAGCAACTCGCTCAAGAACGGCCTGCTGCCGGTCGTCGTCGACGAGCAGACGCATGCCTGGCTGCTGGAGCATCCCGGCGTATCGCTGCAGATCGACTTGCAGGCGAGCACGCTCACGCTTCCCGACGGCACTGCTGTGCAATTCCCGATCGAGGCGCTTCGCGCGCTACTGCCTGCTGAACGGCGTCGACGAGCTTGGGTTCCTGCTGCAACAAGCTGACGCCATCACGCGTTACGAGCAGACACACTCATAGGCGGGATCCCGGAACGTGGGCATCAAAGCAACGATCGTCGTCCTCGGCGGTGACGGCATCGGTCCTGAAGTCACGCGCGAAGGCGTGCGCGTGCTGCAGGCGATCGCGTCGCGCTACGGTCACGACTTCACGTTCGCGGAGCATCTGATCGGCGGCGCCGCAATCGATGCAATGCAGACCGCTCTGCCGGCGCAGACGCTGTCCGCGTGCGGCACGGCCGACGCAGTGCTGCTCGGCGCTGTCGGCGGACCGAAGTGGTCCGATCCCAAGGCGAAGGTTCGTCCCGAGCAGGGCTTGCTCGGCGCTGCGCAAGGGGCTGAACCTGTTCGCGAACCTGCGTCCGGTCACGATTCATCCCGCGCTGCTCGACGTCTCGCCGCTGAAGCCCGAGGTGCTGCGTGATACCGACATCATGGTCGTGCGCGAGCTGACGGGCGGCATCTACTTCGGCGAGAAGCGCCGCACCGAGGACTTCGCGAGCGATTTGTGCACGTATAGCGTCGAGGAAGTCACCCGCGTCACGCGCGTCGCGGGCCGTCTCGCGCAAGGACGTCGCAAGCGCATCGTGTCCGTCGACAAGGCAAACGTGCTGGAGACCTCGCGCTTGTGGCGGACGACGGTCGAGTCCGTGCTTGGCGCCGAGTTCCCCGACGTGGAGTTGGAGCACATGCTGGTCGACTCGGCCGCGATGCACCTGATCCGCAAGCCGTCGAGCTTCGACGTGATCCTCACGGAGAACATGTTCGGCGACATTCTGACGGACGAGGCGTCGATGCTGGCCGGATCACTCGGCCTGTTGCCGTCTGCATCGCTCGGCGCCGGCAAGCTTGGCGTGTACGAACCGATTCACGGTTCCGCGCCGGACATCGCTGGCCGCGGCATCGCCAATCCGTACGCCACGATGCTCAGTGCGGCCATGTTGTTGCGGCATTCGCTCGATCTGAACGAGGAAGCCGCAGCTGTCGAAAGAGCCGTCGCGGCAAGCATTTCTGCAGGCGTGCGGACGGCCGATATTGCGTCCGGTGGCACCGCCGCCAGCACCGCGAATGCAGGGGAAGCCGTAGTGAGTCGGCTTCTAGGATAACTGCATAAGTTATTGAATTTACATGGACCTAGAATAGGCTCGGTATACACCGAAGATTCTTGCCCCAAATCCGTTCGAGACCGGTTATGATTTCCGCCGGCGACGGGTTTCCGATCTCCCGCGCTCAAGCCTTCGGGCCCAATCTCCATGTCTCGACCTTCACCGGTCGGGGTATTTTTGGTGGAAACGGGACTCGTGTCGGGTTAGTCCCCAAGGTCGGTGTCGGCTCTTCGAGCCGACGTCGCCACGACAACAGTTCTACGTTGCCACATCCAGGCCGGCGTTTCGCCGGCCTGTTTTTATTCGTCACCCGGCTTCGTGTACGCGTCGAGCCACTCCGCGTAGAACGGCGGCAGGTCGGTCGAGACGCGCGACTTGAAGTTCGGCGGGCGCTTTTCCAGAAACGCTCGCACGCCTTCCTTGCCATCCTTCACGCTCGTGTAGAACACGCCGAGCGAGTCGATGCGATGCGCCTCGAGCGGATGAGGCTGAGCGGCGTTCCGATACATCATCTGGCGCGTCAATGCGGTCGCGACCGGCGAGCGGTTGTCCACGATGCGTCGCGCGAGTTGCCTCGCTTCTTCGAGCAGTCGTTCGGCCGGATAGACGGCTTTCACGAGCCCGCCGCGCTTCGCCTCCTCCGCGTCGAAGATGTCCGCGGTGTACACCCATTCGAGCGCCTGCTGCATGCCGACGATGCGCGGCAGGAACCACGACGAGCACGCTTCGGGCACGATGCCGATCTTGCCGAACACGAAACCGATGCGCGCCTTGTCCGAAGCCAGGCGGATGTCCATCGCCAGCGTCATCGTCGCGCCGATCCCGACTGCCGCGCCATTGATCGCGCCGATCACCGGCTTCGCGCAATCGAAGATCGCGAGCGTCACGCGCCCGCCCGTGTCCCGCACACGATGAACGATCGTCGGATCCTGCAGCCTGTCATGCATGTCCGCGAGCGTGGGATGCAACTGCTCATCGAGTCCGAAAACATTGCCGACGGCTGAGAGGTCCATACCGGCGCAGTACGCTCTGCCAGCACCGGTCACGATCACGGCTTTCACTGCGTCGTCAGCGCTCGCCGCATGAAACGCGTCGATCAGCTCCGCCGCCATCTGCGGCGTGAACGCGTTCAGCTGCTCGGGACGATTGAGTGTGATCGTCAGGATGCCGTCGGCCAGCTCGTAGCGGATCGTCTTGAAGTCCATGGAAGTCTCGCTCACGCTGCGGCCATCGCGGTCGCCGTCCGCAAATGCTCGCGGCAATCGCGCACGATGCGTTGGATCAGCTCGGCACAAGTCGGCACGTCGTCGATCAGGCCGATCACCATGCCCGGCACTGATGACACCGCCGTCCACGTCGCCATTGCGCAGCGCCACTTTGCCGCGTGCGCCGGCCACCAGAGGCCGGACCTCCTCGAACTTGGCGCCGCGCTTCTCCATCGCGACCACCTCGCTCGAGATCGAGTTCTTGAACACGCGCGCCGTGTTGTGCATGGTGCGGAACATCAGGTTCGTGTCGCGCTCGCCGGCTGCAACCAGCGCCTGCTTGATGTTGTCGTGGATCGGCGCTTCCTTCGTGCACATGAAGCGCGTGCCCATGTTGATGCCCTGTGCGCCGAGCGCAAGCGCCGCTGCCATGCCGCGCCCATCGCCGATGCCGCCGGAAGCGACGATCGGAATCTTCAGTGCGCGCACCGCTGCGGGAATGAGGATCAGGTTCGGAATATCGTCCTCGCCAGGATGCCCTGCGCATTCGAAACCGTCGATGCTGACGATGTCGACGCCATGACGCTCCGCCGACAACGCATGGCGCACCGACGTGCACTTGTGAACGATCTTGATGCCGTGGTCCTTGAGGCGCGCGACGAAGTCCTTGGGGTTGTTGCCGGCCGTTTCGACGATCTTGATGCCGCTCTCGATGATCGCGTTCAGATACTCGGCGTACGGCGGCGGCGTGATCGCGGGCAGGATCGTCAGGTTCACGCCGAACGGCTTGTCGGTCATGCCGCGGCAACGCTCGATCTCACGTCGCAGATCGTCGGGAGTCGGTTGCGTCAGCGCGGTCAGGATGCCGAGGCCGCCGGCGTTGGAGACGGCGGATGCCAGTTCGGCATAGCCGACCCACTGCATGCCGCCTTGAATGATCGGATATTCGATGCCGAGCAGCTCGGTGATCTTCGTTCTCATCTGGTGACTGCACCCGCGGCGGAACCCGCCACAGAGTACACAAAGGCCACCGGGAAAAGCACGCTCAGCAGAATTCGAGACGACGTGCCTGCGGCTCGGCCTGCACGCGTCGCTGGTGCACGGCAGCCGCGCGCTCCAGCCCGCCATGCAGATCGCGGATGAGATCGTCTGCCGCCTCGATGCCGATCGAGAGCCGCAGCAGCGTGTCCGAGATGCCGGCAACACGCCGCGCCTCCGCATCCATCGCAGCGTGCGTCATGCTCGCCGGATGCGCGACCAGGCTCTCGACACCGCCGAGCGACTCGGCGAGGGAGAAGCATTGCAACCCGTCGAGGAATGCCCGCACGTTGCCGATGCCTCCGTGGAGCTCGAAGCTGAGCATGCCGCCGAAGCCGGATTGCTGACTGCGCGCCAGCTCGTGCTGCGGATGTGAGCGCAGCCCTGGGTAGTAAACGTGTCGAACCGCGGGATGACCGGCGAGTAGATGGGAAACGAGCGCGGCGTTCTCGGCGTGTACGCGCAAACGCGCATGCAGAGTGCGTAGGCCGCGCAATGTCAGATAGCTGTCGAATGGCGCACCCGTGACGCCGGTACAGTTCGCCCACCACACCAGACGCTCGTGCAACTCCGGCGTGCCTGCGATCACCGCGCCGCCGACGACATCGCTGTGACCGTTCAGATATTTCGTCGTCGAATGCAGCACGAGGTCTGCGCCGAGCGCGAGCGGCCGTTGCCACACCGGCGACAGGAACGTGTTGTCGACGAGCACCAAGGCACCCGCTGCATGCGCCTTCTGCGCCAGCGCGCGAATGTCCACGATCCGCAGCAACGGATTGCTCGGCGTCTCGATCCAGATGAGCTTCGGACCCAGCGCCAGCGCCGCTGCAAAGGCCCGGTCGTCCGTCTGGTCGACGAACTGCACGCGCACCACGCCGCGCTTGGCGAGGTTGCTGAACAGGCGATACGTGCCGCCATAACAATCGTGCGGCGCTATCAGCAGGTCGTCTGCTGCGAGCAGTTGCACGACCAGGTGAACGGCTGACATGCCGGAGGACGTGACGACCGCGCCCGTGCCGCCTTCGAGCTCGGCAAGCGCTTCGCCGAGCGCATCGCGCGTCGGGTTGCCGGAGCGCGTGTAGTCGTAGGTCCGTTTCTCGCCGAACGACTCGAACGCGAACGTCGAGGTCAGATGAATCGGCGGGATGACCGCGCCGTGCTGCGTATCGGACTCCAGCGCCGCGCGCACCGCGCGAGTGGTTCCAGAGAATGGCTGACTCATGGCGCACCTGCCTGCCCTGCCAGGGCGCGTGCAAAAACCGGCTGCAAGGCTGCACCTTCCTTCAGGAACGCATCGTGGCCGTACAGCGACGAAAGCTCGACCAGCGATACCTCACCGCCGAGGCGCGCTTGCAGCGAGCGCAGATCGGAGATCGGGATGAGCTGATCTTCGAGGATTCCGACCAGCGTCACGGGCACGCGGATGCGAGGCGCATCGACCGTGTGCAGGTCGATGGACTCGGACAAGCACACGAAGGCTTCGGGCACGTACGTGGCCGCATACGCATCGCCGCGGGCGAGCAGATAGGCCTCGACCGGGAACTGGAAGCGCCCATCGATCCGCGCGGGTGCACCGCTGAACCGGACCGCGAACTCCTCGGGGCTGCGATACGTCGCCATCGCCAGTGCGCGCGCGAGCCGCAGTCCTTCTGGCGAGTCGCCATTTTTCGCTGCGTAACGGACCATGGCGCGTTGCACGCTGCGCCACGCGGTTGCCATCGGATGAGGTCGATCTGCCGCGCTGATCGCCACTGCATGCTTCAAGAGCTGCGGATAGCGCTCGGCAAACGCCAGCGCGACCATGCCACCGTAAGACGCGCCGATGATTGCAGCGAGCGGTGCCGCGCGCAGATGCTCGACAACTCGTCGGAGAATCTCCGCTTGATCGTAAGTGCTGATCGAAGGGAAGTTGGTCTGTCCAGCGCGCGGTCCGGTCGTCGCCCCGCTGCCGCCGAGGAAGTCGATGCCGAGGACCTGGTAGCGCTCCGTGTCGAGCGCCTTGCCCGGGCCGATCACTTCGCACCACCAGCCTTTCTCGCTGGTGCCCACATCTGCCACGGTCCGGCCGGCGGAGATGCCGCCGAGCGCCGCGACCAGCGGGCCGTCGGGATTTCCCGTCACGCGCCACGCGACGCGCACGCCCTCGAGCCGGCCACCGTGGTGCAGGGAAAGCGGAGGCTCGACCTGCAGGATGCCTTCACGCACGGGCGTAACGGGCACGACTGGGGTGGCCAAGCGTGCGGCACGCACGTCCGTCGAGCTGCGCACGACGCCGCCTTGCGATAACGAACTCATTGATCGAGCACTCCATTTCCGCGCCGGCCCCGATGGCCAGACAGGTTTCGCGCATCGCTGAAACCCCACGGAGTACCCGTAGTGGCAGGTCGCCGTGACCGACCGGCGGCGCCTTATGGAAAAGGACGCGGCCAGCTTCACAGCAACTCATCTGTCGGATCGATGGCCGGCTTACGGCCACTTCCGCAGGAGTTGGCACCATGTCGAAGTGGTTAGCTTCGACGGTTGCCCCGGCTTCAAAGGGCCTGACCCTCAGCCGGTCTCGATGAGCGGTGGACAGTCTAGAGGCGGGACCGGCGCAGCGTCAACTGAAACGGCCGCTCGTGCCTTGCCTTCGTGCGCTCCATTGTATTAGCGTGCTAGTACATTATTACAAGCAGCCACCCTGTAGCAGCCATGAAAGAGCATCGGGCACTGACCCCCCGCCAGGAGGTGCTGGCGGAACGGGCGCTGTTCAGCGCCATCCTCACCCTGCGCAGCGTCGAGGAGTGCCGTGCGTTCTTTCGTGACCTGTGCACGCCTGCGGAGCTGCAGGCACTTGCGGATCGCTGGGCCGTGGTCGCCCTGCTGCAGCAGGGCGTGCCCTATCGCGAGATTTACAAGCAGACGGGTGTCAGCGTCACGACCGTGGGTCGTGTCGCGCGGTACCTGACGAACGGCAACGGCGGCTACTCCCTCGCCGCCGCACGCCTGAAAGACCAGCGACCGACATAGAGCCGACCGAAAGCCATGATGGACAAAACCTCCCGCCTCAAGGTCGCGCTGCAGAAGTCCGGCCGCCTGACCGACAACTCGCTCGACCTGCTGGTCCGCTGCGGCCTCAAGTACAGCCGCGGCAAGGACCAGTTGATGTGCTACGGCGAGAACATGCCGCTCGACGTGCTGTTCGTGCGCGACGACGACATCCCCGACCTGGTGCAGCAGGACGTCTGCGACCTGGGCATCGTCGGGTTGAACGTCATCGAGGAGAAGCGCCTCGCCTTCAAAGCGCGCGGCATCGAGCCGCTGTTCGAGCAGCTCATGGTGCTCGACTTCGGCAAATGCCGGTTGTCGATCGCGGTGCCCGACGGCGTCGAGTACGGCGGCATCGGCTCCTTGCGCGGCAAGCGCATCGCGACGACCTATCCGAACATCCTCGCGCGCTATCTGCGCCAGAACGACGTGCAGGCGGAGATCGTCACGCTCTCCGGCGCAGTCGAGATCGCGCCCCGCCTCGGCCGCGCCGACTTCATCTGCGATCTGGTCTCCACCGGCTCGACGCTGGTCGCGAATCACCTGTGGGAAGCGGACACGATCCTCGAGAGCCAGGCGGCGATCATCAGCACGCCCGTGCCGGTCGCGCCGGAGAAGCAGGATTGGATTCACCGCCTGTCGATGCGCATCGACGGCGTCCAGCAGGTCAAGGAAAGCAAGTACATCATGCTGCACGCACCGCGCGTCGAAGCTGGCGGAGATCAAGAAGCTCCTGCCCGGCAGCGAGTCGCCGACGATCGTGCCGCTCGAAGGCGTCAGCGACAAGGTCGCGGTGCACGCCGTGTGTCGCGAAAACGTGTTCTGGGAAACGCTCGAGAGCCTGAAGAGTGCTGGCGCGAGCGCGATCCTGGTGCTGCCGGTCGAGAAGATGCTGGCCTGACGCAGCATGACTATTTCCATCCTCAATTGGTCGTCGCTGTCGGCGGAGGAACGTCGCCAGGCATTGCGCCGCCCGGTGCAGCGGGACACGGCCACGCTTCAGGAACAAGTGCGCGAGATCATCGCGCGACGTGCGCGCACGCGGCGACTCGGCACTGCTCGAATTCACGCGACGCTTCGACGGCGTTGCGCTGCAGTCGACAATCGAAGTCACCACTGCAGAGTTCGCAGCAGCCGAGACCGCGCTCGACGCGGAGCAACGACAAGCAATCGATCGCGCGATCGCCAACGTGCGGCGATTCCACGAAGCGCAGCTCGGCGCGCCGCTGCGAGTCGAGACGGCGCCTGGCGTCGTTTGCGAGCGGCAGTTCCGCCCGATCGATGCCGTCGGACTCTACGTCCCGGCCGGTGTCGCTCCCCTGCCCTCTGCGGCAATCATGCTCGCCGTGCCGGCGCGCATCGCAGGTTGCCCGACGCGAATCATCTGCACGCCGCCGCGCCGGGATGGCACTGCGGATCCTGCGGTGCTCACGATCGCCAATCTCTGTGGCGTGCGCCGGGTCTTCAAGCTGGGCGGCGCACAGGCGATTGCCGCGATGGCGTACGGCACGCAGAGCGTTCCGAAGGTGGACAAGATCTTCGGCCCTGGCAACTCGTGGGTGACGGCCGCGAAGCTGCAGGTTGCCCACGATCCCGAAGGCGCGGCGCTCGATCTCCCCGCTGGACCTTCCGAAGTCCTCGTGATCGCAGACGCGACGGCGCGCGCCGAGTTCGTGGCGGCGGACCTGCTGGCGCAGGCCGAGCACAGCGCCGATGCGCAAGTTGTGTTCGTCACGACATCCAGTGCGCTGGCCGAGGCGACCGCGGCACAGATCGAGACGCAGACGCAGAAGCTCGAGTCGCGCAGACACGCTGCGCAAATCGATCGAGCACGCACGCCTGTTCGTCGTCGACACGCTCGAGACGGCGATCGAGATCAGCAACGCGTACGCACCCGAGCATCTGATCCTGCAAGTCGCGAATGCACGCGACTGGCTGCCGAAGGTTCGTAACGCCGGTTCCGTTTTCCTCGGCGCCTGGACGCCGGAGACGATGGGCGACTATTGCAGCGGTACCAATCACGTGTTGCCGACCTACGGGTTCGCCCGCGCCTACAGCGGACTGTCGCTGCACGACTTCGTGAAGCGCATGACGGTCCAGGAGCTCACCGCTGACGGTCTGCGCGAGCTTGGGCCTACCGCAATCACGCTCGCGGCACTCGAAGGGCTCGATGCGCACGCCAATGCCGTGCGCATTCGTCTCGCGCACCTGGAACGGGGGCGCGCATGAACCCGATCCTCGAACTGGCGCGTCCGGACATTCTGTCGTTGCAGCCGTATCAGCACGCCGCGTGGGAGCCTTCGCTCGAACGGATGCATGCGAACGAGATGCCGTGGCGCGCCAGCGGCGACACGTCCGTCGCCGGTCTCAACAGATACCCTGAGCCGCAGCCTGCCGAACTGATCGCACATCTCGCAGAGCTGTACGGTGTCGCGCCCGACAACGTGCTCGCCGGCCGTGGCAGCGACGAAGGAATCGACCTGCTGGTGCGCGCGTTCTGCCGCGCCGGACAGGACAGCGTCGTGATCTGCCCGCCGACATTCGGCATGTACAAGGTGTCCGCGCGGATCCAGGGCGCAGGCGTCGTCGAAGTTCCATTGCTCAAGGAACGCGGCTTCGCTCTCGATGCGCAAGCAGTGCTCGATGCATGGCGCAGCGGCGTGAAGCTGCTGTTCCTGTGCACGCCGAACAATCCGACCGGCAACCTTCTGGATCGCGCCGCCATCGAGTTCCTGTGCGAGCAGCTGCGCGACCGCGCGATCGTCGTCGTCGACGAGGCGTACATCGAGTTCGCCAGCGTCGCGAGTCTGATCGATCGCCTGGATCGCCACGCGAATCTGGTCATTCTGCGCACGCTGTCGAAGGCCTACGCGCTCGCCGGCGCACGTTGCGGCGCCCTGCTCGCGCACGCCGACATCGTCAGCTTGCTCGCTCGCGTGATCACGCCCTATTCGCTGCCGACGCAAACCATCGAGGCGGTCCTGAAGTTCACCGACGCGCAGCACCGCGCCGAATCGCAGCAGCGCATCGATGTGATCCGTGGCGAGCGTGCGCGCCTGAGCGAACAGCTGGCGCGCCTGCCGGCGATCCGCCGCGTGTGGCCGAGCGACTCGAACTTCATCCTCGTCGACTGCGTCGATGCCGATCGCGTGCTGCGCGCCGCGGCAGGCGTCGGGCTTGATCGTGCGCGATCCGCGCTCGCAGCCAGGGCTTGGCAGCAGTCTGCGAATCTCGGTAGGCACGTCGGAGCAGAACGATCGCCTCCTGCACGGCATCGCGCGGGCCGACTGGAGCGGCGGCATGAGCCTGCAGCGCGTGCTCTTCATCGATCGCGACGGCACGCTGATCGTTCAGCCGCCGGACGAGATCGTCAATCTGCGTACTCTTCGCCTGCAGCCCGGTGTCGTGCCCGCGCTCAAGGCACTGCGCGACGCCGGCTACGTGTTCGTCATGGTCACGAATCAGGGCGGGCTCGGCACGCGAACGCTTTCCTGAAAGCGAGTTCCGCGAGGTGCAGGAGTTCCTGCTCGAGCTGCTCGCATCGCAGGGTGCACCCTTCGATGCCGTGTTCGTCTGCCCGCATCTGGCGGAAGTCGGCTGCAACGTGCCGCAAGCCGAAGACCGGTCTCGTCGAGGGCTTCCTGCGCGAGCATCCGATCGATCTCGAGCCGCAGCTACGTCATCGGCGATCGCGACGCGGACATGGAGCTCGCGCGCAACCTGGGTATCGCAGGCATTCCGTGTCACCCGAGGAGACCTGGCCGCAGATCGCGCGCCGCCTCACGACGACGTTGCGCACGGCAACGGTCTCACGCAAGACGAAGGAGACCGACATCAACGTCGAGGTGCGGCTCGACGAAGAAGTGCCGATCAAGGTCGCGACCGGCATCGGCTTCTTCGATCACATGCTGGAACAGGTCGCGAAGCACGGCGGTTTCTCGCTGCAGCTGTCGTGCGCCGGCGATCTGCACATCGACGAGCACCACACCGTCGAAGACTGCGCGCTCGCGCTGGGGCAAGCGCTGAAGGTGGCGCTCGGCGACAAGCGCGGCATCCAGCGCTACGGATTCATGCTGCCGATGGACGAGGCGCTCGCGCGCGTCGCCATCGATCTGTCGGGCCGTCCCTATTTCGTGTTCGAAGGGACGTTCGGCCGTGACCAGGTCGGCCAGTTGCCGACCGAGCTCGTCCCGCACTTCTTCCGCTCGCTCGCGGAAACGCTCGGTGCAGCGATCAATATCAAGGTCAGCGGTGAGAACACGCACCACATGATCGAGGCTTGCTTCAAGGGCGTCGGGCGCGCGCTGCGCCAGGCGATCCGCGTCACGGACACGCAACTGCCGAGCACGAAGGGAACGTTGTGATACGGCTGGCGATCATCGACAGCGGCGGTGCCAACATCGCGTCCTTGCGCTACGCGATCGAGCGGCTCGGCATCGATTCGCAGGTCACGACCGACGCGGCGACGCTGCGCGCTGCCACGCACGTGATCCTGCCCGGTGTCGGCGCAGCAGCCGATTGCATGGAGCGGCTGCGCAGCGCGAATCTCGTCGAAACGATCCGCGGCCTGCGTCAGCCTCTGCTCGGCGTTTGCGTCGGCATGCAGCTGTTGTTCGAATCCTCCGAGGAAGGCGACGTCCCGTGTCTCGGCCTGCTTCCGGGGCGCGTCCATCGCTTCGCCGACCGTGACGGCCTGCCCGTGCCGCACATGGGATGGAACCAGCTGGAGTTCGCGCGGCCCTCGCCGCTCCTCGACGACGTCGCGCAGCGGCGATCACGTCTACTTCGTGCATAGCTACTGCGCGCCGGTGAATGAGAACACGGTCGCCGCGACGACGTACGGCGAACGCTTCGCCGCCATCGTGCGCAATGGCAACGTGTTCGGCGCACAGTTTCATCCCGAGCGTTCCGCGCGAGCCGGCGCGCTCGTTCTGCGTAACTTCCTGCTCGTGTCATGAAGGGATTCGGCACCATGGAACTGATTCCGGCAATCGATCTGCGGGACGGGCGCTGCGTGCGCCTGCTGAAGGGCGACTTCGCAGCGGAGACCGTGTATTCCGACGATCCGCAGAGCGTGCTCGACGAGCTATCGAGCGCTCGGTGCGCGCCGCGTGCACGTCGTCGACCTCGACGGCGCTCGCGACGGCACCCAACCGAATCGCCCGACCGTGCTGCTGATGGCACAACGCGGCGGCGTGAAATTGCAGGTCGGCGGCGGCCTGCGCACCATCGAGCGTATTCGCGAGCTGTTCGATGCAGGCGTCGACCGCGCCGTGATCGGCAGCATCGCAGTCACCGAGCCGGATCGCGTGATGACGCTGGATGTTCGAGCTGGATCCGCGACGCTTCGTGCTCGCGCTCGACGTTCGCCTGGACCCGAGCGGTATCCCTCGCCTCGCCACGCACGGCTGGCAACAGACGAGCACGGCGACGTTGTGGACACTCATCGAGCGCTTCATGAATGTCGGCCTGACGCACGTGCTGTGCACCGATATCGGCCGCGACGGCACGATGGTCGGACCCAACCTGACGTTGTATTCGGAAGCCGTGCGTCGCTACCCGGAACTGCACTGGCAAGCCTCCGGCGGCATCGCTGCGGCGCGCGACCTGCGCTCGCTGTCCGAATGCGGCGTCGCCGCCGCGATCAGCGGCCGGGCGCTGCTGGAAAACAAGATCTCTCCCGAGGAGCTGCGGCCATTCTTGCCAAACGCATCATCCCCTGCCTCGATGTAAGGGACGGGCAGGTCGTCAAGGGCGTGCGCTTCCGCGACCACGTCGTCGTGGGCGACATCCTGGAGCTGGCGCAGCGCTATCGCGAGCAAGGCGCCGACGAGCTGGTGTTCTACGACATCACCGCGAGCCCGGACGGCCGCTCGGTCGACCGCAGCTGGGTGCGGCGCGTAGCTGCGACCCTCGACATCCCGTTCTGTGTCGCCGGCGGCATTCGCAGCGTCGCCGACGCCGAGGAAGTGCTGCGCGAAGGCGCAGAGAAGATTTCGATCAATTCGCCGGCGCTCGCCGATCCGGAGTTGATCAGCAGGCTGAGCGCGCGCTTCGGCGCGCAATGCGTCGTCGTCGGCATCGACAGTCAGTCGCTCGACGGCGACTACTACGTGTATCAATTCACTGGCGATCCGCAGCGCACGCGAAACACCGCCCGCCGCACGCTCGACTGGGTGCGCGAGGTGCAGGAGCGCGGCGCCGGCGAGATCGTGCTCAATTGCATGGCGAGCGACGGCGTGCGCCAGGGCTACGACATCACGCAGCTCGCATCAGTCCGGCGCATCTGCAAAGTCCCGCTCATCGCATCCGGCGGCGCCGGCCAGCCGGAACACTTCGCCGACGTGTTCAACGAGGCGCGCGTCGACGGCGCGCTCGCGGCGAGCGTGTTTCACACCGGCACCTTGGAGATTCCGGACCTGAAGCGATTCCTGCGGACGCAGGCGATCGAGGTACGTCCATGAAGCTGGAACAGGTCACTGCGCTGGACTGGGACAAGAACGACGGCCTGCTGCCGGCGATCGTGCAGGACGCGCGCAGCGGCCAGGTGCTGATGCTCGCTTACATGAATCGCGAAGCGCTGCGGATCACTTTGGCCGAGAAGCGCGCGACTTTCTTCAGCCGCAGTCGCAACAAGCTGTGGACCAAGGGCGAGTCGTCCGGCCACTGGCTGCACGTCGTCGATGTGGAAGCGGACTGCGACCAGGACACGCTGCTGGTGCTGGCGAATCCGGAAGGTCCGACCTGCCACACGGGCACGCGCAGCTGTTTCGGCGATGACGATCGAAACGCGACGCAGCCGGCTTGTCGTTCCTGATGCGACTGGAATCAGTGATCGCGCAGCGGATCAGCGATCGGCCGGAGGGCAGCTACACCGCACGCCTGTGGTCCGAAGGCCCGACGCGCATCGCGCAGAAGGTCGGCGAAGAAGGCGTTGAGGTTGCACTCGCGGCCGTCACACAGGAAGACGAGCGGCTGATCGGCGAGTCCGCCGACCTGCTCTATCACCTCGCGCTGCTGCTGAAGAGCCGGAATCTGTCACTGACGACGGTCGTGCGCGAGCTCGCAGCAGCGACACAAAGCCGGCTAGCAGAAATTCAAGCGCAGCCCCGGGCGCGGCCAGCGGGCCTTCACCAGTTTCCCCGTGCCTGACAGCGTGATGTACGCATCGCGCATGTCCGCGCCGCCGAAGCAGATGTTCGTGGTCATCGGATCCGGGAATGCGACGTGCTCGAACGAGCCGTCCGGCGCGAAGATCGTGATGCCGCCGTTGAGGAGCGTTGCCGAGCAAACGTTGCCGTTCGCTTCCACTGCGAGACTGTCGAGCCATTGGTGGCCGGGCAGCGTGCAGACGACGCGGCCGCGCTGCCCGAACGCGACGGGCGGCGCCAGCTTGCCGGGTTCGGCAACGTCGAATGCCCACAGCTTCTGCGTGTCGCGTGTCGTTGCAGTAGACGACTGCTTTCGTCCGGCGACAGCCCGACGCCATTGAACGAAATAGCGTGATGACACGGCGCGATGCAGATGCGAGCCGTCGGGCCGCGCGTAATACAGGCTGCTGTGATCGCGTTGACGCGCGAAGCTCTTGCCGAGGTCCGTGAACCAGAAGCCGCCGCTGCGATCGAACACGATGTCGTTCGGTCCGCCCAGGCGTTCGCCGTCGAACGACTCGTACAGCCGCTCGAACCGGCCGGTCGCGAGATCGACGCGCTCGATGCGGCCGGTCGTGTAATCGGCAGCCGCACGCACCGGCAAGCGCAGGCCGTTCGCGACGCGCCACTCGAGTCCGCCGTTGTTGCACACGTAGACCGCGCCGTCGGGGCCGAGCGCCGCGCCGTTCGGACCGCCGCCGAGATCGGCGATCACTTCGGTGCGGCCGTTCCACACGCGCGTCAGCGTGCCGCGCGCGATCTCGACCAGCACGATCGAGCCGTCGGGCATCGCGATCGGGCCTTCCGGAAACTGCAATCCCTCGGCGAGGACTTCGAAGTCCATCAGATCACGACTCTCAGATCACAAACTCTGGCGCCGGGTCGCGCAGGTTGTAGCGCGAGCTCATCGAACGGCCGTAAGCGCCGGCAGTGGCGATCAACAGGATGTCGCCTTCCTCGGTCGGCGGCAGCAGGCGATCGACGCCGAGCTGGTCGCCGGACTCGCAGATCGGCCCGACCACGTTCGACGACTTCGGTCGCCAGATCGTCGAGCCGGCTCAGGTTGAGGATTTCGTGATGCGCGCCGTACAGCGCCGGGCGAATCAGCGAGTTCATGCCGGTCGCAACGCCGACGTAATGGACTTCGCCCTTGCCCTTCAGCTGCGTGACCTGCGCCAGCAGCACGCCCGCTTCCGCAACGAGGTAGCGGCCCGGCTCGATCCACAGCGCGAGCTTCGGATGCGCTGCCTTGAGCGCGGCGAGCGTCGCGCCGAACTCCGGCAACATGACGCCCTGCTGGCCGAGCCGCTCCGGCACGCCGAGGCCGCCGCCGAGATCGACAGTGCGCACGTCGCGGAACCGCTGCGTCAATGCCGTCAGCGTGTCGCCCACCGATTTGCCAATTGTCGACGGTGAACACGCCGCTGCCGGTATGCGCATGCAGCCCGACGATCTTCGCGCCGGCCGCCTTGACGAGACGCTCCAGCTCCTCGACCTCGAACAGCGGCACACCGAACTTCGAATGCACGCCCGCCGTGCGCACCTTGTCGTGATGGCCGCGACCGTGGCCGGTATCGATGCGCACGAACAGCTCGCGGCCCTTGAACAGCTCCGGCCATTTCCTGAGCGGATGCAGGTTGTCGAGCGTGACCCAGATCGCCCTGCTCCACCGCCCATTCGTACTCCGCGCGCGGCGCGAAGTTCGGCGTGAAGAGGATGCGCTTGCGATCGATGCCCTGGCAGGGTCGCGACGACATGCTCGACTTCGCCGCGCGACACGCACTCGAATCCGAGCCCCTGCTCGTAGAACACCTGCAGGATCTGCGGATGCCAGTTCGCCTTCATCGCATAGAAGACGGCGTCGATGCCCGGCAATGCTTTGAGTGACTGCGCACGCGTCTTGAGCGTCGCGCGGTCGTACACGAACGCGGCGCCGTGCTCGCGACCGAGCGCGAGCAGCTCGTCGCGACGATCCTGCCACCACTGCTGCGTGGCGACCGCGCCTTGGTCCGCGCCGCCGTACAGCTCTTCCCACGTCGGACCGAGCACGCGATCGGCGGTCATCTTGCGGATCGCGATCTCGTGCAGACGCGCGACCAGTCGGTCGCCGTGCTCTTCGTCGATGACGAACGTGATGTTCAGGTCGTTCGCGGCCTGCGTCACCAGGTAGATCTTCTGCTCTTCGAACAGCTCCAGCGCTTCGCCGAGACGGTGCAGGATCGCGCGGATGTTGCGGCCGACCAGGCTCACCGCGGCGCACGGGCCGATCACTTCGACGCGGCACAGCCGGCCGAGGTCCGACGATCAGCGCATCGAGCGTCGACTTGTCGAGTGCGTTCGCAGCCGGATCGAGCGACACGGTGACGCTGGTCTCCGAGGTGGACACGAGGTCGATGGACAAGCCGTGCTGCTTGAACACCGCGAACGCATCGGCGAGAAAGCCGACCGAGTGCCACATCCCGACGGTTTCCATCGAGATCAGCGTGATGTTCTTCTTGATCGTGACCGCCTTCACCTGCGCCGCGACGTTGCCGCCGTGCGTGGTGATGACGGTGCCTTCGAGCTTCGGCGTCTGCGTCGCGTAGACGTACAGCGGAATGCCGTACTGCTTCACGGGCATGATGCAGCGGGGATGCAGCACCTTCGCGCCGCTGCTGGCGATTTCCTGCGCCTCGTCGTACTCGAGCGCGCGCAGCAGCCGCGCCGTCGGCACCGAGCGCGGGTTCGCGCTGAACATGCCCGGCACGTCGGTCCAGATCTCCAGCCGGCGCGCCTGCAGCTTCGCCGCGAAGTAGCTGGCCGAAGTGTCGGAACCGCCGCGACCGAGCAGCACGGTGTCGCCGGTCTCGTCGCTGCGCGATGAAGCCTTGCGAGATCCACACCGTGCCGGGCGAAGACCAGCGCTGCTGCAGATCCGGATCCGGATCGAAGGCGCAGGTCGCGGATAGATAGCGTCGCGCGCATGCTGGCGTTGCGTCGCGGCTCCGCCTTGATGACGGCGCGCGCATCGACCCACTGCACATCGAGACCTTGCGACGTCAGGAATGCGGCGCCGAGCCGCGTCGCCATCAACTCGCCCTGCGCCAGCACGCGAGCGCGCAGCCGCTCGCTCACCTCGCCGACCAGCGCGATGCCGGCGGCGATCTGTCGCAGACGCTTGAACTGCTCT
Organism: uncultured Gammaproteobacteria bacterium; assembly: GCA_963830745.1. Lineage (GTDB taxonomy): Bacteria > Pseudomonadota > Gammaproteobacteria > Steroidobacterales > Steroidobacteraceae > Steroidobacter. Next base: position 242,640 of record CAWHNL010000011.1, read on the forward strand.
TCGAGCTCGGGGCTGGGGATGACGCCGAGGTCGCGCGCCAGGTCGCGATGGCGCTGCTCGATCTGTTCCATGACCGGCTGCCACTCGTTGCCGAGCGCGAGACTGAGCAGTTGCTCGAGGCGATCGGTGATGCCCGACAGGGCGGAATGGACGACGACGGGCCGCAGGCCTTCGGCGAGCCGGTCGCGCAGGACCGCGGCGATGTTCTTCCAGTTCGCGACCGAGGAAACGCTGGTGCCGCCGAACTTCAGCACGACCCACGGCGAGGCGCCGGGCGTCGGATCAGCCATCGTCATTCTTGTACCCCAGCCCGCGCGAGCCATGGCGCGGTCAAGCCGCGCACCGGCCAGGGCGGCCGGCGCGAGGCCTTAAAGCTTATTCGCCTTCGAAATCTTTGAGTTCTTTCTGCAGGCGCCGCTCTGCCAGCACGTCCTCGAGCTTGCTCCACGCCGCCTTGCCCTTCTTGGCCGCAGCCGCAGCGCTGGGGCGCGCTCGGCGGCCGACCGGGTCGATGAACTTTTCGTAACCCGCGGCCTCGTCAGCTCTCGGCGACGAACTCCTCATCGAGATCGAAATGGTCGTCGTCTCTCTCCACCATGGCGATTCCTAAAAAAATTTCAGCAAAATCAACTAGATCGGAACCCCGGCGGGGCCGGAAGCCTGCGGACTATATACGATGCGCCGGCGTTTTCAATGGCCGGCGCGTGCCCGTCGAGCCTCTAACCCCTGCTCGACCTTAGACTGGGTCCGCTACCAGAGTTCTACAAGGGAACGCGCCGGGGGCGCCTGGCGGGTCGTTAGCGGCCGGAAATGGTCACGGGGGCGCCTCGTCCGAGGCCCGAGCGCTTCGGCCGCGCTCTGCTCCGCCCGGGCGATCTCGATGACGCCGAAGGAGTTCACCAGGGCGAGAAATTCCCCCGGCCGGACATCGCCATAGGTCCGCCGCAGCGGCAGGCTGTGGCCGCCGGTACGCACGACTGGCGCCGGCGAAGCGCGCGGATCAGGTCCGCGTCGATGTTGGTGATCAGGTTGCCGAAGTGGTCGATCGTGATGATGACGCCGGAGACCTGGTCCGGCGTGACCGCCGGCTCGTCGACCCACGACGGCACGATATCCGTGGTCTTCGGCCCCAGTTCCGCCGGTGCGACGCGACCGGCCGCCAGCTCCGCCGCGATCGGCGCGAAGATGTCGCGACCGTGGAAGGTTGCGCTCGGCACGGGCAGCTTGAAGCGCGCGATCGCCTTCGGCGGTGTCGAGCCGGAAAATCGCAGGCGAGTTGCTGCGCGCCACGACCGGCGCGAGCAAACCGTTGTCCGGCGCGAGAAACGCATGTCCGCCCGCGGCTACAACGATGATGTCGCGCGCGGTTCCGACGCCGGGATCGACGACCGCAACGTGCACCGAGCCGTTCGGAAAGTACGAGTACGCCCGCGCCAGCCAGAACCCCGCCTCCGCCGGCCAATACACCGGCACCTCGTGCGTGACGTCGATGATTCGCGCGGCGGGCAAGTGCGCGAGGATGCGGCCCTTCATCGTCGCGACGAACGGCCCCTGGTGACCGAAGTCCGTCGTGATCGTGATGACGCCGCAGGCCGTGAACATGATCGACCTAAGCCTCGTACTCGACGCGGCCGAAGTCCTGGACGACGACGTTGCGCTCGCTCGCGACCAGACGGAACGCCGCATCGCCAGCGCCGATGTTCCAGATGTCCGCGTGCAACGGCTCGCCGGGATAGACGGGACTCGTGAAGCGCACGTCGAGGCGGCGCAGCCGTCCCGGATCGTCGCCGCACAACACCTTGATCAAGGCGCGGCCCGACCGTGCCGTACGCGCCGAGCCCGTGCAGGATCGGCCGATCGAAGCCGGCGCTGCGCGCAACGTCGGGATCGATGTGCAACGGGTTGTAGTCGCCGGCCAGGCGATAGATGAGCGCCTGGTTGAGCGTCACAGGCATCTTCGTCTGCAGATCCGGCGGCCGGTCGGTCGGCACCGGCCGCGGTTTCGGCGCGCCTTCGCTCTTGCCGCCGAAGCCGCCGTCGGCGCGCAGGAAGGCGACGTTGCCCATCGTGACGAGCAGATCGCCGCTCGACGCCTCGTACAACCGGCGCGTCATGTACATGATCGCGCCCTTGCTCGCGCCCTTGTCGTAGATCTCGTCGATCTTCGCCTCGCTGACGACCGTGCCTTCCACCGGCAGCGGCTTGTGCATCTCGAGCGTCTGCTCGGCGTGCAGGAGCATGCGGTAGTTGATGCCGTACGACGGGATCCGCGAGCCGCATCGCGCCGGCGGCCAGCGTCACTGCGAGCGTCGGCAGCGCGACCAGGTTCTTCTCGTAGACGTACTTGAGCTCTTGCGGGTCGCACGGATCCAGTGCGCCGACGCCCACGCCCAGCGCGTAGAGCATCGTGTCCCGGCGCGCGTAGGTCTGCCGCGTCGGCTCGAAAGTCATGCTCATCAGCTTGTCGTAGTTGAGCGGCATGGCGGAGCAGCGTTCGGGTGTTTGACTGTCTGCGGATACTCATCCGCTTGCCCTTCCGTGCTAGCATCTTCGCGCGCATGTGACTGGCGTAAATGGGCTCAACCATTGGGAAGCATGCGCGCAGGGTCCTCCCCTGCCGCGGCCGCTCGCCTGGGCACTCTCCACTTCTCGTTCTGGAGCGCCGTCATGCAAATCTCTTTCGATCTCGTCCAGGCTTCCGATCCCGACGTGTATGCCGCCCTGCAGGGCGAAGAGCAGCGGCAGCGCGATGGCATCGAGCTGATCCCATCCGAGAATTACGCGTTCCCGGAGGTCTACGCGACCAACGGCAGCGTGTTCGCCAACAAGTACTCCGAGGGCTATCCCGGGCGCCGCTACTACGGCGGCCAGCAATTCACGGACCGCATCGAAACGCTCGCCGTCGAGCGCGCCAAGGCGCTGTTCCGCGCCGAGCACGCCAACGTGCAGCCGCTGAGCGGCTCGCCGATGAACCAGGCCGTGTACATGGCGTGCCTCGAGCCCGGCGACACGATCCTCGCGATGGATCTTTCGCATGGCGGTCACCTGACGCACGGCGCGCCGGTGTCGTGCATGGGCAAGATCTTCAACTTCGTGCGCTATCGCACGCTGCCGCCGCGCGGCGAGATCGACTACGACGCCGTGCGCGAGACGGCGAAGAAAGTGAAACCGAAGATCGTGCTGTGCGGTCACTCGTCCTATCCGCGCGAGATCGACTACGCCCGCTTCCGCTCGATCGCCGATGAGGTCGGCGCGTTGACGATGGCCGACGTCTCGCACGTCGGCGGGCTGATCGCCGGCGGTGCGCTCGCGAATCCGCTCGACGCCGGATTCGATGTCGTCACGACGACCACTCACAAGTCGCTGCGCGGTCCGCGCGGCGGCATGATTCTCTGCAAGTCGAAGCTCGCGCAGAAGATCGATCAGGCCGTGTTCCCGGGCATGCAAGGCGGTCCGCACATGAATGCGGTCGCCGGCATCGCGGTGACGCTGAAGCTCGCGGCGCAGCCGGCATTTCGTGTGTATGCGAAGCAGGTGCTCGCGAACGCGAGTGCTCTGGCGAAGGAACTGCAGCAGCGCGGCTGCACGCTCATCACCGGCGGCACCGAGAATCACCTGATGGTCGTCGACACGATCAAGTCGTTCGGCATCGACGGCCGCGTCGCCGAGAAGGCTCTCGACGACGCGGGCCTGACGGTCAACAAGCAAGTGATTCCGGACGATCCGCACCCGCCGCTGCGCCCGAGCGGCATCCGTCTCGGCACGCCAGCGTTGACGACGCGCGGCATGAAGGAGTCGGAGATGTCGCACGTCGCACAGTGGATGGTCGAAGCGATGCAAGCTCATTCCAGCACGGCGAAGCTCGAAGAGTTGCGCGGAGCTGTGCGGACGTTGTGTCGTCGGTTCCCGGTGCCGGGGCTGTAAGCGCAGGGCCCAGCAACAGGAAGAAGACGTCGACCATGACCGCTCGCGTCGCGGCGACCGGCGCTCGCCCACGCCCAATACGGCAGCGAATTGCCCGCAGGATCGATGTAGCGACGGACCTTGGGTATCGTGCCGAACGACGTGAGCCCGAAGGACTCGGGCCGTCGCATCTCGTTGCGCGTCGCGACGCCGTCTGCGTTGACGTCCACCCACATCGTGAGCTCGGGCCAGATCGCGTCCGCGCGCGAGATCACGCCATCATCGTTGCCGCCGAGCAATGGCCGATCGTATTGCGCGAGAGCGACGAACCCATTCGGCGCAGTGCCGCCCTCGAGCAACGGCGTACCGACGCCGAACAGCTCGGAGCCGTCATCGACCAGTCCATTGCGGTTGCGGTCGAGCGTCAGGAACGCTTCGTCGCCGCCCGGACGCACCCACTGCACGTAGTCACGGAAGCCGTCGGCGTTGACGTCGAACGACACACCCCGGCCGGCCGGACCGAGCTCGATGCCGTCTCGGCGAGTGTCGACGACGATCGGACTGCACTGTCCCCAGACGTGGCCGGAGAGCAGACACAGAAGCAAGCTGATGAGCGTTTTCATGTGGAGTCCTTTCCCTTTTCAGATAGCCGATCACGGAATCACACATCCCGGCGTGCAGCACTGTCGCGGCCGCGGCGATCGACAGACGTCAGTGAGCACGGCGTTGCCGAGCGACTGCTCGCCCGCCGGAATGAGCGTGAAATTCACGCCGATGCCCTGATTGCCGACGCGGACCGACAGACTGGTTTCGTCTTTCGCTTCGCCCTTGTACTGCATCACGCACTGTGCGCAGGCTCCCGTGGGCAGGCTCGACCATCCCGGAAGCGGATAGGTGCTGGGAATCACCTCCGGGACCTGCAACGATTTGTTGATCCCGAAGAAGCCGGTAAAGGTCGCCCGCCTGTCGGCCGTTAGCGGCAAGGTGCTGGTAGTACAGGTAATCGTGAAGCCGCCGGCGATGATCAGTACCGGCAGGCTGGTGGACGCTTCGACGAGCAACCCCGCGCTGAGGGAGCCATTGCCGGGATGGTGGAATATCGGGACGACGTTCTTCAGCGTAGCGTTGGCAGCAGCGTGCCCGGAAAGCAGCACGAAGCTCAGCGTCGCAAGGACGCGCATGCACGTATTCATCGTCGTTCTCCTCCAATGAGTTTCTCGGCTCGACGCTCCATGAGCTGACGCAGCTGCACCTCCTCGGTCGTGATGATCTGCGCGTACTCGCCCGAGACGATCGGCTGAGCCTCCTGTTCGAGCGTCGCATTCAGCGGCTGCGTCGGGGCGCCGAACGTCATGTCGGACTGAAACTCGTCGAGAAACGACACGAGGATGCGCTGCCGCTGCTTGTCCAGTGCATCCATGAGGCCCACGGCCCAGCGCCGCTCGGCCTCCGCCCTCATGCTCGATTTCTGATAGCGGTACGCCAGCACCTCCTGCAGGTTCAGACCTTGTCCGGCCTTGCGCTGTGCTTGCAAGCGCTTGGCAAACGTTTCGACGAGCTGCCGCCCTTCGACTTGTATCGTCGTTCGCGGATCGTTGTTCGCGAGATAGGTGCGCAGCGCATCCAGGTCCTCCTCCCTGAAGCCGCGTGCTTTGAGCGCCGGCACGTAGGACTCGACCACCTCCTCGTTCGTCAGGCGGTGCAGCCGCGAATCGAGCGGCTCCCACTGCGGATACTCGCGCAGATCCACGGTGTACCTCCCGTCCGGCCGGGCGACGAGACCAAAGGCTCCGAGGTCCTTGAGCGGCGTCTTCTCGTCGATCGCCAGCTGCACCGAGAAGTACAGGTCCGACCACTGCTTGTGCGCGAGACGATCGCGAATGAAGGCCGCCGGATCCGGATCCTGCTGCTTGCGCTGGAATGTGGCGAAGTGCGCCTCGAGCTTCGTCCGCAGCGCTTGCGAGGTGGCTGCGCGTGGCGCTTTCAGCTTCTCATCGAAGGGCGCGGCTTGCGTCTGCCCCGCCAGGAATAGTGCGAGCCACAGTGTGACGCTCGCGCTCAGTCTCGTTGGCTCTTCCATGACAACTCCCTTTGCTAGCCACTGACGCCGACATTCTGCTCCGGCCGCAGCCGTGCGAACGGGCGAAAAGCTCGCTACCCGCGGAGTTTCATCGCTCCCGTCTGCAGATCGACGCCCGCCGCCGCGAGCGTCGCGACCAACGGCCGGAGATGCTTCTCGTAGCGCTGCGCACGTCCATTGCCGAGAGCAACCTCCGAACGCGCTTGCACCGTACTGAACGTCACGATGGCGCGCGGGCTCTTCTGGAATTCCAGGCACTGCGGTTCCCAATCCAGGCCGCACGCCTGCACCAACCGAGGCGCCGCGTTCGCGAAGTCCGCAACGAAGTCTTCGTATTGGATCGTCACGAGTCGCCCCGGCAGCACACGCTCCCAATGCGCGACGAGCTGCGCGTAGCGCGCGTAATAATCGGCGATGTCGGCGAGGCGATGCGCCAACGTCCAGTTCTTGTTGAACTCCTGCCGATAGATCGACAAGCACGTTTCCACTGGATTGCGACGGACGTGCACGATGACCGCATTCGGCAGCATGCGCGCGATCAGGCCTGCCGCCTCGAAATTGCGCGGATGCTTGTCAGTGATGTGATCGGCGCCGCGCAGGTTCGCCGGCAGATCGCGGAAATAGAACTTCGCCCAGTCCTGCAGCAGGGGCTCATACGCCGCCGGCTCCATCTGTTCGGACCCCATCGGCCAGCGCAAGATCCGACGCATCGCCGGGCGGTCGCCGCACGCGAAGACCCGCGAGTGCGCACCCAACACGCCTTCGATCAGCGTCGTGCCGGAGCGCGGCATGCCGACGATGAAGATCGGCCGCGGCGCATTCGCCGGCGACGCGATCTCCGGCAACCGCTCGGACAACTCCATGATGCTCTGAATACGCGCAGCATCCTCCGCCCGGTTGTACGAGCGCTTCTCGAGCGCGTCGCGCTCGATGCGCATACCTGTGCGCTCCCTCGTAGGCAGCGAATGCGATATCGGTCTCGCCGCGCGCGTCGTGGGCATCGGCTATCGCGAAGATCGCCGCGATCCGATTGTCGAGATAGACGTCATCGCGTCGGGCCAGCTCGTTCAGCCGCTTCAGGTCGGCATCGTCCAGTGCACCGCGCCGCAAGCGGCTCAACGTCGAGTAGGCGGGCACGAAGTCGGGCTTCTGCTGCAAACAGCGACGGCAATACGCTTCGGCTTCTGCGAAGCGACCGAGATACATCAGCACCAATGCGCGCTGCGCGAGCATCTGCGGAAAGTTCGGATCGAGCTGCTCCGCCCGGTCGAGCGCCTTGACTGCCGTCTCCACGTCGAGCGCTTGCAGGCACAGGCTGGCGTACGCGGTGAAATCCGCGACGGTCGGCTTCGTGAGCATCAAGAACCGCGCGAACGCCGTCGTCGCCTCGACATGCCAGCCTTCCTCGAGTGCGCCGCGGGCGAGCATGCGCCACGCGCCGGGCGCCTTCGGATCTGCCTTCGTCCACGCGACGCCGTTTACGTAGAGCTTCTGCCAATCGCGCCGCGCGATCAGCGTATCGCTTTCGAGTGCGTAGAAGCGGCTCAATGCCGCGGCGTTGGTGGGATCGGTGGCAATGATCAGGCCGAGCTCCACCATCGCCCGATCCGGCTTGCCGGTCTGCGCGAGACCCTCGGCGAGATTCAGCCGAAAGCCCGCCTGACCGGGCTCACGCTCGACTGCATGCTGTAGCAGCGGCATCGCCTCTGCAGCCTTGCCGCTGTGGAGCAACGCGAGGCCGCACAGGCTCGAAGCCTCCGGGTCGTTCGGTCGGATTTCCAGTGCTGCGCGATAGGAGCTTCAGGGCGTCGTCCAGCCGGCCCGCCTGGTGTGCGGTCACGCCGCGCTCCAGGGTTTCGATGAAAACTGATCTGCTCATTGCTCCAGTCGCTTGCCGGTCTGTGCGTCGAAGAAGTGAATCCGATCCGGCGCGGGCTGTAGTGTAATGCGTGCGCCGAGGGCGGGCAGATTATACGGCGAGGCGCGCGCGATCAGCTTCCAGCCGCCGCTGGTCGCATGAACGAAGGCTTCGCTGCCGACGGATTCGAGCAACTCGACGGTCCCGGTGAGGTTGCCGTCCGGCGCGCCAGTGCCTCCACGATGTGCAGATCTTCAGGGCGAATGCCGGCGACGATCTCCTGCCCGTCCTGCGCTTTGAACTTCGGCAAGCGCAGCTGCGCGCCATCGCCTTGCGAGCACCGAGACCGTCCGGCCTGGCGCAGCCGGCCGCGGAAGAAGTTCATCGCGGGATTGCCGAGAAACCCGGCGACGAACAGATTCACCGGCCGCTCGTAGATGCTGCATCGGCGCGTCGATCTGCTGAATGACGCCGCGATCCAGCACGACGATGCGCTGCCCGAGCGTCATCGCCTCCACCTGGTCGTGCGTGACATAGATCATCGTCGTGCCGAGCGTGCGATGCAGCCGCGCGATCTCGGCGCGCGTCGAGGCCCGCAACTTCGCATCGAGGTTCGACAGCGGCTCGTCGAGCAGGAACACCTGCGGATGACGCACCAGCGCGCGGCCGAGCGCGACGCGTTGGCGCTGGCCGCCCGAGAGTTGCCGCGGCAGTCGGTCCATGAACTGCGTCAGCTCCAGCATCTCGGCCGCTTGCTTGACCCGCTGCTCGATTTCCGCGGCGTCGTGGCCGCGCAGCTCGAGCCCGAAGCCGAGATTGCGCGCGACCGTCATGTGCGGATACAGCGCGTAGCTCTGGAACACCATCGCGATGTCGCGGTCGCGCGGCTCCAGGTGCGTGACGTCGCGCTCGCCGATCAGGATCGAGCCGGCGCTCGCCTCCTCCAGGCCGGCGATCAGCCGCAGCAGCGTGCTCTTGCCGCAGCCCGACGGACCGACCAGCACCAGCAATTCACCGTCGCGAATGTCGAACGTGGCCTCGTCGATCGCGACATGCCCGTTCGGATAAACCTTACGTACCGAGCGCAGCTTGACTTCAGCCACGGCGCATCACTCGCAGTGTTTCGCTCTTCATATACACTGCGTTCCCATGGCCACCGCATTTTCCCAAGGGTTTTCTCTGGGGCTGCGCGACCTCCGCGTACCAGATCGAGGGCTCGCCGCTCGCGGATGGCGCCGGTCCCAGCATCTGGCATCGCTTCGCGCATACGCCCGGGCGCATCGCGGACGGCGACACCGGCGACGTCGCCTGCGACCATTATCGGCGCTTCCAGAGCGATGTCGACCTGATGCACTCGCTGCAGCTCGGCGCCTATCGCTTCAGCATCTCGTGGAGCCGCGTGCTGCCGCAGGGCACCGGCCGCATCAATCCGGCCGGCCTCGGCTTCTACGAGCGGCTGGTCGATAGCCTGCTCGCGCGCGGCATCCAGCCGATGGCGACGCTGTATCACTGGGACCTGCCCGCCGCGCTGGACGATCGCGGCGGCTGGCTCAATCCCGACATCGCGCAACTGGTTCGCCGAGTACGCCGACGTCGTGTTCCGCAAGCTCGACGATCGCGTCCAGTACTGGACGACGCTGAACGAGCCGTGGGTCGTCGATGAACGACGGCTACCTGCACGGCATGCACGCGCCGGGCCATCGCAGTGTGTTCGAAGCGACGCGCGCTGCGCATCATCTGCTGATGGCGCACGGCACGGCGGTGCAGGCGTATCGCGCGACGCGGCCGCAATCAGATCGGCCTCGTCGTCAACATCGAGCCCAAGTATCCCGCTTCCAACGACGAGGCCGACCTCGCGGCGACGCGGCGTGCCGACGCGTACATGAATCGGCAGTTCCTCGAACCCGCGCTGCGCGGCACGTATCCCGAGGAGCTGCCCGTAGATCTTCGGCGAGGCGTGGCCGGCGATTTGCCGCGAGCGATCTCGCAACGATCCACCAGCCGCTCGACTACATCGGCGTGAACTACTACACGCGCAGCGTCGTGCGCTCCGATCCCAACGCGTGGCCGTTGCGCACGGCAGGCGGTGCGGCAGAAGCATCGCACGCACACCGAAACCGGTTGGGAAGTCTTCCCGCAGGGGCTGACGGACACGCTGCTGTGGATCAAGAACCGCTACGGCAATCCGCCCGTGTACATCACCGAGAACGGCGCGGCGTTCTTCGATCCGCCGCAGCGTCGAAGGCGCGGTGCTCGAAGATCCGCTGCGTGTCGACTACCTGCGCAAGCATCTGCGCGCCGTGCACGACGCGATCCGGCAAGGCGCCGACATCCGCGGCTACTTCGCCTGGTCGCTGCTCGACAACCTCGAATGGGCCTACGGCTTCTCCAAGCGCTTCGGCCTGGTGCACGTCGACTACGAGACGCTGAAGCGCACGCCGAAGGCGAGCGCGCATTTCTATTCGCGAGTGATCGCGTCGAACGGCGCCGCGCTCGACGAACCCGCTCATTGAGCGCCCGCTCCGCGCGGGAACACGATCGTGAACGGCAGCTGCGTGATGCGCAGCTCCGTGCCGATCCACCGCGCCTGACCGCGCTGAATCGACTGATGTGCGGGCTGGTCGCCTTCCGGCCACGCGACTGCCAGCCCGCCGGTCGGCATCTCTGATCTCCTCGACGTCGAGCACGACCTGCTTGTCCTCGACGCGCAGCGAATAGCTGAGCGGACCGAACGGCGTGCGCAGGTTCTTCACCGCGAAGCCTTCGTGCTCCGTCCACGCCTTCGGCACGCCGGCCATCAGCACCAGCGTCTCGTCGGCCGGCCGCTCGAACGCGAACATGTCGAGCAGCGAGCGGCCGTAGTCCGAAGCGACCCAGCCGTGCGGCATGTCGCCGACGAAGCGCGACTTGCGCGGCTCGCGGCCGACGACTTCGGCCCACTGGTTCCATTCGCGCGGCCGCCGGTCGTTCATCAGGAAGTCGATCAGCTCCATGCCGCGGTCGCGCCAGCGCAGGCGGATGAACGTGCCCAGGTTGCGCCACTCGTACGGCGTGTACGCATCCCAGCCCTTGTCGGTGCGGCGCGCGGCGAAATCCTTCCAGTAGCGCTCGAACGTCGCGAGCAGCGCCTCGGGCGGCAACAGCTGCTGCTCGCCGACCGGCGACAGCGCGATCGACGTCGAGGTCGCATCGAAGTCGCCGAGCTCGGCGGAGCCCGGCAGATAGTCGATGTTGTGCGCCTGCATCGCCGACGCTGAGCGAGACGTACAGATCGCGCCGGAACTGGTCGCGCGATTCGATGAACGCGTGCATCTCGCGTCTTCTGATCGAGCGCGCGCGCGATGCGGATCGCCGACTCGTAGCCGGCCAGCGCCCAGAAGTCGTCCCAGTACGAATGCATCGGCTTCGCCGAATAGCCTTCGTGACTGATCGAGGCCGGCATCAGGCCATAGAACGCTTTGCGATCGCCCTGCTGGTTCGCCGCGGTGCGCTCCGACAGGCGCAGCTTGTCCATGTACGCAACCGCTTTCGCCGTCGCCGGCCACAGCTGCCGCAGCAGCTCCGTGTCGCCGGTGTAGCGATACACGCTGTCGATGAGGAACAGGAACTCGCCGGCGCTGTCGTTCTCCGGCACCGGATCCGCGCCGCGTCGATCGACGCAACACGGCACCTTGCCGTTGGCGAACTGATAGCGGCGCGTACCAGCTGCAGGAATTCCTTCGCGTCCTTTTCGTGGCCGAGACGCAGCAGCATCTCCGAGGTCATCGCGCCGTCGCGGATCCACGAGCGCTCGTACGCCCTGCGATCCCGGCTGAATCGCCGGACCGTCGCGATTGATCAGCACGTGCGCGAGCGAGGTGCGCAGCGTGTCGGAGAGAGCTTGGTACTTCGACGGCACAGTCAGCTCGACGCGATTCAGCTTTTCGCGCCACGACGTCGCGACGGCTTCAGAGCGTGGCGGAGCGCAGCAGGCTGCTGACGCATGCTGCGGCAAGATCGAGCACGATCTCCTGACTCTGCCCCGGCTGCCAGATCGACGTCGTACAGCAGCGCACCCGACGCGAAGCCGCTGTCGTCGTGAATGCGCGCGCTGCCTACGTTCGTCGGCAGCCAATCGCACGGCGTATCCGCCGCGAGCGTGACTGCGCGGAACGCGCGCGGCTGCGTGCGCGGAAACACGCCGGCGACTCCGTCGACGCTGACGCGATTCGTTCTCGAACGCCAGATCCTGGATCCGGCTCACGCCGCCCTCGGTGTTGAGGAACTGCGCCGGCGAGTTGACCTGGAACGGCCGCACCGCCAGCGCCAGCGTCACCTGCTGCCGCGCTCTGCGTCGGGTTGCGCAGGCGATAGACCGCGTGCAGCGTCGCGCTGCCGACTGCGCCGCTCGCATACGCAGTGGTCGTCAGCTCGATCGAGCGATGCTTCCACTCGACGCTCGGAATCGGCAGATAGCCGTCGGCGAGCGAGTGACCGATGGTCACGTCGGCCCACGTCAGCCAGCCCGCGCGCGTCCTGACGAACGGCTCGATCGAAAAGCTGCCCTTGCGGACTTCGAGCGCGCCGTCCTCGGACAGCATGCCCTCCTCCGTGTCGCCGTCGACGCCGACGATCGTCCAGTAGATCTGCTCGTTCGAGGTACGGGCGCGGATAACAGCCGCGGCGGCGCCTGCTTGGCGAGCGAGCTGATGAACGCGTTCGGCGAAGCGCCGAACTCCAGGTCGCGCACGTACAGCTCGGCGATGCCGACGTCGCGACCCGGGTCGGGCATCGTCAGCCGAATGTAGCGCGCCTCCGACTCCGGCATCAGGTGCGAATCGCGGCCGCCGTTGCTCGCGTCGACGCTGCGAACCTTCTTCCAGCGGCTGCCGTCGAGCGACGTCTCGATCGAATAGCGCGGCGCGTGCAGCCCGCGCGCCCAGTCGATCTCGATGCCGCCGAACTCGCGCACGGCCTTCAGATCGATCTCGAATGTCTGCGTCGCGGCGCCGCGGTTCGCGCGCTTTGCCACATCGTGCTCGTCTTGCCGTCGATGGCGAGCGCCGCACGCGTTGCCGCTTGCTTCGGACGATGCGCGCGCCGTCGGCGGCGGCACGGCGCGCTGCGGCCGCAGCGGCTTCAGCGACAAGCCGATCGAACCACAGGCTGCCCTTGCCCGCCCTCGTCGCCGGCGCTCAGCACGAACTCGATCGACTGGAACTGGCGCAGCGTGCGGTCGGTCGTCGGTGCCCCAGGCGAAATCGATCTGCCGGCGCTTGATGCGCACCTGCTGCCAGTCGCCGGAGAACTGGTAGTTCGCGCGGCGGAACCACCAGACGTTGTCGCCGGACGCATCGACGAACTTGACCTCGAAGTTGTTGCGGCCGGCCTCGGCGCGCATCCAGAACGAAATCTCGTAGTCATCCGGCAGCGTCGTCGGCAACTGGCGCGTCGCCGCTGCATAGCCGGCGGTGTTGGCGAGATCGAACTCGAGCACGAGCGCATTGCCCTCGACGCCCTTGGCGGAATGCACGGACGCGCTCACGCCGTCGGAGGCGAGCGACTTCCACGGCGAGATGTCCTCCATCTCGTCGAGATAGCGGATGTCGAGCTGCGGCGGCTTGCTCGTGCGGCGCGTGGCAGTCATGCAAACGACCAGAAGTAGCAGCCAGGCAAGCCCGACCTACGAGTCCGGCGACCGCACGCTCATCCCTTGACGCTGCCCGCGAGAATGCCCGCGATGTAGTAGCGCTGCAGCGCCGAGGAACAGCAGCAGCACCGGCACGACCGTGATCACCGCGCCGGCCATCATCAGCTCGTTGTCCTGCACGTGCTCGCGCGACAAGCCCGGCCAGCGCCACCGGCAGCGTGTGCAGCTTCGCGTCGGTCAGCACGATCAACGGCCACATGAAGTCGTTCCAGGTCGCGAGGAACGTCAGGATCGCGAGCGTGACCAGGATCGGCCGCAGCAGCGGCACGACCAGCGACCAGAAGATCCGCGCCTCGCTCGCGCCATCGATGCGCGCCGCTTCCAGCAGCTCATCGGGCAGCGACAGCGCGTACTGGCGGATGAGGAAGATGCCGAACACGCTCGCCATGGCCGGCACGATGACGCCGCCATAGGTGCTGACCAGCCCGAGCTCCTTGACCAGCGCGAACAGCGGAATCATCGCGACCTGGCTCGGGATCACCAGCGCGCCGAGCAGGCCGCGGAAGATGCGGTCGCGTCCGCGGAAGCGCAGCTTCGCGAACGCGTAGCCCGCCATCGTGTTGAACACCAGCGAGATCAGCGTCGCGAGCGTCGCGACCAGCGCGCTGTTGAACATGTAGCGGCCGGCCGCGTGCTTCGCGAACAGCTCGCGATAGTTGTCGAGCGTCGGGTCTGCCGGCAGCAACGGCGGCGGATACGTGCTCGCGGCGCCGGTGGGCATGAACGAAACGGAGATCATCCACAGCAGCGGGAACGCAACGAGCACCGCGCCGACGACCAGCAGCGTGTTGACCAGCAGCGTGCGCGGCGTGCGCTTCATGCGCCGCTCCGCTCGCGGCCGAGGCGCAGCTGCACCACGGTCACGAGGAACATCAATATGAACAGCAGGAACGCGACCGCCGAAGCGCGCCCGAGGCTCCACCACTTGAAGCCTTCCTCGTACATGAAATAGAGCACGCTGTACGTCGCTCTGCAGCGGCCCGCCTTCCGTCATCACGTACGGCTCGGCGAACAACTGGAAGTAGCCGGTCATCGTCAGGATGCTGACCAGCAGCAGCACCGGCCCGATGCCCGGCAGCGTGACGTGACGGAACTGCTGCCAGCCCGAGGCGCCGTCGATGCGCGCCGCTTCGTACAGATCCTCCGGAATGTTCTGCAGCGCCGCCAGCAGGATGATCATGTTGTAGCCGAAGTTCTTCCACACGGCGAGGATCACGATCGCCGGCATCGCCCAGCGCGGATCGCCCATCCAGTCGATCGGATCGATCCCGATCGAGGCGAGCGAGTAGTTCAGGAAGCCGTAGCGCGTGTGGAAGATGTAGCGCCACACGACTGCGACGGCGACCAGCGTCGTGACCACCGGCGCGAAGTACACGGTGCGGAACAGGCCGCGGAAGCTGCGCGACCTTCGAGTTCACGAGCAACGCTGCGCCGAGCGACGCGCCGATCGACAACGGCACGCCGAGCACGACGAAGTAGAACGTGTTGCCGAGCGCCTTCCAGAACAGCGGCTCGCGCAGCAGGCGCGCGTAGTTCTCGAAGCCGATCCAGCGCAGGTCGCCGAAATCGTTGAGCGCGTACAGGTCGAAGTCGGTCAGGCTCATCGCGAGCGCCGCGAGCACCGGCAGGAAGAAGAACACGCCGAGCACGATCAGCGCCGGCGCGACGAACCACCACGCGGCGCGCTGCGCTCTCATGTGTGGCGATCCTTGTCCATCATCCAGCGGCGCTTCTCGAGGATCTCGTCGGTCTTGCGATCGAGCGCGACGCACGCTTCGATCGACGCTGGCGACGCCTTGCACGACGCGCTCCGCCGCCAGCCGCATCTCCTGCGCGATCCGCTCCCACTCCGGCACTTTCGGCGGCGAGCGCACGCGATCGAGCTGCGTCATGGAACGCTTGCGCGTACGGCGACTGCAGCCAGCGCCGGCGACTGCCACGTCGAGCGCCGCGGCGGCATGTTGCCGGTGAGCTCGTAGAAGCGCTGCTGCACGGCTGGGCGCGACAGGTACTCCATCAGCGCCCAGGCCGCGGGCTTGCGTCTGCGAGTGACTGAAGATCACCAGGCTCGCGCCGCCGGCGCTGGACACGCCGGGCCCGTCCGGACCGGGCATCGGCGCCGTCATCCACGCATCCTGCAGCTGCGGCGGCAGCCGCTTCCTGAACTCGGCGATGTTCCACGGCCCGGAGATGTAGAACGAGAACATGCCGCGCGCCGAACTCGTCCCAGACGTTCGAGATCTGCGTGTTGGTCATCTTCGGCGCCCAGCCGCGCCGGAACATGCTCGCGTAGAACTCCAGCGTGCGGCGGAAGTCGGGGCTGCGGAAATTGCCGTAGCGTCCGTCGTCGCGCAGCAGCTCCGAAGGCTGCTGCAGGGCCAGCACGAGCAGGGGCTCAGAACTCATTCAGCGGCAGCAGGATCGAGTAGCGCTCCGAGCCGACCAGCGCCTTGATCGCACCCAGCATCTGCGTCCATTCGTCCCAGGTACGCGGCGGTGCGTCGAAGCCCGCCTGCTGCAGCAGGTCGCGCCGGTAGTACAGCACGTCGCGTGTCGACGTACCACGGAATGCCGTAGAGCGTGCCCGTCGACGCGATTGGAATCGAGAATGCCCGCGAAAGTAGTCGTCGAGCGCGATCTCGCGCGAGGCGCTCGCCAGCGTCGTCGAGCGGCGCGAGCGCATTCAGCGCCGTGAACTCCGGTATCCAGGTGTTGCCGAGCGAGCACAGATCCGGCAGCGTCTCGCCGGCGTACGCCGTCAGCAGCTTCTCGTGCGCCGCGGTCCACGGCAGCTTCTGCACTTCGACTTCGATGTCGGGCCGCTCGCGCAGGAAGTCCTGCAGCAGCTCGACGGCGATTCGCCTTCGCGCCCGACGGCCCAGAAGCGCACGGTGTTGGCTGCGTGCGAGCGGCGCGTGCAGCCGCAGCGGAGCCGCTGCGAGCGCGGCCAGCGCGAGCATCGTCTGCGCGGCGATTGAGCGCATCGAATGCTACGAGCTCGGCTGCGGCGGCGGCGGCTGCGCGAGCCAGCCGCCGGTGAAGCCGGCGCGCTCCAGGCCGCGGCGGATGTGCGGATTGCGCTGCATCAGCTTCCAGATGAGCCCGCTGCGATAGTTCTCGATCATCGCCACGATCGGGCCCTGGTCGATGCCGAGATAGTCGTCTGTCGACCCAGCCGATGTTCTCGATGATCTGGCCGTGACGCAGCGGCACGCTCGGTGAACGTGAAGCTCGGGTTGACCGCATCGAGGAAGCCGTACTTCTGGTACAGGTGCTCGCCGAAGCGCACGCGGAACGCGCGGATCGTCGGGATCACGATCTCCGGCGCGAACGCGATCGAGCCGACGGCGGCGGTCGGCGCGATCGTGCCGTCGTCGAGCAGGTGCGTCGCGGCCGTGCCGCGCGCTGCGTACGTGAAGAAGCCGCGCTCCTCGTTGTTGAAGATCTGCACCGTGTCGGCCGGGCCGTCGCACGCGCTCAGGCCCCAGATCTCGCTGTCGTAGCCGCGCCAGCGCATCGGGTTCTGGATCGCAGTACTCGCGGTGCGCGTACGCGGCGCGCCGGCTGTTCTCGAAGTAGTCGATGCCCTTCTCGCGCATGTACTCGTCCTGGATGCCGCGGAAGTCGATCCAGACGTGCGAGTACTGGTGGCCGAACATCGGCCCGAACGACAGGAACTCCTGGCCGCTGAACTTGCCCCACGAGCCCTTGTAGGTCGCCAGCCATTCCTTCCACGCCTCCGGCTCGACCGGGTGCGTCGGCGAGCCGAGCGCCAGGATGTACACCAGCATCGCCTCGTTGTAGCCGCGCCAGTCGAAGCGCAGGAAGCCGGTCTCGGGACGCCAGCCGTGCGAGATGATCGGCGGACGGTTCTGCGCCCAGGTCCACTCGACGCGGCCGTAGATCAGCTCGGCCAGGTCGCGGATCTCCTTCTCGGCGCGCGTGTCGCGGTCGAAGTACGCCTGCGCGAGCAGCACGCCGCCGAGCAGCAGCGCCGTGTCGACCGTCGACAGCTCGGACGTGCCGAAGCGCTGCCCGTTCTGCATGTGCAGGAAGTGATAGTAGAAGCCGCGATAGCCGGTCATGCCGGTCTCATCGGGCCCCTGCGGCGCGTTCGCGAGAAAGCGCAGCGTGCGCAGCGTGCGCAGCCGCGCCTGGCTGCGCGAGACGAAGCCGCGCTCCGCAGCCGATCACGTAGGCGGTCAGCGCGAAGCCGACGCCGGCAGTGCTGGCGAACGACGGCGAGGGATAGCGATCGGGCGCGAGGCCGTTCTGCTTGTTCGTCGTGTCCCAGAAGAAGCGGAAGGTGCGCCGCTCGAGGTTGTTGATGACCGGATCGCCGTCGCGCTCGGGATCGTACACGCGCGAGCCCTCGACCGTGACGCCCGGGAGGCGCTCCTTGCTCGCACCGAGCGACGGTGCGCAGGCCGAGCAGCGACGCGCAGCCCAGCGAACACGTGCAGGCCCGCCCGCCGCCCGCGCGAATCAGCCTTCATCGGTCAGACCGATGCATCATGACACCTCGACGTACGCACGCGAGGCCACGTGCAAGAATTGCCTGTGGCCGGTGCGCTGACGCGATGTCGATTATCGCCAGCCGACGTTGAATGACAACTTGAATGTGCGGGTCGGCTGACGCCACGCGGTCGCATCGGCCGAAGTCGCGGCATTGGGCACGCCGTCGAAGCCGCGGAAGTTCTCGTAGCTGTCCGGGTTCTCCCAGTTGAACACGTTGAGCACGTCGGCGCGCAGGCCGACGGTGAAGTCGCCCAGGTCGAACGTCCTTCTGCGATCGCCAGATCGAACTGCTTGCGGCCGATGGTCGTGTCCGGCTTGAAGTTCTGGAAGAAGCAGAAGTTGTTCGCGCCGAGGCCGGGCGGCCGCTCCGCCGCGGTGGGCACATCGAGGCAGTTGAGCGCCTCGAACTCGACCGGGCTCTGCAGCAGCAGCTTGGCCGACAGCGTCAGGTCCCACGGGCCGTCCCAGATACCCGTGGCGACCAGCCGATGCTTCGGCACGCCGGTCGCGGTGTGCCAGCCGAATTCATCGACTGTCGGGATAGTCGAGGATGAAGTGCTCGTCGTTCAGGCCGGCGTTGGTGCGGTTCTCCTCGCGCGTCCGTGTACGTGTAGGCGAACGTCACGCCCCAGTTCGACTCGCTCGTGTACGGCTTCTCGGCCGACAGCAGCAGCGACGTCGCGCGCGACTCGATGCCGTTGTTGATGATGATCAGCGTGCCGAGGCCCGGGATGCCGTTGCCGAACGGCACCTGCTCCCACTCCGCCAGCGGGTTCTCGCGGAAGCTGCCGTTGCCGCGGCGGTTGCCGAGCAGGAACACGATGCCGTCCTTCGACTCGACGTACGAGACCGTCGCCGAGGTGTTCCAGCTCTGGTTCCACAGGTCGAAGCGGTTGCGCACGCCGAGGCTGAACTGGTCGGAGTACGGCGTCTTCAGGTCGTTGTTGATCAGGTTGATCTCGCGCCCGAGGTTCGGATTCGCCGCGACCAGCGCCTCGAGGTTCGCGCGATCGAAGAACGCGGGATCGAACTCCGAGGCACTGCGGATCGGTCGCCGGCGTCGCACGGATGTGCCCGGCACGTTGAAGTCGCGCTCGTAGCGCGGGAACGTGCCCTTGGAGCGCTCGAGCGCCAGGTAGTCGAACACGTTGCGGTCGTAGGCGCGGCCCGCGCCGCCGAACAGCACGAAGCTCTCGTCCTCCGAGAAGTCGTACGAGAAGCCGACGCGCGGCTGGATCGCGCCGTCGTACGCGTCGCGGTTGTTGCCGGTGCTGATGTACTTGTTGACGTCGACGCCGCCCAGCGCCAGCGACTGCGCGTACGTCTGCCCCGGCGCGCGCCCGGCGAGGTGTCGACGGAGTTGAGGCCGGCGATCACGTCCGCGGGCGTCACGTAGTCGAGATAGCTCGGCGTCTCCTCGTAGTCGTAGCGCACGCCGAGGTTCAGCAGCAGCTTGTCGGTCACCTCCCAGTCGTCCTGCAGGTAGATGCCGTACTGCTGGTTCTCGGACGTCACGTTGCGCTCCGGCAGCCCCGGGATCGGCGCGCCGAACTGCACGATGAACGGCGTGGTCGGATCCGGCGAATGACGTCGTAGAAGAACTGCGGGTTGAACGGCTGCTGCTCGAACGCGTTGATCTCGATCCGCTTGTACTTGAAGCCGGTCTTGACGGTGTGCGCGCCGTTCCACTCGAACGAGGTGAACGTCAGGTCGTCCTGGAAGCCCCAGCCCTTCTGGCCCTTGTCCTGGAAGTCCTCGCCGCCGCCGAGGTTCAGGATGATCTGGCGCGATCGCCGGTCGTCGCAGCGGTAGCCGGGCTCGAGCGTTCACCGGCCGCGGATTGAAGCTCGCATCCTCGTACGTGATGTGCGCGTCGTTGAGGAAGCGCGCGCCGGTGAACTGGTAGCGCAGGTCGATGCGCGTCTCGTCGTTCACCTTGTCGCTGGCGAACGTGCGCGGTGTTCTGGCCGCCGATGTTGGAGATCTCGCTCTCCTTGCGGCGCTTGCCGGTCAGCTCCAGCAGGTGATCGTCGGCGACCGACCAGTCGATCTTCGCGAAGTACAGGTCCTCGTCGAACGGCGCGCTGACCACGCCGAGCAGCGGCTGCAGCTCCGGCGGCGCGGCGCTCGACGGGATGCCCTGCCCGAGCGTGACGGTCTGCGGCGTCTCGAACTCCTTGCCTTCGTAGGTCACGAAGAAGTGCATCTTGTCCTGGATGATCGGGCCGCCGAACGCGATGCCGTACTGCTCCTGCTCGGACTCGGCCTTGCGGCCGTCGCGCGCTTCGATCGGATCCGACGCGCGCCAGTTCTCGGAGGTGTGGTCGTAGAACGCCTTGGACTCGAACTCGTTCGTGCCCGAGCGCGTCACCGCGACGACCGCGGCGCTGCTCAGCTGGTCGAACTCCGCCTTGTAGTTCGACGTGATGACCTTGTACTCGCCGATCGCGAGCTGCGGGAACGGATTGCCGCGCGACAGGGTCTGGCCGCTGACGCCGCCGCGCAGCACGTAGTTCTTCTGGCCGACGCCGTCGATGAAGACGTTCACGCCGTTCGCCGCCTGCGCGCCGCTGCGGATCTCGCTGGTCGCGCCGTCGGCGCTGGTCACGAACTGCACGCCCGGCACGATGTCCGCGAACGCGAGGAAGTTGCGCGAGTTCTGCGGCAGCGCTTCGATCTGCTGCGGCGTGACGTAGGTGGCGACTTCGGAGGTGCGCGTCTCGTACAGCTCGTCGCGGTGACGGTCACCGACTCGATGTTCTCCTGCGCGGCCGCGAGTCCCAGATCCAGGCTCGCGGTCTGGCCGACCTGCAACGTGACCAGTCGCGCGATCGCGCCGGTCGGTCCGGTGACCTCGACCTTGTACGTGCCGGGCGGCAGGCCCGCGAGCGTGTAGTTGCCGTTCGCGTCCGTCTGCACGCGGCGCGACAAAGCCGGTCTCGGTGTTGGTCGCGATCACGCTCGCGGCGCCCACGGGCTGCTCGCCGGCAAGCACCTGGCCGCGCAAGGTCGCGCTCGCGCGACTGCGAGAGAGCATGCGGCGCGGCGGCCAGCAGGCAAGCGGCGACAGCAGAGCTCAGGAGCCGGCGATTAGCCGGCGCGCATGAGGGTGCGAGCTGCTCTATTCCCATCAGCCTTTACGTTCGTGCGGAAGCACTTCGAGCAACAGCACGCTGCTCGTCCTTTTCCGGATCGTTCCGCCTCCGACGCCACGTTGAAGACCATCCTCCAGCGGCGCTTCGTGTCGTAGGCCGGCCAGCCGGGTTGCCGGCTTCGCGAACGCGAGCCACGGCGCTCATCTGGTCCGCGACCTTCTGCGCCTCCGGCCGATGCCGACATCGAACCCGACTTCGCCACGTTGTCGAAGACCATGCCGACTCTCCAGCGCGTGCGGGGCCTTCCACTTGCCGCCCTCGACCGGCGTCTCCCAGTCGAGCTCGTAGAGGAACGCCGGCGCGGCGCCCTGTTGCGACTTCAGCTCGGCCTGACGGATCGCGCCGTTGCGGAAATTGCGCGCGGTCGTGACCGTGAAGAAGACATCGCTCGCCTTGGCTTGCGGCTGCGAGCTTGCGCATGCCGTCGATGAACACCGCCGGATCGATCGTGCCGGCGAACGGCTGCAGACGCTTCGGCAGGTCCTCCCACGTAATCGCGAACGCGGACGGATCGCGCGCGCCGATCAGCAGAGTCGTCTCGTCCTTGATCGTGCCGACCATCAGCGGCACCTGCGCGGATATCGCTGGCGCATCGGGATCGAACGGATGCCGCGGCAGCGAACGGCCGTCCATCACCGGACCGAAGTTCACCGCGCCTTCCGGCGGCAGGTTGTTGAGTGCGTCTGCGATCTTCTGCATCGGCATCGTGCGCAGCTCGGCGAGGTTCTCCGGCGCAATGCCGAGCAGTTGCAGGAACGCCTTCGTTCCTTGCGTCGCGCGCTCGGGTGTCTGCGCTTTGATCATCGAGCCGCTCTGCACGACAGCTTTGTGGAACAAGCCACGCGCCGCCGGCATCGCCAGCAGCGTGCTCACCTTCGCACCGCCGCCCGACTCGCCGAAGATCAGCACGTTGCCGGGATCGCCGCCGAACTCGGCGATGTTGTCGCGCACCCATTGCAGCGACAGCACCATGTCGAGGTTGCCGATGTTGCCGGAATCGGCCAGCGCGGAGTCCTGACTCAACCCGGCGAGATACAGATAGCCGAACGCATT
Source organism: uncultured Gammaproteobacteria bacterium (assembly GCA_963830745.1). Lineage (GTDB taxonomy): Bacteria > Pseudomonadota > Gammaproteobacteria > Steroidobacterales > Steroidobacteraceae > Steroidobacter. The sequence continues at coordinate 264,896 of CAWHNL010000011.1, forward strand.
CAAGCGATGATTGACGGTGACGACGACGACGTCGCCCTTCTTCGCGAGGCGCGTGCCGTCGTAGGCGTGGCTCGAGCCGGAGCCGGTCGAGAAACCGCCGCCGTGAAACCAGACCATGACGGGGCGCTTCTTGCCGTCATGCACGGCCGGCGTCCAGACGTTGAGGAACAGCAGGTCTTCGCTCGCCGGGCGCGGATTCGCCCAGGTCTTGAACAGCGAGATGCTCGACGGCCGCGACTGTGGCGATTGATTGCCGTAGTCGCGCGCTTCCGCGACGCCTTGCCACGGCTGCGCGGGCTGCGGCGGCATGAAGCGTCGCCCTTCGGTCGTCGCTCCGTAGCGCACGCCCTTGAACACGTTGATGCCGTCGACGAGCGCGCCGCGCACTTGCCCGGCGCGTGTCTGCGCGACAGGTGCATCGCCATTCGCCAGCGCAGTGACCGCAACGGCGCTAAGCGCCAGCGACAAGAGAAGCTTCTTCATGGGGCCCTCCTACTTCGCATATGCATACGCCCCACCCTTCGCCAACGCCGCTCTGATACGCCGGCCGCTCATGCAAACGACCCAACAGCGCCTTCAGACGTGGATGAGCGTCGCCGAGCATACCCTGAGCCACGCTCACCTCCAGCGGAAAACTCATCTGCACATCGGCCACGGTGAGTGTCGAGCCCGTCAAGAATTGCGAAGAGCCGAGCGAGTCTTCGACGTACGCGAGGTGCATGCGTACAGCGCCGCTGACGCGCTCGAGCTGCGCCTTCGCCGGTTCGCCGACACGATCGAGATAAAGCTTCACGAGCAGCTGCATCATCAGCGAACCTTCCGCATAGTGGACCCAGTAGCGGCAGGTCTCGTACTCGCGCGTGCCTCGCTGCGGAACGAAGCGCCCGGCGCCGTAGCGCTCGACCAGGTACTCGAGGATCGCGCCCGACTCCGCGAGCACGAAGTCGCCGTCGCGGATCACCGGCGATCTGCCCAGCGGATGCACCTCCTTGAGCTCAGGCGGCGCGAGCATGGTCTTCGCGTCGCGCTCGTAGCGCACGACCGTGTACTCGACGCCGAGCTCTTCCAGCATCCACAGCACGCGCTGCGAGCGGGAATTGTTGAGATGGTGGACTTCGATCATGGTGGGCTCCCGAGTTCTATTCGAGCGCAGCGCCGGCGCGCTCGCGTGCAATCATCAACACGATGCCGGTAATGAGCAATGCGACTGCCAGGTAGGCGCTGAGAGCGTGCGTCGTGCCATATGTCCTGTGCAACGTGGCAAACATCACCGGCGCGATACCACCGCCGACGATCCCCGCCAACGTGTAGGCGAGCGACGAGCCGGCATAGCGCACACGCGTCGGAAACTGCTCGGCGATGAATGCCGCCTGCGGCCCGTACATCATCGCGTGCACGATCAGCGCGGCCGCAATCGCCACTGTAATGGCCACCGGCGATCCGGTATCGAGCAACGGGAAGAAGGCGAACGCGAGCACCAGCGCGCAGACCACGCCGATTCCATACACGACGCGGCGCCCGTAACGATCGGACAACGACCCGAAGATCGGGATCGTCACCGCATTGCAGGCGCCGCCGATCGAAAGCGCGATCAGCGCCAGCGTGCGCGACACGCCGAGCGTCATCGTGAGATAGGAAAGCGAGAAGACGGCGGCGAGCGAATACAGAACGTCCGGCCCGATGCGCGCGCCGCCGCCGATCAGCAGCTTGCGCCAATGCGCGCGCACGACCTCGCCGACCGGCGCGCGTGCCTGCAATTTCTCGCGCTCGAGCTGCCGGAACAGCGGCGTCTCCTGCACGCCGACGCGGATCCACAGACCGAACCCGACCAGCACGACGCTTGCGAAGAACGGCAGGCGCCAACCCCACGACAGAAAGCTTTCCTCGGGAAGCTGCGAGGTCACCACGGCGATCGATCCCGTCGCGAGCAGCGTGCCGAGCGAAGGTCCCATCTGCGCCCACGAGGCATTGCGGCCGCGTCGATGCTGATCGCCGTGCTCGACGGAAAGCAGCACCGCACCGGCCCACTCGCCGCCGAGCGCCGCGCCTTGCACGAAGCGCAACGCGACCAGCAGCACCGGGCTCAGCACTCCGGCAGTCGCGTATGTCGGCAGCGCGCCGATGAGCGCTGTCGTTACGCCCATCACCATGAGCGTCGTGACGAGCACGAAGCGTCGGCCGTAGCGATCGCCGAGGTGCCCGAAGATCACGCCGCCGATCGGCCGCGAGAAGTAGCCGACCGCGAACGTCGAGAACGCGAGGATCGTGCCGGTCAGCGGATCGAACGACGGAAAGAACAGGCGATTGAAGGCGAGCGCCGCGAGCGTGTTGTAGATCGCGAAGTCGTAGTACTCGAGCATCGTGCCGACGATGCTCGCCGTCGCCAGCCGAACGGTACGCGGCTGCTCAGCCAAAACCGCCTCCGCCTGGCGTCTGGATCACGAAGACGTCGCCGGCATCCATCTCGCGCGGCGTGGGTCGCGCCGAAGCGCTCGATGCTGCCGTCGACACGCTCGATCCAGTTCTTGCCCGTCGCGCCCGGCTGACCGCCCGCGAGCCCGAACGGCGCGACGACGCGATGATTCGCGAGCAGCACTGCCGTCATCGGCTGTCAGGAAGCGTACGCGACGCTCGCTGCCATCACCGCCGCGCTGGCGCCCTGCTCCGCCGGATCCGCGCCGGATGCGAAAGTCTTCCAGTCGCACCGGGAAGCGCCATTCCAGCACTTCCGGATCGGTCAGGCGCGAGTTCGTCATGTGCGTCTGGACGGCGGACGTGCCGTCGAAGTCCGGCCCGGCGCCGGAGCCGCCCGCGATGGTCTCGTAGTACTGGTGCGCGCCGTCGCCGAACGTGAAGTTGTTCATCGTGCCCTGGCTGGCCGCGAGCACGCCGAGCGCGCCGTACAGGCAATCCGTGACGACCTGCGAGGTCTCGACGTTACCGGCGACGACCGCCGCCGGATACTGCGGCTTGAGCATCGATCCCGCCGGCACGAAGATCTGCAGCGGCTTGAGGCAGCCCGCGTTCATCGGGATCTCGTCGTTCACCAGCGTGCGGAACACGTACAGCACTGCGGCGCGCGTGACCGGGACTGGAGCGTTGAAGTTGTTGGGCTGCTGTGCGCTCGTGCCGGTGAAGTCGATGCGTGCGGCTCGCGCCTCCTTGTCGATGCGAATCGCAGACGCGCACGCGCGCGCCGTTGTCCATCGCATACTCGAAGTCGCCGTCGGTGAGCGCATCGATCACGCGGCGCACGGCTTCTTCCGCATTGTCCTGCACGTGCTGCATGTACGCCTGCACGACCTGCAGGCCGAAGTGCTCGACCATCGCCGCGAGCTCGGCAGCGCCCTTCTGGCACGCAGCGACCTGCGCGCGCAGGTCGGCAAGATTCTGCTCGACGTTGCGCGCCGGATACTTGCCGCTCGAGAGCAAGCGCGCGCAGCTCGGCCTCGAGGAAGATGCCCTTCGCGACGAGCTGGACGTTGTCGAGCAGCACGCCCTCTTCGTCGATGTGCGCACGAATCGGAAGGCATCGAGCCCGGCGTGATTCCGCCGATGTCGGCGTGATGGCCGCGGGCGGCGACGAAGAAGGAAGGGTTGCGCGCGCAGACAGGAACACCGGCATCACCACCGTGACATCCGGCAGGTGCGTGCCGCCCGCGTACGGTGCATTCAGCACGTACACGTCGCCCGGCCGCATCGTGTCGCCGCGCCGTCGCATGATCTCCTGCACCGACTCGCCCATCGAGCCCAGGTGCACCGGCATGTGCGGCGCGTTCGCGATCAGGTTGCCCTGCGTCGTCGAACAGCGCGCACGAGAAATCGAGCCGCTCTTTGATGTTGACCGACGTCGCGGTGTTCGCGAGCGTCACGCCCATCTGCTCGGCGATGGACATGAACAGATTGTTGAACACTTCCAGCAGCACCGGGTCGACGCGCGTGCCGATGGCGCTGGCCCGCTGCAGCGGCTGCACGCGCCGCAGGATCAGGTGATTCAGCGCCGTGACTTCGGCGCGCCAGCCGGGCTCGATCACGATCGTGGTGTTGCGCTCGCGGATGACCGCCGGGCCCGTCGATCGTCTCCTGCGGCTGCAGCGCGTCGCGATCGATAGAACGGCGTGTCGTGCCACTGCTCGCCGAAGAAGACCGGCGTGTCGTCGACGCTGTAGGTCGGGCTTCAGCCCGACTCGTCCGCTGTCGGGCTGAAGCCCGACCTACCGGATTCCGATCCACTGCTGAGTCGTCCCCACCGCCTCCGCCGAAATCGACTCGATCACCAGCCGCCGCTCCGGCATCAGGAACCCATAGCGCACCCGGTACTGATCGAGAAACGCCGCGGTCAGCGTCGCCGCGTCCGCCGCAATCGGCAGCTGCAGCGTGCTGTCCGTGCCTTCGTACTTCAGCGCGACTCTGCGCTCGATCGAGATGTCCGCCGCCGACACGCCCTGCGAGAGCAGCGCGTCGCGCGCCTCGCTGACGAGCGTCGCGAACGGCGCTGCAAGCTCCGCCAACGCGCGATCGTCCAGCACAGCCTCGACCGCACGCTGCTTCATCACAGTCACATCCGCGAGACCGATGCCGTACGCGGAGAGCACGCCGGCGAGCGGATGCATGAACACCGTCTGCATGCCAAGCGCGTCCGCGACCAGGCACGCGTGCTGCCCGGCCGCGCCGCCGAAGCACGACAAGCGTGTACTCGGTCACGTCATGCCCGCGCTGCACGGAAATCTTCTTGATCGCGTTCGCCATGTTCTCGACTGCGATCCGGATGCAGCCGGCAGCGACACCCTGCGGAGTCTGCGGCACGCCGGTCGCGCGCTCGATGTCCGCCGCAAGCGTGCGGAACTGCTCGGCGACGACATCCGCATCCAGCGGCGAATCGCCGCCCTCGCCGAACACGGCGGGAAAGAACTCCGGCTGAATCCGACCGAGCAGCACGTTGCAATCGGTCACCGTCAGCGGACCGCCGCGCCGATACGACGCTGGACCTGGATTCGCGCCGGCCGACTCCGGGCCCGACTCGCAGCCGCACGCCATCGAACTGGCAGATCGAGCCGCCGCCTGCGGCGACCGTGTGAATCTGCATCAGCGGCGCACGCAGCCGCACGCCGGCGACTTCAGCGTCGAACGCCCGCTCGTATTCGCCGGCGAAGTGCGCGACGTCGGTCGACGTGCCGCCCATGTCGAAGCTGATGATCTTGTCGATGCCCGCCTGCTGCGCCGTGCGCGCCGCGCCGACGATGCCGCCAGCGGGACCGGAGAGAATCGCGTCCTTGCCGTGAAACTGCTGCGCGTCGGCGAGCCCGCCGGACGATTGCATGAACTGCAGCTTCACGCCCGGCAGCTGCGCGGCAACCTGATTCACGTAGCGGCGCAGGACTGGCGACAGGTAAGCGTCGACGACCGTCGTGTCGCCGCGCGCGACCAGCTTCATCAGCGGGCTGACCTGGTGCGAGACCGAGACCTGCACGAAGCCGATGCGCCGCGCGAGCTCTTCCAGCTGCAGCTCATGCTGCGGATAGCGATAGCCATGCAGCAGCGCGATCGCGCACGATCGGATTCCGCGATCGAACGCCGCGCGCAGGTCGCGCTCCGCCTGTTGCAGGTCGAGCGGCGCGCACGACGTCGCCATGCGCGCCGATGACGCTCGTCGATTTCGACGACCTGCTCGTACAGCATCGAAGGCAGCTCGATGTGCCGCACGAACAGCTTGGGACGATGCTGATAGCCGATGCGCAGCGCATCCGCGAAGCCGCGCGTGATCGCCAGCACGGTGCGATCGCCCTTGCGCTCCAGCAGCGCGTTCGTCGCGACTGTCGTGCCCATCCGCACGACGTCGATCTCGCCGGGCGGGATCGGCTGGTCGCCGAGCGCCGAGCAGCTCGCGGATGCCCTGCACGGCCGCGTCGCTATAGCGCTCCGGATTCTCCGACAGCAGCTTCAGCGTGACGAGCGCGCCGTCCGGCTTGCGGCCGACGATATCGGTGAACGTGCCGCCGCGATCGATCCAGAATTGCCAGCGACGCTGCATCGAGGATGTTCGGCTAAAGCCGAACCACTACTCCGAGACAGGCGCTGCGAGACCGCTTCGGCCTGCTCCATCGCGCGCAGCAGGTTCTCGCCGGCCAGCAGCTTCAGGTCGTCGTCGCTCCAGCCGCGGCGGATCAGCTCCGCGAACAGGTTCGGATACATGGACACGTCCGACAGCCCCTCCGGCCACAGCGAGTTGCCGTCGAAGTCGCCGCCGAGGCCGACGTGCTCGATGCCCGCGACGTCGCGGATGTGCTCGATGTGATCGGCGACCTTCGCGATCGAGATCTTCGGCACCTGCGTCTTGCCGAGCACTTCCTCCTCGATCTTCTCGCGCTCCTCGATGCTCTTGCCGGCAGCGCGGCGGTTGATCTCGGCCATCGCCGGCACTTGCACGGCGGCGACTGCCGGGTCGATGAAGCCGGCGACGAACGTCACCATCACCACGCCGCCGTTGGCCTTGAGACGCTTCAGGATGTCGTCGGGCACGTTGCGCGGCACATCGCAGATCGCGCGCGCCGACGAATGCGAGAAGATCACCGGCGCCTGCGACACGCGCAGCGCGTCGTCCATCGTGCCGTCGGAGGTGTGCGACAGGTCGACCAGCATGCCGAGCTTGTTCATCTCCAGCACGACCTGCTCGCCGAACGGCGTCAGGCCGCCGTGCACCGGCGGCAGCGCCTGCGAGTCCGCCCAGCTCAGTGTGCACGTTGTGCGTCAACGTCATGTAGCGCACGCCGAGATCGTAGTAGGCGCGCAGCGCGCCGAGCGAGTTCTCGATCGCGTGCCCGCCTTCCATGCCCATGAGCGAAGCGATGCGTCCCGCGCGATGCGCGGCGCGAATGTCGGCCACGGAGGTCGCGAACTGCAAGCGGTCCGGATAGCGCGCGATGATCCGCCGCGCGATGTCGATCTGTTCGAGCTGCGTGCGCGCGAAGCCGCTGCCGATCTCGCCGGGAATGTACACGGACCAGAACTGCGCGCCGACGCCGCCGAGCTTCAGCCGCGCGAGGTCGGTCTGACCTGACGTCGCCTTGCGCAGATCGTACGCGGCCACGTCGCCGGGCGCGGCCTTGTTGGTGCGCATTGCCCACGGCAGATCGTTGTGACCGTCGACGAGGATCGCCGACTGCAGGAGCTTGCGCGCATGCGCGAGCGCCGCGTCCTCGTCCGCGGCGCGGGCCGCAGTGGCGGCGAACGAACAACCCAGTGAGCAGTGCCGCAACTGAAACGCTTGAGTGTCACAAGTCTTTCCTCTTTTCATTGCAGCCGGTCGGCACCCGTCACGAGCAGCGAGTCGCCGACATTGGCAGTCTTGCGGCCGTTCACCAGGTCGTCGAGCCACTTCGTCAGCGCCACATCGTCCACCTTCGCGGTGTAGAAGTCGGGCCGCGTCAGCATGGTGTGGACGACGCCCGGCATCGTGTAGGTTCGCAGCTTCGGAGTTCGACTTGCGCAGGTCCGCGATGTCAGCGCTCAGCAGCGGCGCCAGCGACTTCACCTGGTGGCCCAGCTGCGCCAGGAAGAACAGCTGGACCGGTCCTCGATGCTGTTGATCTGCGCCAGCTGCAGGTTCGGCACGGCCGCGGCGCGCGAGTAGAAGTCCTCGAAGTTCGCGGTCTCGACGTCGAGATCGCTGTACAGCGGATCGTGCTTCAGCGCGCGCGTCGCGCCCCACAGCTCGAGCTGCGGCGCCAGGCGATACGGTGCGATAGCCGCCGGCGCCGTCGCCCAGCTGCACGACCTGCGCCTTCGTGTAGTGACGCGCGAGCTGCGACGCGAAGATCGGCGACGGAATCGCGCCCGCGCTGCCGCCGCTCACGAAGACCCGCTTCGGATCGGTGTACTGCTGCGTTACCCAGTCCATGACCCGCTGCGCATTGGCGAGGCCGCGATAGGCGACGTCGAGGTGCTTGCCGTCGCTGGTCTCGAAGCGCTCGGTGCGCACGCCGAGGTGGACGTCGGCCGTGCAGTACGGTGCGTACACGATCGTGAATTCGCGCAGCGGATTGGCGGGATTGGCGGCGTCGAGGATGCCGCCGGCGCCCGCCTTGTTCACCCACGGGCGATCGCCGTCGTCGACGGCGTTCTCGAACGTCTTCTGACCGTCCAGCCCGCAGTTGCGGCTGTTCCAGCACCCGCCGCCGCCCTGGAAGTAGATCGCGATCCGGCGCGGGTCGCCTTCGTGAACGTAGAACTCGTAGGGCGTGGCGTCGGTCGCGCAGCCCGTGCCGTGTCCGCCTGCGACGGCCTTCCATCCGGCCGTATCGGCCGCGGCTGGCTCATCGGCGTGTGCGCGGTGCCCCACGTGCCGGCGCACACGCAGCCGCGAACACGGCAAATTGCGCCCGCGCGCGCGCCCTGAAATCTTCCTCATGACGTTTCTCCCGCTGCGGCAGTGAGCTGTTGGGTTTATCTGCCTGCGGGCCGACTATTCTATAGGCAGCGCTTCGCGCTGGCATGCATCGATGTATTGCCGAGTGCATTTCCGGCCACGCACAACACCGGATGACGTTGCTGCCGGCCGTGGGCATAATCGGTCGGCCCCTCCGATGGGAGGGGGCGCAAGAGCTTTTACGGGGATCGACCGCGTGCCATGTGCGATGGCTCGCGTGTTGTAAGGCTTGCAACAGACGCGCGAACGACTGTGCACAATCCGCTCGCCAGCGAAGGTGCCGCCCACGGCGCCATAGAACCGCAGCAGCAGCTGGCCGGCGCTGTGGGCGCGAGTGCGATCGGCCCGCAGCACCTCATCAACTCCAAGCTGAAACCGCCGCTGTGCGCTGCTGCGTGCATCGAGCGTCGAACGCTGCTCACGCGCCTCGACGCCGCGTTCCGGCACAAGCTCGTGCTGCTGGCCGCGCCGATCGGCTCCGGCAAGACGACATTGCTCACCCAGTGGTATCGACGCGCTGCGCCGACACACGCAGTCGCATGGCTGTCGCTGGATGAGCGTGACAACGATCCGGTTCGCTTCTTCTCTTACTTGATCGGCGCCGTGCACGGAGCTGTGCCGGGGTTCGACGCGTACATTGCGCCGATCGATCCGGGCGCGGCGGTGTTCAGCGAGAGCCTCGATCGGGTCGGCCAGGAGCTGACGATCGTGCTCGACGATTTCCAGTGGCTCACTGCGCCGTCGCTGATCCGCACCGTCGACTTCCTGCTGTATCGCTCGCCCGATACCGTGCACTGGATCATCTCGGGCCGCTGCATGCCGGAGATCAGCCTGAGCCAGCTGCGCCTCGCGGATCAGCTGCTCATCGTCGATGCCGAGGACCTGAACTTCGACGACGGGACTGATCGTGCAGCTGAGTCGCAAACTGTGCCGCCGCGCGCTGTCGCAGGAGGAAGCCGCAGGCATCAAGGCGCGCACCGAAGGCTGGGTTGCGGGCACCAAACTGGCGCTTCTGGCGGCTGCGGCCGGGCCCGCGCCCGCCGAGACCTTGCAGGAGTTCGCGGGCTCGCATTCCGAAGTCGCGCGCTACCTGGGCGCATCGGTCCTGCACGAGCAGAGCGCGGAGATGCGCGAGTTCCTCGTCGCGAGCAGCATCGTCGACCGGATGACGGGCGAGCTGTGCAATGCCCTGCTCGGCATCTCGCACAGCCAATCGCTGCTGGAACGCCTGGAGCGCTCGCAGCTGTTCATTCAGCCGCTCGACAGTCACGGACACTGGTATCGCTATCACACGCTGTTCCTGGATTTCCTGCGCAGCGTCCTGCGTCGCGACGCGGCGCGCATCCCGGAGCTGCACGAGCGCGCGAGCCGCTGGTTCGCCGAGCATCAGCTCTATGAGGAAGCCCTGCACCACGCGTTCCTCGCGAACGATCCGCAGTGGCGCATCGAACTCGTCGCGCGCTGCCTCGCCTTGTGGTTGCAGGAAGGCGAGATGGCCGAGGTGCTTCGCTGGAGCGAGCGGCTGCCGCGCGCCGAAATCCTGACGCACGCCGGCATCAGCACGGCCTACATCTCGGCGCTGATCCTGTGCCGCCGCTTCGACGACGCCACGATCGCTCTGCGCGAAGTCGAAGCGTGCGTCGCTGCCGGCCGCGTCGTCGGATCCGATGCATCTGCCGCTGCTGCACGCGATGCTCACGATCCTGGCCGACAGCGACTGCCACGTGAGCATCGGCGTTGCCGAATCGGCACGTCTGGAAGGCGCCGACAGTTTCCTGAGCGCGACCGTGCTCACGCTGCAAGCCTATGCGCTGCTGCGGCGGAACCAGTTCGATCTCGCCTGGCGCTTGTCGATGCGGGCGCGCGACGCGCTGGAGAACGTCAGCGTCTATGGCTTCGGCTATGCGGACGTGGTCGCTTCGCTCGCCGAGCGCGCGCAGGGCGACATGAAATCGGCCGCAGAACGCTGCGAGCGGATGTTCGCGTCCGTGCGCCGCGGCCGGCGCAATCCCGCCTGGGTCAACGCTGCGACCGCGCTCGCCTGCGTGCGCTACGAAGAGAATCGCCTCGCCGAGGCGGAAACACTGTGCCGCGAAGCCCTGCCGCTGCTGTCGGTCGCATCGACCGTCGAGAACTTCACGATCGTCCACATCACGCTGGCGCGGATCAAGGCGATCAACGAGCGCTGCGCCGAAGCCTTCCAGCTGCTCGACTATGTGCACAGCGTGCTGGAGAGCGGCTGCCATCAGCGTTTTCTCGCGCAGGTGTGTCGCGAAAAGATGCGGCTGCACCTGTTGCAGAACAATGCGCCGCGCGCGCTCGCGCATCGCCGATCGAGCTCGGGCTCGAACGCCGTGCCGAGGCCGGGACCTGGCAGCAGGTCCGACCCTACGACGAAGAGTGGGAGCGCTTCGGTTTCGCATACACGCTGCTGCTCCTGCATCGCAAGCGTACCGACGAGGCGCGCGCCATCCTGACTGTCTTGCGTGACAGTGCGCGGGCGGCCGGATATCGTCTATCGCGAGGTCGCATTGGAAGCCGCGTTGTCGGAATGCGCGTGGCACGCGGGCGATCAGGAGGCGGCGTTCCAGGCTCTGAATCGCGGCTTCGCCTTGACGCGCGGTTACGGCTTCACGCGCGGCGTGTTCGACGATACGCCGGCGCTGACGCAGATCATCGCGGCCGCCGTGGAGTCGCGGAAGCTCCGTCACTTGTTGCCGGACCGCTACTTCTGCAAGTTCGGCGACGTGTTCCGCGAGCACCCCGCCCCCGCCGCGCCACGCCGCAAGCCGACGCTGCCGCTCGAGCCGCTGACGGACCGCGAGATCGAGATCCTCAAGCTGGTGGCGCGCGGCCTGAGCAATCCGGAGATCGGGGCGCGCTCGCGCATCGCGCTGTCCACGGCAAAGTGGCACCTGAAGAACGTGTTCGCGAAGCTCGACGTCAGCACCCGGACCGGCGCCATCGCCCGCGCGCGGGAGCTGCAGTTGCTCGACTGAGCCTCCTGTAGGTCAGGCTTTAGCCTGACACCTCCTGACACCTTTATCGGTTCCAATGTCGGCTTCCGGCCTGAGCCGATTCGTCCTGTAGCAGAACGACCCTTTTCGATTCGAGCGAAGGAGAATCGCCATGAAACGCTTCGTACTGTTGCTGGCGCTCGCCGCCCTGGCCGCGTGCGCCCAGAAGGATGCTCCGCCGCAGGCGACAGCAAAACGAGCCTGCGCAGGCAGCGCCTGCAGCCCCGGCCGCAGAACCTGCCGGTGAGCCGTCCCGAGCCGCTGCGCTCGCCCCGGATGTGCCGGCCGGCGACTACAAGATGGACCCCGCGCACTCCACGCTGATCTTCCGCGTGAACCACCTCGGCTTCTCGAACTACACGGCGCGGTTCCGCCACTTCGATGCGAAGCTGCACTTCGATCCGCGCAATCTCACGGCCACGCAGCTGACTGCCACCGTCGACCCGCGCTCGATCGAGACCGACTTCCCCGATCCGAAGTACAACTTCAATGCCGAGCTCGCGGGCGAGCAGTGGCTGAACGCCGCGAAATTCCCCGAGATCGCCTTCCGCACGACCCGGGTCGAGGATCTCGGCAACCAGGCCATGCGCGTGCACGGCGAGTTGACCATGCGTGGTGTGACTCGGCCGATCGTGCTCGATGCAACGTACAACGGCGGCTATGTTGGTCACCCGATGGACCCGCATGCCCGCATCGGCTTCTCGGCACACGGCGTCCTGCGCCGCTCCGATTTCGGCATCTCCGGCGGCATTCCGCAGGCGGGCACCAACATGGGCGTGGGCGACCAGGTCGCCGTCGTCATCGAGACGGAGTTCAACGGCCCGCCGATGGCGAAGGCCGAGAGCCGAAGCCGGCTGCCAAGTCCTGAGCGCAACACCATGACAGCGAAACTAAAAAGCACGGCTCGTTGTCGAATCGCACGCCTGCCGAGCGTCTTTAGCGCAGGCAAGTGAAATCAAGTGTCCGGGGTAAGCATGTTCAAGGGAAGTTTCGTGACCATGGCGGAAGCCATCGCGACCCATTTGGGTGCAACGGCCGCAACTGCGGACACGCGGCAGCGCGTCGCCGACGCGTGGCGCGACAACGGCGCGCCGGCCGGCCGCGCGAGCCCGAGCATGCGTGCGCGCCTCACCGTCATCCGGCCGTCGTTCTCGCTGCACCAAGTGCAATCTTTACCTCCCAGGTAATCGACCGGGAGCGTCGCTCGCTCGCATGATTTCTCGCAGAGATCCTAGGGCTGGGGATCAGCGAGGAGAGCGACGATGTATCGACGGGATCTGCTGAAGAGTGCCGGCGTCGCCATCGGTGGCGCAGCGTTGCTGACTGCAGACACTGCGATCGCAGACCAGCGAGCCGACGCGGCTCGAACGCGTCCGCTCGCGTGAGCGGTCCATTCATCGAGACTCGCGACGGCACGCAGCTGTTCTATCGCGACTGGGGCAGCGGCGCACCGCTCGTGTTCATCAGCGGCTGGGCGCTCACGTCGGACTGCTGGGGCTACCAGATGGCGCCGCTGTCGGACAGCGGGCTGCGCTGCATCGCCTACGATCGCCGCGGTCACGGCCGCTCCAGCGACCCGGGCCGCGGCTTCGATTACGACACGCTCGCCGACGATCTCGCCGCAGTGCTCGACGCCCTGGACCTGAAGAACGTCACGCTCGTGACGCATTCCATGGCGGGCGGCGAAGCGGTCCGCTACCTGTCACGCCACGGCTCGAAGCGCGTCGCGCGCGTCGCGCTGATCGCTGCGACGTTGCCCTTCCTGACGAAGACCGCCGACAACCCGGACGGCATCGACCCGGCGGTCTTCGAGAACGCGCGCCGCAACGTCCTGCTGCGCGACTTTCCGAAAGCGCTTGCGCGACAACATGCGGCCGTTCGGCGTCGCGGAGACGTCGGAGGCGATGCTCGATTGGATCGCCGAGTCTGATGCTGCGCTGTTCGATGAAGGCGCTGGTCGAGTGCAACCGCGCGTTGACCTGCGACCGATTTCCGCGCCGAGCTGGCGAAGATCGAGTCGTGACCGACGCTGATCGTGCACGGCGACCGCGACGTCTCCGCGCCGCTGGCGATCACCGGCCGCAAGACCGCGGCGCTGATGCCGCACGCGACTGTGAAGATCTACGAGGGCGCGCCGCACGGCGCTGTTCCTGACGCATGCGGAGCGGTTGAACAAGGATCTGCAGGAGTTTGTGGCGAGCTGAAGAGTCGGGCTGAAGCCCGACCTACCAGATTCTGACTCGGTCCTTGGGATCGAGATAGAGCTTGTCGCCCGGTTGCACATCGAACGCTGCATACCACGCATCCATGTTGCGCTCCGGGAACGTGCCGCGCGCCTCACGCGGCGAGTGCGGGTCCGTGAGCATCTGCGCGCGTAAAGCGTCGTCGCGAATCTTGCCACGCCAGGCTTGCGCGAAGGAAAGGAAGAAGCGCTGATCGCCCGTGAAGCCGTCGAGAACGGGCGCCTCCTGTCCCTTGAGCGAGAGCTTGTAGGCGGTGTAGGCCATCTCGAGGCCGCCGAGATCGCCGATGTTCTCGCCCATCGTCAGGTCGCCGTTCACGCAGGCGCCTTCGAGCGGGCAATAGTGCTGCGTACAGCGCGCCGAGCTTCTTCGTCGCCTCGACGAATCGCGCATTGGTCTCCGGCGTCCACCAGTTGCGCACCTTGCCCGAGCCATCGAACTCGCGACCCTGGTCGTCGAAGCCGTGGCCGATCTCATGGCCGATGATCGCGCCGATCGCGCCGTAGTTGACCGCCGCATCGGCGTTCGCGATCGAAGAACGGCGGCTGCAGGATGCCCGCAGGGAAGGTGATCTGATTCTTGAGCGAGTCGTAGTAGGCATCGACCGTCTGCGGTGTCATGAACCATTCGCCGCGATCGACGGGTTCGTTGATGCGTTTGACGCGACGCTCCCAGTCGAATACCCGCGCGTTGCGAGCGTTCTCGAAGTGCTTGCCGCGCTCGATGCTGAGGGCAGAGTAGTCGCGCCACTTGTCCGGGTAACCGATGCGAGGCTCGAAGGCATCGAGTTTCTTCAGCGCTTCCGCCCGCGTCGCATCGTCCATCCACGAGAGCTTGGCGAGACGCTCCTTGAACGCCGCGCGCAGGTTCACCACCAGCTCGTCCATCTTGGCTTTGGTCTCGGGCGGAAAATGCTTGCGCACGTAAATCTGGCCGAGTCCTTCGCCGATGGTTCCGTCGACCAGCGTGAGGCCGCGCTTCCAGCGATCGCGCTGCTTCTCTACGCCGCGCAGCGCCTTCGAGTTGAATTCGAACTGCGCAGCGTCGAACGCCTTCGGCAAATCGGTCGCATACGAGTTGACGAAGTGGAAGGTCATGTAGGCCTTCCAGGCGGCGAGCGGCTCGCTGTTGAGGAGCTTTGCGCCATCGCGAATGGCTGTGGTCTCGTTCACGATGAAATTCTGCGTGTCGCCGAGGCCGACGCCGGCGAGAACGAGCTGCCAGTCGACGTCGGGCGCGAGCTTCTTGAGCCCGGTCAGATCCATCGGATTGATGACTTCGCTGACTTTGCGCTGACGCTCCGGCGCCCAGGCGACGGCCGCGATCTTGTTCTCGATGCCGATCACTCGTTTTGCCGAGCCGGACGGATCCTTGTTGCCGATCAGCTCGAAGATCTTCGTGACGTACGCTGCATAGGCCGCGCGATAGCCGTCGAACTTCTCGCCCTTCTTGAGGTAGTAGTCGCGGTTGGGCATGCCGAGCCCCGCCTGACCGACCCACACCGTGTACTTGGTCGGATCTGCCGTGTCGGGGTTGATGGACAAGCCGAACGGCGCCTGAAAATCGATCGAGCCGACCAGCTCCATCAGGCCGGCCTTGTCCTTGACCGCATCGATCTGCGACAGGAAGGGCTGTAACGGCTCGAGCCCGCGGGCCTCGATTCCAGCTTCGTCCATCCAGCCGGCATACATGTCGGCGACCTTCTGCTCGACGCTGCCCGGCGAGGGCTTGCTGGCCGCAAGCTCATCGAGGATTGCGTGCAGATCGGCCTCGGTCTTCTCGAATACGACCGTGCCGGTGCCGTAGCTGGCGCGGTCAGCCGGTATCTGAAAGCTGTCGAGCCATTTGCCGTTCACGTAGCGATAGAAGTCGTCGCCTGGCTTGACGCTCGTGTCCATCTGAGCGAGGTCGACACCAAAACTGCCGAAGGCAGGCTTCGGCGGCGGCCGCGGCGCAGTCGGCGCCGGCTCCTTGCTGCACGCAGCGAGCAACGCGATAGCAATGAGTCCGGCCAACGATGCGGAACGCATGGATGCTCCCCTGTAGGTCGGGCTTCAGCCCGACAAATGCTTGATCAGCTGCTTGGCGAACTCGGTGCCGATGCCCGCCTCTTCGTGCTTGAAGTACACGAAGACCTCGCTGCAGCCCGCGGTCTTCTCGCGAATCACCTGCGCCCAGCGCTCGATGTCCGCCGGCTGGTAGCCTTCGTCGCGCAGGCGGAAGTATGCATAGCCGGCGGTGATTTCCACCGGCGTCGAGAAATTTTCGCTATCGGCGATACACAGCGCCAGGCCCTTGGCCTGCAGTCGGCTGAAGACGTCCGCTTCGATCCACGACTTGTGGCGGAACTCGAACGCGGCGCACAGCCCCGCCGGCAGCATCTCCAGGAAGCCGTCGAGCACCTCCAGGTTCATGCGCAGGTACGGCGGCGTCTGGAACAGGATCGCGCCGAGCTTGGGCCCGAGCGTGCTGGCGACCTCCAGGAAGTACTTCACGTCATCGGCGCAGTCCCTGAGCCGCTTCTGGTGCGTGATCCGCTGCGGCGCCTTCAGCGTCAGCTTGAAGTGCTCCGGAACCTGCGCGCTCCAGCCCTCCAGCAGCTTCGCATTCGGCATGCGATAGAACGTGTTGTTGATCTCGACGGTCGGGAAGCGCTCGGCGTAGTACGGCAGCATCTTCGCCGTCTGCATCTTTTCGGGGTAGAAGCTGCCGCGCCATTCCGGGTAGGCATAGCCGGAGGTGCCGACCCACAGGCCCATGTCAGCGCGTCTCGCTGTTGAGCAGGCGGCGGTACTGACCGAGGTGACGGATTGCGTGCTGCGGCTGGCCGAGCGATTCGTAGATCCGCGCGAGGTTGTAGTGACAGTCGGCGAGGCTCGGGTCCTCGCCGACCGCGGCCTGATAGGCCTCGAGCGCCGCGTGCGTGCGCCCCAGATCTTCGAGCAGCACGCCGAGATTGAACATCAGCACCGAGTCCGGACCGCACTGCTCGATCGCGCGGCGGTAGATCTCCTCCGCCTCGCGCTTGTTGCCGCGATCGTGCAGCAGCCGGCCCCAGTTGATCCACGCGGCTACGTTCTGTGCGTCGAGCGCGACGGTCTGCTTGATACGCCTCGATCGCCGCGTCGATGTCGCCGTTCTCTTCGAAGTCCAGGCCGTCGTCGAACCAATCCTCCGCATGCTTCGGCGGCGGCATGGCGTCGCCGGTGTCGCTCTCCGCAGCGAAGTCTCTCTCCACGACACGCAGCACGCCGTCCTCGACGGTGACGTCGAGGCCGAGCACGTATTGGCCGCTGTCGACCTGCCATTGGCTGTTGCCGTCGCGCACGACCACGCGATCGCCGACGGCGCAGATGCTCAGCCCCGACAGCGGCATGGTCTGCGGCAGATGCTTGCGCAGATCTTCGAGCGAGCGGCGGATGCGCCGTCGCGAGACTTTCGCCTGGATGAGCGCGCGCGCCGCGCGCAGCACGATGAGATCCTGGAACGAGAAACGATATTCGCGCCGCGGCCCGCGCGTCGGCGTGACGAAGCCGACGTCGATGAGACCTCGAATGGTGCTGCGAGACAGCCGCAGGACTCGTTCGATGTCCCGCACGCTGAACGATTGCATCGGGCGCCCTGGCGAGCGTTACCGGCGACTGGCCTTGCGGGCGGTCTTCGCAGGCTGCTCGACGCGCTTGGGCTCCTTGCGCGGGCCGAGCTTCGCGGCGGATTCTTTCGCCGCTTCGGTCCGCTCCAGGCTGGCGCGCAGCGCCTCCATCAGGTCGATGACCTTGCCGGTGCTCTCGGGTTGGATCTCAGCCACGGAAATCTCCTGTCCTTCGACTTTCTTCTGGATCTCGGCCTGGATGCGGCCGCGGTGCTCGTCGGTGTACGCGGTCGGGTCGAACTTCGCCGCCGTCTGCTGCTCGATGAGCTGCTTGGCGAGCTTGAGCTCGGCCGGCTTCACTTCGGTCTTCGGCATCTTCGACTTCGGTCGACGGCCGCACGTCCGCGGCGAAGTGCAGCTGCTGCATCGTCAGCACGTCGTTGATCGGCCGGATCAGCACGATGTACGCCTTGCCGCGCGTCGCCCAGCGACCGACGGCCGCGAGCTTCGCTTCCTTCATCGCTTCGATCAGCAGGCCGTACGGCTTGTTCGCGCCCTTGTCGGGCGAGAGGTAGTACGTCTTGTCGAAGTACACCGGATCGATCGACTCGACCGGCACGAACTCCGAGATCTCCACCGAGTGCGAGCCGGCCTCTTCGAGCGCCTTGATCTCCTCCGGCGTGAACTGCACGTACTGGTCCTTGGCGAACTCGTAGCCCTTGACCATCTCGTCGCGCTCGACGATCGAGCCGTCCTTGATGCAGACGTACTGCTGCCTCAGGCGCGAGCCGCAGTCCTTGTGCAGCATGTTGAAGGAGATCGCGTTCTGGGATTGCGTCGCGGTGTACAGCTTCACCGGAATAGCGACCAGTCCGAACGAGACCGTGAGTGAGCCGATGGAGCGTGGTGCGGCCATGAGCGACTGCCTCTGTAGTGCCTTGGGTCAACTGTGCTTGTTCGACCGTTACTTCCGAAAGCGTCTGCAAGGCTCTGTTTTGTCGAGAGCGCATCATGCCACCGGTCGCCCGCCTTTTCCAAGCGCGGCAGCACATTATTAATGGTGAAGTCCGTCGGCTCGGCCGCCTCCAGCTCTTCCCAGGTCAGCGGCATGGACACCGTGGCCCCCGGCGAGCCGCACGGCGAATACGCGACCCGCAGCGTCTTGCCCCGCACGTTCATGTTGTGATCGATGAAGATCTTGCCGGTGCGCTTCTGCGTGGCCCACTCCATCGTGATCTCCTTCGGGTGCTCCTTGAGCAGGTGCCGCCCGACCATCTCGGTGATCTGCCGGGCGCCGTCGAACGTCACCGTGCGATTGATCGGCACGAACACGTGCAGGCCGGTCTTGCCTGACGTTTTCACGACAGCTTCGAGCGACATCTGCTTCAACAGCGCGTGCAGCCAGAAGGCGACGCGCCGCCCGCCCTCGAAGCCCTTCTTGTTCAACTCCGGCTCCGCGCCCGCCGGTTCCTTGCCGGAGTAGATATAGGGATCGATGTCGAACACCAGGTAGTCCGGGTAGTTCAGCACCGAGCCTGCCAGCGACTCCTCCGAGCTCGCGTAGTCGGTGCTCTTGCTGGCCGCGTCCGCCGCCACGTTGGCGCGCGAGTGCCAGACGTGGAACTCGAGCGTGCCGCTCTGGCCCAGCCACAGGAGCGTCGGCAGGTTGTTGGCGACGATGTAGTCGTGCTTCTCGTCCTTGTGCCCGGAGTAGACGGTCACCATCTGCACGAAGTCCGGACGCGCCTGCTCCCAGTGCTTCTGGTAGAAGCGCTCGCCGTGGATGCCCTCGGGCATGCGGATCATCGTCAGCGGCCGATCGCGCAGGTGCGGCAGCATGTAGCGCGACACCGCCGCGAGGTAGCGGATCAGATCGCGCTTGGTCACCGCCGGCTGCTTCGCGTCGGGATCCGCCGGCCAGTACACGCGATCGAGATTCGTGAGCCGGATCTTCGCGCCGCCGACGGCGAGGTCGATGCGGTTCGACTTGTTCTCCAGCTGCTGCAGCACTTCGCCGACTTCGTTCGGCGGCGTCGCGAGCCGCGCCGGCTTGGCGCGTTTCGCCTTCGGCCCGCCCTTGATGCTGCGAGACTCGATGTCGTCGCGCACGCGCTGGAACACCGGCGCGCGCAACATGCCGTCGGGCGTCCAGTCGGCGAAGCTCACCTCGACGACCAGCTCGGGATCGAGCCAGGTCGTCGGCCGGTGCAGCGGCGGCTTTTCGACGAACGGCGGCGCCTTGCGCTCGAGTTTCCCGAAGCGCTTGCCCAGCTCCGCGATGACCCTGTCGTCGAGGCCGGAGCCGACGTGCCCGGCGAAGTGCAGCTTGCTGCCGCTCCAGTAGCCGAGCAGCAGCGAGCCGAGCGCCTCGCGCGCGCCCTTCCCTTTCGTGTAACCGCCGACGACGAACTCCGCGGTCTGCGTCGACTTGATCTTCAGCCATGCGCCGTGCGCTTGCCGGGTTGATACGGTGCTGTCCTTGCGCTTCGCGACGATGCCTTCGAAGCCGCTGGCGAGCGAGGCCGCGTAGAGCTTCTCCGCGTCGTCCGATGCGTGCACCAGCTGCAGATGCGCATGTGGCAGCAAGCATTGCGACAGGTAGCGGCGCCGATCGATGTACGGCGCGCCGCGCAGGTTGATGCCGGCGAAATGCAGCAGGTCGAAGCACAACATCACGACCGGCGCCTCGCGCTGCGCGGCCGCGATCTCCTGCGGCGTCTTCAGCTCGCGCCGGTTCTGCAGATGCGTTGAACGAAGGCCGGCCGTCGTCGCGTCGAGCGCGACGATCTCGCCGTCGAGGATCATCGAGTCGACGGCCTGGGCCGCGAGGTCGGCGACGAGCTCCGGGAAGGCGGCGGTCAGGTCGATGCCGCCGCCGCGACTGCAAGCGCACGGTGCCGTCCTGGACGAAGGCGATCACGCGATAGCCATCGACCTTCGGCTCGTACAGCCACTGCGGATCGGAGCGTCGCCGTCTCGCCGCTCTCGGCGAGCATCGGGTCGAGCTTCTTCGGCATGGTTTCGCTCGGCCCGGTCGGCGCCAGCACCGCGGCGTCGAGGCGCTTCGCGCCGGTGCTCGCGGCAAGCTCGTCGAGCGAGCGCCCGGTGAGCACGGAACGGCTGCGCGCCAGCACTGTCGCCGCTGCTGTTCGCGAATCGATCCTTGTGCTTCAGCAGCAGCCATTGCTTGTCGCGACGACGTGCGCACCAGCGCGAACGATCCCTTCAGCTTCTCGCCGCGCAGGAAGAAGCTCAGCTTGCCGTCGGCCAGCTCGGTGCGGATCCGCTCCTGCGCTTCCTCGCGATTGCCGAACGAGTAGCGGTCGTCCTCGTCCGGCGAGTACACGCCGCAGTCCCAGACGATGACGTTGCCGGCGCCGTATTCCTTCGCCGGGAATCACGCCCTCGAACGAGCCGTAGTCGAACGGGTGGTCCTCGACCTCGACCGCGAGCCGCTTGTCGCCGTATTCCAGCGACGGGCCCTTCGGCACCGCCCAGGACTTGAGCACGCCGTCGAGCTCGAGGCGGAAGTCGTAGTGCAGGCGGCGCGCCGCGTGCTTCTGGATCACGAACAGCAGCGGCCCGCGACGGCCGGTGGGCAGCTTCGGCGCAGGCTCCGGCGTGCGCGTGAACGCCCGCTTCTCGGCGTAGCGGTCAAGAGGGCGTTTCATGGCGATCGGGCATCATCGATGCCGGATTCTAGCGTGTCAGGCTAAAGCCTGACCCACAGGCGAGGTTTCTTGTAGGTCGGGCTTCAGCCCGACTTCCTGGGCAAGCGTGAAATAGAACGTCGCGCCCTGCTCCGGCCGCGATTCCGCCCAGACCGTGCCGCCGTGGCGCGCGATCACTCGCTGGACGATCGCCAGGCCGATCCCGGTGCCGGGGAATTCGCGGTCGGCATGCAGGCGCTGGAATGCGCCGAACAGCCGCGATGCATAGGACGGATCGAAGCCGGCGCCGTTGTCGCGCACGTAGTACGTCGGCAACGCCGTGTTCTGACACGGACCGACTTCGACGGCCGGCCGCTGGCGGCGCGCGGTGAACTTCCACGCGTTCTCCAGCAGGTTGGCCACGACGATGCGCAGCAGCCGCGGGTCGCCATACGCGCGCATGCCCGGCGCGACGGCAACGCGCACGTTGCGCTCCGGATTCGCTGCCGCGATTTCGCTCGCCACCGACTGCACCAAGTACGAGAAGTCCAGCTCGATGCGGCTGGAGCTGACCGCGCCCGACCTGCGCCAGCGACAACAGCGCGTCGATGAGCTGCGACATCCGAGCCGGCTGCGCCGCGCACGCGATTCAGATAACCGAGCCCTTCGTCGTCGAGCTGCTGCGAATACTTCTCGATCAATAGCTGGCTGAAGCTGTCGATCCCGCGCAGCGGCGCGCGCAGATCGTGCGCGACCGAATAGTTGAACGCTTCGAGCTCGCTGTTCGCGGCTTCGAGCGCGGCCGTCCGTTGCTGCAGCGTCAGCTCCAGCCAGCGTTCGTTCTCGCGCAGGCGCACGTCCGCCGCGTGCTTGTGAAGAGCGATCTCGATGACACAACGCAGGTCCGGCGGCTTGAACGGCTTGACGAGATAGGCGGAGGCATCCGAGTGGAGGTCGCACGATGCAGCGTGTCGTCGTCCGCGTGCGCGGTCAGGAACACTACGGGCACGTCGTGCTCGTCGCGAATGGTCTCGGCCGCGGTGATGCCGTCGATCTCGCCCGCGAGCCCCACGTCCATCAGGATCAAGTGCGGATGGAGGCGCCGCGCCAGCTCGATTGCCTCCTCACCGCGCGTCGCCGTGCCGGCGACGGTGTAGCCGAGCTCGTCGAGCGTCTCGGCCAGGTCCAGGGCGAGGACGCGCTCGTCCTCGACGACCAAAATGCGCGCGCCCGGCGGCCCGACCACGCCGTCCGGCGCGGTCGACCCTCCGGTCGCTGCGTGGAACGATCTCAATTCTTCTTCGCGTCTTCGACGACTTCGCGCGCTTCGTCCACCGCGTCGTCCACCTTGTTCGCCGTGGACTCCTCGCCGCCGTTCTTGATCGTGTCGACCGCTTCGTCGACCTCTTCGCCGGCTTGCTCGAGCGGGCCCTTCTTCTCGCACGCCGCCAGGCCGAGCGCCGCCGTCGCCGCCAGCGCGGCCGCTATCACTTTGAGATTCATGAGTTCCTCCCGTCGAAAAACCCTAACTCCCGCGCAAACGTCCGCGGGACGCCGGAAGTTCCCCTACGCAAGCGACTTGCGCTACTTGAGCCGGGCGACGAAGCGATAGAGGAAGATGAGCACGCCGAAGCCGAAGTACAGGCCGAGCAGCGCCACCAGCATCAGCAGCGCCAGCTGGAACGTGATCACGCCCTTGAGCAGCAGCGCCATGATCGAGCACGACGATGCCGATGAAGGACAGCGAGATGGCCGCCGCGATCTTGAGCTTCTTCTTGTTGTCGCCGTCATGAGCCCGTCGATCCAGTGCGACCAGCGCGAGGATCAGCTCCTGCCTGACGTCCGGGTCGCGCCGGCCCGACGAGGCGCGCACGTGAAAGGAATGATCGGCTTCCTGCAGGAGTTTCAGCGTGGCCCGCGCGCCGAGGCGCTGCACGACCGGCTCCAGCAATTCGAGGCTCGCGAGCTCGTCGCGCGTGCCCTGCAGGAACAGCATCGGAATCTCGACGTCCGACAGGTGGTCGGCGCGATCCTGCGAGGGACGTCCCGCGGGATGCAGTGGGAATGCGAGAAACGCCAGGCCCGCGACGCCGGGCAGCGGCGCGAGCGCTTGCGCCTGCGAAGTCATGCGACCACCGAACGATCTGCCGCCGGCGACCAGCGCGAGACCTGGCGCCGCGCGAGCAGCTTCCGCGACTGCGGCGCGCACCGTGGCGTGACACAGCGCAGGCGGATCGGGCCGCCGTGAGCCGCGCTCCATGTACGGAAACTGGTAGCGCAACGTCGCGATGCCCTGTTGCGACAGATCGTCGGCAACCGACGCCATCGATGCGTGCTGCATGCCGGCACCGGCACCATGCGCGAACACGAAGCACGCGCGCGCATTCGCTGGCAGGTCGAGCAAGCCCGAAACGGTGCAGCTCTCGCTGACCTGCAATGTCACGGGCTGCGCGGACGACTTGCTCATCGGTTCGCGCGCCTAGTGAGCGCCGGCGGTCCCGACTTCGCGAGCGAAGAACATGCCTGCCTCGCGCAGCGAGCTGCGGCCTTCCGGAATCCAGCGCTGAAACAGCTGCCAGACGTGCGGGACAGCGGGCCAGATCTTGAGCTGCGTCTTCACGCCGGCGCGTTGCGCCCGCTCGGCGAGGCGACGCGAGTCGTCGAGCAGCGTTTCGTCGGCGCCGACGTGGATCAGCAGCGGCGGCAGTCCGTGCAGTTCCGCATACAGCGGCGAGGCGAGCGGCGCGCAGCGATCGCCCTCCCCCAAGTAGTACTGCGCCGCGCGGCCGAACGATTCGCGCGTGAACATCGCGCAGCGCGCGCTGTTGGTGCGCGCAGACTCTCCGGTCGCAGCGAGATCGACGAATGGCGAGAACAGCACCGCAGCGGCTGGCAACGGAATGCCACGTTCGCGCAGCGACAGCATCAGCGCCATGCTGAGGCCGCCGCCCGCCGAGTCGCCAGCGACCACGATCTGCTGGGCAGCATGATCCTCCAGCAGGCCGCGATACGCGGCGATGGCGTCATCGAGCCCCGCCGGGAACGGATGTTCGGGTGCCAGGCGATAGTCCGGCGCAAACGTCCTGAATCCCGCGAGCGCGAACGAAGACTGTGACGGCGCGATAGGTCTGCGGCGTGCACGCGAAGTAGCCGCCGCCGTGCAGGTAGAGCAGCGTCGCAACTGTCGGCACCGCATCGGCAGTCATCCACTCGCCAGCGATACCTCCCACAGTGCCGGGCACGGCTTGCGCGCCGCGCGGCGCCGGCAGCCTGGCCCGCCGCTCATGACTTTGCGTGCCGCCAACGCGTCCGGCGTGCGCGCCAATCGCGGCTTGAACCAGTGCCGCAACACGAAGCTCGTCGTTCTTGCTTGCCAACTCGCCATCGGGGAATCCTCGCGGCCGACTATACGGCGAATCGGAATCCCGTGCGAAGATCCGGCCATGACGCTCGAATACCGGATCCTGCGTGCCGGCGACGCCGCGGTACTCGACCGCGTTGCCGACGACGTCTTCGACGGGCAAGTCCAGCCGGCGCTGGCGCGCGAGTTCCTCGGCGACGAACGACATCACCTCGCGGTCGCGATCGACGACGGCATCGTCGTCGGCTTCGCCTCGGGCGTGCACTACGTCCATCCGGACAAGCCGGCGGAGTTGTGGATCAACGAGGTCGGCGTCGCGCCGACCCATCTGCGGCGCGGGCTGGCGCAGGCGTTGCTTCGCATGCTGTTCGATGCTGGCCGTGCGCTCGGCTGCACCAGGCTTGGGTGCTGACCGACAGCGACAACACCGCAGCGATGCGGCTCTACGCGTCGGTCGGCGGCGATCCCGGCTCGCGCGAGCACGTGATGTTCGAGTTCCAGCTGTAGCAGAACAAAAAAAAGCCGCACACCGAATGTGCGGCTTCAGGAGTTGGCCGCGGCACGGGGGAGCCGCGGCCGCGGGATCAGGGCAGCCGGGTTCTGCCTCCAGGAACACGTCGGTCGCAGAGTCCGAACGGCGGCGTCTCGTCGTCGATCGTGCGCACGAAGTTCAGCACGTCCGTCAGCTGCTGCTGCGTCAGCACCGTGCTGATCGGTCGGGCCGTCGAGCGTCAGCGTGTGCTTCGCCATCGACATCCTCGAGCGTCTGCGCAGAGCCGTCGTGGAGGTACGGCGCCGACATGCTCAGGCCGAGCAGCGAAGGCGAGTTGAAACCCGGCCCGCCGAACGCGCCGAAGCCCTGCGTCGACTGCACGCCCGGTACGGTGTCCTTCGTGCCGACCGCCGCCGCGCCGCGGATCTCGAGCTGGCCCGCCGGCGTGTTGGGCCGCGAAGAACGTGCCGACGTCGTCGAGCAGCTTGAGCGTGCCTGCCGTCGCGCGTGACCGACAGCAGCTGCGGACCGTTGACGGCGAGACCGGCATCGAACGGCTTCACGCCGACGATGACGCCGCCGACGACATTGAAGAAGCCCGCGCCGATCGGGTTCTCCGGGAACATCGCATCGAGCCCGCTGTTGGTCGCCGGCTGGACGCAGGAACAGCGGCGTCGTCTGGCTCTTGGTCCACTTCGCGCCGCCGTGGCACGCGCGCGCAGTGCTCCTCGAACACCACACGTCCCGGCTGCGCGTTCGGCAAGATGCGGCACGATCGGTGCGCGCACCGTCGTCACCCACTCCTGCAGCGCGTCGAGCGAGTCGCTGACGCCGAAGACCGGGCCGTGGTTGAACACCAACGCCGAGCGGTTGCCCGTCTGCGTTTCGGTGGCGAAGCCCGTGCCGCCCTGGATGCCGATCGCGTTCTGGTTGAAGTCCGTGTTCGAGCCGCGCACCGCGCTCCAGTTCAGCACGCGCTGATCGAGCAGGCGGCCCGCGACGTCGGGCACGTCGTGCGTGAACATGCCTTCCAGCGGAATCGTCTGGCGCGGCCCGGTCTCGAAGATCCAGGTCACGTTGTCGCTGTGGCCGTCGTCGTGGCACGACGCGCAGCTCGACCAGCCGTTGTCGGAAGCCTTGCCGCGATGCTTCAGCGGATCGATGTCGCGCAGCGCGACGTCGAACTGGCCGTCGGCGTTCGTGTCGAGCACGTCCGGCACGCCGAGCGCCGTGAAGAACACCAGCTTGCCGACCAGGTTGCGATGCTCCTGCGTACCCGGCGCCGGCGGCGTGCTCGACTCGATGTCGCGCTCCAGCACGGCGTTGTTGGCCAGGTCGAGCGCCGTCACCGAGGTGTTGATCTCGTTGTTCGCATAGGCGCGCGTGCCGTCGCTGCTCATCACGACGCCCGTCGGCATGTTGCCGGTCTGCAGGCGCTTGCGCCTTCGGCGGCGCGCCGGCGTCGAGGATGTTGAGCTTGCCCGTGCGCATCGAGACCGGCGCGCAGCACGTAGTTGCCGCCGCGGCTGACGAACAGGAAGTTGCGTCCGCCGCGATCGGCGTCCACCGCCACGAGGTCGTTGAGGAACACGCGATCGAGCGTGTTCTTCTCGTCGGCGTCCGCGGGCTGTGTTTCCTTCGCGACCTGCGCGTTCAGGTTGAGCGACAGGTTCGTGTCCTCCGCGCCCGCGCCGCCCTTGGTGCGATCGATCACGCCGACCAGCCCTGCACGTTGACGTTGAAGCGGACCGGCGGCTCGGGCGACGCGCCTTCGTTCGGCACGTACAGCCGGCGGCCGCGGACCAGCGCCGAGAACAGCATGTTCGGGTAGACCTTCTGCGCGACCTTGCCGGATCTCGCCGCCGACCGCCGCGTCGTCGGAATTGACGTTCGGGCAGAACGTCGGCGTTCGCCAGCTTGTCGTTGTCAGCGGCGTCGGGCATCGCCGTTGGCGCCGCTGTTGAAGAAGATCAGCGCGTTCTCGCCGTGCACGCCCGTACCTTCGATCAGCTCGCGCGTGGTCTTCGGCAGAACTGCCGGCGATCCGCGTTGAAGCCCGATGCGAACGGCAGCAGCGTTGATCTGCGCGACCTGCGCATTGCCGGCCGACGGCGGCGCCGACGGTGAACGTGTCGATCACGCCCTGCTTGGCGTCGTCGAAGCCGTCCGGGCGCGCCGGATCGATCAGCTCGCCGAACATGCGCGTCACGTACACGCGCTCGTCATCATCGTTGCGGTCGCCGTCGTTGGTGATCACGACGCCTGCGGATTGCCGCCGGTCTGCGACCTGTGCCTGCGACCTCGCAGCGTCGAGAGGTCGCACGACCGTCACTTCGCCGATCGTGTGATTCGCAACGAAGGCGTACGTGCCGTTCGGCGTGACCGCGATGCCGCGCGGCTCGATGCCGACGTCGACCGGGGTGCCGACCAGCGGCCGGCTGCGCGCGGCGTCAGGTCGATCACGGTCATCGTGCCCGCGACGGCGCTGGTCACGAACGCGCGCTTGTCGTCCGGGCTGATCGCGACGTAGCGCGGCTCCTTGCCGACCGGGATCTCGGCGAGCGGCTCGCTCGACGTCGGCGCCGTTCGCCGCGCGCACGCGGATGACGGAAACCGAGCTCTTCTGGCGATTGGCCACGACCACGCGCGTGTTGTCGCTGGTGAGCGCGATCGAGCTCGAGCGGCTCTGCGGGAACAGCTCGGTGAAGTCGAGCAACGCGGCCTTGGCGTCGCCGAGCTGTGCGATTGAGCTCCGCGAGCAGCGCGACGATGACCGGGTCCGCCGCGAACGCCGCGGCGGCCTGGTTGAAGTTCACGGTCTTGCCCGCCGTCGACCTTGGCGACCGCAGCGTTGGCCGCTGCGTCGATCTTCACGCCGTTGGTCGGATCGCCGTCTGCGTCGAGCGCCCGCA
Organism: uncultured Gammaproteobacteria bacterium; assembly: GCA_963830745.1. Taxonomy (GTDB): domain Bacteria; phylum Pseudomonadota; class Gammaproteobacteria; order Steroidobacterales; family Steroidobacteraceae; genus Steroidobacter. Next base: position 292,589 of record CAWHNL010000011.1, read on the forward strand.
GCAGCACGAGGATGTTGCCCAGCACCTGGTCGTTGTCGTTCTGCACTTCCTTGAGGTCCTGCAGTCCGATCGGCGCGACGCCGCCGTTGACGGCAGTCGGCGTGACAGTGCCGATGGTCAGCTTGTTCGCGCCCTCGCCGACGAACAGCTCGCACGTCCTGGCCGACCACGAACTTGAAGCTTGCCGGCCGCATCGGTCGCAGCGTCGGTCGCGCCGGTGCTGCTCACGCCGAGGCCTTCGAAGCGCTCGAGCACGAACTGGCCGTCGGCGAGCGTGACGGGCGGCGGCGGTGGCGGATTGTTGTTGCCGCCGTCCGCCATAGCCGCCGCCGCCGCCGCAGGCGGCCAGCGTTGCAGCCACCGCAACCGGCAGCAGGGATCTCGTCAGGGTGTTCACAGCGATTGTCTCCTTGAGACAGGCCAGGGATCGATGGAACACAAAATGCCTGTACGCCGCGCGCACGGGCAGTGCACGGCGACGGTAAGTGCGGCCTAACGTTCGTCAGTCGTCGAATCCCTCCGCAGTCCAGAACCTTTGCAACGGAAGGCGGTTTCGCGTGCGGGTTTTTCAGGCGGTGCCGGCGCAGCCTTGCGGTTTCAGCACGCGCTGAGTCGACGCCGGATACTTCGCGAGCTTCTCGGCCGGGCGGCGCGGGCGCGCGACCAGCTCGCCGCCGCAGTTCGGACACTTGCCCTTCAGTACAGTTGTCACGCACGAGACGCAGAACGTGCACTCGAACGAGCAGATGAGCGCCTCCGTCGACTCCGGCGGCAGATCCTTGTCGCAACATTCGCAATTGGGACGTAGCTGCAACATCGTTGTTCTCCTGGATCTCGACAACTCAACCGAGGACGGCCGCGCGGCGCGCGAGGCTTTCCGCGGGCCACACGTTCTTGCTGCTGTAGTACTCCGGCACCGCGCGCGCGCCCGGCGGCAGCACCACCCAGGGCTGCTTCGACGAAGTGAAGATGTGGATGTCGGGCGGACAGCGGTCCGGCTCGTCGAGCGTGCCGACACGTATGAAGCGGATGGCGTCGCCGGCGCCGCCGTAGTTACTCCACAGCGCGATCCGGCACACCGGGCAACGCGTGATCTTCTGACCCTTGCCGCTGTTGGAAGGCGTGTTGATCACTTCCGGCTGACCTTGCAGCACCTCGACGCGCGTGGCTTCGATCAATGCGTTGAGCGCGAACGAGGCGCCGGTCTCGCGCTGGCACCAGCGGCAATGGCAGCAATGCACGAACATCGGCTTGCTCGTCATGCGATAGCGCACTGCGCGGCAGGTGCAACCGCCTTCGAAACGTGGTCGCTCATGCGTGACTCCTCAGATTTGTTCTTCGAATCGCATGATGCCGCCGAGCGTCGCGATTGCAAACAGCGCGACGGTGACGCCGTCGGCGACGCAGTTCGAGCACCATCAGCGCCTGTGCTGCAGACTGCCGGATCACTGACCTGTCGCTCGATCATCCTGCGGGCGAAGATCACTGCGATCTGCACCCCCACGCCCCACAGCATCAGGGTGCGGCGTCGGCGGAAAAAACGTGAAGGCGAGCACGCCGTAGCCGATCAGGGAAGACCTGAGCGCTGCACTGGATATCACTGTGCGCCGCGATTTCGGACATATGTCGCCTGGTTCACTCACCGCCCGGCGGACTGGTTCACACATTTTGCCGCAGCCGGATCTCCAGCCGCGAGCGGTTCGGCCGATATCCAGGCAGACGGCCCCTGTTTGCCGCCAGTCCGCCAGGCCAATGTCCAACCCATGTCGCGCAATTGAAGCTCGCACAGCCGGGGCAGCCGTGTGGCTGCTGACCGCGGCGTGCGCGCTATTCGCGACTGCCCGGCCCGCCCACGCGCTCGATCCGCACCTCGCCGTCAGCCAGTACGTGTTCGACAACTGGCAGATCCAGCAGGGCCTGCCGCAGAACTCGGTCGAAGCGCTCGCCCGCACACCTGATGGCTACCTGTGGCTGGCGACTCACGAAGGTCTCGTGCGCTTCGACGGCGTGCGCTTCACTGTTTTCGATCGCGGCAACACGCCGCAGCTGCGCTCTCGCGTCATCACTCGATTGCATGTCGATGGCGACGGGCGTCTGTGGATCGGCACCCGCGTCGGCGTGCTGACGTTCGCGGCCGGACAATTCCAGGCGCACGAGGAGCCGGGACTGCGTGACGGCTACATCCGCGCCATCGTCTCCGACAACAGCGGCCACGTCTGGGTCGGCACCGACCAGGCGCTGTTCGAAGTCGCCGGCACGAGCGTGCGCACCTACGGACGCGAGCAAGGTCTCGGCGACACTGCGATCCGCGCACTGCAGATCGGCAACAACGGCACCGTTTGGGCTGCTACCAATGTCGGCGGCTTGTATCGCCGCTCCGCGGATCGTTTCGAGAAGGTCCAGGTCGCTGCCGGCGCCGGGGCCGATGTCGTGCGCGCGATGTTCGAAGACGACGACGGCGCGCTTTGGATCGGTACCGAGGACGGCCGTCTGTTCCGCGGGCGCGACGGTCAATTCGAGCCGTTCGCCGGCGCGCAGAATCTCGGCTCTGCTGTGAGTGCGATCCTGCGCGATCGCGACGGCAATCTTTGGGTCGCGACAACGGGGGCCGGCGTGCTGCGGCTGAGCGCCGATACTCCGAGCTGGTTCGACATGCGCGACCGCACGAGCAACGACGTGCGCGCGTTGCTGGAGGATCCCGAAGGGAGTCTGTGGCTCGGCACCTTCGGCGCCGGGCTCGAACGCCTGCACACCGGCAAGTTCATTCCGTACGGCCCGGCGGAAGGTCTGCCCGGCAACCTCACGTGGAGCGTCGCGCCGTCGCGCGACGGCAGCCTGTGGTTCGGCACCGATGCCGGTCTCACGCGCTACGCAGACGGCAAGCTCGAATACATGGCACCGCGGCTCGGGCTCCAGGACGTTCGCGTGCGAGCCGTGCTCGAGGATCGCTCGGGCGCGCGTCTGGTTCGGCACGCAGGGACGCGGCGCATACCGCTTGCAGGCCGGCCGACTCACGCGCTTCAGCATGGCGGAAGGTCTGGGCGGCGACGCGGTGAAAGCCATTGCGCAGGACCATACGGGCCGCATCTGGATCGGCACGAACATCGGCATCGACACCGTCGTGAACGGCCGCATCGAGCCGCCTCCTGCATCACTGCGCGGCATCGGCTCCTTCATGACGAGCATCGTGTTCGAGGATCGACGCAACCGCATGTGGATCGCCACGGATGCGTTCGGCCTGCTGATGCTCGAAGGCGAGCAGCTGCATCGCTTCGGGCTCGCCGATGGCCTGCCGAGCCCGCGCATCGTGTCGATCCACGAAGACGAGAGCGGTGCGCTCTGGTTCGGCACGCTCGAAGGGCTCGTCTACTATCGTGACGGCCGCTTCGTCTCGCTGGCACAAGCTGCGCCCGCATTGCGCGAGAACATGCTGCAGGTCGTGGAAGACGCACGCGGCACGCTGTGGCTCGCGACCAATCGCGGCCTGTTTGCGGTCGCGCGCAAGGATCTCGAAATGCTCGTGGCGCGGCCCGGACTCCGGGGCGCCGCACATCCGCTCGTATCACATCGCCGACGGCTTGCGCGCCAGCGAATTCAGCGGCGGCAACACGCGCGCCGGGTTCCGCGCGAGCGACGGCACGTTGTGGCTGCCGAGCATCCGCGGCATGGTTCGTGTCGATCCGAGCCGCATTCGCACGAACGAGCTCGCGCCGCCGGTCGTGATCGAAGGCATCATCGCCGACGGCAAAGCACTCGATCTCAACGGCGAGCTGCGCGCGCCGCCGGGCAGCACGAGCTGGGAGTTTCACTACGCCGCGCTCAGCATGCTGGCGCCGGAGCGCGTGCACTTCCGCTACAAGCTCGAAGGCTACGAGACCAACTGGATCGAAGCGAACACGCGCCGCACCGCGTACTACACGCGATTGCCGCCCGGCAAGTACGTGTTCCGCGTGATCGCCAGCAATGACGACGGATTGTGGAACGAGATCGGCGCCGCGCAGACGTTCGAGCTGTTGCCGCACTTCTACGAGACGACCTGGTTCAAGGCCGTCTGCGCCGGTGCCGTGCTGCTGCTCGGATTCCTGATGTTCCGGCTGCGCGAGCAGCAGTTGCAGCGCCGCTCGCGCGAGCTGAAGGTGCTGATCGAAGAGCGCACGCAGGACCTTGCGCACGCCAAGGAGGCGGCCGAGCAGGCGACGCGCGCCAAGTCGCAGTTCCTCGCCAACATGAGTCACGAGATCCGCACGCCGATGAACGGCGTGATCGGCATGACCGAGCTGGTGCTGGACACGAAACTCGATCCGGCGCAGCGCGAATACGTCGAGACGATCCGCGACAGCGCGTCCTCGCTCCTGCGGATCATCAACGATATTCTCGACTTCTCGAAGATCGAGGCCGGCAAGCTCGATCTCGAGCGCGCTCCGCTCGACCTGCGCGCGTTGATCCACGACGCTGTGCGCCTGCGTGAGCGTGCCCGCGCAGGCGAAGGGCGTGCCGGTGCGCGCGGTCATCGACCCGCGCCTGCCCGCCTACATCGTCGGCGACGCGGCACGCATCCGGCAGATTCTGATCAATCTCGGCGGCAACGCCGCGAAGTTCACCGAGCGCGGCGAGATCACGATCGACGTGAGCGTGGTCAATCGCCGCGATCCCGACCTGACCGTGCGCATCGCCGTGTGCGACACGGGCATCGGCATCGCGCCGGAGCGGCGCGCAGTGCTGTTCAACACGTTTTCGCAAGTCGACGCCTCGACCACTCGCCGCTACGGCGGCACCGGCCTCGGCCTGTCGATCGTCAAGCGACTCGCCGAGCTGATGGGCGGCAACGTCGGCGTCGAGAGCATTCCGGGCATGGGGTCGACGTTCTGGTTCACGATCGCGACGTCGGTGACGGCGGACGCAGCGATTCCGCGACTTCTCGCCTGCCGAGGCTGCAGCACGTCGCTCGCGAGTCGGTGGTTGTGCCTGAGAATCCGCTGCCCGCGCTCGTGCTGCCAGCAGCCGCCCCGCCGGTGCCAATCGTCGGCCGCGCATCCTTCTTGCGGAAGACAACGTCGTCAACCAGAAGGTCGCATCACGCGTGCTGGAGAAAGAAGGCTTCGTTGTCGATGTCGCCGAGGACGGCCGCCAGGCGGTCGATGCATGGCGGCGCGGAACGTACGACCTGATCCTGATGGACTGCCAGATGCCGCAGCTCGACGGCTACGAGGCAACGCGCGAAATCCGCCGCGAGGAGCGCGAGACGGGTACGGTGAGCCGATCCCGATCATCGCGTTGACGGCGCACGCCATGAAAGGTGCCGCAGACGACTGCCGCCGCGCCGGCATGGACGACTATCTGACGAAGCCGCTGGATCGCGAGCAGTTGAGGCGGTGCTTGAAGCAGCATCTGACGGGACAGAAGCGGCGGCGATTCACTTCGCAATCTTCGTTAGTTCTTCGAGCGCCTCGCGCTTGCGCTCCGGCGAGTGGCCTTCGTAGTAGTGGTCGATCAGGCGGCGAGCGATCTCGACCTTGACCGCGCGCGCGTTGTCGGGCAGCTCGATCTCGCTCTGGTCGAACGCCAGCACGACTTTGAACAGATGCTCCAGCTGCGGCTCGGGAATGGCGCGGTCCGATTCGAGCAGCGCGCCGATGCTGCGATAGATCCGCGTCGTGTAGGTCTTGGCGATGTTCTCGGCGATCGTGCGATGAGCCGCATCCTTCCCCAGCATCACCTCGTCGAGCAGGCCGATGCCCTGCTCCAGCTCGGCCAACCCTGCCGCCGATCGATAGCTCGCCTCCCCGCGCGCCAGGTGCTCGCGTGCGGCCAACAGCTCGCGCGGCTCGGTCATGATCGCTTGCGGCGTCTCGCGCGACGCCATGCCCACACGATCGCGCTCAGCACCAGGACGACGCCCAGCACGACCGTCAAGCAGATTGCGCTTCGGGTTGGTGACGACGTAGTTGTCGTGCTTCGCATAGAAGCCATTGAAGTCGGCCAATGCCTTGGGCAGGCCGACGACGTCCGCCTTCGTCAGCGCGAGCGCGCGCTCATTGGGATGATGCTGCGAGCCGCCCGAAAACAGCTCGCCGGCAGTATCGAGCTCGATGTGCGCCCCGAGAACGTGACTGACCGGCCGGTCGTCGAGGAAGGTGACGAGCCGCTGCGCACTCGCGCGGTACGCATCGAGATCGTCGACCATCAAGCGACCCGGCAGAAGGAAGTCGCCGGTGAACAGCAACGCCGTCCGATCGTCGTAGAAGATGAGATGGGCAGGCTGATGGCCCGGCGCGGCGATCAGATCGACAGTGCGGCCGCCGAGTGCGATGTGCGCGACGCCTTCCGGCCATTGCGGCAGGCTGAGCGCCGTGCGCAGGTCTTCGACTTCCGGCGGGACGACGACGACTCCGGGCATCGCCGCAAACTGCGCGTCGGCGGCGCGATGATCGCCATGCCCGTGCGTATGCAGGACCAGCAACGGAATCTTCGCGTCGCCTTTCGTGGGCACCAGGCTCATGACCGTCGTCGCCAACGGCATCTGCGCCGAATCTTCCGTGGCCCCGGTGTCGATCAGCAGCGCCTCGTCGTCGCCGATGAGCAGGTACAGCAGGGGCGCTTCGAAGTTCGAGCACAGGCTCTGGCGGAGGATGAACGTCTGGGGCTCGTATTGATGAATCTGGAGCGCCGGTTGCTTCGCCTTCTCGCAGTCGTCGGCGCCCTCGTCCCAGTGCACGTCGAGCGATCCGCGCGACCGGGTCGCTCCACGCCCGCGCGCCCAGTAACAGCATGGGCAGCAGCAGTCCGACAGCAAGAGTCTTCGTCATCTTCTTTTCCTATCGATCGTCAACCAGGCAACAGCTGCGCTCAGCGCCGCAAGAATCGCCGATACCAGCGACACGACGCGAAAGCTGCGCACGAACGACTCGTGCAGCGCGCGCTCGCAGGACCGGGCCGTTCGGCGGCAGCCACGTTCTTCGGCACCGCCGCTTCGGCCAGCTTCGGCACTTCGGCCCGCAGTGCCGATCTTACTTCGGGCCGCACGTGCAGACGATCCAATCGTTCATCGAGCGCGCGCCCAAACACGCCGACCGCAATCGATCCGAGCAACGCGACCGCGAGCAAGCCAGCCACGCGCGCGGTGGCGTTGTTGATGCCCGATGCCACACCAGCATAGCGATCCTCTGCTCCGCGCATGACGGTCGTCGTCAGCGGCGCGACGCTCACTGCCATGCCGAACCCGAGCACGGCCATCGGCGGAAAAAAAGTTGTCCAGTACGATCCGCCGATGCCGGGCACCGCGAACAGCGCGCAGCCCGCGGCAGCGATTGACGGCCCGACCATCAACAAGCATCGCGGCCCGTAACGCTCGATCAACCCGCCGGACCAGCGCGACAGCAACACCCATGATGAGACTGAGCGGCAGAAATGCTGCGCCGGCCAGCATCGCCGGATACCCTTGAACGCGAATCAAATTGAACGGCAGGAAGAACATCACGCCGGCGAGCGCGAAGTAGAGCAGCAGCGTGATCGCGTTCGCTCCGCTGAAGGCCGGCGCTGCGAAACACCTGCAGCGGCATCATCGGCGAGCGCGTGCGACCTTCGAACCACACGAATGCCGCGAGCACGGCAGCGCCGATGACCAATGCAGCGATCACCCTTGGATCGGCCCAGGCCGCCTCCGAGGCAAGCGTCAGCCCATAGGTCAAGGATCCCAACCCGGCGACCGCCAGCAGCGCGCCGATCCAATCGACTCTCGGCCCCGCCTCTCGGTCGTGGCTCTCCGGCATGTGCCACAACGTGAGCACGAGTGCCAGCGCCGCAACCGGAACGTTGATGAAGAAAATCGCGCGCCACGACCACGCGTCCGTCAGCCATCCGCCGAGTACCGGACCGAGCGCAGTCGTGAGCGCCGATGCACCCGCCCACGTGCCGATCGCACGCCCGCGCTCCTTCTCCGGGAACGCAGCGCTGATGATCGCGAGGCTGTTTGGAACGAGGAGCGCGGCTCCGGCACCCTGCAGTGCCCGCGCACCGATCAAGGCGGGCGCGTTCGGCGCCACGCCGCAAGCGACGGAAGCTCCCGTGAACACGAGCACGCCGATGACGAATATCCGTCGCCGTCCGAACTTGTCGCCCGCCGCGCCGCCGATGAGGATCAGCGCCCCCAGCAGCAGCATGTAAGCGTTGACGATCCACTGCGCCTCGCTGACGGGCGCAGCGAGATCGGCCTGCATCGCTGGCAGCGCGACGCCGACGACCGAGCCGTCGATGAATGCCATGCTCGAACCGAGAATCGTCGCAGCCAGCACCCACGGCCTGGAGCGCTCGGGGCAGCCCTCGCCGCTCATCCGTCAGGCGCCTCTGCACGGGACAGGGCAGCGATGGAAGACATGGCCCGAGTCTACGTCCAACCATGCCGGTGCAGTTAACTGCGGTTCAGGCGACAGCGGCGCAGAATTCACCGACGTCACTGTCGGGCGACTTAAAAGAGGGAGATGCCGCCATGCGGATTCACTCGATCCTGGGGTTGCTGCTGCTTGGTTTGCTCGCGGGCTGCGCCAGCCGCGGCACGATGTATTCGCGCAACGATGCCGGTAAACCGTGGACCATTCAGGAAGCCAAGGTCGTGCAGATCAACGAGGCGACGATCGAGGGCCGCGACCAGGGACAGATCGGCACGTTCGGCGGCGGCCTCATCGGTCACGCAGTCGGCTATTCGGTCGGCCACGGCGCAGGTTCGAGCATCGCGGGTGCAGTCGGCGCCGTCGCCGGCGCAATCGTCGGCCAGGCGGCTGAGAAAAAGGCGACGGAGAAACGCGCCTGGGAAATCCTGGTCGAGCTCGAGGGCGGCGGGGAAACGCTTGCGATCGTTCAACCCGCCGATCAGAACTTCAGCACCGGCGAGAAGGTGCGACTCTACACGCGCTCCGACGGCGCGGCGCGCGTCTCCAAGCTCTAGCTCACGCTTCGAGCAGCTCTTGCAGTTTCTTCAGGGCCGCCTTCCAGGCGGCCCGTTCGCGATCGACATCGCTGCGCTTGGCAAGCTTGTTCACCTGGACGGCGATCTGGGCTTTGCCGCCCTCCTTCGCGTAGAAGCCGATCTCCAGCCGCGCGCTGCCGTTCCACGAGCCGCGGAAATACTTGTTCTTGGTCTGTGACGAAGTCTCGAGCGCACCCGCAGGGAACCACTGCTTGCGCTTGGCGGCGCTCGTGGTAGCCGCATAGAGCGCGGAGAGTGTCGTCGCGATCGTCTTCGATGCTGACACGGAGAAGCCGGTGGCCGTCTGGTGACGCACACGCAGACCGCGCGCGAGCTCGTACTCGACAGTCACCATCTGGCTCCACCAGCCGGGCACGCCGTGCTTCTCGTGCAGCAGCCGCGCGATCTGCGGATGCCTGAGCTGCGTGGCGCCGGCCTTGTCGAGCGCGCCGAACCAGCCAGCCCAATCCTTGCCAGTCTTGGCCTTGACCGCCGCGTCGCTCATGCCGGGAATGTATTCCTGCGTGTCGAGGGGCATGGGAGTCTCCGGTCGTTGCGGGCGTGGCATTGTAACGCCGTCATTTACGCACTTTTGGCCAATACAACCCCGACGGGGTCGGCGCATGATCGCCCTCATGCTAGATCATGTGCAGGCGCAGGACGCGTCGATCGCCCAGTTCTCCATCGATGGGCAGGTTTGCTTCATCGTCCCGGAGGACGCGTCGGAGGCAACGGCGGGCGTCCGGATCGTCGGGTCGGTGACGCTGGGCAAGCGGCGCTATTCCATCTGCTCCGACCAACCGAACACGCACGCGGCCCCGGCCGACGTGCTGACGGCGCGCGAGCTGCAGATCGCCGTGTTGATCGCGCAAGGTTTCGACAAGAAAGCCATCGGCCGCCGTCTCGGGATCAGTCACATTGACGGTCGGCACTCATCTCGCGCGCACCTACGCCAGGCTCGGCGTCAAGAGCCGCGCTGCGCTCGCTGCTCGCATCGCCGGCACCGTCGCTCTGCACCGGCGATCGGCCAATTCGGCGCGTCCCGCCGATCAGGCTTTACCTCCGACGTAATCGACGGCCGCCATCGGGCCTTCGTACGCTGCTGCGGGTCATCCTGACCCTGGAGCATTGCGATGCGAGGCCTGAGCGCGATCGTCCTGTCGGCACTGTTCACCGTAACCGCGCTCACTCGCGCCGATACTCCGCCAGCCGAGCCGCAGAAGGCCGTGCTCGTGACGGGAGCGAGCACAGGCATAGGCCGCAAGATCACTGAGCGGCTGGCAGCCGCCGGCTACTTCGTCTATGCCACCGCCCGCAAGCCGGCGGACCTGGAGGCGCTGGGAAAAATCCAGAATGTGCAGGCCGTGCGGCTGGACGTAACCAGCCCGGAGGATGTCGCCGCAGCAGTCGACGTCGTGACGAAGGCGGGCCGCGGTCTGCATGGTTTGGTGAACAACGCGGGCATCGGGACGGGCGGCCCGCTGATGGACTCGAAGCAGGAAGAGTTCGAGCTCGCGATGAACGTCAACGCGCTGGGCCCGGTCCGCATGACGCGCGCGTTCGGGTCGCTGATCATCGCGGCCAAGGGTCGCATCGTGAACATCAGCTCGGTGTCCGGGATTCTCGCCGGCAAGAACACCAGCGCTTATGCGATGAGCAAGCACGCGGTCGAAGCGTTCACTGACTCGTTCGCGACGGAAATGCAGCCGCTCGGCGTACACGTCAGCGCGGTCGAGCCGGGAAACTACAACTCGCAGATCATGCACAATGCCGCCGCGCGCATGGGGCTCACGTCGCGCCTGAACGAGCGGCCGTCAGAAATCGAGCCTGACGCGGTTGCCGCCGCAGTCGAGCATGCTCTATTCGCTGTGAATCCGAAGCGGCGTTATCTCGTGGTGCCGAACGAACCGCAGGCCCAGCGCACGATCAGGAAGCAGATCGCGCAACTCGTCGAGTTGAACGAAGGGCAGATCTACACGTACGACCGCGCGACGCTGATCAAGATGCTCGACGAGGCGCTCGCCGGATCACGGCCGCGAACGCAGTGACGGCGCGATCAGTTATGGATTGATTCGCGGGACGCGCAGCTCGCTCGCCAGGACGCGGTGGTGCTCGACGTGCAGCGGACGCTGCACGAGATAGCGATCGTCTTCAGGATAGTAGCGGGCGAGCTCCGGCGTCGCGCCCGCGAACGCACGAATGGAATCCAGCGACTCCCACCAGCTGAGCGTCGTCACTTCCGTCTCGCCATCGCCCAGTTCGCGCAACAGCATCTGGAATCCCAGATTGCCCGGCGTCTTTGCGTAGTCTTCCAGCCCGGTGCCGGCGATGTAGGCGACGTATTCGTCTTGCTGCGCCGTGCGGATGCGGCCGGTCCATTTGCGGAGGATCACTGAGGGGGTGGTCATGGGGATGCACTCGGCGCCTGTTTTCAGGCGCCGAGTGTGCGAGCGACGTCGCGGCAGGCGCAAGCCGTAGTCGACTGTGCACAGGCAACACAGAGGGGAACTCGACGTCAAGTACAGCGTACTATGCCGACCTGCGGGGGTGCCGTCTTGGGTAACGAAACTTGCCGACGCGATGCGCAAGTTGCGGCAGCAGCACGAGGCATGTCGCATCGAGAAGAACTGAGGTGCCGCGTGAGCAAGGCAAGGCGAGCAACGCGACGGTAACCCGCTCCGGCTTGGCGATGCCCATCTTCCTCGCGATTGGAGCAGTCACTACAGCCGCAACCGTTGCACGCTCTCACGCGTGCTTGCGTCCACGTAGACGTGACTAAATCTTCTCGGGCTTACGAGTTCGCCAAGCCCGGAGTGTCAGCGCGATCAGTGCCAATCCGAAGAGGGGCAGCGTGCTGGGTTCGGGCACTCGAAAGATTTCCATCGTCCCTAGGACACCAGTCGTTCCAGTGCCGACATAGGAAAATGAAGTGCCTGGCTTGGGGAATGGCAGTCCTATTGCGCTGAAAGCGTTTGGGCTGACTAGCGAGAAATCAACGAATGGCACGTCTTGGACGCCGAAGACGCCTCCGCGGAGATTCGTGATGGTGCCGTTGACGACGTCGAATCCCGGAGATGGGGCGAACAGACAGCGCATGGTCATCAAGCAGAGAGGATCACCAGGAATTGGGCCACGAAAGCCGACGAGCGAGTTGTTCGCCGGGAGGTTGTAGCCCCAAATGTTGTCTTCCATTTGGATGTAAAAGAAGTCAAGGCTCCCAGGCTTTCCAAGCCCGTCACTCATCAGAATTTCGTCGTCTACCGCGAACAGGCCGAAGTAGATGTTCCCGGCGGCGTTCTCGACATGGATCGTACCTGGCGTACCTGGCTCAAGTGGGTCCGGGAAAATGCGGGTCGTGACAGATCCCGTCTGTACTGTGAACTTGATCTGGTACGTGACGGGAATTGCATGCGCGGTGAGCGGCGCGCACAGAAGCGCGACCAACGCGAGAGCAAATGGTTTGTAACGCACCCGTGACTCCTTGGCGCTATTGCGCGAAACCTGCGCCGCTTCGTCTCCCAATGGTATCGGCCTGAACTAGACGCGCGCAACCTCACGCCATGACCGACGTCTGTTGACGAGACCGACGAGGCCTAAGCCGAGACCGAACAGCGCGACAGTACATAGGTTCGGAAACACAAAAAAAGCTGCATCTCACCCCATCCTTGCACAGACGTAATTGTTCTGTTCGGTTGGAGCAGCGGCATTCCATCCATTTCATTCAAGCGACGTGCCACCAGAGTTGGCGCCCCCGGCCGGAGTTGAACCGACGACCTACCGCTTAGGAGGCGGTCGCTCTATCCACTGAGCTACGGGGGCGTATTTTTTGGGTCAGCTGCGCGGTGCGCATATTACCATCCACGTCCGGCCACCGCCCGCTCCCAGGGATCACCGATGCAAACGCTCGCCCGAGTTTTCCTCGCCGCCCTTCTGTTCGCCTCCGCCCGCGCTAACGCCGCGAACCCCGGCACGCTGCTCGTTCTCAACAAGTCCGACAACACGGTCTCGCTGCTCGATCTCGCCACGAAGAAATCCGTCGCGACGATTCCGACGGGCGCCGGTCCGCACGAAGTCGCTGTGTCTCCCGACGGGCGTACCGCCGTTGTCTGCAACTACGGATCACAGTCCGAGCCGGGCAAGACGCTTACCGTGATCGATGTCGCCGGACGCAAGGTGCTGCGGACGATTGATCTACCGCAATACAGTCGACCGCACGGCGCCGCATGGCTGCGCGGCAACGAGGTGGCCGTGACGACCGAGGGTACCAGGAAGTTGCTCATCGTCGATGCCGCGGCCGGCAAAGTCACGGCGACGATCGACATCGATCAAAACGGCTCGCACATGGTCGCGCTGGCGCCGGCGCACGATCGCGCGTTCGTCGCCAACATCGGCTCGGGCTCCGTCTCCGTCATCGACCTGAAGGAAAAGCGACGCATCGCGAACATTCAGAGCGCCGCGGGCACGGAGGGCATCGCCATTTCGCCGGATCAGCGCGAAGTGTGGGCGACCAATCGCGGTGCCGACACGGTTTCGATCATCGACGTCGCTTCGCTGAAGATCGTCGCGACCGTCGACTCGAAGTCGGTGCCGATCCGAGCGAAATTCACCGACGACGGCAAGCACGTGCTCGTCTCGAACGCGCAGTCGGGCGACGTTGCCGTGTTCGACGCCGCGACACGACGCGAACTGCGGCGCATCAAGATGCAGTCGGATCAATCGTCGCAGGGCCCGGTGCCCGTCGGCATTCTCATCGTGCCGTCGCTGTCGCGCGCATTCGTAGCGAACACGAATGCCGACACCGTCACAGTGATCGATCTGCAGACGTGGCAGATCGTCGATCGACTGACGGCCGGCAAGGAACCGGACGGCCTCGGCTACTCGCCGCTCGCGCTCTGAGCGATTTTCCGCGCTGCGATTCGGTCGAAAGACCTACGTCGTATGCGTACGTGACGGCGCGAGGCTCACCGGTAAACTTCGCGTCCGCTCATGAAGACCATCGGCGTCATCTCGGACACGCACGGACTGCTTCGCTGGGAAGCCGAGGCCGCGCTCGCAAGCGTCGATCACATCATTCACGCAGGCGACATCGGCACGCCCGACATTCTCGAGCGGCTGCTCCGCATCGCTCCGGTCACCGCAGTTCGCGGCAACAATGACAAAGGTCCGTGGGCCGATCCGCTGCCCGCCACTGCAATCGTCGACATCTGCGGTCAGAGACTTTATGTCTTGCACGACCTCGCGAAGCTCGATGTCGATCCGGTTGCCGACGGAATCGCCGCGATCATCGCGGGCCACTCGCACAAGCCGGCGGTGTTGGAGAAGGACGGCGTGCTGTTCCTGAATCCCGGCAGCGCCGGGCCGCGTCGGTTCACGCTGCCGGTCGCGGTCGCAAAGCTGTTCGTCGGCGACGGCGCGGTTCGCGCCGAGATCTGCAACCTGCGGATCAAGGCGCCCGCGAACCGCGCTCAATAACCGCGGCGACGATCCACCACGCCGCTGACAGATTCGCCCCGCTCCAGGCGGCGAATCTTCTCCGCCACCTGCTGCGCCGAAGGGCCGATCACCGTGATCGCCGACACGTGCGGGGTGATCCGTACTTTCGGATGCGACCACATCGGGTGATCCTGCGGCAGCGGCTCCTGGCGAAAGACATCGAGAGCGGCGCCCGCCAAGTGGCCGTTGTCGAGCAACTCGATCAAGTCCTCCTCCACCAGCAGACCGCCGCGCGCCACATTGATGACGTACGACGACGGCGGCAGCAGTGCGAGCGTCTCGCGGTTGAATCGATCCTGAGTCGCCGGGGTCAGCGGCGCGATGATGACCAGCACACGCGAAGCATGCATGAATGCAGCGAAGTCGCCTGCGCCGCCCTGCTCCGCGAACGACCGGATGCCTGGATGCTCGTGCGCCGAGCGTGCGAAGCCATTCACCTTGAAGCCGAGTGCGCCGAATGCAGCGGCGACTTGCAGTCCGAGCACACCTAACCCGAATACTCCGACCGGCCAGTCCGCGAGATCGTTGGTTGGCAGCTGTTTCCACACGCGTGCGCGCTGCTGTTCGTCGTATTCGCTGCGTCGTCGCAACCAGTGGAGCACGGCGTAGACGCAGTAGTCGGCCATTTGCGCGCCCATGCCCGCGTCTTCCAGACGAATGACTGGGATGGACTTCGGCATGTCCGAGCTGGCCAGCAGCTTCTCGACACCCGCACCCGTGCAGAAAAACGCCTTCAGGCGGTCGTGCTGAGCGAAGAACTCTTTACCCGGCGCAGCCCACGCGATCGCGTAGTCGGCGCTACCGGCACGACCTTGGCCCCAGATATCGACTTCCGCATCGGGCAGCGCGCGCGCCAGCGCATCGCGCCAGCGCTGGCAGGAAGCCGGAATGTGATGAGCGACAGTAATGCGCATTCGCGCGCAGCATATTAGCGCCGGCCCGAAATGCACAATGCCGTATTCGGCAGACGGATCCGATGACCAACGCGATACGGCTCGAGCGCCGCCGCCATCGCGTGCTTCAGGCGCTGGACGTCGGCGACTGACAGCGTCGCCCTCGCCTGCTCGACCGGCGCCGACATGTCGCTGACGATCTGCCAGTGCACGTCTGTCGACTCGACCTCGAAGACGACCTCTACCGACTGAATCGTCAGCTCGCCGAAGCCCGCCTGTCGCAGCACGGACTCGAACTCTGCGGCCGGCGCGAGCCGAAACGGCCCCGGCGCTCCTGCGCGCGGCGTCGGCCGCGGCATGAACTGCGACACCACCTCGCTGATCGTCGTGAAGAAGGCGTTCTTCTCCGGCTCGTCCCACGCCGACAGCGCGAAGCGTCCGTTCGGCTTGAGCACGCGTCGCAGCTCACTCGCGCCCTTGACCGGGTCGGCGCAGAACATGAGGCCGTCCTTGCAGGTCACGGCATCGAACGACGCGTCGGTGAAAGCCAGCGCAGTCAGATCCATCGGGCGATGCTCGATGTTCGCAATGCCGGCGGAGCGCGCGATGCGCATGGCCGCCGCGAGCATCACCGGTGAGGAATCGATCGCAACGACCTTGCCGCCAGGGTGCACGCGCTCGGCAAGTGCAAGCGATGGAAGGCCCGTGCCGCATGCGGCGTCGAGAATGACTTGCCTCGGCGCTGCGCCGCTGGCATCGCAGAACCAGCGGCTCATCGAAGCGAACACGACTGCGTTCCAGTCGTGCCACTTCTCCCAGCCGCTGCGTTGCACGTTATCGCCCGCCACAGCGCTGGACTAGCGCCGGCGGTCGCGAGCGAGCGTCGATATTCTTTCGACTGTGGTGTTATTCATCTCGTATCCCCTCCGCGAGGGCCGGGATGATGACACGAGATGCGAGGCGTTCAGAGCACGTTCGGATGAATATCGACGATCTCGACCACGAGTGCTGTCACCGCGCCGTGTGCCCCGGCGACCAGAGCGCGCTGCAACGGCAATGATTGCCGAGTCGTGAACGTCGAGTCGCTCACCCTCGACGATCAATCCTGGCTCCAGCGCGAAGAGAATGATCGTGCTTCCCATCGACGCCTCGATGTTCGCGCCTTCGCTGAACGACTCGCGCCGGACTGAGTGCCGCGCGCGTCCACGACGGGACATGACGTTGAAATCGAGCGTGGAGCCGCTGCCAACCTTGGCTTCGATTGCACGCTCACCTTCGAAAGCCAAGGGCTCGTTGCGTACCAGGTCGATGCGGCGATCGCGCTCGTGCAGCGTCATCGCGCCGCTGAGCAGGACGAGCGTGCGATCGACGGCATCGAAGCGCGAGAACGGCCCGTCGCGATCGACGTGAGCGAGACTCAACCGCCAGTCGAAGTCATCGAGCGAAGCACCCGGCGGCGACACGACGATGTCTCGCGTCGTGCCGCCGCCGTTCTTCCAGGGTCGCGCGGGATAGTCGGCGCTGCGGATGATGCGGAGCATTCCCAGCGAGACTACCAGAGCCGCGCGACCTGTCCGAGATGAACATGGCGAGGCGCGTCACTCAGCCCTTCTTCGCGTCCTGCGCCTGCTGCAGCATCAACTTCAACATCTGCAGTCGCCGCAAGCGCCGCGCCGTTGCATCGTCCTCCACCGCAGTCGCCCCACTGCCCGGCGCAGAATAGAAGAAGAAAGAGAAGTCCTCCGGTCGCGCTGCGCCGGTACCCGCGACGGAGGAAAAAAGCTGCTGCGTCCGCGGGCCCTGCCACACGGCCTCGTGGGCCTCGCGTGCTCGCGCCAATACGGTCTGCTGTCGGGCGTTACGATCGACCGTATCCAGCCACTGCATCATCTCGGGCGTGGCTCGGTCCGCAATCGAACGATCAGGCTTGCTCATGTCCATCTCCTCGGGGCCAACACGTTGCGTTCGGTCGGCTCAGAGGATGGCGATTACGGCGGGGCGGAACTGTCAACCGGTTGACACAAGGAGAGGATCTCGAAGACCTCGACGGGCTGGGACTTGCCCTTGACCAGCATGGTGGCGGTGCGGCCGAGCGTGAAAGCCGGCCCGAGCTGCGCGGAAATGTCGCGCGAAACCAGGATCGTGGCCTGCATCTCGCGCGTCAGCGACTCGACGCGGCTGGCCAGGTTCACGGCGTCCCCCACCACGCCGTATTCGATACGGTTGTCGGGGCCGATCAGCCCGGCGACCACCGTGCCGCTGTGGATGCCGATGCCGATCTCCAGCGGGCCGATGCCCTGCTCCACCAAGGTCTGATTCAGCCCCTTCAAGCGGTTCACGACACCGAGCGCCGCGCGCACTGCGCGTTCTGCGTGATCCGGATACGGCTGCGGGGCGCCGAACAAAGCCATGACGCCGTCGCCGAGGAATTGTTTGACGACGCCGCCTTCCGCTTCGACGGCCGCGACCACTTCGGTGAAGAATTGATTCAACAAGCGCAGCAGCACGGCCGGGTCGAGGCGCTCGCTCAGGCTGGTGAAGCCGCGGATGTCCTGGAACAGGATGCTGACGTCGCGCCGCTCGCCCTGCAGCGGCACGCGGCCGGTGAGCACTGCCTCCGCGACATCGTGCGAGACGAAGCGGCCGAAGGTGTCGCGGATCAGCTCGCGCTCTTCGAGCCCGTCGACCATTTCGTTGAACGACTTGGCGATGAAGCCGAGCTCGTCGTGCCGCTCGATGCGCGAGCGATACTGCAGATTGCCGCGCAGGACTTCGCGCATGCCCGCGACCAGCCCTTGCAACGGCGCAATGATGCCGCCGGCCAGCCCCACTCCGATCAGCAATGCACCGAGCAAGCCGGCCGTACCGATGATGACGATCCGCTGCCGCAGAGCGCGCAGCGGCGCCAAGGCTTCGTCGTAGGACTGCTGCATCAGAGCATAGAGCGGCTGTGGCAGATGCGCCTGCACGGGCACGATCAGCGACAGGAACGTTTCATCCTCCACCGTGAACGGCGACGTCGTACGCGTGCGGGTGCTAAGCAATGCCGAGCGAGCCTCTGGCGACGGGATCACGCGGCCTCGCCGGCTCTCGGGCCACGAGGATGCAAACACGCGATCCTGGGTCAGGAACGACACGTCCGTTCCTGTCGAGCCCTTCAGTCGCCCCGCTAAACGGTCGTCGACGGCTTCGCCGAGCAGCATGAATCCGATCACGTCCGGCGCGAACACCGGCACCGCGACCAGCTGGAACAGCTGTCCGTCCAGCTCAGCGATGCCCGCGGCAGGCTCCTCCGTCTCGATCGCTTCGCGTAGCGGGGAAAGCTCTTCGATCCCTTCCCCACTGCGATCCTTCTCCGACGACGCCACGAGCACCGTGCCGAGCTCGTCGGTGATCCAGAACAGGTCGACGCCGATGCGCTCCTGCCAGCTCTGCGCAGCCGAAGCGAGCGTCTCTGGCTCGTAGGTCGAGAGATCGAAATGCGTAGCGACCGCGCTCTTCAGCGCGAAGTCGCTGGCCAACAGGATGGAGTTCGTCTCGAGGCGCGCGCCGCGCTCCTTCAGCAGCACCTCGAATACTTCGCCGGTCGTCAGCAGCTCGCGATCGAGCGTGCGCTCGACCTCGCGCGACACGACGACCTGCGTGAAGCCGAGCGTCGCCAGCAGCACGGCGATGATCAGCGACGAGAAAGCAATGAAGATCTTGGTGCGTAGGCGGGCGCGGGCCCACCACTTCATTGGTCCCACCGCGCGCCGCGCGTCGCAGGGCGCGTGCGTGCCGGTGCGAGCGAGAGTTTGAAGGTCAGCTGCGGATCGTGGTCGACGATCGCGATGCGCTGCGCGACGTCTTCCGTCTTGTCGCGGCTCTGCGCGTGCCACGCGGTGATCGTGTACTGGCCGGAGTCGAGGCCCGGCAGGCTGAACGTCCCGTCCTCCTTCGTTACGGCGAAGCGATCGTTCGGCAGCACCAGGATGATCGCCGACATCCAGTCATGAATGTTGCAGCCGATCTTCACGACGCCGGGCTTGTCGAACAGCACCGGCGGCGCGTCCTCGCCTTTGTACAGCGGCAGCTCGAAGCGCTTCGGCCGCGAGAACGAGTACACGTGATGACGGATCTGATCGCGGTTCGGAAAGCGCACTTGCGTGCCGACGGCGATCGGCAGCATCTCGGGCACGAACGTCTTGTTGAACTGATCCATGATCGCGGCCGACGACGCGGCTGCCGGCTGCAGCGCCGCCGGTTCCTGCACGAACACGACCGCATTCGCGATTGGCTTGCCGTCCTGGCCGAGCACCTGGCCAGTGACTGTGCGCGCGACCGCACTCGACGCGGCCGATATCGCGAGAAACGCCAGCAGAACTTTGAATGCTTGCATCAGTAACGGAACCGATAACTCAGCTGCCACCCGTCGTGCGAGCGTTCGCTCGGCGTGCTGCCCGGGCGCTTGCTGTCGAGCCAAGTGTACTCGACGCCCATCGCGCTGCCGCAGACCCCATTCGAACGCGTACGCAGCCGTGATGCCGTCGCCGTCGCTCCGCGGTCGAGTTGCCGCCATCGAGATCTTCGAGGCGGAACTCGTCGTAGCGAACCGTCGCGCGATGCGATCGATGGCGATACGACAGCAGCGCGTAGAACGCGCGCAGCGAACTGTCATTGGTCGTGTCGCGCACGCGTGCCGTGCCACGCAGATACTGGACGACCACGTCGAGATTCGGCAACGGATGCAGCACCGAGCCGATCGTCGTGAAGTGCGTGTTCCACGAGCCGTCGGCGTTCTGATCGCCGCGATTGTCGAAATAGCCGACCTTCAGCGCGCCACGCTCGCCGGGATCGCTGAGCGTGACGAGTGCGTACGCAGCGGGCCGGTCGTCGCGCTCATCGAAAATCTCCGTGCGCGTTCCGTTCGGCAGCGGCAGATCGCTGTTGAGACCGCTCAGCCCGTCGCCGATCACCCAGCCGCGCAGTGCGAGCAGACGCCCCAATTGATCCGGGCCGAAACCTGCACCGACCACCAAGCCGAGGCGCGGGCCACGCTCGCCTGCGTGCCACCACTCGCCCTCGATACCGGCGAGGCTGATCTCCTCCCACAGCCAGTTGTCGAGTGCCGAGGCGGAGAGCGCGTATTCAGGCGTCCAGGCAGGTCCGACGTGCTCGAGCGAAAACGGTGTGCTCGTCAGCCCAGCCTGCAGTCCCCAACCGCTCGCCTCCTCGCCCCATTCCTTGCGTAGAAAGGCTTCGACCAGCCAAGGCTCGTAGCTGTCTGCGATGTCAGGCTGCACGTTCGCTTGAGCCTGCGCGCGGATCCCCCACGGGAGCGAGGCGCCGAACTGTACTGCGAGCTTCGCCAGGTCGACGCGTGTCACGTGCTCGAAGCCTGCGTCGCGGGATCGGCCTCCATAGCGCAGTTTTCCCGGACCGCTGTCGGTCCAGCTCGGGAACTCCGGACCGCGCGCCACGCGCACATCGATCAGCGCACGCAGCCAGACGCTGTTCTGCTCGTCGACTTCGTATTGGGCATGCGCGGCCAGCGGCGCGAGGCCGCAGCAGGCAAGCAACAGCGGTGCTGTGGACACGAAGCCGCGAGGCATGACGGGAGCGCCGGTGCGGGAAAGCGGCAATGGTATAGTCGCGCCGCACACGCTGCCACTGCCCAAAGGCAGCATGGGACGTCGGAGATTTACGTCGTGGCCTTGAACGCTGCAACGATCATCGCGCGGAACAGCCTGTTCCGCTCGCTGCCCGAACAGACAATTACGCAGATCACTGCGCTCGCGTCCCGCCGCTCCTACAAGCCCGACTCCGTGGTTTTCATGCGCGGCGACCCTGGCGATGCTCTGTACGGTGTCGTCACGGGGCGCGTGCGCATCAGTGCAAGCGGCTCGGGCGGCAAGGAAGTGTTCCTGAACATCATGGAGCCCGGCGATGCGTTCGGCGAAATCGCGCTGCTCGACGGTCACCCACGCACGGCCGCGGCAACGACGCTCGCACCGACGGAGCTGATGATCATTCGACGCGAGGATTTTCTCGCGCTCGTGAAGCGCGAGCCGCAGCTCGCCGTGCACCTCATCGAGCTGCTGTGCAAGCGCGTGCGCTGGACCTCGGAGCAGATGGAGGACTCCTCGCTCCTCAACGTGCCGGCGCGTCTCGCCAAGCGGCTGCTGAGCCTGGCGGCCTCGCACGGTCGCAAGACGCCGGCGGGTGCGCAGCTGAAGATCTCTCAGGAAGACCTCGCGCAGTTCCTCGGGCTGTCGCGTCAGATCGTCAACAAGTACCTGCAGACCTGGAAAAAGCAGGGCTGGATCACGCTCGGCCGCGGCAGCGTCGTGCTCGGCGACGAGCGCGCGCTGCGTGAGTTGACGAGGAAGGATTGAACCCACCAAAAGCGCACGCTGTGTCGTTGCGTTGACAGTCTTCGCGGGCGGCGATCGCCATCATGTGCCTCACCTGATGGCTACTGACCCGAGGAGATTCACATGAACAGACCCACCGATTCGTTCTCGCTGCGCACCTTCGTCGAGAAAGTGTTTGCCGGCTTCGCCGCCACCGTGATCATCGCCTTCGTTTCCGCCGGCACGGTGGCGATGTGCTTCCCGACCCTGGCATGAACGAGGAGGGAGCGGCCGAATAGGCTCCGGTTCGCTCCGTTTTCCGCGCAGGGCCACCGTATACTGGAGGCATGATCGTCCGCCGCCTGCTGATCGCCCTCCTAGCGACTCTGCTCTGCGCATGTGGCGGTGGTGGTGGCGGAGGATACGGCTCTAGCGCGCCGCCGGCTCCGGCACCGCCTACCGGCTCACCGCCTCCACCCGCACCCGTCACGATCATCGATATCGCCCAGCCCTGGGCGAAAGCCACACCCGCCGAAGTCAACATGGACGAAGTCATGCTGGGGCGCGCCGCGAGCGACGCCGCAGCGATGCCGCGTTTTCGCAGCCTGCTGGTCGCGCGCCACGGCAAGCTCGTCGCGGAGAACTACTTCGGCGGCGCGGACAGCTCGACTGTGTTCGACCTGCGCTCGGTAACCAAGAGCGTCGTCAGCATGCTCACGGGCATCGCCGTGCAGAGCGGGAAGCTGCCGAACATCGATGCGACTGTCGGCACCTATGTCGAAACGCCCTACTCGCTCGATGCGGGCGATCGCACAGTGTCCGTGCGCCAGCTGCTGACGATGACTTCGCGTTATCAGTGGAACGAGTCGAATGGCGATGACTACAACCTCTGGGTTCTGTCGAACGATCACGTCCAGTTCCTGCTCGACCGGCGCCAGACGGATCCCGCGGGCACGTTCACGTACAACTCGGCGGCGGTAAATCTGTTGGGCTGGGTGCTGCAGGATGCGGCGGCGAAGCCCCTGCCCGACTTCGCGGAGGAAGTCCTGTTTCAGCCGATCGGCATCACGACCGTGCAATGGGAAGAGCTCGAGCCGGGCATGGTCAACGCGGGCTCGGGCATCAAGATGACTGCCACTGACCTGCTGCGCTTCGGCCAGCTGCTGCTGCAGAAGGGTCGCTCGGGCACTCAGCAAGTTGTGCCCGAGTCGTGGATCGACGCGGGCACGGCGCCGCAATTCACCTGGCGCGAGACCTACGGCGCGCAGCGCGGCACGACGTATGGATATCTGTGGTGGGTCGCGCAGCCGCCCGCGACTGTCGCGACTTTCGCCTGGGGCTTCGGCGGACAGTTCGCGTACGTCGTGCCGTCGCTGGATCTGGTCGTCGTCGCGACGACGCAATGGCAGGGAATCACCGCTGAGACGAATCCCACGACGTTCGCCGGCGCGGTGCTCACGGTCATCGTCAACGACGTATTACCGGCGGCGCGCTAGGGCGCCATGATGGCCTTGCGTGTCGCGGCGAGCGGCGCGTCGTCTTGTAACTCCACGCTATCGCCGCGTTCGCGGATTCCGAGCTGTCGCCACAGGTCTTTCAGATCCGGCGATACCGGCTTGTCCTTCATCTGCGCGTAGAGGTCCTGCAGCACAGTCGTGCCTGTCGCCTCGTCGCCGACCTTCATCACACGATCGACCGGCCATTCGAACGCCACACCCCCGCTCTGTCGTAACACGGCGCGCATCGCGTCGCGCAGGCCGAAGCGGTTTGCGGTCTTCTTGCGGATCTCGACATCGGCGAGCAGGCAGAACAGCGCTCCGCCCCAATAGGTCCGGCCCCACGTGTGAGTGTGATCGAGACCCTCGTCGCCCGGGCCCGGCAGACCGTTCGCCATGGAGCGCATCTGCTCCGCCCAGACGCGCTCGGCTCGAAGATCGCCGGCGTGCACACGCGCGATGCCCTCGATGTACGTCGACAGACCTTCCGTCAACCACAGGTGATCGTCGCCGACTTCGGGGAGCGCGAGATGCACCATCTCGTGCACGAGCACCCAGTCGTTGCGCAACTCGTCCGCAGTGACGTCGCGACCGAGTTGCAAGCGGATGAACGGCACGGCCGTGCCGTAAGTCGTGCCATGACGGACGCGACCGCCATCGCGCGCCGTCACGCGGATTCGCAGCTGCTTCGCTGGAAACTGGCCGTAGTAGCGCGCCACCGTGCGCACCGAGTGCTCGATCCACGTAACAATCGGCGCGGTGCCGTGTTTGAAGTCCATGGATTGGAAATCGACGCGAACGCTCGCTCCCTCGGCCTCGATCATGCGCGTGGCAGGCTCGTCGGCCGCCATAGCCGCGAAACTGCAAAGGAGCATCGCCAGGCACGCGCCGATACGCACTACGGCCAGCGCCTCCGGCAGTCGCCTGTGTCATCCCGTTGACAGAACTGCCCGCCGCCGCACGCCATCATGTGCCCCATCAGATCACTAACCCCTTCGAGGAGATAGACATGAGCAAGCACATTCGTTCCTTCAGCCTGCGCGCCATCGTTGAAAACGCCTTCGCCGGCGTGGCATTCGCTGCGACCGTGGCTGTGATTTTCGCCGGCACCGCGGCCATGTGTTTCCCGGGCCTCGTCGCGTAACGACGAGGTTCGGCAGTACGGATTCGAGGAGCCTACGAGGAGCATTGTCACACGTAAAAACTACACGCAGCGATGCCGTGGAACTGTCTACGCGCCAGTGGATTAAACGAGACAATCTTGCAGGGTGCGAAGGTCCACGTCATGAAGCAGGTATCGCAGAACTACAAAACAGGGAAGATCGCCATCGAGGAAGTCAGCGTACCGACGCTGAAATCCGGCGGTTTGCTGGTGCGCATGCACTACAGCGTCATTTCCGCCGGCACCGAGGGCATGAAGGTCAAGGAGGGCAATCTCTCGTATCTGGGCAAGGCACGTGCGCGACCGGACAAGGTGAAGCAGGTGCTCGATACCGTTCAGCAACAGGGCCTGCTTGCGACCTATCGCAAGGTCATGAACAAGCTCGACACGCTGACTCCCCTCGGCTATGCCGGCTCAGGTGAAATCGTCGCGCTGGGCGCGGACACGGAGGGCTTTCACATCGGGCAACGCGTCGCTTGTGCCGGCGTCGGCTACTGCAATCACGCCGAGCTCAACTTCGTTCCGAAAAATCTGGCGGTGCCCGTTCCGGATGGCGTGCCCATGAAGCACGCTGCGTTCGCCACCATCGGCAGCATCGCTCTGCAGGGTTTTCGGCAGGCGCAGATGCAGTTGGGCGAGACAGCCTGCGTCATCGGCCTGGGGTTGATTGGGCAGCTGTTAGTACAGATTCTGCGTGCGGCCGGTGTCCGCGTGATCGGCGTGGATCTCGTCGAGTCGCGGTGTCAGCTGGCGCGAACGCTGGGCGCGCAGGCGGCACTCACGCCGTCCGATCCCTCATTACCTGCAACCGTCGCTCACCTCACGGGAGGTTTCGGAGCCGATTGCATCTTCATCACGGCCGGTGGCGACAGCAACAGTGCGACGGAGCTGGCGGTGCAGATAGCGCGCGACCGCGCCCGCGTGGTCGACATAGGCAAGACCAAGCTCGACTTGCCGTGGAATGACTATTACATGAAGGAGCTCGACGTCCGCTTCTCGCGCTCGTACGGCCCAGGTCGTTATGACCCGCAGTACGAGGAACGCGGTATCGACTACCCGATCGGCTACGTGCGATGGACCGAGCGGCGCAATCTTGCCGCGTTTCTCGACCTGATCGCCGACGGCAAGGTGCAGATGGATGCCATCATCTCCTCGGTGCAGCCGTTCGCGAACGCCGAGCAGGTCTATCAGGACATGGCTGCAGGGAAGGCTGGGGGAATCGCAACGGTCTTCGAATACGACGTGCAGAAGGCTCTGCCGAACCGGGCAATCGTTCCTTCGGTGCGTAGCGCATTGCCCGCGCGCAAGCATGACGCTGTACGACTCGGCGTGATCGGTGCCGGCAACTACGCGTCCAGCATGTTGTTGCCGCACCTCCAGACCAACGACAAGGTGGTCATGAGCACGGTCGCGACGTCTTCGTCCCTGTCCAGCGAGAATGCACGACGCAAGTTCGCGTTTGCACAGGCCACGACTGACTATCAACAAGTCCTTGCCGACCCCGCAATCGACGCTGTGTTGATTGCAACGCGGCACTCATCGCATGCACGACTGGTGTGTGAAGCATTGAGCGCCGGCAAGGCGACGTTCGTCGAAAAGCCGCTCGCTCTCTCTGTCGAAGAGCTGCAGGCCATCAGTCGCACTATCGCCAAGTGCGGCAACGCTCGACTCATGGTGGGTTTCAACCGCCGCTTCTCGCCCATGGTGCGCGCCGTCGCCGAGCGCTTCCACAAGGCTGAGTGTCCGATGGTGGTTCATTACCGCGTGCACGCGGGGCAACTCGATTCCGGATCGTGGTACCTCGACAGCTCGGAAGGATCGCGATTCTTCGGAGAGTCGGGGCACTTCTTCGACGTCATGGGCTACTTGACGCGTTCGCGAGCGGCCCGCGTGAGCGCGACTGTCCTGCGACCGGCCAAGACCCGGCAGGACGACCTCGAGAACCTGGTCGTTTCCGTCCAGTACGCGAACGGCTCGGTCGGTAACCTCATGTACCTGACACAAGGCGGAGCCAAGGTTCCCAAGGAGTCCGTCGAAGT
This sequence comes from uncultured Gammaproteobacteria bacterium, assembly GCA_963830745.1. Taxonomy (GTDB): domain Bacteria; phylum Pseudomonadota; class Gammaproteobacteria; order Steroidobacterales; family Steroidobacteraceae; genus Steroidobacter. The sequence goes on from CAWHNL010000011.1 coordinate 318,966, forward strand.
CTTCGGCGCCGGATGCACGGCCCAGCTCAGCAACTTCGAAACGCTCCAGTTCTTCGAGCGCAGCAAAGTGGACAAGGTGCGGGTTGCGCGTGACAAGGGGCAGGCCAACCAGCTTGCCGCGTTCGTCGATGCCGTCAGAACCGGCGGCCCGATGCCGATCTCACTCGAATCGCTGTTCGACACCACGCTCACGACGCTTGCGAGCATGCACTCGGTGCAGACGACGTCGGTTGTCGATATGGAGGGTTTCTTCTCGCCGGCGGACTAGAGCGTCACCGACAGGTCAGAAGATGGTGGAGCCGAGGAGGATCGAACTCCTGACCTTCTCATTGCGAACGAGACGCTCTCCCAGCTGAGCTACGGCCCCACCGTTGGAAGGCCGCGAATTGTAGCATCGGCTTTCGCAGCTGCAAGCGAGCCTGGAGTCCCGGGATCGCGCCGCCGGCAACGCCAGTTGTGCGCTAGCTCACAGTGCCGGGCTCGGAAAACGTCAGGCGATTGCCGGCGGACGGCGTTTGCGACATGGTGCGCCGTCCGAACGGGACAGACACTGGGGAATTCTCATGCTGGCCATGCTGGGGAGCCAATGGATCCGCGCAGCTGCTGCTGCCGCGGCTGTGTTCATCGCCTCATTTTCACCCGCCTCGCTCGCACAGGACGCCGAACCCGAAGGCGACACCGCGGCCAAGGCCACCTGGGAAGCAGCTATGGCTGCGATGGTGCACGGCCCGAACAGCGTGCAGCTCAAAGACCAGGCGCAGCTCGCGCTGCCCGCCGGCTACGGTTTCGTGCCGCCGAAGGAAGGCGCGGCCGTCATGGACATGCTCGGCAACCAGACCGACGAGCGCTTCGTCGGCTTGATCTTTCCGCAGGCCGAGGACTCGAACTGGTTCGTGACCGTCGACTACGAGGCCTCCGGGTACATCAAGGACGACGACGCCAAGGAATGGGATGCCGACGAGCTGCTGCAGAGCCTGAAGGATGGCACCGAGGCGGCGAACGAGCATCGCCGCGACATCGGCGTCGCGGAAATTCAGGTCACGCGCTGGGTCGAGAAGCCCGCGTACGACGCCCAGACACATCGCCTGGTGTGGTCGGCCGAAGCGCGCGAGAAAGGTGGCCAGGACACCGACCCGGTCGTGAACTACAACACTTACGTGCTGGGCCGCGAAGGCTACGTCTCGCTGAACCTGATCACGAGCTCCTCGACTGTCGAAGCGGACAAGCCCGCCGCGCACGAGCTGCTCGCCGCCGTGGACTTCAATGACGGCAAGCGCTACGGCGACTTCAACTCGTCCACCGACAAGGTCGCGGCCTATGGTCTCGCGGCGCTGGTCGGCGGCCTCGCCGCGAAGAAGCTCGGGCTGCTCGCTGCGGCCGGCGTGTTCATCGCGAAGTTCGCCAAGGTGATCATCATCGGCGTGGCGGCTGCCGGCGGTGCCGTCGCGAAGTTCCTGAAGGGTCGTAGCGCCAGCCAGGCCTGATCGAGGCCTGGTTCTAGTACCGCAGGCGGACCACTTTCGTCTTCGCGATCTGCGGCACGAATACGACGAACATCGCGTCGTATTCGTCGTCGCGCAGCGTGACCTTCTCGCCGCTCAGTGCTTCGACCAGGTCGGCCACCGTGTTGGAGCTGCCGACCACGAGCACGTACTCGCCGCGATGATCGCGTGTGATCCGGCGCGGCAGCTCCGACCACACGGGCGAGGCCACGACGTTCACGGGTAGTGCGACGGTCTCCGATAACGGTGTAGCGGTCTGCTGAGTGCGTTTGTATTCGGACGCGAAGATCGCATCGATGCCGCGCACCGGCCGAGCCTGCGACAGCATCTTCGCGAGGCGCGCCGCGCGTTCGCGTCCCTCCACGCTCAGGTCCGGATCGGCATCGGCCTGCGTCTCGACCTCCGCGTGTCGCACGACGAACACGACGGTCGTCGCGCGTGCGTCGAACAGCCACGCCGCTGCTGCCACCACGGCGATGAAGAGCAGAACGGGCAGCACCAACGGGAAGAAGAACGGCCGGCGCCGCATTTTGTCGAGATCGCGCTGCATGATCCTCAGGAGTGTAGCACGGGCCTCCGCGTGGCCCGACTCGCTACAATCGGTCCATGCCCAAGCACATCGGTATCGTCGCTTGCTCCGCCGAAGGAGCGGCCTTGTGTTATCGCACCATCTGTGTCGAAGGCGAGCAGCTGATGGGGCGGCATGCTCATCCCGAAGTCTCGATGCACACGTTCTCGCTCGATGACTACATGCAGCCGATCTACCGGGACGATTGGCAGGCCGTCGGCGAGCTCATGCTCGCGTCCGCGCACAAGCTCGCGAAGACCGGTGCGGACTTCCTGATCTGCCCCGACAACACGATTCACCAGGCGCTGCGCTACGTGACGCCCCGCTCGCCGTTGCCGTGGCTGCATATTGCGGAAGTCGTCGCGGCGCACGCCGTCGAGCGCGGCTACCGCCGCCTCGCGTTGACCGGCACCCGATGGCTGGTTGACAGCAGTGTCTACCCCGAGAAGCTCGAAGCGCGCGGCCTGAGTTACCTGAGGCCGACCGCGGCAGAACGGGACGAGATCAACCGCATCATCATGGACGAGCTCGTCTGCAGCGTGTTCTCGCCGCAGGCCGTCGCATACTTTCAGCGCGTGATTACGCGACTCAAGAACGAAGGTTGCGACGCCGTTGTGCTCGGTTGCACCGAGATCCCGCTCATCATGAACGACGGAAATTCACCGCTGCCGACGCTCGATTCGACGCGCCTGCTGGCGCGCGCAGCCCTGCAACGCGCCGTGCTCGGATAGCGGCGCTCAACGATAGCCGGTCGTATCGGCCGGCTTGCCCGGGTCCTGAACTTCGACGAGATAGCGCCACGCGTCGGGCTGGCTGCCGTCGAGATCCGTGAAACCGTAGACCTTCGCGAGCTGGCCGCTCGACAACGACTGGCCGTTCCAGCGCGAGACCTCGGGGTCCTGCGCGAGCGCAGCCACGGCGCGGCCGACGAACGCCGGCGTTTCCGAGATGCCGAAGTGCGGTTGGAACTTCAATGCGTCACGCCAGTTCGCCTCGGTCACGCCGAAGGCGTCCAGCATCGCCTCCGACCGTAACCAGCCCGGCGTGAGCGAGACAGCGGTCGCGCCGTGCGGCCGCACCTCGTGCCCGAGTGCGAAGCCCATCCGCAGCACGGCGGCCTTCGCCAGGTCGTAGAAGAAGGAATTCCGATACGTCGCGCCGTTGTACTCCGCCGTGCCGTCGTTCACTTCGACGACCAGGCCGCCCGGAGACTTCAGCAGCAGCGGGATCGCGAAGTGGCTCGTGATCGCGTGCGTGTCCACGGCCAGGCGCAGCAGGTGCAGGCCGTACTCGAGGTCGGACTCCCACACCGACTTGTTCCACTCGATCTTCGTCGCCCCGAAGATGTCGTTCACGAGAATGTGCAGACCGCCCTGCTCGCTCTCGATCCGCTTCACCAGCGCGCGGACTTGCGCCGGCTCCAGGTGGTCGACCTGCACGGCGATGCCGCGGCCACCGGCCGCATCGACGAGAGCAGCGGTCTCCTCGATCGTCTCGGCGCGATTCATCTCCGAGCGCTGGCTGCGCGTCGAGCGCCCGGTGCAATAGACGGTCGCTCCGCACGCACCGAGTTGGACAGCGATGCCCCGGCCCGCGCCACGGGTCGCTCCGGCCACCAATGCGACTCTGCCCGACAACGCTGCGCCCATGGCCGGCCTCCTGTAACTGGTGTACGATGATTAGACAGTAACAACGCTATCCCACCCGGAGTGACTGGTCAAGTGAAGTTAGACAGTTACAAAGACGCCGGCCTGCTGGTGTCGGCGGAGCTCGTCAACGAGCTGGCCGCGAACGGCGAGCCCGGCGTGCCGCTGCCGGCGCGCCAAGCCGTGGCCGCCCTCTCCCGCATTCTCGCTATCGATCCGCCGTCCGTTGCGCAGCTGAGCCAGGCGCACGTCCCGGCGTTCGTCGCGCTCGCTCGGCGAATCCGCAGCGTGTTCGCGGACCTGAAAGGTCGCGATCTCGACGCCGCCGCGGGGACGCTGAATGGCCTGCTCGCAGCTCATCCTGCGCATCCGCATCTGGCGAAGGAGCGCGGGGCCTGGCGCTTGCATCATCACCCGCACGATGCGCCGCTCGTACCGATGTGGACTGCAATCTGCGCGGCCGGGCTTGCCGAGATGATCGGCGACGGTGAAGCGCAGCGCCTCGGCACTTGTGAGCGCGAGGATTGCGGGCGCGTCTACGTCGACGTTTCCAAGAATGCCAGCCGCCGGTTCTGCTCGCTGACCTGCCAGAACCGCGTCAAGGTCGCGACGTTTCGTGAGCGCGCCGGCAAGCGCCGCGTCCGCCGCAAGTGAATACGGCTGCTTCGCTCGCCGCGGACTTCGTCCGCCTCGGAGTGAAACCCGGCAAGGTCATGATGGTGCATTCGTCGCTCGGCCAGGTCGGCTGGACGGAAGGCGGGCCGATCGCCGTGATCGAGGCGCTGCTCGACACACTTGGGCCGCGCGGCACGCTCGTGATGCCTGCCGAGTCGCCACAGCTCGCGGATCCGACGAACCATGCAGTGTTCGATCCGCGGACCACACCGACAACGATGGGCGCAATCCCAGAGGCATTCCGCAGCTATCCGGGAACACAGCGGAGCAACCACCCGCTGGTTTCAGTCTGTGCCAACGGCCAGCGCGCGCATGAGATCACGGCGGAGCATGCGCTGGAATTCTGCGAGGGGCGCGGCACGCCGTTCGAAAAACTCTACGATCTGGATGCATGGACGCTGTTGCTCGGCGTCGGATTCGATCGCTGCACGTCCTTGCACTACGCCGAGTCGCTGGTCCCGAATCGCCGCACGATGATCAGCCGCTTGCCGATGATCGAGAATGGCGTGCGCGTGTGGGTGGAGAAGCGCGACATGGCCAGCGACAACGGCACGCACTTCCCCATCGTCGGCCAGCGCTTCGTCGAGCGCGGCCAGGTGCACAGCGGGAAGGTCGGTCGCGCCGATGCGCTGCTGTTCCCGACGCGTGCGCTCGTGGACTTCGCCGAGAGTTACTTCCGCGAGGTGCTGTAGGCGCGACCTACATGCCACGGAAGCGGTGCTGGAAGCTGCTGCTGACTGGCAAGACATCCGGGCGGCCGCGGACGGTGAGCAGCAACTTCCCATCGTCGCCCTTCTCGACCGCACGAATGGCGCCGACCCGGACGATCACGCTTCGGTGCACTTGCCAGAACGTTTCCGAATCCAGCGCGGACAGCAGCTCCTTGAGCGGAGTGCGGATGTTTCCCTCGCTGTCGGCCGTGACCACTCGCGTGTACTTGTCCTGAGCCTGGAAGAACAGCACCTCGTCGATCGAGTACATCTTCACCGCGTTGCCGACGCTCGCGGTGATCCACTTGATGCCTTGCCTGCCGCCCGATCCCAGCCGCGCCTGCACGACGTCGATCAGCGCTGCCATGTCCACGTGCGACGTTCCGTCGAGCCTCGACCGGGCACGCTCGATCGCGCGACTCAGGCGTTCGCGCGCGACAGGCTTCAGCAGGTAGTCCACTGCGCCTTCATCGAAGGCACTCAGCGCGTACTCCTCGTATGCACTGATGAAGATGACCTGGCATTGCGTGCCTGCTGCGCGCGCTACTTCCAGCCCGCTCACGCCGGGCATGCGGATGTCGAGAAACGCCAGCTGCGGGCGGTGTTGCTCGAGCGCTTCAAGCGCACTCAGTCCGTCTTCGCACTCGGCAACGACGTTCAGCTGCGGCCAGAGCTCGGCCAGCAGCGCGCGCAACTCCTGCCGCTGCGGAGCTTCGTCTTCGGCAATGATTGCTGTCGGATGTGTCATGCCCCGACGGGCTCCAGCGGGAGCACGAGCCGCGCCAGCACGCCTCCAGTGCTGCCTTCCTGCAGCTCCAGCGAGGCCGCAGAAGCAAACCGCGTAAGGAGCTGCGCGCGAATGTTCGCAAGCCCCGTGCCTTCGCCCATGCCGAGCTTCAATCCCGCACCGTCGTCTTCGACCTGCACCTCGATGCGCTTGCGACCCGCCTCCTCGACGATACGCGCGACCAGCACGACGCGAGTCACGCCTGGCTTCGGTTCGACGCCGTGCTTGACAGCGTTCTCGACCAGCGAGATGAGCAGCAAGGGCGGGAACGGCACGTCCTGCAATTCGGCCGGCAGGCGAATATCGACGTGCAGCCGCCCGCCCAGGCGCATCTTCATGAGCTCCAGATAGCTCGCGCAGATGGCGAACTGCTCGCCGAGCGTCGATTGCGCTGCTCCGGTTGCCGCTCGCAGCTTCGGCAGCGTGGCGCGCAGGTACTGCGCGAGCGCATCGATGGTCTGCGACGCGCGCTGCGGATCCGAGGTCACGAGCGATCGCACCGAGGCCAGCGTGTTGAACAGAAAATGCGGCTCGACCTGCGCCTGCAGCAGCGTGAGCCGCAGGTCCGCCTCGTTCTTCTGCAGACTCATCTTCTCCAGCTCGACCCGCCGCCAATGCTCCGCCCAGCGTTTCGACTCGGAGAAATACGCCCACAACGCCAACCCACCGCTGGCAACGAACAGGATGAACAGGTCGCTGCTGACGGCCAGGGCATGCCGCACGACGGCGTGGACGTCCGTCAGCAGCATCACCTCCGACGACCCGGGGAAGCCAGCCGCAACCATGAGGCGGTCATGAAACTCCCCGGCGAACTCGTCCGAGAGCGCGCCGAGAACCATGCCGCAGATCACCGAGGCGACGATGCACACGCGCTCGATGCGCAGCGGCCAGCCCGCGTGCCGAAAGAGTGCCGCCAGCATTGGGCCCGCGCCGACCAGGATGAGATTGGCCATGCTGGCTACCAGCGAGAGGACGACGGCCTCCCCGACGTCCCGGACCATCAGACCGTGCGAAATGCCGAAAGAGATCCCCGCCAGCGTGCCGATCGAGCCGAAGATCAGCGTGCGCCGCCAGGCCCACGGCCCGCTGAACACGGTGTACTTCTGGTAGAACTGAATGAACGCGGCTTCGCCCGCGGCCACGTCGGGCGGCAGCGGGCGATCCAGCGGATGCGAAGACTCTTTCATGCGCAGGGCGAATCGTACCCCTCAGCGGATGTTGTGGTCCCGCGCCGCGCGCTCCAGCGCCTCTTTGGGAATGAACGGGCGCAGCGTCGGATAGAACTGCGCAAACGTCCCCTCGAACGCACCGTGGTCGACGTGGCAGCTCACGCACCCGTTGCCCGCCGGTAACGGGTTGCCCTCCGTATCCTTCGCGTCGAACACGTAGAACGCCCGGCCGTCCTTGCCTTTCGTCGGATCGATCAGGTGGATCTCGAAGTTCGTGAGGTCCGCCTGCGTGAAGCCGTTCTGGTTGATCGAGCGCTGCTGCTGATCGCTGTCGTAGAACGACAGCAGGAACATCGAGCCCGGCGCGTACGTGCGATGCTCGACGAAGTAGCGGTAGGCGCTCGGCTCCATCAGCACGACCTGGAACTGGCCGGGATGCGCGGCATTGAACGAGCCCGGGTTGTAGCCCATGCCGAGCGACGTGCCGAGAAAGATCCAACTGTCGAGGTCGGCCGGCTTCTGCAGCTTGCCGTCAGAAGTCAGGCGAGCGACCTGCAGCGGCTTCGCGGCAGGCGCAGGTTGCGGCGTCTGCTGCCCGAGCGCCGCGACCGCGACAGCGAGTGCGCCGCCCGCGATGGCGATGAGGGCTGCGATGCGAACTTTCGAGCTGGTGCCAAACCCCGTGTTCATCGGTGCCTCCGGCGTGTGGGTACGGCAAACACGTTATGCAGCTGCGCGGCCGATTTCCTGACTGTGCGACGGAGTCCAGGATTGCGCGGACGACGGCCGCGCTGCGGGCGATGAAAATGCGGGGCTGGCGGAGAGGGCGAGATTCGAACTCGCGAAGGTCTTGCGACCTTGCCGGTTTTCAAGACCGGTGCATTCAACCGCTCTGCCACCTCTCCGGCGGGCGCGCATTGTCGCAGCTACTTGAAATGCCAGCAAATACACCCATGTCGCCTGGAAGGCCACCACGCGTAGAATAGCCCTGTCCTCAACGTCGGGAGATTGATCGAATGGACCGTTATCCGAGCTCAGTCGTCAGCACCAGCCGCGCGTCGGCACTGACGACCAACAAGGTTCTGCGGAATACCTATCTGCTGTTGGGCGCGACGCTCGCGTTCAGCGCTGCGATGGCCGGCTTCGCGATGGCGATCGACCTGCCCTACTTCGGCCTGTTCACGCTGCTCGGTTACTTCGGCCTGCTGTTCGCCGTGCACAAGACGCGCAACAGCAGCTGGGGCATCGTCTGGACGTTCGCGCTCACGGGCTTCATGGGCCTGACGCTCGGCCCGATCCTCGACTTCTACATCAAGGCGCTGCCGAACGGCTCGCAGCTCGTCATGACTTCGCTCGGGGTCACGGGCGCCGCCTTCCTGGGATTGTCCGCGTACGCGGTGAAGAGCGAGAAGGACTTCAGCTTCCTCGGCGGCTTCCTCGCCGTCGGCGCGATCGGTGCGTTCGTGCTCGGCCTGATCGCCTACTTCTTCCACCTGTCGACGCTGTCGCTGGTGGTGTCCGGCATGTTCCTGCTGGTTTCCGGCGGCTACATCCTGTGGCAGACCAGCGAGATCATCCGCGGCGGCGAGACCAACTACATCCTCGCCACGGTGACGCTGTACGTCGCCATCTACAACATGTTCCTCAGCCTGCTGCACCTGCTGGGCGTGGCGAGCGACGATTAAGAAGTCGCACTGAAGTGCGACCTACAGGCCGGGCTTGATGACCTCGAGCCCGGCCATGTAGCTACGCAGCGCTTGCGGCACGACGATGCTGCCGTCCGCCTGCTGATTGTTCTCCATCACCGCTACTAGCGCGCGACCTGCCGCGACGCCTGAGCCGTTCAGCGTGTGCAGCGGCTCGGGCTTGCCGGTCTCCGGGTTGCGCCAGCGCGCCTGCATGCGACGCGCCTGGAACGCCTCGAAGTTCGAGCACGAAGAAATCTCGCGATAGGCGTTCTGCCCCGGCAGCCAGACCTCCAGGTCGTAGGTCTTCGCCGAACCGAAGCCGACATCGCCGGCGCACAGGGCGACGACGCGATAAGGCAACTCCAGCCGCTTCAGCACTTCCTCGGCATTGCGCACCAGCAGATCGTGCTCGACCTGCGAATCCTGCGGCCGCGCGATGTGCACCAGCTCGACCTTCTCGAACTGATGCTGGCGGATCATGCCGCGCGTGTCCTTGCCGTACGAGCCCGCCTCGGAGCGAAAGCACGGCGTGTGGGCGGCGAAGCGCATCGGCAGCGCATCCGCTTCGATGATCGAGTCGCGCACCAGGTTCGTGACCGGCACTTCCGCGGTCGGAATCAGGTACAGGCCCGACTCGCCGCGAATCGCGAACAGATCCGCCTCGAACTTCGGCAGGTTGCCCGTGCCGGTCAGCGATTGCGCGTTGACGAGGTACGGCACGTACGTCTCGCGGTAGCCGTGCTCGCCGGTGTGCAGATCGAGCATGAACTGAATGAGCGCGCGCTGCAGACGCGCGATCGGGCCCGTCAGCACGGTGAAGCGCGCACCGGAGATCTTGCCGGCAGCGGCGAAGTCCACCATCTTCAGCTGCTCGCCGAGCTCGACGTGATCGCGCGGCTTGAAGTCGAAACGGCGCGGCTCGCCCCAACGCCGGAGCTCCGCGTTCGCAGTCTCGTCACGTCCGTCCGGCACGCTCGGCTGCAGCATGTTCGGCAAGCCGAGCACGAGGTCGTCCAGCTCCTTCTGCACCTTGGCGAGCTCCGCTTCCGCTTCCGTCAGCTGGGCACCCAGCGTTTCCGTCTGCTTCAGCAGCGGCGCGATGTCCTGACCTTGCGCCTTCGCCTTGCCGACGCTCTTGGCGTGCACATTGCGCTCGTTGCGCAACTCGTCCGAGCGGATCTGCCACTTCTTGCGCGATTCCTCGAGCGCGCCGAGGCGCGCGACGTCGAGCGTGAAGCCGCGACGCGCGAGGTTGGCCGCGACGCCGGCGGGATCGGAACGGAGCAACTTGGGATCGAGCATTGAAGAATTCTACTTCTTTTTTCTTTTCTCCAGCGCTTCGGCGATCTTGATTTCCAGGCCGCGAAGCACGGGGCGGTAATACTCCCGCGGCGGCATGCCATCCGGGAAATAGTTCTCGCCCGCGGCATAGGCATCCGGCTCGTTGTGCGCGTAGCGATAGTTCTTGCCGTAGCCGAGCTCCTTCATCAGCCGCGTCGGCGCATTGCGCAGGTGCAGGGGCACCTCCAGCGAGCCGAGCTTCTTCGCGTCTTCCATCGCTTCGCCGAACGCTGTGTAGACGGCGTTGCTCTTGGCCGTGCACGCGAGGAACACGACCGCTTGCGCGATCGCCAGCTCGCCTTCCGGCGTGCCGAGCCGCTCGTACACCTCGCAGGCCTCGAGTGCCATGGTCAGTCCGCGCGGATCGGCGTTGCCGATGTCCTCGGACGCCATGCGCAACACACGCCGCGCGATGTAGCGCGGGTCGCAACCGCCGTCGAGCATTCGGCAGAACCAGTAGAGCGCCGCGTCCGGATCGCTGCCGCGCACCGACTTGTGAAGCGCGGAGATCTGGTCGTAGAACGCTTCGCCCTGCTTGTCGAAGCGCCGCAGGCCGCCGGTCGCGACCTCTGCCGCGATCGCCTCGGTGATCTTCGGCGGCTCGGTCGTGCCTGCCAGGTCGAACGACAGTTCGAGCATGTTGAGCGCACGCCGCGCATCGCCGTCTGCTGCCCGTGAGATCAGCGTCAGCGCCTGCTCCTCCGTCTCGATCGGCGTGCCGCTGCGAGCCTGCTGTTCGAGTGCGCGATCGATCACTTTGCGCAGATCCTCCTCCGTCAGCGCACGCAGCACGTACACGCGCGCACGAGACAGCAACGCGTTGTTCAACTCGAACGATGGGTTCTCGGTGGTCGCACCGATGAATACGAGCGTGCCGTCCTCGACCCACGGCAAGAACGCATCCTGCTGCGCCTTGTTGAAGCGATGCACTTCATCGAGGAACAGCACCGTGCGCCGACCCGATTCCTTGCGCACTTCGGCAGCGCGCTCCGCGGCGGCACGAATGTCCTTCACGCCGGCCATGACCGCGGAGAACCCAATGAACTCGGCATCGCACGTCTGCGCGACGAGCCTCGCCAGCGTCGTCTTGCCGGTGCCCGGCGGGCCCCAGAGGATCATCGAGTGCAGGTGCCCGCCTTCGAGCATCCGGCGCAACGGCTTGCCTGCGCCCAAGCAGGTGCGCTTGCCCGACGTACTCATCGAGCGACGCCGGCCGCATGCGATCCGCGAGCGGACGCACCGCCTGCACGGATTCTCCGCGTCCAGGCCTCGACGCGCTGCGCCCAGCCGCCGAGCCACACCAGCGCCAGCGTCAGTCCGCAGACAATGCCCACGCTGTTGGCGTACACGTCGCGCAAGTCCGCTTGGCGACCGACTTTCATCGCGCCCTGCAATCCCTCGATCACGATGCCCATGACGAGCAGCCCGACGCCGATCATCGGATAGCGAGACTTCGGATAGATTCCGGCGAACCACACCGCCAGCACGACGTAGCCGACGACATGCTCCAGCTTGTCGCTGACGCCGCCCATCTTCGGCAGATCGTGCGACGGCACGATGCTCGCGATGACCGCGAGCACGATCAGTATCCAGCCCGATACGAGCCACAGACGTGGATGACGTAGAGCGAGCAGCATGCGACTACGGTTTGCGAGCCGGCGCCGACGAAGCGTCGCCGATCACGTCGGCGCCCGGCGGCACGGTGAAGGTGAATCGCGACGGGTCCAGCGGCGGATTGCGTTCGAGCTTGCTGAATTCGAGGCTGGTGGTCTGTCCGAGCTTGTCGGCGAGTTGCATGTATTTCAGGAGCGCGCCCTCGAAGCCCAGCCGAACCCACTTGAAATCGGTGTCGTCGCGCTTGGGTTCCATCCGGACCCACTCGACCGTCCCTTCCTGCGCGACCTGCGTGACGTTGAAGTTATCGGCGAGGTTGCTGCGACCGCTCAACAACATTGCCGGCGTCGCCGACAGCGTTTCATCGAGCTTGCGCACCGTGACCTGCTCGAGGTCGCTGTCGTAGATCCAGATGCGTGCGCCGTCCGCGACGATCACCTGCTGGTACGGCTGCTGATAGTCCCAGCGGAAGCGGTCCGGACGCGAGATCGCCAGCGTGCCGCTCGCTTCTTCGATCGACCGGCCGTTGCGGTCGGTGAGAACCTGCTTGAACTGCGCTTGCAGGCCGTCGAGCCCCTGCAGGAACGCCTCGACGCGCTGCCGGCCCGCTTGCGGCGTCGGCGCAGCAGCACCGAACGCCGGGCTGGCCGTTGCGGCGAGAAAGATCAGCGCGCCCGCGAGGCGCGCGCAGTGCAGAGACTTCATTGGGATCACTCTTCGGGAGGCGCCGGCGACAGAACTTCGCGCATGCCGTTGGACTGCAGCGGCCCGACGATGCCCGCCGCCTCCATCGTCTCGATCATGCGGGCGGCGCGGTTGTAGCCGATCTTCAAGCGCCGCTGGACACCGGAGATCGAGGCCTTGCGGCTCTCGATCGACGATGCGCACGGCTTGGTCGTACAGCGGATCCTGCTCTCCTTCGATCCCGCCCTCGACTTCCACGCCGGGATCGCCAGGCTCGCCGGGCATGCCGGGAATCGGCATGCTCGGTCCTTCGAGGATCTCGCGCATGTAGTTCGGCTCGGCGCCGCGCAAGCCGCCGACTACGCGATGCACTTCCTGGTCGGAAACGAACGCGCCGTGCACGCGGATCGGCACCGACGTGCCGGGCTGCAGGAACAGCATGTCGCCGTGACCCAGCAGCTGCTCCGCGCCCATCTGGTCGAGAATCGTGCGCGAGTCGACCTTCGCCGAGACCTGGAACGCGATGCGCGTCGGAATGTTCGCCTTGATCAGACCCGGTGATGACGTCGACCGACGGGCGCTGCGTGGCCAGGATCAGGTGGATGCCCGAGGCGCGCGCCTTCTGCGCGAGCCGCGCGATCAGCTCTTCCACCTTCTTGCCGACGATCATCATCATGTCGGCGAGCTCGTCGACGATCACCACGATGAACGGCAGCGGGTCGAGCAGCGGCACCTCGTTCGGATTGCCTTCCGGGCCGAGCTGCTTCATCAGCAGCGGATCGCGGATCGGCTGGCCCGCCTCCTGCGCCTCCTTCAGCTTGCGGTTGAAGCCCGCGAGATTGCGCACGCCAAGCGCCGCCATGAGCTGGTAGCGGCGCTCCATCTCGGCCACGCACCAGCGCAGCGCGTTCGCCGCTTCCTTCATGTCCGTGACGACCGGCGCCAGCAGGTGCGGGATGCCCTCGTACACCGAGAGCTCCAGCATCTTCGGATCGATCATGATCAGACGGATGTGCTCGGCGGTCGCCTTGTAGAGCAGCGACAGCACCATCGCGTTGACTGCCGTGGACTTGCCCGAGCCCGTCGTGCCGCCGACCAGCAGGTGCGGCATGCGGGCGAGATCGGCGACCACCGGCGCACCGCTGATGTCCTTGCCGAGCACGAGCGCCAGCGGCGAGGTCATCTCGTCATACGCCTTCGACTTGATGATCTCGCCAAGGGTGACCAGCTCGCGCTTCTCGTTCGGGATTTCCAGGCCGACGGTCGACTTGCCCGGAATCACTTCAACTATGCGCACGCTGATGGAGGACAGCGCGCGCGCCAGATCCTTCGCAAGATTGCTGATCTGGTTGACCTTGACGCCTGGCGCGAGGCGCAGCTCGAAACGCGTGATCACGGGCCCGGGATGTACTTCCACCACCTCGGCCTCGACGTCGAAATCGCGCAGCTTCAGCTCGACCAGCCGCGACATCGCTTCGAGCGCCTCGGCGGAATAGCCCTGCTGCCGCGCCGGTGCATCGTCGAGCAGCGAAAGCGCCGGCAGCTCCTTCGCGGTCGGACGGTCGAACAGCGCGACCTGCCGTTCCTTCTCGTGGCGCTCGCTCTTCTCGACCTTGTGCACGACCGGCTCGATCTTCGGCGGCGGACGGCTCGCGACGCGCCGCTGCTCTTCGCGGATCACTTCGCTGCGCGCTTCCTTCACCTCGCGGCCCGCCTTGATCTGGCGCGCATTCGTGATGCGCCCGGACAGCCAGCCGAGCACGTTCAGCGTCACGCGGCCGGTGCGGTCCATGATTTCGATCCACGACACGCCGGCGAACAACGACACTCCAGCGAGCCACAACGCGAGCAGCAGCAACGTCGCGCCGAGGAAGCTCAGGCCTGCTTCCAGTCCGTCCGCCGACGAACGAGCCGAGCACGCCGCCAGCGGAACTCGGATAGCGCGCGATCGTGAAATGCAGGCTCGCGAGCCCGCAGCTCGTGATGAGCGTCAGCACGAACCCGACGGCGCGGAACGCGACCGTCGCGCGCGAGGGCGCATCGCTCTTGCTGCGATCCTGGTACAGCAGCCAGCCGGTCAGGCCGATCATGATCGGAAACAGGAACGCGGACGCGCCGAACAGCATGATCAGCAGGCCCGACAGATGCGCGCCGAGCGGGCCGATCACATTGGAGATCGGGCCGGGCTCGCCGGTGGTCGCGAACGACGGATCGTTGCGGTCGTAGGTAACGAGCGCGGCGAGCACGATCAGCGCGAGCGCGCCGAACACCCACAACGCGCCTTCGCGCAGCGAGCGCACGACCGTCGCACCCAGCCGGATTCCGCCTCGCGCCTCAGCAGTGGTCGCCAAAGTCAATTCACCTCAAGTAAACACACTAACGTTTTGATATTCAAACGAGATCGGCCGTGCATTGCAAGGAAAATCGCAGCCTTGTTTATCGCGCGGATCGACGCGATCTATTTGGCGGCGTTGCTCTCATTTACATACCATGCCTGACCGAACCGTTTTCCGATCCTCGCGAGGAAGTATCCATACATGAGCGCTCCCCGTCACTGCCGGCTCCTGATCCTGGGCTCCGGGCCCGCCGGTTACGCCGCCGCTGTCTACGCGGCGCGCGCCAATCGCAAGCCGGTGCTGATCACGGGAATCGAAGAAGGCGGTCAGCTCATGACCACCGTCGAGGTCGACAACTGGCCGGGCGATCCGCATGGCCTCACCGGCCCCGGCCTCATGGAGCGAATGCGCAAGCACGCCGAGCGGTTCAATACCGAGGTGGTGAACGATCACATCAACAAAGTCGATCTGTCGCAGCGGCCGTTCCATCTGGAAGGCGACAGCGGCAAATACACCTGCGATGCGCTGGTCATCGCAACCGGCGCGACTGCGAAGTACCTCGGGCTCGCATCCGAGCAGCATTACCGCGGCCGCGGCGTGTCCGCGTGCGCGACGTGCGACGGCTTCTTCTTCAAGAATCAGAAGGTCGCCGTCGTCGGCGGCGGCAACACTGCCGTCGAGGAAGCGCTGTACCTGTCGAACATCGCGTCGCACGTCACGCTGGTCCATCGGCGCGACACGCTGCGCGCGGAAAAGATCCTGCAGGATCACCTGTTCGAGAAGCAGCACGCCGGCAAGGTCAGCCTGGTGTGGAACCACAACGTCGACGGAAGTGTTGGGTGACGAGAACGGCGTCACCGGCTTGGCGGTCGCGCCCATCGCCGGCGGCCCGGTGCGCGCACTCGATGTCACCGGCGTCTTCATCGCCGTCGGCCACGCGCCGAACACGCAACTTTTCGAAGGGCAGCTGGAAATGAAGGGCGGCTATCTCATCGTCAAGTGCCGGTCTCGGCGGCAACGCGACGCAGACGAGCGTGCCCGGCGTCTTCGCAGCGGGCGACGTCGCCGATCACGTCTATCGCCAGGCGATCACCTCCGCCGGCACCGGCTGCATGGCAGCGCTCGATGCGGACAAATATCTGGATCAGCTCGACGCCGCGAACAAGCGCTGAAGTGACGCTGCGCAGTCCTGAACTCGATCGACAGCGTTCCGGCGCAGGAGTGGAATGCGCTGGCGAATGCGCCGGAGCCGGCGGCAACCCGTTCGTGCGTCACGAATTCCTGCTGGCGCTCGAACGCACGGGCTGCGTCGGTCGCGGCTCCGGCTGGACGCCTCGTCATCTGCTGCTGCAAACCGCGAGCGGCGAAATCGAAGCGGCGCTGCCCCTGTACAGCAAGAGCGACTCGTGGGGCGAGTTCGTCTTCGACTGGAGCTGGGCGCGTGCCTACTCGCAGGCGGGCCTGCACTACTACCCGAAGCTCGTCAGCATGCCGCCCTTCACGCCGGCGACGGGCCCTCGCCTGCTGGCGAAGACGCAAGGTGCGCGTGCAACGGATGGCGGCGGCACTGATCGAGTACGCGCGCAGTCAACGGCGTGTCGTCCGCCCACCTCCTGTTCGTCACCGAGAACGATCGCGCAGCGCTCGGGTCGGGCGACTTTCTCTGGCGCAAGGATTGCCAGTTCCACTGGCACAACCGCGACTACCCGAGCTTCGACGCCTTCCTCGCGACATTTCGCTCCGAGAAGCGCAAGAAGGCGCTGCGCGAACGGCGGCGCGTGCAGGAGAACGGCATCCGGTTCCGCACGCTGGCCGGCGAGGAAATGGACGCACGCCTGTGGGAGATCGTGTTCGCGATTCTCCTCGAGCACGTTCGCGGTGCGCGGCCACGAGCACTATCTCAACGTGGAGTTCTTCCGCGCGGTGTCTGCGGCACTGCCCGGTGCGGTGGTCGTGAAGCTGGCGGAATTCGAGGGCACGCCGATCGCGACGGCGATCTTCTTCCGCGGCGGCGACACACTCTACGGTCGGTACTGGGGCGCGGCGGCGGAGTTTCACAGCCTGCATTTCGAGACGTGCTATTACCAGGGAATCGAGTACTGTATCGAGCAGGGCCTGCGGCGCTTCGAGCCGGGAACGCAGGGCGAGCACAAGGTGCCGCGCGGCTTCGAGCCCACGCAGACCTGGTCGGCGCATTGGATCGCGGATCCGCGCTTCCGGCGCGCGATCGACAGCTACCTGGAGCAGGAGCGGACGGCCGTGGATGAATACATGCGGCAGGTGCAGGAGCACGTGCCGTTCAAGAAGGAGTCGGGCTGAAGCCCGACCTACAGGTCATGCGCGGCTCGATCGTCTGGCTCTCCGAACGCGACTCGCCTGACACATTCCCGCCCGTGGATCGCGCACTGCGCGAACCCGATGGTCTGCTTGCCGCCGGCGGCGACTTGTCCCCGCCGCGCCTGCTCGCTGCGTATCGACGCGGCATCTTTCCGTGGTACTCGCGTGGCCAGCCGATCCTGTGGTGGTGCCCGGATCCGCGTGCGGTGCTGTTCCCCGGCGAGCTGCGCGTCTCGCGCAGCCTCGCGAAATCAATGCGCAACCGCGGCTACGTCACCCGACTCGAACACCGCGTTCCGCGACGTGATTCGCGCCTGCGGCAGCAGCGAGCTGCGGCCGGGTGGGACATGGCTGTCGCCGGAAATGCGTGCCGCCTATCTCAAGCTGCACCGGTTGGGTTATGCCCACTCGGTCGAGACCTGGCGAGGGCGAGCGGCTCGTCGGCGGGCTGTACGGCGTAGCGATGGGCGCGGTGTTCTTCGGCGAGTCCATGTTCAGCATCGAGCGCGATGCCTCGAAGGTCGCGCTCAAGCGCTTGTGCGACGAGCTGCATGACGCGCGGCTTGCGCATGATCGACTGCCAGATGGCAACGCCGCACCTGCTCAGCCTCGGTGCCCAGCTCATCCCGCGCCCGAGCTTCATCGAAATGCTGGCCGTCCATGTCGGGCGACGCACCGCTGCCGGAGCGTTGGTCGGATGCCACG
Organism: uncultured Gammaproteobacteria bacterium; assembly: GCA_963830745.1. GTDB lineage: Bacteria > Pseudomonadota > Gammaproteobacteria > Steroidobacterales > Steroidobacteraceae > Steroidobacter. The sequence goes on from CAWHNL010000011.1 coordinate 336,728, forward strand.
CCCGTATCCACTGACAGCGATTCCGCGACCTGATCGCCGCCCGCGCTGCAACCTGCGAGGCGCGCGGCGCTTTCGTTGCATTGCCCCATGCCTTTATGCACAATTCGCGCGCTTTCCGGCCGCGAGCCGGGCGATATCGAAGAGGTGCATGGCGAAAGAGGACGCAATTCAGATGGAAGGACGTGTGGTCGACACACTCCCGAACACGACCTTTCGCGTCCAGCTGACGAACGGTCACACCGTCATCGCGCACATCTCGGGCAAGATGCGCAAAAACTACATCCGCATCCTGACGGGTGACCAGGTGACGGTGGAGCTCACACCGTACGACCTGACGAAGGGCCGCATCATCTACCGCGGCCGATAGATCGCAGCTGCGCGGCGATGAAAAGGCCGGCAAGCCGGCCTCGTCCATCGACGAATCGTCAGCTTCCTTCCAGCAGCGCCTGCTCGCTGTCGGCGCGGGTTTCCACTTTCAGCGCATCGTCCGCGCCAAGCGTCACGAAGGCATGCCCGCCGCCCGCGAGGCTGCCGAACAGCAACTCCTCCGCCAGCGGCCGCTTGATCGACTCCTGGATGACCCGCGCCATCGGGCGCGCGCCCATCTTCGGGTCGTAGCCCTTGCGCGCCAGCCATTCGCGCGCCGCATCGTCGACGTGCAGCTGCACGCCCTTCTGCTCGAGCTGCGCCTCGACTTCCACCAGCAACTTGTCGACCACGCGCTGAATCGTGCGCGGATCCAGGCCGTTGAACTGCGATGATGCCGTCCAGGCGATTGCGGAACTCCGGCGAGAACAGGCGCTTGATCGCCTCCATGCCGTCGCTCGCGTGATCCTGCTGCGTGAAGCCGATCGACGGGCGATTCATTTCGAACGCGCCGGCGTTGGTCGTCATCACGATGATGACGTGACGGAAGTCGGCCTTGCGGCCGTTGTTGTCCGTCAGCGTGCCGTGGTCCATGACCTGCAGCAGCAGGTTGAAGACGTCCGGATGCGCCTTCTCGATCTCGTCCAGCAGCAGCACCGAGTGCGGATGCTTGTTGATCGCCTCGGTCAGCAGGCCGCCCTGGTCGAAGCCGACGTAGCCCGGAGGCGCGCCGATCAGGCGCGACACCGTGTGGCGCTCCATGTATTCGGACATGTCGAAGCGGATCAGCTCGACGCCGAGCGCGATCGCCAGCTGCCGCGTGACCTCGGTCTTGCCGACGCCGGTCGGGCCGGCGAACAGGAACGAGCCGACCGGCTTGCGCTGATCGCCGAGCCCGGAGCGCGACATCTTGATCGCCGCGGCGAGCGACTCGATCGCCGGGTCCTGGCCGTAGATCACCAGCTTCAGGTTGCGCTCGAGGTTGCGCAGCACGTCCTTGTCGTTGGTCGAGACATTCTTGGGCGGAATGCGCGCGATGCGCGCCACCACGTCCTCGACCATCTGCGTCGTGACCAGTCGTCCTCGCGCTCGCCTTCCGGCTTCAGCCGCAGGCGCGCGCCGGCCTCGTCGATGACGTCGATCGCCTTGTCGGGCAGCTGCCGGTCGTTGATGTGCCGCGCGGCGAGCTCCGCCGCGGCGACCAGCGCGTCGTCGGCGTACTTCACGCCGTGATGCTCCTCGAAGCGCGTGCGCAGACCCCTTCAGGATCTCGATGGTCTCCGGCACCGAGGGCTCGATGATGTCGATCTTCTGGAAGCGCCGCGCCAGCGCGTGGTCCTTCTCGAAGATGCCGCGGTACTCGGTGTAAGTCGTGGAGCCGATGCAGCGCAGCTCGCCGTTGGCGAGCGCAGGCTTGATCAGGTTCGACGCGTCCATGACGCCGCCCGAGGCGGCGCCGGCGCCGATCACGGTGTGGATCTCGTCGATGAACAGGATCGAGCCGGGGTTCTTCTTCAGCTCGCTGAGCACGCCCTTCAGGCGCTTCTCGAAGTCGCCGCGGTACTTCGTGCCGGCGATCAGCGCGCCCATGTCGAGCGCGTAGACGGTGCTGTCGCTCAGCACTTCCGGAACCTTGTCCTCGACGATCATGCGCGCCAGGCCTTCGACCAGCGCGGTCTTGCCGACGCCGGCTTCGCCGACGTACAGCGGGTTGTTCTTGCGGCGACGGCACAGGATCTCGACCGTGCGCTCGATCTCCATGCGCCGGCCGATCAGCGGATCGATCCGCCCTTCCATCGCCAGCTTGTTCAGGTTGGTCGTGAACTTCTCGAGCGCCGTGCCGCCGTCCGGCTCGCCGCGCTCGGCCTCGGTGCCGGGCGCCGGCTCGTCCTTGTCGGGACGGTCCTCGGCGATCTTCGACAGGCCGTGCGAGATGTAGTTGACGACGTCCAGGCGCGCCACGTCCTGCATCGACAGCAGGTAGGCCGCATGCGAGTGCTTCTCGCTGAAGATGGCGACCAGCACGTTGGCCGCCGTGACTTCCTTCTTGCCGCTCGACTGCACGTGGAACACCGCTCGCTGCAGGACGCGCTGGAAGCCCAGCGTCGGCTGCACCTCGCGGTCGTCGTCGTCCTTGAGCCGCGGCGTGGTCTGGTCGATGAAGTCCTTCAGGTCTTTGCGCAGCCGCGCGACGTCGGCGCCGCAGGCCCGCAGGATCTCGCGCACCTTCGGCGTGTCCACGATGGCGAGCAGCAGGTGCTCCACCGTCATGAACTCGTGGCGCGCCTCGCGCGCCGACTGGAACGCCTCGTTCAGACAGATTTCGAGTTCGCTGCTTAACACTTAATGTCTCTCACCCTTCACGTCTCTTCCATCGTGCACAGGAGCGGATGCTGATGCTGCCGCGCGTACGTGGTGACCTGCGCGACCTTGGTCTCGGCGATCTCGAAGGTGAAGACGCCGCAGACGCCCTTGCCCCTGGTGTGCACCTCCAGCATAACGCGCGTCGCCGTCGTCCGATCCATGCCGAAGATGCGCTCCAGCACATCCACGACGAATTCCATCGGCGTGTAGTCGTCGTTCAGCAGGACGACCTGATAAAGCGGCGGTCGCTTGAGCTTGGGCTCGGCCTCTTCGGTAACCAGCTCGTGCTCATGCCGTGTGCTCTCTTCCGTCATCAACGTCGACGCATAGCTCAGTTCGGACTCTTTATAGGGGGGAAATCCAGACAATACAAGGCAGCATCCCTCGTAACGTGCGCTGCGTCGAGCAATGCGCAACTACAGCAGCCGCAGTGAGTTACGCACGAATCGCACGCGCGAATTTACCCGGTCATGCGGCCGGCTTGTCCGGCAGCTGTGACGCACTGGCGGACTCCTTCGGCGCCGCGTCGCGGCACTGTCGCCTCCTGCAGTCAGCTCGACTGGCGATTTGCGACGTAAGTTTCACCAATGAGAACAATCTCTTGTGACAGGCTAACGCGACTCCTTATCATGGCGCGCTTGCAACCCGAAGCCATGGTCGACTGCGTTACTAGCCCCGTTGTACATGCATCAGTCGCTCGTGCATCAGTAAATGTCGTTTTCAGCCACCCTGCGTGAGTTTCAGACGCTGTCGGCACAGCAGTGGCTGGACCGCGCCACGCGGACCCTGCCGCAGGCGCTGACTGTAGTCCTCGTCGTCGCGATCGCCTGGCAACTGGTGCAGCTCACCTGGCTGCTGCTGGAGCGTCGTGCGCCCGCCGACGCCGGCGACATCGGTCATGCCCCGCCGCCTGCCGCAGCGGCCCGCAAGGGCATCGACGTCCAGGCGATCGTCAACTGCGCACCTGTTCGGCGATGCCGCAGGCCGAACAGGCTGCCCCGGACAGATGCGCAGCCGACGCAGATGAACCTGGTGCTGTCCGCCGTCTTCGCGTCGAACGATCCCACCAAGGGCCTGGCGGTCATCGGCGAGTCGCCGCAGTCGGCGAAGGTGTACACGGTCGGCGCCGCGGTGCGTCCGGGCACGAGTTGCATGCGGTCTACCTGGATCGCGTCATTCTGGATCGCAACGGCCAGCTCGAAGCGCTGTCGCTGCCGAAACCGAGCACCGCGGGCATCGCGATCACGCGTACGCGCCGCCGCACCGCGCCGGGCAGCGGTCAATTCGCCGACAACCTGCGGCGCATCGCCGAGACCAATCCGACAGCGTTCGCGGAAATCGTGCGCCCGCAGCCGGTGTTTGCGAACGGCGTGCAGCGCGGCTATCGCGTCTACCCCGGCCGCAATCGGCAGCAGTTCGCGAAGCTCGGCCTGCAGCCCGGCGACCTGGTGCTGTCGATCAACGGCACGCCGCTGGACGATCCGCAGCGCGGGCATGGAGATCTTCAACACGATCGGCACTTCCGATCGGGTCACCGTGACGGTCGAGCGCAACGGCCAGTCGCAGGAGCTGACGCTCAACACGGCGCAGATCACGCTGCCGGATGCGAACTCGCCGCCGCCGGGCAGAACCGGCCAGCAACGGCCGCATCCCGACGCCCAGCGTTCACGCCCGACGCCGGAATAACTCACAGGCGCCCCGCCCAAGAACAGCAAGGACCGTCCATGACGATCTGCAAGAACACCCGCTATCGCGCCGACGCCTGCGACGCGCGTTCGCGGTCGCGTGCGCGCTGACCTGCGCTGGCGCTGCGCCGGCGCAGGCGCAACAGCAGCGCGCAGCGCAGCAGCAGACAACGATCACGCCGGCGTTCCGCGACGCCGACCTGACGCAGATCATCGAGGCCGTCAGCCAGATCACCGGCAAGACGTTCATCGTCGATCCGCGCGTGCGCGCGCAGGTGACGATCCTCTCCTCGACGCCGATGTCGCCGGATGCGTTCTACGAGACGTTCCTGTCGATCCTGCAGGTGCACGGCTTCGTCGCGGTGCCGTCCGGCAACGTCATCAAGATCATTCCCGACGCGAACGCGCGCCAGGTGCCGGCCAGACGACCTGCCCGACAGCGTCAAGTCGGACTCGGACGAGATCGTCACGCAGGTCATCGCCGTCCGCAACGTGAGCGCCGCGCAGCTGGTGCCGGTGCTGCGGCCGCTGATCCCGCAGTACGGCCATCTCGTCGCGTACCCGGCGTCGAACATGCTGATCATCTCCGACCGCGCCAGCAACGTCAGCCGCATGATGCGCATCATCCAGCGCATCGATCAGGCCGGCGACGAGGAGATCGACATCGTCCGGCTGGAGAACGCCAGCGCCGCCGAGATCGTGCGCGTCGTCGAACGCGCTGTACCAGGGCGCCGGGCCAGCAGGCGAAGCGCCTGGCGTGCGCCGCAAAGCTGGTCGCCGACGATCGCACCAACAGCGTGCTGATCTCCGGCGAGAAGTCGCAGCGCCTGCGCCTGAAGGCACTGGTCACGCACCTCGACACGCCGCTCGAGACCGGCGGCGACACGCAGGTGCGCTATCTGAACTACGCGGACGCCGAGCAGATCGCCGGCAAGCTGAAGGAACAGGTCACCGGCATCACGCAGGCCGCGCCGGGCGCACCCGGCGCGCGCCAGCGCGGCGCCGCAGGCCGCAGCCGATCGCAGCACGACGATCTGGGCCGACACGCAGACCAACGCGCTGGTCGTCACCGCGCCGCCGAAGATCATGCGTCAGATCATGGCGGTCGTGGACAAGCTCGACATCCGGCGCGCTGCAGGTGCTGGTCGAGGCGATCCTGGTCGAGATCTCCGACCAACAAGAGCCGCGGAGCTCGGCGTGAACTGGGCCGTCGGCAGCAGCGACGACGGACAGCACCGTGCCGATCGGCACGTTCAATCAGACCGGTCGGCGGCTCCAGCATCGGCAGCATCGCGGCGGCGATCGCCGATCCGGACAACGCTCGACCACCGGCCGGCTGCCCACCGGCCTGACGCTCGGCGCCGGCCGCTTCCAGGATACGGGCATGAACTTCGCGCGTGCTGCTGCGCGCGCTGCGCGGCGACGGCAACAGCAACATCCTGCAGACGCCCTCGATCATCACGCTCGACAACGAAGAAGCCGAGATCAAGGTCGCGCAGGAAGTGCCGTTCATCACCGGCTCAGTTCACGAACACCGGCGTGCGAACCAGCAGGGCCAGGTGAATCCGTTCCAGACGATTCAGCGCGAGGAAGTCGGCACGATCCTCAAGATCACGCCGCAGATCAACGAAGGCGACGCGGTGCATGCTGAAGATCGAGCAGGAAGACTCCAGCGTCGCGCAGGGCACGCAGGGCGCGGTCGACCTGATCACGAACAAGCGCACGATCACGACCACGGTGCTGGTCGAAGACGGCGGCGTCATCGTGCTGGGCGGCCTGATCACGCGACACGGCGCCAGGAAGAGCGAGAACCGCGTGCCGATCCTCGGCTCGATCCCGATCATCGGCGAGCTGTTCAAGACGCGCAGCGGCACCAAGGAAAAGCGCAACCTGATGGTGTTCATCCGTCCGACGATCCTGCGCGACGGCGCCGCCGCCGCGATCGAGACGAACGCGAAGTACAACGTGATGCGCAATCAGCAGCTGCAGCGTCGCAAGGGCAAGGTCACGTTGCTGCCCGGCGAACGTCAGCCGCTGCTGCCGCCGATCGAGGAACTGTCGAAGTATGCCGATCCGACCGCGGGCGCGCAAGCAGCCCGACGCCGGGAACGGATCCGACCAAGCCGGCGGAGACCGCGCCGCTCCAGACGACTCCGCCGCCGGAGCGGCAGCCGCAGCCGCCAGCCGCCGCAATCAACCGCAGCCGCAATAGCCATCGCATCGACGACGGAGGTCGTCATGAGCGCGCAACTGGAATCTGCTTCGGCCCGCCGCGACAGCTGCGCGCCCGAGTGCACGCGAACGCATTGTCGTTCACGTTCTGCAAGCGCCACGGCGTGCTCATCCAGAAGACCGGCGAGCACTCCGCCGAGGCTGTCTATCGCGCCGGCGCGCAGCCGGCAGCCATCGCCGAAGTGCGGCGCGTGCTCGGCCTGCCGCTGCAGTTGCGGCGCGTGGACACCGAGGCCTTCGATCAGCTGCTGCGAAGCAGTACGAAGGCGGCACGAACACGGCCATGCAGATGGTCGGCGGCATGGAGGACGACACCGACCTCGCGCACCTCGCGCAGGATCTGCCGGAGCCCTCCGACCTGCTGGAAAGCGACGATCAGGCGCCGATCATCAAGCTGATCAACGCGATCCTGACCCAGGCGGTCAAGGACAACGCCTCCGACATTCACATCGAGCCGTTCGAGAACCGTCTGGTCGTGCGCTTCCGCGTCGACGGCGTGCTGCGCGAAGTGCTGCAGTCGCGTCGCGCCGTCGCGCCGCTCGTGGTCTCGCGCATCAAGGTCATGTCGAAGCTCGACATCGCCGAGAAGCGACTGCCGCAGGACGGCCGCATCTCGCTGCGCGTCGCCGGCCGTGCGGTCGACGTTCGCGTGTCGACGATTCCTGCCGGCCACGGCGAGCGCGTCGTGCTGCGTCTGCTCGACAAGCAGGCCGGCCGTCTCGAGCTGAATTCGCTCGGCATGGATCCGCGCACCCAGAAGCTGATGGACGAGCTGATCCACAAGCCGCACGGCATCATGCTGGTCACCGGGCCGACCGGCTCGGGCAAGACCACGACGCTGTACTCGTCGCTCGAGCGCATCAACGACAACACGCGCAACATCATGACGGTCGAGGATCCGATCGAGTACTACATCGACGGCATCGGCCAGACGCAGGTCAACACCAAAGTCGAGATGACGTTCGCACGCGGCCTGCGCGCGATCCTGCGTCAGGATCCGGACGTGGTGATGGTCGGCGAAATCCGCGACCTGGAAACCGCGCATATCGCCGTGCAGGCATCGCTGACCGGACACCTCGTGCTGTCCACCTTGCACACGAACACCGCCGTCGGCGCGGTCACTCGTCTGCGCGACATGGGCGTCGAGCCGTTCCTGCTGTCCTCGAGCCTGGTCGGCGTGCTCGCGCAGCGTCTGGTGCGCGTGCTGAACCCGGAGACCAAGGAAGCGTATCGTTGCCGGCGAGTACGAACGGCGCTTGCTGAACGTGCCGGACACGACGCGCCCTCGCCGACGCTTTATCGGCCCGGCGCCGACAGCAATCAGGGCTTCAAGGGCCGCACCGGCATCTACGAGCTGGTGCTGGTCGACGACGCGATGCGCACGATGATTCACGACGGGGCGAGCGAGCAGGATCTGGAGCGGTACGCGCGCACCATGACCCCCAGCATTCGCGACGACGGCCGTGCGAAGATACTCACCGGCATTACCACGATCGAGGAAGTGCTGCGCGTGACGCGCGAGGACTGAGTTGAGCGCCTTCGAATACACCGCCGTCGATGCAACCGGCCGCGAACGCAAAGGCGTGCTCGAAGGCGACACTGCGCGCGCGGTCCGCCAGATGCTGCGCGACCAGAGCTTGCTGCCGCGTCGCGGTCAACGAGGTCGCAGCAGACCGAGAACCGTCGCGAGCGCAAGCAATTCTCGCTGCGTCGTGGCGTCTCCGCCGGAGATCTCTCGCTGCTGACGCGCCAGATCGCAACGCTGGTGCGCTCCGGCCTGCCGCTGGAGGAAGCGCTGCTCGCGGTCTCGGAGCAGACGGAGAAGCCCGCGCATCCGCAGCATCATCATGGGCGTGCGCGCCAAGGTGATGGAAGGCCACGCGCTCGCCGACGGCCTGGCCGACTTCCCGGCCGTGTTCCCCGAGCTGTATCGCGCGACGGTCTCGGCCGGCGAGCAATCGGGACACCTGGACACCGTGCTGGAACGCCTCGCCGACTACACCGAGAGCCGCGAGCAGCTGCGCAGCCGCACCATGAGCGCGATGCTGTACCCGGTGCTGCTGTTCGTCGTCTGCGTCTCGATCGTCGCGATGCTGCTGACGTTCGTCGTACCCAAGATCGTCAAGCAGTTCGAGAACTCGAAGGCCGAGCTGCCGTTCCTCACGCAGGTGCTGATCGCGGTGTCCGACTTCCTGCGCAACTGGGGCCTGCTGCTGCTGGTCGTGCTCGTTCTTGGGTCCTTTGGATTCGTCCGCTGGCTGCGCGACCCGGCGGCGCGGCGCCGCTTCCACGCCTTCCTGCTGCGCGTGCCGCTCGTCGGCAGGGTGGTCCGGGGCAACAACACCGCGCGCTTCGCGCGCACCTTCTCGACGCTCACCTCCAGCGCCGTGCCAGTCCTGGAAGCGCTGCGCATCTCCGGCGAGGTCGTGACGAATCTGCCGATGCGCGACGCCGTGCAGGACGCCGCCGCTCGCGTGCGCGAGGGCGCGCCGATCGGCCGCTCGCTCGGCACCTCGAAGATGTTTCCGCCGATGATGATCCACCTGATCTCCAGCGGCGAGACCAGCGGCGACCTGGAGACGATGCTGGATCGCGCCGCGACCAACCAGGAGCGCGAGATGGATTCGATCCTGGGCGCGGTCGTCGGCCTGCTCGGGCCGTTGATGATTCTGGTGATGGGCGGGCTCGTGCTGCTGATCGTGCTCGCGATGCTGCTGCCGATTTTCCAGCTCAATCAACTCATTGCCTGACACGTCGCAGCGTTGCCCAAAAGTCGCTATTGCGGGACGGCACGCGACCTCTTATATAGTCGCCAACTCCACGAAACGCCGCGCGACGTAAGGCGCGCGCCCTTCTGCGATGAGCGAGAAGCCGGAATCCGAAGAGTTCGATGAGGAAGAGGACGATGGCGGCGCCGTCGACTCCGACGACCTCGACGTCGATCACCTGATCGCCGACCTCGACAAACGCAAGAAGACGGTCGTCAAGGCCGGCGAGCCGGCGTGGCGGCGGCTGGAGCGTATCCGCGAAGAGCGCGCAGACCGCAGAGCAGCTGTCAGATTTCGACGACTACGAGATCGGCGACGGCGAGCTGAAACCCAAACGTAACAAATAGGCGGAACTGCCGCGCAAACCGCGCCCGTTGCTCAACGGGATGCGCGCGCTCCGCACGACGAACCTCGACCGCCCCCTCGCCGAAGTGCGCGAGCAAGCCGCCCGCTGCCGCGCCTGTCCGCTGTGGAAAAACGCGACCCAGACCGTGTTCGGCGCCGGGAGCGAGCATGCCCGCGTCATGCTCGTCGGCGAACAGCCCGGCGACCAGGAAGATCGCGCCGGCCAACCGTTCGTCGGACCGGCCGGCAAGCTGCTGGATCGGGCACTGACCGATGCAGCCGTCGACCGCAAGGCGACGTACGTGACGAACGCGGTCAAGCACTTCAAGTTCGAGCTGCGCGGCAAGCGGCGCATCCACAAGAAGCCGAACGAGCTGGAGATCAGCGCCTGCCACCAGTGGCTGGAACGCGAGCTCACCCTGATTCGCCCTGCCCTGATCGTCGCGCTCGGCGCGACCGCGGCACGAGCGGTCTTCGGCCGCGCCACGGCGATCGAAAAGAATCGCGGCCACGTGATCCCCGGCGCGAGCGCGAAAGTGCCGTACGAGGGAGATTTGCTCGTGACCGTACATCCCTCGTTTCTGCTGCGAGTGCCGGACGAGGACCGCGACGCAGCCTACGAGCGCTTCGTCGCCGACCTGAAGCTCATCCGCCCGTACGTGTCATAGCTGCATCTCCTTCGACGCCCACGTCCTGACGCTGCCTTCGTGCAGCACGGCGTACACCGCATCGCGCAGCTCGTTCGCCTCGGCCGAGGTGAGCGTGCGCTCCAGGTCGCGAACAACGAGCCGCAGCAGTACGTTCTTCTGCCTCGGCGAGATGCCAAGCCGCCTGCGCGCGGCGAGCGACAGCTCGAGATACGAAGTCTCGGACAGCACCTCGACGGACTCGATGCTCCCGCTCGCGGCTGCGAGGCTGGAGCGCACGCGGTCGCCGAGCTCTTCGGCGCTCGCCTCCTCCGCCACGGCGACCGACAAGTCGCGATAGATCGGCGGTTGCGAGGACACCGCTCGGTAGGGCTCCAGATCGAGCATCTGCGCCTGGATGCGCGGATCGGTGGAGCGCAACGCGCGGATGTCGTCGATGCCCTTGCGCAGCATGAGCATGCGATCGAGACCGATGCCCATCGCTAAGCCGGAGGCTGATCCCGAGCCGAGGCCCGCGCTGGCCAGCAGCTCCGGATGCGCGCGGCCGCACTCCAGGATCTCGACCCAGCGTCCCTGCACGTTGCCATGGACCTCCAGTCCGTCGAGGGTGTACGGATGCACGGCAGGCTCCAGCCGCAGCGGCACGCCGGGGAGCATCGCGCTCGCGACGGTTTCGATCATCGCGACCAGGTCGTCCCGCGTCAGCGGACGTTGCGAGATTCGCCACAAATCGAGCTGATGCGGCTCGCCGACGTGCAGCCGGTCGATCGCGTCCCGCCGATACGTGAGCCCCGGGCACGCGAGCAGCACGTTCTCGTAATGCGCTGGCGCGATCATGCGCAGCGCTCGCGGAATCATCGCGGATGTCTGCGTGCGCAGTAGCAGCTCCGGCGTCAGGTAGCGCGTGTAGCGCGCATCGCGCGATGCGCCGTCCGGTGGATACCCGAGGTCGTCGTAATTGTCGGTGGACGGAACCACCGGCGGCGAGCGGTACACGACGACGGGGCAGTTCCATGCTGCGCGCAAAGCGTCGAGCGCCTGTTGCACGAGAAGTTGCATCGCATGGGGGCCGAGCGCCGCGTCCGTCAGGTCGCGCAGCGCGAGCAGACGGCCGTAGGCCTGAGAATCGAGAAGTTGCGTAGTCATTTCGACACCTCGTGAAAGTTCGGTTCAAGGCGCCGCGCGAGCGCGGCGGACGAAGACGAACCCCGGACCGGTTCAGGCGGTCTGGGCTACGCGAGGTGGAGCTGGAGGAAAGACTGAGGTTGCTAGCGCACGATCGCGACGCCCGACGCCTGGAACAGGCCGGGGCCGGTAAATCGAAAAGCAAACGAGTGTGCGCGCGCCGAAGACATGGCCCGAATGTAGCGAGCGTGGGGCGGCGGTGCAAGCTCGCGCCGTCAGGCGGGCCGGAAGTCGAGACGCGTGACCGAGGGAACGCAGAAGATGTCGATCGGCGTCGAGCGGCCGCGCAGCACCAGCGCGGGCAGCGGCAAGGCTCCGATGCTCACTCCGTGCTCATCGAGCGAATGCTTCACGGCGTCGGAAAACAGCATCTCCCCTGCTCGCGCGCGCTGGCCGAGACGTGAGGCAACGTTCACCGTGTCGCCGATGATCGTGTAGTTCATGTACGCAGCCGAGCCGACGTTGCCGGCGATGACTTCGCCGACGTTGATGCCGATGCCCAGCCCAGTCTCGACCTGGTAGCGCTCGCGCCAGCGCTCCGCGAGCACCGCGAACTCGTCGAGCATGCGGCTGCGCGGCGGCGATCGCGCGCGCGCTGCCGTCCGCCTGCTCGACGGGCACACCGAAGCCGACCATGAGGCCGTCGCCTGCCATGTTGAAAACGGTGCCGTCGTACTCGAACGTGATGTCGGTCAGCAGCGCGAAGAACTCGTTCAGCAGCGCGACCACTTCGGCCGGGGTCAGCTTTTCGGAGATCGCGGTGAAGCCGCGCATGTCCGCGAACATGACGGCTGCGCGACTGCGCACCTGCGTTTGCCCGAGACGTGAATTCGCGCAGCTGCGGATCCGACAGGATCTTGTCGGCGAGCTTGGGCGAGATGTAGCGGCGGAACGCCGCGCGGATCAGCTCGCTTTGCTGAACTTCCTGCGACAGCTGCTCGGCGGCCAGTTGCCGGCGCGCGGCGCTTACGCGCAGCAGCGCATGGATCCGCACCAGGAACTCTTCGCGCCGGACGGCATGGGTCAGAAAGTCGTCGACTCCCGCCTCGAAGGCGGCGAGCCGCTGCTTCGCGGATCTCGCGATCGCCAGCAGCGGCAACAGCACCGTCGCCGGATTCGCCTTGAGCAGGCCGCAGATCATGGTCAGCGTCTGTGCATCCTGCTCCGCCTCGATCACGAACAGATCCGGCGCGCGGCGTGCGACGCTCGCGACGACCTGCTCGGGCGTCACGACGTCATCGATGACGAGGTCGGAGCCGTCGATGAGGCGCGCAAGCAGATTGCGGCTTGCGGCGCTCGCGCCGATCACCAACGTGCGAAACGTGGCAGACATCCCCCAGAACCCCCGAACCGGCGACTGGCGGGGCCAGCCCGCCAGCTGCTTCTTCTTAATTCTTGACCAGCCCGGCAACGAACTCCTGCACCGGCATCTGCTCGAGCCGCGCGCGGTCGGCGAACAGCGCCTTGATCGATTCGGTCTGCTTCGGCGAGAAGTGCGCGGCGACCGACGCCTCGAACTTCTTCACCAGCACCGGCATCCCCTCGGCACGGCGCTTGCGGTGGCCGATCGGATAGTCCACCGCGACGCGCGGCGTCGAGCTGCCGTCGCTGGAAGAATACCTGCACGGCGTTGCCGATGTAGCGCTTGTCGGCAGCGTAGTAGTCCTGGGTGAACTGCGTGTTCTCGCGCACCTGCATCACGCTGCGCAGCGCGTCGATGCGCGGGTCGTTCGCAACGCTGTCCTCGTAGTCGTCGGCGGTGAGGCGGCCGAAGATCAGCGGGATGGCCACCATGTACTGGATGCAGTGGTCGCGGTCGGCCGGATTCGCGAGCGGGCCGGTCTTGTCGATGATGCGCACGCCCGGCTCCTGCGTCTCGATGACGATGCGCTCGATCTGGTCCAGTCGGCTCGCGACCTGCGGATGCAGCGTCATCGCGGCTTCGACCGCGGTCTGCGCGTGGAACTCGGCCGGGAACGAGATCTTGAACAGCACGTTCTCCATCACGTAGCTGCCGAAGCCCTGCGGGTACGACAGCGGCTTGCCCTTGAACAGCACGTCCTGGAAGCCCCAGGTCTTCGCGGTGAGCGCCGACGGATAGCCCATCTCCCCCGTGAGCGCGATCAGCGCGTGCCGCACGGCGCGGCTCGTCGCATCGCCCGCGGCCCAGCTCTTGCGCGAGCCGGTGTTCGGCGCGTGGCGATAGGTGCGCAGCGCGCCGCCGTCGATCCACGCGTTCGACACGGCGTTGATCACCTGGTCGCGCGTGCCGCCGAGCATCGCGGTGGCGACCGCCGTCGAAGCGATGCGCACCAGCAGCACGTGATCGAGCCCGACGCGGTTGAAGCTGTTCTCCAGCGCAGTCACGCCCTGGATCTCGTGCGCCTTGATCATCGCGGTCAGCACGTCGCGGACCACGAGGCGCCTTGGCGCCTTGCGCAGCGTTGCGACGCGACAGGTAATCCGCGACGGCGAGGATCGCGCCGAGGTTGTCGGACGGATGGCCCCACTCCGCGGCGAGCCACGTGTCGTTGAAATCGAGCCAGCGGATCATCGCGCCGATGTTGAACGCCGCCTGCACCGGATCGAGCTCGTACGACGTGCCGGGCACGCGCGCGCCGCCCGGCAGCGTCGCGCCCGGCACGACCGGCCCCATCAGCTTCGTGCACGCCGGGTACTTGCAGCGCCTGGAAGCCGCAGCCGAGCGTGTCCATCAGGCAGTAGTACGCGGTTTCGTAAGCCGCTTCGCTGTCAACGCGGTAAGACAGCGCGTAGTCGGCGATATCGGCGAGGACTTTGTCGGGTGCGGGTCGTTCGGCGGACTTGTAATCGTGGGTCGACATGTGGAACCGTGACTTCCTCTCAATTCACTTTCTTTCGTCGAGCGGCACGAACTTCAGGTTCTCCGGGCCGATGTAGTTCGCGCTCGGACGGATGATCTTGCCGTCGATGCGCTGCTCGATCACGTGCGCGGCCCAGCCGGTCGTGCGCGCGATGACGAACAGCGGCGTGAACATCGCCGTCGGCACGCCCATCAGGTGATAGGACACGGCGGAGAACCAATCGAGGTTCGGGAACAGCTTCTTCGCCTGCTTCATCACGGCTTCGAGGCGCTCGGCGATCGCGAACATCTTGGTGTCGCCGCCTGCCTCGTGCGAGCCGGCGCGCGACGCTCCTTGATGACCTCGTTGCGCGGGTCGGAGATCGTGTAGACCGGATGGCCGAAGCCGATGATCACTTCCTTGTTCGCGACGCGCGCGCGAATGTCCTGCTCGGCTTCGTCCGGCGTCTCGTAGCGCTGCTGGATCTCGAACGCGACTTCGTTCGCGCCGCCGTGCTTCGGGCCGCGCAGGGCGCCGATCGCGCCGGCGATCGCCGAGTAGATGTCCGCGCCGGTGCCCGCGATGACGCGCGCAGCGAACGTCGAGGCGTTGAACTCGTGCTCGGCATAGAGAATCAGCGAGGTGTGCATCGCGTGCACCCAGTCGCGCTCGAGGCCGTTCGCCGTGCAGCAGGTGCAGGAAGTGGCCGCCGATCGAGTCGTCCTCGCTGTCGACCTCGATGCGCTTGCCGGCGTGGCTGAAGTGATACCAGTAGACCAGCATCGAGCCGAGGCTCGCGATCAGCCGGTCGGCGATGTCGCGCGCGCCAGCGGGGCTGTGATCGTCCTTCTCGGGCAGCACGCAGCCGAGCGCCGACACGCCGGTGCGCATCACGTCCATCGGGTGGCTGGCGGCCGGGAGCTGCTCGAGCACGACGCGCACTGCGGCCGGCAAGCTGCGCAGCCTCATCAGCTTCGCCTTGTACGCCGCAAGCTCCGCGTGGTTCGGCAGCTTGCCGTGGATCAGCAGGTGCGCAATCTCTTCGAACTCGCGCTCGCGGCGAGGTCGAGGATGTCGTAGCCGCGGTAGTGCAGGTCGTTGCCGGTGCGCCCGACGGTGCACAGCGCCGTGTTGCCGGCGACCACGCCGGACAGCGCGACCGACTTCTTCGGCTTGAAGCCGGGGGTTGTTTCGCTCATGACTGCGGTTGCCTTCCGAACAGGTCGTCGAGCTTGCGCTCGTACTCGTGATAGCCGAGCACTTCGTACAGTTCGGTGCGGGTCTGCATCGCATCGATCGCAGCCTTCTGCGTGCCCTGCGAGCGGATCGTGCCGTACACCTTTTCCGCGGCGCGGCTCATCGCGCGGAACGCCGACAGCGGATAGAGCACCAGCCGACGCCGACCGACGCGAGCTCGGTCACGGTGAACAGCGGCGTCTTGCCGAACTCGGTGATGTTCGCGAGCACCGGCACGTTGACGGCGGTCGTGAACTGGCGGTACTCGTCGAGGGTCGCGAGCGCTTCGGCGAAGATCATGTCGGCGCCGGCCTCGACGTAGCGCTGGGCCCGCTCGATCGCGGCGGCCTGCCCTTCGACGGCGTGCGCGTCGGTGCGCGCCATGATGACGAAGGAATCGTCGCTGCGCCCGTCGACAGCGGCCTTGATGCGATCGGCCATCTCGTCCGCGCCGACCAAGTGCCTTGCCGGGCCGGTGACCGCAGCGCTTGGCCTGGACCTGGTCTTCGAAGTGCATGCCGCCGGCGCCGGCACGGCTCATCTCGCTGGTCGTGCGGGCAATGTTGAAAGCCGCGCCCCAACCGGTGTCGGCATCGACGAGCAGCGGCAATTCGGTCGCACCGGCGATGCGGCGCACGTCTTCGCAGACGTCGTTGAGACTGGTGATGCCGAGATCGGGAAGGCCGAAGGAGGCATTCGCGACGCCGGCGCCCGACAGGTACAGAGCGCGAAACCCGGCACGCTGCGCCAGCAGAGCGCAGTACGCGTTGATTGCGCCGACGACCTGCAGGGGTCGCTCTTCTGCCACGGCTGCCCGCAGCCGGGCGCCAGCCGGAATCGTCATTCGCTCTCCGTAGAAACCTCGCGGGGACGGCGGCGCATCGTAAACGAAAACGGGCCGGACGGCACTGCCGTCAGGCCCGTGTAAGTGCGCCAATGCTCGGCGCTTCAGGCCGTCGCGACCTGGATGCGGCGCGGCTGAGCTTTCGGCTGCTTCGGAATCGTCACCTCGACGATGCCGTTGCGGCCGGTCGCGTGCACGCCCGCTGCATCGACAGTGTCGGGCAACGTGAAGCGACGATGGAAGCGGCCGTGCGGGCGCTCGACTGCGGGTGCGCTGCACGTCCTTGCCGGAGGCGTCCTTGGCGCGCTCGCCGCTGAGGGTGAGCAGGCCCTTGTCGAGCGTGATCTCGACGGCCGCGAGGTCGACGCCCGGAACGTCGAGCTTCAGCACGAAGCGGTCCGCGTACTCCTCGATGTCCGCCTGCGGAATCCAGTCGGCCGTCGCCGCCGAGGTGGCCGCGTCGCGGTCGAGCTCACCGTCGAACAGGCGATTGATCTGCCCGTGCAGCTGATTGAGCACGCTCCAGGGCTCATAGCGAACGAGTGTCATGGTCGTATCCTCCAAAATATAGAGTCAGTGCGAGTGCATGGCGCGTGGCCGTTGGGGTCGCGCGCCGATGAGCCGATACATAGGGCGGGCCTTATCTATTTCAAGGCGCGGTAAACTGCGCGCAACGATGCCTGCCCTGCGCCTCACCCTGCCGCTGCTAGCCATGTTCTTGCTGACGCCCGGGACGGCCGTCGCAGCAACGCCTCGCTACTACGAGGTGGCCTATCGGGCGCACTTCCGTCCGGAAGCCGGCGTCGTCGACATGGAGATCGCTGTCAGCGGCGAACGCCTGCCGAGCCGCATCGTGCTGCACGTGGATTCGCGCCGGCACAAGAAATTCACGTCGACGGATCCCTTGCAGATCGAGCCTTCGCACGTGACCTGGCAGCCGCGCGGACACGCCTCGCGGCTGCGTTACCAATTCGTCGTCGATCACGAGCGCGCTCCGCAGCACTACGACTCACGCATGACAGCCGACTGGGCGATCTTCCGCGCCGAGAAGATGGTGCCGCGCGCGAGTGTTACGGCGCGCAAGAGTCTGCAATCGCGTGCGACGCTGGAGTTCGAGCTGCCGCAGGGCTGGACGGTCGCGACGCCGTACGGATCGGTCGGCGATCTGCGCTATCAAGTCGACGATCCGACGCGGCGTTTCGATCAGCCCGCCGGCTGGATGCTCGCCGGCAAGATTGGCAGCCGCAACGAAAAGATCGGCAGCGTGCGCGTCGTCGTCGCAGCGCCCGCTGGCGACAGCGCGCGACGCCAGGACACGCTGGCATTCCTGAAGTTCACGCTGCCGCGCATGGAGGAAGTCTTGCCGCACCTGCCGCCACGACTCTTGATCGTCTCGGCCGGTGATCCGATGTGGCGCGGCGGGCTGTCGGGACCGTCGTCGATGTTCCTGCACTCCGACCGACCGTTGATCAGCGAGAACCGCACCAGCACGCTGCTGCACGAGCTGGCGCACATCGCGCTCGGCATCCGCGGCGACGAGGAAAGCGACTGGATCGTCGAAGGGCTCGCCGAGCTCTATTCGCTCGAAACGCTGCGCCGCTCGGGCGGCATCAGCGAGCAACGCTACAAGCAGGCACTGAAGCACCTGTCGCAGTGGGCGAAACGCTCGCCGACCTTGTTCGGCTCGCATTCGAACGGGCCCACCACCGCACGCGCCGTGCTGGCACTGCGCGCCGCCGACGCCGAGATTCGCAGCGCGACTGGCGGCAAGGCGAGTCTCGACGACGTCGCGCGCAAGCTTGCAAGTGAGCGCGGCACCGTGAGCCTGGTGCGCCTGCAGAAGGCGGCACAGGAAGTGGCGGGCCGGCCGCTGCGATCGCTGGAGCGCGAGCAGCTCGCTAAGCCGGTTTCTGCGCCGACTCCTGCACGAGACGGGTGATCTGCATCGCCGTCTCGAGCGCGCGCAGCCCGTCTTCGCCACTGACGACCGGTGGACTGCCGTCGCGTACCGAGCGCAAGAACGCCTCGATTTCGGCCAGCAGCGCATCGCCCTGGTCGAAGGAGTCCTCCTCGATCGACACCTGCGCGGGCGACTCCACGGGCGCCGCGTCTTTCTTGCGGATCACCGTCAGGACCTTCTGCTGCAGGTCGATCGACAGGTAGGCGTCGTCCTGGAAGATGCGGAGCTTGCGCTCCTGCTTCATGCTGATGCGACTCGCCGTCGTGTTGGCGACGCAGCCGCCCTGGAAGCGGATGCGCGCGTTGACGATGTCGATCTCGCTGGAGAACACGCTTGCGCCGACCGCGTCGATGCTCTCGATCGGCGCGCCGACCAACTCCTGGATCAGGTCGATGTCGTGAATCATGAGATCGAGCACGACGCTCACGTCGGTGCCACGCAGCTTGAACGGCGCGAGGCGGTGCGACTCGACGAAGCGCAGCTGCTTCAGGCGGCCTGCGGCAGCCAGGATCGCGGGATTGAAGCGTTCGAGGTGACCGACTTGCAGCGTGCAGCCGTTGGCACGCGCGACAGCGATGAGCTCGCGCGCTTCGGCAACCGTCGTCGCAATCGGTTTTTCGACGAGCACATGAATGCCGTGCTCGAGCAGCGCGCGGCCGATGGGATGATGCAGCGGAGTCGGCACCGCGAGGCTGACTGCGTCCACCTGATCGAGGATTTCGCGATAGTCGCCGACCGCCGCGACGCCGAGCTCCGTGCCGACCTTCGACGCGGCGGCGGCATCCGCATCGACGACAGCTACCAGTCGCGACTGCCCGAGCTGCGCGTACTTCTGCGCGTGAAAGCGTCCGAGATAACCCACGCCGATCACGGCCGTGCGCGTGGGAGGTCGTGCGTCAGCCGCTGCCGTCATCGGTGCCCCGGGGTCCTCGTTGCTTCGGGCGCGATGATATCCTCAATTCATGAATCAACCCGCTGCTGAGCCGGCCACGTCTAACCCGGCCACTTCTAACTCGGATGGGGCCGGCAACCGCTATCGACGCCGCGCGCGCTTCGAATTGATCTTCGCGAGTATCTGGCTCGCTGTCGGCCTGATCGTGCTGCCGGCGACGATCTTCGCCGTGGGCGGCGCGCTGCTCGGCCCGTACGGCGACAACGGCGGGCTCGGCCGCTTTTACGGCGACTTTCTCGGCGATCTCGCCGAGCCGTCGGTGCGGGCCTGGACGATCGCGCTGGGCCCGCTGGTGCTGATTTCGCTATTGCGCCTGGTGTTTGCGGGCGCGGGTCCCGGATCGCAAAGAGCGCAAGAACAACAAGATCGGCCCCATGCGCCGCGTCACACGGCCGAAGAAGCTCGTCGCGTCGAGCCGCGCGTCAGCATCGACTAGCCCGAGAAGCACGACCGGCCGCAGGCGAATGTGACTGGCCTCACAGTTCGTGCGATTGGGGATTTCCCCGCACGCGCGCACGTGTAATCCTGCGGCTCACAAGAAGAAACGATCCCTTTGATTTGGTTGTGGTTCGGGAAGAGTAAAGTCATGTGGTTCGCCAAATGGTTTGGCGGGCGTAACGACGAGGTCCAGGACTCGGACGAGCCGGCGCGCTTCGAAGCGCCTCCAGCCCGCCCCGCACAGCAGTCCGGCACGACGATCGTCCGCAAGAAAAAGACGGGAAGCGTCAAAGGCTTCGATCCGTACAACAGCGGCGCGTTCGAGAAGCGCAACGCCTGGGAAAAGGTCAGCAAGCGCTGACAAATGCTGCGCGCCACCCGGCGAGCGCCGTTCCCGAGTACATCTCTCACGCCCTTTTGGGGGATTCCCCCATGTCCGCGGGCTCACCGCGGCCAGTACAAAGCCGTTATGCCCGCGACCACCAGCCACATGGCGGCATGAGCCAGCCAGCGCCACCGCCTGCCCTTCAGCATGCCCAGCAGGCTGGCGCCGGAAACGACGGCCAGCAGGGCGAACAGGGCGCTGCTGCGAACCAGGACAGGAAATTCCGCGCGCATCTGCGGATACTGCCCCTGCAGCACGAGGAAGATCACCAGCACCCCGCCCAGGCCGAACGTGATGGCGGCGGCCGAACCGAACACGATTGCGTTCAGGACTGCGAGCGGACGCATCAGCGGCTCCGGCCGGCGGACCGCGGCGCAGACCCGCCTCCGGCGGCGCGACTTTGGCGTACTTGATCGGAGCGCAGCGTGTCTCTAGCCTTGCCCATAGACCGGTTCGAAGGTGATTTCGGGAACCTGCCGGCCGGCGCCGAAATCTGTATATCGGTGGTGCCCGCTCGCCAGATGAGGATGTGAAACAGTGTACCAGTCGCCCCTGCCCGAACCTGCCCGCCAGCCCGCCCGCTCCCGCCGCGCGACGCTCCTGTTCAGTCTGCCGGCACTCCTGGTGGTCTGCGGTCTGCTCGCCGGTACGGCACAGGCGCCAGTCGCCAAGGCGGTCGCGACCGCCGATACGCAGGACCTCTCGCCGACGGAGCGCCAGCGCCGCGTCAGCAAGCTGGTCAGCAACGTCATCGAGCGCTCGCACTACCGGCAGTCGCCGATCAACGATCCGGTCTCGGCACTGGTGCTGGACCGTTTCATCGAGCAGCTCGACGGCGGGCGCAGCTACTTCCTCGCCAGCGACATCGCCGAGTTCGAGCACTTCCGCTATCAGCTGGACGACGCGGTCGTCGCCGGGCAGCTCGAGCCGGTGTTCTCGATGTTCAATCGCTTCCAGGTTCGCAACCGCGAGCGCGTCACGTACGCGCTGCAGCTGCTGAAGACCGAGCCGGATTTCACCGTCGACGAGTCGTTCGAGTTCGACCGCGCCAAGGCGCCGTGGGCCAAGACGTCCGAGGAGCTCAACGAGATCTGGCGCAAGCGCGTGAAGAACGACGCCCTGTCGCTGATGCTCACCGAGAAGACCTACGCGGAGGCGCGCGACATCCTGCACGAAGCGCTACGAGCGCGTGCTCAAGCGCACCGAGCAGGTCACGAGCGACGACATCTTCGAAGTGTTCATGAACGCGTTCGCGCACGTGTTCGACCCGCACTCCAGCTACTTCTCGCCGCGCAATTCCGAGGAGTACCGCATTCAGATGAGCCTGTCGTACGAGGGCATCGGCGCCTCGCTCCAGCTGGTCGACGACTACGTCACCGTGCTGAACATCCTGCCCGGCGGCGCCGCGGCGGTGGACGGCTCGCTCAACGCCAATGACCGCATCCTCGCTGTCGGCGAAGGCAAGGGCGGCAAGTGGGTCGACGTAGTCGGCTGGCGTCTCGATGACGTGGTGCAGATCATCCGCGGCAAGGTCGGCACGACCGTGCGCCTGCAGATCCTGCCCGCCGGCGCCGCACCCGGCTCGGCGGAGAAAGAGCTGGCGCTCACACGCAGCAAGGTGACGCTCGAGGCGCAGGCCGCACAGAAGGAAGTGCGCAAGCTCAAGCGCGGCGACCACGACGTCGCGATCGGCGTCATCAACGTGCCGAGCTTCTATCAGGACTTCGAAGCGAAGACGTCCGGCGCGAAGGATTACCGCAGCACCACGCGCGACGTGCGCAAGCTCATCGAGGAGCTGCAGAAGAACGACCACATCGACGCGCTGATCATGGACCTGCGCGGCAACGGTGGCGGCCACCTCACCGAGGCCACGGCGCTGTCGGGGCTGTTCATTCCGGGCGGCCCGATCGTGCAGCTGCGCGAGACCGGCGGCCGGGTCGAGGTGCTGGACGATCCTGAGCCGAGCATCGCTTGGGACGGCCCGCTGATCGTGCTGGTGGACCGCTTCAGCGCGTCCGCTTCCGAGATCTTCGCGGCGGCGATCCAGGACTACGGCCGCGGCATCGTCGTCGGCCAGCAGACCTACGGTAAAGGCTCGGTGCAGAACCTGTATCCGCTCGACCGCTATGCGCTCGGCCCGGATCCGGGCTTCGGTCAGCTCACCGTCACGATCGGCAAGTACTACCGCGTCACTGGCGAGAGCACGCAGCATCGCGGCGTACAGCCCGACATCGCCATGCCGACCGCGATCAGCACCGAGGAAGTCGGCGAGAGCACCCGCGAGAGCGCCCTGCCCTGGGATCGCATCCGCCCGGTCGAGTTCGGCCGCGAGACGCAGCTCAGCCAGGCCGTCGCGTCGCTCGAGCACTCCCACGAGGAGCGCATCGCCACGGATCCGGACTTCCGCCTGCTGCTCGCCGATCTCGACTCGTTCGAGAAGGTGCGCACGCAGAAGAAGCTGTCACTGAATCTCAAGACTCGCATCGCCGAGCGCGAGCAGCTGGAGAAAGAGCGCATGGCTCGCGAAAACGAGCGGCGCACGGCGCGCGGACTGCAACCTTTGAAGTCACTCACTGATCTCAATGGCGCTGAGCCTCCCGATGCCGTGCTCGACGAGACGGCGCAGATCGCAGCCGACCTGAGCGGCATGAAGGGTCTGTACCTCTCGCGCTTGAAGTCGGACGTGGAGCGGCCGGCAACGCCCTGACCGGCCGCGGCCGCCCGTTCAGGGCGGCTGAATCAGTGATGAGCTGGTGTTGTAGTTGACTACAACACCAAAGACTCCTACTATGCGGCCACCTCGCAGCAGGATCGCTGCACGCATCTGGCCTGGCACAAGTCCAATGAACACAACGCCTTCTCCGCGGTTGCCGCGCTTTATCGGGCCGGTTAGCGGCCAGTTCGCTGCTGATCGGGGTTTCGGTCATCGCCTTGAATGGCTGCGGCAAGGGCGCGGCCAAGGACGCCGTGGAGGGCGCCACGGCCGCGATTCCGGTGCAAGTCGAGGTGCCCTCCCGCGGCGAGATGCTCTCCGTCTACGCCGGCACAGCGCCTCTGCAGGCGGACCAGGAAGCGACTGTCGTCGCGAAGGTCGCGGGCGAAGTCCGCGAGCTCCTGGTCGAGGAAGGCGACTCTGTGAAGGCCGGACAAGTGCTCGCCCGCCTCGATGGCGATCGCCTGCGCTTCGAGCTGCAGCAGACCGAAGTGAACCTGCGCAAGCTCGAGCGCGAGTACCAGCGCACGCTGGAGCTGTTCAACCGCAAGCTCGTAGCCTCTGCCGCCGTCGACAACGCTCGCTCCGAAATGGAGTGGCTCAAGGCGGCGCGCGATCTGGCGCAGCTGAATGTCGGCTACACGGAAATCCGCGCGCCGATCGCCGGCGTGGTCTCCGCGCGCCACATCAAGGTCGGCAACACCATCAACGTCAACGATCGCACCTTCCAGGTCACGGACCTCGATCCGCTGATCGCCGAGGTGCACGTGCCGGAGCGCGAGTTCGCGAAGCTGCGCGCCGAGCAGGCAGTCACGATCGTGGTCGACGCTCTCTCCGGCGCGAACTTCGCCGGCCGCGTCCAGCGCATCAGCCCGACGCTCGATGCCGCCACCGGCACTTTCAAGGCGACGATCGAAGTCCTCGATCCGAAGCGCGCGCTCAAGCCCGGCATGTTCGCGCGTGTCGGCATCGTGCTCGAACGCCGCAGCGCCGCGCTGCGCATCCCCCGCGGCGCGATCGTCGAAGCCGAAGGCTCCCCCACCGTGTTCGTCGCGAACGGCGACAAGGCCGAACAGCGCAGCATCAAGACCGGGCTGACGAACGCCGGTCTCATCGAAGTGGTCGAGGGCCTGAAGGGCGACGAGCGCATCGTCATCGTCGGTCAGAACGGCCTGAAATCCGGCAGCACGATCCGGCTCATCGACGAGTCCCCGCGTGCTGCTGTGGCAGAGCGCAGCTCCGAGGCGAGCTAAAGCTGCATGAACATCGTCGAGTTCGCGATCCGTCGGCGCGTCACGATCCTGATGCTGACGGTGGCGCTGCTGCTGTTCGGCGTCGTCTCGCTGCTGCGCTTGAAGGTCGACCTGCTGCCCGACCTCTCCTACCCCACCCTCACCGTGCGCACCGAGCTGCCGGGCTCCGCGCCGCTCGAAGTCGAGAACCTCATCACGCGGCCGGTCGAGGAAGCGGTCGGCATCATCCGCAACGTGCGTCACGTGCGCTCGGTGTCGCGTTCCGGGCAGTCGGACGTGACGCTCGAATTCGCGTGGGGCACGGACATGGATCTCGCCGGCATCGACGTCCGCGAGAAGCTGGACCTGCTGCTGCTGCCGCTGGAAGCGAAGCGTCCGCTGCTGCTGCGTTTCGACCCGGCCAGCGAGCCGGTGATGCGGCTGGCGTTCACCGACAAGTCGAACGCGACGACGACCGACGCCGCGCAGGCCCGACTGCGCGACCTGCGCCGCTTCGCCGAGGATCGCCTCAAGCCTGAGCTGGAATCGGTGGAAGGCTCGGCTGCCGTCAAGGTCAGCGGCGGCTACGAGGACGAGATCCAGATTCACGTCGACCAGCAGAAGCTCGCGCAGCTCGGCCTGTCGATCGATGCGGTCAGCCGCCGCGTCCGCGCCGAGAACGTCAATCTTTCCGGCGGGCGCCTCGAACAGGGCACGCAGCGCTTCCTGGTGCGCACGCTGAACGAGTTCCAGTCGATCGAGCAGATGGCGAACGCGATCATCGCGACGGTCGGCGGACGGCCGGTCTATCTGCGCGACGTGGCGCGGGTCACGCACGGCCACAAGGATCGTGAGGCGATCACACGGGTGAACGGGCGCGAGTGCATCGAGCTCGCTGTCTACAAGGAAGGCGACGCCAACACCGTGCAGCTTGCGACCGGCGTCCGCAAGAAGCTGGAGCAGATCCAGAAGGCCTTCCCGGCGCAGGCCGAGGTCGTCACTGTCTACGATCAGTCGCGCTTCATCGGCGCCGCGATCGGCGAAGTGAAGTTCGCCGCCGTGCTCGGCGGCCTGCTGGCGATCGTCGTGCTGTATCTGTTCCTGCGCGATGCACGCACGACGTTCATCACCAGCGTCGCCATCCCGGTTTCCGTCGTCGGCACGTTCATGCTGATGTACATGTCCGACCTGTCGCTGAACATCATGTCGCTCGGCGGCCTGGCGCTGGCCGTGGGCATGCTGGTCGATAACGCGGTCGTCGTGCTCGAAGCGATCGTGCGCAAGCGCGAGCACGGCCACTCGCGAGTGGAGTCGGCTCAACTGGGCACGCGTGAAGTATCGACTGCCGTGACCGCCGCGACGCTGACTTCAGTCGCCGTATTCTTCCCGATGGTGTTCATCTCCGGCATCGCGGGCCAGCTCTTCAAGGATCAGGCGCTGACGGTTACCTACTCGCTGCTGCTCTCGCTGGCGGTGGCGTTGACGCTGGTGCCGATGCTCGCGGCGGGCGGCGACTCCGCTAGTCCCATCGACTCGCCAGACGCGCCGGGCAAGCCGATGGGTCGCGTCTCCGCCGCCCTTTCCACGGCAATCGACGCTCTGCGGCGCGCTGCGGGAGCGATCTCGCGCACGATGGAGCGGCTGTTCCGCCCCGCTGTGAATGCAACGCAGTCGTTCTACCTGTTCTGCGAGCGACTCTACCCGCCGGCTATTCGCTGGGCACTGACGCATCGAATCAAGGTTCTTGGCGGCGCGCTCGTATTGTTCCTGCTCACGATGCTGATCGTGCCGCAGCTCGGCAGCGAGCTCGTCCCGCAGATCTCGCAAGGCGAGTTCAACATCGACCTGCGCCTCGCGGCCGGCACGCCGCTGGAAGTGACCGACCAGGCAGTCTCGCGCGTGCAGATGTCGGGCCAGCAACTGCCGGATCTCGCCCTCTCATACGCCGTCGCCGGCACCGGCAACCGCCTCGACGCGAATCCCGTCGATGCCGGCGAGAACACCGGTCGCGTCAGCATCACGCTCGGTCACGGTGCAACGCGCGAGGACGAGGAACGCGCGATCGCGCAGCTTCGCAACTCCCTGCAGCAGATGCCCGGCGTGCAGCATCAGTTCAGTCGTCCGAGTCTGTTCGCGCTTTCGACGCCGCTCGAAGTCGTGATTACCGGCTACGACCTCGAGCGCCTGAGCCAGGCGGCTGAGCGCGTGCACGCGCGCATGCTCGCGACGCCACTGTTCCGCGACGTCCGCTCGACCGTCGAGGCCGGCAATCCCGAGATCCAGATCGTGTTCGATCAGGAGCGCGCGACGCAGCTCGGCCTGGCAGTTCGCGACATCGCCGACCGCGTCGTGCAGAGCGTGCGCGGCGAAGTCGCCACGCGCTACCGGCTGAACGACAAGAAGATCGACGTGCTCGTGCGCAGCGTCGACACGCGCTCGGCGTCCATCGAAGAGATCCGCCGCCTGATCGTGAATCCGGGTAGCGAGCGGCCGGTGCCCCTCACGGCCGTCGCCGACGTGAGCCTGGCGAGCGGCCCGGCAGAAATCCGCCGCATCGGCCAGGAGCGCGTAGCGATCATTTCGGCCGACGTCGTCGGCGCCGACCTCGGCACGGGTGTCGTGACGCTGCAGAACATCCTGCAGGCAACCGCCCTGCCCGTCGGCGTGACCGCGTACATCTCCGGCCAGAGCGAAGAGATGCGCGATTCGTTCTCCTCGCTGCAGCTCACACTCGTGCTCGCGGTGTTCCTCGTCTATCTGGTGATGGCTTCGCAGTTCGAGTCACTGGTCCATCCGTTCGTGATCCTGCTCACCATTCCGCTCGCGGTGATCGGCGCGGTGTGGGCGCTGTGGCTGACCGGCACGACCGTGAACGTCGTCGCCTATATCGGCCTGATCATGCTCGCCGGCATCGTCGTCAACCAATCGATCGTGCTGATCGACGCGGTGAACCAGGCACGCGAACGCGGGCTGGACAAGGTGGAAGCGATCGTCGCCGCGGGCCGCGCGCGCCTGCGCCCGATTCTGATCACGAAGCTGACGACCATCCTCGGCCTGGTGCCGATGGCGATCGGCGTCGGTGAGGGCGCGGAGCTGCGCGCGCCGATGGCGATCACGGTGATCGGCGGCGTCACGCTCACGACGTTCCTGACGCTGCTCGTGATCCCGGTCGTGTACTCGGTGATGGACCGCAAGGAGTACGCGGCAGCAGCAACCGTCCCGGCACCCGCTTCGAGCGGAGGCTAGGCATGCTCCACACGAGCACAGCCCTGCAGCGTCCGGTGACGACGGCGATGACGTTCATCGCGCTGGTCCTCGTCGGCCTGATCTCGCTGCACTTGCTGCCGCTCGAAGAGTTTCCGGACGTCACGTTCCCGGGGATGCAGGTCATCATCCCCTACCCCGGTTCGACGCCCGAGGAAGTGGAGCAGCTCATCACGCGCCCGGTCGAGGAAGCGCTCTCGACGCTCGCCGGCATCGAAGAGCTGCGCTCGCGATCCGAGGCCGAACAGGCGACCTTCCAGATCGCGCTTCGACTGGGGTCGCGACATCGACGCAGCGGCGTTCGACGTGCGCACCAAGCTCGATTCGATTCGCGCGGAGCTGCCTGCCGGTGCCGACCGTATTCTCGCGTTCTCGTTCAACGCCTCCGACCAGCCGGTCGTGGTCGTCCGCATCTCCGCCGACCAGGACCTCACCGACCAATACGATGCGCTCGAGCGCTACCTGAAGCGGCCGCTGGAGCGCGTGCCAGGCGTCGCCCGCGTCGAGCTGCAAGGCGTCGCGCCGCGCGAGGTGCGCATTCTGATCAATGCCGGTCGGATGGCGGCGCACAGCATCGACGTGCAGCGGCTCGCGACGCTCCTGCAGAAGAGCAACTTCTCCGTGAGCGCGGGCGAGATCACCGAGCAGGGCCAGCGCTTCAGCATCCGCCCGATCGGCGAATTCCGCTCGCTCGACGACATCCGCAACGCTGCGCGTCACCTCCGCGGTGCGGCTCGCCGATATCGCCGACGTCGAGCTCGTCGCCCCGGAGCTGGAGATCGGCCGGCACCTCGACAACCGCCCGGCGGTGGGCCTGGACATATTCAAGACGACGCAGGCCAACGTCGTCGAGGTCGTCGACGCGGCGCTCAAGGAGATCGAGCGCGCCAAGACGCTGCCGCAACTGCAAGGCGTCAGCATCATCGTCATCGGCAACCAGGCCGAGAGCATCCGCAATTCGCTCGGCGATCTGCGCGACGCCGGCCTGATCGGCCTGGTGCTCGCGATCGCGGTGCTGTTCTTCTTCCTGCGCGACTGGTCGATGACCGCGATCGTCGCGCTCGCCGTGCCGGGCTCGCTCGCTGATCACGCTCGCCGCGCTCTACTTCCTCGGCCTGACGCTCAACATCTTCTCGATGATGGGCATGATGCTGGCGATCGGCATGCTGGTGGACAACGCAGTCGTGATCACCGAGAGCGTGTTCCGGCAGCGCCAGCTCACTCCAGGCGATCCGCGGGGTGCCACGCTGCGCGGCGTAAGCGAGGTCGGCGTCGCGACGCTCGCCGGCACGCTGGCGACGATCATCGTGTTCGTGCCGCTGGTGTTCGGCTCGCCGAGCGAGATCACGATCCTGATGAAGCACGTCGCGGTCCCGATCGTGATCGCGATGGTCGCCTCGCTCCTGGTCGCGCAGACGATCATCCCGATGCTGAGCGTGCGCATCACCGCCCCGCTGGCAATCGCCAGCGGCTCGTTCGTCGGACGCCTGCAGGACCGCTACGCCGCCGCCTTGCAGTGGGTGCTGGGCAATCCGCGCAAGACCGGCATCGCGCTGCTCGTCATCATCGCCTCGCCCGTCGCGCTGTTCGCGACCAAGGCGCTGAAAGTCGATCCGTTCCCGCAGGACGCCGGGCCGCGGCCTGTTCCTCGACTATCACATCAAGGGCACGCACCCGCTCGCGCAGGTCGAGCAAGCCGTGAACCGGATCGAAGCGTTCCTGATCGCGAATCGGGAGCGCTTCGACATCAAGAGCGTCTACTCGCGCTACGACACGGTCAGCGCGCAGACCTTGCTGCAGCTGACGCCGAAGGACGCGGCACGCGTGCGTGCCAAGGACGTGATGCAGTGGATCGCCGACGAGATGCCGGAGATCCTCATCGGCGAGCCGAGCTTCCAGTTCGACCAGCAGGGACCGGGCAAGGGCTTCAGCCTGCAGCTGTCGGGCGACTCGACCGAGCGGCTCTACGACCTGTCATTCGAGGTGTCGCGACAGCTCGCCGCGGTCCCCGGCCTGGAAGGCGTGCACTCGGAGGCGCGTAGTGGCGACGAGCAGGTTCACATCGTCGTCGATCGCGACCGCGCGGCGCAGCTGAGCCTGACGTCGGAGACGATCGCAGCCACCGTCGCGGCGGCCATGCGCGGCGATCGGCTGCGCGAGCTGCGCACCGCCGAGCGCGAAGTGACGATGCGCTTGCTGTTCCGTGCGTCGGATCGACAGGCGATCGAAGATCTGGCCTCGCTGCCGATCTCGCTGCCGGACGGCTCGACTGTCGGCCTCGGCTCCATCGCGACGTTCCGCGTCGAGCCCGGCGACCGCGCGATCGAACGCATCAACCGCCTCACGTCGGTCGTCATCGCCGGCAATCTCACGGCGGGCAAGACGCTCGACGAGATCAAGAAGGTCATCGAGCCGATCATGAAGAGCTTCCCGCTGCCGCCGGGCTACACGTGGAAGTTCGGACGCGGCGCCGAGCAGAACGACGAGACGGTGCAGACGATGCTGATCAACATCGCGCTCGCGTTCGTGATGATCTACCTGGTCATGGCTGCGCTGTTCGAATCCACGCTGCTGCCCGTCTCGATCCTGACCTCGATCCTGTTCGCGATCGTCGGCGTGTTCTGGTTCCTGTTCGTGACCGTGACGCCGATGACGTTCATGGCGATGATCGGCATCCTGATCCTGATGGGTGTCGTCGTGAACAACGGCATCGTGCTGGTCGCGCACATCGCGCAGCTGCGCGCCGCCGGCATCGAGCGCACGGCCGCGATCATTCAGGCGGGACGCGACCGGCTGCGCCCGATCCTGATGACGACTCTCACGACGCTGCTGGCGATGCTGCCGCTCGCGATCGGCGATGCGCAGGTCGGCGGTGGCAGCAACGGTGGCCCGGCGTACTACCCGATGGCGCGCGCGATCATCGGCGGTCTCGCCTTCTCGACGATCGTGTCGCTGCTGATCGTGCCGTCGATGTACGTGTGGTTGGATAACGCGGCGCGCTGGACGCAGCGAGTCGGGAGTCGGGCTGAAGCCCGACCTACTGAAGAAGCGACTGGTACACGTCCCAGTAGTCGTCAACTAGTACGTTGACGCCTGCGCGATTCGCAGTCTCCAAGCCCGACACCGGCGACGTCGGCATCGGCAGCGTGCCGATCGAATCCGTCAGCGGCACCGTGTCTGCGTCGCTGCGGTAGCTCGCGCTGGCCCGCACGGCATCCGTGCGCTCCTTCAGGCCGCGTCAGGTTCTCGTTTTCGTCCTTCAGCATCGCGAGCGCGTCGCGCAGCAGCGTCATCAGCCGGGCGCACTCCGTCGCGACTGCCGTAACGCACGTCGAACAGGCGCTTCGCCGTCGTTTCCTTCGCCAGCATCGCGAGACCGCCAGCCGACGAGCGCAGCGACGAGCTGCTGCGCATACGCAATCACTGCCGTGTTCACGACGCGCCGACCGTCGACGGAGATGCCGGCGAACTCCGGCGGCGGAGTTTCTTCGAGGTTCGTGCGATCGTCGGACAGGTCCGTCACGAGCGTCACCGCCTGGTCCCACTGCGCGCGCTCGGCCTCGATCTCCTCCGCGAGGCGCCGGCGGCGGAAATAGTTCCAGAAGCCGCGCATCGCCGCGAGCTTGCGCCTCCATCAGCTTGAGCTGCGCTTCCAGCATGTCGGCCCGCGAGCGCGCGTCGTGAATGCGCCGATCGAAATCGGCGAGCTCGCGGCGGCGGGTCTGGTCGAACTCGATCACTTGCCGGCGCTGCTCGCGATCCGTCTGCTGCTGCTGCAGTTGCTGCGGCGAACCGCGCGACCCGCGCGCACCGCCGTGCGCCACACAGCGCGCAGCTGGAAGTACACGAGCGCGTGCACGGCGATCTCGGGATTGCCCAGGTACTCTTCGAGCACCTGCACGTGTTCCTTGCGCGCGCGCGGTCGCGGTTTCCTGGTTGCGAATCTGCTCGAGGAGCTTGATGACGCTCGTCCTGCAGCCGCGTCAGCTCCTTCTTGAGCTCGGCGCGATTCCAGAACAGCTGCAGCAGCCGCTCGTCCTGCTCGGGCTGACGGGCCCCGGGCAGCAGCTGGCGGATGTTGCTCAGTCGGTCGGAGATGGCCATGTTCGCGGGCGCAGGGCGCGATGGCGGCCTGGTGGCGCGCTCAGCGGCGTGGCGGGCCCGGGAAACGGTGGCCGCGCTCGACGCAGTAGTCGAGCCACTTGTTCAGCATGACGTTGCGCAGCCAGCGATCGCCGAGCTCGCGCGCGAGGTGCGAGCGCAGCGCTTCGAGCATCGAGTGGCGGTGCCAGCGGGCGCAGGCTTGCACTTCCGCGAGCCGCGCGTCGTGATAAACGCGAATCTGCAGATCCGGATCCGCGAGCGGCGCGCCGGCGTCGTCGAACACATACGTCAGCCGACAGAGTCGTCGTGTAGCGGCTGCGCTCATCGACCGCGAGATGCAGCGGGCAGTCGCCGGCGACGTGCGAGATCTGCGAGCCCTGCACGCCGTGCAGATCCGGCACGAGCCATGCAAGGCGAATGTAGTTGCTCTCGTACAGCGACATCAGGCTGACGAAGCTGCCCGGCCGGGCGCGCCAGCTGACTGCGCAATTCGTGTCGTGTTCCAGTGTCTGCCAACATGAGCCCGAATATAGCACAGCGATTTTCGCGTGCTGCGCACGGCATGAGACTTGCGTCACGGTCGCAGGCGTCGTTCGAGTCCGGTCTTGTCGAGAATGCGACTGGCGATCTCTTCGATCGAACACTCGGTTGTGTTGATGCACGGAATGTCGTAGCGTCGGAAGATCGCCTCGGCCGTGCGCACTTCGAATTCGACTTGCGACGGCGAGGAATACTTGCTGTTCGGGCGCCGCTCATTGCGGATCTGTTGCAGACGCTCCGGCGCAATCGTCAATCCGTACAGCTTGCGCTGGTACCTTCGCCAGCGACGCCGGCAACGCGCCGGTCTCGAACTCCTCTTCGGCGAACGGGAAATTCGCGGCAAAAATGCCGTATTGCAAGGCCATGTACAGGCACGTCGGCGTCTTGCCGGAGCGCGACACGCCGACCAGCATCGAGGTCCGCGCGATCGTAGTCGCGCGTGACCGCGCCGTCATCGTTGGCAAGCGCGAAGTTCGTCGCGTTGATGCGCAGCGTGTACGCGCCGATGTCCAGCATGCCGTGCGCCTTGCCCTGCGCGCGCGAGGACTTCACCTTCAGCTCCAGCTCGAGCGGCCCGAGAAAGGCGTCGAAGAAATCCAGGAACAGGCCGTTCGCGCGCTTGATGATCTCGCGCATGTCTTCCTGCACCAGCGTGCTGAAGATCACCGGCCGCACGCCCTCGGCTTCAGCGGTCGCGTTGATCCGCCGGACCGCTTCCTCCGCCTTGTCAACAGTGGAGATAAATGGCAAAGTCACTTGTCTGAATGCTCTGCCCGTCGAATTGCGTCAGCAGACTGTGACCCATCGTCTCCGCTGTCACGCCGGTCTGGTCGGAAACGAAAAAAACCGTTCGTCTGTCCATCGTCCGGACTGTCTCACCTGACTGGCGCCTGCGGATCAAGAGCAGCGAACCTCTGAGCATTGACATGAGCGACCGACATGAGCGCCTACACCATTCCCTTCGACAAGCTCGGCCGGCACGACGTCGAGACCGTCGGCGGCAAGAACTCCTCGCTCGGCGAGATGATCAGCCACCTGGCGAAGCTCGGCGTCGACGTGCCCGACGGCTTCGCGACGACCGCGCAGGCCTATCGTGACTTTCTGCAGCACGAGGGCCTCGCCGCTCGCATCTCCAAGGAGCTCGCGACGCTCGACGTCGACGATGTCGAGAAGCTCGCGAGCGTCGGCGCGCGGATCCGCCAGTGGATCCTGGCCACGCCGTTTCCGCCGCGGCTCGAGCGCGAGATCCTCGAAGCGTTCGAGCGCATGAGCGGCGGGCGCGACATCGCCGTCGCCGTGCGCTCCTCGGCGACGGCCGAGGATCTGCCGGACGCATCGTTCGCCGGTCAGCAGGAAACGTTCCTCAACGTGCGCGGGCGCGACGCGCTGCTCAAGTGCGTGCACGAAGTGTTCGCCTCGCTGTTCAACGATCGCGCGATCGCCTATCGCGTGCATCAGGGCTTCGCGCACGACGCAGGTCGCGCTGTCGGCGGGCATCCAGTACATGGTGCGCTCCGATCTCGGCTCGAGCGGCGTCATGTTCACGCTCGACACGGACTCGGGTTTCCGCAACGTCGTCTTCATCACGTGCGTCGTACGGGCTCGGCGAGACCGTCGTGCAGGGCGCGGTGAATCCGGACGAGTTCTACGTCTACAAGCCCGCGCTGCGTTCCGGCCACGCACCGATCCTGCGCCGCACGCTCGGCGCGAAGGCCATCAAGATGGTGTACGGCGAGCCCGGCAGCCGCGGCGCGCGTCGCGACCGTCGATGTCGCGCCCGAAGATCGCCGGCGCTTCTCGATCACCGACCAGGACGTCATCGAGCTCGCCAAGCAGGCGCTCATCATCGAAGAGCACTACGGCTGCCCGATGGACATCGAGTGGGGCAAGGACGGCGAGACCGGCAAGATCTACATCCTGCAGGCGCGGCCCGAAACGGTGCAGAGCCGCGCCGGCCGCACCGTGCAGCGCTTCTCGCTCAAGAAGAAGTCGAAGGTGCTCGCGAGCGGCCGCTCGATCGGCCAGCGCATCGGCGCGGGTCCCGCGCGCATCATTCGCGACGTCAAGGAGATGACGCGCGTGCAGAGCGGCGACGTGCTGGTCGCCGACATGACCGATCCCGACTGGGAGCCGGTGATGAAGCGCGCCGCGGCGATCGTCACGAATCGCGGCGGCCGCACCTGTCACGCCGCGATCATCGCGCGCGAGCTCGGCATTCCCGCGGTCGTCGGCTGCGGCGACGCGACCGAGACGATCCGCGAAGGCAGCCGAAGTCACCGTGTCGTGCGCCGAAGGCGACACCGGCTTCGTGTACGAAGGCGCGCTGCCGTTCGAGCAGAAGAGCATCGAGCTCGACGCGCTGCCGCCGATTCCGACCAAGATCATGATGAACGTCGGCAATCCCGGACCGCGCGTTCGACTTCGCCGGCATTCCGCATCGAGGCGTCGGCCTCGCGCGCCTCGAGTTCATCATCAACCGCATGATCGGCGTGCACCCGCGCGCGCTGCTCGAGTTCGACCAGCTGTCGCCGGAACTGCAGCAGACGATCCGCCGCCAGATGGCCGGCTACGCCGATCCGGTGTCGTTCTACATCGACAAGCTGTGCGAAGGCATCAGCACGATCGCCGCGGCGTTCGCGCCGGAGCCGGTCATCGTGCGCCTGTCCGACTTCAAGTCGAACGAGTACGCGAACCTGATCGGCGGCCGGCAGTACGAGCCGCACGAAGAGAATCCGATGCTCGGCTTCCGCGGCGCCTCGCGCTACGTCGACGAGAGCGTTCCGCCCGTGCTTCGAGCTCGAATGCCGTGCGCTGAAGCGCGTGCGCGAAGCAGATGGGACTGACGAACGTGCAGGTCATGGTGCCGTTCGTGCGCACGCGTGAAAGAAGCCGAGCAGGTCACGACAGCTGCTCGCGGCGAACGGCCTGAAGCGCGGCGAGAACGGCCTCAAGATCATCATGATGTGCGAGCTGCCGACCAACGCGCTGCTCGCCGAGCGCTACCTCGAGTACTTCGACGGCATGTCGATCGGCTCGAACGACATGACGCAGCTGACGCTCGGCCTGGACCGCGACTCCGCGATCATCGCCAAGCTGTTCGACGAGCGCGACGACGCGGTCAAGGCGCTGCTCAAGATGGCGATCGACGCGTGCCGCAAGCACGGCAAGTACATCGGCATCTGCGGCCAGGGGCCGTCCGACCATCCCGACTTCGCGCGCTGGCTGGTGGAGCAGGGCATCGAGAGCATGTCGCTGAATCCCGACACCGTCGTGGAAACCTGGCTGTTCCTCGCCGGAGCAGCCGACGAAGGCTGCGCAGTGAGCAGGATCGTCCAGCTCGACCAGTGCCGAGTCCTCAGCCGACTGCGTCCAGATCAGCAGGCGGTTGTTCGCCGGCATCGCATGCTCGGCGGTGAACCGTCAGGCCCGTGCTGACGGCCGAGCGCTTTCAGCGCCTGGTCGTCGCGCATCCCCATGTGCGGATCGCGCTCCCGCAGCGACGCGTCGAACGCCTGGTTCGATTCGCTCGTGAAATGCCCGTCGCGATTGAACGGACCGTACAGGGCAGAACAAGCCCCGCGTGCGCAGCACGCGCGCGACGCCGGCGAACATCAGCTCCACTTCCGGCCAGCTCATGATGTGCGCAGTGTTGGCGCTGAAGACGTAGTCGACCGTCTGGACCGGCCACTCGCTGTCGCGCACGTCGAGCTTCAGCGGGTGCGCGCAGGTTCGGCAGCGCTGCTTCGCTCACCCACGAGCCGATGCCGGCGAGATTCGCCTCGCAGTCGGTCGGCTGCCACTGAGGTGCGGCAGATGCGCGGCGAAGTGCACGGCGTGCTGCCCGGTGCCGGCGCCGATCTCCAGCCAGTGCCGGGCTGCGTGAACCACTGCTGCAATACCTGGAGGATCGGCTCGCGATTGCGCTCGCAAGCGTCGGAATGGGGCTTCACGGGACGCGCAGGAAAGTCGTGCGGTAGTGCTGCAGCTCGCGGATCGAATCGCGGATGTCGTCGAGCGCCAGGTGCGTCGAGCTCTTCTGGAAGCCGCTGAATGCTTCCGGCGACCCAGCGCCGCGCCAGCTCCTTGAGCGTGCTCACGTCGAGATTGCGATAGTGAAAGTAGCGCTCCAGCTCCGGCATCTCGCGCGCCAGGAAGCGCCGGTCCTGGCAGATGCTGTTGCCGCACATCGGCGATACGCCCGGCTCGATCCAGCGCGCCAGGAAATCCAGCGTCTGCGCGCTCCGCCTGCGCTGCACCGTGATCGTGCTGGCGCGCACGCGCGCCGCCAGTCCCGAGGTGCCGTGCTGGCGGCGGTTCCAGTCGTCCATCGCATCGAGCACGGCGTCCGACTGGTGGATTGCGAGCACCGGCCCTTCGGCCAGCGTGTTCAGATGCTTGTCCGTGACGACGGTGGCGATCTCGATGATGTGGTCGGTGTCGGGCTTCAGGCCCGTCATTTCCAGGTCGATCCAGATCAGTCGCGTCGGATCTCGCTCGCTCACTCGTCTGATCACCGTGTCGATTGCGGCATCATACCAGCAGAGCTAAAGTGCCCGCCGCGGAGACTCCGCAATGCATTGGTTCGCAGGATTGTTCGTGCTGCTGCTCGTTGCCGTCGACGCTGACGCGCAGCTGGCTGAACCAGCGCCAGGTCGCGGCCGTCCAGCGCCATCGCGACGAGGTGCCGGAAGCATTCGCGCGCGCAGATCGACCTCGCGTCCCATCAGAAGGCCGCCGACTACACCGTCGCGAGCGCGCGGATCAGCCGCTGGGACAACTGCTGGATGCGGCGCTGGCACTGCTGCTGACCCTCGGCGGCGGATCAGCGCCATCGATCGCTGCGTGGCAGGCGGCGCATCTGCCCGCCGTGTGGCACGGCACGGCTGTCGTGCTGTCCACGTTCCTGCTGGTGTCGCGTCATCGGCCTGCCGCTGTCGATCTGGCGCACGTTCGGCGTCGAGGCGCGCTTCGGCTTCAATCGCACGACGCTCGGCCTGTTCATCGGCGACCTGTTCAAGGGCCTGCTGCTGGGCCTGCTGCTCGGCGGACCGCTGGTGTTCGTGATCCTGTTCCTGATGCAACGGGCCGGCTCGCTGTGGTGGCTGTACGCGTGGGTCGTGTGGGTGGCGTTCACGGTGCTGATCACCTGGGCCTGGCCGACGTTGATCGCGCCGCTGTTCAACAAGTTCACGCCGCTCAGCGACGAGACGCTGAAGCAGCGCACCGAAGCCCTGCTGCAGCGCTGCGGGTTCTCCTCGCAGCGGCGTCTTCGTCATGGACGGCTCGCGGCGCTCGGTGCACGGCAACGCCTATTTCACCGGAGTCGGGCGCAGCAAGCGCATCGTATTCTTCGACACATTGCTCGAACGCCTGCAGATCGCGGAGGTCGAAGCCGTGCTCGCGCACGAGCTCGGGCACTTCCGCCTGCATCACGTGCGCTGGCGCCTGGTGCTGTCGCTGGCCTTCGGGCTGGTCGGCCTCGCCCTGCTCGGCTGCGCTGGCGCAGTGGCCGGATTTCTATCGCGCGCTCGGCATCGAGACGCCTTCGCCGCACGCGGCGCTGCTGCTGTTCATGTTCGTGCTGCCGGCCTTCACTTACTTCACTGACGCCGCTCGGCGCGTGGTGGTCGCGCAAGCACGAGTTCGAAGCGGATGAGTTCGCGGCGCAAGTTCGCCGATGCGCGCCAGCTCGCCGACGCGCTGGTCAAGCTGTATCGCGACAACGCGACGACGCTGACGCCGGACCGCCTGCACTCGGCCTTCTACGACTCGCATCCGCCGGCGCTGGTGCGGATCGCGCGGCTGCAGCAACTCGCAGCACGGACATGAGCGGCGACGACGCTGCGCGAATTGCCGGCGCGTGTCATCGAGTCCTTCGGCCGGCGCGTCACGTCGAGACAGCCGACGGCGCGACGTTGCCGGCCGAGCTGTTCGGCAAGCGCCTGACGTGCGTGTGCGGCGACGAGGTCACGATCCGCCCGCCATCGCGCGCGAGCGGCGACGTCGCGAAGGTCGTGACGGTGGCGCCGCGTCGCACGTCGTTCGCGCGCACCGACAGTCGCGGACGCACCGAGCCGCTGGCCGCGAATCTCTCGCTGCTCGCCGTGATCGTCGCGCCCGAGCCGGCGCCCGATCCGTACATCGCCGATCGCTATCTCGCCGGCGCCGCGCTCGCGGGCATCGCAGGCATCGTCGTCGTCAACAAGTCGGACCTGCCGAGCGCCGCGGACGCCGCAGTTCCAGGCGCTGATGCGACGAGTACGAGGCCGCCGGCTACGAAGTCATTCGATGTCTCGCGCACAGCGCCGAGACCGTGGCAGCCGCTGCAAGGCGCTGCTGGCCGGAACAGTCGCGATGCTCGTCGGGCAATCCGGCGTCGGCAAGTCGACGCTGACGAATGCGCTCGCGCCGGAATCGTTGCGCCCGACTCGCACGATCTCGGAGTCGACCGGCGAAGGCCGCCACACGACGGTGTCGACTGCCCTGTTCCGCATTCCCGGCGGCGGCGAGCTGATCGATTCGCCCGGCGTGCGCGACTACGCGCCGCCGCTGGTCGAGGACGCGAACGTGCAGGTCGGCTGGCCGGAGATCCTCGCGCTCGCGCCGCAGTGCCGCTTCAACAACTGTCTGCACCTGCGCGAGCCCGGCTGCGCGGTGACCGCCGCGGTCGCAGCAAACGAGCTCTCGCCGCGGCGCTACGAGAGCTACAAGCGGCTGATGAACATCATGCGCGGGCTGCGCGCCGGAGTACGAGCGGCGGTGATGAAGAGTCGGGCTGAACCCGACCTACGACGGTACTGTAGGTCGGGCTTCAGCCCGACAACACATGCCGGCCGGCGAGCGCATGCGCGAGCGTGCCGCCGTCGACATACTCGAGCTCGCCGCCGACCGGCACGCCGTGCGCGATGCGGCTCGACTTCACCTTGTGACGCGTGCGCGAGCTCGGCGATGACGTGCGCCGTCGCATCGCCTTCGACCGTCGTGTTCGTTGCGAGGATCGCTTCCTTGACGCTGCCCTCGGCGAGCAGCGCCTCGAGCTGCGCGAATCCGAGCTCGTCGGGCCCGATGCCATCGAGCGGCGACAGGTGGCCCATCAGCACGAAGTACGTGCCGCGATAGCTGCCCGACTGCTCGATCGCCGCGACATCCGCCGGCGACTCGACCACGCACAACAGCGACTGATCGCGCGACGGCGACGCGCAGATCGGGCACAGCTCCGCATCGGCGAACATGCGGCAGCGCTGGCAGCGCCCCACGCCCTCGACTGCCTTCTGCAGCGCCTCGGCAAGCAGCGCCAGCGCCGTTGCGATCCTTCTCCAGCAGATGAAACGCCATGCGCTGCGCCGATTTCGGCCCGACGCCGGGCAGGCAGCGCAACGCTTCGATCAGGCGGACCAGCGACGGCGGATAGATCATCGAGTCCGTCAGAACGGCATCTTCATGCCCGGCGGCAGCTGCATGCCGCCCATCACGCTCGACATCTTCTCCTGCGTCGCGCGCTCGACCTTCTGCACGGCGTCGTTGATCGCCGCGGCGATCAGGTCCTCCAGCATGTCCTTGTCGTCGCTGCTGACGATCGAAGGATCGAGCGACACGCGGCGCACCTCGTGCTTGCCCGTCATCGTGACCTTCGCCATGCCGCCGCCCGCCTCGCCCGTCACTTCGAGCGCGGCGATCTCCGCTTGCGCGCGCTGCATGTTCGCCTGCAGCTGCTGCGCCTGTTTCATCATGTTGCCGATGTTGCCTTTCATGAACGCTCCGGAGAATCACTCGGTCGGGACGGACGGAGTCCGGCGTGACCGGTGGCGCCGAACATGTCGCGCATCGCGCGCACGTTCGGATCGCTCTCGATCGCAGCTGCGCGCCTGCTGCACGCGATCGTCGGCCGCCGCCTTCTGCTGACGCGCAGGCGTATCCAGCGCGCGATCGGCAACGGACAATCTCGAGCCGCACCGGCTCGCCGAAGTAGGCGCTCAACGCCTGCGTCAGCTTCTCTTCGAGCTGCGGCCGGCGGAAATGCTCGCCGTCCGCATCGAGCACGAGCTGCACCTTGTTGCCCTGCCTGCCGACGAACGTGCAGTGCGCCGCGAGCTCCTTGACCATGCCTTGCAGATTCATCTGCGCGACCATCGCAGACCACTCGCTTCGCAGTCGCCGCGCGGCAGCGTGCCGCGGTGTCGGCGCGGCTCGGTGCTGGCGGGCTGCGCCGCGGCCGACGCCTTGACCGGCGCTGCCGGGCTCGACAGCCTGCGCTTGCGCGCCGTCCGCGACGCCGAACGCCAGCATGCGCAGCAGGACCATCTCGAATCCGCCGCGCACATCGGGCGCAAGCTCCAGGTCGCGCCGACCGACGATGGCGATCTGATAGAACAGCTGCGCGTCTTCCGGGCGTCAGCGCAGCCGGCGAGCCGCTGGTACGTCTCGACGTCCTCGGCCTCGTCGAGCTGCAGGTCCGGCACGGCTTGCAGCAGCGCCAGCTTCTGCAGCAGCGCGGCCAGATCGGCGAGCACTTCGCGATAGTCCGGCGCGCGCTCGTCGAGCTGCTTCGACGCAGGCCAGCACCTTGCTGCGCGTCGCGCGCGACCAGCGCCTCGACGATGCCGAACACCTGCGCGCGATCCAGCGTGCCGAGCATCGTGCGCGTGTCGGCGGCAGTCAGCTTGCGCGCCGCCGAACGCGATCACCTGGTCGAGCAGACTCAGCGCGTCGCGCATGCTGCCCTCGGCAGCGCGCGCGACCAGGCGCAGCGCGTCCGCCTCGAACTCGAGCTTCTCCGCCTGCGCGATCTCCGTCAGCCGCTTGTAGATCAGGCCCGGCGGAAAGCGCTTGAGGTTGAACTGCAGGCAGCGCGACAGCACCGTCACCGGCAGCTTCTGCGGATCCGTGGTCGCGAGCAGGAACTTCACGTGCGGCGGCGGCTCCTCCAGCGTCTTCAGCAGCGCATTGAAGGAATGCGTCGACAGCATGTGCACTTCGTCGATGA
This sequence comes from uncultured Gammaproteobacteria bacterium, assembly GCA_963830745.1. Lineage (GTDB taxonomy): Bacteria > Pseudomonadota > Gammaproteobacteria > Steroidobacterales > Steroidobacteraceae > Steroidobacter. The sequence goes on from CAWHNL010000011.1 coordinate 377,793, forward strand.
GGTAGACCTTGTAGCGGCCGCGCGCCGGCGCGTACTGCACGTTGTCGAGCAGCTCGCGCGTGTCGTCGACTTTCGTGCGCGAGGCGGCGTCGACTTCGATCAGGTCGACGAAGCGCCCTTCGTCGATCTCGCGACAGGCGCTGCACTTGCCGCACGGCGTCGGCGTCACGCCGGTCTCGCAGTTCAGCGACTTCGCCAGGATGCGCGCGATCGTCGTTTTGCCTACGCCGCGCGTGCCGGTGAACAGGAACGCGTGGTGCACGCGGCCGGTCTCGAGCGCGTTGACGAGCGCGCGCATGACGTGTTCCTGGCCGGCCAGCTCGCTGAAATTGCGCGGCCGCCATTTGCGTGGCGAGAGCGAGATAGGACATGCAGCGGAAGCTCTATGAATTGGAGACGGCCCGCGCCGGCACCTCTCCGGCGCCCGATATCACCGTTACCGTTGCTCCCTTCCGGGCCTGGCGGGGTTCGCGGCTGATCGTCGCGGAGAAACCGACGCGAGCCGCCATAGATGGCCCGAACATGGCAGCAAATGGCGGCGGCGCCGTATCGATTGAAAGGCGCGGCGACTATAGCAGGAAGCGCTCAGCCTCGCCCTCTGTAGCCCGCGACGCCCTGGTCGGGAATCCACAGGTCCGCCGGCGGCTTGCCGGTCTGCCAGAACACGTCGATCGGCATGCCGCCGCGCGGATACCAGTAGCCGCCGATGCGCAGCCAGCGCGGCTTCAGGAAGTCGACCAGCCGGCCGGCGATCGCCAGCGTGCAGTCCTCGTGGAACGCGCCGTGATTGCGGAACGAGCCGAGATACAGCTTCAGCGACTTGCTCTCGACCAGCCAGCGCCGCGGCACGTAGTCGATGACGAGGTGCGCGAAATCGGGCTGGCCGGTGACCGGGCACAGCGACGTGAACTCCGGCGCGGTGAAGCGCGCCAGGTACACCTTGTCCGGATGCGGATTCGGCACGCGCTCCAGCATCGCCTCGTCCGGCGACTCCGGCCACGCGACGCGCTGGCCGAGCTGGGTCGAGTCTGCTGCTTACGTTTCGGCATGCTCTTGCCTTGTAGGTCAGGCTTCGCCTGACGCTCTGTCGGCTAACCCACCTACAGAGAATATCCGACGCGTAGTCCGCCAGCCGCGAGCGCTCGCCGCGCATCAGCGTGATGTGCCCGGAATGCTCCCAGCCGCGGAAGCGGTTGACGACGTAGGTCAGGCCCGAGGTCGTCTCCGTCAGGTACGGCGTGTCGATCTGCGCGATGTTGCCGAGGCACACGAGCTTCGTGCCCGGGCCGGCGCGCGTCACCAGCGCCTTCATCTGCTTCGGCGTCAGGTTCTGCGCCTCGTCGAGGATCAGGAAGCGGTTGAGGAACGTGCGGCCGCGCATGAAGTTCAGCGAGCGGATCTTGATGCGATTGCGCAGCAGGTCGTTGGTGGCGGCGCGGCCCCAGTTGCCGCCCTCCTGGCTCTGCGTCAGCACTTCCAGGTTGTCCATCAGCGCGCCCATCCACGGCTCCATCTTCTCTTCCTCGGTGCCGGGCAGGAAGCCGATGTCCTCGCCGAGCGGGATCGTCACGCGCGTCATGATGATCTCGCTGTAGCGATTGCTCTCCAGCGTCTGCGCCAGGCCCGCGGCCAGCGTCAGCAGCGTCTTGCCGGTGCCGGCCGGGCCGAGGATCGTCACGAAGTCGATCTCCGGATCGAGCAGCAGGTTGAGCGCGAAGTTCTGCTCGCGGTTGCGCGCCGTGATGCCCCAGATGCTGTGCCGCTCGTTGCGGTAGTCGCGCACCAGCTCCATCACCGCGCCGTTGCCGTCGATGCTGCGCACCAGCGCTTCCAGGCCGTTCGAGTCCTTCTGGTACAGGAACTGATTGACGTGCCACTCGCGCACCATCGGCCCCTGCACGCGATAGAACGTGCGCGAGTGCTCCTGCCAGGAGTTGCATGTTCTTGCCGTGCTCTCCCAGAAGTTCGCCGGCAGCTCCTGCACGCCGGTGTACAGCAGGTCCGCGTCTTCGATCGTCTTGTCGCTGTAGTAGTCCTCGGCGTGCACGCCGATGATCGCGGCCTTGATGCGCAGGTTGATGTCCTTCGACACCAGCGTGACGCGCGCGTCCGGAAATTCGTCCTTGCAGCGCGAGCGTCTGGCCGAGGATCGCGTTGTCCGCGCCGTGGCCGGGCAGCGTGTCCGGCAATCCGCCGACTCAGCACCTTGGTCTGGAAGAACAGCCGGCCGGTCGACGGCTGCTTCTTGCCGCCGTTCGTGTACTTCGCAGTCGGCAGCTCCAGGCCGCGATCGATCTGCGCCTTGGTGGCGTTCGCCATCAGCTCGTCGAGGAAGCGGCTCACCTGGCGCACGTTGCGCGCCGCTTCCGACAGGCCTTTCTTGCCGGCGTCGAGCTCCTCCAGCACGATCATCGGGATGTAGATGTCGTGCTCGTCGAAGCGGAAGATCGCCGTCGGGTCGTGCATCAGCACGTTGGTGTCGAGCACGAAGATGCGCCGCTGCTGGCGCTCGCGCGAAGTCGCGCGCGCTCGCGCCGGGTCTCGGGAAGTGTCGCCTCTGGGCATGGACGTCAGAGCGCCTTCGCTGCGGCGAGCACTTCGTCGGCGTGGCCAGGCACTTTCACCTTGCGCCACTCCTGGCGCAGCACGCCGCCGGCGTCGATCAGGAACGTGCTGCGCTCGACGCCCATGTACTTGCGACCGTACATGCTCTTCTCCTTCCAGACGTCGAACAGCTCGCACACCTTCTTGTCCTCGTCGGACAGCAGCTCGAACGGGAACGACATCTTGTCCTTGAACTTCTCGTGCGAGGCGACGCTGTCGGGCGAAACGCCGAGCACGATCGGTGCCGGCCTTCCTGAACGCGGCATGCAGGTCGCGGAACGCCTGGCCCTCCAGCGTGCAGCCGGTGGTGTTGTCCTTCGGATAGAAATACAGCACCAGCTTCTTGCCGGCCGCGTCGCTCAGCTTCCAGGTCTTGCCGCCGGTCGCTGGACGCGGAATGCCGGCACTTGCTTCCGAACTCCGCCTGTCGCGGACTCTCGTCTTGTCTCAGCGGAGACGCGCTCATGCCTTCACCGGTTCGAGGATTGCGTCGAGATTGAGCTGGTCGCACAGGTCCATGAATTCCTCGCGCAGCGCCGCGATGTGGATCTTGGCCGGGATGTGCACCACCATCTGCACCGAGAACATCGGCGCGCCGGTGTGCGCGGCGGCGTAGCTGCGCGTGCTGAGCTCCGCGATGTCGATGCCGCGCGAGCTGAAGAACCCCGCCAGGTTGTGCACGATGCCGGGCTGGTCGAGGCACACGACGTCGACCGAGTACGTGACGACGTCCTTGCGCGCGCGGCTCGCTGCTCGGTGCGGCGCACGCTGATCGTGATGCCGGCCGGCATCGCTGAGCTTCTTGAGCTCGGTTTCCAGCTTGGCGAGCGTGTGCCAGTTGCCGGACACCAGCAACAGCATCGCGAACTCGCTGCCGAGCGCCGTCATGCGGCTGTCGACGATGTTGCCGTTGCAGTCGAGCACGATGCGGGTGAGGTCGTAGACGAGGCCGGTCCGGTCGCTGCCGAGTGCGCTGATGACGATGAATTGCATCGAATGGGAGAGCGGAAAAGGTGGGCGGGGCGCAAGTTTACAGGCTCGGCCCGGGGTGAAAACGCGGCGCGCATCGAAATGACGAAAGCGGCGGAATCGGCGGATCAGGATTTTCGCAGGCATTTCGCGGATCGCTGCCGCGCCTGCGCCAGTACGATCCGGCCGCCTCTGCCCGCCAGAGGATCTCGACCATGTTCAGCGGCAGCATCGTGGCGCTCGTCACGCCGATGCAGGCGGACGGCGCGGTGGATCACGAGGCGCTCGATCGCCTGGTCGAATTCCACGTCGCCAACGGCACCAACGGCATCGTCGCGGTCGGCACGACCGGCGAATCGCCGACGCTGAGCGTCGAGGAGCACATCGGCGTCGTGCGCAGAGTGGTACAGCGCGCCGCCAAGCGGATTCCGGTCATCGCCGGCACCGGCGCGAACTCGACGCGCGAGGCCATCGAGCTGACGCAGCTCGCGAAGGACGCCGGCGCGGACGCCTGCCTGATGGTCACGCCGTACTACAACAAGCCGACGCAGGAAGGCCTGTTCCAGCACTACAAGGCCGTCGCCGAGCGCGTGGCCGATCCCGATCGTCCTGTACAACGTGCCGAGTCGGACCGGCTGCGACATCAAGCCGGAGACCGTCGAGCGGCTCGCCGCGGCAGTTCCGAACATCGTCGGCATCAAGGAAGCGGCCTCGCTCGAGCGCAATCGCGAGCACTTCGCGCGCGTCGGCGGCCGCATGACGCTGCTCAGCGGCGACGACGACCTGGCGTGCGAGTGCGTGCTGGCCGGCTACCAGGGCGTCGTGTCGGTGAGCGCCAACGTCGCGCCGCGGCAGGTGCGCGCCGTCATCGACGCTGCGCTCGCCGGCAACCGCGAGCTGGCACGCAAGCTCGATGCGCAGCTGCAGCGGCTGCACAAGGCGATGTTCCTCGAGACGCAACCCGATTCCGGTCAAGTGGGCCGTCGCCCGCCTCGGCCTGATCCAGGACGGCATCCGCCTGCCGCTCGTGCCGCTGTCGAAGCAGTTCCACGGCCAGGTGCTGGAGGCGATCCAGTCGGCCGGCATCGGGTTTGCCTGACGAGGCGGCCGGGCTAGGTAACCTGCGCGGCCTCGATACGGAGAGGTGGCCGAGCGGTCGAAGGCGCTGGACTGGAATTCCAGTAACATCTTCACCGGTGTACGTGGGTTCGAATCCCACCCTCTCCGCCAAAATAGAAAGCCCCGCGTCAGCGGGGCTTTTGCTTTCTGCGCCCGTGCAGCCTCACTCGATCGCGAACGCCTTGACGGCCTTCAGGGCCATCGCCTTGAGCGCCTCCAGATCGTTCTGCACCTCGCTCTTCGGGATGAAGACCTGAAACCGCACCGCGTCGACTGCTGTCGTCGTTCCGCGGTCCATCGAGGCACCCGCGCCCACTTCGACGGACACGGCACCGCTCGATAGAAACCGGATCTCTGTGACGGACAGTTTCATGAGAGGCTCCCTGCTGTTATGAAATCCAGCAGGTCGCGATCATACCTTGTGGGTCCGCGCTGCAGCGGCGCTCATTTAACTTTGCGTATCCGTCGCAATCCAGTTCGCTTCCCAGGTCTGGCCACCGTCGCCGGAAAACGACTGCTCGAACCTGCAGAGGTCGCCCGACTCGCACTGGATGATGAATTTCACGAAGATCGAGCGGCCGTTCAGCGTGTCCTGGTTGTAGAACTCGCCGCGGCCGTTCCTGAACTCGCCGATTGCCGGGCACCGTCATCGTGCCGCCGCGGCTGTTCGAGAAATTCAGGCTCCATTGCCGCGACTCCGGGTTGTAGAGACGCAGCGACAGCGCCTCGATCGCACCCGCCGGACCTTTCACGTCGAGCTCCACGAGGTTCGCGCGCCCGTCCCAGACTTTGCGGACGACGGTCGTCCCTTCGTACTCGACCCAGGTGGTCGAGCCCGTCAGCGGCCGTTGCAGACGTTTCAGGTGCGTCTTCCAGGTGCCGATTTCCCAATCGAAATCGTGCTGGCCGTCGCGTTGCGCGGGCGTGTCGGCGCCGTACGCGAGCAGCGGCAGCAAACCAGAAAATCAGAATGATCTTGAGTGCGTTCATGGCTGCCTCCTTCGCAGGACTATGCGAGGCAGCCCGGTTCTTTCCTAGAACCATTCTGGAGGAGATCGTCAAAGTCGGCAAGGCCACTACCTGCGGCCCTGGAAAAACGCGCGCAGCATCGTTCCGCACTCCTCGCCCATCAGACCCGCCTCGCATTCGACGCGGTGATTCAGCGACGGATGCTGAACGATGTTGAAGATCGTGCCGGCCGCGCCGGCGCGTGGATCGGTCGCCGCATACACGAGGCGCTTCACGCGCGCGTGCACCATCGCGCCAGCGCACATCGGACACGGCTCCAGCGTGACGTACAGCGTCGTGTCGAGCAGCCGATAGGTGCCGAGCTTCTGCGCCGCCGCGCGCATCGCGACGATCTCAGCGTGCGCCGTCGGATCGTTGGTGCTGATCGGCCGGTTCCATCCTTCGCCGACGATCGCATCGTCCTTGACGATCACGGCGCCGACCGGCACCTCGCCCGCCCGCTCCGCTTCGCGCGCCAGCTCCAGCGCCCGCGCCATGAATGTCGAATCGCTCATGAATCCAGACCGCCGATGGAAACGATCGCACGCCGCACGATCCGCAAACCCGATCTCGCAGCAGCGCGCGACGCGACGGCGAAGCCGAACACCAAGCCGCCGCGACCCGTCGCGCCGTACTTGGATAGCGGATGCACTTCGATGCCCGAACGCGCACATTCGGCCGCGACTGCGCGATCGTCGAGGCGCAGCGTGCGATCGTCCTTGAAGATGCCCGTCACGTGCATGCCGCCGCGCGCCGGGCCGAGATCGACGAAGTCCTCGAGGATTTTCGCCTCTTCGAGGAACGCCCGGCGCCGCTCATCGTAGATCGTGCGCGTCTTGCGGATGTGTCGCGCAAGGTGCCCGTCGCGGATGAATGCCGCCAGCACGCCCTGCGTCAGGCAGCGCCGTGTGGCCGTCGGCGACGTGCTTCGCATCGATGAACGCGCCGACGAGCGCTTCGGGCACGATCGCGTATGCGATGCGCAGCCCGGGAAACAGGATCTTGTTGAAGCTGCCGATGTAGATCACGCGGCCGTTCGCATCCATGCCCTGCAGCGAGGCGATCGGCCGGCCTTCGTAACGATAGTCGCCGTCGTAGTCGTCTTCGAGAACGTACGCCTCCTGCTCCGCCGCCCAGTCGAGCAGCGCCTTGCGGCGTTCGAGCGACATCTCGTAGCCGAGCGGATACTGATGCGCGGGCGTGACGTACGCGACGCGCGCCTGCGGTTCGAGCAGCCGGCCGGCGTTTACGTCGAGCCCCTGCTCGTCCACTGGCACGTGCACGATGCGCAGACCGGCGGCGCGCAGACAGTGCTGCACCGGCTGATACCCGGGCATCTCCGCCCACGCGCGATCGCCTGGATCCGCGAGCACCTTGCCGGCGAGCTCGACCGCCTGCTGCGTGCTCGTCACGACGATCACCTGATCCGGCGAGCAACGCGTCGCGCGCATCGCCGCAGCGTGCTCGGCGATTGCCTCGCGCAACGCCGGCAAGCCATTGCTCGCGCCGTAACCCCAGTAGTCGTTGCCGGCGCGGCCAGCTTCGCGGCTCAGCAGGCGATTCCACACCTTGCGCGGGAAGAGATCGGCGGGCGGCAGCGAGGGCTTGAACGGAGCAGTCGTTTCGGGCTGGTAGTTGCCAGGATAGCTTCGCAGCGCCTCGGCGCGCTCCGACAGCCGCAGCGGCGCGCCGCGCGGCTTCGATTTCGCTGCGCGCGGCGAGCGAGCGGCGGCGCATCGCGCTCGGGGAGTTGCGGCACGACGAACGTGCCGGCGCCGCGACGACGAACGATGTAGCCGTCGGCGACGAGTTGCCCGAGCGCCCAGTCGACCGTGTTGCGCGCGACGCCGAGATCCTTGGCGAGCGTGCGGCTCGATGGCAGCCGCGCGTTAGGCGCCAGCGCTCCGCTCGTGATCGCGGCGCGCAGGCGATCGCAGATGCGCATGTACGCCGGCTGGTCCTGGCCCGTTTCGAGGCCGGTCACGTCGACGGAGAATACGGAGCGCGCATGCTTGGTCATCGCCTCCTATGGTAGCGCGTGGAGCGATCACGACACGCGCCGGAACTCCATCGTCCAGTTCACTTCCCACGTTTTGCCGCCGTCGGGCGAAAACGCCTGTTCCCAGTGCGCGCTCGTCGGCGTGATCTTCGACCACGTGAAGCGGACGCGGATCGGCTTGCCGCGCAGCGTGTCGTCTGCGTAGAACGTGCCGACTCCGTTGACGAACTTGCCCTTCACCGGCGGATCGACCGCTCCGTGCGGCGTGCGCGAATCGACCCACCAGATCGCCCACTGCGCCGCTCTTCGGGTCGTAGGCGCGCAGCCCGACGCCGCGATAGTTGTCGCCCGGCAGATTGATGCGGTTCTCGTCGACGTTGCCCCAGCCGTCCATCAGCGGCCGGTTGCTGCACGTACCGTCGAACTCGACCCATTCGTGATTGTTCGCCAGCCGCTCCTTGAGCCGGCGGTGCTGCACGCGCCATTCGCCGACGAGGAAATCGAAGTCGTGCAGGCCGCTCAGGTCGGCCTTCTCGATGCGTTGCGGATTGTCCTGCGAAGCGCTCGGCGGGAATGACGATGCCGACCGCGGCCGCGAGCGTGCCCGCGGCGGCGAGCACGAGGCTGAAGCTATTCATGTGACGATCCTTCTGTTGCTCGTTTGAAATCGCTGATCCAGTTCGTTTCCCAGGTCTGGCCGCCGTCCGGCGAGAACGCCTGCTCCCAGTGCGCGCTCGTCGGCGTGATCTGCGACCAGATGTAGCGGACGCGGATCGGACGGCCGTTGAACGTGTCTTCGGCGTAGAACGTGCCGGCGTTGGCGAAACGGCCCTTGAGCGGCGGATCGAGCGCGCGGGCGGGATCGCGCCCGTCGAGCCACCAGATCGCCCACTGCCCCGACTTCGCATCGAATGAGCGCACGCTGACACCGCGATACGCGCCGCCCGGCATGTCGAACCAGTTCTCGCTCACGTTGCCTGCGCCGCCGAGCGCTGGCCGCGTGCTCTGCGTGCCGTCGAACTCGATCCACTCGGTGCTGCCGGCGAGCCGCTCCTTCAGGCGGCGGTGATGGACCTGCCAGTCGCCGAACAGGAAATCGAAATCGTGGACGCCGCTCACATCTTCGGCGATCGCGGCAGCACGCGACGAACGCGAGCACGAGCAATAGGGCGCGCATCGCTCAGGCCTTCGCGCGGCGGTGCTCGATGATCCAGTTCTTCTCCCATTCCTTGCCATCGAGAGAGAACGACTGTTCCCAGCGCGCAGCGTTCGGGCCGAGCTTCGTCCAGCGAAACACGACCTTGATCGGACGCCCTTCGTCCGTGTCGTCGCCCCAGAACTCGCCGACGTCGCCGCTGAATCCGCCGACCACGGGCGGAAACAGCTCGCCCGTGCTGCTGTTGATCCAGTAGAGCGACCACTGGCGCGTCTTCAGATTGAAGAGGCGCAGCGTCATGCCCGACCAGCCCTTCGTCGGGAACACGCCTTCGTCGATGTTGACGACGCCACCCATGCGACTCTCGCAGCGGATCGTGCAGGGAAAGGTTTCCCAGTCGTTGCTGCCGACCCAGCGCTTGCGCAGCCGGCGATTGGTCGACTCCCAGTTGCCGACGAAGAAGTCGAAGTCGTGGATGTCGCCGGTCGGCAGCTTGCCGCTGGGCGCGCTAGTCGGGGCTCGCGCTCGGCGGTGTCGAGAAGAGACCGGCGGCGGCAGCGCCGGCGAGCGTATCGAGCAGAAGTCCTGCGGGTGATCGAGGTCATGGCGGCGCTCGCATGTAAAGGACGAGCGCAAAGTGCCTCCTCGATCGCAGGACCGAGAAGAGCCATTTACGGCGGCCGGCCCAGGCCACTCGCCGTAGGTCGGGCTTCAGCCCGACAACCACTCCTGCATATTCGCCGGGCTGACGTTGCCGCCCGTCAACACCGTCGCTACGAGCCGCCCGCGAAATTGCTCGCGATGATCCATCAGCGCCGCGAGTCCCGCGGCGCCGGCGGGCTCGAGCACGACGCCGAGCTCTTTGTGCGCCAGGCGCATGGCAGCGATCAGCGAGCTGTCGGGAACCAGCAGCACGTCATCGATCAGTCCCGTCAGGTCGGTCACGGCTTCTTCGAACGGCGTTCCCGACAGCGATGCCCGCCGCGATCGTGCCGTCGCAAGGAGCGCTCACGACTTTCTTACTGCGCCACGAGCGCTCCATCGCCGGCGATGCCGTCGCGCACACACCGATCATCCGCGTGGTCGGGCACTGCGCTTTGACCCACCGTGCCATGCCGCCGAGCAACGCGCCGTCTCCCAGCGGCACGACGATGTCGTCGAAGCACTTCGGCCAGCGCAGCAGCTCGACTGCGATCGTGCCTGCACCTTCGGCGATCGCCGCTTCGCGACCGTCCTGAACGAGATGCGCGCCGTTGCTGCGCGCGAATGCCTCCGCTTCGGCATGCAACTCGTCCGGATCGTCGCTCCCCTCGCGCACCGTCGCGCCGAGCTCTCGCATGCGCGCGACCTTCATCGGATTGGCGTGCCTGCCGACGAAGATCGTGATCGGCCAGCCGCGCTTGCGAGCCGCATACGCCATGCCCTGGCCGAAGTTGCCCGCGGTGGCGCAAACGAGGTGCGGCGAGCCCGACATCTGCGACACCAGGAACTGCGCACCGCGCGCCTTGAACGAGCGGATCGGATTGAGCGTCTCCACTTTCACGACGAGCCGGCAGCCCAGCTGCGCGTGCAGCGTCTCTGCTTCGTACTGCGGCGTGTCGCGAAACGCCGGGTCGATGGCTTGCGACGCGGCGACGATGTTCTGGATCGACAGGCGATGCTTCATGACGGCGAGTCTACGGAGCCGGTGCCGCGACGCGATTGATTCTTTACGCGTGCCGACGCAACAATATTGCGTGCCGCGCAAACCCGCCTTTCAGCTCGACGAGCTCGACCGCAAGCTTCTCGACCTGCTGCAGAACGATGCCGCGCGCCCGCTCTACGAGCTGGGCGACCTCGTCGGCCTCTCGCCGAGCGCCGTGCAACGCCGCCTGTCGCGCTATCGAGCGAGCGGCGTGATCGCCCGTCAGGTTGCGGTGCTCGATCCGGATGTGGTGGCCGGCACTGTGCTGGCGTGCGTGCTGGTAACTTTGGAGCGCGAATCGAAGAAGCTGCACTCTGTTTTTCGCGCAGCGGTTGTTGGCTGCGGCCGAGGTGCAGCAGTGCTACGGCCTGGCGGGTGCCTGGGATTACCTGGTGATTGTCGCCGCCAGCAGCATGCCGCAGTGTCGCACGGTTATCGACGAGCTCCTGCTCGACGCGCCGAACGTGAAGCGCTACGAGACGTCGTTCGTCTTCGAACCCGTCAAGCGCGGCCTGAACATTCCGCTGCGGCGTTAGAGCTGACGGAGCGCTGCTTCCACCGCCAGGCCGATCGCCAGAATCTTGCGGTCAGTGCCCTGCACGCCGGCGATCATCAAGCCAACCGGCGCGGCGCCCGGCTCATGGCACGGAACCGACAGCGCGCAGCCGTCGAACAGGTTGACGAGCGACGCATTGCGCAGCATCCGTCCGTTCCAGCGAAAATAACTTTCGTCGTCCTGCACGACTTCGGCAATCGTCGGCGCCGTGTCGGGAGTCGTGGGCATCAGCATCGCGTCGTAGCCGCTGGTGGCGGCGCCGATCTCGTCGACGTAGCGCTTGCGCCGCTGCAACAGCTCGATGTAGTCCGCTGCAGTGACCGCTTCGCCTGGGCGGATGCGGGCAACGACCCGCGGATCGTATTTGTCACCCGCTTCCTTGATCCATTGTCGATGCTTGGCAAACGCTTCGACGCTGCTGATCACACCGCGTGGGTTCACCGCACCAGCCTGCGCGAACTCGGCCATCGGTACTTCGACGATGCTCGCACCGGCAGCCGACAAGCGAGCGAGCGCTGAGGAGAAGGCGGTGGCAACTGCCGCCGACAAGTCGTCCTGCACGACGGCCTTGGGCACGGCGAACTTCAGGCCGCGCAGCTGTGCGGGCACGAGGCTTCCATCTGCCTCGTTGGCCAGCACCGTATCGAGCAGCACGCAATCGGCAACCGTCTTCGCGATCGGCCCTGCCGAATCGAGCGTGAACGACAGAGGCAGCACACCGTCGAGCGGCACGCGTCGCGCAGTCGGCTTGAACCCGACCAAGCCGTTGAGAGCCGCCGGGATGCGGACGGAGCCGCCGGTGTCGGTGCCGATCGCTCCTGCAGCCATGCCGTCGGTGACCGATATCGCCGCGCCCGACGACGAGCCGCCGGGAAGACGCGCGGCCGCACGATCGAAGGCATTCCTGGGCGTGCCGTAGTGGGGATTGATGCCGAGACCGGAGTACGCGAATTCGGTCAGGTTGGTGCGCCCGACGATGACAGCGCCGGCTTTGCGCAGGCGTTCGACGACTGTCGAATCGCGCGTCGCGGCTGGAGCGCCGACCAGCACCTTCGAGCCGCCGAGGGTCGTGACCCCTGCTTCATCGAACAGGTCCTTGATCGAAATCGGGATGCCGGCGAGCGCGGGTAGCTTTGCGCCGCTGCGTCGTTGCGCATCCACGCGGTCCGCAGCCGCAAGCGCCGCGTCTTCGTGGACGCGCAGAAAGGCGCGAGCGCCCTCCCCCAGCGGATCCTTCACTGCCGCGAGCGATTGCTCGACCAGCTGACGACTGGTGATTTTCCGATCGGCGAGCGCACGCGACAGGTCGGCGATAGTCATGGTTGCCAGCTCATGACTCACGGCTTCAGGTTTTCGGTGTCGCTCGAATGAGCCGCGCCCACGGATTCAGGTCAGCGTCCGCAATTTTCGTCAGGGTGTTGCGGTCGCGATGCAGGAAAGGTGCATCCTGGCCTCGCACCTGCAGCGTCGTGTCGGAAACGTAGCTCCAGGAGCCATCGCTGTGGAACTCGACTTCGATGCGGTAGGAGTCGGTCCGAAAGGCGAGCTCCAGGAACGTGGTCGAGCAGATGCCATATTCGGTCTGCCCCCGCTCCGCCTTCAGGACGAGCTTGGTGGCGGAGGGCTCGGCGTGCCCGGCCGCGATTGCGATCTGGCCGCGCGGAATCGCCAAGGTTTGGAGAATGAGACCGGTGGCCGGCTCCCACAACCAGTAGCCGACCTGATCGTGGAACGTGTTTTGCTCTTCCCGGGTGTTGATATGAACGTGATAGCGCAGGCCGTAGAACAGTTGCGGCCCGTTGGCTTGCGCGTCGATCGGCTGCATTTCGATGCGTTCGTAGTAGGACCGCTGCTCCGGCCCGTCGGCCTTCGGGTTGAGATCGACACCGCGATGCCCTTCCCAGACGCCGGCAAGACGAGACAACGGGCCGAGATTGGCCAGTGTTTCGGCGCTGACATCGCTCGGCTCGGTGAAGATGTCGTCCGGAATATGCATGCGGTCCAAGTGGCGGTCCAAAGCGAACCCCGAATCACTCCCACTCGATCGTCGCCGGCGGCTTGCTCGAAATGTCGTAGGTGACGCGCGAGATGCCGTTCACTTCGTTGATGATGCGCCGGGAGACCAGCTCCAGGAACTCGTACGGCAGGCGCGACCAGCGCGCCGTCATGAAGTCGATGGTCTCGACCGCGCGCAACGCAATCACGTAGTCGTAGCGACGCCCGTCGCCCATCACGGCGACCGAGCGCACCGGCAGGAACACCGCGAACGCCTGGCTGGTGCGGTCGTAAAGATCGTGCTTGCGCAGCTCTTCGATATAGATCGCATCGGCCTTGCGCAGCAGATCCGCGTACTGCTTCGTCACTTCGCCGAGGATGCGCACGCCCAGGCCCGGGCCCGGGAACGGATGGCGATACACCATCTCGCGCGGCAGACCGAGCTCGACGCCGAGCCTGCGCACCTCGTCCTTGAACAGCTCGCGCAGCGGCTCGAGCAGCTTGAGGTTCATCTTCTCCGGCAGGCCGCCGACGTTGTGATGGCTCTTGATGACGTGCGCCTTGCCGGTCTTCGCGCCGGCCGACTCGATCACGTCCGGATAGATCGTGCCCTGCGCGAGCCAGCGAATCCCCGGCAGCTTCGCCGCTTCCTCTTCGAACACTTCGACGAACAGCCGGCCGATGATCTTGCGCTTGCGCTCGGGGTCGGCTCTCGCCTTTCAGCGCCATCGAGGAACCGTGCTTCGGCATTGACGCGAATCACTTTCACGCCCATGTGCTTCGCGAACGTCTCCATCACCTGGTCGCCTTCGCCCAGGCGCAGCAGGCCGTGATCGACGAACACGCAGACCAGCTGCTCGCCGATCGCACGATGCAGCAGCGCGCCGACGACGGAAGAATCGACGCCGCCCGACAACCCGAGCAGCACCTTGTCGCGCCCGACCTGCTCGCGCACGCGCGCGATGGAATCAGTGATGATGTTGCCGGGCTGCCAGCGCGCCTCGCAGCCGCAGATCTCGCGCACGAAGCGCTCGAGAATCTTCAAGCCCTGCAGCGTGTGCGTGACTTCAGGATGGAACTGCACGCCGTAGAAGTGACGCGACTCGTCGGCCATGGCCGCGAGCGGCACGTTGTTCGTGAAGCCGACAGCGACGAATCCGGGCGGCAGCGCATCGACGCGATCGCCGTGGCTCATCCAAACGTCGAACAGCGCCCTGCCCTCGCCGTCGCTGTGATCGCGCAAGCCATCCAGCAGCCGGCACGGCGCCGACGCAGTGACCTGCGCGTAGCCGAACTCACGATCGGTGCTGGGAGTCACGCGACCGCCGAGCTGCATGCGCCATCGTCTGCATGCCGTAGCAGATGCCGAGCACCGGCACGCCCAGCTCGAAGACCGCTTGCGGCGCGACGGGCGCCTGCGATTCGGTCGTCGACTCCGGGCCCCCGGAGAGAATGACGCCGCGAGCGCCGAAGGCGCGGACGTCGTCGTCGCTCATGTCCCACGGATGGATTTCGCAGTAGACACCGCTTTCGCGCACGCGCCGCGCGATCAGCTGCGTGTACTGCGCGCCGAAGTCGAGGATCAGGATCCGATGGGCGTGGATGTCCGGTGGGATGCAAGGCAGTCGCGGAAGCGGCAGGCCGATTGGCCATTTCAGCTGACACGGTAGTTCGGCGCCTCTTTGGTGATCGACACGTCGTGCACGTGGCTCTCGCGCACGCCCGCATTGGTGATGCGCACGAACGACGGCCGCGTGCGCATCTCTTCGATCGTGCGGCTGCCGGTGTAGCCCATCGCGGCACGCAGGCCGCCCGCGAGCTGATGCAGGATCTGGACGAGCGAGCCCTTGTACGGCACGCGGCCTTCGACGCCTTCCGGCACCAGCTTCTCGAGCTCCTCGGTCGCGTCCTGGAAGTAGCGATCCTTCGAGCCGTGCGACTGCGCCATCGCGCCGAGCGAGCCCATGCCGCGATACGACTTGTAGGACGCGCCCTGGTACAGCTCGACTTCGCCGGGCGATTCCTCGGTGCCGGCGAACAGGCCGCCGATCATCACGCAGTGCGCGCCGGCGACCAGCGCCTTGGCGATGTCGCCGGAGAAGCGGATGCCGCCGTCCGCGATCAACGGCACGCCGGTGCCCTTCAGTGCGGCGGCGACGTTCGCGACCGCGGTGATCTGCGGCACGCCGACGCCTGCGACGATGCGAGTCGTGCAGATGGAGCCGGGACCGATGCCGACCTTGACGCCATCCGCGCCCGCTTCGACGAGCGCCTTGCGCCGCTTCGGCGGTAACGATGTTGCCGGCGATGATCTGCTGATCCTTCCACGCCCGCTTGATCTCGCTGACCATCTTCAGCACGTTGCTGGAATGGCCGTGCGCGGTATCGACGACGATCACGTCGACGCGCGCTTCGCGCAGCGCTTCGACGCGCTTCAGCGTGTCCGCGCCGGTGCCGACCGCCGCGCCGACCCGCAGCGCACCGCGCTCGTCTTTCGCGGCGCGCGGAAACTCGGTGGCCTTCTGGAAGTCCTTGACCGTGATCATGCCCTTCAGGTTGAAGTTCTGATCGACGACCAGCACCTTCTCGATGCGATGCTTGTGCAGCAGCGCGAGCACCTCGTCCTTCGGCGCGTTCTCGCGCACGGTGATCAGCCGCTCCTGCGGCGTCATGACCGTGGACACCGGCGCGTCGAGCTTGGTCTCGAAGCGCAGGTCGCGGTGCGTGACGATGCCGACCGCCTTGGAGCCGACGACGACCGGCACGCCGGAGATGTTCTTCGCGCGCGTCAGCTCCAGCACTTCGCGGATGGTCTTGTCGGGCGAGATCGTGATCGGCTCGTGGATCACGCCGCTTTCGAACTTCTTGACCCGCTGCACTTCGCGCGCCTGGGCCTCGATGCTCATGTTCTTGTGGACGATGCCGATGCCGCCTTCCTGCGCGATGGTGATCGCGAGGCGCGCTTCGGTGACCGTGTCCATGGCGGCGGACAGGATCGGCAGATTCAGGCGGATCGTGCGGGTGAGTTGCGTGCTGAGGTCGGCGTCGCGCGGCAGGAAATCGGAGTGTGCCGGGACCAGGAGCACGTCGTCGAAGGTGAGTGCTTCCTCGAGAATGCGCATGGCAGGTACCCGCGTTATCGATGAAAGCGCGCCATTGTACAGGAACAGGGGCAGCCTGTAGCCTTCTTTTCCATGCCTCCCTCGGACCTGGAGCTCGATTTCTCGGAGCCTGCGCCACCGCCGCAGCCGGTCGAGACGCGCGACATCTACACCCCGTCGCGCCTCAACCGCGAGGCCCGCACGCTGCTGGAGCGCGGCCTGCCGGCGCTGTGGCTGGAGGGCGAGATCTCGAACCTGTCGCGCCCCTCCTCGGGCCACTGGTACTTCTCGCTGAAGGACGAAGCCGCCCAGCTCCGCTGCGCCATGTTCCGCCAGCGCAACCTCATGACGCGGTTCTCGCCGCGGGACGGCTCGCACGTGCTGGTGCGGGGTCGCGTGAGCCTGTACGAGCAGCGCGGCGACTACCAGTTCATCGCGGACTACATGGAGGAAGCCGGCGAAGGCGCGCTGCGCCAGCGCTTCGAGCTGCTGAAGACCAAGCTCGCTGCCGAAGGGCTTGTTCGCGCTCGAACACAAGCGGCCGCTGCCGCGCCTGCCGCGGCGGATCGGCGTCATCACCTCGCCGACCGGCGCCGCGATCCGCGACGTCCTGCACATCCTGCGCCGGCGCTTCTGCACCATTCCTGTCTTGATCTATCCCGGTGCAGGTGCAAGGCGGCGTCGCCGCGGCACAGATCGCGAGGACGATCCGGCGCGCGTCGGCACGCGCGGAATGCGACGTGCTGATTCTCGTGCGCGGCGGCGGCTCGCTCGAAGATCTGTGGGCGTTCAACGAAGAGAGCGTCGCGCGCGCGATCTACGACTGCGCGGTCCCGGTCGTCACCGGCATCGGTCACGAAGTCGATTTCACGATCGCGGACTTCGTGGCCGACGTACGCGCGCCGACGCCGTCGGGCGCAGCGGAGCTGGTCGTTCCGGACTGCAACGAGTGGCTGAGAAATGTCCTGCGCCTCACCAACCGGCTGACGGTCGCGCTGACGCGCTCGCTCAAGACTCAGCAGGATCGCGCCGCGTGGCTGCAACGGCGGCTCGCGCAGCTGCATCCTGGCGTGGAGCTGCGCCAGCGCGCGCAGCGCCTCGACGATCTCGAACAGCGGCTGATCCGCGTTGTTCGTTCGGATCTCGGTGAGCGGCGCCGGACTCTCCAGCAGCTGGCGGCGGAGCTGCGCCAGCATTCGCCCGCATTGCGCGTCGCGAACGCACGCAGCCGCCTGGAGACTGCGCGCGCGAGTATCGAAACAGCAGTGCGGCAGAGCATGGAACAACTCGGCAAGCGCCTGGCGGTCGCGTCGCGAACGCTCGACGCCGTCAGCCCGCTCGCGACGCTGGAACGCGGTTACGCGATCGTCACTGACTCGAAGGGCACGGTCGTCACGAATGCTCAGGACGTTCGTGCGGGACAGATCATCGACGCGCGGCTCACGCAGGGCACGGTCCGCGCGCGAGTCGAGCGCAGCACGAACCCGGAGCTGGACCTGCGCCTGCCCAAATCAGACGAGAAGTGAGTCGACGAGCAATGATCCGCGCCACGATCCTGTTTGTCGCGCTCGCAAGCGCTGCGCATGCCGGCGATCTGCCGCGCGAGAGCCGCGTTCCAGGCGGCATTGCACTCATCGAAATCCCCGGCGGCGATCTGGCGCCGACGGCGCTGATCGATACGCGACGTGCTGCCGTGATCCGCCACGACGATCGCTGGCTCGCAATCGTCGGCATTCCGCTCTCCACCCAGCCCGGTGCGCAGACATTGAAGGTCGCGACGGCCAAGGGAACCGTCGACGTGCCGTTCCAGGTGACCGACAAGAGCTATCGCACGCAGCACCTGACGATCAAGAACGAGCGGCAGGTGAACCCCAAGCCCGAGGATCTGAAGCGCATCGAGACGGAGCGCGAGCGCTCGGACGTCGCGCTGTCCAAGTTCACGACTGGCGGAACGCCGGTGTTCGCGCTGCAATCACCCGTCGCAGGCCAGCGGTCGGATTCGTACGGCTCGCGGCGTTATTTCAACGGCCAGCCGCGCAGCCCGCATTCCGGCATGGATATCGCCGCTGCCAAGGGCACGCCGATCCGCTCGCCCGCCGTCAGGCACGGTGGTCGAGGCCGGCAACTTCTTCTTCAACGGCAACACGCTGTTCATCGACCATGGCTACGGCCTGGTGACGATGTACTGCCATCTCGAAGAGATCAAAGTGAAGGTCGGCGACCAGCTGGCAGCCGGCGATCTGCTCGGCACGGTGGGCGCGACCGGTCGCGTCACGGGCCCGCATCTGCATTGGGGCGTGGCGCTGAACCGCGCGATGGTGGATCCGGCGCTGTTCCTGGACGAAAAGTAGCGGGGTCGCGCTGGTGCTGATCGTCGTGGGTGGATTGCCCGGGGTTGGCAAGAGCCATCTTGCAAAGGAACTGGCCGGGCAGCTGCGAGCTGTCTACTTGCGGATCGATACGATCGAACAGGCGCTCATCGATTCGGGCGCGCCGGAGCCGCTGGGACCGGCGGGCTACGTCGTCGCGTATCGACTCGCCGCCGAGAACCTGCGTGCGGGTCTGACTGTCGTCGCTGATTGCGTGAATCCGTTGAGCATCACGCGAAAAGCCTGGCGCGACGTGGCAGAGCAAGCGCATGCAGCGCTTGCCGAGATCGAAGTGATCTGCTCCGACCCGATCGAGCATCGCCGCCGAGTCGAATCCCGAACTTCGGACATCGCCCTGCTGAAGTTGCCGACGTGGGAGGAGGTTCTGCGCCGCGAGTACGAACCGTGGGATCGCCAAGCCATCGTGATCGACACGGCGACGCAGCCGCTGGAGGCATGCGTGCGCGAGCTGCTGAGCAGGCTTCCCGGAGGCCTGGCTAGCCCGACCTACAGGCCTTCCGGCAGGCTCTTGCGTCTTGTGCAGCAGGAAATCGCCGACGACCGGCCTGAATCGATCCATGTCGACCAGGAACGAGTCGTGGCCCTGCAGCGAAGGCATCCGCACGAACTGCACTTCGCGACCGCCGGCGGCGAGACCGTCGGCCAGCTCCTGCTGCTGCTCGATCGGGAACAGCAGGTCCGTCTCGACGCCGATGATCAGCGCGCGCTCGACAGTGAAGCGCTTGCAGTGCGTCCTGCACCGAGCCGCCGTGGTCGGCGAGATCGAACAGGTCCATCGCGCGCGAGATGTACAGGTAGCAGTTCGGATCGTACTGGCCGGTGAACTTCGTCGCGTGGTTCTCCAGGTACGACTCGACTTCGAAGTCGATGCCGAACGGATCGCCGGGCTTGCGCTCGGCACTGGCGCGCTCGCGGCCGAAGCGCTGCGCCCATTCCTTCGCCGAACGATAAGTGATCATGCCGAGCTTGCGCGCGAGGCGCATGCCCTGCACCGGCATCGCATCGGCGGTGTAGTTGCCTTCCTGCCAGGCCGGATCGCGCCGGATCATCTCCCGCTGCAGCGAGCGCAACGCGATCGAGAACGGCGCCGAGCGCGCGGCTGCGGAAATCGAGACGACGCTGCGCGTCTCGTTCGGGAACAGGGCGCAGTAAGCGAGCACGGTCATGCCGCCGAGCGACGGGCCGATCACCGCGGCGAGCTGCTTGATGCCGAGCGAGACCGCGACTTCATGTCCGGCGCGCGCCATGTCCTCCACGGTCAGCACCGGGAAAGTCAGCCGATACGGCTGGCCGGTCGCCGGATTGATCGAGATCGGCGAGGTCGAGCCGAACGGACTGCCGAGCGAATTGATGCAGATGACGAAGAAGCGGCGCGTGTCGATGGGCCGGCCCGGCCCGATCATGTCTTCCCACCAGCCCTGCGCCTGGATCCTCGGTCGACGACGCAGCGTGCGCCGAAGGCGACAGGCCGGTGAAGATCAGGACGGCGTTGTCGTGGCGCACGGCCGGGTCGCCCCAGGTCTCGTAGGCGATCTCGACGCTCGGCAGCTCGCCGCCGCGGCGCATCGGGAACGGCTGCTGCAGCTTCAGTATTTTTCGGGCAGTGGCCATGGCGCGTGTCAGTGTTAATCCTTTCGCGGCCGTTCGCTCTCATTGCCGTCTGCGCATGCACGACATGCCCGCTCAGCGCTTCACGCGCTTCATCAGGCGCCGGCGCGAGCGCACCTGGCGCGGCGTGAGCGGGTTGCGCTGGCCCTTGAACGGATTCTCGTCGGCGCGGAACTCGACTCGCACCGGCGTGCCTTCCAGCCGGAAGTTCTTGCGAAACACGTTCGCGAGATAGCGCCGATAGGCATCCGGGACGTGCTGCACCTGGTTGCCGTGCACGACGATGATCGGCGGATTGCGCCCGCCCTGGTGCGCATAACGCAGCTTGATGCGCCGGCCCCGCACCAGCGGCGGCTGGTGCTGCTCGATCGCGAGCTCCAGCACGCGTGTCAGCTCCGGCGTCGGAATCTCGCGCATGGAAGCGTCGTACGCGTGACTCACTCCTCGCATCAGCTCGCCGACGCCCGTGCCGTGCAGCGCCGAGATGAAATGCACCGGCGCGAAATCGAGGAACGGCAGGCGCAAGTCGAGGCCGGCGCGAATCTCGTCGCGCTTGTCCATGGGAATGCCGTCCCACTTGTTGACGGCGATGATCAGCGCGCGGCCGCGCTCGGCGACCATGCCGAACAAGGCTGGCATCCTGCTCCGCGACCGTGTCGTGCGCATCGATGACGCCGATCACGACGTTCGCGGAATCGACGGCCTGCAGCGCCTTGATGACGCTGAACTTCTCGACCGCTTCCTCGACGCGCGCGCGGCGCCGCACGCCGGCGGTATCGATCAGCGTGTAGCGGCGGCCGTCGCGCTCGAACGGCACGAACACCGCATCGCGCGTCGTGCCCGGCTGATCGAACGTGATCAAGCCGCTCCTCGCCCAGCAGCCGGTTGATCAGCGTCGATTTGCCGACGTTCGGCCGGCCGATCACGGCGACGCGAATGTCGTCGGGACCCGCTGCATCGCCCTCTCGCGCGTGCTCCAGGCCCTGCAGCACGTCCTCCATCAATGAGCGAACACCGTCGCCGTGCGTGGAAGAAATGGCTTGCGGTTCGCCCAGGCCGAGCTGATGGAACTCGGCAGCGGCGGCGGCTGCATCCAGGCCCTCGGCCTTGTTGGCGACGACGATGACCTGCTTGCCGAGCTTGCGCAGTGTCTGCGCGATGAAGTGATCGGATGACGCGAGCCCTTCGCGCGCATCGACGAGGAACAGCACGCGATCGGCTTCCTCGATGGCGCGCAGCGCCTGCTGCGCCATCAGGACTTCGACGCCGCGCGCGTCGACGACGAGGCCGCCGGTGTCGACGACCAGATAGGGAATCGCCCCGACTTTGCCGTAGCCGTAATTGCGGTCGCGCGTCAGCCCGGGCAGATCCGCGACGAGCGCGTCGCGCGTGCGCGTGAGGAAATTGAACAGCGTCGACTTGCCGACATTCGGCCGTCCGACGAGCGCGATGACCGGCAGCATCTAGAGCCATCAGTCGCGATTCGGGCTTGCTGGCTGCGGGCTTCGGCTCGGCGTTCGGGCTTCGGGCTCGGCTCGGCCTTCGGCAGTCGCAGGTGTCGGGCGACGGCGCGGCGCTTCGGCTGCGCTCTTGAACGCGAGCAACTTGCCGGAATCCGTCTGCACGAACACGCCCGCATCGGTCGGTCACCGCAGCATTGGTGATGCGCTCGCCGTCCGTCTTCTGCCGCGCGACGATCTCGCCGGTCGCCTTGTCGAGCCAGTGCACGTAGCCCTCGAAGTCGCCGACCACGAGCGCGTCGCCGTCGATCGCCGGCGCAGTGAGGCCGCGGCGCTTCATGCGTGTCCTGTTCCCACAGCACCGCGCCGTCGCTGCGCTGCATCGCGATCACGACGCTGTCCGCGTTCGTGAGGTACAGGTTGTCGTCGTCCATCGTGAAGCCGCGATAGCTCGAGGCGTCGCGCGCCCACCAGATCTGCCCGGAATCGAGCGCGAGCATCGCAACGCGACCCTGGAAGCCGACGACGAAGATGTCGTCGCCGCGACACGCGCGCCGGCGAGTCGATGTCGGCAAGCCGCTCCAGCTCCGTGCGGCCGTGCGGCGCGTTCACGATCGCGTCCCACAGCACGTCGCCGTTGCGCGGCATCGATCGCCAGCACCTTGCCGTTGTCGAAGCCCGCAACGATGCGATCGCCCGCGAGGACCGGCGGCGCCGTGCCGCGCAGCGTAAGCCGCGGCACCTGCTCATCGACCGCCCAGCGCGGTGCGCCGTCGGCGCATCGCCAGCCCTTCGACGTGGCCGTCGACCGTGCGGATCACGACGATGTCCTTGGCGATGAGCGGTCGCGCCAGCACTTCGCTGCCGATGGATTTGCGCCAGCGCTCTTTGCCGTTGCTGGCATCGAGCGCGACGATGTCGCCATCGCTCGAGCCGAGCACGATCAGGCCACCGTCCACTTCCGGTCCGGCGGACAGCGCGAGCTTGGTCTTGCACGACCCACTGTCGACGGCCCGTATCCGCCGACAGCGCGATGACTTCGCCGTCGTGCGAGGCGGCGTAGACACGTTCCGTCGACGACTATCGGCCGCAACGCGAGCCGCAACTGCTCGGAGTCGCCGCCCAGGCCCGACGCTCCAGGTGCTGCGCACAGTCGCGCTTGGGAACGATGTCGACCAGCTCGGCGGGCGGATCGATATCCTTGTCGCCGCACGCGGCGAGCGTGACCAGTGCCGCCACGCCAAGCGCAGCGAGCACGACGCGGACAGGATTCGCAACGAACATCAGGAGTCTCCCTTCGCGGCTGCGGCTGCCGGCTTCGCCTGCGCGGCCGGGACTTCGCCGCCGACGTCGCGCAGCTTCAGCTCGACGGTCGGGCGATCGATCTGACCCTTGGATTCAGCGATCCAGCGCCGCGGCGTATTCCGCCCGTGCGCCCTGCGCGTCGCCTTTCGCAACCAGCGCGTCGCCGCGAATCTCTCGCGCCTGCGCAGCGAATGCGCCGGCCTTCTCGACGTCCAGCAGTTGCAACGCCTCGTCGTGCTTGCCCGTCTGGATCAGCAAGCGCGCCAGCCGCAGCCGCGCGACCTGTGCCAGCTCCTCGTCCTTCGACGTGTCGACCACCTGCCGCAGGTGCTTGATGGCCTCGTCGAAGCGCCCGGCATCGGCGTCGCGCTTGGCGAGCAGCAGGCGGCCCTGCTGCGTGTAGCCGGACTTCGCGTGGTCGCCGGCAAGCTCGTTCAGCAGCCGGCCGGCCTGGTCGACGTCGTTGCTCGTCAGCGCCTTCTGCAGATCCGCATACACCTTCGCGGCCTGGCCGGCTCGCTGGCGTCGCGGTACGTCTGCCAGTACTGGTAGCCGGCCAGCAACCCCAAGCCCGAGGGCGACGCCGCCGAGGATCCAGCTCCAGTTCTCGCGCCACCAGTTGCGCAGCGCCTCTTCCTGATCGCGATCGGTTAAATAGTCTTCGACCATGGCAGTGTCATCTGTTTATGAAGTTGTGCACTGTAATTTACTGGGATGTCAGCGGCCGAGCCGCGCGGCAATCTCGTCCGCGACCCGGTCCCAGGCGACCTCGACCTGCGGCGCTTCCACTCGCAGGGACTTGAGACCGACGACGCGGCGTTCGGTTTCCGCCTCGCCGAGAATCAGCGCCAGATGCGCCCCGCTCTTGTCGGCGCGCTTCAGCTGCGACTTGAAGCTGCCGCCGCCGCAATTCGCTCTCGATGCGCACCGACGGCAGGGCGTCGCGCATGCGCTCGGCGAGCGCCAGGCCTTCGGCCTCGGCGCGCTCCCCGGCAATCACGAAGTACACGTCCGGCGCGGCCGCGCGGCATCTCGCCGCGCTGGGCGCGCAACAGCGCGACGATGCGTTCCTCGCCCAGCGCCCAGCCGATCGCCGGGCGTGCTCTCGCCGCCCAGCTGCGCGACCAGGCCGTCGTAGCGGCCGCCGGAGCAGACCGCACCCTGCGAGCCGAGCTCGGTCGTCAGCCACTCGAAAACCGTGTGCGTGTAGTAGTCGAGCCCGCGCACCAGGCGCGGATTGAGCACGTAGCTGATGCCCACGGCGTCGAGATGCCGGCACAGCCCCGCGAAATGCTGGCGCGACTCCTCGTCGAGATACTCGGTCAGCACCGGCGCGCCCGCGATCATGTCCTGCAGCTCCGGATTCTTGCTGTCGAGAATGCGCAGCGGATTGCCTTCGAGGCGCCGCAGGCTGTCGGCATCGAGGCGCGACTTGTGCGCCGTGAAGTATTCGACCAGCTTTTCGCGATAGACGCGCCGCGAAGCCGGCGTGCCGAGCGAATTCAAGTGCAGCTCGATCCGTTGCAGGCCCAGCGTGCGCAGCAAGCGCGCGCTGAGCATGATCAGCTCCGCGTCGATGTCGGGACCCGGAAAGCCGAACGCCTCCGCATCGAGCTGATAGAACTGACGGAAGCGGCCGCGCTGCGGCTTCTCGTGGCGGAACATCGGCCCGGCGCACCAGACGCGCTGGCGCTGGTTGTGCAGCAGGCCGTTGCTGATCATCGCGCGCACGATGCCGGCGGTCGCTTCCGGGCGCAGCGTCAGGGAGTCGCCGCCCGGATCCTCGAAGGTGAACATCTCCTTCTGCACGATGTCGGTGAACTCGCCGATCGAGCGCTTGAACAGCGCCGTGTGCTCGACGATCGGCACGCGAATTTCCTGGTAGCCGTACGCCGCGAACAGCTCGCGCGCGACGCCTCGAGCCGCTGCCAGCCGGCGATGTCCGCCGGCAAGACATCGTTCATGCCGCGCGGCGGCTGGATCTGTTGCTGCGTCACTCGATCGCCTCGCGCTCGGCTGTCTTCACGGAAGTATCCGATCTCACTGAACCATCTGCCTCGATCAAGAATCGCGTGCCGTCGCGTCCGGCGCGACGCGGGATGACGATCGGCCGCTCGTCCACCTGCGCGTTCACCGCCGACGCCAACCCGAGGATCACTCGCAGCGGCGGCACGCCCGCGACCGTGCGTACGCGGCCGGGCGCGCCCATGTCGAACATCAGTCGCTTGCCCGAGGCATCGTAGATCTCGGTCCACGACGGCTCGCTGAACTCCAGGCGCACGCGCACTTCGCCGTCGCGTCGCTGCCGTCGCCTGCCGCCTCCGCCGCAGGCGCGGCGACGGTGCGTGGCCGCCGGCGCCTGCGCCACCGGCGCCTGCTCGACCGGCTCACTCACCGTCGGCTGCGGCACCGTCGGCGCAATCGACTTCGCTCGTCGTTGCGCTGTCGGAGCCGTCTGCACCACAGCAGCTCGAACGCGAGCCATGCGAGACCGGCGACGATCGCAATCGCAGCAGCAATCCACAGCGGCAGCTTCGATCACGCGGCGACGCTCGACCATGCGCACCGGCGTCGTCATCGCGACCGGGATCGGCGTCGGCATCCGCCGGCGTGCCGCCGAGCGCTTCGTAGCGCTCGAGCACGCGTCGCCGGCGACAGGCCAAGCAGCGCTGCGTACTTGCGCAGGTGGCCCTTCGCGTACACCGGCGCACCGAGCGCCTCGAAGCGGTTCGCTTCGATCGCCTCGATCACCCAGGCGTCCAGATGCAGATCCTCGGCGGCGTGCTGCACCGAGTAGCCGCGGCGCTCGCGCTCCGCCGCAACATCCCTCCCGGCGTGTCCGGCCCGGCTGCTGCCGCACCCGATGGCACCGCCGGCCGCCTCATTCATCCCGGATTCCGCTCGGACTCCAGCAATTCCTTGGTCTGGGCCGCGCTCGGATATTCGTTCTTCAGGCGCTGCGCGTAGTGCTGCGCCTGCGCCTTGTTGCCGAGCCCGCGCTCGATGCGCACGCCCAGCCACAGCGTCGCCGGATTGGTCCGGCCCACTTCCAGGTAGCGCTCGAGGAACGCGCGCGCCGACATGTAATCCGTCTGGCTGATACTCGAGGTCGGCCATCTGCAACAGCGCGTCGCCGAAGCGCGGCCTGCACCGCGAGCGCCTGCCGGATAATACTCTTCGGCGGCCTTCATGTCGCCGGCGCCGCGCGCGCAGTTGCCGGCGTTCAGTAAGCCGACCTCGGGCGTCTTGTACAGCGGGTTCGGCGGCCGCTTCGAGCGCCAGCTTTCTCGCCGCGCTCGTACTGCTTGCTGCTGGCACAGAAAGACCGCGTAGTTGTTCTTGATCTCCGGGTTCTTCGGTTCGAGCGACAACGGCGCGCTCGAAGTGCGAGTCGCGCCTTGCTCTCGTCGCCGAGCCGGTCGTACAGCATGCCGGCGACCGGTGCGCGCGCCCGTAGCGCGGATTCTGCTCGAGCGCGCGATCGATCTTGTCCTTCGCCTGCTGCAGGTTGCCCTTGCGCAGGTGCTCGATGCCGAGCTCCAGATTGATCTCCGCGGCCCGCTCCGGCTGCGGCGTCGATGCTGTTCGAGTTGCTCGTGCATCCGCGCGATGCAAGACCACGAGGCCGATCGCCACGATCGTCGCTGCACGCTTCACGGTTGCACCGCCACTGAGATGAGCTTCGAGCCCAGGCGCACTGTCGTGCGGTCGTTGACGCGACCGACCAGCTGGCCGCAGGCGGCGTCGATGTCGTCGCCGCGCGTGCGCCGCGTCGTCGCGATCACGCCGTTCGTATTGAGGATCTCGCGGAACCGTTCGATCGCCGCCGCGCTGCGAGCGCCGGTAGCGCGTGCCCGGGAACGGATTGAACGGGATCAGATTCACTTTCGCCGGCCGGCCCTTGCAGCAGCTGCACGAGCTCGTGCGCGTGCTCCGGCTGGTCGTTGATGCCGTCGAGCATCACGTACTCGAACGTGATGCTGCGCGCGTTCTGCTTGTTCACGTACTGCCAGCAGGCATCGAGCAGCTCGGCGATCGGATGCTTGCGGTTGATCGGCACCAGCTGGTCGCGCAGCGCGTCGTTCGGCGCGTGCAGCGAAACGGCCAGCGCGCAGTTGGTTTCCTCGGCGAGCTCGCAGCATCTGCGGCACGAGGCCCGACGTGCTGACCGTGACGCGGCGCCGCGAGATGTCGAAGCCGAGATCGTCCATCAGGATCTCGGCGGCGGGCACGACGTTGCGATAGTTCGCGAGCGGCTCGCCCATGCCCATGAAGACGACGTTCGTGATGACGCGATCGCCGCCGGGCTGCCATGTAGCCGAGCCGACAGCTCGCGATTCGCGAGCCACACCTGGCCGACGATCTCGGCGACGGTGAGGTTGCGATTGAATCCTTGCTGCGCGGTCGAGCAGAACGTGCAGTCCATCGCGCAGCCGACCTGGCTGGAAATGCACAGCGTGCCGCGGCCGGGCTCGGGGATGAAGACCATCTCGATGCCCTGCGTGCCGTCCATCGCGAGCAGCCACTTGCGCGTGCCGTCGGCCGAAACCTGCGTCAGTGGTGATCGACGGCGTCGCGACTACGGCGACTTCCTTCAGCCGCTCGCGGAAGGTCTTCGCCAGGTCGGTCATCTGGTCGAAGTCGGCGACACAGCGCTTGTACAGCCACTTCATCAGCTGGCGCGCCCGAAACGGCTTCTCGCCCATGCCGGCGACGAACGCTTCCAGCTCGGCGCGCGTCAGCCCGAGCAGGTTCGTCTTCGCAGGTGCGGTCAGGCGTCGCGTTCATCGCAGCGACGATCTTACAGTCTTAACGCGGGCTCAGCGGGCCCGCGGGCACAGGTCGGCAGCGGCGAAGAAATACGCAATCTCGGTCCGCGCGTTCTCGGCGCTGTCCGAGCCGTGCACGACGTTCTCTTCGATGCTGGTCGCCAGGTCGGCGCGGATCGTGCCCTTGTCGGCCTTCTTCGGATCGGTGGCGCCCATCAGCTCGCGGTTCTTCGCCACCGCGTTCTCGCCTTCCAGCACCTGAACGATGACCGGGCCGGAGCTCATGTAGCGCACCAGGTCCTTGAAGAACGGACGCTCGCGATGCACGGCGTAGAAGCCTTCGGCCTGGGCCTGGCGTCAGCTGCATCATGCGGGCCGCGACGATCCGCAGACCGGCCTTCTCGAAGCGGCTGTAGACCTCGCCGATCAGGTTCTTCTGCACGCCGTCGGGCTTCACAATGGAAAGAGTGCGTTCGAGCGCCATGAATCGTCGTCCTCGATCTGCAATGTAGAATCAATGAATTAGGAACGCTCCGGCGCGAGGGGCGGTGCGCAGCGCGCGGCGCAGTCTACCGGCGAGGCCCGCGGAGCGGCAAGAAATCCAATCGGGGACGGGAAGTTAGATGGCGAGTCAAGCCGTCAGACCGTGAAGCTCTCGCCGCAGCCGCATTCGCCCTTCACGTTCGGGTTGCGGAAGCGGAAGGCCTCGTTGAGGCCCTGCTTGACGAAGTCGACCTCGGTGCCGTCGATGTAGCCGAGGCTGTCGCGGTCGACGATGACCTTGACGCCCTGCTCCTCGAACACGACGTCGTCGGCGCCGATCTCATCGGCATAGTTCACGACGTAGGCAAAGCCCGAGCAGCCGGTCTTCTTCACCGACAGGCGCAGGCCGACGCCATGGCCGCGGCGGCCGAGGAAGGAGCGGACGCGGTCGGCGGCGGCTGAGGTCAGTGAGATGGACATAGGCGGGAGATGGCGGTCAACGGGCCCGAGTCAAGGCCGGAGCTCATTCGGATCGTGCATGAATCCATGCCGGCGGCAAATTGTACGATCGAACGGCGCGGCGAATTGATGCATGGGTCGCATTCTGACGATGTCACGACATCGTGGCCGGCCGGCGCTGCCACTCCGCGGCCAGCGCGCGCACCGCGTCTTCCAGAATGAGAAGTCGGCCACGTTTCTCCGGCGGGAACTCCAGCTCGTCCGCGGCCTCGCGCCAACTCCAGCGACGCAGCTCCTCCTGCGTCGCTCCCAGCAGCCGTTCGCTCAGCAGCGAGCCTGCGGCGATGCAGTGCGGACAGCCGTAGACCTCGAAGCGCACGGCGACGATGCGATCGTCCGTCACCCGCGCGCTGAGATCGAACCGTACGCCCTGCGCCGGGTCGCCCGCGGACGCCGCGATGACGTCGGCGGCCGACGCGAAGCGCCCGACGTTGCGCGGCTGCGCGAAGTGCTCGATGACGAGCGGACTGTATGGCGCGTCGCTCATGACTTCGCAGCCGGAGTTCGACTGGTTCTGGGGCGAGAACGAACGCAACCGCGTGACTTCGCGCTTCACAGCCGCGATCGCGGTTTCGATCTGCTCCGCCGTCGTGAAGCGGCCCAGGCTGAAGCGCAGCGAGCTCTGCGCCAGCTGGTCGCTGCGACCGAGCGCACGCAGCACGTACGACGCTTCTTCCGAAGCCGAAGAGCACGCGGATCCGGCGGAGACCGCCAGCTCGCGCAGCGCGAACTGCAGGCTCTCGCCTTCGATGCCGTGGAAGCTGACGTTGAGCAGGCCCGCGACGCGCTCGCTGCGGATGCCCGTTCAGCTCGACGTCGCCGATGCTCGAGATGCCTGCCCACAGCCGGTCGCGCAGCGCGCCGATGCGTTCGACGTCCTGCTTCGCGCTCGCGCTCCGCGATTTCGAACGCGAGGCCCATGCCGACGATCTGATGCGTCGCGAGCGTGCCCGAGCGCAGGCCGTGCTCCTGGCCGCCGCCGTAGATCAGCGGCTTGATGCCCGAGCGGCGGCTTGCGCCGCACGTACAGCGCACCGATGCCTTTCGGACCGTAGATCTTGTGCGCCGTGAGCGACAGCAGGTCGACGTTCATCGCTTCGACGTTCGAGCGGCAACTTGCCGGCGCTCTGCGCTGCATCGACATGAAATGCGACGCCGCGCTCGCGACAGATCGCACCGATGGCCGCGATGTCCTGCACGACGCCGATCTCGTTGTTCACGTGCATCAGCGAGACGAGCTGCGTGTCGGCGCGCAAGCGCCGCGCGCACCTGCTCCGGCCGCACGATGCCGTCGGACTCCGGTTTCAGCCAGGTGACTTCGAAGCCTTCGCGCTCCAGCTGCTTCAGCGGATCGAGCACGGCCTTGTGCTCGGTCTTGGCCGAAACGAGGTGTCGGCCGCGATCGGCGTTGAAGCGCGCGACGCCGAAGATCGCGAGGTTGTCCGACTCGGTCGCGCCGGAAGTCCAGACGATGCAGTCCGGCCGCGCGCCGATCGCCGCGGCGACCTGCGCGCGCGCCTTTCTCGACCAGCGCGCGCGCGCGCCGGCCGTACTCGTGGCCGGCCGAAGACGGATTGCCGTGCGCGCCGCTCGGGCGCAGACATTCGATCATCGCGTCGGCGACGCGCGGATCGACCGGCGTCGTCGCCGCGTAATCGAGATAGATCGTGGTTGCTGTGTTCACTGCTGCGCAGAATAAGAAAATTACGTGACGCCGTCACTCCGTTACTTTCGTCACGTCGTCACTGCGCCTCTTGGCGGGCCGCCGCCGCGCCTGAACCGCCGTCAGCACGCCGCGCAGGATGTTCATCTCGTTCTGATCGAGCAGCGCGCGATTGAACAAGCGGCGAATGCGCGCCATCAGGTGCCCGCCGCCGGTGCGGTCGCGAAAGTCGATGTACTCCAGCACTTGCTCGAAATGCTCGTACAGGCGCGTCATCTCCGCAGCGCTCGCGAGCGGCACGTCGCGCGGCGCGATCTCCGGCGCGCCCGGGCGGCCCGCGAGCCAGAACTCGTAGGCGAAGACCTGCACGGCCATCGCGAGATTCAGCGAGCTGTAGCGCGGGTCGGTCGGAATCGTCACCAGCAGATTGCAGCGGGCGAGCTCGACGTTCGTCAGCCCGATGCGCTCCGAGCCGAACACGATGGCTGCACCGCCCGAGCGACCGGCCTGCGACGATCTGTGCGGCGCAGTCGCGCGGCTCGACGAGGTCGAACGGCAAGTGCCGCTGCCGGGCGCTCGTGCCGACGACCAGGCCGCAATCGGCGATCGCGTCCTCGAAATCTTCGTGCACGTGCGCCGCTGCCAGCACGTCGTCGGCACCCGACGGCGCGCGCGGTCGCATCGGCGTTCGGAAAGAACTTCGGCCGCACCAGATGCAGCTCGGTGAGCCCCATGTTCTTCATCGCGCGCGCGACGGCGCCGATGTTGCCGGGATGGTTCGGGTCGACGAGGACGATGCGGATGGACATGGCGTCTCGGCTGCTATTCTACGCGCCCCCGGCCTGCTATCGCTCTCGGAGAATGGCCGGCCCCGCTCTTTAACCGCTCCGCACGCTCCCCACGAGGCTTGCCCCGCATGCAACCGCTATTGAACATCGCCATTCAGGCCGCGCGCCGCGCCGGGGAGATCATCGTTCGCGGCATGAACCGGGTGCATCGGCTCGACGTGCGCGCCAAGGGCCAGAACGACTTCGTCAGCGAGATCGACACGCAGGCGGAGCGGGAAATCATCGACACCGTGCACAAGCCACTATCCGCAGCACGCGTTCCTCGCCGAGGAAAGCGGCCAGAGCGGCCAGGACAGCGAGTTCGTGTGGATCATCGATCCGCTCGACGGCACCACGAATTTCCTGCACGGCTTTCCGCAGTTCGCGGTGTCGATCGGCGTGCAGCGGCGCGGCCGCATGGAGCACGCGGTCGTCTACGACCCGATGCGCCAGGAGCTGTTCACCGCCTCGCGCGGCGAAGGTGCGCAGCTCGACGGCAAGCGCATCCGCGTCAGCCCGCACATCGGCCTGGAGCGCGCGCTGATCGGCACCGGCTTTCCGTATCGCATCGAACCTGCAATGGCTCGACCCGTACATGGCGATGCTCAAGGCCGTCATGCAGGCAACCGCCGGCATTCGCCGTCCGGGCGCCGCGGCGCTCGATCTGGCTTATGTCGCGGCCGGCCGGCTCGACGCATTCTGGGAGCTGGGCCTGTCGCCGTGGGACACCGCCGCCGGAACGCTGCTGATCACCGAAGCCGGCGGCATGGTCGGCACGCCTGAACGGCGGCGAATACAAGCACGAGGGCGACATCGTCGTCGGCACGCCGAAGGTCTACGCCCCGCTGCTGGAGCTGCTGGCGCCGCACGTTCCGCCGGACCTGCGGACGTGAATCTGCGCGCTCGAAATTTGCGTAATTGGAGCAGCGAGCGGGCGCCGCCTCGCTTTTGACCGAGTGCTCCGCTAGAGTGCCGCGCAACGCAGCGCCACAGAAACTAGGCAACGGAGCCAGTACAGTCATGCTGAAGAACCTGCTCGCGGTCAAATCCATCCAGGATCTCGCAGCCGAAGGCGACAAGGGCGAGCTGCGCAGATCGCTCGGGCCGGTGGCGCTGACCGCGATCGGCATCGGCGGCATCATCGGCACCGGCATCTTCGTGCTCACCGGCCTCGCCGCCGCCCAGCACGCCGGCCCCGCAATCGTCCTGTCGTTCATCATCGCCGGCATCGGCTGCATCTTCGCCGGCCTGTGCTACGCCGAGTTCGCCTCGATGATCCCCGTCTCCGGCAGCGCTTACGCGTACTCGTACGCGACGCTCGGCGAAGGCGTCGCCTGGTTCATCGGCTGGAACCTGGTGCTCGAATATCTGTTCGCCGCCTCGACCGTCGTCGGTCGGCTGGTCGCGCTACCTGGTCAAGTTCCTCGACGCTCTGGGTATCAACTTCATCCCCCCGGCGCTCAGTAGCGCGCCGATCGACTACACGATCGAGCAAGGCTTCTTCGCCACCGGCGCGATGTTCAACCTGCCGGCGGTGCTCATCGTCGCCGTCGTCACCGTCATCCTCATGCTCGGCATCCGCCAGTCGTCGATGACGAACGCGATCGTGGTCGCCATCAAGGTCGGCCATCGTGGTGCTCGTGATCGGCTTCGGCGCGTTCTACGTCACCGCTGACAACTGGGCTCCGTTCATTCCGGAGAACACGGGCGTGTGGGGCCAGTTCGGCTGGAGCGGCATCATCCGCGCCTCCGGCATCATCTTCTTCGCCTACATCGGCTTCGACGCGGTCTCGACGGCGGCGCAGGAAGCGAAGAATCCGCAGCGCGACGTCCCGTTCGGCATTCTCGCCAGCCTCATCATCTGCACGATGCTGTACGTGCTGATGTCCGGCGTGCTCACCGGCATGCTCGAGTATCCGAAGCTCAACGACGCGGCGCCGGTCGCCACCGCACTGGAGGCGCATCCCGAGCTGCTGTGGCTGTCGATCCCGGTGATCTTCGGCGCGCTCGCCGGCCTGACCTCGGTGATCCTGGTCATGATGCTGGCGCAATCGCGCATCTTCTATTCGATGTCGCGCGACGGACTGCTGCCGCCGCCGTTCCGCGCCTGCCATCCCGAGTGGAAGACCCCGGTGTTCTCGACCGTGCTGACCGGCATCGGCGCCGGCCTGATGGGCGGCCTGCTGCCGCTGAACGTGCTCGGCGAGCTCGTGTCGAGCGGCACGCTGCTGGCGTTCGTGACGGTCTGCATCGGCATCATGGTGTTGCGCGTAACGAAGCCCGAGCTGCCGCGACCGTTCCGCGTGAAGTGGGTGTGGTTCGTCGGCATCGGCGGCACGCTGTTCTGCGGCCTGATGCTCGCCAGCCTGTTCATGACCGGCGGCACCTGGTACCGGATCGTCGGCTGGACGATCATCGGGTTCGTGATCTACTTCGGCTACGGCTACAGGAACAGCGCGCTGCGCAATGGCGGCGGTTCCAGTCGCCCGGCCAAGCCGACCGGCCAGGTCAGCCCGGCCACCAAGTAGAAATCATCGTCGCGAGGGCGTCGCCGTGAACAAGGTGTGGGTCGTGATGTACGGCGTCACGATCACACCCTGGAAGCTGATCGGCTATCTCGGCGTGTTCATGTTCGCCGGCCGTTGGTTCGTGCAGCTCGCCGCATCGCAGGCGCACGGCAAAGTCGTGATGCCGCGGCTGTTCTGGTACATGAGCTCGCTGGGCAGCGTCATGCTGCTGTCGTACTTCGTGTTCGGCAAGAACGACTCGGTGGGGATCCTGTCGAACCTGTTCCCGCTGTTCGTGGCGCTGTACAACCTGTATCTGGATTTCAAGGCAAAGGCAGCAGCGGAGTCGGGCTGAAGCCCGACCTACGCCCGAGTCCTACTCTTCTTCCAATCTCTTGCGCAGCTTCACCGGCTCCAGGCGCTTGCGCACGCGGATGTTGAGCATCTCCACGGCGACCGAGAACGCCATCGCGAAGTAGATGTAGCCCTTCGGGATGTGGAAGCCGAAGCCCTCGCCGACCAGCGCCATGCCGATCAGGATCAGGAACGACAGCGCCAGCATCTTGATCGTCGGATGGCGGTCGACGAAATCGCCGATCGGACCGGCGAGGAACATCATCACGACGACGGCGACGACCACCGCCGCGATCATCACCTGCACGTGATCCGCCATGCCGACCGCCGTGATCACGGAGTCGAGCGAGAACACGATGTCGATGATCGCGATCTGCATGATCACGCTCGTGAAGGTCGCGCGGCCGCCGCCCTCGCGGTGCTCTTCCTCGCCTTCCAGGCTGCTGTGAATCTCCAGCGTGCTCTTCGCCAGCAGGAACAGGCCGCCGCCGATCAGGATCAGGTCGCGTCCGGAGATGCCGAGATCGCCGACCGAGAACAGGTCCGCCGACAGGCCCATCACCCAGGTGATCGACAGCAGCAGCAGGATGCGCGTGAGCATCGCCAGCGCCAGGCCGATCGTGCGCCCGCGCTGCTGAACCGCCTTCGGCAGGCGGCCGACCAGGATCGAGATGAAGATGATGTTGTCGATGCCGAGCACGATCTCGAGCGCGGTCAGCGTCAGCGAATGCGAGCCAGACCTGGGGATCGCTGAGGATTTCCATGGTCGCCGCCCTATTCTGCGTGCGCTGCTCGCGCCGCGTCGACCACAGCGAGGCGAGGACGCCGATCGCGAGGAAGCCGACGATCACGCCGAGCGAGATCGCGTGCGGAATCTCGAGGTGATGGTGCAGCATCATCTTCACGCCGACGAACGCCAGGATGAAGATCAGGCTGAGCTTGATGTACTTGAACATCATCATCAGCCCGGCGATCGCGAAGTACAGCGAGCGCAGGCCGAGGATCGCGAACGCGTTCGAGGTGAAGACGATGAACGGCTCCTGGGTCACCGCGAAGATCGCCGGGATCGAATCGACCGCGAACACGACGTCGGCAAAATCCACGAGCAGCAGCGTCACGAACAGCGGTGTCGCCGCGCGCGCGCCGTCGACGTGCGTGAAGAAGCGCTCGCCGTCCAGCTTGTCGGTGACCGGGTAGACGCGTCGCGCGATGCGCACGAGCACGCTCTTGCTCGGATCGAACTGCTCCTCCTCGCTGCGTAGCATGCGGGCCGCGGAGTACAGCAGGATTGCGCCGAACAGGTAGAAGGTCCAATCGAACGCGTGGATCAGCGCCGCGCCCGCCGCGATCATCGCGCCGCGCAGCACGATGGCGCCGACGATGCCCCAGAACAGCACGCGGTACTGGAACTGCGCCGGGATCTTCATGAACGTGAAGATGATCGCGATGACGAAGATGTTGTCGACCGACAGCGACCATTCGAGCAGGTAGCCGGTCACGAACTGGATCGCCGCCTCGGCTGCCGTTCGCGGCTGCATCCGTGGCCGCGGTGCCAGCCGAACCAGTGATACTCGTAGACGCCGTAGACGAGCCCGGCGAAGGACAGCGCGACGACGATCCACACGACCGTCCAGCCGAGCGCCTGCCGCACGTGCATGGCCTTGGACTCGCGATGCAGGACGCCGAGGTCGAGCGCCAGCACGCCGATGAAGATCGCGAAGAAGCCGAGCCAGATGAGCCAGTTCATGAGCGGCTTCAGGGCATGGCGTCGACTTTGGAGGTTTCCTTCTGCTCCATCAGGTCGCGCGCCGACAGCTTCATATCGAGCGCCAGCGCTCCGGCGACGTAGATCGAGGAATACGTGCCGACGATGATGCCGATCGTCAGCGCCCAGGAGAAGCCGCGCAGCGTCTCGCCGCCCATGATCAGCAGCACGACGACGACGAGCAGCGTCGCGCCGCTGGTGATGATCGTTCGCGACAGGGTCTGGTTGATCGAGGCGTCCATCACTTCTTCGGAGCTCGCCTTGCGCATCTTGTGGAAGTTCTCGCGCACGCGGTCGAACACCACGACCGTGTCGTTGAGCGAGTAGCCGATGACCGCGAGGATCGCCGCCAGCACCGCCAGGTCGAACGGGATCTGCGTGACCGCGAAGAAGCCGAGGATGATCAGCGGATCGTGCAGCGTCGCGATCACCGCGCTGATGCCCATCTTCCATTGGAAGCGGAACCACGTGTAGATGCCGATCAGCACGAACGTGAACAGCATCGCGAGGCCGCCCTGGTTGGTCAGCTCCTCGCCGACCTGCGGGCCGACGACTTCCGCGCGGCGCAGCTCGACGGTCGGGTCGACCTTGCGCAGCGTCTCGTTCACCGCCTTGCTCACGGCGTTGACGTCCTCGTTCTCCTGCGGGAGCAGCCGCACCATGATGCTGCTGTCGTCACCGTAGTTCTGCACCTGCGCGTGCTGGTAACCCGCCTGCTGCAGGCGTCGCGCGCGTCTTCTCGATGTCGGCCGTTGTGCGGGTAGGCGAATTCGAGCATCGACGCCGCCGGTGAAGTCGATGCCGAGGTTCAGGCCGTGCCAGAACAGCAGCACGATCGAGGCGATGATCGCGACGCCGGACACGCCGTACCACATGCGGCGCGTGTGCATGAACGGGTACGTCGTGACTTTGTGGAAGAACTCCATGGTGCGGTTTCCGGCTCGTGAACTAGATGGGCAGGTGCGCTCAGGCGCTGCCGTCGGCCCCAGATCCAGTGGACCAGCGCGCGGCTGCCGACCACCGACGTGAACAGCGAAGTGAGGATGCCCAGCGTCATGACGATGGCGAAGCTGCGGATCGTGCCGGTGCCGAACGCAAACAGCACGACGCCGGCGATCAGCGTAGTGACGTTCGAGTCCGCAATCGTCGCGAACGCCTTGTCGAAGCCGGCGTTGATCGCCGACAGCGGCGAGTTGCCGGCGCGCAGCTCCTCGCGGATGCGCTCGTAGATCAGGATGTTCGCGTCGACAGCGATACCGAGGTGGAACACGACGGCCGCGATGCCGGGCAACGACAGCGACGCCTGCAGCAGCGACAGCAGACCGACCGTGAGCACCAGGTTGGCGGCGAGCACCAGCGTTGGCGATCCAGCCGAACGCGCGGTAGTACATCGCCATGAAGGCGAACGTCAGCACCAGGCCGACGGCCATCGCGTGCCAGCCGCGCCGGATGTTGTCCGCGCCGAGGCTCGGACCGACCGAACGCTGCTCGACGATCGTCTGCGGGGCCGCGAGCGCACCGGAGCGCAACAGCAGCGCCAGCTCGCGCGCTTCGTTCGCTTGCAGGCCGGTGATGCGGAAGCTCGAAGACAGCACGCTCTGAATCGTCGCGGCGCTGATGACGTCTTCCTCGGTGCAGATCGAGCCGCTGCGCGCTCCCTTGCACTGCTCGCCTTCCGCCAGCTGCTTCTTGGAAATGTAGACGACGGCCATGCGCCGGCCGACGTTGTCGCGCGTCGCTGCGAGCATCGATTGCCCGCCGCGCGCATCGAGCTGCACGTTGACCTGCGGCTGGCCTTCCTGGAAGTTGGAATTCGCATCCGACAGCTGCTCGCCGGTCGCGATGATTTCGCGCTTCAGCAGGATCGGGCGGCCGTTGCGCTCCTTGTAGAGCTTCGAGCCGATCGGTATGCGCTTGGTGCTCTCGGCCTCGTACGGATTGTTGTTCTCGTCGACCAGGCGGAACTCCAGCGTCGCGGTCGCGCCGAGCACGCGGATCGCCTCGTTCGGATCCTGCACGCCGGGCAGCTGCACGAGATGCGGTTCGCACGCCTGGCGCGTGACGATCGGCTCGGAGATGCCGAGCTCGTCGACGCGATTGCGCAGCGTCGTGATGTTCTGCTCGATGGCGACATCCTGCCGGCGCTTGATCTCGGCAGGCGTCATGCGCATCTCGACGTAAGAACCGTCCGCCGCTTCCCCGGACGTGAGCTGGATGCTGCCGTCCGGCGCTTTCAACGCATCCATCGCAGCCTGCAGGTCCGACGCGTTGCGCAGGACGACGCGCACCACGCCGTTGTTCGAAGAGACGGCGCCGTACGGAACGCGCTTGTCGCGCAGCGTGGTGCGCACATCGCGCTCCATTCGCTCCACGGTCTGCGCCAACGCGCCCTGGATGTCGACCTCGTAGACGAAGTGGACACCGCCGCGCAGATCGAGGCCGAGGCTCATCGGCTTCAGGCCGACGCGCCGCATCCACTCCGGCGTGCGCGGCACGCTCGACAAAGCGACCAGGTAGTCGCCTGAAGTCCCCTTGGCGATGGCGTCGCGCGCCGCGGCTTGCTGCTGCGGGTCGGCAAAGCGCAGGACCAGCCGGTCCTTCTCGAGGTATGAGGCTTCCGGCGTGACTTTCTGCTTTTCGAGGACCCCGAGCACGCGCTGCTGCGCGCGCCTCGTCCATCGCTGCGCGGTCGTTGCGCGACAACTGCAGCGCGGGGCCTTCGCCGAACACGTTGGGCAGCGCGAACAGCGTGCCGGCCACCACGACGATGATGACCAGCCAATACTTCCAACGGGAAAATTGATACATGGAGAGTCCGCGGCTACCGCAGCGTCAAACGCTCTTCAGCGTGCCCTTGGGCAGCACCTGCGCGACGGTGGCGCGCTGGACCTTGACGTTCACGCCGTCGGCGATCTCCAGCGTCAGATATTGCTCGCCGAGCTGCGTGACCTTGCCGAGGATGCCGCCGTTGGTGACGACTTCGGCCCCGACCTCGAGCGCTGCGATCAGGGCGCGGTGCTCTTTGGCGCGCTTGGTCTGCGGACGGATCAGCAGGAAATAGAAGACCACGAACATCAGGATCAGGAACGGGATCTGCATCAGGGCGCCCGATTGCCCGGATCCGCCTGCCGCCTGCGCGGCCGCCGTCGAAATCAGCCAGTCCATGTTGAATCCTGTGGAAAAAGAGCGGCGCATTATACACAGGGCCTGCCGGCGAATGGGGGCTCCCGACGGAAGACTTCGAAGATAGGGAAGGTACACTGCGCACCTGCTTTTTCCCGTGAGGACGAGTGCCCTCCATGAGATCCAGCGAAGTTCTCGTCATCCTCCTGCTCATCCTCGTCAACGGCTTCTTCGCGCTGTCCGAGATGGCGCTGGTGTCGGCCAAGCGCTCCCGGCTGCAGGCCGCCGCCGAGCAGGGCCGGACCGGCGCGAAGTCGGCGATCGCGCTGATGGAGGACCCGACGACGCTGCTTTCGGCGATCCAGATCGGCATCACGCTGATCGCGATCTTCACCGGCCTGTACAGCGGCGCGACCTTCGCCGAGCCGCTCGCCGGCACGCTCGCCGGCTACGGCGTGCCGCTCCGGTACGCCGAGGAGATTGCGTACCTGCATCGTGGTGGTGGTCATCGGCTTCGTCACGCTCGATCGTCGGCGAGCTGGTGCCCAAGCGCGTGGCGTTGCTGCACGCCGAAACGCTCGCGC
This sequence comes from uncultured Gammaproteobacteria bacterium, assembly GCA_963830745.1. Classification (GTDB taxonomy): domain Bacteria; phylum Pseudomonadota; class Gammaproteobacteria; order Steroidobacterales; family Steroidobacteraceae; genus Steroidobacter. The sequence continues at coordinate 417,341 of CAWHNL010000011.1, forward strand.
TGCGCGTCGCACCCATCATGCGCCTGTTCGCGACATTCGCGGCGCCCGCGGTCTGGTTGCTGCGCGCGTCGGTCAACGCGTTCCTGAAGATCCTGCCGGTCTCCGCGGCGCCCCAGGCGGCGGTGACGGAAGACGACGTGCGCGCACTGCGTCGCGGAAGGCACGCGCGCCGGCGTGTTCCTCGCTTCCGAGCGGCGACTGGTCGAAGGCGTGCTGGCGCTCGCCGACCGCAAGGTCGGCTCGATCATGATCCCGCGCCAGGACGTGATCTGGCTGGACATCGACGAGCCGATCGACGTGCTGTGGCAGCAGGCGAAGATCGAGCGGCCACGCGCGCTTCCTGATCGCGCGCGAGAAGCTCGACAACCTGCTCGGCATGATCACGCTCGCCAATCTCAGCGAGGCCGTGCATCGCGGCGTGCTCGATGCCGGACCGCGACCTGGAGCCGCCGCTGCACATCCCGGATTCGATCTCGGTGCTGCAGCTGCTGGATCAGTTTCAGAAGTCGAGCACGCACCTGGCGGTCGTGACCGACGAGTACGGCGAGATCGAGGGCATCACGACGCCGATCGACATCCTCAAAGCGATCGCCGGCGAGCTGCCCGAGCTCGGCAGCCGCGAACGGCCGGAAGCGCTGCAGCGCGAGGACGGCTCCTGGCTGGTCGACGGCCACCTGCCGATCGAAGAACTGCAGCGCCGCCTGAACCGCCGCGACATGGTCGGCCGCGACTATCACACCGTCGCGGGCTTCGTGCTGGCGCGCCTCGGCCGCATCCCGAAGGCCGGCGACACGCTGACGTGGCGCGACCTGAAGGTCGAGATCATGGACATGGATGGCGTGCGCATCGACAAGATCCTGCTTGTCGAAACACGAGAAGGCCACTGGGCGTCAAGGAGTCGTGAGCGCTAGCGGAGTCGTGACTTCCTTCTGCTGATGCTCCTCCAGCCACTCGCGCCAGATCGCGAGCGACACCGCGAGCAGCACCGGGCCGATGAACAGCCCGACCAGGCCGAACGCGAGCACGCCGCCGAGCACGCCGAACACCACGAGCAGGAATGGCATGCGCGTCGCGTTGGAGATGACCAGCGGCCGCACGATGTTGTCCATCCAGCTGACCAGCAGCACACCCCACAGCAGCAGGCCGATGCCGTGCCACAAGTCGCCGGTCACGAGCATCCACATCGCCAGGCTGCCCCACACCAGCGGCGCGCCGAACGGAATCAGCGCGATCAGCACCGTCAGCGCGCCCATCAGCACCGGCGCCTCGACGCCGAAGATCCAGTAACCGATGCCCGCGACCGCGCCCTGCGCGATGGCGCCGAGAATCAGCGCGTACACGACCGCCTGCGTCGTCGCGCCGATGGCATCGAGATAGTCGTGCACGCGCGGCCCGAGGATGCCTTCGAGAATCGCGCGCGCCTCGCGCACGAGCCGCGGCCCGTCGCGCAGCAGGAAGAACATCGAGAGCACGGCGAAAAACAGCTTCGCGGCGTTGCGACCGACGCCGCCGATCAGCCTCGACACTTCGACGGACGATTGCTCCAGCGTCAGCACGAACTGCTCGCTAATCGCTGTCGGATCGGCGGACAGCTGCGTCAGCATGTCCTGCGCCCACGCACCGACCCACGGCAGATCGCGCAGCGCCGGCGGCAACGACGGCTTCGAGGCGAGGAACGCCTGCACTTTCGCATACGCCGCGATCGCCTTCGACGCGCACCATCAGGATCAGCCAGACGAGCGGCACGACGATGGCGAGCGTCACGAGCAGTGTCGTCAGCAGCGCGGCGAGCCCCGACGCGACCGCGCAGCGCGCGCATGATGCGCTGCTGCAGCGGCCAGCTGACGTACGCAAGGATGCCGCCCCAGATCAGCGGCACGACGAACGGCTGCAGCACGCTGAACGTGAGCAGCACGATGCCGAGGATCAGGGCCGCGACGAGCACGCGTCGGAACCAGGGTGCGGTCGGAAGATCGGCGAGCATGCGGGTGCGCGTCAGTCGGCTTTCGTTCGGTTCGGCGGGCGTAGAAGTCGGCCACGAATGCGTCGAACCGTCGTTGTTCGATCGCCGCACGCATGGACTGCATCAGGGACAGGTACTGGTGGAGATTATGGATCGTGCCGAGCCGCGCGGCCAGAATTTCGCCGCACTTGTCCAGATGCCGCAGATAGGCGCGGCTGTAGTTGCGTGCACGTGTAGCAGGCGCAGGCCGGATCGAGCGGCGCAGTGTCGGACTCGTAGCGCGCATTGCGGATCTTCAGCACGCCGGTCGACGTGAACAGGTGGCCGTTGCGCGCATGGCGCGTCGGCATGACGCAATCGAACATGTCGATGCCGCGCCGGACCGCCTCGACCAGGTCCTCGGGCGTGCCGACGCCCATCAGATAGCGCGGCCGATCCGCCGGCAGGTGCGGCTCGATCGCATCGAGCATGCGTCTCGCGCTCCTCCTTCGGCTCGCCGACGGCCAGTCCGCCGATCGCGTAGCCGTCGAAGCCGATGCGCGTGCAGGCCCGCGAGCGACTCCTGCCGCAGCGCCGGGATACATGCCGCCCTGCACGATGCCGAACAGCGCATGCGGATTCTGCAGCCGCTCGAACTCGGCGCGGCTGCGCGCGGCCCAGCGCAGCGACAGCTCCATCGACGTGCGCGCTTCCTCTTCGGTCGCCGGATACGGCGTGCACTCGTCGAAGATCATCACGATGTCCGCATCCAGATCGCGCTGCACCTGCATCGAGCGCTCCGGCGTCAGCAGCACCGGATCGCCATTGATCCGGCGAGCGGAAGCTCACGCCCTCCTCCGTGATCTTGCGCAGCGTCGCCAGGCTGAACACCTGGAAGCCGCCGGAGTCGGTCAGGATCGGCCGCTCCCAGTGCATGAAGCGATGCAGGCCGCCGTGCGCGCGCATCACGTCCATGCCCGGCCGCAGCATCAGGTGGAACGTGTTGCCGAGCACGATCTGCGCGCCGATCTCGGTCAGTTCCTCGGGCGTCATCGCCTTGACGGTGCCGTACGTGCCGACCGGCATGAACGCGGGCGTCTCGACGACGCCGCGCGCGAACGTCATGCGTCCGCGGCGCGCGCGCCCGTCGGTGCCGAGCAGCTCGAACTTCATGCGCGCTCCAGGAACATCGCGTCGCCGTAGCTGAAGAACCGGTAGCGCTCGCTCACCGCGTGTCGATAGGCCTGCATGACCGCATCGTAGCCTCCGAACGCGCAGACGAGCATCAGCAATGTCGACTCCGGCAGATGAAAGTTCGTGAGCAGCGCATCGACGACTGCGAAACGGAAGCCCGGCGTGATGAACAGCCGCGTCTCGCCGGCGAACGGCAGCGAGTCGGCCCTCGCGTGCGGCCGATTCGAGACTGCGCACGACGGTCGTACCGACTGCGATGACGCGCCCGCCCGGCCGCTCGCGTTCGCTCGATCGCCGCGCACACTTCGGCGCTCACGGTGACGCGCTCGGCATGCATGCGATGCTGCGGCGAGATCGTCGACGCGCACCGGTTGAAAAGTCCCGGCGCCGACGTGCAGCGTCACGAACGCCGAGCTCACGCCCATCTCGCGGCAACGCGCGAGCATCGCTTCGTCGAAATGCAAACCCGCCGTCGGCGCGGCGACTGCGCCGGGTTCGCGCGCATAGACCGTCTGATAGCGCGTCGCATCGTCCGCTTCCGCCGCGACGCTCGATGTAAGGCGGCAGCGGCATCGAGCCGTGCTGCTCGAAGTACGGCAGCGGATCGGTGCTGAGCTCGAGCTCGAACAGATCGTCGCGGCGACCGATGTAGTGAGCTTCAACACCGCCGGGCAACGCGACCGGCACGTCGCTGCGCAAAGGCTTGCTCGCGTGCGCGTGCGCGAGGATGCGGCGTCCTTCGAGCACGCGCTCGAGCAGGATCTCCACCTGCCCGCCCGTGGGCTTGCTGCCGACGACACGCGCCGGAATCACGCGCGTATCGTTGAACACCAGCAGGTCGCCGGCGCGCAGCAGCGAGGGCAGATCCGTGAAGTGCAGATCGTGCACGCGGCTCGTCGCGCGCTCCAAATGCAGCAAGCGGCTCCCCGATCGCTCGATCGGGGGCCGCTGTGCAATCAGATCTTCAGGCAGGTCGTAGGCGAAGTCGGCGCGCCGCATTGGGCGCGCACGGTAGACTACACGGGCTCGTCCGGCAACGGCAGCGCTGACCGGACCCTCATCCGGCATTCCCTCGATGCGAATGCCGGGAGTCCCAGGCATCGCCTCGATGCCCGGCGCATGACGCAGGCCCCGCTCCAAGCCGCGTTCCAAGCGCCGCTCGAAGTGCGCACCGTCGAAGCGCTTCTCCCACGCAGCGTTCTCCGGCATCGTGATCTCGAACGACATGCGCTTCTTCGTGCGCAGGACGTTGAGCTTCAGCTTCTCGCCGGGCTGATACGACGAGAGGATGCGCAGCGCGTGCGACGGGCTCGCCGGCGTGCGTCCATCGATGTCCACGATCACATCGCCGTCTTCCAGCTTCAGGCGGCTGTCCTCCGGCGCGCGCACGACCAGCAGGCCGGTCTCGGTGCCGAAGTACTGACCGAGCTTCGGCGTCATCGGCACCAGCTCCGCGGAGCCGAACACGCCTTCGCCGCGCATGAACATGAAATTCGGCATGCGGGGCAGCGGTGCGATACCCGCCGGCCGGCGGCATCGGCCATCGTGAAGAACCGATCCTGGAGCGGCTGCGCGACGAGGTTGGCCTTGACCACTTTGTTGTCGCGCCGGTAGCTCAGCGCGACGGAGTCGCCCGGCTTCACCTTGCGCATCGCGGCCAGCAGCTGCTCGCGCGCCGACTCGTCGCCCTCGCCTTTCAGCGCCTTGCCGTTGATCTCTGTGAGCACGTCGCCCGCCTTGAGTCCTGCGCGTTCCGCTGCCCCGCCCGGACTCACGCTGACGACTTCGACGCCGCCGCCCTTCACGTCGTCATTCGGGCCCAAGTTGATGCCCAGCACCGCGCGCGGCGGACCACCACCCATCACTCTGCCGAACGCTACGCATGTGCGGCACGACATCGTCGGACATGGACATGCTGAGGTTCGCGACCTCGCGCGCCGCTTCATCGAGCCGCTTGCGCGCGTCGGCGAGCTTGCGCTCCAGCTCCGCTTGCGACTTCGCGTCGTTGTCCGCGGACTTGCTGTCCTGCTCGGCTGCGCCTGCGCCGCGTGGCGACCGCCAGCAGCGCGGCGAGCGTCAGCGAAGCGAACACAGTCTTCTTGGTCACCAGAATGCTCATCGGAATGCTCCTGTCGAATGCCCTCAGAAAGTGACTCCGCCTTCGGCGTATCGCACCTTCACCAGTGAATCCATCAGCTCGACGCGCTCGCGCCACAGGCGCCGCGTCTGCTGCTCGTTCAGTCCGCTGCCGGCGCATCGGACAGCTGGAAATCCAGCCATTGAATGCGGTCCTCGATCGTGTCGATCATCGCGGCGGTCGACACGCGCTCGATGCGCGGCCGCTCGGGCAAGCTTCTGCAGCAGGCCTTCGAGCTGCTGCGACTGCGCGACCAGCTCCGGCACGCGCGCCGTCTCGACGACATCGATCGGCGACGTCCCCGCGGTCTTGCGGTTGTGCTGAGCGTTCCACCACTGTGGGAGCCGTCTCATCGCGAAGTGCGACGAAGAAGATCGTCGTCAGCGTCACGAATGCCACCGCGGCGACGAGGCGTGCCGACACCACGCGGGCGCCGGCGCAGTCGCCGGCCGCGCCATCGCGCGCTGGATTTCCTGGAACGACGACGGCGCATCGAGTTGCGGCAGCGACTGCAGCTTCGCGCGCGTCTCGCGCAGCTTGCGCAGCTCGGCCGAACAACGCTGGCACTGCTCCACGTGCGCCGCCGTTGCGGCATCCACGGGCTGGCCGTCGCGCAAGCTCAGCAAATGGTCGATAGATGCGTGCATGGCAAAGACTCGGACTGAGGATCGAGCAGCTCGCGCAGGCGCTGGTGCGCGCGCGCGAGCTGCGACTTGGAAAAACTGGTGGTGCGTCCCATCAGGCGTGCGATTTCTCCGTGCGTGTAACCTTCGACGTCGTGCAACCAGACGACGCTGCGTGTGAGCGGCGGCAGCGACGCCAGCGCACGCTCGACGTCGGTGCTGGCCTGCACTTGCGCATCCGGCCCCGACGCGGCATCGATCAGCATGTCGGCTATCGGCTCGTTCTCGTCGGCGTCGAGATACGCGAAGCTGCGATGCCACGGCGAGCGCAGATACATCAGGCACTTGTTCACAGCGATCGCGCGCACCCAGCCGCCGAACGCGCCGTCGCCCGAATAGCTGCGCAGGCTTCGCAGGATCTCGATGAACGTGTCCTGGAACAGCTCGTCCGCGATCGCGGGCCGCGCGATCAGTCGCCGGATCAGCGAATACACCGGGCCGCTGATACGAGCGGTAGATCGCTTCCTGAGCGCGGGCGTCGCCGTCGCAGGCTGCGCTGAGCACTTCCGCCGTGACTTCTGTTCCCGCGAATTGCGACATGTTGCAGCTTAGATGCTGCACTGGGAGAAAAGGTCGCAGCACCGGCGAAGTCGGGCTGAAGCCCGACCTGCAAGTCCGCTACAATGCGGCGCGAACGCTCCGCTCGGCTCGATAGCGGATGCAGTTAATGCGCTAAGTAATTGAAAATAGTTCAGTGCCGGTGTGGCGGAACTGGTAGACGCGCCGGACTCAAAATCCGGTTCTGGCAACAGAGTGTGGGTTCGATTCCCTCCACCGGCACCAAGCGGAGCAACGCGCTCCGCTCACTGCCGCCGTCCTCCGGTGCTGCGGTCGGCTTGCGGCCCTGTCGCTCCGCTTCGCGCGCGCCCGCCAGAATTCCCGGCAACGCATAGTTGCCCTCGTGGCAGGCGTACTCGTAGAGCGGTGAGTCAATCGCGTTGAGCGGCACCTGGCCGCGCCACGCTTGCGTGAAGATCTCGGGATCCTCGACCGTGAACTCGTAGAGGATCGTGCGCGGACCGGTGCGCGTGAAGCGCTCGATCACCTTGAGGTTCGCGCTCGACGGCACGTAGCGATAGCTGCCGCCGCCACCGATGGAGATGTATTGCTCCTTGCGCAGCCCCGAGGTCTCGACCACGAGCGTCTCGCCCTCCCAGCGGCCGGTCGAGTGTCCCATCCACTTGCGCATGCCGACGGGCAACGGCTTGCTGTCGAGATGGATCAGCCGAACGTCGTGCGGCATCTCCACCAGGATCATGACCGTGTCCGCGGTCTGCACGATCTGGTAGTTGCTGTTGTACATCACGGGCAGCATCGGCGGTCCGGATGCATTGCCGAACGCGAGCAGGCAACGCTCGCCGAGCGGCCGCTGCTCGGGCCCGTCGTAACCGCGTCGCTCCGCTGCACTCACCAGCTTTTCTGCCTGCGTGTGCAACGCCGGCACGCGGCCCTGCGGTGGATCGACGATCAGCGAGCTGCGGCGCTCGCCGTTGACGATCGCCACCTGCGTGCCGAAGTCCGCCCAGAACATGTTGTAGCCGCCGACCGCCTGCCCGGCGCGCTGCACTTCGCTCGGGTCGCTCGGCGCGTTCGCGGCTTCCATGCGCCGCGCCATCTGGCGCTCCATCGCCGTCGCTTCGGCTTCGGATAGCACCAGCTTGTCGCCGAGGGCTGCCGGGCGTTCCACCGGCGTGAGCGTCGCGTTGGTCCAGAAGCCTTGCAGGTCGGGCTGGCCGTCGCTCGTGCGCGGTGCCTTGTAGGTGGCAGCGCCGGCGGGCAGGGACACGAACAAGACGAATAGTGCAATCGCGCTTCGGGTACTCATAAGCTCCTCGCGCCGGAACGAAATTATTCTCGATGCGTTGCTGTGCACGCACAAGGTAAGAATCGTCAGCATTTCCAGCGACATTGGGAGGTCGAGTCATGAAATCCAGCATTCACGCCGCACTCACCGTTGTACTGCTCCTCGGATCGAGCCTGGCGCTCGCCGGTGATTCCAAGGTGTCCTTGAAGGGCAGCGAGGAAGTGCCTGCCGTCGAAACCGCAGCGACCGGCAGCGGGACAATCACGGTAGGCGCGGACAAGTCCGTCAGCGGCAGCGTCACGACCAAGGGCGTCGAAGGCAACGCTGCTCACATCCACCAGGCCGCAACCGGCAAGAACGGCCCGCCGATCATCGTGCTAGAGAAAGGCGCGGATGGCGTATGGAGCGTGCCGAAGGGCTCCAAGCTCACCGACGAGCAACTCGCGGCCTACAAGGCTGGCGAGCTGTACGTCAACGTCCACAGCGCCGCGCACAAAGGCGGCGAGATTCGCGGCCAGCTGAAGCCGTAGCAGCTCGAGTCCCTGAAAACTGAGCGCCGGCCGTCAGCGAACGGTCGGCGCCAGTTCCGGAAACACCTTCGAGACTTTGCTGAGCAGGTACTCGCCGTAGGTGCCCTGCATCGCGTGCGGGTCGATGCGATCCCAGCGCACGTTCGTGTGCGGCTGGTGCGAGTCGGGCTTCACGCCTGGCAGCGGTTCGAGCTTCGCATCGAAAGCAGGATCGAGGAACAGCACCATCGACAGGCGCTCGCGTGCGCTCAGGTTCTTCGCGCGATGCAGTGCCGAGAGATAGCGGCCGTTGGTCAGCCGCTCCAGCATGTCGCCGACGTTGCAGACCAGCGAGCCCGCGAGCGGCGGCACGTCGAGCCAGCGGTCGCGATTCAGGACCTGCAGGCCGCCGACCGCATCCTGCTGAAGCAGTGTGAGCAATCCATAGTCCGTGTGCGCACCGACGCCCCAGCCTTCGCGCGCAGCTTCGTCGGGCGGATAGCGGAAGATCCTGAAGAGCACCGTCGGATCGGCAGTGAAGTGGCGCTGAAAATAGTCGGCCTGCAGATGCAGCCCCTCTGCCATCAGCGACAACAGCTGCTGCCCGACGGCTTCGAGCGCGCTCATGTAGTCGAGCACGTGCGCGCGAAACTGCGGAACGTCGGGGAACAGGTTTCGTCCGTGCATCGGCGTACCCGCGCGCACTCGCGGGTCGTCATCGTCGAGCTCGCTGCCGAAGTACAGACCTTCCTTGAGATCCGGCTGTCCCGACGTGAGCTCGCCGCCCACGGGGAAATAGCCGCGCCAGGCGCGGCCGCCTCGCGACATGTGGATCTGCATCTTCTCCGCTCGATCGCGGGCGAAAAACTCGCGCGCCAGCGCCAGCAGCCCATCCGTCAGCGGCGCACCGACCTCGTGGCCCACTAGATAGAAGAAGCCGAACTCGCTGCAAGCGAGATCGAGCTGCCGCGCCACGGCCGACCGCGCGAGGCTCAGGTCGATCACTGGGAGCGAGGTGCTCATTGGCTGGAGAATAGCGCAGCGTTTAAGCTCTCACCTGCATGAAATTCTGTCCCGCTTGCGGCCAACCGGTCGAGTTGAAAGTCCCGGAAGGCGACCACCTGCCGCGCGCCGTCTGCACGGCCTGCGGGACCATCCACTATGAGAATCCGCGCATCATCGCCGGCTGCGTCATCGAGGTGGACGGCAAGATCCTGATGTGCAAGCGGGCGATCGAGCCGCGCCACGGCTTCTGGACGATGCCGGCCGGATTCATGGAGAACGGCGAATCGGTCCAGCAGGGTGCGGCGCGCGAGGCGATGGAGGAAGCGCTGGCGCACGTGCAGATCGGCTCGCTGCTCGCGGTCGTGAGCGTGCTGCGCGCGCACCAGGTGCACATCATGTTTCGCGCGCGGCTCGATCCCGAGCACCCGCAGTTCGGCGTCGGGCCGGAGAGCCTGGAGACGCAGCTGTACGCCGAGTCCGAAATTCCCTGGCCGCAGGTCGCTTTTCTCAGCGTCGAGTTCGCGCTGCGCCGCTACCTGGAAGACCGCCGCAACGGCGTGGAGCGGCTGCATTTCCGCACGATCGACTGGCGGGACGGCAAACTGGTGACCACCGATAGCTGATGGCACAATGCACGCCCCGCCAGCGGAGCCGCCGATGACCTTCGTCGTCACTGAAACCTGCATCAAGTGCAAGTACACGGACTGCGTCGAGGTCTGTCCGGTCGACTGCTTCCACGAGGGTCCGAATTTCCTGGTGATCGATCCGGACGAGTGCATCGACTGCACGCTGTGCGAGCCGGAGTGCCCGGTCGAGGCGATCTTCTCCGAAGAGGAACTGCCGGCCGGCCAGGAGCAGTTCCGTCAGCTCAACGCCGAGCTCGCCAAGTCTGGCCGGTGATCACCGAGAAGAAGGCCGCGCCGCCCGACGCCAAGGAGTGGGAAGGCAAGCCGGACAAGGCGAAGCTGCTGGAGCGCTAGAGCTGCGCGGGATCGCCAAGGCGCTCTACGCCTTTCTTCTGCCTTCGCTTCGGACTCTTCGAGCTGCTTGACCAGGTCCGCCGGCGGCAGGTAGCCGCCGATGTACTCGCCGCTCGTGCGTGAAGATCGCCGGCGTGCCGCGCACGCCGAGATCTTCGCCGAGCTGGAACTGCTTGGCCACTGGCGTCGCGCCGCAATTCTCCGTCTTCAGGGCCTGGCCGAGCTTCGCCTGCGTGATCGCCGTCTGGCGGTCCTTCGAGCACCACACCGCTTCCATCTTGTGCCAGTCCTCGGTGCCCGGGCCCGCGCGCGGATACGCCGCGTAGCGGACGCGCACGCCGAGCTTGGTGAGCTGATCGATCTGGCTGTGGAGCTTGCGGCAGTAGCCGCATTCGACGTCGGTGAACACCGTGATCGTGTGCTTCACGACCTTCGGCGAGAACACGATCATGTCGCGCTCGTCGAGCTTGCCGAGCAGCTTGACGCGCGCACGCCGCGCGGCCCTGCTCCGTGAGTTGGTGCGCGTGTCGATCTCGTACAGATCGCCGGCGAAGAGGTAACGGCCGTCGGCGCTGACGTAGGCCATGTCCGCGCCCATCGGGACCTGGTAGATCCCGGGCACCGGCGAGGGCTGCACGTCGTCGATGCTTGACTCTCCGGGAATTTCTTCGCGATGATCGCGCGCGGATCGGCTTGCTTGTCCGAATCCTGCTTGCTGCCCTCGGCCGCGAGCACGGAGCCGCACAGGCATGCCGGCGAGCAGGCCCAGCCAGCGCACGACAAGAAGAGCTTGTTCATGACGGCCTTTCGCTTGGGCGCGACGCGCCCCCTGCCTCGTTCGACGCCGGAGCGGACCAACGGTTCAGGAGTCTAGCAGAGGCCGGGCACGGCAATGCTTCGGCGGCGGACGCCTTCAGCCGCGCGGGATGGTGCTGCGCGTGCAGCTCTTTCATGCGCTCGCGCGCGACGTGGGTATAAATCTGCGTCGTGGAAAGATCGCTGTGGCCCAGCAGCATCTGCACGACGCGCAGGTCGGCGCCGTGATTCAGCAGGTGCGTGGCGAATGCGTGGCGCAGCGTATGCGGCGACAGCGCTTTCTGCACGCCCGCCTTCTGCGCGTAGCGCTTGATGATGTGCCAGAACGCCTGGCGCGTCATGCGATCGCCGCGGCGGGTCGGGAACAGGTACTCGGTCTGCCGCTCGAGCAGGATCTCGAGCCGCGGGCCGTTCATGAATTTCTGCAGCCAGTCGACCGCTTCTTCGCCGAGCGGGATCAGGCGCTCGCGATCGCCCTTGCCGACGATGCGCAGCACGCCCTGGTTCATGTTGACCTGGCTCGACTTGAGGTTCACCAGCTCCGACACGCGCAGCCCGGTGGCGTACAGCACTTCGAGCATCGAGCGGTCGCGGTTGCCGAGCGGATCGTCGATCTCCGGCGCCGCCAGCAGCGATTCGACTTCTTCCTCGGTCAGCGACTTCGGCAGCGAGCGGCCGATCTTCGGCATCGCGATCTGCGCGGTCGGATCTTCCTTGATCGCGCCGTCGCGAATCAGGTAACGGTAGTAGCGGCGGAAGCTGGACAGCTGCCGCGCGGTCGAGCGCGGCCGCGCGCCGCCTTCGACGCGGTATGCGATGAATGCGAGCACGTCGGCGCGCTTCGCGCCGAGGCTGGAGCCGCCGCGGCTCTGCAGCCAGCGATCGAGCGCCGTCAGGTCGGCGCGGTACGCCGAGAGCGTGTTCGGCGACAGGCCGCGCTCCATCCAGACGGCATCGAGAAACCGGTCGATCGACGCCAGCGACGGCGTGTCGGGCGTGTCTTCGGCGGTCCTCGAGTAAACTGACGCTTTCGTAACGGTGCTCATCACGTTCAGGCTAGACGCCGGAGCCGGCGCGGTGCCGACCCCGTTCCTGCGGTGCCTGCAGTATGCAAAGGGGGGTCTGTGCAGGGACGTGACAGTTATCACAGAACCCCGGTAGGGTTGACATAAAGAGAATCAGTTCACAGAAACCGGTGCCCCTGTTTTGGGCATCACAGTCGCACTCGGAGCATTCCTCCGATCCAATGGTTTCATCCCTCAAGCGCGCCCTCCTCGGCTTGCTGGAGATCGCTTACGGTCTGTACGCAGCCGTGGCCTTTCTGGTTTTCGGCCTGCTCGCGTTCGCGCTGGTCCTGCTGCCGTTCGGCATTACGGCCCGGCGCCACATGGCGCACTTCGCGGCGCAGGCGTTTTTCCGACTCGCCGGCATGCCCGTGCGCCTGCTCGACACCCAGCACCTGCCCGCCGGGCCCGTGCGTCGTCGTCGCGAACCATGCCAGCTACCTCGACGGCGTCGTGCTGAAGGCCGCCCTGCCCGCGCGCTTCTCCTTCGTGATCAAGAAGGAGGTTTCGCGCGTGCCGCTGGCCGGGCTTCGTGCTGCGCCGGATCGGCTCGGAGTTCGTCGACCGCTTCAATCGCCACGCCGGCGGCATGGATGCGCGCCGCCTGATCAAGGCCGCGGACGCGGGCCAGGCGCTGGCGTTCTTTCCCGAAGGCACGTTCCTCGCGCAGCCCGGACTCGGCAAGTTCCACACCGGCGCATTCGCGATCGCGGCGCGCGCGGAGCTGCCGATCGTGCCGATCGCGATCCGCGGCACGCGCCACATCCTGCCGAGCGGCCGGTTCCTGCCGCGGCCCGGGCGCATCCACATCCAGGTGCTGCCGCCGCTCGGTCCGCTGCCGGGCCTCGACCCGACCGCCGCGATCGCGCAGACGCGCGACCAGGCGCGGGCGCGGATTCTCGCCGCGCTGGACGAGCCGGATCTGTCGGAAACGGACGGCGTTGCAGAACTGCAGGGGCGGCGCTCCTGACGCCGGCATTGAATTGCCGACGCCGGCCGCAACAATCGCTTGGTCGGTCCGACTTGACCCCCTGTAGGATCACGCCATGAGTGAAGACATCTACATCGTTGCCGCACGCCGCACACCCATCGGTGCATTCCAGGGCGCGCTCAGCGCGCTGAGTGCGCCGCAGCTCGGCGCCGTCGCCGCCCAGGCAGCGATCAAGGACAGCGGCATCGACGCCGCGCAGATCGACGAGGCGATTTTCGGTTGCGTGCTGATGGCCGGCATCGGCCAGGCGCCCGGGCGCCAGGCGGCGCTCGCGGCCGGCGTGCCGCAGAAGGTGCCGGCGACCACCGTCAACAAGATGTGCGGCTCCGGCCTGAAGGCCGTGATGCTGGCCGCGGATCAGATTCGCGCCGGCTCGGCGCAAGTCGTGCTCGCCGGCGGCATCGAGTCGATGTCGAACGCGCCCTACCTGCTGCCGAAGGCGCGCGCCGGCCTGCGCATGGGTCACGCGCAGCTCATCGATCACATGTTCTTCGACGGCCTGCAGAGCCCGTTCGACGGCAACATGATGGGCTACTTCGCCGACGCGACTTCGAAGAAGTACGGCTTCACGCGCGGCCAGCAGGACGAGTTCGCGGCGGAGTCCGTGCGGCGCGCGCTGGCGGCGGTCGAGAAGGGCTACTTCGACGCCGAGGTCGCCGCGGCCACCGTGCAAGGATCGCAAGGGCGAGCGCGTCGTGGCGAAGGACGAAACGCCGTTCACGTGCGACATCGCGAAGATTCCCAACCTGAAGCCCGCGTTCAACAAGGACGGCACCGTGACCGCCGCCAGCTCCTCGTCGATCTCGGACGGCGCGGCGGCGCTGATCGTCGTGAGCGCGGCCACGGCGCGCGCGAGCAACCTGAAGCCGCTCGCTCGCATCGTCGCTCACGCCAGCTACGCGCAGGCGCCCGAGTGGTTCACGACTGCGCCGGTCGGCGCGATCCAGGCCGTGCTCGCCAAGACCGGCTGGAACGCGAGCCAGGTCGATCTGTTCGAGGTCAACGAAGCGTTCGCCTGCGTGGCGATGGCGGCGATCCACGATCTGAAGCTCGATCCGGCGCGCGTCAACGTGAACGGCGGCGCGTGCGCGCTCGGCCATCCGATCGGCGCGACCGGCGCGCGCATCCTCACGACGCTGCTGCACGCGCTGAAGCGCGCGGCGGCAAGCGGGGCATCGCGTCGCTGTGCATCGGCGGCGGCGAAGCGACGGCGGTCGCGATCGAGCTCTGTAGGTCGGGCTTAGCGAAGCCTGACGGTAACCCGACTGCTCACACCGAGATCGGCGTGTCCGGCGAAATGCCGGCGAGCTCGTAGCCGCGCTGAAAGTCGCGGACGTGCTTCGACATCCACTTGCGCGCTTCTTCCGCGTTCTTGTCGCGCACGGCGGCGATGATCCGCCGCTGCGCATCCGCGATGCGCTGGCGCGCCTGCGGCACCGTGTCGATCATGCGCGCCAGTGAAGGGGCCAGCGCGTCGGTCAGCGACTGCTTCGCCAGCACCAGCACCTGATTGCGCGAGGCCGCGCCCATCGCCTCGAAGAACTCCGCCACGACGTCGACGGCGTGCGGATCGTCCTTCGGCCACGTCCGGAACGCTTCGGCCGCCTGCACCAGCGCATCGAGGTCGGCCTGCGTACGCCGAGTCGCCGCGAGCGCCGCGACTTCCGGCTCGATCACCATCATCGCTTCCCACACGTCCACGAACGTCACGTCGTGCAGCACCAGCGCGTGGCGCATCCCGGAGGAGACCTTCGCAGCATGCGGCCGGCTCACGATCATGCGTTTCGCGCCCGGCGGGCGCGTCACGAGCCCCGCGCTCTCCAGCTGCCGCAGCGCTTCGCGCACCGTCGAGCGATGCACGCGGAACTGCTGGGCGAGGTCAGTCTCCGCCGGCAGCACGTCGCCGTCGCGCAGCGTGCGCGACAGGATCTTCGCCTCGATGGCCGAGGACACGCGGTGTAGGCCGGCTCCCGCTCGACCGGGTCGAACAGCGGCGCGCGCGGCGGCGGCCGCGGCCGCGGCAGCGGCTGCCGCGCTGCGGCGCGTCCGGACGGCGCGAGGGCTTCTTGTTCATCGATTCTAGGTTGACACTTCGGTCGGATTGTCGGACAATAGGACAACTTTCACAAGCCCTGCCCGTGCACGGGAGCCAAGGCAGATGCAGGATTTCGATTTCGGACTCGGCGAAGACATCGACACCTTGCGCGCCACCGTGGCGAAGTTCGCCGCGGAGCGCATCGCGCCGCTCGCCGCGGACATCGACCGCGACAACCGCTTCCCGCGCGAGCTGTGGCCGGAGCTCGGCGACCTCGGCCTGCTCGGCATCACGGTCGAGGAAGAGCACGGCGGCACCGGCCTCGGCTATCTCGCGCACGTCGTCGCGATGGAGGAGATCAGCCGCGCCTCCGCCTCGGTCGGCCTGTCGTACGGCGCGCATTCGAACCTGTGCGTCAACCAGCTGCGCCGCTGGGGCACCGCCGCGCAGAAGGAGAAATACCTGCCGAAGCTGATCTCCGGCGAGCACGTCGGCGCGCTCGCGATGAGCGAGCCCGGCGCGGGCTCGGACGTCATCGGCATGCGCACGCGCGCCGAGAAGCGCGGCGACCGCTACGTCCTCAACGGCAGCAAGATGTGGATCACCAACGGCCCGACGCCGACGTCGCGATCATCTACGCGACGCTCGATCCGCAGCTCGGCCCGAAGGGCGTGACCGCGTTCATCGTCGAGCGCGGCACGCCCGGCTTCAGCACCGCGCAGAAGCTCGACAAGCTCGGCATGCGCGGCTCCGACACCTGCGAGCTGGTCTTCAAGGATTGCGCGATCCCGGCCGCGAACCTGCTGCACAAGGAAGGATTCGGCGCGCAGGTGCTGATGAGCGGCCTCGACTACGAGCGCGTGGTGCTGGCCGGCGGCTCGCTCGGCATCATGCGCGCGTGCCTCGACCTGGTGCTGCCGTACGTGCACGAGCGCAAGCAGTTCGGCAAGCCGATCGGCACCTTCCAGCTGATGCAGGCCAAGATCGCCGACATGTACACGACGATGAACGCCTGCCGCGCCTACGTGTACTCGGTCGCAGCGGCCTGCGATCGCGGCCAGGTGACGCGCTTCGACGCGGCCGGCTGTATCCTGCAGGCCTCCGAGCGCGCGACGTGGATGGCGCTCGAGGCGATCCAGGCGCTCGGCGGCAACGGCTACATCAACGACTTCCCAGCCGGCCGGCTGCTGCGCGACGCCAAGCTGTACGAGATCGGCGCGGGCACGAGCGAGATCCGCCGCATGCTGATCGGACGGGAAATCTTCGAGGCGACTGCATGATTCCGACGCGGGTGGATCCGAACTCCGAGGCCTTTCACACCAACGCCTCCTACATGCGCGCGCTCGCCGACGAGCTGAAGCAGCGCGTGGCGATCGCGGCCGAAGGCGGCGGCGAGGACGCGCGGCGCAAGCACACCGAGCGCGGCAAGCTGCTGCCGCGCGACCGCGTCGAGCACCCTGCTCGATCCCGGCACGCCGTTCCTCGAGCTCTCGCCGCTCGCGGCGGACGGCATGTACGACGGCGGCGCGCCCGCCGCCGGCGTGATCACCGGCATCGGCCGCGTGCACGGCTCGGAAGTCGTCGTCGTCGCGAACGACGCGACGGTCAAGGGCGGCACCTACTTCCCGATGACGGTGAAGAAGCACCTGCGCGCGCAGGAGATCGCCGCGGAGAATCACCTGCCCTGCGTCTACCTCGTCGACTCCGGCGGCGCGTTCCTGCCGCTGCAGGACGAAGTCTTCCCGGACCGCGATCACTTCGGCCGCATCTTCTACAACCAGGCGCGCCTGTCGGCCGCAGGCGTCACGCAGCTCGCAGTGGTCATGGGATCGTGCACCGCCGGCGGCGCTTACGTGCCGGCGATGTGCGACGAAGCGATCATCGTCAAGAAGCAGGGCACGATCTTTCTCGGCGGCCCGCCGCTGGTGCGCGCCGCGACCGGCGAAGTCGTCGACGCCGAATCGCTCGGCGGCGGCGACGTGCACACCCGCATCTCCGGCGTCGCCGATCTGCTCGCGGACAACGACCAGCACGCGCTGGCGCTCGCGCGCGACGCGGTGAAGCATCTCGCGCGCCGTCACGAGCCGTGGCTGCCGCAGCAGGAAGTGCGCGAGCCGGTGCACGACGTCGAAGAGATCTACGGCATCATCCCGCGCGACACGCGCTATCCGTACGACGTCCGCGAGATCATCTGCGCGCATCGTCGACGCCTCGGAGTTCCACGAGTTCAAGCCGCTGTACGGCAAGACGCTCGTGTGCGGCTTCGCGCACCTGTAGGGCTACCCGGTCGCGATCGTCGCGAACAACGGCATCCTGTTCTCGGAGTCCGCGCTCAAGGCGCGCACTTCATCCAGCTGGCGAACCGCCGCGGCGTGCCGCTGATCTTCCTGCAGAACATCACCGGCTTCATGGTCGGCAAGAAGTTCGAGCACGGCGGCATCGCGAAGGACGGCGCGAAGATGGTGAACGCCGTCGCCTGCTCGCGCGTGCCGAAGTACACCGTGATCATCGGCGGCTCGTTCGGCGCCGGCAACTACGCGATGTGCGGCCGCGCCTATTCGCCGCGCATGATCTGGACCTGGCCGAACGCGCGCATCTCCGTGATGGGCGGCGAGCAGGCGGCGCAGGTGCTCGCGACCGTGCGCAGCGACGGCATGAAGGCGCGCAACCAGACGTGGCCGGACGAAGAGCGCCAGGCAGTTCATGAGCGAGATCCGCGGGCAGTACGAGGCGCAGGGCAACCCGTACTACGCGACCGCGCGGCTGTGGGACGATGGCGTCATCGATCCGATCGACACGCGCCGCGTGCTCGGCCAGGCGATCAGCGCTGCGATGCGCGGCCCGAAGCCGGGCGCCGAGCGGTACGGCGTGTTCCGCATGTAGGTGACGCTGCCATGCCTCTCATCACCACCAATGTCGATGCGCGCGGCGTGGCGACGCTGACGCTGAATCGTCCCGACAAACACAACGCGCTCGACGGCGCGACGATGCAGGAGCTGCACGCCGCGCTGCTCGCGATCGCTCGGCAACGATCGCAGGCGCGCGTCGTCGTGCTGACCGGCGCGGGCGCGAGCTTCTGCGCCGGCGCCGACATCGCTCACATGCGCTCGATGATGGGCGCGACCGAGCAGCAGAACGTCGACGATGCCCTGCTGCTGGCGCGCTGCCTGCGCACGCTCGACGAGCTCGACAAGCCCGTCATCGCGCGCGTCAACGGCAACGTGTTCGGCGGCGGCGTCGGCCTGGTCGCGTGCGCGGACATCGCCATCGGCGTGGAGACTGCGAAGTTCGCGCTGACCGAAGTGCGGCTCGGCATCGTGCCGGCCGCCATCTCGCCCTACGTCGTCGCGGCGATCGGCAATCGACACGCACGACGCCTGTTCCTGACCGCGGCGCCGTTCGATGCACTCGAAGCGCGCAGCATCGGGCTCCTGCACTTCACTGCGACTGCCGAGCAGCTCGACGCGGCGGTCGCGGCGCAGGTCGATCACCTGCTGCGTGGCGGACCGGAAGCGCTGCGCGCCGCGAAGAAACTCGTGCGTCGCGTGGCCGGACTCGGCGACCGCGACGTGCTCGGCTGAGGAAACGGCTCGCCTGCTCGCGCGTTTGCGCGTGAGCCCGGAAGGACGCGAAGGGTTGTCGGCGTTCCTGGAGCGTCGCAAGCCGGACTGGCATCCGGCGATGAGTGAGTCGAGCTGAAGCCCGACCCACGCTTTATGCTAACATCCCGCGTCTTCTTGAGGTAAGCGCATGCAGCTGGAGGAGAAGCTCGTCGTCATCACCGGCGCCGGCCGCGGCATCGGCCGCGCCATGGCGCTCGCCTTCGCGCAGCAAGCGCTCCGAGCTCGCCCTGCTCGACCTCAACCAGGCCGATCTCGACCGCACGCGCGAGCTGTGCGAGGCCGAGTCGGTCCGCTGCCGCACCTATCTCTGCAACGTCACGCGCGAAGAGGACGTGTCGAGCACGCTCGACGCGCGTCGTCGCGCGACTTCGGCCGGCTCGACGTGATGATCAACAACGCCGGCATCACCAAGGACGCGCTGCTCGTCAAAGTGCAGGACGGCAAGGTCGTCGGCAAGATGTCGCTGGACCAGTGGCGCGCGGTCGTCGACGTCAATCTGACCGGCGTGTTCCTCGGCGCGCGCGAAGCCGCGCAACGCATGATCGGCCTCGGGCAACGGCGGCGTGATCATCAGCACCTCGAGCATCTCGCGCGCCGGCAACATGGGGCAGTCGAACTACTCGGCGACCAAGGCCGGCGTCGTGGCGATGACCGTCGTGTGGGCGAAGGAGCTGGCGCGCTTCGGCATCCGCACCGGTGCGATCGCGCCGGGCTTTACGCGCACCGAGATCCTCGACACGATGAAGCCCGAGATGATCGAGCGCGCCGTCAACGCCGTGCCGCTCAAGCGCATGGCCGAGCCGGCCGAGATGGCGCACGCGGCGATGTTCATCGCCGAGAACGATTATTTTTCCGGCCGCGTCATCGAGGTCGACGGCGGGCAGAGGATATGTGAGTCGGGCTGAAGCCTGACCGACTAAGGGGACGAGCATGAAATTGAATCAGATCCGCGCCGTCATCACCGGCGGCGCTTCCGGGCTGGGCAACGCGGTCGCGCAGCGGCTGGTCGGCGCCGGCGCGCAGGTCACGCTGATCGACGTGAACGAGGCCGCCGGCCAGGCGGCCGCCAAGGCGCTCGGCGCTGCCGCGCGCTTCCAGAACGTCGACGTCACCAACGAAGCGGCCGTGACCGCGGCGATGGCGCAGGCGCAGAGCGACATGGGCGGGCTTGAACCTCGCCGTCAACTGCGCGGGCATCGGCTGGCCGCGCCGCATGGTCAACAAGGAAGGCCCGATGCCCGGCGAGATCTTCCGCAAGGTCATCGAGGTGAACCTGGTCGGCACGCTGCTCGTCGCGAAATCGGCCGCCGGCGTGATGGTCAACAACACGCCGAACGAAGAAGGCGAGCGCGGCGTCATCGTGATGACGGCGTCGGTCGCGGCCTTCGACGGCCAGATCGGCCAGGTCCCCTACTCCGCTTCCAAGGGCGGCATCGTCGGCATGACGCTGCCGATGGCGCGCGACCTGTCGGCAACGGCATCCGCGTGATGACGATCGCACCCGGCATCTTCAAGACGCCGATGGTGGCGGCGCTGTCGCAGGAAGTGCAGGACTCGCTCGGCAAGCAGGTGCCGTTCCCGCCGCGCCTCGGCCGGCCCGAGGAATACGCGGCGCTGGTCGCGCACATCTGCGAGAACACGATGCTCAACGGCGAATGCATCCGCCTCGACGGCGCGATCCGCATGGCGCCCAAGTGAGACCGCACCCATGACCGACCGCGAGGTGATGGAGTACGACGTCGTGATCGTCGGCGCCGGGCCCGGCCGGCCTCGCCTGCGCGATCCGCCTGAAGCAGCTGCAAGCCCGACACGAACATCTGCGTGCTGGAGAAAGGCTTCGTCCGTCGGCGCGCATTCGCTCTCCGGCGCGGTGCTCGAGCCCGGCCGCGCTCGAAAAGCTGCTGCCGAACTGGCGCAGCGAGTACACCGGCATGAAAGTGCCGGCGGCCGAAGACGACGTGCGGCTGATGACGAAGACCGGCTCGTTCAAGCTGCCGGGCTGGGCGATCAATCTCTCGCCGATGCGCAATCACGGCAACTTCATCGTCTCGCTCGGCCAGCTCACGCCGTGGCTCGCGCAGCAGGCCGAGAAGCTCGGCGTCGACATCTTCCCGGGCTTCGCGGCCGCCGAAGCGCTGTTCGACGAGCAACGGCGCGGTCAAAGGCGTGCGCATCGGCGACATGGGCCTCGAACAAGGACGGCACGCCCGGCCCGAACTACACGCCCGGCGTCGAGATTCACGCCGGCACGACGATGCTCGCCGAAGGCTCGCGCGGCTCGATCAGCAAGCAGCTGATCGCGAAGTTCAACCTGCGCGAGGGCGTCGATCCGCCGACGTTCGGCCTCGGCTTCAAGGAGCTGTGGCAATTGCCGCCCGGCCGCGTGCAAGCCCGGCCGCATCGAGCACGCGTTCGGCTGGCCGCTCGACACCGCGCACCTACGGCGGCAGCTTCCTCTATCACCTCGACCAGGATCGCGTGTACGTCGGCTACGTCGTCGGCCTGAACTACGAGGATCCGCGGTTCAAGCCGTTCGAGGCGTTCCAGCAGTTCAAGCATCATCCGCGCATCAAGCCGCTGCTCGAAGGCGGCGAGATTCTCGCGGCCGGCGCGCGCACGATCGTCGCCGGCGGCTACCAGTCGCTGCCGAAGCTGGAAATGCCCGGCGCGATGCTGATCGGCGATGCCGGCGGCACGCTCAACGTTTTCAAGATCAAGGGCATTCACCAGGCGATCCGCTCCGGCGTGCTGGCGGCCGAGCATCTGGCGGAAGCCGGCAAGAGCGCCGGCTTCGACGCGCGCTGGCGCGCCTCCGAAGGTCATCGCGAGCTGCACGCGGTGCGCAACTTCAAGCCGGCGTTCAAGCGCGGCCTGTATTTCGCGATGTTCAACGCCGGCATCGAATCGCTGCTGAAGGGACACGTGCCCTGGACGATGCGCAACACGGCCGACTGGTCGGCGCTGGAGAAGCTCGACGAGTACGCCTCGCCGGATCGCGGCTGGGTCGACCGCTCGCTGCCGCCGCGCGACCGCCTCGCCTCGGTGTTCTTCGCCGGCAACGTGCACGACGAATCGCAGCCGGTGCACCTGAAGGTGCAGGACACGTCGATCTGCGTGACTCGCTGCACGAAGGAATACGGCAACCCGTGCGAGAACTTCTGCCCCGCCGGCGTCTACGAGATGGTGCGCCGACGGCCAGGGCGGGCGGCGGCTGCAGATCAACGCCGCGAACTGCGTGCATTGCAAGGCGTGCGACATCAAGGATCCGTACGAGATCATCACCTGGACGACGCCGGAAGGCGGCTCCGGCCCGAACTATCAGAATCTCTAGGCCGAACCTGTAGCTCGCCCATGGAGCCGATCTGGTCGCCTTCGCCCGAACGCATCGCAGCGCGCCCAGCTGACGCGCTTCATGCGCTTCGTGCGCGAGCGCCACCAGCGCGCCGGTGCCCGACTACGCCGTCGCTGCATCGCTGGTCGATCGAGTTCCCGGAGAACTTCTGGAGCGCGCTGTGGGATTTCTGCGAGATCCGCGCGCAGACGCGCGCCACGCAGATCCTCGAAGACGGCAACCGCATGCCCGGCGCGCGCTGGTTCATCGACGCGCGCTTCAACTACGCGGAAAATCTCCTGCGCCGCGACGACGACGCGCCGGCGATCATCTTTCGTAACGAGCGCGGCGCAGCGCCGCGAGCTGTCGTGGCGCGAGCTGCGTCGCGAGACCGCGCGCATTGCCGACGGATTGCGCGCCGCTGGCGTGCAACCCGGCGATCGCGTCGCCGGCTACCTGCCGAACATTCCCGAAACCGTGATCGCGATGCTCGCCGCGACGAGCCTCGGCGCGATCTGGTCTTCGTGCTCGCCCGACTTCGGCTCGAGCGGCGTGCTCGACCGCTTCGGGCAGATCACGCCGAAGGTGCTGTTCGCAGCCGACGGCTATCGATACGCCGGCAAGACGATCGATTGCATGGCGACCGTGCGCGCGGTCAAGCAGAAGATCGCGAGCATCGAACGCGTCGTGCTCGTGCCTTATCTCGAACGAGCGACCGGCGCTCGACACGATCGACGACGCCGTCGCGTTCGCAGAGTTCGGCAGCTCCGCCGCGCCAGCTGTCGTTCGAGCAACTGCCGTTCGATCATCCGGCCTTCATCCTGTACTCCTCCGGCACGACGGGCGTGCCGAAGTGCATCGTGCACGGCGCCGGCGGCGCCCTGCTGCAGCAGCTGAAGGAACACACGCTGCACTCCGACATGGGGCCGGACGATCGCTACTTCTATTACACGACCTGCGGCTGGGTCATGTGGAATGCGCTCGCGAGCGGCCTCGCGACGGGCGCGACCATCGTGCTGTTCGACGGCGCGCCGCTGCAGCCGGATCCGCGCGTGCTCTGGCGGATGGCGCACGACGAGCGCATCACGATCTTCGGCACGAGCCCGCGCTTCCTGGTCGGCTGCGAGCAGGCGGGAATCCGGCCGCGCCGCGAGTTCGAGCTGAGCGCGCTGCGCACGATCATCTCGACCGGCGCGCCGCTCAATCCGCCGAGCTATCGCTACGTCTATCGCGAAGTGAAGCCGGACGTGCTGCTCGCTTCGATCAGCGGCGGCACCGACCTGATGGCGTGCTTCGGCGGCGGCTGCCCGATCCAGCCGGTCTACGAAGGCGAGATCCAGGCGCTCAGCCTCGGCATGAAGACCGAGGTCTACGACGACGCCGGCCAGCCGCTGCACGGCGAACAGGGCGAGCTGGTCTGCAGCGCGCCCTTCCCTTCCGTGCCGATCGGCTTCTGGGGCGACACCGACGGCTCGCGCTTTCACGCGACCTATTTCGCGCGCTACCCGAACGTCTGGTGGCACGGCGACCTCGCGACTATCACAGCGCGCGGCGGACTGGTCGTGCATGGCCGCTCCGATGCGGTGCTGAATCCGGGCGGCGTGCGCATCGGCACCGCCGAGATCTATCGCCAGGTCGAGAAGATCGAGGAAGTCGCCGAGTCGATCGCGATCGCGCAGCAGTGGCAGGGCGACGTGCGCATCGTGCTGTTCGTCCGGCTGCGCGAAGGGCTGACGCTCGACGAGAACCTGCGCGACAAGATCCGCGGCACGATCCGCAGCAACACGACGCCGCGTCACGTGCCCGCGCGCATCGTGCAGGCGCCGGACCTGCCGCGCACGATCAACGGCAAGCTGGTCGAGCTGGCGGTGCGCGAGGTCGTGCACGGCCGGCCGGTGAAGAACCTGGACGCGCTCGCGAATCCGCAGGCGCTCGACTACTTCAAAGACCTGCCCGAGCTGCAGGAGTGAGGGTCGCGGAGCTCTACGAGCGCGAGTGCGCTCGCCTGGGCTACAAGCCCGACCCCGCGCAGGCACGGGTCGTCGCGCTGTTCGATGAGCTGCGCGACCGGCTGATCGCGCGCGAAGCCGAAGCGACTGCTCGGCAACAAGCTCCTCGGTGGACTGCTGTCCGGCGGCAAGCTGCACGAGCTGCAGCGCGGGCTGTACGTGTGGGGCGGCGTCGGACGCGGCAAGACCTGGCTGATGGACCTGTTCTTCCAGAGCCTGCCGTTCCGCGACAAGCAGCGCAGCCACTTCCATCGCTTCATGCAGTCGGTGCACGACGAGCTGAAGAAGCACAAGGAGCAGGCCAATCCGCTCGATCGCGTCGCGGACCGGCTCGCGCAGAAGGCCCGCGTGCTGTGCTTCGACGAGCTGTTCGTCACCGACATCGCGGATGCGATGCTGCTCGGCAACCTGTTCCGCGGGCTGTTCGAGCGCGGCGTCACGCTGGTGGCAACCTCCAACGTCGCGCCCGACGATCTGTACAAGGAGGGGCTGCAGCGCGCGCGCTTTCTGCCGGCGATCCGCCAGCTGAAGGAGCACACGCAAGTCGTCCATATGGACGGCGGCGCGGACTATCGGCTGCGCCTGCTCGAACGCGCACACACCTGGTTCGATGCGCGCGACGCCGCCACGCGCCGCGCAGCTGGAAAAACTATTCGACGCGATTGCGGCCGAGCCCGGCGCGACCGACACCACGCTGATTCTCAACCATCGCCGTCTGCGCGCGCATCGTCACGCCGACGGAGCAATCTGGTTCTCGTTCAAGGAGCTGTGCGAAGGCCCGCGCGGCCAGGCCGACTACATCGAGATCGCGCGCTGCTATCACACGGTGTTCTTGACGCGACGTTCCCGTGCTCGGGCCGGACGCGGAGAATGCCGCGCGCCGTTTCATCTCGCTGGTCGACGAGTTCTACGATCGCGCGGTGAAGCTGATCGTCGCCGCCGCCGCGCCGGTGCCCGATCTCTATCGCGGCTCGAAGCTCAACGTTCGAGTTCGAGCGCACCAAGAGTCGCCTGATCGAAATGCAGTCGCAGGACTACCTGTCACGCCCGCATCAGGCGTAGGCGCGGTGCACTCCGAACTGCGCCTTGGCCCGTGCCTCGGCGCTCTCCAGCGCGCGCGCCGCGCCGGCGCTGTCGCCGCTGAGATCCATCGAGCGCGCCGTCAGCTGCCAATTGAACGGACTCGACGGCTTGAGCTGCGTGCGCTCGGCAATCAGGGCGCGCGCAAGCCGGTTGTGCCGCGCACGCAAGGCCGCTTCGACCAGCGTCAGATGAATCAGATCGCGCTGCGCATGACTGCCGCCAAAGCGATTGGCGATCGTTCGGATCGGCTGCAGCAGCGCGATCACATCACCATAGCGGCCGGCAGCGAACGCCGTAACGGCGCGTGCCAGCGGCAAACCGACGTCGCGCGTCATCATCGCGTTCGTGTCCGAGCCGGCGGCCTTCCGCTCCATCGCGGCAATCGTTCGCTGCGCCAGATCGTTGCGGCCGGCCGCGGCGAATGCCATCACTGCATGCGCGTCGTTGAACGCGTAGTAGGAATGCTCGGCGAGCGGCTCCCAGCACGCGGCCAGTTTCTGCCAGCGATCGCCGACGTTCGCCGAGCGCAACTCCAAGCGCCACAGCAGCGCGGTCGCGTCGATCATCTCCAGCGGCACCTGCGAGAACATCGAACGGATCCGCAGGTCGTACAGCTCCAATACGCGCGCGAAGTTGCCCGCTTCGAGATGGAACAGCGCCAGGTGCCACCAGTTGTGGAACGCGAAGCCGTTGTTCACCGACCAGTCGCCCTCGCGCGCACGTGAGCCAATCGATCCCGTCGCGCAGCCGGCCCTGCATTTCCATCACGTGGGTCACAGCGTGGACTGCCCATGCGTCGCGCCGATTGATGTCGAGCGCGCGCCGACCGATGTCTTCGGCGCGCGAATACAGCGCGGTCTCCTCCAGACCGAACGCGTACATGCCGAGCACGTAGCCGTAGCCCGGCATGCTCGTATCCCACATCGGCAGCACCTGCGCGATCCGGTCGCGCAGCATCGAGGAAGCGCCGAGGAAGAAGTCGCCGACGTGCGCGACCTGCAACGCCAGCAGGTCGTGCGGGTAATCGAGCAGGATGTCGCCGTAGCGCTGGATGGAGCCCGCGAAGTCGCCCTGTAGCCACGCGCGGGCCGCGGCGGCATGAGCACGCTCGCGATCGTTGGCCCGACGTCCCAGCGCCTCGACGGCCTCGACGCTCTCCGACAGCATCGGCAGCGCCCCGCGGTCGGTCGCCATGACGGCCAGGCCGGCACGCAGGCAGTGCCCCATCGCGAAGGTCGGATCTGCGTCGAGCGCCTTCTGGATCGTCGCCAGCGGGTCGAGCTCGTAGCTCGCCGACAGCTCCAGTGCCTGCTCGTAGTGCTGCAGGGAAACACTGCTGGGAGTCGAGGTGGGGCAGCCGCGGGCGTCGGTGAGCATGAATCCTCCGGGTAGGTGAGCGCAGGAGGAACTGTAGGTGGGGGCCGTGAGGGCCTAGTCTCGACAGTCGTGAAAAATACGTGAAAATGGGCGTCCAAAGAACCAGCGGGCCCGGGGACCTCCTTGACTGAACTGAATCTGCAGGTACTCGGCGCATTCCGCGTGCAGGACGCTGCGGGCGCCGAAATTCGCATTGCATCGCGCAAGGGCCGCGCGCTGCTGGCCTACCTGGCTCTGCGCCCGGGCGAATCGCACAGCCGCGACCGGCTCGCGACGCTGCTGTGGGAAGACGCCGACGAAGAGCTTGCGCGCACGAGCCTGCGTCAGGCGCTCGCAGCGTTGCGAAAATCACTGCCCGCCGATGCTCACAAGGCACTGCTCGCAGACACCGAATCCGTCGGCATCGATCCGGCGATCGTGCGCAGCGACTTGCACGCGTTCCGTCGTGCGCTGAACGCCGGCACGCGCACGTCGCTGCAGGAGGCAATGACGCATTATCGCGGCGATCTGCTCGACGGCTTCGACGCGCGCTCGACCGCGTTCGACGAATGGCTGGCGAGCGAGCGCATGACGTTGCGCAAGGAGCTGAGCGACGCGCTGAACAAGCTCGGCGAGCTGTGCGTCGCGAACGGCGACAGCGAAGGCGCGCTCGCGGCATCGACGAAGCTCGTCGCACTCGAGCCGCTCAACGAAGCGGCGCATCGCATGGTCATGGAGCTGCACGCGAAGCGCGGCGCGTATGCGGAAGCGCTGCGCCAGTATCGCGTGTGCCGCGACGTGCTGCGGCGAGAGCTCGACGTCGCGCCCGAGCCTGCCACCGAACACCTCTATCGCGATCTGATGCGACGACGGCGCGCCGCGCTCGGCAGCTCCGAGGGCGACGACGCAGCGCTCGACGACACGGCCGCGCACGAGATTCCGCGCATCGCTGCGCCCGCCGCGCCGCCCGTCGAGCTGCGACCGCAGTTGCTCGACGCGACGATCCTGGTGGCACGCCTCGAAGGGCTGCTGGAGCTCGAAGCTCAGCTCGATCCGGAAGAGGCACATGCGCTCGCGACGCAGTTCCATCGTCGCGTCCTGGAGGCGGTCACGGAATTCGGCGGCCGCGTCGATCGCCGCGTCGGCAGCAGCGTGCTCGCCGTGTTCGGTATTCCGACTGCATACGGCAACGAGCCGGAGCGCGCGGCGCAGGCTGCGTTGGCTTTGCAGAGCATGGTGGCGAGCACGCCGTGGCCTGTCGCCGAACGCGCTCGCACTCCGCATCGGAATCGCGCAAGGCCAGGTGCTGTGCGGCGCCGAGATCTTTCCGCTCACCGGCCGGCCGACGCACGTCGCACATACGCTCGCGGCCCGCGCCGCGGACGGCGAGATCCTGATCTCCGAAGAATTGCGCGCGTCGCTCGGCGAACGCGTCAGCGGCGCTCGCGCCGCGAGTTCGCAGCCCGGTCAAGCCGAGTCAGTCGCTCGCGTGGAGCCTGCAGGGATTGCGCAGCGAAATCGGCCCGGGCGCACAGCCGTTCGTCGGCCGCCGACCGGAGCTCGCGATGATTCTCGCGGCGCTCGACCGATGCACGAACAGCCGTCACGGCCGCGCAATCGTCGTGCGCGGCGAAGCCGGCATCGGCAAGACGTGCCTCGTCAATGCGGTTCGCAGCGCTGCGCGCGAACGCGGCGTCGCCGTGCATTCCGCACAAGTCTTCGACTTCGGCCAATCGCCCGGCCGGCGCCCGATCACGGCGCTGGCGCTGAGCCTGCTCGGTCTCGGTGCGGATGCCCCGGCGAACGAGCGCGCCGCGGCGGTCCGGCGCGCGATGTCCGGCCGCAACGCCGTCGATCAGATCATCTTCCTGAGCGATCTCATCGACGCACCGATCGATGCGGAGCTCGCAGCGCTGGAAAAGGCGATGGAGATCGCGACCCGTCAGCGCGGCCGCGCTCTGGCGCTCGCGCAGTTGATCGAATCGGCAGTGCAGCGCGGACCGCAGCTGCTGGTCGTCGAGGACGTCCACTGGGCGGACACCGACGAGCTGGCGCGATTCGGCGAGATCGCCGCCGTCGTCGCCAACTGCCAGATCCTGTTCATCATGACGACGCGCCCGGAAGGCGATCCGATCAATGCCAGCTGGCGCGCACGCGCGCGCGGCTGCCCGGTCACGACCGTCGACCTCGCGCCGCTCGCCGAGGACGAGGCACAGGAACTCGCCGCGCACTTTCCGGAGCTGCCGCAGGAAATGATCGCGGCCTGCATCCAACGCGCCGACGGGCATCCGCTGTTTCTCGATCAGCTGCTCCGTGCAGCGCGCGCGGGCCACGAGCTGTTGCCGGGATCGGTGCGGTCGGTCGTGTTGGCGCGCGCCGCTCGATTGTCCGCTCGCGATCACGCGGCTCTGCAGGCCGCCGCCGTTCTCGGACATCGCGCAGCGTTGACCGCTCTGCGCCACGTGCTCAACGATGACGAGTACGATCCGACGCCGCTGACCGAAACTGCGCTGGTACGGTTCAACGGCGTCGACCTGGAGTTCGTCCACGCGCTGTTCCGCGACGCGATCTACGAATCGACTCTGAAGTCGCAGCGACGCGAGCTGCATCGCACTGCCGCCGAGTGGTACTCGACACGGCGATCAGGCGCTGCGCGCGGATCACCTCGCTGCCGCCGACGATGAGCGCGCGACCGCCGCGTATCTCGAAGCATCGATCGCCGAGCAGGCGGCGTTGCGCTTCGAGCGAGCGCTCGGCCTGGTCAACAAAGCGAGCGCGCTCGCACGCGAACCGATCTTGCTGCACAAGAGCAGCCTGCTGCTCGGCGAGCTGTTGCTGCAGCTCGGTCGCACGCACGATGCGCTGACCGCCTATCGCGAGGCGCTCGACTTCGCGATCGATCAGAACGGCCACGGCAGCGCCTGGATCGGCATCGCGTCGGCGTTGCGCATCATGGATCGGCACGAGGAAGCGCTCGAAGCGCTCGAGCACGCGGAGAGCGCGCTCGGCGACTCCGCGGACCTGGAAACGCGCGCTCGCATTCACACGTTGCGCGGCAATCTGTGCTTTCCGCTCGGCCGGCTGGACGCGTGCATGCAAGCGCACGAGCAGGCGCATCGCTTCGCACTGCAGGCACAGTCGCACGTCGAGATCGCGCGGGCGTTGAGCGGCCTCGGCGATGCGTACTATCAGCGCGGCAGCATGGTGACGGCGCGCCAGCACTTCGCCCAGTGCATCAAGGAAGCGCGCGATCACGATCTCGTCGGCGTGCTGCTGTCGAACCTGCCGATGCTCGCGATCACGCACACGTATTGCGGCGACCCGGCCGCGGGCCGCGAAAGTTGCCGCGAAGGACTCGAGCTCGCGCGGCGCGTCGGCGACCTGCGCGGCGAGCTGCTCGTGCACCTGACGATGGCGAGCGGCCTGCTCATGCAGGCGCAGTTCGACGACTGCCGCACTCGTGCGCGGCAGGCGATGCAACTCGCCAAGCAACTCGGCGCGCGCCGCTTCGAGGCGGAATGCATGGGGATCGTTGCAGCGACGATGATTCGCGGAAGATCCGGCCCAGGCGCTGCAGCTGGCGAAGGAAGCGCTGCATCTCGGGCGCGAGACCGGCATGTCGTACTGCGGACCGATGCTGCTCAGCATGGTGGCGCGCTTGACACGGAACGGCCCGGAGCGCGCGAGTGCGCTGGCGGAAGGCGAACAACTGCTCGCCGCCGGCTGCGTGAGTCACAGCTATTTCGAGTTCTACGGGAATGCGATCGAAGCGGGCCTGCAGGAGCGCGACTGGCCGTCGGTCCGGCACTACGCCGGCCGCCTGCACGCGTACACGTCCGCCGAGCCGCTGCCCTGGACCGACATGCTGATCAAGCGCGCGCGGTTGCTCGCTGATGCGGGCGAGAAAGGGATGAGCAAGCAGACGCGCGCGGGACTGGAAGCGCTGCGGGCGGAGTGTCAGCGCATGAGTGCGGGCGCGGCGCTTGACGGCGGTGCGAAGCGGCGTTGGTCGCGAGCCTGACGTCGCGGACCTACAGCGTGACGATCTGCCGCACGGTGCGGCCGTCGGCGAGGCGGTCGAAGCCTTCGTTGAGCTGGTCGAGCGTGATGCGCTCGCTGAGCAGGCGATCGATCGGCAGGCGTCCTGCCCGGTACAACTCGATGTAGCGCGGGATGTCGCGCGCCGGGTCGCAGCTGCCGAGATAGCTGCCCTTGATCGTGCGCTCTTCCGCGACGATGCCGACGTGCGGGATCGAGAACAGGTGCTTCGGGTTCGACAATCCGGCGGTCACCGTCGTCCCGCCGCGCCGCGTGGCTGCGTACGCAAGCTCCATCGCCTTGACCGAGCCCGCCATTTCGAAGGCGTAGTGCACGCCGCCGCGCGTGAGATCCCTGATCTGCTCCAGCGCAGTCGGGTCGCCGGCATTGACCGTGTGCGTCGCGCCCATGCTGCGCGCGAGCGCCAGCTTGTCCTCGCTGAGGTCGCAGGCAATCACGATCGAAGCTTCCGACAGGCGCGTACCGAGCAGCGCCGCGAGCCCGACGCCGCCGAGACCGATCACCGCGACGCTCGAACCGCGATGGGGCTGCACGGTATTCGTCACGGCGCCGACGCCGGTCATCACCGCACAACCGAACACCGCTGCTTCGTCGAACGGCAGGCCGGCGTCGACCTTGACCAGCGACTGCCGCGCCATGATCGCGTGCTCCGCGAATGCGGAGACGCCGAGGTGATGATTGACGATCGCGCCGCCGCGATGCATGCGCTGCGCGCCGCCAAGCAGCGTGCCCGTCGAGTTCGCTTTGAAACCCGGCTCGCACAGCGCTGGCCGACCGGTCGTGCACGGCTCGCAACTGCCGCAGCAGGGAACGAAAGCGGCGACGACATGATCGCCGGGCCGCAGGTCGCGCACGCCCGCGCCGACCTCCGCCACTTCGCCGGCGCCCTCGTGGCCGATGATCATCGGCATCGGCCGCGGCCGATCGCCGTTGATGACGGAGAGATCGGAATGGCACAGCCCGGCGGCGCGCATGCGCACCAGCACTTCGCCGGGGCCGGGCGGGTCGAGCTCGACTTCTTCGATCGTGAGCGGGCGCGTCTGCGCGTACGGCCGCGGGCGGCCCATTTCGCCCAGCACTGCAGCGCGTGTTTTCATGGCGTCGGCGTCGGGCTGAAGCCCGACCTACAGGAAGTCCGCGGGGGTCTTCGCCTTGATCTCGTCGGCGGTCACGCCGGGCGCGCGCTCGATGAGCTTGAAGGCGACTTGCGGTCGGGACGCGCGAACACGGCGAGATCGGTGATCAGCATGTCGACGACGTTCGCGCCGGTGAGCGGCAGCTCGCAGCGCGGCTTGAACTTCGGCGCGCCGTCCTTCGACGGTGTGCTCCATCACGACGACCACGCGCTTGACGCCGGCGACCAGGTCCATCGCCCCGCCCATGCCCTTCACCATCTTGCCCGGCACCATCCAGTTCGCGAGATCGCCGTGCTCGCTGACTTCCATGCCGCCGAGGATCGACAGGTCGATGTGCCCGCCGCGGATCATCCCGAAGCTGTCGGCGGAGGAGAAATACGAGGAGATCGGCAGCTCGCGTGATCGTCTGCTTGCCGGCGTTGATCAGGTCCGGATCCTCTTCGCCCTCGAACGGGAACGGGCCCATGCCGAGCATGCCGTTCTCCGACTGCAGCACCACCTTCATGCCGGCCGGAATGTAGTTCGCCACCAGCGTCGGGATGCCGATGCCGAGGTTGACGTAGAAGCCGTCGTGCAGCTCGCGCGCGGCGCGCTCGGCCAGTTGCTCGCGGGTCCAGGGCATGTCGTGGTTCCTCAGACGGCAGCCGTGCGCTTGCGCACGGTGCGATGCTCGATCGATTTCAGGTAGCTCGCGCCCTGGATGATCCGCTGCACGAAGATGCCGGGCGTGTGGATGCCGTCGGGATCGAGCTCGCCGGCCTCGACCAGGTGCTCGACTTCCGCGACCGTGACGTGGCCGGCGCTGGCCATCATCGGATTGAAGTTGCGCGCGGTCTTGCGATAGACGAGGTTGCCTTCGGTGTCGCCCTTCCACGCCTTCACCAGCGACAGGTCGGCGGTGAGCCCGGTCTCGAGCACGTACGTCTCGCCGTTCACGACGCGCTGTCTCCTTGCCTTCGGCGACCAGCGTGCCCGCGCCGGTCTTGGTGTAGAAGCCGTAGATGCCCGCGCCGCCGGCGCGGATGCGCTCGGCGAGCGTGCCCTGCGGATTGAACTCCAGCTGCAGCTCGCCGGCCAGGTACTGCCGCTCGAACTCCTTGTTCTCGCCGACGTAGGAAGAAATCATCTTGGCGATCTGCCGCGTCTTGAGCAGCTTGCCGAGGCCGAACTGGTCGACGCCGGCGTTGTTGGAGACCACGGTCAGGCCGTGCACGCCGGATTCGCACAGCGCGAGGATCAGGTTCTCCGGGATGCCGCACAGGCCGAAGCCGCCGCACATCACCGTCATCCCGTCGCGCACCACGTCGGCGAGCGCGGCCTGCGCGCTCGGATAGACTTTGCTGATCGTCATGAGCGCTGAATTGTACCTGCCGACCGGACAGAAGTGAGACCTTCTCCGGGCGGGGTTCCCCGCGAAAACGCTTCACCGCCACGCCAAGGTCCGCGGTTATCAATGCGTTCTCGTGGGGCGCCCTTTACGCCGCGTCGGCGTCCGAGTCCGAGTCGTAGCCGAGGTTCGGCGACAGCCAGCGCTGCGCTTCCTCCAGCGAGATCTTCTTGCGCGCGGCGTAGTTCTGCACCTGGTCCAGGTCGATCTTGCCGACCGCGAAGTAGCGCGAGCCGGGATGCGAGAAGTACCAGCCGCTCACGGCGGCCGTCGGATACATCGCGAAGGACTCGGTCAGCGTGATGCCGGCGTTGGCCGTCGGATCGAGCAGCTGCCACAGCGTCGCCTTCTCGCGTGTGATCCGGGCAGGCGGGATAGCCCGGCGCCGGACGGATGCCGCGATACTCTTCGTGGATCAGCTGATCGTTGGTGAGCCGTTCCTCCGGCGCGTAGCCCCAGAACTCGCGGCGCACGCGCTCGTGCATGCGTTCGGCGAACGCCTCCGCGAGCCGATCGGCCAGCGCCTTGAGCATGATGCTCGAATAGTCGTCGTGCGCCTGCTCGAAGCGCTCGAGGTGCGGCTCGATGCCGATGCCCGCAGTGACGGCGAACGCGCCGATGTAGTCGCGCCGGCCCGAGTCCTTCGGCGCGATGAAGTCGGCGAGCGCAGTCGTGCGACTGGCCCGGCGGCTTGCCCTTCTGCTGGCGCAGGAAGTGCAGCCGCGTGCAGCACGCTGCGTGCGCGACTCGTCCGTGTAGACCTCGACGTCGTCGTCATCGACGCTGTTCGCCGGGAACAGGCCGATCACGCCGCGCGCCGTCAGCCAGCGCTCGCGGATGACCTGCTTCAGCATGCGCCGCGCATCCGCGTACAGATTGCTGGCCTGCTCGCCGACGATCGGATCGGTGAGGATGTCCGGAAACTTGCCGCGCGAACTCCCAGGCGTTGAAGAACGGCATCCAGTCGATGTAGCGCGTCAGGTCCTCGAGCGAGTAGTCGTCGAAGACGCGCACGCCGAGGAAGCGCGGCACCGGCGGCACGTACGTATCCCAGCCGCCGTTGAAGCGGTTGGCGCGCGCCTGCGCGATCGTCAGCTGCGGGCTCTTGATCTTCTTGCCGTGGTGCTGCTCGCGGCGCGTCGCGTGATCGCTCTTGACCTTCGCGACGAACTCCGCGCGCGTGGCCGCCGTCACCAGCTGCTGGCAGATGCCGACCGACCGCGACGCATCCTTCACGTAGACGACCGGGCCCTTGTATTGCGGATCGATCTTCACCGACGTGTGCGCCGGCGAAGTCGTCGCGCCGCCGATCAGCAGCGGCTGCTCGAAGCCCTGGCGCTGCATCTCGCTTCGCGACGTGCACCATCTCGTCGAGCGACGGCGTGATCAGGCCGGACAGGCCGATCATGTCGGCGCCTTCGCGCCGCGCCGTCTCGAGAATGCGCTCGCACGGCACCATCACGCCGAGGTCGATGACCTCGAAGTTGTTGCACTGGAGCACGACGCCGACGATGTTCTTGCCGATGTCGTGCACGTCGCCCTTCACCGTCGCCATGACGATCTTGCCGTTCGTGCGCGACGCGCCGCCGGCCGCCTTCTGCTGCCTCGATGTACGGAATCAGATGCGCGACGGCCTTCTTCATCACGCGCGCCGACTTCACGACCTGCGGCAGGAACATCTTGCCGGCGCCGAACAGGTCGCCGACGACGTTCATGCCGTCCATCAGCGGCCCTTCGATGACCTGCAGCGGCCGCTCGAACTGCTGCCGCGCTTCTTCGGTGTCCTGCACGACGAATTCGTCGATGCCCTTGACCAGCGCGTGCTCCAGGCGCTTCACGACCGGCCAGCTGCGCCAGGCGAGATCCTCGGCCTTGCGTCCGCGCCGCCTCGCCCTTGAAGCGCGCCGCGATCTCGAGCAGCCGCTCGGTCGCAGTCGGCGCGGCGATTGAGGATCACGTCCTCGACGCGCTCGCGCAGCTCCGGCGTCGATGTCCTCGTAGATCGCGAGCTGACCGGCGTTGACGATGCCCATCGTCATGCCGGCCTTGATCGCGTGATACAGGAACACCGAGTGCATCGCCTCGCGCACCGGGTCGTTGCCGCGGAACGAGAACGACACGTTGCTGACGCCGCCGCTGATGTGCGCGTGCGGGCAGGCGCTTGCTTGATCGCCGCCGTCGCCTCGATGAAGTCGACGCGCGTAGTTGTTGTGCTCCTCGATGCCGGTCGCGACCGCGAAGATGTTCGGATCGAAGATGATGTCTTCCGGCGGGAAGCCGACCTTCTCCGTCGAGCAGCTCGTAGGAGCGCTTGCAGATCTCGACCTTGCGCGCGACCGTGTCGGCCTGGCCCTTCTCGTCGAACGCCATGACGACGACGGCGGCGCCGTACGCGCGCACCTTGCGCGCATGCTCGAGGAACGGCTCCTCGCCTTCCTTCAGGCTGATCGAGTTGACGATGCCCTTGCCCTGGATGCACTTCAGGCCCGCCTCGATCACCGACCACTTCGAGGAGTCGATCATGATCGGCACGCGCGAGATGTCCGGCTCGGAGGCGATCAGGTTCAGGAAGCGCACCATCGCCGCTTCCGAATCGAGCATGCCCTCGTCCATGTTGATGTCGATGATCTGCGCGCCGCTCGCGACCTGCTGGCGCGCGACGTCGAGCGCTGCGTTGTAATCGTCGGCCTCGATCAGGCGGCGGAACTTCGCCGAGCCCGGTGACGTTGGTGCGCTCGCCGACGTTCACGAACAGGCTGTCGGCGCCGATGTTGAGCGGCTCGAGGCCGGACAGGCGGCAGCGCCGCTCGATCTGCGGCGGCTTGCGCGGCGGCAACGCCTGCGACCGCTTCGCGGATGTGCCGGATGTGATCGGGCGTCGTGCCGCAGCAGCCGCCGACGATGTTGACGAAGCCGCTGGTCGCGAACTCGCGGATCAGCTCCGCCGTCTCGCACGGCTGCTTCGTCGTACTCGCCGAACGCATTCGGCAGGCCGGCATTCGGATAGGCGCTGACGTAGGTATCGGCGATGCGCGACAGCTCTTCGACGTACGGACGCAGCTGCTTCGCGCCGAGCGCGCAGTTCAGCCCGATGGCGAGCGGCCGCGCATGCCGCACGGAATTCCAGAACGCCTCGGTCGTCTGCCCCGACAGCGTGCGGCCGGAAGCATCGGTGATCGTGCCGGAGATGATGATCGGCAGGTCGATGCCCGCCTCGTCGAGCGCCTGCCGCACGGCGAAGATCGCCGCCTTGGCGTTCAGCGTGTCGAAGATCGTCTCGATCAGGAACAGATCGACGCCGCCTTCGATCAGCGCGCGCGCGCCATCGAGATAGGTCGCCGCGAGCTGATCGAAATCGATGTTGCGGAAGGCCGGATCGTTCACGTTCGGCGACAGCGATGCCGTGCGGTTCGTCGGACCGAGCGCGCCCGCGACGAAACGTCACCTGGCCGGTCTGCGCGGTGAATTCATCCGCCGCCCGGCGCGCGATCTGCGCGGCGGCGAGGTTGATTTCGCGCACCAGCTCTTCGGCGCGGTAGTCGGCCTGCGAGGAATAGTTCGCCGTGAACGTGTTCGTCTCGATGATGTCCGCGCCGGCTTCGAGATACGCGCGATGGATCTCGCCGATGATCTCCGGCTGCGTCAGCACCAGGATGTCGTTGTTGCCCTTGAGATCGCACGGCCAGTCCTTGAAGCGCTCGCCGCGATAGTCCGCTCTCGGTCGAGGCTGATAGCCCTGGATCATCGTGCCCATGCCGCCGTCGAGCACCAGGATGCGCTCGCGTGAGCAGCCTGGCGGAAGCGCGACTGACGTTCGGCATCGTGGTGAGTACGACTGCGAGTCAGTCTGACGTCGTCGGGAACTGATCAGCCTGCCGCCGGCTGCGCTGCGCGGCGCGGCCGCACGCCGAGCGCGTGGCAGATCGCGTACGTGAGCTCGGAGCGATTCAGCGTGTAGAAGTGGAAGTCCTCGACGCCGTGCCGCTGCAGCTGCCTGCACCTGCTCGATCGCGACGGCGGCGGCGATCAGGCGGCGCGTGTCGGGATCGTCATCGAGGCCGTCGAAGCGGTGCACCAGCCAGTCCGGCACGCTGGCGCCGCAGCGCTGCGCCATGCGCAGCATCTGCGGGAAGCGCGTGATCGGCAGGATGCCCGGCACGATGCTCGCGCGTGATGCCCGCGGCCGCGCACTGATCGCGGAAGCGCAGGAACACGTCCGGTATCGAAGAAGAACTGCGTGATCGCGCGATCGGCGCCGGCGTCGATCTTCGCCTTCAGATTGTCGAGCTCGAACGCGGCGTTCGGCGCTTCCGGATGCGACTTCGGGATACGCCGCGACCGAGATCTCGAAGTCGCCGACCGACTTCAGTCCCTTGCACCAGATCGACCGCGTAGGCGAATCCGCCGCGGATGCGGCACGTACTTCGCCGCTGCCCTGCGGCGGATCGCCGCGCAGCGCGACGATGTGCCGGATGCCGTGCGCCCAGTAGTTGCGCGCGATGTCGAGAATCTCTTCGCGCGGCGCGCCGACGCAGGTGAGATGCGGCGCGGCGGTCAGCGGCGTCGATCTCCTGGATGCGCGTGACGATGTTGTGCGTGCGCGCGCGCGTCGAACCGTCCGCGCCGTACGTCACCGAAACGAAGCGCGGCTGCAGCGGCGTCGAGGCGCTGCACCGATTCCCACAGCGTCTGCTCCATCTGCTCGTCCTTCGGCGGAAAGAACTCGAACGACACCGTCGGCCGCCCGCGCAGCTTCGCTGAGCGCCGTCGCCGATGCGATCCTTGAGTTGTTCGACGGACATGACTGTCTCCTGAATGGTCGGGCTGCAGCTCAGGCCGCCGCAGTCGCGCGTGACACGCGCCGCGCCAGCGCGACCAGCAAGTGGCCGTGTTCGGTGTCGACCGGATGCACGCGCTCGCATTCGAGACCGGCGCGCGCGAACCAGCTCGCGCAACGTCGCGATCGGATTCGCCGCGCCGACGCTGCGCCAGCGCGTCGAAGTCTTCGATGACGATCGGCGCGCCCGCCGTTCTTCAGCGTGCGTGCGATCTCGCTGAGCGCCGCGACGGGACGCTCGCGCCGTCGCCAGCACGCGATCGACCGTCGCGGTGTCGAACAGCGGCGCGGCGAACGGCAGGTCGTACATGTCGCCGCGCTGCAGCTCGCAGTGACTGAGCCCGGCGCCGTGAACATTGGTGCGCGCGAGCGCAGCGCGTCGCTCGAAATGTCGATGCCGACCGCGCGCGTCGCCTTGCGCGCCGAGCAGCTCGAGCAGATGGCCCGAGCCGGTGCCGACATCGAGCAGCGCGCCGATCGGCTCGTCGGCCAGCTCGCTCAGCACGATCGAATCGATCGACGCCGACAGCCGCGCATGCGCGACTCGGCGGGCAACTGATCCGCGGCGCGGCGGGCGCGCTCGCGAATCACCTGCTCCATGCGCTTGCGGTCGCGGCGCAGCACGATCGTCGTCTTCGTCGACGAGCGCGAGCAGCTGCTGGACCGTTGCTGCGCCCGTGCCCGGACGCCGGCGCGCGGTAGTACACCCAGTTCTGCTCGCGGAAGCGATCCAGCAGCCCGGCGTCGCACAGCAGCTTCAGATGGCGCGACACGCGCGGCTGGCTCTGCCCGATCGACTTCGCAGATCTCACCGACCGTCAGCTCGGCGCGCGCGAGCAACGCGAGCAGCCGCAGCCGCGTCGGCTCGGCAGCCGCGCGCAGCGCTGAAACGGCAGGCAGGAACGATCGTGGGCTCATGACGACTTAAGGATATAAAGATATCCTTATATGACGGCGAGACTATACCGAAGCGCGCAAGGCGGCCAGCCGTGCAAAGCTCGAGTTCGCCGGATCAGGCCAGAGCCGGACATAGCAACGACTGCCTGGATGGCAGTAGTTGGCTCTAAGCCATTGATTATTGAGCTCAATGACGAGTGTCGCTGCCGTCGGCTGC
This sequence comes from uncultured Gammaproteobacteria bacterium, assembly GCA_963830745.1. Lineage (GTDB taxonomy): Bacteria > Pseudomonadota > Gammaproteobacteria > Steroidobacterales > Steroidobacteraceae > Steroidobacter. The sequence continues at coordinate 456,436 of CAWHNL010000011.1, forward strand.
CGGGCGCGGCGGCGAAGAGCTGCTCGACGTCGACCGGATCGAACTGATAGGCCCGATTGCAGAAGTCGCAGCGCACCTCGACGTTGCCGCGCTCTGCGAGGACCGAGCGGATCTCCTCGGCACCCAGCGACTCGCAGCATGCCGATCGACCCGCTCGCGCGAGCAGCGGCAGCGGAAGAACACCGGCGCGGACTCGAACAGGCGCACGTCGTCTTCGGCGAACAGCCGGCGCAGGATGTCCCGGTCGCTGAGCGCCTGCAGCTCTTCGCGGCTTGAGCGTGTCGCCAGCAGCTGCACGCGGCGCCACGCGTCGTCGATCTCGTCCGGCTCGGCAGCTCGCACTCGCGTCGATCGACCTGCTGCGCGCCTGCACGCTGTCGTCCGACAGCCGCTGCAACAGCATCCCGGACGCGCCCTTCTCGTCGCGTGCAGCCACAAGCGCGTCGGCAGCTGCTCGGAGCTTTCGAAGTAGCCGCGCAGGCAATCGGCCAGGCGCTCGCCGCTCAGCGGCACGACGCCCTGGTAGCGCTGCGAGAGATCGTCGTTCTCCAGCGTGACCGTGAGGTTGCCCTCGCCCGACAGCGCCGCGAGATCGCGCGCCTCATGCGCTTCGCGATAGCGCGCCACCGCGCGCACGCCGAGCTCGCTCGAGCACTGCGCGAGCATCAGGTGCATCGGCCCCTGCCCCTGCAGCTGCAGGCTCAGCGTGCCGTCGAACTTCAGCGTCGCGGCGAGCAGCACCGAAGCCGCCACGGCCTCGCCGAGCGTGTCGCGGATCGCCGGCGGGTAGTCGCGATGCTCGAGCAGCGCGCGCCACGAGGCATCGAGGTGCACGATGTGCCCGCGGATCGGGTAGTGCTCGAACAGGAAGCGGTGCAGGCAATCGCGGTCGTGCATGGACTGGCAAGTCGGGCTATGGCAAGCGCCGACCTACGAGCTCCAGCTTCCTCTTCAGCAAGTCGTTGACCTGCGCCGGGTTCGCCTTGCCGCCGTCACCTTCATACCTGGCCGACGAAGAAGCCGAACAGCTTGTCCTTGCCGGAGCGGTAGTCCGCCAGCTGCTTCGGATTCGCCGCCATCACCTCGTCGATGGTCTTCTCGATCGCGCCGGTGTCGGTGATCTGCTTGCAGGCCCTTGGCTTCGATGATCGCGTCGGCGTCCTTGCCTTCCGCCCACATCTGCTCGAAGACTTCCTTGGCGATCTTGCCGGAGATCGTCTCGTCGGCGATGCGCGTCGAGCAGCCCGGCGAGCCGCGCGCGCGTCGATGCGCGACTGCGGTGACTTCGAGCGCCGTCCTTGTTCAGCGCGGCCGACAGCTCGCCCATCACCCAGTTCGCGGCGAGCTTCTCGTGGCCGGGCAGCGGCAGCCACGACTGCTTCGTAGTAGTCGCCCATCTCGCGGCTGGCGGTCAGCACGCCGGCGTCGTAGGCCGACAGGCCGAACTTCTCGATGTAGCGCGCCGGCCTTCTCGATCCGGCAGCTCCGGCAGCGTCGCGCGCACGGACTCGATGAATGCCTCGTCGAGCGCGACCGGCAGCAGGTCCGGATCCGGGAAGTAGCGGTAGTCGTTCGCTTCTTCCTTGGAGCGCAGCGCGCGCGTCTCGCCCTTGTCCGGATCGTACAGGCGCGTTTCCTGGCGGATCTTGCCGCCGCCTTCGATGATCTCGATCTGGCGCGCGACCTCGTAGTTGATCGCCTTCTCGATGAAGCGGAACGAATTCAGGTTCTTGATCTCGCAGCGCGTGCCGAACTTCTCCTGCGCCGACCGGGCGCACCGAGACGTTGGCGTCGCAGCGGAACGAGCCTTCCTGCATGTTGCCGTCGCAGATCTCGAGGTAGCGCACCAGCGTGTGGATCTTCTTCAGGTACGCGACCGCTTCCTTCGCCGAGCGCATGTCGGGCTCGGAGACGATCTCCAGCAGCGGCGTGCCGGCGCGATTCAGGTCGATGCCGGTCAGGCCCTGGAAGTCCTCGTGCAGCGACTTGCCGGCGTCTTCTTCGAGGTGCGCGCGCGTGATGCCGATCGTCTTGCGCGCGCCGTCGTCGAGCACGATCTCGAGCGTGCCCTTCTCCACGATCGGCTGCTCGTACTGGCTGATCTGATAGCCCTTCGGCAGATCCGGGATAGAAGTAGTTCTTGCGCGCGAACACCGAGCGCGGCGCGACCGTCGCGCCGACCGCGAGGCCGAACTTCACCGCCATGCGCACCGCTTCGCGATTCAGCACCGGCAGCACGCCCGGATAGCCGAGGTCGACGAGGTTCGCCTGCGCGTTCGGCGCCGCGCCGTAGGCGGTCGGCGCGCTCGAGAAGATCTTGCTGCGCGTCGCGAGCTGCGCGTGGATCTCCAGACCGATGACGGTTTCCCAGTTCATGACGTTCACTCGTAGCCCTTGCGGAATCCGCTTGTGCCACTCGCGTCTCGCGCTGATAGCCAGTGCGCGACGTTGAGCAGCTTCGCCTCGGCGAAATGCGGCCCGATGATCTGCAGCCCGACCGGCAGCCCGTCCTGGAAGCCGCACGGAATCGACATCGCCGGCAGGCCGGCGAGGTTCGCGCCGATCGTGTAGATGTCGTTCAGGTACATCGTGATCGGATCGTCGACCTTGGCGCCGATGTCGAACGCCGGCGTCGGCGAGGTCGGCCCCATCAGCACGTCGACCTCGCTTGAAGGCGCGCGCGAAATCGTCGGTGATCAGGCGGCGCACCTTCTGCGCGCGCAGGTAGTAGGCGTCGTAGTAACCCGCCGACAGCACGTACGTGCCGGTCATGATGCGACGCTTCACCTCGGCGCCGAAACCCTCGCCGCGCGAGCGCTTGTACAGGTCCAGCAGGTCCACCGGATTCTCGCAGCGATAACCGAAGCGCACGCCGTCGAAGCGCGACAGGTTCGACGAGCACTCCGCCGGCGCGACGACGTAGTACGTCGGCACCGACAGCGGCAGGTTCGGCAGGCTCACTTCGACCAGCTTCGCGCCGAGCTTCTCGTAGACGCGCAGCGCATCGCGCACCAGCTTGCCGTTCTGCCTCATCGAGGCCCTTGTCGAAGAATTCCTTCAGCAGGCCGATCTTCAGGCCGGCGAGCGGCTGCTCGAGCGCGCCGACGTAGTCGGGCACGGGCGTGTCGACGCTGGTCGAATCGCGCGGATCGAAGCCGGCCATCGTCGCGCAGCAGCAGCGCCGCGTCCTTCGCCGTCAGCGTCAGCGTGCCGGCCTGATCGAGGCTCGAGGCGAACGCGATCATCCCGTAGCGCGACACGCGGCCGTAGGTCGGCTTGAGGCCGGTCAGCGCCGTCAGCGCCGCAGGCTGACGGATCGAGCCGCCCGTGTCGGTGCCGGTCGCGGCCGGCGCGAGGCGTGCCGCCACGGCAGCTGCCGAGCCGCCCGAGGAGCCGCCCGGTACTTTTTTCAGGTCCCAGGGATTCTTGACCGGGCCGTACCAGCTCGTCTCGTTCGAGGAGCCCATCGCGAACTCGTCCATGTTCGCCTTGCCGAGCATGACGACGCCGGCCTGCGCCAGGCGCTCGACGACCGTCGCGTCGTACGGCGCGACGAAGTTCGACAGCATGCGCGAGCCGCAGGTCGTCAGCACGCCGTCGGTGCAGAAGATGTCCTTGTGCACGAGCGGCAGGCCCGCGAGCGCGCCGCGCTTCGCCCGCCGCGAGCTGCTGGTCGGCCCTCTGCGCAGCGGCGCAGCGCCTGCTCGCCGGTGACGGTGATGAAGGCGTTCAGCGCCGGATTCAAGCGCTCGATGCGCGCGAGGAAGTGCCGCGCCAGCTCGACGCTGGAGAACCGGCGCGCGCGCAGGCCCTCGTTGAGCTCGGCCAGCGTCAGATGATGCAGTTCGGTCATGTCGCAGTCGTCGCAGTCAGGAAATGCGTCTCGACGGCCGCGTCTCACTCGATCACCTTCGGCACGAGGTACAGGCCGGCTTCGACGCGCGGCGCGTTGCGCTGGTATTTCTCGTGCTGGTCGCGTCGAGCACTTCGTCGGGGCGCATGCGCTGCACCTGCTCGGCGAGCGGATGCGCCATCGGCTCGACCGCGGCGGTGTCGGCCGCGTTGAGCTGTTCGACGAAGCTCAGGATCTTCGACAGGCTGTCGACGTACACCGGCAGCTCGGCCTCGGTGATCGCGAGCCGCGCGAGGTGTGCGATGTTCTCGACATCGTGACGGGTAAGACTCATGCTGACGTCAGCGAGTCTCGCGCGAACAGCTGAAAAAACAGTGGAAAAAGCCTGAAAAAAGCGCGCGCAATCATACACCTTCGGCTTGTGCAAAGTCCTACCCGTTGTTAGAGTACCGCAACTTTTTTGCCCCCCTTCGTCGTTCGCCACTCGTTCACCAACAAACCATGTTCAAGAATCTCCGCGGCTATTTCTCGAACGACCTGTCGATCGATCTGGGCACTGCAAACACTCTCATCTACGTCCGCGGCAAGGGCATCGTGCTCAACGAGCCGTCGGTCGTCGCGATCCGCGAAGAGCCGGGCCGCGCCGGCAAGAAGATCGAAGCGGTCGGCCAGGAAGCGAAGAACATGCTCGGCCGCACGCCCGGCCACATCACCGCGATCCGCCCGATGAAGGACGGCGTCATCGCCGACTTCACCGTCACCGAGAAGATGCTGCAGTACTTCATCGAGAAGGTGCACGGCAATCGCCTGATGCGCCCGAGCCCGCGCGTGCTGATCTGCGTGCCGTACGGCTCGACGCAGGTCGAGCGCCGCGCGATCCAGGAATCGGCCGAAGGCGCCGGCGCGCGCTGGGTGCGCCTGATCGAAGAGCCGATGGCCGCGGCGGTCGGCGCCGGCCTGCCGGTGCACGAAGCGCGCGGCTCGATGGTGCTCGACATCGGCGGCGGCACTTCCGAAGTCGCGGTCATCTCGCTGAACGGCATCGTGTACGCCTCGTCGGTGCGCATCGGCGGCGATCGCTTCGACGACGCGATCATCAACTACGTGCGCCGCAACTACGGCATCCTGATCGGCGAAGCCGACCGCCGAGAAGATCAAGATCGAGATCGGCTCGGCCTATCCCGGCCAGCAGGTCAACGAGATCTCGGTGAAGGGCCGCAACCTCTCCGAAGGCGTGCCGCGCAGCTTCACGCTGAACTCCAACGAAATCCTCGAAGCGCTGCAGGAGCCGCTCGCCGGCATCGTCGGCGCGGTCAAGGTCGCGCTCGAGCAGACCCCGCCCGAACTCGGCGCGGACGTCGCCGAGCGCGGCATCGTGCTGACCGGCGGCGGCGCCCTGCTGCGCGACATCGACAAGCTGCTGATGGAAGAGACCGGCCTGCCCGTCGTGGTGTCGGAAGACCCGCTGACCTGCGTCGCCCGCGGCGGCGGGCGCATGCTCGAGCTGATCGACGAGCACGGCCCGGCGCTGTTCAATCTGGAATGAGCTCGAGCTCAGCGAGCTGCGCACCGGTTCGATCCTGACTCCCCGTCGTGGTCACGCTAAGCTCCGACAGCCGCCCGATCATCGGCCGCGGGCCGCCGCTCGGCGCCGGCTTGTTCTTTCTCGGCGTCGTCTCCGTCGTCGTGATGGTGCTCGATCATCGCGGCGGCTACCTCGAAACGGCGCGCCTGTGGATGGGCGCCGCCGCCAATCCGCTCTACGCCGTCGTGCAGACGCCCTTCCAGCTGTGGAGCTGGCTCACCGGCAGCTTCGCCGATCGCTCGCGCCTGCGCACCGAGAACGCGCAGCTCACCGAGCAGCTGCGCGTCGCGCGCGTCAAGCTGCTGCAGTTCGAATCGCTGCAACGAAGAGAACCGCCGGCTGCGCGCGATCCGCGAGGCCTCCAGGGCATCGGCGAGCGCACGCTGATCGCCGAGATCATCCACGTCGACGTCGATCCGTTCCGACATCGCGTGCGCATCAACAAGGGCGCGGACGACGGCGTGTTCAGGGCCAGCCGGTGCTCGATGCGTTCGGCATCGTCGGCCAGGTCATGCAGGTCGACAAATACACCGCGACGCTGATCCTGATCAGCGACGCCGAGCACGCGATGCCGGTCCAGGTGAACCGCAACGGCATTCGCTCGATCGCGGTCGGCACCGGCGACGCCGCACAAGCTCAGCCTGCCGTACCTGACGGTCGAGTCCGACGTGAAGCCGCGACGACCTGCTGGTGTCCTCCGGCCTCGACGGATCTTTCCGGCCGGCTATCCGGTCGCGACGCGTGACGAAGGTCGAGCGCAATCCCGCCGAGACGTTCGCGCTGGTCGAGGCGAAGCCGCTGGCGCAGCTCGATCGCGATCGCGAAGTGCTGCTGCTGTGGGCGCAGACAAGCCGAAGGTGCCCAGCCACCGTGAAGCAGACGATCGAGGCGGTCGAGAAATGAGCGTCTCCGACGGGCGCATCAGCCGCCTGCGCGTCACCGTCACGGTGGTCATCGCGCTGATCTTCGCCGTGCTGCCGCTGCCGCGCTGCGATGGACGTCGCACGCCCGTACCTGCTGCTGCTGCTCGTGATCTACTGGTCGCTGAGCGCGCCGCGCATCGCCGGCCTGATGTTCGCCTGGCTGTGCGGGCTGGCGATCGACGTGCTGAAGGGCACGATGCTCGGCCAGCACGCGCTCGCCTTCCTGCTGGTCGGCTTCCTGACGCACAAGTTCCAGCTGCGCATGCGCATCTTCCCGATGTCGCAGCAGACGCTGACGGTGTTCATGCTGCTGCTGCTGTACGAGTTCGTGGTGTTCTGGATCGACGGCATCATCGGCTAGCCGGTCACGACCTGGATGCGCTGGCTGCCGGTGTTCACCAGCGCGCTGCTGTGGCCGGTGCTCGTCGCCATGCTGGATACCTGGAACCGGCGCGGAGCCGACTGACGCCATGGCCCGCTCCGTCCGCATCAAGGATCATCACGCCGAACAGCGGCTGTTCGAGCGGCGCGCGATCGCGGCCGCCGTCATCATGCTGCTCGCGCTCGGCTCGGTGATCGCGCGGCTGGTGTGGCTGCAGGTCGTGCAGTACGACTACTTCGCCGACCTCTCGCAGGGCAACCGCATCAAGATCGAGCCGATTCCGCCGAATCGCGGGCTGATCCTCGATCGCAACGGCCTGCCGCTCGCGACCAATGCGCCCTCGTATCAGCTCGAGCTGACGCGCGAGCAGGTCACCGACATCGATGCGACGCTGATCGGCCTGGCGCAGCTCGGGCTGCTCGACAACGCCGACATTCCCGAGCCTGAAGAAGGACATTCGCGGCCGGCGCAGCTTCGAGGCCGTGCCGGTCAAGCTGCAGCTCACCGACGAGGAGCTGGCGCGCTTCGCCGCGCGCCGCTACGAGTTTCCCGGCGTCGAGATCCGGCCGCGCCTGACGCGCTACTACCCGCTCGGCGCCAGCAGCGTGCACGCGATCGGCTACGTCGGCGCCATCAGCGAGGAAGACAAGAAGACGCTCGAACATCGACGACTACGCCGGCACGACGCTCACCGGCAAGAGCGGCGTCGAGCGCGCGTACGAGAAGCGAGCTGCACGGCACGCGCGGGTGTCCAGCAGCTGCTCGTCAACGCGCAGGGCCGCAGCGTCGAGCGCATCGGCAACGAAGCGGTGACGCTCGAGCGGCAGGAGCCGATCGCCGGCAACGACCTGTTCCTCACGATCGATCATGCGCGTGCAGCAGGCGGCGGAGGAAGCGCTGCGCGGCCAGCGCGCCGCGGCGGTCGCGATCGATCCGACGAACGGCGACGTCATCGCGTTCGTCAGCACGCCGGCCTTCGATCCGAACCTGTTCGCGCGCGGACTGAGCCGCCCGCAGTACCTCGCGCTGACGGAAGATCCGGACCGGCCGATGTACGACCGCGCGCTGCGCGGCGTCTATCCGCCCGGCTCGACGGTCAAGCCGCTGTTCGCGCTCGCCGCGCTCGAGTCCGGCGTCGTCACGCCGCACGACACGCGCTTCTGCCGCGGCACGTGGTCCGCATCCCGGCTACGGACGCGTGAGCGCGACTGGAAGCCCGGCGGGCACGGCACCGTCGACATGCGCAAGGCGATCGCGACCTCGTGCGACGTCTACTTCTTCGACATCGCGCGACCTGATGGGCATCGATCGCATGGCGGACTTCGTCGCGCAGTTCGGCCTGGGCGCCGCCACCGGCATCGACATCGAAGGCGAGCGAGTCGGCATCCTGCCGTCGACGGCATGGAAGAAGCGCGCCTATGCCAAGCGCACCGGAGTATCAGATCTGGTTTCCGGGCGACACCATCAGCGTCGGCATCGGCCAGGGTCAGATGCTCGTGACGCCGCTGCAGCTTGCCAATGCGCATCGCGGCGGTCGCGGCGCGCGGTCAGCGCTTCAAGCCGCGACTGGTGCGCGCGATCCGCAACGTGCAGACCGGCAAGGTCACGAGAGCTGCCGCCGACGCCGCTGCCGCCCGTCAAGGTCGCCGATCCGGGCGAGTGGGATGTCGCGCATCGGCGGCATGTTCGACGTCGTGAACGCGCCGTACGGCACTGCGCGCTGCTACCTGCAGCCCGCGCCGACCTACAAGATGGCCGGCAAGAGCGGCACGGCGCAGGTCTTCACCGTCAGCATCAACGAGCGCGTGCGCAAGGCCGGCGAGCTCACCGAGCACTTGCGCGACCACGCGCTGTTCGTCGCCTTCGCGCCGGTCGACGCGCCGAAGATCGCAGTGGCGGTCGTCGTCGAGAACGCGCCGGGCGGCGGCTCGGCGTTCGCCGCGCCGATCGCGCGGCGCATTCTCGACAGTTACCTGCTGACGCCCGAGCAATGGGCCGAGCAGGAAGCGAAGCGCAAGCCGACGGCGCCGGTGGCGACGCCGACCAATACCGAGTGAGCACGGCGACATGAACTACGACAGCTCTCGACACCTCGCGGACCCAGCGCACGCTCACCGGCACGGCGCGGCTGCTGCTGGCGCTGCACCTGGACGGCCCGCTGTTCGTCGCGCTGTGCCTGGTCGGCGCCGTCGGCAGCATCGTGCTGTTCAGCGCGTCGGGCCGCAGCCTGCCGATGCTCGAAGCGCAGCTGCTGCGCTTCGCGCTCGGGCTCGTCGCGATGATCATGCTGGCGCAGATCCCGCCGCGCCTGATCCGCACGATCGCGCCGTGGGCGTACGTCATCGGGCTGGTGCTGCTGTTCGTCGGTGATGTTCACCGGCGACATCGCGATGGGCGCGCAGCGCTGGCTCGACCTCGGCGTCGTGCGCTTTCAGCCCTCCGAGATCATGAAGCTCGCGGTGCCGCTCGCGTGCGCGTGGTATCTGCACGAGCGGCCGCTTGCCGCCGAGCCTCGACCTCGCTTGCCGATCGTCGGCGTCGGCATCGGCGTGCCGACGCTGCTGATCGCCGAGCAGCCGGACCTCGGCACGGCGCTGCTGGTCGCGGCCGCCGGCGGCATGGTGATCCTGCTCGCGGGCCTGCAGCTGCGCTACATCCTCGTCGGTCGTCGGCCTGCTCATCCCGGTCGCGTACGGCGCGTGGCGCTTCCTGCTGCACGACTATCAGCGTCAGCGCGTGCTGACGTTCCTCGATCCGCAGAGCGATCCGCTCGGCAGCGGCTATCACATCATCCAGTCGCAGATCGCGATCGGCTCGGGCGGCGTGTTCGGCAAGGGCTATCTCAACGGCAGCCAGGCGCAGCTGGAGTTCCTGCCGGAGCGCTCCACCGATTTCATCTTCGCCGTCGTCGGCGAGGAATGGGGACTGATCGGCCTGGTCACGGTCATCCTGCCTGTTCATGTTCGTCATCGGCCGCTCGCTGTATCTCGCCGCGACTGCGCAGGACACGTTCGCGCGGCTCGCATCGGGCAGCCTCGCGCTGACGTTCTGCGTCTACGTGTTCGTGAACACCGGCATGGTGACGGGACTGATGCCGGTCGTCGGCGTGCCGCTGCCATTCATCAGTTACGGCGGCACTGCGATGGTGACCCTCATGGCGGGTTTCGGTATTCTCATGTCGCTGTGCGCGAAGCGGAAGCTCGTCGGTCGTTGAAGCGCGCAGCATCGTCGAATTCGCGATGACTGACAATTTGTCGAAAGCCTGCGCCGCGCTGCTCGCCTGCTTCGCCTGCATTCCCGCCGCGTCCGCGCTCGACCTGAAGCGCCCCGAAGTGCGCGCGTTCATCGAGGAGACCAGCCGCGACCTCGGCTTCGACGCGCGAGCAGCTCGAGTCGCTGCTGGCGCAGGCCGAGACCAAGCAGGCGATCCTCGATGCGATCAGCCGCCCGGCCGAGCGCGTCGTGCCCTGGCACGAGTATCGCGAACGCTTCCTCACCGAGAAGCGCATCCAGCAGGGCACGGACTTCTGGATCGCGCACGGCGAGGCGCTGCGGCGCATCCCCGATCCGAACGTCGCGGCGAGCGTCGTCGGCATTCTCGGCGTCGAGACTTCCTTCGGCCGCATCACCGGCCGCTATCGCGTGATCGACGCGCTCGCGACGCTCGCGTTCGACTATCCGCCGCGCAGCGATTTCTTTCGCGGCGAGCTGCAGCAGTTCCTGCTGCTGTCGCGCGAGGAGTCGGTGGATCCGCGAACGGCGCTCGGCTCGTACGCCGGCGCGATGGGCGCGCCGCAGTTCATGTCCTCCAGCTATCGCAACTTCGCGATCGACGGCGACGGCAACGGCAAGCGCGATCTGTGGAACAGCTGGGACGACGTGATCGGCTCGGTCGCGAACTACCTGCTCGCGTACGGCTGGCGCGAAGGCGAGCCGGTCGTCGTCACTGCCACGCTCGACGAGCGACGACCTGAGCCGCTTCAACACGTCGAAGCTGGAGTTGAACGAGACCGTGCAGTCGCTGCGCGACAAGGGCGTGCGCTTCGAGACGAGCCTGCCTGCCGATGCGCCCGCGCTGCTCGATCGTCGCGCAGGGCAAGGACGGGCCGGTGTACCGCGTCGGCTTCAACAACTTCTACGTGATCACGCGCTACAACCGCAGCCCGATGTACGCAATGGCCGTACACGACCTCGGCCAGGCGGTCGTGAACTTCATGCGCGATGCGACACGCTGAACGCACAGCGCTGTAGGTCGGGCTTCAGCCCGACTCTGCTTCTGCTCCTCCTCATCGCAGGCTGCTCGCACTGCGCCGCTCCGGCCGCCGCCCACACCTGCCCTGCCGCCACCTGGCGACATCGCCGCGATCCCCGGCGACATCGCCGCGATTCCCGAGCCGATCCCGAAGGCCGAGCCGCGCTCGACGAAAGGCAATCCGCCGTTCTACACCGTGCTGGGCAAGCGCTACTTCGTGCTCGAGACGGCCGAGGGCTATCTCGAGCGCGGCGTGGCGTCCTGGTACGGGCCGGGCTTTCACGCTGCAGCGACGTCCAACGGCGAGCGCTACGACATGTACGCGATGACCGCCGCGCACAAGACGCTGCCGCTGCCTGCGTACGTGCAGGTCACGAACCTTCGCAACGGCCGCAGCGTGGTCGTGCGCGTGAACGATCGCGGGCCGTTCAAGGACGGCCGCATCATCGATCTTTCCTACACGGCGGCGAGCAAGCTCGACATGCTCAAGGATGGGACGACCTTCGTCGAAGTGCGCGCGTTGACGCCGGCGCAGAAGGCCGCGCCGCCCGCGCCGCCGCAGACACCCGAAGCGCTGTACGTCCAGGCCGGCGCCTTCGCGACCGAAGCCAACGCTTCGCGACTGCTGGAGCAGCTGCGCGCCCAGGGCGTCCAGAAGAGCTTCGTGCGCGAGGACCGCGTGGACGGGCGCGCGCTGTACCGCGTGCGGGTCGGTCCGATTCCCAGCGTCAACGAGTTCGATCGCGTGCTGGCCCGCCTGCGCTCGCTCGGCCTGGCCGATGCGCAGCTCGCCGCGGACTAGATGGACTGCCCGTCTGCCTGCGGCGCGCCATCATCTGCCATGATTCGCCTACATTCTCCGCGCCGCGCTCGGTAGAATCCGCGGCGTTCAACCTCGAGCCCGGAAGACTCATGCATCCACGGATCCTGCTGCTCGCCGCCTGCGCGTTCGCCCTGGTCGCCTGCTCCGACTCGGACTCCACGGCACCGCAAGGAACACGCAGCGTCGCGGCACCCGTCGGTGGCGTCGCACCCGCGGCGACGACTGCGCCGGCGCTGAAGCCGCCGCCGATTCCCGCCGCGCCGCAGGTCAAAGCGCGCGGCTACTTCCTGATGGATTTCACCAGCGGCCAGGTGCTCGCGGAGGCGAACGCGGACCAGCGGCTGGAGCCCGCGAGCCTGACGAAGCTGATGAGCGCGTACGCGGTGTTCCACGCGCTCAAGGACGGCCGCATCAAGCTCGACGACCAGGTGCGCATCAGCGCGCACGCGCGCGACCAGGACGGCTCGCGCATGTTCGTCGATGTCGGCACGCATGGTCAGCGTCGAGAACCTGATCCAGGGCATGATCGTGCAGTCCGGCAACGACGCGACCGTCGCGCTCGCCGAGCACGTCGCCGGCAGCGAGCCGGTGTTCGTCGACCTGATGAATCAGTACGCACAGCGGCTCGGCCTCGTCGAGCACGCACTTCCAGAACAGCCCGGGCATGCCCTCGCCCGAGCACTACACGACTGCGCGCGACATCGCCGTGCTGTCGGCTGCGCTGATTCGCGAGTATCCCGAGTACTACAAGTGGTACTCGCAGCGGCAATTCACCTGGAACAAGATCACGCAGCCGAATCGCAACGGCCTGCTCGATCGCGATCCCACGGTCGACGGGCTGAAGACCGGCCACACCGAATCGGCCGGCTATTGCCTGGTGTCGTCCGCGAAGCGCGGCGACATGCGGCTGGTCTCGGTCGTGATGGGCTCGCCGAGCATCTCGCGCACGCGAAGACGCGAGCGCGGCGCTGCTCAACTACGGCTTCAACTTCTTCCAGACGCGCAAGCTCTACGACGCGAACGCCACGGTCCTGACGCTGCCGGTCTGGAAAGGCGCGGCAGACACCGTGAAGCTCGGCGTCACGCACGACGTCTACGCGGTCGTGCCGCGCGGCCAGGACAGCTCGCTCAGCGCCGCGGCCGACGTGCCCGAGCCGCTGTTCGCGCCGCTCGCGCGCGCCACGGAAGTCGGCAAGCTGCGCGTGACCCTGGGCGACAAGACGATCGGCACGTACGCGCTGCATCCGGTCGAGGATGTCGGCGAGGCCGGCTTCTTCAGCCGCATGATCGACGACGTGAAACTCTGGATGCACTGACCCATGGCCGAGCCGCTGCCCATCTGCTATCTGAACGGCGAATACCAGAAGCTGCGCGACGCGCGCGTCTCGCCGCTCGACCGCGCCTTCCTGTTCGGCGACAGCGTCTACGAAGTGCTGCCGGTGTTCGGCGGCCGCATGTTCCGCTTTCGCGAGCACTTCGACCGGCTGGCGCGCAGCCTCGACGAGATCCGCATGCCCTCGCCGCACACGCACGCGCAGTGGCTCGAGATTCTCGACGACCTGATCCGTCGCAACGGCGGCGGCGACATGTACGTGTACGTGCAGGTCACGCGCGGCATGGAATACGGCCGCAATCACGCGTTTCCCGGCCGAGGTCACGCCCGGCGTGTTCGCGATGGCGGCGCCGCTGCCGGCGCTGACGGACGAGCTGCGCGCGAACGGTGTGTCCGCGATCACAGTGGAGGATTTCCGCTGGGGCCGCTGCGACATCAAGAGCACGGCGCTGCTCGCGAACGTGCTGATGAAACAGCGCGCGGCCGATGCCGGCGCGCAGGAAGCGATCATCGTGCGCGACGGCGACGTTCTCGAAGGCTCGTCGACGAGCATCTTCGTCGTGTCGAAAGGCGCGATCGCGACGCCGCCGAACAGCAGTCGCATCCTGCCCGGCACGACGCGCGACGTCGCGCTGGAGCTCGCCGACGGAGCCATGCCGGTCACGATCCGACGCATCGGCATCGACGAGCTGCGCGCCGCGGACGAGGTGTGGATCTCGGCAGCGACGCGCGACGTCATCCCGGTGACGCGCATCGACGGCCGCCCGGTCGGCACCGGCAAGCCCGGGCCGCTGTGGAAGCGCATGAACGAGTCGTTCAACGCGCTGCGCGAGCGGCTGGCCGGCACGCCGGTGCTGTGAGGCCGCCGCGACCTCTTGTCTCGCGGCGCCGGCGCCTCCACATAGCGCCGCATGACCGAAGCAAGCCTGCTTCAAGTTTCCCTGCGATTTCCCGCTCAAGGTGATGGGGCGGCGGAGCGACGATTTCCGCAGCATCGTGCTCGGGATCGTGCAGAAGCACGCCGGTCGACTCGACCGCAGCGCATCGAGGAGCGCCCGAGCCGGGACGGCAACTACCTGAGCCTGACCTGCACGTTCGCCGCGCAGAGCCGCGAGCAGCTGGACGCGCTGTACCAGGAGCTGACGTCCTGCGAGCGCGTGCTGGTCGTGCTGTAGTCGGGTCGAAAGCGGCCAAGCTGTCGAAACCCCGGCAAACCCGACTCTTGCCGGCTAACCCTCACCCGCCGCGACGCGGATCACGACCTTGCCCTGCGAGCGCCGGCCGTTGAGCACGTCGAGCGCTTCGGCGTAGCGGTCGAGGCCGTCGAGCTCGGTGACGTGCGGGCGGAGCTTGCCCGTCCTCGAACAGCTGGAACAGCGCCTTGAGATTGGCGGCGTGCACCTGCGGCTCGCGCCGCGTGTGCGCGCCCCAGAACACGCCGACCAGCGAGCAGCCTTTCAGCAGCGGCAGGTTCAGCGGGATCGCCGGGATCTTGCCGCCGGCGAAGCCGATGACGAGGTAGCGGCCGTTCCACGCCATGCTGCGCACGACCTGCTCGGCATAGTCCGCGCCGACCGGATCGTAGGCGACGTCGATGCCGCGATCGCCGGTGAATTCCATCACCTTCGCCTTGATCGTGTCGCGCGTGTAGTTGAACGCGGCGTCCGCGCCGTGGCGCTTCGCGAGCTCCAGTTTTTCGTCCGTGCTCGCGGCCGCGAGCACGCGCGCGCCGAGCGCCTTGCCGATCTCGACGGCAGTCAGGCCGACGCCGCCTGCTGCGCCGAGCACCAGCAGCGTTTCACCGGCCTTGAGGTTCGCGCGCTGCGCGAGCGCGTGATAGGTCGTGCCGTAGTTGACGAGGAAGCCTGCCGCGGCCGCCATGCTCATCGACTCCGGCAACGGAATCAGCGACTCGGCGGCACGCCACGCATTGCTCGGCGAGACCGCCCTGCCCCGCCATCGCGAGCACGCGCGCACCCGGCTTCACTGACTGAACGTCCGGCGCGACTTCGGTCACGACGCCCGCGGTTTCGTTGCCCGGCGTGTACGGCGCTTCGGGCTTGATCTGGTACTTGCCCGCGACCATCAGCGCGTCCGGAAACCCGAAGCCGACGGCGTGCACGCGCATGCGCACGTGACCGGGCTTCAGCTGCGGCGGCGGGATTTCCTGCACGCCGAGTTGCGACGGCGGACCATAACTGCTCAGAACGACGGCGCGCATGCCAGTACTCCCGTGTCCGAGGAGAATGGTATCGCTAGCCCCAGCGAGGCGTCGGCAGGCATGCCGAGCGCGCCCAGCAGGTGCGGCGCAAGCAGCTCGGCAACGCTGCGCAGCTCCAGCGAAACGCCGAGCGTGCGCAGATCGGTCACTTCCAGCCCGCGGTAGCCGCACGGATTGATGCGGCGAAACGGCTCCAGGTCCATCGCGACGTTGAACGCGAGGCCATGATAACTGCAGCCGCGGCGGATCCGCAGCCCGATGCTCGCGAGCTTGCGGCCATCGACGTAGATACCGGGCGCGTCGCGCCGGCCGACGGCCGCGATGTTCCACGATGCGAGCAGCGCGATGATGCCGTTCTCCAGCGCCATCACCAGCTGCCGCACGCCGAGCGCGCTGCGGCGCACGTCGAGCAGCGGATAGACGACGAGCTGGCCGGGGCCGTGATAAGTGACCTGGCCGCCGCGATCGATCTGCACCAACGGAATGTCGCCGGGCGCGAGCACGTGCTCGCGTGCCGCGTTCATGCCGAGCGTGAAGACCGGCGGATGCTCGAGGAACCAGATTTCATCGCGCGTCTGCGGGCCCGCGCTGCTCGGTGAACGCCTGCATCGCGCGCCACGTCGGCTCGTACTCGGCGCGGCCGAGCCAGCGCAGAAGCGGTTGGCGGTTGGCGGTTAGCGGTTGGTCAGCGATCGGCAACCACTGACATAGCCGGCCACTGATCCGCTCTTCGCCAGGCCGGCATTGTTGCGTTCGAGCGCACGCTCGGCGCGATAGCTCGAGCGCACCAGCGGCCCGGCGACGCATTCGAGGAAGCCTTTCGCGAGCGCCCATTCGCGATAGCGATCGAACTCCTCCGGCGTCACCCAGCGCTCGACGGCCAGATGGTTCGCCGTCGGCCGCAGATACTGGCCGAGCGTGAGCAGGTCGACGCCGGCCGCGCGGATGTCGTCCATCGTCGCGGCGATCTCCTCGTCGGTCTCGCCCAGGCCGAGCATCAGGCTGGTCTTCGTGAGCACGTCGGGACGGAAGCGCTTCGCGTGCGCGAGCACTTGCAGCGTCTGCTCATAGCCGGCGCGCGGATCGCGCACCGGATGCGTCAGGCGCCGCACCGTCTCGACGTTCTGCGCGAACACGTCCAGGCCGCTGCCGACGACGGTCTCGACATCGGCGAGCACGCCCTGGAAATCGGGCGTGAGCGCTTCGACCGCCGTCGACGGATTCAGCCGCTTGATCTCGCGCACGCACGCCGCGAAATGGCTGGCGCCGCCGTCGGCAAGATCGTCGCGATTCACCGAGGTGAGCACGACGTACTTGAGTCGCATGAGCTGCACGGTGCGTGCGCTGTTCGCGGGCTCTTCGGAATCGAGCCAGCCGCGCGGATTGCCGGTGTCGACCGCGCAGAAGCGGCAGGCGCGCGTGCAGACGGCGCCCATCAGCATGAGCGTCGCGGTGCCGGCGTTCCAGCACTCGCCGATGTTCGGACACTTCGCCTCTTCGCAGACCGTCGCGAGACGATGCTCACGAACGGTGGCGCGGACCGCGTCGAACGCTTTGCCGGCAGGCATCGGCGCTCGCAGCCAGTGCGGCTTGCGACCGACCGTCAAGCGGCGTCGCCGCCGCGGCGGCCTTGATGCCGTCCTTGATCGCGGTGAAGCCCTGCGGGGTTCGGTACTTGTCGCCGCTGCGCGGCTTCGGCTCGGCCGCCGGCACGATCGGGAATGCCTTTGAAATCGCTCACTTGAATGACTGGGCTCTGCTAGCCCGG
Organism: uncultured Gammaproteobacteria bacterium; assembly: GCA_963830745.1. Taxonomy (GTDB): domain Bacteria; phylum Pseudomonadota; class Gammaproteobacteria; order Steroidobacterales; family Steroidobacteraceae; genus Steroidobacter. The sequence continues at coordinate 473,576 of CAWHNL010000011.1, forward strand.
GCATTCTGACGCCGAGCCGACGAAAAACGAAGCCCGGCGTTCGAGCCGGGCTTCGTGTTCGAACTGGTTGCGCCCGGAGACCGGCGCCGGCATCAGGCCTGCTGAGTGCGGATCTCCCACAGCTCGGCGAGGTCGTGCCACTTCGACTCGGCCTTCACGGCCTTGAACGCCTGGCGGGCCTGATCCTTCTGTCCCTTGCGCAGGTAGGCGATGCCGAGGCTGATCTGCGCCTCGTCGACGTCCGTCACGCCGCCCTTCTTGATGCCCTTCTTCAGGGCGTCGATCGCTTCGTCGTACATGCCGTAGCTCAGGTAGGCCTGGCCGAGCGCGACGTCGGCCTGACCCTGCGTCGCCTTCTCCGCTTCCTTCGCCAGCTGCGCGAGCTGCGGCTTGTCGGTCCCGGCGGATTTCTTGGCACCGGCGAGCAGACGGTCATAGCGACCCTGCGTCGTCTTGTCGTCGCTCTTCAGCGTGCCGTTCTGCACGCCCTTCTCGACGATGGCCTGCGCTTCGCCCGGGACGCCGGCGTCGATGGCGAGCTGCGCCATCTCGACATAGTCGTCGGCCTGCTTCAGCGTGCCGACGTCGTTCATCAAGCCGGTAGAAGCCGAGCGTCACGCGGTCGCTGCTGTCCTTGCGCCGATAGATGTCGAGCAGGTTCTCCCAGTACTCGGCCTTCGGGTAGTAGCGCACGAGCTTCTTCAGCGCCTCCGCGATGCCGTCCTTGTTGTCGAGCTTGAACTACGAGCTCAGCACGATCTGCAGCCAGTTCTCCAGCCGGCGTGCGACCGCCCTTCTCGGCCGCGTTGGCGACGGCCAGCATCATGGTGGCGGCATTCTTGTAGTCGTTCAGCACGTAGTACGACTGGCCGAGCAGCACGGACATGTCTTCCTTGCCGGGATGCTTCTCGAGCCACTTCTTGGCCCACTCGGCCGACTTCTTGTAGTCCTTGATCTGGAAGTACAGCTGCGCGACGGTCTTGGTGCGCTCGTCGACCTGCTCGGGCGGCATGAACCCGCTGTTCAGCATGCGCTCGAACACCGGCGTCGCCTCGGCGAACTTCTTCTGCTGGATCAGCACGTAGCTCAAGAATTCGTCGATCTGGTAGGCCTCGAACGGCGTCTTCTTCTCCGACGCCTGGGCCTTCTTGATCTCGCTCAGCGCAGCGTCCCACTGCTTGTTCTTCATCGCCTCCTGCGCTTTCTTCAACGGCTCGGCGACCGCCTTGGTCGTCACCTTGTTCGCCGGCTCGGCTCTCGGCGGCCTGCGCAGTCGTTGCAGGCAACAGGGCTGCTGCCGATACGGCGCCCATGGCAAGCGTCAGCGCCAGGGCGATACTTCTTGCTCGAGTCATGATGATTCCTGCTACAACAAACAAAGCCTAAATCCGGCAAGCCTGAAACTGGCCACACGGGCCTATTGTTCAATCAGTCGGCTTATTACTGCAGGGCAGTGCTGGGCGTGGGCGGCACGTTACCTACATGCCGTCAGCATAGCAGCCTGCCTATCCGCCGATCACCCGCCCGGCTTCATTCCATGAATTGTTCGTTGCCGACGAAGCCGATGCGCTGCATGCCGTTGCGCTGAGCGAGCGCCAGCACTTTCGCGACGGTGTCGTAGTTCGCGCGGCGATTCGGCCGCACGTGCACTTCGGGTTGCGGGTTCTTGGCTGCCTCGACGCGGAAGTAGCCTTCCAGGGCGCCGAGTTGCACCGGCGTGCCGTTCCAGATCACGGTGCCGTCCCAGTCGACCTCGAGCTGGATCGGTTCGATCACGACCGGCGGCGGCGGAGTGTTCTTCGACTGCGGCATGTCGAGCTTCACCGCGTGGGTCATCACGGGCAGCGTGATGATGAACATGATCAGGAGCACCAACATGACGTCGATCAACGGCGTCGTGTTGATATCCATCATGGGTTCGTCGTCCCCGCCCCCGCCTACGCTCATCGCCATAGCAAATTCACCCCTGCCTGGAGACTAGTACTGACTGCCCGTCGGGCCGGGCTCCGTGATGAAGCCCACTTTCTGGATGCCGGCCCGCTGCGCCGTGAGAATCACGCGCCCGACGTACTCGTAGCGCGTCGTCTGATCGGCGCGCACGTGGACTTCGGGTTGCGGCTTCTGGACCGCAGCGGTCTTCAGCCGTTCGAGCAGCGCGTTGGTATCCGGAACCAGCGTCAGGTTCCAGAAGATCTGGCCGTCCCGGTTGACGGAGATGTTGACGTTCTCCGGCTTGGTCTGCGTCGCGAGGTTGCGCACGTGCGGCAGCTCGAGCGGCACCGTTGTGCGTGATCACGGGAATCGTGATCATGAACACGATCAGCAGCACCAACATGACGTCCACCAGCGGCGTCGTGTTGATCTCGGACATCGCCCGCTCGTCTTCATCGGGCGGCGGCGCATTCATCGCTGCATAGGAAGTCATGAGTGGCTCCGGTCGGCGGCGCGTTTACTTGCGTACCGCCGCGCCCGCGGCCGGGCGCGCTGCAGCCGGCGCGCCGCTGTCGACGCGAGCACCGCTCACGAGATACGAGTGCAGGTCCGCCGCGAAATAGCGCAGCTTCTCGATGATGTCCTTATTGCGACGCAACAGCCAGTTGTAGCCCATGACCGCCGGCACGGCGACGAACAGACCGATGGCGGTCATGATCAGCGCTTCGCCGATCGGACCCGCGGTCTTGTCGAGGCTCGCCTGGCCGGCGAGGCTGATCGCGATCAGTGCGTTGTAAATGCCCCAGACCGTGCCGAACAGCCCGATGAACGGGGCGGTGGAACCGGTGGTCGCCAGCACGGCCATGCCGCCCTGCAAGCGATTGGCGATGCTGTCGACCGAGCGGTGCAGCGACACGGTGATCCACTCGTGCAGCGGGATCTGGTCGGTGAGCCGGCCCTCGTGATGCTGGGCGGCGCGGATGCCGTCCTCGGCGATCATCTTGAATGCGTTGTCCTTGCCGGTCAGCTTGGCGATGCCGTCGCGCAGATTGCCCGCGGTCCAGAAGCCCTTCTCCATCTCCTTGTAAGCCTTGCGGATGCGTCGCTGGTCCCACAGCTTGGTCAGCATGACGTACCAGGAGGCGAAGGACATGATGACCAGGATCGCGAAGGTGGACTTCGCCACCACACCGCCCTGGGCGAGCATCTGCTGGATGCCAAACGGGTTCTCTTGAACTACTTGGGTTGGTTCGGCCATGGGGGCGCAATCCTCTACTGTTAAAGCTATGACCTGAGTCTGTGGGTTGAGTTCTGGAATCCGCTCAGGGGATTCCGTCAGTCCGTCAGCTTGAATGTGACGGCGAACTGCCCCCACATCGGCACCGGCTTGCCGTTCTCGGTTCCAGGGATCAAGCGCCACGAGCGCTTGACTTCCCGCACCGCCGCTTCATCCAGACGCGGGAAACCGCTCGACTGTTTCACACGGGCCTCGCCGACGCGACCGGTCTCGAGCACGTACACCTCGAGAATGACGGTGCCGGCTTCACCGGCGCGGCGCGAGGAAGGCGGATATTCGGGCTGCGACAGCGGCCGGCGCGAGTCGGACTTCGGCGCCGTGCGCGGCACCGCTGCCGGTTGCGCCACGGGCGGCGGCGGTGCGGTCGGACGCACGTTCGTGACTGTCTGGATGGCAGTCGACTGGGTTGCCTCGACCGGCAGCTCGATCGACACTTCCGGCGGCGGCACGAACGGCGGCGGGGTTTCGATCTTCGGCGGCGGCGGCGGCGGCGGCTCGTCGGTCTTCGGCGCCTCTTCGATCATGCGGGTCTCGATCGGACCCAGGACCACGTCGACGAGATGCTTCGACAGGCCCGAATTGAGCACGTAATACATCCCGAGATGGAGCGCCACGATCAGGAGGAAAACGAAGCCGCGACGCGTCAAAAACGTACTATCGTGTGCTGGTGCGTAAGGCATTCTGTGCAGCTCGACAATGGTTCGACTGATGTAAGCGCGGGGATCGGCTCAACCCCGCAGACTTAGTGCGCAACCGCTTGTGTTCGTTCGATTGAGTATGCTCATAGCGGCATACAACCCCCGTTTCCCCGGGCCGAACGAGTAACGCCAGGAAGGAGTAGTCCGTAAATTCCGGATTGACGTTACAGTCATCGTAGACCGCAGAAACGCCGCGCAAGGTATAAAGTTTCGACGCGGAAGGCAAGCGCCGCGACAGAACGCACCGGTCCCGAGCAACACGCCGCTCGCCCCGCCGGAGCCAGCAACCGCGCTCTGCTTGCATAACAAGACTGAAAAGTGCCCCTTCTTGACACGATCAGCCGCTGCCGGGACTCGGCGCGCGCAGCTGCGCGTCGAGCTGCGCAAGTTGCGCAGGTGTGCCGAGGTTGTGCCAGCGCCCGCGATACAGCTCGCCGCTGACGCGGCCTTGGCGGATCCATTCGAACATCAGCGGCGCCACGGCAAAGCGCCCCGGTTGCCGGCCGGCGAAGAATTCGGCGCGCAGCACGCCTATGTTGGCGTATGTGAAACGGGGCGCGCGGTCGAGCAGACGCCCGTCCTCCAGGCCGAAATCGCCCTGCGCATGGAAGTCGGGGTTCGGCACCAGCACGAAATGCGCGACGTCCCCGCTGGCGAGCCGGTCGACGCACGAGGCCAGCGGAAATTCGCTCCAGATGTCGCCGCTGATGACCAGGAACGGCCCAGTGCCGAGCAACGGCAGCGCCGCGAAGATGCCTCCGCCGGTTTCGAGCGCGCCCTCCGGCTCATCGCTGTAGCGGATTTGCACGCCGAAGCTCGCACCGTTGCCCAGCGCGCGGCGGATGAGCTCGCCCTGCCAGGCCAGATTGATGACGATGTCCTTGATGCCAGCGCGGGCCAGCGCCTCGATGTGGTACTGGATGAGCGACTTGCCGCCGACTTCCAGCAGCGGCTTCGGCCGCGTGTCGGTCAGCGGTCGCATCCGTTCGCCGCGACCGGCGGCCAGGATCATGGCGCGCATTCAACCCCGCGCGCGCGCGGCTTCGAGCGCGGGCGACACGCGCTCGTCGATGAAGGATTGCAGGAACTGCAACTCGCGGTAGCTTGCCGCTCGCGACTCGCACATAGTTCAGCGTACGCGGAATGTCGTTCAGGTAGCCCGGCTTGCCGTCCCGATGCCAGAGGCGCGCGAAGATGCCGATCGCCTTGAGATGACGCTGCACGCCCATCAGGTCGAACCAGCGCAGGAACTCGCTCTCGCTGCCACCCACGCCGACGCCTGCACTCTGCGCTGCCGCGCGAAACTGCAGCGCCCATGCGCGTACCCGTTCAGCAGGCCATGCGACATAGCAATCGCGCAGTAACGACACGAGGTCGTACGTCACCGGTCCACAGACCGCATCCTGAAAGTCCAGGATGCCCGGATTGGCGACCGTGGCGCGCGCCATCGCCCACCATGAGATTGCGCGAATGGTAGTCGCGATGGACGAAGACACGCGGCTGCTCCAGCGCTGTCGCGCTCAGGACGTCGAACACGCCCGCGAGCGCTGCCGCTTCGTCTCCCGACAGCGTCAGGCCGAGATGCCGGCCGCAGAACCACTCGGGGAACAGCCCCATCTCCCGCCGCAGTAACGCGTCGTCGTAGGCAGGCAAGCGCGCGCGCATGCCCGCCTCCGCGCGACTGGATGCGCACCAGTGCGTCGATGGCGTCGGTGTACAGACGATCAGCATCGCCGCGGGCGTCGAGCTCCATCAGGTACGTTTGCGAGCCGAGATCGGAGTTGAGCAGGAAGCCTTCCTCGTCGTTGCGCTCGATCACGCGGGGCGCGTTGACGCCCACGTCGACGAGCATCGAGGCGATGCGAATGTAGGGCTCCATGTCCTCTTTGGCAGGCGGCGCATCCATCGCGATCCAGGTGTCGCTGCCGCGCGCGACGCGGAAGTAGCGGCGGAAGCTCGCATCCGCGGAAGCAGTCGTCACCTGGAAGTCGCGCGCCCCGAACAGCTTCGCCAGCCAGTTCTCGAGTTGTTCGAGCCGCAAGTCGCGCGCGGCCGCGCCGGCGTGAGAGGAAGATGACACGTTGATCGCTGCTCCCTGGAAGGCAAATAAGTGGAAGCCAAATGAGCCCGTCATGAGTACAAGCGCTCATTATAATCGCAGCCGATGCACGCACCGGGTCCGGAAAAATCGCTTCTCGAACGAGCACGGCGCAACACGGTGCTGATTGCGGCAATCGCGGCATGCCTGGCCGGTGGCGCCCGAGCCGACGAGTGTCCTCAACCGCGTGCGGGCGACCGGGACCGCGCGCCCGGCGCAGCCCGCAGCAACCCGCAACCGAGCTCGCCGACACGCCGATCGAATACGAGGCGGATGGCGTCGAAGCGACGCGCGACGGCGAGATGGCTGCTCCAGGGCGATGTGCTCATCAAGCAGGGCGAACGGACGCTGAAGACGCGCAATGCCAAGTACGACAGCGAGGCGCAGAGCTTCAGCGTCGACGAGGACGTGGAGTACGCGGACCCGAACCTGAAGGTGAGCGGCACCTCGGCCAGCGTCGACCAGGCCGGCGGCGCCACGTTCGAAGGCGCGCAGTTCGAGCTCAAGGACCGCAACGCGCGCGGCGCCGCGGACCGCATCCAGGTCACGCGCGACAACCAGCTCAAGCTCAACGCCGTGCGCTACACGACCTGCCCCGTCGGCGAGGAAGACTGGGTGCTGCGCGCCAGCGATATCGACATCCGCCAGCGCGCCGGACTCGGCTTCGGCCGCGGCGTGCGGCTGGACTTCAAGGGCGTGCCGATCCTCTACACGCCCTTCATCTCCTTTCCGGTCGGCAACCAGCGCAAGTCAGGCTTCCTGTTTCCGACGATCGGCACCTCTACGCGCAGCGGCTCGTCGCTGTCGGTGCCGTGGTACTGGAACATCGCGCCGAACTACGACGCGACGTTCCTGCCGACGTGGTTCTCCAAGCGCGGCGGCAAGCTCGACAGCGAGTTCCGCTTTCTGTCGGACCTGGGGCGCGGCTCGCTCGAAGCCGAATACCTGCCCGACGACAAGGAATTCGGCGATTCGCGCAGCTACGTGCACTTCATCGATCGCTCCGACTTCACCGATAGGCTGCGGCTCGACATCGACGCGGCGAACGTCGGCGACAGCGCCTGGTTCGAGGACTTCGGCCTCGGCCCGGAAGGCACGAGCATCAGCTACCTCGACCGCTCGGCCAGCCTCACCTATCTCACGCAGCACTGGTTGGCGGTGCTGCGCGCGCAGAACTTCCAGACGATCGACGACATCGGCATTCCCGCCTGAGCTGCGGCCGCACACCTTGCTGCCGCAGCTGGCAGTGCACGCCGGCTTCCCGAACCAGCTGGCCGGGCTGCAGCTCGGTCTCGATCTGGAGGTCGGCGACTTCGCGCACAACTACGAGGACCTCGTCGACAACCGGCTCGCGCGTGGACGTAGCGCCGGAGATTCGCTGGCCGCTGCGCGGCGCGGGCATCTACCTGGAGCCGGCCGCTAGCTGGCGCTACACGTCCTATCGGCTCGACGACACCGGCCCGCTGCTCGCCGACGACTCGCCGAGTCGCGCCGCGCCGATCGCGAGCGTCGACGGCGGCCTGATCTTCGAGCGCCCGTCCGGCTCGCGCAAGCAGCGCCTGCAGACGCTCGAGCCGCGCTTCATGTACCTGTACGTGCCGTTTCGCAACCAGAACGACACTGCCCGTGTTCGACACGGCACCGGCCGATCTCAATCTCGTGCAGCTGTTCCGCACGAATCGCTACGTCGGCGCCGACCGCCTGAGCGATGCGAATCAGATCAGCGTCGGCGTCACCTCGCGGCTGCTCGACGCCGAGACGGGCAAGCAGTTCATCTCCGGCACGATCGGCCAGGCGTACTACTTCGACGAGCCGCGCGTCGCGTTGCCGGGCGAAGTGCTGGAGGATCCCGAGTTCTCCGACATCATCGCGGAGCTCGACGTCACCGCGTTCGGCGACTGGAACGTGGGCATGGGCGTGCAGTGGGATCCGAACGAGACGCGCTCGGAAAAAGGCGACGTGCAGCTGCAGTACAAGCCCGAGTTCGACCGCGTGGTCAATGTCGGCTACCGCTTCCGCCGCGGCAGCATCGAGCAGGTCGACGGCTCGCTCGCGTGGCCGATGGGCAAGGACTGGAGCGCCTACGCGCGCCTCGTGTATTCGCTGGAGGACAAGCAAGTCGCTGGATCAGTTCGCGGGCCTGGAATATCGCTCGTGCTGCTGGCGGATCCGCGCCGTCGCGCGCCGCTACGTGAGCGACCGGACCGGCGACACCGACACCAGCTTCCTGCTGCAGCTTGAACTAAACGGCCTGTCGAGTGTCGGAGTGGGCGCGGACGCTTTTCTGGAACGATCGATTCGGGGATACTCCGCCAGCCCGCCCGAACCCTAGAAATTCAGGCTAGAAACTCCCGATGCATTCCCTACGCGCACGTGTCTCTTCCTTGGCCTTCGCCCTGGCCGTGTCGCTCGTGCTCGCCGGCAGCGCGGCGTTCGCCCAGACGCGCGAGCTGTCCAGCAGCGGCGAGCTGCTCGACCGCATCGCGGCCGTGGTCAACGACGGCGTCGTGCTCGTCAGCCGGCTCGATACGCAGACCGACGAGGTGATTCAGCGCCTGCGTCAGCAGAAGACCGAGCTGCCGCCGCGCAACGTGCTGCGCCGGCAGATCCTGGAGCGGCTGGTCGTCGAGGAGATCCAGGTCCAGCGCGCCGACCGCCTCGGCATCGAAGTCTCCGAGGAGATGCTGAACGGCGCGCTCGACGACGTCGCCAAGCGCAACGGCATCCCCTTCCCCGACCTGCCGCAGGCGCTCGCGCAGCAGGGCCTCGACTATCGCGATTTCCGCGACGAGATCCGCCGCCAGATGACGCTGCAGCTGCTGCGCCAGCGCGACGTCATCGGCCGCATCAACATCTCGCCGCGCGAGCTCGAGCAGTTCATGGCGCGGCAACAGAACGCGCCCGACCAGAACGCCGAGTACAACATCTCGCACATCCTGATCTCCGTTCCGGTGACAGCCTCGCCCGAGCAGATCGAGTCGCGCGAGCAGCGCGCGCGCGAGGTGTACGACAAGGCGAAGGGCGGCGAGGATTTCGCGCAGCTCGCCGTCGCGTACTCCGAAAGCAGCACCAACATCGAAGGTGGCGCGCTCGGCTGGCGCCGCGGGCCGCAGCTGCCGTCGATCATCGCCGACCGCATCCAGCAGATGAAGGCAGGCGAGGTCTCCGAGCCGATCCGCACGCCCAGCGGCTTCCACTTGTTCCGCCTGAACGAGCAGCGCGGTGGCCAGCAGCAGTCGGTAGTCGCGCAAGTACACGCACGTCATATCCTGCTGAAGACCAGCGAGCTCGAGGACGACCAGACGGTCGAGCAGAAGCTGGGCAACATTCGCGAGCGCATCCTGAACGGCGGCGAGGACTTCGCCGCGATCGCCGCGGTGACGTCGCAGGATCCGAGCTCTGCCGCCGACGGCGGCGATCTCGGCTGGGCCGGCCCGGGCACGTTCGTGCCGGACTTCGAGAAGCAGCTCGACGGCCTCAAGGAAAACGAGATCAGCCCGCCCTTCAAGACGCAGTACGGCTGGCACATCATCCAGTTGCTGGGCCGCCGCCAGCACGACGCCACCGAGGACGTGAAACGTCAGCGCGCTTTCGCGGAGCTGCGCGAATCCAAAGCGGAAGAAGAGACCGAGCTGTGGCTGCGCCGGCTGCGCGACGAGGCGTTCGTGGAATACAGGATGTAATGCCGCCGCCCCGGCTCATCCTGACCTGCGGCGAGCCGGCAGGCATCGGGCCGGACCTCTGTATCGACATTGCTGGACGCGCGTGGCCTTGCGAGCTGGTGGTCGCCGGCGACATCGAAGTGTTGCGGGCACGCGCGCAGCAGCTGCAGAAACCTCTCACCTTCCTGCCTTACACGCCTGACGGCGCACGCGCCGAGCATCGCGCCGGCACGCTACCGGTCTTGCACGTGCCCGTCGCCTCGACAGTTCGCCCGGGCCAGCTCGATCGCGCCAACGCACGCCATGTTCTGCAGCTGCTGGATCGCGCCATCGATGGATGCATGGCTGGCGAGTTCGCTGCGATGGTCACTGCTCCCGTGCAGAAGAGCGTGATCAACGATGCCGGCATCAAGTTCTCGGGTCACACCGAATATCTGGCTGAGCGCACCGGCGGCGCGCATCCGGTGATGATGCTGGCGAATGGCTCATTGCGCGTGGCGCTTGCAACGACGCACCTGCCGTTGAGGGACGTGAGCGCTGCGATCACCGGCGAGCTGCTGCAGCGGGTTCTGCGCATCGTCGACCACGACCTGCGCACGCGCTTCGCAATTCCAGCGCCTCGCATCGTCGTGTGCGGGCTCAATCCTCATGCGGGCGAGTCCGGCTACCTCGGTCGCGAAGAGATCGAAGTCATCGCGCCGGTGCTCGACACGCTGCGCCGCTCAGGCATGCAGCTCATCGGCCCTGCGCCCGCCGACACCGCATTCACCGCTCACATGCTGCAGCAGGCCGACGCCGTGCTCGCGATGTTCCACGACCAGGGTCTGCCCGTGATCAAGTACGCCGGCTTCGAAAGCGCGGTCAACGTGACACTGGGCCTGCCCATCATTCGCACGTCGGTCGATCACGGCACCGCGCTCGCTCTCGCAGGCACCGGCCAGGCCGAGTCGGGCAGCCTTGCCTGCGCGATTCAGCTGGCGCTCGATCTGGACCGCTTCCTCCTGATGCACGTTGCGCGCAAACGCTTCGGCCAGCATTTCCTACACGATCCCGGCGTGATCGAGCGCATCGTGGCGGCGATCGATCCGCGCCCCGAGCAGCGCGTGGTCGAGATCGGCCCCGGTCTCGGTGCGATCACCCTGCCGTTGCTGGCGCGACTGCCGGAGCTGCATGCAGTCGAGATCGATCGCGACGCCATCCGTCATTTGCGGGCGGCCAGCGGCGAGAGCGCCGCCTTGCATCTGCACGAAGCCGACGCCCTCGAATTCGATCTCGCCACCCTCGACGATGGCCGCGGTCTGCGGGTCGTGGGCAATCTGCCGTACAACATCTCGACACCCTTGCTGTTCCGGCTGATCGAGCAGCGCCGGCACATTCGCGACATGCACGTCATGCTGCAGAAGGAAGTCGTGGATCGCATGGCCGCGGCGCCCGATTCGGAGCACTACGGGCGGCTGACTGTCATGCTCGCGCCGTGGCTGCGGGTCGAGCCGTTGTTCGACATCGGGCCGGGCGCCTTCCGCCCGCCACCGCGAGTCGTGTCGACCTTCGTGCGACTCGCACCGCATGCGGAGCCGTTGCGCATCGAGCAGCCGCGCTGCTACGCGAACGTCGTCGCGGCGGCTTTCTCGCAGCGGCGCAAGACGTTGCGCAATGCGCTCAAGGCGCTCCTGAGCCAGGAGGAGATCCGCGCCGCGGGCATCGACCCCGGTGCGCGCGCGGAGACTGTGGCAGCCTCGGGATTCGCTGCACTGGCGGCGCAGCTGGCGCGCAAGACCGGCCAGGCCTCCGACTCGTCTTGACTTGGGCTACGGCGCGTTCGCACTATTCGGCCCGCCGCATCACTTCAAGGGGCGCACGATGCCCGACTACAAGAAAATTTTGCTCGTCGTGGACCTGTCCGACGACAGCCAGGTGGTCGGCGAGCGGGCCAAAGCCATCGCCGCCTGTTACGGCTCGGAGATCACACTGCTGCACGTCGTCGAGTACGTGCCGGTCGAGCCGATGGGCGAGGCACTGCTGCCGACCGTGCAGATCGAGAGCGAGCTCGTGGATCGCGCACGCAAGCGCCTCGCCGAGCTGGCCGGGAAGCTGGCGTTGAACGACGCGCGCCAGCTGGTCGAGACCGGCGGCATCAAGACGGAGATCATCCGCACCGCGCAGCGGCTCAGCGCTGACCTGATCGTGCTCGGCAGTCGCGAACGTCATGGCTTGGCCATTCTGCTCAACTTCACGGAGGACACGATCCTGCACGCGGCGCCCTGCGACGTTCTGGCTGTGCGGCTGCATTGATCGAGCCCAGGCCGACGACAGGCCGACATAACGACGGCGAGATTTTTTCAGGCAAGAGATGAGGCACGGTGCTGCTAGAATGCGCCGGTCTCGCCGGGGGCCCAGGCAACGACGCAGTCCGACTTCCATGAGCGAACGAACACCCGAGAACGACGGCGACGAAAGCATCGGCAGCGCCCAGGCCCAAGCGGCGCGCGAGCCGGCACGAGCGCACAAGATCCGCGTCGACGTCAGCGCCAACTACGTCGGCGAGCAGTCCAAGCCGGAAGAAGGCCACTACGCCTTTTCCTACACGATCACGATCCGCAACGAAGGCCAGGTGCCCGCGCGCCTGCTCACGCGTCACTGGGTGATTACCGACGCGAACGGCAAGGTCAAGGAAGTCCGCGGCGAAGGCGTGGTCGGCGAGCAGCCCTACCTGTTGCCGGGCCAGGGCTTCCGCTACTCCAGCGGCGCCGTGCTCGAAACGCCGGTCGGTGCGATGCAGGGTAGCTACCAGATGCTCGCCGACGACGGCGCGCACTTCGATGCGCCGATCGCACCGTTCACGCTCGCCATGCCGGGGCTCCTGCACTAAAGCAAAGAAGCCGACAGTGGCTACCTACGCCGTCGGCGACATCCAGGGCTGCTGCGACGAATTCGAGGTGCTGCTCGCGCAGCTCCATTTCGATCCTGCCCGCGATCGCCTCTGGCTCACCGGCGATCTCGTCAATCGCGGGCCGCGCTCGCTCGACGTGCTGCGGCTCGTGAAGAGCTTCGGCTCCGCAGCGATTACGGTGCTGGGCAATCACGATCTGCACTTGCTGGCTGCTGCGCTGACGCCGGGCGAGCAGCTCAAGCCGCAGGACACGCTCGGCTCGATCTTCGAAGCTCCGGATCGCGACGAGCTGTTGACGTGGCTGCGGTCACTTCCGCTGCTCCACCACGATGCGACGCTCGGCTACACGATGATCCACGCCGGCCTGCCGCCGCAGTGGGACCTTGCGACTGCGCGATCGTGCGCGGCGGAGCTGGAGCAGGCATTGCGCGACGACGCACGGAGCCTGGAGCTGTTCACGCATATGTATGGCGACCGGCCGAACCGCTGGTCTGACGATCTGCGCGGCGTGGATCGCTTGCGCTTCATCACCAATTGCTTCACGCGGCTGCGCTTCTGCCGCGCCGACGGGACTCTGGAGCTGAAGTTCAAGGGCAAGATCGCAAGCGCACCGCAGGGAGTCTTGCCGTGGTTCCGCGTCCCGCAGCGGCGCTCGCGCGATCTGCGCATCGTCTGCGGTCACTGGTCGGCGCTGGGGTACCACGACGGCGATGGAGTGCTGAGCATCGACACGGGCTGCGTGTGGGGCGAGAAGTTGTGCGCCATCCGGCTCGATCGCAGCGCCCCGCCCGTCTTCGTACCGTGCAGCTCGTCCGGGCTCAGTCCGGACAGCGAGTAGCTGCGCGAGCGGACTTACTTCTTCGGTTCGTCAGGCTTCGGCAGCGCGATCAGCGCTTCCACTTCCAGCTGCGGCTGCCCGATCGTCAGCTGTTGCGGCGTGCAGTGCGTGCTGTCCTTGACGATGCGTATCGCGAGCCTCGGCAGCACTTTGCGGCGCAGCTCATCGATCAGCTCGCAATCGCCGGGCTCCAGGTCGACTGCACCGCGACTCAACGAGACGCGCTTCCACTGCGCAGGAAACGGCGCGAGCGCTGCAGGGTCCTCGCTCTCGCCGCGCACCCGCGCCGCGAGCTCGCGCTTGCTCTTGCTCTTGTCGCGCTCCGCGATCGCCTGCGGCGTGGCTTCGACCGGCGCGCTGATGTTCACGATGACACGCGGCATCCGCACCGGACCGGTCTGGCAATCGACCGAGCGCACCTTGACGTGCGAGCGTACGCCGAGCGCCTTCAGGATGCGCTCGAGTTTCGCCTCCAGGCTGGAGCAGGAATAGAACGTCGTCTGACTCTGGAAGAAGAAGGCGAATTCCTCGTTCTTCCAGATGGCCTGCACGGGCTCGGGCGAGCCCTGCTCTGCCGCTCGCGCGCCTGGCAGCAGTCCCGCCAGCGTGCACAGAAGTACGAGCACAGTCGATCGCAGCAGAGTCGGCCACGACGAAATCTTGGCCTCGTATCTCATGCACACAGCCTACAGTTATACTGCGCGCGCTGTCCACGAAACCCTCGCCCGGCACAAGATCCGGCGCAGCCGCTGAGACATCAATGAACGCGCTGAAAGCATTCAATCTGAATCAATGGATCGAGCAGCATCGCGAGTTTCTCAAACCGCCGGTGTGCAACCGGCGCGTGTTCCAGCATTCCGAGTTCATCATCATGGTCGTCGGCGGGCCGAATGCGCGCACCGACTACCATGAAGATCCGGGCGAGGAGTTCTTCTATCAGCTCGAAGGCACGATGACGCTGCGGACGATGCAGGACCGCGGCCGCGTCGACATTCCGATCCACGCAGGCGAAGTGCTGCTGCTGCCGCCGCGCGTGCCGCATTCGCCGCAGCGTTACGCCGACAGCATCGGGCTCGTGATCGAGCGCCAGCGCCGCCCCGAGGAGCAGGACGGCTTCCTCTGGTACTGCGAGCACTGCCAGTACCCGCTCTATGCCGAGTACCTGCACGTGAGCGACATCGAAAAACAACTGCCGCCGATCTTCGAGCGGTTCTACGGCTCGCCCCAGAACCGCACGTGCCAGGCGTGCGGCACCGTCGCACACAAGCGTTGAGCGACGAGCGTTTCGTGGCGACTCCTACGCCCGCGCTCACGGTCGAGATCGCCGGCCGCCGCTGGCGGGTCGGCACGCAGGGCCGCGACATCTCCATCCCGCTCGAATTCGACGCCGCGCAACCGAAGTTCTTCGGTGCCCCGCCAGCTGCAGCCGCTGTGATTGCGGCCGGCTCCTTCGTCGGCGACGTGCAGCGCGGCGGCAGCTGCAACTGCTCGAGCTACACGCTGACTCCACATTGCAATGGCACGCACACCGAGTGCGTCGGGCACGTGACGGCGGAGCGGCTGAGCGTTCGCGATCTCAGCAGCGAGCATTTCAGCGCGGCACTGCTCGTCTCCGTCGGACCGGCACCTGTGATCACGCGCGCGGCGCTTTCCTCGGCAGTCGCCCCGCACGAGCTGTCTCACTACCGCGCCCTCATCGTGCGCACGCTCCCGAATGCGCGCGACAAGCTGGAGCGCAACTACGACAGCGCTCCGGCTCCGTACTTCGATGCAGAGGCGATGCGCTGGATCGTCGGCAACGGCATCACGGCGCTCGTTGTCGACCTGCCCTCACTCGATCGCGGCGATGATCCGGAATTGACCACCCATCGGATTTTCTGGGGTCTGCCCCCGGGCGCGACTCGCGCGGCGCAGGCCGCACGGCCCGGTGCGACGGTCACCGAACTGGCCTTCATCGACGATTCGATCGCCGACGGGCAGTATCTGTTGAACCTGCAGGTCGCGCCGTTCGTTGCCGATGCAGCCCCTAGCCGACCGATCCTGCTGCCGCTCACGCCCTCATGAATGCCTCCCTGGAACGCTCGTTCGCCGAGCAGCAGGACCGTGCCGACGGTCTTGCGAGCATGCGCGATGCGTTTCGCATCCCGACGCGCGCCGACGGCACCGAGCAGGTCTATCTCTGCGGCCATTCGCTGGGACTCCAGCCGAAGGCCGTTGGCAGCATGCGTCCAGGAGGAACTGGACAGCTGGGCACAGCGCGCCGTCGACGGTCACTTCGAGTCGCCGCGCCCGTGGTTGAACTATCACGAGCGCTTCGCGCCCTCGCTCGCGCGCCTCGTCGGTGCGCAGCCGCTGGAAGTCGTCGCGATGAACACGCTGACGGTGAACCTGCACCTGATGCTCGCGACCTTCTATCGCCCGACGCGCGAACGCTCGAAGATCCTGGTCGAGAAGCATGCGTTTTCATCCGACCGCTATGCCGTCGCCTCGCAGGCACGGCTGCACGGATTCGATCCGCAAACCGCCGTGCTGGAAATCGGGCCGCGCACTGGCGAAGAAGCAGTGCGGACCGAGGACGTCCTGGCGCTCATCGAGCGCGAGGGCGCACAGATCGCGACCGTGATGCTGCCCAGCGTCCAGTTTCTGAACGGTCAGCGCTTCGATCTGCGCGCAATCGCAGAGCAGGCGCACCGCGCCGGTTGTCGCGTCGGCTTCGACCTGGCGCACGCGATCGGCAACGTGCCGCTGCAGCTCCACGATTCCGGCGCGGATTTCGCCGTCTGGTGCCACTACAAATATCTGAATGCCGGCCCGGGTGCGATCGGCGGCTGCTTCATTCATGAGCGCCACGCGCGCGACTTCGACCTCGTGCGACTCGCCGGCTGGTGGGGCCACGACAAGGCGAGCCGCTTCCAGATGCCGCACGACTTCCAACCGTTACCCGGCGCCGAGGGCTGGCAGATTTCGAATCTGCCGATCCTTGCCGCGGCACCGCTCCTGGCATCGCTGCCTTTGTTCGATGCTGCGGGGCTGCCTGCACTGCGTGCCAAATCGGTGCGGCTGACCGGATACCTGGAGTCTCTCTTGCGCGCGCAGCTGGCGGACTCGGTGACGATTCTCACGCCGGCGGATCCAGAAGCGCGCGGCTGCCAACTGTCGCTGCGCCTCAAGCGCACACCAGCCGAGGCGCACAAGGTGTTCGATGCGCTCGCCGCTGCCGGCTTCACCGGCGACTGGCGCGAGCCGGATGTGATTCGCGTGGCGCCCGTGCCGCTCTACAACACGTTCGTCGAGGTGTGGGAGTTCGTCGCGGCGCTCGGACGGTTCCTGCGATGAGCGCTGGCGCGCAAGAGCACCGCGACCCGGTGACGATCGTCGGAGCGGGCCTCGCGGGAACGCTGCTCGCGACACTGCTCGCGCGTCGCGGTCATCCGGTGCGCATCTTCGAACGGCTGCCGGACATGCGGCACTCCACCATTCCCGCCGGCCGCTCGATCAATCTCGCTCTGGCGGCGCGCGGCATCCGCACGCTGGAGCTCGCCGGCGTGATGGATCGCGTCCGTCCGCTGCTCATCCCGATGCCGGGCCGCATGCTGCACGCCAACGACGGTGCGCTGACTTTCGTGCCTTACGGACAAGGCGAGCACGAAGTGATCTATTCGGTCTCGCGACCCGACCTCAACCGCATTCTGATCGACGCCGCGGAACGCGCAGGCGTGGACATCCGCTTTCGCACTGCTGCCGTCGGCGCGGACATTCGCCACCACAGCCTGGTGTTGCGAGACGAGGCCTCCGGCCGCCTCGAGGAATGTCCGCTGCGTCGGGTCATCGCCGCCGACGGCGCGGGCTCGGTGGTCCGACGTGCGCTGGTGAGCGAGCTCGAAGTGCCCGCCTCCGAGGACCTGCTCAGGCACGGTTATAAGGAACTGGGTCTGCCGCCCGGCGTCGGCGGCACTCATCGCATCGAGAAGCATGCGCTGCATGTCTGGCCGCGCGGCGGCTTCATGCTGATCGCGCTGCCGAATCCCGACGGCAGCTTCACCGTCACGCTGTTCCTGCCGCATCAGGGCGAAGAGAGCTTCGCATCGCTCACCGAGCCCGGGCGCATCGCTCAGTTCTTCCGTCGCCACTTCCCGGACGTCTGCGCGATGTTGCCGGCGCTCACCGACGAGTTCCTGCTGCATCCGACCGGCATCATGGGCACGGTGCGCTGCGAACGATGGTCCGTCGAAGATCGACTGCTGCTGATCGGTGACGCCGCGCATGCGATCACGCCGTTCCACGGCCAGGGCATGAACTGCGCATTCGAAGACTGCCGCGAGCTGCTTGCGATACTCGATGCGAACTCCGACTGGGGCGGCGCGTTCCGCCGCTTCGAACAGGAGCGCCGGCCGCACACGGACGCGATCGCCGACATGGCGATCGAGAACTATCTGGAGATGCGCGACACCGTGCGCGATCCGCAATTCCACCTGCAGCGGGCGCTGTCCATGGAGCTCGAGCGCCGCTTCCCACAACGCTTCGTGCCGCGCTACTCGATGGTGATGTTCCACGACGAGATCCCGTACGCGGTCGCGCTGGAGCGCGGCCGCATCCAGAACAAGATCCTGGCGCAGCTCACGCGCAACGTGAGCACGCTCGGGGCGGTCGATTTCCAGGCCGCGCAGCGCATGATCGAGGAGCGGCTGGAGCCGATCGGCCCATAACGAGCCAATAGCTCGTGCCAATCAGGGCTGTGCTGTCCGCGGCGCGCCGGACTGTGCCTTGGCGACACCCTGCCTCTCACTAGAATGGCGTCAGTTCCATCGGAGAGACCGCCATGCGCGAGCTTGCGTTTCGCATCGTCAACGTATTCACCCAGAATCGCGGGCCGCTGACGGGCAATCCGCTGTGCGTGTTCGAGAGCGCCGCGTCGCTCGACACCGCGACGATGCAGGCGCTCGCGCGTCAGTTCAATCTCTCGGAGACGACCTTCGTACTGCCCTCCTCGCGCGCCACAGCGCAGGTGCGGATCTTCACGCCGAGCTACGAAATGCCGTTCGCCGGCCACCCCACGCTCGGCACCGCACACGTGTGCCGCGCGCTCGGCCTCGCCGGCAATGACCTGAAGCTGGAAATGCAGGCGGGCATCATTCCGGTGCGAGCCGACGGCGATCGCTGGACGTTGCAGGCGAATGCACCGACCTGGCGCAAGTGCGAAGCCTCGCGCGGCACGCTCGCGAAGATGCTGGGACTCACTGAGAGCGATCTCGGCGCCGACCCGCTCTGGGTCAAGGCGGGCAAGGAGCAACTCGTGATACCGCTGACCAGCGAACGCGCCGTGCGCAGCGTACGTGCCGACGCCGCAACGTTTGCCGGCGTGCTGAGCGAGGACGGCCACAGCATGGCGTACGTCTTCGCCGAGCTCCCCCAGCCGGGCCGGCTGCTGTCGCGCTTCTTCTTCCCTGCCGGCGGCGCGGTCCTGGAAGACCCCGCCACCGGCTCGGCCACCGCGAACCTCGGCGGCTGGATGATCGCGACCGGGCGCAAGCTCCCGTGCCATTTCGAAATCTCGCAGGGCGAATACGCTGCGCGCCCGTCGACGCTGCTGCTCGATGTCGATGGCGACGGCCGGCATTTTCGTGAGCGGCGACGTCATCGAGCTGGCGCGCGGTACGCTACAGTTGTGATCGGCCTGGCGCGGAACTATCCGCGAGGTCCGCACATCTATTTCGCATGTCCGCCCGCTCCGCCTACCTCGAAATGCCTTGGTCGCGAGTCCTGTTTCGCTACGTGTGGCCGTTCTGGTTGTTCAAGGACGCGACACGCGGCGATCGCTACGCGCGTGCGGCGGCGTATCGTCACAACCGCGACATGCGGATTCATCTGCCGGGCTATCTGTTGCGCTGGGTCCTGGTGAGCGCAGCTAACGTTCGCTGTCGCGAGCGCCTTCGGCTCGCTCCCGGCGCCGCACGCGGGCGCAGTGAACGTATTCGCCGTGCTCGCCGCAGGCTGGGGCATCGCGTTCGCGTGCTGCCTCTGCGTGCTGTTCGTGACGAGCTACATCTATCTCTACCTGAGCCGGCACGAACACTGACGGTGACCGCGTAACAATGCGGCCATGAAAGCCGCGGCCGTCGCTCTGCTCCTGTTGTGCGGTCTGGTCGCTCACGCCGAACCGCTCGACGAGCGTTACGAGTTCCACGCGGCGCACGATGCTGACGGCATCGGCAAGTTCTACCTCGGCCGCGAGATCGCGCAGGTCATGGGACCCGGCGGCATTCTCTGGCTCGAGCGCACCGAGCGCGAGACGGAAGAGCAGCCGCAGCTCGTGATCGAGGCGCTCGAAATCAAGCCCGGCCAGACGATCGCCGACCTCGGCGCGGGCTCCGGTTACTACAGCTTCCGCATCGCGCCGCTGGTCGGACCCACCGGCAAGGTACTTGCGATCGACATCGAGCCGGCAATGCTCGAAGTCATCGCGCAGCGCGCCAGCCGCGAGCGTGTCGCCAACCTTGCAACGGTCCGCAGCTCGGCGCGCGATCCAAACCTCGCGCCGCACAGCGTCGACCTGCTGTTCATGGTCGACGTGTACCACGAGCTCGAATATCCGTACGAGGTGATGACCAAGGTGCGCGCGGCGCTGAAGCCCGGCGGCCGCGTCGCGCTGATCGAATATCGCGCGGAGGATCCCGAGGTCCTGATCAAGCCGCTGCACAAGATGTCGGAGCGGCAGGTGCGGCGCGAAATGCAGGCGGCGGGATTCAGGCACGTGAAGACGGTGAGAACGCTGCCGCTGCAGCATTTGATTCTGTTCGAGAGTGGATCCCCGCCGCCGTGACGGAGGATGACGCAGCTAACGCTGCGTCACTTCCGACATCAGCGCGAACACGTTGCCTTCGCTATCGTGCGCGAAGGTCATCCACAGATCGTGCGTCGGCAGCTTGGCGATCACGTGCGGCTCGTCCTCGAAGCGCACGCCCTTGCTCCGTCAGCTCGCGGTGCACGCGCGTCGATGTCATCGACCTTGTAGTAGAGGATCGAGGGCGGATGCTGGAACTCGGCTCTGCTCCGGCACGTCGAGCATGAGGCGCACGCCGCCGCAATCGAAGAAGCTCAGCTTCGGGCCGGCGTCGAACAGGTGCCGCATGCCGAGCACATCGCGGTAGAAGTTGACGGCGCGCGGCAAATCGCGGACGGTGATGGCGATCTGGCCGATCTGGTTCAAGGCGACCATGGCAGTCCTCCGCGGTTCGAGATTTCGTTAGCTATGCTAATTACTTTCGCGCGATGAGTAAAGACGCCGGCAAGGGCGCCGACGCAGCGCTCGACGAGATCGCCCAGCAGTTGCACTCGGCAGCGATCCACCTGTTGCGGCGCCTGCGGCGCACGGACGATCAGATGGGACTTTCGGGGCCGCGCGCTTCGGCGCTGTCCGTGCTCGTGTTCGGCGGTCCAACCTCGCTCGCACAGCTGGCGAAGGCCGAGCAAGTGAAGCCACCGACGATGGCGCGCCTGGTCGACGCGCTCGAAGCAGCAGGGCTCGCTCGGCGCGAAGCCGACAAGAGCGACCTGCGCGCAGTCCGGATCCGCGCGACTGCCAAAGGCCGCAAGCTCTTGCTCGAAGGACGCGCCCGCCGCCTTCGCCAGCTCACGAAGCTGCTCGAAGGCGCGAGCGCAGCCGAGCGGGCAGCCTTGGCAGACGCCGTGAGCACTCTGCAGCGCCTCCTGCAGCAGCCACCCCCCACGAAGGACTGAATTCCTGCCCGAATTCGGGCAGGATTGTTGGGGATATGACCCCCAACGAGGCAGACTTCGCGCCCATGCCGGATCAGACCGAACTCGGCGAGCTGGTTGCGTACCTCGTCCGCTCGAGTCGACTGAGCCCTGCCGAAGCCTCGCGGGTCGTCAACGAAGTCATCGCTTACTTCGACGAGACCGTCGATGACTTCATCCGTCGGCGCCACCTGGCGCTGCAGGCACAGGGCCGGTCGAACAGCGAGATCTTTGCGCAGATCGCCAGCGAGCTCGGGCAGCGCCGCTTTCGGGCGCCCGCCTACACCGAGCGGCAGATCCGGCGAGTCATTTATGGCTGATTGCGCGGAGAACAGGACCCATGTGCGGAATCGTCGGTTATGTCGGCAAGCGCGATGCAGGCCCGATCCTCATGGAAGGGCTGCACCGGCTCGAGTATCGCGGCTACGACTCGGCGGGCATCGCCTGTGCCCGCAACAGCAAGCTGAGTATTCACAAGGCCAAGGGCAAGGTCCGCGAGCTGGAGCGGCAACTGCCCGCGCAGCTGAAGGGCACGCCCGGCATCGCGCACACGCGCTGGGCGACGCACGGCGAGCCGAGCGACCGCAACGCGCATCCGCACAGTGACGGCGCCGGTCGTTTCGCGATCGTTCACAACGGCATCATCGAGAACGCCGCACAGCTGCGCACGAAGCTGCAAGCCGGCGGCGTCTCGTTTCAGTCCGACACCGACTCCGAAGTGCTCGCGCATCTGATCGCGGCCATGCCCGCGGACAAGCTCGAGGACTCAGTGCGCGCCGCGCTGCGGCTCGTGACAGGCACCTACGGTCTCGCGGTACTGGATGCGCAGCGGCCCGAGTCGATCGTAGTCGCGCGCAATGGCAGCCCGGTCGTGCTCGGTATCGGCGATCGCGAAATGTTCGTCGCGTCGGATCCGGCGGCGCTCGTGCGTCACACGCAGAGCGTCGTGCATCTCGATGACGGCGAGATCGCGGTCGTGCGCGCCGACGGCTTCGAGACCTCGACCCTCGATGGCGGCACGACCGCGAAGACGGCTTCGACCATCGCGTGGACGGACGAGTCGTTCGACAAGAGCGGCTACACGCATTACATGCGCAAGGAGATCGCGGAACAGCCGGAAGCGATCCGCCGCACGCTGAGCGGACGCCTCGATGCGCGCTTCCACACGACGCACCTCGGCGGAGTGGAGATGGCCGCACGCGAGCTGCTGGAGATCCGCCGCGTGAAGATTCTCGGCTGCGGCTCCGCTTACATCGCAGGTTGCGCCGGCGCTCACCTCATCGAGCAGTTGGCGCGCATTCCCGCGCACGCGGAGCCTGCGTCGGAGTTTCGCTACCGCAATCCCGTCGTCGAGCAGGACACGCTCTACATCGCCGTGAGCCAGTCCGGCGAGACCTTCGACACGCTCGCGGCAGTCCAGGAAGTGAAGCGCAAGGGCGGACGCGTGCTCGGTATCGTCAACGTCGTCGGCAGCACGGTCGCGCGCGAGTGCGGCCGCGGAATCTATCTGCACGCCGGCCCGGAGATCGCGGTGGTCGCGACGAAGACGTTCACGTCGACGCTCGTCGCGCTCGCGCTGCTCGCGATTCATCTCGGCCGCATTCGCGACCTCTCGACTGCGCAGGGTGCGCGGCTGCTCAAGGCGCTGGAAGCATTGCCCGCGCAGATCGAGAGCATCCTCGCGCAGGAGCAGCACATCGCAGGCCTCGCAGCCGAGATCGCGAAGTACGACGACGCTTATTTCGTCGGCCGCGCGGCGGGTTTTCCGGTCGCGATGGAGGGGGCTCTGAAGTTAAAGGAAATCAGCTATTTGCATGCTGAAGCTTACCCCGCTTCGGAGTTGAAGCACGGCCCGCTCGCACTCATCAGCCCGGAGACGCCGACGGTGGTCGTCATGCCGCGCGACGACCTGTTCGCGAAGAACGTTTCGACGATCGAGGAGATTCGTGCGCGCAGTGGTCCGGTCTACGTCGTCACGCAACCCGGCGACGCGCTGCCGGTGGCGGTGCGCGGGATCATCGAAGTGCCGAAGTCCGAGCCGGAGCTCGACGCGCTGCTGTTGAACATTCCGTTGCAGCTGCTCGCGTATCACGTCGCGCTGGCCAAGGATCGCAACATCGATCAGCCCCGCAATCTCGCGAAGTCGGTGACCGTCGAGTAGCGGAGTCGGGCTGATTGAGCCCGACTAGTAGTGGCACACCTCGCTGAAGCGCTTGCGATCGCGCAGCTGCGGCTCCGGCGGACCGTGGATGCGATGACAATCCACGCAGCTCTTGTTCGAGCCGCCTTGCAGGACCGCGCGCGTCTTCAGGTACACGTGCGAGTCGCTGCTGTCGACCTGCTCTTTGCTGTCGCGCTTCAGGTCGACTTCGAAATCCTTGAACAGATCGTCGCCCGCGACGTAGGCGTGCGGATACGGCCGGCCGCTGGTCTTCGAGCGCCCGCCGCGCAAGTGGCATGAACCGCAGATCGAAATGACTTCCTTATCGGCATTCGCCCGCGTGCGCGACAACAAGGCCGTCCCCTTTTTCGTCGCGTGATCCTCCGGCACGTTGCCGTGGCACGAGTAGCAATCGAGCGCGATGCTGGAGAACTCGCCGGTCTGCGGATTCACCGCAGTCGTATGACAGCCCGCACACTGCTTCTCGAAAACGTTCGTCTGCCACGACGTGCCGCTGAGCGTGCGCAGGGAGAACTTGCCGTAGCCGTTCTGCTTGAGCGGCCGGAAATGCTCCTTGCCGATCACGTGCGTGGCATCCGCAGGCACCGGGCTCACCTCGGGCGGCTCGCCGACGGGACGCACCGTCCAGGCATGCGAGTTCACGAGCCAGGTCGAGCCGATCTCGTTGCGGTGGCAGAACAGGCAGGAATCGCCGGTGGGATAGTCGGCGATCGATTGCGCGAGCGCGTCGGTGGCGCCCTGCTCCGCCGCTGCGACGGCCAGGCTCGCCAGCAGCAGCGCAGCGACGCCCAGCAAACTCTCAATGACACACTTTGTTCCGACCCGTGCGCTTCGCCTGATACAGCATCTCGTCCGCGCGACGATACAGGCCGGCCATGTCCATCCCGTCGCCGAGACAGCCGGCGCCGATCGAGACCGTCACGTTGATGCGCTTATCTTCGGCGACGAACGCGTGCGCTTCCACCAGCGCGCGCAGCTCTTCACCAATCTTTGCGGCGTTCGCCAGCGCGGTCTCCGGCAGGATCGCGCAGAACTCCTCGCCGCCGTAGCGGCCGAGGCGGTCGTTCGGCCGCAGCCGTTTCTGCAGCATTGCCGCCAGCCCGCGCAGCACGGAGTCGCCGGCCAGGTGGCCGTGGGTATCGTTGATGTGCTTGAAGTGGTCGATGTCGAGCATCAGCACCGAAAGATCGCGGTTGTGCCGCCGCGCGCGCGGGATCTCCTCGTGCAGCGTCGCGTCGAGCTGCTTGCGGTTGCAGAGGTTCGTGAGCCCGTCGGTAACGGTCATGCGGAACAGGATCTCGTGGTACTGCACCTCGATGTCCGAGCCCGACAGGTACTTGAAGATCGTGTCGCCGATGCGCAGCCGGTCGCCGCGCTCGAGCGGGCGCTCGCGCACGGTCTGCGCTTCGTCGTTGACGTAGGTGCCGTTCGTCGACGCGAGGTCGATCACGAAGAGGCGCTGCTCGCGCAGCTCCAGGCGGCTGTGGCGGCGGGACACGCAGTCGCTCGGCAGCACGATGTCGTTGTCGCGGCCGCGGCCGATCGTCGTGACTTCCTTGGCGAGCGTGTGCAGGCGGCCGAGATCGGCCTGGGTCGGGGCGTGGATGACGACGAGGCAACCCTGGCCGGATTGCCCGATCTTCAGCTGCTCCAGCCCGGTTACCCGGGTCTTGACGTCGTAGTCCGAGTCCACGGCGCGCAGCCTACTGCGGGCACCGCGCGCTGGTCTATAGACCTGTAGGTCGGGCTTCAGCCCGGCTCTGCCCGGCTAGAAATTGAAGTCCGGCTTGTCAGGCAACAGCCCTCGCACCTCCTGGGGCGTGAGCTGCCGCCACTGCCCGGGCCTGAGGTCGCCGAGCACGAGATTGATGATTCGCACGCGCTGCAGGCGCAGCACCTTGTAGCCGAAGAACGAGCACATGCGGCGGATCTGACGGTTCAGGCCCTGCGTCAGCACGATGCGGAACGTCGCAGCGCCGATCCGCCGCACTTTGCACGGCTTGGTGACCGTACCGAGGATGCGCACGCCGCTCGCCATCCCGTTGAGAAAGATCTCGGTCGCCGGCCGGTCGACGGTGACGACGTATTCCTTCTCGTGCTCGTTCTCGCTGCGCAGGATCTCGTTGACGATGTCGCCGTTGTTCGTCAGCAGGATCAGCCCCTCCGAGTCCTTGTCGAGCCGGCCGATCGGGAAGATGCGCTGCGGGTACTTCACCACCTCGAGCAGGTTGCCGGCGATGTGCGGCTCGACGGTCGACGTGATTCCGACCGGCTTATTGAGCGCAATGTAGACGTGGCGCTCCTGCCCTGCCACCGCCTTGCCGTCGACGCAGACGACGTCGCCGGCCGCAACCTGCGTGCCGAGCGTCGCCACGACTCCGTTGATCGTGACGCGCCCCGCTTCGATGCGCGCGTCCGCCTCGCGGCGCGAGCACAGGCCGGTCTCGCTGATGTACTTGTTCAGTCGCAAACGCTACGCCGACGGAATGAACTCATCGTCGCCCTGATGCTCCCGCTCGAACTTCAGGAAAGTGTAGTACCCGCAGACCTTGCCGTACGGGTAGCGCCGGCAGACGTTCGGCCGCGCATCGTAGACGGTGCAGCGGCGTGCGTCGCGGTCGAAGAAGCGGCACACCGACTTGTAGATGTGATCCTGGTGGTGCCGCAGGACCTGCTCGTCCACCTCTGCCGTGCGGTAGCGGTAGGTGAAGCGCTCCTTCGCCTCGGCCTCGGTCAGGCCGAAATGGCGCGCGAGCCGCCCGATGTCGAAGTCGCTCACCGCGATGCGGTCGTGGCTGCAGCAATAGCCAGGGCACTTGAGACAGTTGTAGCGCGTCATGGCCTGATTCTCTGCAACGTGACGAAGCTGAAGGCGTACTGATGACGCTCATCGGCCGCGTGGTGTTCCACAGCTGCCTCTCGCCACTGCGCCGGATCGAGATCGGGGAAAAAGACGTCGCCGTCGACGCGCGCATGGACGCGTGTCAGGTGAATCGTGTCCGTGCGCGGCAGCACCTGCCGGAAGATCGCTGCGCCGCCGATGACGACGATCTCCGGCACGGTGCCGGCGGCGGCCAAGGCCTCGTTGAGGGAATGCACCACGACAGCACCTTCGATCGCGAGCTCGCTGTCGCGCGAAACCACGATGTTCTCCCGCCCGGGGAGCGGGCGGCCGATGGAGTCGAACGTGCGGCGGCCCATGACGATCGGCTTGCCCAGGCTCAACGCCTTGAAGCGCTTCAGGTCGTCGGGCAGGTGCCACGGCAGGCGGTTGTTGCTGCCGATCGCACCGTTCTCGGCGACTGCGACGATGATGGAGATCACGTCTTGTCCGTTTTGTCGAGGGGCTCGCGGTCCAGCATGGTGCCGCGGCACTGCCTGGCACCGCAACGGCACGCATACAGCGCCAGCTCGACCGGGTCGTCGGTGCTCTCCCAGGTCAGCTGGTAGTCGTAGCCCAGCTCCTCGCCCGGCTTGATGCGACGGATCGCCTCGATGAACACGCGCCCGTTCTCGATGACCGTTTCGCAGTTCGGATTGCAGCTGTGATTGATGAAGCGCGCCTCGTTGCCGTTGACGCCGGCATCGATGACGGTGCGCCTGCTGGCGATGAACAGGAACGTGTGACCGTCGTCCTCGCCCTTGCGCTCGTAGCGCCGGTCGGCCTCGGCGTGCGTGATGCGCTCCCCCAGGTATTCGATGATGCGCGTCCCTTTGCGGATCGTCCGGGTCGCATACACGCCGCAGCCATGGATGCCCGAATCGCGCGTCTCGACCGGCGGCGGCTCGAAGTGATCTGCCTCTTTCTGCGCGGACGAGCGCGCTTTGCCGCGCTCCTGCTTGCGACTTCGCTTCTTGGACATTGTCACGGCTAGACGGCGATCGGCGCCTTGATGCTGGGGTGCGCCTGATAATTCAGGAGCTGGAAGTCCTCGAACTCATACTCGAAGATCGACGGCGGCTTGCGCTTGATCGCCAGCCGCGGCAGCGGCAGCGGAGTGCGCTGCAGCTGTTCGTCGGCCTGCCCGAGATGGTTGAGATACAGGTGACAGTCGCCGCCGGTCCAGACGAAGTCGCCGGCAGCCAGATCGCACTGCTGCGCGAACATGTGCGTCAGCAGGGCGTAGGAAGCGATGTTGAACGGCACGCCGAGGAACACGTCGGCGCTGCGCTGGTAGAGCTGGCACGACAGCTTGCCGTCGCCGACCCAGAACTGGAACAGCGCGTGGCACGGCGTCAGCGACATCTGCTCGAGCTCGCCGACGTTCCAGGCGTTGACGATGATGCGGCGCGAATCCGGATTGCGGCGGATCAGGTCGAGCGCGCGGCTGATCTGGTCGATCGGCCGGCCGTCGGGGCCGGGCCACGCGCGCCATTGCCTGCCATAGATCGGGCCGAGCTCGCCGCTCTCATCGGCCCACTCGTCCCAGATCGACACGCCGTGCTCGTGCAGGTAGCGCACGTTGGTGTCGCCCTTCAGGAACCACAACAGCTCGTGCACGATCGACTTGAGGTGCAGCTTCTTGGTCGTCAGCAGCGGGAAGCCTTGCGCGAGATCGAAGCGCAGCTGGTAGCCGAACACCGACTTCGTGCCGGTGCCGGTGCGGTCGGATTTCTCGGTGCCGCGCTCGCGGATGTGGCGCAGGAGGTCGAGGTACTGCTGCATGTCACGTCGTCTGCAATTGCAGATTGCCGCTGCGCTGATTGCGGCGGTAAGCGATGGCCAGGAGCACGATGCCTGCGAGGATCATCGGCGTGGAAAGAATCTGACCCATCGTCACCCAGTCGAACAGCAGATAGCCGCGATTCTCGTCCGGCACGCGCACGAATTCCACGATGAAACGGAACACGCCGTAGCAAAGCAGAAACAGCCCGGACGGCGCAAGCCGCGGCCGCGGCTTCGCGGTGAACACCCACAGGATCACGAACAGCAGCAGACCTTCGAGCAGGCCTTCGTAGAGCTGCGAGGCGTGTACGTGCAACACGCACGGATCGATCGAGAAGCGCTCGCACAGCCGGCGCGCCTCGGCCGCCTGCATCGGATGCAGCACGGCCGGGTCGACGCTGAAGCCCCAAGGCGCGTCGGTCGGCTTGCCCCACAGCTCACCGTTGATGAAATTGCCGATGCGACCGGCGAGGATGCCCGGCCCCGGGAGCGGCGCCATGAAATCGTAGACGTCGCCGATGTGGCGGCGGCGGCGCGCGGCAAAAATTGCAACCGCAATCAGCGCACCGAGCAGGCCACCATGAAACGACATGCCGCCTTCCCAGATGCGCAGGATCATCAGCGGATCCGCCAGCACTTCCTTGGTGCTGTAGAACAGGATCCAGCCGAGCCGGCCACCGAGGATCACGCCGACCGCGGCGAAGAAGATCACGTCATCGACGTCGGCGGGCGTCCAGCTCGAACCGCGCTGCGACGCGCGACGCCGGCCGAGCCACCACGCGACGGCGAAGCCGATGACGTACATGAGCCCGTACCACCGGATCGCGAGCGGGCCGACGGGGCCGAACGGGCCGATGGAGACGAGGATGGGATCGATCGAGGGGTAGGCAATCATTGTTGTGAGCCCATTGCGCGGGCAAGTATAGCAACGCCGCAGCAGCGACCTTCAGTCGCGCACGATGCGGCAGAAGTACGCCTTGAGGTAGCGCGTCTCCGGGATCGCCGGGTGGATGGGATGGTCCGGCGACTGGCCGCCGACCTCGACCACCTGCGCGAAGCGATCGAGATGGCGCGCACCGCGCTGGATTGCCGCCAGGAGCTGCTGCGGCTCCAGATGGTACGAGCACGAGCACGACACCAGGATGCCGTCGCGCTCCAGCAGCTCGATCGCGAGCTGGTTGAGGCGGCGATAGGCTGCCTCGCCCTTGGGAATGTCCTTCTTGCGCTTGATGAACGCGGGCGGATCGATCACGACGACATCGAAGCGGCGCCGCTCCGCATGCAGCTGCTCCATCACATCGAACGCGTCACCGCGAATCGTCGCGGGTTTCATGCCGTTCGCCGCAGCGGCCGCCTGCAGACCTTCCAACGCCGGCGCCGACGAATCGACGCAGGTCACTTCGGTGGCGCCCGCTCGCAGCGCACCGAGCCCCCACGCGCCGAGGTAGCTGAAGACGTCGAGCACGCGCGCGCCGCCGACGTATTTGCGCAATGCCAGCCGGTTCGCGGCCTGGTCGAAGAACCAGCCCGTCTTCTGCCCCGCGCCGAGCGGAATGCGAAACGTCACGCCGCCCTCCTCCACTTCGACGAACTCGGGCAGTTCGCCGAATGCCGGCTCCACGTACGACCCCAGTCCTTCGAGCTCGCGCACGCCCGCGTCGTTCTTCCACAGCATCGCCGCGGGCGCGATCGCCTTGCGCACGGCCGCTTCGACGTCGGCGCGCAGGGCTTCCATACCCGCCGTCGCGATCTGGCCGACGATGACGTCGCCGAAGCGGTCGAGCACCAGCCCCGGCAGCGCATCGGATTCGCCGAAGACAAGTCGGTAGAACGGCTGGTCGTAAAGCGAGCGCCGCAACGAGTGAGCGACCTGTAGGCGATGCACGATGAGCGACTTGTTGGGCGGATGCTCTGGATCGCGCCCGAGGATGCGCGCGCAGATCAGCGAATGCGGATTGACGTAGGCGTAGCCGAGGAACTTGTCGCGGGCCGAGACCACTCGGCACAGCGCACCGGGCTCGAAGCTCGGCAGCGGCGTGCGCGCCGTGTCGACTTCGTTGGAAAACACCCACAGGTGGCCCGCGGACAGCCGGCGGTCTTCGTCGCGCTTGAGGCGCAGTTCGGGCAGTTGTGCGGGTGTTTCGGTCATGGTGTCTTACTATTGGGGCCGCGCATTCTAGCCGAGCATCGTCCCCAGCATCTTCATGACCACGCACTCCGCCCCCTCGAATCGCAATCGTCTCGCCGGCGAGACCAGCCCGTACCTGCTGCAGCACGCGGCCAATCCCGTCGACTGGTATCCCTGGGGCGAGGAAGCACTGGAGCGGGCGAGCCGCGAGAACAAGCCCATCCTGCTGTCGATCGGCTACTCCGCGTGCCACTGGTGCCACGTGATGGCGCACGAGTCGTTCGAGGATCCCGCCAGCGCCGCGGTGATGAACGAGCTGTTCGTGAACGTCAAGGTCGATCGCGAAGAGCGGCCGGATCTCGACAAGATCTACCAGCTCGCGCAGCAGATGCTGACGCAACGCTCCGGCGGCTGGCCATTGACGATGTTCCTGGCGCCCGGCACGCAGCGGCCGTTCTTCGGCGGCACCTACTTCCCGAAGGAGCCGCGCTACGGGATGCCGGCATTCACCGACCTGCTGCGTCGGGTGAGCGAGTTCTATCGCACTCATCGTGAGGACATCGCGAAACAGAGCGAAGCCCTGCAGCAGGCGTTTGCGGAGATGTCACCGCCCGCCGCGGCCGCCGACGCGCCGCTGACGCTCGCACCGCTCGACACCGCGCGCGAGAAGCTCGCCGAGGAGTTCGACGCGCAGTTCGGCGGCTTCGGCTCGGCGCCGAAGTTCCCTCATCCGACCAACATCGACTTCCTGCTGCGCCAATGGCGAGCCACGGCAGCCAGCGATGCGCCGGACCTGCATTCGCTGTACATGGCGACGCTGACGCTGCAACGCATGGCTGAAGGCGGCATCTACGACCACCTCGGCGGCGGCTTCGCGCGCTACTCGGTCGACCAGTACTGGATGATCCCGCACTTCGAGAAGATGCTGTACGACAACGGTCAGCTGCTGCGCATCTATGCAAACGCGGCGCTCGCGACCGGCGAAGAGCTGTTCCGCCGCGTCGCTGCCGAAACCGCAGACTGGATCATGCGGGACATGCAGGCGCCGTCCGGCGGTTACTGGTCGACACTCGATGCGGACTCCGAAGGTCACGAAGGCAAGTTCTACGTGTGGGACGCCGCCGAAGTGCGCACGCTCCTGCCGGCGCCTGTCTACGAAGCTTTCGCACGCCGCTTCGGCTTGGACCGCGAGCCGAACTTCGAAGGCCGTTGGCACCTGCACGCCTATCGTCCGGAAGAGGACATCGCGACCGAGCTCGGCATCGATACGGCCGAAGTGCAGCGACGCCTGGCCGAAGCCCGGCAAGTGCTGCTCGCAAAGCGCAATGCGCGCATCTGGCCGGGGCGCGATGAGAAGATCCTCACGTCGTGGAACGGCCTGGCAATCGGCGGCATGGCGGTGGCCTCGCGCGCTGCTCGGCCGCCCGGACCTGGCCGAGTCGGCGACGCGTGCAGTCGATTTCATCCGCGAGCACCTGTTTCGCGACGGTCGTCTGCTCGCCGTCCACAAGGACGGCCAGTCACGCTTCGCGGCGTATCTGGACGACTATGCCTTCCTGCTCGATGCGCTGATCGAGCTGCTGCAGACGCGCTGGCGCAGCTCCGACCTGCAGCTCGCAACAGCCCTCGCCGACGCCCTGCTCCAGCACTTCAGCGACGACGAGCATGGCGGCTTCTACTTCACGGCGGACGATCACGAACAGCTGATGCATCGCTCGAAGTCGTTCGGCGACGAGGCGGTGCCCGCGGGCAACGGTGATCGCGGCCCAGGCATTGACGCGCCTCGGGCTGCTGTTGGGCGAAACGCGGTATCTCGATGCGGCCGCCCGGACGCTGCGCTCGGCATGGGCTCCGGTGCAGCACTATCCGCACGCGCACGCGTCCATGCTGGTGGCGCTCGCCGAGCACCTCGACCCTCCGGAGCAGGTGATCATCCGCGGCGCGAGGGATGAAGCCGCTCGCTGGCGCGACGCGCTGACGAAGAAGTACTCGCCGATGCGGCAAGTTTTCGCGATCGAAACGGATGCGGTGGAACTGCCGGCGGCGCTAGCGGCCAAGCGGGCGCTCGATACGACTGTCGCCTACGTGTGTCGCGGCACGACGTGCTCGGAACCGGTACGCGCGCTGGCGCCGCTGCTGGCGCTGGCTGGCTAACGGTAGCGGGATCTGCCCGGCGGCGCTGCCTGCGACGCGCAGCCGTGGTCACTTACCGTCGTCCTTCTGCTTCTTGCGCGCCTGCTTCATGTGGCGCGAGCGCTCGATGCCGGCCAGCTGCTTGACCTTGGCCGCCTCGATCGCTGCCGCGAGCGCTTGCTCGCCCCAGTGCTTGAGCTGCACCGGGTCGTCGACGATTTCGGCGGGCACCTGGTGGTGGTCGGTGGTGAGATCGAACGCGTTCGGA
Organism: uncultured Gammaproteobacteria bacterium; assembly: GCA_963830745.1. Taxonomy (GTDB): domain Bacteria; phylum Pseudomonadota; class Gammaproteobacteria; order Steroidobacterales; family Steroidobacteraceae; genus Steroidobacter. Next base: position 506,123 of record CAWHNL010000011.1, read on the forward strand.
TACGGCTTGAACTGCGGCATGCCGCGCTCCTGGTACGCGCGCAGGTTGCTCGCGTCGGTGTGCAGGTAGAGCTTGTCCTCCATGACGATGCCGAGCAGTCGCTCGTCGACAAAGATCCCGATGCCGCCGAAGATCGACTTCGTCGAGAGGCGCCCGAGAAACGCGAGCTGCTCTTCGACGTAACTGGCGAGCTCCGACTTGACCCGCATGGCGAGCGACTCGCTTCTTCCTGAATTGGCTGCTTGGCGGAAATTCGAACGACCCGATTCGGCCGGGCCATGCCCGGCGCCGGGGAGTTTACGTCAGTCGCGCGCGGATCGCATCGCGCAGCGGCCCGTGCAGCTGCAGATCGAAGCGCGGCGCCTGCGTCCAATCGTAGGCCCACGGGTTGTTAGTGCGCATGGCTTCAGGCTCGTCTGCATAGCGCGGATGGACGTGTGCGTGCAACGCCGGCTCGAGATTGCCGAAGATGGCGTAGTTGATACGCAGCGCCCCGGTCGCTGCGAGCACTGCATCGCCGAGGCGGCCGAGGTCCGCCAGGAACCGGTCGCGCTCCGCCGCACCCAGCACGTTCAGATGCGGCACGACTGGATCCGGCAACAGCAGACTGTAGCCCGCCAGCACCTGGCGCTGGCCGAGCACAGCCCAGCCCGACGGCAGCCGCGCAATGACCGCCGGCTCGTTCCCGCTCGGCACGCTTCGACACAGCGATGGATCGCAGTCGTCACGATCAGTACCCAGTCATGAGTCACTTCCTGAACACAAAGTACACCGCGCCGAGGATGCACAGCGCCGCCCACAGGTAGTCGAGCTTCAGCGGCTGGCGCATGTAGAGCATCACGAACGGCACGAACACGCTGAGCGTGATCACTTCCTGCAGGATCTTCAGCTGCGGCAGCGTCATGACGGTGTAGCCGACGCGGTTGGCCGGAACCTGCAGCAGGTACTCGAACAGCGCAATCCCCCAGCTCACCAGCGCAGCCACCAGCCAGGGCTTCTGGTTGAGGTGCTTGAGATGCGCGTACCACGCGAAGGTCATGAAGACGTTCGACAACGTCAGCAGGACCACAGTACGCACGATCGGATTCATTCCGGTACCTCGATTCGCTTCAGGCGCGCGGGCGCCCCGTCCCGCTCCAGCCGCAGCACGAAGTCGAAAGCGTCGACCTGGGTGCACAGCTCGAAATCGCGCTGCGGCGCCCAGTCGCAGGCAGGGTCGAAGAACTTCTGCGCGCTGGCGGCGCCGCGCAACCTTTCGCGCACGTCGGCGACGTTCGGCTGCTCGCCGACGAGCCGCTGCTGCACTAGCTGTGCGCACAGATCGTCTTCAGCGCAACGCTCGGTCGCTTCGTGGCCCATTCGAACCAGCGTCACGATAGCGGGTGCCCGCGAGCGAATGTAGCGCACGATGGCGCCGGCGTTGACGAGCGAGCCGGTAATGACTTCGTCGGCGCTACTGGCTGCGACGAGGCCCTGGGTACCGGAATGGGTCGTGTGGATGAGCGTGCGGCCGCGAATGTCGAGCTGCTCCAGCTCGGTCGGCGAGTTGCCGCAGTCGAACCCCGGCAACGGGCGCGCATGCCGCTCGCCGATCAGCAGCCAGTCGGGGTGGAGCCGCTTGAGCTCCCGGGCGTCGCCGATGTCGGCGACCGGAACGATCGTGCGTGCGCCGCCTGCGAAGGCGTACGCGGCGACCGAGAACGCACGGAAGACGTCGATGACTACCGTGAGGCCGCGGGCGCCCTGCGCGCCCGCCACGAAGTCAGCAATGAGGATCTCAGCCGGCCGCCACCCGCTTGGCACGCTGCAGTCTCACCACGCGCTTCGAGTCCACGGGCTGCTCGTTCATGACGACGACCTTGGCGCGCTTGAAGAAGTTGAAGTCCGTGGCACTCGCCCAGGTGTAGGCGCCCATCATGCGGCCCACGAGCAGGTCGCCGACTTCCAGCTCCGGCAGCGCGATGTTGTCGTCGATGACGTCGATGGAGTCGCAGGTCGGGCCGGCGAGCACGCTCTCGAACAGCTCCCCACCGTCGCGGAGTGCGGCGACTGGGTACTTGGCGTGGTCGAACAGCTGGCCGCTGTACGAGCCGTACAGGCCATCGTCGAGGTAATACCACCAGCGGCCGTCGCGCTTCGCCTTACCCATCACGGTGCTGACGGCGATCGCGGCCGGAGCGGCGATGAAGCGGCCCGGCTCGGCGATGACGCGCACGTGCTTCGGCAGCTTCGCCAGCGCCGCGCGGATCGGCGCGCAGAACTCGTCGATCGGCATCACGGCCTCGGTGTAGGGCACCGGGAAGCCGCCGCCGATGTCGAGCACGTCCAAGCGACGGCAGACCGGCCAGCAGCGCCTCGGCGATGAGGTTCGTGCAGGCCTGGACCGCCTCGATGTACTTGGAAGGGTCGGTCGCCTGCGAGCCCACGTGGAACGACAGGCCGCGCACGCGCACGCCCAGTCGGCGCGCGGTTTCGATCAGGCCGAGCACCGCGCCCGGCTCGCAGCCGAACTTCTTCGACAGGTCGCAGACGGCCGTCGGGCTGCGGAAGCAGACGCGCAGCAGCAGCTCGGCGCGCTTGCGGTAGCGCACGAACTTGCGGATTTCGTCCGGGTTGTCGACGACGAACGTCGTGACGCCGAAGCGCAGCGCGTCGCGGATGTCGCTGTCGCGCTTGATCGGGTGCGTGTGGATGCAGCGCTCCGGGGCAATGCCCTGTCGCCTTGACCAGCTCGACCTCACCGGTCGTCGCCAGGTCGAAGAAGGCGCCCTCGTCCCGCAGCGTCGCGACAACGGACGCGTGCGGCAGCGGCTTGAGCGCGTAGTGCAGGTCGACGCCGGGCAGAGCTGTCGCGCAGGGCGCGGTACTGGCGGCGGACCTGTTCGCAATCGACGACCAGGAGCGGCGAGCCGAAACGGGCGGCCAGCCGGCGGATCTCAGCTTCCGTCAGCGTCGTCGAGTCGAAGGAATGGGCGGGAGAAACAGCTAGGGACTGCTTGGCTGCGCGTGGCAACACCGATCGGGCACCTCATGCAAAAAAAGCTGCGAACTCACTTAACCAACCAACGAGAGCTTCGAACGATCCGAACCTCTCAAAAGTTCTGGTCGAGCGGCACCTGCAGCTCTGCGCATCGGGGTGCTCTCTTACACAGTCGCGCGCAATGTAACAAAAACGCGCAGCGATGCAAGAAGCAGCGCACGCTTTGTCCGCTCGCGTGCGCGACGTCGATCACATTTCGCTCGCGCGCGTCTGCTAAATTTCACAGATGACAGCCGTTCCGTCATCGCCCGACGCGCGCCAGGAGCTCGAAGCGCTGCTTCGCAGCCGCGTGCCGCTGGTCGTGATCGAAACGCGCGACGAGCCGCGCGCGCTGGAGCTGCTCGCCTCGCTGGCGCCGCGTCTCGCTGCCGCGCACACGCCGGTGTTCCAGTGGACCGTCACCGACGGCCTGCGACGCCTGGACGTAAATCTGGGCGGCGCGCAGCAACACAATGCCGAGCCGGCCGCCGTGCTCAAGTCGGTGCGCGCCTCGGCCGTCGCCGGCATCTACATCCTGCTCGACTTCCATCCGTTCCTGGCCGACCCGGTGCACGTGCGGCTGCTCAAGGACATCTGCCAGGACTATGACCGCACGGCGCGCACAATAGTTCTGATCAGCCACGAGGTCGCGCTGCCGCGCGAGCTGGAGCATCTCGCCGCGCGCTTCCGGCTGGCGTTCCCGGACCGCGTCGAGCGCCAGGCGATCATCGAGAGGGTCGCGAGCGATTGGACCGCGCATGCACGGCGGCAAGGTCGCGCACCGACCGCAAGTCGCTCGAGCTGCTGATCGAGAACCTCGAGCGGCCTTTCGGTCGGCGACACCGAGCGGCTGGCGCGCCAGGCGATCTTCAACGACGGCGCGCTGATGCCGAGCGACCTGCCCGGCGTCATGCAGGCCAAGTACGAATTGCTCAATCGCGGCGGCGTCCTCAGCTTCGAGTACGACACCGCGCAGTTCGCGGACCTGGGCGGCATGGCGCGCCTCAAGGAGTGGCTGAAGCTGCGCAAGCCGGCGTTCGACGGCTCCGCGCCGCAGCTCGAGGCGCCGAAAGGCCTGCTGCTGCTCGGCGTGCAAGGCTGCGGCAAGAGCGTCGCGGCGCGTGCCGCGGCAGGCATCTACGGCGTGCCGCTGCTGCGACTGGACTTCGGTGCGATCCACAACAAGTACATCGGCGAGTCGGAGCGCAACCTGCGCGAGACGCTGGCGACCGCCGGCGTGATGGCGCCGTGCGTGCTGTGGATCGACGAGATCGAGAAAGGCCTGGCGACGGGCGACGGCGACAGCGGCACCTCGCGCCGGCTGCTCGGCGCATTCCTGACGTGGTTGGCGGAGCGCAAGGCGAAGGTGTTCGTCGTCGCGACGGCCAACGACATCACGGCGCTGCCGCCGGAGCTGATCCGCAAGGGGCGGTTCGACGAGATCTTCTTCGTCGACCTGCCGGACACGGCGACACGCACCGAGATCCTGCGCATCCACACCGCGCAAGCGCCAGCTGCAGCTCAGCGACGCCGAAGCGACGCAGCTGGCGGCGCTCTGCGACGGGTTCTCGGGAGCGGAGATCGAGCAGGCGGTCGTGTCCGCCGTCTACGCGGCTCATGCCGCAGGCCGCACGGTCGGCGCGCCGGACATCCTGCGGGAGATCAAGGCCACGCGGCCGCTGTCGGTGGTGATGGCGGAGAAAGTCGCCGAGCTGCGGGAGTGGGCCGCCGAGCGGACGGTGCGCGGCGAACTGGAGCCTAAGCCTGACACAGCTCAGCTCGGGCCGCCCTCTTCGCCGTAGTCCGCGACCCAGGCGGCGATGTCCTGGTCGTAGGTCACGATGTTCTCGGCGGTCGCCGCGCGCTTCACGCGGTCGCGCACCGCGTCCCATTTCTCGCCCGGCGGCACTTCCTCGACCAGGATGATCTTGGCGGCAGCCTTGTCGAGCGTGCGCAGGTTCGCGTAGAGCTGGCGCGCATACGCGTCCGGCCGGATGCCGGCGTTGATCCAGGTCATGTACGGGTTCGCGCGGCCGGGCGGGCGCTGCGCCAGCACCGCCACCTTCTCGTGGTTGTCGGTGAACTCGTTCATCACCTGCTCGAGGCGCCGGCTCGGCACGACGTTCACCGGCGTCGCCGGCGAGTAGTGGCGCGTCGTGGTGCCGGGCACGCGCGGCGCGTTCGGGTTCGGGCCAGTCTGGATCGTGGGCACGACAGCCCGCAGCTGCGACAGCGTGATGCTGCCTGGACGCAGCACGCGCGGACCGTCGCCGACGCACGAGACGATCGTCGACTCGAGCCCGACCTTGCAGTCACCGCCATCGAGCACGAACTTGACCTCGTCGCCGAACTCTTCGCGCACGTGCTCGGCGCGGGTCGGGCTCAGATGACCGTAGCGGTTGGCGCTCGGCGCGGCGATGCCGCCGCCGAAGGCGTTCAGCAGCTGCTGCGCGACGGGATGGTTGGGCACGCGGATCGCCACGGTGTCCTGGCCGCCGGTGATGACGTCGTTGACGGCCGGCGCGCGCTTCGCCACCAGCGTCAGCGGACCGGGCCAGAACGCATCGGCGAGCTTCTTCGCTTCGGGCGGCATCTCGCGCACCCAGCGCTGCAGGTAGCGCGGATGATCGATGTGCACGATCACCGGGTGCGTCGACGGGCGGTTCTTGGCGCGGAAGATCTTGCGGACTGCGTCAGGGTTGTTGGCGTTCGCGCCGAGCCCGTAGACGGTTTCCGTCGGAAACGCGACCAGCTCGCCCGCGCGAAGCGCTTCGACAGCCTCCTGGATCTCCTCCTGCAGTACTCGTCCGATTGCCATAGGGAGAATGATAACAAGAAGGCTCGAGGCCCAGGCTGTGCCAGAGCCGGAGCGAAGCGTCGCGTTCACAGCTACAGCTTGCGGCTTATTCGCAGCGCTGCCCGCTGCCAGCCCTGATCCGTGCGGCGCAGCTCGTACGTCGGCCAGTAGCGCTGGTCGAGCTTTGAGCGTGATGACCTCGACCGAGCCGTTCCAGCTCACGGTCCGCAGGCGGAGCGAGGAGCGGTCCTCGCGGCCCGCGACCGCCTTGACGAACGCATCCAGGTCCGCGATCGGCTGACCGTCGACCTCGACGATGCGGCGGCCCGCCCACAGCTGATAGCGCGTCGCCGGCGAGCCGTACGAGAAGTAAGCGATGAAGACGCCCTCCGGGGCGATGCCGCGCTGGGCCGAAAGCGCGCGATGCGGCTTCTGCAGCACTGCGCCCGACCAGACGACGATGCGGTCGAGATCGCGGCCGCCGAGCACGACGGTCGGCACATCGACGACCTGCTCCTTGCCCGCGCGCAGCACCGTCAGGCGCACCGACGATTTCTGCACGGCGCGCTCGACTTCGCGGAAGCGGTTCACGACGACCCCGTCGATATCGAGGATCAGATCGCCTGACTTCAGCAGCTGCGTCGCGGGTGAGCCGCCGACCAGCCGCTGGACGCCGAGCACGTGCCGGCGCTCGGGGCTGTGCTGTTCCAGGCGCTGCACCCACTCGTCGGTCAAGCCGAGCTTGCGGGCGCTCGCGAGCGGCACGGGCTGCAGCTCCACTTCCAGCGAATGCAGCGCGCGGCCGTCGCGCACGAGCGGCAACATCTCGATCACCAGGTCGGCGGGAATGCCGCGATTCTCCTGCACGGTGTCGCGGCCCGATTCGTAGGCGAAGCTCGCCCAGCTCGCGACCACCTCGCCGCTCTTGTTGACGAGCACGCCGTCGTAGTCGCTCGGGCCGTTGATCAGCGCGATCGTCTCGAGGTTGGCGTCGCGGAACTGCAGCGTGCGCGACAACGGAAACGCGACTGGATCGATCGTCGCGACGGTCGCCGAGCGCGACTGCACTTTGCCGTCCGGGCGGACGCCGACAGCCCACACCTGCTCGCCGGGCCGCAGCTCCGCGGCGCGCAGCGTCACTGCGTGCGCCGGCGTGCTGCCGATGAGCGCCGGGTCGTACGAGACGACCGCGAGGTTGTGCAGCGGATGCACGTATTCGACGCGGCCCGGGATCTCGATCGTCCCCGAGAACGTCAGGCGCACGTCGCCGAGCGGCGACGGCACGGTGTTGCGATCGACGAGCACCAGCCCGCGCTCGGCATCGAGGATCACGCCCGTGCCGTAGTAGCTGCGCTCGGTGATGCCGGAGACGGAATACGGCATGTCGAAGTTGACCAGCACGAGCGACGGCGCGAGCTTGTTGACGATCGGATCGGCCGTCTTCGCGTAGCTCGTGGTCGCAGGCTTGAGCGGCTGGTCGCCGTCGCTGACCGCCCAGCTCTTGCACGGCCACGTGCCGTTCACGTCGTCACGCTTGCAGGAGCGCGCCGGGAACCAGCGGCGGTCCATGCGCATCACGCGCACCTGCGCCGTGTTCGGATCGTCGAGCGTGAAGAAGCGCACCGGTGCGCGCTGCCCGTCGTGCAGCTGTCCCACGACCTGCTCGAAATCGGCGAGCGTGCCGATCTCCTTGCCGCCGACTTCGGTGATGACAGCGGCGCGCGGCACCGCTGCCGCGCCGAGGATGTAACCGGGATTCGCGACGTACACGCCGCGGATCGGCACGTTGATGTGGCGCGCCTGCTGCCACGACAGGTTGTGCACCACGCCGTCGCCGAACTCCAGGAACTGGTCCGGAGTGATCGAATACAGATCCTGGACCGCGAGGTCGCGCTGCAGCACCTCGCCGCCGCGCTCGATTTCGACCTTCACGGTCTTGCCGACGCCGTCGTCGAGCACTTTCGAGAGCAGGTCGAAGTCCGCCGTCAGCTCGCCGTTGATGCGCACCAGGATGTCGCCCGGTTCGAGCGGACCCTCTGCCGGCGCTCCGCGCTGCACTTCCGACACGACCAGCATGCCGGTCTTGGCCGGGAACTTGCGGCGCACGGCCGCTTCGGTTTCGGCACGCAGCCCGAGGCGGTGCACTTCGTCGAACGGCGTGTAGACGAACACGGTCTGCAGCGTGCCGCGCGCAACCGGCTTGCCTTCCTGGATCAACTGCAACGCGCGAGTCACGCGATCGAGCGGCAGGTAGAAGCTCGACTGCGCCGCCGAGCTGCCGCCGGCGTTCAGCGCCAGCACGCGCCCGTCGATGTCGATGACCGGCGATCCGGACGAGCCGCCGGACGTGCCGGAAGCCGCCTGGTAGTAGAACGTGTTGAAGTCGTTGTACTTGCCGATGCCGTAGTTCGGCGCTTCGCGGTCGAGCCGCGCGAGCGTGCCGGCGAGGATCGACAGCTGCTCGCCGGCGTCGTTGCCGACGACGCGGATCTCGCGGCCGACCAGCGCGCCCTGCGGATAGAGCTTCAGCTCGGTCGGCTTGATGAAGCGCAGCTTCGAGGGATCGTAGCGATAGAAGCCGAAGTCGTGGATCGGATCGCGATACACCGGGTACAGCGTGACTTCCTCGCGATTGAGGAACACCGCCTGCGCGGTGACGGGCCCGGGCGTCACGACGTGACGGTTGGTGAGGATCAGGCCGCGCTTGGCGTCGACGACGAAGCCGGTCGCCTGGCTCGACATGTTCCATTCGGTGTCGAACGCGCGCGCCAGGTCGACCTGGATCGTCACGACGCCGCTCGCGACTCTCTCGAGCGTGCGTGTCCAGCGCGAGTCTTCCGCGTCGGAGACCGGCACGACGCTGGCAGCGGCGGCCTCGCGCGCCTCGGCGACTGCCGGCGCTGCGCCGAGCTGGGGGAGCTTCGGCTGGCAGCCCAGCTCGGGCTGCAAAGGGACGCGGCGAGAGAGGACGAACAGTGCAGTTCTTTGCATGCAGGAAACCGTCAGGAGGCGCTCAGCCGAGCAACAGGAAGCCCCAGATCACCGCCAGCACGGCGAAGGATAACAGCACGGCGGTGGAGCCCACGTCCTTGGCGAGGCCCGAGAGCTCATGACGTTCCAGACCGATGCGGTCGACAACAGTTTCAATTCCCGTGTTCAGCAGCTCGACGATCAGCACCAGCAGCACGGAGGCGACCAGCAGCGCCTTCTCTACCGCGGTCTTGCCGAGCCACGCGCCGAGCGGCAGCAGCACCACCGCCAGCGCAACCTCCTGGCGGAACGCCGCTTCGAAGCGGAACGCGCCTTTGAAGCCCTGCCACGAGTTGACGAAGGCGAGCACCAGCCGGCGCATGCCGGAGAGCTTGGGACGGTCTTGCATGACGGAGGGGACGTCGCTAGCCACGTTGATATGTCAGATCCAGCTGCTTGGCGGCACGGACGTCGTCCAGCCGGCGGACCGGCAGAGTATACGGGGCGCCCTTGACCTTCGCGGGATCCTGTTCGGCCTCGCGGTGCAATCGCAACCATCGCCTCGATGAAGGCGTCGAGCTCCTCCTTCGCCTCCGTCTCGGTCGGCTCGATCAGCAGGCACTCGGGCACCAGCAGCGGAAAGTAGGTCGTCGGCGCGTGGAAGCCGTGATCGAGCAGGCGCTTGGCGAAGTCCATCGCGTTGACGCCGAGCTGCTTCGCCTGCCGCTTGAGCGTGATGATGAACTCGTGGCTCGCACGCCGATCCGGATACGCAGCGTCGAAGCCCGCCTGCTTCAGCCGCGCAAGCATGTAGTTCGCATTCAGCGCAGCGTATTCGGCGACGCGCTGCATGCCGGCGCGGCCGAGCATCCGCATGTAGACGTACGCGCGCAGCAGCACGCCGGCGTTACCCATGAATGCCGACAGGCGACCGATCGTCTGCGGCACGTCGCGCGCGTCGAGCCAGCGATAGCGATCGCCCTCGCGCCCCACGATCGGGATCGGCAGGAACGGCAGCAGGCGCTCGCCGACGCCGACCGCACCGGAGCCCGGCCCGCCGCCGCCGTGCGGCGTCGAGAACGTCTTGTGCAGGTTCATGTGGATGACGTCGAAACCCATGGTGCCCGGTCGCACCTTGCCGAGGATCGCGTTGAGGTTCGCACCGTCGTAGTACAGCAGGCCGCCGGCCTCGTGCACGAGCTTCGCGATCTCCTGGATGCGACGCTCGAACACGCCGAGCGTCGAAGGATTGGTGAGCATGATGCCGGCGGTGCGCGGACCGAGCGCTTGTTTCAACGCCTCCACGTCCGTGTCGCCGTTCGGCAGCGAGGGAATTTCGATGACGGTGCAGCCGCACATCGTGGCGGTTGCGGGATTCGTGCCGTGCGCGGTATCCGGGACGATGATCTCGGTGCGATCCATGTCGCCGCGCGCGCGGTGGTACGCACGGATCATCGCGACGCCGGCGAACTCGCCCTGCGCGCCCGCCATCGGCGTCAGCGAGACGCCCTTCATGCCGGTGACTTCCTTGAGCATCTCCTGCAGCTCGAACATGCAGGCGAGGAAGCCCTGGCTGACCGACTCCGGCGCGAGCGGATGCCGGCCGAGGAACTCGGGCAGCATCGCGAACTGATTGCACGCGCGCGGGTTGTATTTCATCGTGCACGAGCCGAGCGGATAGAAGTGCGTGTCGATCGAGAAGTTGAGCTGCGACAGGCGCGTGAAGTGGCGCACCGCCTGCAGCTCGGACACTTCCGGCAACTCCGCACGCCGTTTGCGGCGGAACTTCTCGGGCACTTCGGCGGCGGCGGTGTGCGGGTACTGTCCCGCGGCGCTGCGGCCGGTGCGTGAATGCGTGAAGATCAAAGGTTCTCGCGTCACTTTCGTCACCTGCGTCACTTCATCACTTCGCTCATCGCTGCCGCGTAGGCCGCGATGTCTTCGTCGCTACGCGTCTCGGTCGCGCACACGAGCAGCGCATTCCCCAGGTCGGGATACTGTCGCGACAGGTCGTAGCCACCGACGATGCCGCGCTTCGCAAGCGCTTCCAGCACGTCGCTCGACTTTGCGATCGAGCTGCAGCACGGCTTCGTGGAAGCGCGGACCGCCGAACGCCAGCTTGATGCCCTTGATCCGCGTGAGCGCCGCGACCAGTGCGCTGGTCTGCGTCTGCGACGCGCCGGCTACTTTCTCCAGGCCGGCGGCGCCGAGCAGCGACATGTGGATCGTCGCGGCCGTCACCAGCAGACCCTGGTTCGTGCAGATGTTCGAGGTCGCCTTGCTGCGCCGGATGTGCTGCTCGCGGGCCTGCAGCGTCAGCGTGAAGCCGGGCTTGCCGTCCAGGTCGACCGTGCGGCCGATGATCCTGCCCGGCATCTGGCGCACGTGCTCCATGCGCGTCGTCATGAAACCGAAGTACGGACCGCCCGAGGACAGCGGCACGCCGAACGGCTGGCCGTCACCGACGACGATGTCGGCACCTTTGGCGCCCCACTCGCCCGGCGGCTTCAGCAGCGCGAGCGACAGCGGATTGACGACCGCGATCAGCAGCGCGTTGTTCGCCGCGGCCCAATCGGCAATCGCATCGACGTCTTCCAGCAAGCCGAAGAAGTTCGGCTGCTGCACGACGACCGCGGTGATGTCCTGGCCGCGATACGCATCCAGCGCAGCCGTGCGCAGCGTGCCGCTCGTCGCTTCGTACGGCAGCACGTCGAACTTGAGGTTCTGCCCCTCGGTGATCGCACGCGCGACGTCGACGTAGGTCGGATTGAGCGCCGCCGGCACGAGGATGCGCGCCGACTTCGATTTGCGATGGGCGCGCACCGCCATCAGACACGCTTCAGCCAGTGCCGATGCGCCGTCGTACAGCGATGCATTCGAGACCTGCATGCCCGTCAGGCTCGCCATCATCGACTGGTATTCGTACAGCAGCTGCAGCGTGCCCTGGCTCGCTTCCGCCTGGTACGGCGTGTAAGCGCTGTAGAACTCGCCGCGGGTCACGATCGCCCAGACCGCGGCCGGGATGTGGTGCTCGTACGCGCCGGCGCCGAGGAAGTTGAGCGGACGGCCGTCGCGCGCCGCGCGCTGCGTGCATCAGTCGGCCGACCTCCATCTCGGTCAGCGCTTCCGGAATGCCCGCCGAGCGACTTGATGCGCAGCGCGGCCGGGATCTCTTCGAACAAAGCATCGATGCTCGGCGCGCCGATCGCAGCCAGCATCTCGCGAACGTCGGTGTCGGTGTGCGGAATGAACGGCATGTCAGTGCCCCGCCTCCTCGACGACCTTCTCGTAGGCTTTCGCGTCGAGCAGGCTGGCGAGCTCGCTGCCGTTGCTCGGCTTCACCTTGAACAGCCAGCCCTGGCCGTACGGATCGCTGTTCACCAACTCAGGCGTCGCGCTCAGCGCCTCGCTGTTGTTGGCGATGACCTCGCCCGACACCGGGCTGTAAACGTCGGACGCCGCCTTCACGGACTCGACGACCGCGGCCGCGCCGCCCTTGGTCAGCGCACGGCCGACTTCCGGCACTTCGACGAACACCAGATCGCCGAGCGCGCCCTGCGCGTGATCGGAGATGCCGATGGTCACGGTGCCGTCGCTCTCGACGCGGGCCCATTCATGAGAGTCGAGGTACTTCAGATTCGTTGGGATGGAGGACATGGCTGTCACCTGTGCCTTTCTTGAATCACTTGCTCAAATCAATGCTTTGCCGTTGCGCACGAACGGATACTTCACCACGCGCGCGGCGAGGAGCTTGCCGCGGATGTCGACCTGCACCTGCTCGCCGGTCGCCGCTGGTACGCGCGCGAAACCGATCGAGCGCTCCAGCGTGGGCGAGAACGTACCGCTGGTCATCTCGCCTTCGCCGACGCCGGGCACGACGACCTTCTGATGACTGCGCAGCACGCCGCGATCCTCGAGCACGAGGCCGACCAGCTTGCGAGCCACGCCGGCGCGGCGCTGCGCTTCGAGCGCGGCGCGGCCGATGAAATCGCGATCTGCCGGGTCGAATGCGACGGTCCACGCAATGCCCGATTCGAGCGGCGTCAGGTTCTCGTCCATGTCGCTGCCGTACAGGTTCATCCCCGCTTCGAGCCGCAGCGTGTCGCGCGCGCCGAGTCCGCATTGCTGGACGCCCGCGTCGCGCAGCGCCGCCCAGAACGCCGCCACATCCTGCGCGGGCAGGATGATTTCCCAGCCGTCCTCGCCGGTGTAACCGGTCGTCGCGACGAAATGACGATCGAGCTGGCGCGAGAAGAAAGCTCTTCATGCCGAGCACGGCCTCGGCGCTCTTGCCGATGACCTTCGCCGCCTTCGCACGGGCGTTCGGGCCCTGCACGGCGACCATCGCCAGGTCGGTGCGCGGCTGGATGTCGACTTTGAACGGCGGCGCCCAGCGCTTCAGCCACGCGGTGTCCTTGTCGCGCGTGCCGGCGTTCACGACGACGCGGAAGTGCTCTGCATCGCCGAAGTAGGTGATCAGGTCGTCGACCACGCCGCCGCGCTCGTTGAGCATGCAGCTGTAGAGCGCCTTGCCGGGATCCTTCAGCTTCGCGACGTCGTTCGCGAGCAGATAGCGCAGGTAGTCGCGCGCCCGCGCGCCGCTGACATCGGCGATGAGCATGTGCGAGACGTCGAACATTCCGGCGTCGCGTCGCACGGCGTGGTGCTCTTCGATCTGCGAGCCGTAGTGGACCGGCATGTCCCAGCCGCCGAAGTCCACCATGCGGGCACCCGCGGCGACGTGCGTTTCGTACAAAGGCGTCTTGAAGCCCATCGTTGCTCCAGCAAAACAAATGACGGCAGCGCGCCGCTCGTGACGCGGGCTGCCCTCTGTCCTGCTACCTGAGAGATCCGGCGCGCGGCGCGAGCCGGCACCTCTCCCCTTCGGTGAGTCGGCCACGTCGTCAGGATGCCGACTACTCTCCAGAGCCCCTCGAGGATGCCGAAGTCTGACTCAGTCGGACCACGCACCGTCGACATGCCGTTCTTTTGCCTGAGCGTTTCCGGGCGGTTGCGCCTTCGGCGGACGAAAGGTGACCCTCTCGACTCTCTCCGGCCATGCCTTGCGATGGGTGCGGTATGGTAGCAGAGAAGCGCTATAGAATTTGTCCCATGTCCACGCTGCCCCGCCGCCGCTCCATTCCCGTGCACATCGGTGCCGTCGTCGTCGGCGGCGGCGCACCCGTTGCCGTGCAGTCGATGACGAACACCGACACGGCCGACGTCGAGTCGACCGTCCGTCAGGTCCAGGATCTGGCGCGCGCCGGGTCGGAGCTGGTGCGCGTCACCGTCAACACCGACGAAGCTGCGGCCGCAGTGCCGCACATCGCCGAGCGGCTCGCTCGCGCGGGCGTATTCGTGCCGCTCGTCGGCGACTTCCACTTCAACGGCCACCGCCTGCTGAAGGCGCACCCGGCTTGCGCCCAGGCGCTGGCGAAATATCGCATCAATCCCGGCAACGTCGGCCGCGGCAGCAAGCGCGATCCGCAGTTCGCCGAGATGATCGAGGTCGCCTGTCGCAACGCCAAGCCCGTGCGCATCGGCGTGAACTGGGGCAGCCTCGACCAGGACCTGCTGACTCGCATGATGGACGAGAACTCGCAGCGCGAGCAGCCGCTCGATGCGAACGAAGTCATGCGCGAGGCGCTGGTCGTCTCGGCGCTCGATTCCGCGGAGCGCGCAGTGGAGCTCGGGCTCGGCCGCGACCGCATCGTCATCTCGTGCAAGGTCAGCGGCGTGCAGGACCTGATCGCTGTCTACCGCAACCTCGCTGCCCGCTGCGACTACGCGCTGCACCTCGGCCTGACCGAGGCCGGCATGGGCTCGAAGGGCATCGTCGCCTCCACGGCGGGCATGGCGGTGCTGCTGCAGGAAGGCATCGGCGACACGATCCGCGTGTCGCTGACGCCCGAGCCGAACGGCGATCGCGCGCAGGAAGTGATCGTCGCGCAGGAGATCCTGCAGACGCTCGGGCTGCGCTCGTTCGTGCCGATGGTGATCGCGTGCCCGGGCTGCGGGCGCACGACCTCCACGTACTTCCAGGAGCTGGCGCAGAAGATCCAGACGCACATCCGCCACCAGATGCCGCAATGGCGCAAGCAGTACGTCGGCGTCGAAGAGATGACGGTCGCGGTGATGGGCTGCGTCGTGAACGGCCCCGGCGAGAGCAAGCACGCCAATATCGGCATCAGCCTGCCGGGCACCGGCGAGCGGCCGGTCGCTCCGGTCTACATCGACGGCGAGAAGGGACCGACTCTCAAGGGCGAGCGCATCGCCGAGGAGTTCCAGTCGCTGGTCGAGGATTATGTCGCGAAGACCTATGCGCGGAAGGAGTCGGCATGAGCGAGCTCAGCAGCAAGAAGTGCGTGCCGTGCGAAGGCGGCGTGCCGCCGCTGTCGAGCGCGCGAAGCGCAGGCGCTGATGAAGCAGCTGAAGCCGGAATGGCAGCTGGCGCGAGGACGGCAAGAGCATCGCGAGCGAGTGGAAGTTCCGCAACTTCTTCCACACGATGAGCTTCGTCAACGCGGTCGCGCACATCGCGAACGCCGAGGACCATCATCCGGACGTCGAGCTGGGCTACGGCTATTGCCGCATCCGCTACAACACGCACGCGATCGGCGGGCTGTCGGAGAACGATTTCATCTGCGCGGCGAAGATCGACGCGCTGCCGCGGACGTAGGTCGGGCTCAGACAGCCCGACCTACAGCCGATACAGAACTGCGAGCGACAGCTCGTCCACATCTGCCTCGTTGGCAACGTCGTCGCCGCCTACCTCGAGCGAGCGCTGAAACTCCAGCCGCGCCGACCAGTGGCCGCCCCAGTCGAACTGCGCACCGGCACCCAAGGTCGTCGCCTCCGAGTCGAAGCTGGTCGAATTCGAGTTGCCGTTGATCGCACGTCGTCAGCTCGCTGTCCGCAAACAGGATTCCCGCGCGCACAGAACAGCTCCCAGCTGTCGGACAGCGGCAGGATGCCGAATGCGGCGAGCGCAGGACCGCTGGTCTCGAGCTCCCGATGAAATCCCAGCGTGCCGCCGCCCAGGATCGGCGGCAGCGACAAGGTGTCGCGTGGCTTCGAGCGTCCCGAGGTTCACATAACTCGACCTCGACCGCGAGATAGCGGTTGACGCGATAGCCGGCGGTCACGCTCCAGGCGCGTACCCTCGTCATCATCGCCGGGCAGCCAGAGCACCGGCCGTGCAGCGACGAAAGCGGCGGCCGCATTGAACGGCGGCGGCGGTCGACGAGGACGGGCGGAATCGGACTGGGCTCGGTCGCGACCGGCATGAAACCGAACGCACCGGAATGACCGCTGCAAACGGCGGGCACCCCGTCGAAGTCGTACTTCGCCTGGCCGGCCGACGCGCCGAAGTAGAAACCTTGATCAGCACCCTGCGCCGCGCTCGCCGACAAGATCAGCAGCGCGCACACGCTGACACGCTTTCCCGCACGCATCGTCTCCTCCCCTGCAATGACCACCGTGGCTCAGCCGCTCGCTGTTGTTATGTCTGACGGCGCATACACCGGACCGACCGGATGCCTGAACTCCTGTCTGCGCGAATTCTATGCGCTGCGCGGCGGCTGCGGTGAAGTCGGCGCGCTCTTCGCAAATCTTGAGACGGCGCAGCAGTCCCTGACGATTGGCGATCTGGATCGCCAGGCCCGGCCGCGCGTTCAGCTCCAGCACCAGCGGCCCGAGATCGCGATCGAGCACGACGTCGACGCCGATGTAGCCGAGCCCGGTCAGCTCGTAGCAGCGCGCGGAGATGTCGAGGATCGTGTCCCAGTCCGGCACGCGCAGACCCGCGATCGCATGCGTCGTGTCCGGATGATGCGTGACCACTTCGGTGCCGATCACGCCGTCGAGCGTGATGCCGGTCGCGAGGTCGATGCCCGCGCCGACCGCGCCCTGGTGCAGATTCGCCTTGCCGCGCGAGGCGCGCGTCGGCAGGCGCACCATCGCCATGACCGGCACGCCGCGGAACACGATCACGCGAATGTCCGGCACGCCCTGGTAGCTGATGCGCTCGAACAGCGGCGAGAAGCGCACCATGTATTCGACGATCACGACGTCCTGCACGCCGCCCAGGCTGAACTGGCCGTTGATCGCATTCGACAGGTGATGCGAGAGGAAGTCCTCGTCGAGGATGTCGCCGCCGATCGTGCGGTAGCGGTTGCCGCTGCGTCCGGCGATGACGACGATGCCGTCGCCCGCGCTGCCGTGCGCCGGCTTGAGCGCGAACTCGTTGTGGCTGCGCACGATGTCGGGCAGCGTGCGGATGTCGTGCTGCGTTTCGATGACGCCGTACAGCGCCGGCACGGCGATGCCCGCCTCCAGCGCCAGCCGCTTGGTCTTGAGCTTGTCGTCCACCAGCGGGTACAGCCGGCGCGGATTGAAGCGCGAGATGTAGTCGCCGTTGCGCTTGTTCAGGCCGAGCACGCCTTCGCCGACGAGAGCGCCGTAGCTGCCGAACATCAGGTCGCGCTCCCCGATGGACTGCCCGACGTATTCCCGGAGGGCCGCAGCGCCTTGAAGCGCCGCAACTCGAGCAGGCGGTAGCCGGTGTAGCGGCCGGCCAGCAGCGCCGCGGCGATCACGAGCAGCAGCAGCTCCGGGAACACGAAGATCAGATGCGACGACCGCGCCGATGCCCATGACGACGTAGGCCACCGCTGCGACCATCAGGCTGCCCGCGCCTTCCTGGATCGCCTCCGACGCGCCGCGCTCTTCCCAGACGATCGACATGCGCTCGATCGTCATCGAGATGATGACCATCGGGAACAGCGCGATCGACAGACCGGGCTGGATGCCGAGCTTGTGGCTGAGCACGCTGATGCCCGCCATCAGCAGCACGACCACCGTCAGCACGCACGGTCAGGCGCGGCACGAGCAGCAGCCGCAGCTTCTCCAGGTAGAAGCGGATCAGCAGGCCGAGCGAGACGATCACGACGAACAGCACGATGCCCCACACCAGCAGCGTCTCGCGGAACGCCAGCGCGACCAGCACCGGCATGAACGTGCCGAAGGTCTTCACGCCGACGAAGTTGCGCAGGAACAGGATCACCAGCGCGCCGATCGGGATCATCAGCAGCACGCTGTAGACCGCCTGCGTGGCGATCGGCAGCGAGAACAGCGAGAACTCGATCGAGTGCGAGCCGATCTTCTCGGCGCGCCGCTCGGCGACCAGCATCGAGTCGAGCAGGTTCTGCTGCACGGCCAGCGTCACGTCGGGCGGCGAGCCGCCCTCGATGTCGGCGATGCGCTCGTCGCCGCGCCACCAGATGAAGAAATCGTGCGGCAGGCCTTGCTCGAGCGTCCGCGGATTGAAATAGAGCCACTGCACGCCGTCGTGCACTTCCAGCAGCTGCTCGGACTGCACCGGGCCCGGCTCGCTGCGCAGCAGGATGCCGTGCGCGATGCGCGCCGGGATCTGCGCGCCCGCCAGCAGCACGGTCGCGAGCCGCGCGCGATCCGCGGCGGTGCTGCCGCGCTTGAGAAACACACTGACGTAGGGATCGTTCTGGGCGAGGTTGAGGTGCCGGAGCAGCTCGGTCGTGAAGCTCGCAACGTCGGCGGACTGCCGGCGCACCTCCGCGATCAGCCCTTCCATCGCGATGCGCGAAGGCTCGTCGAGCTGCGGCGGCGCCGGGAACGGCGGCGTCGTGTCCTCGGCGATGCGCGTCGCATCCCGGTAGACCAGCGCACGGTAGTAGAGCGTCTGCGGGCCGCTCGCCTGGCGCAGCGTCCACTGCGCTTCGCGGCCGGCCGGCGCGTTGCGCGTTGCCAGGCCGAAGCCGCGCGAGACGAAGTTCTCGTCGAGCAGCGCGAAGCCGGGCGTCAGGCTCGGGATGCGCAGCGTCGCTTTCACCGCCGCCGGACCCGGCTCGAAGCGCACCGCCGCCTCGATGTTCCAGATCTGCGTCTGTTCCTGCGGCGCGCAGCGGAAAGCCCAGCACGTGCACCTTGTAGACGAACAGTCGCAAGGCCGAGCAGCGTCAACACTGCCGACAGCACGTAGATGTGGCGGTTATTCAAGCGCGCACGCCGCGTTCGACAAAGGGCGCCAAGCCTACACCAGCAGCCGCGAGTCTTGCGCATCGACCTCGGCGAGCAGGTCGACGGGTGCAGCTGCGAATCGGACCGCTGCGGCGAGGGTCGACCGGCCGCCGGTCGCGTCGAGCTCCCAGCGTGCATGCTCGACCAGGAACGCCAGCTCCAGCGCCCGGCCGATGGTCATCGCGACGCGTCGGGCGTGCGACTGGACCTGGACTGCATCGCCGTGCTCGCGGATCCATCGAGCGACGTGCTCGATGGCTGCCACTGCCTTCGCTCCTGCAGCTGCCAGCCGCTCATCCCGCACGCCTTGCACGCATTCTCCGATCCGCGCCTGGACAGCCGGCAACGCCGCTGTCAGCTCGCCGCGCAGGAGCGCATCCAGCGCGAGGACGTTCGTCGTCCCTTCCCAGATCGGCAGCACCTGCGTATCGCGCAGCAGCGCCGGCAAGCCCGTGTCCTCGACGTAGCCAGCACCGCCGAACGCCTCGATGCACTCGCTCACGACGGCAACCGCCTGTTTGGCGGTGAGGAGCTTGGCGATCGGCGTCAACAGGCGCAGAGCGCGCGCTGTGCGTCGCTCGAGCTCGCCTGCCTCCTGTCGGCCCATCAGTTCGACGAGCTCGAAGGCGAGCAGGAATGCAGCCGCGCGTCTCGGCTTCGAGCCCGGCGAGCGTGTCGACGTGCAGCGGCAATTCGTTCGAGCATCGAGCCGAACGCGCGCCGCTGCCCGGCATACGAACGCGCCAATGCCAGCGCGCGACGCATGAACGCGACCGAGGTGACGCTGTTCCAAGCGCGCGTCACGACGAGCATCGGTTCGATGTTGCGAGTGCCGTTGCGCGTGTCGCCCACCAGCTCCGCTCGCGCGCCATCGAGCAGCAGCTCGGCGGTCGGAACCTTGCGCGTGCCCAGCTTGTCCTTCAGCCGCTCGACGCGCATGCCGTTCAGTCGACCCGCGTCGTCGTGCGTCTCGACGTAGAACATCGCGAGACCGCTGCCGCCGGGACCGTTGCCGGCCGGACGCGCCAGCGTGAGCGCCATCTGCGACGTGATAGCCGACGTGAACCACTTCTTGCCGTACAGGCGCCAGTGGCCGTGCTCGTCGCGCTCGGCGCGAGTGAGCGATGCGCCCACGTCGGAGCCGCCGGTCGATTCGGTCATCCACTGGCCGCTGGTCCATGCTTGCGCCGGATCGCGGCTGGTCAGACGCGGCACGGCGCGCTCGATCAGCTGCGCGTTGTTCGAAGCCACGCAGCGTGCGCGCCGCACCGTCGGTCATCGCCAGCGGACACGTGTACACATCCGACGACGGATGAAACAGATAGACGGCGGCGAACTGATGGATGCGCGAATAGCGGCCGTGCGCGCGCTCGTATGGGATCGCGATCAGGCCGGCCTGCGCTGCGATCTGCGCAGCGCGTTGCCACAGCGGCGTGACCTCGATGCGATCGATGCGATTGCCCCACGCATCCCACTGCACCAGGGTCGGCTCGTTCGCACGATCGGCAGCTGCAGCGAATACAGCTCGCCGCCGGCAACCTCGCCGAGCTGCTCGAGCTCCGGCGCGATCGGCGCGCAGCGTCGCGGGCGGCAGCTTGCGCTCCAGGTAGTCGAGCAGAAAGCGATCGTCGCGATACTGGTTGCCGAGCTCCGGCGCCGCCTGGACGAAGATACTGCGCTCATGGTCACCGTCTGCGATCCTCGGCAGCTCGCCGCGCGGTGCCCATCGCCCGGCCCATGAAGAACCGCTTGGCGAGCGCGCTGCGATCCACCGCGCCGAGCCCGGTGCGGCGGAGCCAGCCCAGCGCACCGTCGGAGGTGCTGAACAGGCGGTTGAGCCCGTCGACCAGCCCGAGCGCGATCAGATTCTCGCTCTTGCGCCAGCGCTCGTAACGTCGCAGCACCCGCAGCTCGGCGAGCGCTTCGGCGTCGCCGCCGTTCTCGAGCTCCTGCGCGAGCACTTGACCAGCGCCGCGCAGTCGAGGAATCCCAGGTTGACGCCCTGGCCCGCGAGCGGATGGATGGAATGGGCGGCGTCGCCGACGAGCGCGAAGCGATCCTTGCAGTACTGGCGCGCATGCGTGAGGCGCAGCGGGAAGTGCAGCGCGCGGCGCCGCGACCTCGACTCTGCCCAGGGCACCGTCCAGCGCCTGTTCGATCTCTCGCGCCGCCTCTTCCGGCGGACACGTCGCGAGGTGCTCCGCATGCGCCGGGCCGCGTCGTCCACACGATGGAGCTGCGACCGTCTGCGAGCGGCAGGAACGCGATCGGGACCGTCGGCGAGAAACCGCTGCCACGCGGTGCGCGCATGCGGATGCTCGGTGCGCACGTGCGTCACGAATGCGCGCTGATCGTAGTTCCATCCGGCGCGTTTCGATGCCCGCGAGCTTCCGGCTGAGCGAAGCCGCGCCATCGGATCCGACCACCAGGGCCGCGCTCAACGTGCGTCCGTCGCCGAGCGATACGACCGCGCGATCGCGCTCGAGCGTCATGCCCGCCAGCTCGGCGCGCAGCAACGTGATCCGCTGACGAAACGGCGGACAGTCGTACAGCGCCCACAGCACTCGGCGGTTCTCGACGATGTGGCCGAGGTTCGGCTCGCTCGTCGCGCTCGCGCTGAAATGGATCGCGCCGGCGCCGCGCGGGCTTGCCGGCGGCGTCCCATACGATCATGTCCTCGTACGGTGACAAGCGACTGCGGCGGCACGAGCGACCACGCGCCGACAGCCGTCAGGATGCGCTGCGAGGCGCGCGACACGGCCGAAACGCGCAGATCGAGTGTCGCCCTGCGGCGGCGAGCGTTGGCGGATGCGCTTCCAGCACTGCGATGCGAAGGTCGGCGAGGTGCGGATCGGCCGCAGCCAGCGCCGCCGCGCACGCGCCGACCATGCCGCCGCCGACGATGACGATGTGGAAATCGGGACGCATCAGAGCAAGCTCGCGCCACGCGCCAGTTTCGGGATCCGCCCGGCCGCGCCGAGCGACAGCTGCGACAGCGCGCCCTTCGCCGCCGGCATGAGATCGAACGCGAGCATGCCGACGTCGCGCAGCGCTTTGATCGGGCCGAACGGCTGCGCGAACAGCCGCACCAGGCCATCGGTGAAGCGGACGATGTTGCTGCGGTCGGCCGTCGCGCCACTCGCGATAGCGTTCGAGCCACAGTCCGTCGCCGGGATCGAAAGCATGCGCGCTGCTGGGCGCGTCCGTCCGCGAGCACTTCCGCAAGGCTGGCCGCGTCGCGCAGACCGAGATTGAAGCCCTGACCGGCGATCGGGTGCAGCGTCTGCGCGGCGTTGCCGACGATCGCCAGTCGCTCGGCGATATGCTCGTCCGCACGCGTCAGTGCCAGCGGATACAACTGTCGCGCCCCGACCCGCATGAAGCGTCCGAGACGGAAGCCGAAGGCGTCCTGCAGGCGCGCGAGGAACTCGGCGTCGTTCGCCTGTGCGACCGACTGCGCGACGTCGGCGGTGAACGTCCAGATCAGGCCCAAGCCGCCCTTCGGACATCGGCAGCAGCGCCAGCGGGCCCGACGGCGTGAAGCGCTCGTACGCCACATGGTCGTGGAAGCGCTGCGTGAGGACGTTGCGTCACGAGCGCCGTCTGCTCGTAGTTCCAGGTCTGCGCACCGATGCCCGCGGCTTCGCGCAACGCGGATTGCGCGCCGTCGGCGGCGATCGCCAGCTTCGTCTCGACCGACGCGCTGCCTTGCGGACCGAGGTCGCACTCGATCCGCTGGCGCCCGTCGACCGACTGCATGCCACGCACGCGCGCCGGCGCCAGGACCCGCACCGCGCTCTCCTCGAGGCGACGCCACAGCGCCGCACCCATCGCGCGGTTGACGACAGACGAAGCCGAGCGCGCTCAGTCCCTGCTCCGCTGCGTCGAGCCGCGCGAAGCCGAAGCGGCCGCGGTCGGAAACATGGATGCGGCGGATGGCGGTCGCCTCGCGCTCGAGCAGCGGCCACACGCGCAGCGCTTCGAAGATGCGCCGGCTGCCGTTGGACAGCGCCGTGGTGCGGTCGTCGAAGCTCGGCTGCCCGAACGTGCCGAACGGGCTGCGCTTCGATCAGGACGACGTCGAGGGCGAGCTCGGCCAGCGCCAGCGCGAGCGTCGCGCCGACGAGGCCGCCGCCGCAGACAGCGACGTCACAGCCCATGACATCAGAGCCCATGACTTCGAGCTGCGCAGCGCCGGCTCCATTCATCAGCTTCTCGATGGCATCCGGTTCTTTCGGCAGCGCCGGCGGTGAGCACTTCGTTGCCGGCGCCCGTCACCGCAACGTCGTCCTCGATGCGCACGCCGATGTTCCACCAGCGCTTCGCCACGCCCTTCGAGCCCGGCGGGAATGTAGATGCCGGGCTCGACCGTCAGCGCCATGCCCGGCTCGAGCACGCGCCACTGCTCGCCGATCTTGTAGTCGCCGACGTCGTGCACGTCCATGCCGAGCCAGTGGCCGGTGCGATGCATGAAGAAGCGGCGATAGGCGCCCTCCTTGATGAGCGCCGGCACCTTGCCCTTGAGGATGCCGAGCTTCACCAGGCCCTGCGTGATCGCGCGCACCGCGGCGTCGTGCGGCTCGTTCCAGTGATTGCCCGGCTGCGTCTTGGCGATGGCCGCGTACTGCGCGTCCAGCACGACTTCGTAGATGGCGCGCTGCTCGGGCGTGAAGCGGCCGTTGACCGGAAACGTGCGCGTGATGTCGGAGGCGTACAGCTCGTACTCGCAGCCGGCGTCGATCAGCAGCAGGTCGCCGTCGCTGCAGCGTCTCCGAGTTCTCGTGGTAGTGCAGGATGCAGGCGTTCGCGCCGCCGCCGACGATCGGGTGGTAGGAGATGTCCGCGTTGTTGCGGCGGAACTCGTGCAGCAGCTCCGCCATCACTTCGTATTCGGTGCGACCGGGACGCGCGAAGCGCATCGCGCGCTTGTGCGCGCTCACGGCGATGCGGGCCGACTGGCGCATCGTGTCCAGCTTCCGGGCGCGACTTGAACAGGCGCATGTCGTGCAGCAGGTGATCGAGCGCGACGAACTCCTGCGGCGGCTGCACACCGGTGCGCGACTGCGACTGCGCCTTCAGCCCGTTGACCCAGCCGATGACGCGCTGATCGAACTCCTGGTGCATGCCCATCGTGTAGTAGACGCGCGAGCAGTTCTCCATCAGGCCCGGCAGGATGTCGTCGATGTCGGCGATCGGGAACGCGTCGTCGGCGCCGTAGTCGCGCGTCGCGCCCTCGGGCCCGGCGCGCCGGCCGTCCCAGGTCTCGCGCGTCGGATCGCGGTCGCGCACGAACAGGACGTACTCCGCCTGCGCGCGGCCGGGGATCAGCACCGCGACCGCCTCGGGCTCGGCGAAGCCGGTGAGGTAGTAGAAGTCGCTGTCGGGCCGGTAGTGATAGTGGACGTCGCCGTTGCGCGCCTTCTCGGGCACGGCCGGCAGGATCGCGATGCCGCCCTTGCCCATCATCTTCATCAGCTGGCGGCGGCGGCGGCGGAACTCGTCTTTGCGCATGCGATTCGATTGGGTTCAGTTCAGGCGGGAAGGATCGGGCCGGCGCGGCGTCGCCGCGCCGCGCGCAGCTCGATCAGCTCGTCGTGGATCAGCTGCACGCCGGCGCGCACGTACTCGACGATCTCCGCGTACGCCTGCTCTTCTTCCTCGGCATCCGCGCCGGTTTCGACCGACGCCTGGCTGATGTGCGTGAGATCGCGCAGCACTTCTTCGACCTCGCCGCTGCAGTTCGCTCGCGCGGCACGGCACCGCCCGGTGCCGAAGCCGTACAGGAACCCCTGGCACCACTGCGACAGCGCCGTCGGCGCGCTCCACGAGCGTGACGTCGTCATCGGGCAACAGCAGCTGGAACTCCATCTCGTCGCCGCGCAGGGCGCGCACGGTGTCGGCGAACAACAGACGCAGCGGCGCGCGGCTCGTCGTCGCCGGATCCTCGTCCTGCGTCCGGCACGAGCTCGTCGAGCCAGCTCTCCAGCGGGTACTGCTGCGTGGTGCACAGGGCGCCGCACAGGCAGCCGTGACTTTCCGCCGCCGCCACCGACGACTGCAGCGTCTGCAGCACGCGCGCAACTTCAGGAAAAGTGACCTGAAACATTCGCCGGTTATGTTAGCACCGGGCGGTGCGAGCGTTGTTTGACCGCATGGGGGTGCCGCCGCATAATCGAAGCCGCATGAGCGAAGCCAAAGCCAAGGTCAGCGTCGAGCAGGAACTGAAGCAGCTGGAGCGTCGGCTCGACGAGCTGCTCGGCGCGATCGCGCAGCTGCACGAAGAGAATCGCGCCCTGCGCCAGCGGCAGGATTCGATGATGGCCGAGCGCGCCACGCTGCTGCAGAAGAACGAGCAGGTGCGGGCGCGCGTCGAAGCGATGATCGGCCGCCTGAAGGCGATGGAGCACAGCGCATGACGGATCGCACGTCGCGGGTCAGCGTGCGGATCCTCGAGAAGGAATACCAGGTCGCCTGCCTCCCCGAAGAGCGCTCCGAGCTGCTCGACTCCGCCGAGTACCTGAACGTGAAGATGCGCGAGATCCGCGACGGCGGCAACATCGTCGGCCTGGACCGCATCGCGGTGATGGCCGCGCTGAACCTCGCGCACGAGCTGCTCAAGATGCGCGGCCGCGGCGATGCCGTCGGATACCGACGTCAGCCAGAAGATCCGTCAGTTGCGCGAGCGCGTCGAAAGCGCGCTCAGCCGAGGTCAGCAGCTCGAGCTGTGACCGCGCGCGCGGCAAGCTGCGGATCGAACTTTTTCTCGCGGCCGTTCGTTGCAGGAGCGAGCGTCCGGCGAAGACAGATTGTGATATGGCGCCGCCTGCGGTGTTCGACATGTGTCGGGTTACCTCTCGACCCTAACGTAAACACCCCAGGGATTCGGTCTCGCGGCAGCGGTGTGCAAGTCCGTCTCGAACGGAAAGCCTTAGCTGCCGCGGCTGCGTCCCACCTATTGCTCCGTGTCGAGAGCAATGGCTCATGACGGCACATGCGGGTGGCGCCGCCCTCCTTCTTCTCCGATCGCATCAGCGACCTGCGCGCCGAGCTGCGGGCCAGGCGTCGCGCCTTGCCGGCTGCACGAGCGCGCGAGTGCGTCGCGACAATTCGCACGCATCCTGCGACGCGTCGCAACCTGTTGCGCCCCGGCCGGCGCATCGCCGTCTACGTCGCGCACGACAGCGAAGCGGACCCGTGCATGCATCGTGCGACTGGCGCGACGCAACCGCTGCGAGCTGTACCTTCCCGCGATCGCCGACTATCGCCACCGCCGCATGGAGTTCCGGCGCTACGCGCGCGACACCCGCCTGCGACCGAATCGCTACGGCATCGCCGAACCGGAGCGCCGCGCCGCGCCGCGCATCGCAGTCCGGCATCTCGACCTGGTTCTGCTACCGTTGGTCGCGGTCGATGCGCGCGGCACGCGACTGGGAACCGGGGCTGGCTTCTACGACCGCTGCCTGCAGCATCTGCGCGCCGGACGCCGCTGGCGCCGGCCGAAGCTGATCGGGCTCGCCTACGAGTTCCAGCGCGTCGATCAGCTCGCGGCGCGAGCCTGGGACGTGCCGCTGGACGCGCTGCTCACCGAGAAAGGTCTCTATCGCACTGAAGGGCTCGCCATGAACTACTGGCTGATGAAATCGGAACCCGACACGTTCGGCATCGACCACCTCGCCAAGAAGCCCAAGCGCACCAGCGGCTGGGACGGCGTGCGCAACTTCCAGGCCCGCAATTTCCTGCGCGAGATGCGCAAGGGCGACCTCGCGTTCTTCTATCACTCCAGCTGCGACGTGCCGGGCATCGCCGGCATCGTCCAGGTGGTGCGCGAGGCGTATCCGGACCGCACGGCGTTCGATCCGAAGGACGATCACTACGATGCGGACAGCGATCCGGACAAGCCGCGCTGGTACATGGTCGACGTGCAGCTCGTCAGGAAGTTCGACCGGGTGATCGCGCTGGAAGAACTGCGCACGCACGCGAGCGGCAAGCTCAAGGACATGGTGGTCCTGAAGCGCGGCAATCGACTGTCGATCACGCCGGTGACGAAGTCGGAATGGCAGTTCATCGAGTCGCTGGCGGGCAAGTGAGCGAGCGCGTTCGTCGTCGCGCGCAGCGTGATGCGCGTCGCTCTCGCACCACTAAATTGCACGCACCCCTTGCTTGCTATTTTTAATTTATGTATATACTGCGCCCGGACTAACTCGACATGGAGATCTACGACTATGGCAACCAAGAAGAAATCGTCCAAGAAGAAAGGCGGCAAGAAAAAGGCCGCTAAGAAGAAGTAGAACTTCTTCTGGACGATTGTGATGAAGACTGTGCCCGCGAAAGCGGGCACAGTCGTTTCCGGCGCCTGGAAAACACTAGCAGCATTTCCTGCACGCACGCGCACGAGGGGCACAGACATGAGCGCTGAGTCGAAGAAGCGGTCGGCAGCCGAAGCGGCACTGGCTTACGTCCCCGACGACGAAGTCGCTCGGCGTCGGCACCGGCTCGACCGTGAACTTCTTCATCGATGCGCTGGCTGCGCGCAAAGTGCCGCATCAAGGGTGCAGTATCGAGCTCCGAGAGCTCCACGCGCGCGCCTGAAGCAGCACGGCATCGAAGTCCTGGATCTGAACGCCGTCGGCGACCTCGACGTGTACGTCGACGGCGCCGACGAGGCCGACCCGCAGCTGCATCTCATCAAGGGCGGCGGCGCCGCACTCACCCGCGAGAAGATCGTCGCCGCGGTGGCACGCCGCTTCGTGTGCATCGTCGACGATTCCAAGCTCGTGCCGGTCCTCGGCCGCTTCCCGCTGCCGGTCGAAGTGATCCCGATGGCGCGCTCGTACGTCGCCCGCGAGCTGGTGCGGCTCGGCGGTCACCCGGTGTATCGCGAGGGGGTCGTGACCGACAACGGCAACCAGATCCTGGACGTCCATGGCCTGAAGATCGCCGATCCGGTCGGCCTCGAGGAGACGATCAATCAGATCGTCGGCGTGGTGACGGTCGGCTTGTTCGCGCGCCGCCCGGCGGACGTGCTGATCGTCGCGCGCGACAGCGGGGTCGAGACTCCGATGAAGTGACAGGTACGCGAGCAGTGCAGCGCATCTCCTGCACCAGGCCCGGCCCGCGATAGATCAGGCCGGTGTAGACCTGCACGAGGTCGGCGCCCGCATCGAACGCATCCTGCGCGTGGCGAGCCGAATCGATTCCGCCTGCCGCGACGATCGGCACGCCTGCACCGAGCGCTGTGCGCAGCAACTGCACCGCCTGCAGGGCAAGCGGCCGCAACGGCCCGCCGCTCAATCCACCCGCCTGCGAGCGCCAGCGCTGCGCGATCCCGCTGCGGTTCAGCGTCGTGTTGGTCGCGATGATCCCATCGATGCCGGTCTCGCACGCCAGTCGCGCGCTGCGCACGAGGTCGGCCGGCGCGAGATCCGGCGATACCTTCACCAGCAGTGGCACCCGACGCGCCGTGGCACCCTGCAGCTGTCGGCGCGCTTCGACCAGCGCGCTGACGATCGGCTGCAACTGGTCGGCCTCCTGCAGCTGCCGCAGACCTTCGCGTATTCGGTGACGACACGTTGATCGCCACGTAGTCGGCGTGCGGAGCGACGATGCGGAAGCATTCGAGGTAGTCGTCGACCGCCGCGTCGATCGGCGTCGCGGCGTTCTTGCCGATGTTCACGCCGCACACGCCCGCGAAGCGCCGCTGCGCGAGACGCGCGGCGACTGCAGCTGCACCCTCGTTCGGAAATCCCATGCGATTGATCAGCGCGCCCGCTTCGGTCACGCGAAACAGACGCGGCCGCGGCTGCCCAGGCTGCGGACGCGGCGTCACCGTGCCCACTTCGAGGAACCCGAATCCGAGCGCACCCAGCGCATCGATGTAACGACCGTTCTTGTCGAAGCCCGCCGCGAGCCCGACGCGATTCGGAAACTGCAGACCCATCAGCGTGACGGCGGTGCGCGGATCGGCGGCACGAGCGCGAACGAGGCCGAGGGAATGTGCGCGATTGCAGCGCGGCCAGCGCGAGCGCATGGGCGTGCTCGGTCGGCAGCGCGAACATCAGCGGGCGCAGCAGCGGGTAGATGCGCATCGCGCAGGATGATGCCACCAAACGAAAAGGGCCCGCATGAACGCGGGCCCTGTCGGTTGTTTGGCTGGGGGACTAGGATTCGAACCTAGGTTGACGGAGTCAGAGTCCGTAGTCCTACCGCTAGACGATCCCCCAAGTTTTCCTGTCGAAAGCGGCCAAGGCTTCGACATCGGAGTCGGGCGAACGGATCAGCGCTTGGAGAACTGCGTGCCGCGGCGGGCCTTGCGGAAGCCGACCTTCTTGCGCTCGACTTCGCGCGCATCGCGCGTCACGTAGCCGGCGTCACGCAGCGCCTTGCGCAGCGTCTCGTCGTACTCGATCAGGGCGCGGGTCAGGCCGTGGCGGATCGCGCCGGCCTGGCCGGTGATGCCGCCGCCCTTCACCGTGACCTCGACGTCGAAGTTCTTGTCGAGGCTGACGGCTTCCAGCGGCTGGCGCACGATCATGCGCGCCGTCTTGCGGCCGAAGAACTCATCGAGCGTGCGCTCGTTGACGCGGATGTTGCCGCTGCCCTTGCGCAGGAAGACGCGGGCGGTGGCGGTCTTGCGGCGGCCGGTGCCGTAGTTGGTCGAAGGTCGGCATGGTTGCTGTAGCTCTGTAGGTCCGGTCAGATCTCGAGTGCCTTGGGCTGCTGCGCGGTGTGCGGATGCTCGGCGCCGGCGAACACGTGCAGCTTCTTGAACATCTTGCGGCCGAGCGGGTTCTTCGGAAGCATGCCCTTGACCGCGAACTCGATGGCGCGCTCGGGGTGCTTGTCGAGCAGCTTCTCCAGGCTCGTGGTCTTCAGGTTGCCCAGGTAGCCGGTGTGGTGGTGATAGAGCTTGTCCGTCAACTTCCGACCGGTGACGCGGATCTTGCCGGCGTTGATGACCACGATGTGGTCGCCAGTGTCCACGTGCGGGGTATAGGCGGCCTTGTGCTTGCCGCGCAGGCGCGAGGCGAGCTGCGAGGCCAGGCGTCCGAGCGTCTTGTCGGTCGCGTCGACCACGTACCAATCGCGACGTACCGTAGCCGCGTTGGCGAAGACGGTTCTCATTGAATTCTCCGGGAAAAACCGTCAGGTCCGGGGCGAAAAGGCCGGCAAGTCTAAAGGACGACCCCCGGCCTTTGCAAACCAGGCGGACGCTCAGTAGGTGAACCTCCGGCGGAGACGCGCCCCTGAGCGACATATATAAATGTGCTCTCTATACTGTCGCCCATGACCGCCGTCCCGGCCCCCCGCGACTACACCCCGCATCGACCGTCTGGTCGGCTCGGTCGACCAGGCCCTGCGGACCCTGCTCAGCGGCAATTCGGCCACCCGGCCCTACCCCGCCGAAGGGATTGCCGAGACCGTCGACCAGCCGGCGCGAGCGGCGACACGCCGCCGCCCTGATGCGGGTGAATCATTCCGGTGAGGTCGCGGCCCAGGCGCTCTACCAGGGGCAGGCGGCTGTGGCCGCCAGCTCGTCGACCCAGTCGGCACTGATGGAGGCGGCCCGCGAGGAAACCGACCATCTCGCCTGGTGCGCAACGCGCATCCACGAGCTGGGCGGCCGCACCAGCCTGCTCAATCCGCTGTGGTATGCAGGCTCGTTCGCGATCGGCGCCCTCGCCGGGCTCGCCGGCGACCGCACCAGTCTCGGCTTCGTCGCGGAGACGGAGCGACAGGTGGTCGAGCATCTCGAAGGACACCTGCATCGGTTGCCGTCAGACGGACGCTCGCACGCGCGCGATCGTGCAACAAATGAGCGCGGATGAAGAGCGTCACGGTCACAACGCACTGAGCGCAGGCGGCGCTGAGTTGCCTGCAATGGCGCGCGCGATGATGAAGGTGACCGCGCGAATCATGACGCGCACGGCGTACTGGCTGTAGCGAGTCGCACGCTGCGCGGCGCTTGCGGTCAGGGTCCTTCCTGTATTAAAAGGCGCGCAAGACATAAGCGTCCATGCCGCCGACGAGTCGGTCAGCAACACAACGCAAACACTACGGGGTGAGTATGGAAGAGGGCGCAAGGCCACTGAGCGATATTCCGGCGATCAACCGGTTCCTGAGCTACTGCCGGATTCGCACCGTGCCCTCCAAGACGGTCGTCATCCACGCCGGCGACCTGCCCGACGTCCTGTACTACATCGTCAGCGGCTCGGTCGAAGTCATGATCGAGGACGAGGAAGGCAACGAGATGGTGCTCGCCTACCTCAACAAGGGGCAGTTCTTCGGCGAGATGGGCCTGTTCTACGAACAGCCGACGCGCAGCGCCTGGGTGCGCACGCGCCAGCAGTGCGAGCTCGCGGAAATGACCTATCCCCGCTTCCGCCAGCTCGCGGCCGAGAGCCCGGGCCTGGTGTTCGAGCTCGCGACGCAGCTCGCCACGCGCCTGGATCGCACCAATCGCAAGCTCGGCGATCTCGCGTTCGTCGACGTCACCGGCCGCGTCGCGCACGCGATCATGGACCTGTGCAGCGAGCCGGACGCGATGACGCATCCGGAAGGCATGCAGATCAAGGTGAGCCGGCAGGAGCTGTCGCGCCTGGTCGGCTGCTCGCGCGAAATGGCGGGACGCGTGCTCAAGGTGCTCGAGGACCAGGGCCTGCTGCGCGCCACGGGCAAGACGATCGTCGTGTTCGGCGCACGGCCGAAGATGAAGACCAAGCCGCCGCTGGCTGCTGCCGCGGGCCGCGCCGGCGTCATGCAGAATCGCCGGCGCGGACGACGACGACGACGACGATCTCGACGACGACGAAGACTAGAAGATGTCAGGCTGAAGCCTGGCCCGCAAGCGTCGTGGGTCAGGCTTCAGCCTGACTCCGTCCCCTTCTCGATTCCTGCCCGCATCGCCGCGATCGTCGCGGCGTAATCCTTCGAGCCGAAGATCGCCGAGCCCGCCACGAACGTGTCGGCGCCGGCGCGCGCGATCGCCTCGATGTTGTCCGCCTTCACGCCGCCGTCGATCTCCAGCCGGATCTCGCGCCCGCTGGCGCGAATGCGCTCGCGCGCCAGGCGCAGCTTGTCGAGCGCGGTCGGGATGAACTTCTGGCCGCCGAAGCCCGGGTTCACCGACATGATCAGCACCATGTCGATCTTGTCGATCGTGTGGTCGAGCCAGTTGAGCGGCGTCGCCGGGTTGAACACCAGGCCGGGCCGGCAGCCGTGCTCGCGGATCAGCTCGATGGTGCGATCGACGTGCTCGCTCGCCTCCGGGTGGAACGTGATCCAGGTGGCGCCGGCCTGCGCGAAGTCCGGGACGATGCGGTCGACCGGCTTCACCATCAGGTGCACGTCGATCGGCGCGGTGACGCCGTGCTTGCGCAGCGCCTCGCACACCAGCGGGCCGATCGTCAGATTCGGCACGTAGTGATTGTCCATCACGTCGAAGTGGATCAGGTCGGCGCCGGCAGCGAGCACCGCCTGCACTTCCTCGCCGAGGCGCGCGAAGTCGGCGGAGAGGATCGACGGAGCGATCCAGGGCGTTCATGGAACGGCACCTTTGTTCATTTCCTGGCCTTCTATTTCATGCCGCGCGCGTCGCGCAGCAACTCGTACGCCGCGCGGATCTGGCGCGTCTTCTCTTCGGCGACTTTCATCATCGACTCCGGCAGGCCCTTGCGCGACGAGCTTGTCGGGATGATTCTGGTTCATGAGCCGGCGATAGGCCTTCGTGACCTCGCCGTCCGACGCCGTGCGCGACACGCCCAGCACTTCGTACGCCTCGGCAACGCGATCGACGGCGGGCCGCGCCTCCGGGCGATGCGAGGCCTGCTGCATGCGCAGCAGCGCTTCCATCTGCACGACTTCGTAAGCCGAAACGCCGAGCGCCGCGCACATGCGCGCCAGCACTTCGCGGCTGGCGGTGTTCAGGCTGCCGCCCCACAGCGCCGTCTGCAGTTGGATCTGCACGAACATGCGGCACAGGTCGGGACGCCTGCGGCACAGCTGCCGCAGCTCGCGCAGCAGCGGCTCGAGCGGAAAGTCGCGGCTCTTGCCCTGCGTGAACAGTTCGATCGCGAGCTGCACTTCGCGCTCGCCGAGGCGGAACTCGCTCATCATCGCGCGCGCCGCGCGGATCTCGTCCTCGGAAACCCGGCCGTCGGCCTTGGCGAGATGGCCCATCGTCTGGAACGTGGCGCGGAAGAACGCCTCCTGCACCTGCGCCGGGCTCGCCGCGGGCGCAGCGTCGTTCGCGTCGTCGCCGCGCGCGCTCTCCGCCTGCACGTCGAACAGGTGACCGATGAACGTGCCGAACAGCGCGCCGACCGGTCCCGCTGCGAACACGCCGATCAGCGCACCCAACGCTTTACCCTGCCACACCATCTGGGCTATGTTAGCAGCGATGCTCGAATCGCACGTTCCCAGTCTCGAACGCATCCATCAAGGCAAGGTGCGCGACATCTACGCGGTCGACGAGCAGCACATGCTGATCGTGACGACCGATCGCCTGAGCGCCTTCGACGTGGTGATGCCCGACCCGATTCCCGGCAAGGGTCGCGTGCTCACGCAGATCTCGAATTTCTGGTTCGAGCGCACCCGGCACATCGTGCCGAATCACCTCGCCGACTATCCGCTC
This sequence comes from uncultured Gammaproteobacteria bacterium, assembly GCA_963830745.1. GTDB lineage: Bacteria > Pseudomonadota > Gammaproteobacteria > Steroidobacterales > Steroidobacteraceae > Steroidobacter. Next base: position 539,594 of record CAWHNL010000011.1, read on the forward strand.
GCAGCGCGTCGTGCCGGATGCAGCCGAACGCGCGCCGCTCGAAGAGCGCAGCATGGTCGTCCGACGCCTGCGCGCGCTGCCCATCGAAGCCGTCGTGCGCGGCTACCTGATCGGCTCGGGTTGGAAGGACTACCAGCAGACCGGCGCGGTGTGCGGGATCGCCCTGCCCGCCGGACTGCGCCAGGCGGACCGGCTGCCGGAGCCGATCTTCACGCCGGCGACCAAGGCCGAGCTGGGCGCACACGACGAGAACATCCCCTACGAGCGCGTCGTCGCGCTGATCGGCCGCGGGCTCGCCGAGCAGGTGCGCGCCACGGCGCTCGCGCTGTATGCCTTCGCCGTCGAGCACGCGCTCGCGCGCGGCATCATCATCGCGGACACGAAGTTCGAGTTCGGCGTCGACGAAGCCGGGCGCCTGACGCTGATCGACGAGGCGCTGACGCCGGATTCCTCGCGCTTCTGGCCGGCCGACACCTATCGGCCCGGCACGAGCCCGCCGAGCTTCGACAAGCAGTTCGTGCGCGACTACCTGGAGACGCTGGACTGGGCCAAGCGCCCGCCCGGGCCGAAACTGCCGCCCGACATCATCGCCCGGACCAGCGAGAAGTACGCCGAAGCCCTGCGCCGTCTCACCAGCTGAGCGCCGGTTCGCTCATGCCACGCACGATCGCGCTGATCTATCTCGCCTTCGGCGCCGTCTGGATCTTCTTCACCGACCGGCTGCTCGTGTGGCTGAACCTCGACGCCGAGCTCATCCTGCGCCTGCAGACCGCGAAGGGCTGGCTGTTCGTGGTCGGCTCCGCGATCCTGCTGTACGTGCTGCTGCGTCGCTACGAGCGCCGCGGCGGCGATGCGCTGGCCGCGCTCATCGAGTCGCGCAACGAAGTGCGCGCGGCGAACGCCGAGCTCGAGCAACGCGTCGTGGAGCGCACGCGGCAGCTGGAAGCCGCGAATCGCGAGCTCGAAGCGTTCGCTTACGCCGTCTCGCACGACCTGCGCGCGCCCTTGCGCAGCATGTCCGGATTCAGCCAGATCCTGCAGGAGAGCGCGCCGCCCGGTCTCGACGAGAAATCGCGCCACTACCTGCAGCGCATCCACGATGCGAGCCTGCGCATGTCGAGCCTGATCGAGGACCTGCTGAACCTGTCGCGCATCGGTCGCAGCGAGCTGACGGCGCGGCCGATCAGCCTGAGCCAGGTGGCGGCAGAAGCCGCGGCCGCGATACGCGAGCGTCATCCCGACGCGCGAGGTGCAGCTGGAAATCGCGCCGGGCATGGAAGTCAATGCGGACCCGCGACTGCTGCGCATCGCGCTGGAGAACCTGCTCGAGCAACGCGTGGAAGTACACCTCGCGCGCATCGCAAGCGGCACGTAACGGTCGGCGTGCAGGCCGGCGAGCACGGTCCGGTCTACTTCGTGCGCGACAACGGCGTCGGCTTCGACATGAAGTACGCGGACAAGCTGTTCGTGCCGTTCCAGCGCCTGCATCCCGAAGCGGAATTTCCCGGCAGCGGCATCGGGCTCGTGACGGTCCAGCGCATCATCGCGCGGCATGGCGGACGCGTCTGGGCGGACGCGAAGCCGGATGCAGGCGCGACGTTCTACTTCACGATTGTGGGTCAGGCTTTAGCCTGACTCGCTTCTGCCACTTCGCCATCACGTCGTGCAGCGCGCGCACACCGTCCGTGAGCGCGGCAGGTCCGGGCTGCAGGATGATCGACGATTTGATCTCGTGCAGCTGACGCTGCGCGACCGCCGGGACGCCTTCCCAGCCCGGGCGCGCGGCGACCGACTCAGGCCGGAACTTCTTGCCGCACCATGAGCCGAGGATGATGTCCGGCGCGCGCCGCACGACCTCCAGCGGATCGGCGATGATGCGATCCTTGCCGAGCGCGTGCTGCGCGTTGTCGGCGAAACAGTCCTCGCCGCCCGCGATGCCGATCAGCTCCGACACCCAGCGGATGCCGGAGATCATCGGCTCGTCCCACTCCTCGAAGTACACGCGCGGGCGTCGCTCGAAGCGGGCCGCCGCGGCGCGCACCTCGATCGAGACCCTGCTCCAGGCGCGTCGCCAGCGCGTCGGCCTTCGCCTCGCAGCCGACCATGCCGCCGAGCACGCGGATCATCTGCAGGATGCCGGCGACGTCGCGCTGATTGAACACGCAGACGTTCAGGCCGAGCCGCACCAGCTGTGCGGCGATGTCCGCCTGCAGGTCCGAGAATCCCAGCACCAGGTCCGGACGCAGGTCGCGGATGCGGTCGACCTTCGCGCTGGTGAACGCCGAGACTTTCGGCTTCTCGCGTCGCGCGCGCGGCGGGCGCACGGTGAAGCCCGAGATGCCGACGATGCGCCAGTCCTCTTCCAGCAGGTACAGCGTCTCGGTGGTCTCCTCGGTGAGGCAGACGATGCGGCTCGGATAGCGGTCGGCGCGGCCAGCGCTTCAGGTGACGAGGTGCCCATGGCCGCATCTTGCCCCGTCACCGCTCGCGTGTCAGGCTCGCCGCGCATGATCCCGACGCTGCTCGGCAACCTGGAGCGCTGGCTGTTCGAGCCGCCGGAATCCATCTACGGGCGGCCGCTGTGGAAGCTGACCCGCATCCTGCGCTATCCCTACGCGCTGATGCGCGACATCCTGCGCGGCGACCTGACGCTGCGTGCGATGAGCCTCGTCTACACGACGCTGCTGTCGATCGTGCCGCTGATCGCCCTGTCGTTCTCGGTGCTCAAGGGGCTCGGCTATCACCGCGAGCTCGAACCGGTGCTGTACACCTTCCTCGAGCCGCTCGGCGATCGCGGCTACGAGCTGACCAAGCAGATCATGGACTTCGTCGAGAACGTGCGCGGCGACGTGCTCGGCTCGCTCGGCCTGATCTTCCTGCTCTACACGACGCTCACGATGATCCAGAAGGTCGAGGAGTCGTTCAATTTCGTGTGGCGCGTGGAACAGCCGCGCAGCCTCATGCGGCGCGTCAGCGAGTACCTCAGCGTCATGGTCGTCGGTCCCGCGGTGATCGTCGCAGCGCTCGGCCTGATCGCGACGTTCGCGCACACCAGCGGCGATGCGCGCTGCTCGCGCAGTACGAGCCGTTCGGCACGATGCTGGTGATGTTCGGGCGCCTGACGCCCTACGTGCTCGTGACCGCCGTGTTCACGTTCCTGTACGCGTTCATGCCGAACACCAAGGTGCAGTTCCGCGCCGCGCTCATCGGTGGCCTGTTCGCCGGCGTGCTGTGGGCGGCGACGGGCATGATCTTCACCTCGTTCGTCGTCGAATCGACGCGCACGATCGTGATCTACGCCAGCTTCGCGATCGTGATCGTCGCGCTGATCTGGCTGCACGTCTCGTGGCTGATCCTGCTGCTCGGCGCGCAGCTGTCGTTCTACGTGCAGAATCCGCAGTACCTGCGCCCCGGCCGCGGCGAGATTCAGCTCAACGCCAGCCTGCGCGAGCGCGTGGCGCTGTCGATCATGTACCTGATCGTGAGCGACTACCGCGACTGCGAACCATCGCTGGAACACCAACCGGCTCGCCGAGCACCTGGACCTGCCGGGCGCGGCACTCAGTCCGATCGTCACGGCACTGGAACGCGCCAAGCTGCTGCTGCTGGCCGACGACGAGACCTGGGTGCCGGCGCGCGACCCGCAGACGATCGAGCTCGTCGAAGTGCTGGAGGCAGTGAGGCACGACACGGCCGGACCGCGGCTCGCGCGGATCCGCGACATCGCACCGGCAGTGGCCGCCGCACGCGGCGGCGGAGGAAGCGATGGCGAAGAGCTTGAAGGGGAAGACGGTGAGCGATCTGGTGGAGAAGGAGTCGGAGCACGAGTCAGGCCAAAGCCTGACCTCTCACTCGCCGGCAATCGTCATCTGTTCGAGCAGCACCGAGCCGGTGCGGATGCCGCCGCGCGTATCGACGTCGTTGCCGACGGCGACGATCGTGCCGGTACATGTCCCGCAGATTTCCGGCGATCGTGATCTCGTGCACCGGGTAGGCGATCGCGCCGTTCTCGACCCAGAAGCCGGCCGCGCCGCGCGAGTAGTCGCCGGTCACGCCGTTGACGCCCTGCCCCATCAGCTCGGTCACGACCAGCCCGCGATCCATCCGGCGCAGCAGCGCCGCGAAGTCCTCCGAGCCGCCGCCGACGATGAGGTTGTGCACGCCGCCGGCGTTGCCCGTCGTCTTCAGCCCGAGCTTGCGGGCCGAGTACGTGCTCAACACGTAGCCGGTCAGCACACCGTGCTCGACGATTTCCCGATCGCGGGTCGCGACGCCTTCGCTGTCGAACGGCGCGCTGCTCAGCGCCTTGCGTAGGTGCGGACGCTCGGAGATCTGCATCCACTCCGGAAAGACCTGCTCGCCCGCCGCGTCGAGCAGGAACGACGCGCGGCGATACTGGCTGCCGCCGCGGATCGCGCCGAGGAAATGACCGAACAGCCCGCGCGCCAGCTCGGGCACGAACAGGACCGGCGCCGTAACCGTCGACAGCTTGCGTGCGTTGAGTCGGCGCAAGGCGCGCGCTGCAGCCTGCTTGCCGATGCTCACGCCGTCTTCGAGGTCGCGCCAGTCGCGAACCGTGCTGTACCAATAGTCGCGCTGCATTTCGTCGGCGGCTTCGGCAACGACGACGCAACTCAGGCTGTGCAGCGTCGACGGCGATGCTGCCGAGGAACCCGAGCGAGTTGCCGAACACGCGCATGCCGCGATGAGCTCGACAGCGTCGCGCCTTCGGAATTGCCGATGCGTGGATCGGCGTCGAGCGCGGCCGCCTCGCAGGCGATCGCCTGATCGCGCGCTGCGTCGGGATCGATCGACCACGGATGGAACAGATCGAGATCGGGAAATTCGCGTGCGAGCGTGTCGGGCTCGGGCAGACCGGCGGACTCGTCCTCGGCCGTGAACCCAGCGATGCTGTAGGCCTTCGCGACGGTGTCGCGAATCGCGCTTGCGCTCAGGTCGCCGGTGCTCGCCGAGCCCTTGCGCTTGCCGCGATACACGGTGACGCCCATGCCGCGGTCGCGCTGATATTCCAGCGTCTCCACTTCGCGCAGCCGCGCTGTCACGGACAGGCCGGTCTCGACGCTGACACCGGCCTCGGCGTCGCTGGCACCGAGTCCGCGCGCCTCGGCGAGCGCGAGCGTGACCAGACGTCCTGCAAGTCCTGCTGCGAGTAGCTCGAGCTGCGAAGGGGCGGACGGCGTCGTCGACATGGACGCGAGATTGTAGCTGCAGCGACTGCTACCGACTCGTGCAGGCTGTACGCCTATGGACGAACGAACGCCCCAGCAAGAGCGAACGCAAGCGCCGCAGCGACGACCTGCAGTCGCTCGGCGAAGCGCTCATCGATCTGCCGGACAGCGAACTCGATGCGCTGCCGCTGCCCGAGGCCTTGCGCGACGCCGTGCTGCTTGCGCGCAAGATCACCGCGCACGGCGGGCTGTATCGCCAGAAACAATACATCGGCAAGCTGATGCGCAAGATCGACGCCGAGCCGATCCGCGCCGCGCTCGATGCAAGACGCGAGCGAGAGCGTGTCGAAGCACTGCGCTTCCGCCGCATCGAGCAGTGGCGCGACCGCCTGCTGCAGGAAGGTGCAAGCGCCATCGAGCGGCTCGCGGCGGAAGTGCCCGGCATCGATGTCGCTGCTGTTACAGACCTGGTCGAACGTGCCCGGGCGGAACAACCGACCGGCGACTCGACGCGGCGCCAGCCGCGCGCTGTTTCGCCTGCTGCGCGAGGCGTTTACGAGCTGATCGTCTGGTCGAAAGTGGCCAAGGCCCTTCACGACTGCACTGCTACAATCCGCCGCATGAAACCGCTGGTCGGCATCATCATGGGCTCGAAGTCGGATTGGGACACGCTCCAGTCCGCCGCCGACACGCTGCAGCGTCTCGGCGTCGCGTTCGAGACCCGCGTCGTCTCGGCGCATCGCACGCCGGATCTGCTGTTCGAATACGCCAGCACCGCGCGCGCACGCGGCCTCGAAGTCATCATCGCCGGTGCCGGTGGCGCGGCGCATCTGCCTGGCATGACGGCGGCGAAGACCTCGCTGCCCGTGCTCGGCGTGCCGGTGCAATCGAAGGCGCTCAACGGTCTGGATTCGCTTGCTGTCAATCGTGCAGATGCCTGCCGGCATTCCGGTCGGCACGCTCGCCATCGGTGTAGCTGGAGCGACCAACGCCGCTCTGCTCGCTGCGGCCATTCTCGCCAACAAGTACGACAACGTCCGCACCGCCCTGGACCAGTTCCGCACCGAGCAGACGGACGGCGTGCTCGCCCAACCGCTTCCCAGCCGCACACCGCACGACATGAAGATCGGCGTCATCGGCGCGGGCCAGCTCGGTCGCATGCTGGCGCTGGCGGGCTATCCGCTCGGCCTGCGCTTCGTGTTCCTCGACCAGAGCGCGGACGCTCCCGGCGCGCAGGTGGGACGCATCGTCACCGGCGCGTTCGACGACCGCAGCAGGCTCGCGGAGCTGGCGCGCGAAGTCGACGTGATCACTTTCGACGTCGAGAACGTGCCGGTCGAGGCCGTCGCGGAGATCGCTGCGACGAAACCGTTCCTGCCGCCGGTCGCTGCGCTCGGCGCCTCGCAGGACCGACTGCACGAGAAGACCCTGTTCCGGCAGCTGAAGATTCCGACGCCGCCGTTCGCCGCGGTCGACTCGCTCGCGGATCTCGAGGCGGCGATTGCGAAGATCGGCACGCCGGGCGTGCTCAAGACGCGACGCCTCGGCTACGACGGCCGCGGCCAGTACCAGGTGCGCAAACCACAGGACGCGGCGGCGGCCTGGGAGGCGCTCGGCTCCGTGCCGCTGATCTACGAGCAATTCGTGAAATTCAGCCGCGAGGTGTCGATCATCGGCGTGCGCAGCACGCGCGGCGAGACGCGCTTCTACCCGCTCGCGGCCAACACGCACAGCGCGGGCATCCTGCGCTACTCGATCGCGCCCTACCGCCACGCCTCGCTGCAGAAGCAGGCCGAGACGTACCTGAAACGGCTGTTGCTGCACTTCGATTACGCCGGCGTGCTGACGATCGAGTTCTTCGTCGCGCGCGGGCGACTGATCGCCAACGAGATGGCGCCGCGCGTCCACAATTCCGGCCACTGGACCATCGAAGGGCGCGCAGACCAGCCAGTTCGAGAATCACGTGCGGGCGATCCTCGGGCTGCCGCTCGGCGAGCACCCGGGCGCTCGGCCATTGCGCCATGCTGAACTTCATCGGCACGCTGCCGGCGCTCGGGAACATTCTGCGCGTGTCGGGCGTACACTTTCACAGTTACGGCAAAGAGCCGCGGCCGAACCGCAAGCTCGGGCATTGCACGATCAATGCGCCCTCTCCCGCCGCTCGCGACCGGGCCCTGAAGCAGCTCTTAAGACTCAAGGTGGATTGATTGCGACCGAGCCCTGTCTTTTGAATCCGTCAGGCAATGTCCGTAAACTTGCCTCGCAAACCACGGTACGGCCGCCTTGACTGCCGCTTTGACTTAACGCCCCCGCCGCTGCGCCCCTCCGCACCGCCAGGACTTTCAGGGCTTTCGATGTACCTCGAACTGTTCAAGCTGCACGAGCTGCCGTTCCGGCTGACCCCGGACCCCGCGTTCCTGTACCTGTCGAAGCACCATGCGCGCGCCAAGGCGTACATGGAGTCGACGATCTGGTTCACCGACGGCTTCGTGGTGATCACCGGCGAGATCGGCTCGGGCAAGACCACGCTGATCGAGACCTTCCTCAAGGAGCTCGAGAAGGACGTGGTGGTCGCGCAGATCAACCAGACGCAGGTCTCGGCGATCGAATTCCTGCAGACCGTGCTGGTGCAGTTCGGCTTCCAGCCGTTCCGCATGAAGAAGGCCGAGCTGCTGTCGACGCTGAACGAGTTCCTGGTCGAGCAGTATGCGAACGGCCGCCGCGTGCTGCTGATCGTCGATGAGGCGCAGAACCTCTCGAACAAGGTGCTGGAGGAGATCCGCCTGCTCTCCGGGCGTCGAGACGACCAAGGAGAAGGTGCTGCGCATCATCCTGGCGGGACAGCCGGAGCTCAACGACAAGCTCAACTCGCCGATGCTGATCCAGCTGGCGCAGCGCATCCGCCTGCGCTTCCACCTCACCGCGCTGTCGAAGACCGACACCGCAGCTGTACATCCAGCACCGCCTGGAAGTGGCCGGCTCGCAGGGGCGGCAGATCTTCGATCCCGAGACTCTATCCGCTGGTCTTCCGCTACACCGGCGGCATCCCGCGCCTGGTCAACACGCTGTGCGACACGTCGATGATGGCCGCGTTCGCGCAGGATCGCGACGTCGTCAAGGTCGAGGACATGCGCGCGGCGATCGAGGAGCTGCAGTGGGTCGAGTACGCGGAGCGCTCGGTAAAGCTGCAGGCGCTCTCGTCTGCAGCTCATGTGCCTGCTGCCTCGTCGGCCTTTGCCACTCCGCAGAAGCGTCGGGCGAGCGCCGCGTCGCGCTCGGCCGCATCCTGGTCGGCTTCAACGGCCAGACGATCGCGGAGCGCGAGCTGACGCCCGGCCGCTTCATCATCGGCCGCACGCCGGACAACGATCTGCAGATCGACAGCAAGTACATCAGCCGTCATCACGCGCAGATCATCACGTCGGCGCAGCACCTCGGTGCTGGAGGATCTCAACAGCACCAACGGCATCTACGTGCGCTCCAAGCGCGTGCGTCGCCGCATGCTCAACGACGGCGACGTCGTGCAGATCGGCCAGCACGAGATCATGTATTTCGACGAGCGCCTGTCGCGTACGCGCGTGCTGCCGGGCGAAGGCGAAGACGATGCAGTACCGCTGGTGCAAGGCGTCGCGCAGGGTCGCAAGCAGACCACGGCGGACACTGACGAGGATGAGGAAGAAGGTGCAGCGCCGGTAGCGCCGATGCCGATCAGGGCAGACAGGAAATGAAGATGTCGGGCTGAAGCCCGACCTACAGCCGGACTCTCTCAGTCTTCCAGCGACCGGCTGTTGTATTCGGACTGGCGCGTGCGGTAGTCCCGCCGCCGCAGCCACAGCACCAGTCCCGCCATGATGCTCAGCACGCCGACCACCAGGAACACGCTCGGCAGCGTGCTCATCTCGATGAACCAGGCGGCGCCCAGCAGGCCGACCCCGACGAGCATGTACAGGTACGGCAGGAATTCGTAGATCGGGCGGGCGAGCCACATGGCCTGAATCGTAGCAGACCCGGGTCGATCAGACCGTGGCGATCAGGCCGGCGCCGCCGTGCCGCCCACCGTGATGCCGTCGATCCGCAGGGTCGGCTGCCCGACACCCACCGGCACGTCCTGGCCTTCCTTGCCGCAGGTACCGACGCCCTCGTCCAGCTTCAGGTCGTTGCCGACCATCGCCACGCGCCGGAGCACGTCCGGGCCGTTGCCGATCAGCGTCGCGCCGCGCACCGGCGCGGTGAGCTTGCCGTTCTCGATCAGGTAGGCCTCGCTCGCCGAGAACACGAACTTGCCGGAAGTGATGTCGACCTGGCCGCCGCCGAAGTTCTTGCAGTACAGGCCCTTCTGCACCGAGCCGATGATCTCCTGCGGATCGTGCTTGCCGGCGAGCATGTAAGTATTGGTCATGCGCGGCAGCGTCATGTGCGCGAACGACTCGCGCCGGCCGTTGCCCGTCGGCGCGACGCCCATCAGGCGCGCGTTGAGCTTGTCCTGCAGGTAGCCGCGCAGCACGCCGTTCTCGATCAGCGTCGTGCAGCGGGTCGGCGTGCCTTCGTCGTCGACGTTGAGCGAGCCGCGACGCGAGCCGAGCGTGCCGTCGTCGACGACGGTGCACTCCGGCGCCGCGACCTGCTCGCCGATGCGGCCCGAGAACGCCGAAGTGCCCTTGCGGTTGAAGTCGCCTTCCAGGCCGTGCCCGATCGCCTCGTGCAGCAGGATGCCGGGCCAGCCCGGGCCCGAGCACGACGGTCATCGTGCCGGCGGGCGCCGGCGCCGCGTCCAGATTGACCAGCGCGCTGCGCACCGCTTCGTGCACCAGCTCCTGCCAGCGATCGTTCTCCGTGAACTCGCGCGAAGCCGTAGCGGCCGCCGCCGCCGGCATAGCCCTGCTCGCGTCGTCGCCGTCCTGCTACGATCACCGATACGTTCATGCGCACCAGCGGCCGCACGTCCGCGGCGACCGTGCCGTCGCTCGCCATCACGAGCACGACTTCGTGCGCAGCCGACAGGCTGGCCATCACTTGCTTGACGCGCGGATCGATGCGACGCGCTTCGACGTCGACGCGCTCGAGCAGCCGCACTTTCTCGGCATCGCTCAGACCTTCGAGCGGGTCGTCCGGCAGATACAGCTGATGACCGGTCGACGCATGCCACGCCTGCATCGAGCCTGTTCGCGCCGCTGCGCGCGATCGCGCGCGCCGCCTGCGTCGCTTCGGTCAGCGCCGGCAGCACGATCTCGTCGGAATACGCGAAGCCGGTCTTCTCGCCCGCCAGCGCACGCACGCCGACGCCCTGCTCGATGCTGTGACGTGCCGTCCTTGACGATGCTGTCTTCGAGCGACCAGGACTCCTCGCGCACGAGCTGGAAGTACAGGTCAGCGTAGTCGACGCTGTGGCCCATGACGCTGCCGAGCACGCGCGCGATGCGATCCTCGTCGAGCCCCGACGGCGCCAGGATCGCGCGGCGCGCGAGCTCGAGCGGCTGAAGCGACGGTCTGCGGCTGAGGCAGATTCGATGTGGAGCGGACGTCGGAGCTGTGGGTCGTGGCCATTACGAGATCGACGTCGTCGAGCGTCACGATCGCTCGTCACTTGGAATTTCCGATGCGACAGCGCCGGAAAACGGCCGCGCAGCTCATGTTGCAGTGTGCGGTCGATCTCGGCGACTGCAAGGCCGGGGCCGGCCTCGGCGACGCGTGCGACGACGTGGCCCCACGGATCGACGATCATCGAATCGCCATAGGTTTCGCGGCCGTTGTCGTGCGTGCCGCTTTGCGCGGGCGCCAGCACGTAGCAGAGATTCTCGACGGCGCGTGCCCGCACCAGCAGTTCCCAGTGCGCACGGCCCGTCGGTGCGGTGAATGCCGAAGGCAGGCTGAAGACCTCCGCGCCCTGCGCCTGCAGCACGCGGAACAGCTCGGGAAAGCGCACGTCGTAGCAAACAGCCATGCCGAGGCGGCCGAGCGGTGTCGTCGTCGACCATGGGCTGCGCGCCGGGCACGACGGTCGCGGATTCGCGATAGCGCTCCTCGCGGCCCGGGATATCGACGTCGAACAGGTGAATCTTGTCGTAGCGCGCGACACAGCGACCGCGCTCGTCGAACACCAGCGCACGCGGCAGCGACGCGTCCCGGCTCTGCCTCATCGACGGATCGGGATCGTGCCGCCGACGATCCACATCCCCAGCTCGCGCGCGCAGTGGCCAAGGAACGCCTGGATCGGGCCCTCGCCGGCGACCTCGGCCACCGTCGACCTTGTCCGCTTCCTTGCGGCCCATGATCGCGAAATTCTCCGGCAGCGCCGCCAGCACCGCGCCTTGCGCGCGCGCGCGTTCGAGCAGCCCGCGCGCGGTGGCGAGATTCGCCGCCACGTCCGGGCTGGAGGTCATCTGGATGACAGCCGCTACCGACATAGGTCATTACTTTCCCGTACTCGCTGCCCTGTTGCTCGGACGACTTTGATCGCCGAGGCGTCCACTCGTTCGACCTGGGATTGTCCCAGGGTCCGGTGATCCGATAATAGCCGCGCGTGATGCCCTTGAGCGGCTCCTTGAAAACCTGCGAGAACAGCAGCAGGGCCGCGCCCACCGCCGGGCCGCCCGCGAGCGCGCCGGCCACCGGCAGCGAGGCTCCGAGATTGCCGGTGACCACTGCAGTCTGATCGTAGTCGCGCGTCGCGAGCCCGGTGCGTCCGGCGATGCCGATCTCCGCAGCCGGGCCACGGAGCAGGAGATTGCTGGTAAACGCATTGCCGTCGCGCAGCTCGAAATCGCCCTGCACCTTGTCGAACGCGAGGCCCTTCTCCGTCAGGTCGCTGAAATCGAGCGCCAGTCGCCGCGGCAGCGCCGCGACGCTGAACAGTCCGAGCACGCGTCCGGCGCCCGGTTGCACCGCGACCAGCTGACCGGTCTCAGCATCGCACGCTGATCGTGCCTGCAGCGCGATCGAGCATGTTGCTGTCGAGACCGCCGGACCACTTGAGATCGCCGTGCAGCTCGCCGTGCTTCGCCTCGATCACATCCGTGTAGTTCAGTGCGCGCAACGTCGCGGCGACGTCGTCGCTCGTCACCGTCGCCTTGAGCGAGGAGCGCGGCCCTTCGGGCGTGACGAGCCAGTCTCCCTGCCCTTCGGCGTGCGCCGAGGCGCCGTGGATCGAGACGTTCTCGAAACGAATGCCCTGCGGCACGCGGATCGCTTGCAGGTCGAACGTACCGAGCGTGCGAGTGCCGACGCGCAGATCGCCGACGTGCACCTGCAGATTCGGAATATTGCGCGGATCGCTCGTGTCCGCGTCGTCGCCGGCGCCGTTCGACTCGGGCTTCTCCAGCACCAGCCGTTCCATCGTCGCACGCAGCGCCTGCGAGCCGCTGAACTGCTCTGGAATCAGCACCTGCCCCGCCGCACCGGGACCGTCGACATCGACGCGCCAGCCGGCCGTCGTCGCCTGCAGCACGCCTCGCACGTCGGACCACCGATAGCCGGCGAATTCGAACGTGCCGACACGCACATTGGCCGCCTGCAGATAATCCGACAGCTTCTTGCCGGTCTCGCCAGCACCACTCGCCGAATCCTCTCCCTTCAGCGCCAGCCAGTCATCGAGCACGAAGCGCTCGACAGTGCCCTCGATGCGCAGGCCGCGATGATTCGGCAACCCCGGCGCATTGCCGTCCGCGCGAATGCCGCCGCGATCCAGCGACCAGCCTGAGCCTGACCGCGCGACGCGCACGATCGCGCGCACGTCGCCGAGCCAGCTGCGCGCGAGCACAGCGTCGTCGCCATCGGACTCCAGGGTGACCTGGAACGGCCGCTGCTCGCTCTCGCTCTTGCCCACCGGCTCCGGCAACGCGATGCCCAGGCCTCGCAGGTCCGATTCGATGCGCACGCCGGACTTGCGCGCCGCGCTGCCCGCATCGCTGTGGAACTCGGTCGCAAGGCGCCACGCCGTCGCGCCGCTGACCTTGACCGCGGATGGCAGGAACGGCTTGAGCTGCGCGGCCGCTGCAGTGCCCGTCGCGCTCAGCGTGGACGCAGTGTCCCCATCCGGGCGGATGACGACTTCGACCGGCCCGCCGAGCCACTGCGCACGCAGGTCCGCAGCCGCGACCAACGTGTTGCGCACGGTCAGACTTCCTTGCAGCGAGCGCACGGGCGCATCGACGTCGCGCATCGACACGGTCGCGTCCGCGAAGCGTCGTCTTGACCTCGATCTTGCGATCGTCGAGCCGTCGAAGCGGCAGATCCAGGTCGACCGCGGCGTCGATCTGGCCGTGGCCGCTCAGGCGCGCAAAGGGCTCGCCGAGCGCGGACGCGAGCGGGCTGCGGTTCACGAATGCCAGACCGTCCTGCAAGTCGCCGCGCGCCGCAGCCTTGATGCGCAGATGCGTCTGCTTGAGATCGGGAATGTCGGCAGTCGCCTGCGTCACGCGCAAGCCGCCGACGTTCGCCGAGGTCGCGTGAATGTGCATGCCCTCGTTGCGGAACTCGACATCCGCCGTGACGCCGCTCGCGGGCAGCCAGCCGGCCTGATAGTCGAACAGCGCGTCCTCGACGTGGCCGCGCGCCAGGAACAGACCTTCGTCCTTGCGGAACGGGAAGTCGCGGATCGAGCCGCGGTAGGTCAGATCGGCGGCGACGACCCGCCCACCGATGAACGCGCGATCGAACCACTCCATCGTGCGCGCACCGAGCCGGCCGGCCGGAATGTATTTGTGCGTCGAGCTCACCTTCAGATCCTTGCCCTGCGCCGACAGATCGAGCACGGGTGAGGAGCCGTCGCTGGGAATCGTTGCACTGAAGCGCGCCGTGGCGCTGCCGTCGGGGCTCGTCATGCGAACGTCGCTGGATTCGACTGTCAACGCCTGGTCCGACTTGCGCCAGCGCACCGTTCCCGTGACTTCCTGCGCGGTGAGCGGCTCGCGAAATATGCGCGGCAACTCGAAACGCACGTCGCGCGAATCGATCCGCCATTCGCCGGCCTCGTGCGTCATCTGCACGGCACCGCTCAAGCCGCCGGCGCCCGGCGTGCGTTGCACCGGCGCAAACGACAAGTCCTCGACGCCAGCCTGCAGCGAGTACTTCGGCGCGCTGTCAGCAGCAGCGCGTTCGAACTCGAACGAGACGTCGCTGAGCGTGCCGGTTGCGTTCAGCGCACGCAGCCGCGCGACCGCATCGCTCTCCGGTAGATACGCGAGCAGCGGCCACAGAGCATCCAGCACGATCCGATCGGTCTTGCCGCTCGCCTTCGTGCGGCCGTCGGCCGTGTGCATCCACTGCGCCTCGATGCGAGCTGCCAGCCACGCTGCAGTCGGTCGCGCCATGTTCAGGTTCGAAACAGTGGCACGCCACGTGTCGCCGACCTTCTGTGCGCGCAGTCCGAAAGCAAGGCGCGGATAGCTGAGCACTGCGACCGGCGCAGCGTGCCCGGCGGAACCGGGATCGGTTTCCTGCGGGACCGGCTGCGGCGCACTCTCGCCGGAGTCGCTCTCGCCGCGTGCTCACGTTCAACGGTTCCGCGACGGGCAACGCAGTCGCCCACGCTGGCGGCGCTGCGGCGACGCGCGCCAAGTCGACATCTGCTGCCAGCTGCCACCAGCGCGGCACCCTTCAGCGTGCCGCGCACCTCGACAGTGCCATGGCCCATCTCCGGAGCCGGCCATGCGTCGGGCAGCACATCGGCCCACCCGGCCAGGTCCAGCTCGCGGCCATCGACGCTGAATGTCGACACGAGCGCGTTCGCGTCGTGCAGCGGCCCTTCCACGGTGGCGCTGAACTTGAGCTCGCGACCGAGTGTGCGCGGCAGCGAGGCGTCGCCGCGCAGCTCCAGCGAGCCCGAGTTGCGCGTCACGTCGAAATTGACGCCCGACAGCGACCACGGGCCGCGGCCAGTGATCGCATCGCGGAAGCTGACGACGGCATCGCGTACGTGGAAGCGGCCCGATCGGCAGCTGCTCGAGTGCGAACGGCTTGTCGCGTTCCGGCAGCGCGCTCATGCCGAGCAACTGAATGCGGCCTTCCTCGGTGCGGATCAGGCCGATCTCCGGCGATCGAGCGCGAAGCGTCCTGCAGTCAGCCGCGCATTGCGGATCGAGCTCCACAGATCGAACCCGACGCTGCCGCGCTGCGCGGTGGCGAGCACGTGCGTGCCATCAGGCGTGCGCACGACAGCCTGATCGAACACGAGCTCCGGCCCGTAGAGCCGCAGCCGCGCGCTCAGCGTCTTGAATTCGACCGCGGATGCCGCTGCGCTCGTTGATCCAGTTCTGCAGCTGGACGCGATACTCGGGCACGCGGCTGACGACGACGCCGAATGCCCCGAACGTGCAGGCCGAGCAACAACCAGCGCGGATCCCGGTCAGTATCAGGAGCCACGCTGAACGAGCTTGCGGCGCGCTAACAGCGCATGCAGCTCTACATCAGCACCACGTCGTACTGGTCCTGGTTGTACAACGCTTCGGTCTGCAGCCGGATCGGCTTGCCC
The DNA here is from genome assembly GCA_963830745.1 of uncultured Gammaproteobacteria bacterium. Classification (GTDB taxonomy): domain Bacteria; phylum Pseudomonadota; class Gammaproteobacteria; order Steroidobacterales; family Steroidobacteraceae; genus Steroidobacter. The sequence continues at coordinate 555,251 of CAWHNL010000011.1, forward strand.
GTGTGCACCTCCAGCTCGGCGAGCGCCGCGGACTCCTCGTCGAGCAGCCGCTCGATGACGTCCTGGTGCGCCAGCACCATCAGCTCCTGGAACTCGAACTGGCGCGCCTGGCGCAGGATCTCGCGGAAAATCTCGTAGCACACCGTCTCCGGCGTCTTGACGAAGCCGCGGCCTTCGCAGGTTGGACACGCCATGCACAGCATGTGTTCCAGGCTTTCGCGCGTGCGCTTGCGCGTCATCTCGACCAGCCCGAGCGGCGACACCGACGAGATGTGGTTCTTGGCATGGTCGCTCGGCCAGCGACTTCTCCAGCGCCTGCAGCACCTGCTTGCGGTGCTCTTCCTCCTGCATGTCGATGAAGTCGACGATGATGATGCCGCCGAGGTTGCGCAGCCGCAGCTGGCGCGCGATCGCCACCGCCGCCTCGAGATTGGTGCGGAAGATCGTCTCCTCGAGCGTGCGGTGGCCGACGTACGCGCCGGTGTTGACGTCGATCGTCGTCATCGATTCGGTCTGGTCGAAGATCAGGTAGCCGCCGGACTTGAGCGGCACCTTGCGGTCGAGCGACTTCTGGATCTCCTCCTCGATGCCGTACAGGTCGAAGATCGGCCGGTCGCCGTCGTACAGCTCGATGCGCTCGGCCATGTCGGGCATGAACGTGCGCGCGAACTCCAGCATGCGCTGGTGCGTCTCCGGATGGTCGACGCTCACCTTGTCCACGCCGCTCGACACTACGTCGCGCATCACGCGCACCGCCAGCGCCAGATCCTCGTGCACGAGATTGCCGGGCCGCGTGGCCGCCGCCTTCTCGCCCAGCACCGCCCAGAGCTTCTGCAGGAACATCATGTCGGCTCGCAGTGCATCGGGCGTCGCGCCTTCTGCAGCAGTACGCACGATGTAGCCGCCGGGTTCATCGGCTGCGCAGGAACAGCGTTCGCTGCATCGCGCAGCCGCTGCCGCTCCGCCTCGTCCTCGATGCGCGCCGAGATGCCGACGCCGCGGCCCTTCGGCATGTACACCAGGTATCGCGACGGAATCGTGATGAACGTCGTCAGCCGCGCGCCCTTCGTGCCGAGCGGATCCTTGAGCACCTGCACCAGGATCTCGCCGCCCTCGCTCACCAGCGACTGGATGTCGGCGGTGCGGCGCTTCGTCGACCGGCTCGTCGAGCTTGCCGTTCTCGCCGACCGCGGGATGCACGATGTCCGAAGCGTGCAGGAACGCCGTGCGCTCCAGGCCGATGTCGACGAACGCGGCCTGCATGCCCGGCAGCACGCGCGACACGCGGCCCTTGTAGATATTGCTGATCAGCCCGCGGCGGTTGGCGCGCTCGAGGAAGATCTCCTGCAGCACGCCGTTCTCGACCAGCGCGGCGCGCACTTCGCGCGGGCTGACGTTGACCAGGATCTCGCCGTCATCGCGCTGCGCCTCCGATCGTCGGCCAGCAGCTCGCCGGTCTCGAACAGCGGCAGTCCCATGATCCCCGAGTAGCTGCCGGCGATGCGCTCGATGAAGAGCGCCGCGCGGCCCTGCACGGCGTAGGCGCCGGCCTTGTCCGCGGGCTCGCCGGAGCGCCAGTAGCGCGCGAATCTCCGCGTCGGCCAGCTTGCGGAACGTCACCTCGCTCACGTTCACGCGCGACTCGCAGCCGTCCGACGCGCGCAGCGCGACTGCGGTGAACACCTGGTGCGTGCGCGCCGACAGCAGACCGCAGCATGCGCAGGCAGTCCTGCTCATCGTCGCGGGTTTGCCCAGGATCTCGTCATCCAGGACGACAGCGGTGTCTGCGCCGAGCACCGGCTCGCCGTCGCGGAGCGGCAAGCTTCTGCCACAGCGTTTCGGCCTTGAGCACCGCCAGCCGGCGGACGTATTGGTCCGGCGCCTCGCCGCCGCGCGCGGTTTCATCGACGTCGACCGGACTGCACGCGATGCGGCACGCCGATCTGGTCGAGCAGCGCACTGCGCCGGGGCGAGGCCGAGGCCAGATAGATCAAAGGGTTGGAGGAATTTTCCATCCGCGGAAGGATACAGGTCACGAAGGGTTCGTGACATTGTTCGAGTCCCGAAATGAACTCGCAATGAACTGACTGGCGCTGTAGGTCAGCGGCTGTCGAGCCGCCGACAGCAGCGCTCAAGGAAATTGCTGGTGCTTGCAGAACGTCGCTGCGGTCCGCGTCGCTGAAAAAAGACCAGCTGCACGCGCCGGACCGAGTGCGCCTTGTCCAGCGCTGCGGCGATCGCCTTTGACGCCACTGCCGCCGCCCGGTCCTTCGGGATACCCGTACGCGCCGGTCGCGATGGCCGGGAACGAAATCGACTGCAGCCCTTCGGCGTCGACCAGCTCGATCGCCTTGCGATAGCACGACGCGAGCAGCTTGTCCGCGGGCTTGTCCGCTCCCCAGATCGGACCGACCGTATGCACCACGAAGCGCGCAGGCAGATTGCCGGCCGTCGTCAGCACCGCCTCGCCGACGGGCAATCCGTCGGGATAACGCGTGCGCCTGAGCTCGCTGCACGCAGCGGGAATGGTCGGACCGCCACGCCGATGAATCTCGCCGTCGACACCGCCGCCGCCCATCAGCGCTGCGTTCGCCGCGTTCACGATCGCATCGACCGCGATGGCCGTGATGTCGCCGGTGGTGACGACGACGCGGCCTCCGAGATACGTCTGCGGTGTCATGCGACTCCTTAGTCGATACGCCTCAGTCGACTTCGCGGCGGATCCAGCGCATCGCGCGCTGCGGATCGTCGAACATGCGCATCTTGATGCGCACGCCGACTGCCTCGCTGATCACGATCAGCACGTGGCCGGCCGCGGCCAGCGAGCCGGGCTTGAGCACGGCGGCCCAGCGCACCTCGCAGGGCACTTCGACCCGCAGGATGTAGTCGCGCAGCTTCTGGATTTCCGAGAAGTCCCAGTCGCCGTTCGCCTCGCGATAGTCGGCGATGGCGTTCATTTCCGGGCGAAACTGCGGGTCCGCCTGGGCCCGGTTCAGTAGGCCGATCAGTCCGTCGGCAGTCAGCTCGCCCCACGCCTGCAACCGCAGGAGATTTTCCTGCGTGTCGATCGAATACTTCGTCTGCATAGTGCTCGGCCGTACCCCCGTATCATACCTGCGCCGCCCCACTCCCGCCGGGGACCCTAACATAAACGGGCGGCGATTTCGTGACACAGTACGCGGCGCCCGCCCGCCCCGGCCCCTACCTTGGACGGGTTTGATCCATCCACGTGGCAGGGCATGCAGAACGTCGGCGACAAGAAGTCCAGCACCGGGCGCAACCAGCAGCCCGCGGCGTTCCCTGTGATCCCGGGATACCGCTTCCTGCAGACGATCGCCCGCTCGCCGAAGTCCGAGATCCACGTCGCGCACTCGCAGGAGCTCGGCCACAACGTCGCGATCAAGGTGCTGCGCACCGGCCCGCTGTCCGAGTCGCCCGCCGGCGAGGAAGAGCGCTTCGAGCGCGAGCGCGACCTGCTGATGCGCCTGAAGCATCCCTCGGTCGTCGACGTGTACGACTGGGGCCACGGCGATGACTTCCGCTACATCGTCACCGAGTACTTCCCGAGCGGCAGCCTGGAGCTGCGCATCCGCAACCTGATGACGGTGAAAGACAGCGTCGACATCTTCCTGCAGATCGCCGGCGCGCTGGTGGTCGTGCACAGCGCCGGACTGTGCCACCGCGATCTGAAGCCGGCGAACGTGATGATGCGCCAGGACGGCCGCATCGTGCTGATCGACTTCGGCCTGGCGAAGCGCCAGGACAGCGGCATCACCAACGCCGGCGAAGTGCGCGGCTCGCCGTACTACATCAGCCCCGAGCAGGCCGAAGGCGCGCCGGTCGATCCGCGCAGCGATCTGTACAGCCTCGGCGTGATGTTCTACGAGATGTTGACCGGCCAGCGTCCGTTCCGCGGCAGCACGGTCATCTCCATCATCCAGGCTCACCGCAACGACCCGATTCCGACACTGCCGGCCGAGCTGAGCCCGTTCCAGCGCCTGATCGACGCACTGCTGGCGAAGGATCCGCGCGACCGCTTCCCGAGCGCGGTCACCGCGATCGCCGAGTTGGCACGAATGAAAGTGTAGGTCGGGCTATCAGCCCGACATGCCGGAGTCGGGTTGAAGCCTGACCTACGCCCGATGATACGGATGCCTCTTGATGATGCTCACAGCGCGATACAGCGCTTCCGCCACCACCACTCTCGCCAGCGCATGGGGCAACGTCAGGGCTGACAGCGACCAGCGCATATCCGCACGCTCGTCGACTTGCGGAGCAAGGCCATCCGGGCCTCCGATGCAGAACGCAACGTCGCGCCCATCCTGCGCGCGGCTCTCGAGAAACTTCGCCAGTTGCTCGCTCGACAGCGCGCGTCCGCCGACCTGCAGCGCGACTACGTAGCAGCTGGCCGGCAGCGCCGACAGCATGCGCTCGCCTTCCCGCGCAATTGCCTGTTGCGGAGCGCCCGCCGCGCGCTGGCCGAGCGCGATCTCTTTCAGCTCCAGCCGATAGTCGCCCGCGAGGCGCCCGGCGTATTCCTCGAAGCCGCGGTTGACCCAATCGGGCAGCCGCGTGCCGGCAGCGACCAGCAGCAAACGCAAGGCACGAGCCTCTAGTTGCTAGCTGCTTCGCGCCGCGCGGCGCTGACGTCCCACAGGCTCTCCAGGCGATAGAACTCGCGCACTCGCGGCAACATGATGTGCACGATGATGTCCTGCAGATCGACCAGCACCCATTCGCCGTCGCGCTCGCCCTCCACGCCCATCGGCCGGAAGCCGGCCTTCTTGGCATGCTCGACGATGCGATCGGCGATCGAGCGCACGTGACGGTCGGAATTGCCGCTGGCGATGACCATCGTGTCCGCGATATCCGTGAGCTTGTGCACGTCCAGCACCCGCACGTTCACGGCTTTCATCTCGTCGAGCGCGCCCTCGACGACCTGCACGAGCGGACGGATCCTGCGCACGTTCGCCGGCGGCGGCGCCGGCCTTCTTGGGCGCCGCCTTGCGCGTTGCGCGCGCTTTCGCGAGCCGAGGCCTTCGAAGTCTGGCTCTTCAGAGCTGGGGAACCTGCACGTCGTGAAGTCTTTGCGCGCTTGCCAACCATGCTCACCTCTTGGATCGATAACATCCCGTTTGCTCGATGATCTCCCGCACGCCGTCCGGCATCAGGTAGCGCGGGTCGCGCCCTGCCGCAATCAGCTTGCGCACTTCCGTCGAAGAAATCTCCAGCTGCGTCACCGCGTGGATGTAGATGCAGCCGGCGCGTCGCTCGTGCAGGTCGCCGATCCGGCCGGTGCCGCGATCGACGAGCAGCTCGCCCAGCGGGCCCATGCTCGGCGCGCGCCAGCCCGGCCGATGCGCCACCACGAGATGCGCGAGCTCGAGCAGCTCGCGCCACTGGTGCCACTTCGGCAGGCCGAGGAACGCGTCCATGCCGACGATCAGCGACAGCGAATGGTCGGGAAAGTCGGCACGCAGCGTGCGCATCGTATCCACCGAATACGACAATCCTTCGCGGCGGATCTCGCGGTCGTCGACCACGAAGCCCGGCTGGCCGGCGATCGCCGCCTTGACCATCGCATAGCGCTCCGCCGGGCTCGCGACCGTCACCTCGCGGTGCGGCGGATTGCCGGCAGGCATGAAGCGGATCTCGTTCAGCTTCAGCGCCTGCAGCAGCTCGAATGCGGTGCGCAGGTGGCCGAAGTGAATCGGGTCGAATGTGCCGCCAAAAATGCCGATGCTGGTCATGCGACCGTTGCCATCTTCACGCCCGCGAGCCTCGCCACCAGCCGTTCCAGCTCGAGCCACGCATCGCCCTTCACGACACCCTTGATCGTGCGGTCGACGCGCTCCGCATCGAGCAGCAAGTTGCGCAGCGTGTGCCCGTTCATGCGGCTGAGCGCCTGTCCCATCGCCGTCTGGCGCGGTCGCCACACGTACAGGGCATTCATCGCGGACTCCGCGCTCTGGCCCCTGCGCATCAGGCTGCGCGCACGCGCGATCCACTGCAGGTCCTTGTTCACGGCCCACAGCACGAGCGTCGGCTCGACGTCTTCGCCGCGCAGGCCTTCGAGAATTCGCAGCGCACGCGCGGTCTGCCCGCGCATCGCTGCCTCGCCGAGCTGCAGCACATCGAAACGTGCGCTGTCGGCGACGGCATCGACGACGGTCTCCGCCGTGATCGGTCCGGGCGGCAAGAGCAGCGCGAGCTTCTCGATCTCCTGGTGCGCGGCCAGCAGATTGCCTTCGACGCGCTCGGCAAGCAGCGAGGCCGCTGCGGCGTCTGCCTGCAGCTTGTGACGACCGAGGCGCTCGCGAATCCATGCGGGCAGACGCGGCAGATCGATCGGCCACACTTGCACGAGCACGCCGCGCTTTTCGACCGCGCTCACCCAGCGTGAGCTCTGGGTGCGGCCGTCGAGCTTGGCCGCGATGATCAACACCAGCGTATCCGGCGAAGGCTGCTCAGCGAGCTCGACGATCGCGTCCGCGCCCTGCTCGCCCGGCGCGGCATTCGCCATGCGAATCTCGACGATCTTGCGCTCGGCGAACAGCGACATCGAGCGGCTGCCGCCGATCAGCGCCGGCCAGTCGAAGCCGCGCTCGATGACGTGCAGCTCGCGCTCGACGAACCCCTGCTTGCGCGCCGCGGCGCGAATGGCATCCGCGGCTTCGTTGACGAGCAACGGCTCGTCTCCGGACACGAGGTAGATCGTCTGGAGCTGACGGGCCAGGCTGGCAGTGAGGTTGTCGCCGGAAATCTTCACTTCGGGGGCGCGGGCGCGTGTCGCGGGCGCGACACGGCGGAAGACTTCGGAAGAGAACGGTCGAACACTCGAGCGGTAATCGGGGCGCCAGGTTGATCCGGGTGAACGTTGGGCCGATTATGGCCCAAGCCGCCCGGCGAGGCCATAGAAGCGTCATGCTGCGCCAGTTGCTGCATTCCGTTGCATCCGCACGCAGGTCTCGTGCGTTACGGGCGTGCCTGACGGCCTTGTCGTGCTTCGGCGGCGGAGATCAAGTGAGAGCACTGGACGACTCCTCGTACGATGCGGCCCGCGAAGCGATGGTTCGCGACCAGATCGTCGCTCGCGATGTCCGCGACCCGCGCGTCATCGAGGCCATGCGTCGGGTGCCCCGCCATCTGTTCGTCCCACCCGCCGAGCGGGATCGCGCCCACGTCGACGCTCCGCTGCCGATCGGCGAGGGGCAGACGATCTCGCAGCCCTACATCGTCGCATTGATGACGCAGCTGGTCCGGCCGCAGCCCGGCGACCGCGCGCTCGAAGTGGGCACCGGGTCGGGCTATCAAGCCGCCGTGCTCTCGCGGCTCGTAGCGCACGTTCATACGATCGAGCTCGAAGAGACTCTGGCGCGGCGTGCGGAGACGGTGCTGCGCGAGCTGAAGTACGACAATGTCACCGTGCGCGTCGGCGACGGCTATGTCGGCTGGCCCGAGCACGCTCCCTTCGACATCATCATGGTGACGGCTGCACCGGAGCAGGTTCCGCAACCGCTGATCGACCAGCTCAAGCCGGGCGGTCGGCTGATCGTGCCCGTCGGACCGCGCTTCACCGTGCAGACGCTGCAGCTGATCGAGAAAGACGCGTCCGGCACAGTCCATACCAAGAACGTGTCGCCAGTGATGTTCGTGCCGATGCGCCGGCCGTGATAGGTGCCGGGAGAAGAAACAGGGGAAACTCAGCAGTGCAGCATAAGGCTGCTGCTCTGGTAGGCTTTGGTCTCGTACCGAAACATGCACGCGATGTAATGCTGCACGCTGAGTTTCCCCTGTTTCTTCTCCCGGCACCTATCACGCATGCGCTTCGATCTCACCGACCTCAAACTCTTCCTGCATGTCGTGGAAGCCGGCAGCATCACCGCCGGCGCCGAGCGCATGCACCTGGCAGTGGCCGCGGCGAGCACGCGGATCCGCAACATGGAGATCGAGCTCGGCACCGCGCTGCTGAATCGCGATCGACAAGGCGTGCAGCCGACGCCTGCCGGCCGCACTCTCGTGCACCACGCACGCCTGCTGCTGCAGCAGGCCGAGCGCATGCGCGGCGAGCTGAGCGAGTACGCCGACGGCCTGAAGGGCCACATCCGGCTGATGTCCAACACGAACGCCCTCACCGAATTCCTGCCCGAGCCGCTCAGCCAGTTCCTCGCCTCGCATCCGCAGGTCAATATCGATCTCGAAGAGCGCCTGAGCGACGAGATCGTCGCCGCTGTGGCCGATGGGCAGGCGGACATCGGCATCGTCGCCGGCACCGAAGACGTCACCGGCCTGGAAGTGTTCCCGTTCCGCGTCGATCGCTTCGTGCTCGTGACGGCGCCCGGCCATCCGCTCGCCGCCGCCGGTCGCATCGCGTTCGCCGAAGCGCTCGATTGCGACTTCGTCGGGCTGGACCGCACGAGCTCGCTGCAGCGGTTCCTGTCGGAAAAGGCCGAGCGCACCGGGCGGCGGCTGAAGTTGCGCGTGCAGCTGCGCAGCTTCGATGCCGTGTGTCGGCTCGTCGAATGCAATGTCGGCGTCGGCATCGTCCCGGAAACCACTGCCGTGCGCAGCATGAAAACGATGGCGCTGCGACGGATCGATCTCACCGACGACTGGGCGCTGCGCAACCTGACGATCTGCGTGCGGCGCCTCGCGGACCTGCCGATACACGCGCAGGAGCTGGTCCGCAGCCTCGCCGTACCCCAAGAAACACAAAGGAACGCAACGCATGCTTAGGCGGATCTGCACGGTACTCATCGCGGCGAGCGCAATCGGCATGCGCGAGTGCCGACACGGTCGTCGTTGCGCAACGTGCACGGCTCCACACCGACGCGCACCGGCATGCAGTCGTTCTCTGGCATCGTCATCGAAGACGGGCGCGTCAAGCAGCTGCTCACTGGAAACGCTGCGCCCGACGCGAACGCAGGCGCCACGGTCATCGACGGCGGCGGCAAGCACGTGCTGCCCGGGCTCACCGATGCACACGGCCACGTGCTCGGCCTCGGCGAGCTGAAGCTGCAGGCAGACCTGCGCGACACGACGAGCATCGACGACGCATTGGGGCGCATCCGCAAGCACATGGCAGCGAACCCGAACGCTCGCTGGGTCATCGGCCGCGGCTGGAACCAGGTGCTGTGGAAGGAACGTCGCTTCCCGACTGCGCGCGAGCTCGATGCGGTCGTGGGCGATCGTCCCGCGGTCATGACCCGCGTCGACGGCCATGCCACTTGGGTGAACAGCGCTGCGCTGAAGGTCGCAGGCATCACGGCATCGACTCCGGACCCGCAGGGCGGACAGATCGTGCGCGATGCTTCCGGCCAGGCGACCGGCGTGCTGGTCGATACGGCGGAAGCAGCTGATCGAGAAGCACATTCCGGAGGCCACCGACGCGGAAGTGAAGCGGCAGCTGCTCGCCGCGATGAACGAGGCTGCGTCGCTCGGCATGACCGGAGTGCACGATGCCGGCATCGACGCGCGCACGTACGGTCTGTATCGCGAGCTCGGCGCGGCCGGGCAATTGCCGATCCGCATCTACGCGATGCTCCGCGACAGTCCCGAAGGCCGCCGCCTCATGCAGTCGGGTCCGCGGCTTGCCCGAATACGACGATCGCCTGCAGATGCGCGCCGTGAAAGCGTGGGCCGATGGCGCGCTCGGCAGTCGCGGCGCGGCGCTGATGCAGGACTACAGCGATCAGCCGCACCACCGCGGCCTGATGATGTACACGCGCGAGCAGATGCAGGAGCTTGCGACGCTGACGGCTGCGAAAGGCTGGCAGCTGAACGTTCATGCGATCGGCGACGCGGGCAATCGCCTCGTGCTCGACACGTTCGAGACGCTGCTGACGAAGGAACAACGTCACGCGCTGCGCCCGAGGATCGAGCACGCACAGGTGATCGCGCTCGACGACATCCGCAGGTTCGCGCGGCTCGAAGTGATCGCATCGATCCAGCCGACGCACGCGACGTCCGACATGAACATGGCCGAGGACCGGCTCGGACCGAAGCGCGTCCAGGGCGCGTATGCATGGCGCAAGCTTCTCGACGCCGGCGCGCGCCTCGCGGGCGGCAGCGATTTTCCGGTCGAGCTACCGAATCCTTTCTACGGCCTGTACGCAGCCGTCACGCGCCAGGATCGCGAGGGCCGGCCGCCGGGCGGTTGGTATCCGCAGGAGAAGCTGACGCGCGAGGAAGCGCTGCGCCTGTTCACGATCGATGCCGCATACGCCGCGCACATGGAGCACGCGACCGGCTCGCTGGAGCCGGGCAAGTGGGCGGACTTCATCCTGATCGACCGCGACTACTTCAGCATTCCCGAAAGCGAGATCGACGACATCAAGGTGCTCGCCACTTACGTGGCGGGGAAAAAGCTGTAGGTCGCAATTTATTGCGACAATCCGGGTCGGGTTGAAACCCGACCTACAGGCTGCCGGCTCGTCATCCACACGCCGACGAGCACGACGATGCCGCCGATGATCGCGCGCAACGACAGCGGCTCGCCCAGCATCACGCCGGTGATGACGCCCACGATCGGAATCAGGTTCGTGTAGACACCTGCCTCGCTCGCGTCCACGTGCTTCAGCGCCGAGCTGTACAGCATGTAGCCGAGGCCGGATGCGCCCGCGCCGAGATAAGCCATGCCGAGCCAGCCTCGCAGGTCCACGCTCGGCATCCCTTCGGCCGCGATTTCGAAACTCGCAAGCGGCAGCAACAACACGGCACCGGCGCCGATGATGCCCGCCGTGACCTGCATCGCATCGTAGTTCGCCACCCGCTTCGCCATCGACGTGTAGACACCCCACAGCACTGCCGACACGAACATCAGCACGTTGCCGAGCAGGCTTGCGCTACCCGACTGCGCATCCGAGCCCGAGAACACGATCAGCACCCCGACCATCGACAGCGCGATGCCGGTCCAGCGCAGGACCGAGGCATGCTCGCGCAGCCACACGACCGCGACCAGCGCAGTCATCGCGGGAATACAGCTCTGGACCAGCGCCCCCTGCGAGGCGGACGTGTACACCAGCGAGTAGTTGAAGACTGCGTAGTACAGCACCACACCGACCAACCCCATGCTGATCATCGTGCCCCATGGCAGCGCCGACCAGCGCGAATGGCTGCCGCCGCGTGCCTGCCGGATCAGCGCACAGGCCAGCAGCACGAGCGCGCCGATGGCAACGCGCACGAAGGCCAGCGTGAACGGCGGCACCTGGTCGTTGATGCCCTTGGTCACGACGAACGTGCTGCCCCAGATCACCATCGTGACCAGCAGCATGAGGATGGAAGCCAAGTGAGACTGCATCGAGTGTTCCGGGGCCGTGTTTCCGAAAGGGCGCATTGTAAAGTACGATGCGCGCCGCTTTCCTGTTCGGAGTGTCGAAATGGCGAGCAAGCGCAAAACTCCCCGTCGCAGCGTACGCAAGTCGACGCCGAGCAAGCAACGCAGCCGTGGACGCCACGCGTGGCACGGCGAGCCGCAAGCGGCCTGCCAAGCCCGCTGCCGGACGGCGCACCTTGTATCCCGCGATCCAGCCTTACAACAGCGGCATGCTGCGCGTGTCGCCCGTGCACGAGATCTATTACGAGGAATGCGGCAATCCCAAGGGCAAGCCCGCACTCTTCGTGCACGGCGGCCCCGGTGCCGGTTGCGACAATCGCGCCCGCCGCTTTTTCGATCCGGACGCGTATCGCATCGTGCTGTTCGATCAGCGCGGCTGCGGGCGCAGCCGGCCGCACGCCAGTCTGGTCGACAACACGACCTGGCATCTAGTAGCGGACATGGAGCAGTTGCGCGAGCACCTCGACATCGAGCGCTGGCTGGTGTTCGGCGGCTCGTGGGGCTCGACGCTCGCCCTCGCCTACGCGCAGACGCATCCACAACGCGTCAGTGAGATGGTCCTGCGCGGCATCTTCATGCTGTCGCAGTTCGAGCTGCGCTGGTTCTACCAGGAAGGCGCCAGCGCGATCTTTCCCGATCACTGGGAGAACTACATCGCCGCGATTCCGCCCGCGGAGCGTCGCGACCTGATCCCGGCGTTCTACAAGCGTCTCACCAGCGACGATCGCGCCACGCGAGTGGCAGCGGCGCGCGCCTGGTCGATGTGGGAGGCGGCGACGAGCTACCTGCACATCAACGAAGAGAACCTGCACAAGTGGGGCGAAGAGGAGTTCGCGATCGCGGTCGCCCGCATCGAGTGCCACTACTTCGTCAATCGCGGGTTCCTGGAGTCGGAGGATCAGCTGCTGCGCGACGTGGCGAAGATTCGCAAGATTCCGGCCGTGATCGTGCAGGGTCGCTACGACGTGGTGTGCCCGATGCAGACCGCGTGGGCCCTGCATCGCGCGTGGCCCGAAGCCGACCTGCGTGTCGTGCCGGATGCCGGGCACTCAGCGTTCGAGCCCGGCAACACGCACGAGCTGATCACGCGCGACCGACAAGTTCCGGTAACTCGGTCGCGACCGTTCTCGTCGATGATCCGGTGCGCCAGCAACCACTGGCGCGCGTCCTGCGCATCGCGTTCGAACCATGCGCTGGCGGAGCCGAGGCGGAACGTATAGCCCCAGGCGTCCATGTCGCTGCACATCTGCTGCGAATCCATTCCCGCGACCTCGGCGGCGAGCAGGATCTGCAAGTAGCAGACTGCATTCTCCTCGTCGTAGTCGCCGCCCGCATCGCGCTCGAGCTGCGTGCGGCGCGCATCGTCCATGCAGATGAAATGGCAGGCCTCGTGCAGCACCGAGTGCAGCGGAGTGTCCGGTCGGAAGTAGATGCGATTGCCGATGAGACCGGCTTCGCTCTCGCCCCAGTAAGAACCAGGGATCGTGCAACCGGGTGGCGACAGCGACTGGTTCGAGACGATAGCGAGCCAGCAGTTGCGTCACGGCGGCCAGGTGCGACTCGACTGTCGTCACTGCACCTGGCGCACTCGTCACTGCGCGCCCTGGCGCGCAAGGCCGCCTGCACCTGCGCCTCCAACGCATCGGCATACTTCTGCAGCTTGTCGATCATCTGCGCATCGACCGGGTCCTTCGCGGCGAGCTCCAGCTCGCGCGCCTGCTCGCTGACCGCCTCGAAGCCGAACATCGAGCCACTGCCATAGATCTTGTGCGCGAGCTGCTCGATCTCCTTCACCGCCGCGGTATTGCCCGCGCGCACCTTCGCGATCAGCTCGCGCAGGCCGGCGAGCTCGCCGGCGGTGCGCTGGATGTAACGACCGGCGATGTCGGCAATTTTCTGTTGCAGCTCGTCACGCTCGTCCATGATCGATTCCCTCCCAGATCGCCACGATCTGTTGGCCGAATTGCAGCGGATCGAACGGCTTGGCAATCACCGCGACCGCGCCCAGCTCCCGGAAGCGGGCGACTTCGGCGGGCATGGCCTTCGCTGTCACGAATACTACCGGGATGTTCGCGAGGCGCGGATCCGCACGCATACGTTGCAGCGTCGTCGGGCCGTCGGTCCCCGGCATCATCACGTCGAGCAGGACCAGGTCCGGGGTTATGTCAGGAAGCCGCTGCAGCGCCCGCTCGCCCGATTCGCAGACCTCCACGTTCAGGCCGTCGACGAGGCCGAGCGCGAGCTGCACGATCTCACGGATGTCCGGCTCGTCGTCGACGTACAGCACCGTCCGGAGCCCAGGGCGGTTCACTGCCGCGGTCATTGCGCAGCCTCCGGCCTGGGACGGTTGGCCAGCCGGCGAACGGTGGCGAGCAGGTGCTCGACCGAGTCTCGCGACTTCACCAACGCGGCTTGCACTCGTTCCGACAGGTCGCGGCTCGGCTCGGTGGCGCTGTAGAGAATGACCGGCGGTGCATCGCCGGCCGCTTGACTGCAGCGTCGGCAGCAGGTCGAGGCCGGAGCCGTCGCCCAGCGCCGCATCCAGGATCACCAGGTCGAAGCGCCCTGCTTCGACGTGCGCTCGCGCCTGCGCGAGCGAATGAGCCGGACCACTTCGGCCTCGTCCGACAGCAATTCCTCGACCAGCTCCGTCAGCGACTCGTCGTCCTCCACGTGCAGGATACGGGCGCGCCGGCCGCGCAGTTCCAGCAATACGTTGTGAATGGCATCGAGCAGCCGGCTCGGATCGATCGGCTTCTGCAGCCAGTCCGCCAGCTGCAGCGTGCTGAGGCGCTCGGCATCTGCGCTGGTGCGCGCCCGCGCGGTCATGACGATCACCGGCAGCGCACGCGTCGCATCGTGACTTCGCAGGTCGCTGACGAGCTCCAGGCCGTCGGCATCTGCCAAGTGCAGGTCGACGAGCGCAACGTCGTAGCGAGCCTGGTCCAGCGCGATCTTGGCCTGGCGCACGCTCGGCACCGCGGAGACCTGCATGCCCGCGGCTTCCAGCACGTCTGCAGATCGCGCGCGCGACGTCGGGGTCGTCTTCGCAGAGGAGCACTGCAGCTGGAGCGAGCGAGTCGCGGGCACGCACGGGCGGTCGTGATCTCCTGCCGCACGGGTAGCGTGATGTAGAAGGTCGCACCTTCGCCCAGTGCGCTCTCGAAACCGATGCTGCCGCCGAGGCGCTCCATGATCGTCTTGGCGATCGACAAGCCCAGGCCGGTGCCGCCCTTGGCGCGCGAGTCCGAGCTATCGGCCTGCGCGAAACGCTGAAAGATGCGCGGCTGGAACTCGGGCGCGATGCCCGGACCGCGATCGCGCACAGCGACGCGCACACTGTCGTGCCTCGGTGCGGATCGCCACCGACACGGCAGCGCCGCGCGGCGAGAATTTCGCAGCATTCGACAGGATGTTCGTCAGCACCTGGATCAACCGATCGCGATCGACGAGCACGCTGGCATCGTCGCTGTCGGCGGCCAGCTCGATCGATGCGCCGAACGTCTGCGCGTACGCACGATTCGCGTCGATCGCGTGTCGCACGATCGGCTTGATGCGTTGCGCGGCCAGGCGCAACTCCAGTCGCCCCGACTCCGCACGCTCCAAGTCGAGGATATCGTTGATCAGCCGCACCAGGCGCTCGCAGTTCAACTTCGCGATGTCGATGAGCCGCGCCGCTTTGGCGGGCAGCGCGCCGGCGATACCGCCCGCGAGCAGGCCGAGCGAGCCCGAGATCGACGTCAGCGGCGTGCGCAACTCGTGGCTCACCGTCGAGACGAACCCGTCTTCAGCTGCTCGATCTCCTGGCGCGAGGACAGGTCGCGGATGACGCCGATGAACAGGCGCCGCGAGCCGATGCGCATCTCGCTGATGCCGAGGTCGACGGGGATGCGTCGGCCGTCCTTGTGCAGCGCCTCGACCTCGCGGCGCTGGCCGATGATGCGGTTCTCGCCGGTCTGCATGTAGCGGCGGATGTAGCTGTCGTGCGCCGAAGAATGCGGCTCGGGCATCAGCACGCGCACGTTGCGCCGCAGGACCTCCGCGGCCGTGTAGCCGAACAGCCGTTCAGCGCTGCGGCTCCACGATTCGATGCTGCCGCTTTCGTTGATCGTCACGATAGCGTCGACGACGCCGTCGAGAATGGACGACAGCCGCGTTGCTTGGTCGCGATAGGCAGTCTCGGAAAGCTTCAGCGCAGTCACGTCCGTGTAGGTGACGATGTAGTTGCCGTCCTGCATGCGCTGGCCGCGCACCTGCAGGACCGCGCCATCGGCGCGCACTCCCTCCACGTCGATGCTGCCGCCGGCGGCCATTATCGGCGGCACCTTGTAAGCATCGCGGACACCAGTGTGGTCCGATACGACGAGCTTCGCGCCGACGTCGAGGATGTCCGTCCACGACATGCCGGCCAGCCGCTGCAGCGGATTCAACCCACGCAGCTCGACATAGCGCGCGTTCCAGGCGATCAGCCGCTGTTTGTCATCGAAGACCGCGACGCCCTGGCTCACGTTCTCCATCGTCGAGTGCAGCAGCGAGAAGGTTTCCTGCGCAGCGCGCTCGGCACGGACGCGGCGCTGCGTGTGCCACACGAGCAATGCGCCCGTAGCGAGCATCAACAGAATCGCCGCGAACAGCACGGTATGGACCGCACCGCGGTCCGCTCGGAGCGACGCTCGAAAGCACTGCGTCGTTGCGCCAGCAGCTCGCTCTCGTGGGTATCGAACGCCGTGGCGAGCTCGCGGATGCGATCCATCTGACGCTTGCCGGCACCACCACGAAGCAGCTCCAGCGCCGCAGCTGCATCCTGCGAACGGCGCGCGGTGACCACATCGTTCATGAACGAGAGCTGCGCACGCGCGAGCGCGACGAGCTCCTTCGCAATCTGCTGGCTCTCGCCCTCCGCAGCCAACTGCGTCAGCCGATCCAGCTGGCCTTCGAGCGAGTGCTCGGCGGCGTAGTACGGTGAGAGGGTCTCTTCGTTCCCCGTAAGGACGTAACCCTGCGCGCCGGTCTCGGCGTCCTGCAGAGAGGAGAACACGACCCGAAGCTGGTCGAGCGTCGCGCGCGTATGCAATACATCGGCGTAGGAAGCGCGGCCCGCATTCAGCTCGCGCGAGATCAACAGCAGCGCCGCTGCCGCGACCACGATCAGCAGCAACGCAACGCAGACCGTCAGCCACAAAACCTGCCCGGCCTTGGCTGGCGCCGCCGTGCGCCGCGCAACAGACATCCCATCGTTCACAGAGACGCGAGTCTCCTCAACACGAGGGCCGCGAGATCCTGTGCGAGCGCTTCGCGCAGGACCGCTTGCTCGCGCTGCTTCGCCAGCACCGCAGTCGTGTCGTAGCTGTAGTCACGCGTCAGCTCCAGGCGCTGCCGCGGTATCAACTCGGTGCCGCCGCTCGCAACGGAGTACTCGACTGCGTAGAACACTTCGTATTCCTCAGGCGTATTGCGCGCCGAAACCGAGAGCACTCGCTGCCCGCTCTCGTCCTTGATGATTCGCACTACTGCCGTCGCATCGCCGGCGCGCTCCGTGACTTTCGCGCCCGAGGCGCGCAACCGGTCACGCAACGCACGATTGAATTCTGTGTAGCGATCCTGCGCGTCGAGGTAGGTCACCGTCATCGTCTGCGACAGTTTCGATGTTCCCTGCAAACGCCAGCCGCATGCAGTGAGGGACAATGCAGCGCACAGAAGTACAACTACTGATCGACTCGGCATGGCGTAACGCACGGGCAACCCTCGGGAATGGGGCCGCCATGTTACCCCGCCAGCGCCTGCTCCGCGTCCGCCCGGCGAGCGGACGAGCGTGACTTCAGGCTGCACTCGTTGTCGACGACATAGCCGTGCCGGCAGACGATCGAGACGTGGCAAGCCACGCTGCGCTGGACGGCGCCGAGTTGCTCCGGGCCGGTGCGCCCGGGGCAATTGCGACACAGTCCGGCAATCTCCAGCATCTCCGCGGTGTCGACGGCCGGGCTCTGCTGCTGCCCCGTGTCTTCCAGTGCAGCGACGCCGAATTCGAAGGTCAGCTGCAACGCTTCGAAACCATCCGCATGCCGGTGCAAGGCAGCGAGCAGCCGCTCCTTGATCCGCGGTGCTTCGCTGATGCTGGATTCCGGCAGCACGACAGCGAACGCAGCACCGCGTTCGCTGTCGAGCCGACCGGTCCAGTCGATCTGCATCCGCACGACGCTTTCGATCGTCTGCACGATGCCGCGCAGGATCTCCGCCGACGGCGCGACCTCGACCGCGGTCGCGCGCTCTGCCACCGACACGGACAGTGTCAGCAGCGTCAGTTTGCGCCCGTAACGCTGGGCGCGCCTGATCTCCCCATGCAACCTACTGAAGAGCTCGCGCAGTCCGAACGCGCCGGACTCAGTGTCGATCGCCGCAGCCTGCTCGAGAGCAGCCTGTGCTTCTTTCAATGAGCGGCGCAGAGCGAGCGTGTTGAAGGCGGCTGTGATGCGCGCGAACAGCTCCGCATCCGGCACGCGCTTGGACAGGTAGTCGTCGACGCCTGCGACGTAGCCGCGCTCGTAGTCGACGCTGGCTTCGCGCATCGTCAGCATGATGATGTAGGTGTCGGTGGCGCCGCGTCCGCGCAGCGCTTCAGTGAAGGTGATGCCGTCCATCACCGGCATCGCCCAGTCGGTGATGACGAGCGGATACCACTGCTGCTCGATGAGCTGCAGCGCTGCTTCGCCGTTGGCAGCGCACGCGACTTCGAAGCCTGCGGCCTCCAGCCGGTCGGTCATCAGCTCGAGCTCGAGCTCGTCATCGTCGACCAACAGCACACGCGAGGGCAGCGCACGGCCCAGGACTGACATCCGGGTCGCTATCGCATCCGCCTTCATCCGAACTCTCCTTCCGCGCTCATCCTTCCTACGAAATCGCGCGCGGAGTTTGCAGGAGAGTGCGCTGCGGTGAGTATCAGCCAGCCCGGCGCCCGCGCATCAGGTATTCCCCTAGCACAGGCCACGCATTGCGAGGGGTGACTAGGCCTTAGGACCTAGTCAGTCGCAATGCACAAGCCACTACTGGCTGTAGGTCGGGCTTCAGCCCGACTCTTCTAATTCCGGAAGCTCGTATCCAACCGGTCCATCTTTCTCAGCAGCGCCGGCCACACCAGCGCGCCGCCCGCGCCGCGCGTCACCATGCGCGAGAACTCCGGAACCGTGTCGAGCACGGTCTGCGGGATGTCGATCAGCTCGGCGCCGTTGCGCTGCGCGAGCAGTTGGACCTCGCATGCACGCTGGAGCGTGAACATGTTCAAGAAAGCTTCCCCGACGTTGCGGCCCACCGTGAGCAGTCCGTGGTTGCGAAGAATCATGCTGCGTGTGTCGCCGAGGTCCGCCTGCAAGCGACCTTTCTCATCGGGGTTGAGCGCGAGGCCTTCGTAATCGTGATACGACAGGCTGAGCATCACGAGCGTCGCCTGTTGCGAGATCGGCAGCAGTCCAGCTTTCTGCGCCGACAGTGCCACGCCTTCCATCGTGTGCAGGTGGAGCACGCAGCCAGCGTCGTCGCGAGCGGCGTGGATCGCGCTGTGAATGGTGAAACCGGCGGGATTGATGTCGTACGGGTTCTCCAGTGTCTTCTTCCCTTCGAGGTCGACGCGCACCAGGCTCGACGCAGTGATCTCCTCGAACATGAAGCCGTACGGATTGATCAGGAAGTCGTGCGTGCCGGGCACCCGCGCCGAGATGTGCGTGAACACCAGGTCGTCCCAACCGAAATGCGCCACGAGCCGATAGCAGGCGGCAAGGTCGACGCGCGTCGCCCATTCCTCCGCCGTGACCTGGTTGCGAACGTTGCTGAGCGCGCTATCGACGACCCGCATTTGCATAAGTCACCCGTGAGTTTGGCGAAGCCCGAGGCAGTCGCCCGAAAGCGTACGGCGGCCGCCCCGCCGGAACAAGCCGGCAGCTGCCTGCAACGCCCTGGCCTGCCCTGCAGGGGGTTCGTCTTGTCAAGAAATGATGGACGCCAGGCGGAGGGCCTGTTCGGCTTCGTCGACGCCGCGGACCACGGCGCCCTGCATGCCCGCTTCGCGGGCTGCTTCGACGTTCATCAGGTTGTCGTCCAGGAAGAAGACGCTGGCGGCGTCGCAGCCGAGCGAGGTGATGACGTGCTCGAACGCATCCCGGTCGGGCTTGATCCGGCCCGTCAGGTGCGAGACGAAGCGGTGCTCGAAGAGCGCGCCGAGGCCGAATTCGTCTTCCACTCTGGGCCAGTGCAGCGCGTTGCTGTTCGAGAGCAGCGCACGCGTGACATTGTTGGGGATACGCGCGATCAGCTCGGGCACGCCGGGGTACAGGCCGGTCGGCCAACCCGCGAACGATTCGAGGAACAACGCGGGAGCGACGCCGAGCTCCAGCTCTTCGACCAAGTCGGCCGCGAACGTCGTTGCGTCGGTCCGGCCCGTCTCGAAAGCGCGGACGGCCGGTGAGTGCAGCCATCTGCGCCAGACCTCGGCGGGCGTCCAGCGGTCGGCGACCCAGCCCATTACGGTCGCGACGCCGCTCAGCTGGACGAGCACGCCGCCGACGTCGAAGACAACGACTCGGATCTTGCTCACACGACCACGTTGACGAGCTTGCCCCCGGGCGGGACGATCACCTTGCGCACCTGCTTGCCTTCGATCCATTTCTGGACCGTGGCGTCAGCCAGCGCCGCTGCGCTGATCTCGTCGTGGTTCGCGCTCGCACCGACTTCCACCTTCGCGCGCAACTTGCCGTTCACCTGCACGACGACCTCGACGCGCTCCTGGATCAGCGCCTGCGGATCGGGCTGCGGCCACGGGTGGTCGATCAAGCGGATCCGTATGACCCAGCTCCCGCCACAGCACGTGGCAGACATGCGGGGCGATCGGCGCGAGCAACTGGACGATCAGCTCGATCGCCTCGTGACGCACGGCGCGGCCCTGCTCACTGAAGCATCGTCGAACTTCTGGAGCGCATTCATGAGCTCCATGACCGCAGCGATCGCCGTGTTGAACACACGGCGACGGCCATAGTCGTCCGTCACTTTGACCAGGGTCGCGTGCGCCATGCGGCGCATTTCGCGCTGTGCGGGAGACAGCGCGATGAGCTCAGGTCGGGGGCCGCTGGCCACGCGGCCCTTCTCCAGATGCTCCCACACCATGCGCCACAGTCTGCGCAGGAAGCGCGCCGAGCCTTCGACGCCGTCGTCGGACCACTCGAGCGTGTCCTCCGGCGGCGCCTTGAACATCATGAACACGCGGATGCTGTCCGCGCCGTAGCGCTCCACCAGATCCGTCGGGTCGACGCCGTTGCCTTTCGACTTCGACATCGTGCGCATGCCTTCCCAGTCGACCGGCTTGCCGTCGCTGCGCAGCGTCGCGCTGACGGGCACACCGTGCGCATCGCACTGCACGTCCACGTCGTCCGGATGGAAGTACTCGACGGCCCCATCGCCGGTCCGCCGCGAGTAGATGTGATTGAGCACCATGCCCTGCGTGAGCAAGCGCGCGAACGGCTCCTTGACCTTGATGAGCCCCATGTCGCGCATCACGCGCATCCAGAAGCGCGAGTACAGCAAATGCAGGATCGCGTGCTCGATGCCGCCGATGTACTGATCGACCGCCATCCAGTAGTTCGCCCGCTCGTCGACCATCGCCTTGTCGTCGTCGATGGACGCGAAGCGCAGGAAGTACCACGACGAATCGACGAACGTATCCATCGTGTCCGTCTCGCGCCGCGCGTTGCCGCCGCACTTCGGACACTTGACCTCGTAGAACGCAGGCGTCTTGTTGAGCGGATTGCCGGTGCCGTCCGGCACCAGGTCTTCCGGCAGCACGACCGGCAGATCCTCGTCCGGCACCGGCACGTCGCCGCACTTCGGACACAGAATGAGCGGGATCGGGCAGCCCCAGTAACGCTGCCGCGAGATGCCCCAGTCGCGCAGGCGCCATTGCACCTGCTTCTCGCCGAGCCCTTTCGCCTGCAAGTCGGCCGCGATCGCATCGACCGCCGCCTTGTAATCGAGCCCGTCGTACTTGCCGGAGTTGATGCACACGCCGTACGCCGCGTACTCCTCGCGCCACTCGGTCGCGGAGAACGTCGCGGGATCCATCCCGGCCGGCGCGACCACGAACTCGATCGGCAGGCCGTACTTCAGCGCGAAGTGGAAGTCGCGCTCGTCATGCCCGGGCACGCCCATCACCGCGCCTTCGCCGTAGGTCATCAGCACGTAGTTGCCGACCCACACCGGAACCTTGTCGCCGGACAACGGATGCGTCACGAACAGGCCGGTCGGCATGCCGCGCTTTTCCATCACGGCGATCTCCGCCTCCTGGGCCGAGCCGCGCTTGCACTCCTCGACGAACTCGGCGAGTGCGGGATTGTTGCGTGCCGCGTAAGTCGCGAGCGGATGCTCGGCAGCAACCGCGCAGAACGTCGCGCCCATCAGCGTGTCTGCGCGCGTCGTGAACACGCTCAGCACGTGCCGCTGGCCTTCGAGCTCGTACGGGAAGCCGATCCGCACGCCTTCGCTGCGGCCGATCCAGTTCGCCTGCATCGTGCGCACGCGCTCCGGCCACTCGGTCATGTGGTCGAGCTCGTCGAGCAGGTCCTGCGCGTATTGCGTAATGCGCAAGTAGTACATCGGGATCTCGCGCTTCTCGACCAGCGCGCCGGTGCGCCAGCCGCGGCCGTCGATCACCTGCTCGTTGGCGAGCACCGTCTGGTCGACCGGATCCCAGTTGACGACGCCGGTCTTCTTATAGGCGATGCCGCGCTCGAGCATGCGCAGGAACAGCCACTGGTTCCACTTGTAGTACTCGGGCTGGCAGGTCGCGAGCTCGCGCTTCCAGTCGAGGGCGAAGCCGAGCTGCTGCAGCTGCCCCTTCATGTACGAGATGTTGTCGTAGGTCCACTTCGCGGGCGGGACGCTTGTTCTTGATCGCGGCGTTCTCGGCCGGCAGGCCGAACGCGTCCCAGCCCATCGGCTGCAGGACGTTGTAGCCCTGCATGCGCATGTAGCGGGTCAGCACGTCGCCCATCGTGTAGTTGCGCACGTGGCCCATGTGCAGCCGACCGCTCGGGTACGGAAACATGCACAGGCAGTAGTACTTGCGGCGCGCGGGGTCTTCGGCGACGGCAAAGGCGCGCTTCTCGTCCCAGAAGGCCTGGGCCGCGCGCTCGACAGCGGCGTGATCGTATCGGTCCTGCATCGAGGAAGGATAAAGAGACAGGTGAGGAGTCACCGTAGGTCGGACTAGCCCGATAGAGAGGTCGGGTTGAAGCCGACCTACAGGTCGGCGAGCGTGAAGCGGAACTCCGCCCCCTGGTTCAGGCGGGATTCGGCCCAGATCCGCCCGCCGTGCCGCTCGATGATGCGGTTGACGGTCGCCAGGCCGATGCCGGTGCCCTCGAACTCGTCGTGCCGGTGCAGGCGCTGGAACACGCCGAACAGCTTGCGCGCATAGCGCATGTCGAAGCCGACGCCATTGTCACGGACGAAGACGTACTTCTCGCCGTCGGCGTTGCCGACGCCGACCTCGATCACCGCGTGCGGCCGCGGCCGCGAGTACTTCACGGCGTTGTCGATCAGATTGGCGAACACCTGCAGCATCAGGTCGGGATCGCACGCAGCCGAAGGCAGCGATGCCAGCCGCCACTCGACGACGCGCTCGCCGCTTTCCTGGCGGACCTGGTTGACCGCGCGCTTGACCAGCTCGTCGAGCGATGTGACTTCGCGCCGCATCTCCATGTGGCTGATCCTGGACAGTGCCAGCAACCCATCGATCAGCGCGCTCATCTCGCGCGCACCGCGCGTGATCTGATCGAGATGGATCAGCGGCTCGCGCGCCGTCGGAGAGCCGCGATAGTCGCGCAGCATCTGCACGTGCGCATGGATCAAGCGCAACGGCGCGCGCAGGTCGTGCGCGACCGAATACGAGAACGCCTCCAGCTCGCGATTCGCGACTTCCAGCTCGGCCGTGCGTTCGGCGACGCGGCGCTCGAGATCCTGATTCAGGACGCGCACTTCGTTCTCGACTTCAGCGCGTCGTGCGACCTCGCCGCGCAGTGCCTGGTACCGTCGCGCATTCTCGAACGCGACCGCGACCTGTGCCGCGATCGCACGTGCCACCGCGAGATCTTCGTCAGTGAAGCCCGGCAGGCCGATGCGATTGATGACGCACAGGTAACCGTAGTGATGACTGACTGAAGCGACCGGCACACCGAGCATGGAAACGAAATCGCCCGGCTGGCCCGCGCCGTTCGGCACGGCATCGGCCGGCGACATCGGATACAGCGCACATCCGCCCTGCTCCAACGACGGCAACAAATCGCGATACATGCGCATGCCGAGCAGCCGATCGACCTGCTCGTTCGCCAGGCCGCTGGCCGTGCATGCGTGACGCGGCCCCTCGCCGTCCGCAATGACCAGCTGCGCACACTGCGCGAGCAAGATGTCGCGCGCGGCGTGACAAGTCGACTCGACGATTGCTTGGGGTTCCGTGTGACCGAACAGCCGGCGGCTGAACGAGACCAGTGCGCTCAAACGTTCCTGTGCGCCGCCGATGACCGGGACCGCAGGCGTCGCGACCAGATCGGGCAACGGCGCGTTGCTGCGAGCAGCGAACGCAGCGTCGACCGTCGTGCGCACAGTTTTGAAATCGAAGGGCTTGGCGAGCGTGCTCTGCACGCCGAGCGAGCGCGCCATCTCGCGAACTTCGCGCTCGTGATAGGAAGCGGAGCAGAAGATCACCGAGGTGTGCGCGGTCCGATCGTCCTGACGCAACCGACGGACCAGCTCGTAGCCGTCCATCCGTGGCATGACGATGTCCGTGATCAGCAGGTCCGGCTGCTCGGTGCGCAGCAGGTCCAGTGCTTCCATGCCGTCCGCCGCTTCCAGCAGGCTGTACTCGCCGCCTTCGAGCAACAACAGCAGCAGCTCACGCGCTTCCGGATCGTCTTCCGCGACGAGAATCTTGCCGCCCATGCATTCCAAGAGTCCTGAAACCGCCGAACGCAGCGAGCCACGCTCGCGCACGACTACTGCGAATGCAATCAGTACGTTTCCACAGGCTTCCGGTTCCTAGTGGAATCCGTGTGCGAAGACATAAGGCATTCCCTGCCTGTCCTTTTGTCTTAATCGCCGAGCGCTGATCGCAGGGCGGAGATCTCGTCGCTGCAGCTCTGCATGATGTGAGCGCACTTGGCGTTGTCCAGGGACAGGCGGCGGAACGCCTTCACGCCTTGCATGTTCAGCTCGAAGTCCACTTCGTGCCCCATGAAGCCGGCGGCCATCACCGCGACCGTCAGGACGTCCGTGACATCGGCCTGGCCGGCCGTGCGGTCGATATTTTCGTGCTCGCCGATCGCTTCGGCGATGTGCTCGGGAAAACCCCAATTCTCGACGATTGCTTTGCCGACGTTGGCGTGCCAGTCGCGCATGACCTGAGCCAGGGCGGCCGGCTCGCTGAACAAGCCGCCGTGGCGATTGGCGCGCGCCAGGATGTACAGCTTGCCCACGTTATGCAGCAGCCCCGCGAGCATCGACTCGTCTGGGTTGAGCTGGCAGCGCGAGGCAATCGAATACGACAGCGCGGCGACAATCGTCGCCTCTTGCCACACGCGTTCCAGTTGAGGTGCGATGTTGCGCAGCTCGCTGGCACGGCGCAGCTGCGCGATCGCGAACGACACTGCAGCGGTGCGCACGTTGTTGTGACCGATACGGCTGATCGCAGTCTTCAGGTCCGCGACCGAGCGGCCGGAACGGTTCAACGCGGCCGAGTTCGCGAGCGTCAGCACGCGGGCAGCGAGCCCGGCGTCCGAGCCGACGATGCGGGCGATCTGTTCGTTGGCAACGTGCTCGTCCGCGAGCACTTTGCGGACGCGGACTGCGACGTCGGGGAACGACGGCAACTCCACTTTGCCTTTCGAGACTTCCTGCGCAAGCTCGCTCACGAACGCGAATGCGGCTGCCGATTCGCTTGCAGACACCGTCGTTTGTTCGTTCTTCATCGCGCTGGAACTCGTCATGATGCGGCTATCGGCCCGCAACTCTAGGACTTGAGCGATCTTATGTCATGCTGCGGCGGCGGCTGCGACGAGGGCCAGGACCTGCGCCCCGATCTGCTGCAGGGGCAGGACGTGCATCGCCGCCCCGAGTTTCACGGCCGATCCGGGCATGCCCCAGACGACGCTGGTGGCCTCGTCCTGCGCGATCGTGCCGGCGCCCTCCTCCATCATTTCCTTGAGGCCGCGCGCGCCGTCGTCGCCCATCCCGGTGAGTAGAACGCCGACCGCGTTCGGGCCGACGTTCTGGGCAACGGAGCGGAACATCACGTCGACGCTCGGCCGATGGCGATTCACGTGCGGACCGTTGCTCAGGCGGCATAGATAGCGTGAGCCGTCGCGCTCGACCAGCAAGTGCCGGTCGCCCGGCGCGACATAGGCATGCCCCGGCAGAATCTGCTGTCCGTCCTGCGCCTCGCACACGGCCATCGCCGAGCTGCGATTCATGCGCTCCGCGAACGGCTTGCTGAAGGCAGCGGGAATGTGCTGCGAGATGACGATCGCCGGCGCATCCGGCGGCATCTCCGCAAGCAGCTCCCGGATCGCCTCGGTGCCGCCCGTCGACGCGCCCACGGCGATGATGCGGTCCGTCGTCCGCAACATCGCGCGTACGTTCAATGCAGGCACCACAGCGGAAGTGCTGTTGCGCTCATCCGTGCGTGCGCGCGCGCTTGACGGAACGTGGCAGCACGCGCGCTCCTGCCGCGACCTTCACTTTCGCGATCAGCTCGTCCTCGTAGTCGGCCAGCGTCCCGGCGATGTCGATCCTCGGCTTCGCGACGAAGTCGATCGCGCCGAGCTCGAGTGCGCGCAGCGTGACGTCGGCACCGCGCTGCGTCAGCGAGGAGACCATCACGACCGGCATCGGCCGCAGCCGCATCAGGTTCTCGAGGAACGTGATGCCGTCCATGCGCGGCATCTCCACGTCGAGCGTGATGACGTCCGGATTGAGCTTCTTGATGCGCTCGCGCGCGGCATACGGGTCGCTGGCGGTGCCGACCACCTCGATATCGGGCGAGCGCGACAGCATCGCGCTCAGGAGCTTGCGCACCAGAGCGGAGTCGTCGACCACGAGAACTTTGATGGTCATGTCGCGCGCCTATCCCGCGGGATTTCCCGGACCAGCATTCGCGTTGCTCATTCGCTGGCCCTCGGTCAGAACAGGTCGATCGGGCCGGCGACCGGCGCCTGGTCGAGGCGGTCGAGGTAGCGCTGCTCGTTCGCACCGAGCTCGGCGCCGCGCGCGCTCAGGTGACGAACTCGCACACGACCGCTGCGCGGGGAATATTGGACATGCCGCGAGCACGTGTCGCCCGAGTCCTCCGAGGCGATCTTCAGTCCCTCCTGCTGCAGGAACTCGCGCACGAAATCGAGGTTGCGCGCGCCGATGTCGCTGAGCTTCGCGATCACGCGGCCGCCGCCGAAGATCTTCACTTCGAGATCCTGGCGCGTGCCGCCGGCGCTCAGGACGCTGTTGATCAGCTGCTCCATCGACGCCGAGCCGTAGCGCGTCGCGCGGCCCGCGACCTTCTCCCACGTGTCGTTGCCGGCGCCGCTCGGACGCGGCAGCATGAAATGATTCATGCCGCCGATGCCGAGCCGCGGATTGCGGATGCACGCTGCCACGCACGAGCCGAGCACCGTGTCGATGACTTCGTCTTCGCGAGTCACGTAGAACTCGCCGGGCAGGATGCGCGCAGTCGAAACGCCTGCCGCGTTTCGATAGCGGCGAATCGATTCGAAGCCGGGCAGCGCGCGCGGCAGCGCTTCGCTTGCGGAGCGCTTAGCTGCCATGGGCTTCGCCTCCGCTCCTGCGATAGATCGTCTTGCCGACCGCCTGGATCGGCGCGGCGACATTGTGCAGCGACTCGGCGTGACCGATGCACAGATAGCCGCCCGGCGCGAGCATCTCCGCGAAGCGGCTCACCAGGCGTTCGCGCGTGGCCTGGTCGAAGTAGATCATCACATTGCGGCAGAAGATCACGTCGAAAGGGCCCTGCATCGGCCAGGGCTGCAGCAGATTCAGCACACGGAAGGTCACGACAGAGCGCAGCTGCGCCTTGACGATCGCCTTCCCTACCTGCGCGCCGGTGCCTTTCTGAAAGCAACTGCGCAGACGCTCCGAAGGGAGCGATGCGACGCGATCGAGCGGATACACGCCCTGCTGCGCGAACGCGATCACGTCGCTGTCGATATCGGTCGCGAGAATCTTGAAGTCCCAGCCCGCCGGCGGCACGACGTCCGCGCCGGCCATGGCCACGCAATACGCTTCCTCGCCCGTCGAGCAACCGGCGGACCAGACGCGGATGCGCCGCGACGCCGGCATTGCGACGCATCGCCTCCGGCAGCATGTACGACGCGAGCGCTTCGAAATGATGGTTCTCGCGGAAGAACGAGGTGACGTTGGTCGTCAGCGCATTGATGAGCCCGACCAGCTCCTCGGGACCCGAGCGTCGCACGTGCTCGCAGTACTCCTGGTAGGAGTGCAGACCGAGGTCGCGCAAGCGGCGCGCGAGCCTGCCCTGCACGAGCTGACGCTTGTTCGGGCCGAGCACGATGCCGGCGTTCTCGCCGACCACGTGACGAATGAACTCGAATTCGGCGTCCCCCAGTGCGGGGCCGAACGAGCCGGTTTCGAGGAAGGCAGTCTCAGGCATTGGCCGCGACGGGCAATGAAGCCGCACCCGCGACTTCCCCGCCGATGAGCCGATCGATATCGAGCAGCATGAGCATGCGTCCCGACACCGCGGCCAAGCCCGCGATGAACTCCGTACTCGCCTGCCGGCCGAGCTCCGGCGCCGCTTTCACGTCGCCCGCCGGCACGTCGATGACGTCGGAGACGCCGTCGACGACCATGCCGAAGTCGCGCCGGCCCTGCGGCGACTCGACCGACAACACGATGATGACCGTGAGCGGCGTGTACTCCGCGCGCGGCAGGCTGAAGCGCATGCGCAGATCCACGATCGGCACGATCGAGCCGCGCAGGTTGAGCACGCCGAGCACGTGCGCCTGCGACTGCGGGATCCGCGTGACCGGCGACCAGCCGCGGATTTCCTGCACGCGCAGGATGTCGACGCCGTACGTCTCTTCCCCGAGGGTGAAGGTCAGCACCTGGTTTCCTGCTCTGGTCATGAGATCTCACTCCGCATGGCGGCATTCCTGCTGTTCAGCTATCGACAGGCACCTGGCCCGAACTCATAGGACATTCGCTCAAAAGTCGTCCCAGGTGCTCTCGTCGCCGCTGGCGCGCTGCAACTTCACGGAAGTGGGCATTGCTGCCGGCACCACTGCGGGTGCGGGCTTGCGCGCGACGGGAGGACGCGTCGCCGGCGATCGCGTCAGGGGCCGATGATTCGCCAGCGCCGGACGCTGGGCCAGCATCGCCGCCGTGTCGCCCTGCCGGATCTCGTGCGCGCCCGAACCTTTGCCGAGGCGGAAGTAGCCGATCTGCGCGACCAGCGTCGAGGACTGCTCCTCCATCGCCTTGCTCGCCGCGGATGACTGCTCCACCACCGCCGCGTTCTGCTGCGTCACGTTGTCCATCTGCGTGATCGCGTTGTTCACCTGCTCGATGCCCGCGGACTGCTCTTCGCTCGCCGCGGCGATCTCGCCGACGATGTCAGTGACCTTCTTCACGCTCTCCATGATCTCGGACAGCGTCTTGCCCGACTCGTCGACGAGCTGCGAGCCGACCTTCACCTTGTCGACCGAGTCCTTGATCAGATCCTTGATCTCCTTCGCCGCGCTCGCGCTGCGTTGCGCGAGGTTGCGCACTTCGGTCGCGACGACCGCGAAGCCGCGGCCCTGCTCGCCCGCACGCGCAGCTTCGACCGCGGCGTTCAGCGCCAGCAGGTTCGTCTGGAACGCGATCTCGTCGATGACGCTGATGATGTCGGCGATCTTGCGGCTGGAGGCGTTGATCTCGCCCATCGCGCCGATCGCGCGCTGCACGACTGCACCGCCCCGCTCCGCCTGATCGCGCGCGCCGACGGCAAGCTGGTTGGCCTGACGGGCGTTGTCGGCGTTCTGTTTCACGGTGGCCGTCATCTCCTCCATGCTGGATGCGGTCTCTTCGAGCGCCGCAGCCTGTTCCTGTGTCCGCTGCGAAAGATCGTCATTACCGTGCGACAGCTGTCGCGCGGCCGAGCCGACTGCATCGGCACTGCCGCGCACGTCGCCGACGATCTCGACCAGCTTGGAGTCCATTCGCCGCAGCGAGTCGAGCAGGCTGCCGAGCTCGTCCTGGCTCTCGACCTTCACGTTGTTGCCCAGCTCGCCGCTCGCGATGCGGTCCGCGATGTTCACGGCCGCTGACAGCGCGCCCAGGATCGAGCGCAGCAAGAGGTAGCTGAGGAGTGCTGCGAGGCCGAGGCCGATCGCGATGGCTCCGACGATGATCGCGCTGTTGCGCTTGAACGCCTTCTCGGCATCGACGCGCATCTGCTGTCCGACCCTGATTTGCAGTTCCAGCAGCGCATCGCCGCTCGCGTTCAACTTGTCGTAGGTCGGCCGCGCGCGCTCGATCAGCGCGCTCTCCGCGCGATCGAAGGTGCCCGCCTGTGCCGCCAGCAGCGACTCCTGCAGGGAGCTGATGACGTCGTTGCCGTGGCCCGCGAACTCATTGACGAGCGCGCGCTCCTTCTCGGTGAGGTCGGTCGCCAGGAGCTTGCGCAGCAACTCCTGCACCTTCGTGGCGCGGTCCGCGAGCATGCCGATCGCGACCCTGACGCCGGCCGCATCCTGACGGATGACCGCGTCTTCCGCCTTCTCCAGCACCTCGCGCTCGTGCGCCTCGATCGCGCCGACCCAGCCGGTCGGCTCGAAACGGTTGGAGAACAGGGCATCCAGGTGGCCGTTGCTGCTCTTCGTGCCGGACAGGCCGAGCACGCCGACCGCGACCATCACGACACCGGCAAGCGCCAGCGTCGCGAACAGTTTGGTCTTCACCGTGATGTTCAGGTTGCTCATTGCTCATTCCTCCCAATCAAGCCGCCGCCCGCAGCGAAGCGACGCGTATCAATCCAGGTACGTCGAGAATCAGTGCGACGGCGCCGTCGCCGAGGATCGTCGCCCCGGAGACGCCGTCGACACGGCGGAAATTCGTTTCCAGCGATTTGATGACGACTTGCTGCTGGCCGAGCAGATCGTCGACGAACAAGCCGACGCGGCGGCCGTCGCCCTCGACGACCATGATCAAGCCCTCGTGCAGCTCGCTCGCCCGCGGCTTCACGCCGAAGACTTCGTGCAGCCGCACGATCGGCACGTAGCCGTCGCGGAACCAGAACACTTCCTGGTGGCCGCCGATGCGATTGACGCCGCCCGCCTGCAGCTGGAGCGATTCGATGATGGTGATGAGCGGCACGATGTACGTCTCGCTGCCCACCGACACCGTCTGGCCGTCGACGATGGCGAGCGTCAGCGGCAGCGTGATGATGAAGCGCGAGCCGTGTCCGACGGTGGAGCGCACTTCGATGCTGCCGCCCAGCTCCTTGATGTTCCGTCGCACGACGTCCATGCCGACGCCGCGCCCCGAGATGTCGGTCGCCTGGTCGGCCGTGGAGAAGCCGGCCATGAAGATGAGGTCGTAGATCTGCTCCTCGGTCAGCGTGTCGCTTGCACCGACGAGGCCGCGCTCGCGCGCCTTCGCGAAGATGCGTTCGCGCTGCAAGCCGCCGCCGTCGTCGCAGACTTCCACGACGATATTGCCGCCCTTGTGATAGGCCTCCAGCGAGACGACGCCGACCGCAGGCTTGCCGGCCGCGGCGCGCGCCTGCGGCATCTCGATGCCGTGATCGACGCTGTTGCGCACCAGGTGCACGAGCGGATCGCCGATCTTCTCCAGCACGGTCTTGTCGAGCTCGGTCTGGTCGCCGGTCACCTTCAGCTCGACCTGCTTGCCGAGCCGCTGGCTCAGGTCGCGGACCATGCGCGGGAAGCGGCTGAATACGAAGCTGATCGGCAACATGCGCACGCGCATGACGCTTTCCTGCAGCTCGCGCACGTTGCGCTCCAGCTGGGCCAAGCCGGCGCGCAACTGCTCGGCGAGGCCGTCCGTGAGCTTCGCTCCGAGCTGCGTGAGCATCGACTGCGTGATGACGAGCTCGCCGACCGTGTTCATCAGCTCGTCGACCTTCTCGGTGCTGACACGGATCGAGCTGCCGTCGCCGAGACCTTGCTTCGGCGAGTCGCCGGCGTCCACCGCCGCGAGACGCGGGGCTTCGGGCGCTTTGGCTTCTGCAACGGCGCTTGCGGGCTTCGCGTTAGCGGCCACGGCCCCAGCATTCTCGTCGCGGATCTGCAGCTCGCAGTCGCCTTCCGCCCAATCGAACACCTGATCGATCACTTCGCGCGTGGCGTCGGTGTCGACCGTCAGTTCCCACGAGAGATAGCAGGACTCCGGATCGAGCTCGCACAACGCGGGCACGTTCTGAGTCGAGACGACTACGTTCAGATCACCGAGATCCGCGAGCTCGCGCAGCATGCGCAGCGGATCGTTGCCGTGCGCGAACAGTTGCGGGTACGGACGGAACTGGATGCGCCACCGATGGACGACTCGCTGCACGCGCCGGCACCGGCGTCGGCGGCCGGCGCGGGCTGCTGCCACTGCCGCCGCTGCGTTCTTCTGCACGATCGCCAGCTCGAGATCGAACTGCAGGTCGGCCACGCGCTGCGCATCGATCGGCGACTTGTGCTGCACGGCGCGCAGCATCTCGCGCATGATGTCCACCGACTTGAGCAACAGGTCGGTGATGGCGCGCGTCACCTGCATGCGATTGCCGCGCAGCTCGTCGAGCAGCGTCTCGCACGTGTGCGTGAACGACGCGACCTCGGCGAAGCCGAAAGTGGCGCTGCCGCCTTTGATCGAGTGCGCGACGCGGAAGATCGTGTTGACGATCTCCGGCTCGGGCGCGCCGACGTTCAGCTTGAGCAGCGCGGCCTCCATCGTGTCGAGAGCTTCGAAGCTCTCGTCGAAGAAGGCGTCATGGAATTGTGCGAGGTCGAGCGCCATGGCTTACCTCAGCAGCACGCGATGTACGGTCGCGATCAGCTGCGCCGGATCGAACGGCTTGATGATCCAGCCGGTCGCGCCCGCGGTCTTGCCTTCGCGCTTGCGGTCCGCGGAGTTCTCGGTCGTCAGCATGAGGATCGGCGTGTGGCGATACTGCGGCTCGGCGCGCAGCGCGCGGATCACCTCGAAGCCATCGCGGACCGGCATGTTCACGTCGAGCAGCACGAGATCGAATGGCGTCGCAGCCGCGAGGCGCAGCGCTTCTTCGCCGTCCGCAGCAGAGGTCACTTCGAAACCGGCACTGCTGAGCGACATCTTCACCATGTCGCGCATCGACGCCGAATCGTCCGCGGCGAGAATGCGCATCATGCCGAAGCTCCCGGCAGGCACAGCAGCGCTTCCACGCCGAGCAGGCGCGCCGACTCGCGGATGACCGCCGAATCACCGAGCCACTGGACCTTGCGCTGGTGCGCGACCCGGTCACGCACGAAGGCGCACAGCAGCTGCATCGTGGAAGTGTCGACGCGCTCGACGTTGCCGACATCGAGCGACACAGTCGCACTCTCGAGGTGCTGACACAGCGAGAGCTTCAACTCGGCTGCGTCTTTCACGTTGCAGTTGGTGGCAAGCACGATTGTCGGCTGCGAGGGCGCCACGGGTTTTGCGGCCTCGACAACTGCAGCGACGGGTGCCGCTGCGCGCTTGCGCTTCGCCTTCTTGGTACTCATCGAGCTCTTTTGGACGGATTTCACAGATTCCTTTGTGGTATCGGCACTTGCCGCTGTTGCTTTAGTCGATGGGGACATTGCGAATTTCTCGGACAGCTGCTCAAGGTCCCGGCGCCGGCTGCCGCTAAATTGTTGAAGCAGTTCACAGCGGAACAGTGAAAGTCCCCGACCGACAATGCGTGTCGACCTCGTCAACCTCCTCGGGTCGGGCAGCAGCCCGAACCCGAGCCTGCTAGCGGAATGGCGCGTCGGTGCCATCCTCGAAGCCGTCGCTGTTCGCGACCCACGCGGCCAGTTGTGGCTCGACATCGCCGGCCAGCGACATCCCGCCCGCCTTGCATCGGGTGATGCCGCGGGACCGCAGAACGGCGAGCGCTTGCAGGTCCGCGTGTTGCGTAACAGCCCGGTGCTCGCGCTCGAAACAATGCCGGCGCCGGCCGAGTCGTCGTCGGCAGAGACTGCCGTCGTCGCCGATGCGCTTCGCAAGTTCGTGCCGCGGCAACAGAGCCCTGCCCTGCTGCTGGCGAATCTCGCCTGGATCGCACAACGCAAGAGCGGCGTGGAGACACTGCCGCGGCCCGTCGTGCAGGCGGCTGCGCACTTGTGGCACGCGCTCCCGGAGGCCGAGGCACTCGGCGACCCGAAAGCGCTCGAAACCGCCATCGCGAAATCGGGCGTATTCCTCGAAGCGAATCTCGCCGCGCATCGCGGCCCGCTCGATCCGCGTTTCGCATCGGATCTCAAGACGCTGATGCTGACGTTGCATCGCGCGCTGCAAGCGCAAGGCGCGAAACCTTCGTCGACGCATTCCGACGCGGCCGGGCACGCACCCGTTCCGACCGCGCGCGGACCGCTGACTGCGCTGCCTGCCGCGCCGGCCACGTTGGCGGTGCTGGAAGAACCGTCGCAACAGCTCAACGAGCTGTCGCGGCAGACGGACGGCATGCTGGCCAGGCTCACGACCGTACAGATTTCCAACAGCGCGCCCGATCCCGCCGTGCAGTCGATGCTGATCGACTTGCCGGTGCGGCATGAAGATCGCGCCGCGGTATTGCGCTTGAAGATCGAGCGCGACGGCTCGCGGCGTCGGGATGGCGACGGCACAGATTCGTGGACCGTCGAGGCGGCAGTCGATCTCGGCGCCATCGGCGCGTTGCACGCGAAGGTCACGCTCGTAGGCAAGCGAATCGGCGTGCAGTTGCGCGCAGAGTCGCCTGCAATCGTCGCTGCACTGTCGCAGCGTGCCGATGAGCTCGAAGCGATGCTCGCTGAATCGGGTCTCGAAGTGGAACGCGTCGTGTGCTTGCACGGAATGCCGGCAGGCGACACGGGTGCTCGGCCGGCGCGGCTATTGGACGTACGCGCATGAACGAGCGCAATCGACCGCCGCTCGCTGTCGCGCTCCACTACAGTGGCTCCGGCGCGCCGCGCGTCGTCGCCAAGGGTGGCGGCCTCGTCGCCGAGCGCATCGTGGAGACGGCGCGCGATCACAACGTGCCGCTGCAGCAGGACTCGGCGCTTGCCGCCGCGCTCTCCCGCATCGATCTCGGCCGCGAGATTCCTCGCGAGCTGTATGTCGCCGTCGCCCACGTGCTCGCCTTCGCGTGGTCCGTCGCTGGGAAGACGAAGACCTAGCCGACGACGCTGAGGAGCGAACCTCGCTTGCGGGCAGGAGCCGGGGCCGGTTGCTCGGGAGCGGCGGCGCGCATGTTCCACGACGGGGACACCGACTCGCGTGTCTTCGTCATGTGCAGGCGACTCAACAGCTCCGCCTCGTGTCGCGTGACGCCGCAGCTGGCGACGAGCTCGTCGACAGCGGCACCGTTCTTCGCAA
This sequence comes from uncultured Gammaproteobacteria bacterium, assembly GCA_963830745.1. Lineage (GTDB taxonomy): Bacteria > Pseudomonadota > Gammaproteobacteria > Steroidobacterales > Steroidobacteraceae > Steroidobacter. The sequence goes on from CAWHNL010000011.1 coordinate 590,211, forward strand.
GTCGCGCGGCCAGGTCGTAGCCACGCTGCGAGCTGACTGTGCCAGCGGGCGCCAGACGAGCATCGGATTCAGCGCGCTCGCCTAGCGACTCCAGGCGCGCACTCATGACCGCGATGGTCTCGTGCAGGCTGCGCACTTCAGCGAACGTACGCTGCAGCTGGGCGGCGAGATGTTGCATCTGCCGCTCGTCCGCGCGACGCCAGCGGCTGAACGCCAGAGCGAAGATCCAGAACGCGCCGAGCAGCAAGGCAGCACGGCTGACCATCATCACCGTCTCGATCGACGGGTTGGGCAGAATCTCGAACATCGCAGCTCCTGTGACGGCCGTCACACTGCGTCAAGACTCTGACGCAGACAAGGACGGCCCTACACAGGAGAAAGCAAGAATGGTGCCGGGAGAGAAATCGAGGTGAAACTAAACACTGCAGCAAAGGACCCATCGATCCACCTCATGCTGCGGTGTGCAGTTTCCCCTCGTTTCTTCTCCCGGCACCGCCTCTTCAGAACTTCGCCCTCGCCGACAGGAAGAACTGCCGCGGCGCGCCGAGCAGCAGCGACTGCCACGTGCCGTTCGGGTCCGTCTCGGTGAAGCCGTTCGAGTCGATCGTGCTGAAGTATTCCTTGTCCGTGACGTTGGTCGCGTCCAGCTGGATCGACAGCTCCTCGAACGCCCCGAAGCCGCGGAAGCGATAGCCCGCCGCGAGATTCACGAGCGTGTACGCGTCGACGCTGCCCTGGTTCAGGTACGTGTAGAAGCGCTCGTCCGTGTAGTTGACGTTCGCGCTCGCGAAGAACGCGCCGTCGTCGTACGTCAGCTCCGACTTCAGCAGGATCTCCGGCGTGTCCGTGACCTGCTTGCCCTTGACCTCCACGACGCGAGTCCCGGTCGTGTAGTTGTCGTCGTACTCCGAATCGTTCCAGGACAGTGACGTGAACCACGTGAGCGACTGCAGCGGCCGCCACGTGAGCGCAGCTTCGGCGCCGTTGGTCGTCACGCTGCCGACGTTCGCGAGCACCGACGGGTTGCCGAGGATGCCCGGGCCGGTGTTGATGCCGACGAGCCGATCCTTGAAGTCCACGTGATACACCGCGACCAGCGCTTCGAACGCAGCGCCGCGGAAGCGCAGGCCGGTCTCGAAGTTGTTGGCAGTTTCCGGCTCCAGCACGTCGCGGATCGCTTCGAAGCCGGCCGCCGTCGTGCTGAACGGGCCCGACGTGCCGCTGCTCGCGAACGCGCGAACGTTGCGCGCGGCGGATCCGAACCACTCCATGTCATCGGAGATCGACCAGTTGAAGCCGACCTGCGGCAGGAACGGCTCGTCGGCTTCGATCGTGCCGTTCTTCACGAGCGTGGCGTTGATGGCGGCGACAGTCTTCGCGGTGTTCTCGGCGTGCACCGAGCGGAAGCCGAAGTTCAGGCGCAGCTTGTCCGTGATCGACCACGTGTCCTGCAGATGGAACACATAAGACTCGGTATCGAAGTCGTATTCCCAATCCGTCCGGAACGCATTGCTCTGCAGCTCCGTGAAGTCGCGCGTCGGGCCGGTGATCGACGGCTCGCCGTAGAAGCGACGCGCCTGCGTGAAGTCGTTGGTCTCGTACCAGATCCCGCCGTTCACTTCGTGAGCGCCGCCGGTCCAGGTCAGCGCCGTCACGACGCCGAGACGCTTCAGGTAGTACTCGGTCGAGCGAACCGAAAGCGGCGCGCCGCCCGGCGTCGGCGTATACGGCGTGCCCCACAGGCCTTGCCCGCGGTTCTTGTGCCCGTACGCCGTCGTCTTCCACTCCAGCGTTTCGCCGAGCGGCAGATCGAGAGCGACGTAGCCGAGGTGATCCTTGCGCAAGCCCGACGCATTCCAGTAGGCGTCGTCACAGATGATCGGCGTTGTCGAAGCCGCTCGCCGCGCACGCGTTCGCCGCCTGCGATCGCCGCGTCCCAGTTCGGGAAGAAGTTGTCCCACTTGTCGCCGCGCCGGCGTAACGATGTCCTTCGACAGGTCCTGATAGTCGATCTCCGCGCGATCGGAATAGTCGTAGTAGCCGGTCAGCGTTCCGTCGCCGACCGGCTGCACAGCCTTGATGGTGTACATCCGTGTTTCCTGCGTGCCGCCGCCCTTCCACTTGTCCGTGGAGGAATCGACGGCCGCGATATAGGCGCGCGTGCCGGTGCCGAGCTCACCGGTGTCGAAGCGCGCGAACGTGCGGCGCGCGGAGTCGCTGCCGAACATCTGCGCGGCGGTCACCCCGAGCTCTGTTTCGGGGCTCGCGGAGAAGAACTCGACCGCGCCACCGAGATTGCTCAGCGACGCCGTGTCGATGGAGCCCGTGCCCTGCGACAGCACTGCGCGGCCGACCAGCTCGGTGGGAATCGCACGGCTGATGTGCAAGCCGTTGTGATTGCCGTAGGTCATGTCGCCGAGCGGCACGCCGTCGAGCGTGAAGCCGATGCGGTTCTGGTTGAAGCCGCGCACCGTGATGCGCGTCGACCACTCGTACGAGCCGTACGGGTCCGCGGCCTGGAAGTTGACGCCGGGAAGCTTCTCGATCGCCTTGAGCGGGCTGGTGCCCGGCGGTAGATATTCGATCTGCTGTGCAGTGATCGATTGCACCTGGCGCGTTTCGCCGCGCCCAAGAACGATCACTTCTTCGAGTGGATCGGCTGCATTGCTGTCAGCCTGTTGTGCCTGTGCGGCGGCGGCGGCCAAGACGGCGCCGATTGCGAAAACCAGTTTCCGTGAATGCATGTCGATCTCCCCATCGCTGCCCCGGGCGCGAGGCAAACGTAGTGAGATCGCGTTACGGAGAGTTGGCAGGGAGATGAAGGAAAAGAGTCAGGCTCACCACTCGCGCGCGAACAGATTCACCGGATCGCCCGGCGTGAGCTCCAGCAGCCGCTCGAATTTCATCCCCGCCTTCTCCAGCACCCGGATCGAAGCATCATTGCTCGGCGTCGTGATCGCGACGATGCGGCGCAGGCCGAACACCCGGTTGCCGTACGCGAGCACCGCCGAAGCTGCCTCGTACGCATAGCCCTTGCCGCGGAACTCAGGGAGGAACGCGTAGCCGATGTCCACGTCCGGCAACGTGTCCCGCTTGATGAGTCCGCAGTTGCCCGCAACCGATTCCGGTGTCGCGCTCCTCGACGCGATACAACCCGAACCCGTGGCGCTGATACATGTCGAGCGGCCCATCGCGCAGGTAGCGGCGTGCGTCATCGAGATTGCGCACGTTTTTATCGCCGATGAAGCGCAACCATGACGGGTCATTGACGAGTCTGAAGATGAATTCTGCGTCGTCGAGCGTGAAGCGGCGCAGGACGAGACGGTCGGTTTCGAGGACGTGCATGCGCGCATTATGCGCGAAAGACGCTGCATCCGAACGGGACCGAGCCGGCGTAGTCGTCGGTTACTTTCGGGAGGTCATCCATGAGACTTTCGTCCGCCGCGGCCCTGGCAGCTACGAGCATTCTCCTGACTGCGACCAGCGTGGCCGCACAGTCGATCGCAGAAACGCGAGCCACGGTGTTCGATGGTGTCGTGAAGACTGTGAGCGAGCAGTTCTACGACCCGGCCTTCAACGGCGTGGACTGGGTGGCCGTACACACCCGCTACCGCGCGCGTCTCGATCAGGTTGCAGACGAGGCAGAGCTGCAGCGGCTGATCGAGCAGATGCTCGGTGAGCTGAAGTCGTCGCACCTGTACCTCGCGCGCACGATCCCCGGCGTCCGCCACGTCGGCGTGGGCGCGCGAATCGAGCCAGTGGACGGCGCCGACACAGTACTGGAGCTCGCACCTCTGTCCGACGCTCGGGCGAAAGGACTGCGACCTGGCGACCGGATCGTGGGAGGTGTCGCGGCTCTCAAGGGGCCGGCCGGCAGCCTGGCCGACGCAACCGTGCAGCGCTGCGACAGCACCACCGCGCGGCTCAAGATCCGCCGCGAGAGTTGGTTGTTCCCGGAGGAGCACCCCGGCGTGCGCTGGGCGCGAATCCGCGTCGCGCCGGATAAGGTCATCGGCTACATCCGTGCCGACCGCTTCGACGACGGCGCGGCGGAGCTGGCCGACCAGGCCATGGCGGAGCTCGGCCGCACCCACGGTCTGGTGATCGATGTTCGTGCCAACAGCGGCGGCAACATATCCTTCATGCGACTCGCCAGCTATTTCATCGAAGGCGGCGGGCCGTTCGTTGCTTTGTTATCGCGCCCCTACCTGCAAGGTCTGGGTCGACCGTTGACGGCGACCGACATTGCCGCGGCCCCGAAGGTGATCGGCCGTTACCGAGGCGAAGACGTGGCCGAGGCACTGTCGAAGGGCGGCGGCGCGGCTTTGTTCCATCTCGAAGACCTGGGCGAGAAGCGCTATCGCGCCCCGGTCGTTGTACTGATCGGCCCGGGCACCGGCAGCGCCGCCGAAGGCTTCGCCTGGACAATGAAGCTCCGCAGCAACGCGCGGCTGCTGGGCGCACCGACGGCCGGCGCCATCCTGAGCGGCGAGGACTTCGACATCGCTCCCGGCTGGAGCCTCACGGTACCGGTCGCAGGGAGCTGGAGTCCGTCCGGCGAGGACTTCAACGACAAGGCGGTCACGCCGCACGAGAGCGTGCCGGAGACTCGGGCCGACCTGTGCGCTGGCCGTGACAAGGGCGCCGAGCGGGCGATGGCGATCCTGAGCGGAATGTAGGTCGCGGCATGTCAGCATGCGACTCGCGAGGATGACCGGGCATTCCTCGAGAGCTCGGATATCTGCAGACCTCGTTCTGCCAGATCAGAGGGAAAGTCGACGACGCACTATCGGCTTCAGAAGGCCATGGCTGCCTGAGTCGGAGCCTTGGGCAAATCTGGGCAGCGGCGCCGGCGGAAGCAGCGGTTACGGCGACTACTGGACCGCGGACTTCACGCTAATTCGCCGGTGACCCTACCGGCGGGGTTGGGCTCGGCTCGTTGTGCAGCGACGCTTCCACTGTCGCCGGTTGCGGCAACGCTTCCGGTATCGGCGGCGGCTCTTCTTCCTGGCCGCGCTCGCCCGCGTAGTCGCCTTCAGGACGATCGCTGCCGCCGAGGATCACCAGCAGCACGCGCCGATTTGCATTCCGGCCTTCCGCCGTCGCATTGCTCTGCGACGGGCGATTCTCGCCGAGGCCGATCACGGCGAGCCGCGCCGGATCCATGCCCGCGCGCGTGAACAAGTGCACGACACTTGCCGCACGCGCGGCCGACAGTTCCCAGTTCGACGGGAACGCCGTGGTGCTGATCGGCCGATTATCGGTATGTCCCTCGACGCGGATCGCGTTCGGGAACGGCTTCAGCGTCTCTGCCAACTGCTGCAACACCTGCTCGGCCGCCGGCGACAACGTCGCCACGCCGCTCGGGAACAGAATGTCGGTGCGGATTTCGACTTCTACCCACTTGCCATGCCGGCGCACCGTGACGAGCTCGCGATCGATGAGATCCGACATCGACTGCTCGACCTCGTTCGCGACGCCGGCCAGCTCCTCGCGCTGCTGCGCCGGATCGATCGGCACCGCTGTCTGCAAGGGCTGCGCGATACGCGATCGGCTGGATCGACCGCCGCGGCTGGCCGTCGATCATCGATTGCTGCACGAGATTGATCGCAAGGTCCGCGCCGGGGCCCGCCTGCTTCTCGCCGACCTGGATCGGCTCGAGCGTCTTGGGCGCGCCGTTGAAGGCAGCAACGAGCGAGTCGGAGAGAACGCGGTACTTGCCCTCGTTCACCGAGGACATCGCATACATGACGACGAAGAACGCGAGCAACAGCGTGATCAGATCGCCGTACGGGATCGCCCACGCCTCGTGATTGGCGTGCTCTTCGTGTTTGTGGCGGCGAGCCATGGCGGCCTAGTGGAGATAGCCCTGCAGCTTCGACTCGATGCTGCGCGGGTTCTCGCCCTGCGCGATGCCGATCATTCCTTCGATCACCATCTCGCGCGATTCGGAGAGGCCCGCGATCGCGACCTTGAGCTTGTTCGCGACCGGCAGGAAGAACAGGTTCGCCAGCCCGATGCCGTAGATCGTCGCGACGAACGCCGCCGCGATGCCGTGGCCGAGCTTGCTCGGGTCGGCGAGGTTCTGCATCACCGCCATGAGGCCGAGCACCGCGCCGATGATGCCGAGCGTCGGCGAGTAGATGCCCATGCCCTCGAAAACTTTCGCGGCGCGCGTGTCGGACTGCTCGCGCACGTGCAGGTCCACTTCGAGGATGCTGCGAATCTGGTCCGGCTCGCTGCCGTCGATCACGAGCTGCAGTCCCTTGCGCACGAAATCGTCGGGCTCGCCTTCGATGATGGACTCGAGGCCGAGCAGCCCTTGCTTGCGCGCGGTGTTGCTCCACTCGACCATCTTCTTGATGAGATCGCCGCGCGCCACCAATGGCGGCTTGAAGACCCACGGCAGGATACGCATCGCGTGCTTCATGACCTTGAGCGGCGTCTGCACGAAGATCGCGGCGATCGTGCCGACGACGACGATCATGAATGCCGCGGCGGACAGCAGCGCCTTGATACCCGCACCCTTCAGCACTGCGCCGACGAGAATGGCGCAGGTAGCCAGGATCAGGCCGAGAAGGCTCAGGATGTCCATGGAGGGGTGGCGTCCTTAGACGCCCAGTCCCGAGAGCAGCGCATCCACGTCCTGCTGGTCGCTCACGGCCGGCGCAGTCTTGATCCCCGGAATCGGCGGGCCGAAGCCGCGCCGCGTTTCGTCGGAGACATGTCGCGTCGTTCGCGCACCGGTCTGCGCCAGGCGCACGAGGTCCACGAGCGCGATCTCCAGCTCGGTCACGAGCTTCATCACGCCGCGGATGATCTGCCCCGAGAGGTCCTGGTAGCCCTGCGCTAGCAGCACCTCGGAAAGGTTCTCGCGCACTTTGTCCATATCGCCGCGAGACGCGTGCAGGAACGCCTCCATGTCGCGCACCATGCGATGGAAGTCTTCGACTGCGATCTTCTTTTCGCGGAAGCGCTTCCACGGCTCCATCAGATCGCTCGCCGCGCGCGAGGTGCGCTCGGCCAGCGGACCGGACTGCTCCACGAGATCGAGCGTGCGATGCGCCGCTTCGCTCGTCAGATGCAGCACGTGATCGAGGCGCAACCGCGCATCGGGCACATCCTTCTCTGCGAGATCGACCAGGCGCGAGTCCACGCGGAAGCGCTGCAGAGCCGACTGCAGGTCGCCGGTGAGCTTGCGCAGGTCGAGGAACAGCATGCGCTCGCGCCGCTGCAGCAGCCCGTCCAGCTCACTGTAGAACGCTGCTTCATTGTCAGCAGCGAGCGCGTCGCAGAGCGCTTCGACAGTGTCACCGAACTCGAGCTGCAGAGCATTACTCACGAGGTGGCTCCCAGGATCTTGTCGATCTTCTCTTTGAGCGTGATCGCGGTGAACGGCTTGATCACGTAACCGTTCACGCCGGCTTGCGCCGCTTCGACGATCTGCTCGCGCTTCGCTTCGGCGGTGAGCATCAGCACCGGCAGCTTCGCGAGCTTCGGATCGGCGCGCACCGCCTTCAACAGGTCGAGCCCCGGCATGCCGGGCATGTTCCAGTCCGTCACGAGAAAGTCGATCCCGCCCGCCTGCAGCATCGGCAGCGCAGTATTGCCGTCATCGGCCTCCGCGACGTTCGCGTAGCCCAGGTCGTTGAGCAGGTTCTTCACGATCCGCCGCATCGTGGAGAAATCGTCGACCACCAGGAACTTCAAATTCTTACTCACCGCAATCCTCCGTTACGCCCCGCTCCCTACCCGATCGCGCCAGTCAACCAGGCGCGCTTTCAACCGGACCAGTGCCTGTCCATGCAGCTGGCAAACGCGCGATTCCGTCACCTTCAGCACCGCGCCAATCTCTTTCAGGTTCAACTCGTCGTCGTAGTACATCGACATCACGAGCCGCTCGCGCTCCGGCAGCTCCTTGATCGCGTGCACCAGCGCGTCGCGGAATCCTTCCTGGGTCGCGTCCTGGAAGGGATCCGCACTCTCGTCCTCGATCCGGCCCATCAGCGACTCGTCGTCGCCGTTGCTGTCATCCAGGCTCGCGATCCGGCAGCTCGCCGCGTCGTGAGCGATCTTGTGGTACTCCTCCAGCGACACGCCCATGCGCTGCGCGATCTCGGTGTCGCGGGCCTCGCGCCCGAACTCCGCCTCGATCTCGCGCACCGCCGCTGCAGCCGCGCGCGCCTTGCGATGAACCGAACGCGGCGCCCAATCCAGCTTGCGCAACGCGTCCAGCATTGCGCCGCGAATGCGGATGCCCGCGTACGTCTCAAAACTCGCGCCGCGGTCGGCGGTGTAATTCGCCGCCGCTTCCAACAGGCCGAGCATTCCGGCCTGGATCAGGTCCGCGACTTCCACCGACGCCGGCAACCGGCCTGCCAGGTGATACGCGATCCGTTTAACCAATTCCGCGTGGCCGACGACGAGCGCATCCGTGTTGCGCGCAGCGGAGCCGGCCTTGTAAGCGCGTACGCCGCTCATCGGACCACCTCCAGCCGCGCCTGGGGCTTGCGCACCAGCCGCTCCACGAAAAACTCGAGATTGCCGCGCGGGCAATCCGGTACAGGCCACTTATCGGCCTTGAGTGCCAATTTCTTGAATGCGCGCGACGCGGGACATGAGGGAAACGCTGCCGTCACCGGACGCTGTTCACGAATCGCCTTTTTCAGGTACGGGTCTTCAGGGATTTCCCCTACGTACTCGAGAGTGACATCGAGGAAGCGGTTGGCCACCCGCTGGAACTTATTGAACAAGGTGTCTCCTTCGCCGGGGGACCGGGTCTGATTCGCGAGCACGAAGAACTTGCTGACGCCGTGATTGCGGCTCATGACTTTCACGAGTGCGTACGCGTCGGTCATCGAAGCCGGCTCGTCGCACACGACCAGCAGCACGTGCTGTGCCGCCTGCGTGAACTGCACGACGCTGTGCGCGATGCCCGCGGAGGTGTCGACGATCAAAGTGTCGATACGCGCGGTCAGTGAGCTGAATGCCTGCACCAGTTGCAAGTGAGCGGCCGCGGGAAGATTCGCGAGTTCCGCGATGCCGGAGGCGCCAGGCACGACGTTCACGCCGTACGGCGACTCGACGATGATCTCTTCGAGCGTGCGCTCGCCCGCCATCACCTGCGCCATCGTGTAGCGCGGCGAGAGGCCGAGGAACACGTCGACGTTGGCGAGGCCGAGATCGCCGTCGAGCAGCAGCACGCGCTTGCCGGTCGAACCGAGCGCCGTCGCGAGATTCACCGCGACGCTGGTCTTGCCCACGCCACCCTTGCCGCCGGTGACCGCGATCACCTGCACCGGGCCGGGATTGGCCGAGCGTTTCAGACCGGTTACTTGAACTGATTGCATCTTGTTACCTTCAAAGTCATGCCAGTGCGTGCGCGACCGCGCCGAACCTTCTCTGCAGCAAGTCCTCATCCGCGTGTGCGCCCGCCTTCTTCGAAAGCTGGACCGCGCGCGCGATCAGCTGATGAGCGCGCGCCGGACTCAAATCTTCGGGAACCTGTTGGCCGTCGCTGAGATAGGCGAGCGGCAGCTTCGAGCGAATCAGCGCCGAGAGCGTGCCGCCGAGGCTGGTCGCCTCGTCGAGCTTGGTGACGACGCAGGTCGTCGGACGCGCCGGTGCGAAACACGCGAGCGATTCTTCGATCGCGCCGGCCTGTGCGGCGGCGGACAGCACGAGGCTCGTCTCCAAACGATCGCTCGTGTTGGCGAGCGATTCGAGCTCGCCCGCCAACCGCGGGTCACGCTGGCTCAACCCTGCACTGTCGATCAACACCAGGCGGCGCTCACCCAGACGATCGAGTAGCTCGGTCAAGTCCGCCGCACCGTCGATCGCGTACGCAGGCACGCCGAGCAGCCGACCGAGTGTGTGAATCTGTTCTTGCGCGCCGATGCGGACGCTGTCCGTCGACACGATCGCGAGGTCGCGTGCGCCGTGCCGCAGGACCCAACGCGCTGCGAGCTTGGCGATCAACGTCGTCTTGCCGACGCCAGTCGGACCGACCATCGCGACGACACCGCCAGCTTCCATCCAACGCTCGCCGACCGTCTCGATGCGACGAGCCATCAGTGCGAGCGCGAGGCGATGCGCTTCGGTCAACTCCATTCGCTGCGGCAACTGACTCACCAGTTCGCCGGCGAGATCGTGCGCGAGACCGAGCACCGTCAACTGACGCAGCAGCTCCGTTTGAATCGGCGCGCGTCGCGAAAGGTCGTTCCACGCGAGCGTCGCGAGCTGCGTCTCCAGCATGCGGCGCAGGGTGCGCAGTTCTTCATTAGCATCAGCGGGTAAGTCACTGATTTGATGTTGTTCCTGGCCCTGGAATCGCTGGGCCAGCGCCGCATAATCGGCAGCCGTTGGAATACGCGATTCGGGCCGCGAGGGCTCGCTGTCGACAGACGTTTCCGCTTCGACGTCGTAGTCGACAGCAGCGACGACTTCGACGCCGTTCGCGATGCGACGGCTCGAAAGAATCACTGCGTCCGGGCCCTGCGCTTCGCGCACCTGGCGCAGCGCCTGGCGCATGTCAGCAGCACGGTAATGTTTGATCTTCATCTCACCTTATCTCCCAACCGCGGTGACCAATCTCACCTTGCGGTTATCGGGTATCTCGTTCCACGCGAGCACATGCATGCCCGGCACGACTGAGCGCATGAAGCGCGCCAGCGTCTGCCGTAGCTGCGGCGGCACGAGCAGCACTGCCGGCTCGCCAGTCATTTCCAGTCGCTGCGCCGCTTCGGCGAGTCGACGCTGCATGCGTTCTGCAAGGCCGGGCTCGAGTCCCGGCGTCGCGGCGTTGTTGCCGCTGAGCGAATTCGTGAGCAGTTGTTCGAGGTCGGGCTCGAGCGTGATCACCGGCAGCTCTGTCGACATGCCGGCGATGTCCTGGACGATCTGGCGGCCGAGCGCGACGCGCACTTGCGCCGTGCAGCTGCTGCGGGTCTTGTGTGCGGGCCGCGTGCTCCGCGAGCGTTTCGACGATCGTGCGCATGTTGCGCAGAGGCACGCGCTCGGAGAGCAGTCCCTGCAATGTGCGCACGACCGTGCCGAGCGGCAGCAGTCGCGGCGTGAGATCTTCGACGAGCTTCGGCGCGGTCTTGGCGAGCCCGTTGAGCAGCTGTTGCACTTCCTCGTGGCCGAGCAGCTCGTGTGCGTGGCTCTGCACGACGTGGCTCAAATGCGTCGCGATCACCGTGCTCGCATCGACGACCGTGAAGCCGAGCGTCTGCGCGTGATCGCGTGCCGACGGCTCGATCCACACCGCTTCCATGCCGAACGCCGGGTCGCGCGTCTCGATGCCCGAGAGCTTGCCGAACACCTTGCCCGGGATTGATCGCGAGCTCGCGCTCGGGATAGATGACGCCCTCGCCCACCGGCACGCCGGCGAGATTGATGCGATAGGAGTTCGGCGGCAGATCCAGGTTGTCGCGGATGTGCACGGCCTGCACGAGGAAGCCGAGATCCTGCGTCAGCTTGCGGCGCACGCCGCGAATTCGAGCCAGCAGATCGCCGCCCTGCGCCTTGTCGACCAGCGGCACGAGTCGATAGCCGACTTCGAGGCCGATGATGTCGACCGGCTGCACGTCTTCCCACGTCAGCTCGCGCGATTCGGGCGGCGGCGCCGCTGCTGGCGCCGGCGCAGTCTCGACAGGTTTGGCCGGTTTGAGCGACTTCTTATGGAGCATCCACGCGCCGCCACCGCAGAGCGCAGCCATTAATAGGAACGGAACGTTCGGCATGCCGGGGATCAGGCCCATGACGGCGAGCAGCGCCGCCGCGATACCGAGCGCGCGCGGCTGACCGAGCAGCTGCTTGGCGAGCTCGCCGCCCATGTCCTGGGCGCGCGACATACGAGTCACGATCAACGCGACTGCGGTCGAGAGCAGCAGCGCCGGAATCTGTGCGACCAGGCCGTCGCCGATCGACAGCAGCGTGTAGACGCGCGCCGCGTCGCTGAACGACATGTCGTGGCCCATCACGCCGATCGCGAGGCCGCCGAGCATGTTGATGATCAGGATCAGGATGCCCGCGGTGGCGTCGCCGCGAACGAACTTGCTCGCGCCGTCCATCGAGCCGTAGAAGTCTGCTTCCGCGCGAACTTCGGCGCGACGCGTGCGCGCTTCTTCCTGCGTGATCAGGCCGGCGTTGAGATCGGCGTCGATCGCCATCTGCTTGCCGGGCATCGCGTCGAGGGTGAAGCGCGCAGTCACTTCGGAGATGCGGCCTGCGCCCTTGGTCACGACGATGAAGTTGATGATCGTCAGGATCGCGAACACGATCACGCCGACCGCGTAGTTACCGCCGATGACGAACTCGCCGAAGGATTCGATGACTCGGCCGGCCGCGTGGCTGCCGCTGTGGCCGTGCAGAAGCACGACGCGGGTCGAGGCCACGTTGAGCGCCAGGCGCAGCAACGTCGCGAGCAGCAGGACCGTCGGGAACACGCCGAAGTCGAGCGGCCGCGAGACGTAGAACACGGCCATCACGACGATGAGCGACAGCGCGATGTTGAAGGTGAACAGAACGTCCAGCGCGAGCGGCGGCAGCGGCAGAATGACCATCGCCAGCGCCGCCAGGACGCCGAGCGGCACGCCGATGCCGGAGCGCACCAGCGAGCGGAAGTCGAGAGTTGTTGCCTGAGCTGCCATGAGATTCCTGCGCCAAAACGTCGGCGCATTGACACCACCCGATGAAGTTGCAACTGCCGGGCCACGGCATGCCGGCCGCGGCGGCACGCGGTCACAGTTTGGAAAATGGGCGTTAGGGGAATGTCGTAGGGGATCGACCCTGACGAAGGTGCGTGGGAACGGCGTGGACGGCCCGCCAGACTTCGCGCCATGAGAGTCGCAATCATCGGAGCCAGCCGGGGCGTCGGTCGCCACATCGCCGAGCAAGCCCTGGCGCGGGGGCACGAAGTCACCGCCGCAGTGCGTAACCCCGCGGATGTGGGGATGCGGCACGAGCGCCTTTGGGTCGTCACCTGCGACGCCACCGACCGAGCGGCCGTTGGCGCGGTGATCGAGGATCAGGACGTAGTGTTCTGCGCGCTCGGCACCGACTCCAGAGGTCCGACCACGCTGTACTCGTCGGCAGCGCAGAACGTGGTCGCCGGCATGCGCCAGCACGGCGTGCGCCGGCTGGTGTTCCTGTCGAACTTCGGCGTGCTCGACGAAACGGCCAGCGACTTGATCGGCTCACTCATGCTGGTGCTGGTCCGGCGTGTGATCCGTCACACATTGGCCGACCATCGGCGGGCGCTGGAGACGATGATCAGCAGCGACGTCGAGTGGATCGCCGTTCGACCCATGGCGCTGAGCGACGGTCCGATGACCGGCAGCTATCGCATCGATCCCGATGGACTGCCTCGTAACGGTCGCAGCATCGCCCGCGCCGATGTCGCGGACTTCATGCTGAAGCAGGCGGACGACAACCGGTACCTGCGGCAAGCGCCCGCCATCGCGTATTGAGCTCGGTGCCGGGAGAGGAAAGAGGGGGAAACTGAGCGCCGCAGCAACTGCACTTTGCTGCAGTGCTGAGTTTCCCCGCGTTTTCTCTCCCGGCACCTCTACTCTTGAACTTCGACGTCCGGCTTCGGCGGCGCCGGCCCGCCGGCCCGCTTCGCCACGCGCAGCTGGAACACGTACGTCAGGATCTGCGCGACCGCCACATACAGCCCCGACGGGATTTCGTCGCCGATGTCGACGTTGCGATAGAGCACTCGCGCGAGCGGCGGCGCTTCGAAGATCGGCACGGCGTGCTCGCCGGCGACTTCGCGGATCTTCGCCGCGATCAGATCGACGCCCTTCGCGACCACGATCGGCGCGCGCATGCGCTTCTCGTCGTACTTGAGCGCGACCGCGAAGTGCGTCGGGTTGACGACGACCACGTCGGCCTTCGGCACTTCCTGCATCATGCGCTGGCGCGCCATCTGCTGCTGCATCTGCCGGATGCGGCCTTTCACTTCGGGCGAGCCTTCGGCTTCCTTGTATTCCTGGCGGATTTCCTCGCGGCTCATGCGCATCTGCTTGGCGTACTGCCACAGCTGATACGGCACATCGATGCCCGCGATGATCAGCAGTCCCGCGGAAATCACGAGCAGCGCCTTGCCGCTCAGCTGCACCGCGTGCCCGATCGCCGCCTGCAGCGGTTCGCGACCGAGCGCCATCAGCGCCGGCGCATCGTTCCACAGCACGATCGTCGCGATGACTGCGACGACGCCGAACTTCGCCATCGCCTTGGCGAGCTCGACAACGCTGCGCATCGCGAACATCCGCTTGATGCCTTCGATGGGGTTCATGCGGCTGAACTGCGGCGCCATCGCCTGCGTCGCGAAACTCCAGCCGCCCAGTGCCAGCGGCGCAATGAGCGCGGCAAGCGTGATCGCACCGAGCACCGGCATCGGAGAGCCAAAGACCGTCGGCCGCTGCATGCGCCAACGCAGGCAGCATGAACGTCGCGTCCGTCGCCTCATCGCGGGAGAGCGCGAGGCTCCGACGCATCATCTCCGCCATCTGGCCCGTGATCTGCCCGCCGAGCAGATACAGCGCCGCGCCACCGACGAGCGTGACCGCAGCGGCACTGAGCTCGCGCGAGCGCGGAATTTGACCTTTGCGCCTCGCTTCCTCGAGGCGCTTAGGTGTTGCTTGTTCTGTGCGTTCTTGTGCGTCGTTCTCGGCCATGGCTCAACCTTGACCGCCAAGCAGCGCACGCACGAATTCAAAGGCTGATTCCATCAGCTCGACGAAGCTCGCCTGCACTGTCGGCAGACCCGCGTACACGATCACGAGGCCGGCGATCAGCGTCACCGGGAAGCCGACCGCGAACAGGTTGAGCGTCGGAGCGGCGCGGCTCATCACGCCGAACGCGAGATTCACGACGAGCAACGCAGTCATGCCAGGCAACGCAACGGCGAGAGAGCCGCCGAACAGCTGCGAGCCCCACGCGGCGATATTCCACATCGCCGGGCCGTCGAAACTGCTCATTCCGACCGGCAGTGTCGTGAATCCCTGCGCGAGCATCTCAATCAGCATGAGATGGCCATTCAGCGCGAGGAAGGTGAGCGTGACCATCAGCATGTAGAGCGTGCCGAGCACCGGCGTGCTGGCGCCGCGCTGCGGATCGACGTTGAACGCGAAGCCGAGGCCCATCGTGTTGGAAAGCAGCTGCCCGCCCATCGCGAGCGCATCGAAGATCAGTTGCAGCGCGAAGCCGGTGGCGACACCGATGATGATCTGATGAACCGCAACGAGGCCGCCCTGGAGCGAGAACGTCGTGACCTGCGGCGGCGGCACGAGCGGCGCGACGATCAACGTCATGGCGCCGGCGAGGAAGAGGCGCATGCGCGGCGGCACGAACTGCGCGCCGAAAACCGGCGCCGCCATGAAGCACGCGCCGATGCGGATGAAAGGCCAGAGGTATTGGGCTAGCCAGGCTTCGAGTTGGCCGGTCGTGAGGTTGAGCATGTCACCCTATCAACCCCGGGATGCTCTCGAACAACTCCCGCGTGTAGCCGACGATCGTCTTCAGCATCCACGGACCGGCGACGACCAGCGTGCCGGCCATGCCGATCAGCTTCGGGATGAACGACAGCGTCATCTCGTTGATCTGCGTCGCGGCCTGGAACACACCGACGAGCAAGCCGATGATCAGCGCGGCGAGCAGCAGCGGCGCCGCCAGCAGGATCGTGATCTCCAGCGCGCGCTGGCCGATCGTCATCACCATTTCGGGCGTCATGAGTAGAAGCTCGCAGCCAGCGTGCCCATCACCAGGCTCCAGCCATCGACCAGCACGAACAGCATCAGCTTGAACGGCAGGGAGATCAGCACCGGCGACAGCATCATCATGCCCATCGACATCAGCGCGCTCGCGACCACCAGGTCGATGATCACGAACGGAATGAAGATCAGGAAGCCGATCTGGAACGCCGACTTCAGCTCGCTCGTCGCGAACGCCGGCACCAGGATGCGCAGCGGCACGTCCTCGGGCTTATCGAAGCCTTTGCCGCCGGAGATGCGCACGAACGTCGCGATATCGCTCTCGCGCGTCTGATCGAGCATGAAGTGCTTGAGCGGATCGGCGCCGCGCTGGAGCGCCGTCGTCGCGTCGATCTGCTCAGCCATGTACGGCTGCAGCGCGTCCGTGTTGATCTTGTCGATAACCGGGCCCATCACGAACAGCGTGAGGAACAGCGACAGGCCGATCAGCACCTGATTCGGCGGCGCCTGGCCGGCGCCGAGCGCCTGACGCAGGATCGCGAGCACGATCACGATGCGCGTGAACGCAGTCATCATCAGCACGATGCCCGGCAGCAACGTCACTGCCGTCATCAGGATCAGGATCTGCAGCGTCAGCGAATACTGCTGACCGCCGTTCGGCGCGGTCGTGACCGTCACCGCGGGAATGCCAGCAGCCGAGGCCGCGAGCGGGAGGAACATGATCAGCGCGAGCAGCGCGGCGCGAAGAAGCGGACGGCGCGTCATAGGCCGAGACTCCGCTTCAGGATGGATTTGAAGTCCGGTCGCGGCGAAGGAGAGGAAGAGGGAGAGAGCTCGTCCCCTCCTCCGCCGCGCTGGGCATCGTTCAGGCGCACGGGCTCTGCGAGCACGTGCAGGGTATTCACTCGACCGGGCGCAACGCCGAGCAGCAGCTGCTGCGCACCGACTTGAATCAGAACTGCGCGCTCTTTGGTGCCGAGCGCGACGTCCGCAACGATTTCGATCGCACCGGCGCCCGGCCGGCCGAAGTTGCGCAGGCGGCGCACAACCCACGCCGCGGCGAAGACAGCCGCGAGCACGAGCATCAGCGACAGCGTGACCTGCGCGAGGCCCGCCGCCGGTCCTGCGGAAACGGCTTTAGCCGTTTCAGGCGCCGCAAACGGCTGCTCGGCCGCGAAGGCGACCGAGGTCAGCCGCCGACAGCAGCGCGGCGGGAATGAAACGAGATCGGACTTCATCGAAGCTTCTTGATGCGCTCGGCCGGCGAGATCACGTCGGTGAGACGAATCCCGAACTTGTCGTTCACGACGACCACTTCGCCGTGCGCGACCAGCGTGCCGTTGACGAACACGTCGAGCGGCTCGCCGGCAGCACGATCGAGCTCCACTACCGAGCCCTGGTTGAGCTGCAGCAGGTTGCGGATCGGGATGCGCGTGCGGCCGACTTCCATCGACAGCGTCACGGGCACATCGAGGATCACTTCGAGATTGACGTCGCGCGCGGCAGCGTCGGCGCCGCCGTCTTGCAGGTCGTTGAACTCGGCTTTCGGGCGCTTGTTCGTTCGCTTTGCTCATATAGAACTTCTGGGGAGGAACTTCAGTTGCTTTGGATTCAGGGCTTGCGGGCCAACATCAGGATGTCAGGAGATTTCACTTTGCTGCGCGCGACGCGCTCGTCGATCTGCACGGCCTGCTGGCCGTGCGACACGCCGAACGTGCCGCGGAACACGGGTACGTCCTCGGCCAGCACCGTCGCGCGTCCGCTGAAGTCGCAGGGCAGGACGTCGCCGGGCTGGAGCTGGAGCAGCTGCTGCATGGTGATCTTGCCGCGGCCGAGCGTCGTGCTCAGCTCCACTTCGGCGTCTTCGATCTCCTCGCGCAGCGCCTGGCCCCAACGTTCGTCGTGCTCGACGCGATCGCTCGCCACGCCGGAGTGCAGCAGCTCGCGCAGCGGCTCGATCATGGAGTACGGCATCGTGACGTGAACGTCACCGCCGCCGCCGTCGAGCTCGATGCGGAAGGTGGAGACCACGACGACCTCCGTCGGGCTCACGATGTTCGCGAAATGCGGGTTGACCTCGGAGCTGAGATATTCGATGTCGAGGCGCGCGACGTGCGACCACGCTTCCTTCAGGTCGCCGAACACGTGCTTGAGCACCATGTGGATGATGCGATTCTCGGTCGCGGTGAACTCGCGGCCTTCGATCTTGGCGAAGCGGCCGTTGCCGCCGAAGAAGTTGTCGACGGCCGCGAACACGAGCTTCGGGTCGAGGACGATGAGCCCCGTGCCCCGCAGCGGCAGGAACTTCACCAGGTTGAGGTTCGTCGGCACTGCGAGCGACTGCACGTAGTCGGCGAACTTGAGCATCTGAATCGGCATCACCGCGATCTCGGGCTGCCGGCGCAGCATCGCGAACAGGCTGGTGCGGAACTGGCGCGAGAACCGGTCGTTGATCATCTCGAGCGTCGGCATGCGGCCGCGCACGATGCGCACCTGATTCGCGAAGTCGAACGGCCGCACTTCGCCCGGCGCAGCCGCCGGCTCGGTCGAAACCGTGCCCTTGTCGACGCCGTGGAGCAGCGCGTCGATTTCGTCTTGATTCAGTACTTCGTTGGCGGCCATGTGTGCTTTGGGGACTTGCTTTGCGTGTGACTGTAGGTCGGGCTTTAGCCCGACTCTCGCTCACTGCATCACGAAACTCGTGAAATACAAATCCTCGACCTTCTTCGCTTCCCCACCTTCATCACTGACGACCTTCGCGATCGTCTCCAGCGCCTGCTTGCGCAGCGCTTCCTTGCCTTCCATCGTGCTGATCGTGTCCATAGGTCTGCGAGCCAAGCAGCAACAGCATGTTGTTGCGGATCTTCGGATCGTGCAGCTTGATCATCTCCGAGGTCTCGTGGTCACGCGTCATGACCTGGATGTTGACCTGGAGGAAGCGCATCACGCCCTTCGCGTCGAAGTTGACGACGAACGGCGGTTGGAATTCGACGTAGATGGCGGGCAGCTTCGGCTCGGCCGCCTTGCCCTTCTTGTCCTTCTTGCCTTTGCCTTTTTCCTTCTTGGCATCCTTGGCGTCGTGCTCGCCTTCGTCGGCGTCAGCGACGGCTTCTTCGTCGGCGTGACCCTTGTTCATGAAGAACCACGCACCACCACCCGCGCCGCCGAGTGCGACCACGGCAGCAGCAATGATGATCAGCAGCTTCTTCTTGCTCCCGCCCTTGGCGGCAGCAGCAGGCTCCTGCTTCTCTCTGTCCTTGTCTTTGGCAGCAGCTTCAGGCGCTGCAGCAGTGGCATCCGACATCGATCGATCCTCGCTGAAGAACTTCGCGCGGAGGAGGAGCAAGATGAATGCCAGGGAGGTTAGGTGTGGTGTAAGTGGTTAAGAGGGAAGAGAAAAGCGGGAAAGAGGCAGTGTGATGTGGAGCACACGGAGTTTGGTGCGACGGAATCTTGGCGCGGGGAGTGTGATGGAGTTCGCGCGGGTCAGCTCTAGCTAGATAGCTCACAGCGGGCGGGGTGCTCGTTGGTCGGCCGCTGGATGCGCTCGCAGTCATAGTCTCAATCGCGCGTAGTTCGAATCTGATTGCTGACCGCTTTCGACCCCGAAGCGGACATCGACACCTAAGTCTGCTCTGCATTGACCTGCAACCGACTTGAACAGCTGGGTGCACAAGTCGACGAGCACTTGCGTCACTTCGTCCTCAGACGGTTTCCGTTTTCGGTTGTATACGCTGCTACCGACGAACGCGTCTACATAGTGGCCATCGCACACGGAAGCCGAGAACCCGAGTACTGGCGGGCTCGCGTTCGAGATCGTTAGCTGCTGTTACGTCTGCTTTCGACCTGCGGACTCAACCGGTCGATGCAACGCATTGGGCAAAGCGTTCTGCCGGCGTTTCGAAGCTGAGCGTTTCTCTGGGTCGCTCGTTCAGCCGTCGCGCGACCGCGTTGAGCCTGATTTGATTGATGCCCGACAGGTCCATTCCTTTCGGGAAGTACTGTCGTAGTAGTCCGTTGGTGTTTTCATTCGATCCACGCTGCCAAGGCTGTTGGGGATCGCAAAAGTAGACCTTCACGTCGGTCGCCAGCGAGAAGCGCTTGTGTTCCGCCATCTCGGAGCCGCGGTCCCAGGTCAGTGATTTGTACAGCTCCCGGGGCAGCTTGTGCGCCTGCTTGATGAGCGCATTGATCACCGTCTCGCTGTCCTTGTCCGCCACTCGCACGAGCATCAGATAGCGCGTCTGACGTTCCACCAAGGTGGCGATCTGGCTGCTATTGCTGCCGAAGAACAGATCGCCCTCCCAGTGGCCCGGTACTGCCCGGTCCTCGGCCTCGGCCGGACGTTCGCGGATCGACACCGTCTCGGTGATCCGACCATGATCGGGCGTCTTCTGCGTGTGGTGGCGCGAGCGGCGCATCCCACGGGTGCGTCGCAGGTGCTGCAACAGCTCTTTCTTCAGGGCACCGCGAGCCTGGATAAAGAGCGTGCGATAAATCGTCTCGTGGGACACCTGGCGCATCTCGTCCTGCGGATACGTGCGCTTGAGCCACCCGGCCACTTGGTAGGGCGACCACTCGAGCTGCAGCTTGTCGGCCACGACCCGTGCCAGCGCAGGATTCTGCGCGAGTTTACAGCGCTTCGGACGCTGCGCCCGCTGCCACGCCGCCTGATCCGCAGCACTTGCTCGGTACGCTCGCCGGCCGCCGTTGCGATGTAACTCTCGGCTTACCGTGCAAGGCGGACGACCAATCGTGCGAGCAATCGCACGAGCTGACAGCCCCGCCATCACGCCACGAGAGATCTCCTCGCGCTCAGCCAATGCCAGGGCTAACGCAGAGCGACATCGAGGCCGCGGCCGTATCCCGCCGGTCCTCGAGAGCATTCCACCAATCGAAGAATGGTAACGATCGAAGAGGCGAGCAATGGCGTGCAGCGATTCGCCTCGTCGCCAGCGTTCCCACATCAAAGCCTTGTCGGCTTCTGTGTACTGGATCCTCATCCGGCGGTTCATGAGCAACATCCTCCTCTCTACACTCAGAGTCTAGGTGTTGCATCGACCAGTTGAACCCGCAACCCAGAAGCGGACGTTCGCGGATTCGAAATGCGGGCATTCGGGGCCTGGAATAGCCCATGGCGTCGTTACTATTCGTCTTGCCATACTGGCAGCCGCAGAAGGGTACGGGCGCCGGCATCGCTCTATTACCGTTTATGCGGGCAGAATTCAGGGGTGACCGATGAAGCTGCGTCGCGAGGTCGTCGTAATTGGCCTGATTCTCATGTGTGCGACGCAGGCTCAATGCACGCTGGGGCCCGGGCTTTCGACACCTGAGGAACGAGCGAAAGTGGTCGCTCTCACGCGGCTGCTCGAGCGGGATCCCTTAGTCGAGAGTGCCCCCGCTGCTCGACAGTGGTTGCAAGAATGGATCATCGAGGTGCCCGATATCAGGGTCCACGTGTGCGATGATCTGCTCGGCCACGGTCTGGGCGACAACTATCCTTACTCACGCGAAGTCAATCTCCAGGCGATGTTCTCGGCCGCCGCGTTCGCGATCGAGCATGAGGACAAGGCGAGAGATCGCATTGCCCAGTATCACGCGGGCGTCCAGGGGGCCTTGAGGGCGTATGAGGTGTTGGCGAAGTCGCGACCGGACGCGAAGTCAGCGTTCCTGGATGACTATCTCGCGAAGCGCGATCGCGGTGAGCTTGCTGAGCACGTCGCCAAACTGGTCAACGAAAAGTGCAAGAGGCCAAACACCGTCTTGATCGCCCATCTGGCTGGAGCAGGAGTGGGACTCGTCTTGGGCCTGCTGGTTGCGTGGTGGTTTGGAGGTCGCCGAACCTCTCGTGTTACCGCCTTGGGAGGTGTCACGGGAGAAAACGGTAGCGCAAGACTTGCGAGGATCCGTCAAAGACTCGTGTTCGTCTGCGCAGCGTACTACGCGATTGTCGTCACAGCCCTCCATATCCTTGAACCGACCTTCGATCCACGATTCAGGTTCATGAGTGAGTATGCATTGGGACGGTACGGATGGCTCATGACGACCACATTTTTCGTTCTTGGCTTAGCCACTTTCGTGGTCGCAGCCGGGCTACGGGACCAATCGTCTCAGAGCGCGCGCATCGGATTCGGGCTACTCACGGTCGGGGCGCTGTTCGTATGTCTGGCAGGGGTATTCAAGGATTCCATACCTCACCTCTTAGCTGGTGCTGTAGCCTTTCCAAGCCTCGTCATGGCGGTGTTGCTTTTGTCATGGAGCTTTCGGCAGCCGGCAGGGTGGCAAGCGATTTACCGAGCAACGCTCTTCATTGCTCTTGGAATGCTCGCCGCCTTCTTGTCCATGGTCGCCGATGTAGGGATGCCGGGATTGCAGCAGCGAGCTTTCATTCTCCTATTGCTATTGTGGCTTTCGATAGTCATCCACCGGTCCGTTCGGGTAAGAGCTAGCGCCACCTGACGCTGCTTCGCACTCTTGTCCCCTCCGTTGATCGGCGGCGTCTGAGCCGCGACGTTCAGTGGCCGCTTCTGGCCGAGGCCGTGTGAAAACTCCGAACGCAATTCGCGTAGATGCGATGCTTTCCATTTTGAAATCGCGAGAAGAAAAGTATTGAACGTACGCGCGTCAGATTCGCGGTGCATGAGCGGCCGGTTTCAGTGCGCGAGCGTTTTCACACAGCCTCGGCCGAAAGCGGACGGTTAGAGAAGACCATCAAAGCACAGCGCGAGCTACTACTGCAGGCACACGGTGTGCTCACTTGCCTCTACGAGGTGCTGCACGCAGATGGCGAACAAGCAGTCGCCTACGCGCAGGCGGCATACGTCGCGGCCAGCCTCATTAATAAGAGTGCGGAGGAGCTGGACTCGGTGCGGATCTGGCCGCTGATCGAGGCACTCGCGTCACCTTTGTGCCCTACCCTTCTCCGCATGTGGGCTACGTGCGGGGAGGGATTTGAGATGCTCCAGGATCGGCAGCCTCTCACGCCTCCGGATGCAACGCGATCGTGCTCGGATCGACAGGTACCTTCGTCCCGTCCTTCAAGACTTCGAAGAAGGTTTCCTTCTCGCCATCGATCTCGATGGTCTTACCTTGCTTCGTGTGCATCACGCCACGGATGAACACACCCTGCTTGAACGCTCCGTCGTACGTCAACGCAGCCCCCTCCTGGTCCGCGATGCGCAGAACGCCTTGGCCCGTTCGCTCACCGTCCATGAAGTCGCCCTCATATTGTTCGCCTGTCTCGAAGACCTCCTTGCCGCGGCCGCTCTTCTTGCCGAGCTTGTACGCACCTTCGTGCGCGTACCCTGCTGCCGTCACACGTCCCTGCCCGTGATACAGACCATCCTGGAATTCACCTTCGTACACCGAGTTGTCAGCTGCATCCTCATAGCGCCCGTGCCCGCTGCTGCGCCCGGCAAGGCAGGTACCTTCGTATTTGCTGCCTGACGCTTCGTGAATCTTGCAATTGCCGTTGAGCTCGTCGGCGTTCCACTCGCCTTCGCGGACTGTGCCGTTCGCTTCAGTGTGTCGCCCCTGTCCATGACGTCGCCCAGCCTTGAACTCGCCCTCATAGCGTGCGCCACCTCGGTAGACCTCGGTCCCATGTCCCTCATTCTTGCCGAAAGCCCATTGGCCTGTGTACGACCAGCCCGCGCCCCCTACAAACGTGCCGGTTCCGTGAGGGAGGTCGTTCAGATAGTCGCCCTCGTAGGAGTTGCCGTTGGCCCAGGTAAGCCGACCTTTCCCTTCCTTGCGCTTGTCCTTGTTGAGCGTTCCCTCGTAGCGCGAGCCATCGACCCATTCCATTACAACCGGTCCGACCGTGTTGCCATCTTTGCTGAAGAGACCTGTGACCGTCACGTGTCCGTCCTTGTACACGCCGCGGCCTGAAGGCATGTTGTCGACGAATTCACCCACGAAGGAGCCGACACTCATCGTCAATTCGCCGTTCGCGATCTGACCTTGCTTGAACTCGCCCTTGTACGTCAGGGGCCCGATCTTCAGCGTGCCTCTGCCACTGAGGAGTCCGTCGACGCACGCGCCGTCCCACGTCGCCTTCATGGCCATGCCCCTGGTTTTTTCAGGCGCAACAGCCTTGCAGCCGCTTTGATCGGTGAGCCATGCCTGGTCTGCATCGCCCTCGGCGCCCAGCGCGCCGGACGAACCGATGATGAGAGCGGCCAGTGCAAGAGTCGATCGGAAATCGTTCACAGTCCGTTACCTTTTTTCTTGTTGGACTCACGCCGCAGGCGGCAGCGCCAGCGCGCTCGGATCGATGGGTACCTTCGTCCCGTCCTTGAGGACTTCGAAATAGGTCTGTTTCTCTCCGTCCATCTCGATGGTCTTGCCTTGCTTCGTGTGCACCACGCCGCGGATGAACACACCCTGCTTGAACTCTCCTTTGAACGATACATCGCCAAACGTCAGTGTCCCCTGTCCCGCGAAATCACCGTTCTTGAAAGTTCCGTCATACGTCAGTGCGGTGCCATCCTCACCCGCAATGCGCAGCACGCCTTGACCCGATCGCTCATTGCGTACGAACTCGCCCTCGTACTGCTCGCCTGTCTCGAAGACCTCCTTGCCACGGCCACTCTTCACTCCCAGCGCGAAGGTACCTTCGTACGCGTACCCAGGTGCGTTCACACGCCCCTGCCCGTGGAACTGACCATCCTTGAACTCACCTTCGTACACTGATTCGTCGGCGACACGCTCGAGGCGCCCCTGGCCGCTCGGTTTCCCGGCAAGGCAGGTTCCTTCGTACTGATCGCCTCGGGCTTCGTGAATCTTGCATTTGCCGCTGAGCTTACCGGCTAGCCACTCTCCTTCCTGGACTCCTCCGTTCGCTTCGATGAATCGCCCCTGCCCGTGACGGTCCCCAGCCTTGAACTCGCCCTCATAGTGCGAGCCATCCTGGAAAACTTCGGCACCTCGACCGTCCCTGTAGCCGAACGCATATTGACCCGTGTACGTCCAGCCTGAAGGCGACACCCACTTGCCCGTTCCATGACGAAGATTGTTCTGGAACTCGCCCTCGTAGTAATCCCCGGCAGACTTGGTATGCCGACCTTTGCCGTGCTTGCCGCGGTTCTTGTCCAATTCGCCCTCGTAGCGCGAGCCGTCGGAGTATTCGGCTACGGCAGGTCCGATCATCTGTCCCTCCTTGTCGAACACGCCGCGCACTGTCTGCTCCGGCCCCGTAGCTACGCCGCGGCCAGTAGGCCAGTTGTCCTTGAATTCGCCCTCGAAGGATCCGTGCCCGTCAGGGAAGGCGAGCTTGCCATTGGTCATCTGACCTTGCGTGAATTCGCCGGTGTACGTGAGGGGCCCGATCTTCAGTTCCCCTTGACCACTGACAAATCCGTCGACGCACGCGCCGTCCCAGCTTGCCTTGACCACCATGCCCCTGAATTTTTCAGGCTCCACGACCTTGCAGCCGTTCTGATCGGTGATCAGGGTCTGGTTTGCATCGGCCTCGGCGGCCAGCGCACCGGCCGAACTGATGATGAGAGCTGCCAGTGCAAGAGTTGGTCGGGAAAGGTTCACAGTCCGTTACCTTTTTTTATTGGGACCAAGGCTGAGGCGAGTCAACACTACTGCTCCGGAGTCGCAAGGGTCAACCACTGCTGTCACCGTCAACGAATCTCGCGGATATCACGGTGTTTACATAGTCTCCGCTCATTGATTGACGGGATCGCCAGGTTTGCAGTCCCTACGCGCAGGCGGCATACGTCGCGGCCAGCCTCATTAATAAGAGTGCGGAGGAGCTGGACTCGGTGCGGATCTGGCCGCTGATCGAGGCACTCGCGTCACCTTCTGACAGAGTCGAACAACCGCGAGTTTTGTACGTCACCTGAGGGAACGCTTGTGCCCTACCCTCCCCCATGTGTGGAACGTGCGGGGAGGATTTGGAGGTTAGCGGTATGGCAAGACTAGAGTTAGACTCCGACGCAACATCGATTCAGAGGTGTGGCGTCGTGGCTAAGGCAGTAAAGGAAATCGAGCAGGACATTCGTGCCCTCAGTAGCGAAGAAAAACTTCAGCTGCTCCGCACTCTGCTGGCCGAGCTTGATGCGCCCGCCGACGCGAATGTAGAACAGGCTTGGCTGGAAACTTCGCAGCGTCGGTACCGGGAACTCGTGGAAGGGAAAGTTGAGGGTATTCCGGGGCCACTCGTCTTTGAGAGACTGCGCGCCCGCCTCGGCCGATGAAGTACACGTTCCATCCGGAAGCGGAACGGGAACTGGACGAAGCAGCCACCTTCTACGAAGCAGGGATGTCAGGGCTGGGCGCCCCGCACTAGCCGGTAAACGCCATTGGCCTCAGGCAATGCTCGAGTCTTACCCAGCCAAGTAGGTACAACCTTACATTGCTACTGGTTGTGCGGCTGAAACCCAGCTCGGCGTCGCGATCCGTGCCGTCCATCGGTTGACAGAACAACGGTGCGCCGGTTTGCAGTAGGATGCCGCCAGAATACCGACAGCTTGCAAGTCGTCAGGGCGCCGACCGAGGACCTTCACCAAACGGAGAGGTGGGTCATGTTGAAACAGCACGTTTTTCTCTTCAGTTGTGTGCTCGCGGCTCTCGCACCAACGCTGGTGGGACAATCAGCCAAGGCGGAACTGGCGAGCATCCATCCGCAGCAAAGCCTGCCGACGCCCCCCGACCCGGATCCGCCCGCGTCGCTGAGGTTCGGCGCACTTGCAGTCACGGATGGCAGGACCATCCTTGTGTCGGTAGAGAACGGTCCAGCGGCATACGCATACTCGAAGAATTCCCGCGGACGATGGGTATACGAGGCCACTCTGGCTGCAGCGCCACCGCAGGGCATTGCATCCACCGGAATTGCTGTGCGCGGCAAGACCGCTCTCGTGCAGGGCACTACACGGGTGGTGGGAGCTCCACAGGAAACGTTCGTTGCATTCGTATTTCGGCATCGCAAAGGTGCCTGGACATATACGCAAACGCTCTCGAACGCGAGCTTGTCGTTGTTTCGACGCAGTCCCCTGGCGGTGGGTCACGACTTTGCCGCAGTCGGCAGTTTCACAGCGGATAACTTCAACGGCGCTGTCTTTATTTACGACAGAGTCGGCGCGGGGACCTATGTATTCGAGACGAAGCTCGCACCTGCTGCCGCCGCACCGTTGGCTTTCACCGGCGCTACTGTCATCGTGGACGGCAACAGGTTGTTGGCTTACTCGGGTGGTGTTGGCAACAACATCATCAGCTCCTTCGTACGCACCGGCGGAGTCTGGTTTGAGGAGCCGAGCTTGCGTCTACCAGATGGTGGCGTTCTGAGTCCTGATTTCGGATTCAGCGGAAAGCGAGCTGTAGTGCCCTCAGTAGTGCCACTGGGGCCGGCAAGAGTATTCATCCGTGACCACGATGGCATCTGGTCTGTGGAGCAGGCACTCACGAATCCCGTTGAGCCGCAGGCGAACCTCGGGCCGAAGGCGGCAATGGACGGTCGCCGGCTGCTGATCACGGATACCAGCCGAAAGGCCGTCTACGTGTTCGAACGCCACGAAGCCAATTGGGTCGCCACGGCGCAGTTGGTCCTACCCACTGCTTGTGAGCCCCTCCCGACAATTGCGTTGTCGGGTCGTCTCGCAGTCGTAGCATGCCAGGACGTGGATACCGGAGACCCTGTTTGGCACGGGCAAGTTCTCGTCTATGAACTGGCAGTGCTCAGGGAACCGTAGAGAGGTGGGATAGCTCTCGCGCCGAGCTGGCGAGAATGTCCGCTTCTGGCCCAGAAGCAGCCCCGCTGGTCGCGGTGGCTCAAGGCGAGCATCATGCTGCCTTACGAATGACCTTCGTGGATGTCATCATGAGGAACCTCGTTCGCGTTCTCTGCCTGGTCCTGCTTGACTGCGCACACGCGCACTTCGCGATCGTCGCTGCACAGCCATCCGCAGCAGCGGTCCCCAATAAGACCTACACGAGCGAGCAGTTCGGGTTCTCGTTCGACTACCCCGCGTCCTGGTCGCTTCAGGAGCACTCCGCCAGCGACCGTTCGACACTCCTGAGCTTGAAGTTGTTGAGCCGGGATGAAGACGTCGACGTTCTGCGCGAGTATTCGCCCGGAAGCTTCGGGATCGAGGTCTTGCCCAATCCCAGACAATTGGAGTTACGGGAGTGGCTGGACGAACACGGCTGGCCTTTCGGTGAGAGCGGTCGATCCGTCACCGCAACATCCATTGGCGGTCGGCCTGCGCTGGAGATTGCGACCGCGAAGATGTTCGCGCCGAACCGCTTCATCTACGTCGCCGCCCACGGCGTCGTCGTGCGGCTGGCTCCACTCGCTGCGCAGTCGCAGGCGGTCCTGCGCAGCTTTCGGTTCGAACCCGAACGATGAAGCAACCGGCCGCCGCGGGAGCGGCCGGTTGCTGCCTACTCAGGCACCGCCGATGTTGAAGCACACCTGCATGATGTCCTCGGATTCATCGGCCGCCGCAGTATTTAGGAACGGCGGTGAGGTCATCTCCTGCCAGAACACGCCGGTCGTCGCCGTAGGCGGAGTGTTGCAGTTGACGGAGCAGCGCTTGTGGCTGTTCACGCCGTTGACCCAGTTCGAGCCCGGATCGGTCGCCGAGTTGCCGTCGGTGTCGGCAAACTCCGCGCCGGCCCAGCCCAGGATCCACGGGCCACCGCTCGATCCGCCGGTGAGATCGCTGCCGATGATCTTCGACACCTGGCCGCCGGCCGTGAAGTCATGCGTGTACCACTCCGTCGATGCGGTGGTGATGAGACGGTTGCCATTGAACGGCGCCGCTTGCGGATAGCCGAAGGTGCGCTCCGCCTGGCTCGACCCGAAGTTCCAGGCGCGGCCGAGCCAACCGGTCACGTTGCCGATCATGTTCGCGTTGACGGTGCCTCTCGGATTGGTGACCAGGCATGCGTAGTCGCGGTCAGGATCGCCGCTGGTGTGCCACCCCGCCGACGTCTTGCTGTTGACGATCGTCCAGCAGCCGCGCGTCGGATTCTGTCCGTCCTTCCAGCTCGGGCAGAACAGGCGGTTCGTGGCGAACATCCCGTTGCCGTTCGAGTTGCAGTGCCCCGCGGTGATCAACGTGTTGCGATTGATCACGGAAGCGGAGCAAACGAAGTTGCCTTGGCCGGGCAACGTGAAGAACAGCTTGCCGATCGTCGACTTGGGATACGCGGTAATCGAGTCGTGCTCGCTCCAGCGTTGGAACGGGCCGTAAGGACCATTGAGCGGATTCGCCGGCTTCGCGCCATGCTGCGGTTGAGCGAGTCCCGACATCGCCGCATAGGCCGCACTGTCCGGACTGATTGCGCGCTCGACGCTGCGACAGTTCACCGCTCCCGGCCGGCAGCCATTGGCAAAGCCCGGCTCGGCGCCCGCCGCAGCCAAGCCGTCGTCGACAGAGGAAGAATCGCCAAGCAGCTCGCTCGCCCTGACGACGCGCGCTGGTGTCGGCATGGGTTTCGCTTGTCGCATGCGCTCCGGTGTCCAGTACGAGGTGACGCTCGCATCCTGAGTGGCCAGCTGAGTTTGCGCGCGCTGCGGTTGATCGGGCTCGTACGCGGACTGCGCGTGAGCCGCAGCGGCAATGCAGGACGTCCAGATACATAACAGAGTTCGAGTTCGACGTTTCATCTGATCTCCCATTGATACTTATGCGGTAGGCGCTGCAGGCAGGCATCGCGCCCATCCATCCCACCGGCAGCGCTCCGACTATTGCGGAGTCAACGTCGTGCAACCAGTGGTCATTCGTCCGGAGGAAGGATGACAGCGAGTGGAAAAGTCTTCGACGTCGGCGCTGTTCCTACGCCCTTATGTGCGAGCGCGGGCATTTCGCGCGGTACGAATGAGTCACGTCCGCTTCTGGCTGCGGGTTCAACTGGTCGATGCAACACCTAGACTCTGAGTGTAGAGAGGAGGATGTTGCTCATGAACCACCGGATGAGGATCCAGTACACAGAAGCCGACAAGGCTTTGATGTGGGAACGCTGGCGACGAGGCGAATCGCTGCACGCCATTGCTCGCCTCTTCGATCGTTACCATTCTTCGATTGGTGGAATGCTCTCGAGGACCGGCGGGATACGGCCGCGGCCTCGATGTCGCTCTGCGTTAGCCCTGGCATTGGCTGAGCGCGAAGAGATCTCTCGTGGCGTGATGGCGGGGCTGTCAGCTCGTGCGATTGCTCGCACGCTTGGCACGTCCGCCTTGCACGGTAAGCCGAGAGTTACATCGCAAAGGCGGCCGGCGAGCGTACCGAGCAAGTGCTGCGGATCAGGCGGCGTGGCAGCGAGCGCAGCGTCCGAAGCGCTGTAAACTCGCGCAGAATCCTGCGCTGGCACGGGTCGTGGCCGACAAGCTGCAGCTCGAGTGGTCGCCCTACCAAGTGGCCGGGTGGCTCAAGCGCACGTATCCGCAGGACGAGATGCGCCAGGTGTCCCACGAGACGATTTATCGCACGCTCTTTATCCAGGCTCGCGGAGCCCTGAAGAAAGAGCTGTTGCAGCACCTGCGACGCACCCGTGGGATGCGCCGCTCGCGCCACCACACGCAGAAGACACCCGATCATGGTCGGATCACCGAGACGGTGTCGATCCGCGAACGTCCGGCCGAGGCCGAGGACCGGGCAGTACCGGGCCACTGGGAAGGCGATCTGTTCTTCGGCAGCAACAACAGCCAGATCGCCACCTTGGTGGAACGTCAGACGCGCTATCTGATGCTCGTGCGAGTGGCGGACAAGGACAGCGAGACGGTGATCAATGCGCTCATCAAGCAGGCGCACAAGCTGCCCCGGGAGCTGTACAAATCACTGACCTGGGACCGCGGCTCCGAGATGGCGGAACACAAGCGCTTCTCGCTGGCGACCGACGTGAAGGTCTACTTTTGCGATCCCCAACAGCCTTGGCAGCGTGGATCGAATGAAAACACCAACGGACTACTACGGCAGTACTTCCCGAAAGGAATGGACTTGTCGGGCATCAATCAAATCAGGCTCAACGCGGTCGCACGACGGCTGAACGAGCGACCCAGAGAAACGCTCAGCTTCGAAACACCGGCAGAACGCTTTGCCCAATGCGTTGCATCGACCGGTTGAATCCGCAGCCGAAAGCAGCGGACGGTTAGAGAAGACCACAAAGCGCAGCGCGAGCTGCTACTGCAGGCACACGGTGTGCTCACCTGCTTGTACGAGGTGCTGCTGCACGCAGATGGCGAACAAGCAGTCCCCTACGCGCAGGCGGCATACGTCGCGGCCAGCCTCATTAAGTAAGAGTGCCGAGGAGCTGGACTCGGTGCGGATCTGCAGATCTAGAGATAGACTCGGACGCAGCAAGTGATTCAGAGGTATGACGTCGTCGCTAAGGCAGTAAAGGAAATCGAGCAGGACATCCGCGCCCTCAGCAGCGAAGAAAGGCTTCAGCTACCAGTTCCGGCCATCGCAGGAAACCTAATCAATGACGCTCGAATGCATTAATCCCAAGGATCTGCCGACTCCGCAAACGTACACCCAGGTCGTCGTTGCGACGGGAAGCAAGTTGGTATTCGTCTCGGGCCAGGAGCCCGAAGACATACATGGCAAGCTTGTTGGCCGCGGTGATCTTGCGACTCAGGCGCGCCAGGTGTTTGGCAATCTCGGCCGAGCACTTGCTGCTGCCGGTGCGCGGCCTGCGCAGGTCACCAGGATCACAATCTACGTCGTCAATTACGAACGCGACGAATGCTTGCCGATTATCGAAGAGGCCCGGATCGCGCTGTTCGGAGATCACAAGCCCGCGGACGTGGTGCTCGGCGTAGCGAGCGCTGTCCCCCGACTACCTTATCGAGGTTGACGCGATCGCGATCATGGATTGACCCTGCCACCAAGAGCTACACAAGGACGCGGAAGATAGATCGCTTACCGACCCGAAGCGGACACGGCCCTGCCTTGCCGGCCCGCTACGGCAACTGGAGGATGTAGTTCCTTCACAGGACCGGCGGGGCACCATTCGGGGGTGTCGGATCTGCTGACGCCATTCGAGTTGATACTCCGGGAAGGCTGAGACATGAAGTACCGCGTCGTTGTCTGGATGGTCCTGGGTCTTTGCTCGGTCGTGCGGAGTGCAGAGCCAGGGGTCGACTACACCCGCATCGCTGACATCGTCGTCAATCGCACCTGGAAGCTTGCGCCGGGCGAGCACGTCGTCGTGTTCGCGGACCCGGCGTTCGACCGCGGCATTGCGGAGCCCCTGCGTAGGGCCATTCTCAAGGCTGGCGGCGTCGTGGAGGAAATCGCTGCGCCAACCTCTGCGTCTGTGAATGCGATGACACCGGCGGATCGCGCCGCGCGCGACGAGAAATGGAAAGGCATCTTCGCGCGCTCGAGCGCCGCCATCTGGCTACCCACAGACCTGAGTGCCGTCGAAGACCATCCGTTCGAGCGCCTCGTCGAATCGTCGAAGGTTCGCAGCATTCATTTCCATTGGTTCATTCCTGCCGATGCGGATGATGTGCCGATGGTTGAAAAGATGTACGAGGCCGCGATACTTGTTCCGCCGGCGCTCATCGCGAAGCGAATCGCGAAAGTGGAGTCCGCGCTGGTGGGCAAGAAGGTGCATGTCACGGCACCGAACGGCACCGATCTCACGTTCGTGATTCCTGCGGATGCGTGGGTTCACCGGAACACGGGCGATGCCAGCGCGGCCAAGGTAGCGAACGCGCGATCGGTTCGCGACCGCGAGGAAGAGCTGCCCGCCAGCGTATTCCGCACCACGGACATTAGCTCTGCGACGGGCGTGTTCGTCGGCTACGCAAGCTTCGATACTCGCTCACCAATGCTGAAGGCCACTTTCGCGAACGGCAAGGTTACGCATCTCGAGTCCGTGCGCGGAGCCGATGAGATCGTAAGGGGCTGGAAGGCGGCGTCTGGAGCTAAGGATCTGCCGGGTGAGCTCGTCGTCGGAACGAATCCGGCGCTCGAGGCTGTGCTGCCATCGGGCTTCATGCCGTATTACGGTTACGGTGTCGGAGTCGTTCGCCTCGCCATTGGGGACAACTGGGAGTCAGGCGGCACCAATCGCTCATCCAACGGCGAGCTGCTCATGTTCCTGCTCGGCGCTACTGTCGAGGCGGGAAATGTCGCCATCATTACGAATGGGAAGTACACCGCAAACGGCTCATGAACCGATGCGGCCTCCCTGCCCGTGCCTCTCGCGCCGCGCCATGGCTGACACGGATGATACGTTGACGGCTCTTAATCGGTTAGAGAAGACCATCAAAGCGCAGCGCGAGCTGCTACTGCAGGCACACGGTGTGCTCACCTGCTTGTACGAGGTGCTGCTGCACGCGACACTCATACCACGCGCGTGATAGCGTCGAGGGGAGTCCCGAGGAGACGCCCATGAGCGCAGATCGTCTAACACGTCGTGCTGCACTGATCGGAGCGGCCGCGCTCCTGGCTCCGCTCACTCCGAACATCTTGGTCGGTGCACCGAATCCCTCGCCAGGCAAGACGAAGCTGATCAAGCTCGACGGGAACGAGAATCCCTATGGTCCTTCCCCGGCCGCTCGCCGGGCGATTCTCGCGAGTGTCAGTGAGGCGCCGCGTTATGCGGACGTAACGATCGAGACATTGACGAATCAGCTCGCTGCGCACGAGGGCGTCGCGCCTTCCCAGATTGTGATCGGCTCGGGCTCCGGTGAACTGCTCAAGATGGCCGGTCTCCTGGCGGTGACGACATCCCCCGGCGCCGAAGTTGTCGCCTCACGACCGACCTATGAAGAGCTGCCGGTGTTCGCCCAGACACTTGGCCTGAAAGTGCAGTGGGTCGCATCGGACACCGACCATCGACACGATCTTTCGGCCATGCGCGGAGCCATCACGCAGCTCACGCGTCTGGTCTACGTTTGCAACCCCAACAACCCGACCGGGACCGCGGTTACGCGCGACGCGCTCGAGACGTTCATCCGGTCGGTTCCGGTCAGTTGCACTGTGATCGTCGACGAGGCTTACATGGATCTCGCCGATCAACCGGGGGTCGCAACAGTCGCAGCGCTCGTCAACGACGTACCCAATGTGGTCGTGTTGCGAACGTTCTCGAAGCTCCATGGACTTGCAGGACTTCGCATCGGTTACGCAATCACCCCGGCGGAACTCGCGCAACGCCTCGCTGCGCTTTCACTCACCTGGCCGAACACCACGGGACTTTCGGCTGCGATCGCGAGCTTCAACGATCACGCCTTTCTAAAGACGACGCGCGCTGCACTGACCGGCGATCGCGCGAAAGTGCATGCAACGCTCGATCGCTTGGGGCTGGATCGAGCTGATGCGCAGGGCAACTTCGTGTTTTTCGATACCGGCGGGCCTTTGCAGCAGTTCCAGGATCGGATGCTCGCCGAGGGTATCAAGGTCGGTCGCCACTTCGACGGCTATGACACGTGGGCGCGTGTCACGATCGGACTGCATCAGGAGGTCGACCGGTTCCTGCACGCGCTTCCGCGCGCGCTCAGTGGGCACTGACCTGGGCTTCTTCGCGAACATCCAGAGCCGCAGCATCGGCAGTTTCATCACGCGACGAGACGGCGCCGCTGCGCAAACAAATGGCAGCGTCCGAACGACACATTGGCGGTCCTGCGCCTGCCGATTGACGGGAACGAACGCGGCTCCGACCCGAGACTGGGCTGGCTTGAGCATTCAAGAGAAGAGGCATAGATTGGCGTCGTCGAGCTTCTCGCGGTCCAAATTCGCATTGGCATTGCCCCTCGAATGCCCCCGCGCTAGTTGGTATCTCTTCGCGATCAGACCCCATGAGATCACTGCTCGTCCTCGTCCCTGTTTCGCTTGCTCTGATTGCCGGTCGGGTTGCCTGTGAACCGCAGACGCCCGACATGTCGAGTTCACGCGCTGGGCCGAGCACGACGAATCTGTTGCTGAAAGACACTGCCGGGGATGTGTATAAGCGCCCACCCGCGGGCGACTCGAAGGATGCATGGGACGAAATGATGGCCCAGCAGCTCGTGGAGGTCGGAGCAGCCTACGACGACTTCTTCGCTCTGCGCGGCGTCGAGCCAGCGAAGATCGATAGGCTGGTGCGATTGCTTGCCAAAGAGCGTTTACTGACTTCCTCTTGGGCGAACGATTTGGGGAGCCATACACCCCAGGCCACCGATTACAGTCGGGCGAGTGAAGCGACTGCACAGATTGAAGACATCCTGGGACGGGAAGCGTATGCCGCGCTCACGCAGTACCAGGACACGCTGTACGAACGCTTTCATCTTCGCAAGCTCGTTCGTCTGCTCATTACGGTTGGCCATCCATTGAGTACTGGCCAAAGAGAGCAGATGGTCGCAATGCTCGTGTCCGAGCGTTATCGCCTTCCCGGAAGGTTTAACGCGGCGCAAGGCTCACCCGAGCTAGCAGACGAACTGGTAGCCGTCATGGATGCATACGATGATGCTGTTCAAAAGCTGTTTGCTCAAGTGTTGACACCAGAGCAACGCGAGCTTACCGCCAAGCACTACGCCGCACGAGCGGAGCGGCGGCATGCCGCATTGACGCGCTATCGAAAGGGAGTCTTCGAAGGCGATGGTGCGGTCGGATTCTTATATCCGGCGGAATAGCCACGTTTCCAGTGTGAGCCGAGTGGATCGCCAGATCTCGCGTTAGTGCGCGCTGCTCGCGAAGTCGTTCGGAGACTCAAGCTGGACATTCCTTCCATGAATTGCAACGAAGACGAGGTGGGCGCCCTACCGCGCTGCGATCACCAGTCACGTGCATCCATCTCGGTAGCGGGATGTCCGCTTCTGGCCGATAGCAGGTCCCTTAGCTGCCTTCGCCTGGGCAGCGATATACGCTCCCGGTCAGCGTGACATCGGTCCGGTGGACCGTCTCCCCCTCTAGTCCAAAGTTACCGGTTTGACCGGCCCGCTCCGTGATCAGAACGACAAGGTTGCCACCGAGCGCTGCGGCCTTGTTCTTCAGATCGTTGCGCGCACCCGTCTCGAGGTTCGCGTTCGTTGTGTATTGTCCGGTGAAGGAATCGCCCTGGCTTCCGGTAACGTCACCGAGCCACTTACATTCGCTGGTCGGTTCTATATGGGTGACGCGGACCAACTCGGCGCCAGGTTTCAGCGGGGTTGCAGCACAACCCGCCAGGAGTCCCAACGTAAGCACAGAAGGCCGTTTCATGTGGTTCCTTATGCGATCCGCCAGGAGATTCTGAACGCCGCCAACTTAACTTTGCATGAACCGACCCAGGTTTTGCTATCCAGATCCGAGGACGAACGCGGGTGAACAGAACAGGATCGCGGGGTGTTTCAAGGAAGTGCGCATCTAGCAGTGGAAAGTCTTCAGCGCGATGGTTGCTTCTTCTTGTCCGCCGCGCCTGTTTCGCAGGAGACCTAATCAATGACGCTCGAATGCATTAATCCCAAGGATTTGCCGACCCCGCAAACGTACACCCAAGTCGTCGTTGCGACGGGAAGCAAGTTGGTATTCGTCTCGGGCCAGGAGCCCGAAGACATACATGGCAAGCTCGTTGGCCGCGGTGATCTTGCGACTCAGGCGCGCCAGGTGTTTGGCAATCTCGGCCGAGCACTTGCTGCTGCCGGTGCACGGCCTGCGCAGGTCACCAGGATCACAATCTACGTCGTCAATTACAAACGCGACGAATGCTTGCCGATTATCGAAAAGGCCCGGATCGCGCTGTTCGGAGATCACAAGCCAGCGGACGTGGTGCTCGGCGTAGCGACGCTGTCCCCCGACTACCTGATCGAGGTTGATGCGATCGCGATCATTGATTGACCATACCACCGAGAGCTGTCCGGCACGCAAGTCACGATCAGCACCGTCGCGCCTGGCATCAGTCAGTTCCAGGTTCCGAACGCTCCAGTGGTGCTCGTGTTCGCACTGACGGTGAGCGACGGAGAAGCAACGTCGGTAACAATCAATGTCACGGTGAATGTCATCATCGTGAAACCCCCTAACCGGGCGCCGGTGGTCAATGCCGGTTCGGATTTCGACGCTGCGCGTCGTTCGCTGGTCATGCTCAACGGCTGGGCCTTCGATCCAGACCTGTACTTCGTCGACGTCGATGGCCATGACGTCGGCGTTCATCCATGCGCTGACGCTGAATTCGCATTGCCTCGACCGCACCGTGCTGGCGATTAACTCCTCCATCTCGGCCTCATTCTTGGCCAACTCACGTGCCACTCGCGGATTCGCTGGAGGGCGGCGCTTCTTCTGCAGTCTGTCCAGAATTTCCATCGCGGCCGCGGGATCGCTTTCGGTGAGATCTCCGGCTCGCTCCAACTCGGCCAGCTGACGCTCGCCGTCGCGCAGATCGGCCAGCATCTCCGTGGACATCGAGGTGTTCCACACAGCCTCTTGCCCCGTGCGTCGCGTCCAGATCGCCTGACAGAGTCTGAGGATGATCTGCGGCGTCTCGGAGGTTCTCGCCAGCCGCAGCCTCAGTTCCGCTCGCGGCATCGGGAGCAGTTTCCGCTGCATATGTGTCGCGGGATGCATCTGCTCCCGGCGCTCCGCAAGTTTCGGAACCAGCAGATGCAGCCGGTAGCCAGTTCGTCCCTTGGCGCGGATCTCGCCCAGATCGATGCCGTCGATCTCGCTCCACAAAAGTTTCCCATACGCGGGCGTTTCGATGCCGTCGTGCGCGATGCGCAGGATGGGTTTGCCGAGCAGCGGTGCTACAGAAAGCGCAGAGAGCAGCGCGAGCGCCCAGACGAATGCAGCCGCTGCGATCACCTGCCACATAGGCTCGGACACAGCCCACCACGTCACGAGACCGGCGATGGTCAGCATGACCAGGAGCAATCCAATGTCCGAAGAGCCAGCAATTTCGACTGGCTGTCCCGACTGCACCTGACGCTCGAGTTCCGGCAAGCGTAGAAGATCGCGCTGCGCCTGCGCCTTCTCTGCGCGAGCACTCGTCCGTTCCCGCCATACAAAGACAATCCAGATCCCGAGTACGCCGCCGAGCAGCAGTGCGAGAGATCCGCCGCGTCCAAACGCACCCGTCAGGGCCGCAACGATGGTCGCTGCGGAAAGCAGGAGGCCGACCCAGAATGTCGCGTAGATCTTGGCTGGAGTCATGAAGGACGGAACTGTACGGGCTCCGGCCAGCGACACCTAGCGAGCGATCACCGAAATGCGACGCCGTACGCATCCACGGTTCCTGGACTTGAACACGCCGTGATTCACAACCCAATCCGCGCCAGGATCGCCGGTCCCCAGTAGAACTTGGTGAAGTAGTACGTCCCGAGCAGCAGGAAGAGCGTCGCGCAACTGAACGCGGCAGCTGCCGCCCACCGCGCCGTCGTCGACATCGATGCGCGCGGCGCTCGGATCAACGCTTCGACGACGAGCAGATTCGGCACGTAGAAGAAGAACGCCATCAACTTGTCGAAGGGACCGCTGAAGTCTTTGAGCGTGACCGGCACCGTCGGCCAGCAGAAACCAGAAGCCATACTCCATGCGGTAGAGCCATGAGCCGATGGCCAAGGCGAACAGGCGCATGGCCCACACCCGGTGGATGTCCAGGCGGCGCGCGCGAGCGTGGCGATAGGTCTCAACCGCGGCTGCGGCAGTGAGCACGCCGTAGAGGCCGAATCCGACATCCATTGTCGTACCACCGATCGTGCCCTTCGCGGCAATGAACGTGAGTCCGCCGATGCCGGCGAGAAACGCTGCGGTCACATAGACGCGACCGATCCAGCGGTGCACGGCGGGATAGCGAGACCGAATCGATCCGACGAACTGGATGCAGCCGAGCGCGAGAATGATGCCGCCCGCAGCGAAATGCACACCGATCCCGGCCGTTGCAGCCGGCGTGTGGCTTTCATAGAGACGCGGCAGACTTTCGTTCCACTTCGCGAGGTCCCCGTCGACGAGCGCAGCAGCGTAGAACGCGAGAATGTAGAGGCCGAAGAGCGCGGCGCTGATCCAACAGGTCGCTGTGAGTGCACGAGCAGACCAATGGAGCGCGCGTGCGCTCGTTCCCGCCCGAACGAGCGGCGCAGAAGACGACGTATCAAGCGGAGTGCTTACCATCGTTAATTCGTAGCACAGACTCCGCCGTCCAAGCTACTCACTTCCGTCATACATAATCCCGGCCCAGGCAGCCGCGCATCGATTCAGCCAGTCTTAAGCGAGCCGACCGTAGCCTGCAGCACCATGGAACTCCGATCACACAAGTTCGAATCGGGAGATGCAGGAGCAGTCATGGCAACACTGACCGACACCGATATTTCGCAGTCGCGCAAGGCCTTCGATTCCTGCGACCTCAACGGCGATGGCTTCATCGATACAGCCGAATTCCGCGCGTTGCTCGAGCAACTCGATGGCGACGTATCCAGCGCAGAGTGTCAGCTCAATTTCGAAGCCGCCGACACGGAGGGCGACGGCTACATCGGATTCAAGGAATTCGTCGTTTGGTGGACGAACTAGGTCGTCGTGTCGCTACTACTGACAGCGCTGCTCGCAGCGATCGGACTAGGAGCTGCAGCGCTCGCCGCAGCCCTCATCCGCTTCAACATCAAGCGCAAGCAGATCATCCGTGCCGCGGCCACCGCGACGGCAGAGCAGTTGGAGGAGATCTACAGTCTCGTTGAATCTTGCGGTTCACTGCCTTGCCAGGGGTTCGTGCTTGGACGCACCAACCGGACGCTCGCTGATGCGTCGTGTGTGATCGAGATACCTGCCACCCTGGGCACCTTTCCGTGGGCGGGTCGGGCAGTGAACCTGCGCGTGCCGCGCGACCCGGAGTTCAGCATCGAGGAACCCCGTGGATCGGGCACTCGATTGCTTGGGCGAATCTACCGACCCGTGGCCGTGCCGCGAGTGAAGTCCAAGTCGGGCAAGCAGCGCAACCGGTTCGACCCAGGCTTTTATCTCCAAACGAATCCGCCGCTGCGCGAGAAACTACAGAAGGTCTGTGCGAAGTACCCCGATGAGCTGCTTGGCTATCTCTTGTGTGCGGGACGCGAGAGCTTCGAGTTCGACCCGATCGATCAGGGACGGATCGGAACCACTCCTGCGTGGGTGCAGGGCGCTGAAGTGCAGCACTGCGATCAGTGTCACAAGCGAATGCTCCTCATCGTTCAAGTCCCGGGGACGCTGTTAGACAAGAAGGCGCTTCACAACGGCACTTTCTATCTCTTCGGCTGCAAAGATCATCCCGACAAGACCGCGACCGTCGCGCAGTTCACTTGAACCAAGACTGTAAAGATTCTCGACCGTTGTGGCATCGCCGGGTATTTGCTCAAATCCGATCCACCTGCTGCGCGATCTCACCGCGCTAACTGAGGAGAGCGTTCTACATGTCATCGCTCGCTGGTCCTGAGACCGGCGTCCCCGCTATTGACGACCCAGCATTCTGCGAAATCCTCCAGTTGCTGAGCGAGCGCACGGGGACGGATTTCGCGTCATACAGACTGCCGACAGTCGCACGACGTACGCTGAACCGGATGACCTCAGTCGGGGCGGATACGTTCGCCGATTACTTGCAGTTCCTGCGCCACCGCGAGGGTGAAGCGGCGCGGCTGCTCGAGCACGTCACGATCAAGGTCAGCCGGTTCTACCGTCACGCACCTACGTTCGACATGTTGCGCCAACAGGTGCTTCCTGAGCTTGCACGGCAAGCAGACGGCAGACCGCTTGCGATTTGGAGCGTCGGGTGCGGCTGTGGCGAGGAACCGTACACGCTCGCAATGCTGTTCGCCGAAGCAGGCGTGAGCTGCATCATCGAAGCCACTGACATCGATCCAGCCGCGCTACAAAGAGCGGCACACGGCTACTACGCAGATGCTGCGCTCTTCGAGTTGCCCAAGGATCTGCGTGAGCGATACCTCGTACGAAGCGACGGATTCCATCAAGTGATTCCCGCGCTACGCGAGCAAGTGCGATTCAGCCATCACGACATCCTTTCGTCGCGGCCTCCACCGGGCGGCGGCGAGTTCGATCTCGTCTGCTTCCGCAACGTGCTCATCTACCTCGGGCATGAAGTCCAGGAACAAGCGTTGCACTCGGTTCGGCGCGCCGTGCGCCACGAGGGTTATCTGTGCCTCGGCGAGGCCGAGTGGCCCTCCCCCGCCATCGCGTCTACGCTGCGGCCGCTTGCGTACGACACGCACATCTTCCGGGCAGCCTGAGAAACATCAGCTCGTGGCCGCTACCGCATGTGAGGAGCCCTCCTTTGTGTCTGGGAGCTGCGTGCGGCACCATACTCTGGGCAGCACGAACTCTCCGACACAAACCAAATGAACGATGCTCAGGCGCGGGCGCGGTGGGCCCTGCTGTTCGGCAACTTCGTCATCGGCACCGGCGTGCTCGCGCCTGCCGGTCTCATCAACGAGATCAGCAGCGCGTTCGCCATCGACGTTCCGACAGCCGGATCGCTGATCGGCTACGGCGCCGCCCTCCTCTGCATCGAGGCGCCGTTGCTCGCGTTCGTGACGAATCGCCTCGGCCGGCGTGGGCTGCTGACGGCCGCTCTCGTGCTTTACGTGATCGGTCATCTGCTGTCCGCGTTTGCATCGAGTTTCGGCGTGCTGCTCGCGATTCGTCTCGCGATGGTCGGCGGCGCAGCCGTATTCACCCCGCAAGCCGCGAGCGCGATCGGTCTGTTCATCGGGCCCGAGCATCGCGCCGGATCGGTCGCCTTCATCTTCCTCGGCTGGTCGGTCGCGCTCGCAATCGGCGTTCCGCTGGTCAGTTTGTTCGGTGCGCACTTCGGGTGGTCGGCGACGTATCTGGTGCTCGCCGGGGCGAGCGCAGTCGCCACGGCCGCGGTGTTCGCAACCGTTCCCGGCGGACTCATGACTCCGCCTCTGTCGGGCGCGGCCTGGAAGGCCGTATTCACCAACCGCAAGGTGCAGCTGCTGCTGGTCGTGACCTGCATCTTCCTCGCCGGTCAGTTCACGGAGTATCCGTTCGTGGCCGCGCATCTGAAATCCGTGGCGAGCGCGGGCGCGTCGACGATCGCAATCTTGTTCGCCGTCTACGGGTTCGCGGGAGTTGTCGGCGCGACAATCGCTGCGAGGACGATCGACCGGTTGGGCGGGCCACGCACCACCAGCGTGTCGCTCGTACTCGTCATCCTCGGGATGTCGATCTGGGCGCTGAGCGGCGCATCCGTGCTGCTCGCCGGCCTCGGACTGGCGATCTGGGGATCGGGCGCCGCGCCGGCGATCGCAGCTCAACAGGCGCGCCTGATCGCGGCAGATCCGAACGCCGCCTCCGCCACCGTAGCGCTGAACACGTCCTTACTCTATGCGGGACAGGCTATCGGTACGACGCTCGGCGGCTGGACACTTTCCAGCGGACATGCAGAGAAGTCTGGAATCGTCGCGGTCACGCTGATCGCAATCGCGCTGGTCGCCTCGATTACCGCGCAGCGGAGGTTTTCTGCGTGAGAACGCCGGCTGCTACTTCAAGATCGTCGGCGTATACGTCCAGGTCCAGTTCTCCGCACCCTTCACCGAGAAGCTCTTGCCATCGGCGG
Organism: uncultured Gammaproteobacteria bacterium; assembly: GCA_963830745.1. Lineage (GTDB taxonomy): Bacteria > Pseudomonadota > Gammaproteobacteria > Steroidobacterales > Steroidobacteraceae > Steroidobacter. The sequence continues at coordinate 632,405 of CAWHNL010000011.1, forward strand.
AGACGGAAATGGGACCGCCCTTCGGCATCATGCCCACCATGCCGAGAACGGCGGGTTCGGCCGGTGCCACATGCAGCACAGCGTCTTCCTTGGCACCCGGTATCGGCCGCATGGAGCATCCGCCTGGATAGTTCGAAACGCTTGCCGCCGGATAGACACGCACGCCTTTGATCTCGATCAGATCGTTCCCGATCAGCGAGTTCGATGCGCTCTGGAAGTGCTCGTACTCGCCATTGAGCGTGGGAGGCGGACAGTTCGTGCCGTCGGACTTCAAGTTCTTGAGCTCGGACTTGCCGTCTTTCACAGCGACCGGTCCGACGAACTTGTGATTGCCGACGTCCCACGTGAACTCGACCGTGATGCGGTCGATCACGTCCGCCTTGCCCTCGTAATCGCCATGCACGACCGAGGTCCGTGCACTGTGCTCGCCTGCGACCCGATACTTGACGACTTTGGCGTTACCCCATTTCTCCATCGCGGCCATGTCCACGGCGGCGCTTGCTTGCAGCGATGCCAAGCCGGCGAGAGCAAGGGCAAACCGAGAGAGCTTGTTCATAGGCCAGCACAGTGGCACAGACGAGCACTCAACCGTGAGCTATTTCAGGCGATCCACAGCTGCCGCCACCCTTCGTGGCCCAGGCGGCGCAACGTCTCCTTGTTCATGGTGCCAATGCGGTCGATGTGAGGGAAATTCGCGACCGCACGCGCGACGCTGGCCTCGCGCAGCAGGTGGAGCATCGGGTAAGGAGAGCGGTTGGTGTAGTTCTCGATGTCCTGCACGTCAGTGCCGGCGAATTGATAGCGCGGGTGAAAGCTCGCCACCTGCAGTTCGCCCTCGAACCCCAGCTCGGTTACCGCGGCATCGCACGCGTCGAGAAAATCGTTGTATTCGAGAAAGTCAGTCAGCACCTGAGGATGAATGAGCAGCGTCGTCTCGCACTTCAGCGGGTCTGCATCCTGCAGCGCCTGCAGCTCGCGAGACAGCTCTTCGAGCAGTCCCACGCCGGAGCGTTGCGCACTGACGCAGTAGCGCACGCGATCGTTCAGATGCGGGGCCGCGGCGAACGGACACAACTGCAGGCCGATGACGGCTCTTTCGAGCCACTTTCGCGTCGCTGCGATGACTTGATCGGGGTGCTCGGCGAGGTCGGGATCGTGGTCCGCCGGGCTATCCACCGTGTTCAAGGTGGCTGCGGATCAGCGGGAGGCTTCTTGCGTTCAGCGAGCTCGCGCTGCTTCGCGTCGTTTTTCTTCTTCTGCTGCTCTTCGCGGCGTTTCTTTTCCTGCTTGTAGTTCGGTGGTCTCGGCAAGTGATGCTTCTCCAGTTGAGGGAGGGGCAGGCCGCTAGGCCCGGTCCACGCCAAGTCTATACGCCTGGGCACTATCCGTGGGGAATCTTGTGGGCCGATTCCGCTCCAGGTGCGCCCCTTGTACGAATTGAGCACCTCTCAGAGGCCGGTGTATGAGCGAACGGTATGCGGTCCGGAACATCCCTGTCGCGCCGCGCTGCGCTGCTGATCACGATCATCAGCCCGGCGTTGCTGGGCTCCCAGTTCAGGTGCGTCGTGGGGAGCATCCCGACGATTGCTACGGCTCGCATCGAGCGGATCGAGCCCATCATGCCGCGGGTCGGCGAGATCGTGCATTTCACGGGCATCGGCAATGGCACACCGCCGCTGCAGTTCGTATGGGATTTTGGCGACGGCACACTGGCCCCCGGGACGCAGGCGGCTCATGCCTACATCGCGCCGGGAAGCTATCGCATCACATTCACAGTTCGTGACGTAAGCGACAATGCTGCCCGCGACTCGGCGCAGATCGACGTTTCGCCTCGGATTCCGTCTTCGATACTGCTGATCTCTGACGCAGTCGCAGGGAAGCCAGTCCTGTTCGCGGCATCGCCGCTCGAAGAGAACGCCGGTGCACTGAGCTACGCCTGGACGTTCAGCGACGGGCAGTCAGCCAGCGGACTGAGCGCGGCTGCGATATTCCCGGTGGCCGGCATGTACCTTGCCACCGTCACTGTGACGAACGATCTCGGCGCGATCGCTCTCGAAGAGATCGCCTTCCACGTCGCGGACGCAGCGCACTGATTTCGCCGCAAGGCTACCGATCGCGCCTTTTGCTGATCCGCTCGAGAGCCGCGCTCACCTGCGTCTTCGCCTCGGCCTGCGACCAATGCGCCATGGTCTGAATCGAATGCTGTTTCGATAGGTCGCGTACCACCAGCACGCCCAGTTCGTAACCGGCGCGACCGGGCACGACCGGATCCTTGCTCTCGTTGCTGTTGAAATACAGCGTCGCGTCTTGCTCCGCGGTGGATTCGAACCGACGCAGGAAATCATCGGCGATCTCAGCACGTCGCTCGTCGACTTGCCGCACCAGTCCCAGCGGCACCAGCCCAAGGTCGAGCTCGCTGGCTGATGGATTCAGCTGCTTGGAGACATAGGTCGCCAGCCCTTCCGCCCAGAGCGCGGTCCAAAGCGGATAGGCGCGGGACGCTTCGAAATCGAAGAACTGACGGTGATAGCGGTGAAACAGCTCATGCTGCATGCCGGGTATCAGGTCTTTCTGGCCGAGCGCCGCCATCGCATCCACTCCGAACAGCAGCGCACTGCGTCCCTGGATCATCTGAGCGCGCCCGTTGAAACAGTAGCCAGAGGCCATGACGTAGACGTCGCCCGACCAGCGCATGTCTGGAAAGGTCTTGAGAAAGCGACTGTTCGCCTGTTCCAGCTGCTGAGTCAGACCCGCAACGATTGAGCGAATCGCCGGGACCACGCGCGGCAGGTCCGGGAAATAATGGGCGCGCGCCCAGGCAGCGTCGTATTGATCTTTGCAGGGCGCTGCGAGGTCATCGAAGACTGCCTGGTGCGGGGCGACGTTCAGTTGCTGCCACAGTCGCGCTTGTTGCTCGACGGGTTGATTCTCCGCAGCCTCCCAGAATCGCCAGAAATCCGGCGTGAAATCGTGTATCGCGAACGTCGCGACTGCCGTTGCGACGCTCAATCTGGCTACGGCCCGGTCCGGTTTCTTCCTCATGCTCATGGTGGACGGAACTGCTCACGACTGTTGACGTTCCCAACTCGCAGCTCATCGGGAGAACTTTCGACATGTCTGATTTGCAAAATCGCGTGGCACTGGTCACCGGCGGCTCGCGCGGCATCGGCAAGGCGATCGCGTTGGCGCTGGCCGACGCCGGGGCGGCGGTTGCCGTGAACTATCGAGAACGCAGCGACGAGGCAGAGGCTGTCGCCGAAGCCATACGCAGCAGCGGTGGCCGCGCTGCTGCTTTCGGCGCCGACGTTTCCCTTCGCGTTGCCGCGCACAGCATGATCGAGGACATCGAAGAACGTCTCGGCCCCATCGACATCCTGGTCAACAACGCCGGCATGGCGAGGGCGCGCGGTCTCGATGACATTACGGAAGAGGATTTCGATCACGCGATCGCGGTCAATCTGAAATCCGCTTTTCTCTGCACGCAAGCCGTCTTGCCCGGCATGTGCGCGAGACGCTGGGGTCGAATCGTCAATCTCTCGTCGATCGGAGCTCGCGTCGGTGCAGGCTCGGTCAGCGTTGCCTACGGCGCCGCGAAGGCCGGAGTCGAGGGTCTGACGCGAGCCTATGCGCTGCGACTCGCGGCACAGGGCATAACTGTCAACGCTGTAGCTCCGGGGCTGATCGACACCGAGATGGGCAAACCTCTGCTCGAGGCGGGCGTCGCAGCCCGCATCCCGGTCGGGCGCGCCGGAACGGGAGACGAGATTGCGCAGACAGTTCTACTGCTGGTTCGCAACAGCTACATTACTGGACAAACAATCGCAGTGAACGGCGGTTCGCTGTTTTCCTGAGGAGTTTCCATGGGTGCGCTTCGTCTGTGTTTCCTCTTATCGGTTGCCGTAGCGTCGTTCGCGGCGGCACCTGCGTTCGCGAACGACTCGGCTGTCGATGCTCGAATTCGTCAAGTCGAAACCGGGCTGTTGCCGCGCGTAGCCTTGAAGGAAAACCTCGGCCGTCCGGTGACTCTCGAGCAGCGGATGCGCGAGTTGGGCATTCCCGGCGTCAGCATCGCCGTGATCGACGAAGGCAAAGTCGCCTGGGCACGCGCATATGGTCTGCGCGATACCGTCGACAAGACGCCGGTCACGGTCGAGACACTCTTTCAGGCGGGTTCGATCAGCAAGCCCATCGCTGCAATGGGCGCGTTGCGACTCATCAAGGAAGGCAAGCTGTCATTGGACGATGACGTCAACGCGAAGCTGAAGACGTGGCGTGTGCCGGAGAACGAGTTCACGAAAGACGAGAAGGTCACGCTGCGTCGATTGATGAGTCACACGGCCGGCCTTACGGTTCACGGCTTCCCCGGCTATGCCGTCGGGACCGACATTCCGACCGTCGTGCAAGTGCTCGACGGCCAGCCGCCGGCGAACACATCGCCGGTGCGCGTCGACGTCCGACCTGGCAGCGTCTATCGCTACTCGGGCGGCGGCTACACGGTGATGCAGCAGCTGATTGCCGATGTCTCGAAGGAGCCGTTCGAATCGTTCATGCAATCGAAAGTGCTCGAGGTCCTGGGGATGAAGTCGAGCACCTATTCGCAGAATCCAGCGCCTGCGCTCGCTGCGCGCCGAGCCTCCGCGCATCGCCCGGGCGGCGAGCGCATTCCCGGCAAGCTCCATATCTATCCCGAAATGGCAGCCGCCGGCCTGTGGACGACGCCGACTGACCTCGCCCACTACGTGCTTTACGTCCAAGCGGCCGCCCGCGGTGAGACTGGTCAGCTGCTCACGCCGTCCCTCGCGAAGGAGCTCGTCACGCGACAGAACGGCGGGCAGCACGGCCTGGGGCCAAGCATTTATGAAGTCGGCGAATTTGCGCGCTTCGGACACGGCGGCGTCGACGAAGGATTCGAAGCGGACATGGTCGGCTACGTCGCACGCGGGAAAGGCGTCGTGATCATGGGGAACGCCAATCTCGCCATGATGCTGTTCGATGAGATCAAAGGCAGCGTCGCACGCGCCTACGAGTGGCCCGGCTACCCGAGCGAGCAGCTCGAGTCGCAACGAATCTCCCGATCCTTGCTGGAGCGGGCGCCGGGCAAGTATCGGTTCAGTCCGGACATGGTCGGCTCCCTCAGCGCGCGCGACGGTCGTTTGTTCCTGGAGATATCCGATGTCGGCGCCGTCGAGGTGTTTGCGAAGAACGACACGGAGTTGTTCTCTCCCCCGATGGGGCCGGTCACGCTTCAGCTGGTCGAGTCCGGCGGCAAGGTCACTGCACTGAAGAGCAGCAAGGGCAGCGAGTACCCGAGAATCGAGGAATGACGGCGGACGAGCCGCTCACGACGCGCGCTGTAGCTGGCTTGCGCGCGCGTAACGGCTTGGTGGCTGGCCAACGTGTCTGCTGAACGCCGTGCTGAAGGTGCTTGCTGAGCTGTAACCCACCCGTTCGGCGACTTCCGCGAGCCCGATGTCGTCGTGGCGGAGCAGGTTCTTCGCAACGGCCATGCGCCACGCGAGAAGATATTCCATCGGCGGCAGGCCCACGGCGCGCGAGAAGCGGTCGAAGAACGCAGAGCGCGACAGCGCGACCTTCTTTGCGAGCTGCGCCACCGTCCACGACCGTGCGGGGTCGCCGTGGATGTGTCGGATCGCTGCCGCGAGTCGCATGTCCGCCAAGCCGCGTAGCAAACCCGGCGGTGTGTCGTCATCAGGCTTTGAGCGCAGCGCCTCGATGAGCAACAACTCCACCAGGCGTGCGAGCACGAGATCGCGACCTGACCTCCTCTCGCTCGATTCCTCGCCGACGAGTCTCACGAGCAGTGAAAGCCGCTCGACGCCGCGCACGTGCAGAAGCGCCGGCAGCAATGAGACCAGCAGCGGCGCATCCGGCGAGTCGAATACGAAATAGCCTCCGAGCAGACGCACATCCGGGCGACCCCCGCGCCTGCCATGCCGGATTTCACCGGTTGCCGCAGCCGTTACTTTCGGATCGAGCAAAACCGGCTTCACTGGCTCGAACCCAGACATCGTGAAGCTGGGCGTGGCCGGCAGGAGCACGAAGTCACCCGCTTGCAGCACGACGGGGTCCGCGCCCTCGACAGCCAGTCGACAGCTTCCCTCGAGCACGGCGCAGAAGCTCGGCTGACCGAACTCGGAGTAGCGCACGCCCCAGCGTCCAGCGCCGCTGATGCCCTTGGAGAACACGGCGCGGGGCCGCAGCAGCGTGATGATCTCAGCGAGCGGGTCACTCATGGCCGGACTCTCGCAAATGAAATGTGGACTATTGATTGTAGAGAGTCCGGACTGCGATCGCTATCGTTGCCGCCATGAGGAACCACAACGGAGAGATCGCCATGAAGACCGTACTGATCACGGGTTGTTCGTCCGGCTACGGCCTGGAAACCGCGCGCCACTTTCACTCCCGGGGCTGGAGGGTGATCGCCACCATGCGCACGCCACGCGCAGACGCCCTGCCCCGCTCGGAAAGACTCGTCGTGCTCCCGCTCGATGTGACGAGCCCCGCAAGCATCGCAAGCGCGCTCGAGGCCAGCGGGCCCGTCGACGTACTCGTCAACAATGCGGGCATCGGTCTCTTCGGCGCTTTCGAAGCGACGCCGATGCCGACTACGCGCGAAGTGTTCGAGACGAACACGTTTGGCGTGATGGCGATGACGCAGGCGGTGTTGCCGCAATTTCGCGCTCGCAAAGCGGGCGTCGTCGTCAACGTAACGTCCAGCGCGACGTTAGCGCCGATGCCCCTGGTAGCGGTGTACACGGCGAGCAAGACAGCGATCGAAGGATTTACTGGGTCGCTCGCATTCGAGCTCGAGCCGTTCAATGTTCGCGTCAAGCTCGTCGAGCCCGGCTACGGTCCGTCGACTCGCTTCACGCATAACGGTGGAGCGCGGATGCAAGGATTGATACCCGAGGCGTACGCGCCTTTCGCACAGCATGTCTTTGCAGCGCTTACGCAGCCGACCCAGTTCACGACTGAGTCTGACGTGGCGGAAGCAGTGTGGCGGGCCGCCCACGACACATCCGATCAGCTCCGGTTTCCTGCGGGGGCTGACGCGATTGCACTTGCTTGACTGAGCTGGCTCATGTGCCTTGACAGCCATATACCCCGTGGGGTATATACGCTCCATGGAATCCACATTCTCGATCATTGCCGAACCGAGCCGCCGCGCGATCCTCAGTCTGCTGGCGGACTCGGAGCAATCGGTAGGTGACATCGAACAGCGGCTGCAACTGCCGCAGCCGTCTGTTTCCAAACATCTGCGCGTGTTGCGCGAGGCGGGCTTCGTCGAGTCGCGCGTCGACGCACAGCGGCGCCTTTACCGCATCAGGCCGGAGCCCCTCATGGAAATCGATGCCTGGCTCGCGCCGTTCCGCCGCTACTGGTCGGCGCACCTCGACGCACTGGAGCGTCATCTAGATCGCATGAATCAACCCCCCCGTCGGAAGAGGAAGAAGAAATGAGCAGCCGTGACAAGTACCAGCCGGGCCCGGCCGCGGGCGCCGAGATTCACAAGGACGGTGAGACCTGGACGCTCGTGCTCGTCCGGGAGCTGCGCCATCCGCCGACCAAGGTTTGGCAAGCGCTGACCGATCCGGATCAGCTGCGCGAGTGGGCGCCCTTCGACGCCGATCGGAGCCTCGCCAAGCCTGGAACCGTCACGCTCACGACAGTGAGTGCGCCGACGCCGCAGATTTCCGAGACCATCGTGAAGCGGGCGGAGGAGCCGAAGCTGCTTCAGTACAGCTGGGGTGACAGCGACCTGCGCTGGCAACTCGAGCCGCTCGGCAAAGGCACGCGCCTCACGCTCTGGCACAACATCGACCGCCGCTTCATCTCGTGGGGCGCCGCGGGTTGGCACATCTGCTTCGACGTCCTCGACCGGCACCTCGCCGGCGAGCCGATTGGCCGCATGGTCGGCGTCGACACCATGAAGTTCGACGGCTGGCAGCGATTGCAAGCCGAGTACGCAAAACAATTCGCCACTTCCTGAAGGAGATTCCCTTGAACTGGAGCAGCTGGATCCGGCAGACCCATCGCTGGGTGGCCATCGTCTTCACGGTGACCGTCATTGCCAACTTCATTGCGCTGGCGCGAGGGACGCCTCCGCCCTGGCTAACCTACTCGCCGCTGGCACCCCTTGCCTTCCTCCTGTTTACCGGGCTGTATATGTTCGCGCTGCCGTATGCCGCCAAGTGGCGCAGCGGGAGAAAGAAGGAGATGCAAGCAACATGAACAAGAATCCAACCCAGGGCGAGACTCCCGCGAAGAAGATCGACGCGAGGATCAAGGAACTCGACGACTGGAGAGGCAAGACGCTCTCCCGTCTGCGCGCGCTCATCAAGCAAGCGGACCCTGACGTCGTCGAAGAGTGGAAGTGGAACGTTCCGGTGTGGTCGCATGACGGACTGATCTGCACCGGCGAGACGTACAAGAGCGCAGTGAAGCTCACCTTCGCCAAGGGCGCCTCGGTGAAGGATCCCGCGAAGCTGTTCAACTCCAGCCTCGAGGGCAACACGCGGCGCGCGATCGATTTCCGTGAGGGCGATGAAGTCGATGCGGATGCCTTCAAGAAACTCATCCGTGCTGCTGTGGCTCTGAACAAATCAGCGCGATGAAGAAGAAGGCTGCAAACCGCGCAAGGCGACAGCGAAGGCGGAGCCTGGCAAGGTCGGAAAGCCGGTCCTCCTGTCGGGCGGCAACCCGCAAATCGCGAAGGCCGACGGCGACGCGCCAGTGCAGGCCTACATCGCGGCCATTCCGGGGTGGAAACGCGACCTCGGGCGCCGCCTCGACGCGCTCATCGTCCGCGCCGTCCCCGGCGTGCACAAAGCGGTCAAGTGGAACTCGCCGTTCTACGGAATCGAGGGCCAAGGCTGGTTCCTCAGCTTTCATTGCTTCACGAACTACATCAAGGTGACCTTCTTCCGCGGAACGTCGCTGCGCCCTGCCCCGCCCAGCGAGTCGAAGGTCAAGAACGTGCGCTATCTCGACGTTCGCGAGGGCCAGCTCGACGAAGCACAATTCGTCGACTGGGTGAAACAAGCCAGCAAATTGCCCGGCGAACGACTGTAAGCGCTATCGCGAACGCGCCATCAGATGCTCGGCGATGGCGCGGTACGCAGGCAGCGAGGTCGGATCGAGGTTGACGTTCGCTGCCAAGCGGATGCGACGCGAAGCGCGCGATCACCATCTCGGCTTTCGGGTCGACGTAGATCGCCTGGCCATGGATGCCTCGCGCCATGTACACGCCATGATCGTCGTGCGAGACCCACCAGAAATTGTGGTAGCTCCAGCCGGGTAGCGTCGGATACCCGCCTGCCACGAACGCCTCGCGGCTCCCGCCGCGGCGGATGTCATCGACGACGGCCGCCGGCACGATCTGCTGCACCGTTGAGTTTGCCGCCACGGCGCATCAGCTCGCCGAAGCGTGCGAAATCGCGCAGACGTCCGTTCAAGGCGCTGCCGGTCAGGGGCACTCCAGTCTCGTCCACTTGCAGAAACCCGTCGTCCTCCGCACCGATGCGGCTCCAGATGCGCTCGCTCAGCACCGCTGACGGCGATTTGCCGGTGACGCGTGCGATCAACCATCCGATGACATCGACGTTCGGGGTTCGATAGTGAAACTCCGTGCCGTGTGTGCCTTTCTTGCCCGATCGTCGGCAGCATCGCCAGAATGGACGTCGGGCCTTGATAGCCTGTGGGACGGATTGCAAAGCCCGTCGCGTAGCGATACCTGTCCATCGTCGCCGACTCGCCCGTGTAGTTCTCCACGAAGTCGATCGCGGTCGTCATGTCCAGAATCTGCGCGACTGTCGCGTCGCCGAATCCGCTGTCGGCGAGCTCGGGTACATATTTCTTCACCGGCGCCGCGGCGTCGAGCACGCCGTCCGCAACGAGCATCGCTGCCAGCGTGCCGAAGAACGACTTGGTCACTGAGAAGCCGATGTGTGGACGCTCGGCAGTCAATGCACCGAAGTAGCGCTCGTAAACGATGCGGCCACGATGCAAGACGACGATGCCGTCCGTGTAGTTGGCAACAAGCGAGTCTGCCCACGTCATCGGAGCAGTGCCGCCCATGGGCACGAACGTGACCGCGTCGAGATCCGAGCGCAGTGCGCTCGTGAACTGCTGCGTCGGTCCAGCACCCCGCGGAACTGCGACCGTCGGTAGCAGCTCGCGCCAGTGAGAGAAGCTCCAACGCCACTGCGGAAAGCGATAGAAGGTCCCGTCGTCGAAGCGAATCAACTTGTCGGGCGGCGGTGGAGATCCAACCATCCAGCCGAGTGTGTTCGGATCTGTGGCGCGCGCCGCGGCAAGGTCGGGGGTATCCGCAAGAATTGCCGACGCGCGGAGAAGAAACAGACCGACTAGCGACGCCAACGCGATTGTCTTGTTGATTTTCATTGTGCGTGACCCCCGTGAAACGCGGCTCGATTGTTGCCGAGTCGCGACGCTAAGTCACGGCATGTCCCAGGAAGCAGAACTCGGGCGTCATCCAAGGCGTATCCATATATATGTAAGGAGAGTGCCATGCCTAACGACGCCGACCCAGGACGAAGCCCAGATCCGCGAGCGCCTGCAGAAATGGACACGAGCGCTGCATGCCAAGGACCTCGACGCCCTGATGGCCCTGTACGCGCCGGACACCATCACGTTCGACCTCATGCCGCCCCATCAAGTCCCGGACGCCGCGCACTATCGAAAGAACTTCGAGAGGTGGTTCGCCGCGATGCCCGGTCCGATCGACTATGAGATCCATGACTTGCGAATCGTCACCGGCGATGACGTCGCGTTCTGTCACAGCCTGAGTCACATCAACGCCACGAGGGCGAACGGCGAGAAAGCCGACTACTGGGTACGGGTGACAGTGGGTTTCCAGAAGCGGAACGGCCAGTGGTTGATGATCCACGACCACGTGTCGATGCCGTTGGATATGGAGACCCGGAAAGCGGTGTCTGAGCTCCGGCAGTAAGTCTGCGCGCAACCGAGCTTGCGTAGGTAAGTCCCGCCTAAACCATTCCTTGGACCGATGCGTCGAATGGGAGTGACTGCATAGGAGCTGCCATGCGTACCATCGCGCTCATTGCCCTATCCATTGGCCTGTCAGCATCGGCATTGGCCGGCCCGATCGACGATCAGTTCGCGGCAGGCGTCGGCGGCATCCCCTGGGGAACGAAGCTCCACGACCTCGTCGCAATCCGCCCTGGCGGAGACCACTACTTTTCCACGGCTCCCGGGGAGCGCAGCTACACGCTCCTCGATGACGAACCGCTGTTCGGCATTCCCCGACGCCGGCACGCGAATTCAATACCATTTCGGGAAGAGTAACGAAGTCGTGTCGGTCAGCCATCGGTGTGCCCTACGAAAGGCGCGAACAACTGCTCGGCCAACTGCTGGCGTTGTTCGGTCAGTACGAGAAGCCGGTGACGAGAGGGACAGCCCTCCATGTACTACTGGCCTGCAGATCGACGCTGCAGAATTGCAGTGAGAGCCTCGCGAGAGCCGAAGAACGGCATCCTGGAGTTCTGGGTGCATGTCATCGAGGAGCGTGCCGACGGAGCCAGTCGCTGATACATTCCGTCCGCATGATTCATCGCAGGATCGGATACGCGGCAGTCGTAGCACTAGTGACTCTCGTCGCCGCGAGCGGCTGCGGCGAACAGCCACACGAGGGCGTCGGCAGCGACGGCATCTTCCGCATCACACCGCAACGACCGGTGCCCGAGCTGCGCGCGGAGGCACTCGCGGCACAGCCGCCCGCCGAATCGGGTCAATTCCGCAGCGTCGATCTGGTCGAGCTCACGAAGCTCGATCCGACGATCAAGCTCGACATTCGCTACGCGACTGCCAACAACTTCCTGAGCACGCCGGTCTACACGCGGCCGGCCGCATACCTGCAGCGGCCCGCAGCTGAAGCACTCTTGCGCGTCCATCGCGCGCTGGCGAGTCAGGGCTATGGGCTGCTGATTCACGATGCCTATCGCCCTTGGTGGGTCACGAAGGTCTTCTGGGAAGCGACGCCGCCTGCGCTGCGAGAATTCGTTGCCGATCCGGCCCAGGGCTCGCGACACAATCGTGGCTGCGCCGTCGATCTCACGCTCTACGAGCTGCGCACGGGCAAGGCCGTGTCGATGCCGAGCGTCTATGACGAGATGTCCCCGCGTGCGTATCCCAACTACTCGGGCGGCAAGCCCGCCGAGCGCGAGCATCGAGAACTGCTGCGGAAGGCGATGGAGCGCGAAGGCTTCACCGTGTACGAGACCGAGTGGTGGCACTTCGACTTCAAGGACTGGCGGGAATACCCGATCGTCAACCGGGACTTCGCACAACTCAGCGGCGGCCTTTCCGAGGAAGCACAACGCAAGTGCAGCCATCTGCGACAGCCCTCGACAGGTCAGCCCGGCAAAGACGTCGTCTGGATGCCGACCACCGACGCGCTGACGACGAAGATGTTGGAGCTGGCCAAAACCGTAAAGGGCGACCGCGTGTTCGATCTCGGAGCGGGAGACGGGCGCATCCCCATCGCGGCCGCGAAAGACTTCGGTGCAACCGCGGTCGGTGTCGAGTACGACGCCGACCTGGTCGCCCTCGCGCAATGTCTCGTCACGGCGGAAGGCGTCTCGGACAAAGTGAAGATCGAGCGTGCCGACGTATTCGACTTCGACTTTTCCTCGGCCTCGGTCGTCACGCTGTATCTGCTTCCCGAGATCAATCTGCGGCTGCGTCCGAAGCTGCTGGCAATGACTCCTGGCACGCGAATCGTGTCGCATAGCTGGCTCATGGACGATTGGGAACCTGACGATCAAGTATCCGCGGACGGCGCCTATGCTTATCTGTGGATCGTGCCAGCCAAGGTCGCCGGCACTTGGACATTCGTTCGCAGCGACGGCGGCGAACGGTTCACCATTCAGCTGCAGCAATCGTTTCAAAACATCACGGGGCGCATTGCGAGTGGCGATGCGAGCCGGCCGCTGTGGCGGTCCCGTGTTCGCGGCGATCAAATCGAATTCGCCTACGCAGCCGAGTCGAGCATCACGACTGTAGTCGGCACGGTGTCGCAGGATAAGATCGAAGCGCGCGTGACCCGCAACGGCAGCGCGTCCTCATACGAAGGCAAGCGGCTCTGAGCCGCTGCCGAATTCTACCGGGAGTACTCATGCAACTGACCCGACGCGACGTTCTCGAGGCAGCAATGGTCGGCGCCGCCGCCACAGCCGCTGGCTTCTGGGTCAAGGAAGGCCATGCGAACTCGTCCAAGTACGGCGAGGTGTTTGTCGACATCGATCGCTTCGTCGAGCAGTTCATGCGCGAGATGAACAGCCCGGGGATGACGCTCGTACTCGCGGATCGCGAGGGCGTGCAGCGTGTTGCCACTTATGGCTACACCGAGCTCGGTGTGCGGCGCCCGCTGGAGGCCGATGAGCTGTTCCAGATCGGCTCGATCACGAAATCGTTCCTGGCGCTCGTGCTCCTGCAGTTGCGCGAAGAGGGCAAGCTCGATCTGCACAAGCCGGTCGTCGAGTACCTGCCCTGGTTCCGCATCCAATCTTCGTTCGCGCCGATCACGACGCATCATCTGCTGACGCACACGTCGGGCCTGCCCGGTGCGCCGGAAGTCTTTCCGTCCGACCCGGCGCAGCGACACCTCGCCGCCTACGCGCCGGGCGAACGGTTCCACTACAACAACATGGCCTATTCGCTGCTCGGGTATCTCGCGTGGACGCTGGACGGCCGCGAGCTGCCCGACATCTTTCGCGAGCGGATCTTCAAGCCGCTCGGCATGTCGCAGAGCGAGCCCGCCATCGACTTCCAGATGCGCGCTCGCATGCCGAGGAGCTACCAGCCGTTCCTGAGCGATCGCCCCTACCCTCGACATGCCGACCTGTGCGAAGCACCGTCGATCATCACCACGAGCGGCGCGGGCTGCATCGCTGCTCCTGCGCGCGATATGGGCGCATACGTGCAGATGATCGCCAATCGCGGCCGCGGACCGCAGCGGAACCTGATTTCGCCGGAAAGCTTCGAGCTGTTCTCGAAGCGCCACATCAAGGCCGAGGAATTCGGCCCCACTGCAAGCTATGGCTACGGCATCGCGGTCGACGAGCTCGACGGCAACGCGCTGCTGCGACACACCGGCGGCATGGTGTCATACATGTCGGCGATGCAAGTCGACATCGCGGCGGGCATCGGCGGTTTCGCTTCGGTCAACGCACAGCAGGGATATCGCCCGAATGCTGTCGTGAAGTATGCGCTGCAGCTCATGCGCGCTCGTGCCGAGGGCAAGAAGTATCCGGCCAAGCCAATGCCGGATTCTGAAGTCGACGTCACGAACTCGGCCGACTACATCGGCGTCTTCAAGGGCGAACGGGGACAGCTGAAAGTCCAGAGCGACGGCAAGACGCTGCTGCTCGCGCTCGACGACAAGGTCATCCCGATGCAGAGACTGGCCGCGCCCGATCAGTTCCATGCCAGCCACCCTGACTTCGCACGCTTTCCTCTTGTGTTCGGACGCAAGAAGCCCGACGGGCCGGTCGTCGAGGTCAGCTGCGGCGATGCGTGGTATGCGACCGACGCGTACGACGGACCGCGTCAGTTCAAGGTGCCCGAGGAGTGGCGCAGCTACGTGGGCCACTACCGCAGCGAGGATCCGTGGATCGGCTCGCTGCGAGTGTTCGTCCTCAAGGGCCGGTTGATGCTGGACGGCACGCCGCTCGAGCTCGACGGCGAGCTGTTCCGCTTGCGTGACGAGCCCGCCAACACCGAATGGATCCGCTTCGGCGAGATCGTCAACGGCAAGTGCATGCGCCTGAAGTATTCCGGCGTCGACCTGTGGCGGGTTGCGACCGCGTGATGCTCAGCTGATGCGGAAGCGAGTCGGCAGCGGCTCCTCTTCTTGCGCGGCGCTCCACAACCACAGGCCGATCAGCGTGCGTCCGAGAGGTTGGATGGCCGGATAGCTCCAGCTGGCGAACGGCTCCGGCAATGTCCCCCACTGCAACTCGCCGGTGATGATCGGCAGCGTGATCGCAACGGCGGCAAGGAAGAAGAACCCAACAATCCGCGTCACGCCTCGGCCCGCGCGCATCAACCCGATACCCAAGGCGAGATTGCCGATCGAAAAGCCGATCAGCAGCAGGAAATAGAACGCGTCCCAAAGGCCGTCATACACCGCAACATTGGTACGAATGATCGCGCGCGTAGCTTCGTCGGCCGCGAAGTATGCCGCTCGCCATTTGTCGAACGCGAACAGCGTCATCGTCTGCTGAACAGCTTCATTGCAAGCCCAGAGCGCGAAGCCGGCAACGCCGATGATCGTGGCAACGGGGCGCAGAGCGCGAATTCGCAAAGCAACGCCCAGCCCTGCTGCGAACGTGATGAACGGATGGATCAGGTACACCCACGATCGCAGCACGTACGCCGGATCGTCGACGCGCCTCATACGCCCTTCAAACCCTTCCGCGGGCTGGTAGAACTCCGGCAGGAAGATCAGCCCCAGCGTCGTGATGGCGGACAGGATCGAGCACACCGCCACGCTGCGATAGAAGGAAGGTGCGAGTTTCATACCGAGCCAGTTCAACAGTGCCGAGCGTAGCCCTCAAGCCCGTCGGGACGAACGGTGCGCGATTGGGACGAACGCGCGTGTGTTGCCGTCGAACTGGCGACCGACCGGCAGCTCCGCACCGCTGCGCAACTCGACGATTCGCCGACCCCGCGGACCTCGGCGAGTGGCCACCACGTGCAAAGAGTTGACCAGCAGCGAGCGATGCACTCGCACGAATCCGACCACGCCGAGTTGCTCGCTGAGATCCTGCAAGGTCGCGCGCATCAGCAACGTTCGATCGCTGGTGATCAGCTCGACATAGTTACCCGCAGCCTTGACGTATTCGATGTCGCAGGCACGTAGCGCCAGCACACCGCGGCGCGTCGGGATGTCGAGTACGCGCTCGACCTGTAATCCTCGCAGGCGCTCGGTCGGCGGTACCTCGTCGGCCTGAGCAGACTTCGGAGGCCGTAACAGCACCGCACTCAACCGCTTCAAGCCTTCCCACGCGCACACCCACGGCACGGTGGAGGTTATTGCCCACGCCAGCGTGTGCGACAGGTTGATTTCGGCATCGATGACGAGCCCGTGAACCAGGCAGCCGCCCGCGGCCATTAGCGCGAGGCTCCCGGCCACCGCGGGGAAGCGCAGCAGTTCACGAACGGCTTGCACGACGTTCTCGCTACAGATTGATCTGCGCGTAGGTTACATTACGCACACCCGCCGTCGAGAGGCGCTGCAGCGGATCCACGTCCGTCACGCTCGACGCGGTTCCTGATTCAAGGGCGCCTCTACGGAGGTGCCTATGCGTGATCGTGAAAACGGCAGGCCTGTCGGCCGCGTCGTCGGATTGTGGCGTTATCCAGTCAAGTCGATGGCGGGCGAGCCGCTGACTGAAGTCGATGTGTCCTGGCACGGCTTCGCCGGGGATCGTCGCTGGGCCTTCATCCGCGACGGCCTGCCGCAAAGCGGCTTTCCTTGGCTCACCCTGCGCGAGCGCGGGGACATGAGCCACTACCACCCTTCGTTCGTCGATCCGGCGCAACCCGACAAGTCGCCGACGACCGTTAGAACGCCTGCCGGTACGGTCTTCGATGTCACGGACCCGGCACTTGCAACGCAGCTCTGGCCGGAAGGAGCAAGGGTGATCAAACAGAACCGCGGCATCTTCGACACCTTCCCGCTGTCGCTCGTCACGACTCAGACGCTTGCGCGGCTCGGCGAGATGGTCGGCGCTCCGCTCGAGGTCCAGCGCTTCCGACCGAACATCCTGGTCGAGGCTGCGCGAAGCGGATCCGTTCCAGGAAGACGGCTGGGTCGGTTGTGTCCTGCGTATCGGCGGCATGGCCATGCGCGTCGACAAACGCGACGGCCGTTGCGTCGTCATCACGATCGATCCCGTGACCACGCAGCGCAATCCGGCGATCCTGCGCACGGTCGCCCAGGATCGCCAGGGTTGCCTCGGCGTCTACGGCTCGACGGTGACACCTGGCCGCGTAGCCGTGAACGATCCTGTGAGCGTATTCTGAACTCGGATTGCTGATGTGCCTCGATTCGAGCCGAAGGAGTAGAAGAATTGCGAACCGATAGACGAGCGTTTCTTGGAATGGCAGCGACCGCGAGCCTGGTCGGGCTCAGGCCATCGTTGCTCTCCGCCCAAACGGGCGGCGGCGCGTCTCCGAATTCGTTGCCGCCGCCCATCACCCAAGCCGAACGCATGCAGCGGATCGCGAAGGCCCAGCAGTTGATGCGCGCGGCCGGATTGAAAGCGTTGCTGGTCGAAGCCGGCAGCTCGCTCGTCTACTTCACCGGCGTTCAATGGCGTCGAAGCGAACGGCTGACTGCCGCCTTGATCCCCGCCGAAGGTCAGCCGGTCGTCGTCACCCCGGAGTTCGAAGAGCCGTCGGTCCGCGAGAGCCTGAAGATTACCGCCGACGTCCGCGTCTGGAACGAGCATGAAAGCCCGTTCGCACTGCTCGCCGATTGGCTGAAGGCACACGGGGCCGGCAAAGGTCCGGTGGGCGTCGAAGAGACCACGCGCTTCTTCGCGTTCGACGGCCTTCGTACGCTAGGCGTCGAGACACGCGGCGACGGCGGCGTCGTTCGTACTTGCCGCTTGATCAAGTCGCCCGCTGAGATCGCGCTGATGCAAGCGGCGGCGGACATCACAGTCGCGGCCTATCGCGAGACCGGTCCGCGGATCGCGCGTGGCATGACGCCGGCCGACATCGGACGCATCATGTCAGCGGCGATGGCGAAGCGCGGCGCGACTCCCGAGTTCACATTGGTGCTGCTGGGTGAAGCCAGCGCGTATCCGCACGGCTCCGGCAAACCGCAGGAGGTCAGGCCGGGTGAAGTGGTGCTCATGGATTGCGGCTGCAGCTACGAGGGCTATCAATCCGACATCTCGCGCACGATGGTCATGGGTGAGGCAGCAAGCAGCAGCGCAGCGTTTGGGAGCTCGTGCACCGTGGACAGCAGATCGCATTCGAAACGGCGCGAGTCGGAACACCGGCGGGCGCCGCCGACGATGCGGTCCGCGCGGCGTATGTGAAAGCGGGCTATGGTCCGGGGTACAAGCTGCCGGGTACGTCGCATCGAACCGGTCACGGCATCGGCCTCGACGTCCACGAACCGATCAATCTCGTGCATGGAGAGACGGCGCGCTTGGCGCCGGGAATGTGCTTCTCCGATGAGCCCGGCATCTACATTCCAGGCAGCTTCGGCGTGCGGCTCGAGGACTGCGTCCACATGACCGAGCGCGGTCCCCAGTGGTTCTCGGTTCCGCCCTCTTCGATCGACGCGCCATTCGGCTGATCGGCAGTCGTGACGAACGATCGCCTGCATTGGGACAGCGCGTACCAGGCCAAGGCAGCGGACCGGGTCAGCTGGTATCGCGCCCACCTCGAAGTCTCGTTCGAGCTGCTGCGCAAAGCCGGACTCAATCCACTGAGCCGCATCGTCGACGTTGGCGGCGGCGCATCGACCCTTGTCGATGACTTGCTCGACTTTGGCGTCCGCGCGATCACCGTCGTCGATCTCTCGCCGGCTTCACTGGAAGTCGCTCGGCGCCGGCTCGGCCCGCGGGCCGAGCACATCAAGTGGCTTGCCGCAGATGTGACGACACTGACGCTTCCCGACGCAAGTTTCGATCTTTGGCATGATCGTGCCGCGCTTCACTTTCTCACCGCGCCGGAAGCGGCTCAGGCCTACGTGCGCACGGCCACGCGCGCGATCGCGCCCGGAGGCCACGCAGTCATCGGTTGCTTCGCTGCCGACGGACCCGATAAGTGCAGCGGGCTGCCGGTAGTGCGTCGCGACCCTGCCGATATTGCCGCGTTGTTCGGTGGATCTTTCTCGCTCGTGGAATCGAGGCGAGAAGTGCATGCGACACCGGGAGGTGTTCAGCAGCGATTCGCGTATGCGCTGCTGCGCAAGGACTAGGGCGACTGACGTGCCGTTGCTGCGGCAACGCCCATGTCGACGACCACCTTGCCGCGAGTCCTGCCGCTGCGATTGTGTTCCTGCGCCTTCGCGATGGCATCCAGCGGATACGTCTGATCGATATTGATCCGCACCTTGCCGGCTGCGATCAGCGGCGCAACGCCATCGAGTCCGCTCTTCGACAGGTCGCCGCAAGCGAAATCAGTGACCCTCGACCCGACCGCAATCACTTCGCCGGAAAAGTCCCCGCCTGGCGTCGCGGGAAATGGCAGCCGACCTCGCTCCTGCAGTTTCCAGTCGACCGGATTGACGCTCGCGTAGTGCACGCGAACGAGCACCTCCCCCGCCGCGGGCACAGGCACAGGAACTGACTCGATGCGCAAGGCTTCGGGTCCACCCGCAGCGTGGATGCGGGCGGCACGCATGGAGGTCGGCGGCTCGTGGCACGAAACCTCGCGAGCAGTAGACATCAATGGGAAAAGAGCAATCAGCGGCAGCAGCTTCGAGGCATTCAGCGGCATGTGAGGTCCCTGCAACAAAGATGAGCGGCAATGGACCGTCAGTCGCGAGGAATGGTGCCGACGAATGCGGCGAAGCGAGTGGTGCGAGCGGCGAAGCGTTATCGTCACGCTCAATTGTTGAGCCAGGGATCGTGGGTGTCCGTGCGAAACTTCGTCATCTCTGCGCGCATGCGCTCTACAACCTCACGATGCGCTGGATCGGCGGCCAGGTTCTTCACTTCCGCCGGGTCCTCCCGCAGATCGTAAAGCTCCTCCGACGGACGATGCAGAAACGCTTGCATCGTGCGCGCCCCGACGCCCACGCTTGGCCGCGCAGCCATCGCCTTCCACGTCGGCGAGGCAGCAATGTCGCCTGCGATCGGAAACTCCAGCGCTGCGGCCAGATTGACGATGTACTTGTACTCGCGCGTGCGCAGCGCTCGCATCGGGTAGTACTGCTGGATCTCGTGGAAGACGTGCGATGCGAACACGCGATCCCATCCTTGCGGATCGGACTGCTCCAGGATCGGCAAGACCGACCGGCCCGCGAGCCGCTGCGTGTTCGGCGGTGACACACCGGCCCAATCCAATATCGTCGGCGCGATGTCGATCCAGCTCACCATTGCGTTGTTGCGAACGCCGCGCTTGCCTTGCGTTGGCGACGAGACGATCAGCGGCAGATGAATGCCATCGTCGTAGAGAGTGGTCTTGCCGCCGGGGAAGGGCCGGCCGTTGTCGCTCAGATAAATCACCAGCGTGTCGTCGCTGTGCTCGGTTTCTCGAAGAGCATCGAGCAGCAACCCGATCCCGCTGTCGAGCCGACTGATCGACTCATAGTAGTCCGCCAGGTCGCGGCGCACTTCGGGCAGATCCGGCAGATGTGGCGGCACGATGACCTTGGCCGGGTCGTAAGTCGCGCGCTCGATTCGCGGCCACGGGCGCGTATTGCCGAAGTTCTGTTCGGCACGATGAGGATCGCTGTAGCCAACGACCAGGAGGAACGGTTGGTCCACGCTCTTGGCGATGAACTTCCGTGCTTCGCCCGCCATGAAAGCCACATCGCGATGGCCCGGCCGCTCCGGCGCCAGCTCTTCATCGAACGGCAGCGCATCGTCCGGAAGGATGTGCTTCTTGCCGACGAGCGCTGTTCGGTAGCCCGCGGCCTTGAGCAGTTGCGGCAGCGTACGAACCGATGGCAGCAGATGCTGGTTGTGTACGTCATGCGCCAGCCCGTACATCCCGTTGGAGTGCGAGTACAGGCCGGTGTAGATCACCGAGCGGCTGGGACTGCACGACGATACGGTCGCGAACGCGTTCGTGAACAGCGTGCCGCGAGCAGCGAGCCGATCGAGATTCGGAGTGCGCAGCACCGGGTTGCCATAGACGCCGAGATCGAGTCCCTGATCGTCCGCAATGATCAGCACTACGTTGCGAGTGTCAGCCATCGCGATCGACGAAAGCGCCATCGCAAACAGGAACGCGCAGATGAGTGCGCCTCGTACGACCGTACTATTGCTGCTCATTTCTCGGCATGTTAGGCGCCTGCGCGACTGAAGACAATCAGCGTTGCGCCGACGTCAAATCGAGCATTGTTCACGCCTTTTTCACGATGAGGGTGCCGCCGCGTTCACGGGTCGACGAGCAAGCTGCAGCCATCAAGTTTGTGCTCTGACTTTTACCCACTTGAACCTGGAGGAATGATGAAGACGTCTGCAATTGCTATCGCCGCGCTGGCCGCGATCTGCTCTGACTGGCGATGGCACAGGCCACCACTACCGGCCGCAAGATGTATCAGCAAGTCGTGTCTTACGGCGACCTCAACCTGGAGAACGAGGCCGACGCCGCCATTCTCCACGGCCGGATCAAGGCCGCCGCGCGCAACGTCTGCGGCCTGAAGCAGATGCTGATCCCGATCGAGCTCAAGAGCCCTCTGCACGCCTGCGTCGAAGACGCGATGGCGCGAGCCATTGCTGATGTCAACGCGCCGAACCTGACGCGTCAGGGCCAGCTCGTGGTCCGCAACTAAGCCCTGCTGTGGTACCGTGGAGGCCACCATGCGCAGGTCGGCCTTCACGGTACTGCTCATTCTCAGCTGCTCGGCACTCGCCAAAGAGCGGCCATACACTCCGCCCCGTCTCGACACTGGCCAGCCCGACATGCAGGGCACGTGGGTTGCTTCGAACTCCACGCCGCTGCAGCGTCCTCCCGGCTTCACGACGCTGGTGATCGACGAAGCACAGGCGGCGAAGTTGCTGGCAGCGCTGGACGCGCGTGCCGAAGATCGCAACACGCCCACGGAGCCGACCGAATACTTCGAAGACTTGAGCATCGAGCCGATTCGCGGCGAGCTGCGCAGCTCGCTCATCGTCGATCCTGCGAATGGCCTGCTTCCCGGCAACGATCTCTACAAGCAGCGCATCGGGCCAGCGATGGCAAGCGTGCTCTCAGCGATGGATGGCCCGGAGCAACGTCCCGCTCCCGAGCGATGCCTCGCCTCGACAACCGCGCAACCGCCCATCCTTTCGATACGCAATGGCGTCAACCTGCATCAGATCGTGCAGACCGCAGACTCGTTCGTATTCGTAGCGGAGTTCATCGGTGCGACGCGCATCGTTCGCCTGAACTCGAAACCCCTGCCGGTGGCGATCACTTCCTGGCTGGGCGATTCCGTAGGCCACTGGGAGGGCGATGTTCTCGTCGTCGAGACCCGAGGCTTCACGGAGAACGAACACCTGCGACTGGCACCTCCGGATCGCTTCCTCGTGTCTCCGCGAATGGTCGTTACGGAGCGTTTCGCTCGCGTGGCCGCGGACCGGATCGACTATGCATTCGTGGTCGAGGACCCGACTTACTACACGCAGCCGTGGACGGGTGAGTCGCATTTCCTGCGTCGCGACGAGCTGATGCTGGAATACGCCTGCCACGAGGCGAACTACTCCTTGGTGCACATCCTGGAAGGCGCACGCGAGCAGGAGCGCCGGGCTGGTCCGCAATCAGCGCGGTGAGTCCATCGCGCAGCGGAACCCGACGTCGTCGGTGCGATTGTCGGGCGATGCTTGATAGCGCCGCGATCCGCCGATGCGCTCGACCGGCTCGTGCCAGCCGCTGCCGCGGATGACTTTCTTCTCGCCCGTCGGCGGGCCCTTCGGGTTGCGGACATCGTCGACCGAAAAGCTTTCGGTGAACCAGTCGCTGACCCACTCCGAAGCATTGCCTTCGAGATCGTAAACGCCTTCGCGACTGCGCCCGGCTTCGAGCGAGCCGACGCGCTCGAGCCCGCCCTCGTACGCCCATTCCGCCTTGCGCGCGTACACGGCCTTGCCGGCGCCGGGCTCATCGTTGCCCCACGGATACTTGCGCTGATCGCTATCGCGTGCCGCCCTCTCCCACTCCGCCTCGGTCGGCAGGCGTCGGCCGATCCACTGACAATAGGCGTCCGCGTCGTTCCACGACACGCCCACGACCGGAACATCGCCATTCTTCTTCAAGTCGACCTGGTCCCATTCGTCCGGCGGCGCGAGCGCGCCGTTCGCTTCCAGGAACTTCGCGTAGCGCGACGTCGTGACCTCGACTGCATCCATGTAGAACGGATTGACATAGACCTCACGCAACGGGAAGAACTCGTCATCGCCCATCGTGAACACGCCGCCCTCGATGCGCACGAGCGTCACGCCATCCTTCGCCGAGACTGCCGCGCGCTGCACGAGCCAGTACGACGCGATCGCCGCCGGGATGAGGATCGCAACGGCCCAGACTGCGATCTTTCGCATGCGCCGGCGGCTGTGAGCGCGCGCCAGCTGATGAACGGCATCTGAGACGCTCGCGGTGACGTTGCCCACTGGCGTGAGACACGTAACGGACCTTAAATAGGCAGGAATATCCTTGCGCGGGACATCCGCGAGGATGACCGGCAGCACGCGACCGTCGGCGCGCGGCCACATCCGCTCGGCGACCAACAGCTCGCTCAGCGTATAGCTGCCCGCATCTACAGTGTGCGGCGTCAGGAAGCAGACAAACAGATCGCTGCGTTCGATTGCCGCACGAATCCGCGAGTCGAACGCCTCGCCCGGCTTCAGGTCCTCGCGATCGTAGAAGATGTCGTGGCCCTGCTCGGCGAGCGCAAAGCGGATCGGCTCGATGCGGTCGCGATCCTCGGATGCGTAGCTGAGGAAGATTCTCATTGGGCGGCAGCGTAGCGTGATAACGTCAGATTTCAAGATGAACGGAAGACGGGCATGAGCTACTCGATCCGAACCCGGGATCAGCACCTGGCGAACGACGGCACCCCCAAGCGCATCCTGGCGCTGGACGGCGGCGGCTTGCGCGGCATCCTCAGCCTCGGGCTGCTGCAGAAGGTCGAGAACCTCCTGCGCGAGCGCCACCAGGCGGGCGAGGACTTCCGGCTGTCCGACTACTTCGACCTGATCGCGGGCACTTCGACCGGCGCCATCATCGCCGCGACGCTGGCGATGGGCTGGAAGGTCGAGGAGATCCGCCAGCGCTACATGATGCTCGGTGAGCGCGTGTTCACACGCTCGCTGTTGCGACAAGGCGTGCTGCGCGCGAAGTACGACGAGGCGACGCTCATCTCCGAACTGAAGAAGGTGTACGGGTCGAAGACCACGCTCGGCGGACCGGAGTTGAAGACCGGCCTGCTGGTCATGACCAAGCGCATCGACACGGGCAGCCCCTGGCCGCTCTCGAACAATCCGCGCGGCCAGTACTTCGCGGCCCGCCCGAACGGAGTCATCGGCGACGGCGACTATCCGCTGTGGCAAGTCGTGCGCGCCTCGACGGCCGCGCCCGCGTACTTCGATTCGCAACCGATCACGATCGCGCGCGCCACGGGTTCGAAGTCGGTGACCGGTGAATTCGTCGACGGCGGCGTCAGCCCGTTCAACAATCCGGCGCTGCTGGCGATGATGTACGCGACCATGATCGGTTATCGCATCAACTGGCCGACGGGCGCAGACCGGTTGCTCGTCGTGTCGATCGGCACAGGCGCTGCGGATCCCACGGTGACGCACGCAAGCCTGGCTGCGAAGCAAGCCGTGGATGCACTGCTGTCGCTGATGAACGATACGTCGACGCTGCAAGAGACACTGCTGCAGTGGTTGTCGGACGGCCCGACGGCCCGCCGCATCAATCGTGAAGTCGGCGACCTGCAGGGCGATGTGTTGAATGGCACTGCCGCCCTCACCTACCGACGCTACAACGTCGACCTGCGCGCGAGCAGCCTGCAGGAACTCGAGCCGGCGCTGCAGGATCCGAAGGTGGTCGAATCGTTGAGCGCCATGGATTCGCCGGCCAACATGACAGTCCTGCATCGCCTCGGCATGCTCGCCGCGCAACGCGACATCCAGCGCGAGCATTTCCCGGCAGCGTTCGACCTGAAGTGATCGAAGAGTCCCTGCGACCTGCCGCCCACCGCGCTCCTGCGCAGATACCGGGATGCGGGCGCGTACACGGACTGCTACACGACGGAGATCGCCGCGCGCATCTCGCACGCTGAATACGTCGAAGCCTTCTACACGACGTTCGTGTTCAAGCTCGAACGCTTCCTGCTGAAGTGGCTCGTCTCCAAACCTTCGACAGACACCGAAGCCGCGCGACTCGCGCGCGGTGAGATCGACTCCTTTGCGGCGTGGACAGTCGAGGGCCGCGCGCCGGATCAGGTGCTGATGGCCGACTACATGGGCCGGACGAAGTCGTGGCTGATGGTCGCGCCGAGCGGCGACGACGGGTACGCGGTTGTACTTCGGGTCTGCCGTCGTGCCGGTGCGGGACAAGTCGGGCAAGCGGACGCTGGGATCCCCGTTCGGCGCGCTGGTCGGCTTTCATAAGATGTATTCCCGCGTGCTGCTGGGCGCCGCGGCGGAAAAAATTACAAAAAAGATCGAGCGGAGTCAGCCTGAAGTGCTGACCCGCAGCCGGGAACCGGAACCCCGTCCTTGTCCGTGCATTACTACGGGCAATTACTACAGAGCTCTTCCGGAATCCTCCTCGATGCTGCGCACTCTTCGTCTCCTGGCACTGCTGCTGGTCGTGGCGCTCGCCGGATTTGCAATCGTCGGTGTCGCGAACGACCGGGCGCTGGGCGGTGCCGGGTTCTACTCCGGGCTCGATGAGCTGCTGAAGCGCGCCGCCGCAGTCCGCGAAGCGGCGAGTCCCGAGTATCAGCACGAAGTCCTGACCTCGCTCCCGACCAATCCCACGGCAGGCCCCGTGCTGCGCCTCGACGATCACATGTCCGAGGCGCGCATCGTCGACGAACCCGTGCGCAACGACGCCATTGCCGGCTTCGAGAACGTCTTCACGTACGACTTCGACGAGCCGGGCGAGCTCGCGTCCGCCGCAGGCAAGATCAAGCCGACCGTGCGCGACGGCGTGCTCGTCGTCGAGCACGTGCGCGACGACTATCTGCAGAACGCACGTCCGATCGAGATCGTGACGGACGACGTCGGCGAGATCGTCGTGCGCGCGAAGGCCACGAAGGGCACGCACTTCTCGCTCGCGCTGGAGCCCGAAGGCGAAGCCGGAGCTGCCCTGGCGCTATCGCGTCGACATTCCGCTGATCGCCGACGGCAAGTTCCACAACTACACGATCAACGCGCGCAATGCTCTGCGCCGCGGGCTCGACGAAGGCAGCGAGCTGCACTTCCTCGCGCTGCAGCCCTCCAACGTGCCGGGCGACCGCGTCGAAGTGGATTTCATCCGCTTCCTCTCCACGCACAGCAAGTACCTGCGCAAGCCGCGCGACCTGGCCTACGAAACGGTCGCGGGCGAAATGCGCCCGGTGATGTCGATGCTGCCGCGCCAAACGCTCGAGTTCAGCGCTCACATCCCGGATCAGGATCCGCGCTTGAGCTTCGGCACCGCGGTCATGGGTCGGCATTCGCGCATCCGCTTCGCAGTGCAGGTCGTCAGCGACTCGAAGACGACCGAGCTGCACAACCAGACTGTCGAGGCGCCCGGTGCCTGGCACGACGCGAGCTACGACCTGCGCCCGTGGGCAGGACGAGATGTCGCTCTGCGACTCAGCGTCGATGGCGAGGCTGGCAGCGTGGGGCTCTGGAGCAACCCGACCGTCTACGGCCGCCCGGCGCAGCCGCTGCGCGTCATGATCGTGCTCGAGGATGCATTGCGCGCCGATCACCTTTCCGTGTACGGCTACGTAGCAAGCTTGGGAAAACTTCGCCGTTCAAGGAAGAGCTCCTGCAGTCGCAAGGCGCAGTCTTCCTGCGTGCGCGCTCGCAGGACAATGTGACGCGAACCTCGCTGCCGTCGATGATGACCTCGCTCCTGCCGAGCGTCACCGGTGTCTGGGGCTTCGCGGACATGCTGCGCCCGGAGTTCCTCACGCTGGCCGAAGTGCTGCGCCAGCAAGGCTTCGCGACCGGATCGTTCGTCCAGAACAGCAATGCCGGTCCCGCCGCCGGGTTGCAACAGGGCTTCGACTCGACAGTCGACGAGAACGTCCGCGGGACCGACGGAGAAGCTGCTCGAAGGCGAGCCGCTGTGGAACTGGCTGCGCAGCCACAAGGATCGCAACACTTTCGTCTATCTGCACATCGTCGATCCGCACGGACCGTACGAGCCGCCGGCACCGTACGACGAGGCCTATCGCAAGCTCAAGGACAGCGGCGCGCCGCCGCTCGAACGCGACGATTCGCTCGACGCGGAGTACGTGAAATCGCCGAGCGCCGCGAGTCGGATGGCGCTGTACGACGGCGAGATCCGCAGCAACGACGAGAAGCTGCGCCAGTTCTTCGATCGGATGAAGGCCGAAGGTCTGTTCGACGACACGCTATTCATCTTCACCGCGGATCACGGCGAGCACTTCGGCGAGCACCGCGTGTTTTCGCATCGGCCGCCCGGTCACGTGCAGGTCACGGGCGTACCGCTGATCCTGTACCACAAGCAGAGAATTCCGCAGCAACTGCGCGTCGAGGAGCCGGTCCAGCTGCTCGACGTCATGCCGACGATCCTCGACTTCGCGGGCGTCGATCCCAGCGGGCTGACGATGCAGGGCGACTCGCTCGTCGGCCTGATCGAAGGCCGCAATCCCGACTACTGGAAGTCACGCGTCGTCGCGTCCGAGGAAGTGACGACGCGCGACCGCGTCAAGGACTGGCGCAATAGCGGTCTGCGCGTCTACGGCTCGCTGTACTACGGCAACTGGCACTTCATTTCGTCCCGCAGTTTCTGGCCGCGGAGCGGCTTCGTGCCGGAGGCGCTGCGGTTGAAGGTCTTCAACCAGGCAGAAGACCCGCAGGAAGGTCGACGCGCTGCTGCGCTTCATCCCCGACGCGTACCTGCGCTACCGCTACATGTCCGGGCTCAACGAGCTGCAGTCGATCAGCCAGGACGCCCAGCACAAGTTCCGCAGCACGCAGGAGACGAACTACGAGTTCGATCCCGACACGCTGGAGCACTTGAAGGCACTCGGATACGTCGAATGAGCAACCTGTTCACGAGTCTCGCCCGCCGCTTGCAGTTCGGCCCTCCGGTGATCGTGGTGACCGGCCTGCCCCGCTCCGGCACGTCGATGGTGATGCGCATGCTGCAGGCCGGCGGCGTGCAAGTGACGACGGACGGCGAGCGGCAGGCCGACGAGGACAATCCGCTGGGCTACTTCGAGGTCGAGCGCGTCAAGCGCCTGCAGCTCGAACAGGACAAGTCGTGGCTCACCCAGTCGCGCGGCAAGGCAATCAAGGTCATCTCGCACCTGCTGCAATCGCTGCCGCACGACAACTACTACAAGGTGATCCTGTGCGAGCGCGATCTCGGCGAAGTGCTGTCGTCGCAGAACGTGATGCTGAAACGGCGCGAGCAGCCGAATCCGATCGAAGACAGCGAGGCCCGCGCGCACTACGAGCGCCATCTCGCGCACATCAGGATCTTCATGAAAGTCAAACGCAACATGGAATTTCTCCCGGTCCGCTACGACGAAGCGATCAGCGATCCGCGCTCATTCGCGCAGCGCCTCAACAAGTTTCTCGGCGGGCAGCTGAACGTCGATCGCATGGTCGAAGTCGTCGACAGCAAGCTGTATCGCAATAGAAAGGAACGCGCACCCGCGGCCCAAGTGTCTATGGCAGTCGTCATGCTCGTCGCCGCGCTCGGCGCCGGGCTGCTCGTCGCACCGGATACAGCTCATGCATACGTCGGACCGGGCGCAGGTTTCGCGCTGGTGGGTTCGTTCCTCGCGCTGCTTGCCGCAGTCGCTTCCAGCATCCTGTCGTTGCTGCTGTGGCCGATCCGCTTCGTGATTCGCTGGCGGCGGCGGCGCAAGGCGATGAGTGGCGCGAGCGCTCGCCGCGTCGTCGTGCTGGGTCTCGACGGCCTCGACCCGACGCTCACCGAGCGCTGGATCGCCGAAGGTCATCTGCCGAATCTCGCGGCGATGGCCAAGAGCGGCAGCTTCACTCGGCTGGGGACGACGTACCCGGCGATCTCGCCGGTGGCGTGGTCGTCCTTCATGACCGGCGTCGATCCCGCGCGACACAACATCTTCGACTTCCTCGACCGCGACGTCCGCACCTACAAGCCGCGGCTGTCGAGCTCGGACATCCGTCCGGCGTCGCGCACCATGCGCGTCGGCGAGTGGCTGATTCCGATCGGCCGGCCGACGATCCAGAACATGCGCAAGAGCAAGGCGTTCTGGCGCATCCTCGGCGAGCACGGCATCCCGTCGAACGTGCTGCGCGTTCCGCTGACCTTCCCGCCGGAGAAGTTCGCCGGCGCATTGCTGAGTGCGATGTGCGTGCCGGATTTGCGCGGCACGCAGGGCTCGTTCACCTATTACACGACGAGCGAAGCCAAGCCGAGCGCAGCCGATGCCGCGCCCGAGCAGACCGGCGGCGAGCGACGCCGCATCACGATCGAGCAAGGCGTCATTCGCGCCAGCCTCGCTGGCCCGGACAATCCGCTGCGCGCCGAGCCGAAGCCGCTGGAGATTCCGTTCGAGATCAGCGCGATCGATCCGGCGAAGAAGACCTGCCTGCTGACGATCGGTCGCAAGAAGTTCGAGCTGCGCGAGCGCGAGTACAGCCCGTGGATCCGGCTCGACTTCAAGGCGGGATTCGGCGTCGCCGTGCGCGGCATCGCTCGGTTCTACGTCACGTCCATGACGCCGGACTTCAATCTCTACGTCACGCCGATCAACATCGACCCGGGCAAGCCCGCGCTGCCGATCTCCTGGCCGAAGATCTATTCGATCTACCTCTCCAAGCTCCTGGGCGACTTCGCGACGCTCGGCCTCGCCGAAGACACCTGGGCGCTGAACGAAGGCGTGATCGACGAGGAGGCGTTCCTGCAGCAGGCCCTCGATCATCACGCGGAGCGCGAGCGCATGTTCTTCAACGCGCTCGAGAAGTCGCGCGACGGTGCGGTCGTCTGCGTGTTCGATGGCACCGATCGTCTGCAGCACATGTTCTTCCGCTATCTCGACAGCAAACATCCCGCGAACCGCGGACGCGATACAGTGAAGTATCGCGACACGATCCTGCAGATGTATCAGCGCGCCGACGAGATGATCGGGCGCGTGCAGCGCATGCTCGGGCCGCGCGACCACTTCATGGTGATCTCCGACCACGGCTTCCAGAGTTTCCGGCGCGGCATCAACTTGAATGCGTGGCTGCACCAGCACGGGCTGCTGCACCTCGATCCGACGAAGCCCAAGAGCGGCGACTGGTTCTCGAACGTCGACTGGAGCCGCACCAAGGCCTACGCGTTGGGCTTGAGCGGACTGTTCATCAACCAGCGCGGCCGCGAAGCGCACGGCATCGTCGAGCCCGGCGCAGAAACCGAAGCGGTCAAACGACAGATCGTCGAGGGCTTGACGGGGCTGCGCGACCCGGAAGCCGAGGAGCCTTCGATCAACGCCGTGTTCGATCCGGCGCAGGTTCATTCCGACGGGCCGTACGGCGGCAACGGGCCGGACCTGATCATCGGCTACAACCGCGGCTATCGCGCGTCATGGGAAGGCGCAGTCGGCCGCGTGACCGAGGAAGTGTTCATCGACAACACGAAGGCGTGGAGCGGCGACCACTGCATCGATCCGCGCCTGGTCCCGGGCGTGCTGTTCTCGAACTGGCGCATGCCCGAGGATCAACCGCAGATCGGGGATCTGGCGCCGACGATTCTCGCGATGTTCGGTATCGGCAAGCCGGCTCACATGACCGGACGCGTCCTGCCGGTGCAGGCGCCGGCAACGACATGAGGCGAGGCGTTCTCGCCCTGTTCGCGACACTCCTCTACGCCTGCGTCGCATCCGCCGGCGCGAACGCGCCGGCGCGCATGGTGATCCTCGGCGTCGACGGCATGGATCCGAAACTGCTCGCGCAGTACATGCAGGAAGGCGTCGTGCCGAACCTGTCGCGTCTCGCAGCCACCGGCGGCTTCATGCCGCTCGAGACGTCGAACCCGCCGCAGAGTCCCGTCGCCTGGTCCACGTTCATCACGGGCATGGATCCCGGCAGCCACGGCATCTTCGACTTCCTGCATCTCGACCGCGAGAACCTCACGCCGTACATGTCCACGACCCGCATCCAGGGCACGTCGCTCACGCTGCCGCTGGGTCGCTGGCGCATTCCGCTGAAATCGCCGCACACCGAGCTGCTGCGTCAAGGCACGGCGTTCTGGGAGCTGCTCGAACGCAACGGCGTGCATACGCGACTGTTCCAGATTCCGGCGAACTATCCTCCCGTCGAAACCTCCGGCCAGGCGATCTCGGGGATGGGCACGCCCGACCTGCAGGGCACGTCCGGAACGTTCACGCTGTACACGAACGCGCCGGAGTGGAAGGCCGGAACGGTCTCCGGCGGCATCATCGAGCGCGTCGCGCTGCGCGATGGGATCGGGCACGGCCACATCACCGGACCGCCGAATGCGTTGCTGAAGACCAGCCCGAACGTGACGGCGGACCTCGAAGTCGTCGTCGATCCGCAGAATCCGGTCGCGCTCGTGCGCGTCGGTGACGACCGGCTATTGCTGCAACAAGGCGAATGGAGCGAATGGCAGCCGGTGCGGTTCGACCTCATGCCGCACGTTTCCAGCGTCAGCGGCATGGTGCGCTTCTACCTCAAGCAGGTCCGGCCGCATCTCATGCTGTACATGACGCCGGTGAATATCGACCCGCGCGATCCTGCGCAGGGGATCGCGGCGCCGGCGAAGTACGCGTACGAGCTCGCCGAAGACGCCGGGCCGTTCTATACGGAGGAAATGCCGGAGGACACCAAGGCGCTGCGCGCTGGCGTGCTCACGCCGCACGAATTCCTCACCCAGACGCAACTCGTGCTCGACGAGCGCAAGCGCCTGCTCGATGCAGAGCTGCGGCGCTTCGCGAATGAGCCCGAGCGTTCGCTCATGTTCTTCTATTTCAGCAGCATCGATCAGCGGCATCACATGCTGTATCGCGAGGCGGATCCGACCGATCCGCTGCGTGCCAAAGACACCGCGGCGGATCTCACGAACGCGATGCGCGACACGTACCGGCAGATCGACGAGCAGGTCGGCAAGGTGATGAGTGCCGTTGGCGAGAACACAGCGATCGTCGTGATGTCCGACCACGGCTTCTCCCCGTTCCGCCGGCAGGTGCACTTGAACCGCTGGCTGGAGCAGCACGGCTACTTGCGCCTGACCGACAGCTTCAACCGCAGCAAGTACGAGTGGCTGCAGGGCATCGACTGGTCGGCCACTCGCGCGTTCGCGATCGGCCTGAACTCGCTCTATTTGAACGTCCGCGGTCGCGAGAAGCGCGGCATCGTCTCGCCGAAACAGCGCGCAGCGCTCGCCGCGAAACTCGCGCAGGAGCTCGGCGCGTGGGTCGACGAAGAGAACGGTCAGAAGGTCATCACGCAGGTGACCTTGCGCGAGCAGGCCTATCACGGCCCGTTCGTCGACGCTGCGCCGGACATCATCGTCGGCTATGCGCCGGGCTATCGCGCTTCGTGGGATACGACGACCGGGAAGGTACCGATGGCGCTCATCGAGCCGAACATCGACGAATGGTCCGGCGATCACTGCATCGATTCCCGCGCGGTGCCCGGCGTGCTGCTCAGCAATCGACCGCTGCGGGCACGTTCAGGTGGCCTCGCGGACCTGACGGTGTCGGTGCTCGGGTACTTCGGTGTCGCGCCCGCCGCCGGCATGAACGGCAAGCCCATGTTCTGACCGAGGGGCAGCGAATGGCTGCCCCGGGAAATCCCGCGGGATAGGAGTGCAGATGTTCAGCGACAAGAAGGTCAGTCTCGAAAAGGAGCTGTTCGAGCGCGTCAAGCGCTTCGCCGCCCTCGCCGGCTATTCCAGCGCCGACGAGTTCGTCGCGCACGTGCTGGAGAAGGAGCTGGCCGGATTGAAGGCAACCGACAGCGACGAGAACATCCGCAAGAAGCTCAAGGGACTCGGCTACATCGAGTAGCGGATCGCAACGATGTGGCCCGTCGTGAGCACGGTGCTCAATGCACCCTTCAACGCGCTCTTCTGGCTGGTGCACTGGCTGCCGGCCGCGTGGCAGGTGGTCGTGCTTGCACTGCCGGGAGCGCTGTTCGCGCTCGCGATCTACAAAGGAATCTCCAATCAAGCGGCGATCCGCGACGCCAAGGACAAGATCGTCGCGCACCTGCTGGAGCTCCGGCTGTTTCGCGACGACCTGCGCGTACTGCTGCGGGCCGAAGGACGCGTATTCGCCAGCATCGGCCGGTATCTCGGACATTCAATGCTCCCGATGCTCGTGATGCTGCCGGTCTTCCTGTTGCTGTTGATCCAGATCGAGTCGCGCTTTGCGTTCCGCGGGCTGGCGCCGGACGAACAGGCGCTCGTCACTGTCGGCGTCAGCGCCGACCAACCTGTTTCGCGCATGCCGGTCAACCTCGATGCCGAAGACGGACTGCGAGTCGCGACACCGGCACTGCGCGCCGATTCGAGCAGCGAAGTCTATTGGCGAATACACGCCGTCAGGCCCGGCTCCCACAATCTGAAATTGCGTGTCGGCGGCGAGCAGACCGAGCGCATCGTCAGCGGCGAAGGATCAGTCGGCGCAATGACGATGGCCTACCGCGCCAGCGACATGCGCACCCTGCTCTATCCGCGAGCAGCGGCGCTACCCTCGGACGGGCCGGTCACGACGCTGGCAATCGACTATCCGCGGGCGCGCGGCGAATTCGCCGGACTGTCCTCGACGTCCTGGCTGTTCTTCGGCATGGTCATGGTGTTCGCCTTCGCCCTGCGGCGACTGTTCGACGTCAGTTTCTGAGCTCGCGATAACGGCGCGGCGTGATCCCAAGCAGCCGCACGAACGCACGGCGCATCACATCGACGTTGCCGAATCCCGCCGCCGCAGCCACGGACTTGAGATTGCCGTCCGCACGTTCGAGCTGACGCCGCGCCGCTTCCACGCGCAGCTGCAATAGATATTGCGACGGCGTCGTGCCGACTTCGCGCGTGAACACGCGCTCGAAGTTGCGCACGCTCATCGACATCCGCTCCGCGAGATCCTCCACCGACAGCTTCGTCCGCAGGTGCTCGGCGATCCAGATCTGCAGCTCGCGGACCGACCCCATTTCCGACGCCTGCGACGCGAGCGATACGCTGACCTGCGCTTGTCCGCCGGGCCTGCGCAGAAACAGCACCAGCTCCCGCGCCGCTTCGTGGGCAAGCGCCGCCCCGCAATCTTCCTCGACCCACGCGAGTGCGAGATCGATGCTGGCGGACACGCCCGCGGACGTATAGATGTTGCCGTCCTTCACCCACAGTGGATCGTGCTCGACACGCACCTGCGGATGCCGCGTTGCGAACTCGCGGCCGAACCTCCAGTGCGACGTCGCTCGCCGGCCGTTCAGCAGCCCGGCTTCCGCGAGCAGGAACGAGCCGACGCACACTGCGCCGAGCCTGCGCACCTCGTCCGCCGTCTTGCGTAGCCAAGCCGAGAGTGCCGTATCACGCACTGCACGCGTACCCAACCCGCAGACGAGCAGCACCGAGTCGCATGGGCCCTTGAGCTTGCTGAAGTGCTGGCGGGCCATGAAGGTCATGATGCCGCCCTCGCCTTCGACCTTCAGGCCGCTCGCTGTGGTCACGACCTCGATGGTGTAGACGGTCCTGCCTGCGAGGCGATTGACGGAGTTGAACACCTGCATCGGCCCGACCAGATCGAGCTCATCGACCGGCGGCACGGCAACGACGACGATGCGGCGACTCCAGGTGGTTCGGCGCGAGGCTCTCTTCTTCATAGGTTCGGCGACTATGCCGCCGCGTCGAAACCCGACGCAAGCAGCCGGGCTCACGATGGCGGATGCAGGCGCATCTGTGTCGCGAACAGGCGTATCGCCCTTCACTAGCATGCCCGCATGCACACTTGGCTCTCGATTCTCAGCATCGCGCTGCTCGCCGGCGCTGCGACGGGCGCGGCGGCGGCCGAGCCTGGCCCCTACGCACGCATCGCAGTATTGCGTCCGCACGATGGCGACACCGTCGATTTCGAGGCCGGATACATCCGGCATCTGGACTGGCACAAGCAAGCGGGCGACACCTGGACCTGGTACGGCTGGAACGTCACGTATGGCGATCGGCAGCGCTGGTTCGTCTACGCGACGTTCGGACATGCGGCCACCGACTTCGACAATCCGGTGTCCCCGGCGGAAGACGAGCGCGACAACGTTTCGAACGTGACGCCGCATGCGCAATTCGTCGGCAATGCGCTGTACGAGTTTCTGCCCGATCTGTCGCGTGGCAATGCCGAGCCACAAGCGACGACGCGACTCGAGCTGACGACCGTCGAGCTCGACGCCGGTGCAGCGACGGCGTTCGAGCGAGCGCTGCGCTCCCGCCAATCCAAGCTGCAACACGAGACGCTTTGGTATCGAATGATCGCCGGCGGAGCCGCCCCACGCTACGTCCGGCTGCGCCCGCAGGCGACGTATGCCGCGCTCGCGGCGGCGAGCGATCAGAACCTGCCCGACGAGGTGAACGGCCTCATCGCGAAACAGACGATCGAGATCCTCACGCTGCGCCCGACGATGAGCTATCGCCTCGGTCCCGCTCGCCAGTGACGACGCTCGCGCCGCGCATCGTCGCGTGCCTCGCCGCGACCTGGTTCATCTGGGGCTCCACGTACTACGCGATCAAGCTCGCGCTGGTGAGCTTTCCGCCGTTCCTGCAAAACGGCACGCGCTTCCTGCTCGCCGGCTCGCTCCTGCTCGCGTGGGCTCGCTGGCGCAGGCAGACGATGCCGACGCTCGTTCAGTGGCGGAACGCCGCGGTCGTCGGCTCGCTGATGCTTGCTGCGAACGTCGGAGGTGTCGCCTACGCAGAGCAGTGGCTCGCGTCCGGGCTCGTGACGGCGTTCATTGCCATCGTTCCGGCGCTGATCACCGTCGCCAGTCTGCCGTTCGGCGTCCGACCGTCGCGTCTCGAGATCGTCGGCATCGTGCTCGGCTTCGCGGGAGTGCTGCTGCTCGTTCGCGGCACAGCATTCACAGCGTCTCCTGTCGGTCTGCTGGGTATCGTGACCGCAGCACTCGGGTGGTCGATCGGCAGCGTCTTGAGCCAGCACGTCCTGCGGCTCGCTCCCGCGGCAGCTGGGTTTGCGAGCGCGATGCTCTGTGCGGGCGGCGTACTCATGACGCTCTCAGTCATCACAGGCGAGCGTCTGCACTGGCCGCCGCAGCCCTCGGCTACTTTGGCCTGGATCTACCTGTCGATCTTCGGCTCGATCATTGCCTATTCGGCCTACATGACGCTGCTGGCGAACACGCGGCCCGCGCTCGCGACCAGCAACAGCTTCGTCAACCCGGTCATCGCGATGTTTCTCGGCGTATCGATCGGGGGCGAGATGGTGACTCGGCAGGAGTGGCTCGCCGTCGGCATCATCGTGTTCGGCGTTACCGTACTGATCCTGGGGCGTCGCTAGCTATATGATGCCCGTTCATGAAACTCATCCTGACCGGCGCCACGGGCTTTGCAGGCGGCGAAGTGCTCAAGCAAGCGCTGGCCGACGCGGCGATCGAGCGCGTGACTGTACTCACCCGCCGGCCGACCGACTTCAAGCACGCGAAGCTTGATGAAGTCGTCGTTCTAGACTTCCTCGATTACAGCGCGATACCAATCGACGGTGCAGACGCGTGCATCTGGTGCCTGGGCGTCTCGCAATCGCAGGTCGACAAGGACCAGTACGTGGTCATCACACACGACTACGCCGTCGCCGCAGCCGCGTCGATGATCGCAGCCAATCCGCGCCTGCGCTTCTGCTTCGTCAGCGGGCGCAGCGCCGATCCCAGCGAGCAGGCATCGCAACTGTTCTCGCGGATCAAGGGCCGCACTGAGCGCAGTCTCAGCGAGAAGCATCCGCAGAATGTGTTCGTGTTCCGACCTGGCTACATCAAGGCGTCCAGGCAGAGCGGGCCGCGCAAGGACTTCGCGCGCTTCGCGGCACCCATTGCCGCGGTGATGGGACTCTTCATTCGCGACTTCAGTGTGGACTGCGATCAGTTGGCGCGCTGCCTGCTGGGCGTCGCCAAGAGCGGCGCCGATCGCCACCTCCTCGATAACCGCGCGATCCTCGACTGGCGGGTCAAGTGAAGTAAGAGGTCACGAGACGAAAACTCCTATATGACGAACGGCCTCGACAAAGAACTCGGCATGGACCAGCCGATCGCACGACGCGACTTCCTGCAAGGCGCGGCGATCGGTGTCGGCGGCATGCTGCTCGGCGGTTTTCCCGCGGAGCTCGCTTGCCGCAGACGCCTACTACCCGCCGACGCGTCTCGGCATGCGCGGCAGCCATCCGGGCTCGTTCGAAGCAGCCCATGCACTGCGCGATTCGCGATCGTTGGCAGGCGCGATCGCCGAGACGGGCGAATCGTTCGATTTGATCGTCGTCGGCGCCGGCATCAGCGGTCTCGCGGCCGCTCAGTTCTTCCGCGCCAGCTCGCCCCGGGGCCGCGTGCTCGTCCTCGACAACCACGACGACTTCGGTGGCCACGCGAAACGCAACGAGTTCCACGTCAACGGCCGCATGCATCTGCTGAACGGCGGCACGCTGATGATCGAAAGTCCGCGACCCTACGGCAAGGTCGCCGCGGATCTCATGAGCACGCTTGGCATCGATGCCAAGGCGCTCGACGACGCGTGTACGAACAAGACGCTGTACGAATCGCTCGGCCTGCACCAGGGTGTGTTCTTCGATCGCGAGACGTTCGGAGTCGACCGGCTCGTCGTCCGCAAAGGCGAGAGCCGCAAAGACACAGCCGCCTATCTCGCGCAGACGCCGCTGTCGGAGAACGTTCGCAAAGACATCCTTCGCATCGAGCACGGCGACGACGACTACATGCCTGGCCTCACCTCGAAGCAGAAGAAAGATCGGCTGTCGCGCATCTCGTATGAGCACTACCTGCTGAAGGTCGTCAAAGCCGATCCCGGAGTGCTGCCCTACTACCTCCACGTCACCGACGGCTGGTGGGGCTGCGGCATCGATGCAGTGTCCGCGCTCGACTGCTGGGGCACGTGGTTCCCGGGATTCCAGGGCCTCGGTCTGGAGTCGGGCGAGGCACCGCGCATGGGATTCACGCCCGCGGGGTTCGCCGCGACCGGCGGCTCCGACACGTTTCATTTTCCTGACGGCAACGCGTCGATCGCCCGCCTGCTCGTTCGTTCATTGATTCCGACCGCGGTGCCGGGCCGCAACGCGCGCGACGTCGTAACCGCAGTTGCCGACTACACGAAGCTGGATCGACCCGAGTCCGCAGCACGCATTCGCCTCAACAGCACCGTGCTGCGCGTTCGCAATGTCGGCAGCGATCGAGTGGAAGTGATCTATTCGCGCGGCGGCACCTTGTACAGAACCACGGCGCGCCAGTGCGTGCTCGCCTGTTGGAACATGATGATTCCGTATCTCTGCCCGGACCTGCCCGAAGCGCAGAAGGCAGCGCTGCATCAGCTGATCAAGACGCCTCTGGTGTATGTCAGTGTTGCACTGAAGAACTGGCGTGCG
Source organism: uncultured Gammaproteobacteria bacterium (assembly GCA_963830745.1). Taxonomy (GTDB): domain Bacteria; phylum Pseudomonadota; class Gammaproteobacteria; order Steroidobacterales; family Steroidobacteraceae; genus Steroidobacter. The sequence goes on from CAWHNL010000011.1 coordinate 670,902, forward strand.
TTCCAGCGTCTGGGCGTCAGCGGAGTGGAAGCGCCCGGGTCCTACTTCTCGAGCTTCGGACTGAACGAAGCTGTCGACATCGGCGGCTACAAGAGCGTCCGCTCGCCCGACGAGCCCATCCTCGTCCGCATGGAGCGCACGCCGGCGAAATACGGGCTGCCCGAGCGCGAACAGCACAAAGTCGGTCGCGCCGAACTCCTCGCAACGCCGTTCGAAACCTTCGAGCGTCAGATCCGCGACGAGCTCGGCCGCGCACTGGGCAAGGGCGGATTCGATCCGGCACGCGACATCGAAGGCATCGCCGTCAATCGCTGGCCGCACGGCTACGCGCCGGAGTACAACAGCCTCGTCGACGGCGACACGCCGCCGGAACGCATGCCGAACGTCATCGGCCGACAACGTTTCGGACGGATAGCGATCGCGAATTCCGACGCCGGCATGGGCGCTTACACTGACATTGCAATCGAAGAAGCACATCGCGCCGTGCAGGAGCTGCTGAGCGTCGTTGCGTGACAGGGACACTTTTGTGTCGGTGTATACCGCGCGAGTGATTGCAAAAAATTCCGCCTATTGAATCGACAACGATGAAAGCGTAGCGTCGCCCGAACGTGATCAACACGTGAAGGGACGTTCGACTCTCGTCGGACGCGAACGAGTCTTCCGAACGGGTCGTTCGGAAAAAACACACGGGGATATATTCATGAAGAGTCATGAGCCATTGCCATGGCTGCGGGCACGGCGCTCGCACCTTGGCGCGACTGCTCTCGCCTGCGCGATAGCAGCACTGATGAGCGCACCCATAGCCCAGGCGAAGGATGGCGTCCGGAATCTCGGCGGCGGTCTCGACCAGCTCGCAGCGCCAGCGGCAGCACTGTCACGGCAATCGTTGGCAGCGGCGACCTCCGAAGAAGAACCGACGGTCACGTCTGTTTTGCAGTTCGATGACGCAGGCCGCGCCCTGGTACGCATCTCGTTCGACGGCAAGATACCCGCCGCATCGGTCCTGCAGAGCTTGACGAGCGCGGGCGGCGTCGACGTGATTGCTTCCGACCTCGCCTATCGCAAGGGCATGGTCGAAGCTTACGTGCCGACGAGCGCGCTCAGGAGCCTGGCCACCCAGAAAGGCGTGCTCGCCATCGTGCCGGTGGCGCCGATGGCAACGAACGTCGGAGCGACGACGAGCCAGGGCGTCGTTCAGCATCGCGTGGACCAGCTGCCCGCAGGCGTCGACGGCTCGGGCATCACGGTCGGCGTGATGTCGGACAGCTATGACACGAACGCGGCGCCGAACAGCGCAGCGCTCGACATCGCCAGCGGCGACCTGCCGGGCGCCGGCAATCCGAACGGCAACACCCAACCCGTCGTCCTTCTCGAAGACCAGCCGGCGGGCACAGACGAAGGTCGCGCGATGCTGCAGATCGTGCACGACATGGCGCCCAAAGCCCGCCTCGGTTTCGCCACGGCGAACGGCGGCCAGCTGAACTTCGCCAACAACATCCGCTCGCTCGCCGGGTTGCCCGGTGCGCCGCACGCGGTGGCGGGATTCAAGGCGGACATCATCGTCGACGACATCATTTATCTCGACGAGCCCATGTTCCAGGACGGCATCATTGCGCAGGCAGTCGATGAAGTCGTGGCGAAGGGCGTGTCGTATTTCTCGTCTGCGGGCAATCGCCCGGCGACGCAGGCGTACGACTCCAAGGTGCGCATCGTCCCGGGCAGTTCCGGCATCCGTGGGCCGGAACGAACCTCAACTTCTCGAACGTTCCGCCGGAGCTTGTATGCCGGCGGCTTCCACGACTTCAAAGCGGGCGACGGCGTCGACATCGCGCAGACGATCCAGTTCGCCAACAGGCAGCACGCTGGTGTTCCAGTGGAACGAGCCGTACGATCCGATCCCGCCGACTCCGGTCGGCGCGCCGATCGTCGCAGGGCGTGGGCACGGTGCCGGCGGGCGGCGACGACGAGCTTCACGTTCAACGGCACGGCCGGCCAGGTGGTCGAGATCTTCATCGACGCGGACAACACCACGACCGGCACGCCGAACCCTGACCTGACGTTCGCGCTGCTCGATCCGAACGGCGACGCAGATCGAGTTCGTCGACACGGGCACCAATCCCGAGTCGCTGATCCTGGAGCTGCCGGCGACGGGCACGTACACGGTCATCGTCGACAGCTTCCGGCCGGCGCAGTTCGGCGACTATCTGTATCCGCGTGCAGGAGGTGACGGTCGTCGAGCAGGTGCTGTCGGACTACAACCTGCTGTTCTTCCGGTCGTTACGGGTAACATTCCTCGGCGCGCTCAGCCGAGCAGAACCGGTTCACCAACCGGCCGATCGAGATCGGCAGCTTCCGGGCAGGCACGCTGCAGATGGTCATTGCGCGTGCCAATACGCCCGGCGAAGAACCGCAACGTTGCCGACCGCATCCGCTACGTCGGCTTCGGCGGCGTGAACCCGCAGGAGTACTTCAGCTATCTCGATCCGGTGACGTACGGTCACAACTCCGCGGCAGGCGCCAACGGCGTCGCGGCCTACGCGTTCTTCGCGCCGTTCGTGCCGGAGGCGTTCACCTCGCCCGGACCGTCGACGATCTACTTCGACAAGAACAACAATCGCCACAAGCATCCGGAGATCCGCCTGAAGCCCGACATGGCGGCGATGGACGGCGCCAACACGACGTTCTTCAGTCAGCGACTCGTCGGTCGATCCGGACACGTTCCCGAACTTCTTCGGAACCAGTGCAGCGGCACCGCATGCAGCGGCGGTCGCAGCACTAGTGCTCGATGCAGCCGGGGGTCCGGGCAAGGTCAAGCCGAAGAAGATGCGCGACATCCTGCAGGACACCGCGTTCCGTCACGACCTGGATCCCTTCTTCTCGCAGGGCTTCGCACTGACGCTCGGTAACGCGTTGGCCATCAGCGCGCAGGCGGATCAGAATGCGATCAGCCAGTTCGACCCGAACGTGTTCACGCTGGGTCACGTCGGGTTCCGGAGCCTGGAGTCGTTCCATCTGAACGGCAGCAACGGCAATCCGACGCAGACGCCGAAGGGCATCGTGTTCGACGAGCGGACGACTCCGGCGCCGCGCGCCGGGACAGCCGTTCGTGATTGGCAACAACACGGTCGGTCTCAGTCCAGCCGACATCACGGCGGCGTTCTCGCTGCCGGCCGATCCGCCGGGATTGCCCGGCCAATGGAAGCAGCTGGACCTCGCCTTCGCACCGGGATCGTTCCGCGGCGGCGACCGGCTGGCGTTCGGCATGGATCGCGACGAGGCCGATGGCGCGGGTCCGGTGACGCCCGCGGCGGGTGGCAACTCGGCCGACCTGCTGGGCGGCGGCGTGCTGCTTCCGCAGGGCACGGTCGTCTCGGGCGGTGCCAGCTTCTTCGGCACCTTCCAGGGCGGCATGCCGTTCCAGGGCCGGTTCTTCAACCTGATCGGCAACGGCTACAGCCAGCTCGACGGCTTCGGCTTCGTCAATGCCGAAGCGGCGGTCAAGGCGGTCAGCAAGAAACATAAGTCGCTGAACTGCCCGGCGATCCAGCAGGGCCCGTACCGGTTTCGGTCCGGGCCCTGCCATTTGTGGTACAGTGCGCGCGGCTCGCAATCCGGTCCTTTTTCTTCCTTTGGCTGCCCGCCCTGTTAAGTCGCGGTTCCTGGCCGACTCAAGTAAACCGAATCGCTTTCGAACCAACGATGACAGCGCGTCTTTCGCTGTCGCTTTTCCCTGTTAGCAGAGAGCTGCAATCAATGAGCAAGATCTACGTGGGCAACCTGCCCTTTTCCGCCACAGAAGAATCCGTCCGGGCGTTGTTCGCACAGCACGGAACGGTCGAGAGCGTCAGCCTGATCAACGACCGGGAAACCGGCCGGCCGCGTGGCTTCGGCTTCGTGGAAATGTCGAAGGCCGATGCGGCCCGGGCGATTCAGAGCCTGAACGGTCAGGACATGGGTGGCCGCCCGCTCAAGGTGAATGAAGCTCAGGACAAGCCGCGCGGCGGCGGCGGCGGCTTCCGCCGCTAATGGTGAGACCGGAGAACTCGTGACCTCCGGCTACAAGTCGTCCAGCGAAATCCTGCAGACGCCGTTCAGTCTGGATTCGCTGGACGATGTCCCTCCTCCCTCCGGCTGCGAGGGCACGTGGCATCGCTACGTCATCCGGCAAGGCGACAACGTAATAGTCGGGCTGCGGGAAGGTGTACGCAGCGAGGTTGTCGCCGTCATCGGCGAGTACGTGAACCGCCTCAACATGCGGTTTCGCGAAGCATCAGAGCAAGCAGCACGCGCTGACCCGCTTTCCCCCGATGTAGACGCCGCGGAGCTTCCGCACGTTGGCGACATCGGTCCCCGGATCCGCCTTCGAGCAACAAGAAGTCGGCAGCCTTGCCGACCGCGATCGAGCCGGTCTTCGCCTCGACGCCGAGCGCACGTGCTGCCCTCGAAGTCGCGCTGACGAGAATCTGCCGCGGCGGAATTCCTGATTCCTGCAGCTCTTCCAGCTCATCGAGCAGCGATGTGCCGGGCTGCACTCCCGGTCCCTTCGATTCCATCACCCATGCAGTATCCGTCCCCGTGAGCAGGGGCACTCCAGCGTCGTACATGCGTCGCGTGATCCGCTGCAGGCCGCTCAGGAACTCTACGGCTTCACGTGGCAGCGTCGAACTGCCCACTCGCGCTCGGGCCACGAGGGGATAGAACACCAGCGTCGGCGTCACTTCGACGCCGCGCTCGGCAAGACATCGGTACAGCGGCTGCGCCGCGTCCGAGTCGAAATAGGCGATCGCCTGTGCGGCGGTGACTTTCTGCCCTGCCGGCGCCACGGAGATGAATGCTTCGAGAAACGAGCCGACGTGCTCGATGCCATCCATGCCGAGCTCGCACGCCTGCAAAGGCGCAACGCGCAGCGGGATGTGGCCGGTGAGCTTCAGCCCGTGAGCGTGTGTCGCCTCGATGACGACCGGCAGCAGCTCCGGCAGGAACGCGCGATGAATCTTGATCATGTCGACGCCGTCGGCAGCGAGCGCATCGATCGTCGCCCTGACGTTCTCTGCCGTTCGCAGCGTGCGGTGGAATGCTGCGTACTGGTCGCCGTTGAGCGTCGGGCCGACGGAGTAGATCGTCGGTCCTTGCGTCTTGCCGGATGCGATCGCGTTGCGCAGGGCAGCGATCTTGTCCGGGTATCCACCGGCGTCGCGTACGGATGTCACGCCGTGCGCGGGGAATTGCGCCACGTCGATGTCGGCTGCTTCGTCGTCGGCGAGGCGCATGTGCACGTGCATGTCCCAGAGGCCCGGGATCAGGAACAGGTCGTGGCCGTCGACAACCTCTCGGGCTCGCCAGTGTCCATTGTTGTCGCGCGCGACCGCTGTGAATGTTCCGTCTTTCACAGCGACGGTCGCTTTGAATGGCGGCGCGTCTTCTCCGGAATACACAGTGACGTCGCGGACCAGCAGATCCACGGGAGCGCAGCCGGCCCAGCAGCGCGGCAAGGACTCCTGCGAGAACGAGCTTCATTCTCGAATACGTTCGGCCAGGCCGCTGCGGGTGCGGTCAGAACTTCACGGTCGCTTTTTCCTTCGCCTTCACCGTGACGCTCTGCCCTGTCTTGCGGCCGGCCAACCGTACCGTGTAATTGCCCGGCAACACGCGCACCGGCTCACCGCCGGCGAGTCCTTCGCCGACGATCGCGCCTTGCGCGTCGACGACCTCGAAGCCCGGCCGCATCGCTTTGGCCATCGCCTCATTCAATGCCGCCGCGCCCTGCGCGTCGAAGTACGCGCCGCTCCCCGCATCGGCCCAATGCCGAAACGTCGCGGCCAGTTTCTCGTCGTCGATGGCGAAGCCGACGATGTTGACGCGCACGGTCGTGCCGCCCTTCTTCAGTTTTTCGATCGCGGCCGCCGGATCGCCGCCGCAGGTTTCCTCGCCGTCGGTCAGCAGGATCACCAGCCGCTCGCCCTGCACGCTGCGCAAGTCCGATGCGACCTGTTCGAGCGACGCACCGATCGCCGTCTTCGCGCCGTTCTTCGCTTCGAGTGCCGCGATCTTGGCGCTCACCGCCTGGACGTTCAGCGGCCCGAGCGGCACGTCGAGATCCGACTGACACGAATCCTCCATGCGGCCGAACACGCGGAACGCGAACGGCGTGCCTGCAGGAATCGTCGTGGTCACGAGCTTCGTCAGCGTCTGCCGCGCGATGTCGATGCGCCGGTCCTTGCCGATCTTCTGCAGCATGCTGCCCGAGGCATCGAGGATGATCTCCACCGCACTGCCCGCAGGCAACGTGCTCGCAGCGGTCACCTCGACGAGCCCCGGCTCTTCCTTCGCCGGAGTGATCGTGATCGGCGCACGCGCGAGCGTGGCATACGCTTGACCGGTCGAATAACGCAGCTCGTACTCGCCCGGCTCGACCGGCGCGAGAACCTTCACCGGATTGCCGCGCGCCGTGTACTCATAGTTGTCGTAGTCGCCTTCGCGCGCGCCCTTCTTCACGATCGTCACGTAGTCGCGTTCGTTGTTCGGTCCTTGCCAGTTCACGGCGAACGTACTGCCGGCGACCGCCTGGGGCGGTCCCTTGATCGATGCCGTCGACGCCGTAACAGTCATCTTCGCCGTGGCGAGCGTGGCGTACGTCTGGGCCGTGAGGTAGCGCACTTCATACTCGCCACCCACATCCGGCGCGCGCATCTCGACCGGGCTGCCCTTCGACGAGTACTCGTACGCGCCGTACTGCTTGTCCGGCGTGCCGGCCTTCACGATCGTGATGAAGTCACGCGCATTGTTCGGCCCTTGCCAGGTGACCTTGAACTTCGAGCCCGCAGCGACGCTCGGCGGCACCGTGACCGAAGCTGAGACCGAGCCGACGACGAATGGCCGCTTGCCGATGATCACGTCGCCGGCGCCGAGGAAATACCGCAGCTCGTACTGGCCCGGCTCGTCCGGCGCTGTCAGGTCCAGGGGGCTGCCTGCCTTCGTGTATTCGTAGCTGAGATAGGGACGCGCAGCGTTGCCGATCGCGATGTAGTCGCGCTCGTTGTTCGGGCCTGTCCACTTCACGCTGAACTTTGCGCCCGCCCCCACCTGCCCCGGCGCATCGAGCGTTGCCTCGACCGCGTCGATGCGCAGCGCGCGCCGCGCGAGAGTCGGGTACGGCGAGTCGGCTGACAACAAGCGAATCTCGTATTCGCCAGGCTTCGGCGGCGCGACCAACTTGAACGCGCCCGGCTTTGTCACATATTCATAGCCGCCGTAGGAGCCCTCCTTGGCGTCCTTCGCCACGATCGTCACGAAATCGCGCGGGTTCTTCGAACCCGCCACCGTGACTTGAACCGACGCGCCGACCTTGGCAGTCGCAGGCCCATTGACGCTGGCCTGCGCGAATGCAGTAGAGGACAGGAATGCAAGGAGCAGCGGGATCCAGCGGCGCATGGGATGTCTCCCTTTTGTTCTCAGGCGGCTATTCTAGCGGCATCAGCTTGTCGAACGGAGCGAACGCCATGAAACAGACCTACACCGGCGGCTGCCACTGCGGCGCAGTGCGCTACGAAGCCGACATGGACCTGAGCCAGGGCACGCTGAAGTGCAACTGCTCGATGTGCCGCAAGACGCGTGCCTGGCTCGTCGGCATCGGTGCCGATGATTTCCGACTGCTCAAAGGCCAGGACGCGCTCAGCGACTATCAGTTCGGCAGCAAGAACATCCACCATCTGTTCTGCAAGCACTGCGGCGTGAAATCCTTTGGGCGCGCCGCCGCCGGCCCCGACGGCAAGCCGTTCGTCGCGATAGTGCTGAGCACTGTCGACAACATCTCGGATGACGACCTCGCCACGATGCCGGTCATGTACGTTGACGGGCGCAACGACAACTTCGCGGCCGCGCCGGCCGAGACGCGCTACATGTAGTTCGGGTTGAGATCATGGAGTCGCGAGCTTGAGGCCGACGATGCCCGCAACGATGAGCCCCAGGCTCGCAAGTCGACCGGCGCTCGCCGACTCGCCGAACAGCACGATGCCCAGGATCGCGGTCCCCGTTGCACCGACTCCGACCCATACCGCGTAGGATGTCCCAACCGGCAGAGACTTCATCGCCAACCCCAGCAGGACGATGCTCACGAGCATCGCCGTGACCGTGATGGCGCTGGGCCAGAAGCGCGTGAACCCTGCGGCGTATTTCAGGCCGATCGCCCAAACGATTTCGAGCAGTCCCGCAACGATCAACAACAGCCAGGCCATAGCGCCTCCGAGTCAGCAATGTTCGTCATCGAGCTTACCTACAAGACCGACCTGAAGGACATCGACGCGCACATGACGCGCGCACGTCAAGTTCCTCAAGAAGTACTACGCGGCCGGCACCTTTCTCGTTTCGGGCCGGAAGATTCCGCGCGACGGCGGGATCATCCTCGCCGTGGGCAAGAGTAAGCAGGAGATCGAGGCGCTGATCAAGGAGGATCCGTTCCACCAGCATGGGCTCGCCGACTTTCGCGTCATCGAGTTCCGCGCCAGCCAGCGTGCCGGCGACATGCCCAAGCGCATCGAGAGTTGAAGCGTGCCCGAGCCCTTCAGGCGTTGAGCGAGAACAACTCCAGCACGTTTCCGTCCGGATCCGCGAACCGGAACAGCTTGAGCGGACCCTCGACGATCACACGGTCGTCGAGCAGCTGAACATCGAGCGTCTTCAGCCGCGCGAACTCGGCGTCGGCACTTTGCACGCGGATGTAAGGCACGACATTGCGGCCGCGCGCGACCTGCTCCGCTGAGTTCGCGTAGAGCGCCAGGAGAGCGCCGGCTACGTCGAATCCCACCAGCTGCGCGTTGCTTACGTACGGGTGCTTGTCGAAAACACGCTCGTAAAACACCCGCGATCGATCCAGGCTCGCGACTCTCAAGTAGACACCGAAGCGTTCGACTTTCATGTGACCTCAACTCAAGGGGACGAGGAGTGAGAAGCCGCCGCGGCCGCTCTGTGGATGAAGGTGATCGTCGTATCGCTCCAGCAGCGGAGCATCCGCGACCTCGTGGCCGGAGCGCGGCAGCCAGCCGTTCCAGATCGCATCCCAAGTGCGGCGAATACCGGCGATGTGTTGGCGATGGACGAAGACGGCGTAGCGCCGCCGCGGAATGCGCAGGCATGCGAACTGCGAACCCTGCGCGCCGAACCCGGCGACTTGAATGCCGCTCAGGTAATCCATGCTGCCTTCGTCGTCGAGGTTGAAGCAGACGCCGTACGCGCTCGGGCCGACCCGACTGCTGATCTGCGCCTGTTCGTCACCGAACTGCTGCCATTGACCAGGCACGCCCGCAGAGTCCTCGAGACCGCCGTAGCGGCGGTTGAGTCCGGCGACCAGGAGCACGTCGAGATCCTCGAATCGAGGACTCTCGATCTCCAACGGTGCCGCGTCCAGCGAGATGGGCTGCACCAGTGCGAGTTGCTCGATGTTTCCGCGCGCTCGAACTTCCGCAGGCGTAAGGCCGAACTGCTCACCGAACGCCCGCGTGAACGCCTCGTGTGAGTTGTAGCCCGCATCGACGGCCACAGTGAGAATGTCGCCGGCGCCGTCCGACAATCGCTGGGCTGCCTCCGAAAGTCGGCGGCCGCGCACGTAGCGCATCACCGACAGCCCGGTCGCTGCGCCGAATGCGCGCAGCAAGTGATGCCTGGACACGCAGGCGCCCGCCGCGATGTCCGCCAACGAGAGATCCAGCCTGAGATGGCCCTCGATGTACCAGAGCGCTTTTTCGACGGGGCTCATGGCAGTCTTTATACCTGCCCCGACGCGCACGCACTTGATCGGAATTGATGCGAGACCCGCCGCGCGGAACCGGTGCGTCCGGTGGCTCATTGGTGAAAGAAGATCCCCGCGACGGAGAGATTGCCATGGCGCGCCGCCCTTCCCGCTCACGCACGAAGACTTCTCACGACAAGTCAGTGCGCTACGCCGTCCTCGGCCTCGGCCACATCGCTCAGGCTGCGGTGTTGCCGGCGTTCAAGCACGCCCAACGCAACAGCGTGCTGGCCGCGCTGGTCTCGGGAGAGGAAAAGAAGCTGAAGCAACTCGGTCGCCGCTACGGCGTGCGGCGCCTCTGTGGCTATGACGGCGTGGACGAGCTCTTTGCCAGCGGCGAGATCGATGCCGTCTACATCGCTCTGCCGAACGACATGCACAAGGAATACACCGTCCGCGCGGCACGCGCCGGCCTTCACGTGCTATGCGAAAAGCCCATGGCAGTCACGTCGAACGAATGCGAGCAGATGATCGCCGCGACACGCGACGCGAACGTCAAGCTGATGATCGCGTACCGCCTGCACTTCGAGCGCGCCAACCTCGAAGTCGCCAAGCTGGCGCGCACCGGCAAGCTCGGCGACCTGCGCTTCTTCAACTCCGAGTTCTCGATGCAGGTGAGCGACGACAACGTCCGACTGAATCCTGCCGAGAAAGGCGGCGGCCCGCTGTACGACATCGGCATCTACTGCATCAATGCAGCGCGCTACTGTTTCGCCGAAGATCCCGTCGAGGTCTGGGCGACCGCGACCCGCAGCGACGATCGCCGCTTCCGCGACGTCGATGAAACGGTCGCCGCGACGATGCGCTTCAAGGATGAGCGGCTGGCGACGTTCGTCTGCAGCTTCGGCGCTGCCGATCGGTCCGTGTATTCGATCACCGGCACCAAGGGCAGCGTGACGTTGGACCCTGCGTTCGAATATGCAGCCGGTCTCGCCTACACGCTGCGTACGAGCGGGGGCGATCGAAAGAAGAAATTCGGCAAGAGCGACCAGTTCGCGCCGGAACTGCTGTACTTCTCGGACTGCATTCTCAAGGACCGCGAGCCGGAGCCCTCCGGCGAGGAAGGACTCGCGGACGTGCGCATCATCGAAGGGATGCTGCAATCGATCCCGAAGGGCGAACCCGTGCGACTGGAGATGCGCCAGCGCCGGCAGCGGCCGAGCCTGCAGCAGGAAATCCGCAGCCCGCCGGTGCCGCGCGAGCCAAAGCTCGTGGACGTGAAGCCGGCGAGCCAATAGCGGTCAGGGCTCGACCACCAGCGCGCGACCGCTCTTACGGTACTGTCACGTCCTTGTTTGCGACGACCTCGTTGCTGCCTGCGCGAATCGTCAGGCGATTGACTTGCCCGTCCTCTCGCGAAAACACGTAGCTCTCGTTCTTGGTGATGAAGAACGTCGACGGATCCTCGGGCAACAATCTCGATTGCGGCCCGCCCTGGCTGAATTGCACGCTCAACCCCGGGCCGTCCACAGCGATCGTGAGAAAATTATCACCGTTCAGTTGATAACGGCCGACATACTCCGTCAGCGTGGCGGCGGGCAGCTTGATGACGGGCCGCTCAGGGCTCAAGCCGCGCACGTAGTGATTCGCGACTTCCAGCGCCATCGCATCGGTGCGAGCGCTGTCTGCGTTCGCTAGCACAATCACGCCCAGCGAGTCGTCGTAGCGACTGAACTCGGCACGAAATCCCGGCAGCGTGCCCCCGTGGTGGACGCGACGATGACCGCGCACATCGTCCACCATCCAGCCCAGGCCATATTGCGTCGCCGAGCCGTCCGTGAGCGTCATCGGCGTGAGCATCTGCGCTTGCTCGCTTTTCGACAGCACAACCGCATCGTGCAGCGCCGCTTCCCACTTGATCAGGTCTGCGATCGTCGACAGGAACGCGCCGCTCGGCCGGAGCGCCAACAGCGGGCCGACGTTGTGTTGCTCGTTGTCGCGATAGAGATAGCCATTCGCTCGATGCGGCACGATGTCGATCGTGTCCGTGGTCCGCGTGGCCGTCATGCCCAGCGGCTTGAACACACGCTCGGCCATGAACTGCGACCAGGGCTGGCCGGACACTCGGTGGATCGTTTCCGCCAGGATGAAGTACCCGAGATTGCAGTACGCCCACTTCTCGCCGGGCGCGGACTGCAGCGGCACGTCGTACGCCTTGCGAATGACATCGGCGTCGCTTTGCGCTTTCAGGCCATCGAAGCCGGGCGATTCGCGCACCAGCCCCGACGTATGGGTCAGCAACTGTCGCACCGTAATGGGCTTCCAGGCAGCCGGCGCGTCTTCGAAATACTTCGCGACCGAGTCATCCAGCCGGACCTTCCCATCGCGCACCAGGAGCATGACTCCCGTCGCAATGAACTGCTTGCTGACCGAGCCGATCTTGAACACCGTATCGCGGGTCACCGGTACGTTGAGCTCGATGTTGGCGAGACCGAGCGTCCGGACGGAAACCGGCTTACCGTCGCGGAGCACGGCAACCGCGAGACCCGGCAGCCTCTGATTCGCCATCTCGGCTCGCAGGTACGTATCGACCGCGTCCGCCGACGCGGCCGTGACGAACAGAATCAGCAGGCAGCAGGCTATCGCGTGCGATAGCAGGACTTTTGTTCTCATACCGTTAGCGTATCAAAACGCGTGGGCTATCATTACGCCCCTGTCAAATCCGCCCGCCGAGGAGCCTCTAGATGACCACGAGCCGCCGCGATTTCATTGTAGGCACCGGTGCTGCGATCGCCTTGACCAACCTGCCCGCGCACGCGTCCGGCGACGCCGACGGTGCGGCCGAAAAGCTCCTGGCCGAGATTGCCGAAGAGATGCTGGTCGACTATCCGGAGACGGCGAGCAGCCTCGGTATCGACAAGGACAAGCGCGCAGCGCTCAAGAGCAAGCTCAGCGATCGCTCGGCGGCAGGACAGAAAGCGATCGCGCAACGCGTAGCGAAGCGGCTGGAACGCCTGAAGGCCATCGACACCTCGCGCCTCAGCGAAGCAACGCGCATCGATGTGGACGTCGTACGCACGGCGCATGAGTTCGCCGCCCAGGGGTTTGCTTTTCCGTATGGCGATTCGGCACTGCTCAACACGAGCTGGGCGTATCGCAACGCGCCCTACGTCGTGGCGCAGAACACCGGTGCGTTCCTGGAAATACCGAGCACACTGGACGAACAACACACCGTCGAGACGCCTGCGGATGCGGACGCTTACCTCGCCCGCCTCGAGGCGTATGCAGGTCAACTGGACGGCGAAACCGGACGTCTGAAAGCCGCGGCCGCACAGAACGTGATCGCGCCGGATTTCCTGCTCGACAAGACGCTGGCGCAGATCAAGATGGCGCGCAGCGGCAAGATGGCCGATTGGTCGATCGTGCAGTCCCTCGCACGGCGCACGAAAGACATGCCGGGCGACTATGCAGCGAAAGCCACGAAGATTGCGACGGACAAAGTTGCGCCGGCGCTCGATCGTCAGATCGCCGAGCTGGAAGCGCATCGCAAGCGTGCGACCAGCGATGCGGGCGTGTGGAAGCTGCCGCGCGGCGACGAGTACTACTCGTGGGCCTTGCGCACCGCCACGACGACGCAAATGACGCCTGAGCAAATTCACACGATGGGTCAGGAAGAGCTGCGCGCTCTGCAGTCAGAGATGGATGGCATCCTGAAGAAGCAGGGTCTGACGCAAGGAACGGTCGGCGAGCGCATGACTGCACTCGGCAAGGACCCGCGCTACCACTTCGCCGACAGCGACGCAGGTCGCGCGAAGGTCATGGAGTATCTCAACGGTCGCATCAGCGACATTCGCAAGCGGCTGCCGCGCGCGTTCGCGACACTCGTGCCGGGCAACATGGAGATCAAGCGCATGGCGCCGGAGGTCGAGCCGGGCGCACCGGGCGCCTATGGCGGCCCGGGCACGATCGACGGCAAGGTGCCGGGGAAGTTCTGGATCAACCTCGGCACGATGGAAAACTGGACGACGTACAACCTCGCGACGCTGGCGTATCACGAGTCGATCCCTGGCCACGTATGGCAAGGCGAATACACGTTCAAGCTGCCGCTGATGCGCTCACTGCTTTCCTTCAACGCGTACACCGAAGGTTGGGCGCTGTACGCCGAGCAGTTGGCCGCCGAGCTCGGCGTTTACGACAACGATCCGGTGGGTCGCCTCGGCTACCTGCAATCGATCGCATTCCGCGCTTGCCGACTCGTCGTCGACACCGGTCTGCATGTGAAGCGCTGGTCGCGTCAGCAGGCGATTCAGTGGTTCGCCACCACGAACGGCTCGAGCCTCGGGGAAGTGACAGCGAAGTGGATCGCTATTGCGCGTGGCCGGGCCAGGCGTGCGGCTACAAGGTCGGTCACAGCGAGATCAACCGCCTGCGCACGAAGGCGCAGAAGGCACTGGGTGCCAAGTTCGACCTGCGCAAGTTCGACGATATGCTCGTGACCGGCGGTGGCGTGCCGATGGTCGTGCTGGCTCGGAACATCGACGCGTTCATCGCGAAGCAGAAGTAGTCGAGCGACGAAAGCGGCGCGGCGCTTGCATGGAGATCGACATGAACACCGCACTCAATTCCTTCGTCGTGCTGTCCGCGGCCGTCCTCGGGCTGCTATCGATCTTCGCCAGCGCAGTCGCTGTCGCCGGGAGCGTTCTCTATCGGTCCACAGTACTGCGCAAGGAAGTTATCCCGGGTCGTGGACAGTCGTGCTGAGCAGCGCGGCGGTGCTGACTTTGGCCGGGTTGATCGGCGGCTGGATCGCAGCGCGACGCGCGACGCGGACACGTTCGGACAGCCGCGGACAATAGTCAGCGCAGTCGCGCGGTGACCTTGACCTCGATCAATGCACCGGGACGAGCCAGCTCCGTCACACCGACTGCAGTCCAGGTCGGATAGGGAGCGTGCACGAACTCATCTTTGACCTTCATGAAGGTCGCCCAGTGAGTTTGTAGATGGACGTGATACGTCGTCATCTCCACGATGTCCGCAAAGCCGAGGCCTGCAGCAGCGAGTACTGCAGCGACACGCTCAAAGGCGTGCCTGAACTGCACCTCTGCATCCGGCGCGACTGTGCCATCTGGACCGACGCCGATGAGACCGGAGCAACGCAGATGGTCGCCGTCGCGTATCGCGGGCGCATAGTGCCAGCGCTCGTACAGCTTCTCCCAGCCGGGAGGAATCACGACATCGTCAGTCTTCACCTTCGCACCCCGTCCTGAAATGTGGAGACACCCCGAGCCATGATGAGCCGAAACCCGCGCGGGACGCTACACTTCGCCGTCACATCCGACTCCGGGGTTCGTAAATGGCAGGCCAAGGCGACTCGATCCGCGCCATCCTGTTCGCGCTCGGCGCGAACTTCATGATCTTCGCCACCAAAGGCGTAGCGGCGTTCATCACCGGCTCCGGCGCCATGCTCGCGGAAACGGTGCATTCGCTCGCGGACTGCGGCAACCAACTTCTTCTACTGCTCGGCCTGCGACAAGCCCGCACGCCGCCGTCGCCCGACTATCCGCTCGGCTACGGCAAGGCGATCTACTTCTGGTCGTTTCTGGTTGCGGTGATGCTCTTCAGCGTCGGTGGCATGTTCTCGCTCTACGAGGGCGTCCACAAACTGCAACACCCCGAGCCGCTAAAGCAGTGGTGGTGGGCGGTCGGCGTGCTCGTCGTCAGCATCGCAGCCGAAGCGGTGTCGATGCGGGCGTGCCTCATCGAGGTCAACAAGGCGCGCGGCTCGCGCAGCCTCGTACGCTGGTTTCGCGAGAGCCGCCAGGCCGAGCTGGTCGTGATCTTCGGTGAAGATCTCGCTGCACTGTTCGGTCTCATCTTCGCGTTGGTCGCCATCGTCGTCGCCGTCATCACCGGCAACCCCGCGTGGGATGCGATCGGCACGCTCGCGATCGGCGTCCTGCTCATCGTCGTCGCCGTGTTCATAGCGATCGAAGTCAAAGCGATGCTGATCGGTCAGAGCGCCGACCCGGATGTCAACGCGGCATTGAAGCGCTTCTTCGAGCAGCGCCCCGAGGTCGCTCGCGTCTACAGCCTGATCACACTGCAACTCGGCAACGACCTCATGGTCGCGATCAAGGCTCAGTTGCATCGTGGCAGCGCCACGCATGAGGACGTGATCAACGGCATCGAGTGCGAGCTCAAGCGCCAGTTCCCGCAAGTGAAGTGGAGCTTTTTCGAGCCTGACATCGTCGATTGATGGTCCGCTGCCTACATCCAAGCCGCAGCCAGAGTGCCACAATCCTCCGCCTCGAACCGGAGGTGACGTATGTTCAACACACTGGGCGGCAATCGCCGCGGCGGCGGCATGTCTCCGATCATGCTCGGATTGATGGGCCTGCTTGCGTATCGAACTTTGAAAGGCAAAGGCAAGCTCGCCGATATGCTCGGCACAAATCAGCCCGGCACCGCTGAAGGCGGTACGCCGGCCAGCGGCGGACTGGGCGGTGTTCTGGGAGGCGGCTCGCTCGGCGCAGGCTTGAAAGATCTGCTCGATCGCTTCCGGCAGAACGGCCAGGAAGACAAGGTTCAGAGCTGGGTGGCGACCGGAGCCAACAAGCCAATCGCACCCAACGAGATCGAGCAGGCGCTCGGCGAAGAACGCATCAAGTGGCTGGTAGAACAGACTGGAATGCCGCGGGATCAGTTGCTCAACGGATTGAGTGGCGAACTGCCGCAGGCCATCGATAAACTCACGCCGGATGGCCGCCTCCCAACGGACGAAGAACTTTCGCGTCTCCAATAGGCGCAGCCTTGTCCACTCCATCGTGCTTGCCGGCACCGCTTTGGTGTCGGCGTGCACGAACCCGCAACTACAACAGCCGCCTATCGACCCGGATGTCGCGCGCGCCGAGATTGCGAAGCGCCTGCCCGCGAAGATCAGTAACCGCGACGCCTGGGCCGTCGATATCTTCGCCGCCTTCGAAGCGCTCTCGATCCGGCCGACGCCCGAGAACATCTGTGCGGTCGTCGCGGTGACCGAACAGGAGTCGACTTTCCAGGTCAATCCACCGGTGCCGGGCCTGGCCGCCATCGCGCGGCGTGAGATCGACAGCCGCGCAGTGCGATATCACATTCCGGCGATGGCCGTGAACGCCGCGCTCGCATTGCAGTCGCCGACCGGCGGGACCTATCGCGAGCGTCTCGACAAGGTGAAGACCGAGAAAGAGCTGAACGACATCTTCGCGGACTTCATCAACATCGTCCCGCTCGGCGAGCGCATGTTCGGCGACTTCAACCCGGTGCGCACCGGCGGACCCATGCAAGTCAGCATCGCCTATGCCGAACAGCATGCCGATGCGAAGCGCTATCCGTATCCCGTGCCCAGCAGCATTCGCAATGAAGTATTCACCCGCCGCGGCGGAATGTACTTCGGCATGGCACACCTGCTCGACTACCCGGCGGACTACGACGACATGCTGTTCCGCTTCGCCGACTTCAATGCAGGTCATTACGCGAGCCGCAACGCGGCGTTCCAGAACGCGGTGAGCGTCCTCACGAAAACGCCGCTCGCGCTCGATGGCGATCTGCTCCTTCATGGCGACTCCGCGAGCGAGCCGAGCAAGACGGAACTCGCGGCTCGCAAACTCGCGGACCAGCTCGACCTCAGCGACGCTGCGATCCGTCGCGACCTCGAGCGCGGCGAGCAGAGCGACTTCGCTGACACGAAGCTCTACAAGCGCGTCTTCAGCCTCGGCGACAAGGGCCGAGCCAAGCCCTTGCCGCGCGCGGTGGTGCCGAAGATCCGGCTGCAAAGCCCGAAGATCACGCGCAAGCTCACCACTGAGTGGTTCGCGAAGCGGGTCGACGAGCGCTACGAGCGGTGCCTCGCACGGCGCTAGGACGACGCCGCGACCTGGCCGGCGCTGCCCTTCGCGGCCTTCGCACGCGCGACGAGCCGCCGCAACCTGCGGTTTCGCAGAGTCGACAGCCTTGCGATAGCACGTGCCGTCATCGGGCTCCAACGGATTGGCCTCGAAGCAAGCCTTGCGAGCAGCCTCGTGGATATAGTCGTTCAAGAGCACGACACCCGAGTCGATCGTGAGCGTCTCCGGATCGGGGATCACGCGCGCGACCACTGTGATCTTCTCGATGGGCGCGTCCGTCGCCGTATCACGCCGAGAGATCTTCACGATGGGTGGATCGATCTGGATCTGATCGAGCTGCGCGGCCTGGACGTTGGTGGTCATGACTGCGAACGCCCCGATGGCGAGCGCGAGCGACAGGGTTGCGGTGGTCATCGTCTAGTCTCCTGTAAGCGGTGGACGGCGGAATGTCATCCACGACGTAGCGACGTTCCGGCCGCGATGTCGCTGTGAAATTTCGGCCGGCGTTTCAGTTGCAACCACATTAAGCCGCGTTCATCTCCGCAGCGCGCGCCGGAACTCGACCCCAGGCTCGACGACTAAGCTCGCACCATGGAGTCCGTCGCTCCGCATGTGCTGGCCCTGGACGACGATCCGGATGTCCGGAAAGTGCTCGTTCAATACCTCACTGCCCAGGACCTGCGCATCACCGCGGTCGCAAGCGGTCGCGAGATGCTGCAGGTGATCGCGAACGAGCCGGTCGATCTGCTGCTGATCGACCTGCGCCTGTCGGGAGAGGATGGCCTCACGCTCGCGCGGCGCGTCCGCGAAACTTCCGCAATCCCGATCCTGATTCTCAGCGGCAAGGCCGACGAGGCCGACCTCGTGATGGGACTCGAGCTCGCCGCCGACGACTACGTCACCAAGCCGTTCCGGCTGCGCGAGCTGCTTGCGAGGATTCGTGCCGTTCTGCGCCGTTCGCAAGTCATCGAGTCGGGCACGACGCGTGACGATCAGCTGCGCGCCTATCGATTCGCCGGCTGGGAGCTCAACCTGCGGCTGCATCGGTTGACGTCGCCGGATGGGCGCCGCGTCGAGCTCACGAACAGCGAGTTCAACCTGCTGCGCGCATTCCTCTCCGCGCCTCAGCGCGTTCTGTCGCGCGATCAGCTGCTCGAACGCTCGCGAGTGCACGCACTCGAGGTGTACGACCGTGCAATCGACGTCACGATGCTGCGGCTGCGGCGCAAGATCGAGCGCGATCCCTCCAATCCCGAGCTGCTGTGCACCGAGCGCGGCGCTGGCTACGTCTTTGCGGCACCCGTCCGCACGATGCGCTGAGCGTTGCAGTTGCAATGACATCCGACATCGAACCGCAGGGTCGAAGGAGGAGCGTCATTCTCGTGGCGGCGCTTGCCGTCTGTTGAATCAAGTGAAGGTAGCTCCATGAGTACCTCGAACCTGCGCATGCTCGGCGTCGTCGGCATGGTGTGCGCGATCGGTGCATGTACGACGATGGGCACGGGCGTCGGCAACGTGCGCAACGGCGATCTCCAGGCCAACTTTGCCTGGAAGTCGACCGATGACCGCACCGGAACGCTGACGGCGAACCTGAGCAATGGCGATTCTTACTCCGGTCCCTTCTTCCAGGTGACGCACGATACGCGCGTCGAGACCCTCGCTCCGCTCTGGTACTGGCTGGGCCAGTCCGTGGCGCGGATGGCGTTACTGGGGCCCGTATCCCGATACCTCTTTCGTCACGCACTACAGCGGACGCGTCGTAGCGAATCTCGCTGACGGCGCCGGCGAGCACATGCGTTGCCACTTCACCCTGATGCATCCTCAGCACGGGATGGCGGGCGGAGGTGCAGGTCAGTGTCAGCTGCCGTCGGGCCAGACGATCGACGCGACGTTCGCGAACTCGTGACACGCGATGTCGACTCGCGACGCCTGCAGCGCTGGATAACCGGCGCGGGGGTCCTGCTGATCGCATTGATGGTGGGCACGGACAGCTACGAAGCGTGGCAGGACTACCGAACGGCGATCCTCGGCAGCGTGGACACGCAGCTGGCGATTGCCCGCGCGACTGCCGAGCAGACTGCACGGATGGTGCAGGAGATCGACGTCGTGCTGACGGATCAGGCGCAGGGCTCGCGGCGTCGCCTGACGTCAAGCGCTTTCCGTTCGTGCATTCGCTGGAAGTCTTCGATCGGGACGGTCGGGTGCTCGCCACGACCGCCCCGCGAGGCGATGCCGACGTCGATTATCGCGGGCGCCGATTCTTTTCGACGCTCGAGCAAGCTGCGCCGGGCACGCTCTACATCGGCCAGCCCGCCGGTCAGAACTACTATCGGACGTTCGACCTCGGTCGCGCGATGCGCGACCCGGACGGTACGTTCGCCGGCGTCGTGCTCGCACGCGTCGCGTTCGAATATCTGACCGACTTCTATTCGACGATCAGCGTCGACTCGTCGATCAGGCTGGTTCGCGACGATGGCGTCGTGCTCGCTCGCTACCCAGCGCGCGCGCCGCCGGCCGATGAGGAAAAGATCAGCGACACGTTGCTTGCGGAAATGCGCGGCCCAGAGCTTGTCAGCCGCGACCCGCAGTCGAGCATCAATCCACATATTCGCGTGCTTCACAGAGTGCAGGGCTATCCGCTGCTCGTCGAATTGGCGCAACCCATGTCCGGCGTGCTGAGTGCCTGGCGACACCAGGAGATCACGAGCGGCGCGCGCACCCTGACTCTTGCGGGCCTGGCTGGAGCCCTGCTCGTCGTATTGCGACGGGTGCTGCGCCGACGCGATCGGCTGGAGGAAGAGCGACAGCGCCTCGAGCGCGGTCTGCGGGACAGCCAGAAAGCCGAAGCGGTCGGATTCCTTGCTGCTTCCATGGCTCACGACTTCAACAACGTTCTCGGCGCGATCGTCGGCTACGCGGAGATCGCGCGTACGCAGGTCGGCCATGATGAACGTGTCACCGAGGCCCTCGACGGCTTGTTGGCCGCGAGCGAGCGAGCAAGACAGCTCGTGCGACGCGTGCTCACATTCGATCCTCATCGCAGCATTGCGCGCGGGGCGCTGGCGGTCGAGCCGATCGCGCTCGAGGCGCTCGCATTGCTTCGCCCTGGCCTGCCGCCGTCGATCACTGTCAAACCGCCTGCACCGGGATGCGCCGGCCTGATCAACGGCGATGCCACGGAAGTGCATCAGGTCATCATGAACCTCTGCACGAATGCCGTTCGCGCGATGCCCGCCGGCGGTCAGCTCGAAGTGCGCGTGGACGCCGTGCTGGTCGCAGAACCGCGCGAGCTCACGCTCGGTCAACTGCCGCCAGGACGCTGGCTGCGCTTGTCGGTCGTCGACACGGGCATCGGCCTGCCGCCCGAACAACTGCATTCGATCTTCGATCCGTTCTACACATCGCACGCTGCCGAGGAAGCCGGATCCGGCATCGGTCTGACCGTCGTGGGCAACATCGTCATCGGCATGGGCGGCGCCATCGAGGTGACGAGCATCCCCGACTCGGGCACGACGATGAGCGTGTACTGGCCGCTGATGGAGCCTGTGCCCGCTGGTGCGAGCGCACCGCCGCCAACACAACCGAGCGGCGAGGGTCAGGCAATTCTGATCGTTGACGATGAGCCGGAGCTCGTCAGGCTTGCGGAAGAGATCGTCGCGTCGCTCGGATATGAGGCCATCGGTTTCTCGAACGCGTCGGCTGCGATGGAATCGTTTCGCCGCGCACCGACGCGTTTCGATGCAGTGCTGACCGACGAGCGCATGCCGATCCTGCAAGGCACGGCACTCGCGGGAATGATCCACGAGCTGCGTGCAGACATTCCGATCCTGCTCGTCACGGGTCATCGCGAGAGGCAAACGGACGCACGCGCGCGGCGCGCAGGAGTTGTCGAGATCCTCGACAAGCCGCTGCGCGCGGGCGATCTGCGCGAAGCGCTCGGCCGCGCGTTTGTAGCTCAGGGTTTCAGGTGAAACGCTTGCCTGCAACTTGGAAACAACCGCAGCTGGTGAACCTGTGGCGGTCTGCAACACAGGAGTATCCAGTCATGTTTTCGAAAATTTCCATCCTTCCCGTCGCGCTGATCGCGCTCGGTGGCACGCAGGTCGCAGCTGCGAGCAGCTACGACGAGGGTCAATGGGTGACGACCTTCATGGCGGGCAGCCAATTGATCCCGCACGAGACCATCAGTCCGCAGGTCAGCGGCAACATCGGCGACGTCGGGACCGCGACGCTCGGCCGTCTGCAGGTCAATGATGCGTTCCGTTCGGGCCCGTCCTTCAGCGTCGAGACCGGTTACCTGTCGGAGTCGAGCCTGGAGCCGTTCCTGCGGCTAAGCTACTCGCGACTGGAGGGCCGCAACACGTCGATCGGCAGCATCGCTGTGCCCGCGCTCGACTCGGCCACGGCGATCGGCGCGAACTTCGACGACATGAAATCCTGGGCGCTCAACCTCGGTGCGCGCTACTTCCTCTCTGACACAGGCACAGTCCGCACCTACCTCGCCGGATACGTCGGTGCCGACCGTACGGACGCTCTGCGCGCCGATCTCAGGTTGAGCGACACACTGGTGTCGCGCGAGGAGTTCCTCCCACGTGCGACGAGGTTCGATGCCGGCGTCGAGGGCGGCGTGTCCTGGAAGTTCTCCGACCAGGCGGATCTAGGCCTCTCCATCGGCGCGCAGTACGTGGATGCCCGGCACAGCGAGACCAGCGCGTTTGCACCCATCGGTATCGATCAGGTGCAATTCACGGACCCGCGCTGGTCGATTCCTGTGAACCTCGGCGTCAACTTCCGGTTCTAGACTGAGGCTCGCTAGTGTCGCCCGCGAATGACGTCGCTCGGCAGCGGCGGCGTGCTCGCGGGCGGCACGCGATGCTTCGTCGCTTGCTCGAACGCATACGCCAACGCGATCAGCTTCGGCTCCGAGAACGCGCGGCCCGCAGAACGTGATGTCTGACGGGAACGGCACGGCGATCGGCGGATCGGCAGGCGTCAGCGTCGACAGCGCATTGAAGCCGCCCGGCACGGCGACGCTCGGATAACCCGCCTTCGCGGGCACGTTGGCGTTGGCATTGCCGAGATGCAGGATCGCATCGAAGTCATCCTTCGTTCCCTGCTTGCCATCCGGCCCGTTGAACACGCCATCGAGCGCGAGCTTCGAGCGACGCAGATCCTCTGCGCGATCCGCTACGTAGCGAGCCGTGTCGGCGCTGCCGGCAGAGACGTCGAGCTCTTCGCGCGCCGGTCGCGATGACCTGTCCGTACTTCATCGGCGGCACGAACGCGTTGTTGAACGCGATGACTTCGGCAAGCGTTCGCGAGGGCGCTGCCGGCGTGGCTGCAAGGTACGCGTTCAAGTCGCGCTTGAAGCCATACAGCAGCACCGTCGAGCAGGTCAGATCCGTTGGCAGCGGTCTGGCAATGCACGTGCCGAGTTGCGGCACGCCGATGCGCGCATCGTAAGTCTCGATCAGCTCGACAGTCGCGCCTTGCGCACGCAGCACTGCGATCGCTGCATCCATGAGCGCCTGGCGATTTGCCGGCACCGGCGGCACGGCGAGTCGCGCTCCACGCAGAGCCTTGCGGTTCAGGAATTTCGTGTAGTCGCTGAAGCAGTTGCCCGGCGTCAGGCAGGCAGCGGTCGCCGGGTCATTCGGATCGAAGCCGGCGAGCACGCCGAGCAGGATGGCGGCGTCCGTCACCGTGCGCGTGATCGGCCCAGCCGTATCCTGATCTGCAGTGATCGGGATGATGCCGTCGCGGCTCACGAGGCCGACCGTCGGCTTGATGCCAACCACACCGTTCGCGCTCGCGGGACTCAGGATCGACCCCGACGTCTCGGTGCCGACCGAGATGGCGACCAGGTTCGCGTTCACGCCGATACCCGGGCCCGAGCTGGAGCCGCCCGTCTGCAGCACCGGACGCCCGTCGTTGTTCGGGGGCTCGGTGCGCGGATCGACGCGCGGATCGTAGGGGTTGAAGCCGAAGCCGCCGAGCGAGCTGTAGCCGGTCGGCATGCCGACCGCGAGGAAGTTCGCGAACTCGGTCAGCGTGCCCTTGCCGAGGATGATCGCGCCGGCGTTGCGCAGCTTCCTCGTAATGAAAGCGTCATCCGGCGGGAGCGAGCCTTCGAGCGCGACGCTGCCCGCGGTCGTCGCCATGTCCGACGTATCGATGTTGTCCTTGAGCAGCACCGGCACACCGAACAGCGGCTTGCGCGACGGCCGGCCGCGATGATGATCGTTCAGCGCATCGAGCTGGCGCGCCTCGCGCAATGCATTCGCATTGATATGCAGATATGCATTGATGTGCGGGCCGGCCTCTTCGTAGGCCTCGATGCGCTTCAAGTACATCTGCGTCAAGCGCTCGGCAGAGAGCACGTTCGACCGCAGCGCCTGGCGGATCTCCGGAATCGTCGTCTCGACCAGCTCGAACTTCACGCGATCGCGGCCGTGACGGTCGTTGTCGTCGTCATCGTGGGCGAATACCGGCAGGTGGACGGGAAAGAGAGCGGCGGCGCCGAGCGCCAGGAGTAGTCGCTTCATGTAACTATCTCCAATGAGGAGGAGAGCGGAATTGCGGCGCCGAATCATCCGTCCGCGCCGCCAGCGGGTCAATGGCTGTAAAAGCTGCGTGTCAGCGCAGCTCGCCGCGATCGATCGCAAGCACAGTCTGCAGTAGTACGTTAGCTCCGTTCGCCATGTCCTGCTGCGACGTGAATTCTTTCGGCGAGTGACTGACGCCGCCGACGCTCGGCACGAAGATCATTCCCGTCGGGGCGATGTGCGAAATCTCCTGGGCGTCGTGCCCTGCCCCGCTCGGCATGACTTTGCTCGTGAGGTTCAGCGCGCTCGCAGCCTTGGCGATGATGCGCTGAAGGCGCTCGTCGGTCGGCGCGGGCTCGGACGAAACCTTCAGTTGGGTAAAGGTGAACGGCGTCTGGCGCGCCTGCGCGATCTTGTCCGCTTCCGCGCGAACGGCTTCGTACACGGCAGCCATCTTGTCGGCGGCGAGGTCGCGAATCTCCAGGCTCAAAACCACCTTGCCGGGGATGACATTCGGTGCGCCCGGCTCCGCGCGAATCCTGCCGACTGTCGCGACCTGTCGCCCGGGCATGGAGGTCGCTACGCGATTGACGGCGAGCACAAACTCCGCCGCGCTCAACATCGCGTCGCGCCGACGATTCATCGGCGTCGTGCCTGCATGGTTCGGCACGCCTTGGATCGTGACATCCCACCAGCGAATGCCGACGATGCCCTCGACGACACCGATATCGATATCGCTCTCGTCGAGAATCGCACCCTGCTCGATGTGCAGCTCGACGTACGCCTTCAAGTCGCCCGGTTTGCGCACAGCTTCAGTCGAGGCGATCGGGATCTCCGCCGATCGCACGGATGCCGTCGCGAATCGTCTTGCCGCTGTGGGTCATCAGGTCGAGCGCGGCAGGTTGAAGTTGGCCGATCATCGCGAAGCTGCCGACCGTGCCGCCCTCCTCGTCCGCGAAGACGACGACTTCCAGCGGATGCTTCAGGCGAACGCCGCGCTCGTTCAGCGTCTGCGCCACTTCGATCGCGCCGAGTGAGCCGACGTCGCCATCGTAGTTGCCGCCGCCCGGTACCGAGTCGGTGTGCGAGCCGATCAGGATCGGGGGCAGCTTCGTGTTGCTGCCCTCGCGCCGGCCGATGATGTTTCCGGCGGTGTCGACGCGGACGACGAGGCCGGCGTCCTGCATGAGCTTCTTGACGTAGTCGCGGCCCGCGATGTCGGCATCGCTGAACGCCACGCGGCTCACGCCGCCTTCGGGATTTGCGCCGAATTTCGATAGTTCGGTGATGTGCTGCTGGATGCGGTCGGCGTTGACAGCCGGAGACTGCGGCTTGTCCGCTGCGAGCGCCGACGCGGATAGGCCGAGGAGGCAGAGGATAGAGAAGCTGAGGTTGCGCATGGCCTTACTATAACGTGGAACTTTCCTGACAGGCCGTCAGTTTTGAGTCTCGTGCGGCTTGCAAGGTGGACCACGCTCCCATTGATTCTGTGCGCAGCGTGCGTCGCGCAGAACCCGCGCGTCGAGCCGCCCGAGAAGATGCCGCCCATCGTCGCGCGACAGCGAGAGCTGTCCGAGGACGCAGGCGACAAGCTCCTGCAGGCTGCGCTCGAACAATACAAAGACGATGCAGCCGTCCGCGAGTTGGTCGACTCGGTGCGCCGCTACTCATCGGCGCCGCTGACGGCCGGCAATCGCGTGAGCGTCCTCATCGACGGTCCGCAAACCTACTCGGCCATCGAGGCGGCATTGCGAGCAGCACGCCACGACATTCACGTCGAGACCTTCATCTTCGGCGCCGGCGATGTCGGGCAACGATTCGCCGATCTGCTGGCGCAGAAGCGCAAAGAAGGCCTCGAAGTGCGAGTGCTGTACGACAGCCTCGGCAGCCGCGAGACGCCGCGCGAGTTCTTCGACGGGCTGCGCCAGCATGACATCGAGGTCCGCGAATTTCGGCCGCTGAATCTGGTGAAGACGCCGGAAGTCTGGAACCTTCACAACCGCGACCATCGCAAGATCATCGTCGTCGACGGCCGGGTCGGCTTTACCGGCGGGATCAACATCGACAGCACCTACGAGAGCGCTTCGACCAGCAGGCCCGGGCCCGACCGTGGGCTCGAGGATGGCTGGCGCGACACTCACATCGAGATCCAAGGCCCCGCGGTCAATCAGCTGCAGGCGCTGTTCGTGGAATCGTGGCAGCAGGCCGGCGCGCATGCGCAGTCTCGGTGAGCAGAGCTACTTTCCCAAGATCGCGTCGTCGGGCGATGACTTGGTGACGATCGTCGCGAACGACAGCGAAACAGATGATCGCTCGCTGTACGGCACGTACCTCGCAGCGTTCACTTGCTCCAGCAAGCGGCTCTGGCTAACGCACGCATACTTTGCGCCGAACGAAGAGTTGCTCACTGCGATGATCGATGCCGCGCAACGCGGAGTTGATGTCAGGCTCATCGTCCCGTCATTCACCGATTCGCGGGTCGTGCTCAATGCCACGCAAGCAACATTCACACGCTTGCTGAAGGCGGGTGTGAAGATCTACGAACTGAAAGACGCCCTCCTCCACGCCAAGAGCGTCGTCATCGACGGCACCGTATCGATCATCGGCTCCGCGAATCTCGACATGCGCAGCTTCCTGCACAACGACGAGGTCAACGCGATCGTGATCAGCCGCGACACTGCGCGTCGCATGGAGCAAGTCTTCCAGCGGGATCAACAGGCCGCGCGGCCGGTCGAGCTCGATCGCTGGGAGCGACGCTCCTTTTGGCAGCGTACGAAGGAATTCTTCGTAAACATGTTTTCGTACTGGATCTGACGCTCCGGCCAATCCGCCGCAGCTCCGTTGACGTTTAGTCGTCATTGGGAGGGGCGTGCTGGAGATGGACGAGTTACGTCAAAAAGCCGGAGCTGCGATTCGCGCCGGCATGCTTCCAAGGCAGCATCAGGTGAGTACCTGGGGAGGGCCGGGATCCGGCGCCCCCTGTGCGGTTTGTGGCGACCTCGTGCCGCGGGATGGCCTTGGAATCGATCTCGAATTCCGCGATACCGACGGGCGTCTCGAGCTCCGTCACCTTCATATCCAATGTTTTGCCGCGTGGGACCTGGAGTGTAGGGATTTCTTGCAAGTCAACAGCGATGGCCGCACGATCTCCGATCGTGAGCGGGTCGAACCATGAGCACCGCGATGGCGGCCGGGCAGGCACTCTTGGTGACCTGCTGTATGCCGATCCGGCAAAGCCGCGCGTATCAGAAACGGAATGGCGCAAGCTGGTCGAAGCCGTTGCTGCGGGCGATCAGCTTGCTCTGCAAGCGCTGTACGACCGCACCCACCGCCTGGTGTTCACCTTGACTATGCGCATCCTCGGCAACCATGCCAGCGCAGAAGAAGTCACGCTCGACGTGTTCCACGATGTCTGGCGGCGAGCATCGACCTACGACGGGAAGGGCGGATCGGTCCTCGGCTGGATCATGAATCAGGCGCGTTCGCGGGCAATCGACCGACTGCGCTTCGAAGGCCGAAAGAAGCGAACCCATTCGGCGGACGCAGATCCGCAGACGCAGGCGATGACGACGGAGGCTGCCGCCGAGGGCGCTGAACAGGCTCATGTTCTACAGCAGGCCCTGCAATCCCTGACGCCTGATGAGCGCCAGGCAGTTGAAACCGCGTATTTCTCCGAGCTGACCTACGTCGAAGTCGCAGCACGGTTGCACCAGCCCCTCGGAACGATCAAGACCAGGATCCGTTCTGCCCTAGGAAAGCTTCGGCGAGCGCTGACTACAGGAGTAGACACGCGATGACTGCGGCATCGGATAAGGACCGATGCGACCAAATGGAACTTGTGTCGGCCTATGTCCTGCACGCTTTACCCCTCAGCGAGGCCTCTGCCATGGAGGCGCACATCGCGACATGTGTGCAGTGCCGGCAAGAGCTGCAGACGCTACGTCCAATCATCGATTCATTTTCCGCATGGCCGGTCGAAGTGCTTCGTCCGTCGACGTCGATCTGGGATCGCCTGCTGGAGCGTATTGACGTCGCAGGCACCGAAGAACCCGCAACCGGCAACGCGACACGAGTGGCTGGAGCCCGAATGGGAAGCAGTCGCACCCGGGATCTCCTGCAAGTTGCTCGCGACCAATACTGAACAGGATCGCGTCTCGATGTTGGTGCGGTTAGCGCCCGGCGGCGAATATCCAGCTCACACGCATTCGGGAGTTGAGGAGTTGCACCTGCTCCACGGTGAGCTTTGGATAGACGATAAGAAACTCTTTCCGGGGGACTACTACAGCGCGGAGCCTCGTACCGCAGACAAGCGTGTTTGGAGTGAGACCGGCTGCACCTGCCTTCTCATTACTTCCCCTTCCGACGTTCTCGGCTGATCGGAGTCTTGACGTGTTGAATGGCACACGCCCCACACTTCTGGTTGTGGAGGACGAGGAGGTTATCGGCCTCTCGTTGCGACATTCATTGGATGAAGCCGGCTTCGGGGTTCAACTCTTTTCAGACGCTGCTTCCGTCCTGGCAGCCATCGACCGCATTACGATTGTCGCCGCGATCATCGATGTCGGCCTGCCAGGCATGAGAGGCGATGATCTTGCGCGTCATTGCCGAGCTCGTCTGCCGGCGCTGCCGATCATTCTCGCGACTGGCTACGATGAACATCGCTATGCCAGCTCGGTAGCTGCCGATCCGCTGCTGACTGTTCTCGGAAAGCCGTTCGACACGGCGAGACTGCTGATCCGCCTCGAGCAATTCGGGGTGTACGCAACGCGCTGCTCGCAAGAGGCGTAGACCGGATCGTTGCCTCGGGCGAGACACGGTCTGAGGTTGCATCGTCGATCGGCCAGTTGTACCATGGGCACAAGTGGTACAACTGAGCGCCCCGATGGAAATCACCATCGACATCGATGACCCCGTGCCCCAGTTCGAGCAGCTCATCGAGCAGATCAAGGCTGCGGTTTCTGGCGGCGTTCTGAAGCCGGGCGACGCGCTGCCGTCGATCCGCCAGCTCGCCAACGATCTCGAGCTCAACAGCAAGACCGTGGCGAAGGCTTACAAGCTGCTGGAACGGGATTCGATCATCGAAGCCAAGGGCTACCGCGGTACCTATGTCCACCCCAAGGCCAAAGCGAACTGCAAGTTCAACCTGCAGGAGTGGACGCTGCGCAAGCTCAGCGAAACGATCGCCGAGTTGCGCGAGGCAGGTGTGACCGATTCGGAAATTCGCAATGCGTTCGCCGGCGCCATCAGCCGGCAACCGCCGACACGGTGAGGTGCCATCATGGTCGAGGCCTATGCGTTTCTTGCGGCGTTCACGGTACAGATACTGGTCATGTCAGTCCTGCTTCCGGCCTGGTTCATCAGGTACCTTCGAGCGCAGACGGCGCGTTTTCCCGCCGAACGCCTCGCACAGCTGTACCCGGGTGTCGACCTCGGTCATGCTCAAAAGCGCTTTCTGACTCAATACCGCGCGCTGACCACGGGCATCGCAGTGCTCGGCTTGTTGTTGTTGGGCTGGCTGTTCAGCTACATGCGTCGCCCGGACTGGGATGAAGGTCCGGTGGATGTCCTGGTCACTGTGCATTTTCTTGTGGCGCAGATGTTGCCGTTCGTTCTCGTTGTGTGGGTCGGAGTCAGGTTCAACAAGAAGCACAAGCGCTCGTTGCCGGAGGGTAAGCGGACAGCCATCCTGCAGCGCCGCGGACTGTTCGATTTCGTCTCGCCGTTCAGCGTTTTCCTGGCCGTCTTGAGTTATTTCCTGGTCGTCGCGTTCGTGATTTATATCCAACAGAATCCGTTCCCCGGATTCCATGGCGTCATCACCCTCGGTGCCATCACGCTGGTCTACGCAGTCAATGCAATCACCGTGTACTGGATGCTTTATGGCAGAAAGGCCAATCCGTTCGAGACGCACGCGGGTCGCCTGCACACGATCGGTCTGACAGTGAAGAGCAGCGTCTACTCGTGCATCATCATCGTCGTGTACCTGTCGCTCAACTTCTCGCTTCGACTGCTGGATCTAAAGACATGGGAACCGTTCTCGCTGAGTGTTTTTTTCGTCATCTGCGCGCTGGTCGCTTCCATGGGCTACGCCGCGCCGCTGCGCAAGCCAGAAGTGGATGAGATCGGCTCCGACGGACGACTGACTCCGTAGAACGCGAGAGGTATCCGAACAATGAACCGCGCCCTCGCTACCACTATCGCGGCAATCGCATCGTGTCTGACGCTGAGCGCGTCAGCAGCGCAGACACCGCCGGAGCTCACGGAAGTTGCTTTCGTGGCGAACGCAGAAGCCGGGACAGTTGCCTCGGTGGAGGTTGCGTCGCGCTCGATCATCGGCGTCCTCGACATCAATCCTGCGCGAGCTGAGCGCAAGGGACCCGGCGCAACGAACTACGCGCAGGATACGGACGTGTCACCTGACGGTCGTACGATCTATGTGTCGCGCGGGTATCTTGGTGATGTCGCCGCGTTCGATCTCTCGAGCGCGAAGATGCTGTGGCAGCGGTCTTTGAACACCGGCCGCGCCGATCACATGACAATCACTGCGGATGGCCGGAGTCTGTTCGTCTCGGCGCTCATGGATAACCGCGTGTACAAGCTCTCCGCTGCCACGGGCGAGATCAATGGTCACATGATCACCGGTGTTTATCCTCACGACGTCAAGGTCTCGAAGGACGGGCAGCGACTATACAACTCCAGTCTCGGTCCACTCGGGTCGCTGCCGCGCTCCGCGGGTGCTGCGCCGCTCGAGGAGAAACCTGGGGATCCCTTTCAGTTGACGATTGCGGACGTGGAGACGCTGGCGGTTCGCGATCGCATCAAGCTCGACAACGCATTTCGTCCATGGCAATTCTCGAAGGACGAGAAGCTCATCTACGCGCAACGGTCGAACGAGCACGCGGTGGTTACTTACGATCTCGCGAGTCGGAAAGTGATTCGTCGGCTCGAGCTTCCGGTGAAGCCGGGCGTGACGTCCGCCGACTGGGATTTCGAAGCGCCGCATCACGGGTTGGCGTTGACGGAGGACGGCGAGACGCTGTGTCTCGCAGCTCGAGCTTCGGACTATGCCGCGCTGGTTGGCACGAAGGATCTGACGCTCATCGCCACGATTCCGAGTGGGCGATGCGCCGGGGTGGTCGGAGGTCGCAGAGGAAGGAAGGATCTGCTTGATCGCGAATACTCGCAGTGATGAGCTCTCGATCATCTCGATTCCCAAGCGCGCTGAAGTCGCGCGGCTGTCGATTGGGAATGGTCCGAAGCACATCACAGTCGCACGCATTCCGAAGACGGTCATCGCGGCGTTCAAGGCATCGAGCGTCGGTGCGGCGGCTACGCGCTAGCTGGAGCGGCGCAGCCCAACGAGCTGCGCCGCCTAACATCGCGCAGGTCACGCTCGGCGCAGGATGCCGAGCTGAGTCAACGCGGTAACACCGTCGTCCAGCCCGATCTCCTCGGCGATCTTGCCGTTCACCACCTTGATGACCGTGGTGCCGCTGAAACGCATCTTGCGACCCGTAGCAGCGGGCAACGAACCGGCGAGGAAGTCGCTGAACGCGGGTCCCGTGTGCGTGCCGCCACCGAGCCAACGACCCACTACGTAATCGCCTTCAGCGATCAGATCAGCCGTGCCGGCGAAGCTCAGGTCGGGGAATGCTTCGCGAAATCCCACCATGAAGGCTTTGATGTCAGCACGGCCACGACGTGGGGCGTGCAACGAGTACTGAAGGAGCATGTCCGGGGCAGCGAGATCTTCGATGACCTTGGGATTCCACGGCTTGCCCCAGAATTCGTTGAACCATCGACCCACGATGGCCTTGTTCTGCTTGAGCCTGGAGGAATCGCTATCGACAGGCGTCTCCGCACGAGTCGCAGATGCGACTCCGAGCACGGCCGCAGCAGCCGCCGCTGCAGTGCTGGTCTTGAGCATTGCTCGACGGGTGATTGAGTCCGGCGCTGAAGCCGGGCGAGAAGATCTGGTCATTTGGGAACACTCCGCAGGTTGTGCCTCTCGATCGCGTCGCGCCACGACCGCACTGAACGCGGTTTTCCGTGCGCGGAAGTAAGCCTAGGGCCGGCGGCTTTCGCCCGTCGCTCCGTTTCTTGCGGACGATGTGCCGCCTAGACCGGCGCTTCGCACTACTTCATCCCCAAACTTCGTTCGATCACCTGTGTTGGAAGTCTGCGACCGTCGGGTCCGTTTACGTGCGTCCCTACAATGAAGCCTTCTGGGAGCACTGCTGCAGCAGGCGAAGGCTCCTGCGCTATTGCCCAAGGGCGTAATATTGGCCGCACCGGACATGGAGGCTGCGAACGATGCGTAGAGTCCAGCTGCAGAGCCTGGGATTGTTAGTCCTCGCGCACATTGGAACCGGGGCGCTCGCTCAGACCCCGGACTCGCTGACGTTAGTATCAGCGGGGGCCCTTTATTCGCTCAGAATGCCAGACCTTGAAGTCACCAATGAAGTGCGCATCGCACGGTGGGACGTCTCATACGAGTGGGAACATCACCTGCGCTCGAACGAGTCGTATCAGTTCGCAGTGCTGCGCGTTGCATACGACTGCATCAAGCAGAGATACGCATCGCTCTCTGAGGAGCTCTATACAGATCGCTCTTCAAGTACACCGCTAAAATCCAGTATCAGCGACATCGGACGTCTTGCCTGGAGAGAGGCGGAACCGAGATCGATAGAGGAGCGGCAGCTGCGTGCTGTTTGCAGCAGCCAGTGACCTTAGCCAAGTTAGCGCCCCCACCCTGCCCTTCCCCGCATGGGCGGGGGAGGGTTTGAGAATGCTCACCAACACCCGCAACTACCCGCTCTGGATCGCAATCGCGTTGGTCGTTCTCTACGTCGGTGCAGCTGGCATCGCCAAGCTCGCCGGCGTGCCATACGTGCACAGCAGTTTCCCGAAGCTCGGACTGCCCCCGTGGTTCGGCTACTTCCTCGGTGTCTGCGAAGTGCTCGGTCCCATCGCCTTGTTCATTCGTCCGCTTCGCGCCCTCGCCGCTCTCGGCATCGGCATCATCATGACCGGTGCGACCTACTATCACTCCGCCTACACGCCGGTCTTCCAGGCGGCGCCCGCCTTCGTTCTGTTGATCCTCAGCGCTTACATCTTCTGGACCGCCCGAGCGGACATGCTGAAGTTTGGCGGAACCGCGGCCTGACCTGATCGTTCAACATTGCGAATGGACAACCTCACCGCCATCGCGCGACAGGCCATGATCGAGCACGGGCTGCTGCCCGACTTCTCGCCTGCAGCACAGCGACAAGCGGAATCGATCTCCCAGGGCAACTCGAAGACCCGTCCGGCAATCCGCGACTTGCGCGCCCTGCTCTGGTCGTCCATCGACAACGACGACACGCGCGATCTCGATCAGCTCACCCTCGCCGAATCGCTCGCCGACGGAGTCGTCAAGATCATGGTCGCAGTCGCGGACGTCGACGCACTAGTAACGCCTGGCTCCGCCATCGACGATCACGCTCGCAGCAACACCACGTCCGTGTACACGGCCGCCAAGGTCTTTCCGATGTTGCCGGAGAAGTTGTCGACCGACTTGACGTCTCTTCGCGAGGGTCAAGAGCGGCTCGCCGTCGTCATCGAGATGACGATCGACGCCGAGGGGCAGATCCTCTCCTCCGACGTGTACCGAGCACTCGTACTGAACCGAGCCAAGCTCACGTACGACGGCGTCGCTGCATGGTTGGACGGCAACGCACCGCCGCCGAATGCACTCTCAGCAGTCGCTGGCCTCGATCGTCAACTTCGTCAACAGGACCAGGCCGCTCAGACATTGCGACGCGTTCGCTACGAGCACGGCGCACTCAACTTCGAGACGGTGCAAGCGCGGCCAGTCTTCAACGACGGCGTGTTGACCGATCTGCGCGCCGACGAAAGGAACCGCGCAAAGGAGCTCATCGAAGATTTCATGATCGCGTCGAACGGCGTGGTCGCGCGCTACTTGCAACGCAAAGGACGCAGCCTGCTACGCCGGGTCCTGCGCTCACCCGAGCGCTGGCCGAGAATCGTCGCGCTGGCGGCCAGCGTCGGCGGACGCTTGCCCGCGCAACCGGACGCGCTCGCACTCAACACGTTCCTGGCATCGCGTCGCACCGCCGACCCAGCAACGTTTCCCGAGCTTTCGCTGTCGGTGCTCAAACTCCTCGGCTCCGGCGAATATGCAGTCGAGCTGCCGAACCAACCGGCCGAAGGTCACTTCGGCTTGGCCGTCAACGAGTACACGCATTCGACCGCTCCGAACCGGCGCTTTCCCGATCTCATCACGCAGCGTTTGCTGAAGGCAGCGCTGAATGAAGAACCTGCTGCTTACACCGACGAAGAACTGCGCGAGCTCGCCACTCACTGCACGGTGCAAGAAAGGAACGCGACGAAAGTCGAGCGCCAAGTCCGCAAGGCCGCGACTGCACTGTTGCTGATCAACCGCATCGGCCAGCAGTTCAACGGCGTCGTGACGGGCGCGTCCGAGAAAGGCACGTGGGTACGAATCAGCGAGCCGATCGCCGAGGGCAAGGTCGTCAAAGGCTCAGCCGGGCTCGACGTTGGAGACCGCGTGCGAGTGCAGCTCGTGCACGTCGATCCAGAGCGGGGCTTCATCGACTTTGCGACGGCGCGCTAGGCGATGTGCCGGGCGCCTCCATCCTGCGAGATAGATCGGCCACAGAATTGCCATGAACCGAGCACCATTGCGCCGTCATTCTGGAAGACCATGAGCCATGGCTGACCATCCCGCCAGATCCCGCATGGCCGCCGTTGCGCCTGCGGTGCTGGTGCTGCTCGGCTATGGCTGGTTCATCGCGACAACCTACCGGCCCTACCTGGATTCCCATTTGCGTCTCCGTTCTCCCAGGCTCGCGGGCTTGCCGGAGGATGTCATCGGATATGGCTTCTGGATGTGGTGGCCAGTCGTCACCGTGCTATTTGCACTGTCGCTCGTCGCAGCGTTGTGGGCAATCCGGCGCCGATTACATGTCGCCGCATTCCTCCTTACTGTGTTTGCGCTGCTGAGCAGCGCTGACTACCTGCTCTGTGAAAGGTTGGTTCAGGAACTGATCCACCCATCCGCTGTTGAAGCGGAACTCCCGCAGACGAGCAGCGCGGCAACACTGAATCCACGGGCGGCGGCTCGTGTGCAACCGGCGGCGGCCTCCGCTACGACAGGCCGCGAGCCTGTGGATACGACGACGGCGGTCGTTGCGGGGCGGCCAACCGCAGACGCTCAGTCCGACTCCAGTCGAGCGCACACGACAGCTGCGCGCCCAGCCAACTCTGTCGCGACTGGACCAACACCGTCGGCCGCCGCGTCGACCCCCGCCGCTTCCGCTGCTTCACCCGTCGAAACTCCGAGTGAATGGGGCATCACCGGACCCAATGTCGAGGGCTACACCCTGCAAACCAATCGACTCATTCCATTGAGCGGTAACGCGTGCGCCACATTGATCTCGATTCCCGATGTCGATACGTCCCGCTTTGGAGCTCTCTTCCAGACTGCCTCCGCGCGCGAGTTCGCTGGAAAACGCCTGGAGTTCTCCGGTTACATCGCGACCAAGGACGCACCCGCGGGTGCGTCGATCTGGCTCAGAGCCGATGCGAGCGACCGCACCATCGTCGGGTTCGAGAACACGATGGCACGTGGGATTCGCGGAACCGAAGACTGGACGTACCAAGTGATCGTGATGGATGTTCCGCCCGAAGCGGCGGCGCTTCTCTACGGTGCTTATCTCAATGGTCGGGGCACGCTCTACGTGGACGATCTCCAGTTCAGAATCGTCGACGCGAGCACCCCCGTGACGGCGAAGCCCATCCCGTCGCGCGGGCGCTTGAGTGCGGGCGTCGACTTGCGCATTTCTGCCCCGCCGCGCAACCTGGATTTCGAGCAGACGCGGCCGGCCGGGTCCGATCATTGACCCGATCCCGCCCGTCCTGTTCCTGTAAGGTAGCGGCCCAGCTTTCCGGGAGACTCTCATGACGATTTCGATGTACCAGGCGTCCGTGCCGCCGTTCATCCGCGCGCTCAACAATCTGGCTGCGATCCTCGAGAAGGGCGCTGCGCACGCACAGGCACGCAAGATCGACGAGACGGTGCTGCTCAACAGCCGTCTCTATCTGGACATGTTTCCGTTGACGCGGCAGGTACAGCTTGCGACGGACACCGCGAGAAGCGGCGCGGGTCGTCTCGCGAGCGTCGACTTTCCCGCCTACGAAGATAAGGAAACAACCTTCCAGGACCTGGTGCAGCGGAT
Source organism: uncultured Gammaproteobacteria bacterium (assembly GCA_963830745.1). Classification (GTDB taxonomy): domain Bacteria; phylum Pseudomonadota; class Gammaproteobacteria; order Steroidobacterales; family Steroidobacteraceae; genus Steroidobacter. Next base: position 707,314 of record CAWHNL010000011.1, read on the forward strand.
CCGCAATACGATCGCGTATTTGGAAACACTGAAGCCGGCGCAGATCGACGGCGGCGAAGAGAAGACCATCACATGGCAGACTCGCAGCAGCAGCAAGAGCATGCCGGGGCTGCCGTATCTGATGAGTCACTTGCTGCCGAACATCCATTTCCACGTCACCACCGCGTACGCCATCCTGCGTCACAACGGAGTGGAGCTCGGGAAGAAGGATTTTCTGGGACCTACCTGATGGAAGGCTGCGGCGTGGAGGTTTCCGGCGCGAAATAGGTCGTCAGCACTGCCGTCACGACCAGCACGCAGGCGATCACACCCAGCTCCGCGGCAATCGTCAACCGTAGTGATTCGACTGCGGACGCGTGAGTCCGCAGCCATGGCGTAAGGCGGAACTTGTTGTACGCAGCAATGAGCAGAACTACCGCCACGAACGCGAGCTTTAGCACCAGCATCCATTCATACGCCTGGAACAACGGTGACTTGGAAAAATCAACCAGCGTCACGATGAGTGCGCTGCCGGTGACGACCAGCGCCGCGACGATGAGGACGGCATGTTTACTGAAGCGTTTGACGACAACTGCTATGTCCTCGGCAGACGCCGACTTGCAAACGTGACGCAGCAACCAGAGCGAGCCGATCCACCACGCGATGGCCGTGACATGGATCATCGCCACGAAGCCCGTAGCTGGACTCGCCGCAGAAGCATGCCCGCTGAATGCAACCGAAGCGGTCATAACGAGTGCACCTGAACTGAGCCACAGCGCGCCGGACGCATCATCAGCAACCGGCGTCAGCAAGAGCATTGCGCCCGCGACTTGCAACGCAAGCGCTGCGCCCGGTCCGGATGAGAACACTGCGCCCAGTGTCGGTGCATCGAACTCACCGCCGAGGCGCGCGAACAGCACGATCGAACTAACGGCACTGAGCGCTATCGTAAGCAGCGCCGCCCGGCGCACGACCCACGACGCCCGCTCGGCGACCAGCGCGGATGAGCGCAATGAAATGGCAGCAAGCGGAGTTCCCGCGGCGGACAGGAGCGCTCCATAGAGAAGCGCTTTGATGAGTGCCGCGAGGGCGTCGAGCACTACGAACCTGCGATGGCGGGCTTGATGGTGTAGGTCAGCTTCCCGCTGATGACGTGGCCGTCCTTGGACAGCGCCTTCCAATGAATCTCGTTACGCCCGGCAGCGAGCGCGGGATTCTCGACCGTAATGACCGTTCCGCCGGTGGCCGTTGCAAAGGTCAGCTTGCGCTCCGCCGCGTGCTCCGCGACCACGCTCACCGATGTCATCTGGACAGCATGCTCGAACTTGATCTCGATGCTGGGCGGCGAGCGATCGAGGACGGCTCCGTCGGCCGGCTCGGCACTCTTGACGGTGGTGTGCGCTGCAGCCGTCAAAACAGTCGAAAGCAAGGCGATACCAATGAGGAGACGTCGATTCATGGAAGCACCTGAGGTTCGATCAACCGGGTGCCAATGATAACCGAGCGCCTCGACCGCCCTCAGTGTAATATCCGCCCCCTTTTCGGCCCGCTCCGGCGCGCCCACCCACGACACCTTCATCCATGCTTTCCACCGCCAACGTCTCCATTCAATTCGGCGCCAAGCCGCTGTTCGAGCAAGTGTCGGTCAAGTTCGCCGACGGCAACCGCTATGGCCTGATCGGCGCCAACGGCTGCGGCAAATCCACCTTCATGAAGATCCTCGGCGGCGAGCTGGAGCAGAGCTCCGGCGAGGTCATGCTGCAGACGGGCATGCGCCTCGGCAAGCTCAACCAGAACCAGTTCGCGTACGAAGACGAGCGCGTGCTCGACGTCGTGATGCAGGGCCACGTCGAGATGTGGCATGCGATGAAGGAGCGCGACCTCATCTACGCCGATGCGCAGGCGAGCGACGAGGACTACATGCGCGCGGCGGAGCTGGAGGCGAAGTTCGCCGAGTACGGCGGCTACGACGCCGAAGCGCGCGCCGCCAGCATTCTCACCGACGCCGGCATCGATCCCGCGCTCCACAACGGGCCGATGCGCGAAGTCGCGCCCGGCTGGAAGTTGCGCGTGCTGCTCGCGCAGGCGCTGTTCTCGAAGCCCGACGTGCTGCTGCTCGACGAGCCGACGAACAACCTCGACATCAATTCGATCCGCTGGCTCGAGAGCGTGCTCAACGACTACGACGCCACGATGATCATCATCAGCCACGACCGGCATTTCCTGAACCAGGTGTGCACGCACATGGCGGACCTGGACTTCGGCCAGATCAAGATCTATCCGGGCAACTACGACGACTTCATGCTGGCTTCGACGCAGGCGCGCGCAGCGCGTCGAAGCGGCGAACGCCAAGGCGAAGGACCGCATCTCGGACCTGCAGGAATTCGTGCGCCGCTTCTCCGCGAATGCTTCCAAGGCGCGCCAGGCGACTTCGCGACAGAAGCAGATCGAGAAGATCAAGATCGAGGAGATCAAGCCCTCCTCGCGCCAGAATCCGTACATCCGCTTCGAGCAGGACAAGAAGCTGTATCGCAATGCCGTCTCCGTCGAGAACCTGAGCTTCCGCTATCCCGGCACTCGAACGTCGAAGTGCTGAAGAACATCACTTTCAACGTCGAAGCGGGCGAGCGCATCGCCATCATCGGGCCAACGGCATCGGCAAGACGACGCTGATGCGCCTGCTGGCCGGCGACCTGCAGCCCGACGCAAGGGCAAGATCAACTGGGTGGAGAACGCGCAGCTCGGCTACATGCCGCAGGATCCGCAGGCCGAGTTCGCGAAGAAGATCGACCTGTTCACCTGGATGAGCGAGTGGCGCGCGAAGTCGCGACGACGATCAGGTCGTGCGCGGCACGCTCGGTCGCCTGCTGTTCTCCGGCGATGAGATCCGCAAGTCCGTGAAGGTGCTGTCGGGCGGCGAGAAGGGCCGCATGATCTACGGCAAGCTCATGCTCACCAAGCCGAACGTGATGCTGCTGGACGAGCCGACGAATCACATGGACATGGAGACGATCGAGTCGCTGCAGATCGGCCTCGAGAAATATCCCGGCACGCTGATTTTCGTCTCGCACGACCGCGAGTTCGTCGGCGGGCTCGCCACGCGCATCATCGAGCTGCGCCCCGGCGGCGGCATCGTCGACTTCAAGGGCACCTACGACGAGTACCTGAAGTCGCAGGGCATCGCCGCCTGATCGTTCGCACTGCAAGCGAGCCCTAGTGTGGTGCGCTGCATGTGAATGAAGCGCGAGGTTGTCTCTTCCGCGCGAATTACCCCGGCAAATACGGCCTCAACGCCATCGCGGAAGCGGCACGGGATTTGCTCTTGCACGTTGGTCTCACAGCGTTCGGGAGCGATCATGAACCGTCAATCTGCACATCTTCACCGCACTTCGCGGCCCATTCTTGCCGTTGCGACACTGGCACTGCTCGGATCTCCGCTTGCCAGCCGCGCCGATGCGGTCGAGCAAGCGATGGATGCGTGCGTGCAAGCGTTCGTTGCCGCAAATCTGCCAAAAGGGCAACGCGTAGTCGTCGACAAGGCCAACTTCGTGAGCGGGCCGCTCGATGTAAAAACCCGCACCTACAGAGTAGTGCTGATCGCAACCGGCACGACCAGCGGCCGACAAATAGCGAAGAGCACCTGCGTCGCCAACCGCGACGGCGAGGTCATCGCACTCAATGGCAGGCGACCGCCACGACTTGCGCAGGCGACGTATCGCGACCAACGAGAGCGCTGCACGCTGAATCGACTGGTCACTCGGGAGAGCACGGCCAACATCCCCCTGTGGTCCGTGCGCGGCATGGATGCCGCTCCCGGGCTCAGCGCTTCGGCCTGGCTGGGCATCGCCGCCTGATTTGCGAGAAATGGCGGCCCAGGCTACTCAGCATCGGCCGGCGTTCGATGAAGCCTCTCGTTTGCCTCGTCTTTGTTGGCCTCCTCTACGGGCCTGCCGCGCACGCGGAGCGTGAGTGGCATGAGGCGACGACCAGCAGTGTCCGAGTCGTCAGTGCGGCGAGTGCAGCCCAGACAGAGAAGATAGCCGCAGACGTCGAGCTGTACTTCGAGGCTGCAAAGCGGATTATCCAGCGCCCCAACATACGGCCGCTCGTGCCGGTCAACATGCTGGTGCTGAAGAGCAGTCTGTGGCGTAAGCACATAGACCCCACGGGCCGCTTCGACGGACTGTTCAGTCCTATCCCGGCAGCGCGGAGATCGTAATCAACGCCAGCTGCGTGGCGGACCGACTCCGCCATCGTATTCCACGAGCTCACGCATCTTGTTCTGCGCCAGAGCGAGCCGGCACGCGGCCTGCCGCCCTGGTACAACGAAGGCCACGCCGAGTTCCTGAGTAGCATCGAGGTCAAGGACGGGTAGCTCACGTTCGGTGTCTTTCAGCCAGAGCGCTGGAAAACGCTGCAGAGGCTTCCCTGGATGCCGCTCGAGAGGGTATTGACCGCGGGACTCTACGGAGACGAGATCCGCCACCGCGATGACATGGCGGCGTTCTATGCGCAATCATGGCTGATCGTTCACCACGCGGTGTTCGAAAGTCCAACTCGCTACGAGCAGCTCCGGCGATATCGCCAACTGCTCGTTGCAGAGATCGAACCGCGCGCTGCGCTGAACTCGGCCTTTGGATCGCAGCTGAATGCGTATGAGAGGGAGCTTTCGCGGTATGGGAAACGCGACAAGTTGGCGTACGTCAGGGTGCCCGTCGACTCGTTGAACACGCAGACCCCTGACATGCACGAGCTGTCCGAATCGGACGGGTTGAATGCGTTCGGCCGCTGGCTCGTGTACACGAGTCGAGTCGAGGACCCCCAGCTCAAGTTCCTCGGTGAGCTGGCGAAGAACGTCCCGCCCGAGTCAGTTGCTGCGCTCCAATTCGCCAACGCGCTCATTCAACGCGGCGAGCTCTCGAAAGCGAAGCCGATGGTCGAAGCGGGCTGCGTCGCGCCGACCGTGATGCGGATCGCTGTCCTTTGCGGCGATGCTGTACTGGCGGCAATTCGCTTCGTCGTCCGATCCATCGCTCGTCGAAAACGCGAGGAAGTTCTACCAGGTCGCGTTGCGGCTGGAGCCGGACGATCTCGAAACTCTTCTGTCTGCGGCCGCCACGTTCGAGGCTGTGCCTGCGGATTCCACTGCCGTCCGCCGTGGCTTGGAGTCCGCTTTGCAACGAAATCCGAATAACAGTTGGGTCTCGGCGCGGCTCGCTGCGCTATATCGTCCTCTCGACCTGCACAAGGCACGTGACTACATGGAACGGGCCCTGCTCACCGCCCCCGATGCGAAACACGAGAGGTCGTATGCGCAGGAGCTCAACAGAATCGGAACCGAGCTCGCCACGCAGTGAACCGCAGCGCTATCGCTTCGGCCTGAACGCCTCGCCGAGCAATGCGCTGGAGAACGACTCGCCGACATTGCCGTCGGTCGCGTAGCGATACAGCGCGGCCGAGTAGACGCCTTGCAGAGCCGACTGCACGAGCGCGAGCGCGATGATCGCCAGCACGACGATCGCCAGCGCGAGCACGATCAGCGTCGGGATTCCCGGTCTGCGCGGCCCCGAAGACGAACACGAACCCGATGCCGATGACAGCGAGATAGAACAGGAAGAACACTAGGCCCATGCCGGCGTTGCCGATGATGTTCTCGCCCCAAGTCTTCTTCAGTAGCGCGGCGCTTTCCTTGACTGCTTCCACCGGCCCGATGTCGCGGCTCACCAGGATCGGCACCGTCAGGAATGTCGCGACCGTGAATGCGAGACCGATGAGTCCGGCAATCCAACGGCCGATGAACCCGGCGCGCTCCTCGATGATGCGCAGGATCAGGCCCACAGTAGCGGCAATCGCCGCGTAGCCGAGAATCTGTACTAAGCGTCCCCTGGCAATGCGCAGACCGTCGCGGACGGTCGGGTCGCCGCCATCGAGCCGGATCATCGCTGCACCGACGAGCGCCGAGTTGAAGAAGAAGATGATGGAGTACTGGACCAGGTAGAACAGGAACACAAAAACCATGTACGCAGTCTCGTCGCCCGGCGCGATGGACCGCTCGAACGCACCCGTCAAGATCAGCGGCACGATGAAGCTCGCCGAAACCAGCAGCGTCGCGATGGCCGAAAAGAACGGGAACAGCAGCAGTTCTTTGTCCTGACGCAAGACCGCGCCGCTGGCCTTGATCAACTCCCAGCTTCGAGAGAATCGCGTAAACATGGTTCTCCTCCCCCGCTTGTTGTTGGCATTATCGTAGCGCCGCCCGCGCTACAATGCGCGCCCCTTTTCTGAAGAAAGGGGCGCCGCCCGGGGCCCTCGAAGGAGAAGCGAACATGCTCGATCGACGCGAATTTCTGTCTTCGGCAGTGGCGGCGGCACTCGCCGCGGCCCCGATCGCCCGGGCTGCAGCACCGAAGCGTAGCTTCACGGAACAGGCGTACTCCAAGGCGATCGTGATCGACGCCCTCGGCGGGCCGGGTGGCTACGACCCCGATCTGGCGGAGGATGCCGGACTGTCGCCCGCCATGCTGGCGGACGTGAAAGCGTCGGGCGTCACCGCGGTGAACCTGACCGTGAACAGCGTCGGCAACGGCCCGGGCAAGTTCGAGGAAACGGTCGGCGGTATCGCGTTCTCGGAGCAGATGATCGCGGATCACCCCGACTACTTCATGAAAATCCTCGCGGCGCGCGACCTCACTGCTGCCAAGACCAGCGGCCGCATGGGTCTGATCTACGGTTTCCAGGACACGAGTGCGCTCGAAGGGCAGTTGGATCGTCTCAAGCTGTTCCACGCTCTCGGCGTGCGCATCGTCCAGCCCGTCTACAACCGTCGCAATCTGATGGGCGACGGCTGCCTCGAACCCGCGGACGGCGGGTTGAGCACGCTCGGGCGCGAATTGATCGTCGAGATCAACAAGCTGAAGATCCTGCTCGACCTCAGCCACGCCGGCGCCCGCACGCAGGCCGAAGGGCATCGCTGCATCCAAGTCACCGATGGCAATCACGCACACCGGCTGTCGCGCGCTCGTCGACGTTCCACGCAACACTCACGATCGCGAATTGAAGGCACTTGCGGATCGCGGTGGCGTGGTCGGCATCTACTTCATGCCGTTCCTGCGCGCATCAGGTCAGCCGCACGCCGAAGATCTGATTCGACACCTCGAACACGCCGTCAACGTCTGCGGCGAGGACCACGTAGGTCTCGGCACCGACGGTGGCATCTCCGGCATCAAGCTCGACGAGAAGTACGCCGCATTCCAGCGCAAGTTCTTTGAAGATCGACAGAAGGCCGGCATCGCCGCGCCGGGCGAAGCGGCGGATGTGTTCAATCTCGTTCCGGAATACAACGACGCGCGCCGCTTCTTCACGCTCGCCAATGACCTGACTGAGCGCGGCTGGCCGGCGAAGCGCGTCGAGAAGATTCTCGGCGGCGAACTTCGTGCGGCTGTTCGGCGAAGTGTGGGGATAGCTGACACATGCAGATTCAGCCCTACGACTCCTCTCACGGCGACGCCGTCGCGCGCCTTTCGCTACGTGCGTGGTCGCCGGTCTTCGACTCCTTGAAACAAGCCTTGGACGCCGACGTTTACCAGTCGTTCTACCCGGACGGCTGGCGCCAAGCCAGGAGAAGTCAGTTCGCGACGCGTGCGCTTCCGCAGACATGAAGGTGTGGGTCGCAATCGAGGCGGGAGCAATCGCCGGCTTCGTCGCCATTCGCTTTCACGAAGGCAAGCTCGGCGAGATCTACATGATCGCGGTCGATCCCGACTACCAGCGTCGCGGCATCGCCATGGCCCTCACCGACTTCGCCGTCGAACGAATGAAGGAAGCGGGCATGCAGATCGCGATGGTCGAGACTGGCGGCGATCCGGGTCACGCACCAGCACGCGCCGCGTACGAGAAGGCGGGATTCCGCGTGCTGCCGCTCGCTCGCTATTTCAGAAAAATATAGAAGGCTGCGATGAGCATGCACCTCAATCGACGGGAACTGATCGCTGCGTTGGGCGCACTAGGCATCGCGCCCTCGGCGTTCGCACGCGACAACGAGCCTTCCTTCACGTTCGCTCACGGAGTCGCCAGCGGCGATCCGCAGCGTGACCGCGTGATTCTGTGGACGCGCGTGACGCCCATCGATCCAAGCGAGACCCTGCGGGTGCGCTGGACCGTGGCGAGCGATCCGGGCATGAAGCAGATTCGTCAGTCCGGGCGCTTCGTAACGGACCGGCGGCGCGATTTCACCGTCAAGGTCGACGCCTCCGGGCTCAAGCCAGGCCTCACTTACTACTATCAGTTCGAAACCCGCGGCGTGAAATCGCCGATTGGCCGCACGCGCACGCTGCCGACCGGCCGCGTCGATCGCCTGCGCCTCGCCTTTGCGTCGTGCGCGAACTACCCGCACGGATACTTCAACGCGTACGCCCGGATCGCCGAGCGCGACGATCTGGACTTCGTGCTGCACCTCGGCGATTACCTCTACGAGTACAAGCTCGGCGGGTACGCCGATGCACAGCTCGCAGGCCAGCGCGACGTAGTGCCGACGCACGAGATCGTGACGCTGGACGACTATCGGCTGCGCCATGCGCTCTATCGCAGCGATCCCGATCTCCAGGAAGTCCATCGCCAGCATCCGTTCATTTCCGTGTGGGACGATCACGAGACGGCCAACAATTCCTGGCGCGACGGCGCGGAGAATCACAACCCGGATCAGGGTGAAGGCGAATGGCGAGCACGGCGGCGTAGCGCGTCCAGGCGTACAACGAGTACATGCCGATTCGCGGCAGCTCGCTGACTGACGAAAGATCTACCAGGGCTTCAGATTCGGCGACCTCGCCGACGTGCTGATGCTCGACACGCGGCTGCACGGCCGCGACAAGCAGGTCGACCTCAAGCCTGGCGAGTCGGACATCTCGGCGACCGATCCGCAGATCGCCGATGCGAAGCGAACGCTGCTCGGATTCGATCAGGAAGCGTGGCTCGGGCGCGAGCTGCACAAATCGAAGGATCGCAAGCAGCCGTGGCGCATCCTCGGACAGCAGGTGGTAATGGCGCAGCTCAGTCGCACTCAAGGCCAGACCATCCGCAATCCCGACCAATGGGACGGCTATGTTCCCGCCGCGAGCGCCTGTTCGAGGTCCTGCGCGAACAGGACATCCGCAACAACGTCGTGCTCACTGGTGACATCCACTCTTCATGGTGCAACGAGCTCAGCTCCAATCCTTGGGCTACGTCTGCAACCGCGAACGAGGCACGCGTCGTGGGCGTCGAGTTCGTCGGACCGGCGGTGAGCTCACCTGGACAGAACGATCAGGCACAGGCAGCGATCGATGCCGAGCGAATCCGCTCGATCTCGCCACACATCAAGTACGTGGAGAGGTTCAAGCGAGGTTACGGAATTCTCGACGTGACCCGCGAGCGTGCGCAGTGCGAGTTCTATCACCTGCAGACCGTCAGTGTGCCGGACAAGCGGCAGGAGTTGGCCGCGGTCTATGCGAGCGAGGCCGGCGCAATTCGCTCAAGTCGTCTGCGGCTGAGTCGCGCGGCCCGCTGGCTGAGCCGGCGCCGAAGTAAGAAATTCGACCAGCATGCGCTCGATCTCGCGCGGATCGACCGGCTTCGTGAGGTGAGCGTTGAAGCCGGCGGCCTTCGCTTGCAGCTTGTCGTCCTCGGTCCCCAGCCAGTGATCGCGATCAACAGCGCGTGCCGCGGAACGCAGCCACTTCCGCATCGATTCCGGACTGTTGTCAGTCGCCGCACGGGTGCATGAGCAGCCCCGCGCGCAGCTCTGGCAGCACAGATACTTCGCCCCGGAGGGATTCGGGGCCCCCGCCCCCTCGTA
>CAWHNL010000012.1:0-582572 GCA_963830745.1 uncultured Gammaproteobacteria bacterium
CCGTGCAGTTCGACGATGTCGCCATCGGCAACGACGTGGCCGGGTCCTACCTGCTGACCCTCGAAGCCGGACGCTCCCCACACGCGTGCGTGTTTGAGGGATCGTGCGAGATCCTGGTGGACCAGGCGTGCAACATCCGCCACTGTCTGGCCGCGACGCAGCGTGTACGGTCGGGAACGATCTGCAGCTTTCCCGGGCGCCTTGGTATAGACGCGCACGACGCCCAGATGGTCGAAGAGCCACGCGCCTATTTCACCAAGCGCCTGACCGCTGGTTGCTGAGACCGCCAGCGCAGGATAGTGAAGGTCCACGAGCTCGAGAAGCGTGCGCAGCTCCAATCCCGCGTCCGCAACTTCATCGGCCCTGTTTGCGAGCAGCAACGTGGGCAGAGACAACGCGAACGGATCGTCATCCACGCTACCCGCACTAACCGCCTCCGTGCGCTCCCAGTGCTCGGCGAGCGTCACGCCGCGCTCGCGCATCATGTCGTGCACGGTCTCGATCTCTCCCACACAGTCGGGATCGCTCAGAGCCACCACCAACAGGCATGCATCGGCCGTCTGCAGTGCGCTCGCGAGCCATGGCGTCGGATGCTCGGGCGAAACGGCCGGCAGGTCGACGAGCTGAAAGTGCACGTCTTGATACGACATCATTCCCGGCTCTGGGAATTGTGTCGTGAACGGGTAGGCGGCGGCGTGCGCGTTAGAGCCCGTGAGTCGTGCGTGCAACGTCGACTTGCCGGCGTTCGGCGGGCCCAGCAATGCGATCTGAGCGGCGCCTTCCGGCCGGACCACCAGCGCAGGACCGCCGCGTGCTCCGCCCTTCTTGGGTCGCTCGAGCTCCTCTACCAGTTCGCGGATGCGCCGCTTGATGTCGGCCTGAAGATGATCGGTTCCCTTGTGCTTGGGAATCACCCGCAACATCTCGCGCAGGCAGCGCAGACGCTCGTTGGGATCGCGCGCCTGCCGCAGCGCCGCCTGCGCAGCCTTGTATTCCGGGGACAAGTTCGCGGGCATGAGAATTCCTGCAGCTCACCGCACGGAGTGCACCTAGCCCTGATTCCTCACCGGATGACTTGGGAGCCATCATTGTCCCACCCCAGTAACTCCGTGCAACGGAGGACGCATCATGAGCATCGCAGCAAAGGTCGAGACTTGCCTGTCGCAGGCGGGCGTCCACTACGACATCATCGAGCACCCGCGCACGTCGAACAGCACTCGCACCGCGCAGGCCGCTCATGTCCCCGGCGAAAGGATTGCGAAAAGTGTTTTGCTCGAGGATGGCGACAGGTATCTGATGGCAGTCGTGCCAGCCACTCATAGCGTAGACATCGGGGCGTTGTACCGGCGATTCGGTCGTGAGATCGGGCTGGCCACAGAAGAGCAGGTGGCCAAGCTCTTCGCAGATTGCGAGCCAGGTGCGGTACCACCGCTCGGCCAGGTTTATGGCATCGAGACCATCCTCGATGAGGCATTTGTCGATGCCGAAGATGTGTATTTCGAGGGTGGCGATCACCGCGCGCTCGTGCACGTCAACGGCAGCGATTTTCTGAAACTCATGGGCGATGCGCCCCGAGCCAGGATCGGCCTCCATCATTGAGGCTGAGATCGCGCATTGCTCGGCAAAGTCGCTGGGTTCGGGATAGCTCAATGCGTGACGCAAGTTGCGCGGAGTCTGACAATAACGCGCGCCGCGTGATCACTTCCCTCGCGCCGCTTGCGTGAGATGTCTGGCCGCCTTCTCGGGCCGACCGGTGGTCTGATATAGCCTGGCGAGCCAACGATCAGCGTTCTTCAGGCAGTAGTACCGGGTGCTGGTGTCGCCATGGGGCACCGCATCACTTTCAAGGAGCAATGCCTCGGCCTGCGTGTACTGCTCCAGTCCCGCGAGCGCAGCACGAGAGCCGGTGGTCGAATGTCGCGTGCGCCCAATCGCCTTTGGCGGCGGAGTGTAAGAATTGTTGAGTGATCTCTCGCGAACCAGTGGCGAGTACCCATTGCCATTCGCTCAGTGACTCCGGGAGAGACACACACTCCCGACCCCACGCTGTTGTCCGCATGTTTGCCTTTGACGGGCTGGCTGGAGTCGTAGGCTTCAACAACATCCCGCGGTCCGCCTTGCCGTGCGACTGCCGGATTCCTCGAAGAGAAAACGTCAGGAGGGGAAATGAATATCAAGAAGCTGTTCAGTCAGCATCTCGGTCTCGTCGTTGCGACTTTGGCAGCGGCGGCGGCGGCCGTTACTGCCGGCGCCGCCGAGCTCGATCGCAGCCCTGCCCGTGTCACACAGGCTGCCGCCGGAAAGCCGCTGACCGCGGCATCGCGCGCGACGCCGGAAGCGATTGTTGCCGGATACCTGCGCAGCATGGCCGCGCTCCGGCGGTGCTGTCGTCGCTGCACACTACGGACAAGTCAATCGGCGCAAACCGCGTGACGCATCTGCGGATGGAGCAGGTGGTCGATGGCCTTGACCGTGCAGGGCGCCTACGTCAAGGCGGCGATCAACTCGCGCGGCGAACTTGTCCACGTCATTGATCGCACGGTTGCGGTTTCGAATCCGGCTCCCAGTCGTATCGACGCGGCGGCAGGCGGTGCGCGCTGCGATGGCGGCGGTGCACCCTGCGCAGACCGCGCTCGTCCTGCGGCCCGCCGGCAAGAAGGGCAACACGAGCCTCTTCAACGGCGGGGCCTACTTCCACCGGCGCCGAGCGCGACGGCCGTGGTACTGCCGATGGCGGACGGCCAGTCGGCGCAGGGATGGCTGGTCGAAACGTGGACGGCGCGGACCAACCAGCTGCATCACACGACCGTGGACGGCAATGGACGCGTGCTCGACATCGAGTCTCGCACCGCCAATGACAGCTACAACGTTTTCCCGGTCGATCCGGGCAAGGATGCGCAGACCGTGGTCAACGGGCCCGGCGCGGGCAATGACGAGTCGCCGGTCGGCTGGCTCGGCAGCGGCGCGCAGTCGACGATCAATATCGCCGGCAACAACGCGAACGCGTATCTCGACACGATCGAGAACGGCCAACCCGACGACGGCGGCACTGCGGTGACGACCGGCAATTTCCTGGCCGCGGCGGACCTGACGGTCGCACCCACCGCCGCCCACAACAATGAAGTCTCCGTGCAGAACCTGTTCTACCTGAACAACGTCATTCACGACATCCTGTACCGGCATGGCTTTGACGAGGCCGCGGGCAATTTCCAGATCGACAACTTCGGCAACGGCGGCGAGGGAGACGATCCGGTGCGAGCCGAGGCACAGGACGGCGGCGGTACCGACAACGCGAACTTCGCCACGCCGCCGGATGGCTCGCAGGCCGCGAATGCAGATGTTCCTGTGGACGGGCGCCGGCGGCGACGCATGAAGTCGTCGTGAATTCACCGGTCACGGCGAGTTACGGCGCCTCGCCCGCCGACATTCGGGCCGCAAGTGGATACGACGGGGAGTCACGGGCAATGTAGTTGTCGCCGCGCCGGCCGACGGCTGTACGGCCATCACCTCGCCCGTAGCAGGTGGAATTGCGCTGATCGACCGGGGCGCCTGCGACTTCAGCCTCAAGGTACTGAACGCGCAGCTCGCCGGGGCCATCGCAGTGATCGTCGCGAACAACCAGGGCGCCACGGCGACCATCGCGATGGGCGCAGGGGAAGGCGCCAACAGGGTGCGTATCCCGGCGGTGATGATCAGCCAGAACGATGGCGCTGCTCTGAAGGACGATCCCGTCGCCAAACGCCACCGCGCGCAGACTCGCCGTTCTGCCGCTGCAGATCGACTCTGCGCTCGATTCCGACGTCGTCTACCACGAGTACGGCCACGGACTCAGCTGGCGGATGATCGGCCACATGAGCGGCCCGCTCGCGGGCGCCATCGGCGAAGGCAATTCCGACGGCATCGCGATGCTGGTCAACGGCGACGACGTCGTGGGCGAGTACTCAGGGAGCAGCCCGGGCGGCATCCGGCGTGCCCCTATGCCGGCTACCCGTTGACGTATGGCGACGTCACCGGCGGCGAGGTACACAACGACGGCGAGATTTATGCCGCAATCGTGTGGCGGATGATCGAGCTGTTCGACGCTCGTCGGGACGACCTGTTCAACTACGTGGTCGACGGCATGAACTTCACGCCATCGAAGCCTGTGTACGAGAACATGCGCGACGGCATTCTTGCGTCGGTCGCGAACGGTTCGACGCCGTCAGACTGCAGCTCTCGTGTGGCAGGCGTTCGCGCAGTTCGGCATTGGTGTCGGTGCGCACGGCGATTTGACGGGGAAGACGGTGACGATCACCGAGTCGTTCGACGTCCCGGCGAATTGCGTTACGCCATGAGGTTCTGACGGTGTAATGACGTCTTGCAGCGGGAGACCCCGTTTATTGGGGTTTCCTGCTGCAGATGGAAACAGTCAGCGGGCGTGCGACGTCAAGCAACGCAGATAGTGCTCGCCGCCGTCCACCTCCACGCCGTGGGTCTCGTGCCCGAAGCCGGGGAAGCGTCGGTCCCATTCCCGCAGCGCCTTTAGATAGCCGACATAGGGTCCATCCCCGGGCCGGCACTTTCTCCGGGCATCATCATCGGAATGCCAGGCGGATACGGCACGACGCTGGTCGCCACGACCCGCTGAGCAATTTCGTCCAGCCTGACTCGCTCCACTTCGTTGCGCACGAGACGCCGATAGGCGTCTGCCGGGGTCATATGCGGGATCGGTAGGCTGGAGAATGCCTGCTGCAGGTGGTGCATCTGATTCGAGCGTTGTAGTGGTCGAACATCTCGTCGCTCAGATCGCGCAGGCCCATCCCATCATAGCGTTCCGGGCGTGCGGCGAAGAGATGCGGCAGGACGACGCTCAGGGGCGTGTTCGCATCGTAGTCCTCCTTGAATCTGATCAGCGTAGTCAGCAGCGTGCCCCACTTGGCCTTGGTCATGCCGATTGAAAACAGGAACAGGACCGTGAAGTCCTGGGTCTTCTCGTATTCGAACCCATGCCGCACGAGGTAGGCCGCAATGATGGCGGCTGGGATGCCCCGATTCTCGAAAGAGCCATCGGTCGCGATGCCCGGCGCGACGACCGTGACCTTGATCGGGTCGAGCATGCAGTAGCCGTCTTCCAGACCGTCGAAACCGTGCCACGTCTCGCCGGGATGCAGCACCCAGCAGTTCGGATCCCTGATCAGCAGATCGTCGTCCGCGTCTTCGAAAGCAACCCGCTTCTTCGTTGCCGGATCGGTGATTTCGGTCGCATTCCACGTGCTGAAGAACCAGTCGTTCGCCTGTTGCGTACTGCCGTCTGATGCGGCCCACCGTCTGACGAAAGCTCACAGCCTCGCGAATAGCCTCGGTAGTCAGTGCGACGCCGCTCGCGCCGTCCATCATCGCCGCCGAAATCTCGTTCGATGCGATGATCGGATAGAACGGCGACGTCGAGGCATGCATCATGAACGACTCGTTGAAACGCGCATGCTCGATCGGAGCGCGGCCATCACGAATGTGGATAAACGAAGCCTGCGAGAGTGCTGCCAGCAGCTTGTGGGTCGAGTGCGTCGCGAACAACGTCGGACCGTCCGTGTACGCGGCCGGGTCGCCGAACATCGCGTGACGGTTCGCGATAGAGAGGGTTGAATCGCGCATAGGCGTACCAGGCTTCGTCGAAGTGCAGGCGATCGATGGCATCGCCGCCGATCTCGATCACGCGAGCGACGTTGTAAATCAGTCCGTCATAGGTCGAGTTCGTGATGACGGTGTGCTGCGGCTTGAGCCGGTTTGCGCCAGCGGCCAGCGGATTGGCGCCGCCGCGTTTCCTGACCGTTTCCGGCTGCAGGTCGTCCGGATAGATCGGACCGATGATGCCGTAGCGGTTGCGATGCGGCACGAGGAAGACCGGGAATCGCCCCGGTCATCGCCAGGCCGTGCTCGATCGACTTGTGGCAGTTGCGGTCACACAGGGCGATATCGTTCTGCGTCAGGCTGGCCATGAAGATGATGCGGTTGGAGCTCGACGTGCCGTTGGTGACGGTATAGGAGCGGTGTGAGCCGAATACGCGGGCGGCATATTTCTCGCTCTCGCCTATCGGTCCGCTGTGGTCGAGCAGCGAGCCGACCGCGGCCATGCCGATCGAAAGGTCCGATCGAAGCAGGTTCTCGCCGAAGTAATCGAAGAAAATCTTCGACACCGGCGTCTTCAGAAATGCCGTACCGCCCAGGTGTCCGGGCGTGCCGAATGCGTATTCGTGGACGTTCGCTTGCGCGAGCATCGAGGCGAACATCGGCGGCAGCAGGTTCTCGCGATAGCGCTGGATCGCGGCTTCGACCCGGCCGGCGATGAACGTGGAAGTATCTTCGGTCAACCAGACTAACTCATTAGCCAGCTTGAGCGTGTCAGCGGAATCGCGGGTATCTGGCTGCGCTCGCCAAACAGAAAAGCGGGGGTGCGGTCGTTGCGCGCACGAAACGCGTGCAGCACGGCCTCGGCGCCCCCGGACTCATCGAGATCGGCGTCGACGAGAACCCCGCCGATCAACGGGTCGGATTGAATTGCCGCGCACCATCCTCCGCCGAGCGCGCCGGGATCACCTCGAAGCCGCGTTCTCGCAGCTTGTCGACCAGTGCGCTCCCGGAGCGCAGCAGCGTCGTTCCGGCTCTGCAATGTCGCCGTAGACGACCAGAATGCTCAGTGGAGAGGTGGAGGCAGCGTTCGCCATGCTCTTTCCTCCGGCCCACCGCGGTCTAGGTACCGACGACCTGCTGGTATTCCTTGCCAGATGGATGCTACGTCGCGGGGATTCGGCCGGATACTTCGGTTAGGGGCATCGCCTGCTGCGAGACGCGGTGCGCCGCGCCGGAAGAACCGAGCGCGCGCTGAACTCGAGCGCTTGGCTGCTCGGCCTGCCGTTGACGCCTGGTTGGAACAAGTGCGGAAGAGAAAGCGCGCAGCGCAGACGCGTGTCTCGTCCCGCCAGATCCTGAAACACCGCGACGCTGACCGCCGTTGAGTACTGTCGTCGACTCGTGCGCGCCGAAGCCGCGAGCATCCTCCGCAGGATGGAGCGTCGGTGACGACTGCGTCGTCAGTCCCGATGTGGTTTCTCGGGCGGAGCAATCCCGTGGCATTGACAAGTCATCTGCGCGGCGCATTTGCAAAGCGCTGGGCAAACCACTTGGCGAGCTTCTCTTGGATAAGCCTGAGGAATCGCCTGGACCGGTGCTGAGCTCCGTCATTTCTCGGCGGCAGCGCAGAAGAGCGCACGCGTGTCGCGACGTGACGACAGAAATCACGATGCATCGAGCACGAAGGAACCTTGGCGATTGTTGCAGCGTCTGTCTCTGCCCTACCTGATCCTTGCTGGCCGTGGAAGCTCATGTCACGCACAATTCGTCGCTTCGTCTCCCTGGCAATTCACATCTCCTTCGGAGTCCTTGCTGTACAAGTTACATCTGTAGCAGCGCCGGGCCAGATCGCCGCATACAGTCTCGACGAAGGCGGCGGCACGACAGTCACCGATGCGTCCGGTAACAACCGCACCGGTACCCTGACGAATGGTCCGACGTGGACGGACGGCAAGTACAACCGCGGGCTCGCTTTCGATGGCTCGAACGACTACGTGACTTTCGGCCAGGTTGCGCCGGCGAATGGTCTGACTGCCTTCACGGTCTCCACGTGGGTGAAGTTCGGCGCGAGCGGCGGCGGCTCGCGCGAGACTCATCTCGTCAACAAGTCGCGATGCGATGGAAATGTCAACAGCGGACCGTGGGAGCTCGGCGTGGCAATCACTGCGCCAGGCAAAGCGGAGCTCGTCGTGTATCCCTTGAACGGCACGCCCTCCGCATATCTCTTCTCCGGTGCGAGCGCCACTTCCGTCGATGACGGCAACTGGCACTACGTCACGGGTCGCTACGATGGCAGCCGGCTTTCGATCTGGGTGGACGGCCGCCAGGAGAATTCTGTCGCTGCTGCCGGCCTGAGGATGTCCAGCACTACGCACGCGATGGAGCTCGGTGGGAATTGCAACGGTTACTCATACCCCTTCAGGGGGACGCTCGATGAAACTCGCATCTACGGGCGCGCGCTGAGCCAGGCCGAGATCCAGGCAGACATGACGACGGCGCTCGGCGGCGGAGCACCCCCAGTCCCTGGCGACACCACTCCTCCCTCGACCCCGACAGGCCTGACCGCCATCCACAAGACGGCGACTGAAGCGAGCTTCTCCTGGGTGGCGTCGACCGACAACGTCGCAGTGACGGGCTACCGCATCTTCCGCAACGGCGTTCAGGTGGGAACTTCGGCACAGACGACTTACGCCGACAGCGGGCTTACAGCGAACACGGCCTACAGCTATACCGTTTCCGCATACGATGCCGCTGGCAACAGCTCCACCACTTCGCAGCCGCTGAGCATCACCACGAATGCGGCTTCGGGCGGTGGTGGTGGTGGTGGCACGGGTGGCGCCAGCTACTCGACCAACTTCGACTTGACGGAGAATCCGATTTCCGAAGGCGGACGCTGGCGTCGTGCGAACAATCGATGGACGAATGTGCAGACCGTGGGAGGTGCCGCGTTCGGAACGAACGGCGTCACGGACACCTACGACGATTCGTATGCGCTGCTTTCAGGTTTCGGGCCCGATCAGACGATCGAAGCCGTGGTGTATCGCGACCCGAACCTGCAGCCGGTCAGCACGCACGAGGTCGAGCTCCTGCTGCGATTCTCCGATGACTCGGGCAATGCCCGCGGCTACGAATGCCTGTTCGATCTTCGAGGCGGCTTCTCGATCGTGAGGTGGAACGGCCCGCAGGGCGATTTCACCCACGCGCAGCTAGTCCAAAGCGGCTATCTCGGACGGCAGCTGGTCACCGGGGACGTTCTCAAGGCGACGATCGTGGGCAACACGATCACGATGACCGTGAACGGCATGCTCCTGGCGAAGGGGATCGATTCGGCGATCAGCCACGGACAGCCCGGCATCGGCTTCTTCATCCGACCGCCCGGCAGCAGCAAGCTGCTCGGACTGACGAGCATCACCGCGACCTCGCCGACCAGCCAATGAAGAATGGTGGCCAGGGTCGGAATCGAATACGGTGGACAAGTGTCCGATCGACTTGCACATAGTCTGTCGACCCAATGCCAGTTACCCAGGAAATGATCTCTGAAACCAGTGGCCGCATGTGGACGTCCATGGAGGACGGTGGATAGGCTGACGGCGGTTCTGGTGACGAGAGACCAGTGCAAGGGCACTGCCGCGCCGCCTGGCGGTGTCATCGAAGACTTCGCCGATCGTGTGCTCGCACAGCGCGACGTCCGTCGAACCGAGCACGTAACTCAAGCCACGCTCGTTCACCGGCAGCTTCCTGTTCCCCAGAGCCGCGCGCGCAGCATGTCCTTGCGGACCTTGCCCGACGGCGTCTTCGGCAGCTCGTCGACGATGACGAGCCGCTCTGGAAATTTCTGTCGCGCCAGGCCGACCCGTTCGAGAATCCCGCATACCTGCTGCAGCTCCATCGTGCAGCCCGGCGCGAGCACGGCGTACAGGCAGACGGTTTCGCCCAACCGCTCGTGCGGCATCGAAACGGCCGCGGCCGCGCGAATCGCCGGATCGGCGAGCAGCACGTCCTCGATCTCCTTGGCGGAAATGTTCTCGCCGCCGCGGATGATCAGGTCCTTCTTGCGGCCGGTGATCAGCAGTGCATCGCCGGCCCGGCGGCCGAGATCGCCGGTGCGGAAGAAGCCGTCCGGCGTAAATGCGTCCGCCCCATCGGCCGGGTCGAGGTAACCACGGAACAGGCCGCTTCCGCGCACCCATATCTCGCCGTCGCCCGAAGTCTCGCGCAGCGCGCATGCGTATCGACGACTCGAACTTCGTAGCCGTTCAGCCGGCCATCGGTGTGTGCCGCGACCTGTGGCGGGTCATCGGCCGCGATGCCGAAAGTGATCAGTGGCGCCTCGGTCATGCCGTAGACGCGAAACGCCCGCCCGCTCAGCAACCGATCGGCACGCTCGATCAACTGCGCCGGCACGGCTGCTCCGCCACATGCAAAGACCCGCAGACTCGGCAGGCTCGTGCCCGCCGCTTCGGCTGCATCGAGCAGCTCCTTCAGGAACGGCGTCGCCCCGACTGTTGCGTGCACGTTCTCGGCCTGAATCAATTGCACGGCGGCCGCGGCGTTCCATTTGTCCATCAGCACCGTGCGCGTGCCCAGAAAGAGCGGCATTTCCAGCCCGCAGCAGTACCCCGTGATGTGGGTCACCGGTGAGGGCATCAGCATGCAGTCGTGCTCTCGCAGCGGCCACTTGGCGCAAGCGCGCATCAAGGGCGCCACGAGCGAAGCCTGGCTGTGCAGCACACCTTTTGCGCGGCCGCTCGTGCCCGACGTGAACATCAGCAGCTTGTTGTCTGTCGGGTCGAGCTCAGGGATACGGCGGTTCGGCGCCACGGCCAGCTGCCAGCAACGTTTCGTAGTCGTGAGGGCCCGGCTGTTCGGCACGCACCGTCGCAACGACCTGCAGCTCAGGCAGATTCGACTGCAGGCGCCTCGCCATGGCCGCATAGTCGAAGCCGCCCCACACCTGCGGCACGAAGAAGCAGCGCGTGCGGGCAGCCGACAGAATCCCCAGCAGCTCGCTGTCCCGATAGATCGGCACGATCGGATTGCACCGCAGCCCCAGCAGGTTGGCCGCGAGATTGATGATGGCGGTCTCGATCCAATTCGGAAGCTGGAAGCTGACGACATCGCCAGGACGCAGGCCGATCTGCCACAGGCCGCCGGCAAGTGCCTGCGCTTCACTCAGAAGCGTCCGATAGCTGATCGTCCGGCCTGCCTCGTAGAACGCAACTCTGTCCGGGTACTGCAGCGCGCGCTGACGCGCATAGGCTGCGAGTGTCTGCACGTCGTCGTGCAATTGCGGCGCACTCGCAGTCATCGCTATCGGCCCACGAAGACTGGCTTGCGACGCTCGCGGAACGCGGCAATCGCTTCGCGATGATCCTGCGTTCGGTTCGACAGCATCTCGTAGGCGACTGCAGCGTCGAAGATCTCATGCGCAAGCTTCTTGAGCGGCAGATTCGTCGCGATCTTCGTCCACTTGATCGCCTTGAGCGCACCGGCCGCCAGGCGTTGCGCCAGCTCCTGCACCGTCGCATCCAGCTGCGCGTCGGGCACGACGCGATTGATGAGCCCGATGCGCTCCGCCTCCTGTGCGCCGAGCTGCGCGCCAGTCAGCAGATATTCCTTCGCGCGCGCGTAGCCGACGAGCTGCGGCCAGATGATTGCACCGCCGTCGCCGGCAACGAGGCCGACGCTGACATGCGGATCGGCGATGATGGCCGACTGCGCAGCAACGATGATGTCGCAGAACAATGCCAGCGAGGCGCCGAGTCCGACGGCAGGACCGTTGAGACGGGCGATGATCGGCTTGGTCAGCTCGAGCTGCCGGAACAGGATTGCCTTGCCCTCGACGGCCGTGCGCTCGAACACGGCAGGATCGTCGATGGCGGACTGCAGCCAGGGAAGATCACCACCCGCGCAGAACGCACGCCCCGCTGCCGGTGAGCACCAGCACGTCCGAGTCTTCATCCGCCTCCAGATCGAGAAACAGCCGGCTCAGTTCCTCGTGCATCGACTGCGTCGACTGCATTCAGTGCGTGCTCGCGATCCAGAGCGGCCGTCAGAACGCGCCCCTGCCGTGTGAACCGGACGTGTCGATAGCGGGTCGGATCGATCACCATGCTCATGCAACCTCATGCTGAAAATCGAGCGTGTCGGCCAGCCGGTCCAGCGCCAGCTCGTACGAGCCGAACAGGCTCTGCAGCAGCAACACGCGCTTGTAGTAATCGCCGAGCGGCATTTCTGCGGTCATTCCCATGCCGCCGTGCAGCTGGATGCCTTCCTGCGTCGCCGTGATCGCGGTCGCCGACGCCTGCGCCTGCAGCTGCCATAGCAGCCGGTCGAGCTTGAGGTCGCACTCGTCATACGCTACCTGAGCGGCTGCCAGCAGCGCTCGCAGCTCGCGAATGCGCAGATACACTCCGACCAGACGATGCTGCACGGCCTGGAACCGCAAGATGGGTTGCCCGAACTGATTGCGACTCGCAAGGTGCTGCTTGGTGGCATCGAGCGCAGCTTGCGCGATCGCGAGGGATTCGCAGGCTGCCAGCAGTTGCGCCCGTCGCCGCCCCGCATCGATCGCGCTCGCGCCCGCGATCCTGCTGCGCCGGAACATTGTGAAGATCAAAGAGCGTCGCAGGCTGCGCGTCGACCGTGACGCCGCACTCCACGGCCAATACCGGCGGCGCTGCGCTCGATCAAGTACAGCCCGCGCTCGCCATCGGCTGCATTTCGCGCTTCAACCAGAAGATGTGTGCACAGGTCGGCAGCCCGTACGCGCTGCGTTCGTCCGGCGAGACGCCAGATTCCGCCGCTCTCGGCTGCGCTCGTCGCGACGTTGCCAGGATCCAGATGCGAGGCTGCCATCAGCACGACCGCTTCTCCGGCCGCGATCTTGCCGAGCAGCTCGCCCCGGTCGGGCGTGGGCGGTGCCGCCAGCAGCGCTCCACACGCTTCGCCCAGGCATTCCACAAGAGGCAGGCGCCACCGCGCTGCGCCGGCGATGCTCAGCAACAGCCCGAGGTCGGCGCTGAACGCGCCATAACCGCCGGCGGTCTGCGGCAGCCCGAGGCCCAGCCATCCCTGTGCAGCGATGGACCGCCATGCATGCCGCGCGCGATTCGTTGCGTCTTCGCTGCCGTCGCCTGGAGTGGTGTGATGATCTTCGCGGGCGAAGCGCTGCATGCTCTCGCACAGCATGATGCGCGTGTCGCCGTCGAAAGCGCTGCGCGCCGTCATGCCGTGAACACCGCTTTGGCGATGATGTTGGTCTGAATTTCGTTGCTACCGCCGTAGATGCTGCTGGCACGCGCATAGAAATGCTCGGCGAGCAACCCGGCCGCGCGTTCGTGACCGATCCGCTCACCCGCGGACGGCGCCGGCAAGCCCTGCCGGGCCCAGTGCCTCGACGATCGCTTCGAGCAGCGCCTGCTGCACCTGTGAGCCGCGGATCTTCAACACGCTTGCATCGACGCCGGGCGGAGTGCCGGCGTGCGCGGCCGCCATCGCCTCGTACGCGAGCGAGCGCAGGCACTCCACCTCGAGTTCGAGCTGCGCGATGCGCCGACGCCACCCCGCACTCGCTCGCAAGCGCCGCCGCGACATCCTGCGGCCGCGGACAGCTCGTACAGCAGATCGAGATAGCGACGCGCCTTGCCCAGCTCGGTGACCAGCACGCGCTCGTTGCTCACAATGAACTTCGCGCACGCCCAGCCCTGCCCTTCCGCCGCGACCAGGTTCGCGGCCGGCACGCGCACCTCGTCGAGAAACACGTCGTTGATGTGCTCGCGCGCGTCGATCGTGCGGATCGGCCGCACACTCACGCCCGGTGTCTTCATGTCGATCAGCAGCAACGACAGACCTTGCTGGCGCGGGCCCGCCTCGCTCGTGCGCACGAGGGCAAACATCATGTCGGCCCAGTGAGCCATCGTGATCCAGGTCTTGTGGCCGCTGACGATGTAGTCATCGCCCGCACGCCGCGCGCGCGTGCGCACCGACGCCAGATCGGAGCCGGCACCGGGCTCGGAAAAGCCCTGGCACCACCAGGCGGTCGAATTGCGGATCGCCGGCAGAAACCGTCGTTGCTGGTCGCGCGCTGCCGAAGGTGCAGAGCAACGGCCCGGCGAACGATACGCCGAAGTGCGTGAGCCACGGCGTGCCCGCGTACTCCAGCTCCTCGATGAAGATGAAGCGCTGCAGCGGTCCCCAGCCCTGGCCGCCGAACTCCACCGGCCAATGCCCGATGAACCAGCCACGCTCATCCAGCAGGCGCTGCCAGCGCACGCGGTCGGCCTTCGAGAAGTGCACGTAGGTGTCGGCCTTGCGCGCCAGGTCCGCAGGAAACTGCTCGCGACAGAACGCCTGCACCTGAGCGCGGAATTGCCCCGCATCGAAACTCATCGCGGCTAGAACTGCACCTTGAACTGCGCCCCATAGGTGCGCGGCGGCGCCATGTTGCCCGTGATGGTCGAATCGACGATGTCGGCGATGTACGTGGCGTTGCTGATGACTTCTTCGTCAGTGATGTTGTCGATGAACGCGGCCAGCTGCCAGCTGCCGCCGGGGGCTACATAGGCGAGACGCGCTTTCGCCCAGCCATAGCTCTCCTGCGACAACTCCGTCACCTCGAACGCGCTGAAATAGACGCGCGACTGGTGCGAGTAATCGCCGCGCAGGATGAGCTTGCCCGTGTTCGGCAGATCGAGCGTGTACTGCGCACCCACCGACAACTTGAGCTCCGGCGCGCGCGGCAGCTGCAAGCCTTCCAGGTTGCGCTGGTTCGGCCCGTTGCAACCCGGGTCCGGCTGCGGCAACGGATGCTTCGGATCGGCGAGGCAGCTGTCGCGGAATTCGCTGTCCAGGTATGTGGCAGCGAGGTCGAGCTCCACAGCCGAGCCGAGCAATGCGGTCGTCTCGAGCTCCAGGCCCTGGATCACGGCGCTCGCCGCGTTGCGCACGACCGTGTTGTTGCCCTCCACGTCCTGCACCTGCAGATCCGTGTAGTCGTAGTAGAACGCCGCCAGATTGAGGCGCAGCCGCCGATCCAGCAGATCGGTCTTCACTCCGGCTTCGTAGGACCAGATCTTCTCCGGGTTGAACGGCGTGTTCTGGTAGCTGCCGATATTGAAGCCGCCGCTCTTGAAGCCGCGCGAGGCCGACGCGTAGGCGAAGGCGGCATCGCTCAGCTGAAAGTTCAGGCCGATCTTGGGCGTGAAGGACGTGAACGTGACCGGCTCGAACGGCGTCTGATTGTCGAACAGCGGGGTGAGGAAGTTCACGAACTCCACGTCGTTGCGGCCGCTGCGCCGCTCGCGGCTGTAGCGCCCGCCGACGACCAGATTCAGCTTGTCGGTGAAGTCGTAGTTCGCCTCGCCGAAGATCGCACTCGCCTCGGTGTTGGCCTGCCCGTCCAGTCGCAGCTTGCAGCAGGTCGGATCGGCCGGCAGGCCGAACATGTCGTCGACGAACGGGAACAGGTACTCGTTGCGGACATCGTTGGTCTCGTCGAAGTAGTACGCGCCGAGCAGCCACTCGAAGCGGCGGCCCGCCGGCGAGACGATCTGCAGCTCCTGGCTGAACTGCTCGTCGTCCTCCGAGCGGAACTGCGTGATCGCGTTCGCGCTCGTGACGTCCAGATCGTTGAAGTTGCGGGGCCGGGTCACGCGATACGCGCTCAGCGAGCTGAACGTGTAGTCGCCGAGCGTCCAGGTCAGCTTGCCCGACACGCCCCAGATCTTCGGCCGGTTGAAGGCCTCGACATCCGAGCCGATATCGCGCGAGCGCACGCGCGGCACGACGCCGCCTTGCCGCCGCAATGTACTGCCGCAGGAACGGATTGGTGGCGGCGCCAGGGCCGAAGTACAGCCAGACCGAGCCGGCATCGTCGGCCTCGTAGTAGTCGCCGATCAGATCGATCGCGAAATTCTCGGTGGGCTCCAGGCGCACGCTCAGCCGCGCCATGATGTCGCGCTGGTCTTCGATGTCGTCCTTCGTGCCGTCCGGTCGCGTGACATCCGTGTAGCCATCACGATCCTCGACCTGTACGGCCAGACGCGCCGCGACTCTTTCGCTGCCGAGCGGTCCGCCGAGCGCACCGAGCACGCGATAGTGGTTGTAGTTGCCGACCGTCAGCTCCGCCTCGGAGGCGAACTGCGCACTCGGTCCTTTGGAGATCACGTTGACGGAGCCGCCAGTGGCATTGCGGCCGTACAGCGTGCCTTGCGGGCCGCGCAAGACCTCGACCCGCTCGACGTCGAAGAATCCCGGGATCGCACCCGCCGAGCGCGACAGGTAGACGCCGTTGAGGTGGAAAGCGGTCGAGCTGTCGGTGCCGCCGATGAGCCCGGTGTAGCCGATGCCGCGGATGTAGATCTGCGCTTCGCCCTGGTAGATGGAAACGTCCATGCTCGGCGCGAGCCGGCCCAGATCCTGGACGTCGCCGATGGAACGTGCGCGCAGATCGTCCTCGCTCACGGCGGTAATCGCTGCCGCGGTCGTCTGCAGACTCGTGACGCGCCGCTGCGCAGTGACGAGCACTTCCTCCAGCATGCCTGCGGAAGGGTCCGGCGGCGCTGCCTGCGAGTGAGCGAGGCCGGATGCCAGCGTCGCCATTGCAACTGTGGTGAGCCCGATCACGGCTTTCGAACGAGCTGCGTTCATTCGGCATCCCCCTGTCTGATTGTTTGAAGCGGGCTTACAGCTTCATTCCGGACTGGTGCTCGAAGCTGGCCAGATCGAAGTAGTCGCTGAAGCGGGCGATCTTGCCGCCCGCGAGCACGAACACGCCGGTCACCGGCAGCTCGATGCGCCTGCCCGTGTTGGTCTCGAAGCGGTCGACGCGCTCGGCAATGACCACGCCGGGCTCGGCGACTGCGGCCACGACATCGAGCGAGGCGCTGCGGAACTCGCGCAGAAACGCGGCGAAGATATCGCGGATCGCGGCCTGGCCGACGATCGGCGCGACCGGCACGTTGTGGTACACGGCGTCGCTCGCGAAGAAGCTCATGATGTGGTCGAGATTGCGTTCGCGCCAGGCGTTCAGAAAGCCCAGCACCCGTTGTTTGGATTCATCGGCGGTCATGTGTCGCTCGCATCGGTGGTGTTCATTGGGCGGCATAGCCGCCGTCGACGGCCAGCGCGTGGCCGGTCACGAAACTCGATTCCTGGCTCGCGAGCCACACTGCTGCCTCGGCGATCTCCGCGACGGTGCCGAGCCGGCCCATCGGCTTGAGCGCGAGCAGGCCTTCGCGCAGTGCGGGCTGGGCGTCGATCAATCGCTGCAGCATGGCCGTATCCACCATGCCAGGGCACAAGGCATTCACGCGTACGCCGGATTTCGCGACCGAGATGGCGACCGAGCGCACCAGGCCTACCACCGCATGCTTGCTCGCCACGTAAGCGGCCAGACCGCCAGCGCCGACCAGGCCCGCGACAGAAGCGCTTGCAACGATCGAGCCCGAGCGACGCTGCACCATCGAGGGCAACACGCCGCGCATCGCGCGCCAGATACCGAGCACGTTGACGTCGAGGACGTTGCGGAACTCTTCCTCGTCAACCTCCCAAGGTTCCGCCAGGTGGCCTTCGATACCGGCGTTCGCGAACAGGACATCCGGCTCGCCGAATCGCTGGCGGCAAACCTGCACGAGCTCCTCGACCTGAGTCGTCTGGCGAACATCGCAGCGTAACCATGCGACTTCGGCTCCGGCATCGCGCAGCTCCCGCGCCGTGCCCTCCAGCCTGTCCACATCCACATCGCCGAGTACCACTCTGGCGCCGGCCCGCGCAGCGCGTGCCGCGATCGCCTGACCGATACCCATGGCGGCGCCGGTAATGACGGTATTGCTTGCAGCAAGGCCGGTCATGGCATCACGCTGGTCGCCCGGCGCGCCCACAGCGCCGCTGGCGGGCTCACGCCCGGTCCTGTTCTTGCATCGCCCGGTCCCCATCGTGCAGACATGAGGCGTATTTATGCCGCTTGGCGCTCGCGGAAGTACCCCGCAAACGAGTGAGCCGCCCGTATCTTTCCGGGGAGAGCCGCCGCTCCCGGCGATCGGCGAGCATGAGCGCGTGTCGCACACGACCGCTCCACTCGATAGCCGCGAGCACCTGGCCGACGCCGAGCGGCGGCTCGCGTGGACGCGCCGAGCCGCGCTGATTGGCTGGGGCCTGATCCTCTATTGGCGCGAAGGCGCGCTTGCACTGAACGCTGCCTGGCTCGTCTACGCGCTCGGGCTTGCGTACATGGCGAGCCTGCACTGGTATATCCGCCGTCGCACCGTCACACGCACGACCTCGTGGGTCGCCACGGTGAGCGACTCGGTCCTGACCCATCTCATGTGCCAGATCAGCGGCGGCCCGGCCTCGCCGCTCCTGCCGTTCTTCTACTTCACGACGCTCGCCGGAGCGTTCCGGTTCGGCGCGGAGGAGATCACGCGCATCCTGTTGTTGAACGGCAGCCTGCTGATCGCTCTGCACTTGTCGGGCCGCCAGCCTGTCGTCAGCGAACTGATGCTGTCGCTCTACTACCTCGGGTTCGCCGCTGCGCTGGGAGCGATGCTCGCCGGTTGGGCACGGGCCAATCTGGACATCGCCCTGGCGCGTTCGGCTGCGCTGGAAGTGGAGCGCGATCGATCCACTGTATTGCTGCAGCGATTGATCAGAGCCGAGGAAGACGAGCGCAAGCGGCTCGCGGAAGACCTGCACGATCGCATGGGTGCCGGGCTGTTCTACCTGCAGCACGCGCTGGATGAGTTCGTCCAGCGCACGTGCGGCGATCCGCAGGGCGTGCGTCAGGTCGAGTCGATGCAGCGGGAGCTGGCGAAGTGCAGCGCCGACGTGCGTACCCTGATGAACGACTTGCGGCCGACCGTGCTGGACCACTTCGGCCTGTGCGAGGCGCTGAGCGAGTATCTGACCAGCCTGGTCGGTTCGGTGCCGTTTGCCATCGAGACCCGTTTCGATCCGCAGCTGCAGGGCTGGCGCAGCAGGCAGGATGTCACGTTGTTTCGCCTGATGCAGGAAGCACTGCTCAACGTGCGCAAGCATGCGCAGGCGACGCGCGTCGAGGTATCGCTCGGTCTCAGTGACGGCAATGTCGTGCTGAGCGTCCGCGACAACGGCTGCGGCTTCGATCCCGGCAGCGTGCCGAGCGGACATCTGGGCCTGCTGATGATGCGCGAGCGGGCCCAGGCAGCGAGCGGCACGCTCGAGATCGACACCTCCGCCGGGTCCGGCACGACCCTGCGCGTCAGGTTTCCACAAGACCAGACCACAGCAGCATGATTCGCACTTATCTCATCGACGATCACACCGCCGTGCGGCAGGCAGTCGCTACGATGCTGGAAACGGCGGACGACATCGAGGTTGTCGGGCAAGCCGGCGACGCACCCGCAGGAGTCGCCGAAGTCGCGGCTTTGCGTCCGGACGTCGTGCTGCTCGACCTGAAGCTGCCGGGCATGGGCGGGCTGAGCGCGATCCCGCAGATTCAGCAGGTCGCGAGCCACAGCAAGATCGTCGTCTTCACCATGTACGACAACCCTGCCTTCGTCTGGGAAACCGTCAACGCCGGTGCGGCGGGCTATCTGCTGAAGACCGCTTCCAAAGAGGAATTGCTGCATGCGATTCGTGCCGTCGCCAGCGGCGCCGGTTACCTGCAGGCCGCGGTGACGATGCCAGTGCTGCGGCGAGTCGCGCACGATGCTCGCTCTTCCGCCTCGCGACGCTCGCTGACACAACGTGAGCTGCAGATCCTGGAAGCGCTGGCGGACGGTCTGCCGAACAAGACGATCGCGCATCAACTGGCGCTGAGCGAAGAGACCATCAAGTCGCACCTGCGCAGCATGTACGAAAAGCTGGGCGCCGCCGATCGCGCCCACGCCGTATCGATCGCGCTGCGCCAGCGATTGATCGAGTGATCTGATCGAGCAATCAGCGCAGCGCCCGCAGGAACTCCAGTATCACGGCATTGGTCTCGTCGGCGCGCTCCTGCTGCAGCCAATGCCCGGCGCGCGGCAGCACGCGGCTGCCCATCCAGTTGGACATGACTTGCGGAGCGCGCTCGATGGCCTCGGCGCCCCACCACGTCCCCACGTCGTACTGCGCGCCGAGATACATCGCGGGGACTTCGAGCGGACGGCCTTGCATCGGCGCCAGGTCCTGCCAGTCGTTCTGCAGGTTGC
The DNA here is from genome assembly GCA_963830745.1 of uncultured Gammaproteobacteria bacterium. Lineage (GTDB taxonomy): Bacteria > Pseudomonadota > Gammaproteobacteria > Steroidobacterales > Steroidobacteraceae > Steroidobacter. Next base: position 19,776 of record CAWHNL010000012.1, read on the forward strand.
GGTAGTAGCTGAGCGGGCCGGAGAATCCGCCGCACTCCAGCGCAGCCACGTACACATCCAGATCGGCGTCGGTGAGCCAATTCGGCATGCGCGGCGGCGTCAGAAAGCGATCGCGCATCCGCTGCCCGCGCGCCAGGCACAACGCGCCGCCGCGGATGAGCTCGATCGGGTCCATGCTCTCGAACCTGAGGCCGCTGGCAGCCAGCGCATCGCCCGAGACGGTCCACATCAGGTCGCGCACCCAGCCGCGCAGATCCGACTCGATCTCCTCGATGATCGGGCCGAGCGTGCTGAAGTAGACCTGGTAGAAATCCTGTCCGTCCCCGGCGACGACGCGATGGATCTCGTTGGGCGAACGCTCGCCAAAGGGATTGCCGGGCAGCGCGATCAGGCCGCGTCCGGAGAACGGCACGCTCATGCCGAGCACACCGCGAAACAGCCTGGGGTACAACCAGGCGGCAGTCCACACGACCGGCGCGCCCCAGTCGTGGCCGATCAGAATCGCGTCGCGCTCCTGCAGCGCGTCCACCAGCGCGCGGATGTCATCGACGAGCCGATGGATGCGATAGGCATCCGGATCCCAGAACTTCGAGGAGCGGCCATAGCCGCGTTGATCGAAAGCGACCGCGCGATAGCCGGCTGCGGCGATCGCCGGCAGCTGCAACCGCCACGAGTACCAGAGCTCCGGAAACCCGTGCACCAGGATGACGAGCGGACCTTCGCCCTGCTCGGCGATGTGCAATCTGACGCCATTGGCGTTCACCATTCGATGCTTTGTCTCGCCCATCTCTACTCCACGGCTGTGTCGGCTCGCTGCAATGGATCTCAGGGAAGCGGCGCGTCCCATTCGCCGGCGTGACCGGCGCGGAAATTGCGCTCGAGCAGCGTCTTCTTGAACGTCAGACGTGTGCGCAACCACTTGGCCAGTACGCGCGCCACGATACCGGGCCGCAACAGCGCCCCGGGCGCCTCCACGAAATGCGTGACGAGAAGATAGAGCCGGTAGACCTGCGGGTCCTCGTGCAACAGCTCGAACACCCGATCGACATACCAGTTGTGCGCACGGAAGTAGAACGGCCGCTTGCGTGCACCGTCCTTGATCCACGCGTAGCGCAGATTCTGCTCGCGAATCACCAGCCAGACGCGATCGGCGATGAGGCTGACATTGCGGTAGTAGTTGCGCACGAAGCCCTCGTCGCGAGGCAAGCCGGCGCGTAACAACTTGCGCAGCTCATCGAGCTCCAGCAGCGACTTGGTCATGCCCGCTCCCGACACGGGATCAGCGCTGCAGTAGGCATCGCCCACCGCGACGAGCCCCGCCGGCAGCGTGCGCATACTCTCGTAGCGAAAGCGCCGCATCTCCGGATAGCGAAAGTTGTAGACCGGCGAACACGCTTCCAGACCGTCCAGCTCGCTGCCGATCACGCGCGAAGGCATGAGCCGCGCGAACTCGCGAAACTCCTCGGCGTTGCGCGGCGGGCGATAGCAGTTGTAGCCCACGAGCGAGGTCGACAGAATCGTACGCGTGCTATCGGTGAAGTACTGCGCAGCGTAATACTGTTGCTGTGGCCGCTGGGCGTAACAAATGACCATCACTTTGTCGCGCCATGCTCGCTGCGGCGGCACGCGGTGTTGCATGGTCGAATAGAAGCAGTTGAGACAGTCTTCCTCGACAACCGGAGTACCGAGGCCCGCACGCTCGAGCATGCCGGGCACGGGCGTGTTCTTGCCTGACGCGTCGACCACGAACTCGGCAGGTATGGCTTCGCGGTTACCGCCGCTTTCGACGATGACCCCGACCACGCGGCGCGTGCCCGGATCGAACACCAGGTCGACCACCTCGCTCTCATAGCGATAGTCGATCGCGGGCTCGGAATCGAGCCGCCGGCGAACACACCACTCGAGCAACGGGCGGCCGGCGCACACGATGTCGACGCCGGTGGGGCCGACCTTCTTCCAGGAACCCGCGAGCATGATCCGATACTGCTCGCCCATGTCGACCCTGAATGCGCCGGCCGCAACCATGTCGTCGATGATGCCGGGGAAGATGGAGTCGAGCTGGCGCTGGCCTGCAATCAGCAAGTGATGCAGATGCCAGCCCTGCGCGGCGCCCGGACGGCCTTCACTGCGCCGGTGGCCCTCATCCTTCTCCAGCACGAGGACGCGGGAGAAGGTGTTGGCGAGCACCCGAGCTGTCGCCATGCCGGCGATCGAGCCGCCGATGACCACCGCTGTGCCGCTGCCTTCGCGCTTGAGTCTGCTGACATCGAGCGGCTCGGCCGCGCGCTGGGTGCTTCGCTGCTCAGCGCGGATGCCGCTAGCCACGAATTTTTCGTAGTAGAGGTTCGCGTCGCCCCGTCCATGCGAGCGCAGCCACCGTCGAGTGGCATCAATCATCGGCGGCGGCCCGCACGCGTAGATTTCCACTTCGCCGCCGTCCAGCTGTGTGTCGGCAAGCAGATCGGTCACCACGCCGACAGCGCCACTCCACTGCGCAGATGGATTCTGTACGATGCAGCGCCAGCTGAAAGCGGCGTTGCGGATGGCGAGATCCGCGAGCCGGGACGTCAGAGCCAGATCTGCTTCCGTTGTCACACCGTAGATGAGCTCCACCGGGCGCGAGGTGGGCTCGAGCGCGAGCTGTTCGGCAATCGCGAGCACGGCAGACAGACCCGTTCCGCCTGCAATCAACAGGGCCCTTCGCGAAGAGGCGCGCAGATGGAAGTTGCCTTTGCTGCCGCGAATGTCGATCCGATCGCCAGGCAGGGCACGCTCGCCGCAGATAGTCGGACATCGCCCCTTGCGGCAGCAGGCGAATCAGGAATTCCACCTGGGTATCGGCACGCGGCGCGTGTGCGAACGAGTAGCTGCGCCATTGATCGCTACCTGGCACCTTGAGCTGCGCGAACTGGCCGGCCTTGAAATCGAGCCGCTCCGGTAGCTCGGACACATCGAGCGTCAGCAATGCAGCGCCGGGCCCCAGATGCTCCACCCGGACCACGCGCGCTTCGCCCATCACCAGGCGGGCGGCGTTGCTGCCCAACGGATAGTCGACCTCGATCACGCAGTCGGAGCGGACAAGCGTCTGGCAGGTCAGTACGCGCCCCTGCTCCTTCTCCTGCTGACTGAGTCCCATTGCGTGTGCGAGCGAATATGAACCCTGCGTACAACGCCCCACGCAGGTCCCGCAAACGCCGCTGTGACATTCGCTGACGATCGGCACTGCGTTGGCGTCGGCTGCATCGAGCACCGTCTGCCCGGCTGCTACCTGCATCGCGCGCTCGGTTCCGTCGCAGTAGCGGATGGTCACCACATGACTCATGCACCGGCCTCGTGAGGGGGATCCCCTACGGCTCGTCGCCCGGCTTGGGCGGCGAAGGAGACAGGCTCATGATCCAACGCACGATCGCGCGCGCCTGCTCGAGCGATACCTGCGGCGCACTGACCATCGGAACGCTTCCCCAGGAGCCCGCGCCGCCGGAGCGGATTTTTTGTGCGAGCCACTGCGGGTCGAAACCAGGCGTGTTCGCGTAGCGCACGGACACGATGCGAAACGGCGGGCCGATGCGCACCTCGTCGATCGCATGGCAGGCATTGCAGCCCTTCGCGTTGAACAGCGCCTTGGCACTGGCGTCGTTCAGATCCTCGGCCCACCCGACCGCGGGAATCAGCAGACAGCAGTGCAGTACGAATGCTGCGAGCCAGGCTCGCCCCGAACGATGATTCATCGGCATTCTCCAGACGGCGCAACAACTCGCTGTCGCTCCTAGCGCTTTCAATCGCCCACGTCGATCAGCACACCCATGGACGGGCCGGAGCCTTCCGGATAGTTGCCGTAGGTGCCGACCAGCCGGCCGTCCTGGTCGATCGCGAGTTGTCGCAGGTACGCCATGCGACGCGGCAGCGGATAGACGGTGACCTGCGCGCTGCGAGGATCGAGCCGATAGATCGCATCGCTGTTCGCGTTCGCGACCCACACTGCCTGGCGCCGCTCGTCCCAGGTGACGGCATAGGGCGCCGCTGCCCGATCGGGCAGGTCGAACGTCGCAGTCACCTTGGCCTGCTTCATGTCTATGCGCGCAATCTGCCCGCTGCCGAACAGCGCTACCCACAGGTGGCCGGCGTTGTCGCGCGCCATGCGCCGCGGTCCCGTGCCTTCGGGAAACTCGATGAGCTCGACGACTTTCCTGGTTCGCGTATCGATACAGCCGACCCAGCCGTTGACCTGCGAGTACCAGGCGCGCTTACCGTCCGCCGACAGCACGGTGGAATAGATGAGATGGTTGATCGGACTGAGTCCGGCGATCGTGTTGGTGTCGTAGAACGCGACGTAACCGGATTGCGGATTGAGCGTGCCCATCTGGTTGGTGCCGACCATGGTCAGCCAGATGTTTCCCGATGCGTCGCGCGCCATGTGCCCGCGCGAGTCGATGGACATGTCGTGCACGATTGCTGCGCCGGCCATCGACTCGGTGTCGGGCAAGCTCGAAGGCCGCAGCGTCCACAGCCGCCAGCGCTCGGTTCGCGGGTCGTAGCGACCGAACTGATCGTTGTCGACCATCGTGACCCACAGATTGCCTTCGTCGTCGGGCGCGATCGTGTGCGGACCGGTCGAGCCCTTGAAGTCGACCCCGATCCACCGGGTCGCACCGTCGCGCGGATCCAGACGCACGATCAGATTGCGGCGCACATCCGCGCCCCAGAGATACGGCGAGCGGGGCGCCGGCACGAGCTCGCGCACCAGCGCTTCGGCCGGAAATGCGAACTCGCGGATCACGGTTCTCGGGCTCACGCCGAGCCGTGCGCCGTAGTTGTAGGCATCGCTCGGCAGGAAGGCCGGTCGAGCGCGGAAAGTGCTCGGCCAGGTAGCTCGCGACGATCTCTCCCTGCCGCGCGCTGAAGAAGTTGTAGTCCGCGTTCTGCGCGGTCGGCCAGTCGACCGCGTCGAGATTCATGGTGCTTTCCAGCGGGAACACCGAGTAGTGGTGCGAGCGCATGTACTTCACGATCGTGCGCCACGATTCGTGCCGCACCACCTTGCGCCACTCCTCGATCGCCTTCCGATCGCCGTCCGGGCCGCCGCGCACCGCTTCGATCTTCGCGGCGTACTCGCGCATTTTCGGGCTGGGCACCTGGTGACAACTCGAGCAGCTCGTCAGCGTGATGTTCTTCGCATCCCCCGGCGGAGCTTGCGCGAGCCACGCAGATGCCGGCACTTGCTGAGCGATGTCCGCGACCGGGTCCAGGTACAGTCGGGTCTCGAAGCTGCCGGATGGCGCCACCGACTTCACTTGCACGGCGCCGCCTGCGGGACTGACTTGGCGGTAGCCGAGCTTGTGCGCCTCGAGCGACGCGTCGGCAGGAATCGCACTGACGTGCAGCGGCATACGAAACGCGCCCTGCTCGTCACTGAAGACCGTAATGGCGGTCGGCCCGCCGCTGACGGTTGCGAATGTCAACGTAACTGCAGACTGTGCAACGCCTTGCCCGTTGTTCACGGCGATGACGTGTCCCGACAACGTCACCTGCTCGCTCGCGTGCACCACGGCAGGCAGCAGTAGCAGAACACCGAGGCAGAGCTTCAGGCTCTCGATCGTGTTCCCGCGCAGGGATCGCCCGACGCACACGCGATGCTCGGCGCATCGCTCATGCGCTGATAGCCTTGACGACAGCACTGCGCCCTCCTCATTGCAACTCACAGGCGCAGCATTAATCGGTCAAAGCTCGCCGCGTGGGAATCGCTCATTCAAGGGAGCAGGAGGTGAACTTTCGAGGGATCGACTCCCGATCGGTCGCCGCACGCCATTGCCGACAGGCAGGGAAGGTGAGGCGGGAGCACAAGGCGAGTGGTCGGCTTTCCGTGGCTTCGCACTTTCATGCCCGCAAGATGCTTGCGGATCTAGTCGAACCAACGACACGTCGTGTTCTTTCGAGCGTGGCTAGGGTCTTCGGCGCGGCGATTGGATCCCCTTTTGTCGATTTCGCTGCGGAAGGATCGGCCGGCGGCGTGAAACTCACGGCGCGGGTCGCGTGAATGCAGCGTCAAGACAATGAAGCAGCCGGCGGCCGTGATACATCGTTCGCACGTGCAGACAGCAGCACTAACGAAAGTGTGTGATGATTCGCTCGCCGATTCCGCTTAGCGACGCAACGAGAACAACACCGTGTCGCACAAGATCCTGCTCGCATCCCTGTCAGTGCTGCTGGCCGCCGGCTGCCATCCCGCACTGCGCCGCGCGGGCTACGCAAGATCCGATTCCATGATCTGCGGAATACGTTGCGTCGTTACTGATCGCGAACGGTGAGGATGTGGTGCGCGTCTCGCGCCTGCTTGGGCACGCGACTGCGCGCATCAAGCTGGACACCTACTCGCACATGCTTGCGAAGGAGCACTACGCGAGCACGGATCGATTGGCACAGCTCGTCTATGGCACGGCAGCGCCAATCGATTCTCCCACTGAGCCGAGTCCACCGACTGCCGATCGAAGAGGGTCGCGCCGCCGGCCAGCCGCGAGACGCGGCGGCATGTCTTACTTGTAGAAGACGTAGTCGGCCGTGTACGGAACGAGGATCGCTTTCCCAACTTCCTCCGCCGTGGTGCAGCTCGTCGTGGGCGCAACGCCTTTGGACGTGTTCACGCGTTGAATGAACTTCGCCTTCGCGAATCGATCGCCCACACCCGGACCGTACTGCGTGCCGACCACCTGCAGCAGGAACCACTTGATCGCGCCCGGCGCCACGAACTGCGGGTCGTCCGACTCCTGTACCTTCACGGCCCACGCGGCGGTGGCATCGCGCGAGTGCTGCCAGGTGGCGCGCGCAGGGGTGCCGATCTCGGCGGGATTCGGGCTGAGGAAGTGCGTGCCGATCAGCGTGCCCGCGTCGTCGAACAGCGTGGCCTGCGGATCGAACAGCACCCACTTTGCGGCTGCCCCGTTGGGCAGGCAAACGTAGTTCTGCGTGCCTACGGCGTGCGCGATCAGGTACGGCACGCTCCCTGCCGGGGGCGTCAGAATGCCCGGCACCGCGGGCGGGGTGATCGGGCCGGCCATGACCGCGACGGGTGCCGCGATTGCCAGCGCCGCAATGAAAGCGCACTTCCAGGACATCAACTTTCTCCTCGCAGATTGTTTAGGCCGCACTGGGTAAGGCGGAAATCGCGGGAAAAAGGCGACATCGGACGTCGCGAATTCTCAAACGAAGGATGCGGCGGGGAGTCGTCGAAGCGCGCTGCGCAGCCGCCGCTGACCACCTTGCCGCCGACCACCGTCGCCAGCACCTGGGCCGCGCGGATCTGCTCCGGCGGGATGTCGAACAGGTTGCGATCGATGAGCACGAGATCGGCGAGCTTGCCGGCCGCAAGCGTTCCCTTGCGTGCGGCGTGTGACGGCGTATGGTTTGGAAACAGATTGGAAACACGCGCCAGGGCGACTCGCAAACGACGAACGTACGTCCCGGCGTTAAGGCCGAGCTTCGCGCCGGCTTCCGTCGAGAACCGGCAGTGAAGACCGGCGTAGATTCGCGCGTTCTGAAGTTCCGAGACAAGGTCGTCGAGGTCGGTGTACACACGCGTGGTGCCGGTGGCCGTGCTCTGGTGCGTTCGCCCAGAAACGGACGTCCTCGCAAACAGTCCTCTCTCGCAAACAGTCCTCTAGCGACGACGTGTCTCATCGTTTGTTCTGGTGAAACGGCTCGGATGCCCCGCAAACCTCGCCTGCACGTGGACGGCGCGTCGTCACGTGATCCTGAGCGGCAATCATGCCGAGCAATCTTGCGCGCGATCCGGATGGAACAATTGTGTTTGAAACAGGCCTATGACCGGAAACAAAGGCGCGAATGAGGATGCAGCCTTCGGCTTCGGCTTCGGCTTCGGCTTCGGCTTCGTGCGCAAGGGCTATGTTGAAGGCTTGTGCTCGGCGAAGCTTCATGTCGATCAGACGCTCTACAAGCGGTGCTTCCGTGTTCACCGCTGAAAAGGAGCGCCCGAGAAACTCGTTCGTGAGATGCCGACACCGCGCCTACACGCGCAGCATCCTGAATGAGCTCTCCGACGTAAGCGCTTGAAAGAAATGGTGGCCAGGGTCGGAATCGAACCAACGACACGCGGATTTTCAGTCCGCTGCTCTACCAACTGAGCTACCTGGCCAGGCGGGTCGGGGCGGGGCTGTCAGGACTGACTCAGGGCCACCGTCCGCGAAGAGGCGCGTATTAAATCGGCGGGCCCCGGGATCGTCAAGAAAAAGGAATTTCAGCTGCCGCTGAGCGACTTAGCGTACTCGGTGGCATCCGCGGAAGGCGGCGCCCCGGCGGCTCTTGCGGCCGCAGCTTCCGGTCCCGGAGGCGCCGCCGGTGGTGTACTGGCCGGAGGCGGGTGGACATGGTTTCAGCTCGGCGCTGTCAGGATTCAAGCTCGGGTCATGCCGGCCGATACCTGATTACCCTGCGTGCGCCCCGCATGCACCTTATGTTCACGATGTCATCGCATTCAGAAGCCACGCAAGACCTAGCACTGCCGCTCCCGACGGGTGAGGCACCCAGCTCCATTGGCGTCGATCAGACCGCGAACGTGGCCGAGGACGCCGGCACCGTCTCCATCGAGCTCAACTTCAAGGCCTTCGCGGACGACGTTCCGACGACCGAGCACGCGAGGCGGGCGCCGAACCATGGCGATCCTTCGATCCAGGACTTCGCCGATCAGCTGCTCGAGCTCGCGGCGCTGCGCGCGGAATTGAAGCGACTGACGCGCGACCACGAGATCTTGCGGCAGCAAGCGCGTGTGCGCGAAGCCCGGATGGTCGCGTTCAGCCGAGAGCTTTCTTCGGCAAGAGTGCAGCTGAGGCAAGCACGGGGACAGCAGTCCCAGGCGACGGCGCCGCAGGCCGAGCGGCAGCCGGAGACAAGAATGGCTCCTTCGCAGAGACGACGGACCTTTCCGAACGCAGTCAATCGTTGACCCCGGAACTGACTTCGACGCTCGAACTGCCGTCGACCGCGGCGGTGCGTTCCGATCCGCTGCCGGGGTCGCAGCAGGACGCAGCTCCGCAGCTGGTCCCGATCGATCAGGTCGAGCAACCCATCGCTCTGTCCCGCGACGTCGTGACGGTCGGCCGCACGAGCAACAACGACATTTGCATCCGTTCCCGTGCCGTGAGCCGGGATCATGCGCGGCTGATGGTCACGCATGGCAGTGTGACGCTCGTCGACGTCAGTAACACCAACGGCTGCTCCGTCAATGACGAGCCGGTGAAACGGCACAGGCTCCGGGACGGCGACCTCGTGCGCATCGGCGATCGGCACTTCCGATTCGCGTCCGGCCCTCGCCTTTAGGCCGGAACACATTAATTCCATTGAAGAAACCGGCTGAGAGACGCCGGCCGAACCAACGACACGCGGATTTTCAGTCCGCTGCTCTACCAACTGAGCTACCTGGCCAGGCGGGTCAGGAGTCGGCCCTGAAACCGGGTCTACCGGAGGGGCGCGTATTAAATCGGCGGGCCCCCGGGCCGTCAAGGAAAACGGCGCGCCTTGCGCGTCCCTCGGCCATCCGACCGGGGCGCGTCGCGAAAACCTGCCACCAACCGTCACAGATTGGTGGTTCACTGGCTCTCCCGCACGCATCCCCGGAACGATCCGCGCCGTAGTGCCTCACGAGGAATTGACCACAGCCGGTCGGCCAGACCGGCCTCGGCAAGCGCCGCCGACCAATACCTTTTGGCAACTTTTCGCGGTTGCAGGCGTTGGGAGAATGGAATGGCGGTGCCTCGTTCTCCGCACGAAATGCAAGACGAAGGAGTCCCGATGGCGGCCCCGCAACCCGTTCTAGTCTTCCCGGAAGCCCGTCCCGCAGAAGTCCTCGCCGCCCGCTATTCGCACGTCCGTCGCGTCTCGCTCGACGATCTGCGAGCCGCTGCGAGACGGAGGATTTCGTCGTGCAGAGCATGCCGGACGCGAGCCCGGCGAAGTGGCATCTCGCGCACACGAGCTGGTTCTTCGAGCAGTTCCTGCTCAAGCCGCTGCTGCCGCGGCTATCGCGCGTTCCATCCGCGATTACGAGTACCTGTTCAATTCCTACTACCAGACCGTCGGGCCGATGCACGAGCGTCCGCAGCGCGGACTGCTCACGCGCCCGACCGTCGAGCGAGGTGCTGCAGTATCGCGCGCACGTCGACGAGCACATGCAGAAGCTGCTCCGACGCGCGGCGCGATGACGACACAGCTGCTCGTCGACTCACGACGCTCGGCCTCAATCACGAGCAGCAGCATCAGGAGCTGATGCTCACGGACATCAAGCATCTGCTTCTCGCGCAATCCGCTGCTGCCCGCGTACCGCAGCGCGGCGCCGACGAGTCGAACGACGCTGCGGCGCCGCTGCACTTCATCTCGTTCGACGGCGGCATCCGCGAGATCGGCGCGAGCGGCAAGCATTTCTGTTTCGACAACGAGACTGCCGCGTCATCGCACGCTCGTCGAGCCGTATGCGCTCGCGGATCGGCTCGTCACGAACGGCGAGTATCTCGAGTTCATTCGCGACGGCGGCTATCGGCGCCCGGAGTTCTGGCTCTCGGACGGCTGGAGCACGGTCACGCGCGAAGGCTGGACTGCGCCCGTTCTACTGGACGGAGGCGCTCGATGCGCGAGTTCACGCTGCACGGCCTGCAGCCGCTCGATCCCGCCGCGCCGGTCTGCCACATCAGCTTACTACGAAGCGGACGCGTTCGCGCGCTGGGCGGGCGCGCGCCTGCCGAGCGAAGCGGAATGGGAGCTCGCCGCGGCATCGTTGCCGGTCGACGGCAACCTGCTCGAACAGCGGCGCGCTGCATCCGCACGGCGCCGAGGCGATCCAGCCGGGCATGAAGCAGATGTTCGGCGACGTCTGGGAATGGACCGCATCGCCGTACGTCGCGTATCCCGGCTATCGACCGCCGTCCGGCGCGCTCGGCGAATACAACGGCAAGTTCATGTGCAACCAGCTGGTGCTGCGCGGCGGCTCGTGCGTCACGCCGGCCGATCACATCCGCGCCAGCTATCGCAATTTCTTCTATCCGCAGACGCACGCTGGCAATTCATGGGCGTGCGCCTCGCCCGCAATCTGTGAGCCTGTCGAGGAAGATCCATGGCCAAGCATCCGAGCATCGATCCGCGCCCCATCGAAGACGGACGCACTCACCGACGGACGTGCTGGAAGGCATGCGCAAACAGCCGAAGGAGCTGTCGCCGGTGTGGTTCTACGACGAGCTCGGCTCGTTCCTGTTCGACAACATCTGCGAGCTGCCCGAGTACTACCTCACGCGCACGGAGCTGCAGATCATGCGCGAGCACGCCGCCGAGATGGCGCATCACATCGGGCCGGACGCCGCGCTCATCGAGTTCGGCAGCGGCACGAGCACTGAAGACGCGCGAGCTGCTCGATCACCTGGAGAAGCCGGCCGCGTACGTGCCTGTCGATATTTCGCGCGATCATCTGCTCGAAGCCGCCGGCGCACTCGCGCGCGACTATCCGGACGCTGCGCGTGATTCCGCTCTGCGCCGACTTCACGCAGACCGTTCGATCTGCCGCGCAACCGTCTCGCCGCGCGCAGGCGCGTCGTCTACTTCCCGGGCTCGACGCTCGGCAACTTCGATCACGGAGCAGGCGCAGCAGCCTGCTCGCAGCGCATGCGGCAGATCATCGGCGCGAACGGCGCCGTGCTGATCGGCATCGATCTGCAAGCAAGGATCCGCGCGTGCTGGAGCGCGCGTACAACGATCGCGCCGGCGTCACGGCGGAGTTCAATCGTCAACGCCCTGCGGCACATGAACCGCGAGCTCGGCGCGGACTTCGACCTCGATGCGTTCGAGCATCTCGCGGTGTGGGTCGAGGACCAGAGCCGCATCGAGATGCACCTCGTGAGCAAGCGCGACCAGGTCGTGCACGTCGGCGACGAGGACGTGCGCATCGACACGGGCGAGCACCTGACGCACCGAGTACTGCCACAAGTACACGCTCGAAAGCTTCGCGGATCTCGCCGCCACGGCGGGCCTCGTCGGTGAGCCGCGTATGGATGGATCCGGCGAAGCAGTTCAGCGTGCAGCTGCTCGAACCGCGCTCGCTGCAGTAGGTCGGGCTTTAGCCGACAAGACGCGGAGTCGGGCTAAAGCCCGACCTACAGCGGCCTTGCCACACATATATATGTGGGCGAGACTCGCGCCTGGGCCATAGACCACAAGCGAGCACAACCATGCCCGACATCGCTGTTGCCCGTGCCAATGCACGCATCGTGCGCGCCTGCTGAATGCGCTTGCACGTCGCCGTTCGCGTTGCTGGTCTCGCGTCTACGTCAGCTGGGTGTTCCTGAAGTCCGGCTGGCTGAAGCTCAGCGACTGGGGCCAGACCGTCTCGCTGTTCGAATCCGAATATCGCGTGCCGCTGCTGCCGCCGCATGCCGCAGCCGTGGCCGGCACCTGCGGCGAGCTGTTGTTCCCGATCTTCGTGATTCTCGGCCTCGCGGGCCGCCTGAGCGCGATCGGGCTGTTCGCCGTCAACGCGCTGGCCGTGATCTCGTATGCCCACGTGCTCTTCCAGGAAGGCTCCGCAGCCGCTGGCTCGGCAGCATACTCTGGGGCTTCATGCTGCTCGTCATCATCATCTACGGCCCGGGCGCGATCTCCGTGGACGGCCTGCTCGCGCGGCGCTGCGGTGCTCCGTCACGCGCGGTTCTTATTGACGATCGCAGCGAGGATCAGCAGGTACGAGAACAATCGCACCATGTAGATCATCGGGTTGCCCTCATTGGGATGATCGACGAACAGGAACGCCAGCCGGTTGACGCCTTCGATCGCGAACGCGGCGCTGAAGCCCAGGAACAGCGTATCGCGCGTCTGCTGCCAGAACTTCAGGAAGAACGCGCTCGCCGCCAGCGAGGCGGTCACGATCACGCCGAGCAGAAATCCTTCGAGCATGTCAGTCGCTCTCGAATATCAGGCCGTACAGCAACAGCAGCATGGACATCGCCGCGACGCTCAGCCGCCACGTGTACAAGCTGACCCCGGCACATCGCAAGATCGACGAACAGGATCGCGTTCGAAATCGTCAGGCCGACGAAGCACAGGCCGCTCCACAGCAGCAGGCGCTGGCGGACGCGTGCGTACGCTCGCAGCAGCAGGAACGCGCACAGCCCGACTGTCAGCGTGCCAAGAACATTGACGATGGCGAGCATCGGTTCACCTGTCCTTCTTCAGATCGAACGCGCGGGCGAACTCGCGCACGGCCGTCGAAGCGCGCGAGTGAATGAACGTGGCGAGCGGCACCAGGTGGCGGCGGTACGTGGCCGCGACTTCCGGCATGACCTCACCGCTGGCATCCCATTGCGGGTTATACCGATAGCCGCACGGCTGGCGCAGGCTCGGCCGTCACCAGTTGCTGCCGCTGCAGCGCCTGCAGGATCGTCGCTGCGACTTGCCGGCCCACGTAGATGCGCGCCGCCAGCTCTTCCTCCGACCACAGCCGCTGCGGGTTCTCCCACAGCAGCAGCAGCGCCTCCAGCTGCGGCACCGTATCGATTCGCTCGGCAAGGAATTGCAGGACGCGGGCTGGGATCTCCGGTGAGGTCATCGGCGTGACGTTTTACTATAGGCGACAGTGCGTGAGTCGAGGCTGCGGGCGCAACAAATGAAAACAAAGCTCAGACCCGCCGTCGTGAAGCGCGCCGAGCCGCGCCGTCCGCACGCCGAAGCGCACTCAGCCGAGCGCAAGCGGCTCGCACAGTGCACGCCGCACGATCTCGAGTGGAAGAAATGGGGCCCCTACCTGAGCGAGCGCCAGTGGGGCACGGTGCGCGAGGACTACAGCGCGAACGGCGACGTGTGGGAGTACTTTCCGCACGATCACGCGCGCAGCCGCGTCTATCGCTGGGGCGAAGACGGCCTCGCCGGATTCTGCGATCACGAGCAGCGGCTGTGCCTGTCGCTGGCGCTGTGGAACGGCCGCGATCCGATTCTGAAGGAGCGACTGTTCGGCCTCACGAACGACGAAGGCAATCACGGCGAGGACGTCAAGGAGCTCTACTACTACCTCGACGCGACGCCCACGCACTCGTACCTGAAGATGCTCTACAAGTATCCGCAGCGCGAGTATCCGTACGCCGCAGCTCATCGAAGAGAAGTCGGCGCCGCGCGCGCAGCGAGCCGGAGTACGAGCTGATCGATACGGGCGTGTTCGCCGAGAACCGCTACTTCGACGTGTTCGTCGAGTACGCGCAGGCGGACTGTCGACGACATGCTGATGCGCATCACGGTTCACAATCGCGGTCCCGAGGCGGCGACGCTGCATGTGCTGCCGCAACTGTTCTTCCGCAACACCTGGAGCTGGCGCAACGGCGCCGCGAAGCCGCGCCTGGCGCTGCGAGGACGGGCATGTCGAAGTGCATCACGATCACGCTCGGCGAGTATCACTGGTGCACGCGGAGCAGCGCAGCCTGTCGCGTCTCCTCTTCACCGACAACGAAACCAACACACGCCGTCTCTACGGCACGCCCGAATGCCGGCTACGTCAAGGATGCCTTTCACGAGCGCGTCGTGAACGAGCAACGTCCGACGCAGTGAATCCCGCGCACGACGGAACGAAGGCCGCCGCGTGGTATCGGCTCGACGTACCGGCCGGCGGTTCGGTCGAGATCCGCACGCGGCTCGCCGAAGCCCGCGCACACGACGGCCCTTCGCGGACTTCGATGCGACATTCGCCGCGCGCATCGCGCGAGGCCGACGAGTTCTACGCCGAGATCCAGCACGACCTGCCCGACGCCGATCGCCGCCTCGTCCAGCGCCAGGCGTTCGCCGGAATGATCTGGAGCAAGCAGTTCTTCTACTTCGACGTGCCGCGAGTGGCTGAAGGGCGACGAGACGCAGATCGCCGCCGCCGCGAGCCGCAAGCACGGCCGCAACTGGGAATGGGACCATCTCAACAACGCCGACATCATCTCGATGCCGGACAAGTGGGAATACCCGTGGTACGCCGCGTGGGACCTCGCGTTCCACACGCTGCCGCTCGCGCTGATCGACGCCGAGTTCGCCAAGGAGCAGCTCGTGCTGCTCACGCGCGAGTGGTACATGCACCCGAACGGCCAGATGCCCGCGTACGAGTGGGCGTTCAGCGACGTCAATCCGCCGGTGCACGCGTGGGCGACGTGGCGCGTGTTCCAGATCGACCGCAAGCAGCGCGGCGACGACGGCGACCTGAAGTTCCTGGAGCGCGTGTTCCACAAGCTGATGCTGAACTTCACCTGGTGGGTGAACCGCAAGGACGCGGAAGGCCGCAACGTCTTCCAGGGCGGCTTCCTCGGCCTCGACAACATCGGCGTCTTCGACCGCAGCGCGACGCTGCCGACCGGCGGTCACATCGACCAGGCGGACGGCACGAGCTGGATGGCGATGTACGCGCTCAACCTCATGCGCATCGCGCTCGAGCTGGCTCAGCACAACAACGTGTACGAGGACGTCGCGACCAAGTTCTTCGAGCACTTCCTGCACATCGCCGAGGCGATCAGCAACGTTCGGCGAGGACGGCGTCGGCCTGTGGGACGACGCGGACAAGTTCTTCTACGACGTGCTGCACACGCCCGACGGGCACACGACTGCCGCTCAAGGTCCGCTCGATGGTCGGGCTCATTCCGCTGTTCGCGGTCGAGACGCTCGAGCCCGAGCTGCTGGAGCGCGTGCCCGAGTTCGCGGCGCGGCTGGAATGGTTCCTGAGCTACCGCCCCGAGCTCGCGCAGCTCGTGTCGCACTGGGACCAGCCGGGCCGCGGCAAGCGCCGCCTGCTCTCGCTGCTGCGCGGCCACCGCATGAAGAAGCTGCTGGTCGCGCATGCTCGACGAGCAGGAATTTCTCTCGGACTACGGCGTGCGCGCGCTGTCCAAGGTGCACGAGCGCGAGCCCTACGTGTTCAAGGTCGAACGGCTCGGATCTCACCGTGCGCTACGTGCCGGCGGAGTCGGACTCGGGGCTGTTCGGCGGCAACTCCAACTGGCGCGGCCCGATCTGGTTTCCGGTGAACTTCCTGATCATCGAGTCGCTGCAGAAGTTTCATCACTACTACGGCGACGATTTCCGCGTCGAATGTCCGACCGGCTCCGGCCAGCTGCGCACGATCGACCAGGTCGCGGACGAGCTCGCGACGCGGCTGGAGCGCCTGTTCCTCAAGGACGAGCGCGGCGTGCGGCCCGTGCTCGGGCAATATCCGCAGCATGCAGGCCGATCCGCACTTCCGCGACTACGTGCTGTTCTACGAGTACTTCCACGGCGATACCGGCCGCGGCGTGGGCGCCGCTCATCAGACCGGTTGGACTGGCTTGGTCGCGAAGCTCTTGAAGCCGCGATTAGCGCAACACGGCGACCGCCGCCATGCGCGACGCGACTAGACGTCGTATGCTATCGCGCCATGCGCTCACCAGCAATCTTGATGTCTGCCCTGTCGATGCTGCCGCTCGCGGCCGCGGCCGAATCCATGCGTTGCGGCAAGTGGGTCGTGAACGAGACGATGACCACCGCCGAGATCCTGCAGAAATGCGGCGAGCCGCAGAGAAAGGAAGTCACGAAGAGAAGACGTGTTCGCGAAAAACCCGCAGGGGTTCGTGACCAAGCGCGGCGAGACAGGTGACCGAGCGCTGGTCTACAAGCCCAGCCCCGGCGCGCTGACGATGCTGGTGAAGATCGCTCGACGGCAAGGTCATCAGCATCGAGCGCGCGGAGTAAGTCAGAGCTCGTACAGCGCTAAGCGCGCAGCGCGGCCGTGTCGGCGTGCAGGAACCAGCGGTTGAGCACGACGTTCCGCGTGAACCACTGCGTCTGCATGAGCGAGCGCGCGAGCGCGAGCTTCCACGATTCCGGCAATGAGCTCGCGAGCGAAGCGCCGTTGTTGCGCGCGCCGAAGCGCGCGGCGAGCTGCGTCTCGTATTCGCTCAATCGCTGCTTGCTGTAGTCGCCGCGCGCGTGCGGCGATGATCTGCGCCGCCATCAGTCCCGATTCGATCGCGGGGCGGATGCCCTCGCCGCTCTCCGCGATACGCGAGGCCGGCGGCGTCGCCGATGATGAGCACGCCGTCGCCGACGACCGGCCGCTTCGCGTGCGAGTACAGCAGGTACGCGTGGCCTTTGAAGCGCGCGGGCGCATCGGCAGGCACTTTGCCTTGCGCTTGCAGCCAGCGACTGAATGCGTGCACGTGCTCGACGAGCCGGTGATTGCCTTCGCGCCCGAGCCCGACGTTGAGGAAGTTGCCTTTGCGGAAGCACCAGCCGTAACCCTTCAGGTCGTCGCAGAAGTACAGCTCCGGCCGGTCGTGCTCGACGCCGCAGTGCCGTGCCTGCGTCGTCGGTCATCTCGAACTCGATCTCCTGCGCGGAGATCGCGCGCTCGCCCTTGCCGAGATTCGCGCCGAGGAAGCGCACGACCGGACAGAAGTGACCGCCCGCGCCGATCACGAGCGCCGCACTGATCGCGCCGTTGACGAGCCAACGACCGTCGACGCGCTCCATCGATTCCCAGGCTTCGCCGAGCCGCAGGCGTGCGCCCGACCGTTGCAGCAGGTAGTTATCGAATTCGCAGCGGCGGATGCCGTAGCTGACGATCTTGTCGTAGTGCACCGGCTTCGCGGCGCGCTCGCCCATGCCGGTGACGAAGCTGGTGATCGGCTGCAACACGCGTCCCTGCTCGTAGTCGCGCGTGTCGATCTCCAACTCTTCGACGACTTGCGGCGTGATCCATCCGGCGCAGACCTTGTCGCGCGGGAACTCGCTCTTGTCGAGGATCAGCACATCGAGCCCGGCGCGACGCAGCTGGCGCGCGCACGACGACCCCGCCGGCCCGCCGCCGACGATCAGCACGTCGCAGGATTCGCGCGTGGTCATCGCCCGCTCATCTTTGCGTTGATAGATGTCGGCCCGCGTCCACGGGATCTGGTTGTTGCGCCCCGGCGCGAACACGACCTGGAACAGCTGCAGCTCGCCGACATTGAACGCCGCCTGCGAGCCGAGCAGGTACAGCCGCCACATGCGCACGAAGCGCTCGTCGAACATCTTCGCGACGCGATCGATCGCAGCGCTCGTACAGCGATGCTCCACCACTCGAGCGTCTTCGCGTAGTGCAGGCGGATGTTCTCGACGTCGAGCACCGAGAAGTTGCAGCCCTCGAAGATCTCCATCATCTCCTTGAGCGACGGCGGATGCGCGCCCGGGAAGATGCGCCGGTCGATCCAGCGGTGCATCCGCTTCGCGCGGTTGCGGCCGATCGTGTGGATCAGGCCGAGCCGCTGTCCTTCAGGCAGCCGTCGGATGACGCGCCCGAGCTCCTCGATAGTTCTCGACGCCGACGTGCTCGAGCATGCCGACGGAGACGAACTTGTCGTAGTGGCCCGTGATGTTGCGATAGTCGTCCTCGACGAACTCGACCTCGTTCGCGAGACCCTGCGCCTGCGCGCGCTCCCGCGCGTACGCGATCTGCTCGCGCGAGATGTTGAACGCGCGCACCTTCACGCCGTAGTGGCGCGCCATGTGCAACGCCAGCGCACCCCAGCCGCAACCGGCCTCCACGACCCGCTCGCCGCGATTCAGACGGACCTTGCGGCAGACGTGATCCATCTTCGCGATCTGCGCCTGGTCGAGCGTGGCCGACGGCGTCGGGAAGTACGCGCACGTGTACGCCATCGTCTCGCCGAGCCACAGCGAATAGAACTCGTTGCCGATGTCGTAGTGATGGTGAATGTTCTCGCGCGAGCCGGTCAGCGTGTTGCGCGGCCGACGATGGCGCCACTGCGCAAGGCGGCGCGTGAACGAGATCGGCTGAGCGGCTTGCGCCAGCACCGAGGTACAGCTCCTCGATCATGCGCAGGATGCTGCCGTCCACGTCGATCCTGCCGGCGCTGTACAGCTCGCCGAACTGCAGGTCCGGATCGGTGCACAGGCGCAGCAGCGTGCGGCGGTCCGAGATGTGCAGCGTCGCAACCGGGGCCGAGCCGAGCGGCGCGATCTTGTCGCCGTTCCAGAGCTCGAAGCCGATCGGAGGATTGCCGAACGCGTGCAGCAGCGTGCGGATCAGCCGCGTTTCCATCGAGTAGCGCGCGTCGTCGGCAACTGCCGGCGGCGGCTCGTAACTTGCCTCACGCATCGCGCCGTCCGCGGGCGGCGGCGGTTGCGGAGTGGATCGACCTTCATTCGCCGTCTGCACGAGCCTGCTCCCCTTGAACCCCAACCCTGGAGGATTGTACAAGAGCACTCCTTAGGTGCGTAACGTCCCATGGTTACGTCCGTAACGTCCCCTGGTTACACGAAGGTTCCCCGGTATGCATACCCGACGATGCGGACTCCTGCTGACGACGATGGCGATTTCGCTGGCGGTCCAGAGCGGGGCCCAGGCCGCGGCCACCCGGATCACGGGCGCCCAGATCGATGCGGCCGCGAAGGCGGTCGAGCCGAAGACGATCGAATGGCGGCGCGACTTCCATGCGCATCCCGAGCTCAGCAATCGCGAAGTGCGCACCGCAGAACAAATTGCAAAGCGCCTGCGCGCGCTCGGCATCGAAGTGAAAACCGCTGTCGGCGTGACCGGAGTCGTGGGGCTGCTGCGCGGGGCGCAGCCCGGACGCACGGTCGGACTGCGTGCCGACATGGACGCGCTGCCGGTAACCGAGCAGACCGACGTGCCGTTCAAGTCCAAGGCCACTGCGCAATTCCGCGGCGAGACCGTCGGCGTGATGCACGCGTGCGGCCACGACGGCCACGTCGCGATCCTGCTCGGCGTCGCCGAAGTGCTCGCCGGCATGCGCGAGCAGCTCGCGGGGCAGGTGCTGTTCGTATTCCAACCGGCCGAAGAAGGGCCGCCCGAGGGCGAGCGCGGCGGCGCCATCCTGATGCTCGAACAGGGCGCGTTCAAGGTGGCCAAGCCGGACGTCATGTACGGATTGCACGTGATCGCTTCGCTCCCGACCGGCGTGATCGGCTATCGCTCCGGGTCCGTTCATGGCGGGCTCCGACAGCTTCACGCCTGGTGGTCAAGGGTCGCCAGACGCACGGCTCGCGGCCGTGGGGCGGCGTCGATCCGATCGTCACCTCGGCGCAGATCGTGCTGGGCCTGCAGACGATCGTGAGCCGGCAAGCTCGACATCACCGACCTGCCGGCGGTCGTGACCGTCGGCGCCATCAAGGGCGGCATCCGCTTCAACATCATTCCCGACGAGGTGCAGATGATCGGCACCGTGCGCTCGTTCAGCATCGACGTGCGCAACGACATCGCGCGCCGCATGGACGTGACCGCGAGCAACATCGCCAAAGCGGCCGGCGCCACGGCGACCGTGCGGTTCAAGGATCTCTCGAAGCCGACCTCGGCGGACGAGTACTCGATTCCGCCGGTGGTCAACGACGCCGCGGTGACGGCAGCCGCGTTGCCGGTCTTCGAAAGGCTCGTCGGCAAGGACAACGTGCGGCAGATCAGCTTGCAGACCACCGCGGACGACTATTCGTTCTTCGGGCAGCAGGTGCCGTCGCTGTACTTCTGGATCGGCATCACGCCGCAGGATCGCGACCCGCAGAAGGCCGCGTTCAATCACTCGCCGCTGTTCTACCTCGACGAGGCGGGCATGAACACCGGCGTCCGCGCACTGCTCGCGCTCACGACTGAGTACTTGGCGCAGTGAACGTGTCGGGCTGAAGCCCGACCTACAGGTGGTCCGCCTTGTAGGTCGGGCTTCAGCCCGACAGAATGGCCTCCATGGCAGAGGCATCTGCGCAGGGCGGCGCGCGGCGTTCCACGTCGGGCCGTCCCATCCTCTTCGAGCTCGCTCGGCTTGCTGCCGTCGTTGCCCTCCCCCTTCTCGGCGTCATCGCGTTCCTGCTCTTCGATGCAGCGCGCCGCGACGTCGCTCATGCCACCGACGATGCCCGCCGCGTCGCCGATGAAACCGCGGCGCGCAGCGAACGCTTCCTAGGCGACTTTCGCGCCACGCTCGAAGCCATCGCGCAGCGGCCGCTGGTGCGCGCAATGGATGCGGCGCAACTGCGACCCCGCGTTGCCGACCCTGCGCGAGCTGTATCCGCGCGCCGGCAACATCATCGTCGTCGACGCCGAAGGCTGGATCCTGTGCGGCGCCAAGCCGCCGCCCGGCGGCGAGCGGCTGCGCGTCGTCGATATGGAGCTGCAACGAGCGAGTCATGCGCGAGGGCGGGTTCCGGCTCTCCCAGCCGCTGATCGGCAAGATCAGCAAGACGTGGGGCGTCACGGCCGTGCAGCCGGTGCGCGGCGACGACGGCAGCGTCGTCGGCGCCGTCGGCATGGCGATCGACCTGCAGCAGCTGCAGCCCTTCGGCGCGTTCGAGACGCAAGGACGTCGTCGCCGGCATCGTCGCTCGCCCCGGCATCGTGATCGCGCACTCGGTCGCCCCGGAGCAATGGATCGGCAAGGACGTGAGCGACACGCCGGCGGTCGCGGCGATGCTGGCGCAGAACGAAGGAACGTTGCGCGCGCGCCGGCTTCGACCAGCGCGACCGGCTCTGGGCGTTCCGGCCGGTCGAGCGGCACGAACTGGATCGCGTATGCGAGCGTCGACGCCGAGGCCGCGATCGCGCCCTGCGCGCGATCGCAGCGCTCGGCGCGCTGCTGCTCATCGCGCTGATCGTCGGCGCAACCGTCGCCGCAGCGGCTTATGCGGCCCGGCGAATCGCGCAACCGATCAGTGCGATCGCGGAGGTCGCGCGAGCCAGGGCGAGCGGCGCCCGCGACGCGCGCGCGGCGATCTCGACGGTCCGCGCGAGGTCGCGGATGTCGGCGTTGCATTCAATGCGTTGATCGACACGCGCGAGCGCGCCACGCAGGAACGCGAAGCCGCGCAGACGAAGCTGCAGCTCCAATTGAGCCGCCTGGATCTGCTGCACCGGATCACCCGCGCGATCGGCGAGCGTCACGACCTGCGCAGCATCTTCCAGGTCGTGATCCGCAGCCTCGAAGACGGATCTGCCGATCGACTTCGGCTGCATCTGCCTGTACGACGATGCGGAGCGCATGCTGACCGTCACCAGCATCGGCTCGCGCAGCGACGCTGTAACGAAGAAGCTGGCGATGACAGAGCACGAGCGCATCGCCGTCGACAGCAACGGACTCGCAGCGTGCATCAAGGGCCAGCTGGTCTACGAGCCGGACATCGACGCGTTCAACGAGTGACTTTACGCAAGCGACTCGCCGATGCGGGGCTGCGCGCGCTGGTGATCTCACCGCTCCTCGCGCAAGGCACGGTGTTCGGCGTGCTGATCGCGGCACGCAAGGAAGCGGCAACGTTCTCCAGCAACGAGTGTGAGTTCCTGCGCCAGTTGAGCGATCACGTGGCGCTCGCCACTCATCAAGCGCAGCTCTACACGACACTGCAACAAGCGTACGACGAGCTGCGGCAGAGCCAGCAGACGGTGATGCAGCAGGAGCGCCTGCGTGCGCTCGGCCAAATGGCGAGCGGTGTCGCGCACGACATCAACAACGCAGTTGCGCCTATCGCGCTCTACACCGATTCGCTGCTGGAGCACGAAAGTGGCCTGTCGGAACGCGCGCGCGGCTATCTGAACATCATCCGGCGCGCGATCGCAGACGTCGGCGAGACCGTGAAGGGCATGCGCGAGTTCTACCGGCCGCAGGACCGGCAAGCAGCACTCGCGCAGATCGATCTGAACCCCATCGTCACGCAGGTCATCGAGCTGACGCGCGTCCGCTGGCGCGACCTGCCGCAGCAGCGTGGGATCGCGATCGCGATGCGCACCGAGCTGCAGCAGCCGCTAGCCGCCATCCTCGCGCAGGAAAGCGATATTCGCGATGCGCTGACCAACCTCATCTTCAACGCGGTCGACGCGATGCCGGACGGCGGCACGTTGACCGTGCGGACTCGCAGCTCGAGCGAGACGGTGCAGCTGGAAGTTGCGGATTCCGGCGTCGGCATGGACGAGGAAACGCGCCGGCGTTGCCTGGAGCCCTTCTTCACGACCAAGGGCGAGCGCGGCACTGGCCTCGGCCTCGCCATGGTCTACGGCATGGTGCGACGACACAGCGCGGAGCTGGAGATCGACAGCATGCTGCATCGGGGCACGACCATGCGGATCACGTTCCCCGCGGCGCTGACGGCAACAGCGATTGCGCGGCAAGCCGTCGTGCACGAGGCCGCCGCCCCGCGTCCGCTCTCTATCCTCATCGTCGACGACGATCCGCTCGTACTCGAATCCCTGCGCGCCACACTCGGGAGCGACGGTCACAAAGTAACCGCCGCCGACGGCGGACAAGCGGGCATCGACGCTTTCGCAGAAGCACGGCGCCGCGGCGAGCACGTTCGACGTCGTGATCACCGACCTCGGCATGCCGCACGTCGACGGGCGCAGCGTCGCCTCGGCAATCAAGGCGGCGTCGCCCGTCGACGCCCGTGGTGTTGCTCACCGGTTGGGGACAACGCCTGGTCGATGAGGGCGACATTCCGCCGCACGTCGATCACGTGCTCAACAAGCCACCCAAGCTGCGCGACCTTCGCGCCGCACTCTCACGTGTCATCCCGCAATCGGAGGAACGATGAAGTTCGCAACCACGATCTCGATCGCCGCCGCAGTGGCCTTGCTGGCGAGTGCGCCAGTCAGTGCGCAAACGAGCGCACCCGCCGTGTACATCCACGCCGGCGCTCTGCTCGATCGTCCCGGTCAGGCCCCGCGCGGCGCGTCGACGATCATCGTGCGCGACGGTCGAGTCGAAGCCGTCCGCGACGGCCTGGTCGCGCCGGAAGGCGGCGCAAGGCTCGTCGATCTGAGCAAGCAGTTCGTGCTGCCGGGCCTGATCGACATGCACGTGCACATCTTCAACGACGACGACAAGATGCGTGCGCGGTTGGAGCAGAACAATCGCGACATCGAGGACAATCTGCTCATCGGCGTCGGCAACGCACGGCGCACGCTGGAAGCGGGCTTCACGACAGTGCGCGACCTCGGCTCCGAAGTCCGCAGCATCACGGCGCTGCGCGACGCGATTCTCTCCGGCGCAGTCGCCGGGCCGACGATCGTGGCTGCGGGACGCGGCATCTCGATCACCGGCGGTCACGGCGACGGCTCGAACAACACCAACCGCGACATCACGCAGGTCGTGCGCGAGCGCTCGACCAACAACTGCAACGGCGCTGACGATTGCCGCCGAGCGGTGCGCGAGCAGATCTCGCAGGGCGCCGACGTCATCAAGTTCGCGGCCACGGGCGGCGTGAACAGCAACATCGCCGGCGGGCTCAACCAGCAGATGTTCGCGGACGAGATGAAGGCGATCATCGACACCGCGCACATGTTCGGCCGCAAGGTCGCGGCGCATGCGCACGGCCAGAACGGCATCAAGACGGCGCTCGAAGCCGGCGTGGATTCGATCGAGCACGGAACCTACACCGATGCGCAGACCAACGCGCTCTTCAAGAAGAATGGCGCGTGGCTCGTGCCGACGATGATCGCGCCGCATGCGGCGCTGGCACAGGCGCAGGCAGGCGCGCGCTCGAAGAACACATTGGCGAAGGCGCAGGAAGCCGTCGCGGCGCACGGCAAGAACATCGGCGCGGCGATCAAGGACGGCGTCAAGATCGCTTTCGGCACCGACACGGGCGTCTCGGATCACGGCAAGAACGCACAGGAGTTTGCGCTGCTCGTGAAAGCCGGCATGACGCCCGCCGCAGCGATCAGGGCGGCGACGCTGGATGCGGCCACGCTGCTCGACCGTGTCGACAAGCTCGGCAGCATCGAGCCCGGCAAGGACGCGGACATCATCGCCGTCGCGACGAGCCCGCTCAACGACGTCACCGAGCTGGAGCGCGTGCGCTTCGTGATGCGGCGAGGCGTCGTGCACAAGCTCGACGGCGCGAGACAGGCCTTTCCTATCGACTAGTCCTATCGACTAGCTTCGATCAGCGAGTGCGGGCTCACGGTCGCGAGCGTGCGTATCATGCGCAGGCCCGCTGACTTCAGCAGCGTGCGGTATTCCTCAGCCGTGCGCTCGCGGCCGCCGAGCATCGCCAGCATGCTGATGTCGAACAGCTTCGCCTCGTCGGCGTCGTTCGGCTCGCCGATCACGCGTTCGATCAACAGCAGGCGCGAGTCCGCTGCCATGGCGGCGCGACAGTTCGTCAGGATGCGTCGCGCCGCGTCGTCGTCCCAATCGTGGATGATGCTCTTCATGACGTAGAGCTGCGCGCCGGGCGGCACTTCGGCGAAGAAATCGCCGCTCACGATCCGCGCACGATTGGCGACTCCAGCCTGCTCCAGCGTCTGCTGCACGCCGGCGCACACTGCAGGCAGATCGAACAGGATGCCTCGCGCGTGGGGACTGGCGCGAAGCATCGCAGCGAGGAGTCGGCCATGCCCGCCGCCGATGTCCGCGATCGTACGGAAACGCGTGAAATCGTAAGCGGCAGTGACTGCCGAAATCTCCTGTGCCGAGTACGAAGTCATCGCTGCGTTAAAGCTGCGCGCGGCGGCCTCGTCTTCCTGCAGATAGTCGAAGAAGGGCTTGCCGTGCACGGCGTCGAATGCGGGCTCGCCAGTGCGCACGCTGTGCAGGAGATTGCCGTACGCATTCCAGATCCAGCGCTCGCCGTACAGCGTGGCCATGGCACGCAACGAACCTTCGGTATGCGTTCGCAGATGCTCGCCCAGCGAAGTCAGCTCGAATCGTCCATCGGCGAGCTCGCACACGATCCCGAGATTGGAGAGCGCCCGCAGGATGCGATACAGCTCCTCTGCGCGGCAGCGGCACATCGTCGCGAGCGCAGCGATGGGCCGCGGCCCCGCCTCCAGCAGATCGGCAATCCCGAGCTTCGCGGCGACGTGCAGTAGCTGCGTCGTGCGAAACCCCATGATCATCTGCTGCAGCTGCAGCCGCTCCAGGCTGACGAGCTGGACCGTGTTTTCCGTCATGCGGCGATTGAAGCGGCTGCCGCCGGTCCGCGGCCACTGCCGTTGGTGAGGGCGGAATGCACTCCTAGGGCAAGGAAGCCTCGCACGGCCGACCCAAGTGCGAACTGCGTCACACTCGCGGGCGAAAGTTTCCGCGCCGGCTGCCGCTGTTCCATTGAGGGCCGGACAGCTCGTTGATGGCGTTGAAAATGTCGAAGAATCTCCTCGGAGTCATCGCAGGCCAGGCGTCGATCGTGACGATCCTGGTGCTGGTGCTGCTCCTGTCGATCGTCGGCGCGCCGCTCCTGCAACAGAAGAAAGTCGTTGCGCAGCGGCTCGGCGCCGACGTCGCCGTGACCAAGGCGTTCGCCATCACCGAAGCGATCCTGGCCGGCGAAGCAGGTCGGGAGTCGCTCGACACGTATGCGTCCTCGTTCAGCGCTTCTCACCTGCAGCACTCTCTCGCGCCGAACGCCGCGCATCAGCCCGCGGGTACACCGGCGGCAGGCGCAGCCGCATGGCTGCGGGAGAACGCTGGCCGGCCGTACATCCACTTCGAGACCGTTGCCGGTAACCCGCATCTTTTCTATGGCGTGCGCGATCGCGCCGACGGCCTGCTGCTGCTCGACCTGTCGCTCGAACGCGAACGCGCGACGATCGGCCGGTTCTTCGGGCAGTCGTATCTGTCCATGAACGCCGTCGGCTACTTCCTCATGGCGCTGCTGCTGTTCGGCGCCTTCAGCCTGCGCTACTACCTGCGCAGCATCATCAAGATGCCCGAGGAAGAGCGACGCGACACGATCATCGACGGCCTGCGCGGCGACCTGCACAGCCGCCGCAATCTCCTGCCGTGGCTGCTGGTGATGTGCGCGGCGATCTTCGCCGTCGACATCACCAACATGCTCGACTCGGCGATCGGCATCGGCTACCTGCTCGCCGTCGTGCTCGCGCTCTCTTCGAGCAGGCACTGGCACATCACGCTGGTCGCGACGATCAGCGCGCTGCTGATGCTGATCGCACCGATGCTGTCGCCTTACGACGGCAACTGGTGGTCGTACCTGGAGAGCCATTCGGTCTCCGTGTTCGCGATCTTCGCGACCGGCTTCTTCGGTTCGGCCAACATGCGCAAGTCGCAGGCCGAGGCGCTGGCGCTTGCCGAAGCAGTGCGCTCGCGCGCCGAGACCGCTGACCTGCGCGAGGCGCTGGAGCGCGCCGAAGCCGCCGAGGCACAGAACCGCCGCATGGTCGAGCGCATCCGCATGGCGAACGATGCCGCCGGCCTGTCGGTCTGGGAATGGGACATCAAGGAGGACATCACGCGCATCGACGAAAACAGCCCGTTCCTCGAGCGCCTCGGCGCGCCGCGCGAGTTCAGGGGCACGGACTACACCGAGAAGTACGTGCACCCCGACGATCGCGAGGGCTGGGTCGCGCATTTCACGAAAGTGCTCACCGGCACGGACCAGATCGTTCTCGTACCGCTACCGCGCGCTGTTCGTCGACGGCACCGTCGGCTACATCCAGTGTCACGCGCGCGTGCTGCGCAATGCCAAGGGCCACCCGGTGAGCGTGCTGGGCATCGACTGGGACGCGACGCGACGAGGAACTGGCGAAGCAGGAGATCGCGCGCCAGTCGAGCGACCTGCGCGAGGCGCAGGAGCGCTTCCAGCGCGCTGTCTCGGGCACGCAGGACGCGCTGTTCGAGTTCAACCTGCGCACCGGCGAGACGTGGTACTCGCCGCGCTTCCGCCAGATGCTCGGTTACGCGGCCACGGACAGCGACGCCGACGGCAAGATCGAGACGTTCATCCATCCCGACGACGGCGCGATCGTCGGCAAGGCGATGGGCGACCACCTGACGTTCGGACTGCCGTACGACGTCGAGTACCGCCTGCGCAAGCGCGACGGCGAATGGCTGTGGGTGCGCTCGCGCGCCTCGGCCGAGCGCGACACCGAGGACCGTCCGCTGTGGCTGGCCGGCTCGATCCGCGACATCACCGACGAGCGCGCCGGACGCGAGGCGATGGTGATGGCGAAGCAGGAGGCGGAAGAGGCGAGCCGCGCCAAGAGCACGTTCCTCGCGACCATGAGCCACGAGATCCGCACGCCGATGAACGGCATCATCGGCATGACCGGCCTGCTGCTGGAAACGGGCCTCGACCGCGTGCAGCGCGACTACGCCGAGACGATCCGCGCGAGCGCGGACTCGCTGCTGACGATCCTCAACGACATTCTCGACTTCTCGAAGATCGAGGCCGGCAAGCTCGACATCGAGCACCTGGAGCTCGACCTGCGCTCGAACGTCGACGACGTCGGCTCGATCATGGCGTTCCAGGCCGCCGCCAAGAGCCTCGAGCTGGTCGTCAACGTGCGTCCGGAAGTGCCGGAGCGCGTGTTCGGCGATCCGCAGCGCATCCGCCAGTGCTTGCTGAACCTGGTCGGCAACGCCATCAAGTTCACGCCGAGCGGCGAGGTCGTGCTGGAAGTGTGCTGCGTCGGCCGCCAGGACGGCCGCGCGCTGGTGCACTTCGAAGTGCGCGACACGGGCATCGGCATCCCGCAGGAATCGCTCGACAGGCTGTTCCAGCCGTTCACGCAGGCGGACTCCTCGACCACGCGGCGCTTCGGCGGCACGGGCCTCGGCCTGTCGATCGTGCGCAAGCTCGTCGAGATGATGGGCGGCCAGGTCGGCGCGCACAGCGAGCCCGGCAAGGGCTCGACGTTCTGGTTCACGCTGCCGCTCGAGCCGGCGGACATCGGCGGCGCGGAGCCGCCGCCGCGACCGCAGCGCGGACGGACGGCGCGTGCTGCTCGTCGACGACAGCGAGACGAACCGCCACGTGCTGGCGAGCCAGCTCAAGCACGCCGGCTACGAAGTCGAGACGGCGCCGAGCGCGATGCGCGCGCTCGCGATCCTGCGCGACCCGGGCCCGAAGCCGTTCGACGCCGTCGTGCTCGACTACCAGATGCCCGACATGGACGGCGCCATGCTCGGCGAGCAGATCGTGAAGTCGCGCGACATCGCGCCGACGCGCCTGATGCTGCTGACTTCGCTCGATCGCTCCGGCGACATGCAGCGCTTCGCGCAGATCGGCTTCTCGGCGTACCTGACGAAGCCCGTGCGCACGCGCGAGCTGCTGGACTGCCTGAACCGCGCGCTGTCGCACGATGCACAGGACTGGCACATGCACAGCCAGCCGATCATCACGCGCGGCACGCTGGTCGCGACCGAAACGCGGCGCCAGTACTCGGGGCAGGTGCTGCTCGTCGAAGACAACGCGATCAATCAGCGCGTCGCGCGCCGCTTCCTCGAACGCCTCGGCTGCGAAGTGCAGGTCGTCGGCGACGGCCGCCAGGCCGTGGAAGCGTATCGAGCGCAACAGCTACACGTTCATATTGATGGACATGCAGATGCCGGTCATGGACGGCCTGGAAGCGACGCGGCGCATCCGCGAGCTGGAGACCGGCGGAGCGAAGCGCACACCGATCGTCGCGCTCACCGCCAACGCGATGATGGGCACGCTCGAGCGCTGCCTGGAGGCCGGGATGGATGACTATCTGACCAAGCCGCTGGACATCTCGCGGCTGCAGGACGTGCTGGATCGCTTCATGGGCCGCGCCGACGGGGAATCAGTTCCCGCAGCCGCCCCGTCGACTGCTGCCGTCGAGGCGCCCAGCGCCGACAAGGCCATCCGCGCGCGGCTCGCCGACGTCTCCGGCGACGACGAGGAGTTCATGATCGAGCTCGTCAACGCCTTCCTGTCCGGCGGCGCAGACACGGTGCAGGAGCTGCGCGCCGCGGTCGAGCTCGGCGACGCCGAAGCGATCGCTCGCGCTGCGCACAAGCTCAAGGGTGCTGCCGCGAACCTGCACGTCAACAATCTCGCGACCCAGGCGTTCGACCTGGAAACGCGCGCGAAGTCCGGCCAGAAGGCCGACTGGCGCGCGGACCTCGAGAAGATTGCAGCGGAATTCGCGCGCGTCGGCGAGAACCTGCGCACGGAGTTCGGGCTCGAAGAGCCGGCGCGTAAGGCCGGCTAGTCTTCGTCGTGCGAGTGCTCCCGCTCGAGCTCGGCCAACGGCGACTCGTACAGCAGCAGCGTCGTGACGATGGCTGCAGCACGATCGCGATCCGGCTGCCCAAGGGTCGGTAGCATCCAGACGCGCCCAGGATGGATGATCTGCACGGCGGCGATGACCTCGCCGTCGCGACGGATCTCATAGCCGACGATCCCGCCCGCGTTGCGCGCACCGACGATCCGCTCTTCGCCAGCTGGCAGCCGCTCAGCAGCGCCAAGGTAGCCAGACCTGAGGCAACCCTGGTTCTCGACGAATGCAACTTCGACATGGGCCCTTCTCTTCCCCGGGCCGGCCGGCTATTTCTCCGGTTCGACGAACTCCTGCGGCTTCTGCGAGCCGCCGCCGAAGAAGAATTTCTCCATCTCCTCCACCAGGAACTTGCGCGCCTTCGGATCGATCGGCGTCAGCCGGTACTCGTTCAGCAGCATCGTCTGGTGCTTGAGCCAGCGCTGCCACGCTTCCTTGGAGACGTTCTCGTAGATGCGCTGCCCGAGCTCGCCGGGGTACGGCGCGTAGTCGAGGCCTTCCGCCTCGATGCCGAGCAGCACGCATTTCACTGTTCTGGTCATTGTTCTGGCCTTGGGCCTCATTCAATCCTTGCGCGGCACGATGCGCAAGCGCGCCGTTGCTGTCGCGACCAGCACGCCGTCGGCATCGCGCAGCTCGCCGGCGGTCTCCGCGTTGCGCTCGTCGCGCGTCACGAGCCGGCTGGTCGCCGTGAACGTGCCGAGCTTCGCCGGCTTCAGGAACGACACATTCAGATTCGCGGTGAGCCCGGTGGACTCGCGCGGCAACACCGCATAGAGCGCCAGCGCCGTCGCCGAGTCGAGCATCGCGCACAACAAGCCGCCCTGCACGGTGCCATGCCGATTCAGAAACTCCGGCAGCGCACGAAAGCGCAGCACGGCGCCGCCGTTGACCTGGTCGATCTCGACGACCTCGCGGCCGAGCATCTTCGCGGCAGGCGGCACGAACGCGAGGATTTCGTCTTTGGTCATCGCGGCGGCGCCTTGCCCCTGCGCAGCCATGCCTCGACAGCGAGCCAGTTCGGCACCCACGAGATCCATGCGACCAATCGTGTACGCCGCCGGGAACGTCACGCCGGCAATCAGCAGCAGTGGCAGCTCGATGCGCAGGGTCGCCGCTCCGAATGTCAGTGCGTAGTTACGCAGCATCCAGCGGCGATGCACCTGCACCTTGCCGCGCCGGATCGCCAAGTACGCCTGCGCGCCGCTGTAGAGCCAGAACACAGCCAGCGTCGTGAACCCCACACTCCCGACGATGCCTGCCGTGCTCATCGGTGCGAAGTACAACCCGCCGAGCCCGCCGGCGAGGACAGCAAGGAGGTATGTCCGCCCCATCCAGACGTGCACCCTGGGCCACGACGTGCGCAGTCGCGTGATCAGCTGGAACGGGCCGATCAAGCGCCGCGACCGCACCGCCAAACGCATGCCCCCACCCGGCGACGCGCCGTGGCGAAGAACCGGCCCTTGATGTCGGGAGACTCCGTGGCCATCCACGAGCATGAACATGACGGCGTTGCCCGCGGCGAAGACGCCGCCCAGCAATAACAGGATCCAGCCGACGCGCTTCCAGTTACTGGTCGCAGCAGGGGCAGACAGTGCAGTGACGTTCATAGCAGGGAGCTTTGACGCTGCAGGCCTGCTGCGGGTTGCTCGTCGAGCGCACGAATCAGCTCGACCGCCGGTTTGGCGAGCCCGATTTTCGCCGGTTGCCGCGGCTCGTACCAGCGAATAGCGGTCGCCGTCCGCGACGGCCGCGATTGCAATCGCGCGCACCAGCAGAGGATGCAGGGTCAGATCGAAATGCGTGAAGGAATGGGCGTACGGCGGCAGGACGTTCGCGCGGTCGGCAGTCGCGCGCTCGAGCAATCCAGGCCTGCGCGGCTTCGCGCTCATCGAACTGCGGCAGCGTCCACAGGCCGCCCCAGATTCCGGCGGGCGGACGGCGCTCCAACAGGACTGCGCCGTCGTCGCGAACCATGAGCACGACGTAAGCAGTGCGTTGCGGCCGGATCTTCTTCGGCCGCGCGGTCGGTAACGCGGACTGCCGGCCTTCGATGCGCGCCACGCAATGCTCTGCCAGCGGGCAAGCCGCACACAGCGGCCGCGAGCGCACGCACAGCGTCGCACCGAGATCCATGATGGCCTGCGTGTAGTCCGCGACTCGCTCGGTGGGCGTGCATTCGTCGGCGAGCGACCACAGCGTCTTCTCCACTTCGCGTTCGCCGGGAAACCCTTCGATGCCGAAATAGCGCGCGAGCACGCGCTTCACGTTGCCGTCGAGAATCGGATGCCGCTGCGAGCGTGACAACGCGAGAATCGCACCGGCCGTCGAGCGGCCGATGCCGGGCAGAGCCTGCACTGCTTCGATCGATTGCGGAAACTCGCCGCCATGCTCGGCAACGATCAGCTGCGCGGCGCGATGCATATTCCGCGCGCGCGCGTAGTAGCCCAGGCCGGTCCACAGGTGCAGCACTTCATCGACCGGCGCAGCCGCGAGCGCACGCACATCGGGAAATCGCTGCATGAATCGGTCGTAGTAACCGATGACCGTCGCGACCTGCGTCTGCTGCAGCATGATCTCCGACACCCAGACTCGATAGGGCGTCGCGGTCCTGTTGCCACGGCAGGTGCTTGCGTCCGGCGCGATCGAACCACGCGAGCAGCGGCGCCGCGAACGAACTTCACTCGCGGCACACGTGCACGCGCGTCTGGCTGAAATCGTTGACGAACGACGGCGCGAGCTCGACCATGCGCCGCGCCGTTCGCGTGAGATGCGCCTGATCGTAGAAGCCGGTGCGCTGCGCGATTTCGGCGATCGTGCTGCGCCCATCGACGAGCTCCAGCGCGACCATCAGCCGCCGCCACAGCACGTATTCGCGGATGCGCACGCCGAGCTCGGCCTTGAAGCGCCGCATCAGCGTGTAGCCCGACAATCCCGACGCGACGGCCGAGCTCATCGGGCGTCGGCGTGTCGGTGACCGCGTCGCGCAAGATTTGCAACACTTCCTCGATGCGCGCGTCGAGCTGGTGCGGCGGCGCGTCGATGCCGCCGAACGCCTGCAGGATCGATTGCGCAGCGCGGCTCGCCTCGCTGCATTCGCAGGTGCCCTCGAACAGCGCGTCCCACGGGATCGCCCGGCCCGCGAGCGTCGCGAAATCGAGCTGCACGATCGGCTCGCCGCTCAACATCGGCTTGATATAGCGGAACCACGGATGATCCGGGCCGATCAGGACCGTCACGATGCGCGCGTTGCGTGCGTCGATGCGATGCCATGCATTCGGTGCGACGATTGCTGCCTGGCATACGATCGGCTCCGCCTCGCGCGACATAAGCGTGACGGGTGCGTCGGGCGCGATCGTGACGATGGCCCCGAAGTGACGATGACTGGAATTCTCGCGGCCCGGCCCGGCCGAAATCACCAGCCGATCGCATGCATAGATTTGTGTCTGCGCCAGTTTCATACAAGCAACGGCGAGGCCGGATTGCGCACAATGTTCGCGCTTTCGCACCACGATGCGCCCGCTGCAACCTTGCGGGCAGTGCTCGCGTCACATGCTCTCAGGTAAACCCTTAGGCGAGACTTAGCATCGTAGTGCTGACCCTAGTTTACGGTCTTTCGACTCCGGGGAGTTGTGTATGAGTTCGGTACGGTGCAAGGCGGCAGTAGCCGCAGCCGCGCTTTGGGCGGCATCAGCAGGGGCGACCGCTCCTATCGATCACGTCGACAACTTCGCGCTGCTGGACCAGGCAGGGAAGTATCACGACCTTTACTACCTGTCGGACGCCAAAGCCGTCGTGCTGATGACGCACGACGACGAGTGCGCAGCCGTCAGCGACGCGCTGCCCGCGCTGGAGCAGGCCAAGGCGAGCTATGCCGGCCGCGGCGTCGAGTTCCTGATGATCAACACGCAGGACGACCGCGATGCGGTGGCCGCGAAGGCCAAGGGCTCGAGCATCCCGGTGCTGCTCGACGACACGCACCTGGTCAGCGAATCCCTGCAGC
Organism: uncultured Gammaproteobacteria bacterium; assembly: GCA_963830745.1. GTDB lineage: Bacteria > Pseudomonadota > Gammaproteobacteria > Steroidobacterales > Steroidobacteraceae > Steroidobacter. The sequence continues at coordinate 53,789 of CAWHNL010000012.1, forward strand.
TGACGCGCGCCGGCGAAGTGCTGGTGATCGATCCGAAGGGCTGGAAGATCGCTTATCGCGGTCCGCTGGACAAGGCGAAAGCAGGCAACGCGCTGCTGACCAGCGCGCTGGACTCCGTGCTCGCCGGCCAGCCCGTGAAGAAGGCGAAAGTTGCCGCGCGCGGCTGCGCGGTGAAGGCCGCCAAGGCGACGCACGCGGGCGCGAAGGTCTCGTACTCCGAGCAGATCGCGCCGATGCTGATCGACAACTGCGTCACCTGCCACCGCACCGGCGGCATCGGCCCCTGGCAGATGACGAGCTACGACACGATCAAGGGCTTCGCACCGATGATCCGCGAAGTCGTGCGCACCAAGCGCATGCCGCCGTGGCATGCGGACCCGCACGTCGGCGTGTGGGACGGCGACCGCTCGCTGACGCTCGAGGAGAAGCAGACGCTGGTGCACTGGATCGAGGCCGGCACGCCGCGCGGCAAAGGCCCGGATCCGCTCGCCGACCTGCACAAGACCTGGAGCGAGTGGGCGTTCGGCAAGCCCGACATGGTGGTCGAGGTGCCGGCGTTCGACATTCCGGCGACCGGCATCGTCGATTACCAGCGCTACGTGGTCCCGAACACGCTGGGCCGCGACGTGTGGGTGCGCGCGACCGACATCATCCCCGGCGACCGCACGGTCGTGCACCACGTCATCGTCGGCGTCTACGACCCGAAGATCCCTGACGAGCGGATGCGCATGATCACGCGCGTCCAGCCCGTCGCTCGGCGCCTACGTGCCGGGCAACGGCCCGACGCTGTATCCGCAGGACACGGGCGTGCTGGTGCGCAAGGACCAGACCTTCGCGTTCCAGATGCACTACACGACCTCGGGCAAGGCGGCGCACGACGTGACGCGGTTCGGCCTGTACTTCCGCGACTCGGCGCCGACGTACGAGTTCAAGACCGTCGCGCTGGCGAATCCGAAGATCAAGATTCCGCCGAACACGAAGGAGCACGCCGAGACGATCGCGCAGCAGTTCCCGCGCGACGTGATCATCTACCGGCTGACGCCGCACGCGCACTTCCGCGGCCGCGCCTCGCAGTTCATCGCGATCTATCCGGACGGCCGCGAGGAGACTGCTGCTGTCGGTGCCGAAGTACGACTTCAACTGGCAGACGACGTACACGCTGGCGAAGCCGAAGCAGGTTCCGGCGGGCACGAAGATCGTGCACACGCACGGTCTACGACAACTCGTCGCAGAACCCGGCGAATCCGGATCCGAACCGGACGGTGCCGTGGGGTGAGCAGTCGTTCGACGAGATGCTGTACGGCGTCGTGCAGTTCCGCGAGCTGACGCCGGTGAGCGCTACGCCGGTGCAGGTATCGTCGGCGGGCCAGTAACGTTGATTCGAAGCGGCTAGCAGCTCAGTTGCTAGCCGCTTTCTGTTCTTCCCTGCGCCTTCGTCTCCACGTTCATGAACAGGTTGCCGCTCGCATCCTCGAGCGTGCGCAGCATCCAGCGCCGGCCGACCACCGCAGGAATCCAGAAACCGGGCGTAATGCTGGTGCGATAGTGCACCAGCGTGCCGCCGTTCTCGCCCGGCGAGAGCTGCAAGCGCGTCTCGCCGAATTTCACGTCGCTGCGGCTCGGGTCGGCCGTCGCGGCCAGCGCGTGCTGCGACTCCTCGACGCGCTCAACCCGACTGACGTTGCGGCAGAACCATCCCAGGCACACGCGCAGCTTCGTTTCCAGCATCGCCACGTTCGGCGCCGGACGCTCGATGACGCGCGCCTCCAGGATGCGCGTGTCGAGCGCGGGATACTTTTCGTAGTCGCGCAGCACGGCCTCGACCTTGTCGAGCGGCGCATCCAGCCTGATGTCCAGATCGCACTGGTAGCGCCGGTTCGCGTAGCGGGTCTCGCTGTGCTTGATCTCGAAGGCGCCGGCTGCGCCAGCCCAAAGCGAGGTGGCGGCGAGCACGGCGAGCGCGAGACGTGAACGGGGCATGAATGAAACGGGCACGGTGAGGCACAAGGTTCTGTCGGTACGTGCCTATCCAGACGCCCGGCGTTCATCCGGGTTCCAGTGAACAGTCAGGCTTGAGCCTGACACTCATTGCCTGCTTGAAAATATCCTTGAGCTTGTCCTTGAGCTTCTCTTCGACCTTCTTCTTGACCTCGCCTTTCAGGTAGCCCTCGAGGTCCGGGCGCACCTTCGGGTCGCTCAGCGCGCCCGTGACCTTCACGGGAATCTGCGCGTCCACCATGTCCTGCATCTGCGCGGCATCGGCGCCCTCGCGCGGGATCTTCAGCACGGCGGCGACCAGGCGATAGTCGAGCGAGTTGCGCGGCAGATCGACGTTGCCCTGCCCCGTCACCTTCAGGTATTGCATGGCGACGTTCAGGTCGTTGTTCGTCAGCACGCCGTCTTTCATCGAGCCGGTGCCGGTCAGCGCGCTGAACGGCGTGCGCGGCGGGCCGCTCGGACGCTCCGGGATCGCCTGCTGTTTGAGCACAGCACGCGCGCGACGGATCTCGTACCACAGGTCCGCGCCTTCCAGCGCGCCGTCCGCGACGTTGAAGTCCACGGCGCCGTCGAGCGTCTTCATGATGTCGTCGGTCGTGCGGCCGGCGCCGGCGAGCTTGATGTTGGCGCTGCCCTTGCCCGAGACGCGGTTGCGTCTCGAACAGATCCTTGAACAGCGGCGCGAAGTTCACGCTGCTCACGTGCTCATCGAGCGTGACGCGCGCGACCTTCGCCGGTCGCGTCGATGCCGATGTCGCCGCGGTACTGACCGCCGTACATCGAAGCTTCCGACGGATAGAAGCGCGCCTTGCCCTCGCGCGCATTCACGCCGAGGCGCAGCTTCGTGAACTTCATGCCGGCGAAAATCGCTTCGCCGACCATCAGCTGGCCGCGCGCGTTCAGCTTGCGCAGCATCTCGACCGGGATCTCCGTCGGCGGCTCCTTCGCATCCTTGGCTGCCGGCTTCTCGCTCGGCGGCGGCAGGTAGCGGTCGGCGTTGATGCGGTCGACGTTCAGGTCGAAGCGCAGCGCCTTCGCTGCGAAATCGGCAACGCCGAGCATGCCGCGCATCGTCGTGTCGTCGAGCTTCATGCACGATGTCGGCGACTTCGGCCGAGGATTTCGTGAGCTGCACGTTGCCGGCGAAGCTCAGCTGCTTCAGCACGTTCGGGTCGGTGGTCTTCGGCGCGTCGACGCCGAGCTTCGGCAGCCACTCGCGCAACGAGAGCGGATCGAGCTTGAGCGAGCCCTTGAGCGACGGCGCATCGAGAATCTCCGCGCCGGTGAGGCTGCCGCGTGACGTGCGCGCCGGCCGCATCGGCATCGAGTCCGCCGAGCTCCAGCGTCTGCGACGCGAGGTTCACGTTGCAATCCTTCGCGCTGAACGCGACCGGCACGCCGGCGGCGCGGCAGCCCGTCGCTCTTCCAGGTGGTTTTCACCGTCAGGCCATCGAGCCGAGTACAGCTCGCTGCGCGATATCTGCTTCGAGCGATTTGGCGCGCACCTCCACCGGCACGCCGTCGGCGGGATAGCCCTGCGCCGGAAACGGTGACGTCGATCTTCGGCTCGGCGAGGCGATGGACGTTGCGCTCGAGATCGGCAGTGACCGTTGGCAGCGACCTTCACCTTGGCCGACAGCGAGCGGTCCTGGTCGAGCACGAAATCGGTCGCGAAGTCGAACGGCTCGCCCGACGCGAGCCGGCCGGTCTTCAGGTTGAAGTCGCGCACTTCGCGCCGGCTCTTCTCCTGCCGGTTCTCCATCACGACCGCCGCGTCGCTGATTTCCAGGCCGGCGATCGTCGGCACTTCAGTCGGCTGCCGCTGTCGGCTGCGGCGTCTGCGCGGCTTCGCTCTTGCCGAGATCCGCCCAGTTCTCGCGGCCTTTCTCGTCGGTGATCAGCCGGATGCGCGCACCGTCGAGCCGCACGTTGCCGACTTCGACTTTCCCGCTCAGCAGCGGCAGCAGACGCACGCCGACGCGCGCTTGCCGGATCGAGACGAACGGCTCCGGGCCGAAGCCCGGCGCGTCGCCGAGCGCAGCCGGTCCGCTCTCGAGCGCGATCCACGGGAACACCGACAGCTTCAGATCGCCGCTCAGCGTCAGCTCGCGCCCGGTCTTCTCCTCGACCATCTTCTCGATATCGTCGCGATAGTCGTTCGGGTCGACGAACACGACGACGAGCACCAGCCCGATGACGATCAGGCCGATCAATCCAGCCGCGACATAGCGCGACGATCCGCAAGCGGGCGCATGGAGAAATTCCTCGACGGCTAGTCCATCGGCCGGGCAGTGACGCAATTCCGGCCGGCCGCTTTGCTCGCGTAGACGCCTTCGTCGCAGCGAGCGACCAGCGCGTCGAACGTCGAGCCCTTCGGCACGTTGTTCTGCCACCCGGCGACGCCGAAGCTCGCCGTCACGGCAAGTCCGCCGGGCACGCCGGGAAAGTGTGTCGCCGCCACTTGCGCGCGCAAGTGCTCGGCCGCCACGGCCGCGTTGGCGACGTTCGTCTCGGGCAGCACGATCAGGAACTCCTCGCCGCCGTAGCGCGCGACCCAGTCGCTGGCGCGCACGCCGCTCTGCAGTTGCGCGAAGAACCACTTCAATACTTCGTCGCCGACCAGGTGACCTTGCGTGTCGTTGATGCGCTTGAAGTGATCGACGTCGCACATCACCGTTGCGAGCTGGCGGCCGTAGCGGGCGGCGCGCTCGATCTCGCGCGGCAGCTGCTCGGTCAGGTAGCGGCGGTTGTACGCGCCGGTCAGCGGATCGGTGATCGACAGCCGCCGGTTCTCCTCGTTCGCCGTGCGCAGCGAACGCTCGAGCGTCACGATGCGCCTGCCCGTGCTGAGCCGCGCGATCAGCTCCGGCTCGATGACGGGCTTGGTGAGATAGTCGTCGGCGCCCGACTGCAGGCCGGTCACGACGTGCTCGATCGCGTCCCGGGCGGTGAGCAGGATCGTGTAGATGTAACCCTTACCAGGCGTGGCGCGCAGCTCCCGGCACAGCGCGATGCCGTCCATTTCCGGCATTTCCCAATCGGTGATCATCAGCTGGAAATCGCCGGCGGCGATCTTCGCGAGCGCTTCCTTGCCGTTGCCTGCAACCTCGACGCTGTAGCCGGCACGCTTCAGCAGCCGCGCCATGATCAGCCGCTGCGTAGGCTCATCGTCGACGAGCAGGATGCGCCAGGCTTCCTGCGCTGTTGCGCTCGGTGAAACTGCGGGCTCGGTCATGCGCCCGGGATCGTACCCGCAGCCGCCGCACCTCGCCAATACGTGGAGGGCCAATAGCGGCGTTCAGCGGTTACAGATCTCCACGGTGCCGTTCAGCGCCTTGATCCGGATGCGGCCGTCGCCGTTGCCTTCCTTGAAGCGCAGCGTCGTTGCCCGGGCCGTATTCGCGGGTGCGGTGCGGCTTGGGCCCGAAGCAGTTCTCGATGTCGCCGTTGAAGGTCTCGATGTCGAACTCCGCATCCAGGGCGCCGCGGAAGCGGAAACGCAGGTCGCCGTTGATGCCCTCGGCTTCGATGCGCACGTCGCGTGTGAGCGACGCCGCACGCAGCTCCAGGTCGCCGTTCGTGGTCTTGATGCGCGCCCTCGCCACCTCGGCCGCGCGCACCTGCATGTCGCCGGTCACGGTGTTCAGCTCCATCTCGGGGCCGATGTCCGTCAGCCGCAGGTCGCCGCTCACGGTCGTGGCACGCAGCGTGCCCTTGCCGTTGTGGCCGCGGACCGCGATCTCGCCGCTCACGTTCTTGACCTCGAGATCCTCGTTGCACAGCTCCGTCTGGATCTGGCCGCTCACCGCCTGCAGGCGCTGCATGCCGCGGACGTCCTTGATCGTCTGGTCGGCGCTCACGGTGTTGGTCGACAGCGAGCTGTTGCGCGGCACGTGCACGACCAGGTCGGTCGAGCCCTGATAGCTGCGGCCTCTTCGGCAGCACGACTTCGATGGTCGTGCGCGCGCCGCTGGTCTTGAAGTCCAGCCGCTGGACGCCGTCCGACAGGTCGGCATTCACCTGCACTTCGTTGCGGTCCCAGCCGGTCACCTGCACGTCGCCGGCGACGTTGACGATGACGACTTCGCCGCGCGGGATCGGCCTGCGCACGCTTCTCGACTTCCTCCGCGCCGGCCGACTGCGCCAGCAGGAGCGTCGCGGCGACTACTACAGCCACTCTCATAGATCGGTCCTCATCGAGCCTGCGGTCGGCAGCTCGCTCACGTCCGCGAGCAACTGCAGCTCGCTCTGATAGGTGGACATCAACAGATCCTGCAGCAGCGGATCCGACGGATTCTCGGCCAGCGTCGCGGAGATCTCGGCCGCCGCGCGGCGCAGGTCCGCAAGGTTGTTCTCGACTTTCGTGCGGGTCGCGGGCGGCAGCGACGCGATGCGCTCCTGGAAGCGCTTGTCGAGCTCGGCACGCGCGCTCATGTAGCTGGCGCCGAGGCGCTCGGGCCCGAAGCTGAAGCTCGCGGGCTGGCCAATCACCTGCGGGGCCGGCACGGCTTCGGCGTCTGCGCGACCTGCGGCTGCATCGACTGCCGCGTGACGTAGTAAGTAACGAACGAAGTGGCGAGCACGAGCAGCACTGCCGCGGCGAGACGAAACCAGTTCGCCTGCAACGCGGCTCGCGCGGCGCAGCGATCGGCGTCTTCGCGATCTCCGCGCGGATCTGCGGCCACAGGTCGCGCTCCGGCGCCACGTCCTCGGGCAGCGAGGCCAGTGCCTCGTCCAGCGGGTCGCGCCCGCCGTTGCTGATTTCACTCATCGGCCGCCTCCGCCAAATTGCTCTGGGGCAGACCCATCCGCTCGCGCAACAAGCGGCGGCCGCGATGCAATTGCGCCTTGCACGTGCCGACCGCGATGCCGAGCATGTCCGCAACCTCTTCGTGGCTGTAGCCGTACACCGTCTGCAGCACGACGACGTGGCGCGAGCCCGGCGGGAGCGTCGCCAGCGCGCGCTCCACGTCCATCACTTCACCGGCGTCGTAGTGCGGGCTGCAGATTCGACCGGGCGCGTCCTGCGCGTCGGCGACGGCTTCGTCGTCCGATTCCGCGCGCGTGCCGTGATTGCGCTGGTGCGTGAGCACCTCGTTGACTGCGATCCGGTGCAGCCACGTGCCGAAGGCGCTGCGGCCCTCGAAGGCCGCGAGACTCCGCCAGGCACGAATGAAAGTCTGTTGCACGCAATCCTCCGCCACGTCGCGCCGCCGGGTCATGCGCAGGCACAGACCCATGACCTTGCCGCTATGAAGGCGATACAGGCGCTCGAAAGCCTTCATGTCGCCCTTGCGGGCTGCAGCCACCAACGCGCTGTCAGAAAGCGGCGAGCGATCCGCAGTCAGTGCCGAACTGTGGGTTCCGGCCCCGGTCGTCAAAGTCGCCTCTCTCCTATCGCGTTTGTTGTTTGGATGCCGCGCGGGGGAGGCAGGTTTAAGGCAAAAAGGGGGCGTTTGTCACGGATTTGAGGGTAGAGGCAGGCAGGGATGCCGGAGAAAGAGCCGGAATGGACTCTTCGATCAGCCTTGTTTTCCGTTCCACTCGCGGACGGCGGCTTCCAGCGCGTCGCCCGGCATCGGCCGGCCGATGAAATAGCCCTGCGCGCGGTCGCAGCCACCGAGTCGAGGAAGTCCAGGACCTCCTGCGATTCGACGCCCTCGGCGCAGGCGGTCAGGCGCAGCTTGTGGGCCAGCAGCACCATCGTTTCGACCATCGTGCGCGCATCTTCGTGCGCGAAGATGTCGCGCACGAACGAGGTGTCGATCTTCAGCTCGCTGAACGGCATCAGGTACAGCTGCTTGAGCGAGGAATAGCCGGTGCCGAAGTCGTCGATCGACAGGCCGAAGTTCTTCACGCGCATGCGCGTCAGCACGTCCATGGTCGTGCCCGGATCGAACATCGCCGCGCTCTCGGTCACTTCGAAGATGATCCGCCGCGCGTCGGCGCCGACTTGCGCCGCCATGCGCGCGACCTGGTCGGGGAACGCGAGGTCGTTCAGCAGCTGCGGCGACAGGTTGATCGCGACCGACAGCTGCAGGCCCGCCGCGTCCCAGGCGCGGCACTGCGCCAGCGACAGTCTCCAGCACCTGCTCGGTGAGGCGGCGGATCAGGCCGTTCTTCTCCGCCAGCGGAATGAAGCGCGCCGGCGAGATGAAGCCGAGCGACGGATGATGCCAGCGCGCGAGCGCTTCCACGCCTTCGACGATCCAGCGGTTCGGCGCGACGCGCGTCGCCTTCGGCTGGTAGTGAACCTGGATCTCGCGCGCATCGAGCGCTGCTGTCGAGCGCCGCCGGGTTGATCGGCGAATCGCGCGCGCAGACACTGGCGCAGCGTCGCTTCCAGGTCGGCGAGCAGGATCGGCTTCTGCAACGCGCCGAGCATCGTCAGGCCCTGCGCCTTGCCGATCTGCTGCGCGGTGGCGAGCACGCGCTGATCCATGCCGCTCGCGACCAGCACCTGCGCCTTGCTGCCGCGCTCGCCGAGATAGCGCAGCAGCTCGATGCCGTCGGCGCCGGGCATCTGCAGGTCGAGCACCACGACGGTCGGCTGAAAATCCTGCACGGCGCGCCGGAACGCGTCCGGCTCGGTGACCGCGCAGCGACTCGAAGCCGAGGCCGGTCGCGGCCTCGGAAATGAACTCGCACAGATCCGGCTGATCGTCGATCACCAGCAGCTTGTTGGCCGGCTCAGGCAACGCGCGCCTCCCGATCCAGCACGTGCCGGATGCGCATGGCCAGATCTTCGTTGCGATACGGCTTGTGAATCACGTCCGCGGCCGTCAGTCCCGGCGTGCCCGCCAGCGCGCTGTTGTCGGCATAGCCGGTCGTGAACAGCACTTCGATGTCCGGTCGCAGCTCGCGCGCGCGCTTCGCGAGCGCGGGGCCGAGCATGCCGCCCGGCATCATGACGTCGGTGAACAGCAGGTCGATGTGCTCGCTGCCCGACGAGAATGCGCAGCGCCGCGTCGGCGTTCGGCGCCGACAGCGCGCGGTAGCCGAGCTGCGCCAGCGCGGTGACGACCGTCTCGCGCAGATCGGCATCGTCCTCGACGACGAGGATCGTCTCGTTGCCGCCCGGCGCGATCTTCGTGACGATCGTGTCCTCGCGCACGCGTCTGCTCTTCCATGCAGCGCGGCAGCAGGATCGTCACCGTCGTGCCGCTGGCCGACCGTGCTCTCGATCGTCGCGACGCCGCCGGACTGCTCGGCGAAGCTGTGGACCATCGCGAGCCCGAGGCCGCTGCCCTTGCCCGGACTCCTTGGTCGTGAAGAACGGCTCGAACACGCGCTTGAGCACGTCGGGCTCGATGCCGACGCCGGTGTCGCTGACGCTGATCGACACGAACTCGCCCGGCTCGATCTCCGGGTGGTCGCTGCAGAAAATCGAATCGAGGTAGACGTTGCTGGGTGCGCACCGTCAGGCGGCCGCCTTCCGGCATCGCATCGCGCGCGTTGATCGCGAGGTTCAGGATCGCGTTCTCGAACTGGCCCGCGTCGACGCGCGTGTGCCACAGGTCGTGCGCCTGCACCATGCGCACTTCGACCGACTCGCCGAGCGTACGCTGCATCAGCTCGGTGAGGCCCGACAGCTGGCGGTTCGCGTCGACCACGGCCGGGTCGAGGATCTGCCGGCGCGCGAACGCGAGCAGACGCCGCGTCAGATCGGCGCCGCGCACGGCCGCACGCATCGCCGTGTGCACCTTGCGCGCGAGCGTCGGCGTCTCGGCGACGCTGCGCTCGAGCAGCTGCAGGTTGCCGATCACGACGCCGAGCAGATTGTTGAAGTCGTGCGCGATGCCGCCGGTGAGCTGGCCGATCGCTTCCATCTTCTGCGCCTGCAGCAGGCGCGCTTCGAGGCGCTCGCTGCTCGGTGAGATCGTAGATGATCGAGAAGAAGCCGAGCACGGCGCCGTTGGCGTCGACCTGCGGCACGTAATGGTTCTGCCACTCGCGCATGATGCCGTGACGCATGGCGGTGTGCCGGGAGTGCACGCGCTCGCCGCGCCATCACCTTGTCCACGTAGGGCATCACGAGCGCGAACATGTCGGTGGGCAGCAGCTCGCGCAGGCGCTTGCCGAGCAGCTTCGTCGCGCGGCAGACGCCGAGCCACTCCTCGAACGCGCGGTTCGCGTACGTCATGATCGAAGTCGCGGTTGAAGTAGTTGATCGGCGTCGGCACCGCGTTCAGCGTCAGCTCGAAGAAGTCGCGCGTCTCGCGCAGCTGGCGCTCGGCGACGACGCGATCGGTCACGTCCTGCAGCGTGCCGTGCAGGCGCACGATCTTGCCGTTGCGACGCTCCGCTTTGATGATCATGCGCACCCACAGCTGCCGGCCGCGCGCGCTGGTCAGGCGCAGGTGCAGGTCGCTGCTGGCGCCGGTGTCGATCGCGTGCTGCGAAGCTTCGATCAGCTTCTTGCGATCCTCCGGATGGAACATGTTGCGGCTCGACTCCAGCTCGATCGGCTGGCCGAACGGCAGGTCGTGGATCGCGTACAGCGCTTCGGTCCAGTGCATCTTGTGAGTCTCGACGTCGTATTCCCAGCCGCCGATGCGCGCGGTGGTCTGCATGTCCTTCAGCAGGTTGTCGAGGCGCACGCGCTCGCCGACGTCGTGGAACACGAGCACCGTGCCGACGGTCGCGCCCTGCTCGGTGACCGGCACGATGCGGTATTCGACCGGACGGAACTGGCCGTTCTTACGCCGCAGCAGCGCGCCGACGCCGCGCATGATGTCGGTCGTGTAGCGCACGCGGCGCACCGGATCGGTCTTGTTGTCGTCGTCGGTCTGCGTGTTGATCAGGACGCGGTAGTCGAGCCCGGGCAGCTCTTCGATGTCGTAGCCGAGCAGCTTCGCGGCGGCGGGATTCGCGTAACGCACGTGGCCGACGTTGTCGAGCTCGAGCACGCCTTCGCCCGACGCCTTCGACGATCGCCTGGTTGCGGCGATGAGTCGCGGCAGCGATGCTGCGCGCGTCGGCCCGGCCTTGCGCTGACGCCGCGTCGCAGCAGCAACCAGACGAGCGGCACGCCTGCAAGCAACAGCCCGACTGACGAGACCTGCGATCCCGGCAGCCGGTGAGCAGTGCCGTGCACGGGACTTCGGTCAAGGCTTTTGCCCGGGCTCCCGGCCCGCGTACCAGTTCACTGCGTACTGCATCAGCTGCGCCGACGTGCGCAGCGACAGCTTGCGCTTGATCCGCTGCCGGTGCGACTCGACGGTCTTGACGCTGAGGTTGAGCGCCTCGGCGGTCTGCCGCGTCGACAGGCCCTTGCCGATCATGTGCAGCACCTGCAGCTCGCGATTCGTCAGGCTGTCGACCGGGTTGGAGGAGATGTACGCGCCGCCCGACGCGAACTTCTCGATCATGCTGTTGCCGACCGCTTCGCTCACGTAGATGCCGCCGTCGAGCACCCGGCGCAGCGCGATCAGGAACTGATCCGACGCGGCCTGCTTCATGATGTAGCCGTTCGCGCCGGCCGACAGCATGCGCTCGGCATAGATCGCTTCGTCGTGCATCGACAGCACGAGCAGCGGCAGCGACGGATAGTGCGCGCGCGCATCCTTCACCAGCTCCAGGCCGTCGCCCTGCTTGAGCGACACGTCGACGATGACGGCATCCGGCTCGAGCTCGCGGATCAGCGACTTCGCCTCGCGCGCCGTCTCGGCCTCGCCGCACACTTCCAGATCGGATTCCGCCTCGATCAGCCGACGCAGGCCCTGCCGCACGATCGGATGATCGTCGACGATCAGCACGCGTCGCTTGCGGTCCTTCGACACGCCGCTGCCCGACGGTCGATGCGCGGTCTTGAACAGAGAGGGGCCAACAGTCATTGCATCACTCCTCAGCAATTGATCCTTGTAGTGTTGTCGGCTGCGGGTTCGATCAGCCTGCTGCAGTGGTCAGCCGGCGACGGCGCGCGCGGGGCGCGCGGGCTGGTTGTGCCAGGGGTTCCAGCGGACATTCGCACACGATGCGCGTGCCCTGCGGCTCGGCCCGCTCGAAGCGGACTTCGCCGCCGAGTATGCGCGCGCGGTATTGCATGATCTTCAGTCCCATGCCGGCGGCATCCACAGCGTCCGACCGGCATGCCGGTGCCATCGTCGGTTACGGTCAGGCGCACCTTAGCGCGGGCGCCGTGCAAGTGCAGCCGTATAGTCCGCGCGCGGCCGTGCCGGACCGCATTGCGCACGGCTTCCTGCGCGATGCGATAGAGATGGTTCGCCAGCTCGGCGCCGAGCGGACGAATCGTCTTGACCCGATGCGTGCACACGATCTGCACGCCGTAGAGCTCGGCCGCATGCATGGCCAGGCCTTCGAGTGCATCCTGCAGGCCGCCGCGCTCGAGGTTCACCGGCGACAGGCCGCGCGCCAGCGCGCGCGTGCTCTCGATCGCGTTGTTCACGAGCCGCGTGATGCCCTCGATCTCCGGCAGGATCGGCGCGTACTCGCTCGACAGCCGGCCCGCGACGCCGCGCAGCATCAGCGCGATGCCCGTCAGCTCCTGGCCGAGGCCGTCGTGCAGATCGTTGCCGATGCGGTATTGCTCGCGGTTCACGGCCTGCAGGATCGCGCGCTCCAGCTGCTTGCGCTCGCTCACGTCCTGCAGCACCACCAGGCAGTGATTGCGGCCGGCCACGTCGAACCGCGAGAGCAGCCCGGCCGCGGCGAAGTGGGTGCCGTCGCTGCGCAGCCCGTCGAACTCGACGCGCATCGAGCGCTGCCCTTGCGGATCTGCGGCCAGCTGCTGCCAGCGCTCCGGCTGCTCGAACGGCCAGCCGGCGAGCGTCGTCATGGCGCGGCCGATCAGCTCGCCGCGGCGATAGCCGAACATCGTGTCGAAGGCGGGGTTCGTGATCTCGATGACCGCCTGCTTCGCTGACGACCGCGACGCCTTCGAGCATCGACTCGATCATGCGCGCCTGCGTAGCGATGGCACGCTCGGCGCGCACCTGCTCGGTCGTCTCGGAAGCGATCAGCGTGATCGCGACGACCTGCTGCTGCGAGCGGATCGGGCTGATGCGAATGTCGAAGTGACGCGCCTCGCCGTCGTCGAGCATCGCGGAGTAGCCGTCGACCTGGCCGGTCGCGAGCACGCGATGCATCGCTGCGAGCGCCTGCGGATGCAGCTGGGGCGGGAAGAATTCGGTGACGGTCTGGCCTTCGAGCTGCTGCGCGCTGCGCCGGCCGACGCCGCGATTCGCAAGCAGCACGCGCAGGCGGCGGTCGAGCACCAGCACGTAGTCGGGAACCGACGCGATCAGCTCGCGCAGCGGCTCGCTCGCCCAGGCAGCCGGGGAGGACAGGTCGCTCGTGGCGGAGGCGGCGGTGACCGCGGTTTTTTTCGTCGCAACGCTCAAGGGGCCTGCACCGGCGCTCAGATGACGCCGCATGGTGTTGGAGCCCTCGTGTAGGGGATATCAGCTAATCCCTTAATGTGGCGCGCGACGCGCACGCCATCGTGCCAAGGCTGTGCGGTGCGTCGCACCTCGCGAACCACGAGGCGAAACAAGGCGTTGGAGCGGCAGCAGGCGCGGTGCGCGGCTAGGCCGAACCGTGGCTCAGGCCCGGCGCTGCCGCCCCGGTCGGAGACCCATTGCGTCGCGTAGCGGATCAGCTCGCTGGTCGAGCGCAGGTTGAGCTTTTCGCGCATGTGGCGGCGGTGCGCATCGACCGTCTTCATCGACAGGTCCAGGCGCTGCGAGATCTCGCGCGTGCTGATGCCCTCGCCGATCAGACGGAACACTTCCAGCTCGCGCTCGGTGAGCGCCGAGACCGGATCTTCGTCGACACCGGGCGCACGCCCACGCGCGACCTGCGTGAGCAGCCGCTCGCCCATCGCGGCGCTGACGTGACGCTGGCCGCGGGCGACTTTGCGCAGCGCACCAAGGAAGTCGGTGCCCGCGACGTTCTTCATGACATAACCGCTGACGCCGAGTCGTAGCAGCCGCTCGGCGTAGAGAGCTTCGTCCTGCATCGACAGCACCAGCACGCGCACGCTCGGATGCGAGCTGCGGATCCAGCGCACCAGGTCGACGCCGTCGTCCGCGCCCGAGCGCGAGGTCCACGACGGCCACGTCGGGGTTCTGCGAGGCGATTGCCGTGCGGGCGTCCGCGATGGACGACGCCTCGCCCGCGAGCAGGAACTCGTTCTGGCCCGCCAGCAGCTGTTTCAAGCCCTCGCGGACGAACGGATGATCGTCGACGATCACGATCCGCGTCTGTTCGGCCATGCCTGCCCCCTTTCCATCCGTTCGCTGGGCCGAGTCTTGCGGCGCGATGTGCGTGGGGCAATCCTCATTTTCCACAGGCGCCGCACAGTGATAGCGTTGCTCCCGGTCACGGACGGAAGGCTTGACGCGCATCGCTATGAAGAAAGGTACGGGCCCGCTGCGTTTCGTGCTGCTGGAGGACGACCCGAACGACGCCGAGCTGATCCAGTTGCAGCTGGCGAAGGACGGGATCGCAGTCGACTGGCGGCACGTCGTCGCGGAGCGCGACTTCCGCGAGGCGCTCGCCGGCGCGCCGCCGGACCTGGTGCTCGCCGATTACACGCTGCCCGGCTTCGACGGCCTGGCGGCGCTGAAGATCCTGCTGCAGCACTCGCCCGATATCCCCTTCATCTTCGTCTCCGGCTCGCTCGGCGAGGAGCGCGCCATCGAAGCGCTGAAGAGCGGCGCGACCGACTACGTGCTGAAGGACCGATTGCAGCGTCTGCCTGCCGTCGTGATGCGCGCGCTGACGGAAGCGCGCGAGCGCCGCGAGCGGCGCGAGGCCGAGGCCGCGCTCGAAGAACAGCGTGTGCTGCTCAGTACGCTGATCGACAGCCTGCCGGAGATCATCTACGCGGTCGACACGAACAATCGCGTCAAGGTCGTCAACAAGGCACTGCTGGACACGCTCGGCCGGCGGCGCGACCAGGTGCTCGGCCGGACGCTTTCGGAAATCTCGAACGACGAAAACGTCGCCGACATCGAAGCGCAGGCGGCCACGACGATGCGCACCGGCCGCGCGCTCACCGACCAGGAGCGTGCGTGGATCTCGACTGACGGCTCGGTGCGCTGGTTCAACTACACGCACGTGCCGTTGCGCGATCACGGCACCGTCTCCGGCCTGGTGTGCACCGTGCAGGAGGTCACGACGCGACGCGAGCTGGAGCAGGAAATCCTGGAGATCTCCAATCGCGAGCAGCGCCGGCTCGGCAGCGACTTGCACGACGGTCTCGGCCAGGAGCTCACCGGCTTGTCGCTGCTGCTGAAGGGTCTGGAGGTGCAGCTGTCGCGCGAGTCGCCGCAGTACACCTCGCACATCACCAAGATCACGCGATCTGCTCGCGCACGCGATTCAGAGCACGCGCTCGCTCGCGCGCGGCCTCGCGCCCGTGAATCTCGAACGCGGCGGTTTGCCCGAAGCGCTCAAGCATCTGGCGGCACGCTGCACCGACATGTACAGCCTGCAGTGCACGTTCGGCAACGGCGCGCAGAAGTTGCCGGATCTCGAGGAAGGCGCGGCGACGCACTTGTATCGGATCGCGCAGGAAGCGACGACGAACGCCGCGCGCTACGCGCGCGCCAAGACGATTGCGATCGACCTGCGCTCGACCGGCGCGCAAGCTGCAGCTGTCGATCGCGGACGACGGCATCGGCCTGTCGGCGGGCCTCGCGCAACGCCGCCCGGGCATGGGCCTGAAGATCATGGAATATCGCGCGCGCATGCTCGGCGGCACGATCAATTTCGAAGAGCCCAACCCCGGCACGCGCATCGTGCTGTCTGCGCCGCTGCATCTGCTGCGGCAGTCGAAGGACAAGCTGCAGAGCGGCTGTGTAGGTCGGGCTACAGCCCGACCGTCACTTCCGCATCACCGGCACGAGCGTGTGATCCGCGCCGTTCCACACCTGGATGAAGTTCTCGATCTCGCCCGCCGGCATCGCCGAGGCGATGAAGTCGCCCTGCATCGCGTCGCAGGCGCTCTGGTCGAGGAACTCGAACACTGCCGGCGTCTCGATGCCTTCGGCACACACCGTCAGCGCGAGGTTGTGCGCGAGGTCGATGATCGCGCGCACGATCGTCGCGGCCGCCTTGGTGGTCGTGATTTCGGAGATCACCGTGCCGTCGATCTTCACTTCGCTGAACGGCATCTTGTAGAGCTGCGTCAGCGAGGACGTGCCCGTGCCGAAGTCGTCGAGCGACAGGCCGACGCCTTTCACGCGCAGGCGCGTGAAGATGTCCATCACCAGCTCGGGATCGTCGAGCGAGGCCGCTTCGGTCACTTCGAGCGTGAGCTGCTCGGGCGCGACTTCGAATTCGCGCAGCAGGCGCGTCAGCCGGTCCGGGAATTCCAGGTCCTGCACCAGGCGCGGCGAGAGATTCACGGCGGCGGCCAGATCGAGCCCGCGTTGCCGCCAGTGACCGATCTGCCGGACCGCGTCGGTGAGCACGAAATCGGTCACGTCGACGATCAGGCCCGACTGCTCCGCCAGCGGCAGGAACTCGCCGGGATAGAGCAAGCCGAGGCGCGGATGGCGCCAGCGCACGAGCGCCTCTGCGCTGCGCACCTGCCAATCGCCGCCGGCGCGCACGACCTTGGGCTGGTAATGCACGATCAGCTCGTGCTCTTCGATGCCGCGACGCAGCTCCTCGACGGAAATGCGCGCGCCGGGTTCCAGGTGCTGCGTCAGCAAGCTTTCGATCTCCTCGAGCATCGCCGGCTTCTGCAGAGTGCCGAGCATCTTCAAACCGAGCGAGTCGCCGAGCTGGCGCGCGCTCGCCAGCACCCGCTGGTCCATGCCGCTCGCGAGCAGAATACCGGAAGTGACGCCCTGACGTGCCAGGTAGCGCAGCGCCTCGATGCCGTCCATGCCGGGCATCTGCAGGTCCAACAGGATCAACGAGGGCTGGCGCCGTGCCAGCTGCTCGCGAAAGCTCGCGGCCGTGTCGGCGGTGATCACATCGCAACCGATCCCCTGGCCGATCTGCTCGATCAGCTCCAGAAAGTCGGTCTCGTCGTCGACCGCCAGCAGCAGATTCCTCTCACGCCGGAACACGCTCATCCTCCTGTGTGCCGGGTCGAGAGCGTACTCGCACGCGGGCGTCTCGTCTCCCTGCGTCGCCGCACGCAGTGACGGAATTCACAGGTCGCAGCGCTGGACTAGCGTGCCAGCCAGCCGCCGTCGACCGGGATGATCGTGCCATGCACGTAGTCGGAAGCCGCTGACGCGAGGAACACGGCGGCGCCGCCGAGATCGGAAGGCTTGCCCCAGCGGCCGGCGGGAATGCGGCCGACGATGTCGCGGTTGCGCTGCTCGTCGGTGCGCAGCGCCACGGTGTTGTTGGTCTCGAAGTAGCCCGGCGCGATCGCGTTCACGTTGATGCCGCGCGCTGCCCACTCGTTCGCGAGCAGCCGCGTGATGCCGGCGAGGCCGCTCTTGCTCGCCGTATACGACGCCGTGCGGATGCCGCCCTGGAACGACAGCATCGACGCGATGTTGATGATCTTGCCGCCGCGCCCCGCCTGCACCAGCAACTTGCGCGACCGCCTGCGCCAGGAAGAACGGCACCTTGAGGTTGAGATTCAGCGCCGCGTCCCAGTCCTCTTCGCTGAACGTGAGCGCGTCGTCGCGGCGGATGATGCCGGCGTTGTTCACCAGGATGTCGACGCGGCCGGCGAGCTTGATCGCCTGCGCCACGACGTTGGCCGCTTCGTGCCGGCGCTCCAGGTCGGCAGTGCAGCGCGTGAAACTTGCGTCCCGCCGCGGTGACGCCGCGCTCGGCATCCGCAGTGCTGGAGCGTGCGACGCCGACGACGTCTGCGCCCGCCTGCGCCAGCGCGATCGCGATGCCCTGCCCCAGCCCGGTGCTGGCGCCGGTCACGAGCGCCACCTTGCCGTGGAGCGAGAACGGATTCGAAGGGTTCTGTGCGGTCATGTTTTTAACTGCAGTGCCGGGCGTTACTTGAGCTGGCAGATGTCGAGCACGTTCATGTCGGTGTAGTCGAGGTTCTCGCCGCCCATCGCCCAGATGAAGCTGTAGCTGCGAGTGCCGGCGCCCATGTGGATGGACCACGGCGGCGAGATCACCGCTTCTTCGTTGCTCGAGCACCAGGCTGCGCGTGTCCTCGGGCTCGCCCATGAAGTGCATCACGCGTTGCGCGCTCTTGTCCTGCGCTGGATCTTCCAGGTCGAAGTAGAAATAGACCTCGGAGCGGCGGTCGTGCAGATGCGGCGGCATCGTGTTCCAGACGCTGCCGGGCTTGAGCATCGTCAGGCCGAGCAGCAGCTGCGCGGAGCGGCAGGTCGCGGGCACGATGTACTGATAGATCGTGCGCTCGTTCGACGTCTCCAGCGCGCCCCGCTCCAGCGGCACGGCCTTGTCGATCGAGATCTGCATCGGCTCGAAGCGCGCGTGCGCCGGCGTGGAAATGAGATAGAACTTCGCGGGCGCGCCCGCCGCGCGCGACTCGAACGTCACGTCCTTCGTGCCCATCGGCACGTACAGCCCGTCACGCGGCGCGAGATCGAATGCCTTGCCGTCGAGTGTCACGCGGCCAGCCGCCTTGCCGATGTTGACGACGCCGAGCTCGCGCCGCTCGAGGAACGGCTTGCCGGCTGCGGACGCCGGTTCGGTCTGGTCCGGCAGGCGCAGCGCGCGCGTTGCGGCCGTGGCGCCGCCGATCACGAAGCGCTCGTAGTGCGCGTAGTTGAGAGCGATCGCATCGGCCGCGAACAGGCCTTCGACCAGGTAGCGGTCGCGCAGCTGCTGGTTGCTGGCGCCGGCCATCATGTCGGGATGCGTTGCGTGATAGGTCTTTTTGAACACGAGCGGGGTCCCCAGCTAGACAGAATGATTCGCTAAAGTTTGTACGCTTGCCGAGGCAGACGATACGCAAGATCGACGGCGATCTCAGCGGCTTCGTCTTCTTCGATGCGGTGCTCGACGACCAGCCGCGCGAGGAAGCTGCAATCCACGCGGCGCGCCACATCGTGCCGCGCCGGGATCGACAGGAACGCGCGCGTGTCGTCGTTGAAGCCGACAGTGTTGTAGAAGCCCGCAGTCTCGGTGGTCTGCTCGCGGAAGCGGCGCATGCCCTCGGGGCTGTCGTGGAACCACCAGGCCGGGCCGAGCTTCAGGATCGGATAGTGTCCCGCGAGCGGCGCCAGCTCGCGGCTGTACGAGGTCTCGTCGAGCGTGAACAGGATCAGCGTCAGCTCGCGCTCGTTGCCGATAGCGATCGAGCAGCGGCCGCAGCGCGTGCACGTATTCGGTCCGTTGCGGCACGTCGGCGCCCTTGTCGCGACCGTAGTGCGTCGAACAGCCAGCGATTGTGGTTGCGGAACGCGCCGGGATGCATCTGCATGACGAGGCCGTCTTCCAGGCTCATGCGTGCCATCTCGACCAGCATCGCCGCGCGAAACAGCTCGGCGTCGGTCTGCGAGAAATTCCCGGAGGTGACCCGCGCGAACAACCGCTCGGCTTCGCGGGTCGACAGATCAGCCGTCGCGGCGGTCGGATGGCCGTGATCGGTCGACGTCGCGCCCGCCTTCGCGAACACCGCGCGACGCTTGCGATGCGCTTCGAGGTAGCCCGCGCCACGAGAGCACGTCTTCGTCCGTCAGCTCGCCGAAGCGCTCGAGCGACGCGGTGAATGCCTCGTGCTCGGGATCGATGACGGCGTCGGGACGATAGGCAGTGATCACGCGGCCGTTCCAGCCGCTGCTCGCGATCGCACGATGCGCATCGAGCGTGTCGATCGGCGATTCGGTCGTCGCCAGGACCTCGATGTTGAACCGCTCGAACAACCGCGCGCGGCCGGAAAGCATCCTGCGCGAGCTTCTCGCCGATGGCGTCGAAGTAGTGATCGGCGGTGTCGGCCTCGAGAGCGACCTTCAGCTCGAAGACTTTCGCGAACACATAGTTCAGCCACAGCGCAGACGGCGTGCCGCGAAACAGGTGGAATCGCTCCGCGAACAGGCGCCACGCGGCGCGCGGATCGGCAGGCGAAGGGCCGCTGCGCGAAGCGCACGCCGAGCGCGTCGAGATCGACGCCCTGGCTGTACAGCATCCGATACAGGTAGTGATCCGGCGCCAGCAGCAACTCGGTCGCGTTCGTGAACGGCTCGTTCCCTGCGAACCACTGCGGGTCGGTGTGGCCGTGCGGGCTGATGATCGGCAGGTCCGCCACTTCCCGATACAGGCGCTGCGCGACGCCGCGCGTGGCAGCGTCGGCGGGAAACAGCCTGTCCTCGTGCAGTTGAAGTGCTTTTGCCATGCGGGCAGATGTTGCAGTGCATTGCGCCCGGTGCGCGCCGCGATCGCCGATTGTCTCAGCGATTGTCCCGGAATGGTAACCGGTGTCATGCCCCGAGCCAAGCAAAGAAACCGCGGGCGGCGCTGCTACTTACGCGGCGGGCTCGAGGACTCGCGCACCACCAGGTGCGGCACCACGGCGGTGGCTGCGATGGCGGGCGCGTCGGCGAAGCCGGAGATCTTGGCGACGAGCTTTTCCGCGGCCATGCGGCCCATGTCGCGAATCGGCTGGCGCATCGTCGTGAGCGAGGGGCACAGCCGCGAGGCGAGCGGACTGTCGTCGAAGCCGATGACCGTGAGCTCGTCCGGAATCTTCACGCCGCGCAGATAGGCCGTGCGATAGACGCCGGCCGCCGTCTCGTCGTTGCCCGCGAAGATCGCCGTCGGCCGCGGCGAGCGCGACAGCAGCACGTCCGCACAGGCGGCGCCCGACTCGAACGTGTACGAGCCTTCTGCGACGAACTCCGGCGGCAGCGACAGGCCGCGATCCGCCAGCGCATTCGAGAAGCCTTCGAGGCGCTCGATGCGCCGACCGGTAGGTGCGCGGGCCCATGATCATCGCGATGCGCCGGTGGCCGAGCTTCGCCAGATGCTCCGCGACTTCCGCCGCAGACTGGCGATCCATCGACATGACCAGGTTCTTCGGATCGTCGAGCGCCGCGGCGATCACGCGGATGTACGGGCATTCCAGCTTGCGCAGCATCTCCGCGAGCGTCGAATTCTCCGAGACCGGCGGCAGCAGCACGACGCCGTCGAGCTTCTGGCGCGTGATGAAGCGGCGGATGTCGGTCAGGAATTCTTCGCTGTGGCGATCGCACGGATGCACGACGAGCTCGTAGCCAACGCGGCGCAGCGCACCGAGCGCGCCCTCCTGGAAGTTGATCACGTACGGCGCGTTCGGGTTGTCGTAGATCAGCCCGATCAGGAACGAGCGCCGGAACGCGAGCCCGCGCGCCTGCGGATCCGGCGTGAAGCCGACGCGCTTGATGATCTCCGTGATGCGCGCGCGGGTTTCCTCGCGCACGAAGGGCGACTCGTTGATGACGCGTGAAACGGTCTTCTTCGAGACGTTCGCGAGCCGCGCGATGTCGTTGATCGTGTGCTTGCGCTCCGGCTCGCGCGAGGCGGCGGCTTCGGCCGGCGAACGCGGGCAATCTTCGTGGCGGGTTTCTTGGGCATGCGCAGCAGGATTGTAATGCCAACGACGGCCCGCCCGGAGGACAATCTGACACCGGTTTCCTGCGGCGGTAAGATGCCATTCTATGGACAGCGCTGCCCCTGACCCTGCCGCCCTGCTACCGGATCTCCGCGCGCGACGATGTGGCCATCGCGCTACGCGATCTCGCAGCCGGCCAGGCGGTCACGCTGGACGGCGTGACGATCGAGCTGCTCGCTGCCATCCCGCGCGGCCACAAGTTCGCACTGCGGTCGGTAGGCGCTGGCGAGCCGGTCCACAAGTACGGTCAGGTGATTGGCCGCGCGACGGCGCAAATAGCGCGCGGCGCGCACGTCCACACGCACAACCTGGCAACGCTCCTCGCCGGAGTGGACGAGTATCGATTCGCTCCGCGCGCGCCCAGCGCGACTTCGATGAGTGCAGAGCCGCTGTCGTTCATGGGCTATCGACGTGCGGACGGACGAGTCGGCACGCGCAACGAGATCTGGATCCTCTGCACCGTCGGCTGCGTCGGCCGCACAGCCGAGCGCATCGCGCGACTGGCCGCCGAGCGCTGCAAGGACCGCGTCGACGGCGTATACGCGTTCCCGCATCAGTTCGGCTGCTCGCAGCTCGGCGGCGATCTCGAACGCACTCGCAAGCTGATCGCGGCGCTTGCCCGCCATCCCAACGCGGGCGGCGTGCTGATCCTCGGGCTCGGCTGCGAGTCGAACCAGCTCGAGCCGTTGCTGCAGGAAATTCCACAGTCGCAGCGCGAGCACATCCGCACGTTCGCGGCGCAGGCTGCGTCGGATGAAATCGAAGAAGGCTTGCGCCTCGTCGAGGAGCTTGCCGACATCGCCGCACGCGCCGAGCGCGAGCCGTGCCCGATCGCTTCGCTGGCGGTCGGCTTGAAATGCGGCGGCTCGGACGGCTTCAGCGGCATCACCGCGAATCCGCTGCGTCGGCCGCATCGCCGATCGCGTCACGAGCGCCGGCGGCACGGCGATCCTGACCGAGATTCCCGAGATCTTCGGCGCCGAGCGGCTGCTGATGGAGCGCGCCGCAAACGAGCAGGTGTTCGCGGGCATCGCGGCAATCGTCAACGACTTCAAGCGCTACTTCCTCGAGAACGAGCAGCCGGTGCACGAGAATCCCTCGCCCGGCAACATCGCCGGCGGCATCACGACGCTGGAAGAAAAATCGCTCGGTGCCGTTCAGAAGGGCGGCCATGCAACCGTGACGCAGGTGCTGCGCTACGGCGAGCAGATCGAGCGGCCGGGCCTCGCGTTGCTCGAAGCGCCGGGCAACGACGGCATCTCGTCGACTGCGCTGGTCGCAGCCGGCGCCACGATCGTGCTGTTCACGACCGGCCGCGGCACGCCGCTCGGCTTCCCGGCGCCGACGCTGAAGATCAGCTCGAACTCGCCGCTCGCGCAAAACAAGCCGCACTGGATCGACTTCGATGCCGGCCGCATGCTGACGGGCGACGCCGACGCGCTGGCAGAAGACTTCATGCGCCTGATCGTCGACGTTGCTTCGGGCCGCGCAGCGCGCAACGAGGTGAACGAGGAACGCGAGATCGCCATCTGGAAGGATGGCGTCACGCTGTGACGGCGTTGAAGCAAGCCGAGCTGCGCGGGCTCGCGGCACGCGGCGTGCGTGTGCCTGCCTACGATCGCGATCGAATCTCCATCGGCGCCGTTCACTTCGGGCCCGGCGCGTTTCATCGCGTTCACCAGGCGTGCTACATCGACGATGCGCTCGGGCAGGATCCGCGCTGGGGCATCGCCGCAGTCTCCCTGCACAGCGCCGGCGTGCGTGATGCGCTCGCTCCTCAAGACCTGCTCTACACGCTCGCCGTGCTCGATGAGACGCCGCAGACGCGCATCATCGGCGCGATCAAGGAGCTGCTGGTCGCGCCGGAGTCGCCGGCTGCGGTCACACAGCGCTTGGCAGATCCCGCCGTCACGCTGATCACCGCGACGGTGACGGAGAAAGGTTACTGCCTGGCGTCGGGCGGCGGACTCGATTTCTCGCACACCGAGATCGTGCACGACCTCGCGAACCCGGCGGCACCGCGCAGCCTCATCGGTCATCTCTACGCGGGCCTCGCCCGTCGCCGCGCACTGGGTGTCGCGCCGCCGAACATCGTGAGTTGCGACAACCTCACGGACAATGGCCCGCGTCTGCGGCGCGCAGTCGTCGAGTTCGCACGCAAGCACGATGCCGACTTGGCGCGCTGGATCGAGGACGAGGTGCCGTTTCCGCGCACGATGGTCGACAGCATCACTCCCGCAACGGACCACGACGCTGCGCGACGTCGTCGCCGAGCGGCTCGGCGTCGTCGATCGATGGCCGGTGCAACGCGAAGCGTTCACGCAATGGGTGATCGAAGACGGCATGCTCGGACCGCAGCCCGACTGGGCGGCAATCGGTGTGACGATCACGAGCGACGTCGCCGGGTTCGAGCGCGCCAAGCTGCGATTGTTGAACGGCGCGCATTCGTCGCTCGCCTATCTGGGCTCGCTGGCTGGCCACGAGACCGTGGCGCAAGCGATGCGCGATCCGCATCTCGCGTCGTTCGTGCGCAGCCTGATGGTCGAGGACATCGCGCCGAGCGTCGTCGCGCCTCGCGGCCTGGATGTCTGCCGGCTACATCGAGTCGGTGCTGCGCCGATTCCGCAATCCGGCGCTCCGACATCTGCTGTCGCAGATCGCGTGGGACGGCTCGCAGAAGCTGCCTTTCCGAATCTTCGGCACGGTGCTCGATGCGATCGAAGCGCGGCGGCCGCTGGCCCGACTGTGCGTGCCGATCGCCGCGTGGTTTCACTTCGTCCGGCGCAAGGCGTTGCGCGGCGAGCGCGCGGTCGATCCGCTGGCGGAGCAACTGTTCGAGGTCGGTGCGGCTTGCACCGGCGATGCGGTGCATGACGTTCGCGCGTTCCTCGCTCTCGATCGCGTCTTCTCTGCGCCGCTCGCGGCGAACGCCGGATTCGTCGCGGCGCTCACCAATGCGTACGCGGAACTACTTCAGCAACGCCGGCAGCCATAGCGAAAGCTGCGGCACGTACGCGACGATCAGCAGGACGACGAACGAGGCGATGTAGAACGGCCAGATCGAGCGCAGCGCGTCGGTGACACTGATGTTGCCGATCGCGGTGCCGACGAACAGCACCGAGCCGACCGGCGGCGTGATCAGCCCGATGCCGGCGTTCAGGATCAGGATGATGCCGAAGTGCACCGGGTCGATGCCGAATGCCTTCGCGACCGGCAGGAAGATCGGCGTGCAGATGATGATCAGCGGCGCGAGATCCATGAACGTGCCGAGGACCAGCAGCACGACCATCATCAGCGAGCAGCGACGCTGTACTTGTTGTCCGCCACGGCGGTCAGCGCTTCGACCGCCGCGGCCGGAACCTGCAGGTAGGCGAGCAACCAGCCGAACGAGGCCGCCGAGCCGATCACGAACAGGATCAGTCCCGTCGTGCGCACTGCGCCGGCGCAGGTTTCGAGGAACACCTCGCGCGTCAGTCGCCGATAGACAGGCCCGGTGACGAGAATCGCGTACAGCACGGCGATCGCCGCGCTCTCGACCGCGGTGAACATGCCGGCGCGAATGCCGATGAAGATCAGCGCCACGAGCAGCAGACCCGGCAGCGCGGCGACGAACCGCACGAGCACTGCACGCCAGCCGGGGAATGCCTCGACCGCGTAGCCGCGGCGGCGCGCGATCGCCCAGCCGGTGATCATCAGCACGACGGTCATGCAGCAACGCCGGCACGATGCCCGCCGCGAACAGGTCGGCGATCGAGATCGAGCCGCCCGCGGACGCGGAGTACAGGATCAAGTTGTGCGACGGCGGTACCAGCAACGCGACCAGCGCCGCGGTGATCGAGACGTTCACCGCGAAGTCGCGATCGAAGCCGCGCTTGACCATCTGCGGGATCATCGTGCCGCCGATCGCCGAGACGTCCGCGATCGCCGAGCCGGACACGCCGCCGAAGAACAACGAGGCGAGCACGTTGACCTGGCCGAGACCGCCGCGCAGATGCCCGACCAGCGACGAAGCGAACGCGATCAGTCGCTCGGAGATCCCGCCGCGCATCATCAGTTCGCCGGCGAAGATGAACAGTGGAATCGCGATGAGCGACGTGGTGTTCGCGCCGGCAGCCGTCTGCTGGACGACGACGATCGCCGGCAGATCGAGCTACAGCACTGTCGACAGCGAGGCAGCCAGCAGCGCGAAGCCCACCGGCACGCCGATGAACAGCAGCAGGATCAGGACGCCGAAGAGGATTGCGATCGCCATAGACGGATCAGCTGCTCGATGGAGAAGATCGCGATCAGGGCGCCGCCGAGGCACAGCGGCAGGAACATGATTCCCTGCGGCAACGGCGCGCCCGCGATTTCGTAGTCCCAGGCATCGATCATCATCTCGCCGCCCCACAGCGCGAACAGGATGCCGATGACGGCCGCGATCGTGCGTGCGACGAGTTGCATGAGCCGCCGCCATGGCGGCCGCGCGTGCTCTACCGCGATGAAGAAGCCGAAGTGCTTGCCCGCGTGCACGCCGGCCGCGGCCCCGAACATCATCGTCGTGCTCATGCAAAGCAAGGCGAGCGGCTCGGTCCAGCTCGGAGCGTCGTTCAGCACGTAGCGCGCGAACACCTGCCAAGCCTGGATCCCGGCCATTGCGACGAGCGCCACACCCGCGACGGCGATTGCGGCACGCGCCAGCGGTGCGAGCGCGGAAGGGAGTGTCGCCGGTGCGTGACTCATGCGCAGTTCTCAGCCCAGCCCGCTGATGTCGTCGAACAGCTGAAACAAGGCGCGGTCCGTCAGATAGCGCGCGTGGATCGGCGCAGCCACTTTGCGGAACGCGGGCAAGTCGACGTCGTTCGCCTTCACGCCCGCGGCAAGGACCTGCGCTCGCGACTCCGCTTCCATCTTGTCCCACAGCGTGCGCATGTACGGCACGCTCTCGCGCGCGGCCTCGACGACGATCTCGCGATCGCGCGGCGACAGCGCATCGTAAGTGCGCTTCGAAAGCAGCAGTGCTTCCGGCGAGTACGAGTGATCGCTCTGCGACCAGTAGCGCGCGACTTCGAACTGCCGGCTGGTGTGAAACGTGCGCCAGTTGTTTTCCGCGCCTTCGATCAGGTGCGTCTGCATCGCCGAGTAGACCTCGCCGAACGGCAGCGGCGTCGGGTTGCCGCCCAGCGCAGCGATCGCCGCGATGAAGATGTCGGACGGCGGCACGCGAATCTTCAGACCATGCAGGTCGGCGGGCTCGTGCACCGGGCGCCGCACGTTGTAGAACGAGCGCGAGCCCGCGTCGTAGATCGCCAGGCCGATCAGCTCGCGCCGCTGAAACTGCTCGAGCACCACTGCCCCGGGCTTGCCGTCCACGGCGCGACGCATGTGCTCGACGGAATCGAAGACGTAGGGCAGCGAGAACACGCGCGTCGCCGGAAAAGAATTGTTCAGCGACGCGAAGTTCACGCGCGTGATGTCGAGCGCGCCAAAACGCGCGAGATCCACGGTGTCGGATTCACGGCCCAGCTGGCCCGCGTGATAGACGCGAATTCGCAGGCGTCCATCGGTCTGCGCAGCGATGCGCTCGCTCATCCAGCGCACAGCCTGCACGGTCGGATAGCCATCGACGTGCACGTCGGCTGCGGTCATCAAGCCGTCGCCGGACAGCGCTGAAGCTGTGCGCGAGTGCGCGGCGCAGAGCGCGCCGAGGCCGATGAGCGCGTCGCGCCGGTTCATCCGCATGCGGACCTCATGCGCGCTTCGGATGCGGTGTAGCGCGCACTGCGCGGCACTCGACTTCGCCCAAGCCCTCGAAGACGTGGCGCGAGCGCTGACCCGGACGGATGTCGTGCACGCCGGTGATCATGCCCGTCGAGATCACGGCGCCGGCCTGCAGCGGACGGCCGCGGCGGGCGCATTTGCCGAGCGTGAAAGCGAGTGCGCCGAGCGGGCCGTGGCGGATCGAGGTGACGCCGCGCCCGACGAATTCGTCGTCGATGAAACTTCGGGCGGTGACCTCGTGCAGCTCGCGCCAACCGCTGACCGCGATGCCGACCACGACGCCCCAGTTGTTGCCGAAATCCGAAACCACCGCGCCGGCGCCGAGATCGTTCAGCGTCGCGAGCGGGCTGCTCGCGATCTCGATGCCGATGCACAGCTCGCCGACGAAGTCCGCCGCTTCATCGAGCGTCCATTCGACCTTGTCGCGCGGCGCGTCGCGGCCGACGCAGATCACGATCTCCGCTTCCACCGCGGCAAAGCCGCCTTCGAACACGGGGCAGTCGACCGTGCGCCCGGGCTCGGCGACGCGAACATTCGGCGCGAAGACCGGACCGATCAGGCGCTCTTCGGCGTACTGGGCCTGCTGGGCTGGAGGAACGCGCGCGACCTTCCAGCCGGCGACGGAATCCGGCCAGCGCGCGAGCGCGAGGTCCTGGCAGCGATACGCGGTTTCGAGATTCGGGGGAACGGTGCCCGGATACTCCGGCAGCGCGCGTGCGCTCAGCCGCGCGCGCACGAATTGCTCGGCGATGCCGGCGACGTCGCTCGGGGCAGGCGTTGGCGATTGCAGATGCACCGGACCGCTCGCAATGTTTTACTGGAGTATTGTATAGAGGAAACCGGTGTCATTTACAATCGGCGGAAGAGTTGCGACCAGGGGGTCAGCGATGAGACTGAGCATCCATGTGCTCGCGATTGTGCTGCTGAGCGCGGCGCTGCCCGCGGCGCGAGCGGCGGACGATCTGCTCGCCTTTCCCGAAGCGCAAGGCGCAGCCGCGCGCACGCCGGGCGGGCGCGGCGGCAAGATCATGCGCGTGACGACGCTGGCGCCGAGCGGACCGGGCTCGCTGCTGGCCGCACTCGAAGCGGACGGCCCACGCATCGTCGTGTTCGAAGTCGGCGGCGTCATCGACTTCGCGCGGCAAGAAATCAAGATCACGAAGCCGTATCTCACGGTCGCCGGCCAGACGGCGCCGTCGCCCGGCGTGACGCTGATTCGCACGGGCATCGACGTCACGACGCATGACGTAGTGCTGCAGCACATTCGCGTGCGCACGGGTTCTGCCGATGCGCCGAAGCGCGGCGGCTGGGAGCCGGACGCGTTCTCGACGCAGGCCGCGCACGACGTGATCGTCGATCACTGCTCGATGACCTGGGCCATCGACGAGAATCTCTCGGCCTCCGGTCCGCGCTTCGCCGGCAAGACACCGGAAGAGTGGCGCCGCGGCACGTCGTACCGCGTCACGTTCAGCAACAACATCATCGCCGAGGGGCTTGAGGTATTCGACGCACTCCAAGGGCGAGCATTCCAAGGGCTCGCTCATTCACGACAACGCCTCGGACATCCTGATCGTCGGCAATCTCTACGCGCACAACCACGAGCGCAATCCGCTGTTCAAGGGCGGCGTGCGCGGCATGGTGGTCAACAATCTGATCTACAACCCCGGCCCGCGCGCCGTGCACTACAACCTGATCGCGGAAGAATGGCGCGATCAGCCGTACCAGGTCGGTCAGATGGCGCTGCTCGGCAACGTGCTGCGCGGCGGCCCGTCGACACCGCCCGGTCTTGCGCTGTTCATGCTCGGCGGCTCGGGCGACATCGAGCTGTACGAGGACGACAACATCGCGGTGGACTGGGTCGGGCGCCCGCTCGAAAAGCTCGGGCGCTACACGACCTCTAGCGCGCGCATCGTGCCGATCGCGCGCCCGTCGCTGCCATTCAACGTGAAGTTGCTGCGCGCGGCAGACGTGCAGGATGCAGTGATCCGCAACGCCGGCGCACGTCCGTGGGATCGCGATCCGATCGATGCGCGCATCGTCGCCGACACGATCGAAGGTCGCGGCGAGATCATCGACGATCAAGCGCAGGTCGGCGGCTATCCGCAGTACAAGGAAACGCGGCAGGCATTCAACGAGAGTGAATGGGATCTGCGGTACATGACGAAGAAGAGCCGCTAGGGGTTGGCTGCCGGCGGATACGCGACGATCACGACGAGCTCTTCGTCGCCTTCCTGCCAGATGCCCACGTCCGCGCCTTCGTGCATGAACACCGCCGTGTTCGGCCCGACTTCCACTTGTCGGTCGTCGACGCGCAGTCGGCCGCGGCCGCTCACGACGTAGTACACCTCATCGTGCGTCAGCACGTGCATGCCGATCGCTGAGCCCTTGTGCAGAGCGCGCTTGCGGAAGATCACGCGTGCGTCTGCAACGTCGTCGAAGTAGCGATAGGCCGTGGAGTCGCCACCGCCATCGTGAGGCGCGGGCTCGACCTTGGCGACAGCTGCATCCTCACGCACGAAGAAGCGGTTGCGAACGTGCCGCGATGCTTCTGCCGCCTGCGGCTCGGGTGAGCGTGCGCACGCGATCGCCGCCAGTACGGCGAGCGCGCACGACGCCGCAGCGACTCGAATCAACGGAACGGACCTGCGAACAGCGGCACGAGCAGCGGCGTGGTCCATGCCGGCAGCAGCTCGAAATTCAGCGTCGGAGTCCAGCCCGCGTCGAAGCCGAGGTCCGGTTCGTTCACAGCGTTCCAGGCCGCCGTCACGTCCACTGGATTGCGCACGCGCGGCCCGACGATGAGCGTTCCCGAAGCCGACAGCGTCGTGCCGTTGAAGCGATCGATGATCTGGTCGACCGTGAACGTGCGATCGGCGAGGAAGAAGTTTTCCTCCGCGAAGATCGCCGACTCGATACCCACGCCCCAGCTGTACACGTAGTTCGGCGTAGCGCGCACGTCGTAGAAGTTGTTGTAGAGATGGACCTGCCCGAAGCGCACGCGCGGCGCGCGCTGGCCGATGCTGTCGAACAAGTTGTGATGCAGGGTCACGCGCAACTTGCCGCGGTCTGCAGCGGCCGTGTCGGAGGAGCCGATCAGCATCGTCTTGTCGTGATTGCGGAAGCGGTTCCACGACACCGTGACGAGATCGGACGCGTTGGTGATGTCGACCAGGCCGTCGTGCACCTGGAACAGCACGCCGAAGTACAGCGGCAGCGTCTCGTCCGCGGTGTCGCGATCCTCGAACGTGTTGTGGTCGATCCAGACGTTGTTGGTGTCGCGCATCGAGATCGAGTCGTACTGCGAGTTCCACGAGCCGAGCGCGCCATCGGTCGGCGCCCACGCCGGGAAGCAATCGAACGTGTCCTGGAACGTCAGGTTGCGCACGATGATGTTCGTGCGGCTGTTCGCCACGCCGGCCGTGCCGCGGATGTCGAGCCATGCGCCGCGGATCGTCGCGTTGCGGCCGAGGCCGACGATCGTCGTGTTCGAGCCGGGGCGGATGCGCACGCGCGCCTGCTGGGCCTGTTGCGAAGCCACGCGCGCGAGCTTCTACCGGGCCACTCGGCGGGACGCGGCCCCACACCGCCGGATCGTACGTCGCGAGGAATTGCTTCGATCGTGAAGCCGTTGCGGTAGTAGTCGGTGCACGCCAGCGGCTGGTTGGCGTCGTCGACGTTCCCGTCGATCGTGCCGCTCACGTAGATGATCTTCGGCTCGTTCGACGGATTGGCGGGCGACGTCGAGGAAACCACGCCGTTGTTCAGCGCCGCGATCAGCTCCGCGCGGTTCGTCACGGTGTAGATCTGCGCATCGACTGCGGCCGATCCGCCCGTGACGCCGCTGCCGCTGGCGGCCCAGCCGTTGTCGGAGCGCAGCGTCTCGCGCCCGAGATCGCGTTGGTTGTGAGCATGGGCTGCAACGCCGGCGAGCAGGCAGGCGGCGCCCAGAAAGAGAGTTGGAGTACGCACGATCAATCCCTCGATAGAAGAAGAAGTGCGCCGGGTCCTTGCGGACCCGGCGCGAGCCGTTGGGGGCTTAGAACTTGTAGCGGGCGCCGAGCAGGTACTGGCGTCCCTGGTGGTGGTAGTACGAGAGGCGGTCGGCCTGCGCGCCCACGTACTGATCCTGG
Organism: uncultured Gammaproteobacteria bacterium; assembly: GCA_963830745.1. GTDB lineage: Bacteria > Pseudomonadota > Gammaproteobacteria > Steroidobacterales > Steroidobacteraceae > Steroidobacter. The sequence continues at coordinate 85,199 of CAWHNL010000012.1, forward strand.
AACTCGTCGGTGAGGTTCAGCGCCTCGAGCGTGATATCGAGCGCCGGCATCACCGTCCACGTCGCAGAGAAGTCCAGGTTCAGCGTTTCGATGGTGCCTTCGACATCGTTGTTGTTGCGTCCCGGCACGGTCGTCAGATAGTCGTCGCGGTACGCTGCCGAAATGCGCGCGCCGAAGACCTCGTTCTCCCAGTACAGAGTCGCGTTGTAAGCGCTCTGCGAGAGGCCGGTCAGATCTTCCTTGACGGTCGCCTGCGGCAGCGGGACGTTGTTGACGATGACGGGCGGCGCGAAGTATTCGATCTCGGACTCCACGCCGGTGTAGTTCAGGATCAGGCCGAAGTGACTGAAGAACCCCGGCAGGAAAGCTGAAGGGCTGCTGATAGCTGATCTCGAAGCCCTTCACGTCGCCGCCGTCGGTGTTGGTCGGCACACTGAACTGCCAGCCGTCGAGACACGTCGCCGCGGGAACGGCGGCACCGCACGTGTTGAGCGCAACGCTGTCCGGCAGTCCCAGCGTATTGTTGGAGAAATTGTCGCTGGAACGGATGATCTGCACGAAGCTGCCGATGTCCTTCTGGAACAGCGCGAGCGACAGCAGCGAATCCTCGGCGAAGTACCACTCGAATGCCAGGTCGTAGGCCTTCGCGCGGTACGGATTGAGCTCGGGGTTGCCGGCGGTCACGGTCTTGTTGGCGCCGCTGATGCCGACCGCCGCGCCCGGCGAGAGGATGCCGAGTCCGGTGGCCTGACCGCCGCCGTTCGGCCGCGCCATCACCTTCGCTGCAGACGCCCGGATCAGGAACGAATCGGTCACTTCCATGACCAGATTGAGCGACGGCAAGGTGTCGCTGTACGAGCGATCCACGGTGGTCAGCACCGGCGAGCCGGAAGTGAACACGAAACCGGACGACGTCTGGTCGGTCTGGACGTAGCGCACGCCGAGGTTGCCGCGCAGCGGGCGACCCAGAACCTCGGTCCTGAAATCGGCCTGGACGAAGCCGCCGAGGTCCTCTTCCTCTACGAAGTAGTTGTTGCTGAGCGCCAGCTCGGGTCCGAGCCGGAACACGTACGGATCGTAGAGATTGAACAGCTGCGCGGCGCGATCCAGGTCCGGAATCAGCCAGCGTCGCGCGCCGGCGGCGGGCGCGTCGAGGTTGCCGCTGATCGCGACGATGCGGCTGTAATCCGCGATCGGCGTCGCCGCAACGTTCGCCGGAATCGTGGCTTCCTGCTCGGTCAGCGTGCCGTTCGAGCGCTGCAGCGACTCGGTCTCGAACTCGAATTTCTTGTATTGCGGGCCGGCCTTCAGCGTGACGGCATCCGCGACATCCCACTCGAGCTCGAACGAGGCGGTCCGGAACTCATTCGTGGAGCTCTGCGGGCGCAGGCGAATCTGCGACAACGTCCAGGTCGCCGGACTGGTGACGTCGACGTTGCCGTAAGTGATGACCGGCAGACGGCTGTTGCCGCGGTAGTCGTAGCTGTAGCCGTCGACATCGGCGCGATCGAACAGCAATGTCGTCTGGATCGGATTGTCGTGCTCGGCCTCCGAATAGCCGACCAGCGCGTGCAGCCGCAGCGTCTCGGAGAATTCGTGGCTGCCGTCCAGCGTGAGGTGCGTGAAGTCGGTGCGCAGCTCGTCGAAGCGAGCCTCGGAGCGGATGTCGACGTCGTTGAAGACGCCGTACACGATAGTGTTCGTCGCAGTCGATCACGGCATCGACGACGTCGACGTTGTTCATGGCGGCCGCGCCGTTGGCGCTGAAGACCGGCGCTTCGAGGAAGATCTCGCTGCGCTCGGCATCGAATCTGCGCGAACAATCCGTCGAGAGTGATGAGCGTAGATTCCGCGACCTGCCACTGCAGGGAGCCGGTGATGCCGAGTCGCTCCTGCTCGTGCTCGTAGATGTCGTAGCGCGGGATGCGCGGGCGGAATGCAGCGTTCAGCTGGGCCAGCGTCGGCGCGCCCGGCGTGGTCGGCGCGAGGGTGCTGAACTCGGCACCCGCACTGCGCGTGCCATCCGTGTTCCGCGAGTCCTGCCAGCGCACGGTGCTCGCTCCTTCATCGAGGAGCTTGCGCTTGGTGTACGCGGCCGACAGCAGCGCGCCGAACTTGCCGTCAGCGAACGTGTTGCTGATGAGCAGCGCGCCGCGCGGATCCAGGTCTTCGTTGATGTCGTTGTAGCTGCCCTGCACGCTGGTGACGACGGTGAAGCCGTCGTAGTCGAACGGCCGCGCCGAGCGCAGATCGACGGTCGCGCCGAGCGAGCCTTCCTCGATGTCGGCCGCCGAGGACTTGCGGATCGTGACCGAGTTGAACAGCTCGGACGCGAACGTGTTGAAGTCGAACGAGCGGTCGCGGTTGGTGCCGCCGGCGGCGTCGGTGCCGCCGTTTGCGCTCATCGCTTCCATGCCGTTGATGCGCACGCGGGTGAACTGCGGACCGAGGCCGCGCACGCTGATCTGGCGCCCTTCGCCGCCGTCGCGGGCGATCGAAACGCCCGGCACGCGTTGGATGGATTCGGCCAGATTCAGGTCGGGAAAGTCGGCGATGTCCTCGGCGACGATCGCGTCGATGGAGCCGGTAGCGGCGCGCTTCTCATCGAGCGCGACGCTCAGGCTCTGTCGAAAGCCGGTGACCACGATCTCTTCCAGCGATTCCTGCGCCGGCGCGGTTTGCTGCGCCAGAGCTGCCGAGACTGCCGAAAACGAGACCACCCCAAGGATTGCCTGCACCGTCATGCGGAGCGAGCTGCGATTGCGATCTGACAGCATGTGAATGACTCCCCCAAATCGCCGAAACCTGTTCTGTTCTGACACCGGTAGCATCGAGCAGGTACAGCATGACACCGGTGACAATCGAAGGCTAGCAGAGCACGATAGTCAGCGGCAAGACGCCGCGAAGCACTCTCGCCGCCGGGTGTGGCTTTGCAACAATCGCGTCCGGACCAGTCGCCCCTGCTCCGCGCGGGCGCGGACAAGAGGTATGTTCGAGACCATGAGCGCAACTGTCCTTTGCTTCGGGGAAATTCTGCTGCGGCTGTCGTCGCCGGGTAAGGAGCTGCTGCTGCAGTCGGCACGCTTCGAGACCCACGTCGGCGGCGCCGAAGCAAACGTAGCCGTGTCATTGAGCAAGCTCGGCCACGCCGCCGCGATGGTGAGCACGCTGCCGGAATCGCCGCTCGGGCACGCGTGCGCAGGCGAGTTGCGACGCCACGGCGTGCAGACGGACGCGATTCGCTTCTGCGACGGCCGCATGGGCCTGTATTTCCTGACGCACGGCGCCGGGCATCGGCCGGCCGAAGTGCTGTACGACCGCGCCGGCTCAGCGTTTGCCACTGCCGGCGCCGACGCCTACGACTGGAATGCCCTGCTCGCCGGCTGCAGTTGGCTGCACGTTTCCGGTATCACACCCGCCGTCAGCAATTCCGCAGGTGAAGCCGCAATTCGCGCGATGACGGCGGCCCGGCAACGCGGCGTGAAGGTTTCGTTCGACTGCAATTTTCGCGCGCGCGTCTGGGGCACGCGCGCGAAGGACGCGCCGGCGGTGCTGCGCAAGCTGTGCGAGCAGGCCGATCTGATTTTCGGCGACGAGCGGGATTTCGCGTTCATGCTCGGTGGCACGGCCGACGCGGCATTCGAAGCCTTCAAGCATCTGCAGTTCATCGCGTGCACGAGTCGCGCGCGGCAGAGCGCGGACGTGCAGCAGCTCTCGGGCCATCTGCAAAGCCGGCGGGACACCTACACGAGCCGCCCCTACTCTCTCTACGGCATCGTCGATCGCATCGGCGCGGGCGATGCTTTCGCGGCCGGCGTCCTGCACGGCCTGATCCGCAGTTTCGATCCGCAGAAGACGATCGACTTCGCGACCGCGGCGGCCTGCCTCAAGCACTCGATTCCCGGGGATTTCAACCTGGCGAGCGTCGCGGACATCGAGCTGCTGCTGTCGGAACAGCAGACCGACGTGCGCCGCTGACGCATCGGAATCGCCTCAGCGTCCGCAGCTTGTCGGCATCGCGGACGATCTCGCGGTCCCCGCTGACGGCATGCGATCGCCTCCTGCGGAGGATTCCATGTACGACTTCAGAAAGTTTTTCATCGACGGTGCGTGGGTCAGCCCCGCGGGACGCCGCGAGCTCGACGTCATCAATCCGGCGACCGAACAGCCGGTCGGCAAGATCCTGCTCGGCACGGCCGAGGACGTCGACGCGGCGGTCAAGGCCGCGCGCGCGGCATTCGAGACGTTCTCGCAGACCTCGCGCGAAGAGCGCGTCGCGCTGCTCGAGCGCATCATCAACGCGTACAAGGCGCGCATGCAGGACGTCGCCGTCGCGATCTCCGACGAGATGGGCGCGCCGATGAAGTTGGCGCTGAATGCGCAGGCCGCGCAGCGGCCTCGGTCATTTCATGACGACGCTGAACGTGCTCAAGGACTTCGAGTTCGAGGAGCAGGTCGGCACGACGCAGATCCGTCGCGAGCCGGTCGGCGTGTGCGGCCTGATCACGCCGTGGAACTGGCCGATCAACCAGATCAGCTGCAAGGTCGCACCGGCGCTCGCAGCCGGTTGCACGGTCGTGCTGAAGCCGAGCGAAATCGCGCCGCTGAGCGCGCACGTGTTCGCGGAAATTCTCGCCGAAGCCGGCGTGCCGAAGGGCGTGTTCAATCTGGTCGACGGCGACGGCCCGACGGTCGGCGAAGCGATCTCGCGCCATCCGGACATCGACATGGTGTCGTTCACCGGCTCGACGCGCGCCGGCGTGCAGGTCGCAAAGGCGGCGGCCGACACGGTCAAGCGCGTCTCGCAGGAGCTGGGCGGCAAGTCCGCGAACATCATTCTCGAGGACGCCGATCTCAACGCCGCGGTGAAGACCGGCGTGCTGTCGATGATGTCGAACACCGGCCAATCGTGTAACGCGCCGTCGCGCATGCTGGTGCCGGCGAAGCTGTACGACGAAGCGGTGAAGATCGCGAAGGCCGTCGCGGAGAAGCCGGTCGTCGGCGATCCGAAGGCGGACGGCGTGACGATGGGCCCGGTCTCGAACAAGACGCAGTTCGAGAAGATCCAGCGGCTGCTGCAGAAGGGCGTCGAGGAAGGCGCCACCGTCGTCATCGGCGGACCCGGGCGGCCGAACGGCCTCGACAAGGGCTACTTCGTCAAGCCGACGGTGTTCGCGAACGTCAACAACACGATGACGATCGCGCGCGAGGAGATCTTCGGGCCGGTGCTCGTGATGATTCCGTACCGCGACGAAGCAGGAAGCGATCCGCATCGCCAACGACACGGTCTACGGCCTGTCGGGCTACGTGTACTCCGGCAACATCGAGAACGCGCGGCGCATCGCGCGGCAACTGCGCACCGGCATGGTCCATCTCAACGGTGCGCCGACCGACGTCAATGCGCCGTTCGGCGGCTACAAGCAGTCGGGCAACGGCCGCGAGTGGGGTCGCGAGGGCTTGAAGGAGTTCCTCGAGACCAAAGCCGTGATGGGCTATTCGAGCGCGACTTCGCGCTGATCACGCTCAGCTGCACCGGGCCCGCCGCCGGGTCGGCCGGCGGCGGCGTCACGGTCACGCGATCGAACACGCGCCTGACCTTCATGCCTTCGAGCTCGCCGTCGCCGGACCACTTCATCTCGTATTCGAGCTGACCGGTCTTCGGCACGAGCCGGAATTTCTCCACGACGCGCGGGCCGCCGCGCACCCTGCGGTCGATCACGAACCACTGGCCGTCCCAGCCGACGTTCGAATCGGCCAGCTCGCCCTCCGGCAGCGACACCTGCGTGTGCGATCCGGCGACGACGCGGCGCGACTCGACCGCGGTCACGATGTCGAGCGTCGCGCCCTCCTGGCGAATGGCGAGCGTGTCGGAGATCGCAAGCATCTTGTGCAAGTTCTCCTCTCGCCGCTTCATCGAGGCCCGGCGCGCAGGGCTCGGCTCACGCGGCGTGCCGGGCCCGTCGACATCGATCGGCGGCGCCCCGGGCGGGTACATCTCCTTTTCCTGCCGTCTGCGCCACTGCATGTAGCGCTCCCGCTCCTCGCGCTGACGCTCCGCCAGCATGTGCTCGGCGTCGTCGCTGAGCGCGGCGTTCAGTTTCCAGCTGCCGCTCAGATCGACGCCGCGCGAGGGGACGGCGTCGAGTGCCGCGGCGCTGAAGGCCGCGCTGCCGGACAGAGCGAGAAGGAGGAGACGCAGGCGGATGGACACGGGTCGGAATTCTTGAGCTTGAGTGACTGAGCGCCGGGCCTGCGCACTTTAGCAGCGAATTCTTGCAGAGCGAAACACGCCGGCCGCGCAGCGCAAATAATTGCAAAGTCGCTCGTAGCAAGCATTGCGCCGGAGCTATGTATTGCGTTGTCAACGGCACGCACGCGCGGCGTTGATCGCAGACGTTCCGGTTCCGGTTCGCGGAACGCGCCACGAAGAATTTGCAGGGGGATCTCCACGAAGAATCGGCTGCACCGGTCGGTGCCAGCCATTGCCAATCGTTCTATCGCCGCGACCTCGCTTCCATACGCGGGATGCTTATAGGGGGAATGTCGTATGTCGTTTTCGCAACTCGACCGCTCACAGCTGACGCTGGCTGCCGCCATCTCGCTCACCTTGTGGAGCGCGCAACTCGCGGCGCAGGACACCGGCCGTGCCGAGCTCGAAGAAGTCGTGGTCACCGGTTCGTTCCTGCGCGGCACGCCCGAAGACACGGCGCGTCCCCGTCGAGGTCGTCAGCTACGAAGAGATCCAGAACATGGGTCGGCCGTCCAATCTGGACTTGGTCAAGCTGATGTCGGAATCGGGCGGCGTCGCCGGCGAGAACAACCGCGCGAACTTCTATCCGGTCGGCGCGGCCACGATCAACCTGCGCAGCCTCGGCTCCCGCTTCACGACAGTCGTGTTCAACGGCCGGCGCTTTCCCGAGCAGTTCTCGGTCAACACCGGGCGCTTCAACAACATCACGTGGATTCCCAACGCCGCGGTCGGCAGCGTCGAAACGCTGAAGGCCGGCGGCGCGGCGACTTATGGCGCCGACGCCATCGCAGGCGTCGTCAACTACGTCACGCGCAAGGGCTTCGAAGGCCTCGAGCTCAACGGCGACTATCGCTATATCGAGGACTCGGATGGCGACTACGGCATCGACATGCTGTGGGGCACGAATCTCGGCGCCGCCGGCGAGCTGCTCGTCTCGGCGAGCTATCAGCATCGCAGCGCGCTGAACGAGATCGATCGCGATTGGGCCCAGCTGCACCTGCTGGAAAGCCCGAACAGCTGGCAGAGCCTGACGTCGGCCATCTCGAACCCCGGCACGGTCGTATTCCAGCGGCCCGTCGCCGGCGCGCAGACGTCGTTCACGCCCACACAGGTGCCGAGGCAACCTGCTGCACATGAGCGCGGGCGGCTCGGTGCGCGACGTTGGCTGTGCGGAGATCGGCGGCTTTCGCGGCTGGACCAACACGCCGACGCCAGGGTGCTACACGAACACAGCGGAGACCGAAGAGCTCGTCACGGAGCAGGAGAGCTACAACCTGTACATCGAGCACAATCTGGAAGCCGGCGGTTTGAGGTTCCACACGGAGGCGCTCGCCTATCGCCAGGACATTCCGAACATCGCGCTCGCCGGTACGTTCGTCAACAATCCTGATGCGTGGCCGCTCGCGCCGAGCGTCAACGGCGCGCCGCCGCGTGCAACAGAACATCAACGGCACGAACGCGTACTTCGTGCCCGGCACGAATCCCGCGGTCGCGAACCTGCTGAACGATCTGCGCAACCCGGACGGCTCGACGGCGTTCACCGCGGCGCAGATCGCCGCGATCACGAACCCGGCGAATCCGGGCCGCGTCGGCTTGCAGAACTTCCTGTGGAAGCCGTTCGGCAACGGCGGCTCGCCGCGCGGCGACGTGGATCGTCAGGAAGGACATTTGAAGATGTATCGCCTCACCGAGGCGATCGGCGGCGACCTGCCGCAGTTCTGGGGCACGAACCTCGAATGGGAAGTCGCGCTGACGTACAGCTACACCGAGGACCTCAAGGAGGCCGACGACATCCTGGTCACCGACATGCAGGCGGCGCTCAACGGCTTCGGCGGACCGAACTGCTCGGGCACGACGGCGGGCGCAAACGGCTGCCAGTGGTTCAATCCGTTCTCGTCCGCGCTCGAGCGCAACGTCTTCACCGGCGCGGTCAATCCGTACTTCGAGTCGGCGCTGGCCAACAGCCGCGAGCTGGTCGACTGGCTGTACAACCCGGTGTGGTTCAAGCGCGTGTACAAGAACTACGTCGTCGATCCGATCGTGCGCGGCGACACCGGCATCGAGTTGCCCGGCGGTCCGATCAAGCTCGCGTTCGGCGGCCAATTCCGCCGGCAGGACGAGCGCGTCACGATGGATGCCGTCAGCAACCGCAACAACAATCCCTGCACGGAGATCGGCGTCACGAACTGCGACACCACGGCCCTGGGCGGCGTATGGCTGTTCGACCGTCAGCAGACGGTGTTCGGCGGCGCCGCCAACGACTACCGGCCGGACGCGCGGCACTTCCCGGTGGTCGCGGGCTTTGTCGAGACGCAGCTGCCGCTGCTGCGCACGCTCGATCTCAATGTCGCGGGCCGCTACGAGAAGTTCTATTCCGACGTCACTGACATCGACAACGACATCTTCGTGCCCGCGGCCGCGATCAAGTGGCAGCCGCTCGACTGGCTCGGCTTTCGCACGTCAGCGGGCAGAACGTTTTCACAGGTGAACCCGCCGCGCGAACGCGACGCGATCTTTGGGAATTCGGCGGGCAGCACGCGCTACATCGGCCTCGGCAGCGGCACGCTGCCGGACAACAGTGGGCCCGCGACGTACAGCACATTCGACTTCCCGAACGTCGACATCAAGCCGGAGAAGGGCGAGTACTTCACGGTCGGCTTCCTGCTCAACGCCGGCAACTTCGTGGCGAACGTCGACTACTACGACATCGAGATCAGCGACTACACCCGCACGATGACCGTCGCCAACGTCGTCGACACGCTCGCCTCGGAGATTCCCGCGGCGGCCTCGCCCGCGAGCTCCGTGCTGATGAACTGCGACAGCGCGTCGCTCACCCAGGGGATCTCGGCGCTGGGCGGACGCCCGCTCGTCGAGCTGCGCTCGCCGTGCGTGCCGGGCCAGACGACGATGCTCGGCCTGGTCGGCGGCCGCGTGAACTACTTCGCCGGCAACGGGCAGACGAACTCGGGCGAGCTGAAGACGCGCGGCATCGACGTGACGATGAGCTACCGCTTCGACATCGGTCCGCTCAGCATCACGCCGTCGGTCGACTACTCGCGCATCTTCGAGTGGGAGCTGGGCGACTTCATCATCAACGGCGTGAAAGTGGCGGACGGCTACGACGGCCTCGGCTTCGTGAACGGCGCCACCGGGCGCATCAACCAGTCGGTCGCGAAGTACCGTGCGAATGCCGGCATCGTGTTCGAGATCGGCCGCCACATGCTGAACATTCAGAGCCAGTACGTGCCGGAGATCATCAACGAGGATCTCACGCTGTTCACGGGCATCAACAATCGTAACGCGAACATCGGCGACGCCAATGGCGTATCGCCGAGCGGCGCAGCGTGCACGGCTTCCGGCCCGCTCACGTCGAACCGCGACGGCGTGCCGACCGGTGCCGGCTCAGGGCAGTACTCGTCGAACGCGGCGGTCGTCGGTCAGCCGCGGGGCTTCTGCGCCGCGCAGAACACGGCGACGCTTGCCGGGCAGAAGGTCGACGAGCTGTTCAATGTCGATCTGATCTATCGCGTGCGGCTGCCGTCGGAGATCGCAGCGACGCTCACGGTGGGCAACGTGTTCGACCGGGATCCGTCGTTCTATCGCGCCACGATTCCGTACAACACTGCGTACGGCAGCCCGCTCGGCCGCACGTTCAAGTTCGGAGTGACGAAGCGCTTTTGACTGAGGGGCAGCGAATGCTGCCCGGGAAATCCCGCGGGATAGGGCGGGCGGCGGAGCCGCTCAGGTCTGGATGCGCTCGATCATTGGCGACAGCCAACGCTCGTAAGGAGCCCATTTCGGCCGGTCACGAACCTGAATGCTGTTGCGCACCTGCACTGCGCTCGCGGTGACGACTGCGCGTCGCCGCGAGTCAGGATTGAGCATGGCGGGTGCGAAGGACAAGCCGCAAAACTCTGTCACACGGCGCAACTGCGTTTCCGGTTCCGCGACGAGCTTCGCGTATTCCACGTCCAGAATCCGTCCGGGAAACCGCGCGTGCCAGTGCTTCATCAGCGCACTGTAGAGTCGATAGTAATCGGCCAGCTCCGCGAGGTCGTAGCTGTGAGCATTGGCTTCCGAAAACAGCTCCCGCAGATTGGAGAAGCAGGTCTCCACCGGATCGCGGACCATGTGCAGGATCCTGGCCTGCGGCAGGGCGTGCGCAATGAATCCGATGTTGAGGAAGTTGGACGGTAGCTTGTCGGTGAAGTAGCGCCGACCCTCCACTCGCCATTCGATGCCGTCCAGATAGCGCTTGCCCGCGGAGACGAGATCGATGCTGCGGCCCCGTTGCACGATCGTCGCATCGATCACTCCCTTGCAATGATGATCGGTGGCGTAACGCATGGCGCTGGTGAAATCGTACAGCTCGCCGAGCGCCCTCACCTCGGGATGCCCGTCCAGCATCTGCTCCAGCAACGTGGTGCCGGAGCGATGCAGACCCACGATGAAGATGGGAATCGCGGCAGAGTCGATCCCGGCGCTCGCAGGCTGCGGAGCCGCCGCTTCGAATTCCGTCAACGCGTCGAACAGCTGCTGCGTTTGCCGGCTGTCATAGTTCAAGCGGGAACGCTTCGCGCGACACCCGCGAACCAGCGCCAGCCACGCATCTTCGTACTGCTCCAGATCGTCGAGCTCCTTGTGCAGAGCGAACGACAGCAGCGCCACGTCTTCAGCAGCACGACCGCCGCGCTCGAGCTCGCGCTTGATCGCACCCACATGGTTGCTGTCCGCGGTCTGACGCCGCAGCCCTGCCTGCAACCAGTAACCCTGCGCTATCTCGGGTGCTCTGCGTAGCGCCCGCGTGACGTCCTGCTCGGCGTCGGCGAAGCGCCCCAGGTAGGTGAGAACCTGCGTGCGAGCGAGGAGCGTCGACGGATAGTCCGGGTCGGCGCGCTGTGCTTCGTCGAGAAAGTCGATGGCGCGCTCCGGCAGATTGACATAGCTCAACTGCGCGGCTGCCGCGATCAGCAGGGGAATGGGCATCCCGTCCATCGGCATCGCGCGCTCGATGCACGCCAGCATCTGCTGCACCTGATTGAACGTCCGCAGGCGCGGCAGCAGCTCCGCGAGAATCTTCGGGTCGGTCGTTCCAGTGCGCGCTGCACTCAACGCGAAATCCGCGGCGCGGCGGTAGTCCCCGCGCAGCGAATACATGTATGACAGCTGCACCAGCGTGTAAGGCTCGTTCGGTACGTGCGCGAGCAGTTTTTCATACGCCGCGATGGCGCCATCCCAATCCTTCCGCGACGCCAGCAGCTCCGCGCGCGACAGCAACGGCTGCAGCGAGGATGGAATGCCAGACGGAGCGGCCATCATGCACCGAGCCGAGCGCGCAGCGGCTGTAACTGCTGCTCATAGCGCTGCCAGGCGCCGATGCCACGTGCATGGATACTTTCCCGCACCTGGCTGCTGCTGGCCGTGGAGACGGGCGCGCTGTTGCGCGTGATTTCGTGCAGTCCGCCTTGCATCTCCAGCCCGACAAAATCGAGCACGGCGGCGATGGTTGCGTCCGGGTCCTTCACGACGTTCTCGTAGTCCACGATTCGGACCGACTGCGGCGCCACGCTTTGCCAATGCTCCATCCACCTGCGCACTCGCAGGCAGTGTTCGGCGAGATCGTCCAACGCATAGCTGTAAGGATAGGCATCCCCCTGGAACAGCTCCTTCAGGTTGGAGAAGCACGCGTCCATCGGATCGCGCCGCAAGCACAAGACGCGCGCGTTCGGGAGTGCCTGCAGGATGATCGGAAGGTTGAACAGGTTCTGTGGATTCTTATCGATCACATAGCGTGCCTGCGATGCGAGCGTCCGCAGGCGCTGCAGGTACAGATCCCCGGCTCTGCTGAAATCCAATTGCGGCAACAGCTCCCGATCATCCCCGTGCAGCGCAGACCGGAAGAAGCGGCCCGACGCCTCGCTCACGGCCGCCGAAAAATCGTTGCGCTCGCCCAGCGACCTGACCTGCGAGTGATTGCCCAGAATGCGGTCCAACACTGTCGTACCGGTACGCGGCATGCCGACGATGAAGATGGGCACAGGCAAGACATCGGTCGCAGGTTGCGGCGCAGACACGGGGATTCGCAGCAACGCTTCCATTCGCGCAGTCTCTCGCTGCGAATCGAACGCGAGCCGCTTTCTCATGATGGCTGCGCCCTGCGACAGCGCGGACCACGCCTCGTCCGTGTCATCCGCCGCATCGTATTCACGGAACAGCGCATAGAACAGATGAGCCTGCTCGAGCCCGGCATCAGGAACGTTTTCCAGCGCCGCGCGGATGCGCGGAATGCGCGCCAGCGGCGGCTGTGCCCTGGCGTGTGTGGCAAGGGCCCAGTGCGCGTCTGCAAAGTCCGGTGACAGGGTCAGGCACGCCTCGTACTCGCGTTCAGCTCCCGCCATGTCGCCGAGATAGCGAAGTACATTCGCCCGCGTGAACGACAGCAAGTGATGAGCCGGTAGGCGGTCGGCCAATGCGTCAAGGAACCGCAGCGCGTCCTCGTAGCGACCAGCGAGCCACAGATGCTGCGCCAACACGGGTGACTGTCGGATGACATCCGGATCCGACCAGTCGAGCGACAGGATGGTCGAGGCGACCTCGCCTTCCTCGGCAAATTCCAGCAGCCGCGCGGTGACATATCCGATCAGGCGCGTGCCGTGCCGCCCGCGGATTGCATCTGCGGCCCGCTGCACGTGCTCCTTCGCCGCGAGATAGCGATCTGCGAACTGCTCGAAGCGCGACATGCGCAACCTCGCCGGCACATGAAGTGGCTCGCGCGCGAGGATGGCCTCGTACAAGGAACGCGCCTGATCCCAGCTGCCTTGCTCTTCAAGCTGCCGGGCGCGATCCCAGCTTTCGGAAATGGACTGCATCGACTGCAAGCATAACGCCGCCCCATAAAAAACGGCCGCCTTGCGGCGGCCGTAATAGGGAACGTCTTACTCTCTCGCTCAGAAGTCGTACTGGACCGAGAACTGGAAGTAGCGCGGCTGCTGGAATGCTCGCGGCACCAGGTAGGTGCTCGCCGGCACGCCCGTCGCCGGATCTTCCGCACGGTCCTCGACTGCGACTGACTCCTGCTTGTTGAACAGGTTGAAGACATCCACCTTCGCGGTCAGTCCTTCAGCCCAACGCGGCGTGTAGGCGAAGCTCAGGTCGACCGACCAGGTCCACGGCAGACGACCCGCCGTCCCGCGCGGCACGGGCTCCGAAGGCCCATCGTCCCGCCGGCTGCAGTCGTGCCACAACGGAAGAACGACGAGCCGTACGGGATGAATGCCGCCGTGGAACGGCGAACAGCACGCCCAGGCAGTTCATCGGACGGCCGGACTGGACCAGCAGGTTCGCGCCGACCGCCAACTCGTCAGTGATCGAGTAGTTGCCGAACAGCTTCAGCGCGTGGCGACGATCGTTCGGCAGATAGCCGTAGGAGTCGACCGCCAGCTCCTTGTAGTCGAAGTCCTGGGTGACGTTGGTGTCGCTCTGGCCGATGTCGGACTTCACGCCGCCTTCGGTGTTGCCCTTGCTGTACGCTAGGTGTACGAACGCCTGCAGGAAGACCTGTCCCAGTTGCCGTCGCAGAAGAACTCGAGCGCCTTGTAGGTGCGCTTGGCCTCCGGCGAGAGCAGCGCACCGGCGACGGTCGTCTCGGTCAGCGTTCCATTGTCCGTCGAAGTCGGTCAGGAAGACGGCGTCCTCGCCCGGGATTGAACATGCGGCAGTACGGGAAGCCCGCCGCTCGGCAGAACGACGCTATTCGGATCGACACCTGCCGCGCAACTGCCCGCTGCCAGGATCGGCGGCGTAGTCGCAGTTGTCGTCGATGGCGGCTTTCAGGTCGCGATAGATCCCACGGGCACCGAGCGATGCTGATGCTCGGTGAGCGCCATCTGGAAGCCGAGGATGTACTCGTCCTGGTACATCGGATCGAGATTCTTCGACGCGATCGTCCGCGCGTCCTTCGGCTCGCCGAATTCGCCGTTGATGTAACGTGAACGTGCCGCGCGAGGTCCGGACCGATCGGCGCGCCGGTGACCGGATCGACACGCCGGTGAAGTTGAAGTTCTCGCGGCGTGAACAACGAGGCGCTCGCACCGCGACGGCGACACTCGGCGGTCAGCGGCAGCGCATAGCGGCCGGCGTTACCGAACACCTTGAACGACGAGTCACCGTGCACGTCCCAGGAGAAGCCCAGGCGCGGGCCGAACTGGTTCTTGATCTCGACGTAGGTGTCGCCCTGGCCGTTGATGTTCTCGAAGCTGTCCCAGCGCAGCGCCGAGCGTAAGCGAGGAAGTTGTCGGTGATGTTCCAGCTGTCCTCGATGTAGAACGCGCGCTGCTTCACCTCGACGGTCGCGCCCTGGTTGACGATCTGCTCGCGCACGATGTCGACTCGTCGCCCGCGTTGGCAGCGTCGGAGTCGGGTCGAGTAGCGCCACGTACGACCGCCTTCGATCGACGCACCCGCCACGGACTCGTAGTCGTCGAGGTCGTAGCCGAAGCGCAGCAGGTGGTCGCCGAGCTGCCATTCGGCGTCGATGCGGAACTGGTCGCGCGTATCGCCGGAGTCTTGACGCTCGATGGTGCCGAGGTTGGCGAAGCGTGGCCGTGATGTTGCACGTGCTCGCGTACACTCCGGTCGCCGCTCTGCGCGCGGCCGGACGGGCGTCGACGATGACCGGGCAGCCGGTGGCCGGCGACGTTGAGATCGCCGCTGTAGGCAACGCCGCAAGCCGTTCGCAGTCTTCAGGTGAATGCCTCGCGAGAACTCGCCGTGGCCATACAGCGCGGAGACCGTGAAGGTATCGGTGAGGTAGCTGGTGTACTTCCGGACGTAGTTCTCGCCGCCGTTCTCCTCGAACTGGGTACCGATCAACCGCCAGCCGATCGGCCTGACCCGAGCGTGTTGAGGAAAACCTTGCTTTCCGTCTCCTCCTCGTCCGAGAACGCGGTCAACTCGAAGGTGTTGGAGTCGTTGATGTTCCAGTCGAGCTTCAACAACCAGGTCGGTGTTTCGGTCGTGTCGTTCGTGTTGTTGGCCTGCGTGACGTTGCCCCAGCGGTCTTCTTCGTGCTCGCTGTAACCGATCAATGCCAAGGCGAACAGCTTGTCCTTGACGATCGCACCGCCCGCCCAGACGTTGGCGTTCCACTCGGAGGTCTCTTCCTCGGCGTTGCTGGAACGAACGGTGCCGAAGGACAGCGGCTCGGCGGATTCGAGTAGTTGGCATTCTTCGTCTTGGCGCGCATCGAGCCCGGCGTCCAGTAGACGTTGGACCCCGTCTGGAACTCGTTGGTACCGCGCTTGGTCGTCTGGTTGACGACGCCGCCGAGCGAACGGCCGAATTCCGCGCCGTAGCCGCCGGTCTTCATCTGCTGCTCGGCGATCGCTTCGAACGGAATCTTCGAGAAGTTGAGGTTGCGGAACGAGTTCGTGATGTTGAAGCCGTTCACGTAGTACGCGTTCTCGGCAACCGAGGCGCCGCCGAACGATGCCAGGTTGCCATCGAACGCGATGTCGCCGCGCACGGTGCCGGGAGCGAGCAGCGCGCCGAAGTCAGGTCGCGTGCCACCGGAATCTTCTCGAGCTGTCGGCGGACAGGATCGTCATCGACTCCACCGACGAGACGTCGATCGGATTCACGACACGGACGCCGGTCACGATCACTTCGCTGATCGTGCCCTCGGAGCTGGTTGCAACGAAGTTGACTGCTGTACCCGTGCCCGCGCTGACGGTGATGCCGTCGCGGACCACGGTCGTGCCATCCGCATGCTTGAGGGTCACCTTGTAGCTGCCGGGCGGCAACGCCGGCATGCGGTACCCGCCATCCTCACCCACGGGAATTTCGCGGTGGAAGCCGGTTTGCGGGTTCTCGACCACGACGGTTTCACCCTTCGTGGCTTGTCCGAATACTGAGCCGCTGGTGCTTTGCGCCAGCGCGGCCGGGCTGGCTGCAATCAGCGTCGTGGCAATCGCACCTGCCAGGCAACTCGTGTTGCGTCGGCTGGGTTGCGAGGGATCGAAGGCCGTTTGTGCGGCCGACGAACCACCATTCAGCGCACGCTTCACCGCGTGCGCGAGAGTTTGTCTCGTCAACATTTTAGTTTCTCCCTGCGAGATGTTTTCTTCGTGGTGATCGGCGCCGCACGGCCAGGTGCGACGCTCCCGTCTTGTGACCCAACCAATCCTCCGTGGAATTGGTTCTGGCAATGGGCCCCAAGCGTCGTGCCGAGCATACAACCCGAAAAAATGCATTGAAAGGATGGTTGCTATGAGTGTTGGTGTGTATGCAACAGAAAAATATGCGGAAAAATAGAGCATTCTCCGATGTTGCTCGAACTGCCGAGTCGCTTGGCGCCGCTCGATGTATACGGTGGTTCGGGCGCCACAGACGATGTGCCACCAATTGCTACGCGTCTTGGCGGGCAGAAAGCCGCCGTCGTCGAAACCGTCGTTGCTCGCCGCCCCGGCAACGCTTGCGATAACAGCAAGCGTGTATGCAACCTATCGGCGGGAGAGCTGCGCAGTAGCGGTCAGGGTGGGGTCGATCGCGTTTGGAGCAGCGGCGGCACCGGCTCCAATTGCGAACTGCGAGACTGTGAACAAATGTGAAGGTGCTCGGCCGGAGCGCGTGTCCTATTCGCCTTTGGCCTCGATGCTCGCATCCATGAGGTCGACGAGCTTGCGGAAGAACTCCGCGCGATTCGCTTCGCTGATGAAGCCGTGATCCTCGTTGCGCTTGAACACGGTCTGGACCGATTTCGGCGGCACGCCACGCGAGAGAAATCGCGTGCAACTGATCGAGGACTGGAGCGGGTGATGGGAATCGAACCCACGTTAGTAGCTTGGGAAGCTACAGTTCTACCATTGAACTACACCCGCTTCGCCGTCCGGATTCTATGCAGCGGCCCGCCCGACCGGCAAGCTAGCGTCCCATGAAGTTCGATCTGCGCGACCTGGAGCTGTTCGTCGCCGTTGCCGATGCCGGCAGCATCGCGCGGGCGGCCGAGCGCTCGCACACTGTCGCCTCGGCGGTCAGCAAGCGCATTTCCGATCTGGAGGAGGTTTTCGGCTGCGCGCTCATCGTGCGTGCAGCCAAGGGCGTCGAGCTGACCGCCGCCGGTCACGCGCTGCTGGTGCGCGCACGCGTCCTGCTTCACCAGGCGGCACAGCTCGATGACGAGATGCGCCGGCATGCAAGCGGCTCGCGCGGCTACGTCCGCGTGTTCGCGAACATCTCGTCGATCGTGGAATTTCTGCCCGGTGCCCTCGCCTCGTTCAGCGCTGCGCATCCCGACATTCACGTTCAGCTCGAAGAGCACGTGAGCTCTGCCATCGCCGCTGCGGTCGCCGACGGCTCGGCGGACTTCGGCATCTTGAGCGAGCTGCCGCTGGTCGGAGGCCTGACGCACGGTGCCGTTTCGCAATGACGAGCTGGTGGTCGTGCTGCAACCGGGTCATCCGCTCGCGAACCGGCAATCGTTGGCCTTCGTGGAGATCGCCGACCAGCCGTTCGTCGGCCTGCATGCCGGCAGCGCCTTGCACCACGTGCTGACGCGCGCCGCGACCGAGACAGGCCGCACGCTGAACTGGCGCATCAACGTGACGAGCTTCGATGCCGCCTGCGCGATGGTCGCGGCCGGCCTCGGCGTTGGAATCGTGCCCCGTGCGGCGACTTCGCCGTACATTCGCTCGTTGTCGCTCGCCTCCATCGCTCTGAGCGACGCCTGGGCGCGACGTCAGCTGTTCCTGTGCACACGAGCGAACGCACCGCTGCCCTCGGCCGCGCGGCTGCTGTTCGAACACCTGCTCGGCCAAAAGCAAACACCGTGATCTCTGAGAAAGATCCTTCTGACGTGCGATTGCGCAGCGTGCGCAGCTTCGTCTTGCGGGCGGGACGCGCGACAGCGGGCCAACAGCGCGCGCTCGCGCAGCTGTGGCCGAAATATGGCATCGAGTTCTCGCACACGACGCTCGATCTGCACGCGCTGTTCGGACGCGCGGCGCCGCGCATGCTGGAGATCGGCTTCGGCGCCGGCGAAGCGTTGCTCGAATTCGCCACGGCGCATCCCGAGATCGACTGCATCGGCGTCGAAGTGCATCGGCCCGGCGTCGGACATCTGTTGCTCGGCGCCGAAGCCGCGACATTGCGCAATGTGCGCGTGATCTGTCACGACGCGGTCGAAGTGCTGCAACACCAGCTCGCGCCCGCGTCTATCGATCTGGTGCACATTTTCTTTCCGGATCCGTGGCCGAAGAAGCGACACCACAAGCGGCGGCTCATCCAGCCGTCATTCGTCGAGCTGCTGGCGAAAGTGATCGCGCCAGGCGGCACGCTGCGGCTCGCGACCGACTGGGAGCCGTACGCACAGCAGATGCGCGAGGTCATCGACGCGTCACCGACGTTTGTTAACGTCGCAGCTGACGCAGGTTTCGTCGCGCGATCTGCAGACCGTACGCTCACGCGCTTCGAGCGTCGCGGCCAGCGTCTCGGTCACGGCGTATGGGATCTCGAATACCGAAGAACGAATTGACACTGCTGTCATCAACGCGCGCGCGTGTCGTGATTGCTTGATGCTCTGCAGAAAAATTTCCTCTTGAATAAGCCCGCTCACAGGACTACAACCATTGCTCGAACAACCGGAGACAACGTATGACCTCGCCGAGTCCTGTTGTGGGTGACTGGTATCGCCGGCCGGGTGGTGCGTTGTTCGAAGTCGTCGCGATCGATCGCGACGATGCGACGGTCGAAGTGCAACACTTCGACGGCACGCTGGAAGAATTCGACCTGGAGTCGTGGGCCGAGCTGGAATTCGAAGAAGCGCAGGCACCCGAGGACTGGACCGGCTCCGTCGACGTCGAGCCCGAAGACTACGAGGCGAGCGCGAAGTGAGCAGCAGCACGCTGTGGACCGATCCGCTCACGAGCCTCGACCGCTCGGAGGCGTCGGGCTACTCGGAGTGGCCGGCGCCGCGCGAGTTGTAGAGTCGCGTCGTCGCCGCCGTGCCGACCGAAGCGTCGACCAACCCTGAGCGCATCATCATCCAGAACAGAATGATCGCGGGCAACGCGAGCACCGTCGTCAGCAGATAGAAGTTCACGTAGCCGAGCATCTCGATGAGCGCGCCGGCGCTCGTTCCCGTCAACACTCGTCCCACCACGCTCGCCGCTGCCGAGAGCAGCGCGTACTGCGCCGCCGTGTAGCGCAGGTCGCAGAGCGCCGAGAGGTATGCGACGACCGTCACGCCGCCGATGCCGCTCGCCAGGTTCTCGAAGCCGATCGCACCCGCCAGCCCCCAATTCGAATGACCCAGGGCCGCGAGGCCCGCGAAGCTCAGATTGGAGACGCCCATGAGCACGAGGCTCAGCAGCACCGAGCGCTTCATGCCGATGCGCGGTGTACAGCATGCCGCCGATGAAGATGCCGGCGAGATAGGCCCAGAAGCCGAAGCCGACGTCGTACACGGCGATCTCGTCATTCGTGTACTGCTGATCGTTGAACAGCAGCCTGAACGTCAGATTCGCGAGCGTGTCGCCGATCTTGTGCAGCAGGACAAAGAGCAGCACCAGCAGCGCGCCGCGGCGCCGGAAGAATTCGACCAGCGGCGCAGACGATCGAATCGGCGACTGCTGCTCACGCCTTTGCGCGCGCGACGCTGCGCGATGTCGCGCCGGCTCGCCAAGCACCAGGCCGACGACCATTGCAGGAATAGCGAACAGCGCGCACGCGATGTACGCCATCTGCCAGCCGCCGCGCGCGGCAATCAGAAGTGCCAACGCTGCTGCTGTCACGGACCCGATGCGCCAGCCGTACTGCGACATGCCGGACCCACGCCGAGCTGGCGCGGCTCGAGCGACTCGATGCGATACGCATCGATCACGATGTCGTAGGTCGCACCGGCAACGGCGACCAGGATCGCGGCGACGGCCGTGGCGGCGAGACTCTCCTTGGGGTCGACCAGCGCGAGGTTCACGATGCTTGCGGCAGCCAGCACGCCGGCGAGCAGCAGCCACGAGACGCGCTGGCCCAAGCGACCGATGATGGGGAGCCGCACACCATCCACGATCCACGCCCACAACCACTTCAGGTTGTAGACGAGAAAGGCGAGCGTGAATGCAGTCACGGCGCGCTTGTTGATCCCGTCCTGCGCGAGGCGGGTCGTGAGCGTCGCGCTGATCAACGCATAAGGCGCGCCCGAGCGAAATGCCGAGAAAGAGTGCTGCGAGCGGCGCGGCCTCCGTGTAGGGGCGCACGCTCGCAGGAACGTAGGCGCGCCAGCCGACGTGCGGAGCCGCGGGCGGGGCGCTGTTCGCGGTCATCGCATCTTGAAGTCGTAGTCCATCACGAGCGGCGCGTGATCGGAGAAGCGCCGCTTCTTGTAGATGCTCGCGCCCAGCACGCTGCCGCGCAGCCCGGGGCTGAGGATCTGGTAGTCGATGCGCCAGCCGACGTTCTTCGCCCAGGCCTGGCCGCGGTTCGACCACCACGTGTACTGGTCGGGCTTCGGGTTGATCTCGCGAAAGCCGTCGACGTAGCCCACGTCGCCGAACAGCTGATCGAGCCAGGCGCGCTCCTGCGGCAGGAAGCCGGAGTTCTTCTGGTTCGAGCGCCAGTTGCGCAGGTCGATCTCCTTGTGCGCGATGTTCCAGTCGCCGCACAGGATGAAGTCGCGCCGCTTGCGCTTGAGCGCGGTCAGGTGCGGCATGAACTCGGCGAGGAAACGGAACTTCGCCGCTGCCGGTCCTCGCCGGACGAGCCGGAGGGCGCGTACAGCGAGACGACCGAGAGCTTGCCGAACTGCGCTTCGAGGTAACGTCCCTCGCCGTCGAACTCTTTCGAGCCGTAGCCGATCGTGACGTTGTCGGGCTTGCGCTTCGCATAGATCGCAACGCCGCTGTAGCCCTTCTTCAGCGCGTCGAAGTAATAGCAGTGATAGCCCTTCGGCCGATACAGCGCGTCGCCGAGCTGATCCTCCTGCGCCTTGGTCTCCTGCACGCACACGACATCCGGCTCCTGCTTCGCGATCCAGCCGAACAGGCCCTTGCTGCCCGCGGAGCGAATGCCGTTGGCGTTGAGAGTGATGATGCGCATGCCGCCATTATAGAGAGAATGTATAGAATCCCTTCATGTCCGCGTCCTTCATCGAACTGTGTCTGCGCCTGGGCGTGCTGCGCTTCGGCGAGTTCAAGCTGAAATCCGGCCGCCTGAGTCCGTACTTCTTCAACGCCGGCTCTGTTCAACACCGGCGGGGGGCTCGCGGAGCTCGGGCGCCACTACGCCGAGGCGATCCAGAAAGCGGCGCTGTCCTTCGACGTGCTGTTCGGACCGGCCTACAAGGGCATCCCGCTGGTGGCGGCGGCATCGATTGCGCTCGCGGACCGCTACGGCCGCGACGCACCGTGGGCCTTCAATCGCAAGGAAGCGAAGGATCATGGCGAAGGCGGCAGCATCGTCGGCACGCCGTTGCGCGGCCGAGTGCTGATCGTCGACGACGTGATCACGGCCGGCACGGCGATTCGCGAAGCCGTCGACATCATCACCGCGGCCGGGCGCACAGCCGGTCGGTGTGGTGCTCGCCCTCGATCGCCAGGAACGCGGCACGGGCCAGCTGTCGGCAGTTCAGGAAGTCGAGCAGACGTTGCGCCTGCCGGTGACCAGCATCCTCAAGCTCGCCGACCTGATCGAGTACTTGGAGCGATCCGGCAACGCCAGTCAGCTGGCGGCGACGCGCACGTACCGCAGCCAGTACGGCGTCGCCTGAAGGCCGCACCGCGCGTAAAGATTTGACCGGCGGGGTTCCTCCGGCACAATAGCCGCGGGAACGGTAGCTCGAGCTAACATGCGCGGGATTCGCATAATCGCGACAACGATCGTCCTGGCGGCAATGGCTTACGGCGCTGCAGCCGCTGCGCAGAACCGCGCGTCGCGCGAAGCTTTCTTTCGCTGCAAGGATCGCAACGGCCAGACCCACTACGGCGACAGCATGCCGCCGGAATGCGCCGGCCTGGACACCGAAGTGCTCAACGACCGCGGCATGCAGGTGCGGCTGATCGAAGGCGAGGCGACCCGTGCCAAGCGGCTGGAGCGCGAGGCCGTGGAAGCGAAAGTCCGCAAGGAAAAGGAGGAGCGCGCGCTGCGCGATCGCACGCTGACCGAAACCTATCTGTCGGTCGAGGACATCGAGCGGTCTGCGCAATCAGCGGCTCGAGCAGCTGAATGCGATGTACCGGGTCACCGAGCAGAACATCGCGAGCCTGCGCGAGCGCCAGACGCGGCTCGAAGGGCAGATCGCACGCTTCAAGCCGTACAGCGACAAGCCCGAACGCACCGCCGCTGCCCGAGCACCTCGCCGCGGAGATGGTCAACACGGTGAAGGGCCTGCGCGTCTACGAACAATCGCTGGCCGCGAACCGCAAGGAACAGGCGGCGCTGAACGAGTCGTTCGACTCGGACGTGAAGCGCTTCAAGGAACTGAAGGGCCTTCGTTGATCCAGAAGTGGGCCGAGTCAGCCGCGGCCGGAGCTGCCGAAGCCGCCGGCGCCGCGCTGGGACTGCGCGAACTCCTCGACCACTTCGAACTCCACCTGCACGACCGGCACGACCACCAGCTGCGCGATGCGCTCGCCGGGCTGGATCGTGAACGTCGTCTGGCCGCGATTCCAGCAGGAAACGAACACCTGGCCCTGGTAGTCGGAGTCGATCAGGCCGACCAGATTGCCGAGCACGATGCCGTGCTTGTGCCCGAGACCGGAGCGCGGCAGCACCAACGCAGCGTAGCCGGAGTCTTCCAGGTGAATCGCGATGCCCGATGGAATGAGCTGCGTATCGCCCGGCTTCAGCTCGAGCGGCGCATCGATGCAGGCACGCAAGTCGACGCCTGCGGAGCCTTGAGTCGCGTACTGCGGCAGCGGGTATTCGCGACCGATGCGTGGATCGAGGATGCGCACCTCGAGCCGGTGTCGTGCGCCGGCGGCGTGCGCTCCATCAGCTGGCATGGGCAGGGCTCTTCGATTTCGGCGGTGAATGCGCGTGTCTTGTTGCTCGCCTGGTAGCGCTCGGCGATGACTTCGACGAGCTGCCGCGCCAGCGCCAGCTTGCTCGTGAACGCGAGCTCGCGCTTGCCGCCGCCCGGCCAATACACGGTCAGCGCATTCTCGTCCTTGTCGAACCCGAGCCCCGCGCCGACCTTGTTGGCGGCGATCATGTCGAGATTCTTGCCCGTCAGTTTCGCGAGCGCGTTGCGCTCGACGTGCTCGGTTTCGGCGGCGAAGCCGACGAGGAACGGCGGCGACTCGGAGCGCGAGATCGTCGCGAGCACGTCCGGGGCGCGCGCCAGCGACAGACTCATCGTGTCGCTGGTCTTCTTGATCTTCTCGCCCGCGACCTGGTGCGCGCGGTAGTCGGAAACTGCCGCAGCCGAGATGAAGATGTCCGCGCCGACGAGATTGCGTCGCACTGTCTCGAGCATCTGCTCCGCGCTCTCCACTTCGACTCGCTCGACGCCGCGCGGAGTCGGAATCTGCACCGGTCCGCTGACCAGCACCACTTCGGCGCCGGCTTCACGTGCCGCCTGCGCGACTGCATAGCCCATCTTGCCGGAGCTGCGATTGCTGATGAACCGCACGGGATCGATCGCCTCACGCGTCGGTCCGGCGGTGACGACGACCTTCAGGCCGTGCAGCGGACCCGCGGCGCCGCGCGTAGTGAAAATTTCATCGGCGATCTGCGTGGGCTCGAGCATGCGACCGACGCCGACTTCGCCACACGCCTGCTCGCCGCTGGCAGGGCCGAGCATGCGCACGCCGCGTTCCTTCAGGACCTGCACGTTCGCTTGCAGTGGCCGCGTTCGCCCACATCTGGCGGTTCATCGCGGGCGCGAGCGTGATGCGCGCCGTCGTCGCGAGACAAACCGTCGCGAGCAGATCGTCCGCGAAACCATGCGCGAGACGCGCGATGAACTCTGCAGTCGCAGGAGCGACGACGATCTCGTCGGCCCAGCGCGCGAGCTCGATGTGACCCATCGCTGCTTCCGCCGCTTCGTCCCAGAGGTCGGTGCGCACGGGGCGTCCGGAGACGGCCTGGAACGTCAGCGCAGTCACGAACTGCTGCGCACCGCGCGACATGACGACTTGCACTTCGGCGCCGTGCTCCATGAGTCGGCGCACGAGGTCCGGACTCTTGTAGGCGGCGATGCCGCCGGTGACGCCGAGCAGGATCTTGCGGGGCTGCGGACTCATGGCCGGATTATGGGGGCGGCCTTCGGGCGCATCAAACGAGGCGCTGTATCGAGGTATTCCGGAGCTGCATGGGCCAGTCCGGCTGCACAATCGCGCCAGGCCCCCCAGCCAAGGACGGCGGATGTCGATACGGCAATGGCCGCAGCGCGAGCGGCCTCGGGAAAAGCTGCTCGAGCGCGGGCCGAGCGTGCTCACCGAGGCAGAGCTGCTCGCGATCCTGCTGCGCACGGGCGTGCGCGGGCACAGCGCTCTCGATGTGGCCCGGCAGCTCCTGGTCGAATTCGGTTCCCTGCGAGGATTGCTGACAGCGAGCCCGCAGCGGCTCTGCGAGGCGCGAGGGCTGGGCCCGACGCGGTACGTGGTCTTGCAAGCCTCGCTGGAGCTGGCCCGCCGGCACTACCAGGAGCCGCTGCGGGCCGGGGTGCCGCTGAACGATACCCAGGCGACGAGGGAATTCCTGCAGATGCGCCTGCGCGACCTGGCGTACGAGGTCTTTTGCTGCCTGTGGCTCGACAACCGTCGCCGGGTCATCGCATTCGACGAGCTCTTCCGCGGCACGCTGGATCACGGCCAACGTCCACACCCGAGAGGTCGTCAAACAGGCCTTGGCCCGCAACGCCGCTTCGGTCATCGTCGCCCATAACCACCCGTCCGGACGTGGCGGAACCCAGCCTGGCCGACGAGCACGTCACCCGCCGGCTGAAGGAGGCATTGGCGCTGATCGATGTCCGGCTGATCGACCACCTGGTCATCGGCGACGGGGTCTGCGAGTCCTTCGCGGAGCGCGGCCGGATTGCTGTAAATCCTTCCCTCTCAAGCCATTGGCTGGTATAAAGCGCGACTCGTTTTCGGGCCCGGCGCCATACCCGCCTGGCCCACCCCGTTGAGGATTGCAGCCATGTCCAGAGTCTGTCAGATCACCGGCAAGCGGCCGATGACCGGCAACACGGTGTCCCACGCCAACAACCGGCGTCGCCGGCGCTTCCTGCCGAACCTGCACGTGCAGCGCTTCTGGCTGGAGAGCGAGCGTCGCTTCGTCAGCCTGCGCGTCTCGACCCGCGG
Organism: uncultured Gammaproteobacteria bacterium; assembly: GCA_963830745.1. Taxonomy (GTDB): domain Bacteria; phylum Pseudomonadota; class Gammaproteobacteria; order Steroidobacterales; family Steroidobacteraceae; genus Steroidobacter. The sequence continues at coordinate 110,744 of CAWHNL010000012.1, forward strand.
CCTGCGCACCATCGAGAAGAAGGGCATCGAGAAGATGGTCGCGCGAGCTGCGCGCCCAGGGCATCGAGCTCTGACCGGTCGAGGAGAATCGCCATGCGTGAAAAGATCAAGCTCCTGTCGTCGGCCGGCACCGGCCACTTCTACACCACGACCAAGAACAAGCGGCTCCATCCGGACAAGATGGAGGTCAAGAAATTCGACCCGAAGGTCCGCAAGCACGTCGTCTACAAAGAGACGAAGATCAAGTGATGGACCTGTAGGTCGGGCTTCAGCCCGACTCGGTGTCGCGCTAAAGCGCGACCTACACCGGAAACAAAAAGCCCGCCTTTCGGCGGGCTTTTTCTTTCAGGCGATCTGCTTTCAGCTCAGGCGGGCTGCATCGCGTAGCCGCGCAACGTCGCGGCGAAGTCCTGCAGCACCTTGATGCGGCTCGCCTCGGCCTGCGCGATCCAGTCCTTGAGGTGCTGCACGAGTTTCTCGTTGCTCATGTTCGCGCCGCTCCACATCTGGCGCAGGCGCTCGCGGAACTCGTGCACCGTCTGCAGCGCCTGGTTCGAGGCGAGCACTTCGCGCAGACGCGACTGCGCAGTGTTGTCGAGCAGCACCGGCTCGCGCACCAGCAGTTTCCGGACGCGGCGGCTCAGCTTGCCGCCAGCGATGCGCAGCTCGTCGCGGAACACCGGCAGAGTCACGTGGCGCGTGTAGGCGCGCAGCACGTGCATGCGATTGACGATCACGGCGCGCACAGTTTCCAGATCGATGTGCTTGCGCGGCTCCACGTGGGCCGGCGCCGGCGCGACGCGAATGACCTTCGCGAGCCGCAGCGCCTGGAAGATCCGGATGTACATCCAGCCGATGTCGAACTCCCAGCGATAGATCGAGAACTTCGCCGAGCTCGGGAACGCGTGATGGTTGTTGTGCAGCTCTTCGCCAGCGACCAGCAGGCCCCACGGCACGATGTTGCGCGCAGCGTCCGGGCACTCGAAGTTGCGATAGCCGTAGTAGTGGCCGATGCCGTTGATCACGCCAGCCGCCATCAACGGGTTGGCGAGCATCTGCACGGCGAACACGATGATGCCGGGCACGCCGAACAGCAGCACGTCGACGAAGAACAGCCCGGCGATGCCGAAGTTGCGATAGCGGATGTAGACGTTGCGCTCCATCCAGTCATCGGGCGTGCCGCGTCCGAACTTCTCCTGCGTCTCGGGATTGCGCGCCTGCAACTTGGTACAGCTCGGCGCCTTCCAGCAGCACCTTCTTCAGACCATAGATGACCGGGCTGTGCGGATCGTCCTGCGTCTCGCAGCGGGCGTGATGCTTGCGGTGAACGGCCACCCATTCCTTGGTGACGATCCCCGAGCTCATCCACAGCCAGAAGCGGAAGACATGGCGGAGCGCGGGATGCAGATCCAGGCTCCGATGGGTCGCGTCGCGGTGCAGGTAGAGCGTGACTCCCATGAAGGTGACCTGCACCATCAGGAACGTCACGACGACGTACGACCAGAAGCTAAGATTCAGAATTCCATACAGAAAATCGACGTTCACTGTGGGTACCTGCGGCGCGCGGAGCCGGGCCGTTCGTATTAAGGAAAATCGAGGTCGGGCGACTATAGCGGAGCCCCCCGCCGACCTCAAATGAGCAAATCCCTGCTCCGCTCGCGGGATGTGACCTGCGGTGCAGGGCAGTGATGGATACTGTGATGGCGATCTCACGGCGATCAACCCGCGCCCGCCAATTGCACTCAACAGGACCTGAATGCCCGAGCTTCCCGAAGTCGAAACGACGCGCCGCGGCATCGAGCCGGCGGTCCGCGGCCGCGTCATCCGCTCGATCCTGGTTCGCGAGCCGCGGTTGCGCTGGCGCGTGCCGCGGGAGCTGCCGGAAGAAGCCGCCGGTCAGCGGCTGCGCGAATTGCGGCGGCGCGCGAAGTACCTGCTGTTCGAGCTCGAGCGCGGCACGATGATCCTGCACCTGGGAATGTCGGGAAGCCTGCGGCTGCTGCCGAGCTCGATCGCGCCGGCGCTGCACGATCACGTCGACATCGTGCTCGACTCCGGCTTGTGCGTGCGCTTCAACGATCCGCGCCGCTTCGGCAGCCTGCTGTGGACGCGCGAAGATCCGCTGCAGCACCCGCTGCTCAGATCGCTCGCACCGGAGCCACTATCGGCGCAATTCAATGGCGCGTACTTGGCGCGCGCAGCCGCGGGACGCAGCGTTGCGATCAAGCAGCTCATCATGAACGGTCAGATCGTGGTGGGCGTCGGCAACATCTACGCGAGCGAAGCACTGTTTCGCGCCGGCATTCGTCCGCGTCGGCAGGCGAAGCGCATCTCGCGCGCCGAGTTCGATGCGCTCGCGAAATCGATCAAGGTCGTGCTGCGCGCGGCGATCCGCGCCGGCGGCACGACGCTGCGCGACTACGTCAATCCGGAAGGATCGCCGGGCTATTTCCGGCAGAAGCTGTTCGTCTACGAACGCACGCGCGAGCCGTGTCGCGTGTGCCGTACGCCGATCCGGCAGCTCGTGCAGGGGCAGCGCTCGACGTATTTCTGTCCGAAGTGTCAGCGTAGAGTCGGTAGCGAAAGCCCGACACTCAGTACACCGACGCCCACACCGACGCCGCGCGGATCCGACACCGCTTTCACTTCGCCGCTGCGGTAGTCCCAAGTCACGATCTGCGCGTTGCCCGGCATGCGCGACTCGCGCAGCGTGTGGCCGTATTTCTGCAGCGTCTGCTTTTCTTCTTCGGTGAGCGCGCCCGGCTCGAACGTGATCGTGTCGGGCATGTACTGGTGGTGATAGCGGCCCTTCTTGATGAATTCCTCGGGCGGCACTCCGTCCATCCAGTCGAGCGTCGAGAGCAGCACGACGGTCATGATCACGCTGCCGCCGGGCGAGCCGACGATCATCAGTCCATCCGGCTTCTCGACGAACGTCGGCGTCATGCTCGACAGCGGCCGCTTGCCGGGCGCGACCGCGTTCGCATCGGCGCCGATCAGGCGAAAGCCGTTGGGCACGCCGGCCTTCGCGGCGAAGTCGTCCATCTCGTTGTTCAGCATCACGCCCGTGCCGGGCACCATGAGGCCGGAGCCGAAGAAGAAGTTGATCGACTGCGTACCGGCGACGCGATTGCCTTCCGTGTCGATGACCGAGAAGTGCGAGGTCTGCGGACCCTGGCTCGGGCCTTCGATGCTCGGCAGCATGTTGCTCGGCGTCGCGCGATCCATGCGGAGCGAAGCGCGCTGCCCGTCCGCGTAATACGGATGCGTGAGCCGCTCGGTCGGCACCTTGACGAAATCCGGGTCGCCGAGAAATTCTGCGCGATCGCGATGCGCGCGGCGCATCGCCTCGACTACGAGATGCTTGCGCGTGGCGCTGTCGACCGCGCTGAGATCGAAGCCGGAAAGAATGTTGAGCGCGTCGATGACCGCGACGCCGCCCGACGACGGCGGCGGCGCAGACACGATGCGGGCGCCGCGGTATTCGCCGTACAACGGCTTGCGCTCGGCCACGCGGTAGCTCGGCGAAGTCTTCCAGCGACCAGATGCCGCCGAGCTTGCGCACGCCTTCGACCATGCGCTTCGCGACCGCGACCCTTGTAGAAGCCGTCGGGCCCTTGCTCGGCAAGCGCCGTCAGCGTCTGCGCCAGCTCCGGCTGCTTGATGATCGTGCCGACGGCCGGCACTTCGCCCTTCACCAGGAAGATCTTCGCTGCCGCTCCGGCCTGGAACAGGTTGCGCTTCGCTTCGATGCCGCCGCGCAGCCGCGTGTTGAGCGGAAATCCTTCGCGCGCGAGACGGATCGCGGGCTGCATGCTCGTCTTCAACGGCAGCCGGCCGTACTTCGTCGCGAGATGCGCCCAGCCCGCCGCTTCACCGGGAATGCCGGCGGCGAGCGCAGTCTGTGTCGAACGACCCGGCAACGACGTTGCCCTTGTCATCGAGGAACATGTCGCGCGTCGCCGCCTTCGGCGCGACTTCACGCGCGTCGACCATGGTCTCGAACCCATCGGACGCGCGATGGAGCAGCCAGAAGCCGCCGCCGCCGAGTCCCGAGCTGCTGGGCTCGACGACTGCGAGCGTCGAGCTCACCGCGACCGCCGCATCGAACGCATTGCCGCCCTGCTTCAGGATTTCCATCCCGGCCTGCGTGGCCAACTCGTGCTGGCTGGCGATCGCGGCCTTCTGCGGTTTCGGCGGCAGCGTCCGCAGCCGCGAGCAGCGGCGCGAAAACAGCAACGACGAAGAGGAAACAGATACGCGAACGAAGCAGTGCGAACTTCATGTGACGCCAATCTTATGGACGTGGGACCTTCGGAAATTTCAGGCTTTGCGGCGCGCCCAGGCGCGTTGCAGGGCGGTCTCGACGGCGGGATGCACGAACTGGCTGACGTTGCCGCCGAAGCTGGCGATCTCGCGCACCAGCGAGGAGGAGATGAAGTTGAAGCGCTCGGCCGGCGTGAGGAACACGTAGTCGACCTGGTTCGACAGATGCCGGCTCATGGTCGCGAGCTGGAACTCGAACTCGAAATCGGACACGGCGCGCAGGCCGCGCACGACCACGCGCAAGCCGTTCTGGCGCGCGAAGTCGACAGTGAGTCCGGTGTAGCCGGTCACTTCGACGTTGGGAATATCGCGCAGCACTTCGCGCGCCAGCTCGACGCGCTCGTCGACGCTGAACAGCGGAGCCTTGCCGGGATTCGCCGCGATGGCGACCAGCACGCGCCCGAAGATGTCGACTGCGCGGCGCACCAGGTCGTGATGGCCATTGGTGATCGGGTCGAACGTGCCCGGGTACAGAGCGCCGGTCATGGCGGAACCTCTTTGGCTGGGTCGCTGGCTCGCAGCAGATGATAGCCGACCTGACCGGCGCGCTTGGTGCGCTGTACGCCCCACTGCGCGGGCAAGGTCGCGAGCGAGCGATCGGCCGGACATTCCACGTAAATATGGGCACCCGGCGCCAGCCAGCCCTGCTGCAACCTGCCGGCGACTTCCTCCAGCACGGCCGAGTCGAACGGCGGGTCGAGAAAGACGATGTCGAACGGCTGCGGCGGGCGCAGCAGGAATCGCTGCGCGTCCTCGACCATGACGGTCGCATCGCGGCTGCCGAGCCGCTCCAGCGTTTGTGTCAGATGACGTCCCACCTGCGGCTCACGGTCCACGAACGTCACGTGCGCGGCACCGCGCGACAGCGCCTCGAGGCCGAGCGCACCGCTGCCCGCGAACAGGTCCAGGCAACGCGCGCCCACGATCGGCTGTTGCAGCCAGTTGAAGAGCGTTTCGCGCACGCGGTCGGGCGAAGGTCGAATCGCCGCAAGCGCAGGAAACACGATGCGCGAGCCGCGCCAGCGGCCGCCGATGATGCGCAGCCGGTTCGGCGAGCTGTGCGGCGGTTTTTTCCCGGCAATTTTTTTCCCGGAAGGGCGCGGCATAGGTGCGTGAATGATAATCTGCCGCTCCTCGTTTACGAGCCAGTGTGATCCCGCTCAAGCGATGTTCGGGTTCAAATCCAAGACTGAAGAAGCGGCGCAGGCCGCGCGGCCCGGGCTGTTCAAGCGCCTGCGCGAGAAGCTCAATCGCGGCAACTCGTGGCTGACCTACGACCTCGCGAACCTGTTGCCGGCAGGCCGCATCGACGACACGGTCCTCGACGAGCTGGAAACGCGACTGATCACCGCGGACGTCGGCGTCGAGACCACAGAACGCATCCTCGACGAGCTGCGTCGCAAGGTCGCGCGCAAGGAGCTCGACGATCTCGATGCGTTGCTCGCCGCGCTGCGCAGCTCGTTGCTGGACGTCCTGCGGCCGAGCCAGCAGCCGCTGACGATCGAGCGCAATGCCACGCCGTTCGCGATTCTCGTCGTCGGCGTCAACGGCGCGGGCAAGACCACGACGATCGGCAAGCTGGCGCGGGAGCTGAAACAGGAAGGCCTGAAGGTCATGCTCGCCGCCGGCGACACGTTCCGCGCAGCGGCGGTCGAGCAGCTGCAGATCTGGGGCGATCGCAATGACGTGACGGTGATTGCGCAGGCTACCGGCGCCGATCCCGCAGCAGTCGTATTCGATGCGCTGCAGGCAGCACGCGCGCGCCGCATCGACGTATTGCTGGCTGACACCGCGGGGCGTCTGCACACGCAGTCGAACCTGATGGACGAATTGAAGAAGGTGAAGCGCGTGATGGCTCGCGTCGACGAGCGCGCGCCGCACGAAGTACTGCTGGTGCTCGACGCGAGCCAGGGACAGAATGCGCTCCAGCAGGCGCGTCTGTTCAACGACGCGCTCGGCGTTACGGGCATCGTGCTGACCAAGCTCGACGGCACCGCGAAGGGCGGCATCGTATTCGCAATCGCGAGCCAGCTGCGGTTGCCGATCCGCTACATCGGCATCGGCGAGAGCGCCGAGGATTTCGCCGAGTTCGACGCCGAAAGCGTTCGTCGACGCGCTCCTCAAACGAGAATGATCCGCTTCGATCACGTCTTCAAACGCTATCCGAACGGCCGCGAGGCGCTCAGCGACCTGTCGCTGGAGATCGCCGCGGGCGAGATCGTGTTCGTCACCGGCCACTCGGGCGCCGGCAAGTCGAGTCTGCTGAAGCTCATCTCGCTGATCGAGCGGCCGAGCCGCGGCCAGCTGATCGTCAACGGCCAGAACGTCGCCGGTATCGGCCGCGGCAAGGTGCCGGCGTATCGGCGCCAGATCGGCATGGTGTTCCAGGATCACAAGCTGCTGCACGACCGCACCATCTTCGACAACGTCGCGCTGCCGCTCATCATCGCCGGCGTCGGCACCAAGGAAATCGGCAAGCGCGTGCGCGCGGCGCTCGACCAGGTCGGGCTGCTCGGACGCGAGCAGAGCGCGCCGCTCGAGCTTTCGACCGGCGAGCAGCAACGCGTGGGCATCGCGCGCGCAGTCGTGAGCAAGCCGCGCGATCCTCATCGCCGACGAGCCGACCGGCAACCTCGATCCGGATCTGTCGCTCGAAGTGATGAAGATCTTCCGCCGCTTCAACGAAGTCGGCGTCACGGTGCTGGTCGCGAGCCACGACATCTACCTGCTGGAGCATTTCCCGGTGCGCCGCGTGCGGCTCGAAGCCGGCCGCATCGTCGAAAGCGCGGCGCCGACGGCCGGCGAGAAACTGCTCGACCCGCGCAAGCTCCTCGCCGCGGATCACGGGAGCGAAGCCGTGACCGCCTGGCTCATGCGGCATCTGCAGACGTCGATCGGCTCGCTCGGCCGGCTGGCGCAGCACAAGCTGGCGACGACGCTGACGATCCTGGTGATCGGCATCGCGCTCGCGCTGCCGGCGTGCCTGCATCTGCTGGTGGCGAACGCGCAGACCGCGACCGGCAACTGGAATCGCGCAGTCGATCTCACGGTGTTCCTCAAGCGACCGACGTCGGCGGAGGAAGCGCGGCGCACGGCCGAGCGAATCCGTCAGCGGCGCGACGTGGCCGAGGCGCAGCTGATCCTCGCCGACGAAGCGCTGAAGGAATTCCGCCGCGGCTCCGGCTTCGGCGACGCGATCGATGCGCTGAACGAGAATCCGCTGCCGCACACGATCGTGATTCGCCCCGCGGCGGCGTACACGAACGCGGCGAACCTGCAAAGCCTCGCCGCCGACGTCCGCGCGCTGCCGTCGGTCGAAGCCGTGCAACTGGACACGGCGTGGGTCAATCGGCTCAACGCGATCCTGGAGGCGTTTCAGCGCGGGCCTGGTCCTCGCGGCCGCGCGTGCTCGGGCTCGGCGTGATGGTCATCGTCGGCAACACGATCCGGCTGGACATCCAGAACCGCCGCGACGAAATCGAGGTCACGAAACTGGTCGGCGGGAGCGACGCGTTCGTGCGCCGGCCGTTTCTCTACAACGGCTTCTGGTACGGGCTGGGCGGCGCGTTCACCGCCTGGGTGATCACCCTCGTGGCGATCGCCGTCCTGCGCGAGCCCATCGGCCGGCTGGCAGGCCTCTACGGCAGCAGCTTCCAGCTCGGAGCCCTGGGTCCGGAGGCCTCGGCCGTCCTGCTGCTGAGCGGCGTCGCGCTGGGCTGGCTGGGCTCCTACATCGCCGCCACCCGGCATCTCCGCAAGATCGAACCGACCTGATTCTAAATCAATCGGTTACGCAGGCCGTCTCGACGGGCGTCTCGCCGGCCGCCGGCCGCGGAGGAACTTTTCGCCCCCGTTAGCACTCCAATCGCTCGATTGCTAAACTCCAACCCCACTCCAAGGAGAGACATCTTCGAAATGAGCACTGCGTTGGTCCGCTCGACCACCGATCTCGTCCTGGCCGGCCCGGTCGGGAGCCTGGAAGCCTATGTTGAACGCGTGTCGCGCATCCCCGTGCTGACGCGCGAAGAGGAGCTCGCGCTCGCGCGCCAGCTGCAAGACGGCGGCGACCTCGATGCCGCACGTCAGCTGGTGCTTTCGCACCTGCGTTTCGTCGTGCACATCGCCCGCGGCTACGGCGGTTACGGCCTGCCGATGGGCGACCTGATTCAGGAAGGCAACATCGGCCTGATGAAGGCCGTGAAGCGCTTCGACCCGGACGTCGGCGTGCGCCTGGTTTCGTTCGCCGTGCACTGGATCCGCGCCGAGATCCACGAGTACGTGCTGCGCAACTGGCGGCTGGTGAAGATCGCCACGACCAAGGCGCAGCGCAAGCTGTTCTTCAACCTGCGTCGCTTCAAGAAGAATCTCGGCTGGTTGAACGACAGCGAGACGCGCGCGATCGCCGAGGACCTCGGCGTGACGGCCGCGGAAGTCACCGACATGGAGCAGCGGCTGAGCTCGCGCGACCTGTCGTTCGATCCGGCGCCGGACGCGGACGAGGAAGACGGCGTCGTATTCGCCTTCGGCGTACCTGCAGCACCCCGAGGCCGATCCTTCGGTCGCGGTCGAGCGCGAGCAGTGGGACGAAGACACGGCCGAGCGTCTGTCGCAGGCGTTGGAAACGCTCGATGAGCGCAGCCAGAACATCCTGCGCAGCCGCTGGATGACCGACGACAAGGCGACGCTGCACGAGCTCGCGGATCGGTACGGCGTCTCGGCGGAGCGCATCCGCCAGATCGAGGCGAACGCGATCAAGAAGCTGCGCGGCATCGTCGCGGAGCCGCTGGAAGCGTAAGAAGAGTCGGGCTGAAGCCCGACCTACAGGAAAGAGAAAGGGCCGGCTCAGCAATGAGCCGGCCCTTTGTTTTTGGAGCTTCGGTCAGCCTTGCTTCGTCACGGGCACGATCGTGAGCTCGACGCGGCGATTCGCGGCGCGGCCCTGCTCCGAGTCGTTGGACGCGACCGGGTGGCCTTCGCCCGCGCCGATCGTGATCAGGCGCTGCGTCTTCACGCCGTGGCTGCCCAGATAGCCCGCGACTGCCTGCGCGCGGCGCTCCGACAGCGCCTGGTTGTACTGATCGCTGCCGGAGCTGTCGGTGTGACCGGCGACTTCGATGACGGTCTTGTCGTACTCCTTCAGCACCATCGACACGCCATCGAGCGCGCTGAAGAAACTGGCCGTTGAGGTCCGCGCTGTTGAGCGCGAACGTGATGTTGCTCGGCATGTTGAGCGTGATGTTGTCGCCCATGCGCGTGACGCTCACGCCCGTGCCTTCGAGGCGCTGACGCAGCTTCGCTTCCTGCACGTCCATGTAGTAGCCGACGCCGCCGCCCGCGAGCGCGCCGACGCCGGCGCCGATCAGCGCGTTCTGCAGTTTGTCGCCTTTCGTGAGCAGGCCGACCACCGCGCCGGCCGCTGCGCCGATGCCCGCACCCTTCGCGGCCTTGCTGGTCTGCTGTCTCGCGCGTGTACGGGTTGACGGTGGTACAGGCTGCGACGCCGATCAGCACCGCGGCGGTCACTGCAACTTTCATGAATCGATTCACCATGAGTCTCCTCTTTCGCAGATCACTGTCGACGCACGCCGCTGAAGGCGCTGAATCGGACTGAACCTTGTATTGTCAAATGGGCGCGGCGCTCAATACGGAATGCGCAGCTTGCGGTAGACGAAGCTCAGCAGCCACAACGGACCGATCAGCAGGAACTGCACGTCCTTGAAGAACGACGGCCGCTTGCCCTCGTAGTGATGCCCGATGAACTGGCCGATCCAGGCCACAACGAACAAACCCAGGCACAGGATCCATAACGGCCACGGCAGACGTCTGCAACCAGACGACGGCATCCGAGCACCGCGGCCGCGAACAGCACCATGCCGAGCGCGAGCGACCACGACATCGCCACGTAGTACACCACTGCTCCGACCAGCAGAACCGTGCCCCAGTTCAACAGTGGCGACACTGCGCGCAACTGCTTGCGGCACCGGCAGATACCACAGCAGGCCGACCAGGCTGACGACGATGATCGGCACGCAGATCCAGTGCAGCAGCTTGTTCGCGGGGTTGCGATGGCTCTCGCCGTACTCTTCGAGCCATTGATCCACGGTGCGTCATGGCCGCGTACGCTACGCCGGCCCCGGGGGTATCGACAAGGCGACTGCGATATCATGCAGGCCGTCGAGGAGAATCCTATGTCCGCCATCCCCCACGCCGCCAAGCCCAGTCGCCGCCGAGCTCGATCCGCTCGACCTGTACAACGTCCGCAGCATGCTCAGCGACGAGGAGCGCCTGGTGCAGGACTCGGTCGGCAAGTTCGTCGACGAGCAGGTGATCCCGATCATCGGCGAATGCTTCGAGGAGGAGCGCTTTCCGCGCGAGCTCGTGCCCGCGGTCGCGGAGCTGGGACTGCTCGGCAGCTCGATTCACGGCTACGGCTGCGCCGGCCTGAACGCAGTGTCGTACGGGCTGATCTGCCAGGAGCTCGAGCGCGGCGATTCCGGCCTGCGCAGCTTCGTCTCGGTGCAGTCGAGCCTGTGCATGTATCCGATCTACGCATTCGGCAGCGAAGAGCAGAAGCAGAAGTGGCTGCCGCGCATGGCGCGCGGCGAAGTCATCGGCTGCTTCGGCCTCACCGAGCCGCACGGCGGCTCGGATCCCGCGAACATGAAGACGGTGGCGCGCCGGCAGGGCAAGGACTGGGTGCTGAGCGGCGCGAAGATGTGGATCACGAACGGCTCGATCGCCGATCTCGCGATCGTCTGGGCGAAGACCGAGGAAGGCATCCGCGGCTTCCTGGTCGAGAAAGGCTTCAAGGGTTTCACGACCAACGTCATCAAGCACAAGATGAGCCTGCGCGCGTCGGTGACTTCCAGCCTGTTCTTCGACAACGTCGTCGTGCCCGAAGCAGAACGTGCTGCCGAACGTGTCGGGACTGAAGGGCCCGCTGTCGTGCCTCACGCAGGCGCGCTACGGCATCAGCTGGGGCGTGACGGGCGCGGCGCAGGCCTGTCTCGCACAAGTGATCGATTACACGAAGTCGCGCGTGCTGTTCGGCAAGCCGATCGCCGCGACGCAGGCGGTGCAGATCCGCCTGGCGGAGATGGCGCGCAAGATCACGACGTCGCAGCTGCTGTCGTTGCAGCTCGGCCGTTTGAAGGATGCGGGGCAGATGGCGCCGACGCAGGTGTCGATGGCGAAGTGGCACAACACGCGCTCGGCGATCGAAGTGGCGCGCGATGCGCGCGACCTGCTCGGCGGCGCCGGCATCAGCGTGGAGTACGTGCCGATCCGGCACGCGCTGAACCTGGAAAGCGTGATCACGTACGAAGGCACGGAGACCGTGCATCAGCTCACGGTCGGCCGCGAGCTCACGGGCATCAACGCGTTCTGAGAGGTCCGACCTCCGCTCGTCCGAGGTCGGGCTTCAGCCCGACTCTCCCCGCATGCGCAATCCGCACACGCGGCGGCGACACGCGCGTCTCCAGGCGCGCCGACGCGTCCCAGCACAGCACCAGCGTCAGCAGCGACAGCCACGCCCACATCGCCTCCCGCCGCCGCTGCCCGCGGTCCGGGCCTGAAACCGCCGTATTCTGTAGAGTCCGCATGACGTCGCCTGCTCATCGCGCCGGCATTGCTTTCCGGCGGCTCTATTGCAGCGAAGCGGTGCGGATCGACGGCGCGCGCCGGCGGTCCGGCTCGGGGCAGATTGTGATCAATCGTGGCGCGGCCTCCGGCGCGCGCGCGGCGGCGCTACACTGTGTCCACAGGAAGACTGGGACCCATGAAGAAAGTCATCGCCATCGTCGAAGACGAGCCCGCGATCCGCGACAACTACGCGGCGGCATTTCAGCGTCACGGCTATGCCGTGCGCACGTACGGCACGCGCAAGGAAGCGATCGACGCGTTCCGCGCGCGCCTGCCCGATCTCGCCGTGATCGACGTCGGCTTGCGCGACGAGCCGGAAGGCGGCTTCGAGCTGTGCCGCGAGTTGCGCTCGCTCTCCGCCGAGCTGCCGATCATCTTCCTCACCGCGCGCGACAGCGAGCTCGACGCCGTGTCCGGCCTGCGCCTCGGCGCCGACGACTATCTGACGAAGGACCTGAGCCTCTCGCATCTGATGGCGCGCGTGACTGCGCTGTTCCGTCGCATCGATGCGCTCACGCAGCCGTCGAACCGCGATCAGATCGTGACGCGCGGCGCGCTGCTGATCGACACCGCGCGCCTGCACGCGACCTGGCAGGAGAAGCCGCTGGGCCTGACGCTCACCGAGTTCTGGATCGTGCACGCGCTCGCGAAGAATCCCGGCCACGTCAAGAACCGGCAGCAGCTGATGGATGCGGCCAACGTCGTGCTCGACGACAACACGATCACGTCGCACGTGAAGCGCATCCGCCGCAAGTTCCAGGCGATCGAGCCAGTCCTTCGACAGCATCGAGACGATGTACGGAATGGGGTACCGGTGGAAGGAATAGAAGGATAGATGTCCCTTCGCACCAAGCTCCTGCTGCTGAGCCTGCTGACGCTGATCCTGCCCTGGGCGGGCTGGCAGTACGCGCAGCAGATGGAGACGACGCTGCGGCGCGGCCAGGAAGACGCGCTGCTCACGACTGCACAGGTGCTGAGCCGCGTCGTCGCCAGCGAGCCCGAGCTTCTCTATCGCGTTCCTGATCTGCGCCGCGAATTCGATCCGGCGCGCGGCGACTTGTTCGCACCGCTCCTCGTAACCCGCCCGCTGCTCGACGGCTTCGCCGACGAATGGCCGCAGCCTGCGCGTGCCGTGCCCGGCTTCGACGCCGCGCAGCGCCGGCGCCGAAGGCGCCGAACCCAAGGTGCGCCTCGGCGTGTACGGGCGATCGATGCACCTGTACGTCGAGGTCGCGCAGCCGTCGGTGCACTACGAGGTCCCGGCGCGCGACGAGACGCGCCCCGCCGGCAAGTCCGATCGCGTGATCGTGCTGACCCACGACGAGTTCGGCCACGAGCGCGCCTGGTCGATCAGCGCGATCGCGCCGGGACCGCTGCTGGTGCGCGTCTGCGAGATCGGCGCGCCGTGGAAGCCTTCCGCAGACGAAGTGCCGTACGTCGAAGGCATGTGGCGCGAAACCGGCAAGGGCTATGCGATCGAGCTGCGCGCGCCGCTCAATCTGTTCGGCACGCAGCTCGCCGTGCAGGCGCTCGACGCCGAGCGATGCAATCGTCGCGCAGACGCGCGGGCTCGCGTGGATTCACACCGGCTCGGAAGCGCTGAAGCAGCGACTGGAGCAGTACGCACCGGATGGCGTGCGCGTTTCCGTCGTCGACACGCGCGGCTGGCTGCTGGCGCGCGCCGGCTCGCTCGCAGTCGCGACGCCGACGCAATATCCCGGATTGCAGCGCGACGACGAAGGCTTCACGCGCTCGATCTATCGCGTGCTGTTCTCCAGCGATGCGGCGCGCGCCCTGCCCTACGGGCTTCCGTACGGAATGTGGGGCGCGCCGGTCGATGCGGCGCGCGACGGCAAGCGCAGCGCGATCTGGTTCGAGAAGTCCGGCGGCGAGCCTTCGCTGGTGCGCGCGGCCGTGCCGATTCCCTACGGCGATCGAGAACCTCGGCGCGCTCGTCGTCGAGCAGGCAGGCGAGCAGCTGGTCCAGGTGCGCGAGATTGCGCTCACGCGCCTGCTGAACCTCACGCTGGTCGCGACGCTGTTCGTCATCGTGGTGACGATCGTGTTCGCGGCGCGCCTGTCGTTGCGCATCCGTCGCTTGAGTCGCGCGGCGAGCACTGCGCTCACGGCCGAAGGCCGGATCGAGCCGCACATTCCCGGACACGAACGCACGCGACGAGCTGGGTGCGCTGGCGCGCAGCTACGACACGCTGCTCGGCCGCCTGCAGGAGTACACGAACTATCTGCAGACGCTCGGCACGAAGCTGTCGCACGAGCTGCGCACGCCGCTGACGATCGTCAGCTCGTCGCTGGACAACCTGAGCTCGGAGGAAAAGCTGCCGCGCGCCGTCGCAGAGCTACATCGAGCGCGCGCGCAGCGGCGCGAACCGCATGCACGCGATTCTCACCGCGCTCAGCGAAGCGACGCGCGTCGAGCAGATCATCGAGCACACCGAGCGCGTGCGCTTCGACCTGCGCGAGCTGGTGCAGAACATGGGGCAGGCCTATCGAGCAGACGTTCGTCGCAGCACCGCGTCGAGACGCAGCTGCCCGAAGAGCCGTGCCAGGTCGAAGGCTCGCCCGACCTGATCGCGCAGCTGCTCGACAAGCTCATGGACAACGCGAGCGACTTCACGCCGAAGGGCGGCCCGATCACGATCGCGCTGGCGCGCGGTCCGCGCTCGTGCACGCTGACGCGTGCGCAACGAGGGGCCGCTGCTGCCGCCGCAGCTGGACAACCGGCTGTTCGAGTCGCTCGTCACCAGCCGCAGCAGCGTCAACGGCAAGCCGCACCTCGGGCTCGGCCTGTACATCGTGCGGCTGATCGCCGATTTCCATCGCGGCACCGTCAACGCGACGAACCTGCCTGACGACACAGGCGTGGCTGTCAGCCTCGAGCTTCCGCTCAGCGGCCGTTGAAGGAATTCCCAGACGTCGGCCGGCTTTACAACGCCGCGGGCACTTCCGGGCGCAGCGCCGTCGCATCCTCGCCACACTGCAGCATAAGCCCTTGTTTGCAGTCGAGCGGCAAGGCCGCAGGCACGCCACTTGCTCACTCTTGTATGCAATCGCAATCGCTTCGTGACGGCGATTCCGAGGCAGAGAAGCGGGGATGGCAACCGCGAAGGGGATGAGGGACCGGAACAAAGCGTCAGGGATGCGCCGCTGGGTCTTTCGAATCTGGCGTTAGGGGTCTGAAGGGTTGGAGCGACAGAGCAACGTTTCCTTTTTAGCCACGCTACCCAACAACTCGAAGAAATCGTCGGCCTGGAAACGAAGAGCCCCGCAACATGCGGGGCTCTTTTTTTGGCTGCGGTCAGGCTTCAGCCTGACTCATTTCTGCTTCCAGGCCCCGCCTTCATCCTGGTACCACCAGCCCGCCGGCGCCTTGCTCGCCCAGCGCTCGGCGAAGGTCGTGCGGATGTCGGCCTCCCACTCGGAGTGGCCGTTGGCGGCGGCGATCTCGCGGTACAGGTTGGCGCGGTCGGCGTTCTCCTCGGCGACCAGCTTGCGCACGACGTTGCGCTCGGGCAGCGGCACCAGGTTCTGGTCGCGCACCTGCACGAGGCCGTCGCGAGTCAGGCCGATCGCGCCGGAGTCGTAGTACTTCTTCAGCTGCGCGTGACGCGCTTCCATCGACTGCGTCAGCTGGCGGATCGCCGGCGTTTCGATGTTGAGGTTCGCCTGCGCGTGCGCCGGCGCGACGATGAAATCCAGCACGGACGCAGCGGCTGCCAGCAGCACGCGCTGCGCACCTGCATCGTCGCGCACCGCGGTCTGCTTGTCGTCGTCGCGCTTGGTCGCGGACTCGGACGGATTTGTCGGCGCCCCAGACGTCTTCGATGATCTTGTCCGCGGCCTTCTCGGCCGCCGCGGCCGGGAAATACACGTTGATCGTCACGCAGGCCGACAGGGCCAGGCAGCACGCGATCAGTTTCAGCGAAGCATGGCGCAGCATCGTGGGCTCCTTTACAACCAGCGGTGAATGCTACTGCATCTGTGGCCCTCACTGCACGGTCGGACCGCCGGATTTCGTCGCCGCGATCAGCTGCTGCACCAGCCGCGGCCAGTCGACGCGCCGCGAGCTGCCGATGACGTCGATGCGCGGCAGGCCTTTGCCCTTCACCAGGTAATAGCCGCCGTTCGGCGCGGGCGCGACGCCCTCCATCGCGCAGACGTCGTTCTCGAGCCGGCAGGACAGGCCGAGGCGCTCGTAGTTGAAGTCGTCGAAGAAGCGCAGGAAGCCGCTCGACAGCGCCGCGGTCACGCCGGCGCCGCCGCCGCCGATGCTGCCGATGTTCTCGACCGCGCGCTGACTGATCCGATGCTTCGAGCGATCGCCCGGCGGCGTGTAGAGCCGCGCATCGAACGCGACCGGCGCCCAGTTGAACAGCCGCAGGCCGTCGATGCGGCCGGACAAGCGGCCCGTGATGCGGCCGAACGAGAACGCGCCCGTCATCAGCTCCAGGTCCAGGTTGTCGAACGCGACGTTGGAGGAGAAGCGCGGCCACTTGCCGAGCGGCTGCTCCAGCCGCAGATCGCTCATCGTGACGTTGCCGTCGAACACTTGTGCACTCAGCGTCGTGCCGAGCGTCACGACGCCTTCGCGCATGCGCAGCTTGGAAATGGTGCCGCCGACGCGGCCGCCGAACTCGGGCCAGCCGAACGCCTGGCACAGCTGCTTGACGTCGATCGGCTCCAGCGTCGCATCGACCATGAACGCGACGCTCGGCAGACCGGCGTTGCGAATCCGCAAACTCTCCAGCGCCAACGCGCCGTCGAGCAACGGAATGCGCGTCGGCTGCAGCAGCCTGAACTGTCGGCCGCTGCCGTTGAACTGCAGCTCGCTCGCGCCCATTGCGAGTCCGAGGATCGCTCCGCCGCGTTCCAACGCAGCACGGAGTCGTCGCTCTTCGCCTGCGGATCGGAGCGCCAATGCACTGCGCCTGCCAGCGACTCCATCGCGAACGTGCGCGCGCCGTCGTCGAACGTAAGGTCTTCGAGAGCCAAGTCGACGCTGCGCGGCGCGCCGTCCTCGACCTCGATCTCTCCCGCGATCCTGCCCGCCGTCTGCATCGCCTTGAAGTTCGTATCGAGCAACAGCGGCTGCAGGTAGCTCTCGTACGCGCCCGGAAACTCGCAGGCCGGCGAGCTGCAGCGTCAGCGAGCGCAGCGGCTGATCGTTCTCGAAGTCGAAGCTTGCACGGCCGCTCGCCTGCGCAACCTGCGCGTGGTCGACAGTGAAGCGCTCGATGGTCAGCTCGCGTCCGGCGCGGAATCTTCCCGCGGCACTCGCACGCAGCGCGTGCGCGCCGAAATCGAGAAAGATCGGCTGCGCGTACGCTTGGCCTCGGGCCGAGCTCACATCGACAGCGAACTGCCAGTCGCCGCCGCGCTCTGGCGCGCAGTTCCCCGCAAGCGTGCACTCAGCTTGTCAGTCGCGAGGCTGCCGCTCTCGTTGTTGAGCGTGACGTCGGCGGCGGAAACATCGAACGTCCACGCACCGCCACGCAGCGAAGCCGTGAGTGCGACTTTGCCGTCGCCGAGCCGGATTCCCTCGGCAGCCACTTCGAGCGATCCGTCGCTGCGCCCGTAAACGAGCCTGGCGGTGAACGACTGCGCACCGATCACCGGCCACTTCGCCGCGACGCGCGCCCGCTCGCAGGCGATCGCACGAACGGACAGCTCCAGGCGCGGACAGTCGATCCGAACGTTGTGTAATTCCTGCGAGGCCGCGGCCAGCTTCAGCCTGGCCGATCGTCGCGCTGGCGCGATCCGGCAAGCGCCAGTCGATTTCGATGTCTTCGGCGCTCCAGCCATCGCCGGCGACCCGCTCGAACGCTCAGGCTGGCATCGTCGACCGCGTTCACGAGACCGGCCGCGGCCAGGGCCAGCGCCGCGGCGGCGAGAGCGATCGACCTAGGCAAGGTGGGGAAAGTCGGTGCTGTGCGACACGCCGTCACTGTACGCCGAACTCTTTGGAAGGGCGCAAGTCTGCTTTACCCTGATGCGCGTGGAAACCCGCCGTCCATCGATCACTGGTCCGATGGTTCCGCCTGCTGTGCGTGCTGCTGCTCGCCGCGGGTGCGACCGGCTGCGCGAAGCTCGTCTACAACCGGCTCGATTCGCTCGCGGCCTGGTACGTGGGCAATCTCGTATCGCTCGACGATCAGCAGCGCTCGAACCTGCGCGCCTGGCTGGCGCAGACGCTGGAATGGCATCGCGAATCGGAGCTCGGCCGCTACGCGACCTTCCTGCGCGAGCTGTCCTCGGAGGTCGCGCAACCGTGCGAGCCGCGCCGACTATCAGCGGGCGCTCGACCGCGTCGAGGGATTCGCCGACGGACTTCAGCGCGCAGACCGCGCCGCAGGCCGCACGCCTGCTGATGGAGCTGTCGCCCGCGCAGGTCGAGGAGTTCCTCGCGAACCTGGAGGAAAAATCCAACGAGCGCTCCGCAGGACAGCCGCGACGCAATCCGCGACGGCACGTGGCAGACGAGGCAGATCAAGAACACGCAGCGGCAGGTGAAGCGCTGGACCGGCACTGTCACCGAAGAGCAGAAGGTGCTGGTGCGCGAGATGGCGCAGCACATTCAGCCGACGACGACCGAATGGCTGGAGAGCCAGCGCCAGTGGCGCACTGCATTGGCAGATGCTTTTAGCAATCGCGACACAGCCGAGAAGCGTATCCTCCAGCTGCTGCGCGAGCCCGACACGCAGTGGACCGCGCAGTACAAGACGAAAGAAGCGAGCAATCGCGAGCAGTTGCTGTCTCTGCTGACGGCGCTCGACGCTTCGCTCACACCGGCGCAGCGCGAACGCATGCAGCGCGAGCTGACGACCCTGGCAGAACGACTCGAAGCATTGATGGAGGAGTGACCATGCGACGTTTACCCCGCCTGGCAATATTTCTGGCGATCTCGCTGGCAGTCGCCGCTTGCAGCAAATCGCACGAAGAAGCCAAGGCGCCGGAAGCTCCGCCGCCCGAGCAGGCAGCCGCCGCCGCGCCCGCACCGACAGCCGATGCCGCTGCGATCGATGCATCGATCGCCAGCACCGACCGCTCAGCCGAGGACAAGGAGCAGGACGCCTGGCGTCGCCCGGCCGAGGTGCTGACGTTCATGGAGCTGCGGCCCGGCCAGCACGCGCTCGACTACTTCGCCGCCGCCGGCTACTACACCGAGCTGATGTCGCGCACCGTCGGCGCCGACGGCAAGGTGATCGCGTACAACAACCCGGAGTACCGGAAGTTCTCGGAAGACGGGCCGACCAAGCGCTACGGCAACAACCGGCTGCCGAACGTCACTGAAGTGACGACGCCGGTCGAAGCCGTGCAGCTCGATCCCGCGTCGCTGGACGCAGTGCTGTTCATGCAGAGCTATCACGACCTGTACTGGCGGCCGAAGGACGGGTCATGGCCGAAGACCGATGCGGCGAAGGCGCTGGCGCAGCTCGTGCCGGCACTGAAGCCCGGCGCGGTGGTGGTCGTGGTCGATCACGTCGCGAACGCGGGCGGCGAGCCGACCGAAACGGTCACTGCGATGCATCGCATCGATCCGGCGATCCTCAAGCGCGACTTCGAAGCCGCGGGCCTGACGTTCGACAGCGAAAGCCCGGTGTTCGCCAACCCCGCGGACGATCACAAGAAGGAAGTGTTCGACAAGGCGATCCGCCACAAGACGGATCAGGTGATGTACAAGTTCAGAAGAGTGAGGTCGTGACTAGTGACTTCGGCAGTCGCAGTCCGTCCTAGTCTTCTTCGACGGTCTTGAACGCCTTCATCAGCTCCTGCTGCTTGCGCGGCGGGACCGGGTCGTAGTGGCTCAGCTCCATCGTGTAGCTGCCTTCGCCGCCGGTCAGTGACTTGACGCGCGACTGGTAGTCGGTCAGCTCGGCCAGCGGCACGAGCGCGCTGATGCGCGTGCGCTGGCCGGCGAGCGACTGACTACCGCTGACGCGTCCGCGCCGCGTCGCGAGGTCGCCGGTGATGTCGCCGGTGACGCTGCTCGGCGCCGTCACTTCGACGCGCACGACGGGCTCGAGCACGATCGGGCCGGCCTCGCGAAAGCCGTTGAGGAACGCGCGCCGTCCGGCGGAGACGAACGCCACTTCCTTCGAATCCACCGCGTGATACTTGCCGTCGTAGACGATGACGCGCAGGTCCTGCACGGGAAAGCCCGCGATCGCGCCTTCCGCCAGCATCTGCCGCACGCCCTTCTCGACCGCGGGAATGAACTGCGAGGGAATCGCGCCGCCGACGACTTCGTCGACGAACTCGAATCCCTGGCCGCGCTCGAGCGGCTCGACGCGCAGATACACCTCGCCGAACTGGCCGGCGCCGCCGGTCTGCTTCTTGTGGCGATGATGACCGGGCGCAGGACGCGTGATCGTCTCGCGATACGGGATGCTCGGCACGTGCGTCTTGCAGCGCACGCCGTAGCGATCCGCCATGCGCTGGAGCATCACGCGCAGATGCAGGTCGCCCATGCCGTACAGCACGGTCTCGTTCAGGCTCGCATGATGCTCGACGCGCACGCACGGATCTTCGGCGACGAGCTTGTGCATGGCATCCGAGAGCTTCTGCTCCTCGCCGCGCCGGTCCGGCTCGATCGCGAGGCCCGCCATCGCCGGCGGGAAGGTGATCGACTTCAGGTGATAGTGATCTTCGTCGTGCGAGTCGTGCAGCACCGCGTCGAAGTGCAGCTCGTCGACTTTCGCCACCGCGCAGATGTCGCCGGGAATTGCGCGCGTGATCTCGGCGTGCTCCTTGCCCTGCAGCTGGTACAGATGCGCGACCTTGAACGGCTTGCGCGCGTCGCCGACGAACAGCTGCGAGCCGGTGCGCACCGTGCCCTGGTGCACGCGGAACATGCCGAGCCGGCCGACGAACGGATCGATGCTGACCTTGAACACGTGCGCGATCACGTGCCGCTCCGGATCCGGCGTCACCTGCACGCGCTCCGCCTGCGGCGCCCTCGCCCTTCAGGAACGGCGGCGGGTTGCCTTCCATCGGATTCGGCATCAGCCGCGCGAACACCTCGAGCAGTTCCTTGACGCCGGCGCCGGTCTCGGCGGAAACGAAGCAGACGGGAACGAGATGCCCCTCGCGGAGCGCTTGCTCAAAAGGGTCGTGGAGTTGCTCCGGCGTCAGCTCCTCGCCCTGCTCGAGGTACAGCGCCATCAGTTGCTCGTCGATCTCGACCACCTGGTCGATGATCTCGGTGTGCGCGGCCGCCACCGTGGAGAAGTCGGGCTTCGCCTCGCCGGGCGTGAAGAAGCAGTCGACGACGCTGCGGCCGCCGTCGGCCGGCAGGTTGAGCGGCAGGCACTCGCGGCCGAACGTTTCGCGCAGCTCGGCCAGCACCTGCTCGGTCTTCGCGTCCTTGCTGTCGATCTTGTTGACGACGATGAGGCGGCACAGCTCGCGGTCGCGCGCGAATTCCATCATGCGCTGCGTGACCGGCTCGATGCCGTTGACGGCGCTGACGACGACCGCGGCGGTCTCCACCGCTTCGAGCACGCTCAGCGCGCGCCCGGCGAAGTCCGGGGTAGCCCGGCGTGTCGATCAGGTTGACCCGGCACGCACCGACGTCGAAGTGCACGATGGCGGCGTCGAGCGAATGCCGCAGCTCCTGCTCCTGCGGGTCGAAGTCGCAGACGGTGGTGCCGCGCTCGAGGCTCCCGCGGCTGCGGATTGCGCCGGACTCGGTGAGCAGGCTCTCGGCCAGCAGCGTCTTGCCGGCCCCCGCCTGCCCTACCAGCGCAATGTTGCGGATATCTGCGGTCGAGTACGCCATGGAAGCCATCCCCCCTGCGCGCGCGGATGCTGCCTGAGCATACTCCTCAGGGCAGCCCCGCGTTGTCGGTAATGACCCTGGCGACTATTATCCGCGCGCTATGACCAAGCGAGCCCTGATCGTCGACGACTCGCGCTCGGCCCGCGTCATCCTCAGCCGCATGCTGGAAGGTTACGGGCTGCAGGTGGACTCCTCCGAGAGCGCGGAGCACGCCCTGGAATATCTGCGGCAGACCCGCCCGGACGTGATCTTCATGGATCACCTGATGCCGGGCATGGACGGCTTCCAGGCCATCCAGGCGATCAAGGGCAATCCGGACACGGCGATGATCCCGGTCGTGATGTACACCTCGCAGGAAGGCGAGCTGTACGTGAGCCAGGCGCGCGCGCTCGGCGCGGTGGGCGTGTTGCCGAAGACCGTCAAGCAGGCGGACGTGTCGCGTGTGCTGTACCAGCTGCGCCTGCTGCCGGAGCGGCGCGAAGCGCGCGCGGCTGCGCCGCGTCTACGCCGCGCAGCAGGAAACGGCGGCGGTCCGCGCCCAGGCGCCGGCCGTCGTCATCGGCGAGATCGAGGCCGCGATCCGCAGCGCGACCGCGCCGCTCCTCAAGGAGCACAACATGGAGATGCGCCGCTTCGTGCTCGCGAGCCTGGAAGCTTTTGCACGGCGCATCGGCACCGAGATGAAACCGGCAGCCGCGCCGCCGCCGCCGCCCGAGCCGATCGAAGCGCCGCCGCCTCCGCCGCCGCCGAGCCGCTGGCCGCTGGTCGCGGCGATCGCCGCGCTCGCGTTGCTGCCGACGTTCGTGCTGGCTGTCATCCATACGCGGACACTGGACGCGATGAGCGAGCTGGCGCAATCGAACACGAGGCTCGCCGCGTTCGCCGAGGAACAGCAGCTGCAGCTGGCAGCGTTGCGCCAGGCGGTGCAAGGCCGCGAGGTCCAGCTGGCCACGGCGGCCGCGGCACGCACGAACCGCGAGGCGGATGTCGAATCCGAGCCGGTGCCGTATGGCGAGGCGCCGCTGTCCGGTGCGCGGCTCGAGCGCCTGCGCGACATGATCACGCAGCTCAAGGCGGGCGGCTTTCGCGGCACGCTGAAGGTCGCGACGTTCGTCGGCGAGTTCTGCCTGGTCGGCAACGGCATCGAAGGCTACTCGATGGCCGCGGACGATCTGCCGGCCAGCCGCTGCGACCTGCGCGGCAATCCGTTCGACGACGGCCTGAGCACTGCGCAGCGCCAGTCGCTGCCGTTCGCGAACCTGGTCGCTTCGCTCCGCCAGGACAAGAGCGAGCAGCTGCGCGTCGAGGTCGAGCACGAAGGCCGCAAGCCCGCGGTGCCGTATCCGCGCGGCGACCAGCTGGCGAAGGTCACCGCCGGCGACTGGAACAAGATCGCCGCCCAGAACAACCGCGTCGAATTTGCCGCTCAGCCGGCGGGGTCATGAACGTGACCGAGCGCTGGCTGCTCTACGGCGCGAACGGGTACACCGGGGAACTGATCGCACGCGAGGCGGTCGCCCGCGGCATGCGGCCCGTGCTCGCCGGCCGCTCGCGAGCACAAGGTCGAGCAGCTCGCCGCGGAGCTCGGCTGCCCGAGCGCGGTGTTCGCGCTCGACGATCACACTGCGTTGGTGCGCGCGCTCGACGGCATGACCGCCGTCCTGCATTGCGCCGGACCGTTCTCCGCGACAGCGCGGCCGATGATGCAAGGCTGTCTCGCCACGCACGTCCACTATCTCGACATCACCGGCGAGATCGACGTCTTCGAGCTGGCGCACAGCGTCGACGAGAAGGCGCACCGCGCGAAGGTCGTGCTGTGTCCCGGCGTCGGCTTCGACGTCGTGCCGACCGACAGCGTCGCCGCGAAGCTGAAGCAGGCGCTGCCGGATGCGACGCATCTCACGCTCGGCTTCGAAGGCAACTCCGGGATGAGCAAGGGCACGGCGAAGACGACGATCGAATCGGTCGGCGGCGGCTCGCGCGTGCGACGCGACGGCCAGATCGTCGCGGTCGAGCTCGGCTCGCAGACGCGGCGCATCGATTTCGGCGCGGGCGAGCGCCTCGCCGTCGGCATCCCGTGGGGCGACGTGAGCACCGCGTACTTCACGACCGGCATCCCGAACATCGAAGTGTTCACGGCGATCTCGCAGAAAGGCCTCGATGGCATGCGCCGCACGAACTGGATCGCGCCGCTCCTGCGGCAGCGCTGGATGCAGGCCGTGGCGAAGGGCATCGTCGATGCGCGCTTGCGGCCGCCCGACCGCACCCAGCGCGACAACAATCCGAGCTTCGTCTGGGGCGAGGCGCGCAACGCCGCCGGCCAGTCCAAGACCGCGCGCCTGCGCACCGCGAACGGCTACTCGCTGACGGTCGCGTCCTCGCTCGGTATCCTGGGCACGCTGCTGGCGCAGCCGCGGATGTCGGGCTTCGCGACACCCAGCGAGCTGGTCGGCGCCGACTTCGTCACCACGCTGCCGGGTTCCTCGCCGATACGCATCGATTCATGACCCTCGCTCCGCTCGCCCTCGTTCGCGCCGCCCAGCTGGCTCGTCAACGCGCACCTGCAATCGATCGTGCCGAGCCTGCGGCTGCGGCGTCCGCTGGTCACGCGCCGCGCGCGCCGGATGCTCGCGTGCGCCGAAACGCAGATCGTCGAGTGCGGCGATGGCGTGCGGCTGCTCGGCCACTACTCGAGCCAGGTCGCCGCGGGACGGCCGCCGGCGCGCGACCTGGCGATCCTGCTGCACGGTTGGGAAGGCAGCGCCGATTCGATGTACGTGCTGTCGCTCGGCAGTTACCTGTTCGAGCTCGGCTGCGACGTCTACCGCCTGAACTTCCGCGATCACGGCCCGAGCCATCACCTGAACGAGGAGATCTTCCACTCGTGCCGGCTCGACGAAGTCGTCGGCGCGGTGCGCGCGATCCAGCGCGCGCTCCCGCAGCCGCGCGTCACGATCGCGGGCTTCTCGCTCGGCGGCAACTTCGCGCTGCGCGTCGCGGCGCGAGCGCCGGCTGCAGGCATCACGCTCGAACGCGCGATCGCGATCTGCCCGGTGCTGCGCCCACACAGCACGATGGACGTGCTCGAAGCAGGGCCCGTTCATCTATCACCAGTACTTCATCTCGCAAGTGGAAGCAGTCGCTGCGGCTGAAGCAGCGGATCTTTCCGAAGCGCTACGACTTCGCGCCGATCCTCGCCCAGCGCAGCATCAAGGAGATGACGCGCATCATGGTCGAGCAGTACAGCGAGTTTCCGAGCCTCGACGCCTATCTGAGCGGCTACGCGATCATCGGCGACCGCCTGGCGCAGCTCGCGGTGCCGAGCCACATCCTGCTGTCGCTCGACGATCCGATCATCCCGGCGCGCGATCTGCAGGACGTCGCGCGCTCGCCGCAGCTGCAGATCGCGGCGATCCCGCACGGCGGTCACTGCGGCTTCATGGAGAGCTTCGCGAGCGAGAGCTGGGCCGATCGCCAGGTCGCGCAGTACATGGGGTTCGGAGTCGGGCTGAAGCCCGACCTACAGCCGCGAGCCGACTTCAGTCCGACATCTTCTGCTGCGCCTCGCGCATCAAGTCGCGGATCGCGCTGGTCTCGACCAGCCGCGCGCCGCGCGCCGCGAGCTCGAGCGCCTGCTTCGCCGTCTGCACGTCGTAGACGACCCAGCGCCACGGGCCGCGCCACAGCTTCGAGGCGTTCTCGCGTCAGCAGCTGGTGATCGCAGAACAGGTAGTCGGGCGCGAGCGCTTCGCATTTCAGCGCGGCGGTGTTCGTGTACTCGGACAGTCGCCAGCCGATGCGATACGGCGAAACCTGCCGCACGTGATGCACGGCTGCGAAGTCCGCCGAAACCAGCACGCACTGGCGCGCCACCGGCTTGAGCACCTCGCACACCTTGCGCACGACAGCCTCGTGGCCGAAAGCGCGCAGGCTCGCGCGCTTCAGCTCGACGAACGCGGTCGCCGTCGGCATGGCTGGCCAGCAGGTCGACGGCCTGGCCGAGCCGCGGAATGCCGATGTCGTCGGTGGAAGCGTCGGTCGGTAACCGCGATCTCCGCCAACTCGCCCCACGTCATTTCCAGGGCATTGCGATCGACGCCGGCGATGCGTTGCAGGTTCGAATCGTTGAGCAGCACGGGATGGCGGTCGACCGACAGCTGGACGTCGAAACCGAGATGGCGCGCACCGAGCTCTAACGCAGAGCGCAGTGCCGGCAGCGTGTTCTCCGGGTACTCGGCGACGTTGCCGCGGCGTGCGATCAGCTCGGGAAGTCGGCTGGATGGCATTTGGCAGCATTCTAGCGCGCACCTGCGCTCGCATCCCGCTGGGCGGACCGCGCCGTCGCGATCGCGTCGCCGCCCCCCGACACTTGGCGGCTCGGATAGCATCTGCTATTGCATCGTCCTGCGGGGAATCCATGTACGACGCTCCATACGCAGGTCGACTGAAAAGCGCTGCGAGGTGCGCTGCCTTGCTGCTGGCGCTCGTCTGTCTGCACGCGTGCAGCAGCGGCGAGGGCACGCGCCCCAACGATCCACCCGCCGGCTCCGCCTCCGACCGCCACCGCCACCGCCACCGCCGACGGCTGGCGAGCCGTCCGGCCTCGATGCGCGCCCGTCGAACACGACGTGCCTCGCCTGGGACCGGCCGACCGCCGACGACACGATCTCGCTGACGCGCTACACGAACCTGTCGTTCGCCTCGCCGGTCGCGATGCTGCAGGCTCCGAACGACAACTCGCGCTGGTTCGTCGTCGAGAAGGGCGGCGTCGTGCGCACGTTCCCGACGAACAACCCCACGACGAGCACCGTATTCATCGACATCAGTGGGCGCGTCGACGAGCTGGCGGCGAGCAGGGCCTGCTGGGCATGGCGTTTCACCCGAATTTTCCGCAGGACCCACGCGTGTTTCTCTCGTACAGCAACGAGGCTGCCGGCCGCGTTTCGCGCATTTCGTCGTTCCGCACGCTGGACAACGGCGCGACGCTCGATCCGGGCACGGAGCGGATTCTGCTGACCGTCGACCAGCCGGCACGGAAAGCAATCACAAGGGCGGCAACATCGCGTTCGGCCCGGACGGATTGCTGTACATCGGACTCGGCGACGGCGGCGGCGGCGGCGACAACCATGGCACCATCGGCAATGGACAGCGGCTCACGACGATGCTCGGCAAGATGCTGCGCATCGACGTCGGCGCAGATCCCAACGGGACCTCGTATACGGTCCCCTCTGACAATCCGTTCTTCAACGGCGACCGATCATTGTCCGGCCGCAGGCCGCGCCGAGCGGCAACTGTCCGGAGATCTACGCGTGGGGCTTCCGCAATCCCTGGCGCTGGAGCTTCGATCGCGCAGCAACGGCGAGCTGTGGGTCGCCGACGTCGGCCAGGGCACGTGGGAAGAGGTCGACCAGGTCACGATCGGCAGCAACTACGGCTGGCGTTGCCGCGAGGGCGCGCACGACTTCAACACCGTCCGGCTGCAGCGGCGGCGGACTGATCGATCCGGTCGCCGAGTACGATCATTCGCAGGGTGCCTCGATCACCGGCGGCTACGTGTATCGCGGCACGCAGAACACGAACCTGGTCGGCCGCTACGTGTTCGGCGATTTCGTCTCGGGCCGCATCTGGGCGTGGATCGCCGAGAGCGCGCCGTCGCCGCGCGAGCCGACGCAGCTGCTGGACACGAGCTTCGAGCATCTCTTCGTTCGGCCAGGCGAACGACGGCGAGCTGTACGTCGTGCAACTACGGCGGCACGCTGCATCACATCGATTTCACGACCGGACCCGTCAACGACCCGGCGCCGCGCAATCTCAGCCAGACCGGTTGCGTCGTCGCCAGCAATCCGCAGCAGCCGGCGACCGGCCTGATTCCGTACGCGATCAACGCGCCGTTCTGGTCGGACGGCGCGAACAAGGAGCGCTGGCTCGCGCTGCCGGACGGCCAGGTCGGTCACAGTGCGCACCGACGGCGATTGGGACTTCCCGAATCGCACGGTGCTGATGAAGAACTTCCGCGTCGGCACGCGGCTGATCGAGACGCGCCTGCTGATGCGCCACCCGGACGGCACCTGGGGCGGCTTCACGTACGAGTGGAACGCGCAGCAGACGCGACGCAACGCTGGTCGAGGGCGGCGCGGTGCGCGACATCGGCAACGGCCAGAACTGGATCTTCCCGAGCGAGACGCAATGCCTGGAGTGCCACACCGACGCCGCGAGCCGCGCGCTCGGGCTGGAAACCGCGCAGCTCAATCGCACCTTCGCTTACACGCAGACCGGGCGCACCGCGAACGAGCTCGCGACGCTGAGCCACATCGGCTTGCTGTCACCGCCGATCACGGACTCGGCGGCGGCAGCCGGTCATGCCCGATCCGGCCGATACGACTGCGTCGCTCACGAATCGCGCGCGCGCCTACCTGCACACCAACTGCTCGCAGTGTCACCGCCCGAGCGGACCGACGCCGAGCACGATGGACCTGCGTTACACGACAGCGCTCAACTCGACCAACGCGTGCAACGTCGTGCCGCAGGCCGGCGATCTCGGCATCGGCGCGAACGCGCGCCTGATCGCGCCGGGCAGCGCGGCGAACTCGATCGTGGTGAATCGCGCGAACCGTCGCGACAGCAACGGCATGCCGCCGCTCGGCTCGAATCAGGTCGACACCGCCGGCGTCGCGCTGCTGACGCAGTGGATCAACGGCCTGACGGGATGCTGAGGAACGGCCGCTAGCCTTTCCTCTTCTCTTCGTAGTGAACGACCGGCGCGCCGCTGGTCACGGCCATGTCACCTTCGATGACGGCGCCGCGCGCGACTGCGATGGAGCGTGCGCTGAGCGCGCCGCGCAGCCGCGCGGTGGCGCGGATCTCGAGCTTCTCGGCGACCACCAGCGTGCCCTGCACTTCGCCGGAGATGACCGCGTTCGCCGCCTGGATGCGACCTTCCCAGCGTCCGCCTTCCGACAGCGTGAACGAGCCGCGCACGGTGCTGTCGCCGTGGACCGAGCCCGCGACGACCAGGTCGCCGCCGCATTCGAGGTTGCCGGTGAGCGCAGAGCCCGCGCCGATGAAGGTCGGGCTCGAGGAAACGTGGTCGGCCAGGCGGCGGCGCGGGGTGTCCGTCATGAGGTCATCTCCACGAAAGCGATCGGAACGAGGTGCGCGATTATGCCGTGTCGCAAGCTGACAATCCTTGTCAGCCACATGCGCCGCTGCGGTCCCGCGCGAACTCTGCTAAGCCACTGATTGCGATCGATTCATGAGTTGGCACAGCCGTTGCAATCTCTGTCTACGCAAATCGATGCGCTGAACCTGGATGTGACCCGCGCGCCTGCCCACCAGGCGACGGATCGACGATCCCACCCGTTAGCTTGCAAGAGCGATCTCAGGTTCGGATTCGACGCCGCCCGCGTTCTTCCCCGCTGGCGGCGTTTTTTTTGCCCCTATGATTCGCCCCTTTCATTCATCGGATGGTGCGGTATGTCTCGCGGATTGCTCGCTAGCGCGTTGCTCGCGGCAGCGATGTCTTGCACGTGCGCGGCGCCGTCCGCGCTGGCACAGGTGCCCGGCGCCGACCAGGTCCAGGCCGTCACGCTCGCGAACGGCATGCAGGTCATCGTCTGGCCGGACCACGACATCCCGAACATCGCGCTGTTCAACTGGGTGCACGTCGGCAGCCGCAACGAAGTGCCGGGCATCACCGGGCCTCGCGCACTTCTTCGAGCACATGATGTTCAACGGCACGACGACGCGGCCGCAGGGCGAGTTCGACCGCGTGCTCGAAGCGAACGGCGCGCGTAACAACGCGTTCACTTCCAACGACGTGACCGTGTATCAGGACTGGCTGCCGCGCGCGGCGCTCGCGACCGTGTTCGAAGTCGAAGCCGATCGGCTGCGCAACCTCGCGTTCGATCCGAAGGTGATCGAGAGCGAGCGCGGCGTCGTGCATTCCGAGCGGCGGCTGCGCGTCGACGACAGTCTCGTCGGGCGGCTGCAGGAGCAGGTGCAGGCGACTGCGTATCTCGCGCACCCGTACCAGATCCCGACGATCGGCTGGCCGTCGGACATCGCGTCGTGGCGCATCGAGGACCTCAAGAGCGTTCTTCGCCACGAACTACGCGCCGAACAATTGCACGCTGGTCCTGGTCGGCGACGTCGAGCCGAAGAGCGCGATCGCGCTGGCGCGGCAGTACTTCGAGCCGATCCCTGCGCACGCGCCGCCCGAGCCGATCCGCACGCAGGAGCCGCGGCAGGAAGGCGAGCGCCGCGTGAACATCGAGGCGGAGGCGCAGACGCCGCTCCTGCAATTCGCCTATCACGCGCTCTCCGGCTCCGACCCGCGGCAGCCGGCGCTCGAGCTGCTGACGCGGATCCTCACGGACGGCGACGCGTCGCGCCTGCATCGCGTGCTGGTCGAAGAGCAGAAGCTCGCGATCTCCGCGGACAGCTACATCGATCGCGGCTTCGATCCGGGCCTCGCGTGGTTCCTGCTCACGCTGCCCGCCGGCGGCGATACGAAGAAGGCCGAGAGCGGTGTTCGATCTCGAGATCGAGCGTCTGCGCGACGGCGGCGTGACTGCGCAGGAGCTGGCGCGTGCGCGCAGCCAGGCGCTCGCCGATTTCTGGCGCGGCCTCGCGACGATCGACGGCAAGGCGCAGGCGCTCGGCCAGTACGCGGTCTTGCAAGGCGGATATCAGCGGTTGTTCGATGCGCCGCGCGCCTATGAAAGCGTCACAGCGCAGACGACATCCGCAAGCTCGCCGCAGACCTGCTGCGGCCGGGCAATCGCACGGTCGGCGTACTGAACGCCGCGGCGGCGGCGAGCGGCGCAGGGAGAAGGCCGATGAAAACGCTCGTCGCCGCGCTGCTGTTCTTCTGTTCCGCCTGGCGTGCTTGCTGCCGGCAACGGCGTCAAGGTGCCGCCTTTCGAGCGCGTGCAACTTCGCGCAACGGCGCGGTCGTGCTGCTCATGGAACGTCACGACGTTCCGTTGATCGCGTTCAGCGCCGTCGTGCGTGGCGGCGCCGTCAGCGACCCTGCGGGCGAGTCCGGGCTGGCGAGCCTGCTGGCCGGGCTGCTGCAGAAAGGCGCGGGCTCGCGCGACGCCGTCCAGTTCGCCGAGACGGTCGCGTCGGTCGGCGGGCAGATCGAAACTTCCGCCAGCACCGAGAGCATCGCGGTCAGCGGCTCGTTCCTCGCGCGCGATCAGCAGCTCATGGTCGAGCTGCTCGCCGACATGCTGCAGCGGCCGCGACTGGACCTGGCGCAGTTCGACACGCTGCGCGCGCGGCAGATCGAGTTCATCCGCGCCGCGAAGGAGTCCGACCTGGCGGCGCTCACGCCGATCTACGGCGAGGCGAGCCTGTTCGCCGGGCATCCCTACGGCCGTTCCGGTCGACGGCAGCGAAGCGAGTCTCGCTGCCATCAAGCACGCGGACCTGCAGCGCTACTACAGGAGCAGGTCGGCGCCGACCGGCTGATCATCGCGGTCGCCGGCGACTTCAAGACGGCGCAGCTGAAGCAGCGCATCTCGCGCGCGTTCTCCGGCTGGCGCAAGGCAGGCGCTGCGCTACCGCCAGTGCCGAAAGCGGAGCGGGTCGCGAGTCGCCGCGTGCTGCTGATCGACGCGCCCGAGTCGGTGCAGTCGTATTTCTGGGCCGGCAACGTCGCGGTCGCGAAGAACGACCCGCGCCGCGCCGGCGCTCGACGTGACGAACACGCTGTTCGGCGGCCGCTTCACTTCGATGCTCAACACCGAGCTGCGGATCCGCACCGGGCTTGAGCTACGGCGCCAGCTCGCACTTCGACCGCCTGCTGCAGACCGGCCACTGGGCGCTGAGCTCGTTCACGCAGACGGACACGACGATCCAGGCGCTCGACCTGGCGCTCGCGACGCTCGACAAGCTGCACGAGTCCGGGCTCGATCCGACGATGGTCGACTCCGGCAAGAGCTACGTGCAGGGCCAGTACCCGCTGGCGCTGGAAACCTCGGCGCAGTGGGCCGCGCAGCTCGCCACGCTGGAGTTCTACGGGCTGGACCGCCGCTACATCGACGACTACTCGGCGCAGCTCGCGGCGGTGACCCCGGCCGACGCCAAGAAGGTGATCGACGAGGTGTTCCCGCCGAGCAGCGCGCTCGCGATCGTGGTCGTCGGCAATGCCAGCGCGATCCGCGAAGGCCTGCGCAAGTACGGACCGATCACCGAAATGAAGCTCGCGGATCCCGACTTTCGCTCCACAAACGTCGGCAGTAGCTGACGCGCCGAAAGGGCCTCGGCCGCTTTCGACCAGAAAGATAGTGTGAGGCGGTTCACATCTGCGACAAGCCACGGGCACCGGATTGCCCTCGCTGCGGTCGACACAGCTGAACGACTCCCGCTGCGAAAAACTGCGGGAAAAACCGCGAGGGGCACGGCGCGCGACACGCGCGGTGACAAATTTTTCGACATGGACAACCCAGGCAGAGCGGCTAGACTCCGGCCGATACGCGCGCGCGGATACGCGCCGTCAGATTCGTCAGCCATGCAGTATCGGCGCAGTGATTTCGACGTCACCAACACCGTGCAGGTCAGCTCGACCGACGCGGTGCGCCGGGCAGTGTGCGAGCTGTTCCGCCAGAACTGGCCGCACTATCCGTTCGACCGCGTCGAGTCCGCGTTCAGCGACTTCGAGCGGCTGTTCAACGGGCAGTTCCCCGGCTACTACGGCTGCGACACCGTCTACCACGACCTGCAGCACTCGCTCGACGGCACGCTCGCCGTCGCGCGCCTGATCGTCAGCTACGACCGCACGCACCTCGCCGATGAGCGGCTCGGGCCGGAGCGCGCCATCGTCGGCGTCGTCACCGCGCTGTTCCACGACGCCGGCTACATCCGCCAGACGGACGACCAGACTCATCGCAACGGCGCCGAGTTCACGCTCAGCCACGTCAGCCGCAGCGCGCACTTCATCGGCCGCTACCTGCCGACGATCGGCATGGCCGAGTGGGTGCCGGTGGCGACCAAGATCGTGCACTTCACCGGCTACGAGGTGCAGTTCGACCAGATCCGTCTCGACGATCATCGCGACCGCAAGCTCGGCCACCTGATCGGCACCGGCGACCTGATCGCGCAGATGGCCGACCGCTGCTACCTGGAGAAGTGCCGCGACCGGCTCTATCCCGAGTTCGTGCTCGGCGGCATCGCGATGCCGAGCGACGCGCTCGGCAAGACCTCGGTGCGCTACAACTCCGGGCTCGACGTGCTGCGACAGACGCCGGAGTTCGTCGACGACGTGCGCCGCACGCGCCTGGACGGCGAGTTCGGTGCCGCTTACCGCTACCTCGAATCGCTGTTCAACGGCCGCAATCCGTACATGGACGCGATCCAGCGCAACCTCGACTATCTCGACGAAGTGCTGCGCACCGGGCGCTGGCCGATGCTCCGGCGCGATCCGCCGTGCTTCACCTGGGAGCGCAACCCGGTGCAGAACATCCGCTCGCTCGTCATCGGGCACCTGAAGCAGGTGTGGAAGAGCAGCTGATAATCCGTCTCGGCGCCGCGCTCGCGGTCGGGCTGCTGATCGGCATCGAGCGCGAGCGCAGCAAGGGACAGGGACCGCGACGAGCCGCTGCAGGCGTCCGCACCTTCACTCTGATCGCACTGGCCGGCGCCATCAGCCTCGAGCTCGGCGGGCTGCCCGCGTTCCTGGTCGTGGCCGCAGTCGTCGGCGCATTCGCCGCGCATCAGTTACCTGCGATCTTTCCGGCGCGACCCCGGCCTCACGACCGAAGTCGCGATGGTGGTCACGCTGCTGCTCGGCGGTCTCGCGCTGAGCGAGCCGCAGGTCGCCGGCGGCGCTCGCGGTCGTCGTGACCATCATCCTGGCGTCGCGCACCAAGGTTCACGACTGGATCAAGAACGTGCTCACGGACGAGGAAGTCCGCGACGGGCTGATGCTCGCCGCGGCAGCGCTCGTCGATCCTGCCGCTGCTGCCCGAGCAGCCGGTCGATCCGTGGGGCGTGGTCGACCTGCGCAAGCTGTGGACGCTCGCCGTGCTGGTGATGGCGATCAACGGCCTCGGCTACATCGCCGTGCGCGCGCTGGGCGCGAAGGTCGGCCTGGCGCTGGCCGGATTGTTCTCGGGATTCGTGTCGAGCACGGCGACGATCGGCGCGATGGGCTCGCGCACGCAAGGCGCATCCTGAGCTCCATCGCAGCGCCGTCGCCGGCGCCGCGGCCTCGTCGATCGCGACCGTCGTGCAACTGGCGATCGTCGTCGGACTAGTGAGCATGCCGACGCTCGAAGCGCTGCTGCCGTCGCTGGTCCTTGTCGGGTCTCGCAGCCACTGCGTATGCAGGGCTGTTCACTCTGCGCAGCGTCCGCGAAACGACGCAGCAGCGATCTGCCGGCGGGCCGTCCGTTCTCGCCGAAGACAGCATTGCTGTTCGTTCTGGTCGTCGGTGCTCGCGCTCGCCGATTTCGACCGCGCTCACGTGCTGGCTCGGTAATGGACGGATCTGCTGCTGGCGCAGCCGTGTCGCTGGACTTGGGCGATGCGCATGCCGCCGCCATCTCCGCGGCCTCGCTCGCGGCGGGCGGCAAGGCGGAGTGCCGCTCGCCGCAGTGGCCGTGCTGATCGGCTTCAGCACGAACTCGCTCAGCAAGGCAGTCGTGGCGTTCTCGCTCGGCGACCGGCGCTTCGCGTTCGAGCTGCTGCCGGGCCTGGTGCTGATGGTGCTGGCTGCCTGGGCCGGATGGTTCGTGAGATCCTTGCTCGCATGACTTCAACAATTCCAGCGCCTGGCGCGCCGCTTTCCGCGCGAAGCGCGCGTTCATCACCGGCGCCAGCAGCGGTCTGGGCCTGGAGCTGGCGCGCGCATTGGGGCGCGACGGCTGGACGCTCGGCCTGTTCGATCGCAACGTCGAGCGCCTGGCGCACGTCGAGGAAGAGCTGTCCAGCGCCGGCCTCACGGTGCTGGCCTATCCGGGCGACGTCACCAACGCGGACGAGCTGACAGTCGCGGTGAACTCCTTCGCAGCGACGCACGACGGCCTGGACGTGATGGTCAACAACGCCGGCGTCGCCGGCTCGGGCACGCTGATGGAAGTGCCGCTCGAAGACTGGCGCTGGATCGTCGACATCAATTTCATGGGCGTCGTGCACGGTGCACGCGCGGCGATCCCGCATCTGCAGCGCAACGGCTCCGGCCTGCTCATCAACGTCGCCAGCGCTGCGGCATTCGCGGCGGCGCCGGGAATGATCTCGTACAACGCGACCAAGGCAGCGGTGCTGTCGCTGAGCGAAACGCTGAAGCGGCGAGCTCGCCTCGACCGGCACGCAGGTCTCGGTCGTGATGCCGACCTATTTCCAGACCAGCCTGCTCGAATCGTTTCGCGGCCCGCCATCCGCGCGCGAGCAGGCGACGCAGCTGATGCAAGGGTCCGGCTACGCGGCGGCGGAAGTCGCGCGCGACGTGCTGACTGCAAGCGGCTGCCGGCCGGCTTCTACATCGTGCTGCCCGGCTCCGCGCGCATGTTGTGGCGGCTGAAGCGCTGGGCGCCGCTGCTTCTTTCTCAAGCGCGTGCTGGCGCTGCGGGAAAGGATGAGGGCTGCCCAGGCGAATCCACCGCAAGCATGAAGCGCGTGTAGATCTCCGGCAGCCGCGCCAGCACGTGCGGCTTGCCCGCGATCGAGCTGCCCTCCAGCACGTGTCGCAGCATCGACAGGCTCAACGACTCCAACGCCGGCAACGACACCGGCGCATAGCTCAGGTGCCACGGCTCCGGACTGACGCCGCCGCGTTCCGTGCGATACGGGCGGAAGAAGCCGAAGCTCTGCATGTTCGCGTCCAGCCACGCGGACAGGCGGCCGAAGATACCGTCGCGCGCGTACTCCTCGGGGACCAACTGCACGGCATAACCTGGCGGCACGCTGGCGGTGTCGATGA
The DNA here is from genome assembly GCA_963830745.1 of uncultured Gammaproteobacteria bacterium. Lineage (GTDB taxonomy): Bacteria > Pseudomonadota > Gammaproteobacteria > Steroidobacterales > Steroidobacteraceae > Steroidobacter. Next base: position 146,431 of record CAWHNL010000012.1, read on the forward strand.
CGTCGACGTCGCTGCCCCAGTGATGGCGGCTGCCGCCGGGGATCGCCGACCAGCACAGGATCGCGTCGACGGCCTGGCTGTCCGCGAGCTGCCGGCGCTCGAGCGGCCGGCCCTGGCGGTCGTAGAGCGGACGCTCGCCGGACCACTTGGCATTCCAGATCGTCAGCTGCGTGTCGAAGTCGCGAAAGCTGGAGCGGGCTGCCAGCTCGATGCCGTCGCGCTGGGCTGCATCGCGCATCGCCAGGAAGGACGCGGCGGCCTCGTAGTGCAGAGCACAGCGCGGCTGGGCCAGCTCCACGATGTGGGTACTCGCGCGTCCGGTCAGCTCGAACTCGTTCATCCAGTCTCGCTTGCGGGAAATTCGGGCAGTATCGCAAAAAATGGTGTCAAAAAAACCGACAATGACGTGTATTGCGGTTCTACCATCTGCAACGCGAGTATCATCTTGCGCTAATGTAAGCAACGAATAGCGTCTGATCGATGCAGCGTCGAAGCCGGGGCACTTCGCGCGCGCAGCGGATATGGCGGCGGCGGAGTATGTGTTGAGATCGCACGGCCTCAAAGCTCGACTACTTTTGATTGCGGTTTTCGCGGGATTCGGCATCTCCGCGACGCTCTTCGTTCTGGAGTATCTCGACTATCGCCAGACGCGCGCCGCAGTCGGCGATCAGGGCGAGCGCTCGCTCCTCACAAGCCGAACTGCAACGTCTCGACACGCTCGCCGGCGATCTCGCCGCGGCCACCGCACCCGCGCTCGAAAATGCCTTGCGCGCGCGCGATGACGACACGGTCAGCCGCATCGCCACTGCACTCCTGGAAAACCACGCGACCGTCGCCGTTCGCGTGCTGCGACCCGACGGCACGCTGCTGTTCGAAACGCGGCGCTCCAACGCCTGGGCGAGCTCGCTCACTGCCGAAGAGCAACGCACAGTGCGGCGCGAGCTCGGCGACCTGCAGCTGCTCGGCACTCTCGAGCTGACGGTCGCGACGTCCGGGTCTGCGCTCGTCGGCGACGGCGTTGCGCACGCAACTGCAGGGCGTCGAGCAGCGCGGCTTCGCCCGCAAGGTGTGGATCATCGGTGCCGCCGGGCGTGCTGATCACGCTGATGCTGGCGATCGTCGCGTGGCTGCTCGCGCAGCGGCTGGAGCGGCCGATCGTCGAGCTGATCCGCTCGGCCGAGCGCATCGGCGAAGGCGACTACACGCGGCCGCACCAGGTCACGAGCAACGACGAGATCGCCGACCTGGAAGTGGCGCTCGACCGCATGCGGCAGAAGCTGCAGCAGACGACGATCACGAAGAACTACCTGACGACCGTGCTCAACAGCATGAACGACGCGGTGCTGGTCACCGCGCCGAACGGCATCGTCAAGCGCATCAACAACGCGGCCGTGCGCCTGTTCGGCTACAGCGAGGAAGAGCTCGCCGGCCAAGCCGTTCACGCTGCTGCTTGACGGAGAGCGAGCGCGCCGCGTTCTCGATGGAGGCAGCGGCGCTCGAAACGCGCGAGACCGTGATCGCCACGCGCAGCGGCCAGACCATTCCGGTGTCGCTGTCGGGCGCGCCGATCGCGGCCGACGATCCGCAGTTCCAGGGCACGATCTTCGTCGTGCGCAACATCACGGACCGCAAGCGCGCCGAGCGCCGCATCCGCTACCTGGCGCGCTACGACGCGCTGACCAAGGTGCCGAACCGGATGCAGTTCCAGCACATGCTGCAGCAGGCGATCGCGCGGGCGCGTCGCAACGACCGCGGCATCGTGCTGCTGTATCTCGACATGGACCGCTTCAAGGAGATCAACGACACGTTCGGTCACGCCGCGGGCGATCGCACGCTCGAAGTGCTCAGCGAGCGGCTCACGCACATCCTGCCGAAGGAGGCCGTCGTCGGCCGGCTCGCCGGCGACGAGTTCGGCCTGTTCATCGAGGGCTTCGCCGAGGAGCAGAACGAGCAGGCGGAAGCGGCCAACCTCGCGCGCATGGTGCTCGCCGAGGTGTGCAAGGCGTACTACGTCGATCAGCAGGAAGTGTTCCTGACCGCGAGCGTCGGCATCGCGTTCTGCCCGAAGGACGCGGAGAACGTGATCGACCTGATCCGCAACGCCGACGCGGCGATGTATCACTCGAAGCAGAACGGCGGCAACAGCTTCGCCTTCTACTCGCCGGACATGAACGCGGCGGCGGTCGAGCGCCTGATGCTGAAGAGCAAGCTGCGCCGCGCGCTCGAGCGCGACGAGCTGGTGATGTTCTACCAGCCGAAGGTCGACCTGCACGACGGCCGCATCATCGGCGCCGAAGCGCTGTTGCGCTGGCGCCTGCCGGGCCACGGCGACATCTCGCCGTCGCAGTTCATTCCGCTCGCCGAAGAGACGAACCTGATCCTCGGCATCGGCGAGTGGGTGCTGAACCGCGTCTGCGCCGACTACCGGCGCTTCACCGAGCGCATCCAGAACCCGGGCCGCGTATCGATCAACCTGTCGCTCAAGCAGCTGCGCCAGGCGAGCTTCATCAGCCGCTGCCGCTCGGTGTTCCGCCGCCACGAAGTGTCGCCGACCAGCTTCGAGCTGGAGATCACCGAGACGACGCTGATGGCGGATCCGAAGCGCACCCTCAAGATGCTCGACGAGCTGTACGCGATGGGCCTGCACCTGTCGATCGACGACTTCGGCACCGGCTACTCCTCGCTGAGCGCGCTCCAGCAGTTCCCGATCGGCACGCTGAAGATCGACCAGTCGTTCGTGCGCGACTGCGCGGCCAACTCCGACGACGCGACGATCGTGCGCACGATCATCGACATGGGCAAGGCGCTCGAAGTCGAAGTCGTCGCCGAGGGCGTCGAGAACGAAGAGCAGTTCAACTTCCTGCGCGGCGCGCGGCTGTCACTACGCGCAAGGCCGCCTGTTCGGCGATGCCATGAGCTCCGAAGAATTCCTCGCGCTGCTGCTCGCTCAGCAGAGCGGCCGCGGCAAGGTCAGCCAGCTGTTCGCGTAAGTGTAGGCCTCCCGCGGGATCTGTAGGTCCGGCTTCAGCCTGACTCCTCTACAATTCCCCCATGCTCACTTTCTCCGGCCTGTCCCTGCGCCGCGGCACGCGGCTGCTGATCTCCGACGCGTCCTTCACGATCTATCGCGGCGAGAAGGTCGGCATCGTCGGCGCCAACGGCTGCGGCAAGTCGAGCCTGCTCGCGCTGATCCTCGGCGAGCTGCAACCCGACGCCGGCACGTTCGACATGCCGACGCAGCTCGTCCTCGCACACGTCGCGCAGGAAATGGATGCCACGCAACGCGCAGCCGTCGAGTTCGTGATGGACGGCGACTATCGAGCTGCGCGAGACGGAAGCCGCGATGGCCGCGGCCGAAGCCCGGGATGCCGGTGCTGCGCTCGGCGAGCTGCACGCCCGCTATGCCGCGCTCGGCGGCTACGACGCGCGCAGTCGCGCCGGCCGGCTGATGCACGGCCTCGGCTTCTCGGTTGCCGACGAAGACGCGACCGGTTGCGGCGTTTTCCGGCGGCTGGCGCATGCGGCTCAATCTCGCGCAGGCGCTGATGTGCCGCTCGGACCTGCTGCTGCTCGACGAGCCGACCAATCACCTCGACCTCGATGCGGTCCTGTGGCTGGAAGAGTGGCTGCGCAGCTATCCAGGCACGCTGCTGATGATCGCGCACGATCGCGAGTTCCTCGATCGCAGCGTGAACCGCATCGTGCACATCGAGCAGGGCGCGGCGAAGCTGTACACCGGCAACTACTCTGCCTTCGAAGAACAGCGTGCCGCGCAGCTCGCGCAACAGCAATCGCTGTACGAGCGCCAGCAGCGCGAGATCCGTCACATGATGAGCTTCGTCGAGCGCTTCCGCGCGAAAGCGAGCAAGGCGCGCCAGGCGCAAAGCCGCCTCAAGGCGCTGGAACGCATGGAGCGGATCGCCCCGGCTCACGTCGATTCGCCGTTCGAGTTCTCGTTCCTCGCGCCGCAGAAGCTGCCGCGTCCGCTGCTGACGCTGGAGCGGCAGTCAGTCGGGTACGGCGAGCGAGTCGTGCTGCAGTCGTTGAACATGACGATCGTGCCCGGTGACGCGCATCGCACTGCTCGGGCGCAACGGCGCGGGCAAGTCGACGCTGATGAAACTGCTGGCGGGCGAGCTCGAAGCACGCGACGGCAAGCGCACCGAGGCGCGCGATCTGCGCATCGGCTACTTCGCGCAGCATCAGCTCGAACAGCTGGACGTCGAGGAGTCGCCGCTCGAGCATCTGCGCCGTCACGGCGGCGAAGCGGCTGCGCGCAGCACCGAGCAGGAGCTGCGCTCGTTCCTCGGCGGCTTCGGCTTCAGCGGCGAACGCGTGTTCGAGCCCGTCGGGCCGTTCTCGGGCGGCGAGAAGGCGCGGCTGGTGCTGGCGCTGGTCAGCTTCCGCCGCCCGAACCTGCTGCTGCTCGACGAGCCGACGAATCACCTCGACCTGGAAATGCGCCAGGCGCTCGCCGTCGCGCTGCAGGACTACGAAGGCGCGGTCGTGCTGGTCGCGCACGACCGACACCTGCTGCGCGCCGTCGCGGACGAGCTGCTGCTCGTCGATGCGGGACGCGCGGCGCCGTTCGACGGCGACCTGGAAGACTACGCGCGCTGGTTCCTCACCTCGGCTGCACCGGGGCAGGAAGCAGCGAGAGCGCTGCGAAACCGGGCGCTGAACAGAAGAAGCAGCGCAAGCGCGAGGAAGCCGAGCGGCGCAATCGTCTGAGCCCGCTGCGAGCGGAAGTCGCACGTTGCGAGGCGCGCATCGCGGAACTGGAACGCCGGCGCGCAGGAAATCGAAGCGGAGCTCGCGAACCCGGACATCTACGGCGAGCAGGCCAAGCAGCGGCTGCAGGAATTGCTCAAGCTGCAGACGCAATTGCGCCGTGATCTGCAGGCGAGCGAAGAGGCGTGGGTCGCCGCAAGCGAGCGCCTCGACGCCGAGCTTGCGGCTGGGGACAACTGACCGCGCGACTTTCCGGACAAGAACGGCCAAGAGTCGTACCGCGGCCGCGACGCTTTGTGGTCTACTCGGCCCGCGCACTCATGGCTACCACTGTCGAAGTCACGGCGCGCCCGGGCTCGGGCATCGACCGCGCGCACCGCCGAGTCATCGTGGCGTCATCGCTCGGCACGATGTTCGAGTGGTACGACTTCTACCTCTACGGCTCGCTCGCCGCGATCATCGGCAAGCAGTTCTTCACCGGCGTCAACGAAACGACTGGCTTCATCTTCGCGCTGCTGGCATTCGCCGCGGGCTTCGCAGTCCGGCCGTTCGGCGCGCTGATCTTCGGCAGGCTCGGCGACCTCGCCGGCCGCAAGCACACGTTCCTGATCACGATCGTCATCATGGGCGTCGCCACGGCGCTCGTCGGCGTGCTGCCGACGCAGGCGTCGATCGGCGTGGCGGCGCCGATCATTCTCATCACGTTGCGACTTGCTGCAAGGTCTCGCCGTCGGCGGCGAGTACGGCGGCGCTGCGACCTACATCGCGGAGCACGCACCGCCGGGTCGGCGCGCGTACTACACGAGCTGGATTCAGATCACGGCGACTGCGGGCATGATCCTGTCGCTGATCGTGATCCTCGGCTGTCGCTGGCTGCTCGGCGAGCAGTTCGAGACCTGGGGCTGGCGCGTGCCGTTCCTGCTGTCGATCATCCTGCTGGCGATCTCCGTCTACATCCGCCTGCAGCTCGAAGAGTCGCCGGTGTTCCGCGAGATGCGCGCGACCGGCAAGCTCGCGAAGAACCCGCTGCGCGAGTCGCTCGGACGCTGGAGCAACCTGAAGCTGGTGCTGCTCGCGCTGTTCGGCGCGATGGCGGGCCAGGCCGTGGTCGGCTACGTCTCGCTCGTCTACATGAATCTGTTCCTGGCGCAGACGCTCAAGGTGGACGCGGCGACGTCGAACCTGCTGGTCGCCGGCAGCGCTGCTGGCGGCCACGCCGTTCTACATCGTCGTCGGCAAGCTCGCCGACCGCTTCGGCCGCAAGCCGCAGGTCGTGATCGGCTGCCTGATCGCCGCGCTGACGTTCTTCCCGATCTTCCGTGGGCTCACGCACTACGCGAATCCGCAGATCGAGGCGGCGCAGGCGAACAGTCCGGTCGTGGTCGTCGCCGATCCGCGCGAATGCAGCTTTCAGTTCGATCCGGTCGGCGGCGCGCGCTTCACGAGCTCGTGCGACGTCGCCAAGAGCGCGCTCGCCGGTCAGCGCATTCCGTATTCGAACGAAGCAGCGCCCGCCGGAACCGCTGCGCTCGTGAAGGTCGGCGGCGATGTCGGTCGCAGCGTTCGACGGCACGGCGCTGAGCACGGACGAGTTCAAAGCGCGCAGCGCGCAGTTCAAGGAGCAGCTGGCAGGTGAGCTGAAGAATGCCGGCTATCCGGCGAGCGCGGATCCGCAGCGCATCGACTACGCGATGGTGTTCCTGCTGCTGTTCGTATTGTCCGTGCTCGGCGTGATGACCTACGGGCCGATCGCGGCGTGGCTCGTGGAGTTGTTTCCGCCGCGCATCCGCTACACATCGATGTCGCTGCCGTATCACCTCGGCAACGGCTGGTTCGGCGGCTTTCTGCCGAGCATCGCCTTCGCGATGATCGCGTACACCGGCAACATCTATTCGGGACTGTGGTACCCGCTGGTCGTGTGCCTGATGACGACGGTCGTCGGCACGTTCTTCTTGCGCGAGACCAACGGCGCCGAAGCGACGGACTAGCCGCGTCACTTTCTTCTGCGCGTCGATCAGCGCATCGGCGGCCGATACCAGCAGGTGCTGCGGGCCTTCCTTGCCGAAGACCTGTGCGCTGGAGAACGCGCCGTCGACCAGCATCACGATCTGATCGGTGAGCATCGCCGGATCGCGCACGCCGATCTGGTCGACGAGCGCACGCACACGTCGCCGCAACTCCTCCATCACTTCGAGCGCCACCAGACGCGCCGGATGCTGATCGTCGGCGAACTCGACGGTGACGTTCATGAAAGGACAGCCGCGATATTTCGGGCTGCTGACGAACTTCGCGATGCCGGCGAGTTGCGCGCGCAGCTGTTCGCGCGGGTCGTGCGGGCTGCGCTGGGCGGTGTAATCCCAGCCTGACCAGCGATCCTTCGCTTCCGCTTCGATCACGGCCGCGATCAGCGCGTCCTTGGAAGGAAACCAGCGGTACAGGCTCGTCTTGGCGACGCCCGATTGCGCAACGACCGTATCCACGCCGACGGAGCGCGCGCCTTCGCGATAGAACAGCTCGCGCGCCGTGTTGAGGATTCGATCCCGCACGCTCTCTGTACGGCTCACGACCTCATCGGCCGCGCGCGCCCGTCCGGCTTTGACCATCTGCAACCCCCCGACATCTCTGTAGTGTGTGCTTGACACGATACAGACCTGTACGTACTATCGCAAACAGACAGGTCTGTAGCGCTGCGCTAATGTAGCGCCGGCACCCGGCCAGTGCAACCCGGTGACGTTAACGCAGCGCAGCAGCCTGTCCCAGCCCTGGCCCCTGTTTCGCGTTGGAGATCACCATGAAGACCCTCTTCGTTTCTAGCCTGGCGACACTGGCCGCCGCGACCGCCCTGCTGCTGCAGTCTCCTATTGCATCGGCGGACGCCACCTGCAAACCGCACCTGCTTCAGAAGGACACCAGCTTTCCGCTCGGCGCGCAGCTGCGCGGTCAGGAAGGCACGGTGTACATGAACGTAACCATCGACGAGAACGGCCGCGCGCAGCGCGCCGACCTGCATCGTTCGAGCGGCTACCGCAAGCTGGATCGCGCCGCCACGCGCAGCGCGGTCGAAAACTGGGTGTTCGACGTCTCGGCCTGCGAGCGCAAGGATCTGCCGGTGACGCACGTGGTCGCCGTCGAGTACCACAACGACTCGTACTGAATTTTTGCGCGGCGACCCCCGCAGCTCACCCTCCTCCGCAGCAGCGGAGGAGGGATTTTTTCTGACCTTCAGATCAACGCCGTCGCGCGCCAGCTCTCGTAGCTCGCGCTCATCGATGCCGAGCCGGCCCAGCACTTCGTGCGTGTGCTGCCCCAGCAGTCGGCGGTGCCAGTTCGTAGCGCGGCGGCGTCGCCGACATGCGGATCGGATTCGCCACGCTCGGCACCGAGCCTGCGAGCGGATGCGGCAGCTCCAGTTGCAGGCCGCGACTCTTCACCTGCGGCTGCGCAAATGCCTGCGCGAGATCGTTGATCGGCCCGACCGGCACGCCAATCGGTCCCAGCAGCGCGACCCATTCGGCGACCGTGCGACGGCGCATGATGTCCTCGAGCAGCGGCACGATCACTTCGCGATGCCGGACGCGATCCGCGTTCTTGCGGAAGCGCGGATCCTGGTGCAGCGAGCAGCCCGCGGCTTCGCAGAATTTCGCGAACTGGCCATCGTTGCCCACCGCCAGCACGAGCTGCCCGTCCGCCGCGTCGAACACCTGGTAGGGCACGATGTTGGCGTGCGCATTGCCGATGCGTTGCGGCACGCGGCCCGAGATCAGGTAGTTCATGTTCATGTTCGCGATCATCGAGACCTGCGTGTCGAGCAGCGCCATGTCGATGTACTGCCCTTCGCCGGTGCGCGTGCGATGGAACAGCGCGGCGAGGATCGCGACCGTCGCGTACATGCCCGTCGAGAGGTCGGCGACCGCGACGCCGACCCTCAGCGGTCCGCCGCCCGGCCGCCCGTCCGCTTCGCCGGTGATGCTCATCAGGCCGCCCATCGCCTGGATGATGAAGTCGTAACCCGCAACGCTGCGCATCGGCCCGGTCTGGCCGAAGCCCGTGATCGAGCAGTAGATGAGACCGGGGTTGAGCGTGCGCAGCTGCTCGTAGCCCAGGTTGTAGCGCGTCAGGTCGCCCGCCTTGTAGTTCTCGATCAGGACGTCGCTTTGCGCCGCGAGCCGGCGCGCGATCTCCTGTCCCGCCGGCGTGGAGATGTCGAGCGTCACCGATTTCTTGCCGCGGTTCGCACTGAGGAAATAGGCCGATTCGTGCGTCTCGTGGCCGTCGCGATCCTTCAGGTACGGCGGGCCCCAGCCGCGCGTATCGTCACCGCTCCCCGGCCGCTCGATCTTGATGACTTCCGCGCCGAGGTCGGCGAGGATCTGGCCGCACCACGGGCCCGGCCAGCACGCGGCTCATGTCGAGCACTCGCACGCCTGCCAGCGCTGCGGCCGGAGGGCTTTGTGAAACCTGAGTCATGAGTCTCTTGATCCTGGTCCCATTACGGAAAATGCGGTGAACGAATGTACACGGCCACGCTCTGATCTGTCACAGAGTGAGGCGCACTCATGAACATCGACCACCCTCCTGATCGTCGCCGGTCTCGCCCTAGCGCGCGTGCCGCGCGCGCCGACGATGAGACAGCCCCAGCATCGCCCAAGCCGCTCGATCTGCGTCCTCCCGACATCACGAAGCTCTACACGCAGCGGCAGCTCGACCAGCTGATCGCGAAGCTGGAAGCCAAGAACATCGAAGAAGTGGAAGTCGAAGGCGCGCGCGTGCCGGCGCCGACGTTCACGCCGCGAGTCTGGCCGGCGATCGCGGCGCCGTTCTGGGCGCTGCTGCACCCGACGCAGGCCTGGCGCATCCTCGCGCCCCTGCCACCGGATCAGGCGCGTGAGATCGGCAACCAGAAGTTCGACACCAGCGGCTATCTCGAGCCCATCGGCGTTCCGCCCGGCGACCCGTTCAAGCAGTGACCGGTCGACGAGCGTCGGCGATGTGCGAGAATGCGCACCGTCGACAGGCAAGACCTTCCCCGAATAGACAATAGATGACGAGCGCTTCGATTTCCGACACGCGCGCGCGGCTCGTGTCGCTGCACGGCGGCTGTAATTTTCGCGACATCGGCGGCTATCCGACGCAAGGCGGCGGTACGGTGCGCTGGGGCCGGGTCTATCGCGCCGGCGTGCTGAGCTATTTCACCGATCGCGATCACGGCACGCTGCACGACCTCGACGTACGCGCGATCTGCGATCTGCGCCGCGCCGAGGAGCGTGAGCGCGAGCCGAGCGCGTGGCCGACCCACGATCATCGGCAGCGACCCACGCATCTGCATTGGGACGACGGCAGCAACACGCCGACGATTCGCGCATTCGCGGCGCGCCGCCCGAACACCGCCGCGGGCATGTTCGACGCAATGATCGATCTGTATCGCGCGCTGCCCGAATGGATGGCGGCACGCGTTCGTGGCCTGTTCGATTGCATCGCGACTGGCTCGGTGCCGCTGGTCGTGCACTGCGCGGCGGGCAAGGATCGCACCGGTGTCGCCATCGCCGTGTTGCTGCGTGCAGTCGATGTTTCGCCGCAGACCACGATCGAGGATTACCTGCTGACGAACGAGGCCGGCGATTTCGAGCAGTTCCTGCGCAGTCGCCATGACACGCAGCTAGGGCTCACCGACATTCATCATCCGTTGCTGTCGATGCCGGACGACATCCGGCGCGTGCTGTTCATGGCGCACGCCGACTTCCTGCAAGCAGCGTTCGAAAGCATCGATGCGCTCGGCGGACTCGACCGCTACTTGGAGAAGACCGTCGGCGTCAGCCGCGAGCAGCGCGCGGCAGTGATCAAGGAGTTGGTGTAGGCCCCATGCATCCCAGAGCCGCCTTCCGCATCAGCCTCGCCGCCGGTCTGCTGGTGCTCGCGGTGACGCTGTTCTCCGCCACGCAGGAGCCGGTGCGGCCGTGCGGCAATCTGCCACAGAACTACGCGCCGATCATCGCGTTCGAGCTGGCGCGCAGTGCTGCGGACCTGGAGGCGATCTTCGGCACGCAGGAGCCTTGCCGCTCGGAAGTCATCGAGCGCATCGATGCGATCAACCTGGTCGACGTGCTCGTCTACATTCCGGCGTACGGCGTGTTCATGGCGTTCTTCTTTCTCGGCATGCGCGCGCGCCATGCGTCGCTCGGCACGCTCGGCTTTCGCATCGCGATCATCGCAGCGCTCGGCGACTTCGCGGAGAACGCCTGCCTGATGAATCTCACGCCGCAGCTCGATCCGGCCTCGCTGTGGTTCGCGCTGTTGCCGTGGGCAACCGGCATCAAGTGGCTCGGCCTCGGCGTGGCTGCCGCGATCGCCGCGGCCATCTATGTGAAGTCCTCCGGCGCGCGACTGTGGAATATCGCTCGCGGCGCTGGTGTGTGCTGCGGCATTCCTGAGCACCGTGGCAGCGATCGCAGTGCCCTCGATGTTCGGACCTCTGGTCGGCCTCGGCGTCGGCGCTGAGCTGGCTGGCGTACCTGGTCACGCGCGCGGCGCGGCCGCTTTCCGGCCCGTCGCCGGCGCGGCGGAACTGCCCCGGCCCGGATGAGTTAATCTGGCATTCGACATGCGGAGAGCCACCATGAAAGTCAGAGAAGCCATGACCCGTGACGTGCGCCTGGTCAAGCCGGATCAGCCGATCAGCGAGGCCGCGAAACTGATGGCCGAGCTCGACATCGGTGCGCTGCCGGTCGAGGAGAGCGACCGCCTGGTCGGCATGATCACCGACCGCGACATCGCAGTGCGCGCAGTGGCCGCCGGGCCGCGGCCCGGATACGCCGGTCAGCGAAGTGATGAGCCGGGAGATCAAGTACTGCTACGAAGATCAGTCGATCGACGAAGTCACGCAGAACATGGGCGAGCTGCGCATCCGCCGCTTGCCGGTGCTGACTCGCGACAAGCGGCTGGTCGGCATCCTCTCGCTCGGCGACCTGGCGATCGACGAAGGCGCGCGCGACGAAGCGGGCGAAGCGCTCGGCGGCATCTCGCGCCCGGGCGGGCAGCACTCGCAGTCGCAGGAAAGGCACTGATAGCAAGCGAGCGGCTATTCTTCCTCTTCGCACTCTTCGCTTGCGACTCGCCGATCATCCACGCGATGCCGAAGCCGCCGGCCAGCGAGTTCTGGCGCCGCATCAGCGGGCTGTCCTCGAACTCGGCGCCGCCGAGCCAGTCGTAGCGCAGGAACGCGCCGAACCAATACTTCGGAAATCGCTTCGACAGCGCCGGCGAGCACGTGCATGCCGGAGTAGCCGCCGTCGGCGTGGTACTCGGGCCGGCCCGCTGTCGCGAAACGCGCCGGCACGGAATAGAAATACTCGTGGAACTTGTCGGCTGCGAACACCGGCCCGACGCCGCCGCCGAACTCCCAGCCGCGTCCGCCGACGTTCTCGAAATGGATGTTCAGCCGCGGCGCGAAAACCCAGTGCAACGAGCGCGGCGAGCTCTCGAGCGTGATCGGCACGCGCAGCGGCATCACCAGGTCGAGCTTCACGGCGCGATCCGTCGAGCGCCACAGGTGCCACTCGAGCGACGGGCCGAGCTCGATCGTCGGCTTGCAGGTCCGGCATGCCGCGGTGCGCGCTGCATTGTCTTCGCTGTCGACCGGGATCGTCGCATTGACGCTGAGGCTGAGCTCGACGTACTCGCGGTCGAACAGCTTGCCGCGCAGGCCGTCGCGATCCGCTTTGAGGAACCGGCCGCGATAGACGAAATACGGCACGGGCACCGGATAGACTTGCGTCTCGTCGGAACCGCGATAGTCCGGGAAGTCGAGCGCGCCGACGCCGAGCCCGAATTCCCACAGCGGTTTTTCCTCGGCCTGCGCGGACGTCGCGAGCAGCGCGAGAACTGCAGCCGCACGCACCGAGCGGCGCACGTCGTCTCACAACAGCGCCTCGATATCCTTCGCGAGCGCCTGCGGCTCGGTGCGCGGCGCGTAGCGGCTGACGGGATTGCCCTTGCGGTCGAGCAGGAACTTCGTGAAGTTCCACTTGATCCGCTGCGTGCCGAGCACGCCGCGCCGCGCCTGCTTCAGCCAGCGATACAAGAGGATGCGTCGCCGGGCCGTTGACGTCGATCTTCTCGAACATCGGGAAGCTGACGCCGTAGTTGCGCTCGCAGAAGGCGCCGATCTCGTCCGCGTTGCCGGGCTCCTGCGCGAGGAACTGGTTGCAGGGAAACCCGAGCACGACGAGGCCGCGGTCCTGGTACTTGCGATACAGCTCTTCGAGACCCTGGTACTGCGGCGTGAAGCCGCACTTGCTCGCGGTGTTGACGATCAGCACGACCTTGCCCTGGTAGTCGCGCAACGCGGCGGGCTTGCCCGCGAGCGTGCGCGCTTCGAAGTCTTGAATCGTCGTCATGATCCCTCCCCTCGCGCCTAGCGTTGCACGCGCGTGAAGCTCTCGGCGAAATACGGCGTCTCGGCGAAGCAGGAAGTCGGCACGCCGCGATGCTCGGTGTAATGCAGGCGGATCTGCTCGCCGACTGCGGCCGAGAGCTTCTTCGGCGAGCTTCTCGTCGCGCGTGCTGAAGTACCAGATCTGCGGCGCAACGCCGCCCACGACGTACTGCGCGAGCTCGCCTTCGTAGGTCTTGCAGACCCAGCCCTTGCTGGAGAACTTCTGCAGCACGCCGGCGCGCTCGCCCTCGGAATACGCCCAGGAGAGCGAGAACCAGGTCCACAGCGCGCCGAGCAACACCACGAGCACGAGTGTCACGATCAGGATGCGGCCGAACCGCCCAGCGCGCCTGACTGCTGTCTCTTCCGCCATGTGCGTTCCCCCTGTCAGTGTGGCCGGCAGTGTAGAACATCCTGAACCTTATCTTCACGACCGCCGAGAAAAACCCAACGTTGCTGCGCACACGTTTACGGCCGCACGCGGCGCACGTAGAGTCCGGCCATGAGCGAATACAGACTGTATTGCGTCGGCGAGTCCGGCAACTGCTACAAGGTCGCCCTGATGCTGAACGTCTGCGGCTGCGACTGGCAGCCGGTGTTCGTCGACTACTTCGGCGGCGAGACGCGCGGCGAGGCGTACCGCGACTCGCTGAACGAGCTCGGCGAAGTCCCGGTGCTGGAGCACGCCGGCCGGCGACTGACCCAGAGCGGCGCGATCCTCACCTGGCTGGCCGACCGTCTCGGCCGCTACGGCGGTCGCGACGAGCACGAGCGGCTGGAAATCCTGCGCTGGATGCTGTTCGACAATCACAAGTTCACCAGCTACTACGCGACCCTGCGTTTCCTGAAAGGCATCGTGAAGAGCGGCGATCCGGCCGTGCTGGAGTTCCTGCGCGGCCGTGCGCTCGGCGCCTTCGCGATCGTCGACAAGCATCTCGCGAAGCAGCCGTTCCTGCTCGGTGCGGAGCCGACGATCGCCGACTTCTCGCTGATCGGCTACCAGTACTACGACGAAGAGAGCGGGATCGACCGCGACACATTTCCGCACCTGACTCGCCTGGACCCGCCGCATTGCGCAGCTGCCGGGATGGAAGCATCCCTACGAGCTGATGCCGCGAGGCTCTCCCGATCGTTGACGGAACAAGAGCGGTCGGCCTTCGTTCCACAGGTGCCGGCCCCTTGCTGGGCGCGTGAGGAGTCGATCTTGCGTAGCCTGACGTTGCTGCTGGTCCTGCTCGCGCTCGCCGCATGCGGCGTCAATCCGGTCACCGGCAAGAAGGAAATCCAGTTCGTCTCGGAAGCGGCAGGAGCTGAAGATCGGCGAGCAGAACTACGCGCCGATGCGGCAGGCCGAAGGCGGCGACTTCGACGTGCTGCCCGAGCCCACCGCCTACGTCAACGAAGTCGGTCAGAAGCTCGCGGCGGTTGCGGATCGCAAGCTCCCTTACGAGTTCGTGGTGCTGAACAACTCGCGTGCCGAACGCCTGGGCGTTGCCGGGCGGCAAGATCGCCATCAATCGCGGTTTGTTGACCGAGCTGAAGAGCGAAGCGGAGCTGGCAGCCGTGCTCGGACACGAAATCGTGCACGCCGCGGCACGACACGGCGCGAAGGCGCAGGAGCGCGGCACGCTGCTGCAAGTCGGTCTCGCGGCCGCGCAGATCGGTGCAGCGGTCAGCGATGTCGATACGAATGTCGCCGGCCTGCTCATCCAGGGCGCGGGCGTCGGCGCGCAACTCGTCCAGCAGAAGTACGGGCGCGATCAGGAGCTCGAGTCCGACCAGTACGGCATGAAATACATGAAGCTCGCCGGCTACGACCCGTGGGGCGCGGTGACGCTGCAGGAAACCTTCGTGCGGCTGTCGCAGCAGGAAGGCGCGAAGAAAGCAAGGTTGGCTCGAAGGCTTGTTCGCGTCGCATCCGCCTTCGACGGAGCGCGTCGAACAGAACAAGCGCACGGCCGAGGAGCTCGGGCCGCGGCGGCGACGTCGGCGAGGAAAAGTATGCTGCGCGCATGAAGTCGCTGCGTGCCATCGAGCCGGCGTATCAGAAATACGATCAAGCGCTCGCGGCTGCGCGCAAGAAGGACTTCGCCGGCGCACGCACGCTCGCTCAGGATGCGACGCGACTGCTGCCGCAGGAAGGACGCTTCCACGAGTTGCTCGGCGAAATCTCGCTCGCGCAGAAGCAGCCGCAGGATGCGCTGCCCCACTACCAGAAAGCGATCGATCTGAACTCGGACTACTTCGGCTCGTATCTCGGCGCCGGCGTCGCGCAGTTCCAGGCCGGCAATCACGCCAAGGCCGAGGAATGGTTGTCGAAGAGCGCGCAGCTGCTGCCGACCGCGCCGGCTGCGTACTACCTCGGCACGATCGCGCGCGAGCGCGGCGATCGGGCGAAGGCGATGGAGTACTACCGCGCCGCCGCCGGCTCGCAGAGCCGCATCGGCGAGATGGCCGCGGCCGAATTCATTCGCATGGATCTGCCGCAGAACCCCGGTAACTACGTCGCCGCCGCGGGCCAGTTCGACAGCCAGGGCCGGCTGCTGGTGGTGGTGCAGAATCGCGCGCCGGTGCCGCTGCGGGATTTCCAGGTCACACCGGTGCTCATCGATGGCAGCGGCCGGATCCTGCAGCAGGGTTCGCCGGTGCGCGTCGGCGCGGTGTTGAAGCCGGGCGAGCAGGTCGCGGCGGCGTCCGGCATCGGCAGCATCTCGCAGCAGCAGCTGCCGTACCTGCGGTTCCGAGTGGACGGCGCGCGAGATCGCCGAGTAGGTCAGCCTACGTGCTCTGCTTCCAGTACTCATCCCTGAGCAGGCGCTTGTACAGCTTCCCGTTCGGGTGGCGCGGCAGCTCGCGCGTGAACTCGATCAGCCGTGGCACCTTGACGTGGCTCAGGTGCTCGCTCGCGAACGCCAGCAACTCGTCGGCGAGCGCGGGGTCCGCAGCGGCGAAGTCGACCGGCTGCACGACTGCGACGACCTTCTCGCCCATCTCATCATCCGGCGCGCCGAACACCGCGACGTCCATCACGCGCGGGTGCGCGATCAGCACGTTCTCGATCTCCTGCGGATAGATGTTCACGCCGCCGGAGATGATCATGAATGCCTTGCGATCGGTCAGGAACAGGTAGCCGTCGCGATCCACGTAGCCGACGTCGCCGAGCGTGCTCCAGCCGTAGCGGTTGCGCGCTTCGCGCGTCTTCTGCGGCGCGTTGTGATATTCGAACTCTCGGCCGCCGGCGAAGTACACCGTGCCTTCGGTGAGCGGCGGCACCGGCTCGCCCGCCTCGTCGCAGATGCGGATCTCGCCGTTGATCGCGCGGCCCACCGAGCCCTTGCGCTCCAGCCACTCGGCGGCGGTGATCGCTGTCATGCCGTTGCCTTCGGTGCCGGCGTAGTACTCGTACACCACCGGTCCCCACCACTTCGAGCATCTGCTCCTTCACCGGGATCGCACACGGCGCGGCCGCGTGCAGCGCGACCTGCATCGACGAGACGTCGTAGCGCGCCCGCACTTCGGGCGGCAGCCGCAGCATGCGCACGAAATGCGTCGGAACCCACTGCGCGTGCGTGATCTTGTAACGCTCGATCAAAGCAAGTGCCCGCTCCGGCTCGAAGCGATCCATCAACACGACGGTGCCGCCGACGAAGTTGACAGTCATGCACCAGCGCAGCGGCGCCGCGTGATACAGCGGCGCCGGCGAAAGGTAGATCGAGTCGGGACGCAGCGCGTAGAACTTGCTCGCGAGCTGCACCAGCACGTTCGGCGTATCGATCGGCTCGGTCGGGCAGCGGAATCTTGATGCCCTTCGGCCGGCCGGTCGTGCCGGACGAATACAACATGTCTGCGCCCGTGCTCTCGTCGGCGATCGGCGTCGTCGGCATCGCGTCGCGCTCGCGCTCCCACGACCGATACGGCGCGACCGTATCGCCGACCATGAACAGCAGTCGTCCAGGCAATCGCGATGCCAGCTGTTGCGCGAGCTCGGCCATGTGCGAGGACGTGATGAAGAGCTTCGCGCCGCAGTCTTCGACGATGTACTGCGCTTCGGCCGCGGTGGCCTTCGACGAAATGCAGACGAGGTACGTTCCGGAGCGCTGGTTCGCCCAGGAGATTTCCAGGTAACGCGGATGATTCTCCATGCACACCGCGATCACGTCGCCGCGCTTCAGACCGAGCGAGCGCAGCAGATGCGCGCCCTGGTTCGAGCGCTCGTCCAGCTGGCGGTACGTAATCGTCTCGCCGGTGGCCGCGATGACGATCGCCGGCTTGTCGGGGGTGGCGCGCGCGTGGAGGTAGGGATGCATGGGTCGCCCGGTTCGACTAGTTCAACACGTACCTCATCGGCAGCGTCTTCGGGCCGCCCACGAACGTCGAAGCGGAGCGCCGCGGCTCGCCGGTCAGCTCGACGGACTTGAGCTTCGGAATCAGCTCCTCGAACAGGATGCGCATCTCGAGCCGCGCGAGATGCTGGCCGAGGCACGCGTGCGCGCCGGTACCGAACGAAATGTGCTTGTTCGGGCTGCGGTCGCTGCGGAACGTGAACGGCGCGTCGAAGACTTCCTCGTCGCGATTGCCGGAGAGATAGCACAGCATCAGCCAGTCGCCCTTCGCGATCGGCACGCCACGCAGCGTGTAGTCCTCCATTGCCGTGCGCATGAAGTGTTGCACCGGCACGGTCCAACGGAACGCTTCCTCGACCAGACCGGGGATCAACGATGGATTGGCGCGCAGCTTCTCCAGCTCGCCCGGCTGCTCGCACAGCGCCCACATCGCACCGCAGGTCGACGACGAAGTCGTATCGTGGCCCGCCGCGGCGATGATGATGTAGTAGCCCATCGCCTCCCAATCGGAAATCGGCCGGCCGTCGATCTGCGCGTTCGCGATCACTGTCGCGACGTCGTCGCGCGGCTGCGCGCGCCGCGACTCGGTGAGCTTGCGGAAGTACTCGGAGAAGTCCGCGACGACGGCCTGCAGCTGGCGAACCATTTCCGCCATGTCGAGCACGACCTGGCGCGAGCGGTTCAGCTCCGGATCCTGGCTGCCGAACAACTGCTGCGTCAGCATCAGCATGCGCTGCTCGTCCTCGCGCGGCACTCCGAGGATTTCCATGATGACGTGCAGCGGATACATCACTGCGACGTCACGCACGAAGTCGCACTCGCCGCCGCGCTCGAGCATGCTCGCGACCTGCGCGCGCGCGATCGCGCGGATGCGCTCCTCGAGCTTGCGCACGCTCTGGTTCGTGAACCATTGCTGCGTCAGCGAGCGATACTTCGGATGATCCGGCGCGTCCATCTGCACCAGGCTGCGCACGAGATGCGGCGTGCCGGTGAGCTTGCGGACGAACGCATCGGCCGCGGCATCGGTCAGCGTGGTCGGCGCGATCGCCGTTGTGGAACAGCGCGTTCTGCCGGCTGATTTCCGCAATGTCGGCGTGCTTGGTCACGACCCAGAACGGATCGAAGCCGCTCACCTCCGCGCGACTCAAAGGCAGGTTCGCGCGCAGCCAGGTGAAGTCATTGTGCAGTCCGTGCGCTTCGCGCGTAGGTCAGCGGATCGCACAGGCTCGTCGCGATGCGCGGCGGCGTCTTGGGAAGCTCGGTCATCGGCCACTCCTTTTGACTGCGCGCCGGCCAGGCCGCGGGGGCGGCGGCACATTGCGCAGGCCGTGAATGAACACATCGCAGACGTGCGCGATGTAGCGCTCGCGGATTCCCTCGTCGATGCCGGTGGGGCCCGCGAGCGAGCGCACCGCGTAGCGCGCGTTGAACAAGTGATCGCACGCGCCGAGCACGCTCACGTAGAACAGCAGCGGGTCGACCGGCTTGAACTCGCCGGTGCGCATGCCTTCGGCGAGCAACTCACGCTGCAGCTCCATCAGCGGCTGCACGAAAATGCGGCTGACCTGCCGCGCGCTGCGCGAGTGACGATCGTCGAGCAGCGAGTGCAGCAGGCGATTGAGATACGGCGTGCGGAAGAAGTTGTTGATGATGCCGGCGATATGGCGGCGCAGCTTCTCGGTCGGCGGCAGATCCTGGCGCAGCAGCTCCTTGAAGCCCTGCAGTGCCGCGACGGCCTCGCGCTCCACCAGCGCGAGCAGCAGGCCGTTCTTGTTGCCGAAGTAGTACTTGACCAGCGCGGAGTTCAGGCCCGAGTGCCCGGCGATTTCGCTCAGCGAAACGTCGATCGAATGACGGTCGCTCATCAGCCGCCCGGCGGTGTCGAGCAGCCGCTCGCGCGCGCTGAAATCCGGCTCGACCGCGGCGCGCGGAATGCGGCCCGCCCGCCTGCGCAATCGCTTCGGCCGGGTCGCGGCCGCGGACTCGCGAGTTGCCATCGGCACGTGCGTCAACTCCCGTTAAGACCTGATTAACCGATTGATTAATTCAAACCAATGGTGTCTATTGGCAGGCACTCTTGCAAGGGGGAATTCTCCATGAGCGCTGCCTACATCGTCGCGGCCGTGCGCACGGCCGCCGGCCGTAAAGCCGGCCGGCTGTCCGACTGGCATCCGGCCGATCTCGCCGGCAAGGTTCTCGATGCACTGGTCGAGCGCGCGCACGCCGACCCGGCGCTGATCGACGACGTGATCATGGGCTGCGTCAGCCAGGTCGGTCAGCAGGCCGGCAATGTCGCGCGCAATGCCGTGCTCGCGTCGAAGCTGCCGGAGAGCGTGCCGGGCACGAGCGTCGACAGGCAGTGCGGCTCTTCGCAACAGGCACTGCACTTTGCCGCGCAGGCCGTGATGTCCGGCGCGATGGACGTGGTGATCGCCGCAGGCGTGGAGAGCATGAGCCGCGTGCCGATGGGCCTGTCCTCGCAGCTGCCGGCGAAGAACGGCTTCGGCACGCCGAAGAGCCCGAAGATGGAAGAACGCTATCCCGGCATCCAGTTCAGCCAGTTCATGGGCGCCGAGATGATGGCGAAGAAGTTCGACCTGTCGAAGGACGCGCTCGACGAGTACGCGTTCCTGAGCCATCAGCGCGCGATCGCCGCCACGAAGAGCGGCACGTTCGAAGCCGAAGTGCTGCCGATCGAGATCACGCTGCCCGACGGCAGCAAGGACACGCATCGCATCGACGAAGGCATTCGCTTCGACTCCAGCCTCGAGGCGATTCGCGGCGTGAAGCTGCTGCAGGAAGGCGGCCGCATCACCGCAGCGACGTCCAGTCAGATCGCCGACGGCGCCTCCGGCGTCATGGTCGTCAATGACAAAGGACTGAAAGCGCTCGGCGTGCAGCCGCTGGCGCGCATCCATCACATGACCGTCATCGGTCACGACCCGGTGATCATGCTCGAAGCGCCGATTCCCGCGACTGCGCTCGCACTCAAGAAGGCGGGCATGAAGCTGCAGGACATCGACCTGTTCGAAGTGAACGAAGCATTCGCGTCGGTACCAGTCGGCTGGCTGCAGCAGCTGCATGCGGATCCGGACAAGCTCAACGTCAACGGCGGCGCCATCGCGCTCGGCCATCCGCTCGGTGCCTCCGGCACGAAGCTGATGACGACGCTGGTGCACGCGCTCGGCAAGCGCGGCAAGCGCTACGGTTTGCAGACGATGTGCGAAGGCGGCGGGCTTTCCAACGTCACGATCATCGAGAGACTGTAGCCATGAAGCTCGATTCGACCATCACGGCGGTCATCACGGGCGGCGCGTCCGGGCTGGGCGCAGCGACGGCGCGCGCGCTCGCGGCGTACGGCGTCAAGGTTGCGATCTTCGATTTCAACGCCGAGAAAGGCGAAGCCCTCGCGAGCGCCCTCGGCGGCGTCTTTTGCAAAGTGGACGTGACGTCAGATGCGGAAGTGGACGCAGGCTTCGCGAAGTCGCGCGCTGCGCTCGGGCAGGAGCGCATCCTGGTGAACTGCGCCGGCACCGGCAACGCATTCAAGACTGCGTCGCGCGACAAGACGACGCGCGAGGTCAAGCATTTTCCGATCGACGCGTTCAATCGCATCATCCAGATCAACCTGGTCGGCACGTTCCGCTGCGCCGCCAAGTCGGCGGCGGGCATGCTCACGCTCGAGCCGCTCGATGCGCACGGCGAGCGCGGTGTCATCATCAACACCGCCTCGGTCGCAGCCGAGGATGGTCAGATGGGACAAGCCGCGTACTCCGCTTCCAAGGCGGGCGTCGTCGGCATGACGCTGCCGATCGCGCGCGATCTGATGAGCGAGGGCATCCGCGTCAACACGATCCTGCCCGGCATCTTCGACACGCCGCTGATGATGGGCGCGCCCGAGAACGTCAAAGCCGCGCTCGCGGCCTCGGTGCCGTTCCCGAAGCGCTTCGGCGCGCCGGAGGAATACGCGTCGCTCGCCGTGGAGATGTGTCGCAACAGCTACTTCAACGGCGAGGACGTGCGGCTGGACGGTGCCATCCGGATGGCGCCCCGCTGAGGTGACTAGCCAGATGAGACGCACCATCTTCGAGCCCGAGCACGAGCAGTTCCGCGAGTCTGCGCGGCGCTTCTTCCAGAACGAGATCGGTCCGCACGGCGAGCGCTGGCGCGAGCAGGGCTGCGTCGACCGCGAGGCGTTCAAGAAGGCCGGCGAGCAGGGTTTCCTGCTGCTGTGGGCAGATCCGAAGTACGGCGGCGCCGGCGAGCGAGACTTCCGCTACGAGCAGATCCTGATCGAGGAAAACGGCCGCTACGGCGAAGGCGGCTTCTTCATGACGCTGCACTCGCGGCTGGTCGCACCGTACATCGGCGCGCTCGGCACCGAGGAGCAGAAGACGCGCATCCTGCCGCGCTGCGCGTCCGGCGAGACGATCCTCGGCATCGCGATGACCGAGCCCGGCGCGGGCAGCGATCTCGCGGGCATCAAGACGCGCGCGGAAGACAAGGGCGACTACTGGCTGCTCAACGGCTCGAAGACGTACATCTCGAACGGGCAGATCGGCGATCTGTTCATCGTCGTGGCGCGCACCGATCCGAACCGTCGCCACGGCCTCGGCCTGTTCCTGGTCGAGCGCGGCATGGAAGGCTTCAAGCGCGGCCGCAACCTGAAGAAGATGGGCCTGAAGGCGCAGGACACATCCGAGCTGTTCTTCACCGACGTGAAGGTGCCGAAGAGCAACGTGCTCGGCGAGCCCGGCAAGGGCTTTCATTTCCTCACGCACTTCCTCGCGGAGGAGCGTCTGATCACGGCGTGCGGCGCGATGACGCTGTGCCAGGTGGCGTTCGATGCGACGCTGCAGTTCGTGAAGGAGCGCAAGGCGTTCGGCCAGCCGATCGGCACGTTCCAGGTGTCGCGCTTCAAGATGGCCGACATGCGTGCGCAGATCGACGCGATGCAGTGCTTCGTCGATCAGTGCGTGCTGGAGCACAACGCCGGCCGGCTCGATGCCGTGACGGCGGCGGAAGCGAAGCTGCTGACGACGGAGCTGGAAGGACGCGTCGTCGACCAGTGCGTGCAGTTGCACGGCGGCGCGGGCTACATGGACGAGTATCCGATCTCGCGCATGTACACGGGCGCGCGCATCAGCCGCATCCTGGCGGGCAGCAACGAGATCATGCACGAGATCATCGGCCGCTCGCTCGAGCTCGACGACCGGAAGTTGGCGAAGAGCTGGGAGACTAGGCTGACTATCGTGAGCTGATCAGTCACTGAGCGTTGCTAGGTTCACCAGTCACTGTGGCGGCGTTCTCACCGGCAACGGCACGTTGCACACGTCGATGCGGCCGGCGCGATACTTGTACCACTCGTCCTGCCGGTTGCGCCGCGCCTCGATCAGATCCGTGAACGTCTGCGTGTCGGTGCGCAGAACTTCCAGCTTGGTTCGCTGCTCCGCCGGCACATCCGCAGCGACGCGGATCTCGCGAATCGGCATGCGCTGCCCCGGCTTGTCGTAGAAGCCCATCGCTGCGGTTCCGCGCGGCATCACTGCGAGCAACTCCATGCCCTGCACGACACGCCCGATCAGCGTGACGTTGCGATCGAGCTGGCGCGGCGCATGGCCTGAAACCACGTAGAGCTCGGTGCCGCCGCCGCTGTTCGCGTCGTTGTCGCGACCGCGCCGACCATGCTGTAGCAGTGCACGAGCCACGCAGTGCCATCCTCCTTGTCGCGCGCGGCGGGAAAGCCGGAGACGAAACCGGTCTGCGGCGCATACGTGTCCGGATCCGGCAGCGCGATGAACGGCACACCCTTCGCGCTGCGATCGAACTCCGCGGTGAGCATCTTCTTGCCCGCGCCCAGCGGCTTCTTCTGGTCGTCATCGGCCGGATCGCCCCACTGCACGACGAAGTTGTCCTGCGACCGCATGATCGCCAGGCCGTCGAAGTACTTGCCGCGCACGAGCGTGCGCACGTTGGCGACGTGGCTGGGCGCGAACTCGCGGTGCCAGCTCGATCACCACGCGGCTGCCCGCGAGCTCCATGTAGAGCGTGTTCTCGGGATCGAGCGTGCGCCAGTCGGAAGGCTTGGCAGCGGCCAGCACGTCCGCCATGGTCTTGCCCGCAGGTGCGGCCGGCCGCATCGATCACGAGCGCGGCTGCCGCCAGCACGAGCCCGCGTACGAACAGGCCGCAGGATTTTTTTCATGGGGCCGGACGTTAAACGAGCCCGGCCCCGGTTCAATGGCGAACGAGGTCAGGCTGCAGCCTGACGGCCACACCCGCCTTGCGCAGGCTGCCTGGCCACGTACGTCCCCGGCGTCGCGTTGAACGAGATGCAGAACCGGTTCCAGCCGTTGATCGCCACGATCTGGAGCGTCAGCTTCATCAGCTGCTGCTCGTCGAAGTGCTCGCGCGCCTGCGCGTACACCTCGTCCGGCACGTGACCCTTCTCCAGCTTCGTCACCGCTTCGGCCCACGCCAGCGCCGCGCGCTCGCGCTCGGAATACATCGGCGCTTCGCGCCATGCGTCCAGCAGGTACAACCGCTGCTCGGTCTCGCCGTTGAGGCGCGCATCCTTGGTGTGCATGTCGATGCAGAACCCGCAGCCGTTGAGCTGCGACACCCGCACCTCCACCAGGTAGAGCAACTTCTGGTCGAGCCCCGCGCTCTCGATCACCTTGTTGAGCCCGAGCATCGCGCCCAGGACGTCGCCGAACTTCTTGGGATCCAAAGGCACACGCACGCTCATCGCCAATCCCTCCTCGCAAATGTGTCTGAAGTACCTTCAAGACGCGCGGGCGGCGGGTCGTGTGACCGGCAATGCCTGGCGTTGCGCGTAGACGCGCAGCTTGTCGGGATTTGCTATCGAGTAGTAGCCGTAGATGTGCTGGCCGTCGGTGTCGACGGTCGCGACCGAATGCAGGCGGCCCTTGAAATAGAACGCGAAGCCGATCTCGCCGTTGACGCGCACGAGACGACGCTCGATGTCGGGTGCTTCGCGGCGCCGCGAGATGGCCCACCACAAGCGCGCAATCCGCTCCGCGCCGAGCAGCGGCCGGAACACTGCGACAGCCTTGCCGCCGCCATCCGACGTCATGCGCGCATCCGGCGCAAACATGCTCTTGATCGCATTGAAGTCGCCGCTCTGCGCCGCTGCTATGAACCTGTTCAACATGCCGACGCGAGCTTCCTCGTCGACGCGGAAGCGGCGGCGCTCGGTGGCGACGCGCTCACGTGCGCGATGCACGAGCTGACGGCACGCCGCCGGAGTCTTGCCGAGCGTCTCCGCGATGTCGTCGTAGTCGCAATCGAAGACGTCGTGCAGGACGAACGCAGCGCGCTCCTCCTCGCCGAGCCGCTCGAGCAGGAGCATGAAGGCGACGGACAGGTCGCTCGCGAATTCCGCGTGCGACTCGGGCGTCGCGACCTCGATTTCCGCGAGCGGCTCGGGCAGCCACGGACCGAAGTACGCGGCCCGCTGCGTCTTCGCCGCGCGCAGCCGATCGATCGCGAGCCGCGTGACCATGGTCGTCAGCCACGCCTCGGTGGAACGCAGCGCCGAGCTGTCCTGCTCGTGCCAGCGCAGCCACGCATCCTGCAGAACATCCTCCGCATCCGCGCGGCTGCCGAGCATCCGATAGGCGATGCCGAACAGCCGGTCGCGATGGCCGGCGAAGATCTCGACGTTTGCGGTCGCACCCGCGCTCATGGCTACGCTCATGAGATTCAGACGGGCGAGCCCTGCCGTCTGTGACAGGCGGCTCAACCCTCGAACAGTGCCGTATAGCGGCGCTGCATCTCCTGCGGCGAAACATCCTCCAACTGGTGCCCGAGCAGCCATTCGTGGCCGAACGGGTCGCGCACGCTGCCGCTGCGTTCGCCGTAGAAAGCATCCGTCGCCGGCCGCACGACGGTCGCACCGGCCGCCACCGCCCGCTCGATCCACGCATCGGCATTGTCGACGTGCAGGTGGATCGAGAACGACGTGCCGCCGAGCGCCTGCGGACCGACGATGCCCATCTCCGGGTACTCGTCCGACAGCATCAGCGTCGTGCCGCCGAGCTTGATCTCGGCATGGCCGATGCGGCCGCTCGGCTCGGTGAGCCGAAACAGCTCCTCGGCGCCGAACGCCCGCTTGTAAAACTCCAGCGCCTTCGCCGCGTCGCGGACGCGCAGATACGCATACACCTCGTGCACAGCGAACGGTCGATCGTTAGTGCTCATGACTCGCTTCTCCGCTACAGGTTCCAGGGGCGCCAGTTTCTTAATGGCGCCCGGCCGGCGTATTGGAAAAATCTGCACTGGGAAAATCTGCACTGGGCGCGGCTCAGCGGCCGCGCTCGCCATCCAGCTCCATGTGCAGGGCTGCGCCGGGCGCGACGGGCTTGATACTCGCCCGGCGTGACGCCGCTGAACTCGCGGAAATCCCGCGTCAGATGCGACTGATCGTAGTAACCGTACTCGCTCGCCAGGTCTGCCCACGCGACCTCGCCGCCGCGCGCCACGCGCTCGACGACGCTGCGCAGGCGGTTGATGCGGCTGTAGAGCTTCGGAGTCAGGCCGACGGCATCGGTGAAAAGCGTGGTGAAGCGACGCGGGCTGTAACCCGTCGCAGTCTGCAGCTGCGCGATGCGCAGTTCGGTCGGTGCAGTCTGCATGCCGCGTAGGGCGAAGCTGATAGCAGGATGCACGAGCGGCCGCGGGCGCAATCGCGCTGACATGTGAATTCCTGTTCGAGCAGCGCAAACTTCGCCGCCGGCGTCGGCGCTTCGAGCAGCTGTGCGCGCAACGTGTGCGCACGCTCACCCCAGATGTCGGACAGAGCAACGTGGCGATCGGTCAGCTCTTGCGCATTCACGCCGAGCAGCGCGGCACCGCCGCCCGGATGGAAATGCACGCCGATGACATGAACGTCGCGGCGTGCATCGAGCACGAAGTATTTCGATTGCGCGCCGTGCACGACCGCGCCGTCGAAAATCATCCCGACATGATCGGCGGCATTCGCGAAGACCTGCAGGTCGTCAGCGGCGAGATTGAACGTAAGATCGACGCTGCCGGTCGGCAGCGCGCTCTGCCGCTTGCGATCGGGGTCGCAGCCGAGCGCGTACCAGAACTGGTCGATGAACGCCGACAGCGGCGCGGCTGGCCGATAACGGAGCATCTGCATGACGAGGCTGCATCGCAGGGTCGAGGCAGCATCATAGTCCTAGTCCTGGCCGGTCTCCACGATCTGCGCGGGGCGCAGCAGCTTCGAGCTGATCGTGAGCTTGGCCTGCTCGGCGGCAGCGAGGTTGACCCGCAGGCGAATCTTGTTTCCGACAGTCGCGAAACGAATGATGCCGCCCCGCCGTGCGAAACCTTCGAAATCTCCGACGGTGAGCACACTGCGGCCTTTGAGCGCGGCGAAAACCGCGTCGAGCTGCTCGTCCTGCCGCAACGATGCTGGGCTCGGTGCGCAGCGTCGCCAGCACTTCCTGCGCATCCTGGTCGTCGCGGAATGCCAGTGCGGCGGTGCTGTTCGCGGAGACGATACGGGCGAGCGTTGCGACTTGCTCCAGGGTCTCGTCGCGGCTGGAGACGAGCTCGTAGAGAACGAGCGCCGAACAGGTGAGCACGATCGCCGCTGCACTGGTCAGCAGCATGATCGCCATCAGTCTGCGCCGTAACGGTTGCGAGGCGCGGGCCATCGTCGCGAGAGGGTAATAGCTACCCGTGCTCCGCCGCGTAGGGGATAACCGCAAACGTGAGTTGATCCACACGCGACGATTCCGCACACTCGCGCGCTCGGCACGAAAATGGATTGGGGGAACGAACGATGCGAGTCAACAGAATGAGCCGCTGGCTTCTGCTGTGCGTGTTTGCTGTCGCGTGGCCGGCCGTCGCACCGCGCAAGAGCGCGACCTCGGACGATTCTTCGATGACTTCACCGCCGAGTGGGTCCGGCGCGATCCGGATCTCGCCACCGCGACCCGCTATTTCAGCGGCGCCGAGCAGGACCGGATGGAACAGCAGCTGACGCCGAACACGCGCGCCTGGGCGCTGGAGCGCATCGCGCTGGCGCGCCGCGGCCTGCGCGATCTCGACAAGTTCGACACCGCGAAGCTCGACGAATCGCAGCGCCTGTCCGCGCAACTGATGCACTGGATGCTGGACTCGGTCGTGCGCAGCGAGCAGTACATGGACTATCGCTTCCCGCTGGATCAGTTCGGCGGCGCGAACGTGCAGCTGGTCGAGACCCTGACCCTGCGGCATCCGCTCGCGACGGAAAAAGATGCGTCAAATTACGTCAAGCGCCTGACACAGGTCGGCCAGCGCATGGACGAGTCGCTGGTCGAGGCGAAGCGTCTCGCCGCCGCGGGCATGATCCCGCCGGCGTTCATCATCAAGACCACGCTCGCCTCGATGCGCACGTTCCGCGATGTGCCGGCGGAGCAGAACGCGCTGGTCACCGTGCTGGCGCAGAAGATGGGCGCGATCGAAGGGATGGCGCCCGAGCAGCGCACGAAGCTGCAGGCCGAAGCGACGCGGCTCGTCGGCGCCGAGGTCTATCCGGCGTGGGACCGCGCGATCAAGCTGCTCGAATCGATCCAGCCGAAGGCGACCGACGACGCCGGCCTGTGGCGCTTCAAAGGCGGCGACGCGGCGTACGCATTCTTCCTGAGCCGGTTCACGACCACGACGCTCACGCCGGAGCAGATCCACCAGATCGGCCTGAAGCAGGTGGCGAGCATCGAAGGGCAGATGGACACGATCCTGAAGCAGCTCGGCCGCAAGCGACGGCACGGTGCGCGAGCGCATCGAGAAGCTGCGCAACGAT
This sequence comes from uncultured Gammaproteobacteria bacterium, assembly GCA_963830745.1. Classification (GTDB taxonomy): domain Bacteria; phylum Pseudomonadota; class Gammaproteobacteria; order Steroidobacterales; family Steroidobacteraceae; genus Steroidobacter. The sequence goes on from CAWHNL010000012.1 coordinate 174,752, forward strand.
CTGAGCTATCCGGATCCGGCGTCCGAGGCGAGCCGCGCGGCCATCATGAAAGACACGAACGCCTTCATCGATGACGCGCTCAAGCGCAGCCCGTCGCTGTTCGACCTGCAGCCGCAGACCAAGGTCATCGCGCAGCCGTTCCCGCGCTTCCGTGAAGCGAGCGCCGCGGCCAACTACAACCGCGCGCCGCTCGACGGCTCGCGCCCGGCGATCTTCCAGATCCCGCTGCGCGAGCAGCGCATGACGAAGTTCGGGCTGCGCTCGCTCGTGTATCACGAGACCGTGCCGGGTCATCACTTCCAGATCGCGCTCGAACAGGAGAACACCAGCCTGCCGCGCTTCCGCCAGGCGCGCGTGCTCGGCGGCGTTTCGGCGCTGTCCGAAGGCTGGGCGCTGTACGCCGAAAAGCTGGTCTGCGGAGAACGGCTGGTACGAGGGCGATCCCGAAGGATTGCTGGGCATGCTCGACGCGCAGCTGTTCCGCGCACGCCGCCTGGTCGTGGACACGGGTCTGCACGCCAAGCACTGGACGCGCCAGCAGGCGATCGACTACGGGATCGAGGCGAGCGAAATCGAGCGCTACGTCGTCAATCCCGGGCAGGCCTGCGCGTACATGATCGGTCAGCTCAAGCTGCTCGAGCTGCGCGATCACGCGCGCGATACGCTCGGCGCAAAGTTCTCGCCGCAGGCGTTCCACAATGTCGTGCTCAAGACCGGTACGGCGCCGCTCGACATGGTCGCGGGCGAAGTGGATCGCTACATCCGCACGGCCAAGTAGCGAGGACGCGCCATGCTGAAACGTCTCGATCCTGCTCGCAATTGCGCTGGCGCTCGCGCATCCCGCAACGGCGGCGGATGCGCCGCGCTCGCCGACGCCGGCCTCGCAACGTGATGTCTTCGAGGTCACGCACGGTCGCGAAAGGGCATCGAGCACGGCTGGGGCTTCGCTTTCCTGCCCGACAATCGCGTGCTGGTCACGGAGCGGCCCGGCCGCATGCGCATCGTCGGCACCGACGGCTCGCTGTCGGCGCCGCTTGCAGGGACTGCCGCCGTATCGCGGTCGCCGGCCAGGGCGGCTTGCTCGACGTCACGCTCGAGCCCGGACTTCGCGAACGATCGCCTGGTCTATTTCTCGTTCGCCGAACCCGGCGACGGCGGCGCCGGCACTGCAGTAGCGCGCGGCCAGCTGGCAGCCTCGTCGCTGGAGAACGTGCAGGTCATCTGGCGCCAGCAACCGAAGGTCGACGGCGGCAATCATTTCGGCTCGCGCATCGTGTTCCGCGGCGACGGCACGCTGTTCATCACGATGGGCGATCGCTTCAGCGCATCGCGAGAAAGTGCAGGACCTCGGCACGACGGTCGGCAAGGTCGTGCGCATCAACGCCGACGGCTCGGTGCCGCGCGACAATCCGTTCGTGGATCGCGCCGGCGCGCGGCCGGAGATCTGGTCGTACGGGCATCGCAATGTGCAAGCGGCGACACTGCATCCGCGGCACGCGCGAGCTGTGGACGATCGAGCACGGTGCGCGCGGCGGCGACGAGCTCAACAATCCGCAGGCCGGTCGCAACTACGGTTGGCCCGTCATCACCTACGGCGTCGACTACTCGGGCGAGAAGATCGGCGAAGGCACCGCGAAGGCGGGCATGGAACAGCCGCGTGTACTACTGGGATCCGGTGATCGCGCCGTCCGGCGCCGTGTTCTACACCGGCCAGGCGTTCGCCGAGTGGCAGGGCGATCTGTTCGTCGGCTCGATGAATCCGGGCGGCCTGGTGCGGCTGGACCTGGAGAACGGCCGGGTGCGTCAGGAAACTCGCTACCTCGGCGAGCTGCACGAGCGCGTCCGCGACGTGCAACAGGGCAGCGACGGCTCGTTGTACGTGTTGACCGACGAGCTCCCGCGGCCGCTTGCTGAAACTCGCGCCCAAAAAGCGTTGAGTTGCGCTCGCACGGCGTGACGTAGCGCACACCGCGACCGCCCGGCATTTCGCGATGATTGCAGCTCATCCAGGAGGAGATGCGTGCATGCCAAAGCCCGACCAAGACGTCGTTGCTGGAAGGGATCCTCGCCCGTTTCAGCGCCCGGAAGGAGCCACCGGCGGCCACCGGCCCACTGCGTCCGTTTCAAGCGATTTCGATCTACCGCGGGCTGATCTGCTGCGACCTGGCGCGCAAGTTCAGCGAGCACCGCTTCCTCGTGCGCGATGCACCGCCGCTGCCGCTCGGCGGCTGCTCCATGGGCAAGACGCTGCCAGTGCAAGTACATCAAGCACAGGGACCGGCGTTCCGAGCCGCGACGCCTGATCGATTTCGGCGTGGCGGCGCGCTTGTTCGATGGCAGGGAGCGGCGCGCACGCACCGGATCGGCCGCCGCTCGAGCGACTGCGACTAGGTCGGCTTCAGCGACTCCGGGCTGAAGTCCGACCTACAGCCCGACCAGTTCTGCGGCAGATGAATCGGCACGTGCAGCTGGCGCGTGCCGTTGGCCGCTTCCGCCGGAAAACGCCCGGCCCGCACGTTGACCTGCAGCGCGAAGAAGAACAGCTCCGGTAACGGCAGCGTGCGATCGCGCTCCTCACGGAACGCGATGAAATCCTCGCGCGTGGTCGCCGCGCTCAAGTGCACGTTCGACTGTTTCTCGCTGCGCACGTCGCGAGCAGTACGCAGCGTCGCCCGGTGCCAGCCGGGTAATCGTGGCCGACCAGCACGCGCGTTGCGTCGGGCAAGCGGTAGAGCTTGCGGATCGGAATCGTACAAGTCGGCTGCGCTGGCGCCGGGAAAGTCGCAGCGCGCCGTGCCGAGATACGGCAGGAACAGCGTGTCGCCGACGAACGCACAGTCGCCGATCAGATAGGTGACGGAGTCGGGCGTGTGACCGGGCGTCGCGATCACCGAGCAGGCGACGTCGCCGACACGAAAGCGATCGCCGTCGTTCCACAACCGTTCGAACTGCGAGCCGTCGGTGTGGAACTGCGGCTCCAGATCGAACATGTGCGCCGCCGTGATCTGCACTTCGCAGACGCCGGCGCCCGTGGCAACCTGGCAGCCGAGCGCGTCCTTCATGTAGGCTGCTGCGGACAGATGATCGGCGTGCGCGTGCGTTTCCAGGATCCACGGCACCTGCAGCTGCAGCTCGCGGATGCGCGCCAGCATCTGCTCCGCGGCGACAGTCGCGACTGCGCCGGAGCGGCGATCGAAGTCGAGCACGGGATCGACGACCACGCCTTGGCGCGTGCGCGGGATCGTATGCAAGATAGGCATAGGCGCCGGTCAGCGCGTGATAGAAGGCTTCGACTACCGGAACCTGCGTGACGCTCATGCGCTCATAGAGTACATGAAAACTGCGACGCTCATTTCCGCCGCCGACGCGCCGCGCACTGCCGAGCGCATCCGCCGCTTGCGCTCGCTCGCCTGGCTGCTCGACAACGCGATCCCGCTGCCCGGCGGCTATCGCATCGGGCTCGACCCGATCATCGGGCTCGTGCCCGGCCTCGGCGACGCGATCGGCGCCCTGTTCTCCGCTTTCATCATCAACGAGGCGCGCAGCCTCGGCGCGCCGCGCAGTATCCTGCTGCGCATGATCGGCAACGTCGCGATCGAGACCGTGCTCGGAGCGATTCCGTTCGCCGGCGACATGTTCGATGCAGCCTTCAAGGCGAACACCCGCAACCTGGCGCTGCTCGCGCGCTACCAGCTCGACCCGATCGGCAGCCGTCGCGGCAGCCGCTTCTTCGTCGCCGGCTTCTCGCTGCTGCTCGCGACGGTCGTCGCGCTCATGATCGCGGTGCCGGTGCTCGTGATCGTCGCGCTGGTCGAGAACTCGCATGGCAATGACCGACGACTACGCCGCGACGGAACCGACCCGCGCGGAGATCGACGCTCTCAAAGGGCCGGCGCTGCTGGAGTTCGGCAGCGTCACGTGCGGCTGGTGCATCCGCGCCCAGTCCCTGCTGAAAACGCGTTCGCCACGCATCCGGGCGTGCAGCACATCAAGGTCGAAGACGGCAGCGGCCAGCCGCTCGGCCGCTCCTTCGGCGTCAAACTGTGGCCGACGCTGGTGTTCCTGAAGGACGGGCGGGAGGTGATGCGCCTGGCCAGGCCGAGCCGGGTGCAGGAAGTCGCCGAAGCCTTCAACAGCATCGACCCGGCGGCGTAGCATGGTCGGCGGCGCAGTCGCGCCGGGGAATCGACCATGCCGTTCATCGACGTCCACAGCCAGACGACCGGCGAGCCGCTACCGGGCTGGCACGACCGCTACTTCGCCTCGCAGTCCATGAGCTTCGCGTACTACGACGTGGACGCCGGCGCGTCGATCCACGCGCATTCGCACGACGAGGAAGAGGTGTGGCACATCGTCGAGGGGACGCTCGAGATCACGATCGATGGCGAGACGCGGCTCGCGGGTGCAGGCACCGCCGCCGTGGTGCCGCCGAACTCAGTGCACGCGGTGAAGGCGCGAACGAACGCGCGGGTGATCATCGCGAATCACCCGACGCGGGAAAGGATAGTGAGGCGCTGTAGGTCGGGCTTTAGCCCGACAGCGTCGGCGCAGGATGCGCTTGAGCACTGTCTGATCGCGAACGGGCGTAACAGCGTTCGTGCGGCGCGTGGTGTTGGTGCTCTTTGGCACTGCTCCACACCCGCCCGGATACCGTCGTCGGCTCGCTCTCGACCAGCGCGAGACCCGCGGCTTCCAGGCCTTGCAGCTGCTCGTTCGTCACGTCCGTCTGGAACACGCCGGTCGCCGTCTGCCATTCCCAGCTCGCGCGGCCCTGATTGTCGAATACCGCCCGTCCGGACTTGCGTCCGTTGTCGGCCATCGTGGAAATCTTCTGCTTGCCCATGTCGTCGCTCGAATGTGTCGCTGGCGGGGTTCCGCTGACTCGTGGCATCAGTATCGACGCGCCGCGTTCGCTGCGACATAAGACGTACACTGAACCGCCATCTGAGGTGACGCACGTCACATTGCAGCCGTAACTGGAACCTGCCGCTGCAACAGGAACCTCCCGGCCCGCGGACCGTTACGGAAAGCATGACCGTCAGAGACTTCCGCCCAAGCGCGCACGAGGAGTGGTCGGAGCGCAATCAGACGCTGCGCCACGCGGGCGAGAAGCGCCCGCGGGACGATCGCGCGCTGCTGCACAATCCCTACGATTACAGCGCGGTCGGCGGGCCGGACGACGAGCGCATCTACGGCCGGACGCGCAGCGACAACGGCAACTACCCGTGGAATCCCAACGGCGGTCCGTATGATCGCGACATGCCGCCGAGCTACGCCGAGCGCGGCGGCTATCTGAAGCAGTGGACGCAGCGCGCCAGGCTCGAGCAATGGCCTACGGTCGCGCCTTCACCATCGTCTGCACCAGATGATCGAGCGCTGCCGCCGGATCCTGGCAGCGACCGGAGTGAACCGGCGAAGTCTGGATGATCGTGCTGCGCGGCGCGACCAGCCAGTGAAAGCGCTCGCGCGCCGACAACTTGCCGATCGGGCCCGCGGCGGCGCCGCCCGCACACACCAGCGGAATGCTCGCGAGATTCACCCGCACGGCTTCGAGGTCCACACCCGCATCCAGCGCCAGCAGCCGGCGCTCGTCGAGCGCGATGCGCGCGCCGAGGAAATCCTGCGCCGGGCAGGACAGGATCACACCCGCATTGATGAACTCTTCGCGCTCGACGCGCGGCACGACGCGCACGATCGCGTAGTCATACGAGCTGGGCGTGGACACGCTGGGCCTCCATGAAGAAATCGTGCGGGGGTTCGAGCCGGCGCAGCAAGTAGCGCTCGTACGCGGTGCGAAATTCGCCGGGCGTGCCGAACGCCGGATCGCCGGCGAGCAGCTCGTCCGGGATGAGCGCAACCAGCGAGCGGATGACTTGCGGCGTCAACCGCTCGAGCATGCTCTCGTGCGCCTCCTGCAATGCGCCCGCGAACGGCAGCAGCACGTGCTCGCGGATTCGCGGAAACGGATCGCGGCTGCGCTGCAGATAGTCGTCGTCCCACGCGTGATGGAAGTACAGCGCCGCGCCATGATCGATGAGGTGCAGCTGGCGATGCCACATCAGCATGTTGGTGTTGCGCGCGGTGCGGTCGACGTTGGTGACGAAAGCATCGAACCAGACGATCGCAGAGGCGAGTGCGGCGGCCGGCCGGTACGTCACCGGGTCGAACGTGACCGCACCGGGCAGGTAGTCGAGCGCGACGTTGAGCCCGCCGCTCGCGCGGATCAGGTCCTGGATCTCCGGATCCGGCTCGGTGCGCGCGAGGTCCGGGTCGAGCTGGATCAGCACGATCTCCGGCACCGGCAGGTCCGCGGCGCGGCCGATCTCGCCCGCGAGCAGCTCCGCGATCAGCGCCTTCGGGCCCTGGCCGGCGCCGCGGAACTTGAGCACGTACATGCCGTCGTCGTCCGCCTCGACGATCGCGGGCACGGATCCACCTTCGCGTAGCGGCGTGACGTAGCGCGTGACGGCGACGGTGCGCAACGTGCTCACTGCTGCAGCTGGAAGCTCAATTTGAGGCGATAGCGCGCCTTGCCGCAGCTGCTGCTCATCACCATGTCGCCGACCGCTTTGACCGCGGCCTCGTCCAGACGCGGATACATGCTGCTCGCTACGGTGCGCACGTCGGTCGGCCGTGCCGCTTTACCGGACAGCGTGAACTCGACGACGACCGGTCCTTCCTCGCCCGCGTCCTGCGACGCCGTCGGGTAGTAGTCGCCGATCGTGATCGGCTTCACCACTTCGTATTTGCAATTCGCCGGCGTATCGAGCGGCGGCAGCTTGGCGCGCGGCGTGCACTTCGCGTCGAACGTTTCCGCGTCGATGCCCAGCCTTCGCGAGGCTCTCGACCAGCACGTACGTGCCGCGCCCCGACACGAGCAACTGCGACGTCGCCGTCGGCTGTCCGCGGCTGTCGGTGCCCGCATAGGTGATCTCGCCTTTGCACTCGAGCACTTCGTCCGAATCGTTACGCACGTGGATTGCGCGATACAGGCAGTCCTCTGTGGCCTGTTGCGCCGAGCAGCGCCGCGGCCGAGTGTCACGCGCCAGGTAGAAAAGCCAACTGCCGCCGCCAGGAATCTCGACCGTGTGGCCGGACGCTTCCACAGTGAGCTCAGTCGTGATCGGCGTGCCGCCGCCGCCGGGGCCTGGTTGGCCGCAGACGCAATGTACGACGAGCAGTCGGCCGGCTTTGGCTTGCTCCCGCCGCCCGTGCTCTTGAAGATCTCGCGCTGCGTCTTGTAGCAGGCTGCGAGTCCTCGCAGCTCGTTGGCTGCTTCGTTGTAGCCGCCTACGTAAGCCTTGTTGAGCTCCTCGCGAGCTGCCGCGTCCTTGCCGACCGCCTTCTGGCTGATATCGCCGTTCAGGCAGTTCAGGTAGTCGCGCACCTTGCTGCCGAAGTCGGCCAATGCAGTGTTCGCGGCGGTCAAGGTCCTTCTCGGCGGCCGAGCCGCCCTCGGGAATCGAGAACGTCGGACGCGGCCGCGTGCAATCCGCGAACGCCGCCGCGCCCTGTAGAGCGAGCAGGCCCGCAAGTGTGATCCTGACGAAAGTCCGCATCCTCGAACACCTCTCTCGAAATGATGTCGATCAATTGGCAATGGCAGGTTGGGGAGCACGCGGCCGCGCCACGCGCGCCGCAATGCGCAGGCCGAGCGCGAGCACCACGATCGCAGCGGCCGGAATGTATTCGGGCATCGCGAGCGCGCGCCCGATGTAGCTGTTCGCGAAGATCAGCCAGATGTAGTACGAGCCGACCGTGTGCAGGATCTTCCACGCGCGCGGTCCGATCATCTGCGCCGTGCGATCGAACGACGTGGCAGTCATCGCGGCGATGAAGACATAAGCGAGCCCGCCGCCGATCCAGGTGATCGCGTTCACCCGCTGCGCGAACTCGACCGGCTGAACGTGCTGCATCCAGAAGATCGCGGCGAGGTGCACTGCCGTGCGAGACGGCGAACGCCACGCCCAGGTAGCGACGGTTCTGCCGCTGCCAGCGCGTCCACGCGTTCGGCCAGAGCCGAAACAGTGCGGCTGCCGTGAACGCTGCCAGGAAAAGGGTCACGGACGTGCGCGCGGTCAGGCGCACCGCTCGGGCGGCGGCCTCGCCCGTATCCGGCGTGATCGCAATCGCGGCCACGACTGCCGCAAGGATTGCGACAGAAGCGACACCGACGAACGGCCAGCCGTTCAACAACCCCGCGGGTCTGCGTTGCTGCATGTCGGACCTCCCCCTGCGTTTTCCGATGATAACAGCGGGACCTGCACAGTCGCGATGCACTGCTCACCGGCGACTGCTCGCAATTGGCCGATCATCTATGGGCGCGCCGGCCGCTGCTGCCTAGATTCGCTCACAGGGAGAGGCGGAACCGGATTTGCATCGAGCTACCTGGCTCGAACCCGGGCCGAGGGAGGCGCAAATGGGCAAGATGAAAGGCAGTGGCAGGTGGGTCGACTTCGCACGGGCAGCAGTCCTGCTGCTGGCGGCGGGCGTCGCCAACGCGCAGTCGCCAGCCGGATGCAGACCGTGGTCGAAGCGGTGTGGAAGCCGCAGCGGATGAACTTCGTGTACCGCGGCTACAGCACGCTCTATTCGTGCCGGGGCCTGCAGCAGAAGCTCGAGAAGATCCTGACGACCGTCGGCGCGCGTGGCGGCATCGAGCTGCGCGCTTACTCGTGCGACGACGAGCTCGCGATCGCGCGCTTCCAGATCGCGCTCGACCTCGCCGGTCGAGGCCACGCCGGAGAACGTGGAGCAGCTCACGAGTTACGATGCGCGGGACGAGCTGGTCGCACGCGTGCGCGGCGAGCGACTCGCGAGCGCCGAGGATCTGCAACGCTTCCCGGCGGTGTGGAAGACGATCTCGTTCGCACGCAGCCGCGAGATGAAGCTCGCGCCCGGCGACTGCGAGCTGGTGCTCCAGCTGCGCCGGCACATCCTGCCGCGAATGTCGGTGCAGATCGTGAGCGACCAGGTGCGCTGCTCGGCAGTTCGGCAACATCGGCAAGCCGCAGCTCACCGTGTCGGCGCTGGTGCCGGTGGAGGCGAAGGTGTCGGACTGAAGTCTGACCCACGAAGCCTGACCTCTGATTGCTGTGGGTCGGGCTTCAGCCCGACAACTTCTTCTTCACCAACCTGATGTGGTAGTCGAGCCAGCCGCGCTCGTTGCTGTTCTTCGATTTCGCGCGCAGGCTTTCCAGCGCTTTCAGCCGCGTCTCGAGCGCAGGCCGGAACTGCGGATCGCTCGCGAGCGCGACCTCGGTCAGGTGCAACGCTTCGACATAGCGGCCGCGCCTCGACGTACTGCGCCGCCAGCTTCGTAACCGGCTCGGCGCCGCCCGCGAGCTTCGCGAGATCGGGAAACACTGCGGCCATCGGCACGTCGTACATCGTCGCGGGCTGCAGGTCGAACCAGCCTGCGTAGCCTTCGTAGATGCCGCGGATCGACCAGATCAGGTTGCCGTAGCCTTCGCCGACGACCAGCTCCGGCGGCAGCTTGATCTCGTGCATCAGCGTGAAGACGTCCTTGCCTTCGTTCATGCCGCGCACCACGGCGTCGTGCACGTACGCGATGGCATCGCGGTACTGCGTCAGCCGCCGCGTGATCTCCGCGTTGCCGCGCACCGGCTCGCCGTGGCTCGGCAGCAGCAGCTCCGGCTTCAGCGCCAGCACTTTGTCGAGCGAGGCGATGTAGTCGAGCGCCCAGCGCGGCTTCGTGCCGCGCAACGTGTAGATGTTCGGGAACGACTCGTAGTAGTTGTCGCCGACGAAGGCCGCGCGGTACTTCGGGATCCACACGGTCAGGTGATCGGGCGTTTCGCCCGGCGTGCTGCAGCAGCTCGAACTTCGTGTCGCCGAGCGTGAACTCGTAGCGATCGTCGAACTGCACCGTCGCCGCGATCTTCGCGCCGTAGTTGCCGGCCCACGCGACCGGTCTGCGGGCCGCTGAAAGTTGAACTGCGCCGCGTTGCGCTCGGCGAAGAAGCCGGCGAGCCGCGTCTGGTAGTTGACGAACTCGTAGTGCTCCTTCTGCGCGATCACCTGCGTATCGGCGGCCTTCCACAGCGGCACGCCGCCGGCGTGATCGCCGTGCGCGTGCGTCAGCACGATGTACTTGATCGGCCCGGCGTTCTCGCGCTGGAGCAGTTCCTTGGCGCGCGGCGCACGCACCGCCGACGACGTGTCGATGACCACGTTGCCGGCGGAGGTCGTGACGAGGAACGTATTGCCGAATCCGTAGGCGAGATAGATCGCGTCGTTGACGCGCACCGCCGCTTGCTGGCTCTCGCCAGTGCGCAGCGGATTGTCGACGCCGATCTGCGTCTGCGCGGCACGCCGTCGCGGACGCAAGCGCGACCAGGGCGGCGAGCGCGCGCACGCGACTCACTTCGGCTTGCGCAGACGAACGACGAACTGGTCGGTCTTGCCGCGCAGCGTCGGATCGAACACCACCTTGGTGTGATCGTCCGCGGGATGCGCCAGCATGTCGCTCTCGGCCTCGACGACGAAGCCCGCCGCTTTCGCATCCTCGATCAGGAAGTGCTTCGGGATGCGATGCAGCTGCGCGTTGTTGGCGCCGTCGTTGCCGACGTGATCGGTCACGCCGAACACGCCGCCCGGCTTCAGCATCGTGTAGACGGCCTTCAGGAAGCGGAACGCCGTTGCTCGCGTCCATGTTGCGCACGTCGTGATAGTTCATCGCCGTGATCGCGACATCGACGCTGCCCAGCGGGATCTGCGAGCTGGCGGGCAGATCGCCGTCGACGCGCACGACGTTCGGCAACCGGTTGTTCGCGAGCCGCTCGGTGAGCGCCTTCGCGTACATGCCGTCGCGCAGTTGCAGGGCGACCGGCGGATTCTGCGCATACACCTTGCCTTTCGGGCCGACGGCCACCGACAGCGCTTCGGTGACGTAGCCGCCGAGCGCGATGATGTCGACGGTCGTCATGCCGGGCTTCACGCCGAAGAACTGCATCAGCTCGGCCGGCTTGCGATCCGCGTCGCGAGCCTTGTCCTCCGCCGGCCGATTGGCGCTGGCAAGTGCCGCGGCCAGGTTGCCGCCGCCGCCGCGCTGGCCTTCGATTCCGTGTCGACGGACGATCCGGACTGCATCGACCCGCACGCCGCGAGCGTTGCGGCCAGGACGACGGTGCACAACAACTTCAGCCCATTGAATGCGTTCGCTTTCATTGCAGGATCCCCTATTCCACTGGTTACTCGACTGCTGCCTTCTTCGATTCGATGCGGCCGAGCCGCGAATAATAGCCGCTCGCCTGCAGCGTGATGATCGCGGGCTCATCGCTCAGGTTACGCCAGTACCAGCCGTGCTGCCCGGTGAACGGCGCGATGAACGAGCCGTGCGCTTCGCTCGCGCGCTGCTGGATCTCGTAGCTGCGATAGTAGCCCGCCGGCCATTTGCCTTCGGTCGGCTCGCCGTGAAACTCGAAGTACACCGGCCCGCCCTGCACGCGCCACGAGTACAGCATCGGCTCGCCCAGCGCGAGCGTCGCCTTGTATTCCAGCTCTTCGCGACCGGACATGTCGATCTGGATGTTGCCGCTGTAGTACTTGCGCGGATGCACGTGCATCACTTCGGTGATCGGCTTGCTCGCCTTGCTGGTGCCGAGCGCGTCGAGGCCGACGAGCCGGCCGATACCGAGCGGATCGATCGCGTACTCCGCCGGCAGCACGAATGCGACGAGGATGACGGCGGCCGCGAGCGCAGCGACGAGAGTGCTGACGAGCAAGCGGCGCGGCGATGCTTGAGGTTGTGCGTTCATTGCCCGATTGCGTAGCCGGTGAGCTGCAGACCGGTGAGCACGAAGCCAGCGGTCAGCAGCACGACGTTGGCGCCGTAGGCGTGCCGCGCGAAGCTCGCTGTGCGCCGCCAGTAGTTCATGACGAGCAAGATCGCGCTCAGCGCGAGCAGCTGACCGATCTCCACGCCGACATTGAAGGCGAGCATGTTCGGCACGAGCCCGTCGCGCGCCAGGTTCAGCTCCTGCAGCTTGGTCGCGAGCCCGAAGCCATGGAAGAACCCGAACAGCAGGACGGCGAGCTTCGCGTTCGGCTGCCAGCCGAACAGCGTGCGGAACGCGTCCATGTTGTCGAGCGCCTTGTAGACGACCGACAACCCGATGATGGCATCGATGAGAAATGGATTGACGTGCAGACCGGTGAGCACGCCGAGCAGCAGCGTGGAGCTGTGCCCGATGGCGAACAGCGTCACGTACAGCGCGACTTCTTTCAGTCGATACAGGAAGAAGATGACGCCGGCGAGAAACAGCAGATGATCGTAGCCGGTGACCATGTGCTTCGCGCCGAGATAGATGAACGGCACGATCTGCGCGCCCGCGCTGTTGCGCACGAAGTCCTGGTCGCCCTCGGCAACCGTGTGCGCAAGCGCGACGCCGGCCACCAGCAGCAGCGGCAGTGCGAGCAGTCGGAGGTTGCGTCGGGCGTTCATCGCGGGAGCGGCATCATAGCCATTTCGACTTAGTTCAGCATGAGGAGCAGGGCGGCGCCGAGGGCGATCGATGGCGACGCCTGCACCGCGAGCGGCCGTCACGCGCTCCTTCAGCACGAAGATCGCGATCAGCATCGCGAACACGATCGAGGTCTCGCGCAAGGCCGCGAGCCGCGGCGTGTCGCCGAGCCGATAGGCCCACAGCGCGAGACCGTACGTCACGATCGACATCGCGCCGGCGAACAGGCCCGCGCGCCATTCCGAGCGGGCCGCGAGCATGAACCGCGGACCGCGCCACAGCGCGAAGGCCACGCCGATTCCGCCGCCGAGCATCAGGAAAATCCACGCGATATAGCTCTGCGCGGACGGAGCGGCGCGCACGCCCTGCGCATCGATGACCGTGTACGTGGCAATCGTCACCCCCGTGGCCGTCGCCCACGCGATCGCCGAACGGGTTACGCCGCGGCCCGACCCGATGAGCAGGACTCCGCTGGAGACCAGCCCGATGCCGCATGCGATCCAGAAGTTGATCGGCTCGTGGAAGAACGCGACTGCGCCCGCCGCTGCGAGCGCCGGCGCCGCGCCGCGCGCAATCGGGTACGCCACGCTCATGTCCGCGGTCTCGAACGACTTGATCAGGCAGACCAGATAGACCAGGTGGACGACGGCGGATGCGGCGAGCCAGCCCCATGCGCCGTGCGGCAACGGCAGGAAGAACGCAGCCGGAAACATCAGCAGCGCACTGAAGCCGTCGATCAACGCGCGGCTGGACATCTTGTCCTTGCCGGATTTGAGCACCGCATTCACGATCGCGTGCGCCGCGCCGGAGCCGACGATCATCGCCGAGGCAAGGTGGGTAGAATTCGTCACTTTGGCATCGGCTCGGCTGCCCCCAATGGACAATGTCACGCATACTCTCATCGGCGCGCTCATCGGGGAAACCCTCGCGCGCACGACGCCGAGCGATCCGCGCGGGCTGCCTGGCGAAGCCCGCCGCAACCTGCTGGTCGCCGCATCCGCCATCGGCAGCAACCTGCCCGACGTCGACGTGCTCTATTCGTTCATCGGCGGCAAGATCAATTACCTGCTGCAGCATCGCGGCCACTCGCACACGATCATCGGCGCGCTGCTGCTCGCCGTTGCCGCATTCGCAATCGCGCGCTGGCTGCTCGCGCGACGCGGGCACGCGCCTTCGTCGCAGGATCTGAGCTGGCTCGCCGGCGTGTTCGCGATCACGCCGCTCCTGCACATCGGAATGGACTTCACGAACAACTACGGCGTGCATCCGTTCTGGCCGCTTTCGAACCGCTGGTTCTACGGAGATGCGGTTTTCATCGCCGAGCCGCTGCTGTGGGCGGCGTGCGCACCGCTCGCGCTCACGTTCCGATCGAAGCTCGCGCGCTTCATCGTCGCCGCAGTTCTGGCGATCGGCATCGGCCTGGCTTTGTTCAGCGGCCTCGTGCCGCTGCTTCTTGCAGTCGTCTTGATCGTCGTCATCGCGGCGATGCTGCTGCTCGGACTCCGCGCGACACCACAAGTGGCGTTGGCCGGCGGCGTAGCGCTCTGGCTCGCCGTGACTGCGACGTTCGCAGTCAGCTCGCGGCTCGCTGCGCGGCAGAGTCGACGCGTTCGCAGCGACGCTGTTTCCCGGCGCCCGGCTGATCGATCACGTGCTGACTCCGATGCCGGCGAATCCGCTGTGCTGGGAAGTGATGCTCGTGCAGACGCAGGACGGCTCCGTCGTTGCGAGACGCACGATGCTCGCGCTTGCACCTTCGCTGATTCCCGCCGACGGCTGCCTGAGCCGCAGCCTGAACATCCCGAGCAGCGCGCCGCTCCAGCGCGTGCAGGCCGCCGACAGCGCAGAGCTGCATTGGTACGGCGAAATTGCAACCGGGCTCGATCGACTCAAGTCTCGCGTCGCCATCGATTGCGAGGCTGCAGCCGCGATGCGCTTCATCCGCGTGCCTTGGCTCGCTGCAGTCGGACCGGCCACGGTCCTCGGTGACTTGCGCTACGACCGCGAGAAGGCCCTGGGGTTCGCAGAAGTGGCCCTGCACGACCCGCCAGGCCCGTGCCCGCGGCTGGTCCCGGACTGGCGTCCGCCGCGGGCCGATCTGCTGCAATAGGGCGACGGCGTCCAAGGATCTTTTACGCGCAGGGAACGTTGTTGGGATCGCGCCGGCGTGGCGCGGTGCCCGACAACGATGCGAATTTCCGGTCGTCCCCTGCTCTTCCAGCTCGCCTGGCACGCCCTGGCGATCCTCATCTTCCTGTTTCTGCCGGTGCTCAAATGGAAAGCACCCTGGTGGGAGCTGCCGCGCAAAGAGGTATTTGCAATCGCCGTGCTGCTCGCGGGGTACGGCACCGCTGCGCTGGCAGTCATGGTGTTCGCTCGTGCCGGCACTCCCAGAGCATTCAGCCGCGGCCTCGCGCTCGCCTTGGGCACGTTCGGCCTGTTCATGCTCGTGTTGCTGTTGACGCGGCTCGACGCGCCCCGCTATCTGCTGCTGCCGGTGTTTCTTGCGATCGTCGCACTTGCGCCGTTCGCAGTGGCCCCGCGCACGGCACAGGTCGTCGGCATCGCGGTACTCGCGCTGGTACTGCTCGGGGTTGCAGGCCTCGGTGGACGAGTCGCGTTCGCGCCGCCGAAGAAAGCTGCGAAGGTCGTCGCGACCAACGTGAAGACTGCGTTCTACGTGCTGCGCGTCAACTCGCACGAGGGCGCAGTGGCAGTGCCTGCGACACGCGGCGGCGGACTGGATCGTCTCGGCGATCGCATCCTGCTCGGCACCGGCGATGGCTCTCTCTATACGCTGCGCGTCGCGGGCAACGATCTGCAGGCTCACCGAGCTCGCGCTCCGCGTGCCGGCGAACCGCGAAGAGTTTGCGGCCGCGTTTCAACGGCAGCGCGACCGCACCGCGCCTCGCGACCGGCTACGTCGAGAACGCGCCCGAAGTCCAGACGTGGCGCTTCCGCGTCGCCGACGTGATCGCGCAGGTCGACGGCGACGTCGTGCGCATCTTCGCGTCCCATCATTTCTGGAAACAACAGGAGCAGTGCTTCGTCGTGCGCGTGTCGCAGCTCGACACGACGCTCGCCGACATCGAGCGAGCGAGCGGCGCCCGGCGCGTGGCAGACGATCTTCGAGAGCCAGCCGTGCCTGCCGCTGTTCGGCGAGGGCGCGATGCGCGGCAAGAACCCGTTCCGCGGCGAGGAGATCGGCGGCCGCCTGGTGCTGCTCGATGCGAATACGCTGCTGCTGACGCTGGGCGAGCACGGCTTCTCGGGCATCGAGGGCGCGGTCGCGTACGCGCAGGATCCGCAGGCCTCGTACGGCAAGACGATCCGCATCGATCTGCGCACGCATGCCAGCTCGATCGAACACGCTCGGACACCGCAATCCGCAGGGACTGTACGCGGCGCCGGACGGCCGCATCTGGGAAACGGAGCATGCGTGCGCAAGGCGGCGACGAGCTGAACCTGCTCGCGCCGGGCGCGAACTACGGCTGGCCCGAGGTCACGTACGGCACCGACTACGGAGCGCTGATCTGGCCGTTGAGCAAGCAACAGGGACATCATGCCGGCTTCCAGCAGCCCGTGTACTCCTGGCTGCCCGGCATCGGCATCTCGAACCTGGTGCAGATCCAGCGCGAGCGCTTCCCGATCTGGCGCGGCGACCTGCTGATCGGCACGCTCGGCGCGCGCGGGCTGTTCCGCGTCGTGCTCGACGGCGATCGCGCAGTCGTGACCGAACCGATTCCGCTGCAGAAGCGCGTGCGCGACATGCTGGAGCTCGACGATGGACGCCTGCTGCTGTGGACCGACGAAGCGGCACTGCTCACGATCGAGCCCGTCTCGGGATCGGACGCAGCGCTGACAGTTCTCCACTGCGTGCTCCGGCCTGCCACCGCATCAACGACGGCTTCTCGCATCGCATGGGCCCCGACCTGTACCACCTGCTCGATCGCAAGGTGGCGAGCGCCGAGAACTACGCTGCCTATACGCCCGCGCTCAAGAAGCTCGGCGGTGAGTGGAACAAGCAGCGGTTGGACGAATTCCTGCGCGATCCGCAGGGCGTTGCGCCCGGCACTTCGATGCTGTTCCCCGGCATCGCCGACGACCGGCAGCGAGCCGAGCTCGTCGACTACCTCATCGCGACGAGCAAAGTGGGCGGCCAATAGCGATAATCCGCCGGCTCGACGGGCACTGCCCCGACCTTTCAAGGAGCACTCCATGCGACTGTTCCACGCGCTCGTGCGCCTGCATCCTGGCGCTTTCGGTCTTCGCGTCCGCTCACGCCGAAACTCGCGAGCAACTCACTCAGCAGGTGCGCGATGCGGAGAATGGGTTCGCCGCGACGATGGCCGCGCGCGATCACAAAGCATTCGCCACCTTCCTCGCCGAGGACGCGGTCTTCTTCGGCGGCGCAGGGGCCGTGCGCGGCAAGGCAGCGGTCGTGGAGAGCTGGAAGGGTCTCTACGAGAAACCCGATGCACCGTTCTCGTGGAGCTCGGAATCGGTCGAAGTGCTCGACTCGGGCAAGCTCGCACACAGCAGCGGCCCGGTGCTGAACGCGAAGGGCGAGCGCGTGGGCACCTTCAACTCGATCTGGCGGCGCGAGAGCGACGGCAAGTGGAAGGTGGTGTTCGACAAGGCTGCGACGCCTGCAACTGCGCGCCAGCCGCGAAGTGAACGCGGCGGGCTAGGCACGGCCGCCGCACGTGTGAAGTTTCGTGGGGCGTGCTTGTCACGTCCGCGGCTGTCCGACTAGGCTTCCGGGGTCGTCATTCCCCCGGTGATTCCATGTCGCACGCTCGCCGCAAGCTGACTGCCGTTCTGTCCATCGCTCTGGGTATTGCAGCACCTGTCGGCGTGCTGATCGCCACAGCCTCGGCGCGGGATCTGCAGAAGGTGCGCCATGATCACTATCACGAGCTCGGCGACGCTTTCAAAACCGTGCGCGAGCCAGACGCGCGCCGGCACGCCCGACCTGGCGAAGATCAAGGCGGCCGCACAGGTGATCAACGAAGCGTCGATCGACCAGGGCCGCTGGTTCCCCGCCGGCACCGGGCGGAGGCCGGCAAGACGCGCGCGCTGCCGGAGATCTGGACGCGACCGGACGACTTCAAGGCCGCGCAGAAAGTGTTCAGCGACGCTGCGCCGAAGCTGCTCGCCGCCGCGAACGGCGGCGATCTGAACGCGGTGAAGTCGACGTACGGCGACCTCGGCAAGGCGTGCAAGAACTGTCACGACACCTTCCGCGCGCCCGAAGATCACGATCACTGAGCTCGAACCTCTCGCCGCGCGATCGAGCGGCGCGGGGCCGCATGCATCGCATTACTTCGCGGCGCGGTCCGGGAACTTCTCGAGAATGACGCGGACCGCTTCGTCCGCCTCTTCGTCGCTGATCTGCTGCTCGCGGATGCCGACGTCGACGGAGCCGCTCCAGATCTGCGCGTTCTGCGCGACGTCGACGATGTCGAGCGTGAACGCGCCGATCTGCTCCTTGTGGCTGCCGATCGGCACGCTGACGCCGATGCCGCCGCGGGCGCCGCCCGAGCCGCCGCCTACGCCGACGCCGACGCTGGGCTTCGGCTTCGGTCGATCCTGCGTCGACAGCACGTAGGCGATCTGGCAGTCAGGCTTGTCGGTCGACAGCGCGTAGCCCTTCTCCTCCAGCTGCTTCAGCGCCGCAGCGCGCACTCGTTGATCGGTGAAGCGATGCGGCATCGGCGGAAGCGGGACGCCAATCGAACGTGCGGCACTTCGCAAGATCGGCGTCGGCCTTGTCGACGCGCACGGCGGAACTCTGCGTGGCACAGCCGCTCAGCGCCAGCAACGCTGCGCAGACGCACGCAGAACAGAATGCGATTCATCATGGTCGTCACTCCTTCGCGCCGCCCGCGCTGGTGCGCGGCGCGTACTCATAGTGCCAGGGCTCGTTCGGCGATTGCAGCGGTCCGACGAAACGCGTGTCGCGCATCGCCGCCGCCAGCTTGCTCGCCCAGCCCTGCCGCTTCCCACACCGAGCGCACCTTCGCGACTTCGGTGGGTGCAATGATCCGCCCGTCCTGCACGATCTGAAAGTCGATCGCGCGCGAGCGCCCGTGCAGCGACAAGCCCGGAGCGGCGAGCGGCGCTGCAGCAGGGTACCGGCCGCCACGCGCGCAGAAAGTCCGCGAAACGCAGCTGTTGCTTTCGCATCGGGATGCGCGGGATAGGCTTTGCCGCAGCTCGCGCACGGCGGCCTCGTGCAACCGCTCAGCAATGACGCCGACGGACTCGTTCGAGTTCCAGCGCTGCAGTTGCAGGTCCAGGCTGCGGGCCGTCGTGTTTGCGTACAGCGAGTAGCCGGGATTCGCTGCTTCGAAGCGCGCGCGCACCGCGGCGATCTCGGCCAGCAGGTCGCGATATTCCTGGCTGGCCTCGTAGGCGCGGATTTCGTCTGCCGACCAGCTCCAGCGCGAGGGCAGTTGTTTCCCTGCGCGGAGATAGCCGCGCACCGCGAGCAGTTGCCGCGGCTGTGCCGTCGATGCGCTGCAGAGCTTCTTTGGCAGCCGGCGGCAGATCGTGCGTGACGGCGAGCAGGTATTCGTCGACGGACAGCGAACGAGAGTGCCGGCGCCGCCAGGCACGCGACATGCAGGAGGAGAGACCCTCACACGGTCGGCTGACGCCACGGGCGGCGTCTCTTTCTCGATGACGATCGAGCCCTTCAGCACCAGCGCGGCGATCGCGCCGATGGCGGCGAGCTGCGGCGCGAGCAGCGTGCCGACCACGCCGATCGTCAGCGGAATGTCGATCGAGCACGCGGCCGTCCTCGTTCTTGATGACGACGCGGCGGATGTTGCCCTCGCGAATGATCTCCTTGATCTTCGCCAGCAGCGTGTCGCCGCTGAACTGGAACTCTTCGGAACGGGAAGTGGACTCGGTCATGGCAGACTCCTACCCAATCAACTCTTTCAACTTCGCATGGCCGGTGCGCGACATCGGCAATTTGGTGCCGTCGCTGAGAATTGCAAGCCAGCTGTCCTTGCCGTACAGATCGATGCGCGCCAGCCGCTCGACGTTGAGAATGAACGAGCGATGGATGCGCACGAAGCGCGTCGCATCCAGCTGGCTCTCCAGGTCGCTCATCGTCTGCTGCTTGCGCAGCCGCTTGCCGCCGCACGAGAACGACAGGTAGTCGTCCTGCGCCTCGATGAAGTCGATGCGCTCGAGCGGCAGCACGTGCACGCGGCCTTCGTGGCGGATCAGGATGCGCTCCAGCGTGCGGCCCGGCGGCCGCGCCGAAACGGCGAGATCGTGCGCCGACGGCGCCGGCGTCTTGTTGCGCAGCCGCTCCGCCGCACGCTCGACTGCGGCGGCGAGCCGCGGCGGCTCGACCGGCTTCAGCAGGTAGTCGACCGCGTGCACTTCGAACGCGCGCAGCGCGAACTCGTCGTACGCCGTGGTGAAGATGACCGACGGCGCGCGCTCGCCGAGCAGCTCGAGCACTTCGAACCCCGACAGCTTCGGCATCTGGATGTCGAGGAACACCAGCTCCGGGTTCAGGTCTTCCGCGAGCTTCACCGCCTCGAAACCGTTCGCGGCCTCGCCGACGATCTCGACGCCAGGAACCTTCGCCAGGTGCTCGCGCAGGATGGAGCGGGCCAGTGTTTCGTCATCGACTATCAGCACACGCACGTTGACTTCCCCTCATGCAGTAGCGCGCAGCGCGGCGACAGCAGTGCCGGCGTACGGCAGCAGGATCGACACTCTGAACTTCTCGTCGGTGGCGTTCACGTCCACGCTGGCGCGGTGACCGCACAGAGTCTCCACGCGCGAGCGCACGTTCACCAGACCTACGCCGGTGCCGCGCGACGGCGGCCGGTCCGGATCGCACGGGTTTTCCACCACCAGCTCGACGAAGCTCTCGCGGCGGCGCGCCGTGACGCACACTTCCCCGCCCTCGAGCAGGTGCGCGACGCCGTGGTGGACCGCGTTCTCCACCAGCGGCTGCAGGAACAGCGGCGGCACCGAGACGTCGCGCACGTCCTCGGCAATGTCGAAGCGCGAGCGCAGCCGCTCGCCGAAGCGCACGCGCTCGATCGCGAGGAACGTCTGCGCCAGCCCGACCTCTTCGGCGAGCGGAATCGACTGCTCGCGCCCGAGCGTCAGGCTCTTGCGGAAGAACTGCGCCATCAGGAAGCACATCTGGCGCGCGGCAGCCGTGTCGTTGCCGATCAGCGCCGCGACCGAATTCAGGCTGTTGAACAGGAAGTGCGGATCGAGCTGCGCGCGCAGCGACTTCAGCTCCGCTTCGCGCGCCAGCACCTGCAGCTCGAGCGCGCGCCGCTCGGCGTTGCGCGAGCGCTCGAACGCACCCGCGAGATAGTGGCCGAGCACCGCGAGCGAGATGCCGATCGCGCCGGCGAAGATCATCAGGCCGAGAATGCCCGCCGCTTCGTCGCCGAGGTCCATGTCGTCGGGTCAGCAGGTACTGCGCCCACACGTAGCCGATCGCCGAGCCAGCCGACCAGCGAGGCGAGCCCGACGGCCACCCAGCTGACGGCCATGCGCACGATCGGCGTCTCGCCGGGCGGCATCGATTGCACGAGATACCAGTACGACAGCGACTGCATGCCGAGCAGCATCGCCATCGGCACCGCGAAATACAGCGACCACAGCGGCGGCGCGCGCCCGCCGAAGATGAACACCACCGTGAGCAGCAGCCCGAAGACGATCCAGACCGCAAGGTACAGGAACAGTCGGCTGCGGCGTTTGAGGATCGGGTGCATGCAGCGCAGTCGCTTAGTTCTTCACTTCGATGCCGCCCATCACGACCATGCCGCGCACGATCAGCGTCTTGGTCGGCACGACGCTGGTCGGGCGCCGCTTGTCGACGAAGCCGCCGAGCAGCGTCGTGACCTTGCTGGTGACGGTCCAGTCGGGCGGCACGTAGATCTCGATGCCGCCCCAGAACGCGAACACTTCGACGGTGGCGCTGTCGCCCTCCATGCGCGCGTCGGCCAGGTCGAGCTTGATGCCGCCCATCACCGCGGTGAGGTCGGCGCCGCGGAACGGCCGCGACACCGGCCGCAGCTCGCAACCCGACATCAGCGCGAACGAGCGCACGAACTCGACGTGATCGTCGGCGCTCGAGATCGGCTTCGACTTCGGCGGACCGTTGATGCGCGCGCCACACCAGCGAGCCGCCGACGAACAGCAGCAGGCCGGGCAGCAGCAGGTGCCACAGGCTGACGTGAATCCAGCCGATGCGATCGAGGAAGACCCAGGTGCCGACTGTGATCAGCACCCAGCCCCAGGAGCGGCTGCGGCGATGATCCGGGCTGCGCACCATCGTGACGCCGACAGCGACGAGCGCCAGCGGCCACAGGCTGCGCAGCACGTAGCGGGCCTCGAACCAGCCGAGATTGTCGGCGAGCAGGATCGCGCCGATGAGGACGATGACGACGCCGACGACCAGTCGGGCAGAGATCAGCGCGTGATGATCGTGGTCGGGTCGCGTGTTCGGCGCGGGCGGTCGCGCCCGTTCGGTGCGAGGGGGCTCGTGATCGAAGTCCATGCCGCTCACCCGCCGGAGGCACCCGGCGTGGGGCCGCGGTGCTCGCGGCCGGAGTCGCGGACCAGGAAGCTCAAGCCCGAAGCGATGACGAAGATCGGCCAGGCGGTGCCCCAGCCGAGGCCGAACAGTTCGAACACGCCGACCAGGCAGTACAGGCCGGTCGCCAGCAGCCAGATGCCGCCGGAGCGGTCCAGGTGGCGGCTCGGCAGCCACCAGGCCCCACAGGCCGAGCGCGATCAGCGGGACCGGAAAATAGCGCCACCAGCCGATCGGCATCTCGTAGCCGAGATTGACCGCCAGCATCACGCCGCCGAGCGCGAGCAGGAACAGCCCCAGCACCAGGCGCGAGCGGCCCGCGTGTCGGTGCGGCTTCAGATCTTCCATCAAAACACTCCCGCCAGACGGGCGGTACTCAAGAGCATGCGCCGACCTTACGGAGGCCGCTATAGCTGCACCAGCGCCCACCGGTGAATGGCGGATCCGTGCCGGTGAACCCCGCAGGGCCGCTACGCCGTTAGACTTAGCTCCATGACCATCGAACCGAACGCTCGACTCGCTCTGCGTCTTCGTCGTGCTGCCGGCAGTGCTCGTGCTGACCGCGTGCTGCCAGCCAGGGTCCGCAGCGCGGGACGAAGACATCCGCCGCCTCCACTTCGACGACCATCGGGCAACGCCGACGAATTGGCGGGCGATGCCCTGCAGGCGCTGGTCGACGGCGACGGCCAGCGAGCGTTGGCGGCAATCGCACGCGCGAACCTGGTCGCACCCAAACGTCCCGACCTCGCATGGCTGCACGCGCGCATCTGCATGCTGGCGCCGGGCTGCGAGCCGGAGCCGATCGAGACGCGCTTGCGCAAGCTGGCCCCGGACAACGGCGTCGTGTGGCTCGGACCGCTCGCACGCGCCCAGGCGCGCCACGACAGGCGCGTCGAAGATCAGATTCTCGAAGCGATGAGCCGCGCGCAGCGTTTCGATCTGTACTGGACCGGCCTGGTCTGGCGACTCAGCACCGCTCGCGACATGCGCACGCGCCTGCGCCAGGCACTCCGGCGCGCCGAGCCGCAGCCGTTGACGCACGCGCTGGACCAGACGACAGAGGCACTATCGGGCGCAGTCGTGCCGGCATTCAGAGCCGCTGAACACCGCGTGCGCGCTGGATCGCACGCAGGAGCCCGCAACGCGCACGCGCTGCGAGCGCATCGCGCAAGCCATGCAGCGCAGCGACACGACGCTGGTCGAGGGCATCGGTCATCGGAATTGCGCAGCGACTCGCGACGCCTGGCTCGCCCAACGCACTGGTGCTCGACGAGCGCGCCGCGACGCTGAGCTATCGCAGCCAGGCCGCGGGTGCAGTGGTGCGCTCGCAGGTGGAACGCGACAAGTTTTCCGCGCAGATGATCGAGCTCATGAAGAAACTGCCGCGCGAGCAGGACGTATCGGTGGCGATTCTGCGCTGGGCCGGTCAGCCGCTGCTGCCAGAGCGATAGCTCACGCCGCCTGCCGCTCGGGCTGCCGCCGAGTGCCTGGGCCAGGTCCGCGAGCAGCTGATTGAGCTCGCCGGCCATCAGCATGAAGTCGATCTCGAACTGCTCCTGCGCAGCGAGCTCCCCGTTCTGTCGACTATTCTCCTGCGCCGGCGTCCTTGTCGATCGCGAGGAACTCCACGCGCTTGACCTGCAGCTTGTCCGTGAGCACGAACGAGATCCGATCGTTCCACGTCAAGCCGAGTCGCGTCGCGTACATGCCCGCTGTCAGGTGCTGGCGGACCTCGCGCGCTTCGAGCGGATAGCGCGTGTAGCGGATCGTGGCTTTGGTCTGGTCCGCGGCCTGCAGCTCCAGATCCTGATCGATCGTGAATCGCAGCGGCGCATCGCCGAGCGCCAGCCACGCGCTCATCGCCGCCGATGGCGAGCGCTCGGTCTCGATCAGCTGCACCGCGAGGCTGCCGAGCGTGTCGCGCAAAGTTTCGATGAGCTCGTCGGCACGAGGCGCGCCCGCGGCATCGACGACGAGCCAGCCGTGCGCAGGATCGATCCAAGCGCGCGTCACGCGCCGGCGAGTGAGCGCCCGTGCGCGCAACTCTTCCGTCACGCGCTCCTTCAGCTCGCGCATCTGCCGTCGGCCGACCGGGAAACCCTGCTGCTCTTCGATCACCTTGGCGCGATCGGCCGCGACCTGCCGGACGATGGACGCCGGCAGCAGCTTCTGCTCGACGCCGAGTGCGATCAGGTGCTGGCCATGCGTCGTGTGCACGAAGCGCTCCGCCGCGCTCGCGTGCACCCAGCCGCGACTCTGCATGTCGAAGCTGCCGCAGGGCTGCAGCGAGCGCTGTGCGAGTTTCTCTTCCAGCTCAGCCGGAGCAACCGACCAGTCGGCCGGCAGACGATAGACGACCAGATTCTTGAACCACATCGGGGGCGCGCAAAAAGCGCGAAGTATACGGACTGCGCACGCTCGACCAGTCCTTGCATTCGCCGCGAAAATCCTCCGCTCGCAGCGTCGGACTTCGCTCGAATAGCGTCGCTACCCGTTCAATCAGAACGGAATCGCCGAACTCGTGCGTGCGGAAACCGCCTGCGGTCGAGCGCGCGATCCGCGCGGCTGCAGAGTCGATTCGCCGGCGAACGCGTGCAGCAGCTCGTAGTGGCTCGTGCCCGGCTCGTGCGTGCCGGACAGGATCGCATCGACGACGCGCAACCGCGTCTGCGCGCCGATGCGCTGGTCTGCGACGCCGTCGCCGGCGACGACCGCGCCGAGACCGCGCCGCCGAATGTTCGAGCGCGCGCACGACGGTCGTGCCGATCGGCCACGACGCGGCGGTCCTCGCGACACGCGCGGCGCAGCGCGTGCTCAGTCGCTGCAGGAATTCGATACGGCTCGTCGAACGGCAGCAGGCGGTCGAGCTCGGCGTCGCCCGTCGACGAAATACCCGCGGCATGCGTGATCGTCGCGAACACGATGCCCTTCGACGCGAACGCCGCGAGCAATTGCCAATCGAGCGCGAAGCCCGCGGACGGCGGTTCGTAGGCGACGGGCTGCGCCGCGATCGGCAGTCCACACGTCCCACAGCTGCAGCGCCTGCGGCATGTGTGCGTACTGAATCGGCCGCCCGTGTCGCGCCAGCCCGGCCCAGACCTCCGCCGCGGAATTCTCGAAGCGCATCGCGATCAGCCGCGGATGGCCGAGCAGCTGCTTCGATCGACGGCAGTCAGCGGTCCGAGCCGGATCCTCTGACCCGGCTCGAGCGGCGGCGGCAGCGGCGCGATCTTCAGTGCGCGTGCGGTGATCGCCCGATCCGAACACGATCGGCATGGAAGCGCAGTACGTCGTCAGCAGCGAGCGAGTCCGCGCGCTGCGAGTCGCACTTCGACTTCCGCGCCCGTCTGCACATGAACGCCGCGCAGGCTCGCGGGCAACGTTGCGGCATCGTTCGCGACCACCACGTCGCCGGGCCGCAGCAGATCGATGAGCGAACTGCGAGGCACGCTGCGGATGCGGCCCGCAGCGTCCACGTGCAACAGCTTCGAGTCGACAGAGCGCTGAACCGGTTTGTCGGCAGCGATCACGATGCCCGCCTCACCGCCAGCGATCGCGTCGTGGGCAGCAGATCCGCAATCGCATCGGCAAGCTCGACTGCGGCTACGCCCGGCTGCTTCAGCGTCGTGCGGTCGGCATCCGGCACGGCCGAGCGCATGCATCGGCGTGTCCATGTCGCCTGGATCGAGCGCGAGCAGCTTCACGCCTTGCGACGACATCTCTTCGTTCCAGATGCGCGTCATGTGAGCAAGCGCAGCTTTGCTGGCACCGTATGCGCCCCAGCGCGCGTACGCGTTGACCGCCGCGTCGCTCGAAATGTTCAGCACGACGCTGCCGCGACCCTCGCGAGCGGACGCAGCCAGCGAACCGAGCAACGCCTTCGTCAGTCGGAACGGTCCGAGCACATTCGTCACGAGCGCGCGCTCGAAGTCCTCGCACTCGCGTATCGCCGAGCAGTGCGAGCGGCGTCGGCCCGAGGTCGGAGGCGTTGTTGACCAGCACGTCCAGACCGCCGAGCACGCCGGTCGCTTGCAACGCGATTCGATGGATGTCGTGCTTCTGCGCGATGTCGCCGACGATGCCGTGAGCGCCGTACTCGCGCGCGACCGCCGCGACACGCTCGGCTGTCCGCGCGACGAAGGCAACGCTTGCGCCGCGTCGCGGTCAGCTCGCGCACCAGCGCGAGCCCGAGCCCGGAAGTGCCGCCGGTGATCAGCACGCGGGTCGATTGCATGTCGGTTTGCATCTGTGCTCTCCTGTGTGCAACCGATCTTAGAGACGGTCGCCGGCAAACCAACCGCCATGTCCAGCGCAATGGCGGAATGTCGCTGCCCCGGACATTCGAGCCGACACACTGCAGACTTCCATGGATCGACCCGAGCTCGTCGCCGCCCATCTCGCGCGCAACCTCGTTGCGCTCCGGCACGTGCGCAATCTCACCCAGGGCGCGCTGGCGAAGGCGGCCGGCGTGCCGCGCTCGACGATTTCCAACCTCGAATCGAGCAGCGGCAACCCCTCGCTGACCGTGCTCGTCAAAGTCGCCAGCGCGCTGGGCGTGCCGCTCGACGAGCTGCTGGCGTCACCGCGCGCGAAGGTGCGCAAGTGGGCGCGTGCCGAGCTCGCGAGTCAGAGCGGCGGCCGCGGCGTCACGGTGCGCTCGCTGATCCCGGAGCGCGTGCCCGAGGAGCTGCTCAACATCATGGAATTCGCGCCAGGCGCTTCGATGCGCGGCTCGCCGCATCTGCCCGGCACGCGCGAGTTCTTCACGTGCCTCGCCGGCGAGGTCACGATCTTCGTCGCGGGCGATCGCTTCGATCTCGCGGCCGGCGACGTGCTGGCGTTCCCGGGCAACGTGCCGCATTCGTACAAGAACCCGGACGGCAGTCGCGCCGCGCACGGCGTGTCCGCGGTCATCCTCGCCAAGTCTGCGGAATCTGAATCACCAGGAGCATCGCCATGATCGGCTACATCACGCTCGGCACCAACGACATCAAGCGCTCCGCCGCGTTCTACGACAAGCTGCTCGCCGAGATCGGCGCGAAGCGCATGATGGAGCAGGAGACGTTCATCGTCTGGGGCAACAGCCCGACGCAGGCCGCGCTGTCGGTGACGAAGCCCTTCGATGGCAAGCCGGCGACAGTCGGCAATGGCGTGATGGTCGCGCTGGTCGTGAAGGAGCCGGCGCAGGTCGACAAGCTCTACAAGAAGGCGCTCGAGCTCGGCGCAAAAGACGAAGGAGCCGCCGGGCCGCGCGGCGAAGGCTTCTACGCCGGCTACTTCCGCGACCCCGACGGCAACAAGCTCAACGTCTTCTGCATGACCTGATGGACGAGGGCCTGTAGGTCGAGCTTCAGCCCGACACCTTCAGCACCAGCTTGCCGAAGTTCTCGCCGCGGAACAGCTTCAGCAGCGTTTCCGGGAACGTCTCCAGGCCCGCGACGATGTCTTCGCGGGTCTTGAGCTTGCCGGCCGCGAGCCAGCCGGCCATTTCGCGCATGGCTTCGGGATAGCGGCTCGCGTAGTCGAACACGAGCATGCCGGTCATGCTCGCGCGGTTCACGAGCAGCGACATGTAGTTCGCCGGTCCGCGCACGCCGGTCGTGCTGTTGTACTGGGAGATCGCGCCGCAAATCACGATGCGCGCATTGCGCGCGATCTGCGTGAGCACGGTGTCGAGAATCTCGCCGCCGACGTTGTCGAAGTACACGTCGACGCCCTGTCGGGCAATGCTGGCGCAGCGTCCGCTTCACGTCCTCCGACTTGTAGTCGATGGCGGCGTCGAAGCCGAGCTCGCGCACGATGTAGTCGCACTTCTCGCGCCCGCCGGCGATGACCGACTGCGCGACAGCCTTTGATCTTCGCGATCTGTCCAACCACCATGCCGACCGCGCCGGCTGCACCGGAGACGACGACCGTCTGGCCCGGCTGCGGCTTGCCGACGTCGAGCAGGCCGAAGTACGCCGTCATCCCCGGCATGCCGAGCGTGCCGAGATACACCGGCAGCGGCGCGAGACGCGAATCGACTTTCGTCAAGCCCTTGCCGTCGACAGTCGCGTATTCCTGGATGCCGACCGTGCCGTAGACGTGGTCGCCTTTCTTGAATCCGGGGTGCCGGGACTCGAGCACTTCACCGACACCGCCCGCGCGCATCACTTCGCCGATGCCCACCGGCGGGACGTACGACTTCACGTCGTTCATCCAGCCGCGCATCGCAGGATCGAGCGAGAGGTACGCGATCTTCACGAGCACCTCGCCTTCGTTCGGCGCGCGCACGGGCTCTTCGGTGTAGTTCCAGTCGCTGCGCTTCGGCAAGCCGACGGGCCGGGCTGCAAGGCGGAACTGATGATTGAGTGTCGTCACGGCGGCGCTCCCCTGTTCTCTGCTCGGTGCCGCCAGAGCATACGGCTCTACAGATAGGACAGCCACCAATCGCCGCGTCGCCGCTTCACTGCAGCGAACCAGCGGCACGCGGGATAGAGAGTGGCGACGACGAGCAGCCACGCGAGATAGACGACTGGCAGGCCGAAGCCCCACTGCTGCGGGAGGACTCATGAAGTCGTCGCTGAGCAGCGCCGTGCCGTATCCCATCGCGAAGCGCGATGATGCCGGCGGCGAGATGCGCGAGCGCGATGTGCAGCACGTAGAAGAACAGCGGCACGCGGCCGAACGTTCGCAGCACTTCGCTGAACTTGCCGCGCGCCGATTCGAATGCGGCCAAGCACAGGAACGCGGCGCCGAGCGTGAGCAGCAGGTACTGGAGCGACGGCGGATACTTCTGCACGTTGACGAACGCCAGCAGCGTCTGCAGCGTCGTGCCTTGCAGCGCCCAGTCCGCCGGATCGCCATACACATTCGTGCGTTCTCAGTAACACGAAGGCCGTGAGCGATGCCGCGCCGAGATAGAGGAACCGCTGCGCGCGCTGCTGCGGCTCGATGTCGAACAGCGCGCCGACGCAGTAGCCGAGACTCATGACAGCGATCCACGGAATCAGCGGATACGCGACGAACGCGTGCGGGATCGGTCCCGAAGACGTGCAACAGCGACCACAGCGGTGCCCATGCAGCCGAGACTCTGCGGCTCGATGCCATCGAGCAGGTTGTGGCCGCAGGATGATCGAGATGCTGAAACCGGCGATCGCGGGCAGCGGCAGATGGACGAGCGCAGCCAGCACGATCATCGACACGCCGATCGCCCAGATCACCTGCAGGAACAGGCCATGGTCGTAGCGCACATTGAACGTCCACACCAGGCTCATGAGCGTGACTTCCAGCACGACGAGCCACAGGCCGCGCGTCAGAAGAAATCGGCTCAGCTCGCGCGCGCGTGCAACGTCGCCCGGTGAGATAGGCGCTGACGCCCGCGAGCAGCACGAACGTCGGCGCGCAGAAGTGCGTGATCCAGCGCGTCAGAAACAAGGGCGCGTTGGTCTGCGACAGGTCGAGCGGATCGAAGCGCGCGTCCGTAAAGAAATCGCGGACATGATCCAGCGCCATCAGCACCATCACCAGCCCGCGCAGGATGTCGATGGAAGCGACGCGCGCGAACGCATGTGCGCTGACGGATGCGTGCGCGAGCGGGGCGGATACGGCGCTTTCGAGCCTGGCGGACATGCAGGGCTTTCCTCGCTGGAAAGCCCTGACGGTAGGCGAGAGCGGTGCAGCGCCTTAACTAACGGAGGTCGAATGCAGGTCGGGCTTTAGCCCGAGTCGGCTTGCCTGCCTGCAGCGCAGCCTGGTCAGACTATCAGCGCGATCCTCCTCGTCCTCGTCGTCGCTGCGGCTGTCGTCGTCGCGCGTCATCCTCGTCGCCGCAGTCCGGCCCGAGCCAGCGGCCTTTCAGCTGCGACTTGACCTTCATCGCATCCTTGCCGTCGCCGAGTTGCAGGTCGAGCGTTCCGGTCATCGTCTCCGGCGTCGGCGTCGTGACGCGCAGCACGCCGGCGCCCTTGAACTCGCCGTTGCAGGACAGCCGAACTTCCTGCGTCGTGCGCGTCGTGCGCACCACGGTCTGCGTGCAGTCCTTGCCCTCGCCGAGGTCGAACGGCTGCTCCGCTTCCTGCTTCGTGATGCACTCGCGCTCGGTATCCGTCTGCGGACCCTTCTCCGACTCCTTCTTGAAAGCCGTTTCCATCGCCGCGCGCTGCTCGGGCGTCACTTTGTCCTGCCACTCCTTCGGCATCGGTGGGATGCCGGTGATCTGGTGCGTGGACGTGATCTCCCACAGGCCGGGCTTGACATCGAGCTTGTCCGCGGCGACCGCGAGCGGCGCCGCGCAACAGCAACCGAGCAGGACGATTCGCGTGCACAGACGGGTGTTCATGGAGCGGCTCTCCCGGTTACGCATTCGTGGACGGATTGTGGCCGAAATCCTCACGGAACGCTGCCCCGGCGCGCTGCGTTCCGTTTCTGTGGCAACCCGCAAACTTTCCACGTACCGCCGCAAGCGCGATTTCTCCAAGACTGCGGAGCCCAGCGGCACGCTGCCGGTGAAACCCTCCAAGCAGCTGCGCTACGTGATCCAGAAGCACGCGGCGCGCCGGCTGCACTACGACCTGCGCCTGGAGCTGGGCGGCGTCTTCAAGTCCTGGGCCGTCACGCGCGGACCTTCGCTGACTCCGCAGGACAAGCGGCTCGCGGTGGAAGTGGAAGACCATCCGCTCGACTACGGCGACTTCGAAGGCACGATTCCGAAAGGTCAGTACGGCGGCGGCACCGTGCAGCTGTGGGACCGCGGCTACTGGCAGCCGCTCGGCGAGCAGTCGGCCGAAGAGCAGCTGCGCAAGGGCGAGCTGAAGTTCGTGCTCGCCGGCGAGCGCTTGCAGGGCAGCTGGGTGCTCGTGCGCATGAAGCACGATCGCGAGGGCGGCAAACGCACGAACTGGCTGCTGATCAAGCATCGCGACGAATTCGCGCGCGACGCGGCGGCCACGCAGAAGATGATCGACGAAGATGCTTCGGTCGCCTCCGGCCGCCCGATGAGCGACATCGCTGCCGGCAAAGGCCGCGCGCCGAAGCCGTTCATGCTCGATACGCGCAAGCTCGCGCGCGCCGATGCGACGTGGAACTCGAAGGAGTCTGACGCCAGTGGAGGCCGCTGCCGAGAAAGTGAGGCCGCGAAGCGAAGCCGCGAAGCGAAATCCTCGGCGAAGGTGCCGGACTTCATCGAGCCCGAGCTGTGCAAGCTCGTCGAGCGCCCGCCGAGCGGCGACGACTGGGCGCACGAGGCGAAGCTCGACGGCTATCGCATGCAGCTGCGCGTCGCAGGCAACGAGGCGACGCTGAAGACGCGCAAGGGCCTCGACTGGACCGACAAGTTCCAGCCGATCGCCGCCGCTCGCCGCGCAATTTCCCGACTGCATCATCGACGGCGAAGTCGCGGCGCTCGATGCGAACGGCGCGCCGGACTTCTCGGCGCTGCAGGCCGCGCTGTCGGAAGGCGACGTGGACGATCTCGTGCTGTTCGCGTTCGACCTGCTGTATCTCGGTGGCACCGACCTGCGCAAGCAGCCGCTGCGCGAGCGCAAGGCCGCTGCTGAAGAAGCTGCTCGAGTCGCAACGGTCTGCGCGCGAACAGCCTGATCCGCTACGTCGATCACTTCGAAGCCCCGGCGAGCGCGGTGCTGGAATCGGCGTGCCGCATGAATCTCGAAGGAATCATCTCCAAGCGCATCGATGCGCCCTATCGCTCGGGACGCGTCGGCGACTGGACCAAGGCGAAATGCCGCGCCGGCCACGAAGTCGTGATCGGCGGCTGGACGCGCGAGGCCGGGCGGCTGCGCTCGCTGCTCGTCGGCGTGCACCGCGACTCGCAACTCGTGCCGGTCGGCCGCGTCGGCACGGGCTTCAGTCGCGACAAGGCGCAGACGCTGATGAAGCGCCTCAAGCCGCTCGCGAGCGACAAGAGTCCATTCACCGGCCCGAATGCGCCGCGCGGCGGCCGGACGTGCAATGGGTCAAGCCGCAGCTCGTCGCCGAAATCGAGTTCGCCGGCTGGACAGGCTCGGGCAACGTGCGCCAGGCTGCATTCAAGGGCCTGCGCGAAGACAAGCCTGCGCGGGAAGTCGTTGCGGAGCGCCCGGCCGATGCGGAGGAAACGGCGATGAAGAAACCTGCACCGAAGCGATCGCGCGCAAGACCGCGCAGCGTCAACAAGACGCGCAGCACCACGACGAGCGCCGAACCGAACGTCGTCATGGGCGTGCCGATCTCGAAACCGGACAAGGCGCTGTGGCCGAATGCAGACGACGGCAAGCCTGTCACCAAGCTCGATCTCGCCCACTACTTCGAGAGCGTCGGCGAGTGGATGATGCGGCACATCGAGGGGCGGCCGTGTTCGATCATCCGCGCACCCGACGGCATCGGCGGGCAGCGCTTCTTCCAGCGTCACGCAATGAAGGGCACGTCGAATCTGCTGACGTTGACGCGCGTGTCCGGCGATTACGAGCCGTACCTGCAGGTCGATCGCATCGAGGGCCTGGCAGCCTTGGCGCAGAGCGCGGCGGCCGAGCTGCACCCGTGGAACTGCGAGCCGTTCCAGCCCGACGTGCCGGGGCGGCTGATCTTCGATCTCGATCCGAGCCCGGAGGTTGTCGTTCGACGCCGTGATCGCCGCGGCGCGCGAGCTCAAGGAGCGGCTCGAAGCGCTCGGCCTGGTCGCGTTCTGCAAGACGACCGGCGGCAAGGGACTGCATGTCGTCACGCCGCTCGCTCCGGGAAAACGCAGCAAGGTGCGCTGGCCCGAGGCGAAAGCGTTCGCGCAGGCGGTGTGCGCGCAGATGGCCGAGGACAGTCCCGATCGCTACCTGCTCAACATGGCGAAGAAACAGCGCACCGGGCGAATCTTCCTCGACTACCTGCGCAACGACCGGTTGTCGACGGCGGTCGCGCCGCTGTCGCCGCGACTGCGCGAGGGTGCGCCGGTCTCGATGCCGCTGCGTTGGCCGCAGGTGAAGGCCGGACTCGATCCGGCGCGCTACACGGTGCGCACCGTGCCCGCGCTGATCGCGAAGAGCAAAGCTTGGGAAGACTATTGCGAAGCGGTGCGTCCGCTGGAGCCCGCGATCCGCAAGCTGGTCGGCCCGCAATCCGAAGCGCCCGCGAGGTGCAGCGGAGACTCATGCCCGCGCGTAAACTGGAACGATGCATCCTGGAAGAACTGCTGGTCGCGCGGGCTCGACTGCAGCCCGCGCGCTGATTGCTCTCATCTGCTGCACGCTGTCCTCCGTCGCGACCGCGGACATCGACAAGGGCGTAAACGCCATCCGGCAGCGCGGCTGCGAGAACAAGCCCGGCGTGCGCGATGCGCTGCGCCGGTCGCGGGGCCTCGACGAAGTCGCACGCGTATGGTCGAAGGGCGGCCGCCTGCAGCAGGCAATCGCCAAGACGGACTACCGCATCGCGAATTCGTCTTCGATGCGCATCGAGGGAGCGAAGGACGAGCGAGCGCTGTTGCAAGTCGTCGCGAGCAACTACTGCGAGATCGTGCTGGATCGCGAGTTCACGGAGATCGGTCTCTACGAGCGCGGCAGCATAGTGTGGATCGTCGTGGCGGCGCCGCTCACGCTGCCTAAAGCGGATGACATGCCACAGGTCGCTGCGCGCGTACTCGAGCTCGTGAATGAAGCCCGCGCGAAACCGCGCAAGTGCGGCGCGCGCGCGCTTCACGCGAGTGCCGCCGCTCAAGCTCTCGCCGATCCTGTCGCGTGCCGCGCTCGCGCATGCCAAGGACATGAGCGCACACAAGCTCTTCGAGCATCGCGGCTCCGATGGCAGCATGCCGGCGGACCGTGCGCTGCGTGCCGGATACAACTGGATGGCCGTGGGCGAGAACATCGCCGAGGGCGCGGCGACCGCCGAGATCGTCGTGCAGGGCTGGCTCGACAGTCCGGGCCACTGCGTCAACATCATGGGCGCGCAGTTCCGGGAGATGGGTCTCGCGTACTTCACCGACTTCGCGCACAAGGGCGATATCTATTGGGCGCAGACGTTCGGGACGGAGAAGAAGAAATAGAGGGAGCATCCTTGCTCCCTCCCTGCCTTCCCGCAGGCATTACTCCTGCGTGTCTTTCTTCTTCGAGTCGACGCTCGCTGAAGCGCTGCTGTCGGCAGCGACGTCCGCGGCGACACTGCGGCGCGAGGCGGAAGCGTTGCCCGAAGCGGAGCCGTTCGCGTTACCCGTGACGCTGTCGAACTTCGGCGCCAGGTCCAGCTCCTTCTGGTTCTGCTGGGGCACGAGAGTCGGCTCGATGGCCGAGCTGTGGCTCGCCGCACCTTCAGTCGCAGTCGAGAGGCTCGTCGCGTCCAGTTGCGAAGCTGTCGCGCCGGCGACAGCCGTCGTGCTGCGCATCTGATCGTCCTTGGCGGCGTGAGCCGCAGCGGCCGCCGAGCTTGCAACGTTCGCGCTGGTGTCGTGCGCAGTCGCGACAGTCGATTCAGTGCGATTGCGCACGTTCGCGCCGACGTTGCGCGCACGGCGAGTCGTCTGGTCGGCCGCACCGCGCGTGCGCTTGATCATCGAGCCCGTGTCGAGCTCGCCGCCGAACGAGCCGGCCGCGTTGCCTTCGCCGAACACGCTCGTGTCGCGCAGCCCGCCACCGAGCAGCGCCGTTGACTGCACCGCCGACAGCGCCGCCCAGCACCTGCGCGTGCGCGGCCGAGCAAGCCAGAACAGCGACAATCGCAGCAGCGATGAAAGTTTTACGCGTCTTCATGGTCATTCCTCCGGTCATGACCGCAGCCTGTCTGCGGCCTTTGAGAGGAATACGAGCGGCCGGAGCGATTTCTTCCCGCGCCTGCGCTGGTCGAGGCTTTGGCCTGCACTGTCTGACCTAAGTCGCAGAGTTCAGCGCGCGCTGACCTTCACGAGATCGGGCGACGGGCGCAGCGCGTCGCCGACCAGTCCGTTGCCGTAGACCTTGTCGGGACCCGCGCACGCCGAGGTCGACCGCTTGCGATGTCAACGCGGCAACGGCGGATTCGGCGCGTGCACGGTCGATCTCGGTGAGCTGGCGCGCGAACAAGCCTGCGGCGATCGGTGCTGCGAACGACGTGCCGCGCACCAATGCGAATTCGGCATCGAGACCTGCTGCGGCCATGTCCGCGCCGGGCGCTGCGAAGTCGACGTGCTTGCCGCGACACGCTTCGATCAGCACGCGGCGATGCGCGTCGACGCCCGTGACGGCAACGACCGCGGGATACGCGGCCGGATACAACGGCGGCGCGCCGGGACCATCGTTGCCGACGGCCGCCACGACGATGTGGCCGCGCGCGGTGACGAGACGAATCAATTGTTCGAGCAATCCGTTCGCAGGACCGACGAGGCTGATGTTGATGACCGGCACGCGCTCGCGCGACATCCACGCAAAGGCATCGGCGACTGCATCGACGGCGCCGCCGGTCGCGAGGCCGCAATACACGTCGGCGGAGTAAAGCTCGGCGCCGACGGCGGCGCCGCTGAAATGCTCGGCATGCCCTACCAGCAGCGACGCGACGGCCGTGCCGTGCGCGCTCGGCACGCCGCCGCCCGCGCAGCCGTGCTCGTGAATCGTCACGTCGCGAAAGACCGGGTGCTTGCGCTGCACGCCGCCGTCGATCAACCCGACTCGCGCGCCGTGCGCCGGCGAGCATCGGAGCTGCCGAGGTCGCGGTGGCGGAGCTCGGCGGCGCCGTCCGCGACGACGCCGCTGTCCAGGTAGACGTGATTGAAGTCGTAGATGCCGCCCGGGTCGAGTTGGCGCAGCCGCTGCAAGCGCGCGACGCGTCGACATTCCGGCCGGCGCCTGCAGGACGACGATGGTCGCGTCGAGCCCTTCCAGCGTTCGCGTCCGGCCGACGTTGAACCCTTCGGCGCGCGCACTCTCGAGTGCCGCGGGCGAAGGCGAAAGAGCGACCACTTCGTTGCGCAGGATCGGCGCGCCGCGCGGATCCGCTTCGAGCCCGGCGCGATTGGTCCGCAGCAGCTCCCGAATGCGCAGCCGCCGCACCTCGCGCAACTGCTGCGGATCGGCCGCACGCAGCGTGCCGTTGACCGTACGGTTCAGCTCGTCCGTCGGCAGGCCCGGCACGGTGGGCAGCTGCACGGGCGGCAGGATCTGGCCGAAGGCCGACCCGGCGAAGCCGAGCAACAGGCACAGCGATAGCCGCAATGACATGAGGGGCGCGCGCTTCATGGCCGATCCACTCATCCTCCGTAGACTATACGATACGCGCCGGTGCAATCTTCCGCGCCGCAGGTCGATCGACGTCGGGAATAAAATGGCCAGGACGCAGCCGTATATATGAGTCAGGATGGGTCAGCGAGCAGGTGCGCCGTCAGATCGTCGAGCTGCTGCCGCGGCTGCGCCGCTTTGCGCGCACGATCGCCCGCAACGTGCACGACGCCGACGACCTGGTGCAGCTCGCGATCGAGCGCGCACTGCTGAAGTACGACCAGTGGCGGCCGGAGCTGAAGTTCGACGGCTGGATGTTCGGAATCATGCGCAACGCCTGGATAGACGAAGTTCGCTCGCGCGCGCGCCGCGACCGCATTTTTGCGCCGGAGGAAGCCGGCGTGACCGTGGGTCACGACGGCAGCGAGAGCCAGGTGCGCCTGCTCGCCGTACAGCGCGCCGTCGCGGACCTGCCCGAGGAGCAGCGCCTGGCCGTCGCGCTGGTGCTCGTCGAAGGGCTTTCGTACAAGGAGGCCGCGGACGTGCTCGAAGTGCCGATCGGGACGCTGACGAGCCGGCTCGCGCGCGGCCGCGAGGCGTTGCAGGCAGCTCCTGAGCGATCGTCCCGGAGAGCGATCATGAAGTTCCCGCCGGAAACACTGATGGCCTACGCCGACGGCGAGCTCGATGTCGAGACGCGCCGCGCGATCGAGGCCGAGATGGCGGTCGATCCGCAGGTCGCGCAGGAAGTCGAGCGGCATCGCGCGATGCGCGCCGAGGTGGGCGGGGCATTCGCCGGCGTGCTCGACGAGCCGGTGCCGGACCGCTTGCTGCGTGCGGCGAAGAAAGCCGCACGAGAACCGAAGCGCCGAGCCGACGGCAGCCGCGCGCGCCAGTGGTCGTGGCCCGAGTGGACTTCGATCGCCGCCAGCCTGTTGATCGGCGTCCTGGCCGGCCGCGCGATGCTGCAGCCGGATCGGGCGAACGCCGATCATCGTGGCCGGAGCGGACGGGCGCGTCATCGCCGGCGGCGCGCTGGCGCAGGCGCTTTCGGAGCAGCTCAGCTCGCAGGACGGCACCGCCGTCGACATCGGGCTGAGCTTCCGCGCGAAGTCCGGCGAGTACTGCCGCACCTTCGCCGCGCGCGCCTCGAACCCGGTGGTCGGCTTCGCGTGCCGCGATGCCGAGGTCTGGCGCATCGACATGCTTTCGACCGGCACCTCGTGCGCAATCCGGCGGCGACTATAGAATGGCGAGCACACAGTTGCCGGCGCCCGTCGTCCAGGCCATCGCGGAGCGGATGCAGGGCGAGGCGCTCGATGCCGACGAAGAAGCCATCGCGCGCCAGCGCCGCTGGCGGGACTAGCCCGGCAAAAGTCACGCCTTTTGACGGCGTGCAGAACTCGACCGCTTTGACAGAGACGAAAGCCGCATGCGAGCCGCGCCGCCGATTCCGCAAGCGCTGGATCGCCTGGGCCCTGCTCGGGCTGTGGGCCGGCGTCGGCGTGTGGAACATCACGAAGCCGATGCCCGCCGGCACCAACGTCAGCACCGCGCCAGCGCTCGTGCCGGCCGCGGACGTGCAGTTCCTGTACGACCTGACGCGCGCGCAGCCGCAGCGGCCGGCGAGCTGATCTACGAGCAGCGGATCTTCGACGAAGTGTTCCGCATCGTCGACGAGGCGCGCTCGTTCATCGTCGCGGACTTCTTCCTGCTCAACGAGCAGATGGGCGCGCGCCGGCGCCGCGCATCGTCCGCTCAGCCGCGAGCTGGCGGACCACCTGATCGCGCGCAAGCAGGCGGTGCCGAGCCTGTCGGTCCTGCTGCTCACCGATCCGATCAACGACGTGTACGGCGGCGCGCCCTCGCCTGCTGCTCGCCGAGCTGCGCAAGGCCGGCATCGAAGTCGTCGTGACCGACCTCGAACGCCTGCGGGACTCCAATCCGCTGTACTCGTCGCTGTGGCGCACGCTGCTGCAATGGTGGGGCAACTCCGCCGTCCGGCGGCGGCATGAGCAATCCGTTCACGCAGCGACGGCTCCGAAGATCACGCTGCGCAGCTGGCTCGCGCTGCTGAACTTCAAGGCGAATCACCGCAAGCTGATCGTCGCGGATCGCGAGGACGGCAACGCTGGCGGCGCTCGTCACGTCGGCGAATCCGCACGACGCGAGCAGCGCGCACTCGAACGTCGCGCTGCGCTTTACCGGTGCGCTCGCCGGCGACATCGTCGCGAGCGAGATGGCGATCGCGCGCTTCTCGGGCTGGCGCGGACATATCTATGCAGCCGGCGCGCCGAGAGCGACGGCGCCGGCAGACGCAGCAAGGCGTCGCGCTGTCGTTCATCACCGAGGAAGCGATCCGCCGACACCTGCTCGACGCCGTCGGCGGCACGCGCAACGGCGACAGCGTGAGCATCGCTACCTTCTATCTGGCGGATCGCAAAGTGGTCGACGCGTTGCTGGACGCGGCCGACCGCGGCGTGCGCGTGCGCATCATCCTCGATCCGAATCGCGATGCGTTCGGTCGCCAGAAGGACGGCGTGCCGAACCGGCCGGTCGCGAACGAGCTGGTCACGCAGAGCGGCGAGCGGATCGAGGTGCGCTGGTATCGCACGCACGGCGAGCAGTTCCACACGAAGATCGCGATGGTCCGCCGCGGCGACCGCTTCGTCGCGTCGCTCGGCTCGGCGAACCTCACCCGCCGCAACGTCGGCAACTACAACCTCGAAGCGAACGTCGCGGTCGGAGACTGCAGCCGACTTCGCCGCTGGCGATCGAGATGATGGGTTACTTCGACCGCCTGTGGAACAACGACGGCCCGCCGGGGACGGAGTACACGGCGGCGTTCGGCGCGTATCGCGACGAGGATGGCGGAAGGTATTGGCGATACCGGCTGATGGAGGCGACGGGGCTGAGCACCTGGTAGAGCAGTCGGGCTCGAAGCCCGACCTGCAGCCGTTGGTCAAGCCTGACTCCAGGCTGCCTGCGGCGCCTGCTCAGCTTGTCGGATCAGCCGCAATCGTCGCGGCGGTCTTCTGCGCGAGCTCCAGCACGACCTTGTGGGCGGCGGTTTCGAACGCCGCGGCGACAGCGCTCAGGCGATTGTCGGACGCCTTGCTCTGCGCGGTCGCTGCGAACGTCTCGACCAGCTGGCGATCGGTGACGCGGATCAAGCGGCCGAGAATCGTCACGTGCGCGGTCGGCGCGTCGTTGTCGCTCGCGTACTCGGCCTGGAAATCGCGCACGCTGACGTCGAGCACATACTCGCTGGCGACACGCGACTGCTCGGCGGTGACGCTGCGGAACAGCTGCTGATCCTCGAACGAATCCACCAGCAGCGTCTGCACGACCTCGGTCGCGCGTCCGCCCCACTGCGCGCCGCGGTAGTAGTCGAGCTGCCGACCCTTCAGCACCGCGATGCGCTCGGTATCCAGTCCGGGCGCGAGGTCGGGCCGGCCGATCGACAGATCCGCGTCGGACCGCGCGACGCCCGCCGACGCTGCCGGTGCCGGCGCGAGCACGTAGCTGGTGCTCGCCGGCAGCTTCGTCTCGAGCAACGATCCGCACGCCGGCCGCAAGCGCAGCGACCGTGACGATCGCCGCGACTCGCGCCCTTCTCATTGCTTGATCTCCACGCCGCTCTGCGGCGGCTCATAGAGAATCTGCGACGGATTCTCGCGCAGGCTGCGCGACAGGTCGCGGAACTCGCGCGCGGCGGAGCGCGTCTCGCGCACCAGGCGCTCCAGCTCGAACAGGCCCTGCTCGCTGAAATGCCCGAGCTGCGCCTCGCTCTTCTGCGTGAAGCGATCCATGCGCGCCGAGGCCTGCGCCAGGTTGTTCGCCGTCTCGGTCAATCGCGCGAGCGCGTTCTTCACTTCCGGACGCGCGTCCTCGGAGATGCCGCGCAGTGCCTGCGCCGCCCGTCGATCTCCTTCACGGTGCCGCGCAGGTCGTCGACCAGCTTCGTGATGTTCTGCGACGTCTGCGGCAGGCCCGCGGTCGCGGCGCGCAGGCTCTTCACCGTTTCCGCCAGGCCATTCAGGTTCTCGTCCGAGAACACGCGGCCGACGCGCGTCGAGCAGATCGTTGGCGCGGCCCATCAGCTCCGGCAGGCTCGACAGGAACACGTCGAAGTCCGACGCGATCGATTGGATCACCGGATAGCGCTCGCCCTGCGGCAGCGGCACCGACTTGTCGACGTTCGGCACTTCCTTCAGGTTGATGAACAGCAGGCCGGTGACGCCCTGCAGGCCGAGGCTGGCGCGCGTCGCCGAGCTGATCGGCGCCTCGCGGTCGATTTCCGCGATCGCGACGATGCGGCTGGCGTCGCGCTTGTCGATCGACAGGCGCCGCACACGGCCGACGTCGACGCCGAGATAGCGTACCGGGCTGCCGCGATCCAGGCCGCTGACGCTGCCGGTGAAGTAGATCTCGTACAGCTCGTAGTCGCGCGCGTCGTTCGCGTCCGTGTACCAGAGCACGAAGCCGACGGCCATGGCCATGACCAGCAGGATGAAGGCGCCGACCGCGACATAGTTGGCTTCGCGTTCCATGGCGCTACTTGCCTTCACTCGGCGCGTTGGGCGCGCACTCGCCGTGGCCGCCCGCGCGCGCGGGCCGTGGAAGTACTCCTGAATCCATGGATGCGGGTTCTTCATGATGCCGTCGAGCGTATCGACCACGATTTTGCTGTCAATGAGCACGGCCACCCGGTTGCAGGTGGCGAGCAGTGTATCCAGATCGTGCGTGATCATCACGATCGTCAGCTTCAGCCCCCGGTGCAGGTAGGACACGAGCTCGTCGAACTCGGCGGCGGAGATCGGATCGAGCCCCGCGGTCGGCTCGTCGAGGAACAGCAGCGTCGGGTCGAGCGCGAGCGCCCGCGCGAGCGCCGCACGCTTGATCATGCCGCCCGACAGCTGCGAGGGCAGCTTCGACGCCGCATCGCGTCGACAGGCCCACCATGCGCAGGCGCAGCTCGGTCAACGCCGCGAGCGTCGCCGGCGAGGCATCGAAGTACTCGCGGATCGGCAGCTGGATGTTCTGCGCGACCGTCAGCGAGCTGAACAGCGCGCCGTGCTGGAACGTCACGCCGTAGCGGCGCTTGACCTCGAGCAGCTCGTCCTCGCTGACCTGACATGATGTCCCGACCTTCGACCAGGACTTCGCCCGACGTCGGGCGATGCAGGCCGAGCATGGTCCGCAGCAGCACCGACTTGCCGCTGCCGGAGCCGCCGACGATGCCGAGCACCTCGCCCGGCAGCACGTCGAGGCTGACGCCGTCGTGCACGGTCTGCGCGCCGAAGCGGTTCACGACGTTGCGCACGGAGATGACGGGCGAGCGACGTCGGCATCAGAAGTCCAGCTCGACGAATACGATGGCGAACACCGCGTCCGCGAAGATCACCAGGAAGATCGACTGCACGACCGCGACCGTCGTCAGCCGGCCGAGCTCGCGCGAGGAATCCCGCACCTGCATGCCGCGATACGTGCCGACCATCGCGATCAGCGACCGCGAACACCGGCGCCTTGATCAGTCCCGCCCAGAACGTCGTCGGCGCGAGCGCGTCCTGCAGCCGCGGGATGAACTGCGTCAGCGAGATGTCGAGCAGGAGCGAGGACAGCAGCGCGCCGCCGGCCAGTCCCATCGCGTCCGCGACGATCGTCAGCAACGGCAGCGCGATCAGCAGGCCGATGAGCCGCGGCAGCACCAGCACTTCGAACGGATCGACGCCCATCGAATGCAGCGCGTCGATCTCGTCGTTGAGCCGCATCACGCCGATCTCGGCCGCGAACGCGCTGCCCGAGCGGCCGGCCACGATGATGGCCGTCAGCAGCACGCCCATCTCGCGCAGCACCGCGATCGCCACGAGGTCCACCGTGAAGATCTCCGCGCCGAACTGGCGCAGCTGCTGCGCGCTGAGGTAGGCGATGATCACGCTGATCAGGAAGGCGATCAGCGAAACGATCGGGATCGCCTGGATGCCCGTTTCATATATATGGCGCGTGATGGATGCGACGCGCAGGTGCCGGGGCCGCAGCGAGCGCACGGCCGGTCACGGCGATGCGCCCCAGGTAGCCGACTGCGTCGATCGCCTGGTGCAGCTGCTGCACCGAACTGCGGCCGACCCAGGCGATCGCGTCGTGCCATGACCCGGGCGGCTCGGGCTCCGCCGCCGGCTTCCTGCCCGGCCTGCTGCTGCGGTGAGCTCTTCGAGGAACGCGAACTGCGACGGCGGCTCGCCCGCGAATTCGATCCGGCCGCCCGCGCTCTGCAGCGCCTGCAGTCGCTCGCGCAGCAGCCACGCGCCGGAGAGATCGAGCGCCTCGAGCGACCGCGGTATCGACGACGAGCCGGCGCGTTCCTTCCTGCGGCAGCTGCGCCAGCGCGGCTTCGATGGCGGCGATGTTCTCGATCCGCCACGCGCCGTTGAGGCGTACCGTCAGGGCGTCGCCGGTCCGGGCCTGTTCGAGCAGCTCGCGAGCCATCGCGCGGAGATTAGCATTCCGTCTTGCGCAGCGGCGCATCGCACACGTACTTTGTCGTCATGGCGGAACACCCGGATCTTTCCATCCTTCCGCAGCTGCTGATGCTGCTGGCATCGTCCGTGCTGGTCGTGCTGCTGTTCCGCCGCCTGCGGCTGCCGCCGATCCTCGGCTACCTGGCGGTCGGCATGCTGCTCGGCCCGTACGCGCTCAACTTCACCGCCGGCGGCTTCGCGCCGATCCTCGCGGACCTCGGCGTGGTGTTCCTGGTGTTCACGCTCGGGCTGGAGTTCTCGCTGCCGCGCATGATCGCCATGCGGCGCGAGGCGTTCCTCATCGGCGGCCTGCAGGTCGTGCTGACGACGGGGGCATTCGCCGCGATGCTGTGGGCGCTGCAGGTGCCGGCCGCTGACCGCGATCATGATCGGCGGCGCGCTCGCGATGTCCTCGACCGCCATCGTGATCCGCCAGCTCGGCGAGCAGGCCGAGCTGAATCGCACGCACAGCCGGATCGCGATCGGCATTCTGCTGTTCCAGGACCTGGCGTTCGTGCCGCTGCTCGCGCTCGAAAGCGCGCTCGCCAGCAGCGGCGCAGAACGCGGCACGTGGGAGATCGTCGAATCGATCCTGCAGGCGGCGGTCGCGCTCGCGCTGGTGCTCACGTTCCTGCGCTGGCTCGTGCGGCCGCTGTTCCACGAGATCGGCCGGGCGCGCAGCACCGAGCTGTTCACGCTGGCAACGCTGATGGTGGCCGTCGGCGCTGCGTGGGCGACGCACGCGGTCGGACTTTCGCTCGCGCTCGGCGGATTCCTCGCGGGCATGCTGCTCGCGGAAACCGAGTACCGGCACCAGCTGGAAACCGTCATCCGGCCGTTCCGCGACGTGCTGATCGGCCTGTTCTTCATCACGATCGGCACGCTGCTCGATCTGCAGCTGCTGTTCCGGCAGTGGTGGCTGGTGCTGCTGCTGGTGGTCGGCCTGCAGCTGGCCAAGACGATCATCGTCACGGTCGTCGCGCGCCTCGGAACCGACAATCGCGCAAAGCGTTGCGGGTCGGCATCGTCATGGCGCAAGGCGGCGAGTTCGGCTTCGCGCTGCTCACGCTGATGCTGAGCGACCGGCTCGCCGATTCGGCGGTGATCCAGCCGCTGCTCGCCGCTACTGTCGTGAGCATGGTGTTGAGCCCGCTGCTGATCCGGCACAACGGCCGGCTGGCGGAGCTGATCTTTCCGCGGACGACGCCGGCGCCGGTTCCGGACCAGGACCAGCTCGGGCGGGCAGCGCGATCACGTCATCATCTGCGGCTTCGGCCGCGTCGGCCAAAACCTCGCGCGCGTGCTGGATCGACAGGGCTTCGCGTACGTCGCGCTCGATTCGGATCCGCGCGCCGTCGAGCTGGCGCGGCGCGCCGGCGATGCGGTGATCTTCGGCGACGGCACGGCGACCGAGATGCTGGAAGCCGTCGGTCTCGAACGCTGCCGCGTGCTCGTGCTGACGTTCGCGGAGCACAACGGCTTCGATGAAGATCATCAGGGCGGTGCGCGAGCTGCGCCCGGAGCTGCCGATCCTGGTGCGCACGCAGGACGACACGAAGCTGGAGGAGCTGCAGCAGGCCGGCGCCACGGAGATCGTGCCGGAGACGCTGGAAGCGAGCCTCATGCTGGTGTCGCACGTGCTGCTGTTGCTCGACGTGCCGGTATCGCGCGTGGTCAAGACAGTCGGCGACATCCGCAACAATCGCTATTCGATGCTGCGGCGGCTGTTCCGTCGCGACGATGCTCGAGATGGTCGAGGATGTCGACACGGGCAACGAGGAGCTGCACACCGTGGTGCTGCCGCCCGGCGCGTACTGCGTCGGCAAGACGCTCGCGGACCTGAAACTGGAGCGCGACGAAGTGACGATCACGGCGATCCGCCGCGACGGCATCCTCGGCCAGCAGCCCGAAGCTGTCGACAGTGCTGCGCGAAGGCGACGTGGTGATTCTCGCGGGCACGCCGGAAGCGCTGGAGAACGGCGAAGCGCGCCTGTTGATGGGCTGACGGCAGGAGGACGGATGGAGTCAGCTGTTCGACAGATTTCCTGGGTAATGCGCCGTGGCGCTGGCTCGTGGCCGGCGCGAGTCGCGTTCGGCATTCTCTTCGTGCTGCTGTTGCTGCGGCGGCTGGCGCGCAAGCAGTACGCGCGCCTCGCAGCGACGCCGCAGGAGGAGTTCCTGGAACTGCCGCTGCACGTCGCGAGCCGCACGACGGTCTGGTTCCTGTTGATCGCCTCGGTGT
This sequence comes from uncultured Gammaproteobacteria bacterium, assembly GCA_963830745.1. Classification (GTDB taxonomy): domain Bacteria; phylum Pseudomonadota; class Gammaproteobacteria; order Steroidobacterales; family Steroidobacteraceae; genus Steroidobacter. The sequence continues at coordinate 219,736 of CAWHNL010000012.1, forward strand.
TCCTCGGCCTGCAGACGCTGGAGCTGCCGCCCAAGGCAGCGCGCGTGCTGCTCACGATATTCACGGTCGCGAGCTTCTGGCAGATCGGCCTGTGGGCGACGACTGCAGTGCTCGCCGCGCTCGAGCGCAAGCAGCGCAGGACGCTGGCGGTGGATCGTGCCGCCGCCGGCTCGATCGGCATCATCGGCTTCATGGCGCGGTTGACGATCTGGGCGTTCGTGCTGCTGCTGACGCTCGAGCAATCTCGGCATCCAGATCCAGCCGCTGCTCGCCGGCCTCGGCATCGGCGGCATCGCGGTTGCGCTGGCCGCGCAGAACATCCTCGGCGATCTGTTCGCGTCGCTGTCGATCACGCTCGATCGGCCCTTCGTCCTCGGCGACACGCTGCAGGTCGACGACTTCGTCGGCACGGTCGAGTACATCGGCGTGAAGAGCACGCGGCTGCGCAGCGTGAACGGCGAGCAGATCATCATGCCGAACTCGAACCTGCTCGCGAGCCGCGTGCGCAATCTCACGCGCGCGACCGAGCGCCGCGTGGTGTTCACGATCAGCGTCGGCCAGGAAACGCCGCTGGCGCAGCTCAAGAAAATCGCCGGACTGATCCGCTCGCTGATCGAGTCCCACAGCGACGTGCGCTTCGACCGCTCGCATTTCGCCAAGATCGCGGCGGCGTCGTTCGACTTCGAGGCGGTCTACGTCGTCAAGACGACGGAATACAACCGCCACATGGACATCCTGCAGGAGATCAACCTGCGGCTGGTCGAGGCGTTCGAGAAAGAAGGCATCGCATTCGCGTACCCGGTGCAGCGGCTGTATCTCGAGCAGCAACCGCCCGTGCAGTCCCAGCTGGTCAGCAAATAACTGTGGGTCGGGACATCTCGGAGTCGGGCTAAAGCCCGACCCACATCACCTGCATCATCTCTCCGCCTGGCGGTGCGCTTCCAGCAACCACAGGCTCTTGTCGATCCCGCGCGAGACGCCCGTGAACAGGTCGCTGGTGTCGGCATCGCCCGCCTTCGCCCGCCTCGTCGATCGCTTCGCGCACTGACTTGCCGAAAACCGCATAGGCATTCGCGAGCGCATCGACGTGCGCGAGACCTTCGCTGATCTGCGCCGGATACTTCGCGAGCTGCGTACGCTCGATCACGACGTTCGTCGTTCCTTCGGCGACTGCGCCCAGCGCGACTGCACGCTCCGCGATGTCGTCGATGTACTCCTCCAGCTCTTCGCCGAGCTTGTCGAACAGCTCGTGCAGCGCGATGAAGCTCGGGCCCTTCACGTTCCAGTGAGCGTGCTTGGTCTGCAGATACAGATCGATGGCGCTGGCCAGGCGGCTGTTGAGCAGCTGGCTGACGCGCGAGCGGACGTCGAGCGAGAGATCGTTGCGAGTCTTGTGCATGGCGAGAACTCCCATCCCATTCAGGAATGGCGCTTATCCTGCCGCAAGCCGCCCGATCGCTGCCATGCATTGTTGCGATGATCGCTCATCGACAGCGGCAATCGCGTCAGTCCCGTGTCTCGCCGGACAACGGCGTCGCACGCATCGACGGCCGCTTCGTGAACTCGTCGAACCACGCCGCGAGCCGCGGTCGCCGCTCGCGAAAGTCCCGGCAGCTCGCGAAACTCCAGCCAGGCAAGGCACGTCGCGAGCGCGACGTGGCCGACGTGCACGCGGCGAGTCGACGTCCAGCTCGCGCTCCAGCCAGTCGTAGCTCGCGGCGAGCTTCTGAATGTACCCATCCCGCAGCGGCGGATAGCGCAGCGCCTCCGGGCGGCGCACCGTCTCCCAACGGAGCGCGATCCCGGCGTCGGCGATGCCTTGCGCGACAGCCTGCAAGCCGCAGCGCGTGCCAGCGCAGCTTCGCCTTCGGCCGGAATCAGCTTGCGGCCCGGCGTGCAACGTGTCGAGGTACGCGCAGATCACGTCGGAGTCGAAAATCGGCGGCAGGCCGGGCCGGAGCAGCACCGGCACCTTGCCGAGCGGGTTCTCGGCGAACACGTGCTCGTTGCGCCGGGTCGGGCTGGTCTCGTGATGGACGACTTCGATCTGCGCGCGCGAGGCCGACTTCGTGCGCGAACACGAGCGCTTTGCGCGCGTACGGAGAATGCGTTTGATAGAGCAGCTTCATGCGCCGGAATTCTAGGCGGCACGCCGCGCGCGGTTCGCAGCGATCTGCGGCCGCTGCGCGCACTATTGTTGCGTCGCTGGCTCTCTAGTCCGCGCGCCTTCTCCACGAGATACGCGATCCTCGACAGGCGCCGCTCGGACGTCAGGCGATGCACGGCGCCGAAGAACTTCTGCAGTCCCTCGAAGCGCTCCTCGCCTTCGATCTCGAGCAGCGCGTCGCGATGGCGGTGACGCGCCCGTTGCCAGCGGCCGGCAACGAGCGCCGCGTTCATCGTGACGTCCTCCTTGCGCAGCAGGTTGAAGCCCGCGGTCTCGATGAAGTGCTCGTTCACGCCGGGCGGCGTGAACACGAAAAGGCCGATCGAGCTGCGCAGCGCCAGGTCGTCATTGGTCACCGGCCGCGTTATCACCACCGGGTCGGTGAAAACAGCGCGCCTGCCGGGGCGTAAAACGCGCTGCCACTCCTGGAACACACGCAGTCGATCGGGAAAGTGGTTCATGGAATCGATGCACATCAGTGCATCGAACGTGCCGTTCGCGAACGGCAGCGGCGCGGTCGCATCCGCGACGCGGAAGCTGATCCGGTGCGACTGGTGCGAGTCGAACGCGGCGCGCGTGGCCTCGGCGACGCCGCGTTCGTTGCTGTCGATCCCGGTGACGTGGCAGCTCGCGCGATCGGCCAGGTACAGCGCCGGGCCGCCCGAGCCGCTCGCCACTTCCAGCACGTGCTGCTCCGGCCAGAGCCTGAGCCAGGCAGATGAAGCGGTCGTACTCCTCGACCGTCAGCCAGCTGTTCTGGCCGATGTCCTGGCCGAACGTCTCGCGGCGGATCGCCGCGAGCACGTCCTCGGTGAAGTGCCCGTAAGTGCTATCGAACAGGTCGACACGTTGGGTGAGCATGCGGGTTCACGCGCGGCTGCACGGCTGAGACGACGCTACCGCGCCGCTCGCCGCCGCTTCGTGAACGGCACCAGCATCGGCACGCTGCGGCGGTACTCCTCGTACTCGGGGTGCGCATCGATCAGGTCGCGCTCCTCGAGCTGGATCGCGATCAGCATGTAGGCGCTGGTGGCGAGCGCGAACACCAGGTGCGTGACGGTCATGGTCGGCGTCGCCCAGAAGATGAGGAACCAGCCGACATAGATCGGATGGCGCACGTAGCGGTAGAGCACCGGCGTGCCGAACGTCAGCGGCCGGTAGGGCTTGCCGAGCAGCTCCAGCCACACCTGGCGCAGGCCGAACAGGTCGAAATGGTTGATCAGGAACGTCGCGAACAGCAGCACGGCCCAGCCGAGCGCGTAGGTGCCGTACAGCAGGGCCTGCGCCGACAGGCGAGGTGACGTTCCAGACCACGCCGCCCAGCGGCTGCCAGTACGCGAACAGCAGGATCAGGGCGAGGCTGGAGAACAGGACATAGGTGCTGCGCTCCGCGGCCGCCGGCACGATGCGGGTCCACCAGCGCTTGAACGCCGGGCGGGCCATCAGGCTGTGCTGGACGGCGAACAGGCCGAGCAGCGCCAGGTCGATGAGCAGCGCCGTCAGGAACGGCACCTCGCGCGCCGAATCCATCGATTTCGGCACCCAGAGGTTGCCGACGAAGCCGATGGCGTAGAGGAACGTGGCGAAGAAGACGGCGTAGCTGAGCACGCCGTAGAGGAAGATCGACAGACGCTTGATCATGATCAGGAGCCTCCCCAGGATGAAAGCCAGCGCGACTTGTCGTGCGCACCGGTGATGTGCCAAAAGGCTACGAAGGGCGCCGCCTGCGAGTCCCGGGCGAACGCCGGGATTTCTCCGGGATTGTTGGCCGCCCCGTCAGCGATCCCGGGGGATTACGCAGGCTGTCATGAGCCAGCACGTCAGCTTCGGACGCTATCGCTTCGAGCCCGCGACCGCCCGGCTGTGGGCCGACCAGCGCGAGATCAAGCTCACGCGCAAGGCCGCCTCGGTGCTCGGGCTGCTGGTGGAGCGTGCCGGCCAGCCCGTCACCAAGCAGGAGCTGTTCGCCTCGGTCTGGAGCAACACCGTCGTCAGCGACGACGCGCTGACCACCTGCATCCAGGAGCTGCGCAAGGCGCTCGGTGACGACGCCAAGCAGCCGCGCTACATCGAGACTCGGCATCGCTACGGCTACTGCTTCGTCGCGGACCTGGCGCACGAGCGCGCCGGCCGCGGCGTCCCGAGCCCGCGCCACAGCCGTGCAGGATCTGCCGGCGATCGCCGTGCTGCCGTTCATGGACATGAGCCCGGGCCGCGACCAGGACTACTTCTGCGAGGGTCTGGCGGAAGAGCTGATCGACGCGCTCACGCACGTCGACGGGTTGCGCGTCGCTGCGCGCAGCTCATCGTTCCAGTTCCGCCAGGATGGCGTGGATCTGCGCGAAGTGGGCCGTGTGCTCGGCGTGGAATCGGTCGTCGAAGGCAGCGTGCGCCGCGCCGGCGATCAGCTGCGCGTGACGGTGCAGCTCATCGACGTCGCCAGCGGCTATCACAAGTGGTCGCAGCGCTTCGAGCGCAAGGTTCGGCGACGTCTTCGCCATTCAGGATGAGATCGCTGCCAGCGTCGCGACGACTCTGCGCGGCGGCGCTGCGCTGTCACAACGCGAGCAACGCGGCTTGCGCCGGCCGCAAACGTCGGCGGAACCGTACGAGTACTACCTGCGCGGCCGTCAGTCGCTGCATCGCATGCGTCAGCCGGATCTCGAGCAGAGCCGCCGGATGTTCGAAGGCGCGATCGAGCTCGACGCCGACTACGCGCCCGCGTGGGCCGGTCTCGCGACAGTGCACGCACTGCTGTACGAATGGTGGGGCTCGAAGGACGAGGACCTGCATCGCGCCGATCGCGCGAGCCAGATCGCGATGGAGCTGGCGCCAGACCTCGCGGATGCGCACTTCGCGCGCGGTTTCGCGCTCTCGCTGCATCGTCGCTACGACGAGGCGCAGGTTCATTTCGAGCTGGCTGCCCGCATCAATCCGAATCTGTTCGACGCGTACTACTACTACGGCCGCGCCGCTTTCGCGCGCGGCGAGATCGAGCAGTCGGTGGAGCTGTTCCGCAAGGCCGCCGAAGTCCGTCAGGAGGACTTCCAGAGCCCGACGTTCCAGGCGCAGTCGCTGACGCATGCTCGGCCGCAACGACGAGGCGCGCGCGGCCGACGCGCGAAGCCATCGTGCGCGCCGAGCGCATCCTGGCGCTCAATCCGCTCGATGGCCGGGCGCTGGCGGTCGGTGCGCTCGCGCTGTTCGACGAAGGCGACCTCGAGCGCGCGTTCGAGTGGTCGCAGCGCGCCGTCGAGCTCTATCCCGACGACCTGAGCGCACTGCTCAACAATGCCTGCCTGAAGTTCCGCAGCGGCCAGCACGAAGAGGCGCTCGACATCCTCGAGCGCGTTTTTCGGACGCGGCTGGGGCAAGCGCGACTGGGTCGAGCACGACCCCGACTACGACTGCGTGCGCGACCACCCGCGCTTCAAGGCGATGTTCGCGAAGCTGAAGTAGCTGCAGCGCCGTTGCCTACGGCGCGATCCGTTTCGCCTTGACGGTCTTGTTGCCGATCGTGCCGGCGAGCGTCGCGACGCGCGTTCTTCTGCACGTCGTTCCATTCGATCGTCAGCGTGCCGACCTGCGCTGCCGCCGCGCCGCAGCCGCACGGTCGCGGTCACTTTGCCGGTGTCCACGTGCCAGCGCATCCGGCCGCTGACCTGCAGATCGTCGGTCCATTGCACGCGGTTCAGCTCGAACTCGTAGCCGAACGGCTGCAGCGTGTACGTGAACTCGCCGCCGCGCAGGCCGCTGCCGATGCCGAACGTGACCAGGAAGCGCGAGAACACATCGCCGACGGTTTCGAGCGCGCCGGCCGCGAGCTTCAGGTCGCGCGTGCCCGCCTGGTTGCCGCTCGACCGCCTGCACCGGCGCGAGCTGCTCAACTGACGACGCGAACTTCGGCACCGTGCGGATCGGCCGCACGTTCGGAATGCAGCCGGTGTCGCCGGGCGACAGCTGCGCGATGAAGCGCCGCAGGATGCGCTGCACGCAGTGAGTCGTGTCGCCGCCGTCCGGCAGATAGCCGACGTCGCTATAGAAATAGGACGTGACGTGCGTGAGGTTCGGAATGATCAGGTGCGTGACGTTCGGAAACTGCGCGGCCGCCTGCGTCGCGTCCTGCGGCGAAGTCACCGAGTCCAGGTCGCCCGACAGCACCAGCGTCGGCACGTTGGGGAACTTCGGCTTCGCCGGCAGCGGATCGCCTTGCGGGTACGCGGGCAGCGGCTTCGGCCAGTCGAGGCACGTCGCGAGCGGCGTGAAGTTGGCTTGCGACTCCAACGCTTCGTCGATCGTGAACGGCGCGAACAGATCGGGACGGTTCTGGCGCGCATCCTCGATGCCGCGCGCGTACTGCCGACGGCGCTTGGCGGGCGAGTCGTCCAGGTCGTAGTGCAGCGGATATTCCTGGCAGATCACCGCCTGGTACTGGCCATAGCTGAAGTCGACCGCGTCGCTGACGAAAGGCGTGTTGTACTCGGCGGCGAGCCGCAGCAGCGGCAACTTGTCGTGATTGTCGAACCAGGCGCGCGCGGCTGCATCGAGGTCGCGATACGTGATCGGCGAGTTGCCGAGGTTCGTCATCAGCAGGAACAGCATCGAAACGTCGACGGTCACTTCCAGCGGGATGCCGTCGGCATCCGGCGCGGTGCCGCTGATCGGCTGGCGACGCACGTCGCGCAGCAAGCGCTCGATGCGCGCAGTCGCCTCGCCTCGCAGCGCGCGGCACGAAGGCGAACGCTCGCAAACGAGGTCGAGCCCGTCGCGGCCCGTCGACCAGTCGGTCGGGAACCAGATGTCCGGCGGGCGCACGGGATAGGCGCTGTCGAGAATGAGACTGCGCAGCCGCTCCGGATGCCAGGCCGCGAACGTCTGGCCGACGAAGGTGCCGTAGCTGTCGCCGTAGAAATCGACCTCGTCGATCTGCAGCGCATCCAGCACCGCGGCGATGTCGTCGACGGCGAGATGCGTGCCGTAGAGATAGGCCTTCGCGCCGAGTTGATCGGCGCACGCTTTCAACGCGGCGGGATCGCTCGGATCGCCCGTCTGGATTTCCGGACAATCGATCGCGCCGGACGTGCCCGTGCCGCGCTTGTCGATGATGACCACATCGCGGTGCTCGCGCAGCGAGCCGAAGATATTGAGATACGCGTCGCGCGTGCCGGTGCTGGAATAGCCCGGGCCCGCCTTCCTGCGGCAGCAGCGTGCCGCGCGCCGGCGTGCTCTGGTCGAACCGCGGGTAATACTCGAAGCCGATCGTGATCGTGCCCTTGATCCCGCCTGTCGGATCGAGCGGCCGCTTGAGCTGGCCGCAATAGCCGGTCGTAGTCGGAATTGCAGTATTTCAGCGTCAGCGAGCCGACGGTGATCTTCTTGGGCGGCGCGGCCGCGGCAGCCTGGGTGTCGGCTCGGGCGAGTGACGGCGCGGACAGAAAGAGGATCGGGAGCCAGGCGGCCAGGCGGGCTTGCGTACTCACGAGGTTTCCCTGCGACGACGGGTCGTTTTGCGGCCATTGATGCGCTCGCCGGGCCGCTTTGGTCAAGTGCTCTGATGACAGACTTGCGGAGTGCACGATCCGTTCACCAATGCGAGCCGTGCTGACCACCTTGCTCACTGCGCTGGTCGTCGCCGGCGGCGGATTCGTACTGATCTGCGCGCTGCTGTACTTCGGTCAGGAGCGCTCGATCTTCTTCCCGACGCCGAATGACGCACAGCTGCGGCAGCAGCTACTCGGCGCAGCGGATCGAGATCGCAACTGCGGGAGCGACGCTGGAAGGCTGGTGGGTCGAGAACGCGCAGGCGACGACGCCGGCGGTGATTCTCTATTTCGGCGGCAATGCCGAAGACGTGCTTTACACCGCGAGCGTGGCGTCGAACATCGACGCGCGCGCAGTGGTGGTCGTCAACTATCGCGGCTACGGCGGCAGCACCGGCGAGACCGGTCAGAAGGCGCTGTACGACGACGGCCTCGCCATCTACGACTACGCGATCAAGCGCGGCGTGCCGGCGGAGCACATCGTCGTCATGGGACGAAGCCTCGGCTCCGGTGTCGCCTCGATGCTCGCGGGCGCGCGGCCCGTACGCGCTGCGATCCTGATCACGCCGTTCGACAGTCTCGCTGCCGTCGCGGCCGGCCACTATCCTTTTCTACCGGTGCGACTGCTCCTGCGGCATCCATTCCCGTCATCCGACTGGGCGAGGCGCACGCGTGCGCCGGCGTTGTTTCTCGCCGCCGACAGCGACAACGTCGTTCCAGCGGCGCACGCGCAGAAGCTATTTCAGGCCTGGGCAGGACCAAAGCAGATTCACGTGCTCGCGCAGACCGGCCACAACGACATCGAAGCGCACGCGGACTACTACCGGCTCATCAACGAGTTTCTGGCGACTGCGCAATGAACGCGGCGGTGCGGCGCACTGAGTCTTCGAACTGCTTCGGATCCGTGAAGATGCCGTTGTGCCCGGCCTTCTCGTAGTAGACGGCTTCGACAGTCTTGCCCGCTGCGCGCAGCGCCGCTTCGAAGCGCGCGCTTTCTGCGGTGGTCTGGAACGGTGAGCCGCCGTCGGCTGACGTATCGCCCGCGCCGTGCAGCAGCAGGATCGGGACTTCAGACGCGCGATGCGCCCGATCTGTTCGTCTGTGAAGCCGGCGGAGTCGAGCACCGCCGCGCGAATGTCGCCGGTGCCGAGTGCGTAGTTGAGGACTGTGCCGCCGCCCAGCGAGTGACCGAACAGCGCGACAGAGCTGTGCTGCACGTCCGGAAGCGTGCGCACTTCCGCGACCAGTGCCTTGACGGTCTTCTGTGCCGTCGCGCTGGCGGCAGCCGACAGGGGAGGAGCTCCGGTGCAGGGAATCGGCGTCACGAAACGCGCACCGGAGCCGCCGCCACCGCTGAACCAGCATGGGACGACGGCAAGCACGCCTTCTTTCGCCAGTGCTCGCGCGAGCTGCACGTATTCGCGTGCAAAGCCGTGCGTGCCATGCAGGACCACTACGAGTCGGGAACGGCCCTTCTCCCGTCGGGCCGCGCGATCGCGATCAGCATGATGGCGACGATCCGGGGCTCTCGCATGCATCCATTGCACTCCGAGATCTGCCGTCGCCCGCGGGCGGCTCGATCGGTACGGTTTCGGCGAGGCACAGCGAAGTCGTCGCGAGCAGTCGCGAGAATGAGTCGCGACGCAAGGCTCATCATCGACCGGCCGCTCTGCGAACTGCACGCGGCCGATCCAGTTGCGCGCGCGGCGCGCGAGGCGCGAATCCGTGCCTTCGCCGTCGAAGTTCGCGGGCGAGCGACGCAGCAGCGCAGCGTCGACTCCGTCGAACGTGTTCACGTTCACGACGGCATAGAGCCGTCCTGCGATCTCACTCGTGACGACGGGCACGACACCGCAGTGCGAGCACACGTGAAACTCCGCAGTGCGCGTGCCGAATGCGTAGCGCGAGACGAGCGCGGGATCTTTCACTTTGATCTTCAGCGCGCCAGTCGGCGTGGACGTCCACACGCCGCCGTGCTTGGTGCAGAACGAGCAGCCGCAGGCGCGCGCCGGAATTTCCGTGGGAGTCGGCAGCCAGTCGAGCGCGAAGGAAATGTTGCCGCAGTGGCATGAGCCATTGATGAGCATCTGTCCAGCCTCCCCGCCACACTGCGCGAATAATAAGGGTTCGCCTCAAGCGGCTTTGCCGGGTTTTCGGCTTGCGGTTGGGTATTCGCCCGCTATGTAAAGGTGACCCCGGCGCCGACACTAGCAATCACAGTAGATCTCATTCAACGGCAAACCCGCCGAGAGGCGGGGACGCAAAGCCTCCGGTCCGACGGAACTCGATTTCCAGGATAGCGGGGTTGCCTCCGACGGGAGTTATCGTCATGCGCAGGTTCGGTCCTGGACTGTTGTTGATTGCATTGAGCGCGGCTGCGCTGAGCGGCTGCGGTGGCGGCGACGACGAGTCGGCGCCCGCTTCCGGAACGGCACAACAACCCCGCTCCCACTCCGCCGACCGGTTCGAGCAATCACGCGCCGACGATCTCCGGCACGGCGCCGCCGGCTGTGAATGCAGCGAGCGCGTACAGCTTCGTGCCCACGGCGGCCGACGCCGACGGCGACACGCTCGCGTTCAGTATTCAGAACAAGCCGGCATGGGCGACGTTCAACACGAGCACCGGCCGGCTCTCCGGCACGCCCGCCGCTGCGGACGTCGGCACGTACTCGAACATCGCGATCTCGGTGAGCGACGGCCAGGCGAGCACTGCGCTGAGCGCGCTTCGCGATCGCAGTGACGACAGTCTCGAACGGCCGCGCCACGCTGTCGTGGACCGCGCCGACCGAGAACACGGACGGCACCACGCTGTCGAACCTCGCCGGCTACCGCATCCGGTACGGCACGAGCGCTGTCCTCGCTGACGAACACCATCGTCATCAACAACGCGAGCGTGACGACGTACGTGGTGGAAGATCTCGCGCCGGCGACCTGGTACTTCGCGGTCACTGCCGTGAACAGCGGCGGCAGCCGAAAGCAGCTACTCGAACGTCGCTAGCAAGCAGATCTGAACGGCCTGGCGCTAGTGGTTGACGACGCGCACGCGCGCGTTCTCGGGCGGCTGCGCCTGCTCCAGCGCATCGACGAAACGGCGCGTCCACGCACCGATGTCGTTGCGCTTGAGGACCTGCAGCATCGAAGCGTGACGCTCGCGCCGCTCCTGCAGTGACATCGAAAGCGCTGCCTGGATCGCGTGGCTGACCGCGCGCGTGTCGTACGGATTCACTTGCAGCGCCGCCGAGAGCTCGCGCGCCGCACCCGCCAGATTCGACAGGATCAGCACGCCCGGGATCTTCCGCGTTCTGCGCGGCGACGTATTCCTTGGCGACGAGGTTCATGCCGTCGCGCAGCGGCGTGACGATGCCGACGTTCGCGGCGCGCAGCAGGCCCATCAGCGTCGCGTGCGGGAAATTGCGATTGAGATAGCGGATCGGCGTCCAGTCCGTGTCGGCGAAGCGGCCGTTGGTGCGGCCGGCCGCCTGCTCCAGCGCCTGGCGGATCTCCACGTAGGCGCGCACGTCGGAGCGCGACAGCGGCGCGATCTGCAGGTACGTGATGCGGCCGAGATTGTCGGGATACGTTTCCAGGAACTGCTGGTACGCCTGGAAGCGCTCGACCAGGCCCTTGCTGTAGTCGAGGCGGTCGACGCCGATCATCAGCGCGCGGCCCATCAGGCTGTCGGTCATGCGCTTCACGACTTCTGCCTGCGATGCCTCGAGCGCTTCGCTCTGCACCGAGGCGACGTCGATGCCGATCGGGAACACGTCGGCGCGCATCGTGCGGTCGCCGACGCGGATCCGGCCGTCGCCGCGCAGCGCTTCCGGACCGCACAGGTGCTCGATGCCGGAGTGGAACGAGCGCAGATCGTTCTGCGTCTGGAAGCCGACCACGTCGTAGCTCGTCAGGTCGCGCAGCAGCTCCGCATACGCGGGCAGCACGCGCAGCATCTCGATATTCGGAAACGGGATGTGCAGGAAGAAGCCGAACGGCCGGCGCACGCCGAGCTCGCGCAGCCGCCGGCCGAGCGGGATCAGGTGATAGTCGTGCACCCAGATCACGTCGTCCGGCGTCGAGGAGCGGCGCGAGCTTCTGCGCGAACGTGCGGTTCACGCTCTCGTACGCATCGCGCTGCTCGGCTTGCGTAGCGCATGCCGCGCTGGAAGTAGTGGAACAGCGGCCACAGCACTTCGTTGGCGTAGCCGTTGTAGTAGAGATCGAACTCGTCCTTCTTCAGATCGATCGTCGCGTAGGTGACGCCTTCGCGGATGTGGATGTCGGGATCGCCCGGTTCCTGCTCGACGGTCTCGCCGCCCCAGCCGAACCACAGTCCGCCGGTACGCTTCAGCGCGCTCAGGATGCCGATCGCGAGCCCGCCGGGCGCGGCTGATTTACGCGGCAGCGAAATCCGGTTCGAGACGCAGACCAGTCGACTCATCCAGCGGGTCCCCCCTCAGCGGCAAAGGTGACATGCCGTTGGGAGTAACCCTTACACGATCGCAAATGTTCCCGCGGTCAGCGGGTGCTGTCAGATCGGCTCGCGGTAGCGGCGCATCCAGATCGCGGCGGCGACGAAGCCCGCGGCGACGACGAGGCCGACCCACAGCCACGGATTGCTGAAGAAGCCGACCGGGTCGAGCGCGTCGAACACCCGCCGCGGTAGCTCCGTCGCGTTGACGCCGCCGTCGCCGATGGTGAACTCGCCTGCGGGAGCGCGGCGCGAAGGCCATCTTCAGTCCGTCGCGCAAGCGATACGCGAGCATGTCCTGCACGTAGCGCGTGCCGATGGCGACGCGCTCGAACAGCATGACTGCAATCGGCGTGAGCACCGCCCACAGGATCGGGACGCGCTTCGCCCACGCCGAGACGAACAGCACCCACGCGGCCACCGGTGCATACCAGAGCGCGACCGCAATCTGGCCGTAGACGAGCGCGATCGTGAGCTGGAACAACTGCAGGTTGCTCCAGATCGGCGCCCGGGCTCGCGCCGCCGATCATCAGAATCACGCTGGCGAGCAGCAGCACGACGAGCTTGCGTGACGATCGTCACGGCGATCACGATCGCCGGTGCGACTGCCAGCGCCGTGAACAGCTTGCTGAGCACGGTCGTGGTGTCGGACACCGGCATCGACTTCCAGAACAGCACGCTGCGGTCCTTGCGCTCGCCGTGCAATGCATCCAGCAGGTAGAAGAACCCGGTGATCGCCATCACCCACGTGATCAGGAACGCGATCCCGGCGTAGATGCCGGTCACGATCGCGCGCTGGCGGTCGGGGTCGAGCGCCGACAGCATCTGCATGCCTTCATCCAGGTGCATCGCGTTGAGGATCAGCGCCACGATCGCGATGCCGCCGGCAACGAGCGGAGCGATGAACAGCGAGCGGTTCTCCCACAGCTCGCGCCGCACCGACCAGTAGAACGGCCGGACCGGGCGCGGTGCAGTGGCAGGTGCCGCGAAGCTCTCGGAAGTTTCGGTTGCTGCGTTCATGCCGCGGCTCCTTGCTGTCCGCCGATCATGGCGACGAACAGGTCTGCAATGCTGGGGGTGCGCGCCTCGCCGAGCGCGGAGATCTGCGCGCGATCGGGGCTGTCGAACAGGAACACGCTGCGGCCGAACACCTGGCGCTCGTGCATCGGCTTGAGCGCGCGCGCTGCCGCGGTTTGCTCCGGCCGCACCATCACTTCGACGTAGCGGCTCTCGAAGTCCTCCATGCTGCAGTCGAGCACGAGACGACCCTTGTTGATGAACATGACGTCGGTGAGCACGTGCTGGATTTCCTCGACCTGGTGCGTCGTCACGAGAATCGTGCGGCTGTGGTCGAAGTAGTCGTTGAGCAGCGTGTCGTAGAACGCCTTGCGATACAGGATGTCCAGGCCGAGCGTCGGCTCGTCGAGCACGAGCAGGCGCGCGTCGATGGCCATGACCAGCGCCAGGTGCAGCTGCGTGATCATGCCCTTGGAAAGCTTGTGGACGCGGCTGTCGCGCGGGATGTCGGTCTTCGCGAGGAAGGCTTCCGCCTTCGCACGGTCGAAGCGCGGATGCACGCCGCCGACGAAGTCGAGCGCCTGCGACACTTTCAGCCACGGCGGCAGCACGGCGACGTCGGCGATGAAGCAGACTTCCTGCATCACCGCGTTGCGCTCCAGGTAGGGATTGCGGCCGAGCACGCGCAGCTCGCCTTCATAAGGAGTGAGGCCGAGGATCGCCTTCAGCGCAGTGGTCTTGCCGGCGCCGTTCGGGCCGATCAGGCCGACGATGCGGCCTTCGGCGACGCGCAGGTCGAGGTTGTCGAGCGCGACGTTCTTGCCGAACGCTTTGCGCACGGCGCGCGCTTCGATCGCGTATGCGGGTGCCAAGGCGGATGTAGTAGTAGCAGACATGGCTCAGCGCTCCTCCCGCTTGCCGGACTCGGCGCCCAGCAGCGCCGCCGGCTCGAGGCCCAGGCGCTGGATCGTGGCGCGGATCTTCGGCCAGTCCTCGGCGAGGAACTTCTGCCGCTCGCCCTGGAGCAGCAGGTCGCGCGCACCGCTATTGATGAACATGCCCCGACCTCGTTTCTTCTCGACGAGCTGCTCGTCGACGAGTTGCTGATAACCCTTGAGCACGGTCAACGGATTGACCCGGTACTCGGCGGCGACGTTGCGCACCGAGGGCAGCGGGTCGCCTTCGTTGAGCACGCCGTCCAGGATCATGGCGACCACGCGATCGCGCAGCTGCCGGTAAATCGGCTGACTGTCGTTGAAATCGCGGTCCATGGTCCCTTCCACAAAGCCTCTAGTGAAGTCCGAGGGTTGAGAGGTGTTGCTCTGGTTTACTGTACCAGACCACCCCTCAACCCCCTCCTCGTCGCCGCCCGACATGGTGCGAGCTCACAGCCGCGTGCGCGTGCTGACCTGCGCGAGCGACTCGGTCGCCAGGGGCGGCAGCCGCGTCGCGACAACAGTGATCGTTTCCATCGGCAGCCGCGTCGCGACGACAGTGATCGTCTCCATCGTGGCGGTGTCCATCGTGGTCGTCTCCATCTCGTGGATCGTGACCGTCGGCGACTGGCGCGTGCGGGTGACGCGGGGCGCGCTCAGCGCATTGCGCAGGTACGCGCCAGCGTCGGCGGCAACGATCTTGCCGACCTCGGCCGTCACGGACGCCGAGGTCCGGCAGGGCGACCGAGAAGCCCAGAACGTCAGCCTTGGCCGGGTTCGAAGCCAGCGCAAAGCTTGTAAGCAGTGCAGCAACCGTAAATTTCTGGCGGATGTTCATGGCCTTAACTCCTCTGTGCGACTCGACTCTGTTCTGCCGGTGAAGTGGTGTAGCTCTATGGTGTTGTAGTTAACTACAACACCAAATCAAAAGCAAGGGGTTTCGCGAAAAAGAGGGCCGGGGGGGGTTGCGGCAGTTAGAATTCGCGCCCCTTTCGTCCTCAAAGCAGAGCCGCGCTCCATGAAGAGTCCCATCAACGTCGCGATCACCGGCGCTGCCGGCCAGATCGGTTACGCCCTCGCCTTCCGTGTCGCTTCCGGCCAGATGCTCGGCGCCGATCAGCCGATCAATCTGCATCTGCTCGAGATCACGCCGGCGCTGCCGGCACTGCAGGGCGTGGTGATGGAGCTCAACGACTGCGCGTTCGGCACGCTCAACAAGATCGTCGCGACGCGACGATCCCAAAATCGCATTCAAGGATTGCGAAGTCGCGCTGCTCGTCGGCGCGCGGCCGCGCGGCCCGGGCATGGAGCGCAAGGATCTGCTGCTCGCGAACGCGCAGATTTTCTCCGTGCAGGGCAAGGCGCTCGATGCAGTCGCGAACCGCAACGTGCGCGTGCTGGTCGTCGGAAATCCCGCGAACACGAATGCGCTGATCGCCCAACGCAACGCGCCGGGGCTGAACCAGCGCAATTTCACGGCGATGGTGCGCCTCGATCACAACCGCGCGCTCGCGCAGCTCGCGGAAAAGACCGGCACGCACATCACTCGCATCCGCAAGCCGATCATCTGGGGCAATCACTCCGCGACTCAGTATCCCGACCTGCATCACGCGCTCGTCGATGGCAAGCCGGCGCTGTCGCTCGTCGATCAGAAGTGGTACGCGGAGACGTTCATTCCGACCGTGCAGCAGCGCGGCGCGGCCATCATCAAGGCACGCGGCCAGTCCTCGGCCGCCTCGGCTGCGTCGGCCGCGATCGATCACGTGCGCGACTGGGTGAAGGGCACGGCGGAGGGCGACTGGGTCAGCATGGCCGTGCCGTCCGACGGCAGCTACGGCATTCCCGCGGGCGTCATCTACGGCTACCCGGTGACGTGCCGCAACGGCGATTACCAGCTCGTGCAGGGCCTCGCGATCAACGAGTTCAGCCGGCAGCGCATGGACGCCACGCACAAGGAGCTGCTCGAAGAGCGCGACGGGGTCAAAGAGTTGATCTGATGTCGGGCTGAAGCCCGACCCGCCCGGACTGTCCGACAATCCTGGCGGCTCCTACGCTTGCTGCGGTAACTGCCGCGAGCTAGTGTCTTCCTGCCATGGCCGGCATCATCTGGTTCCTCGTCTTCCTGTTGGGCGCGCTGGTGCTCGCTTACCAGCGCGTCAGCCTGCTCACCGCGACGCTCGCCTACGGCGGCGCGCTGCTGCTCTACGCGTTCACCGGCGCGAACCTCGCGACGATGATCGTCCTGTGGGTCGTGCTCGCCGTGCTGGTGCTGCTCAACATCGACGCGTTCCGCATCCGCTTCATCAGCCGTCCGTTCCTGCGCACGTACCGACGCATGCTGCCGTCGATGTCGCAGACGGAGAAGGACGCGCTCGAAGCCGGCACGGTCTGGTGGGACGGCGAGCTGTTCACGGGCGGTCCGGACTGGGAAAAGCTGCTGTCGGCGACGCCGCCGCGGCTGACCGCGGAAGAGCAGGCATTCATCGACGGGCCGTGCGAAGAGCTGTGCCGGATGATCGACGACTGGGACATCACGCACCGGCGCGCCGACCTGCCGCCGCACCTGTGGGACTTCATCAAGAGCAAGGGCTTCTTCGCGATGATCATCCCGAAGAAGTACGGCGGCCTGGAGTTCTCCGCGTACGCGCACTCGTGCGTGCTCGTGAAGCTCTCCAGCCGCTCCGGCGTCGTCGCATCGACCGTCGCGGTGCCGAACTCGCTCGGCCCCGGCGAGCTGCTGCTTCACTACGGCACCGAAGAGCAGCGCAATCACTACCTGCCGCGACTCGCGCGCGGCGAGGAAGTACCGTGCTTCGCGCTCACCGGGCCGCGCGCCGGCTCCGATGCGGCGTCGATTCCCGACACCGGCATCGTGTGCAAGGGCATGTACGAGGGCCGCGAGATCGTCGGCGTGCGGCTGAACTTCTCGAAGCGCTACATCACGCTCGCACCGGTCGCGACGGTGGTCGGCCTGGCGTTCAAGCTGTTCGATCCCGAGCGCCTGCTCGGCGGCGATCGCACCGACTACGGCATCACCTGCGCGCTGATCCCGCGTCACACGCCCGGCGTCACGATCGGCCGGCGGCACTTCCCGCTGAACGCGCCGTTCCAGAACGGACCGATCCAGGGCAAGGACGTGTTCGTGCCGCTCGATTGCCTGATCGGCGGGCACGAAGATGGCGGGCCAAGGCTGGCGCATGCTCGTCGAGCAGCTGTCGGTCGGCCGTTGCATTTCGCTGCCCTCGAGCGCAACCGGCGCAGCGAAAGCGGCAGTCTTCGCCACCGGCGCGTACGCGCGCATCCGCCGGCAGTTCAACGTTCCGGTCGGTCAGTTCGAAGGCGTCGCGGAAGCGCTCGCGCGCATGACCGGCACCACTTACATCATGGACGCCGCGCGCTCGGTCACGGCCGGCGCGATCGACGGCGGCGAGAAGCCGTCCGTGCCTTCGGCGATGCTGAAGTATCACCTCACCGAGTACGGCCGCAGCGTCGCCAACGACGCCATGGATATCCACGGCGGCAAGGGCATCATGCTCGGCCCCCGCAACTACCTGGCGCGCGGCTACGACCTGGTGCCGGTCGCGATCACGGTCGAAGGCGCGAACATGCTGACGCGCAGCCTGATCATCTTCGGCCAGGGCGCGATCCGCTGCCATCCGTTCGTCCTGCGCGAAATGAACGCGGCGCGCGAGAAAGACAAGCGCAAGGGCCTCAGGGAATTCGACGCGGCGCTGTTCGGCCACATCGGCTTCACGATCAGCAACGCGGTGCGCTCGCTGATCATGGCGCTGACGCTCGCGCGCTTCTCGCACGTGCCCGTCGGTCGGCTCGACCGAGCGCTTCTATCAGCACATCAACCGCTTCAGCGCGTCGTTCGCGTTCGCCACCGACGTGGCAATGCTCACGCTCGGCGGCTATCTGAAGAAGAAGGAGAGCCTGTCGGCGCGCCTCGGCGACGTGCTCTCGTGCATGTACCTGGCCTCGATGGTGCTCAAGCACTACGAGAACCAGGGCCGGCCGGACGACGACCTGCCGCTGGTCGAGTGGGCGTGCCGCACGCTGCTCTACAAGGCGCAGGAGCAGCTGCACAGCTTCCTGCGCAATTTCCCCAACCGGTTCCTCGCGGGCTTCATGCGGTTCTTCATCTTCCCGCGCGGCCAGACGTATCACGCGCCGCAGGACCGCCTGGGCCGCGACATCGTCGAGCAGATGCTGCACACGAGCATGCCGCGCGACCGCTTGACGACCGGCGTCTATCGCACGATCGAGCCCGGCAATCCGCTGGGCATGCTGCAGGAAGCGCTGGTGCTGGCCGATGCCGCCGAGCCGCTCGAGAAGCGCGTGCGTGTCGAAGGCGTGAAGACCGGCCGCGTGACGGCGCTCGATCTGCCTGGCCAGATCCAGCAGGCGCTCGCCGCCGGCATCCTCTCCGAGACCGAGGCCGCGATGCTGCGCGACTACGATCGCCGCGTCATGGAGATCATCCACGTCGACGATTTCACGACGGAGGAGATGGCCGCCGGCGAGCAGCCCGTCGACGTGCGTCCGGCGCGCGTCAGCAACGCGTGAGGATCGTCTGAGAGATCCTGCACGTCGACATGGACGCGTTCTACGCGTCCGTTGAAGCGCTCGACGATCCGGAGCTGCGCGGCAAACCGCTGATCGTCGGCGGCACCGGCGGTCGCGGCGTCGTCGCCGCGGCCAGCTACGAAGTGCGCAAGTACGGCGTGCACTCGGCGATGTCGATGAGCGAAGCGCTGCGCCGCTGCCCGCACGCGATTTGCGTACGACCGCGATTCGAGCGCTACAAGGATGTCTCGAAAACGGTGTTCGGCATCTTCCACGAGTACACGCCGCTCGTGCAGGGCTTGTCGCTCGACGAAGCCTTCCTCGACGTCACCGAAAGCCAGGCCGCGCTCGGCGACGCCGCCGCGATCGCCGTCGCGATCAAGAAGAAGATCGTCGCGCGCACGGGAGTGACGGCCTCAGTCGGCGTGGCGCCGAACAAGCTGGTCGCGAAGATCGCCTCCGACCTGCGCAAGCCCGACGGACTGGTGATCGTGCGCGAGGGCGAAGTCACCGCGCTGCTCGACCCGCTGCCGATCGGCAAGCTGTACGGCATCGGCAAGAAGACCGCGCCGCACCTGGAGCGGATCGGCATCAGCACGTTGCGCGACCTGCGGCTCGCGAGCGATGCAGTACTGCAGCCCGTGTTCGGCCGCTACGTGGCCGAGATCAAGGCACGAGCGGCCGGCATCGACGAGCGCCCGGTGATCGCCGACTGGGACGAGAAGCAGATTTCTGCCGAAGAGACCTTCGACACCGACATCAGCGATCGCGCGCCGACTGCACGCCGAGCTCGCGCGACTGACGGATCGCACGGCCGCGCGTCTGCGCTCGCAAGGGTGGCTTGCAGAGACCGTCGTCGTGAAGATCCGCCGCAAGGACTTCAAGACCTACACGCGGCAGGGCCCGATCAGGCCCGCGACCCAACAGACACGGCCGCTCCTCGACGCAGCGACGAAGCTGCTCGACGAGTGGCTGCGCGAGCAGCCGCGCGCAGCTGTGCGCCTGCTCGGCGTCGGCGCGACCGACCTGACGAGCACACCGCAGCTCGAGCTCTTCACGGTGCCCGAGGCCAGTCGCAACCAGCACCTCGATACGGCTCTCGACGACATTCGTGCGAAGTTCGGCAACGACGCCGTCGCGCGCGGCAGCTCGCTGCGCAACCGTCATCCGCGATAGCGCGCTCGCAAGCGCGGCGACTGCAACGCCGATCCCTGCAACTCCGCCGCGATCAATTGACTGCCGAGAACCTTCGCAGTCGCGAGCCGCTGCTGATCTCCCTCGATCGCGAAGCGCACGAGGTCAGGCCAGAAGCCGGGATTCGTCGGCCAGCGCGGCAGCAGGAGCGAGGAGTGATGCACGGCGAGACGCCTGACGTACCACGGCGGCGCAGCCGTCAACCGCTGCGCGACAGTCTCTGGCATGGCATAGACAAGCCGCGCCGCGAGCGGACTCGACGATCGCCACATGCCACGCATACAGCAGCGCTACTTCGCACAGTGACGCTTGCAGCGACGCTCTGTGCGGCTGCGCGTAGCGCTCGCTCATCGACAACGATGCCGCCAACGCCGCGGGCTCCGCTAGCGAGCGCCAGAGCTTCTCGTCTTCGAAACCGAGCGAGTACAGCGTGTACGGCAGCGCTGCCAGCGACGCGCGCGCAGTCGGTGCGACAGTTCAGCGATCGCTGCGTGCAGCTTGCACGGCAAGTGCTGCAACTGACCGCCGCCGGTAGCTGCTGCATTGTGCTCCGCAGCCAGCAGCTCGACGTAGTCGAGATTGAGCTCGTGAATTCGCGCCAGCACTGCGGCGCTCAGGACCGGCGCGCTCGCGCCGGGCAACTCTTCCGTGGCGTTGCGTGACATCGATGCATCCTTGCATGACGGCCATTCGGGAAAGAGGGCCGGCATTAAACATCGGCTTCGAATGCGTCGTCAATTGCGCGCACACCGCAATTACAGGACACTTGTCGCGAAGGAGCGCTGCACAGGGATGGATATCCAATGCACATCAGTAACGAGCGCTACTTCCACGAGCGTCAGCGTCACGATCTCGCGCTGCGCATGATCCGCCACGAAGCCCGCACCTGCACGATCCGCTCGTGCACCGGATTGACGGACGATCGCATCCGCCGCCTCTACAAAACCTATGCGAGCCACATGCCGAGCGCGCCGGTGCGCCGCCGGCGCGGCAAATCGCCACGACAGGTCAGCTTCTTCGTGCGCAACGCACGCGCGCAGCTCGAATCGTCGATGCTCGCGAGCGTGTTCGCGACGTTCGGCCTGTGGCGCATGCAGTCGAGCGTCCAGCTCGGATCGATCGCCGATATCCAGTCGGATCGATCGAGCACGGCCGCTTGTTCTGCGACGCGTACGAGACGCACCGCCAGCTGCTGCGCAACGCCGACATCTCGTTCGAGCATGCATGGTTCCTGCTGGAGCTGCTTTCGCGAAACGCGGACCTGCACGCGGTCCGCTGCCGACACTGCGACAGTCAGTACTTGCGGGATCGGATCAACATGTGTCGTCGCGCGTGCCCGGTGTGCGCGCTGAAGCGAACGGGCACGGAACGACGCTGATACAATCGCGCGCATGGCGTTGCCGCGCTCTCATCCCAACGTGTTGGCTGGACCGTATCTCGAACGCTCCGCGCACTGGCGCAAGGACGAAGAGCGTCTGCGCGCGGCGCTGGCCGATCCGGCAACGTTGTTCGTGCCGGTCTGGCACGCGCGCAGCGCTGTCATGACTTCGTCGGACGGACGTGCTGCGGCGTATTTCGCGACCGGCGCGCAGACGCTCGCGGGGCTCGACGCGAACGGCTTCATCCTGCTCGGCGAGTTCCACGAGCATGTGGTGTTCGCGGTCGCGCTCGCGGGCGAAACGCCGCCGGCGCTCGCGAGCGGCGCGGAGCTGCACGACTTGCGAATGATCGCCGGCGAGTTGCCTGCCGAGGAGGCCGGACTGCTCGCCTACGCACGAGCGATGGTCCACTGGCGCGAGCACAATCGCTTTTGCGGACGTTGCGGCTCGCCGATGATCGCTCTGCAAGGCGGGCACGTCATGCAATGCACCGCCTGCGCGCACCAGCAATTCCCGCGACTGGATCCGGCGGTCATCGTGCTGGTCACGGACGGCGAGCGCGCGCTGCTCGGCCGCCAGCCGGCCTGGCCGCCGGGCCGGTATTCGACCGTCGCCGGCTTCGTCGAGCCGGGGGAAAGCCTGGAGGACGCCGTCGCGCGCGAGGTCCGCGAGGAAACGGGCGTGATCGTCGACGAGGTCGACGTATCACTCGTCGCAGCCGTGGCCGTTCCCGTCCTCGCTGATGCTCGGCTTCACCGCCCACGCCCGCCAGACGGACATCGACCTGAGCGACGAGGAGCTGGAAGACGCCCGCTGGTTCACCCGCGCGCAGCTCGCAGCCGGCGAGATCGCGCTGCCGACGACACACTCGATCTCCTTCCGCCTGATCGAAGACTGGTACGACGGCGGGGCCGCCACGCCGTTGCGGGCGGAGCCGCGGCGTGCGGATGTGGCAAGGCCGCGACCGAGAAGCGACTCGACAGGCTGGCCAGCCTTGTCCTTCAGCCCTCATTCAGACCGCAGAGTGCATTTCAGCTGTCTGCGCTCTGCTCTACAATCCCGCCCATGTGCCTGCTCGTCCTCGCCTGGAAACACCACCCGCGCTATCGCCTGATCCTCGCGGGTAATCGCGATGAGTTTCACGAGCGTCCCGCCGCGCCGCTCGGCTGGTGGCAGGACGATCCGCGCATCCTCGGCGGGCGCGACCTCAAGGCCGGCGGCACCTGGCTCGGCGTCGCGCGCTCCGGGCGGTTCGGCGTCGTCACCAACTATCGCGACCTGCAGGCGCCCGTCGAAGGCGCGCCTTCGCGCGGCCAGCTCGTCCCGCGATTCCTGACGGGCGCG
The DNA here is from genome assembly GCA_963830745.1 of uncultured Gammaproteobacteria bacterium. Taxonomy (GTDB): domain Bacteria; phylum Pseudomonadota; class Gammaproteobacteria; order Steroidobacterales; family Steroidobacteraceae; genus Steroidobacter. Next base: position 242,346 of record CAWHNL010000012.1, read on the forward strand.
ACGTCGCCGAAGGAATTCCTCGACGACCTGCGCGGCGCGGCGCCGCGCTACTCCGGCTTCAACCTGCTGGTCGGCGGCGCCCGGGCGCTGTACTACTTCTCGAACCGCGGGCCGAACGCGCCCGCCGCGCTCGCGCCCGGCGTCTACGGCTTGAGCAATCACCTGCTCGACACGCCGTGGCCGAAGCTGGCGCGCACGCGCAAGCGCTTCGAAGAGCTGCTGACCGGTGCCGACATCGCACCGGAGGACTTGTTCACGATGCTGGCCGACCGCGAGCCGGCGCTGGACGACCACTTGCCTTCGACCGGCCTGCCGCCGGACTGGGAGCGCGTCGTCTCCGCGCCGTTCATCGTCAACGAGCGCTACGGCACGCGCTGCTCCAGCGTGTTGCTCGTGGAGCGCAACGGCCGCACGGTGCTGCAGGAACGCCGCTTCGACGCCGCCGGCGTGCAGAGCGGCACCTCGCGCTTCGAGTTCAAGAGCGTGGAAGTGCCCGAGGTGTGGTTCGAAGCGAACGATCCCGCCGACGCGGTCGCGACGGACCCCTCGTTCGATTCTTCGCCGGAATAGCGCGCACGGAGGCAGGGTCGCTCGCCATGTCCCGCAGCTCCGCCCGCCGCTCGACTCGCTACGCTGCTGCCGCGTTGCTGGCGCTGCTGCCGGTCGCAGCGGCACAGGCCGACATCGAGATCGTCATTCCCGACGTGATCGAGCCGGTGCAGAACAACATCCGCGCATTCCTCAGCCTGACGCGCTATGCCGAGCGCGACGACGTCACGCAGGAGACGATGTCGCGCCTGCAACGGCGCATCGTTTCCGAGACGCGCGCGGCGCTCGAGCCGCTCGGCTACTACGAGCCCGAAGTCACGTACGAGACCACGCACGAGGGCGACAAGTGGCGCGTCACGATTCACGTCAAGCCCGGACGACCGGTGCGTCTGTCGGAGGTGAGCGTCACAGTGATCGGGCCCGGCGAGCACGAGCGCGCGATCCGTGAAGTGATCGAGGCGCAGGACCTGAAGCCGGGCCTGCGGCTCAATCACGGTACCTATGAGCGCGTGAAGGGCGCGCTGCTGCGCGCCGCGAAGAACGACGGCTATCTCGATGCACGCCTGACGAAGAACGACCTGGTCATCGATCGGCAGGAGCGGCGCGCGACTGCGACGATCGAAGTGGACACGGGCAAGCGCTACAGCTACGGCGAGATCAAGATCGCGCAGGACGTCATCAACGACGACTCGATGCGTCGGATGCTGCGCATGAAGCCGGGCGATCCCTACACGCTCGACTCGCTGCTGCGCACGCAGTACGTGCTCGACGACAGCCAGTATTTCTCGGCGGTGAGCATCGAGACCGGCACGGTCGATCGCGAAGCGTTGACGGTGCCCGTCACCATCAGCGCGGAGCCGAACCGCCGGCACCGTTTCGCCACCAGCCTGGGCTACGGCACCGATACCGAGGTGCGCGGCAAATTCACGTGGGACAACCGCCGCGTGAATCGCGACGGCCATCGCTTCAAGGTCGAGCTGCTCGGCTCGTCCATCATCAAGGAGATCAGCGCACGCTACGTCATCCCGGTGATGGACGTGGCGCTGGAGAAGCTCGACTTCACCGCCAACCTCGTCGAGGAAGAGATCGGCGACACCGTGAGCCAGCGCGCCGAAGTCGGCGCCGGCCTGACGCAGGTGCTCGGCCGCTGGCAGCGCGTGCTGTTCGTGCGCCTGTCGAACGAGACCACGACCGAGGGCGACGGCTACGCGCAACACCGCCTTCTATGTATTCCCGGGGATCAGCTACTCGACGCTGCCGAGCTACATCGTCGGCGGCAAGCCGCGTCCTTACCGGCTCTACTTCGAGCTGCGCGGCTCGCCGACTACGCTCGGCTCGGACGCCTCGTTCGTGCAGTTCCGCTTCCAGGGCGAGCGCGTCTTCGATTTCGCGCAGCGCTGGCATCTCAATCTGCGCGCCGAGCTCGGCGCGACCCGCTCGAGTCGAACCGCCAGGACGAAATTCTCGACCTGCCGGCCTCGCAACGCTTCTTCGCCGGCGGCGACCGCAGCGTGCGCGGCTTCGAGCTCAACGAGCTTTCGCCGAAGGAAGTGGACGCGAGCGACGGCAGGAGAAGAGCGTCGGCGGCAAACACGTGGCGACCGGCACGATCGAGGTCGACGCGCGACCTGCCGCGCAACTTCGGCGTCGCCACGTTCTTCGACATCGGCAACGCGTTCGACGACTTCAAGGAGCCCGGAGTTCGAGTACTCGGCGGGCCTCGGCGTGCGCTACAACATCGCCGTCGCGAGCTTCGGCGTGGACGTCGCGCAGCCGCTGTCGGAATCGGGCCGCGGCCCGCGCCTGCACCTCTTCATCTCGACGCAGTTCTGAATGCGGCGTCGCCTGATAATCGCTGCGATCCTGCTGGCTGATCCTGACGCCCTTCGTGCTGCTCGGCATCGTGCTGTACACGCCGAGCGGCCTCGCGCTGGTCGCCGGCCAACTCTGGCGGCTGGAGCGATTCGGCGTGCACATCACGGGCCTTTCCGGAACGCTCTCGGGCCCGCTGCGCGATCGAGCTGTTCGAGCTCGATCATCCGCGCGTGCACGTCGTCGTGCACGACATCGTCATCCACACACAGCTCCGCGGATTGCTGCTGCAGACCCTGCAGGCGTCGTCGGTCACTGCTCGCGACGCCGTCGTGACCCTGCGCAATGCCGAAATGCCGCCGAGCACGCGACCGCCGCGGTTCCTGCCGCAGTTCCTGCGCGTCGATGCGGGCAACATCGACCTGACTCGAGTGCGCTTCGAGCACACCGAACGGCATGGTGATCGAAGCGAGCCGCGCTGCAGGGCCGCGGGACGATCACCTCCCGAACGCTGCGTATCCGCGACGGCCGCGTCGTCGAGGGCCGCATCGATGCGCAGCAGTTCGACGCGAGCGGTGGCCTGACTCTGCGCGCCGGCAAGCCGTTCGGCATGGAGGCGAATGCGACTGGACACTTGCGGATGAGTAGCGGCGTCGTGCTCGCGCTCGACGGCAAGGCCAAGGGCGATTTCGATCGGCTGGAATTCGCGGCGCAGCTGAATGCAACCGCAGCGCGCGGCGGCCACGGCGGTGCTCACGCGGCCGGACGAGCGTTGGAACATCGCCGGCCACGTCGATGCCGCAACGTTCGCGCTCGATCCGTGGCTGCAGAAGCCGCCGTTCTCGCTGCGCAACGTGGCGCTGGACGTGCAGGCCAATCCGGATCGCATCGGGATCGCCGGCAACGTCGGCATCCCCGAGCTGGACAGCAGGGATCTGACCGTCGAAGCGAGCGGCAACTTCGCGAAGCGCGTGCTGACGATCGCGTCGGCTGACATCGCGCTCAACGACAGTCCGGCGAAAGTTCATGCGAAGGGCACGGTGACGTTCGACGGCGATTCGCCGACCCTCGACATCGCAGCCCAGTGGGAAAAGCTGCAGTGGCCACTGCGCGGTGCCGCAGTCGTAAACAGCGCCACCGGCGAAGGAACGCTGCGCGGCCCGATGCCCTACGACTTCACGACGACTGCACAAGTCGACGGCCCGAATCTTCCGCCGGCACAGGGTTCGGCGCGCGGTGTGCTGTCCAAGGAACAGCTCACCGTCGCGCAGTACGATGTCAAAGCCTTCGACGGCACCGTGACCGGCAGCGCGCAGCTGCAGTTCGCGCAGCCTCGCGCCTGGAAGCTCACGACGCGCGCCGACGACATCAATCCGGTCGAGCTCCACGAAGAGTTCCCGGGACGCATCGACGTGCGCGCGCAAGCGGAAGGCAAGGGCTTCGACAAGCGTGCGAGCTTCCGACTCGCGCTCACGAATCTGCGAGGCACGCTGCGCAACGAGCCCGTGCGTGCGCGCGCAACCGTGCAGCGCGATGGCAAGGCTTGGCAGGTCAGCGATGCACGACTCGCATTCGGCGGCGCACGCGTCACGCTCGACGGCAAATTGCGCGACACCATCGAGGCGCAGTGGTCGATCAGTGCACCTGCGCTCGATCGTCTGCTGCCCGGGGCCGCCGGCTCGATTCGAATCCACGGGCTCAGCGAGCGGCGCGCTGCAGGTCGCCGCACGTAATCGCGAAGCTGCACGGCGAGAATCTGCGCTATGCAGGCTGGCTCGCGCAGCAGCTGGACATCGACGCCGATGTGGATGCTGCCGGCGGCAATCCATCGCGCCTGGCCGTGCAGGCTCGCCAGCTCGGGCGCGGCAGTCCGTTGATCGATCGGCTGCAGGTCACCGGCACCGGCCTCGCGACGGATCATCGCATCGCCCTCGACGTCACCGGCTTCCCGCCGCAACCGCAGCTGGGCGCGCCGCACGCCGTGATGGAAATCGCCGGCCGCTACGACAAGGAAGTCTGGAACGCGACGATCAAGACGACCGAGCTGTCGACGGGCGCAGCCGAACCAGCAGCTGAAGATTCCCGAGCCGGCGACAGCGCTCGCGTCGCGCGACCGCGCGCAGCTCGACAACTTCTGTCTCGTCATCGGCGCCGGGCCGCATGTGTGCCGAAGGCAAGTGGCAACGCGGCGGCGCGTGGCAGGGAACTGTGTCCGGCTACGAGATTCCGCTCGCGGCGGTGCTGCCGCCGAGCGGCGCCGAAGCGGAGATCGCCGGGCGCATCGAAGGTCGCGTGCATGCGTTCGGCGCAGCGGGCCAGCCGTGGCAAGGCGAAGCCGGCGCACGCATCATCGACGCGGCGATCATCTACCGACCGCCCGGCGCGGAGCCGGAGACGCTCAATCTCGGCACGGGCGGTCTCGCCGCGACCGCCACGCCTGCAGCGCATCGAGTTCTCGTTCGGTATCCAGGCTTTCACCGACACATTCTTATATGCGAGCGCCCGGCTGCAGCGCGACGGCCGCAACGACATCCTGAACCTGCCGCTGACCGGCGACATGCGCGCGCGCGCCGCGGACGCGAACATCCTGCCGCTGGTGTTTCCCGGAGATCGATAACGCTGCCGGCCTGCTGACTGCGAATGCGACGATCGGCGGCACGCTGGCATTGCCGGAGCTCAACGGCCGCATCGAGCTGGCGAACGGCGAGTTCGATTCCTATCGCGTCAACCTCGCGCTGCGCGACCTCGGCGTGGTCGCCGACCTGGCGAACACGGGGCTGCGCTTCCGCGGCAAGGCACGCGCCGGCGACGGACAGCTGGAAGCCGACGGCCAGCTCGACGTGGCGCGGCGGCGCATCGCAAGGCGAGCTGCACATGCGCGGGCAGAATCTGCTGGTCGCCGATCTGCCCGAGTATCGCGTCGTCGCTTCGCCCGACCTGCGCTTCCAGGTCGATGGCAAGCGCATGGACGTCGCGGGAGACGTGAAGATTCCGAGCGCTCGCGTGCAGCCGGCGCAGCTGACCGGCGCGGTCAAGGCTTCGGACGATGCGCGCTACGTCGGCGAGCATCCCGCCGAGCGCGCGGGCCTCTTCGTCGTGCACAGCGAAGTCCGCATCGACATGGGCGACGATGTGCGCGTCGACGCGTTCGGTCTGCAGGGCCGCATCGTCGGCGGCGTCGGCACGACGGTGCAGACCGGCGAAACGCCGATCGGCCGCGGCGAGCTCAGCGTCGACGAGGGCCGCTACGAAGCGATACGGCCAGAAGCTGGAGATCAACCGCGGCCGGCTGCTGTTCGACGCTTCGCCGCTCGACGATCCGGGACTCGACATCGAGGCGCGCCGCCGATCGAGACCACCGAGGTCGGACTCAACGTGCGCGGCACGCTGCAGGAGCCGCGACTGACGTTCTTCTCCGACCCGTCGATGACGCAGTCGCAGATCATGTCGTACCTGCTGACGGGCAAGTCGGTGGACTCGATCACGGGCACCGAAACCACGAGCATCAGCGCCGCGCGCGACTCGCTGGCGATGCAGGGCGGCGGCTTCCTGGCATCGCAGCTCGGCCGCCGCATCGGCATCGAGGAAGTCGGCGTCGAAAGCACGGTCAACAGCGCCGGCGAGGCGAACACGGCGCTGGTGCTCGGCAAGTTCCTGTCGCCGCGGCTGTTCATCAGCTACGGCATCTCGCTGACGGAATCGAGCAACACGCTGAAGCTGCGCTACACGATCAGCGACAAGTGGGTGTTCAAGACCGAGGCCGGCGAGGACCAGAGCGCGGACCTGGAGTACGCGACGCGAGCGCTAGTACAACACCGCTCGGAGCGCGGCGACGAGCGACAGCGGCTGATCGAGCAGCACGTGATGATGCGACTCCGGAATCGCGATCGGACCGCGCGCGTTGCGGAATGTGGCTGCACGATCTCGTGCGCGTGCTTGCGCGACACGATCGCGCTGGCGTCGCCGTAGATGAACGTCACCGGCGCTTCGATCTTCGCGAGGATGTCCGTCGCCTTCGACGTCGTCGTGCTTCGGGATCAAGTGCTCGTCGAACTTCCAGGTCCAGCCGCCCTCGACTTCCTTCAGCGAGTGGCGCGCCACGTAGTCGAGGATGTACGGCGCGGTGCGGTTCTCCGGCGGCACGAGTCGGAACCGCGCGCGGGCCGCTTCGAGCGTCGGATAGACGCGTCGCGGGCCGATCTCGAACGGACGGGTCGAGCGCTTCTCGTCCGTCAGCCGCATGTGGCTGTCGATGATGACCGCGCGCGCGACTCGCTCCGGAACCTCGGCGCAGGCGCGCGCGACGCGGCCGCCGCCGAAGCTGTGACCGACCAGCGTCGGCTTTGTCGAACCCCGCGTGATCGAGCACGCCGACGATGTCGCGCACGAAGCCGAGCGGCGTGTACTCGCGGCGGCTGCCGCTGTCGCCCATGCCGGCGAAGTCCATCGAGACGATGCGGAACCGGCTGAGGAAGAACGGCGCGATGAAACTCCACCAGCGCGCGTGCGCGCGAAAGCCGTGCGCGAACAGCAGCGCCGGCTTGTGCCGTATCGGCGGCGTTCCAGCGACAGGTAGTGGATCGGCGTGCCGTCCACTTCGGCGAAACGGGATTCGGCGGGCGCGGCGATCGCCCGCGTGAACCACTCGGGAACGGCAGCTCTGTGCGGACATGCTCAATCGAACTCGGTCGGCAGGTCGGGATCGAGGTGATGCTGGTACATGCGGCGGATCTGCTCGGCGGTCGAGCGGCCCGTGGACAGCTCCGGCAGGCCGTCGAGCGGGAAGAACTCGACGGCAGTCGTCTCGTAGCTGGTGCGCGCCTCGCCGCCGGTGATCTCGCAAATGAAGAACAGCTTCCAGGCGTGAAACAGGTACGGCGGATGGTTGTGCTTGTTGCGATCGTAGACGGCGGCCAGCTTGAGGACGCGCGCCGTGAAGCCGGACTCCTGCTCGATCTCCTTCAGCACCGCGAGGCTCGGCGAGTCGTTGACGTCGGCCCAGCCGCCCGGCACGTCCACTTGCTGTCCGACGCGCTCGCGCACCAGCAGCACGCGGCCGTCGCGGAAGATCGCGCCGCGCACGTCCATCTTCGGCGTGGCATAACCGTCCTCGACGAACCAGGCGCTGGCTGCACCGCGTCGGCGCCGACGCTCGCCCTGCAGCTCGAGCAGGCGCGCCGCGATGTCGCCGATCTCGCGGTAACGCTCGCGGTCGTATTCTTCGGCGGTGAAGTGCAGGCCGGTCTGCGACAGCGCGAGCAGGCGGCGGGAGAGATCGAGCACTGAAGACATGAGGAGAAGGGTATCATTCGCGCCCGCGGCCAGCTTGCCTGCCTATGAACGACACCGCCCGGGCGTCGCAGCCCGCCCCTGTCTCCACGCGCACCGATCCGCGCGGCCTCGCCGCTGCCGCGTCGGCGTTTTTCATCTGGGGCCTGCTGCCGCTGTACCTGAAAGCTGCTGCAGGGCGTGCCCGTTCTGCAGGTCACGGCGCATCGCCTGGTGTGGGGCTGCGTGTTCGCGTTCGTGTGGCTGCGCATGCGCGGCGAGATCGGCCACGTCCGCGCGGCGCTGCGCGACCCGACGACGCGCTGGCGGCTGTGCGCGAGCGCGACGCTGATCAGCATCAACTGGATCACCTATGTGTACGGCATCGCCGCGCAACCGCGTGGTCGAGACCAGCCTCGGCTACTTCATCAATCCGCTCGTCAACGTGCTGCTCGGCGTGCTGCTGCTGTCGGAGCGGCTCAATCGCCGCGCAGTGGACTGCGGTCGCGATCGCCGCGGCGGGCGTCGGCTGGCTGACCTGGACGGCCGGGCATCCGCCGTGGATCTCGCTGACCCTGGCGTTCTCGTTCGGCCTCTACGGCCTGGTCCGCAAGGTCATCCGCGTCGACGCGCTCGCCGGCTTCGCCAGCGAGACGCTGCTGCTGGTGCCGCTCGGCATCGCGCTACCTGATCTGGTGCGAGCTCGCCGCCGGGAACGGCGTCATGACGCAACGGCAGCATCGGCCTGTACACGCTGCTGATGGTCGGCGGACCGCTCACGGCGATTCCGCTGGTGCTGTTCGCCTTCGGCGCGCGCCGCATTCCCTACTCGACCGTCGGACTGCTGCAATACATCGGTCCTACGATCCAGCTGATGCTGGCCGTGTTCGTGTTCGGCGAGCCGTTCCGCGGCCCGCGCGTCGCCGGCTTCGTGCTGATCTGGACCGCGCTGGCGCTCTACGCCGCCGACGGGCTGTGGCGCGCGCGGAAGACTGCCAGTGCCTAGGCACAGCCTTCCGCCCGCAAAGTCATTCGTTGACAGCCTCTGCATATTTATGCACCATGCGCGCGTTTTTATGCAGCACGCCATCTGGAACGCTACCGCTTTCGAATGGCAGCCGAAATTCATCAATCCGTGGCGCGCCGCGCGGCGATCCTCCGGATCATCCGCGAGTCGACCGTGCACAACCAGGACGAGCTGGTGAAGGTGCTGCGCAAGCAGGGGTTCGACGCGACGCAGTCGAGCGTCAGCCGCGACCTGCGCGAGCTCGGCGTCGCCAAGGCCGGCGACCACTACATCCTGCCCGGCGGCGACACCGGCGCCGCCGGCACGCCGTTCGCGGCGGTCGCGAATTTCGTCACGGACGTGCGCACGGCCGGTCCGTCGCTGACGGTGGTCAAGACCACGACCGGCACGGCGCAGAGCGTCGCGGTCGCGATCGACGAGTCGAGCTGGTCCGAGGTCGTCGGCACGATCTCCGGCGACGACACCATCTTCATCGCCACCGAAGGCGGTCGCGAGCAGCGCAAGCTGCGCGAGCGCCTGCGCGTCATTTTCGGAATCTGACCATGAGCGAAGCACCCTTCCGGCCGGCAACGAGCCGATTCTTCTCGCCTTCTCCGGCGGCCTGGACACGTCGTTCCTGGTGCCGTGGCTGAGCGCGACCTATGGCGCGGCCGATCATCACGGTCACCGTCGACACCGGCGGCATCGATGCGCAGGCGGCCAAGGTGCTGGAGCAGCGCGCCCGCGCGCTCGGCGCGCAGGATCACATCCTGGTCGCGGCGAAGCAGGCGTACTTCGACCAGGTGATCAAGTACCTGATCATGGGCAACGTGAAGCGCGGCCAGATGTATCCGCTGTGCGTCGGCGCCGAGCGCGTGATGCAGGCGCAGACGATCGCCGAATACGCGCGCAAGCTCGGCACCAAAGTCGTCGCGCACGGCTGCACCGCCGCCGGCAACGATCAGGTGCGCTTCGAAGTCGCGCTGCGCACGCTCGCGCCGGAGCTGACGATTCTCGCGCCCGTGCGCGACCAGCGCGTTCAAGCGTCCCGAGCAGCTGAAGTATCTCGAAGAGCGCAAGCTGCCGATCCCGCCGTACGGCGCCGCGTACTCGGTGAATCGCGGCCTGTGGGGCGTGACGATCGGCGGCAAGGAAACGCTGACGTCCGACGGCAGCATTCCGGATCACGCCTGGGTGCTGTCGAAGAACGCGTTCAGCGAGCCGCAGGCGCCGACGACGCACACGATCGGCTTCGAGCGCGGCGTGCCCGTGAGCCTCGACGGCGTGCAGCTCGATCCGGTGCGCGCTGATCGAGCAGGTCGAGGCGATCGGCGCGACGTTCGGCGTCGGCCGCGGCATTCACCTCGGCGACACGATCATCGGCACCAAGGGCCGCGTGGCGTTCGAAGCGCCGGCCGCCGAAGTGCTGATCAGCGCGCATCGCGAGCTCGAAAAGCTCGTGATGACCGGCCGCCAGCAGCGCATCAAGGAAATGCTTGCCGGCCCTTACGGCGATCTCGTCCACGAGGGCCAGCATCTGGATCCGGTCTGCCGCGACATCGAGGCGCTGTTCAGCGCTTCGCAGGCGCGCGTGACGGGCGAAGTGACCGTGCATGTATCGGCCCGGCAATGCGTTCGTCGCCGGCGTCGACCTCGCCCTACTCCATCATGGCGGCATCGAAGGGCGTGTACGGCGAAGCCGCGGGCGAATGGACCGCCGCCGATGCGCTCGGCTTTTCGAAGATGGTCGGTTTGCCCGGAATGTTCTGGGCGCGGGCAGGACAGCAGCAATGAACGCAGTGGTCGCGTTTCCCAGTCAGGTTGCAACCATGAAAACCGTGGTCGTCGACAAGATCGCTTCCATCACCCAGGCGCTGAACCTGGGTCATGAGCTGCGCGTCGCCACCACGGATATTCCGTGCGAGGAAGGCGTCGTGCTGGTCGTCGAGATCCTCAACAACAAGTCGACGTACAACACGCTCGAGCTGACCAGCGGCCGCATGGCGAAGGTCGCCAAGGGCGACGTCATCGTCGGCGCGCTCGGCCATCGCCAGGCGCTGTTCGGCTACTCGGGCCACTTGCCCGAGTCGGTGAAGGAAGGCGACGTCATCCAGGTGCTGAACATCGGCGGCGTGCTCGGCATCGTCGATTCGGTGAACCCGGAAAAGGGCCGGCCGTTCGACGCGCGCGTCATCGGCGTCGTGCTGCAGTTCCCGTATCTCGGCGAGCGCATCGGCGTGCCGGCGCGCGTCGGCTATCAGCGCCTCGACTACAACGCGACCGTGAACACGCGCGGCGTGCCGGTCGTCGCGCTCGCGGGCACGTGCATGGAGGCCGGCAAGACGGCGGCGGCCTGCGCGATCGTCGCGCGCATGCGCCATCGCGGCTTGAACGTGCATGCGTTCAAGGCGACCGGCGTATCGCTGCGCCGTGACATTCTCGCGATGGAAGACGCGGGCGCCCGTCGCAGCATGATCTTCACCGATCTCGGCGTCGTCACGACGACGGCGAAGACCGGCCCCGCGATCACGCGCGCGCTGCTGACCGAAATGTCGCAGGGCGAGCCGGACGTGATCGTGTTCGAGCTCGGCGACGGCATTCTCGGCGCGTACGGCGTCGAGGCGATCCTGTCCTCGCCCGACATCCGCAGGCGCTGACGTCGCGTCGTGCTGTCCGCGAACGATCCGGTCGCGGCGTGGGGCGGCGTGAAGCTGCTGCGCGAGAAGTTCGGCATCGAGCCCGCGGTCGTCACCGGTCCTGCGACGGACAACGCCGTCGGCGTGAACATCATTCGCGATCAGTTCGGCGTGCCCGCGTTCAACGCGATCACCGACGGCGCGAAGCTCGGCGACTGCGTCATCGATGCGCTGAAGCTGAAGACGAAGCAGCCGCAGACCGAGGAGTCGGACTGAAGTCCGACCTGACGCAGATGCAGAAGACTCCAGTCATCGTGCTCGGCGGCACCGGCTACGTGGCCGGCGAGCTGCTGCGCCTGATCGCCGCGCATCCGCAGCTCGAGCTCAAGGCGTGCTGTCGGACAGCCAGCCGGGCGAGCCGGTGGCGAAGTCGTTCGCGCACCTCGCGCCGGTCTATCCGGAGCTGAAGTTCCCGAGCCTGGAGACGATCACGAAGCTCGTCGGCGTCGCTGCCGCAGTCGGCGATCCTTTCGGCCGCGCCGCACGGCGTCGCCGCGAAGCTCATCGACGATCTGCTCACGGCCGCCGAAGCCAAGGGCGCCGCGCCGCGCGTGATCGACATTTCCGCCGACTATCGCTACTCGACCGCCGGCGCGTACGAAGCCGTGTACAAGCACGCGCACGGCGCGCCCGACTCGCATCGCGCAGTTCACCTGCGCGGTGCCCGAGCATCTCGATCGGCTGACGACGCCGCACGTCGCGCATCCCGGATGCTTCGCGACCGCTGTGCTGCTCGCGAGCGTGCCGCTGCTGAAGCTGCAGCTGACCGAGCCGCGTCTGTTCGCCGCCGGCATCACGGGCAGCACCGGCTCGGGCCGCACGCCCGGTCGCCGGCACGCATCATCCGCAGCGTCACAGCGATCTGTACGCGTACAACCCGCTGTCGCATCGGCACACGCCGGAGATCACGGCGCTCGCGCAGGCCGCGAGCGGCGTGCAGGCGGAATTCAACTTCGTGCCGCACTCGGGCCCGTTCGCGCGCGGCATTCACGTCACCGTGCAGGGGCACGCGAAGCGTCCGATCAAGACGCCGGAGCTGCTCGACGCGCTGCGCGAGTTCTATCGCGGCCAGCCGTTCGTGCGCGTGGCGGCGGAGATGCCGCACATCAAGGACGTCGCCGGCAGCAACTACGCATTCATCAGCGGCGCAGCGAACGGCTCGACGATCGCGGTGATGTGCGCCATCGACAATCTGGTGAAGGGCGCCGCGGGCGGCGCGATGCAATGGCTCAACCGCGCTGTTCGGGTTCGAGGAGACGACCGGCCTGCTGGCGCCTGCAGCGGGTTGGACATGAGCATGGCTAAGCTGAGAAAGGTCGTGACCTCGATCACCAAGGCGCTGCCGGATCATCTGGCGCCGGTGTTCGCGCAGTTCCCGCTCGAAGTGGGCGACGCGAGCGGCGTGTACCTGCACACGCCCGGCGGCCGCAAGGTGCTCGATCTCTACGGCGGCCATGCCGTGGCCGCGCTCGGCTACGGCCATCCGCGCTGGGTCGAAGCGCTCACGGAGCAGGCGCGCTCGCTGTGCTTCCAGAGCAATGCGGTGCCGCTCGACGTGCGCCGGCGCGCGGCGACGAAGCTCGCGGAGTTCTGCGGCCTCGGGCTCGACACGATCTTCTTCGTCAACTCGGGCGCGGAAGCGAACGAGAACGCGCTGAAGCTCGCCTGCAAGATGACCGGCGGCACGCAGGTCATCGCGGTCGAAGGCAGCTTTCCACGGGCGCACGGCCGCCGCGGGCGCGATCACGTGGGGCGCGCAGCAGAAGTGGTACGGCTTCCCGCGCGCGCCGTTCGACGTCACGTTCATCAAGCCGACGGACATCGACAAGCTCGGCACCGCTCATCAACGACAGCACGGCCGCCGTGATCGTCGAGCCGGTGCAAGGCGTCGCCGGCGCAGTCGACATGCCGCAGCGACTTTCTCGCAGCGCTGCGCTTTCGCTGCAGCGAGAACGGCTCGATCCTGATCTTCGACGAAGTGCAGTGCGGCGTCGGCCGCACCGGCTATCCGTTCGCGGCGAACATGTACGGCGTCACGCCCGACATCATCACGACCGCGAAGGCGCTCGGCGCCGGCTTCCCGGTGTCGGCGCTGCTGATGGCCGATCACGTCGCGTCCTATCTCAAGATGGACACGCTCGGCACGACGTTCGGCGGCGGCCCGATGGCCTGCGCGGTCGTCGAAGCCGTCATCGACATCATCGAGTCGGAGAACCTGCTCGAGAACGTGCGGCAGCGCTCCGCGGAGATCCGCCGCAACGTGCGTCGTCGGTCCGGTCGTCGCGACGCAGGGCGCCGGCTTGCTGCTCGGCCTGCGCACGTCGCGGCCCGCGAAGGACGTGCAGGCGGAGCTGCTGAAGCTCGACATCCTGACCGGCACGAGCGCCGACCCGAACGTCGTGCGCATCCTCGCGCCGTTCGTGCTGGGCAGCGAGCACGTCGAACAACTGCGCGACGCGCTGAAGAAGATCGCACCATGAACCGCTTTCTCGACCTGGCCGACTTCCCGCGCGAGCAGATCAAGGATCTGCTCGGCCTCGCTGCGCGACTGCAGCAGCATCCGCAGCCGCAGGCGCTCGCCGGCAAGGTGCTCGGCCTGCTGTTCCTGAATCCGTCGCTGCGCACGCTCGCCTCCTTCCAGAGCGCGATGATGCGGCTCGGCGGAACGGCGGTCGTCATCACGCCGGGCCAGGGCACGTGGCAGATGGAGACGCGCTCGGGCGCGATCATGAACGGCGCGGCCGCGGAGCACGTGCGCGAAGCCGTGCCGGTGCTCGCCTCGTACTGCGACGCCATGGGCATCCGCATGTTCGCCGAAGGGCGCAACCTCGCCGCCGATCTCGCCGAGACCGGCTTCCGCATGATGGCGGACCTGTGCGACAAGCCGCTCGTCAACATGGAATCGGCGATGAGCCATCCGTGCCAGGCGCTCGCCGACTGGCACACGCTGGACGAGCTGCGCGTGCCGGAGCGCGGCAAGTTCGTGCTCGTCCTGGACCAATCATCCGCGCGCGCTGCCGCTCGCGGTGCCCTCTTCCACCGTGCACATGGCTGCGATGCGCGGCATGGAAGTCGTCGTGCTGCGTCCCGACGGCTTCGCGCTGCCGGAACCGATCATGGAGAAGGCGCGCCAGGCGGCGAAGGCGTCCGGCGGCTCCGTGCACGAAACGACCGATCGCGCCGAAGCGCTGGCCGGCGCGCACGTGATCTACGCGAAGGAATGGGGCTCGCCGCAGCACTACGGCGACAACGAAGCCGACGCGCGGCTGCGCGAGTACCTGAGCGACTGGTGCGTGAAGGACAGCTGGTTCAAGACCGCGGACCCGAGCTGCCATTTCATGCATTGCCTGCCGGTCCGCCGCAACGTCGCCGTCGCGGACGAAGTGCTCGACGGACCGCGCAGCGTCGTGGTGCGCGAAGCGTTCAATCGCATGGTCGTGCAGATGGCGGTGTTGTATAGACTGTTGCAAGGCTGAGAGGTAATCTACACAGTGCTCCGTTCCGATCCTTCCGTTGCCGTTCGCGCGCTGCGCAGCGCCGCGCCCTACATCCGCATGTACAAGGGCAAGGTGTTCGTCATCAAGGCGAGCGGCGGTGTGTTCGGCGATACTCGCCACGACGCGCGGGCTGATCGAGCAGGTCGCGATCCTGCATCAGGTCGGCATTCGCGTCGTGCTCGTGCACGGCGGCGGTCCGCAGCTCACGCAGATTCAGGAGTCGCTCGGCCTCACGCCGCGCATGGTCGCCGGCCGGCGCGTCACCGACGAGCAAGTCGATGGAAGTGACCAGCATGGTGCTGAACGGGCTGGTCAACACGCAGATCCTCGGCATCTGCCGCGAGCTGGACATCGCCGCGGTCGGCGTCAGCGGCGTCGATGCGGGCCTGGTGCGCGCTCACAAGCGGCCGCCGGTGCAGTGTCGAAGGCCAGATGGTCGACTACGGCTTCGTCGGCGACATCGATCTGATCGACGCGAAAGTGCTGCAGCAGTTGCTCGACGACGGCCTGATGCCGGTCGTGAGCCCGGTCTCCGCGGACGACAACGGCACGCTGCTCAACATCAACGCCGACACGGTCGCGGCCGGCATCGGCGCGGCGCCTGAAGGCCGAGAAGCTGATGCTGTGCACGGGCGCGCCCGGCATTCTCGAATCGGTCGACGATCCGCGCTCGATCGTTTCCTACACCGACCTCGCCGGGCTCGCGCGCCTGAAGGCGCAGGGCAGCCTGAAGGACGGCATGCTGCCGAAGGCCAAGGCGATCGAGGACGCGATCCGCGGCGGCGTGCGTCGCGTGCACGTCACGTCGTACAAGTCGCCCGACAGCATCCTCGCGCGAAGTGTTCACGAACGAAGGCACCGGCACGCTGGTCGTCGAGAACATCAGCGCGCTGTCGCCGGCGGAGCAGCACAGCTGAATGAGCCGGCTGTGGGACAAGGGCGCGCCGCTCGATGAGCGCGTGCTGCGTTACACGGCCGGCGAGGATCATGCGCTCGACAATCGTCTGGTCGCGTACGACGTGCGCGCATCGATTGCGCACGCAGAAATGCTGCACGCGCAGGGCCTGTCGTCGGCCGAGGACCTGGCGGCGATCGCGCGCGGCCTGAACGAGATCGCCGCCGCGCACGCGCGCGGCGAGTGGCAGCGTGCAGCTCGAGCACGAGGACGGGCAGACGGCGCTCGAAAATCTGCTGGTCGCGCGCATCGGCGAAGCCGGCAAGCGCGTGCATCTCGGCCGCTCGCGCAACGACCAGGTGCTGACGGCGTTGCGCCTGTATTTGCAGGATGCGGTCGGCGAGCTGGAGAGCGGCAGCGACTGCAGTCGCCACGGCGCTCGACGAGCTTGGCAACGCGCGAGGGCTGAAGTCGCAGCTGCCCGGCTACACCCACATGCAGCAGGCGATGCCGAGCTCGGTGGCATTGTGGGCCGGCGGTTTCGCGGCCGAGTTGCGCGACGACGCGGAAGGTCTGCGCCAGTGCCGGCGACGCCTGCGACAAGAGTCCGCTCGGCTCTGCCGCCGGCTATGGCGTCGCCGAACCTGCCGCTCGATCGCGAGCGGACGCGCGCGGCGCTCGGCTTCGCGAACGTGCAGCAACCCGTGACGGCCGTGCAGCTGTCGCGCGGCAAGGCCGAAGCGCAGGTGCTGTTCGAAATCGCGCTCGTGATGCAGGACGTCGGCCGGCTCGCCGCCGACCTGCTGCTGTTCTACACGCAGGAGTTCTCGTTCGTCGAGCTGCCGGACGCGTTCACGACCGGCTCGTCGATCATGCCGCAGAAGCGCAACCCGGACGTGTTCGAGCTGATCCGCGGCCGCACGGCCACGGCGCAGCGCTGCGCTGAGCGAAGTGCTGGGCATCGTCGCGAAGCTGCCGTCCGGCTATCAGCGCGATCTGCAGCTGATCAAGGCGCCGCTGTTCCGCGCCATCGACGTGTGCCTCGACACGCTCGCGATCCTCGCCGCTGCGCTGCCCGGCGTGAAATTCCGTCCGGAGCACATCGAGCTCGATCCGGCGATCCACGCGGCCGAGGCCGCCAACGAGCTGGTCGTGAAGGAAGGCATCTCCTTCCGCGAGGCGTACCGGACGAATTGCGCGAGAAGCTGAAGACGAAATGAGCGCCATCGATCTGGTTCCGTCCCTACACGCTCGAGCAGGCGCGCGCCTACCGCGTGAACCTGGCGCAGCACCTCGGCATCGAGTTCACCGAGATCGGGCGACGGACTTCCTGCGCGGCCGCATGCCGGTGGACGATCGCACGCGGCAGCCGTTCGGCATCCTGCACGGCGGCGCTTCGGTCGCGCTCGCGGAAACGCTCGGCAGCATCGCCGCGGGGCTCGTGGTCGACCCGGACAAGTACGTCGTGCGTCGGCCAGGAGATCAACGCCAACCACGTGCGCGCGGTCAGCGACGGTTTCGTCATCGGCACGGCGCGCCCGCTGCACCTCGGCCGGCGCAGCCACGTGTGGGAGATCCGCATCGCCGACGAGCAGGATCGGCTGGTGTGCATCTCGCGCATCACGATGTTCGTGATGGAAAGACCCGGAAGCTGACAGCGCCGCGGCTGCTATACTTCGGCCATGCTGCTGCGGCCGAAATTCCTGCCTTGTTTGCGCTCGTCGCGGCTGACCGCCTCGGCCTGCGGCCTGAAGGGCCGCTGTACCGACCCGACGAGCCGAAGAACGAAACCGCCGACGCGAACCGCTGCCGAGCCCACCGACAGCGACGAAGAAGAAGACCGGGCGCAGTCGCAGCTCGCAGACCGAGCCCGGCACGCCTGCCCGATCCGGACCGACCGGCCGTCGCCGCCGGGCCGTTGATGAACGCGCGGCGCAAGCTCGTCCTCGTCGACGGCTCCGGCTATTTGTATCGCGCCTTCCACGCGCTGCCGCCGCTGGCGAACTCGCGCGGCGAGCCGACCGGCGCCGTGCTCGGCGTGCGTCAACATGCTCAACAAGCTGTGCAAGGACGAATCGCCGGAGCTGATCGCCGTGGTGTTCGACGCGCCCGGACGCACGTTCCGCGACGATCTGTTCGAGCAATACAAGGCGCAACGCACGCCGATGCCCGACGACCTGCGCTCGCAGCTGCAGCCGCTGCTCGACTGCGTCGAGGCAATGGGTCTGCCGCTGCTGCGCATCAGCGGCGTGGAAGCCGACGACGTGATCGGCACGCTGGCGAAGCAGGCGGCTGCGCAGGACATGGACGTGCTGATCTCGACCGGCGACAAGGACATCGCGCAGATCGTCGACGAGCGCATCACGCTGGTGAACACGATGACCGACTCGCGCCTGGATCGCGAGGGCGTGAAGAACAAGTTCGACGTGTGGCCCGAACAGATCATGGATTATCTCGCGCTCATCGGCGACAGCATCGACAACATTCCGGGCATCGACAAAGTCGGGCCGAAGACCGCGGCGAAGTGGCTGAACGAGTACGGCACGCTCGACAAGCTGGTCGAGAATGCCGCGGCGATCGCCGGCAAGGTCGGCGAGAACCTGCGCGCCGGCCTGCAGACCCTGGAGCTGTCGCGCAAGCTCGCGACGATCGACTCGAACCTCGAGCTCGAATTGCGACCTGGAATCGCTCGTGCGCCGCGAGCCGAACAAGGAACGCCTGCGCGAGCTGTACACGCGCCTCGAATTCCGCGCAGCTGCTGCGTCAGATCGAGGGCGGTGCTGCTTCGGCAGGCGCGCCCGCGACGGCGCCGCCCGCAGTGGAATCGGCAGTCGCTTCGGCTCGGCCGCCGGCGAACTACGAGTCGATCCTCACGCATGGCGGATCTCGCAGCGCTGGATCGGTCGGCTGCAATCGGCCGAGCTGATCGCGTTGCACGTCGAAGCGGCTTCGCTCGACTACATGGAGGCGGAGATCGTCGGCATCGCCTTCAGCATCGAGCCCGGCAGCGCCGCTTATGTGCCGATGGCACACGACTATGCCGGCGCGCCCGAACAGCTCTCGTCGACGGCGGTGCTGCAGGCTCTGCAGCCGCTGCTCGAAAACGAGCAGCTGCCGAAGATCGGACATCACCTCAAGTACGCCGAGCACGCGCTCAAGCGCAAAGGCATCGAGCTGCGCGGCATGCGCTTCGACTCGATGCTCGAATCGTACGTGTGGAACAGCACGGCGACGCGCCACGACGTCGACGCGGTGGTCGCGGCGCTATCTCGGCTTCGATCCGATCCGCTACGAAGACCTGACCGGCCGCGGCGCGAAGCAGATTCGCCTTCAGCCAGGTCGCGATCGACACGGCGACGAAGTACGCCGCGGAAAACGCCGACATCGTCCTGCAGCTGCATCGCGTGCTGTGGACGAACATCTCCGGCGTGCCGGCGCTGCAGCTCGCTGTACGAAGAGATCGAGCAGCCGCTCGTGCCGGTGCTGTTCCGGATGGAGCAGGCCGGCGTGCTGATCGACGGCGAGCTGCTGCGGCAGCAGAGCCTGCGAGCTGGCGCGACACATGCGCGAGATCGAAGCGCGGGCGTACGACGCGGCCGGCGGTCCGTTCTCGCTCGAATCGCCGAAGCAGTTGCAGGAAGTGCTGTTCGGCAAGCTCGGCCTGCCGGTGGTGCGCAAGACGCCGACCGGCCAGCCGTCGACCGCCGAAGACGTGCTGGAAGAGCTCGCGGAAAAATACGAGCTGCCGCGGCTGATCCTCGACTATCGCGGCTTCGCCAAGCTCAAGTCGACGTACACGGACAAGCTGCCGCTGCAGATCAACCGCACGTCGCAGCGCGTGCACACCTGCTATCACCAGGCTGTCGCTGCGACCGGTCGGCTCTCGTCGATGGAGCCGAACCTGCAGAACATTCCGATCCGCACGCCCGAAGGCCGGCGCATCCGCCAGGCCTTCGTCGCGCCGCCCGGCTGGTGCATCGTCGCCGCCGACTACTCGCAGATCGAGCTGCGCATCATGGCGCACCTGTCGGGCGACGAGGGCCTGCTGAACGCGTTCGCCGAGGAGCGCGACATTCATCAGGCGACCGCCGCGGAAGTGTTCGGCATGCCGCTCGACCAGGTCAGCGCGGACCAGCGGCGCACCGCGAAGATGATCAACTTCGGGCTCATCTACGGCATGTCCGCGTTCGGGCTCGCGTCGCGGCTCGGCATCGAGCGCAGCGAGGCGCAGCGCTACGTGGACCTGTATTTCGAGCGCTATCCGGGCGTGCGGCGCTACATGGACGAGACGCGCCAACAGGCGCGCGAGCGCGGCTACGTCGAAACCGTATTCGGCCGGCGGCTCTATCTGAACGACATCGCTTCGCGCAACGCAGCCCTGCGGCAAGGCGCCGAGCGCGCGGCGATCAACGCGCCGATGCAAGGCACGGCCGCGGACATCATCAAGCGCGCCATGATCGAGGTCGATCGCTGGTTGACCGCACTCGCGCATCCCTGCCCGACTGATCATGCAGGTGCACGACGAGCTGGTCTTCGAGGTGCAGCGCGATGCAGCCGAGGAGCTGATGGGCCGCGCGCGCGAGCTGATGAGCGCCGCAGCGCAGTTGCGGACGTCGCTCAAAGTCGACGTCGGCTCCGGCGCCAATTGGGACGAAGCTCACTGATTACGGAGCGTAAAGGAATCGAATCGTCGAGATTCAATTGCCGTTCAGCTGAGTCCGGCATTCTCTGCCCCCGCACCCTGTTCTTCAGACACGGAGATCCACTGCATGCGTAAAGCAATCCTGTTCGCAGCCGCGCTGCTGACCCTGCCGGTGCTGCCCGCCGTCGCCGCCGACAACGGCTTCTATCTCGGCGGCTCGGTCGGCCAGGCGAACCTGAAGATCGACGATCTCACCGACAACGTTCTGCCAGACGACGATTTCGACGCCGACGACACGGCGTTCAAGCTGATCGCCGGCATCCGCCCGCTCGACTGGCTCGGCGTCGAAGCGGCCTACGTCAACTTCGGCGAGCCCGAGGACGACGTGCTCGGCGGTTCGCTGAAGGCCGATGGCGACGGCATCTCCGCCTTCGCGGTCGGTTTCCTGCCGATCGGCCCGGTGGACCTGTTCGCGAAGGTCGGCCTGATCGCCTGGGACAGCAAGATCGAGGGCGGGTGCCTTTGACGACGACGGCAGCGATCTCGCCTACGGCGTCGGCGCACAGTTCCGCGTGCTCGGGCTGTCGATCCGCGCCGAGTACGAGAAGTTCGAGATCAGCGATGTCGACCTCGACATGATTTCCGTCGGCCTCACTTATACGTTCCTGTGATGCACCGATACACCGCGCCGCTGTTGTCGATGTGCAACGGCGGCAGCGGGCGCGGCGCGGTTGCTGGCTTTCGGCGCGACATCGCCGCAACGCCGAGCGCCTCCGTGGCGTCGCAATCAAGCGACTGAAATCATGAAGCTTTCTTCACGTTCGCAGCAGCGAATCTGAGCGGAACTTTGGCGGAACGCAGACGTCTCAACCTACGAGCGTCGGCCAGGACGCTCCCGTTCGCTGACCTCCCTGAGTGAACGGTAACCCGGTCCATCCCCATGCCGGGTAACACTGTCCCGGTGGCTCTCACGAGCCACCGGGCTTTTTTTTCGGTCACGCGTTCAGCATCGTCAGCACTTCGCGCCGAGCCTCGTCGACGCCGGTCTTCGCGACGGCCGAGAACAGCTGGACGGTCGCGACGCCTTCGACCTGCGCCCGCACCTGCTTCAGCACCGCGCTCGATTCGCCGCGGCTGAGCTTGTCTGCCTTGGTCAGCAGAATGTGCGTCGCGAGGCCATTGGCCCCGCTCCAGTCGAGCATCTGCACGTCGAAGTCGGTGAGCGGCCGGCGCGCGTCCATCACGATCACCAGCCCGACCAGCGAGGCCCGCGCTTCGACATAGCGCGTCAGCAGCTCCTGCCAGTGCTCCTTCATGCGCTCCGGGACTTTCGCGAAGCCGTAGCCCGGCAGATCGACCAGCCGCTGCGTGCCGTCCAGCCCGAAGAAATTGATCAGCTGCGTGCGGCCCGGCGTCTTGCTGGTGCGCGCCAGATCCTTGCGGCCGGCGATGGCGTTCAGCGCGCTGGACTTGCCGGCATTGGAGCGGCCGGCGAACGCGACCTCGGTGCCCGTCGTCGGCCGGAAACTGCCGCGGCTGCCAGGCACTGCTGATGAATCGGGATTCGGGGAACTGCGGCATGCGTGGGGGTCGGGTCGGGAGGCGGCGGGGGGCCGCTAGTGTACAATTCCGCGCCTTTTAAGCGGCCAGCTGCCTTGGAGTTTTGCCAGATGAAGCCTTCGCTTGTCCCGCTCTTCGTCCACTTGCTGGCGCTCGGGGGCCTGTGCGCGAGCGCCGCCGCGCTCGGCGCCGGCTCGGCCGAGAAGGGCAGTCCAAGTCCACCGCGTGCGTCGCCTGCCACGGGCCGAACGGCAACAGCGCGAATCCGGAATGGCCGAGCCTGGCCGGCCAGCACGAGCAGTACATCCGCAAGCAGCTGCAGGCCTTCAAGGGCGGCGCACGCAAGAATCCGCTGATGACGCCGATGGCGGCGAGCCTGTCCGACGACGACATGGCAGACCTCGGCGCCTACTTCGCGTCGCAGAAGCCCGCGGGCCTGGAAGCCGACCCCGGCAAGTTGCCGCTCGGCCAGCGCATCTATCGCAGCGGCGATCCGAAGAGCGGCATCGCCGGCGTGCGCCGCGTGCCACGGCCCGACCGGCGACGGCAATCCGCCGGCGGCGTATCCGTCGCTGCGCGGTCAGTACGCGAACCTACGTCGCCGCGCAGCTGCGTGCCTATCGCGCCGGCACGCGCCAGACCGATCGCGAACAAGATGATGCGCAACGTCGCGAGCACGATGTCCGACGAGCAGATCGACGCCGTCGCCTCGTACGTCCAAGGCCTGCGCTGAACCGAAGAACTCGCAATGAACTCACGTAACGAACTCCGCATGAACAAGCTTCTGTCCGCTGCGTTGCTCGCTCTGGTTTTCGTCGCGCCGATCGCGTGCAGCAAGCAGCCGCAGCCGGCCGCCCCGGCACAACCGGCGGCGTCGCAGCCCGCAGCAGGCACAGCCTGCGAGCGCCGAGCGCTGCTGCGCCCGACGCTGCCGCGCCGGCGACGGCCGAGGAATCGGCGCCGACCGCGCCCGCGGAAACGGTCAGCGAGACCGACGATGCGCAGGAGTCGCCGGAGCAGCCTGCGAGCGGCGTGCAGCCGACGCTGCGCCTCGGCCGCCGGCGACGAACACGCCGGCCACGTCCGAGCGCTTCAAGGAAGGCACGAACTACCGCAAGGTCGTGCCCGCGCAGCCCACGAACGTCGCGCCCGGCAAGGTCGAAGTCGTCGAAGTGTTCTGGTACGGCTGCGGCCACTGCTTCGCGCTCGATCCCGCGATCGAGTCGTGGCGCAACAAGGGCAAGCCGGCGTACGTGGAGTTCGTGCGCGTGCCGGCGATGTGGAACGACACGCTGCGCATGCACGCGCGGCTGTTCTACACGGCCGAAGCGCTCGGCAAGCTGGACGCGCTGCACTCGCTGATCTTTCGCGAGATCCACGTCAACGGCAATCCGCTGAACACGGTCGAGAAGATGACGGCGTTCTTCAAGAAGCACGGCGTCAGCCCGGAAGAGTTCCAGAAGGCGTTCGCATCGTTCGCGGTGGAATCGAAGCTGCAGCGCGCGGATTTCCTCAACCGCCGCTACCAGATCCAGTCGGTGCCGACGGTGGTCGTCAACGGCAAGTACATCACCGACGTGGCGATGGCCGGCGGCGAGCCGCAGCTGTTCCGGCGTCATCGACGAGCTCGCCGCGCATGAGCACGGCGGCTGAGCACGCCGGCCGTCGCAGCGTCCCACCGGCATGCTGAACATCTTCATCCAGCAGCCGCAGGGCCTGGCGCGCACGACGCCGGGCTCGCCGCCGCGGATCCCCGACGAGGCGATCTGGGTCGACCTGCTCGAGCCGACGCCGGAAGAGGAAAAGCTGGTCGAGGCGCACGCTCGGCGATCGACGTGCCGACGCGCGAGGAAATGAAGGAGATCGAGACCTCGAACCGGCTGTACGAGGACAACGGCGCGCTGTACATGACCACCACGGTCGCGGCGCAGCTCGACACCGACCGGCCGGTGAGCATGGCGGTGACGTTCATCCTGACCGGCTCGCGCCTGGTGACGAACCGCTACCTCGACACCAAGCCGTTCCAGCAGTTCATCGCGTACGCCGAGAAGCATCCGGCCGCCTGCACCACCCCGCTGGCGCTGCTCGCCGGCCTGATGGAGGCGTTCACCGAGCGCATCGCCGACGTGCTGGAGCGCGTCGGCGGCGACCTCGACAACCTCTCGGGCAGCATCTTCGCGCAGCGCGGCAACGGCACGCCCGACAGCCGCGACCTGCGCCGCATGATCGAGCGCATCGGCTTCAACGGCGAGCTCAACTCGAAGTCGCGCGAGAGCCTGGTGAGCCTGGGCCGGCTGCTGATGTTCGTGCAGCAGTCCGCGCCGATGACCGGCGAGCAGCGCGACCGCTTCCACTCGATCAGCCGCGACGTCACCTCGCTGTCCGACCACGCGAGCTTCCTCGGCACGAAGGTCGTCGTTCCTGCTGGAGGCGACGCTCGGCCTGATCAACATCGAGCAGAACAACATCATCAAGATCTTCTCGATCGTCGCGGTGATGCTGATGCCGCCGACGCTGGTCGCGAGCATCTACGGCATGAACTTCCACTTCATGCCCGAGCTCGGCTGGCACCTCGGCTATCCGTTCGCGCTCGTGCTGATGGTCGGTCGCGGGCTGATTCCCTACGTATTCTTCCGCCGCCGGGGGTGGCTGTAGTGGCGCACACGATCACCAGCATGGCGCTGTTCTGCGATTTCGAGAACATCGCGCTCGGCGTGCGCGACGCCAAGTACGCGAAGTTCGACATCGACCGCGTGCTGGAGCGGCTGCTGCTCAAGGGCAGCATCGTGGTGAAGAAGGCGTACTGCGACTGGGAGCGCTACCGCGAGTTCAAGGCGCCGATGCACGAGGCCTCGTTCGAGATGATCGAGATCCCGCACGTGCGCATGTCGGGCAAGAACTCCGCCGACATCCGCATGGTCGTCGACGCGCTCGACCTGTGCTACACCAAGGAGCACGTCGACACGTTCGTGATCATCAGCGGCGACTCGGACTTCTCGCCGCTGGTCAGCAAGCTGCGCGAGAACAACAAGTTCGTCATCGGCGTCGGCGTGAAGAGCTCGACCTCGGACCTGCTGATCGCGAACTGCGACGAGTTCATCTACTACGACGACCTGGTGCGGCAGGAAGAGCGCAAGAAGCAGCAGCGCACGCGGCGCAAGCAGCCCGCCAAGCAGGCCGCGGAAAGCCTCGAAGGAGCCGCAGCCGAAGGCGGAGAAGAGCGAGGAGGACCGCAAGCAGGAAGCGTTCGACCTGGTGCTCGACACGATCGACGCGCTCGCCGAGGAGCGCGACCAGGACGAGAAGATCTGGGGCTCGATGGTCAAGCAGGCGCTCAAGCGCCGCAACCCGGGCTTCAACGAGAGCTACTTACGGCTTCCGCACGTTCAGCGACCTGCTGGAAGAGGCGCAGACGCGCAAGCTCCTGTCGCTCGAGCCGGACCAGAAATCGGGCGGCTACGTGATCCGGCGCGCCCAACGCGACTAGAGTTGGGCGACTAGAGTTGGTCGGCGTCGATCCTCGAGAAAATCACGTTGTGGACGGCGCGCAGCGGCTGGCGTACGCGCTGCGGCTGCGAGACCGCGCGGGCCGGATAGGCGTAGCGCTCGAAGTAATGATCCTCGCGGAGCTCGTACGGAAAGAATCCCAGGCTGCCCAGATACTGCAGCAGGTCAGCGGGGTCGGTCGTGGCTTCGGCGCCCGCCGATATTTCCACGATCAGCTCGAGACGCTCGTCGAAGCAGTCGCGCTCGAGCTCGAGGCCGCGGATCGTTCGTCCCTCCACGCCTTCGACGTCCACCTTGATGAGCCGCGCGCGGCGGCATTCTTCGGAGCGTCAGCATCTGCGCCAGCGTCCGCGCGGCGACCTTGACCGCTTCGGACTGCGTCGAGTGCTGGATCATGCCGCTCGAGCCGATGTTTCCTGCACCGCCCCAGTACAACAGCGCCTCGGGCGGTTCGCCCGGACCGACCGCTGCTTCGTTGATGAGGCGAGTGTTCGCGAGCGCGTTGGCCGCAACGTGCGCCGAGAGGTGCTGAAATATCGCGGGCATCGCTTCGACAGCCACGACACGGCCCGATGGCCCGACGCGGTTCGCCGCGAGCAGCGTGAAGTAGCCGATGTTCGCACCGACATCGATGAACACGTCGCCGGGCGACAGGCGGCTCTCGATCCACGCTGACAGGTTCGGTTCCCAGAGACCGAAGTAGTACAGGTTGCGCTGGATCCAATCCCGCGTGTGCCCGGTGATGCGCCAGCCGCGCGGCGTCGTGGTGCTGTACGCGAACTCGCGGCGACGGACCAGGCTCCACACCAGTCGCTTCAGCGCGAGACTTGGAACGCCGCGGATCAAGCGCGGTACGAACGTCATGGAGCTGCCCACACCAGATCCGCGATCAGCGGCAGATGATCCGAGCCGTGCGACGGTCCGAGACGCACGTCGACGCTGCGCCAGTGATGCGACGCCCAGCAGTGATCGATGCGGATGCCGAGCGGCGGGAACTGCGACGGCCACGAAGGCGCGAGGCCGTGCCCCGCGGCGCAGTCGCTCAGGCCGGAGCGCTCCAGCGCCGTGCGGAAGTGCGCGCGACCACGGCGTGACGTTGAAATCTCCCGCGACGATCAGCGGCTCCTCGTGCGCGGCGGCGAAGGATGCGATGCCCGCCAGCTCGGCATTGCGCAGCCGCGAGTTCTTCGGGCCCGAGCGGCCAGTGCAAGTGCGCGCCGAGCACGGTCACCGGCGTGCCGTGCCAATCGAGCGTGACGCGCGCGGCGAGCACGCCGGGTCCTTCGGTCAGCGCGAGCGATTCGGCCGAGAGGATCGGCCAGCGCGCGAACACGATCGCGCCATGCGTGCGCGGCTCGGTTGAACGAATGCGGATAGGAATGCAGGTAAGCCGCCGATCCGCTGCGCCCCGTCATCCCGATCGCGCTCTTCGAGCACGATGACGTCGGCCTGCGTCTGCTCGAGAAAGCGCCCGATGGCCGCGTAGTCGTGGTTGCGAAACCAGGTGTTGAACGTGACCACGCGGAATTTCGCGGAGCCGGCCTCGGCGCGCGCCGTCTGCACGCCCATGTAGCTGACGATCGGAATCGCCCCGAGCACGGCGCCGGCGATCGCCAGCGCGCCCAGTAACGGCGCGCGCAGCGCGAACAGCAAGATCGCGACGATGAGGAACAGCAGCGTGTACTGGACGCGGAAGTGCGCGAACAGGTCGAGCGGCCACGCGTAGCGGCCGAGCATCGCGGCCAGCAGCGCACACCACAGGGTGATCAGGCTGGCGACAGCGAGACGCCGGCGAAGCACGAGGTCGAGTTACATCATCGCCTTCGCCGGCATGCGCCAGCGTTGGCTCGCAGTTCGACCCGATGCGTAGTAGAGCTCGACGCGTCGCACGCCTTTCACGCGGCGCGTCGAGCGACGCACTTCGCGCAGCAGCCGCAGCAACAACTGCTCGCCGGCGCGCAGGCCGCCGCTGGCGAACTCGGCATCGATGCTCAGGTGCATCACGGTGACGTGCTCTACATCCTGGCGTGTATAGACCGCTACACCGACAGGACGACCCGTCGACGCATCGAGCGCAAACAGCGACTGCACGTCCGGCATGCCCTTCATGTAGATGCGCAGGCGGTCGCGGTCCGCGACGATTTCCGGCGCGCCGAATTTCTCGATCGCATTGGCGATGCAGTCGCTGACGCGACCCTGGCAGGAATTGAAGAACACGAGGCGTTCGAGCGCAGCGCGCTGGGCAACGGGCACGTATGATTTGAATTCTGTCGTTGCGCTCATGGGTTCCCTACCGCCAACCGCGGGTCCCGGGTGTGCCCGGCCGATAATGAGCGGGACCGAAAATACTTGTCGAGCGCGAAAACGCTGCTGCGGGCGCGTAAGTGCTGGCAAAATGCGTCGAAAAGCGCCGTCTGTCGCGAAAACACGTCAGTGCCGCGTACAGCGTCGGCCCGGCCGGCAATTCAACATCTTGCGAGCGACGCGAGCGGCGCATTGACGCAGACTTGGGTGCCATGTTGCAGTCTAGGTCACAGCGCATCGGACGTTCGATGACAGGCGATTTCGCAGGGTGGATGCCGTAAGAGCGCGCGCTTGCCGCGGAATCAGCCTTTCGCGCAGTTTTCCAACGCGGCTGAAATGCCGCGGCCTAGTGCGCGAAACTTTGAACTGGCGCAAGTTTTCGTCCTTTAAAACCGGGAACTGGTTCGAGCGCTGTTAAAACGCTTATTGTCAGATAACACCATAGTTGTAAGCCGGGGCGACACTTGCTCGCGCGTCGCCAACTCGGCGCGCTGCATCGCACAGGGGAATTGTTCATGGGCATTCTGGATCTCGGTCGATACAAGGGGATCGTGTTCGCGATCACCGGCTTCCTGGTGTTCATCGCGATCATTCTCGCGGTGAACCACGGCAAGGCCGGCCAGTTCTCCGACGACGTCTCCGCGGTCAAATTTCTCGCCGAGCAGCGCGAGCAGCCCGGTGCGGTGTATGCCGCGGGCGTCGAGCTCGCCGCGCGCCTGAAGAATGGCCAGAAGATCGACGAGCCGCTCGAAGCGCTGCGCAAAGCCGCGAAGTCGTACGACAACGCGCTCAGCAGCCTCGCGAACGGCGGCATGATCACCGACAGCACCGGCAACGTGTTCGTCGTGCCGGCGCTCACCGACCGAGCAAGCGCAGGGCGCGCTCGGCAACGGCACCAAGCTGTGGAACGCATACAAGGCCAAGCTCGATCCGGTGCTGCGTTTCTCCGGCTCGCCGTACGCGGCGCCGGAAGCGACTGCGCCGGCCGCGAAGCCGCTCGCTCGAACCGCAGCCGGTGCCGCTCAGCCCGCGCGGTCGCCGCCTGCAGGCGGCCCTGCAGGATCTCAATACCTACGGTGCGACGTCGCACGCGCAGCTGCGCAACGTGATGATCGAGCTGACGACGCAGGTCGAGACCGCGAGCCACGCCCGCTCCGGCACGCTGCGTACGGTGCAGGTGTTCGGCATGGTCGCCGCCGTGCTGTTGCTCGGCGCGATCTTCTTCTACTTCGCGCGCAACCTGCGCAAGGACGAAGCGATCTCGAACCGCCAGCGCAAGGAGACGGCGGACATTCTGCGCACGGTGAACGAAGGTCTGTTCCTGCTCGACAAGGACCTGAAGGTCGGCAGCGAGCGCTCGATGGCGCTCAACAACATCTTCCGCCGCGAAGAGTTCGCCGGCTTCACGTTCGACACGTTGCTGAAAGAGATCGTGCCCGAGAAGACGCTGCGCACCGCGATGGACTACGTGGCGCTGCTGTGGGGCGACCGCGTCAACGAGAAGCTGGTCAAGACGATCAACCCGCTCAACGAAGTCGAAGTGCACTTCGACAACGCCGCCGGCGGCTTCGACACGCACTTCCTCGAGTTCGACTTCAACCGCGTGAAATCGGAAGGCTCGCTGTCGCACCTGCTGGTGACGGTCAACGACGTCACCAAGCGCGTCATGCTGTCGCGCGAGTTGCAGGAATCGCAGGAAAAGGCGCAGGCACAGCTCGACCTGCTGCTGCGCATCCTGCACGTCGAGCCGGACAGCCTCACGGGCTTCCTCACCGACGCCGACGTGTCGCTGAAGATGGTCAACTCGATCCTCAAGGAGCCGGCGCGCGAAGAGTCGGCGTTCCGCGCGAAGATCGACGGCATCTATCGCCAGGTGCACGCGGTCAAGGGCGAAGCCGCGGCGCTCGGCCTCAAGACCGTCGAGCAGCGCGCGCACGCGTTCGAAGAGGCGCTCAGCGACCTCAAGGGCCGCCAATCGCTGTCGGGCAGCGACTTCCTGCCGCTGGTCGTCAAGCTCGACGATCTGTTCAACCACCTCGCGCAGGTGCGCGAGATGCTCAGCCGACTGGTCGATCTGCACCAGGCGATCGCCTCGCGTGGCGGCACCATGGGCCCCAGGGGCAGCGCGACGTCGCAGGTCGAAGCGGAGAAGGTCGATCGCTGGCTCGCGGGCGAGAGCGACGAGCCGCAAACGCACACGCACGACAAGACCCAGTCGATGAAGGCGCCGGTCTTCCCGGCCGCCGAAGCCCCGGCCGCCGAGCCGGCTGGCGCCGGCCTGGAGCGCACGCTCGCTGATCTCGCGGCGCGCGTCGCGAGCAGCCAGGCGAAGCAGGTTGCCCTGCGCTGCACCGGTCTGGACAACGTTCCGGAAGCGTATCGCCGCGCGGTCAAGGACATCACGATTCAGCTGGTGCGCAACGCGGTCGTGCACGGCATCGAAGAGCCGAGCGAGCGCGCCAAGGCGCACAAGGCCGAGACCGGCACGCTCGCGGTCGAGTTCGGCGCGCGCGACAGCGAGGGCTACGAGCTGATCGTGCAGGACGACGGCCGCGGCCTGCAGCTGGAGCGCATCAAGGAAGTCGCAGTCGAGCGCGGGCTGATCACGCCGGCGCAGGCCTCGATGCTCGATCCGCGCCAGACGATGGCACTGATCTTCCGCCCCGGGTTCTCCACGGCCGACCGCGTCACGACCGACGCCGGGCGCGGCGCGGGCATGGACCTGGTGCGCATCCTGGTCGCCGAGCTCGGCGGCCGGGTCGGGCTCGCCTCGGCGGGCGGCAAGTTCTCGAAGTTCAAGATCTGGCTGCCGGCGACTGAACGCGCCGTGGCCGCGTAATCGACGGCAACGGCTACTGACGCAGCAAAAACAAGCTCACGAGGGACGGAAATGGCGCTGGCATCCCCCAAGGCTCAACCGTTGACGAACGGTAAGCTCAAGCTCATGATTTGTGACGATTCGAACATAATCCGGCGCAAGATCGAGCGCGAGCTGCAGATCGATCGCTTGCAGGTCACAGCGACCGCAGCGAACGGCAAGCAGGCGGTCGAGGCGTTCCGCAAGGAGCCGGCGGACGTCGTCACGATGGACCTGACGATGCCGGAAATGGACGGTATCGAATGCGTCGAGAACCTGGTGAAGATCAAGCCGGACGTGCTGATCCTCGTGATCTCCGCGCTGTCCGACAAAGCCACCGCGATCGAAGCGTTGAAGAAGGGAGCCAATGGCTTCCTCTGCAAGCCTTTCACGGATCGTCAACTGACCGAGGCGCTGGAAGAGCTGCTAAGAGGCGCCGGAAATGATGACTAAAGTCGAACTGGAGACCTTCGTCGAAGGAACGACCCACTACTTCGCGACTGCCGCCAACCAGCCCGCGTCGGTCGGCTCGCCGTACATCGTGCATGACGGCCGGCCCGACCATCCAGGAATTCACCGGGGTCATCAACATCGCCGGCAAGCGCCGCGGTATCGTCTACTTCACGGCCTCGCGCCCGATGCTCACCGTCATGCTGATGCGCATGGGCGAGACCGAGCTGACGCAGGAGAACATGTGCGACCTCGTCGGCGAGGTGGCGAACACGATCTCCGGCAACGCGCGCCGCGACTTCGGCAAGGATTTCATGATCTCGGTGCCGACCGTCGTCGCCGGCGAGCCCGAGAAGGTCGTCACGCCGGACAACATCCGCTCGTTCGTGATCCCGATCAACTGGCGCAGCCATTCGGCGCAACTCGTCGTTTGCCTCGAGTGAGCCGCTAGCGGGGTCCCCCGCGAAATCGTCAAGAGAATGCAGTGCACAGCACGCGGCAAGATCCCACACCTCGCTGCGTTGCAGGCTGGCGCCGGCCTTCCCGGCCACGTTCTCGATGTCGTAGTGCTCACCTCGGATCCGGGCGTGCTCGCGACGTTGCGCGAAGCAGCCGGTCCCGAGCACGCGATCTGGCACGCTCCTTCTGCCGACACCGCCGTCGACCTGCTGGTCGGCGGCCGTTGCAGCATCCTGATCGCTGACCTCGGCGCGTTGCGTGGCGACGCCGCCGCACTGCTCGACCAGCTGCACGCGCAATTTCCCGAGTTGATCCTCATGGCGACGGGCCGGCGCGACGAGGAGCATTCCGTCGCGATGCTCGTCAGCGACGGGCGCATCTATCGCTTCCTGCACAAGCCCGTTTCACCCGCGCGCGCCAACCTGTTCCTGTCAGCTGCATCGCGCCGCTACCACGAGTTGCGCAACGTCGAGCCGATCGCATCTCACGACGGTGCAGACCATCGCCGCGCGCCCGAATCTCTCGCTGCTCGTCGTCAGCATCGTCGTGCTGCTGATCGTGGGGATCGGCGCAGCGATTTGGTACCTCAACCGCAAGGAGCCGGCCGCAGTCGCGCCGCTGCCGCGAGCGGTGGGCACGCTCACGCAAGAAGAACAGATCACGGAGTCTCTCGCGCGGGGTCAGATGGCGATCGCGACCGATCGGCTGACCGATCCACGCGGCAACAACGCAGTCGAACATTTCCGCGCCGTCCTCGCACTGCAGCCCGACAATGCCGACGCGCGCACAGGGCTGGAGGCCGTTGGAGCCCGGCTCGAGGCACGGGTCGTCGAAGCGCTGCAAGCGCACGATCCTGCGCGCGGTGCGACTGCGCTCATGGTCCTGCAACGCGCGGTTCCCGAGTATCCCCGACTCGACGCGCTACGAGCCGAACTTGTGGCGCTCTCGCGCAGCACGCGCGCACCGGTCAGCGTCGCGCCGCCGCCGCCAGCGCCTGCGCCGGAGAAGCAACCCGCCGCACGGGCATCCGCACCAGCAGAGAGATCGCAGGTCCAGGCGCCGACACCGACGGGCCGGAGCAACGGCAGCCGGCCGCCGCGCCGTCGCAGCCCAGTGCCAGCTGAGCTCGAGTCCGTCGCGCGACTGCGCGGTCGAGGCATTCTGCTCGAGCCGCCGGGCAACAATGCTTACGAGCAATTGCTCGCGCTACGCGCCAAGTATCCGGACGTCGAACGAGCTTCGCATCGAGCAGCAGCAGCTCGCGTTCGCGTTCCTGGAACGGACGCGCACTGCCCTGGCTGCCGGCGACGTGGAAACGGCACGCGCTTTCCTCAGCCGCGTCGACACGCTCGTCCCGAACCTGGACGCGACCAAGTCGCTGCAGACGCAATTGGCAGCCGCGCAGCAGCAGCGCAACTTTGCGTCGCAAATCGTGCAGGCGAAAACGCTGAAGCGGGTGCGCGAAGTGCCGCCCAGCTATCCGCGCGAAGCGGAGCGGCTGGGCCTCTCGGGCTGGGTCGACGTGGAGTTCACGATTGCACCCAATGGCACCACGCAAGACCTCGTCGTGCGCAACGCGCAGCCGCTGCGCACGTTCGACGAGGCGGCCGTCGATGCAGTGAAGCGCTGGCGCTTCGAGCCGGTGATGCGCGACGGCGCTGCGGTCCCGCAACGCGCCGCAGTTCGGATCCGCTTCGAGCTCAAGTAGGTCGGGCTTTCAGCCCGACCGCCGGGCGCGGGGGCCGATCCAGTCCCGTCGCCAGCCTCTCCGGTATTCCGCTCGTGCGTGTTGCCGAGCCGATACGCCAGCACCGCCCACACCGCCGCAACGGCCGCACCGACCCACGCGATGCCCGAAGTCGCAACTCCGAGCCACGAGAGCAGCGCGTGCGCCGAGCCACTGGTCGCATCGCCGGTCCGATAGACCGCCGTGTCGATGAAGTTCTTCGCCTTGTACTTCGTTTCGCGGTCGACGCTCGTGAACAGCATCTCGCGACACGGCCGCACGAGCGCGTACTCGCCGACGCGCCGGATGACCATGACGACGAGCAGCACCGACAGCACGGGGAACAGCGCGAGTGCGCTGTAGCCGAACACCATCAGGATCGGTGCCATCATGATCACCGTCGAGAGCCGCATCCACTTCGTGAAGCGGCTCAACGCGAACAGCTGAATGAGCAGCGACAAGGACTGCACGATGAAGTCCACCCAGCCGAACAGCTGCGTCTGCTGGTCGCGGTCCGGTAGAGCTTTCTGCACGAGCTCCGCCTGCTGCAGGTAGAGGAACGTCGACACCCAGGTCAGCAACAGCACGAACGCGGCGATGCTCAGCAGGTACGGGCTCTTCGCGACCAGCGAAAAGCCTGCCCACAAGCTCCCGCCGAGCGGCTGGTTGACGTCACCTTTCACGTTGGCGGCGGCCTGGTGCGCGGCGATCGCCCGCGCATGCCATGTCGTCAGATAGCGGATACAGAAGATCGATGCACCGAGAAACAGCATCGAGAACAACAGCAGGTTGATCGTGCCGATCACGGGCGCGAGCGTCGCAGCGATGAGCGGCCCGAGCACGCCGCCCGCGCTGGTGCCGGCCGCGAGAAATCCGTAGAGGCGCTTGGCCTGCTCGGGGCGGAAAATGTCGGCCATCAGGCTCCAGAACACCGACGGCACGAACAGCGCGAACACCGTGATCCAGATGAAGAACGCCCGTGCGATCCAGGTGTGCTCGCTTGCGAAGTGAAACCACAGATAGAAGCCGAGCAGGTTGAGCGCGAAGAAGCCGTACACCCACGGCAGAAAGACCGTGCGCCGAAAGCGTGACGTGAGCCAGCCGAAGATCGGTTGCGTCACCAGCGTCACCGCCAGCGTGCCCCAGAACAGCGACGGCAGGTTCGACACACCCGAGGTGATGCCCATCGTCTCGCGCACCGGGCGCAGGATCATGTACGCGGTGAACGCGCAGAAGATGTAGGCAAAGCCGGCGATGGCCGCGCCCGCCTCATGCCCTTCGATGCGCGCGATCCGCCACAACCAGCGGTGCAGAGGCGTCTGCTGGGTATCCGAGCTCATGTGTTCTTCTCTGTTCTTCTCAGGGAGCGCCAGAGGCTGCGGGCACTGCGGTCTCGACCGTGCCGTATTTTTCCAGCACCTTTTTCACCGAGGCACTGTCGCCGACGGCGACGATCTGCAGCCGGCTCGCGTCGTAGTACTTCTTCGCGACGCGCTGCACGTCTGCCGCGCTGATCGCCTCGACCCGCTGCGGATAGGTGTCCCAGTAGTCGGACGGCAGATTGTAGATCTTCTGTGTTGCAAGATTGCTGATGAGCGTTTGCGGCGAGTCGAGCGACAACGCGAAGCCGCCGATCAGCGCGCGCTTGGCGTTCTTCAGCTCCTGCTCCGGCACCGGCTCGCTGCCGATGCGCGTCAGCTCGGCCATGAGCTCCTGCAGCGCGCCGTCCGTCACCGTAGTTCGCACGTCGGTGCTTGCGAGCATCACGCCGGGGAATCTCGAGCCGTTGAAGAAGCTGTACACGCCGTACGTGTAGCCCTTGTCCTCGCGCAGATTGATGAACAGCCGCGAAGCCGGCCCGCCGCCGAGGATGTGGTTCATCACGAGCACGGCGAAGTAATCGTCGCTGCGTCGCTCGATGCCGAGCCCGCCGAGCCACAGCGAGGTCTGCACCGAGCCCGGCCTATCGACCAGCAGCACGCGCGACTTCGCCGGCGGCGTGAGCGCAGGCAGCGAGATCGTGCGCGCATCGCCCTTCGGCCAGTCGCCGAACGCGCGCTCCAGCTTCTGCACGAGGTCATTGAGCTTGAAATCACCGTACGCGAGCACGATGCCGTTGTTCGGCATGTAGTGCGTCTTGTGGTAGCTCGCGAGATCGGCGCGAGTCAGGGCGCGCAGCACGCTCTCCGGCGGCACGACGTAGCTGCCGGGGTGTGTGCCGTACACGGCGCGCATGAATTCTTCCTGCGCGACGAAGCCGGGCGTCGCGCGCTGCTGCTGCAGCTGTGACAGGAACCGCGACTTGTACTTTGCGAGCTCCGCTTCCGGGAACGCGGGATTGCGCACGACGTCGGCAGCGATCGCGAGGATCTTGTCCGCCTCGTCGCTCAGCCCGGCGATCGAGATCGATGTTTCGCCCGACGAGGGCGAGGCAGCAGCTGAGAAGGCGCCGCCGAGCGTCGCCAGCTGCTCCGCGATCTGGCGACTCGTACGCTGCGTCGTCCCCTCGCGCAGCAACGAGGCGGTGACCATGGCCACACCATGCTGATCCGCGGGATCGTCGAGACCGCCGCCCGTCAGCAGCAACTGCAGCGAGAACGTCGGCAGCTTGTGGTCTTCGAGCAGCGCGACGCGCAGGCCGTTCGACAACGTCGCTTCCTGTGCCCGCGGCAGCACGACGCGCAGCGTCTGCGGATTGACGGGCGCCTTGCCCTTGAGCTTTACACCCTGCAACGAATCGGGCGCCGGAGACTCCGGCGTGCCCGGCTGTTGCGCGGCGCAGAGCGCGGTCCATGCCAACAGCGCGCCGCCGAACACGCGGATCAGAGGTTTCATGTGAGTGTGCCTCACGCGCCGGGCGCGGCCGGCGGCGGCGCGGGATTGGTAACGATGACGGTGCGGTGCTTTGCCTGCAGGTATTGCTTGGCCACGCGCTGCACGTCTGCGCGTGTCACGGCCTCGAAGCCCGCGACTCGCGTATTGATCAGGCCCGGATCGTTGAACTTGACCGTGAACGTGCCGAGCTGCGTCGCGCGCGACTGCGCGCTGCGAATGCTCTGCAGGTAGCCGAAGCGCGTCGTGTTCTTGGCCTTCTCCAGCTCCCACTCCGCGATCGGCTGCTGCTGCAGTCTCTCGATCTCCGAGTAGATCGCAGCCTCGACGTCCTCGGCCTTCTTGCCCGGCCGCACCGTGGCGCCGATGTACAAGCCGCCGGGGCCGATGCGCTCGTCGACGAACCCGCCAATGCCGACGACGAGCTCCTTCTCCTTGTTGAGCGTCTGATAGAGACGCGAGCTGTCGCCCTGCTGCAGCACCGACGAAAGCACGCGCAACGCATACACATCGGGAGCGTTGCCCATGCGGCGTCTTGTACGCGATCTGCACCTGGGTCGCGCGCGCCAGCGCATCCGTCATCGTTTCGCGGCGCTCGGCCTTCTGCTCCGGCTCGCTCAGGTCGACCGACGGCGGCTCGCTCTGGCGCGGAATGTCCTCGAAGTAGCGGCGGATCAGCGCCAGCGCCTCGTCGCGCTTGAAGTCGCCGACCAGGCTGAGCACCGCGTTGTTCGGCGCGTAGTACGTCTTGAAGAACTGCGCCACGTCCGCGACGCTCGCCGCGTTCAGATCCTCCATCGAGCCGATGGTCGAATGCTGGTAGGCGAAGTTGCTGTAGAACAGCTCGTCGAAGTGCTCGTCGGCGCGCCCGTACGGCTGGTTGTCGACGCGCAGCCGGCGCTCTTCCTGCACCGCCTGGCGCTGGTTGTCGAGCTTGGCCTGCGTGATCTCCAGCGAGCGCATGCGGTCCGCTTCGAGGAACAGCGCCAGCTCGAGCTGGTTCGCCGGCAGCGTCTCGAAGTACAGCGTCAGGTCGTTGCTGGTGGTGCCGTTCATCGAGCCGCCGTTGGAGAACACCTGGTAGAAGTGCTCGCCGTCGCCGACGTTGCTCGACCCCTTGAACATCATGTGCTCGAACAGGTGCGCGAAGCCGGTGCGCCCCGCTCGTTCGTTGCGCGAGCCGACGTCGTAGGCGACGTTCAGCGCGATCACCGGCGCGCCGTGGTCCTCGACGAGCTGCACGCGCAGGCCGTTGGCGAGCGTGAGGTCGGTGAATTGGACGCGAACGACAGGAGCCTCGGACTTGGGCTGCTGTGCCTTCTGTTCCGCAGCGCTGGCCGTCACGGCCATTGCGACAAGGACGCAGGCGCCGATGCAGACAGCGCGATTCAGGGCGCGATTCATGGAAGGGGATCCAGGGCCGCCGGAAGAGCGGCCGAGGATACATCAGCCCGACAGAGGAGTCAGGCTAAAGCCTGACCCACAACCGCTAACCGCTTTCCATTACCTACGGAATCGTCTTGCTGACGACGTTGGAATTAGCGCTTTCTGCACCGCCGCTGTCGTAGGCCCGCACGGAGAAGAACCAGTTGCCGGAGCTCAGGCCGCTGACGACGTACGTCGCCAGGCCGGGGTTGTTGACCTCGATCGTCTGCGTCAGTGCGTTCGCGGACGTGCCGTACTGGATGCGGAAGCCGGCGAGATTGCTGATCGCCGAGCCGTCGGTGTTCTGGGTCGGCGGCGTCCACGACAGCGTGGCGCTGCCGTTCGTCGTGGGCGCCGTGACGGTGATGGAGAACGCCGGCAACGAGACGGTGTCCTTCGTGTCGGTCACCGAGATCACGATGGCGGAGTACACGCCCGCCGCGGCGGTCGTCGGCGTGCCGGACAGCCGGCCCGTGCTGCCGTTGAAGGTCGCCCAGGTCGGCTTGTTCTGGATGGTGTACGTGAGCGTATCGCCGTCGGCGTCGGCGCCGGTCGGCTGGAAGTTGTAGGCAGTGCCGGCCGTCGACGCTGGTCGCGCGGCGTGCCGGAGATCGTCGGCGCGCGGTTCGCGGCCGCGTTGACGGTGATCGCGAACGCCGTGAGCGAAGCATTCAGCCTTGCCGTCGCTGACGGTGATGACGATGCCGCTGAACGTGCCGACGTTCTGGCTCGTCGGCGTGCCGCTCAAGCGTCCCGTCGCAGTGTCGAACGCCGCCCACGCCGGCTTGTTCTGCGATCGTGTAGCCGAGCGTGTCGTTGTCGGGTCCGATGCGCTCGGCGTGAACGAGTACGCCGTGCCGGCGCGTGACGCTGGTCGGCGGCGTGCCGTTGATCGTCGGCGCGCGATTCGGCGGCGCCTGCACGTTGATCGCGAACGCCGGCAGCGACGCCGACGCGCGGCCGTCGCTCACCGAGATCATGATGTTCGCGAAGTTGCCGACGTTGGCTCGCCGCGGGCGTGCCGTTCAGGCGGCCGCGTCGACGTGCTGAAGCTCGCCCACACCGGCTTGTTCGCAACCGAATACGTCAGCGGGTTGCTTGTCCGCATCCGACGCGCTCGGCGTGAACGAATACGCGACCCCGGTGGTCGCGCTGCCGGCCGGCGTGCCGCTGATCGTCGGCGGCTGGTTCGCAATATCGCGCACCTGGATCGAGAACGCCGGCAGCGCGACGCTGACCTGGCCGTCGTTCACGGAGATGACGATGTTCGAGTAAGTGCCGATGTTCGCCGCCGCCGGCGTGCCGCTCAGGCGGCCGGTCGAAGTGCTGAAGCTCGCCCACGACGGGCGATTGGAAATCACGAAGCGCAGCGTGTCGTTGTTCGGATCGCTCGCGCTCGGCTGGAAGCTGTAGGCCTGGTTGATCGTCACCGCGTTGGCGGGCACGCCCGAGATCGTCGGCGGGGCATTCGCGGCCGGCGGTTGATTGCGCGGCTTGATCTTGATCTTGAACGGGCCGACCGAGCGCGTGTCGCGGCCGTCGGTCACGCTGATCGTGATGTCCGCGGTGTCGCCGACGTCGGCGTCGGTCGGCGTGCCGGTGAGCGCGCCGGTCTCGGCGCTGAACGTGGCCCACGTCGGCTTGTTCTCGATCGTGAACTCGAGGAAGTCCTCGTCGGCGTCGGACGCCTGCGGAGTGAAGGAGTACGGCTTGCCGGCCTCGACGCCCGGCTCAGGCGTGCCGGTGATCTCCGGCGCGGCATTGACCGGCGGCGGCGGCGGGGGCTCGTTGGTGGGCTGCTCCGTCGGCTGCGACGGATCTTCTTCTTCTTTGTCGTCCTCGAGACAGCCTGCCAGGGAGACTGCCACCAGCAGCACGACAGCATGCCGCGCCACCCACGTCGCGAACCCGAATCGTTTTTCATTGCTCCCACCTTTCGCCTGTTCGTTGCGCGGGTTGTCCGCGCACGCAGCGTTTACACAAGGGAGCAGAGCCACAGCCGAGAAGCTGGCTGGCAGCAGAATGACGGCTGGTGTTGCGCGCCCACACGCGCCACTCCGACCGGCAACCCCGCTATCCAGCGCATCTGCGCTTCGGACCGGAGGCTTTGCGTCACCGCCTTTCGACGGTTTTGCCCTTGGGTAGCCGACATTGAGTAAACAACAGCGCACGCGCCGCTGCAATTGTCTGCGACGGCAGACATAGGCAACGACCTGCAATTCACATAAGCAGTGAAAGCGGAGTGCAGCGGCATTCATTGCACGACCTTCGCCACGACATTCGAATCCGCGCTCTCCGCGCCGTTGCTCGTGTACGCACGCACTGCGAAGTAGTAAGTGCCGGGCGCGAGGTTATCGACTACGTACGAGCTCACGCCCGCGTTCCCGACCTGGATCGTCTGCGTCAGCTGCGTCGCCGACACGCCGTAGACGATGCGATAGCCGGCGAGATTCGTCAGCGCCGAGCCATCGGTGTTCTGCGTCGGCGGCTCCCACGACAACGAGGCCGCGCCGATCGATCGTCGGTGACCGTGATCGAGAACGCCGCGAGCGCTGCGCTCGCCTTGCCGTCGCTCACGCTGATGACGATGTTCGAGTACGTGCCGGCGCTCGCGCCGTCGGCGTGCCGGACAACTGACCCGTCGCAGTGTTGAACGATGCCCACGCCGGACGATTCGCGATCGAGAACGTCAGCGTGTCGCCGTCGCCATCGGCAGCAGTCGGACGGAACGTGTAAGCGTTACCTGCGTTCACAGCTGCGCGTCGGCGCGCCACTGATCGTCGGCGCTTTGTTCGGTGCTGCCGCGACAGTGATCGTGAACGGCGCGAGCGCTGCGCTCGCCTTGCCGTCGCTCACGCTGATCACGACATTCGCGTAGCTGCCGACGTTCGCCGCCGTCGGCGTGCCCGACAGCTGACCGGTCGCGCTGCTGAAGGTCGCCCACACGGGCCGGTTCTGAATGCTGAAGCCGAGCGTGTTATTGTCCGCATCCGCTGCGATCGGCTGGAAGCTGTACGCCTGGCCCGCGGTGACGCGAGGTCGCCGGCGTGCCGCTGATCGTCGGCGCGCGATTGGCCGTGCGCGACACGGTGATCGAGAACGCCGGCAGCGAGACTTTCGTCGCGCCGTCGCGTCACCGTGATCACGATGTTCGAGTACGTGCCGACGTTGGCCGCGGTCGGCGTGCCGCTGACAGCCGGCCCGTCAGCGTGTTGAACGTCGCCCACGCCGGGCGATTGACGATGCTGAAGCGCAGCGGATCGCCTTCCGCGTCGCTCGCCGCAGGTTGAAACGCGTAGCTCGAGCCGACGACGACGGCGGACGCCGGCGAGCCGGAGATCACCGGCGCCGTGTTGTCGCGCCGGGTTGCGCGGATCGAGAACCGGACAGCGCGCGCGTGCTGATGCCGTCGCTGACTGCGATGCGGATGTTGGTCCACAAGCCGACTGCGGTCGGCGTGCCGCGAGAGCGGCCGGTGGAGGTGCTGAAGCTCGCCCACGACGGCTTGTTGGCGATCGTGAAGCGCAGGCTCGCGCTGTCGGGATCGCTGACGGCCGGACGGAACGAATAAGGCGAACCGACGTACACCCAGGTCGCGGGCGTGCCGGAAATCGTCGGCGGCTGATTGGCCGCGTGCGCGGGCGCGCTCACGCCGGCGGCGAGGAGAACAGCACAACGACAGCCGGCAGACGCGTCGCGTCGACCATGCGAACTCGCATCTGAGACTCTCTGCGTGGACGCTCGAAACTTCCAGTGACCAAGCCCGCCGCGCAGTGCGCGCCGCGAGCACTCGTGTCTTGCAAGGGAAGTGGAGCGACGGGAGTCCGTCAGGCCGGCTTCACGCGAACGTCTGCTCGAGAACAGGC
This sequence comes from uncultured Gammaproteobacteria bacterium, assembly GCA_963830745.1. Lineage (GTDB taxonomy): Bacteria > Pseudomonadota > Gammaproteobacteria > Steroidobacterales > Steroidobacteraceae > Steroidobacter. The sequence continues at coordinate 283,697 of CAWHNL010000012.1, forward strand.
CGCCGCGGCAACCCCGCTATCCGTGCGCGCTCGATGGCAGCGCATCCGAGGACCGGAGGCTTTGCGTCACCGTCTTTCGACGGTTTTGCCCTTGTTCGACGGCGGGCAGTGTGCCGCGCGCCGCGCGACATGACATATCGGGCGAGCCCCGCATCGACACGCGGATGGATTCCGGCAAGGAAGTTAGGGTGGACGACTGACGCGCGAAGAACTTGAGCCGCAAATGCGTGACGACGCGTCACGCATTCGCTCACTCGGGCAGCGTGAAGCCGTGCTGGCGCACCAGGCGCGTGCAGGCCGCGACCAGGTGCAGATCGTAGAGTCGGCCGGCGCCGCGATTGATCTCGTCGATGGCTGCTTCCATGCCGGCCGCGGGCCGATACGGACGCGGCGAGCACATCGCTTCGACCGTATCGGCGATCGCGAGGATGCGCGCTTCGACGCAGGATCTCCTCGCCCTTCAGGCCGCGCGGATAGCCGCTGCCGTCGTAGCGCTCGTGACTCTGGTAGATGATGTCGGCGATCGGCGCGCCGAAGTCGATCTCGGCGAGCAGCTGGCAGCCTTCGTCGACGTGCGTGCGCATGATCGCGAGCTCGGTCTCCGTGAGCGGCGCGGGCTTGGCAAGAATCGTCGTGGGCACAGCGATGTTGCCGATGTCGTGCAGCAGCGCGGCGACACGCAGCGCGTGCTGACGTTCGCCGTCGAGCCCGGCTTCGCGGCCGAGCGCAACAGCCAGCGCAGCGAGGCGACGCGAGGAGCCGGCGGTGTACGGATCGTGCCGCTCGACCATGCGCACCATCGAATCGATCATGCCTTGCATGGCCACGTCGGTCCGCTGCAGCGAGCCGAGCGTCGCGGCATGCGCGCGCTTCGATTGCAGCACGCGCCAAACGCCGTCGGCGAGCGCCGACAGAGCTCTCTGATCGTCTTCGCCGTAGCCCGCTTCGCGATTCGCGACGCCCAGCACTGCGACCGTTTCGTCGCCGGCGATCATCGGCACGGCAAGATAGCGTTGCAGATCCGGCAGGCCGTCCTGCTGCGGCTTGCGCTCAGATCGTTGCTCGAGGTCGCATGCCGCGCGCGCACGCATTCGGTGAACAGGCCGGCGCGCGCGAGCGGGCGCGGCTCGGCGTCGACCATCGTCGCCATCGGCTGGCTGCGATCGCGCCAGGCTGCGAGCGCGATCGTCTTGCGCGGCGGATCGACGAAATACATGTAGGCGAGCGGGCTGCCGGTCGACGTCGGCCGCCTGGTCGATCACGCGGCGCACGATCGCGGACTCGTCGAAGCCTCGGACTGCTTGAACAGGTCGACGAGGAACTCGAGCTGACGCTGGCCGGCGCGCTGCGCGACAGTCTCGCGGCGGCGCTGCGACACGTCGCGGATCAGCACCATGTTGTCGCCCGCGCCCGTCTCCAGCACGCCGACGCTCACTTCGACGTCGAGCAGCGAGCCGTCGCGGCAGCGATGCTTGGTTTCGTAGCGTCCGCCGCCCTGCACGCGGCCGAGCTGCAGGCGCATCGTCGTCTCGCCGGTGCTCTGATCTTCGATCTGCGAGGCGTTCATGCCGAGCAGCTCTTCGCGGCTGTAGCCGGACATGCGGCAGTACGCGGCGTTGACGTCGAGCAGACGGCCGTTGCTGTCGAGAATCCAGCAACCGTCCGGCGCTGCTTCGACGACCGTGCGGGCGCTGCACCGCTTCCTTGCGCAAGTTGACCGCTTCCTCGCGCAGCTTGTGCTCGTTCGCAGTGCGTTCGGTCAGGTCGTAGGCCGAAACGAGATCGGCGCTGCGGCCGTCGAATTCGATTTCATGCGATGCTCAGCGCGACCTTGATAGCGCCGCCGTCCTTGCGCTGATGCGCAACCGGCGCGGCACCGTCCTCGGCGTCGGGCGCTTCGAGCGCCGCGCGTCTTGAGCGCCGAGGAACTCCGCGCGGCTGTAGCCGTACAGCGCGAGCGCCGCGTCGTTGACGGCGATGAAGCCGCCGGTCGCGTGATCGGCGATCCACATCGGCAGCGGATTCGCTTCGAAGACGCGGCGGAAGCGCGCCTCGCCGGCAGCGAGCCGCCGATTGGTCGCTTCGAGCTCTTCGATCTGCGCGAGCAGGCGCGCCTGCGCCTGTTGGGCGCGCTCGGTCGCTTCGGCCTGCTTGCGCTGCGCGCTCTCGAGCTCCGCGGCCTGTTTGCGCTGCACGCTCTCGAGTTCCGCTGCCTGCTTGCGCAGCGCGCTCTCCAGTTCTGCGGCTTGCTTGCGCTGTGCGCTCTCCAGTTCCGCGACGTGCTTGCGCTGCGCGTTCTCCAGTTCCGCGATGCGCTGCACTTTCTCCGCTTCCGCGGCGCGCTGCGCTTTGTCCAGCCCGACCGGGCGCTGGATCACCGTCTCGTCGAGCGTCGGGCAGCGGCATCGTGCCCGTGCCGCGCGTCGTTGCCTTCGGCACGTTCGCCAGCAGCTCGTCGAGCGCGGTGACCAGCGACTTCGGGCGGCACGGAGCGCGCGAGGAAGCGCTCGGCGCCGAGCTCGAGCGCGAAGCGCTCGTACTTCGGATCGTCGTGGCGGCGCGTGTAGAACAGGAACGGAATGGACTGCAGGCGCTCGTCCTGCTTCCATTTGCGGCACAGCGCAAAGCCGTCCATGCGCGGCAGCACGATGTCGGAAACGATCGCGTGCGGGCGGCTCGCGCCGCGCGGCGTCCAGCGCGGCCAGCCCGTTGCCGGATCTGACGACCCGGTGACCCCGGCCCGAAAGCAGCTGGTCGAGCGCGCTCAGCTCGGCCTCGCGCTCGAACGCAATCAGGATGACACCCATGCCTCGTCTCCCTCCGCGCTCGCGCCCTCAGATGTCGGCGGGACGAAATTTACGCGTGTTTTCTGACTGGTCAGGACCGGCCAAGGAGTATGCCGATGAGGGGCTTATTTCGCACGCTTGAGACGAGTTCTAGGCCTGCAAAGGAGACGCAGGTCAAGTCGGCTGACCTCACTCGGCTCCGACTTCGAAGTCCTTCGCCATGCGCTCGCGCAGTGCGCCGCATCGGGCATGGGCCCGAATCCGGCCTGCAGGTTGTCCTGCATGTGCTCCTGGCGCGAAGTCGCGGGAATCACGCAGGTGACCGCGGGATGCGAAACGATGTACTTCAGGAACACCTGCGCCCAGCTCGTGCAGCCGATCTCCTTCGCGTAGCCGGGGAGCTTGCGGTTGCGCACTCGCGTGAACAGCGCGCCTTCTTCGAACGGACGATTGATGAGCACGCCGATGCCGTGCTCCTGGCAGTACGGCAGCAGCCGCTGCTCCGCTGCGCGCGTGCCGATCGAGTAGTTGAACTGCGCGAAGTCGAAGCGCTCGGCGCGCAGCACCGACTCGATCTCCGAGTGCGCGCCGACTGTGTAGTGAGTGATGCCGGCGTAGCGAATCCTGCCGTCGCTCTTCAGCTGCCGCAGCGTCGCGGCGTGCGTGCGCCAGTCGAGCAGATTGTGGATCTGCAGCAGGTCGAGGCGCGGCGTCTTCATCGCACGCAGCGAGTGCTCGATCTGCGCGAGCCCCTTGTCGCGCCCGCTGGTCCACACCTTGGTCGCGTAGAACGTGCTCGACCTGCTTGCCGAGCTGCTGCACCAGATCGCCGGTCACGCGCTTCGGCGTTGCCGTACATCGGCGAGCTGTCGATCAGGCGCGCGCCGGCCGCGTAGAACACTTCGAGCACTTGCTTGAGCGGCGCACGCTCGGCCGCGCCGCCGCCCACGTCGAACGTGTTCCAGGTTCCCATGCCGATGACCGGCACGCTCTCGCCGTCGGCCGCGGCCGGGATCTTCCGCCGCAACATCTCGCGCGGCTGCTGCGTGCCGCGCGGGTGCGGCCGCGCCGGCGCGCGACCGCTGCTCAGTGCCATGGCGATCGTTCCCAGGAAATAGTCGCGGTTCATGGTCGTCTACGGGCCGGCGCGGTTGATGCGGGTCCAGTACTGGCCGAGCAGCGCGACCTGCTCGGTGAACTGCTTGAAGTCGATCGGCTTCACGATATAGCTGTTCGCGTAGCGCTGCATAGCTGCGCAGCATGTCCGATTCCTGGTCCGAGGACGACATGATGATCACCGGCGTCGAGCGCGTGCGCGGATCGCCCTTGATCTGCGCCAGCACTTCCAGGCCGTCGACCTTCGGCATGTTCAGGTCGAGCAGCATGACGCATGGATTGCCCGGCGGCCGTTGCGCGTACACGCCCTTGCGGAACACGAAGTGCAGCGCCGCCTCGCCGTCCTGCACCCACACGACCTGCTCGCCGACGCCGCCGATCTCCAGCGCGCGGATGGTCAGCTCCGCGTCGGTCGCGTTGTCGTCGGCAAGCAGGATGTAGCCGCTCGGTCATGGATCAGGCTCGAATGAGGCTCGGATCATCGCCGAGGCTGATGATGAAGCCGTATTCTCGCGCGACCTCGCGCAGACGCTCGTATCTGCCGGACTTGCCGCCGTGGCCGGCCTCCAGATTGACGTGCAGCAGCAGCGGTTGGTCGCCGCGGTTCGCGCGCGCGCAGCTTCGCCACCCACTTGGCCGGCTCGTAGTACTGCACCTGGCTGTCCCACAGGCCGGTCGTCACCAGCATCGCCGGGTAGGCCTGTGCGCGGACATTGTCGTACGGCGAATAGGAGAGCATGTATTCGTAGTGCTCGCTGCTCGTGCGGATCGCCCCATTCCTCGTATTCGAGCGTCGTGAGCGGAATCGACTCGTCGAGCATGGTCGTGACGATGTCCACGAACGGCACGTGCGCGACCAGCCCGCGATAGCGCTCCGGCGCGACGTTGGCGATCACGCCGACGAGCAGCCCGCCGGCGCTGCCGCCGGCGGCGAACACGCGCTCGCGCGCCCCGTAGCCGCGCGCCACGAGGATAGTCGGTGACGTCGATGAAATCGTGGAACGTGTTCCACTTGCGTGCGAGGCGGCCGGCTTCGTACCAGCGCCGGCCGCGCTCCTGGCCGCCGCGCACGTGCGCGATCGCGTAGACGAAGCCGCGATCGAGCAGCGACAGCCGCGCGGAGCTGAACACGGGATCCGCGCTCAGTCCGTAGGAGCCGTAGGCGTACAGGTACAGCGGCGCCGTGCCGTCGATGCGGCGTGTCCTTGCGATACACGACCGAGACCGGCACGCGCTCGCCGTCGCGCGCCGGCGCCCACAGCAGCTCGCTCGCGTAGTTCGACGGATCGAAGTCGCCGAGCACCGGCTCGCGCTTGCGCAGCTGCCGCTCGCCGCTGCGGCACGTCGTAGTCGTAGGTCGTCGCCGGCGTCGTGAGCGACGTGTAGACGTAGCGCAGCGAGGTGGTCTCGAGCTCGGGGTTCGAGCCGAGCATGCATCGTGTACGTGGGATCGTCCGCCGCGAGGTAGAACGGCTCGCCGCCGCTCCAGCGCTGCACGCGGATCCGCAGCAGCCCGCCGGAGCGCTCGTTCACCGCGAGAAAGTCGCGGAACACTTCCATCGATTGCAGGAACACCTCGGGGTCGTGCGGCACCACATCGCGCCAGCGCGCACGGTCGCCGCACGCAGCGAGCGGCGCGGCCACGATGCGAAAGTTCTCGCGCCTGCCAGTTGGTGCGAATCAGCAGGCGCTCGTCGAGATCTTCGATCTGGTATTCGTGGTCCGCCGTCGCGCGGCACGACTACGGCGAACGTCAGCGACGGATCGCCGGCGCGCGCGTAGCGCCACTCGGAGGTCGTCGTGCTCTCCGAGCCGATGTACAGGTGACGCTCCGACTTGCTGCGCATCACGACGAGGTCGAAGCTCTCGTCGGGCTCTTCGTACACGAGCCGGTCGGCGGAGACCGGCGTGCCGAGCACGTGCGCGCGCACGCGCCGCCCGAGCAGCGTGACCGGATCTTTTTCGACGTACAGCAGCGTGCGGTTGTCGTCGGCCCACGCTACGTCGGCCTCCGCGTTCTCGATCACGTCGCCGAGCAGCTCGCCGCTGGCGATGTCCTTGAAGCGGATCCGGAACTGGCGGCGGCCGACCGTATCCTCGGCGTACGCGAGCAGCGTGTTGTCCGGGCTCGCTTCGTAGCCGCCAAGCTGAAAAAACGGCTGCCCGACCGCGAGCGCGTTGCAGTCGAGCAGCACGACTTCGGCCGCGCTCGCGGCTGGTCCGCCCGGCGCACGATCGACTGGATATTGCCCGCCGCTCACGAACCGGCTGGCGTACCAGTAGCCGCGATAGCGCACCGGCACGCTGGAGTCGTCCTCCTTGATGCGGCCGACGATCTCGCGCGTACAGGCGGTCGATCAGCGGCTGCGCGGGCGCGAGCACTGCCTCGGCATAGGCCGTCTCGGCGCGCAGGTGGGCCAGCACTTGCGGGTCGCTGCGCGTGTCGTCGCGCAGCCAGTAGAAAGGGTCCTCCCGCACGCCGTGCGGCGCCGTCACACGGTGCACGCGCACGGCGGGCTGCGGGGGATGTCGGACACGGGCGGGATGCGGCACGAGAGGCCGTGACATGGAGCCTCGGCGCTCGCGGCTCGGACGGTATATATCCGCGACCGCACTGCACGGTAAGTCGGCGGCCCACCGGCATTCGCAGCGTATTCAGCTGCACTAGGCAGCGCCGGGTGGCGCAACCGGGTACTGCCGCCTGGGCGGCCGGCACGGTCGTTTTTGGGCCGCAGTTCACGGCCGAGAACTGGAAAAGGCAGATGCAGTTCTCAGTCATTCCATGTTGCATAAGTAGTATTAGACGGCAAACATGAAAGCCCCTTAAGGAGGGGTTCTATGGCCAATGCTCAGCACACCCGATCGGCACACGGCACGGCCGACGAGGTCAACCTGGAGTTCGACGCACATCGCGACGGGGACGGACGAGGCGGCATCACCCGCCGATCCTGGTCCTGAGCCGCGACGCGAACCTGGTCGAAACCGTCAAGAAGGCCGCCCCGCGCGGCACGCCGGTTGCGCCCGCTCCGGACCTCGATCATGTCGCCGGCAAGCTGTCGGACCTGAAGCCGGGCGTGCTGGTCGCCGATACGGCGAGCACGGCCGACGTCGCCGCGATGGTGGCGCAGCTCACTCAGCATTTCCCCGAGCTGGTCGTGGTCGTTGCCGGCAAGCGCGAGGACAGCGCTGCGCTGATGCAGCTGACCGCCACCGGCCGCATCTTCCGCTTCCTGCTCACGCCGCTGTCGCACGGCCAGACGCGCCTGGCGCTCGAAGCTGCGGTCACGCAGCACCCGGACCTGCTCGCGCAGGGCCATCGCATGACCGCCGCAGGCGGCACGACTGGCGGCGAGAAGAAGAATTACCTGGTCACCTACGGCGCGCTCGCGGCCGGCCTGCTGGTCGTCATCGGCGGCATCTGGTTCGGCGTCAGCCGCTTCACCAGCGAGCCGACGCCTCCGCCGGTCGTCCAGCAGCCGACGCCCGCAGCAGGACAGCCCGGCGGCGTGCCCGAGAAGATCGATCCGGTCCAGGCCGAGCTGGCGCTCGCGAAGGAAGCCTTCGCCCAGGGCAAGTACCTGGAGCCGGCCGGCGACAGCGCGCTGGACTACTACCGCAGCGCCCTGGCGCTCGACCCGAACAGCGCCGCGGCCAAGGAAGGTATCCGCGACGTCGTCGACAAGATCCTGGAGCGCGCCGAAGCGTCGCTGACTTCCGAGAAGCTGGAAGACGCGAGCCGCAACATCGAGCTGGCGCGCGACATCGACCCGGCGCATCCGCGCCTCGTCGTTCCTCGACACGCAGATGGCGCGCGAGCGTGAGCGCATCAAGCTGAGCCAGGCCGCCGAAGTCGGCAACCGCGTCAAGACGCTGGTCAACCAGGCGAACGATCGCATGCAGAACGGCCGGCTCGTCGCGCCGGCGAACGGCAGCGCGCGCGACGCCCTCGTTGGAGGCGCGCAAGCTCGATGCGACCGATCCGAACGTCGTGCAGTCCGTGCGCGAGTTCGCCGGACTGGTGACCGAGGAAGCCCGCAAGTCGCTGGCCGCCGGCAACGTCGCGGAAGCACAGACCTACGTGAACGTCGCGCGCCAGATGGGCTCCGCCGGCGCGGCGCTCGCCGCGGTCGAGCGTCAGCTCGGCGACGCGCACCAGTGCGGCCACTGCCGCCGCGCAGCCGCGCCGCGCGACTGCCGTCGACTGCCGCGAGCGATCCGCTGGTTGCGGACATCCGCCAGCGCCTCGGCGAAGGCAAGCTGATCGATCCGCCGGGCGACAGCGCGCGCGACTCTGCTGGTCAACCTGCGTAACACGGCGCCGACGCGTCCCGAAGTCGAAGAGCTCTCGCGGCAGCTGACGGCGCGCCTGCTCGAGTCCGGCAAGGGTGCGACGGCCGCCAAGGCGTTCCCGCGCGCCGAGCAGCTGATCGCCGCCGCACGCGACGTGGGTGCGCGCTACAACGAAGCCGGCCATCGCGCAGGCCGAGAGGGATCTCACTGCCGCTCGCGAGGCGAACGCGCTCGCAGACGAACATCGTGTCGGCGAACTCCCTCAAGCGCACGCGCACGGTGCAGCCGGTGTATCCGGAGTCGGCGCGCAAGCGCGGCGTCGAAGGCTGGGTCGAGCTGGCGTTCACCGTGATGCCGAACGGCACGGTCGAGGACGTCGAAGTGCGCAACGCGAGCCCGGCGGACGTGTTCGACGACGCGGCGGTCCGCGCGATCCGCGGCTGGCGCTTCGAGCCGGTGGAGCGCAATGGCGAGCGCGTCGCACAGCGCGCGATGGTGCGGCTGCGGTTCGCGCAAAGCCCGAACCAGTAACCGACATTTCTTTTCACTCCAGGGCCCGCCGCTGGCAAGCGTGCGGGCCCTGTTTTTTGGCGCGCTGTAGAATTCGGACCCGCATGTCCGAACCCCGTCCGCGCCTCGTTTCGGATCTCCCGACCCGCCTGACGCACTGGCTGTTCGTCGGCTGCGTCGCCTTCTCCTGGTGGACCGCCGAGCAGCGGCTCATGGATTGGCATCGCTACAGCGGCTACACGATGCTCGGGCTGCTCGTATTCCGCATCTACTGGGGAATCGCGGGCAGCTCGACTGCGCGCTTCGCCCGCTTCATCAGCGGCCCGCGTGCGGTGCTCGACTACTTCAAGCTGCCGCGTGAACAGCGCGTGCGAGTCATCGGTCACACGCCGCTCGGCAGCTGGAGCGTCGTCGTGCTGTTGCTCACGATGATCGTGCAGGTGACGCTCGGACTGTTCGCGACGGACATCGACGGGCTCGAGTCCGGGCCGTTATCGCATCTCGTGAGCTTCGACTGCGGGCCGCACGGTCGCCGAAGCGCACGAGTTGTCGTTCGACGTGCTGATCGTGCTGGTCGCCGTGCACGTCGTGGCGGTCCTGATCTACCTGTTCTACGACCGGAACAACCTCACGGGCCCGATGCTGAGTGGACGCAAGCACCGTCGCAGACGAATTCCCCGGCAAATATTCGGAAATGCAGCGGGCACCGGCGTGGCGGCTGTGGACGGGCGTGGCCTTGGCCACGCTCGTCGTGTGGATGATCGTCGGGCTAGCGCCGTTAGCACGCGAGCGCTGCACCGGCGCAGGCGCGGCGACGCCGTCGATCCTGCCGCTGATCGCGATGGAAGCCGTTTTCCGGGCAGTACGCGAGCTCGCTGAAGCGCTTTTCGAGCTGCGGCCGCGTGCTGCGGATCGGGCGTGACGCGCGGGCGCACCATGGACGACTGCGCATCCCTGAGTTTGAACAACATCTGAGGTTCCTCCCGTGAGCGTTCGCTGTCGTCTATACGCTCGAGCCGTGCGCGATGGATCCGCCGACGTGGGCTGTCGGCAATCTGTAACCGTTACGTCGGTGAATCGGCAGGGAACCGCCGGCTATTTCCAGACGTTCGCGTGCTCTTTGAAGTCCCGCGCGCTGCGGGCGGACGACGCAGAACCGCTGGCCGGTCGGGCGCCTGCATCACGCACCAGGTGTGGACGGTGCCGACGCGCTTCGCGCCCAGCGCTTCCAGCCGGCGCACTTCCGCCTCGATGTCGTCGGTCTCGATGTCGAGGTGCACGCGGCTCTCGTGCTCGACCTTCTGCACTTCGATGTGCAGCCCGTCGGACCCGTCATCAGCTGCCGATACAGCGGGCTCGGCTTCTTCGGCCGCCGGCTTCAGCGGCACGCCGAGCGCGGCACTCCAGAACTGCGCGGCCTGCTCCAGATCGTCGGTCCGGCAGTCCATGATGAATCCGGCGAGACGGCTGCGGTGCATGCGAACCTCTTCGGAACGGGGCTTCAGACGTTGGGATTGACGCCGCGGCGGGCGCTGTTCATCGCCGCGAGAATATCCCGCACGTCGGTGCGCGCAAAGATATCCGCCGTGTCCTGCGTGACCTTGCGCTGCCAGTTCGGCATGCTCGGTGTCCGTGCCGGGCACGTTGACCGGATCGCTCATGCCGATCAGGTCCTCGATCTGGATCATCGCGATGTTGGCGCGCGACAGGCCGAGATATGCATGCACCGCGCGCGCCAGCGCCGGCGAATACGGCGGCAGCGGCTGGTCCGGCGACCAGCGCCACAGGTCCTGCCGCCACCAGCGCGAGCAACAGCTCGCGCCGCTCCGACGCGCGCGTCGCGTGCGCCTGCAGCCTTGAACTCCGCGCTCGGATACAGATCGAGCCGATCGCGCAGCGCGAGGTCGCCCTCCTCCCACCAGCCGCGCAGCGTCGGCAGGTCGTGCGTCGTCACCGCGGCGAGCGCAGTCGGCACGTAGGCATCCGGCGGCTTGAACCTGCCGCTCGGCTCCTGCTCGAACAGCAGCACCTTGTAGTGATAGGCGCGGTAGTGCTCCATCGCGACGCGTCATCGCTTCCGGCACGGTGCCGAGGTCCTCGCCGATCACCAGGCATGCGTTGCGCTCGCTCTCCAGCGCCATGATCGCGATCAGGTCTTCGAGCGGATAGTGCACGTACGTGCCGTCCTTCGAGAGCAGGCCGCGCGGCACCCACCACAGGCGGTACAGCGACATCACGTGATCGAGCCGCAGCGCCGCGACGTGCCGCATGTTGTTGCGGATCAGGCCGACGAACGGCTGGTACTGCTGCAGCGCGCAGCTCGTTCGGATCCTGCGGCGGAATGCCCCAGTCCTGTCCCTTCAGCGCGAGCGCATCGGGCGGCGCGCCGACCGATGCGCCCTGCACGATACAGGTGACGGTTCGACCACGTCTCGGAGCCGGCGGAATTGGCGCCGACCGCGACGTCGCCGTACAGGCCGATCGCCATGCCGAGCTCGCGCGCAGTCGCCTGCGCCTCGCGCAGCTGCTCCGCCGCGAGCCACTGCAGGTAGAGGAAGTACTCGACGTCCTGCACGCGCTCGCGCGCGAAGCGATTGACGACCGGCGACGTCGGATCGCGATAGTCCTCCGGCCAGCTCGGCCAGCCCCAGTATTGCGGCCCTTGCAGCCGCAGGTGCGCATCGAGCGCATCGTAGATCGCATGCAGGCGCAGCGGTTCGCCCTGCGTTTCGACGAAGCTGCGAAATGCCTGGCAGCGCTCGCGTGCCGTGCTCCAGATGGTTGCGGCGGAAGCTCGCGTACAGCAGCTTGAGGATCTCGAACTTCGCGGCGGCGACGCCGACGTAGTCGACGTTCGTGGTCGCGCGCAACTCGTCGCAGCGCCGCCTGGAAATCCTCGGCTCGCGACGCAGCTCGCGCGCCGCCTCGCACTCGGCGAAGTCGGGCACGTCCTCGACCGCGATGTACAGCACGTTGAGGAACTGGCGGTTCGACGGGCTGTACGGACTGATGTGCGCCGGATTCGCCGGCATCAGCGCGTGCAGCGGATTCAGGCCGACGATGCCGCAGCCGAGCGGCGCGGCGTGACGAATCAGCTCGCGCAGATCGCGAAAATCGCCCATGCCCCAGTTGCGCGGCGAGCGCAGCGCATAGAGCTGCGCGGCGATGCCCCACACGCGCGCGCCGGCCGCGATCGACGGCGGCTCGTAACACTGCGCCGGCGCGACGATGAGGCGCAGCTCGCCGCTGAGGCCGGTGTCCAGCGCGATCGACGCGGTGTGATAGCCGAGCGGCAGGTCCGGCAGTCGCAGCGCGACGCGCCGATAGGCGCGATCCTCGGCGCTGCCTTCCTCGATCACCTTCGAGCTTGTCGAGGCGCGCGGCGCCGTTGCGCTGCGTCGCCGTCTTCGAGCGTCAATGCGCCACTCGAGCCAGGTCGCGTCGAGCTCGAGCGGCATCGAGACCGGCACGATGAGCGGCTCGCCGCTCTCGACGACGACGACCGGCGGCAGCAGCCGCGTCCAGCGCACGGTCTCGTGTTGATGGATCGCCGCTGCGGCGGCCTGCTCGTCCGCGGCATCGACGCCGATCGCCGCGAGGATCGCGGCCTGCGACTGCAGCGAAACCTCGCGCGGCTGCGCGCGATAGTCGACGTACGCGTCGGCGATGCCGTAGAGCCGGGCAAGTTCCTGGACGGCGTTCATCCTCGGTCAGGTCTGCAACGAGAAGCTGCGCACGCTCAACGGCGCATCGCCGTCCGCGAGCAGCACGCAGGAGTGAAACGAAACGACGCAGTTCTCGCCGGCGGCGAGGCGCTTGCCGAAGTCGTTCGCGCGCCAGCGCGCCGTGTCGAACACGACCTGCCACACCGCGTTGGTCTTCGGCGCCGGCAAGCGGAAATCCACCGGCGTGTCGCCGGCATTGCATAGAAACAGCAGATGCCCGTTCGGGGTTCCATGCGGATCCGCGAACGCGTGACCGATCAGCACGCCGAGCGCGCGCGCGTTCTCGTCGTGCCAGTCGCGCCGCGTTCATCTCGTGGCCGAGCGGATGACGCCAGCTCACGTCCTTGTGCTCGCGATCGACCTGGCGCGCGCCCTTCAGGAAGGTGTCGCGGCGCAGGCCCGGCGCGTGCTTGCGCAGCGTGAGCAGTTGCCGGACGAACGCCGCCAGCCAGACTGCGCGCGCTTCGCGAGATCCCAGTCGATCCAGCTGATCTCGTTGTCCTGGCAGTACGCGTTGTTGTTGCCGCCGCTGCGTGCGGCCGAACTCGTCGCCCGCCTGCAGCATCGGCACGCCCTGCGACAGCAGCAGCGTCGCGAGCAGGTTGCGGACCTGGCGCTCGCGCAGCTCGACCACCGCCGGATCGTCGGTCGGACCTTCGACGCCGCAGTTCCAGCTCAGGTTGTGGTTGTGGCCGTCGCGGTTGTCTTCGAGATTCGCCTCGTTGTGCTTCTCGTTGTACGCGGTCGCGTCGTACAGCGTGAAGCCGTCGTGACAGGCGACGTAGTTGATGCTCGCGGTCGGCCGCCGGCCGCTGGCGCGGAACAGGTCGCTCGAGCCGGCGAAGCGCTCGGCGAAGTTGCCGAGGATGCCCGGGTTGCCGCGCCAGAAGCCGCGCATGCGTGTCGCGATACAGGTCGTTCCATTCGGACCAGCCGGCCGGAAAGTGGCTGAGCTGGTAGCCCTCGACGCCGATGTCCCACGGCTCGGCGATCAGCTTCACGTAGCGCAGCGACAGGCTCGGCGGCCACCGCCTTGAAGAACGGCGCGTCGGTGCGGAAGCGGCCGTTGTCGCGCCCGAGCACGGCGCGCCAGGTCGAAGCGGAAGCCGTCGACGTGCATTTCCTCGACCCAGTAGCGCATGCAGTCGATGACCAGGTCGCGCGCCGCGGCGTGGCCGATCGCGATCGTGTTGCCGGTGCCGGTGCGATTGACGTAGCTGCGCGAGCGACTTCGGCTCGAGCTTGTAGTACGCCGCGTTGTCGAGGCCGCGCAGGCTGAGCGTCGGCCCGGTCTCGTTGCCCTCGGCGGTGTGATTGAACACGACGTCGAGGATCACCTCGATGCCCGCGGCGTGCAGCGCCTTGACCATCGTCTTGAATTCGGCGACCGCATCGTCGATCGCGTACTGCGGCGCGGGCGCGAACCAGGCGAGCGGGTTGTAGCCCCAGTAGTTCACGAGCCCGCGCTCGACCAGGAACTGCTCGGGGACGAACGCCTGCACCGGCAGCAGCTCGACGGCGGTCACGCCGAGATGCTTCAGATGCGCGATGACTTCGGGATGCGCGAGCCCGAGGTACGTGCCGCGCTCGCGCTCGCGGAACCAGCGGATGCAGCTTCGTGAAGCCCTTGACGTGCAGCTCGTAGATGACCGTGTCGCGCCACGGCACCGCCGGCGGACGGTCGTCGCCCCAATCGAATGCGCTGTCGATGACGCGCGCCTTGTAGTTGTAAGGCGCGCTGTCCGTCGGTATCGGGCGCGCATCGCCTGCTCGCGCGTGACCGAGCAGCGCCGGATGCCACGCGAACTTGCCGGCCAGCGCGCGTGCGTACGGATCGAGCAGCAGCTTGTTGCCGTTGTAGCGCAGGCCGTGCGGCGGATCGTACGGCCCGTGCGCACGCAGCCCATAGACGAGGCCGGGCACGCCGTGCGGCGCCGGCAGGAAGCCGTGCCAGACGTTCTCGGTGCGCTCCGGCAGCGCGAGCCGCGGCAGCTCGTGCTCGCCGCTCGCGTCGAACAGGCACAGCTCGACGCTGGTCGCACCGCTGGAGTACACGGCGAAATTCACGCCTTCGCCGGTCCAGGTGGCGCCGAGCGGTTCGGGTGAGCCAGGCAGCATTGCTGCGGCGCTGAAGTCGGCGGGTAGTGCGTTCATCGGTGCGATGGTGACAAATCGGGAGCGATCCGTGTAGGTCGGGTATTGACCAAGGGCTGCGGGCAGCCGGGAATCCGTGGGATAACTCGACTGTCGGGCTAACGCTCGACCTACAGCCTGCTCAAACATCACCATCGCGAGCGGCGGCAGCGTCACGCGCGATGCGCGCCGGGAAATCGCGCCAGCCCTCGTCCTGCGCGTCGACTTCGCCCTGCTGCGAGTAGCCCGAGCCGCCGAACGCCGGCGCGTCGCTGTCGAGGATCTTGCGATAGCGCCCGGCCTGCGGCACGCCGAGCACGTAGTTGTCGCGCGGCACCGGCGTGCAGTTGAAGGCGATGATGAGCTGCGTGCCGCCTTCGTCCGGCAGGCGCTGGCGCAGGAACGCGAACACGCTCTCGTCGCGATTGTCGGGCTCGATCCAGCGAAATCCTTCCCACGCTGTGCTCGCTCGCGTGCAGCTCGGGATAGCTCGCGGTACAGGCGATTGAGCGCGCGATTCCAGGCCTGCAGCTGGCGATGATGCGGATGCTGCGAGCGCCGCCCACGCGAGATCCTCGTAGTCGCGCCATTCGTGCCACTGGCCGAACTCGCCGCCCATGAACATCAGCTTCTTGCCCGGGTGCGCCGATCATGTAGCCGATCAGCAGGCGATAGTTCGCCAGCTTCTGCCACTCGTCGCCCGGCATCTTGTCGAGCAGCGAGCGCTTGCCGTGCACGACCTCGTCGTGCGACAGCGGCAGGATGAAGTGCTCCGAGAACGCGTACACGAACGAGAACGTGATCAGGTTGTGATGATGGCGCCGGTGCAGCGGATCGAGCGACATGTAGCGCAGCGTGTCGTTCATCCAGCCCATGTTCCACTTGAAGTGAAAGCCGAGCCCGCCCAGGTGCACCGGGCGGCGTCACGCCGGGAAACGAGGTGGATTCCTCCGCCATCGTCAGCACGCCGGGAAAGTAGTGGCCGATGGTCCAGTTCAGCTGCTTCAGGAACTCGATGGCTTCGAGATTCTCGCGGCCGCCGTAGCGGTTCGGCGTCCACTCGCCGTGCTTGCGGCGCGTAGTCGAGATACAGCATCGAGGCGACCGCATCCACGCGCAGGCCGTCGATGTGATACTGCTCGATCCAGAACAGCGCGTTCGCGACCAGGAAGTTGCGCACCTCGTGGCGGCCGTAGTTGAAGATCTTCGTGCCCCACTCGACGTGCTCGCCGCGGCGCGGATCGGCGTGCTCGTACAGAGTGCGTGCCGTCGAACTCCGCGAGGCCGTGCGCGTCCTTCGGAAAATGCGCCGGCACCCAGTCCATGAACACGCCGATGCCGGCCTGGTGCAGGCGATCGACGAAGCGCTTGAAGTCGTGCGGCGTGCCGTGCCGCGCAGTCGGCGCGAAGTGACCGAGCACCTGATAGCCCCACGAGCCGTCGAACGGATGCTCGGCGACGCCGACCAGCTCGACGTGCGTGTAGCCCAGGTCGAGCACGTACGGGAATCAGCTGGTCGGCGAGCTCGTCCCAGGTGAGGAACGCGGGCTTGCGATGCCACGAGCGGCGCCACGAGCCGGGATGCACTTCGTAGATGGAGATCGGCGCGCGCAGCGGATCCCACGCGCCGCGCTGCGCCAGCCACTCGTCGTCGTTCCAGTGATAGCCGCCGATGTCGGCGACGATGGAGGCATTGTCCGGCCGCAGCTGCATCTGGAATCCGTACGGATCGGCCTTCAGCATGCACGTGGCCGTGCGCGTCGTCGATCTCGAACTTGTAGAGCGCGCCCGCGCCGACGTCGGCACGAACGTCTCCCAGACGCCCGAGCTGCCGCGCGCGCTGCATCGCATGGCTGGCGTCCGTCCCAGTGATTGAAGTCGCCGACGACGCTGACGCGCTGCGCGTTCGGCGCCCACACCGCGAAGCGCGTGCCGCGCACGCCGTCGCGCACTGCCGAGTGCGCGCCGAGCTTGCGATGGATGTGGTGGTGATTGCCCTCGCCGAACAGGTGCAGATCGAAGTCGGTGAGGTCAGGATGGACATGGACCATGCTGTAGGCAGGCCGGCTCTCACAGAACCGGCTTGATGCCCCAGATGTTGTCCGCGTATTCGCGCATGCTGCGGTCGCTCGAGAACGGGCCCATGCTGAGCGCGTTGATGACGGACTTGCGGGTCCACTCGTCCGGGTTCGGCGAACAGCGCATCGACGCGCTCCTGCGCGGCCGCGTAGGCGTCGAAATCCGCCAGCACCAGGAAATGTTCGCCGTCGGCTCAGTCAGGCGATCGGTGACGGCCTTCGAGTCGAAGATGTTCTCCGGCGTGAAGTGGCCCGACTCGATCAGGTCGATCGCGCGCTTGAGCTCCGGCGTTGCCGGCGAGCACCGCAGCCGGCGAGTAGCCCTGCGCGCGCCGCGCCACGACTTCCTCGGCGGTCATGCCGAAGATGAAGATGTTCTCCGCGCCGACCGCGTCGCGGATCTCGATGTTCGCGCCGTCGAGCGTGCCGATCGTCAGCGCGCCGTTCAGCGACAGCTTCATGTTGCCGGTGCCGGACGCTTCCATGCCGGCGGTGGAGATCTGCTCCGACAGATCCGCGGCCGGCATGATCTCCTGCGCCAGCGACACGTCGTAGTCCGGCAGGAAGCACACCTTGAGCTTGTCGCCGACGCGCGCATCGTTGTTGATGACGCGCGCGACGTTGTTGATGAGCTTGATGACGGCTTTCGCCATGTGGTAGCCGGGCGCGGCCTTGCCGGCGAATGATCACCACGCGCGGCACGATCGGCGCCGTCGGGTTGTCGAGGATGCGCAGGTAGCGCACGACGACGTACAGCAGGTTCAGCAGCTGGCGCTTGTACTCGTGGATGCGCTTGACCTGCACGTCGAACATCGCGTCGACGTCGACGTCGACGCCGAGCAGCTGGTGGATCGTGTTCGCGAGCCGCTCCTTGTTGGCGCGCTTGACGGCGCGGAAGCGCTGGCGGAACTCGGCGTCGTCGACCGCCCACTTCAGGCGCTCGAGATCCTCGAGGTCGTTCTCCCACGCGGAGCCGAGCTTCTCGGTGAGCAGCGCCGCGAGGCCGGGATTCGCCTGCTTCAGCCAGCGCCGCACGGCGATGCCGTTGGTGACGTTGATGAAGCGCTCCGGCCACAGCTGCGGCGAAGTCGGCGAAGATCGTCTCGCGCATCAGCCGCGAATGCAGCTTCGCCACGCCGTTCACGCGATGACTGCCGACCACCGACAGGTACGCCATGCGCACGCGCCGATCGCCTTCCTCGTTGATCAGCGACATGCGGCGGCGGCGATCGAGGTCGTGCGGATAGCGCGCGCTGACGATCTCGAGGAAGTCGCGATTGATCTGGTAGACGATCTGCAGGTGGCGCGGCAGGAGCCGCTCGAAGAACGCGACCGGCCAGGTCTCCAGCGCCTCCGGCAGCAGCGTGTGATTCGTGTAGCTGCAGGTCTCGCAGCGTGATCTGCCACGCGACCGGCCCACTGCAGATCGTAGACGTCGACCAGCAGGCGCATCAGCTCGACGACCGTCATCGCCGGATGCGTGTCGTTGAGCTGGATCGCGATCGCCTGCGGCAGATCCTTGAGCTGGCGCCGCTCGGCGAGATGCTGCGCGAGCATGTCCTGCAGCGAAGCGCTGACGCAGAAGTACTGCTGCTTGAAGCGCAGCTCCTTGCCCTGCGGCGTCGAGTCGTCCGGGTACAGCACGCGCGACAGGTTCTTCGCGTCGATCTGCTCGGCGACCGCGGCGGCGTAGTTGCCGGCGTTGAACGCCTCGATCTTGAAACGGCGTGATGCGCGCGACCCGACCACAGCCGCAGATGATTCACGGTCGGGCTGCGATTGCCGGGGATCAGCAGGTCGTAGCCGACGGCCCAGACATCCTGCGTGTCGACCCACTCGTAACGCACGCGGCCCTGCTCGTCGCGCGTGGCGTGGCAGTGGCCGCCGAAGCGCACGCGATAGCGCACGCCGCCGTGGCCGCTCTCCCAGAAGTTGTGCAAGCCGAGCCACGAGCTCGCGACTTCGCGCTGCGCGCCGTCCTCGCCGATGACCTGCGTGAAGATGCCGTAGTCGTAACGAATGCCGTAGCCGGTCGCGGCATAGCCGAGCGTCGCGAGCGAATCGAGGAAGCACGCGGCGAGCCGACCGAGGCCGCCGTTGCCGAGCCCGGGATCTTCTTCCTCGGCGGCGATGCGATCGAGGTCGTGGCCGAGCGACTCGACAGCGTCTCGCGCACTTCCTCGAGCAGCCCGTCCTCGAACGAGGACAGCGCATTGATGAGACTGCGACCGAGCAGGAATTCCATCGACAGGTAGCACACGCGCTTGACGCGCGCGTGCGCGCACGCGAGTGCCGGTTGCGATCCAGCGCTCGGCGAGCTCTTCGCGAATGGCGATGCGTCAGCGCGTCGTAGATGTCGCGACGGGTGGCGTCGGCGAGCGGCTTGCCGAGCGAGCGCTCCAGCCGATCGACGATCGCGTCGCGCACCGCGCCGGGACGCAGCGCCGTCGCGGCATGCACGGCGGAGGTTTGCGACTTCATGACGTATCGATGTAGGTCGGGCTTCAGCCCGACAGCCTGTCGGGCTGAAGCCCGACCTACATCGTCGACCTTCTCCTCGACGATGCGCCACGAGCCGCTCTCGCGCACCAGCACCAGCTGCTTGCGCAGCGAGTTGGCGCCGAAGCGCTGCGCGAACGACACGACGCGGCGGTCGGCGCCGTCCGGCTCGACTTTCATCCCTGCACCATCGAGTCGGGCACCGGGCCCGTCGCGACCTGCTCGCGACGCTGCTCGAGCCACGCGCTGGCGCCGGCCGAGTCGGTCGGCGCGACGAACTGCGTCGAGTACAGCGCGATCACCGCTTCCGCTTCGCGATTCGCCCAGGCCTGCGCCCAGCTCGCCACGACTTCCTCGGGCGAGCGCGCCACGGTGCCCGTCGAGCGGAAATACGAAGGCGGCGCGTCGAGGCAGGTCGTGCTGCCGGCCGACTTGCGCCGTCCTTCGCCGCGGGAATCGCCAGCGCCTCGGAGCGGTTCGGCTGCGTCATGCCGTCAGGGACGTGCAGCGGCGGCATTGCTCCGCGCACCCAGATAAGGCTCGTCGGAGTCGACGCACTTCGGCCCGGAGCCGCCGCAGGCGGCGAGCAACGCCAAGGACAGGGCAAAAAGCCATCTCAGCTTGCGCAGCGCGCAAGGAAAGCTAACAGGGAAGTTCATGAGGCTACCGTAACCCATTTCTGCACCGACCGCTAACGGCGAAGCAGCGTCTTACGCCGCCATCGCTTTGCCACAGTTCCACCCTTCCTAGGCACAATCCGCGGCCAAACTGCGCCGTGCGGGCGGCGAACGAGGGGCTTCCATGGGTGCGACGGGCGAGCGGATTCGGCGCGGGTTGCGGGCGGCGTTCGGACAGGTTTCGTGGCAGCCGCCGCAGTGGGTCTCCAGCAGCGCGTCGCTTCGTGCACGATCGTGGCGCAGCGGCTGCGAGCGCCGCTCGGGCCAATCCGCGTCGAGCGGTCATTATCGGTGCAAGCGCGCTCGCCCTCGTCGTCGCGGCCGTGCTGCTGTGGCGCTGGTACGAGAACCGGCCGCGCCCGGTCGAAGTCACGTTCGCCGTGACTGCGCCGCCGGTCACGTGCTACGCCTGCGATCCGCCGCGGCCGCCGAATCCGCTGCTCGTGCGATTCGACGCGTCGACTGCGCCGCTCGAGCGCGCCGGTCACACCGTCGAGCCGGAGCAGGCCGGCATCTCGATGAGCCCGCAGCTCGCCGGCCAATGGACGTGGGACGACGACAAGATCGCTGCGCTTCCAGCCCGCGAGCGATTGGCCGGTCGGCCAGCACTTCGAAGTGTCGCTGGCGCGCAGAGACGTTCGCCGCCGCGCACGTGCGCCTGCACGACTATCGCTTCGAGTTCGACTCGCCGGCGTTCGTTGCGAAAGTCGCGACGACGGAGTTCCACCAGGACCCGGTCGTCGCCGCGAACAAGAAAGTGGTCGTGAACGTCGCCTTCACGCATCCGGTCGATCCGCGACAGCTTCGAGCGCCGCGTGCGGCTCGCAGATGTTCGAGCGCGTCACCGACAAGATCGAGAAGGAGCTGACGCGCGCCGACGTTCACGGTCGATCTACGACAAGCTGAAGCTGAACGCGTACGTGCACTCCGGCCAGGTCGAAGTGCCGCGCGAAGGCCGGCCGCCTGCACATCGCGATCGCAGCCGGGCGTGCACGCGGCGCGCGGCGGCAACGAGACGCGCGAGGAGCTCGCGACGAACGTCGACGTGCCCGGACTCAACAGCCTGAAGATCGCGGACGTCGCGCTCGACATCGTGCGCGACGAGCGCAACGAGCCCGACCAGGTGCTGCTGGTCACGACTTCGTTCTCGGTGCTGGAGCGCGACCTGCCGGCGAAGGTGCACGCCTGGCTGCTGCCGCTGCAGCCATCCCGATCCGAAGCTGCAGCAGCCGTTCGAGCGCGAACGGCAGGCGCGCCGTTCCCGTGGAACGCAGCGAATCTGCGGCCGGAAGTGCTGCGCACCGACACGCAGCTGCCAGCTCACGCAGATCCCCGGCGAGCGCGAGCACTACGAGCTGCACAGCCTGCGCTACGAGGCCGATCCCGGTCGCTACGTCTACGTGAAGATCGACGCGGGCCTGCGATCGTTCGGCGGCTACAGCTCGGCGACGCCGTCGAGCGCATCATCCGCGTGCCGGAATTTCCGCGCGAGCTGAGCATCCTGCACCAGGGCTCGCTGCTGTCGATGTCCGGCGAGAAGACGCTGTGCCTGTTCGCGCGCAACGTTCGCGCGATCCGCGTCGAGGTGGATCGCCTGCTGCCGCGCCAGCTGCAGCATCTCGTCACGCAGATCGAACGGCAATTTCGCGATGCCGCATGTTCTCCAACTGGTCGTTCGACGCGGCGAACATCGCCGAGCGCTTCGTGCGCGTCGCTGCGAGCTGCCGCCGGCGCCGTCCGGGCAAGGCGCAGTACGAAGCGGTCGACCTCGGCGAGTACCTCGATGCGGACGGCGGCGACCGACGCGGCATCTTCCTGGTGCGCGTGCAGGCGTGGGATCCGCGACGAAGCAGCCGCGCTCGAGTACGGCGACAACTGGAACAACGTCGCGCGGCAACTCTGACGCGATGCGCGCCTGCTCGTCGTCACCGATCTCGGCCTGGTCGTGAAACGCTCGGTCGACGGCTCGCAGGATGTGTTCGTGCAATCGATCGCGACCGGCGCGCCGGTCGCAGGCGCGACCGTCGAAATCATCGGCCGCAACGGCCTGCCGGTGCTCAGCGAGACGACGGACAGCGACGGGCCACGTGCGCTTCCCGGATCTCAAGAGCTTCAAGAACGAGCGCGCGCCGGTGCTGTATCTCGCGCGACGCGGCGGCGACAGCTCGTTCCTGCCGTTCGACGGCCGCGATCGCTCGCTGGATTTCTCGCGCTTCGATGTCGGCGGCGTGGAAAGCAATGCCGATCGCGGCGCGCTGTCCGCGTACCTGTTCTCCGATCGCGGCATCTATCGGCCCGGCGAGGAGATCCGCGCGGCCGCGATCGTCCGCAACCAGGATTGGAGCGGCAACCTCGACCGGCTTGCCGCTGCGCCTGGAGGTCACCGACCCGCGCGGCATCGTCGTGCGGCGCGAGACCTACCTGCCGGGCGCGGCCGGCTTCGGCGAAATCCTGCACGCCACGAAGGAGAGCTCGCCGACCGGCACGTACACGCTCTCGCTGTCGATCGTGCGCAGCCAGTACGACGCCGATCTGATCGGCTCGACGACGGTGCAGGTGCGCGACTTCCAGCCGGATCGCCTGCGCATGAAGGCCGGCTTCTCGACGCGAATCGCTCGACGGCTGGGTCGCGCCGGAGATCGCTCGAAGGCTACGTGCACCTCGAGAACCTGTTCGGCACGCCCGCGGAGAATCGACGCATCACCGCGCAGCTGACGCTCAATCCGAGCATTCCATCGTTCCGCGCCTTCCCGGACTACAGTTCTACGACCCGCAGTACGCGCGCGAGGGCTACACGGAGCAGCTCGCCGAAACGACCACCAACGCGCAAGGCGACGCGAAGCTCGCGCTCAATCTGCAGCGCTTTGCGCGCGCGACGTATCGCATGCATCTCGTCGCGCAGGGCTTCGAAGCGGATGGCGGCCGCGGCGTGACCGCGGAGGCGGCGCAGCTCGTATCGAGCATGCCGTTCCTGATCGGCTACAAGGCCGACGGCGATCTTGAATACCTGTCGCGCGGCGGCGCCCGCAGCGTGCACCTGATCGCCATCGATCCGCAGGCGCAGCGCCGCGGCCGTCGACAAGCTGGTGCTCGCGCGCCTCGAGACGCGCTACGTCTCGGTGCTCATGCGTCAGCAGAACGGCACATACAAATACGAGTCGCGGCGCAAGGAGACGACGCTGGCGGAGCAGCCGCTGGCGATCGCTGCCAGCGGCTTCGACCTGCCGCTCGCCACCGATGCGCCCGGCAACTTCGCGTACGAAGTGCGCGACGCGCAGGGCGAGCGCTTGGCGCGCTTCGACTACCAGGTCGCCGGCGAAGGCAACGTCACGCGCGCGCTGGAGAAGAACGCCGAGCTGGAGCTGGTGCTGTCGAAGCGCGACTACGCGCCGGGCGAGGAAATCGAGCTATCGATCCGCGCGCCGTACGCCGGTGCCGGCCTGATCACGATCGAGCGCGAGCGCGTCTACGCCTGGCACTGGTTCAAGACCACGACGACGAGCTCGGTGCAGCGCATCCAGTTGCCGGACGGCCTCGAAGGCAACGCCTACGTCACCGTGACGTTCGTGCGCGATGCCGGCTCGTCCGAGATCTACACGAGCCCGCTGTCGTACGGCGTGCAGCCGTTCTCGATCGACGTCGATGCGCGCCGCAATCCGAGTCACTGTGGAGTCGCCCGCGCTCGTGAAGCCCGGCGAAGAAGTCACGTTCCGCTACAGCACCGCGCGGCCGTCGCGCCTCGTGCTGTTCGCGGTCGACGAAGGCATCCTGCAGGTCGCGAGCTATCGCACGCCCGATCCGCTCGGCCACTTCTTCCGAAGCGCGCGCTCGAAGTGTCGACGCTGCAGATCCTCGATCTGATCCTGCCGGAGTTCCGTCAGCTCGGTCTCGGGCGCCGCGCCGGGCGGCGACGCGGAAGGCTTGCTCGGCAAGCACCTCAATCCGTTCCGTCGCAAGGGCGAGAAGCCGGTCGCGTACTGGTCGGGCATCGTGGAAGCGGACGCGACGTCGCGCGAGCTGAAGTACGTGGTGCCCGACTATTTCAACGGCACGCTGCGCGTGATGGCCGTGGCCGTCGCGGACGATCGCGTCGGCGTCTACGACGGCCGCACGCTCGTGCGCGGTGATTTCGTGCTGTCGCCGAACGCGCCGACGACCGTGACGCCCGGCGACGAGTTCGACGTGAGCGTCGGCGTGGCGAACAACGTCGCGGGCTCGGGCGCAGAATGCGCACGTCGCAGTCGACGCTGCAGACCGACCCGGCGCTCGAAGTCGTCGGCGACGCGCACGCAGCAGGCGACGATCGCCGAAGGCCGCGAAGGATCGGTGCGCTTCCGGCTGCGCGCCCGCGACGAGCTCGGGCCCGCGAATCTCACGTTCAGCGCGCGCACCGGCGCCGCCGGCGCGACACGTCGCATCGACCTGAGCATCCGGCCGGCGACGCCGTACATGACGCAGATCAAGGCGGGCATGCTGACGCGCGGCCAGCGCGAGATCGCCATCGATCGCATCGCTGTACCCGCACTATCGCAAGCTCGAAGCCGGCGCCTCGATGCTGCCGCTGCAGTTCGCGCACGGCTTCGTCAGCTATCTCGGGCGAACTATCCGTACGCGTGTACCGAGCAGATCGTGAGCCAGGCAATGCCGGCGGTGCTGCTGAAGTCGCGCCCGGAGTTCGGCTACGTGCGCACCGAGCCCGGCGCGGACATCGCGGGGCTCGTGAGCGAGCTGCGCGCGCGGCAGAACGACGTGGGCGCTTACAAGCTCTGGCCAGGCAGCGATCAGGTCGTCGAATTCGTCTCGCTGTACGCGCAGCATTTCCTGCTCGAAGCGGCCGAGCGCGACGAGCCGGTGCCCGGCGATCTGCATCGCCAGCGGCAACAGCTTCCTGCGGTCCGTCGCCGCGCGCGACGGCAACAACCTGACGGACGAGCGGCAGACCGCCTATGCGATCTATTTGCTGACGCGGCAGGGACAGCGGATGTCGACCGAGATCGCCGCAGCTCGCAAACGGCTGGAGGAGCGCTATCGCGGCCAGTGGGAACAGGACCTCACGGCCGCGTGGCTCGCTGCCGCGTTCGACCTCATGCGCCAGGATCGCGATGCCGGCCAGCTGATCGGTCGCACGCAAGTTCGGTCTCGGCACGACGAGCGACACGTACAACGATCCGATGACGCGCGATGCGTTGCTGCTGTTCGTGATGGCACGGCACTTCCCGGAGCGCTTGCGCGACGTGCCGAAGGAGACGCTGACGACGCTCGCGCAGCGCGTGAACGACAACTACTACCATTCGTTGTCGGCCGGCACGACGTTGCTGGCGCTCGATGCCTACTCGAACGCGACGCAGGGCGCCGCGCGCAATCTCGCGCTGGCTGAAGTCCTGAAGGACAAGCGCGTGCAGCGCGCTCGACGCTTGCGGCAGGTCACGTTCCCGAAGACTGCGTTCAGCGAGCAGGCGGCTGCGCTGCGCTTCACGAACAACTCGGAGCTGAACGCGTACTACACGATCGAGCAGTCGGGCTTCGACCGCAAGCCGCCGACCGAGGCGATCCGCCAAGGGCTTCGAGGTGCTGCGCGAGTACACGGACGCGAGCGGCAAGCCGCTGACGAGCATCGCGATGGGTCAGCAGGTCGACGTGCATCTGAAGTTCCGCGGCATCGGTCACGACTACTTGTCCAGCATGGCGCTGGTCGACCTGCTGCCCGGCGGCTTCGAGCTGGTGGTGCCGTCGCAGGAGGCGCAGACGCCGTTCCTGGAAGCGAGCACCGAAGCGAGCGAGAGTGACGCGAGGAGTACGAGGAGGGCGTACGCCGGCTGGACGTGCCAGCTGTGCGTCGGCAGAACGACGGCGACGCTGCACTACGCAGACATGCGCGAGGATCGCGTGGTGTTCTATGTGGATGCGGGCAAGGACATGTCGGAGATCGTCTATCGCATCAAGGCGACGAACGTCGGCAACTACGTCGTGCCGCCTGCTTACGGCGAGGCGATGTACGACCGCAGCGTCGTCGGACGCTCGGCGGCGGGCAAGCTGGCGGTGTCGCGGCCGTGAGACGATGCCGTGAAATCCGCGGATGGCGGCGATCGCCGTGCGCTGGTCGCTCGTCGTCTGGCGACGGTGGCGGTGATCGGCGTTCGGTTCGCGCCGCGCGCGCCGTTGGCAGCGCGCATTCCATCGTCGACTGCAGTCTTCGACGAACAGGGCCGGCTGCTGCGACTGACGCTCGCGAGCGATCAGCAGTACCGACTGTGGACGCCGCTCGACGAAGTGCCCGCAGGAGTTCGTCGACGCGTTGCTGATGCACGAGGACCGGCACTTCTATCGCCATGCCGGGTTCAATCCGGCGGCGCTCGCGCGCGCGGCGCTGTCGAGCTACTCCGGCGGTCCGCGCATCGGCGGCTCGACGATCACGATGCAGCTCGCGCGACTGATGTACGGACTGAACACGCGCAGCGTCGGCGGCAAACTGCAGCAGATCGCACGCGCGGTGCAACTGGAGCTGTGCTACTCCAAGCGCGAGCTGCTGGAAGCGCACGTCAACCTGATGCCCTACGGCGGCAACATCCAGGGCATCGGCGCCGCGAGCCTGATCTATTTCGACAAGCCGGCCGCGCGACTCGATCTCGCCGAGTCGCTGGCGCTCGTGTTGATCCCGCAGTCGCCGGCGCGACGCGCACCGTCGGGCCGCGAAGGCGATGAGCTGCGCAGCGCGCGCCAACGATTGTTCGCGCGCTGGGTCGAAGCGCATCCACAGGCGGCCGATTCGGCGCAGCACGTCGCGATGCCGCTGCAGTTCGGCTCGCTGCGCGATCTGCCGTTCGGCGCGCCGCACTTCACGGACTATGTGTTGCAGCAGGCTGCGAGAGGCCACGTCGATTCGCACGACGCTCGACTCGCGCCTGCAGTCCCTCACCGAGCGCGTGCTCGCCAACTACGTCCGCGAGCGCAGCAGCATCGGCATTCACAACGCCACCGCGCTGCTCGTCGACTATCGCGACATGTCGGTGCGCGCCATGGTCGGCTCCGCCGATTTCAATTCGGCCGCGATCGACGGCCAGGTGAACGGCACGCTCGCGAAGCGCTCGCCCGGCTCTGCGCTCAAGCCTTTCATCTATGCGCTCGCGATCGATCAGGGCCTGATCCATCCGCTCACGGTGCTCAAGGACGCGCCGACCTCGTTCGGCCCCTACAGCCCCGAGAACTTCGACGGCCGCTTCGTCGGCCCGATCACCGCGACCGAAGCGCTCGCGCGCTCGCGCAACGTGCCCGCTGTCGCGCTGTCCGCGCAGCTCACGCAGCCGAGTCTCTACGAGTTCCTCAAGGTCGCCGGCGTCTCGCAGCTGGCGAGCGAGCGCCACTACGGCCTCGCGCTCACGCTCGGCGGCGGCGAAGTGACGCTGGAGGAAACCGCGACGCTGTACGCGATGCTCGCGAATCGCGGCCGAGCTGGCGCCGTTGCGCTATCTCGCCGACGAGGACGCACGAGCCCGGACCGCGCCTGCTGTCGGAGGAAGCGAGCTTCATGACGCTCGACATGCTGAGGAGCGCGCCGCGCCCCGACGACGCCTTCGCACAGCGTCGCAGCAGCGTGCCGGTCGCATGGAAGACCGGCACGTCGTGGGGCTTTCGCGATGCGTGGACCGCGGGCGTCTTCGGCCCGTACGTGCTCGTCGTGTGGGTCGGCAACTTCGACGGCTCCGGCAATCCTGCGTTCGTCGGCGTGCAGGCCGCCGCGCCGCTGTTCTTCCGCATCGTCGATGCGATCGGCGCCAGTCGCAGGACTCGTCGAGCCGGCATTTCGTCAGCCGCCGCGACTGGAACGCGTCGACGTCTGCAGCGCATCGGGCGATCTGCCGAACGCGGAGTGCCCGCAGACTGCGAGCACCTGGTACATCCCGGGCGTTTCGCCGATTCGCGTGAGCCAGGTGCATCGACGCGTGTGGATCGACACGCGCACGGGCGAGCAGGCGTGCCCGCCGTACGATCCGCAGCACACGCGATCTGAAGTGTTCGAATTCTGGCCGACCGAGCTGCTGCAATTGTTCGCGCAAGCCGGCATGCCGCGTCGCCGCCCGCCGCCGGCGGCCGATTGTCAGCGCGACATGGCCGGCGGCACGCCGCCGCGCATCACCTCGCCGGTCACTGCTGCGACTTACACGATCCGCGCGCGGACGCATCGGTAACGAGACGGTGCCGCTCGCAGCGAACGCGGACAGCGAGGTGCGCCGCCTGCATTGGTTCGTCGACGAAAGCTACGTCGGCACGAGCGCGCCGGGCATTGCGCTGGCGTGGAATCCGCGCGGCTCGGGCCACTACATCGTCCGCACCGTCGACGACCGCGGCCGCGCCGACAGCCGCGCGCTGGATGTGACAGTCGTGAATTGAAGACTCGAAACTGGAGTAACCGCAAAAAAGGAACACAAAAAGGACTCGGAGCGCGACGTTACCGAGAGAACACGCGATCTCTCCGACTGCTTTTTTGATGCTCTTTGTGCGCTTACTCCGGTTACTGTTTGCTTATTGCCGCTCCTCTCCGCCATTCGCGGCCACACATCGAGCGGATTTCGCGGCTGTAGTTGGCCGCGGACCGCTCGTGCTTGCTACAGTTCGGGGCACATGCCCCACGAATCCAAACTCATCGCGCTGATCGCCGTCGGCTTCGTGCTCGCGCTCGCGTTCGGATTTCTCGCCGCGCGCGTGCGCCTGCCGCCGCTCGTCGGCTATCTGCTCGCAGGCATCGCGATCGGTCCGTTCACGCCGGGATTCGTCGCCGATGCCAATCTCGCCTCCGAGCTGGCCGAGATCGGCGTCATCCTGCTGATGTTCGGCGTCGGCCTGCATTTCTCGATTGTCCACGCTGATGCGCGTGCGCGCCATCGCGCTGCCCGGCGCAGTGGCGCAGATCGCAGTCGCGACCGCGATCGGCGCGGGGCTCGCGCGCTGGTGGGGCTGGGATCTGTCCGCCGGGCTCGTATTCGGCCTCGCGCTGTCGGTCGCGAGCACGGTCGTGCTGCTGCGCGCGCTCGAGCAACGCAACGAGCTCGACACCGAGAACGGCCACATCGCAGTCGGCTGGCTGATCGTCGAAGATCTCGCGATGGTCCTCGCGTTGGTGTTCCTGCCCGCGCTGCGCCGACCGAGGGCGCCACCGATGCGGGCTCGCTGCTGACCGGCCTCGGGATGACCGCACTCAAGGTGGCGGTGTTCGTCGCACTGATGCTGGTCGGCGGGCGGCGCATCGTGCCGTGGATCCTGCACCACGTCGCGCGCGCCGGCTCGCGCGAGCTGTTCACGCTCGCCGTGCTGGCGATCGCGCTCGGCATCGCCTACGGCTCGGCGCACTCTGTTCGACGTCTCCTTCGCGCTCGGCGCGTTCTTCGCAGGCGTCGTGCTCGCCGAGACCGAGCTGAGTCATCAGGCCGCGGAGAACTCGCTGCCGCTGCAGGATGCGTTCGCCGTGATGTTCTTCGTCTCCGTCGGCATGCTGTTCGATCCATCGGTCGTGCTGGAACGGCCGCTGGAGCTGCTCGGCGTGCTGTTCGTGATCGTCGTCGGCAAGTCGCTCGCTGCCTTCGCGATCGTGCTCGCGTTCGGTTACCCGGTGCGCACGGCGCTGACGATTTCCGCGAGCCTGGCGCAGATCGGCGAGTTCTCGTTCATCCTCGCCGGGCTCGGCGTCGCGCTCGGGCTGCTGCCGCCCGAGGGACGCGACCTGATCCTGGCGGGCGCGCTGCTGTCGATCACGTTCAATCCGTTCGCGTTCGGCATGATCGCGCCGATGACGCGCTGGCTCGATCGGCACCCGCGCGTCGACCGCATTGCTCGAACGCGCAGCAAGCGGCGTCACCGCCGGCTCGACGCGGCGCTCAGGCAGCCGGCCTGCGCAATCACGCAGTGATCGTCGGCTACGGCCGCGTCGGCAGCGTCGTCGGTCACGCGCTCGAAGCGCAGGGCCTGAAGTTCGCCGTCGATCGAGACGCAATCAGCGCATCGTCGAGGAGCTGCGCGCGCGAGCAGATCGGTAGCGATCCAGGGCGATGCATCCGCCGACGGGCGTGCTGGACCTGGCGGCAATCGAGCAGCGCGCGCCTGCTCGTGATCGCTTCGCCCGACGGTTTTCAGGCGCGGCGCATTCTCGAGCTGGCGCGCGAGCGCAATCCGCGCATCGCCGTCGTCGTGCGCACGCACAGCTCGAGCGAGCTGGCGTATCTCATCCGCCAGGGCGTGGATCGCGCCGTCATGGGCGAGCTGGAGCTGGCGCTGGAGATGACCGACTACGCGCTGCGCAGCCTCGGCGTGCCGGAAGAGCGCTCCAAGCTCGTCACGCAGTGGCTGCGCACGCAGGAAATCTCACGGCCAAAGTGACAGCACCAGCGCGAACAGCACGAATTGCGCGGTGTGATAGCCGGCGTCGATCGCCCACATCAGGAAGCTGCGGCTCGCGAACTGGTAGTTGATGCCGAAGCTCGCGCCGACGAAGCCGGCACCGGCCGCGAGACCCTTGAGCAGCGAGTCGTTCAGCTGCGGATCGGGACCGAGCCAGCTCGCGAACACCCACGCAGCGATCAGCGCGAACACGAACGCGACGCCGAACACGCGCCCCGGATGCTTCATCTTCTCGGGATTCTCGCCGCGCCCCGCTTCGCGATTCCACACCTTGTGGAACAGCACCGGCGAATACCACAGTCCGCCGAGCAGGAAACTGGAGACCGCCGCGACCAGCACGGCCAGATGTTGACTCCGCTCATGATCGACCCTCGTTGTCGGGCTGAAGCCCGACCTACAGTTAGCTTCGTTCTTGCGTGCGGACGGCGCGGCCGCTGCCGCGCCGATATCGACTTGATGACGATAGCGCCGCGCTTGCCGGCCTGCAACGAAGCGCCCGAGCGCGCCAGCGCCTGCTGCATCAGCTCACGGATCTGCGGATCGTCGAGCACCGCGAGCTCGGTGAGCACGACGTGGCGGACGACGTTGCCGCTGCCCTTCAGGCGCTTGTGCGGGTCCGGCAGGCCCACGCCTTTCGCGAAGAACAGGCTCACCCAGCGCGGATACAACGCGATCGAGAACACGATCTCCGAAGTACGCTCGCTCGGCCCGAAGCCCACGGCGAGCGCGTTGTAGTTGTCGTAGACGAGCACCTGCGCTGCCGGCAGGAACTTGCGCATGCGCGCGATCGCAGCGCGCCCGAGCTTCGCGACGTCCGGCGAGTACTTCGCGATGAAGCCGTCGAGCTGAGCTTGGCTGTCGCCATGTCACTCGATCCAGCCGAACGAGCGCGTGACCGCCTTCTGCCACGCCGCGTACAGGCGGCCGCGCTGTTCTTTCTTCATCGCCGGCGTCCAGCGCTTCGCGACGCCCCAGTTCTGCGTGAGCTCGTCGGTGTTGCGCCAGTAGCCGGTCGCCAAGCCCGGCGGCATAGGCCGCGCCGAGCGCCGTCGTCTCCGTCACCTTCGGACGAACGACTGCGACATCGAGGATGTCGGCCTGGAACTGCATCAGCAGCTCGTTCACGACCATGCCGCCGTCGACACGCAGCTCGCTCAGCTTGATGCCGGAGTCCTGCTCCATCGCAGTCGAGCACATCGCGCGTCTGATAGGCCGTCGCTTCGAGTGCGGCTCGCGCGATGTGCGCGCGTGTCGCGTAGCGCGTCAGCCCTGCGATGACGCCGCGAGCGCTGTCTTTCCAGTACGGCGCATAGAGGCCGGAGAACGCGGGCACGACGTAGACATCGCCGTTGTCCGCGACGCTGGCCGCGAGCTCCTCGACGTCGCTGCTCTTCGCGATCATGCCGAGGTTGTCGCGCAGCCATTGCACGAGCGCGCCGGCAATCGCAATCGATCCTTCGAGCGCGTAGTGCGCAGGCTGCTTGCCGAGCTGATACGCGACCGTGGTCACGAGCCCGGCCGCAGACGAGACCGGCTTCGTGCCGGTGTTCATCAGCAGAAAGCAGCCGGTGCCGTACGTGTTCTTGGCTTCGCCGGGACGAAAGCAGGTCTGGCCCGACCAGCGCCGCTTGCTGATCGCCGAGGATGCCCGCGATGGGCACGCCGCGCAGCGGCCCGGTCGCGATCTCACCGTAGACCTCGCTCGACGACACGATACGCGGCAACAGCGCGCGCGGAATCGAGAACGCGTTCAGCAGCTCGTCGTCCCAGGCGAGCGAGTCCAGGCGCATGAGCTGCGTGCGGCTCGCATTCGTCACGTCGGTGACGTGCAGGCCGCCGCGCGCACCGCCGGTGAGATTCCACACGACCCAGCTGTCGATCGTTCCGAACAGCAGCTCGCCCGCCTGCGCGCGCTCGCGCACGCCCGGCGACGTTGTCGAGCAGCCATTTCAGTTTCAGGCCGCTGAAGTAGCTGGCGAGCGGCAGCCCGGTGCTGGCACGAAAGCGGTCCTTGCCGCCCTGGCCGGAATAGAACGCCACCAGCGGATCGACGCGCGTGTCCTGCCACACGAGCGCGTTGTGAATCGGCCGCCCGCTGCGATCCCAGACCACCGTGGTCTCGCGCTGGTTCGTGATGCCGACCGCGACCAGGTCGCGCGCCGTGAGCTTCGCGCGTCTGCAGCGCCGCGGCAATGACCTCTTCCGTATTGCGGGCGATCTCGATCGGCGAGTGCTCGACCCAGCCGGGCTGCGGGTAGATCTGCGCGTGCTCCTTCTGCGCGACGGCGACGATCGCGCCCTGCGCATCGAACACGATGAAGCGAGTGCTGGTCGTTCCCTGGTCGATTGCGCCGACGTACTGGCCCATGAACCGCAGTTTATAGGGCCGTCATCCTCGCGGCATCCACGGACTGACGAATCGGGCCGCGCGAGGCTACTCTCCGCCTCCTCAGGGTGCCTGTTCCGTCTGGCCGCGGAATATGAACGAACAACGAACCATCATCTGCGAGGCCATCCGCAAGCGGTTGCTGCTGGAGTTCCGCTACGGCGGCCTGCCGCGCGTCGTCGAGCCGTACTGCCACGGCGTCTCCACGCGCGGCGTCGAAGTGCTGCGCGCAATTCAGGTCGGCGGCTCGAGCAACTCCGGCGGCTTCGGCTACGGCAAGCTCTGGGCAGTCGAGCAAATCACCGCGCTGCGCATCACGACCGAAACCTTCCCGGGCGACGACCCGAACTACAACCCGGAAGACAGCGGCATGAAGAGCATCCACTGCCGCATCGAGCGCGGGCCTCAGAGTAGCCGCTGCCTGCCGCCGCCGCCTCCGCCACCACCGGCGGCCGCTGCAATCGCTCCAGCCGCGACCACACCGAGGACGACCCACATCGTGCGCTTGGTGTCGGTCTGCTTGCGACTGATGCTCTGAATGTCGTTATACGCGACGCGCTGGCCCGCGCCCTGCAGGCCGGTCGCATCGACGCTGTCTACCTTGAGTTGCAGCTGCTGTCCGCGCGTGGTCGTGATCTCGACCTGATCGCCGGGCTTGAGCTGACTCGCAAGTTGCGACCCATTGGCGGTGAGCGGCTGGAGCGTCGTGCAGCCCACCATTGAAAGAGCAACGACAGCTGCAAGCAGCTGCTTAAGGAACGTTTTCATCGAGAACCTCGGGCTTCGCCCGCTTCGATCGCAAGTGATCGGTGCGCGTAGGTGATGGCTGGCGCGCAAAAGGTTCATTAAGTTCGCCGAGCCCTCATGCTCGCAATTCGAGCTCGTTGGGCTGAGTTTCTGCTTAAACTCAGAACCTGTATGGATCTCCAGAGGAGCGGTTCGAAGTACGATTGGTGGCGCTCGTTCGAGCGCAGAGGAAGCGACGCCCGACGGTGGTGAGACACCGTCGAGCGTCTAACCAGCCACCCTAAACAGGAGAGTGACATGGATACGTTGCAGCCCCTGAATCGGTTAGAGAAGACCATCGAAGCGCAGCGCCACTTGCTGTTGCAAGCACACGGCGTGCTCACCTGCTTGTACCAAGTGCTGCTGCACGCGGAGTGCGAAGAAGCAGTGTCCTACGCGCAGGCCACCTACGTCGCGCGGGGCCTCATCGATAGAAGTGCCGAGCAAGTCGATTCGGTGCGGATTAAACCCCTGCTCGACATACTCGGACCACTCAACGAAGTCGATGAACCGCGAGTTTTGTATGTGAGTTGAGGAAGCTGCGGGAAATCCTAGCGCCGTCGTATCTGGCCACTGTCTTCCAGAAGCTGTCTGATCACGCCCGGCTACGAATCATCTCGGGTCGATATGCTACGGCACATGAGCGGCGGCAGTACGAAAAGCTAACCATTCGCTCCTCACTAGGCAACGATCATGGAATCGGAGCCTACTTCGGGAAGGGTTGAGCGCCGGGCAATTCTTCATCGCAAGGATGCAATCGACGGCAGCGTCGCAGATCCTGCTGGGAATTGCCAATACAGGCGGCGCGTGTCGAGGACAGTGGGAACCGTGCTCGATCAGCTGCGACGTAAAGCGGCGATTGACTGATACGACGACGTTCGAGCTGCAATTTCGAGGCAGCGAGAAGTCCGCGCCGCGCTGCGCTGGTGGCGAAACCAGACCGCCAGCCCGACTGCCGCAACGACGGAACCGGCCGGGTCCGCTACCGGTACTTGTCGCGCAGCTTCGTCTTCCAGAACTTGCCGGTCGAGGTGCGCGGGATCGCGTCGAGGAACTCGAAGCGCTCGGGCAGCTGCCACTTCGCGAACTTGTGCGCGAGGTGCGCGCGCAGCTCGTCCGGCCGTCGCGGTCTTGCCCGGGCGGAACACGACACACGCGAGCGGCCGCTCGCTCCACTTCTCGTCCGGGACGGCGATCACTGCGGCTTCCGCCACCGACGCGATGCCCCATCAGCTCGTTCTCCATGTCGACCGAGCTGATCCACTCGCCGCCGGATTTGATCAGGTCCTTGGTGCGATCGACGATGCGGATGTAGCCATGCTCGTCGACGCTCGCGACGTCGCCGGTGCGCAGCCAGCCGTCCGCGGTGAACTTGTCCGGCTCCTTCGGCACGTTGTGATAGCTGCCGGTGATGAAATGCCCGCGCACCTGGATCTCGCCGACGCTCTTGCCGTCCCACGGCTGCACCTTGTCGCCATCGCCGACGATGCGCAGATCGACGAGCGGCGCAGGCACGCCCGCAGTCGTCGCGAGCGCGATGCGCTGCTCTTCGTCGAAGTGCTGCAGCTCGGGCTTGACGAACGCGCCGCTGGCAAGCGGGCTGGTCTCGGTCATGCCCCAGCCCTGCAGCACGCTCACGCCGTGCCGCGCGAAGCCGCGGATCAGCGATTCCGGCACGGCCGAGCCGCCGACGATCATGCGCACGCCGGGCGGCAAGACGATAGCGCTCCGGCTCGGAGTCGAGCAGCTGCAGGATCGAGATCCAGATCGTCGGCACGCCGAGCGAGTACGTCGGCTTCTCGCGCATGAACAGGTCGATGAGATCCGCCGCGCCGAGATGCGGGCCGGGGAACACCAGCTTGATGCCCATCATCGCCGCGCCGTACGGAATGCCCCAGCAGTTCGCATGGAACATCGGCGTCACCGGCATCACGCTGTCCTTGGCGGCGAGATTCCAGTGATCGGGCAGACTGCCGACCAGCGTGTGCAGCACCATCGAGCGATGCGAATACACGACGCCTTTGGGCCGGCCGGTCGTGCCCGAGGTGTAGCACATCGCGATCGGATCATCCTCGTCGTGCTCCGGATACTCGAAGCCGCCTGGCGCCTCGGCGAGAAATTCCTCGTAGTCGATGAACGGCGCCGGCACCGGCGCGCCGGTGAGCGGCACGACGATGATCTTCTCGAACTTCACCTGATCCTTGAACTTCGCGAACAGCGGCAGCAGGCAGTCATCGACGATGAGGAAGCGATCCTCGCGCGTGATTCGCGATCCACGCGATCTCTTCCGGCGCGAGCCGCAGGTTGAGCGTGTGCGTCACGCCGCCCGCGGCCGGAATGCCGAAGTAGCATTCGAAGTGCGCGTAGTGATTCCAGCTGAGCGTCGCGACGCGGTCGCCTTTCTTCAGTCCGGCGGCGAGCAACGCGGAGGCGAGCTGGCGCGAGCGGCGGTAGAAGTCGGCGAAGCGATAGCGGTGCAGGGACTTGTCCGGCATCCGGCTGACGACTTCGGACTGCGGATAGATCTTGCCGGCGCGCTCCAGCAACGTGTTGCTGGACAGCGGCACCCGCTGCATCGTCGAGCGAATCATGCGACCCCCATGAAATCATCTGTGGGTCAGGCTTTAGCCTGACACCTTTTTACTCATCGGAATGAATTCTATCGTGACGCCGGGCTGCACTTCGTAGTGCACACGCTCAGTGCCACTGTAACCGTATCTCGCGTACAGGCGCGCACCCGGCAGCGTCGCCATCATCTCGAAGCGACGGAAGCCGCAGGCTCGCGCCTCGGACTCGCAGCGCTCCAGGATCGCTGAGCCCAGGCCGCGGCGTGCGTACGCGGGATCGACGAAGAATGCGCGGATCTTCGCTGCGTCGACCGCGGGATCGAGCTGTGCGGCATCGCGCCCCGAGCGCGCATCGCCACCGAACAGCGTGCGCCGCTTGCTCCAGCCGCCGCACGCGACAAGCTTCCCATCCGCTTCCGCGACGAAGTAGGTGCGGTCCACGATCAGTTGCGTGTCGACGCCGAACGCGCCTCGCAGCGCGCCCTCGACTTGCTCCGGCGTGTAGTCGCCGGCGCTGAGCTCGCGCGCCGAGCGCGCAATCAGGCCGACGAGCTCGGCTTTGTCGTCGAGCGTGGCAGGGACGGATTGCCTGCGGCCACTCACCAGGCGATGCCATAGTCCTCGCCGTGATACGCGGCCGCGCCCCACAGCGAGCCGTGCTGGCGATCGACGTAGATCGCGGTGATCGGGCCGGAGTTGTTCTGCGTGAACTCGAGCTTGTAGCCCTTGCGCGTGAGCTCGGTGCGCACCCACTCCGGGATCGAGTTCGTCAGCGTCAGCCGGCCAGGGAACGACTCGTGCGCGCCGAACGAATCGCGCATCTGGTAGCTCGTGATGTTCGCGGCTTCCGCCGCTTCCTGCACCGTCATGCCGAACTCGACCACGTTGAGGAAGAACTGCAGCAGGTTCTGATCCTGCGTGTCGCCGCCCTGCACGGCGAACGCGAGCATCGGCTTGCCGTCCTTCAGCGCGAGCGACGGCGTCAGCGTCGCGCGCGGCCGCTTGCCGGGCGCGACGACGTTGAACGGATTCTCCGCGGCATCGAGCACGAAGCTCTGCATGCGCTGACTCATGCCGATGCCGGTCTTGCCGGCGATCACCGCGGGCAGCCAGCCGCCGCTCGGCGTGACCGAAACGACCCAACCTTCCTTGTCTGCCGCTTCGACGCTGGTCGTGCCGAGCCGGAACGTGCGATCGAACTCCGCGAGCGCCGTCGGGCTCCACTGATTCGGCTGCGGCTTGTCCGGCCGCTCGCTTCACCGTGTGCCACTTGCTCGAGCGTCGCCTTGAACGGATTGCTGCCGCCCTGGAACGGATACGGATCGCCGGGCCGCGCGTCCGGATCGTTGCGCTCCTCGCTGATCAGCTTCGCGCGCTCGCGCGCGTAGTCTTTCGACAGCAGGCCGCGGATCGGCTCTTCCGGCGGAAAGCGCGAATCGCCGTAGTAGAAGTCGCGATCGGCGAACGCGAGATTCATCGCCTGGTAGAGCGTGTGGATGTAGCGCGCGCTGTTGTAGCCCATCGACTTGCAGATCGAAGTTCTCGAGGATGTTCAGCGTCTGCAGCATCGCCGGGCCCTGCACCCAGTGCGTGAGCTTGTAGACCTCGATGCCTTTGTAGTTCGTGCTCACCGGCTCTTCGAGATACACGCGCCAGTTCGCGAGATCCTCGGCCGTGTGCAGTCCGCCGACTTCCTGCGAGCCGCGCGCGAACTCCTGCGCGATGTCGCCTTTGTAGAAGCGATCGTACGCGGCCATGATCGCCTGCTTGCGATTCTTGCCGGCCTTGAGCGCCTGCGCTTCCGCTTCGACCAGCTTGCGCAGCGTCGCCGCGAGATCGGGCTGCCGGAAAATCTCGCCGGCCTCGGGCGCGACGCGCTTGCGCTTGCTCGCCTGGCCTTCGTGAACCAGGAACGTGCGGCGCGACTCCGGCCACTTGCGCAGCTCGTCCTTCCAGCGCTCGATCGGGTCCGCGGCCTGCGCTTCGATCGGATAGCCGTCCGCCATCTCGATCGCCGGCGCGAGCACCTCGCGCGAGGCTGAGCTTGCCGTACTCGGCGAGCATCACCATGATGCCGCCCGGCGTGCCCGGCGTGACCGCCGCGAGCGGGCCGAACTCCGGCGGATACTCGTAGCCCTTGCTCTTGAAGAACTCCGGCGTCGCGCCCGTCGGCGCGACGCCGAGCGCATTGACGCCGATGACCTTGCCGGTGTGCGGGTTGTAGATGAGCGCCTGCGTCTCGCCGCCCCAGCTGAGCGTGTCCCACATCGTGGAAGTCGCTGCGATCATCGCGCACGCGGCGTCGACCGCATTGCCGCCCTTGCATGAAGATCGTCGCGCCTGCCGTCGCAGCGAGCGGCTTGCCGGTGACGGCGACCCAGTTCTGCCCGTGCAGCGGCGGCTTGACGGTTTTGGCGGCGGCGCCGGCGCAGACCAGGGCGAGACTCGCGGTGAGCATGACCGCACGAGTAAGGATTTTCATGCCGCCAACTTTACCCCGTTCCACCCGTCATCTCAGCTAGGATGGCGTCAAGAATCGAGAACGCCTGGGGAAGCGCCATGACCGAAGTCATCCTGCACCACTATCCCATGTCGCCTTACGCCGAGAAGGTGCGCAAGGCGCTCGGCATCAAGCGCCTGCCGTGGCGCTCCGTGATGATCCCCGTGATCATGCCGAAGCCGGATCTCACGCCGCTGACCGGCGGCTATCGCAAGACGCCGGTGATGCAGATCGGCGCCGACATCTACTGCGACTACGCAGCTGATCCTGCGCGAGCTGGAGCGCCGTTTTCCCGAGCCGAGCTTCTATCGCGGCACCGACGCGGGCACGGCGAATGCGCTGTCGTTCTATCTCGATCGCACGCTCTTCTCGCCGGTCGTCGGCATGGTGTTCGGGTTGCAATCCGGGCTCGCTGCCGGAGGGCTTCGCCGAGGATCGCGCGAAGATGATGGGACGCGAGCTCAATCTCGAGCGGCTCAAGCAAGCGGTGCCGATGCTGGTCGACCAGTTGCGCCCGCAGTTCGCGTGGCTGGAAGCGATGCTCGTCGACGGGCGCGCCGTTCCTGTGCGGCGAGCATCCGACGCTGGTCGATTGCTCGGCGCATCACCTGTGCTGGTTCATCACGCTCGAACGTCAGCGGCACGACGCCGCCGCTCGGAGAATTGCCGAAGCTGCACGCGTGGATGGCAGCGCATGGACCGCATCGGCCACGGCCAGCCCACCGAGATGAGCTCGCAGGAAGCGCTGGCGATCGCGAAGGCAGCGACGCCGCAGACTGAAGAGCGCGCCGATGCGAACGATCCGTTCGGCCGCAAAGCCGGCATGCGCGTGCAAGTCGCGCCCGACGACATCGGGCGCGATCCGGTGGTGGGCGAGCTGCTGTCGCTGTCGACCGTACGAAGTGGTGATCCGGCGCACGGATCCGCAGGTCGGCGAAGTGGCGGTGCACTTCCCCGAGCCGGCTTCGTGATTCAGCCGGCGCAATGATGTCCGGCTAAAGCCGGACCCACAGTACAGTCTTGTGGGTCAGCTTGTAGGTCAGGCTTCAGCTCCGACTCTGCTACTTCTCGAGCGCCTTCTTTCTCGCCGCCTCGAACTCATCGCCCGGCACCCAGGTCGGCGTCTGCTGCCGCATTCGCGACGTTCAGGCCGACGTAGAAGCCGAGCTGCGCGTCTTCGATCATGCCGTCGTAGTTCCAGCTGTCGCTGAATTTCGTCGGACGGCTGGTGGTAGTGCTTCTGCTTCGTACGCCTCGTGCTGCTGCTTGCCCCACTCCGGCGGCTTGCCGACGAAGTCGGTGCCGGCGTCGAGGTACAGCGCGGGCACGCCGATCTTCGCGAAGTTGAACTGGTCGGAGCGATAGAAGAAGCCGCGATCCGGGAACTGATCCGGCACGACGGTGCGATCCTGCAGCTTGCGCGATCGCCTCGACGTACTCGTCGAGCGTCGACTTGCCCTTGCCGACGTAGATGATGTCCTTCGTGCGGCCCCAGATGTTGCCGCCGTCGTAGTTGATGTTCGCGGCGATCTTGCCGGGCTCGATCGTCGGATGCTCGCGTAGTACTTCGAGCCGAGCAGGCCCTGCTCTTCCGCGGCGACGAACAACAGCATGATCGAGCGCTTCGGCGGCGTCGGCAGCGCCTTGAACGCCTTGCCGATCGCGAGCAGTTGCGCAACGCCCGAGGCGTTGTCCATCGCGCCGTTGTAGATCTTGTCGCCCTCGGCATCCGGCTCGCCGACGCCGAGGTGATCGTGATGCGCGGTGTAGATCACGTACTCGCTCTCGAGCTGTCGGATCGCTGCCCTCGCAGCACGCCGTACACGTTGGCGGTCTGCGAGCGATTGAGCTTGTTCTTGAAGTCGAGCGAGGTCGTGATGCCGAGCGGCACCGGCTTGAAGTCCTTCGACTTCGCCGACTCGACCAGCTTGTCGAGATCCTGGCCCGCGAGCTTCACCAGCTCGCGCGACGCGTCCTCGGTCATCCAGCCCTTCACCTGGATGCGCGGCTCGCTCTCGGCGGGCAGTCTCGACCTGCTCGCCGCTCCAGGAAGTTCTGCACGACCTGGAAACGGATAGCCCGCCGACGGCGTCGTGTGAACGATGATCGCGCCCGCGGCGCCCTGGCGCGCGGCGCTCTCGTATTTGTAGACCCAGCGGCCGTAGTACAGCCGCGTGTTGCCGGCGAACAGATTCGGATCCCAGTCCGGATCGTTGTTCAGCATCAGCAGCACCTTGCCCTTCAGGTCCTGGCCCTTGAAGTCGTCCCAGCCGTACTCGGGCGCCTGGATGCCGTAGCCGACGAACACGACCTCGGCGTTCTTGATCGAGCCCTTCTCGGTCTGCACGCCGCTGCCGGCGATGTACTGATCCCACCACTTGAAGGACGCTGTCTTGCCGCCCTTGCTGAAGGTCCACTGCTTCGGCATCTCGGCCGTGATGCCGACGACGTCGAACGTCTGCTGCCAGCGGCCGTCCGGTCCGCCCGGCTCGAAGCCGATGTTCTTGCAGCTGCTCGACGAGGTATTGGCGCGCCTTCGTCGTCGCCAGGCGTCGCGGGCGCACGGCCTTCGAATTCGTCGCGCGGACAACTTCGCGATCTGTGCACGCAGGTAGTCGGCGGTGATCTGACCCGCGGCGGTCTTCGCTTCAGCGGACACCGGGGACTGCGGCTCCGGCGCAGGCGCCGGCTCGTGGCGCTTGCACGCGCCGAGCGCGAGCGCACCCACATGAAAACCGGTATGAAAAAAGGAGCAGCGACTGCGCGCGAATCCGCGCGCGACGGGAAACTGTATACATGGGCACTCCCGGTCGAGCGATGAGAATCGGCCCGAGAGTAGCAGAAGTCAGTCACCCGTCGCTGCTGCCGCCACCGGCACCAATGCCGACACAGTGAGCTGCGGTCGGCTGATGTTGCCGAACGGCGAGCAGCGTACGCGATCGCTTACGATCCGCACGGACATCTGCGGCAGGATGTGCTTGCGCAGCTGCTTCACGAGATCGCAGTCGCCGGGTGCCAGCTTCATCTCGCGGCTGGTCGCAAACGAGATCGTTTTCCACACGGCCGGGAAACGCTGCAACTGTTCGGCAGTCGCGAGCCGCTCGCCGCGCACGCCGGCGATCAGCTCGTCGCGCGCATCGTAGCTCGTGAGCTCATGCAGGTTCTGCGGCGTCGCTGCCACCGGTGAGGCAAGCAATATCTGGAAGCGCGCAATCGCCAACTCGTCGTCGCACGAGTCGATCCGCAGCTCGACGCCGCCACGCGCGCCGACGCTGGTCAGGATGTTTTCGAGCTTGGCCTGCAGGCCACTGCACGAGTACAGCGTGCCCGAGCCGCTATACACGAAGCTCATGCGCAGCGGTTTCCATACCGCCTCGATCGCCACGTCGTCCTGTTGCGACCCGGCGCTGGCGACGCCCGCAGCCGCCAGCAGCAATACAGCGCTCACCCGAGGTGCATTCTTCATGTCAGCTTCTCAATAGAGGTATACGGCGCCCGCTACCGGCGCGTCGTTGTTGGCCTGATCGCCGCCCACGCCCGTCCCGTCGCTGGCCTCGTTGCGCGAGCCTACGGCGAGAGTGCTGCCGTCAGCGCTCAATGCGATCGATCTGCCGAATTGGTCAGGCGTGTCGACGTTGGAGGCTTTGACGTACGCTTGCTGCGACCACGTCGTGCCATTGCGCGTGAACGTGTACGCTGCGCCTGCATCCACCTCCGTGTTGACCGCTTGATCCCCGTCCATGCTAGCCGCGTCGCTAGCTTCGAGAGTCGCGCCGACCGCCAGCGTGCTGCCGTCCGCGCTCAGAGCGAGCGAGCTTCCGAACAGGTCGAACTCATCCGTGTTCGACGCCTTGATATAGGCTTGCCTCGACCAAACCACGCCACTGCGCACGAACACGTATGCAGCACCGGCGCTTTCTGTGCTGTTGTCGCCTTCGTTGCCTCCTACCCCCACGGCATTGCTGTCGTCGCCGACCGCACCTATCGCGAGAGTATTGCCG
This sequence comes from uncultured Gammaproteobacteria bacterium, assembly GCA_963830745.1. Taxonomy (GTDB): domain Bacteria; phylum Pseudomonadota; class Gammaproteobacteria; order Steroidobacterales; family Steroidobacteraceae; genus Steroidobacter. The sequence continues at coordinate 326,140 of CAWHNL010000012.1, forward strand.
TCTCGCTGCTCAGGGCCAGCGATTCGCCGAACTCATCGCCCACGTCCCCGCCGACCAGACCCGGCCGAGCTCGCAACTGCGCTTGCTCCAGCCACTGGGCGCCGCTGCGCGTAAAAACATAGGCCGCGCCGCGTTGGCCCAATTGGCGAAAGGCCGCAACGGCGAGCGTGTTGCCATCTGAGCTCAGGCCGACTGCATTGCCGAACTCGGCACCCTGCTCATTTCGCGACGACTTCACGTATGCCTGTTGCGACCAGAGGCCGCCGGTGCGCGCAAACACATATGCAGCGCCTGCTGCGGGACTTGTGTTGTCGAACTGATCGCCGTTCACTTCGGCGGCAGCACTCGCTTCGCCGATTGCGCCGACCGCCAGTGTGTCGCCGTCGGAGCTCAGTGCCACCGACCCTCCGAACAGATCGCCCTCTCCCGTGTTGGAGGCCTTCACATAGGCTTGCTGCGACCACTGGCTCGCGCTACGAGTGAACACGTAGACCGCTCCGGAAGTCGTCTCGGTGTTGTTGAACGGATCGCCGCCGAAACCCACCGCATTGCTGTCTTCGTCACTCGCGCCGACAGCTAACGTGTTGCCGTCCGCGCTCAGGGCCAGCGATGCGCCGAAGTTATCGCCTGTGTCTGTATTGATCGGCTTGAGATACGCCTGCTGCGTCCACTGCGCTCCGCTGCGCACGAACACGTACACCGCGCCGGAGTTCGGCGCGTTGTCATTGAGCTGATCGCCATCGATTTCCTTCGCGTTGCTGTCCTCGAGGTGCGCGCCGACAGCAAGAGTAGCGCCGTCCGCACTCAGTGCGATTGCAGTACTGAACGAGTCGGATGACTGAGCATTGGAGGCCTTGAAGTAGCCGATCGCTTGCAGCATCGCGTCAGCAGCATTCATCGAGCTCGAGAGCGTGCAGCCGCGCGTACTGCATGCTTCCACTCGATAAAACGCGTTCGCCCAGTCGTGGCGATGCACGGAGACTTCCAGCGCCGCGCCCGTAGCATTCGCCGCGAGAGCAGCGCCGACCTGCGTGAATCCGGAGGCCTCGTCTGGATCGCGCAGCAGGCGATAGCTCGTGGCACTGGCAACGCTCGGCCAGGTAAACGCGAGTTGCTTGAGGGTTGCTCCGATCGCAACGACCGGAGCCGACGGCGGATCGTTGTCGCGGATCGTGAGCGCAGCAGCAGTCGTCCCGCCGAAGATCGCACCACCGCTGGGCCCGGCAAGGGTCAGCGTAAACGTCTCGTCCGCTTCGCCCGCTGCATCATCCGCAATCGGCACGAGACAGTCTTCGGCGCAGCATCGCCGGCGGCGAAGCTTACGGTCGTGCTGACGCGGGTGTAGTCCTGTGCGGCAGTCGCGGAACCGTCGCTGCTTGCGAGCGTGACGCTCACTGCACCATCGCTGCCGCCGGTTCGCGTGATCGTTACTGTGGCGACGCCCGCATTCTCGTCGACTGCGAGACTGGCGTTCTGGAACTGCATGGACCCCGGCACTGGCGTCGGATTGCCGCGGTTGCCACCACCGCCGCCACCGCCACAACCGGATCCAAGGGCCAACGCGAACAGCGTTGGCACGATGATCGACTTCGCCGAGCTCGATGGGATACTCATGTGCAGTCCGTCCGATGCAGGTTCATCCGCGAAACTCGCGCGCAGCGGCCGTCACTGCCTGAACGAGCGTGCGCTCGGCGGGCGTCAGCAGCGGATTCCATACGTCGAAGATCAGCACCACGCGCAGCTCGTCGCTGTCGTTGTGCGCCTCGTGCTCGATCGTGTCGTCGAACACGAGAACCTCGCCGACGTTCCAGCGGCGCGTTTCGAAGCCGACGCGCAGCTCGCAGCCGTCGGGGACGATCAGCGGCAAATGCGCGACGAGCCGTGCGTTCGTTTCACCGTGATGCGGCGGAATGCGTGTGCCCGGCGCCAGCGCCGAGAACATGGCGTTCGGGCACAGGCCGCCGATGTCCGCCATCTCGACCGCAGCGAGCAGCCGGGCAGTCTCGGGACATCGCTCCAGATTCGGTGCAACGGGCGCGCCGCTGCGCCACAGGTGCAAGGCGCTCCAACGGTTGCGAGTGATTCAACTCCTGCCACTGGTTGACAGGATCTCCGGGTCGGTACGCGATGTACGGCGTGAACCGGTCGCGTTGCGTCCGCAGCAGCACTTCGAGCTCGGCGCGGATGACGTCCGTCTTTGCTTCCAGCGGCGTCGAGCCATGGAAAGCAGGCACGCTCGTAGAACGGCACCGCAGGCAACCGCGGCACGTGCAGTTGATTGCAGTTCGCAGCGAACGGCTTCGACAGGCCGGCCATGATCGACGCGGCCTCGCGCCAGCGCTCCGCGAGAGCGGCAGGAAGCTGCGCCTGCAGTTCGCCGAGACGCTCCTGCAGGTGCGAGCTGAATTTCCGGGCATGACGAGCGGCAACGTCACGAGCGTGCTCGAGCTGCGGACGCAGCACAGCCGGCCAATGAGTCTCCTGCGGCGCGACCTCGAGCGCGTTGCGATAGACCACCGCCGCATTGAGCGTATCGCCCTGGCGCTCGATCGCTCCGGCCTTCGCCAGCAGCGCCGGCAGAAAGTACGCGTCGAGTGCGAGCTGCTTCGATGGCCTCCGCGTTCCCCGGGCCCGTCGCCGCATTCCCGGCACGCCACACTCAGCGCGATCAGGATAGAGCAGATCGTGAGGCGCGGCCGCTCGCGCAGCGCGCAGCAATGTGCAAGCGTCGGCGATGTCGCCACGCTGCAATGCATGCGCGCCGAGAGCGAGGAGCGCTTGTGGATGCTCAGGCCGGGTCCTGCGCACTTCCTTCCACAAGCGCTCCGCTTCGTGCCATTGGCCCGAATCGGCCAACCGACTTGCGGTGCGGACGAGTTGCTCGACGCTCAGTGACATCGGTTCTACCGAGGCGCTCCGCCTTCCGCCGGCAGCAGCGTCTCATCGCGCCCATTGGCGCCCTGCCGATCGATCTCGCGCATCGCTCGCGCGCGCGCGCGCCTCCCGCGCGATATCCGACTGCGATCGACAGCGTTGTCGAACGCGTTCCGGTCTGACCCTCGCTGCGGCAAACCAGCTCCTGCGGTGCGGCGGCCGCCGGCGCGACAGGATCCGCGGCAGGGAACGAAACGCACCCTGCCAGGGCCAGACCGATACCGAGCCAAATTGATTTCGCTGCTGTGAGCATGTGCGGCGCCGCTCAGAAGCTCATGTTCACGCCGAGCGAGTACATGCGGCCGAGTACGTTGTACGCGGCCGGAAACGTATTGCCGGAGTTCGAAGTCGGTGATCCGCCGCCTCGTTGCCCACGACCGGCGGGTCCTTCTCGAACACGTCGACGATCCCCAGGCTCAGGCGAACCTTGTCGAACAGCCTGTAGCTCGCGTACAGATCGAAGTAGTCGTACGAATCGATCTGCTGGAACGCCGGGAAGACCTCCTGGGCACTTCGCTTTCGACCGAGCCGATGTGGCGCCACAGCGCCGCGACCGAGAGCTCGCCGTACGTCCAGGTCGTGCGCTGAATCCAGCGCATTTCCGGCAGGGCACCGCCTTGCGGCCCGTTGCCGCAGTTGGTGCTGAATTTGCCGAGGCAGTCGACGACCGGCGGTCGTCCGACGCTCTGCGACTCGTGCGTCAGGTACTTGTTCACGTTGCCCGAGAACTCAAGGTTGCCGAAGCGGCCCGATGTCGAACGCCGAACGAGAAGCCGAGCTCGATGCCCTCGGCGCGCAGGTAGTCCAGATTGGTCGTGAACGTCTCGATGCCCGAGCCGTCCAGCGTCAGCGCCGCCGCCGATGCGGCGGATCTTCGCGCACTCGCTCGCCAGACGCGAGCACGTAGCAGGCGTCGAGCACTTCCTGCGCGCCGAACCTGCCGATGACGTCCTGGATGTCGATGTCGTAGTAGTCGAGCGAGATCACCGGGCTGTTGACGAACGACGAAATCGGGCGTCCAGACCAGCCCGACCGTGAGCGTATCGGCGACCTCCGGCGTCGGCAGATTGCTGCAGATCGGTCCCGGCGAAGGAATTGATCTGGCCGACGACGATGTTCTGCACGACGCCGACCTGGCCTGCGGTCATGCCGGTCGACATGCACAGAGCGCGCAACGGCCGCATTGACCGCGAGTGCGCGGCATTGGCGATCGAGCACGGGTCCGACGTGGCGTTGTCCAGGCTTGTGACGCTGCGGCGACGCAAGCTCGCCGACGTTCGGCGCACGCGCTGCGCGCTGTTTCATCGCGCGCACCAGCAGCTGATCGAACGGCTGCCAGCTCAGACCGTACTTGTAGGTCTCGTTGGTCCCGCTGATGTTGTAGTCGGCATGGCGATAGCCCAGCTCGAGGTCGAGCGGCGAATGCCCGGCATGTCGTTGACGACGGGCATCAACGCCTCGCCGAAGAACTCGTCTGACATCGAAGCCACCGGAGATCGGCAGGAGTGTTGCCGCCTGCGCCGCCGAGACAGCTCGACGGAGCGAGCTTCAGGCACTCGTCCGGAACGGTCTCGCCGCGCTCTTCGCGATACTCCGTGCCGAAGCTGACCGCGACCGGGCAGAGAGCCCACGGAATGTGCGCGAACGGCAGCGGCCGCTGACCGAAGCGGTCGCGATCGTCTGGTCGTAGAACTGCTGCTCGATCGCGGTCGCGCTCGAGTAGCCGCCATCTGCGCGAGTGATCGAGCCGAAGCCGCCGAACAGATTGAGCGGCACGCAGGTGGGATCGCCATTCGCGGCAAGTCGGCACGCCGTTCGATCGGCACGACGTCGATGGCGTTGGCGATGTTGGTGACGTTGGTGAAGCCGGCCGACGTGTTAGTGCGATTCGGACTCGCCGTACTTGCAACGACACGTCGTAGTCCCAGTCGCCGATCGATCCGGCCCTTGCGTGCCGATGACGAATTGGAAAGCGTTGTTGTCGAACGTGGTCGAGCGCTCGCCGAATTCGACCGTGCGGCGACCGTAGGTGATGCAGCACGTCGTCCGCGGCGTCGACGACGTTGTTGGCGTTGAGATCGCGCCAGTTGGGGAACGCGCCGCCGGTCGACTACGGTGGGCGTCGAGCCGGCGCGACCCGCGTTGAACGGCATCGATGATCGTGGTGCGCGCGTCCGCGCTGATGAATGGATTGGCAAGCGGCGTCCAGAACGCGCTGCCGAAGATGCCCGAAGGCGCAACCTGCTGCGCGACGTTCGTGCTGCTGTAGGCAAAGCGCGCGTAGGCCTCTGCATGCTCGTTGAGCTCGAAGCTGCCCGAGCGCCGATCCACCGAAGCGTTCTGCGGCGTCTGGTAGTAGTTGTAGGGATTGAAGTTGAACACGCTGCAGTTCGAGCCGACGAGCCGTCGTCGCGGAATTGTCCGATGGCCGCTCCGCCGGCGATTGCGATGCGCGTCGGCAGCGTCGTGGCGGAACCGCCAGCCAGCGACCGCGTTGGGGCCGCCGCAACCCGCAGGCGGCGGTGTGGGTGCGACGCCGTCGAGGTAGTTCTGATAGTTCGCGCCGGTTGCGGTGCTCGATGCCGAGCTGGCCGAGCGGCCGGTCGCCGAGCTGCACCGCCGTGCGATCGCACCAGTTGATGCCGAGCACGACGTTGCCGCGGCCGTCGGCGACGTTCGCGCCGAGCGTCAGCGATGCAGTGCGGATCTCGCCGTCTTGCTCGCCGTACTGCGACATGTCGTAGTTGAGATCGACGCCTTCGAAGTCGTGGCGCAGGATGAAATTGATGGCGCCGGCGATTGCGTCGGAGCCATAGACCGCAGATGCGCCGCCGGTGACGATGTCGATGCGCTCGATCAGCGCAGTGGGAATGATCGAGGTGTCGACCAGGCCGTTGTAGTTGTACGGCGTGGCGCGCTTGCCGTCGATCAGCACGAGGTTGCGTTGCGGACCGAGGCCGCGCAGGTTGACTGTTGCCGCACCTGCAGAGCCGTTGTTCGCATTCTGGCCGTCGCCGGGAACGGTGATCGGCAGAATGCGCAGGATCTTCTCGATTTCCGGCTGCGAGCTGCGACTGGATCTCTGCGACGCCGATCGAGAGGATCGGGCTGGACGAGACCGCTGCCGGGCACGATGATGCGAGTGCCGGTGACGACGATCTCCTGAATGGTGTCCTCCGCCGCTTGCACGCTATTCGCGATCGTCGCCGACATGGCCGCGCCCGAGAGCAAGGCGCAGTGCACGGCGCCTCGTAGTGTTCTGCTGGTCGACATGGAGAGCCTCCGCTGTTCTTGTGTTGCGCGACCGTAGCAACGGTGCTGCGCGTGTGGGCGACTCGATTGCGTATGCAGGAAACTTACGTTGCGAATCGCGGGTAGCGACGACTCAGGCGAAGCCGATGCGGCGCGCGCCTTCGTGGATCAGCGCCACGCCGTTCTCGTCGAGGTGAAACGCGCGCAGCAGATCTTCGACGCTGTAGCGCGGCAGCGTGCGACGAATCGCGGCGACGAGCGTGAGCGCTTCGTCCAGTGCGCCGAGAGCGACAGGTTGCAGGCCGCGATCGCGAGGATGTGCGGATGCGCGTTCGGGCGCGCCGCGGCTTTGACGGCCCATTCGGCGCCTCCTCGAACTGGCCGAGACGCACGAGCGCGATCGCGCGCGCGCCGAGCATGCCGAACAGCAGCGGATCGAACGGGCTCAGCTGGCGCGAGTAGTCGGACGACGTCGATCGCGGCGCGCGGATCGCCCGCCTGCGCCTGGACGAAGGAGAGCGTGTAATGGCCGAGCGCGAAGTTCGGGCTCAGGTCGATCGCTGCGCTCGAGCTCGGCAACGCGATTGATCATGGCGCGCCGCGCAGCCAGAGCGCGCGACCCATCGCCCAGTGCGCGGCGGGATCGCGATCGTCGACCATCGAGACTCTGCGCCGGCGGCCTCGTAGCGCAGCTCGATCTGCCGCTCGCGCTCGCGCCCAGCCCTGAAACGCGTTCTGGAAATGCGTGAACGACAGGACCGGCGTGAGCACGCGCGAACGTCGGATCGAGCTGCAGCGCCGTCGCGAAGAAATGCTGCGCGCGCTCGTTGTCCGGCCTGGTTGAACCGGTACATGTGCCACAGGCCGCGATGATGCGCCTCCCAGCATCGAGCGAGTTGGGTGGTTTCAGAATCGCGCGGTTGCGCTCGATCGTCTCGATCTCGCTGCGCGATCGACGGCGACGATCCGATTGCCGATCGCCTCGAGCACCGACGAACGCATCGTCGGCGCTGCGGTCGAAGATCTTCGGCCCACACGATCCGCGCGGTGCGCGTCTCGGCCAGCTCGACCGAGACGATCAGATGCGCTGGCCGTCGCGCGCGCACCGAGCCGCTCACGACGTAGTCGACGTTCAGCATGCGGCCCGGCTTCCTCGGGCACCGATGCCGCCGCTCGTGCAGGGCGAACACGGTGCCCTGGGCGATGACGAACAGGCTGCGCAGCTTCGCGAGCCGCGTGATCACGTCGTGCGCGAGCGCGTCGGCCGCGCCGCCGCGCGCGTCCCTCGCGGCAGACGATCGACGAACGGCATGACCGCGATCGAGCGCGGCGCGCGCCGCGCGGCGACAGCTCGCGCCTTCGGCCATTGCTGGCGTCGCGACGGCACCGTGCGCGGACGACTGCGTCGCTCGCCGAGCGCCAGGCCTGCACGTATGCGGAGCGCAATCGAGTCCTTCGACTTCGAACAGGCCGGACGGTGGCAGCGAGGTGCTCCTCGCCTTCGCGGATCCGGCCGCAGCGGCGAGCGCGCTCAGCAGCCGTTCGTGCACGCGCGGTCGAACGGCGCGAGCTGCACCCATCTGCTCGAGGTAAGCGAACGCCTCCGCGTCGGGAACGCGCTGACGACGTGCTCGAGCAGCGCGACCTGCCACCGCGGAAACCGCCGCCGCTGCGCGGTGAGCTAGCCGTTGAACAACGGGATGCGGTCGATCTCGAGACCTTCGAGAAACTCGCCGCTCGAACAGCAACGACGAGCTGCCGCAGCAGGTCGAGGCGAACGACTGGCGATTGCTGACGTCGACCGCGCGCGGCGATCTCGAGCGCGTCGACGAAGCAATCGGAGAGATCGAACTGGATCGCGTCGTCGTGCGTGTGCACGCGGCGGCGTTCGGGCTCGTCGACGACGCGGCGGATCTTGCTCAGGCACCAGCGCAGCGCGCCGCGCGGATCGTTGGGTATGTTCCCACGACAGCTCGCACAATCTGCGCCTGCAGGACGGGTCGCGGTGTGAAGGCCGAGATGTGCTGGAGAGTGCGCACGCTGGCGAGACGCGGGCAGCACGACGGCTGCACCTACGCGTCGAACCGGAGCCTGCTCAGGAGCCAGCGAATGTGAAGTCGAAGATCCCCAGAGGCCTTCGACGTCGCCGACCACGTCGACGCTCGACACGCGCCCGTCGCGACGAATCTGACTGGAACGATGAGTACGAATGCCGACGGCGATCATCCGCCGTGATCTATACTTTCTTCACGCTGGACTATCAGGCAACTGCGTCGCACGGGCGGAGGCGGGAGCTGCGGCGCGGGCCGTGCGCGGCGCTGGGTGCGACGACGCTGCTGGACGAAACCGTTCTCGCGATTCGGAACGCTCTTTCCTCACGTTCGGCAGCTGCGGGCAGAGTTCACGGCCGACGACGCTCCGCGACGAAAGCGTGGTCTGAAGATCGAGACTTCCGCAGAGCCGAGCACGAGATAAGCGCGGCAGCGGCGGCTACGTCGACCCGCTGAAGATCGAGCTGGCGCCTGACGGCACCAGCGTGGCGCACGAAGACGGGATCGAAAGAGCTGAGCGAGGGCGCTGCAATCATCAGCCGTAGATCGACCGGCTGCTGGCCCAGCACGTGGATCCAGGTCTCCGGGGGCTTTACGTCTGAGGAACAATCGCCTGGAGACGAAACGTCTCGAAGCGAACAGCGCTGTGCGCGATGGGACAAGGCCCGACTGGCGACTGCACGGCCTGCTCAGCGAAGCGGAAGATCGGCGCGCACCAGCGCTCGACCCGCGGCGACGGCCGGAGACGCGTCGATAGAAATCGAGCAGCTCGAAGCCGCTCGACGGCGGCGAATACCAGCTTCGGAAGATCTGGCTGGCGCAAGACGCTCGAGCAAGACGCAGTCGCAGATGACACGATGCTCTGGAACGCAACGCGAGCTGCCAGGAAGCGGCGGCTGAACCGCTCGAGTCCGCTGCCGTCGGCAGCGTCACGGCGCTGAGCTGCGCAGCGAGCCGCTGGTGCGGGCTAGAAAGCTGGACGCCGCACGAACGTCTGCTCGGTCGCCTCGACGGCGACGCCACCTGGACTGCACGTGCGCAGAGCTCGATGAGCCTGACGGTCCTGGAATGAGACTCGACAGCGGTGGACCTGCGTGGGCGCTCGACGCCAGCAGGATCGAGAGGATCTTCTGCTCGAGGCCGTCGCAGGAGTAGAGAGCATCGCGCGTGGCGCAGACCGAGCCGAGGGCTGCACGCGCCAGACGCCTGGATCGGGCTGCTGGGCCGATGCGCGGCATCGTGAAATCGGTCTGTGAGGGAGCTGGCCGACGGCAAGCGCGAGGGCGCATGCGCATCGGTGCCTGGGCCGGCGCGACGCAAGGGTGCTCGGCGTGTCACGGCGACACTCCTCGAGCATCAGGACCGAGCTCGCCGAGGGACTCGGGACATCCGGCAGCTTCGGGAGCCCAGTCGGCGATGCGCAGCTCGCCGACCTGGGAGTGGACGGCGGCTCGGGCTGATATGGAAATCATGAGTACGGGGCGACATGTCGACGAGTTCCAGGCCGCACGCTCGGCGAGGAGATGACCCGCTGCAGGCCTGTACGCCCGCGATGGCTGTCGCCGACTGGCGACGGCGGCCGAGGTCATCTGTGCTGAGCGTGATCTGCACGGCATCGGGTTGCTGATAGAGAGTGCAAAGTATTGACGGGGCGGCCGACCAGCGTCGGCACGAGCCGCAGTGGCACAGTCGATCGCGACGGGGCTCTCCGGTCGACGTCAGCTGCACAGCCTGCAGAAGCAGCTCGCCGGCGTAGGACTTCTCCCTTGTCATCCCTGACTCGATCTGATCTTCTTCAATTGACGGCAGCAATCGGGCGTGGGAGCGGGCGTGGAAATCGAGCGCCGTCGGACCTGCAGGCGCACCAGCTCGGTCGAACGCCGGCATTCTGCCGCAGCAGCGTCGAGCGCCTCGGAAGACGATGCTGGCAGTCACCGTCGACAGTGAGTCGGTGTCGCCTGCAACAGCCGTACGGCCACGGCACTGCGCCGCGCCAGACAGGCGATGGGCGCGACGCCGTCGATGCGCGTGAGCAGCTCGAGGAAGCGATACTTCGAGAGGATGCGACGCGCGCGACCTCGACGAGGTCGAGCTGTCGCGCACAGGCGTGCAGGAACTCGGTCGCGAGGGCGATGCGGCGAACAGCTCGCGCCGCCGCGACTGCTGCACGAGCTGGAGCTGTCGGCAAGCGCGAGCGTGCGCGCGCGATGCGCCGGCATGGCTCCAGCAGGAACATGCATCGTCCTCGACCACGCCTCGTCGTCGACCTGCAGCACGTGGGCCTTGACGAAGCGCAGCACCGGGCTCACGAGCTCGAGGCGGCTGAAGGTCTCGATGACTCGGGCGGCGGCTTCGAGCGTCGACTCGCAGTCCAGCGACTGGTCCAGCGTGCGCGATCGCTGCGGCGGTCCCTCGACGAGCCGGGCGAAAGCAGATCGACAGTGATTGCACGGGCGACGGCGCGTCGACGCTGCGGGAGAGATGCGGCCGTGATCGAGGATCAGGAAGCAATCGTCGTCGACATCGACTGCGCGGCCGCCGACGTGGCAGTACTTGTTCCTGCTCGAGGCCGGCGCGGATCGAAACGCGTGCGCGGCAGGGGACTGAGCTCGCGCGACGAAGAGGCCGACGCACTGAGCGCGACGGCAGTTCTGGCTGACTCCACCGCATGGAAAGCTTCACGGCGGACTCGACCGCGACGTAGCCAGCCAGGCTCGGGTACGAAGCGCAGCAGCATCGACGCACGCGGACATCGTCGGCGGACCTGACGAGGTCACGTCGAACGGACCGACGCCGTTGATCTGCACGACCGACCTGACCTCGGTCATCGCGAAATGCGGCACGCCGGGCGGGAAGATCATCAGTCGAAGCTCGCGACGTGCAGCGCCCGGGCCTTCGCCTGATCGATCTTCTCGGCGTGCATGATCCGGACAGCTCTGCTGAGTACCGGTGACGACCTCGGCCTTGGAGGCGCCGTGCGGCGGATGATGAATCCGGCGGGGAAGCTTCAGGCGCAGGACGAAGCGACCTCTCGCCGGGATTCGCCGAGCAAGACGCGGCTGCGGCGCCCTGCCGGGACGAAGGCGGCGAGCTGCGCCCACTTCACTCCGCCAGCGGGCACGACGCGGCGAGGCGGGCTGTCGGAGTGCGCAGCGACGCTGGCGGCGGCGGGATCTCGAGAGTGATCAGACGAACGGCGGACAAGACGCGCGACATGTTCCACGGGCTCGCTCCCCTCACGCAACGACGGACTGCTGGAGAGGGAACGTAGCGACTGAGCGTGGTAGCCGGACGTGGAACCCGCCGTGGAATCTTGCAGCGGGAGACGAGCGGGTGATATTACAGCTGACGTCGACAAGCAGGGCCGTGGAGCCTTCCGCGTGTGAGCCCAACCGAGGTCCGCGCTCGACTCCGCGCGCGTTGCGCGAAACTGGCGGTGGATCACATCGAGAAACGCCCGCGCGCTGCCGATACAGACAGCACGGTCGCCGTCACGGATTTCGTCGGTATGGATTCCAGTCTCAGCATGGCGCAATTGCCGCTCATCGTGGGCCTTGCCGTCGTCATCACGGCGGGCCTGATTGCGGCTATGGGCTATATGCATCGGCAACGCGCCGCCGCCGAGCTCGCCCTGCAGCGCGCGGCCGCACCCGGCAAGATCGTCTATAACGACGCACCCACCGTTCGGGTCGCGGAGTCGCAGCGCGTCGATCGCCGGCGCAAGATCGTGCGGCTCGCCGCCGGTGAGCACGCCGACATCCTCGAAACCCTCGAAGGCCTCGAGCCGCGCTTCCGCATCACGCTGAAGTCGGTCGTGCGCATGGCAGATGCCGCGCACATCGCCATCGCGTTCGGCGGCACGCGCGTCAGTTGCGGTCCGCTCGTCCAGGAGAAATCGACGAACGAGTTCATCGTGCCGCGCGCGCTGGGCGACGAGCCGCGCAGCTCGATCTTTCACTTCTACGAGAAGGGCAGCTCGCTCGACTTCATGCGCATCAAGGTGCGCTCGCTGGATGCGGCGGCGGGCACGGCCGAGTTCGACGTCATGCAGGTGTCGGCGCACTGGCCGAAAGCGGAGTAGTCAGGCTTCAGCCTGACACCCTTCTCTTATATAAGAGCTGCCGCGATGCCCGCGTCAGCCACCCTCCTTCCCCTCTCCTTCTACTCACGCGAAACCTTGCTGGTCGCGCGCGACCTGCTCGGCATGCACCTCGTCCACGCCGGTCCCGCTGGCCGCCAGGTCGGGCGGATCGTCGAGACCGAGGCCTACAAGGGACCGCGCGATCTGGCGGCGCATTCCGCGCGCGGCCGCACGAAGCGCACGGAAGTGATGTTCGGGCCGCCCGGTCATGCATATGTCTACTTCATCTATGGCTTCTGGAACTGCCTGAACGTCGTGACTGCCGCCGCCGGCGTTCCGCACGCCGTGCTGATCCGCGCGCTGGAGCCGGTCGCGGGCATCGACGACACGACGCACGGCCCCGGGCTGCTCTGCCGCGCCATGCATATAGATAGAGAGCTGAACGGCGTCAGCCTGCGGCAGGCCCCGCTGTGGATCGAGCGGCCGGCAGCCCATAGCCGGCCGCGGGTGGCGCGAAGCGCGCGCATCGGCGTGGACTACGCCGGGGACTGGGCGCTGAAGCCGTGGCGGTTCTTCGATCGGGATTCGCCGTACGTCTCCACGGTGAGCGCGGCGCAGCGGCAAGAAGGCTCTGAAAAGCAGCAGTTAGCGGCTACGGTGAGCCGGTTATCATCCGCGCCCCATGCTGCCCGCCCGCGACCTCTTCTCCTATCGCAAGTACTGGGCGTCCCGGTTCGGGACCGCCCCGTTCCTGCCCATGTCGCGCGAGGAAATGGATGCGCTCGGCTGGGACAGCTGCGACATCATCGTCGTGACCGGCGACGCCTACGTCGACCATCCGAGCTTCGGCATGGCGATCATCGGCCGCGTGCTGGAAGCGCAGGGATTCCGCGTCGGCATCATCGCGCAGCCGGACTGGCGCTCGACGCGCGGACTTCGCGCGAGCTCGGCCGGCCGAATCTGTTCTTCGGCATCACCGCGCGGCAACATGGATTCGATGGTGAACCGCTACACCTCGGATCGCCGCATCCGCAGCGACGACGCTTACACGCCGGGCGGCGAAGGCGGCCAGCGACCCGACCGCTCCGTGATCGTGTACTCGCAACGCGTGCGCGAAGCGTTCAACGACGTGCCGGTCGTGATCGGCGGCATCGAAGCGAGCCTGCGTCGCATCGCGCACTTCGACTACTGGTCGGAGAAAGTGCGGCGCTCGATCCTGCTCGACGCGAAAGCCGACCTGCTCGTGTACGGCAACGGCGAACGACAGATCGTCGAGATCGCGCATCGCCTCGCGAAGGGCGAGACGATCGAAGCGATCACCGATCTGCGCGGCACCGCGTTCGTGCGCCACGCGACGCCGCGAGGCTGGACGGAAATCGATTCGACCACGATCGATGAGCCCGGCAAGTTGAATCCGCCGATCGATCCGTACGCGATGACGAAGCAGCGGCGCGAAGCACGGCAACAGTCGCGGCCATCGCGCTGCAGAGCAAGCGCCGGACTGCGCCGTCGCTGCAGCCGCAGCCCGCGTCGAACGGTCGTGTCGTCAAGTTCTATCGCCACGTTCCGACCTCGGAGCGCGAGCACTCGGTGATTCGCATGCCCGCGCTACGAAGCGGTGCGCGACGATGCGGTTCTGTACGCGCACGCCTCGCGCATCCTGCATCTCGAATCGAATCCGGGCAACGCGCGCGCGCTGGTGCAGCGTCACGGCGATCGTCGACGTGTGGCTGAATCCGCCGCCGCTGCCGCTGACGATGAAGGAGATGGATGCGATCTACGAGCTGCCGTACCGGCGCGTGCCGCATCCGTTCTACGGCAAGGCGAAGATTCCGGCGTACCAGATGATCCGCTTCTCGATCGCGATTCAGCGCGGCTGCTTCGGCGGCTGCACGTTCTGCTCGATCACCGAGCACGAAGGCCGCATCATCCAGAGCCGCTCGGAGAATTCGATCATCAAGGAGATCGAGACCGTGCGCGACACGGTGCCGGGCTTCACCGGCGTGATCTCCGATCTCGGCGGACCGACGGCGAACATGTATCGCCTCGCCTGCAAGTCGCGCGAGATCGAATCGGCGTGCCGCCGTCCCTCGTGCGTGTATCCGGGCATCTGCCCGAATCTCAACACCGATCACATGCCGCTGATCAAGTTGTATCGGCGCGCGCGCACGCTGCCCGGCATCAAGAAAGTGCTGATCGGCTCGGGCGTGCGTTACGACCTCGCGGTGGAATCGCCCGAGTACGTGAAGGAGCTGGTCCAGCATCACGTCGGCGGGTATCTGAAGATCGCGCCGGAGGCGATCGGCGAAGGGCCGCTGTCGAAGATGATGAAGCCCGGCGTCGGCACGTACTACCGCTTCAAGGAGCTGTTCGAGAAGTACTCGAAGGAAGCGGGCAAGGAGCAGTACCTGATCCCGTACTTCATCGCCGCGCATCCGGGCACGACCGACGAAGACATGCTCGAGCTGGCGCTGTGGCTGAAGAAGAACGGCTTCCGCGCCGACCAAGTGCAGGCGTTCCTGCCCTCGCCGATGGCGACCGCGACGGCGATGTGGCACTCGGGCAAGAACCCGCTGACGAAAGTCACGCACAGCAGCGAAGAAGTGCACATTCCGAAGGGCCTGAAAGTGCGCCGGCTGCACAAGGCGTTCCTGCGCTGGCACGACGCGAACAACTGGCCGATGCTGCGCGAAGCACTGCGGCGCATGGGCCGCGCCGACCTGATCGGCGCCGGCAAGCATCACCTGATCCCCGCGTGGCAACCGATCGGCACCGGCGATGGCGCCGGAAGGCAAGCGCAAGGCGGCGAAGCACGCGCAAGCACGCCCGAAGCAGCCATTCCGCACGCAGCACACCGACTCAAGGCGCGAAGCTTCCGCACGCAGCACTACCGGCGCTCCGAAGGGTCGATCGCAGCTGCCGCAAGGCGAAGAAGCGCTCTCTTGAGTGACCAAAAAAAAGGCCCGCCGAAGCGGGCCAGTCAGGGGGTCAGAGGAAACAGCGGAGAAAATCAGAAAGAGTGGGCGAGCTGCACGCCGCCCCAGAACGCATCGCGCGCGGCCTTGCCTTCGCGCAGCTCAGCGGTCTGGTAATGCAACGCATAGCTCAGCTCGGTATTCGGGAACAGCTGCGTCATCACGCCAATCCAGGCTTCGGCAACGAGCGGCTCGATCTCGTCGAACGAGTAGCGCACGTCGCTGTGCCGGAACTGGCCCTGCAGTAGCGCGTTGTACGCGCGCGCCGTTACACGGGCACCGGCGAAGAAGTAAGCCTCACGCTGCACGCCCAGCGATTCAACCGGCATCGGCGCGGCGATGTAGTCGGCCAGCTCCGGCGCGAAGCTCCACCACGGCGTGTCGAAGCGGCCGACGCGCAGCGACACCGCGGCGCTGGTTTCGCGTGAGGAAGCCCACGCTGCCTTCCACCGTCGTCTTCACGTCGATGCGGCCGGTCGGATCCGCGTACACCAGGTTGTGCCGCGCGAGCGTGTAGCGCGCCGTCGGTTCACCGCCGGCGGAAATCTGATGGTCGTAGCCTTGCGGCGCTTCGGAGCCGACCAGTTCATGCACGGCGTCGTGCAAGCTCTCGCGAAACATGCAGACCCAGCACACCCACGGTCAGGCTGCTCGACCACGCGCCGCGGTCGTCTGCATCGACGCGCACGCGACCATTCGAGGCGAACAGCAGGCTCGCGTAAGGCCGATCGGCCTGCTGCGCCTCGGTGGTAATGATGTCGCTCGGCGTGAACACGATCAGGCCGATCTGCCGCGCGTGACGCACCGTCGCCGGCTCCGAGCGTTGGAAAATCTCATCGATCCGCGTCAGCACCGGATCGAGCGACAGCAGACCGTCGCGCGCCGCCGTGCCCGACAGCGTGAGCGCCACACCGCCGGTGTAATCGCGATCGAGATTGCGGCCCGCGAACAGATCGTTGTCGATGTGCAGCCGCACGCCGCTGACCTCGCGCTCGGGCGCCCACGTGCGCCAGGCATCGTCCTGCGCGCTCGCCTGGGAGACCGGCAGGATCAGCGCCGCGGCCAGCACCGCGAGGGCAACGATCGTTATGTGTTTCGCGAACTCCATGACCATCTACTCTTCAATCTGCCAGACCACTATTCGTTGGGCGCTACTTTCTGCGATGCGCCGCCGCGGATAAACACGCCGACGGGAATGACATTCATGACCGCCGCGCGAGGAATCGATGTGCTGCTTACGCAGTACCCGTCCCGCCGGATGCGTCTACCGGTGAATGCAAGCATTCAACCGGTGAATACGCTTCGCATCGAAGCACGTGACGCAGATTAGGACCGTCGCGTGAGAGAACAGTCGCGGCGGTGCGTGAAGCGGGCGTGAAAAAAAGCATTGCCGGCATCGTGATGACGCCTCATCACGCCCAAAAGTGACAAGGTTTCCGCGAACGGGAATGAGGACCTGCCCTTTCGTTCTATTGAGCAGCTTTGGCCAGCTCCCATTGCAACGCGGTCACGTTACGTCGGACATAGAGCCCGAAGCCGGCGTGTCGGAAGCGGCGCGCAAGCCGTCTGCGATACCAGTCCGTGGGACGCAGGTGGATGTCTTCGTCACTGCAGGATTGGTCGGCGTTGCGCTGCCAGTCTTCGCGCGTCGGCACATGCAGGAACAGCGCGCCCCGGCATAGCCGGCCGAGATTGGCAATTGCGCGCGCGGCTTCTGCGTCAGTCAGGTACTGCAGCACGTCGTAGCAGATCACCAGGTCGAAGCGCGCGCGCGTGCGATACGAGGCGATCGACGCGTGCGTCCAGCCGTAGCGCTCGCAGATGTGACTGCTGACTTCGATGCCGGTGTAGGTCGCGCGCGGAAACGCACGCAGCAGCGGCCGACGCATCCAACCCAGCCCGCACCCGGCGTCCAGAATGGTGCGCACGGGCAGCTCGAGGTGCTCGACGAGCGCCGCAACGGTGCGTGCGCGCGCGACCGTCTCGGCGCGCGTCGTCACTTGCGTGCGCGGGTCGAAGTAGAAGCGGCGGTAGAAAGCGGCGTCGAAGGCATTGCGCGGCATGGGGGCAGCATAACCGCTTCCCTTCTTGACTCCTGTCCGACCGTCCCCACCTTCCCGCCATGCCCCACAAGGAACTTCTTCATGGCTATCCGTAACCCGCCCTCATGGATGTGGGCCGAAGCCTGCGAAATGCTGGAGCAGGCGCAACGGCTGCAACGGCAGTTCTTCCGCTTCGGACGCGCTGTCGAGGCGCAACCGCGCTGGGAACCGCCCGTAGACATCGTCGCTTATGGGGATGAGGTTCAGGTGACGGTGGCATTGCCGGGCGTCGCGCCGGAGCACGTCGAGGTCCATGCGGAGGGCGGCCTGATCGTGGTCGCAGCGTCGCGTCCCCTGCCCGTGCAGCGGCATGCGACGGCGCTGCATCGGCTGGAGATTCCTTACGGGCGCTTCGAGCGGCACATCGCGCTGCCCGCGGGGCGCTACGAGCTGATCGGAACGAAGTTACACGAACGGCTGCCTGGTCCTGCGCTTCACCCAGCGCTGAGCGGAGCTGCAATGAACGATTCGGAACGAACGAACTCAGACGACACCGACACCAGCGGCTCGCGCGGCCTCGACGGTTTCGGACGACATGTTGATCATCGTGCCGGTGCGCAACCTGGTGCTGTTCCCCGGCACGGTCGTGCCGGTGGCGATCAATCGCGAGCGCTCGCTGGCCGCCGCGCAGGAAGCGGTGCGCGCCGAGCGCAAGGTCGGCTTCCTGTTACAGCACGACCCGGACCTGCAGTCGCCGACCGGGCGCGATCTGCACAAGGTCGGCACGGTCGCGAGCATCGTGCGCTATGTCACCGGCCAGGACGGCACGCATCACCTCGTCGTGCAGGGCGAGCGCCGCTTCCGCGTGCTCGACTGGCAGAGCGGCTTGCCGTTCATGGTCGCGCGCGTCGAATACCTGACCGAGAGTTCCACGACTCCGCGAGATCGAGGCGCGCGCGCTGAACTTGAAGCGTCTCTCCGCCGAAGCGGTCTCGCTGTTGCCGCAGGCGCCCGCCGAGCTCGCGAACGCGATCCAGGCGGTCGAGTCGCCGTCGACGCTCGCCGACCTGGTCGCGAGCTTCATGGACATCAAGGCGGCCGACAAGCAGCAGCTGCTGGAGAACATCGATCTCAAGTCGCGCCTCGACCGCGTCGCCGAGCTGCTGACCAAGCGCATCGAAGTGCTGCGGCTGCAGCGCCAGCTGGAGGAACAGACGCGCGACGCGATCGACGAGCGCCACAAGGAGGCGCTGCTGCGCGAGCAGCTGCACCAGATCCGCAAGGAGCTCGGCGAGGAAGGCGAGTCCGGCGAGGAAATCGCCGAGCTGCGCAAGGCGATCGAAGCGGCCGGCATGCCGGAGGAAGCACTCGAGCAGGCGCGCAAGGAAGCTCAAGCGCCTGGAGCGCATGTCCGACGCCAGCGCCGAATACTCGATGCTGCGCACCTGGCTCGACTGGATGATGCAGCTGCCGTGGTCGAAGCTCGACGAGGAGGCGATCGACATCGAGAAGGCGCGCCGCGTCCTCGATGAGGATCACTACGGCCTCGACAAGATCAAGCGCCGCATCGTCGAGTACCTCGCGGTGCGCAAGCTCAATCCGCAGGGCCGCAGCCCGATCCTGTGCTTCGTCGGCCCGCCGGGCGTCGGCAAGACCTCGCTCGGCCAGAGCATCGCGCGCGCGCTCGGCGTGAAGTTCGCGCGCGTCAGTCTCGGCGGCGTGCACGACGAGGCGGAGATCCGCGGTCATCGGCGCACCTACATCGGTGCGCTGCCGGGCAACATCGTGCAGGCCATCCGCAAGGCGGGCACGCGCAATCCGGTGCTGATGCTCGACGAGATCGACAAGCTCGGCGCGGGCATCCAGGGCGATCCGTCCTCGGCGCTGCTCGAGGTGCTCGATCCGGAACAGAACAACACGTTCCGCGACAACTACCTCGGCCTGCCGTTCGACCTGTCGAAGGTGATGTTCATCGCCACCGCGAACGTGCTCGACACGATTCCCGGGCCGCTGCGCGACCGCATGGAAGTGATCGAGCTCACCGGCTACACGGAGGAGGAGAAGGTCGAGATCGCCAAGCGCTACCTGGTGCGCCGTCAGCTCGAAGCGAACGGCCTGAAGGCCGAGCAGGCGACGATCACTGACGCAGCATTGCGACAGATCGCGCGCGATCACACGCGCGAGGCCGGCGTGCGCAACCTCGAGCGCATGATCGGCGCAGTCCTGCGCAACGTCGCGGTGCGCATCGCCGAAGGCTCGATCGAGCAGCAGACCATCGACGTCGACGATCTGCCGCCGATCCTCGGCGCGCGCGCGCTTCGAGAACGAGGTCGCGATGCGCACCAGCGTGCCGGGCGTCGCCACGGGGCTGGCGTGGACGCCGGTCGGCGGCGACATCCTGTTCATCGAGTCGACGCGCGTGCCGGGCAACGGCAAGCTGATCCTCACCGGTCAGCTCGGCGATGTCATGAAGGAGAGCGCGCAGGCCGCGCTGTCGCTGGTGAAGTCGCAGGCCTCGCGGCTGGGCATCGACGCCGGCATGTTCGACAAGAGCGACGTGCACATCCACGTGCCCGCAGGCGCGATCCCGAAGGACGGCCCGAGCGCGGGCGTGGCGATGTTCACCTCGCTGGTGTCGCTGTTCACCAACCGCACGGTCGCGCACAACCTGGCGATGACGGGCGAGATCAGCCTGCGCGGCCTGGTGCTGCCGGTCGGCGGCATCAAGGAGAAGACCGTCGCGGCGCATCGTGCTGGCATTCGCAAGGTGCTGCTGCCAGCGCGCAACCGCAAGGACCTGGAGGACGTGCCGAAGAGCGTGCGCGACGAAGTGCAGTTCGTGTTCTGCGAACGCGTCGACGAGGTCATGCGTGAAGCGCTCGGCATCGACCACGTGAAGCCGGTCACAGCGGCGGCCTGAACCCCCGCTGAATCCACGATCGCGACTTGTCCACAGCCCGAAAGGGCTGTGGACGCTGCGTGCGTGTCGCTGCGCTTTACAGCCTCAGAATGAATCGCATTGCAAGATCTGCTCGAAGGGAGTAATCAGAGGGTCATGGTCCGCACTCATCGTGTGAGATGCGCGATCCTCGCGCAGTCCAGCTCATCTCAGCGAGCTGACGGTCCTGCATCACTCTTCGATTCCAAAATGAGGCATGGAACATGTGCCGGCGTGGATCAGTCTTTGTCTTACGAACACTGTGAACTGCGTGCAAGTGTGCACAGACTAACGAGCGTATAGCGCAAGAGAAAATGATGGAGGGCGGTTCGATGCAGTCAGACAGCCCCAGAGGAAGCTCGCAGCGCGGCGAGAGCTTCGTCGAGGCCTTGAGCGCGTACAGCCGGTTCCACCGTGCGCAGCACTGGTCCGGCACGTTCGGCGAGTTCCTGCGCACGGTCGTGCCGGGAAACGGCCGCCAGCTGGCCCGCACCAGTCACGAATACCTGTGGGACATGCTCTGCTGGTTCGGCAAGAACAATCCCGCCCCGACCAACGGCACTGCGACGGCCAGCAACGGCAACGGCGAGTCCGCCGGCCCGAAGGAACTGTTCAAGCGCGAGCTGTTCGGCATCGACGAGCCGCTCGGCCGCGTCGTCGACTACTTCAAGGCCGCCGCCGCCGGCTCCGACGTCGGCCGGCGCCTGCTGCTGCTGCTCGGTCCGCCGTCCGGCGGCAAATCGACGATGGCGATCCTGCTCAAGCGCGGCCTCGAGGAGTACAGCCACACCGACGAAGGTGCGATGTACGCCTTGCAGGGCTCGCCGATGCACGAGTCGCCGCTCAACCTCGTGCCCGCCAGCCTGCGCGCGGAGTTCCGCGACACGTACGGCGTGGAGATCCGCGGCGAGCTCAGCCCGTGGGCGCGCGACCGCCTGGAGCGCGAGTTCGAAGGCGACTTCCTGCGCATGCCGGTCGAGCGCATCTTCCTCTCGGAAGCTTCGCGCGTGGGCGTCGGCACTTACGCCCCGCACGATCCGACGACCGCGGATCTCGCCGACCTCGTCGGCTCGGTCGACCTGTCGAAGGTCGCGCAGTACGGCGACGAAGGCGATCCGCGCGCCTGGTCGTGGTCGGGCGCCGTCTATGCCGCGAGCCGCGGCGTGCTGGAGATGATCGAGATCCTGAAGGTCAAGCGCGAGTTCCTGTACCTGCTGCTGACGCTGACGCAGGAGAAGAACGTCAAGGTGTCGCGCTTCCCGCTGATCTACCTGGACGAGACGATCCTCGCGCACACGAACCTGGCGGAGTTCCACAAGTTCCTGCAGGAAAAGGAAAACGAGGCGCTGCTCGACCGCATGGTCATCGTCAAGGTGCCGTACACGCTGTCTTACATCGAAGAGTCGCGCATCTACAACAAGCTGGTGTCCGCGGCGCCGGCGTTCCGCGATGTGCACCTCGATCCGCACGCGCTGCGGCTGGCCTCGGTGTTCGCGGTGCTGACGCGGCTGCTGAAGCCGGAGCGCGAAGGCCTCGACCTGTCGAAGAAGCTGCGGCTGTACGCGGGCGAGAGCGTCGAAGGCTTCCCGGAGAACGAGATCACGCGGCTGCGGTCCGAGTCGCCCGAAGAGGGCCTGACCGGCGTCAGCCCGCGCTTCGTCGTCAACTCGATCTCGAACGCGATCACGCGCAGCGACAAGAAGAGCCTGACCAGCATGGAAGTGCTGCTCGCGCTCAAGGACTCGATCGAGAACGACGCGCGCATGGACGCGAAGGCGAAGAAGCTGTGGATCGATTACCTGGTGCTGGCGCGCAAGGACTTCTACAACCGCTGGGTCAAGGAAGACGTGCACCGCGCGCTGTTCGCGTCGTTCGAGGACGAGGCGCAGCAGCTGCTCGACAAGTACCTGGACGAAGTGGAGGCCTCGCTCGACCATCGCGAGGTCACCGACCCGATCACCGGCGAGTCGCGTCCGGCGGACGAGCGCTTCCTGCGCTCGGTCGAGGACAAGATCAAGGTGTCGGAGTCGGGCAAGATGACCTTCCGCCAGGAGGTCGTGCGCAAGGCCATGGTCGCGTACAAGACCGGCGAGAAGTTCACGCTCAACAGCCACTCGCGCATGCGCGAGGCGATCGAGCAGTACCTGTTCGAGGAGCGTCGCGACGTGCTGCGGCTGGTGACTTCCGCGGCGCGGCCGGACGACGAGGCGCGTAAGAAAATCTCGGCGGTGCAAGACCGACTGACGGCGGAGTATGGTTACGACGAGCACAGCGCGAAGGAAGCGCTCAGCTACGTCACGACATTGTTGGCGCAGGAGTAGCGGACGGAGCAAGCAGCGAGGTTGCGAGAGGCGACATGAGCGACAACACGTCGGGCGGAGGCGGCTCCGGCGGTGGTGGCAGCCCGGGCGAAGCGGGCTGGTACGACCTGTTCTCGCGCGGTGCCCGCGACTGGCTGCGTCACAACGACAAGGTTCGCGACGCGGTGCGGCAGCACCTGCCGCAGATCGTCGCCGGCGCGGACGTGCTGAACGGCGGCGCCACCACAGTGCGCGTGCCGGTGCGCATGCTCGAGCACTACCGCTTCAAGCTGCGCTCCTCCAACGAACAGCAGGGCGTCGGCCAGGGCCAGGCCAAGCCCGGCGACCGCATCGGCCGTCCGCAGCAGGACAGCGACAATCAGCGCGGCCAGGGCGGCAACGAAGACGGCAGCATCCAGTACACGCTCGAATTCCGCATCGACGACATCGTCGACTGGCTGTGGGAAGAGATGCAGCTGCCGAATCTCGAAGCGAAGGCCGGCCGCGCCAAGGAAGACGAGTGGACGCGCGAAGGCTGGGACCGTCGCGGCGCGCGCTCGCGCCTCGATCGGCGCCGCTCGATGAAGGAATCCATCAAGCGGCGCGGCATGCAGAGCGCCAGCGGCGCAAGAGTCGCCCACCTTCACCGACGACGATCTGCGCTATCGCCAGCTCACCAAGCGCGAGCAGCCGGCGATGCAGGCCGTCGTGATCCTGTTGCTCGACGTCTCGGGCAGCATGGGCGAGCGCGAGCGGCAGATCTCCAAGACCTTCTTCTTCTGGGCGATCCAGGGCCTGCGCCGCCAGTACCGTCATCTCGATCTGGTGTTCGTCGCGCACACCTCCGAAGCCTGGGAGTTCCAGGAAGAGGAATTCTTCCGCGTCACCGGCACCGGCGGCACGGTCGCCTCGGCCGGCCTGAAGAAAGTGCGCGAGATCATCGACGCGCGCTTCAGCCCGAGCCAGTACAACGTCTATCTGTTCTACGCCTCCGACGGCGAGAACTTCCCCTCGGACCAGCCGCAGGCGCAGGCCGCGCTCGAAGAGCTGGTCGGGCGACTGCAACTTCGCCGGCTTCCTGGAAGTCGCGCCGCTCGCCGGCGCCGCGCCGGACAGCGAGATCGGCCGGCTGTTCGTCGAGATCGCGCGCGACGAGGACAACGTCGGCGCGTACCGCGTCAGCGGCACCGACGACATCTGGAACGCCGTGCGGCACTTCTTCGGCCGAGCTTCGGAAGTGAACCCATGACCGAAGACTGGCAATCGCACATTGCCCGCATCGAGCAGCTCGCGCGCGAGAAGGGGCTCGAACTATCACCGCGTCGAGTTCGAGGTCGTGCCCGAAAGCTTCATGACCGAGATCGCGATCTACGGTCTGCCGGTGCGCATGCCGCACTGGTCGTTCGGCGTGCGCTACATCTACCAGCTGATCCAGCACCGCATGGGCTTGTCGCGACTGTTCGAGGTCGTGTTCCCCGGCAATCCGGGTCGCGCGTATCTCGCGAAGAGCAACAGCGCGGCGGAGAACGTGCTGGTCACGGCGCACGTGCTCGGCCACGCGGACTTCTCCAGCGAACAACATGCTGTTCCGGCGCAGCCAGGACCAGGTCGGCGAGCACATCGTCGAGCAGGCCGCGGCGCATGCGCGCCAGATCGGCATGGCCATCGAAGAGCACGGGATGGAGCGCGTGGAGTCCGTGCTCGACGCCGCGCTGGCGCTCGAGCAGCACATCGACATCGATCAAGGCCTGCGCCGCGCGCGCTATCCGGAGCTGATGGCACAGCCGCGGCGCAGCCACCGAACGACGAATTCTCGCGGCGCTTCGCCGCGCTCGGCCCCGACACGGCGCGTCCGCAGCCGACCGGGCCTGCGAAGCGCGCGCCGGTGCCGCCGCATCCGGAGCGCGACCTGCTGTGGTTCATCGCGCAGTACGCGCCCGAGCTGGAGCCGTGGGAGCGCGACATCTTCCTCGCCGTGCGCGAAGAGTCGTTCTATTTCTATCCCGGTGTTCGCCTGCCAGATCATGAACGAAGGCTGGGCCTCGTACTGGCACGCGCGGCTGCTGCGCGAGGCGGATTTCCTGCCGCAGTCGGCGTACGTCGATGCGATCAAGTGCCACTCGGACGTCGTGCGCCCGACCGCCAGCGGCGAGAACGTCGCGCTCTCGACCAACCCGTATCACCTCGGCTTCTCGATCTGGGAAAAGATCGTCGAGGAGCAGGGGCTCGACGCCGCGCGCAAGATCATGTGCGAGGACGACGACTTCGCGTTCGTGCGCAACCATCTGACGCTGGAGCTCGCCACCGAGCTGAAGCTGTTCCGCTTCAAGGGACCGGCGACCGGCACGCTGACCGTGCAGGAGATGGATCTGCCGCTGCTGCACGAAGCGCTGCTCGCGCCGAAGTACGGCTTCGGCGCGCCGACGCGTGAGCGCCTCGCGCGTGCACGTCGACGGCAAGCTGGAGCTGGTGCACGACCACACGACCGACGGCCGCGGGCTCGATCCGGAGCGCGGACGCAAGGTGCTCGAATACATCGCGCGCGTGTGGCGCCGGCCGGTCACGATCGCGACGGTGGATAACGACAATAGAGCGGTGGAGATTGCGGTGACGCCGCAGGCGGAGAAGTCGTAGAGTCGGGCTTTAGCCCGACTCCATCTAAGCCGCGCTGGCTGTCAGGAACTGCTTCTTGTAATCGCGCAGGAAATCATCGACGCGAGCGCGGCTCGCGCCCCGTCACTTCCTTCACGACCTGCGTCGGCGGGGCGTTGATCAGGTTCGATGCGCAGGCGTCCCACAGCTCGAGCTTCGCTTCGACCATCACCGGCGAAAGGCCTTTGCCCTGCAGCCAGCCGCGAGCTTCGTTCGCCGTGATGTCCGTGTAGCGCACCGGCTTGTCGAGAATGCGGCTCATGCGTTCCGCGATCTGCGGATAGCTCAGGCGACTCCGCGCCGCGTGACCGTGTAAGTGCGTCCGCTGTGGGTCGGATCACGCAGCGCCACTGCGGCAACGGCGCCGACGTCGCGCGCGTCGACCCAGGTCCACTTGGTCGAGCGGAACGGTCCGGCGATCACGCCCTGTTGCGCAATCGACGCCGAGAACTCGAAAAGATTCTGCAGGAGCATGGTCGGGCGCAAGCGCGTGATATCCAGGCCCGTCGCGGCGACGCTCGACTTCCGCCTGGCCATACCAGCGCAGCATGCGCGCACAACACATGTTCGGATCGGCGCCGACGCCCGACAGTTGCACGAGGCGCCGAACGCCGGCAGCCTTCGCGGCGGAGACGATGCGCATGTGGGCTTCGGCGAGCTGCGGCGAGAACGGCCAGGCGAGGAAGACCGCCTCGACACCTTGCACTGCGCGCTGCAAACTGACGTCGTCCGTCGGGATCGACGTGCACCGCCTGGATATTCGGTGCCTGCAGCGGCAGCTCGCCGCCCGGTTGCACCAGCGCGCGGACGGGAACGGGACCATTGGCGAGCTCGGCGAGAACCGCCTTGCCCACAGCACCCGTCACATCCGTCACAAGCAGCATGGTTGCACCGTCACCGTTGAAGCCAATGAAATCTTGGAGCGATACATTAAGCGGCCCGAGGGTCGCGGTAAACGCCTTCTGGAGCAACTTCCTCGTGCGTCACAGTCAGCAATTGGGCGCCTACAATGTTCGCCGACAGGGGAGCCCTGGTCGGGGCCTTGACGCTTCTTTGATAATGGGGACGGTTTGAACAGTTTCAGTGACATCGTCGCTTTCGTGCGGGTCGTGGAGGCCCACAGCTTCGTCGCGGCCGCAGAAACCCTGGGGATGTCCCCCTCGGCGATCAGCAAGGCCGTGAGCCGGCTGGAAGAGCGGCTCGGCGCGCGCCTGCTGAACCGCACCACCCGCTCGCTCAGCCTGACCGACCTGGGCACCAGCTTCTACGACCGCTGCCGCGAGGCCTTGAGCCAGCTCGACCAGGCCGAGAGCGAAGTGACCGAAGCGCGCGGGGTTCCGCGCGGCAGGCTGCGGGTCGACGTGCCGGTTTCCCTCGGGCGGCTGCTGATCGTGCCGGCGCTGCCGCGCTTCATCCAGCAGCACCCCGAAGTGACAGTGCAGATGAGTATGAATGACCGGGTCGTCGACCTGGTGCAGGAAGGCATCGACATGGCGCTGCGCGTCGGCGAGCTGAGCGATTCGAGCCTGATCGCGCGCCGCGTCGGCAGCTTTCGCATCGTGACTTGCGCTTCGCCGGAATTCATCGAGCGCGTCGGCGTGCCGCTCACGCCGGAAGATCTGAAGCCCGAGCATTGCATCGCGATGTTCCGCCTCGGCACGAACCAGATCCGCGAGTGGACGTATAGCAAGAACGGCGTCGAGCACACCTTGCTGCCGCGTGCGCCGCTGTCGTTCAGCGATCCGCAGTCGGCAGTGACCGCCGCAATCAGCGGCGCAGGTTTCGTGCATTCGCTCGACTTCACCGTCGAAGCGCAGATCGCCTCGGACCTGCTGCAGCCAGTGCTGCAGGATTGGAATGCCGAGTCGTATCGCGCCGTCTCCGTCGTGTATCCGCAGCATCGACAAGCCGACTGCGAAGGTCAAAGCGTTCATCGATTTCGTCGCCGGCCTGTTCCCGCAGGCCGCTGCTCATCCCGCTGCTACGCAATCATCGACGCACTACGCGCGTCGCGTGAGCAGGTCCGACTTCAGCCGGACTCACATGTGTCGTAGTTACCGCCGAGGTAATTGCGACCGCGGCATATCGTCATAACTCTCTCGATTCCTGATTCACCTTCATGAATGTCGTGCGGCCAACCCAATTGGTCGCACGCGTCTCGATCACTACAGTTGCGTCCACGTCGCGATCCGTCGCGCGACCGTCGCAGACTCCTGACACACCGTTGTCAGCAGCCCTGCAGGATGATCCAGATGTCGAATGGCGCGTCGCTGGCGCGTCTCTAGTGAGACGGAATGGAGAATGGTATGACCCGATTTAACGTTCGTGCGTTGACGTCCGCCCTCGCCGTATCCGGTGCGCTGGTTGCTGCGCTGGTCGGATTGAGCGGCTGCAGGAGCGATGCCACGACCGTGGCGCAAGCCCCCGCGCCGCAGGTTTCCGTCGCGTCCGCGCTCGAGCGCGACGTCACGGAGTGGGACGAATTCACCGGCCGACTCGAAGCGGTCGAGTCGGTCGAAATGCGACCGCGCGTCACCGGCTACATCGAGAGCGTGAACTTCACCGAGGGCAGCACGGTGCGCAAAGGCGACCTGCTGTTCGTCATCGACCCGCGTCCGTATCGCGCCGAGCTGTCGAAGGCCGAAGCCGAGCTGGCGCGCGCCGTCGCACGCTCGGAGCTCGCTGCCTCCGATGCAGCGCGCAGCGAGAAGCTCGTCGACATCAAGGCAGTCTCGCGCGAAGAGTACGACTCGCGCGTCAACGCCTCGCGCGAAGCGAAAGCCGACGTCGCTGCGGCGCGCGCGGCAGTCGATTCCGCGAAGCTCAATCTCGAATTCACGCGCATCACCGCGCCGATCGACGGCCGCGTCAGCAAGGCCGCGGTCACCGCGGGCAATCTCGTCACCGGCGGATCGAACACTGCGACGCTGCTCACGACCGTCGTGTCGCTCGATCCGATCTACGTGACGTTCGAAGGCGACGAGCAGATCTATCTGAAGTACACGGAGCTGTCGCGTCGCGGCGAGCGCGCGAGCTCGCGCGATGCCGCGAACCCGGTGCTGATGGGCCTGGCGAACGAGTCCGACTATCCGCATCGCGGCTCGATGGTGTTCGTCGACAACCAGATCGATCCGCGCACCGGCACGATCCGCGCACGCGCCGCGTTCGACAACAAGGACGGCTACCTGACGCCCGGCCTGTTCGCGCGCGTCAAGCTGCTCGGCCACAACTCGTATCGCGCCGTGCTGGTCGACGACCGCGCCATCGGCACCGATCAGAGCCAGAAGTTCGTGTACGTCGTCGACGCGCAGAACAAGGTCACGTATCGGCCGGTGAAGGTCGGCCGGCTCACGGACGGCCTGCGCATCGTGCAGCAGGGCCTGCAGCCCGGCGAGAACGTCGTCGTCAACGGTCTGCAGCGCGTCCGTCCCGGTGTCGTCGTCGCGCCCGAGCGCGTCGCGATGGATGCCCGCGAGCTCGCCGAGACGAAGCTCGCGATGACTGGAGGCACAGTAACATGCGATTCGCGCGCTTCTTCATCGACCGCCCGATTTTCGCGGCGGTACTGTCGATCATCATCTTCCTGGTCGGCGCCATCGCCGTGTGGCAGCTGCCGATCAGCCAGTACCCCGAGGTCGTGCCGCCTTCGGTGCAGGTGCGCGCGCAGTATCCCGGCGCGAATCCCAAGGTGATCGCCGAGACGGTCGCCGCGCCGCTCGAGCAGGAGATCAACGGCGTCGAGAACATGCTCTACATGTCCTCGCAGGCGACCAGCGACGGCACGATGCTGCTCACGGTCACGTTCCGGCTCGGCACCGACGTCGACAACGCGCAGGTGCAGGTTCAGAACCGCGTCGCGCAGGCGTTGCCGCGTCTGCCCGAAGACGTGCGCCGCGTCGGCGTGACGACCAAGAAGGCTTCGCCCGACCTGCTGATGGTCGTGCATCTGACTTCGCCCGAAGGCCGCTACGACACCGTGTACCTGCGCAACTACGCCACGCTGCAGGTGCGCGACGTGCTCGCGCGCCTGCCGGGCATGGGCGAGGTGCGCCTGTTCGGCGCCGGCGACTACTCGATGCGCGTCTGGCTCGATCCCGGAGCGCATCGCGAGCCGCGGCCTGACCGCCGGCGACGTCGTGCGCGCGATCCGCGAGCAGAACGTGCAGGTCGCCGCCGGCGTGATCGGTGCTGACCCCGCGCCGGTAGGCACCGAGTATCAGCTCAACGTCACGACGTCCGGTCGCCTGATCACCGAAGAAGAGTTCGGCGACATCATCGTCAAGACGATGCCGGACGGCGGCGTGACGACGCTGAAGGACGTGGCGCGCATCGAGCTCGGCGCCGGCCAGTATTCGCTGCGCAGCTTGCTCAACAACGAGTCCGCGGTCGCGATCCCGATCGCGCAGGCGCCGGGCGCGAATGCGCTGGAGCTGTCGGACGCCGTCCGCGCCACGATGAAGGACCTGAGCAAGAACTTCCCCGAAGGGATCAAGTACGAGATCGTCTACGACCCGACGGTCTTCGTGCGCGACTCGATCAAGGCCGTGATCGAAACGCTGCTCGAGGCGCTGGCGCTGGTCGTCATCGTCGTGATCGTGTTCCTGCAGACCTGGCGCGCCTCGATCATCCCGCTGATCGCCGTGCCGGTGTCGATCGTCGGCACGTTCGGGCTGATGCTGGCGTTCGGCTTCTCCATCAACGCGCTGTCGCTGTTCGGCCTGGTGCTCGCGATCGGCATCGTCGTCGACGACGCGATCGTCGTCGTCGAGAACGTCGAGCGCAACATCCGCAACGGCCTGTCGCCGCGCGAGGCGACTTACAAGGCCATGGAGGAAGTCAGCGGCCCGATCATCGCGATCGCGCTGGTGCTGGTCGCCGTGTTCGTGCCGATCGCGTTCATCACCGGCCTCACCGGCGAGTTCTACAAGCAGTTCGCGCTGACGATCGCGATCTCGACGGTGATCTCCGCGATCAACTCGCTGACGCTGAGCCCGGCGCTGTCGGCGCTGCTGCTCAAGCCGCACGGCGCGCGGCCCGATGCGCTGACGCGCGGCATGGATCGCGTCTTCGGCGGGTTCTTCCGCGGCTTCAACAACGTGTTCACGCGCTCCGGCAACGGCTACGTGCGCGGCGTCCGCGGCGTGCTCGCGCACAAGAGCATCGTCATGGGCGTGTTCGTCGGCATCCTCGGCGCTGACGTGGGGCCTGTTCCAGGTCGTGCCGAAGGGCTTCATCCCGGTGCAGGACAAGCAGTACCTGGTCGGCTCGTGCAGCTGCCGAACGCCGCGTCGCTCGAATCGCACCGAAGAGGTCGTGCGCCGTGTCGGCGACATCGCGCTGCAGCGTCCCGGGCGTGCGCGCGGCCGTGCAGTTCCCCGGCCTGTCGATCGCCGGCTTCACGAACAGCCCGAACTCGGCGATCGTGTTCTTCGGCCTCGATGCCTTCGAGGATCGCAAGTCCTCGGACCTCTACGGCCTGAACATCGCGAAGCAGCTCAACATGAAGCTGAGCGCGATCCAGGACGCGCAGGTCGTCGTGTTCCCGCCGCCGCCGGTGCAGGGCCTCGGCACGATCGGCGGCTTCAAGCTGCAGCTCGAAGATCGCGCCGATCTCGGCTACGACGAGCTGTACAAGGCGACGCAGGCCGTGCTCGCCAAGGCGCGCCAGACGCCGGAGCTGACGGGCGTGTTCTCGAACTACGAAGTGAGCGTGCCGCAGATCAGCGCCGACGTGAATCGCGTCAAGGCGAAGGAGCACGGCATCGCGCTCACCGACGTGTTCGAGACGCTGCAGGTCTATCTCGGCTCGATCTACGTCAACGACTTCAACCGCTTCGGCCGCACGTACCAGGTCATCGCGCAGGCGGACTAGCCGTATCGCGCGAAGGCCGAAGACATCCTGCGGCTGCAAGACGCGCAACGAAGCCGGCGAGATGGTGCCGCTCGGCTCGGTCGTGCAGGTGTCGCAGAGCTACGGCCCGGATCGCGTGTTCCGCTACAACGGCTATCTGACCGCGGACATGAACGGCGGGCCCGCGCCCGGCTATTCGAGCGGCCAGGCGCAGGCGGCGATGGAGCGCATCCTCGCCGAGACGCTGCCGAACGGCGTGAAGTACGAGTGGACCGATCTCACGTACCAGGAATTCATCGCCGGCAACAGCTCGGTGTTCGTGTTCCCGCTGTGCGTGCTGCTCGTCGTGCTGGTGCTCGCCGCGCTGTACGAGAGCTGGACGCTGCCGCTCGCGATCGTCGCCATCGTGCCGATGGCGCTGTTCTCGGCGATCGTCGGCGTGTGGCTGACCGGCGGCGACAACAACATCTTCACGCAGATCGCGCTGTTCGTGCTCGTCGGCCTCGCGAGCAAGAACGCGATCCTGATCGTCGAGTTCGCCAAGGACCGCGAGAAGGCCGGCGTCGATCCGGTCGCCGCGGCGCTGGAAGCGGCGCGACTGCGGCTGCGGCCGATCCTGATGACGTCGATCGCGTTCATCATGGGCGTCGTGCCGCTGGTGTTTTCGTCGGGGGCAGGTGCGGAAATGCGTCACGCCATCGGTATCGCCGTGTTCTCCGGAATGATCGGCGTGACGTTCTTCGGCCTGTTCCTGACACCACTCTTCTACGTGCTGCTGCGCGCCGCGGTGCTCAAGCGCCGCCGCGCGCCGGCCGCTGCCATCGAGAATGCGGAAGGTGCGACTCATGCGTAATCAAGTACTGGTGATGCTGTCGGCGTTGCTGCTCGCCGCCTGCGCGGTCGGGCCGGACTATCGGCGGCCCGAAGTCGCGACGTCGGACCAGTTCGTCGGCGTCGATGCGGCGCAGTTCTCGACGGCCGACGTCGAGCGCGAGTTCTGGAAGGCGTTCAACGACCAGCAGCTGAACGAAATGATCGAGCGCGCGCTCACCGCGAATCACGACATCCGCATCGCGACGGCGCGGCTGCGCGAAGCGCGTGCGTTGCGCGGCGAAGCGCGGCTGGATCTCGCGCCGACGGTCAAGCTTCCGCGGGCTACACCAGGACGCGGGCGCAGCGATCGACAGCTCGCGCCGGCGCCGAATGCGGATCGCGACCAGGACTTCTACGATGCCGGCTTCGACGCGTTCTGGGAGCTGGATTTCTTCGGCCGCGTGCGGCGCCAGGTCGAAGCGAGCTCGGCCGAAGTGCAGTCGGCCGAAGCGAGCGTGTACGCGACGCAGGTCAGCGTGACCGCCGAAGTCGCGCGCAACTACTTCGAGTTGCGCGGCGCGCAGCAGCAGCTGGCAGTCGCGCAGCGCAACGCCGACAACCAGGGCGAAACGGTGCGCATCACGACCGCGCGACTGGATGCAGGTCGCGGCACGCAGCTCGACAGCTCGCGCGCACAGGCGCAGCTGTCCGCCACGCTGGCGACGATTCCCGATCTGGAAGCCGCGGTCACTCGCAGCATGCTGCGGCTCGGCGTATTGACCGGCCAGGCGCCGGAGGCTCTGCTGCCGCAGCTTTCCGCGGCGCGGCCGCTGCCGACGCTGCCGGTTGCGCACGACATCGGCACGCCGGAGCTGCTGCTGCGTCGGCGGCCGGACATTCGCGTCGCCGAGCGCGATCTGGCGGCGGCGACTGCGGAGATCGGCGTCGCGGTCGGCGACCTGTTCCCGCGCATCACGTTCCTCGGCAGCTGGGGCTTCGATGCCGTCGAGCAGCGGCGACCTCGGCAACGCGGGCAGCGAGACGTATTCGTTCGGCCCGAGCATCAGCTGGGCGGCGTTCGACCTCGGCCGCGTGCGTCAGAGAATCCAACAGCGCGAGGCTGCGACGGACGGCGCGTTGGCCAAGTACGAGCAGACCGTGCTGCAGGCGCTGGAAGAGACCGACGCGAGCCTGACGGCGTATTCGAAGGCGATCGTGAAGCAGCAGCATCTGCAGGCCAGCGCGAGCGCTTCGCTCGAAGCCGCGAAGCTCGCGCGCGCGCGCTACGAAAGCGGCGTCGCGGATTTCCTGCACGGTGCTCGATGCGGAGCGCACCGCGCTGGCGGCCGAGGATCAGCTCGCCCGCAGCGAGACGCAGACCGCGACGGCGCTGCTGGCGACGTACAAGGCGCTGGGCGGCGGGTTCCGGCCGATTACGACGGCAGCGTCGCTGATTGCACCGCGAGTCGGGCTTGGAGCCAGACCTCCGCCTCGCAAACATGACAGGCACTGTCTCATTCACGGGAGTATTCTCCGTGCCTCCCCTATGAGCTCCCACCTCCCCTACTTTCACGACGCCGTGTCGGCGTGGTTCGGCCGGACTTTCCCTGCGCCGACGCCCGCGCAGGCGGACGCGTGGCCGGCGATCCAGTCCGGCAAGGACGTACTGATCGCCGCGCCGACCGGCTCCGGCAAGACGCTGGCGGCGTTCCTCGCCGCGATCGACGAGCTGGTGCGCGAGGGCGAGCAGTGGGGCTTGCCTGACGAGACGCGCATCCTCTACGTCTCGCCGCTGAAGGCGCTGTCGAACGACATCAATCGCAATCTCGAAGCGCCGCTCGCCGGCATTCGCGAGCGAGCTGCGCAAGCACACGGTCCGCGACGTCGAGATCCGCACCTGGGTGCGCACCGGCGATACGCCGCAGTACGAGCGCGCGCAGATGCGGCGCAAGCCGCCGCACATCGTCGTCACGACGCCCGAGTCGCTGTACATCCTGCTCGGCTCGCAGTCCGGTCGCGAGATGCTGGCGACGACGCGCACGGTGATCGTCGATGAAATTCACGCAGTCGCTGGCAACAAGCGCGGCTCGCATCTCGCGCTGTCGCTCGAGCGCCTCGAAGCGCTGGCCGGCCGACGGCTCACGCGCATCGGCCTGTCGGCCACGCAGCAGCCGATCGAAGAAGTCGCGCGGTTCCTGGTCGGCGTGCAGCGGCATCGATGTCCGACAGGCAACGCGCGACTGCCGCATCGTCGACAGCGGCCACATGCGCCATCGCGATCTCGCGATCGAGCTGCCCGACGCGCCGCTCGAAGCGGTGATGTCGAACGAGGTCTGGACGCAGATCTACGACCGGCTCGCGCAGCTGATCCGCGAGCACCGCACGACGCTGGTGTTCGTGAACACGCGGCGGCTGTCGGAGCGTGTCGCCGGCATCTGTCCGAGCGCCTCGATACGCGAAGCCTCGGTCGCTGCGCATCACGGCAGTCTCGCGCAAGGATCTGCGCTTCAATGCCGAGCAGCGCCTGAAGCGCGGTGAGCTGAAGGTCGCTGGTCGCGACTGCGTCGCTGGAGCTCGGCATCGACATCGGCGACGTCGACCTGGTGTGTCAGATCAGCTCGCCGCGCTCGATCAACGCGTTCCTGCAGCGAGTCGGTCGTTCCGGTCACGCCGTGGGCGGAACGCCGAAGGGCCGCCTGTTTCCGCTTTCGCGCGACGACCTCGTCGAATGCACGGCGCTGCTCGACAGCGTGCGGCGTGGCGAGCTCGATCGCTTGAGTGATTCCGCAGCTGTCGCTGGACGTGCTGTCGCAGCAGATCGTCGCCGAAGTCGCGACGCGCGACTGCAGCGAGAGCGAGCTGTTCGAGCTGTGTCGCAGCGCCTATCCGTATCGCGCGCTCACGCGCGAGTCGTTCGACGACCTGGTGCGCATGCTCGCCGAAGGATTCACGACCCGGCGCGGCCGGCACGGCGCGCTGCTGTATCACGATGCCGTGAATCACATGATTCGCGGCGCGCAAGGGCGCGCGGCTGACGGCGATCACTTCCGGCGGCGCGATTCCGGACACGGCCGACTACCAGGTGCATGCTGGAGCCGGAAGGCTATCTGGTCGGCACGGTGAACGAAGACTTCGCAGTCGAGAGCCTGTCCGGCGATGTGTTCCAGCTCGGCAACACCTCGTACCGGATCCTGCGCGTCGAGCGCAGCGTCGTGCGCGTCGAGGATGCGCGCGGCGAAGCGCCGACGATTCCGTTCTGGCTCGGCGAAGCGCCGGGACGCACGGATCGAGTTGTCGGTGGCAGTCTCGCGCCTGCGCACCGAGATCGAGGAGCGGTTGGAGAGCGGCACCGAGTCTGCGCTCGCGTGGCTCATGCACGAGGTCGGTGTTTCCGAGGCCGCCGCCGCGCAGCTCGTCGCGTATCTCGCCGCCGCGCACGCTGCGCTCGGCAGCCTGCCGACGCAGCAGACGATCGTGTTCGAGCGCTTCTTCGACGAAGCCGGCGGCATGCAGCTGGTCATTCATTCGCCCTTCGGCAGCCGCATCAATCGCGCGTGGGGCCTGGCGCTGCGCAAGCGCTTCTGCCGCACGTTCAACTTCGAGCTGCAGGCCGCCGCGACCGAAGACACGATCATTCTGTCGCTGACGACCGCGCACAGCTTCGAGCTGGCCGAGGTCGCGCGCTATCTGCATCCGAACACGGCGCGCGAAATTCTGGTGCAGGCGCTGCTGGCCGCGCCGATGTTCACGACGCGCTGGCGCTGGGATGCGTCGATCGCGCTGGCGCTGCCGCGCTTCCGCGGCGGCAAGAAGGTCCCGCCGCGCGCTGGCGCGCATGAACGCGGAGGATCTGCTCGCTTCGGTGTTTCCCGATCAGGTCGCGTGCGGCGAGAACATCACGGGCGACATCGTCGTGCCCGATCATCCGCTGGTGCGCCAGACGGTGCGCGACTGCCTCGAAGAGGCGATGGACGTGGAAGGCTTCGAGCGGCTGCTGCACGCGCTGGTCGAGAACCGGATCAGCGTCGCGGCGCGCGACCTGACCGAGCCTTCGCCGCTCGCGCTCGAAGTGCTGTCGGCGCGGCCGTATGCGTATCTCGACGACGCACCGCTCGAGGAACGGCGCACGCAGGCGGTGATGAGCCGGCGCTGGATGGATCCGGAGTCGGCGGCCGACATCGGCAAGCTCGATCCGGAAGCGATCGCGCGCGTGCGGAGCGAAGCCTGGCCCGAAGCGGCAGCGCCGATGAGTTGCATGATGCGCTGTGCTGGCTGACGTTCCTGACCGAGGACGAGGTCGCAGCGCGAAGCAGCGTGGCCTGCGCTCGATGCATGACCTGATCACGCAGCGACGCGTCGCACGCGCTCGGGACATCTGCCTGGTCGCCGCCGAGCGCATTCCGACTGCTGCAAGCGTGTCTTCCCTGACGCCGCTTTCGACCCCGACGTCGCCGTGCCTGCGCTGCCAACGCGAAGGAACTGGGCTCGCGACGAAGCGCTGCGCGAGATCGTGCGGGGCCGCCTGGAAGGGCTCGGTCCGACGACTGCCGGCGCGATCGCGACCTCGCTTGGCGTGGACGTCGCCGACGTCGACGCCGCGCTGCTCGCACTGGAAGCCGAAGGCTCCGCGATGCGCGGCAACTTCGAGCCGGACACCGGCGACACCCGTTCAGTGGTGCGATCGCCGGCTGCTCGCGCGCGTTCATCGCTACACGGTCAAGCGTCTGCGCGCGGAGATCGAGCCGGTGCAGGCGCGCGACTTCCTGCGCTTCCTGTTCGACTGGCAGCGAGTCACGCCCGACGACGCGCATGCAGGGACCGGATGCAGTGCCGGCGGTGCTCGGGCAACTCGAAGGGTTCGATGCGCCCGCGAGCGCCTGGGAAACCGAAGTTCTGCCTGCGCGCATCGCGGAGTACGACCCGGCGTGGCTCGACGAGCAATGTCTCGCCGGCCGCATCGTGTGGACGCGACTCGCGACGCGCGCAGGCGATGCCGAGCGCGGCGCGGCGCCGGTTCGTTCGACGCCGATCGCGCTGCTCGCGCGACGCAACGTGCGGCTGTGGTCGTCGTTCGCGGAGCGTCCGGAGACGCCGCAGCTCACGCCGAAGGCACAGGAAGTCGCTGCGTTCATCCAGACGCACGGCGCCTCGTTCTTCGACGAGATCGTCGAAGGCGCGAGGCTGCTGCCGACGCAAGTCGAGGAAGCGCTCGCCGAGCTGGTCGCGCTCGGCATCGTGAACTCCGACAGCTTCGGCGGCCTGCGCGCACTGCTGGTGCCTGCGGACCGCCGGCGGCCGACTGCGCGCGACGCACGCCGCAAGCGCCGCATCGCGATCTTCGGCATGCAGGACGCGGGCCGCTGGGCGTTGGTCAGAAGAAAGCGCGTCGGAAGCCGGACCGAGCCCGGCGAAGACATCGAGCACGTGTGCCGCACGCTGCTGCGGCGCTGGGGCGTCGTGTTCTGGAAGCTGCTCGAGCGCGAAGCGGATTGGCTGCCGCCGTGGCGGCAGATGCTGATGTGCTTGCGGCGCCTGGAAGCGCGCGGCGAGATTCGCGGCGGCCGCTTCGTCGCGGGATTCTCCGGCGAGCAGTTCGCGTTGCCGGACGCGGTCGGGCTGCTGCGCGATGCGCGTCGCAAGCCGAACGACGGCGAGTTCCTGTCGCTGTCCGCGGCGGACCCGTTGAACCTGGTCGGCGATCATGACGCCGGGCGCGCGGCTGCCTTCGCTGACGGGCAATCGCGTGCTCTACAAGGACGGCGTGCCGGTCGCGGTGTACGCGGGCGGCGAAGTGTCGTTCCTGGAGCAGCTGGACGAAAAGGAACAGTGGCAGGCGCGCAAT
Source organism: uncultured Gammaproteobacteria bacterium (assembly GCA_963830745.1). Classification (GTDB taxonomy): domain Bacteria; phylum Pseudomonadota; class Gammaproteobacteria; order Steroidobacterales; family Steroidobacteraceae; genus Steroidobacter. Next base: position 363,871 of record CAWHNL010000012.1, read on the forward strand.
GCGCTGCTGCGCCGGCAGGTGCCGGGCGCTGCTCGCCGATCTGGCTTAGATCGACCTACATCAAATGACTTCGGTGCGCGTCGCTGGCCGGCTTCTGCTTCGGCTCTTCGTATTCCGGCTGCAGCGCGTCCGGGTCGACGGGCGTCCTCGTGCTCGCTCGTCGTTCGATCGTCCTTCGCATCGCGGCGCGCAATCGTGCCGAGGCCGTTCATGCGGGTGTTCACTTCGCGCGGATTGCCGGTGTAGAGGATCGCGCCGACGCCGTTCATGGTCGCGTCCAGCGTGTCCTTCGGATGCACGATCACGCTGCCGACGCCTTCGACGATCACCTTGGCCTCGTCGGCCACGAGCCGGCTGAAATCGCCGTGACCGGCGCCGGCCATGCGCACGCGTCAGCTCGTCGAGATGGCCCTCCGCGACGATGTGCGCGGCACCGGCCGCGCGGATGCTGGTGTCGCCGCCGTCGAAGCCGGTCAGGCGCACATCGTTGCCGCCCTCGACTTCCAGCGACTCCAGTCGCGGCACAGTGATCTTCAGCGGTGATGCGCCGGCGGTTGTTGGACATGAACCAGTCGCGCGGCTTGCTTTCGATGAACAGCGTGTTGTGGCGCACGTCGGTCTCGACCCGCTCGATCGAGGAGGCGCGGCCTTCGATGACCAGCGACTCCGGCTTGCCGACGGTGATTTCCAGGCGGGCGGCGCCACTGCATGTCGATGGAGTCGAACGAGCCGACTCGCGGGTCTCGGAGCGGCTCGGCCCCCGGGCTGCGGCGGTCGTCGCTGTCGTCGCAGGCGCTCAGCAGCGCTGCGCTGGCGGCCATCAGCAACAGTCCGGCAGCTCTTTCCGCTTTCATACGACACCTCAGGAACGAATGACCGGCCCGCTGCAGGCGTGCCTGCCGCACGGGCCGTCCATATAGTGCGCGGTTCCTGGGGCTTCCTGAAGCGATTGCCGGTGAGTCGCCGCCACTTCGCCGGTCGAGACCCCTGCGGCGCCCCCTGCCAGACCTGTGACGGCCGTCACACTGCGCAGCCCCCCCGGATCCGCGCCGCAGATTCTTTCTGACGATGTGTGACGCAGATCGCGCGTTCCTGTGATGGTGATCCGCGTCCGACCCGGGGTCGGACGCGTAACTTTATGTACGACGGAAGCTGCATGCTTCCAGCCAGAGAGCCATGACCGCCTCATGACCCGGCATTTGCCGCCCGCCTCAGCGATCTCGTCGCGCGCCTCGTGCCGCGCCTGACGTTCGACGAGCCGCTGGAGTCGGAATTCCGACAGCTGGCACGCCGAGCACACGCGCTCGCGCGTCCGCAACGCGATGTGGCTCGCGATGGGCAACATGCTGGTCGTGATGCTCGCGGGCGGTCCGTTCCGCGAGATGCGCGACGCGATCTTCGGGCCCGGAGAACCAGTTGATCGTCGACGTGCTGCGCTTCGGCTTCATCGTGCCGAGCTGCCTCGCGATGCTGCGGTTTCCTACACGACGCTGTACCGCAAGTGGTTCAGCATCACCGCGCAGATCGTCGCGCCGGTGCACGCGCTGTCGTTCGTCGTGATGGACATCCTCATGCATCCGCGCGGCTACTCGCTGAGCTCGTGGATGCCGCTCGTCGTGCTGGCCCCGTATTTCCTGTTCGGCATGCTGCACGCGCAAGCGGTGCGCACGTCGCTGCTCGTCGTGCTGGCGTACGCGCTCGGCGGCCAGCTCGCCGGCCTCAGCGGCCCGCAGCGCGTGTTCGACATGTTCGTCATCGCGCTTCGCCTGCGCGATCGGCGGCGCGATGCACTTCTCGTTCCAGCGCGGCGTGCGCCGCAACTACCTCGCGAAGCAGGTGCTGAGCGAATCCGCGAACCGCGACAGCCTGACCGGCATCCACAACCGGCGCATGTTCGACGACCACATGCAGCGGCTGTGGCAGCAGGCCATGCGCGAGCGCGTGCCGCTCGCGCTGCTGCTCGTCGACCTCGATCACTTCAAGGCGTTCAACGATCGCCGCGGCCACCAGGCCGGCGATGCGTGTCTCGCGAAGGTGGCGAGCGTGCTGCCGGTGGCGGCGCGCCGGCCCTTCGACCTCGCGGCCCGCTACGGCGGTGAAGAATTTGCCGTGCTGCTCTACGACGCCAGCCGCGACCGCGTGGAGGAAATGTGCCGGCAGCTGCATGCGACCCTGCAGAAGGCGGCGCTCGAGCATCCGCGCGTCGCCGGTCAGCCAGTACGTCACTTTCAGCATCGGCGCGGCCTGCGTCGAGCCGAACCTCGGGCGCCATCCCGAAGGCTTCATCCAGCTCGCCGACGAGGCGCTGTACGCGGCGAAAGAGCGCGGCCGCAACCGCACGGTGATCATGGATCGGGAATACGAAACGCTCACTACCGGTGCATTCCGGATCCCGCGCGCGCGCGGCGAAGCCGCGTAGGACCCTCCGCTATCCGCTTCCCTGCGGTGCTATCCTTCGGCCTTCGTTACAGGCCTGGGATAGCACGTGCTCACGGCTGACAAAGTACTCGTCACGGTCGGAACGCCCTGCTCGATCTCTGCGGTCGGCAGCACCGAGACCTACCAGGCGCGCGTCACGCAGGCGCCGGAGTTCATTGCCTATGCCGCGTTCGACGCGGGCCTGATCGACATCGAGCTGGGCGCCGGCGGCTCGCTGGCGCTGCGCTGGCTCGACGGCACGCCGGCCACGATCGAGCGAGATCGAGCGGCGCCACGGCGCACAGCTGCGCGCGAACCTCGGCATCCGCTACGTTCCCGAGCTGACTGCGGCGGGCGCATCCGTCGTGACGGACATCGCCGCGCCGCTGCCGCACGACTTCGAGAGCGGCGGCCTGCGCAAGCTCGCCGGCCTCATGTATCGCGACGTGCGCGAGTCCGTCCTGAAGGACATGTACGGGTTGTTCGACGACGACCCGCGTCTCGGCCCGTCGCTGCAGGCGCAGCTGTTCGCGTACAGCGGCCTCGGTGCGCTCGCCGCGCTGCCGGTATCGCTGGCCGAGCTGCTGCCGAATCCGTACGAGTTCCGCGTCGCCGGCGCGACTGCGTTCATGGGCATGGATTCGCTCGCCGAGCTGCGCGCCGCAGGCGCCGAAGGCGTCGAGAACGACAAGGTGCGCGACAAGTTCGCGATGCGGCTCGCGAACTCGCTGTCGTCGCACGGGCCCGCGCTGCTGTCGACGATGCTCGCGCCCTCGTACTCGCTGAGCAAATCGCTGAAGAATCCCGCGCTGCTGGACAGCCTGCGCACCGCCAGCGGCTACATGCGCGTGCCGCAGACTCCGCTGAATGCAGTCGGCGCGTGTGCGTCGAGCTCGATCGTGTTCTGCGAATTCGCGCCGCAGATGGTGCTCGACTATCCCGGTTATCAGCGGCCCGACGATGGTGCTGTGGACCGCAGCGGACGCCGCGACGCGGCCGAGCTGGCAGATTCTCGATGCGTTCGGCCCCGGCGCGCTGATGACGCGCGGCAAGCTTGCTGCGATGAATGCCGGTCGTGCGCCGTCGGAACAGCGCTCGGTGGCGGATAGCCTCGCGCCGTTCGACATCGACGCGAACGGCACGGTGGTCGGCGAAGGCGGCTCGGGCGTGCTGATCACGACGCTCGACTTCGCGTTGCGCAACTTCCTCGACATCACTTCGATCATCGTCGGCTGGGGCCAGAGCGGCGAAGCGGGCGGCAAGGCGCACTTCGCAGGCGTCGGCTTCGGCGGCGAGAACGCGCTGATCCACGCCTTCGACCTCGCGCATCGCGGCCACGGCTACGGGGTCGCGGACTTCCAGTACCTCGTCGCGCACGCGACCGGAACGCGCACGAACTCCAAGACGGATCTCACGACCGCGGCGAACGCGCGCACGAGCGCTGCGGAGCGGCAGGGACGCAAGGGCGCGTTGCCCGCGATGACCGTCGGCACGCCGAAGGCCGTCGGCGACGGACACACGATGGGCGAGACCGGCTTGAAGGCGCTGTCGCAGGCGCTGCAGTTCCTGCTCGGCAAGACCGCGGTCGGCATTCCGACGCTGCGCAATCTCGATCCCGACCTCGGACCGGCGGCGGAATCGTTCGTGCTCGAAGCGCCGCCGGTCGCGGGCAACATCGACGGCGGTGCGGTGTGTGCGACGCAGGGTTTCGGCGGCTACAACGGTGCAATCGCGCTGCGCGCCGCGCATGCCGAAGCGTTCGGCCGCTACGCGGTCGATCGCAAAGTGCTGTCAGCGTATCTGGAGCGCTGGCCCGAGCTGCGTCGGGAGCGCGAGCAGCGCGAGAGGTATTGGCGTCTGCGCCGCCGCTCGACGATCGAGCTCGTGCAGACGCATTGTTGGAAAGGATTGGAGTGAGAGGAGAGTCGGGCTAAAGCCCGACCTACAGAGAACTCCCGTAGGTCGGGCTTCATGCCCGGTCAGGCTTCAGCCTGACTTCTTGCCTGTAAACGTCCCTTCGCCCAGCTCGCCGAGCGACACCTTGCCCTTGATCGTGTCGCCTTCGACCGTGCCGGTATAGGTGATCGCCAGGTCCGCGCCCTGCGCGTTCACCTTGAAGTTGATCGTCAGCTCGTTGCCCTTCACCGTGCCGGTCACCGGCGCTTCGCCGAGCTGGCCCTTGTAGGTGCCGGTCACCGCCGTGCCGTCCTGCTTGAGACTGAAGTGCGGCGAGCCGGTGCCCGCCTGCGTCTCGACCGTGAAGTCCCACTCGCCCGCGACGTTCGCGTCGGCAGCGAGCGCTGCCCCGGCCAGCGCCGTGGACGCGAGCATCGTGATGAACAGCCTGCGCAGAATCTTCATGAACCTCTCCTCATTAACTGGTGATGCTTTCGACCGATACATCTCGCGCAGCTTGTGCTTGTACAGCTTGCCGTTGTCGAGCCGCGGCAGCTCGCCGACGAAGTCCACGCTGCGCGGACATTTGAAATGAGCCAGGTGCTGGCGGCAGTAGTCGATCAGCTCCGCGCCGAGCTGCGGCGACGGCGTGTAGCCGGGCTGCGGGATCACGACCGCTTTCACTGCCTCGCCCCACTCGGCGTCGGGCACGCCGATCACGCCGACGTCAGCCACCGCCGGATGCGCGAACAGGACGCCTTCGGCTTCCGCGGGATAGATGTTCACGCCGCCCGAGATGATGAGGTGCGCGCTGCGATCGGTCAGGTACAGGTAGCCGTCGGCGTCGAGATAGCCGACGTCGCCGAGCGTGTAGTAATCGCCGCGATAGGCGCGATCGGTCTTCGAGTCGTCCTTGTAGTAGTTGAAGCGGCCGCTCGCCGGCGCCTTCATGTAGATCAGCCCGGCCTGCAGCGGCGGCAACGGTTCGCCGGCCTCATCGAGGATGCAGATGTGATCGGGCGTGTCGGGCCGGCCGACGGTGCCGGGCCGCGCCAGCCACGTCGCCGAGTCGACGAGCGTGCCGGTGCCTTCGGTCGCGCCGTAATACTCGTACACGATCGGTCCGAGCCACTCGATCATGGCGCGCTTCACGGTCGCGGGACAGGGCGCGGCGCCGTGCAGGACGTACTTCAGCGACGATAGGTCGTGCCGCTTGCGCACTGCCTCGGGCAAGCGACAGCAGCCGATGCATCATCGTCGGCACCAAGTGGGTATGCGTCACGCGATGGCGTTCGATCAGCTCCAGCGCGCGTTCGCTATCCCAGCCGTCCATCAGCACGACCGCCGCACCGAAGAGCTGCGGAATGCCCATCGATAGCGACAGCGGCGCGGCGTGATACAGCGGACCGGTGACCAGATGGATGCTTTCGCCAGGACGATAATCGGCGCTTGCGACGAGGCTGGGAGAGGTCGGCGGAGCGGACGAGCGATACACGCCTTTCGGCTTGCCGGTCGTGCCGGACGTGTAGAGCATCGAATTTCCCAGCTGAGGGTCGGGAATGTCGGTGCCATCCCGATCGCGCAGCAGCGCCTCGTAGCTCTCGAATCCCGGAATCGCGCCGCCGATCGCGACTCGCAGCTGCGGCGCGCGGCGCATTCGCGGCGACGTGCTCGGCAGCAGCCTGGAAACGTGCGTCCGCGATGAATACCTTGGCGTCGCAGTCATTCGCGATGTACGCAGCCTCTTCGCCGGTCAGCCGCCAGTTGATCGGTGTCATGCGCATTCCGGCACGACGCGTCGCCCAGAACACCTCGACGAATTCGGTGCGATTGGGGCTCAACAGGGCGACGCCGTCGCCGGCCCCCACACCGTGCTCGCGCAGCGCGCGGACGAGCTGGTTGCAGCGTTCGTTGAGCTCGCAATATGTCCGATTGCCGGTCGTCGCAACGACTGCGGGAGCCTGCGGCTGCAGTTGCGCCCACAGAGCCACATTCATCCCTTTTTCCATCGACGGCGGCGAAGGCTGGGAGGGAGCGGCAGTCATGAGCGGCGATTGTCGATGGATTGCGCGGCCCGGGGCAATAGAACGGGATGCGCGCTGACATATGTTTTGCTGTGCGGTCCCTTACGCGACTGTGCAAAAATACGCGCGTGTCCGCCACTCCGCCGCTTCACCCCACGCACGTTCTGGACCGTCAGCCTGGCCGCCGCCGTCGTGCTGGGGGCGATCGTCGCCATTCCGCAGTTCCTGTCGAAGCAAGCGCGGCTGGAAGTGCTGCGCTCCCACGTCGGCGCGGTGGCACGGCTCGCGGCCAGCGTCGTCGACGGCGATCTGCATCGCCAACTGCTCGACCCCGCGAACAAGACGCCGGAGCTGTACGCGCGCACCTTGGAGCCGCTGGTGCGCTTCCACGCCGCGTATCCCGACATCTTCTACGTCTACACGATGGTCGAGCGCGACGGCCAGAGCTACTTCGTCGTCGACACTGCGGCGGAATCGGCGAAGCTGAAGACGCCGCACAAGCTCGTGCCGTCCGAGTACATGGAGCCGTTCAAGCAGCTCGACGTGGAACCGGATCCCGACTGGCTGCAGCAGATCGCGTCAGGCAAGACCTACGTCTATCCCTCGTTCCAGCGCGACAAGTACGGCACGTTTCTGTCGGGACACGCGCCGATCTACGACAGCCAGGGCCGCTACAGCGGTTTCGTCGGCGTCGACTTCGACTTGCAGTATTACCTGGCGCAGGAGGCAAGCTTCCGCGCAATCTCGATCGGGACGCTGACCGGCGCGGTCTTGCTCGCGCTGCTGATCGGCTACGTCGCCGCGCGCTATCACTTCGACCTGAACGATCGCATCGAACAGCAGTATCGCGCTTCGATCCGCGATGAGCTGACGAGCCTGCTGAACCGCCGCGGCGCGCTGACTGCCGTCACCGAAGCGCTCGCCGTGCGCGCTTCGACCTACGCGACGATCCTGGTCGACGTCGACGACCTCAAGCGCATCAACGACAACTACGGTCACGTGACCGGCGACGAGTTGCTGGTGAGCGTCGCCGAGGCGATTCGCGAAAGCGTGCGCGCGAGCGACATCTGCGCGCGCTTCGGCGGCGATGAGTTCCTGATCTTCGCTGCGGGCTGCGACCTCGACGCGGCCACGGAGATCGCGCGGCGCATCCTCAGCAAGGTGGAAGCGAAGCGGCAGACGCTGGAGCGCGCGGGCTTCGGCGTATCGATCGGCATCGACATCGCGCCGCTGAGCGAAGCAGCGTTCGAAACGATGTACCGGCGCGCCGATCAGGCGCTGTACAAGGCGAAAGGCGCGGGCCGCAACCGCTACGTCATTTCCGATGTGGGTCAGGCTTTAGCCTGACACCGACCACCTGCTCTCGACACAACGCGAGAAACCGCGCGCCGGCCTGCGACAGCGGCTGGTGCCTGCGGTAGTAGACGCCGACCTGGCGCTCGATGCTGGAGAACGGCAATCCCTCGATCGGCACCAGCTCGTCCGGCAGCTGGGTGACCAGGTCGGATATGTACGTCACACCCTTGCCCTCGACGACGAGCGCGAGCCGCAACTCCATGTGGCTCACTTCCCAAACGGTCGCGAACGCGTTGCGCAGCCGGTCGCCGCTCGGGCGACGCGCCGGTTCGTCGAGATACGAGGTGACGAGCGGCAGCGTGCGCAGCGTCGCCTGCGGATCGCGCAACAGCGCCTCGCGGGCCGGATGATTGCGAGCGATCATCAGCCGGCGCGTCTCGGCAAAGCACGAGTGGAATGCGAAATATTCCGGCATCGTGTGCAGCAGCGGGCCGAAGCCCAGCTCCCAGCGCCCGTCGCCGACGCCATAGACGATCTCGCGGCTCGGCGCGACCACGACCTTGAAGCGTGTCAGCGGATTGCGCTCGGAGAATTCCCGCAGCAGCGCGATACCGAAGCGTGCATTCGCTGCAGGGGACAGCGCCAGCGACAGCGTCGACAGCGCACCCGACTTGATCTGCCCGATGTCGGCGAGCGTCTCGCGCTCCTCGTTCATGACGGTCTCGGCGAAACGCAGCAAGCGAATGCCGGCCTCCGTCAGCTGCGGCGGATTGCCTCGCCGCAGCAGCACCGCGCCGAGCCGGTGCTCGAGATTGGCGATCGCCTGGCTGACCGCGGACTGCGACAGATCCAGGCGCTCCGCCGCCCGGCTGAAGCCGCCCGCCTCGACCACGGCGTGAAAGCAGCGGATCTCGTTGCGCTCGATCTGCATGGGCGTGAATTGTCGGGCTGAAGCCCGACCTACAGCGAGTCATCCGGGCTGAAGCCCGACCTACAGCTGATTGAATTCGCGCCGGCTGATGGTGGCATCGCGGCGGCTAATAGGATCGCGGCCGGGCTCGTCGTAACGTGACCTACGCGCAAAGTCGACTGCCGGAGCACAGATCATGGGCGTCATGGGCGATTCGATGCAGGTTCAGAAGGGACTCGAAGGGGTCGTGGCCGACACGACTGCAGTGTCGCTCGTCGACGGCGAGGCCGGCCGGCTCTATTACCGCGGCCGCCCGATCGAGTCGCTCATCCAGCACACCTTCGCCGAAGTCCTGCACCTGGTGGTGTTCGGCGAGTTGCCGGATCGCGGGCGCTTGCAGGAGGTCGAGGAATATCTGTGGACCGCCGGCCGGCTGCCGCCGGAGCTGGCCACATCACTGCGCGAACTGGCGCGGCATGGCGAGCACCCGATGGCCACGCTGCAATCCATCGCACCGCTCCTGGCGCTGGAGCCGCCGGCCATCAGTCTCGGGCGCACGGCGCTCGAAGAGGAAGGCCTGATCGTCGCTGCGCGCCTGCCGGCTGCGATCGGCCTGATCCACGCCGCGCTCGAAGATCACCTCGAGCGTGCGTACCCGAGCTCGCGTCGCTACGGCGAGCGCTTCCTGCAGCTGCTGCACGATGGCACTCCCACGCCGGAGCAGGTGACGGCCTTCGAGACGACGCAGATCCTGCAGCTCGATCACAGCTTCAACGCCGGCACTTTTGCTGCGCGCGTCGTGTCCTCGACGTTGGCGCCGCCATCGGCGGCATTGTCGGCGGCGATCGGCGCGCTCTACGGTCCATTGCACGGCGGTGCCGATCAGCATGCGTTGGAGATGGCGCTCGAAGTCGGCAGTCCGCAGCAGGCGGAAAGCTTCGTGGCGAACTGCCTCGCGACCGGCCGGCTCGTGATGGGCATGGGCCATCGCGAGTATCGCGTCGTCGATCCGCGCGCCCGCGTGATCCGCGCCACGGCGCAGCAGATCGCGAAATCCGGGCAGCCGAAGCAGCTGTTCGAGGTCCTGGTGGCGATCGACGAGGCGTTCGCCGAACAGACGCGCACCCGCAAGCGCGCGCTGAAAGCCAACCTGGAGTTCTACAAGGGCGTCGTCTACCTCGCGCTCGACATCCCGAAGGAGTTGTTCACGGCGTGCTTCGCGGCCGCGCGCATCTTCGGCTGGGTCGCGCACGTGGTCGAGCAGCGCCAGGACAACAGGCTCATTCGTCCCACTGCGCTGTACGTTGGGCCGCCGCCGCAGCCGGCCTGAGCGCGCTCAGCGCGACTGCTCCGTCTCCAGCGCATCCTGCAGAGGTCGGTAGAGAAGCAGCGTCGCGACCACCGCCGCGACGCGATCCTGCTCGAGCGGCGTCAACGACGGCGCAATCCAGACCTGCGGGCGGTTGACTGTCTGGACGGCGCCGATGACCGCCTCGTCCTTGCGAATTTCGTAGCCGACGATCGTTCCCAAGCTGCGCGACCCCACCATCCGGTCGACCGACCGGATGTTCCAGTGCGCGTCGAAGTCGACGTGTCCCGCCAGCTTGCACTGCGAACAGCTCCAGCGAACCCGTGGTCGCGCCGTCGTACGTGCACTGCAGGGGCGGATCGACCGTGTCGCGTCAGGCAAGCGGCGCGGATTGCCGCGCCGTGCGCCCGCCAGGACGTGTCGCCGATCGGTCTCACCCTCGTAGACGCTGGTCGTGTACCAGGCGCCGAAGCGGACTGGATCGCTCCACTTGCGAACGAACGGCCCCTCCACCGGCACCGCCGGCACGGCATCGAGCGGCGGCGAGACTTGCATCTGCGGGAGCTGGCAGCCGCCCGCGAGCGCCAGCACTGCGGCGAGGATCATGCGCTCGCCGCGGGTAACGGCCTGCTTGTGCATCGTTGCTCCCTGCAGGTAGTTTTCGCGGTCCCGACAATCCTTGAACGAGTCACTCGCGGCGGGTGGGCATGCAACAGATCCAGTGGGCCGATTTCGAGCGCGTCGAGCTGCGCGTCGGAACGATTCTCGAAGTGCTCGACTTTCCCGAGGCGCGCAAGCCGGCCTGGAAGCTGCGGGTCGACTTCGGCGCGGAGATCGGCATCCGCCAGTCGAGCGCGCAGATCGTCGCGCTGTACGGCAAGCACGAGCTGGTCGGCCGCCAGGTGATCGGCGTCGTCAACTTTCCGCCGAAGCGCATCGGCCCGTTCCAGTCCGAAGTGCTGGTCACGGGCTTCCATGACGAGGAGGGTCGCGTCGTGCTGGCGATGCCGGAGCGGCGCGTCCCGAACGGCGCCAAGCTGCTGTAGCCCCTCTATACTCAGGCGATGCAGTTTTCCGAGATCCTGAGCTCCGTCGCCGCCGACGGCGACTCGAAGTTCCGCATCACCGTGTCCGACGATTGGGGCCAGGGCCGCGCAACGTTCGGCGGACTGATCGCGGCCGCGGGCAACGAGGCAATGCGTCGCGTCGTGCCGCACGACCGTCCGCTGCGCTCACTGCAAACGACCTTCGTCGGTCCCGCCGGCGCGGGCACGTGGTCGATGCACACGCGTGTGCTGCGCGTCGGTCGGGCAGTGACGCTCGCGCATTGCGACATTCTCGATGGCGATCAAGTCGCCGCCATCCAGGTCGGTGTCTACGGCCTGGCGCGCCAGTCGCTCGTCACGGTGAAACCGCCGGTGACCGAAGCGCCGCGCAAGATCGACGAGATCAACGAGGTGCGCTTCCAGCCCGAGCGGGCGCCGCCGTTCCTGCAGCATTTCGCGCATCGCTGGGCGCGCGGCGCGAAGCCGTTCAGCGGCACGCGTTCGAATTCGATCTGCTTCATTCGTCACCGCGATCCTTCGCCGCTCACCGAGTCGCACATCGTCGCGCTCGTGGACTGCATTCCGACGCCGGCGATTTCGATGCTGACCGCGCCGGCGCCGGCCAGCTCGATGGTGTGGAACCTCGAGTTCTTCGAGCACGAGTTCGGTTTCGGATCGGACCAATGGTGGCGCATCGACACGGACATCGACGCCGCGACGGAAGGCTACGTCAATCAGACGGGCCTGCTGCAGGATCCCAAGGGGCGGCCGGTCGCGCTGTCGCGCCAGGTGTTCGCGATCTTCGGTTGACTCTCCCGTAACAGGAGACGGGACTCTGCGGGTCCGCCACGATGAGGGTCGATGCATGACGAACGTCCGCGAAGGGGGCTGCCAGTGCGGCGCCATCCGTTACCGCGCCGAAGGTGAGCCGCTCATGGCAGCGCTCTGCCACTGTTCCATGTGCCGTCGCGCGAGTGCTGCGCCTGCCGTCGCTTGGGCGATGTATCCGCAGGCACAAGTGACGTTCCTGAAGGGAGAACCGGCGGCATACGCATCCTCTGCGGAAGCACAGCGCGGCTTCTGCAACCGCTGCGGCACGCCCGTCTGCTTCACGGCGACGTTCCTGCCCGGCCTCATCGATATCACGATCGGCAGTCTCGACTCGCCGGAAGCGCTGCCGCCGACGCTGCACTACTGGGAATCGAAGCGCCTGCCGTGGCTGCACATCGCGGACGATCTGCCGCGCTTCGCTGAGTTTCCGCCGTCGTGATGCCGATCGGGCGATTTGCCCGTGCGTGCCGCTTGTCGGTCAAGGCGCTGCGCCATTACGACGAGGAGCAGCTGCTGCGCCCGGCACACGTCGACGAGCGCACGGGGTATCGCTACTACACGCGTGAGCAGGTCCGCGATGCAGTGACCATCGGCATGCTGCGCGGCCTGGGCATCGGCATCCCGATCATCCGCCGGTTCCTCGCCGGCGGCGCGCCCGAGCGCACCGCTATTCTCCGACACGGAAGCCGAGCGCATCGAACGGGAAATGGCACAGCGTCGTTTCGCGCTCGATGCGCTCGCACGGTTCGACTCGACCGGTACGCTGGCGCCGTACGAAGTTGCAATTCGCCGCATGGAACCGCTGCAGGTTGCGGAACGCTGCATCGTCACGAACGCCGAAGCGCTCATCGTGGACACGACTGCCCTGATCTACTCGCTGTTCGACGAATTGCGCGCTGCCGGTCGCGACATCCTGTCGCCGGTGTTCTGCATGAATGACGACACCGCTTCGGAGGAGCACATCGTCGTGCACGCGTGTGTACGCGTCGACGCGCCGGCTCCCGATCTACCGCAGGCGCGGATCGTCGAGGTGCCGGGCGGCGAATTCGCGGTCGTCACGCACGTGGGTCCGTATGAGCAGCTCGGGCTCGCGTACCACGCGCTCTACGCCTGGGCACAGGAGCATGCCCACGAGCCGCGTGGACTGATTCGTGAGATCTACGTGAACGATCCTGCAAACGTGCGCGCCCGGAGCGCTGCAAACGGACTTGCTACTTCCGCTTTGACAGCACGCGCACACTGCCAAGAATCAAGACTCCCACCACGGCAGCGATTGCGAGCTGGATGAGCTCGCGGCTCGATGCGTTCGCGAGCAAAGCGAAGGCCAGGATGCTCGCCAGCACGGCGATTGCCGGGCCGAGCGGCGCAACGAATCCGGCGGGCGGCGCGTCGGCACGCCGGCGCAGCGCGATCAGCGCGATGCATCCTGCGATATACACGACCATTCGCGTGCTCGTCGCGAGCGTGATCGCGGAAAGAAACGAGCTGGCCACGGTCGCGAGCCAGACGAGCGCGGCACTCGCCAGAATCGCGACGTGCGGCGTTCTGAACTTCGCGTGGACGCGCGCGAGCGCACCCGGCAGGTCGCCTTGCTCGGCAAACGCGAACGGCAGGCGCGAAGTCGCGAGGAATCCGCTGTTGAGCGAGCCGAGCATGATCACGACCGCGCCGAGCGTGATCACTTGCTCGCCGATCGGTCCCCACAACATGACTGCCGCATCGGCAAACGGCGCCGTGCTCGTTGCCAGTGCCGGAACGGCAGCGATGCAGACAATCTGGACACCCGCGTACAAGACCAGCACGACCAGCAACGACATCGCCACCGCGAACGGCACGTCGCGCCGCGGATCGCGCGTCTCGCCGGCAGCGACGAGCGCCGCCTCGAAGCCGACGAACGCGAAGATGCCGAGCAGCATCGCGTCGCTGAAATCGCCGGCCGGCGGCAGCGTCGCCGGTGCGGCCGGCCAGGCGTGAATAGTGAGAATACCGACGACGCCGAACACGAGCAGCAACGAGACCTTCAGCACCGTCAGTCCGTTGCTGACGATCGTCGCCTGGCGAATGCCCAGCAGATTGATGAGCCCGATGGCGACGACGACGAGCGAGATGATCGCCACGCGCGCGCCCGGTCCCTGCAGTGCGGGAACCATGCGGGCCACGTACACGACCAGCAGGTTGCAGATCGTCGCGAACGTGAGCACGCGCGAGACCCAGTAGAGCCAGCCGACGATGAAGCCCGGTGTCGCGCCGAACGCGGTGCGTGTAAACAGGTAAGGGCCGCCGGTGTGCGTGAAGCGGCTGCCAACTTCGGCGAAGCAAATCGCAATGATCGCGACCAGCGCAGCGCACAGCACTAACGCGAAGACGCTATAGACACCAGTGAGTGCGAACAGCTTTGCTGGCAGTCCGAGGATGCCGGAGCCGATGGTGATGTTGACCATCAGCGCCACGAGGTCCCAGCGGCCGATGCCGCGCAGGATGTCGTACTGATTGCTCGGGTTCGACATCGGCGGATTGTAGCGAGGTATGCTAGCCCCCATGCGTTATCTGATCATCGCAATCCTTGCGCTGTTCGGTTACAGCGCCCTGGCCGCGGACGACGACACGTACCGCCTGATGAAGCTCGAGCAGGATGTTCGCAACCTGGAGCGGCAGGTGCAGACGCTGACGCGACAGATCGACGAGCTGAAGCAGCAATCGGAGCGTGCTGGCGAACGCAGCTCTCCCGTTCCACGCTCAGCCACCGCGCCGGCCGCAGCCAGCTCGACGGCGTGGCTCGAAGCGGCACGCTGGGATCGCGTGCGCCCCGGCATGAGCGAGCTGGAAGTCATCGGCATCCTGGGTCCGCCGACGTCGATGCGGCAGGAGGGCGAAGCGCGCGTGCTGCTCTACGCGATGGAGATCGGCTCGGCGGGTTTTCTCGGCGGCAACGTGGAGCTGCGCGACCGGGCAGTGAGCGAAGTCCACAAGCCGACATTGAAGTAGATCGGGCTAAGCGTCAACACGGACGTGCACGACACCCATCACGCCGTTGATCACGAACTGGATGCCGATGCAGATGAGCAGGAAGCCCATGATGCGCGCCATCGCGTTCATGCCCGTCGCGCCGAGCACCTTGTCCAGCCGCGTCGCCGCGCGCAGCACGATGTAAGAGATCAACGCTGTGATCGCGATGCCGATCGCGACCAGCACATGGCCCACCACGATGTGCTGGCTCATCTGCACCGTCGTCGACATGCCGATGACGACGGCGATCGAGCCAGGCCCGGACAGGCTCGGCATCGCGAGCGGCGTGAAGGAGACATCGGCCTTGGCACGCGCCTCGGCGCGCTCCTGGCCGGAGATTGCCGCCGACTCGGGGAACAGCATGCGAAAGCCGAGATAGCTGACGATCATGCCGCCGGCGATGCGCAGCCCCGGGATGGAGATGCCGAAGAAGTTCATGATCAGGCCGCCCGCGACCAGGAACGCGGTGAGGATGCAGAACATGTAGATGCAGGCGCGGCCGGATCTGCTCCGTGCGCTCCTGCTCGGTCAGATCGGCAGGTGATGCTCATCACCAGGCCGACTGCCGACAGCGGATTCACGATCGGCAGCAGCGCGCCGACCGTGCTCAGGACGTAGGTGAGTCCTTCGACGAACCAGTTCATGGCAATGCAGTCAGGCTGAAGCCTGACCCACAGTCGGGCGACGCACAGCCACCGGTTTGCACAGCCGCTCGAAGCCGCTGGCGATGAACGGCGCCATGCGCCGATGGATCGACTCGAAATCGCTCGACTTGCACAGCCCGTTCGACAAGCGGTCGATACGGCCGGTCTGCGACAGCGACAGCGTCAGCGCACCCGACAGGAAGTGATAGCTCCAGTACAGGTCCTCTTCGCTCGCATCGGGCAGCGCCTTGCGCAGCGCGCGGATCAGGCGATGGATCACGGGATCGAACGTGCGTGCCATCGTCTCGCCGCCCCACGCCGGCGTGTTGTTGACCTGCGCGATCAGCGCGAAGTAGTTGTGCCAGTGCTGATCGCCCTGCGCCGCCCGCTCCAGGATCGGCTGCAGGAACGCGTTGATCACGCCCTCGGCGGTGATCGCGTCGCCGGACGAGCGTCTCGTAGGCGTCGATCGAGTCGATGCGCTCGCAGATTGATGATTTCCGCGCGGCGCGCGAACACCGCGTCGAACAGGCCGCGCTTGGTGTCGAAGTAGTAGTGCAGCAGCGCAGTGTCGACCTTCGCGTCCTGCGCCACTTCGCGGATCGTCACGCCCCAGAAGCCGTGACGCGAAAAGTGATCCTCGGCCGCGTCGAGAATGCGCTCGCGCATGTCGGGCGTGGCGTCGTTCTTCAGCGGCCGGCCGCGGCGCGCACGGTGTTTCGGCTTTTCTGGCTTTGACAGCTCGGGAACGCGTTACTGCCATGTCGGTGTCCTTGTCGCGCCGCACTCAATTTCATCGAACGATGAATATTTGACAGCAGCCGCGGCCCGAGGCAAGCTCGGATTAATCATCAACTGATGAATAAGTGCGCCGGCGCACGCGGCCGGGCACGATCCAGGGGGTCCCGTCATGTCCACTCATGCTTCCAAGGCCGCATTCCGCCTCGCTTTTGCCGCCGCTGCGGCGTGCAGCCTACCAGTGTCCGGCCCGGTCGTGGCCGCCGAAGCGGGCGCCGAGGCCGGCGCGATCGAGCAGGTCGTCGTCACGGCCCGGCGGCGCGAAGAGAGCCTGCAGGACGTCCCGGTCGCGATCACGGCGCTCACCGCCGACCAGCTGCTGGAGCAGAACGTCCGCACGCTCGAAGACATGACCGCGTACGCGCCGAACATCAAGGTCAACGCCGGGCGCGCGACCACCAGCACGATCAATGCCTACATCCGCGGCGTCGGCCAGAACGACCCGCTGTGGGGCTTCGAGCCGGGCGTCGGCATCTACCTCGACGACGTCTACATCGCGCGGCCGCAAGGCGCGCTGCTCGATGTTTACGACGTCGAGCGCATCGAAGTGCTGCGCGGCCCGCAAGGCACGCTGTACGGCAAGAACACGATCGCCGGCGCAATCAAGTACGTGACGCGCGACATCGCCACGGAAGATCCGGCATTCAACGTCACCGCGACCGGCGGCAGCTATAACCAGCGCGACATCAAGGTCGGCGGCTCGGCGCCGATCGTGGCGGATCACGTTTACCTCGGCGCGGCGGTCGCGTACCTGCAGCGCGACGGCTATGGCGAGCTCGTAAATGACGGCACCCCGCGGGCGTTCAACAGCGCGGGCCAGGACGTCTCGGACAAGGACGTGCTCGCGGCGCGCGCCAACGCCACGTTCGTCTGGGGCGAGAGCTCGAAGCTGCGCGTGCTCGCCGACACGATCCAGGACAACTCGAACGCCGCCGGCGGTCAGCGTCTGAACAACCTCGTGCAGCCGGCCCTCGACGACCGCTTCGACCAGCGCACCGACATGCCCGTCGACCACGATCGCTTCATCAGCAAGGGCGCCGCGGCGACCTACACGCAGGGCCTCAGCGACGCGCTCGACCTCAAGCTCGTCGGTGCCTATCGCGAAGGCGACGGTCGCCAGTTCATCGACTTCGAAGAGTTGAACGCAAACCTGTTCCAGGTGCCGGCCGAGTACAGCGACGACCAGGCCAGCGGCGAAGCGCAGCTCACGTACACGAGCGACACGCTCAAGGGCGTGACCGGCGTGTACTACTTCGACGGCACGGCGCGCGGCGCGTTCGACGCCTCGCTCGGCGCCAACAATCTCACGGCGCTGACCAAGGGCAGCGTCGACACGGAGAGCATCGCGGTCTATGCGGACGCGACCTGGAGCCTGACCGATCGAGCTGAACCTGAACGCCGGCGTGCGCTGGAATCGAGGACGACAAGGAAGCGACGGTGTTCGTCTCAGCAGTACCTCGGCCGGCTGGCCGCCGAATGCAGACGTTGTTCGACCAGAACAACGTACCGCCGGGCTTCGCGCCGCTCGGCCGCCGCAGACCAACTACACGAACGACCGCAGCATTCTCCGATGTGCTCGCCGCGCTTCGGCTTCGACTACCGCCTGAGCGACGACGTGCTCGGCTACGTGATCTACAACAAGGGCTTCAAGAGCGGCGGCTTCGACATGCGCGGCAACGAGACCGCAAACCCGGCCACGCGCGACGGCTACGATTCCGAGATCGCCGACAACTACGAGATCGGCCTCAAGTCGATGCTGGTTCGACGATACGCTGCAGCTCAATCTCACTGCGTTCTACACGCCGTACGAGGACGTGCAGATCACGACGCAGCAGTTCCAGATCATCAACGGCGTCCCGACCAACGTCACCGCCGTGCTCAACGCCGGCAAGCAGCTCAACAAGGGCGTCGAGCTGGAATCGGTGTGGCGGCCGGTGCCGGCGCTGACGCTGGTGCTGAACGTCGGCTGGCTCGATGCGGAGTTCGAGGAGTTCCTGGTCGGCTGCACGCCGCCCTCGGCCGGCTGCACGTCGAGACGTGAGCTCGCTGAACGAGCCGATCAACTCGCCGGACTGGACGACCTTCCTCGGTGCGACGTACCGCTGGGAGCTCGGCGTCGGCGACCTGTCCGCGCACCTCGGCTACCAGTACCGCAGCAAGACGAAGGTGGCGAACACGATCGCGAGCATCACCGACCAGGATGCCTACGACGTGCTCGACCTCGGCGTCGCGTACACGACGACGAACCAGGCGTGGCGCTTCGCGCTGGAAGGCAAGAACGTGCTCGACGAGGAGTATCGCGTCGCCGGCTACGACTTCGGCAACATCACGACGCCGCACCTCAGCCAGATCGGCTTCTACGGCCCGCCGCGCACCGTCTCGGTGAGCGCGACCTACCGCTATTGAGTCCCCCTCTGCCCTCCTCCGCTCGCGCATGCGGGGGAGGGCGCTCTTTTGATTCCATGGTCCACAGCATTCTCATCACCGGCGCCGCGAGCGGAATCGGGCTCGGCGCTGACGCAGCACTTCGCCGCGCAGGGCCATCGCGTGATCGCGTGCGACCTGCAGGCTGCACGGACGATCGATCGCGCCGATCCGCAAGCTCGCGTTCGACGTCGCGGACGCCGCGCAGATCGAGCGCGCACTGGCGAAAGTGGCCGACGATCCGCCGGACGTGCTGATCAACAACGCGGGTCTGCAGTACGTCGCGCCGCTCGAGGAATATCCGCCGGAGAAGTGGCAGCAGCTGATCGCTGTGATGCTGACTGGCGCGGCGTTGCTGACGCGCGCGACGTTGCCGGCGATGCGCCGCAAAGGCTTCGGCCGCATCGTCAACATCGGCTCGATTCATTCGCTGGTCGCGTCGCCGTACAAGAGCGCATACGTCGCCGCGAAGCACGGCCTCGTCGGTTTCAGCAAGAGCGTCGCGCTGGAGACGCGCGACTGCGACATCACGATCAACACGGTGTGCCCGAGCTATGTGAAGACGCCGCTGGTCGATACTCAGATCGAAGCGCTGGCCGACACGGCACGGGCTGACGCGAGAGCAGGTGATCGAAGAGATCATGCTCAAGCCGATGCCGAAGCGGCAGTTCATCGGCCTGGACGAGCTGGCCGGCACGGTCGAGTTTCTGCTGAGCGCAACCGCGCGCAACATCACCGGCCAGTGCATCACCCTCGACGGCGGCTGGACGGCGCAGTAGGTCGGGCTTTAGCCCGACAGCGAGTCGGGCTGAAGCCCGACCTACAGTGATAGTCGCCCCACAAATAGCGCGATATCTGGGGGACGTCATGCAAACTCGAAGAGACTTCGTCGCGGCCGGCTCGCTGGCCGTGGGCGCGGCACTGCTCGCTGGGCACACCGCCGGCGCGTCGCCGACCAAGAACCGCCGCATCGTGCTCGCCAAGCGCCCGCAGGGCGAGCCGACACCCGCGGATTTTCGCCTCGAAGAAGTGCCGATCCCGGCGCTCAAGGACGGCGAGATCCTGATGCAGACCGTCTTCCTCTCGCTCGATCCGTACATGCGCGGCCGCATGAGCGAAGGGCCGTCCTACGCCGCCTCGACCGGGCTGAACGACGTGATGATCGGCGGCACCGTGTCGCGCGTGATCGCGAGCCGCAACCCGAAGTTCAAGGAAGGCGACCTGGTCCTGTCGTACAGCGGCTGGCAGGAGTATCAGGTCTCGAACGGCGGCGGCATCAACAAGCTCGATCCGCGCATCCCGCGGCCTTCGTATGCGCTCGGCGTGCTCGGCATGCCGGGGATCACCGCCTACGTCGGCACGCTCGACATCGGCGAGCCGAAAGCCGGCGAGACGCTGGTCGTCGCGGCGGCGACCGGCGCAGTCGGCTCAGTCGTCGGGCAGATCGCGAAGATCAAAGGGCTGCGCGCGGTCGGCATCGCGGGCGGCAAGGAAAAGTGCGATTACGCCGTGAAGGAGCTCGGCTTCGACGCCTGCATCGATCATCGCGATGCGAGCATGCCGGCGTTGCTGAAGGAAGCGTGCCCGAAGGGCATCGACGTGTACTTCGAAAACGTCGGCGGCGCGGTGTGGGATTCTGTCGTGCCGCTGCTCAACACGCATGCGCGTATCCCGTTGTGCGGCCTGATCGCGCAGTACAACGCCACGAGCCTGCCGCCTGGGCCGGATCGCAGCTCGCAGCTGATGGGCATGTTCCTGGTGAAGCAGGTCAAGGTGCAGGGCTTCATCATCTCGAACTATTTCCATCGCATGCCGGCGTTCATCGCCGACATGAGCCAGTGGATGCAAGCGGGCCGCATCAAGTACCGCGAGGACATCACGCGCGGGCTGGAGAACGCGCCGCAGGCGTTCATGGGCCTGTTCAAGGGCAGCAACTTCGGCAAGCTGCTGGTGCAGGTCAGCGACTAGCAGCGCTGTCCGGCGATGTCCCGCGCGCAGAAGATCACGCTGCTGGTCGCGCTCTACTTCGCGCAGGGACTGCCGTTCGGGTTCTTCACGATCATCCTGCCCGCGATGTTGCGGCAGGCCGGCGTGTCGCTGACGACGATCAGCGTCGCCAGCACGCTGCTGACGCTGCCCTGGCTGCTGAAATTCCTGTGGGCGCCCTTCATCGACCACCGCGGCACCCGTCGCCGTTGGCTACTGGCGCTGCAGCTGTCGGCGCTGTCGGTTGCGGCCGTGATCAGTCAACTGCAGCTCGACGGCAACTACGTGCTGCTGTTCGCTGCGGCCTTCGTGTTCAACCTGATCGCAGCCACTCAGGACATCGCCACGGACGGCCTCGCAGTCCGCATGCTCGATGCGCGCGAGCTCGGTCTCGCCAACGGCATCCAGGTGGGCGCGTATCGCATCGGGATGATGTTCGGCGGCGGCCTGCTGCTCAAGATCCTCACACTGACGGATTGGACGTTCGCGTTCGTGTGCATGACGGCGCTGCTCGCCGTCACGATGATTCCAGTTCTCCTGATGCGCGAGCCGCCGCGCGCTGCCGGCGAGCATGCGGCCGGGCGTCGTACAGCTTTCTTTCGGCTGGCTGCGACGCCTGCTGACACCGGGAATTCTGCTGCTGGCCGCGCTGATTTTCTGCTACCGCTTCGGCGACCAGCTGCTGACCACGCTGCTGGTGCCGTTCCTGACCGACCGCGGGCTCGGCCTGGATGGGATCTCGCTGCTCAAGGGCTGGGTGGGCAACGCGATGAGCATCGTCGGCGCGCTCATGGGCGGCTGGCTGGCGTTCAGCACCGGCCGTCGCAATGCCTTGCTCATCAGCGGCATCGGGCAGGTGGCTTCGTTCACGCTGTACGTTGTCATCGCGCTCGGCGGCGGAGGCATCGGCCTGCTGTGGGTGGCAACGATCGCCGAAGGCGTCCTCGGCACGATGGCGACGGTGGCGCTGTTCGCGCTGATGATGGATGCCTCGGACCCGGAGCACGCTGGCACGGACTACACGCTGCTGGCGTGCGTCGTGCTCCTGGTCGGCATGCTGGCCAATCTGTGCGGCGGGAGACTCGCAGACGCGTTCGGCTACGCGACCGCGTTCACGATCGGCGCGATCCTCGCGTTGCTCGGCTGCCTGGCACTGGTCTGGGTCCTGGACCGCTATCAGTTCTCATCGCGAGTTGCCTTCGCGTGGCGCAAGGCCACCGACCCGCGCGCCGCTACACCATCGCAGACTTCGGCAACTGGATATTGAACGTTGCGCCCTCGCCGAGGCGGCTCTGCGCCCAGACTCGTCCGCCGATCCGCTCGACGGCCTTGCGCACCAGCGCCAGCCCGATGCCCGTGCCCGGATACTGGTCGTCGCGATGCAGGCGCTGAAAGATCTTGAAGATGTGATCGTGATATTCCATCTCGAAGCCGATGCCGTTGTCGGCGACGCTGAGCATCACGCCGAGGTCATTGCGGTGCGCGTGCACATGGATGTGCGCATGCTGGCGCTCGCGCGTGTACTTCAACGCGTTCTCGAACAGGTTGCGCAGTGCCAGCAGCAACCCTTCCGCATCGACGCGCAACCTGCAGCGGCTCCACCTGCACCGTTAGCTCGACGTGGCGCCGCTGCACTTCGTCCGCATACTGCAGCAGCACCGAGTCGATCAGCTCCGGCAGCACGACGATGCTCGATTGCAGCCCGCGCCTGTCGATGTGCGAGTACGCGAGCAGGTCGTCGATCAAGCGTCGCCATCCGCAGCGAGCCGTTGCGGATGCGCGCAAGATGCTCGCGGGCCTGCGGGCTGAGCTGCCCGTCCATCTCGGCCTCGAACAGGTGGGCGAACCCGTTGATGGCGCGCAGCGGCGCCTTGAGGTCGTGCGCGACCGCATAGGAAAACCCTTCCAGCTCGTCGTACGCGCGCTTGAGCTCGTTGGTCCGCTCGCTCACGCGCTGCTCGAGCGCGGTGGCCAGCTCGCGATAGCGCGCTTCGCTCAGCCGCAACTCGACGTTTGCGGACTGCAGCTGCTCGTTCGTGGCCACCAGCTTGCGCGTGAGCTGCTGCGATTCGTTCTGGATCCACGCTTCGCGCACGCCGAGGATGATCGCGAACAGAATGAATAGGACCGCAGCGGACAAGATGACGCGCGTGCTGAGCGTGCTGGAGCTGCCGACGGCCACGACGACCATGATGATGATGAGCAGCGCCGGAATGACAGCTTCGAGCCAGCGCTCGTGCGCGAGCATCCCCTGCGCCGGATCGCCGCGATGGTGCTGACTCAGCCACGCCTGCTCGTGCGCCGCGACGGCGATCAAGCCGAACATCACCACCCAGCTCGCGTTGATCAGATCGGCCGCGAGGTAGCTGTTGGTCAGCAGCGAGTGCGCGTAGACGAGATTCACCACCGCGTAGACGCCGCTGGCGATGACGAGCAGCAGCATCGGCATCCAGCTCGCGCTCCAGCGATAGGTCCACAACGCGTACAGCGCAACGAGGAACGTCGCCGCGACGAGCAGCGTGTGCACGACCGCGATCACCAGGTAGAAACCCGGCACGCGACTCTGCAGCGCCGGCTCCAGCGTGCCGAGCACGATGGTCATGACCAGGCAGCACGTGACGAGCCCGATGTTGCCGAGATGCTTGAAGGTGAACGGCGCGCGCTCGCGCGCTTCCGGCAGCTGCAGCACGCCGGCGATCCAGAACAGCGCGAACGCGCTGAAGAAGATCTGCCCGATGCTCGGGAACGGAATGCCGACGCCGAGCACCAGCTGGCTGTAGTTCCAGTGCAGTTGCCCGATCAACCAGCTGACGCAGCCCAACCCGAACAGCAGCCAGGCGCGGCGCCGCGCTCGCTCGACCTTGCGCGAGGTGCGCAGACAGGCCCACGCAGTGAAGGCCGAGGTTATCGTCCAGGCGATATCGTTGATCCAGATCGCGACCCGGTCGGTCGCTAACACGATCGCCACGAGGTACGCGACGAGGCCCGCGAGCCACGCGTACGCGGGCAGCCAGCGCCCGCGCGCTTCGCTAATGCCCTCTACTCGTGCCAGCGCCGTTTGCATGATCCGAAGTATATTGCACGGGCCGCGGGGAGTCGGGGGAGAGGTCGATGGCGTCACTGTGCTTCGAGAGCGCGCTGCGCATCGCAGCGCAACTTCGCGGCCGCGAGCTCGGCGCCGTGGAGTGCCTCGAATATTTTCGCGCGCGCGTTGAGCGGCTGAATCCCGCGCTCAACGCCATCGTCGTCCTCGATTGGGAGCGGGCATACGAAGGCGCGCGCCGTGCGGACCAGGCGCTGGCACAGGGGCAGCCCGTCGGAGCGCTGCACGGCGTGCCGATGACGATCAAGGAGTCGTTCGACGTCGCCGGTCTGCCGACGACCTGGGGCGACCGCGCGCTGAGCTACGTCGCAGAGCGCGACGATCCAGTCGTCGAGCGACTCAAGGCCGCCGGCGCGGTGATCTTCGGCAAGACCAACGTGCCGTACCGCTTGCTGGATTTTCAGTCGTACAACGACATCTACGGCGTCACGAACAATCCCTGGGATCGCACCCGCACGCCGGGCGGATCGTCGGGCGGCGCTGCGGCCGCGCTCGCCGCCGGGTTGACGTCGCTCGAAGTCGGCAGCGACATCGGTGGCTCGATTCGCAACCCAGCGCACTACAGCGGCGTGTTCGGGCACAAGCCGACTTTCGACATCGTCGCCAGTGATCGGCTTGCGCCGCCGCCGTCCGTGGCAGGTATCGATCTCGCAGTCGCGGGGCCGCTCGCGCGCAGTGCCGAAGATCTCGACGCAACGCTGCGGCTGCTCGTCGGGCCGGGAAGACTCAATCGCGCAGTGCGCGTCGAGTTGCCGAAGTCGCAACGCAAGCTGCAGCGAGTATCGAGTCGCGCTGTGGCCGAGCGATGCAGATCTCGCCAGTGCAGCGAGAGATCGCGGATCGCTGTCAATCGCTCGGCGATCGGCTCGCTTCGTTGGGAGCGAAGGTATCCGATAGCGCGCGGCCGGCATTCTCCGCGGAGCACGCAGCGTCCGTGTACCGCAGGCTCCTGAGCGCTGCGACGAATCCGCAGAGTGAGCTTTCGCATCGCGACTGGCTCCAGCTCGACGAGGAACGCACGCGCTTGCGGCTCGCGTGGCACGAGTTCTTTCGTGAGTGGGACGTCGTGGTGTGTCCGATCGCAGCGTGCGTCGCCTTCGAGCATCTGCATGGCGCATATCGCGGCCGCAAGCTGCGCATCGACGGCGCCGAGCTGCCGTATTTTCAGCAGCTGTTCTGGGCGGGGCTCGCGACCTGCAGCTACTTGCCGGCGACCGTGTTCCCGACCGGGGTTGGCACGCAGAAGTTGCCAATCGGCCTGCAGGCGATCGGCGCGGCGCATGCCGATCTGCAGACCATCGAGTTCGCGCGGCTCGTTACGCAGGAATTCGGCGGCTTCCAGCCGCCGCCGGGCCTCGACTGAATACAGCCTGAATTCGTGCTGAGACGGCCGACGTAGCGTCGGACCGTGGGTGCGTAGTACAACTGTCGGACGGAGTGTCCCGACAGGAGTGGACGATGGGCATCGCGGTACGAATAGGCTTCGCGGGCGCGGCGCTGTGTGTGCTGGCGGCGTGCGGGGGCGGTGGCGGCGGCGGTTCGGCGACGCCGCTGAATGCCGGCGATCCGGGCGCCGGCGGCACCTACACGCCCGGCGTCTTCCCGCCGCGCGCAGACTTCGCGGGCCAGTGCACCGCGTTCAACGAAAAGATGTTCCTGCGCTCGTGGACCAACGATCTCTACCTGTGGTTCGCCGAGGTGCCCGACACCAATCCGAACAGCATCGCGGACGTGATCGACTACTTCGACGCGCTCAAGACGCCGCAGCTGACGCCGTCGAGCAGTCCCAAGGACCGGTTCCATTTCGACATCGATACCGACGAGTTGCGACGCGCTGTCGCAGAGCGGCCAGTCGATCGGCTACGGCGCCGAGCTGATGATCATCGGGGACGGTCTGCCGCCGCGGCGCGCAGTCGTCGCGTTCGTCGAGCCCGGCACGCCGGCGGGCAACGCGGGCGTGACGCGCGGCATGGAGGTCCTGCGGATCAACAACGTCGACTTCGTCAACGACAACACGCAGGCTGGCGTCGACACGCTGAACGCGGCGTTCTTCCCGTCGAGCCGCCGGCCAGACGTTCACGTTCCGTGTTCAGACCGCCCGGCGGCGCCGCACGTCAACGTGCCCTGACGACCGCGAACATCACGCACAAGCCGGTGCTGCTCGACACCACGCTCACGCAAGGCGCCGACACCGTCGGCTACATGGTGTTCAACGATCACATCGCGACCGCGGAGAAGGAGCTGGTCGACGCGATCACGCGCCTGCAGACTGCGGGCGTCGACGACCTGATTCTCGACATCCGCTACAACGGCGGCGGCTTCCTCGACATCGCCAGCGAGCTGGCTTACATGATCGCGGGGCCGGGCCGACGACGGCACGTTCGAGCGGCTGGTGTTCAACAGCAAGAACCCGAATCGCAATCCGGTCACCGGACCGGCCGCTGCGCCCGACGCCGTATCCATACGACGACGCAGGATTTCAGCCTCGCCGCCGGGCACGCCGCTGCCGACGCTGAGTCTGAACCGCGTCTACGTCATCACCGGGCCGAACACGTGCTCGGCGAGCGAGTCGATCATCAACGGCCTGCGCGGCGTCGGCGTGCAGGTGTTCCAGATCGGCTCGACCACCTGCGGCAAGCCGTTCGGGTTCTATCCGCAGGACAACTGCGGCACCACGTACTTCTCGATCCAGTTCCAGGGCGTGAACGCGATGAGCTTCGGCGACTACCCGGACGGCTTCGCGCCGCAACAACCAGAGCGGCGCCAGCAGCGTGAAGCTGAGCGGCTGCTCGGTCGCGGACGACTTCACGCGCGCGCTCGGCGATACGAACGAAGGCCGGCTGAAGGCCGCGCTCGACTTCCGCGCGAGCGGCAACAGCAACGCATCGTGCCCGGCAGCTACGGGCTTCGCGCCCGGCGCGCAGTTGAAAGCGGGCCAGCAGACGTTGTCCGTCACCGACGGCCAGAT
Source organism: uncultured Gammaproteobacteria bacterium (assembly GCA_963830745.1). Lineage (GTDB taxonomy): Bacteria > Pseudomonadota > Gammaproteobacteria > Steroidobacterales > Steroidobacteraceae > Steroidobacter. The sequence goes on from CAWHNL010000012.1 coordinate 390,530, forward strand.
GTACAAGTCGCCGGTGCGCGAGAACCGGATCCTTCGGCGATCGCTAGGCCGCGACCTTGATGCCCGCCGGAGCGCCCCGGCGGGTCGCTCCTCTTCGAACGCGACGTCGTAGCGAGCGCGGGGCAAGTCTGCTCCGGGCTGCGAAGTGTCGCAGCGAGTTCCTTCCGGTATCGCTATCCGATACTCCATTGCAGCCGGTTGCGGAATCCAACCGCGCTGCGCACGCTCTGTCGCATCTCGAATCACGGCCACCCGAGGATGCGAATGACCGAACCGGAGCTGGTTTGCAACGACATCCACTCGCGGCTCAATTCCACCCCTATTCGTGGACGCCTCGCACCCGCGACCGTGGAGGAAGCGGCGAGCCTCGTGCAGCAGGTGCGCTCGCGCGGCGAGTTCATGAGCGTGTGTGGCTCGTGTCATGCAATGGGCGGACAACAGTTCGCAACGGGCGGCTGGCTGCTCGACATGCGCGGCATGAACCGTGTCATCGACTTCGACGCGCAACGCGGTCTGATCCATGCGCAGGCGGGCATCACCTGGCCGGATCTCATTCGCCACTACGTCGTCGCGCAGCGCGACAGCGGCTCCGCATGGGGCATCAAACAGAAACAGACCGGCGCTGACCGCCTTACGATCGGCGGCGCCGTCGGCGCGAACATTCACGGCCGCGGGCTGGCCTACGCGCCGTTCGTCTCGGACATCGAAGGTCTCGAAGTGATCCTCGCCGACGGCTCGGTCGTCCAATGCGACCGACAGGTGAACGCCGATCTGTTTCGGCACGTCGTCGGCGGCTACGGGCTGTTCGGCGTCGTCACGTCGGTGAAGATCCGCTTGGTGCCGAGGCAGAAGGTCGAGCGCACCGTCGAGCTGTGCGATATCGAAGAGATCGGCGAGGCGTTCGCAGAGCGCATCCGCACCGGCTATCTCTACGGCGACTTCCAGTTCTCGACTGCACCGGACGACCTCGGCTTCCTATCGAGCGGCGTGCTTTCCTGCTACCGCCCCGTGGATCCGCAAACCGTCATTCCAGCCGGGCAGATCCGCCTGTCGCCGGCGGACTGGCGGCGCCTCATCTACCTCGCTCACTGCAACAAGCGCCGCGCGTTCCACGAGTTCACCGATTTCTACCTGCGCTCGAGCGGGCAGATCTACTGGAGCGACACGCATCAGCTGAGCCTGTACCTCGACGACTACCACGGCGCTCTGGACCGGGCCTGCGAAGCTCGCGTGCCGGGGTCGGAGATGATCACGGAGCTTTATGTGCCGCGCACGCGGCTCGCCGCCTTCATGAGCGATGTGCGCCGCGACTTCCAGCGGCACGACGTCGATCTGGTCTACGGCACTGTGCGGCTCATCACAGCGCGATCGCGAAACAGCTCTGGCGTGGGCGCGCGAGGACTACGCCTGCGTGATATTCAACCTGCACATCGACCACGAGCCGCGCAGCATCCGGGATTCGTCACACACGTTTCGCCGCCTCATCGACATCGCTATCCATCATCGCGGCAGCTTCTTCCTGACGTATCATCGTTACGCGATTGCTGCGCAAGTGCTCGCATGCTATCCGCAGCTCGCCGGACTTCCTGGAAGCGAAGCGGCGCTTCGACCCTGACGAGGTCTTCCGCAGCGATTGGTATCGGTACTACCGAAGCATCGGGCGCGATATCGCCGTCGCCTAGTGCGTCATCGCGTAGACGACGACGTTGACGCCGACCATGTAGGACTTGGTCGAGAACGTCTCGAAGTACCACTCGCCGTAGGCCTCGCGCTCCCAGCCGTCGCCGACGTCGGTGTTGTGGGTTGCGAGCACCATGATGCGGCCGTCGTCGTCCAGCCACGCGCGCATCTGCGGCTCGTCGAGCGAGCCGGCGGGGAATTTGTGGGCGCCGGGCGATTCGGCGGTGCTGCCGCCGGGGCTCGCGAACGGCAGCGCCGGGATCTGCGGCATGCCGTCGTTCAGATCGAACACCGTGTGGAAGATCGGATGCTCGGACGTGAGCACGCGCCACTCGCGCCCGGGCAGCACCTGGCGCATCACGTCGGCGAACTGCTGCCACTCGGCATCGCCCCAGAAATCGTCGACCCACACGAAGCCGCCGTTCGCGAGGTAACGCGCGAACGCGGCCTTCTCTTCCGCCGACACGACCATGTAGCCGGGGTCGGACATGTACAGCATCGGGAAGTCGCCGAGGTCCGGCGCGGTGAGCATGCGGCTGGACGCGAACTTGGCTGACCGGGATGCGCGTCAGCTGCGACAGGCGATGACCGAAGTTGTCGTCGCCTTCCGGAAAATCCGTTTCCCAGCGCGCCCACACGCGGCTGTCGTACGCGTAGTACGCCTCGCCCATGCCGCCTTCGCTGTCGTAGATGACGCGCGCCATGTTGAACTTCGACAGGTCCGCCGGCGTGCCCGCGCGACCGCCGTCGCCGGTGATCAGGTTGGACGAAGCGACGGCGCCGAGCGAGACGGAAACGATTGCCGCGGCGAGCGTGAATCGCAGGCTCATGGGCGGCTCGTCCTCATTGATTGCCCAGCCTGCCGATAGTATTCGGCGACAGCCTCGCGATAGCGCGGCGAGTCGGGATCCGGGATCGTCGCGCGCGCCGCGGCAGCTTCGCGCGACTTGGCGGTCGACGCGAGCGCCTGCAGCTCGATCTGATCGATCAGCTTGAGCATCACGTCCGGCTGCGCAGCGAGCGGATCGCCGCTGAGCCGCCGCAGCTGCGTGGCCGCGCGTCGCAGTGCTTCCAGCTCCGACTGGCTCAGATCGCCGCGATTCATGCGGTTCGCGAGATCGCGAATGCGCTCGCTGAGCTGAGCAGTCTGCCGCGCGAGCGAGCCGCGGCCGTCTTCGAACCCGCCGATCGCGACGCTCGGCACGTTGGGATTCCACGCAGAGAGCCCGCCGCGCGGCTGTTGGCCGGGACGTGAGCCATTCTGCCGAAGAGCGGTCGCTGCGACCCTGACCTTCGCGGCCCTGCTGGCCTTCCTGGCCCTGCTGACCTTGCTGTCCCTGCTTGCCCTTCCTGCCCCTGTTGCCCCTTCCTGGCCCTGCTGACCTTCCTGGCCGTTGCGCGCCTGTTGCTGTCCCTCGCGCCCGCTGCTGCCCTTCGCCCGGCTGCTGCCTTCGCGGCCCTGCTGGCCTTTTCCTTGCTGTGCGTCCTGCGAGAGCGCGACGCAACTCGGCAACTTCCGCCAGCAACGCCTCGGCGGTCGCGGCTTCCGGTTTGCCCTTGCCTTCTGCCGCGGCCTGCGCGGCGGCATCGCGCAGATCCTGCTGCAAAGTATCGAGCGCGTCGGTGATCAAGCCTTCACGCGGAGCCGCTTCACGCGCGCGCCCGTAGTAGATCTCGGCGGCGCTGCGATTCAGCCGATACATGATGTCCGAGCCTTCGACGTCGCGAATGATCTCGCTCAGCTTGCGCGTGGTCTCGGGATTGCTCTTGCGGTTCTCGTGAACGGCGTTGCGCATGTCGCGCTCGAGGTCGTCAGGTCGCTCGGCCATCTGCTGCTTCGAGCGCACCAGCTCCTGCGCGCGCCGCTGATCGATCGTGCCGCGACCGTTCGCACCGGCTGGCGGCTGCGACAGCGCTTCGTAGAGATCGCTTTCGATGCGGCGTTGCTCGTCGAGCATCTGCTGGCTGCGATCGGCAAACTGCTCCAGCGTCTCGTCGAAGCGCGACGGCTCGGGGCGATCGATCTGCTGCAAGGCGCGCCGCAGATTGCGGCTCGCTTCCTGCGCGGCTGTTCGCTTCCTGCGACTGCCCGACTGGCCTGATTGCCCGCCTGCCGCTGATCGCCGCTTTCATTGCCGTTGGCCGACTGCATGTCCTGCAGCGCCTTGTTGACCGATTCCAGCGCTTGCGAGAGCTGCTCGCGTGCGCGCTCTTCGCGTTCGCGCGCCTGCCCGCTCGCACTGCCGCCGCGCGACGACGGTGAATCGCCCGAGGACTGCTGTCGATTCAGCTCCGCGAGCCGACGACGCAGATCCTCGGCTTCGCGACGCAGCTGCTCCTGCTTCCAGCGCTGCTCGGGCGTGCGCAGATCCTGCTGACGCTCCTGCGCGAGCTTCTCCTGGCGCTCCGCCAGCTCCTTGAGCTTGCGGACCATCTCGTCCAGATCCTTCTGCAGTGTTGCGCGTCGAGAGCTGCGACTCGCTCTCGTACTGGCTCTTCTCCAGGTCCATCTCGAGCTCGAACATCTCCGTGAAGTTGCGCGCAGTCTGCGAGCCGTCGCCGCCGGCGTTGCTCTGCTGCATCGAGACCTGCACTTCGCGGAATGCGGACTCGGCGCGCAGCAGCTGCTGCAGCGCCTGCTGCTCGAACGGCACGGCTTCGGGAAGCTTGAACGTATTGAGATGCGCGACGGCCGGATCCATCACACCCGCGGCGCTTCTCCAGGCTCTCGACGAACGTGCGGATGCGCTCGTCTTCCTCGAGCGATGCGCGGGCGCGAGTGCGTTGAGCCAGCGTGCGCGCCTGTTGCGCGAGCGTCGCCTGCAGCTCCGCGAGCATCTTGCGCGCTGTCTTCGAGCTGCTGCTTCGAGCGAGCGCCGCGCTCGTCGCCGCGCTGCAGATTCCACGTCGCGAGCAGGATCTCGCGCTGCCGCTCGGAGATCGCGCCCTGCTCGTCGCCCATGCCGCCGCCGTCGCTGTTGCCGCCCTGCGCCTGCAGGAAGCGACGCTCGAACGGCTGCACCTGGACCATGAACAGATCGGTCTGCACCGTCGCCTTGCGATCCTTCGCCACCGCGTAGTACGAGACCAGGTCGCCGGGCACCAGCCGCTTTCGGCTGTTCCTTCGCCTGCGCAGCGCCGAGCTCTTCCAGGTCGCAGCAGCGACTCGCCTTCGCTGGTCTTCGCGCCGCCGCCCAGCGGCACGGCCTGCCATTCGCCGCCGTTCACCGAGTAGCGCAGCGACACGTCGCGCAATCGGAAATCGTCTTCGGCGCGGATGCGCACCGGCACTTCTTCGATGCTGGTGGCGCGCCAGTCGCGGCCGGGCTTGCGGATCTCGATCGTCGGCTTCTCGTCGGGAACGATCTCGATCGCGTACTCGTCGCTCAGCGCCACGAACTCGTTGGCGACGCGCGCGCCGATCTGATAGCGGCCGGGCTTCGTGACCGCGATCGCGCCGGTGCTGCGTGCGACCCTCCTGTGCGAGCTCGCCGGTGCTGCCGTCGACGATGAGCGCCGGCGCTTCGAGCGGCGCATCGGCGAAGACTTCCACTTTGACGTTCGTTCCTTCGACCGCGCGGATGTCGCGCGATCGTCTCGTCCGACGTTCGGATCGAGCCCGGTCCATTGCGGATACTCGTAGGTCAGCTGCACGCGCTCGATGCGCGGCAGATCGACGACAGCGACGCTGTGCTCGCCGCTGCGCGTGCCTTCTGCATCGACGTAGTACTGCAGCGGACCGCGCACCGCGTAGAGCCGGAACTCGAAGCGCGAGTCGCTGCTCGGTCGCGGGCTGCATCGGCGCACGCTCCCAGTCCTGGCGATCGGCGAAGCGCACGAACACCGCCACCTCGCGCGGATGAAAGCCTTCGACGGCCGCGCGAATCGCGAGGTCGCTGTTGCGACGGACCGTCGCGTTGCCGGGCGTCACGGTCACGCTGTCGCACCGGCACTGCATTGCGCGGCAACTCCATGCCGAGCAGCAAGTGGCGGCTGCCGAAGCCCCAATACGCCGGCCCGGCGACGAGCAGTGTCACGAGCACGCCGAGCGCGGCGACAGCGATCAGCATCCCGGCCGCGATGCGCCGCGAGGACACGATTTCGTCGGGCGGCGTGCGCTCCGCAATCGTCGACCGCATCGGCTGCGAGCAGACTCAGCAGCGGAGTCGGCGAGTCCCTGCGACTCACGGCGCTTGCCATCGAGATACGTATGGATGCGGCCGTTCTCGTCCGGCAGCCGCTGCTCGAAGACGTGCGCGCCGTCATCGCGACGCAAGCGACGCAGCGGACGCCACAGCAACGCTGCGACGACACACGCGAGCAGCACGCCGATCGCGACGCGGCCAGTCAACGCGATCGCGGGCGCAAACTCCTGCGCGTTGCAGCGTCCAGACCGTGAACGCAGTGATCGCCAGGACGCCGCCGACGGCGATGGCCGCGGCGCGCGCATAGATATGTGTGCGCAGTCGGGTGCGCAGGGAGTCCAGATAAGTTTCGAGTCGCTCTCGAGCGCTCATTTCGGCGTCTCCCGGCGGATCGCAAGGTAGCGATTCGCCAGCAACAGCTCGGCCAGCAGCAACGCTGCGGCGAGCCAAAGCACTGCGGGCCCGAGCGAACGCGGCTTCGCATCCGCCGTCGGGCGCGGCCGCTGCGACGTTCGGCGCGGCCTTCCGCACCTGCATCGCGCGCCAGCGCTGCACGAACGACGCGGGCAGCGGCGTCAGGTCCGACTCGCGCGCATCGACGTTCACGGCGACCCAGCGCACGCCGTCGTTGCCGCGGATCTCGTAGAACCCCGTCTGCGTCGGGAATCAGGCGATCCGCGGCCGCCGTCTGCGCCAGGCCGAGCACGCGCTCGCCCCGCGGATCGAATATCTGCCCGCCGCCGGCCGCGGTCAATCCGGTCAAAACGACCGAGCCGACGGTCGTGCTGGCGGCAGAAGCGTCGCCACGCACCAGGTACCGCGCGGCCTCGGCGATGAACCGCACGAACAGCGGATGGATCGCGAGGTCGTTCCACTCGCGCTCAACCGGCGCAGTGAGCACCAGCATATGTCCGGCGCCGATCGTGCGCTCGATGAGCAGCGGCGAGCCGTCCTCGTAGCGCGATCAGCACCTTGTCGTCCTCGCCCACCTGGACCGCGCGATGTCGGAAGAAGCGCACAGAATGCCAATCGCCCGCCTCGCGCAGCACCGGATGCGTCGTAGCGATCTCGCCAACCGCAGCAGCGCGCTGCTCCGGCTCGCCGATGCGCCAGCCATCGAGCAGCGGTCCGGGCTCGATCGAAGTGCGCGTGCCCAACGTCGCGAGCACCGAGCCGCCGGCCGCAACGTATTCCTTGATGCGCTTCGCCTGGATGTCGGAGAGCGCAGCCGATGTCGGCGACGACCATCAACGAGAAGCCGGTCAGTGCGCCCGTGCCGATCGCCTCGGGCGCGCGCTCTTCGACCTGGAGCGTCGGCGCCGCGAGCGAACCGATCGCCGCGCCGAAGTACGCGACGTCGTCGCGTACGCGGCTCGCGGTGCGACCAGCAGCGCTTTCGGATCGGCGTGCTCCAGCACGGCGTAGAAGCGATCGTCCTGCGGCAGGGCGTCGGCCGGCTCCAGCGCAACTTCGATCCGATGCGAGCCGGCAGAAAGCTTCAGATCGGAGAACAGCACCTTCGCTGAGGGACTGACCGCAGCTTGCGGCGCGAACTCGGGCGCGAGATCGACTGCCTTCGCCTTCGACAGTGGGATCCGCCGCAGTCACCGCGCCCGCCGGCAACTCGACAGTGCGGCGTGCGTACTCTTTGCCGTCGATCGAGAGCACGACCTGACGCTGCTGCGGCTTCGCCGACGCGCCGCGCACCGTGACTTCGAGCGAGCGCGTGTCGACGGTCGTGAGCTGCGCGCCCTGGATGAATACGTTCTCGGCTGCGGCATTGCCGACGTCGTGGAGCACGAGCTGCGTCTGCCGTCGGCGGTTCGAGATCCGCGAAACGCAGCGGCGCCGCGCTCTGCTGCAGATCCGAGATGAGATGCAGCACCACCGGCGGCCGCGGCGAGCCGAGCCAGTTGTCGGCCGTGCTCATCGCGAGGCCGTAGTCGAGCCGCTCGATGCCCGGCTTCAGGGCGCGCAATGCGCCGCGCACGGTGCCGGCCGCGGACGCCGGCGTCGAGCTCTGCACGACCGAAACGCGACGCCCTTCGGCCGTCGCAAGCATCACGCGATCCGACGAGCGCAGGTCCGTTCGAGAACTGCTTCGGCCTCGTCGAGCGCGCGCTGCCAGCGCTCGCCGTGCTGCATCGACAGCGACTTGTCGAGCACGATCGCATGCAGTCGCGCGTTCGCGTTCGCGCCCGGCACGACTCGCTCGGTGAGCAACGGCCCGGCGAACGCGAGCACCAGCGCAATGAGCAGCAGAATGCGCAGCGACAGCAGCAGCCAGTAGCGCAGCGTGCGCTTGGCGGTGCGCTGCGTCTCGCTCGCCTCGACGAACATCAGCGACGCGAACGGATGCTGCGTCGGATTCGCGCGCGCCACGCGGTGCAGCCAGATCGGAACGCCGATCGCGAGCAGGCCGAGCAGGAACGCGGGCGCGAGGAACATGGCCGCTAGCTCCTGCCTTCGCGAAACAACAGATAGCGACGCAGCGCGCGATCGAGCGGCTCGTCCGTGGAGATGAGCAGCTGATGCGCGCCGACGTCGGCGGCCGCCTTGCGCAGCGAGGCCAGGTGCGCGCCGAGACGCTCGCGATACTCGCCGGCGAGATACTCCGGCGACGACGTTGATCGTCTCGCTGAGTCTCGACGTCCTCCAGCAGCACCGACTCGCGCCAGTCCGGCTTCAGCTCGCGCGGATCGAGCAGCTGGAACAGCATGATGTCGTGACCGTGATACGCGAGCGGCTGCACGGCCTTGCTCATCGCCGCCGGGATCGCAGTACAGATCGGAAATCACCGCGACCAGGCCGCGACGCTTCAGGTGCTCGCCGAAAGCTGCGGAAGCACTCTGCCAGGTTCGTGCCGCCACCGGCGGTCACGGCGTCGATCGCGTGGATCATGCTCTGCAGGCTGCCGGCGCGGCTGGTGGCCGGACGGAACTGGCGGACCTTCTCGTCGAACACGATCAGGCCGACCGGATCGTGCTGACGCGCCGCGAGGTAGGCGAGCGCCGCAGCGAGGAACTTGCCGTACTGCAGCTTGCTGACGCCGCCGCGAGCTGTAGCCCATCGACGCGCTGGCATCGAGCAGGATCATCAGCCGCGTGTTGGTCTCGCCTTCGTAGCGGCGGATGTACGTGCGCTCGGTGCGCGCGTAGACGTTCCAGTCGACGAAGCGCGGATCGTCGCCTTCGACGTACGCGCGATACTCCTTGAACTCCTGGCTGAAGCCGTAGTGCGGCGAGCGATGCAGGCCGGTGAGAAAGCCCTCGACCGCCGTGCGCGCGACCAGCTCGAGGTTCGCGAGACCCGCGAGCGTCGTCGGCGGCAGCAGGCGGTTGAGAGCCGTGGCTGGCGCTCATCGGTTGATGACCTCGCGCAGCACTTCGTCGACGCTCTTGCCGTCCGACTCGGCCTGGTAGTTCGTCAGCACGCGATGACGCAGCACCGGCAGCGCGAGCGCACGCAGATCTTCGCCAGTCACGTGATAGCGGCCCTGCCATCAGCGCACGCGCCTTCGCCGCCAGGCACAGGAACTGCGTCGCGCGCACGCTGGCGCCGTAGCGCACGTAGCGGCGCACGCCCTCGGGCGCGATCGATTCGGTGGGGCGCGTGGCGCGCACCAGCATCACCGCGTCTTCACGCACTTGCGCGGACAGCGGCACCTGCCGCACCAGCCACTGGAACTGCATGATCTCCTCCGCGGTCGTGCAGGCGGTGATCTCCGGCAGGCTCCATGCGCGAGGTGTTGCGATCGACGACTTCCATCTCGTCCGCCGGCGCTCAGGTAGTCGAGCAGCACGTTGAACAGGAAGCGATCGAGCTGCGCTTCGGGCAGCGGATACGTGCCTTCCAGCTCGATCGGGTTCTGCGTCGCGAGCACGAAGAACGGCGGCGTCAGCATGTGCGTCGTGCCGCGCACCGTGACCGAGTGCTCCTGCATCGCTTCGAGCAGCGCGGCCTGCGTCTTCGGCGGCGTGCGATTGATTTCGTCGGCGAGCAGCACGTTCGTGAAGATCGGCCCGGGCACGAACGTCCAGCGGCGATGGCCGGTCGTGATGTCCTCTTCGATGATGTCGGTGCCGGTGACGTCGGTCGGCATCAGGTCCGGCGTGAACTGGATGCGCTTGAACGTCAGGCCGAGCGCGTAGGCGAGCGTGCGCACCAGCAGCGTCTTCGCCGTGCCCGGCATGCCGGTGATCAGGCAATGGCCGCCGACCAGCAGCGTGAGCAGCAGGTGATCGACGACGTCGTCCTGGCCGACGATGATCTTGCGCACTTCGCGTGCGGATCGCCCCGAGGCGCGCGTGGAACGTCTCCACGTGCGCGCTCGACGTCGGCGTCGGTGAGCTTGTTGCCGGCGACGTCATTCATTTTTGGTTCGCTCCTCGACGATCTGCAGCAGGAATTCCTGCGCGGGTTTGTAATGCGGGGCGGCGGCGAGCGCATCGAGCACGTTGCGACGGCTCGCCGCGCGATCGCCCAGTGCGTGCAGCGCACGCGCGGCGCCGAAGAGCGCCGGCGCCTGATCGTGCTCGCGCAGCGCGAGCAGCACGCGGAATTCGCGCAGCGAATCTTCGGCGCGGTTGTCGGCCGAGCAGGCGCTCGCCGAGCTGCGCGTGCTGCTCGGGATTGAGCGGATCGGCGTAGTTCAGCGACTGCAGCACGGTCGGTCGCATCCGTGCTTGCGTCCGGCCTCGTCGAGCCAGCGCGCCAGCTCGCGCAGCGCGGCCGGATCCCAGCCGCCGGCGTTGCGATACGCTTCGACGCGCGGCGATCGCCTCGGCGCGACGGCCGAGTTTGTCGAGCGCACGCGCCAGCAGCAGATTCGGGCTGCCGGGCCCGACGTGCTCCGGATAGAGCTCGGCCGCCCGCTGCGCCGGCGCGATCGCATCGTTCCACTGCTCGCCCTGGATCGCCTTGCGCGCCGCCTGATACTGCGACTGCCATTCGTTCATGCCGGCGAGCAGCGCGCCGTAGCGCGCGTGCAGGAACGCATCGAACTCCTTGTCGAAGTCCGCCGGCGCCATCTTGAACGTCAGCCTGCGATCGCCGCGGCAGTCGTGACGTTGCGCGATCGAACTGATGCAGCAGCGTGGCGAGCCGCTCGAAGCCCCAGCGCTGCTCGATGAACAGGCAGATCAGCCCGGCCTGCACGTACGAGACCTGGACCTGGTTCGGATAGGCCGGGCGGATGAAGCCTGCAGTCGAGATCGCTCACCGGCAGGAACTTGTCTTCGCTCAGCGCAGTGATCACATCGGGCGGCACGACGACGCCGGGCGTCGGGCCGGTGCGCCATTCCTCGAACACCGAAATGCCTTCGCTCAGCCAGCGCGGCACGCGATGATCGGTCGCTTCGAGCGTGAACACGTGCGCCAGCTCGTGCCACAGCGTGCTGCCCCAGTGAAAGTCGCCGCTCGCGCGGCCCGACGGGCTGTCCATCGCGACCACGTAGCCGAACGTCACGCCGAGCAAGCCGATGCCCGGCAACGCCGCGACGCGCACGGCGAAGTCGTCGTGATCGGGATAGAGCTCGACGGTCACCGGCTCCTGCAGCTTGAAGCCGTAGCGGCGCGAGAAGGTCGCGATGCCTTGCTGCACGAGCTCGATCGCGTAGGGCTCCATGCACCGACGACTCGCTGCGATGCAGCCGCAGGCGCACTACATATGTGTCGCCGGCGACCGCGACCGGCGTCGACGACACGTCGAACTCGTCGATGCGATCGAGCAGGCGCAGCGAGTTGACCGTCGTCGGGCTGTACGGATCGCCCGAATACGCGGCCGTGAGCTGCTCGCGCGCTTCGTCGATCTGCCCGAGCCGCAGCAGGTTCGAGCCAAGCTCGGCATGCGCCGACCACAAGTCGGGCTGCACCTCGACCGCACGCCGCAACAGCGTCGTCGCTTCGCGATAGCGGCGACGCATGATCTCGAAGTGCGCGAGCTGCTCGTAGATCGCGCCGTAGCGCGGGTTGTAGTCGAGCGCGCGCTTGATCCACGGCTGCCGGATCGCGATCGCGCGAGCTTTCCAGCGCGGCGCGCATCGCGAAGATTTCGAGCGGCGGCAGCTTCTGCTTCGCGGCGAGATCGCCGGCGCGCTCCAGCGCCTTCTGCGCAGCTTCGACCTGGCCGGCCTCCAGCGCGAGCTGCGCGCTCAGCAGATGCGCTTCGACCAGATCGTCGTGCTCGCGCAGCACTTCTTCGAGCAGCGGCCCGGCCTCGCCTTCGAAGCGCTCGGCGAGCACGCGCGCCAGGCCGAGCTTGGCGTGCAGGGTCGTTCGGGAAGATCTTCAGCGCATCGCGGAACAGCTCCGCGGCATCGTTGTACTGATGCGTCTGCAGGAACAGGCGCGCCCAGCGGATGCGCGGCTGCACGGCGCGCGCGTTGGCCTGCACGAAATCGCGGAAGCACTCGTTCGCGCGCTGCAGGTCGCCGAGCGCCCACAAGGCTTCGGCCTGCGTGACCGGGTTCGACGAATTGACGAGCTGCGAATAGCAGGCACGAGCCTGCTCGACGCGGCCGTGATGCTGATGCTCGTCGCACGCGCGCAGCTCGGTCGCGCGGCGCGGGTCGTAGTCGATCGATTGCGCGAACGCCGAACCTGCCGCGAACGCTGGCGAGCAAGAGCAAGACAGCAGCTGCGCGAGCCGTTGCCTCATTGCACCGCCCGCTTCGAGTCGATCTGCTTCTGCAGCAGCGCGAGCCTCACCAGCACGCCTTCGAGCTCGTCGTAGTACTCGTCCTGGCTCAGCGCCGCCTTGCGTTCCTTTGACGCCGTCGAGGTCCAGCTCGATCTTGCCACGCTGCGCGAGCAGCGCAGCGACCTCAGGGTCCGATCCGGACAGCGCGCTCGCTGCCGAAGCGCGCGACCGCGAAGGCCGCGGTGTCTTCGCCCGCGATGCGTGCGTGCTCGGTCGCGAGCGCGACTTCGGATTTGTACGAAGCGGCGACCTGGCGGTTCGCGTAGTCGAACGCTTCGGCAGCGGTCACGACTTCGTCCTTGTTCAGGTCGGCCGCGTCGGTCGCTGACCGCCTGCACCCAGTACTGCGCGAAGCGCGTCGCGGTGCGCTCGCCGCCGCTCTTGGTCGCAGTGATGACGACGCGTTCCGGCCGTTGCCATAGCTCGATCGTCGCGCCGCTCGAGCTGGTGGCGTTGACGATGAGCTGCTGCTTCGCCGGCAGCCGATCGAACAGTTGGTTGAGCTCGGCGCCGGTGAGGTCGGCGCCCGGAACGTTGAAGCGATAGTCCTCGCCGTCGTACGTGCCGTGCCCGATCAGCACGACGGTCGCGCTGTCGCCGCTTTGACCTTCGCAGCGAACGTCTGGAACTCGCGCCGCACGGAATCGCGACGCGCCTGCTCGCCGGTCAGCACGACGACATGCCCGGGCGCACCCGCCGCCTTCTCGGCCGCTGCGGCAAGCGCGGCCGCCTGCTCGCGAAAGCGCTGTTCGTATTCGGGTTCGCCGCCGAGCCCGGCGACGATGAAAGTGAAGGAAGCGGCTCCTGCAAGCAGCGTGGGCAGAGCAAGCAACGTCGCGGCGATGAACAAGGTCTTCACAGCCTCCCCCAACGCAGCCGCAGCAGCCACTCCGCCACTTGAGCAGCAAGCAGCACGAGGAACACGATCGGCAGATTCCACAGATCCAGCGTCTGGCGCTCGACCACGCCGGCCTTCGAATACGGGATCGCGGCGGCGAGGCCGTCGAGATCGTCGAGCGGCCAGTAGCGGCCGCCGGTCATCGCCGCGAGCCGTTCCAGCACCGCGCGATGCTGATGCGTCGCGAAGTGCTCGGCGACGCCGTCGTTGCGCAACACGTGCGTAATGGCAGTGCCGACTTCGCGGCCGCCGGCGCGCGCAGTCATTTCGATGCGGTACAGCCCGGCAGTGGCGGCATCGATGCCCGCCACATATCGACCGTCACCCTGACCAGAAGGCTGCATGGGTTGCACGAACGCCGGCTCGGTCTGCGGGGCTATCCGAAGTTCGACGCTGGCGTCGTTGATCGGTTCAAACCGCTCGTTGCGCAGTTCCGCCACCAGCCGCACGTTGCGCTCGTCGTCGTAGGCGAGCCTTTCCGGCTCGATCGAAGCGCGCGGCGGCGCAGTCGCGGAGATCGCGTGCAGCAACTGTCGCCAGAAGACTTCATGGCTCTCGTCCTCCGGCGGCAGCTGCATCTGCCAGCGCAGCGTGCTGGCGGTCGCGAGCAGGAACGTCGCACCGCGGCCGTAGTGCTGCCAGAGCAGGAGCGGCATGCGCGCGCGGTCCGCATTGCCCTCCAGCAGCACGATCGCGCCCGGCTTGAGCCGGCCCAGCGCTCTGGTAGTCGGCCAGCGCCGGCAGGTTCTTCCAGCGGTCCGCGTTGCGCTTCGGATCCGGATCGAAGCGCAGGATCGGCGACTGCACGCCGTAGAGCGTCGGCTGCGCGCGCACAGGCCGCTGCACGAGCGCCATGACCTGCCGCCCGGCGAGCTGCGCCGGCAGCGTCTGCGCAAGCGCGGCGTTCTGCCAACCGCCCGCTGCAAGCCCATGGCGACCCGCGAGCATCAGCACCGAGCCGCCGCGCTGGTCGACGAACTCTTTCAGCAATCGATGCTGCTCGGGACGCAGGCTGGCGGCTTCGTAGCTGCCGATCACGACGGCGTCGTAGGCGAACAGCTCTGCCGCGGCTCACCGGAAAGCCCTCGCCGAGCTCCGCAGGCCGAGTCGACGCCCTGGCGGTAATACTTGTTCGGCGTCGTGCGCACGACGCTCGCGACGCGCAGCGCGCGATCGCGTTCCGCGGCACGCCGCAAAAACTTGTATTCCCAGCGCGGCTCGCCTTCGACGTACAGGATATTGCGCCGGGTCGCCGGCACATCGACGACGCGCGTGCGCGAGTTGTTGATGGTGTTGCGCTCGCCTTCGAGCGAATCGAGCGTGAAACGCAGCTCGTGCGTGCCGGGCTCGCCGGCCGGCAGATCGACCGTCAGGCTCGTCGCGGTGGAGTCACCGCGGCAGTTGAATGTCGCGCGCGGCGATCAGCGTGTCGCGATCGTAGACGCGCAGCCGCGTCGCGCCGGCGCCTTGATGACGAATGCCGACTTGCGCAGTCACCGTCGACCCGACCGGCGCGCTCGAGGCGCACATCGAGGCGCTCCAGCTCCAGATCGCCCGCGACCTGCTCCGGCCCGACGCCAACCGTGTGAATCGGCACGCCGTACGAGGCGATCTCCGTCAGGCGCTCCTCGCTGAGCGAGCCGCCGTTCTCCGCACCGTCGCTGAACAGCACGACGCCAGCGAGCGGGATGCTGCCGGCACTCTGCAACACCTGGATGAGCGAGTCGCCGATACGCGTCTGCGGACCGGGCGCGGGAATCGCGTCGAGCGAATCGAGCGGCGTCGTCGTTTGCGCGAAGCTGAACAGGCGCACCTCGAACGTGTCTTCGAGCTTCGCGAGCGTCCCGTTCTGTAAAGCCGCCGCGACGTCCTGCAGCCGCGACCGGTCCGCTTCGCCGTAAGCCATGCTCGCGGAACGCGTCGATGGCGACCGCAAGCACGTTCTCGCGATCCCGCACGCGCTCGACGTTGAGCACCGGGCGCCAGAGCAGGCACAGGACGGCGGCCGCCAGCAGGCTCTGCAGGATCCCGACGGGCAGCAACAGGCGCCAACCGAGCTGCCGCCGTCGCCACAAGGTCGCGGCGATCAGGGCGACCGCCACCAGGATCGAGACGACGAGCAGCCACAACGGCCAAGCGCTCGCAAAAGCGAACGCGCCGGTTCGATAGGCCCACAGGGGATGGGTGAACAGGAGCTCGAACATAGGAGCCACGAACATGACAGTGGCCGGACCAGTAATAGAGAACCTATGGACCGAGCGCAAGCGCAGAAAGTGCAAAGAAAGGCTCCGCTCGCGGGACGGAACCCCGGCCGCGCTCATGCGTACTGAAGTGTCGGATAGGCAACGTAAGGGGTTGAATCTCAATGGCCGGCAGCAGCGCATCCCTGCACGAAGACGGGCAGCCCTCAAGCCCGAAACCATCGATCGCCACCGCGCCGTCGTGTCGATCATGGAAGAGCTCGAGGCGGTCGACTGGTACGACCAGCGCTTCGAAGCCGCGCGCGACCCGCAGCTCAAAGAGGTGCTCGCGCACAACCGCGACGAGGAGAAGGAGCATGCGGCCATGATGCTGGAGTGGCTGCGCCGGCACGATGCCAAGCTGGATGAGCACCTTCGGACGTACCTGTTCACGAACAAGTCGTTGCTGGAGATCGAAGAGGAAGCCGAGGGCAAGGGCAAAGAGGGTGGCGACAAGCCGTCCGCCGGTGACGGGAGTCTCGGCATCGGGAGCCTGCGGTCATGAACGACCTGCTGCGCGAGCAAGCGCCGATTTCGGCCGAGGCCTGGAGCGAGATCGACGCCGAGGCGAAGCGCACGCTCAAGACGCTGCTGGCCGCGCGCCGGCTGGTCGATTTCGAAGGGCCGCTCGGCTGGGCCGTGGCCGCGGTGCCGACCGGGCGCACGGAGAAGCTGTCGCCACCGCTCCAGGAAGGCGCCGTCACACGACTGCGCGGCTGCGCTGCCGCTGACCGAGCTGCGAGTGCCGTTCGAGATCTCGCGCGATGAACTGGAAGCGATCGGGCGCGGCGCGCGCGACGCCGACCTGGATCCGGTGCGCAACGCCGCCCGCGCGGCCGGAATCGCCGAGGACCGGGCAGTCTTCCAAGGCTATCCGCCTGCCGGCATCGTCGGCATGTTCGAGGCCTCGGCGTCGCAGAGCCTGTCGATTCCCGCGAACTACGAGGCTTATCCCGACGTGGTCGCCGAGGCGACCCACCGACTGCGCAGCGAAGGTGTGAGCGGCCCGTACGGAATCGCGCTCGGTCCGCGCTGCTACACCGGCCTCACGCGCAGCACGGACCGCGGCTATCCGGTCATCAATCACGTGCGCGAGCTGCTCGACGGGCCGATCGTCTGGGCGCCGGCGGCGAACGGCGCGGTCGTGATGAGCCTGCGCGGCGGGGACTTCGAGCTGACCGTCGGACAGGATTTTTCCGTCGGCTATCTGGATCACACGAGCACGTCGGTGCTGCTGTACTTGCAAGAGACCTTCACGTTTCGCGTGCTCACGCCGCAGGCGTCGGTGCCGCTTACATATCCGGCGCAGCAGGAGTCCTGACTACTTCAGTCGACACCGCTCTCATTACGGTAACTCGGCAACTTTCGTCGCGGCGCTGCGGTCACACTGAGACGTCGACAGGAGGAACCGTTTCTTGAGTGCCACGGAATTCGATCGTCGCAGCGGCAGCGAGCGTCGGAACGCTACTCTCGCTGCTTATTGGCACGGAGCCCGCAATCCGCGCCGGCGTGACGGGCGCCGCGCGACCGACCGGCACTACCCGATCGTCGACTGGTATTCGCCGCGGCTGCTGATCCCGGTGCTCACGATTCTCGGCCTGTGCGTGCTCGACGGCCTGCTGACCGTGATGCTCATGAAGCACGGCGCCGCCGAGCTCAATCCGGTGATGGCGCTGTTCCTGCCGCACAACTTGTTCTGGTTTGCCTTCGTCAAGCTGGGGCTGACGGGCGTGGGACTGTGCGTGCTGGTCGCATGCAGCCGGATGAGACTGTTCCGCAGGATTCCGGGCGAGGCCTTCGTGTACGGCGTGCTCGTGGTCTATCTGTGGCTGGTCTCGTACGAGCTGCGCATGCTGGAGCTCGTCGCGACTCATTCAACCTAAGTTTTCTCGTCGAAAGCGGCCAAGGCCCTTTCGACAACGCCGTCAAAAGGCGTGACTTTTGCCGGCTAGCGTTGCGCCAGGTCCGCGCGGCCGTAGCCACCGGCGTATAGCCGCAGCGCGAAGTAAGTCCACGCGGCGAGCGTGCCGCTGACGACAGCCGTCACGAAGTTCGTCTGATCGAGCAGGCCGGCCGCGAGCGCGACGCAGCCGAGCATCGACAACGTCGCCTGGCCGAGGCGCAGCTCCCAACGATCGACGTAGCGCACGAGCGGCGACGCGTAACGCGCGATGCGCGTGCGATGCGGATCGAAACCGAACACTCCCGACAGCGCGATGTAGATCGCAACGCCGACCAAGCTCCAGAAGGCCACGCGCCACAGCTCGACGGGATGGCCGGAGAGCTTGCCGTAGATACCGGCTGCCAACAGGTACAGGGCGCAGGCCAGCAGGGCGTGCAACTTCCGCGTGTTCATGGTCGTGTCCGAAGCAGAAAGAAGATGGGGCCAGACCCATCAAAGCGCAGCGACTCTGCCAGTTCTGTGACGCAACTCCAAGATCCAGTCGCTCGACGACGCTAGTCGGCGACAGCTCGCGCTGCCGCCACCGAGTTTCACCTACAACTAGCGGGTTCGAACCGCGCCGCGCGGGTAGCGGGCGCTGCACCAAGGTGAGAGGATCACCGACTTCATGAGGTTCTTCCGACGTTCGCTGGTCGCGCTCGGCGTCGCAGCCATGCTGCCGACCGTCGTGTTCGCGGCCGTCGGCGTGTTCTATCTGCTGCGCCTGGAGCGCGAGCGGGTGACGAACGCGACCGTCGAGGAGAGCCAGGTCGTCATGACGCTGGTCGACACGCAACTCCAGCGCCATCTCGCCGCGCTCGAGGTGCTCTCCAGCTCCATCTACTTCGAGACCCATAACTGGGGCGAGTTCTACTGGCGGCTACAGCGGCTGCTCGCGTCCAACCCGCTCTGGGAATCGATCGTGCTGATCGATGCGCAGCGGCGCGAGGAGATCTTCGACCTGCGCCGGCCGTTGGGCGAGCGCATCCCGGTCGCCGGCGTGCACGAGCGCGACTTGAGGCGCGTGATCAGCGCCGGCACGCAGCTCGTCGGCGACATCGAGAGTCACGAGCACCCGATCGTGTGGCTGTACGTGCCGGTGCGGCAACGAAGGCAAAGTCACTCACGTCGTTGCCGCCGGTCTGAAACCGCGCATCTTTCAGGACCTGCTGATGGCCTACGCCGCGCCGGGCACGACAGCGGGCATCGTCGACGCCGGCGGCGACTTCGTAGCGAGGACGCTCGATTACGCCGAACGCGTCGGCACGCCGGCAACGCAGTACGTACGCGACGCGATCCGCACGGGTAAGAGCGGTGTGTATAGCGGCACCACGTACGAGGGTCTGAAGAACTACACGGCGTATCACTCGTCGCAGTTTTCCGGCTGGTCGACGCACCTTGCGGTTGCATCGGCGCAGCATCGACACGCCGACACGCTGGTCGTTCGTCGCCGCGGGGCTCGCCGCACTCGGCGGCCTGGTACTCGGCGGATTTCTCATCGTGCTCGTGCTGCGCGACATGGCCGAGCGGCGGCGGGCGGAAGAGATGCTGCGACAGTCGCAGAAGATGGAAGCGATCGGCCAGCTCACCGGCGGCATCGCGCACGACTTCAACAATCTGCTGACGGCGGTCATCGGCAATCTCGACATGATCCGCACGCGCGCTGCACGGCAACGAGCGGCTGCAGCGCATGGCCGACAACGCGCTCGAGGCAGCGCGCCGAGGCGCGAAGCTCGCCTCGCAACTGCTCGCGTTCTCGCGCAGTCAGCGCATGGACGTCGGTCCGGTCGATCTCGCAGCAGCTGCTCAACGGCATGAGCGGTCTGCTGTCGCAGTCCGTCGGCCCGTCGGTGCGCGTAGACGTGCGCATCGACGACGACGCGCGCTTCGCGATCAGCGACGCGAATCAGCTCGAGCTCGCGCTGCTGAATCTCGCGGTGAACGCGCGCGACGCGATGCCCGAGCGGCGGCACGCTCGACGATCCAGGCGCACGCTCGTTCGAGATGCCGAACGCGGTCTGCCGGCACGTCGAGCTGGCAGTCACCGATACCGGGTCGGGCATGACGGAGGAAGTGCGAGCGCGTGCGATCGAGCCGTTCTTCACGACCAAGCCGACCGGCCAGGGCACCGGCCTCGGCCTGTCGCAGGTGTACGGCGTCGTGCGGGAATCGGGCGGCACGCTCGCGATCGACAGCGAACCCGGACGCGGCACGACGGTGCGCATGATCCTTCCCGCCGGGCGCTCCGCAGATCGTGCGGACCGACGACAAGTCGCAGCCGACGACGACCCCGTCGGGCCGTGCGCTCGCAGGAGCAGAAGCGCGTGCTCGTCGTCGATGACGACAGGCTCGTGCGGCGGTTCATGGCGGACAGCCTGCGGAGCCTTCAGTACCACGTGATGGAAGTCGAGAACGGCGACGCAGGCGCTGGCGGCCCTGAAACACGAGCGCTTCGACCTGCTGCTCGTCGATTTCGCGATGCCCGGCATGAACGGCGCCGACGTGGCGCGCGCGGCGCAGGAACGTCAGCCCGATATCAACGTGCTGATGGTCTCCGGCTATGCGGACAGCGCCGCGGTCGAAGCTGCGCTCGGCAGCTGCGCGCCTGCTGCGCAAGCCTTTCGATCTCGCCGAGCTCGGCGCGGCAGTGGCCGAGACGCTTGCCGATGTAAGATGACGTCATGCCCTACACGACCCACGAATCGGCAGAGAGCGTCGTTCTCGAGCCGGCTACGCCGGCTGACGCCGACGGTGATCTGGCTGCACGGCCTCGGCGCGGACGGTCACGACTTCGTGCCGATCGTCGAGGAGCTGCGGCTGCCGCCGACGATGGCGGTGCGCTTCATCTTTCCGCACGCGCGGCCGCGACCGGTGACGATCAACAACGGTTACGTGATGCGCGCGTGGTACGACATCACGGGCCTCGGACCCGACCGCAAGGAAGACGATGCCGGCATTCGTGAATCGGCCGGCGTGGTCAACGGCTACATCGAGCAGCAGAACGCAGCCGGCATCGACACCGAGCGAATCGTGATCGCGGGCTTCTCGCAGGGTGGCGCGATCGCCTTGCAAGCAGGGCTGCGCTATCCGCAGCGCCTCGCGCGGCATCATGGCGCTGTCGACTTATCTGCCGCTGCGCGACACGGTCGCCGCGGAAGCTGCGCCCGCGAATCGCGACGTGCCGATACTGATGTGCCACGGCCTGCGCGACGGCATGGTGCCCGCGACGCTCGGCAAGGCATCGCGCGACCTGCTGGTGAGCTTGGGCTATCCAGTGGAATGGCAGGCCTATCCGATGGAGCACCAGGTCTGCATGGAAGAAGTGCTCGACATCTCGAAGTGGCTGCAAGCACGTCTGGCGCGGAACCTTTGAACGACAGGCTGCGTAGCGCAGCTGTCTCCTCCACCGGAATTCAAGCTATGAGCCTCAACATGAGCATCGGCCCCCTGATGGCACTGATCGCCGGCATCCTGATCCTGATCGTGCCGCGGCTGCTGAACTACATCGTCGCGATCTATCTGATCATCATCGGGCTGCTCGGCCTGTTCGGGCCGTTGCGGCTTTGAGTACGCCCCGCTACGCCGCCTACCACCGACTGCCTCCCAACGCGCGCGGCGCGTTGTGGATGCTTGCGTCCGCCATCACGTTCACCGTGATGACGATGCTGATCAAGTTTCTCGGCGAGGACTATCCGCCGGCGCTGCAGACTTTCTATCGCCAGCTCGCTGGGCTGATCGTGATGCTGCCGGTGATCCTGCCGAATCCGCGCCGTGTTCCGCACGACGCGGCCGGGCATCCTGTTGTTTCGCTCGGGCGCTGGCACGGTCGGAATGATCCTGGGCGTTCTACGCTTATCAGAAGCTGCCGCTCGCGGATGCGAACGCGTTGTCGTTCACGCGCACGCTATGGCTCGTGCCGCTCGCGGCGTTCGTGCTCAAGGAATCCGTCGGGCCTCGCCGCGTGTCGGCAACGATCATCGGATTCCTCGGCGCGCTGCTGATGCTGCAGCCGCAGGCGCAAGGCGACGCGGGATGGCCCGCCGTCGCCGCGCTCGCCTCTGCGCTGCTGTTGGCGCTCACGGTCACCGGCATGAAGGTGATGACGCGCGATCACTCCACGCGCACGTTGATGGCGTGGTCGGCGGCGCTGGGGTTCGTGCTCGCGATCCCGCCGGCGCTGTTCGTGTGGCGTTGGCCCACTGGGCCCGACCTCGCACTGCTCGGCGCGATGGGCGTGCTCGGCGTGATCACGCAGGCGTGCTACATCAAAGGCATGTCCGAAGGCGACGCGGCCGCGATGGCGCCGATCGATTACACGCGCCTCGTGTTCGCCGTGATCCTCGGCTATGCCTTGTTCGGGGACATCCCCAACACCATGACGATGCTCGGCGCCGGCATCGTCATGGCCTCCACCCTCTACATCACGCTGCGCGAGTCGCGGCTCGGCAAACCCAAGCCGCCGCCGGAACGCGTCGAGTAGGTCAGGCTAGCCCGACTCAGCTCTTCCTCGCCAACCGGATTCTCGGCTCCGCCGCATGCAGCGCCGTCAGCTTCGGCTCATTCACTCGCTCCACTGCCCGCGAAAGCGCCCCTTCGGAGCAGACCTCTTGCAGTCGCTGCATGTGCAGACTGCGCGTGACATAGGCGTAGCAGACCTGATCTGACGCGTCTTTGAGGCGCGAATACAGGCGCGTGACGTCCGCCGATTTCGAGAGATCGAGATCCTGGAACTTGACCACGTGTGCTGACCTGCCCGTCGTCCCTTGCAGACGCGATGTCCGCGATCAGCGAAGCCGCAGCGATGGCAAGCGCCAGTCCGATTACGCGTGACGGCGCGGATCGCGATTGATGCATCAACATGTCGTGTCTCCTCGAACTTGATCTGCGAAAGCTCTTGCGAGCATGACTACTGATACCGCTGCAACGAAGATGGTTGCAGCGGACAGCAGAGTTGGAACAAGACACGCGAGCTGTGCTCCGTCGACTTCGTCGCGCGGACGACTCGCCTCGACGTTCTCGCAAACGATGCGCCTGCGGACAGCATGTCGCAGGGAAAGCCGGGCCAGCACATAACGCAAACCCTGCGACGAAGCGTGCCGGTGGCGCGACGAGTTGTTGTACCTTGCAGCCACCCTTGCTTAGAGTGCGGGGCATGACCTTCATGCAACTCAACAAAAACAGAAACCTGACGTTCTGGGCCCTGCACGCCATGGGCTGGAGCGCCTACGGGCTCGCGCAGTACGCGGGCGCGCTGCTGTACGGCAAGGCCATCGCGTACACGAAGGTCATCCTCATCGCCTCGCTGACGGGCTTCGTTCTGAGCTCCTGGCTGCGCTTGCTGTGCCGCTGGCTGTGGACCAAGCCGCCGGCCGTGATGATCGGCATCGGGTTGATCGGCGCTTATGCGACAGCGCTGGCCTGGCGGATTCCGGTGAACCTCGCCTACGTGACGCTCTTCCCGGAAGAGCGCATGCACATGATGGGGTGGGTCGACTACTTCGGCGGCACCATGAGCTCTACCTATCTAATGGTGTGCTGGATGGGCCTGTACTTCGGCTTCCATTATTACGAGTCGATGCAGACTCAGCGCGAAGCGACGCTGCGTCACGCGGCGCTGGCGCAGGAGGCGCAGCTCAAGATGTTGCGTTACCAACTCAACCCGCACTTCCTGTTCAACACGCTGAACGCGATCTCGACGCTGATCCTCGACAATCGCAACACCGTTGCGAACTCCGCGGTGACCGGGCTGTCAGAGTTCCTGCGCTACACGCTCGACCAGGACCCGATGAAGAAGGTGACGGTGGCGCAGGAGGTCGACGCACTGAATCTGTACCTCGAGATCGAGAAGCTGCGCTTCGGCAATCGGCTGACGATCGAGTTCTCGATCGACGCGAACGCGATGACGATGCTGATGCCGAGCCTGCTGCTGCAGCCGCTGATCGAGAATGCGATCAAGTACGCAGTGTCGCCGCGCGAACAGGGAGGGAAGATTCGGATCGGCGGACATGTGACCGGCGGCATGCTGCAGCTCGAGGTGTCGGATGACGGGCCGGGCATGGTCAATGCGGCGCGGCTGACCAACGGTCGCGGTGTTGGCATCCGCAATACGTGCGAGCGACTGCAGGTGTTGTATGGCGAGCGCGGTACGGTGCAGGTTCACAATACCGAGCCGGGCTTGCGCGTGGCGCTGTCGTTTCCGGCGGAGGGCGCTGTGCAGCTGGCCGCGTGAGCGAAGTCGAAGTCGAACGGGGATAGCATGAGCGACAGGCCGATCCGAGCGATCATCGTCGATGATGAGGAGCTCGCACGACGCGGCATTGAGATCCGGCTCGCCGCGCATACCGACGTCGAGATTGTCGGGCACTGCGAGAACGGCCGCGAGGCGCTCGAAGCCATCGCGCGCGAGAAGCCGGATCTCATGTTCTTGGATATTCAGATGCCGGGCATGTCGGGGTTCGATGTGCTCGCGCGATTGCCGCATGACTCGCTGCCGATGATTGTGTTCGTGACTGCGTTCGATCGGTTTGCGTTGGATGCGTTCGAGGCGCAGGCGCTGGATTACTTGCTCAAGCCGATCAACGACACGCGATTTACGCAGGCGCTGGAGAGAGTGCGGAGTTTTTGGCGGCAGAAGTCGGCGATCGCTCAGCGGGACAAGTTGATGCAGTTGATTGCGTCGACGAAAGGCACCGGGGCGCTGGATGAGGAAGAGCTGCGGCAGCAACTCGCTGCGGCGGTCGGGCCGGAGTATCCGGAGGTGCTGCCGATTCGGGATGACAGCGGGACGGTGCGACTAGATGTGGCGCGCATCGATTGGGTCGACGCGGCTGGTGATTACATGTGTGTGCATGCGGATGGGAAGACGTATGTGCTGAGAGAGACGATGAAGTCGCTGGAGGCGATATTGGATCCGAAGATTTTTCAGCGCGTGCATCGGTCGACGATTGTGAATATTCAGAGAGTGAGAAGGCTGAGGCCGCATACGAACGGGGAGTATTTCCTGACGTTGGATGATGGGCAGGAGATCAAGCTGAGCCGGTCGTACAGGGATCGGGTGGATCAGTTGTTGCAGAGGAAGTGAGGGTGGCGCGAGCAGCAGTCCGCGGTGAACATGGAGTCTAGCGACGCCCGATCCGATTTCGCGCTGCGGAGCGAGAAGCAGCTCACTCTGAGCGTGGCTCCAGCGTCAACGGCACGAAGACATGGGCATCAACTCATCGCTGCTTTCGTATGCTGCTGCTAGCGAATATCACGCAACGGCCGTGGTCCTGCGCTCCGACACCGCAACTCCGAGGCAGAAGGCGCTCAGTCTCCGTCATATGGTTGATTCCGCTGCTCGGCGCTCTTGTCGTGATCACGTTTCACTGGTTGGACCATCGCAAGCCAGGCCCACAACCGGAACACTGGATTCGATGTAAGCAGAGGGACGTTGGATTGGCGGCACGGCATGACGAACACAACGTATGAGGTACCGCCGCTCGCCTTCACTGAGCGGGCTGCATCTCAAGATCAGGCTTCGCGCTAGTCGCAAAGCCCGAGCGCGTTCTCCGCGGAGCACTCTCTGCAGGCCTGCGCGACGTCGTCCTGGTTCTCGATCACACACTGCAGGAATTCGTGCGCCGTCGCCTGATCGACGCGGAAATAGGGATCCTTCGATCCCTGGCACCAGAGCGCCCAACCGGACAGCACACCGGAAACGATCTGCTCGACAACACCGTTCCGCTCCAGAAATAACGGCGAGCCCGAATCGCCGTAACACACGGAGTCGTCGCCCTTCTGCGGACTCTGCCGCGGCCACAGCGCGTTCTTGTGGACCGACTGAATCGGCCCCACGCGCGCGATTCGCTTGACGTCGTTGTTGCCACCGAATGTGAGCGGCCCGAGCGTCGGTGAAGGCTTCTGCCCGGTGATCTTCGTCCAGTTGAGGCCGTAGCCAACGCTGACCGCCGGCGTCCCCACGAGACCAGCGATCGTGTCGAGCTCGCCGGGCGCACGCAGCGGAAGCGGCGTGATATCGGTGACCGGTTCTACGAGGATCAATGTGCCCATGTCGGGGGCGTTCTGCAGGTTCGGGTCCTCAGGTTTTGCGGTGCCATCGTTCTTGAGCACCGCGCGCACGTAGTCCGGGTGCGTGAGACCGTGCGCGGTCGGCACACCATTGTTGCGCCCAGTAATCGCGGCCGCGCGGAACACCGGGAAGGGATTTGTCTTCGTCGCATCGTTGCACGCGAGCTCTCCCGTCAGAAATTCCGAATGCGGGACAGCTTGGTCGCGCAGGAAGCACCGGAAGTCGTTCGCGGTCGCGACGACGTCGAACGTCACCCACGCCTGGTCGTAATAACCGGCGATGCCGATGTCGTCGATATAGTTGAACGCCGTGCAGTGCGCGGCAGTCAGGATGACTTTCTCGGAGACCAGCGTGCCCGTGCAGGACTCTTCGGCGAACGTAACCTCGGGCGGTCCGTCCGACGGCAGCAGCACGAAGTACTCGTAGTACGCGCCGACCGCGGGGTACACGCCGTTCACGTCCGCAGGACCGTCGCTCGCGAGAGCAATCGAGGACGCGAGCCAGGGGAACACGAGCAATGCCGACAGGAGTTTTGACCGTGTCATGGACTTCTCCCAGCTGTGCGTTCGGGGGCTGAACTTAGCCACGATTCAATGAACGCGACAAGTTGGATTTGCCGACAAGGGGCCCTCGCCAGAGCCTCACGGATACTCCGCCCCCAACGCGTTCACCTCCGCAACATCAAGCTGCGCTTCGACCTGGTGGAACGCATCATCCCCAATCTCATCCTTCGACCGCATCTCCAGCAACGCCTGACGTTGCGCGGCGACGATGCGGGCGCGCAGCGAGCCGTATTGATCAAGCTCTTTGCTGTCCTTGCTCAAGTCGCCTTGCTCCGTGAGCTGCGACTCCAGTTCGCGGCGAATGACCTGCGCCTCCTGCGATTGATCATCGTCGAGCACCTGCAGACCAGCGCGCACGATGCGCTCGCATGCCAGGTGTACCTCACGATTCACCGGATCGTCGTCCCGCAGCTTCAGCAGAAGAATCAGCGGTCGCAGCGTCAGGCCTTGCAAGACCAGCGTCCCGACAACGACGCAGAATGCCGTCAGCAGAATGAGATCGCGATGGGGAAAGTCGCCCGGCAACGCGTACGCCGCAGCGAGTGTCACGATCCCGCGCAGGCCGCACCAGCTCACGACGAGCGAACCTCGCACAGTGGGCTTTGCCGTGCCCGGCCATCCGCCCGCGCCGGCCCAGCGCAGTTTCAGCCGCGCGACCGCCGCATAGCTGAATACCCACACGAATCGAGCGGCGACGACGATGCCCAGCACGATGGCGGCGACTTGAAAATACTCGAGTCGTTGCTGCGGATCGAGCGGACCCAGGATCGGGCGAAGCTGCAAGCCGATCAGCACGAACGCGAGCACGTTCAGGACGAACACGACCAAGTCCCACACGGCATAGGACGGCAGGCGGTTGCGTGCCGGGACCAGGCGCGGTGCGTCGCGCGCCACCGTTATTCCGTAGACGACGACCGTCACGATCGCGGACAGGTACAGATGCTCGGCGAGAATCCACACGCCGAAGGTGCCCGCAAACTGCAGCACGATCGAGCTCGGCACATCGGTAACGCCAAGCGTCAGCCGCATGTAGAAACGCGCGAGGAAATATCCGGCGAACACACTCCCAACGATGGCCAGCAACGACATCGGCAGGACCGTGCCGAAATCCAGCCCGCCGGATACAACCGCGAGCACGGCGATGCGATAGATCATCAGCGCGCCCGCATCGTTCAGCAGGCTCTCGCCTTGAAGTATTACGAGCAGGCGTTGCGGCAGCCGCAGTTGTCTCAGAATGGCGCTGGCGGCTGCGGCGTCCGGCGGCGCGACGATTGCGCCGAGTGCTATGGCAGCTGCCCACGGCATGCTCGGCACCAGCGCATGCGCCGTCCATGCGACCGCGAGCGTCGTAATACCAACCGCGGCGACAACGAGGCAGGTGATCGGAATCCAGTTCGCGCGAAGGTCGCGCACGGATGTGTCGTAAGCGGCGTCGAGCAGCACCGGCGCCACGAACAGCGCGAGCATGAGCTCAGGGTCGAGCTCCAGCTTCGGCGCAGTAGGCACCAAAGCCAGCGCCACGCCGCCCAGCGCCAGTAGCGAGGGGTAAGGGACGTTGATCCGACGCGCGATTGCGGTCAAACAAACGGCGCCGACCAGCAGCACCAGGATCCACTGAAATATTTGCATCGATTTCCGCCGAACGGCTGCGAATGCCGCATGTTAGCTGGGCGGGAAGCCGCAGGGAGGCGAGAGCAGCTACAGGGTCATCAATCGTTGGGCGCGGGAAGGCCGCAGGAGAGGGAAATAGTGTGCAGAAAAGTGCGACGACGTCGTGTTCGTCACCGCGCCCGGCAGCACTGTCAGCGCTGGGGAAGTACTTTCGGTCGCAGTGCCGAACGATGAACTGAAGTGATCGAGGACGACGCACAGAGCGCGTCCGCGGTGTGACGAGAGTCGACTTGAGCGCGGACTTTGCGGGCGCCGGCTCGATTCTGCGATTGATCGCGACGTGCGACTCGGCAAGCGCGCGCGAGGCGAAGCTCATGCAGCGGGATCAGTGATTCCGGAAGGCACTCTATGGTGTGGACATCTCGTTCCAAGCGCCGGCTGGATTCTGCGATTGTTCGCGACGTGCGACTCGGCAAGCCCGCTCCCGTCGAAGCTCATGCAGTGTGATCGGGAATTCCTGAAGACACTCTATGGTGTGGACATCGCGTTTTCCGATCTGCGCCCACTGCTCACCTGCGCAGACGAGCCTGATGGCCGCCGGAGACTTCGCTCCGTGCGCAACCTGCCGCACTCGACTGCTGGCGCAATATGACGTTGCATCCGATGGTCGATTCATCGTCAACGTGACGACGAACGACGCAGCACCGCTCACGCTGATGAGCGGCTGGATCTCGAGGCTAGGGACTCACTAATGCGGGTTGACGGGAGGCGACGGACTCAGCTCGAGCTGCCGCATCATGCCGAGGTCATCGCGGGTCGCCCATTGCTGCACGATCTTGCCGCCGCGTAACGTGTACCAGCGAATGTGCGTGATCTCGTTTCGGTGGCCGACTTCTCGATGCGTTCCGGTGACGTTGCAGCGAACGACCACTGCATCGCCCGCGGCGACCATTTCGACGATGTCCATGTGATAGTCGGGAAATGTCTCGAGGATATCTTCGAGCGCGCTCTGCACCTCCGCACGGCCCACGGACTGCCCGAAGTTCTGCGCATCCTCCGCCCAGTCCGAAGCTGCGCCCTGCGCGTCACCGCGATTGATCTTTTCCAGGTTCTCGCGAATGACTTCTTCATTGCGCGCCGTGACGTCGGCCGACTCGCTGTGCGCGAGAGTCGGCAGGACCGTGCGTGAAACCAGGGTGAAGTGTACGACCTTGCTCATTGGGGTCTCCCCGACCCAACGTCAAGTCGACGTTCTGCGCCCTTACTGCCATGAAGTCAATTGACCCGAAGTGCACCGCGTGCCCGGGCCTCTGCGCGTGAGCCAACGCTCAACTGCCGGGGAAAACCGACCTCAGGTGCTCCACCAATGCGCGACCGAAGTGCGCCTGGGGGTTCGATGCCTCCTTCCCCTCCGCTCGTTCACGGGCTGCAATTTCCGCGGAGGCTTTCTCGAAGGCCGTCTTCAGATCCGATGCGGCCGGCAGCGCATCGCGATAGAACGCTTCCCCAAAGTAGGTGAGGCTCGCGATCGTCCGAGCATCCGAACGAGGTGCGATCGGCGGCGGCGGCCGCAATGATGATGGTGTTGTCGTCGCGCAGAGGCTCGATGAACTTCCCTGCATAACAGGCCGACACGACAATGACTTTCCACTTGATTCCGGACTCGCGCAGCGCGGCCGCCAGGTCGCTGGCCGACAGGTCATTGAGCGCGAGCATGCCGTTGCGCACCGAGATCTCGCCGTCTTTGGAGCCGTGCGACGAAAGCGACAGGAACAGCACGTCGCTGTCCAATCTGCATGCGTGCAGCGATAGCGTTGAGTGCGTAGCGAAGCGCGGTTGGGCTTGCAAGCGGTAGTGTTTGCAGATCGCGCCGATCGTTGACCAACAGCACGGAGCGCTGGGCGCTGCCGAACTTGGCCGCAACGACTTTGCGTGCGAGAGCTATCTCGCCGGCGAATACGCGTTGGTCACCCTGTCCGGCGAAGCCGACGAAAAAGGCAGTAGCGGAAAGGTCGTCGGGGCGCTGCAAGGCGCTCACGGCGCTGTCGATTCGCTTGGGCTGCGCGTACATGAGCGCCTCGGACTGCCGCATGTCGGCCCAATAGTCCGAACTGTCTTGCTCGGATTCTTCGAGCGAGTACCAAAAGGTCCCGCTGAAGTCCAAAGAGTGCGTCAGCCAGACGGCCGCACACAAAATCGCCGCAAGCGTCCACGCTGCTTTCGCTTGGGGACGACCTGTCAACGAGCGAAGGACGCCGGCCAGGTAAAACACGGCGTAGCTCACGATCGCCAGTGAGATCACGAACGCCCAGTCGGGCCTGACCCACTGCTGCTGTGCGAGCTCCAACACCAGAGACCACTGGAACGAAAGCAGCGGCGAGCACAAGGATGCGTTCGTACGAGACATGCGGCCGCACGAGCCGACTAGCAGCCCACACCGAGGCGAGCAGAATCACCGCATACCAGGACCAGGCGAACACCCCGTACGGCATGAACTCTGCACCGGCACCCGCCCGCCATCGATCGACAATCAGCCACATCGCCAAGCCGACAGCCGGGAGCAGCAACACCGCCTTGGACCGAATCGTCAGGTCGTCGGCAGCGGGCGTACGACCGAGCAAGAGCGTTGCGTACGCGCGTATGAAGCGTTTGAAAGGAGCCGGCTCAGGCGGTGTAGTCTGCTGCCCGGACGGCGACGCGTCGTCTGGAAGCGCTGAGGATGCTTCTTCCGGCGCAAACGGCGCGGGCTCGTTTGTGTACTGAGCGTGCGCGCTTCGAAACGCGTGAATTTTTTCCTTGAGTTGCGCGGGATCGAGCCCAGTCGGCAGATCGCGCAACGGCACGATGAATGCCGCCACCGGATCGAGCCACACGAACAGATGCCGATCCGTCCACGCAAGGTCTTGAACGATGCTCCAGGCGTAGCGTGAGCGCGAGCCGGCCTTCACGATCTCGATACCCGTGCCGTCGAGCACGATCGAGGAAGGCCCGAGCACGAAGCCATCGGGATCCTGCTTGCGCTGATCGCCGAGATTGCGCTCGGTCCAATGGGTTTGATATGCGAGCCAATCGGCCTGCGTCAGCGAGGTCTGGATCTCAACGCTTTCCATGGACTCGGTCCGTCCGTCCGTCCTGAACCGTGGGCACGGCACTGTGCCCGCGCTGCAGGCGCGCAGCTGTGATCCAGGTCACTTCATACGGTTTGCAGCGGCGGCGATTCTGTCAGCCGCGTCGGTATCGGCTTCGAGTTCTAGCGGCGAGTATGATCTACTCACGCCATGCGTATCGCATGGTTGACCCGCTTCTGGTCTTTGTTAGTCGTGGCAGTCGCGCTGTTAGCCGGCTGCATGCATCCGCGCGCGATTCAAGCGCCGGAAGAAGTGCGGCTGACTCCGCTGAAGACGATTTCAACTCTCAAGGCACGCGTGCTGCTGACCTTTGCGGGCGTCGACGGTATCTCTGTCGAGAATGCTGTCGACTGCTATCGGATGCAGTATTCCGTGGGTTCTGGCAGCGAGGCCGTTCACTTGAGCGGACTGCTCGCACTGCCTCGCGACGTTGTGCCGCGTCGCTTGGTGAGCTTCCAGCACGGGACGAGCACGACGCGTACGGCAGTTCCATCGCAACTCGATGGGACAGGTCTCGCCGCCGCGATCGCGTTTGCCGGCAACGGCTATGCACTCATCGCGCCGGATTATCCCGGCATGGGCGACTCGCTCGGTCGACATCCCTACTACGTTGCTGATGCGATCGGGCCCGCTGTTGCCGGGATGATCGAGGCGAGTCAACGGCTCCAAGGTGTGCCGAGCGGTCCGGTGTTCCTCTCAGGTTTCTCGGAAGGCGGATGGGCGAGCCTCGCCGCGCTTCGCGTGCTCGAAAGCAAGGGCAAGCCCGTCCTTGGCTCGGCGCAAGTCGCGGGAGCCTATGACCTTCGACGCGTGTCGCTGCCAGCAGCGCTGAAGGGCGGCGCGCGCCTCTCACTCGCTCTACCTTGCATACGCAGCGTGGGGACAAGCCGCTTACTACGGCCATCCGCTGGATAGCGTGCTCACGCCCGAGTACGCAGCGATCGTCGAGCGCGTGTTCGCGGGCGCGAAGCCGAAGGAGATCGTCAGCTCGCTGCCGCAGGATCCGCGCAAGATGTTCAACCAGGTGTTCCTCGATGCGTTCGATCGCAACGAAGGTCACTGGTATCTCGATGCATTCGCCGCGAACAGCCTCGTCGACGTCACTCCGCGCGCGCCGATCCGGCTCTATTACGGTTCGAAGGATCTCGACGTCGTGCCCGAGGAAGCGTTGGCTGCCTCTCGCTCGATGCGTGCCCGCAATGCCGATGTCACCGCGATCGATATCGGCCCCGTCGGACACGACCCATCGATGTTGGCCGCGGCGCCGCTCATACTCGCGTGGCTCCGCGAGCTCGATGCCGCTGCGAAATAGCACGTGGCACTTCGGGACTTGCATGAAGGTGACTCAATCCGCCCCGCGCGCGTCGACGAGGCGCGTGTGCTCAGCGACCTCGCTTTGAGATCCAAAGCGCATTGGGGCTACTCGCCGGAGTTCATCGAGCGTTGCCGCGCGGAGCTCTCCTACAGTGAAGAGCAACTGCTCGCAGAGCACATGCGCTTTTTCGTGCTCGAGAGCGCTCAACGCGTCGTAGGGTTCTACGCTCTCAAGCGGCTGAGCAGGATCGAGATCGAGCTCGAAGCGATGTTCGTGGAGCCGGCATTCATCGGTCACGGCTTCGGTCGGTTGCTCATGGAGCATGCGAAGTCCATCGCCTCGGAGATGGGCGCGAAGCAACTGATCATTCAAAGCGATCCGTACGCGACGCGCTTTTACGCGGCGGCCGGCGGTGTCGTGACTGGCACGAGAGAGTCGGCGAGCATTCCGGGCCGCTATCTTCCGACCTTGGCGATCGACCTCGCGGCGCGCATGTAAATGCAACGGAGTTGACCTCCAATAGATTATCCTGTGCCCCTCACGAGGGGGACGCATGAACAATCGATCGCAGCTCGCAGCGGCATGTCTGGCAATTTGTTTGACGACCGGCTTGGCCGCGCAGGCTGAAGGATTGCGGCCGGATCAGGCAGCGTTCCGCGAGATCTACCGCGAGCTCGTGGAAACGAACACCACGCTCTCCGCGGGCAACTGTACCGAGGCAGCGCAGAAGATGGCTGCTCACCTGCGCGCGGCGGGTTATCCCGATAGCGACCTGCACCTGTTCGCGACGCCCGATCATCCGAAGGAAGGCGGACTGGTCGCGATTCTGCCGGGCACCGATCCGAAAGCGCGACCGATGCTGCTGCTCGCTCACATCGACGTCGTCGAAGCACGTCGCGAAGACTGGGAGCGCGATCCGTTCAAGCTGATCGAGGAAGGCGGTTACTTCTATGCGCGCGGCGCGCTGGACGACAAGTCCATGTCCGCGACTTGGGTGGACACATTGATTCGCCTGCGCGGCGAGCGCACGAAGCCGCGGCGCACGGTGAAGATGGCGTTGACGTGCGGCGAAGAAACGAACGGTGCGTTCAACGGCGCGGAATATCTGGTCAAGGAGAAGCGTGACCTCATCGACGCCGCATTCGCGCTCAACGAAGGTGCGTGGGGCATGCTCGATGCGTCCGGCAAGCGCGTCATGATGGGCGTGCAGGCGGGCGAGAAGACTTCGCAGAACTTCCGTCTCGAAGTTCAGAACCCGGGCGGCCACAGCTCGCGTCCGGTGAAGAACAATGCGATCTATCACTTGGCGGGCGCGCTCACGCGCATCGAGCACTACGACTTCCCGATCAAGCTCAACGACACGACGCGCATCTACTTCTCGCGCATGGCCGGCATCGTCGGCGGCGAGACGGGCGCCGCGATGACGAAGCTGGTCGCGGATCCGACTGACGCTGCAGCCGCGGCCAAGGTGACGGAAGATCCGACGTGGAACGGCATGCTTCACACGACCTGCGTGGCGACGACGCTGGACGCCGGGCACGCGACCAACGCATTGCCTCAGCGCGCGCGTGCGAACGTCAATTGCCGCATTTATCCGGGCGAGTCGGTCGAGAGCGTGCGGCAGGCGCTGGAGAAGGTCGCGGCCGATCCGGAAGTCAAAGTCTCGACGCTGGAGACGCGCGGACCGCCGTCGGTCGTGCCGCCGCTGACGCGCGAGATCATGGGGCCGATCGAGAAGGTGTCTGCGCGCATCTATCCCGGCGTGCCGGTGCTTCCGATCCTCCAGCCGGGCGCAACGGACGGGCAGTTCCTCAGCCCGGCGGGCATTCCGACTTACGGCGTCAATGGCCTGTTCTTGGATCCGGATCTCGGCGGCATCCACGGTCTCAACGAGCGCGTGCGCGTGCAGTCGCTGTATGACGGGCGCGATTTTCTTTACGAGCTGGTGAAGATCTACGCCGCGCAGCGCTGACGCACACAGGAACGGAACAAGCCCGGGTGTCCGCCGGTTAGACGGTCATGCTCGACCATACCGGCTTTGTGGTTTCGGACCTTGCGCGAGCGCGCCGCTTCTACGACGCGATTGCCAAGGCGCTCGGGCTCGGCACCATCGATAACGGCCCTCAGGCGTTCCTGCTGGGCCGAAGCGCCGAGGAGCCCCTTCCGTACCTTTGGATCGGCACGATACGGCCTTCTTATTGGGCAGAAGGCTCGCGACCCGGCTTGAATCAGATGCACGTGGCGTTCGTCGCGCAGAGCAAGGCTGCCGTCGACGAGTTCTATCGCGCCGGGCTTGCGGCCGGCGGACGGGACAATGGCAAGCCCGGTTTTCGGCCCGCCCCATCGGGAGGATATTACGGCGCCTTTGTCCTCGATCCCGACGGCAACAATATCGAGGCCTGCCTGCGCGGCCCGGCCGCGCAGACGGAGTAGAACTAGAACCAGTAGTCGGCGACGCAGCGACCGTCGCGGGGCAGATCTTCGAAGGTGTTCAGGCCGTCGAAGTGATCGATCGGAATCTTCGCGACCGCATCCGGCTCGGCGAGCCGCAGGTTGACGGCGATGCGACGTCGTCCGTCCTTGTCGACGTCCGCTCCGCGCCAGAACGCGACGCAGCCGCACGTGGGACAGAAGTTGAAGCTGAGCGCCTTGCCGCGGATGAACGCCTGCGCGGGGCCCGTAACGGTGATCCCATGGCCTTCGAAGTCATACGCCCATAGCACGCCGTAGCGGCGGCAGGCAGTGCAGTTGCACGCAGTGGCGCCATCGGGCACGCCCTCGAACGTCCATCGAACTGCACCACAGATGCAGGCTCCCTGGATCATCTGAGCTCTCCGGTTCAAGTTGCAGCGGTGTCGCTGCCGATGCTATCAAGCAACTATGTCGCGAGTGCAACCTGCGTTCGCAGCTCTCGTGGTCACACAGGCTGCGCACTCCACGGAGGAAATCGTCGGACAGCTCTGGGCCTCGTTTCCTCCGGCTCGCTTCGTCTCCGGGCTCATTTCCAGTGACCTCGAGCGCGGGTTCCTGGTCGGGAACCTCTGCATCGTTGCCTTCGGCCTCTGGTGCTACTTCTGGCCAGTCCGACGACAGTGGTCAATCGCCACGCCGATCCTGTGGCTGTGGATCGTCGTCGAGACGATCAACGGCCTGGTGCATCCGACCTGGTCCGTCATCCAAGGCGGCTACACGCCGGGCGTGGTTACAGCCGTCCCTCTGTTCGCTTCTCGCTGTGTATCTGGCGAAGCAGGTTCTTGCATCAACCGAGCATGCAACAGCACGACGCCCAGGATGATCGCGACACCGACGTAGAACGGCCACGCGAGCTCGCGCTGCTCACCGAGCAGCAGGATCGCGAGCACGATCGCGTACACCGGCTCCAGATTCAGCGCCAGCGCTGTCGAGAACGCGCTGAGCTGCCTCATCGCGACCAGGCCGAGCGTGAATGGCAGCAGCGTGCAGCCCATCGCGAGCGCCAACAGTAGCAATGCGTCGCGCTGCGAAGGCATCGCGAACAATGCTTCGCCTGCTGGCAGTAGCGGTCCGACACACGTGAGGAACAGCGCACCGGCGCCCATCTCCACGCCCGTGACCGTCATCGCGTCGGCCTTGCCGATGTAGCGCTTGTTCAGCGCGCCGAAGACACAGAGGATCAGCGCCGAAAGCACGCCGACTGCGATGCCGAGACGCATGGCGGCTCGGCGTTCCGCCAATGACGAGCAACACACCGGGGATCACCGCGAGGCCGAACAGCAGCTCGCGTGGATCGAACTTGCGCCGCACGATGAGCGGCTCGATGAACGCCATCAGCACCGACATCAGCGCCATGCACGTTGCGCCGACGGAGGCGTTCGAGAGCTTGATCGAGCCGTAGAACGTCAGCCAGTGCAGCGCGACCAGCACGCCGATGCCGGCGTAGATCGCGAGCTGTCGCGCCGACAAGCCGCGCACACCGCGCCAGAACATCGGGATCGCGAGCAAGGCGACGCCGACCAGCGTCATGCGCCACCACACCAACGGGAGCGCGGGAAGAGAGATGAGCCGGCCGAAGATGGCAGTGAAGCCCCACAGCACGACGCAAAAATGCAGCTGCAGCCAGGCGCGCGTACGCGCCGCACGCGCCGCCGGATCGATCAATAGGCTTTCGCCCACACGACGCGCTGCGGGCTGGGCTGGCCGGTGAACGGACAGGTCCCCGGCTCGCTCTTCTCCAGCGGAATGCAGCGCACGGTGACGCCCAGGTCGCTCTTGATGCGCTCTTCGAGCTTCACGTCGCCACTGAAGTGCGTCAGCGCGAAGCCGCCGTGGATCGGCGTCGGCGCGTTCTCCGGGACGCGCGGCGCCGTGAACCACGCGTAGAACTCTTCCTTGGAATCGATGCGACGCGTGTGCTGCTCGCGAAGATCCTTGGCGCGCTGCGTACAGGTTGTCCTGGATCGATTGCAGCGTCGCTGCGACCGTGGCAACGAACTCGGCGCGCGGCACGCTCTGCTTGTCCTTCGGCGCGCGATCGCGACGACCGACGAACAGCGCGTCCTTCTCCATGTCGCGCGGGCCGATCTCCAGGCGCAGCGGCACGCCCTTCTTGATCCAGTTCCACACCTTGTCGCCGCCGCGCTCGTCGCGCTCGTCGACCATGACGCTGACCGGCCGGTCCACGTAGCGCTGCGCGCGCAGCTCACCCGCCACGTTGCGGCAGTACTCGAGCACGCGCGCCTTGTCTTCGTCGGCACGCCAGATCGGAATGATCACGACTTGGAGCGGGCGCGAGCTTCGGCGGCGCACGAGGCCGTCGTCGTCGGAGTGCGTCATGAGCATGGCGCCGATCAGACGCGTCGAGCTGCCCCAGCTGGTGGTCCAGGCGTATTGCTGCTCGCCGTTCTGATCGAGGAACTTGATCTCGCTGGCCTTGGCGAAGTTCTGGCCGAGGAAGTGGCTGGTGCCGGCCTGCAGCGCCTTGCGGTCCTGCATCATCGCTTCGATGGTGAAGGTCTGGACCGCGCCCGGGAAGCGCTCGCCCGCGGTCTTCTCGCCCTTGATCACCGGCATGGCCAGCCAGTTCTCGACGAAGTCGGCGTAGACGTCGAGCATGCGCATCGTCTCCTCCACGGCCTCTTCGGCCGTGGCGTGCGCCGTATGACCTTCCTGCCACAGGAACTCGGTGGTGCGCAGGAACATGCGCGTGCGCATCTCCCAGCGGACGACGTTGCCCACTGGTTGATGAGCAGCGGCAGGTCGCGGTAGCTCTGCACCCAGCGGGCGAACGCGTCGCCGATGATCGTCTCGCAGGTCGGCCGCACGATGAGCGGCTCCTCGAGCTCACCGGCGGGGCGCGAGCTTGCCGTCCGGACCGGCTTCGAGGCGATGGTGCGTGACGACGGCGCATTCCTTGGCGAACCCTTCGACGTGCGCGGCTTCCTTCTCCAGGAAGGACAGCGGGATGAACAGCGGGAAGTAGGCGTTCTGATGGCCGGTGGCCTTGAACATGGCGTCGAGCGCCCGCTGCATGTTCTCCCAGAGCGCGTAGCCCCACGGCTTGATGACCATGCAGCCGCGCACGGCCGAGTTCTCGGCCAGGTCGGCGGCGCGCACGACCTGCTGATACCACTCGGCGTAGTTCTCCTCGCGGGTGGGGGAAATGGCGGTTTTGGGCTTGCGGGGCGTGCTCACTCAGCTGAAGTCCGTCCGGCGGCGGACGGCGATTAGAGCACGAGGGCCGGGAAAGTACCGCTGGAGGCCTAGAGCCCACTCAGCCCTTGCAGCTTGTCTGCAGCCAGGCTCTTGGCGAACCGCAGGTCGCGGATCACGGTCGCGGGCGGCAGGCGCAGCGCCGCGGCGGTCTGCTTGGTGGTGAGCCCCGCGAAGTAGTGCAGGTCGATCATGGCGGCGCACATCGGGTCGAAGCGGTCGAGCCAGCCGAGCCACTCGACCAAGTCCTGGACCTTGACGTCGCTCTCGCCGATGCGGTCGCCGCGGTTCGCCATGCCGATGGCGATCTTGCGCGCGATCGGCGCCGCGAAGATCAGGAAGCGGGTCTCGTCGCGCGGGCTGCAGTCGGGGCCGAACAGGTGCTGGAAGACGCGCTTCAGCGCTGCGCCGGTCGGCAGCGAGCCGGCGTTGGCCAGCTGCAGCAGCTCTCGCGCGATGCGCGGACGCAGGCGCATCCAGGCGGAATACTCCACCGGCGGCTTGATCGGCAGTTGCTCCGCGACCTGGGTCGAATCCGTGTCTGCGTCCGTGACCATGCGTGCCGTATGCTAGCAACTTCAGGCAGGCACATCGTATCCGAAATTGGGATATTCGCAAAGCAGGATTACAGATACGGGCCCGGACACGGAGCCCGCCACCTTGAAGTCCTTGCGCTCGGCTGAACATGTGCGCCTGACCCAGTACCTGGTCAATGCCCGCAACAGGGCCGGTCTCACCCAGCAGCAGCTGGCAGACAAGCTCGGCAAACACCAAAGTTTCGTCGCGAAGTACGAAGGCGGCGAACGCCGCATCGACGTCATCGAGTTCCTGCACATCGCCCGCGCGTTGGGATTCGACGCCTCGCGGGCGATCAGGACGATCGAGAAGCGATGAGTGTCGGGCTGAAGCCCGACCTACGGTGCTTTGGCGGCGATCTCCAGGGCCAGCCGGTAGGGCTCGGGCTCGTTGCGGTTGGTCAGTACGACTACCGTCAGGCGGCGCTTGGGGTAGCGCACGATCACGTTGCGGAAGCCGGCCGTCTCGCCGGAATGCCACAGCGTCTCGCCGGTGATGCGCCAGCCGAAGCCGTATTGCACTTCAGCATCGTCGGTGCGGGTTGCCGGGGTGAAGGCCGCTTGCAGTGAGCTCGGACGCAGCAACCGTCCGTCGTAGAGCGCGGCGTCCCATTTCGCCAGGTCGTCGATCGACGAATAGATGCCGCCGTCGCCGAGGACCGCGCTGGTCTGGCTCTGATCGGTCCGGCCCCAGCGCCCCTGCTCTTGCGTGTAGCCGAAGGCGCGGTTGCTCACGGTCGAGATCCCTTCCTCGAAGGCCACCGTGTTGTTCATGCCAAGCGGCTGGAAGATGCGTTCGCGCAGGAAGGTCGCGAACGTCTTGTCCGGACGCCCGCTCCACGATCAG
This sequence comes from uncultured Gammaproteobacteria bacterium, assembly GCA_963830745.1. Lineage (GTDB taxonomy): Bacteria > Pseudomonadota > Gammaproteobacteria > Steroidobacterales > Steroidobacteraceae > Steroidobacter. The sequence continues at coordinate 429,930 of CAWHNL010000012.1, forward strand.
CGCCAGCAATGCATAGCCGCTGTTGCTGTAGCGGTAGCCGCTGCCGGGGCTGAAATAAGTGCGATCCTGCGATTCCAGCAAGCGCAGCACATCCGCGTCGTGCAGCTGCGGCTTGAAGGTTTCCGGGATGACGTCCTCGTAGTCGATGAGCCCCGAGGTGTGCGTCAGCAGGTGGCGGATCGTCACCGGGTCCGCGGCCTTCGGCAGTGACGGCAGCCACTTGCGCACGCGGTCGTCGAGCTTCAGCCGGCCGTCTTCGGCGAGCAGCAGGATCGACGCAGCGGTGAACTGCTTCGTCACGGAAGCGAGCCGGTAGTTGGTCGTAGCGGTCGCGGGCGTGTGCGTTTCCATGTCTGCCAGGCCGTAGCCCGCGCGCACGATCGGTTCGCCGTCGCGCAGCACGAGCACGGACGCGCCCGGCACGTCGCCGCGTGTAGTCCGCATCAACGCATCGACTTGCGGCTTCATCGAACAATCGCCCACGCGCGTGAACACCAGGTCTTCGTAGTCATAGCTGAAATCCGCCTCGGGATCGACTTTGCTCAACCGCAGCCCGCTCGGCGCGCCGGGCTCGGGCGACGAGAAATCGAGCCACGCCTCCGCGTCGATGCTGTCATCGCGCCAATCGACGAGCAACCGCTCGCCCGCCTGCATGACCTCGCCGCTGAGCAGCGGCGACTTCGCGGCGGCGAAGTCGATCGCGCCGTCGCGCTCGCAAATCGCGACTTCGCCGAACCAGGGGTCCCGATAGATGCCGAGCTGCTTGGCGAGCGTCAGCTGCCGTGGGCCGCTGTTCGTGCGAGCGCCGGCGGCTTCGACTCCTGCGGTTCCTGCTGTCGCTCGCGCGCCAGCTCCGCAGCGTAGTCAGCCACACGCCGGCGCTCGCCCGGGGCCGTGAACAGCTTGACGAGCACTTCGTTCAGAACGATGCGTGCCTCGGAGCCTTCGCCGTTGATCATGAACACGAAGCCGCTGTTCTTCTCCGGCAGCAGCGTCACTGCTGAATACATGCCCGCCAGCGTTCCGGTGTGCGCGACGCGCAGCACGCCGTCGACATCGGAAATCCGCCAGCCGTAGCCGTAGGCATTGAAGCGGCTGCCATCCCACCGACGCTGCCGCGCCGACAGCGGGATCGGCATGTGCGGCGTCCACACCGCTTGGCGCTGCGCCGGCGTGAGCCATTGCGAATCCGCATCCAGCCACATGCGTACCCACTTCAGCATGTCGTCCAGGCTGCAGCGGATGCCGCCGGCGGCGGCGGAAGTGCTGACCGGAATCGTCTCGTCGTCCTTGCGGATGACGACGTTGCCATCGCCCTCGCGCATGTGGGGTTGCGCGACGTTGCCGACGACGTCGCGCTGCCACTCGCCGACTTGGCAGCGGCTCATCTGCAGCGGCTCGAACAGCTCGCGCCGCACGAGCGCTTCGTAAGACGTGCCCGCCGCGGCGGCGGCGACTTCGCCCGCGACCACGTACATCAAGTTGTCGTAGTCGTAGTGCGAGCGAAAGCTGTGCGCCGGCTTCAGATGCGCGAGGCCTGCGATCACGTCCGCGCGCGTGAACAGATTCGGCTCGGGCCAGAACATCAGGTCGCCCGCGCCTTCGCGCAGCCCGCTGTTGTGCAAGAGCAGGTCGCGCACCTGCATCTCGCGCGTGACCCACGGATCGTGCATGCGGAACTGCGGCAGGTAGCGCGTGACCGGATCTTCCCAGCGCAGTTTGCCCGCGTCGACCAGACGCGCGAGCACGCCGGTCGTCATCGCCTTGCTGTTGGATGCGATCTTGAACAGCGTGCGGCTGTCGATGCGCTGACCGGAGCCGGCGATCGTCTCGCCGGCTGTGCGCGTGTAGACGACTTCGCCGTCGCGCACGACGCCGAGCGCGAGCCCCGGCAATCGATAGCGCGCGTAGACGTCGTCGAACGCAGCGTCGATGGATCGCTCCATCGACGACTGCGTGGTCTGCGCGCGCCGCTACCCGGGGGATGAGCGGTGCAGGCGGCGACGCCGAACGCCAGAGCTGCGACAGCCGAGCGTGCGCGCCTTCATCCATCAAAAGTCCAGCTTCAGGGTCAGCGCGCGTAGCGCGGCGACTGGTAGCCCGCGCCCAATCCCCAGCTGTCACGAGGCGCCCCGGTGATGCTGTCCTGGAAGATCTCGTTCACCTCGACCTCGCGCTGCTGGTTGAGCAGGTTGTACACCGAGAGCTTCACCTGCAGGTCTGCCACCGAGAACGAGTGCTCGTAGCGTCACGTTCAGCGCCCAGATCGAAGATCCAGGGTGTCCGGCCTTCCGTCGCCGCGCGGGTGCAACTCGTACACGCGCTGTCCCACCGGCGCGGTGCAGTTGGCCGTGAAGATCGAAGAAGCTGTGGAACGACTGTACCGTCGAACGGGTTGCCGACGCCGAACGCGCTGATCGGGCGGCCCGACGCAGCGTTCAGCGACGCGCCGAACCGCCAGTGCTCGCCCAGCCCGTAGGAGCCGCGCAGCTTGACCTGGTGACGTCGATCGTTCGCCAGGTAGCCGTCGCCGCCGAAGTTCACCCACGGGTCGTCGAACGCCTCGGTGCGGCCGGCGTCGGCGAAGTTGGAGTCCGAGTTGACCGGTCCTTCGGCGTTGCCCTTGCTGAAGGACAGCGTGTACGACGCGTTCAACGCCCAGCGGTCGTCCCACGCGCGGTCGAGCACGAACTCCAGCGCCTTGTAGTCGCGCTTCGGCTCCGGGAAGCCGCTGACGACGCCGAGATACGTACGTTGCCGTTGTTGCGTCGAACATGCGCCCAGCCGGCGCTTCGACAGTGTCGATGGTGACGAGCGCGTCGTTGTCGCCTTGGCACGCCGTGCCGTCGCAGTTGGTATCGGTAAGGACCGTGAGCGGGTCGCCCGGATTACCCATGACGAAGCCGACTGCCGATTCGGCTCGCCGTTGCAAGGATGCCGGTGGACAGTGATCTCCATGTCGTCGATGGCGTTGTTCAGCTTGCGGTAGATGCCGCGCACGCCCCACGACCACTTGTCGTCGATCATCGACTGGAAGCCGAGGATCAGCTCGTCCTGGTAGACCGGATCCATGTCCTGGTCGACCTCGCCGCGCAGGTCGCCGACCGTGCCGTCGCCCTGCGAGTTGTCGACCGGGCCGAACTGCGCGCCGAGGATCGGCCGCTGAAACGTCTGGCCGTTGAACGTCGAACGCTTCGAAGCCGTTCAGGAACGGTAGTACGTGCGCTCGTCGAGGAAGCCGCCGGCCTGCTTGATGTTGATGACGTTCGCGACCGGCAGGAAGTAGCGGCCGGCGTTGCCGAACAGCTTGGTGCGATTGTCGCCCTTCATGTCCCAGGAGAAGCCGACGCGCGGCGCGACCATGTCGTCGATCTTGATGTAGCTGTCGCCGTCGGAGTTCTTGTTGTCGAAGGCCTCCACGCGCACGCCGCGCGTTCAGCACCAGGCTGTCGGTGACCGACCAGTTGTCTTCGAGGTAGTACGCCGAGTTGATCGTCTCGAACTCGCCGGTCACGCCGTCGTTGCGCGTGCGCACGTACTCCGTGCCGGCCGGCAGCGACGGTGTCGTTGACGAGCGTCGCCGGCCGCGGGTGCGCGGAACATCTCGTAGAGCAGGCGGTCCGGGCCCGGTATTGAACTGGTCGTATGCTCGGACGTGTTGCGTCTCGTGATCCAGGCCGAAGCGCAGCTGGTGGTCGCCGAGCACCCATTCGAAATCGAGGCGCGCGGCCTCGCGGGTATCGGTCCGCGCCAGTGACGCGCGCTGCTGCGGTGCAGCCCACGTCGATGGGCGAATTGCCGGTTCGCGCGCCGGTCGCTGGACGCGGCTGCACTCGAGGTCGGTGTTGCTCGCGATGGCGGCGTCGCGCTCGTTCTCGCCGTACAGCGCCTTGAGCGTGAAGGTGTCGGTGAGGTAGCCGGTATAGGTCGTCGCCCAGTTCATGCCGCCGCTGATTCGTTGAAGCTGCGTGTTCTGGTATGCGCCCGTCTGGGTGTTCGCGAGCGTCGATAGGCGAAGGTGTCGGTGACCCGCTCGTTCTCGTCGGAGAACGCCAGCAGCTCGAGCAGGTGCCGTCGGTGATCTGCCAGTCGATCTTCGCGCCCCAGAAGCATCGTCCGCACGCCGTCGTCGAAGAAGCGTCGCCGCGTCGTTCGGTGTTGAGCTTGTTGTAGTCGCGCGCTTCGTACAGCGCGAAGAAGAACAGCCGGTCCTTGATGATCGGGCCGGACGCGTACGCCGTGGCGTTGGTCCGGTCGTACTCGTCGTGGCTGCCGATGATGCGCGGCGTGCCGTCGCGGTTGAACTGGTCGGTCTTGGAGGACTGCAGCGAGCTCGGCTCCCACACGACCTCGGTGCCGAAGTCGAACTCGTTCGTGCCCGAGCGGGTCACCGCGTTGATCACGCCGCCGGTCGTGCGGCCGAACTCCACCGAGTAGCCGCCGGTCTTGACCTGGAATTCCTTGTAGAACGAGTACGGCACCGTGGAGGAGCCGACGCGGTTGTAGAAGTCGGTGACGTTCAGGCCGTTGATGTAGACGGTGTTCTCGGCGATCGACGAGCCGCCGAACGAAACGCCGCAGTTGCCGGCAACGCACATGCTCGCGTCGCCCCGCGTCAAGCCGGGCGCAAGCATCGCGACCGACAGCAGATCGCGCTCGACCGGCAGGCGCTCCAGCTCCTCGCGCGTCACGTTCGTCGCCGACTCGGTCGACTTGACGTCGACCGCCGTCACGATGCGCGTGCCGAGGACCTGGATCTCCTCCAGCGTCGATCACCGCCGACCGTGACGTTCGCAGTCGTGGCGGTGCCGAGGCCGACGGTGACCTCGGCCAGCTTGCCGAGCGTCGCGCCGTTCTTGCGTCGCCTCGACGATGTACTTGCCGACCGGGAGGAAGGGGAAGCGGTAGTTGCCGTCCGCATCGGCCTTGACCGTGCGCGTGAATCCCGTCTCGGGATTGCGCACCGTCACTTCCGCATCCGGCAGCGGCTTGTTGTCGCCGTCCGTGAGGCGGCCGACCAGTGAGCCGTCGCTGGCAGCGTGCGCAATCGTTGCAGGCAGCGCAGCAGCGAGCGACATCCCCATCGCGATGTACATCGCGCTCTTCAAAATTCTGTTGTTCATGCGACCTCCCGGCCAGTTATCGAGTGCTAGTGCGGATGCTTGTGTGGATTGCTGACATGTGCCTTGAACGTGTAGTCCCACTGGTCGAAGTACAGATTGCCGCCGCGCCATTCGACTTCCCCGCGCTGCAGGTCGACGGTCTCCGAGCGGAAATGCTGCTTCGGCGGCGCGAACGGCTGGCTGTAGTCGTCGTTGAAGGCGATGCGATACGCGTCGAGCCCGCCGAGATAGAACATGTCGAGCTGCGGGTCGCCGGCGTCGAGCCGGCCGAACGTCACGTCCATCGGCACCCAGCCGTAGGGCGCGAGGTACAGCCAGCCCCAGTCGTGCAGGTTGTCGTAGTCGCCGTCGGAGAAAACCATTCCGGACTGCCAGCGCGCCGGGATGCCGTTGAGTCGCAGCAGCGTCATCAGCAGCAGCGTCTGCTGGCCGCAGTCGGCGTGGCCGGCGTGCAGCGCGTAGTCGCTGATGTTTCGCAGCGTCGAGTATTCGAGCGCGCCGGCCCACGGAATGCGATCGACGGCGAGGAACAGTTTCTGCGCGATGCGATACGGATTGCGCTCGTCGCCGACCGCTTCGCGCGAGAACTTGCGCAGGTCGTCGGTGAACACGATGTGCGGCGGCCGCTCGCCGAGGTACGGCGCGAGCTGCGCGCGTCGGCTCGACGCGCGTCACCTTCTCGGGATCGATCGGGTGGTACTGGCCGAAGCGTCGTCAGCTCGTAGGTGACGGAGAACGTCGTCGGCTTGCCCGCACTGGCCGCGCGCTCGAAATAGACGGTCCGCTGCATCGTCGATTCGGGCGCGATCGTGTGCTGCGCGGGCTCGCTGGCGACGTAGCGAATGTCTTCCTGCTGACCCGGCAGCGCACGCGGAAACGGCAGCCACGCGCGAACCGTTTCGCCGGCCGGCACGGCGTCCGGCTCGACCGTGAGGGTCTGCGTGACGCGCACGCGCCGCGGCGCGACGCTGGTCTTGTGGCTCGCGAGCACCGCATCGCGAATCTCCCGGTGATGGGGATGGGCTTTCTCGAGCGGCCCGTCGTTGAACGGCGTCTGCTGCGCGCGCCGCGCGCGAGCCTGCGCGCTCAGGCGAAAGAGATTCGAAGGCGCGCGATTGAAGTAGCGCTTGCTGCCGTCGATGACGCGATGCTCGAGCAGTCCGGCCGCATCCCAAGCGGCGAATTCCTCGGGCCGCAGGTCCGGGACTTTGCTCGCGAACGCTTGTCCCGCGCCTGCTGCTCGCTCAGCGAGAAGTCCAGCTCGATCCGCCGCATGCGCTCTGCTTCGAACTGGAACGCGCGCCGCTCGTCTGACGTGAGTCCGCCGCCGGCGAGAACGCGATCGATGGAGGCCCGGGCAGCTTTGAATTCGCCGGCGTCGACGTGCGCGATGAATCGTCGACACGATGCGCCGTGCGAGGCCGCCGGCCGAGCACGCCATGCTGAACAGCAGCGGTGCCAGCAATAAGCTGACGAAACGGCGCTCCCAATGCGGTGTGCACGTCGGTTCTCACGCGCGGCCAGGTAATCGCTGTGTAACATGGCGGCAGGGGGTCGTCAATAATTTATTCTTGCCAGATTCAAAATAAGAAGCGAATATTCTCCAGGCCTGCAGAAGAGCCTGCTCGAGCGTGCGCGGGGGGATGGATGATCGAGACGATATGGCCCTACCTGGCGATCATGCTGGTCGCCGCCGGGCTGTTTCCGTCGCTGGAGAGGCGCTATCGCTGGCGTTTCTTCTCGGTCCTCCCGCCGATCGTGCTCACGTATCTGTTCGTGACGGCGCTGGCGGTGGGCGGCGTGTGGTCGTCGACGGGCGAAGTGCAATCCGCGCAGACGCGTGTTGACCGCGCATCTCCTCCCGACGCTGCTGTTCCTGCTGATGGTGACGTGCGACCTGCGCGCGATCCTCAAGGTCGGCCCGCGCGTGCTCGCGGTTTTCGCGTGCGCGATGGGCAGCATCCTGCTCGCGATCGTCATCGTGTACGTGCTGTTTCGCGGCGTGCTGCCGCAGGACGGCTGGAAGATGCTCGCCGCGCTGAGCGCAACGTGGACCGGCGGCTCGGCCAATCTCGTCGCGGTGAAGCAGTCGATCGGTCTGTCGGACAACCTGCTGCCGCCGGTGCTGCTCGCCGATGCGCTGTGCTATTCGCTGTGGGTGCTGCTGCTGCTGTCGAGCGGCTCGTTCGCGCCGCGCTTCAATCGCTGGACGCGTGCCGACTCGCGGCCGTATCCGGAGCTGACCGCGCCGACGACGGAGCCGGCCGATCCCGGCGGCATTCTGCTGTGGCTCGGCATCGCGCTGGTCGTCGGACTCGGCGCTGCGCGCCTCGCGGCATCGTTGCCGGTCTCGATGATGCTGACGACGACATCCTGGACGGTGCTGATCGCGACGCTCGCCGGCCTGATCGTCGCGCGCACGCCGCTCGCGAGAATTCCCGGGCCCGGGCCGCTCGCCAGCGCGCTGCTGGCGATGCTGGTCGCGGTGCTCGCGTCGCAGAGCAATTTCGCCGGGCATGGCGTCCGCGCCGCTGTTCATCCTGTGCGGCTTGCTCGCGCTGCGTGATTCACATCGCGCTGCTGGCGCTTGCGGCGCGCACGTTCCGCTTCGACCTGTAGCTGTCCGGCATCTCGTCGCTGGCGCGGATCGGCGGCGTCGCCTCCGCGCCGGTGCTCGCCGCGACTTACACGCCGGTCCTCGTGCCGATCGCCGTGCTGCTCGCCATGCTCGGGCTGATCCTCGGCACTGGCATCGGACTGTTCATGGCGAACGTACTGTCGGCCCTGGCACCATGAAACAATCGCTCCTCATCGCAGTCGCAGTTCTGTCGCTCGCAGCGTGCGCCGTCGGCGCCGCGCGAGCCGCAGATTCCTGCGCACGGCGTCATCGGCGTGACCGAGGCGCATCTCGATCCGGAGTTCTGGATCCGGCGCGGCGCAGCGCTCGCGCGTCGTGCTCGATGACCGCTGCGATCGACGCGCAGAACGCGAAGCTGAAGCAGCTCGATCGCTCCGTGCACGACGTCGAAGCGCTGCCGCGCACGCTGACCGCGGCTGACGTGCGCGCGTGGGTCGAAGAGATGTCGGAGCGGCCCGACGACACGCTGTACGACGAGCAAGGGCGCGCCGTCGAGGCGAGCACGATCGACGCGCTCGTCGCGAACGTGAATGTCGCGGCGATTCCGGCGACGCAGCCGACGCGCTACGGCATGGTCGTGCGGCGTTCGGACCTGCGCACGTTCCCGACGCGCACTGCGCGTGTTCAGCGAGCCCGACGACGGCACCGACATCGATCGCTTCCAGGAGAGACGCGCTGTTCCCCGGCACGCCGGTCGCGATCGTGCACGAGAGCCGCGACGGCGAATGGTGGTTCGTCGTCAGTCCGCTGCTACGCGGCCTGGATCTCGCAAGCGACGACGTGGCGCAGGGCGCGCGCGGACGAAGTGTTCGGCTACACGCACAAGGAGCCCGTACGTAGTCGTCACCGGCGCGACGGCGCGCACGGTGTTCACGCCGGAGCGGCCCGAAGTCTCGGAGCTGCAGCTGGAGATGGGTCAGCGCCTCCCGGTGCTGAGCGACTGGCCGGCCGAGAAGCCGGTGAACGGCCAGCATCCCTACACCGCGCACGTCGTCGAGCTGCCGATGCGCGCAGCCGATGGCTCGCTGCACTTCGCGCCGGCGCTGCTGCCGCGAACCGCCGACGTCGCCGCCGACTATCTGCCGCTGACGCGCGCGAACCTGATCCGCCAGAGCTTCAAGTTCCTCGGCGAGCGCTACGGCTGGGGCCACTCGTACAACGCGCGCGACTGCAGCGGCTTCGTGTCCGAGGTCTATCGCAGCTTCGGCGTGCAGCTGCCGCGTAACACGCGCGACCAGGGCGTGAGCCCGGCGCTGAATCGCATCGCGTTCACCGCCGACGACGATCACGAGAAGAGGCTTGCAGTGCTGCGCGAGCTGCAGGTCGGCGACCTGATCTACATTCCCGGCCACGTGATGATGGTGATCGGCCACGACGGCGGCGCGCCGTACGTCATCCACGACACCACCGGCATCACCTATCGCGATGCCGACGGCGTGGTCACTCGCGTGCACTTGAACGGCGTGTCCGTCACGCCGCTCCTGCCGCTGCTCGGCGGCAAAGAGCAGCCGACGGTCGACCGCATCTACAGCATCCAACGCATCCGTCAATGAACTGAGAGCTCCATGAAAATCACGGACATCCGCTTCGGCATGCTGCGCGTCCCGCTGAAGACGCCGTTCAAGACGGCGCTGCGCACCGTCGACACGATCGAGGACATCATCGTGACCGTGCACACCGACACCGGCCACGTCGGCTACGGCGAGGCGCCGGCGACCGCGGTGATCACCGGCGACACGCACGGCTCGATCATCGAGGCGATCCGCAAGTTCATCTCGCCGCGGCTGATCGGCGAGGACATCGCGAACCTCAACCGCATCACGCAGCTGATCCAGGGCGCGCTCGAGAAGAACTCCAGCGCCAAGGCCGCGGTCGAGATCGCGGTCTACGACCTGTTCGGCCAGCTCTACGACGCGCCGCTGTACAAGATGCTCGGCGGCGGCGACCCGGTGATCACCACGGACATCACCATCAGCGTCGACTACATCGACAAGATGGTCGCGGACTCGATCGCCGCGGTGGACCGCGGCTTCGAGTCGCTGAAGATCAAGGTCGGCAAGGACATCGGCGTCGACATCGAGCGCGTCAAGGCGATCTACGCCGCGGTCGAAGGCCGCGCGCTGCTGCGACTGGACGCGAACCAGGGCTGGACGGCGAAGCAGGCGGTGTACGCGCTGCAGACGCTGGAAGACGCCGGCGTGCGCCTGGAGCTGGTGGAGCAGCCGGTCAAGGCGCAGGACCTCGAAGGCATGAAGTACGTCACCGAGCGCGTGCACACGCCGATCATGGCGGACGAAAGCGTGTTCGGTCCGACCGAGGTGATCGAGCTGATCCGCATGCGCGCCGCCGACATCATCAACATCAAGCTGATGAAGACCGGCGGCCTGTCGAACGCGATTCACATCGCCGACATCGCCGCGATGTACCAGATGGAATGCATGATCGGCTGCATGGTGGAGACCAGCGTCAGCGTCTCGGCGGCCGTGCACCTCGCGGTCGCGAAGTCGAACGTGATCACGAAGGTGGACCTGGACGGCCCGTCGCTGTGCCAGTTCAACCCGGTCGTCGGCGGCGTGATCTTCAACGAGTCCGAGATCACCGTGACGCAGGCACCCGGCCTCGGCATCCGCGAGATCCGCGGCCTGGAACCATTGGCGGCGTGATGCCATGAGCTCGCTGCTCAAAATCCGCTCGGAGCGCGACCAGATGAGCGCAATCGAGCGCCGCATCGCGGACTTCCTGCTGGAGAACGCGCACCTGCTGCGCGACTACTCGTCGCAGCAACTCGCCGATGCGCTGCGCATCAGCCAGTCGAGCGTGGTGAAGTTCAGCCAGAAGCTCGGCTTCAAGGGCTATCCGGACCTGAAGTTCTCGGTCGGCGAGGAAATCGCGCGCGCGAACGGCAGCAACGGCGGCGCGACGGCGCAGGCGGCAAAGCCCGACCCGCATGCAGCGCTGGCCGAGAGCCTGTGGCGCGCGAAGGCGAAGGCCGAGGAAGAGACGCGGCTGATCAACACGCCGGACAAGATCGACGAGATCGCGATCGCTGATCGGCGCGGCGGGCAAGGTGTTCCTGATCGGGCTCGGCGAGGACAGCGTTTCCGCGCAAGCGTTCGCTGCGAAGCTGTCGCTGTTGGGCTTCGTGGCCGTGCTATCACGCGGACCCGGTGCTGATGAGCTCGAGCATCTCGACCGTCGCCGCGAAGGACGTGCTGCTGGTGTTCTCGGAGCAAGGCAAGCAGCCGACGCTGTACCAGATCTGCCGCCAGTTCCGCGAGCGGCGCGGCAAGGTGATCTCGGTGACGCGCCACACTGCGAATCCGCTGCGCGCGCATGCGGACGCGTCGTTGCTGGTGTCGGCGCACGACGAGCGCTCGCACATCGAGCCGCTGCTGTATCAGTCGGCGCTCCAGCATCTGCTGGATCTGATCTTCGTGTTGTTGTGCGAGGACGGCGAGGGAAGGCTCAAGCAGCTCGACGCGAACCTGGCGCGCATTCGGCACATTCAGGAGCCGTGAGCTGCCAGCGACGGCTGACTACAGAGACGGGCGTTGCAGCGGCTGAATGCCACTGCAACGCCCGGTTGCGTTTACGGATTCACTCGCGCCAAGCCGTATCCGTCGACATTGTCGCGCGCCAGGCCGCTGAGCACGATCTTGCCGTCCGGTGCGATGGCCACGTTCTCGGCGACGTCCGTGAAGCCGAAGAAGTCGACCGTCAGCATGCTCGCCGTGGCGAAGCTCGCGTCCAGCGTGCCGTTCGCGTTGTAGCGTACGGCTGCGAAGTTCGGATTCACCTGGTTATTGCTGCTGCCGGCAACGACGATCTTGCCGTCCTGCCTGCAGCGCGACCGCCCTCGCCGTGTCGCTTCGCGTGCGTGATGGCGGTGTTCACTCTGCCGTCCGTCCCGAAGGAGCTATCCGGCGTGCCGTTGACTGTTCAGCCGCATCGTCGCGAACTGCGGCGTACGCCGAGTGTAGCGGTACCGGCGTCTCCGACCAGCACGATGCGGCTGTCGCTTTGCACAGCGAGCCCGTCGCTGACACTGCGTGCCGTCGAGGATGAGCACCCCAGCGGTACCGAAGCTCGCATCGGGGTCTCCGCCGGAGTCCAGACGCACGACAGCAGTGTGCTGCTCGCGCACCGTTTCACCTGGCTTGGTGTGCGGTCCCGAGAAAACGATCGCGCCGTTCGACTGCACGGCCACGTTCTCCGCGAGCTCCGCACCAAGGGGGCCCAGGTCGAACAGCCTGAAGCCGCCTTCGCCGAACGTGAGGTCGAGATTGCCGTTGGGGTTGTAGCGGGCAACCATCATGTCCTCGGGCTGAGGCGCGTCGCCGACTACGATGATCCCGCCGTCAGCCTGGAGCGCCATGGCGAAGATGCGACCGATGAGGCTGCTCGCGACGCCGCCGTTGCCGAACGTCGTATCGACGCTGCCGTTCGCGTTGTAGCGCACGATCGCATGGTCGAAGCGATTGCCCGCGGGTCGGCCCGGCCGCCCGAACTGACCCGTGTGGCCGGCGACGACGATCTTGCCATCCGCCTGGATCGCGACGGCGCGCGCGATTTCCTCGGAGGTGCCATTCAGCATGCTGTGGGTCACGAGTCCGTTCGTACCGAACGTCGCGTCGAGGCTGCCGTTGATGTTGTAGCGCGCCAGCACGAAGTCCGAGGTGGAGCCGCCGACCATGACGATCTTGCCGTCCGGCTGAATCGCCATGCCGGTGTCATTGCCGCCGAACTTCGTCGTCACCTTGCCGTCCGTGTCGAAGGTCGGATCGAGACCGCTCGGCTGCGGCGACAGGCTCAGTCGGTTGTCGACGGATCGTCATCACCGCCGCAGTGCGCGCGCCGAGGGCTCCGCAACCGCCCGGCTCGGACAGCGTCATGTTCACCGTTTCGTCGAGCTCGGCGACGAGATCGGGCGTGATCGGGATCGGCACGATGCGCCGTCCTTCTTCGCCGTCGGCGAAGAACACCGTCGCGTTCAGGGCCTCGTAGTCGCTGCCCGCCGTCGCCGTGCCATCGCTCGTCGTGAACGTAGCGGTGATCGCGCCCTTGGAGCCGCCGGTGCGGGTGATCGCGACTGTCGGCACTGCGCCACCGAACTCATCGACGGTGAACGACGCGGCTTCGAACTGCAACACGCCGGCTTCGGGATCCGGACCGGGCCCGGGCTCGCAGGCTGCGGGCTCGAGTCGCGGCGGTTCGTCCGACGCATCGTCTTCTGCTGGCGTGTCGATCGGCGTCAGCCCCGTGAACTCCCACGCCACGCCGCCGAGCTCCAGGGGGTCGCGTATGAACGCGCTGGCCGACGACGCCGTCGCAATCGAGCAGCGAACCGCCGCCCCTGCGGTTGTACGTGTCCGCACGGACGGACGAGCTGAAGCGTGAACGTCTCATCGACATCGAGAAACCGACACGGGGATGTCGAGCGGAATCGTCGTCCTTCAGCTCGAGCAGCGCGAAGCTGCCCGGGCACGCGCCCGGCGCCACGGTGCCATCGAGCGGCCCCAGCGTCGGCACGCCGTTGACGATGGAGAAACCAACGGCGCCGTGGCGAAAGTTGAAGTTGTCGTCGTTCCACAGAGGATCGACGCGCGAACGCGCTCGTCGCTCGGCGTCGCGGAAGAAGATGCCGATCGGCGCCGAACACTGCCGCGACAGCCCGACCGCGAAGAAGAACTCGCGCTGCCAGCTTCTGCGGTAGCACGCAACAGGAACAAAACCTCGCCTTTGATCGGCGCGACTCCGCCGGTCGGGCCCGGCGGTGCCGTGAAATCCGTCAGCAGGATACGCACTTTCGTGAGCTTTACCCGCAGCGTCGGATTCTCGCCGGTCACGCTGGAAGCTCTGCATCTGCGTCGAGCTTGGTGACGCTGCCGATCGGCTCGGACCCACCGACGTGCCGCGTTCGGCGCTTCGGCGAAGACGCCATAGGTCATACCGTTCGCCGATCCGAACGCATGGCCGTTCGCAATCTGGTCAGGAAGGAGCGACGCGGCCAGGTCGGTCACGGGCTCGTCGAACAGCGCCGGCCCGAACTCGACGATGTCGGAAACGGCGGCACCGCAACGGGACGTCGCCCGGCTGCAGGCCGCCGTGATCGGGCGGATGCGAGCACTACGAGCTCACCGCCAGTGCCGGGATCGCCGTGAAGAAACGTCCATTCACGCGACGGCCTGGCCGCCGCCACCGCCGTCATGAGATCGGAAAAGCTCGTGACTTGTCCGCTGACGCTGGTCGCGTCGAACACGGGATTCGGGATGTCCTGCCACTGATTCTGCGCGTTCGTCTTGATGAACTGCGGCAGCGTTCCCGCGGGAACGCTTGCCGGATCGAACGGCAGTGTCACGGTCACTGGCACGGCGAACGTGGTGCCGTGCGGAGTGAATGCGAACGTTGCACCGACCGGTGCAAAGCCGCTGGGCAGCGGCGTCGCGCTCGCTGCGATCTGCGCGATCGCGATCGGCGTGTTGACCGCAAGCGCGCCCGGCGGGATTACGACTTTCGTTCCATTCGGGCCGTTGACCGTACCGCCGGCGGGCCCGATGCCGCTCGTCGGCGGTGGTGCGCGGCGTATTCGCAGTGCCGCTGCCACCATCACCCCCATCACCTCCGCCACCGCACGCGCTGAGAAGCAGCGCGCAGCCGATGACGGCGTATCGAATAACTATCCCCGAAATACCCATTTCCGCCTCCACAAAGCTCTGTTGGCCCGGTGCGCGGGATAGTGGCAAGTCGTCAAGGATTTCTCTGTCAATGGATTGACAGAGCAACGAGGGTGCGACGCTGGTACTCATGGTGGGTTGAGCGAGGCTGGTTGTGGGCAGGCTGAATGTGTGACTGCGATCTCGTTCCCAACCATCGGTGACGCAAACGCCATTGCGTTTTCGATCTATCGATGGAGAATCCGCTCGATTGGACGGCACGGAGCAAACACCAATGTCGAACCGTACAGGCAGCCTCGCCGCACTCGTCGCGATCGCGTTGCCGATGCTGGCCGGATGCGCATCCAACAGCTCACAGGTGCGTTTGCGAAGCGCACAGGATCTCGATTGCGACGCTGCGAACGTTCATGTTCAGTTGACTGAGAGACCGTACGTCGGCGTGACTCGCTACGAGGCGACGGGATGCGGCGAGAGTCGATCGTATGAATGCCGCGCCCGCGCTTATGTGGCGGGCGTGCCGATGGGCGAGAGAACCTGCAGGCGCACGGGCGGGCCGGCGGGTCCGGTGGTCTCGCCGCAGGGTGTGGTGTTTTAGAAGGCGAAGAGTCGGGCTGAAGCCCGACCTACAACGATCATTCGCTCACAGCGTCGACGACGGGCGCGTACTTCTGGTAGAACGCGCTCTTCTTCTGCAGGTCCTTCGCGAGCGCCTGGCGGGCTTCTCGTTAGTCCGGCAGCGCGAGCAGCGCGTCGGCTGCTTTCTTCAGCGCCGCGACCGCTTCGCGATTGCGCGGGTGAATGTCGTACGCCTCGGCGTAAAGCTCGATCGCCTGGACACGCTGCGTCCGAGATGTGCTCGCGCTCGAAGAAACGCCACGCCTCGTCGCCTTCCTTCATGTTGCTGCTTGAACTCTGCTCTGCAGCTCTGGCTCGGCAGCTCGCTGAACGGAATCGCGGGGCTGGTCTCCACGTAGTTCTGGTACGACACATACCCGGCGACCACCGCGAGCACAGCAGCCGCGGCGAGCGTCGCCTTCTGCAGCGCCGTGACGCCGCGGAACAACTTGAGAAAGTCGCCAGCGTTCTGCGGGCGATTCTTACGGTCGAGCGACAGGCAGCGCTCGATCGCGCGCGTCTCCTTGCGCTTGAGCCCTTTCAGCGGCGCAGGCTTGATGCCCGAGCTTGCGCGCGGCCGGCGCGCTGTGTCGCTGGTACGGATGGAAGCCGGTCAGCAACTCGTACGCGATGATGCCGAGCGCGTACATGTCATCCGCCGGATGCGGATCGACGCCGTCGATCATCTCGTCCGTCGCGTACGCTTCGGTGTAGGCGCCGAGGCTGCCCGCATCGAACACATCGCGACTCGCTTCCGTATTCATGCTCGGCACGGCGCGCGCGATGCCGAAGTCGAGGATCTTCGCCGTGCCTTCCTCTCCGGTGATGAAGACGTTGCCGGGCTTCAGGTCGGAATGCACGATGCCTTTGCGATGCGCGTACGCCAGGCCTTCGGCGATGCCGCGGATGATCGGCAGCGCGATCTCGCGCTTCATGCCCTTGCCGCGCGCTTCGCGCGTCATCGAGTCGAGCGAGCGGCCCTTCAGCAGCTCCATCGTCATGTAGACCGCGTCGCCGTCGCGGTCGAAGTCGAACACCGTGACCACGTTCGGATGCGCGAGCGTCTGCGCCTTGCGCGCTTCGCGCTGCAGAGCTATGAACGCCTGCGGATGGCGCTGGAAATCCGCGTTCAGCACCTTGAGTGCGACGCGCGGATTCGGATCGCGCGCTTCTTCCTTGCGGCGGTCGATCGCGCCGAACACGAGGCCCATGCCGCCCTTGCCCAACACCTTTTCCAGCACGAAACGCTTCTTGATGACCGCGCCCGGCTCGAGCGGGCCGTGATGACCTTCGCCGGCGTCTTCGAGCGAGCCGACCAGGCGATTCGACATCACCTGCGTCCCGTCGGGGCCGGTGAGCGGTGCCGACTGCAGCGTCGGTGCGTACGCGGCGCCCGGCCCCGGCGATTGCAATGTCGGCGCGTACGCGCTTTGCGAAGTCGGCGGTGCGGCTTGCAGTGTGCGAGCAGCGGTCTCGGCGACTTGCGGTCGCATAGTCTTGATCGTCGCGTCCGGATCGACGGCGGCAGGCGCCATCTCAGCGGGCGCGCGCAGCACCGTCTGCTCGTCCTGCGTAGTTGGCGCAGGAGCTGGCGCAGCTGCAGGAGCAGCCTGCGGCGAAGGACGTACGAGGGTCGCCTTGTGCGCCGGCAGATGCTCGGTCTTTTCGTCGTTCTTCATTGTGCTTCGATGACGACGACGGTGACGTTGTCGCGGGCGCCGGCCTGCAGCGTCGCGTCGATCAGCGCCTTCGCGGATTGCTGCAGGTCTTCGCCCGCCATCAACTCGGCGATCCGCGCGTCCGGCAGCTCACGCGTCAGACCATCGGAGCACAGCAAATAGCGATCGCCGAGTCGGACGCGATCGCGACGCACGTCCAGCAGCAGCGTGTCCTCGCCGCCGACGGCTCGCGTGATCGCGTGATCGGCTTCTTCGTTCGGCTGCTGCAGATTGAGCTCCGACGCCCAGGTGTGATCGGTCGTGAGCTGCGTCAGACGCTTGTGGCGCAGGCGATAGACGCGGCTGTCGCCGGCCCACACGACCGCGCACGCCGTGCGCTGGACGACAAAGATTGCGACGGTGCTGCCGCTGACGATGGGGTCGTGCTCGCGAATCGACGCCTGGTGCAACCGCTGGTTGACCTCGGTCATGCTCTGGCGAATCGCGTCGATAGTGCCTTCGAGCGAGGTGGTGCTGCCCAGATTCTGCAGTCCTTCGCACACCATGCGGCTGGCGACGTCACCGTCGCGATAGCCGCCCATGCCGTCGGCGACGGCCCAGACGCCGCGCGTGCCGAGCTGCACGAATGCGTCCTGGTTGGCGGTGCGCACGCGACCGGTGTCGGTCACGCCTTCGGAAACGTAGACCGGGTGGATGTCTTCCTCGACCAGCGTGTCTTCGAGCACGAAGTTCCCCGGGCGCCGCGCGCTACTTGTCGCGACCGCGCGCCAATCCCTGCAGCCGTTCCAACTGCTCCTCGTACGCCTTGGCGAACGCGTCGCCGAACAGGTTACGGAACGCGCCCTGCGCGTCCTTCGCGAGGTCGGAATACTTGTCGCGGTACAGATCCCAGTAACGCAGCTTCGCCGGCACGCCGAGGATCGAGCCTTTCTTGATCTGCCGGTCGAAGTCGTCCTGCAGGCGATTCGGATCGAGCTGCGCGAGCATGGACTCGAACGCCAGGCGCATCGCCGAGAGGAACGCGGCCTGGTGATCGCGCACGTCGCGGAACGCATCCTCGAACGCCGCGGCCGGATCGAGGTACGCCGGGTTGCGCTTCACGAACAGGTTGTGGAACGCGTCGTCGACGTTCGCGGAGAACTTCAGCGGATTGTTGTTCGCGACCTTGAAGGTCGTGCCGCGGACGCGCAGCTCGTCCTTCATGCGCTCGCGGGCACGCAGGACTTCCATCATTCCGCCGACCGCCGCGCGCAGCATCGCGCCGAGCGTCTGCGCGGCTTCGCTCGAAGGATCGAGACCTTCGATGCCAGCTGCATCGAGCAGCGCCTTCAGCTGTGCTGTGTCGCCGGGGACTGCGATGCGCGCGGCAGCAGGTGCACTCGGAGCCGGCCGCACGGCCGCCGCCGGCGCAGGACGACGTGGCGCGGGTGCGCGAGCACTTGCCGGCGGCGGCGGCTCGGCCGCGCGCGCAGGCAACGCCGGCTTCGGGCCCGACGACATGTCGCTCATGCCGAACCACACCGTGCCCTCGGAATGATCCTCGCCGCCGCGCGCCGGGCGCTTCACCATGCTCGCAGTGCGATCTTCTTCGTTCGTCGGCGGCGGACGCGGCGGCGGAATCTGGCGCGTCCCGCCCTTGTTGTGCCGCGCCTGCAGCTGCGCGAACGGATCGTCGCGCTCCGCCGGCTTCCGGGTCCTTCGCGATCGAGACCTTGATCTGGTAGGCGTCGATGAACACCACGTCGCCGTCGTGCAGCTGGTGCGACTCGGTGCGCGAGATGCGATTGTCCGGCGAGTTGACGAAGACACCGTTGGTGCTGGTGTCTTCGATGAAGTACTTGCCGTTCAAATAGCGGATGAGGGCGTGCCGGCCCGAGACGTACGGATCCGGAAACACCCAGTCGTTGTCCGGCAGGCGGCCGATCGTGCCGCCGATGGCATTGAAGACCTTGCGGCCGCCTGCGCCGAGGTCCTGTGCCTGCTCGCCGATGACTTCCAGCGTAAGGATCATGGAGTCGGCCTGTTCCTGAAGTGCCGAAGCCTTGATTATGGAAACAATTGGAGCATCGCAGTATCGGCCAGGGGACTGCAACAATAATGAGTACTATCGCCCACTTCCGTCAGACTTTCGGGCACATGACGCCCACCGGGATCACAAATGGGCAGCACTATGTCAGGCCAGAAACGGCGCACCGGTAAGCGCGGGATTTTGCACCTTTTTGCGGCGGCGGCAGGCTGGTTGGCGGGCGCGGCCTGGGGTGCCGAGCCGCAGGTCACGGAAGGGTTCGTCAACGCGCCGGTCGCGGAGGTCTGGCGCCTGTTCACGACCTCCGAGGGCTACCTCGCCACCGGCGTCGCGCAGGCCGACGTGCGGCTCGCGATCGGCGGCGAGATCCGCAGCCACTACGACCCGCAAGGGCAAGCTCGGCGATGCCGAGACCATCGTCAACGAGATCCTGGCGTACGAGCCCGAGCGCATGCTCACGATCCGCATCAAGCAGGCGCCGGCGAGCTTCCCGCATCGCGACGCGGTGGCCGGCACCTGGACGGTGCTGTACTTCACTCCCGCGGGCGAGAACATGACGCACGTGCGCATCGTCGGGCTCGGCTACGACGACTCGCCGGCATCGCAGGCGATGCGCAAGTTCTTCGCCGAGGGCAACCGCTGGACGCTCGATCACATCGCGAAGCGCTACTGGCCGAAGTGCAAGCTGTGCGAGAAAGAGGCGAAGTCCCGCGAAGTGCGATCGCCAGGGAATACGGGTCAGACTTCTGCCTGACGCCTTCGCTATCTTGCGCACAGACAGCCTCCGAATGGATCGCAAGTACATCGAAACCGAGCACATCGTCGATCGCTATCTCTCCGGCGACCTCACCGTGCGGGAGGCGCGCGAGTTCGAGAAGTACTGCCTCGATCATCCCGAGGCGCTCAAGGCGATGCCGATCCCGGTGCGCCTCAAGGCGCGGCTCTCGCGGCGCCCGCGCGCAGGACAGCGAGACGGGCGTGTTCAAGGCGATTCCTTCCAGCGCGACCCACGCTGCGCTGGAAGCTTCCGACGAAGGCTTCGACGTAGAGGAAGAGCAGCGCGAGTTCTCGCGCGGGCAGGGCGTCGGTGGCAACCGCACCGTGTTCATCGGCATGGCGTTCGCGCTGGTCGCGGCGGTCGCCGGCGTCATCGCCTATGCGGTGCAGGCGAATTCGCTGAGCAAGCAGGTCAAGGATATGGAGCGCGCCGCGCGTGCGGCGCAGATGCAGGCGGCGGGAAGCACGCAGGTCTATCGCGTGCAGCTGGTGCGCGGCAAGCCGGCGGCAGCCGACGCTCGCATCTCGGCTGGATGCAGCCGCCGCAGTGCTCGACCTGTACATCGACGTCTCGGAAGGCAAGTACAACCAGTTCATGATCACGATCGACAAGGTCGACGGCGGGCGCGTCATGCAGCTGCGGCGCGTGGCGCGCGACTCGAACCGCGAGCTGCGCCTGGCGCTCAACTCATCGGCCTTCGGACCCGGCGACTACTTGGTCAAGGTCGACGGCTACAACTGGCGCGGGCAGACGGAAGAGGTCGGCTGGTTGCGGATCGGCCTGCAGTGACGCTGCTAGTTGCCTCGCAGCGTCGCGATCGGCGGATGATTCACGACCGAGCGCGTCGCGAGCGTTCCGCTGATACCGACGAGCAGCGCACCTGCGACCAGGCCGACGCCCCACACCGCGAAGCTGAAGGTGTAGTCGAGATTGAACAGTCGCGTCGCGAGGAAGTAGCCGGCGGCGGTCGCGCCGACTGCGGCGAGCGTGCCGGCCAGCAGTCCCAGCGTCGTGAATTCCGCGGCAACTCCCTGCAACACGACGCGTCGGCTCGCACCCAGCGTGCGCAGCATCGCGCTTTCGTAGCGGCGCTCGTCGCGCGTCGCCTGGATCGCGGCGAGCAGCACGGTGATGCCGGCCAGCAACGTGAAAGCGAAGACGTACTGCACGGCCAGCGACGCCTTGTCCATCACGCCGCGCACCTGCGTGAGGATCGCTTCCAGGTCGATCGCCGTGACCTCAGGAAACTGGCGCGTGAAGTCCAACAGGATCGAGCGCTGCTCGCGCGGGATGTGCACGCTCGTGATGTACGTGCCGGTGCTGTCATCGAGCGTGCCGGGCGAGAACACCATGAAGAAGTTCGGCCGGAACGAGTCCCACTGCACTTCGCGGAAGCTCGCGACCTTCGCGTCGACGATCTCGCCCGCGACGTCGTAAGTCAGCATCGTCGCCGATCTTCAGGCCGAGCGACTGCGCCAGCTCGATCTCCACGGAA
Source organism: uncultured Gammaproteobacteria bacterium (assembly GCA_963830745.1). Classification (GTDB taxonomy): domain Bacteria; phylum Pseudomonadota; class Gammaproteobacteria; order Steroidobacterales; family Steroidobacteraceae; genus Steroidobacter. The sequence continues at coordinate 450,958 of CAWHNL010000012.1, forward strand.
ACGCGCGGCCCGCCGCCGTCGTCCGCGCGCCACCAGTCGCCGGCGACGAGCTTGTTGTCCTTCTGCATGATCTGCGCCCAGGTCAGGTTCGCTTCGCGCTCGAGGAAGTCGCGGCCGCGCTCGCTCGACATGCTGCAGCTGCGCGACCGGCGTGCCGTTGATCTGCGTGAGACGCGCGCGGATCATCGGCACGAGCTCCGGCGGCGTCACAGCGCTTTGCTGCGCGAAGAACTCGCGGATCGGCCGCGGTCTGATCGGGGCGGATATTGATCATGAAGTAGTTCGGCGCATTCTCCGGCAGGCTCGCGCGCCACTCCTGCATCAGGTCGTTGCGCACGACGGCGAGCAGCAGCAGCACCATCAGCCCGAGGCCGAACGCGACGATCTGGATGACGCTGTCGCGGCCGCGCCGCGCGATGTTCGCCATGCCGTAGCGCCACGAGACGCCGACGCTGCCGCGCAAAGTGCTCAAGCTCGCGCACCAGCACCCAGCCGGCGGCGATCAGCACGACGAACGTCGCCGAGCGTCGCGGCCGACACGTAGACGAGCAGCTTCGGATCGCGCACCAGCCAATACAGCAGCGCGACCAGCGCCGCGATAGCGCGTGCCGTAGACGGTCGACGTAGCGCAGCGGCGGCGGCTCGAGATTGCGCCGCAGCACGCGCGCCGGCGGCACATTGCGCAGCTGCAGGAGCGGCGGCAACGCGAAGCCGATCAGAATCAGGATCGAAGTCATGAGCCCGAGCCAGCCGGCGATCGAGCGCGGGGCGCGGCAACTCACCGCGCACCAGATCGCGCAGCAGGAACGCGATGCCTTCCTGCGCCGCATAGCCGATCAGCGCGCCGAGGACACCGGCGACGATCGCGATCATCAGCAGCTCGAGCACGCTGATCGCGAGCACGAGGCGCTGCGACGCGCCCATGCTCTTCATCAGCGCGACGGTATCGAGATGACGCGCGACGTAGCGTCGCGCCGCGATCGCGACAGCGATCGCGGCGAGCAGGATCGTGACCAGCGCCGCGAGATTGAGGAAGCGGCCGGCGCGATCGATCGCCGAGCGAATCTGCGGACTCGCCTCTTCGACGTCGACGATGCGCTGGCCGGGCTTCTTGCGCGCCGTCAGCTGCTCCTTGAATTCCGCGACCTGCGGCGTGTCGCCGGCGAACAGCGCGGCGTAGCGAGATGCGGCTGCCTTCCTGCGTGAGCTTCGGTCGCCGGCACGTCTTCGAGGCGCATCAGCAGCGTCGGCGCGAGATCGACGAACTGCGAGCCCTGGTCCGGCCGATAGTCGAGCACCTTCGTGATCGTCAGCTCGATCTGAGCCGACGCGGACGCGGTCGCCGACGCTGCGCGTCGAGCTGCGCCGAACAGCCGCGGTTCGAGCCACGCTTCGCCCGGGCCCGGCAGCGTAGTCGACTTCGCGCGCCGGACCGAACGGCACGTCGGCGACCTTCAGGCGCCCGCGCAGCGGATAGCGCGCGGACACGGCGCGAATCGCGGTGAGCGCGCTGTCCTCGCCATTGAACACGACGCTCGGGAACGTCGAGAGCTCGGCGGTTGCAAGCCCGGCAGCCGTGCGCCAGCTCGAAGTACTCGCGCTCGATCGGTGCGCGCGATTGCAGCCGCAGATCCGCCGCGAGCACTTCGCCCGCTTGTTGATCGACTGCGCGACTGACGCGGCTGGTGAAGAAACCCACGGCGGTCAGCGCCGACACGGCGACCAGCAGCGCGAGCATCAGCACGCGCAGCTCGCCGGACTTGCCGTCGCGCAGCAGCGCGAGCAATGCGAGTCGCAGCGCCTTTCATGCGACCAGCCTCCCGCTTCGATGCGGATGATGCGGCCGCAGCGCTTCGCGATCGCTTGATCGTGCGTCACGACGACCAGCGTCGTCTGCGTCGCGCGGTTGAGCTCGAACAGCAGCTCGATGATGCGCTCGCCGGTCACCGAATCGAGATTGCCCGTCGGCTCGTCCGCGAACAGCACCGCCGGCCGCGTGACGAACGCTCGCGCGATCGCGACGCGCTGCTGCTCGCCGCCCGACAGCTGTCGCGGATAGTGCTCGCGGCGCGGCGAAAGATTGACCTTGCGCGAGCACTTCGGCGGCGGCCTCGCGCGCATTGCGGCAGGCCCGCCAGCTCCAGCGGCAGCATCACGTTCTCGATCGCCGTCAGCGACGGAACCAGATGAAAGCTCTGGAAGACGAAGCCCACATGGCGCGCGCGCACGGCCGCCCGGCCGTCTTCGTCCAGCGCCGTCAGCTCCGACGCCGTTGAGCCAGACCCGCCCGCTCGCTCGGCTCATCCAGCCCGGCAAGCAGCGCCAGCAGCGTGGATTTGCCGGCGCCCGAGGCGCCGACGATGGCGACGGTTTCTCCGGCGGCGATCTGCAGGTCGACTTCTGCCAGAATGGTCAGCGTTCCTTCCGGGCTGCTAACCTGCTTCGTGATGCTTTCTGCTCTGAGGACCGGTTCCGCAATGCTCATGTCGCGTTCTTGGTGCGTTCGTTGGCAGCATGGCTGGCGAAAGTTGTCGTGCTCAGCTTGGATAGGACTGGCGCTGCCGCTGTCGGTTCACGCGACATGCGCGCGGCACCGCACAGCCGGTCATCCTGGTCGTCGGCGACAGCCTGAGCGCTGGCTATGGCGTCGCCGTCGATGCAACCTGGGTGGCGCTGCTGCAGAAGCGGCTCGCCGCGCAAGGTTACGGATACCGCGTGGTGAATGCCAGCATCAGCGGCGACACGACCGGCGGCGCACGGGCTCGCCTGCCGCGCGCGCTGGAGCTGCACAAGCCGGCGATCGTCATCCTGGAGCTCGGCGGCAACGACGGTCTGCGCGGCCTGCCGCTGCAAGCAGGTGCGCGACGAATTTCGAGTTCCATGATCGAGCAGATCGCAGGCCGCCGGCGCGCAAGGTCGTGCTGGTCGGCATGCGCATGCCGCCGAACTACGGCGCCGACTATGCCGACGGCTTTCATGCGCTCTATGGCGAGCTGGCGCAGCAGATATCGACGCGCCGCTGGTCGGATTCTTTCTCGAGGGGGTCGCGCTGGACGAGAAGCTGATGCAGGCCGACGGCATCCATCCGACGGCCGCAGGCGCAGCCGCGATTGCTGGACAACTGTGGCCGGCTCTAACCGCTGCTGAAAAAATAACTGGCACATCGGGGAATCGATGAACAAGGTCTGGCTGAAGAACTATCCGCCCGGCGTGCCGGCGGAGATCAATCCCGAACGAATATCCCTCGCTCACGAGCTGCTCGAGCGAAAGCTGCGAGCGCTTCGCCGACCGCCCGCCTTCACCAGCCTGGGCCGCACGATCACCTACGCCGAGTACGAGCGCGCTGCGCGCGCGACTTCGCGGCCTGGCTGCAGCAGAGTCGCGGAACTGCAGAAGGGCGACCGGATCGCGATCATGCTGCCGAACGTCCTGCAGTACCCGATCGCGCTGTACGGCGCGTTGCGCGCCGGGCTGACCGTCGTCAACACGAATCCGCTCTACACCGCGCGCGAGCTCGAGCATCAGCTGGCCGATTCCGGCGCGAAAGCGATCGTGATCCTCGAGAACTTCGCGCACACGCTCGCCGAGGTGATCGAGCGCACCGCAGCTCGAGCACGTCATCGTCACCGGCGTCGGCGACCAGCTCGGCTGGCCGAAGTCGGCGATCGTGAATCTGGTCGTGCGCCACGTGCGCAAGCAGGTGCCGCACTGGGAGCTGCCGGGCGCAGTGCGCTTCAACGACGTGCTCGAGCAGGGCCAGTTCCTGCCGTTCGACGCCGGTCGCCGATCACGCACGACGACATCGCGTTCCTGCAATACACCGGCGGCACGACCGGCGTCGCCAAGGGCGCGATGCTCACTCATCGCAACATGGTCGCGAACGTGCTGCAGGCGGGCGCGTGGATCGGCACCGCAGGCGCGGCTCGGCCAGGACACGATCATCACGGCGCTGCCGCTGTATCACATCTTCGCGCTGACGGCGAACTGGATGGTGTTCGTCAAGTTCGGCGCGCACAACGTGCTGATCGCCAATCCGCGCGACTTTCCCGGCGTTCGTCAAGCGAGCTGCAAGCAAGTATCGCTTCAGCTACATCAGCGGCGTGAACACGCTGTTCAACGCGCTGCTGAACACGCCGGGATTCGCCGAGCTCGACTTCAGCGCGCTGCGCATCACGCTCGGCGGCGGCATGGCCGTGCAGCGCTCCGTCGCCGAGCACTGGAAGCGAGTCACGGGCAACGTGCTGACGCAGGCCTGGGGTCTGACCGAAACCTCGCCCGCTGCGTGCATCAATCCGTTCGCGCCGCACGATTTCAACGGCTCGATCGGCCTGCCGATTCCTCGACCGAGATCACGATCCGCGACGACGACGGCAAGGAGCTGGCCGATCGGCGAGGTCGGCGAGATCTGCGTGCGCGGCCCGCAGGTGATGCGCGGCTACTGGAAGCGGCCCGACGAAACCGCGCAGGTGATGCTCGGCGACTGGCTGCGCACCGGCGACATCGGCCGCATCGACGACGACGGCTTCGTCTTCATCGAGGATCGCAAGAAGGACATGATCCTGGTGTCGGGCTTCAACGTGTATCCGAACGAAGTCGAGAGCGTCGTCGCAGCGCATCCCGGCGTGCTCGAAGTCGCGGCAGTCGCGCAGCCGGACGAGCGCTCAGGCGAAGTCGGTCGCGCTGTTCGTCGTGCGCAAGGATCCGAACCTGACCGAGCAGCAGCTGATCGACTACTGCCGCGAGCGAGCTCACCGGCTACAAGGTGCCGAGGCACGTGTATTTCAGGACGGAGCTGCCGAAGACGAACGTCGGCAAGATCCTGCGGCGCGCGCTGCGCGACGAGTTGAGGAAGGAAGCCTGCCGAAGGCTAGCGATCGAGCCTGAGCCCGATCAGCTACGTGTGATACTGCGGGCTCAGCTCGTGGACCGCGGCGATCATCGCGCCCGCGTGCTCGGGCGACTGCGGGATGAATGCCGTGGCCGAGATTGAACACGTGCCCGTGACCGTGACCGTAGCTCGCGAGCACGCGCGCCACCTCCGTCGCGGATCGCGCTGCGGTGAGGCGTACAAGCAGTTCGGGTCGAGATTGCCCTGCAGCGCGACGCTGTCCTGCACCGACTGCGGCGCGCATCCGCGAGATCGGTCGTCCAGTCGACGCCGAGCGCATCGCAGCCCGTCTGCGCCATCGCATCGAGCCACGCGCCGCCGCCTTTCGTGAACAGGATGACCGGCACGCGGCGGCCTTCGTGCTCGCGCCGCAGGCCCGTCGACGATGCGCTGCATGTAGCTGCAGCGAGAACTCGCGATACTGACGCCGGCGTCAGCACGCCGCCCCACGTATCGAAAATCATCACCGCCTGCGCGCCGGCGTCGATCTGCGCGTTCAGGTACAGCCGCGTCGACTCGGCGAGCAGCTCGAGCAGCGAATGCAGCGTCGCGGGCTCCTCGTACATCATCGCCTTGATGCGCGAAAACTCGCGCGAGCTGCCGCCCTCGACGATGTACGTCGCCGACGGTCCACGGACTGCCGGCGAAGCCGATCAGCGGCACGCGGCCATGCAGCTCGCGACGGATGAGTCGCACGGCATCCATCACGTAGCGCAGCTCCGTGTTCGGGATCCGGGCACGCCGAGCCGCGCGACGTCGCTGCGCGAGCGCACCGGGCGCTCGATGCGCGGTCCTTCGCCGGTTTCGAACTGCAGTCCCAGGCCGAGCGCGTGCGGAATCGTGAGGATGTCGGAGAACAGAATCGCCGCATCGAGCGGATAGCGCGCGAGCGGCTGCAACGTCACTTCGCAAGCCAGCTCCGGCGTCATGCAGAGTTTCAGAAAGCTGCCGGCGCGCGCGCGCGTCGCGCGGTACTCCGGCAGATAGCGGCCGGCCTGACGCATCATCCAGACGGGCGTGCGCTCGACCGGCTGGCGCAGCAGCGCGCGCAGACAGCAGATCGTTCTTCAAGTCATCGGCTGTCCTCAGCTCAGCTGCGCTTCGCCGGATCGAACAACCGCTCGTGTTCCACGATCGCGTACCGGTCGGTCATGCCGGCGATGTAGTCGGCGACGGCGCGCGCGCGGCCGGCTTCTCCGGCTTGCGCTTCCATGCTGGTGCGCCGCCTCGTGATGCTCGGTCGGCAGCAGCTCCGGGCGCGCGAAGAACGTATCGAACAGCTCGCTGATCACCGTGTCTGCGCCTTGTTCGTCATCCGCAGCACGCGATAGTGCCGGTAGACGTGATCGCGCAGGTAGTGCTTGAGCTCCAGATGCTCGGCCGCGACGTGCGTCGCTGAACTGCACCAGCGCGCGCCGAGCGCGCACGCACGGCCTCGACATCGGCCGGCGCCGCTGCGCGAATCGCCGCCTGCGTGGTCTCGATCAGGTCAGTCACGACGTGATTGATCATGCGGCGCACGACTTCGTGGATCAGGCGCCGGCCGCTGCAGGTCAGGATACAGCCGCCATCACGACGTCGTGCTGCGCCGGAACAGCGGCACCTCTCGCAGCTCGTCGAGCGCGATCAGCCCGGCGCGCAGGCCGTCGTCGAGATCGTGATTGTTGTAGGCGATCTCGTCGGCGAGGTTGGCGATCTGCGCTTCCAGCGTCGGCTGCCGGCGCTTGATGAAGCGCTCGCCGAGCTCGCCGAGCTGGCGCGCGTTGTTGAGCGAGCAGTGCTTGAGGATGCCTTCGCGCGTCTCGAACGTGAGATTCAGCCCGGGGAACGCCGCGTAGCGCTCCTCGAGCTCGTCGACGACGCGCAGCGACTGCAGGTTGTGCTCGAAGCCGCCGTACGGCCGCATGCAGTCGTTCAGCGCGTCCTGGCCGGCGTGACCGAACGGCGTGTGGCCGAGGTCGTGCGCGAGGCAGATCGCTTCGGCGAGCGTTTCGTTCAGCCGCAGTGCGCGCGCGATCGTGCGTGCGATCTGCGCGACTTCGATCGAGTGCGTCAGCCGCGTGCGGTACAGGTCGCCCTCGTGATTGACGAACACCTGCGTCTTGTAGACGAGACGCCGAAAGGCGGTGGAATGGATGATGCGGTCGCGGTCGCGCTGAAACTCGCCGCGCAGACGCGGCGCCGGCTCGGCGTGCACGCGGCCGCGCGAGGCGCCTCGGTGGCGGCGTAGGGCAGCGAGCGGTGCGGAGATCGGCGGTCATGCGCTGCCGCGCGAGTATCAGCCGAAATGCGCTTGCAGAGTAGCCTCGAGCGCCTGCTCGGCGTAGTCGTCGACGACGTCGGCATGTCCGAGCTCTCGCAACAGCACCAGGCGAATACGCCCGCCCGAGCACTTTCTTGTCCATGCCCATCAGCTCGCGTCCGCGCTGCGCGCCGATGCGCGGCGGCGGCGACCGGCAGGCCGAACCGCTTCGAGCAGCTGCACGACGCGATCGCGATCGGCGGGCTGCAGCCAGCCCAGTCGCGTCCGACATGTCCGCCGCCATGACCATGCCGGCGGCCACCGCTTCGCCGTGCAGCCAGTTGCCGTAGCCCGTGGCCGTCTCGATCGCATGACCGAACGTATGGCCGAGATTCAGAATCGCGCGCAGACCGTGCTCGCGCTCGTCGCTGCCGACGACGTCCGCCTTGATCTCGCACGAGCGGCGCACGGCGTGAATCACCGCTGCGTCCTCGCGCGCGAGCAGCGCGCTCGACGTTCGCTTCGAGCCAGCTGCAGGAACGCCGCGTCGTGGATGAAGCCGTACTTGACGACCTCCGCCATGCCGGCGCGGTATTCGCGAGTCGGGCAGCGTCTGCAAGCGTGCTCGTGTCCGCGATCACGCAGCGCGGCTGATGAAACGCGCCGATCATGTTCTTCGCCGTGCGGATGATTGACGGCGGTCTTGCCGCCGACCGAGGAATCGACCTGCGCGAGCAGCGTCGTCGGCACCTGCATGTAGTCGATGCCGCGCTGGTAGCAGGCCGCGGCGAAGCCGGCCATGTCGCCGATGACGCCGCCGCCGAGCGCCACGACGGCCGCGTCGCGATTCATGCGCGCGGCGACGAGGGCGTCGAGGATCACGCGCGAAACTGTCGAGCGTCTTGTGCTGCTCGCCGTCCGGGCAGGATCAGCGTGGCCACGCGTCGGTCCGTGCAGGGCGCTCTGCAGCTTCGCGCAGATAGAGCGGCGCGATCGTTTCGTTGGTCACGATCAGCAGGTTGCGCGCCGCGATGTGCGTGCTCAGCAGCTGCGCATCCTCCAGCAGCCGCGGCCCGATCAGGATCGGATAGCTGCGCTCGCCCAGCGCGATGTCGACGCGTTCGTGCGAGCGGCGCGCTCATGTCGCCGGCGACGCTCCTGCAGCCGTTCAGATTTCGTCGGCGACGAGCGCGCACATGGCGGCCGTCGGTCGCGACGACCACGCTGGCGATCGACTCGTAGAGCGGCGCGCGCACTTCCATCAGCTCGCGCAGCCTCGTCTTCCGGATCGTCGGTGTAGAGCAGCGGACGCTGGCGGCCGTGCCGCGTGCGCTCGAGCTGCTGCTCGATGCCGGTTCGCAGATAGACGACGCGGCCGCGCGCGGCGAGCCGCTCGCGGTTCTCCGGCAGCAGCACGGCGCCGCCGCCGGTGGCGATGACCACGTCCTGCGAGCTGCGTCAGAGAGTCGATCACTTCGCGCTCGCGCTCCCGGAATCCGGTCTCGCCTTCCTTCTCGAAGATGTAGGGGATGTCGACGCCGGTGCGCCGCTCGATCTCGACGTCGCTGTCGTAGAAGTCGAGATGCAGCAGGCGCGCCAGCTGCTTGCCGACGGCCGTCTTGCCCGAGCCCATCGGGCCGATCAGAAACACGTTCGCTGCGAGGGGCCTGCGAGCTCATGGCGGTCATGCGGCCGACTATAAACGAAAGCGGCCGCCCGAAGGCGGCCGCGCGATTCGTCCCGGCAGCGAAGGCGTCGCCGATCAGTAGAGGTTCGCGCCTTCGCGCAGGATGCGCGGCGTCACGAAGATCAGCAGCTCGTCCTTGTTGTCGGTCTTCGTGGTGGTCTTGAACAGGTGGCCCAGCACCGGCATGTCGCCGAGCCACGGCACCTTCTGTCTCGGCGTCGCGGCGCTCGGTCTCGAGGATGCCGCCGAGCACGACCGTCTGGCCGTCGTTCACCAGCACCTGCGTGACGATCTCGCGCGTGTCGATGCTCGGCACGAAGCCGCCGGTCGCGCTCGCGACGAGCTGACCGACGCTGTCCTTCGCGACCGTGAGATCGAGGATCACGCGGTTGTCCGGCGTGATCTGCGGCGTGACCTTGAGGCTAGCACCGCCTTCTTGAACTGCGTCGTGGTCGCGCCGCTGGACGAGGATTCCTGGTACGGAATTTCCACGCCCTGCTCGATCGTCGCTTCGCGCTGGTTCGCCGTGATCAGGCGCGGCGAGGAGATGATTTCGCCGCGGCCTTCCGCCTGCGCCGCCGACAGCTCCAGGTCGACGATGTAGTCGGAGTCGAGCAGCGTCAGCGCCAGGCGACCGGCCGGATTCGCGACCGGCAGGTTCACCAGGTAGCGGTCGATCGGGTCGGCCTGGACGAAGCCGCCGGCGGCCGTAGCCACGCCGTCCGGCGTGCGCGACAGCACCGACTCGTCGTCCGCAGTCACGAAGTTGTTCGGCACCGACGATGCCGGCGCCGTCGCTGCCGCCGTGATCGAACGCAGCGGTCGCGCCGAAGCGCACGCCGAGCTCGCGGCTGTAGTCGTCGTTGACGATCACGATGCGCGCTTCGATCAGCACCTGCCGCACCGGAATGTCGAGCGTGGAGACCAGCCGACGGATGTCGGCCAGGCGCTCCGAAGTGTCCTGCAGCAGCAGCGTGTTGGTGCGCTCGTCGATCGCGACGCTGCCGCGCTCGGACAGCAGCGAGCTGTTCTGGCCCGACTTGATCAGCGCGGCGAGGTCGCTCGCCTTGGCGTAGTTGATCTGCAGGTATTCGGTGCGCAGCGGCGCGAGCTCCTGCACTTCCTGGCGCGCCGTCAGCAGTTCCTTCTCGCGCGCGGCGATTTCCTGCGGCGGGCGCGACGAACATGACGTTGCCTTCGCGGCGCATGTCGAGACCCTTGGTGCGCATCACGATGTCCAGCGCCTGGTCCCACGGCACGTTCTGCAGGCGCAGCGTGACGTTGCCGCCGACCGAGTCGCTGATGACCATGTTCTGGCCGCTGGTGTCTGCCAGCAGCTGCAGCACCGCGCGCGTCTCGATGTCCTGGAAGTTCAGGGTCAGGCGCTCGCCGGTGTATTCCTTCTGGTCCTGCAGCTCCGGCGGCAGCTTCACGACCGGCTTGATTTCGATCGTGTAGACGTTGTCGGACTGGTAGGCGAGCTGCTCGTAGTCGCCGGTCGCGGCGATGACCAGGCGCGTGCCGTCGCCGACGCGCAGCGCGTCGACCGAGTTGACCGGCGTCGCGAAGTCGGTGACGTCGAGACGCTGCATCAGGTTGTCGGGCAGCGAGGTCTTGGCGAAGTTCACGACGATGCGGCCGCCTTCCTGGCGCAGGTCGGCGGGCACCTTGGCATCGGTGAGCTCGACGATGATGCGGCCGGAGCCGTCGCTGCCGCGGCGGAAGTCGATGTTGTTGACGCTGCGCGAGCCGGAGATCGGCGCCGCCGAGCGCGGCGGTCTGGCGTGGCTGCGGCTGCAGCTGCGGTCGAGACCGCGGCACCGCTGCTGGCGGCGCGTGCGCCGCCGCCGACGCGTCACGATGATCGTGTTGCCCTGGACGCGCGTCTCGTACGGCACGAGGTTGTCGACGTTCAGCACGACGCGCGTGCGGCCGTTCGCTTCGGCGACGTTCACGGTGTCGAGCACGCCTTGCTTGACGTCGACGCGGCGCGAGGACATCGCGACGGTCGTGTCGGGCAGATCGAGCGCGATGCGCGCCGGATTGTCGACGGTGAACGTGAGCGGCGTCGGCGCCGTATCGCTGAGCCGCAGGGTCAGCTCGACCTTGTTGCCGGCAGCGGTGGTGGCCTGATGCCTTCCAGGCGGTTGGCGCCCTGCGCAAGCGCAGCGGTCCCATGCGAGCAGCCGACGCCATGACGAGCCGCAGCAGCGAGCTGCGGCACCGATGCACGAGTCCGAGCGGCACGCGATGGCGAAATTGAGAGACGACATTTTCGGGTTTCTCCCTGAGGATCATTCTGTCAACGCCAGCGCGGCTGGACGCTCGATGTATCCGCCGAGACCGTCGGGGACGATCTCGATGATTGATATCTTGGTGCTGCTGATGCCGACGATGCGGCCGTCGTTCTGACCGATGAAGTTGCCCGGCAGCACGCGATGCACCAGGCCGTCTTTGCCCTGCACCAGGCCGTAGTTGCGGCCCTGCAGCTGCCAGCGTGCCGACCATGCGCATCGTGTCGAGCGGGAACTGCTCGAGGAACTCGCGCGGGCGCTTCACGTCGGGACGCACGCGCGTTGCGCGAGGTCGTTGCGCGCCGGCGCGCTCGGCACGAACGGCGAGCGCAGGCTGCTCGCGTTGTACGCGAACGCCTCGTACGGCTTGATCTCGGGCAGCGGCTCGATGCGCTCGCCCGGACGGCTCTTGATCTCGGCGACTTGCTGCCTGCAGCTGGTCCATGTCGTTGGAGCAGCCGCTCAGCGACAGCACTGCGAGCAGCGGCGGCGACTATCAGAATGGGTCTGGTCATAGGTGGCATGCTCGCTTCTCGCGGCTGTGCTCAGGTGCCGGGCGCTGCGCGGCCGGCCGGCCCCTGGCTGCTGCGGCTGAGCCGCGGCCTGCTCTTCGTCGTCCAGGTAGCGATAGGTCTTGGCGGTCACGTCGAGCTGCAGCTGATCGTGCCGGGGTCCTTGCTCTGCTGCGTGATCTCGACGTCGTGCAGCGTCACGATGCGCGGCAGCGCCGCGATGCCGCTGACGAACGCGCCGATCGAATGGAAGCTGCCGGTGAGGCGCATCTTGATCGGCAGCTCGGCGTAGAAGTCCTTGTTGTTCTGCTGGCTCGGCTGGAACAGCTTCTGGTCGAGGCCGGCGCCGGTGCCCTGCTGCGAAATGTCGGTCAGCAGGTTCGGCACTTCGGTCTTGTTCGGGAGCTTGCGCAGCATCGCGCCGAACGACTGCTCCATCTCCGCGAGCTGCGCCTTGTAGGCGTCGAGGTTCGCGGCCTTCTTCGCCTTCTGCTCGAGCGTCGTCAGCAGCGCCTGCTCTTCGGCGCGCGCGGCGTCCAGCTCCGGCTTCTTCGGCTTCCACGCCAGCAAGTACGCGAGCAGCACCGACGGCGACAGGAAGATCAGGCCGATCGCGCCGAGCCGGAACGGCAGCGGCCAGCGGCCGGGATCGTTCGGATCGAGATCGCGAATCTGGTCGAGGACGCTCATCGGCGCGCTCCTGCCGGGCTCGCGGCGACCTGCTGCGTCGGGGTTGGCCGCGACGCTGCGGATTCTCCTGCACGGCGTTCAGCGTGAACTCCGAGCCGCCGTCACCGGCGCCCTTGGTCTCGAGGATGTCGAGCGACGGATCGGTCAGCCACTCGGACGCGTCGATGTTGCGCATGTACGAGGCGACGCGCGTGCTCGACTGCGCCAGGCCCTTCAGCTGCAGCTTGCGGTCGGTCTGCTTGAGCGAGGTCAGGTTGACGCCGTCCGGAATCGTGCGCACCAGCTGGTCGAACACGTGCACGATCTCCGGCCGGCTGCGCTCGAGCTGCTCGATGACCTGGATGCGCGCCTGCAGCCGCTGCTTCTGCTGCTCCAGCGCGAGGATCTCGGTGATCTGCTTGTCGAGCTTCGCGATCTCGTCGTTGAGGTACTGGTTGCGCTCGTTCTGGTCGTCGATCGCCGCGCTCATCTGCAGGTTCACGAGCGAACGCGATCGCGCCGGCGGCGACCAGCGCGCCGAGCGCGCCGACGCCGAATTCCTGGCGCTTGCGCTTGCGCTCGGCTTCGCGCCACGGGACTAGGTTGATTCTTGGCATGTCAGTCGAAACTCCGTAATGCCAGGCCGCAGGCCGTCAGCAGCGCGGTCGCATCTTTCTTCACGGCCTGCGCCTTGGCCTTCTGGCTCACTTTCATCTGTCCGAGCGGATCGCCGCGCTGCGACTCGATGCCGACGCGGCTCTGGATCATTTCCGCCGCGCCCGGGATGTTGGCGCAGCCGCCGCAGATCAGGATCTGCTCGGGCTGCTCGCGGCCGGCGCCGGAGGCGAGGAAGAACTGCAGCGAGCGGCTGACCTGCTGGCACATGTCGTCGATGAACGGCCCGAGCACTTCGGTTTCGTAGTTGCCCGGCAGGCCGCCTTCCTTCTTGGCGCGACCGGCTTCTTCCATGCTCAGGCCGTAGGTGCGCATCACTTCTTCGGTGAGCTGCTGGCCGCCGAAGGCGAAGTCGCGCGTGTAGATGACCTTCAGATCGCGCAGCACGCTGAACGTGGTGCTGCTCGCGCCGAAGTCGACGACGGCGATGACGCGGCTCAGGCCGCCGTCCGGCATTTGATGCGTCAACAGACGGCAGGCGTTCTCGAGCGCGAACGCCTCGACGTCGACGATCTTGCGCAGTGAGCCCGGCGGCGGCGCAGGCGGCGACGCGCTGCTCGACGTTCTCGGAGCGCGTCGCCACCAGCAGCACGTCGAGCATGTCCGGATCTTTCTCCGACGGACCGATGACTTCGAAGTCGAAGCTGACTTCTTCCATCGGGAACGGGATGTACTGGTCGGCCTGCATCTCGACCTGACCTTCGAGCTCGTTCTCGCTCAGGGTGCGCGGCATCTGGATCACTTTGGTGATCGCCGCGTCGCCGCTGATCGCGACGGCCGCGTCCTTGGCGCGCGCGCCGGAGCGCTTCACCGCGCGCTTGATGGCTTCGCCGACGGCATTCGCGTCGACGATGGCTTTTTCGTTGATCGAGTTCGGCGGAGTCGCTTCGGCCGCGTACGATTCGACGCGGTACTGGCCGCCGCTCATGCTGAGCTCGATCAGCTTCACCGAGGAGGTGGTGATGTCGAGTCCCAGGAGAGGCCGGGATTTTGCGGTGAGAAGCACGCTGTTTCCCTTTTCAGATCAGACAGTTAAGTGCACGATCGGAGATCGGACACGAAACACGGGCGGCAACTATATACAGCCGGGCGTTAAGTTGAATGTGAGCAGCCTCACGAAATACCATCGCGGCATTCCCGGATCGGATAGCGCCCCTTTTCCTAGTCGCTGGCTCCTCATCCTAGGTCGGCCTTGCTCTGAGCAGAGCCGACTACAGATTGGCCAATCAAGCCTTTATGACGAATTCGCGCGCACGTGGCGCGCTGGACAACTCGCTAGGCGGAACGATAATCGGCGCCGGCGCTCGCTATCTTGGCTGCTATCCCCCTGTCTCGATTCGCCTCTTATCATTCCTCACGCACGCTCAGCCGGAACGCACGTGGACCCGCAAACGCCCGGTTACTATGCATACGGCCCTTTGTAACAAGGGTAAAGCAAGGACTTAGGATTTTTTGTTGTCATGCGACGTTACCTCTCGTCCCCGCCTCGGGTCCTGCTCGCGCTCGGCTTCATCGTCGTCGGCGCGGCTCGTCCTCGGGCTGCTCGGCGCCTATCAGTACCTGCATCCCTCGCTGCCCGACGTCACGGCCATCAAGGACATCCGGCTGCGGGTGCCGCTGCGCGTCTACAGCCGCGACGGCAAGCTGATCGCGCAGTTCGGCGAGGAGCGGCGCATCCCGCTCGCGTTCGACGCGATCCCGAACCAGATGGTCAATGCGGTGCTCGCCGCGGAGGACGACAGCTTCTTCCAGCACAGCGGCGTCGACTATCCCGGGCCTGGTGCGCGCGACGGCGCGCCACCTGTTGTCGGGCGAGAAAGCCGAAGGCGGCAGCACGATCACGATGCAGCTCACGCGCGGCATGTTCCTGAGCCCGGAGAAGAGCTATCGCCGCAAGCTGCTCGAGATCTTCACTGACGTTCCGCATCGAGCAGGAGCTGACGCAAGCAGGAAATCCTCGCGCTGTATCTGAACAAGATGTTCCTCGGCCAGCGCGCGTACGGCGTCGGCGCCGCCGCGGAGGTCTACTTCGGCAAGACGGTCGATCAGCTGACGCTGCCGGAGATCGCGCTGATCGCCGGCACGTTCCGCCTGCCGTCGCGCGACAACCCGGTCGCGAACGCCGACCTGGCGCGGCAGCGCCGCGGCTACGTGCTGCGACGCATGCGCGAGAAGGAATTCATCACGCAGGACGAGTACGACATCGCGCTGAACGCGCCGGTCGAATCGCGGCTGCACGGTCCGGCTGTCGAAGTCGAAGCGCCGTACGTCGCCGAGATGGTGCGCGTCGATCTGTTCAATCGCCTCGGCGCCGAGGCGTACACCGCGGGCTACGAAGCAGTGACGACGGTCGACAGCCGCTTGCAAGGTGCGGCCGTGCGCGCGTTGCGCGCCGCGCTGATCGAATACGACCAGCGTCACGGCTATCGCGGACCGGCAGGTCGCGTCGACGCTGCCCGCGGGCGCGCGCGAGAAGGAGTGGTCGCAGGCGCTCGAGGAATATCTCGCCGCGCGGCGGACTCGTGCCGGCGCTCGATTCTTTCGGTCGATGAGAAGAGCGCAGTCGCTTATCACGCGCGCGAACGGCAGCATCAGCCTCGCGTGGCCGGCGATCAGCTGGGCGCGCGCGCCGCTGCCGGATGGCAGCGTCGGTCCGCAGCTGCAGCGCGCAGGCGACGTGCTCGCGCCGAACGACGTCGTCTACGTCGCGCAGGAAGTGTCGGGCGACTGGCGCATGGTGCAGGTTCCGGAAGTGCAGGGCGCGTTCGTCGCAATGGATCCGCAGGACGGCGCGATCGCCGCGCTCATCGGCGGCTTCGACTACTTCGCGAGCAACTACAACCGCGCAGTGCAGGCGAAACGTCAGCCGGGCTCGGCGTTCAAGCCGTTCCTGTATTCCGCCGCGCTCGAGCAGGGCTTCACGCCGGCGAGCATCATCAACGACGCGCCGCTGGTGATCGAGGATCCGACGCTCGAAGGCAGCTGGCGGCCGCAGAACGATCACGCGCGAGTTCCGCGGCCCGATGCGCCTGCGCGAGGCGCTGGTGCGCTCGCGCAATCTGGTTTCGATCCGCGTGATGAACGCGCTCGGCCCGGCGTACGCGACGCAGTACATCGAGCGCTTCGGCTTTCCGCAAGGACAGCCTGCCGCGCAATCTGTCGCTCGCGCTCGGCACCGCTCAGGTTTCGCCGCTGGAGATGGCCGAGCGCGTACGCGGTCTTCGCGAACGGCGGCTTCCGCGTCGAGCCGTACTACCTCCATCGCATCGTCGGCCCGGACGGCAAGGTCGTCTACGAAGCGCAGCCGCGCTTCGCGTGCCCGGAGTGCCTGCGCAGCCCAGCGCGACGGCGGCGACGGCAGCAGCGGCACGACGGCGAGCAGCGACGCGCCGATCCGCGCGCCGAGCAACGACGAGATGCGCTGGGGCGGACTGACCTATCTGCAGGAACAGCGGCTCGCGCCGCCGGTGATCTCGCCGCAGAACGACTTCCTGATGACGGACATGATGAGCGACGTCATCCGCCGCGGCACGGCGACGCGCGCGCTGCAGTTGAAGCGCAGCGATCTCGCCGGCAAGACCGGCACGACCAACGATCGGCCGCGACGCCTGGTTCTGCGGCTTCAACGCCGGGCTGGTCGCGCACCGCCTGGGTCGGCTTCGACCAGGAACGCTCGCTCGGGCCGCGGCGAGGAAGGCGGCCGCACGGCGCTGCCGATGTGGATCTATTTCATGGCCGAGGCGCTGCAAGGGCGTGCCGGAGCAGCGCCGGCCGGCGCCGCCGGGACTGGTGTCGATGCGCATCTCCGCCGACACCGGGCTCGCCGCGCGGCCGGGCGAACCGAACGCCATCTTCGAGACTTTCATGGCCGGGCACCTGCCCGCCGAAGCCGCAGCTCGACAGCGCGCTCGGCGAGGACGCAGGACAGGCTCGGACGCAGCAGAAGACAGGACGACGACTCGCTATTCTGACGATGAGATCGAGGATGAGCAAGCGAAGCAATCCGCGCGCGGAGCAACTGCGAAGGGCGCTGGCGCAGGAAGCGGCGCGCATCATGTCGGAGCAGGGCATCGACGACTACGGGCTGGCGAAGCGCAAGGCCGCCGAGCGCTTCGGCGCGACCGACATCGCCGTGCTGCCGAAGAACACCGAGATCGAAGCGGCGCTGGCCGCGCATCATCGACTGTTCGAAGCGCACACGCATTCCTCGACGCTGAGCGCGCTGCGCCGCACGGCGCTGCAGGCGATGCGCCTGCTGCAGCGATTCGAGCCGCGGCTGGTCGGGCCCGTGCTGAGCGGCACGGCGTCGGCGCACTCCGAAGTGAATCTGCATCTGTTCGCGGAGGGCGCCGAGCCCGTCGCGCTGCATCTGATGGAGCGCGGCATTCCGCATCGGATCGGCGAGCGCCGCCTGCGCTACGAGCCGAACCGGCTGGTCGCGTATCCGGTCGTGCACTTCGTCGCGGGCGACCAGCGAGATCGACGCGGTGGTGTTTCCGATCGACGGCATCCGGCAGTCGCCGGCGAGCCCGGTCGACGGCCGGCCGATGCGGCGCGCGGACGCGGGAGAGCTGGAATCGCTGATGATCGAGCGAAGCTGACATCGAAGCGTAGGTCGGGCTTCAGCCTGACGCGCTCATCGCGCTTGGTCATCTCCACGTAGTCGCGCTTGCGTCGGGCCGGTGTAGAGCTGGCGCGGGCGGCCGATCTTCATCGCCGGATCGGCGATCATCTCCTGCCAGTGCGCGACCCAGCCGACGGTGCGCGCGATCGCGAACATCACCGTGAACATCGACTGCGGAATGCCGATCGCGCTGTAGATGATGCCGGAATAGAAATCCACGTTCGGATACAGCTTGCGCTCGACGAAGTACTCGTCCTTGAGCGCGATCTCCTCCAGCTTCAGCGCCAGCTCGAACAGCGGATTGTCGGACTTGCCGAGCTTCGCCAGCACCTTGTGGCACATCGCGCGGATGATCGTCGCGCGCGGATCGAAGTTCTTGTAGACGCGATGGCCGAAGCCCATCAGCCGGAAGTTGTCGTTCTTGTCCTTGGCCTTCGCCAGGTACTTCGGCACGTTCTCGACCGTGCCGATCTGCTCGAGCATCGCGAGCACCGCTTCGTTCGCGCCGCCATGCGCCGGGCCCCACAGCGCGGAGATGCCGGCGGAAATCGCGGCGTACGGATTCGCGCCGGTGCTGCCGGCGAGACGCACCGTCGAGGTGCTCGCGTTCTGCTCGTGATCGGCGTGCAGGATGAACAGCAGGTCGAGCGCCTGCGCCGTCACCGGATCGACGTTGTACTGCTCGCACGGCACGGCGAAGAACATGTGCAGCAGGTTCGAGCAGTAGTCGAGATCGTTGCGCGGATAGATGAACGGCTGGCCGAGCGAGTGCTTGTAGGCCGCGGCCGCGATCGTCGGAATCTTCGCGATGATGCGGTGGGCGAAGATCTCGCGATGGCGCGGGTTATGGATGTCCATCGAGTCGTGATAGAAGGCCGCCATCGACGCGACGACGCCCGACAGCATCGCCATCGGATGCGCGTTGTACTGAAAGCCGTTGAAGAATCGCAGCAGCGATTCGTTGATCATCGTGTGGTACTGGATCGCGTGCGTGAATTCCGACGAGCTGCTCGCTGGTCGGCAGCTCGCCGTTGATCAGCAGGTAGGCGACCTCGAGGAAGTTGCTCTTCTCGCGCCAGCTGCTCGATCGGAATACCCGCGATGCAGCAGCACGCCTTCGTCGCCGTCGATGAAGGTGATCTTGCTTTCGCAGGCCGCCGTCGCCATGAAGCCCGGGATCGAACGTGAACATGCCGTGGTCGCGCGTGAGGTTCGCGATGTTGAGCACGTCCGGGCCGAGCGTGCCGCTCTTGATCTCGGCGGTCGACTTCTTGCCGGTGGCCAGGTTCGTCAGCTCGAATTTCTTCTCGGCCATGGCTCGGGTTCCAGTCGATTGAGCGGCGCTGCAGGCAGCACTTTTTTGCAGGTGCAAATCGGACGCGCAGACTTACACGACACCGCGATCGAATCAAGCGCGCGCGCCGCGGCCGACGGCGCCGGCAGTCGGACGCGAGCTGGCTATTCGACGATCTTGATGAGCTGCCCGGCTTCGGCTCTTTGTCCGGGTACAGGTCGTTCAGCAGCCGCAGCAGCTCCTCCGGCGTACTTCTTGCAGCGGCGAGGGCTTCGCCAGGTCGGCGATGCGCGTGTTCTCGGTGGCGCGGATCGATCTTGATCTTGTACGGCTCGGCCAGCGCGAACTCGTTCTGCTTCAGGCGGCGGAAGGTCTTGATCGTCGACATGAACAGCGGGTCGGCCGACGGGCGCGCCCGCCGAGCCCTTGCTCGCGCCGGCGAACACGTAGGCGAGGTTGTTGTAGTAGATGACCGCATAGCGCGCCGGCACGACGCCGAAATCGGTGCGCGCGGAGCGCACGACCGTCGTGTAGCCCTGCAGGCCGTTCACTTCGATCGGCTCGCCCTGGCCGGCGTTCTGTACTGCGCGAGCATGCGCGACAGGAATTCGCGCGGACCCGTGTTCGGCGGCGGCGCCTGCGTCTGCATCTGCATGATGCTGTCCTTGTTCGGCGAGACGGCCATCAGGCGGTCGGCGCGGTTCTCCACGTGTCCAGCCGCTCGGAAACGCGATCGTCAAGCCGAGATTCGCGTGATAGAAGCGATTGCCCTTGAGCACGCCCTGCGCGCGGCTGGTGCCGACCGGCAGACCCTCGATCGTCTTGCAGGTAGTTGTCGCGTCCGGGATCGGCGTTGTCGGCCGCGCCCTTCAGCTTGTTCCGGCCGCCTTCACGACTTCGCGCAGGCGCTGAGTCGTTGTCCGGGTGGCGTCGCGAACACGCCGTGATAGACGTGCGGCTTGCGCTTCTCCTCGCGCGCGCGCTGCGATCTCGAACAGCTCCTGATTCTTCAGCAGGCGCACGACATCGATCATGTGGCCCGGCGAGTAGCCGGTCTTCGACCAGGTATTCCGCGCCGAGCCGATCGGCTTCGAGCTCCTGGTCGCGGCCGTAGCCGCTGACGAGCGCGGCGCCCGCGTAGTTCGCGAGGCCAGCGAGATCGCCGCTGCCGGTGAAGATGCCGACCGCAGCGGCGCCGATGCCGGCCAGCGTCGACTTGCGTCTGCTGGCGCACCGGGTGGCGCGCGGTGACGTGGCCGATCTCGTGCCCGAGCACGGCCTCGAGCTCCGCCTCGGAGTTGAGGTAGTTCATGATGCCGCGCGTGATGTAGACGTAACCGCCGCCGGTCGTGAACGCGTTGATCTCTTCGCTGTCGAGCACCGTGAACGTGTACTGCAGCTCCGGACGATGGCTGACCTTGGCGGCGCGCTGACCGACTTCGTTCACGTACTGCCTGCAGCTGCAGGTCGTCGTAGACGCCGCCGAACTGCTGCAGCAGCAGCGGATGCACTTCCTTGGACTTCTTGATCTCGCCGGCTTCGCTCTGGAACACCAGGTCCGGGCGTGCCGGTGACCGGATTGGAGGCGCAGCCTGCCAGCGCCAGCGGCAGCCGCGGCAAGCGAGCAGCGAGGCCAGTGACGACGGCGACGGACGTGTTAGAGCATGGCGAGCTCCTGCGCAGGTCGGACGTTGACAGCTTATAAACCCCTCGGTCGAGCGAGCGACAAGGTTGGAGCCCCGGCCGGCCGACGAGTTCAGTGCGCAGCTCGACGGCACCATGAAGGCCGCCGCATGAATGGTCAGAGTCCGGAAGCGACCCAGTCAAAACGAAAGGGGCGCCCGTAGGCGCCCCTTTTGTCGATCCGGCGAGCCGTACGAGCCCGGTTCAGCGCGCGTACTTCTTGCGGAACTTGTCGACGCGGCCGCCGGTGTCGACGATCTTCTGCTTGCCCGTATAGAACGGATGGCAGTTCGAGCACACTTCGATCTGCAGATCGTGACCGAGCGTCGAGCGCGTGACGAACGTGTTCCCGCAGCTGCAGGTCACTGTGGTCTCTTTGTACTCGGGATGGATTCCGGCTTTCATGGCTGCTCGGCGCCTGCGCGCCGCCTGCGGAAAAAGGCGCGCAGTGTAGCGACGCGTACCGGTGCTCGCAAGAAAAAATCCGCTGAAAAGCCGTTTCGCCGCTGACTGGCGTTCAGCCGGGCAATGCCCTCGCGGTTATCCACAAAACCTGTGGATAAGTGTGTGGATGACGGTGCGCCGCATCGGTGCAACGCTGCAAAAATGTGACATCGTCAAATTGCTCAAATTTTCACCAGTGCGTTTTTGACCTGTTCGATCAATGACTTGCGGCGGCTGCTGAGGTGTCGCATGTAATACGAGTCATCAACGCACGGCGCGTTGCAAGACGTGCCACCGTGTGCATAACCCCCGTGCGCAACCGCTGCGCACGACGGCTGCCGCTGCAAAAATTTGTGCGCTAGTTCACGAACTTGCATGCGGCAATGCACCTTCGACATGGAACTTTTGCTACGCAGCCGGCGTTGCCCCGACTGCCCGGCCTCCGCCGGCTCGGGCAGGAACAGCGCCTGCAGGTCGTTCAGGAACCGCTGGCCCAGCTCCGTCGACTCGCCACTCCCGGCCGCCTGCCTGCTCCAGCAGGCGCTTGCGCTGCGCTTCGCGCGATCGCCGGCGCGATCGCCGCGAACGCGAAGCCGGTGCGCGCTTCGAAATCGTCCTCGTCGAAGCCGTCGGTCAGCCGCAGCGCATTCAGCATGAACTCGAACGGCAGCTCCGTCGGTCGCGACCTCGACGCGATCGCTCGACGCGCTCGGCGGCCGCTCGCCGCAGGAACTCGCGCGGCTGCTTGATGCGCGCGCTGCGAACGATCGCGAACCGCGCTCGCTCATCGCTCGCGAGCCACGTCAGCTTGCCGTGCGCGCCGGCGCCGATGCCGATGTAGTCGCCGAACTGCCAGTAGTTGAGGTTGTGCCGGCTGCGCCGTCCGGCACGCGCATACGCCGAGACCTCGTAGTGCTCATAGCCGCGCGCAGCGAGCCGCTCCTGACAATCCAGCTGCATCTCCCAGCTCGCATCCGCTTCCGGCAGCGGCGGCGGGCGATGGTAGAAGACCGTGCCGGGCTCGAGCGTCAGCTGATAGTGCGAGATGTGCGTCGGCTCGAGCGCGAGCGCCGCGTCGCAGATCGGCCGAGCGCCTGCTGCAGCGTCTGCGCCGGCAGGCCGTACATCAGGTCGAGATTGAAGTTGTCGATGCCGGCGCTGCACGACTTCGTCGACCGCGCGCGCGATGTCGCCGCTGCCGTGAATGCGCCCGAGCGCTGCGCAGATGATCCGCGTCGAACGTCTGCGCGCCGAGCGAAACGCGATTGATGCCCGCGTCGCGATAGCCCGCGAAGCGGCCGTGCTCGACGTGCCCGGGATTGGCTTCGAGCGTGACCTCGACGTCCGGCGTCGAACGCCACGCGCGCGCGCACGCCCTCGAGAAAGCGTCCGATCTCGTCGGGCGCGAACAGGCTCGGCGTGCCGCCGCCGAAGAAGATCGGACACGAGCGCGCGGCCCTGCGCGGCGCCAGCATCGATGCTCGAGATCCTCGAGCAGAGCGTCGATGTATTGCTGCTGCGGGATCGATTCGGGCGCCGACGTGCGAGTTGAAGTCGCAGTACGGGCACTTGCGCACGCACCAGGGCATGTGCACGTAGAGCGAGAGCGGCGGCGCAGTGCAGCATCGCCATCACCGCTGACCTGCGCTGCGTCGCAGCTGCGCGACGAGCTCGCGCAGCGCCTGGCCGCGATGGCTCAGCCGATTCTTCTCCGCCGCGGGCAGCTCCGCGACCGTGACTGCCGCGCTGCGGCAGCTCGAAGATCGGGTCGTAGCCGAAACCGCCGCTGCCGCGCGGCGTCTCGATGATGCGCCCTTCCCAGCTCGCCTGGCATGATCAGCGGCGAACGGATCGTGCTCCCAGCGCATGTACACGAGCGCGCAGCGATAGCGCGCCGTGCGTTCCGCGCGCTGGACGTCCGCGCAGCGCTGCAGAAGCTTGCGCAGATTCGTCGTCGTCGCTCGCGTGCTCGCCGGCGTAGCGCGCCGAGTAGATGCCGGGCGCGCCGTGCAGCGCATCGACTTCGAGTCCGGAATCGTCGGCGATTGCCGGCAGCCGCGCCAGCTGCGCGGCGTGGCGCGCCTTGAGGATCGCGTTCTCGACGAACGTCAGTCCCGTCTCTTCGACGGCCGCGCGCGTGAACTGCGACAGCGGCACGACTTCGAATCCCAGCGGCGCGAGCAGTCGCCTGCAGCTCCTGCAGCTTGCCGGGATTGTCGGTGGCGAGAACGACGCGCATGCGCGCGCCAGCCTAGTCTGCGTGCAGCGCTTCCAGCTGCTGCGCGAGCAGCTGGCCGATGCCGTTCGCCGCGAGATTCAGCAGCTCGTCGAGCTCGTGCCGGCGGAACGCATGGCCTTCGGCCGTGCCCTGCACTTCGATGAAGCCGCCGCCGTTGTTCATCACGACGTTCATGTCGGTCTCGGCGTCCGAGTCCTCGGCGTAGTCGAGATCGAGCACCGGCGCGCCCGACCAGATGCCGACCGACACCGCGGCGACCTGGCCGTGAATCGGGCTCTCGCGCAGCACGCCTTTGCGCACGAGCGTATCGACCGCATCGACGAGCGCGACGTAGCCGCCGGTGATCGACGCCGTGCGCGTGCCGCCGTCGGCCTGCAGCACATCGCAATCGATCGTGATGGTTCGCTCGCCGAGCGCCTTCAGATCGACGACTGCGCGCAGCGCGCGACCGATGAGTCGCTGAATCTCCAGCGTGCGGCCGCCTTGCTTGCCGCTCGCCGCTTCGCGCCTGCTGCGCGTGTGCGTCGCGCGCGGCAGCATGCCGTACTCGGCCGTGACCCAGCCGCGGCCGGTGTTGCGCAGGAACGAGGGCACGCCTTCCTCGACGCAGGCCGTGCACAGCACGCGCGTGTCGCCGAACTCGACGAGCACCGAGCCTTCGGCATGCCGGGTGAAATGGCGGGTGATGCGCACAGGGCGCAGCTCATCGGGCGCCCGGCCGCTGGGTCTGCGCTTTCATGGGACGTCGGCGATCTTACCCGCGCCAGCGCAGCACGGCGGCAGTGGAGTTGTCGCTGAACGGCGCGGACGCCTGCACGGCGCGACGCCCCAGCGCTTCGAGCCAGGCTCGCAGCTCCTGGTTGTCGTCGCGGAAGAATCCGGCGATGTCGCGTGTCGCGCAGGTTCGCCCAGATGCCGTCCGTGCACAGCAGCAGTACGTCGCCCGGCTGCCAGCAGCGTGCCGGCCGCTGATCGTCATCTCGGGAATCGCCGGGTCGCCGCCGAGGCAGCACTCGACGAAATTGCGCATCGGGTGGGTCGGCAACTCTTCTTCGGTGATCTTGCCTTCGCGCAGCAGCAACTCGACGTGGCTGTGATCGCGCGTACGCTCGCAGGACCTTGCCGTGGCGAAGGTGGTACACGCGGCTGTCGCCGATGTGCGCCCAGATACGCCGCGCCTTCCTGGACGAGGCAGATCGCCGTCGTGGCCCGCGGCCGCGCATCGATGCTCTGGCCGTTGCCGAGCTGCGCGACGTCGTCGTGCGCCCTGCTCAGCGCCATGTGCAGGAAGCCGAGCGGATCGAACATCGGCAGCGAGGTCTGGCTGGAACGAGTCGAGCAGGCTCTTGAGCGCGGTGTCCGCGGCGCGGCTGCCGTCGGAGTGGCCGCCCATGCCGTCGATGACGACGAGCAGCGCGGCTTGCTCCGTGCGCCGCGACCGTGACGCGGTCCTGGTTGTCTTCGCGGTCACCGACCAGACTCAGATCTGCATACTCGATCCGCAAGCGCGGCTCCGGCCGCGACGGCCTGTCAGCTGCTACACTTCCACGCCACGGCGATCGGCCGGGCGCGGCGCTTTATATCACCGCGCGACACACCCGTGTAAGACAGCGTTTGCCTTAATCCTGACGCTCGCAATGATCCGTAGCATGACAGGGTTCGCGCGGCGCGAGCGCCAGGGGCCGTGGGGCACGCTGGTTTGCGAGCTGCGCACAGTCAATCACCGCTATCTGGAAACTTCGCTGCGGCTGCCGGACGAGCTCAAGGCGCTCGACAACGAAGTGCGCCAGGCGATCGCGCGCGGCGCTGCGCCGCGGCAAGGTCGACGCCAACCTGTACCTGAAGGCGGCCAGCGGGACGCAGCGCTCGCTCGAGCTGGACAACACTGCTGCTCGATGAGCTGCTCGCCCGCGTCGACCAGGTGCGCGCGCGCTTGCCGACTGCCGCGCCCGTCAGCCCGCTCGAATTGCTGCGCTGGCCAGGCGTCGTGCGCGAGGCCGAGCTCGATGCGAAGCCGGTACTGGTCGCCGCGCTCGAGGTGCTGCGCGAGGCGCTGGCGGAGCTGAACGACACTCGCTATCGCGAAGGGCAGCGGATCCGCGAGCTGCTGCTCACGCGCTGCGCTTCGATGCGCACGCAGCGTGCAAGCCGTGAAGGCGCGGCTGCCGGAAGTCTCGCAGCGCTTGCGCGAGCGCATCGTCGAGCGCATCTCGCAGCTCGGCGTCACACCCGATCCCGAGCGCCTCGAGCAGGAGCTGGTGCTGTACGCGCACAAGATGGACGTCGACGAGGAGCTGGACCGGCTCGGCGGCTCACCTCGACGAAGTCACCGGCGGTGCTCGATTCGTCCGAGCCCGCCGGACGCCGCCTCGACTTCCTGATGCAGGAGCTGAATCGCGAAGCGAACACGCTGTCCTCGAAATCGCAGGACAGCGAGACCACGCGCGCCGCCGTCGACATGAAGGTCGCGATCGAGCAGATGCGCGAGCAAGTGCAGAACGTCGAGTGATGAGCGGCAAGCGGGGCAAGCTGTTCGTCATCGCCGCGCCGTCGGGCGCCGGCAAGACTTCGCTGGTGCGCGCGCTGATGCAGCGTCTGCCGGCGCTGCGTTTTTCGATCTCGTACACGACGCGCAAGCAGCGGCCGAACGAGCGCGACGAGCACGACTATTTCTTCGTCGACAAGGACGAAGTTCGAGCGCATGGTCGACGCCGGGCGAATTCCTCGAGCACGCGCGCGTCTTCGACAACTACTACGGCACTTCGCGCCGACAGGTCGAGCAGCTGCTCGACGAGGGCCAGAACGTGCTGCTGGAGATCGACTGGCAGGGCGCGCAGCAGATCCGCCGCGACGATGCCGGAGTGCCGCACGATTTTCGTGCTGCCGCCTTCGCGCGCAGCGCTGGAACAGCGGCTGCGCGGCCGCGGCACCGACAGCGACGAGGTGATCGCGCGCCGGTTGCGCGATTCGCTCGCGGACCTGTCGCACTGGAGCGAGTTCGACTATATCGTGGTCAATGACGACTTCGACCGCGCCACGGACGACCTCGAAGCGATCGTCACCGGCAAGGGCGAGCATCTGCGGCGCGATCGGCGCCGAGCTGCGGCGAACTGCTCGCGACAGCTCCTGACGTGCTGAAGTCGCGCCTCAGACGGACTACTGCAGCGATGAACGACTCTCTAGGACGCTCACGAGTTCAGCACACCTCTGCTTGCATCTGCCGCCGTGCTGCTCGCCGGCCGCGTATGGCCAGCAGGCAGAACAGCCGCGCACGATCGGTGTCAGCGGCCAGGGCGAAGTGCGGGCCGAGCCGGATCGCGCCACGGTCACGCTCGGCGTCGAATCGCGCAAGCCGAAGCTGGACGACGCGCGCGCCGAAGTCGCCAAGACGGTCGATGCCGTGCTGAAGCTGACGCGCGATCTGAAGATCGATCCGAAGCTGGTGCGCTCCACGCGCGTCAACGTGCAGCCGGAGTACAACTGGAATCCGCAGGCGAACGAGCGCAATCTCATCGGCTACTACGTTTCGCGGCAGGTCGAAGTCGAGCTGCGCGATCTGGAGAAGCTCGGCCAGCTGCTGGAGCGCGCGACCGATCTCGGCGTCAACCAGATCGGCGATCCGCGCCTGGATTCCAGCAAGCGCCAGGACCTGGTGCGCGAAGCACTGGCGAAGGCGGTGGTCGACGCGCGCCAGAACGCGGAAGTCATCGCCAAGGCCGCCGGCGCGAAACTCGGCACCGCGCGCACGATCAACGCGAACACCGACTTCACTCCGCCGCCGATGCCGATGGTGCGCGCCATGGCGATGGAAGCCAAAGCGGCCGGCGGAGCGCCGTATCAGAGCGGCGAGATGACCTTCAATGCAACGGTGAACGTGCAGTACGACCTGATCGCCGCAGTGAGCGCCACTATGAGCACTCTCGCGAATCGGACGCGCCGTCGCGCTTGCAGCCTTGTGGCTCGCGGCGTGCGTAGCGCATGCGATCGAAGCTCCCAAGCCGCAACCCGCACCCGAGCCGAAGCAGGAAGCGCCGCCGCCGCAAGTGAATGTCACGCCGACGGACGAGCGCGCGTTCTACGAGAAGGTGCAGCGCGTGACGGCCTATCGCGGCATGCGCGGGCTGCGCATCCCTGCCGACGTGATCGCGAAGCTCGGGCGAGGCAACGCCGACGCGGCCGTTGCAGCGCTGAGCAGCCGCGCGAGTCCAGGGCAACAAGGACGCGGACATCGCGCTCGTGCACGTTCAGCACTGGTGCAACTCCGTCAGCCAGCAGCGCGCCGGCGATCCCGAAAGTGCAGATCGCGAAGCTGGTGAAGGATCAGCCCGAGCAGCGCGCTGCGCGCGTCGCAGGCGTGATCTACGCTGAGCTCGACTACATGCAGCGCGCGCGCGCCAGTTGCGGCAAGGCGCGCTTCGACTACACCGCGCATCGAGGCGCGCTTGCGCGCGGCCGCTGACGCCGGCGATCCGGCGAGCGCCACGGAGCTCGCGCAGTTCCTGCGCGACCCGGCCAAGCGCGAAGCGATGCTGCAGAGCGCGGTGGACAAGAACTATCCGCCCGCGGTGTACAAGGTCGCGACCAACTTGCTGGTCGCCGTGCAGCGCGGCCAGACGACCGAGAACGTCAGTCAGATCCGCGAGCTGCTCAAGATCGCGGGTCGCACGATCCCGCGAGCGAAGCTGGATCTCGCGAATTGCATGGCGGTCGGCTGCGACGGCCATCCCGCCGATGCGCTGACTGCGCGCGCCTTCGGCATCGACGCCGCCCGCGACGGCGAGCCGACCGCTTTCATGTCGATGGTGCGCATGCCGTGGGGCGCACGCATGCCGCGGCCGCAGTTGCTGGCCTGGCAGTATTTCGGCGATCGGCTGAACGAGGCCGGCTGCATGGGCGATGCGTACGTGCCGACGACGCTCGCGTTCGGGCAGACGATCGCGCATGCTGGAAAGGGGCCAGGATGCGAAAGTCCTGGAAGAGGCCGCGCACGCAGGCCGAAGCGCTCTGGAGCGAGCACGGCGTGCGCGCGATGAAGGAGAACGGCTGCGAGTGAAGAAAGGCTGTAGCCCGTAGCCTGAACTCAGAGGCGCTTGCGCGATTTCCTGCAGCAGCCCGTTGTCTTCCGGCTTCGTGCCGGAAGGGTAGCGGCCGATCAGCTTGCCGTGGCGGTCGACCAGGAACTTCTCGAAATTCCACTGCATGTCGCCCGCGAAGCCGTTCTCCGGCGCGGTCAGCCACGCGTACAGCGGATGACGGTTCGGGCCGTTCACTTCGATCTTCGCGCTCAGCGGAAACGTGACGTTATAGTTGATCGTGCAGAAGCGCATGATGTCCGCTTCGGCGCCGGGCTCCTGCTGACCGAACTGGTTGCAGGGAAAGCCGATGACGGTGAAGCGCTGGCCCTTCAGCTCGCGATACAGGCGCTCCAGCCCGGCGTACTGCGGCGTGTAACCGCACTGGCTCGCGACGTTGACGACCAGCGCAACGCTGCCGCGCAGCGGCGCGAGCAGATCGGACACGCCGTCGATGCTCTTGACGCGGAAGCTGTAGAAATCGGTCATAGGCGCGCAGCATTGAATCAGCGGAGCGCCACGTCAACAGGACAATTATGACGAGGGGCATGACCGCGACGCGTGCAGGAGCGCCGCACGGATTACGCGGCGACGCGGTCGACCAGCAGGACGGTGCCGTCGACGCCGGTGACGCGCGCCTTGGCGCCGGCCGGCAGGTTCGGGCCGCGGATCGGCCAGTCGCGGTTGCCCAGGCGCATGCGCCCGGTGCCGTTCTGGATGCCCTGCTCGAGCACGACGACCTGGCCGATGTGGCTGTGGCCGGAGCGATGGCTCGCGAGCGGGCTGTTCAGTTCGCGCTCGCGCGCGCGATGCTGCCGCCAGAAGTACAGGGCAAACACGGTCGCGGCAAAGATGACGAACCAGGTCATGGGTGCTCGAAGAAACGGCAGTGGACAGCAATGCGCAGCGTAGCAGCGCGCGCTTGCGGGAAACGATGAGCGAGGTCACACAACCCGCGCGGTGCGTCTCTTTAACTTAACCGGACTACCCGGCGAGTTGTGAGCGAATGCCCGAATGGCGCTTGAGGTGGACGAGCAGCAGCGAAATCGCCGCCGGCGTGACCCCCGGCACGCGCCCTGCCTGACCGAGCGTGGCGGGCCGTACCTCGCGCAGGCGCTGCCGCACTTCGGTCGACAACCCGCGCACCTGCGCGTAGTCGAGATCGTCTGGCAGGCGCAGCTCTTCGTGCCGGCGCTGCCGCTCGATTTCGAGCTGCTGCCGGTCGATGTAGCCGGTGTACTTCGCTAGCACGTCGACCTGCAGCTGCGACCTGCTCGACCAGCCGCTCGTCTGCATCGGCCGCGCGCATCCATTCGGGCCGCTCGACGGCAGCGAGCGACGTGAGCGCTGCGTAGGAAACTTCCGGCCGGCGCAGCAAATCGAACGCGTGCGCCTCGCGCGTCAGCGTCGGCAGGTCGGCGCGGATCGAACGACCGTGCGCTCCAGACGCGCGACTTCCGCCGCTCGTGCGATCGCGCTTCGCGACGAACAGACTCCCAGCGCTCGTCGTCGACCAGCCCGAGCTCGCGACCCTGCGGCGTCAGGCGCAGGTCGGCATTGTCTTCGCGCAGCAGCAAGCGATATTCCGCGCGGCTCGTGAACATCCGATACGGCTCGCTCGTGCCGCGCGTGATGAGATCGTCGACGAGCACGCCGATGTAGGCCTCGTCGCGACGCGGCCACCACGCCGCGCGTTCCTGCACGCGCAGCGCGGCATTGATGCCGGCGAGGATGCCCTGCGCCGCGGCTTCTTCGTATCCGGTCGTGCCGTTGATCTGGCCGGCGAAGAACAGGCCGGCGATGAACTTGGTCTCGAGGCTGTACTGCAGGTCGCGCGGATCGAAGTAGTCGTACTCGATCGCGTAGCCCGGCCGCGTGACGTGCGCGCGCTCGAAGCCCGCGATCGAGCGCACCAGCGCGAGCTGCACGTCGAACGGCAGGCTGGTCGAGATGCCGTTCGGGTAGATCTCGTGCGTCGTCAGGCCTTCCGGCTCGATGAAGATCTGGTGCGAGGTCTTGTCGGCGAAGCGATGCACCTTGTCCTCGACCGACGGGCAGTAGCGCGGGCCGACGCCTTCGATCACGCCGGTGAACATCGGCGAGCGGTCGCAGCCGGCGCGGATGATCTCGTGCGTGCGCTCGTTGGTCGCAGTGATGTGGCAGCAGACCTGGCGCGGATGATCGCTGCGACGGCCGAGGTACGAGAACACCGGCACCGGCTCGTCGCCGGGCTGCACCGCGAGGCCCGCGTAGTCGATCGTGCGGCCGTCGATGCGCGGCGGCGTGCCGGTCTTGAGCCGGCCGACGCGGAACGGCAACGCGCGCAGCCGCTCGGCCAGGCGGTTCGACGGCGGATCGCCCGCGCGCCCGCCCTGGTAGTTCGTCAGCCCGACGTGAATCTTGCCGCCGAGGAACGTGCCGACGGTCAGCACGACTGCGCGGGCGCGGAACTCGATGCCGGTCTGCGTGACGACGCCGCGCACCTGCTCGTCTTCGACCAGCAGGTCGGCGACTTCCTGCTGGAACAGCGTGAGGTTCGGCTGGTTCTCCAGCATCGAGCGGATCGCCTGCTTGTACAGGACGCGATCGGCCTGCGCGCGCGTCGCGCGCACCGCCGGACCCTTGCTGGCATTGAGGGTGCGGAACTGGATGCCGGCGCGATCGGCCGCCTGCGCCATCGCGCCGCCGAGCGCGTCGATCTCCTTGACCAGGTGACCCTTGCCGATGCCGCCGATCGCCGGGTTGCAGCTCATCTGCCCGAGCGTCTCGATGCTCTGCGTCAGCAGCAGCGTGCGCACGCCCATGCGCGCCGCGGCCAGGGCGGCCTCGGTGCCGGCGTGGCCGCCGCCTACAACGATGACGTCGAATTCTTCAGGAAAGCGCATGGCCGATCGGGCCCGGTTCAGGGGGCGCGTATTCTGGTACGGCAGTGAGTCGGGCTGAAGCCCGACCCACTGCGAGCCGCATGTGGGTCAGGCTTCAGCCCGACTCCGATCATTGCGCACCCGCTTCAGCAGCGCCAGCGCCATGGCGACGAGCAGGCCGACGCCGACGATCAGCACCGACCACAGCACGACCAGCCGCACGCGGCGTCTGGCGCGGCAGCGGCCGCAAGCGCGTCGTCGCCGCCGAGGACGCGCGCGCCCTGCGCAACCCCTTCGCCGACGAGCCTCGCGCGCTCCTCGGACCCGACGTCCGCCAGCAGGGCATCGCAGCCGCTCGCCGCGGAAATCTCGCGCGCGCCGGCTGCCGAATGCGAGCGTGAACGGGCCCGATCCCTGCGCCAGGAAGCGCAGGCGCGCGGGCCGGTAGCCCAGCTCCAGCAGCGTCGCGCGATACAGCTGCGGATCCTTCGCGATCTGCAGGCGCCAGTAGCGATCGCTGGTCGCGCGCGAAATGCGCCGGCGGACTTTCGCGCCGCTCCGTATCGGTGACGATCCGGTAGGCCTCGCCGCTCCAGCGCTCGGTCCATGGCGCCTTGCCGTCGTCGCGGCTGTGCAGCGTCACGCGCACCGAGCTGTTCTCCTGCGGCAGGCGCAAGCGCGCGTAGCTCACCGGTGCGCGGCGCCCGGTATCGAAGAACAACACTCTGGATGTCGTCCGTCGGCGAGCGTCGTCGCCATGAACCAGACAGGCTCGATTTCTCGGCCGCGCCGACGCGCTCGGCAATCACGCCATTGATCGCGAGCGGCGGACCGCCGTCGGTTCGCTGCACGCGCAGATAGTCGTACTGCCTGCGGCGGCAGCGCGATTCGTTCGCGCTCGCAGTTGCTGATCGCCGCGAGTCGCGAGCAACAGCGTGCTCGCCGGCACCAGCACGTGCC
Source organism: uncultured Gammaproteobacteria bacterium (assembly GCA_963830745.1). Taxonomy (GTDB): domain Bacteria; phylum Pseudomonadota; class Gammaproteobacteria; order Steroidobacterales; family Steroidobacteraceae; genus Steroidobacter. The sequence goes on from CAWHNL010000012.1 coordinate 483,105, forward strand.
AGCGATCCAGGTCGTCGCTGGCCTCGATGCTGACCTGCGCCTGCGATGCGCCGTCCGGGCTCTGCCAGTCGAACTGGATCGCGCGCATCGGACTCGTCGCTGTCGCGCGCATCGATGATGTGGATGCGGCCGTTGGCCGCGAAGCGGCTGTCGCGGAACCGGCTTCGAGCACGTTGACCTGCGTGCCGCCCGCCGTCTGCACTTCGATGCGCGAGCCGCCGACGATTCGCAGGCGTCGCCTCGCGCAGCTCGAACACCGGCAACGACTGCTCGGTGATCGTCGGGCTCCGCAGCTGCCGGCGACGTGCAGAATGCGTGCGGCACCGGCTGTCCTTCGGCGTTGAACACGCGCACGTCGCCGAGATCCGCTCGCGTCACGCCTTGATACACGACGTCCGGCAGCGGTCGCTTCGACCAGCGGCAAGCCGCCGCGGTGCGACGATCGCCATGCCCTGCGAGTAGTCGTCGAGCGTCGGAGACGCGCCGAGCGCGCGGCTCGCAGCGAGCAGCAGGCAGGCGGCAGTCAGCAGATTTCTCGTCATCGCAGCGCGTCTCGCTTCGGAGGGAGGGGAGCGAAGTAACCGGTGATGAGCAGCAGCAGGCCGACCGTCAGGAACGACGCGATCCGCGCGAGCGTGCCGATGCTCGACAGATCCACGAAGAACAGCTTCGCCACGACGACGCCCATGAGGCCTACGCCGACGATCCAGACGTAGCGCCATCTTTGCTTCGCCGCGGTCGTCATCGCCGCGAACCCGAGCACACCCCAGAAGATCGACAGCGCCGACTGCACGAACGTCGAGTGCGCGATGCCGTACGCCGTGATCGGCGCGCCCCAGTTGTGATGCAGCGTGCGGATCAGCGCGGCATTGAGCCAGAGGAACACGATGCCCGCCGCGATCGCGATCAGCGCGCGGACATCGAACGGCCACAACGACGCGCGCTGCTGCCGGATCGAGCGCGCTCCACCACATCGCGAGCGCCGCCAGCGCGAGCGCGACGCAGACATCGAGCGGATTGAGCAGCGGCAGGTACGGCAGCCACGCGGGATCGCCGGTGCTGCTCAGAGTTGATCACGACGATCCAGACGCACAGTGCGACGGCGATCGGCGCGGCGCCGTACAGACCGGTAGCCGACCTGCGTGCTGCGCGACCGGCCACGCCGGCCGCAGCTCGCGCCGGCCGAGCCACGCGAGCATCAGCGCGGGAACGAGTCCCCACGCGAGGCTCGCCCACACTCCGGTCGTGCGCTCCGCGACCTGCCAGTTCGAGCTCCCAGGCGAACAGCAACGCCAGCGCCCAGCAGGCGCCGCCGTGCAGCCATTCGAGCGCGGCGTGGCGCTGCGGCTCCGCGATTCGCAGCAACGCGAAGTGCGTGACGAAGATCGCGAGCCAGCCCAGCGCGCCCCACTGCGCGAACGGATGACCGAGCCGCTGCGCGTGAGCGAATGCGTACAGCGCCGACGACCGCCGGCAGGAACAACGCGATCCAGCGCGGCAGCGGCCACTGCTCGGCTGATGCCCAGCCACGGTCAGGATCGCGGCCGCGATGCTGGCGTAGACCAGCAGCGAGCCGAGCGCGGCATCCGGGAAGTAACGGCCGATCTCGTTCGCGCCGCCGACGAACCACCAGATGATTCCCCAGAACGTGAACGCCGCCGGCGAGCCCAGCCTCGTACTGCGCGCGCCGCGATTCGTTGCGGAACAGCCAGTAGCCACTGAAGACGCCGGACACCGCCAGCATCACAGCGCCGAGATACGCAGCTGTTGAGGATCGGCTGCGTCGTGCGCAGCTCGTCGTAACCGAGCAGATATCCGATGCCCGCGCCGGCCTGCAGCAAGCGTGCCGAACAGGCGCGGCAGCTGCCGCTCCTGGCGCACGCCGAGCCAGAGCAATCCCGCGCCTTCGACCGCCCACATCGCAGCCGTCGTGCGCGTGTCGAACGCCAGCGGGATCGCGAGGCTCGCGAAGATCACGCCGAGCGCGGCGAAGGCTTCGACGAGCAGGCGGAAGGTTTCGCGACGCGTGACGAACAGGATCCAGCCGAGCAGCAGATAGAAAGCACCGAGCGCGAACGCGCTCCAGGCGAGCGCGTACTCGATGCGCGACATCATCGTCGCGTGCAGCGTGAATGCGACGACCGGCAGGCCGAACACGAGCGAGCCGGAAACGTAGCCTTTCAGGTTCGGCGGCTGCCGCACGCAGTTGAGGATCGAGACCGCGACGTACATCAGGAAGAACAGGATCAGGAAACGCGTCGGCGCGTGCACGAGGTCGTCGCTCTTGATACGACGAGGCGCGCCACAGGCCGGTGATCGTGAACGTGAACAGGAAGCCGAGCACGTTCAGCACGCGCCACGTCTTGAACCACGCGACCGCGAACACGCCGAGGTTCAGCAGCGCGTAGTACGTGAACAGCGCGACGTAGTTGCCGCTGCCCGTCGAAACCAGGATCGGCGCGAGGAAGCCGCCGGCCGTGCCGATGACCGCGAGCGACAGCGCGTTCTGCGCGACTGCGAGCACCGCCGCCGCGAGCGCGATGACCGCGAGCAATCCGAAGGCGAGCCCGAGCGGCAGGAGCTGGTACAGGCGCGTCGCTGCAAACACCGTGAGATACAGGCCGGCGATGCCGCCGCCCTGCAGGAGCTGCGCGTAGATGGCGCGTCGCTCGCGCAAGCGCCAGCCGACGATGAGCAGCGCAAACGCGCCGAGCGCGAGCGCGATGAAGCGCAGCTCGATCGGGAACAGGCTGTTGTCCGCGGCATACTTCGCCAGGAACGCTGCGCCGAAGAACAGGATGACGATGCCGATGCGTGCCAGCGGATTGCCGCGCTTCAGCCAGGCAATGAATCCGGCAACAGCGCGGTCAGTGGCCGAAGGCGTGCGCGGCGGCGCGGGACGCGCAGGTGCTGTCGGTTGCGGTGGCGGCAGCAGCGGTGCGCACGCGCCGGTTGCGGAGCGGCCGGCGTCGGCGACGCACTCGCGGGCATCGCTGGCGTCGGCGCCGGAGCAGCCGCAGGCGTCACCGACGGCGTCGACTCGCGCTCTTCTCGGAGCGTCCTTGACGCCTGCGAGCCGTTGCTTGAGGTCGCGGAGCTGCTGATCGAGCGCTTCGGTGCGCGAGCGCAGATGCAGGATCTGCGCGAACAACCCGCCGAGCACGGCGCCGATGAAAAATCCGCCGACGCTCTGCTGGATCGAAACCCCGACCACGCCGAACAGGATCGCCAGTCCCCAGGTCGCCCCTTGCGAAGAGGCTCGTTTTTCTGTCTGCATGCGTGCACCCGTGGCCGTGCACGGATATTAGTGCCCCTCCCGCTCGCGCAGCAATGCGAGAGCCGCCTTCTCCAGCCGCGAAGGCGACAGCGGCTTGCGCGGCACGAACCGTTCGACGGCCTTTTCTCGCCACGCCTCGAACACGACAGGATTGATATACGACTTGCGGCACACGGCCGGCGTGTTGCCGAGCGCCTCGGCGACGTGCTTCGCGGTCGATGCGACACAATGATTGAAGGCCCGCGCGCTCACGCGCTCGCCGGCGTCGTGGCAGGCGAGGAAGGCGAGTCGCGCGCACTGTCGCGCCCCACGTGCGGAAATCCTTGGCAGTGAATCCCTCGCCGTTGCCGCCCATCGCCTCGCGCAGGTAGTCATTGACCATGCCGGAGTCGACCGGCTGGCGCTTGCCCTCGTCGTCGACGTACTGGAACAACTGTTGACCGGGCAACTGCTGGCAGTGGCGGATGATCCGCGCGAGCCTGCGGTCGTCGAGCACGAGCTCCTGCACGCGGCCGCTCTTGCCCTTGAAGGAAAAGAACGCGCGGCCGTCCCGCAGGAACGTCACATGGCGGTCGCGCAGCGTCGTCAGGCCGTAGGACTTGTTCGATCGCGCGTACTCTTCGTTGCCGACGCGCAGCAGCGTCTCGTCGAGGAGCCGCACGATCGCGGCGAGGACCTTGTTCTTCGGCAGCCCCGGCAGCGCGAGATCCTGCTTCAGGCGCCGGCGCAGCCGCGGCAGCTGCGCGCCGAACTCGATCATGCGCGCGAACTTGCCGTTGTCGCGCGTCTCGCGCCACTGCGGAGTGGTAGCGATACTGCTTGCGCTGACGTGCATCGCGGCCCGTCGCCTGCAGATGGCCGCGCGGCTCGCGGCAGATCCACACGTCGGTGTACGCGGGCGGGATCGCCAGCCGGCGGATGCGATCGAGCGTGCGCTCGGCCGTGACCGGCCGGCCATTCGACCCGAGATAGTGGAAGTGCGCGCCGCGCCGCTTGCGACGGATCCCAGGCTCGGTATCGGAAACGTAGAGCAGGCCGCTGGCGCGCGCGTGACGGCGCGCCTGGACGACGGCCGCAGGAAGTTCACCGTCAGCGGCCGGGGGCACGATGCCTCATCGCGATACCAATCCGCACCAGCAGTTTCATCGCACACCTCGACCCGATCGAGCTTCGCTCCACAGCGGGAACGCACTGTGTAAATCATGGGTTCCTGCGTCCGCCGGACCGATTGACGGCGCCGATTCCCTACTCCACTCTGCTCGGAGGTAGCGGACGAGATCCGCAGGGGGAGTCAATGAGTGCTTGGATGCGTGTGCTGGTCGTTGGGCACTGCGTGCTGGCCTGTCGGCCGATGCAGCGCAGCGGAGTCGCCGCCGATTCACCCGGCGATCCAGGCCGCAGTCGACAGCCAGGAGCGGTCTGCCCAAGGATCGCGCGCGCGACGAGAACCGGCACTACGCCGAGATCATGGAGTTCTTCGGCGTGCGGCCGGGCATGACCGTCCTCGAGCTGTTCGCTGCCGGCGGCAACACCGCCGAAGTGCTCGCCCGCGCAGTCGGGCCGAACGGCAAGGTCTACATGCAGAACCCGCCTTGGTTCTACGAGCGCGCTGGCACCAAGTCCGTCGACGAGCGGCTCGCGAACAACCGCTTGCCGAACGTCGTGCGCCTCGACAAGCCGCTCAACGAGATGGGCCTCGAGCCGAATTCGCTCGACGGCGCCGTTGCGTTCATGGTGCTGCACGACTTCTTCTGGCTGTCGCAGGACGTGCCCGATGTCCTGAAGGACGTGCACAAGGCGTTGAAGCCGGGCGGCTGGTTCGGCGTCGTCGATCACGCGGCCCCCGCCGGCACCGGCGCCGAGCACGCGAAGGATCGCGACAACGGCGCGCATCGCATCGACGAGGCGTACGTGAAGAAGATCTTCGCCGAGGCCGGCTTCGTGCTCGAGGCGAGCAACGACGTGTTGCGCAATCCGGCGGACGATCGCACCAAGCCGTTCTACGACGAAGCGTTCCGCGGCAAGAGCACGGACCGCTTCGTCCTGCGATTCAGGAAGAAGGCCCCATAAGAGAAGGCCCACGAAGGAAGGCCCACTACCATGCGCCTACTGGCAATTGCCCTGCTCGCATCTCTGCTGTGCGCCACCGCCGCTACCGCGGTGGAACGTCGCACGCTGACTGCGGACGACATCAACGCGCTGCACGAGCTGGACGATCCGCAAGTTTCGCCCGACGGCGAGTGGGTCGCGTACACGGTGCGCACCGCGGATCTCGTCAAGGACAAGCGCATCACGCACATCTGGATGGCGAGCTGGGACGGCGCACGCGCGCTGCAGCTCACGCGGTCCGAGCAGCAGCGAGCACACGCCGCGCTGGAGCCCGGATGGCAAGTACCTTTCGTTCCTCACCGCGCGCGGCGATGACGAGGAGCCGGAACAGCTCTGGCTGCTGGATCGCGCCGGCGGCGAAGCGAGCCCGCTCACGGGATTCAACGGCGACGTCGTCGACTACGACTGGTCGCCCGACGGTCAGAAGCTCGCGCTGATCGTCGCGGACGAAGATCCGCGCCGCAAGAAGAAAGGCGAGGAGGACAAGACCCCGCCGCCGATCGTCATCGATCGCTACTACTTCAAGGAGGACAAGACCGGCTACCTCGGCACCCAGCGCCAGCATTTATATGTGTTCGACGTCGCGAGCCGCAAAGCGGAAGTCCTGACGCCGGGAGGCTTCGACGAAGGCTGGCCCGCGTGGTCGCCCGACGGCAAGCAGATCGCGTTCTTCAGCAAGCGCGGCACCGATCCGGATCGCACCGACGAGTTCGGTCTGTACGTCATCGCAGCGCAGCCCGGCGCGACGCCGCGGCTGCTCACGAAGTTCCAGGGCGACAGCGGCGACTCGTCTCTGCGATGGCGCCGCCGAGCTGGCGTCCCGACGGACGCTATCTCGCGTTCGTCGCCGCGGGCGATCCCAAGCTCATCTATTACTCGACTCATCACCTCGCAGTCGTCTCCGCCAATGGCGGCACGCCGGGCATCCTGACGCGCTCGCTCGATCGCAACGTGCATGTCGCCGGTGTGGGCGCGTAACGGGCGCGCGATCTATTTCCTGCTCGAAGACGATGGCAATCAGCACCTCGCGCGCATCCAAACGGGCGACAACAGCATCGAGCGCCTGGTCGACGGACGCCGCGAGACCAGCGCGTTCACGTCGGCGGCAAGGAGCGCATCGCCGTGCTCGACGGCATCGTCGAAGCGCCGGAAGCCGTGTACGCGCTCGACGAGCATCGCTACCGGCGCCTCACGCATCACAACGACGAATGGCTCAGCAGCGTGAAGCTCGGCGCGACCGAGGAGATCTCCTACGCCTCCAAGGACGGCACGCGCATCAACGGCTTCGTCGTCAAGCCGCCCGACTATCGGCCCGGCCGCCACTACCCGACGCTGTTGTGGATCCACGGCGGCCCGGTCTCGCAGTACGCCAACGCGTTCTCGATGAGCTGGCAGATCTTCGCGTCGCACGGCTACGTCGTGCTCGGCGTCAATCCGCGCGGCAGCTCGGGCCGCGGCGAAGAATTTGCGAAAGCGATCTACGCGGACTGGGGCAACAAGGACACGCGAGGACGTGCTCGCCGCCGTCGACTACGCCGTGAAGCAGGGCATCGCCGACCCCGACCGGCTCGGCGTCGGCGGCTGGAGCTACGGCGGCATCCTGACGAACTTCGTGATCGCGAAGGACACGCGCTTCAAATCCGCGACCAGCGGCGCGTCGATCTCCAACGTGCTGGCGGGCTACGGCACCGACATGTACGTCCGCGAGTACGAGGCCGAGCTCGGCACGCCGTGGAAGAACACCGATACGTGGCTGCACGTCTCGTATCCGTTCCTGCACGCGGACCGGATCAAGACGCCGACGCTGTTCCAGTGCGGCGCCAGCGATTTCAACGTGCCGCTGCTGAATTCAGAGCAGATGTACCAGGCGCTGCGCAGCCTGGGCGTGGACACGCAGCTGGTGATCTATCCGGACCAGTTCCACGGCCTGACCAAGCCGAGCTATCTGCGCGAGCGCATGCAGCGCTACCTCGACTGGCACGGCAAGTACCTGCAGAAGCCGCGCGCGGAAATCTCGGCGCGGTGATTTGCGGGCGCTCACTGCTGCTTGTAGACCTGCCCCGCCTTCATCACGAAGTCGACCTGCTCGAGCGCACGGATGTCCTCGAGCGGATCGCGCTTGACCGCGATGATGTCGGCCGCGAGACCGGCCGCTAGCGCGCCGGTCTGGTCCTTCAAGCCCAGCGCATCGGCGCCGTTCAGCGTCGCGGCCTGGATCGCCTGCATCGGCGTCATGCCGTAGCGAACCATGTAGGCGAACTGCTTCGCGTTGTCGCCGTGCGGATAGACGCCGGAGTCGGTGCCGAACGTCAGCTTCACGCCGGCTTTCACCGCCTTGCGGAAATTCTCGCGCTGCGCCTCCGCGATCTCGCGGTCCTTGCGCAGGAATTCTTCCAGCTCGCCGCGCTTCGGTCCTTCCGCTTGCGTGTAGTCGGTGTTGTAGATGTCCATCGACAGGTAGATGCCGGCCTTCTTCGCGAGCTGCAGGCCTTCGTCGTCGATCAGGCTCGCGTGCTCGACCGTGTCCACGCCCGGCGCGGATTGCCGACCTTGATGCCGCTCGCGCCGTGCGCATGCACCGCGACCTTGCGGCCTGCCATGTGCGCTTCGTCGATCAGCGCCTGCATTTCCTGGAACGTGTACTGCTGCGCGCCCGGCGTGTCGCCCTTCGAGAACACGCCGCCGGTGCCGCAGAACTTGATGACGTCGACGCCGTACTTGATGTTGCGGCGGACTGCGTGCCGCACGCCTTCGATGCCGTCGGCGACACCTTCGGCGGAGTGCTGGAATTCCGGCGCGAGCATGTTGTCGTCGCAGTGCCCGCCGGTGATGCCGAGCGCGCGGACCGGACGCGAGCATGCGCGGCCCGGGAATTTCGCCGTCGTTGATCGCATCGCGCACCGCGACGTCGCTGAAGCCGACCGCGCCCACGTCGCGAATCGTCGTGATTCCCGCGAGCAGCGTCCGGTGCGCGTACGCGGCGCCCTTCAGCGCCATGCGCGGCACGGACATGCCGTAGCCGTGGTACGGCGGCAGCGTCGGATCGCCAGTGATGTGCGTGTGGGTATCGATGAGGCCCGGCAGCACCGTGTACGAGCTGCAGGTCGATGACCTTCGCTCCCGCCGGGATGCGCGACCGAGTCGGCAGAGCCGACCGCTTCGATGCGACCGCCGCGCACGAGGATGACCTGGTCGCCGACGACTCTGCCGTTGGTCACGTCGACGAGACGCCCGGCGCGGATCGCGCTGACAGTGGGCTTCGGCACCTGGACAGCGCCGGCGAGCGTGCACCCCGCGAGCACAGCGAAGCCGCAGTCGCATACACATATCTATCGTTCGCATTCTGTTGTTCTCCGTAGGTCGGGCTTCAGCCCGACTCGCGAGGCTCCGCATTCGTACTTCTGTCTTTTTATACAGCCTTGCGCCATCATACGCGCACCCATGAACGCACACGTCCAGGACGCGCCCGCCGATCCTTCGGCGAGCGCCTGAATCCCGCCCAGTATCACGCTGCCACGTACGGCGGGCCGAGCAGTGCCGGCTTCTCGGCCGGGCCGCTGCTCATCATCGCGGGCGCGGGAACCGGCAAGACCAATACGCTCGCGCATCGGGTCGCGCATCTGTTGCTCAAGGGCGTGGCGCCCGAGCGGATCCTGCTGCTGACCTTCACGCGCCGCGCCGCGCAGGAAATGTTGCGCCGGGCCGAGCGCATCGCGCACGCGATATGTGCAGGTCAGCGGCACGCATCCGACGTGAACGGCCATGCGGGCGCCTGCTCTGGTCCGGCACGTATCATTCGATCGGCAATCGGCTGCTGCGCGAGTACGCGCAGGTCGTCGGGCTGGAGCCGTCGTTCTCCGTGCTCGATCGCGGCGATGCCGCCGACCTGCTCGACTTCCTGCGGCAGGAGCTCGGCCTCGCGAAGAAGGAGAAGCGCTTTCCGCGCAAGGACACGTGCCTCGCGATCTATTCCCACCGCGTCAACAGCCGCCAGCCGCTGGCGCGCACGCTCGAAGAAGTGTTTCCCTGGTGCAGCGATTGGGGCGACGAGCTGACGCAACTGTTCCGCCGCTACGTCGAGGTCAAGCACGCGCAACAGCTGCTCGACTACGACGATCTGCTGCTGTACTGGCACATCCTCGTGCAGGAGGAGCGCGTCGCGCGCGAGATCGGCGGGCGCTTCGAGCATGTGCTGATCGACGAATACCAGGACACGAACACGCTGCAGGCGCAGATCGTGCTACGCGATGAAGCCGAACGGCGAGGGCGTGTGCGTCGTCGGCGACGATGCGCAGGCGATCTACTCGTTCCGCGCAGCGACCATCGACAACATCCTGGAATTTCCCGACGCGCTTCACGCCGCCGGCGCAGATCGTCAAGCTCGAGCAGAACTATCGCTCGGTGCAGCCGATCCTCGATGCGGCGAACGTGCTGATGAGCGACAGCCCGCGGCAGTATCAGAAGGAGCTGCGCTCGGACCGGCCCGCAGGCGGCAAGCCGCGGTACGTCGCCGTGCAAGACGACCAGGCGCAGGCGCTCTACGTCGTCGAGCATGTGCTGGCCGCGCGCGAGCAGGGAACGCTGTTGCGACGCCAAGCCGTGCTTGCGCGCAGCTGCGCATCACAGCGACATGCTCGAGCTCGAGCTGCTCCGTCGCAACATTCCGTACGTGAAATACGGCGGCCTGAAGTTTCTCGAAGCCGCGCACGTGAAGGATGTGCTCGCGCTGCTGCGCTGGGCGGACAACCCGCGCAACCGCATCGCCGGCTTCCGCGTCCTGCAGCTGCTGCCCGGCGTCGGGCCGGCGACGGCCGATCGTTGCCTGAAGGTGTTCGAAGCGAGCGGCTACGCGTGGCCGATGCTTGCCGAGTACCGCATGCCGGCGGCGGCGGAAGTCGAATGGTCGTCGCTGATGGAGCTGATGGCGGACCTGATGCAACGCGCGCGAGTGGCCCGGGCAGCTCGGCCGCCTGCGCAAGTGGTACGAGCCGCAGCTCGAGCGCATCTACGACGCGGCGCAAGGTTCGCGCCGGCGACATCGAACAGCTGGAGCGTCTGTCCGGTCAGTACGCGACGCGCGAGCAGTTCGTGACGGAGCTGACGCTCGATCCGCCGCAAGTGACCGGCGACCTGGCCGGCGATCCGCTGCTCGACGAGGATTACCTGATTCTGTCCACGGTGCACTCCGCGAAAGGGCAGGAGTGGGATTCGCGTGTACGTGCTCAACGTCTCCGACGGCAATTTCCCGAACGAGCATGCCGCCGGCCGACCTGACCTGATCGAAGAGGAACGTCGGCTGCTGTACGTTGCGATGACTCGCGCCAAGCGCGACCTGCACCTGATCGCGCCGCTCAAGTACTACATCACGCAGCAGAGCCGCACGGGCGACGCGCACGTCTACGGCGCGCGCAGCCGCTTCATGACAGATCAGCTGCTGGCGCAGTTCGAGCAGAAGGCATGGCCCGCTGCGCGCGAAGCCGGCGCTGCGTGCCTTCGACGCAAGAGCGAACGTGCGTGTCGACGCGGCGGCGGCGCTGCGCGCGATGTGGGAATGAGTCAGCGGTGCGCTCGGCGATCCACTCGTCGACAGTCGCGCGCGCATCCGGCTCCGCCGCCGATTCCTTGCGCGCCGTCGTGATCTCCCACGTCAGGCCGCTGCGATCCTCGAAGTAGATCGATAGCTGATCGCCGTGATCCTCGTGACGGATCTCGAAGCCCGCGGCCTGCAACTTGCGCTCCCAGGCAGCGAGCTGCGCCTTGCTCGCCGTCGCGAGCGCGAAGTGCGGCAGGTCGGTGGCCGGTTGCCGCGCCTTCTTCGCACCATGGCGCGCACACAGCGCGACCTGTCCATCGTCCGCCAGGCCGAAGATCATCATCAGCCACGGCGCACCGTCCCAATCGTCACCGCTGTGCGCTGCGAGCAGTGGCAGCCCGAGCGTTTCGGCGAACAGCTGGTACGCACTCTTCGCGTCGTGCACCGGGACCGCGACGTGATCGAAACGCAATGACGGCGGGTTCTTCATGGCGCTCAGCTTAGCCGACGCAATTCGTCAGCTCTTGGACGAATGTGATGGGCTCGCGCGCGCAAAGCCATAGTCGGCGCCGAACTGCCGGCCGCGGCGATACTCGGTGATCGTCGTGCCGGCGATCGCACGGAACTCACGCGCCAGGTGCGCCTGGTCGAAGTAGCCGAGCCGCTGGGCCGCGGCGGCGAGGCTGTCGTCGGTTTGGTGCTCCAAGGCCAGCAAGGTCGCGTGAAATCGCGCGAGCTGCGCGCAGGTCTTGGGCCCGAGCCCCACCTGATTCACGAAGCGACGATGCAGATGCTCGCGACTCCAGCCGATCTCGCGCGCGAGGCTCAGGACTGACACGCAGCCGTGAGTCGCCGCGATGCGCTCCAGCGCCCACTCGACGGCACCGTCCCACTTGCACGCGCGTGCAGCACGTTCGGCAATGTATGCGCCGAGCAGCGTGAGGCGTCGATCTGCCGTCGGCGCGTTGCGAACTGCATCGACCAGCGTTCGCGCCGCGGCGCCATGGAGCGCGTCGAGATCGACAATCGTGTTGGCAAGCTCGCGCGGCGCAACGCCGAACAAGCGATGTGCGCCTTCGACGGTCAAGCGCGCTCCACACAGCCACGCTCGGCCTCCGGACGCGGTCAGAAACGCGCGCTCCTGCAGGCCCGTGACCCACGCGTCCTTGAATACGTGCTCGCGCCGTGAGTCCGTTGCGTCGACAACAGCATGACGGCCTTCGAGGTTGACGATGAGCGAGATGTCGCCACGCGGCAGCTCGCGCTCGCGTGCCGGCGGACAGCCACCATCCAGCTCCCACAGCTTGCCGATCCATCGATCGAGCGGCGGCCGCGGCACTTTCATCGCGAACTGCCACGCACCATCCGGTGTCGTGAGCCGGCCGGCGCGCGTTGCGAAGAGCAGGACGGCAGTGTCCATGGGGTTGAGCATAGCCCTCGGCGAGTGCTAAATGAACGTCCCATGGCGCGCAACCTCATCGTCTGCTTCGACGGCACGAACAATCAGTTCGGCGCTCACGACACGAACGTCGTGCGCCTGGTGCAAGCGCTGGAGCGCGGCGGCGACCGACAGATCGTCTACTACGATCCCGGCGTCGGCACGCTCCCCGAGCCCGGACTGCTGACGCAGCTGGCAAGCGCATTTCGGAGCTCTTCGGCCTGGCGTTCGGCGTCGGGCTGGTCGGGAAGATCGAGCGTGCGTATGCGTTCCTGATGCACAACTGGCAGCCGGGCGACCGCGTGTTTCTCTTCGGTTTCAGCCGCGGCGCATACACGGCCCGCGCGCTCGCCGGGCTCCTGCACATGTTCGGTCTGCTCGCGCCGAGCCACGAGAACCTGCTGCCGTACGTAATGCGGCTGTTCCGCGGCGCGCGCCGCATCGATGACAAGGATGCGAAGATCTGGCGGCTGAGCGCACAGTTCCGCAACACGTTCGCACGCGATGCGGGCGTCGAGCATCGGCGCTTCCGCGTGCACTTCGTCGGCGTCTGGGACACCGTTTCCTCCGTCGGCTGGATCTGGGATCCGGTGAAGTTTCTGCACACGGCAGCGAACCCGAGCATCGCGACGGTCCGTCACGCAGTCGCGATCGACGAGCGGCGCAGCTTCTTCCGGCAGAATCTGTTCGCCGAGGATGTGCGCGGCCAGGACCGGCTCGAGCTGTGGTTCCCGGGCGCACACGCCGATGTCGGCGGCGGTTATCCGGAAAGTCACGGCGGCCTGTGGCGCGAGCCGTTCACGTGGATGCTCGACGAGGCGAAGCAGGCGGGCTTGTTCACCGATCCCGAGCATGAGCAACGCGTGCTGACGCGAACGGCACCGCCGGAACAACCGTGGGCGGAGCCGCAGCACGAGTCGTTGACCTGGAAGTGGTGGCCGGCGGAATTCTTTCCGAAGCTGCGCTACAAGAAGAAGCTGGGTCGACGGTTGCCTTCGCTCGGGCTCGGCCGCCGCCGGCGCATCGAGCCCGGCGCGCTACTCCATCGCAGCGTCATGCAACGCATGGAGAGCGTCGCAGGCTATGCGCCGCCGAATCTCACCGTCACTCAGCGACGACTGCCGTCATCTTGATCGAGACCAGGATCTCACCGAGATCGGGGCCGAGCCGCGCGACGGAGCGAACCGGCGGATCGGTCGGAAAGAACTTCGCGTAGGCCTCGTTCAGACCGCCGAAATCCTGCGGCCGCGCCAACAGCACCTGGACCTCGACCACATCGGTGAGCTTGGCGCCGGCGGCGCGCAGGATGTTCTCGCAGTTCACGAGCGCCTGCCGCGTCTGATCCTGGATCGTCGGACCGGCGACCTTGTTCGTCTTCGGATCGAGGCCGGGCACGCCGGTCACGTAGATCGTCCCGCCCACCTTGACCGCCTGGCTGTACAGCGGCGAGCTGGGTGCGTCCGGAATGCGGATGATCTGTCGCTTCATCGAGTGAGCCTTGCTTGAATTGTCCTGGGGTGCTTCGCCGCCCGCCTGCTCCATGAAGAACAGCGCGCAGCAGAGGATGGCAGAAGTGAATGTCAGTAGACGTTTCATCGCTATAGACTAGGGTTCGCGGCGCGCGCAAATCCCGGGCGAACGCCGGGATTTCTCCGGGATCCGAATACCACTGTGCAGTTCGCAATCCGCGCCAGAGGCCCGTCACATGACAATTCAAAAGAAGGTTCGAATCGTCGCCGCGCTGATCGCAACGTGCACTCTCGCGAGCGTGCAAGGCGCGCGCGCGGATACACCACAAACACCTGCAGCGGCGCCGGCAGTCCGCTCACAGCTCGCGTACACCAGCTACTACGTGCTCGATCAGAAGCGCGCGCTCGATTTCTACGTCGGCCAGCTCGGCATGGTCGAGCGCCAGCGCATCACACCGAGCGCGGGCGTGACCGAGATCGTGCTCGGCTTCGACAAGGATCCGAACACGCCGGGCATCCTGCTCATGCACAAGGCCGACCGCACGACGCCGTACCAGATCGGCGACGGGTTCAGCCGCACGATCATTCATGTCTCGGACATCAAGGCGATCGTGCAGCGGCTGACGCAGGCCGGCGTCGCGATCGTGCGGCAGCCGACCGAAGTGGCGAACCTGAAGCTGACGTATGCGATGGTGCGCGATCCCGACGGCTACCTGATCGAGTTCATCCAGACGCACTAGTTCTGTCGCGGTCGAGGGCAGAAAGGGGCCGAGCACGCGCTCGCACAGCGTCGAATCCTGGTACTCGGTGATCTCGACGATCTTGCGGTCGCGCAGCCGATAGATCAGGCAGTACTCGTTGTTGTACGGCACGCCGGCCTTCGAAGTCATCTCGCCGCGCGCCTCGACCACGACGACATCGCCGTCGGCGATGAAGCGCAGCGGTATCGTCTTTCTCGTCCCGGTCGTGCGCTCGCGCACGACGCCGAACAGATCGCGCAGCACCGACTGCTTGCCGGTGAACGTCCGCGACCACGAGTACTGTCCGCTCACGCGCATGACGACGTCGTCCGCGAGATGCTCGACGAACAGCGAGCCGTCGCCGACTGCGACGCGCGCGAAAATATCTTGCAGCAATTGCTTGTTCTCGGCGGTGCTCATGATCCGCTCTCCGCTGGTGCTTCGGGTTCAGTATTATCGCCGCATGATGGAGTTCTGGTTCGAGTTCGCCAGCACCTATTCGCACGTTGCCGCACAGCGGATCGAAGCAGTCGCCGCGCTGCGGGCGTGCCGGTCTGTCCGCGAAGGGCGTGTACATGTGGAAGGTGCGCCGACATTCCTGATCGGCAACGAGCTGTACTGGGGCAACGATCGGCTCGAGGATGCGCTCGCCTACTGCGCCGGCGTGCGGTCTTCGTGACGCAGCGGCACTCGTAGCGAGAACGTGATCGGCGGACGCCGGCACTCCGACTGATTCGATTCGACGACGATGAACGTGCCCGGCTTCAGCCCGGTCGCAGCGATTTGTCCTGCAGCCAGCTCCAGCACTCGCCCAGTACCGCGCGGCGCCAGCAAGACGCGCCAGGGCGGAAGGCGCGGCGCGAGACCGATCACGCGCATCTGCGGACTGAGAAAAACCACATCGACGGCGAAACGCATTCCGAGGGTATGAATGCCGCGCGCAGGGCTCAACAGCAGCCCGGCTCGCGTTGGCAACGATCGCTCGCGCGATAGCGCGAGCAAGCGCGCGGCCAACGAATACGCAATGCGCACTTCGTGCGCGACAAACCTGCCTTCGGCAGTTCGCAAGGCAATCGTCTTCATGGTCATCCCTGACATGAGCAGCACAGACGGACACTAGCGCGACTGCGGATGCAGCGGCGGTGGTGATTTCTTCGCGTCTGCGCAGCAAATGCGGCGGTAGAATTGCGAGCCATGACGCTCGCGCGCGCTACAGATCGCATCGAATCGGCCCGACTGGTGTTGCGCAGGATCGCGCCCGGCGACCTGCCTTTCTTCACACGCATTCACGCCGTCGCCGACGTCGTCCGCTACATCGGCCACGGTCGACCGCGCAGTGCCGAGGAAACGCAGGCGTGGCTGCAATCGACGCTGGCGAGCTACGAGGAGTTGGAGCTTGGACAGCTCGCAGTGCTGCGCAAAGGCGACGGTGTGCTGCTCGGCCGCTGCGGCTTGAGCGACCTGGTCGTCGAGGCCGAAGCGCGCTCGAACGCCATTCGTCGCGGGTGGTTCGGCCGCGCGCGGGCGCCCGCCGGACTCGCTGTGATTCAAGAGCAGGAGCTGGGCTACACCTTCGATGCCACGTTCTGGGGTCACGGCTACGCGACCGAAGCGGCCCAGTGCGTGTTCGCCTATGCGCGCGACGTGCTCGGGCTGCGCCGCGTGATTTCGGTCATCGATTGCAACAACGTGCGGTCACAGCGCGTCGCGGAGCGCTGCAGCCTGCGCCGTGACGGACAGATCGACGACCTCGGACGCACGCTCGATGTATACGTCTGGCCGACGTGACGCGCGGTGGGGAACCGCGTATCTTCGCGCGACTCAACAATAACGATTGCCGGAGATTCGCTTCATGCTTCTCAAGTCGATGATCGTCGCCGCCATCGCGGCGACATTCGCAATGGCCGCGCACGGCGCGCAGAGCACTGGGCCGGTCGTGCTGAAAGCGGCTTACCTGTTCGATAGCAAGTCGGGACAGCTCACGCAGGGCGGAACGGTCGTCGTCGAAGGCGACAAGATCGTGTCGATCGGCGGCACGGCGCCGGCCAACGCCAAGGTGATCGATCTCGGCGATGCGACGCTGTTGCCGGGCTTCATCGACGCGCATACGCACCTGGACGGCCAGTTCCAGAAGGATTTCTACAAGGCGTTCTACGAGCAGATGCTGCGCTTCCCGGTCGAGCAGGCGCACACGGCCGCGCTCTACGCGAAGCGCACGCTGGAAGCGGGCTTCACCACGGTGCGCAATGTCGGCGCCGGTGACTTCATCGACATCGGGCTGCGCAATGCCATCAACAACGGCGTGGTCGTCGGTCCGCGCATGATCACGGCCGCGCACTCCATCGGCTCGACCGGCGGCCATTGCGACATCAGCCCGTTCCCGCCGGAGGTCGTCAAGCCGGTCGGACCGCTCGAAGGCGTATGCAATGGACCGGAGGAATGCCGCGCGGCCGTGCGCTATCAGATGAAGTGGGGCGCGGACGTGATCAAGATCTGCGCATCCGGCGGCGTGCTGTCGGAATCCGATCCGGTCGACGTGCCGCAGCTCACGCCCGCCGAGCTGGCCGCGATCATGTCGGAGGCGCACGCGTGGAAGCGCAAGGTCGCAGCCCACTCGCACGGCGATCTGGCGGCGAAGCTGGCCATCGAAGCCGGCGTCGATTCGATCGAGCACGGCAGCTTCCTCACGGAAGCGACGCTGCGCTTGATGAAGCAGAAGGGCGTCTACCTGGTGCCGACGCGCATGGCCGTGTACTGGATCGAGAAAGAGGCGGCGACCTATCCGCCGGTGATCCAAGCGAAGGCGCGTGCGGCGGCGGCGGCGCATGGCTCGATGTTGAAGATGGCGATCAAGCTCGGCGTGCCCATCGCTTTCGGCACGGACGCCGGCGTCTATCCGCACGGCATGAATGCGCACGAGTTCGCGCTGATGGTCGAGCAAGGCATGGCGCCCGAAGCGGCATTGATGTCCGGCACGCGCGAAGCGGCGAAGCTGCTAGGCGTCGATGCGGAAGTGGGCACGCTCGAAGCGGGCAAGATGGCGGACGTCGTCGCGGTCCGCGGCAACGTGCTCAAGGACATCGCGGTTACGGAGCAGCCGGTGTTCGTGATGAAGCATGGCGCGGTGATCGTAGAGAAGAAGTGACGGGTTCACGCCGCGTCGTGAAAGATGATGCCCAGCGTGTGCCGTCGGCCGCGCGTCAGCGGGCTCACTCCATGTCGCAGCGTGACGCGGGAAAACCCGCGCGCGCCGCGGCGTGGACGATGATTCACGGCGATCACGGCTGCATCGCCCTGCTGTAGCGAGATCACGCTGCCCTTCGATTGCGCGCGCGGCCGCTGCTCGACGATCAGCAGCTCGCCGCCCTGGAAGTCCTGCTCCGGCGCATTCAACAGCACGATCACTTGCAGCGGAAACCATTCGGCGCCGTACAGATCCTGGTGCAGGCAGTTGTAGTCGCCGGCGACGTAGCGCAGCAGGAGCGGCGTCGGTCGACGCTGCTCGGCGGCGTGACAACGCTCGATGTATTCGCGATGCGAAGCCGGATAGCCGTGCTCGTAGCGAAGGTCGGTCGCCCATTGGTTCGCGACCGGTGCAAGGCGCGCGTAGAGATCGCTGCGCAATTGCGCCAGCCACGGCGGCAGCGGATAGGCGAAGTAGCGATACTCGCCTTTGCCGAAGTTGTGCCGCGCCATGTGGACGTGCGAGCGAAATCCTTCCGGTCGGTCGTACAGTGCCGCGACGCTTTCGCAACTTGCCGGCGGCAAGAGGTTGCGTAGAACTGCAGCGCCGTTCTCGGTGACGTCGGTCGCGACGCTCTTCCAGTTGAACGCCGCGAGCGGCTGATGATGCAAGGTCAGTCACGTCAACTACCCTACCGCTTGCTCGCAGCGCGTTCCGTGTCCAGCAGTACGCGCTTGCGCTGCACGCCCCAGCGATATCCGCCGAGCTCGCCGGTGCCGCGCACGACGCGATGGCAGGGAATCAGCAAGGCGACGCTGTTCGATGCGCACGCGCGTGCCACGGCGCGCGCGGCGCTGGGCTTGCCGATCGCCTCGGCGACTTCCGAATACGAGCGCACCTCGCCGTACGGCAGCTTTTGCAGATAGCGCCACACGATCAGCTGGAACGCCGTGCCGCGCACGTCCAGCGGCAGATCGAGCCGCGGCTCGATCCCACGCAGATGGCGATTGAGCGCCGCCATCCAGGATTCGAACTGCTCTTCGTGCGTCGCGGGCATCGGCTGCACGGCCGCGGCGGGAAACTGGCGGCGCAGCTCCGCCTGCAGCGCGCGGTCGCTGTCCCCGAACTGCAGGAAGCAGATGCCGCGATCCGTCGCACCGATCATCAACAGGCCGAGCGGCGTGCGGCCGCTCGCGTAGGAAATCGTCAGTCCCTTACCGCCGCTGCGATATTCGCTCGGCGTCATGCCGAGCTGACCGTCCGTCTTCTCGTACACGCGACTGCCGGATCCGAAGCCCGCTTGATAGATCGCATCGGAAACCGGCGCGTCCTTGCGAAGCTCCTGCTTCAGCGTGCGCAGGCGCGCGGCGGTCTGGTATTCCTTCGGCGTGCTGCCGATGATCGCTTTGAAATTGCGCTGCAGATGGAACGGGCTGTAGCCGGCGCGCTGCGCGAGCTGCGCCAGCCGGAACGGTTGCTCCGGATTCGCCTCGATCTGGCGCGCGAGCTCGTGCACGACTGCGTTGATCGGGCTGGCGCTGCGATTCCCGCTGGCATCGTCCGGACGGCAGCGCTTGCAGGCGCGAAACCCTAGCTCGCGTGCCTCGGCGGTCGTCGCGAAGAACAGCACGTTCTTGCGCAGGGGGCGTCGCGAGGAGCAGGTCGGGCGGCAGTAGATCCGCGTGGTCTTCACCGCGTAGACGAACTCGCCCGTGCCGGACGTGTCGCGGCTGACTACGGCGTCCCAGAGCTTCGCTTCGTTCGGCAGTGGCTTGGACATGGCAGGGCTCCTCGATGATGTGCCTGCCATTGTCGCGATCGGCCGGCGCGCCGAACTCCGTCTCTTGCGGTCGAATCGAGCACGCATCTAACGCCCGAGCAGGTAATCCGCCAGCGGCACGGTCACGAGCGACAGCACGATCCCGATGCCGAGCACGGCATTCGCGAGCTGCGGCTCCAGGTCGTTCTGTTCAGCGAGGATAGCGGCAGAGATCATCGGCGCCATCGCGGATTCGAGTACGGCGATCGTGAGGATGGCGTCCGACACACCGATTGCAAGGCCGGCCAGCCAGATCAGCAGCGGCGCCAACGCGAGCTTCCAACCCAGCGCGAGCAGCACCGCCGCGGCCTGGCCCCGCTGAAACTGCAGGCGGAACTGCAGACCGACCGAGAACAGCGCGATGGGCACGAGCGTCGCCGCGAGCCGATCGAGGATGGCGTCGAAGGGCTGCGGCCAACCGCCGAGCAGCGCAGCGACGATGCCGACGAGCGAGCGCTACGAACGGCGGAAATGTCAGGACTTTGCGCGTGACGTCCTTGGCGCTCGCACTCTTGCCCGAGTACAGAGCGGCAACGATCGTTCCACCGATGGCGAGCGCCAGGAAGCATCCGAGTTGATCGGCAACGAGCGCGAGCTTCACGCCCTCGCGGCCGCGCAGAGCTTCGATCATCGGAAAGCCGATGAAAGCAGTATTGCCGAGCCCGCCGACGAGCGTCAGCGCGCCGACGCGCGCGCGCGACCAATGCAGTGCGCGGCCGAGCGTCGCGAATAGTGCCCACGAGCCGAGGAACACGAGCCACATCGACGCGGCGAGAAACCAGAATTGCCAGTCGAAGCGCAGCGTCGGAATGAGATGCAGGACGAGCGCAGACAGCGCGACGTTGATGACCCACCAGTTCAGGCTCTGCGGCAACGTCGCCGGCGGATGGGCGATGCGCGCGACGAGCACGCCGAGAACCAGGCAAGCAACAAGCAATAGCAATGCAGGCATCGGGCGGGAGTGTAGCCACGCACATGTCGAAAGTCAGAGCGGCCTTCGACCTTGCGTGAGTACCTTGCTGGAGCAGGCGCGCCGATGATGCGCACCGGCTGCCGCGGCCGGAAACATTTGGAGTTTCGATCCCCGGCTCTCCCGACCCGGCCGCTGGCAGCCCACTCTCCCCGCAGGCATCATAGGCGCCTCCCCGCCTGTTCAAACGAGGCCGCCCATGTCACTGCCCGCTCGCACCCGCACCGTGCTGATCTGCGTCGCTGCCGCGTTGCTGCCGTTCGGCGCGCAGGCGATCGAGCCGAGCCAGACCGTCAAGGTCACGCAGCTCCTCAAGACCACGCAGACCTGGAACGGCGCGCCGATCAAGTATCCGCAAGGCCAGGCCGAGGTCACCAGCCTGATGATCGAGATCGCGCCGGGCGGCGAGACCAAGTGGCACGAGCACCCGGTGCCGTCGTTCGGCATCCTGCTCGAAGGCTCGCTGGAAGTGAGCCTCGCCGACGGCAAGAAGAAGCTCGTCAAACCCGGCGAAGCGCTCGCCGAAGTGATCGCGACTGCGCACAACGGCGTCAACGTCGGCAAGACACCGGTGAAGCTGATCGTGTTCTATGCCGGCGCGGTCGACAAGCAGTTGACGGTGCCGCGTCCCGAAGCTGGCCCGAAGACGAACTGAGCGCGCGTGTCATGACAGTCTCGCGCCGCCAGGTCGACAACATCCACGTCGTGCAGATCGAGCGGCCCGAGCATCGCAATGCCGTCGATGCAGCCACTGCACGGCAGCTCGCGGACGCATTTCGCGAGTTCGACGCGGACGAGAGCAGCGACGTCGCGATCCTGACTGGTGCCGGCGGCCACTTCTGTGCCGGTGCGGACTTGAAAGCGTACGCGCGCGGCGACCGCCGCAAAGTCACCGAAGAAGGCGATGGTCCGATGGGCCCGACGCGCCTGCGCTTGTCGAAGCCTGTGATTGCTGCTGTCGAAGGCTACGCAGTCGCCGGCGGTTGCGAGCTGGCGTTGTGGTGCGATTTGCGTGTGGCGTCGCAGACCGCGATCTTCGGCATCTTCTGCCGCCGCTTCGGCGTACCGCTGATCGACCTCGGCACGATTCGCTTGCCGCGCCTCATCGGGCACAGTCGCGCGATGGACCTGATCCTCACCGGACGCGAAGTGCGCGCGCAGGAAGCGTTCGACATCGGTCTCGCGAACCGGCTCGTGCCGGCCGGCGAAGCACTGACTGCAGCGATCGAGCTCGCGCGCCAGATCGCGTCGTTCCCGCGGACCTGCATGCGCAACGATCGACTGTCGGCGATCGAGCAGTGGGGCATGGAAGAGGACGCAGCGATGCGCAACGAATTCCGGCACGGCACGGCCACGATGGCCAGCGGCGAGAGCGCGGCAGGCGCGAGCGACTTCGCGAAGGGCGCGGGCCGGCATGGGCGAGCCCGCGAATAGACCGCCCGACGTCGCACTCTCCGCGCTCGCGCGCCGCTGCGGCATCGACTTCATCGACTCCACCGAGCCCGTGCGACGCGACTGCATCGCGCCGGGCGGCGTGCGCCTGAGTTATCTCGATTGGGGCGGAACCGGCGATCCGATCGTATTCCTGCACGGGGGCGCGCTGACCGCCCACACCTGGGATCTCGTTTGCATCGGCTTGCGCGATACGCACCGCTGTGTCGCACTCGACCTGCGTGGACACGGCGACAGCGACTGGTCCGACGACTATCGCATCGACACTGCGACGGAAGACGTGGCTGCGCTGGTCGCAACACTCGGCGCCGCGCGGTCCCACCTGGTCGGCATGTCGCTGGGCGGGAATATCGCCGCGCACTTCGCGGGCGCGCATCCGCAGCGGACAGCGAGTCTGACGCTGGTCGATGTCGGTCCCGGCGTCGACTTCGGCGCGACGCGCTCGCTGCGCAACTTCGTCGAAGACGCGCAAGACGTCGACAACATCGAGACGATCATCGCGGCGGCGCTGCTCGTGAATCCGCATGCGGACCGCGACAAGCTGGTGTATCGCTTGCAGCACTCGATGCAGCGGACCGCCGAGGGCCGCTATCGATGGAAGGTCGACCGGCGACGACCGCACGACTACGACCACATTCTCGGCAAGCTTGCCGAACTGCCCGAGCTCGCTGCGCGCATCGCGTGTCCGGTGCTCGTTGCGCGCGGCGCGAGGAGCAGGATCTTCAGCGATGAGGCGGCTGCGCGCTGCGCCGCCCTGTTCGCACGAGGAGAGTGGACGCGGATCGCAGACGCGGGTCACAACATCCAGGAAGACAACCCGCGCGAGTTGCTCGACGCATTGAAGCGGCTGCTAATTCGAGTTGACAGCGCAAATCCCGTCAATAAACTCCTACCGCTATGACGTACATCTTCTTCAGCAACCCGAACGACTGCGCGCGACTGCGTGCCGTTGTCGCAGGTGTGAACACGAGCCGTTAGCTTTCCGCGACATCGCTGGAAGGCCTGCGTGCCTTCCAGGAGTCCAGCCAAGAGCCCTGGTCGGCATGCCGATCGGGGTTTTTGCGTTTTGGAGGAACGACCATGGCTACGCGCATACATATCGCGCAGTCCGAGCGAGCTCTGCTGTGGAGGCGGGGGCGCTTCGTGGGGATTCTCGAGCCTGGCGTCAGCTGGGTCGTGCAGCCGTTCGCGCGCATCGCGGTGCAGCTGTACGACCTGCGCGTGCCGGAATTCGAGCATCCGCACCTGGATGAGCTGCTGGAGCAGGCGCGCACGACCATGGAGCGTCACTTCCAGATCGTCGAGCTCAGCGAGCGGGAGATGGGTGTCGTCTACAAGAACGGCACGCTCGCCGGCGTGCTCGCGCCGGGCAAGCGGCAGTTGTACTGGAAGGGACCGACCGACGTTCGCGTGCAGAAGGTGCGGGCCCGACGCACGTCGTCGGGCCCGGCGCTCGATGAGGCTCAGTCCTTGGTCTTCTTGTAATCCGCAGGCACGTCGAACGTCTGCGGGCCGACAGCGTCGCGGCTGATGGAGACCAATTCGGTGCCCATGCTCATGAGAGGCATCAGGCCGCCCGCCATCGTCGGGGGCGGCGCGGCTGCCTGCGGCTGCGCGTCCTGCTGCTTCTTCTTGAACATGCCGCCGAGCGCGCCGCCCAGCGCCCCGCCGAGGCTAGGCGGGGATTGCGGGCCGCCCTGCGCCTGCGTCTGCTGCGTGCTCTGGCATTGCGGTCCGCCGACACCGAGGCTGAAGCCCGACTTCACGGCGTAGCCCTTCAGGTTGAGCTCGGCCATTTTCTTGCCGAGCTCGGCCCAGATACCCTTGTAACGACCGAACATCGACTGCGCGCGCTCCGCGAAATCGCGCGACGAGGCGGTGCCGAGGCCGAGCTTCTCCGCATAGGCGCGCTGATAGTTCTGCGTCTCGCTGGACGCCTCGAACCCCGGCGCGATCCATTGGTCGAGCGCCAGGCCGAAATCGCAGACTTGCCCGTTCTTCTTGTTGCGGCACGACTGCGTCGCGGTGACCGTGACGTGCTCCGCCTGGAAACCGCCGATCAAGGCTCTTTCGCCCGTGCGCTTGACCTCGGACTTCGGGTCGGACCACTCGCATTCGGATTCATCGACGCCCGACGTGCTCTGCTGCTGCGACGCCTGGGCTTTGTTCATCTGCTCCATCGCCTGCTGCATCTTCGCCCGCTGCTCGGCGAAGGTCGTCTCGGTGTAGGTCTTCTTCTTCGGGTTGAGCGAGTAGATCTTGTCCTGGTCGAGCCGCACGATTTCCACGTGGTTGCCGCCGCCGGGCGCGAAGGTCCGCATCATCGCGGACTCGAACGTCATGTTGCTCTCGGTGCGGGCGCGATCGCCGGAAATGACGGTCGTCGTCGTGCCGCTCATGTTGGCCATCTTCATCATGCCGCTGCCGCTGAGCGACATCTGTTCCTGCATCGTTACGTCGGCGCTGGCCGCGGCGCTGACCAGCACGCCGGCCACGCAACACGCAAGCAGATGCGATCGGAAAGCGTTCCCCATGAGAGTCATCCTCCGGTTGAGTTCCGATGATTCGAGGCTGGCGCGCATGCTAGCAGCGCGCGCGGCGGCGAGGGAGCGGTCCTTTAGGACGACACCGATCCGCCGAGCAGTTTTTGCAGTTTCGTGGCATGCGTCGCAGCGAACTGCCGCGCCTCGATCTCATACCGGTTCAGCCAATAGCCCCGCTGCAGCGACTCGACCAGGTAGCGCCAGATCGTCAGCCGCCGCGGCTGCCACTGCCGCAGGACATGGAAGTACTCGTGCAGGACCAGGTCGGAGTCGCACCAGAACGCCGCCGCGGAATCGCGCAGCAGAATGCGGTTGCGCCGCGTCGTCGCGCGCGCGCCGAAGTGCAGGCGTGCGTACAGCGAATGTTCGATCACTCGCACATGGTCGATGGGCTCGCCGAAGATCTGGTGCAAGGCTGCGCGCAGGGGCTCGGGAGGTCGTTGCGCTGATCACTTGCCGATGCAGAACGTCGAGAAGATCCGGCCGAGCAGATCGTCCGACGTGAATCCGCCCGTGATCTCCGCCAGCGCCTGCTGTGCCTGGCGCAGCTCTTCCGCCATCAGCTCGCCGGCGCGCTGCTCGAACAGTTGCCGTCGCGCTTCCTGCAGATGCCGGTCGGTGCGAGCGAGCGCGTCGAGATGCCGGCGTCGTGCCGAGACCGTTCCCGCGTCCGCGCCCTGAAATCCCATGCACTCCTTCAGATGCTCGCGCAGCAGGTCCATCCCTTCGCCCGTGATCGCGGAGACGATACAGGCGCGGCGGCTGCGACTGTTCGTAACGCGACGTCATCGCGAGCAGGTCGATCTTGTTGACGACCAGCGTCACCGGAACGTCCTTCGGCAGACTCGTGAGCTCGCGCTCGACGTCGGCCGGCCCTGCCCCGCGCTGTCCGTCGACCACATATAAAATGCGGTCCGCGCGAGTCATCTCCTGCTGCGCGCGCCGGATGCCTTCCGCTTCGACTGTGTCGGCCTCGTCGCGAAGACCCGCCGTATCTGCGACGTGCAGCGGCATGCCGTCGATTGCGATCCGTTCGCGCAGCACGTCGCGCGTCGTTCCGGGAATCGCAGTGACGATCGCAGCGTCGTAGCCCGCGAGGCGATTCAGCAAGCTCGACTTGCCCGCGTTCGGGCGCCCGGCGATGACGACGGTCATCCCTTCGCGCAACAACGCACCCTGGCGCGCAGTGGCCGCGATCTGCGCGCACAGTTCGATCGCGCCGTCGATGCGCGCACGCAGGGTGGTGTCGGCGAGGAAATCGATCTCCTCCTCCGGAAAATCGATGGCCGCTTCGACGTGCATGCGCGTCTCGGTCACGGCCTCGGTCAACGAATTCACCGCGACGGAAAACTCGCCCTGCATCGAACGCAACGCGGCGCGCGCGGCCTCGACCGAGCCGCTGTCGATCAGATCGGCGATCGCTTCGGCCTGGGCCAGGTCGAGCTTGTCGTTGAGGAAAGCGCGGCGGGAGAACTCGCCCGCCTCGGCCATGCGAGCGCCGAGCTGCAGTGCGCGCGCGAGCAGCATGTCCATGACGACGGGCCCGCCGTGACCGTGCAGCTCGAGAACGTCTTCGCCAGTGAAAGAGGCCGGCGCGGCGAAATACAGCGCGAGCCCATCGTCGAGTGCGTGTCCGTCGGCGTCGCGAAATGCTCGCAGCACTGCGCGTCGCGGCCGCGGCACTTCGCCGAGAATCTCACGCGCGATCGTCGCGGCGAGCGGACCTGAAACGCGGATCACTCCGATGCCGCCACGCCCCGGCGGCGTGGCGAGCGCGGCGATCGTATCGCGCGTCGCGTTCACGGCCCTACGTCTTCACCTGCTCCGCCGCCACCAGCTTGTTGATGCGCCATTGCTGCGCGATCGACAGCAGCGTGTTCGTCAGCCAGTACAGCACCAGGCCCGCCGGGAACCACGCCATCGTCACCGACATGATCACCGGCATGAACGCAAACACCTTCGCCTGCATCGGGTCGGTGCTCGGCATCGGCTGCAGCTTGAACTGCGCGAACATCGCCGCGCCCATCAGGATCGGCAGGATGAAGAACGGATCGCGCGAGCTGAGGTCGTTGATCCAGCCGAGGAACGGCGCCTGCCGCATCTCGACGCTCTCGAGCAGCACGCGGTAGAACGCGAAGAAGAACGGAATCTGGATCAGGATCGGCAGGCAGCCGGCGAGCGGATTGATCTTCTCGCGCTTGTACAGCTCCATCATCTGGCGGCCGAGCTGCTCGCGGTCGTCCTTGTAGCGTTCCTGGATCGCCTTGATGCGCGGCGCGACGTTGCGCATCTTCGCCATCGAGCGGCCGCTCGCCGCGGTCAGCTTGTAGAACGCGAGCTTGATCAGGAACGTGACGATGACGATCGCCCAGCCCCAGTTGCGCACGCAGGTCGTAGACCTTCTCGAGCAGCCAGAACAGCGGCTGCGCGATCGGCGTGAGCCAGCCGTAGTCGGTGACGTGATCGAGCAGCGGCGCCATCGTCTTCAAGTTGATCCTGCAGCTTCGGCCCGACGAACAACTGCTCCTTGAAGGCCTGCGTCCCGCCGGCCGGCACGACCTTGGTCGGTCCGATATACGAGAGCGTGAAGTCGTTGCGCGCGTTCAGGCCGAGCTGATACTGCGCAGTTTCCGGCGCGGGCGGCACGGCCGCCGCGACGAAGTGATGCTGAAGCGCCGCGATCCAGCCGTTCTGGATGTTCCCCTTGAACACGCGATCTTCGTCGTCTTCCACGTCGAGCCGGCGATAGCCCTTGCCGTCGGAGATCGCGGGGCCGCGATAGGCGTACGTTTCGACTTTGAAATACGAGCGCTCGACGTGCTCGTAGTGCCGCACGAGCTGCACGTACGACGCCGCTTTCCAATCGCTGGCGCTGTCGTTCTTGACGTCGTAGCTCAGGTCGATGCGATACGTGCCGGGATAGAACGTGTAGGTCTTCGTGACCGTGATGCCGTCTTCGCTCCAGGTGAGCGGCACGACGAGCTTCGCCTCGCCGGGCTTCAGCCGAAACTCGTCCGCATCGGCGCGGTACAGCGCGAGATGATTCGGCTCCGGACGCTTGTCCAGCGCACGCAGTCCCGACTGCGCGACGTAGCGCGGATTCTCCGGACTGAACAAACGCACCGGCAGCTCGGGGTGATTCTTCACCTGCGCATACTTCAGCAGATCCGCGCGCTCCAGATCGCCGCCGCGTTTGCTGATGTCGAGCGAAAGCACGTCGGTGATGACGCGCACGCTGCCGGCGTGCGTGTCCGCAGTCTCGACCGCTTGCTCCGGAGTCGGTGCTGCCTTCGCTTGCGGCGCCGGTGAGCTCGACGTATCGGAAGGCAGCTCGGGGAGCGATTCCGCGGGCGGCGTGTTTTGCGTCGCTGCCGACGCCTGCGAATCAGCGACCGGCGCAGCCTGCGGCGCGTAGTCGCGTTGCCACGTGGTGTAGTTCAGCCACAGCACGAGCGCCAATGCGGCCCAGACGAATACGCGTTGGTTATCCATGTGACGCTGGCTTTATCGAAGGAGGTGGCGGCACCGGGTCGTAGCCGCCTGGATGCCACGGATGACAGCGCAGTATGCGGCGCGCAGCGAGATAGCTGCCGCGCACGATGCCGTGATGCTCGATCGCTTCTTCGGCGTAGCAGGAGCAGCTCGGATAGAAGCGGCAGTTCGGCCCGAGCAGCGGGCTCACGCAGTAGCGATAGAGACGAATCAGGCCTTTCAGGACGGCGCGCATTGTTTGACTACCGTTCGCCAATGCCGTTCGAGGCTGCGCGTGATCGCAGCGTTGTCCGCGTCGCGCGCACCGGCGCGCGCATTGACGACCAGATCCACTGCGGGCAATTCATGCTGATGCTGGCGAAACGATTCCCGGATGAGACGCTTGATGCGATTGCGGCGGACCGCATTCCCAACGATGCGGCCGGCGATCGCCAATCCAAGGCGCGGAGTGGTCGCGCCGGTGTTCCGCGCAAATATCGCGAAAAAAGCGTCGGCCGAGCGGCGCGCATCACGATACACGCGATCGAATTCGGATTTTTGCCGGAGGCGTTGCGCGGGTTTGAACGGCCGTGCGGGAGACAAGCAAGATCGCGAAGCGAGCCGGCGGCGCAGCGGATGGCGCGCGTGCGGCTCAGACCGTGAGACGCTTGCGACCCTTCGCGCGGCGCCGGGCGAGAACCTGACGACCCGCTCGAGTGGCCATGCGGGCGCGAAAGCCGTGAGTGCGCTGACGGTGCAGATTGCTCGGTTGGTAAGTACGCTTCATGCGGGCTCTCGCCAAAAATAAATTGGCTCGGAAAAATGCGCTAAAACAAGCACATGCTGGGCGGAAAGAAGGGCGGCAAGGGTACGCAGCGCCTCCCTCAGTGTCAAGCGCGAAGCGGCCTCTCGCGCAGCGATGACCGTCAGAAAAATCGTGCGCGCGGGCTGTGGATAACCCTCGGTCCATCGGTATAGACTCGCCCTCCTTCCGCGTGGCCCGCGCAGAACAAATTCTTTGGCTTGGCTTGACCGAATAGGGGACGAAACCGTGCAGGGTTCGTTATGGCGGCGCTGTCTGACTCAACTCGAGGCGGAACTGCCGGAGGCGCAATTCAACACGTGGATTCGCCCCCTCCAGGCGGTCGAAGACGGGCACACCCTGCGCCTGCTCGCCCCGAACCGCTTCGTCGTCGACTGGGTGAACGAGAACGTCGCCGGCCGGATTTCCGAGCTCGTCGACGCCGTCGGCTCCGCACCGGTTCCTGCGGTCGTGCTCGAGGTGGGCTCGCGGGCCGATGCCCGCGCCGGCTCCGATCGTCGCTCCCGGCAATGGTCGGCCGCAGGCTAAGGACATCCCCTCGCTGCTCGGCAGCCGGCTCAATCCGGACTTCACGTTCCCGAGCTTCGTCGAGGGCAAGAGCAATCAGCTCGCGCGCGCGGCAGCGATGCAGGTCGCCGAGAATCCGGGGCGCGCGTACAACCCGCTGTTCATCTACGGCGGCGTGGGTCTGGGCAAGACGCACCTCATGCATGCGGTCGGCAACATGATCCGCAGCCGCAACGAGCGCGCGCGCGTCGCGTACGTTCACTCCGAGCGTTTCGTCGGCGACATGGTGAAAGCGCTCCAGCACAACACGATCAACGATTTCAAAACCGCGTATCGCTCGCTCGATGCGCTGATGATCGACGACATCCAGTTCTTCGCCGGCAAGGACCGCTCGCAGGAAGAGTTCTTCCACACGTTCAACGCGCTGTTCGAAGGCCAGCAGCAGATCATCCTGACGTGCGACCGTTATCCGAAGGAGGTCGAAGGCCTGGAAGAACGGCTGAAATCCCGCTTCGGCTGGGGTCTCACGGTCGCGATCGAGCCGCCGGAGCTGGAGACCTGCGTCGCGATTCTCATGAGCAAAGCAGCTTCGACGCGCGTCGATTTGCCGGAGGAAGTCGCGTTCTTCATCGCCAAGCGCATTCGCTCCAACGTGCGCGAGCTCGAAGGCGCGCTGCGCCGAGTCGTCGCGAATTCGCAGTTCACGGGCCGCGCGATCACGATGGACTTCGCGAAGGAAGCGCTGCGCGATCTGCTGGCGCTGCAGGATCGCCTGGTCACGATCGAGAACATCCAGAAGACCGTCGCCGAGTACTACAAAATTCGCGTCGCGGATCTGCTCTCGAAGCGCCGCAGCCGCTCGATCGCGCGGCCGCGCCAGGTCGCGATGGCACTCGCGAAAGAGCTGACGAGTCACAGCTTGCCGGAGATCGGCGATGCTTTCGGCGGGCGCGATCACACGACGGTGCTGCACGCTTGTCGCGTGATCAAGGAGCTGCGGGAGTCGAACACGCGCACCAGCGAGGACTACTCAAACCTGTTGAGAACCCTGGCTGGATGACTGTGGATAGAGTGTGCAGGACCTGAGGACGAGATCGATCCACAAACAGCTAACAGCTTTGGGACACGTACCGGCGGTGTTACCCCGGCTCTACCCGGAGCTGTATTGCATTGAGCGGATTGGGTAAAGATCACTTACTCACAGCAAAGCGTCGCACTCATAATCATTACAATTCTTAAATTCTATTTATCTAATTAAGAAGTCGGACAGGTGGAAAGATGAAGTTCAGCGCAGAGCGGGAAACCATCCTTGCCCCGTTGCAGGCAGTCATCGGCGTGGTCGAGCGCAGGCAGACGATGCCGATCCTCGCCAACGTGCTGGTCGTGGGTCGAGGCGAGCAACTCTCGATCACCGCGACGGATCTCGAAGTGGAGCTCGTCGCCAGAACGAACGTGACGCTGCAGCAGACAGGCGAAGTGACCCTGCCTGGACGCAAATTTCTCGACATCGTGCGGGCATTGCCTGAGAAAACGCAGGTAACGGTCTCGATTGAGGCGAAAAAGCCACGATTCGGTCGGGAAGGAGCCGATTCACGCTGGCTACGCTGCCCGCTTCCGACTTTCCGACGGTGGAAGACATCCGTGCGCAGCAGACGCTGACCATCGCGCAGCCCGCGCTCAAGCGGTTGCTGGACAAGACCCATTTCTCGATGGCGCAGCAGGACGTTCGCTACTACCTCAACGGGATGTTGCTGGAATCGGACGGTAAAGTCGCTGCGAACGGTTGCGACTGACGGCCATCGTCTCGCCTTCTGCGAATCGGCGCTCGATAGCCGAATCGGCGTCATCTCAGCAGGTCATCGTGCCGCGCAAAGGCGTGCTCGAACTGCAGCGCCTGCTCGGCAACGAAGGCACCGTCGAGCTGGCGATCGGAAGCAATCACGTTCGTGCCCAGATTGGCGATATTCGCTTCACATCGAAGCTGATTGACGGCCGATTCCCGGAATATGGCCGCGTGATTCCCGCCAGCCCGCCGAAGAAGATCTTCGCGGATCGCGACATCCTGCGTGCCGCGCTTCAGCGTGCAGCGATCCTGTCCAACGAGAAGTACCGCGGTATTCGGCTCGGCAGTGAAGACGGGCGTGCTGACGCTGCAGTCTCACAATCCGGAGCAGGAAGAGGCCGAGGAAGAGTTGGAGATCGCGTATTCGGGCGAGGAGCTCGAGATCGGCTTCAACGTCAACTATCTCCTCGATGCGCTGGCGGCCATCGATGTCGGCAGGTCGAGCTCGGGCTCACCGATTCGAACAGCAGCTGCCTGGTCAGCGCCAGCTCGACGCCGCAGGCCAAGTACGTCGTCATGCCGATGCGGCTCTGATCGAGCCGCCCGTGCCATGTGCTGACCACGATCGATATCGAGAATTTCCGCTGCATCCGCGCCGCTCACCTGGAGCTCGATCCGCAGGCAACGGGAATCGTCGGGGAGAACGGCTCGGGTAAGACGAGCCTGCTCGAGTCGATCTACTTCCTCGCACACGGTCGTTCGTTCCGGGCGAATCAGCGCGAGAAGCTCCTTCCTCCTCAAGCCGACTTCCTGCGCGTCGTCGGGCGCATCCAGACCACGCGCGGCGAGCTGGTCGCGGGCATCGAATACAGCGGGCAGGGGACTCGCGCGAATCTCGCCGGCCAGGGCATTTCCGGTATCGCCGAGATCGCCGAGATCCTCCCGGTCCAGGTGATCGACCCCGGCGTGCACCGGCTGATCGAGGAAGGATCCGCGCGCCGACGCCGACTGCTCGACTGGGGTGTGTTTCACGTGAAACACGAATTCCTCGGCGTATGGCGTCGCTATCAGCGCGCGCTCCAACAGCGCAACGCCGTCCTTCGAGCGGGCGGGGACGAGCAGCTGCTGGTCGCGTGGGAGCGCGAGCTCAGCGCGGCTGGGCATCGCGTGGACACGCTCAGGGGCGAGTACGCCGCACAGCTGCTGCCGTACTTCGTGGACGTCGCAGATCAGCTCCTCGGCGCCCAGGGCGCGCGGTTTACTTATCGCCGTGGGTGGGCGGCCGACCAGGACTTGGGCGCGCAGCTCGTCGAATCGCGTCCTCGGGACCAGCGGCTGCGCACGACCACGGTCGGTGCGCACCGGGCGGACGTGTCGTTCTTCTTCGAGGGAGCGCCCGCCCGGGATCGCGTATCGCGAGGTCAGCAGAAGCTCCTGGCCGCTGCATTCATCCTGCGTCAGCTCGCCTTCCAGGCGGCGCAGGGGGCACCGCCGGCGTGCCTGATGCTGGACGATCCGGCGGCCGAGCTGGATGTGGATAATTTGGGGAAACTGCTCGCGGCGGTCGTCCAAAATTCCCGCCCAGCTCGTCATCACCTCGGTCCACGAGAGCGGCCTGGAAGGCGTGAAACTCGGCCGAAAGTTTCACGTGAAACAAGGCAATTTCTTATAATTCCGCACCTCATTTTCCAGGCCGGCCCATGACAGATTCCGACGTTTACGACTCAAGCAAAATCAAAGTTTTGAAGGGTCTCGACGCCGTCCGAAAACGGCCCGGCATGTACATCGGAGACACCGACGACGGGACGGGTCTTCACCACATGGTTTTCGAGGTCGTCGACAACTCTGTCGACGAAGCGCTCGCGGGTTATTGCTCGCAAGTGACCGTCACAATCCACGCCGATGAGTCCGTAACTGTCGCCGACGACGGCCGTGGAATTCCTGTGGATATCCATCCGGAGGAGGGCCGCTCGGCGGCCGAAGTCATCATGACCGTCCTGCACTCCGGGCGGTAAGTTCGATGACTCGTCCTACAAGGTCTCCGGCGGTCTGCACGGCGTCGGCGTCTCGGTCGTCAACGCCCTGTCCGAATACCTGCTGCTGACGATCCACCGCGACGGCAAGCTGCATCAGCAGGAGTACCGGTTGGGCGAGCCGCAGGCGCCGCTGGCCGCGATCGGCACTACGGACAAGCGCGGCACGATCATCCGCTTCAAGCCCAGCGCCACCATCTTCACGAACATCGAATTCCATTACGACGTCCTGGCGAAGCGCCTGCGCGAGCTGTCGTTCCTGAACTCCGGCGTGCGCATCGAGCTGATCGACGAGCGCGACGACAAGCGCGAGGTCTTCCAGTACGACGGCGGCATCCGCGAGTTCGTGCGCTACCTCAACCGCAACCAGACCGCGATCCACGAAACGATCATCTGGTTCCGGACCCAGCAGGACGCGGTGACGGTCGAGCTCGGCCTGCAGTGGAACGACTCGTACCAGGAGAGCATGTACGCGTACACGAACAACATCCCGCAGAAGGACGGCGGGACGCACCTCGCCGGCTTTCGCAGCGCGCTGACGCGCACGCTCAACAACTACATCGAGAAGCAGTTCTCCGCGAAGGACAAGATTCCGACTTCCGGCGAAGACGCGCGCGAAGGACTCACGGCGATCCTGTCCGTGAAGATGCCGGACCCGAAGTTCTCGTCGCAGACGAAGGACAAGCTGGTCTCGTCCGAGATCAAGGGCATCGTCGAGTCGGCCGTCGGCACGAAGCTCGACGAATTCCTGCAGGAACATCCGCAGCAGGCGAAGGCGGTCGCGACCAAGATTCTCGAAGCCGCGCGCGCACGTGAGGCTGCGCGCAAGGCGCGCGAAATGACTCGTCGCAAGGGCGCGCTCGATCTCGCGGGCTTGCCCGGCAAGCTCGCCGACTGCCAGGAGCGCGATCCGGCGCTGTCCGAGATGTTCCTGGTCGAGGGCGACTCCGCAGGCGGCTCGGCGAAGCAGGGACGCGATCGGCGCACGCAGGCGATCCTGCCGCTCAAGGGCAAGATCCTGAACGTCGAGAAGGCGCGCTTCGACAAGATGCTGTCGTCAGCCGAAGTCGGCACGCTCATCACCGCGCTCGGCACCGGCATCGGCGCGGACGACTTCGATCTCTCGAAGCTGCGCTATCACCGCGTGATCGTCATGACCGACGCGGACGTCGACGGCTCGCACATCCGCACGCTGCTGCTCACGTTCTTCTATCGCCAGATGCCGCAGCTGATCGAGAACGGCCACATCTACATCGCACAGCCGCCGCTCTACAAACTGAAGAAGGGCAAGACCGAGCATTACCTCAAGGACGAAGCGGAGCTCAATGCGATGCTGCTGAAGCAGGCGCTCGAAGACGCGGAGCTCTACGGCGATCCCGCGCAGCCGCCGATCGTCGGCACCGCGCTCGATGCACTCGCGCAAACGCTGGATGGAAGTCGCCGCGATCCTGCGGCGCTCGTCGCGCCGCTACGATCAGCGCGTGCTCGAGCAGATGCTCTACATGCCCGAGGTGACGCTCGCCGATCACGATCGCATCGACTGGCTGACGCAGTGGGGCCGCACGCTCGAAACGCAGCTCAACGCCCAGGACGATTCGTCGCGGCGCTATCGCGTGCGTGTGATCGGCACGACCGATGGCGGCACGCCGCGACTGCTGGTCGCGCGAACCGAGCACGGCACGACGACGGAGAAGCACATCCATCGCGAGTTCTTCGAGTCCGCCGAGTACCGCCGCATCGCCGAGCTCGGCAAGACGCTGGCGGGTCTGCTGCAGCCGGGCGCGTATGTCGTGAAAGGCGACCAGCGGCAGGAAGTCAGCAGCTTGAAGCAGACGATCGAATGGCTGCTCGATCAGGCCCGGCGCGGTCAGCTGATTCAGCGCTACAAAGGTCTGGGCGAGATGAATCCCGACCAGCTCTGGGACACCACGATCAATCCGGCCACGCGGCGGTTGGTCCAGGTGCGAATCGAGGACGCGCTCGCTGCGAACGACATCTTCGCGACGCTGATGGGTGACCAGGTCGAACCGCGGCGGGAGTTCATCGAGAAGAATGCGCTGGCCGTTGCGAACCTCGATATTTAGATTTTTCTAAATAGCGATGGCTCAGAGGAGGCGTCAGAGGCCCGTATTAGAAACTTTATTTGATGAGTCGGGCTAAAGCCCGACCTACGGGGGCGGCGCGATCGCGGCGATCTGATATCTCGATCCACGCGCGCACTTCGTCGTTGAGCTCGCGCGGATCGCGACCGGCTGCTTCGATCGGCGGGCCGATCACGACGCGAATGACGCCGGGCTTCTTCACCCAGCCGCGGCGCGGCCAGTAGTAACCCGCGTTGTGCGCTACCGGCACGATCTTGCAGCCCGCGCGCGAGGCGAGCATCGCGCCGCTCACTCCGTACTTGCGCGTCTCGCCCACGGCGACGCGAGTGCCTTCGGGGAAGATCAGGATCCACATCCCTTCGCGCAGCCGCTGCGTTCCCTGCTCGATGACTTGCGACACGGCGGCGGCGCCTGCCTTGCGATCGATCGCGATCGGCTTCAGGCAGTGCACGGCCCAGCCGACCAGCGGGATCCACATCAGCTCGCGCTTCAGCACCCAGGATTGCGGCGGAAAGATCGCGGCCTGCGCGATCGTTTCCCACGCGGACGAGTGCTTCCACATCGAGACGTGCGCACCGGGCGGAATGTTCTCTCTGCCCTCGACGGTGTGGCTCAGGCCGCAGAGCGTTTTCAGCAGCCACAGATGCGTGCGACCCCACGAGCGCGCGACGCCATACAACTTGTGGTGCGGCAGCCAGCCCAAGGCGACGACGGCGACAGCGTAGAGCAGCGTGCCGAGAAACAGGCACGTCGTGAACAGCACGGACCGCAGCAGCTGCACTCAGGTCCTCCGCTCAGCCGGGCAGACGCGACAAGTCCGCGAACTGCAGGAACAGCCCGCGCAGCCGGAGCAGCAGACCGAGCCGGTTCGCGCGCACGTCCGCGTCTTCCGCCATCACCATCACCGAATCGAAGAAGCGATCGACGTCGTCGCGCAGACTCGCGAGCTGCGTCAGCGCCTGCGCGTATTCGCGCCGCGCGAACAGCGGATTCACGGCGCGCTCCATCGAGAGCACGTGGTCGAACAACTGGCGCTCCGGTCCTTCCTGCAGCCGGCTCGTATCGACCGCACCGGTGAGATCGCCCGGCGCCTTGCGCAGGATGTTGACGATCCGCTTGTTCGCGGCCGCCAGGCTTTCGGCCTCCGACATTTTCAGGAAGCGCTCGAGCGCGCGCAGGCGCACGTCCAGGTCGAGCACCGACTGCGTGCGGCTCGCCAGCACCGCGTCGAACATCTCGGTCGTCACGGTGCGGCCGGCTTCGCCTTCGAGGTACGAGCTGCGCAAGCGCTCGACGATGTACGTCCACACTTCCTCGGCGACTTCCGGCTTCTTTTCTACGGGCTGTGCTGCGACCGCAGTTTCGATCAACTGTCGCAGGTCGAGATCGAGCTGCCGCTCGAGGATCGTTCGCAGCACACCGAGTGCCGCGCGGCGCAAGCCGAACGGATCGCGCGTGCCGGTCGGTTTCTGTCCGATCGCGAAGATGCCCGCGAGCGTGTCGATCTTGTCGGCGAGCGCGAGTGCGATTCCGGTACGCGTCTCGGGAATGCGATCGCCCGCGAAGCGCGGCCAGTACTGCTCTTCGAGCGCGGCGCAAACTTCCGGCTGCTCGCCGTCGTGCTGCGCGTAGTACTTGCCCATCAGTCCCTGCAGCTCGGGGAATTCGCCGACCATCAGCGTCAGCAGATCGCACTTGCTCAGCTCAGCGGCGCGGCGAGCCAACGTTGTATCTGCGCCGATCGATTCGGCGATGCGCACCGCAAGGCGACCGACGCGCTCGGCCTTGTCGTACACCGAGCCGAGCTTCGCCTGGAACGTCACGCTCTTCAGCATCGGCCGACGCGCTTCGAGCCGCTCGCGCCGGTCGCTGTTCCAGAAGAACGCCGCGTCCGCGAGCCGCGGCCGTATCACTCGCTCGTTGCCGTCACGAACTTTGTCCGGCGCGCGGCTCTCGATATTGGCGACGGCGATGAACTCGTTGCGCAACTTGCCCGCAGCATCGCGCACCGGGAAATAGCGCTGATGATCCTGCATCGTCGCGATCGGCACTTCCTGCGGCAGCTCCAGGTAGCGTTCGTCGAAGCGACCCAACAGCGGCACCGGCCATTCGACGAGCGCCGTCACTTCATCGAGCAAGGCGTCCTCGATGACAGCGTGACCACCGGCCGACTCTGCGAGCGCGACCGCTCCGCTGCGTATGCGCTCGCGGCGATCTGCGACGTTCGCCAAGACGTGGGCCTTCTTCAGCGCTGGCAGATATTTCGCCGGACTCTCGATCAGCAGCGGCGCGGGTGCGTGGAAGCGATGTCCACGCGAGTGCTTGCCCGTGCGCACGCCGAGAATCTCGCAATCGACGACAGTCGTGCCGAACAGCATGACTGCCCAGTGCACGGGCCGGACGAACTCCGCCTCGCCGGCGCCCCAGCGCATGCGCTTCGCGATCGGCAGACGCATCGAGCGCTGCTTTGACGATGCCCGGCAGCAGCGCCGGCAGTCGGTTCACCCTTCTTCGTCCCGACGAACATCAGCACGCGACCCTTCGGACCATCGACCTGCTGCAGCTCATCGACACCGACGCCGCACGACGCGGCGAATCCCGCCGCTGCCTTGGTCGGCTGTCCGTCCGCGTCGAACGCGTTCGCGACTGCGGGCCCTTGCCGCTTGATCTCCTGATCCGGTTGCCGTTCGGACACGCCATGCACGCGCACTGCGAGCCGGCGCGGCGTTGCGAACCATTCGATCTCGCCGTGCGCGATCGCGGCCGCTGCCAGGCCCTTCGCTATGCCGTCGGCGAGCGCTTGGGCGAGCGTGAACAGAGATTTCGGCGGCAACTCTTCGGTGCCGAGCTCGAACAGGAAGTCCCGCTTGGCCATGCGCTCAAGCTCCCGCGGCGGCGCGCTTGAGCATCGGGAAGCCGAGCGCCTCGCGGCTCGCGTAATAGGCTTGCGCGACGGCCTTGGCGAGATCGCGCACGCGCAGGATGAAGCGCTGCCGCTCGGTGACCGAAATCGCTTTGCGTGCATCGAGCAGGTTGAAGGTGTGCGAAGTCCGCAGCATCTGCTCGTACGCCGGCAACGCGAGCCCGCTCGCGAGCAGCGTGCGGCAGTTGGCTTCGTGCTCGTCGAAGTGCCGGAACAGCTGCGCGGTGTCCGCGAGCTCGAAGTTGTACTTCGACTGCTCGACTTCGTTCTGGTGATAGACGTCGCCGTACGTGACGCGCCCGAGCGGACCGTCGGTCCACAGGATGTCGTAGATGCTCTCGACACCTTGCAGATACATCGCGAGCCGCTCCAGGCCGTAGGTGATCTCGCCCATGACCGGCCGGCAGTCCAGCCCGCCGACCTGCTGGAAGTACGTGAACTGCGTGACCTCCATGCCGTTCAGCCAGATCTCCCAGCCGAGGCCCCAGGCGCCGAGCGTCGGCGATTCCCAGTTGTCCTCCACCAGGCGGATGTCGTGCGTCAGCGGATCGAAGCCGAGCGCGGCCAGCGAGCCGAGGTACAGGTCGACGATGTCGGGCGGCGAAGGCTTGAGCACGACCTGGAACTGGTAGTAGTGCTGCAACCGGAACGGGTTGTCGCCATAGCGCCCGTCAGCGGGCCGGCGCGAGGGCTGCACGTACGCCGCGCTCCACGGCTCCGGTCCCACCGCTCGCAGCAGCGTGGCGGTGTGGAACGTCCCTGCGCCCATCTCCATGTCGTACGGCTGCAGGATCACGCAGCCCCGCTTCGACCAGTACGCCTGCAGGGCGAAGATCAGATCCTGGAACGTCCTGGGCGGTGCGACTGCTTTCGATGCGGCCATGCGTCAGTCCGAGCGAAAAGGCGCGGGAGTATAGCGTGCGACGTGCCGCGGAGCCGCTTGCCAAAGCGCCGATGCACGGTAATAGTGCGCCGGCTCTTGCCGACGCCCCGCGACGGCGCGCTCGAAGCGACGATCCTGCATGCGACTGACGCCGGATCAATCGCTTGCGCTGCCGCGGTGCAATGGCATAGATCCTGCAAACTCGCGAGCCCAGACTCAATAAACCACCGGCATCGCAGCGGCGAGCGGCCGGTGATCAGTAATTTCTGCCGCTAACCGGAGGAGAACTCATGACGACGCCCGCTGAAGTCCTCAGCATGTTGAAGGAGAAGGAGGTCAAGTTCGTGGACCTGCGCTTCACGGACACGCGCGGCAAGGAGCAGCACGTCACTGTGCCGTCGCACACGATCGACACGGGCTTTTTCGACGACGGCAAGATGTTCGACGGCTCGTCGATCGCCGG
Source organism: uncultured Gammaproteobacteria bacterium (assembly GCA_963830745.1). Lineage (GTDB taxonomy): Bacteria > Pseudomonadota > Gammaproteobacteria > Steroidobacterales > Steroidobacteraceae > Steroidobacter. The sequence goes on from CAWHNL010000012.1 coordinate 522,627, forward strand.
CTGGAAGGGCATCAACGAGTCCGACATGGTGCTGATGCCCGATGCCACGACGGCGGTGCTCGATCCGTTCTTCGAAGAGACCACGCTGATCCTGCGTTGCGACGTGCTCGAGCCGTCGACGATGCAGGGCTACGAGCGCGATCCGCGCTCGCTCGCCAAACGTTGCGAGGCTTACCTCAAGTCCACCGGCATCGGCGACCGCGCGCTGTTCGGCCCGGAAAACGAGTTCTTCATTTTCGACAACGTGCGTTACGGCACGACCATGTCGGGCTCGTTCTTCGAGATCGACTCGATCGAGGCGGCGTGGAGCTCCGGCAAGCACTACGAGGAAGGCAACAAGGCGCACCGTCCGGGCGTGAAGGGCGGCTACTTCCCGGTGCCGCCGGTCGATTCATTCCAGGATCTGCGCTCGGCCATGTGCCTGGCGTTGGAAGAGCTGGGCATGAAGGCGGAAGTGCACCATCACGAGGTCGCCACCGCCGGGCAGTGCGAGATCGGCGTCAACGCCAATACGCTGGTGCGCAAGGCCGACGAAGTGCAGATGCTGAAATACGCGCTGCATAACGTCGCGCACGCGTACGGCAAGACCGTCACCTTCATGCCGAAGCCGATCGTCGGCGACAACGGCAACGGCATGCACGTGCACCAGTCGATTTCCAAAGACGGCAAGGCGCTGTTCGCCGGCGACAAGTACGCGGGCCTGTCGGATCTCGCGCTCTACTACATCGGCGGCATCATCAAGCACGCGAAAGCGATCAACGCATTCACGAACGCCGCCACCAACAGCTACAAGCGACTGGTGCCGGGCTTCGAAGCGCCGGTGATGCTCGCGTATTCGGCGCGCAATCGCTCCGCCTCGATCCGCATTCCGTGGGTGGCGAATCCGAAGGGCCGCCGCATCGAAGTGCGCTTCCCGGATTCGACTGCGAATCCGTATCTCGGCTTCGCAGCGATGCTGATGGCGGGCATCGACGGCATTCAGAACAAGATCCACCCCGGCGAGCCGGCGGACAAGGATCTGTACGACCTGCCGCCGGAAGAAGCGAAGCACATTCCGGAAGTGTGCTACTCGCTGGAGCAGGCGCTGCAGTCGCTGGATGCCGATCGCGGCTTCCTGAAGGCGGGCGGCGTGTTCACCGACGATGTGATCGACGCGTACATCGCCCTGAAGATGCAGGAAGTGACCAAGGTGCGGATGTCGACGCATCCGCTGGAGTTCGAGTTGTACTACAGCGTGTGAGCACACCAATGCATGCCGGGTCCTCCGGCCCGGCATGCCGCGCACGCGGTAGCCTGCGGTGACGGCGGTCACACTCGCCGTCACCGTTTTTGTCACCCTAGGGTGAAGCGGCTATGCTCTGGCCTCATGCGTACGGCCCATCTGCTACTGCTCGCGTTTGCGGCTCTGTCGGCGCCTGTCCAGCACCGCGTCGGCCAGCGACGTGTGGAAATGGGTGGACGCGAAGGGCGTCACGCACTACTCCGATCAGCCCGTGCCGGGTGCGACCAAGGTCGAAGTGCGCGCGGGCAACGTCGCCGACGCTCGCTCCGCGGCGCCGCGTGCCGAGCGAGCCGGCCCCGACCGCCGCCAGCGCGCCGAGAACTATCGCACCTTCGCGATCGTGCAGCCGCAGAACGATCAGTCGATCATCAATACCGGTGGCCAGGTCAACGTCGAGATCCGCATCGAGCCGGCGGTGCAGCCGCTGCACAGGCTGAGTCTCTATCTGGATGGCAAGCTGGTTGACGGGCTTCCCGCGCAACACGATCAGCTATGCGCTGACCGAGGTGCCGCGCGGCACGCACAACGTGAATGCTGTCGTCACGGATCAGTCCGGCAAGACGATTCAGGAGTCGTCACCGGTCGAGTTCACCGTGCGGCAGGAATCGATCGCGCAGCCGCCGGTCGGTCCCTCGCAGCGGCCGCCGCCGAAGCCGCAGCCGCGCGCCGGGAACAAGATGCTCACGACGCAGCCGAGCTACGGCGCATTGAACGGCGCGCAGCCCGCCATCGACCCGGCGACCAATCGTCCGGTCGTCAAGAAGCCCAGAGCGGAAACCCGGCAAGCCCTGACGCAGAGCGGCCGGCCCGGCCGGCACGCGGAGGTGCGGCTAACGATGGCCGCGCTGCCTTCGTCTTTCGCCGCTGCGAGCGCCATGGCCGACCCGGGACGCATCCTCGACAGTCTGAGCACCAGCGTGCTGATCGTCGATCGTGCGCGCGCGATTCTCTATCTCAACGTCGCCGCCGAAACGCTGTTCGGCACTAGCCGAAACCAGGCGCGCGGCCGGCCGCTGCGAGAGTTGTTCGCCGATGCTACCGGCCTCGATGCGATCGTCGAGCGCGCGCTGGAGACTTCGCGTCCGTTCCTGCGCCGCGAGCTGGCGCTGCGGCCGGTGAACGGCGAAGGCGAGCTGATCGTCGACTGCGTCGTCGCGCCGTACGAAGAATCGACCGCGCCGGCGGTCATGATCGAGATCAGCGACGCGACCCAGCATCAGCGCATCTCGCGCGAGACCGCGCTGCTGACGCAGATCGACGGCAGCCGCCTGATGATTCGTCAACTCGCGCACGAGATCAAAAATCCGCTCGGCGGCCTGCGCGGCGCGGCGCAGCTGCTCGCCCGCGAGCTGCCCGACGAGCGCCTGCGCGAATACACGTCGGTGATCATCAGCGAAGCGGATCGCCTCGCCGCGCTGGTCGATGCGATGCTCGGGCCGGGACACGCGCCGCGCCGCGAGCTGACCAACATTCACGAGCTGACGCAGCACGTGCGTCATCTGCTCGCCGCCGATGCGCCGCCGAGCGTGACGATCGAGCGCGACTACGATCCGAGCCTGCCGCCGCTGCCGCTCGATCGCAATCTCGTCATCCAGGCGATGCTCAACCTCGGTCGCAACGCATTGCAGGCGATCGCGCAGAACGCGGACGGCAAGGGCCGCATCGTGTTGCGCACGCGCGCGCTGACCAACGTCAACATCGGCACGCGCCGCCATCGGCTCGTCGCGAGCGTGCAGTTCGAAGACAACGGTCCGGGTGTGCCCGACCATCTGCGCGAGACGCTGTTCTATCCGCTCGTGACCGGACGTGCCGACGGCACCGGGCTCGGTCTTGCGGTCGCGCAGGACCTGGTCAGCCGTCACGACGGGTTGATCGAGTTCGACAGCCGCCCCGGCCTGACCCTATTCACGATCCTGCTGCCTTTCCATGTCCATCTCACTGAAGCCTCTTAACGTCTGGCTCGTCGACGACGATGCCTCGATCCGCTGGGTGCTCGAGCGCGCGTTGCGCCAGGGCGGAATGTCGCCGACCGCCTTCGACCAGGCGGACAGCGCACTGGCGGCATTGCGCCGCGACCGTCCCGACGTACTGATCACCGACATCCGCATGCCCGGGCGCAGCGGCCTGGAGCTGCTGACGCAAATTCGCGCGAGCCAGCCGGAGCTGCCGGTCATCGTCATGACGGCGCACTCGGATCTCGACAGCGCGGTGGCCGCCTATCAGGGCGGCGCATTCGAATATCTGCCGAAGCCGTTCGACATCGACCAGGCCGTGGACCTCGTGCGGCGCGCGGCTCAGCAACGCACCGCTGCGCCGGAGCCCGCGCTCGAAGCGCGGCGCATTCCGGAGATGCTCGGCCAGGCGCCGGCGATGCAGGAAGTCTTCCGCGCGATCGGCAGGCTGTCGCGCTCGAGCATGACAGTGCTGATCACCGGCGAGTCGGGCACCGGCAAGGAGCTCGTCGCGCGAGCATTGCATCGTCACAGCCCGCGCGCCGCGAAGTCGTTCATCGCGCTGAACACATCCGCGTTCACCGCGGACCTGCTGGAGTCGGAGCTGTTCGGCCACGAGAAGGGCTCGTTCACCGGTGCGGATCAATTGCGGCGCGGACGCTTCGAGCAGGCCGACGGCGGCACGCTGTTTCTCGACGAGATCGGCGACATGTCGCCGCAACTGCAGACGCGGCTGCTGCGCGTGCTGGCGGAAGGCGAGTTCTATCGCGTCGGCGGACAGATTCCGGTTCGCGTGGACGCGCGCGTCATCGCAGCTACGCACCAGGATCTGGAAGAGCGCGTGCGGCAGGGCCTGTTCCGCGAGGATCTGCTCCATCGGCTCAACGTGATCCGCATCGAGGTGCCGCCGCTGCGCTCGCGCCGCGAGGACATTCCGGAGTTGCTGATGCATTACCTGGTCGCCGCGGCGCACGAGCTCGGCGCTGAACCGAAGACGCTGACGCCCGAAGCGGCGGCGGCGTTGGCGAACTTCGACTGGCCGGGCAACGTGCGCCAGCTCGTCAATACGTGCCGGCGGTTGACGGCGACTGCGCCGGGCCGCGAGATCAAGGTCGAAGACATTCCTGCCGATCTCGGCGGCGTGCCGGGCGCAGCGAAGTTGCAGGACGAATGGACGCGTCAGCTGACGAGTTGGGCGGAGAAGCGGCTCGCCGCTGGCGAAACCCCGCTGCTCGACGACGCGCTGCCCGAGTTCGAGCGCACGCTGATTCGCGCAGCGCTGCGCCAGGCGCAAGGCGGACGTCAGGAAGCGGCGCGCCTGCTCGGCTGGGGTCGCAACACGCTCACGCGCAAGTTGAAAGAACTGACGATGGATGACGAGTAGGTCGGGTTTCAGCCCGACTCTTGTTGTCGGGCTGAAGCCCGACCTACATCCTCTTCCAACGGCGGATGCGCTGACGACGTGCCGATCAGCTCGCTCACCGAGTGCATGCCGTGCTTCGCGAGATAGGCCGCGATGCCGTCGTTGATCTTCTTGCAGACCAGCGGATCGTAGAACAGCGCCGTGCCGACGCCGACGGTCGTCGCGCCGGCGATGAGAAACTCCAGCGCGTCGTTCGCCGACGTGATGCCGCCCTGACCGATGATCGGCACGTTGTGCCGACGCGCGACCTCGTACACCTGGTGCACTTTGAGCAGCGCGATCGGTTTGATCGCCGGCCCCGACAGTCCGCCCTGCACGTTGCCGATGACGGGACGGCGCGTGTGCACGTCGATCGCCATGCCGGTCACCGTATTGATCACTGCGAGCGCGTCGGCACCGGCCTCGATGCAGTGGCGCGCGTTGTCGCGGATATCGGTCTGATTCGGCGACAGCTTCACGATCAGCGGCTTCTTCGTCGCCGCGCGGCACGCGGCAGTCACGCGGCCCGACATCTGCGGATAGTTGCCGAACTGCACGCCGCCTTCCTTGATGTTCGGGCAGGAGATGTTCACTTCGATCGCATCGATCGGCGAGTCGTCGAAGCGGCGCGTCACTTCGATGTAGTCCTCGATCGTCGAGCCGCAGACGTTGGCGATGAAGCGCGTCTCCGTGAAATCCAGCGACGGCAGGATCGTCGTCACCACGTGCTCGACGCCGGGGTTCTGCAGGCCGATCGCGTTGAGCATGCCCATCGGCGTTTCGTACACACGGTGCGGCGGGTTGCCGAGCCGCGGCTCGCGCGTCGTGCCTTTCAGCACGATGGCGCCGGCGTCGCGATTCGAGAACCCCTCGACGCGCGTGTACTCCTCGCCGAACCCGACGCAGCCCGACAGCAGCACGATGGGCGAGTCGAGCTCGAGGCCGCAGAAATCGACGGATAGGCTCGCAGGAAGCATGGGCAGATAGTTTACCCTTCCAGTCGATGTTCCACGTCATCCTCTACCAGCCGGAGATCCCGCCGAATACCGGCAATGTCATCCGCATGTGCGCGAACACGGGTGCACGGCTGCATTTGATCGGTCCGCTCGGCTTCGACATCGACGAGAAGGCCGTGCGCCGCGCAGGCATGGACTACGCGGAGCTTGCCGACGTGCAGGTTTGGGAGAGCCTCGGCCAGTGCATGGAGGCGCTCGGCAGGCCGCGTTGGTTCGCTGTCTCGACGCGCGGTGTCACGCGCTACGACAGCGTGCAGTTCGCGGATGGCGATGCGTTCGTGTTCGGGCCCGAGACGCGCGGGCTGCCGCAAGCCGTGCTCGAGGAGTGCCCGCCGGCGCAGCGCCTGCGGATTCCGATGCGCCCGGGCAATCGCAGCCTGAATCTGTCGAATGCGGCTGCGGTCGTGGTGTACGAAGCGTGGCGGCAGCGGGGATTCGTGTCAGGCTGAAGCCTGACCCACAGGAGCTTGTGGGTCAGGCTTTAGCCTGACTCTTCAGTCTCGGCCTTCAGCGTCCTGCTCATCAGTTCTTTGACCGCATCTTTGGGCGACGCGCCCTCGTGAACGACGCGGTACACCTGCTCGCAGATCGGCATCTCCACGGACAGTCGCGCAGCGACGTCGCGCACGGCGCGCGATGCCTGCACGCCTTCGACGACCTGGCCGATCGATTTCTGCGCAGCCGCTGCGGTCGTGCCCGATGCGAGAGCCAGGCCGAAGCGGCGGTTACGCGACTGGTTGTCCGTGCAAGTCAGCACGAGGTCGCCGAGCCCGGCCAGGCCCATGAACGTGTCCTTGCGCGCGCCGAGCGCGACACCGAGCCGCGTCAGCTCCACCAACCCGCGCGTGATGAGCGCGATGCGCGTGTTGGCGCCGAAGCCGAGTCCGTCGGAAATTCCCGCGCCGATCGCGAGCACGTTCTTGATCGCGCCGCCCGTTTCCACGCCGACCATGTCCGCGGACGTGTAGGCGCGGAAGTTCATGCCCGACAGTCGCTGCGCGAGGTCGTTCGCGAACGTCGCATCGCTCGCCGCGACAGTCATCGCTGTAGGCAAGCCCGCGCCGACTTCTTTCGCGAACGTCGGACCCGACACGACTGCAGTCGGCACACGCTCGCCGAGCACCTGGTGCACGACTTCGTGCGGCAGCAATCCGGTCGTGAGCTCGAATCCCTTGGTCGCCCAGCTGACGCGCGCGTCGCTACGCAGGTGAGGCGCGATTTCCTGCAGCAGCAAGCGCAGTGCGTGACTCGGTACTGCGATGAGCAAGTCGGATGCGGAGCGCACGGCCGCCGCGAGATCGGCTTCGACGTGCAGCGAGTCGGGAAACGCGGCCTGCGGCAGGTAGCGCTCGTTACTGCGTTGGCGCGCGAGGGCCGCGACGTGCGCAGGATCGCGGCCCCACAACACCGTGGGGCGCGAGAGGCGAGCGAGCTGGATTGCGAGTGCGGTGCCCCAGGAGCCGGCGCCCAGCACGACACAGGTCGAGCTCGCGGGCGCGGCGGACATCTGCGCGGCTCAGTTCACCGACGCCGCAGGCGATTGCGGCTGACCTTGCTGGGCGCGCGTCGCAGCCTGGTTGAACAGCGCTTCGAAGTTGACCGGCGGCAGCAGGAACGGCGGGAAGCCGCCCTTGGTCAGCAGATCGGAAATCACTTCGCGCGCGTACGGCAGCAGATAGTTCGGGCAGAAGATGCCGAGCAGACGCTGCATGTCCTGCGCAGGGACGTTGCGGATGCCGAACGCGCCGGCCTGTTGCAGCTCCACCAGCCACACGGTCTTTTCCGCAGCTTTCGCCTCGACGCGCACGGTCAGCACGACTTCCTTCATGTCGCCGCCGATATCGGTGACCGACGTGTTGAGGTTCAGATTGATCGTCGGGTTGGCCGCATTCGACGCGATGCGCGGACCGATCGGCGCCTCGAACGACGCGTCCTTCAGGTACACGGCCTGCGGCGCGAACTGCGGTGCATTCGGGTCGACCGTCTGGTCACTGGGTACTGGGGCTTCGTCAGCCATGATGCAGGTCCTCTTCTCGTGTAATCAGGGGGCCAAGCCGAGCAGTTTGTTCAATTCGCCGGAGCGGTCGAGCGCGGCCAGCTCATCATAACCCCCGACGTGCAGCTCGCCGATGAAGATTTGCGGCACGGTACGCACGCCGCCGGTCCGCTCCAGCATCGCCGGCCGCTGCTGCGGCTCATCGTCGAGCTTGATCTCGCGGATCGCAACACCCTTGCGCTCGAACACGTTGCGTGCCCGCTGGCAATACCCGCACCAGTTGGTGGAGTACATGACCACCTCGACCGGAGTCTCCACGCGGGATTCCCCGGGGCCGCGCTCACTGCGCTCGCGTGACCCCTCGGTCATGCGTGCTTGCCGTCCTTGCGGGCCGCGCCCTTCACCAGCGGCAGATTCTCCTGGCGCCAGCTCTGCAGTCCGCCGCGCAGCGTCACGACCTTGGTGAAGCCGCCGGCGCGCAACGTGCGCGCCGCCGCGCCCGAAGCCGTGCCGCTGTCGCAATAGACGATGACCGGCTTTTCCTTGTATTTCTTCAGCGTCTCGGCCTTGGCGGCGAGCTCGGCCGCGGGCAGATTCCGCGCCTCGATGATGTGGCCTTCCTCGTATGCCTTGCTGTCGCGCACGTCGAGGAGCAGCGCGCCGGAGTTCGCGAGACGCACAGCGTCCGCGGGAGCGATGGCACTGCTGCCGCGTGCGCGGTGACGGAACTCGATCACGATCCCCAGAACGGCGAGAATCGCCGCAGCTGCGACCAGGAACGGATGATGGACGACGTATTCGAAGAATCGATTCATTGCACGCTGTACGCGACCCGCCGACGCCACTGCGCCGGCCTCCTGCAACGGGCGGCCCAAAGGTCGCCCAAAAGGTCGCGGAGTATAGCAGCCGCCCCGTTCGGGACATGCCGCCTGGATTGCGGCAGAGCGCGTGAGCTAGCGCAGCTCGCATTCGCGCGTCCGTTGCGGCCGCCGCCGCTTATGTACTGTTGCTGTGCCCGGTCGCCTTTCAAGCCTCTGCGGCCGGCGTCGACACCAAGGAAGCCGAGCTCCGGCAGGTGCGCACGCGCATCGAGTCCATTCGCAAGGAGATCCATGCGGACGCGGAGCGCCGCGACGCTCTCACGGGCCAGCTCAAGCACGCGGACCTGCAGATCCAGTCGGCGCGCGAGCGGCTGGCCGAGGTGCGTGCCCGCCGCATCGATTCCGAGCAGAAGCTCGCGGGGCTGAAGGCCGAGCAGGCACAAACGCAGCGCGAAGTTGCGGACGAGCGCGGCGCGCTCGCCGCGGAGCTGAAGGTTGCCTACATGAACGGGCGGCAGGAGCAGCTGAAATTGCTGCTCAACCAGCGCGACCCGGCGGCCGCCGGACGCATGATGGCCTACTACGGCTATTTCGGCCGCGCCCGCGCCGAGCGCATCACTTCCATCACCGAGCACCTCGCGCACCTGGAATTGCTGAGCGAACGGATCGCCGCGGAAACCGCGCGACTGCGTGAGCTCGAGGCGGAAAACGCGCGTGACGTGCGGGCTCTCGCCGGCGCGCGCGAGCGCCGGGCGCAGACGCTCGCGGAAGTCCAGGCGAAACTGCGGACACGCAACGATCAGCTGAGCCCGGCTGCAATCGGACGCACAGGCGCTGGAGAAGCTGGTCGAACAGCTGCGGCGAGCCATCGAGGAATTTCCCGAGCTGGCGGAGCAGCCGTTCCAGCGCGTGAAGGGCAAGCTGCCGTGGCCCGTCAAGGGCAGCGTGCTCGCCAAGTACGGGCAGCTGCGGGCCGGCGGACCGCTCAAATGGCAGGGACTGGTGATCGCCGCGGAGCGCGGCGCCCAGGTGCGTGCGCCGTATTACGGCCGCGTCGTCTACGCCGATTGGCTCCCCGGCCTCGGCCTGCTGATCGTGCTCGATCACGGCGGCGGCTATATGAGCCTGTACGGCCACAACGAGCAGGTCTATCGTCGGGTCGGAGATCGGGTCGCCCCCGGGGACGCGCTCGCGGCCGTCGGCGAGGCCGCCGGGCTCGGCCGGCCGGGGCTGTACCTGGAGATCCGCAAGGGCAAGCAGACCCTGGATCCCCAGGACTGGCTCGGCCGGCCGTAGGGACAGTGACGGGGGCCCGCCGATCCTCGCTTTCCGGGCCCAGCAGGGCTAAAACTGCGGCCAAGATCAAGGAACCCAGCGGGGGCGGGCCCGATGATGGGTTCCAAGGTGCGAAAACCACCCCCCACTCAGCAGGGCAGAACTTGGGCGCGGGCACGATCCTCGACGACGACGACACGATAGAGGCGCAAGCCCTGTCGACGTCGCTCGATCCTTACGGCCAGCTGGTCAAGATGCTGATGCCGCGCGCGAGCTGCATCGCCATCTACGATCGCAACAGCGTGCCGATGTGGCTCTCCGACGGCTGCGACGGCCCGGACCTGCCGCATCTCATCGAAGAAGCGCTCAACGCCGCTCACAGCGACAGCACAGATCCAGACGAACACGACGGCTGCGCGCGCTCGTGGAGCGGCGACACTGCCTACGTGTTCATCCTGCGCGACGGCGGGACATTGCTCGGCGCGCTCGGCGTGTCGTGCCAGGACGGCAGCGGCGGCGCACGACCGTTCACGCTCATGCAGGGACTGCTGCGACCGGCACTGCAAGTGCTCAGTCGCGAGATGGTCAACCAGTACAACATCGGCGATGTGCGCCCGGACGCGCCGTCGACGCGACTCCGATCTCGAGCTGTTGCTCGATGCGAGCGTTCCGGAAGACACGAGCAGCGACGATCTCGAACAGCTCGTGCGCAGCTGCGTCACGCACCTGCAATGCTCCGCCGGGGCGCTGTTCATTCCGGACAAGAAGATCGCGATCCTGCACGTGGACGGCTCGTTGAACGCTGCCGAGCGCGAGACGCTCGACAAGACTCAGCGCAACCTGTTCGCGTGGGTGCAGGTCCAGCGCCGCACGCTGATGCTGAACAAGGTGCCGGCTTCCAGCCCGATGGGGAGCCTGCCGTACAAGATCCTCGCGTGCCCGATCCGCCAGGGCGGGCAGCATGTCGTCGGCCTGTTGATGCTGCTGAAGCGGCTCACCGGCACCGACTTCGATACGCGCCAGGTGCGCGTGATCGAGATGATGACTCGCCACATCGCCTACGTGCTGCAGAACGCATACGACCCGGGCACGGAACTGCTGACGCGTCCGGCGCTCGAGCAGCGCGCCCTCGCGGCGCTCGAAGGCGGCTCGGGCGAGCACTGCATCGCCTACGCCGACGTCGATCGCCTGCACGTGATCAACGAGAACCACGGCATGCACGTCGGCGACGCGGCCATCGTCCGCATCGCCGAGACGATCCGCACGCGCCTGCCCGCCAACGTTTTCGCTGCGCGCATCTCCGGCGATCGCTTCGCGCTGTTCTTCGCGAACGAAGGTCTCGAGGGTGCGCGCGTGTTCCTCGACGGCCTGTGCGAGGCGATCAGCGGGCTCGCCTTCGACCACGAGGGCACGCCGATCGCACTGTCGGCGAGCTTCGGCGTCGCGGCCGTCAAGAGCACCAAGTTTCCGCTGTCGCACGCGCTCGCTCACGCCGAGGCGGCCTGCAAAGCCGCGAAGGATCGTGGGCGCGGCCGCGTGGAGATGTATCAGGACGCCGATCGCAGCATCGTGCGCCGCTACGAAGACGTCGCGATCATCGGCGACCTGCGCGAGGCGATCGCCAACGATCGCTTCCGCATGGAAGCGCAGCCGATCGTCGAGCTGGCGCATACCGGTCGGCGCGCGGCGCTTCGAGCTGCTGCTGCGCATGATCGATCCACAGGGCGAAAGCATCGCGCCGGACAAATTCCTCACGGCCGCCGAGCGCTACCAGCTCGCGACCGACATCGATCGCTGGGTCGTGCAGTACGCGCTGGAAATCCTGTCGTCGGCCGCGCCGCGGCTCGCGAGCATGGACGCGCACTTCGCGATCAACATTTCCGGCCAGTCGCTCGGCGACGAGCAGTTCCCGATTTATCTCGAGCAGAAGCTGCGCGAGTACGACCTGCCCGCCGGCATGCTGTCGTTCGAGATCACCGAGACCGCGGCAGTCGCCAACATCGTGCGCGCCGAGATGCTCATCCGCCGGCTGCAGGACCTGGGTCATGCGATCGCGCTGGACGATTTCGGCCGCGGACTGTCGTCGCTGACGTACCTGAAGTCGCTGCCGGTGTCGCATCTGAAGATCGACGGCGAGCTCGTGCGCGACCTCGCGGGCAACGCGCGCTCGCGCGCCGCTGTCACCGCGATCGTGCAGCTGTCGCAGGCGATGAAGCTCGAGACCACGGCGGAATGCGTCGAGAGCGAATCGATCCTCGCCGCCGTCGGCCAGCTCGGTGTGACTTATGGGCAGGGTTTCGCAATCGGCCGGCCGCGGCCGCTGGAGATCGTCTTACAGGAGCTGTTGCGCTCCGGTCCGGCGCCGCGCGGCGGCTCGTCGCGACCGTCGCGCATCGGCCTTTAGTCTTCTCGCCGCATTGGCCGACCTGCCTGCGTGTACTATGCTTTCTGAGCCACCTTCCAACGTCCAGACTCTCAGCAATGGCCAGCAAGCTGTCTCGCCTGGGCACTTCCGTGCGCTTCGCACTCGTTCTGACAGTGGGGCTCGTGGCCGGCTTCGGCCTGTCCGTCGGCCGCACCGTCAAGGCCGAGCGCGAGATCGAGCCTGAGCCGAACAAGAGCGTTGCCGATACTTCCGTAACTGCGCCGGTGCCGTGGCGGGACGCGCGGCTGCTCGCCGAAGTGCTGGAGCACGTGCGGCGCGAGTACGTCGAGCGCATCTCGGACCAGGAGCTGATCGAAGCTGCGATCCGCGGGCTGATCGCCGACCTGGATCCGCACTCCGCGTTCCTCGACCCGGAGCAGTTCGACGAGATCCGCATCAGCACCACGGGCGAATATTCCGGCGTCGGCATCGAGGTCGCGCTCGAGAACGGCGTCGTCAAGGTGGTCAACCCGATCGAGGACACGCCCGCGTATCGCGCCGGCGTGCTCGCGGGCGATCGCATCCTCGCCGTCGACGACGTGCCGGTCGACGCCGAGAATCTCAACGACACCATCGATCGCATGCGCGGCCGCATCGGCACGCCGGTGAAGATCACGGTCGCGCGCGGTCCCGATCCGAAGCCGATGGAATTCACGCTGGCGCGCGCGAGCGTGCAGGTGCACAGCGTCACGCAGAACATGCTGGAGCCCGGCCTCGGCTACGTGAAGATCACGCACTTCAGCGAGACGACCACGCCCGACCTGGAGACCGCGATCGCCAAGCTCAAGAAAGCGAGCGGCGGTGCGCTGCGCGGCCTCGTGCTCGACCTGCGCAACAATCCCGGCGGCGTGCTCGAAGCAGCTGTCGGCGTGTCGGATGTGTTTCTCGACGGCGGCCTGATCGTCACTGCCAACGGCCGCGCACCCGACGCGCAATTCGCGATGGACGCGCAACCGGGCGATGACCTGGGCGGCGCGCCGCTCGTCGTGCTGGTCAACGGCGGCTCGGCTTCCGCATCGGAGATCGTTGCCGGTGCGTTGCAGGATCATCATCGCGCGCGGCTCGTCGGCAGCCAGACCTACGGCAAGGGCTCGGTGCAAACGGTGATGCCGCTCTCCGACGGTCACGCCATCAAGCTCACCACCTCACGTTACTTCACGCCTTCCGGCGCTTCGATTCACCAGCGCGGCATCAAGCCCGACGTGGCGGTCGAGGACACGAAGGACGGGGACGATCGCGCGCTGCACGTCGCACTGGATCTGCTCAAGGATCCGGGCACGATCCGCCAAAGCAGCGCCGACTGAAGCCCAGCATGCGAGCCGAACAGCCGGCCAGCGACAATCGAGGTTTCGCGGCGGCAGTCCTGCTCTGGCTGCACCTGCTGATATTGACCGCGGGCGCGCTGCAGTTCGTTTTCGCTCCGCACACCGTGCAGCAACCGATGCTGGCAGTCGGCGCGCTCGCGCTGCTCACCGTCAGCATCCTCATCACTCGCTCGATCCCGGCATTGCACCGCCCGATCGCGCGTCAGCACTGGATCGACGTCATTTCGGCGACTCTGTCCGTCACGTTGCTGTGCGCGGCAACGGGTGCAGTGCGGAGCTCGCTGCTCTCGCTCTACGCGCTCCCGCTTGCCGGCATCGCCGTTGCTTTCGGCAGTTGGTGGCTCGTGGTGCTGCTCGCAGTCGTAGTCGGCTCGCTCGGGTTGCTACTCGGCGCACTGACGCCGCAGACGTACATCGGCGCTCCGGAATTTCTCGACGCTGCTGTCCGACACGTTCGCGCCGGCAACCGCGGTGGCGCTGCTCGTCGCTTCGTTGGTTGCCAGGATGCAAAGCGCTGCCCAGCGCATCAGCGATCTTGCTTCGACCGACGCGCTGACCGGTCTGCTCAACCTGCGCGCTTTCGAGGAAGTCCTGCAGCAGGAGCACCGCAAGGCGGAGCGGTTCACCCGGCCGTACACGGTCGCGGTGATCGACGTGGACAATCTCGCGCAGGTCAACGAGATGCTCGGCCATGACGCCGGCAGCCAGGTGCTCGGCACTGTCGCGAGCGCCATCACGCGCTCGATTCGCGGCTCCGACGTCGCCGCGCGACTCGGCGGCGACGAGTTCATCGTGTTGCTGGTGGAAGCGGACGCGCAGACCGGTACGGCGATCGCACAGCGCATCCGCAACAACGTTTATGCCGGCACCGTGTCGGTGGCGAACCGGCTGATCCGCGCCAACGTCAACGTCGGCACGGCGAATTTCCCCGACGATCACCTGTACCCGAAAGAGCTGATGATCCTCGCCGATCAGCGCATGCAGCAGGATCGCCAGCTGCGCCGCCCGCCCGCTGCCTGAGCCAGGCTCAGACGGCCGGCGACTTGACCAGCGCCCACACCGCCCAGATCAGGATCCCGAGCATCAGCACCAGCTGCGGGAGGGCGCTCATCGCGAAGCCCGGCGAGCGGCCCTTCGGATCCTTCACGTAGGTTCGCGCATAGACGGCGCGGCCGATGATGAAGACGACACCGATCGCCGCGGCCCAGATCGGGCTGATGAAGCTGGCGAAAATCCACAGCGACGGCAGGAACACGATCAGCTGTTCCAGCGTGTTCATGTGCACGCGGAACACGCGCTCGAACATCTCGTTGCCGCTGACCGCCGGCGCCTCGATCTTGTATTTCCCGCGCGCGACGCCCACCTGCCAGCCGAACCAGAAGAATTGCAGCAACGCGGCCACTGTGACGATTGCAACGTAAGGCATATTGATTACCCGCTGAAGGACCCGATCTTGTCGTTGAGGACTTTAGGGCTGAGACTTGGCCGCGAACACTAGCGGAAGTCGGGAGAGGAGACCATGACTGGATTTCTGCTGCGCGTGGCGATCGTCGCCCTCGGGCTCTGGCTCGCCACGCAGATTCTGCCGGGCTTGTACTTCGAGAGCGCCGGCACGCTGCTGGGGCCGCATTGCTGCTCGGCATCGTCAATGCGATCGTCCGACCGATCGCCGTGGTGCTGACGCTGCCGCTCACGCTGCTGACGCTCGGGCTGTTCCTGCTGGTCGTGAACGCCGCGATGCTCGGGCTGGTCGCGCTGTTGCTCTCGGGCTTTCAGATCAGCGGCTTCTGGACCGCGGTCGGCGGTTCGCTGATCGTCAGCGTCACCGGTTGGTTGGCCTCGGGCCTGATCGGCAACAGCGGCAAGGTCGAAGTGATGACAGCAGCCGTTAACCGCCCTTGCACACGCGCCGCGCACCCTCGATCGCCGTCCGATACAGCAGCACGCCGAGCACGGCGAACACGATCACGCCCGCCCATTCGCCGAAGTGGAGGCTCTCTGGCAGCGCCATGACATCGGGGTTCTTGAACTTCCACACGAAGAACGCCACCACGATGCCCATCAACGCTTCGCCGGTGATCAGGCCCGACGAGTACAGCACGCCGTCCTGGTGCATGCGCTCGTAGTCGGCGGGATTCGCCGGCTTGCCGGCGCTGCGCTCCACGAAGTACGCGAGGATGCCGCCGAGGAAGATCGGCATCGTCACGTCGAGCGGCAGGTAGATGCCGACCGCTGCTGCCAGCACCGGCACGCGGAAATTCGAACCGCGCTTCTTCTGCAGGGCATCGATCGCGATGGTCGCAGCGCCGACTGCGGCGCCGATCCACACCATCGTCCACGGCAACTCGCCGCCGAACATCGCGCGCGACACAGCTGCCATCAGCGTCGCCTGCGGCGCGAGCAGCGGATTCGGATGCTCGGCTGTCGGCACGCCGATGCCGCGCGTCTCGTTCAACAGGTTCAGCACCGGCGCCATCACCAGTGCGCACGAGATCGCGCCGATCGCGAGCATCACCTGCTGGCGCCACGGCGTCGCGCCGATGAGATAGCCGCACTTGAGATCCTGCAGGTTGTCGCCCGCGACCGCAGCCGCGCAGCACACCACTGCGCCGATCATGATCGCGGCGACCGGGCCGAGCTTCGAGCCGCTGCCGAGCAACACGATCAGCATCAACGAGGCGAACAGGATCGTCGCGATCGTGATGCCCGAGACCGGGTTGTTCGACGAGCCGACCAGGCCGGCCATGTACGCGGACACGGACGAGAACAGGAAGCCGGCGACGATCATCACGATCGTCATCGGGATCGAGACGACGACGTTGTTCACGATCGCCTGGTACAGCACGGCGAGCGGCAGCGTGAACACGACGAGCCCGACCAGGACCGCCTTCATCGGAATATCTTTTTCGGTCTCGTCGATGACCTTCGCCGCACCGGCGCGCGTCGCGGCCAAGCCGCTGCGCACGCCCGACAGGAGCGAGGCGCGCAGCGAGAAGAGCGTCCAGATGCCGCCGACGAGCATCGCACCGACGCCGAGGTAGCGGATCTGCGTGGCCCACACGGCGTACGCGACAGTTTCAGCGATCGCCGGCCGGCACGGTGTCCATGAAGTACGCGGTATAGATCGGGATCGCGATGTCCCACGACAGCACACTGCCCGCGACGATGACGATGGAGATGTTCAAGCCCACGATGTAGCCGACGCCGAGCAGCGCAGGCGAGAGATTCGTGCCGAGATACGCGAACGCCTTGCCGATCGAGCCGGCCGTCGCTGCGACGTCGGGCAGCATCTTCATGCCGCTCTGCGCGAGGATCTTCGCGCCGCCGCCGAGCACCGCCGAGATCGCGAGGATCCTGATGCCGCGGCCGGGATTCTCGCCGGCCTTGAGCACTTCGGCCGCCGCCTTGCCTTCCGGAAACGCGAGGTTCTGTTCGACGATCAGCGCGCGCCGCAGCGGCACCGAGAACAGCACGCCGAGCACGCCGCCCAGGCCGGCGATCGCGAGCACCCACGAGTAGTTGAAGTCCTCCCAGTAGCCGATGATCACGAGCGCGGGCAGCGTGAAGATCACGCCGGCAGAGATCGATGCGCCGGCCGATGCGCCGGTCTGCACGATGTTGTTCTCCAGGATGTGCCCGCCGCCGAACAGCCGCAGCACCGCCATCGAGACCACCGCCGCGGGAATCGCCGTGGCGATCGTCAGTCCCGCGAACAGACCGAGATACGTGTTCGCGGCAGCGAGCACCATGGCGAGCACGATCGAGAGGATGATCGCGCGCGCCGTCAGTTGCGGAGCGGTCCGGACAGTCGGTTGCATTCATGTGTTTGTTACCAGCCGCAGCTCTGGCCTTTGTTCTGTTCTGCGAGCCACCCCTGGAGCGGCGCGAAGTAGTCGAGGATCGCCGAGGCGTCCATCTGCCGCGTGCCGGTGAGCTTCTCGAGCGTGTCCTGCCACGGCTGACTCTGGCCGAGCGCGAGCATCTCGCGGAAGCGCTTGCCCGCCTCCGCGTTGCCGTACACCGAGCACTCGTACAGCGGACCCTTGTTGCCGGCCGCTTCGCACAGCGCGCGATGGAACTGGAACTGCAGGATGTACGAGAGGAAGTAGCGCGTGTACGAGGTGTTCGCCGGAATGTGGTACTTCGCGCCCGGATCGAAATCTTCCTCGCTGCGCGCGACCGGCGCCGCGACGCCCTGGTACTGCTCGCGCAGCTGCCACCACGCCGCGTTGTAGTTCTCCGGCTTCACTTCGCCGGCGAACACTTTCCAGCGCCACTCGTCGATCAGCTTGCCGAACGGCAGGAACGCGACCTTGTCGAGCGCGAGCTTCATCTGCTGATTGATCGTCGCCTCGGGGCTGCGCTTCACTGCGCCGATCAGGCCGATCTGGTGCAGGTAGGCCGGCGTCATCGACAGGTTCACGGTGTCGCCGATCGCTTCGTGGAAGCCGTCGTGCGCGCCGCCCTGGAACATGTACGGCTGCTGGTTGTACGACAGGTCGTAAAACAGGTGGCCGAGCTCGTGATACACCGTCATCAGGTGATCCTGCGTCGGCTCGATGCACTGCTTGATGCGCACGTCTTCCTTGCCGTCCATGTGCCACGCGCTGGCGTGGCACTGCACGTCGCGGTCGCGCGGCTTCGTGAGCAGCGAGCGCTCCCAGAAGGTCTGCGGCAGTTTCGGGAAGCCGAGCGAGACGTAGAAGGCCTCCGCCGACTGCGTGATGCGCACGGCATCGTATTTCTGCTTCTTCAGCGCGGCGGTCACGTCGAGATCGACCGCGCCGGGATACGGCTCGACCAGCGGATAGATTTCGGCCCACTGCTGCGCCCACATGTTGCCGAGCAAGTGGGCGGGAATCGGCTTGCCATCGGGCACGCGCTGCGCGCCGTAAGTCTTCTGCAGCCGTCCGCGCACGTAGCAGTGCAGCGAGTCGTACAGCGGCTTGACCTGGCCCCACAAGCGCGCCGCCTCCGTCGTGAACTCCTCGGGCGGCATGTCGTAACCCGAGCGCCACATCGCGCCGAGATCCGTGAAGCCCAGCTCGTGTCGCGCCTTCGTTCGCGAGCTCGACGAAGCGCGTGTATTCCTTGCGCAGCGGCCGCGCGGTCGAGTGCCAGCCCGTCCACGCCTCGGTCAGCTCGTCGTAGTTGCGGCTGTTCGCGATGCACGTCGGTGAGCTGTTCCTGATCCTTGCAGGACTCCGGGCCTTTCGGGCAGTACTTCGCGGCGCCGTACATGCCTTCCATCTTCGACGTGATGGCGGCGAGCTCGGCGCGCTTGGCCGCGATCTTTCGGCGCTGGCGCCGCGACGCCGAGCTTCAGAAGTTGCAGCGTGCGTGCGGTTGCCGGGCTGAGCTGCTGCTTCTCGTACGCCTTCGCCGCTTCGACCGCGGTGCTGAAGTATTCGAGCCCGCGCTCGGTGGCCTTGGCGTTGAGGAACTCGGTGTCCTGGTTGATGAAGGTCGCGTAGGCCCAGCCGGCCGCGGCCTGTTCGCGGCCGAGCTCGGTCAGCTCGCGGTTCAACCGCTCGACGAATTGATCGGCGGATTCCTTGGGCGCCGCCGCGCTCTGCGACGTGTCGCGGCTGCAGCCGCTCGCCAGTGCGATGACAGCCGCGATCGCGGCCGCGAGCCGTACGGAATTTCGCATCGTCGTCTGCCCTGCCGATCTTATTTGACGCCGGCCATCATCTTGCGGATGAACGGCGTCAGCACGAGCAGCACGGCGCCGGAGATCGCGCCCCACCAGAACAGGTAGAGGAACTGCGCCCGGCATCGCCCGGCAGGTTGTTCGGATCGATCTCGCCGGCGAACTGGCCTGCGAGGTTGTTGCCGATCGCGGTCGCGAGGAACCACAGGCCCATGACCTGGCCGACGAAGCGCGCCGGTGCCAGCTTGGTCATCGAGCTCAGGCCGACCGGGCTCAGGCACAGCTCGCCGAAGGTGTGCAGCAGGTAGGTCAGCATCAGCCACGTCGGCAGCACTTTCTCGCCCATCACGACGTAGCGCGCGGCCAGGAACATCACGAGGAAGCCGACGCCCATCAGGATCAGGCCGAGCGCGAACTTGAACGGCGCGGACGGATCCATGTTGCGCTTGCCGAGGTGCACCCAGATCGCGGCGAACACCGGCGCGAAGATGATGATGAAGGCGGGATTCACGCCCTGCAGCACGCCGGCCGGCATGTCCCAGCCGAAGATCACACGATCGGTGTGCCGGTCGGCGAACAGGTTGAGCGACGCGCCGGTCTGCTCGAAGCCCGCCCAGAACATGGCGCACGCCGCGAACAGCGCGACCATCGCGATGACGCGCTAGCGCTCGTCGGTCACGAGGCCGGCGAAGAAATACAGGTAGCTGAAATAGCCGGCGGCGAGCGCGATCATCGTCCAGTTCGCGACGATCGAGATGCGCACCGGGTTGAGCGCGAGCGTGCCGGTGAGCGCGAGCGCCGCGACCACCACGAGGACGATCATGAAGCCGATGATCGGCAACCACGTGGCCGGCTTGCCGAGCGGCACGAGTCCGGACGTGCCGAGATGGTTCTTCGTCGACCTGGAACTGCACGAGTCCGAACAGCATGCCGAGCGCCGGCAGCGCGAAGCCTGCGCTCCAGCCGAACGCCGCGGCGGCGATCGGCACGAAGAATCGAGCCGAGGACCGCGCCGAGGTTGATGCCCATGTAGAAGATCGAGAAGCCGGCATCGCGACGCGAGCCGCCTTCCGGGTAGAGCTGCGCGACCAGCGCGCTGATGTTCGGCTTGAGCAGGCCGACGCCGAGCACGATCACGATCAGGCCGATGAAGAACAGGCGCGTATCGCCGGCGGCGAGCGAGCCGTTGCCGAGCATGATCAGCACGCCGCCCCAGACCACGGAGCGCTGCTGACCGATCAACCGGTCCGCGATCCACCCGCCCATCGGTGCCAGCAGGTAGGTCGCTGCGATGTACAGGCCGTAGATCGAATTCGCGGTCTTGTCATCGAGCGCCGAGGCCTCCCTCGGCGAGCGCGCCGGCCATGAACAGGATCAGGATCGCCCGCATGCCGTAGTAGCTGAAGCGCTCCCACATTTCCGTCATGAACAGCGTGGCCAGTCCGCGTGGCTGGCCGAAGAGCTGAGGTCCGTGCGTGGAATCGCGCTCGATGCTCTGGTTCATACGGCTGGGCCCATCCTGCGGTTCGTTGGCGCGCCCGACCGGGCGGGCGCGCGGGTTGCCTGTTGTTAGTGACAGGGATGTTGCAAAGGTGCGCCAGTCTCACCGAAGAGCGCGCGCCGGGGCAAGGAGCCGGCGTTGCGGGATGTGTATACAGCTGAACAGGTTCAGCGTCAGCTGCTGGCGCTTTGCTCTTCGCGGCGCTGCTGCGCCAGGCGTTCCCGGAGCAGGATCCGCGACAGGAAGATGCCGACCTCGTAGAGCAGCCACATCGGCAGCGCCATGGCGGTCTGCGACAGCGCATCGGGCGGCGTGAGGAACGCCGCGATCACGAAGATCCCGAGGATCACGTAGCCGCGGTTCTTGGTCATGGTCTCGACGCGGACCAGCCCGGTGGCGGCGAGCAGCACGGTGGCGACCGGCATTTCGAACGCGATGCCGAACGCGAAGAACAGCAGCAGCACGAAGTCCAGGTAATTGGAGATGTCCGTCATGACCTGCACGCCGGTCGGCGCGGTCGTCGTCAGGAACGCGAACATCAGCGGAAACACTACGAAGTACGCGAACGCGACCCCGGCGTAGAACAGCACGATGCTCGAGACGACCAGCGGGACCGCGAAGCGCTTCTCTCGCTTGTACAGCCCGGGCGCCACGAACGCCCACACCTGGTACAGCACGTACGGCATCGCGATGAACACCGCGACGAACAGCGCCAGCTTCAGCGGCGCCATGAACGGCGAGATCAGGCTGGTCGCGATCATCGAAGTGCCGGCCGGCATCTTCTTGATGAGCGGCATCGCGACGAACGTGAACAGCTTGTCCGAGAAGATCGCGCACGGAATGAAGCACACGAAGACGGCGATCACGGCTCGCAGCAGCCGCTGGCGCAACTCGATCAGATGGGAGATCAGCGTCCCTTCGGCGAGCGACTCGCGATCGCGCTCCTCGTCGCTCATGGCGCGGACTTCGCTGGCGGAGCGTCGGCTGCTACGGCGGCATCGGCGGCTGCATCTTCCCCGAACTCAGCGCTCGGCGGGGTCGGCTCATGGCCGGACACCATCGCATCGAGATCGAGCTCAGGACCGGCCACTTCAGAACCGGACTGGGCGGGTGCTGCTGCTTCCGGCGCTACTTCAGGAGTGTCGGGCGGCGGCGGGGGCGGCGTTGCGGGCTGCGACGCTCGCGAGCGGGTCATCTCTTCCATCGTGACTTCGTGCTCGAGCTGAGTTCGCAGCTGCCGCGCCATCGAGCGCGCGCGGCCGGTCCAGCGG
Source organism: uncultured Gammaproteobacteria bacterium (assembly GCA_963830745.1). Lineage (GTDB taxonomy): Bacteria > Pseudomonadota > Gammaproteobacteria > Steroidobacterales > Steroidobacteraceae > Steroidobacter. The sequence continues at coordinate 544,546 of CAWHNL010000012.1, forward strand.
CCGACCTTTTCGGCCAGCCCAGGGAGCTTTTCGGGACCCAGCACCAGCAGCGCGAGGCCCAGGATCAGGATGATCTCGGTGAAGCCGACTTCGAACACGGGCCTGGAGGGAAATCAGTCAGTCTGAGAGCGCCTCAGACGTTGGACTTGGTGCCGGTCTTGCCTGCGGAAGGCGTCGAATCGAAATCCGCATCCTTCTGGTCCGGGCGAGTTGAGCTGGCGGCTTTCCTTGTCGTCGCCCTCGTCCATCGCCTTCTTGAAGCCTTTGACCGCACCGCCGAGATCCGAGCCGATGGTCTTCAGGCGCTTCGCGCCGAAAATCAGCAGCGCGATCGCCAGGATGATCAGCAGTTCTTTAAAGCCGATGCCCATCACTCTCTCCTCAATTAGCCGCAGGATGATACGCCAAAACGCCTGGAGCGACCGTTACGAACCGGCTGCGCGTGTCGCAACTGCGACGGTCTTCACCCTACATTCGCGACTTGCAGCCAGAACGTCACCGGTCCGTCGTTTGTCAGCGTCACCTGCATGTGCGCGCCGAACTCTCCGGTTTCGACAACGCGATGGCGCTCGCGTGCCCGCTGCACGAGATATTCGAACAGTCTTTTGCCTTCCTGCGGCTCGGCAGCGGGGCTGAAGCCCGGGCGCGTGCCTTTGCGCGTGTCTGCAGCGAGAGTGAATTGCGACACGAGCAGCAGTCCGCCCGCCGGTGTCCTGGACGCTGCGATTCATGCGCCCTTCCGTCGTCGGGAAACACGCGATAGGTCAGCAGCCGCTCGAGGAGCCTGTCGGCCTGCTGCTCCGTATCGCCACGCTCGACGCCGACCAGGACCAGCAGCCCCGCCTGGATGGAGCCCACGATCTTGGTTTCTACGCGCACTTCCGCGTGGCTGACGCGTTGCAGCAGTCCAATCATGGGCACGAGCATAGCCGGCATGCGGCAGGTCGGGCGAAGCTGGCAGTTCCTCAGAAACCCACCCAGACATGCGCCATTGAGGCGCTGTCACGACATGGCATAACTCAACTCCCACACTGTCAGTATTGGATGATCATGCGAGCTCATGACAGTCGGCTCAATTGAGTGCCTAAGGTGGGAATAGCAGGTATGAAGATCGGCTCGATTGCCAATAAGAAGTGGAATGTATCGCCTTTTGACAAGGCCAACCGCGGCATTATGTCGCTAATTGTCAGCTGTCATAGAGCTGTCCGTCGCAACCCCTGCGCCGTAAAAGAATCTTCCCGCGGCTGTCACATCGGCGTCATGGCCGCCGCGACTCTGCGCGCCATGTAGGCGAGGTGGAGTGCGCATGAGCCCGACGCCCACGCAAGCCGACCTACCGGTTTCGCACGGTGTTCATCTCCGACATCCACCTGGGATTCCGGGGCTGCAGCGCGGCGTACCTGCTCGACTTCCTGCGCTCGGTCGAGACCGAAACGCTCTACCTGGTCGGCGACATCATCGACGTCTGGAGCCTGCGCAAGTCGTTCTTCTGGCCGCAGGCGCACAACGACGTCATCCGCACGATCCTCGGCAAGGCCAAGCACGGCACGCGCGTCGTCTACATCCCCGGCAATCACGACAGCATGTTTCGCGACTACGACGGCATGGTGTTCGGCAACGTCGAGATCCGCCGCGAGGCGATCCACGAGACCGCCGACGGCCGCCGCCTGCTGGTCCTGCACGGCGACGAATTCGACAGCGTGATCAAGGCAAGCCCGCTGCTCGAAGCGCTCGGCAATCGCGCGTACTCGTTCGTGCTGAAACTCAATCGCTACGTGAACCTGCTGCGCCGTGCGTTCGGCGCTCCTTACTGGTCGATCGCGGCGTATCTCAAGCACAAGGTGAAGAACGCGGTGAAGTACATCGCGAACTTCGAGCGCGCGCTCGCGCAGGAGGCGCGGCGCCGCGGCCTGGACGGCGCGATCTGCGGCCACATCCACCGCGCCGAGATCTCGCAGATCGACGGCGTCCTGTATTGCAACGACGGCGACTGGGTCGAGAGCTGCACGACGCTCACCGAGGATTTCGAGGGCCGGCTGAGCCTGCTGCGCTGGACGGAAAGCAAAGAGGTGATCACGCACAGCGGCGCGCTCGCGCCGTGCTCGCTCGAGCAGGCGGCGTGAAGATAGCGATCGTCACCGACGCGTGGCGGCCGCAGACCAACGGCGTCGTCCAGACCCTGAGCACGACGGCGCAGACGCTGCGCGCCAGCGGCCACGAAGTGCTGGTCATCGAGCCCAATCAGTTCCGCACGTTTCCGTGCCCGACGTATCCGGAAATCCGCCTCGCGTGGTTTCCGTATCGCCGCGTGGCGCAGCTGCTGAGCGACTTCGCTCCGGACTGCATCCACATCGCGACTGAAGGCACGCTCGGCACGGCTGCGCGCAGCTGGTGCGTGCGCAACCGCTTTCGCGTTCACGACGTCGTATCACACGCAGTTTCCCGAGTACGTGCGCGCGCGCGCGCCGATTCCGCTTGCGCTGAGCTACGCGCATCTGCGGCGCTTTCACTCGGCCGCGGCGCGCACGATGGTCGCGACGCCGACGCTGCAAAAACAGCTGGAAACCCGCGGCTTTCGCAACATCGTGCGCTGGACGCGCGGCGTGGACGTGGAGCTGTTCAAGCCCGCGCGACAAGCAGTTCCTGGACTTGCCGCGGCCGATCTTCGCGTACCTGGGACGCGTCGCGGTCGAGAAGAACATCGAGGCATTTCTCGCGCTCGACCTGCCCGGCACGAAGCTCGTCATCGGCGACGGGCCGGAGCGCCGCTCGCTGCAGGCGGAATTCCCGGCGGCGCAATTCGTCGGCTACAAATTCGGCGCGGAGCTCGCGGCGCATCTCGCCGCCACGGACGTGTTCGTATTTCCGAGCCGCACCGACACGTTCGGCCTGGTGCTGCTCGAAGCGCTGGCGTGCGGCGTGCCCGTCGCTGCGTATCCGGTGACCGGTCCGATCGACGTGATCGAGAACGGCACGACGGGGGTGCTCGACGAAGACCTGCGGGCAGCAGCGCTGGCCGCGCTGAAGCTGGATCCGGCGAAGTGCCGCAGCTTCGCGCTCGCGCACACGTGGGAAGCGGCGACGCGGCAGTTCCTTGGAAATCTCGCGCCGCGCGAGGAAAGAGTCGGGCTGAAGCCCGACCTACAGGCGGAGACCCCGTAGGTCGGGCTTTAGCCCGACTTCTCTATCCTCTGCTCAAACTCTCCGCGCGCGCTTGCGCTTCCTGCGCCTCGATGTTCTTGCCGCGCGCGCGAAATGACTCCGCGATCAGGCCCCACGCCGAAGATTGCGCGCGCGGCGCATTCACCGACATCGACACGGCCTTGCGCGCCATGTTCTCTGCCTGCACGTAGTTGCCCTCGGCCAGCCGCACCTTGCCGAGCTCGATCCACAGCAGCGGATTGTCGGGCTCGATGCGCAGCGCGCGTTCGATCGACGAAGCCGCGACGGCGTAGTTCTTCGTCGCTATCTGCGTTTGCGCCTGACCGACCAGTGCGCGCGATGCGGCTCCCAGCGTCGGTTCGCGCACCACCGGCGCGGGCAATGGCTGCGGCTCTTCGACGGTGCTCGGCGGCTCGCCCGGACGTGTCTCGGCCGGCGGCGTTTCCGACGGCTGCTCCGGCGGCGGCGCGGGCTTCTGGTACGGCGACGGCACGGCGCAAGCGGTCAGAGCAGGCGCGCTCGAGCACCGCCAGACTCATCCACCCACTCTGTCATGCTGTCTGCACTGACTCGCCATCTGCTATGCCATCCGCTTCTATCTTACGATGCCCCGCCACCATTCGCGGGCCCGCTCGCCAAGCTCGCCGAACGCGCTCGTTTCGCAGCCGGGCTTGGCCGGTAACTGCGTGCCGGTGGGCACGCGCGACCATCACCAGGTCCTCGCCGCCGCAGCTCGGCTTCGCGGCCAGCCCGCTCATGAATTCGATCGACACGTCTTCGAGGCCTTCAGGCAACGGCGCGCTCCAGGACGTTGTTCCGATCGAGCGCATCAGGCGCGACCACACCGGCAGCGAGCCCGACGAGCCGGTCAGCCCGGTCGGCGAATTGTCGTCGTAGCCGATCCACACGACCGCGAGCGTGTTGCCCGAGAAGCCCGCGAACCAGCTGTCGCGATAGTCGGATGACGTGCCGGTCTTGCCCGCGACCACGATCTCCGGCGGAATCTGCGCGCGCGCGGCCTGTCCCGAGCCGTGCTCCATCACCTGCACGAGCATGCGATTGACCTGGTAGACCGCAACAGGGTCGGCCACCGGCGTGACTTCCAGCGCGAACGACTTGAGCGGCTTGCCCTCGGCGTCGACGACCGCACGCACTGCGCGCAACGGCGTGCTGAAACCGCCGTTCGCGAATGCGTTGTAGAGCTGCGCGACTTCCAGCGGCGAAACGTCGAGTGCGCCGAGCAGCACCGACGGCAGCTGCGGCGGCTCGCGTCCCAGTCCGAGTGCGACGAACTCGCGCGTCACCTTGCGGCAAGCCGACGTCGAGGCCCAAGTCGAACGGTCGCGAGATTCAGCGACTGTGCGAGCGCGCGCACCAGCGGCACCGGGCCGTAGTACTCCTCGGAAATGTTCTGCGGCTGTCCACACCTTGTTGTTCGACAGCTTCACTTCGACCGGGCCGTCTTCGACGATCGACGCCGCGTTGAACCGCCCGCTCTCCACCGCCGCGAGATAGATCACCGGCTTCACCAGCGAGCCGATCGAGCGGCGCGCGTCCAACGCGCGATTGAAGCCGTCGAAGCTCGCTTGCCGGCCGCCGACCATCGCGATCACTTCGCCATTCTGCGGCGCCGTCACGACCACGACGCCTTCGAGTCGCTGATCCTTCTTCTGCTTGCGCGCCTTGTCGAGCCGATCGAGCTCCTGCGCCAGCGCTTTCTCCGCCTGACTCTGGATCAGCGGGTTGAGCGTCGAGAAGATCTTGAGGCCCGCTTCGGTCAGGTCTTCCTCGCGATAGTCGCGGCGCAGCGTGCGCCGCACCAGGTCGAGAAATGCCGGGTAGTAGCCGCCGGCCTGCGTCGAGGCGCTGACGACGCCGAGCGGCCGCTTCGCCGCGTCCTTCGCCGCCTGCTCGTCGACCACCTTGTATTGCGCCATCAGCTTCAGCACGAGATCGCGCCGCGCGCGTGCGCGCGCTGCATGCCGGCGCGGATCGTAATAGGACGGACCGCGGACGATTGCTACCAGCAGCGCGACTTCGTGCAGCTGCAGCTCCGCGAGCGGCTTGCCGAAATAGAACTGGCTCGCGAGACCGAAGCCGTGCACTGCGCGGTTGCCGTCCTGGCCGAGATAGATCTCGTTGATGTACGCGTTCATCAGGTCCTGCTTCTCGAAGTGCACTTCGAGCAGCCAGGCCATCATCGCTTCTTCGAGCTTGCGTCCGAGCGTGCGCCGGTTGTCGAGGAAGTAGCTCTTCACCAGCTGTTGCGTGAGCGTCGAGCCGCCCTGCTCGATCTGCCCGGCGCGCAGGTTGACCCACGCGGCGCGCGCGATCGCGCCGAAGTCGACGCCGTTGTGCGAGTCGAACTTGCGATCCTCGACGACTTTGAGCGCCGCCGGCAGGAGCGGCGAGACTTGGTCCGGCGTCACGACGACGCGATCCTCGCCGTGGATCGGGAAGATGCTGCCGATCAGCAGCGGATCGAGGCGGAAGATCGGTACTTCCTCGTCGCGGCCGTTGCGCATGCTCTCGATCGAGTTGCCGCGCGTGACGATCGACAGCAGCTGCGGCTCCTGCAACGCGTCCCAGAACTGGAAGCGGCGGTTGACCAGGTCGACGCGCGTGCCGCGGCGGCTGTAGCTGCCCGGTTGCTCGGCCTTGTCCACGCGTCGATAGCCGAGCCGTTTGAGCTCCTGCTCCAGCGTGTCCGCGCCGAACGATTGGCCCGCATACAGCTCCAGCGGCTCGGCGAAGACCTGGGCCGGCAAGCGTCCAGCGGCGCCCTTCGAACTGCGCGGTGATGATGCGGTCGAGGTAGATGACCCAGACCAGCAGCGCAATCACGAGCACGCCCACCACCAGCAGGCTTCCGGCGAGGATCGTGCGCTTGGTTTTGCGAGGACAGGCTCATCGTCACAGTGGCTTAGACGCTCGAAGCAGCGTAATGATCCAATCTGGCAAACCGGTGGCACCGGCCAGCTGCGACTGCCGAGCCTGGGTGCCCTTCAGCGCCGCCAGAAGGTCGGCGAGACCAGCACCAGCAGCGGGAACACTTCGAGACGGCCGAGCAGCATGGCCACCAGGCAGATCCACTTGCCGGGGTCGCTGAGCGTCGCGAAGTTCGACGCGACTTCGCCGAGGCCGGTTCCGGTGTTGTTCATGCAGGCCGCGATCGCCGAGAACGCCGTGACCTGGTCCTCGCCGATCGCGATCAGCAGCACCATCAGCGCGCCGAACGCCACGATATAGACGCCGAAGAAGCCCCACACGGCATCGACGATGCGCGGATCGATCGCTTTCGGGCCGAGCTTGACCGGCACCTCCGCGCTCGGGTGCACGAGCTGCACGACTTCGCGCTGGCCCTGCTTCCACAGCAGCAGCCAGCGCACGACCTTCATGCCGCCGGAAGTCGAGCCGGCGCAGCCGCCGATGAACGTCGACAGCATCAGGATCACCGGCAGCGCGCCGGGCCAGTGCGTGAAATCGTCGGTGAAGAAGCCCGAGGTGGTCTGCATGGACACGGCGTGGAACAGCGACAGGCGGAAGGCGTCGCCGGGATCGGCGTCGGGCGGCTCAGCCACAGCACCGCGAAGTAGACCGCGACCGCCAGCGCCAGCACCAGCAGTAGGCGCGGAACTCCGGATCGCGGAAGTAGCTGCTCAGGCGCTTGTGGCGCCATGCCAGGAAGTGCAGCGAGAAGTTCACGCCGCCGACGAACATGAAGAAGACGGCGATGCCTTCGATCACCTCGTTGTCGAAGTAGCCGAGGTTCGCGTCGTGCGTCGAGTTGCCGCCGGTCGAGACGGTCGAGAAGCTGTGCGCGATCGCGTCGAACGTCGTCATGCCGGCGAGCTAGTAGGCGAGGGCGCAGGCGATGGTGATCGCGATGTAGATGCGGCACAGCTCTTTCGCGGTGCCGGTGATGCGCGGCGTGAGCTTCGAGTCCTTGATCGGCCCGGGCGTTTCGGCGCGCATCAGCTGCATGCCGCCGACGCCCAGCATCGGCAGCAGCGCGACGGCGAGCACGACCATGCCGATGCCGCCGAGCCACTCCATCTGCACGCGGTAATACAGCAGCGACTTCGGCATCGAGTCCAGGCCGCTCAGCACGGTCGCGCCGGTCGTCGTGAATCCCGAGACGGATTCGAAGACCGCGTTGGTGATGGACAGCTGCACTTCTTCGGTCAGCAGCAGCGGCACCGCGCCCGCGGCGCCGACCACGAACCAGAACAGCGCCACGACCAGGAAGCCGTCGCGCACACGCAGGTCGCGGACGCGGCCACGCGCGGGCCACCAGATGAGCGCGCCGACTGCGAGCAGTGCGAAGAATGCGTGCGAGAACGGCTGCCAGTTGCCGTCGCCGTAGTACAGCGACACGCCGAGCGGCGGCAGCATGGTGATGCTGACCAGCATCACCAGCAGGCCGAGAATCCGCTGCACGGCGAGCAGGTTCATGCGCCCTTGCGCCGTGGCACGTCGAACAGTTTTTCCACGACTTCGACGTAGCGCCGGTCGGTCAGGAACAGGATCACGTGATCGTCGCGGTGAATGACCGTGTCGTGGTGCGCGATGATCACTTCGTCGCCGCGCACGACCGCACCGATCGTGGTGCCGGCGGGCAGCGGGATGTCCTCGATCTTGCGGCCGATCACGCGGCCTTCGCCCTGAATGCCGTGCGCGACCGCCTCGATCGCCTCGGCCGCGCCCCGGCGCAGCGAGTGCACGCGCACCACGTCGCCGCGGCGAACGTGCGCGAGCAGCGAGCCGATCGTCACCTGCTGCGGCGACAGGGCGACGTCGATCGAGCCGCTCTCCATCAGCTCCGCGTACGCGGGCCGGTTGATCAGCGCCACGACCTTGTGACAGCCGAGACGCTTGGCGAGCATCGCGGACAGGATGTTCGCCTCTTCCGCATTGGTCACCGCGATGAAGATGTCCGCGCTGTCGATGTTCTCTTCCAGCAGCAGCTCCTCGTCGGCAGCATCGCCGCTCAGCACGATGGTGTTGCTGAGCTGCTCGGAGATGCGCCGCGCGCGCCGCTGGTCGCGCTCGATCAGCTTGACCTGGTGCTCGCGCTCCAGGCGCTGCGCGAGGCTGAAGCCGATGTTGCCGCCGCCCGCGATCACGATGCGCCGCACCGGATCTTCGAGCCTTCTGCATCTCGTTCATCACCAGCCGGATGTCCTCGCGCGCGGCGATGAAGAACACCTCGTCGCCGTGCTCGATGACCGTGTCGCCGGTCGGCTTGATGCTCTGGCCGTTGCGATAGATCGCCGCGACGCGCGCATCGTGGCCCTTGATGTGCGTCAGCGAGCTGCTTGAGCTGCTGGCCGACCAGCGCGCCGCCGCGCAGCGCCTTGACGCCGACCAGGCGCACGCGGCCGTCGGCGAAGTCCAGCACCTGCAGCGCGCCGGGATACTGGATCAGCCGCGCCACGTGATCGGTGACGAGCTGCTCCGGGCTGATCGGCACGTCGACGGCGAACGCGCGGTCCTCGTCGAAGAACAGCTTGCGATGCTTGGTGAAGTCCGCGGAGCGGATGCGCGCGATGCGCGTTGCGTCCTTGTTGAACAGGCTCCACGCGATCTGGCACGCGGTCATGTTCACTTCGTCGCTGTTGGTCAGCGCGATGAAGATGTCCGCCTCGCGCGCGCCGGCGGCCTCCAGGATGCTGGGCTGCGTCGCGCTGCCGACGACCGTGCGGATGTCGATGCGATCCTGCAGGTCGCGCAGCAGCTCGTCCTTGACGTCCACCACGGTGACTTCGTTCGCCGGCTCCCGGGCCAGGTGATAGGCCGCCGTGCGGCCGACCTGGCCGGCGCCCAGGATGATGATTTTCATGGAATGACGATTTTCATTCTTATACCGGCTCCAGATTCGCGTACGCGAGCATGAGCCACTTCGTGCCCTGTCGCTCGAAATTCACCTGCACCTGCGCGTGGCTGCCCTGGCCCTGCAGGTTCAGGATCACGCCCTCGCCGAACTTGCCGTGCCGCACGCGCTGCGCCGAGGCGAATGCCGCCGGGTGCCGGCTCTTCCTCCACCGCGCCCCGGCGCGGCATGTAAACCGGCCGCGACACCTGGATGCGCGGCCGCACTTCCTCGAGCAGCTCCGCGGGAATCTCGCGGATGAAGCGCGACGGCGTGCCGTAACTGTCGACGCCGTGCAGGCGACGCTGCTCCGCGTACGTGAGAAACAACTGCTTCATCGCGCGCGTCGTGCCGACGTAGCACAGCCGCCGCTCCTCTTCGAGGCCGTCGATGTCGGTGATCGAGCGCGTGTGCGGGAACAGCCCGTCCTCCATGCCGCAGAGGAACACGACCGGAAACTCCAGGCCCTTCGCGGAGTGCAGCGTCATCATCTGCACGCTGTCTTCCCACGCGTCCGCCTGGTCTTCGCCGGACTCCAGCACCGCGTGCGCCAGGAAGCTCGCGAGCGGCAAGGACTCCGACTCGGCGTCCGGCTCGTAACCGCGCGCGGCGCTGACCAACTCGTTCAGGTTCTCGACGCGTGCCTCGCCGCGGTCGCCGCGTTCCTGCTGGTAGTGCGCGACCAGCCCGCTCGCATTGATGATGTGGTCGACCTGCTCGTGCAGCGGCAAGGCGCGCGTCTGCTTGTCCAGCTGCTCGATCAGCAGCATGAAGCCGTGCAGGCTCTGTCCCGTGCGCGCGCCGAGCTCCTGGATGCAAGCGCCCGCGGCTTCCCACATCGTGCACGTGTTGGCGCGCGCGTAATTGCGAATCGTGTCCAGCGTCTTCGCGCCGATGCCGCGCGCCGGCAGGTTCACGACGCGCTCGAACGACGCGTCGTCGGCGCGGCTGAATATCAGGCGCAGATACGCCAGCGCATCCTTGATTTCCGCGCGCTCGAAGAACCGCAGGCCGCCGTACACGCGATACGGAATGCGCGCGGTGATCAGCGCTTCTTCGAACGTGCGCGACTGCGCATTCGAGCGGTACAGGATCGCGCAGTCGCTGCGCCGGCCGCCTTTGTGCGTCCACTCGCGGATGCGGTTGATGACGAAGTCCGCTTCGTCGCGCTCGTTGAACGCCGCGTACAGCTTGACCGGCTCGCCCGTGCTCGCCCGCCGTCCACAGGTTCTTGCCGAGCCGGCCGTTGTTGTTGGCGATGAGCGCATTGGCCGCCGCCAGGATGTTGCCGGTGGAGCGATAGTTCTGCTCGAGGCGGAACAGCTGCACGTTCGGATAGTCGCGGCGGAACTGCTGCAGGTTCTCGACGCGCGCTCCTCGCCACCTGTATATCGATTGATCGTCGTCCCCCACAGCGAACGGCAAGCCCTCGGAGCCCGCGAGCAGCTTGATCCACGCGAACTGGATCGTGTTCGTGTCCTGGAACTCGTCGACCAGCACGTGGCGGAAGCGCGAGCGATAGTGCGCGAGCACGTCGGGGCGGTCGCGCCACAGCTCGAACGCGCGCAACTGCAGCTCCGCGAAGTCGACGACGCCGGTGCGCTCGCACTGCTCCTGGTACTGCTCGTACAGCCGGATGAACTGGCGGCGCGTCGGATCGCCGTCGTCCTTCAGGTGCTTCGCGCGCAGGCCTTCGTCCTTGCGCGCGTTGATGAACCACATGATCTCTTTCGGGATCCAGCGCGTCTCGTCGAGATCGAGCGACTTGAGGAGCTTGCGGATCGCGCGCAGCTGATCCTCCGAGTCCATGATCTGGAACGCCTGCGGCAGGTTCGCGTCGCGCCAGTGGATGCGCAGCAGCCGGTGCGCGATGCCGTGGAACGTGCCGATCCACAACGGCGCGCTCGGCACGCCCAGCAGAGTTTCGATGCGGCCGCGCATCTCGCCCGCGGCCTTGTTGGTGAACGTCACTGCCAGAATGCCGTGCGGCGACACGTTCTCGACCTGCACCAGCCAGGCGACCCGATGCGTCAGCACGCGCGTCTTGCCGCTGCCGGCGCCGGCCAGCACCAGCGTCGGCGCGAGCGGCGCGGTCACGGCCGCACGCTGCGCGTCGTTGAGACCGCCGACGATGGGAGTGATGTCCATGAGGGCCGGCATTCTACCGCGATTTCGCAGGGTGCTCTTTCCGCGGTATTCTTTTTCCCGACTCGACTGAAGCAGGGGGGATTGCATGCGCGGCTCGCGGCGGATTTCGACGCTGATGTGCGCGACGACGCTGGTGCTCGCGGCTTGCTCGCGTCAGCCGGAGCAGCAGCCCGCGCCGGCAACACCCGATGCGACCGCGCCGCCGAGCGCGGTCGTCACCGAGCAGCAGTCGGTGCCGGCGCCGCCCGAGCCGCCGGCGGATTCCAGTCTCTCGATCAAGCGCGGCGTCGCCATGCTGGCGCAGGACCGCATGACTTTCCGCCCGTGCAACGAGAAGGCCGAGCTGTGGCTGCTCGACCAGAGCGACGGCGTGCTGCGCCAGACCTTCGAGGGCGAGATGCAGAAGGGTCCGGCGATGCTGTACATCGAAGCGTACGGCGAGCGCGCCCCGGTCGCGGAGGACATCGCAGAAGCGCGTGCGTACGCAGGAACGTTCGTGCTCGAGGAAGTGTTGTACGCGGGCGTGCAGGGCCAGGTGCGCGGCTGCGACGAGCCGGCGGCAAGCTACATCGTCGCGGCGCGCGGCAATGAGCCGTTCTGGGCCGTAGAAGTCGGCGAGAGCGGCATCGTGTGGCGCCAGCCCGCGGAGCCGAAGGAGATCGCCCTGGGAGCGCCGCAGACGCAGGACGCCGAAGGCGCAGTGCGCTATCACGCCAGCGGTAACGGCCACGAGCTCGAATTGCTCGTCGACGCGCAGACGTGCCGCGATTCGATGTCGGGGGAGCTGTTCGCCTATTCGGCGCGCGCGGTCCTCGATGGCAAGGAATTCAGCGGTTGCGCGCGCGTTGGAAAATAGTGTCGCGCGCGAACGCGCGCGGCCGCATGCGCTGATACAACGAACGAAACGCCAGGCCGACGCCCAGCGCCAGCAGCGGATCGGTGATCGACGCGCTCTGCTCCGGCAGCCACGCCTGCAGCACCTCGATCGCAAGGACCGTGGCCGTGAGCGCGATCACGGCGAGGCCGATCGACGCGCCCCATTCCTTGATGACCCACAGCAGCGCGCCGTACAGGAACAGCTTGCCGAACAGCTCGCTCCAGTCGATGAGCTGGATCGCGGCCGGCAGGCCGATCTCGAACCAGCCGAGGAACGGCCACAGATCGAAGTGGCCCATCGGCGGCGCGAAATCGAACGGCGCCAGGCCGTCGATCAGCAGCACGACGATCACCGCGAACACCAGCACGGCGCGTCGCGGCCGCGGCCGCAGCCGATGCATGACCAGCAGCATCGGCAGCAGCAGGAGCAGCGCGAGCAGCTCGCCCGGCAGGAAGGTCTGATTTGCGACGAGCAGCCGGCCGACGAGGACCGTGGCGATCACGAGCAGCAGCGCTTCCAGCCGCCGCGGCCTGCTCACCACGGCGGCGACGGCCTGGTTCACGACCAGCCAGAACGTGAGATAGCTGAACACGATGACGGGATCGAACTGCGGGCTGAACAGCGGCCGCAGCGCCGCCTTCAGCTTCACGAGGTCGAACTGCGGGACGAACGGCGCGAAGCGCCACGCGAGCCACAATCCCAGCAGCAGCACTGCGCCGGGATCGCGCAGCGGTCTTTCTGCGCGCCCCGGCAGATGCATCAGCCGAGTGAGCCCGCCCCAGGCGAGACCCGCGGTCACGCCGAGCAGCGTGCCGAACGCATTGAGCGTCACGTCGGTGAGGCTAGGTACGCGCGCCGAGATGTAGACCTGTGCGATCTCGATCGACAGCGACAGCAACGTGCCCAGCGCCGTCGCAAGGATCATCGACGGCGCGCGGGGCCAGCGTGTCTCCAGCCACAGGAACAGGCAGAAGCCGAGCGGCAGGTAGAGCAGGACGTTGGAAATCCGATCGCCACGCCCGGCGCGTGCCCACGACAGCTGGTGCAGCGCCTCGAGCACGCCGCCTTCGATAGCGTCCGCCTTGAAGTTGAACGGATACAGCGAGCCGTAAACGATCAGCGCGAGGACGACGAGCAGCAGCCAGAGGATGACTGAGCGACTGTGCATGCCGGCCACAGTGCCTCACCCGATGCGGATCGTGAAGTAGTGATCGACCAGCAGCGCTGCGAACAACAGGGCGAGGTACGTGATCGAGAAGCTGAACGTGCGCATCGGCAGGCGCACGTCCGAGCGCACTTTCAGCTGCAGCGTGCGGTACAGGAAAAGCCGCCGAGGATCGCTGCCGCGGCCAGGTAGATGAGGCCGCTCATGCCGGTCAGGTACGGCAGCAGCGTCACGATCACCAGCAGGATCGTGTAGAGCAGGATGTGCAGCTTGGTGAACTCGCTGCTGTACGCGACCGGCATCATCGGCACGCCGGTCTTGGCGTAATCCTCGCGTCGCGCGATCGCGAGCGCCCAGAAGTGCGGCGGCGTCCACGTGAAGATGATCAGGAACAGCAGCAGCGAGTGCGCGTCGACCTGGCCGGTGACCGCCGTCCAGCCGAGCACGGGCGGCGCTGCGCCGGCGGCTCCGCCGATGACGATGTTCTGCGGCGTCGCGTGTTTCAGCCATGCGGTGTAGACGACCGCGTAGCCGAGCAGCGAGGAAATCGTGAGCACCGCAGTCAGCGGATTCACCCAGCCCCACAGCAGGAGTATCGACAGCACTCCGAGGATGGCTGCGTAGATGAGCGCCTGCCGCTGCGTCAGGTGGCCTTGCGGCAGCGGCCGGTTGCGCGTGCGCGCCATCTGCGCGTCGATGCGACGATCGAGCACGTGATTGACGGCCGCGGCGGCGGAGGCTGCGAGCGCGATGCCCAGCGTGCCGAACACGAGCGCGTTCGGCGGCGGGAAGCCCGGCGCCGCGAGGAACATGCCGGCGATCGCCGTGAACATGATCAGCATGACTACGCGCGGCTTGCCGAGCTCGTAGTAGTCGCGCCAGGTGGCGTGAGGATGCTGAATGGACGGTGTTTCCACGGCCTGGATTCTACAGGGAGTCGCGGATCTCGGAGCCGGCTGTACGGTGCGCGCTCGGTCTGACTGCGTCGTCGGCTAGCTGCCTGTTCAGGGCGACTACAGCGAGCAGCAGCAGCGCTGCGACGGCGTTGTGTGCGGTGGCGAGCGCGAGCGGCAGGGCGCGAATCACCATGACCGGACCGAGGATGAGCTGACACACGAGGATCGCGCCCACCGCGGCGCCCGCGATCCGCACGGCGCGGGTCGGACCGAGCCGCATCGCCGCGATGCTCGCGAAGCCGAGCATCAGGGCCGCGACCACGGCCCCGAGCCGGTGCACGAAATGGATCGCGACCCGCGCCGGATGATCGAGGACACCGCCTTCGTAGTCGATGCCGAGGCCGCGCCACAGGACGAAGGCGTCCTTCACGTCCATGTCCGGCCACAGCGAATTCTGACAAGTCGGGAAATCGGGGCAGGCGAGCGCGGCGTAATTGCTGCTGGTCCAGCCGCCGAGCGCAATCTGCAGCGCCAGCACGACGAGCGCCGCGACGGCGACCTTGCGCAGACGGGGACATTCCTCATTCCCGCTGCGCGGCGAGGTGAGGGTCGGTGGCAGCAGCGGCATGTCGCCATCGCGAGCCACGCGAGCAGCGACAGCGTCGCGAGGCCGCCGAGCAGGTGCAGCACCACGATCAGCGGCTTGAGCAGCAGCGTCACCGTCCACATGCCGAGCAGGCCCTGCAAGATCACGAGTCCGACGAGCACGATCGGCAGCACCAGCGGCTGTTGCGGATCGCGGCGGTTCCGAATCGCCAGCGCCCGCGAGCGCCAGGATCAGCAGCCCCAGGCTCGAGGCGAAGTACCGGTGCACCATCTCCTTGATGGCCTTGTGATACTCGAACGGCCGGTGCGGGAACGCTTCGTTGATCGCGTCGACGTTGCGAGCCGCGTCGTCGACGCTGAGATGGCCGTAACAGCCGGGCCAGTCCGGGCAGCCGAGGCCGGCGGCGCTCAGGCGCACCCAGGCGCCGAGCACGACGACGCCGAAGGCGAGCACGACGCCCGCCAGCGCGAGGCGCCGGAAGAGACGGTAACGCGAAGTCATTTACGGTCGGCGTTGTACGCCTGAACGGTGCTCGTCGCCTGCTCCGAGGCGAGCATGCGCACCGCGGGCAACGCGGTGCTCACCATGATGAAGATCGGCACGATGGCCCAGAGGATTTCGGCGACGAGCTGCGTTCGGCCGCGAGCCGGCGGCGCGCGGCGGAACGTCGCGATCGAATGGATCATGACCGCGAACACGCCGGCGACGACGAACGCGCAGATCCACAGGATCGGGGCCGGCACGACTCATTGAGTGCTCGGCGGGATGCTCGGCTGCTCGGCTTCGTGCCCGCCGTGGTGTCCGCCCGGCTTCTGCACCTGCTGCACGAACGACTGCAGCCGCGTGAGGAACGTGTAGTCGCCTTCGATCGCCATCAGGCCGACCAGCACCAGCAGCGCGAGCGGCGGCACCAGGATCGCGAGCTTGAGCGCGAGGCGCTCCCACGCCATGTGCATGAAGATCGCGACGATGAAGCCGGCCTTCAGCAGCATGAAGATGATGATGAGCGTCCAGCGCAAGTAGCCCTGCAGCTGGAAGTAGTCGACCATGTACGAGAACGTGCTGAAGACGAACAGCAGCAGCCAGATCCACAGGTAGATCTTGATCGGGTGCTGCACGCCCTCGCCGTGGCCGCCGGCCGGTGCCGTGGGCTGCCGTGGGCGAATGTCAGCGGAATGAGCGTGAGCCATGCTCGTGCTCCTACCACAAATAGAAGAACGCGAAGATGAACACCCAGACGAGGTCGACGAAGTGCCAGTACAGGCCCGCGACCTCGACCGTCTCGTACGTGCCCTTGCGCTCGTAGAAGCCGTTCAGCACGCGCGTCGCGACCACCGACAGGTAGATCACGCCGCACGACACGTGCAGGCCGTGGAAGCCGGTGATCATGAAGAACGCCGAGCCGAACTGCGCCGCGCCCATCGGGTTGCCCCACGGCCGCACGCCTTCTTCGAGGATCAGCTTGCTCCACTCGAACGCCTGCATGCCGACGAACGACAGGCCGAGCAGCGCGGTGGCGAACATCAGCAGCGCGGTCTTCTTGCGGTCGCGCCGGTAGCCGAAGTTCACGGCCATCGCCATCGTGCCGCTGCGAGGTGATCAGGATCATCGTCATGATCGCGATCAGGAACAGCGGGACCTGCGTCGCCGAACACGGTCAGCGAGAACACCTCGCTCGGGTTCGGCCACATGTCCGTCGTGGACATGCGCACGTTCATGTACGAGATCAGGAAGCACGAGAAGATGAACGTGTCGCTGAGCAGGAATATCCACATCATCGCCTTGCCCCACGGCACCGGGAAGGCCTGCTTGTCGGCGGACCAGTCGGCGGTCACGCCCTTCAGGCCCTCGGGGATTGCGGGCAGCGCGGCTGATGATTCGTGATTCATCGATTCATGACCTCAGATGATGGCCTCAGGTGGATAACATCACGGCGAACAGGCCGAGCCAGACGAGCAGCAGGAAGTGCCAGTACACGCTGCACAGCTCGACGCTCAGGCGCACGTCGATCACCTCGACGTCCTGCTGGCGCATGCGGGCGAGCGTTCGTCCCCAGACGTACAGCCCGCCGAGCAGGTGCAGGCCGTGCACGGCGGTCAGCAGATAGAAGAACGCGACCGCGGGATTCGACGGCGAGAAGAACTCGGAGCCGCGCACCTGCGCCCACGCGTAGAACTGGCCGCCGAGGAACGCGAGCGTCAGCAGCCCGCCGAGCAACAGTGCAGTTCCGCCGCGCTCCACGTTGCCGCTGCGCACCGCCGTGCGCGCCGCCTGCATCGCCACGCTGGCCGCGATCAGCAGCAGCGTGTTCAGCCACAACACCGGCGGCTCGCTCAGCTGCGACCCAGTCCTGCGCCGGGCCCGTGCCGTGATGCCCGGTCAGCCGCATGTAGTACGCAGAGACGAACAGGCCGAACAGCGAGGTGATGACCGCGAGGAAGACCCACAGCCCGACGCGCGCCGGCGCCCAGCGCGGTGCATCGACGTCGATCGCGGACGCCGGCTGCGCTTCCCACGACTTCGTCGACAGCTTACGGACCAGGATCAGCCAGACGATGATGCCGGTCGCGAGCGCTGCGTAGGCGACCGTCAGACTCAATGGTGCACTCCGTGGTCGCGGCCGGCCGGCGCGTTACCCGCGCGCGGATCGCCGGGCGGCACGTTCTGCGGGACGAAGTCCTCCGGCGCGCCGGGCACGCTGTAGTCGTACGCCCAGCGATACACCACCGGCAGGTCCTTGCCCCAGTTGCCGTGCTTCGGCGGCGTGTCGGGCGTCTGCCATTCGAGCGACGTCGAGCGCCACGGATTCGGCCCGGCGTCGCGGCCGTTCCTCAGCGACCACGCCAGGTTGAACAGGAACACCAGCTGCATGGCCGCGACGAACACCGCCGAGATCGAGATCCACTCGTTCGCGATGTGCACGTTCTGGCCGATGAAGTCGATGCTGTCGCTGTACGAGTAGTAGCGGCGCGGCACGCCCAGGATGCCGAGGTAGTGCATCGGCAGGTAGATCGCGTACGTGCCGATGAACGTCGCACCAGAAGTGGATGCGGCCGAGCCGGTCGTCGAGCAGCCGACCGGTGATCTTCGGATACCAGTGATAGATCGCGCCGAACACCACCAGGATCGGCGACACGCCCATCACCATGTGGAAGTGCGCGACCACGAAGTACGTGCCCGACAGCGGCACGTCGACGGTGACGTTGCCGAGGAACAGGCCGGTGAGGCCGCCGTTGATGAACGTGAAGATGAAGCCGATCGCGAACAGCATCGGCACCGTCAGGTGGATGTCGCCCTTCCACAGCGTCAGGATCCAGTTGTAGACCTTGATCGCCGTCGGCACCGCGATGATCAGCGTCGTGGTCGCGAAGAAGAAGCCGAAGTACGGGTTCATGCCGCTGACGTACATGTGGTGCGCCCACACGACGAAGCTCAGGCAGCCGATCGCCAGGATCGCCCACACCATCATGCGGTAGCCGAAGATGTTGCGGCGGGCGTGCGTCGAGAGCAGGTCGGAGACGATGCCGAACGCCGGCAGCGCGACGATGTACACCTCGGGATGCCCGAAGAACCAGAACAGGTGCTGGAACAGCAGCGGCGAGCCGCCGCTGTGCACGGTCTGCTCGCCCATCTGCACGACCGCCGGCATGAAGAAGCTGGTGCCGAGCGAGTGATCGAGCGTCATCATCACGCACGACACGAACAGCGCCGGGAAGGCGAGCAGGCCGAGGATCGTCGCCATGAAGATGCCCCACACCGACAGCGGCATGCGCATCAGCGTCATGCCCTTGCAGCGCGCCTGCAGGATCGTGGTGACGTAGTTGAGGCCGCCCATCGTGAACGCGACCACGAAGATCGCGAGCGAGGCGAGCATGCAGATGATGCCCCAGCCGTGGCCCGGCGTGCCGGGCGCGATCGCCTGCGGCGGATACAGCGTCCAGCCCGCGCCGGTCGGTCCGCCCGGCACGAACAGGCCGGCGACCAGCACCAGCACCGCGAGCAGGTAGAACCAGAAGCTCAGCATGTTCATGTACGGGAACACCATGTCCCGCGAGCCGCACATGAGCGGGATGAGGTAGTTGCCGAAGCCGCCGAGGAACAGCGCGGTGAGCAGGTAGATCACCATGATCATGCCGTGCATGGTGATGTACTGGTAATAGTCCTGCGGCGCGATCAGCGAGAACGTGTCGGGGAAGCCGAGCTGCAGGCGCATCAGCACCGACATCACCAGCGCGACCAGGCCGATGCCGATCGCGACCAGCGCGTACTGGATCGCGATCACCTTGTGATCCTGGCTCCAGATGTACTTGCGGATGAACGTCTCGGGATCGTGCAGCGCGTGCTCGTGATCGCGGTCGGCGATTGCGACGAATGCCATCGATGGATTCCTTAAAGCGTGTGAACGTAGTCGAGCAGGTCGTTGATCGCCGCTTCGTCCTTCAGGGCCCGTGCCATCGAGCGCATCTGCGCGCCGTGGAAGTCCTGACGATGCGTGCCGCGAATGCCCTGCCGGAAATTCTCCAGCTGTCGCGCCATGTACCAGTCGCTCATGCCCGCGAGGCGCGGCGCGTTCGTGCGCCCAGATGCCCTCGCCCTTGTCGCCGTGGCACGACGCGCAGGTCGCGTACAGCTTCGGCCGCGCTCCGGGTTGCCGCCGACGCTGGTGTCGGGGCGCGTATCGGGGAGCGAGCCGATGTACGCGACGATGTTCCGCACCGCTGCGTCGTCGGCGAGCATCGATGCGAACGGGATCATCTGCTTGCCGTAGGTGTCGTTCTCGTGCGAGCCGCGCACGCCCTGCTTGAAGCTCTGCAGCTGCCGCGCCAGGTACCAGCCGGCCTGGCCCGCGAGCTTCGGCGCGCCGAGCTCCTTGTTGCCCTGGGCCTGCTCGCCGTGACACGCGGTGCAGGTCGCGAACAGCGCCTTGCCGGCCTCGGCGTCGCCCGCGACCTGCGCGCCCAGTCTGCGAGAACGTCGGCTGCGCCGCGAGCCACTCCTGGTACTTCGCCTCTTCGTCGACGACCACGCGGCCGCGCATCGCGAAGTGCGCCACGCCGCACAGCTGCTCGCACAGCGCGTCGAAAGCGCCGGTGCGGGTCGGCGTCAGCCAGAAATGCGTGACCATGCCGGGCACCATGTCCATCTTGACGCGGAACTGCGGCACGGCGAACTGGTGGTTCACGTCCTTCGCGCGCAGCAGGAACTTCACGGGCTTGCCGATCGGCAGGTGCAGCTCCGGCGAGGTGATGAGCACGTCGTCGCTCGCCCTTCGGATCCTTCGGATCGACGCCGAGCGGATTGTCGAGCGTCACGAGCTTGTTGTCGGATTCGCCGAGCTCGCCGTCGCGGCCGGGCAGGCGATAGCTCCAGGCCCATTGCTGGCCGACCACTTCGATGATCGCGGCGTCCTCCGGCGGCGTGACGAACTTCGCCCACACCGCGAGGCCGGGCGCGAGCATCGCGGCGATGCCGACGGAGGTGATGATGGTCAGCCACCACTCCAGCTTCTTGTTCTCGGGCTCGTATTCCGCCTTCTCGGTCTTGCCCTTGCGATGGCGGTAGCGGATCACCGCCCACGCCATGAACAGGTTGACGACGACGAACACGAAGCCGGTGACCCAGAAGGTGACGTTGACGGTCTGATCCATCATCGTCCAGTTCGAGGCGATTTCGGTGAACCACCACGGGCTCGCGAAGTGAAACACCACCGTCGCGACTACCAGCAGGATCAGTGCCCAGGCAAATACCATTCGCCAGCCCTCCCGACGCGCCCGTCGGGCGCCTCGTGTTTTCGAGCTCGTGTTATGTCGTCAGCTCAAGTCGACAATGGAATCTTCACGCCTTCTTCAGTGTGCCGGCGGCGCCGGCGCCGTCGCTCAGTCGAGTGACCTTGCTGAACGGATTGATGAAATGGGAATCGACGCCGGCCAGCTCGGCTTCCGGATGACGTTCCTTCATCATCTTCACGACCGTGTCTTCCTGCTGCTTGCGTACGTAGACGAGGATCAGGTACTTGCCTGCCTCGATGTCGTCGTGGAAGCGCGCCAGCTTCTTGTTTTCCGCGCCGATGCCCGCCAGCCCGCCTTCCCACGCGCCGAACAGCGTCGCGACCGCGACCAGGATCGCGTACACGTACACCGGCACCTGGTATTCGGGGCCGAACGGATCGAAATACTTGAGGAGCGCGACGCCGATCAGGCCGGCGGCGAGGCCGAGCGCGGCGCCGATGAAGCCGTCGCGGACGACGTCGAGCGTTTCGAGGTAGTTGCTGGAGTGGATGTGCTGTTTCTTCAGCCCCGATTCGTCCTTACAGATCACATGTAAGTAGAAATCTTCCACGCCGACCTTGTGCAGGTCGTCCGAGACGTCGTGCGTGCTCGCGAGCGTTGGGGCGAGGAAATACAGACACTTCATGAATCCCCCGAGACCGAAAAACCTTCGACTACAAAGCTCTACCTCATCTCAAATCTAATCACTTATGTGAGCGGATCCGCTCGGAATCGAGTTTCGCACAGGGATTTTGGGTTTGGAAGAGAAGGCCGGGAACGCCCCTATCCAATATGAGAGAGCTTGAGCAGCCTGCGCAGATCCTCCAGCAGGTCTTTCGACGGCGCCGCCGCCGGCGCGTGACGCATCATCAGGTTGCCCAGCGGATCGACGATGTAGATCGAGCCGTCTCGCCGGTCGCGTCGGGAAATGCCGCGAGCAGCGCCGCGCCGGCATCGTTGTCCGCGAGCGCGATCGCGAGGCCGGGATGCTCCGCGTCGAGGTAAGCCCGATCGCAACAGTTGCCGGTGGCGAGGAAGATGCGCTGGACGCGCGTCATGTCGGTGTTGAGCGCGAGGCGCGTCTGGCGCATCAGCGTGAGCGCCGCTCGGCAGCGCTCGTCGCAACGTCCGTCACCGACGTACACCAACGTCCATTTGCCGTGCCAGGCTGTGGCAGGCAGCGGTGAGCCGCGAGAGGCGTGGGCAGCGCGACGCTCGGCAGGGGCCGCGGCGGTGAGATCAGCTCGCCGCGATTGGTGCTGCCGGGGGGACGCCAGCCGCCGGCTCCCGTAATACAAAAGAAATGCCAAGGCGAGCGGCGCGAAGAACACGCCCACCAGGATCCAGATCTGCGAGCGCGGCCGCGCGGCCGGCGTGCTCATTTCGACTGCTCGTCGAGCAGCTGGCCGCGCCGGAAACCGAGCACGACGAACAACGCCACGGCCGCCAGCGCGAAGCCGAACCACTGCACGGCGTAGCCGAGATGTCGCTCCGACCCCATGTCCGTGCGCGCTTGCCACGCGCGCTCGTAGCCGTCGGGCTGATCCGCGTCGAGCAGCACGAGCCCGGGCAGCACTTTGCGATCGAGCGCGCGTTCGACGCTCGCCTGCTCGGGGTAGTTCATGACCCGCGGCCAC
The DNA here is from genome assembly GCA_963830745.1 of uncultured Gammaproteobacteria bacterium. Classification (GTDB taxonomy): domain Bacteria; phylum Pseudomonadota; class Gammaproteobacteria; order Steroidobacterales; family Steroidobacteraceae; genus Steroidobacter. The sequence continues at coordinate 566,678 of CAWHNL010000012.1, forward strand.
TTGTCGGCGCCGCCCGGCGCCGCTGCAAGACGCACTCCGGGGCGCGGCAAGACACTGAGCTGGCCCGCGACACTCCGCGCGCTCTCACCTACAGCGACGTCGGGAAGATCGCTGCGTGTCGCACCCGGCCGGTGCCAGCCGCGATCGACGAGCAGCCATCCGCCCTGCTCGAGCTCGAACGGCGTCACGACGCGATAGCCGGGCTGGCCCATCGCGGACGGCATGCTGTCGAGCAGGATCTGATGTGCGCTGTCGTAGTGGCCGCGCGCCGTGACGCGCTGATACTGCGTGAGTGTTGCGGCGTTCGCCGCGGTCAGTTCGACGACGGATCGTTGTCCGGCCGCGTACTGCGTCTGTAATGCGTCTTTCTCGGCGGCGCGGCCCAGTTGCCAGAAAGCGAGTCGCGCGAACAGCACGACCGCGGCGATCGTGATCGCGACGGCGAACAGCGTGGGTGCGAAGTTGCGATTCGCGATGCGCATGCAGGTCCCGCGAGCGAGCGCGGCTCAGCTCCCGCGCGGCTGGATCCAGCCCAGCCGCCACGCGACCAGCAGCAGCACGAAGAGCAGGATCGACAGGCCGACGCGGATCGTCAGCGCTCGTGCCATCTTCGCGGAATCACCCTTGTTGCGCACCAGGTGCACGAGTGCCGAGCCGAGACTCAGCACGATCGCCAGGAAGCCGGCGAGGATGAGAAGGCGAGTCACCTGCCCCTACAGCCCCAGTTTCATAGCCAGTACACGAAGATGAACAGGAACAGCCAGACCACGTCGACGAAGTGCCAGTACCACGCCACGCCTTCGAACGCGAAGTGATGCGTCGGCGTGAAGTGGCCCTTCAGACAGCGAAACCAGATCACCAGCAGCATCAGCGCGCCGATCGTGACGTGGAAGCCGTGGAACGCCGTCAGCGGGAAGAACGTCGAGCCGTAGATGCCCGTGCTCAGCTTGAGGTTGTGGTGCGTGTAGGCCTCGATGTACTCGGTGGCCTGCAGGTACACGAACACGAAGCCGAGCAGGAACGTCGCCGCCAGGAAAATGTTGAGCATGCGGCGATTGCCGGCCCTGAGCGCGTGATGCGCGATCGTGATCGTCACGCCCGAAAGCAGCAGCAATCGCGGTGTTGATCGCCGGCAGGCCGAACGCCGGAATCACTTCGAAGTCGCCGCCGATGTTGCCCGGACCGTTGGTCGGCCACGCTGCCTCGTAGCTGTCGCCGCGCACGACCTTGGTGAGCAGCTTCGTGCCCTCGCCGCCGAGCCACGGCACCGAGAACTGCCGCGCGTACAGCAGCGCGCCGAAGAAGCCCGCGAAGAACATGACCTCGGAGAAGATGAACCACATCATCCCCATGCGGAACGAGCGGTCGACCGCCTCGTTGTACAGCCGGCTTTCGCTCTCGCGGATGACTGTGCCGAACCAGCCGACGAACATGAATGCGAGCAGCGCGAGACCCGCGGTCATGACCCACGGACCGGCGTCGACGTGGTTGAGCCACAACGCGCCGCCGCCGACCGTCGTGAACAGCGCGATCGAGCCGACGATCGGCCACGGGCTGCCGTGCGGGACGTAGTATTTCTCGGATGCAGTGCTGGTCGGTGCGTGGGCCATAGGTCGTCAGGTTCCTGTTCTCGAAACGATCTGCTTCTGATCGGGCGCGTCGTACATCGCGTAGCCGAGCGTCAGCCGGTCGATGGTCGCCGGCAGCTTGGGATCGACGATGAAACGCACCGACAACTCGCGCGCCTGCCGGCCCGCGAACTGCTGCGGCGTGAAGCAGAAGCATTCAGTCTTGTGGAAATACTGCGTCGCCTGGAGCGGCGCGATGCTCGGCACGGCCTGCGCCGTCACCGGCTGCTCGCGCAAGTTGCGCGCGTAGAACTTCGCTTCGTAGAGCTTGCCCGGGTGCACTTCGAGCTGCGCGCGCTCCGGACGAAATTCCCAACTGCCGAACGTCGGCGCGGTCGAGATGAACTCGATCGTGACCGTGCGCGTCTCGTCCGGCGCTTCGACGACGCTCGCCGCCTGCCGCAGCTTGCTGCGATCGCCGTAGCCGGTCACGTCGCAGAGCACGTTGTACAGCGGCACCAGCGCGAAGCCGAACGCAAGGCTGCCGGCCGCGAACAGCCACAGCTGCCACGTCAGCTTGCGATTCGCCTTGTTCAATGGACGCTGCGCCATACGCCAATCGCGATGAAACCGAAATAGAACACCGCCGCGAGCAGCGCGAGCCACAACGTCGTGCGCCGCACGCGCTTGCGATCGTGTTCTGACACTTCGACGGCCACGGTCTACTTCACCTCGGGTGCCGTTTCGAAGCTGTGATACGGCGCGCGGCGAGCTCACCGTCCACTCCAGGCCGTGCGGCAGCGCTTCGTCCCACACCTTGTCGCTCGCCTTCGCGCCGCCGCGGATCGAGCTGAAGATCAGGTACGCGAACAGCAGCTGCGACAGACCGAAGCCGAACGCCCCGATCGACGAGATCATGTTCCAGTCGGCGAACTGCGTGTTGTAGTCCGGGATACGGCGCGGCATGCCGGCGAGGCCGAGGAAGTGCTGCGGGAAGAACAGCACGTTGACGAAGATCGTCGACAGCCAGAAGTGCGCCTTCGCGAGCTTCATGTCGTACATGTGGCCGGTCCACTTCGGCAGCCAGTAGTACACGCCCGCCATGATGCCGAACACCGCGCCCGGCACCAGCACGTAGTGGAAGTGCGCCACGACGAAGTACGTGTCGTGATACTGGAAGTCGGCGGGCACGATCGCCAGCATCAGGCCGGAGAAGCCGCCGATCGTGAACAGGAACAGGAACGACAGCGCGAACAGCATCGGCGGCTCGAACGACAGCGAGCCCTTGAACATCGTCGCGGTCCAGTTGAATACCTTCACGCCGGTCGGCACCGCGATCAGCATCGTCGCCAGCATGAAGAACAGCTGGCCGGCGAGCGGCATGCCGACCGTGAACATGTGGTGCGCCCAGACGATGAACGACAGGAACGCGATCGAGGCGATCGCGTACACCATCGAGTCGTAGCCGAACAGCTTCTTGCGCGAGAACGTCGGGATGATCTCCGACACGATCCCGAACGCCGGCAGGATCATGATGTAGACCTCGGGATGCCCGAAGAACCAGAAGATGTGCTGGAACATCACCGGGTCGCCGCCGCCGGCGGCTTCGAAGAACGTCGTGCCGAAGTAGTGATCGGTGAGCAGCATCGTCACTGCGCCGGCCAGCACCGGCATCACCGCGATCAGCAGGTACGCGGTGATCAGCCAGCTCCACACGAACATCGGCATCTTCAGCAGCGACATGCCGGGCGCGCGCATGTTCATGATCGTCACGATGACGTTGATCGCGCCCATGATCGACGACGCGCCCATCAGGTGCACGGCGAAGATCAGCATCGGGAACGCGTTGCCGGTCTGCAGCACCAGCGGCGGATACATGGTCCAGCCGCCGGCCGGCGCGCCGCCCGGCACCAGCAGCGTGCCGAGCAGCAGCGTGAAGGCGAACGGCAGGATCCAGAAGCTGAAGTTGTTCATGCGCGGCAGCGCCATGTCCGGCGCGCCGACCTGCAGCGGGATCATCCAGTTCGCGAGCCCCACGAACGCCGGCATGACCGCGCCGAAGATCATGATCAGCGCGTGCATCGAGGTCATCGAGTTGAAGAACATCGGGTCGACCAGCTGCAGCCCGGGCTCGAACAGCTCGGCGCGGATCACCATCGCCATCGTGCCGCCGACGAAGAACATCAGCAGGCTGAACAGCAGGTACATCGTGCCGATGTCCTTGTGATTGGTCGCGAACACCCAGCGACGCCAGCCCTTCTCCGGGCCGTGGTCGTCGTGATGCGCGTCCTCGTGGTGGTCGCGCGCAGGAACGCCCGGCTGATGATGTGCAATGCTGCTCGTGCTCATGAACTCGTTACTCCGCCCCGCGCTGATTCGGCCGCTGCGTTCGCCGTCTTCGGTGCTCTGCCTGCTGCGACTTCAGCCAGCTGTCGAAGTCCGCCTCCGAGCGGACGTCGACGACCACCGGCATGAAGCCGTGATCGCGGCCGCACAGCTCCGCACACTGCCCGCGATAGATGCCGATCTGGTCGGCGCGGAACCACAGCTCGTTGACGAAGCCCGGGATCGCGTCCTTCTTCATGCCGAACGCCGGCACCCACCAGGCATGGATGACGTCGCCGGCAGTCAGCAGCACGCGCACCTTCTTGCCGACCGGCACGACCAGCGGGTGGTCGACGTCCAGCAGGTAGTTGGGCACCGTGTTGGGATCGACGCCGGAATCCAGCTGCCGCGCGGCGTCGCTCTCACGCGCCAGCGACGAGAAGAAGGCGACGTTGCGATCGAGGTATTCGTAATGCCAGCGCCACTGGTAGCCGGTGACCTTGACGGTGAGATCGGAGTTGCGCGTGTCCTCGATGCGCACCAGCGTCGCCGCCGCCGGAATCGCCATCGCGACCAGGATCACGATCGGAATGACCGTCCAGACGATCTCGGCGCGCGTGGAGTGATCGAAGCTCGCGGCCACCGCGCCCTGCGAGCGCCGGAACTTCACGATCGAATAGATCATCGCGCCGAACACCGCGGCGGCGATCACCACGCAGACCCAGAAGATGAGCATGTGCAGAGCGTGGATGCGGCGGCTCAGCTCCGTGACGCCGACCGGCATGTTCAGCTCCCAGGCCGCGAACGCCGCGGCGGGCAAGCTGGCCAGGACGGCGGCCAGTGCGCATTTGACGATCTTCACCATTGACGCGAGTGCTCCAATACACGGCCCGCAATTCGACGCCACGCTCTACTTGTTCTTAAAGCGCGGGCGGTTCGTTCGCATTCCCCACCAGTTGTTTGAGACGAGCCGCGAGGCTGCGGCGCTCGTCTTCCGTGAGAAACCTGCCCACTTCGCAGGCCTGGCCGGGCGACTCGAGCGTGAGCCGGCTGGGGTGCAGCGCCGTCGAAGGGGCGTGGAGTTTAACCTTCGACCCATGTCGAGGAAATACCAAGAAATGTTCACCGGCCTGGCTGCGGCGCCGAATCGTGATCGACTGGTCGTCGAGCGTGATCGTCTCGCGCTTGCTGCCCTCGCGCATCGACGCGCGCACGGCCCATGCAAGCAGCGCGATTTCCAGGCCCGCGAACGGCAGCACGGGCCAGAGTCCCTGCAGAGCGAAGAGCACTGCGACCCCGAAGGTCGTCGCGCCGACGATCGCCACGAATGCGCGCGCACCCGACGGTGTCAGCGAGCACCGTGGCGTCAGCTCGAGGACGTGCAACCCGCTCATGAGATCAATCTAAGATGAATCATCGGAGCGATTTTCGCCAGCAGACTAGCTCCGAACTGTATAGAGAAAGTTAATCTTTGCGGCGCGTGCGAAGACGTTCGAATGGCACCAGGACCTCATCGCCCGCCCGCCGCGGTTTGCGCTCACCCACCGACCACGCATGGCCGTGGATGACCTCAACGCTGATGCGCAACGGGCCGTTCCGGCGCAGCTCCTCGCTCCGCGATCGCACGAGCGCGCCGCGCGCACGACCGGTGAGACCGTGCGGCCTACCCTGCGCGATGTTGCGCGCGCCGCTGCCGCGAATCTCGTCGAGCAGCGCCGGCAAGTCAGGGTAGGTGACGGTCAGACGCTCCGTGTCCATCACCGGCTCCGCGAAGCCCGCTCGCATCAGGGCGTCGCCGAAGTCATGCATGTCGATGAAGCGATGCACGTGCGTGAAGGTGTCGACGCCGCGCCAGAGCTCGCGAGCTTCTTTCAACGTGTCGGGCCCGACCGTCGTGAACGTGAACAGGCCCTTGGGCCGCAGCACGCGGGCGACTTCGGCAAACACGGCGTCCGGATCGTGGCACCACTCGAGCAGCAGGTTGCTCAGCACCAGGTCGAACGACTGGCTTTGCAAGGGCAGGCGGTGCGCATCGCCGCACACGGGGACGAACCGGCGCAGGAAGCGCTGCTGGCGCGCGCTTTGGCCCAGCATCGCCAGCGACGAATCCAGGGCGATGACCTGTGCGGACGGATAGCGGCGTTTCAGCTCGCGGCTCGCCTGGCCGGTCCCGGCGCCGAGGTCGAGCACTGCAGTCGGCTGGAGCCGCACGATGTCGAGCCGCTCGAGCAGGCGTGTGCGGATTTCCCCCTGCACGACCGCGGCGGCGTCGTACGTGCGGCTGGCACGATCGAACGAGCGCCGCACTGCGCGCGGGTCGAGGAAGAATTCATCCGACATTCGTCGGATGTTATCCGCTCTCGGCTACTTTCATCCGCTGGCCGCCGACGCCGCGCAGGTGTTTCTCCGCGCGGATCCCCAGCTGCTCGAACAAGCCGCGGTCGTGATTCTCGGTCGGGGTTCTCGGTCGTCAGCAGCTTCTCGCCGTAGAAGATCGAATTCGCGCCCGCGAGGAAACACAGCGCCTGCGTCTCGTCGCTCATCTCGCTGCGGCCGGCTGAGAGCCGTACGTAAGAAGCGCGGCATCAGAAGTCTCGCCACGGCGATCACGCGCACGAAGTCGAGCGGCTTCGGCTTTTCCGCGCCGTACAGCGGCGTGCCGGGCACCTGCACCAGCTGGTTGATCGGCACGCTTTCCGGATGTTGCGGCAGCGTCGCGAGCGTGTGCAGCAGCTGCGCGCGATCCAGCTCGTCTTCGCCGAGGCCGAGAATGCCGCCGCAGCACACGTTGATGCCCGCGTCGCGCACGGCCTGCAGCGTGTCGAGCCGATCCTGGTAGGTGCGCGTCGTGATCACTTTGCCGTAGTGACTCTCGGACGTGTCGAGGTTGTGGTTGTAGTAGTCGAGCCCGGCGTCCTTCAGCTCGCGCGCCTGCTCGGGCGTGAGCATGCCGAGCGTCGCGCAGGTTTCCATGCCCAGCGCGCGCACCTCTTTGATCATCGCGGCGATCTGCGCGAGCTGCTTCGGCTTCGGGCTGCGATATGCCGCGCCCATGCAGAAGCGCGTCGCACCGTTGGCGCGCGCGATGCGCGCCTTGGCGAGCGACTTCTTCGATGTCGAGGAGCGGCTCGGATTTGAGGCCGGTCTCGAAGCGGATGCTCTGCGAGCAGTAGGCGCAGTCCTCGGGACAGGCGCCGGTCTTGATCGACAGCAGCGTGCTGACCTGCACTTCGTTCGGATCGAAGTTGGCGCGATGCACGCGCTGCGCGTGGAACAGCAGGTCCGCGAACGGCAGCGCGAAGCAGCGTCGCGGACTTCTTCCAGCGACCAATCGGTGCGCACCTCGCCGAGGCGCGCGATCAGTTGATTGTCGAGCGTGCGTTGCGTCTGCGTCATGACCCGGTCCCCATGAAATGCCGCCGCGAAATGCCTCGTTATCCGTACGCCTGCGCGCTGCGCGCGGCGGCACACTGACTGTATGACGTGCTCGGATCAGTATTCGGAGCGCTGTCGGATCCTGTCAACCACGGCTCCAACGGTGGGTTGACAGAAGCCGGCGCTGGCTGGCGCGGGCCGCTATGGCCGGCAAACTGCATCCTGTGCGGCGGCGCCGGCGACAGCGACATCGACCTGTGCCGCGACTGCGCAGCGGATTTGCCGCGCAATGAGTCTGCGTGCGCCGTCTGCGCAGAACCGCTGCCAGCTGCGGCGAGCGGCGGCCCGAGCGTCTGCGGCGCATGTCTGCGCGATCCGCCGCCGTTTTGCAGCAGCTTCGTGCCGTTCCGCTATGCCTATCCGCTGGATCACCTGGTGCGCGGCCTGAAATTTCGCAACGAGCTCGCCTGCGGGCGCGTGCTCGGCCAGCTGTTCGCGCGACGTTTGCTCGCGCGGAGCGAACCGTTGCCTGAAGCGATCGTGCCGGTGCCGCTCGCGCCTCGGCGCTACCGGCAGCGCGGCTACAACCAGGCGAGCGAGCTGGCGCTGTCGATTCGACGCGCGACGGGCGTGTCAGTGAAGTCGGACGTCGCGATCCGCCAGCGCGAAACAGCAGAGCAGGCGGGACTGGATCGCAAAGCACGACGGCGCAACGTCACCGGCGCGTTTGCAGCGGTCGGCGCCGCTGCGTGCGCGGCACGTCGCGATCCTCGACGACGTCGTCACGACCGGCAGCACCGTGCGCGAGCTGGCGCAGGTGCTGCGGCAGGCGGGAGCGGAGCGGATCGAAATCTGGGCGATTGCCCGAACGCCGCGCTACTGCGTTGAAGAGATATTCGAGCGCGATGCCGACGAACACCGCCATGCCGAAGTAGTTGTTGTTGAGGAATGCGCGCAAGCACTGCTCCGGCTTGCGCTCGCGAATCAGCAACTGCTCGTACAGCGCGAAAATCGCCGCGACCGCGAGCCCGATGCCGTACCACAGTCCCAGCTTCAGCTCGCGGCCCGCGAGCCACAGCGCGAGCAGGCACATCAGCTGCATGACGCCGACGATGAAGCGGTCCGCATCGCCGAACAGGATTGCGCTGGAGCGAATGCCGAGCTTGCGGTCGTCCTCGCGGTCGACCATCGCGTACATCGTGTCGTAGGCCATCGTCCACAGCAGCCCGGCGAGGAACAGCACCCACGCGAGCCGCGGCGGCATCGTCCCGGTCTGCGCCGCGAACGCCATCGGCACCGACCAGGTGAAGGCGGCGCCGAGATAGAACTGCGGCAGCGGGAAGAAGCGCTTCATGAACGGATACGTGAGCACGAGCGCCGCGCCGATGAGCGCCAGCAGCTGCGTGAGCCGATTCAGCGTCATCGCGAGCCCGAGCGCGATCAGTCCCAGGCCCGCGCACAGCGCGAGCGCTTCGACCGGATCGACCTGGCCCGTGACCAGCGGGCGGTCGCGCGTCCGCGCGACGTGGCGGTCGAAGTTGCGGTCCGCGAAATCGTTCATCGCGCAGCCGGCCGAGCGCGTCAGCACCACGCCGAGCACGAAGACGACGAAGACGTGCGGATCGGGCCGCCCGCCGGACGACAGCCACAGCGCCCACAGCACGGGCCACAGCAGCAGCCAGATGCCGATCGGCCGATCGAGGCGCGTGAGCTGCGCGTAGCCGCGCAGCCTTGGCGGCCACGCCCGGCAGCACTTCGGTCGACGAACGCGGTCGCTGCGAGCTTGTGGCCGAGCCAGCGCAGCCGGTGCGCGCAAGGGGTAGGCGCGGCGTCGGCGTGTCTCAGCCGACCTGAGCCTGCTTCACTTCACACTTTGCCAAACCGCTCCCCCTGTCCGATCCAGCGGCGCAGCAGCGGCGCTATGTTCGCCTCATTCTCCCTCAGCATCAATTCGGCGGCCTGCTGGACCTGCGGCAGCAGGTCGGCATCGCGCACCAGATCGGCGACGCGCATCTGCATCAGGCCGGTCTGGCGCGTGCCGAGCAGTTCGCCCGGGCCGCGCAGCTCCAGGTCGCGACGCGAGATCTCGAAGCCGTCGTTGGTCGCGCGCATGACGCCGAGCCGCTCGCGCGCGACTTCGCGTCAGCGGCGCGCGATACAGCAACACGCAGGTGCTCTCGGCGGCGCCGCGGCCGACGCGGCCGCGCAACTGGTGCAGCTGCGCCAGGCCCATGCGCTCGGCGTTCTCGATCACCATCAAGCTCGCGTTCGGCACGTCCACGCCGACTTCGATGACCGTCGTCGCGACCAGCAGATCGATCTTGCCTTCCTTGAAGCGCGCCATGATCGCGTCCTTCTCGCGCGGCGTCATGCGCCCGTGCACGAGCCCGACCGTCAGCTCCGGCAGCGCTTCCGCGAGCGCCGCGGCGGTCTCTTCGGCAGCCTGCGCCTCGAGCTGATCGGACTCCTCGACCAGCGGGCACACCCAGTACGCCTGGCGCTTCTGGCGGCACGCATCGCGAATGCGCACGACGACTTCGTCGCGGCGATTCTCGGTCAGCGCGACGGTCTTGCACCGGCGTGCGGCCGGGCGGCAGCTCATCGATGACCGAAACGTCGAGATCGGCGTACGCCGTCATCGCCAGCGTGCGCGGAATCGGCGTCGCGGTCATGATCAGCTGATGCGGAAAGCGACCGGCGAGCCGGCCCTTCTCGCGCAGCAACAAGCGCTGATGCACGCCGAAGCGATGCTGCTCGTCGACGATCACCAGGCCGAGGCGCTCGAACTCGACGCCTTCCTGGAACAGCGCGTGCGTGCCGATCGCGATCTGCGCGGCGCCCGACGCGAGATCGGCCAGCGCGCGCGTGCGCGCCGCCGCGTTGCGCTTGCCGGTCAGCAGTCGTCAGCGGCAGGTCGAATGCGGCGAACCACGTCGAGAAGTTGCGCGCGTGCTGCTCGGCCAGCAATTCCGTCGGCGCCATCACCGCCGCCTGAAAGCCGGCTTCCGCTGCACGCGCGGCCGCGAGCGCCGCGACGACGGTTTTGCCGCAGCCCACGTCGCCTTGCACCAGCCGCAGCATCGGACTGGGCTGCGTGAGATCGCGCTCGATCTCCTGCCACGCGCGCAGCTGCGCGCCCGTCAGATCGAACGGCAGTGAATCCGCAAAGCGCGCGACCAGCGATTGCGCGTCGCCGGCGGCGAACGGCCCAGCCCGGATCGCGCTGAATCTCGCGGCGAAGCAGTCGCAGGCTCAGCTGATGCGCGAGCAGCTCTTCGAACGCGAGGCGCCGCTGCATCGGATGACGACCGCTGGCGAGCAGCTCGCGTATCCGCGTCCGGCGGCGGCCGATGCACGAATTCGAGCGCGTCGCGCAGCGGCGGCAGATTGCAGCGGCTCGAGCACTGCAGGCGGGATCCAGTCGTGCACCGCGCGCTGCGCAAGCTCGCGCAGTGCCATGCCGGTCAGTTGCCGCAGGCGACCTTGCTGCACGCCTTCGGTCAGCGGATAGATCGGCGTGAGCGCCTCTTCGGCCGCGTTGCGTCTCGCCGGCGACGCGCCGATACTCCGGATGCACGATCTCGGGCCCGCCGGGCCCGCGGCGAATCTCGCCGAAGCAGCGCAGGCGCGTGCCGCGCGCCAGTCCCTGCTGCTGCGAGCCGGAGAAGTGAAAGAAGCGCAGCGTCAGCGAGCCGGAGCCATCGCCGATCCGGCACAGCAGCTGGCGGCGGCCGCGAAACGCGACTTCGCTGAGCTGCACCTCGCCTTCGACGACCGCGCGCTCGCCGACTCGCAGCGAGCCGATCGGCACGACGCGCGTGCGGTCTTCGTAGCGCAGCGGCAGCAGGAACAGCAGATCCTGCACTGTCGTGATGCCGAGCTTCGCCAGCTTCTCGGCGAGCGCCTCGCCGACGCCGCGCAGCGTCGTGACGGGGCGCAGCTCCGACGACTCAGCGGACGTGCGCTGCGTCGCCGGTGCAGGTCACTCCAGCTCCACGACGCAGTCGATCTCGACGCGCGCGCCCTTGGGCAGCGCCGCGACTGCCACGGTCGGCGCGCGCCGGATACGGCTCGCTGAAGTACTCGGCCATGATCTTGTTGAGCGCGGCGAAATTGGCGAAGTCGAGTGAGATACACATTGAGCTTCACGACCTGCGCGAAAGCTGCCGCCGGCCGCCCCGACGATCGCCTTGAGATTGTCGAACACGCGCCGGATCTGCACTTCCATCGGTCCCTGCACCAGCTGGCCGGTCGCCGGGTCGAGCGGGATCTGACCCGACACGTAGACGGTGGTGCCGACTTTGACGGCCTGCGAGTAGGTGCCGATGGCTTCGGGCGTTCGCGGTGGAGATGATCGTGCGGGGCATGGAGAGTCCTGCGGTGGAAGGTCGGGATTGCAGACGGTCCGACGAGCGCAGTGTCGCAGATGAACTGCGACCTGCAGCAGCTCACGCGAGCACGCGCGTGACCCGCAGCACTTCGGGCATCTTGCGCAGGTTCTTGATCACGTGCGCCAGGTGCTTGCGGTCGCGCACCTGCAGGTCGAACACGAGCGTCGAGGCGTCGCCGTCGCGCTCGTCGACGGCCACGTGCTCGATGTTCGTCTCGGTGGTCGCGATGTTCGAGGCGATCGCGGCGAGCACGCCCATGCGGTTCGCGACGTCGATGCGGATTTCGACGTTGAACAGGCGATCGACGTTCGGCTGCCAGGTGACCGACAGCCACTTGTCCGGCTGCTTGCGGTAGTTGCGCAGGTTGCCGCACGCCTCGCGATGAATGACGACGCCGCGGCCGCTCGACAGGTACGCCATGATCGGATCGTTCGGGATCGGGAAGCAGCAGCGCGCGTAGCTCACGACCATGCCTTCGGTGCCGGCGATCGCCAGCGGCCGAGTCGGCGACGGCTCGGTCGCGACTGCGACTGCATCGGCGGGCAGCAGACGGCGCGCGACCAGCGGCGCGAGGCGCTCGCCCAGGCCGATCTGCTCGAACAGCTCTTCCGGGCTCTTGAGGTTGAGCTCCGTCGCGACGCTCTGCAGCCGCTCGTCCGGCACTTTCTTCAGCGCGAGCGACAGATCGGCGAGCGCCTGGTTCAGCAGGCGTTTGCCGAGCTCGACGGCTTCGGAGTGCTTCAGACCCTTCAGGTAGTGGCGGATCGCGGTGCGCGCCTTCGCGGTGACGACGAAGTTCACCCAGGCCGGATTCGGCGTCGCGCCCTTGGCAGTGATGATCTCGACCGTCTGGCCGTTGCGCAGCGGCGTGCGCAGCGGCACGAGGCGGCGATCGATTTTCGCGGCGACGCAATGATTGCCGATGTCGGTGTGCACGGAGTACGCGAAGTCGACTGCGGTCGCGTTGCGCGGCAGGCGGCGGATCTCGCCGCGCGGCGTGAACACGTAAACCTTGTCCGGAAACAGGTCGAGCTTGACGCTCTCCATGAATTCTTCGGAGTTGCCGCCGTGCTGCATCTCCATCAGGTGCTGCAGCCATTCGCTCGCGCGGTCGCGATACGTCTTGCCCTGCGTCGTCGCCGCGTCTTGTATTGCCAGTGCGCCGCGATGCCGGACTCGGCGACGCGATGCATGTCGTCGGTGCGGATCTGCACTTCGATCGGCATGCCGTTCGGCCCGAACAGCGTCGTGTGCAGCGACTGGTAGCCGTTGACGCGCGGAATCGCGATGTAGTCCTTGAAGCGGCCCGGCATCGGCCGATACAGGCCGTGCACCAGGCCGAGCGCGCGATAACAGGTGTCGACCGAGTCGACGACGATGCGGAAGCCGAACACATCGACGATCGACGCGAGCGGCGCGCGCTTGCGGCGCATCTTCTGGTAGACGCTGTAGAGGTGCTTCTCGCGGCCTTCGACGCGGCCCTTCACGCCGGCCTTCTCCAGCGCGCCGCGCAGGTTGTCGGCGATCTTGCCGACGAACTGCTTCTGGTTGCCGCGCGCGCGCTTCAGCGCCTTTTCGATGATGCGATAGCGGCCCGGATACAGCGCCTTGAAGCCCAGCTCTTCGAGCTCGGACTTCATCGAGTGGATGCCGAGGCGATTCGCGATCGGCGCGTAGATCTCGAGCGTCTCGCGCGCGACCGTGCGCCGCTTCGCCGGCGGCACGGAGCCGAGCGTGCGCATGTTGTGCGTGCGGTCGGCGAGCTTGACCATGATGACGCGGATGTCGCGCACCATGGCCAGCAGCATCTTGCGGAAGCTCTCGGCCTGCGCCTCGGCGCGGCTGCGGAACTGGATCTGATCGAGCTTGGAGACGCCGTCGACGAGCTCGGCGACTTCGGCGCCGAAGCGCTCGGCGATTTCGTCCTTCGCGGTCGGCGTGTCCTCGATGACGTCGTGCAGGATCGCCGCGACGATCGTCTGCGCATCCAGGTGCAGGTCGGCGAGGATGTCGGCGACGGCGACGGGATGGGCGATGTAGGGCTCGCCGGTCAGGCGCTTCTGGCCTTCGTGCGCCTGGGCGCCGAATTCGTAGGCGTCGCGGATGCGGTCGACCTGCGCCGGCGGCAGGTAGGTTTCGAGCTTGTTGAGCAGCTGCGTGACGCCGATCGAGCGTCTTCCGGTCGGCAGCAGACCCAGGATGGAAGACGCGTAGTCCATGACTGCGACCGGGGGCCGACCGGATGGCGGGTCGATCAGTCTCCCAGTCCGAGGTGCGGAGCGCGCAGCTCGCCCGACATTTCCATCTCCGGCATCGTCTCGGGCTGCGGTCGCTCGGCCTCTTCGAGAATCTCGGGGCCGATGTGGCCGGCGGCGATTTCGCGCAGCGCGACCACGGTCGACTTGTCGTTTTCCCATTCGACCGTGGGTTCTGCGCCGTTGGCCAGCTTGCGCGCGCGCTTGGCGGCAACCAGGACCAGCTGGAACAGGTTCGGACGTGTTGCAGGCAATCTTCGACAGTGATGCGGGCCATGAGCGAAAAACCTTCGGATCGGGAATAGCGGGTTGGGCAGTATACAGCGGAACTTGCACTTCCTGTACCATGCGCGCCCTGCACGAAACGGGAGCGGATATGAAGGGGCGAGCGGCCGCGTTCGCGGCCAAGTTTGTAGTTTGGGTGGCAGTCGGGCTCGTGGGCGCGGCCGTGGATGCGAACGCGGAAGGCGATGCCAAGCGGGGCAAGGTCCTCGCTTACACCTGCCACGGTTGCCACGGTGTGCCGGACTACAAGAACGCCTTCCCGAACTACAGCGTGCCGAAGCTCGGCGGCCAGAACGAGCAGTACCTGATCACCGCCCTGAACGCCTACGCCAGCGGCGACCGGCCGCACCCGACGATGCACTCGCAGGCCGCCACGCTTTCGGACCAGGATCGCGCCGACATCGCGGCCTTCCTGCAGAACGAGGTCGCTCAGCCGAACAAGGAAGTCGTGGGCACGCCGCCGCCTGCGACTCAGACGTTGTGTCCTGTCACGGCACCGACGGCGCCAAGACCGTCGGGCCCGACTACCCGATCCTCGCCGGCCAGTACCCCGACTACATCGTGCACGCGCTGCAGGATTACAAGAGCGGCAAGCGCAAGAACCCGATCATGGCCGGCATCATCGCCGGCGTGGACGCGAAGGACTTCGAGGCGATCGCCGAGTTCTTCGGCCGGCAGCGTGGCCTGTGCACCACCGATGAGCTGCGCAAGCACGACAAGTGCGTCCGCGACAGTGAATAGCTTCCGCGCATTCCGCATTCACCAGGAAGGCGGCAAGGTCGTCCCGCGCCTGGAGACGATCGGGCTGAACGATCTCGCCGCCGGCGACGTCGTCATCAAGGTGCGTTACTCGACGATCAACTACAAGGACGCGCTCGCGGCGACCGGCGCCGGCAAGATCCTGCGCAAGTATCCGCTGGTCGGCGGCATCGACCTCGCCGGCGAAGTCGTGTCCTCGCAGCACGCGGCATTCAAACCCGGGCAAAAGGTCCTGGTGAACGGCTGCGGCCTGTCCGAGACCCACGACGGCGGTTACGCCGAATACGCGCGCATGCAAGGCGACTGGGTCGTACCGATCCCGCCGGGCCTCGACGAATTTCAGTGCATGGCGATCGGCACTGCGGGTTACACCGCAGCGCTCGCGATCCACCGCATGGAACAGAACGGCCAGCGTCCCGAGGGCGGCGAGATCGTCGTGACGGGTGCGACCGGCGGCGTCGGCAGCGTCGCGATTGACATGCTCGCGGGCCGCGGCTACCAGGTCGTGGCGCTGACCGGCAAGAAATCCGCGGCTGCGTATCTCGAACAGCTGGGCGCCACCCGCGTTCTCTGGCGCGAAGGGCTCAATCTCGGCTCGCGGCCGCTCGAAGAAGCGCAGTGGGCCGGCGCGATCGACAATCTCGGCGGCGACGTGCTCGCATGGCTGACGCGCACCACGAATTTCTGGGGAACATCGCCAGCATCGGTCTCGCTGCGAGCCCGGAGCTGAAGGCGACCGTCGTGCCGTTCATCCTGCGTGGCGTGAACCTGCTCGGCATCAACTCCGTGTTCACACCCCGGCCGCTGCGCCTCGCGGTGTGGCAGCGTCTCGCGAGCGACCTCAAGCCGCGTCACCTGGACGCCATCGTCACGCGCACGATCAGTCTCGACGAGCTGCCGCAGGCGTTCGAGCCGTACGTCAAGGGTGCGGTCACCG
>CAWHNL010000013.1:0-18528 GCA_963830745.1 uncultured Gammaproteobacteria bacterium
TTGGTCCCCCCGGTCGGATGACCGGGGGACGCGGAGGGAGGCCTTTTTCTTGACGACCCCCGGGGCCCGCCGATTTAATACGCGTCCTCTTCGTCGATGACTCCGTTGCGGGAGTCATTCGCACCCGCCTGGCCAGGTAGCTCAGTTGGTAGAGCAGCGGACTGAAAATCCGCGTGTCGTTGGTTCGATTCCGACCCTGGCCACCATCTCCTTCAACTACTTACGGTTTGTCGCGCCCTCGTTACGGCGGGACATGCTGGACGGCCGACAAGTCATCGAAGTGCCCGAGGGTCCAGTGCGTGATGGCGCCGACTTGCCCGGCGTTCAGTTCGCCTGGACGACGTTCGCGATGACCGTGTTGCCATCCACCTTGACCGTCGTAGCGAATCCGTCGCGAATCCATTCAATCGTGAACCATTCGTGCGCGGGTACGCCGTGTGTGCCGCTCGCCACGATCGTTGGCACGCCGCGAATGACCTTCTTGAGCAATGCGGTACCGGTCGTGGAGAACACGGCTTCGTAGTAGTCGCTGCCAGTGAGCTGATAGTTGTAGACCAAGCCGACCAGGTTGCCTGAGGCGCCGAATTCGTTCCGCAGCTTCATTCGATAGGTAACGTCCGGCCTCCGCGGCAGAACACTGCGATGCCGAGGGCTCTGACAGTTGTTCTGTTCAGCGTGCCGCCGATCGTATCCCACGCTCCGCGAATGACCTGGCCGGGTGCAGGCTTTCCGAGAACGTCTCAGGCAGATCTCGGGTCGGATCGTGCCATGAACGAATCGAATGTCGTCGAATCGGCCGGGCGCCCAATGCGTGATCAGCCCGACGCCGCCGAGCGCGAAGTCGTTCGGATTCGCGGGCACGTCTGCGAACACCCTCTGCCCGTCCACTCGAACGGAGACGCCAAGTCGTTTTCCAGCAGCACGTCGAACCAGACATTACGGCGGCCGTTGTACGGCGCGGTCGCGAGCGTGGTCCGCACTCCGCCGGCGATATTGTTGATCTTCGCGATGCCGGTCGGCGAGAACACCAGCTCGCTGTATTCGGTCGGCGAGCGATAGTTGAACACGATGCCGACCAGGTTCCCCGAGGCGCCGTATGGATTCAGCATGCGCACGCGCATGGAATAGGTCACGGTTCTCCGCTCGTCGGTCTGAATCGGAGCCAGCGTCACGCTCGTCGCCGCGACCGTCGTACCGTTGTAGGTACCGCTGGAGACCGCCCATTGACCGCTTTGCGGCATCCATCCTTGAGCCATGCCATGGGAAAGCCGCTCGATCAAAAATTGA
Organism: uncultured Gammaproteobacteria bacterium; assembly: GCA_963830745.1. GTDB lineage: Bacteria > Pseudomonadota > Gammaproteobacteria > Steroidobacterales > Steroidobacteraceae > Steroidobacter. The sequence goes on from CAWHNL010000013.1 coordinate 1,288, forward strand.
TCTCCGGAAGGTACTTCGACTCGTACGTCGTCGAAGCCCCCGGTTGTGCCGTCCGTGATCAATCCAATGCGGCCGGGCGGTAGAGCTGCAAAGCCCCCCTGAAAAATCTCGTGAAACGGTAGCAGCTCGCCGTCCAACTTGATTGCTACGATCCTGTCCCTGTCCCACTGCATTTCGATTTCGAACCAGGTGCCCGGCGGCAACGGTACGAGCGAGCCGGAGGCGGACGTGCTGGTGTTCCCGCCTATCACGTTTCGCACGGAGATCACCCCGACGTCCGGGAAGTTCGCGTACCTCACCTCATGGTAGTTCGCAGCGTCTTGATAGTGGTAGACGATTCCGACCGCGCCGCCGCTGCCCGGGTTGAACATCCGGGCGCGAATCGTGAATCGATCGAACTGCAGTTTCGACGTGGGCGGTGACTGCGGATCCGGCGCGCGGTATGAGGCGATCGTCGCGATGTCCGCTGCTGCTCCCGCTGCGCTGCTGATGAACGTGCCCCCGCTGACCGACCAGGTTCCGGATTCGGTCCGCCATTCGTGCGCAAGCGGGTTGAATGTTTCGTCGACGATGGTCTCGGTCGGCGGCGCGGTTTGCGCGACCGCAGCGCGCGGCGGCAACATGCCCACCCAGAGTGCGCAGACTGCCACAGTGACCTGAATCGAACGCTGGGTGACCAGATCGAAGGTGTCGCTCACGGCCGCTCTCCCTGTTTCCGACCTTGTCGAGCTGAACTCGCCTGCATGGTCCACCGGCGACCCGACGGTGGAATCTGAGCTTTCGCGTAGGGAGAAAACCAGCTCCGTCGCACGTTCCCTCGGGACGTACACGCGAACGCACATCGCAGCGTCTCGCGTTTACTGCGAACGCAGGCAAGTCGCAGCGCAAGAGTCTTGTCTTCGGCCGCTTCGAGAGTGCGATCGTCCATTTCCATCGGACGCTGAATGCGGCGCTGGCGAGGCGTTGAAGTAACAGCCGAACGTCCCCGAGCCTTCAGCAACGTGAGAGAAGGAAGGGGCTCGCAAGCGACGAGTTGATATCCGCCTAAGGCACGCTGGCTGTTTCCATCTCTGTTGCCATCTCAAGCGAACCCACCACGATCCAGGGTGACTCTCGTACGCTGGATGGCACTCCAAGCCTTGGATTCGCTATCGCTAGCTCCCATTGGGTCGTTCCTTCGGGCGCCTGAAAATCCGCGTGTCGTTGGTTCGATTCCGACCCTGGCCACCACTTTCTTTCATGGCTCTGCCGTTGTGACGTGGTCGGGTAGCTGCGGCTTAGAGCAGAGCGACGCGCTGCCAGCGCCATAGCCAATATACGCGCTTAGAAGCCACGGTTTGCTGCGCGGTTTAGGCGGGCATAGACTCGGCTCGTCCACAGTGTCAAGGAGCTTTCCATGACAGACCTGACCAGGCGTCAGTTCCTGAGCGTACACGGGCAGCCTCGCTGGCAGGATCGAGCCTCGCGCTGCTGGGCTTCTCGCCGCGGGAGGCGCTCGCCGAGGTCCGCGAGTTCAAGCTCGCTGCGCGCCACCGAGACGCGCAACACCTGTCCTTACTGCTCCGGTCGCTGCGGCGTTCTCATGTACTCGCTGGGCGACAAGTCGAAGAACGCCCGATCGAGCATCTTCCACATCGAGGGCGATCCCGATCATCCGGTCAATCGCGGCACCCTGTGTCCGAAGGGCGCGGCGCTGATCGACTTCATTCACAGCCCGAGCCGCCTGAAGTATCCGGAGTATCGCGCGCCGGGATCGGATCGCTGGCAGCGCATCTCCTGGGACGACGCGCTCGATCGCATCGCGCGGCTGATGAAGCAGGATCGCGACGCGAATTTCGTCGCAGAAGACGGCCGACGGCCTGACGGTGAATCGCTGGCTCACGACCGGCATGCTCGCGGCTTCGGCGAGCAGCAACGAAGTCGGCTACCTCACTCACAAGGTGGTCCGCAGCCTCGGCATCCTGGCGTTCGACAATCAGGCGCGTGTCTGACACGGCCCGACGGTGGCAGGTCTTGCCCCGACGTTTGGCCGTGGAGCGATGACGAATCACTGGGTCGACATCAAGAACGCCGACCTGGTGCTCATCATGGGCGGCAATGCCGCCGAAGCGCATCCCGTGCGGCTTCAAGTGGGTCACCGAAGCGAAGGCGCACAACAAGGCGCGGCTGATCGTCGTCGATCCGCGCTTCACGCGCTCGGCTTCGGTCGCCGACGTCTACGCGCCGATCCGCGCCGGCACCGACATCGCGTTCCTCGGCGGCGTCATCAACTACCTGCTGACGAACGACAAGATTCAGCGCGAGTACGTCACGAGCTACACCGACGCATCCTTCATCGTGAAGGAAGGGTTTGCGTTCAACGACGGCATCTTCTCCGGCTACGACGCGGAGAAGCGCAGCTACGACAAGTCCAGCTGGGACTACGAGCTCGGCGAGGACGGATTCGTGCGGACGGACCCGACGCTCGCAGCATCCGCGCTGCGTCTACAACCTGATGAAGCAGCACTACTCGCGCTACACGCCCGAGATGGTCGAGCGCGTCTGCGGCACGCCGAAGGACCGAGTTCCTGCAGATCTGCGAGATGATCGGCTCCACGGCGACGCCGACGCGCGCGATGACGATCATGTACGCGCTCGGCTGGACGCAGCACTCGGTCGGCTCGCAGATGATCCGCTGCGGCGCGATGGTGCAACTGCTGCTGGGCAACATCGGCGTCTCGGGCGGCGGCATGAACGCGCTGCGCGGGCACTCCAACATTCAAGGGCCTGACCGACCTCGGCCTGCTCATCGAACCTGCTGCCGGGCTACATGGCGTTGCCGAAAGAGCACGAGCAGGACTACGAGAAGTATGTGGCGGCGCGCACGTTCAAGCCGCTGCGGCCCGAACCAGATGAGCTACTGGCAGAACTTCCCGAAGTTCTTCAGTCAGCTTCATGAAGGCCTGGTGGGGCGATGCCGCGCGCGCCGACAACCACTGGGGCTTACGACTACCTGCCGAAGCTCGACAAGCTGTACGACATGCTGCAGGTCTACGAGCTGATGCACCAGGGCAAGATCAACGGCTATCTCGCGCAGGGCTTCAATCCGCTGGCGGCCGCGCCGAACAAGGCGAAGATGACGGCGGCGCTGTCGAAACTGAAATTCCTGGTCATCATGGATCCGCTCGTGACCGAGACCTCGGAGTTCTGGCGCAACTACGGCGCGCTCAACGACGTCGATCCCGAGCAAGATCCAGACGGAGGTGTTTCGCCTGCCGACGACGTGCTTCGCGGAGGAAGACGGCGCGCTCGTCAACTCGGGCCGCTGGCTGCAGTGGCATTGGAAAGGCGCCGATCCGCCCGGCGAGGCGCGCACCGACATGGAGATCATGGCCGGCCTGTTCCCGCGCCTGCGCAAGCTGTACGAGAGCGAAGGCGGCGCGTTCCCGGATCCGATCCTGAAGCTCGTCCTGGCCCTACGCGAACCCGAACAGCCCCTCGCCCGAAGAGCTCGCGAAGGAGTATTCCGGCAAGGCGCTCGCCGATCTCGCCGATCCGAAGGATCCGACGCAAGATCGTCCGCAAGGCTGGCGAGCAGCTCGCAGGCTTCGGCGAGCTGCGCGACGACGGCAGCACGGCAGCGGCTGCTGGATCTTCTGCGGCTCCTGGGGCCCGACCGGCAACCTGATGGCGCGCCGTGACAACTCCGATCCCACCGGCATCGGCCAGACACTGAACTGGGCGTGGTCGTGGCCGGCGAACCGCCGCATCCTCTACAACCGCGCCTCGTGCGATCCCAGCGGCAAGCCGTTCAACCCGCAGCGCAAGCTGATCGCGTGGAACGGCAAGCAGTGGACCGGCGTCGACGTGCCCGATTTCAAAGTGGACGAGGATCCGGCCGAGCGGCATGGGCCCGTTCATCATGAATGCCGAAGGCGTCGCGCGCTTCTTCGCGCGCACGAACATGGCGGAAGGCCCGTTCCCCGAGCACTACGAGCCGTTCGAAACGCCGCTCGGCTACAACCCGCTGAGCCCGGATGAGCCGCGGGCGCGTCAGCAATCCGGCCGCGCGCGTGTTCAAGGGCGACTCGGGAGCAGTTCGGCAAGGCCGAGCAGTTCCCGCACGTGGCGACGACCTATCGCCTGACGGAGCATTTCCACTACTGGACCAAGCACGTGCGGCTGAACGCGATCACGCAGCCCGAGCAGTTCGTCGAGATCGGCGAGGCGCTGGCGAAGGAGCTGGGCATGGCGGCCGGCGATCGGGTGCAGAGTGACCTCGAACCGCGGCCACATCGAGGCGGTCGCCGTCGTCACCAAGCGCATCAGGCAGCTCAACGTGGATGGCAAGACGGTGCACACCGTCGGCATCCCGATCCACTGGGGCTTCACCGGCGTCGCGAAGCCCGGCTATCTGGCCAACACGCTGACGCCGTTCGTCGGCGACGCGCAACGTGCAGACGCCGGAGTTCAAGGCGTTCCTGGTCGAAGGTAGAGAAGGCCTGAGGACGCTCGCATGGCGCTGCAATCTCTCGACATCGTCCGGCGCTCCGCGACCACGACACCGTCGCCCAGCGTGCGTGAGCCCGCCACGGGCACGGTCGCGAAGCTGATCGACACGACGAAGTGCATCGGCTGCAAGGCCTGCCAGGTCGCCTGCATGGAATGGAACGATCTGCGCGATGAGATCGGCACCAGCGTCGGGCGTCTACGAGAATCCGGCCGATCTCACCGAGCACTCGTGGACGCTGATGCGCTTCGCCGAGTACGAGAACCCGCAAGGACGGCGATCTGGAATGGCTGATCCGCAAGGACGGCTGCATGCACTGCGCCGATCCGGGCTGCCTCAAAGCGTGCCCCGCGCCGGGCGCGATCGTGCAGTACTCCAACGGCATCGTCGATTTTCACGAGGAGCACTGCATCGGCTGCGGCTATTGCATCACCGGCTGCCCGTTCGACATCCCGCGAATCTCGAAGCGGGACCACAAGGCGTACAAGTGCACGCTGTGCTCGGATCGCGTCGCCGTCGGACTCGAGCCCGCCTGCATCAAGGCCTGCCCCACCGGCGCGCTCGTGTTCGGCACCAAGGAAGACATGAAGCAGCATGCGGCCGAGCGCGTCGAAGATCTGAAGTCGCGCGGCTTCGATCAGGCCGGGCTGTACGACCCGCCGGGCGTGGGCGGCACGCACGTCATGTACGTGCTGCATCACGCCGATCAGCCGCAGCTCTACAACGACCTGCCAGCCGATCCGCACATCAGCGCCATGGTTGGAGTGTGGAAGGGCGTCGGCCAAGCCGCTCGGCGCTCGCCGCCATGGCTGCTGACCGCGCTGGCGGGCTTCTTCCACTACATCCGCGTCGGTCGCAACGAGACTCACGAGCAGCGACGAGCAGGCGGCCGCGCGGGACAGACGGAGCAGCTGCGCCATGAGTGATGATCCGAGCGAGCGATGTCGGCGTCGCGACCATCGTGCGCTACACCGCGAACGAGCGCACCAATCACTGGATCGTGGCGATCGCATTCGTGCTGACCGCGTTGTCCGGGCTGGCGCTGTTTCATCCGGCGCTCTTCTGGCTTGCCAACCTGTTCGGCGGCGGGCCCTGGACGCGCATCCTGCATCCGATCATCGGCTTGCTCATGACGCTCGCATTCCTGTTCCTGGCTGCGGCAGTCTGGAAGGACAATCGCCTGCAGGAGTCGCGGACTGGCAATGGCTGCGGCAGATGCAGGACGTCATCAACAATCGCGAAGAGCGGCTGCCGGAAGTCGGGCGCTACAACGCCGGGCAGAAGCTGCTGTTCTTCGTGATCGTCGTCTGCATGCTCGGCCTGCTGCTGTCCGGCATCGTCATCTGGCGCGACTACTTCTCGATGTACTTTCCGATCGGCGTCATTCGCCTCGCCTCGCTCGTGCACGCCGTTGTGCGCGTTCGTCCTGATCTGCGCGATCATCGTGCACATCTACGCTGCGATCTGGGTGAAGGGCTCGATGCAGGCGATGACGCGCGGCACCGTGACTCCCGGCTGGGCGTGGAAGCATCATCGGGCCTGGTTCCGGGAGAGGACCCATGCAGCGAATTCTCGAACCCGGCCAGATTGAGGCCTTCGCGCAGCGATGCGATTCCGCGGCTTCGCCTGCCGCGATCGCGCGCACGTGTTTTCGACGCGCGCCGAGCGCCTGCGCAGACTCAGCGAGAGCGGCGCGATCGGCCGTGCCATCGGGGACTACCTGCGCCTGATGGCAGCGCTCGCCGACGCGCAGCAGGCAGCGCTGGCAACGTTCGAGGCGACACTGCCGAGCGCCGAGCAGATCGCGCACGCGCGCGACGTTCGGCATGCCGCTCGTTCATGCCACCGTGTGGCCGCGCGAGGAGCACTGGCGCGACGTGCTGACGCAGCTCTGCGATGCAGTCGCCGCGCTGCCGGATCTTCCCGCCAGCGTACGCGAGGTCTGCGACCGGTTGCGCCATTCACAGCCTGAGCAGATCGAGAGGCAGGCGGATGCGTTGCTGGCGGCGGCCGAGCGCAGGAGTCGACGTCGGCGGCCGCGCCGTTCCTGATGGCCGCGTTGCAGGTCTACTGGGTGGATCTCGCGAGCCGGCTGGCGGTCGAGGACGTCGCCGAGCGTCGACGTGCCGGGCGTGTGTCCGGTGTGCGGCACGCTGCCGGTGGCGAGCGTCGTGCGCACCGACCCACGATCCCAGGGCTTTCGCTATCTGCACTGCGCCCTGTGTGCGACGGAATGGCACATGGTGCGCGTGACCTGCAGCCACTGCCAGAGCGACGAAGGGCATCACCTATCAGTCGATCGAAGGCGGCTCCGGAAGCCACGTCCGCGCCGAGTGCTGCGACACCTGCCGGACCTATCGCAAGATCTTCTACCAGGAAAAGGACGCGGCGTGGAGCCTGTGGCGGACGATCTCGCAAGCCTTGCGCTCGACCTGCTGCTGAGCGAAGCCGGCTATCACCGCGCCAGCGGCAACCCGCTGCTCTGGCACCCGCCGACCTCCTGACGATCACGCCGGCCCGGGTAAGGCACTCTGCGATTGCCCCGCGGGTCTCATGTCCCGAGAATATCGGTCAAATCGGGCCCAGCCGGCCACTGGCTTTGACCGTCCATCCGCATAGGACCTGACGCATGGAAGCACCGCTCGCGGAATCCTCGCGCGCAAGCGCGGCGGACATTCCGTCCGTCGACCGCCTGCTGAATCGCCCGCGCGCTCGCAGCGCTGTTGGCGCGCTCATGGGCGCACGCACGTGACATCGACCTGCGCGCGCATCTCGAAGATCTGCGGCACGCTGCGCTGGCGGGCACACTGCAACGGTCGCGCTGACGGACGATGCGATCGCTGCTGCCGTGGAAGCAAGCTGACTGAAGCCTCACGGCCGCAGCTTGCGCCCGGTGTTCAACCTGACCGGCACGGTGCTGCACACCAATCTCGGCCGCGCGATCCTTGCCCGATGAAGCCGTGCGCGCCGTCGTGCAGGCGCTGACTGCGCCGGTCAATCTCGAGTTCGATCTGGACTCCGGCGAGCGCGGCGATCGCGATGCGCTCGTCGAAGATCTGCTGCGCGAACTGACCGGCGCAGAGGCGGCGACGGTCGTGAACAACAACGCCGCGGCGGTGCTGTTGCTGCTCAGCGCCCTCGCCAACCGCCGCGAGGTCGTGATCTCGCGCGGCGAGCTGATCGAGATCGGCGGCTCGTTCCGCATGCCCGACATCATGCGTCAGGCCGGCGCGAAGCTCGTCGAAGTCGGCACGACCAATCGCACGCATGCTGCCGACTACGCGCAAGCCATCGGACCGCGCACCGCGTTGCTCATGAAGGTGCACACCAGCAATTACGCCATTTCCGGATTCACCGCGAGCGTCACCGTCGCCGAACTGGCCGAGCTCGGACGCGCGCACGCGATTCCCGTCGCGGTCGATCTCGGCAGCGGTTCGCTGGTGGATCTCGCGCGCTGGCAACTGCCGAAGGAGCCGACGGTGCGCGAGACACGTATGCGGCGGGCGCCGATCTGGTTGCGTTCAGCGGTGACAAGCTGCTCGGCGGACCGCAGGCCGGCGTGCTGGTCGGTCGCGCCGATCTGATCGCCAAGCTCAAGAAGCATCCGCTCAAGCGCGCCGTGCGCGTCGGGCAAGCTGACGCTGGCGCCGCTCGAAGCGGTACTCGCGTTGTACCGCGCGCCCGAGTTTCTGGCCGAACGGCTGACGACGTTGCGGCTGCTGACGCGGTTGCCCGCGGCGATGCAGGCGCAAGCGGTCGCGGCTGCAACCCCTCGTGCAGCGCGCGGTCGGCGATGCTTACGAAGTGGCGTCATGCGCCGATGCTCAGCCAGATCGGCAGCGGCGCCCTGCCCGTCGATCAGTTGCCCAGCTACGGGCTCGCCATGCGCGCGGTCAAAGGAAAGCGCGGCAGTCTCGATCGTCTCGATGCGGCGCTGCGCGCGTTGCCGCGGCCGGTGATCGGCCGGATCGCCGACAAGACACTGTGGCTCGACCTGCGCTGCCTCGAGGAGTCGGAGGAAGCGGCGTTCGCCGCGCAGCTCGATGGCCGAGCTGCATCCATGATCGTCGGTACCGCCGGACACATCGATCACGGCAAGACGACGCTGGTGCGCGCGTTGACCGGCGTGGACACCGATCGGCTCAAGGAAGAAAAGGAGCGCGGCATCTCGATCGAGCTCGGCTACGCCTATACGCCGCTGAGCAACGGCGATGTGCTCGGCTTCATCGATGTGCCGGGCCACGAGCGGCTGGTGCATACGATGGTCGCAGGCGCGTGCGGGATCGATTTCGCGCTGCTGGTCGTGGCGGCCGACGACGGTGTGATGCCCCAGACTCGCGAGCACCTGGCGATTCTGGAGCTGCTCGGGGTCTCGCGCGGCGCGGTGGCGTTGAGCAAGATCGATCGCGTCGACTGACGCAGCGCGTGCGGCACGTCGAGACCGAAGTGCGCACGGTACTCGCAACGTACAGCGCTGCGCGGAGCGCCCGTCTTTCCGCTCAATGCCGCTGCGGCAGATGACCCAGGCACGGCTTCGCTTCGGCACTACCTGCATGAGGCGGCCATACGCGTGCAGGCGCGTCACGACGAGGGTCTGTTTCGACTTGCCGTGGATCGCGTCTTTACGCTCGCCGGCCACGGCACGGTCGTGGCCGGAACGGTGTTCTCGGGACAGATATGCACGGGCGACACAGTGATCCTCATGCCAGCGAACACGCCGGTCCGCGTGCGCAGCATCCACGCTCAGAATCGCGCTGCCGATCGCGGGCACGCCGGCCAGCGCTGCGCACTCAATCGTCGTCGGAGTAGAGAAGAGCGCGATCTCACGTGGCGACTGGCTCGCCGATCCTCGCGATCCTCGCGCCGACGACGCGTATCGATGTCGCGCCTGCGCCTGCTGGCAGACAGCGACTCAGCAACTTGGCAGCGTGGTCGCCGATCCACGTGCACTTCGGCACGACGCACCGCGTCGCGCATGTGGTCCTGCTGGAGTCGGACCGTCTCTCGGCCGGTGAGTCCGCGCGCGTTCAGCTGGTCTTCGACACGCCCAGTCTGTGCGCTGCCCGGCGATCGCTTCATAGCGCGCGATGCCCAGGCCGCGCATACCGTCGGCGGCGGCGTGGGTTCTGGATCCGTTCGCGCCGTCACGAAAGCGGCGGTCGGCCGAGCGCCTGCGCTATCTCGATGCAATCGAACGGATGATCGCCGGCGACGGCGTCGCGCCGCTCCTGCAGGACGCACCCTTCGGCGTGAAATGTAGCCGACCTGGCGCGCCTGACCGGGCGCGCTCCCGATCGCATTCTCCTTCCGTCCGATGCTGTCGTCGTCAGTGCGGCTCGCGGAGCGCTTCGTCCTTCTCGCCGGTCATTGGAGTGCACTGCGCGAGCGCGCATTGACCGCCTTGCGGGACTTTCATGCCAGAGTGCCCGGACGAGCCCGGCCCCGATCCCGGACGGCTGCGCCGCATCGCATTCCCTGATATGCCGCATGCGTTGTGGCGAGCGCTCATCGACGAGCTCGTGCGCGAGCGCATCGTGATGCGCAACGGTCCGTGGCTGCACTTGCCGGAACACACTGTCACGCTTTCGGACAGCGATCGGGCGCTGGCGCAGCAGTTGCAGCCGCTGATTGCCGTGGGACGCCTCGATCCGCCCTGGGTGCGGGATCTGGCCGCCGCTGTACACCAGCCGGAGGAGCGCGTGCGTCAGGTCTTGCGCAAGCAGGTCGCGCAGGGCAGCGGTGTATCAGGTCGTGCACGATCTGTTCTACGACAGCGGATCGCATCGGTGAGCTGGCCGGCATCATCGCAGCGCTTGCGCAGGAGCACGGCGCCGTCAGTGCGGCCCGCTATCGGGATGCGATCGGGCTCGGTCGCAAGCGTACGGTCCAGATCCTGGAGTTCTTCGATCGCATCGGTTACACGCGCCGCGTGCATGATGTGCATGTGCTGCGCACAGACAGCGGATGGTTCTCACGGAAGGCACACGCACCCGGTGGTACGGCTGGGCTTCAAACCCAGGAGGGGGCGTCAGACGCTTCCTGGTAGGTTCGACTCCTGCTGCCTTCCGCCATTGAGAGAGTGATCGTGACGACAAACCCCACCACTCCCCCGCGGCTGACTTCGCTCTCGCACGGCGGCGGCTGCGGCTGCAAGATCGCACCGGGCATACTGGCCGATCTGATCAAGCGGTCAGCACCGGCCATGCCGTTCGCGCAACTGCTGGTTGGCGCGGAAACCGCGGATGATGCGGCGGTCTATCGTCTCAACGATGAGCAGGCGGTGATCGCGACCACCGATTTCTTCATGCCGATCGTCGACGACCCGTTCGACTTCGGGCGCATCGCGGCCGCCAACGCTCTGAGCGATGTGTACGCGATGGGCGGCACGCCTATCCTGGCGCTGGCCATCCTCGGCATGCCGATCAAGGTGCTGTCAGCCGATGTCATCCGAGAGATCCTGCGCGGCGGCGAAGCAGTCTGCGCTCAGGCTGGCATTCCGATCGCAGGCGGTCACAGCATCGATTCGATGGAGCCCATCTACGGGCTGGCCGCCATCGGCGTCGTCCATCCACGGTACGTGAAACGCAACTCCACTGCGTGCGCCGGAGATGCACTGCTGCTCGGCAAGCCGCTCGGCGTCGGCATTCTGTCAGCCGCGCTCAAGAAGGAACGGCTCGGTGAAGCCGACTATCGCGCGCTGATCGACATCACAACGCGCCTCAACCTCGCCGGTCCGGAGCTGGCCAAACTGCCTGGCGTGCACGCGATGACCGACGTGACGGGCTTTGGGCTCCTCGGCCACCTCCTCGAAATGTGCCGTGGTGCTGAGCTCAGCGCGCGCATGAGGATGTCGCTCGTGCCGCTGCTGGACAACGTGCTCGCGCTGGCGGAGTCGGGGTGCGTGACCGGCGCGTCGGCGCGCAATTGGGCGTCCTACGGCGCAGAGGTGCAACTGGATCCGCAACTCGATGGTGTCGCGAAGGCACTCCTGTGCGATCCGCAAACCTCAGGCGGTCTGCTGGTTGCCTGCGCCGACGACGCGGTCGCAGGCGTGATGGAAGTCTTTGCGCGCCATGGGTTCGCGCACGCAGCGCCCATAGGACGTATATGCGGACACGTGCGCGTCGGCTCGCCGCGTGTGATGGTCGATCCTTGACGCTGCCAGGACCCTGTCCCTGCTGGAGCACGCCCGAGGTGTTTCCAAAATTGTTTCCAAACTGACAGCACTCAGGAGGGTCTATGGGCGGCTACGAATTCGTGCACCCCCGTACGTGCGTGATTTAGGTAGCTTGCGGATCGCGCAGGACCGTCGCAGATCGCTCACTGGCTCTCCATCTCCGAACGGAGGGAGCGCTCTCGCTGCGTCTCGGCAGAAACGCGATGCACTCCGAGTTTGAGACCTCCGGTGCAGGCCTGGACCTTGTTATCGATCGCGGCAGGCACACATTTCTCATTGGAGATCTGATGGAGGCTGGCAGACCGTGGGTAGAGGTAAGAGTCCGCGATTGCGACGAGGCTGCGATCGCTCAGCACGTCCGCTCAGTGTTTGAGCTGTGATCATTTAGCGCGTTAGAAAGTTAGCGATCTGGATAGCGCGCTATCAGGTCTCCTGAGCGCATGCAAATGAACATGCGCGCCCGCGATCTTTGACAGCGCTTCCACCGTCGCCTGCGCGTTGGTATTAGTCCGCATCTGATCGAACTCGCTTCGATCGAACAGAGAGCGGAGGCCGCGAGGCCTCCGTTCTCATTTGTGCGGATGAAATCCGTAGGGCACCCCCTCTGCCATCGGGTCGAGGGTGTACGGTTCCGCTACTGGTTCAATGGCACGGCGATGTCCACGACAGGTTGCCGGAACACGTCGATGAAGTGACTCTTACCGGTCGTCAGGCTCACCCGATAGAAAGCCGAATCACTACCAACGCTCTGCACAGCGTAGCCGCGGTTGCTGAACGTCACCGCTTTCTTGAGCTCACTGTAGATATCGAAGCCTGCGGCGCTCCCACTGTCGACGGTCGTCATGCCGGTGGGATTCAGTGAGCCGTTGTTGGGCGGCGCCTGAATCGCGATCTGGTCGAGACTCGTGTCGAGATCGAACAGCGTGGTCGCGGTCTGTGCGGCGAGGTCGTTGTTCGTGTACGCAGCGCCGACGATGCCGGTCGCATTCGTGCCCGATGTGTAGTTGAGCGCGAGGTCGGCGATGGTCGTGCCGCCCGCGTTGACGTTGTGTCGCAGGTTCTGCCCGGTGTCGCTCACGATGCGCAGGCGGTCCGCGGCGGGATTGAAATCCACCCCGAACGACTTCCCTTCGAGCGCCACAGTCAGCACGTTGACCAGCGTAGCGGTGGCGTTGGACGTGTCGAGACGATACACGCCGCCGCCATTGCCGACACCGTACAGCGCGCCGTCCTGGACGCGAAAGTCGATGCCGATCAGCCGAACGTCCGGTGGGACGAGTCCACTGACATAGCCGATGTCCCGCACGCGGCGCGGCGCAAGCTCGCTGAAACAGACGAGCGCGCCATCGTCGGTCAGCCCAACGACGCGCAGCAGCTTGCTGCGCCCGTTGTTGCCGCTGCTGCAATCAAGGTCGTTCGTCGCATGTGACGTCCGCCGCCAGCAACAGCAGCGCGCCAGCGACGCATGCATTCCACTTTCGATCCAAAATTCGACTACGCATGATCAGGACTCCTCTCGCAAGGACAACGAAGGCTGCCAGAGGCCGCTTACGAGCACGCAACCGGCAGTGCCGCGTCATTTACGGCGCTACCTGCCGCGCGGATGCATGGACGAAGGAGCAGCTCATGTCATGCCGCACCATTCAACGCAGGAACAGCGTGTAGCGCTTTCTAGCCGCTGCGGAGTGATCACGCGAAAGCGCGGATGTCCTCGGCGAGCGCGGCCGGTTCCTCGATTGTTGCGAAATGGCCGCCTTTGGGCATGCGTGTCCAACGTGTGACGTTAACGTATCCCCACTCCACATAGCGTCGGGGAGGCATGTGCAGCTCACGCGGAAAATGAGCGATGCCCACCGGCACATTCACCGGTTCGCTTGCGGCAAAGTGCAACGGACACTTGCGGCCTTCCCAGTACAGTCGGATGGCCGAAGGCATCGAGCGCGTGAACCAGTACAGCGAGAGGGTGGTCAGCAGCTCGTCGTGCGTGAACCGAGAGCCGACATCGCCGTTGCAGTCGTTCCACGAGCGGAACTTGTCGACGATCCATGCGGCCAGACCAGCCGGCGAGTAACGGCCGTCTGTACTACAAGCGTGCTGTAAGCCCCGAGTCCCCGCTCACGCCCATCGCCAGAGCCGTTCGCAGGGTAGATTTTCTCTATGGTCGCCAACTCGCCAAGCAACGACCGAGAGATCGTCCCTGACGCGTTCAGCAATGTATTGCAAGACCTTCGCCTCGCGGGAGCCCATTACTGTCGATGCGAGGTGGCCGAGCCTTGGGGCATTGAACTGCCGCCGCGCGGCGAAGCGACATTTTGCTTCGCAGCGTTATGAATGGGTGACGATCTCTCCGCTGGTGCCGATGAGGAGCGGCCCGGAGGGCTCCACCTGTCGCTGTTCCAGTCGGCAGGCTGCGCGTCCGATAGTGCTTCGTCGCCCACCTCAGGGAGATATTTTCGGAAAGATTTCTCGCCGCAGGTAGACGCCTTGTGCACGGACTGCGAAGGGAAGAGGCCGTCAATGAAGGAAGCGAAGCGCTCGAGCGGGTCCGTCGACACACCCCTGTACGTCATGAAGACGTGCCGATCCGGCTCGGACCATTCTTCCAGCACCGGTTTCAGTAAACCTGCGGCGATCTGCGACTCGACGGCGAGTGCGAGTACACGCACGAATCCCCCGCCGCGAATCGCAGCCGCGGCGGCGCTTTGCGGATCATTGAAAGCGAGCGACGCTGCCGGCGCGAGGGGGATTTGAGTGCTTCCTTTGCGAAACAGCCAAGTCGCGGGTTTGTTTCGATCGTCCACGATGCCGATGCAATGCGCCGGATTCAACTCGGCCGGCGAGCGCGGTTCGCCATGCTCGGCAATGAACTCGTGGGAAGCGCATGTGATGTCCCGCAGGCTCGCAAGGTGCACCTTACGAATGCCAGGCATCGTGTCCGTGGCGCCTATGCAGATCGCCGCCTCGACCGTGTCCGACGCGTTCCCGCCAGACTCGCGGTTGAGCAGACGCACACCGATGTCCGGATTCTGCGCTAGAAAGCGCGGCAACGCTGGCGCGAGCACCCTCTGTACGATGACGATCGGTGCAGAGATTCGCAACTGCGAGACGCAACGTGCGCCGCGTTGCCAAACACGTCCCGGAGAAGCGGCAAAACAAATGTCCGCCGATTCTCTACTCGCGCCAGCAACTCTGTTGGGTACATCGCTCATGTCGCTCCTCCGGCGGCTCTCGCCACGCGCGTTCGTGCGATCTCGATCGACACGGATCGTTGCTTGCGCGGTGAAGCTTCGACGTAAAGCACTCGCCTCATGTGCGTTGCTCTCGGATCTTTCAGCTCGAGGTGGGTAGCGCGAAGTCCAGGACGAGGAACAACGGAACTCAGGCTAGCCCCTGGCAATTCAGTAGAGAAACGAATTATTGTTATGGCTTTCAGAACGCAGAGTTGTGAGTGCCATGTTCGACAACGAGTTGCTTCGTGCTTTTGTCGGCGTCGCGGAGGGCGGTGGCTTCACCCGGGCGGCGGAGCGGCTGCACCTCACCCAGTCCGCAGTCAGTGCGCAGATCAAGCGTCTCGAAACTCAAACCGGCTGCGCTCTGTTGACGCGCAGCACCCGTTCGGTCGCGCTCACTCCACAGGGCGAGATCCTTCTCGAGTACGCGCGCAACATCCTCGCCTTGCATGAAGGCATCCGCATGCGTCTCGGCTCAGCCCGACACATCGGCGGTCCGCTGCGCATCGGCGCCTCGGAGGGATGTCTCGGCGGATGGCTTGCGGACGTCTTGCAGCGATTGAAGGTCGACTATCCCGCCGTCGAGTTGACCCTACACATCGGCATAACAGGCACTCTCATCGAAGCATTGAACGACGCTCACCTCGATGTAGTCCTCGGCATCACTTGCGGCAACCCAACGACTGACGCGGAAGTGCTGTGGACCGAGCCGCTCGTATGGGCGTTTTCCGAGTCCGCAAACATCGATCCCTCTCAACCGTTGCCGATGTGTTTCTTTCCAGAGCCCTGCCCCTTCCGAGCCGCTGCGGTGGCTGCGCTCGGCATAACGGACGCACACTGGCGAGTGGCATGCGTCAGTCCCAGCGCGGCAGGCGTACATGCTGCCGCAAGCTTCGGTTTTGGCGTAACCCCGATGCTGCGTAGTCAGCTGGATTCGGGCCTTCGCGACGTCGGAGACAAATTGGGCTTGCCCGCGTTGCCGCCGGCCGAATTCGCTATCTGGAGTTCACCGCACGCGCGTTCGCCGGCGGTTCTTCAATTAGTGGAGGCTGTGCGATACGGCGCGCGCCGGCACCAAGAGATCCAGAGCACAGCTCGCGTTCCCGCAGGTCCGGGCCCGATGCAAAGATTTCAGCGGAATCGTATCAATGCTTCGCTTAAAGCGGTGCGGGCCAGAGCGCCCCATAGTGTCGCTGCCAGTCCGCCACGTGAGAGCTCCAGCGCGCTGAACTGAAAGCGGTTACCGGATCGAACAAAGCGGGCGGAATTCTTCCAGACGATCTAGAGAGACAACAATCCAACAGTCGCGACATCGTCAACGTCGACGGCGCGTTCTCGCTGACGTTCAACGGCAGATCAGATCGTCGCCGCGCGCGCGACCAGGCTTTACGGCAAAAACCTTCACGCACAACCGCTTCGCGAGGCGTGTGAGCTGATGCTGAGTCATGTCGAGAGCCGTCTAGGCGCACCACGATAGCGTCCATGGTGTCGCTAATGTTGTCGCTGTTCCGGGTGATCTCCAGGTCCGCTGCGCCCCCGCAGCGCCTCCCATAGTGCCCGTGAGTTCGTCCGAGCTTATGTCCAATGCTTCTGTCGCCAAGCGGCGGCAGTTGGCTCGTCAACGGTACCTCGATGAGAATCCGCGGCGGTGGCTCTTGGAGCCTAAGAGGGAACGTGAATGAATAAATCGTTGTTGACAGGTCTCGTCGCGGGCGCGGCGGTCGCGACTGCCGGTGGCGTATTCGCGGGCTACAAAATGATGAGCGGACCGGAGTTCGCGCAAGTAATGGCCGTGCAGCCCATCATGGAGACGGTGAAGACGCCTCGCCAGGTGTGTCAGGACGTATCAGTGACACATACGCGCGAAGCGAAGGATCAGAAGAAGATCGCGGGTACGGTCATCGGTGCAGTCGTGGGCGGCGTGCTGGGCAATCAAATCGGTGATGGCGGTACCGGCGCAAGATCGCCACGGTGGCGGGCGCCGCGGCAGGCGGTTACGCCGGCAACCGCATCCAGGGTCGGATGCAGGAGGGCAATACCTCTACGACGACCGAGCAGCGCTGCCAAACGGTATACGACACGCACGAGAAGCAAGTCGGTTACGACGTGCGCTATCGCTTGGGCGATGTCGAAAGCTCGGTGCAGATGGACCATCACCCGGGCGAGCGCATTGCCGTGCAAGACGGTCAGCTGGTGCTGACGCAGGTCGAGCCGACGAAGACCTGAAGCACACATTGACCGTCTCTCGTCACAAGTGCCTGGGGCCGGGATATCCCGGCCCTTCTTTTGTGACGCGACGGCGCCCCACGAACCGGGCGTGCAATCAGCAGCAGGAAACCCCGATA
>CAWHNL010000014.1:0-34504 GCA_963830745.1 uncultured Gammaproteobacteria bacterium
GCGAGCAGCGTCGCGCCGCAATCGTTGTCCGCGAGCGCGACTATCAGGCCGGGATGCTCGGTGTCGAGATAGTCCCGGTCGCAGCAGTTGCCGGTCGCCAGGAAGACGCGTGGACGCGCGTCATGTCGTGTTGAGCGCGAGCCGGGTCTGGCGCATCAGCGTGAGCGCCGCGCTGCAGCGCCGTCGCAGCGCCCGTCGCCGATGTAGAGAGGGTCCATTTGCCGTGCCAGGCGTGGCAGCCAGCGGCGTGCCGCCGGGAGTAGATCGCGACGCCCGAAAGGGGCCGTGGCGGCGAGATCAGCTCACCCCAGTTGGTGCTGCCCGGCGGCCGCCAGCCCCCGCTGCCGTAATACAAAAGAAATGCCAAGGCGAGCGGCGCGAAGAACACGGCCACCAGGATCCAGATCTGCGCGCGTGGGCGCGCGGGGCGGGCGTGCTCATTTCGATTGCTCGTCCAGCAGCTGGCCCCGTCGAAAGCCGAGCACGACGAACAGCGCCACGGCCGCGATCGCGAAGCCGAACCACTGCACGGCGTAGCCGAGGTGCCGTCCGATCCCATGCCGTGCGCGCTGCCAGACACGCTCGTAGCCGTCGGGCTGGTCAGCGTCGAGCAGCACGAGTCCGGGCAGCACCTTGCGTTCCAGCGCGCTCTCGAGCTCGCATGCTCGGGGTAGTTCATGACACGCGGCCAGTTGCTCGCCGCCCGGGCCGGCCGCGAGGCGGACGCCGGGACGCGGCAAGACGTCAGCTGGCCGGCGACCGCTGCGCGCGTCTATCTCCGACCGTGACGTCGGGCAGATCGCTGCGCGTCGCGCCGGGCCGGTGCCAGCCGCGATCGACGAGCACCCAGCCGCCCTGCTCGAGCTCGAAAGGCGTCACCACGCGATAGCCAGGCTGGCCCATCGCGGAAGGCATGCTGTCGAGCAGGATCTGGTGCGCGCTGTCGAGCGGCCGCGCGCCCGGACACGCTGATATTGCGTGAGAGTCGCGGCGTTGGCGGCAGTGAGCTCGACGACGTGATCGCTGGCCGGCGGCGTACTGCGTCTGCAATGCTTCCTTCTCGGCCGGCGCGGCCCAGTTGCCAGAACGCCAGCCGCACGAACACCGCGACCGCCGCGATCGTGATCGCGACGGCGAACAGCGTCGGGTGCGAAGTTGCGATTCGCGATGCGCATACAGCTGCTAGCGTGGTGACGTCTCTCAGGTCCCGTGCGGCTGGATCCAGCCCAGTCACCACGCGGCGCATCAGCAGCACGAACAGCAGGACCGACAGGCCGACGCGGATCGTCAGCGCACGCGCCATCTTCTTCGGACTCGCCCTTATCGCGTACCAGGTAGACGAGTGCCGAGCCGAGGCTCAGCACGATCGCCAGCAAGCCGACGAGGATGAGAAGGCGCGTCACCTGCCCTGCGGCTACAGTTACAACCAGTACACGAAGACGAACAGCCCCAGCCACACCACGTCGACGAAGTGCCAGTACCAGGCCACGCCTTCGAACGCGAAGTGATGCGTCGGCGTGAAGTGGCCCTTCAGGCAGCGGAACCAGATCACCGGCAGCATGATCGCGCCGATCGTCACGTGGAAGCCGTGGAAGCCGGTCAGCATGAAGAACGTCGAGCCGTAGACGCCGCGTGCCCAGCGTCAGGTTCAGTGCGTGATAGGCCTCGATGTACTCGGTGCGCCTGCAGGTACACGAAGATGAAGCCGAGCAGGAAGGTCGCGCCGAGGAAGATGTTCAGGACGCGCGCGATTGCCGGCCTTGAGCGCGTGATGCGCGATCGTGATCGTCACGCCGGAAGTCAGCAGGATCGCGGTGTTGATCGCCGGCAGACCGAACGCCGGAATCACGTCGAACTCGCCGCCGACGTCGCCCGGGCCGTTCGTCGGCCACGCGGTTTCGTAGTCGTCGCCACAGCAGGAACTTGGTGAAGATCTTGATGCCTTCGCCGCCGAGCCACGGCACCGAGAACTGCCGCGCGTACAACAGCGCGCCGAAGAACGCCGCGAAGAACATGACTTCGGAGAAGATGAACCACATCATCCCCATGCGGAACGAGCGGTCGACCGCGTCGTTGTAGAGGCGGCCTTCGCTCTCGCTGATCACCGTGCCGAACCAGCCGGCGAACATGAACGATGAGCAGCGCGAGGCCGAGCGGTCATGACCCAGGGACCGGCGCTCGACGTGGTTGAGCCACATCGCGCGCGCCGCCGACCGTCGTGAACAGCGCGACCGAGCCGACGATCGGCCACGGGCTGCCGTGCGGGACGTAGTACTTGTCGGAGGCGGTGCGTGGTGCGTGTGCGTGGGCCATAGGTCTGTCAGGTTCCTGTTGCGTGACTATCGACGTCAAGCGCAGTCCGCTTCTGCTCGTGGCGCGTCGTACATCGCATAAGCAGCGTCAGCCGATCGATGTTCGCCGGCAGCTTCGGATCGACGATGAAGCGCACCGTCAGCTCGCGCTCCTGCTCGCGCCTCGAAGTGCTGCGGCGTGAAGCAGAAACACTCGGTCTTGTGGAAGTACTGCGTCGCCTGCAGCGGCGCGATGCTCGGGACGGCCTGCGCCGTGACCGGCTGCGCGCGCAGGTTCCGCGCGAAGAACTTCGCTTCGTACAGCCTGCCCGGGATGCACTTCGAGCTGCGCGCGCTCGGGACGGAACTCCCAGTCGCCGAAGGTCGGCGCGGTCGACACGAACTCGATCGTGACCGTGCGCGTCGTCGTCCGGCGCTTCGACGACGCTCGCCGCCTGCGCGCAGCTTGCTGCGATCGCCGTAGCCGGTCACGTCGCAGAGCACGTTGTACAGCGGCACCAGCGCGAAGCCGAACGCAAAGCTGCCGGCCGCGAACAGCCACAGCTGCCGCGTCAGCGTTGCGATTCGCCTGTCGTTGCATCATGCGTCAGCTGCCTGCGCCATACGCCGAGTCGCGATGAAGCCGAAGTAGAACGCGCGCCGCGAGCAGCGCGAGCCACAGCGCCGTGCGCCGCACGCCGCGCTTGCGATCGTGCTCGTCGACATCTCGGCATGGCCACGGCTTACTTCACCTCCGGCGCGGTTTCGAAGCTGTGATACGGCGGCGGCGAGCTCAGCGTCCACTCCAGGCCGTGCGGCTGCCGCCGTCCCACACCTTGTCGGTCGCCTTCACGCCGCCGCGGATCGAGTTGAAGACGATGTACGCGAACAGCAGCTGCGACAGGCCGAAGCCGAACGCGCCGATCGAGGACACCATGTTCCAGTCGGCGAACTGCGTGGTGTAGTCCGGGATACGGCGCGGCATGCCGGCGAGGCCGAGGAAGTGCTGCGGGAAGAACAGCACGTTCACGAAGATCGTCGACAGCCAGAAGTGCGCACTTGCGCGAGCTTCATGTCGTACATGTGGCCGGTCCACTTCGGCAGCCAGTAGTACACGCCGGCCATGATGCCGAACATCGCGCCCGGCACCAGCACGTAGTGGAAGTGCGCCACGACGAAGTACGTGTCGTGATACTGGAAGTCCGCCGGCACGATCGCGAGCATCAGGCCCGAGAAGCCGCCGATCGTGAACAGGAACAGGAACGAGAGCGCGAACAGCATCGGCGGCTCGAAGCTGAGCGAGCCCTTGAACATCGTCGCGGTCCAGTTGAACACCTTCACGCCGGTCGGCACCGCGATCAGCATCGTCGCCAGCATGAAGAACATCTGGCCGGCGAGCGGCATGCCGACCGTGAACATGTGGTGCGCCCAGACGATGAACGACAGGAACGCGATCGAGGCCGATCGCGTACACCATCGCGTCGTAGCCGAACAGCGGCTTGCGCGAGAACGTCGGGATGATCTCCGAGACGATGCCGAACGCCGGCAGGATCATGATGTAGACCTCGGGATGCCCGAAGAACCAGAAGATGTGCTGGAACATCACCGGGTCGCCGCCGCCCGCCGCTTCGAAGAACGTCGTGCCGAAGTAGTGATCGGTGAGCAGCATCGTGACCGCGCCGGCGAGCACCGGCATCACCGCGATCAGCAGGTACGCCGTGATCAGCCAGCTCCACACGAACAGCGGCATCTTCAGCAGCGACATGCCGGGCGCGCGCATGTTCATGATCGTCACGATCACGTTGATCGCGCCCATGATCGAGGACGCGCCCATCAGGTGCACGGCGAAGATCAGCATCGGGAACGCGTCGCCGGTCTGCAGCGACAGCGGCGGATACATCGTCCAGCCGCCGGCCGGCGCGCCGCCCGGCACGAACAGCGTGCCGAGCAGCAGCGTGAAGGCGAACGGCAGGATCCAGAAGCTGAAGTTGTTCATGCGCGGCAGCGCCATGTCCGGCGCGCCGACCTGCAGCGGGATCATCCAGTTCGCGAGGCCCGACGAACGCCGGCATGACCGCGCCGAAGATCATGATCAGCGCGTGCATCGTCGTCATCGAGTTGAAGAACATCGGGTCGACGAGCTGCAGGCCCGGGCTGGAACAGCTCGGCGCGGATGACCATCGCCATCGTGCCGCCGACGAAGAACATCAGCAGGCTGAACAGCAGGTACATCGTGCCGATGTCCTTGTGATTGGTCGCGAACACCCAGCGGCGCCAGCCCTTCTCCGGGCCGTGGTCGTCGTGATGCGCGTCGCTCGTGGTGGTCGCGCGCAGTGCATACGCCCGGCTGATGATGCTGCAATGCTGCTCGTGCTCATGAACTGCTTACTCCGCCGTCGGCTCGTGCGGCCGCTGCCGTCGCGCTGGCTTCGGTCCGCCCTGCTGCGCCTTCAGCCAGCTGTCGAAGTCCTCCTGCGACCTCACGTCGACGACGACCGGCATGAAGCCGTGGTCGCGGCCGCACAGCTCGGCGCACTGGCCGCGATAGATGCCGGGCTGGTCGGCGCGGAACCACAGCTCGTTGACGAAGCCCGGGATCGCGTCCTTCTTCATGCCGAACGCCGGCACCCACCAGGCGTGGATGACGTCGTTGGCAGTCAGCAGCACGCGCACCTTCGTGCCGACCGGCACGACCAGCGGGTGGTCCACGTCGAGCAGGTAGTTCGGCACCGTGTTGGGATCGATGCCGGAATCGAGCTGGCGCGCCGCGTCGCTGTCGCGCGCCAGCGTCGAGAAGAAGGTGACGTTCTGATCGAGGTAGTCGTAGTGCCAGTTCCACTGGTAGCCGGTGACCTTGACGGTCAGCTCGGAGTTGCGCGTGTCCTCGATGTTCACCAGCGTCGCGGCGGCCGGAATCGCCATGGCGACCAGGATCACGATCGGAATGATCGTCCAGACGATCTCGGCCCGCGTGCTGTGGTCGAAGTTCGCGGCCACCGCGCCCTGCGAGTGCCGGAACTTGACGATCGAATAGATCATCACGCCGAACACCGCCACGGCGATCACCACGCAGATCCAGAAGATCAGCATGTGCAGAGCGTGGATGTCGCGGCTGAGCTCGGTGACGCCGACCGGCATGTTCAGCTCCCAGGCCGCGAACGCCGCGCGCGGGCAAGCTGGCCAGGACGGCGGCCAGTGCGCATTTGACGATCTTCGCCATTGACGCGAATGCTCCAATATCAGCGCGCCGCGCAACGTTACGAACGGACGCAGCCCGCAGTCCACGCCACGCTTCGTTCTTAAAGCGCGGGCGATTCGTTCACATTCCCCACCAGTTGCTTGAGACGAACCGCGAGACTGCGGCGCTCGTCTTCTGTGAGAAACCTGCCCACTTCGCAGGCGCGGCCACGCGACTCGAGCATGAGTCGGCTGGGATGCAGCGCCGTCGCGGGGCGTGGAGTTTAACCCTCGACCCATGTCGAGGAAATACCGAGAAATGTTCACCGGCCGGCGGCGCGCCGACCGTGATCGAGTCCTCGTCGATCGCGATCGTCTCGCGCTTGCTGCCATCGCGCATCGAAGCGCGCACGGCCCACGCGAGCAGCGCGATTTCGAGGCCGGCGAACGGCAGGACCGGCCAGAGTCCCTGGAGCGCAGATCGCCGCGACGCCGAAGGTCGTCGCGCCGACGATCGCGACGAAGCGCGCGCGCCGTCGGCGTCAGCGAGCAGCGCGGCGTCAGCTCGAGACATGCACGCGCGCTCATGAGATCAATCTAAGATGAATCATCGGAGCTGATTTCTGCCTGCAGATCAGCTCCGAACTGTATAGAGAAAGTTAATCTTTGCGACGCGTGCGCAGACGCTTCGAACGGCACCAGGACCTCATCGCCCGCCCGCCGCGGTTTGCGCTCGCCCGACGGACCACGCATGGCCGTAGACGACCTCAACGCTGATGCGCAACGGGCCGTTCCTGGCGCAGCTCCTCGCTCCGCGACCGCACGAGCGCGCCGCGCGCACGACCGGTGAGGCCGCGCGGCCGACCCTGCGCGACGTTGCGCGCGCCGCTGCCGCGAATCTCGTCGAGCAGCGCCGGCAGGTCTGGGTACGTGACCGTCAGCCGCTCCGTGTCCATCACCGGCTCCGCGAATCCCGCGCGCATCAGCGCATCGCCGAAGTCGTGCATGTCGATGAAGCGGTGCACGTGCGTGAAGGCGTCGACGCCGCGCCAGAGCTCGCGCACTTCTTTCAAAGTGTCGGGCCCGAGCGTCGTGAACGTGAACAGTCCCTTGGGCCGCAGCACGCGGGCGGCTTCGGCGAACACGGCGTCCGGATCGTGGCACCACTCGAGCATCAGGTTGCTGAACACCAGGTCGAACGACTGGCTTTGCAAGCGGCAGGCGATGCGCATCGCCGCAGACGGGGGCGAACCGGCGCAGCAAGCGCTGCTGGCGCGCGCTTTGCCGCAGCATCGCCAGCGACGAGTCCAGCGCGATGACCTGCGCGGACGGATAGCGGCGCTTCAGCTCGCGGCTCGCCTGGCCCGTGCCGGCGCCGAGGTCGAGCACTGCCGTCGGCTGCGAGCCGCACGATGTCGAGCCGCTCGAGCAGGCGCGTGCGGATTTCCCCCTGCACGGCCGCGGCCTCGTCGTAGGTGCGGCTGGCACGATCGAACGAGCGCCGCACGGCGCGCGGATCGAGGAAGAATTCATCCGACATTCGTCGGATGTTATCCGCTCTCGGCGTACCTTCATCCGCTGGCCGCCGACGCCGCGCAGGTGCTTCTCCGCGCGGATGCCCAGCTGCTCGAACAGGCCGCGGTCGTGATGCTCGGCGGGGTTCTCGGTCGTCAGCAGCTTGTCGCCGTAGAAGATCGAGTTCGCGCCCGCGAGGAAGCACAGCGCCTGCGTCTCGTCGCTCATCTCGCTGCGGCCGGCCGAGAGCCGCACGTACGAAGCGCGGCATCAGCAGTCGCGCCACCGCGATCACGCGCACGAAGTCGAGCGGCTGCGGCTTCTCCGCGCCGTACAGCGGCGTGCCGGGCACCTGCACCAGCTGGTTGATCGGCACGCTTTCCGGATGCTGCGGCAGCGTCGCGAGCGTGTGCAGCAGCTGCGCGCGATCCAGCTCGTCTTCGCCGAGGCCGAGAATGCCGCCGCAGCACACGTTGATGCCCGCGTCGCGCACGGCCTGCAGCGTGTCGAGCCGATCCTGGTAGGTGCGCGTCGTGATCACTTTGCCGTAGTGACTCTCGGACGTGTCGAGGTTGTGGTTGTAGTAGTCGAGCCCGGCGTCCTTCAGCTCGCGCGCCTGCTCGGGCGTGAGCATGCCGAGCGTCGCGCAGGTTTCCATGCCCAGCGCGCGCACCGCCTTTGATCATCGCGGCGATCTGCGCGAGCTGCTTCGGCTTCGGGCTGCGATACGCCGCGCCCATGCAGAAGCGCGTCGCGCCGTTGGCGCGCGCGATGCGCGCCTTCTCGAGGACTTCTTCGAGATCGATGAGCGGCTCGGATTGAGGCCGGTCTCGAAGCGGATGCTCTGCGAGCAGTAGGCGCAGTCCTCGGGACAGGCGCCGGTCTTGATCGACAGCAGCGTGCTGATCTGCACTTCGTTCGGATCGAAGTTGGCGCGATGCACGCGCTGCGCGTGGAACAGCAGGTCCGCGAACGGCAGCGCGAACAGCTCGCGCACTTCGTCCAGCGTCCAGTCGGTGCGCACCTCGCCGAGGCGCGCGATCAGTTGATTGTCGAGCGTGCGTTGCGTCTGCGTCATGACCCGGTCCCCATGAAAGCCGCCGCGAAATGCCTCGTTATTCGTACGCCTGCGCGCTGCGCGCGGCGGCACACTGACTGTATGACGTGCGCGGATCAGTATTCGGAGGCTGTCGGATCCTGTCAACCACGGCTCCAACGGTGGGTTGACAGAAGCCGGCGCTGGCTGGCGCGGGCCGCTCTGGCCGGCGAACTGCATCCTGTGCGGCGGCGCCGGCGACAGCGACATCGACCTGTGCCGCGACTGCGCAGCGGATCTGCCGCGCAACGAGTCGGCGTGCGGCGTCTGCGCAGAGCCGCTGCCCGCTGCAGCGAGCGGCGGCCCGCGCGTCTGCGGCGCATGTCTGCGCGATCCGCCGCCGTTTTGCAGCAGCTTCGTGCCGTTCCGCTATGCGTATCCGCTCGATCATCTGGTGCGCGGCCTGAAATTCCGCAACGAGCTCGCCTGCGGGCGCGTGCTCGGCGAGCTGTTCGCGCGGACGCTTGCTCGCGCGCGAGCGAACCGTTGCCGGAAGCGATCGTGCCGGTGCCGCTCGCGCCGCGGCGCTATCGGCAGCGCGGCTACAACCAGGCGAGCGAGCTGGCGCTGTCGATTCGACGCGCGACGGGCGTGGCGGTGAAGACGGACGTCGCGATCCGACAGCGCGAAACAGCCGAGCAGGCGGGACTGGATCGCAAAGCACGACGGCGCAACGTCACGCGGCGCGTTTGCAGCGGTGGCGCCGTTGCGCGCGCGGCACGTCGCGATCCTCGACGACGTCGTCACGACCGGCAGCACGGTGCGCGAGCTGGCGCAGGTGCTGCGGCAGGCGGGAGCGGAGCGGATCGAAGTCTGGGCGATCGCCCGAACGCCGGCTACTGGTTGAAGAGATATTCGAGCGCGATGCCGATGAACACCGACATGCCGAAGTAGTTGTTGTTGAGGAATGCGCGCAGGCACTGCTCCGGCTTGCGCTCGCGGATCAGCAGCTGCTCGTACAGCGCGAACATCGCCGCGCCCGCGAGCCCGACGCCGTACCACAGTCCCAGCTTCAGCTCGCGGCCCGCGAGCCACAGCGCGAGCAGGCTCATCAGCTGCATGACGCCGACGATGAAGCGGTCGGCATCGCCGAACAGGATTGCGCTGGAGCGGATGCCGAGCTTGCGGTCGTCCTCGCGGTCGGCCATCGCGTACATCGTGTCGTAGGCCATCGTCCACAGCAGCCCGGCGAGGAACAGCACCCACGCGAGCCGCGGCGGCATCGTCCCGGTCTGCGCCGCGAACGCCATCGGCACCGACCAGGTGAACGCGACGCCGAGATAGAACTGCGGGATCGGGAAGAAGCGCTTCATGAACGGATACGTGAGCACGAGCGCCGCGCCGATGAGCGTCAGCAGCTGCGTGAGCCGATTCAGCGTCATCGCGAATCCGAGCGCGATCAGCCCCAGGCCCGCGCACAGCGCGAGCGCTTCGATCGGATCGACCTGGCCCGTGACCAGCGGCCGGTCGCGCGTGCGCGCGACGTGGCGGTCGAAGTTGCGGTCGGCGAAATCGTTCATCGCGCAGCCGGCCGAGCGCGTCAGCACCACGCCGAGCACGAACACGATGAACACGTGCGGATCGGGCCGGCCCTCGGACGACAGCCACAGCGCCCACAGCACCGGCCACAGCAGCAGCCAGATGCCGATCGGCCGATCGAGGCGCGTGAGCTGCGCATAGCCGCGCACCTTGGCGGCCACGCCCGGCAGCACTTCGGTCACGAACGCGGTCGCCGCGAGCTTGTGGCCGAACCAGCGCAGCCGGTCGCGCAAGGCGGTAGGCCGGCGTTGGCGTGCTCACGACCTGAGGCTCAGACTTTTCCAAACCGCTCCCCCTGTCCGATCCAGCGGCGTAGCAGCGGCGCTATGTTCGCTTCATTCTCCCTCAGCATCAATTCGGCGGCCTGCTGGACCTGCGGCAGCAGGTCGGCATCGCGCACCAGGTCGGCGACGCGCATCTGCATCAGTCCGGTCTGGCGCGTGCCGAGCATTTCGCCCGGGCCGCGCAGCTCCAGGTCGCGCCGCGAGATCTCGAAGCCGTCATTGGTCGAGCGCATGACGCCGAGCCGCTCGCGCGCGACTTCGCTCAGCGGCGCGCGATACAGCAGCACGCACGTGCTCTCGGCGGCGCCGCGGCCGACGCGGCCGCGCAGCTGGTGCAGCTGCGCCAGGCCCATGCGCTCGGCGTTCTCGATCACCATCAGGCTCGCGTTCGGCACGTCCACGCCGACTTCGATCACCGTCGTGGCGACCAGCAGATCGACCTTGCCTTCCTTGAAGCGCGCCATGATCGCTTCCTTCTCGCGCGGCGCCATGCGCCCGTGCACGAGCGCGACCGTCAGCTCCGGCAGCGCTTCCGCGAGCGCCGCGGCGGTCTCTTCCGCCGCCTGCGCGCTCAACTGATCGGACTCCTCGACCAGCGGGCACACCCAGTACGCCTGGCGCTTCTGGCGGCACGCATCGCGAATGCGCACGACGACTTCGTCGCGGCGATTCTCGGTCAGCGCGACGGTCTTCACCGGCGTGCGGCCGGGCGGCAGCTCGTCGATGATCGAAACGTCGAGATCGGCATACGCGGTCATCGCCAGCGTGCGCGGGATCGGCGTCGCGGTCATGATCAGCTGATGCGGAAAGCGACCGGAGAGCCGGCCCTTCTCGCGCAACAGCAGGCGCTGGTGCACGCCGAAGCGATGCTGCTCGTCGACGATCACCAGGCCGAGCCGCTGGAACTCGACGCCTTCCTGGAACAGCGCATGCGTGCCGATCGCGATCCTGGCGGCGCCCGACGCGAGGTCGGCGAGCGCGCGCGTGCGCGCCGCCGCGTTGCGCTTGCCGGTCAGCATCGTCAGCGGCAGGTCGAATGCGGCGAACCACGTCGAGAAGTTGCGCCCGTGCTGCTCCGCCAGCAATTCCGTCGGCGCCATCACCGCGGTCTGAAAGCCGGCTTCCGCTGCACGCGCGGCGGCGAGCGCTGCAACGACGGTTTTGCCGCAGCCCACGTCGCCTTGCACCAGCCGCAGCATCGGACTGGGCTGCGTGAGGTCGCGCTCGATCTCCTGCCACGCGCGCAGCTGCGCGCGCGTCAGATCGAACGGCAGCGAATCCGCAAAGCGCGCGACCAGCGATTGCGCGTCGCCGGCGGCGAAGGCCCAGCCCGGGTCGCGCTGAATCTCGCGGCGAAGCAGTCGCAGGCTGAGTTGGTGCGCGAGCAGCTCTTCGAACGCGAGGCGCCGCTGCATCGGGTGACGACCGCTGGCGAGCAGCTCCGTATCCGCGTCCGGCGGCGGCCGATGCACGAAATCGAGCGCGTCGCGCAGCGGCGGCAGATGCAGCGGCTCGAGCACTGCCGGCGGGATCCAGTCGCGAACCGCGCGCTGCGAAAGCTCGCGCAGCGCCATGCCGGTCAGTTGCCGCAGGCGCCCTTGCTGCACGCCTTCGGTCAGCGGATAGATCGGCGTGAGCGTTTCTTCCGTCGCGCTGCTCTCGCCGCCGACGCGCCGATACTCGGGATGCACGATCTCGGGGCCGTCGGGCCCGCGGCGGATCTCGCCGAAGCAGCGCAGGCGCGTGCCGCGCGCCAGTCCCTGCTGCTGCGAGCCGGAGAAGTGAAAGAAGCGCAGCGTCAGCGAGCCGGAGCCGTCGCCGATCCGGCACAGCAGCTGGCGGCGGCCGCGAAACGCGACTTCGCTCAGCAGCACCTCGCCTTCGATGACCGCGCGCTCGCCGACTCGCAGCGAGCCGATCGGCACGACGCGCGTGCGGTCTTCGTAGCGCAGCGGCAGCAGGAACAGCAGGTCCTGCACCGTCGTGATGCCGAGCTTCGCCAGCTTCTCGGCGAGCGACTCGCCGACGCCGCGCAGCGTCGTGACGGGGCGCAGCTCCGACGACTCAGCGGACGTGCGCTGCGTCGCCGGTGCAGTCACTCCAGCTCCACCACGCAGTCGATTTCGACGCGCGCGCCCTTCGGCAGCGCCGCGACTGCCACGGTCGACGCGCGCCGGATACGGCTCGCTGAAGTACTCGGCCATGACTTTGTTGAGCGCGGCGAAGTCGGCGAAGTCGAGGATGTACACGGTGACCTTCACGACCTGCGCAAAGCTGCCGCCGGCCGCGCCGACGATCGCCTTGAGATTGTCGAACACGCGCCGGACCTGCACTTCCATCGGTCCCTGCACCAGCTCGGCGGTCGCCGGGTCGAGCGGGATCTGCCCCGACACGTACACGGTGCTGCCGCACTTTGACGGCTTGGGAATAGGTGCCGATGGCTTTCGGAGCGTTCGCGGTGGCGATGATCGAGCGGGGCATGGAGAGTCCTCGGTAGGTCGGGTTGCAACTCGGCGAGCGATGTCGCGATGAACTGCGACCGTACGAGTCACGCGAGCATGCGCGTGACGCGCAGCACTTCGGGCATCTTGCGCAGGTTCTTGATGACGTGCGCCAGGTGCTTGCGGTCGCGCACCTGCAGGTCGAACACCAGCGTCGAGGCGTCGCCGTCGCGCTCGTCGACGGCCACGTGCTCGATGTTCGTTTCGGTGGTCGCGATGTTCGAGGCGATCGCGGCGAGCACGCCCATGCGGTTCGCCACGTCGATGCGCACTTCGACGTTGAACAGGCGATCGACGTTCGGCTGCCACGTGACCGACAGCCACTTGTCCGGCTGCTTGCGATAGTTGCGCAGGTTGCCGCACGCCTCGCGATGGATGACGACGCCGCGGCCGCTCGACAGGTACGCCATGATCGGATCGTTCGGGATCGGGAAGCAGCAGCGCGCGTAGCTCACGACCATGCCTTCCGTGCCCGCGATCGCCAGCGGCCGCGCTCGGCGACGGCTCGGCCGCGACCGCGACTGCATCGGCGGGCAGCAGCCGGCGCGCGACCAGCGGCGCGAGGCGCTCGCCCAGGCCGATCTGCTCGAACAGCTCTTCCGGGCTCTTGAGGTTGAATTCGGTCGCGACGCTCTGCAGCCGCTCTTCCGGCACTTTCTTCAGCGCGACCGACAGGTCGGCGAGCGCCTGGGTCAGCAGCCGCCTGCCGAGCTCGACCGCTTCGGAGTGCTTCAAGCCCTTCAAGTAGTGACGGATCGCGGCGCGCGCCTTCGCGGTGACGACGAAGTTCACCCAGGCGGGGTTCGGCGTCGCGCCCTTGGCGGTGATGATCTCGACCGTCTGTCCGTTGCGCAGCGGTGTGCGCAGCGGCACGAGGCGGCGATCGACTTTCGCGGCGACGCAATGGTTGCCGATGTCGGTGTGCACCGAGTACGCGAAGTCGACTGCGGTCGCGTTGCGCGGCAGGCGGCGGATCTCGCCGCGCGGCGTGAACACGTAAACCTTGTCCGGGAACAGGTCGAGCTTGACGCTCTCCATGAATTCTTCGGAGCTGCCGCCGTGCGGCATCTCCATCAGGTGCTGCAGCCACTCGCTCGCGCGGTCGCGATACGTCTTGCCCTGGTCTTCGCCGCGTCTTGTACTGCCAGTGCGCGGCGATGCCCGACTCGGCGACGCGATGCATGTCGTCGGTGCGGATCTGCACTTCGATCGGCATGCCGTTCGGGCCGAACAGCGTCGTGTGCAGCGACTGGTAGCCGTTGATGCGCGGGATCGCGATGTAGTCCTTGAAGCGCCCCGGCATCGGCCGATACAGGCCGTGCACCAGGCCGAGCGCGCGATAACAGGTGTCGACCGAGTCGACGACGATGCGGAAGCCGAACACGTCGACGATCGACGCGAGCGGCGCGCGCTTGCGGCGCATCTTCTGATAGACGCTGTAGAGGTGCTTCTCGCGGCCTTCGACGCGGCCCTTCACGCCGGCCTTCTCCAGCGCGCCGCGCAGGTTGTCGGCGATCTTGCCGACGAACTGCTTCTGGTTGCCGCGCGCGCGCTTCAGCGCCTTCTCGATGATGCGGTAGCGGCCCGGGTACAGCGCCTTGAAGCCGAGCTCCTCGAGCTCGGACTTGATCGAGTGGATGCCGAGGCGGTTGGCGATCGGCGCGTAGATCTCCAGCGTCTCGCGCGCGACCGTGCGCCGCTTGGCCGGCGGCACCGAGCCGAGCGTGCGCATGTTGTGCGTGCGGTCGGCGAGCTTGACCATGATGACGCGGATGTCGCGCACCATCGCCAGCAGCATCTTGCGGAAGCTCTCGGCCTGCGCCTCGGCGCGGCTGCGGAACTGGATGTGATCGAGCTTGGAGAC
This sequence comes from uncultured Gammaproteobacteria bacterium, assembly GCA_963830745.1. GTDB lineage: Bacteria > Pseudomonadota > Gammaproteobacteria > Steroidobacterales > Steroidobacteraceae > Steroidobacter. The sequence continues at coordinate 14,268 of CAWHNL010000014.1, forward strand.
GCCGTCGACCAGCTCGGCGACGTCGGCGCCGAAGCGCTCGGCGATCTCGTCCTTCGCCGTCGGCGTGTCCTCGATGACGTCGTGCAGGATCGCCGCGATGATCGTCGGCGCATCCAGGTGCAGGTCGGCGAGCAGGTCGGCGACGGCGACCGGGTGGGCGATGTACGGCTCGCCGGACAGGCGCTTCTGGCCTTCGTGGGCCTCGGCGCCGAACTCATAGGCGTCGCGGATGCGGTCGACCTGCGCCGGCGGCAGGTAGGTCTCGAGCTTGTTGAGCAGCTGCGTGACGCCGATCGAGCGTCTTCCAGTCGGCAGCAGTCCCAGGATGGAAGACGCGTAGTCCATGGCAGCGACCGGGGGCCGACCGGATGGCGGGTCGATCAGTCTCCCAATCCGAGGTGCGGGGCGCGCAGCTCGCCGGACATCTCCATCTCCGGCATCGTCTCGGGCTGCGGTCGCTCGGCTTCTTCGAGAATCTCGGGGCCGATGTGGCCGGCCGCGATCTCGCGCAGCGCAACCACGGTCGACTTGTCGTTCTCCCATTCCACCGTCGCCTCGGCGCCATTGGCCAGCTTGCGCGCGCGCTTGGCGGCAACCAGGACCAGTTGGAACAGGTTCGGCACCTGGTGCAGGCAATCCTCGACGGTGATACGGGCCATGAGCGAAAAACCTTCGGATCGGGAATAGCGGGTTGGGCAGTATACAGCGGAACTTGCACTTCCTGTACCATGCGCGCCCTGCACGAAACGCGGAGCGGATATGAAGGTGCGAGCGGCCGCGTTCGCGGTCTGGGTGGCCAGTCGGGCTCGTGGGCGCGGTCGCTGGATGCGAACGCGGAAGGCGATGCCAAGCGCGGCAAGGTCCTCGCTTACACCTGCCACGGCTGCCACGGCGTGCCGGACTACAAGAACGCCTTCCCGAACTACAGCGTGCCGAAGCTCGGCGGCCAGAACGCGCAGTACCTGATCAGCGCCCTGAACGCGCTACGCCAGCGGCGACCGCCCGCACCAGACGATGCACTCGCAGGCCGCCACGCTTTCCGACCAGGATCGCGCCGACATCGCCGCCTATCCTGCAGAGCGAAGTCGTGCAGCCCAACAAGCAGGTCGTCGGCACGCCGCCGCCGGCCACGCAGACCTGCGTGTCCTGTCACGGCACCGACGGCGCGAAGACCATCGGGCCCGAGTACCCGATCCTCGCCGGGCAGTACCCCGACTACATCGTGCACGCGCTGCAGGAATACAAGAGCGGCAAGCGCAAGAACCCGATCATGGCCGGCATCATCGCCGGCATCGACGCGAAGGACTTCGAGGCGATCGCCGAGTTCTTCGGCCGGCAGCGTGGCCTGTGCAGCACCGATCGAGCTGCGCAAGCACGGCAAGTGCGTCAGAAGGCGGCGGACAGTGAATGAGAGCTTCCGCGCATTCCGCATTCACCAGGAAGGCGGCAAGGTCGTCGCCGCGCCTGGAGACGATCGGCCTGGACGATCTCGCCGCCGGCGACGTCGTCATCAAGGTCCGCTACTCGACGATCAACTACAAGGACGCGCTCGCGGCGACCGGCGCCGGCAAGATCCTGCGCAAGTATCCGCTGGTCGGCGGCATCGATCTCGCCGGCGAAGTCGTGTCCTCGCAGCACGCCGCATTCAAGCCCGGCCAGAAAGTCCTGGTGAACGGCTGCGGCCTGTCCGAGACGCACGACGGCGGTTACGCCGAATACGCGCGCGTGCAGGGCGACTGGGTCGTGCCGATTCCGGCCGGGCCTCGACGAGTTCCAGTGCATGGCGATCGGCACCGCCGGCTACACCGCGGCGCTCGCGATCCATCGCATGGAGCAGAACGGCCAGCGAGCCCGAGGGCGGCGAGATCGTCGTGACGGGCGCGACCGGCGGCGTCGGCAGCCTCGCGATCGACATGCTCGCGGGCCGCGGCTACCAGGTCGTGGCGCTCACCGGCAAGAAATCCTGCGACTGCGTATCTCGAGCAGCTCGGCGCTGCCCGCGTCCTGTTGCGCGAAGGGATCAATCTCGGCTCGCGCCCGCTCGAAGAAGCGCAGTGGGCCGGCGCGATCGACAATCTCGGCGGCGACGTGCTCGCGTGGCTGACGCGCACCACGAATTTCTGGGGCAACATCGCCAGCATCGGCCTGGCTGCGAGCCCGGAGCTGAAGACGACCGTCGTGCCGTTCATCCTGCGCGGCGTGAACCTGCTCGGCATCAACTCCGTGTTCACGCCGCGGCCGCTGCGCCTCGCGGTGTGGCAGCGCCTCGCGAGCGACCTCAAGCCGCGCCACCTGGACGCCATCGTCACGCGCACGGTCAGCCTCGACGAGCTGCCGCAGGCGTTCGAGCCGTACGTCAAGGGTGCGGTCACCGGGCGCGCGGTGGTCAAGATCGGTTGACGTGTCACTCGACGTCCTGATGTCCGGCGCCGCGCAGCTCGGCATCCCGCTGAGCTCGGCGCAGGCCGGCCAGCTGCTGCGCTTGCTCGACGAGCTGGACGACTGGAACCAGCGCATGAATCTCACCGCGATCCGCGAGCGCGGCCAGCAGATCACCAAGCACCTGCTCGACAGTCTCGCCGTGCACACGCTACCTGCGCGGCGCGCGCGTTCGCAGACATCGGCACCGGCGCGGGCTTTCCCGGCCTGCCGCTCGCGGTCGCGTTGCCGCAGCACGCAGTTCACGTTGCATCGATTCGACCGCGAAGAAGCTCAAGTTCGTCGAGCACGCCGCGCAGACGCTCGGCTTGCACAACGTGCAAACGGTGCACACGCGCGCCGAAAACTATCGGCCGAAGGAGCGTTTCGACTGCGTCGTGTCGCGCGCCGTCGGGCCGCTCGAGACGTTCGTGAAGTGGTCCGGACATCTATGTGTCGGCGGCGGGCGACTGCTTGCGATGAAGGGTCGCTACCCGACGGACGAGCTGCGCACACGTTCCGAGCGGATGGAAACTCGCGGCAGTCCATCGACTTAACGTCCCCGGTCTGGACGAGCAGCGGCATCTTGTGGAACTCTGCCGCAGCCACGACAGAGCCTGAGGCCGGGAGCGACTCGTCCGCTTCAGTCATGCACCGCATTCTCGCCATCACCAATCAGAAAGGCGGCGTCGGCAAGACGACCACGAGCGTCAATCTCGCGGCGTCGCTCGCCGCGACGAAGCGGCGCGTGCTGCTCATCGACATCGATCCGCAGGGCAACGCGACGATGGGTTGCGGCGTCGACAAGCGCACGGTGCAGCGCTCCACCACCGACGTGCTGCTCGGCGACTGCGACGCCGGCGCGGCGCTGCTGGATCTCGAATACGCCGCGTTCAAGCTGATGCCGTCGAACCAGGACCTGGTCGCCGCCGAAGTGCAGCTGATGGGCAAGGCGGGCTGCGAATCGCGGCTGCGCGACGCGCTGCAGCCGGTGCGCGAGCAGTTCGACATCGTGCTGATCGACTGTCCGCCGGCGCTCAACATGCTGACGGTCAACGCGCTGGTCGCGGCCGACGGCGTGCTCATCCCCATGCAGTGCGAGTACTACGCGCTCGAGGGGCTCACGGCGCTGGTCGACACCATCGAGCAGATCAAGGCCGGCCCGAACCCGGGCCTGGAGATCGACGGCATCCTGCGCACGATGTTCGATCCGCGTAACAACCTGGCGAACGAAGTCTCGGCGCAGCTGATCGAGCACTTCCGCGACAAGGTGTTCCGCACGATCATTCCGCGCAACGTGCGGCTGGCGGAAGCGCCGAGCTACGGCAAGCCGGCGCTGCACTACGACCGCGAGTCGCGCGGCGCGCTCGCCTACCTGGCGCTGGCCGGCGAGATGATCCGGCGCGAGGAAGGCGACTACGAGGTCGCGGGCACGAGCGCAGATGCCGTCGCCCAATAGACTCGCGCTGACGAACGCACTAGAATTCCGGACGCCGGGGGGATTTTCGCTCGCTTGCAGGGATGGCCCTAGTGCCGGGCTGCCCGCGGTCCACTACTATCGCCTCCCTAACGGGGGGTCTCACCAGAATGGCAACCATGGCGACGACGAAACGACGAAGCCTCGGACGCGGACTGGGCGCGCTGCTCGGTCAGCCCGAGCCCGACGACGAGTCCGAAGTCGTCACGCAAGCTGCACTCCGACGACGAGTTGCAGAGGCTGCCGGTGGACCTGCTCCAGCGCGGCAAGTATCAGCCGCGCATCGACATGCGGCCCGAGACGCTGCAGGAGCTGGCCGACTCCATCAAAGCGCAGGGCGTGGTGCAGCCGATCGTCGTGCGTCCGCTGGACGCGGCCGGAGGGCGCGGGCCACGCGCGCTACGAAATCATCGCCGGCGAGCGCCGCTGGCGTGCCGCGCAGCTGGCGGGCCTGCACGAGATTCCGGCCATCGTGCGCCGCGTGCCCGACGAAGCCGCGATCGCGATGGCGCTCATCGAGAACATCCAGCGCGAGAATCTCAATCCGCTCGAAGAGGCGCGCGCGCTCGATCGCCTGATCACCGAATTCGACATGACGCATGCGACGGCCGCGGAAGCCGTCGGCCGCTCGCGCGCCGCCGTTTCCAATCTGCTGCGCCTGCTGGAGCTCACCGACGAGGTCAAGACGCTGGTCGAGCATCGCGAGCTGGAGATGGGTCATGCGCGCGCGCTGCTCGGGCTCGAGAGCGCGGCGGCAGCAGGCCGAGGTCGGCGCGCTGGTCGCGAAGAAGAAGCTGTCGGTGCGCGAGACCGAGGCGCTGGTCAAGCGGCTCACCGCGCCGCCGCAGGCCGCGGCCGAGGAGAGCGCGCCGCGCGTCGATCCGAACATCCGCAAGCTGCGAAAGCGAGCTGAGCGACAAGCTCGGCGCCAAGGTCGCCGTGCAACACACGGCTTCGGGCAAGGGCAAACTCGTCATCAGCTATCACACGCTCGACGAGCTCGACGGTATTCTCGAACATATACGCTGATCGCATGCGATGATCCGCGGGCCAGTGCATGCAACCCGGTGCACGGAGGCTGGAATTTCCGGCGGCGTGCGTCGCCGCTCGCGCCCGCCGCGCACAGCCGTGTCGATCAGCTCCTCCTGTTGCTGATGTGCCTGCCGCCGCCCTGCCGGCGCGCGCGGAGATCGTCGTCGACGGCCGCATCGACGAAGCGCGAGTGGCAGAACGCGATCCGCTGCGACGACTGGCGGCGCACGCTGCCGTTCCTGCGCGACGATCCGCGCTATCGCAACGACGTGCGCATCCTCTCCACCGAGCGCGGGCTCGCTGCTGCCTTCATCCTCGACCAGCCGCCGCAGGAGCGGCGCATGAAGCCGCGCACGCCGCGCGACGCGGAGGCCTTCACCGGCGACTCCGTCGCGCTGGTCGTCGACTTCGACGCCACCGCGCAATGTCGGCTACGAGTTCGCGGTCGGCGCTCGGCGGCGGCGTGCGCGACGGCCTGGTGACGAACCAGAACAAGTTCGACCGCGACTGGGACGGCGACCTGGCAACACGCCGTGCGCGAAACCGACGACCAGTGGTTCGTCGAGATGCTGGTGCCGTGGTCGAGCATCAGCATGCGCAAGTCGGACGCCGACACGCGCACGATCGGCATCTATGCGCACGCGCTATCTGTTCGAGCGCGGCGAGCGCTACGCGTGCCCGGGCATCAGCAGCGATTCCGAGGTGTTCCTCTCCGACTTCCGCCGCGTCTCGATCTCGCAGTACGACTCGGGCAGGCGCTTCGACTTCGTGCCGTACGCGACGGCGCGCTCCGACCTGGTGAACGACGACACGCAGTTCAAGGCCGGCGCCGACATCAACTGGAAGATCTCGCCGAACCTGTGGCTGGCCGCGACGCTCAATCCCGACTTCGGCCAGGTGGAGAGCGACGAGCTGGTCGTCGACTTCTCGGCGATCGAGACCGTGTTCACCGACAAGCGGCCGTTCTTCACGGAGAACCAGGGCATCTTCGACCTGCGCACGCCGGCCAACGGTCAGCTCATCTACACGCGCCGCATCGGCGCCGCGCCGGACGATTTCAGCGCCGGCTCGTCCGACATCGACGTCGCGGTCAAGCTGACCGGCACGGCGAACTCGCTGGTGTACGGCGCGTTCCTCGCCCAGGAGAGCGACTATCGCGACGACTTCGGACGCCTGTTCGCGGCGACGCGCGTCGCGCTGCCGCTGCGAGCACGCGCGCGTCGGCTACCTCGGCACCTGGACCGACCATCCGTTGCTCGACCGCGACGCCGCTGGTCAACGCGATCGACTACGAGCTGACGCCGAACGACTGGTGGCGCGTGTCGGGGCAGGTGATCCGCTCCGACATCGGCCAGGCCGGCATGGGCGGCGTTCGCTGTTCGGAGTGCAGCAGAGCGCACCGGAACCAACGGCTACGAGGCGTGGCTGCAGACGGACTTCAACCGCTCCGCGCCGCTCACGCACACGCTGAAGCTGCTGTACATCGACGACCAGTTCGACCTGAACGACCTCGGCTACATGGAGCGCAACTCGCTGCGCCAGGTCGAGTGGGACACGAACCGCCGGGTCGGCGGCGCCCCCGAGGGCCGCATCAACGGCGAGACCCAGCGTCTGTACGCCTACTACCGCGAGAACGAGCCGAGGGCCAGCGCCTGCAGTCGCGGCTGCAGCTGTCGCGCAACGTGCAGTACGCGAGCAGCTGGAGCGGCGTACCAGGAGCTGCGCTACCTCACCAGCGGCGTCGACGACCTGATCTCGCGCGGCAACGGGCCGGTGCAGCTCGACGAGCGCGTCTGACGGTTACGTCGACGCTCACCTCGCCGCGCTTCGGCGACTGGCAGCTGACGTTCGGCGGGTACGTGTACCAGCAGGGCGTGCAGGACTACAGCGGCGCGCCTGCAGCTGTCGACCGCCTGGTACCCGACCGAGAAGCTGACCCTGCAGCTCGACCTGCTGCCCTACTACTTCGACGACTGGCTGCTGTGGGAAGGCGGCAACCTGTTCGGCTCGTACCGGGGCGAGCGCCTGGACTTCGACCTGCGCGTCGACTGGATTCCGGCGCCGCGCCACGAGCTGCGCGTGAAATGGCAGTGGATCGGCATCGACGCGGAAGCGCGCGCTGCGTACCGGACCGATGCGGACGGCGGCCTGTTCGTCGTGCCGGAGCCGCTGGCGCCGTTCACCGTCAACAATCTCGGGCTGCAGGTGCGCTATCGCTACGAGATCGGGCCGCTGTCCGAGCTGTTCCTCGTGTATGCGACGCGGCGGCTTCGACTTGCTGCGCGACGACGAACGCAGCGTCGGCGACCTGTTCGGCGACATGTCCGACGTGCGGGACTGCCGACCAGTTCCTGATCAAGATCCGCTACCGGCTGTAGGTGCGCTGACGCCTTCTTCTGATGAAGTCGACGGTGCCTAGTCACCAATCGCTTTCGCGCTTATAATGCGCCGCCTTTTCCGGCCGGTGGGGCAGTTCCGGCTGGCATTTTCTTCGGCTTGAACGATGCCACACGTGCCGATCGCTCGGCTGCAAGCACGGTGGCATTTTTGTTGTCCGGGATCAGAGAGCGGCTGCGCATGAGTACCAACGTTCTTGCGAGCGGCTGCGCGCCAGTCGTGGCGAATTCTGCTGTGGCAGGCGTTGTGGATCGGAGCGCTCGCCACAATATTCGCGGTGACGCTCGGGAGGCAGGCGGCGGTGTCGGCGCTGGTGGGCGGCGGCATCGGCCTGGTCTGGACGGTGTACATGGCGTTGGTGCTGTTCAAGCACAGCCTGACGCATGGCATGCGTCTGAGCGCGATCAGTGTTTTCGCGGGATGGCTGTTCAAGGTCGTCGTGACGGTCAGCCTGCTGGTGGTCGCGCTGCGGTCCAGGGCCCTCGCGCCGCTGCCGGTGCTGGCCGGCCTGTTCGGCGCGATGGTGGCCTACTGGGCGTGGTTTGTGTTCGGGAAGAAGTATGCGAGTGACGCTGATGGCAAGTGAGAGCGGCGGTGACCACGGCGGCGGAATGTCCGGGTACATCTCCCATCATTTGCATCACCTGTCGAGCAAAGAGCAGCACTCGCTCGTTCGATTTCTCCGTCGTCCACTGGGACACGCTGTTCTTTTCGCTGCTCTGCGCAGCCATCACGCTGCTGTTGCTGCGCCTTGCTGCGCGGCGCGCCACGCCGGGCGTGCCCGGCAAGTTCCAGTGCGCGGTCGAGATGCTCGTCGAGATGGTCGATGAGCAGGCCAAGACGCTCGTGCACGGCAACCTCACCTATATCGCGCCGCTCGCGCTGACGGTGTTCGTCTGGGTCGCGCTCATGAACGCGATCGACCTGCTGCCGGTCGACCTGCTGCCGTGGATCGCACACAACGGCCTTCGGCGTCGACTATCTGCGCCCGCTGCCGACCGCCGACCTGAACGGCACGATCGGCATGTCGCTGGGCACGCTGGTGCTGGTCCTCTACTACAGCGTCAAGGTCAAAGGGCTCGGCGGCTGGCTGCACGAGCTCGCCACGGCGCCGTTCGGCATGGCGACGGTGACGTGGAATCCGCTGACCTGGATCGGCGCGCTGCTGCTCGGCATCGCGAACGTCGGCATGAACATCGTCGAGTACTGCGGCCGCACGCTGTCGCACGGCATGCGTCTGTACGGAAACATGTACGCCGGCGAGCTGATCTTCTTCCTGATCGCCGGCCTCGGCGGCACGGTCACTGCCTACGGCATCGTGATGCACCTGATCACCGGCACGGCCTGGGCGATCTTCCACATCCTGATCGTGCTGCTGCAGGCGTTCATTTTCATGATGCTGACGCTGGTCTACATCGGCCAGGCGCACGAGCATCATTGATTCGCCACATGAGATTTCGTTTCAACCTCGGAGAACACACATGACGGACGTCGGTTTTGTCGCACTGGCCTGTGGCCTGATCATCGGTATCGGCGCGCTGGGCGCCTGCATCGGCGTGGGCATCATGTCGGGCAAGTACATCGAGGCCTCGGCGCGCCAGCCGGAGCTGATGAACGTGCTGCAGACCAAGGTCTTCCTGCTGCTCGGCCTGATCGACGCGTCGTTCATCATCGGCGTCGGCATCGCGCTGTGGTTCGCGACGGCGAATCCGTTCGTCAAGACCTGATAGGCAGTCCGGAGCGCGGTTCGCACCATGAACCTCAACATCACACTGGTGATCCAGCTGCTCGTCTTCCTGATCCTCGGCTGGGTCACGATGAAGTTCGTGTGGCCGCCGCTGATCGCGGCCATCGAGGCGCGGCAGCGCAAGATCGCCGACGGGCTGGTCTCGGCGGAGAAGGCCGAGAAGAGCCTCGCGGAAGCGAAGGCGAGCGCGACCGACATCATCAAGGAAGCGCGCGTGCAGGCGAACAAGATCGTCGAGCAGGCGAACCGCCGCTCGAGCGAGGTGGTCGAAGAGGCGCGCGGCACAGCGATCGCCGAGGGCCAGCGGCTGCTCGCCGACGCGCGCAACGAGGTGACGCTCGAGTCGAACCGTGCGCGCGAGCAGTTGCGGCGTGAAGTCGCACTGATTGCAGTCGCCGGCGCGGGCAAGCTCCTCGGTCGCGAGATCGACGCCAAGGCGCACGCCGACCTGCTGGACAAGCTCGCGCTCGAAATCGAGCGGGGCTGAAGGCGCGCACTGCCATGGCCGAGAAAGTCACGCTCGCGAGACCGTACGCCAAGGCCGCCTTCGAGGCGGCGCGCGAGCAGCAACGATTTGCGCACGCTGGTCGGAGATGCTCGCTGCCGCGGCGACGACTGTCGCCGACGAGCGCGTCGTCAAGCTCCTGTCGAGCCCGCGCGTGCAGCCCGCCGACCTGGTCGAGCTCATCGCCGAGGCGAGCGGCGCGGACGAGCACGGCCGCAACTTCCTCAACACGCTGGCGCAGAACCGCCGGCTCGCCGTGCTGCCCGAGGTCGCGGCGATCTACGAGGAGCTGCGCGCCGAGGTCGAGAACGTCACCGACGTGCACGTCACGTCGGCCGTGCAGCTCGACGAGGCGCAGCGCACGCGGCTGGCGGCGGCGCTCAAGAAGCGATTGAAGCGCGAAGTGCGCCTGCACTGCGCGGTCGATGCGGCGCTGATCGGCGGCGCGGTCGTGCGCGCCGGCGACTTCGTCATCGACGGCTCGCTCAAGGCGCGGCTCGAGCGGCTCGCGTCACAGATCATGCATTAGAGGGTAGTAGGAACCATGGCAATCAAGGCCTCCGAAATCAGCGATCTGATCAAGGCGCGCATCGAGAAGTTCGCGAGCGCCTCCGAGGAGCGCAACATCGGCACGGTCGTGACCGTGACCGACGGCATCGTGCGCATCCACGGCCTCGCCGACGCGAAGTACGGCGAAATGCTGGAATTCCCGGGCGGCAGCTTCGGCCTGGCGCTGAACCTGGAGCAGGATTCGGTCGGTGCGGTCGTGCTCGGTGAGTACAAGCACATCGTCGAAGGCGACACGGTCAAGACCACCGGCCGCATCGTCGAGGTGCCGGTCGGCGAAGGGCTGCTCGGCCGCGTCGTCGACTCGCTCGGCAAGCCGATCGACGGCAAGGGCCCGATCAAGGCCGACCACAACTCGCCGATCGAGCGCGTCGCGCCCGGCGTGGTGTTCCGCAAGTCGGTGAGCCAGCCGGTGCAGACCGGCTACAAGGCGGTCGACTCGATGGTGCCGATCGGCCGCGGCCAGCGCGAGCTGATCATCGGCGACCGCCAGACCGGCAAGACCGCGCTCGCGATCGACACGATCATCAATCAGAAGGCCAGCGGCATCAAATGCATCTACGTCGCGATCGGGCAGAAGCAGAGCTCGATCGCCAACGTCGTGCGCAAGCTCGAAGAGCACGACGCGATGAAGCACACGATCATCGTCGCCGCCTCGGCCTCCGTGCCCGCCTCGATGCAGTATCTCGCGCCGTATTCCGGCTGCGCGATGGGCGAGTTCTTCATGGATCGCGGCGAAGACGCGCTGATCATCTATGACGACCTGACCAAGCAGGCGTGGGCGTACCGGCAGATCTCGCTGCTGCTGCGCCGTCCGCCGGGCCGCGAAGCGTATCCGGGCGACGTGTTCTACCTGCACTCGCGCCTGCTGGAGCGCTCGGCGCGCGTCAACGAGGAGTACGTCGAGAAGAAGACCGGCGGCAAGGTCAAGGGCAAGACCGGCTCGCTGACCGGCCTGCCGATCATCGAGACGCAGGCGGGCGACGTCACCGCGTTCGTCCCGACCAACGTCATCTCGATCACCGACGGCCAGATCTTCCTCGAAGGCGATCTGTTCAACGCCGGCATCCGCCCGGCCATGAACGCCGGCATCTCCGTGTCGCGCGTCGGCGGCGCGGCGCAGACGAAGCTGATCTCCAAGCTGTCCGGCGGCATCAAGCTGTCGCTGGCACAGTACCGCGAGCTCGCGGCGTTCTCGCAGTTCGCCTCCGATCTCGACGAAAGCACCCGCAAGCAGCTCGAGCGCGGCCAGCGCGTCACCGAGCTGATGAAGCAGAAGCAGTACGCGCCGATGTCGGTCGCGGAGATGGCGCTGTCGATCTACGCCGTCAACAACGGCTACATGGACAAGGTCGAGCTGAAGAAGGTCAGTGCGTTCGAGGCCGGGCTGCAGGCGTTCGCCAAGACCAACTACAAGTCGCAGATGGACGCGCATGAACGCCAACCCGGTGCTGTCGCCGGAGAACGAGGCGACGCTGAAGAAGATCTCGGAAGAGTTCGCCACCACCGGGACGTACTGAAACCATGGCGGGCGTAAAAGAAATCCGGGTGAAGATCGCGAGCTTCAAGAGCACGCAGAAGATCACCAAGGCGATGGAGACGGTCGCCGCCAGCAAGATGCGCAAGGCGCAGGACCGCATGCGCGCCACGCGTCCGTATGCGCAGCGCATCCGCCGCGTGATCGGCCACCTGCGCAAGGCGAACCCGGATTTCCGCCATCCGTACCTGATCGAGCGCGAGGCGAAGGCCGTCGGCTTCATCGTCATCAGCACCGACCGCGGCCTGTGCGGCGGCCTGAACGTCAACCTGTTCAAGGCGACGCTGGCCGCGATACGCGACTGGCAGGGCCGCGGCGCGGAGGTCTCGCTGTGCCTGATCGGCTCGAAGGGCGTGCAGTTCTTCCGCCGGCTCGCTAGCGCCAAGACGCTCGCCACCGTGACGCACCTCGGCGACCGGCCGCACGTCGCGGACCTGATCGGCACGATCAAGGTGATGCTCGACCTGTACAAGGAAGGCAAGCTCGACCGCGTGTTCCTGGTGCACAACGAGTTCGTGAACACGATGAGCCAGAAGCCGATCGTGCGGCAGCTCCTGCCGGTCGTCACCGAGGACGAGGACAAGCTGCAGAAGCTGTGGGATTACATCTACGAGCCTTCCGCGGCGGAGCTGCTCGAGGGCGTGCTGATGCGCTACATCGAGTCGCAGGTCTATCAGGGCGCCGTCGAGAACGTCGGCTGCGAGATGGCAGCCCGCATGGTGGCGATGAAGAGCGCGACCGACAACGCCGGCGAGCTGATCGACGAATTGCAGCTGATCTACAACAAGGCGCGCCAGGCCGCGATCACGAAAGAGATCAGCGAGATCGTCGGCGGCGCCGCAGCAGTCTGAGTTAAGAGGAACGAGTGATGTCTACCGCCCCCGTGTCTACCGGCAAGATCGTGCAAATCATCGGCGCGGTCATCGACGTGCAGTTTCCGCGCGAGCACATCCCGAAGGTGTACGAGGCGCTCAAGCTCGAAGACGTCGAGCTGACGCTCGAAGTGCAGCAGCAGCTCGGCGACGGCGTGGTGCGCACGATCGCGATGGGCGTCTCCGAAGGCCTGAAGCGCGGCCTGAAGGTGAAGGCGACCGGTGGCCCGATCTCAGTGCCGGTCGGCAAGGCGACGCTCGGCCGCATCATGGACGTGCTCGGCGCGCCGCAGGACGAGAAGGGTCCGGTGCAGGCGAAGGAATTCCTGCCGATCCACCGGCCGGCGCCCTCCTTCGAGGAGCAGGCCGGCGGCCAGGAGCTGCTGACCACGGGCATCAAGGTCATGGATCTGCTCATGCCGTTCGCGAAGGGCGGCAAGATTGGTCTGTTTGGCGGCGCCGGCGTCGGCAAGACCGTCAACATGCTCGAGCTGATCAACAACATCGCCACGCAGCATGCCGGCCTGTCGGTGTTCGCGGGTGTCGGCGAGCGCACCCGCGAAGGCAATGACTTCTATCACGAGATGATGGAGGCGGGTGTCATCGACAGCAAAGACCTGTCGAACTCGAAAGTGGCGATGGTCTACGGGCAGATGAACGAGCCGCCGGGCAACCGCCTGCGCGTCGCGCTCACCGGCCTGACGATGGCGGAGTACTTCCGCGACGAGAAGACCGAGTCCGGCAAGGGCCGCGACGTGCTGCTGTTCATCGACAACATCTACCGCTACACGCTCGCCGGCACCGAAGTGTCCGCGCTGCTCGGGCGCATGCCCTCGGCGGTGGGTTATCAGCCGACGCTCGCCGAAGAGATGGGCGTGCTGCAGGAGCGGATCACCTCGACGAAGACCGGCTCGATCACCTCGATCCAGGCCGTGTACGTGCCCGCGGACGACCTCACCGATCCGTCGCCGGCGACGACCTTCGCGCACCTCGACGCGACCGTCGTGCTCGATCGCCAGATCGCCTCGCTCGGCATCTATCCGGCAGTGAATCCGCTCGACTCCACCAGCCGCCAGCTCGATCCGCTGGTGATCGGCGAGGAGCACTACAACACGGCGCGCGGCGTGCAGGCGGTGCTGCAGCGTTACAAGGAGCTGCAGGACATCATCGCGATCCTCGGCATGGACGAGCTGTCGGAAGACGACAAGCGCACCGTGTCGCGCGCGCGCAAGATCCAGCGCTTCCTGTCGCAGCCGTTCAACGTCGCGAAGGTGTTCACCGGCCAGGACGGCAGGATCGTGCCGCTCAAGGACACGATCCGCGGCTTCAAGGGCATTCTCGCCGGCGACTACGATCACCTGCCGGAGCAGGCGTTCTACATGGTCGGCGACATCGAGGAAGCAGTCGCGAAGGCGAAGACGCTGCAGATAACAGCGGGCAGTGAAGCGCATGAGCACATCCGATGGCCACGATTCACGTAGATATCGTGAGCGCCGAAGGCGAGATCTTCTCGGGCGAAGCCTCGATGGTGTTCGTGCCGGCGATCATGGGCGACATCGGCATCGCCCCGCGGCACGCGCCGCTCCTGACGACGCTCAAGCCGGGCGAAGTCCGCGTGCAGACGCCGGAGGGCGGCGAGCAGTTCTTCTACGTCTCGGGCGGCGCCATCGAGATCCAGCCGCACCTCGTCTGCCGACCGCCGACCTGAACGGCACCATCGGCCTGTCGCTCGGCACGCTGCTGCTGGTCTTCTACTACAGCATCAAGATTAAAGGGCTCGGTGGCTGGCTGCATGAGCTGACGTGCTCGCCGTTCGGCATGGTCAAGCTGTCCTTCAATCCGCTGACGTGGATCGGGGCGTTGCTGCTCGGCATCGGCAATATCGGCATGAACATCGTCGAGTACTGCGGCCGCGTGCTGTCGCACGGCATGCGTCTGTACGGAAACATGTACGCCGGCGAGCTGATCTTCTTCCTGATCGCCGGCCTCGGCGGCACGGTCACCGCCTACGGCATCGTGATGCACCTGATCGCCGGCACGGCCTGGGCGATCTTCCACATCCTGATCGTGCTGCTGCAGGCGTTCATTTTCATGATGCTGACGCTGGTCTACATCGGCCAGGCGCACGAGCAGCATTGATTCGCTCCATGAAATTTCGTTTCAACCTCGGAGAACGCACATGACGGACGTCGGTTTTGTCGCACTGGCCTGTGGCCTGATCATCGGTATCGGCGCGCTCGGCGCCTGCCTCGGCGTGGGCATCATGTCGGGCAAGTACATCGAAGCCTCGGCGCGTCAGCCGGAGCTGATGAACACGCTGCAGACGAAGTGTTCCTGCTGCTCGGCCTGATCGACGCATCGTTCATCATCGGCGTCGGCATCGCGCTGTGGTTCGCGACGGCGAATCCGTTCGTCAAGACCTGATAGGCAGCCCGGAGCCGGGTCGCACCATGAACCTCAATATCACACTGGTGATCCAGCTGGTCGTCTTCCTGATCCTCGGCTGGATCACGATGAAGTTCATCTGGCCGCCGCTGATCGCGGCCATCGAGGCGCGGCAACGCAAGATCGCCGAAGGGCTGATCGGCGGAGAAGGCCGAGAAGAGCCTCGCGGAAGCGAAGGCGAGCGCCACCGACATCATCAAGGAAGCGCGCGTGCAGGCGAACAAGATCGTCGAGCAGGCCAACCGCCGCTCGGACGAGATGGTCGAAGAGGCGCGCGGCGCGCGTCGCCGAAGGCCAGCGGCTGATCGCCGACGCGCGCAACGAGGTGACGCTCGAATCGGACCGCGCGCGCGAGCAGTTGGCCGCGAGGTCGCCGCGATCGCGGTGTCCGGCGCGGGCAAGCTGCTCGGCCGAGAGGTCGATGCGAAAACGCACGCCGACCTGCTGGAAACACTGGCAGTGGAGATCGAGCGCGCCTGACGGCGCGGGACCCGCATGGCCGAGAAAGCCACCATCGCCCGACCCTACGCCAAGGCCGCGTTCGATCGCGCGCGCGAGCATGGCGATTCGCGCGCTGGTCGACGATGCTGGCAGCCGCCGCGGCGGTCGTGCAGGACTAGCGCGTTGCCCGGCTGCTCTCGAGTCCGCGCGTGCAGCCCGAGCGAGTTGATCGATCTGATCGCTGCAGCGTGCGGCGACGGCATCGACGCCGGGTCGGAATTTCCTCAGCACGCTGGCGCAGAACCGGCGCCTGGCGTGCTTGCCGGAGATCGCCGCACATGTTCGAAGAGCTGCGTGCCGAGGTGGAGAACATCGCGGATGTGCAGGTGACTTCGGCCGTGGAGCTGAACGCCGCGCAGCGCAGCGGCTGGCCGCGGCATTGAAACGAAGCGGCTGAAGCGCGAAGTGCGGCTGCATTGCGCGGTGGATGCGTCGCTGATCGGCGGCGCGATCGTGCGCGCCGGCGACTTCGTCATCGACGGCTCGCTCAAGGCGCGGCTCGAGCGGCTGATGAACGTCGACAGATCATGCATGACAGAGGGTAACGGAACATGGCAATCAAGGCATCCGAAATCAGCGATCTGATCAAGGCGCGCATCGAGAAGTTCGCGAGCGCCTCCGAGGAGCGCAACATCGGCACGGTGGTCACCGTGACCGACGGCATCGTGCGCATCCATGGCCTCGCCGACGTGAAGTACGGCGAAATGCTGGAATTCCCGGGCGGCAGCTTCGGCCTGGCGCTGAACCTGGAGCAGGACTCGGTCGGCGCGGTCGTGCTCGGCGAGTACAAGCACATCACCGAAGGCGACACGGTCAAGACCACCGGCCGCATTCTCGAAGTGCCGGTCGGCGAAGGCCTGCTCGGCCGCGTCGTCGACTCGCTCGGCAAGCCGATCGACGGCAAGGGCCCGATCAAGGCCGACCACAACTCGCCGATCGAGCGCGTCGCGCCCGGCGTGGTGTTCCGCAAGTCGGTGAGCCAGCCGGTGCAGACCGGCTACAAGGCGGTCGACTCGATGGTGCCGATCGGCCGCGGCCAGCGCGAACTGATCATCGGCGACCGCCAGACGGGCAAGACCGCGCTCGCGATCGACACGATCATCAACCAGAAGAACAGCGGCATTAAGTGCGTCTACGTCGCGATCGGCCAGAAGCAGAGCTCGATCGCCAACGTCGTGCGCAAGCTCGAAGAGCACGACGCGATGAAGCACACGATCATCGTCGCCGCGTCCGCCTCCATGCCCGCCTCGATGCAGTACCTCGCGCCGTACTCCGGCTGCGCGATGGGCGAGTACTTCATGGACCACGGCGAAGACGCGCTGATCATCTATGACGACCTGACCAAGCAGGCGTGGGCGTACCGCCAGATCTCGCTGCTGCTGCGCCGTCCGCCGGGCCGCGAAGCGTATCCCGGCGACGTGTTCTACCTGCACTCGCGCCTGCTGGAGCGCTCGGCGCGCGTCAACGAGGAGTACGTCGAGAAGAAGACCGGCGGCAAGGTCAAGGGCAAGACCGGCTCGCTGACCGGCCTGCCGATCATCGAGACGCAGGCGGGCGACGTCACGGCGTTCGTGCCGACCAACGTCATCTCGATCACCGACGGCCAGATCTTCCTCGAAGGCGATCTGTTCAACGCCGGCATCCGTCCCGCGATGAACGCCGGCGTCTCGGTGTCGCGCGTCGGCGGCGCCGCGCAGACGAAGGTCATCTCCAAGCTCGGCGGCGGCATCCGTCTCGCGCTCGCGCAGTACCGCGAGCTCGCGGCGTTCTCGCAGTTCGCCTCCGACCTCGACGAAGCGACCCGCAAGCAGCTCGAGCGCGGCCAGCGCGTCACCGAGCTGATGAAGCAGAAGCAGTACGCGCCGATGTCGGTCGCGGAGATGGCGCTGTCGATCTACGCCGTGAACAACGGCTACATGGACAAGGTCGAGCTGAAGAAGGTCGGCGCCTTCGAAGCGGGTCTGCAGGCGTTCGCCAAGACCAACTACAAGGCGGAGATCGACGCGATCAACGCCAATCCGGTGCTGTCGCCGGAGAACGAGGCGGCGCTGAAGAAGATCTCGGAAGAGTTCGCCACCACCGGGACGTACTGAACCATGCCCGGCGTAAAAGAAATCCGCGTCAAGATCGCGAGCTTCAAGAGCACGCAGAAGATCACCAAGGCGATGGAGATGGTCGCGGCGAGCAAGATGCGCAAGGCGCAGGACCGCATGCGCGCGACGCGTCCGTACGCGCAGAGGATCCGCCGCGTGATCGGCCACCTGCGCATGGCGAACCCGGATTTCCAGCATCCGTTCCTGGTCGAGCGCGAGGCGAAGGCGGTCGGCTTCATCGTCATCACGCACCGATCGCGGCCTGTGCGGCGGCCTGAACGTCAACCTGTTCAAGGCGACGCTCGCCGCGATGCGCGAGTGGCAGAGCAAGGGCGCGGCAGGTGTCGCTGTGCCTGATCGGCTCGAAGGGCGTGCAGTTCTTCCGCCGCCTCGGCAGCGTGCAGACGCTCGCGACCGTCACGCACCTCGGCGATCGGCCGCACGTCGCGGACCTGATCGGCACCGTCAAGGTGATGCTCGACCTGTACAGCGAAGGCAAGCTCGACCGCGTGTTCCTGGTGCACAACGAGTTCGTCAACACGATGAGCCAGAAGCCGATCGTCCGGCAGCTGCTGCCGGTCGTCACCGAGGACGAGGACAAGCTGCAGAAGCTGTGGGACTACATCTACGAGCCGTCCGCGGCGGAGCTGCTCGATGGCGTGCTGATGCGCTACATCGAGTCGCAGGTCTACCAGGGCGCGGTCGAGAACGTCGCCTGCGAAATGGCGGCGCGCATGGTCGCGATGAAGAGCGCGACCGACAACGCCGGCAAGCTCATCGACGAGTTGCAGCTGATCTACAACAAGGCGCGCCAGGCGGCGATCACCAAAGAGATCAGCGAGATCGTCGGCGGCGCCGCGGCGGTCTGAGCTAGCGATGAGGAACGAGAGATGTCTACCGCCCAGTGGCTACCGGCAAGATCGTGCAGATCATCGGCGCGGTCATCGACGTGGAGTTTCCGCGCGAGCAGATCCCGAAGGTGTACGAGGCGCTCAAGCTCGAGGACGTGGACCTGACGCTCGAAGTGCAGCAGCAGCTCGGCGACGGCGTCGTGCGCACGATCGCGATGGGCGTCTCGGAAGGCCTGAAGCGCGGCCTGAAGGTGAAGGCCACCGGCGGCCCGATCTCCGTGCCGGTCGGCAAGGCGACGCTCGGGCGCATCATGGACGTGCTCGGCACGCCGCAGGACGAGAAAGGCCCGGTGCAGGCGAAGGAATACCTGCCGATCCACCGCCCGGCGCCGTCGTTCGACGAGCAGGCCGGCGGCCAGGAGCTGCTGGTCACGGGCATCAAGGTCATCGACCTGCTGATCCCGTTCGCGAAGGGCGGCAAGATCGGCCTGTTCGGCGGCGCCGGCGTCGGCAAGACCGTCAACATGCTCGAGCTGATCAACAACATCGCCAAGCAGCATGCGGGCCTGTCGGTGTTCGCCGGCGTCGGCGAGCGCACCCGCGAAGGCAACGACTTCTATCACGAGATGATCGAGTCGGGCGTCATCGACAGCGAAGACCTCTCGAACTCGAAGGTCGCGATGGTGTACGGCCAGATGAACGAGCCGCCGGGCAACCGCCTGCGCGTCGCGCTCACCGGCCTCACGATGGCCGAATACTTCCGCGACGAGAAGACCGAGTCCGGCAAGGGCCGCGACGTGCTGCTGTTCATCGACAACATCTACCGCTACACGCTCGCCGGCACCGAAGTGTCCGCGCTGCTCGGCCGCATGCCGTCGGCGGTGGGCTACCAGCCGACGCTCGCCGAAGAGATGGGCGTGCTGCAGGAGCGCATCACGTCGACGAAGACCGGCTCGATCACCTCGATCCAGGCCGTGTACGTGCCGGCGGACGACCTGACCGATCCGTCGCCGGCGACGACGTTCGCGCACCTCGACGCGACCGTCGTGCTGTCGCGCCAGATCGCCTCGCTCGGCATCTATCCGGCGGTGGATCCGCTCGACTCCACCAGCCGCCAGCTCGATCCGCTGGTGATCGGCGAAGAGCACTACAACACCGCGCGCGGCGTGCAGGCGGTGCTGCAGCGTTACAAGGAGCTGCAGGACATCATCGCGATCCTCGGCATGGACGAGCTGTCGGAAGAAGACAAGCGCACCGTGTCCCGCGCGCGCAAGATCCAGCGCTTCCTGTCGCAGCCGTTCAACGTCGCGAAGGTGTTCACCGGCCAGGACGGCAAGATCGTGCCGCTCAAGGACACGATCCGCGGCTTCAAGGGCATTCTCGCCGGCGAGTACGACCACCTGCCCGAGCAGGCGTTCTACATGGTCGGCGCCATCGAGGAAGCGGTCGCGAAGGCGAAGACGCTGCAGTAAGCCATGGCCACCATCCACGTCGACATCGTCAGCGCCGAAGGCGAGATCTTCTCCGGTGAAGCCGCGATGGTGTTCGTGCCGGCGGTCATGGGCGAGATCGGCATCGCGCCGCGCCACGCGCCGCTGCTGACACGCTCAAGCCCGGCGAAGTGCGCGTGCAGACGCCGAGGGCGGGAGCAGTTCTTCTACGTCGGCGGCGGCGCGATCGAAATCCAGCCGCACATGGTGACGGTGCTCGCGGACACGGCGCTGCGCGCCAAGGACATCGACGAAGCCGCCGCGCTGCAGGCGAAACAGCGCGCGGAAGAAGCGCTGCGCAACCG
>CAWHNL010000015.1:0-28914 GCA_963830745.1 uncultured Gammaproteobacteria bacterium
CTACACCACGTACGCTGCCTGGACGCTTGCACAGGAGATGCACACGCCCGATGACATCACGATTCCGAATCCCCCTGAGGATGATCAGCCGTACGCTGGCGTGTTGTATGTCGACAGCTTGTTCTATGCGCGCAAGGAACGTTGGACGCATGCGTGGGAGCTGAAGCTCGGCGTCGTAGGCCCGGACTCGCAGGCAGGCGACGTACAGAAAGACTTCCACGACGTGATCGGTGGCGATGAGCCGATGGGCTGGGACACGCAAATGCCGAACGAGCCGGTCATCAATATCACATATACGGTCGCGCACCTGGCGGCTGCCGGGCGCGCGGGCGGATCGGCGGAATGGCGCGTCGTTCCGCTGGGAACAGCGGGCGTCGGAACCTACTTCACCGGTGTCGGAGGCGGCGTCTACGGAGAGATCGGCTGGAATCTCGTGGACGCATTGGGTGGAGCGGGACTACGCAACGGCTTCAATGCAGCGTCCACTGTCGGTGTCGGCCCGGTGAATGGCTGGTCCGTCGCGTTCTTCGGCGGGCTTGGCGGGTACGGCGTCGCGCACTATCTGCCGCTCGATGGCACGGTCTTCCATGACAGCCGCTCGGTCGACTCGGAGCCTTTCATTGGCACAGGCTCACTCGGCGTTTCCGTCCGGCATGGCGGATTCGCGCTGGGCTTCGCCGCAACTTTCTTCACGGACACGTTCAGTGAGCAGCGAGAGAACGCGGCGTTCGGCACGTTGAGCATCTCCTGGGACCTTTGACGTATGCACACAGGCGTGTTCGCAACATTGGCCGCATTGCTCATGGGCGCGCCCGCGCTCGCCGCGAGCGCTGCCCCGTCGCTCTCGCAAAGCTTCAAACGCGTCGACAGCGCAGTGGTTGTCGTACGCACGAGCGAGCGCGTCCTCGCCGGGCAGCGCTCGAATGCGCATGAAGTACGCGCACCGGGACTGGGTTCGGGCGTGCTCATCAGTGCGGATGGCAAGGTGCTCACCGCCGCGCACGTCGTACAGACCGCGGATACCGTCGCGGTCGAGTTCCCCGGCGACGTGCTCATCAAGGCAACCATCGTGGCCGCCGACCCTGCCGCTGATGTCGCCTTGCTGCAAGTGGACCGTGTGCCTGAGGGCGTGCAACCGGCGAAGCTCGGCGATTCCGACAAGGCTGAGGTCGGCGACGAAATCTTCATCGTCGGCGCGCCGTTCGGTATGAGCCACACCTTGACTGTCGGGCATCTCAGCGCGCGGCGCCGACCGAACACCACCTTCGGCAGCATGGAAACCACCGAAGTGTTTCAGACCGATGCTGCGATCAACCAGGGCAACTCAGGCGGACCGATGTTCAATCTCGGCGGCGAGGTGATCGGCGTCGTGAGCCGCATCGTGTCGCGCTCCGGGGGCTCGGACGGACTCGGTTTCGTCGTGACCTCGAACATGGCCCGTCGATTGTTCGCGGAGCCCACCGTTTGGAGCGGCCTGGAAGGCTACCTGCTCACCGACGAGATGGCGCGCGTGTTCAATGTGCCGGTTGGGCATGCCGGGCTGCTCGTGCAGCGCGTCGCGCACGGCTCGCCCGCGGAACGCCTCGGTCTGCGCGGCGGCGCTATGCCCGCGGTGATCGCAGGAGAGGAGCTCATCGTCGGCGGCGATATCGTGCTCGCAGTTGAAGGCATCGCCCTTGGCGAGCAGACCGCCTACGAGAGCATCCGCAAGCGAATGATCGACGTTCGTGACCACAACGGCTCGCTTCGCCTCACCGTACTGCGAACCGGCGTCATCATCGAGCTGACGGCTACGGTCAACAACTGAGCTTCGAAGGATTGGCAGTGGAACGAATCAACGCATTGAACACGCTCGCAGCGCGCAGTGGACATTCCGCAGGCGCGGAGCGCGCCGAGGTCAATCGACGCGGTGCGCAGGCCGCCCTCGTGATCGGCGGCCTGATCGTCACGATCGGAGCGGTGTTGGCCGGCAGGGGATTGTGGCTCGTCATGCTCGGCGGAACTCCCTACCTCATCCTGAGCGGCATCGGGTATGTGGCTTCCGGCGCGCAGCTCGCGCGCCGCCGACCGGCGGGAGCTTGGCTCGTACTAGCACTGTTCGCCGCCTCAATCGCGTGGGCGCTCTGGGAAGTGGGCTTGAACTACTGGGCGCTCTTTCCTCGGATATTGCTGCCAGCGTGCCTTGCATTCCTTGCGCTTCTGGCAACGTTGCGTTTTCCCGCGAACAAGTCCTGGCGAGCCGCCGCGCACACGGCCGGCGTGCTGGGGCTGCTCATTGGGGTTCAGTTTGCCTTGGCCTTCGTGTCTCACGGCGGTGTCCACAACCTGCTCCCGCCGTCGCTCGTGTCAGCAGGGCAATCCCGATGAGCCTTCGAACTCGTATTCCGACGGACGCACGATTGCTGGGTCGCGCTGATTTCCGGGGTGTCTACAAGTGCGGCTGATCATCCTCGGCGCGACGGGATCGCTCGGCGCCCACGTGCTGCGCAATTCACTGGGTGCCGGGCACGACGTGAGCGTCCTCGTGCGCGACCCGTCGAAGCTGCCGGCGGAAGCGCGCGAACATGTCGCGATCCACACCGGTGATCTCAGCGTTGCTCTGCGGTCCGATCTGGTCCGAGGAAACGACGCGCTCATCAATTGCGCTGGCAACGTCGCCGACGGTGAGCGTTTCGTCAGCCTCGTCGACAATGTGATCGCGAGCGTGGAATCCCTGCCGCTGCGCGAGCGGCCCGTCTGCTGGTTGCTGGCTGGGGCCGCATTGCTGGATGTCGATTTTTCGGGACGTCGCGGCATCGAGCTGCCCAAGGTGAAATCGATCTACTGGCCGCATGGCGCCAACTTCGAGCGCCTTGAGCAATCGAGTATCGATTGGCGCCTGCTGTGCCCGGGGCCGATGGTCGATCAAGCGCCGCTCGGGCTGGAGAGGCTACGCATCTCCCTGGACCGCCTGCCGGTCGAGGTACCCGCGTTCGCTCGCGCACTTCCCGGACCGCTTCTTCTGCCAGTGTTCGCGTCTCTGATTCCGCAAATGATTGTGCCGTACGCCGACGCGGCGGCGCTCATGTGCGCCAACTTGGATCGCGGAAGCGCGATGGCGAGGCATCGCGTCGGACTCGCGCTGCCAGCGGGCATGCGAGGTCGCAAGCCGGAATGGACCGCGAGATCTCACCAGTAGATGCCGCTGCGTCGCGCCGCCTAGGGAAATTCGAAGATGCTCGGCCGATCTCACATGCGTGCCCCACTCTCTTCCCACCAGCAAGAGAGTCCGGCATTGGCGCGGCGTAGGCTGCTCTACGCTGCGCCAAGCTGCTTCGCCGCGCGGTTGTAGTCGCGCGGCTCGACCCAGAAGAGCATCCCGAATCGACCCTCGCCAGCCGCAATCGCATAGCCCGCAACGACGTTGATCTTGGCCCTGGCCATGCGCTCAGCCGCGGCACCGCGGCTCCGACTTCGTCCTGCCCTGCAGGAGAAAGCACCGCTTGGTCCGGCTCAGCTTCCATTTGCGCTGCTTAGCGGTGGCCTTGAGGCCTCGAGGTCGTCCGTGACGAGGTCGAGTTGCGCCTTGCCGCGCGCTTGCGGGAATCCTGAGAACGCGAGCAGGTTGACGGTCGCAGCGCCTAACGACTCCAGGATGCGCGCCAACTCTCCGGGCTTGTTGGGATCTCCACGTAGGCGTAGCTCACCTTGCGAATCGTGCTTGGCATGGCGGTTCTCCCGATCGGCACAGTGACCGTCCCGAAGTACACGCCTGCCGATCTTCGGCGGTCAAGCGGATCGCGGGCCCGCTTTCGCGGGTCTATTCTACGCACGCCCGCCGCGAGCCACCGTCGGTGACTGTCATGCAACTCATCATCGTGAAGATCGACAAGCCGGACGCCGCCAACTTCATTCTCGGCCAGACGCATTTCATCAAGACGGTCGAGGACGTTCACGAAGCGCTGGTCGGCGCGGTGCCAGGAATCAAGTTCGGGCTCGCATTCTGCGAGGCCTCGGGCAAGTGCCTGGTGCGTCGGTCGGGCACTGACCCGCAGCTCGAGCAGCTCGCGTGCAGGAATGCGCTGGCCATCGGGGCCGGGCACAGCTTCATCGTGTTCCTGGGCGATGGCTACTACCCGATCAACGTGCTGAACACGATCAAGGGCGTGCCGGAGGTGTGCCGCATTTTTTGCGCCACGGCCAATCCGACCGAAGTCGTGGTTGGGGAGACCGAGCAGGGTCGCGGCATTCTGGGCGTGATCGATGGCTTTCGCCCGCAGGGCATCGAGGAGGCGGGCGACATCGAATGGCGTCGCGGTCTGTTGCGAAAGATCGGCTACAAGCTCTGAGCTCGACGCGTCTTCGCGCTGTGGCTACCGCTTCGGCTCCGGCGGCAGCGCCGTCTCCCACCGCGAGTATGAAGGTAGTCTGCCCGCGAGCAGCATGACGATCGCGATGAACCCGGCCGCAAGGCCAAGCGCAACGATCACGTCGAGCCACCGGTCGAAGGGCCGATCGTCCGGCGCCAGCGCCGGCACCACGATCAGGTATTTGTTGAGCCAGATCCCCACGTTGATAGCCGGCGGCGATGACGCACATCGCCGCCAGCGAGCGCTTCACTGCGGCGAAGATGAGCGCCGCAAAGGGCAGGAAGAAACAGCCCGCCATCATGCTCCAGTAGTAAGGAGCGTAGTGCCCGTACATCTGCCGCCACACGGGCTCGAACTCGCGCGGCATGTTGCCGAACCAGATCACGAAGAACTGCGCCCAGTAGAAGTACAGCCACATGAGCGTAAATGCGGTGAGCAGCATGCCGAGGCTGCGGATCTGATCGGGCCCGAAAGTGCGACGCGACCCAGCAAGCGCCGGAAACAGGATCAGCGCGGCCGTACCGGCGAACAGATTGCCGAACCAGAAATGGATCGGAAACACGGTGCTGTGCCAGTGCGGGATCAGCATCATGCCGAAGTCCCACGCAAAAAAAGTATTGCAGACGACGAAGGCGACGAGCACCCAGGGCGACAGCAGATAGAGTTGCCGCTCGGTCGTGCGCGGATCGACCGGGGCGCCCGCGCCGGCAGGCAGATCCGGCTGCAGGCTCTTCATCACGTAGAACGCGCTCAGGCCGTAGAACAGCAGCAGGCCGAACAGATTGCGGATCAGCAGCCAGCGAACGCTCAGCCAGGGACTCGGATGCCCTTCGCTCGTGCTGGTGACCCAGTAGAACAGCTCATCGCGCGCGTAGACGTAGATCAGCAGGAACAGCACGAGCGCGAATGGCAAGAACGCCATCGTGCTCAACTCGGCGAGACGGTAGTAAGGCCTCGCCCAGCGCGCTCGCATCAAGCGAGTCATGGCGCAGAACACCACGCCCGCCTGACTGATCCCCATGAGATACAGAAACGAAGCCGTGAACAGACCGAAATCCAGCCCGCTCGTCCCGCTGCGCAGCGCATACACGAGACTCGCGACTCCCAGCGCGAACAAGCCGACCAGCACCCACAACACGACGCTGCGCCGCGGTGAGGGCCCCGGGTACTGCGCAGTGACGGTGTCGATGTTCATTGCGGTCGGCTCTGCTTGCCGAATTCGCTCTTCACGTAGTTGATCACGTCCCAGCGTTCCTGCTGGCTCAGGGCGTCGCGATAGGACGGCATCGCCACGCGCCCGCGCGTGAGCGTGAAGAACAGCTGCCCGTCGGCCTGACTTTGCGTGTAGTCCTTGTTCAGGTCGACCGGCACGGGATCGAATTTGCGCCCGACGGGACCGTCGCCGTGCCCTCGCTCGCCGTGGCAGACCACACAGTTCGTGCGGTACAGGGCCTCGCCGCGCGCCACCGAGTCGGCGGTCGCCGGTACCGGATTGCGCAACGTCGCGGCTGCGTCCTTGGCCTTGAATATCTCGCTTTCGGTCGTGGGTGACGGCAAGGTCTCACCGCCCGTGGTCGGTACCGACCTGGGCGACGGCGGCGCCAGCGACTTCTGCGCCTTCTCGGCCGGCTGATCGACCATGTTCTTGTTCCAGGGAAAGCTCCAGCCCTGCATCGGCTGAGCGAGCAGCACGAGCGCGAGCATTGCGACGCCAATGCGCTTCATGGTCGTTGCTCCTGCACGTTGCGAACCTCTGCCGCGCCTGCCTCGCGCAATATGGCCGCTGCCCGCTCGACGCGCTCGTCGTCGTCGCAGGTCACGGCGACAGCGAACCTGTCCACTGCTGCTTCGGGCGCATAGGCCCGGTCGCGAATGGCGGGCAGCCGCGCACTGATGAGGAAGCCGATCACCGTTGCCAGAATGCCGAACAGGATCGTCATCTCGTAGGTGATGATCAGGAACGGCGGAAAAGGAATGATCGGCCGGCCGCCGGTCGGATGCAGGTAGAGCACGGCGGTGCCCGCTGCGAGCGTAAATCCGGACGCGCCGCCGAGGATCGCGCCGAAGAACGTGAAGCGCTTGATGATCGATTTCTTCTCGCCGAGAGCTGCCTCCGCCCCCTCGAGCGGAATGGGTGAGATCACCGCCGGCGCTGCAAATCCGGCGCCCTTGAGCTTCGCGGCCGCGGCCAGTGCGCCGTGCGGATCGACGAAGAGTCCTATCGCGCTGGTTGCCATCGGTCACCTCCTGCCGCGCCCGTGTCTCGTTCGGGAACCTCGGCGGCCGTCTCCGGCAAGGTCTCCTTGACCTCGTAGATCGACACGCTCGGAAAGATCTTCACGAACAGCAGAAACAGCGTCGAGAACAGCGCGATCGAGCCGACCAGGATCGACAGCTCGACCAGGCTCGGCACGTACAGCCCCCAGGCGTCCGGCAGGTACTTGCGCGACAGCGAGGTGCCGACGATCAGAAAGCGCTCGGTGTACATGCCGATGTTGATCGCGATCGACAGGATCAGCATCGGCACGAACGAAACCCGGAACCGCTTCGAGATGAGCAGGAGCGGCGCGAGCGCGCAGAACAGGATCATTTCCCAGTACAACGGCGCGTAGTAGCCGAACAGCTTGTACTTCAGCGCTTCGATCTCGGGGGAGTCGCCGCTGTACCAGCCCGTGAATAGCTCGAGCACGTTGATGTACGTCCAGATGAGCGACAACGCCAGCAGCAGCTTGCCCAGATTGTCGAAGTGCACCTCGGTGATGTAGCGCTCGAAACCCATGTACTTGCGCAACAGGAACATCACCGTGACGATGCCGGCGGTGCCGGAGTAGATCGCTCCGACGACGAAGTACGGCGCAAAGATGGTCTGGTGCAGCGCCGGCACGATGGACGAGGCCCAGTCCCACGACACGATGCTGTGCACCGAGACCGCCAGCGGAATGATCAGCACCGCGAGCAGCGTGTAGGCCCACCCGAGGCGATGCCATTCGGTGTCGGTGCCGCGCCAGCCGAGCGACAGCAGCGTGTACATGTGATGGCGCCAGCCGCTCGTGCGGTCCCTGACTGCGGCGAAGTCGGGGATCGATCCCATGTAGATGAACACCGAGCTGCCGGTGAGATAGGTCGCGATGGCCGTGACGTCGAACAACAGCGGCGAGCGAAAATTCGGCCACAGCTCCATCTGATTGGGATAGGGAAAGGCCCAGTGGATGAACCAGGGGCGCCCGAGATGCACCATCACCATGGTGACGGCCACCATCAGGGAGAACAGCGTCATGGCCTCGGCGCTGCGATACATCGCCTTGCGCCAGGAGCTGCGCGTGATGTGCAGAACGCAGGACAGCAGCGTGCCGGAGTGACTCAGGCCGATCCAGAAAATGAAGCCGGCCTCGTAGGTCCCCCAGACCTGCGGATGATTCATGCCGGCCGCGGCGATACCGAGTTGCAGCTGATAGAACCACGGAAAGAAGAAACACAGCAGCGTCAGCCCGACGGCACAGCCGAGCGTGATGTAGTACTTCGGGCCGGTCTCCACCAGCGAGCGCACGACGTCGCGATTGACGTCGGCGTAACTCAGGTCGCGCTCCTTCATGTTTGCATCGCACGCCGTCACCTTCTTCAGATAGATCACCGACGGCCGCGTGTTCAGCTCGTCCAGCACGCGATACGCCCGCGCATCGCTCAGCGAAGCGGACACGCGGCTCGCGGGATCCTTGCGGTCGCCGAAGACCATCGCTTCGGCAGGGCAGGCCTGCACACAGGCCGGCACCATCTCGCCGTCGCGCACGCGCCGGCGGCCGTCGTCCTTCGCATGATCCTTCGCGAGGCGTATGCGCTGAATGCAGAACGTGCACTTCTCCATGACGCCCTTCTCGCGCACGGTCACGTCGGGATTCAGCTGCTGCTCCAGCGGCCGATCCCAGTGATGATCGTTGTAGTTGAAGTACCGGACCTCGTAGGGGCAGTACACCGCGCACGATCGCGTGCCGATGCAGCGGTTGTAGACCTGCACGTTGAGTCCGTCCTGGTTGTGATACGTGGCAGTCACCGGGCACACCGTCTCGCACGGCGCCGCCTCGCAGTGCTGGCACATCATGGGGATGAAGCGCAGCTTCACGTCGGGATACTCGCCCTCCCAGTAACGCTCGATGCGGATCCACTGCATCTCGCGGCCCTGCGCGAAAGCCTGCTCGCCGACGATGGGCAGATTGTTCTCGGCCTTGCACGCGACCATGCACGCCTCGCAGCCCGTGCAACGATCGAGATCGATCGTCATGGTCCAGGCGTAGTCGAACTCCTCGTAGTAGCCGGGCTTGCGGTATTCCCGCCACTTCTCGCGCAGGCTCCGTTCGGGTTCGGCCGGTTTGTCTTCGCTCGGTGTGGGGGTCATGCGGACACCACCTTGATCGGAATGTTGCGGAACGCGGCGCTGTGATCCGCCCCGGTCGGCGGCGTCGTTGCGGCCGTCGTCCGGACGATGTCCCGGCCCAGCTCTCGCGCCGTGCCATCGGTCTTGAGCAACTGCACTCGCCGCCCGGTGGGAACGACCTTCACGCGCGTCGCGCTCCAGGCGAGAGCGCCGGTCGACGGCTCGATCTCGGGGAGCCAGGATCTGAATCGGATTGACGCCGCGATGCTGCGCATAGCGGCCGTACTCGCCGTGTCCCTGTCCGATCGGCATGGCGACGACGTCGGGCCGGATGGCCTGAAAGACGCACACCGGCGCGCTGATGCGGCCGTGCATGGATTCCACGTCGACGACGTCCCCGTCGCTGACCCCGAGTTGCTGCGCCGTCGCTGGGTTCAGCTCCACCCACGACCCATAGACCACGCTGGTCAGCGGATCGGGCAACTCCTGCATCCAGGGAAGATTCGCACCGCTGCCGTCATGCAGGTTGGACAGGAACGGATGCAGGAAGAACGGATACGCATCGGCCGATCCGGAGAACTGCGGCGCATCGACTTTGCTGTCCTGGATCACGCGCGCACTGACAGCTGGCACGTGCCCGGTCCGGTGCGCGTCCTGCCCCCACACGCCGGCCTCGAGCACCGAGTTCCAGAATGTTTCGAAGCTCTCGGCGCCGTCGCCGGGCGCGCCACGCTCGATGAATCTCGCGCCAACCCTGCCGCAGACAGTCCTCCATGGTTTTCCAGGGCAGCGCATCGCCGAGACCGAGCCGTTGCGCGAGACCGAGGATGATGTCGCCGCTCGCGCGCGTGTCGTACAAGGGCGAGACCACCGGCTGCGCAATCGCGCCGACGGGAAAGCCGACGCCCGGCTCGGGGAAATCGTCGCCCCAGCTTTCGAGATAGGTGTGGCTGGGCAGAACGAGGTCGGCGAGCGCCGTCGTCTCATCCATGAAGCTCGACAGGCTGACGATCAGCGGTATGCGCGCGAGCGCCTCGCCGGAAGCCCGCAGCCGCGGGCAAGGCAAAGACAGGGTTGGTCTTGCTGACGATCAGGACGTCGATCGAGCCGTTGCGCGCATCCTGCGCAAGCTCGAGCATCGTGCGATAGCCGGCCTGGCGCCGCGGGGAGTCCACGACGGGCGGCGGGTTGAACACCACTCCACCCTCGGCGCCGAGATTGCCGACCAGATGATTGAGCACGTTGACGGCGATCAGGATGTCGACACCGTTGGTGTGATTGCCCGCTGCGCCGCCGCCGATGGCAAGGCCCGGCTGCGTTTGCGCGAAGCTGTCGGCGAGCCGCTCGATCGTGCTTTGCGCGACGCCGGTCTCGCTCGCCACGCGTTCGGGCGAGTAGCGCGACAGATGGCTCGCCCAGTCGTCGCGATCGGCGCCGCGATAGTGCCCTTCGCTCACGATGCGATGCGCGAGCCCGAGCGCCAGCAGACCTTCCGTGCCGGGCCGCGCCGCGATCCACTCGTCGGCCGCTGCGCCGCTGAGCGACATGCGTGGCTCGATCTGCACGAAGCGCCCGCGCACACCCGGCCGCCCCTGTCGACTGTGGCCGTAGCCGAGGCTGTGATGAACCGGCGAGATCCATGAGCCGAGAAAGTCGGCGCCGAAGGACAGCAGATAGCGCGCGTTCCGCAGGTCGTAGTACGGCAGGTGCTGCTCGCCGAACACGCGCTCGTTGGCGGCGTACAGCGTGCCGGGATGAGCGAAGTCGTAGTGCAGCAAGCGCTGCGAACCCAGCTGTTCCATGAAGCGTTCGAAGACCAGCGCGAGGTGCCCGCGCACGCCCTCGCTCAGCAGGCAAACGCGATTGCCCTGACCGTTCGCGCGCAGCGGGCGCAGCCGATCGGCAAGGCTCGACAACGCCGTCTTCCCAGGTGGTCGGCTCGAAGCCGCCCTTGCCGCGCGCGGCCGTTCGCCGCAGCGGCGTGGTGATCCGATCGGGGTTGTACAACGCGTGCACGCCGGCCTGGCCGAGCCCGCACAACCGTCCCTGGCTCACCGGGTGCGACGGATTGCCTTGAATGATCTTCGGACGCCCCTCGCGCGTGCGCACCGAGATCCCGCAGCCCGCCGGGCACATGGAGCACACGCTGTTGTACCAGACGGCGATTCCCGGGCTGAACTCCTCCGGCGGCACGACGTAAGGAATCAGATGCTCGCGCGGATGCTTGATCGATTCGGCCAGCAGGAACCCTGCACCGACGCCGACGCCGCCGGCGCCGACCAGCTTCAGGAAATCTCTGCGGTCCAGTTTCGCCATTGCCATGCCTCGCCTTACTTGTGACAGGTCCAGCAATCGAGCCCGTTCTGCACTTCGTGATCCTTGTGGCAGTTGAGGCACCAGCCCATCTTCAGGGGCGCCACGCGCTCCACGCGCTGCATCGTCTCGACCGGCCCGTGACAGGTCTGGCATGCGACGCCGGCCTGCACGTGACGCTTGTGCGGGAAATAGACGAAGTCCGGCAGGTCGTGAACCTTGATCCACGGGATCGGCTGCTGATCTGCCCAGTACTCCATGAGCTTCCTGATCTGCGGCCGGTCCTTCGCGACGATCCGGTGACAGCTCACGCACTTGTTGACGCTGGGAACGCCGGCGGCGATGGAGCGCCGCGCCTGCACGTGGCAGTACATGCAGGGAATGGCGTTGTCGCCCGCGTGAATCTTGTGACTGAAATCGATCGGCTGCCGCGGGCTCGTCGCCGGGAAGAATGCCGCGTCGGCCCAGAAGCCGATCAGCACGCCGGCGAGGCCGACGGCGATCATCAGCGACCGCCGGTTTCAGCGCTCGCAATGCAGGCACGATAGAAACGCCCATCGTCACCCTCGCAGAAGACGTCTCAACGCACTCCTCATCGCAACCCGAGACCGTCGCCAAACGTATTGCCGAACTCGTGGATCGTCTGCGCCACCGAGTCGTTCTTCGTGGCGCGCAGATACGTATCGGCCATCTTGTGCAGCACCTGGTAGAAGAAGACGTTCATGTCGTCGATGGTCATGTCCCGCGTCCACAGGTCGATCGCCGCGGTTGTCTTGCGGCCGCCGTCCCAAAGCGAGAGCATCATCGACTGGCATGCAGCCGGCCCGCCGCCCGGGGCCTCCGCGGCCTGCCACTGGATGCGCGTCGCGACATTGTCGGCATCCAGGTCGACTGTGAGCCTGATCTCGGCGGTTCTCGCGCTTCGCCGCTGCGTTGACGTCATTGGGAACAGCTCGATGTTCGATCTGCTCATTCTCGCGGTCATGCTCGGCATCCTCGTCAGCCTGGGCGC
Organism: uncultured Gammaproteobacteria bacterium; assembly: GCA_963830745.1. Lineage (GTDB taxonomy): Bacteria > Pseudomonadota > Gammaproteobacteria > Steroidobacterales > Steroidobacteraceae > Steroidobacter. Next base: position 12,044 of record CAWHNL010000015.1, read on the forward strand.
CGGCCTGTTCTTTCTCGTGCGCGACCGCGGCCGCTCCGAGCGCACGGTGATCTCGCTGAGCATTCGCGTGGCGCTGTCCGTCCTGCTGCTCGTGTTGCTCGCGTGGGGCTTTGCCAACAGGTTCGTCATGCGATGACCCTTGCACTGCAACGCGCTAGAACCAATAGACGAACGTGAACAGGAACACCCAGATCACGTCCACGAAGTGCCAGTACCAGCTGGTCGCCTCGAAGGCGAAATGGTTCTCCGGCGTGAAGTGGCCGCTGGAGAATGCGCAGCATCATGATCGTCAGCATGATCACGCCGAGCGTCACGTGCGCGCCGTGAAAGCCGGTGAGCATGAAGAACGTCGAGCCGTAGATTCCCGATCCCAGCCCGAGCCCGAGCTCACGGAAGGCATGCAGATACTCGATCACCTGCAACGTCAGGAAGGTCACGCCCAGCGCGATCGTGACGCCCAGCCACAGTTTCAGGCGCGGCGCGCCGGTTTCTCCTGCAGCGCCCAGTGCGCAAGCGTGATCGTGCCGCTGCTCGAGACCAGGATCACCGTGTTGATGAAGGGCAGCCCCCACGCCTTCATCGTCTCCAGTGGTCGTCCCGCCCGGCGTGATGAACAGCGGCCACGTGTCGGCGAAATCCGGCCACAGCAGCAGGTGCGTCTCGAGCTTGTCGCCGGCGCCGGCCAGCCACGGCACGGACACGGCGCGCGCGTAGAACAGCGCGCCGAAGAAGCCGGCGAAGAACATCACTTCCGAGGCGATGAACCAGAGCATCCCGAGGCGGTAGGAGCGATCGAGCTCCGGACTCACCAGTCCCTGCAGCGACTCCCTGATCACCGTGCCGAACCAACCGAACATCATGAACGCCAGCACGGCGAGTCCGGTGTAGAAGATCGGCGCGCCGAAGTGGCCGGAAGCGGCGACCTTGCCGGTGGTCTGATGGATCAGCGTGGCGGCGCCGAACGCCGTCAGGAACAGCGCGACCGAGCCGATGATCGGCCAGACGCTGCTGTGCGGCACGTAGTATCGAGGGGTTGCGCTCACGAGCCTGCCACCGGGAAGAACGTGTAGGACAGCGTGAGCGTGCGAATCTGCTGCGGCAGGTCGGTCGCGACGTAGAACCTCACGGGCATTTCGGTCTCTGCGCCGGCGTCCAGACGCTGTTGCGAGAAGCAGAAGCACTCCAGCTTGTTGAGATACGGCGCGGCCCGGCCCGGCGCAACGCTCGGCACGGCTTGTCCGGTCACCGCGGTGCCGGCGCGGTTGCGCACATAGAAGCGCGTCGTATTGATCTCGCCGAGCCGCACGCGCAGTTCCTTGTCCACCGGCCGGAATTCCCATGGCATGCCGTTCGCGGCCTGCGCGAGAAACTGAATCGTCACTTCGCGATCCGTTGCAGGCACAGTCGCAGCCGCGCGAGCGCCCGCCACGGTCCGGCCGTTGAGCCCGGTCAGTTCGCAGAAGGTCTCATACAGCGGCACGAGCGCGAACCCGAACGCGAACATGCCCGCGGCCGCGACGAGCAGCGCGAGCGCATGCTTGCGTGAATTGTTGGGCGACTGCTTCATCGCAGTGTCGCTCCGGCGCCGGCTCCGGCCGGCTCGGCCGGCGTCGGCTGCGCGTCGAGAACCCGCGCGAGGTCCGGCGGCGTCTCGAACGTGTGATGCGGCGCCGGCGACGGAATCGTCCATTCCAGCCCGCGCGCGCCTTCCCAGACCCGATCACTCGCCTTCTCGCCGCCGCGAATGGTCTTGATCACGATGTACAGGAACAGCAGCTGCGTCAGGCCGAGGATCGCTGCGCCGATCGACGACAGGCGATTGAAGTCGGCGAACTGCAGCGAGTAGTCCACGACCCGTCGCGGCATGCCGGCGAGTCCCGAGAAATGCATCGGGAAGAACGTCAGGTTGACGCCGATCGTCGCCGCCCAGAAGTGAATCTTGCCGAGCCGCTCGTCGTAGCGGTGGCCGGTCCACTTCGGCAGCCAGTAATACACCGCCGCCATCGTGCCGAAGATGGCGCCCGGATACAGCACATAGTGGAAGTGCGCGACGACGAAGAAGGTGTCCTGGTACTGGAAGTCCGCCGGCACGAGCGCGAGCATCAGTCCGGAGAAGCCGCCGATCGTGAACATCATGACGAAGCCGAGCGCGAACAGCATCGGCGTCTCGAAGGTCAGCGAGCCGCGCCACATCGTTGCGACCCAGTTGAACACTTTGACGCCGGTGGGAATCGCGATCGCCATCGTCGCGTACATGAAGAACAGCTCGGCGCGCGAGCGGCATGCCGGTCGCGAACATGTGATGTCCCCAGACGATGAAGGACAGGAACGCGATCGCGGCGGTCGCGTACACCATCGAGCGATAGCCGAACAGCGGCTTGCGCGCGAAGGTCGGAATGATCTGCGAGGCGATGCCGAAGCCCGGCAGGATCATGATGTAGACCTCCGGGTGACCGAAGAACCAGAAGATGTGCTGGAACATCACCGGGTCGCCGCCGCCGGCGGCCTCGAAGAAGCTCGTGCCGAAGTGCCGGTCGGTGAGCACCATCGTGACCGCCGCCGCCAGCACCGGCATCGCCATGATCAGCAGGAACGCGGTGATCAGCCAGGTCCACACGAACAGCGGCATCTTCATCAGCGTCATCCCCGGCGCGCGCAGGTTGAGGATCGTGACGATGATGTTGATCGCGCCCAGCACCGAGGAGATGCCCATCAGGTGCACGCCGAAGACGAAGTAGTCGGTGCTCGGCGGACCGTACGTCGTCGACAGCGGCGCATAGAACGTCCAGCCGAAGTTCGGCGCGCCGCCTTCCATGAACAGCGACGACAGCAGCATGGCGAACGCGAACGGCAGCAGCCAGAAGCTGAAATTGTTGATGCGCGGCAGCGCCATGTCGGGCGCGCCGATCATGATCGGGATCATCCAGTTGGCGAGCCCGACGAACGCCGGCATGACCGCGCCGAAGACCATGACGAGGCCGTGCAGGGTCACCATCTGGTTGTAGAACTCGGGGTGCAGCAGCTGGATGCCCGGCTGGAACAGCTCCGCGCGTATCAGCATCGCCATCGCACCGGCGATGAAGAACAGCAGGAAACTCAGCCACAGATACAGCGTGCCGATCTCTTTGTGGTTCGTGGTCAGCACCCAGCGCGCGACGAAGGCGACGAGAGGATGTCGATGGGTTTCTGACTGTGCGTGCGCGTGCATGGGAGTTCACCTGCTCGCAACTAGCGCGCCTCGTAGACGGTCAGCGGCTGGATCACGTCGCCCGTATGGTTTGTCCCACGAATTTCGCTCGTAGGTGATCACCGCGGCGAGCTCGAGGTCGGACAACTGCGGCGCCCACGCCTGCATCTCGGTGCCGGCCTTGCCGTTCATCACTCGATTCAGGTGCTCTTCGATCTTGCCGGTCACGATGGGACTGCCGGAGAGCGCCGGATACTTGCCGGCCTGGCCCAGGCCGGTGGTCTGATGGCAAGTCGCGCAGTGCTTCACGAACACCTCCTCGCCCCGCGGCAACAGCTCGGCCATCGACCACTGCTTCTTGCGGGCGGCGACGGCCTCCTGCGATGCGAGCGCGAGCGCCTGTTTCTGGGTGGAGAGCCAGCGATCGAACTCCGCTTCGGGCCGGACTTCGACGACGACCGGCATGTAGGCGTGATCCTTGCCGCACAGCTCCGCGCACTGGCCGCGATAGATGCCCGGCTTGTCGATGCGCGTCCAGGCCTCGTTGATGAAGCCCGGGACGGCATCCTGCTTGACTGCGAAGTCCGGCACCCACCAGGAATGAATGACGTCGCGCGACGTCGTCAGGAAACGGACTTTCTTGTGCGTGGGCAACACGAGCGGGCGGTCCGCTTCCAGCGGATAGTGCTCGCTCTTCGCTTCGAGATTGTCGATTTGCCCGCGCGGAATGTTGAAGTTGCTGTAGTAGCCGAACCCCGCATCGACGTACTGGTAATGCCACTTCCACTGCGAGCCGGTGATGAGCACCGTGAGATCGGCATCGCTGTTGTCCTCGATCTCGATCAGCGTGGCCGTCGCCGGGATCGCCATGCCGATCAGGATGAAGGTCGGGATCAGCGTCCACACGACTTCGAGGCGCTTGTTGTCGTGAAAATGCGCCGGCTCGGGCCGCCGCGAGCGCCGATGGGCGAAGGCCGAGTAGAACATCGCGCCGAAGACGATGACGCCGACGACGACGCACACCGTGAAGCTCAGGTGATGGAGCGCCTGGACGCGCCGGCTGATGTCGGTCACGCCTTCGCGCATGTCGAAGGCGGAATCCGCGCGAAGATCCGTGGCTACCCACAGCAAGCCGCTCGCGAGCGCAGCTGCGAGCCGGTGGATTCGCCTTATTCCCGCCTTCCAGGTTGTGCGCACTGGTGGCATGGAAACCCCATACAACGTCGAGCTGGGGTCGAGTCGGTCGAGTCAACGTTCAGCGACGCAATTGTGCCACGGTTCGCACCTGGCGATGACCGTGCCAATCGCGATATCGCAGAGCGTCGGCGCGCTCGATGCGACCCTTCCAGTTACCCCGATGAGCCAGCAGGAATTGCTGGCCGTCGATCTTTGCCTGCCACGGCTTGCCCTCCCAGTCTATGAACGCCAGGCTCGCATTGACGTGGTGTTGCCACTTGCCCTCTGCGCGCGGCGTCAGCTCGAACTTGTCATCGCGAATTCGGGCAGTCCATCGCTCATCGTCCCAGGCGACGAACTGCATCCTGTCCTGCGTCCAGGGTTGCAACGGGAGTTGCGATGTCGACGCGGCAGCGATTCCGGCCGTAGCGCCGTACGTAATCCCGTACAGCAGTCTCGCTCCCAGGATCGCAGCCACAACGGCCGCCAGCAGCACCGCGAGCACTCTGGTCATTGGTCGGCAGCGAGCGCAGGCGTGAACAGTTTTTCGTCGATATGGGTGTTCACGGCCAGCGACCTCAGCGTCGCCCGCCAGCTGCCATCGGGGCGCGACACCCACGTCGGATAGCGAATGCCGCGCTTTTCGAGCTCCCACGGACCACAGATGACGCCGACGTTGTCGTCATAGGCTCCCATTGCGTAGGGCTCGCCGCGGGCGTCCAGCAGATACCAGGCGATTCGAGTGCTGCCTTCGTGGACCTCGAGGCTCCCGTTGCGACCGGTCGCGAGCCTGAGCTTGGGATCGCGCACGGCGATCCGCTGCAGCGTTCCATAGACGTGTCCGGTGTAGCGACGCAGATCGCGCGCCAACGAATCCTCCGCAATCTTCTCGGGCCGTCCCTGTCGATCGAGGCGCCAGCTGCGGTCGCCTTCGCTGTCGACGATCCGGATCTGCTGCAGAGTCTGGCCCGTGGTGTCGATGCGCAGGCGCGACCGCTCGTAATCGATCGTGCTCACAGCGCCGACGGCGGTCCCATCGGATTGTCGGTACTGATCGGAATAGAGGACGGTGTTCGTCACACCGGCCCACGCGGGCCTGCCGCCGATCGCCCACAACAGATGCTCGGCGAGGAGCTCCGCGTCGCTCATCGTTGCGGCAGCCGCAGCATTCGGCCAGATACCGAGCATCGCTGCGAAACAGAGCACTGTGCGGATCATTGGAGCAACTCCAGCGTCCACGCACCGACTGAAGAGCCTAGTCCTCTGCTTGCAGGAAAACCATCGCGTCAGCCGCTACCCACACAGTGGATGAGCGCTGAAGCCTTCGCGGCGAATTGCCGGCGCTGTGCAGCAATTTCGCGCGCCGCAATAATCCACTCGCCATTGGGTTCACTCCGCGGTGAAGATGCCCTGTGTTGCACCGCGCCGGCATTCGTAGTGGCCTTGGCGCTGCCCTCCACGGGGTAAGTCGCGGCAGCGAGACTGGATCCCGCTGATTTCGTCCAGGTAGACCGCGCGTGGCGCGCTCCGCCGGTCGCTCAACGTTGGCGGCATCCTCTTAACGGCAAGCAGTCGCTTACCGTCGCACTCTGTCGCAACGGGCAGCGCACGAGACCGCGACTGCGCGAGCTCGCGTTCTCCCTCGCGCCTGCAGTTGAGTCCCTTAGCGGCTGCGACAAAACTGCGACATGCTATTTCGGGCTAACTCAAGTCATTGACACTTCAGATCAAGCGGCGCGCGTCGGTGTAGTCCATCATGGGTGCAATGCAGCAACGGCGATCTAAGTCTTTCATATACAAATGCTTTCTGTGGAGCGTCAGTGTAGTCGATGACTGGATCGACAGTCACTCAGGCTCTCCACGGAGTCGGTATCCCACACCGGTCTCCGTTAGCAGGTACTGCGGTTGCGCTGGATCGAGTTCCAGTTTGCGACGCAGGCCAGTTACATAAATACGAACGTAGTGTTGCTGATCGAGCTTGCCATGGCCCCAGCCTGCCTTCAGCAGCTCGGAATGCGTGACGACTTGGCCCGCACGCTCAATGAGCGCGACCAGCAAGCGATACTCGATCGGCGTGAGATGCACGGGTGCACCGCGCACGATGACATCTCGACTGCAGTAGATCTACTTCCAGCTCGCCAACCTTGAAGACATGCTGGGGTGTTCCGCTGACGCGACTGGCGGCGTGCCGCAGAGCCACGCGCAGTCGTGCCAGCAGCTCCCCGGTCGAAAACGGCTTGGTGACGTAGTCATCTGCGCCGGCGTCCAGCGCGGCTATCTTGTCCAATTCCTGGGACCGCGCGGATAGCACGACAATCGGGACGCCAGTCAGCGCACGAGCTGCACGTACGACTTCGATGCCATCGCGATCCGGTAAGCCGAGGTCGGCGATGATGAGGTCCGCACGTTGCTCCTGGATGCGGTTGATCGCTTCGGCCGCGTTGATTGCCTCCATGTGCCGCATGCCATTGGCTTCGAGCGTGAGCCGCAGAATACGCTGGAGCTGCGGCTCATCTTCGACCACAAGAACCAGAGGCGCTTCGCTGGTCATGTGCTCGCCGGCATCTGGGGCGCCCGTTCGAAGGGAAGGCGCAACGTGAACTCTGCGCCGCCTTCTGGTCGGTTGCGCGCCGTGACTGCAGCTCCGTGCAGATCCGCGATCGCTCGACAGATCGAGAGCCCAAGACCGGAGCCGCTGCTCATTCCAGTCCGAGTCCCTCGCTCGAATTTCTCAAAGATCAGCTCTTCAGTGCCCGGTGGCAATCCCGGCCCACGGTCTCGGACAGCAACCACCAACATACTTGCTCGCGGGCCCCAGCAATCTCGATCGGCGTGTCCGCCGGAGTGTGGAGCGCGGCGTTCTCGATGAGGTTGACAAGGAGCTTCTCGATCAAGACGCCGTCCACGTTCAGTTGGCACATCTCCTGCGGCAACTCGACGGTCACGGCGCGTGTGCCGATGACTGCCCGACATCGTTCAAGCGCAGCACCAACCAGCTCCTCGAGGGGATACCACTGCCGGTCCAGCGTGACACGCCCGGTATGCAGTCGCGTCATCTCCAGCAAGTCGCTGACTTCCGTACTCATGCTCAGCGAGCCTTGATAGATTATCTCGAGCAACTGATTCTGCTGTTCGAGCGACATGCGCTCTCTGTTCTCACGGAGACTGCTCGCACTGCCGGCGATGACTGCCAGTGGCGTGCGCAGGTCGTGAGATATCGACGCGAGCAGTGAACTTCTGATGCGTTCATCGTTCGCGACTACCTCGGCCCGTGCGGCGCTCTGCGCCTCACGGCGCACACGCGATGCGAGCGCACTGGTCACGAGGCCGACAATCAACAGCACCAACGCAGTGATGAGGTATTGGGTGGATCCAAACCGCAACGTCAGCGTCGGCGGCACGAAAAATAGGTCGAACGCGAGAAAGCTAAGCAGTGCCGCGACGATGGAGACCGGACGTTCGTAGTACACCGCGGTCACCATTACACCAAGCAGGTAGACCATGGCGGCGTCGGTAGGAGTCAGCCAGCCGATAAGCAGCCAGTTCAGTACTGTGCACGCGATGACGATGAGTATCGCCATCGCGAAGTGAGAGACGCGCACGGCGATCAGCGGTCGAGTCACCATGATCCTCGGTAGTGAGCAAGCTGGGACGTGAGCGTAGGCCCGACAGGGTGCCGTGAACAGGTGCACAGCGAATTCTTTGCAGCTTCTTTACGCCTTCCGGAGCTAGCGTTGCGGCCTTGTCCATCCGAGGCGAGATCACGATGTCCGCTGTTCAAGCGATTCATGAACCAGGTTCCGGCAGCGATGCTGCCACGCGCCGCGCGCTTACGCTCGGAGCGCTGGGCGTGGTGTTCGGGGATATTGGTACGAGCCCGCTCTACGCGTTCAAGCAAGCGTTCACGCCGCCCCACGGCGTTGAGGTCAACGAAGCGAACGTCCTCGGCATGCTCTCTTTGATCTTCTGGACGCTCATAAGCACCGTCACGATCAAGTACGTGATCGTGATGCTCCGGGCCGACAACCAAGGTGAAGGCGGCGTGCTGTCGCTGAGCACGCTGGTATCCGGCGCAACCCGCAGCTGGCGATTGTGGGGACCTGTAGCTACCCTCGGCATTCTCGGCGCCGCTCTATTTTTCGGGGACGGAATCCTCACGCCGGCCATCTCGGTGCTGAGCGCGGTTGAAGGTGTGACCGTGGCCGCGCCGGAGTTCGAGCGAGTCGTCGTGCCTCTCACCGTGCTGATACTCGCAGTGTTGTTCGCCCTCCAACGCAAGGGCACAGCACGGATGGGCCAGGTGTTCGGGCCGATTATCGTCGTTTGGTTTGTGACGCTCGGCGTGCTCGGCCTGCTGCAGATCGTGAAAATGCCGCATGTCCTCACGGCATTGAACCCCTGGTGTGCGGTCGAGTTCTTTGCGAGTAACGGCTGGCAAGCGTTCGTGGTGCTCTCTGCAGTGTTTCTCGTAGTTACCGGCGGTGAGGCGCTCTACGCCGATCTCGGTCATTTCGGTCGAATCCCGATCAGAAATGCCTGGTTGCAGCTCGTGCTGCCGGCGTTGACATTGAACTACCTCGGACAGGGGGCGCTCGTGTTGCGTGATCCCGATGCGATCAGCAATCCGTTCTATCTGCTGGCACCGCCGTGGTTACTTATCCCGCTTATCGTGCTCGCCACCGTTGCAACGATTATCGCCTCGCAAGCCGTGATCTCCGGCGTGTTTTCCGTTACGCGGCAGGCGATGAACCTTGGATATTTGCCGCGACTGCGTGTGCTGCACTCCTCCGCGGCCGCTGAGGGGCAGATCTATGTTCCCGCGGCCAATTGGATCACATTCGTTGGCACGCTCGTACTCGTGCTGGCGTTTAGGTCATCTGGCGCACTTGCAAGCGCCTACGGCATCGCGGTCTCCGCCACCATGTTGCTAGCAGGCGTGCTCGTGATGATGTTGGCGTATGTCCGCTATCCGAAGCACCGGTTCGCTACGATGCCACTGCTCCTGATCATCAGCGCCGTCGATCTGACGTTCTTCGCATCAAACTCATTGCGCGCCGTCGACGGTGGTTGGGTTCCGCTAGCCACGGCTGCGGTTGTGTGCCTGCTGATGTATACCTGGCGCGATGGTCGCAGGGATCTCAACTGGGAAATGGCGCATCGTCAGATGCCTCAGGCGGAGTTCTTGCGCATCCTTTCTGAGCGCCCGCCCGCGCGCACGCTCGGCACCGCCGTCTATCTCACGAACGAGGCGAGTGCCATTCCACCTGCCCTCGTGCAGCATCTGAAGTTCCACGGTGTGCTGCATGAGCGCGTCATTATCCTCACCTTCGCGAGACTGGACACGCCACGAGTTCCTCAAGAGGAGCGCGTGCAATGGGAAGAGCTTGCAGGCGGTCTCTATAAAGTCGTGGCGAGGTACGGCTTCATGGAACAGCCTAACACCGTGAGTGCACTAAGGATGGCCGACCGCGCGGGTCTGCCTTATGAACCCGACACAACGTCCTACGTCGTCGGTCGTACAACGCCATCCGTGAGCGCGAAGAAAGGGATGGCGCTCTGGCGCAAGCGCTTGTATGCGCTGATGGCGCGCAACACGAGGGTCGGCTATGAGTACTTCGGGGTGCCGGCCCATCGGCTGCTCGAGGTCGGCAGTCAGGTGCACATCTAGATGCGCTGTACGTGCACGAAGAAATTGTCAGGCGCGGAACCGCTTTCGCAAGGAGTCGTCTCGAGCGATCATGAATCGCACGCGGTGATTACGACGTCAGACGCTGAGCGGAGCGCGAGCCCAGTCCGCCCTTCCGATCGCATAGATGCGATCGATGTGCTTCGGGGCGTTGCGCTATTCGGTGTCCTCGCCGTCAATCTAGTCACTGAGTTTAGAGTATCGATATTTCAGCAGTTCCTCCCGAATGTCCACGGTGGAATGAGCGCTGACCGAGCAGTCGAATCGTTTGTGTCGGTCGTGCTGGAATCCAAGGCGTTCTCGCTCTTCTCATTGCTCTTCGGCGTAGGACTAGCGATCCAGTTCGAGCGGCTGGCACGAAAGGGATCGCCGCTGCGCTGGCTGGTGCGTCGCCTGGCGGCTCTCTGGGCGCTCGGTCTAATTCACCTCCTTCTGATCTGGAACGGAGACATTTTGACCGAATACGCGCTTGCCGGATTTGTCGTATTGCCGTTTCTATTTGCGCCGAGGTGGGCGCTTCTGGCCGGCTCCGCAGTCCTCCTGCTGCTCCATTTAGGACTTCCTTTGTTGCCTCCTCCGATTCCATGGCCGACCATGGCGTGGATACAACAGCACGTCGCAGAAGCAAACAACGTGTACGCGAACGGCAGCATGGTGGAAGTTCTTCGCTTCAGCTTCAACGAGATTCGTTCGCTCCTTCCTTTGCATGTCTATGTATTCCCGAGAACCGTCGCTCTGTTTCTATTTGGCGCCTTCATCTGGCGAACCGGCCTTCTGAAGCGAGCGTCGGCACACAGATCGACCCTCATTGGTGTTGCATGTGGATGTGTCGCGGCCGGTGGTGTTCTGACTCTGATGAGTGCGAACTGGGTGAGTCCACTCCTCCGGAATTGGTTGTCAGCGCTGGCGCCCGTCATTCTTGCCATAGGTTACGGCGCTTCCGTGGTGTGCTTAGTGGTTTTCACTCCGCCACGAGGTTGGCTTGCACCGATTGGTGCGCTCGGCCGCATGGCATTCACAAACTATCTGATGCAATCCGTGATCTTCGGATGGATATTCTTCGGCTACGGGCTTGGACTCTTCGGAGAAGTCGCTGCCACACGTGCATTCCTGCTTGGTGTCATCGTGTATGCGATGCAGGCCGTAATCAGCTCATGGTGGTTGCGCCATTACAGGTTTGGTCCGGTTGAATGGCTCTGGCGAACACTCATGTACGGCAGCAGACAGCGGATGCTCCTCGTCCCAACACCTGCAAAGCTCACGTGAGTGTGACCGATGAGGTGATGCGGGTGACTGGCGAGATCTAAAAGCCTGAACTACGCATATCGGCTCGCTTCGTTATCGGCTACTCGGCCAGTACAAGCGTCGCGAAGTGTGCCTTCTTGTTGCAATCTATCGCACAGTCCTAGCGACGGCGCGCATGTCGCATCATGTCGCCGCTGTCGCACCTGCCTCACTCAGAAGTCAGGCGACACCACTGCGAACCGTGAGATCGCCCCATGCCGGCCATTTGGGCCGGCTGCAGCTTCGTCGAAATATTGGAAGCGTGGAGACAGAATGGGGACAAGCCATTTTTGGAGTGCGTAACCGCTTGACCTCACGAGCGCTTTTCGCTCAGTCGCTCCAGTCCATCATCGGCGCGACGTTAACTCTTCTGTCTAACTGACTGATAACCATGTACGAATAGAGAATCGGCGTTGGGCTATTTCTGTGGATTTCGCGGAATTTATCAGTTCGTGCCGCCGGCGTGTCGCTTTGCGAAAGCTTCGGCAGCGATGAGTGTAAGCGCGCGTGCTAGCAGCAAGGCGAAGCCAGCGTCTCCGACTCGTCGCCGTGTATCGTGCCGCGCGGCGGCATCTCGGAACGTGTCCGCTCACGACGCTAGCCGACGACCCCTTGAGTTTCACTGATGGCGCTGCCGACTGGTATGGACCGGCCACTAATCACTTGATCTTCATCTCGGGCACAAGCGGTATCGTGTCGATGAGTTCGAGCGACCGGACCATGTGCTCAGTTCCGGTTTTGTACTTGAGGAAATGCGGACTCTTGATGTGCGCTTCATAGGCGTCCCTGTCTGCATAGATCTCGAGAATGGTGAAGTGCGTTGGACGCTCCTTCTCCGCAACCGCGTACAAGGTGAGCACTCCGGGTTCAAGCCGCACCGACGCACTGACTTCTTCCCTCAGAGCAGACCGGTACGCTTCAAGATGTGATGGGTCGACCGAGAGTTTCGACAATCGGACCATCTGTGCCTTCTCCTCAGCATACGCACTGCTAGAGCTTGCGACCGTCACGATGACCAGCGCCAAGATCGGAAGAATCGACCAATTCATATTCCTTCCTCTCGTATCGAATCAATTCGTCAACCGCATTCGCCTCACGTCTTGCTGCGGAGGCGCTCCGAAGAGCCGGCTGTACTCGCGACCGAACTGCGAGGCACTTTCGTAGCCAACAAGGCCGCCGGCGTTACCCGCGTCAACGTTCTGGTTCAGCATCAACTGCCGTGCTTCCTGAAGTCGCAACTGCTTCTGGTACTGCAGCGGGCTCGTCCCGGTGATTGCGCGGAAATGCTGGCGGAACGTAGAAGGGCTCATGTGCACGCGCGCAGCCAGATCGTCAACCTGGATCGCAAGCGTGAAGTTCTGCTTGAGCCAGGCGACGGCTTTAGCAATCTGCTGGCCGGGCGGGCCGCTCGCAGCGAGGTGCTGAAGTTGCGGACCGTGTGGTCCCGTCAACAGACGAATGGTGATCTCCTGCTGGATAAGCGGTGCCAGTCGGTCCACCAGGGCGGTCTCATCCAGCAGCCTGACCAGGCGGATCAAAGCACTCAGTAGAGCGTCGTCAAGCACTTCGATCGAGATCGGTCGATAAGCTGATCCTCTCGCAGGAGACGGCAGTTGCATCTCCGCCGCCATCTGCACGATGCGCTGACTGTCCAGTTTGAGCATGAGTCCGAGAAGTGGTTCTTGAGCACTCGCACGCATGACATGCGAGATCACCGGCAGATCGATGCACGTCAGCATCGACTGGCCTGGGCCGTAACTGATGACCTCCTCTCCTAGCATTAGCTGTTTGTCGCCTTGCGCAACGACGCCTAATCCCAGGTTGAAGATGCAGTGCAATTGATCAGTGGGATTCGAGCGCCGGTGGAGTGACAGCGCCGGGATGGCGGTCACGTGGTCGCCTCAGATTGGGCAAAGTCAGCGATCGCTCGCGCCAAGCCCGTCGTCGCAGGCCGCGCTGATTTGCTCGATTTTGAGTGGCTGCCCATACACGAATTCCAACGCTGCCCTGGACCGGTCCAGTCTAGCGCCGTGCTGACTCCGGGTTGTGCACTTCCAGCGGTGTTCCGTCGGTAGGCAAGAACCGCGGTGGTTCCGGCAAACGGCCGCGCGGCAGACGAGCGACAGTGGCGCATCGAAATTCGCCGCTTGGCATCAGAAGTTGAATCATGAGCGATAGAACCTACAAGCCCTCTACCGGTCAGATTGGCCGACGCAACCTCATCATGAGTGGCGTCGCCTTATCCGCTGCGGCCTTGGTGACCGGAGCGGCAGTTGGGGCTGGTAAATCAACAAACGATTCAGTCGCCAGGAAGGTCTGGCTGATCACTGGCGCGAGCCGTGGTCTGGGCCTCGACATCGCGAAGGCTGCGCTTGACGCTGGCCACTACGTCGTCGCCACTGGCCGCGATCCTCTCAAAGTCGCGGCTGCAATCGGCGAGCACGAAAACCTACTGAGCATCAAGCTCGACGTGACCCGTACCGAGGATAGCCAGGCGGCGCCGAATGGAAGGATTCGATTGAAAGATGTCGACATGGTGATGCCTATGCTGACGAATTGATGGAAACGATCGCGGGAGGTCGGCGCTGACGTCCCGCGGCTCGTAATGGGTGAGTGAAGCCGCAGCGGGTGCCGGGGCTGCTGGGCGTTTTCACGCCCGTGGCCGAGTTACGGACAACGCAAGCGGAGCGACTCCGCGTGCGCGAGCCTGCTGCGTGCGCTACGGCTGCTTGATTCTCAGTCCGGCTTCTTTCGCGGCGCGATCGATCGTCCCGGCGACCACCTTCGGCTGCGTCATGAAGACCGCATGGCTGGCGCAGACCCTAGTGATGTTCGCTCCGATGCGCTCGGCCATATGAACGAGCATGGCTTGATCGAACGCGTTGTCCTCGGTGGCGATCACCGCCCAGCTCGGCTTCGTGCGCCACGCGGCGTTTTTGACCTTGGTCTCGAAGACCGACATGTTGATCGGCACCTGCGAGTCCCGCATGAACGCCGCATTCGCATCGCTGACGTCGTGCGCAAAGCCGGCCTTGAACTTATCGAGACTCAGAAAACCGAACCCGTCCTTGTGAGTGTCGATGACAAATTCAGGCGCCGCCGCGAACCCTCGATACTGTTGCGCAGTCGATTCACCCGCATCGGGCGCAAGGGCGGCAACGTAGACCAGGCCAACAACGTTCGAGTGCATGCCCGCTTCGGTGATGACGGTCCCGCCCCAGGAATGACCGACGAGAATGGTCGGGCCGTTCTGTCGATCGAGCACACGCTGCGTGGAGGCGACATCATCGGCGAGCGAAGTGAGCGGGTTCTGCACGATTGTGACGCGGTAACCGCGCTCGGTCAGTTCGTCATAGACCCCACGCCACCCGGAGCCGTCTGCGAAGGCGCCGTGTACCAGCACGACGTTCTTGGCGGGATTGCTGCCAGGCGAGGCGGATGGTGACTGCGCGTCGGCTGTGTTCAGCGCAGCTGCTGCCACAACGGTTGCGAGGATGGGTTGAGTGCTTTTCATGACGCTTCTCCGACGGATGGTTGTTGCGGAACGGGAATGCTTGCTCAGTAACCTGGCCCCTTAGACGGTCGGCACGGTGCCGCCGTCGATGACGTACTCCGCTCCCGATATGGAAGCCGCTCGAGGCGAGACCAGAAATGCGATGAGGTCTGCGACTTCGCGAGGCTTCGCCGGCCGTCCCAGCGGAATACCGCCCAATCCTTTCATGATGAGTTGCTTGCCTCCTTCGTAGTCCGTACCCGCTTGGCTGCCAGGCGCTGGGCAAGCGCGACAGCGGCTTCGGTCTCGATCCAGCCGGGAGAGACGCGGACGACGCGAATGCCTTTCGGCGTGACTTCCTTCGAGAGTGCCTTGCTGTAGGTCGACAGCGCAGCCTTCGCGGCGGCGTAAGCAATGGTCGAGTCTGGCAACGGCAGCACGCGCTGAATCGACGTGACATGGATGATCACCCCAGAACGTTGCGCAATCATCGAAGGCAGCAACGCGCGATCAAGGCGGACAGCAGACATGAGGTTCTGGTCGAGCTCTTTCGACCACTGCGAATCGTCGAGCGCAGCGAACCCGCCCGCGGCGCAGAAGAACCGCCGACCACGTTGACGAGGATGTCGATGCCGCCGAGATGCTGGCGCGCTGAATCTGCCGCATGTTGCGCGCCTTCTGCGCTTGAAAGATCCGCGGCGACATAGTGGACGTTCTCGATTGCTTGACTGGGAAGTGAGCGTGCGACGGCGACGACTCGCGCTCCGCTCCTCTACCAGTGCTTGGACAACGGCCGCGCCGAGGCCGCGGGCTCCGCCGGTGACCAACGCCCGCATGCCCGCGAGTTGCAGATCGAAACTCATGGCGCGATCTCCAACGATCGCGATCTTGCCGCGCTCGAGCGTGAAAACGAACTGAAGGTCCACAGGACTGCCAGGAAAATCGCCCGCCACTCGGCTCGTCACGATGTGCTTGCGATCTTGCTTTTCGAGCGCGAACGGTTCGGCGATGTACGAGAACTGCGCAGATGCCCCAGCTTTCCACTTTTCGATCGCAGCAACGCCCGTGTGTGTGCGTCCTTCGTCCCTGACCACACCGTCCCTCGTGAAGCACTGCGCGACGCGTCTGCGCCGTGTCTGTCTGCCTCGAAATACGCGGCGATCGGTTCGGGAAGGTTCAGCTCTTTCATCGTCGATCTCCATCTGGTGTTGAGGGCGCCAAGATGGCTCGCTCGCACCGATAAGAGAATCGCCTATGATCTAAGCAGGCTATTTAGAAAGCAGTACACAATGCGCGGATCCGAATTTGCCGAGCTGAAAGCGTTCGTCGCGGTTGTCGATCGGGCGAGCTTTGCGCGCGCTGCCGATCACTTAGGTGTATCGCGATCGGCGCTGAGCCAGATCATTCGTCAGCTCGAATCTCGTCTCGGTGTTCGCCTGCTCAATCGAACGACTCGCAGCGTCGCGCCGACGGAGTCGGGCCGGCGTCTTCATGACCGCATCGCACCGATGCTCCGCGAAATGGACGATGCCGTCGCGCAGGCGATCGGTGCGACAACACGAACGGGTGGAACGTTGCGAATCAACACGCTAAGCATGGCGGCGAAAAAAATCATTGCGCCGCGGCTCGGACGTTTTCATAAGGCGCATCCCGATGTGGTGCTCGACATCGTGATCGATGACGGCCTGAGCGACATCGTGGCCGGTGGATTCGACGCAGGTATCCGCGTTGGCGGGCGCCTGCAGAAAGATATGATCGCCGTTCGTCTCACACCGGATGTCAGCTGCTTGCGGTAGCCTCGCCCGAGTACCTCGCAAGATGCGGAGAGCCTAAAACTCCCGCCGACCTACACCGTCACGCCTGCATCAACTGGCGCTTTCCAGGCAGCGGCAACATTGCTCGATGGGAGTTTCTCAAGAAGGGCAAGAAGATCGAAACCATCGTAGAAGGCCCGGTGATTTCCAATCACCAGGACATCGTCGTGCCCGCCGCCCTGCAGGGACTAGGAATTTTCTACGCGTATAACGACGATGGAATCGCAGAAG
>CAWHNL010000016.1:0-359824 GCA_963830745.1 uncultured Gammaproteobacteria bacterium
TGCTGGCGCGCGTGGTTCGCGGCCGGGGCGCGCGTGCCAGGTAATGTTCTCGACGCGGCTGTTGATCAGCGTGCCCTTGAGACCGCGCACGATGGCCGGCAGATCGGCGAGTGCACCGATCGCGGCAGTATGTCCCGTCGCCGTAGCAAACCGACAAGCGGCCTCCACCTTCGGTCCCATCGAGCCTGCGGGAAAGTTGTACTTGGCGAGCGCGGCTGGGCTCGCCTGATGGATCGCCCTGGCATCGGGAGTTCCCCATCCGACGAATACCGCCTCCGCATCCGTCGCCATCACCAGAAGGTCGGCGTTGAGCTCGCGGGCGAGAAGCTCCGAGCACAGGTCCTTGTCGATCACGGCCTCGACGCCAACCAGCTTGCGGTTCGCTCCGGCCTCGTACATGGTCGGAATGCCTCCGCCGCCGGCGCAGATCACGATCGTGCCGTGATCGAGCAGCCACTTGATCGGCCTGATCTCGAAGATGCGTCGAGGGGCGGGCGACGGCACGACGCGGCGCCACTTCGCACCGTCCTGCTTGAATACCCAGCCCTTGTCGGCCGCGAGGCGATCCGCGGCGGCCTTCTCATAAACGGGCCCCACGAACTTCGTCGGATTCTTGAAGCCGGGATCTGCGCCGTCGACTTCAACCATCGTCAGCAACGTGGCAAAGGGAACTTCGAAGGGCAGGAGGTTGCCGAGCTCCTGCTCGATCATGTAGCCGATCATGCCCTCGGTCTCGGCGCCCAGCACATCCAGCGGGTACGCCTCGTCGGGCTTGTATGCGGCACCCTGGAGCGCCAGCAGCCCCACTTGCGGCCCATTGCCGTGGCTGATGATGAGCTGATGTTCTTGTGCAATCTGCGCCAGCGCTTCCGCCGCGACCTTGACGTTCGCGCGCTGCGCCTGGGCGGTCATCGGCTCGCCCCGCTTGAGCAAGGCGTTTCCGCCGAGTGCGACGACGATGCGCATGGCGTCAGTCTCCGATTGTCGCGACGAGAATGGCCTTGATCGTGTGCAAGCGATTCTCGGCTTGCTCAAAGGCGATATTGACCTCGGATTCGAATACCTCGTTGGTGACTTCGAGGCCGTTGGTGATGCCGTAGGTCTCGGCGATCTGCTTGCCGATGCTCGTCTCCGTATCGTGGTACGCGGGCAGGCAATGCATGAACTTCACCTGCGGATTGCCGCTCGCCTGCAGGAGTTCCTTGTTGACCTGGTAGGGCGTCAGCAGCGCGATGCGTTCCTTCCACACTTCCTTGGGCTCTCCCATGGAGACCCAGACGTCGGTGTGAATGAAGTCCGCGCCCGCAACTGCCACCTTGGGGTCGTCCGTGAGCGTCAGCTTTGCGCCGTATCGGGTCTCGAGATCGCGCGCAATCTTCAGATACTCATCCGTGGGCCAGAGCTTCTTCGGGCCGCAAATGCGGACATCCATTCCCATCAGGCAGCCCACGATCATCAACGAGTGTCCCATGTTGGATCGGGTATCGCCGATATACGCATACTTGATCTCGGAGATCGGCTTGTCGCTGTGCTCGCGCATGGTCATGACATCGGCGAGCATCTGCGTCGGGTGGTACTCGTCCGTGAGTCCGTTGTAGACCGGGACACCCGCGTACTGGGCGAGCTGCTCGAGGCCGTGCTGCGAGGCGCCTCGATACTCGAGAGCGTCGAACATCCGCCCGAGCACGCGCGCCGTGTCCTTGAACGATTCCTTGTGACCGATCTGGGAACCTGCCGGATCCAGGTAGGTGACGTTGGCCCCTTGATCGTGACAGGCTACCTCGAACGCGCACCGGGTACGGGTCGAGGTCTTCTCGAAGATGAGGCAGATCTCTTTGCCGTCAAGGTGTTTCTGCTCTGTCCGCGCGTACTTCGCGCGCTTGAGATCGCGCGCAAGGTCCAGCAGGTAGCGAAACTCGCGTTGCGTATAGTCCTGGACCGTGAGCAGCGAGCGGTTGCGAAGATTGAAACTCATGTGTCGCTCCGTAGTGTCGTTTCCAAAAGATTCAGCGCTTCAATACGCCGGCTCGCGCCAGACCGGGCAGGTCATGCAGTGGCCGCCGCCGCGGCCGCGCCCGAGCTCAGAGCCGCGAATCGTGATCACTTCGATCCCTTGCTTTCGCAGGAGGGTGTTGGTGTAGACATTGCGGTCGTAGGCGACCACGACGCCTGGCTCGAGCGCCACCACGTTGTTGCCGTCATCCCATTGCTCACGCTCGGCCTCGTAGTAGTCGCCGCCGGTCTCTACGACGCGCAATTCGTTCAGCCCCAGCGCGTCGCGAACGATGTCGAGGAGCGGCTGAGTATCCTTGCGGACTTCGAACGCGCCGCTGTCGTCGATCGGGTAGGCGCTGTAGCAACTGATCTGATCGACGACTTCGCGGAAGACCGTGACCACATCGCGGTCGCAGAACGTAAAGACCGTGTCGAGGTGCATGGCTCCGCGGCTCTTCGGTATCAGGCAAGCCACGACGCGCGTGGCGGCTTTGTCTCGGAAGAGCGCCTGGCACACCTGGGTGACGGCCTGATGCGACGTGCGTTCGCCCATGCCGACGAGTACCACGCCTTTGCCGATCGGCATGACATCGCCGCCCTCCATGGACGCGCCAGTGAAATCCTCATCCGCATCGCCCCACCAGATCTTGAAGTCGCCGCCTTTGAAGGTCGGGTGAAACTTGTAGACGGCCCGCTGCAGCAGCGTTTCAGGCTTGCGGGCCGGCCAGTACATCGGGTCGCACACGACGCCCCCATAGATCCAGCAGGATGGATCGCGCTGAAACAGGATGTTCGGAATGGGCGGCACGAGGAACTCCGTGCCGCCGAATGCGCTGCGCAGTCCTGTCGTCACTTCTCCGCGGGGCAGATCGGCGATTGCGATTCCGCCAATCAAGTGCTCTGCCAAGAGCTTTGCCGGCATGTCGTCCAGCCAGGGGCGAATGGCGGCGGTGGCGGGAGCGCCGACCGAATTGGGCGTAATGCGACGATCGAGAATGAAGCTGCGGGCTTCCTTGATTTCCAGTGTCTGCGCGAGCAGATCATGAAACTCGAATACTTCGATGCCCCGCTCCTGCATCTTCAGAACGAAGTCATAGTGATCCTTCTGCGCCTCGTGCACCCAGATGACATCGTCGAAGAGCAGCTCACGACAGTTCCCCGGCGTCAGGCGCTGATGTGCGAGGCCCGGCCGGCACACCATCACGGTTCGCAGTTTCCCGACTTCTGAATGCACGCCGAAATTACGCATCGACTGTCTCCATCACGTTTACGTTTGTTGGGTTGCGCGCCGGACGCGACTTGGCCTCATAGCGGACTGATCTTGCCCGTCAGCATGAGCACTGCCGCCACCACGGCGAGCACGCCGATGCCAAGAGCAAGCGCCGCCTCGCGAGGGGTGAAGGCTCGCTCGCCGCGTTCCTTGCGTGCTTTCAGATAGACCGCGATGCCGGGAGCAAAGAGAACCGCGCACATCAGCAGGTAATGCACGCCCGCGGCATAGACCAGCCACAGCCCGTAGATCGTCGCTGCCGCTCCGACGACAACGTCGCGGGTGCGGGATTCGCCGGATCCGTAGCCATCACCGGAAAGCGCCAACTTGAGCGCGTACGCGCCGGACAGGACGTAGGGGGGCAGGATCGCAGCCGAGGCAATGAGGTAGAAGAACTGATAGGCGCTCTTCGAAAAGAAACTGAGCACCAGGAAGAGCTGGATCAGGATGTTCGTGGCCAAGAGCGCGTTCTTCGGCGAGCCGTTGGCGTTCTCTGCCGCAAACCACTTGGGGAACGTGCCATCGCGACCGCAGGTGTACGGGATCTCCGCGCACAACAGACTCCACGACAGGAACGCGCCGCCCACCGAGACGATGAGTCCGATGTTGATCAGCGCGGCGCCCCACGATCCGACGATCGGCTCGAACACGCCGGCCATCGACGGCACCTTCAGGCCGGCGAGCTCAGGCTGCGTGAGGATACCGGTGGCGAGCAGCGACACCAGCACATAGAGCCCGAGTGCGCCGACAAAGCCGAATATCGTAGCCCTGCCCACGTCCGAGCGCTTCGCCGCACGCGCGGAGTAAACGCTGGCGCTCTCGATACCGATGAACACCCAGAGCGTCACGAGCATCGTGCTCTTGACCTGGTCGATGACGGAGCCCAGATCGCCCTGACCCGCGTGTCCGTGGCCCCAGAAATCGAAAGCAAACTTGTCCCAGTTGAAGGCGACGATGCCCAGCAGCACGAACAGGAAGAGGGGAACCAGCTTGGCGATCGTCGTCACGACATTGACGAACGCGGCCTGCTTGATTCCCCTGAGTACGAGGGCGTGAATCAGCCAGAGACAGATCGACGCGCCCGCGATGGAGGCGAAGTTGTTGCCACCTTCGAAGACGGGAAAGAAACTCGAAAGGGCGGAGAAGATCGCAACGGCGTACGCCACGTTGGCGAGAAACGCGCACAGCCAGTATCCCCACGCACTGTTGAAGCCGACGAACGAGCCGAAGCCGGCTTTCGCATAGGCGTAGGGTCCGGCATTGAGCTCGGGCTTGCGAATCGCCAGGCGCTGATACACGAACGCCAGCATCAGCATGCCGACGCCGGTGATGACCCAACCGATCAGAATCGCGCCCGGCGATGCGCCCTTCGACATGTCCGAAGGCAGGTTGAAGACACCGCCGCCGACCATGGATCCCACGACCAGTGCGATCAGCGGCAGGAGTGTCAGCTTCGACGGCGCCGTCTCCGACTTCGGTTTGCTTTCAACAGATACACCCAGTGCTGATTCGTTGGTTGCCATCGGTGTTGCTTCCGGAGTTGTTGCCTTGGGGTGAGAGTCTCTTCGGCGAAGTGAAGTTGTGGCATCCCCCGTAGAGGGGATGATGGTCGCGCCTGTGCGCGAGCGCGTGCGCCGAGGTCAGCGCACGCGAGCCGAGTTGCAGCATCCCCCATTGAGGGGAGTTACCTTGCGCGTCTCATGCGCCAACCTTCGCATCACACGCATTTCCCTCTGCGTCCGTTGCGAGGCTCGTATGAAAAGGTTGATCGAAGCGTACTCACCCTGCGCAGTCCGGCTACATCACTCGTGCCGTCGCGATGAGCATCATGTTGCTCGGCGCGGCAATGGATCTGCAGGCGCAGGAATCATCACCGGCTGAGACGCCGGACGAGCCGAAGGCACGCCCCACAGGGTTGCCCGAGGCCGGCGAGTGGACCTTCAATATGAATGCGGGGCTGGGCGCGTTCGCGTTCAGCAACTCCCTGTACGCGAACCCGAGGCCCGACCCTTCAGGAGACCTGAGCTCCAACTGGCAGGAGAGCTACGTCAAGCCGGCGCTGTCGGGAGACTTCAACTTGCACAACGGCAGCACCGTATTCGCCAAGGGGAGTGTCGTCGGCGCACGCACGTTCTCGGCGCCGCCGGGCATCGTCGGCGAGAGCGCCTCCGGGTACCACGCCGAAGACTTGTATATCGGCTGGCGATCCGGCACCTCGCTGGGCCTCGGTGAGGATGCGATCGAAGTCACCTTGGGCCGTGCGCCTTACAAGCTCGGACACGGCTTCCTTATCTATGACGGCTCGGGCGATGGAGGCAGTCGCGGCGGGTTCTGGACTGGCGCGCGCTCGGCGTGGGAGCGTGCCGCGATCGGACGTTTCAAGGTAAAGAATCACACGATCGAGACGTTCTATCTCGAACGAGACGACCTGCCTGAGGCCGAAACGGATACCAAGCTGTGGGGCGCAAACTATGAGCTGGCGGTCGGCGAGAACTCGACCCTCGGGCTCACCTATATCAAGGCGTCGGCTGACGAGAACACGCAGGCGCTGCGCGACGGGATGGACGTCTATGACGCGCGCGCTTTCCTGGCGCCCTTCAGTTCGCTCCCCGGGCTGTCGTTCGAGGTGGAGTACGCGCTCGAAGACAACGGCGACGCGATGGAATCTACAGGTTGGACGGCGCAGCTGGGCTATCAGCTGAGCGAGGTCACATGGAAACCCCGACTTTCCTACCGCTACACGTCTTTCGAAGGCGACGATCCCAACACGCCTGAGAGTGAGGCCTTCGACGCTCTCTATCTGGGCTTCTATGACTGGGGCACCTGGTATCAAGGCGAGATCGCGGGCGAGTATTTCCTCGCCAACTCGAACCTCATCTCGCATCAGGTCCGGTTGCATGTGACCCCGAGCGAATCCCTGAGCGGTGGTCTCATCGCCTACGACTTCCTCCTGGATCAACCGGAGACATTTGCGCCAGGCGTAACGTCGGACGACGTCGCATACGAGCTCGACGCCTATGTCGACTGGAAGATCAATTCGAACTTCACGGCGAGCTTTGTGTTTGCCTACGCAGAGCCGGGCGACGCAGTCGAGGAGGGCCTCGGTCGGACCGAGACCCTCAAGTACGGAATGGTGTATGTCACATACGCTTACTGACTTGACGCCGCGGCGAGATCGAACGCCCATGCTGCTCATGCCTGAGGTAGAGCAGATGTCGCACGCAGTCGGTTTAAAGCGAACGCAAGCGAAAGCGAAAGCGAAGGACACCACGGTTGACGCCATTGCCCGAGAGACTGCAGCGCCGGCGGACATCGTGAAAGCTCTGTACGAAGAAGAGATCGCCAGCCTCAATGCACAAGCGAGGCTGAAGCAGTTCGTTCCCGTGATTGCCATCAACCGTGTCAAGCAGCGGCTTCGGGGCCGCCGCTGAGCGCGCGCCGCAGGACGCTTCACAGAGGACGGCTGAGTGCAGCGTCTGAGAGCTGAAAGCGGAACGGGAATTGTCCCAGCACCTGGCGGGCGAGTTCCGCGTCGGAGCCCTCGGCCAACTGACACTTGGACCGTGGTTCCGTAACTCGGATCGCTGCACGCGTTAATCGAGCGGATCAGCACGCCTGCGTTTCGCAACGCATCGCCCAATGCATCTTCGATCTCGCGATTCTTCAGCGCCGGCTTGAAGATCTTGCCGACTGCAGTCAACGGCATGGCCGGGATGATCCGAATCGCCTTGGGCAGTGCGGCGCGCTCGCTGATATGAGCCTTGGCGAAGGACATCAGCTCCGCCTCGGTGACGCAGGCGCCTGGCTTGAGCTGGACGAAGGCGACCGCGACCTCGCCCGCATGTGCGTCGGGCCTGCCGACGGCTGCTGCGATCTGCACGGCCGGATGTTTGTGCAGCGGCTCCTCGATGCTCGCCGGATCGATGTTGTGGCCGCCGCGAATGATCAGTTCCTTCTTTCTGCCCGTGAGGTAGAAGTAACCTTCGGCGTCCTGTCGACCGAGGTCGCCGGTGTTCAACCATTGCGCGCCGTCGCCGGCATCGACCCATAGCCCTTTGTTGTGCTCGGGCGCCTTGTAGCCCGCGAACACGTTTGGGCCGCGGATCACCAGCACTCCCACTTCGCCGTTGGCGCAGTCGCGCACGTACGCGCCCGAGTCGTCCAGCACTACGGCCTTCATCGGCTGCAGCGGGATGCGCAGTCCGATCGAGCCGAGGCGGCGTTCGCCAAGAGGAGGATTGCAGGTGCTGACGCAGGCGCCCTCGGTCAGGCCATAACCCTCGAGGATCTTCAGGCCCGTCTTTTCCTGGAAGTTGCGCATCAACTCGACCGGCATCGGCGCCGCGCCGCACAGTCCGTACTCGCAGCGACCGGATGTCGCGTCCCTGCGTCGGCTGCTGAAGAAGCGCCGCATACAGCGTCGGAACGGCGCTGAAGAAGTTGATCTTGTGCCGCTCGACGAGCTCCCAGAAGCGGGGCACGACACCCTCGCCCCGGTAGCCCTCCGGCGTGCCGAGAATCACGTGCGCGCCGCGTGAAAATGGCAGCAGGCCCGTGACCAGCACAGCATTCACGTGGAACAGGGGCAGGCCGCAGAAGATCGCCTTGGAGGCGTCGACGCCATCGCCGAGAACCTGGCCCGTGCTCCATGCATTGGCCACCTCGTTCGCGTGCGTGCGCATGGCGATCTTCGGCGTGCCGGTGGTGCCGCCGGTGCAGAAGAACGAGGAATAATCGTCCGGCTCGATCACGCGCCCGCTGATCAGGCGGTCCGTGGGCTGCCGACCGATGCTCTCGGCAAAATCGTGCACGTCGATCCGGCCGCAAACGGCCTGAACGTTGCCCTTCCCGCACAGCGTTCTTTCCTCGCGCCCCTGCAAGAACCCGGCGGTCCGGCCCTCGCCGTCCGGGACGTGATGCGCGAGGTTGACCAGCACGAGATGCTTCAAGCTCGGCACCTCGCTCAGGATCGGCTGCAGCTTCGACCACAGATCCACGCCGGGGAAGGGCGCCAGCGTGACCAGCACCTTCGCCTGGCCGGCCCTGAGCAGCTCGCTGATGGCGGCCGGCTCGAGAAGAGGATTGATGGCGTAAACGATGCCGGCCGCCTCGCCGCCCCAAATGGTCAGATGGGTCTCGGGGAGATTCGGCAACACGAAGGCGACGACATCGTTCTTCCCGATGCCGAGGCTGTGGAAGAAGTTGGCCGTGGCGGTGATGCGGGCGAAGAAGGATTCGTAACTCCAGGTCGTCGGCCTCTCGTGGTCCTGCACGCGGAGGAAGAACGACAGCGCCGGCGCCTTGGCGTGCACTGAGGCCGCAGCGCGGATCATCTCGTAGGTGCTGTTCGGCAGAAGCGGATGCAGGCGTTCGACAGCCAGAACGTCGGCCATGCTTGCGATGCCTTTCATGAGGCCTCCTTCTGTCTCGGAACGCGGCGTCTCAGGGCAGCAGCACCGCACGGCCGGCCTTGCCCATGGCGACGTGCGCGAATGCCGCGCTCGCGTCCTCCAATGGCGCGCAGAGACCCACCGCCAACGAGAACTTTCGCTCGCGCAATCCCGCAGCCAACACCTCGAGCGCCTCACCATCGGGCTTGAACAGCGTCCAGCCGTAGCGCGCCTGCGGCGCCGTGCGCGCGACTGCTGATCGGATTTCTCGCCATTCGCGCCGGCTGGCGAGCGCGCCACGCAGCCAGCCGAGCCGGTCAAAGTTCGCGAGCAGCGGATGGACGGTCGTCGCATGCCCGAGCGCATCGCGGCCGAGACGGGACGCCAGCGCCGGATCGTCGTCCCAGGAGCCGAAGTTCAGGACGACGTGGAAGTGCGAAGGCAGTGACGCGATGCTTGCGGAGCCGCGTTCGACCGCACGTACAGCGCCAAGTGCAAGGCAGTCAGCGCCCTTGCCGCGCCCGCAGATCGCCGTGACCTCGCTGCCCCAGCCGCGCAGCAACTGCAGGGACAGCCGCCCCAATGCACCCGAGGCGCCATTGACCAGCACACGCACGCCGGCCGCGTTGGCTGCGGCGAGCCCGCTCGAGCGCAACGCGAGCCACATTGTCGTGAATGAGTACGGCAGGCAAGCGAGCGTCTCCAGATCGACCCCTTCGGGCGCAGCCAGGAGCTGCTCTTGAGGCACGACCACGTGCGACGCATGCGCGCCGCCCTCCTTGCCGGTAGCGACCACACCGAAGACGCGTTGCCCCGGTGCAAAGCGCGACACGCCCGTGCCGACGGCCTCGACGACGCCTGCAAGGTCATTGCCGAGCACGAGTGGAAAAGTCGCTGCGCCTTTCAGGCCGAGCAGGCGCCGGCCGTAGCCGGATGCGCGCTTGGCGTCGATCGGATTCACTGCGGTCGCCTGCACGCGCACGAGCACCTGCCCGGCTCTTCGGACGAGGCGTCTCGCGCGTTCGCACTTGCAGTCGCGCCGGCGTGGCCGGCTCCGGGCGGAGCTGCCGGCTCGGTGCAGATCAGTTCACGACGCATGGGTCGTCCTCAACGGGCGCCACGCCGTGTCGGGAGCCAGGGCGGCGCGCGATACGGGCTCGATGCGAGCGAGCGCCTGCTCGAGCATCGTCTCGACCTGCTCGATGGGTCCTTCGGCCATGACGCAGCGGTCCGGTCGGACGATGACGGCCCAGCCGAGCGGCGCACGGTGCGGCAGCAAAGTCTCATCGAGTGCTTCGAGCCGCTGATCAGCGGCCGCGAGATGCTGTGCCTGCGAGCGTTGGCACCACTGCCAGACCTTGCCGCCCGCGCGCTGCCAGCGCTGCAATCGGTCGGCGTGCAGGTACGCAGTCGGATCCACGCCCACGCCGATCAGAGCCCAGTGCAGGCCGAGCGCGTCGTCGCTGAGGATGGGGCCGCTGCCGGCGCTGGTGCGCACCCAGCCCTGGGGCAGGGTCGAGCCCGCGCGCAGCCGTTCGGCGCGCTTGTTGCGCCAGAACAGGCCGGTGTCGAAGGTGTTTTCCGGTTTCACCTTGAGCTCGTCGAACAACGCGCGGCCGGCGGGCAGCAATCGGATCGCGCGCATGAGGCCGTGCACCACGAAAGCGGCGGCGCGGTTGCTCGGCATTACCAGCACCCCCAGGAAGCGGGCCAGATTGATGATCTTCCTCGCGTGCGGACGGCGCTCCGCGTCGTAGCTGCCGAGAATCCCATCGCTGGCCTGGCCACGGACGACCCAGGCGAGCTTCCACGCAAGGTTCGCGACATCGCGGAGTCCAGCGACGAGACCCTGGCCGGCGAACGGCGGGGTTACGTGCGCGGCGTCGCCGGCGAGAAAGCAGCGGCCCTTGGAGAAGGACCTCGCCTCGCGGGCTTGAAAGCGATACACCGCCGTGCGCTCGATGCGGATCTGATCGACATCGCACCATGGCGCGAGCAGACGGCGCACCGACTCCGGCCGCTCCATCTCTTCGGGTCGTTCGCCGGGCTTGAGCATGAACTCCCAGCGCTGGCGTCCGCCCGGCGCAACCATGTGCGGCGTCGGCCGGCGCGGATCGCAGATGAACTCGCAATGGTCGACCGGATTCGGCACGTCCAGTGCATCGACGATCAACCAGTCCTGAGGGAACGTGCGGCCTTCGAAGTCCAGGCCGAGCAAGCGGCGCACGAGCGAGTTGGCGCCGTCCACGCCAACCAGATAGCGCGCGCGCACCTGGCACTGCGCGCCATTGGCGCCCCTCAGACAAGCCTGCACGTGTCGGCCGTCGTCGACGAAGCTTTCGAGCGCTGCGCCGAGCCGCATCTCGACGGTCGGATACTGTGCGAGTTTCGAGCGCAGCAGTTGTTCGAGCTCGGGCTGGTAGAACGTGACGAGCGCCGGGTGTCCATCGATGATGCCGGCGCTGTTGATGCGTGCGAATGGCCCGAAGAGCGGCGAGTGGTACTGGACCTTGGGGATCGCCACGGTCGAGAACTCGCCGTCGCGCACACCGACCAGCTGCAGGATGCGCAAGGCCTCGTTGTCCAGCGCAATGGCGCGCGGCTTCGTGAATATCTCGGTCGACTTGTCGATCGCGAGCACGCGTACGCCGTAGCGGCCGAGCAGATTCGCCAGCGCGGCGCCCACCGGCCCGAGGCCGACGACCAGCACGTCGGCGTCGAGCGGCGGGCCGGTGGCCGCGTCGGTGGTTTGGCGTTCGGGGCGCACGCGCGAAACAGCCGGTTTCTCTTCGTCCGCTGCCATGCTCGACATGCGCGGCTCCCTTCAGGCCGTGGTGATGAGCGTCGTCTGCTCGCCCAGATCGATCGCGCCGTCGTCGGTGCGGATCGAGGCGCTGATCCGGTCGCCGGGTCGCAGGTACGCCGGGTTCTTCCGCCCCTTGCGGACGAACAGGCGCCACTTCGTGGCTTCGCTCATGAAGTGCCGGAAGATGAACATCGTGAGCTTGCCGGGCGCACGCGCCGCGCAGCCGGCCGGCGTGCCCGTCGCGATCAGATCGCCGGCGTTCAGGTCGTGCACAGACGCCAGCTCGGTCAGCGTTGCGGCCGGGGCGTGGATCATCTCGCCGCAGTAGGCGTCCTGACGCGTCTGCCCGTTTACGGCGAGCCGCATGTGCAGTTCCGGCCAGCGCGCCCACTCCTCGGGCGTCAGCAGCACCAGTGTCGGACCGACCGGACCGAAGCCGCGGAAGCTCTTGCCCTTGTAGAACTGCCCCTGCGGCAACTGGACATCGCGCGCCGACAAGTCATTGACGATCGTCACGCCCGCCAGCCAGGGTGAAAGGTCATCCGCCCGAACCTGCGTACCGGCGGGCACATCCCGGCGCAGCACCAGGCCGAGTTCGATCTCGTAGTCGAGCAGCTGCACTTGCGAGGGGCAGGCAACTGGCGCATCCGCCGCGGTGATGCACGAGGGCGCCTTCGTGAAGATCGTGTTGAAGGGAAAGTTCTCGACGCGCAGCCCGGACTCCTGCACGTGGCTGCGGTAGTTGACGCCCTGGCAGATGAACTGCTGGTGCGTCGTCACCGGCGCGAGCAGCCGCACGCTGTCGCGTCGGACCGTGGCCTGCGCAGACGCGGCCGACCAGATCTGCTCCCAGTGGCGCGTCAGCAGCTCTCCGGTGCTTGCCGCGTCGACGCGCAGCGGTGCGATGACACTTCCGAACTGCACACCCCATTGGGGCGTGCCGTTATCGGTGTAGCGAATGACGGTGCGTGGCATGGTGTGTCGTTTGAGTTGAGACTCAGCCCCACGGGCGCGCGGGAGGATCCAGGGCCTCGCCCAGCAGCTTCAGTCGCTGCGGCGTGATCGCTCTGCGGCGGAGCAGACCAACGATGCGCAGCAGGGAGCGAAGATCCTTCTTCGGCTTCATCGAGGCGGGAGCGTCGTCGCCCCAGGCCCACAGGCCGCCGAACTCGAGCGGCGAGTATTCAGTCTCGAAGTCCGCGGAGAACACGTCGCCGTCGGTGTAGTGCTCGTATTCAAAGCCGTCCGGGTCGAACCAGTAGTCGAAGAGCTGGCTGCCGAGCACGTGCCGCCCGATCCCCCACATGTGTCGGTGACCCTGCGCCCGCAGCACCTGCTGGCCCTGGCCGAGTGCGTCGAGATCGACGACTTCGTAGGCGCTGTGTTCGTACTTCTCCTCGAGGCCGCCCACCACGCACCAGGGTGTGATGGTCGGCCGGCTGTTCGCCGAGGTTGAGACGGCAAAAGACGAGGTTCGGGCTTCCGTCGGCGAGGTATTGCACGTCCGTCGGAATGAGGCCGAGGACCCGGATGTACCAATCGGCCATGCGCTGGAAATCGACGGTCTGCAGGACGATATGTCCGAGCCTCACGACGCGGGCCGGCTCGATCGGGCTGCGGACCTTGCGGTTGACGCGCGGCACGTGATGGGCGGTGTTGGTCGTCGCCACGAGCGCTTCGCGCAACGGCAGGCATTCGACCCGGCCCTGGCCTTGCAGCAGCCACACGCTGCGCCCGGACGGATCGAACAGTTCGACGCCGCGTCCTCCACCGGGGACCAACTCCGGGGCGAGCCGCTTCGCCCCGAGCTCCGTCGTGTAGCGCTCGAGGTCGGTGTCCTCGGACATGCGGAACGCGGCGCCGATGAAGCGATCCCGCGGTCCTTGCACGGCGATCGCAATACAGGGCGCCGGGCCCGCCCCGCGGGCCACGACGCGCTCGGGCGACGCACTGACGACTTGCATGCCGAAGTCGCGCCAGAAGCGCTCAGTCGGCGCGAGCCTGCGCTTCTCCCACCGCAGGAAGGCCAGTTCGACGGCGCGGCCCAGCGCGGGCGGCCGCCGCAGCGGCTGGACGCCCGGCGGCAGCCGGCTCTCCGGATAGGACTCGGGCTGGCGCAAGACTGCGCGGGAATGGCTCATCGCAAGACTCCGGTCAGCGCGCGTATGGAGAGGCCGCAGGCGGCTTCGCGAAAGCAGAGAGATCGCACTGTAGGCGCGACGCGGCAATCCCAGCCCCCGCCAACTTGGCGGGGCTTCGCGATGCCCCGCTCCGCCGAATGCGCCGGACTTGCCCGCCGGCGAGTGGGGCGTGGGAAGGCTCGAGGCTGAGTATCGTCGCCGCGGCCAGACTCGACAGACCAGGAGACCCGAATGGACCCTCAAGCACGTAACACCTCACGCGGCTCGAGCGCCGCCGATCTGGAAGTGCCCATCCTGATCGTCGGCGGCGGCGGCGCCGGGCTGACCGCATCGATGTTGCTGTCGCAGCTCGGTGTCGAGACGCTGCTCGTCAGCTCGCTGCCGACGACGTCGATCCTGCCGAAGGCGCACGTGCTCAACCAGAAGACGATGGAGATCCTCGCCGACGTGGGGGTCGCCGACGAGATCTACGCGAGGAGCACGCCGGCGGAGAACATGCGGGCGATGGGCTGGTATGCGGGGCTGGCAGGCCCGGATCCCGAGTACGGTCGGCGCATCGGTCAGATCGAGTCCTGGGGCGACGGGTACACCAATCTCAACTGGATGGCGGCAAGCCCCTGCCGCTCGGCGAACCTGCCGCAGATCCGGCTCGAACCGATCCTCAAGGCTCGCGCAGAAGCGCTGGCGCCGGGAAGAGTGCGTTTCCACCACGAGCTCATCGATCTCGCGCAGGATGCGCACGGCGTGACCTCGCGCATCCGCAACCTCTCCGACGGCAGCGAGTACGTGGTGCGGTCGAAGTACCTGATCGGCTGCGATGGCGGGCGCACCGTGTGCAAACAGGTGGGGATCGGCTATCAGGGGCACGGTGTCCTCGCGACTGAGGCGACCGTGCACATCAGCGCGGACCTCTCGCACATCGCGCGCGACCCGCACGTGCTGATCCGCTGGATCTGGTGCCCGGCGGTCGGCCGCATGGCGGTGCTCGTGCCGATGGGACCGAATCGCTGGGGGCCTGATAGCGAGGAATGGGTTTTTCACCTCACCTACCACGGCGACGAGTTGCGAAGCATGACCGATGCGCAGGTGGAGGCGGACATGCGGCTCGCGCTGGGTCTCGGCGACCTGCCGATGACGATCCACATGCTGACGCGGTGGACTCTCGAGGGTGTGCTCGCTGACCGGTTTCGCGTCGGCCGCGTCTTCATCGCGGGCGACGCGGCGCATCGACATCCACCGACCGGAGGTCTGGGACTCACGAGCGCAGTGCAGGACGTGCACAACCTCGCCTGGAAACTCGCCGCGGTGCTCGCAGGCTACGCCCGCGAGAGCCTGCTCGACACCTACGAGCCGGAACGCCGTGCGGTCGACGCGCGTAACGTCCAGCGCTCGATGGAGAACGCGGCAGGGCATTTGGAACTGGGCCCCGCCTTCGGCCTCGATCCCAATGCCGGCGCCGAGGCGAACTGGGCGCAGATGCGACGCATCTGGAGCGGCAAGGCGGAAGACGCGCGGCACCGCAGCCGAGCATTGCGCGGGATCCGTCGCCAGACGATGGAAAGCAACGAGCTGAATGTGGAGTACGGCTATCGCTACTCGTCTGCTGCGGTGGTTGCGGACGGCTCGCCCGAACCACGCCCGATCGATGACATACGCTTGTATGAACCGAGCACGCGTCCCGGCAGTCCCCTGCCGCACGCGTGGATTGACGACGAGGACGGAGTCCGGCGGCCGCTGAAGGATCTCGTGAGGCCGGGGCGTTTCCTGCTCATCGCCGGAGAGGACGGCGATCACTGGTGTTCCGCCGCTCGATCGATCGCCCGTGCCAACGGCATCCCGCTCGACTCCGTGCGCATCGGCGAGCTCGACGGCGACCTGTTCGATCCGCGGCTCGCCTGGGAGCAGTGCCGCGGCATCGGCCGCGAGGGCGCCGTGCTCGTGCGACCCGACCGTTTCGTCGGCTGGCGTTCGCTTGGCGCAGCAGCGGATCCGGCCACCGAACTGGCTGCTGGCCTTCAACAAATCCTGGGCAGGGAACTCGACATCGGATGATGTTCGACGTTGCCGACGGATCGACGGTCGGCGGCGCTTACCCTGGCGCGCCGGCTGCGGAACGGCACGAGTCGCGGCGCACGAGCGTGATAGCATGAGTCTGCTTCGTCTTTTGCGTCGCGGATCCGGCTCGTGTCGACATCGAAGAAGGAAGATGCCGCAGCGCTCCTGGCCGCCAAAATCGCGCCGCCGCGCACCCGCCGGTGGGTCATCGCGCGCCAGCGCCTGGTGGACAAGTTCCAGTCCGTCCGCGAGTGCGCGCTCATTTGCGTCCAGGCGCCCGAAGGCTACGGAAAGACGTCGCTGCTCGCGCGCTTCCGGCGCGAATGGCTCGGCGCCGGCGCTTACGTCGGCTGGCTCTCGCTCGATGCGAATGACAGCGCCGGACGATTCGTCGAAGCGCTGTTGCTGAGTGCCTACACCGCGCTGGGGAAGCACGCCTTGGCGCGGTTGGCCGAAGAGACACTCCGCAGCGGGTTCGAGCCGCGCGAAGCGATCGCCGCGCTGCTGGGCGATCTGGCGAACGCTGCGCGGCCGACGGCACTTTTCCTCGACGACGTGCACGCGCTGCCGGAGGCGGTGAGCGCCGAGCTGCTGCCGTACCTGGTCTTCAATCTTCCGCCCAACGTCCACCTCATCGTTGGCACGCGACGGCGGCTGCCGTTTTCCACTTCGGATCTCCTCGCCCACGGCCAGTTCGCGTGGTTCGACATCGCGGACCTGAGCTTCCGCCTCGACGAGACGCGCGCGCTGCTGCAGGTGCGCTGCGGCAGCCGGGTCGATGCCGACACCGTCGCCCGCGTGCACGAGCGTGTCGAGGGCTGGCCGATGGGGTTGCAGCTGCTGCTGGTCGATGTGGAACGCGAGGGCGATCCTGCCGAGGCGCTGCGCCGGGTCGCCACGAGCGCGACCGGGCTGAGAACGCTGTTTGCCGACGTGCTGCTGCCGCGCCTCGATCCCGACGACGTCGCCTTCCTCACCGCCGTCGCGCCGCTCGAGCAGCTCGAGCCGCATCTTTGCGCCGCCGTGACCGGCCGCCGCGACTGCCGCGAGCTCCTGGAGCGACTGCGCAACGATACGCCGATGCTGCACGCAGCCGAAGGGAGCGAGTGGCTGCGGCTGCACGCCGCATGTCGCGACGTACTGCTGCGCCGGTTCGATGAGCTTCCGGAAGGCGAGCGCTCGGCATTGCATTGGAGAGCAGCAGAGTGGCTGCACGCAGCCGGAATGCACGAGCGCGCGGCGCACCACGCGCTCGCCGCAGGACGGCATGAAACGGCCTACGCCTGGATCGCTCAGGCGCTCTTCGGACTGGTGGCTTCCGGCCGCGTCGTCGCTGCACGCGACTGGCTGGAACGCCTGCCGGAAAGCACCGTTCTGGGCAACGACCGTCTCCGGCTTGTCGCCGCCTGGCTGCGCGCACTGTCGAACGAACCTCGCGAAGCTTTTCCGCTGACCGAGCCGCTCATCGATCCGAACGTCGATCCGTCGCTGCGCTTCGAAGCCCTTCAGGTCCGCGGTGCGGCGGCACACCATCTGGACGATCTGCTCGCGGCAGGCGAGGTCAGCGCGCTCGTGGGTGAAGACAATCCCTTCGGCACTCCCGTCATACGGGAAGCCAATGCCGTGTTGCGTGCCGTTCTCGCGTTGTCGCGCGGCAATACCGTGGGTGCGCGAATGGAGCTCGCAAAGTTCGGCCTGCCCGCCTCTGACGCACGCGAGGATAACGCCAACTACTACGCGGAGTTTTTTACCGGGCTGAGTTACCTGCTCGACGCCCGTCCGATCGCCGCCGCTCGCGGGCTCGAGCCTGCGCTCTCACGGGCCGACTGCACATTCGGCCGGCGCAGTCCGCCAGCGTGCCTGCTGGCGGCTGCTCTGGCCGCGGCGTTGTGGGAGCAGGACCAACCCGATGCCGCCGAGGCAACGCTGGCCAATCGCCTGGACATCATCGAGCGGACGTCCGTTCCGGAGGCGGTCGCGCTTGCCTACCTGACGCTGGCGCGAGTGGCGCTCGACCGGCGCGAGCTCGGACGAGTGCAGGATCTGCTCGAGGGCCTCTATTGCCTGGGCGTGCAGCGGCGCCAACCGCGCATGATCGTCGCGAGCCTCGCCGAGCAGGTGCGGGTGCAGGCATTGCTGCAGCGTTGCGACGCTTGCGTGCTCGCGGCCGCACGATTGCGCCAGCAGCGTGAAGCCTGGCGCGGGGCCGAGCGCGGTGTGAGCCGGATGCTCGACATCATGTGCGGCATGGCGGAGATCCGCGCGGCGCTCTGCGCCAGGGACGACCGTGCCGCGATGGCCGCCATCGAGCGGCTGCAGCAGGACGGCCTGGCTGAGGCATGTCCGCGCGACAGACTCGAACTGCTCGCTCTGCGCTGGATGACGGCACGTCTGGGAGGCGAGCCAGCAGACGCCCTACGGCGCGAGATCGAAGAGACGGCCGCTGCGAACGGCCTTGTGCGGCTGCTGCGCGATTTCAAGCCATCGCCAGCCGAAGCAGCGCAGAGCTCACCATCGGCGTTGGCGGCGCCGCTGGCAGCTGCAACTGCCGGCGAGACTGCAGCAGCCGTCGTGCACAGCGGCCTGTTGACCGCGAAGGAAAGCGAGATACTCGCACTGCTCGCGCGCAACTACTCGAACAAGGAGATCGCCCGGGCACTGGACGTCGGGCCTGCGACCGTCAAGTGGCACCTGGGCAATCTCTTCGGCAAGCTCAACGTTGGCAGCCGGCGGCACGCCGTGCAGCGGGCGCGCATGCTGCAGCTCGTCGTGGAAGACACCGCGCAATGATCCTGGTACCGCCCCGCCAACTCGGCGGGGGCGAGTGAACCTCCCGCGCTTATAGAGTCGAGACCGTGCAGTACGCCGGCCGGGAGATACGGCCGGCACGTCGCGAGCTCGAGAGTGCCGGCACGACGTGCGCACAGCGCTCGTTGCAAGTGCACGACTGTTGCGATCAGCAACGAGCTGATCTCATGTGCGGCGCTCGCTTTTGCAGCGAGGCGGCGATCGACTGATTCGTGATCCGGCGCCAACACGTATCGGCGGCGCGATCGTCCGTCGCACGTCCGCTAACTGCTTGCGAGGAATCCATCGGCGAACCCTCGCATCGCGAGACTGGCCACCCGCGCCCCCGCCATTTCGGCGGGTGTCGTACCGGCGACTGGCGGGAACCATGGGGCCATTGTCACGACGGGGACAAATCATGCTGAAAACGACATGTGCGCGTACCTGGCTGGCCGCGTTATCGACCGTGACCGCCGCGCCCGTTGCCTGGTCCCAGAGCACGGACCTCGGCGAAATCGAGCAAGTCGTCGTCACCGCTCGCTTGCGCAGTGAGACGGTTCAGGATGCTCCGATTTCCGTGAACGTCGCGACGAGCGAAGCGCTCGAGCGCGTCGGCGCGACCTCGCTGCTGGACCTGCCGCGCGCTGTGCCGGGCCTGATCCTTCAGAAGGCGCCCAATTCGAGCCAGACGGGTGTCACGGTGCGCGGTCTGGGATCCTCTCCGGGCGCTGCCTCGTTCGAGAGCTCGGTCGGCCTGTTCGTCAATGGGGCGTATGTCCCGAGGACGCGAGAATTCGCAGCGTCGCTGTTCGATATCGAGCGCGTCGAGGTCGTCCGTGGAACCCAGTCCTCCCTCCTGGGAAAGAACACCAGTCTCGGCGCCATCAATGTCGTGACGCGAGCGCCCGAGAATGAGCTGGCGTTTAACGTTGCGGCCACCTATGAAGCGGAGCTGGACTCCATGACGGGCTCCGGCGGCGTCACCGTGCCGCTGGGCGAGCAACTTTCGGTGCGCCTTGCGGCGCAGTCAGAGTCCCTCGGCGGATGGGTCGAGAACGCGGCGACTGGCCTCGATAGCGAGGAAGTGGAACGCGACTCCGGGCGTATCAGCCTCGCCTGGGAGCCGTCGCAGGGATTCGACGCGACTCTCGTCTATGAAACCCAGGAATATGAGGGGCAGGGCATGCCGGCGGAGGCCATCAGCGCGACGCCCGAGGCCTTCGGCTTGAGCGCGCTCGCCGGTTTTCCGGGATTCGAAACGAACTTCGACCGCGTCAATGCTTCCACCGACAGCCGGGTGAACGACGCCTTCTTCGAAGACAGCAGCGTCGATCGCGCTTCCCTGACTGCTCACTGGCGCGTCGGCGAGTTCCTGGTGACGAGCCAGACCGCGTGGTCGCAAAGCGACTCGGACGCCCGCGCGGGCACGGATTTCCTTCCGGGGGACTATTTCTATCAGGCCACGGACCTCAGCGCCGACGCTTTGAGCCAGGAGTTCAGGCTCACATCGCCCGCCGAGCGGCGATTCCGTTACGTCGCCGGGGTCTATTACGGCACGAACGATTTCGAGCAAGCCAACGCCTACTTCGCCAACTATCCGGGCGCACCGCCTCTGGCGGGGGACACCGTGACCAACTTCGATCAGTCGACGGATTCATGGTCGCTGTTCGGCCAGACGGACTTCGACGTCACCGAACGTGTCACGATTTCCGGCGGCATCCGCTACACGGATGAAGAGAAGGATGTCGACCTTTCGCGCATCGTGCTGACGCCCGGCATCCTGTCGCTCTTCGTGTTCCCGCCTTATGCGCCCTTCAGCATGTCTCGCTCGGAGGGTGTCACGGACGGTCTCGTGAATCTCAGCTACAAAGCGAACGACGACCTGATGTTCTATGTCTCCTGGGCGCAGGGGACCAAGAGCGGCGGTTTCGCCGATTCGGCGACCTTCCTCGATCAGTCGGAGTATGAATCCGAAGTGGCGCAGACGGCCGAGCTAGGGGTGCGCTATCAATCGAGCGACGGGCAATTGACCGCGAACGCCACGCTGTATTCGACGGACGTTGAGGACTATCAGCTCGTGACGTTCACCGGGACGCAGTTCGTCATCGACAACACCGACCTGGAGGCGGTGGGTATCGAGTCCGAGATTCTGTGGCGACCGACTTTCGCGCCGGGCCTCGACTTGAGCTGGCGCAACACCTACAACGATGCCGAGGACGCGATCACGGGCGAAGAGATTCCGCGCGCGCCGCTCTGGTCAGGCGGCGTGGTCGTCGCCTACGAACACGAGCTCGCGCATGGGTGGCGCCTGAGCCTCGATGGATCGGTCGACTACGAATCCGGCCAGACACACCAGCGGGATCCGCAGGCGGTGCCGCGCGCGCAGAGCATCACCACGTACGGTGCCGGCATCGGCGTGGAATCCGAGAAGGGTCTCGCCATTCGCCTCGTCGGGCGCAACCTCACCGATGAAAATCGCTACACCTTCGTGTTCCCGACGCCTTTCCTGCCCGCCGGCAATGCGAATGCGCAGTCCGAACGGCCGCGCACCATCGCGTTGCAGGTGTCGTATCAATACTGAACGGTCGCATCATTTGATGCCCTTCCTGACTGAAGGTGACATTCATTTCATCGGCGCGCCGCAGTCTGGTGCTGCGATGCGACATGCGATCCTGAGTGCGATGTGACGCGGTGAAAGGTCAGTCGCTCGCTCGACGAGTGGTCAGCGAAACGTCGCTGTTCGCAGCTTGGACCTGCGCGTCTATCCGGACCGAAGCCAGACGTTTCGCTGACCACTCGTATCGCAATGAGAGCTAAGTTGCCGTCATGAGCAGACCACTGCGGTCGTCGGCCGAAGATCGCCACCCTCGAGTCGACGTGCAAGGTTGGGCCTGTATGTCGTGGAAGTCGGCGAGCATCTCACAGGAGCACACACGATGACTATGTCGAAGAAAGATCTCGGTATCGCGCAGGTCATGCTGCAGCGTCTGAATGAGCAACGCCTGCCTCATGCGCTCAAGATGAAGGACCGCGTGGACAAGGGCGAGCTGCTCACCGACTACGATCAAGAGTTCTTGAAAGAGGTCACCGAAGAAGCACGTTTCATCCCGGCGCTGCTCGAGAGACAGCCGCAATTCAAGCCGCTGGCGCACCAGGTGTTTTCGCTGTTCGAGCACATCACCGCGAAGGGACTCGAGAACGAGAAAGCGAGCGCGAAGAAGGGTTGAACGGCCCTGGTTCGCTTCGCGGACGGCGCGAGATGCTGCAAGTCGTCGAAGGTTCGCTGTTCGGCCTACGCGGGGAGAGAAAGCCGCTCGTCGATGACTCGGAGTTCCTCCCGGCATGCATTGCTGAACGCTTTGAGCGGATCGAGTTCAGCAAGATCATTCGCCGTCGCAATGACCCCGCGGAGCTCATCCACCGTCATACTGGGCTTGCCATACATCGCGAGAATTCGCATGCAACACATTTCACCTTCGCGCACTACCGCATTGCTCGCAACGAGTCGAATGCGGCTGAGAATTCCGTAAAGCGCCACAATCTGATCAGGCCCGTCGAATGAATGGGTCAAGGCGTGCACGGCTACGCGAGAAGCCTCGGTAAGGAATTGGTTGTACAGGGACTCGCGCTCGCGCAGCTTGCGTTCCGCGGTGGTGCGCACAATCTCGGTGCGCTTCGTAAGCCACGTCGTCCCGATCGAAGCGCTGGCGCCCACCAACGAACCGAACACGCCAGCCATCGCAGTAATTAGAGTCGCTTCCATAACACGTCATGGCCCGCTACGGGACAACGGTCGCCGCGTCGCGGTCGCGCAGTTCGTCGTCACGCTTGTCTGTCATTGAGCTGACCATGGTGCGTCACGCCGTTGAAGACTCGCGTGCTCGCGTCGTCTGAACCTAACTCAGCTGTACGAGTCGGCTACGGACAAGTGGTCAGCGAAATGTCGGAGTTCGGTGGGGATTCGGTGGGCAACGGCGCTCACGGATCATTGAGACCTGCGAGCCGCGGGCGGACCAGGTCGTCGCGACGCTTACCAAACTGCGACCGAAAGGTGACGCCTCGCTGACCACTCGGCATGCGGCCGAGCACTACCATCAGCTGCGAGCAATGACAAAGCGTGACTAGTGCGCGGAAGTCGCGGCGCCAACGAGTTAGTGAGGAGGCAGGTATGGCAGATCAACGAAAGAAGATGAACGTCGTGCAGCTCACGTTCATCGTGGCGGTCAACATGATGGGCTCCGGCATCATCATGCTGCCGACGAACATGGCGAAGGTCGGCGCGATCTCGCTGTTGTCGTGGGTCGTGACGGCGCTCGGCTCGATGGCGCTGGCCTACGGCTTCGCACAGGCGGGCATTTACAACCAGCGCCCTGGGGGGCTTGCGGCATACGCCGAAGACGCCTACGGCAAGGCTGGCTACTTTCAGACGTTCCTTCTGTACTTCGTGTCGCTCGCGATCGCGAACGTCGCCGTCGCACTGTCCGCGCTCGGTTATCTCGCCGGCTTCTTTCCGGGGCTGACGGCGACGCCCGTCGCGACCTGCGCCGGCGTGATCGGTCTACTGTGGCTCACGTCCATCGCGAACTTCGGCGGGCCGAAGATCACCGGGCGCATCGGCGCGGTCACGGTGTGGGGCGTGATCCTGCCGGTCGGTTTCATGGCGCTCTTCGGTTGGTTCTGGTTCAAGGGCTCGACCTTCGCCGAGGCATGGAATCCGAACGGCCTCAGCATCATGCAGGGCATGGGTTCGAGCATCCCGCTCACACTCTGGGCGTTCCTCGGACTCGAGTCCGCATCACAGAACGCGTCCGCCGTCGAGAATCCGAAGCGCGACGTGCCGATCGCGTGTCTGTTCGGAACGCTCGGTGCCGCGGTCATCTACGTGCTGTCTACGACGGTGATCCAGGGGGTCGTACCGAACGCCGATCTGCAGGCCTCGACCGGCTCGTTCGGAGCGGCGTTCACGCAGATGTTCAACCCGACGGTCGGCTCGATCGTCATGGGGCTTGCGGTAATGGCGTGCGTGGGTTCGCTGTTCGGCTGGCAGTTCACGCTCGCGTCGGTCGCGAAGGACGCGGCAGACACCGGCATGTTCCCGCGCATCTTCGGTAAGGTGACGGCGAAGGGCGCGCCCATTGCGGGCATGGTCATCATGGGCGTCGTGCAAACGATGCTCGCTCTGATGACGATCTCGCCCGATCTATCGTCGCAGTTCTCGGCACTCGTCAATCTCGCCGTCGTGACGAACGTCGTCCCGTACATTCTCGCGCTATCCGCGCTGACCGTGATCCTGCAGAGCGTCGGCGTCGCCGGCGGCGCTTATAAGCGCACGATCGCGATCAGCGTTGTCGGCATCGCATACAGCGTGTACGCGCTCTACGCGTCAGGTGTCCAGGCAGTCATGGGCGGCATGCTCGTGATGGGACTCGGCTGGCTCATCTGGCTGTTCGTGGCCCCGCGGTTCTTGGTGACGCGCCGCGCCGCGGCGCAAGCCGCCGCGGTCGCGCGAGCGGCGTGAAAGGCAAAGGAGATCGAACATGGCAAAAATCACATCGTTTGCTCGTCGCTCGACGTCGCTTGCGTGCCCGCTCGCGGCCGCCTGGGCGCTGACAGCACTCGCCGCAGTCGCGCCGGCGCAGGAACGCGGGGGGAGGAATGGCGCAAGCGCCAAGCCCAACGGCCACGCTCGACCGCATCATGAATGCCGACCGGATCACACTCGGCTATCGCGCTGATGCGGCGCCGATGTCGCATCGCG
The DNA here is from genome assembly GCA_963830745.1 of uncultured Gammaproteobacteria bacterium. Lineage (GTDB taxonomy): Bacteria > Pseudomonadota > Gammaproteobacteria > Steroidobacterales > Steroidobacteraceae > Steroidobacter. The sequence goes on from CAWHNL010000016.1 coordinate 24,203, forward strand.
CTGTATCGGGACAACCCGAGGGGTATTCGGTCGCGCTCTGCAATCGCGTCGCGGACGCGCTCAAGCGGACGCTCGCGCGACCGTCGCTCGCCGTCAAGTGGGTACCGGTTTCGAGCGGCTTCACGGACCTCGCAGAGGGTCGTGTCGACCTCATCTGCGGCGCCGACGAGATCACCCTGGCGAATCGGGCGCGTGCGTCGTTCTCGATACCGATCTTCCCCGGCGGCGTCTCGGCGCTCGTCCGCGCCGATGCCGATAGAGCGTTGCAGGATGCACTCGAGGAGCGACCGAAGCCGTATGCGCCGCTGTGGCGCGGTACGCCGCCGCCGACGCTCGAGCATCGGACGTACTCGGCGCTCGTCGGCTCCGACACGATGGCAGCGCTCAAGGAGCACATCGCGGAGCTGCGTCTCACGGCGAACGTCGAGCCGGTGGCCGACTACGATGCCGGCATCGCCGCCGTGCTCAAGCGCCGGTCGGACGTGCTGTTCGGCGACCGCGAAAAGCTCCTGCAGGCAGTGCGGCGCAACCCGGCCGAAAAAGACCTGCGCGTGCTGACTCGGCGCTTCACGTTCGCCTTGCTCGCGCTCGCGACGCCCCGCAACGACGATGACTTCCGGCTGGCGGTCGATCGCGCGCTCTCCGAGGTCTACGCGGACCCCGCGTTCGGCGCGCTGTACACGGACACCTTCGGCGTACCGGATACGGATACGGTCGCTTTCTTCAGGAACGTCGGCGTACCGGCCGACGTGCCGATCCGCGAGCCCCGGTAGACGATGTTGAGGATCGGTTCATGGGCCTCACCAACACCGCTCTGCCGCACGACATCGCGCGCACCTTCCCGGTCCTGGTCGTCGCCGAAGTCGTCGCCGACCGCGCCGAGGCGCGCAGCGCCCACGAGATCGAGGAACGCCTGCTGACGAAAGATCTGCACGTCGTGCGGGCGAACTCTCTGTTCGATGCTGAAACGGCGGTGGCTTCCGATGCGGGTTTCAGTTGCATGGTGCTGTCATGGGGACTGTGTGCCAAGGATCTCGCGCACGGCTTGCGCGTGATCGATCTGATCCGCCGTCGCACGTCGAAACTGCCGATTCTGCTCGCGATGACGCGCGAGGATCGCAGCCGCGTGCCGCTCGCGTACGTCGAGAACATGGACGGCTTCATCTGGTTGCCCGAAGACAGTCCGGACTTCATCGCCGGTCGAATCGAAGCGGCCGCTCGGCGGTATCTCGACAGCATTCTCCCGCCGTTTTTCGGCGCGCTCGTGAACTTCGGCGAAACGCACGAATACTCGTGGCATACGCCCGGGCACACCGGTGGCACCGCGTTCATGAAGTCCGCAGTCGGGCGGACGTTTCTCAAGTTCTACGGCGAACAGATGCTGCGCTCGGATCTCTCCGTCTCGGTCGGCGCGCTCGGTTCGTTGAACGATCACAGCGGCCCGTGCCGGGCGGCCGAGGAACACGCCGCGCGCGTGTTCGGCGCGGATCTCACGTACTTTTCGATCAACGGCAGCTCGGCTAGCAACGAAATCATCCTGCAGTCGGCCGTGACCGATGGCGACGTCGTGCTCGTCGACCGCAACTGCCACAAGTCGCTCAATTACGCGCTCAATCTGTCCGGTGCGATTCCGGTGTACCTGATGCCGCGGCGGAATGCCCGCGGCCTGATCGGCCCGGTGCCGCAATCGGAAATGAGCCGGCACAGCGTCGAGCAGAAGCTCGCCGACAGCGCGCTCGTAGCCGACAGATCGCGACCACCGGTCATGGCGGCGTTGACGAACTCGACGTACGACGGGCTCTGCTACGACGTCCGCGCGACGACCGCCGCGCTCAGCCAGACGGTCGATCGCATTCATTACGACGAGGCCTGGTTCGCGTACGCGCGCTTCAATCCGCTGTACGAAGGCCGCTACGGCATGCATCGCGGCGAGCGCCGCAAGGACGATGCGACGGTGACCGTCACGCATTCCACGCACAAGCTGCTCGCGGCGCTCTCGCAGGCTTCGATGATCCACATCCGTAACGGCAAGGTGCCGGTGGATCCTGCGCTCTTCAACGAAGCCTTCATGATGCATACGTCGACCTCGCCTCAGTACAGCATCATCGCATCGACCGACGTCTCCGCGAAGATGATGGCGGACGCCGGCGACTACCTGACCGACGAATGCCTCGTCGAGGCCATCGCGTTCCGGCAAGCAATGGCACAGCTGCACAGAGAAATCGTTGACCGCAGCGCGCGGGACTGGTGGTTCGGTGTATGGCAACCCGATCAAGTCGATGGCACGCCGTTCGTCGACGCCAATCCGGATCTGTTACGCAGTTCGAGCGCTGCCTGGGTGCTGAAGCCGAACGCCGAATGGCACGGCTTCGGGGACTTGGGCGAAAACTACTGCATGCTCGACCCGATCAAGGTGACGGTGCTGACACCCGGACTCAGCCGCGACGGCAGCATCGAGGAGAGCGGCATCCCGGCACCGCTCGTTTCGTCGTTCCTCGGCAGCCGCGGCATCGTCGTCGAGAAGACCGAGCCGTATTCGATTCTGGTGCTCTTCTCGGTCGGCATCACGAAGGGCAAGTGGGGCTCGCTGGTCGCGGGCTTGATGGAGTTCAAACGCGCCTACGATGCCAACGCACCACTCGTGCAAGTGCTGCCGGCGCTGGTCGATGCACATCCGGACGCCTACCGCGCCATGGGATTGAAGGATCTGGCCGCAGCGATGCACGCCACGATGAGGACTACGCGCGTTCTCGAGTGCATGGACGAGGCGTTCACGCTGCTGCCGGACGCCGTGCTGAGCCCGCACGCCACCTACAGCCAGCTGGTCAAGCGCAACGTCGAGAAGATCCCGGTCAGCGCGTTGCTCGAGCGCATCGTCGCGGTGCAGCTCGTGCCTTACCCTCCGGGCATTCCGATCATGATGCCGGGCGAGAGAGTCACGGCGAAGAAGCGTGCCGTCGTCGATTACCTGCTCGCACTTCAGCATTTCGACAGCCGGTTCCCCGGCTTCGAGCACGACACCCACGGCATCGAAGTGGAGCGCGATCGCGACGGCAAGGCGATCTACATGACGCGCTGCCTGAAGGCATGACGGAGAGACCGAAGATGACATCTCAGCCAGTCAAGGTGCCGACGATCCCGATTCCGTTCCACAAGCTGATGAAGATCGTCGCGATTGTCGATCCCAACGATATGCAGACGAAGGAGCTGCTCGAACAGCTCGCCGCCGAGCGCTACGTGGTGGAAGTCACCGATTCGTTCGATCGCGATGTCGCCGAAGACGCATCGGTAGGCGCGTACATCGCGCTCGTCGACGGGGAGCGCATCGAAAACGCACGGCGGCTCGCCGAGGCGGTTCGGGAAGCCGGCTTCGAGACGCCGCTCTGGGCACTGGCCGATTCGCATCGCATCGCCGACCTCGCCGTCCTGACCGGAATCGGCGAGGTCGCCGGATACATCTATCTCGGTCAGCAGACCCCCACGTTCTATGCGAAGCAGGTCATCGCCAGCGTCGTGCGCTATGGCCTCTCACTGCTGCCCCCGTTCTTCGGCGGGCTGATGGCCTACGACAGTGAGGCGAACATCGCTTTCGATTGCCCCGGGCACCAGGGCGGGCAGTTCTACCGCAAATCCCCCGCAGGCCAGCTGTTCTTCAAGCATTTCGGCGAGGGCATCTTCCGCAACGATCTCTGCAACGCCGACGTCAAGCTCGGCGATCTCTTGATCCACGAAGGACCGGCCGCCGACGCGCAGAAGCATGCCGCGCAGGTGTTCGGTGCTGATCGGACGTACTTCGTTCTGAACGGCACGAGCACGTCGAACAAGGTCGTCACCGGCGCCGTGCTCAAGCCCGGCGATCTCGTGCTGTTCGATCGCAACAACCACAAGTCGATGCACCAGGGCGCGCTCGTGATGGCGGGTGCGATCCCGATCTTCCTGCCGACCGCACGCAATGCGTTCGGCATGATTGGCGCAGTCGACTGGGAAGCGTGGGACGAGGCGTACCTGCGTGAACAGATCCGCGCCAATCCGCTCGTGACCGACAAGTCGCGCGCGAATGCCGAGCGGCCGTTTCGCCTCGCGTGCATCCAGCTCGCGACCTACGACGGCACGATCTACAACGTCCGCAAGGTGATGGAGAAGATCGGTCACCTCTGCGACTACGTGCTGTGGGACGAGGCGTGGATCGGTTACAACGCATTCCATCCGCTGTTTCACGATCACAGCCCGATGCGGCTGAAGGATCTCGGACCGAATACTGCGGGGCTCTTCTCGACGCAGTCTGTGCACAAGCAGGGCGCGGGCTTCAGCCAGGCATCGCAGGTGCACAAGCGCGACGAGCACATCCGCGGGCAGAAGCGCTACGTCGAGCACAAGCGCTTCAATGAGTCCTTCCTGATGAACGCGTCGACCTCGCCCTTCTATCCGCTCTTCGCGTCGCTCGATGTCAACGCGAAGGTGCATGCCGGAAGAGCCGGCGAAATACTCTGGGATCGCTGCATCGAGCTCACAATCGAAGTACGCAAGAAATTGCGCGAGTTCTGCCATTTCTATGCTCGAACGGGCAAGAGTGCGGAAGAGCAGTGGTTCTTCGACCCGTTCGTGCCGGACCTCGTCACGATCAGAAACTCGGCGACCGCGGACAATGCGACCGATGTCCGATGGGAGGACCTACCCACCAGCGTGATCAAGCGCGAGCAGCAGTGCTGGGCCTTCGACCGACAGAGCCGATGGCACGGCTACACGGGCTACGCGGAGGGCTACGCGATGGTCGATCCCAACAAGCTCACGCTGCTGACGCCCGGCATCGATCGCCGGACCGGCGAGTACCTGTCGTTTGGTGTGCCCGCGACCGTGGTCGCGAACTACCTGCGGGAGGAAGGCATCGTGCCGGAGAAGTGCGATCTCAACAGCATCCTCTTCCTGATGACGCCCGCGGAGGACGAAAGCAAGCTCAACACGCTGATCGCGAAGCTCGTCAACTTCAAGAGTCTCTGGGACCGCGACGCGCCGATGGCCGACGTGCTGCCGACCGTGTATGCGGCGCACAGCGATCGCTACGCCGGCTATTCGCTGCGCCGAGTCTGCAACGAGATGCACGGCTTCTACCGCGACAGGAACATCAAGGAGCTCCAACGGCTCTGCTTCCGCGCGACGAGCTTTCCCGAGCTCGCAATGACACCCAAGCGCGCATACGAGGCGCTCGTCGCGAACGACGTCGACTACGTGCCGCTCGACAAAGTCCGCGGCCGGATCTCCGCGACCCTTGCGCTCATCTACCCGCCGGGCATCGGCGTCGTCTTGCCGGGCGAGCGCTGGGACGAGCGCGCTCAGCCGATGCTGGATTACTTCCTCGCATTCCAGGAGTCGTTCAACCGATACCCCGGCTTCAACTACGAAGTGCAGGGGGTCTATCAGGAACGGGAGGAGGGCCGCATTCGGTTCTACACGTACGTGGTGCGGGAGTGAGTGGAAGCGTCGACCACGCCGAGCATTTCGTCGCATGCCGTGCAAGCTATCCGCGATCTACTGCTCAAGCGCGTGATCGACTGGCGCAGCTGATGCTACGTTGCACCGCATGATCGCGATGCCATCGCTACAGAAAGGCGTCTGAGCATGCCGCATCTAGCTCCGGGCGGATGTGACGCACGCTCGTGAACGATCCCGACGCGCATCTTGGCTCGAACTCCGCGGAGTCCGAGCATCGCCATCCACGATCCGCACGGCAAGCCTTGCGATCGCGAGACTGGCTCGCACGGGGTGTCCGTGAACCGCCCCGGGATTTCCGGAGAGCTCCGCGGCTATGAATATTTTCGCTGCGCAGCACCTCGACCCCGGGTCCCACATGGGCGAGGCGCTGTTCGGGCTGATCATGACGCTCACGTTCACGCTCGGCGCGGACCTCATCATCCAGGAGCAGGGCCGCGAGGGTGCCCGGCAGATACTGATCGGAATCCTCGGCTGCAACCTGGCCTGGGGCCTCATCGATGGGGTGCTCTACGTTCTCGGGTGTGCCTTCGAGCGTGGACGGCTGCACCGCATCGGTTACGAAGTGCGTGCGACGCCGAGTCCGCTCCGGGCCCGTCAGCTCGTGGCCGCCGAACTGGACGAGTTGCTCGTGCCCCTCACCGATGCACAACAGCGCGACTCACTGTACGCAGCGATCGTGCAACGCGTGAAGGCGGAATCGACCGCGCCACAGCCCGTGACGCGGAAGGATCTACTCGGTGGACTGGAGAGCGGCCTGCTGGTCTTCGCCTGCAGCTTCCCGGCGGTGCTGCCCTTCCTGCTGTTCGACGAGCCGCAGTTCGCGCTGCGGGTTTCGAATACGATCCTGCTCGCGCTGCTGTACTACCTGGGCTACCGCCACGCGAAGCACACGCTCGCCAGACCGTGGATCGCCGGTCTCGTGTTCATGCTCGCCGGCCTGTTTCTCGTCGCCGTCGCGATCCAGCTGGGGGGCTGAAGATGACCGGCCACGTCGCACTGCGCGGCTACCAGCGCGAATGGTTGCGCCCCGACGTGATCGCCGGCCTCACGGCTGCGGCGGTCGTCATCCCGAAAGCCATGGCTTACGCGACGATCGCCGGGCTGCCCGTGCAGGTGGGACTGTACACAGCGCTCGTGCCCATGGTCGTCTACGCGCTGCTCGGCACTTCGCGCCCGCTCAGCGTCAGCACGACGACGACGATCGCGATCCTGACCGGGTCGGCGTTGGGCACGGTGGCGCACGGCGCCGGGGGCGACCTGCTGGCCGCCGCGGCAACGCTTGCGGTGATGGTCGGGCTGGTGCTGCTCGCGGCCCGGGTGCTGCGATTGGGTTTCGTCGCGAATTTCATCTCGGAACCCGTGCTGGTCGGGTTCAAGTCGGGCATCGGGTTCGTGATCGTCGTCGACCAGTTGCCGAAACTGCTCGGCGTACACATCGAAAAGACCGGTTTTTTCCCCGACATTTTCGCGATCCTCGCGCACCTGCCGCAGACGTCCCTCGCTACGCTCGCCGTCTCGGCAGCGATCGTCGTGCTGATCTTCGGGCTGGAACGCGTCGTGCCGCGCATACCCGCGCCACTCGTCGCCGTGGCAGCGGCCATTGCGGCTTCCGCACTGCTCGACCTTCCCGCGCACGGAGTGGCCACCGTGGGTCAGGTGCCGACCGGGCTGCCCTCGGTCACGTGGCCGAATCTCGCACTGGTCCATGCCCTGTGGCCGGCGGCGGTCGGCATCGCACTGATGAGCTTCACCGAGTCGATCGCGGCCGCGCGCGCCTTCGCCGAGCGCGATGAGCCCCTGCCGGAGCCCAACCGCGAGCTGTTTGCGCTCGGTGTCGCGAACGCCACCGGCGGGTTGCTGGGGGCCATGCCGGCCGGCGGCGGTACGTCACAGACGGCGATCAACCGCCTGGCCGGAGCCAGGTCGCAGGGCGCCGAGCTTGTCACCGCTGCTGGCACACTCGTCACGCTGCTGCTGCTGGCGCCAACGACGAAGTGGATGCCGCAGGCGGCGCTCGCGGCGGTCGTCATCCGGTACTCGCTCGAGTTGATACAGCCCCGGCAGTTCCTTGCGATCCGCCGGGTACGCACGACGGAGTTCCGCTGGTCCGTCATCGCGTTCGCGGGTGTCATTCTGCTCGGCACGCTGCAGGGTATCGTCGTCGCGGTCATCGACTCGCTGCTGTCACTCGCGAACCAGGCGTACAACTCACCGCTATACGCGGTTGCCCGCAAGCGCGGTACGGCAGTCTTCCGGTCGATCGGTCCGGACCATCCCCAGGACGAAAGCTGGCCCGGGCTGCTGCTGCTCAGGATCGAGGGCCGGCTGTTTTTTGCAAATGCCGAGCGGCTGGCTGACCTGATAAGGTCCCGGCAGCAACACGCACGGGCGCAAGTGCTCGCAATCGACTGCAGCGCGGTGATCGATGTCGAGTACACCGCGATCAAGGTCCTCGAGCAGCTGGACGACAAACTGCGGCGCAACGGTTGCGAACTGTGGTTCACCGGCATGACACAGGGCGTCTTCGAAGTCATCGAAAGGTCGGGCATCGGCGCGAAGATCGGCCATGAGCGCATGTTCCTGAACCTGCAGGCGGCCGTCGAAGCCTACGAACGGAGAGGCGGACATGAAAGCGATTGAAGAAAGGAGCAGCGCTTGAGCGCCGCGTACCAAGGCTTCGTGTTGACCTGTTTGACGAGCTGTCCCTGGTAGCTGAACACACTTTCTCGCGTCGCGACTCCAGCGTACAGCTGTCAGTGCGCTGCGGCTCTCTCGCGGTTCGGATTGAACGACGATGTGTCGCGGACTAGAGGCTACGCGCGGACGTAGTCTCGAGAGAGCCTCTTCACTGCCGAACAGAGCGAGTTCTCATCAACGCTCGGCGTGCCAATCCGTAGCAGGTGAGCGCCAGTCGTCCTCGTGCGCAGCCGCAAGATGCGATGTCTCGACGACGCTCACCGCATTCCCACTAAACGCCAACGGTTCGCTGACCAATGGCCAGTAGTCGTCTCGTAGGCTGCAGTCACGTCTAGTCCATACGACACGGCACGCGGTGTCTCCAACCGGACACCACGAAGGATCTGCCCGAGGAGACCGCACATGCATATCGATACGGGAAATACGGGCTTCATGCTGCTCTGTTGCAGCCTGGTGATGCTCATGACACCGGGCCTGGCCTTCTTCTACGGGGGCCTCGTGGGCAGGAAGAACGTCATAGCGATCATGATCCAGAGCTTCGTCTCCCTGGCCTGGACGGCGGTGCTCTGGTGGGCTTTCGGCTTTTCCTTGTGCTTCTCAGGTGACTCGCAAAGCGGGACCGATGTGGCAGGGATCATCGGCAACCTTGATTGGGCATTCCTGCGGGGCATCGGGCTCGATACGCCTTCGCCCGGCAACGACACGATCCCGATGTTCGTCTTCTGCGCCTATCAGATGATGTTCGCGATCATCACCCCGGCCTTGATCACGGGAGCCTTCGCCAACCGCGTCACATTCAAGGCCTACCTGCTCTTCCTCACGGCCTGGCTTGTCCTCGTCTACTTCCCCTTCGTGCACATGGTTTGGGGCGGCGGGCTTCTGGCGCGGTGGGGCGTGCTGGATTTCGCCGGCGGTATCGTGGTGCACGTCATCGCGGGAATCGCGGCACTCGCCTCGGTCTTCTACGTGGGCAAGCGCAAGGTCCTTGACCACGGTGCCCACAGCATCCCTATGGTCGCGCTGGGCGCGGGCCTGCTCGGGTTCGGGTGGTACGGCTTCAACGCAGGCTCCGAGTTCCGCGTCGACTCGGTGACGGCGGTCGCGTTCCTGAACACGCACCTCGCCGCCTCCTTCGCCGCCATCGCCTGGCTCTGCATAGACTGGATGACCTCGAAGAAGCCTAAGTTCATCGGCTTGCTCACGGGCGGCGTGGCGGGCTTGGCCACGATCACGCCCGCCGCCGGCTTCGTCTCGCCCGTCTCCGCGTGTCTCATCGGCATCGTCGCCGGCATAGTCTGCTTTTATGCCGTAGGGCTCAAAAATAGGATGGGCTGGGACGACGCCCTCGACGTCTGGGGAGTCCACGGCGTAGGCGGCATACTCGGGACTTTCATGTTGGGCATTCTCGCCACGACGGCGTTCAACCCTGCCGGGACGGACGGCCTCCTGCATGGAAACATGCACTTCTTCCTCGTGCAGTGCGCTGCCATCCTCATCGCTTCCATTTGGGCCTTTGCCTTCACCCTCGGGATGCTGTGGGTCGTCGATCGCATCACCCCGGTGAGGGTGAGCGAGGAGACCGAGCAGATGGGTCTGGACCAGGGCCTCGGTGGCGAGACTGCCTACCTCTGAAACGGGATCTTTGAAAATGATAGGAGATTCACTTCTGCAAGCGCTTCGGGGCACGTCGATCAGTTGGAAACCCGAAGCTAGCAAGGAGGCAGGACGGACGAACGAGGACGAAACCCCGGGAGGGCAGGGCACTTTCGACAATGCAGAAAGAATGTGCCTTGGGCTGCTCCCGGTTTGGTTGACACCTTGTTTTGGTGATGATGACGGGTCCCAATCATGAAGTTGTCGATCGTACGCGCGGCATCGCTCAGATCCTGGTTCGCCTGCACGCTGGCGGTGCTGCCGGCCTTCGGCCTGGCGTGTGACCTGAGCGAACGGAAAGCATGCGAGAAGCGGATCGTCGCTCTCGTGGCGTATCGCAGCGAGGCGATCCAGCACGCCTTCGGCGATCTGTCGGCCGCGTTGCCTGACCAGGTGCGCGTCAAGTTCGTCAGGTCAAAGGATCCGGAGCATCCGCTCGCCCAGCGGCACAATCGCCTACGCATCCCGAGGAACGCGTGCTGTTCATGTCGCGGAGCTTTCTCGACGCGAAGCTGCCGAATCCGCTCGGGTGGGCTGCCAGCTACTGGCCGTTCTACGAGCAGCAGCAGGCGCGCGAGACATTTCCGGTCGTCGAGGCGATCGACGACGCGCTGTGGAACGCCTATTTGCAGGCAGCGGCGACCGCCCGCGGCGTCGCCTGGGACGCAGAGGACTGTCGCTCCGCCTATGTTGAGAAGCGGCTGCCGTGCGAGATGGTCATCTCCGCGATCGCTCACGTCGTCAAGACACGGCGTCTGCCGATCTTCAACGAAAACCGCATCGACCGCTCTGGCCGGAGGATTTCGCCGGCTTCGTGGAGCGCAACTGGCGCCGCGGAGAGTCAGAGTATCGGGACGTGCAGCGCTACGGCGGCCTGCTGCTGGTTCGGCCGCTCATCGGTGAGTTCGGCGTGCCGCGCGCGCTGGCGTATCTGGTGCAGACGCCGTTTCGGATCGTGGACAACAACCTGCGTGTTTCGGCACAGCGATACCAGGATCGCGCGCGCGATGCACTGCGCATCCAGGGCGCCGATTGGATCGCGCGTGCGCCCGGCGACAGCCCGGGCGGTTTCCCGCCGCAGGAAGAGTGAATGCCACGGTGCGCTCTGGCCAGCTCGCCGCGGCATTGCATGGTAAGCAGCAACACCAAGAGAAACATTCACCTGCAAGACCGCCAGTAGATACCTGAGAAGCCGAGTTGCCGATCAGTGTTCGGGGCACCGGATCGAGCCGCATGTCTCATCTCGGCGAGTCGCAACATCGGCTATCGTCGGCGAGCTGGAGCCCAGAAAACCAGATGATCGATCTCCTGCTCTCACTGCCGTTGTGGGCGCTAGCCCTCGTCCTGAACGTCTGGCTCATCGGCTTTGCGCTGGTGAGCCTCTGGGCGCTACGGCGCTGGATCGTGGCTCGGCTGCACATCGAGACCGATGCCTCGCTCTTCTTTGGCGCGGCCGTGATGCAGTCGGCAATGGTGCTCTATGGGCTGGTCGCCGCTCTCACCGCAGTCAGCGTATGGACCACGCACTCGCAGGTGTCGGACACGGTGTCCCGGGAGGCGACTGCGATCGCGATTCTCTGGCGTGATCTCGGCGGCTATCCGCAACGCGAGCGCGATTCGATGCGCGAGGTACTTCGCGGCTACACGAAACAGATCATCGAGGAGGCTTGGCCGCAGCAACAGCAGGGACAGGTGCCGCGTATCGGCGTCGAATGGTTGAACCGCTTTCAGGCACAGCTCTTACCGTTCGAGCCTAGCTCGGAATCGCAGAAGATCCTTCATGGCGTGACTCTCGATGCCTTCAACCGCATGGTGGATGCGCGCCGTGCGCGTCTGGATTCCGTGAATACCGCGCTGCCCGGAGTGATGTGGTTCGTTCTTCTGCCGGGAGCGATGTGTTGCCTGCTGCTCTCGCTGCTCTTTCCGATCCATGATGTACGCTTTCAGGCCATTCTCATGACGGGGCTCGCCGGGTTCGTGGCCATGGTGCTCTTCGTGATCGTCAGCCTCGACCGGCCATTCCAGGGCGCGATGGCCATCTCCGCGGACTCGTATCGGCTCATCCACGATCAACTCATGAACTGACTCGTGGCCCCTCATCGCAATTCGTCCACCAGGCTACGAACTCCTTGAAACCGACATTACGTCGACAATGGCAGTCGTAGTCTGGTTTGTGTTCGACTTTGGCAGCGGCGCACATGCTGGCATTCAGCTGCGCGGGCGACTTTCCAAATGCGCTCCTACCAAAGGAATTTTCATCAGTTCCAGTATGTGATGATGCCGACGCCTCGATGCTCCATCACGATCTTGAAGCGCTCGAAAGGCTCGCCGATCATCGGTGTGAAAGCCGCCCTCGAAGGACTCATTGAATGAAAAGGCCTACAGCGAGGAGTTCAAGGCTGCGCGGTCGCGCCGCAACACAACCGGTATGCTCACCGTCGAGGATCCAGCTCAAGAGTAAACTGGCGCGAACCTGATCAATCGATTCGAACATGCAGGCGTCGAGCGCTTCTTCGCGATAGGTCTTGTTGAAGCGCGCAATTAAGTAAGACATTGGTCCGGTTTGCCTGTGACCTGTATGTACAACCGAGACGCCGGCCGGCAGCATTTGGCGCATTCGATAGAACCCCCCCCCGAGGTGTCGTATGGAATCGCCGAGCGCAGTTCTGGGAAATCCCTCGTCATCTGGCGGTCTGCCCACAGCGATCAGCGGCCCTGGCGGCGACGGCGCGCCGCATCCAAGATGGGAGTGGGCAGCCAGTCGGGTCCGACAACGACGCGATCTGTGTGATCAACGCGCTCGGGCCCACGACGCAAGGGCAGTTTTCTGGCAAAAATGGGCGGCGCCGCTGGCGTGGGGTACCGCAGTACTCGCCGCGCTCAGCGCCTTGGCGGTGGTCGCCAACGTAAGCCTGGTGGCGATGGTATTGAGCATTCTTGCTGCCATTGCTGCGTCAACAGTCGCGGCGTTTCAACCGTCGGACATAGCGAAATCTCACCGGGCGGCGGCGACGGCCTATGAACGTCTCGCGCGCAAGCTTGATGATGTCGAGGCTCTGGATCTGGGTGATTGTAAAGAGCAGATACCGCTCGAGAAGATCGACCCATTGCGGACGGAAATTGCAAAGCTCGAAGAGGAACTCAACTCAATCGAGCTGAGTCATCCGCCGGTATCGAGCTTCAAAGATCACAAGGAGCTCAACTCAATGGAGCCGAGTTATCCGCCAGCATCGAACTTCAAGCGTCTTTCCACTTTCCACTGAGACGATAGGTTCGACTCAGCATGAACTGCCGCGTACGAATGCGCTGAGCGAGTTCGATGCCGGTGATCGTGACGGCGGCGTTCGCGAATGATTTGCAGCCTGCCATCGATGCACATCGGCGCTCGATCGCGCGGTGGTCCTGCTGATGACGTCGAGCGATCCGCGATTCAGCGACGTCCCTAGTGCTAGGCACTTCCGATTTCGACCGACGTGCCCATGACCGAGAGGATGCTGGGCTCGACCGCTCCTGGAAATTGTGGAAACGGGAAGCAATGAGCCCTATCAGGTAGTGTCCGCTCAGGGCGTCAGGCCCGAGGGTGTTAAGTTCGTTCCCCCGGGCGATGCGGGAGTTCTTGCATCGTCCCTTGCAGAGGAGATCCCGATGGCGGTCACGATTACCGTGAACGGCAAGCGACACACCGTCGCAGCGCCCAATGACACGCCGCTGCTCTACGTTTTGCGCAACGAGCTCAACCTCACCGGCCCGAAGTTCGGCTGCGGCCTGGGGCAATGTGGCGCGTGTACGGTACATGTCGGTGATATCGCAACACGCTCGTGTGTCATGCCGGTATCTGCCGTGCAGGCGCCCGTCACGACCATCGAAGGGTTGGGCACTCCCGCGAAGCCGCACGCCATGCAGACTGCCTTCATCGCCGAGCAAGCCGGTCAATGCGGCTACTGCATTCCCGGCATGGTCATGAGCGCTACGGCGCTGCTTATGCAGCGGCCGAAGCCCTCCGACTCCGAAATACGCGCAGCGCTCGACGGGAACCTGTGCCGATGCGGCAGCCACATGCGCATTCTGCGCGCCGTTCGACGTGCGGTAGGGAGCGCAACATGAGCCTCACACGTCGCGAGTTGCTGCAGAATGCCGGCGCGCTGGTGGTTGCATTCAGCATGCCGCGGGGCACATTCGGTCAGGTCGCGGCCGCTGCAGGCGGTGAAGCGATCGATGCGTGGCTCGCGATTGCAGCCGACGGCACGGTCACTCTCTACAGCGGAAAAGTCGAGCTGGGCACGGGCGTGCAAACCGCATTCGCACAGCTCGTTGCCGATGAGCTCGATGTGCCTGTCGGACGGATCAACGTCGTCATGGGCGACACGCAATCGTGCCCCAACCAAGGTCCGACCGTCGGCAGCATGTCGCTCGCCCGCGGCGGCCCGCAGGTGCGACAAGCGGCGGCTTCGGCCCGCGACACGCTGCTGTCAATGGCGGCAACTCGGTTGGGTGCGCCCGTTGATCAGCTTTCCGTGAAGGACGGCGTCGTGCGTGCAGACAGCGATCAAAGCGTTTCGTATGGCGAGCTGATCGGCGGTCGCAAGTTCGGTCAGACGCTGCGGCAGAGCGCACAGCCGAAAGCTGCGGAGCAGCTGCGCGTTGTCGGCCAACCAGTGCCGCGCGTCGAGCTTCCCGCGAAGATTTTCGGACGTCATTCATACGTTCATGACCTGCGCATTCCCGGCATGCTGCACGGCCGTGTCGTGCGCGCCCCGGCGTCAGGTGCCAAGGCGGAAAGTGTCGATGAGTCGGCGCTCGCGCGTCTATCCGCTGGCGCGCGTGTGCTGCGCAAAGGCGGCTTCGTCGGCGTCGTTGCCGAACGCGAGGAGGATGCGATTCGTGCTGCGCGCGAGCTCGGCGTGAGGTGGAATACCGGGCCGGCGCTGACACAGATGAAGGACCTGCCAGCTGCACTTCGAGCAGCACTGGCCGAGGACAAGGTCGTCAGCAGCACGGGCGATGTCGAGAGCGGCTTGCAGGGCGCGAAGGCTCAGCTCGCCGCCGAGTACTACGTGCCGCATCAGATGCACGCGTCCATCGGACCTTCTTGCGCGCTTGCGGATGTGGGTGCTGAGCGCGCGACGCTGTGGTCGCCGACGCAGTCTTCGTTCAATACGCGCGACAGTCTTGCCGGTCTGCTCGGATTGCCAGCCGGGAACGTGCGGCTCATCTGGACCGAAGGTTCGGGCTGCTATGGGCACAACGGTGCCGACGACTGCACGGCCGATGCCGCGCTGCTATCGCAACTCGCTGGCAGGCCCGTCCGCGTGCAGTGGATGCGCCACGATGAGCACGGCAGCGAGCCCAAAGGCGTAGCGATGCTGATGGTGGTCAAAGGCGGTCTTGACGATAGCGGAGAGGTCGTCGCCTGGAACTACGAGGTGTGGAGCCCTTCGCACGTCAATCGCCCCTCGGGCAATTCTGTCGGCGCCCTGCTGGCGGGAGCGCAGCTCGACCAGCCGGCGCGCTCCGTCGGGATCGGCGCAGATTTCAACGCCGACTGCTCCTACGCGTTCGCCAACAAGCGCACGGTGCTGCACCAGTTGCAAGGTTCGCCCGCCCTGCGCGTCTCGTCGTTCCGCGGCCTCGGCTCGCCAGCGAACACGTTCGCCAACGAGTCATTCATCGATGAGCTGGCCGCAGGCGCACGCACTGATCCGATCGCGTTTCGAATCCGCCATCTGAAAGACAAGCGCGCGACAGCCGTGCTCGAAGCTGTGGCCAAGCTCGCAAGTTGGGATGCGCGGCAGAGCCCGCGTTCCGCAGCGGGCTCCAACGGGCGGGGCGTCGCGTTCGTCCACTACGTTAACGCCGGCGCGTACGCGGCGGCAGTCGTACGCGTGAATGTCGATCGCGGGAGTGGCAAGGTTCGCGTGCCGTATGTGGCTGTCGCGCATGACTGTGGACTGATCGTGAATCCGGATGGCGTGAAGAACCAGATCGAGGGCAACGTCATTCAGGCGCTGAGCCGCACGCTCCTGGAAGAGGTCCAGTTCGACCGCGGCTCCGTCACGAGCCTGGACTGGAGCAGCTATCCGATCCTGCGCTTCACAGACGTTCCGGAGGAAATCGCGATCATGCTCATCAACCGCCCCGAGCGCCCGATGCTCGGCGCGGGCGAGGCGGCGACGTCACCGATTGCACCCGCGATCGCGAACGCGATTTTCGATGCAACCGGCGCTCGGCTGCGTGCGCTGCCGTTCACCGCCAAGCGCGTGAAGCAGGCACTCGGATGACGCGACCTGACTCAGTCCTGCCCAAAGGTGCAGGACGGGCAGAAACACGAGGAGATTTCGTACTTCGCAGTAGCGTGCTCCCTTAACGAGGGTGGGCTCCGAGCCCCGAATCGTCGACGAAGAGACCTGCCCGTGGACATGTCAATGCTAACCTGGCGCCGCGGTTGTGCACTTGCAGCGTCCGATTGTTGAACATGTCGGTGAATGTACGGCGCACGAGGGAAGGACTGCATTTCGGCAGTCATTGCTCTGAGAACCATCGAAGCAGATCATACGAATTCCGCGGTTCGTGCTCGGCCCCGCTTTACGCGCAAGATGTCCGGTCGCATGAAGACTCTGATAACACTTAGTGTGTTGCAGACCATCGGCCTGGCCGTGCTCATCATTCAGTTATTCGGCAATGGGCGGCAGAGCGCGCCCGAGCGGCAAGCTCAGAATGCCGGTGCTGCGACTTCGCCGCCGTCCATGCACGCCCCTGATGGTGATGCGCTTTTCGCAGACGAAAAGCGTTTGCGCAATATCGTCAGAGAGGAGCTGGCGCGCCTGCAGGTCCCAGCCAAATACGCCGAGCAGCGCGTCACCTGCGCGTCGCGTGCACGTTCGGGACGAACCCACACATCTTCAACAGCAGCAGCTCATCGCGCAGCAGATCGAGACCTATCGGGCAGTAGGCTCGATCACGGATGAGCAGATGCATGAGCTGCAGGTCGACATCGCGCAGCTCGATGAGGAGAGTCGCAGAGAGATGATGAGCAGATTGATCCGGGCTTTGAATTCAGGGGAACTCAAAGGCCGATTGTGAGGTGGGTGTTCGATTCTGAATAGGAGGGGGTTCGGCCATGCGCATGCAACAAGTGATTCCGATCGGCATGCTGATCTTCGGCTCGTCGGCCATGGCGGGATTGGTGCAGCCATCGGCAGTGGAGGTTACGCTCTTCAGCGGCGGCGGAGGCCGTGCGACCGGCGATATGGTCGCGGCTAGATACTCGAAGAACAGCGTCGAGTTCCTCGGCTGCGGGGTCCGCAACATCTATACGGTGGATGGGAGTGCGGTCCGCTTCGGGTTTTGCCAGGCGATGACCGCCAACTCAGTCAATGGAATCTGCTCCACCGAGGACCCGTTCCTGATCGAAGCGCTTGCTTCGATCAGCGACTATTCCTTCATCACTTTCACCTGGAATGCCGCGGGCTTCTGCACCGCAATTGGCAATTCGACACAGTCCTTCCACCTTCCCAGCAAGTAGACGGGTGCTTGGCCGGGTCTCGCCGCTGGCGGGCGAGACCGGCACCTGGCGCAACGGCCGGTGCGACAGTGAGGGGCAACGGCGTCAAGATGAGGGAGGCCGCGACGGGGCGGTCTTCACTCCGTCTGGCCGCTATCCACTATCCGTTTTCGCAACAACAAATCGAGTGTCTGACATAGCTTGTCGACCGTAGCTGGTTTTGAAAGCCATACGTTGAAGCCCAGTGACGAGGCGAGATTGAGCGTCTCCTGGCTGGTCATGCCGGAGGTGAGGGCGATCGGAATTGCCGGCCGAACTGCGCGTAATTCTTTCGCGACGTCGATGCCGGACAAACCTCGCATCGTGATGTCCGCAATCACGGCGTCGAATTGATCGGGATTCGCCCGGAATGCGTTCACGGCAATCTCTGGATCGGAATAGACGGTGCAGCGATACCCCAAGATGCTCAACAGGCGTTTCAGGGCATGCGCCAACCGTTCTTCGTCATCGATGTACAAGATGTGCTCGCCGTTCACGCGAGCAGCGCCGTCGGGGAGCGGTAGGGATGGATCAATCGCGTCGGCGCGGACCACAGGGAAATACACGCGGAATGTCGATCCCTTGCCGACTTCGCTTTCTATCGTGATGGCGCCATCGTGGTCCTTTACGAGTCGATGGACGATGGACAATCCAAGTCCGATTCCTTCGATTCCTCGGGTGGTGAAGAACGGCTCGAAGACTCGATCGATCGTCGCCCGTGTCATGCCGATGCCGGTGTCCTGTATTGAGATACGGACATACTCGCCCTCACGCAGTTCACCGCACGTAGCGGCTTCGCCTTTACCGGTGTGAATGTGATCCAAGCTCACACTCAGGACACCACCATCAGGCATCGCCTGCCCGGCATTCGTGCCGAGATTGACCAGAATCTGATAAACCTGTGTCGCATTCGCCGCGACGGCGGGAACCGCTGAGCCGAGTGCCGTTCGGAATTCCACATTCGTGGGCAACGTGGCTCGCAGGAGCGCCAAGGCATCCGTGGCGATCGGCAACAACGAGATTGTCTTGCGCTCAGAGTCCTGCTTGCGGCTGAACAAAAGAATCTGTCTGACCAGATCGTTTGCGCGCGAACTGGCGTTCTTGATTTCTTCGAAGTAATTGCGCGCCAATCTGCCGTTCGACGTCTCTATACAGCCGGATTCGGCGTTAGTTACGATGATCGCGAGCAGATTATTGAAGTCATGCGCAATCCCGCTCGCCAGCGTCCCCAACGCATCCATCTTCTGAGCTTGCTGCAATTGATCCCTCAATGACCTCTGCTCCTCTTGAGCGCGTATTCGATCGGTAATGACTTCGGTCAGCATTAGAATGCCGCCGATTTCACCGCTTCCCTTTTGCCAGGGCCGCACAACGTAGCGAAGAATATCCACCGTGCCATCGCTGCGGGGGAATGGATCCTCCTCTCGGGATTCCGTGGCGCCTGCCATGCACCTCTTGTGTATTGATTTCCACTCTTCGCCGATCTCGGGAAAGACTTCGTAATGGCTCAGCCCCTTGAGGTCTCTGTTGCCGAGTCGATAGTCGGTCAGCCAACGTGCGCTGTAGGCGACGTAGCGCATGTGAGTGTCGAACATCGCGACGGCGGCCGGCGTCTCTTCGATCATGGTCTGTAATAGCTTCTGCTTTTCCAGCAGTTCCTGTTCGGTTCGCTTGCGCTCGAGCAACTCGGACCGGGCGTACTGGATCGCGTTGCGTACCACCGGTCTGGGCAAACGCATCAGCACAACGACGATGCTCATGTAGAGACAGCTCAACCACCAGAGGGTCGTCGAGTTGTACGGTATGGCCGGGAGCAGGAGGCCAAACCTCTCCGCCAGAACCAAGCCAAAACACAAAATGGCGCACACCACGGCGGTTACTGCTGCTGCTCGTTGTCCGAGCACCAAGCCAGTCATTAACACGATAACGAAATACATCGTTGCGCCCGGCGAGCGCATGCCTCCGCCGGAGGTGATCGCCAGCGCCGTCATCAACGAGATCAGGCCGGTAGCGAACAAAATGGCCGCCAGGCGCGTTCGCCGTCGATTGAGTCGGAGTACGACAACGCCCAGGAAAATGACGAAAACCCCGGCCGGTGCTGCTTGTGAGAGCGTCTCCGGCTGATTGATCGCGACCAACGTCAGGAAGGCGACGGCGATGGGCACGATTGCCCAAACCGCACGATGGAAGATGTGTGCGCGTTGTGTCCCTTCCTCGAGAGTAAGCGTCGGTGGGGCGATTGAACTCAACATCGGATTTGCCCTCCATGAACTACCGCGGAGCGCCGAACCCCGCGATGACCCATTTCGGAATACTAGCGACGGTGATGTGCTCGGGCCATTCCCGATCGACAGCCGCGCAACTTCGGCGCGCTTGGGGATCGAGATGATCGAAAGCTCATCGCTGCGAGTGTTCGCGATCAAGCAGGTGCGTCCTTCTTCTGCGACCTCCGCGCAGCGGGGCGCATCTCCCGCCGCTGGCTACACGAGCAAATCGCTGCCCATCAGACATTTGAATCGCAAGCGCTTCGCCAGCTAGTGCCAGTCGCTCCAGTCATCGACTACACTGACGCTCTGCCAAAAGCCCGTTTATATGAAAGACTTAGATCGCCGTTGCTGCATTGCGCCCATGATGGACTGGAGCGACGCTCGCAGCTTCCGCTGACTCGTCAACAACTTATGCTGGCCGAAAAGGCGTGTACCAGTTTTGTCGCAGCTGTGAAGACATCGGCAGCGACCTTTCGTGACCTGAACTAAGTAATGAACAGGCCAAGACGCTCAGGTTCGAAGTCTTCGCCGCTTGCGTTCGGTTACCTTGGCACGTCTCCAACGCTCCTGTGGCCAAGCACAACACCGTGCAACGCTGAGCGACAACCTCTAACTCGGGCGACGTCGCATTGGCGTGTTGTCACGTGCGGATCAGCCAACCAGTGGGTAGAGCCATGAAAGCGGATCGGAATCCACGCCCGTTCGACGAGACTCGCCGTTACTGGTCGATCATGACGGCGTACGAGCGCTTCGAGCAAATCGTAGCTTTGGTCCTGAGCTTGGTGATCGCCGTCGTTATCGTCATCGCGCTGCTGCAACTGATGCTGAAGGTGCTGCCTCTGCTCCTCGGCGGCGTTCTCGATCCGCTCGACCACGGCGTATTCCAGGCGCTGTTCGGTATGATCATGACATTGCTGATCGCGATGGAATTCAAACATTCAATCATCCGCGTCGCGCTGAGGCGCGAAAGCATCATCCAGGTGAAGACGGTCGTGCTCGTCGCCCTTCTGGCGCTCAGCCGCAAGTTCGTGATCCTCGATGTCGTCGCAACCGACGCGGCGACGATTGCCGCGCTCGCTGGCGCCACGCTCGTACTCGGCATCGTCTACTGGTTGTTGCGGGAACGCGATGACCGGCTTGCGCCGGCGGCCCGTGATGCACAGACAGGCGGGAACGAGATCTGAGGACGTCGCTGCTTCCTTCGTCAAAATTCTCAGGACAGCGCGCCGAGTTTCCGCAGAGGGCCAGTTTAAGAGCCACTCTGTCTGTCGTGGGCCAAAGACTCTTGAGAAAGAACGTGTGAGCGGCAGACCGAGGCGGGGACAGGAACCAGACCCTGATCAGCCAGGAATCTCGTTGTCGCTGATTTTCCAGTGTGGACGTGCGCTACACGATGCAAGGCGTAGTTTGGAGATGAGATTCGTGTATGGCAGGCTGGCCGCGTGAGCGTAACGGTCAAACGCAAGGAGCGTGACTAGACGGACGAGTTTTGCAGGAGCACGACGTCAAGGCTCATCGCAATCAGTGGGAGATCGAACGAGACAGGAGGCAACCGCGGGCTAGCTGCAAACTGGGCATCGATCCGCAGCATGTCACCCGCCAAGCAATACGGCCCTGCGCAGCAGCCTTACACAGGTCAACAGGGGAAGTGTCCATTGCTGCGATGGCTTCTCGCGCCTTTCGGACATCAGCGACCTGGACGCCTCAGGCGGCGCGCACGCGCTGAGGGAAATCAGCCGGCGCGAAGTTCGTGGCAACTTAGGTCGGGTTTACTACGGCCCAGGCTTCTAGAAGCTGGGTGCGCCGTCGGAACTCGTGCGCGGAGTGACGGGTTGCTGCGGAATACGCGTGGTCCGGTCCTGAGCGGAGGGAATTGCGATGAGGATAGGCATGAAGTTCGCCTTCGCGACTGCTGCCGTACTGGCAGGCATGTACTGGTTCGCGCGTGACGTGCAGCGTCGATTGCGACGCGCCCGTGGTGGCGTTAGCGTGCTGATTCGCGCCCGAGATGCCGGCGACGTTGTCATTGCTGAACGCGTACGTGCGGCGTTGGCACGCGAAATTCCGCATCCACAGGCAATCGTTGTCGCCTGTTCCGAGGGTGTTGTCGCCCTGACAGGTGCCGTGCTCAAGCATGAGCACGCGCGAGTGATGCGGGCTGCGCGCTCGGCCGCAGGAATCAGCGAGGTTCACGATGAACTCGCGGTCTTCAAGAGGGCAGACGGCGTTTCGGCGCTGGGTGACGATCATGCGACAGGCACATTGTGGTAAGCACTGATCCACCACTCCGCGTTTTCTTTGACGAGCATGATAAGGAGCTTGGTCCGGATCACGCCGTCACGCAACCCAGCCAAGCCATACGGCCGGCTAACTCGGGCTAACTCTTTTTGGACGTCTTCGCGTAGAAGTTCGCCATAACGGCTTCCACCTGCGAACTCCCGCACTTGGAGCACTTAGGGTGGGACTTCTCGTGGTCCGCTACATGCTCGTTGCGCTCGAAGACGTGACCACACTTCTGGCAGCGATACTCGTAAGTAGGCATGGAACTGCTCCTACGCGGCGCAACGTGCAAACGCGTCACGTAAGCGGTGGTTCCAAGCGTTCGGAAACGACTCCACCATGATATGCGTTGTCATATGACCCAGCGGCTGTACTCTCGTTGTGAGATCCCTCTGACCGTGATGTGCAGCTGAGGGTTGATGCACGGAGAGGAAATGACAGAGCTGAACCATACGATTGTCGCGTGCCGCAACCAGGAGCAGTCGGCATCGTTCCTGGCCGACGTCCTCGGCCGAGCGGCACCCAAGCGTTGGGGTCCATTTCATGTCGTTGAGCTCGACAATAACGTCTCGCTCGATTACTACGAGAGCGCCGGCTCCATCTGTTCCCAGCACTATGCGTTTCTAATCAGTGAAGAGGAGTTCGACGCAGTGCTTGCCCGGGTGCGAGCGCGGGACCTTACATACTGGGCAGATCCGGGCCGGAACTCGCAAACCGCATCAACAACAACGATGGCGGACGTGGCTTCTACTTCGATGATCCGAACGGACACCTCATGGAAGTCATCACGCGTCCCTACGGAAGTGGCTGAGACGTGGGCACCGCGCTATAGGTCGAACCGTCTGGTGGTCTTCATCCAATAGCGCCGGCTCAAATGATAGGGTCTGGCGCTACGCGCTGCCTGCGCTCCCAATGAAGGTTCGGGCGAAGTAGTCCCGCCGCAGACGTCAAGCACTTGGCTTCGGCCGTGTGCTGACCGTTCGGTCAATGCGCAGCGAGGGATAGGCTTGCCAGGACGTTATCGTCGTATCGAATGACGAGGCACGTTGTTGCAATCTGTAGCGGGCGCCGCCACGAGTTGTCGCGTTCTGTTGCTACGATCACGGCCCTCATAGTTTCACTTGACTGCTTATTTCAAGCAGCCGATGTGACGGCACAGCCCGACGACTGCGCTCTGGGTGCTACTGCAGACGAATGCGATCCAACGACTAGATCAACCGCCTGCATTGAGTGATGACGAGGATGGGCAGTCTCTGCTTGCGATGCGAATTTGGATATGGACGAGGCGCCGGTGTAGATCGGCAGGCTGGAAGCGACCATGTCCGTCCGGCTGCCGCAAGTGCGTTCGGAGATCTGCTCAGCTCGACGCCGATCTCACCGCAGTGGCTGCCTTATCGATCATTGCCGCGACGGCTTGAGGTTGTGATACGGACACCGCGTGACTGCCACACGTTTGCGCAACTGTTGAGCCAGCGCGCTTGGACATCAATTCCTGCGCGGCGGGCGGAATTATCTTGTCGTCCGTGGCGATCAGGTACCAGCTGGGCTTGCTCCTCCACGCGGCCTCAGTCACCGTTCCGTTGAGCGCATCGATGCCCCACGGCACCTGCGAATCAGCCATGAACTCCGCCGTCGCGCGCGGGACATCGGCTGCGAAGCTCGCAGGCGCCTTCCGGCAATCGGTCGGCATGCCGCCGCATCGCTATCTGCTGAAGCGCCGCATTGAGCGGGCTCGCGACTTACTGCGGGACCCGTCCCTGTCGCTGCTCGAAGTCGCACTCGCGTGCGGTTTTTCGGATCAGAGTCACTTCACCCGTCTCTTCCGCGCGTCGATGGACATGAGTCCGGGTGCATGGCGTCGCCAACACATATCCGGGCCGTCATCAGACTTTCCGCCATAGAGCCTGCGACCGCGACAGGACGACCGTCGTTTATCCACGGGAATGCATCGGTTGTGCCGATTGCGAGGGATTCTCGTGCGATAATTCGCAGCAATCCCGCGGAAATACATTGAAATATTACTTTCGAATGCGAGCGAACGCGTTGAACATAAATAGAAAAATCAGCGTGGCGCCCATGATGGATCTGTTGCGGGAACGGAGGGTTGGTAGGATTTCGCTCCTTTAAGAGGAGCGCCGGATGCCCCGTCATCGCCGCCGTGATCCGATGTTCCGATACCGTGGTCACGGGGAGGAGATCATCGTGCTAGCCGTCCGCTGGTACATCTCCTACCGGCTGAGCCTGCGGGACTTGGCCGAGATGCTTGCCGAACGCGGACTCGATGTCTATCCGTCGACGATTTGGCGGTGGGTTCAGCGGTTCGTTCCGGAGTTCGAGAAGCGCTGGGACCGTCTGCGTAAACCCGTGGGTTGCTCGTGGCGCGTGGACGAAACCTACGTCCAGATTCGCGGCCGATGGTGTTACCTGTATCGCGCAGTCGACAAGCAGGGGCGCACCGTCGATTTCCTGTTGCGACGTGACCGCGGCATCGCAGCCGCGCAAGCGTTCTTCCGCAAAGCACTGCATACCAACGGCTGCCGACGCCCACGCACGATCACGCTCGACGGCCACCTCCCGAGCCGCCGAGCACTGTGGTTACTGCGCCGGGAGAACTTGCTCTGGCGATACGTGAAGGTGCGCACCTGCAAGTATCTCAACAACATCGTCGAGCAGGACCATCGGGCGATCAAACGACGATGCTCGGCCATGACGGGTTGAAGGCGTTCGGCCCGACAGCCGTGATGATCGCCGGCGTCGAATTGGCCCACCGTATTCGGAAGCGACAATTCAGTCTGGGTCGAGTGCGGGGCCAGCGCCGTCATACGATGAAGACCGCCTGGGATCGAGCGCTATTCGGCTGCTGACGCACTTCGACAAGTCCGCGAGATCTCCTCGCCCCCGATTTCCGTTGCGGCAACACATCCGACTGGAGCGACTGAGCGAGAAGCGTCAGCGGGGTCAATCAGTTACCGAATTCGGAAAACTGCTTGTCCCCATTCTGTCTCCACGCTCCACCAATATTTCGAAGCTGCACATCGCCATTCGGCGGATTAACAGGCGCTAAACATTGTGTTCTAGTCTTCATGCTCAGAGCGCCGGGGCAAATGATCGGAGCGGAAAGATTGTCGCGTCCCGGCTTTGTGAAGCAGTGTCGCGAACTGTTGCAAGCGACTCAGCAGTGGGGGTGATCCGCGTGAAAGCGCGACACAGCGCAACACTCGGCTGAGTTCACTACGCTGACGAGCCACGGAGACTTCTGGCCGCCCAACCTGAATGCTCGAAACGGAAGCTGTTGGTTGCCGCTCGACGTCTAGTCTCGGCGGGGCCCGAAGTACGCGCGCGCAGTTGCGTCTGCTTGGGCGCGGTAGGCAGGGATTTGCGCGGCGTCAGCCTCCGCCAACGCCGCCTTGAGTCCGTTGACATCCAAGTCCCGGCAGTACGCCGGCGTGCCGGGCTGCTGCCGCCAGGAGTCGGCGAGCGTACCGGCGTCGATGCCGTCGAAGCCAAGCGCATCAATCAGGCGTAGCACCTTCGCTTTCGCACGCTAAGTCGTCTCCTGCGACTGAAAGGCAGATCCGTCCAGGAGTACTGGCTGGAACCCCGCGCGTCGCCAGGCTGTTCGCGAGGATGTTGTTGAATGCCTTGATCACAGGACGCCCGAACAACTTCGCCACCCACGCAGTTTCCGGCAGGCCGCGATCGATCTCGGGGATGCGACTGTCTCTTGATGGATAGTAGTTTCCCGCGTCGACAATGACAGCCGCGGTGGCGCTCAAGATGTCGCGGGGCAAGTGCCACACTGATTTCTCAGGTACGGCGATGATGACCATGTCCCGTGCGCGAGCTGCCTGCTCCACCGTTACAGCGGTCGCTCCGATGTCCGCAGCCAATGCGGATAAAGACGCGGGACCACGCGAATTCGCAATCGACACCTGATGCCCGAGCGCCGTCAGCTGACGCGCGAGAGTGCTGCCGATGTGACCCGAACCGATGATCCCGATGTCCATGTCTATGTCCACTATGGTCGTTGATAACGCTGCGAGTGATGCCGACTCACACGGCCTGGCCTACAAACGAGGACACTCGCTAAAAAGCACCACCGATCGTGCGCTCGCCGCCATCAGTGCGTTTCGTCTGAAAAGTAGAGGATCGGGAGCCGCTCAGTAGCGCTGCTGCCTGCGCGTGTGCGTCCGTTGATACACGTGCGCCAGTGGATTCTGCGATCGCTGCGACCGCGTTCACTCGATTTCTGGGGCGAGCGCCGCTCAGCAACGCCGCCGCGCTCTCGTGCGCATCAAGCGCGTCGGATACAGGTGACGGCGACAGCGAGCGTGCATCAGCTTTCGCTGCTCCGAGAGCATGCGGGCGGCTGAGCAATGCCGCCGCCTGCGCCTGTGCATCTGCTGGCGTTGAAGGCGCCGTAGTCTGAGCGTCAGCAATAGCTGCAGTCGTGGCGAGAATCATGGGAATCAAAAGTAAATGGCGTTTCATGATAGGTCTCCAAAATTGGGTGATGGTGAGTGCTTCTCGAGCACGAGCGTCGTTAGTTAAGCCGTGACGGACTCGGTAGGAATTGCGGCAGCGGCTGGCTCGCCGTGTGCCGGTTTGATCTTGAACCAGATGGCATACAACGCCGGCAAGAACAGCAGAGTGAGCACGGTCCCGCCGAAGGTGCCACCGATCAAGGTGTACGCCAGCGTTCCCCAGAACACGGAATGCGTGAGCGGGATGAAGGCCAGCATCGCTGCGAGCGCCGTCAGAATGACCGGGCGGGAACGCTGCACGGTGGCCTCGATCACAGCGTCGAACGGCGCCATCCCTTCCTTCTCGTTGTGACGAATCTGGCCGATCAGGATGAGCGTATTGCGCATCAGAATTCCGGACAGCGCGACCAGCCCGACCAGCGCGTTGATGCCGAATGGCTGTTGAAACAGCAGCAAGGTGGGAATCACGCCGATGAGACCCAGCGGGGCGGTGGCGAACACCATCGTCATCAAGGAAATCGATCGAACCTGGAAAATGATGGTGATGAGCGTGAGCGCGATCATGATCGGGAACAGCGGGGCCAAGGCGCGATTCGCCTTGCCGGATTCCTCGATCGAGCCGGCCAGCTCGATGCGATAGTCCGCCGGCAGTTGAGCGATGATGGGTTGCAGCTCCTTCCACACAGCATTAGAGACATCGGGCGGCTGCAAGCCCTCCGCAATGTCTCCGCGCACAGTGATCGTTGGCGTGCGATCACGACGACGCAGGATCGGATCTTCCATGCGGATGTCCACGGTTCCGATCTGCGACAGCGGTATACGCTCGCCGGCCGTTCCAACCAATGTGAAATCGGCGATCCTGCTCGGATCGAGCCGTGTGTTGCCGGCGGAACGTGCGGTGACCTGCACTGAACGAATGTCCTCGCGGACATCGGTGATCGGGATGCCGCTCAGCAGAAACTGCAGCTGTTGCGCCACATCGGTCGATGTGAGGCCAATGCTCTGCAGCCGGTCCTGATCGAGCGACAAATGCAGCGTCGGTACGCGTTCGCCCCAATCGCTGTTGGTCGTTCTCATCAGCGGGCTGGCCCGCATCACGGCGAGTGCCTGTGCCGCAATGTCACGAAGCTTGTCGCGGTCGGGGCCGGTCACACGGAACGCGACGGGGAAGGGCGAGTATGGACCGAACACCAGTTGTGTCACTCTCACGCGAGCTTCGGGCGCCAAACCATCGGCCACGACCTCACGCAGCCTGTGCTTGAGCGTTTCGCGCGCGTCTTCGTCTTCCGTCAATATCACTATTTTCGCGAACGACGGATCCGGTAGCTCTGGCGACATGGCGAGATAGAAGCGCGGCGCTCCTTGTCCGATGTACGCGGTCACAGTCTTCGCTTCCGGCTGCTTGGCAAGCCAAGCTTCGACCTTCGCGATGGTGGCACTGGTTTGCTCGATGGAGGTGCCGTACGGCATCTGCACTTCGACGAGGACTTCCGGGCGATCGGACGTGGGGAAGAATTGTTTCTTCACCAGGCCCATGCCCAACGCCGCGATAAAGAATGCACTGACGACGCTCACCGCGACGATCCATTTGCGCTCAATCACCAGCCGCAGAAGCTGGCGGAAGCGGTTGTAGCGCCGCGTGTCGTAGATCGCTTCGTGCCCGCCCTCGAGCTTGGCGATTTCCGGCAGCAGCTTCACTCCGAGATACGGGGTGAACACGACAGCAACGATCCAGGATGCGATCAGCGCGATGCCGACGATCCAGAACATGTTGCTGGTGTACTCGCCGGCAGTGGATTTGGCGAAGCCATTCGGCATGAAGCCGATCGCGGTGACCAGCGTTCCGGCGAGCATGGGGGCAGCTGTATGGCTCCACGCATAAGCCGCCGCACTGATGCGGTCGTAACCTTCCTCCATCTTCACGACCATCATCTCGATGGCGATGATCGCATCGTCGACCAGTAGGCCCAGCGCCAATATCAACGAGCCCAGCGTAATGCGGTCGAAGTCTTTGCCGGTGGCCGCCATCACGATGAATACTGCCGCCAACGTCAGTGGCACCGCCGCCGCAACGACGATGCCGACACGCCATCCCATGCTGAGGAAGCACACGAGCATCACCACGCACAGCGCGGCGAAGAACTTCACCATGAACTCGTTGACGGACGCACGAATATTCACGGACTGGTCTGTGACTTTGGAGAGACTCATGCCCAGCGGCATTTGCGCGTTGATGCTCGCCGCTTCCGCCTGGAGTGCCTTGCCAAGGTCGAGTCCGTTCCAGCCCTCGCGCATGACAACACCGAGCAGCAAGGTCGGCTCGCCGTTGTTGCGAATGAGAAAGCTCGCCGGATCTTCGTAACCGCGCTTCACTTCAGCGATGTCGGCGAGTTTTAGCGTCCGGCCGTGCGCGGCGACGGCGGTATTGCGAATCTCCTGCAGATCCTCGAGCGCGCCGTCCAGGCGAACGAGAACTTGCGGACCCTTGGCTTCGATCGAGCCGGCGGGTGTCAGAGCGTTTCTGTTGTTGAGCGCGGCAAAAATGTCCTGAGGCGATACGCCCAAGGTTGCCAGGCGGTCGTAGGAGAATTCGACAAAGATCCGTTCCGCCTGCTCGCCGATGATGTTCACCTTCTTGACGCCAGGCACGTGCAGCAGTCGCTGCCGCAAGACCTCGGCATCGCGGACGAGGTGTCGATGAGGTTCGCCTTTCGCCTTCAATGCATAGAGCGCAAAAGTCACATCGGAATATTCGTCGTTCACCAACGGACCGATGACGCCGCGCGGCAGGTTGGGAGCTTCGTCGCCAAGTTTCTTCCGCGCCTGATAGAACTGCTCGGGGACCTCGGACGGCGGCGTGCTGTCGCGCAGGACCACAGTAGTGAGCGCGAGGCCCGGTCGCGTGAAGGTTTCGGTGCGGTCATACCACCGCAGTTCCTGCATGCGTTTTTCCAACCTTTCGGCGACCAATTCTTCCATCTGTTTTGCCGTCGCCCCCGGCCAGGCGGTGACAACGATCATTTGTTTGACGGTGAAAGAGGGATCTTCCGCGCGGCCCAGCTTCAGGAAGGCCACGATGCCGGCGATGAAAATCGCCAACAGCAGGAACAGGGTGACGGAGCGCTCGCGTACGGCGAGTGCGGAAAGGTTGAAGCCGCTCATCGCCCGGCGCCATCGTTGGCGGCGACGCTCGAGACAATCTCGCTCGCCGCGAGGCGCACGCGATCGCCTTCATGCAACAGGTGGGCGCCAAGCGCTACGACACGATCGCCTGCCGCAAGGTTGCCGATCACAGAGGCCGTTTCATCGTCGAGACCGGCGATTCGCACGGCACGCCAGGTGACCGTGGGCTTTTCTCCATCGATCAGCCACACGCCGGGGCCGGGTCCCCGATCGAGGATCGCACCTACCGGTACGTGCAGCGTCGCAGTGGAAGGGCCAGCTGATATCTGGATGGAGATGGTCGAGCCCAGTGGCGCATTGGCCAGATCATCGTCGAGAACGTATCGCGCTTCGAACGTTCGAGTCTGACGGTTTGCGGCATTCGACAGCTGGCGAAGTTTCGCGGTGCCCGTGATCGCATTTCCATACAAAGTCGCGTGGCCGGTGGATCCGATCGACGGCCGCAGTGTTTCAGGGAGCTCGACGATCGCCTCACGCCGTCCGGCATGCGCCACTCGCGCAACGATTTGGCCGGCACCGACAACCTGGCCGGGCTCGGCCAAAGTCTCGACCACTACGCCGTCCGCATCAGCAAACAAAACGGCATAGCCCATCTCATTGCGAGCAACGTCAGCCTGGGCCTGCGCCGCATTGAGCTCCGCTCGTGCGGCCTCGGCGGCAGCCTTGGCGCTGTCATAGGCCGATGCTGAAACAGCGCCCGCGGAAACGAGGCTGCGATCGCGCGCCTCGTCCTCTGCAGTCTGGCGTGCGAGTGCCTTTGCAGCTGCAACGGCCTCCTCGCGCGCACGCGAGGCGAGTCTCAGGTCGGTCGCGTCGATGCGCATGAGCGGCTGGCCGCGCTTGACCGTTTGCCCGGTATCAACCAACCGCTCCAGAACCTTTCCGGGAACACGGAACGCAAGGTCGCTCTGTACACGGGCCGCGACGATTCCGGTGAACGAGCGCTCTGCTTGCATGGACGTCGAGACGGTTCCCACTCGCACCAGTGGAGGCTGAGTACGCGCATCAGTGGAAGGCGTTGCTTCGTTACACGCGGCCAAGAGGAAGGGCAGCAAGACGATCCCGACAGCGCTGAAGGCCTTCATGTATTTTCTCGTGCCGAATGTTTGGTTACGGGGCGAGGCATCGAAGCTGCAGGGGCGTCGAGATTCAGGCCCTTGCGAATGCCCGCATCGAGCAAGCCGGCCGGGGCAAATCTGCGCAGCAATCGAACACGAGCCGCGACGGCGCCCGCCGTATATCGAAGTTTTGGGTGAGCCGCGCTGGCGGCTTTCAGCACCACGTCGGCCACGACGCTCGGTTCGTCGGCATTGGCCATCACCTTCGTTAGTGTTTCGCCCAAGGCCAACCGAATCTCGCGGTACTCATCGAGCTTTGCGTCCGGCTCCAGAAAATTCGCGTCGAACTGCGTCTTCGTATATGCGGGCTCGATGACGGACACGCGGATGCCCCTCGTGCGCAGTTCATGATCGAGCGATTCCGAGTAACCCTCCACTGCGTGTTTGGTGGCGGCATAGAGTGCCCCGTACGGCTGCGGCACCAAGCCGAGCACGGAGCCAATGTTGATGATGCGACCACTGCCTTGACGTCGCATGTATGGCACGACGGCGCGCGTCATTCGGACGATGCCGAAAAAGTTTGTATCGAAGATCGCTCGCGCTTGATCGAGTGAACTCTCTTCCGCCCCAGCCGGCGCCACGCCAAAGCCGGCATTGTTCACGAGCAGATCGATGCGGCCTTCCAACCGCATCAACTCGCTGACGGCGGCTTCGACCGATGCGTCGCTGGTCACGTCGAGAGCCAGCATCGCGAATGGTCGCTGACCTGCTCGTACGCGTCTGCTCGTGCCGTAGACCTTGTAGCCCGCCGTCGCGAGCCGCTGTGCCGTAGCTTCGCCGATGCCTGAAGAGGCGCCGGTAACGAGTGCGATCGGCTGTTTGATATTCATGGGAGGGCCTCTTGGTCATGCTTGAATATGATGGTCGTCATATTTGAACTCGAAGAAACACGCGAAGCGTGCTCGACAAAAAATCAATCGTCGGTCGCAGCGAGGTGCTTCAGCACCGCTGTGCGTACAGCGTTTGAAAGCCGCTGGTCGTCAACAGCACGGGCCAGCAGTAATGCGCCGATCATCGTGGACACCGTGACGAGCGCGCGCTCGTGCGCGCCTGGCTGTCCCCAGTCCGGCGACTGACGCGCGACTAGATCGATCATTTCTTTGATACGGCTCGTAGCAGCACGCCGCACTTCGGGCGCCTGGCGCGGCATCTCCGAACCGAGCGCAGCGACCGGGCACACGATTTCCGCGATGTGCTCTTTCGAGAGATAGAGCTCCAACATGTTCTGCAGCGCCCGATGTGGTGGAGCCGTGGAAGCAACACGCGCCAGTTTTGCGACACTGTCGGCCCCTGCGCGATCGGCAGCTTCCGCGAGCATGGCTTCACGAGAGTCGAAATGGGCATAGAAGCCGCCATGCGTGAGGCCGGCGTCCCTCATGATGTCGGGAACACTCGTACCGCCATAGCCGCTTCGGCGGATGGCCCGGGAGGCAGCCTCGACGATGCGCTCGTGGGTGGCTTCCTTACGATTGGGATTGGGGTGCTTCATATATGATGGTCATCATACATGAATCGATCGGGAATGCCAGGGGAGATGAGGACTCTTCTCCCCGGGTTCCCCCAAGCGGCCGCATGCGCACGAGGGCACGGTGCGTGAATTTGCGCATGGTCGGATACTTCGTGAGTTGGATGCGATCTGCGATTTGCAGCGAGCCTGCCATGGTGAACATTCATTCATGCCGCGGGCGGCAGTGCGGCGTTGGAAGCGGCAGACTGACAATGGTCTTTCGCGAGGGGACAAGCCTTGTTTGTCCCCATTTCGTCCCCTCGAATGACTCCATGGCAGTGAGTTAAAAAAATTGTCTGCCTCGAACGGCGGACATCGTCGGCGCCATTCTCCAGGATTCGTCGCATTTTCGCCGTTCAGGATTTCAGTCGCTCCAGTGTTCGACTACACTGATTGCCGTGAAAAACATTAGTCGAATTAATTGTTTAGATCGGCGCGTCAGCGTTGCCCCCATGATGGACTGGAGCGACAGTCGCAGCTTCCGCTGACTCGTCAACAACTTACGCTCGCGCGAAATGGCATGTCGCAGTTTTGTAGCAGCTGTGAAGACATCGGCAGCAAGCTTTCGCGCACAGAGTGGACCTGAACTAAGTAGTAATGAACAGGCCAAGACGCTCAGGTTCGAAGTCTCGCCGCTTGCGTTCGGCTACCTTGCGCCGGTTCCAACGCTCCCTCTGGCCAAGCGCAACGGCAACGCTGAGCGACAACCTGTAACAGCAAGCTGCCGCGTTTTTGCCGAGCGGCCTAGGGCAATTCGGCGGTCGTTGCGGAAGTCGCTGTCAGCCGAAGTTGGGCCACACCGGTAACTGCGGCCTAGAACGGCGCGAGCACAGGTTGTGCGACGGACGCTGCAGGTTCAAATCGCTGAGGCGATTATCCCTTCCCGGTGGTTCAGGAGTAGCGTTTCAATGCAGTGGTCGTGGTCAGGTCGTACTCTTCATGCTGCATTGAAACTGGTGCGCGGATTCTCGGGCGCGCGATTAGTTCCTAAGCCGATACGCTCAAGGCGACGCGATTACTTGGGATGCGCTACGAAGAAATCGTAGATCATCGTCGTAGCGTCCGGTCCGGATGGATCGCCGAATATGTGGTAGCCAGGACCTCCCGACCAGCGGTGCGACATGCTGTTTACCACTACACGCTCGAGTACCAGGCTGTTATTCACCTGGTTTCGGTAGAGATAGCGCGTATACGTGCGACCGCCAGGCACTTGGCCATTGAGCGTCTGCTCAGGCGTGTCGTCGATGTTGTTGTTGTCCACGCCATCCGAGGCACGGTCGTTCGCTTGCGCCCATTGCGTAATGATCTGCTGCGTGTTGATGGCCGGGGTAGTCGGATCCGCTGATCCCACGATCGCAAAAACCGGCACGACGCGCTGGAAGTTGCCCATGGTCGCGTAGATGTCGTTGCCCGCCGCGACAGGGTCCCCGCCACCGAGCAGATTGCAAGGCAGGCCCTTCCAGCCGCAGCCGGAGTGAACGCCGATCGCTGCGATCATGTCGGGATAGGTCGCGCCCATTACCACCGTCATTGCCCCGCCGGCCGACAGTCCCGTCACATAAATCCGGTTCGGATCGATCGCGTACATCGAACGAACCGTGTTGGTGATGCCCGCGATCAGCGAGGGCTCGCCCTGGCCGCGCCGTTGGTGCAACGACAGGAACCAGTTCCAGCATCGACCGGAGTTGGCCAGCGGATTCTGTTCGGGGAACACCACGATGAAGCCGCGCTGTTCGGCGAGAACGTCGAACTGTGAAAGCACCTGGAAGTCGGCAGCGGTTTCAGTGCAGCCGTGCAGCGCGACGACCAGCGGCAGCGGACTGCCCGAGTACGAAGAGGGAGCGTAGCCTTGATAGTACCGGCTGCCCCAGCCGTTTGCGTAGTAGCCCGCGAAGTAGCTCCCGGGTTGTCCTGCTGAGGCCGCACACGACGCGCCGAGCATGAACAGCACGAGAGTCAGAGTGGGTAGAGACTGTTTGCAGTTTTTCATGATTCGTCCTCGCATCGATCGTGAAGTGATGGCGTTGACGAGGCAGCAGCTCGGTCCGCGTGGATACTGCTCCTGACATGAAGCGCACTGCAATCAACTTGCGCGGCGTACTACTTTTATGGTCACACGGATCCGGCTGCCGTTCGCGCAGAAGTGCCATTGCCGCCCCGCTGATGCGACGAGAAAACCCCGGAGCTGCGACGGCGCGCCGCGTCAAAAAGTAGTACGCGTAGCAGATTGTTGCGACCATGCCCCGCGGCGTGCAGTATGCAGACGTCACGCCTTCCGGCGTGCGCAGATGGCGGTTCTTCAGGGGGGGGCTATGAGAAGACACGCGCTTTCGAAGCAGATTAAGGAAGCGTTGGTGACAGCATCGCTTTCAGGATCGCGACGTTGGATGATGCCGTCCATACGTTGTATCGTCCTCGGTTGCGTGGTTACGAGCAGTACCGCCGCCGTCGCGCAGGAGCCTGCCCAGAATGTGACGCTGGAAGAGATCATCGTCACCGCCCAGAAGCGTCTGGAGCGCGCAGTGGACGTACCGATCTCGGTGACCGCGATCACGGCGGAGACATTGGAGAACTCCGGGATCGAGGGGGTTCTCGGGCTGGCGCAGGTGACGCCGGGCATGGTCGTGAACCGCTTCGGTGTGCTCACGCAACCGACCATCCGCGGCGTGACGACACGCATCGGCGAGAACAGCGTCGCGACCTATGTCGATGGTTTCTATCTCGCCAACGGGGTCAGTCTGGATGCTGACTTCAACAATGTCGCGCGTGTTGACGTTCTCAAAGGTCCGCAGGGCACCCTGTTCGGGCGCAACGTTACCGGAGGCGCGATTCTGATTACCACTCGCGATCCGTCGCACGAACCCACGTTCTCCATCTCGAGCGGTATCGAGGAGCTGGATGGGGACTACGATGGCCGCACCTTGAGTGTGTATGCGTCCGCCGGACTGGGCGACGCAGTGGCGTTCGATGTCGCCGGCAACCACCGCGAGTCAAACGGCTGGATCTACAACATCACGGGAGGCGATCCCGTCAACGACCAGCAGCGGCAGAATATTCGTGCGCGGGTTCTCTATACACCCAACGACGCGTGGAAGATGTCGCTCACGGGCGAGTACGGCGAGATGGACGATCCGACGGTCACCGGCGCGTTGAGCTACTACAGTCATCGCGCGCTGCCAGCCGTGTTCCCGCCGAACCCGGCGTTACCTGCGCCCTCGACCCCGAACATCACGGTGTTCAGCAAGGATCCGCTGAATACCGCCGAGTGGAAAGCCGGATACGGCAAGGTCGAGTACACAGGCGAGAGCCTGCGCTTTCTGTCGCTTTCGTCCTATCGCGTCGACGACAGCAAGCTCGACATCGACTTCGACGGATCGATCGCGCTCAATCCGCCCACGCCAGGCGGCACGAACGTCTCCTGGGACGTCGATCAAACCACGATTCAGCAGGAGTTCAACCTTGCGTCGGCGGGTGACGGCCGCCTCGACTGGCTGGTCGGCATCTATCTGTTCGATGACGAAGTCGAGCAGGTCTTCCTGCCCAACAACGTCGTAGGCGCACAGCGTGCGGCGGTTGCGAGCATCGAGACGACCGCCGCGTCCGCGTTCGCTGACTTCACCTATGCCGCGACCGATGCCTTGTCGCTGACTGCGGGGGTGCGTTACTCGTACGAGGAAAAGGAAGGCGCTTACGATGCCGTGGTACCGCCGATTGCGCTGGCGGACGAAGCGGATTTCAGTGACACGACGCCGCGTGTGGTCGCACGTTACGCGCTCGACTCCGACTCGAACGTTTACGTTTCGTGGAGCAAGGGCTTCAAGAGCGGCCTGTTCAACACGACGGCCGCAGTGGTTTCCGCCACGGAACCCGAGTCGATCTCCGCCTACGAGATCGGCTACAAGACTCAGACGGGCTCGGTCTCCTTCGATACGGCCGCGTTCTTCTACGACTGGAAGGACATCCTGGTCGCGCGATTCGACCCAACGGCGGGCGGCAACGTGATTCAGAACGCCGCGGCGGCCGAGATCTACGGTGTCGATGCGCAGATCGAGTGGGCGGTCACGGATAGGCTGTCGCTGCGCGCGAGCGCAGCCTACACGCACGGCGAGTACACGGACTTTCCGTCCGCAGCCGTCACCGATTTCTGCGCAGCCGGACAATCCGCTGTTCCCGAACAGTTTCGTGTCGACGAACCAGGATTGGAGCGGCAACCCGACCATTCGCACGCCGGAATGGACAGGGAATCTCGGCTGGGCCTACCGGCTTCCCGTCGGAGCCGGCGCGTTGATGTTCACGGGCAATGTCTACTACACGAGCGAGTTCGAGCCGAACACCGCACGGGAGCATCCAGTGACCGGCGAGCCGGACCTCACCACGGGTCCCTACACGCTGGTCAACGTGGGGCTGTCCTGGGTACCGACTGAGCGCTGGAACGTCACTCTCTACAGCCGCAACGTGACGGACGAGCAATACGTTGTGACTCATGACGCCAACGCGTTCGGTCAGTATCGGGCGTATGGCGAGCCGCGCGTGCTTGGGCTGCGGATCGGCTATTCCTATCAGTGAGACTTCGGCCCTGACTGCCGCGCCTGCTATGCACGTCACTGGACAGGCGGCCGTTCGTGGGCTGTCGATAGAGTACGAATCGTTCGGTTCGCCCGAGCGACCGGCAGTGCTCCTCATCATGGGTTTCGCCGCGCCGCTTACGCGATGGCCGCGCGAGCTGAGCGATGAGCTCCTCGCGCGCGGCTATCGCGTCGTTCGATTCGACAATCGGGATGTGGGGCTCTCCACGAAGCTCGATCCGCTCGGCCCGAGCAGCATGGCGGAATTGGTGGCTGCCGCCGCGCGCGGCCAGGCCGTGCAGGCCCCGTATTCGCTCGACGACATGGCCGCCGATGCCGTCGGCGTGCTCGATGCGTTGCAGATCGAGCGGGCGCATGTCGTGGGCGCCTCGATGGGCGGCATGATCGCGCAGCTCGTCGCGCTCAATCACCCGCGACGGGTCTGCTCTTTGACCTCGATCATGTCGACGACCGGCAATCCCACGCTGCCGACGGCACGACCGGAAATCATGTCCGAGTTGATCGCGATGCCGCCGGATGCGTCGGACCTCGAGCCGATCATTGCACGTCGATTGCGCCTCGCGCGCATGATCGGCAGCCCTGCCTATCTGGAGAGCGAAGCGACGATACGAAATACCGTTGCGCGGGAGACGTTGCGAGGCTATTCGCCGAGCGGCGCGGCGCGGCAGCTCGCCGCGGTCATGACGTCAGGCGATCGCAGCAGCCGGCTGCGAACGCTCTCTACACCCACCGTGGTGCTGCATGGCGCGGAGGATACGCTCGTGCTGCCAGAAGCCGGAAAGGACACGGCGGCCAACATCCCCGGTGCTGATCTGCGGATCATTGCAGGGATGGGCCACGACTTTCCGCCGGCTCTGATGGACACCTTTGCAGATGCGATCTGTGCGGCAGCGGCGCGCAGCCAGTACCACGCGAGCGCCTGAACTTGCCGGCTCAACCATCCGACGTGGTCGAGACGCAACCGCGGCTCTACGCCAGCACGGTGCTCGGCGTGCTGTTGCTGGTGTACACGTCGAACTTCATCGATCGCACCATCCTCGGAACGCTCGGACAGGCCGTCAAGGAAGATTTGCGAATCACCGACACGCAGCTCGGTCTCTTGCAGGGCTTCGCGTTCGCGGTCCTTTACACCGTCCTTGGCATCCCGCTCGCAAGGCTGGCCGAGCGCCGCAATCGCGTGGCGATCATCTCCACGTGCCTCGTGATCTGGTCCGGCTTCACCGCGCTGTGTGGGCTCGCGCAGAGCTATGCTCAGTTGCTGCTGTATCGAATCGGAGTCGGGATCGGCGAAGCCGGCTGCTCGCCGCCTGCGCACTCGCTGATCACAGACTACTTTCCTGCGCAGCGCCGCGCCTCGGCGTTGTCCGTGTACTCGTTCGGCGTGCCATTGGGCACGATGATTGGCGCGGTCGCCGGAGGGTTCATTGCGCAGACGTTCGGGTGGCGACAGGCGTTCATCGTGGTGGGGCTGCCGGGCCTGCTGCTCGCAGTCGTGACCTGGTTCGTAATCCGCGAACCCGCTCGCGGTCAATCGGATCGTGTGCTGGCGCCTGCGGTGGAAAGCGCTCAGCCTGCGCCTCTCTCGGCGGTGGTTCGGCGTCTCTTCGGGACTCGATCTTTCCTTCATATGGCTTGCGGCGCGACCGTGGTCGGATTCGCCGCGTATGGCGGCTCGACGTTTCTCGCGCCGTACTTTCTGCGCGCGTTCGACATGAGCTACTCGCAAGTCGGTCTGATCTACGGAGTCATCGCCGGTATCGGAGCTGGCGCGGGGACTCTGCTCGGCGGACGCATCTGTGACCGCGCAGCCCGACACGATGCGCGATGGTATGCACTGGTGCCTGCGATCACATTGGCACTGGCGACCCCGTTGTATCTGCTGTCGTGGATTCAGCACGAATGGTTCGTCGCTGCGGCGCTGCTGACCGTCGCGGCGCTCTTTCACTACATGTACCTCGGCCCCACGCTGGGCGTGATGCACAACTTGGTGGACGCGCGCATGCGGGCGACTGCGACGGCGCTGCTGTTTTTCGTCATCAACTTCATCGGCCTCGGCGCGGGTCCGTTGTTCTGCGGCTGGCTGATCGATGTGTTCAGCGCAAACGCGTTCGCCGCGCACGGGTTGGGCGAATTTCTTGCGACCTGCCCGGGCGGACGCGCCCTGGATGGCGCTTCGCCGGCGTTGGTGGCCGCGTGCAGGGACAGTCTCGTGTCAGGGACGCGTCGTGGGCAACTCGTGACGCATGCGCTCTATGCATGGGGTGCGTTGCACTATGTGTTCGCGGCGCGTTCTCTACGACAGGATCTCGCACGTGCTGCAATTCTGCCGACGCACGAGCAGGAGCAGTGCGCTCCAGATCGCATGCAGTCTCAGTTGACGCCGCGCTCCCTGCCTTCCCAGTAGGGCTTGCGCAACTCCCTGCGCAGAATCTTGCCAGCGGCGTTACGTGGCAGTGCGGGAATGAAATCCACCGACCTCGGGCTCTTGAACGCGGCAAGGTGGCGCCGGGTCCACGCCATGATCTCTGCAGCGTGCAGGACCCGACCGCCCTTCGCGACTACGATCGCCTTGACGCTTTCACCCCATTTCTCATCCGGAACACCGATGACTGCCGCCTCCGCGATGTCGGGATGCTCGTGCAGAACGTTCTCGACTTCGGCTGGGTAGATATTCTCGCCGCCGGAGATGATCACGTCCTTCACGCGGTCCTGGATGTGCAGATAACCTGCCTCGTCCACGCTGCCGAGATCGCCGGTCCGCAACCATCCGTGCGCGTCGATGCAACTCGCGGTCGCCTCGGGCAGATTCCAGTAACCCACCATGTTCGCGGCGGAGCGTGTGACGATCTCTCCGACGACTCCTGTCGGCGCGGGCCGGCCTTCATGATCCACCACGCCGATCTCGACACCCGGCAGAGCCTTGCCGGCAGATCGTGCGCGCGGCCCCGCGTCGGATCCGTGATCCTCCGGTCCGAGCGCCACGATCGTGCCCGCTGTCTCGGTCATGCCGTACATCTGCACGAAGCTGCAACCGAAGACGTTCCTGCACTCCCGCAGAAGATCCAGCGGCATTGGTGAGGCACCGTAGAAGATGTACCTGACGCGCGAGAAGTCGACTCGGCGCGAGCGTGGATCGCTGAGGACGAGGCGCAGCGCTGAGGGCACGAGAAAGATTTTGCTGACTCGATCGCGTTCAATGAAATCCAGGACGTGCTGGGCCGCGAACTCGCGTGCGATGACTGCTCGCGCACCATTCAGGAAGCTCATGAGACCCCAGCCGATGCCACCGATATGAAAGACCGGCATCGCGACGAGTGCGACGTCCGATTCCGTCCACAGCCGCCACTCGTCTACTTCCTGGCCGCTCGCTGGCCTCAGGGCGAGCAAGTTGTCGTGCGTCAGCATGGCTCCTTTGGGACGACCTGTGGTCCCGGACGTATACAGCTGCAGTACGACATCCCGAGGTGATGCGTTCGCGACGGCAGCCTCCGAACCGGGCTGAGTTTCCAGCCACTGCTCATAAGAGGCGCCGTCCATGCGGTTGTCCACCTCCATGCAATGCAAGCTGCGCGGCAGCATCGCGCGAATTTCCCGGATCAACTCGGCGAACTCCTGACCGATGCATAGCATGCGGGCGGAGCAGTCGCTGAGGATGTACGCGATTTCGGCGCCGGAGAGGCGCCAGTTGATGGGCGTCAGCACCCACCCGGCTTTCGCTGCTCCGAACAGCAACTCGAAGAACGTATCGCTGTTCTTGCCCAGGTAGCACAGGCGCGCGCTGCGAGGTGCTCCAATGGCGATCAGTGCATGGGCAACCTGGTTCGCGCGCCGGTCCAGCTCGGCGTACGTAACGGTGCGGCCTTCGAATTGGAAGGCAATGGCATCGGCGCAATGTCGGCCCTGAAGTCGGGCGACCTCGCCAAGCATTCGTGCATCGTCCACCGGCCGGTGCGGAGCGACGACCCTGCGGGCGCTCCTCGGGCTCTCAGCCCCGTGCATATTCTTCCATCAGCGCATCGCCATCGCCGAATATCCGGGACAGCAGCACATTGCGTTTGTGTGCGCGACCAATGACCAGTTCCTCGGTGACGCCCATGCCGCCGTGAAACTGGATGCATTCATGGCCGACGCGCACGGCTGCATCGCCGACGTACGCCTTGACGCCTGTGACCTCCCGCGCCCACGCGACCTCGGCCTTCCCGTGGAGGAGGGCGGCTCGATAGATCAGCGAGCGTGATGCCTCCAGCAGAATGTATAGATCCACGACGCGATGACGGATGGCCTGGAAACTGCTGAGCGGCGCGCCGAATTGCCTGCGAGTCCGGATGTGGGTCAACGTTTCGTTCAGGAGCAGGGTCATGATGCCGAGCATCTCGGCACAAGCGCAGAAGCGTGCGACCGTGGTTGCATCGGTCATGGCCTCATGCCCGCGCGGCAGGCGTGCGCTCGCGGGAATGTTCGCGTTGGTGAGCTCGATCTCGCAGGCACGCGAGCCGTCGATGAGGCGGTAGTCGTGACGAACGATGCCCGGCGCGTCCGGCGATGCGATGAACAGTGCGTAACTGCCGGCAGCATCGCGGTGCTCGTCGGATCGTGCAGAAATCAGAAGAGCATCAGCGTCGTCGCCCATCACGAAGGTCTTGCGACCGTTCAACAGGTAGCCTTGCGCGGTGCGGTGCGCAGTCGTCTGAACGGGGGCGGAGCTCGTCGTGCCATGTTCAATGTGCGCAACTGCGAGTCGCGCTTTTCCTGAGATCAGCCGCGGCAACCAGTCGGACTTGTGCTCCGCGCCGCCCGCCCGATCCAAGAGGCCACCTGCGTACAGCACGGAAGGCAGCACGGCACCGCCAAGCAGTCCGCCTCCGAGCGCTTCCATCATGACCGCCAGCTCGACCGCACCGTGTCCGGGCGAATGCACAGGCTCGAATGGCAGCGCGAACAAGCCCAGTTCGGCCAGGTGCCGCCCGAGTGAGGCCGAGTCCTTGCGAGTACTGCCTCCGCTCGTCGGTGCGTTCTCCCGAATGAAACGCTCGATGAGGTTCCTGAGCTGCGTCTGCTCGTCGCTGAAATCGAGGTTCATGTCAGTCTGACGTTGATTGAGGCATACACCGCGTCACAGGCCGAGCACGGTTTGCGCGATGATATTGCGCTGAATTTCACTGGTGCCGCCGAAGATCGACCATGCGCGGCCGTTCAGATATCTGGGTGCCGCCAGCAGTGCCTCCTGCGAATGCACGCAGTGCTGCGTGTGCTCGCCATAAAGCGGCCTCTCAGTCTGCAATTGCAGGCCCGCGTGATCGAACACCTGCAACGCCAGCTCTTCCGCACGCTGAAAGAGCTCGGCGGAAATGAGGTTGATGACCGACGCCTGCGGACCCGGATTGCGCCCGGCGGCGAGATTGCCGAGCACCCGCAGCTCGGTGAATTCGAGCGCCTGACCTTCGAGCTCGAGTCGGGCAAGACGGCTCGCCAGCGTCATCGATCCGCGCGCGGACCGATCGGCTCGAGAGTCAAACGCTCGCCGGCAGGTTGCCAGCAGCGCCTGTAAGCGCGGGGCAGTGCACGAGCTGCCGCGTTCGTTCTCCAGCAGGAATTTCGCCAGTGTCCAGCCCTGGCCTTCCTCGCCGATACGATCCCGCACGTGTGCGGTGACGTCGCTCAGGAACACCTGATTGACGTCGTGATCGCCCGCGAGCATCGCAATAGGTTCGACCCGCACGCCCGGCTGATTCATATCGATGAGCAGGAAGCTCAACCCGCGCTGCGGCTTCACCTGAGGATCCGTCCTGGCGAGGCAGAACATCCAATTCGAGTGCTGCGCATGCGTCGTCCACAGCTTGGTCCCATTGACGACATAGCGGTCGCCCTGTCGCGCGGCGCTGGTTTTCAGATTCGCGAGATC
The DNA here is from genome assembly GCA_963830745.1 of uncultured Gammaproteobacteria bacterium. GTDB lineage: Bacteria > Pseudomonadota > Gammaproteobacteria > Steroidobacterales > Steroidobacteraceae > Steroidobacter. The sequence goes on from CAWHNL010000016.1 coordinate 66,910, forward strand.
GGATCCCGCGTTCGGCTCGGAGAACCCCTGGCACCAGCGGTGCTCGCCGCTGAGGATAGGCGGCAGGAAACGCGCCTTCTGCTCGGGCGTTCCGAACGAATAGACCACCGGCGCCAGCAGGCGCAGACCCATGGTGGGTAGTGCTGGCGCGTCCGCCAACGCGCATTCCTTCTCGAAGATGTAGCGTTGCACGGGGGACCAGCCTGGTCCGCCGTACTCGCGAGGCCAGTGGTAAGCCAGCCACCCCTGCTCGCAAAGAATCTTCCGCCACTCGTCCGCGATGTCCGGCTGCGCAAAGATCGTGGGCGTCGCGCGCATGCCGGCGCGCAGTCGCTCTGGAAGTTTCGCGTCGAGGAACCGGCGTACCTCTTCGCGAAACGCGAGCTCCGCGGCGCTGAATTCGAGTTCCATCGTGGGCAGCCTAGTCACTTGGAAAGAAAATGCAAGCCAGTGCAATTTCTGGTACGGTGTCGTGCAATTTTCAGGAGCACAGCATGTCGGATATGGCGCCGGGGCCGGGCGGCAAGATCAGCGTGTACTCGAGCCCGATGATGCATGAGCGGCGACGCCGCATCCTGGATGCCGCGCGCCGCATGATCTCGGAACGTGGATTGAAGACGTTCAGCATGCGCGAGCTGGGTCATTCGGCCGATGTCGCTTTGCGCACGCTGTACAACGCATTCGGCAGCCGCGATCACCTGCTGGCCGTTGCGGTCAAGGAGTACTACGAGGAGTTCGTGCGCAAGACGCGCTATCGGTACCCGGCCGACACTGTGCAGGGCACGATGGAGCGCTTGGCGCTCGTGCACGGACGCAACATCAGGATCAGGAACTACACGCGCACGATCATGTCGATCTACTTCTCGACCAACATCGATCGCGAGCTGTGGACCACGATCCACCGCATCTCGGCGGACAACTATTGGTTGCTCCTCTCGAGCCTGCGCGACAAACACCAGCTGCACGAGAGCATCGACCTGAAGACGGCCACCGACGCGCTCACGCACCTCGAATACGCGATGATCAACGAGTGGTGTCAGGAGCGGATCAGCGACGCTCACTTCGTGCGCCGCCTCATGGAAGCGGTTCTGACGCAGTTGAGCGGGCTCACGCGCTCCCGGGCTCATACGCAGATCAACGACATGCTCAACGTGCTGCGCACCAAGGCGCCTGAGGGCAGAGGGGTGGACGTCCTGCGCGCATTGTTCGGTGCGCCCTGACACAAAAATTGCACGACCCGGAGCGTTGCTGGCGCTTATTGCACGCCGTGCTACATTCGCGCCGAGAGAGGAGGTCGAATGCGGCGTTACGTGGCGCAGCGGCTGATCGCGGAAAGTGCCGACGGCCCGAGATTGCTGGCAGGACGCCGCCGCGACGGTCGATGGGTGTTTCCTTTTCCGGAAGGTCCGGACGCTGATTCGCTCGAGCTCGCGGAGCTGCCTGCACGCGGCGCCCTCTGGTCCTTCACCGTGCAACGCTTCCAACCGAAGGCGCCCTTCATTCCCGCGGCCGCGGAATTCACGCCCTACGCGGTGGGCTATGTCGAGCTGCCTGGGGCGCTCATCGTCGAGAGCCGGCTTGCCGTCGATGATTTTTCCGTGCTGCGCATCGGCATGCAGATGCAAGTGACAGTGCAACCAGTGTTCCTGGATGCGAACGGCGAGCCGATCCATACGTACGCGTTCGCGCCTGTCGTTCCGCCCGCGGCAGGAGACGAGGAGGGTCGCGCATGACGAGCGTTCACATCGTCGGCGTGGGTGTTCATGCGTTCGGGCGGCATGCCGGACTCTCGGGACTCGATCAGGGTGTGCATGCGGCTCGCGCGGCGCTGAAAGACGCTCGGCTGGAATGGAGCGACATGCAGTTCGCGTTTGGCGGGTTCGCACGCCGCCGGTGATGCCGATGCCATGCTGCCGCGACTGGGCCTCACCGGCGTGCAGTTCATCAACGTCGCGAACGGGTGCGCGACGGGCGGGTCGGCGGTGCTTTCCGGGTATTGGGCGATCAAGTCCGGCGAATTCGACGTGGGGCTCGCGCTCGGCTTCGACAAGCATCCGCATGGCGCATTCAACACGGACCCGGCCTCGCTGGGACTGCCAGCCTGGTATGGCGAGACGGGCATGATGCTGACCACACAGTTCTTTGCGATGAAGATCAGGCGCTACATGTCGTTGCACGGCATCTCGCAGCGCTCGCTCGCACTCATTGCGGAGAAGGCACTCCACAATGGTTCGCTCGCGCCTCATGCGTGGAGGCGCAAGCCGCTTTCCATCGACGCGATCCTCGACAGCCCGCTGGTGTCCGATCCGCTCACGAAGTACATGTTTTGTTCGCCGGCGGAAGGCGGCGCGGCCCTGGTGCTCGCTTCGGATCGCAAACTGCGAGAGCTGGGGCTGGCGGGACCGCGAATCCGTGCAGCGACGCTGCGCACGCGCCAGGACGGATCGTTCGAGGTGTTCGCGCCCTCGATCGAGATCAAGCGAGGGCCTTCGCCGACGGAGATCGCCGCGCGCGCAGCGTTCGAGATGGCGGCCGTGAGCCCCAAAGACGTCGACGTGGCGCAATTGCAGGACACCGATTCGGGTGCGGAGATCATGCACATGGCCGAGAACGGCTTCTGTGCGCACGGCGATCAGGAGAAGCTGCTGCACGATCGGCATACCTGGCTCACTGGACCGCTGCCGGTGAACACCGATGGCGGTTGTATGGCGTGCGGCGAGCCGATCGGCGCCTCGGGTCTGCGCCAGATCTTTGAGAATGTAATCCAGCTGCGTGGTCGGGCCGAGCGACGGCAGGTCGCGGAGCCGCGGCTCGCGTACAGCCAAGTCTATGGCGCGCCGGGCTTGTCCGCCGTCGTGCTCCTCGAAGCGGAGCATCGCGCGTGACCGACTCGACGACGCGCAAGGCCTCATTCGACCTCTCCGGGAAGGTCGCGCTCGTGACCGGTGGCAGTCGCGGTCTCGGCGCGGCCATGGTCCGCGGCTTCGCCGACCACGGCGCCAATGTGATCGTGACCAGCCGCAAACTAGAGAACTGTCGGAGCGTAGCGCGAGAGGTCGAGGCACTGGGACGGCGTGCGCTCGCCGTCGCATGTCATGTCGGTCGGTGGAATGAGATCGACGCGCTCGTAGAGACTGCGTACGCGGAATTTGGGCGGATCGACATTCTCGTGAACAACGCCGGCATGGCTCCGACCGCACCTTCATCGCTCGAAACGGACGAAGCGCTCATCGACCGCACGTTCGCGGTGAACTTCAAGGGTCCGTTTCGGCTTTCTGCGATCATCGGCGCGCGCATGATGCTCGCCGGCGGCGGCGCAATCATCAACGTCAGCAGTACGGGTGCTGTGCGACCGGAGCCGGCGTTCGCTCCCTATGCTGCCGCGAAGGCGGCATTGAACGCGCTCACCAAGGCGCACGCACTCGAGTTCGGACCGACCGTGAGAGTCAACGCGATCATGGCCGGACCTTTCTGGACAGACATCTCCCGCGAGTGGCGTGAAGAAGCGGAGCGGCGCTCGAACTCGGCCGTGCGACGTATCGGTCGCCCTGAGGAGATCGTCACGACGGCCCTGTACCTGGCGAGTTCCGCTTCGAGCTACACGACCGGGACGATCGTCACAGTGGACGGCGGACTGCGATGAGCCAATGGCCTGCGTTGAGTATCGCGCAGGCCCACGTGAGGCTGACGGCGCCCGGGTCGCCCTATGAGATCGAGCATGCGCTCATTCACGGCATCCCGTTGCGCGTCTGGAAGAACGTTCCGGCGACCAATCGCGACGTGGTCGCTGCGGCTCGAACTCATTCTGAACGTCCCTTCCTGATACACGAGTCCGACCGGATCACTTTCGATGCATTCCATCGCGCGGTCTGCACGCTCGCGCGAGAGTTGATCGAGCAGGGCCTGCGCAAGGGAGATCGCGTGGCGCTCGCGATGCGCAATCTGCCTGAGTGGCCTGTCGTGTTCTATGCCGCGTCGGTGGCGGGAGGAATCGTTACGCCATTGAACGCGTGGTGGACCGGTGCAGAGCTGCAGTACGCGCTGAAAGATTGCGGAGCGCGTTTCGCTATGCTGGATAGCGAGCGTGCTGATCGTCTCAGTGAGCACCTGCACGCCTGCGATGCGCTCGAGCACGTGTATGTGGGTGGTACCGAAAAGACCGGCGCTTCATTGCGCAACGTGCATCTGTTTGCAGAGGTGATCGGCCCGCCGGCTGGATGGGCTTCACTTGCCGACTTTGGAATGCCGGACGTCAATCTGGAGCCCGACGATGCTGCCGCGATCTTTTATACATCGGGGACCAGCGGCCGCCCGAAGGGTGCGGTAGCGACGCACCGGAACATACTTTGCAATATCGTCGGCGCTGCCTGCGCTGCGACCCGGACGGCTCTACGGCAAGGCCAGGCGGGCACCGTCGACGATCCCGCTGTTCAGCCGTCCGCCTTGGTCACCGTCCCGTTTTTTCACGTGACGGGTTGTTGCGCCATCCTCTCGCCTGCATTGCATGGCGGACACAAACTCGTACTGCTGCGACGCTGGGATGCGGAAGAGGCGATGCGATGCATTCAGCGCGAGCAGATCGCTGCGCTGGTTTGTGTTCCCGCTGTCGCCTGTCAGCTCGTGGAGCATCCTGCGCTTCGCAACTACGATCTGTCGTCACTTGTCAGCATTGGTTACGGTGGCGCCGCGGCGGCGCCCGAACTCCGGCGTCGCATCTCAGAGACTCTGCCGGCCGCGGTTCCCGGACACGGCTGGGGAATGACGGAGACTTGCGGTCTCACAATGACGCATTCAGGGGAAGACTACGCCGAGCGGCCGACGAGCTGCGGCGCGCCGCTCCCGGTCATCGATCTCCAGATCAAATCTGTTGATGGCGCTCAAGTGCAAGCCGTGGGTGAAATCGGCGAATTGTGGGTACGAGGACCGAACGTCGTTCAGGGTTATTGGCAACGGGCGCGCGAGACGGCCGAAACGTTTGTCGATGGCTGGTTGCGGACGGGTGACCTCGCGCGACTCGACCCCGAGGGGTTTTGTTATGTCGTCGATCGGATAAAGGACGTGGTGATCCGGGGTGGAGAGAACATCTACTGCGTCGAGGTCGAGAACGCCCTGTATGAGCATCCTGCGGTGCGCGACGCAGCGGTGATAGGACGCTCGCACCGCGTCCTTGGAGAGGAGCCTGTCGGCATCGTCCACACCGCCGCAGATCATTGTGTCACCGAAGCCCAACTGCGCGCTCATCTCGGCAGACGGCTCGCCGCCTTCAAAATTCCGGTGCAGATCGTGTTCTGGCCAACCATGCTGCCGCGAAACGCCAACGGCAAAATCCTGAAGCGTGAACTGAAGTCAGCACTGCCATGAGCGGCTTCGCGCGGCTGATCCCACGCCCGTGACAAGTCGAGTACGACCACTACGGTCCAGGTTGGTTACGAGTTCTAAGCCTAGACAAGTTGCGACATGCATTTCGTGTAGCAATTTTGTCGCAGCCAGCATCCTGCTCGAGCCCACCTAGCTGCGATGGCACGCGCGCGGCGAGCAGGCAAGCAGCTGGAAGTACAAGCGTTTCGGGTCGACGAGCAACAATCGGCAGTGCCGATCCCTGCAGTCATCGACTACACTGACGCTCTTCGAAAAGCACTGCTTATGAAAGACTTAGATCGACGTTGCTGCGTTGCGCCAATGATGGATTACACGGACCGGCACTGCCGCTATTTCCTGCGGCTGCTGAGCCCGAGCGCGCTGCTGTACACGGAAATGATCACCGCCGCCGCGATCGTTCGCGGCGATGCCGCGCGCCTGCTGGAATTTCATCCGGCGGAGCATCCGGTCGCGCTCCAGCTCGGCGGCAGCAATCCGCAAGAGCTTGCGCAGGCCGCACGCATCGGCGCGCAGTTCGGTTACGACGAGATCAATCTCAATTGCGGCTGCCCGAGCGATCGCGTGCAGAGCGGTCGCTTCGGCGCGTGCCTGATGGCCGAGCCGTCGCTGGTTGGCGAATGCGTCGGCGCGATGCGCGCGGCTGTCGACGTGCCAGTCACAGTCAAATGTCGTATCGGCATCGAGCCGATGCCGCACACCGCGACGGACACCTACGAATTCCTGGTGCGCTTCGTCGACTCGGTCGCGCAGACCGGCTGCACGGTGTTCGTCGTGCACGCGCGCCAGGCAGTGCTGAACGGCTTGAGCCCGAAAGAGAACCGCGAGATTCCGCCGCTGCAGTACGACGTCGTCCGGCAGCTGCGCGCGGATTTCCCCTCGCTGACGTTCGTCGTGAACGGCGGCGTGCGCACGCTCGAAGACGCGCTCGAACACCTGCAGCTGTTCGACGGCGTGATGATCGGCCGCGAGGCGTATCAGAATCCGTATCTGCTGGCGCTGCTCCACCGGGCCGTCGTCGATCCGCAATGGCCGCTGCCGTCGCGCGAGGAAATCGTCGAACGCTACGTCCCGTACGTGCAGGATCGGCTCGCGGAAGGACATCGTCTGCGTGCGATGGTGCGACACGCGCAAGGCTTGTATGCCGGCCTGCCGCGCGTGCGCTCGTGGCGCAGGTTCTTGTCCGAGGGCGCGTCGGCGCCTGATGCCCGCGCGGACCTGCTCATCGACGCTCTGCGCATCGTGCGCGCAGCCGCCTGACCGAAATTTCGCCGGCCGCGGCAAAACCGGGTCTGCCGATCCGCATAATGAGATAGACGAGCAGATTGACTGCGCCGTCGTCGATCACCGCGGGGATGCAATCTGCGTATCGGAGACGAAAGCGAGAGGCAGCGGGAAAGCGCCGAGCGGGTTCGTGCCTACATTGCGAACCTCACGCGCGCGCAATTTCAGGATTTGACTCGCCGCCTCGTGCTGTACGCGGCCCGGCTGCTGCGTGGCGGCAGTCTCGATCATCACGCGTATGAGATCGTGACCGGGGCAATCGATCTCGCGCTGGACGGCACCCGCACCTGGGATCCGGCTGCCTGTCCCTTCGACACTTTCATCTTCGGCGTGGTGCGCTCGCGCGCCAGCACCCTGTGCCGCTCGATGGCTTCGCGCCTGGTCAAGATCGTGGCTCAGCTGCCGCAGGCGGACGACGATCCTGCCGACATCCTGGAGCGGTTCGCGGATGAAAGCCTGCAGGCGCATCCCGCGTTGAACGTCGAGCAGGAGCAGCAGCTCGAGCGCTTGATCGCGAGCATGGCCAAGATCGACGCGACGCTCGCCAGGATCCTGGTGCTGGCGATCTACGCAGACATGTCGAACGTGGAGATCGCCAGAGAGCTGCGTTTGCCGGTGCGCGACGTGGAGAACGGCAAGAAGCGCCTGCACCGTGCGGCGAGGAAGCTCTACGAGCACGACGTTGCGTCAGTCCAGGCTGCGAGGCGGCGTCACTGATGGAAGGAAGAAGCGATATGTCCGGAGAACCACCCTGCTGGAGCTCGGATCCGATGTCGGCAACCGTGCTGATGGAATACCTCAAGCGCGCTTCGCCGGAGTTCGTCGCTGCAGAGCTCGACGAGCTCGGCCTGCTGGATGCGGCGGATGAGGTTGCGGCGGCCAAACTCGAAAGGGTCGCAGCGCTGCGTGCGCCGGTTGCCAGGCACACGCGTGCCAGCCTTTGGATGATTGCGTTGGCGATGTGCGCGATGATCGTAGTGATCGCAGAGACCCGGCACTTCGGCGCAATCAACGTGCTGCCGGAGGATGACGGGAGTCAGTTCCGGCAGCTGGCCGGACCGACACCCGAGTGGTGATGCCGGCACCACCGATGAATTGGCGCATCAAACCGCTCGCGGATCTGTTCGCCGCAGCCGAAAACAAGCCGCTCAAACGCACGCTCGGTTCCTTTCAGCTGATCATGCTGGGTGTCGGCACGGTCATCGGCACCGGTATCTTCGTGCTGTCGGCGGAGGCCGCGCAGAAGGCCGGACCCGGCATGATGGTGTCGTTCGTGCTGGCTGCGTTCACCTGCGCCTTGACTGCGCTGTGCTACGCCGAGCTCGCCTCGATGGTGCCGCTATCCGGCTCCGCCTACACATATTCATATGTGGTGCTCGGCGAGCTCATTGCCTGGATGGTGGGCTGGGCATTGATTCTCGAGTACGCCGTCGCGGCGAGCGCAGTGTCGGTGGGCTGGTCGAACTATTTCGTCGGGCTGCTGGAACGATCGTTCAGCATCGACATTCCCGACGCGCTCACGCGCGGTCCCAGCTTCGGCGGCTTGATCAATCTGCCGGCCGCAGCGATCGGTCTGCTGATGACCGGTCTGCTGATCATCGGCACGCGCGAGAGCGCAACCGTCAACGCAATCCTGGCGACCATCAAGGTTGCGGCTTTGCTGCTGTTCGTCGCGCTGACCGTGCCGGTCATGCAAGCCGACAATTTCGCGCCGTTCTCGCCCAATGGCTTCTTCGGCGAGATCTCCGGCATGGGCGTCGCCGGCGCCGCGGCTTCGATCTTCTTCGCCTACATCGGCTTCGATGCCGTCTCGACCGCGGCGGAAGAGACCCGCGATCCTCAACGCAACATGCCCGTCGGCGTGATCGGCAGCCTGATCGTCTGCACGGTGTTCTATCTGCTGGTCGCTGCCGGCGCGGTCGGTGCAATCGGCGCCCAGCCGGTCGTGGATTCGCTCACCGGTACCGCGTTGGAACCTGGCAGTGACGCGCTCATGGCTGCTTGTGAATCGCCAGCTAACGTCCACGCATTTGCCTGCAGCCGTGAACCTCTTGCGCATGTCGTCAGCCAGCTGGGTTGGCGAACGGCATCGCAGTTCATCGGTCTGGCGGCATTTCTGGCGATGCCTGCGGTCGTGCTGATGATGCTGTTCGGCCAGACGCGCATCTTCTTCGCGATGGCGCGCGATCGATTGCTGCCGTTCAACGAGTCATTGACGCGGGTTCATCCGAGGTTCAAGACGCCGTACGTCGTGACGCTGATCACCGGCATAGGCGTGACGATCTTTGCGAGCCTGTTCCCGGTGGGCGTCCTGGCGGATATCAGCAACAGCGGCACGCTGTTCGCGTTCATGACCGTCGCATTGGGCGTCCTCATTCTGCGCCGTCGCGATCCACACCGGCCGCGTCCCTTTCGCACCCCGGCGATCTGGCTGCTAGGGCCGCTGGCGCTGGGCAGTTGTGCATTCCTGTTCGTTTCGCTGTCGTTGCGCACGAAGGTGATGTTCGCCTGTTGGACGCTCCTGGGACTGGTCGTCTACGCGCTCTACGGCTATCGCAAGAGCCCTCTGCGGGGCGGGCGCGCTAGCGTTGCTCCTTCTCGTCCGTAGCCAATCTACCGAAATCACCGTTCTTGCTCGCCGCCAGGTACGCGGCCACGGCGTATGCGGCCACGACCTGGTTCAGCGTCTTGCTGTCGATCTGCACGAGCGTGTCGTTCATCGTGTGGTGGACGTCGAAGTAGTTGGTCGCGTCCTGCGACAGGTCGAGGATCGGTACGCCCAGCGCGCGTCAACGGGCCGAGATCCGAGCCGCCGCGCGCTTCGTTGTCGCCGGCTTCGAGTGCGAGTGGTTTCAGCGCCTCGCGGATCGCATCGACTGCCGGTACGGCAGCCGGCGCGACCTTCGACTGGATTCGCCACACGGCGCCGGCGCCCAAGTCCGCTTCGGCGGCCAGCACGTGGCGCGCAGCTTGGTCGCCGACGAGGCGCGCGTATTCCTTCGCGCCCGACAAGCCGAACTCTTCGTTGGCGAACAGCACGACGCGCACCGTGCGCGCGGGCTTGCGCTCCAGCCTGCCGATCAGTCGCGCCGCTTCGATGACGATCGCGACTCCCGCGCCATCGTCGATCGCGCCCTGGCCGAGGTCCCACGAGTCGAGATGCGCGCCGAGCAGCACGATCTCGTTGGCGCGCTCGGTGCCCGGGATCTCGCCGATCACGTTCGCCGACCACGTCGCCGGCAGCTCGCGCGCGGTCGACTTCACTCGCAGACGCACGGGCTTGCCGGGCTTGAGCCAGCGCGCCAGCTGGTCGGCGTCGGGATTCGACAGCGCGAGCGCCGGAATGCGCGGCGCATCGACGCGATAGTTCAACGAGCCGGTGTGCGCGTGGCGCTGGTCGGAAGTGCCGACCGAACGGATCAGCAGCGCGAGCTGCGCCGAGCTGGCCGGCGGCGCTCGGGCCCTCGCTGCGATTCGCACAGTTGCGCCGTAGCCCGCGCCGTCGCGCGTGCGTTCCATGCGCTGATTGATGAAAACGATCTTGCCGCCGACAGCGGCGGCGGGCAGCGCGTTGAGCGCATCCAGCGAAGCGACTTCGAGAACCTGTGCCTCGATGCCGTCGTCGGACGTGCCGATGCTGCCGCCGAGCGCGACGGCGACCAGCGACTGCGGCGTGGGACCGGCGAGCGTGACCTCGGCGTGACCGCGCACCCAGCGGGGCACGAGCACGTCCTGGCTGCGAACTTGCGAGAAGCCGAGGCTCGCCAGTTTGTTGAGCGCCCAGCGCACGGCGGCTGCGTCGCCGCTCGAGCCCGCGGAACGCGGCCCGACTTCCGTCACGAGCGACGTGACGTGCTCGTATGCGGAGGTGCCGGACAGCGCCCGATCGCGCAACGCGCCCGCCGTGGCGAGCTGCTGCTCGCTCCAATCCGCGCGCCGGCGGCGAGCGCCGGCGCCAGTACTGCACACAAGGCCAATGTCGGCACCTTCGCGCAGCGAACCACAATCGCCATCGGAAACTCCTTAATTCACCGGGCTCCCCGGGTAGCCGCAAGGTTATGTCGCGTTGTATGTATAATGCCAACGCCCGACAGCCACCGCCGGCCCTGGCGAGCGGTGAGAGACTGAAGAGGTCATGGGAAAAGACATAGAACTCGCCATCTTGTTCGCCGATGTGGTCGGCAGCACGCGCATCTACGAGGTCATGGGCGACCTGCGGGCCCGCGATATGGTACTGACCTGCGTGGAGATCATGCGAGCCGCGACCGAGCAGAACCACGGAACGGTGATCAAGACGATCGGCGACGAGATCATGGCGACGTTCCCGACCGCGAACGACGCGCTCAACGCCGGCAGCCGCATGCAGCACGACATCCGCATCCACTCGGAGCTGAAGGTCGAGGGGCAGCCGATCGCGATCCGCATCGGCGGGCACTTCGGCCCGGTCGTGCTGGAGAACCGCGACATCTTCGGCGCCGCCGTGCACACCGCGAACCGCATGACCAGCCAGGCGAAGGCCGGCCAGATCATGATCACCAGCGCGATGGTCGAGCGGCTCGCGCCCGAATGGCAGTCGGCCGTGCGCCAGATCGACGTCGCGACGCTCAAGGGCAAGACCAGCGAGGACGAGCTGTTCGAGGTGCTGTGGCAGAAGGAAGACGCCACCAGCATGCTGCCGGCGATCGCGCTCGGCAACGCCGCGTCGCGCGAGAAGCAGCGCGCGCGCCGCCTGCGCGTGCGCTTTCAGGGCGAGGAGATCGTCGTCGACGACAGCCGCACCAACATCGCGATCGGCCGTGCCGAGGAGAACGACATCGTCGTCAAGGGCAACCTGATCTCCCGGCTGCACGCGCGCATCGAGTTCAACCGCAACAAGTTCCTGCTGATCGACCAGAGCACGAACGGCACGTTCGTCACGACGCGCGAGGGCGAGGAAGCGTTCGTCCGCCGCGACAGCATGCAGCTGAAAGGCGAGGGCCTGATCGGCTTCGGCCGCGTGCCGGAGTCGGGCTCGGCGCTGACGGTGAAATACGTCTGCGAAGAGTAGGCGAGCTCTTGTGCCGTCAGGCTGTAGCCTGACACTTCAGCCCAGTCTCTTCTGCACTTCCTTCAGCTCTTCTCGCAATTTCGGCGGCACGCGCTCGCGGAACTCGTCCAGATACTTGCCGATCGATTCGACCTCGTGGCGCCACGCCACCGGGTCGACCGACAGCAGCGTTTCGAGCGTCGCGCTGTCGATGTTCAGGCCCGTGACGTCCAGGTCCTGCTTGCGCGGCACGAAGCCGATCGGCGTGTCCTGCGCTTCGATCCGGCCGTCGCAGCGGTCGGCGATCCAGCGCAGCACGCGCAGGTTCTCGCCGTAGCCCGGCCACATGTAGCGGCCGTTCTTGTCCTGGCGGAACCAGTTGACGTGGAAGATGCGCGGCAGCTTGCTCGCGCTGGCCTTCGAACGACAGCCAGTGCCTCCAGTAGTCGCCGAAGTTGTAGCCGCAGAACGGCTTCATCGCCATCGAGTCGCGACGCACGACGCCCATCTGGCCGACGGCCGCGGCGGTCGTCTCGGAAGCCATGCCGGCGCCGACGAGCACGCCGTGCGACCAGCTGCGCGCTTCGTACACCAGCGGCGCGACTTCGCGGCGGCGGCCGCCGAACAGGATCGCCGAGATCGGCACACCTTCCGGCGCGTCGGCGAGCTTCGAGTAGATCGGATTCTGCTTCGCCGAGACGGTGAAGCGCGCATTCGGATGCGCGGCGTGTCCGCTGCCGGGCGTGTACGGCTTGCCCTGCCAGTCCTTCACCGGCGTGCCGCTGTCCAGGCCTTCCCACCACGGCTGATCGTCCGCGGTGACCGCGACGTTGGTGAAGATCGTGTCGTGCTGGATCATGTCGAACGCGTTGAGATTGGTCTTGCGGTTCGTGCCGGGCACGACGCCGAAATAGCCGGCCTCCGGATTGATCGCGCGCAGCTGCCCGTCGGCGCCGAGCTGCAGCCAGCAGATGTCGTCGCCGACGGTCCAGATCTTCCAGCCCGGCATCGAGGCGCGGCGGCACCAGCATCGCGAGATTGGTCTTGCCGCAAGCGGAAGGGAAAGCGCCGGCGATGTAGTGCGTGCGGCCTTCGGGGCTCTGCACGCCCATGATCAGCATGTGCTCGGCGAGCCAGCCTTCGTCGCGCGCCTGCCAGCTCGCGATGCGCAGCGCGTGGCACTTCTTGCCGAGCAGCGCGTTGCCGCCGTAGCCGGAGCCGACGCTCTTGATCGTGAGCTCTTCCGGGAAGTGCATGATGAAGCGGCGGTCGGGATTCAGATCGCCGATCGAGTGCAGGCCCTTCACGAACGTGCCGTCGCGCTCGATCCTGTGCAGCGCGGGCGTGCCCATGCGCGTCATGATGCGCATGTTGACCACGACGTAGGCGCTGTCGGTGATCTCCACGCCGCAGCGCGCGAACGGCGAGTCGATCGGCCCCATGCAGTACGGGATCACATACATCGTGCGGCCGCGCATCGCGCCGTCGAACAGCGCATCGACTTTGCGGTGCGCTTCAGCCGGATCCATCCAGTGGTTGTTCGGACCGGCGTCGTCGCGGTTGCGCGTGCAGACGAACGTCAGGTGCTCGACGCGAGCGACGTCGGAGGGACTGGAGCGATGCAGGTAACAATTCGGGTGGGTGGCCTGGTTGAGCTTGATAAGATCGCCGCTGCGAAGCATCGCTTCGATCAGTGTCGAGTTTTCGGCGTCCGACCCGGTGCACCAGTGAATCGAATCAGGCTTGGTCAATCGCGCGACTTGCTCGACCCAACTTTGAAGCGTCGCATTCGACGTGCTCATTTAGACGGCATCCTCCTGCGTGTGGACGCGCGGGAAAAACAGGCGCGGGATTATACCGGTCGGCCTCTGCCTAGTCATTGCGCGCACCGGCAGCCACGGTGCAATAGTGCTGCAACGTGGAATTTCAAGAGGAATTCTGCGTAAGCCTCGGAATTTGCCGAGTTTATGGCTCGCATCGGCCGTCTTTCTGGCCGCATTCTTCCAGCCGGCAGCGCGTGCCGAGGAGCGCAGTCCGACGTCCTGACCGAGCTGGTCGCGGAGGTGCGCGAGAACGTCAGCACGACGCCCGGTCGCGAGGTCTACCGCTTCGTGCCGGCGCGGCTGCTCGAACAGGGCCAGGTGGTCTACTACACATTGCGCATCACCAATCAGACGACCGTGCCCCTGCGAAACGTAGCCGTCGTTCAGCCTGTTCCGGCCAACACCACGTACCTGGCGGACTCGGCTTCCGGCCCGGGCGCGGCCGTGTCCTTCTCCGTCGACGGCGGTGGCACCTTCGCGCCGGCAGAGTCGCTGATGATCGAGGTCGAGGGCGCGAAGCAGCCGGCGCAGGTCGCGCAGTACACGCACATCCGCTGGCAGCTGCGCAATCCGCTCGCGCCAGGCGCGACAGCGCTGGCGCGGTTTCGCGCGACGTTCCGGTGCCGCTGCATGCACGACTACGCAGAGCTGTTCGGATCGGAAGGGCCGCTGGCGACGGCGATTCCCGGCTTCGCGACGCGCGAAGAGCAGATCGCGATGGCTGAGCAGGTCGCGCTCGCGCTGCGCTCGCACGGCCGGCTGATCGTCGAGGCGGGCACCGGCACCGGCAAGACGTTCGCGTATCTCGTGCCCGCGCTGCTGTCCGGTCGGCGCGTCATCGTCTCCACCGGCACGCGCAACCTTCAGGACCAGCTGTTCCATCGCGATCTGCCGACAGTCGCGCGCGCGATCGGACGGCCAGTCGCGCGTCGCGCTGTTGAAGGGTCGGGCCAATTACTTGTGCGTGCATCGTCTCGAGCTTGCCGAGCAGCAAGCCGCCGCGCGCGGCTTGCGCAAGGAAGTGGCGCGCGGACTCGCGAAGGTGCGCGACTGGTCGCGCGTCACGCGGCAGGGCGACATCGCCGAGCTCGCGCAGCTCAGCGATTCCGATCCGGTGTGGCCGTGGGTCACTTCGACACGCGACAACTGCCTCGGTCCGGATTGCGCGGCGTTCGATCGTTGCCATGTCGTGCAACGCGCGGCGCGAAGCGCAGGCCGCGGACGTCGTGGTCGTGAATCATCACCTGCTGATGGCGGACCTCGTGCTGAAGGAAGAGGGCTTCGGCGATCTGCTGCCCGGCGCCGATGCGATCGTCATCGACGAGGCGCACCAGCTGCCGGAGATCGCAGCGAACTTTCTCGGCTTCGTCGGTCTCCAGCCGGCAGCTGCAATCGCTGTCGCGCGATGTCGCCGCGGAGCTGCTCGCCTAGCGGCGCGCGCCACGAGGTGCCTGCGACGTTCGCGCAGACGCTCGATCGTCACCTGTACGACCTGCAAGACGCGCTGCGCGGGCCGCGCGAGCGCACCGAGTTCAAGGAATGGCCGCGCTCGGTCGATCGAATCGGTCGAGCGCCTGCAAGCGCTGCTGGACGAGTTCGTCGCCTCGCTGGGCGAGGCTGCGAAGGACCACGCAGGGCTCGCAGCGCTGCGACGGCGCGGTGCGGAGCTGGCCGCGCGCCTGCGGATGCTGGTCGCCGCCGACGAAGACGAGTCCGCAAGCGTGCGGTGGGCGCAATCGACGACGCACGGCATGTCGCTGCACTTACGCGCCCGTCGATGTGGCAGAACAACTCGGTGCGCTCGTCGAGTCGCACTCGAGCGCGTGGATCTGCACGTCGGCGACGCTCGCGGTCGGCGACAGCTTCGATCACTTCATCGGGCGGCTCGGCATGCGCGACGCCACGACGGTGCGCTTCGGCAGCCCGTTCAGCTATGAACGACAGACGTTGCTCTACCTGCCGCGCGGGCTCGATCCGCCCTCGTCGCCGCGGCACACGGAGCAGGTCATCGACACCGCGCTGCCGGTGCTGTACGCCGCCGGCGGGCGCGCGTTCCTGCTGTTCACGAGTCATCGCGCGCTGCGCGACGGGGCCGAGATCCTGTTGCGCGCGGCTCGGTCCGACGCTGCCGTTTCCGGTGCTCGTTCAGGGTGACGGGCCGCGCGAATCGCTGCTGTCGAAGTTTCGCGAGTACGGCAACGCTGTGCTGCTCGGGACCAGCAGCTTCTGGGAAGGCGTGGACGTCAAAGGCGCGGCGCTGTCGGTCGTCGTCATCGACAAGTTGCCGTTCGCAGCGCCGGACGATCCCGTGCTGAAGGCGCGGCTGGACGCGATCGAGCGGCGCGGCGGCAGTCCGTTCTTCGAAGAGCAGATCCCGCAGGCGGTCATCACGCTGAAGCAGGGCGTCGGCCGCCTGATGCGCGATCCGAGCGACTTCGGAGTCGTCGTGCTGTGCGACCAGCGTCTGCGGACGCGCGCCTACGGCAGGATCTTCCTCGACAGCCTGCCGCCGATGCCGCGCACCGAACGGCTCGAAGAGGTCGAGCAGTTTCTGTTCGCGAAGCTTGCGACGCGTGGGGATCGCCGCGCCGCTCGCGCCGCGCCGGGCCGCGCCATGAAGCTGCTTGCCATCGACACGGCTACGGAGCGTTGCTCCGTCGCGCTGCTCATCGACGAGCGCATCATCGAGCGCGCGACGGAGACGCCGCGCGGACACGCGGACCTCGTGCTGCCGATGGTCGAAGCCGTGCTCGCCGAGGGCGGGCTCGACGCTGCGACAACTCGACGGCCTGGCGTACGGCCGCGGCCCGGGCGCGTTCACCGGCGTAAGAATTGCGGTCGGCGTCGCGCAGGGACTCGCCTACGGTGCGCAGCTTGCGACTGTCGGCATCTCGGACCTGGCTGCGGTTGCGCAGCAGTTCGCGAGCGCCGGGGCGCGGATCCTCGTCTGCATGGATGCGCGCATGAACGAAGTGTATTGGGGCCGGTTCGAGGCGACGCCGGACGGGCTCGTGAAGCCGACGTCGGCCGAGCGCGTCGATCGTCCGGAGGCGGTCGAGCCCGGCGATGCGACGATGTTTGCCGGAACCGGCTTTGGAGCGTATCCGCAGCTGGCTGCCGGCCGAGCGGCCGTCACGGTTCACGGCGCCGCCCGGCCGAATGCGCGCGATATTGCACGCCTGGCAGCCGCGGAGCTGCGCGCTGGGCGCGGGCAGCCGCCAGAGCGGGCGCAGCCCGTCTATCTGCGCGACCAGGTGGCAACCGTCAAGCCGCCGTAACATCCCGGCAGCGGCGTTGCATCGGGAATTCATGTGGCTGTAATAATCCGTTGCTGTAATGAAGCGGTGCTCTCAGCTGTTAAATTGCTGTCACGATGACCGCCAAGCAGATCCTGATCGTCGAGGACGAGCGGCCGATCCGTGAAATGATTGCATTCGGCCTGCGCCGCAGCGGTTTCGACGTTCGCGAAGCACCGGACGCCGGCACCGCCCGCGCCAGCGTCGCGGATCGCCGTCCGGATCTCGTGCTGATCGACTGGATGCTGCCGGACATGAGCGGCCTGGAGCTCACCCGCGCGCTGAAGCGCGACAAGGAAACCCAGGAAGTGCCGATCATCATGCTGACGGCGCGCGCCGAGGAGCAGGACAAGGTCATGGGCCTGGAAGGCGGCGCCGACGACTACGTCACCAAGCCGTTCTCGCCGCGCGAGCTGCTCGCCCGCATCAACGCCGTCCTGCGCCGCTCGAACCACGGCGGCGGCGAGGAGCTGATCGAGGCGGACGGGCTGGTGCTGGATGCGGCGGGCCATCGCGTCATGGTCGGCGATCGCACCGTCCAGCTCGGCCCCACGGAATACCGGCTGCTCTCTTTCTTCATGACGCACGCGGAGCGGGTGTACAGTCGGGCGCAGTTGTTGGACCGAGTGTGGGGCGGCAACGTCTATGTCGAAGAACGCACTGTCGACGTGCACATCCGGCGACTGCGCAAGGCGCTCGAGGCGTTTGCCTACGATCGATTCATCCAGACAGTCCGCGGCTCGGGGTATCGGTTCTCCACGCGGGCGGAGTAGCCCTTGAAGCTTCCCGGCGCCATGACTCCGGCGGCCTGGCAGATGGTTTCACGGCTCGGCCTGACGTTGCTGGCGGCGCTCGTCCTCGGGATTCGCCACCGGCCACATTGCGCTCGCGTTCGCGATCACGATCGGCATCTACGCGGCGCGTGCAGGTCTGGAACCTGGTGCGGCTCGAGCGCTGGCTGCGCCGCCGCCGCATCGAGAATCCGCCCGATTTCAGCTCGCTGTGGGGCGAGGTCGTGGCGATCGTCAGCCGCATCTATCGCCGCAAGCAGTTCCATCGCGCGCGCGTCACGGCGCTGCTGCGCGAGTTCCGCCGGCTGACCACCGCGATGCCCGAAGGCGCGGTGCTGCTCGGGCCCGGAGCACGAAATCCTCTGGTTCAATCACCGCGCGGCGCAATGGCTCGGCCTGCGGCGCAAGCGCGATTTCGGCATCCGCATCGAGAACCTGGTGCGGCATCCGGACTTCGTCGAATACCTGCACAGCGACGAGCCCGGCGACGGCGTCGTGGTCCAGGACGCGACCGACATCAACCGCTGGTTCTCCTTCCACGTCGTGCGCACCGGCATGGCGGAGCGTCAGCTGCTGATGGTGCGCGACGTCAGCCGCGAGCAGCAGCTGCAGTCGATGCGCCGCGACTTCGTCGCGAATGCCTCGCACGAGCTGCGCTCGCCGCTCACCGTGATCACGGGCTATCTCGACGCGCTCGCCGACGATCAGAAGCTCGACCCGACCTGGAGCGCGCCGATCCTCGAGATGCGCCGCCAGGCCGAGCGCATGAGCACGATCATCCGCGACCTGCTCGAGCTGTCGAAGCTGGAATCGGGCGAGCGGCCGCTCGACGAGGAGCCGATCGACATCCCGGGCATGCTCGCGCTGCTGCGCAAGGAGACGCTCGCGCTCGAGCACCGTCCGCACGAAGTGCGGCTGAAGCTCGACAGCACGCATTGGCTCAAGGGCGTGGAGAACGAGGTGCATTCGATCGTCTCCAACCTGCTGTCCAACGCCGTGAAGTACACGCCGCCGCAGGGCGAGATCGAGCTGCACTGGTGGACGGACGAAGAGGGTGGTCACATCGCAGTGCGTGACACGGGCGTGGGCATCGCGCCAGAGCACATCCCGCGCCTGACCGAGCGCTTCTATCGCGTCGACTCCGGACGCTCGCGCGACCTCGGCGGCTCAGGGCTCGGGCTGGCCATCGTGCGCCATGCGTTGCAGCGGCACGAGGGCACGCTGACGATCGACAGCATCGAAGGGCGCGGCAGCACCTTCACCTGTCATTTCCCATCCAGCAGGTTGATGCCACCGCCGGCGGAGTATCTAAGGAGTCAGGCTAAAGCCTGACCCACGAGCTCGAACAGCGTCATCTGCAGCGTCACATTTCCGTTCGCAATCGCGCGCCTGCGCTGCAATCTCTCTGTAACAAGTCCTCCGTATAACGTCTGTCCGACAAATAAGCGCCCGCGACACGACTGCGCGCGCAGTTTTACGCGTCACGCCTGACAACCAGACATACGGAGACCTTACCGTGAAGAATCTGATGATCGCGGCCGCCGTGGCCGCCGCCCTGTCACAGTTGCCCGCCGCCGCTCTGGCTGCCAGCCCGAACGACTTGGCGGAAATCCGCGAACAGCTTCAGGGACTCATGCAGCGCGTCGACAAGCTGGAGCAGGAGAACCAGGCGCTGAAGTCCGAGAACTCGGATCTGAAATCGCAGGGCGAGGAGCTGAAGGCGCAGAGCGATTACCTCAAGGCCGAAACGCGTGGCCTGCGCAAGGAGAATGCCGCAGCAGTCCGCCGACGCGGACAAGGTGCGCGGCGCGGATTGGGCCTCGAAGGTCACCGTCACGGGCGACGTCCGGTATCGCTACGAGGCGATCAGCGACGACACCGCGCTGAACGCTGACCGGCGTGACGGCTGCCGACCGCTATCGCGACCGCATTCGTGCGCGTTTGGCCGCGACAGCCAAGGCGACCGACAACATCACTGTCGGCATCGGCTGACGACGCCGAAGGCCAGGATCCGCGCTCGGGCAACCAGTCGCTGACCGGCGTCTTCATCGAAGAAGCCGATCGAGCTCGACCTCGCCTATTTCGACTGGAAGTTCGCGAGCTGGGGCAACCTGATCGGCGGCAAGATGAAGCAGCCGCTCGTCAAGGGCGGCCCGCAGGGCCTGTTCTGGGACAACGACATCACTCCGGAAGGCGTCGCTTTCCAGTTCAACCGCGGCATCTGGTTCGGCAGCGCGTACAACTTCTGGCTCAACGAGAGTCTCCGGCGCCGAGAATACGCAGACGTCCGACCCGATGATGCACGGCGCACAGATCGGTGCGCGCGTGCCGGTTGGCGGCTCGACGCTGACGCTCGCTGCGCACTATTACGACCTGAGCGCGTCGCAGGGCCGGTTGGTGCCGGCGGCTCCGCTCTTCGCCGGCAATGCGAACAACAACACGACCATCGGCACCGCGCCGAACATCGGGCTCGCATTCGATTACGAAGTGGCCAACGTGCTGGTCCAGTTCGACACGACGCTCGGCAGTCTGCCGTTCCAGCTGTGGGCCGAAGCAGCGCAGAACCAGGACCCCGACGACTGAACGAGACCGCGGTGACCGGCGGCGTCATGTTCGGGCGCGCCAGCAATGCGCGCACCTTTGAGGTCGGGTGTGATGTACCAGTCGCTGGAGAAGGACGCGCTGTTCGCCCAGCTGATCGACTCCGACTTCGCCGGCGGCTTCTCGGACAATGAAGGCTTGGTCGTCCGCGTCGGCTACGCGCCGGTCCGGAACTGGGTGCTGAACGGGACCTATTTCCTCAACAAGCGCAACGTCGACGTGGCGAACGCCGCTCGGCCAGACCGAAGTCGACTACAACCGCCTGCAGCTGGACTTCAACGTGAAGTTCTGAGCAGGCGCGCCGCCTTGCAGACTATGGGGGCGACGGGTATACAGCCCCCATAGTCACGCGAGCCCATCATGGAAAAGTCGGACCTGTCGCATCACATCCTGAGCCGCTACAACGAGGAGTTGGAGCGGGTGCGCACCAGCGTGCTGCAGATGGGCGGCTTCGTCGAAGAGCAGCTCAAGCAGGCGGTCACGGCGCTGGTGCAAGGCGACAGCCGGCTCGGCGAGCAGGTCGCGCGCGGCGACCAGAAGGTCAACGCGATGGAAGTCGCGATCGACGACGACTGCAGCCGCATCCTCGCGACGCGCTCGCCCGGCCGCTTCCGACCTGCGCCTGATCGTCGCGGTCATCAAGACGATCACCGACCTGGAGCGCATCGGCGACGAGGCGGAGAAGATCGGCTACATCGGCTCGCGGCTCGCCGCGGTCGAGCGGCCGGCGGACCGCTATCGCGAGATCAAGCATCTCGGCCGACTGGTCGCCGACATGGTGCACGAAGCGCTCGATGCGTTCGCGCGCCTCGATCCGGAAGGCGCCGTGGCGATCGCCAAGAAGGACCGGCTGGTCGACGAAGAGTACGAAGCGATCCAGCGCCAGTGCATCACTTTCATGATGGAAGATCCGCGCACCATCCGTCGCGCGCTCGACGTGCTGTGGGTCGCGCGGGCGCTGGAGCGCATCGGCGATCACGCCAAGAACGTGTGCGAGTACGTCGTCTACATGGTCCACGGCAAGGACATCCGCCACCTCTCGATCGACGAGGTCGAGAAGCATCTGCAGTCGCGCGCCCAACGAAATCAGAACCAGGCCAATCAGGGCAGCCAGAACCCGGAAGCAGCGGGCCGGTAGTCGCGCATGTTGTCAGCGATCAGCGGCCGATCCGGCAACGCGCTGGGCTTTCTCGCCTGCGCGGGTCTCATGGGTTATGCGCTCTACGCGCAGTACGTTCTCGGGCTGGCGCCGTGCCCGCTGTGCATCTTTCAGCGCGTCGCGACGATCGTCACCGGCATCCTGTTCCTGATCGCTGCGATCCATAACCCGCGTGGCGCCGGTGCACGTGTGTACGGTGCGCTGATCGCACTCGCCGCTCTCGGCGGCATCCTGATCTCGGCGCGTCACATCTGGATCCAGGCGCAGCCGCCGGGCACGGTCGCGGCGTGCGGCGCCGACCTCGACTATCTGCTCGAGATCATGCCGGTGACCGAAGTGGTCTCGAAGGTGCTGACCGGCTCCGGCGAGTGCGGCAAGGTGGACTGGACGTTCCTCGGCCTGTCGATGCCGTGGTGGGTCGCGATCTCGCTCGGCGTGCTCGGCGCTGTGGGCGCTGGTGGTGAATCTTCAGGTCGGGCTGAAGCCTGACCACAGCCAGTCGGGCTGAAGTCCGGCTCTAGCTTCGACAGCCAACAACTCCTTCATCACCTGCTCGTAGATCTTCGACAGCGCGCTCATGTCGGCGACGCGCACGTGCTCGTTCACCTTGTGAATGGTCGCGTTGATGACGCCGAGCTCGACGACCTGCGCGCCGGTCGGCGCAATGAAGCGGCCGTCGGAAGTGCCGCCGGTCGTCGACAGCTCCGGCTTGCGCCCGGTGCTCGTCTTGACGACGCGCTCGACCGCCGCCGACAGATCGCCGGGCGGCGTGAAGAACGGCAGGCCCGACACGAACCATTCGAGCGTGTAGTTCACCTTGTGACGGTTCAGGATTTCCGTGATCGTCTGCTGCAGCTTCTCGACCGTCTGCTCGGTGGAGAAGCGGATGTTGAAGCGCGCCTTCAGCTCGCCCGGGATCACGTTCGGCGCGCCGGTGCCGGCGTTGATGTTCGAGACCTGGAAGCTCGTCGGCTGGAAGAATTCGTTGCCCTTGTCCCAGACGCGCGCCGCGAGCTCGGCCAGCGCCGGCGCGACCGCGTGCACGGGGTTGTCGGCGAGATGCGGGTAGGCGACGTGACCTTGAATGCCGTGCACGGTGAGCTTGCCCGACAGTGAGCCGCGGCGGCCGATCTTGACCGTGTCGCCGAGCGCGTCGGTGCTGCTGGGCTCGCCGACGACGCACCAGTCGATCTTCTCGCCGCGCGCTTCCAGCACTTCGACCACGCGCCGCGTGCCGTCGACCGAAGGTCCTTCTTCGTCGCTCGTCAGCAGGAATGCCAGCGAGCCCGTGTGCTCGGGGTGCGCTGCGACGAAGCGCTCGGCTGGCGGTGACCATGGCTGCGAGGCCACTCTTCATGTCTGCGGCGCCGCGGCCGTACAGGATGCCGTCGCGCACGACCGGCTCGAACGGGTCGGTTTGCCACTCCTCGCGCGGACCGGTCGGGACGACATCGGTATGACCGGCGAAGCACAGCACCGGCCGCTGCGCTGCCATGCCGCGCCCAGAGGTTCTCGACCGGGCCGAACGGCATGCGCTCGACGCGGAAGCCGTGCGCCTCCAGGCGCTGCGCGATGAGCTGCAGGCAGCCGTGATCCTCGGGGCTGACGGAGGGACGGCGGATCAGTTCCTGGGCGAGGGCGAGCGTCGCGTCGGCGTCGGTCGACAAAGTCATGGGCCTCCGAAGGTCGGCCAAGGCGGGTGGCGGGCGCGGTCTTATAGCGAAGACCTCCGACGGCGGCAAGCCGCTGTTGTTACGCGCGTATGACAGCAGCGCCCGCATGCCAGCGCGCTGATCAGGCAAGGCCGCTGTGTCGTGTAACACGAATGTCATCGAAGCTGGTCACACTGCGCGCGCAGGTGGAAGCGCGTCCGAAACCGGCTTCCGATCCGCATCCTACAACGAGGTCAAATCCATGAAGTTGTGGCACAAGTTGGGCGCGACAGTGGTGCTGAGCGGGCTTGCTGCAGCAGTCACGCCACAGATCGCCGCGGCGCAGAGCGTCATCAAGATCGACGGCTCCAGCACGGTGTTCCCGATCGCCGAGGCGGTCGCCGAGGAATTCCAGATCAGCAAGCGCGGCAAGGTGCGCGTCACGGTCGGTATCGCCGGCACCGGCGGCGGCTTCAAGCGCTTCTGCCGCGGCGAGACCGACATTTCGAACGCCTCGCGCCCGATCCTGAAGGAAGAGATGGAAGCGTGCCGCGCGGCAGGCATCAAGTACCTCGAGCTGCCGGTCGCGTTCGACGCGCTGACCGTCGTCGTGAATCCGAAGAACGACTGGGTCAAGTCGCTGACCGTCGCCGACCTCAAGAAGATGTGGGAGCCGGGCGCGCAGCAGCGCATCACGAAGTGGAACCAGGTCCGCTCCGAGTGGCCGGCGCAGCCGCTGATGCTGTTCGGCCCGGGCGCCGACTCCGGCACGTTCGACTACTTCACCGAGGCCGTGAACGGCAAGGCGAAGGCGAGCCGCGGCGACTACACCGCGAGCGAGGACGACAACACGCTCGTGCAGGGCGTGGAGAACAACAAGAACGCGCTCGGCTACTTCGGCTTCGCGTACTACGTCGGTCACAAGGACAAGATGCGCGCGGTGCCGATCGTCAATCCGAAGGGCACAGCGGTTGGCCCGAGCATCGAGGCCGTGAACGACGGCTCGTACAATCCGCTGTCGCGCCCGCTGTTCATCTACGTGCGTGACACGGCCGCGCAGCGTCCCGAAGTGAAGGAGTTCATCCAGTTCTTCCTCGGCGACGGTGCCGAGCTCGTGCAGGAAGTCGGCTACGTGCCGCTGCCGCCGCAGGCATACAAGCTGGCGCTGCAGCACTTCACCGGCGGCAAGCTCGGCACGGTCTTCGGCGGCGTGCCCGAAGTCGGCGTGACCATCGACACGCTGCTGGCGCGCGAAGGCAAGCTCTGACACGGGTAAGAACTGCCGCCTGCTGCTAGCGGCCAGCCAGAATCCCCCTTTTTGGCTGGTCGTAGCAGCCGGCGGCAACTCGACGCTGCGATGCCGGTCGACGGGCGTGCCGCCAGCCATTAAAGTGCGCAGCGCGACCAGCGCTGCGCGTGCATGAAAAAATGAAATGACCTCGCCGACAGCCACCAAAGCCATCCCCGCGCAAGCGCCTGCGCTACCGCAAGGTGCGCGACCGCGTGATCGAGGCGCTGCTGCTCGCAGCCGGGCTGGTTGCGGTGTTCACGACGCTCGCGATCGTCGCGATCCTGCTGTACGAATCGAGCTCGTTCTTCGAGCACGTATCGCTCGTCGAGTTTGTGACCGACACGATGTGGACGCCGCTGTTCGCGGACGCGCACTACGGCATTCTGCCGCTGGTCGCTGGCACCCTGACCACTACGATGGTCGCGCTGATCGTCGCCGTGCCGCTCGGCACGACGATCGCGATCTACCTGAGCGAGTTCGCGCCGCACCACGTGCGCGAGACGGTGAAGCCGATTCTCGAGTTGCTCGGCGCCGTGCCGACGGTCGTGTACGGCTACTTCGCGCTGACCATGGTCACGCCGGTGCTGCAGTGGTTCATGCCCGACCTGCCGGGCTTCAACATGCTGAGCGCGGGCTTGGTGATCGGCTTGATGATCATCCCGTACGTGAGCTCGGTGAGCGAAGACTGCGATGCGCGCGGTCCCGCGCTATATGCGCGAAGGCTCGTATGCGATGGGCGCGACGCGGCTGCAGACCGCATTGCGCGTGGTGGTGCCCGGCGCGTTCTCGGGACTCGCTGCGGCGTTCATTCTCGGCATCTCGCGCGCCGTCGGCGAGACGATGGTCGTCGCGATCGCCGCCGGCATGCAGCCGAATTTCACTTTCGATCCGCGCGAGCCGGCGGCGACCATCACGGCGTACATCGTGCAGGTCAGCCTCGGCGATCTGCCCCACGGCAGCATCGGTTACCAGAGTATCTTCGCGGCCGGTCTGGTGCTGATGCTGCTGACGCTCATCTTCAACGTCATCGGCTTCTCGCTGACGCGGCGCTTCCGCGAGGCCTACTGATGAGCACGAACGTGAGCGCGGCTTATCTGTCGGGCGAAGCGCTGCGCCGCGGACTGGGCCGCCGCAAGCTCTTCGACAAGGTATTCGTGCTGGTCGGGCTCGTCGTCATGCTCGCGTGCCTGGCGATCCTCGCGATCCTGTTCATCGACCTGGTGCGCGACGGCTGGCCGCGCTTCGGCTGGGACTTCTTCACGAACTTCGCGTCGCGCCGCGCCGAGCGCGCCGGCATCCTCGCGGCGTGGGTCGGCACTTCGCTGATCATGCTGGTCACCGCCTTGTGCGCGGTGCCGGTGGGCGTCGCTGCCGCGATCTACCTGGAGGAGTACGCGCCGAAGAACTGGTTCACCGCGATCATCGAGATCAACGTGACGAATCTGGCCGGCGTGCCCTCGATCGTCTACGGACTGCTGGCGCTCGGCCTGTTCGTGTATCAGTTCGACCTGGGTCAGAGCATCGCCGCGGCGGGCCTGACGCTCGCGTTGCTGATCCTGCCGATCGTGATCGTCGCGACGCGCGAGTCGATCCGCTCGGTGCCGAACGCGATCCGCGAGGCGGCTTACGGGCTCGGCGCGACGCGCTGGGAAGTCACCAAGGACCACGTGCTGCCGTATTCGACCGGCGGCATCCTCACCGGCATGATCCTCGGCCTGTCGCGCGCGATCGGCGAGACCGCGCCGATCATCACGATCGGCGCGCTCAGCTTCATCGCATTCCTGCCGCAATCGCCGGTGCAGAGCGAGTTCCCGTTCGTCTCGTTCGCACTGGCTGCAGGACCCGTTCACGGCGATGCCGATCCAGATGTTCAACTGGGTGTCGCGGCCGGACCAGGCGTTCCAGGCGAACGCCGCCGCGGCCGGCGCGATCCTGCTCGGCATGACGTTGATCATGAATGCGCTCGCGATCTGGATTCGTTACCGGTTTCGCAAGAAAATCAATTGGTGATCCTGCATGGAAACTGCCGTGGCCAACGAAGACGCCGCTCGTAACGCGCAACAATCCCGCTCCGCAGAGCGGCTCCGGCGACGCCGCGCGTCTCCATCGCCGTCGACGACACGCGCAAGGTGCGCACGCTCAACGTCAAGGCGGCGGTCGACAACCTCAGTTTCTACTACGGCCAGCATCGCGCGCTGAAGAACCTGACGATCCCGATCGCCGAGCGCCAGGTGACCGCGCTGATCGGCCCGTCGGGCTGCGGCAAGAGCACGTTCCTGCGCTGCTTCAACCGCATGCACGACCTGCAGCCGGACACGCGCTACGAGGGCAGCATCACGCTGCATCCGGACGACCTGAACCTGATCGGTCCGGGCGTCGATCCGATCGAAGTGCGCATGCGCATCGGCATGGTGTTCCAGAAGCCGAATCCGTTCCCGAAGTCGGTCTTCGAGAACGTCGCCTACGGCCTGCGCCTGCGCGGCCTGCGCAACCGCGCCACGCTGGCGGAGGAAGTCGAGAAGGCGCTGCGCGGCTCGGCGCTGTGGGACGAGGTCAAGGATCGGTTGCAGGATTCGGCGCTCGCGCTGTCCGGCGGCCAGATGCAGCGCCTGTGCATCGCGCGCGCACTCGCGACCACGCCTGAGATCCTGCTGTTCGACGAGCCGACCTCGGCGCTCGATCCGATCGCGACCGCGAAGATCGAAGAGCTGATCTCGACGCTGCGCGACCAGGTGACGGTGCTGATCGTCACGCACAACATGCAACAGGCCGCGCGCGTCAGCGACTACACCGCGTTCATGTACCTCGGCGAGCTCATCGAGTTCGACGAAGCCGCGAAGATCTTCACGAACCCCGCGAAGAAGGCGACGGAAGACTACATCACCGGCCGTTATGGCTGAGACCGCTACTCCGGAGCGTGCAGTCATGCACTCCGATCCGATGGAAGGCCACACTGCGAAGGCGTTCGACGCTGCCCTGACGCAGCTGCGCCTGCACACCGTCGGCATGGGCGGTCTGGTCATCGATCAGGTTTCCACCGCAGTGCGCGCGCTGCTCGATGCCGACGCGGCGCTCGCGCAGACCGTGCTTTCTCGCGAGCCGCAGGTCAACGACATGGAGGGCACCGTCGATCGCGAAGCGTTCGAGCTGATCGCCCTGCATCAGCCCGTTGCCGGCGATCTGCGTATGGCAACCGCCGTGTCGCGAATCACCGTCGAGCTGGAGCGCGCCGGCGACGAGTCGAAAAAGATCGCGCGCTTCGCGGCGCGCATGGCGAGCGGCGAGCCGCAAGGACCGGTGCGCGCGGTCGCGCGTTATCTGCAGCACATGGCGGAGCTGACGACCGGCATGCTGCGCGACGCGGTGCGCGCGCTCGATGAATCCGATTCGGACCTGGCCGAGCGCGTCCGGGCGCGCGATTCGGAGCTCGACGCGGAGTTCGCGGCAGCGCTGCGTCAGCTGCTGACGCTGGCCATGCAGGATCAGCGCTACCTGGGCGTGACGATCGACACGGTGTTCGCGCTCAAGGGGCTGGAGCGGATCGGCGACCACGCCAAGAACATCGCCGAGCAGGTCGTGTTCATCGCCAGCGGTCGCGACATGCGCCACAAGAAGAATGTGGGTCAGGCGCAAGCCTGACTCTGCCTAGAACGCGAACGTCATCACGAACGCGACCGAGGTCGCATCGCCGAATCCGAAGCTGCCCGAGCGCACGCTCGCGCCGAGCGACATCACCTCGTTGACGCGTGTCGGGGCAATCACACCGCACGAAGTGCCGTATCCCGATACAGCAGGGCACGCAATCCGCGACCGCGTGCTGAACCGTCGGTAAACACTGCGCACGCGTGGACACCTGCGGCGGCTGCAGGTAATGATTCGCGCACACAACGCGGGGTGCTGACGTGAGCGAAACGGCGCAGATCATCGACGTCCTGAAGCGCACCCTCAAGACGCGCGGCCTGACCTACCGGGACGTGGCGAAGCGCGTGGGCTTGAGCGAAGGCTCGATCAAACGCGTGTTCTCCGCGGAAACGTTCACGCTGCAGCGACTGGAGGACATCTGCACGGCCGTCGGTGTCAGCATGGGAGAGTTGATGCGCGCCGCGGCCAATTCTCACGAGGCGGGCTCGCAGTACCTGAGCATGGAGCAGGAGCAGCTGCTCGCGGCGGATTCGCGGCTCCTCGCGTGCTTCTACCTGCTGCTCAACGGGCGCAGCAGCGCCGAGATTCTGCAGCGCATGGACCTGTCGGAGCGCGGGCTGCGCGAGCTGTACGTGAAACTCGACGATGCGCGGCTGATCGAGCTGCAGCCGCGGTTGAAAGTGCGCCTGCGCGTCGGGCCCGTGGTCGGCTGGCGAATCGACGGGCCGGTGCACCGCGTGTACGAGCGGCAGGTGAAAGCGGAATTCCTGCAAGCGGAGTTTCACGGCACCGATCAGGTGCTGCACTTCCGTTCCGCCGAGCTCTCCGAAGCGTCGACCCGCGTTCTGGTGCGCAAGATCGAGCAGCTGGCGCGCGACTTCGCCGAGCTGGCGACGCTCGACGTCGGGCTGCCTGCGGCCGAGAAGAAGAACGTCGCGATGCTCGCGGCCTTCCGGCCGTGGGTGTCATCGATGTTCCAGGGCATCAAGCCGAGGTCGCTGTAGGTTGACCTTTCAGCGCGCAGCGACCGCGCCGTGCGGAATGCCCGCACCCTTCCAGCCATGTGGCCATGCACGCTCGGCGAAGCTGAACCCTGTTCGTCCGTCCTGGTCACGAAAAGCATCATCGACGCTCAGCGCGCCGGTCGCAGGGTCCAGCTTCAGCAGGTAGAGGCGATCCGCCGGGTTCGCACTGGAAGTCACTACCAGGCGCTGAGCTTTTGCGTCCCATGCCGTCCAGTGCGGGCGATAGACATCGCTGAGCGTGAGTCGCGAGACTTCCGTTGGCTTGGCCGGATTCGCAATGTCGAGCACGATGAGACCATGGATCGCCGGTACGCTTTGCACCAGATAGCGCCCGACGATCGTGGGAACTCCGCACCAGTTGCCAGGAAAGGTGTGGACGAGCTGCGCGCGGGGTGCATGCGTATCGATCCCCGTGATGCGTTCGATCCCGCAGCCGAGACTCTGCACGTAGATGGACCCATCCGGGCCGAGTCGCGGCTCCTGCGGGCTGATCTGGGCGTAGCGGTTCGCACCCACATCCAGATACTCCGTCTTGAGCAGCTTGAGATCGGACAGACGCCAGACCTGATACGTGATGCCGCTGAAAATATCGTCGAGGTGCATGGAAGAGTTCGTGGACACGACGCGATCGAGCTCGGGGACGACGACGAGGCCATAGGGCGTCAACAGAGCATCGGGAAATGCTCGATCGGCGCTGCTGGCAGAGCGAACTGCGTTGCCGCGATCATCGATCTCCACCAGTCCGCCGGACATCCCCGTCTGAGCTTGCTGGCTTCGGAGCGGCGTG
Organism: uncultured Gammaproteobacteria bacterium; assembly: GCA_963830745.1. Classification (GTDB taxonomy): domain Bacteria; phylum Pseudomonadota; class Gammaproteobacteria; order Steroidobacterales; family Steroidobacteraceae; genus Steroidobacter. Next base: position 96,663 of record CAWHNL010000016.1, read on the forward strand.
CGCATGCTGAAACGTCGCGAGCACGTTGCCGTTGGGCAGCCGGACGTAGGAGTGCGGATGCATGTAGCCCGCCAGATCCGTAAACGAGGTCGCGATTTTCGGATGCAGCGGGTCGCGCACGTCGAAAATGAAAGTCCGGCCCGCGTCATGGTCGTTGGCGAACAACATCCCGCTCTCGGGCATCGTCGTGGCACACGCACTTGGTTGTTCTTGCCTCGAGCGAGTTTGAGGCGCGCGCGGCAGGGAAAGGTTGCAGTGCCTGGTTCAGTCGTAGAGTCGCAGCAGTTCGTTGAGGCTGACCTTGGCGCGCGTCTGCGCGTCGACGCGCTTGACGATCACTGCGCAGCTCAGCGCGTACTTGCCGTCCTTGCGACGGCAACGAGCCCGGGACCACGACTGCGCCGGCGGGCACGCGGCCGTACGAGACTTCGTCGCGCTCGCGATCGTAGATCCGCGTGCTGGCGCCGATGAACACGCCCATCGAGATGACCGCGCCTTCCTCCACGATCACGCCCTCGACGATCTCCGAGCGCGCGCCGATGAAGCAGTTGTCCTCGATGATCGTCGGCGCAGCCTGCAGCGGCTCGAGCACGCCGCCGAGTCCGGCGCCGCCGGACAAGTGCACGTTGCGGCCGACCTGCGCGCACGAGCCGACTGTGGCCCAGGTGTCGATCATCGTGCCTTCGCCGACGTACGCGCCGACGTTGACGTAGGAAGGCATGAGAACGGTGTTGGCGGCGACGTACGCGCCGCGGCGGACGATCGCGTGCGGCACGACGCGGACACCTTCGCTGCGGAACCGCGCTTCGTCGTAGTCGGCGTACTTCAGCGCGACCTTGTCGAAGAACTGCGTGAAGCCGGCGTCGATCGGCCGGTTGTCGTTGAGGCGGAACGACAGCAGCACCGCTTTCTTCAGCCACTGGTTGACGTGCCACGGCCGTCGCGCTTCTCGGCGACGCGCGCCTTGCCGGAGTCGAGGAGCGTGATCGCGCGCTCCACCGCGTCGCGGATCTCGGCTGGCGCGCTCTTCGCGCTGAATTCGGCGCGCCGCTCGAACGCGGCGTCGATGACGGCGGGGAGGGCGGAATCGGTCATCCAGTCACTCCTCAAGGAGTCGGGCTGAAGCCCGACCTACAGAGATCGCGAATGCGTGCGGCGGCGTCGGTGCATTCGGGCACAGTCGCGACGAGCGAAATGCGCACGCGGCCGCGGCCAGGATTGCCGTGCGGCGTGTCGCGCGCGATGTAGCTGCCCGGCAGCACGGTGACGTGCTGGCGCTCGAACAGCTGCCGCGCGAAGCGTTCGTCGTCGGGCACTTTCGGCCAGAGGTAGAAGCTCGCCTCCGGCGCATCCACTTCCAGCACCTCGCGCAGGATCGGCAACACCTTCGCGAACTTCTCGCGATACAAGCGGCGATTCTCGACGACGTGCTGATCGTCGTTCCAGGCCGCGATGCTCGCGAACTGCGTCGGCAGCGGCAGCGCGCAGCCGTGATACGTGCGGTACTGCAGGAACGACTGGATCAGCTGCGCGTCGCCCGCGACGAAACCGGAGCGCAGTCCCGGCACGCTCGAGCGCTTCGACAGGCTGTGAAAGACGACGCAGCGCTCGAAGCCGTTGTGGCCGCTCGCAATGGCAGCTTGCAGCAGACCCGGCGGCGGGCGCGCTTCGTCGAGGTAGATCTCGCTGTAGCACTCGTCGGACGCGATCACGAAGTCGTAGCGGTCAGCGAGCGCGATGGCGCGTTGCAGGTAGTCGATGCCGGCAACTGCGCCGGTCGGATTGCCGGGCGAGCACAGGAACAGCAGCTGGCAGCGCCGCCAGACTTCGGGCGGCACGTCGTCGAGATCGGGCAAGTATGCGTTCGCGCGGTCGTTGCCGAGGAAATGCGGCTGTGCGCCCGCGAGCAACGCGGCGCCTTCGTAGATCTGATAGAACGGATTCGGCATCACGACCAGCGGCGCGCGCGCGGAGTCGACCACGGCCTGCGCGAACGCGAACAATCCCTCGCGCGTGCCGTTGACCGGAATCAGCATCGTTTCGGGATCGACGGAGCCTGCGGCAAGCGGAAACGCCGCGTCAGCCACGCGGCCGCGGCGGCTCTCAGCTGCGGCACTCCGGCCGTCGTCGGATAGCTGCCGAATCCCGCGAGATTCGCGGTCAGCGCATCCAACACGAATTGCGGCGGCGAGTGGCGCGGCTCGCCGATCGACATGGAAATGTGCGGCAGACCCGCCGGCGGCTTGCGCGCCGGCGAGCAGCGCGCGCAGGCGTTCGAACGGATACGGCCGCAGCTGTGCCAGCGCCGGATTCATGCGCGGCGGTCGAGCGATTCGGTCAGCCCCTGCGCCAGGCGCTGCTGTGCCTCGGCGGTGAGCGGCCGGCCGGATTCGTCGGCGACGTAGAACACGTCCTCGGCGCGCTCCCCGACCGTCATGATCTTCGAGTTGTAGATGTCGACGCGCTCGGCCATGAAGACCTTCGCGATCTGCGACAGCAGGCCGGGCCGGTCGCCGGCGATCAGCTCGACGATCGTGCGGCGGTTCACCGGGTCTTCGACGAACGTGATCTGCGTCGGCGTCGAGAACATGCGCACCTGGCGCGGCGCGCGCCGCGTGACCGTCACCGCCGTGTGATCCTCCTGCGACAGCACGTGCGCGAGCTGCTGCTGGATGTCGCGAATGCGGACCGGATCGCCGATCTCGTCGCCGGTGTCTTCGAGCACGTGATAGACGTCGAGGCTGGAGCCGTCGGCAGTCGGCGTGATGCGCGCATCGACGATCGTGAGCCCGAGCTGATCGAGCAGCGCCGTAGTGCGCGCGAAGCTGTGTTGCCGATGCGACGTGTAGGTCGAGATGCCCGTGCCGCCGCGCCCGGACTGCTGCTCGCACGGACACGAGCGAGCCTGTTTCCCCGCTGTCGCGCTGCGCGAGCATGCGCGTGTGCCAGGCGATTTCTTCGGGCGTGTGCCGCAGGAAGTACGCGTCGGTGAAGCGCTGCCAGATCGCTTGCAGCGCCGGCTTCGTCCAGTCCCTCGCGGCCGATCAGCTCGCGCGCGCGCGCCTGCGTTTCGGCGATCAGCTGGTCCTGGTCGATCGGGCTCTCCAGGCCGCGCCGCAACGCTTCGCGCGTGCGCTGGTAGAAGCCGGCGAACAGCGACGCCTTCCAGTTGTTCCAGAGCTTCGGATTCGTGCCGCGCACGTCGGCGACGGTCAGCACGTACAGATAGTCGAGATGGTTCTGATCGCCGACCAGCTTCGCGAACTCGTGGATCACCTTCGGATCGGAGATGTCCTTCTTCTGCGCCGTCACGGACAGCACGAGGTGATTGCGCACCAGCCACGCGACCAGGCGCGCGTCGTAGAGCGACAGGCCCTGCTCGAGGCAGAACGCCTCGGCGTCGACCGAGCCGAGCTCGGAGTGATCGCCGCCGCGGCCCTTGGCGATGTCGTGGAAGATGGCCGCGAGATACGCCAGCTCCTGCTTCGGCAGCGACTGCATGATGCGCGACAGCTCCGGGAACTCGTGGTCGTACTTCGCCATCGCCAGGCGCCGCAGATTGCTGACGACGAACAGCGTGTGCGCGTCCACGGTGTAGGCGTGGAACAGGTCGTACTGCATGCGGCCGACGATGCGGCCGAACGCCGGAATGTAGCGGCCGAGCACGCCGTACAGGTTCATGCGCCGCAGCTCGTGCGTGACGCCGGTCGGCGCGCGCAGGATCTCGAAGAACAGCCGGTGATTGCGCGGATGCTGGCGGAACTCCTCGTCGATCAGCCACAGGTGGCGCGTCAGCTGACGGATCGTCGAGGCGCGCACGCCGCGGATCGCCGGGTTCTGCTCGATCACGACGAACAGCTCGAGCAGCGCCGACGGGTAGCGGTCGAACACGTCGTCGTGCGTGATCTCGACGTAATCGTTGCGGATCTGGAAGCGCGGATTCACCGGCACCGGCGCGGCGTTCGGCCCGGTGAGGATCGCTTCGCGGAACAGCTGCAGCAGCATTTCGTTCAGCAGGCTCACGTCCATCGCCGTGCGGTAGTAGCGCTGCATGAACTGCTCGACCGCGAGCGTGTAGGTCGCGTCCTCGTAGCCGAACATCTTCGCGAGCCGGATCTGGTGATCGAACAGCAGCCGGTCTTCGCGGCGGTTCGTCAGCACGTGCAGCGCGAAGCGGATCTTCCACAGGAACGCCTGCGCGGTTTTCAGCTTGCGCAGCTCGCTCTTGCGCCAGGAAGCCGTGCTCGACCAGCTCTTCGAGCGAGTCGCCGCCGAAGTGGCGCTTCGCGACCCAGCCGATCGTCTGGATGTCGCGCAGCCCGCCCGGGCTCGACTTGACGTTCGGCTCGAGGTTGTAAGCCGTGTCGTGGTAGCGGTGATGGCGCGCGGTCTGCTCGGCGACCTTGGCCTCGAAGAAATCGCGCGTCGGCCAGACGCGCTCGGGCGCGAGCGCGCGGCGCATCGCTTCGAACAGCGGCTCGGGGCCGACCAGCAGGCGCGCTTCGATCATCGTGGTCGCGACGCTGACGTCCGCCGCGCTCTCGCGCTGGCAGTCGTCGATCGTGCGCACGCTGTGCCCGACCTCCAGGCCGATGTCCCACATGAACGTGAGGAAGCGCTCGAGGTTCGGCTGCCACGGCGCGGTCTCGCTCTTCGGCAGCAGCACCATGATGTCGATGTCGGAGCACAGGTTCAGCTCGCCGCGGCCGTAGCCGCCGACCGCGATCAGCGCGAGCTCGCGCACGTGCTCGCCGAGGTGCAGCGTCCACGCGGTCTTGAGCAGCGTGTCGACCAGGCGCGCGCGATCGCGCACCAGCCGCTCGACCGGCTCGTCGTCGTGGAAGCGTTGCTTGAGGCGGTTGTCGCCTTCGGTGAGCGCGCCGCGGAACGCGGCGATGTCCGGCTTGTTGCCGCCCAGCGTCGCAGTGTGGCAGAGCCGGCGAGGTAGTCCCAGCCCGGATCGCTCACTGCAGTCGTGAGCTCGTCGAGGTCCTCGGGCGTGGTGACGGGCATGGCAGCCGCAGCGCGCGGGCCGCGGCTTCAGCGTTCGGCCGCGCCCAGCGTGAGCACTTCGTAGCCGGTGTCGGTGACGAGCACGGTGTGCTCCCACTGCGCCGACAGCGAGTGGTCCTTGGTGATGACCGTCCAGCCGTCCGGCAGCAGCCGCACGTGGCGCTTGCCGGCGTTGACCATCGGCTCGACCGTGAACGTCATGCCGGGCTGCAGCTGCAGGCCCTGACCGCGCTCGCCGTAGTGGAGCACCTGCGGATCCTCGTGAAAGATCTGGCCGATGCCGTGCCCGCAATACTCCCGCACGATCGACAGGTGCTGCGGCTCGACGAAGCCCTGGATGGCGGCGCCGATGTCGCCGAGATGCGCGCCGGGGCGCACCTGGCGGATGCCGATCCACATCGCCTCGTGCGTGATGTCGATCAGGCGCTGCGCGGCGGGCGCGATCTTGCCGACGGCGTACATGCGGCTGGTGTCGCCGTGCCAGCCGTCCTTGATGACCGTGACGTCGACATTGACGATGTCGCCCTGCTTCAGCCGCTTGTCCGGGCTCGGAATGCCGTGACAGACGACGTGATTCACGGAGGTGCAGATCGACTTGGGAAAGCCGCGGTAGTTGAGCGGCGCCGGCACCGCCTGCTGCACGTTGACGATGTAGTCGTGGCAGCGCGCGTTCAGCTCATCGGTCGTGACGCCGGGCACGACGTACGGCCCGATCATGTCCAGGACGTCGGCCGCGAGGCGGCCGGCAGTGCGCATCTGCTCCTGCTGGGCCGGCGTCTTGATCGTCACCTGGCTGCCTCTCATGGCGCTCGACGCCGGCGCCGCTCGGACTGCGAAGACGGCCAGCGGGGCAGGGATTGCAGCAGGCCGCGCATCTAGCAGCGCTCCGGCTGAGGCGGCGGACGGGAGAGTCGGGCAAAAACTTTTGGACGATCATGGAGTTTATGGTATAAAGCGCGCGTTTTTTTCGCAACGAAATCTCGGCCCGCGGACTCGGTCCCAAGGGCCCTAACTCTCACACCTTGCCGACACATGCGACGGGGTGCTTGCGGCTCGAGCTTAACGCTTGAGCCCGCAGGTCGTCGCATGGGGCAGGTGGAGGCTCAACCCCTACAGGAGACTCGATCATGGCCAGCATGTCCATGCGGCAGATGCTGGAAGCGGGCGTCCACTTCGGACATCAGACCCGCTTCTGGAACCCCAAGATGGCCCCTTTCATCTTCGGGGAGCGCAACCGGATCCACATCATCAACCTCGAAAAGACGCTGCCGCTCTACAACGAGGCGGCGGGCTTCATTCGCCAGGTCGTCGCCGACGGCGGGCGCGTGCTGTTCGTCGGCACCAAGCGCTCGGCGCGCGAAGCAGTGAAACAGGCAGCCCTGCGCTGCGCGATGCCTTACGTCAGCCATCGCTGGCTGGGCGGCATGCTCACCAATTTCAAGACCGTGCGCGGCTCGATCAAGCGCTTGCTCACGCTCGATGAGATGACGGCGAACGGCACGCTCGAGCAGCACAGCAAGCGCGAGGCGCAGGCACTGCGCCGCGAGCGCGACAAGCTCGAGCGCAGCCTGGGCGGCATCAAGGAATGGAGTCGCTGCCCGACGTGCTGTTCGTGATCGACGTCGGCCACGAGAAGATCGCGATCCACGAGGCGAAGAAGCTCGGCATCCCGGTCGTCGCGATCGTCGACACCAACTGCGCGCCGGACGACGTCGACTACGTCGTGCCGGGCAATGACGACGCCATGCGCGCGATCGCGCTGTACGCCGAGGGCATCGCCGACGCGGCGCTCGACGGCAAGTCGGCGCTGCCGGAAGTGCCGACGGGCGAAGACGAGTTCGTCGAGCTCGACGAGGAAGGCCGGCCGAAGCCGAAGACCGGTGCACCCGCGCCGCGCCGCGGCCGTCCGGCCGCCGTGCGCAAGAAGCAGGCGCCGCGCCGGCGCCTGCCGGAGAAAATGCCGGAGGTCGAGCCGGTCGAGGAGGTCGTCGCTGCCGAAGTCGACGACGTCGAGGCGGACGTGTCGCCCGAGGAATTCATGGCGCGCCGCAAGGCTGCCCTTGCCAAGCGCAAGCCGGCTGACGCCCGGCGGAACGCCCGCGGCTGGCGCCACGCCTGCGCTGGCGGCACCGCCTGGCGACGCCGCGCCTGGCGACAGCCGCGCCCGGCGGCACCCCGGCCGCTGGCGGGACGGAGTGATCATGGCCGTTACCGCTGAAGCAGTGAAGGTGCTCCGCGAACGGACCGGCGCGGGGATGATGGAGTGCAAGAAGGCGCTGGTCGAGACCAACGGCGATCTGGATGCCGCCGCCGAGCTGATGCGCAAGGCCGGCCTCGCGAAGGCCGACAAGAAGGCGGCGCGCGTCGCCGCCGAAGGCGTCATCGTGATCGAGCGCTCCGGCGACGGCCGGCGCGCGGCGGTCGTCGAAGTGAACTGCGAGACCGATTTCGTGGCGCGCGAGCAGGACTTCCAGCAGTTCGCCGCCAAGGTCGCGAAGGCGGCGCTGGCGAAGCGCCCGGCGAATCGTCGAAGCGCTGCTCGCGGCGCCGCTCGACGGCGGCCAGTCGATCGAAGAGACGCGTCGCGCGCTGATTGCGAAGATCGGCGAGAACATCAGCGTGCGTCGCTTCACGCTGGTCGAGGCGCCGGCCGTCGTCGGCACCTACCTGCACGGCACGCGCATCGGCGCGCTGGTGGCGATGAAGAGCGGCGACGAGGCGGTCGCCAAGGACATCGCGATGCACGTCGCGGCGATCAATCCCGCGTTCGTGTCGTCTGCGCGAAGTGCCGGCCGACGAGGTGGCGCGCGAGCGCGCGATCTTCGTCGAGCAGGCGAAGAACGACCCGAAGACCGCCGGCAAGCCCCAGGAGATCGTCGCCAAGATCATCGAGGGCAAGGTCCGCAAGTGGCTCGGCGAGATCACGCTGCTCGGCCAGCCGTTCGTCAAGGACGACAAGCAGACGGTGGAGCAGTACCTGAAGAACGCCGGCGGCGAGGTGGCCGCGATCGTCCGCTACGAGGTCGGCGCGGGCATCGAGAAGAAGCAGGAAGATTTTGCAGCCGAGGTGCGCAAGCAGGTGCGAGAGCTTCAAGGCGCCGCCGGATGGCGACAAGGACAAGCCCAAGCACTAGCGTCGAACAGAACCCCGCCCCGGCGGGGTTCTTTATAATGTGGAAAGTGACGAGGGTCACGAAGTCACGAGGTCACGCGCTTCCATGGCAGCTAGCAGGCAAACCCGCCACCAGCACACCGGTCGAACCCCCGGCCGCCGGCGCCTGCGCCCGCGGGGCTGCGCCGCATCCTGCTCAAGCTGTCGGGCGAGGCGCTGATGGGCCAGGAGGACTACGGCATCGACCCGAAGATGCTCAAGCGCATCGCGCTCGAGATCCGCGAGGTCATGAGCCTGGGCATGCAGGTCGCGGTCGTGATCGGCGGCGGCAACATCTTCCGCGGCGCCGGGCTGGCGCGCGCCGGCATGGACCGCGTCACCGGCGACCACATGGGCATGCTCGCCACGGTCATGAATTCGCTGGCGATGCAGGACGCCGTCGAGGCGCTCGGCATGCACGCGCGCGTGATGTCGGCGATCCGCATCAACGAGGTGTGCGAGGAATACATCCGCCGCCGCGCCGTGCGCCACCTGGAGAAAGGGCGCGTCTGCATCCTCGCCGCCGGCACCGGCAATCCGTTCTTCACGACCGACACCGCCGCGAGCCTGCGCGCGATCGAGATCAACGCCGACCTGCTGCTCAAGGCCACCAAGGTCAACGGCATCTACTCCGACGACCCGATGAAGAATCCGCAGGCGACGCGCTACGCGCGCCTGACGTTCGACAAGGTGCTGACGGACCGCCTCAACGTGATGGACGCGACGGCGATCGTCATGTGCCGCGACAACAACCTGCCGCTGCGCGTGTTCGACCTGACGAAGCCGGGCGAGCTGCTGCGCATCGTGCGCGGCGAGGACGTCGGGACGCTGGTCACCAATTCGTAGCTGGGAGAACGCCCATGCTGGAAGACATCAAGAAAGACGCGAACGAGCGCATGAACAAGTGCGTCGCGGCGCTGAAGAACGAGCTGAAGAAGCTGCGCACCGGCCGCGCGCACACCAGCCTGCTGGAGCACATCCGCGTCGAGTACTACGGCAACGAAGTGCCGCTCAACCAGGTCGCGAACCTCGCGCTCGAGGATGCGCGCACGCTGACCGTGACGCCCTGGGAGAAGACCATGGTGCAGGCGGTCGAGAAGGCGATCATGAAGTCCGACCTCGGCCTGATGCCGAACACCGCCGGCACGGTGATCCGCGTGCCGATGCCGCCGCTGACCGAGGAGCGCCGCCGCGATCTCACCAAGGTCGTGCGGCACGAGGCCGAGAACGCGCGCGTCGCCGTGCGCAACGTGCGCCGCGACGTCATGAACGAGCTCAAGGAGATGCTCAAGGAGAAGCTGGTCTCGCAGGACGACGACCGGCGCGCGCAGGAGGAAGTGCAGAAGCTGACCGACCGGCACGTCGCCGAGATCGACCAGGTGCTCGCGGAAAAAGAAAAAGAGCTGATGCAGGTCTAAGAAGCAGCCGATGCGGATAGCGGATAGTGAAGAACGAAGAGAGCGGCAGCAGGTGCCGCGCCACATTGCAGTCATCATGGACGGCAATGGCCGCTGGGCCGCTGCGCGCGCGCTGCCGCGTCCCGCCGGTCATCGCATGGGCGTGCGCGCGGTCAAGCAGATCGTCGAGAACTGCGCGCGCCGCGGCGTGCAGGTGCTGACGCTGTTCGCGTTCTCGAGCGAGAACTGGAAGCGGCCGAAGGAAGAAGTCTCGATGCTGATGAGCCGCTTCCTGCAGGCGCTCGACGACGAAGTCGCGGAGCTGCACAAGAACGGCATCCGGCTGCGCTTCGTCGGCAATCTGCAGCAGCTGTCGCCGGCGCTGCGCGAGCGCATGGATGCAGCCGCTGCGCTCACCGCCGGCAATAGCACGCATGACGCTCGTCATCGCCATCGCGTACGGCGGGCGCTGGGACATCGCTTGCGCCGCGCGGCAGCTCGCCGAGCGCTGCGTCGCCGGCGAGCTGCGCGCGGACGACATCGACGAGGCGCAGCTCGGCGAGCAGCTGGCGCTGGCCGGTCTGCCGGATCCCGACCTGTTGATCCGCACCGGCGGCGAGCAGCGCATCAGCAATTTCCTGCTGTGGAATCTCGCCTACACCGAGCTGTACTTCTGCGACGCGCTGTGGCCGGACTTCAACGAGCGCGAGCTCGACGCCGCGATCGAGCATTTCGGCCGGCGGCAGCGCCGCTTCGGGCTCGTGCCCGAGCAGGTCGGGACGCCGCTGATGCTGCGCGAGCGCGTCATCACGGCGCTGATTCTCGCCGCGCTCGTCCTGCTGGTGATCTTCTTGTTGCCGCACGTCGCGACGATGGCGGCGCTGGCGCTGCTGGTCGTGGCAGCGGCGTGGGAGTGGTCGGCGTTTCCGCGCTTCACGCAGCATTCAGCGAGGATCGTCTATGTAGCGTTCGTGGCCGCGTGCGTCGCGGCCACGTGGTGGTTCGGCGTCGAGCGCGACGAGATGGACTCGCCTGATCCATGCGGCGCTGCTGTGGTGGGTATTCGCTCTCGTCTGGGTCGCGGTCGCGCCGGCGCGGGTCAATCGCACGACGGCTGCGGGCGCCGGGCTTGCTGGTGCTCGTGCCGGCGTGGCTGGCGCTGGCGCGTCTGCACGCGCTCGGGCCGCAGCTGCTGCTGTTCCTGATCCTGCTGGTCGTCGCTGCCGACGTCGGCGCGTACTTCGCCGGCCGCCGCTTCGGCCGCAACAAGCTCGCGCCGCGCGTCAGTCCCGGCAAGACCTGGGAAGGCGTGTTCGGCGGCTTCGTCGCTGCCGCGCTGCTGGCTGCGCTCGGCGTGTGGTGGTTCGAGGTGGACGCGCCGCGCTTTCTCGCGCTGTGCCTCGTCGTCGTCGTGGCCTCGATCATCGGCGATCTCACCGAGAGCCTGTTCAAGCGTCACGCCGGCCTGAAGGACAGCGGCACGCTGCTGCCGGGTCACGGCGGCGTGCTGGATCGCGTCGACAGCGTCACGGCCGCGGCGCCGGTCTTCCTGGTCGGTCTCGAGCGTCTGGGGCTGCTGCGATGAGCGCGCCGATGCGCGTCGCGGTGCTGGGCTCGACCGGCAGCATCGGCCTGAACACGCTGGACGTGCTCGAGCGTCATCGCGATCGCTACGAGGTCTTCGCGCTCGCCGCGCGCAGCAACGTCGCGCGCCTGCGCGAGCAATGCCTGCAGCATCGGCCGCGCTTCGCGGTCGTCGTTGACAACTCAGCGGCCGCGCTCCTGGCGTCGCAGCTGCGCAGCGCAGGCTCGCCGACCGAGGTGCTGGCGGGCGAGCAGGCATTGAGCGAAATCGCCGCGCACAGCGAGGTCGACACGATCATGGCCGCGATCGTCGGCGCCGCCGGCCTCGGCTCCAGTCTCGCGGCCGCGCGCGCCGGCAAGCGCATCCTGCTGGCGAACAAGGAAGCGCTGGTCATGTCCGGCCCGTTGTTCATGCAAGCCGTGCGCGAAGGCGGCGCCACGCTGATTCCCGTCGACAGCGAGCACAACGCGATTTTTCAGTGCATGGGCGGCAGTCGCGCCGCAGGCGTGCGGCGCGTGCTGCTGACCGCCTCGGGCGGGCCGTTCCTGCGCACGCCGGCAGCGGATTTACGTAATGTCACGCCCGATCAGGCGTGCGCGCACCCGCGCTGGGTGATGGGGCGCAAGATCTCGGTCGACTCGGCGACGCTGATGAACAAGGGCCTGGAGCTGATCGAGGCCTGCCTGCTGTTCGGCCTGCCGGCGCGCCAGGTCGAGGTCGTCGTCCATCCGCAGAGCATCGTGCATTCGCTGGTCGAGTACGTCGACGGCTCGATGCTGGCGCAACTGGGCAATCCCGACATGCGTACGCCGATTGCGCACGCGCTGGGCTGGCCGGAGCGGCTGAGCTCGGGTGTAGAATCGCTCGACATTCTGCGCGCCGCCCGCCTCGATTTCGAAGCGCCCGACCTGGAGCGTTTCCCCGCCCTGGCCCTGGCCCGCAGCGCCGCGGAAGCCGGCGGCACGGCGCCGGCGGTGCTGAATGCCGCGAACGAAGTCGCCGTCGGCGCGTTTCTCGAAGGGCGCTGCCGGTTCCCGGACATCGTCGCGTTGATCGAGCGGGTGCTGGCGCGCGCGCCGCCGATGCCGGCGGACTGCGTAGCAGACATTCTGGCTGCAGACGGTTGGGCGCGCCGCGAGGCGCAGACTGCAATCGCCGGCCCTGCAGGAGTCCATGCATGATTTCGACCGACAGCCCGCTGCAATTCGTGATCACCATCGCCGCGTTCATCGTGGCGATCGGCGTGCTGGTCGCGGTGCACGAGTTCGGTCATTTCTGGGTCGCGCGCCGCCTCGGCATCCGCGTGCTGCGCTTCTCGATCGGCTTCGGCAAGCCGCTGTATCGCCGCGTGCTCGGCAAGGATCCGGTCGAGTTCGTGATCGCCGCCGTGCCGCTCGGCGGCTACGTGAAGCTGCTCGACGAGCGCGAAGGCAATGTGCGCGGAGCGCGACCTGCCGCGCGCCTTCAACCGCCAGCCGGTGTGGAAGCGCATCGCGATGCTGCTCGCGGGACCGGCATTCAACCTGATTTTCGCAATCGCGCTGTACTGGGTGTTGTTCACCGCCGGCGTGCCGGCGCTCAAGCCGATCATCGGCGAGATCACGCCGGACTCGATCGCCGCGCGCGCCGGGCTGCGCTACGAGGACCAGATCCTGGCAGATCGGCGGCAGCCGACGCCGACGCTGGAAGCCGCGACGCTGGCGATCCTCGAAGACCTGACCGACGACGGCACGATCAACATGCGCGTGCGCGGCGTCGACGGCGCGGAGCGCGACCTGTCGCTGGTCGGTCGGCGAGCGCAGCCGCGCGCTGACCCAGCCCGAAGCGCTGCTGCCGGGCCTGGGCTTCGACATCTGGCGGCCGCGGGTGCAAGCCGATCATCGGGCTCGGTCAACAAGGGCAGCGCCGGCGAGCGCGCCGGGCTGCAAGTCGGCGATGAGATCCTGGCGATCGACGGCCAGCCGATCGCGCACTTCCAGGCAGCTGGTCAACCGCGTCAAGCCGAATCCGGGCCGCACGGTCGACGCTGGAGGTGCGCCGCGACGGCGCGGTTCGCGACCTGCCGGTCACGATCGGCGAAGACACGCAGGGCCGGCCGCAAGATCGGCCTGATCGGCATCGCGCCGAAGGATCAGCGGATTCCTACCGGCCGCACGCTGGAGGACATGCTGACGCTGCAGAAGTACGGCGCCGCTGGCGGCGGTCGGGCAGGCGGCGGCCAAGACCTGGGATACCTCGGTGTTCACGCTGCGGATCGTCGGCCGCATCATCACCGGCGACGTGTCGCTGCAGGCGATTTCCGGGCCGATCAGTATCGCGGAAACAACAGGTTTCGCCGCGCGGCAGGGCTGGCGCACGTTCCTCGAGCACGCTGGCGCTGATCAGCATCAGCCTGGGCGTGCTGAACCTGCTGCCGATTCCGATTCTCGACGGCGGGCAAGTGGTTTATCAGCTTGCGGAACTGGTGAAGGGCCGGCCGGTCTCAGAGCGTGCACAGCTGCTCGGCCAGCAGATCGGCATTGCGATGCTGATCCTGATGATGACGCTGGCGTTTTATAACGACATCGCACGACACTTGAACTGACGTCAGAAGGGGCCCGGCCGATGCGTTTGAAGTCGATCATCCACGCGACGCTCGCGCTGGCCGCCGCGGGCGCGCTGTGCGAGCCTGCCGCGGCACGAGCTCCAGCCGGCCCGCGGCCGGCCGCTCCGCTCCTGAGGAGTTCGTCGTCGGCGACATCCGCATCGAAGGCCTGCAGCGCATCTCCGAGGGCACGGTCTACAACTACCTGCCGATCAACATCGGCGACCGGCTCGACCAGCGCCGCGTCGCCGAGGCGCTGCGCGCGCTGTACGACACCGAAGTTCTTCCGCGACGTCGAGATGCGCCGCGACGGCGGCACGCTGGTCGTCGCGGTGCTCGAGCGGCCCTCGATCGAGAGCTTCGAGATCAAGGGCAACAAGGACATCAAGACCGAGGACCTGCAGAAGTCGCTGCGCAACGTCGGCCTCGCGACCGGCAAGACCTTCGACCAGTCGGTGCTCGACGAGGTCAAGCAGTACCTCACCGACCAGTACTTCTCGCGCGGCAAGTACGCGGTGCGCGTCGACGCCAAGGTCGAGGAAGTGCCGGGCAACAAGGTCAAGATCGACCATCGACGTCAACGAAGGCAAGCGCGCGCGCATCCGCCAGATCAACGTCGCCGGCAACACGGCGTTCCCCGACGACGAGCTGCTCGAGCAGTTCGAGCTGAAGACGCCGAACTGGCTGTCCTGGTATCGCTCAGGACGACCGCTACGCGCGCGAGGCGCTGTCGGGCGACCTGGAGAAGCTGCGCTCGTACTACATGGACCGCGGCTACGCGAATTTCGCCGTGACCTCGACGCAGGTGGCGATCGCGCCGGAGAAGGACGACATCTTCATCACGGTCAACGTGCACGAAGGCGACGTCTTCAAGATCTCGGAGGTGAAGATCGCCGGCAACCTGGTCGTGCCGGAGTCGGAGCTGCAGCGGCTGATCTTCATGCAGGCCCGGCAACACGTATTCGCTGCGCGCCGTCACCGCGACCACCGAGGCCATGAAGCTGCGCCTCGGCGTGGACGGCTACGCGTTCGCGACCATCGACCCGGTGCCGCAGGTGAACGCCGAGACCAAGGAGATCTCGCTGACGTTCGTGGTCGACCCGAAGAACCGCGTGTACGTGCGGCGCGTGAACTTCAACGGCACCTCGGGCGTGAACGACGAAGTGTTCCGGCGCGAGATGCGCCAGCTCGAAGGCGCGTACCTGTCGAACTCCGCGGTGGAGCGCTCCAAGCAGCGCATCCAGCGCCTGCCGTTCATCGAGAAGGTCGAAGTCGAGACCAACCAGGTGCCGGGCGCGGCCGACCTGGTCGACGTCGACTTCCAGATCGAGGAAGGTCTGCCGGGCCAGTTCGGCGGCGGCGTCGGCTACTCCGAGTCGCAGTCGGTGATCCTGAACGGCAACTTCGTGCACTCGAACTTCATGGGCACCGGCAACCGCATCGCCGCCGAGATCAACTCCGGCCGCTACGCCAAGGCCTTCAGCTTCTCGCACACCGACCGCTACACGACGATCGACGAAGTGCAGCGCTCGATCTCGCTCGGCTATCGCGACGTCACGCAGTTCACCTCGGCGGCCTCGGACTTCGACACCGAGACGATCAGCCTCGGCCTCAACTACGACTGGCCGATCACCGAGTACCAGTACCTCGGCGTCGGCGTCTCCGCGCAGCGCTCCGAGCTGGTCACCACCGAGGGCGGCAGCGCCGACCAGGCGGTCGACTGGGTGCGCAACAACGGCAACCCGCAGATCACCTGCCGCCAGGTCGACGCTCGACGACGACTGCGACGACCCGTTCGAGTTCGAGGTCGTGAGCAGCAAGTTCGACACCTACGAGCTCAACCTCGGCTGGCGCTACGACTCGCGCAACCGCGCGATCTTCGCCGACCGCGGCATGCGTCACCGCTTCAACGTCGGCTACACGCTGCCCGGCAGCGACGTCGAGTACTGGACCGCGTCGTACGACTACCTGCAGTTCATCCCGATCTGGCGCCAGCTTCACGCTGATGTTCAACGCCGAGCTGGCCTACGGCGAGGCGCTCGGCGACACGACGGCGCTGCCGCCGTACCGTCAGTATTTTGCCGGCGGCCCGGAGTCGGTGCGCGGCTTCCGCGAATCGCCGCCTCGGCCCGAAGGACAACTTCGGCCGGCCGTACGGCGGCAACATCAAGACCGTGGCGCAGACCGAGCTGCTGCTGCCGATGCCGGAAAAATGGCGCAACAGCGCGCGCTTCAGCCTGTTCTACGACATCGGCAACATGTTCTCGGACCAGAACATCGTGTTCCTGGCCCCGGACCTGGACGGCGACCCGAACACGATCCCCGCGGAAATCGACTATGGCTTCAGGTATAGTGAGCTCAAGCAGGCCGTCGGCGTGGCCGTGCAATGGCTGGCGCCGCTGGGCGTGTTCCGGTTCAGCTACGCGATGACGTTGAACGACAAGCGCGGCGACACGCGACACGCGCTGGGGGGACGAGATCGAGGGGTTCCAGTTCTCGATCGGCCAGGCGTTCTGAGCCGGGCAGCTCAGTTCTGACCGGAAATTCATACAACGACTCTTCAAGTATCGAGGTCCATCCGACATGGCACGTTTGAGCGCGAATATCGTGGGTTCGATTCTGGCGGGCATGGCGCTGCTCGCGCCGCTAGGCGTCGCGCACGCCCAGACGAAGATCGCGGTGGTGAACGTGCCGCGGCTGCTGGACGAGGCGCCGCAGGCGAAGACGGCGATGCAGGCGCTGCAGGACGAGTTCGCGCCGCGCCAGCGCGAGATCGTGCAGCAGCAGAAAGACCTGAAGGCGAAGGAAGAGAAGCTGCAGCGCGACGGCGCGGTGATGGCCGAGAACGAGCGCCGCAACGCCGAGAAGGACCTGCGCGAAGGGCAGCGCGAGCTGGCGCGCAAGCAGAACGAGTACGTCGAGGACCTGAACCTGCGTCGCAACGAGGAGATCGGCAAGCTGCAGCGCTCGCTGCTGCAGGAAGTGCAGGCGTTCGCGCGCACCTCCAACTACGACCTGATCGTCGGCGAGGGCGTGCTGTACGTGAACGAGTCCATGGACATCACCGCGCAGGTGCTGAGCGCGCTGCAGGCTCGCTACAAGGCCACTGGCGGCGCCGCCCCGAAGCCGGCCACGCCGAAGCCGGCGACCACCGCCGCCAGGGTAAACAGTGAGCAAGCAGCAAGGGCCGTCGCAGCGGACATCGGCTCGTGGGCACCGCTTCCCTAGGTGAGCTCGCGGTCCGCTTCGGCTGTACGCTCCAGGGCGATCCCGACGTCCGCGTCGCGCACGTCGCGACGCTGGAGCGTGCGGATCCGCAGTCGCTGACGTTTCTCGCGAATCCACGCTACCGACGCTACCTGCCGCAGACCAAGGCCGGCGCCGTCGTGCTGGACGCGAAGTCCGCGGCGGACTGCCCGGTCCCGGCGCTGATCGCGAAGAATCCGTACGCCGTCTACGCGCGCATCGCCGCGCTGCTGCATCCGGCGCCGCCCGTGACTCCCGGGCGGCATGCGACGCGCTGTCGTCGATCCGAGCGCGGTGATCGATCCCACTGCCGCCATCGGCCCGCTCGCCGTGATCGGCGCGCGCGTGCGCGATCGGTGCGCGCTGCGCGATCGGCCCAGGCTGCGTGCTCCTGGACGACGTGACGATCGGCGCCGATACGCGGCTCGTCGCGAACGTCACGCTGTGCAACTCGGTCGTCGTTCGGCGAGCGCTGCCTGGTGCATCCCGGCGTCGTGATCGGCGCGGACGGCTTCGGCTTGGCGCCTGCCGAGGGCGAGTGGCTCAAGGTCCCGCAGCTCGGCGGCGTGCGCATCGGCAACGACGTCGAAATCGGCGCCAACACCACGATCGATCGCGGCGCGATCGAGGACACGGTGATCGAGCGACGGCGTCAAGCTCGACAACCAGATCCAGATCGGCCACAACGTGCGCATCGGCGCGCACACGGCGATCGCCGGCTGCAGCGGCATCTCCGGCAGCACGACGATCGGCGCGCGCTGCATGATCGGCGGGCAGGTCGGCATCGCCGGGCACCTGACGATCTGCGACGACGTGGTCGTGACCGGCCGCTCGTTCGTCAACAGCAGCATCCGCAAGCCGGGTTACTATTCCGGCGGCATGCACGGTCGACGAGACGACGCGTTTCCGCAAGAATGCCGCGCGCTTCCACCGGCTGGACGAGCTCGCGCGCGCAGGTGCGCCGGCTGAGCAGGCGAGGCCCGGGAGCCGGACGATCCACAAGACGAATGAGGGCCGAAGTGACAAGGGGAGACGATGACTGAGGCGTCTGACGATGGACATCCAGGAAGTGATGCGCCGGCTGCCGCATCGCTATCCCTTCCTGCTGGTGGATCGCGTGCTCGAGTGCGTCTCCGGGCAGTCGATCCGCGCGCTCAAGAACGTCACGGTCAACGAGCCGTTCTTTCCGGGGCATTTCCCGCATCGGCCGGTGTTGCCCGGCGTCATCATCCTGGAGGCGCTGGCGCAGACGGCGGGCATCCTCGCATTCGTGACCGCGGGCGTGTACCCGGACGAGAAGCCGCCAGCTGTACTTCGTCGGCATCGACAAGGCGCGCTTTCGCCGGCCGGTGCGTGCCCGGCGACCAGCTGATCCTGAAGGCGACGCTGGAGCGCTCGCTGCGCGGCATCTGGAAGTTCTCGACGGTCGCCGAAGTGGACGGCGAGGAGGCGACCAGCGCCGAGATGATGGTGGCGCCCGGACGAAGTGACAGCGAGACTGCAGCCATGGCCGATCCATCCCACCGCGCTGATCGCGCCCGACGCGCAGCTCGCCGCCGACGTCGAGGTCGGCGCGTACAGCGTCATCGGGCCGGGCGTCGCGATCGGCGCCGGCACCTGGGTCGGGCCGCACGTCGTGATCGAGGGGCCGACCGCGATCGGCCGCGAGAACCGCATCTTTCAGTTCGCCTCGATCGGCGCCGCGCCGCAGGACCTGAAGTACCGCGGCGAGCCGACGCGCCTGGAGATCGGCGACCGCAACACGTTCCGCGAGAACTGCACGATCAACCGCGGCACGACCAAGGACCAGCTGGTGACGCGCATCGCCGACGACAACCTGTTCATGGCCGGCTCGCACGTCGGGCACGACTGCGTCATCGGCTCGCATTGCGTGTTCGCGAACTACGCGACGCTCGGCGGGCACGTCGAGATGGGCGACTGGGTGCACATGGGCGGCTTCTCCGGCGTGCACCAGTTCTGCAAGGTCGGCGCGCATGCCTTCATCGCCAACAACACTGCGGTGACGCGCGACGTGCCGCCGTTCGTCATGGCCGTCGGCCGGCCCGCGGAGCCGCACAGCGTGAACTCAGAAGGCCTGAAGCGGCGCGGCTACACGGCGGAGCAGATCCGCAACATCCGCGACGCGTACCGGATCCTGTATCGCTCGCAGCTGAAGCTGCACGAGGCGACCGAGCAGCTCGTCCAGCGCGCGGCTGCGCAGCCGGAGCTGGAGCCGCTGGTCACGTTCCTCACCGATTCCACGCCGCGGCGGGAGCGGGTCGGAATCGTGCGCTGAGCGAGTGGCCAGTAGCCCGCTCATCGTTCTCGTCGCCGGCGAAACCTCGGGCGACAATCTCGGCGCACACCTGATCGAAGCGCTGCGCGCTCGCGTGCCGCGGCGCGCGGTTCGCCGGCATCGCAGGGCCGCGCATGATTGCCGCGGGCTGCGAGGCCTGGGAGCGCGCCGAAGATCTCGCCGTGATGGGGCTGTTCGAGATCCTGCCGCATCTGCCGCGCCTGCTGCGCATTCGCCGCAACCTGCTCGCGCGCGTGCTTGCGCAGCGGCCCGACGTCTACGTCGGCGTCGACGCCAAGGAGTTCAACCTGCGGGTCGCGCCGCGCCTGAAGGCGCGCGGGATCCGCACCGTGCAGTACGTCAGCCCGCAGATCTGGGCGTGGCGCCAGGGGCGCGTGCGGACGATCGGCCGCGCGGTCGATCTGGTGCTGTGCCTGCTGCCGTTCGAGAAGCGCTTCTACGACGAGCACGGCGTGCGCGCCGTGTTCGTCGGCCATCCGCTCGCCGATCAGGTTCCGCTGCACCTGGATCCGGACGCGGCGCGCACGGCGTTGCGGCTCGACCCCGACGGCACGTACGTCGCGCTGTTGCCCGGCAGTCGGCATGGCGAAGTCGCGCGACTGAGCCCGGACTTCGCCGCGACCGTCGCCTGGCTGCAGCGCGCAGCGCCCTGCGCTGAAATTCGTCGCTGCGCTCGCCAACGAGGGCGCGCGCCAGACGTTCGCGGCCGCGCTGGAAGCCGCGGGCGTGCGCGATCGCGTGACGCTCGTCGACGGCAACGCGCAGCGCGTGATGGCGGCGAGCGACGTCGTGCTGCTCGCGTCCGGCACCGCGACGCTCGAAGCGACGCTTGTCAAGCGCCCGATGGTGGTCGCCTACCGCTTAGGCGTGCTGACAAGTTTTCTGCTTAAGACTTTGAAACTCTTCAAGGCGCCGTTCTTCGCGCAGCCGAACCTGCTCGCCGGCCGCCAGGTGGTCCCTGAGTATTTCAACGACGAGGTGCGCGCCGACGTGCTCGGTCCGGCGGTGCTGACGCAATTGGAGCGTGCCGATCGCGATCAGCTCGTGCAAACTTTCGCATCCATCCACGAGACGCTGCGCCGTGACGCGAGCGCGCGTGCGGCGGAAGCCATTCTCGAATTGATGCAGGCGTCCGACTAGCCCGGTTTGATGGGGAGCGATGAGTTCGGCACAGCTGGCGTTCAATCTGGTTCGCGACGGCTTGCGCGCGGGCGTCGATGAGGCTGGGCGCGGGCCGCTGGCGGGACCGGTCGTCGCGGCCGCGGTCATCCTCGATCCGCGGCGGCGCATCCGCGGCATCCGCGATTCCAAGGTGATCGAGCCGGAGGAGCGCGCCGAGCTCGCGATCAAGATCCGCGGCGCGGCGATTGCCTGGTCGGTCGCCTGGGCCGACGTCGAGGAAATCGATACGCTGAACATCCTGCAGGCGACTTACCTGGCGATGCGGCGCGCGCTGCTCGGGCTGCGCGTACGACCCGGCGCACGTGCAGATCGACGGCGACCGCTGTCCCTCGTTCGTCGGGCTGCCGCTGGAGTGCAGCTTCGAGGCGATCATCGACGGCGACGCGCGGCGCATCTGCATCGGCGCCGCCTCGATCCTCGCGAAAGTGACGCGCGACGCGATGATGGTCGGCCTCGACGCGATCTATCCGCAGTACGGCTTCGCCTCGCACAAGGGCTACGGCACGCCGGAGCACTGCGATGCGCTCGATTACTACGGCCCTCGCCGATCCATCGCCGCAGCTTCGAGCCGGTGCGAATTGCAGCGGCCTGCGCCCGCGCCAACCCTCCCCGCTTGCGGGAGCGCTAGGAGGCCGCTAGTCCATGTTCTGTCCATCTCCACCTGCACACCGAGTATTCGCTCGTCGACAGCGTCGTGCGGATCCAGAGCGAAGGCGGCGACGCGCCCGGGCTGATGGACGCCGTCGTGGCGGCGGGCATGCCGGCGGTCGCGCTCACCGACCAGAGCAACCTGTTCGCGATGGTGAAGTTCTATCGCGCGGCGCAGGCGGCCGGCGTGAAGCCGATCATCGGCGTCGACCTGCGCGTGCGCGAGCCGGGCGAGCGCAGCGAGCCCTCGACGCTGGTGCTGCTGTGTCAGAACGAGATCGGCTATCGCAATCTCACGCGGCTCGTCAGCCGCTCGTATCTCGAAGGCCAGCAACGCGGCCTCGCGACCATCGAGCGCGCGCTGGCTCGATGCCGACAATCTCGTCGGGCTGATTGCGCTGTCGGGCGCGCAGCGACGGCGACTGTCGGTCGCGCGCTCGTCACACGGCCGCGAAGACGAGGCGCGCAAGGCACTGGACAGCTGGCTGGCGCTGTTCGGCGATCGTTACTACATCGAGTTGCAGCGGACGCGGCGCGAAGGCGAGGAACGTTACATCCACGGCGCGCTCGACCTCGCCGCCGAATACGGCGTGCCGGTCGTGGCGACCAACGACGTGCGCTTCATCCGCGCGGAAGACTTCGACTCGCACGAGGCGCGCGTGTGCATTCACGACGGCGCGCTGGTCGGCGATGCCGAAGCGGCGCCGTCGCTACAGCAAAGAGCAGTATCTGAAGTCGCCGCGCGCAGATGGCGCAGCTGTTCGAGGACGTGCCCGAGGCCGTTGCCAACTCGTTCGAGATCGCGCGTCGCTGCAACCTGGAGCTGAAGCTCGGCAAGTCGGTGCTGCCTGCGTATCCGGTGCCCGGCGAATCTCAGCACCGAGGACTACCTGCGCGAGGAGGCGCGGCGCGGCCTGCAAGAGCGGCTGGCAGCGGCTGAGCAGCGCGCCCGTGCAAGGCGCGCACGATCGCGCGCGAGGAATACGAGGAGCGCCTCGCGATCGAGCTCGGCGTGATCTGCCAGATGGGGTTCGCCGGCTACTTCCTCATCGTCGCCGACTTCATCCGCTGGGCGCGCGAGAACGGCGTGCCGGTCGGTCCGGGGCGCGGCTCGGGCGCGGGCTCGCTGGTCGCGTACGCGATCGGCATCACCGACCTCGATCCGCTGCGCTACGACCTGCTGTTCGAGCGCTTCCTGAATCCCGAGCGCGTCTCGATGCCGGACTTCGACATCGACTTCTGCATGGACGGCCGCGACCGCGTCATCGAATACGTCGCGGAGCGCTACGGCCGCGAGCGCGTTTCGCAGATCATCACCTACGGCACGATGGCCGCGAAGGCCGTGGTGCGCGACGTCGCGCGCGTGTTCGGGCAGAGCTACGGCTTCGCCGATTCGATCGCCAAGCTGATTCCGTTCGAGCTCGGCATCACGCTCAAGGATGCGATGGCGAAGGAGCCGGAGCTGCAGCGGCGCTACAAGTCCGAGGAAGAGACGCGCGCCATCCTCGACATGGCGATGTCGCTGGAAGGCCTGGTGCGCAACGCCGGCATGCACGCCGGCGGCGTGGTCATCGCGCCGTCCGTGCTCACCGACTTCGCGCCGCTGTTCTGCGACGACACCGGCCACAACGTCGTGACGCAGTTCGACAAGGACGACGTGGAGGCGGCGGGCCTGGTGAAGTTCGACTTCCTCGGGCTGCGCACGCTGACGATCATCGACTGGGCGGTCAAGATCATCAACGCGCAGCGCGAGCGCCAAGGCGAGCCGCCGCTCGACATCAGCGCGCTGCCGATGGACGACGCGCCGACCTACGAGCTGCTCAAGCGCTGCGAGACCACCGCGGTGTTCCAGCTGGAATCGCGCGGCATGAAGGACCTGATCCGCCGCCTGCAGCCCGACTGCTTCGAGGACATCGTCGCGCTCGTCGCGCTGTTCCGGCCCGGCCCGCTGCAGTCGGGCATGGTCGACGACTTCATCGCGCGCAAGCACGGCAAGACGACCGGGCCGATCGACTACCTGCATCCCGACCTGAAGCCGGTGCTCGCGCCGACGTACGGCGTGATCCTGTACCAGGAGCAGGTGATGCAGATCGCGCAGGTGCTGGCCGGCTATACGCTCGGCGGCGCCGACCTGCTGCGCCGGGCGATGGGCAAGAAGAAGCCGGAGGAGATGGCGAAGCAGCGCTCGATCTTCGTCGACGGGCGCGACCGGCCGCGGCGTCGAGCAGCGCACCGCCGAGCACATCTTCGACCTGATGGAGAAGTTCGCCGGCTACGGCTTCAACAAGTCGCACTCCGCGGCCTACGCGCTGCTGTCGTACCAGACCGCGTGGCTGAAGGCGCACTATCCGGCGGCGTTCATGTCGGCGGTGCTGTCGTCCGACATGGACAAGACCGACAAGGTCGTCACGCTGATCGACGAAGCGCGGCGCATGCAGCTCAAGGTCGAGCCGCCCGACGTCAACAGCTCGCACTACATGTTCACCGTCAGCGGCGAGCGCAGCATCCGCTACGGGCTCGGCGCGATCAAAGGCGTCGGGCAATCGGTGGTGGAGATGCTGGTCGCCGAACGCGAGGCTCACGGCGCGTTCCGCGATCTCGCCGACCTGTGCCGGCGCAGCGACCAGAACCGCATGAATCGTCGCGTGCTGGAGGCGCTGATCCGCTCCGGCGCGCTCGACCTGATCGGTGCGAACCGCGCGACGCTGATGCACGCACTGCCCTCGGCGATGCAACTGGCAGACCAGACGATCCGCGCGCGCGTCGTCGGCCAGAACGACATGTTCGGCCTGATGGACCACGCGGGCGCGGCGCCGGCGGTCACGCTCAGCAACGAAGTGCTGCCGGACTGGAGCCGCCGCGTGCGCCTCGACGGCGAGCGCGACACGCTCGGGCTGTATCTCACCGGACATCCGTTCGAGGAATTCGAGCACGAGGTGCGGCCGATCGTCAGCGGCCGCATCGCCGACATCACCGGCGACCGCCCGCCGCCGAGCAACGAAGGCTTCCAGCAGTTCCGCGGCAAGCCGGCCACGGTCGCCGGCATGGTGTTCGATCTCGGCAAGCGCGGCAGCCGCGTGATCTTCACGCTCGACGATCGCAGCGGCCGGCTCGAAGCGTCGATGTTCGAAGACGTCTGGCAGCAATACCGCACGCTGATCGCCAAGAGCGCGATCCTGGTCGTGGAAGGCTCGCTGCGCTTCGACGAGTACATCGAAGGCTGGCGGCTCACTGCCAAGCGCGTCGTTCGACATCGATCATGCGCGCGAACAGCACGCGCGCCGCCTGGTGCTGCGTTGGCCGGAGAATGCCGACGGCACTTTCCTCAAGGCGCTCGAGCAGACGCTCAAGCCGTTCCGCGGCGGCCGCTGTGCAGTCGCCGTGCGCTACCAGGGTTCTGCAGCGCGAGCAGAGCTGGTGCTCTCGGAGGAATGGTCGGTGCGGCCGACGCGCGAGCTCACCGAGCGCCTCGCGCAGCTGTGCGGCAACGATGGCTGGCGATTGATCTACACGCAATACGAGAACCGATTAGTATTCGTCGGTGCCGCTCAACCGCCTCATCGTCCTCATCGCCGGCAACTTCTTCGTCGCCACCAGCTTCCTGAGCGTCGGCGGGCTGCTCCCGACATCGCAGCTTCGCTCGCGATTCCGATCGAGAAAGCCGGGTTGCTGATCGCGGCATTCGGCATTTCGGCGGCGATCTGCGCGCCGACGCTGGCCACCCTCGGCTCGCGCATCGATCGGCGCGTGCTGTTGACCGGCTCGATGGCGATCTGCGCGCTCGCCAACGTCCTGGCCGCGTTCAGTCGCGACTACGACGAGCTCATGCTGGCGCGCGTGCTCGCGGCGGTCACTTCAGCGGTCTACACGCCGCAGGTCGCTGCGACGGTCAGCATGCTCGTTCCCGAGAGCGAGCGCGCGCCGACACTCGCGAAGCTGATGATCGGCTGGGCCGTCGGCTCGGTGCTCGGCAATCCGCTGTCGGTGCTGATCGCCTCGATGTTCGACTGGCGCGCGTCGTTCGCATTCATCGGTCGTCGCGAGCGGCGTCGTTGCGGTGCTGGTGTGGCGCTCGGTGCCAGCGAACGTGCACGTGCCGCCGCTTGAATTGGCAGCGCTGGTTCGAGGTGCTGCGCTCACCGGCGCTGCGCTGGCTCACCGCTGCGACTGCGCTCACGAATGTCGGCGGCAACGTCATGCTGAGTTACATCGCGCCGATCGTGAAGGCAGTGCAGGGCATCACCGGCCCGGCACTCGCGGCGTTGCTGTTCACGTCAGGCATCGGCGGCCTGCTCGGGAAATCTGCTGAGCGTGCGCTTGATCCGCCGCATCGGCGCGACTAGCGTCGCCTACAAGTGCAACGGGACTTCGGCGATCATGCTGCTGCTCTGGCCGTTCCTCGCGAGCTGGACCGCTGCGATCTACGTCGCGCAATTCGTGTGGAGCCTCGGCAGCGCCGGCTTTCCAGCCGTGCAGCAGGCGCGGCTGGTCGCGGTCGCGCCGCTCCTGGCGGCGGCGACTATCGCGATGAACTCCTCGATGACTTATCTCGGCGGCTCGATCGGCGCCACGATCGGCGCGAGCGCGTGGACGGTCGTCGAGCCGCGATTCATGCCGTGGGTGGGATTCGTGTTCGTGGTCGCGGCGCTCGGCTGCTCGATGCTCGGCGAGCGGGCGGCGGGCAGGGAGAAAGAGTCGGGCTAAAGCCCGACCTACAGCGCAGGTCAGGCCGTAGGTCGGGCTTCAGCCCGACATCTTCATCCGCCTGTCAGCGCCTCGACCTGGATCGCGAGCTTCACGTCCATCTTGAAGCCGTAGTTCTTGCCCCAGTCGACGCCGAAGTCGGAGCGGTCGATCGCGGCGGTGGCATTGGCGCCGCAGACGTCTTTCCCTTTCTGCATCGGATGCGGGCGGCAGCCGAAATGATCGATCTTCAGCGTCACCGGCTTGCTGACGCCGTGCAGCGTCAGCGTGCCGTCCACTTCGGTCGGCGCGCCGTTGACGAACTTCGTCAGCTTGCCGGTGTAGGTCGCGGTCGGAAACTTCGGCGACGTCGAACATCCCTTTCTCAGCCGACTTGGCGTGATCGTTGAGCTTGTCGTGGCCGAAATCGAGCGACGAGGTATCGACTGTCACGTCGAGCGTGCCGCTGCCGCGCTTCCTTGTCGAAGACGATCGTGCCGGAGGTCTTGTTGAACTTGCCGCGCCACGTCGACAGGCCGCCGAAGTGGTCGGCTTCGAAGCTCGGGTAGGTGTGGTTCGAATCGATCGTGTACTTGACCGGCGCCGCCGTGGCAGCGTCGTGCGAGACGGCCACGGCGAGGACTGCCGCGGCAATTGCAAACGTGATCTTCATGAAGGGCTCCTTGCGAATCGGACGTCAATCTTACCCGCCGGCGCGCTTGGCCGGCCAGCCGCGGCGGGTCAGCTCCTCGACCAGTCGATCGCGATGATCGCCCTGGATCTCGATGCGGCCGTCGCCGCTCGAGCCGCCGGAGCCGCAGTGTTTCTTGAGTTCCGTCGCGAGCGCGTCCAGTTCTTTCGGCGGCAGGCCGAGCCCGCTGACGACGGTGACGCCTTTGCCTTTGCGCCCCTGCGTCTCGCGGCTGACGCGGACGGTGCCGTCGCTGGAAGTTTTACCGGGCGTACCGCGCCTGCAAATGCATTCGCGCACCGGCCGCTGGCAATTCGGGCAGCGCTCGCCGATATCGGTCGAGTAGACGATGCCGCCGCCGTCCGGCGGCGTTGAGGGTCCACGGTGTTTCACGAGCGCGAGCGTACGCGGTCGCGATAGCGAATGCACTGCTCGATCACGCGGCGGTATTCGGCGACGTCGACGTCGCGCTCGGAGCAGGGCAGCAGCAGATCGCCGTCGCTCTTGAAGTTGCCGTCCCACTCCATCAGCTGCTGGTCGGTCCACGCGCGCGAGTACTCGCGCAGCTTGTCGTCGGCCATGCGGTCGAAATACGCGCGCAGGTTGTAGCCGGTCTCGTCCATGCGCTCGTCGGTGGCATCCTGCTCGAAGTTCCAGCGGGGCTGCTGCATTTTCAGTGGCCGTCGGTCACGGGTCCGTCACCGGCGGCGGCCGGGGCGTGGCATCCTGGATCAGCTCGATCGCGACCTGGTCCGGGCCTTCGATGAAGGCGAACTTGATGCGACCGTCTGCGATGCTGCGCGGCTCGGCTGTGACTTTGACGCCGTCGTTGCGCAGGCGCGCGAGTGTAGCGTCGAGATCGTCGACGCTGAAGCCCAGGTGATCCACGACACGGCCGCGCGTCGAGACGAACGTGCCGCCACGCGCCTTCCACACGTCCGGCGCCGCGGTCTGCAGGTACTCGACCGGATAGATGATCATGCTGACGTGATCGGCCGTCACGAACGCTGCCGGCGCGATCTGCACGCCACGGTAAACGCGCTTCTCTGTTCTGCGGAAAACTGCGCACGCCGAGCTGCTTCGCGTACCACGCGCCCGCGGCCGGCGGATCCGCGCTGAACATGTGCACGTGCCCGAAGTTGTGATGGCTGCGCGGTGTTCAGCTCGATCAGCACGTGGTCCGGACCATCGACGTACGCGTAGAAGAACGGGCGATTGCCGCCGACCATGTCGCTGATGTCGGTGATCGGCGTGGCGAAGCGCGTGCCCTTGGCGAGCTGCTGCTGGTACGTCGACTGCATGTCCTCGCGCGCCCCAGCCGATGTGCCAGATGCCGGACAGCAGCTCGCTCGGCGGTGGCGCAGCGACCTTGGTGAACAGCAGCCACGAGTCGCCGGTCCACACTGCGTCGCCGAGGCCGGCGAACGATTCTTTGCGCGCCTTGAATTTGCTCGTGTAGAACAGGATCGCCGCCGCGGGATCGGTGGCGTTCAGATGAACGTGATGGAAATGCGCGAGCGGGCGCCGGCGCCTGCGCGTCTGCGCGTGCACGCCGCGGTCGCGAGGAGGACCAATGCAGACAGCAGGATCGCGACGGTCCTCGCATCAGTCGTTGGCGCGCACCCAGCCGTACGCGGCGTTCTGGCGCGCGCCGCCGGCATCGAGGTACGCCAGCTTCGCCTTCTCCAGCCTGTCGCCCGGAATCGCGTTGCGCTTGGCGTTCACGTCGACGTTGTAGAGCTTCGCCGCGTTCAGGCCGAAGATCTTCGCCTTGTCCGCCTTGCTGATCTTCGCGTAGCCGAACTTCTCGACGAACTCGTCGGAGATGTGGAAGCGCTTGAACGCCTCGATCGCCCACTGCGGCGAGCCCCACCACAGGCAGTCGGTGCCCCACACGACGTGGTCGGCGCCGTAGTGCTTGATGTTCTTGCCCATGCCGTGCATGCACATCACCGGGTCGGCGACCACCAGCGCGTTGAAGAAGCTGCCGACCTCCGGGTAGACGTTGTTCATCCCCGGGTTGCGCTTCTTGATGTCCATCAGGATCGCGTGCCACTCGAAGTCGCCGGTCTTCGGGTCGAACTTGTTGCTGTCGAGGTAGTTCGGCTCGTTCGGCCCGTGCTTGATCGCCGAGTGGTAGATGACGAAGTTGAAGTCGGGATTGCGCGAGCGCCGCCTTCTCGACGTCCTTCGGGTTCGCCAGGTGGCCGAGCGTGCGCGACTGGTAGGAGTAGCCCTTGTGCACGCTGAACAGCTTCATGCCGCGCTTGCGCGACTCCTCGTAGAACCACATCGCGTTGTCGTCGTCGAGCTGGAAGCCGTTGCCGGTGCGCGCCGGGTCGGTGTGGCAGTACCACTTCCACGAGTCGATCTTGTACAGCTGCAGCTCGCGCTCCATCTGCTCGATCATCGCGGCCTTGTCGATGCTGTTGGTCGCCTTGTCCCAGTAGTGGTTCGGCGCGAGGTTGCCCTGGCACAGCGCGCGCTGCGAGCCGGCCATTTCGTTGATCTCTTTCTTCTTCTCGCCCATCAGCCAGCTCGGCAGGATCGCGAACGGCGAATTGCGCTGCGCGCCTTCCGCGACCTTGCCGTCGGGCGTGCGCTGGATCTCGCGCGTCGGCACGCCGGAGATCACCACCATGTTGGTCTCGCTGTCGAAGAACATCTCCTTGACGAAGTTCTTGAAGCTGTACGACTCGACGTCGTCCTTGAGGTTGAAGCCCATGTTGCGGGCGGTCTCGCTGTTGCGGAAGTTCAGCGCGATGCCGTTGGTGAAGTGCGCCTGCACGTCGATGACGAAGTACTCGCTCTTCGGATACTTCTCGTCGATCGCCGCGAGCTCGTAGGTCTCGGCCTCGTCGACGTCGAAGACCTTGCCGTACACGCGGTTGGACGCGGCGAAGCAGGTGGCCAGGCCCATCGAGCTGGCCATGAACGCGCGGCGGTCCATGTTGAGCTTGCGCGCGCGCGCCTCGCCCATCTCGCCGATCAGCCCCTCGAGCTGCTTCTGGCGCTCGCGTCTGCGGCCGCGGCAGGAACTCCTCGTTCGACACGACTTGCGTGGGGAGCGGCGAGTCGACGCCCTTCTTCAGGTCGCGCTCGATTTTGCGGATCCACATGGCTGAAGCCCCCCGAAGAAATTTCGGGAGTATTCTAGGATCAGCTTCGCGGGACTTCGGGGGAGCTTTGCGTTTATTTGCATACGCGTTGCTCGGCGCGCTCGCGATGTGCGATTCCGCGTGGTGCGTCGAGGAGCAATCCGCGACGGATCGCTACACGCGCGCCGTCCACGATGCCGAGCAGCAGTACGGGCCGATGGACGCGACGCTGGTCGCGCCGCTCGCCGGTCTCGCCGATGCGCTCGCCGCAGCCGGTCAGCCCGCGGATGCGATCGAGCCGCTGACGCGCGCAGTGAACATCCTCCGGCGCAGCAGCGGTCTCTACGACCCGAGACAGTATGCATTGCTGAATCAACTGACGGACCTGCATAGCCTGCAGGGCGACGTCGACGCGGCGGTCGCCGCGCTCGCGTACATGGAGAGAGTCAGCGAGCATGCACACGGTCGCCAGTCGACGCTGCACGCGCAATACGCTCGCGGGGATCGGCGCGTGGCATTGCAGGCTCGGCAGGTTCGACAGCGGGCGCGAGCGGCTTCGCCGCAGCATCGAGCGGCTGCGCAGTGCGGAGCAGGAGGCTTTGATCGCCGCGCTGCTCGGGCTCGCACGCTGCAGCTTCGATGAGCTCGCGGCGCGAGGGCGTCGCCACCTCGCCGAATCGCTCGATCACTATCGCGGACCCGTGCTGCGCACGAATCGCATGAGCATCGACAGCCCGGCGTTTCACTATCGCGTCCTGAAGATTCTGCGGCCCGACGGCGAGCAGGCGCTACGGTACGCGGCACAGCTGGCGGAAACCGCAACGCTCACTCCGGAGCGTCGCGCCGCCGTGCTTCTGCAGGCCGGAGACTGGTTTCAGGCCAAGGATCACAGCCGCACCGCCCGACGCTATTACGCGAGCGCGCAGCGCTGGGTCCAGCGCACTGCGGGCGCCGAGGATCCGTTGGCAGCGCCCGTGCAGGTGCTCTATCCGGTGCCGACGCTCGCTCTGCGCCGCGGCCCCGCGCACGAATCCTCAGCAGCGGAACGCTACGTGGAGATCGAATTTACGGTGCGCGCCGACGGACGCATCGACCGCGAGCGCGTGCTGACACGCGAACCCGGCAAGTCCGCAGCCGACGAAACGTTGCAGGCGCTGCAGGCCGCGCGCTATCGCCCGCGCATGGTGGAGGGCGCAGTGCTCGACACCGAAGGTGTGCGCTTCCGGCAAGCGTTCAGGTGAACGCCGAGTAGACGAGCGTGCGCAGCTCGCGCCGGATCGGATAGGTGGCGGACGGCGTGAGCTGCGTCATGAAGATGACGATCAGACGTTCGCGCGGATCGACCCAGAAGTACGTGCTCGCCAGACCGCCCCAGGAGACGTCGCCGGGCGATCCCGGGATCATCGCTCGCGCCGGGCTCAAAGAGACAGCGAAGCCGAGGCCGAAGCCGACGCCGCCATACGTCGCTTCCGAGAACAGCGAGACCGACAGATCCGGCAGCTCCTTGCCGCCCGGCAGGTGATTCATCGACATCAGCTCCAGCGTCTTCGGGACTGACCAGACGAACGCCGTCGAGCGCGCCACCGTTGAGCACCATCCGGCAGAAGCGCAGGTAGTCCGCGGCGGTCGAGACCAGACCGCCGCCGCCGGACACGAAACCTGCCGGCTTCAGGAAACCGCTCGTCTGCGGATCGTCCTGCAAGGTCATGCGTCCGTCCGGCGTGGCTGCATAGCACGCCGCAAAGCGCGATGCCTTCGCGGCCGGCACCATGAAATCCGTGTCCACCATGCCGAGCGGATCGATGATGCGCGTGCGCAGGAACTGCTCGAACGGCTGGCCCGAGATCTTGCCGACCAGGTAGCCGACGACGTCGGTCGACACCGAGTAATTGAACGCGGTGCCCGGCGAGAATTCCAGCGGCACCTTCGCAAGCTCCTCGATCATGCGGTCGAGTGCCACGGCGCCGGGCAGCTCGCCGAGCGCGAGCTTGCGATAAGCGGCATCGACATTCGTGCGCTGCTGGAAGCCGTAGGTGAGTCCGGAGGTGTGTCGCATCAGGTCGATCACGCGCATCGGCGCGCTCGTGCGCCGCGTGCGGAACGAGCCGATGAAACCGCCCTCGTAGACGCCGAGGTCGCGCCACTGCGGGATGTAGCGATGCACGGGATCGTCGAGCGCGACGCGGCCTTCCTCGACCAGCATCATCAGCGCGAGGCTGGTGAGCGGCTTGGTCATGGAATAGATGCGGAAGATCGTGTCTTCCTGCAACGGGCGGTTGCGCTCGACGTCCATGCGGCCGAGCGCGCTCAGGTGGGCGACCTCGCCGTTGCGCTCGACCAGCGTCAGCGCGCACGGCAGCTTGCCGGTATCCAGGTACTTCTGCTGCAGGAACCGGTCGATGTGTTGCAGGCGCGGGCCGGACAGACCGGCGGACTCGGGTCGGGGCATGGAGAGCTTCCTGTCAGATGCGCGAGGTGCGTTGCGGCTCGCGCATGAAAATGTACACCAGGAGCGAGCCGAGCACGCACACGGTTACGTACCAGTAGAACCAGGACTCGTGCCCGATCGACTTGAACCACAGCCCGATGAACGGCGCGCTGCCGCCGAACAGCGAGACCGCGACCGCATACGGCAGGCCGACGCCCAGCGCGCGGATCTCGACCGGGAACAGCTCGGCTTTCACGACAGCGCTGATCGAGCTGTAGAACGACGAGATGAGAAGCGCGACGGAGACCAGCGCAAACGCCATCCACGCGCTGTGCGCCTCGGCCAATGTCGACAGCAGCGGCACCGTCGTGAACAGCGCGAGCACGCCGAAGGTGATGAGCATCGGCCGACGCCCGATGCGGTCGGAGAGCGCGCCCATCAGCGGCTGCATCAGCATGAACAGGAACAGCGACGCCGACGAGACGGTCGTTGCGTCGGTCTTCGACAGGCCGACGGTGTTCGCGAGGAACTGCTGGATGTACGTCGTGAAGATGTAGAAGTAGAGCGTGCCGCCCGCAGTCAGGCCGATGACGATCAGCACTTCGCGCGGGTGCTGCAGCAGCAGCCGCACTTCGCCGGAGCGACCGCCGCTGGCACGATGCTTCTCGAACGTCTGCGACTCGGGCA
Organism: uncultured Gammaproteobacteria bacterium; assembly: GCA_963830745.1. GTDB lineage: Bacteria > Pseudomonadota > Gammaproteobacteria > Steroidobacterales > Steroidobacteraceae > Steroidobacter. The sequence goes on from CAWHNL010000016.1 coordinate 129,373, forward strand.
GATTGCGCCGCAGATACAGGCCGCCGAGCGCCGCCGCCGCGCCGATCACGAACGGAATGCGCCAGCCCCAGGCTTCGAGCTGGTCGTGGCTGAGGAACACCCACTGCAGCACGAGCAGCACCGCGAGCGACAGCAGCTGACCCATGACGAGCGTGACGTACAGGACACCGGAATAGAACCCGCGCTGGTGCGCAGGCGTGACCTCGCTCATGTACGTCGCGCTCGTGCCGTACTCGCCGCCGACGCTGAAGCCCTGCAGCAGCCGCGCGAATACCAGCGTGGCCGGCGCCGCCAGCCCAGCAGTCGCGTATGCGGGCGCGAACGCGATCATCAGCGAGCCGAGGCACATCAGCATCACTGACAGCGTCAGCGCGGCCTTGCGCCCGCTGCGGTCTGCATAGCGGCCGAGCACCCAGCCGCCGAGCGGGCGGATCAGGAAGCCGCCGGCGTAGATCGCCGCGCTGTTGAGCAGCTGCGTGGTCGGATCGTCATTGGGAAAGAACAGCGGCGCGAAATAGATCGAGCACGCCGAATACGTGTACCAGTCGTACCACTCGATGAGATTGCCGACCGAGCCGCCGAACACGGCTCGCAGGCGCTGGCGGGTGGAGTCGATGGCCGACGTTGCGTGTGGTCACTTCGTTGTTCGTTGTTAGGAGGCCCGCCGCCGATGGTGACCTAGTTCGGCGGCGGGCGGCAACCTCGTGCGCTGCTTACGGTTTGCGCACCTCTTGCGGATCGTGTTCCTTGGCGTGGCGCTTCGCCTCTTCCTCGGCACGCTCGATGTCGCGCTCTTCGTTCTCGTCGACGTCGCCGGCTCTTCTCGATCTGCTCGCGGCCGCGCTCGGACTCGACGAACTTCTTCGTCGCTTCGCGATAGTTGCGGTCGGCCGTCTTGTTGCCTTCGCCTTCGTTGCGCGGGGTCGTGCCCATGGCGGTTTGCTCCTCGTGTTCGAGGTGTGAATCGTGAAGAAAAACGCCTCGCTCGCGGTGAGGTTCCGGCGCGGTCGGTTATGCTTGCGCGCGTGTACTGGATCCTCGCTACGGTTTTCATCGTCATTGCGCTCTCGCAGCCGCGCCTGCGGCCGCTCGGTATCGTGGGCTGCATCGTGCTCGGCGCGATGCTCAGCTGGGGCGTGGTGCAACGGTTGCGCAGCGACGATCCGAGTCAGGCGCCTGCAGCTCAACAGCGCGGCAAGCCTGCCTCGCCGGCTGCGGTGCTGCGCTCCGTTCCGCTAACGATGGTGGCAGCGGAGAATCTGCGCATGACGGGCAGCGGCGCGCCGTTCGAGCTGCGCGGCCGCATCGTGAACAACACGACCGACACGACACTGCGATCGGTCACGATCCGCGTGATCCGTCGCGACTGCTACGAAGGCGCGCTCGATCCGAGCGGCTGCGCGAAGCTGTGGCAGGACGATCACTGGATCGCGATTACTGTGCCGGCAGGGCAGTCGCGCGACTTCGTCGATGCCATCTGGATGCACGGCAATGCGCCGCGTGCGCGTGGCACCGTGCAGGACACGTTCGAGCTGATTGCAGCGGCGGGCGAGGGCGGGATCGAGCTTGAGAAGCCGACAAGTAGTGCGCGTGTGCGCGCCGACTAACTGCGCGCGTATCGCGCGACGCGGCCCGCGTGGCCGCGGCGTGGATCGGACCGGCGCGGCGCCGATCAGATGCCGGCTTGCCAGGTGCTCGGCAGGCCGGTGCGCTCGATGGCGTCTTCGATGCGCAGGCAAGCCTCGCGGGCTTCCGGCTGGGCACGAAGACTGCGCGCGATCGAGTTCAGGAACGTGTCGATGATCTGAATGTTCGGATGGGAAGCGGAGAGCTCCGATTCCACCCGATCGATCAGCTCGAGCACGTCCTCTTGATCACAGCGCGGGAAGGTGAGCGTACCGACCGTGTCGTGCACGGCTAGCAGAGCCTGGTGTATTTCTGTCAGCTCCTGGGTATTCACGGGAATACTGTGGACCAGGGAATTCGAACGCGCAAGCGGTTCCGTGCGAAGCTGCCGCAACGCAGCGCCGGGCTGAGCGGCGGTCACGACTGGACGGAGCGGATGGTGCGAACGGCGTTGGCTTACTTGATCGCGGGCTGGTCGGGGTTTTTCGTGATGGCCGTGGAGCTGCTCGGCGGCCGGCTGCTCGCGCCGACCTTCGGCAGCAGCATCTACGTCTGGGGCGCGATCATCACGATCTTCATGCTCGCGCTGTCGCTCGGCTACCTGGCGGGCGGCCGCTACTCGATGCTCGCGCCGAGCGTGCGCCGGCTCGGCGTCGATCCTGATAATCGCGGCGCTGACCGTCGTGCCGCTGCTGCTGTTCGCCGAGCCGATGCTGGATGCGTTGTCGCTCGCGGTCCCGGATCCGCGCTTCGGCTCGCTGCTCAGCGCGTTCACGCTGTTCTTCGTGCCGACGTTCTTCTCGGGAATGGTCTCGCCGTACGCGGTGCGCCTGCTGGTCGAGGACCGCAACAGCTCGGGGCGTCACGCCGGCCAGCTGTACTTCGTCTCGACCTTCGGCAGCGCGGCGGGCACGCTGCTGACCTCGTTCTATCTCGTGCTGCTGCTGGAAGTGAACCAGATCCTGCTCGGGCTGCTGCTGATCTCGGTCGCGATCGGCGACCTGCGCCTGGTTCGTGCGCGCCCCTCGCAATGAGATCAATTGATGAAACGCGTCCTGACTGCCGATCGATTCTGCTGGCTGTCATGATTTTCGGGCCATCGGGTGCGCTGCTGCGCGGCGAGCGCGGCGCGCGCCGAGCAGCGCCTGGTGCACTCGGAGCGCTCGCTCTATCGCGAAGTGCTCGTCTACGAGAACGGCGACGTGCGCTGCATGTGCTTCACGCGCAATTGCCGCGTCGGCCGCCAGTCGTGCCTGGACACGCGGCATCCCGATCGCATCGTCATGAACTACCCGAAGATGATGCTGGGCGCGCTGTTCGTGAACCCGACGCCGCAGTCGGTGCTGATCGTCGGACTCGGCGGCGGCACGATCCCGCGCACGCTGCGCCAGCTGCTGCCCGATACGCAGCATCGACGTCGTCGAGATCGATCCGGCAGTGGTGCGCGTCGCCAGCCGCTATTTCGGATTCGTCGCGAGCGACAAGACGCGCGTCATCGAGAGCGACGGGCGTGTCTACGTGAAGCGCGCGCTGCGCGGCACGCAGCGCTACGACCTGATCATGCTCGATGCATTCGATCACGAATACATTCCCGAGCACCTGCTGACGCAGGAATTCCTGCAGGAAGTGAAGTCGCTGCTCGCGCCGGGCGGCGTGCTCGCGGCCAACACGTTCTCCTCGAGCGGCCTGTACGAGCACGAGTCGGTGACGTACGAGAAGGTGTTCGAAAAATTCTTCAACCTGAAGCGCGAGAACCGCGTGATCGTCACGCGGCTCGGCGCGTTGCCCGATCGCGAGCAGCTGCGCACGAACGCGCAGCAGTTCGTCGACGCGTTCGAGCCGTACGGATTCGACGCCGCGGAGCTCCTGCCGCTCTTCACGCAGGAGCGGGATTGGGATCCGAAGGCGCGAGTGCTGACGGATCAGTACTCGCCGGCGAACCTGCTCAATCTGGAGCGCTGCAGCGGCCGCTCGAGTTCGCTGAGCGCGAGGCTCACGTCCTGCAGCTGCGGCCGCTCGCCGCCGCTCATGTTCTCGTCCTGCGCGGTCGAGAGCAGCTCGGCGTCCTTCTTCCACGATTCGAGGATCCTGCGCTTCTCTTCGCGTCTCGAGGGAGTCGTCGTCCACGACGTCCATCGGGCAGGTGTAGTGCCGCGTCGGATCCGAGATCGCGCTCTCGACCTGTTCCTGGTGCGTGGCCATGTCGTGTCAGTCAGTCGCGTCGGAGCAGCAGACCGATCAGCAGGCCCACGCCGGCGGCGGCGCCGATCATCGCCCACGGCCGCTCGCGCACGTAGTCGTCGGTGGTCTCGGCGACGCGACGCACCTGGCCGCGCAGCCGGTCGTTGGAAAGATTGTCGATCGCCGCACGCAGCGTCTTTTCGGTGCGCGCGCGCACTTCCTGCACGCGGTCGTTGGTCACCTCGGCAGTCGCCTTGAGCAGCGCCTCGGCGTCCCGCGCGACGGCGTACAGGTCCTTGCGCAGATTCTTGAGCGGTGAATGCAATGCGCCGTTTCTCATGCGGGATCTCCTGGCAGGTGAAATGGATGCGCGCGGATCCCCGCCCGCATCGCAGATGCAACGCCTCGCGCGCGCGGGCGGTTCCGGTTACTCTGCGGCGCACCAGGATGCTGGAGGATCGCCGGTGGCAACGAAAACCAAGACGACTGCGAAGCGCAAGCGGGCGCCGGTCCGGCGCCGGACGCCGAAGAAGGCAGCGCCACGCACGCGAGGCGTGCTGCCGAGCGAATGCAAGCTCGATGAGTTGCCGCCGGCCGCGGCGGAAGTGGCGGCGCGCGTCGAGCGCGAAGGCGGATTGCTGATCGGCAGTTACTGCGAACCGCTCGGCCGCAATCCGCTGTTGCTCGCAGCGCTGCCGATCGACCGCGTCGAGCCGACGCCGTTCCAGCGCGACCTGTCCGACGCGCATCACAAGAAACTTTCCGGCGTGATCGACCGCACCGGGCTGTTCCTCGATCCGGTCATCGCGATCACCGCGCCGAAGGAGGGATTCTGGACGCCGAACGGTCGGCACCGGCTGGAGGCGATGCGGCGGCTCGGCGCGAAGTCGATCATCGCGCTGATCGTGCCGAAGCGCGAGATCGCGTGGCAGATCCTCGCGCTCAACACCGAGAAGGCGCACAACCTGCGCGAGCGCTCGCTCGAAGTCATTCGCATCTACAAGGGGCTGATCGAGGAGGACGGCGAAGCGGCCGGAAAGCGACTTCGCGTTCTACCTCGAGGAAGCGTCGCTCGTGACGCTCGGCCTGTGCTACGAGCGCAAGGGCAACTTCGCGGGCGGCGCCTATCATTCGATCCTGCGGCGGCTCGAAGAGTTCTCATCCGAGTCGCTGCAGAAGGCGCTCGCCGTGCACGAGCGCTACGCGGAGCAGGTGTTCGAGCTCGACGAGCAGGTCACCGCGATCGTGGCGAAGCTCAAGGACCGCGGGTTGATCAGTCCCTACCTGCGCAACTTCGTGGTCGCGCGCGTCAATCCGCTGCGCTGGATCAAGGACGAGCCGCCGCCGCTGCCCGAAGTGCTGAAGACCATGCGCGAGCGGCTGTCGCGCTTCAACGTCGAGAAGGTCAATCAGCAGGATCTGGCGAAGATGGGCGGCGCGGCGGCGGAAGAGTCGGGCTGAAGCCCGACCTACGGATCCGGCACGAAGCCGTTCGGGAACGGATCGGGGCGGCGATCCGCGAACCACGGGCGCTGCGGCTGCGGCAGCACGCCCTGCGCGACCAGGTTCCTGCGCGAGTCGTAGTAGATCACGATCGTCTCGTCCGGCGTCGACGACGCGCGGCGGAAATTCACGTACTGCGCGGGCGACGCTTCGCGAGGGCCGTGACCCGTGCCGAGCTTCGATTCACTTTTGGATTCGCTGCGTCGCTGGGCCTTCGCACCCGAGGCATCGCGCTCGCGCGACACTTCGTCAGAGGCCTGTGCGCTCGCTTCGGGTTCGGCGGCGGGTGCAGCCTGGCGGTCTTCCCGCCAAGGCGTGCAGCACGGCTCGTAATGCGGCTGACGTTCGCGAAACAGCGCGACGCCGATGACGCCGACGTCGTGCGGCCGGCCGGTGCGCGCGGCATACGAATCGGCGAGTCGCGTGAAATAGAACGTCGCGACCTCGTCGAGACTCTTGCGCCAGCCCTCGATCCGCACCGAGTCCCACCGATCGAGAACGTAGCCGCTCTGCTCCTGCGCCGCCGTTTCGCCGGTGACGACGTTGACGCCGTCGACGCTCGTGACGGCGAGCACGCGTGCCGCAGACGAATTGCGAACGCGCAGCTCGTACTGATGACCCGGCTCGCCTGCGACATAAAGCCGGCCCTCGTGCTCGTAGATCGGCAGCGTCCGGCCGGCGGTCCGGTCGTAGACCTCCAGGTCGGCAAGCGCGCCCGCGTGGGCGAATCCGCAGGCGAAAGACGCTATCAAGGCGATGAAAGCGAGCAACGGACGAACGGCGCGCATTGAGGCTCCTCTGGCTGGCGGGGTTGCTGCCAGTTACTAACGGCGTGCGCCGTTGGCGGGTCTAACTGGGGTTAACTGATGCGCCGGTAGGGGAGGTAGTCCGGTGTCCACATCGTCGCGTCGATCCGCCGCAGCAGCTCGTCCTGCGACATGGCGTCGGCGAGCCCGTCACGCTGCGCCTGCATTGCGACGGCAACGGCAACGCGCTTCGCTACGTCGCGCACCTCGCTCAACGGTGGCAACAGCGCTTGCGAAGGGTCACGACGCGCTGGCGACAATTCGCTGAGCGCACGTGCGGCCGCGACGAACATGGCATCGGTGACTCGACGCGCCCGCGAGGCGATCACGCCGAGCCCGACGCCGGGGAAGATGTAGGCGTTGTTGCACTGGCCGATGCGGATGCGGCGTCCCTCGTACTGGACGTCGTCGAACGGGCTGCCGGTGGCAACGAACGCGCGGCCTTCCGTCCACGCGATCACGTCGACGGGCAGCGCTTCGGACTTCGACGTCGGATTCGACAGCGGGAACACGATCGGCCGCGACGACATGGCGCGCCATCTCGCGAACGATGTCCTCGGTGAAAGCCTGCGGTTGCGCGGCAGTGCCGATCAGGATCGTCGGATGCACGCGCTTCACGACTTCGAGCAGCGAGAGATCGGTTGCGTCGGGCTGCGCATACTCGCGCTTGAAGGCATCGAGATCGGCGCGGCGCGAATGGACGAGGCCCTGGCTGTCGACGAGCCAGATGCGCCGGCGCGCCTGCTCGTCAGTCAGACCTTCGGCGCGCATCGCCGTGACGATCTGGCTCGTGATGCCAGCTGCCGCTGAGCCCGCGCCCAAGAGCACGACGCGCTGCTCGGCGAACTGCCCGCCGCTCGCGGCAACGCCTGCCATCGCCGCCGCAAGCGTCACCGCACCTGTGCCTTGGATGTCGTCGTTGAACGAGCACAGCCGGTCGCGGTAGCGCTCCAGCAAGCGCGCCGCGTTGTTCTTCGCGAAGTCTTCCCACTGCAGCAGCACGCGCGGGAAGCGTTTCGTCACCGCGCTCACGAACGCCTCGACGAACGCGTCGTACTCCGCGCCGCGGATTCGCTGGTGGCGCCAGCCCAGGTACAGCGGATCGTCCAGCAGCGCCTGGTTGTTCGTGCCGACGTCGAGAATGATCGGCAGCGTGGTCGCCGGATGAATGCCCGCGCACACGCTGTAGAGCGACAGCTTGCCGATCGGAATGCCCATGCCGCCGATGCCCAGGTCGCCGAGCCCCAGGATGCGCTCGCCGTCGGTCACGACGATGATGCCGACGTCCTGGTCGCCGAGGTTGGCCAGCGCCGCGTCGATCGCGTCGCGGTGCGGATAGGAGATGTAGAGCCCGCGCGGCCGGCGGTAGATGCCGGCTGTACGCCTGGCAGGCCTCGCCGACCACCGGCGTGTAGATGATCGGCATCATCTCGACGAGATGCTCGCTGAGCAGCCGATAGAACGCGGTCTCGTTGCGATCCTGCAGCGAGACCAGGTGAATGTAGCGCTCCAGGTTCGAGGTCTTCTGGCGATAGTTGCCGTAGATCCGTTCGAGCTGCACCGCCGGCGCGGACACCCCCGGCGGCAGGAGTCCGACGAGCCCGAACGCGTGGCGCTCGGCTTCGGTGAAGGCACTGCCCTTGTTCAGCAGCGGCTGTTCCAGGAGCGCGCGGCCGTGCAGGGCGGTTTCGAGGTACTGCTCGCCGGTGGCGGGATCGCGGCGGATTTCGAACATCGGGCGCATGGCCGGAGATTACCCTCCTTGCCCTTCCGTGCCGCGCCCGCTATGTTCGGCGCTCTTTCGCGCAGAGCTTGCGACCGCACACTATGGCCATGAATTTCCTGGACTTCGAAGCGCCGATCGCCGAGCTGGAGGCGAAGATCGACGAGCTGAAGTTCGTGTCGAGCGATGCCGAGGTGAACATCGCCGACGAGATCGCACGCCTGCGCGCCAAGAGCCGGGCGCTCACGACCAGCATCTTCTCGCAACCTGACGCAGTGGCAGATCGCGCAGCTCGCGCGGCATCCGCAGCGGCCGTACACGCTCGACTACATCGGCTCCATCTTCACGGATTTCCAGGAGCTGCACGGCGACCGCATGTACTCGGACGACCATGCCATCGTCGGCGGACCGGCGCGGCTCGACGGCAAGCCGGTGATGATCATCGGGCAGCAGAAGGGCCGCGACACCAAGGAGCGCGTGCGCCGCAACTACGGCATGCCGAAGCCGGAAGGCTATCGCAAGGCGCTGCGCCTGATGCGCATGGCGGAGCGCTTCCAGATGCCGCTGATCACGTTCATCGACACCTCCGGCGCCTATCCCGGCGTCGGCGCGGAGGAGCGCGGCCAGAGCGAAGCGATCGCGCGCAACCTGTTCGAGATGGCGACGCTGCGCACGCCGATCGTCAGCATCGTGATCGGCGAGGGCGGCTCCGGCGGCGCGCTCGCGATCGGCGTCGGCGACCGCCTGCTGATGCTCCAGTACAGCATCTACTCGGTGATTTCGCCGGAGGGCTGCGCCGGCATTCTCTGGCGCAGCGCCGACAAGAAGGACCTTGCGGCCGAGGCGATGGGCGTCAGCGCCGAGCGCATCGCCAAGCTCGGCATCGTCGACGAAGTGATCAAGGAGCCGCTCGGCGGCGCGCACCGCGATCCGCAGGCGATGGCGGACACGGTCAAGGATACGTTGCTGCGGCACCTCGGCGAGCTGCAGGCGCTGCCGGTGGAGCAGGTCGTGACCAACCGGCAGCAACGGCTGCGCGATTACGGCGTATACAGCGAAGGGTGAGTGTCGCGGTTCTCTCCCTCAGCACTGCTTGCCTGTGTCGAGAGCCTGGTTCCCCGCACCAGCGCTGAGCTCTGCGTCGCGTACAGCGGCGGGCTCGATTCGACCGTCCTGTTGCATGCGTTGGCTCGCGCCATCGCCGACCGTGCCAACTACCGCATGCGTGCCGCGCACGTCGATCATCAGCTGCATCCGGATTCGGCGAGCTGGCGCGAGCAGTGCGGCCGCGTGGCGCAGTCGCTGCAGATCGAGCTCGTCCCGCTGGTCGTCACTGTCGCGTCGGATCCCGAGCTGAGCCCCGAGGCTGCGGCGCGCGAAGCCCGCTACGCCGCGCTCAGGCAGATCCTGAAGCCGAACGAAGTCCTGCTCACCGCTCATCATGCCGACGATCAGCTGGAAACGATGCTTGCTCGCACTGATGCGCGGCGCCGGGCTGCGCGGGCTGAGCGGCGTGCCGTCCGTCCAGATCTTCGGCGGCGGCTGGCTCGCGCGACCGCTGCTGGAGTTCTCGCGTGCGGAGCTCGAGGAGTGGGCGCGCGCCGAGCGGCTGCAGTGGCTGGAGGATCCCTCCAACGAGAACACGAGCTTCGACCGCAATTTTCTGCGCCATCGCGTGCTGCCGGCGCTGCGCGAGCGCTGGCCGGCCGCGGCTCACAGCGCGACTCGCTCGACCGCGCATCTGCGCGAAGCGGGCAGGCTGCTCGACGTGCTCGCGGCCGCCGATCTGCGAAACCGTCGCGATCGGTTCCTGCCTCGAGCATGACGCAGCTCGCGAGCCTGGCGCCCGCGCGTCGGCGCAACGTGCTGCGTCACTGGATCCGCCAGCAGGGCGTGCGCGTGCCGTCGACTCGCAAGCTCGCGACGATCGAGCGCGATCTGCTGATCGCGCGCGAGGATCGCCTGCCGTGCGTCGAGTGGGACGGCGTGCAGGTCCGCCGCCATCGCGGGTTGCTCTACTGCATGCGCCAGCGTCCGCCGTTCGAGCCGGCTGACGCCCTGACGTGGAATGTCTCGCAAGTGCTTGAACTGCCAGCGCAGCTCGGTCGCCTGCGCGTAGCAGCGCGATGCGCTGGGCGGAGTGGCGGCGTCGCGTCTGCCAGCGGCGGCTGCAGGTCCACTTCCGGCAGGGCGGCGAGGAGTTGCAGCCCGCCGGCGATGCGCATCATCGCAAGCTCAAGAAGCTGCTGCAGGACGCGCGCGTGCTGCCGTGGTGGCGCGATCGCGTGCCGCTGATCTACGCCGCCGAGCGGCTGGTCGCCGTCGGCGATCTGTGGATCGCCGAGGAGTTCGCGGCGCGCGGCGGCGAGGACGCGCTGCGCATCGTGTGGGAGGAGAGACCACAGCTGATCGCGGCAAGCAGTCGCGGTTAGCAAACCGACCTACGAGGTGCGCGACAACTACCGGCGTCTTCAGATAGACTGTCCGCCCGTCGTGATGACCGTGATGACGCGGCAGCGCTCACTGTCATCGGTTCAACTCTCTCACGCGACGGTGCTCAAGATGACGCGTTATATCTGTGTGACCGGCGGTGTCGTTTCCTCGCTTGGGAAGGGCATCGCGGCGGCCTCTTTGGGCGCCATCCTCGAAGCTCGCGGCCTCAAGGTCAGCATGGTGAAGCTGGATCCGTACATCAACGTGGATCCAGGCACGATGAGTCCGTTCCAGCACGGCGAAGTGTTCGTCACCACCGACGGCACCGAGACCGACCTCGATCTCGGCCACTACGAGCGCTTCGTGCGCACCACCACCTCGCGCAACAGCAACTTCACGACCGGACGCATCTACGAGCGCGTCATCGCCAAGGAGCGCCGCGGCGACTACCTGGGCGCGACGGTGCAGGTCATCCCGCACATCACCGACGAGATCAAGCACTGCATCCGCATGGGCGCCGGCGACGCGGACGTGTGCATGGTCGAGATCGGCGGCACGGTCGGCGACATCGAGTCGCTGCCGTTCCTCGAGGCGATTCGCCAGATGGGCGTGGAGCTCGGCCACAACAACGTGCTGTACATGCACCTGACGCTGATCCCGTACATCCCGAGCTCCGGCGAGATCAAGACCAAGCCGACGCAGCACTCGGTGAAGGAGCTGCGCTCGATCGGCATCCAGCCGGACATCCTGCTGTGCCGCGCGCAGAACACGGTGCCGGACGAGCAGCGGCGCAAGATCGCGCTGTTCACGAACGTCGAGGAGCGCGCGGTGATCTCCGCGGTCGACGCCGACGACCTGTACAAGATCCCGATGCTGCTGCACGAGGAAGGGCTCGACGACATCGTGGTCGACAAGCTGCGCCTCGACGTGCCGCCGGCCGACCTGTCCGAATGGCGCCAGGTGGTCGCGGCCAAGACCAACCCGGACACGACCGTGACGATCGCGATGGTCGGCAAGTACGTGAACCTGCGCGACTCGTACATCTCGCTGACGGAAGCGCTGATCCACGCCGGCGTGCGCACCCGCACGCGCGTCAAGATCCAGTTCGTCGAGGCCACCGACGTCGAGAAGCACGGCACGGGCTGCCTCGATGGCGTCGATGCGATCCTGGTGCCGGGCGGCTTCGGCGAGCGCGGCATCGAAGGCAAGATCCAGGCGATCCAGTACGCCCGCGAGAACCGCATCCCGTACCTGGGCATCTGCCTCGGCATGCAGCTGGCGATCATCGAGTACGCGCGCGACGTCGCGGCCTGCAGGGCGCGCATTCCACCGAGTTCAACCGCTCGGCGCCGCATCCGGTGATCGCGCTGATCTCCGAATGGCAGGACGAGAAGGGCACGACCGAGCAGCGCACCGAGAAATCCGAGCTGGGCGGCACGATGCGGCTCGGCGCGCAGGAAGTGCGGCTGTCGCACGGCTCGCGCGCGCACCAGATCTACGGCTCGGACGTGATCCAGGAGCGCCACCGCCACCGCTACGAGTTCAACAACCGCTACCTGCAGAAGATGATGAACGCGGGGCTGCGCTTCTCCGGCTTCTCGCGCGACGGCCTGGTGGAGATGATCGAGCTGCCGACGCATCCGTTCTTCGTCGCCAGCCAGTTCCATCCGGAGTTCCGCTCGACGCCGCGCGACGGCCATCCGCTGTTCACCGGCTTCGTGAAGGCGGCGCGCGCGTACCGCCAGGAGCAGATGCCGGTCGCCCAAGCCGCATGAACCCGATCGCATGAACCAGGACGCGTGAAGCTCGTCAATTTCACCGTCGGCCCCGACCAGCCGCTCTTTCTCATCGCGGGGCCCTGCGTCGTCGAGAGCGAAGGGCTGATCCTCGACACCGCCGGCAAGCTCAAGGAGCTGACCGCGCGGCTCGGCATCCCGTTCATCTTCAAATCGTCGTTCGACAAGGCGAACCGCTCCTCGCAGAAGAGCTTTCGCGGGCCCGGCATGGAGGAGGGCTTGCGCATCCTGTCCGAGGTGAAGCGCCAGCTCGGCTTGCCCGTGCTGACCGACGTGCACGAGGACACGCCGATGGCCGAAGTCGCCGTCGGTGGTCGACGTGCTGCAGACGCCGGCGTTCCTGGCGCGGCAGACGAACTTCATCCTCAACGTCTGCTCGCAGAAGCGGCCGGTGAACATCAAGAAGGGCCAGTTCCTGTCGCCGTGGGAAATGCAGAACGTGGTCGACAAGGCGCGCTCGACCGGCAACGAGCAGATCATGGTGTGCGAGCGCGGCTTCAGCTTCGGCTACAACAACCTGGTCTCGGACATGCGCTCGCTGTCGGTGATGCGCGCGACCGGCTGCCCGGTCGTGTTCGACGCCACGCACTCGGTGCAGCTGCCGGGCGGCAAGGGCACCGCTTCCGGCGGCCAGCGCGAGTTCGTGCCGGTGCTGGCGCGCGCCGCGGTCGCCGCCGGCGTCTCCGGCATCTTCATGGAAACGCATCCCGATCCGGACAAGGCGCTGTCCGACGGCCCGAATGCCTGGCCGCTCGCGCGCATGGAGCCGCTGCTGACGACGCTCGTGCAGCTCGACCGCGCCGTCAAGTCCCGCCCGTTCGAGGAAAGCCTGTTATGAGCAAGATCGTCGACATCCGCGGCCGCGAGATCATCGACTCGCGCGGCAATCCGACCGTGGAGGCCGACGTCATCCTGGATTCGGGCGTGCTCGGCCGCGCCGCCGTGCCGTCCGGCGCATCGACCGGCGCGCGCGAAGCCGTCGAGCTGCGCGACGGCGACAAGAATCGCTATCTCGGCAAGGGCGTGACCAAGGCCGTCGGCAACGTGAACGGCGAGATCCGCAAGGCGCTGCTCGGCAAGGACGCGACGGCGCAGCAGGAGATCGATCGCGCGATGATCGCGCTCGACGGCACCGAGACGAAGGCGCGGCTCGGTGCGAACGCGCTGCTGGCCGTGTCGCTCGCGACTGCGCACGCCGCCGCGCGCGACAGCAAGCAGCCGCTGTATCCGCTATCTCGGCGGCCCGGGGCCGAAGACGTTGCCGGTGCCGATGATGAACATCATCAACGGCGGCGCGCACGCGGACAACAGCGTCGACATCCAGGAATTCATGATCCTGCCGGTCGGCGCGCCGTCGCTGTCGGAAGCGCTGCGCTACGGCGCGGAGATCTTCCACACGCTCAAGAAGGTCCTGCACGAGCGCAAGCTCGCGACCGCGGTGGGCGACGAGGGCGGCTTCGCGCCCGACCTGCCGTCCAACGAGGCGGCGCTCGAGACGATCCTCGAGGCGATCGACCGCGCCGGCTACAAGGCCGGCCGGCAGATCTTCCTCGGCCTCGACGTGGCGAGCACCGAGTTCTTCGCCGACGGCATCTACGAGCTGGAGTCCGAGCATCGCAAGTTCACCTCGGCGCAGTTCGCCGACTACCTCGAAGGCCTGGTCGGGCGCTACCCGATCGTGACGATCGAGGACGGCATGAGCGAGAACGACTGGGACGGCTGGGCGCTGCTGACGCAGCGGCTCGGCAAGCGCGTGCAGCTGGTCGGCGACGACCTGTTCGTGACCAACACGAAGATCCTGCAGGAGGGCATCCAGCAAGAAGATCGCCAACGCGATCCTGATCAAGGTCGAACCAGATCGGCACGCTGACCGAGACGCTGGCCGCCATCGACATGGCCGCGAAGGCCGGCTATGCGTCGGTCGTCTCGCACCGCTCGGGCGAGACCGAGGACGCGACCATCGCGGACATCGCGGTCGCGACCAGCGCGACGCAGATCAAGACCGGCTCGATGTCGCGCTCCGACCGCATCGCCAAGTACAACCAGCTGCTGCGCATCGAAGCGGAGCTGGGCGCCGATGCGCGCTACGCCGGCGCCGAGGCGTTCCCGGTGCCGCTGCCGAGCATCTCGTGCTGAACGTCATGAAGCTCCTGGCATGAAATTCCTCGCCGCCGGACTGCTGATCCTGCTGGTGCTGCTGCAGTACCGCCTGTGGTTCGGCGACGGCAGCATGCGCGAAGTCGCGCGGCTGCAGGCGGAGATCACCGCGCAGGAGGCAGCAGAACGCGCGCCTGCGCGAGCGCAACCGCACGCTCGCGGCCGAAGTGCAGGACCTGAAGAAGGGCACGACGGCGATCGAGGAGCGGGCGCGCACGGATCTCGGCATGGTCGGCAAGAGCGAGACGTTCTACCAGGTCGTGTCGCCTGAGGATGCGCCGCCGCACCGCCGCGATCGCCGCCGCACGCGAGCCCTCGCATGACCGCAAAATACTGGGTGGTCGTGCCGGCGGCGGGCAGCTCGCGGCGCATGGCCGGCGCCGGCGCTGCCGAAGCAGTACCTGCCGCTCGCCGGCCGCACCGTCATCGAATGGGCGCTCGCGCCCTTTCTCGAACGTCGCCGACTGCGAGCGCATCGTCGTCGTGCTCGCCGAGCACGATCGGCATTGGCGCGAGCAGTCGCTCGCGCGTCATCCGAAGATCTCTGACCGCGACGGGCGGCGCCGAGCGCGTCGACTCGGTGCGCGCAGGTCTGCGCGCGCTTGCTGCGCATGCCACGCGAGGACGATTGGGTGCTGGTGCACGACGCTGCGCGACCGTGCCTGCGAGCCGCGGATCTGAGCCGGTTGATCGACGAGCTGCGCGACGATGGCGTGGGCGGGCTGCTCGGCGCTCCGGTCGTCGATACTCTGAAGCGCGCCGACGCGAGCGATCGCGTGCAGACGACTGTTTCGCGCGAGTCGCTGTGGCGCGCGCTGACGCCGCAGATGTTTCGCTACGGCGTTGCTCGATCGCGCGCTGCGCGCCGCTCACGACGCCGGTTCCGCGCCGACCGACGAGGCGCAGGCGGTCGAGGCGCTCGGCTTGCAGCCGCGGCTGGTGCGCGGCGATCCGGACAACATCAAGATCACGCTGCCCGAAGATATCGAGCGCGCCGAGCGGCTGCTGCAATCGTGGAGCGCAACATGACCACCGGTTTGCGCATCGGCCAGGGATACGACGTGCACGCGTTCACGAGCGGCGATCACGTGATGCTCGGCGGCGAGCGCGTGCCGCATTCGCACGGCGTGCTCGCGCATTCGGACGGCGACGTGCTGCTGCATGCGATCTGCGATGCGCTGCTCGGCGCAGCGGGACTCGGCGACATCGGCATGCATTTCCCGGACAGCGACCCGCGCTGGCGCGGCGCCGACAGCCGCACGTTCCTGCGCCACGTGCGACTGCTGCTGAAGGATCGCGGCTATCGGGTCGTGAACGTCGATGCGACCGTCATTGCGGAGCGGCCGCGTCTCGGGCGCTACCGCGAGGCGATGCGCGCCAACATCGGCAGCGACCTGGCGCTGGACCCCGAGCGGGTCAACGTCAAGGCGACGACGACGGAAGGGCTGGGCTTCGTCGGCCGCGGCGAAGGGCTGGCGTGCCAGGCGATCGTCGCTGATCGAGCAGACGACGGGAATACAAGCTCCGTGACCGTGTTCGAAGAGATGGCGGCGCTGCCGTGCGCGCACGGCGGTCCGGCGGGTCGTGCGCAACTGCGCGCCGCGCCGGAAGACTTCCTCGTGCAGCGAGTGGCTCGGCTGGGAGGCCGACGGCGCACGGCGATCATCTGCTGCTGAAGGTGCGCAAGCGCGGCGCGAACACGTTGTGGGTCGCGAAGCAGCTCGCGCGGCTCGCGAAGATCGATCCGCGCGACGTCGGCTTCGCCGGGCTGAAGGATCGCGACGCCGTGGCCGAGCAGTCGTTCACGGTGCCGGCGCGCTCCGCGATCGGCGAGTCATGGGTAGGCGTCGCGGGCGAGGGCTTCGAAGTCATCGCGGCCGCGCGCCACCGGCGCAAGCTGAAGCGCGGTGCGCTGAAGGGCAACGACTTCACGATCACATTGCGTGCGTTCAGCGGCGACCCGACAGCACTGGAACAGCGGCTGCGTGCCATCGCGACGGCAGGCGTGCCGAACTATTTCGGCCCGCAGCGCTTCGGGCGCGACGGGGGCAACCTGCGTACGGCGCTCGCGTGGTTCGCAGACGGCGTCGCACCTGCCGGATCGCTGGCAGCGCGGCTTCGCGTTGTCCGCGGCACGCGCCGCGATCTTCAATGCCGTGCATCGCGCGGCGCGTGAGCGACGGAACCTGGAACCGGTTGCTGCCGGGCGAGATCGTCAATCTCGACGGCAGCGGCAGCGTATTCGTCGCTGACGTCATCGATGCCGCGCTCGAAGAGCGCTGTGCGCGCCTCGACATCCATCCGACCGGCCCGCTGTGGGGCGGGCGCGACATCGGCTCCGTGCGCTCGCTGCACTCGAAGCGGAAGTCGTCGCCCGTCACGATGTTCTCGCGCAAGGGCTGAGCAAGGCCGGACTGGAGCCGGAACGCCGTGCGTTGCGTATTCGTGTCGACCGTCTCGAGTGGACGATCGAGGGCGAGATCGTGCAGCTGCGCTTTCGCTTGTTCCGCGGCGCGTTCGCGACCGCGGTATTGCACGAGCTGATCGAGAATGCGTTCGCTCAGCAGGCGCCGGAAGCAGACGAGTGATCGTGTCACTTCGAGCGCAGCAGAACGTAGATCGCGCCGCTGCCGCCGTCGACAGCGCGCGCCGAGCCGAACGCGAGCACGTCATCCGCGCGCTGCAGCCAGTGGTTGACGACGTTCTTCAACACCGGGCCGCGCGGGCCGGAGCGACGCCCCTTGCCGTGCACGACGCGCACGCAGCGCAGCCGCTGCGTCGACGCATTCGGCGATGAACTTGCGCAAGGCCGCTTTCGCTTCGGCGCCGGTCATGCCGTGCAGATCGATCTCGCCGTCGACGACGTAATGCGCCGCGTCGCAGCCGGGTCAGCACCGCTTCGGAAATGTGCGGGCGGCGAAAGCTCAGTTCGTCGCCGGTGGCGAGCACTGCTTCGTCCGCCGGCGGCAGCAGGCTCTCGCGCAGCACCTCGACCTGGTCGGCGCGCGTGAAGCGCGCCTTCGGCGGCGGCTTCGGTGCCGCGCGCTCCGCTTTGCCGCCGCGCGGCAGGCGGCGCACGTCCCGCATCGCTTCGCGAAAGGCGCGCGCCTCGCGGTCCTCGTCGTCGCTCACTCGCTCGCTCCGACTCATGGCTCGACTCCGGCGTTCACCAGCTTTAAAGTATAGTTTCCCGCAGTGAAGATTCTCATCAGTAACGACGACGGCTATCGCGCCGACGGGCTCACGCGCGCTCAGCGACGCCCTCGCGCAACTGGCGCAGATCACCGTCGTCGCGCCGGACCGCAACCGCAGCGGCGCCAGCAATTCGCTCACTCTCGACATGCCGCTGCGCGTGCTGCCGTTCGACGAGCGCAAGTACTACGTGCTCAACGGCACGCCGACGGACTGCGTGCACCTGGCGATCTCGGGCCTGTTCGAAGAAGAGCACGACATGGTCGTCTCCGGCATCAACGACGGTCCGAACCTCGGCGACGACGTGCTGTATTCGGGCACCGTCGCGGCGGCGATCGAAGGCCGCTTCCTCGGGCTGCCGGCGATCGCGCGTGTCGCTGGTGATGCAGCCGGGCTCGGGCCAGCACTTCGCGACCGCGGCGCGCGTCGCGACCGAACTGGTCCTGCGCGTGCAGCGTACGCCGCTTGCATCAGGCGACCATCCTCAACGTCAACGTGCCGGACGTGCCGTACGAGGCGCTCAAGGGCTACCAGGCGACGCGCCTCGGCTTCCGTCATCGCTCGGAACGCATCATCGCCGCGGAAGATCCGCGCGGCCGGCCGGTGTATTGGGTCGGGCCGGCGGGCGTCGGCCAGGACGCCGGGCCGGGCACCGACTTTCATGCGGTCGCGAACAACTACGTTTCGGTGACGCCGCTGCAGATCGACCTGACGCGGCACTCGATGCTGGAGGACATGCGCGCGTGGCTGCAGGGAAGGGAAGCGTGAGTCCACCGCATCATGAACGATCGGCCGGGCAATCGCGCCGGCATCGGCATGACCTCCGCGCGCACGCGCGAGCGGCTCATCCAGCGCCTGCGCGAGCAGGGCATCGGCAACGCGCAGGTGCTCGACCAGATCCGCAACGTGCCGCGCCACCTGTTCGTCGACGAAGCGCTCGGCGACGCGCGCGTACGAGGACACGGCGCTGCCGATCGGCCACGGCCAGACGATCTCGCAGCCGTTCGTGGTCGCGAAGATGAGCGAGGCGCTGCTCGAAGGCGGCACGCCCGGCAAGGTGCTGGAGATCGGCACCGGCTGCGGTTACCAGACCGCGGTGCTCGCGCCGCTGGTGCGTTTCATTTACAGCGTCGAGCGCATCAGCGCGCTGCTCGACCGCGCACGCGCGCGCTTCAAGGAACTCGGCATTCGCAACGTTCATTTGCGTCACGGTGACGGCTTTCAGGGCTGGCCCGCGCACGGCCCGTACGACGGCATCCTGATGGCGGCGGCGCCGCTGGCGATTCCGGAGGTGCTGTTCCAGCAGCTCGCGCCCGGCGGCCGGCTGATCGCGCCGGTGGGCCCGGAAGGCCGCCAGCAACTGCTGCGGCTGACGCGGCGTGGCGACGAGTTGCACAAGGAGATGCTCGGCCAGGTGAGCTTCGTGCCGCTGCTGAAGGGAACGACCTGAGGCCGAGGCAGCGCGTTAACGGATGGTGAGATGCCGCAGCTTTCGCGCGTGCTAGCAGTTTCCTGGTCGTGCTGCTCAGCGCGATCTTGCTCTGTCCTGCTCCTCGGCGCCCGAGCGCGCCGCAGACCTATACCGTAAAGCGCGGCGACACCCTCTATGCGATCGCCTGGCGCCACAAACTCGATTGGCAGGACCTCGCGCGCTGGAACGGAATCCGTCGCGATTATGTGATTCATCCCGGCCAGGTGCTGAAGTTGTATCCATCGCGCGGCATCGCGTGCGTCAGCGCGTCCCGCTGCCCTCGTCTGCTGCAAGGCAGACCGCGCCGGCACGCACGCCCACTGCGCCGCCGGTGCAATGGCAATGGCCTGTGTCCGGCGGCACGGCGACGCTCACGTCGCGTCCGAACGGCGGACAGGGGCTCACGGTGAGCGGACGGCTCGGCGAGGAAATCCGTGCCGCTGCCGCGGGCCGCGTCGTGTATACGGGCACCGGGCTGCTCGGTTACGGGCAGCTGGTCATCCTGAAGCACAACGAAACCTATCTCAGCGCGTACGGGCACACGCAGTCGGTCGCGGTTCGCGAGGGCGATGCGGTCGGCGCCGGCCAGCGGATCGCGACGATGGGCGCGGGTCCGCAAGGCGACGCGATGCTGTATTTCGAGATCCGCATCAACGGCACGCCAGGCAATCCGCTGTCGTTCCTGCCGCAGCGGGCGACAGTAGTGTGCACACACATTGTCGACATGGGACCGAGACTCAGTCTGGCCCGAACATTGCCGGGCGTTCAGCGCTGTCGCGCTACCGATCAGTAGTTGCGCTCTGCACTATCGTGTGTCTAACATCCGCGCCCAATGTCGTCGCTTGGCGACGCACGCAGGGTTACCGGGAGAAGACGCGGGGGCGGAGGGGGATTCGAGGAAACAGCGCGAAGAAGAACAAAAGCAAAACAACAAGAATATTTCGTCGTGCGATGCTCTTTTTAGAGCACGCCGCGACGAGTTGGTCGAACGAACTTCAGTCCCTCGCGTCTTCTCCCGGTCGTCTTGACCGGGAGTTTCATTTCACCGGACCGACGCTCCCTCACTTCAAGCAGCAACGCGGCCACCGCACGACGGGCCTCGCTCACGAGGACGTTGTACGTGCGGCAGGCGGCTCCCGTGTCCATCACTTCGCAGCCGATGCCGCGCGCCATGATCGCAGCGAGCAGTTGCGGATCGGGAAAGCGCTGCCGCGCTCCGGAGCCGAGCACGACGATCTCCGGCTGCAGCGCGAACACGGCTTCGAGATCCGCTGCGGTCAGCTCGTCCAGCGTCTGCGGCCGCCAGTCCTCGACCAGCCGCTCCGCACTGATCAGGCAGCTTCGCTGCAGCACCGTGTCGCCGACGCGCACCTCGCCGGGTGCGTACGAGCGCACCAGCAACGCGCCGCCAGTTCTGTCGTCGGTCAATCTCATTGCCTTACGATAGCGCGAATGACGAAAGCTCTCACGCTGATCGCTGCCGAAGATCGCGCCGGCATTGCGTCAGGCGATCGCCGAGCGCGGCGCGCGCTGGCCGCACCTTGCGCGACTCGGCGGTCGCGGCGTCGATTCACGCGTCGCCGCTGCCGCGCGGCGGATTGCGCGCGTGGCAGGTCGCGTTGCTCGATGCTCTCGGTATCGCACGACTACGCGCAGTATCCGAGCGCAGCCGTCACGCGCACCGGCGATGCGGCGCAGCCCGCGCGGGATTTCTGGCTGCAACTGCAGCCGATGCATTTCATGGCGGGGCTCGACCGGCTGACGGCGGTGGTCTTGCACGGTTCGACGGGCGCATCACGCGCGGAACTGGCGGAGCTGGAACCGACGATCGCCGCGCATCTGCGAACCGCCGGAATGCAGCTGGTCACGACGTCGCAAGACGATTGGCTGGTGCACAGCGAGCGCGCGCTCGATGTGCAGCACGGTGACGCCCGAGACGCGCGGCGGCGATACCGCTCGAGCAGGCGATGCCGCAGGGGCGCGATGCACCGGCGCTGCGCCGGCTCATGACGGAGCTGCAGATGCTGCTGCACGAGCATCCCGTCAACGTCGAGCGGCTCGCGCCGCGGCGTGCCGGAAATCAATGCCGTCTGGTTTCATGGAGCAGGAGAAATTCGTGACCTGCAGCGCTACGCTTTGCCGCAGGCTTTCGGCGACGACCTGTATCTGCGAGGGATCTATCGCTTGAACGACGCCGACGTGACGGCCGCTCCGCGTCGATGCGCAGGCATTGCTCGCGCGGTTGCAGCTCGCGCGCAGTCGCCGTCGTCGCTGCAGACGATGTCGACGCGCTCGAAGCAGCGTGGATCGCACCGTTGGCTCGCGCACTGGCGGCGGGCGCGCTCGCGCGATTGGAGATCGTGATCGATGAATGGGACGTCACGGTCGCGCGGCACTCGCTGCTGAAGTTCTGGCGCAGGCGCGCGCACGCCCGCGGAGTGGGCCGCATGCTGAATCGGACGATCCGCCGCCGCGAGCCGCGTCGCGGATGACGGCGCTCGCGGGCGACCTGCATCCGTTGTTGCGACGTCTGTACGCGGCGCGCGGCGTGCGCGTCGCGAGCGAGCTCGACCTCGGCCTGAATCAACTCGTGCCGGTCGGCCAGCTCGACGGCATCGCCGCGGCCGTCGAGCTGCTGTGCGCTCACTTCCTGAAGCGCAGCGCCGATCGTCGTGATCGGCGACTTCGATGCGGACGGCGCGACCAGCACGGCGCTGGTCGTGCGGCAGCTGCGCCGCCTCGGCTTCGCGTCGATCGACTTTCTCGTGCCGAATCGCTTTCAGTACGGCTACGGGCTCACGCCGCGAGATCGTGCGCCTGGCTGCGCAGAGCCAAGCCGGCGCTGATCATCACCGTCGACAACGGCGTCTCCAGTCATGCGGGCGTCGACGAGGCGCGCTCGCTCGGCATCGACACGCTGATCACGGATCACCATCTCGCGCCGCCGACGCTGCCGGCCGCGACGGCGCTCGTGAATCCGAACGCGCCGGGCAATTCATTTCCGAGCAAGGCGCTCGCCGGCGTCGGCGTCGCGTTCTATCTGATGGCAGCACTGACTCGCGAGATGCAGACGCGCGGCCTGCACGCGGGCGCCGCGCCGGTCGCGGACCTGCTCGATCTCGTGGCGCTCGGCACGGTCGCGGATCTCGTGCCGCTCGATCGCAACAACCGCGTGCTCGTGCATCAGGGGCTGCGCCGCATTCGCGCGGGCCGCTGCTGCGCCGGCGTTCGCGCGCTGCTGGAAGCTGCGAACCGCGTGCCGGCAGCGACGCTCGCAGCCGATCTCGGCTATCCAGATCGGGCCGCGACTGAACGCCGCCGGCCGGCTCGACGACATGTCGATCGGCATCCAGTGCCTGCTGACCGACGATATCGAACGGCGCGCGGTGCTCGCGGCGCGGCTCGCGCAACTGAACCAGGATCGCCGCGAGCTCGAACTGCAGATGCAGCAGGAGGCGATGCTCGCGATCGCGGACATGCGCGCCGAGGATCCGACGCTGCCGCTCGGGCTGTGCCTGTTCGACGAGACCTGGCACCAGGGCGTCGTCGGCCTCGTGGCCTCGCGCGTGAAGGACCGCGTGCATCGTCCGGTGATCGCGCTGGCGCGCGCGGATGCAACGACGCTGAAGGGTTCGGCGCGCTCGGTCGACGGCGTGCACATCCGCGACGTGCTCGACGCCGTCGCCGTGCGGCATCCGGACCTCGATCGAAAAGTTCGGCGGTCACGCGATGGCGGCGGGGCTGACGCTGCGCGCTGCGGCGCTCGAAGAGTTCCGCGCCGCGTTCGATGCCGAGGTGCGCCGCTGGATGACGCTCGAGGACGCCGTCGGCGTCGTGCACTCGGACGGCGCGCTCAGCGGCCGCGAGCGAACGATCGACGTCGCGCGGCTGCTGCAGTCCGGCCGGGCCGTGGGGCCAGGCTTTTCCCGAGCCGGTGTTCGACGACTGCTTCCAGGTGCGCGCCGCGCGCGTCGTCGGCGAGCGGCATCTGAAGCTGGATCTGCAGGACGGCGACGGCGGCCTGTGCGAAGCGATCGCCTTCCGGCATTTCGACGATGCCGACGCGCCGCAAGTGCAGCCGGACGCGCGCGTCGAGCTGGCGTATCGCCTCGACGTCAATCAGTACAACGGGCTGGAGAGCGTGCAGCTGGTGGTGGAGTATCTGCGGGTGTTGTAGGTCGGGCTTCAGCCCGACGCATGCAGTCGGCCGAGCCCGACCTACATCGTGCTACCATCCGCTCGCTCGCCAATTCGCCACTTCCATGGAAACCAATCCAATCCGCCGTTCCCTCGAAGACCTCACCGAGCGCAATGAGGCGCTGAGGAGGTTTCTTTGAGTACGACATCAAGAGCGAGCGGCTCGCCGAGGTAAGCCGGGAGCTGGAAGATCCCGCGATCTGGAATACGCCGGACAAGGCCCAGGAGCTCGGGCGCGAGCGCGCCCGCCTGGAGCAGGTCGTCAGCACGCTCGATCGCGTGACCAACGGCCTGAAGGACGCCGGCGAGCTGCTGAGCCTGGCCGTCGAAGAGAACGACGAGTCCACCGCGCAGTCGGTCGAGCGCGACGTCGCGCACGCTCGAGCGCGACGTCAAGCAGCTCGAATTCAAGCGCATGTTCCCGGGCCAGATGGACTCGCACAGCGCCTTCCTCGACATCCAGGCGGGCGCCGGCGGCACCGAGGCGCAGGACTGGGCGCAGATGCTGCTGCGCATGTATCTGCGCTGGGGCGAGCAGCACGGCTTCAAGACCGAAGTGGTCGACATCAGCGACGGCGAAGTGGCCGGCATCAAGGGCGCGAGCGTCAACTTCACGGGCGACTACGCCTACGGCTGGCTGCGGACCGAGACCGGCGTGCATCGCCTGGTGCGCAAGTCGCCGTTCGATTCGAACGCGCGCCGGCACACCTCGTTCGCTTCGGTGTTCGTCTCGCCGGAAATCGACGAGGACATCGACATCGAGATCAATCCCGCCGACCTGCGCACCGACGTCTATCGCTCGAGCGGCGCGGGCGGCCAGCACGTCAACAAGACGGAGTCGGCGGTGCGCATCACGCACATGCCCGACCGGCATCGTGGTCGCGTGCCAGGCCGAACGCAGCCAGCACAAGAACCGCGACAAGGCGATGGAAACAGCTGAAGGCGAAGCTGTACGAGCTGGAGGTCAACAAGCGCAACGCCGCCGCGAAGGTGCTGGAGGACACCAAGTCGGACGTGAGCTGGGGCAACCAGATCCGCTCGTACGTGCTGGACCAGTCGCGCATCAAGGATCTGCGCACCAACGTCGAGGTCGGCAACACCGACAGCGGTGCTCGACGGCGATCTCGACCAGTTTCTCGAAGCGAGTCTGAAGCAGGGGCTGTGATGTCGCGACGACGAAAACAAGCTGATCGCCGAACGGCAGCGGCCGAAGCTCGAACAAGCTCATCGCCGAGCGCGCGCCAAGCTGGACAGCGCGGCGGCGGCGTCGCGTTCCCGAACGACTTCCGTCGCGACGCGCTCGCCGACCAGCTGCTGACCGCGTACGGCGACCGGCCGACCGGAGTGGTTCGACCAGAACGCGATCCGCGTGAAGGTCGGCGGCCGCATGCTGGCCAAGCGCGTCATGGGCAAGGCGAGCTTCGCGAAGATCGCGGACCGCACCGGGCAGATCCAGCTGTTCGTGCAGAGCGAGCCGCTCGGCGCGATGTACGACGAGTTCAAGGGCTGGGACGTCGGCGACGTGCTCGGCGCCGAGGGCGCGCTGTTCAAGACCAAGACCGGCGAGCTGTCGGTGCGCGTCGAGAAGCTGCGCCTGCTGGTGAAGTCGCTGCGGCCGCTGCCCGACAAGTGGCACGGCCTCGCCGACCAGGAGATCCGCTATCGCCAGCGCTACGTCGATCTGATCGTCAGCCCGGAGCAGCGCGCAGGTGTTCAAGACGCGCACGCGCATCGTCAAGTACCTGCGCGACTTCCTCGACGCGATGGACTTCCTCGAAGTCGAGACGCCGATGATGCAGACGATCGCCGGCGGCGCGGTGGCGCGGCCGTTCGTCACGCATCACAACGCGCTCGACATGGACCTGTACCTGCGCATCGCGCCCGAGCTGTATCCTGAAGCGCCTGGTGGTCGGCGGCTTCGAGCGCGTGTACGAGATCAACCGCAACTTCCGCAACGAAGGCGTCTCGACCCGGCACAATCCCGAGTTCACGATGCTGGAGCTGTACCAGGCGTACGCCGACTTCACCGACTTCATGAACCTGGTCGAGCGCATGTGCCAGGGGCTGTGCGACACCGTGCTCGGCTCGCGCCGCGTCGAGTACCAGGGCGAGGTGTACGACTTCGCGCAGCCGTTCCGCCGCGTCACGGTCGAGGACCTGGTCGTGCACTTCAATCCGGGCATCGAGCGCGCCCGGCTGCGCGACGTCGAGTACCTGCGCGGCCAATGCGATCGCCTCGGCATCGCGTACAGCCGGGCGACGGCGCCGGCAAGCTGCAGATCGAGATCTTCGAGAAGACGGCCGAGCATCGCTTGCTGCAGCCGACGTTCGTGTACGCGTATCCGGCCGAAGTGTCGCCGCTCGCGCGGCGCAACGATTCCGATCCGTTCATCACCGACCGCTTCGAGTTCTTCGTCGGCGGGCGCGAGCTCGCCAACGGCTTCTCCGAGCTCAACGATCCGGAGGATCAGGCGGCGCGCTTCAAGGAGCAGCTGGCGCGCAAGGCAGGCGGGCGACGAGGAGGCGATGCAATACGACGCCGACTACATCCGCGCGCTGGAGTACGGCATGCCGCCGGCGGCCGGGCTCGGCGTCGGCATCGATCGGCTGGTGATGCTGCTGACGAACTCGCCGTCGATCCGCGACGTGCTGCTGTTCCCGTACATGCGGCCGGAGGACGTGAGGTCAGGCTTCAGCCTGACAGAAGTCGGGCTGAAGCCCGACCTACAGCGAGTACGGCAGCGGCAGCTTCTGCAGCCGCGCGCCGCGGTTCGACTCCAGCTCCAGTGCCGCGTCCTGCTGCGCGAGACTGATCACGGCCAGCAGCTCGCAGCCTGTGCTCGTCGCCGCGGCATCGACGACGTCGCCCGCGTGCTGCTCGCCGGCGAGGACTGCGCGTGCCGGGCGCGGGCGGCGGGCACGCGCACTCGAAGCGGAACATGCGCCGCTTGATCGCGCCACGGAAGTGCGTGCGCGCGATGATCTCCTGGCCGGTGTAGCAGCCCTTCTCGAAGCTGACGCCGCCCAGCAGATCGAGGTTGAGCATCTGCGCGACGAACGCTTCGTGAGTCTGCGGGTAGACCTGCGGCAGGCCGGCGCGGATGCCCGCGAGCTGCCACTCGCGGCTCGCGATACGCATGGGGTTCCGGCGAGGTCGATGGCAGCCGGCGACGCTTCGATCCTGACCTTCGACCGCAGCACATACTTGCGCAGGCGCGTTGCAGTGCGCTCGATCATCGACGCGGGCAGGACCAGCGCGATCCCGTCGCTGCGCTCGACCAGCCACAGCACGGCTTGCACGCGACCCTGCGCGGAATTGCACGAGGCCAGCAGCGCCTGCGCAGGCAGCGAGCGCATCGATGTCGGCGCTCAGCTGACCTTGCAGGAAAGCGCGGGCATCCGCGCCGCTCGACCAGCAGCGCGCCGAGGGAGTCGTAGGAATTCGTGTGCAGCGGGTGAGCGCTCATCCGTTCGCGAAATCCGAAGTCAAGCCTCGCGACAAACTAACGACAACCAGGCGAGGTTCCGCCTCAAAAGTGCTTCTGGCACACTTGCGCACGCCGTATGTCGCATGGCACGCAATCATCGTCCGGATCGCTGCCGACCACAAATACGAATGAGTTGGCCGGCCATGCCGCGTCCGACGCCCGCGCAGCCGCCGGGCACGCCGCGCAAGCGCCGAGGCTCCGCGCGAGCACGGCGGCCGCGGCGGCCTCGATCCCACGCGCTACGGCGATTGGGAGAAGAACGGGCGCTGCATCGATTTCTGAGTGGCGATTCTGATCGGGGGTGAGCTTGGATAGCACCAGCACTCGCAGACGGCCGCTGTCGCCGTTCCTCACCTGTACCGCTGGCAGTACACGATGGCCTTGTCGATCCTGCATCGCGTGACCGGCTGTGCGTTGTCGGTCGGCCTGCTGCTGTTCGTCTACTGGCTGGTCGCCGCGGCGAGCGGCAGCGCGAGCGTACGAAACCGCCCGCCGTTTCTTCGCGCATCCGCTGGTTCGCGTCGCTGCTGATCGGCTTCTCGTTCGCGTTCTTCTATCACCTGCTGAACGGCGTGCGGCACCTGACCTGGGACACCGGCCACGGCTTGGAGCGCAAGGCCGCGCGCTTGAGCGGCTGGATCGTGTTCCTCGGCGCGATCGCTACGACGGCGTTGTTCTGGTTCCTGCGTCTGCGCCACGGCGGAGGTGCCGCATGAGCCTGCGCAGTCCGATCGGCCGCGTGCTCGGGCTCGGCGCGGCGAAGGAAGGCGTCTCGCACTGGTGGTCGCAGCGCGTCACGTCGGTCGCGCTGCTGCTGCTCGGGCTGTGGTTCGTGATCGCGCTGCTGCGCATGCCGACGTTTCAGCTACGAGTTCGTCGTGGCGTGGATCGCGGCGCCGCTCAACGCGGTGCTGCTGCTGCTGCTGATCGGCACGCTCGTCTATCACTCGCAGCTCGGCGTGCAGGTCGTCGTCGAGGACTACGTGCATCACCACGGCACTGAAGATCGTCACGATGCTGCTGCTCACGTTCGTGCACGTCGCTGGTCGCTGCGCTCGGCAATCTTCGCGGTGCTGCGCATCGCCTTCGGCGGTGCGCGGCATGAGCGAGTACAATTCATCGATCACAGCTACGACGTCGTCGTGGTCGGCGCCGGCGGCGCAGGCCTGCGCGCGACGTTCGGGCTGGCGCACTCGGGCCTGTCGACCGCGTGCATCACCAAGGTGTTCCCGACGCGCAGCCACACCGTCGCCGCGCAGGGCGGCATCAGCGCCGCGCTCGGCAACATGGGCGAGGACGACTGGCGCTGGCACATGTACGACACCGTCAAGGGCTCGGACTGGCTCGGCGACCAGGACGCGATCGAGTTCATGTGCAAGGAGGCGCCGAACGCGGTCATCGAGCTCGAGCACTACGGCGCTGCCGTTCTCGCGCACCGACGACGGGCGCATCTATCAGCGGCCGTTCGGCGGCATGACGACGCACTACGGCAAGGGCACGGCGCAGCGCACCTGCGCGGCCGCGGATCGCACCGGCCACGCGATGCTGCACACGTTGTATCAGCAGGCGCTGCGCCACGAGGCGCAGTTCTTCGTCGAGTACTTCGCCGATCGATCTGATCATGGAGAACGGCGAGTGCCGCGGCGTCGTCGCCATCAACATGGCCGACGGCACGCTGCATCGGTTCCGCGCGCACCAGACGATCCTCGCGACCGGCGGCTACGGCCGCGCCTACTTCTCATGCACTTCAGCGCACACCTGCACCGGCGACGGCGGCGGCATGGTGTTGCGCGCCGGCTTGCCGCTGCAGGACATGGAGTTCGTGCAGTTCCATCCGACCGGCATCTACGGCGCGGGCTGCCTGATCACCGAAGGCGTGCGCGGCGAGGGCGGCATCCTGCGCAATTCCAACGGCGAGCGCTTCATGGAGCGCTACGCGCCGAACGCCAAGGATCTCGCTTCGCGCGACGTCGTGAGCCGCGCGATGACGATCGAGATTCGCGAAGGCCGCGGCGTCGGCGAGCACAAGGACCACATCTTCCTGCACCTGGAGCATCTCGGCGCGGACGTGATCCACGAGCGGCTGCCGGGCATCGCCGAGACCGCGAAGATCTTCGCCGGCGTCGACGTCACCAAGCAGCCGATCCCGGTGCTGCCGACCGTCCACTACAACATGGGCGGCATTCCGGCGAACGTATCACGGCGAAGTCGTGACGCTGAAGAACGGCAATCCGGACAGCGTCGTGCCCGGGCTGATGGCGGTCGGCGAAGCGGCCTGCGTTTCGGTGCACGGCGCGAACCGCCTGGGCTCGAACTCGCTGCTCGATCTCGTGGTGTTCGGCCGCGAGGCCGCGCGGCATTGCGCCGCTACGCTCAAGCCGGGCACGCAGCACCGGCCGCTGCGCGAAGGACGCGGGCGATCTCGCGGTGAGCCGCATCGATCGGCTGCGCAATGCCAAGGGCTCGATCGGCACCGCGCAGATCCGCCTCGACATGCAGCGCGTGATGCAGACGCACGCCGCCGTGTTCCGCACCGGCGAGTCGCTCGACGAAGGCGTGCACAAGCTCGACGCACGTGGTCGCGTCGTTCGCCGACGTGAGCGTCAGCGATCGCTCGCTCATCTGGAACACCGACCTGATCGAGACGCTGGAGCTGGACAATCTGCTGGCGCAGGCGTTGGCGACGATCCAGCTCGGCGGCGAACCGCAAGGAGAGCCGCGGCGCGCACGCGCGCGAGGACTTCCCCGAGCGCGACGACGGCAACTGGATGAAGCACACGCTCGTCGTGGGTGGATGCGCGCGGCGGCGTGCGCATCGACTATCGCCCGGTGCACCTGAACACGCTGACCAGCGACGTCGAGCCGATCCCGCCGAAAGCCAGGACCTACTGACCAGGACATGCAATGGCGCAATTCCGCTTCCCGCGAACTCGAAGATCCGCCCCGGCAAGCTGTTCAAGGCGCCGGCCGGCGCGCAAGCAGGTGCGCGCGTTCAAGATCTACCGCTTCGACCCGGAATCGGGCGAGAACCCGCGCGTCGACACCTACGAGGTCGACATGGCGAGCTGCGGGCCGATGGTTCTGGACGCGCTGATCAAGATCAAGAACGAGATCGATCCGACGCTGACGTTCCGCCGCTCGTGCCGCGAAGGCATCTGCGGCTCGTGCGCCATGAACATCGACGGCGCTCAACACGCTCGCGTGCACGCGGGCCAACGACGACATCCGCGGCACGATCAAGATCTATCCGCTGCCGCACATGCCGGTGGTCAAGGACCTGGTGCCGGACCTCACCGACTTCTACGCGCAGTACGCGTCGGTGAAGCCGTGGCTGCAGACCCGCACGCCGGCGCCGCCGGATCGCGAGCGGCTGCAGTCGAAAGAGGACCAGGAAAAGATCGATCGCCCGGCGGCCTGCATCCTGTGCGCGTGCTGCTCGACCTCCTGCCCGAGCTACTGGTGGAACAGCGACCGCTACCTCGGCCCGGCGGCACTGCTGGCGGCCTATCGCTGGATCGTCGACACGCGCGACGAGGCGACCGGCGAGCGCCTCGATGAGCTCGAGGACCCGTTCCGCCTGTACCGCTGCCACACGATCATGAACTGCACCGAGGCCTGCCCGAAGGACCTGAACCCGGCCAAGGCGATCGCGGAGATCAAGAAGAAGATTGCCGAGAGAAGGCATTGAGACCGCTGCCATGCTCTGCGCTGGCGCTGCCGGCGCGGCATGCGCGAGCTGGACGTCCTGCTCGAACGATACCTCCGGGAACGCTATCCTTCCGCCCCGGCCGCCGAACAACAGGCGTTCGCAGCGCTACTGGACCTGCCGGACCCGGAGCTGCTCGACTTCGTGATGCGGCGGCAGGTTCCGGCCGATCCGCACTGGGCTCATGTCATCGCGAAACTCACCGATCCTGCACGCTTGATGTCCGCGCGCGACGCGCCGAAAGCGCTCGCGGGCGTGGCTCGTGCTCGTCGCTGCCGGCGTGCTCGGTCGTGCTGCTCGGCGACGGCGCCGTCTTGGATACAGCTCTCTCAGCTCGTCGGCGCCGTCGGCGCTGTTGCGGTTCGGGCTGGTCGGCGCGCCAGGATGGATCGCGGTCCACTGGCATGCGGATGGTCGCTGGCCTGCGTGCCACGGACTCGCCCGGGGAGCTTTCTGCCGACACCCGTGTGGTGCGCAGATGCCGTGTGGCTGCGCTGGACGGGCCGTGCCGGTCGCAGCGCTCGATGCTGCTGGTCCATGGCGATATGCCTGCAGAGCAGCTGCGTGCGCTGTGCGTGCGCCTGCGGATCGAGGCTCTGGAGCGGGCGTTGCCCGAAGCCCGGACGCGATGAGAACGGTTCGCGAACGGCGTCACGGAGCCGCGAAAATGTGCAGTAGTTCCGCGAACTTTCCCGGGCGCCAGTCTATGCGAGCAGTCCTCGGGCGTCGGCGAGTCTCGATCCGAGCAGCCCGTGAGGCCGCCGGTCGATGACGCAGGACGACTCCGACCAGCAGCTCGTCGAGCGGGTCCAGGCGGGCGACAAGTCCGCCTTCGACCTGCTGGTGCGCAAGTACCAGCATCGCGTGCTGAAGCTGGTGGGCCGGTTCGTTTCCGACGCCGCCGAGGCCGAGGACGTCGCCCAGGAGGCCTTCCTCAAGGCCTACCGGGCGCTGGCCTCGTTCCGGGGCGACAGTGCTTTTTACACGTGGCTGTATCGCATTGCGATCAACACGGCGAAGAACGCGCTGGTGTCGAACCGCCGGCGGCCGGTCGACTTCGATCTGGATCTGCAGGATCCGGAGCAGTACGACCGCCACGCGCGGCTGAAGGAAGGCGATACCCCGGAAGGGGTGCTGCTCACCGAGGAGATTCGCAACGTCGTGGAACGGGCGATGGAGCAGCTGCCGGAGGATCTGCGGACGGCGATCGTCCTGCGGGAGCTGGAAGGGCTGTCGTACGAGGAGATCGCGGAGGCGATGGATTGCCCGGTCGGTACCGTGCGTTCGCGGATATTCCGGGCGCGCGAGGCGATCGACCGGAAGCTGAAGCCGCTGCTGGATTGAGGGCGCGCGGGCAGAAATTGTGAAATTGCGAGGCGTGCCGGGACGGCGCGTTGAATTGAGTGGCTGGATGCTGGCAATGTTGTCGAGGTTCGAGTTTGATATGGCAGGTGACGAACACATGACCGATCCGGTGAACGAACAGCTCTCGGCCTGCCTGGACGGCGAACTGCCGGCGGCGGAGCTCGACCTGTTGCTGAAGCGCCTGGAGCGCAACCCCGAGCTGCGCGAGTCCCTCGGCCGTTACACCGCTCATCGGCGAGGCCCTGCGCCACACCAAGCCCGTCGTCGCATCGCGCTCCTTCGCCGACAAGGTGATGGCCGCGGTCGATCAGGAGCCCGCAGCCGCGCGCCGCGCAGCCGCGCCTGTCGCCGCGTCTGGTTCGCAGCCTGCGTCCGGTGGCCGGAATCGGCGTCGCTGCCACGGTCGCCGCGCTGGCGATCTTCTCGGTCCAGCGAGCCGGCGTTGCACCGGGACCCGATCGCTGCGAACGAGCCGGCCGCCGCGCCGACGACGGTCGTCGCACAGAACGACGACGATGCCGCCAGCTACATCGTGCCGACCAGACTTCGCACGCCGGCGTTCGTGCCGGCCACGCGCCTGACGAACTACGTGGTCGCTCACAGCGAATATTCCTCGCCGCTCGCGCGCCGCTCGGTGCTGACCGGCGTGCTCGCGGAAGACGATGGCGACCCGGACGTCGCGACGGACGGCGAGCAACAGCCGCAGTCGCCGCCGAACCAGTCGCAGCCGGCCCGTCGCAGTCTCAATAACGCCTCGATGGCCCTCCTGCAAATACTCCGTCGCCCTGGCCGCCGTCGCGCTCACGGCGATGAGCTCGGCGCAACGCGGCGGACCGTGTCGCGCGCGAGTGGCTGGAGCGCATGTCCGAATCGCTCGCCACCCGCAACTACGACGGACGCTATCTGCACGTGCGCAACTCGCGTCACGCAGACGATGCGGATCATCCATCGCGTCGAGAAGGGCAAGGTCACCGAGCGGCTGGTGTCGCTCGACGGCAGCGGCCGCGAAATCATCCGCAACCAGAACGAAGTGATCTGCTACCTGCCGGACCGCCGCACGGTGCTGGTGGAGAAGCGCACCGACGATCGCACGCTGATGGCGACGGTGCCGCTCTACAACGAGCAGCTCGAAGCTCACTACAGCATCGAGCGCGGCGCCTTCAAGAAGGCGCTCGGCCGCCGCACGCAGGTCATCCTGGTGCAGCCGCGCGACCAGTACCGCTATGGCTACCGGCTGTGGCTCGACGACGAGACGGCGATGCCGCTGATGTCGCAGCTGTGCGATCGCAACGGCAACGTCATCGAGCAGATCGTGTTCGCCGAGCTGAATTTCCGCGATCGCATCGCCGCGGACGCCGTGAAGCCCGCCGTCGACGGCGAGGGCTTCCGCTGGGTGCGGCAGGACGCGCAGGAGCCGCGCATGGCGAACGTGCCGCTCGGCTGGAACATGCATCCGCCTGCCGTCCGGGTTCCGCGCTGACGACGTGGCGCCTGCAGATCATCGCCGGCTCGAACGTGCCGGTGCGGCACCTGGTGCTGTCGGACGGGCTCGCGTCGGTGTCGGTGTTCATCGAGCCGCGCTCGCCGCAGACCGAGGCGATGCGGGGCCTGGCCAAGGTCGGCGCCGCGTTCGCGTACTCGCGCAACCTGGACGGTCATCAGGTCACCGCTGTCGGCGAAGTGCCGGCCGCGACGGTCGAGGCGATCGCCGAGGCCGTGACCAAGGAAGAAGCTGCGCTCGCGCCGATCGCCCGCGAGCAGCGCCCGTCACGTCAGCACGGCGCTGCCGTCTCCCCATGCCCCAGTGGACGGTTTACAGCCGGGCCGACTGCAGCCTGTGCGAGCGCATGCTCGACGAGCTGGCGGAGCTGCTCGGTCCCGAGGCCGCCGCGGCGGTGCAGGTCGTCGACATCGACGGCCAGCCGGAGCTGGAACGCAGGTACGGCACGCGCATTCCGGTGCTGACTGCCGACGGCGAGTTCGTCTGCGCCTACCGGCTGGACGCGGAGCGCGTGCGAGCCTACTTGTAGGTCGGGCTTCAGCCCGACGGATGCCGTCGTCGGGCTAAAGCCCGACCTACAGGTCGACCTACCCGCTATAATCCGCCGCCGCCCGAGCCCCCCGGCCCCCTGATGAAGCTGATCCGCAACTTTTCCATCATCGCGCACATCGATCACGGCAAGTCCACGCTGGCCGACCGCTTCATCCAGCTGTGCGGCGGCCTGGAAGCCCGCGAGATGGAGGAGCAGGTGCTCGACTCCATGGACCTGGAGCGCGAGCGCGGCATCACGATCAAGGCGCAGAGCGTGTCGCTGCGCTACAAGGCCCGCGACGGCGAGACCTACCAGCTGAACATGATCGACACGCCCGGCCACGTCGATTTCTCCTACGAAGTGTCCCGCTCGCTCGCCGCCTGCGAAGGCGCGCTGCTGGTGGTCGACGCCGCGCAGGGCGTCGAGGCGCAGAGCGTCGCGAACTGCTACACGGCGATCGAGCAGGGGCTCGAAGTCGTGCCGGTGCTCAACAAGATCGACCTGCCGTCGGCCGACCCGCCGAAGGTCATCAAGGAGATCGAGGAGATCATCGGCATCGAGGCGCAGGACGCGCTGCGCGTCAGTGCCAAGACCGGCGAGAACGTGCCCGAGCTGCTCGAAGAGCTGGTGCGCCGCGTGCCCGCGCCGCAGCGGCGATCCCGACGCGCCGCTGCAGGCGCTGATCATCGATTCCTGGTTCGACAACTACGTCGGCGTCGTCTCGCTGGTGCGCGTCATGAACGGCTCGCTGCGCACCGGCCAGAAGATCCGCGTCTGGTCGACCGGCCGCGCGCACCAGGTCGACAAGCTCGGCCGCTTCACGCCGAAGTCGCTGGCGAGCGAGTCGCTCGAGACCGGCGAGGTGGGCTTCGTGATCGCCGGCATCAAGGAGATCGACGGTGCGCCGGTCGGCGACACCATCACGCTCGATGCGCGGCCGGCGAGCGAGCCGCTCGCGGGCTTCAAGAAGGTGCAGCCGCGCGTGTTCGCCGGCCTGTTCCCGGTGAAGTCGGAAGACTACGAGAACTTCCGCGACGCGCTCGCGAAGCTCAAGCTCAACGACTCGGCGCTGCACTACGAGCCGGAAGTCTCGACCGCGCTCGGCTTCGGCTTCCGCTGCGGCTTCCTCGGCCTGCTGCACATGGACATCGTGCAGGAGCGGCTGGAGCGCGAGTACAACCTGACGCTGGTCACGAGCGCGCCGACGGTCGTGTACGAGATCGAGCGCACCGACGGCAGCATCGTGTACGTCGACAACCCGGCGAAGCTGCCGCCCAGCAACGAAATCGCCGACCTGCGCGAGCCGATCATCACGGCCAACATCCTGCTGCCGCCCGAGCACGTCGGCGCGGTCATCAAGCTGTGCACGGACAAGCGCGGCAAGCAGACCAAGATGCTGTACGTGGGCAACCAGGTGTCGTTGCAGTACGAGCTGCCGCTCGGCGGAGGTCGTGCTGGACTTCTTCGACCGCCTGAAGTCGGTGAGCCGCGGCTACGCTTCGTTCGACTACGAGTTCAACCGCTTCGAGAGCGCGCCGGTGGTCAGGCTCGACGTGCTGATCAACGGCGACGTCGTCGATGCGCTTGTCGATGATCGTCCACCGCGACAACGCCTATCAGCGCGG
Source organism: uncultured Gammaproteobacteria bacterium (assembly GCA_963830745.1). GTDB lineage: Bacteria > Pseudomonadota > Gammaproteobacteria > Steroidobacterales > Steroidobacteraceae > Steroidobacter. Next base: position 164,675 of record CAWHNL010000016.1, read on the forward strand.
CCGCGAGCTGGTCGACAAGATGCAGGAGCTGATTCCGCGGCAGATGTTCGAGATCGCGGTGCAGGCGGCGATCGGCAGCCACGTCATCGCGCGTGCGACGGTCAAGGCGCTGCGCAAGAACGTCACCGCCAAGTGCTACGGCGGCGACATCACGCGCAAGCGCAAGCTCCTCGAGAAGCAGAAAGAAGGCAAGAAGCGCATGAAGCAGGTCGGCTCGGTCGAGATCCCGCAGGAGGCGTTCCTCGCGGTGTTGCAGGTCGGCAAGGAAAAATAAGCATGATTTTCGATTTCTCCTTCATCCTGGTCGCGGCCACGGCGCTGACCGGCGTCATCTGGGGCCTCGACAGCTGGCTGTTCAAGCCGCAAGCGCGTCGCAGCCGCGGCCGCGCAGCGGCAGCGCGCCGGAGAACGTGCGCGAGCCGGTGGTCGTCGAGTACGCGCGCTCGTTCTTCCCGGTGATCCTGATCGTGCTGCTGATCCGCTCGTTCCTGTTCGAGCCGTTCCGCATTCCGTCCGACTCGATGATGCCGACGCTGCTCGACGGCGATTTCATCTTCGTCAACAAGTACGCCTACGGCCTGCGGCTGCCGGTGCATCAACACCAAGGTCGTCGCGGTCGAGCTCAGCCGCACCGCGGCGACGTGATCGTGTTCCGCCTGCCCTCCGATCCCTCGACGAACTACATCAAGCGGCTGGTCGGCCTGCCGGGCGATCACATCGTGGTGCGCGACCGCCAGCTGTTCGTCAACGGCGAGCGCATGCCGGTGCGGCTCGACGGCGTCTACCAGGGCCACGGCCATACGCGGCGCGCCGCATCGGCTTCGAGCAGCTCGGCGCGGTCGAGCACCAGGTGCTGTACCTCATGGACCGCTACACGCGCGACTACGAGCAGACGGTGCCGGAAGGCCACTACTTCTTCATGGGCGACAACCGCGACAACAGCCGCGACAGCCGCTTCCCCGAGGTCGGCTTCGTCCCCGAGCGCAACCTGGTCGGCAAGGCCGTGCGCATCTGGCTGAACTGGGACTGGCCGGACGCGCCGCTCTGGAGCCGCATCGGCGACCCGATCCACTGAGAGTGAGCACGCAGGTCGCTGGACGCTGGCCGCGAGTTATGACAGACAGGCGCCACGTTTAGTCGTCATGGGGAGTTTGACTATGCGTTCTCGCCAGCGCGGCGCCACCTTCCTCGGCATGGTGGTGATCGTCGCGATCCTCGGCTTCGCACTGTACGCCGGCGATCCGGCTGGTGCCGGTGTACTTCGAATACATGGCCGTCGCGCGCGCGCTCGAGCAGACCGCCAAGGAGCATGCGGACGGCCCGACCAGCCCGCAGGACGCTGCGCAATTCGCTCGACCGGCGCTGGACCGTCGAGGACATCCACAGCATCCAGCCGAAGGAAATCGAGATCAAGAAGGCCGGCAGCGGCTTCACGATGCGCGCCTGGTATCGCGCCGAAGCGCCGTTCGTCGCCAACGTTTCGCTGGTCGCGGACTTCGACAAGACCGTCAACGTCGGTCAAGGCCGCAGCTTTGAGCCGCACCGCGCGCCGGGGAGGCCGGATCGAGCTTTGAAGACGGCACGCGAATGGCTGCATGACGCGCTCGGCTACGAGTGCCGCGACCCGGCGCTGCTCGAAGCGGCGCTGACCCATCGCAGCGCCGGCGGCCCGCACAACGAACGGCTGGAGTTCCTCGGCGACGCGGTGCTCAACTGCGTGGTCGCCATGCTGGTGTTCCGCGAGTTCGGCGCCGCCGACGAGGGCGAGCTGTCGCGCTTCCGCGCGAGCCTGGTGAGCGGCGAGGCGCTCGCGGTCGTCGCCGCCGAGATCGAGCTCGGCGAGCAGCTGCGGCTCGGCTCGGGCGAGTTGAAATCCGGCGGCTTCCGCCGCAAATCGATCCTGGCCGACGCGCTCGAAGCGCTGTTCGGCGCGATCTACCTGGACGGCGGCTTCGACGCCGCGGCGCAGGTGATCGAGCGGCTGTTCGTGCCGCGCCTCGACCGGCTGCCGAGCGCGGCGGAACTGAAGGATCCCAAGACCCGTTTGCAGGAAACGCTGCAGGCACGCGGCCTGCCGCTGCCGAGCTATGCAGTCGAATCGACCTCCGGCGAGGCGCACAATCAGATGTTCCAGGTACGCTGCTCGGTCGATGCGCTCGGCTTGCGGGTCGTCGGCCAGCGGCCCGAGCCGGCGCCGTGCCGAGCAGGCGGCCGCGCAACTGATTCTCAACGCACTGATGCAGACGTTACAGGGAGACCAGCGGTGAACGAGCAGCCAGCGGCAGGGCATCGCTGCGGCTTCGCCGCGATCGTCGGCCGGCCGAACGTCGGCAAATCGACGCTGCTGAACGCGCTGCTCGGCCGCAAGATCAGCATCGTCAGCCCGAAGCCGCAGACCACGCGGCACCGCATCCTCGGCATCCTGACGCGGCCGGCCGCGCAGGTGATCTTCGTCGATACGCCCGGCCTGCACGCGGGCGCGCGGCGCGCGATGAACCGCCACATGAACCGCGCGGCGCTCGCTTCGCTCCAGGACGCGGACGTGAACGTGTTCGTCGTCGAGGCGCTGCGCTGGACCGACGAGGACCAGCGCGTGCTCGACGAGCTGCGTGAAGCAGGATCGGCCGATCATCCTGGTGCTCAACAAGGTCGACAAGGTGTTCCCGAAGGAGCGCCTGCTGCCGTTCATCGAGGAGCTCGGCCGGCGCGCGCGCTTCGCCGAGATCGTGCCGCTGTCGGCGCTGAAGGGCAGCAACATCGAGCAGCTGCCCGACGACGATCGCCGGCTACCTGCCGCGAGTCGCCGCCGCATTTCCCCGAGGACCAGCTCACCGACCGCTCGGACGCAGTTCCAGGCGGCGGAGATCGTGCGCGAGAAGCTGACGCTGCGCCTGCGCCAGGAGCTGCCGTACGGCCTGACCGTCGTCCTCGAGCAGTTCAAGGAAGAGGACGGGCGCCTGCTGATCAACGCCGTGATCTGGGTGGAGCGCAGCGGCCAGAAGGCGATCGTCATCGGCAACGGCGGCGAGCAGCTCAAGGAAGTCGGCCGCGCGGCGCGCCTGGAGATGATCGAGCTGTTCAAGCGACCGGTGCACCTGGAGCTGTGGGTGAAGGTGAAGGAGAACTGGTCCGACAACGAGATGGCCCTGCGCCAGCTGGGCTACGAGACGTGAGCGAACCGCGCAGGGTGCAGCTGCAACCGGCTTACGTTCTGCATCATCGTCCCTATCGCGACACCAGCCGGATCCTCGAACTGTTCACGCGCGACTATGGTCGCGTCTCGGTGTTCGCCCGCGGCGCGCGCAGCGCGCGCAAGGCCGGCACGGCGCTGACCTCGATCCTGCAGCCGTTCAACCGCCTGCTGGTTTCCTGGAGCGGCAAGGGCGAGGCCGGCCAGCTGACCGCGGCGGAGTTCGATGGCGCCGTGTCGGCGCTGCCGCCCGATCGTCTCGTGAGCGGCTTCTATCTCAACGAGCTGCTGCTGAAGCTGTTCACGCGTCACGACAGCCACCCCGACGTCTTCTCGCTGTACGCGCGCCACGCTGGACGCCCTCAAGGTCGATGCGCGACGGCGTGCGCCCGCTGCGGCTGTTCGAGAAGCGGCTGCTGGACGCGCTCGGCTACGGGCTCGCACTGGATCGCGATGTCGACTCCGACCGGCCGCTCGATGCGCGCCACGTCTATCGCTATCGGCTCGACCAGGGCGCGATGCGCATCGACGGTGTCGCCGAGGGCGCCGATATCTTCTCCGGCAGCACGCTGCTCGCCGTTGCGCGCGAGGACTTCGCCGACCCGGCTGTCTGCGCCGAGGCGCGCGCGCTGCTGCGTGCCGCGCTGGATCGCTGCCTGGAAGGCAAGGAGCTGCGCACGCGGCAGGTCATGCTCGCGCTCCGGCGGAGAGATCGCTAGCATCTCGTCCATGCTGCATCTCGGAGTCAACGTCGACCACGTCGCCACGCTGCGCCAGGCGCGCCGCGCGAGCTATCCGGACCCCGTCTTCGCCGCGCTGATCGCCGAGCAGGCGGGCGCGGACAACATCACCATGCATCTGCGCGAGGATCGCCGGCACATCCAGGATCGCGACATCCGCGCCGCGCCGCGACGTGCTGCAGACGCGGCTGAACTTCGAGATGGCGGCGACCGAAGAGATGGTGCGCATCGCCTGCGAGGTGCGGCCGGCGGACTGCTGCCTGGTTCCCGAGCGCCGCGCCGAAGTGACCACCGAGGGCGGCCTCGACGCTGCATCGCAAGTGGCAGCGCTCGGGCCGGTGTGTCGGCGGCTCGCCGATGCGGGCATCCGCGTCTCGTTGTTCGTGGATCCGGATCCGGCGCAGCTCGAAGCGGCGGCGCGAATCGGCGCACCGGCAGTCGAGCTGCACACCGGCGCCTACGCCGACGCGCGCGGCGAGCAGCAGGCGCGCGAGTTGCAGCGGCTCCGCGACGCCGCGCGCCACGCGAGCAGCCTCGGGCTGATCGTGCATGCCGGGCACGGCATGAACTATCACAACGTGCAGCCGATCGCCGCGATCCACGATATCGTCGAGCTGAACATCGGCCACGCCATCGTCGCGCGCTCGCTGATCGACGGCATGGCGCGCGCAGTGTCGGAGATGAAGCGCCTGATGGTGGAAGCGCGCGGCTCGAGCGCCGGCGCATGATCTTCGGTATCGGCACGGACGTGGTGCAGCTGGAGCGCGTCCAGCAGGTGCACGAGAAATTCGGCGAGCGCTTCGTCGAGCGCCTGCTGTTGCCGGCCGAGCTGGAGGCGTTCCGCCGCTACAAGCGGCCGGTGCGCTTCCTGGCGATGCGCTTCGCGGCGAAGGAGGCGATCGTCAAGGCGATGGGCACCGGCTTCGCGCACGGCATGTGGATCCGCGACAGCGGCGTCGTGTCGAACGCCTGGGGCAAGCCGGAGATCATCTGGTCGGAGCGCGGCCGCCAGCATGTGCGAGAAGCTCGGCATCGGCGAAGGGCACGTGACGCTGACCGACGAGGCCGGCCTGATCGTCGCCGTCGCAGTGTTGATGAGGAAGCCGTCCGGATGAGGCATTGATCGGCCATGGCCGTATTCGTGTTCGACATCGAGACGATTCCCGACGTGGAGCTCGGGCGGCGCGTCTATGGGCTGCAGGACCTGAGCGACAAGCAGGTCGGCTACGTCGATGCAGGCGCAAGCGCCGCGAGGAGTCCGGCAGCGAATTCCTGTCGCTCGAGCAGCAGCGCGTGGTGGCGATCTCGGTCGCGATGCGCATGCGCGACAGCTTCAAGCGTCTGGTCGCTCGGCGAGCCCGACGCGCCCGAAGCGGAGCTGATCCAGCGCTTCTTCGACGGCATCGAAAAGTACACGCCGGACCTGGTGTCCTGGAACGGCGGCGGCTTCGACCTGCCGGTGCTGCACTATCGCGCCTTGCGTCACGGCATCGTCGGCGCCGCGCTACTGGGAGGCGGGCGACGCCGACCAGGCGTTCCGCTTCAACAACTATCTCAGCCGCTATCACTCGCGCCACATGGACCTGATGGACGTGCTGTCGAGCTATCCAGGCGCGCGCGCGCGTGAGCCTGCAAGGCGCGGCGATGCTGCTGGGCCTGCCGGGCAAGCTCGGCATGAGCGGCGACAAAGTCTGGGACGCGTATCTGGACGGGCAGATCGAGCACGATCCGCAACTACTGCGAGACCGACGTGGTCAACACGTACCTGATCTTCCTGCGCTTCGAGCTGATGCGCGGCCGGCTGTTGCCCGAGGAATATCGCGCCGAAGTCGCGCGCGTGCGCGACGTGCTGACGCAGCAGGCCAAGCCGCACTTCCAGGAATTTCTCGCCGCGTGGCAGGAACCGCACTGTTGAACGCCAGCGCGCACGCGGCCGAGCGCCGCGTCGAAACGCGAGATCATCGACCTGGCCCACGACGGGCGCGGCGTCGCGCGCGTCGAGGGCAAGACTGTCTTCATCGACGATGCGCTGCCGGGCGAGCGCGTCGAGTGGCGGCGCGCTCAAGCGCGGGCGCAACTTCGACGAAGGGCGTCTGCTGCGCGTGCTCGAACCGGCGGCCGATCGCGTCGAGCCGCGCTGCGCGCATTTCGGCGTCTGCGGCGGCTGCGTGCTGCAGCACCTCGCGCCGCAACGTCAGCTGGAATTCAAGCAGCGTCAGCTGCACGAAGCGCTGACGCGCATCGGCAAAGTCACTCCAGCGCAGATGCTGCCGCCGTTGCAGGGCGGTGTCTGGAACTACCGCCGCCGCGCGCGGCTCGCGGCCCGCTGGGTGCCGAAGAAAGAGCGGACGGTGGTCGGCTTCCGCGAGCGCAGCACGAGCTTCATCGCAGATGTGAAGCGCTGCGAGGTGCTGCTGCCGCCGGTCGATTCGTTGGTCGAGCCGCTGTCGCTGCTGCTCACCGCGCTGAGCGTGCGCAATCGCGTGCCGCAGATCGAAGTCGCAGTGGCCGACAACGCTGTCGCCCTGGTCGTGCGCGTACTGGAAGAGCTGACCGCGGCCGATCGCGAACTGCTGCTGCAGTTCGCGCGCGAGCACGACGTGCAGATCTACCTGCAGCCGGGCGGCTACGAAACGATCGCGCCGCTGACCGAGGTCGCGCCGCTCGAATATCGCCTGCCGCAGTTCGACGTGACGCTGCGCTTTCAGCCGAACGACTTCGTGCAGGTCAACGGCGAGCTCAATGCACAGATGGTCGCGCGCGCGGTCGAGCTGCTGGCGCCCGCGCCCGGCGAGCGGGTGCTCGACCTGTTTTGCGGACTGGGAAATTTCTCGCTGCCGCTCGCGCGCAGCGGCGCGCACGTCGTCGGCGTCGAGGGTGACGCCGGACTGGTCGCTCGCGCGCGCGGCAACGCAGAGCTCAACGGCATCGACAACATCGAGTTCGTACGCGGCGATCTGGCGCAGCCGTCGGCTGGCGACGCCGCGTGGGCGCGACGGCCGTACGACAAGGTGCTGCTGGATCCGCCGCGGGCCGGCGCGCTCGAAGTGTTGCCGATCGTTGCGCGTTGCGGCGCGAAGGTGGTGCTATACATCTCCTGCCATCCCGGCAGCCTGGCGCGCGATGCGGGCATCCTCGTACACGAGCACGGCTTTACGCTGCAGGCCGCCGGCGTGATGGACATGTTCCCGCATACTGCGCACGTCGAATCGGCGGCACTATTCACACGAGGGTAGCGACTAGCGCCATGACACTGGGTCCCCTGATGATCGACGTGCAGGGCACGACGCTCAGCGAAGAGGATCGCGACCTGCTGCAGCATCCGCTGGTCGGCGCGGTCATCCTGTTCACGCGCAATTTCGAGAGCATCGAGCAGCTCGAACGCCTGGTCGCGGACATCCGCGCCGCGCGCACGCCGCCGCTGCTGGTGACGGTCGATCACGAGGGCGGGCGAGTGCAGCGCTTTCGCAAGGGCTTCACCGTGCTGCCGCCGATGCGCACCATCGGGCGCCAGTACGATCTGGATCCGGCGGCCGGCCGGCAGCTGGCGCGGCAATGCGGCTGGCTGATGGCGGCGGAGCTGCGCGCAGTGGCGATCGACATGAGCTTCGCGCCGTGCGTCGATCTCGACTACGGCGTCAGCAGCGTCATCGGCGACCGGGCGTTTCATCGCGATCCGCAGGTCGTTGCCGAGCTCGCGATCGCCTTCATGCGGCGGCATGCGCGAGGCGGGCATGGCGGCGACGGCCAAGCACTTCCCCGGTCACGGGGCCGTCGCCCCGGACTCGCACGTGGCGATCCCGGTCGACCGCCGGCCGCTGGCCGACCTGGACGAGGACCTCTATCCGTACCGGCGCCTGATCGGCAACGGCCTGGCCGCGGTCATGGCCGCCCACGTGATCTTCGAGCAGGTCGACGACCGGCCTGCAGGGTTTTCCTCCCGCTGGATCCAGCAGGAGCTGCGGGCCAATCTGGGGTTCGACGGAGCGATTTTCACCGACGATCTTGTCGATGGCGGGTGCGGCGATCGTCGGGGACATGGCGGCAACGCGCTGCGGCGGCCCTGGCGGCCGGCTGCGACGTGCTTTCGCTGTGCAACGATCGCAAAGGTGTGCTGCAAGTCATCGATTCTTTGCAGGGAACCGGTGATCCTCTGAGCCAGGTTCGCATGGTGCGCTTGCACGGCAAGCCCGGCCCGACCCGGGCTGCGCTGCGCGCTTCGGCGGAATGGCAGGCCTGCGAGGGCGCGGTCCGGGGCTGTATGGAACGGCCCGATCTGAAGCTGAATTCTTGATTCGGAATGACATGAGCGTGGAAGCAAGCGTGTCGCAAGCTCTCTCAGGGCCTCTCTCAAGGCCTCCAGGGCCTGTTCCAAGCCCTGGCGGCTGCCGCCCCGGAAGGCATCGTGATCTGCGACGCCCGCTCGGGCGAATGGCCGGTCGTGTACGCCAATGCCGCGATGGAGCAGCTGACGGGCTACGACGCCGCCGCGCTACGCGGCCGCAACCTGCGGCTTCCTGCAGGCCGAGGACCATGACCAGGAGGGGCTGGCGCGGATCCGCGCGGCTCTGCCGACGGCACGCCCTGCCAGACCACGCTGCGGAACTATCGACGCGACGGGACCATGTTCTGGAACGAGGTCACGCTCGTGCCCCTGACGCGGCCCCGACGGGCGCGTCACGCACTTCGCGAGCTTCCATCGCGAAGGCGGCGATCGGCTGCGGCTCGACGCGCGCGACGCCCGCGATCCGTCGATGAACACGCAGACCATGCTGGCCTACCTGCGCGACGACAAGCTCACGGGCCTGCTGCGCCGGACCTACTTCGAGGAGCTGGTGAAGCGCGACTGGGGGCTGGCGCAGCGCGAGTCGCGGCGCCTGAGCTTCCTGGTGTTCGATCTCGATTGCTACTCGCAGTACCGCGACGTGTTCGGGCGCCCGGGCGCGGACCAGTCCTTCCGCCGCATCGCCCGCGTCATCGCCGGTTGCTTCCGTCGCGCCAGCGACCTGTGCGGCCGGTTCGACGAGGATCAGATCGCCGCGCTGACGACCGGACTCGATCTGGGCCAGGCATCGAAGCTGGCTGAAGCCGTGCTGGCGCGCGTGCGCGATCTGGCGATCCATCATCCGCGCTCCTCGGTGTCGCGCTACGTGACCGCGAGCGCCGGTGTCGTTTCGCTGGTGCCGCCGCACGATGCAACGCCGACGCGCGCCTACGAATCCGCGCTGCGCGCGCTGAAGGACGCGAAAGAGCTCGGCAAGAACCGGGTGGTCAGTCGCGAATGCGACTGAGCGTAGAGTCGGGCTTCAGCCTGACTCACGAGGTCTGGGGTCAGGCTTCACCTCACACTCCGCTCGGCGTGACTATCGCGATCACGCCAAATCTCGGCGAATCCATGTAGTGCCGTTCGTTGCTGCGCATCCTGCGGCTCTGGCGCAGCACGAAGCGTTGCGTCGCCTCGCCGGCCGCGCTCGGTGCGTCGTACACGAGATCGAGCGTGAGGTGCAGATAACGGCCGCGCGACAGCGCGACCTGACCCACGCAAGCCCGAGCCCGCGGGCACCAGCGAATTGATCGGCAGATATTTCGCGTCGCCGCGCGGATAGCCCGGCTGCGTCCAGCCGAAATGCGCGAGCGGCTGATAGTTGCGGCTGCGACGCAGCGTGTCGGCGATTGCCGTGAGCTTGAACTTCGCCGGCGTCAGCGCCGGGAAGGTTGCCGTCGTCGCGGGCGCCGGCTCGCTCGACGCGAACGGCGAGGGCTCGTCCTCGGGAATCGCCAGGCGCTGGCCGGCGGCCGCGGCTTCCATGCCCCATTCTTCGGGCGAGGCGTCGGATTCAGCGTGCGGAAGATCAGCAGCTCGACGTCGTAGGACTGCAGCACCGGCGTCGCTGCTGGGCGGAGGCGGTGAGCGGTTACCGCGCACGCGATACCGATCACGATCGCAATCGAGTTTGAGCGGTTTCATTGGCGCAGTTTAGCAGCAGCGGGTTTCTGCAAGGCCTCGAGCAGCTGCTCGACCGCAGCGAAACGCTGCTCGTCCTTCTCCAGTTTCAAGGTGAAGCGCAATTTCGTGCCGCCTTCCAGGCGGTGCGTGCGCGAGTTCTGCTGCACGTAGCGGATCAGCGTTGCCGGCTCGACACGCGTGTCGCGCTCGAACGTCACCGAGCCGCCGCCCGGGCCGACGTCGATCTTGCGCAGGCCGAGCGCGCGCGCCGTCTGCTTGTAGCCGGCGATGCGGAACAGGTTCTTCGCCGGCTCCGGCAGCAGGCCGAAGCGGTCGATCATCTCCACCTGCAGCTCGCGCAATTCTTCTTCAGCTCGCCGCGGCTGCGATGCGCTTGTAGAGCACCAGCCGCAGGTGCACGTCGGGCAGGTAGCTGTCGGGCAGGAGCGAGGCGACGTGCAGGTCCACCTCCGGGCCCTGGTGCATCGGCTGATCGAGCTGCGGGATCTTGCCGGACTTCAGCGCGTTCACTGCGCGCTCGAGCATCTCCATGTAGAGCGCGTAGCCGATCTCCTGGATCTGGCCGCTCTGCTCCTCGCCGAGCAACTCGCCGGCGCCGCGGATTTCGAGGTCGTGCGTCGCGAGCGTGAAGCCCGCGCCGAGATCCTCCAGCGATTCGATCGCTTCGAGGCGCTTCGCCGCATCCGCCGTCATCGCGTTGCGCGGCGGTGTCAGCAGGTACGCATACGCCTGGTGGTGCGAGCGGCCGACGCGGCCGCGCAGCTGGTGCAGCTGCGCGAGGCCGAGCTTGTCGGCGCGATCGATGATGATCGTGTTCGCCGACGGCACGTCGATGCCGCTCTCGACGATCGTCGTGCAGACCAGCAGATTGCTGCGCTGGTGATAGAAGTCGAGCATGACCTGCTCCAGCTCGCGCTCGCGCATCTGTCCGTGGCCGACGGCGATGCGCGCTTCGGGCACGAGCTCGGCGACCGCGCGCGCGGTGCGCTCGATCGTGTCCACGCTGTTGTGCACGTAGTAGATCTGGCCGCCGCGCCGGATCTCGCGCAGGCACGCTTCGCGGATCGTCGCGGAATCCCACTGCGACACGAACGTCTTGATCGACAGGCGCGCGGCCGGCGGCGTCGTGATCAGCGACAGCTCGCGCAGGCCGCCCATCGCCATGTTCAGCGTGCGAGGGATCGGCGTGGCGGTCAGCGTCAGCACATCCACTTCGGCGCGCAGCTGCTTCAGCTTCTCCTTGTCCTTCACGCCGAAGCGATGCTCCTCGTCGATGATCAGCAGCCCGAGCCGGCCGAACTTCACGCCGCTCTGCAACAGTCGATGCGTGCCGATCACGATATCGGTCTGGCCGGATTCGAGACTCTGCAGCACCTGATCGACGTCGCGCGCGCTGCGGAAGCGCGACAGCGCTTCGACCTTCACCGGCCAGTCGGCGAAGCGGTCCGCGAAAGTCTGGTAGTGCTGCTGCGCCAGCAGCGTCGTCGGCACCAGCACCGCGACCTGCTTGCCTGCCTGAACCGTGACGAACGCCGCGCGCAGCGCCACTTCGGTCTTGCCGAAGCCGACGTCGCCGCACACGACGCGATCCATGGGCTTGCCGCTGGCCAGATCGGCGATCACCTGCTCGATCGCCTGCGACTGGTCCGGCGTTTCCTCGAACGGGAACGCAGCCTCGAACGTGCGCAGCTCGGCTTCGTTCGCGACCAGTTGCTCGCCCTGGCGCGCGGCGCGTCGCGAGTACAGATCCAGCAGCTCGGCGGCGGTGTCGTGGATGCGCTGCGCCGCCTTGCGCTTCGCCTTCTCCCACGTGTCGGTGCCGAGCTTGTGCAGCGGCGCAGTCTCCGCCGGCGCGCCGGTGTAGCGGCTGACGCGATCGAGCGCGTTCACCGGCACGTACAGCTTGTCGCCGTCCGCGTATTCGAGCAGCAGGAACTCGTTCGTCAGGCCGCCGACGTCGAGCGTCGCGAGGCTGACGAAGCGACCGACGCCATAGTCTTCGTGCACGACCGGCGAGCCGGGCCGCAGGTCGGTGAGGTCGCGAATGATCTTCTCGGGATCGCGCTCGGCGCGGCGGCGGCGACGTTCCTGCCGCGCGCGTTCGCCGAACAGCTGCTCTTCGGCGATCAATGCGAGCGGCGGCTCGGTGCAGCACCAGGCCGGTCGAGATCGGCGAGACGGTGATGCCGAGCGGGGCGCTGCCCTCGACGAACGTCGACCAGCTGTCGACGAGCTGCGGCTGCAGCGTTGCGACGCTGCGAGGATGTCGAGCAGCATCTCGCGGCGACCGGCGGATTCCGCCGCGATCAGCACGCGGCCCTGGAAATCGCTCAGGAAGCGCGCGAGCTCGCGCGCCGGTTCGTCGCTGCGTGCATCGATGCGCAGTCCCGGCGGCGCGCGCGTGCGCGAAGTTCTGATAGGGCAGGGACTGCGTCAGCGGATCGAGCTCGACGCGCGACAGCTCGATCCGGCGCAACGCTGCGAGGCGCTGCACGAGCTCCTCGGCCGGCGTGAACACTTCGGCGGGCTCGAGGATCGGACGCTCGGCGTCGTGCCCGCGCTGCTCGTAGCCGGCTCGCGATCTCGGCGAACACCTGCGCGGCCGCACCCTGCACGTCCGTTTCCGCGGCGACGATCGTGTTGCCCGGCAGGTAATCGAACAGCGTCGCGGTCGCGTCGAAGAACAGCGGCAGGTAGTACTCGATGCCCGGCGGCGGCGCGCCCTCGGCGATGTCGCGATAGATCGCCATGCGCGTCAGGTCGCCCGGGAACCGGTTGCGGAAGCGGCGCTTGAAATTCTGGATGCCGTCGGCGGTCAGCGGGAACTCGCGGGCCGGCAGCAGGCGCAGCGCCTGCGCGCGCTCGCCGGAGCGCTGCGTCTCCGGATCGAACACGCGAATGCTCTCGACCTCGTCGTCGAACAGGTCGATGCGATAGGGCGTCGGGCTGCCCATCGGGTACAGGTCGATGATCGAGCCGCGCACCGCGAACTCGCCGGGCGCCATCACCTGCGAGCTCGCGACGTAGCCCGCGCCGCTCAGCCGATCGCGGAACGCCGCGACGTCGAGCACTTCGCCGACGCTCAGGTCGAAGGCATGCGCGTCGATGTACGTCTGCGGCGGCAGCCGCTGCAGCGCTGTTTCGAGATCGACGACGACGATGCCCTTGGCGAGGCGCGGCAGCGTCGACAGCATTCGCAAGCGCTGCGACACGATGTCCGGGTGCGGCGAGAACAGGTCGTAGGGCAGCGTCTCCCAGGCCGGGAAATGCTGCGATGTCAGACGTGCCCGGCTCGCAGAAGAATCGCAGCTCGTCCTCCATGCGGCTCGCCTGGCGCGCGTCGGCTGCGATGACCAGCAGCGGCCCCGACGCCTTGCGCGCAGCCTCTGCCAGCCACAGCGACGTGGCTGAGCCGTAGAGCTGGCCCCAGCGCACGTGCAGCTGGGCCTTGCTGGGCAACAGGGGGCGATCGGCGTCGGTCATGCTCGACAGCAAGATGCGCTCCAAAATGAAGACACTCGGGACGACGCCGAATCGGCGTCCCCGAAGGGGTGGCGAGGGTAGCAGGTGGGGGCGGTCGGCTCTAGGAACAAGAGAGCCGACAGCGGAGCCGGGCTGAAGCCCGAGCCTACAGCGGCAGGGTCGGGCTTTAGCCCGACTGTCTCAGCCAGGCGTCGTCACAGTATGAACGACGAGGCTGTTCTCGAAATACACGACGAAGCCGGGGTACTCCCAGCGCGTGATCGGCGGTTGGGCCGTTGTGCCGCCACCGACAGCGGGCACGCGCCGCGACGGGGCGCCGTATTTCGCTTCGACCTTGTCCATCGACATGCCGCTGGCCGGCTTGTCGCCGGACGCTGCGGGCTGCGGGCACCTGCAGCTCGTCGGCGAGCGCCGGGCCGGCCAGGGCCAGCGCGGCGGCAGCGGACACAAGCCAGGATGTGCAACGCATGGTTCGTCCTCCTCAGAACTGCGACGGTCGACTCTATAGCAGGCATTACATAAGGGCCAAGCTCGGCACCCTCATTTGTTGTCGCAGTTCACATTTCCCGGTCGCCCGCAGTAGCCTTGCCGGCCTTATGTTCCATCCGGTGCCCGTCTACGTCGGCCTGCGCTACGTCGTGAGCCGCCACCGCGGCTTCTTCGTTTCCTTCATCAGCTGGATCTCGATGCTCGGCATCTGCGTCGGCGTGGCCGCGCTGATCACCATCATTTCGGTCATGAACGGCCTGGAACGCGAGACTGCGCACGCGGCTGCTGAGCCTCGCCTCGCATGCGACGCTTTCGGCGTCGCCGGAGCGGATGCGCGACTGGCAGGCGCTGGCCGAGCGCATCCGCCGGCGAGCCCGGCGTCGAAGGCGTCGCGCCGTATCTCGACCTGCAGGGCATGATCGGGCGCGGCGAGGACCTGCGCGCCGCGCTGATTCGCGGCATCGAGCCGCAGGTCGAGCCGCAGGTCTCCGAGATCGGCACGCACATGACTGCCGGCCGCGCTCGACGATCTGCAGCCGGGCGAGCGGCACATCGTGCTCGGCGCGGGTCTCGCCTACGCGCTCGACGCGCGCATCGGCGACGAGATCACCGTGCTCGTGCCCGTCGCCGGCAAGGCGGGCGAGGGCGCGATCGCCGGCATCGATCTGCAGCCGCGCATCCAGACGCTTCACGGTCAGCGGCATCTTCGAGGTCGGCGCGCAGGAGCACGACAACGTGCTGGCATTCGTGAGCCTGCAGGACGCAGCGGCGATCGCCGGCACGCGGCGGCGCGCCGGGCGGGCTGCGGCTGAAATTCGCGGACATCTTCGCCGCTCCGGCGCGCGTGCAGCGAGATTGCGGCGTCGCTGGGCGGCGGTCTGCAGACCAGCGACTGGTCGATCGAGAACGCCAGCTACTTCCGCGCCGTCGGCATCGAGAAGACCATGATGACGCTGATCCTGATGCTGATCGTCGCGGTCGCGGCGTTCAACATCGTCGCGGCGCTGGTGATGGTCGTGAACGAGAAGCGCACGGACATCGCGATCCTGCGCACCGTCGGCATCACGCCGCGCGCCGTCGTCGGCGTGTTCATGACCCAGGGCGTGATCATCGGCTGGTTCGGCGCGCTGCTCGGTCTCGCGCTCGGGCTCACGCTGGCGTTGAACGTCGGCACGATCGTGCCGTTCCTCGAGCGGACTGACCGGCATGCACGTCTTCGACCCGACGGTGTTCGTGATCATCGGAGGTGCCGTCGGAGGTGCATTGGCCGCAGGTGGCGGGCATCACGCTGACCGCGCTCGTGCTCACCGTGCTCGCCACCATCTATCCGGCAGTGCGCGGCGCGGCGACCGAGCCCGCCGAGGCGTTGCGCTACGAATGAAGTACGAGCTCCTCATCGGGCGGCGCTACCTGCGCGCGAGCCGCGGCAACCGCTTCGTCTCCTTCATCTCGACGATCTCCATGGCGGGCGTGGCGATCGGCGTCGCGGTGCTCATCGTCGTGCTGTCGGTGATGAACGGCTTCGAGCGCGAAGTGCGCGAGCGCATCCTCAGCCTGACCTCGCACGCGAGCATCAGCGCGCTCGAGCTTCCGGCCTCGGCGACTGGCAGGACGCCGCGGCGCGGATCCGCGACAACCCGGCAGGTGCTCGCCGCTGCGCCGTTCATCGAAGATCAGGCGCTGCTGATCGCCGGCAGCAAGAGCAGTGGCGCGGTCGTGACCGGCGTGCTGCCGGAAGACGAGCGCCAGGTCACCATCATCGCGGACAAGGTCACGGCGGGCTCGTTCGACGCGCTGGCGCCCGGCGAGTACGGCATCGTGCTCGGCGACGAGCTGGCGAAGGCGCTCGGCGTGCGGCTCGGTCGAGCGCGTGGTGATCGTCACATCGCTGCGACCGTCGACGCCGGCGGGCGTCATGCCGCGCATGCGCAGCGTTCAAGGTCGTCGGTCTGTTTCGCGCCGGCATGTACGAGTACGACCGCAATCTCGCGTACGTTCACATCGCCGACGCCGCGCGCCTGTACCGCATGGGCGACGACGTGACCGGTCTGCGGCTCAAGCTCGCCGACATGTTCGCGGCGCCGCGCGTCGTGCGCGAGCTGGCCAGCGCGCTCGGCGGCGGCTACTACATCGACGACTGGACCCGCAAGCACGCGAACTTCTTCCGCTCGATCCAGCTGACGAAGTCGGCGCTGTTCATCATCCTGCTGCTGGTCGTCGGCGTGGCGGCGTTCAACATCGTGTCGACGCTCGTCATGGTCGTGAAGGACAAGCAGCTCGGATATCGCGATCCTGCGCACCGTCGGCGCCTCGCCGCGCAGCATGCTCGCGATCTTCTTCACGCAGGGCGTCGCCATCGGCGCGATCGGCACGCTCAGCGGCGTGCTGCTCGGCGTGCTGATCTCGGTCAATCTCGAAGCGCTGATCCACGGGCTCGAAGCGGTGCTCGGCCTGCACTTCCTCGATGCGAAGGTGTACTTCATCACCGACCTGCCGGCGCGCGTCGAGTGGCGCGACGTGCTGCAGATCAGCCTGACTGCGTTCGGCCTGTGCTGCCTGTCGACGCTCTATCCATCCTGGCGCGCGGCGCGCACGCAGCCGGCCCAATCGCTGCGACACGAATGACCCACACCATGCCGAATCTCGTTCTCACCGTGCAGCGGATTGGTCAAGCACTTCGAGCAGGGCGACACGCGCGTCGAGGTGCTGAACGGCGTCGACCTCGAGATCGCAGCCGGCGAGCGCATCGCGATCGTCGGCGCTTCCGGCTCGGGCAAGACGACGCTACTGCAGCTGCTCGGCGGCCTCGATCTGCCGACGGCGGGCACCGTGTCGATCGCCGGTCAGGAGATCAACGAGCTGTCCGACGCGGCGCGCGGCGAGCTGCGCAATCGCGCGCTCGGCTTCGTCTATCAGTTCCATCACCTGCTGCCGGAATTCACCGCGCTGGAAAACGTGGCGATGCCGTTGCTGATCCGCCGCATGCCCGTGGAGAGGCGCGGCAGCGCGCGCGGCGCTTGCTGGAGCGCGTCGGGCTCAGCGCGCGCCTCGATCATCGGCCGGGGCAATTGTCGGGCGGCGAGCGGCAGAGAGCAGCGGTCGCGCGCGCGCTGGTCACTCAGCCGCCGTGGTGCTGGCCGATGAGCCGACCGGCAATCTCGACGGCGCGAACGCGCGGCAGGTGTTCGAGCTGATGCTGGAGCTGAATCGCGAGCTGCAGACCGCGCTGGTGATCGTGACGCACGCGCCGGAGCTGGCGACGCGGATGCAGCGCACGCTGACGCTGCAGCGACGGCAGAGTTGTCGGGCTGAAGCCCGACCTACAGTGTCGGAGCCGCTCATTTCTTGCCTATCGCCGACTCTCTGCGCGCGCTGTCTTCCTTGCGCTTGTGATATTTCAGCACCAGGCTCAGGTGCCAGATGCCGCCGAGCGTGACGTAGCCCGCGACGGCCGCGCGCGATGCCGAGGATCAGGCAGCCGAGCAGGAACGGTTTCCAGATCGGAATCAGCGCCGTCGTCAGCCACGCCCAGCTCAGCTCGAACGCGATGTCGTGGAAGCCGATGCCGAGCAGATGACAGCCGACCCAGTACGCCGAGATGTACATCGGCACCATCGTGAGCGGATTGGCGAGGAACGTGCCGGCGATCGCAGCGGGCACGTTCAGGCGCAACGCCAGCGCCGCCGCAGTCGCGACGATGATGTGCACCGGCAGCGGCACGAAGGAGATGAACAGCCCGAGCGCGAACGCGCGCGTGACGCTGCGGCGATTCAGGGTCCAGTAGGCGGGGTGCTCGAGCAGCAGGCGGAACGGCCGCATGAACCAGCGCTGCTTCCAGCGCTGGCGCTGGCGGGTCAGGGTCTTGAACAATCGTCTCGGCATGTCCGTGCGGTCGGGCGAAGGCGAAAGACGAAGTATCTCAGACAGGGAGGTCTGGATGGGGCGAGTTGCGCTCGCATTTCTGCTCGGGCACTGCTGCATCCACTGCTCTGGCGCGGCTGCCGGACTGGCACTGGTCCGTCGGTTTGCTCGCTGCGGCGCTCGCGCTGGCGCTCGTCGGTAGATTCAAGGTCGCATCGCTCGCGGGTCTGCTCGCAGGTTTGGGCTGGGCGTGGTTCAGCGCCGCCGGCGCGCACGGCGGGCGATCTGCCGCCGGCGCTGGAAGGGCAGGATCTGCTCGTGCGCGGCTACGTCGCATCGTTCCCGCGCGACGCGGCCGGAGATTCGCAATTCCTGCTCGACGTCATCGCAGCCGCGCAGCGGCGTCTCGCCGCGTGATCCGCCTCGTGTGGTATCGCAGCGAGCGCGCGCGCCCGCAGGCCGGCGAGCTGTGGCAGCTGGTCGTGCGACTCAAACGGCGCAATGGTTTCGCGAATCCCGGCGGTACGGACCACGAAGCGCAGCTGTTTCGCGACGGCATCGGCGCGACCGGCTATGTGCGCGACGACGCGCGCAACGCGCGGCTCGCGCCGCCATCGTTGCGCTACGCCGTGACGCGCGCGCGTGGCTGGATCTCCGGGCGCATTCGCGAGGCGGTGCGCGATCCGCGCGATGCTCGGCGTTCTGCAGGGTCTCGCGGTCGGCGACACGCAGGCGATGACGTCCGAGCAATGGCGCGTGTTCGCTGCGACCGGTACGACGCACCTGATGGCGATTTCGGGCTTGCACATCAGCATGGTCGCGGCGCTGGCCGCGTGGCTCGGCGGCGCGATCGTGCGGCTGCCGTCGCGCGCAGGCGCGCCGCTGGAGCGCGATGCACGGCCAGGTGATCGCGGGTACGACCGCGGCAATCTTGTATTCGACGCTCGCCGGGCTGTCGGTGCCGACGCAGCGCACGCTGCTGATGCTCGTGCATCTACTTCGGCGCGCGCTGGTGTCGGCGCCAGCTCGCGGTCGCGCACGCGCTCGGTCTGGCTCTCATCGGCGTGCTGCTGATCGATCCATTCGCTCCGCTCGCGCCGGGAGCATGGCTGTCGTTCGGTGCGGTCGCGATCATCTTGCTCGCCGTCGCCGGCCGCGTGCGGCGCGACAGGTCCGATCGCGGCGTTCGTGCGCGTCCAGGCTGCGGTCACGATCGGGCTCGTGCCGCTGCTGCTCGCCGCGTTCGGCAGCATCTCGCTGATCTCGCCGCTCGCCAATGTCGTCGCGATTCCGCTGTTCACGCTGCTGCTCGTGCCCGACTGTGCTTGCTCGGAGCGTGTGCCGCGTCGGTGTGGTTGCCGGCCGGCGAATGGGTGCTCGCGCTGCCGGTGCAGCTGCTGCAGTGGACGTGGCCGCTGCTGCAATGGCTGGCGCAGTGTCCGCTGGCGCTGTGGCACTTCCCGCAGCCGCCGGTTCCGGCGTTCGTCGCGCTGGTCGTCGGCGTGCTGCTGCTCGTCGCGCCGGGCATCTGGCCGACGCGACTGGCGGGCGTGCTGCTGTGCCTGCCGGTTGTGCTCCATCGCGTGCCGGGTCCCGGTGTCGGTAATTTCGAGCTGGCGATGCTGGATGTGGGGCAGGGGCTCGCCGTCGTCGTGCGCACGCAGTCGCACGTGCTCGTCTACGACGCGGGGCCGGCGTTTCCGATCGGGCCGCGATGCCGGGTGAGCTCGCCGTGCTGCCGTATCTGCGCTATCGCGGCGTGCGCCAGCGTCGACGCGCTCGTCGTCAGTCACGGCGATCTCGATCATCGGGGCGGAGCGAACAGCGTGCTCGCCGCGCGTGCCGGTCGCGCGCGTTCTGGCGGGGCCGTCGGTCGGGCACCGCTGCCGCGCGCACGCTCGCCTTGCCGACGCGGGCAGCGCTGGACCTGGGACGGCGTGCAGTTCGAGATGCTGCATCCGGCGCGCTCCGCTCGCGCCAGCGACAACGATTCGTCCTGCGTCCTGCTCGTGCGCAGCGGCGCCGGCAGCGTGCTGCTCGCCGGGGACGTCGAAGCCGATGCCGAGTCGGAAATCGTCGACAGTGGGCTGCCGCGCGCGACGTCGGTCGTCGTGCCTCATCACGGCAGCCGCACGTCTTCGACCGCGCCGTTCGTCGCCGCGTCGCGTCCCGCGCTCGCGCTGGTATCGGCCGGATATCGCAATCGCTGGGGGTTGCCGCGGCGTGAGGTCGTCGAGCGCTGGCGCGCCGCCGGTGCGCGCGTGCTCACGACCGCGGACAGCGGCGCGATCGAGATCACGTTCGCTGCGGGCCGTCCGCCGCTCGCGCGCGAGTATCGGCAGACGCAGCGCCGCTACTGGCATCGCTGACCGTCCGCGCGCCGCTATCTGCTACTATGACGCGAATAACGAGGCCCACTCCAGACATTCACGACCGCACACTCATGTTCGAAATCGTGAAAGCCGGCGGCCCCATGATGGGGCCGATCATCCTCGCCTCCATCGTCGCCGCCGCCATCATCCTGGAGCGGCTGTGGACGCTGCAGGCGAAGCGCGTGCTGCCGGCGGAGCTCACCGACAAGGTGTGGCGCTGGGTCGAGCAGGGGCAGATCCAGGACAAGCACATCGCGGCGCTGGAGCAGAATTCGCCGCTCGGCAAGGTTCTCGCCGCCGGTCTCGCCAACCGCCATCGCGACCGCGCGATCCTCAAGGAGGCCATCGAGGACACCGGTCGCCACGTCGTGCACGAGCTCGATCGCTTCATCGGCACGCTCGGCATGATCGCGTCGCTGTCGCCGCTGATGGGCCTGCTCGGCACCGTGATGGGCATGATCCGCACGTTCAACGCGATCACGACCGCCGGCATCGGCAATCCGACGGCGCTCGCCGGCGGCATCGCCGAAGCGCTGATCACGACCGCGGCGGGTCTGGCCGTCGCGATCCCGGCGACGATCGCCTACCGGCTGCTGCGCGGCAGGGTCGAGCGGCTGGTCGTGGCGATGGAGAAGGAAGCGATGAAGCTGGTCCAGGCGATCGAGCAGCAGCCGGGCGTCCGCGGCAGGCCGGCTCCCAGGCTGGATCCCGAGGAGCTGCCGCATGAAGCTGCGCTCGCGCGATCACGAGGATCCCGAGCTGAACGTCATCTCGCTCGTGGACGTGGTGCTGCTGCTGCTGATCTTTTTCATGCTCTCGACGAAGTTCGTCGACGAGTCGCGCATCGAGCTGCAGCTGCCGCAGGCGAGCAAGGAGCCGGCCGCCGGGCAGAAGCGCGATCCGATCGAGGTCGGCGTCACGGCCTCGGGCGAATATCGCGTCAACGGCCAGACGCTGATCAACACCAGTCCCGCGACGCTGTCCGCCGCGGTTGCGAAGGTGGCGGGCGAGGCGCGCGACGTGCCGGTCACGATCCGCGCCGACGCGCGCGCCACGCACCAGTCGGTCGTGACGGCCATGGACGTGCTCGGCCGCCTCGGGTTTCGCGCCATCAGCATCGCGACCGTGAACGAAGGCCGCGGCACGCCCAGCCGCGGACTGAACAGCGCGCACCGGCTCGCATGCACGCTCCCGATCGCGGTCACGAAGGCAGTGCTCACGTCCGGCGCGTGGCAAACCTACCGCCGCCTGCTCAGCTACGTGCGCCCGCATCGGCAGATGTTCCTGCTCGGCGTGTTCGGTGCGACGCTGTTCTCCGCCAGCATGGTGCGCTTCGCCGGGTTCGCCAAGGTGTTCGGCGACGGCACGTTCGAGAATCGCGATCCGCGCACGATCGTCTGGCTTGCCGCTGGCGCTGATCGGCTTGTTCGCGCTGCGCGGCCTCGGCGACTTCACCCAGACGTACTGCATGGGTTACGTCGGGCGTCACATGGTGAAGCGCCTGCGCACGCAGATCTTCGAGCGCATGATGCAGCTGCCGATCGGCTACTACGACCGCAATTCGAGCAGCGTGCTGCTGTCGCGGCTGACCTACAACACCGAGCAGGTCGGCCAGGCGGCGACGGACTCGGTCGTCGTCACGGTGCGCGAGGCGCTGACGGTCCTCGGCTCGATCGCCTGCGCTGTTCTACCTCAATGCGCGCCTGGCGCTGATCGCGCATGACGATGGGTCCGCTGGTCGCGTGGCTGGTCACGATCATCAACCGCAAGTTCCGCCGCTACAGCCGGCGCATCCAGGACTCGATGGGCGACATCACGCGCGTCGCGAAGGAAACGCTGGACGCGCCGCGCGTCGTCAAGGTCTACAACGCGCAGGGCTATCAGAACGCGCAGTTCGAGACGGTCAACGAGCACAACCGCCGCTCGTACATGCGCCTGGTGCTGACCAAGGGACTGTCCAATCCGGTCGTGCAGATGGTGATGGCGCTCGGCTCCGCGGTCGTGCTGTCGATCGCGATCGCCGACGTCGTGCACCGGCGCAGCACGATGGGCGAGCTGCTCGCGTTCCTCGTAGCGCTGGTCAACATCAGCCAGCCGTTGCGCAGCCTGGTCGGCGTGGCCGGTCCGCTGCAGCAGGGCATCGCCGCCGGGCAGAGCATCTTCGAGCTGCTCGACGAGCCGCCCGAGCCGCCGGGCGGCGCGCTCGTCGCGCAGCGCGTGCGCGGCGATATCGAATTCGACCACGTGTCGTTCTCCTATCCGGTCGGCAAGGGCGTCACGTTGCATGACCTGAGCCTGCAGGTTGCCGCCGGGCGAGATGCTCGCGATCGTCGGCAGGACCGGCAGCGGCAAGTCGACGGTCGTGAACCTGCTGCCGCGGTTCTACGACGTCGAACGACGGGCTCGGTCCGCGTCGACGGCCACGACGTGCGCGAGTACGAGCTGGCGAGCCTGCGCGAGCAGATCGCGCTGGTCAGCCAGGAAGTCGTGCTGTTCAACGACACGATCCGCGCCAACATCGCGTTCGGGCGCGACGTGTCGCCGGCCGCGATCGAGGAGGCGGCGCGCGCCGCGCACGTGATGGAGTTCGCGCAGGCACTGCCGGCCGGCCTCGACACGATGGTCGGCGATCGCGGCGTGCTGCTCTCCGGCGGGCAGCGGCAGCGCATCTCGATCGCGCGCGCGCTGCTGAAGAACGCTCCGATCCTGATCCTCGACGAGGCCACCTCCGCGCTCGACACCGAGTCCGAGCGCATCATCCAGGCGGCGCTCGAAGAGCTGATGCACAACCGCACGACGCTGGTCATCGCGCATCGCCTGTCGACCGTGGAGAAGGCGGACCGCATCGTCGTCATGGACGCCGGCCGCATCGTGGAGAGCGGCACGCATGCCGAGCTGCTGGCGCACAACGGGCAATACGCTTCGCTGCACCGGATGCAGTTCGCCGCGTGAGCGCTTCCGCCGATTCGTTCCTGCAGCGAGTCTGGTACGACCGGCACGCGCAGTGGCTCTCGCTGGCGCTGCTGCCGCTGTCGTGGTTGTTCGGCTGCGTCGTCGCCTGCCGGCGGGCCGCGTATCGCGTCGGCTTGCTGTCGCGCGTGCGCGTCGCGCGGCCCGTCGTCGTGATCGGCAATGTCACGGTCGGCGGCACCGGCAAGACTCCGTTCACGATCTGGCTCGCGACGCAGCTGCAGGCGCAGCGGCGTGCGAGTCGGCATCGTCCTGCGCGGCTACGGCGGCAATTCTTCGCACTGGCCGCGCGACGTGAGCCGCGATTCGGCGCCGGAGGAAGTCGGCGACGAAGCGGTGCTGCTGGCGACTCGCACCGGCGCGATCGTCGTCGCAGGTCCCGACCGGGTGGCGGCAGCGCAGCGTGCGATCGAGCGCGGCGCCGAGATCGTTCTGTCGGACGACGGACTGCAGCACTATCGTCTGGCGCGCGATCGCGAGATCGTCGTGATCGACGGCCGCCGCGGCGTCGGCAATCGCCGGCTGCTGCCGGCCGGACCGTTGCGCGAACCCGTGAGCCGGCTCGCGCAAGCGGACCTGCGTGTGGTGTCGTGGCGCGACGGCTCGGCGCGCCCGCTGACGCCCGTGCCCGCGACCATTCAGGCGTGCGCGCAGCCTGTCCGAGGCGACTGCGTTGGTCGGCGGCGAGACGCGTCCGCTGGAAGCTTTCAAGGGCAGCCGGGTGCATGCGGTCGCCGGCATCGGCCATCCACAGCAGTTCTTCGCAGCCTTGCAGCAGCTCGGCATCGAGGTTGCGCCTCACGCGTTGCCGGATCATGCTCGGCTCACCGCCGCGGATATCCGATTTCCGCGATGCACTGCCGGTGCTGATGACGGAAAAGGATGCAGTAAAATGCCGCGCGATCGCCGATCAGCGGCACTGGGCCGTACGCATGGATGTCATGGTGAGCGAGCAGGATGCGGCGGCGGTGCGCGCGATGCTCGATCGACGGTCCGGCATGACGACTGACGATGGACACGAAGCTGCTCGACATTCTCGCCTGCCCGCTGTGCAAGGGCCCCTTGCAGTACGCGAAGGTGCAGCAGCTGCTGGTGTGCCGCGCCGATCGGCTCGCTTATCCGATCCGCGACGGCATTCCGGTGATGCTCGAAGAGGAAGCGCGCGTGCTCGAGCCCATGGATCCGCTGCTGCAGGACTGAAGCGGCCGCATGGGATTCAAAGTCGTCATTCCGGCGCGCTACGCGTCGACGCGCCTGCCGGCCAAGCCGCTGCTCGATCTCGGCGGGCGGCCGATGATCCAGTGGGTCATCGACGCCGCGTGCCGGAGCGCGGCTGAGGAAGTGCTCGTTGCGACCGACGACGCAGCGCATCGCCGCGGCGGCCGTCAGATCCGCGCGCGCCAGGGCGTTCGCTCGCGGTGATGACGCGCGCCGATCATCTGTCAGGCACCGATCGCATCGCCGAAGTTGCGCAGCTGCGCGGCTGGGACGGACGCACGGTCGTCGTGAACGTGCAGGGCGACGAGCCGCAGCTGCCGCCGCAGCTGATCGACCAGGTCGCCTCGCTGCTGGATCGTCATGCCGACGCGGACATCGCGACGCTGTGCACGCCGATCACGAGCGTGCACGAGTTCCTCGATCCGAACGTCGTCAAGGTCGTGACCGGCCGCGGCAGCGTTGCGCTCTACTTCAGCCGCGCGCCGATTCCGTGGCATCGCGATGGCGCCGCGCACGGGCTGGCGAGCCAGACGAGCATTCTCGGCGCGCAACGGCACTTGGGTATCTATGCTTATCGTGTCGACGCACTGCGCACGCTGACCGCGATGCCGCCGAGCGACCTGGAAGTCACGGAAAAGCTCGAGCAGCTGCGCGCGCTGCAGGCTGGCATGCGACTGGTCGTCGGCATCGCCGCTGTGCCGCCGCCGGCGGGCGTCGATACCGAGGGCGACGCGACGCGCGTGCGCGCATCGCTTGGTCGCGCGCACAGTCCGTCAAGCACGCTTCGCTGTCAGCGCGCTTCCAGCAGTCGGGAACGTCGCCGGCTTTCTCGAGCTCGGAGTAGTGCGCGGTCTCCAGCACGTCGCCGTCCCAGCGCACGAGCAGAAAGCCTTCGTCCATCAGCTTGACGACGGTGCCTCGAGGAAATTGCGGACGGCGGGGCGCGCGCACGCGGTCGCCTTCCGCGAAGCCATGCACTGGTTTCTTCATTCTCGTTATGCCGCGCCAGCTCATCCGGCGCGAACCTGCAAGAGCGCTGCGTGTTGTACGCAGGTTCGCGCGGCGCTGATATCGGCATTTGTGTCTAGGGGCGAGCCCGAGGTAAAAAGCAGCGAATGCGCATCCTTTTCGTCTGCATGGGAAATATTTGCCGCTCGCCGAGCGCGGAGGGCGTGTTTCGCAGTCTGCTGGCAGCGCGCGCGCCGCAGCTGTCGGTCGAGATCGATTCGGCAGGCACGCACGACTATCACGTCGGCGAGCCGCCGGACGATCGTGCGATCGCTGCCGCGCGCCGTCGCGGCATCGACTTGTCGGCGCTGCGCGCGCGCATGGTGCGCGCGAGCGACTTCGACTCCTTCGATCTGATCCTGGCGATGGACGAGCAGAACCTGCGCGAGCTGCGCCGTCGCGCGCCGGCGCATCGCCACGAGCGCATCCGCTTGCTGATGGAGTTCGGGCCGGAAGCTGCGCTGCGCGCGGTGCCGGACCCGTACTACGGCGGGCCGCAAGGCTTCGAGCAGGTGCTGGACCTGCTCGAAGAAGCTTCGGAAGGATTGCTGAGAGAGATCGTTGAGCCGCGTCCCGTAGGTCGGCCTTCAGCCCGACATCGCTCTATTCGTCGCGACGCGTACCGCCGCCCCACGAGCCGCTGCTCGGCGTCGGGCGTCTGAGCCACACCGTGTAGTGTCTTCGAGTCGGCGTTTCCCGAATCGCCCGCCGGCTCGCTGCGCTCCTGCTTCGGAGGCGGCGGCGTCTCCGGCGCATGCTTCCGCGCGCGGTGCAGCCAGATCGAAGCTGTGCTGCGTGTCGCTCGACGATTCCGCGCGAGCTTCGGCATTGCCTGCGCCCGCATCGGCGCGCGCCTTCGCCACTGCGTCCGCGGCCTCCGCGCCGACGACGTCCGCGCCCACCGCGGCGGCTGCCACGTTCCCCGCGATCACCGCGATCTCCGCGATCACCGCGCTCGTCGCGATCAGCGCGATCTGCGAGTCCGGCCTCCGCGGTTGGCGGCGGCGCTGCTTCAGGCTTCGGCGCTGCTCAGGCTTCGGCGCTGCGGGCTGCTGCTGCCCCTGTGGACTGCTCGCGCTGCTGAGAGTGGCCGCCGCGCGGTCCGCCTTGTGGGCGTGCGGCGTCCGAATGTTCGCGCGGCTTGCGCTCGTGACGTTGTTGTCCGTCACGCCGTCCGTCGCCCGACGCTGCTTTGTCCTTGTGCTCGTGCCGACCGCGATCGCGATCGCGGTCGCGATGCTGACGGCCGTGCCGGTCGCGATCGCGGTCCCGGCCATGACGACCTTCGTGTCGGTCGCGTCGACCCTCGTGTGCGGGCGCGACCGGCGTCGCGCGGCGCGGGCGCGGCCGGCTTGGGCGCTGCGCCCGCGCCGCCGAACAGGAAGCGCCACATGCGCACGAAAATGCCGATCTGCTCGACCGGCTTCGGCGCCGGCGCGATCGTGGTTTCCATCGCGATCGTCGGCGGCGGCGGAATGGTCGCGATGCTGGACGCGACGACGAGCGGCGCCGGCGGAGCAGGGCGCTCCTCCTTCACCGCTTCGTTCAGCGCCGGCAGCGGAGTCGACCGGAATGTGATGACTGATGGCGTTGTTCTCCGGCAGCTGCGCCTCGTCGTCGCGCACGCGGCGAATTTCGTACGCCGGCGTTTCCATGTACTTGTTCGGCACCAGCACGACCTGCGCGCCGCTCTTGCTCTCGATGCCGTTGAGCCACTCGCGCTTCTCGTTCATCAGGTACGTCGCCACTTCGACCGGCAACTGCGCGATGACCTTCACCGTGCGGTCCTTGCGCGCTTCCTCGCCGATCAGCCGCAACAGCGCGAGCGCCAGCGAGTCGACGCTGCGGATCGTGCCCATGCCGCTGCAACGCGGGCAGGCAATGCTCGCCGACTCGCCGATCGACGGCCGCAGGCGCTGCCGCGACAGCTCGAGCAAGCCGAAGCGCGAGATGCGTCCGATCTGGATGCGGGCGCGGTCCTGGCGCACGGCATCGCGCAGCCGGTCTTCGACCGCGCGCTGGTTCTTCTGCGACTCCATGTCGATGAAGTCGATGACGATGAGGCCGCCGAGGTCGCGCAGGCGCAGCTGACGCGCGATCTCGTCCGCCGCTTCCAGGTTGGTGTTGAGCGCGGTGGTCTCGATGTCGCCGCCGCGCGTGGCGCGCGCCGAGTTGATGTCGATCGAGACCAGCGCCTCGGTCGGGTCGATGACGATCGAGCCGCCGGAGGGCAGGTTGACCTTGTGGGAATGCGCCGACTCGATCTGGTTCTCGATCTGGAAGCGCGTGAACAGCGGCACGCTGTCCTCGTACAGCTTCAGCTTGCGCAGGCCCGCCGGCATGAAGCGCTGCATGTACTGCTGCGCCTCGTTGAACACGTCCTGGTTGTCGACCAGGATCTCGCCGATGTCGTCCGCCAGGTAGTCGCGCAGCGCGCGAATGATGGCCTTGGATTCCTGGTAGATCAGGAACGGCGCCGGC
Organism: uncultured Gammaproteobacteria bacterium; assembly: GCA_963830745.1. Lineage (GTDB taxonomy): Bacteria > Pseudomonadota > Gammaproteobacteria > Steroidobacterales > Steroidobacteraceae > Steroidobacter. The sequence continues at coordinate 192,455 of CAWHNL010000016.1, forward strand.
CGGCCTTCGGCGGCGGCGGAGACTGCCGTCCAGACTTCCTTGAGGTTGTCGAGATCCCACTGCAGCTCCTCGGCAGTGCGGCCGACGCCGGCGGTGCGGACGATCGCGCCCATGCTGTCGGGGATCTGCACCTGGTCGAGCGCTTCGCGCAGCTGCTCGCGGTCTTCGCCTTCGATGCGCCGGGACACGCCGCCGGCGCGGGCATTGTTCGGCATCAGCACCAGGAAGCGGCCGGCGAGGCTGATGAACGTGGTGAGGGCGGCGCCCTTGTTGCCGCGCTCCTCTTTTTCGACCTGGACGATGACCTCCTGGCCTTCGTCCAGCAGCTCGCGGATGTTGCGCCCGCCCGGCGCCTGGCCGCCCTTGAAGTAATCCTTGGTGATTTCCTTCAGCGGCAGGAAGCCATGACGTTCGGCGCCGTAATCGACGAAGCACGCTTCGAGACTCGGCTCGACGCGCGTGATGCGGCCTTTGTAGACGTTGGCTTTCTTCTGTTCGCGTGAGGGTACTTCGATGTCGAGGTCGTAGATTTTCTGTCCATCAACCAGTGCGACGCGCAACTCCTCTTCTTGGGTTGCGTTGACGAGCATTCGCTTCATGAGACCCTTCTGAGTATTCGCAAAGGGCCGCGAGCTCACGCACGGCGGGCGGAAGCGTTGGACTTGAGGTGCGATCGGGAAACGAATTCATCCGATTGGTGCTCGGGCAGCGGACGCCTGTGTCCGGCGCTCATTTTCCATTCACTTTTTGGCCCGCCCGTAAGCGCTTGCCGCCGACCCAGACCCCGAGTTCGACAGGTCTGGCACCGGCGTTGACGCGGCCGGACGATGGTCTGCGCAATCCCCGGTGACCCTGGCTGTCGCGTGCCGGCTGTCGGCGTCGACTCTGGAAGAGACCCAGGTGAGACAGATTCGAACAGAACCAACTAATATGCGGCGCCTCTCGCGCAAGGTTCGAGGCGCCGCGGAAATCGTCGCGGAATATAACAGGGCGTGCGCGTCCAATCAATGATCAATCAATGGCTTACGTGCATTTGCAGTCGGCCCAGTCAGCTACGTCGAGGCGCAGGAAGGCGATGACGGCCAGCGTCTCGACAATTTCCTGCTGCGGACCCTCGGGGCCGTGCCGCGCAGCCTGGTCTATCGGATCCTGCGAACGGGCGAGGTGCGGGTAAACGGCCGACGCGCCAAGCCCGCCTATCGGCTGGCCGCGGGCGATCGGGTGCGGCTGCCGCCCCTGCAGGGCGCCGGGCGCAAGCAGGACGCCGAGACGCCGAAGGCGCCGTCCAAGTCGCTGCGCGAGTTCGTCGCCGCCGCCGTCATTCACGAGGACCGCGACCTGATCGTCGTCAACAAGCCTGCCGGGGTCGCCGTGCACGGCGGCAGCGGGGTGAGCTTCGGCGTGATCGAGGCATTGCGTGCAGTGCACCCGCAGCTCAAGGAACTCGAACTGGTCCATCGGCTCGACCGCGAGACCAGCGGCTGCCTGCTGGTTGCCAAGCGGCGCGCCGTTCTGCGCGATCTGCACGCCCAGCTGCGCGAGCGCGAGATGGAGAAGCGCTACCTGGCGCTGGTCGCGGGTCGCTGGCCGTTCGGAGCCAAGACGATCGATCTGCCCCTCAAGACCAATCTGAAGCAGGGCGGCGAGCGCGTGGTCCGCGTGCACAGCGAAGGGCAGCACGCGGTCACGACGTTCAAGCCGATCGAGCAGTTCGGCAAGGTCGCGACGCTGCTCGATGTCGATCTCGGCACCGGGCGCACGCACCAGATCCGCGTGCATGCCGCGCACGCCGGCTATCCGGTGGCCGGCGACGAGAAATACGGCGATCGCGAGAAGGACGCGAAGCTGAAGGCGTATGGACTGTCACGAATGTTCCTGCACGCGGCATCGCTCACGTTTCGCCGCGGCGAAGAGCCGTTCACCGTCAGCTGCGCCGCTGCCGCCGGAATTGCAGGCAGTGCTCGACGAGTTGCGGCGAGCTACGGGACGGTGAAGCCGTGCTTGCGCAGCGCGGCGGCCAGCCAGATCAGCGGCAGGCCGACCAGCGCGGTCGGGTCGTGCGAGTCCACCTTGTCGAACAGCGAAATGCCGAGCGCCTCGACCTTGAAGCCGCCGGCGCTGTCGTACGGCTTGTCGCGCGCCACGTAGCGACGGATCTCCTCGTCGCTGAGGCGACGGAAGTGCACCGTCGTGACGTCGAGGTGCCCTTCGTTGGTGCCGCTGTCCGAGAGCACGACGTGCACGGCGGTGTTGAACACGACGCGATGGCCGCTCAGCGATTTCAGCTGCGCGATCGCGCGGTCGCCCGAGCCGGGCTTGCCGAGCACGTCGCGCCCGCACAGGGCGAGCTGGTCGGAGCCGATCACGAGACTGTGGGTATGCCGCCGGGCGACGACTTCTGCCTTGGTGCGCGCCAGCCGACCGACCAGGTCCGCGGCTGATTCGCCCGGGAGCGGCGATTCGTCGACATTGGGGGCGGCGACCGTGAACGGCACGCCCAGCCGTTCGAGCAGCTGCTTGCGATAGACCGAGGTGGAAGCCAGCACCAGCCGGAGTTTCCCGGCGCCTTTCGGGGCGCTCATCGCTGCGTCTCCCGCGGAGTGCTCCCGGCAAAAACAAGCCCTACTAAAACAATCATTTACGCCCTTATTGTTTTTGACACTGCAGGGGGTGGCCGCTAGTATACGCGCCCCATGCCGCGACCCCCGGCCGTCTCCAACGACTCGTTTGTGGACGCAGACGTCTGCGCGCGGGCGGGCAGCACCATCGAGCGTCATTTTTCCGTGGAGCAGTTGCCGCGTCTCCAAGAGGCGGGCGCGCTGGACGGATCGCGGATCGACGTGCGGTTACGGTTTTCGCTGTTCGACGACCGGCCGGCGGTCGACGGGACATTGCGAGGCACGCGTGCGCTTGACGCTGCCAGCGTTGCATGCAGCCGGTGGCGGTGCCGATCGACGAGCAGTTCCAGGTGCTGCTGGTGCAGCGAGGAGAGCGCCGACGAGCCGGGCGGCTACGAGCCGGTGCTCGCCGACCCGGCGCACTTCGATGTGCGCTGGCTGGCGGAGGAGCAGGCACTGCTGGCGTTGCCGCTGGTGCCGCTGCACGCGGTCGGCGAGTGCGACGAGGCGGCAGCGCCGCCGCCGAGGACGATCGGCAGAGCAGGGCGCGAGCCCCGGCACGCAGCAAGCCGTTTCAGAATTTGCGAGATCTGTTGGAGAAATGAGCCATGGCAGTTCAAAAGAGCCGAAAGACCCCTTCCAAGCGCGGCATGCACCGCTCGCACGATCGCCTCGGCCGTCCGGCGCTGTCGGTCGACCCGACCTCGGGTGAGACCCATTCGCGCCATCGCATTTCGCCGGATGGTTTCTATCGCGGCAAGAAGGTCATCGAGAGCCGCGACAAGACCGAGAGCGAATAACGCCCGGTACGCGCCGCCGCTCGCGGCGACGCGCGACTGACATCTCTCCTTGAACAGTCCCCGGCCGATCACAATCGCGGTGGACGCCATGGGCGGCGATCACGGCCCCGGCGTCACTGTGCCCGCGCGCGCTCGCCGCGCTCGAGGCCGAGGCCGACTTGCATGTCGTGCTGGTCGGTCTGCGCGAGCCGATCGAACAGCTGCTGCGCGATGCGCCGGCGCAGCTGCGCGCGCGCGTTCGCGTGCAGGAGGCGACGCAGGTCGTGGCCATGGACGAGAAGCCGCAGGAAGCCCTGCGCAGCAAGAAAGACTCCTCGATGCGCGTCGCGATCGACCTGGTGAAAGCCGGCGAGGCGGATGCCTGCGTCAGCGCCGGCAACACCGGCGCGCTGATGGCAACCGGGCGGTTCGTGCTGAAGACGATCGATGGCATCGACCGGCCCGCCATCATCTCGCGCATCCGCGCCCGGCACGGTCACACGCACATGCTCGATCTTGGGCGCGAACTCGGAGTGCACAGCCGAGCATCTGTTGCAGTTCGCGGTGATGGGCACCGTGGTCGCATCCGACATGCACGGCATCGCGCAGCCGCGCATCGGCATCCTCAACATCGGCGAGGAAGAGATGAAGGGCGACAGCGTTGTGCAGGACGCCGCGCGCCTGCTGTCGGCGAGCAAGCTGAACTACGTCGGCTTCGTCGAGGGCGACGACATCTTTTCGGGCGAGGTCGACGTGGTCGTGACCGACGGGTTTACCGGCAACGTCGCGCTGAAGACCATGGAAGGGCTCGCGAACATGCTGGTCGGCGCGCTGAAGACGGAATACACGCGCAATCCGCTGCGCTACGTCGGCGCCGTCGCGTCCTGGCCGGTGCTGCGCTCGCTGCGGCGCGAATTCGATCCGCGCACTTACAACGGCGCCAGCATGGTCGGATTGAGCGGCGTCGTCATCAAGAGCCACGGCAGCGCCGACGTGCTTTCCTTCCGCAACGCCATTCGCGTCGGGCTGATCGAGGCGCGCAAGGGCGTGCCGACGCAGATCAGCAATCTGCTCAGCGCGCAGTTGTCGTAGACTTTGCGCCATTCGTGAAGACGCCGCGATGAAGACCTGGGATCGATCGAGCGCGCTGCGCCTGGCTGGCTGGCTCGTCGGCTGCGCACTGAGCGCGCAACTGCACGCCGCGACGTACCCGTTGCCGGGCGGCGAGGACACCGTCATCGGCGAGGTCCAGTACGTAGTCGCGCAGCACGAAGACACGCTGCTCGATCTCGGTCGCCGCTACGGAGTCGGCTACGAGGAGATCGTCGCTGCCAATCCCGGCGTCGATGCGTGGCTGCCGGGCGCGGGCACGCGGGTGCTCATTCCGTCGCGCTACATCCTGCCGGAAGAGCCGCGCGAAGGCATCGATCGTCAGCCTCGCCGAGCACCGCCTCTACTACTTTCCGCGCGCCAAGGCCGGCGAGGCGCCGGTCGTCATGACCTATCCGATCAGCATCGGCAAGATGGACTGGAAGACGCCGCTCGGCATGACGCGCATCGTCAACAAGCGCGAGAAGCCGATCTGGTATCCGCCGGAGTCGGTGCGTCGCGAGCACGAAGCCGACGGCCGCCCGCTGCCGAAGGCGGTGCCGGCCGGGCCTGACAATCCTCTCGGCGACTACGCGATGCGCCTCGGCATTCCCGGCGGCGCGTACCTGATCCACGGCACGAATCTGCCGGCGGGTGTCGGCATGCAGGTGACGCACGGCTGCATCCGCATGTACCCGGAAGACATCGCGGAGGTCTTCAAGCTCGTCCCGGTGAACACCCCGGTGCGGCTGATCGATCAGCCGTACGCATGGGCTGGCACGGCGAGGAGCTGTACATCGAAGTGCACGCGCCGCTGGAGGGACAGGATCCCGCGGAGACGCGCAGCCTGACGAACGTCACGCGCCTGCTGGTGGCGGCTACGCAGGATCGCACGGTGGTGATCGATTGGGCGAAGGCCGAGCGCGCGTTCATCCAGGCCACCGGTGTGCCCGAATCGGTGCTGCTGCGGCCCGCGACCGTGCACGCTGCGTTAGACTGCGCGCAGCGGGATCCCGCGGCCGGAGTCATCTATCGTACCGACTGTTAGACTATGGCGCGCGGATCCTGCGGCCGAGGTCATCTATCTATCGAGTTAGTCCATGGCTGAGGCTGTGGGATCCGCCGCGGCTCGGTCATTCCGTAGCGCATAAAAAAACGCCGCGGCTTCGATCCGCGGCGTTTTCATCTCGATGAACCGAGTCGATTACTTCGACACGGACTTCTTGAAGGCGCGATCGATCTTCTCGTTGGTCGCGTCGCAGCAGGCCTGGCTGGCCTGTGCGGCCTGCAGCGCCTGGTTCGCAGCGCTCTGCGCGCTGTCGGCTGCGGAGCGTGCCGAAGCGGCCGCGCTGGCTGCAGAGTCCGCTGCAGCCTTCGCTGCTGCGGCGTCCTGCACTGCCTTGTCAGCAGTGGCCTTGATCTCGTCAACGGACTTCTGCGAGACGCAGCCGCTGGCAGCGACGAGCACCAGGGCAGCAACGCCTGCCTTCAGCGTGGTGGAGATGGTTTTCTTCATGACTTCTTTCCCCTTCTTCTGGGTCGGACAAAAATGGACCGGAGCGACTGAATTTCACGCCTCTTAATCCTCGGGAGTTATGGCGGGTTCCCTCGGATTTCGCCTCAAAAGCTCAATGTTTGTAAAAGCTTCCGGCGCGAGCCGAGCGCGGAGGATACAAGATCGAAGCGGTGCGATAAAGCTTATGTCGCGCGCCGTCGGCGGCACGCGACAGTTGCTTCGCTCAATATGAATCAGGGTTAACGGCTCCAGCAGGCGGCGAGGTTGTCCACGTTTGCGGAGGTCTTGGCGGTGCGCACGTTGGTGTCGGTCAGCGTGAACGATCGACACTGCTGCGTCCTGGAGCTGCCCGCCGACGGCTGTTGCCGTCAATGTGAAGGCTGGTGGCGTAGCGAAAGTCCACGGCGATAGCGTAGTAGCCGTTGTCCGAGGCGGCGTTCGGCGCGGGACACGCGTCGTAGGCTTTCGGATTGGAGTTGGTGAAGCAGCGCTCCAGCGTCTGCGCGGCTCGCTCCAACGCGATCTTCGCGTCACTGCGGTGCGAGCGCATCACTTGCGCGCGATAGCTGGGATACGCGATCGCGGCAAGGATGCCGACGATCGACCACGACGATCATGCAACTCCATCAGGGTCACGCCTTTCTGAAACCGTTCCATGCTTGCACTCCGATCGCTCAGCGAATCTGTCGCCACGACTGCCTGCCTACGTTGCCCGCGCCCGGGTTCTCGCCGACCACCTGAATGCTGCCGCTCGTGCCGGGCGAGTACTTGTATTCGATGCCGTGCAGCGGGTCAGTCAGCACGCCGGGCTCCGGCGTGATGCCGACTTCGGACTGCATGCCGCTCGGCGGCACACGGCGGGGTGCCCGGCATGAGGTCGTTCTCATCGAACTTGCCGTCGCGGTTCAAGTCGAACGGCGCCTCGGTCAGGCGCTTGCCGGTCGAGCGCGTCCAGCTCCATCAGCCAGCTGGTGCCGCCGAAGCCGCACGGATCGGGATCCGGGATCAGCGTGGTGAAGATGATCCTGCCATTGCGCAGCAACGGATTGGAGACAACGCGCTCGCCCTGGAAGCCAGTGGGAGCCGGCGAGATGAGATCCATGTACCAACCCCGCGTGCCGGGCGCGTTGTCAGAGGTCTTGCGCAGGTTGAAGCTCTTGCCGGCGACGGTCACGGTCTCTTCCGCAGTGATCGTCTGCGCTTGCAGGTTCGTCCGACCGGTGAACCTGTCGCTTGCAGTGCCGGTGTTCGGATCGTAGATGCCGTAGAACGACTGATCGAACCCGGCCGCCAGCTGCCTGTCGGTGGGGTCTTCGAGGAACTTGCCCGTGCCGAACAGGATTTGCATGCCGTTACCGTTGGGTCCGCGTCCGACTTCCGGGCGCGAGGTAATGGGTTGACGATGGTTCGCGCTGTCTCTGGCGACATACAGCGGTTGCGCTACGCCGGCCGTCGGTGTAAGCCACCTTCCAGTCGCCCGGGGTCGTGCTGGTCAGATCGAACTTCCACAAGTTCCCGAGCAGGTCACCCGCATACACATAGTCGACATTGACATCGCCATTGAGGTCCACGGCAGCCGGCGTTGCCAGTCCGTTCGGAGCGCCGGTCGAACCGGCAGGAACGGAAATCTTCGCGATCTGCTCGCCGGTTTCGATATCGACGATGAACAGCGCAGCGAATCCAGTGGTGCTCTTGGTCGTAGCCGCCGTCATCGTCGGTATTGTTGTAGCCGTTGCCGAAGATGGCTGCCCACTTGCCGTTGTTCAACCGTACGATCGCCGGGCGACTATACGTAAATCCCAGGTCGGGATCGCCCTTGATCGGATCGCCGCTGACGGCGGGCGGGACATCATTGAATTCCCACAGCACATCGGCCTGGCCGAAGGTGTCGGGATTCGTGATGTCCAGCGCGTAGATGCCCTGGCCACCCTTGTTCAACCCGCCGACCAGGACGGTATGCCAATTGTTGTTATAGAACACGTCGCCCATGTTGGGTGCGCCGTCGACGTAGTAGCGGTGCGTGTATGCCGGGCTGGCCAGCTGCGGCGAGGTTCTTGAACACGGCGCCCGGCACGTAGGCGAACATTTCGTCGCCGCCGGGTCCGGTCGTGGCCGGCGGGGTAGGCACTTCGGCATTGAACGCATGCAGCATGCCGTCGTTCGCGCCGACGTAGACGACCTTCGTGCGGTCGAGGTTGTCGTCGCGGAACTGGAAGTACGACGTCGGCTTCCAGATTGTCGCGATAGCGGAACGGCGGCGCCCCGACGAACAGCGGCGAAGAGGAGACGATGTCGCCGAGCTTCGAGGTGCGCTTGCGGAAGATTCCGGTCGGCTTCTCGTTCGAGGCGTCGCCCCTCAGGTAGTCCAGAATGGCCTGCGCCAGCGGATTGCCGGTCGTCGGATCGAGCTGCGCCTTGCGCGTCGCATCGCCGTTGATGCGGGTCCACGTGAACGGCATGCCGTTACCCGCCGAGTTCAGCGTGAAGATCGAGCGCGAGCCGTGCGCCGGTATCTTGCCGGCATCGCTGGCCCTCCATTCCGGATCCGTCTCGAGCGATGCCGGTCGGTCGGATCGATCTTGAACGACAGCAGGTCGCCGGTCCAGCCGCGGCTGTTGAAGACCGCCTGATAGACGCGCGATTCGCTGCTGATGGACCCGCTGTTGACGGATGCAGAAGAAGCCGACGAGTTGCGGTCGATGATCTCGTTGAGTGCCTTCGACAGCTGCGGGCCCAGTGTGCCGGCGTCGGTGACCGGGAAATAGGTGTCCGGATCGCCGTCGGCGTCGGCGTCCCATTCCGCTGTCTGCGGCGCGCCGTCCTCATTGAGATCGTGGTAGCCGCCCCACTTGGCGGCATACCACAGCGGGCTCTTCAGCGAGCCGGTAGCGGGCGTGCCGACCGTGTGCGTCTTCACGCCACGCATGTAGCGGTCGACGCTGCCGATGCTCACATTGTTGTAGTGACACAGCTCGTTGGCAACCGTGGTCGGGTCCGCAGCGAACCCTGCAACCGCGCACAGCCCGTCGATGACAGCGATCGGCTGCGTCGTAAACGTGCCGCCGCCGCCGGTGTTGTCGGTTGCGTTGATGTGGTTGTTCGCCACCAGGTAGTGAGTGCCCGCATCGGCAACGCCATCGATGATGTAACCCATCTTCTGGTTGGCGCCGGCCGAGGAGCCGCTCTCGTGCATGATGATCTTGATCGTGTTGCCGGAGACGATGTAGCGCAGGTAACCCTTCATGTCGTTGTCGTAGTCCGAGCCGGCCGGCGCGTTCTCGTAGTTCATGAAGAACAGGCCTTCGCTGCCGTCCGCCGCCTGGCTGATGACGCGGAAATTCACGAGCGACATCGCATTGAAATTACGAGTCTGATAGCCGACCGGCATGATCGTGACCGTCGAGCCCGCGACGCCGACTTTGATCGACGGAATCGGTGGGGCCAGCGCGACCGTATAGGTGTCGACCGGCGGAATATCCAGACCGCCCGGCGATTGCAGGACGGTGGTGGCCTTGTGCGCGAACGACGCCAGGCCGGCAATCTTGAAGGAACCCTGTGAGCCGCCCGCTTCCGGGCAGATGCCGGTTACCGAGCTCAGGTTGTCGACCGTCAAGGACGTGCACACGTCGGTCGGTAGCGGAGGTCCCGACGCTGCCCGCGTACCAGCGGCTGGCCATTGATTCCTTCGCTGGTCCCGACGGCGTCGGTCTCGGCATTCACGTCGACCCCGATGCTGCCGGCACCGCCGAACTGATCGTGATCGAAGCTGAGCACGCCGGTTGAGATCGCAATGACGTTCGGCTTCGCGCAGTGCGGAGCCGTCGGCGAACCCGCCGGCGGGTCCGATGGCGAGAACGGGTTCTTCCAGGTGCTTTCCGTCAGGCCGGCGATCCAGGCGGTGTCAGTGGAGCTGAAGTTCGGCGAGGTTTGCCCGCTGAAGTAGCGCAACGTTTCCAGGAACATCTCGCCCACCGGGCTGCCCCAGTTGGAGCAGCGTCCGTCGGCCCAGCTGTTCTGGCCGAACGGGCAATTGTCGCCGGCCCCGCTGCCGTATCCCGGCGCCGTGTATTCATAGCGCGAGATGCGCATCAGGTTCATCGCCTTGATGATGCCGTCGACGTTCGTGAACGTGCCGTTCGCGGGGTTGACCTCATCGGTGAAGCGCGCGACGTTCTTGCGCAAAACGCCGCCGCTCTTGCGCAGACCGTAGCTGCCGGTCATCAGGCCGAAGCGGATCGCCAGCTTGTCGGCGTCCGCAAAGTCCTGCAGCAGGCCGGTCGGCTTGGAGCTGGTGCCGTAGGTCTTGCATGGCTCCGAGCCGATCAGGCTCGTGTCGCACACTTTGACGCGCACCGTGAACTCGGCAATTTTCTGCGCGGTCGCATCATCCGGGCTCGCACCCACGTCGACCGGGGGGAACTCGCTCGTCCACAGGCATTGCCGCTGCTCCTGCGCCGCCCATTCGGTGAAGGCGCCGGCGGCCACGCGCAGGCGCGGCGTAGTCGTGTTGGTTTCCGACCGATCGGTGCTGGCGCCCTGAGGCGTAACGTTGCACAGGGTGATGCCGGTCGTGCCCAAGGTGCTGAAGCTGTACGGCGTGTACTTCTCCAGATCCGCTCCCGTCGTACAACTTGATCCAGGCGTGATTGTCGCTCGGCAGGTAGACACGCTCGAGCACGGTGCTGGTCGCCGTATCCTCCTGACGGATAGCCGCCATACAGGACCTTGCGCAGCACGTCCATGCGGCTCATCGACGCCCAGTTCAGAAAGTTACCGCTCCAACGGCCGCCGCCGCTGACCGTGTCGCAATGATGCGAATTGCCGCCGATTGCCAGCGCAGTCGGCTCGAACTTGCCGGCGTCCACGGCGCCGTTGTAGGCGTAGCATTTCTTCGCGTCGAAATAGCCCGAGTAGTTGATGGTGTCTTTGTAGCCGATGTCGATCAGCCCGTCGCCGCTGACGTCGTCGAAGTCGGTATACGCCTTGTGATAGAGCTGCTCGTCGTTGGACAAGGTCAGCATCACCAGCGGCTCCGCGGCCGTGCTGAGGAACAGCGGCGAATCGGCGATGTTGAGCGCCTGAGCGCTTCCTGCCGACAGGAAGACTGCCAGCGCAGTCCCTGACATCGCAGCCAATTTCGCTCGCAACATTTTGCTACTCATGACGATTCATCCCAGGTACGAATTTGGTCTGGAGCGTGCGGTTATTCGCGCGCGAACACACTTTCAACCACCGCATGCGACGTGTCGGTGCCGCCCGGCGACCAGGCAGTGCTCTTGTAGTAAGTCTTGCCCGGCGGCGCGCCGTGACCGACGGTCAGGCTGAACGTCACCGTCTGGAATTCCTCGATGACGTAGCGCGGCTCCTGCTTGACGCCCACGACTTCCTGAGTCGCCGTCCGTGCCGAAGGCCTTGCCGTTCGCCACCCACCAGGCGTCGATCTGACGCGCCAGATCGGTCGCAGCGAAATGGCCCTGCTGCAGCACGTAACAGGTTGCGCGAGGCGGGGTTGGTGCAGGTCGGAAGCGCGGGCGTCACGCTGATGTACTTTTCGGCGGACCGCAGACCCGCCTCCGCACCCTGGAACGCGAGATCCGTGTCCCGCGAATTCCAGGCCATGCGCTCCTCGATGCGCGTCGTCTGGCTCGCGCCGATGGCGAGAATCGTGAGCACGAGCAGCAGCAGCAGGCTGACGATCAGAACAGCGCCGCCCTGCAATCGGCGGTGTGCGAGTGTCGATGCTGTCATGGTGTTCATAGGGCGCGGTTCCGCAGCGTGGCGGTCGTTACGAAAACCTGGCGGACGTGGCGATCGTTCGGGGCCGTGAAGGTCCGGTCGAGCAGCGTATAGGTCTTGGCATCGCGTTCGCCGCCGTATTCGTCGGTCGAACGCACCAGCATCGCGAGACTCACGGTCATCACGTTGGCCCAGTCGGCGACGCCGCCGGCGGTGTTGTACGTATCCGCGATGCGATCGCCGTTCGTGTCCTCGCCGAACCGCAGCTCCATGCGCTCGACGCCTTCGACCAGTTCTTCGGCGAGCGCCTGCGCCGGCAATGCGCCACAGCCCGGTGCGACCGCCGGCGGAAGTGCCGATGTAGTACGCGACCGTGCGCATCGGCACGACTTGCGAATTCATTTCGAACGCGTGCCCGAGGTCATTCGAGGCATTGCCCGGAGCTGCCGGCCTCCGCTGCGTGGTCGATGACGCCCGTGGTCTTCGAGTAGCTCGTGATCGCAAAGACCGCTCGCGCGTGGCAGTCGGCCAGCATGACTACCTGGTCATCTTGCAAGGGCGCTGTTGCCGTGGCGGCGACTGGAGCAATCGACAGCGTGCTCGTCGGCAATGCCATCTTGTCGGTGAGCCGCAGAGTCGCGCTCGTATCGGCAGCAGCGGGCACGCGCAGGACGAGTGCGTCGCTGCCGTTGAGCCCGCTTGCAGGCGTGGTCATGCCTGCCGGCAGGGCCGGCGACCACGTCGTGCCGCTCTGATAGTCGTAGCCGCGGATGGATTCGGCGAAGTCCCAGGCGAGCTCGCCGGGGGTGTTGAGCGTGTTGGTGAAAGTCGAGCTGCGGGCGCAGCCGATGTATCCGGCGGAACGGATGTCGCGCATCATGGCCTCGAGCGCGAAGCGCCCGGTTTCCTGGATGCGCGACAAGTGCTCGACCCTTTCGTACGTGGTCTTCGAGCTCGTGAACAGCGTGACCACGCCGCCGAGCAGCAGCAAGCTGATCGCCATCGCGACCATCAGCTCCACGACGCCGAAGCCGCCGTTGCGGCGAGTGCGCGAGAGCTGCGAAGAGGTTGGATACGTCATGGTCATATCTGAGTGCGTGTCTGGAAGGTCACATTCGCGCCGGCGACGCCGTCGCCTTCGCCCTGGCGCCCGCGCTCGCCCCACTGCACGGTGATCAGGCAGATGTCGGTGGCCGGATCGACCGCGACTGCACCGGTGCCGCCGGGCAGCACCTGCGCAAGCAGCGTTCGCCAAGCATTCAGATCCCGCTGCGCCAGGGTCGGAGTACCAGTCATCGCCGGCGTGGCGTCGCCGAGCGCGAGGTTGTACTGGAGGTCCAGCGCGGCGTTGCGATTGGCCCGCATTCGATCGGCAATGTCGGCGGCCAGGGCGCTGGCTTGCGAGCGCAGCGCGGAGTCGAGATTGTTGCGCAGACTGGCCGTATGCAGTGCGGCGATGCCCAGCAGGCCGACGGACAAGATGACGAGCGTCACCAGCACTTCGACCAGCGTGAAACCGCCGGACGTCCGGCGGTCAGCCGCGGCGCATTGCGGCACGGCGGTAGTGAAGAGGGTCATGGACACGCTTCCTTCGTCAAACCGATGCGACCGGTGCTCGTTGACGCTGATGCGCCGCAGGTTCTGGCCTGTGCAACTGGTGGCCTTGTAGACATCGATCTGGGCGGCGGTCTCAGCGCCCGTGGGCAGGAATGTGATCGCTGCCGGACTGGCGGCACCACCGGCTACGAAACCGCCAGTCGAGGGCGCCCACGACTGCACCAACTGCGTCGGCGCCGTCGAGCGTGCCGGTCGTGCCCGTATCGTCGGTAAATACCAGAATGCCGGCGTTCCAATCCGTCCCGCCCGTACAGGCATTGCCGGCGCCGGGGCACGCGCTCACGCGAAAGCCGCGCTTTACGGCTTCGCTGCGCGCATAGCTCAAGGCAGCGACCAGGGAGTTCGATTGCTCGGCCAGGCGATTCGTCCGCATCATCTGCGTGAACGACGGCACGCCGATGCCGAGCAGCACGCCGAGAACGGTGATGGCGACCATCAGCTCGAGGAGGTTGAAGCCGCGCTGGCGCAGGGTGTTCATGACGCGCAACGTGCCCGGCCCGCTGGCCGCGGGCAACCTCGCCCGACAAATGGCAGCGCTGCAGAGACGGACGGCCACCGCTTGCACATAACGATGTGACGCACTTCACACTTGCGATCCGCCGGCAAGTTCTGTATATAGAAACAGTAGCTGTATTTCCGTACAAGGGATGCCTATGACCGACCTCACGCCGCGCCAGCGCCAGATCCTCAAGATGATCCAGGATTCGCTCATCGAGAACGGCATGCCGCCGACGCGCGCCGAGATCGCGGCGGCGATGGGCTTCAAGTCGCCGAACGCGGCGGAGGAGCATCTGCGTGCGCTGCAGAGAAAGGGCGTGCTCGACCTGTTGCCGGGTGCCTCGCGCGGCATCCAGCTGAAGGACTCTCTTCGTGAGCAACTGGGCCTGCCGCTGATTGGTCGAGTTGCAGCCGGCAGGCCCATGCTCGCGGAGGAGCACATCGAGGGGCGCTACCAGATCGATCCGAAGATCTTCCAGCCGAAGGCGCACTACCTGCTGAAGGTGCGCGGCATGAGCATGAAGGACATCGGCATCCTCGACGGCGACCTGGTCGCCGTGCATCGCACGCCGGAGGTGCGCAGCCGACAGATCGTCGTCGCGCGCCTCGACAACGAAGTGACGGTCAAGCGCTACAAGCAGGACGGCAAGGTCGTGTGGCTGCTGCCCGAGAACGAAGAGTTCGAGCCGATCCGCGTCGACCTGAAAGAGCAGTCGCTCATCATCGAAGGCGTCGTCGTCGGCGTGCTGCGCCAGGGCAAGTCGAAGGGAATGTTTCAATAGGACAGGTGCCGATGGCTACAGCGTCGCAGCGCGCTCGAGCGCGGCTCGCACTGAGTGACTACGTGCGACTGACACCTGCGTAACGGCAAGTGACTCGAGAGGCTACTCCGCGTGGAGCGACACGTCCGTTCGAGAACGCCTTGCTTGATCTGCGCGCGGCGGGGCGAAAGAAAGAGCCCCTTCAGCCTCGGGCTGAAGGGGCGTATTGGTGGAGGCGGCGGGACAGCCGATTCCGTCTCTTTCGAGACGGGCTGGACTATGCCTTCATCCCGCAGTCGCTCGCGCAACTGCTGGAGCGGGGCGTGTTATCCGGATTGAACTCCGGATCCTAGTGCCGGCTCGCGTCCGCGACGTCAGCCGGTCTATGAGTCTCTACAGGGCGGACCTGAGGTTGGCCCTCTTTCCACCCCTCGGCGTTACCGCTGCCGCCCCCTCTCTGTGGAGGGTGGCGCCGTCAGGCTTCGCCGATGTGAGCCCCGTTGTCACTTCACTCTTACGGGTGAAGGCGACCCAAGTTGATCGAACCCGCGTCCGTAAGCACTACGCCACAGGACACTACATGCTTAGCCCATTCTTTGATTCTCGCCATGCGCTACCCGAAGGGCAGGGAAGACGCACGGCCAGCTTCAGAGCGTTTTAGCGAGCCGGCCTGGAGCACACCGGCGTCGCGAGCTTGTGAGCGCGTCCCCCGATTCTGGATGCACAAGCACATACCAGGCGGAGGTTAGGCGGGATTAAGCCGCCAGAGCGTAGTTGTCTTCGTTTGCAACTATAAGTTTGTAAGCAGTTTTACGAGTTACTTACAACTCGGCATGCACCTGGGGTTTCGCAACCCACGTCGAAACCGATCGCCCCCAAGAAGCGCAGCTAGTGTTGGGGTGCGCCGACGAAATAACAAGCAGGTCGTCACGCGGCGCGGCAGCGACGCGCTGCGAGCCCCAGCGGTTACTTGCCTGCAGCCGCCTGCTCGTAGGAATCGTTGGCGCGCTTGATCACGTAGGCGCGGATCGACTCCGCCTCCGCGGCGCTCAGCACCGGAGCGAAGCTCACCATGCCGCGGTCTTTTCTCGCGCCGTCGATCACGACTTCGCGCCATGCTTGCTCCGAGCGATTCATCGCCGACCAGCGCAGGTCCGGCAGCACGCCGCCGCCGACTGCCGAGTCGCCGTGACACGTCGAGCAGAACGTGTGGAATGCAACTTGTCCCTGATGTGCGAGCTGCGCGTCGCCGACGAGCGTCGCTGGCTTCGCGAGCGCTGGCGTCGGCCGGCGGCTCAGGCAACGTTGCGGTGCCGCCGAGCTTGAACGCGAGCACGCGGCTGCGATTGATGGCAGGTCCGCCCTTGCGCGACGCGTCGCCGCCGGAGATCGCATACGTGCCGCCCCAGCCCGCGAGCACGACGACGTACTGTTCATCGCCGATCGCGTACGTCGCGGGCGCGGCGACGACGCCGGTCTGCGCCGGGAACGACCAGAGCTTCGTGCCGTCAGCCGCGTTGTAAGCGACGAACTCGCCGCCGACGTTGCCTTGAAAGACGAGATTGCCGGCGGTCGAGAGCACGCCGCCGTTCCACGCGCCCGGATGCTCGACCGACCACCTTTCTTTCTGCGTCACCGGATCCCATGCCTTGAGAGAGCCGCGCACCGTCGCGAGCGCGGCGGCGCGGATCTGCGGATCGTCCGGCATCATCACCGCCGTCGCATCGATGCCGATGTTGAAGCCGAGCGGACGTCCCTTGAACTTCGGATCGTGCAGGTAGGCCATGGCCAGCTCCTGCGCGGGCAGGTACACCAGCCCGGTCTGCGGGCTGAACGACATCGGATGCCAGTTGTGCGCGCCGTAGGGTCCGGGCATGACGAGCGCCGGCTGCTTCGGATTCATGAAGCGCGCCGCCGGATCCTCGACCGGCCGGCCCGTCTTCAGATCGATCTCCTTCGCCCAGTTCACCGGCACGAACGGCTTCGCGGAGATCAGCTTGCCGTTGGTGCGATCGATGACATAGAAGAAGCCGTTCTTCGGCGCCTGCATCAGCACCTTGCGCGGCTGGCCGTCGATGCGTCAGATCCGCGAGCACGATGTGCTGAGTCGCGGTGAAGTCCCACGTCTCGCCCGGCGTCGACTGGTAGTGCCACACGTACTCGCCGGTGTCCGGCTTGAGCGCGACGATCGCGCTCAGGAACAGGTTGTCGCCGCCGCCAGGGCTGCGGTACTGCTGATTCCACGGCGAGCCGTTGCCGGTGCCGATGTACAGCAGATCGAGCTCCGGGTCGTACGCCATCGAATCCCAGACCGTGCCGCCGCCGCCGAGCTTCCACCATTCGCCGTGCCAGGTCTTCGCGGCTTGCGCGAGGATCGGCGCTTCGAACGGCTGCGACGGATCGCCGGGCACGGTGTAGAAGCGCCACAGCATCTTGCCGGTCTGCGCGTCGTACGCGGAGATGTAGCCGCGCACGCCGAACTCGGCGCCGCCGTTGCCGATGATGACTTTGCCCTTGATGACGCGCGGCGCGCCGGTGATGGTGTATGCCTTCGTCTGATCGACGGTCACCACGGACCACACTTCGTTGCCGGTCGCGGCGTCGAGCGCGACGAGACGGCCGTCGAGCGTGCCGAGGAACAGCTTGCCTTCGTACGCAGCGACGCCGCGATTGACGGTGTCGCAGCACGCCTTCACGCCGGTTTCGCCCGGCACTTTCGGATCGTATTGCCACAGCAGCTTGCCGCTCGCGGCGTCGATCGCCTGCACCTTGCTCCACGCGCTGGTGGAATACAGCACGCCGTCGATGATCAGCGGCGTGGCTTCCTGGCCGCGATGCGTGTCGAGGTCGACGAACCACGCGAGGCCGAGCTGCTTGACGTTGCCGGCGTCGATCTTCGCGAGCGGCGAGAAGCGCTGCTCCGAGTACGTGCGCCCGTGCGTGAGCCAGTTGCCGGGATCCTGGTCGGCCTGGACGATGCGCGTCGCATCGACCTGGGCGGGTTTGACGGGCGCCGTGGCGGCGCGGCTCGTGCTTCTGACAGGCCGAGCAGGCGAGCGCGAGCAGCAGCGTCGGCGACAAGAGTTCTCGTGAGCACGTGATCCCCCAAGACAGGCTGTAGGCGTCAGGCTGTAGCCAGAGCGTACTCTTGTTTTCTGGCTACAGTCTACAGCCTGCGAGCCTACAGCCTTCGCTTCATCTCGTCGAGTGTTTCATCAAGCGGGACTTCTCGCGCTGCCAGTCGCGATCCTTCTCGGTGGCGCGCTTGTCGTGCTCCTTCTTGCCCTTGGCCAGCCCGATGCGCAGCTTCGCGCGGCCGTTCTTCCAGTACATCTCCAGCGGCACGAGCGTGTAGCCGCGTCGCTCGACCGCGCCGACCAGCCGGTTCAGCTCGGAGCGATTGAGCAGGAGCTTGCGCGTGCGGATCGGGTCGGGGATGACGTGCGTCGAGGCAGTCGGCAGCGCGGACACGTGCGCGCCGAACAGGTACGCCTCGGCGTCCTTGACGAAGACGTACGCTTCCTTGAGCTGCACGCGCCCGGCGCGCAGGCTCTTCACTTCCCACCCCTGCAGCGACAGGCCGGCCTCGTAGGTTTCTTCGATGAAGTAGTCGTGACGCGCCTTGCGATTCTCGGCGATCGTCGGGTTGTCGTTGGCGGCTCTTCTTGCTCATATAGATCGTAGCTGGGAGGTCGTGGATTGTAGCGGGTACGCGGGTAAACTCCCGCCATGCCAGCTGCCGCAGCCGCATGAAGGAAGTGAAGCGAAGCGCGCTCGTGCCGTACACGGCCGAGCAGATGTTCGCGCTGGTCGAGGACATCGAGCGCTATCCGCAGTTCCTGCCCTGGGTGGCCGCTGCGCAGGTGCTCGAGCGCAGGCCGCGCGAGGTGGTCGGGCGGCTGGAAATGCACCGCGCCGGCATGCGCGAGGTCGTGACCACTCGCAACGTGCTGACTCCGCCCGGCGAAATCACCCTCGCGCTCGTCGACGGGCCGTTCAGGACGCTCGAAGGTCGCTGGACGTTCGAGCCGATCGGCGCGGACCGCGGCACGCGCGTCGACCTGTCGATCCGCTTCGAGTTCGCGAACCCGATGCTCAGCCTGCTGCTGTCGCGCTCGTTCGAGAAGAGCTGCAACGAGCTGGTCGATGCGTTCGTCGCGCGGGCGCGTGCCGTCTACGGCCCGCGGTGAGCGCGATGCGCGTCTGGGTCGTCTATGCGCTCCCCGATCGGCAGGCGGTGCAGGAGCTGGAGTTGCCCGAGTCCGCCACGGTCGCCGAAGCAGTCGCGCGCTCGGGCCTGCTGCAGCAGTTCCCGGAGATCGGCGAGCGGCCGCTGACGTGCGCGATCTACGGTCGCGCGGTCGCTGATTCGCAGGTCGCTGCGCGCGGACGATCGCGTCGAGATCCTGCGGCCGCTGCTGGTCGATCCGAAGGAGAGCCGGCAGTCGCGCCGCGGCGCGCGGACGCTCGCGCCGCCGCGGAAGCTGAGGCTACGACTTGGCGGCTTGCGATCGGCTCGGTCGATCTTCGTCGACCTTGTCGCCGCCGTCGAAGAACACGATGAAGTGGCGCTGCTGCGGGCTTCTGCAGCCGGCCTCGCTTCAGGTAGTAGACGTAGTCCCAGCGCGAGCCCTCGAACGGGTCGGCGACCATCGGCGTGCCGAGCAACGCGCGCACCTGCACGCGCGTCATGCCGACGCTGACGCGGTCGATGTCTTCCTTGTCGAGGAAATTTCCCTGCTGGATGTCGATTCGATGCACGCAGCCGGTCGAGCGCCGCGAGCAGGAGCGCGGCGACAGCGAGGCGGCGAAGGCGGCAAGCGCGGCGAGTCGTCATTGGGATCGTTGAGCGGTCACTTGAGCGGGCACGAGAAGGTGGAGCGCGGGCGGCACGCTGCGCGATAATGGCCGGCGATGATACCCGGCCCCCAGGAGTGAAGCACGTGGAAACCAGCGATCTGCGCAAGGCGGGACTCAAGGTCACGCTGCCGCGGCTCAAGATTCTGGAGATCCTCGGCACCGCGACGCCGCGCCACATGAGCGCGGAAGACATTTACAAGCATCTGCTCGAGTCTCACGAGGACATTGGGCTGGCGACCGTGTATCGGGTGCTGACGCAGTTCGAGGCGGCCGGGCTGGTCACGCGCCATCACTTCGAGGGCACCACCGCGGTGTTCGAGCTGAACGAGGGCGAGCACCACGACCACATCGTCTGTCTTGACTGCGGCAAGGTCGAAGAGTTCATGGACGCGGGCATCGAGGAGCGGCAGCGCACTGTCGCCGCGAAGCTGCAGTTCGAGATCAAGGATCACTCGATGATCCTGTACGGCCGCTGCAAGCGCGTGAATTGCCCGTCGCGCGACAAGGACAGCGTAGGTCGCGGCTTGAGCCCGACTTCGATCGCTGCCGGCTTGCGGTCGGGCTTCTGCCGGCGGCTGCTCGGCGACGCGCAGCATTTCCGCCGCGTGCTCGCGCGCCTTGTCGGTGACGCTGACGCCGCCGAGCATGCGCGCGATCTCCTCGACGCGCTCGTCCGCGCCGAGCACTGTCAGCGCCGTGCGCGTGGTCTTGCCGTCCGTCAGCTTCGTGACGCGCACGTGCGCGTGAGCCTGGCTCGCAACCTGCGGCAGGTGCGTGACGCACAGCACCTGCGCGCGCTCGCCCAGCGTGCGCAGCTGGCGTCCGACGATTTCCGCCACGCCGCCGCCGACGCCGGCGTCGACTTCGTCGAATACCAGGCAGGGCAGACGCGTCGCGACTGCGCCGCGGCGACCTGGATCGCCAGACTGATGCGCGACAGCTCGCCGCCCGACGCGACTTTCGCCAGCGGCCGCGGCGGCTGGCCGGGATTCGCGCTGACCAGGAATTCGATCTCGTCCGCGCCGTGCGCGCTCGCCGCGTCGCCGTCGCAGCGCGCGCACGGCGATCTCGAACATGCCGCCCGGCATGCCGAGCGTCTGCATCAGCGTCGCTGATTCGCCGCGACAGCTTGCCTGCTGCCGCGACGCGCGCGGCGCTGAGCTTGGCGCACGCGGCGCGAAATTGCGTCTGCAGCTGCGCCGAGCTTCTTCTCGATCTGCTCGAGCGAGGCTTCCAGCGTATCGAGCTGCTGGAACTCCGTCGCCAGCTCCGCCTGCAGCGTGCCGAGTGCCGCGGGCTCGACGCGATGCTTGCGCGCGATGGATTCGATGGCCGCGAGGCGCTGCTCCACCCATTCCTGCCGCTGCGGATCGGCTTCGAGGTCCGCCTCGTAGCGCTCGGCCGACTCGACGCCCTCGCGCAACGCGATCAGGCTTTCGTCGATCGCCTTGCGCGATCGGCGCGAACCGCGCATCGAGCTCGGACAGCGAGCGCGACGACTGTCAGCGCGCGCGACACGGCGTGCTCGGCGTTCATGTCTTCTGCTTCGCGCAGCAGCTGCAGGATCTCGCGCGCGCCGGATGCGAGCCGGCCGTGCTGCGACAGGCGCTGCCGCTCGGCAGTCGAGCTCCTCGATCTCGCTGGCCTTGAGGTCCAGCGCCTTGAGCTCGCCGAGGTGATAGCGCAGCAGCTCCAGCCGCGCTTCGCGATCCTGCGCAGACGCCGCGGCGCGGTCGCGTTGCTCGCGCAGCTCGGACCATGCGCGGTGCTGTTCGGCAACGGCGTCGAGCAGCTCGCGATAGTCGCCGCTCTGATCGAGCAGCTCGCGCTGCGCGGCGCGCCGCATCAGCGACTGATATTCCATCTGGCCGTGGACATCGACGAGCGTTTCGCCGAGCTGGCGCAGCGCCTGCACGGGCATCGCCTGGCCGTTCACATAGCCCGCGAGCGGCCGTCGGCGCCGACGACTCGCCGCAGCACGCATTCGCCTTCGTGCTCGATCGACTGCTCGGCGAGCCACGCGCAGCGCCGCGGCGTTGTTCGCGACAGTGAACGTCGCGGAGACTTCGGCGCGCTCGGCGCCGTGCCGCACGACCTCGGCGCCCGCGCGACCGCCGGCCGCGAGCAGCAGCGCATCGACGAGAATGGACTTGCCGGCGCCGGTTTCGCCGGTCAGCACCGTGAGGCCGGAGGCGAGCTCCAGCTCGACGGCATCGATGATCGCGAAATCGCGAATCTGAATATGCAGGAGCACGGCGCGCGTCAATCCTGCGACTGGGCCGGCATGCACGCGATCGCCGCGTCCCCAGCGCAGCTTCGAGCGCAGGATGCGGAAGTAGTCGTGATCCTGGCGGGTGCAGCAGCGTCACGCTGGTGGTCGCCGGGCTCGATCACGAGCTTGTCGTCCAGGCGCGAGCTCGCCGAGCGACACGCCGTCGCAGGTGACCTGCGCCTGCGTGTCCGGACGCTCCAGCAAGCGGACTTCATCTGCGAGGAGCTGCGGACCACGATCGGCCGGTCGGACAGCGTGTGCGGACAGATCGGCGCGAGCACCAGCGCATCGAGCTCCGGATAGAGGATCGGGCCGCCGCAGCTGCAGCGCGTAGGCAGTCGAGCCGGTCGCGGTCGCGACCACCAGGCCGTCGCCGCCGTGCGTGTTCACGTAGCGGCCGTCGATCCAGGTCTCGAAATCGAGCATGCGGCCGGTCTGCCACTTCTGCAGCACGACGTCGTTCAGCGCCTGGCCCGTGACGCTCGCTGCGCCGGCGGAGATCAGCGTCGCCGCGAGCATCGCGCGCCGGTCCTGCACGTAGCGGCCGTCGAGGATCTCGTCGAGCCGGTCGCGCATGTCGCTGCGGGCCGATGTCGGCCAGGAAGCCGAGCCGGCCGCGATTCACGCCGAGCACCGGCACCGCATGCGGGGCCGCGAGGCGCGCGGCGTGCAGCATCGTGCCGTCGCCGCCGACGGCGACGATCAGGTTCGCGTTCGGCCGCGAGCTTCGCCTCCGGCCGGCGCTCGACGCGGCGTCGCGCCGAAGTCGACGGTGCTCGTCGCTCTCCGCGAAGACCTTGCGCCCGCGGGCGTGCAGATGCGCCGCGAGGATCTGCATCGACTCGACGACGCGCGCGTCGCGATCGTTGCCGACCAGGGCGATCGTTCGCGAATCGTTGTGGCGGCTGCCGGCATGGGCGGCGTCTTTTAGCACGGCGAGATTGGCTGGCAACGGATGCGGCATTGCTTGACAGGCTGCGCGCCGTGCTAGCTTCAATAGCGGAGAACGCGATTGCAAAATGTCTTGCCATGCACATGGGCTTGAGCCCCGCGTCATGCGACGATGTCTTCGCAGACGACCGACGAATCGCTGAACGACCGCGCCCAGCAGCTGCTGAAGCTGCTGGTCGAGCACTACATTCGCGACGGCCAGCCCGTCGGCTCGCGCACGCTGTCGCGCGACCTCGGCATGAACCTCAGCGCCGCGACGATCCGCAACGTGATGGCGGATCTCGAAGAGCTCGGCTTCGTCACCTCGCCGCACACCTCCGCCGGCCGCGTGCCCACCGACAAGGGCTATCGCTTCTTCGTCGACACGCTGCTCAAGTTCCAGCCGCTCGAGCGACGACAAGATCGCTGGCGATCCAGCAACCGGCTCGGCGAGCATCGCCGACGATCCCAAGGCGCTGGTCGCCGCCGCTTCGCAGATGCTGTCGAGCGTGACGCGGCTCGCCGGCGTCGTCACGCTGCCGCGCCAGAGCCATGCCGCGCTGAGCCAGATCGAATTCGTGCCGCTGTCGGACAATCGCGTGCTCGCGATCCTGGTCGTGAACGGCCGCGAGGTGCAGAACCGCATCCTGCAGCTGGAGCGCTACTACAGCGCCGACGAGCTGCGGCGCGCATCGAACTATCTGAACACGGAGTTCGGCGGCAAGGAGCTGAGCGCGGTCCGCGATCACCTGCTCGCGCAGCTGAAGGAGACGCGCGAGCACCTCAACCAGATGATGCTCGACGCGATCCGCCTCGCCCAGCAGGTGGTGAGCGTGCCGGTCGTCGGCGGCGGCCGCATGGAGTACGTGATCGCCGGCGAGACCAACCTGATGGGCTTCGCCGAGCTGTCGAACGTCGAAAAGCTGCGGCGCCTGTTCGAGGCCTTCACCCAGCAGCGCGACATCCTGCACCTGCTCGACCAGAGCCTGCGCGCCGAGGGCGTGCAGATCTTCATCGGCCAGGAATCGGGCTACACGATCCTGGACGACTGCAGCGTCGTCACGGCGCCGTACTCGCTCGACCAGGAGGTGGTCGGCGTGCTCGGGGTCATCGGCCCGACGCGCATGGCCTACGAGCGCGTGATCCCGATCGTCGACATCACCGCGAAGCTGCTGGGCTCCGCCTTGAATTCGCGGGCCTGAGCCGCAACTCCCGGTTTCCTAATGTCGTCGGGCTCGAGGCCCGACGCTACACTCTTGCAACGACTTGGAGAAGGATCGAGATGACGGTGCCAAACGAGCATGACTCCACCGCCCGCCAGGCGCCTGCCGGCGGCGCAGGAGGAAGCCGCCGACGTCGGTGTCCCTGCAGGCCGCGCTGGCCGCGGCCGAAAGCCGGGCACTGGAGAGCAGGGACCTGTACATGCGCGCGCTCGCGGAGCTGGAGAACGTCCGCAAGCGGGCGTCGCGGGATGTCGAGCAGGCGCACAAGTTCGCGCTCGAGCGCTTCGCCAACGATCTGATCGGCGTCAAGGACAGCCTGGAGCTCGGCCTCGCGAGCACGCGCGTCGGCCGACACGCTGCGCGAAGGCACCGAGGCGACGCTGAAGCTGCTGAGCAAGGCCCTCGAAAAAGCCGGGCTGAGCGAGATCGTGCCGCAGGGCGAGCAGTTCAATCCGGAGCTGCACGAGGCGATGGTGATGCAGCCCTCCGCCGAGCACGTGCCGAACTCGATCATGCAGGTCGTGCAGAAGGGCTATCAGCTCAACGGCCGGCTGCTGCGCCCGGCGCGCGTCATCGTCGCCAAAGAACCTTAATTCATGCTTACGAATAGATCTTGACATCGAACACTGGCGCGTGCCGCTCCTTGAAAGCGTTGCGCGCATCCGCATCTAGCCGGTCAATCGGTTTCGCATTGTTCAAGTCAGGGTTTCAGGAGCTTCTCGCCATGAGCAAAGTCATCGGCATCGATCTCGGCACGACGAACTCGTGCGTCGCGATCATGGAAGGCGGCAAGCCGCGCGTGATCGAGAACAGCGAAGGCGACCGCACCACGCCGTCGATCGTCGCGTTCACGAAGGACGACGAAGTCCTGGTCGGCCAGTCCGCCAAGCGCCAGGCCGTCACCAATCCGCACAACACGCTGTTCGCGGTCAAGCGGCTCATCGGCCGCAAGTTCGACGACGACGTCGTGCAGAAGGACATCGGCATGGTCCCGTACAAGATCGCGCAAGGCCGACAACGGCGATGCCTGGGTCGAAGTGCAACGGCAAGAAGATGGCGCCGCCGGAAGTCTCGGCGCGCGTGCTCATGAAGATGAAGAAGACCGCCGAGGATTACCTCGGCGCAGCCGGTCACCGAAGCCGTCATCACCGTGCCCGCCTACTTCAACGATTCGCAGCGCCAGGCGACCAAGGACGCCGGCCGCATCGCGGGCCTGAACGTCAAGCGCATCATCAACGAGCCGACCGCGGCCGCGCTCGCCTACGGCCTCGACAAGCAGGGCGGTGATCGCAAGATCGCCGTGTACGACCTGGGCGGCGGCACGTTCGACGTTTCGATCATCGAAGTCGCGGACGTCGACGGCGAGCGCCAGTTCGAAGTGCTCGCGACCAACGGCGACACGTTCCTCGGCGGCGAGGACTTCGACAAGCGCGTCATCGACTACCTCGGCGAGGAGTTCAAGAAGGAGAGCGGCGTCGACGTGCGTCGCGATCCGCTCGCCATGCAGCGCCTGAAGGAGGCGGCGGAGAAGGCCAAGATCGAGCTGTCCTCGAGCCAGCAGACCGACATCAACCTGCCGTACATCACGGCGGATGCGTCCGGGTCCGAAGCACCTGAACATCAAGCTCACGCGCGCGAAGCTCGAGTCGCTGGTCGAGGACCTGGTGCACGAAGACGATCGAGCCGTGCCGCATCGCGCTCAAGGATGCGGGCCTGTCGATCAAGGACGTCTCCGAAGTGATCCTGGTCGGCGGCCAGACCCGCATGCCGCTGGTGCAGAAGGCGGTGAAGGACTTCTTCGGCAAGGAGCCGCGCAAGGACGTCAACCCGGACGAAGCGGTCGCGGTCGGCGCCGCGATTCAGGCCGGCGTGCTGTCCGGCGAAGTGAAGGACGTGCTGCTGCTCGACGTCACTCCGCTGTCGCTCGGCATCGAGACGCTCGGCGGCGTGATGACCAAGCTGATCGAGAAGAACACGACGATTCCGACCAAGGCGAATCAGACGTTCTCGACCGCGGACGACAACCAGGGCGCGGTGACGATCCACGTCCTGCAGGGTGAGCGTCAGCGCGCGGCCGACAACAAGTCGCTCGGCCAGTTCAACCTGGAAGGCATTCCGCCGGCGCCGCGCGGCATGCCGCAGATCGAAGTCACGTTCGACATCGATGCGAACGGCATCCTGAACGTGTCGGCGAAGGACAAGGCCACGGGCAAGGAGCAGAAGATCGTCATCAAGGCCTCGAGCGGCCTGAACGAGGACGAGATCAAGCGGATGGTCCGCGACGCCGAAGCGCACGCCGAGGAAGACCGCAAGTTCCGCGAGCTGGTCGAGTCGCGCAACAAGGCCGATGCGCTGCTGCACTCGACCGAGAAGGCGCTGAAGGATCTCGGCGAGAAGGTGCCGCCGGCGGATCGCGCCGAACATCGAGTCCGCGATGGCCGACCTGAAGCGCGTGCTCGAGCGAGCGACGACAAGGACGTCATCGAGACCAAGGCGAACGCGCTCGCGCAGGCAGCGGCGACGATCGCCCAGCAGGCCTACGCGCAGGCGGGGCCGGCGGGCTGAGGGCAGCGGCGGAGCGCACGGGCGGTGCGCGCCGGCGGCGGTGCCAATGCCGGCGGCGGCCAGGACGACGTGCTCGATGCCGAGTTCGAAGAAGTCAAGGACAAGAAAGGCTAAGCGTATGCTCGTGCGACGACGTGACGCCGCACGGGACGCAGGCGCGACGCTCCTGCTGGGTCCGGCATGATGTATCGCGGACGATGCGAAGTTCAGGTGCTGAAGCCCGACCTACAGACTAACAAATGGCCAAGCGGGACTACTACAAGGTGCTCGATGTCGCGCGAACCGCGACCGAAGTCGAGATCAAGAAAGCCTATCGCCGCCTGGCGATGAAATTTCACCCCGATCGCAATCCCGAACGATCACGAGGCCGAAGACAAGTTCAAGGAGTGCAAGGAAGCCTACGAAGTCCTGACCGACGAGCAGAAGCGCGCGATCTACGATCAGCACGGTCATGAGGGGCTCGCTGCGCGCGGCGGTGGCGGCTTCAGCGCGGCCGACGCTTTCAGCGACATCTTCGGCGACGTGTTCGGCGACATCTTCGGCGGCGGTCGGCGCGGCGGGCGGCAAGTCTTTCGCGGCGCCGATCTGCGCTACGACCTCGAGCTCGATCTCGAGCAGGCAGTGTTCGGCCACGACTCCGAAGTCGAATTCACGACGCTCGGCGAATGCGAGACATGCAAGGGCAGCGGCGCCGCGCCGGACTCCAAGGTCGTGACCTGCGAGACCTGCAACGGCGCCGGCCAGGTCCGCATGCAGCAGGGGATTCTTCGCGGTCCAGCAGACCTGCCCGCGCTGCAAGGGCCGCGGCCAGGTGATCACCCAGCCCTGCGACACCTGCCTCGGCCAGGGACGGATACGCAAGAAGAAGAATCTGGCCGTGAAGGTGCCGGCCGGCGTCGACAACGGCGACCGCATCCGCCTCGCCGGCGAAGGCGAGGCCGGGCGCAACGGCGGTCCGCCGGGAGATCTCTACGTCGAGATCCGCGTGCGCGAGCACGCGATCTTCGAGCGCGACGGCAGTCACCTGTCGTGCGAGGTGCCGGTGAGCTTCGTCGACCGCGACGCTCGGCGGCACTGTCGAAGTGCCGACGCTCGGCGGCAACGTCGACCTGAAAGTGCCGAGCGAGACGCAGTCCGGGCGCGTGTTCCGCTTGCGCGAGAAGGGCGTGAAGCCGGTGCGCGGCGGTCCGACGGGCGATTTGTTCTGCCGCGTCGTGGTCGAGACGCCGGTCAATCTCACCGACGACCAGAAAGCGCTGCTGCGCAAGCTGGAGGAATCGATGCAGCGCGAGCACCCGCAATCACAGTCCGCGCCAGCGTTCCTGGCTCGACGGCGTGAAGCGCTTCTTCGAGACGATGCGCAGCTGATCGAGCATGGCGCGCGAGCTGCAGGTTGCGATCTTCGGCGTCTCCGGACGAATGGGCGCGCGCTATGCGGCTCGATGAGTCGCCAGGCGCGCTGGAGGCGCAGCGCGTCCCGGACAGTCGCTGGCTGGACAGGACGCGAGCGTAGCGGCGGTCGCCGTGCACGTGCGATCACGCCGATCCAGCTGCGCTGCGCGGTGCCGACGTCGCCATCGACTTCGCGCTGCCCCAGGCGACTGCCGCCAACCTCGCTGCCTGCGTCGCTGCAAAGCGGCCGATCGTCATCGGCACGACCGGACACGACGAAGCGCAGCGCGCCCAGATCGCCGCGGCCGCGCGTGAGATCGCGATCGTGATGGCGCCGAACATGAGCCTCGGCGTGAACCTGTTGCTGAAGCTCGTTGAGTTGACAGCAGGAAAGCTCGACGCGAGCTACGACATCGAGGTCTTCGAAGCCCACCACCGCAACAAGAAGGATGCGCCTTCCGGCACGGCGCTCGCGCTCGGCGCTGCGGCTGCCGCGGGCCGAGGCGTGAAGCTGAGCGAGGTCGCTGAATACGCGCGACACGGCGCCGGCGCGGCGCGGCGCGCGCGGCGAGATCGGTTTTTCGGTGTTTCGCGGCGGCGACGTCGTCGGCGATCACACGGTGACGTTTGCGGGCGCCGGCGAGCGCATCGAGCTGACGCACCGCGCGAGCGACCGGCTGGCGTTCGCGCGCGGCGCTGTGCAGGCGGCGCGCTGGCTCGTCGGCCGTCCGCCGGGCCTGTACTCGATGCAGGACGTTCTCGGGACTTGACGTGACTGGGCTCGTCCGCATCACTGGTCACCGTGCCGTCTCTCTCTGTAGACTCCCTTCCCTCAGCACGCGGCGAAATTCTTGTCTGCGGGATCGGCCTGAAAGCCAATCTCGCCGTCCGCATGCGTGTCTGAAACGACTGACGACGGGAGCCTGACGTGACCCAGGCAGACAACGCTGTACTTGCGCTCGAAGACGGCACTGTCTTTCACGGCCGTTCCATCGGTGCCAAGGGCAATACGACGGGCGAGGTGGTGTTCAACACCGCCATGACCGGCTACCAGGAAATCCTCACGGACCCGTCCTACTGCCGGCAGATCGTCACGCTCACCTATCCGCACATCGGCAACACCGGCACGAATCCCGAGGATCTCGAAGCGGGTGCGGTGTACGCCGCCGGCTTGATCGTGCGCGACGTGCCGCCCGTGTACTCGAACTGGCGCGCGTCCGAGTCGCTGGAGAGCTTCCTGCAGCGGGGCAAGGTCGTCGCGATCGCGAACATCGACACGCGCAAGCTCACGCGCATCCTGCGCGAGAAGGGCGCGCTCGCCGGCTGCATCATGACCGGCGAGAAGGCCGCCGCCGCGGCCGCGGTGCACGCCGCGCGCAAATTCCCCGGGCTGAAGGGCATGGACCTCGCGAAGGTCGTGTCGACCAAGCGCGTCTATCAGTGGAACGAGGGCACGAACTGGCGGCTCGAGACCGGGCCGAAGGCGCGCCCCGGCCAGCGCTTGCACGTCGTCGCGTACGACTTCGGCATCAAGCGCAACATCCTGCGCTGTCTCGCCGATCACGGCTGCCGCGTCACCGTCGTGCCGGCACAGACGCCGGCGGAGCAGGTGCTCGCGCTGAGTCCCGAAGGAGTGTTCCTGTCGAACGGCCCGGGCGACCCGGAGCCGTGCACGTACGCGATCGAGGCGATCAAGAAGCTGCTCGAGACCGACATCCCGATCTTCGGCATCTGCCTCGGCCACCAGCTGCTCGGGCTGGCGAGCGACGCGAAGACCGTGAAGATGAAGTTCGGCCACCACGGCGCGAATCACCCGGTGCTCGACATCGCGAGCGGCCGCGTGCTGATCTCCTCGCAGAACCACGGCTTCGCAGTCGACGAGACCACGCTCGGCCCGAACGTGAAGGTGACGCACAAGTCGCTGTTCGACGGCTCGCTGCAGGGCATCGAGCGCACCGACCGGCCGGCTTTCAGCTTCCAGGGACATCCCGAAGCGAGCCCCGGTCCGCACGAAGTGCGGTCGCTCGTTCGGCCGCTTCATCGCGCTGATCCACGACCGGCTCAACGCGCAGAGCGCCGCGCGCGAAGCGCGGCAAGAAAGCTGCAGCCGAAGGTTGAGGAGCGGATGCCTAAGCGAACCGACATCCAGAGCATGCTGATCATCGGCGCCGGCCCGATCGTCATCGGCCAGGCGTGCGAGTTCGACTACTCCGGCGCGCAGGCCTGCAAGGCGCTCAAGGAAGAGGGCTACCGCGTCGTGCTGGTGAACTCGAATCCCGCGACGATCATGACCGACCCGGAGACCGCCGATGCGATCTACATCGAGCCGGTCAACTGGCGCACGGTCGAGCGCATCATCGCCAAGGAGCGGCCGAATGCGCTGCTGCCGACGATGGGCGGGCAGACGGCGCTGAACTGCGCGCTCGACCTGGTGCGCGAGGGCGTGCTGGAAAAATACGGCGTCGAGTTGATCGCCGCCTCGCGCGAGGCGATCGACATGGCGGAGGATCGCGAGCGCTTCCGCAACGCCATGCGCGAGATCGGCCTGGAGTCGCCGCGCTCGCGCATCGCGCACAGCATGGAGGAGGCGCTGGCGGTGCAGGCCGAGATCGGCTTCCCGACCGTGATCCGCCCGTCGTTCACGCTCGGCGGCTCGGGCGGCGGCATCGCCTACAACCGCGAGGAGTTCGAGGAGATCGTCGAGCGCGGCCTGGACGCCTCGCCGACCAGCGAGGTGCTGCTCGAAGAGTCGGTGCTCGGCTGGAAAGAATACGAGATGGAGGTCGTGCGCGACCGCAACGACAACTGCATCATCATCTGCTCGATCGAGAACCTCGATCCGATGGGCGTGCACACCGGCGACTCGATCACCGTCGCGCCGGCGCAGACGCTCACCGACAAGGAATATCAGCGCATGCGCGACGCGTCGATCGCCGTGCTGCGCAAGATCGGCGTGGAGTGCGGCGGCTCGAACGTGCAGTTCGCGCTCAGCCCGACAGACGGGCGCATGCTGATCATCGAGATGAATCCGCGCGTGTCGCGCTCGTCGGCGCTCGCCTCGAAGGCCACGGGCTTTCCGATCGCCAAGGTCGCGGCGAAGCTCGCGGTCGGCTACACGCTCGATGAGCTGCGCAACGACATCACCGGCGGCGCGACGCCGGCGTCGTTCGAGCCGACCATCGACTACGTCGTCACGAAGATGCCGCGCTTCACGTTCGAGAAATTCCCGGGTGCCAACGACCGGCTGACGACGCAGATGAAGTCGGTCGGCGAAGTGATGGCGATCGGCCGCACGTTCCAGGAGTCGCTGCAGAAGGCGCTGCGCAGCCTGGAGGTCGGCATCGACGGTCTCGATCCGATCATGAAGCTGCCGCTCGCCGAAGGCGAGCGAGCACCGCCTGCGCGAGGAGCTGCGCATGCCGGGGCCGAACCGCATCCGCTACGTCGGCGATGCGTTCCGCGCCGGCATGTCGCTCGATGAAGTGCACTCGCTGTCGCGCATCGACCCGTGGTTCCTCGCGCAGATCGAGGACCTGGTGCGCGAGGAGCAGGCGGTGCAGTCGCAGGGGCTGGAAGCGTTCGACCGCGATCGCGTGCGTGCGCTCAAGCGCAAGGGCTTCTCCGATCGTCGGCTCGCGACGCTGCTCGGCATCGACGAGAACAGCGTGCGCCGCCGACGCGTGACGATGGGCATCCGTCCGGTCTACAAGCGCGTCGACACCTGCGCCGCCGAGTTCGCCACCTCGACCGCCTACATGTACTCGACCTACGACGAGGAGTGCGAGGCGGCGCCGACGGATCGCAAGAAGATCATGATTCTCGGCGGCGGCCCGAACCGCATCGGCCAGGGCATCGAGTTCGACTACTGCTGCGTGCACGCCGCGCTGGCGCTGCGCGAGGCGGGCTTCGAGACGATCATGGTCAACTGCAATCCCGAGACCGTCTCGACCGACTACGACACCTCCGACCGGCTGTACTTCGAGCCGCTCACGCTCGAAGACGTCATGGAGATCATCGACAAGGAAAAGCCGATCGGCGTGATCGTGCAGTACGGCGGCCAGACGCCGCTCAAGCTGTGCCGCGCGCTGGAGGCCGCCGGCGCGCCGATCATCGGCACGACGCCGGATTCGATCGACATCGCCGAGGATCGCGAGCGCTTCCAGCAGCTGGTGCAGACGCTCGGCCTGAAGCAGCCGCCGAACTGCACCGCGCGCACCGAAGAGCAGGCGATCGCGATGTCGCGCACCGTCGGCTTCCCGCTGATCGTGCGCCCGTCCTACGTGCTCGGCGGCCGCGCGATGGAAGTCGTGTTCAACGAAGACGACCTGCGCACCTACATGACCGACGCGGTCAAGGTGTCGAACGACAGCCCGGTGCTGCTCGATCGCTTCCTCGATCTCGCGATCGAAGTCGACGTCGACGCGATCTGCGACGGCGAGGACGTCTACATCGGCGGCATCATGGAGCACGTCGAGCAGGCGGGCGTGCACTCCGGCGATTCGGGCTGCTCGCTGCCGCCGAACAGCCTGAGCGCGGAAACGCAGGCCGACCTGAAGGAGCAGACGCGCAAGCTGGCGCGCGCGCTCAAGGTCGTCGGGCTGATGAACATCCAGTTCGCGATCCAGAACGGCATCGTCTACATCCTCGAAGTGAATCCGCGCGCCTCGCGCACCGTGCCGTTCGTGTCCAAGGCGACCGGCGTGCCGCTGGCGAAGATGGCGGCGCGCGTCATGGCCGGCGCGCAAGCTGAAGGAGCTCGGCCTGACGGCCGAGCGCGTGCCGCAAGTTCTTCGCGGTGAAGGAGTCGGTGTTCCCGTTCGCGAAGTTCCCGGAGGCCGATCCGATCCTCGGCCCGGAAATGAAATCGACCGGCGAAGTGATGGGCACCGGGCGCTCGTTCGGCGAGGCGTACGCGAAGGCGCAGCTCGCTTCCGGCGTCGTGCTGCCGACGCGCGGCGTGTGCCTGCTCAGCGTGCGCGACCGCGACAAGCCCGCGGCGGTGACGCTCGCGCGTCGCCTGGTCGCGCAGGGCTTCGAAATCGTCGCGACGTCGGGCACGGCGCAGGCGATCACTGGACGCGGGCATCGCGTGCCGGCGCGCCAACAAGGTGCGCGAAGGCCGTCCGCACATCGTCGACATGATCAAGAACGACGAGATCTCGCTGATCGTGAACACGACCGAAGGCAAGCAGGCGATTTTCGAGTCGCGCTCGATCCGGCGCGAGGCCGTGCACAAGCGCGTCACTTATTACACGACGGTCGCCGCGGGCCTCGCGACCTGCGATGCGATCGCGCACATGAACGACGTCGACGTGAACCGGCTGCAGGACCTGCACCAGGCCATATCCGGAAGGTGAGCGCGTCATGAAACGGATGCCGCTGACGCTGAAGGGCGCGGAGCGCCTGCGCGCCGAGCTGAAGCGCCTCAAGAGCGAGGATCGGCCGCGCATCATCCAGGCGATCGCCGAGGCGCGCAGCCACGGCGACCTGAGCGAGAACGCCGAGTATCACGCCGCGCGCGAGCAGCAGAGCTTCATCGAAGGGCGCATCAAGGACATCGAGGCGCACCTCGTCGAATTCCGAGATCATCGACGTCACGCGCCTGGCGGCGGGCGGCAAGGTCGTCTTCGGCGCCACGATCGAGCTGGAAGACCAGGACGGCGGCAACGAGGTCGTCTACCAGATCGTCGGCGACGCCGAGGCCGACATCAAGAGCGGCCGGATCTCCGTGTCCTCGCCGATCGCGCGCGCGCTGGTCGGCAAGTCGCAGGGCGACATCGTCGACGTCGTGGCGCCGAACGGCACGCGCACGTACGAAATCGTCGCCGTGAAATACGTGTGAGCACGACTCGCCGCCGTCCGTCCTGACTGCTCTGGGCCGGCAGCCTGTGGACGATCTGCGCGATCGCCGCGCCGGCGGCGTTCGCCGTGCTCGACGACCGTCACGCCGGCAGGCCGTGTCGCGGCGACGCTGTTTCTGAATCGAGACCTGGCTCGGCGCCGCGTGCGCGCTGACTGCTGTTCGCCTGCCGCGCTCGTGCGCAAGCCGCTGGCTGCGCGTCTCGGTCCGCCGTGGCTGATCGCTGCGACTGCCGCCGCGCCGCTCCTCAGCGAGCTCGTGCTCTCGCCGATGATGGCCGCGGCGCGCGCCGCCAACGACATGAGCCGCTTCGGAATGCTGCACGGCCTCTCGGCGGTGCTGTTCGTCGCGGCTGCGCTCGGCGCGCTGGTGCTGGTGCTGCGATTCAATCGGCCGGCAGAATGATGCGCGGCTTGTCCTTGCGCGGGCGATAGAACACGCCGACGTTGCCGATGCGCTGGACCAGCGCGCTG
Source organism: uncultured Gammaproteobacteria bacterium (assembly GCA_963830745.1). GTDB lineage: Bacteria > Pseudomonadota > Gammaproteobacteria > Steroidobacterales > Steroidobacteraceae > Steroidobacter. Next base: position 226,644 of record CAWHNL010000016.1, read on the forward strand.
CTCGTCTGCTGTGCGAGCTCCGCGAAGATGCTGTCGCGCTGGTCGCGATCGCCGACGCGCGCGCGGACCTTCACCAGCTCGTGAGCGCCCAGCGCGGTCTCGAGCTCGCCGGTGATTGCCGGCGACAGGCCGCCCTGGCCGATCAGCACGACGGGCTCGCGCGCGTGGGCGAGGCCGCGCAGATACTTCTTCTGTTTTTCGGTCAGATGGTCGATTGGTTGCATGCCTAAACGTACCAAATCGAGCCGGCGCTGGCTGCAGGAGCACGAGAGCGACGTGTTCGTGAAGCGCGCTCGCGAGGCCGGCTACCGCTCGCGCGCGCTGTTCAAGCTCGAAGACATCCAGCGCACCGACCGGATCCTGAAGCCGGGCATGACCGTCGTCGATCTCGGCGCTGCGCCCGGCGGCTGGAGCCAATATGCCGCGAAGGTGCTGCAGGGGCGGGGTCGCATCGTCGCGCTGGACATCCTGCCGATGGACGCCATCAACGGCGTCGAGTTCATCCAGGGCGACTTCACCGAGGACGCGGTGCTGGAGCAGCTGCTGAGCCTGCTCGGGCCGGACCGGCCGCAGCTGGTCATGTCCGACATGGCCCCGAACATGTCCGGAATCGCGGCGGTCGACCAGGACCGCGTCGATGCATCTGGCTGAGCTGGCGCTCGATTTCGCGCGGCAAGGTGCTCGCGCCCGGGGGCGATTTCCTGGTCAAAGTGTTCCAGGGCCGGGACTTCCAGCCGTTCGTCCGCCAGCTGCGGGGGCTGTTCGGGACCGTGAAGGTGCGCAAACCGCCGGCCTCGCGGCAGCGCAGTCCGGAACTTTATCTGCTGGCGCGCACCTTTAATTCATGGATGAACGTTCCCCACTTCATGCCCATGACGCGCGCGCCCGGACACGTACTTCACCAATGCAGGGAACCGGTTATGGCGCTGCCGGACCGGGTTGTAGTAGTGTCGGGTCGACACCCGCCTTCAGCCCAAGCCCAGTGGCCCGCCCCGCGCTGATCCGCCCCGCTTCCGAGGAAGCGACTTTGAACGACCTAGCCAAGAACATCGTCCTGTGGATCGTGATTGCCGTGGTCGTCGCCACGGTCGTCAGCAATTTCAGCGCGCGGTCCGGCGCGGTCCAGGACATTCCCGTATTCGACGTTCCTCGAGCAGGTGAAGGACGGCGGCATCGCCGAGGTCAAGGTCAACAAGCACACCGACGTGATCAAGGGCACGCGCACCAACGGCGAGCCGTTCATCGTCTACAGCCCCGAGACGGACAACGACGCGCTGATCGGACGCTGCTGGTGAAGTCCGGGCGTGAAGTTCGACGGCACGGCGCCGGAGCGGCAGTCGTTCCTGATGCAGCTGTTCATCTCCTCGTTCCCGATCCTGCTGCTGATCGCCGTCTGGGTGTACTTCATGCGCCAGATGCAGGGCGGCGCGGGCGGCCGCGGCGCCATGTCGTTCGGCAAGAGCCGGGCGCGGCTGCTCGGCGAGGACCAGGTGCAGGTCACGTTCGCCGACGTCGCCGGCGTCGACGAGGCGAAGGACGAAGTCGTCGAGATCGTCGAGTTCCTCAAGGACCCCGGCAAGTTCCAGCGCCTCGGCGGCAAGATTCCGCGCGGCGTGCTGATGGTCGGCTCGCCCGGCACCGGCAAGACGCTGCTGGCGCGCGCCATCGCCGGCGAGGCGAAGGTGCCGTTCTTCACGATTTCCGGCTCCGACTTCGTCGAGATGTTCGTCGGCGTCGGCGCCTCGCGCGTGCGCGACATGTTCGACCAGGCGAAGAAGCACGCGCCGTGCATCATCTTCATCGACGAAATCGACGCGGTCGGCCGTCATCGCGGCGCCGGCCTCGGCGGCGGTCACGACGAGCGCGAGCAGACGCTGAACCAGCTGCTGGTCGAGATGGACGGCTTCGAGGGCACCGAGGGCGTGATCGTCATCGCCGCGACCAACCGCCCGGACGTGCTCGACCCGGCGCTGCTGCGTCCGGGCCGCTTCGACCGCCAGGTCGTCGTGCCGCTGCCGGACGTGCGCGGCCGCGAGCAGATCCTCAAGGTGCACATGCGCAAGCTTCCGCTGGCCGAGGACGTGAAGCCGCAGATCATCGCGCGCGGCACGCCGGGCTTCTCCGGCGCCGATCTCGCGAACCTGGTGAACGAAGCTGCGTTGTTCGCGGCGCGCGCCAATCGCCGCACCGTGACGATGGACGAGTTCGAGCGCGCCAAGGACAAGATCATGATGGGCGCCGAGCGCCGCTCGATGGTCATGGACGAGCAGGAGAAGAAGCTCACCGCGTATCACGAGGCCGGCCACGCGATCGTCGGCCTGTCGGTGCCCGAGCACGATCCGGTCTACAAGGTGACGATCATTCCGCGCGGCCGCGCGCTCGGCGTGACGATGTTCCTGCCGGAGACCGATCGCTACAGCATCAGCAAGCGCCGGCTCGAGAGCCAGATCGCGACGCTGTTCGGCGGCCGCATCGCCGAGGAGATCGATCTTCGGCGTCGAGTCGGTGACGACCGGCGCGTCCAACGACATCGAGCGCGCCACCGAGATCGCGCGCAACATGGTCACGAAGTGGGGCCTGTCGGACAAGCTCGGTCCGCTGACCTACAGCGAGGACCAGGGCGAGGTGTTCCTGGGCCGCTCGGTCACGCAGCACAAGCAGGTGTCGGACGTCACCGCGCACGTGATCGACGAGGAAGTGCGCCGGCTGATCGACTCGAACTACCAGCGCGCCAAGGACATTCTCGAGGCGCACCTCGACAAGCTGCACAAGATGGCCGAAGCGCTGATCAAGTACGAGACGATCGACGAGTCGCAGCTCAAGGACATCATGGAAGGCCGCGATCCGAAGCCGCCGGCGGACTGGGACGAGACGCCGACGAGCCCGTCGGGCGGCGGCAAGGCGCGCGATCGCGACAAGCCCGAAGCGCCGATCGGCAAGCCCGCCAGCCAGCACTGAGGGCACTGCACAAAATCGTGCCGACGTAGCGGAGTCTTGCCGGCGCAGTGGAGCCGCGCGTCTGCACATGATCCTTCGTTGCGGCCCATCGCTCGATCTCTCGACGCCCGTCGTCATGGGCGTTCTCAATGTCACGCCCGATTCGTTTTCGGACGGCGGCCGCTTCGCGAACGTCGCAGCGGCCGTGCGAGCACGCGCTGCGCATGGTCGAGGAGGGCGCCGGGCTGATCGACGTCGGCGGCGAGTCGACGCGGCCGGGCGCGCAGGCCGTCGGCGCCGAAGAAGAGATTCGCCGCGTCGTGCCCGTCATCGAGGCGCTCGCGGCGCGCACGACAGTCCCGATCTCGATCGACACCAGCAAGCCGGCGGTGATGACCGCCGCGGTGCGCGCCGGCGCGAGCATGATCAACGACGTGCGGGCGCTGCGCGAGCCGGGCGCGCTCGAGGCTGCAGCCGAGACCGAGGCGGCGATCTGCCTGATGCACATGCAGGGCGAGCCGCGAACCATGCAGGCCGATCCGCGCTACGGCGACGTCGTCGCCGAAGTGCGCGACTTCCTGCGCGAGCGGGCGGCAGGCATGCCTGGCGAGCGGCATCGCCAAGGATCGGCTGGTGATCGATCCGGGTATCGGCTTCGGCAAGCGTCTTGAGCATAATCTCGCCTTGCTCGCCGGCCTGCCGGCGCTGACCGGCGCTGGGCTGGCCGGTGCTGGTCGGCGTGTCGCGCAAGTCGATGTTCGGCGCGCTGCTCGGCCGGGCGGTCGACGAGCGCCTGGCGGGCGGAGTCGCCGCTGCGACCGCTGCAGTGCTGGCCGGAGCGAGCATCGTGCGCACGCACGACGTCGCCGCGACGGTCGATGCGGTGAAGAGTTGCGGTCGCGTTGCGCGACGCGGGTTATCCGTAGGTCGAGCATTAGCCGAGGAGAGGCATCGTGGCACGAAAATACTTCGGAACCGATGGCGTGCGCGGCCGCGTCGGCGAGCATCCCCTGACGGTGGACTTCGCGCTGCGGCTCGCCAGCTCGGCGGCGCGCGTGCTCGCGCCGGAGGGCGGCACCGTGCTCGTCGGCAAGGACACGCGGCTCTCCGGCTACATGTTCGAGGCCGCGCTCGAAGCGGGCTTCGTCGCCGCCGGCGTCAACGTCATGCTGATCGGCCCGCTGCCGACGCCGGGCATCGCTTACCTGACGCAAGCGCTTCGAGTGCGACTTCGGCGTCGTCATCAGCGCCTCGCACAACCTGTACGACGACAACGGCATCAAGTTCTTCGATCGCGACGGCGCGAAGCTGTCGGACGAGATCGAGGCGCGCATCGAGCAGCATCTCGAAGAGCCGCCGGTGACCAGCGCTTCCAGCAAGCTCGGCCGCGCGACGCGCGTCGACAAGTCGCGCGTGCGCTACCAGGAATTCTGCATGTCCACCGTGCCGGGCCTGGACCTGACGGGCATGAAGGTCGTGATCGACTGCGCGAACGGCGCCGGCTACAAGGTCGGCCCGCGCATCCTCGCGGACCTCGGCGCCGAGATCGTGCCGATCGGCTGCTCGCCGAACGGCCGCAACATCAATCTGAACTGCGGCTCGACCTCGCCGGAGCTGCTGCAGCTGACGGTGCCGGGCGTGCAGGCGCAGGCCGGCATCGCGCTCGATGGCGACGGCGATCGTCTGGTGATGGTCGATCACCTCGGCCGCCTGGTCGACGGCGACCAGCTGCTCTACATCATTGCGCGCGCGCGCCAGCGAGCGGAAGCAGCTCGTCGGGCCGGTCGTCGGCACCGTGATGAGCAACCTCGGTCTGGAGCATGCGCTGCGCGAAGGAGGGCATCGAGTTCCGTCGCGCCAAGGTCGGCGATCGCTACGTGCTGGAGATGTTGAAGGAGATCGGCGGCATGCTCGGCGGCGAGACCTCCGGCCACCTGCTGTGCCTGGATCGCACGACCACCGGCGATGCGCTGATCAGCGCGTTGCAGGTGCTGGCGATCATGAAGGAGACCGGACGCAGCCTCGCCGAGCTGGCCGCGCCGATGCCGAAGTATCCGCAGGTGCTGGAGAACGTGCGGGTCGCGACGACGCATCGACCCGACGAAGTCGCCGCAGATCCAGGAAGCCGTGGCGCGGGCCGAGGGCCGGCTCGGCGGCAGCGGCCGGATCGTGCTGCGGCCGTCGGGCACCGAACCGGTGATCCGCGTCATGGTCGAAGGAAGCGACGACAAACTGGTGCGCGAGATTGCCAAGGAGCTGGCGGCCTCGGTGGCTTCGGCGGCGAAGGCTGCCTGAGTCAGCCGCGTCGGCGCGGACAGTAGCTCTGCCTCTGCGTCGACAACGGAGCTGTCGTTAAGCTTCCGCTCCGTTGCTTTCGTCCGACCGCCGCTAAGCTTCCGCGCCCTTCGCGGGGGCCATCTTTAGCTCACGAGGTACTGCGATGCGGCGGCCGCTTGATCGCCGGGAACTGGAAGATGCACGGCTCGCGTGCCGAGAACGCCGAGCTGATCGAGGCGCTGCTGCTCGGCTTGCCGGGCCAGACGCCGGTCGAGATCGCCGTGTGTCCGCCCTTCGTCTACCTGTGGGAGATCGGCCCGGCTGCTGAAGTCCTCGAGCATCGCGCTCGGCGCGCAGTCGGTCTGCGCCGAAGCGGTCGGCGCCTTCACCGGCGAAGTGTCGGCGAGCCATGCTCAAGGACGTCGGTTGCAAGTACGTGATCGTCGGCCATTCCGAGCGTCGCGCCATATATAAGGAAGACGACGCGCTGGTGGCGCGCAAGTTTCTCGCGGCGCAGTCGCAGGGGTTGATCCCGATCCTGTGCGTCGGCGAAACGCTCGAGGAGCGCGAGCGCGGCCAGACGATGCAGGTGGTCTCGCGCCAGCTCACTGCGGTGCTCGATCTGGCGGGCGTGGCGGCGCTGCGCAGCTGCGGTGATCGCGTACGAGCCGGTGTGGGCGATCGGCACCGGCAAGAACGCAACGCCGGCGCAGGCGCAGGAAGTTCACGCGCACATCCGGGCCGCGATCGCGGCGCCGGGATGCTAAGATTGCCGCCGACGTTCGCATCCTGTACGGCGGCAGCGTCAAGGCCGCGAATGCCCGCGAGCTGTTCGCGATGCCCGATGTCGACGGCGGCCTGGTCGGCGGCGCGTCGCTGAAGGCCGATGAATTTCTGAAGATCTGCGCGTCGGCGCAGACTCACTGATCGCACTGACTGCACATGAACTGGTTACACACTGCGACGTATCGTCTTTCACGTGCTGATCGCCGCGGCGATCGTCGGCCTGGTGCTGTTGCAGCGGGGCAAGGGCGCGGATGCGGGCGCCGGCTTCGGCGCTGGCGCATCGGGCACGGTGTTCGGCGCGCGCGGCTCGGCTTCGTTCCTGTCGCGCATGACGGCGACGCTGGCGGCATTGTTCTTCGCGACGAGCCTGACGCTCGCGTACCTGGGTGGCCGCAAGCCCGAAGCGCCGAAGAGCGTGATCGATCGCGTCGGTGTGCCGCAGCGCCGCACAGGACGCGCCGCCTGCGCCGACGACGCAGCCGGCGCCGGCGAGCATGACAGCCGGTCGAGGCGCCAGCCGCGCAGCACGCGCCGAACGACGCTCAGACGGGCCAGCCGCCGCAGCAGTGACGGCGGCGACGAGGATCTGCGCAGTAATCTGCGATTTGTACGTGCGGCTGTGGTGGAACTGGTAGACACGCTACCTTGAGGGGCTGGTGGAGCAATCCGTGTCGGTTCGAGTCCGACCAGCCGCACCAAAATCATGCAGAGGTGACTCGCTGACGCGCACTCCTGCACAACCTGCTACAATTCGCGCCCGCCGCCGGCCGCGCGTCGTGCAGGCCGGCACCGACGCTTCCAAGCTGATGCTGCAGAACTACGTTCCCATCCTGATTTTCCTGGGCGTGGCCGGCGCTGCTCGGCTCGCTGCTGATCGGGCTGGGCTTCTGTCTCGGCCCGCGTCGCCCGGATGCCGAGAAGCTCTCCGCCTACGAGTGCGGCTTCGAGGCGTTCTCCGATTCGCGCATGAAGTTCGACGTGCGCTACTACCTGGTCGCGATCCTGTTCATCGTCTTCGATCTGGAGATCGCCTTCCTGTTTCCGTGGGCGGTCGCGCTCGGCACGATCGGCAAGGTCGGGCTGGTCGCGATGGGCATCTTCCTCGCGATCCTGGTCGTCGGCTTCATCTACGAGTGGAAGAAGGGGGCGCTGGAATGGGATTGACCGCTCCCACTGCCGAAACGCCCGACGCCGCCGTCGCGCAGCGCGGCTTCATGACGACGACGCTCGATGCGGTCGTGAACTGGGCGCGCACCGGCTCGATGTGGCCGATGACGTTCGGTCTCGCGTGCTGCGCCGTCGAGATGATGCATGCCGGCGCCGCGCGCTACGACCTCGACCGCTTCGGCGTCGTGTTCCGCCCGAGCCCGCGCCAGTCGGACGTGATGATCGTCGCCGGCACGCTGGTCAACAAGATGGCGCCGGCGCTGCGCAAGGTCTACGACCAGATGCCCGAGCCGCGCTGGGTGATCTCGATGGGCTCGTGCGCCAACGGCGGCGGCTACTATCACTATTCCTACGCCGTCGTGCGCGGCTGCGATCGCATCGTGCCGGTCGACGTGTACGTGCCCGGCTGTCCGCCGACGGCCGAAGCGCTGCTGTACGGGATCCTGCAATTGCAGAACAAGATCCGCCGCACGAGCACGATCGCCCGTTGAGGCATCGCACATGAGCTCACGCACCGAGACATTGGCCTCGAGAGTGGCGGCGCGCTTCGCGGAGCAGCTGCGCGCGCTGCCCGCGCTGCCCGGCGACGTCGCCTTCGAAGTCGCGGCCGCCGAGCTGCGCAGCGTGTGCCGCGTGCTGCGCGACGATCCGCAGTTCGGCTTCGAGCAGCTGATCGATCTGTCCGGCGTCGACTATCTCGACTACGGCCGCGACGAATGGAGCACGCTGAGCTCGACCGCGACCGGCTTCAGCCGCGGCGTGAATCGCATCACGCGAGACGGTCGGCGAGTCGCGGCCGGGACGCTTCGCAGTGACGTATCAGCTGCTGTCGGTCGCGAACAACTGGCGCCTGCGCCTGCGCAGCTTCGCCAGCGAAGGCGAGCCGCCGGTGATCGATTCGCGTCGTCGACGTCTGGGCGTCCGCGAACTGGTACGAGCGCGAGGCGTTCGACCTGTACGGCATCCTGTTCAAGGATCATCCGGACCTGCGCCGCCTGCTCACCGACTACGGCTTCATCGGTCATCCGTTCCGCAAGGATTTCCCGCTGATCGGCAACGTCGAGGTGAAGTACGACCCGGCGAAGGGCCGCGTCGTCTACCAGCCCGTGAGCATCGAGCCGCGCACGCTCGTGCCGCGCGTGATCCGCGAGGACAACCGCTACGAGAGCGCGCTGAAGGACGTGCCGGTCGGCGCCGAGGTCGCAGCAACGGGAGTCGCGACGTGGCTGAGATCCGCAATTTCACGCTGAACTTCGGTCCGCAGCATCCGGCTGCGCACGGCGTGCTGCGCCTGGTGCTGGAGCTGGAAGGCGAGGTCATCCAGAAGGCCGATCCGCACGTCGGGCTGCTGCATCGCGCGACCGAGAAGCTCGCCGAGTCGAAGCCGTTCAACCAGTCGATCGGCTACATGGACCGCCTCGACTACGTGTCGATGATGTGCAACGAGCACGCGTACGTGCATGGCGATCGAGAAGCTGCTCGGCATCACGCCGCCGCTGCGCGCGCAGTACATCCGCACGATGTTCGACGAGATCACGCGCATCCTGAATCACCTGATGTGGCTCGGCGCGCACGGCCTCGATATCGGCGCGATGACCGTGTTCCTGTACTGCTTCCGCGAGCGCGAAGACCTGATGGATTGCTACGAGGCAGTCTCGGGCACGCGCATGCACGCGACGTACTATCGTCCGGGCGGCGTGTATCGCGATCTGCCGGACTCGATGCCGAAGTATCAGCCGTCGAAGTGGCGCACGCAGAAGGACGTCGACAAGCTCAACGAGCGGCGCACGCGGCAGCCTGCTCGACTTCATCTGAGGACTTCACCGAGCGCTTCCCGGCAGCGGTCGACGAATACGAGACGCTGCTGACCGACAACCGCATCTGGAAGCAGCGCACGGTGAACATCGGCGTCGTGACGCCGGAGCGCGCGCTGCAGCTCGGCTTCACCGGCCCGATGTTGCGCGGCTCCGGCATCGCCTGGGATCTGCGCAAGAAGCAGCCGTACGAAGTGTACGACCGCATGGATTTCGACATTCCGCTCGGCGTGAACGGCGATTGCTACGACCGCTATCTGGTGCGCATCGAGGAGATGCGGCAGTCCAATCGCATCGTCCGCCAGTGCATCGAGTGGCTGAAGGCGAATCCGGGCCCGGTGATGACTTCCGATCACAAGGTGGCCGCGCCGAGCCGCGAAGCAGATGAAGGGCGACATGGAATCGCTCATTCATCACTTCAAGCTGTTCACCGAAGGCTACTGCGTGCCGGCCGGCGAGACGTACGCCGCCGTCGAAGCGCCGAAAGGCGAGTTCGGCATCTACCTCGTGTCGGACGGCGCGAACAAGCCGTATCGCCTCAAGTGCCGCGCGCCGGGCTTTCCGCACCTCGCTTCGCTCGAGGAGATGGTGAAGGGCCATCTGCTCGCGGACGTCGTGGCGGTGATCGGCACACAGGACATCGTCTTCGGGGAAATCGACCGGTGAGCGAGAGCAAGAATCACAGCCGCAGTGCGCGCTCCGACGGCGCTGTCCGAGCACGTCGCGCCACGAGATCGATCAGTGGGTGGCGAAGTTTCCGCCGGATCGCAAGCGCTCGGCGGTGCTCGCGGCGCTGCGCGCCGTGCAGCACGACACGGCGGCTATCTCACGCGCGAGATCCATGGATGCCGTCGCCGAGTATCTCGGCCTGCCGCCGATCCAGGTCTACGAGGTCGCGACCTTCTACTCGATGTTCGAGACGAAGCCGGTCGGCCGGCACAGCATCTCGGTGTGCACCAACATCTCCTGCATGCTGTGCGGCGGCGACGAGATGCTGGCGCACGTCGAGAAGCGGCTCGGCATCAAGGTCGGCGAGAGCACCGCCGACGGGCGCTTCTTCCTCAAGCGGGAAGAGGAGTGCCTCGCGGCCTGCAACAACGCGCCGATGATGATGGTCGACCACGTGTACTACGAGAATCTCACGCCCGAGAAGGTCGACGAGATTCTCGATCGTCATAAATAGGCCGTACACAAGCTTGAGCAACGATGAAGAGACTATCCGCGAGAATCTCGTCTGCTTCGAGCCGCTCGGCATGGAGCGCTCGTGGGAGCTCGAGACCTACCGCAAGATCGGCGGCTACGAGGCGTGGGAGCGCATCCTGCGCGAGAAGCCCGCGCCCGAGAGCAGATCATCGAAGAGGTGAAGGCCTCCGGACTGCGCGGCCGCGGCGGCGCGGGCTTTCCGACCGGCATGAAGTGGAGCTTCATGCTGCCGAGCAAGGCGCCGCAGAAATACGTCGTCTGCAACTCCGACGAGAGCGAGCCCGGCACCTGCCACGACCGCGACATCCTGCGCTACAACCCGCACTCGCTGATCGAAGGCATGGCGATCGGCGGCTACGCGATGGGCGCGACCGTCGGCTACAACTACATTCGCGGCGAGTTCCTCGACGAGCCGGTGCCGCGCTTCGAAGAGGCGCTTGAAGGAAGCGTACAGCGCCGGCCTGCTCGGCAAGAACCTGCTCGGCTCGGGCGTCGACTTCGATCTGTACACGTTCGTCGGCGCCGGCGCGTACATCTGCGGCGAGGAAACCGCGCTGCTCGAATCGCTCGAAGGCAAGCAGGGCCGGCCGCGCTTCAAGCCGCCGTTCCCGGCGAACTTCGGCCTGTACGGCAAGCCGACGACGATCAACAACACGCAGAGCTACGCCTCGGTGCCGACGATCCTGCGCAAGGGCGCGAAGTGGTTCGTCGATCTCGGCGTGCCGAACTCCGCGCGGCACGATGATCTTCTCGGTGTCCGGCCACGTGAACAAGCCGCAGAACATCGAGCTGCCGCTCGGCATCCCGTTCAAGGATCTGCTCGAGATCTGCGGCGGCGTGCGCGGCGGCCGCAAGCTCAAGGCGGTGATTCCCGGCGGCGTCTCGGTGCCGGTCGTGCCCGGCGACGTGATGATGACGGCGAACCTCGACTACGACTCCGTGAAGAAGGCGGGCTCGGCGCTCGGCACCGGCTCGCTGATCGTCATGGACGACACGACCTGCATGGTCAAGACGCTCGAGCGCATCACGCGCTTCTACTACGCCGAGTCGTGCGGCCAGTGCACGCCGTGCCGCGAAGGCACCGGCTGGATGAATCGCGTGGTCAAGCGCATCCTCGCGGGCGAGGGCAAGAAGGCCGACCTCGACATGCTGGTCGACGTCGCCAACAAGATCGAAGGCCACACGATCTGCGCGTTCGGCGACGCGTCGGCGTGGCCGGTGCAGAGCTTCATGAAGCATTACCGGCACGAGTTCGAATACATGATCGAGCACGGCCACAGCATCGTCGAGCAGCGACGCGGCGGGCTGCGTGATGAGCTGACGATGACGGTCAACATCGAAGTCAACGGCGTGCCGATGAAGGCGCGCAAGGGCCAGATGATCATCCAGGTCACGGACGCCGGCGACGTCTACGTGCCGCGCTTCTGTTACCACGACAAGCTGACGATCGCGGCGAACTGCCGCATGTGCCTGGTCGAAGTCGAGAAGGCGCCGAAGCCGATGCCGGCGTGCGCGACGCCGGTCGCCGAAGGCATGAAGGTCTTCACGAAGTCGCCGAAGGCGATCGCCGCGCAGCGCGCGACCATGGAGTTCCTGCTGATCAATCATCCGCTCGATTGCCCGATCTGCGACCAGGGCGGCGAGTGCGAGCTGCAGGACCTCGCGATGGGCTTCGGCCGCGACATCTCGCGCTACAACGAGCGCAAGCGCGTCGTGAAGGACAAGAACCTCGGCCCGCTCGTGTCCACCGACATGACCCGCTGCATCCACTGCACGCGCTGCGTGCGCTTCACGCAGGAGATCCAGGGCTTCCAGGAGCTCGGCACGATCGGCCGCGGCGAGATGACGGAGATCGGCACGTTCATCGAGCGCAGCGTCGATCACGAGCTGTCGGCGAACATCATCGACCTGTGCCCGGTCGGCGCGCTGAACAACAAGCCCTATCGCTATCGCGCGCGCGCGTGGGAGATGACGCAGCACCCGCTCGTGTCGCCGCACGATAGCGTCGGCACGAATATCTATGCGCACGTGCTGCGCGGCCGCGTGATGCGCATCGTGCCGCGGCCGAACGAGGCCGTGAACGAAACCTGGATCGCCGATCGCGACCGCTTCAGCTACCAGGGCATCTACAGCGAAGACCGCCTGCTGAAGCCGATGATCCGCGACAACGGCGTGTGGCAGGAGACCGATTGGGAGACCGCGCTCGCGATGGTCGCAGAGCGGCTCGGTCGAAGTCGCCAAGCAGCACGGCGGCGCGCAGATCGGCGCGCTCGCTGCGCCGAACTTCGACGCTCGAGGAATTCCATCTGCTGGCGCGCATCGCGCGCGGCCTCGGCAGCGCCAATCTCGATCATCGCCTGCGTCGCACGGATTTCCGCGACGAGGCGAGCGATCCGCTGTATCCCGCGCTCGGCTGCTCGATCGCGGAGCTGGAGCAGGTCGACGCGCGCGCTCGTCGTCGGCTCGAACCTGCGCAAGGAAGTGCCGCTGCTCGCGCATCGCCTGCGCAAGGCGGCGCTGCGCGGCGCGAAGATTTCGTTCGTCAACCCGCAGCGCTACGAGTACCTGTTCCCGGTCGCCGACTACCTCGCGGCGAACGGCTTGGACATGTTCGGGCACTTGGTCGCGATCGCCGCGGCCGCAAGTGCATGCGAGCGGCAAGAGCCGCGCCGGAGTCGATTGCGGCGCTCGTCGCCAGCGCGCAGCCGACCGATGCGCATCGTGCGATCGCGCAGCAACTCGGCGACGGTTCGCGCCGCATGATCCTGCTGGGCGCGCTCGCTCAGCGCGATCCGGCATTCGCGGACCTGCGACTGGTCGCGGGCGCGCTTGCCGAACTGACCGGCGCGACGCTCGGCTACTTGCCTGAAGGCGGCAATTCGGTCGGCGCGTGCCTCGCCGGCGTGCTGCCGCATCGAACGCGTCGGCGGTCGCGCTGTGCAGCCGGCCGGGCTTGAACGTCGCGGACATGTTCGCCGCGCGACTGAAGAGCTACATCTTGTTCGGCGCGCATCGAGCCCGCAGCTCGACATCGCTTCGCCGGCGGCGCTGGAAGCGCTGAAGGCTGCAGAGTTCGTGGTCGCGCTGTCGCCGTACGGCACAGCGAAGGAATTTGCGCACGTGATCCTGCCGATCGGCACGTTCGCGGAGACTTCCGGCACGTACGTCAACCTCGAAGGCCGCTGGCAGAGCGTGCCCGGCGCGGCGACGCCGGTCGGCGAGTCGCGGCCGGCTTGGAAGGTGCTGCGCGTGCTCGGCAATCTGCTGAACCTGCCGGGCTTCGACTACACGAGCTCGGATCAGATCACCGACGAGGTGCGCAAGGCTGCTCGAAGCGGCGCCGGCGTTCGCGATCAAGGCCGTCGGCGCGCACGCTGCAATCGAAGCTCGCGCTGAGCGCGGCGGCGGCGAGGTGGCGCATCGCGCGACGTGCCGATCTACGCAGTCGACGCGCTGGTGCGTCGTTCGCAGCGCTCTGCAGAGCGACGCGCGAAGCGCGCGGCGGATCGCGAGGTCGCAGCTCGATGAGCGGCGTGCCTGCAATTCGTCTCGCAGTGGCTGTCGTTCCTGCCGCCGTGGATGCAGGCGGTCGTTCTGGTACGGCGTGATCGCGCTGGTGCTGTTCATCACCGTCATCCTGTGCATGGCGTTCCTGACGCTGATCGAGCGGCGCGTGATCGGCTCGATCCAGGCGCGCATCGGCCCGAACCGCGTCGGGCCGATGGGCATCGGCCAGCCGTTCGCCGACGTGTTGAAGCTGCTGGTCAAGGAAATCGTCATTCCCGCCGAGCTCGAACAAGTTCCTGTTCCTGATCGCGCCGCTGCTCGCGTTGATCCCGGCGCTGTGCACCTGGGCGGTCATGCCGCTGTGGCCGGGCTTCACGGTCGCGAACATCAACGCGGGGCTGCTCTACATCCTCGCGCTGACCTCCACGGGCGTGTACGGCATCATCCTCGCCGGCTGGGCGACGAACTCGAAGTACGCGTTCCTCGGCGCGATGCGCGCGCGCGGCGCAGATGGTCGCGTACGAGATCGCGATGGGCTTCGCGCTGGTCGGCGTCGTCATGGCCGCGGGCTCGCTGAATCTCGGCGAGATCATCGAGGCGCAGCGCGGCGGCTACTTCAGCTACTTCTTCTGGTGGCTGCTGCCGCTGTTCGTCGTGTACTTCATCTCCGGCGTCGCCGAGACCAACCGCGCGCCGTTCGACGTGGTCGAAGGCGAGTCGGAAATCGTCGCCGGCTTCCACGTCGAGTACTCGGGCATGGCGTTCGCCGTGTTCTTCGTCGCCGAGTACGTGAACATGATCCTGATCTCGGCGCTGACCTCGGTGTTCTTCTTCGGCGGCTGGCTGTCGCCGTTCGAGGGCTGGCCGCTGCCTGCCGGCTCGCTGGCTCGGCGCGCCGGGCTTCATCTGGCTGTTCCTGAAGATCTCGTTCTTCCTGTTCTGCTTCCTGTGGTTCCGCGCCACGTTCCCGCGCTACCGCTACGACCAGATCATGCGGCTGGGCTGGAAGGTGTTCATCCCGGTGACGCTCGTGTGGATCACCGTGGAAGGGGTTCTCAAGTGGTACGACGTCGGCCCGTGGTCGAAGTGAGCAGGGTCGCGACATGAAGACACCCGCTGAGCTTCTTCAAGACGTTCTTCCTCACCGAGCTGTTCCTGGGCTTGTGGGTGACGCTGCGCCAGTTCGCGGTGCGCCCGAACATCACGGTGCAGTACCCGGAAGAGAAGACGCCGCAGTCGCCGCGCTACCGCGGCCTGCATGCGCAGCGGCGCTATCCGAACGGCCAGGAGCGCTGCATCGCCTGCAAGCTGTGCGAGGCCGTGTGCCCGGCGCTGGCGATCACGATCGAATCCGATGTCGCCGCGGACGGCACGCGCCGCACGACGCGCTACGACATCGATCTGTTCAAGTGCATCTACTGCGGCTTCTGCGAAGAAGCCTGCCCGGTGGATGCGATCGTCGAGACGCGCATCCACGAGTACCACATGGAGAACCGCGGCGAGAACATCATGACCAAGGACAAGCTGCTCGCGATCGGCGAGCGCTACGAAGCGATGATCGCGGCGGACAAGGCCGCGGACGCGCGCTACCGCTGAGCGACGCCATGAGCATCGTCGAAATCCTGTTCTACGTGTTCTCGGCCGTGCTGGTCGTCGCGGCGGTCGGCGTCATCACCGCGCGCAATCCGGTGCACTGCGCACTGTTCCTGGTGTTCGCTTTCTTCAACAGCGCCGTGATCTGGCTGCTGCTGGAAGCGGAGTTCCTGGCCATCGTGCTGGTGCTGGTCTACGTCGGCGCCGTGATGGTGCTGTTCCTGTTCGTGGTGATGATGCTGGACATCAACGTCGCGCAGCTGCGCGAGGGCTTCACGCGCTATGCGCCGCTCGGCATTCTGATCGCCGCTCATGGTCGTGGTCGAGATCGGCAGCGTCGTGTGGGTGAAGAGTCTCGGCGGCGCTGCGCCCGAGGCGACGTGCGAGCGTCGCTGTCGAGGGCTACAGCAACACGCGTGCGCTCGGCGAGCTGCTGTACACGAAGTATCTGTATCCGTTCGAGCTGGCGGCGGTGCTGCTGCTCGTCGCCATCGTCGCCGCCATCGCGCTGACCATGCGGCATCGCGTCGGGCCTGAAGGCGCAGGACATCGCCGCGCCAGGTGTCGGTCCGCGCCAAGGACCGGATCCGCGTCGTGAAGATGCCGGCGGAGACCGAGCGATGATTCCGCTGCACAGCGTGCTGCTGCTCGCCGGGCATCCTGTTCGCCCTGAGCGTCGCCGGCATCTTCCTGAACCGCAAGAACGTCATCCTGCTGCTGATGTGCATCGAGCTGATGCTGCTCGCGGTGAACTTCAACTTCGTCGCGTTCGCGCGCCAGCTCGGCGACCTGCACGGCCAGGTGTTCGTGTTCTTCATCATGACGGTCGCGGCGGCGGAGTCGGCGATCGGCCTGGCGATCCTGGTCGTGCTGTTCCGCGAGCGGCAGCACGCATCAACGTCGAAGACCTGGACACGATGAAGGGCTGAGCCATGATCCAGGAATCCATACTGCTCGACGATCGTGCTGGCGCCGCTGCTCGCCGCGATCCTCGCCGGCCTCGGCGGCCGCGTCATCGGCCGCGTCGGCGCGCACAGCGTCACGATCCTCGGCGTCGCGGTGTCGTTCGCGCTTTCCGTCTACGTGCTCAAGCAGTTGCTGCGACGGCGCGCCGATCTTCAACGGCAGCGTCTACACCTGGCTGGTCAGCGACGGCATCCGCATGGAAGTCGGCTTCCTGGTCGACCGCCTGACCGCGCTGATGATGGTGGTGGTGACGTTCGTGTCGCTGTGCGTGCACGTCTACACCATCGGCTACATGCACGACGATCCCGGCTACCAGCGCTTCTTCGCGTACATCTCGCTGTTCACGTTCTCGATGCTGATGCTGGTGATGGCGAACAACTTCCTGCAGCTGTTCTTCGGCTGGGAAGCGGTCGGCGTCGTGTCCTACCTGCTGATCGGCTTCTGGTACACGCGGCCGTCGGCGATCTTCGCGAACCTGAAGGCGTTCCTGGTCAACCGCGTCGGCGACTTCGGCTTCGTGCTCGGCATCGCCGGCGATCGTCGTACTACACCGGCTCGCTCGACTACTCGACGGTGTTCGGCCAGCGCGATGCCATCGCGGCGAACACGATGCAGATCTTCCCCGGCGTGGAGTGGCAGGCGATGACGGTCGTCTGCATCTGCCTGTTCATCGGCGCGATGGGCAAGTCGGCGCAGGTGCCGCTGCACGTGTGGCTGCCGGATTCGATGGAAGGCCCGACGCCGATCTCGGCGCTGATCCACGCGGCGACGATGGTGACCGCCGGCATCTTCATGGTCGCGCGCATGTCGCCGCTGTTCGAGCTGTCGGAAACGGCGCTGAACACGGTGCTGTTCATCGGCGCGACGACGGCGTTCTTCATGGGCCTGCTCGGCATCGTGCAACAACGACATCAAGCGCGTCGATCGCGTACTCGACGCTCTCGCAGCTCGGCTACATGACCGTGGCGCTCGGCGCTTCGGCCTACGCCGGCGCGATCTTCCACCTGATGACGCACGCGTTCTTCAAGGCGCTGCTGTTCCTCGCCGCCGGCTCGGTGATCATCGGCATGCATCACGAGCAGGACATGCGCAAGATGGGCGGCCTGAAGAAGTACATGCCGATCACGTACTGGACCGCGCTGATCGGCTCGCTGGCGCTGATCGCGGTTCCCGGGCACCTCCGGCTTCTTCTCCAAGGACGCGCTGATCGAAGCCGTGCACGAGTCGCACCTCACGATGGCGACCTACGCTTACTGGTGCGTGCTGCTCGGCGTGTTCGTGACCGCGTTCTACAGCTTCCGCCTGGTGTTCATGACCTTCCATGGCGAGGAGCGCTTCCACGCGGACCATGCACGACCGATGGCCACAAGCCGCACGAGAGTCCCGTGGGTCGTCACGCTGCCGCTGATCCTGCTGGCGATTCCGTCGCTCTTGATCGGCTGGATCACGGTCGAGCCGATGCTGTTCGGCGACTACTTCGGCGACGCGATCTCGGTGCTGCCGGCGCACGACGTGCTCGGCCACGTCGAAAGAGGAATTCCACGGCGCCGCGCGCGTTCGTGCTGCACGCGTTCACCGGCGCGCCGGTGTACCTCGCGGCGCTCGGCGTGCTCGCGGCGTGGTACCTGTACATCAAGCGACCCGAGCTGCCGGCCGTGATCGCGGCATCGTCTGTCGGCGCTCTACAAGCTGCTGGCGAACAAGTTCTACTTCGACGAGATCTACCAGGCCGTGTTCGCCGGCGGCAGCCGCGGCCTCGGCACGGCGCTGTGGCGCGTCGGCGATGTCGCGCTGATCGACGGCGCGATGGTCAACGGCTCGGCGCGCGTGGTCGGCTGGCTGTCGGGCGTCGCTGCGCCAGCATGCAGTCGGGCTATCTGTACCACTACGCGTTCGCGATGATCATCGGCTTGTCCGCGCTGCTCGCGTGGTACGTGCTGCGGTAACAAGAATCGAACGTCATGCAGTTGGACTGGCCAATACTGAGCGTCCTCATCTGGCTGCCGATCGTCGGCGGCGTGCTCATGCTCGCGCTCGGCGACCGCGCCGCTCGCGCTCGGGCGCTGGGTCGCGCTGCTCACGACCGCCGCGACGTTCGGCATCTCGACGCTCGCTGTGGACGTACTTCGACACCAGCGACCGCGCAGATGCAGTTCGTCGGAGCAGCGCGCCTGGATCCCGGCGCTTCAACTCCTGGTACGCGCTCGGCGTCGACGGCATCTCGATGCCGCTGATCCTGCTGACGACGTTCATCACGCCGCTGGTCGTGATCGCCGGCTGGACGGTGATCGAGAAGAAGCCGGCGCAGTACTACGCCGCGTTCCTGATCCTCGAAGGCCTGATGATCGGCGTGTTCGCGGCGCTCGATGCGCTGCTGTTCTACGTGCTCTGGGAAGCGATGCTGATCCCGATGTTCATCATCATCGGCATCTGGGGCGGCCCGCGGCGCGTGTACGCGACGATCAAGTTCTTCCTGTACACCTTCCTCGGCTCGGTGTTCATGCTGGTGTCGCTGATCTACCTGTACCTGCAGACCTGCGACGCCGGGCAGTGCAGCTACGCGATCGCCGACTTCCAGCGCCTGCCGCTCGGCCTGAACGAGCAGATGCTGATCTTCATCGCCTTCCTGGTCGCCTTCGCGGTCAAGGTGCCGATGTGGCCGGTGCACACCTGGTTGCCGGACGCGCACGTCGAGGCGCCGACCGGCGGCTCGGTGATCCTGGCGGCGATCATGCTGAAGATGGGCGGCTACGGCTTCCTGCGCTTCTCGCTGCCGATCACGCCGGACGCCAGCGACACGCTCGACTGGCTGGTGATCTCGCTGTCGCTGATCGCGGTCGTCTACATCGGCTTCGTCGCGCTCGTGCAGCAGGACATGAAGAAGCTGATCGCGTATTCGTCGATCGCGCACATGGGCTTCGTGACGCTCGGGCTCGTTCCTCGTCGTTCGAGCTGGTGAGCGTCAACGGCGACGCGCGCGGCGCCGCGATGGGCATCGACGGCGCGATGGTGCAGATGATCTCGCACGGCTTGATCTCCGGCGCGCTGTTCTTCTGCGTCGGCGTGCTGTACGACCGCGTGCACAGCCGCGAGATCAGCGCCTACGGCGGCGTCGTCAACACCATGCCGATCTTCGCGGCGTTCGCGGTGCTGTTCGCGCTGGCGAACTCGGGCCTGCCGGCGACCTCGGGCTTCGTCGGCGAGTTCCTGGTGATCATCGCGAGCTTCCGCGCGGACTTCTGGTACGCGTTCCTGGCCGGGCCTGACGCTGATCCTCGGCGCGGCCTACACGCTGTGGATGGTGAAGCGCGTGATCTTCGGCGAGGTCGCCAACGAGCACGTCGCGGCAGCTCACCGACGTCAACGTCCGCGAGTTCGTCGTGCTCGGCGTGCTCGCGGTCGCCGTGCTGCTGCTCGGCGTGTGGCCGGCGCCGCTGCTGGAAGTGATGCGGCCGACGGTCGAGAACCTGGTGCAGCAGATCACGGCGTCGAAACTATGAGCAGCTGGTGACGGAAATGGGCGGGCAGGTGCGCGGCGCGCCGGAGATCTTCGTCCTCACGGCCGTGTGCGTCATCCTGCTGATCGACGTGTTCCTGAGCGACCGCTCGCGCTGGCTCACTTACGCGCTGTCGCTGCTGACGCTGGCGGGCGCGGCCTACATGACGGTTCGCTACGGCGTCGCAGGCGCGCGTGACTGCGTTCGACGGCATGTTCATCGCCGATCCGATGGGCGACGTGCTGAAGCTGTTCTCGCTACGGCACGGTCGCGGTCGCGTTCCTGTATTCGCGCGAGTACCTGCAGCGGCGCGGCCTGTTCAAGGGCGAGTACTTCATTCTCGGCCTGGTCGCGCTGCTCGGCATGATGGTGATGGTCTCGGCCGGCAGCCTGCTGACGGTGTATCTCGGCGTCGAGCTGCTGTCGCTGTCGCTGTACGCGATGGTCGCGTTCGACCGCGACTCCGGCGTCGCCGCCGAGTCGGCGATGAAGTACTTCGTGCTCGGCGCGATCGCCTCCGGCACGCTGCTGTACGGCTTCTCGATCGTCTACGGCGTGACCGGCACGCTGCAGCTGGACGAGCTGGCGGTCGGCGTCCGCGAAGTCGGGGCCGCGCAACCTCGGCCTGATCTTCGGCCTGGCGTTCATCATCGTCGGCATCGCCTTCAAGTTCGGCGCCGTGCCGTTCCACATGTGGGTGCCGGACGTCTACCACGGCGCGCCGACGCCCGTGACGCTGTTCATCGGCTCGGCGCCGAAGATCGCGTCGTTCGTGCTCGCGATCCGCGTGCTCGCCGAAGGGCTGGATGCGATGGTCGCGCAGCTGGCAGGACATGCTGATCGCGCTCGCGGTGCTGTCGATGCTGATCGGCAACGTCGTCGCGATCGCGCAGACGAACCTCAAGCGCATGCTCGCGTACTCGACGATCTCGCACGTCGGCTTCATCCTGCTCGGCATCCTCGCCGGCACGCACGAAGGCTACCGCGCGGCGATGTTCTACACGCTGAGCTACGTCATCATGGCGGTCGGCTCCTTCGGCATGATCCTGCTGCTGTCGCGCAGCGGCTTCGAGGCGGACCGGCTCGAGGACTTCAAGGGCCTGAACCGCACGCAGCCCGTGGTTCGCGGCGATCATGATGATGCTGATGTTCAGCACCGCGGGCGTGCCGCCGTTCATCGGCTTCTGGGCGAAGCTCGCGGTCATCGGCGCCGTGCTCGACGTCGGCCTGGCGTGGCTGGCCGCGGTGGCCGTCGTGCTGTCGGTCGTCGCCGCGTTCTACTACCTGCGCGTCGTCAAGCTCATGTACTTCGACGAGCCCACCGACAGCCACGCGATCGAGGCGGGCGGCACGATGCGCGCCGTGCTGAGCGCGAACGGCGTGGCCGTGCTGGCGCTCGGCGTTTTCCCGTCCGCTCTCATCGATCTCTGCGCCCGCGTCCTGCCTTGAGTTGCATGCCATGCGCCGCTCATTGCTCGCCCGGCTCCCAGCGGTCGCTGCAATCGGATTGCTGATTTCGCAAGCCGCGCCCGCCCAGCGCGCGGAAGAGAACGTCACGACGGATTCGGAGGACGCCTTCGGCCGCAGCATCGGCAACGAGAGCATCGGCATCTACAACGAGGGCGACGTGCGCGGCTTCTCGCCGATCGAGGCAGGCAACGTGCGCATCGAAGGCCTGTACTTCGACCGCCTCGGCACGCTGACCTCGCGCCTGGTCGAAGGCTCGACGATCCGCGTCGGCATCGCCTCGCAGAGCTATCCGTTTCCCTCGCCGACCGGCATCGTCGACTACGACCTGCGTCGCGTCGGCGCCAAGCAGGTCATCAGCGCGCTGGCGAACTACGGTCCGTTCGACAGTCTCGGCGCCGAGGTCGACGCGCAGCTGCCGGTCATGGGCGAGGAGCTCGGCATCGCGCTGGGCGCGGGCATCTATCGCGACGCGTTCCTGTGGGGCGGGCGCAACGAGGCGATTTCCTATGCGATCGCGCCGCAGTGGCGGCCGACGGAGAACTTCGAGCTGCGGCCGTTCTTCAGCCGCATCGTCTTCAGCGAGGAGGAATCCGAGCCCTGATGGTGACGCAGGGCGGCGTGCTGCCGCCGAAGATCCGGCGCGATCACTACTACGGCCAGGAGTGGTCGACGAACGAAGGCGAGATTCTGAACTACGGCGTGATCGGCGCGATGCGCTTCGGCGCGTGGACGGCGCGGCTCGGGCTGTTCGAGTCGGTGTTCACGGCGGATGCGCAATTCGCCGAGCTGATCACCGACATCGACCCCGAGCGCAACGCGAACGAGCAGGTCGTGGCGTTTCCGGAGTCGCGCTTCGCATCGAAGTCGGGCGAGCTGCGCCTGTCGCGCGTGTTCGAGAGCGGACCGCGCCGTCACACGCTGCAATTCGCAGCGCGCGGCCGGTTGCAGAAACGGCGCTACGGCGGCGAAGACGTGATCGACGTCGGCGCCGGTGGAGCTCGGCGTAGGTCGGCAGATCGCACGGCCCGTTTTCAACTTCGGCGAGCAGTCGCACGACGAGGTGAAGCAGCTGACGTTCGGTACGGCGTACGAGCTGCAGTGGACAGGCGTCGGCGAGATGAGCGTCGGCGTGCAGAAGACCGACTATTCGAAGTCGGTCGATACGCCGACCGCGGTGCTGCCGGAATCGCGCGCCGAGCCGTGGCTCAAGTACGCGACCGCGACGGTCGACTGTGACCGAGCGCCTCGCGTTCTACGGCAGCTACACGCAAGGGCTGGAGGAAAGCCCGGTCGCGCCGAACGAAGCGCTGAACCGTAACGTCGCCGCGCCGGCGCTCGAGACCGAGCAATACGACGCCGGCATCCGCTGGGACGCGTTCGCCAATCTCAAGCTGATCGCCGGCGTGTTCAACATCGAGAAGCCGTACTTCGATCTGGATGCGGCCGGCTTCTTCACCGAGCTCGGCACTGTCGAGCATCGCGGCGTCGAGGTTCTCGCTCGCCGGCGATCCGCTCGACAACCTGACCGTGATCGTCGGCACGCGCTGGCTGGACGCGACCGTATCGGGCCCGACGGTCGACGCCGGGCTGATCGGCGAGAAACCGGTCGGCACGGCGCGGCAGTATTCGCTCGCGACCGCCGACTATCGCTTCGCCGGCACCGGCATATCGATCGATGCGACCGTCGAGCACATCACCAGCCAGGTCGCCAACAGCGCCAACACGATCGAAGTGCCGGCTCGTGCCGTCTTCCACATCGGCGGCCGCTACCGGTTCAAGGTGTTCGGCAAGCCGGCGACGCTGCGCCTGCAGGTGCAACAACGTTTTCGACAAGTACGGCTGGCAGGCGCTGAGCAGCGGCGTGTACGTCTACAACGCGCCGCGCCGGTTCACGCGTATACGTCGCCGCGGACCTGTAGATCCTTGAATTTCCAGCGCCGCGGCCGCATCAAGGACACACGCGGAGGGAGAGGGCATACCTGGATTTCGCCTTGTATTGCCCACCCCAGGCCCTTACAATCCGCGCCCTCTGTTGCGGGGTGGAGCAGTCTGGCAGCTCGTCGGGCTCATAACCCGAAGGTCGTAGGTTCAAATCCTACCCCCGCTACCACGCTTTTGAGGCGTGAAAAGGCCCGGTTTCCAGGGCCTTTTTCGCTTCAGCAGCCCGGAAATTCCGAGGATTTCCGCGGCTTGCAGGGATGCCGGACGGTGGCTGCGCAGACGGCGCCGACGGCGAGGAAGGGACGTGAGAAAAAATGGGCCGCTCGGGCCCATTTTTTATTCCCATTGTTTTGTTGGGCGGGCGGGGGCAATCGTGGCCGGAGGTGACCGATGCTGAGAGACCAGCTGCGCGAGCTGCTCGCGCCGGTCGTGGCCGGCGTGGGTTACCAGCTGTGGGAGCTCGAGTTCACGCCGCGTTCCGGCGGCGGGTTGCTGCGGCTCTACATCGATGCACTGGCGATTCGCCGAACGGCATCAGCCTCGACGATTGCGAGCGCGTGAGCCGCGTCGTGAGCGAGACGCTCGACGCCGCGGATCCGATCCCGAGCCACTACACGCTCGAGGTGTCCTCGCCGGGCCTGGATCGGGTGCTGCGCACGCGCGAGCACTTCGAGCGCTTCGCCGGCGAGCGCGTGCGGTTGGAGATGATGCAGCCGGTCGAAGGACGCAAGCGGTTTGCCGGGCGGTTGCTCGGCGTCGGCGCGAGCGACATCACGCTCGAGCTGGAGAGCGGCAGGATCAGCCTGCCGATCGAAGACATACACAGGGCGCGACTCGCCCCGGACATGTGAGCAGTGCGATGAACAAAGAAATCCTGATGGTCGTCGACGCGGTCTCGAACGAGAAAGGCGTGGACAAGGAGATCATCTTCGAGGCGCTCGAAGCCGCGCTCGGCTCCGCCACGCGCAAGCGTCACGGCGAAGGCATCGACGTGCGCGTCGCCATCAATCGCAAGACCGGCGACTACGACACGTGGCGCCGCTGGAAGGTGTTCGCCGACGACTCGACCGAGCTGGAGTCCCCGGACGCCGAGCTGCGCCTGGAAGACGCGCTGGAGATCAACAAGGACGCGCAGGTCGGCGGCTACGTCGAGGTGCCGATGGAGTCGGTCGCCTTCGGGCGCATCGCCGCGCAGACCGCCAAGCAGGTCATCGTGCAGAAGGTGCGCGAGGCCGAGCGCGCGCAGGTCGTGACCGAGTACAAGGACCGCCTCGGCACGCTGGTGTCGGGCATCGTCAAGCGCGTCGACCGCAACGGCGTCTACGTCGACCT
Organism: uncultured Gammaproteobacteria bacterium; assembly: GCA_963830745.1. GTDB lineage: Bacteria > Pseudomonadota > Gammaproteobacteria > Steroidobacterales > Steroidobacteraceae > Steroidobacter. The sequence goes on from CAWHNL010000016.1 coordinate 251,134, forward strand.
CGGCGGCAACGCCGAAGGCTTCGTGCCGCGCGACCAGATGATTCCGCGCGAGCCGGTGCGCTCGCAGGATCGCATCAAGGCGTACCTGCAGGACGTGCGCTCGGAGCAGCGCGGCCCGCAGCTGTTCCTGACGCGCACGGCGCCGGAATTCCTGATCGAGCTGTTCAAGCTGGAAGTGCCGGAAGTCGGCCAGGGCCTGATCCAGATCCTCGGCGCGGCGCGCGATCCGGGCGTGCGCGCCAAGATCGCCGTGAAGAGCAACGACAGCCGCATCGACCCGGTCGGTGCGTGCGTCGGCATGCGCGGCTCGCGCGTGCAGGCGGTGTCGAACGAAATCGCCGGCGAGCGCGTCGACATCATTCCGTACGACGAGAACGCGGCGCAGTTCGTGATCAACGCGATGGCGCCGGCGGAAGTCGTGTCGATCGTCGTCGACGAGGATTCGCACTCGATGGACATCGCGGTGACGGAGGAGAAGCTGTCGCAGGCGATCGGCCGCGGCGGGCAGAACATCCGCCTCGCGAGCGAGCTGACCGGCTGGGAGCTGAACGTCATGACGCAGCAGGCCGCCGAGGCCAAGAGCGAGGGCGAGCAGCGCACGCTGATCGAGCAGTTCAAGACGCAGCTCGACGTCGACGAGGACGTGGCGCAGATCCTGGTGCAGGAAGGCTTCTCGACGATCGAGGAGATCGCCTACGTGCCGGCCTCCGAGCTGACCGGCGATCGAGGAGTTCGACGAGGAGATCGTCAAGGAGCTGCGCAACCGCGCGCGCGACGTGCTGCTGACGCAGGCGATCGCGACCGAGGAGAAGATCGACGGCGCCGGGCCGGCCGAGGACCTGCTGGGCGTCGAGGGCATGGACCAGGATCTGGCGCTGACGCTGGCGAGCCGCGGCATCCTGACGCGCGAGGATCTCGCCGAGCAGGCGGTCGACGATCTGCTGGAGATCGAGGGCGTGGACGCCGAGCGCGCGGGCGCGCTGATCATGGCGGCGCGCAAGCATTGGTTCGAACCGGCAGCGGGCCAGCAGGCCTGAGCGCGCGGGCGCACTGGTGAATCTTGAGCGGAGCGGGAGGATTCATGGCGGATGTCACAGTTAGCCAGTTTGCCGAGGTACTGAAAGTACCCGTCGAGCGTCTGCTGACGCAGCTCGACGAAGCTGGCATTCGCGTTTCCGGCGCCGACGCCACCATCAGCGACGACGCCAAGATGGAGCTGCTCACGTTCCTGCGGCGTGCACACGGCCGCACGCAGGATTCGGCGTGCCCCGCGCAAGATCACGTTGCAGCGCAAGTCGCAGGGCGAGATCAAGGTCGCCTCCGCCCAGGGCCGCGCGCGCATGGTCAACGTCGAGGTGCGCAGCAAGAAGACGTACCTCAATCGCAGCGTGCTCGAAGAGCGGGCGCGCGTGCAGCAGGAAGAAGTCGACCGGCAGAAGCAGGAAGTCGAGCGCCAGAAGCACGACGTCGAGCGCTCGCGCGAGAGCATCGAAGAGGACCGGCTGAAGCAGCAGCGCCTGGAGGCGGAGCAGCGCGAGGCCGAGGCGCGGCAGCGCCAGGAGCTGGAAGAAGAGGCGAAGCGTCGCGCTGACGAAGAAGCGCGCGTGGCCGCCGAAGAGGAGGCGCGTCGCCAGGCCGAGGCCCGCGAGCGTCAGGAAGCGGAGCGTCGCCGCGAGCAGGAGACCGCGAAGGCCGCGAAGGTGCGCGAGCCCGAGCGTGGCGAGCCGCCGCGCGCGCAGCGCGCCGAGCTGCACGTATCGAGCGACGCCAGCGCGCGCTTCAAGAAGAAGAAGCAGCACCAGGCGTCCAGGTCGCGTCGCCCGGTGCAGGTCAACGTCTCGACGCAGCACGGCTTCGAGCGTCCGGCCGCGCCCGTCAAGCGCGACGTGCAGATCGGCGAGACCGTCACGGTCGCCGAGCTGGCGCAGCGCATGGCCGTGAAGGCCAACGAAGTCATCAAGGTCATGATGAACATGGGCGTCATGGCCACGATCAACCAGCCGATCGACCAGGACACCGCGGTGCTGGTGGTCGAAGAGCTGGGCCACACCGCGGTCGCTCATCAAGGAAAGCGCGATCGAGGACGAGCTGCAGACGCGCCGATGCCACGCACGAGCTGGCGGCGCGGCCGCCGGTCGTCACCGTCATGGGTCACGTCGACCACGGCAAGACCTCGCTGCTCGACTACATCCGCAGCACCAAGGTCGCTGCGGGCGAGGCGGGCGGCATTACCCAGCACATCGGCGCGTATCACGTCAAGACGTCGAAGGGCGTCGATCACGTTCCTCGATACGCCCGGCCATGCGGCGTTCACGGCGATGCGTGCGCGCGGCGCGCAGGTCACGGACATCGTGGTGCTGGTGGTGGCGGCGGACGACAGCGTCATGCCGCAGACGGTCGAGGCGATCAGCATGCGCGCGCGGCGGAAGTGCCGATCGTCGTGGCGATCACCAAGGTCGACAAGGGCGATGCCGATCCGGAGAAGGTCAGGAACGACCTGGCGAAGCACAACGTGCTGCCCGAAGCATGGGGCGGCGACACGCTGTTCGTGAACGTGTCGGCGCGCACCGGCGCAGGGCATCGACGAGCTGCTCGACACCATCCTGCTGCAGGCCGACGTGCTCGAGCTGAAGGCGGCGCGTCGACGGTCTCGCGGCCGGCGTCGTGATCGAGTCGAGCATGGAGAAGGGCCGCGGCGCCGTCGCGACGGTGCTGGTGAAGCGCGGCACGCTGAAGCCGGGCGATCAGATCATCGCCGGCCAGGAGTACGGCCGCGTGCGCGCGATGTTCGACGAGAACGGTCAGCCCGTGACCGAAGCCGGTCCGTCGCTGCCGGTCGTCGTGCTCGGCCTGTCGGCCGCGCCGAATGCCGGCGACGAGCTGCTCGTGGTCGAAAGCGAGCGCAAGGCGCGCGAAGTCGCGCTGTATCGCCAGGGCAAGTTCCGCGACACCAAGCTCGCGAAGCAGGGCCCGACGAAGCTCGAAGACATGCTGTCGCAGATGGGCGATGGCAAAGCCGCGACCGTGCAGGTGGTCATCAAGGCGGACGTGCAGGGCAGCGCCGAGGCGTTGCGCGACTCGCTGTCGAAGCTGTCGACCGACGAGGTCGCGGTCAAGGTCGTTTCCAGCGGCGTCGGCGGCATCACCGAGTCCGACGTCACGCTGGCGATGGCTTCGAATGCCCGGATCATCGGCTTCAACGTGCGTGCCGACAGCTCGGCGCGCACGATGATCAAGGAATCCGGCATCGACGTGCGCTACTACAGCATCATTTACGAAGCGATCGACGACGTGAAGGCAGATGCTGTCGGGCATGCTGGCGCCGGAGGTCAAGGAGCAGATCGTCGGGCTCGCGGCAGGTGCGCGAGGTGTTCCGCTCCAGCAAGTTCGGCACGGTCGCGGGCTGCATCGTGATGGACGGCTACGTCCGCCGCAACAACCCGATCCGCGTGCTGCGCGACAACGTCGTGATCTTCGAGGGCGGCCTCGAGTCGCTGCGTCGCTTCAAGGACGACGTCAACGAAGTGCGCGCCGGCACCGAGTGCGGCATCGGCGTGAAGAACTACAACGACGTGCGCGTCGGCGACCAGATCGAGTGCTACTCGCGCGTCGAAGTGGCGAGAACGGTGGCTGTCATACGACATGCCAACAAGGCTTTCCCCCGCAGCCAGCGCATCGCACAACAGATCCAGCAGACGTTGAGCGAGCTGATCCGGCGCGAGCTGCGCGATCCGCGCCTCGGCATGGTCACGCTGACGGAAGTGCGCATGTCGAAGGACTTGAGCTACGCGAAGGTGTACTTCTCGGTGCTCGGCGCGCAGCCGCCAGCAGGCGCAGGAAATCCTCGAGGCGGCGGCGCCGCTGCTGCGCGGCCCGCTCGGCCGCGCGCTCGGCATCCGCCACAGCCCGGAGCTGCGGTTCGTGCAGGACGAGCTGATCGAGAGCGGCGCGCGCCTGTCGGCGCTGATCCAGAAGGCCGTCAAGGACGACGCCGACGCGTCACGTCGACGACGAAGACGAGCTGCAGTCGGAGCGATCGATGCGCCGACTCGCGCATCGCATCGCCATGTCCAAGCCCTGGCCGCTTCTATCGCGCCGTCTCCGGCATCCTGCTGCTCGACAAGGCGCTCGGCGTCTCTTCCAACGCCGCTCTCCAGCAGGTCCGCGCGCTGTTCAGCGCCGCCAAGGCCGGTCATGCCGGCAGCCTCGATCCGCTCGCGTCCGGCTTGCTGCCCGTCTGTTTCGGGCAGGCGACCAAGGTCTGCGGCCGGCTGCTGAACTCCGGCAAGACCTACCGCGTGCTCGTGCAGCTGGGCGAGCGCACCGAGTCGGGTGACGGCGAGACCGAGGTGGTCGAGCGCGCCGCGGTGCCGCCGCTGGACGATCGCGCCGTCGACGCCGTGCTGGCGACGTTCCTCGGCGAGCAGGAGCAGGTGCCGCCGATGCACTCGGCCCTGAAGTTCGAAGGCAAGCGGCTGTACGAGCTGGCGCGTCGCGGCGAATCGGTCGAGCGCGAGCCGCGCAGGATCGTCATCCATCGCATCGCGCGGGTGCGGCTCCAGCGGCCGACGAGCTGGAGTTCGACGTCTACTGCTCCAAGGGCACCTACATCCGGACGCTGGCCGCGGACATCGCGAACCGCGCTGGGCACGCTCGGCTACGTCCGGGGCCTGCGCCGCCTGTCGCTCGATCCGTTCGGCGACTTGCCGATGTACACGCTGGAGCAGCTGGCCGAGCGCACCGACGGCGGCTCGCGACGAGCTGCTGCTGCAGCCCGATCAGGCCTTCCTGGACCTGCCGCGGGTCGAGCTCGGCACCGGGGCCGTCGAGGGATTGCTGCAGGGAAGGACAGTCGCGGCGCTGCAGCCGGCCGGGCCGGGCGAGCTGCGGGCCTACGACGACCGCGGCAGGTTCCTCGGGCATGGTGCAGGGCGCGCCGGACGGCCGGGTCCGGCCGGTCAGGCTGTTCGTAGACGTCGCCACGGTCGCCGACTGCACGGCCCCGGCTAATTCCGCGGTTTTGCTTGAGATTATCGGCCGCGCGAGTACAATGCGCGGCTCTCAAAACGGCATACAGATCGGGCCTCCGGGCAGGGCGCAGAGGATAGAGCAATGTCATTGTCGACCGACCAGAAGGGCGGAATCGTCCAGCAGTATCGCCGCAACACCAACGACACCGGCTCGCCGGAAGTGCAGATCGCACTGCTGTCGGCACGCATCAACGAGCTCGGCGAGCACTTCACGACCCACAAGCGCGACCACGCTTCGCGCCGCGGGCTGCTGAAGATGGTGAACCAGCGCCGCAAGCTCCTCGACTATCTCAAGAGCACCGCACCGGAGCGTTACACGGACGTGGTCGCGCGCCTCGGCCTGCGGCGTTGATCGGCCTGCGGCGTGACGATCTCGGAAGGTCCGCGTCTGTCGCGGACCGACGGCAACCTCTCTCTCCCACACTCCGCCCGGTGAGCCGCCCGCTTCGCACGGCCAGGCACCGGGACAGGTAAGCATCGTGAGCTCAATCAAGAAAGTAACGTTTCCGTACGGCGCAGCATCAGGTCACCATCGAGACGGGCGAGATGGCCCGCCAGGCCGACGGCGCCGTCGTCGTGTCGATGGGCGACACCGTCGTGCTCGTCACCGCAGTCGCTCGCAAGGAAGCCGATCCGAAGAAGGACTTCTTTCCGCTGACGGTCAACTACGTCGAGAAGACCTACGCCGCGGGCCGCATCCCCGGCGGCTTCTTCAAGCGCGAAGGCCGGCCGACCGAGAAGGAGACGCTGACCTCGCGCCTGATCGACCGGCCGATCCGCCCGCTGTTCCCGGAAGGCTTCTTCAACGAAGTGCAGGTCGTCGCGACCGTCATCTCGCTCAATCCCGATGTCGATTCCGACATCCCGGCGCTGCTCGGCGCCTCGGCGGCGCTGATGCTCGTCCGGCGTGCCGTTCCGCGGCCCGATCGGCGCGGCGAAGGTCGGCTACAAGGACGGCCAGTACATCCTCAATCCCACCGCCACGCAGCTGAAAGAATCCAAGCTGGAGCTGGTCGTCGCCGGCACGCGCGAAGGCGTGCTGATGGTCGAGTCCCAGGCGGACAGCCTGCCCGAGGACGTGATGCTCGGCGCCGTGACGTTCGGCCACGAGCAGATGCAGATGGCGATCAAGGCGATCAACGAGCTCAAGGCCGCAGGCCGGCAAGCCCGCGTGGAACTGGCAGCCGCGCCGCGGCGAACGCGCAGCTCGAAGCCGCGCTCGCCTCGAACGCCGAAGCTGCGCTCGTCGGACGCCTACAAGATCACCGACAAGCTGGCGCGCCGCGACCGCATTCAGAAGATCAAGGAAGCGTCGCGTCCAGGCGCTGGCCGGCGGCGATGCGCCGCGTTCGACGCCGACGACGTGTCACGGAATTCGCCAACCTCGAATACCGCATCGTTCGGCGGCGCGATCCTCGCCGGCGAGCCGCGCATCGACGGCCGCGACATGAAGACGGTGCGCCCGATCTCGATCCGCACCGGCGTGCTGCCGCGCACGCACGGCTCGGCGCTGTTCACGCGCGGCGAGACGCAGGCGCTGGTCGTGACGACGCTCGGCACCGGCCGCGATGCGCAGATCATCGATGCGCTCGGCGGCGAGCGCAAAGAGCCGTTCATGCTCCACTACAACTTCCCGCCGTTCAGCGTCGGCGAGACCGGCATGATGGGCTCGCCGAAGCGCCGCGAGATCGGCCACGGCAATCTCGCCCGCCGCGGCATCTCCGCCGTGATGCCCGACATGGCGACCTTCCCGTACGTCATCCGCGTCGTCTCGGAAATCCTCGAGTCGAACGGCTCGAGCTCGATGGCGAGCGTGTGCGGCACCAGCCTGGCGCTGATGGACGCGGGCGTGCCGATCAAGGGTGCCGTCGCCGGCGTGGCGATGGGCCTGGTGAAGGAAGGCGACCGCTTCCAGGTGCTCACCGACATCCTCGGCGACGAGGATCACCTCGGCGACATGGACTTCAAGGTCGCGGGCACGCGCAGCGGCGTCACGGCGCTGCAGATGGACCTGAAGATCGACAGCATCACGCGCGAGATCATGCAGGTCGCGCTCGACCAGGCGAAGGCCGGCCGCCTGCACATCCTCGGCGAGATGGACAAGGTGCTGGCCGAGCCGCGCGCCAAGATGTCGGAGTGGGCGCCCTCGATCATCACGATCAAGATCGACCCGGAGAAGATCCGCGAGGTCATCGGCAAGGGCGGCGCGGTCATCCGCGCGATCACCGAGGAGACCGGCACGACGATCGACATCGAGAACGACGGCACCGTGAAGATCGCGTCGGTGGACGGCGTGTCCGGCCGCGAGGCGCAGCGGCGCATCGAGCTGATCACCGCCGACGTCGAAGTCGGCCGCATCTACGAAGGCAAGGTCGCGCGCCTGATGGACTTCGGCGCGTTCGTCACGATCCTGCCGGGCAAGGACGGCCTGGTGCACATCTCGCAGATCTCCGACGAGCGCGTCGAGCGCGTCAGCGACAAGCTGAAGGAAGGCGACGTGGTGCGCGTGAAGGTGCTGGAAGTGGACCGGCAGGGCCGCGTCCGCCTGAGCATGCGCAACGTCGACGCGGCCTGAGCCGAGTCAGGCTGAAGCCTGACCCACCGCGACGCGTAGGTCGGGCTTTAGCCCGACTCGCGATCAGGTTCTGCGCTCGTTCTCGGCGCCTTCTTCGCGCTTGGCGCCGCCGCTCATCGCCTTGAAGATGTCGTCCTGCACCGAGCGCCAGCGCTCGATGTTCTTCTGCGTCAGCGAGCTGATCGCGTCGTAGGCGTCGCTGCCCATCGAGCTGCGCAGGTGCTCGCGGATCTGCTGTTGCTGGGTCGACAGCATCTTCAGGCTCTGCTCGAGATAGCTGCCGACCACGCTCTGCATGGCCCCGCCGTACGAGCGGATCACCTGCGACAGGAAATCCTGGCTCATCAGCGGCTCGCCGGCGTGCTCCTGCTCGGCGATCACCTGCAGCAGGATCGAGCGCGTGATGTCTTCCTGGCGATTTCTTGTCGATGACGAGGAAGTCGACTTTGTCCATGACCAGGCGGCGGATGTCCGCCAGCGTGATGTAGCGGCTCTCGACCGTGTCGTACAGGCGCCGGTTGGGATACTTCTTGATCACTCTCGATTCAGTCTTGGGCTCGCTCATGGACGCTCCCATCGTGGCTGCGCGCGGCAGCTCAGACCCGTGAACCGGTCGTGTTTCTATGGCGCTCATACTAACTCCATCCTGGCGCAGGCCGGCGAGCGGCTGCGCCTGCCAGTGTTCGATTGCCCATTCCCACAACGTGGCCACCGGGCCTCGACGCAGGTCCGGCGGCGGTCCCTGTTTCAGAAACTGCAGCGTGCGCCACAGCTCGCGCGCCGGCTGGCGTGCGTCGACCGCTGCGGCGCCCGTCGACTTGGACAGTTTGATCCCATTCGCATCGATGGCTAGCGGCAAATGTGCGTACATCGGGAGTGGGCAGACCCAATGCTCCTTGCAAGGCGATCTGGCGCGCAGTGCTGCCGAGGAGGTCGGCACCGCGCACGACGTGCGTGATGCTCTGAGCCGCATCGTCGACGACGACCGCCAGTTGATATGCGAACAGGCCGTCGCGGCGGCGGATGACGAAGTCACCCGTATCGCGGGCAAGATCCGCTGTCTGCAGTCCCTGCAGCTGGTCGTCGAATGCGATCGTGCCGGGCGCGACCCGGAAGCGGATCGCGAGCGGCCGGTCCGGCGCCCGCACTCCGTTGCGACACCAACCGGGGTAGTACAACTCGTCGGACTGAGTCGCGGCCGGCGGGCTGCGCGGCCTGAAGCTCGGTCCGGCTGCACGAGCAGGGAAAAGCGCAGACCGGCAGCGAGCAGCTGGTCGAGCGCCGCCTGATAGGCAGCGTGCCGCTCGCTCTGCCTGACTATGGACTCATTCCACTGGAAGCCGAGCGCCGCGAGCGTCGCGACGATCTGCGTCGGCGCTGCCGGGCACTTCGCGCGGCGGATCGAGATCTTCGATTCGCAGCAGCCAGTCGCCGCCGGCGTGGCGTGCATCGAGATAGCTGGCGGTCGCTGCGACGAGCGACCCGAAGTGCAGCGGGCCGGTGGGAGAAGGAGCGAAACGACCGCGATAGCGCGGGTCGCGGACTACTGACGCGGCCACTAGCCGCGCTCTAGCGGTAGCGGTCGTCTCGGTCACCGTACTGCTTTTCCCGACGTTCGCGGCGCTCCTGCGCCTCGACGCACAGGGTCGCGACCGGGCGCGCTTCGAGCCGCTTGATGCCGATCTCTTCGCCGGTCTCGACGCAGTAGCCGTAGCTGCCGTCTTCGATGCGCTTGATCGCTTCGTCGATCTTGCGGATCAGCTTGCGCTCGCGGTCGCGCGTGCGCAGCTCGAGGCTGAACTCCGACTCCTGCGTGGCGCGGTCGTTCGGGTCGGGAAAGTTCGCCGCCTCGTCCTTCATGTGAAGCACGGTGCGATCGACCTCGTGCATGAGATCGCGCTTCCAGGTGTTGAGGATCAGCCGGAAGTGCTCCAGTCTGCTCCTTGTTCATGTACTGCTCGCCGCGCCGTGGGATGTACGGTTTGACGTTGCGCGGGCCGGCTAGCAGGTTGGTGCTGGAGACTTCCGGGCTGTCGCCCTCGTCGGCATCGCCGCCGGCGGCCGCGTCGAGGTCGTTGATGTTCAGGGGTGTCACGGGTCTCGCTGGAATCGTGGGCTTGGCTGGAATCGTGGCCGGTCGCGCGGCCGGCTTCGCAGGCGCCGCGGCGGGCGCAGGTGGCGCCTTGGCGGCGGGCTTCGGCGGTCGGTGCTGCCGCCGGCTTGGCGGCGGGCTTCGCTACTGCACGGCGGGCTCGGCGCGGGCTTGGCTTTCGCGACGACGGCCGGCTTCTTCGCCGGCGCTGCTTTCTTAGCAGAATCAGCTTTCTTCGCAATGGTCTTCTTGGCCTTCGTCGCCTTCGCAGGTTTCTTGGCGGCCATCTTAGGAGCCTCCCGGGCGCTGTCCGAAATCGGGCGAGTTGCGGACAGTAGATCTTAAAAGAGGGGCGCGATTATACAGACGGCGCTTGGCCGGTACAGGACAACCCAATCGGCCCCGCAGCGACGTCCGCACGCTACGTCCACACGCTCGCGGGTTTCACATACACTACCGCGCGGCAGAGGAACCATTCCTACACTATCGCTATACAAGGGCTCATCTCACGCGCGATGCGACTCAATAAGATCAAGCTGGCCGGTTTCAAGTCCTTCGTCGACCCGACCGCCGTCAACTTTCCCAGCAACCTGATCGGCGTCGTCGGCCCCAACGGCTGCGGCAAGTCCAACATCATCGACGCCGTGCGCTGGGTGATGGGCGAGATCTCCGCCAAGCACCTGCGCGGCGACTCGATGGCCGACGTCGTCTTCAACGGCTCCAGCTCGCGCAAGCCGGTCGGCACGGCGTCGGTCGAGCTGGTGTTCGACAACTCCGACGGCCAGCTGGCCGGCCAGTACGCCGGCTACTCCGAGGTGTCGCTGAAGCGCGTGGTGTCGCGCGACGGCACAGTCGGCGTACTTCCTGAACGGCGCGCGCTGCCGCCGCAAGGACATCACGCAGCTGTTCCTCGGCACCGGGCCTGGGCTCGCGCAGCTACGCCATCATCGAGCAGGGCATGATCTCGCGCGTCATCGAAGCGCGCCCGGAAGAGCTGCGCGGCTTCATCGAGGAAGCGGCCGGCATCTCCAAGTACAAGGAGCGCCGCCGCGAGACCGAGAACCGCATCGCGCACACCAAGGAGAACCTCGAGCGTCTCGACCGACGTGCGCGAGGAAGTCGAGAAGCAGTTGCGCCACCTGCAGCGGCAGGCGGCCACGGCGCGCCGCTACCAGACCTTGAAGCAGGAAGAGCGCAAGCTGACCGCGGAGCTGCTGGCGCTGCGCCTGCGCGTGATCGAGCAGGACTCGCAGTCGAAGGAAGGCATCCTGCGCGAGCGCGACACGGCGATGCAGGCGTTGATCGCCGAGCTGCGCTCCGATCGAAGCGTCGATCGAAGTCGGCGCGCGAGGACTTCACCGAGAAGTCCGAGGCGCTCAACGTGGTGCAGGGCCGCTACTACCAGATCGGCGCCGAGATCTCGCGCACCGAGCAGTCCATCCAGCACGGCCGCGAGCTGCGTCAGCGGCAGCGCCAGGACCTGGAGCAGGCCGAGCAGGGCGCCACCGAAGCGAACCTGCACCTGGCGCGCGACCAGTCGCAGATCGACGAGCTGCGGCGCGAGCTGGAGCAGCTGGAGCCCGGGCTTGAGCGCGGCGCGCGAGCGCGAGCGCGCATCGGCAGCGGCGCTGGCGCAGGCGGAAGAGTCGATGCAGGACTGGCAGGAGCGCTGGGAAGAATTCAATCGCGACTCGCGCGCCGCCAGCGAAAAGACGCAGGTCGAGCGCGCGCGCATCGAGCAGCTGGAGCATCAGCTGCACGCGCCTGGCCGCGCAGCGCGAGCGGCTGCAGGGCGAGTTGTCGCAGCTGACGACCGCCGAGGTCGACGCGCGCCTCGCAACGTTGCAGGCCGAGCAGGAGCAAATTCGCGCTTCGGGCGAGCGCGCGGCGAGTCAGTTGCGCGAAGCCACCGAGGAAGTGCAGAGGTTGCGCGAGCGCGAGCGCGAGCTCGTCGCCGCCGACGATCGCGGTCGCCAGCAGCTGCAGGACGCGCAAGGGCGCTTGATGTCGCTGCAGGCTCTGCAGCAGGCCGCGCTCGGTCTGGCACAGGGCAAGGTCACCGAGTGGCTGAGCTCCGAATTCGCTCGCCGACCGTCCGCGCCTGGCCCAGCAGCTCGTCGTCGAGCCGGGTTGGGAGCGCGCGGTCGAGACCGTGCTCGGCTCGTACCTGGAGGCCGTCTCCGTCGACACGATCGATGCGATCGCCGAACCGGCTCGAATCGCTGCAGGTCGGCGCCGTGTCGTTCTTCTCCTCCGGCGGCGCCAGCGCGCAGAAGGTCGATGGCGGCCGCTTGCTGGCGCGCGTGCAAGGTCCCGCGGCGATCTCGGCGCTGCTGACCGGCATCATCGCCGTCGACACGCTGCCCGAAGCGCTCGAGAAGCGCCGCACGTTGCTGAGCGGCGAGTCGGTCATCACGCGCGACGGCGTCTGGATCGGGCGCGAGTGGCTGCGCGTCAGTCGCGACAAGGACGTGCATGCCGGCGTCATCGGCCGCGAGAAAGAGATGCGCGCGTTGCGCGACGTCGTCGCCGACGGCCGAGCGGCAGCGCAACGGCATCCAGGCGGAGCTCGCCGAGTCGCGCGCGAAGCTTGCCGAGCACGAACAACGTCGCGACGCGCTGCAGGAAGAGGTCAACCGGCTGCATCGCGTCGCCGGCGACTCGAACGCGCAGGTCGGCGCGCTGCGCACGAAGTCCGAGCAGACGGCCGAGCGCGTGAGCCGCATCGGCGCGGAAACCGAGGAGCTGGAGCGCGATCACCAGAGCCGCGCCGGCGCCATCGCGGAAGCGCGCGCACGCTTGCAGGAAGGCATCGAGGCGATGGCGGAGTTCGAGACCGCGCGCGTCGAGCTGGAGCAGGAGCGCGAAGAGCTGCGCCAGAACCTGTCGTTCAAGCGCTCGCAGGCGCAGACCGATCGCGACGGCGCGCAGGAAGTCGCGATCAAGGTCGAGTCGAAGCGCTCGGCGCTGCAATCGATTTCGGCGGGCCTGGAGCGGCTGCGCCATCAGCTCGAACAGCTGCAAGCAGCGGCGCGACGAGTTGACGCGCCAGCTGGCCGAAGGCGAAGCGCCGTTGCAGGCGCTGGCGACGACGCTGGAAGAAGCGCTGCAGAAGCGCGTCGCAGGTCGAGCAGGAGCTCGCCGCCGCGCGTACGGCGGTCGAAGAGTGCCGAAGGACGCATGCGCACGCTCGATCAGCGTCGCGTCGATGCCGAAGCGGCGGTCGACGTCGCGCGCGCCGGCCTCGAAGACGTACGCATGGCGGCGCAGGAGCTGAAGGTCCGGCGCGAGACGCTGCTGGAGCAGTTCAAGGCGACGCAGTTCGAGCTCGCGACGGTCTACCAGGAGATGCGCGCCGGAAGCGGACGTTGCCGACGTGGGAGCAGAACCTCGCGGAAGTCGCCGGCAAGATCGAGCGCCTCGGCCAGGTGAACCTGGCGGCGATCGACGAGTTCAAGGAGCAGTCCGAGCGCAAGGAATACCTGGACCGGCAGTTCAAGGATCTGACCGACGCGCTCGAGACGCTCGAAGCGGCGATCCGCAAGATCGACCGCGAGACGCGCGCGCGCTTCCAGGACACGTTCGATCGCATCAACGCCGGCCTGAAGGAGCGCTTCCCGCGGCTGTTCGGCGGCGGCCACGCCTACCTGGAGCTGACCGGCGAGGACATCCTCAACGCGGGCGTCTCGATCATGGCGCGTCCGCCGGGCAAGCGGAACAGCACCATCAGCCAGCTGTCGGGCGGCGAGAAGGCGCTGACTGCCGTGGCGCTCGTGTTCTCGATCTTCGAGCTCAACCCGGCGCCGTTCTGTCTGCTGGACGAGGTGGACGCGCCGCTCGACGACAACAACGTCGGGCGCTTCTGCGAAACGGTCAAGGACATGTCGAGCCGGGTGCAGTTCATTTTCATCACGCACAACAAGACCACGATGGAGCTGGCCTCGCAGCTCATCGGCGTGACCATGAACGAGCCGGGCGTGTCGCGCCTGGTCGCCGTGGACGTCGACGAAGCCGTGCGGATGGCCGCTATGTAGATGAACGAGCTGCGCTGGATATTGATCGGTTTCGGGATCGTCCTGCTGGCAGCGATCTACTTGTGGGGCCGGCGCGGCAATCGCGCCGTCGCTGCCGGGGACGACGCGCTGCTGCGTGCGCGGCCCGAGCCGCGCGATGCACAGTCGGCGAGCCGACGCTGGTGCGCACCGGTCGAAGACAGCGATCGCCGCGTCTGCGCAGCACGACGTCGACGCGCGCCGGCCGAACCGCCGCCCGGTCGAACACGCATCGCCGCGCCGCGTCGACACCTGGCGCGGCCGGCTCGAGCCGACGTTCGCCGATGCTCCGACCGAAGAGCTGCCCGTGCGACCCGGCAACAGCTGCGACCGTCGGCTGCAGCGCCGACGTTGTCGTCGAGCGAAGCTCCGCAGTCGCGACGCGTCGAGCGGCGCAAGATCCTGTCGCTGCGACTCGCGATCGCGCCGCAGCGGCTCGAGGGCGCGAAGCTGCTGGAGTCGCTGCTCGCCGAGTCCTTGCAGCACGGCAAGTACGACATCTTCCATCGCGCTGCACACCGACGGCAGCATCGTTTTCAGCGTCGCGAGCATGGTCGAGCCCGGCACGTTCGACCTCGAGAAGATGAGCGAGACGCTCTATCCCGGCATCACGATGTTCACGCAGCTTCCCGGACCCGGTGCCGGGCATGCATGCGCTGAACGAGCTGGTCGCGTGCGCGCGCCGCCTGCAGGCGAATCTCGGCGGCACGTTGCAGGACGAGCGCGGCGTGCCGCTCACCGTCCACCGGATCGAGCGCATGCGCCAGGAAGTGCGCGAGTTCGAGCGTCCGCCGGCCGGCGGCGGCCGGGGCGCGGGCTCCCAGTCCGCTCACGTCCGCTCGATCTCTGAGTGGCCACGCGCGATGGCCAGCAGCGCCGCGACCCGAGTGCGTGAGCTGCGCAAGCAGATCGAGCACCACAACTACCGCTACCACGTGCTCGACGATCCGGAAGTTTCCGACGCGGAATACGACCGGTTGATGCGCGAGCTGAAGGCGCTCGAAGAGCAATACCCGGACCTGGTCACGCCCGATTCGCCGACGCAGCGCGTCGGCGCGACGCCCGTCAGCGAGCTGCAGGAGGTCGTGCACACCCGGCCGATGCTGTCGCTCGACAACGCCTTCGCGGACGAGGACGTCATCGCCTTCGACCGCCGCGTGCGCGAGCGGCTGGAAGACGTCGAGCAGGTCGAGTACTCGGCGGAGCCGAAGCTCGACGGACTGGCGATCAGCTTTCGCTACGAGTCGGGGCGCCTGGTGCAGGCCGCGACGCGCGGCGACGGCCTGCGCGGCGAGGACGTGACGCACAACGTCCGCACGATCAAGGCGGTACCCACGGTTCTGCGCGGCGCGCCGCCGAAGCTGCTCGAAGTGCGCGGCGAAGTGTTCATGCTGATCGCCGGCTTCAAGGCGATGAACCAGCGCGCGCTGGAGCGCGGCGAGCGTACGTTCGTGAATCCGCGCAACGCTGCCGCCGGCAGCATTCGCCAGCTCGATCCGCGGCTCGCCGCCGATCGCCCGTTCGACGTGTTCTTCTACGGCGTCGGCGAGACCGACGGCTGGAAACTGCCGGCGCGGCACAGCGAGGCGCTGCAGCAGCTGCGCGAGTGGGGCCTGAAGGTTTCGCCGCTCCTCAAGATCGTGCAGGGCGCGGAAGGATGCCTGCAGTACTACCGCGACATCGGCGCGAAGCGCGCGAGCCTGCCGTACGAGATCGACGGCGTCGTCTACAAGGTCAACCGCTTCGTGCAGCAGCGCGAGCTGGGCTTCGTCGCGCGCGCACCGCGCTGGGCAATCGCGCACAAGTTTCCCGCGCACGAAGAGAACACGGTCGTCAAAGGCGTGGAGTTTCAGGTCGGACGGACCGGCGCGCTGACGCCGGTCGCGCGGCTGGAGCCGGTGTTCGTCGGCGGCGTGACGGTCAGCAACGCGACGCTGCACAACATGGACGAAGTGCGACGCAAGGATGTGCGCATCGGCGATACGGTCGTGATCCGCCGCGCCGGCGACGTGATTCCCGAAGTCGTCAAGGTCATTCTCGAGCGCCGTCCGAAAGACGCGCGCGAAGTCGAGCTGCCGGCGAAGTGCCCGGTGTGCGGCTCGGCCGTGGAGCGCGAAGAGGGCGAAGCGGTCGCGCGTTGCACCGGCGGGCTGTATCTGCCCGGCGCAGCGCAAGGAGGCGCTGCGCCACTTCGCGGGCCGGCATGCGCTCGATATCGACGGCCTCGGCACGCAAGCTCATCGATCAGCTGGTCGAAGGCCGGCCTGGTGCAACAGTCCGGCCGATCTCTACGAGCTGACGGTCGAGCAGCTTGCGGAGCTCGATCGCATGGGCGAGAAGTCCGCGGAGAACCTGGTCGAGGCGCTGGAGCAGCAGCAAGAAGAAGGCGACGCTTGCCGCGCTTTCTGTACGCGCTCGGCATTCGCGACGTCGGCGAGGCGACGGCGGCGGCGCTCGCCAATCACTTCGGCTCGATCAAGGAGCTGCAGGACGCGACCGAGGAGCAGATCCAGGAAGTGCCCGACGTCGGCCCCGTCGTCGCGAGCGCACGTCTACAAGTTCTTCCAGGAGAAGCACAACCGCGACGTGCTCGCCGCGCTGAGCAAGCACGTCCAGCTGCAGGCTCAGGCGCGCAAGGCCGCGAGCGGCGAAGGTCCGCTCGCGGGCAAGACCTTCGTGCTCACCGGGAGCCTGGACAGCATGAGCCGCGACGAGGCGAGCGAGCGCATCGTCGCGCTCGGCGGCAAAGTCGCGGGCAGCGTTTCGAAGAAGACGTCTTACGTCGTCGCCGGCGCCGAGGCGGGCTCGAAGCTCGCGAAGGCGCAGGAGCTCGGCGTCGAGGTGCTCGACGAGAAGGCGTTCCTGAAGCTGTTGGTCGGGCTAAAGCCCGACCTACAGCTCGACTGCTGTAGGTCGGGCTTCAGCCCGACTCTGCCTTCGGCGTCGTCTGCCTTCGCGTCGGCCGCTTCGGCCAGTCGCGCGCCGCAGTCTTCTCCACCTTCGCCGTCTTGCGCAGCTCTTCCAGGTGCGTCTGCAGCTTCTTGCGCTGGACGATCATCTTCACGCGGTCCTTCACTTCGTCGAACGGCGGCGCGCTGGTGGCGCGCGATTCCTCGAGCTTGATCACGTGCCAGCCGAACTGGCTCTGCACCGGCTGCTCGGTGAGCTGACCCGGCTGCATCGCCTTCACCGCGTCGGCGAACGGCTTGACCATCGTGTCGAGCGTGAACCAGCCGAGATCGCCGCCGCTCTTGCTGGAGGAGTCCTTCGAGCTTCTTCGCCGCGAGCTTGGCGAAATCGGCGCCGCCCTTGCAGCTCCTTGGTGATCGCCTCGGCCGCCGCCTGGTCGTCGACCAGGATGTGGCGGGCGTGATATTCGCGCGGCAGCGCCGCGACCTGCGCGTCGTATTCCGGCCGCAGCTCGGAGTCCTGCACCGGGTGCGCTTCCAGGTATTTCTGCAAGCCGGCGTCGACCAGCACTTGCAGCGCGCGCCAGCGCCAGCTGGTCGCGGACCTTCGCGTCCTTGTCGACGCCCGCCTTCTCGGCCTCTTCGGCGGCGAGCTGCATGCTGATGAACTGATCGAGCAGCTGCGCCCTTCTGCTCGTCGGTGACTTCGCGGCCGGACTGCCGGCTCATGTTGGCGACGTACAGCTCGAATTCGGACTTCGGCAGCGGCTTGCCGTTGACGGTCGCGACGCGCTCGGCGGGCGCCGCCGGCGCCGGTGTGGCTGCCTTGTTGCAGGCGGCGAGCAGCAGGAGCGGGGCGAGCAGGGCGAGCACGGTCGGCGAGTGGGTGCGGAAGTAGGTCATGAGAGCTCTCGTATTGGAGATGTAGGTGTTCGAGTCGCGGCGATCCTGGCGGTTCCGAGTCCCTGGTTGCGCGGGTGCGTTTTTTCAGCGGGCGGCGTCGCCGGCTTCCTTGGGCGCCGCTTCTTCGGGTGTCAGGGCGGTAATGCTCAGCGCATGGATATCGGTCTGCATCAGCTCGCCCAGCGAACGATACACGAGCTGGTGACGTTGCAGCGGCCGCAGCCCGGCGAAGGCGCCGGAGACGATGCGCAGGCGGAAATGCCCTCGGCCGTCGCGCGCGCCGGCATGGCCGGCATGGCGATGACTGTCGTCGATCAGTTCGAGCTCGGCGTCCGGCAGCGTCTGTGCGAGCTGCGAGCGGATGCGCTCCAGCCGGCCCGGGCCGGCAGCGGTCGAGCCGGCGCTCACTGGCCTTCCGGCTGGCATCTTGGAGGCGAGCCAGAACCCCTGTCCCAGCGCGAACAGCAGCGGTGAGCCCGATCGTCCCGTAGAGCTTGAAGTTGACCCAGACGTCTTCCGGGAAGTTGTACGCGACGTACAGGTTGAGCGTGCCCATCGCGAGGAAGTAGCACGATCCACGCCCAGCTCAGGCGCAGCCACTGCGGGCGCTCCAGCTGCACGTTCTCGCCCATGATCCGCTGCGATCAGCGGCCGGTCGCCGAAGAAATGGCTCGCCAGGAACGCGGCGGCGAACAGCCAGTTCACGATCGTCACCTTCCACTGGATGAACAGCTTGTCGTGGATCGCGAGCGTCAGGCCGCCGAAGACCAGCACCAGCGCGGCCGAGATCAGCGCCATCGAGCTGACCTTGCGGTGGCGCAGCCACTGCACGGCGGTCTGCACGATGACCGCCACGATCAGCACGCGCGGTGGCGACGAAGATGTTGTTGCCCGACAGCTTGTAGCCGACGAAGAAGGCGATGACGGGCAGGAAATCGAACAGCAGCTGCATGCGCGAGGGCGACGGGGCGGGTGGCGAGGCCGGGTATCATACTTGAGAGCCGACCCGGCCAGACCGGGATTCTCTGTACAAGAATAGCGGATGCCCAGCCGTTACCTCGAGATCCACCCGAAGGACCCGCAGCCGCGCCTGATCCGGCAGGCGGTCGCGTTGATCCGCGACGGCGGCATCGTCGTGTATCCGACGGATTCCTGCTACGCGCTCGGCTGCCACATCGGCGACAAGGAGGCGATGGAGCGCATCTCGCGCATCCGCCAGACCGACAAGCATCATCACTTCACGCTGGTGTGCCGCGACCTGTCGGAGATCGCGCATTACGCGCGCGTCAACAACCAGCAATACCGCACGCTGAAGGCGTTCACGCCGGGGCCGTACACGTTCATCCTGCCGGCGACGCGCCAGACGCCGAAGCGGCTGCAGAATCCCCGTCGTCGCACGATCGGTATCCGCGTGCCGGACCATCCCGTGCCGCTGCGCGATCCTGTCGGAGCTGGGCGAGCCGCTCATGAGCTCGACGCTGCTGTGCCCGGCGACGAGCTGCCGATGACCGACGCGCGCGAGATCCAGGAGCGGCTCTATCACGCGGTGGACGCGGTCATCGACGGCGGCAACTGCGGCCTGGAGCCGACCAGCGTCATCGACCTGGAAGGGCCCGGCGCCGGTCGTCGCCCGGCGCGGCAAAGGCGATGTCAGCGCCTTTGAATGACGGTCGGCTGTCAAGCGATGCCGTCATAATGCGCCGGCCCAGCTCGCGGCACGCCCTGTCAAGCTGCGTGTAATTCAGCTCGTCAAGCACGACGCCTACGTAGCTCGTTCAACGATTTCGTTATTGAGGTTTGAATTGAGCGCGAATACTGCAAACAACCGACGTGTCCTGTCCGGGATGCGCCCCACCGGCGCGCTGCATCTGGGCAACTATCACGGAGCGCTCAAGAACTGGACGGAGCTGCAGTACCAGTACGAGTGCTACTTCTTCATCGCGGACATCCACGCGCTGACGACCGGCTACGAAGACACGCGCCAGCTCGAAGACAACGTCTGGGAGATCGTCATCGACTGGCTCGCCGCCGGGCTGAATCCCGCTGCCGCGACCATGTTCATCCAGTCGCGCGTGCCCGAGCATTCCGAGCTGCACCTGCTGCTGTCGATGATCACGCCGCTCGGCTGGCTGGAGCGCGTGCCGACCTACAAGGACCAGCAGGAGCAGCTGAAGGACAAGGACCTCGCGACCTACGGCTTCCTCGGCTACCCGCTGCTGCAGAGCTGCCGACATCCTGCTGTACAAGGCCGCGTACGTGCCGGTCGGCGAGGACCAGGTGGCGCACGTCGAGATCACGCGCGAGGTCGCGCGGCGCTTCAATCACGTCTACGGCCGCGAGCCGGACTTCGAAGCGAAGGTCGAGAAGGCGATCAAGAGTCTCGGCAGCCGCAACGGTACGCGCTACAAGGAGTTGCGCCGGCTTTATCAGGAAGAAGGCGACGCAGGAGGCGATCGCGACGGCGCGCGCGATGCTCGAAGGCAATGCGCGCCTGACGCTCGCCGATCGCGAGCGGCTGCTCGGTTTTCTCGAAGGCACCGGCCGCAGCATCCTGGTCGAGCCCGACGTGCTGCTGACGGCGACGCCGAAAGTGCCGGGCCTCGACGGCCGCAAGATGTCGAAGTCTTACGGCAACACCATCGGGTTGCGCGAGGATCCCGACTCGGTCGCGAAGAAGCTCAAGACCATGCAGACCGATCCGGCGCGCGTGCGGCGCACCGATCCGGGCGATCCCGACAAATGTCCGGTCTGGGATCTTCACAAGATCTACTCGGACGCGGACACTCAGCGCCTGGGTGCAACAGGGCTGCCGCACGGCAGGCATCGGCTGCCTCGACTGCAAGAAGCGAGTCGCCGACGTCATCGTGGCGGAGATCACGGCGATCCGCGCGCGCGCGCAGGAGTTCGAGGAGAATCGCGACCTCGTGCGCGGCATCATCGCGGAAGGCTGCGAGAAGGCGCGCGACGTTGCGCGCCAGACGCTCGAGGAAGTGCACAGGCGATGGGCATGAACTACCGATGAAGCCCGAACTGAAACTGGTCGAGAACACCGGCTCGCAGCTGGAGGCGGAGGCGCTCGCAGCCGAGCTGCCGCCGCAGCAGTCGGAGATGCCGTTCGCGGTCGTCGAGGGCGAGCCGGTCACCGAGCTGCCGCGCGACCTGTACATCCCGCCCGACGCGCTGCAGGTGTTCCTGGAGGCGTTCGAGGGCCCGCTCGACCTGCTGCTGTACCTGATCCGGAAGCAGAACCTCGACATCCTCGACATCCCGATCGCCGAGATCACCCGCCAGTACATGAAGTACATCGAGGTGATGGCCGGACCTGCAGCTGGAGCTGGCGGGCGAGTACCTGCTGATGGCCGCGATGCTGGCGGAGATCAAGTCGCGCATGCTGCTGCCGCGGCCTCCGCATGGACGGCCAGGAAGAGGACGATCCGCGCGCCGAGCTGGTCCGCCGCCTGCAGGAGTACGAGCGCTTCAAGAAAGCGGCCGAGGACATCGACCGGCTCACGCGCATGGAGCGCGACACGCTGCCGGCGTCGGCGGAGCTGGTCGAGCGCAAGGTCGTCAAGATCCTGCCGCAGGTGACGCTGCAGGAGATGCTGGTCGCGTTCAAGGACGTGCTGTCGCGCGCGCCGAGATGTTCGCGCATCACCACGTCAACCGCGAGCGCCTGTCGGTGCGCCAGCGCATGTCGGACATCCTGAGCGCGCTGCGCGAGGCGGCCTTCGTGAATTTCGCGCAGCTGTTCCGGCCCGAGGAGGGGCGGATGGGCGTGACGGTGACGTTCATCGCCGATTCTCGAGCTGATGCGCGAAGGGCTGATCGAGATCGTGCAGAGCGAAGCGTACGGGCAGATTCACGTGCGCACCGCGACGGCGGCGCGCCATCTCAAGCTGGTCGAAGGCGGCCAGGCGGATGCGAGCGCGACGCGACGAAGCGGACGCGGAGAACGAAGCGGCGCTGCGCAGCCGGCGCAGCCCGACGAGAACGAGCCGGCGGACGACGACGCAGACCGGCGCCGTGTCGACGATCGAAGACAGCATGACGAGCGCGGTTCCATCGACCCGATAATCCGGATCCGGAAGCATCGAAATGAACGAGCACGACCTCAAGCACCTCATCGAAGCGACGCTGCTGGCGGCGGGCCGGCCGGTCACCACGCGAGCAGCTGCTGGAGCTGTTCGACGAGCGCGAGCGGCCGACGTCCGAGCAGCTGCGCGCCGCGCTCGACATGCTCGCCGCCGAGTACGAGTCGCGCGGCATCGAGCTGATCGAGGTCGCGAGCGGCTGGCGCATCCAGGTTCGTGCGCGCTGCGCGGACGTCGTGTCGCGTCTGTGGCAGGAGCGTCCGTCGCGTTATTCGCGCGCGCTGCTGGAGACGCTGGCGCTCATCGCGTATCGCCAGCCGATCACGCGCAGCGAGATCGAAGAGATCCGCGGCGTGTCGATCAGCTCGACGATCATGCGCACGCTGCAGGAGCGCAACTGGATTCGCGTCGTCGGGCATCGCGAGGTGCCGGGCCATCCGGAGCTGCTCGGCACCACGCGCGAGTTCCTCGACTACTTCGGCCTCAGGAGCCTGGACCAGCTGCCGACGCTGGCCGAGCTGCGCGACGTCGAGACGATCGGCGTGCAGCTCGAGCTGCCGGGCGGCGAAGTGCCGGCGGACGCGCTGCGAAGTCGAGAGCCGCGTCCGAGGTCGTCGTCGACGATGCAGACGTGCCGGTCGATGCCGCCCCCGAGGACGCTGACGACAGCGCCTCGCCGTCGCTCGTAGCGTCGGCCGAGGACGACGAGCGCCCGCACGCTCCGCGATCCGCCGCTGTAGGTCGGGCTATCAGCCCGACAACAGCATGTCCGAACGTCTCCACAAGCTGCTCGCGCAGCACGGGTTCGGCTCGCGCCGCGAGATCGAGAAGTGGATGCTCGAAGGGCGCGTCGTGCTCAACGGCCGCGCCGCAGCAGCCCGGCGATCGCTATTCGAGCGGCGATCAGGTCGCCATCGACGGGCGCGACCTCACGAGTCGCCTCAAGATCAGCGCCGCCGCACCGGGCGTGCTCCTCTACCACAAGCCTCAAGGTCAGCCGATCACCTCCGCCGGCGAAGATGCCGAGGTCCGGCAAGTCGGTGATGGAGTCGCTGCCGTCGGTTCGCGGCGCGCGCTGGCTCGTCGTCAATACGATGCAGGCCGGCGACAGCGGACTGATGCTGCTGACGAGCGACGGTCGCCTCGCCGATGCGCTGCGCCGCCGCGCCGAAACGATCCCTGCTGCCTACGTCGCTCGCGTGCTCGTGCCCACGCCCGAGTTCGACGTGACGACGCTGCCGCGCGTCGTGAACTACGACGAGGAGACGATCGAGTTCGAAAGCATCGAGCCCGCGGGCGGCGAGGGGACGAATCGCTGGTTTCGCGTCGAGTCGCGGCGCACTCATCGACGCGCTGCCGTGCGTGCGCTGTTCGAGAGCCGCGGCTTGAAGGTGAGCCGCGTGATCCAGGTGAAGTTCGCCGACATCGAATTGCCGCGCGACCTGCCGCGCGGCAGGCACCGCGCGCTGGGGACGGATCGGGTCGCAGCGCTCTATGCGTTGGCCGAACTGGAGCTGCCGAAAGTGGAGGAGCGACCGGGCGCAAAGCCGCGCAAGCGGCGCCCCGCCCCCGACAGACGCGCTACTGGCAGGCGAAAGTCTGGCCGCTGACGCCGCGGCTGTCCGGACCCAGCAGATACAGGTACGGCGCGACGATCGCGCTCGGCTCCGGCAGCGTTTGCGGATCTTCCGCCGGATACGCCTGCAGACGCATGTTGGTGCGCACCTTGCCCGGGTCGATGCTGTTCACGCGTATCGTCGGCCGGTTCTCCAGTTCGTCGGCGAGCATGTGCATCAGGCCGTCGCTCGCCCATTTCGACGCCAGGTATGCGCCCCAGTAGGCACGCGGACGCGCCACGACGCCGCTCGAAGTGAAGATGATCGACGGATCGGCAGATCGTTTGAGCAGCGGCAGGCAATAGCGCGTCAGGATGAACGGCGCGGTGACGTTGACGTGCATCGTGCGCATCCACTTGGGGACGTCGTGATGCTCGATCGGCGCGCGCTCGCCGAGCATGCCGGCGTTGTGCAGCAGCGCGTCCAGTCGGCCGAACTCCTGCTCCAGCGCCGCCGCGAGCTTCTCGTATTCCTCGGGCCCGGCCTTCTCGAAGTCGAGCGGCACGATCGACGGCCGCGGATGCTTGGCTGCGACGATGGAGTCGTAGACGGCTTCGAGCTTGCGCACGTTGCGTCCGTGCAGGAGCACCCTCGCGCCGTGCGCGGCTGCTGCCTGCGCGACGGCTTTGCCGATGCCGTCGCTCGCGCCGGTGATCAGAACGACTCTGTCGGACAGCAGATTGGCTGCAGGCTGGTAGGTGCGTGGATCGAACGTGTCGTTCATGGGGCCCGCATTGTACGCGGTCAGTCTGGCAGCAGACCCGACAGCCAATGCAGGACGTTCAGCACGAACTGGGCATTCTGCGACGCCTCGGGGTCGTTCATGCCCATGCGCATGACGACGGTGTCGCCGAGGATCTGCGTCTGCGCCGTAAACATGGCGGCCTCGCCGAACACGGCCACGCGGCCCTGCCCGTGACGCAGCACCGCGCCCTGCAGCAGGCCGCGTGTGGATTCCGAAGGCGTTTCGCTGCGTGAACTTGCCCGCTTCCTGAGGAAAGAACACGGCCCAGTCGTCGGGCATCCGCAGCAGCGGCTCGACGCGGCACGACGGCGCGGAACGCCTGACCCGTGAAAGCTCTTGATCGCCGTGATCTGCTCGGCGGCGTTGCGGCCGCGGGTGATCGAATGATCGGCCAGGCCGCCGGCCCGCGTGAAGATCAAGGTCCCGCCTTCGGTGATCGACTTGAGCGCGTAGCCGTTCAGGAACGCGATGCCGAACGCGTCCGCGAGCTCGGCGACCGATCCGGGAAACGGCATGTGATCGGCGATCAGCAGCAGCGAGCCGCCGTCATGCACCCATGCTGCGAGCGCGGCCACTTCTTCGCGCTCGAGGGCGGGCGGCGTCGGCAGCACCCACTCGGCATCTATCGCCGCCCTTCACAGCATTGGCGATGACGAACACGTCCGCTGTGGCCAGCACCGTCGGCGTTATCGGTTGGTCGGCGCTGGCCACGCGGTAGCCATCGGCCCGCAGCAGCGCGCGCAAAAGCAGCAAACCGTCCGTCGATCTTGTGGAAGTTGCCATGAGCGGCATCGACCAGCACGCGCGGCCCGGCGGCCAGCCGCGAACTGCGGAGTGGCGACTGTCGGATGCCACTCGGCGGCCTTGCTGGCTGGATGGCGTGATGTCCTGCGCAGCCGCTGAGCAGCGAGCAACGCAAAGGCATATGATTTCATAGGTTTCTCGCTGTCCGCCACGCGACCCACGGTTTTTCGATCGGCCCGAGCTCGATGCGCGACGTCGCGACGTCGTAGTCGTGCGCGGCGATGCGGTGAAGCAGACGACGGTGGAGGGCGGCCAGCACGGCGAGTGGACGCAGCGGCGCGGTCACCGAAGCAAGCGCCGACTGCAATTCCTCGTGCACAGCGTCCTTGAATTCGCGCAGCGCAGCCTTGAGACGCGGTGGGACTTCGCGGTCACGCAGGTCTTCGAGTGTCACACTGTGCGCGGTGAGACGATCCTGCGGCAGGTAGATGCGGCCGCCGTACGCGTCCTGGCGCAGGTCACGCAGCATCTCGCTCTGTCGGACGCCGATGCCGATACGATTCGCGGTCGCGCGGACTGCTTCGTCGAGCGGTGCCGGAGCTACGAGTTGTGCGGCCATCAGCTCCTGGATCGCGCCGCCGCTGCGCGATGAGTACGCACGCAGCTCGCGCATGTTCGAGTACGTCATCCGCGCGAGATCCATGTCTGCTGCAGCAAGAAGCTTCGTGCAGCTTGGCGAAGGCTGCGCGGTCGGTCGACGGCACTGTCGTTCAGCAGGCGGGTCGCCGGATGTTGCGGGCTGCCGTTGACGAGACGATCGATCTCGCCGCGCCACCACTGCAGGCGCGTATGTGCGACGTCGTGATTGGCGCTCTGGGCGGACTCGCGGATCTCCGCATCGACGACGTACAGCGCGCACAACTGCGTCGCGCCTGTCCTCGGGTGCGTACAGCAGCGAGAAGTAGCGCATCGAGCCCGGCGGCGCGGCGCGGTTCACCAGCGAGTCGTCGAGCGCGGCCACGCTGCGCAGCCTCAGCTCTGCGACTCGTCGGAGTGCTCGCGGGCTGGCGGCTCCGGCACGGCCGCGAACAAGTCGTAGTCCTCGCTCCATTGCGGCTCGCGCGCCAGCTTGTCCACCGGGTCGAGCGCCTCGATCTCGCGATCCGGCCGCACGCCGAGCTCGGTGAACTTGCGCGCGCCGGGCAGCACCTGGCGTTCGAGCGAGCCGACGGCGCTGTTGAAGGTCTCGACGCTGGTGCGCGAGGTTGCGGCCGAGCTTGCTGAGATGGCTGGTGAAGACCGCCGAGGCGCTTGTACAGCTCCTCGGCGAGCGTGCGGATGGTTTCGGCGTTCTGCGCCAGCACTGTCTGCCGCCAGCCGTACGCGACCGTCTTCAGGATCGCGACGAAGCTCGACGGCGTCGTGATGATCACGTTCTGGCGGATCGCGTCCTCGATCAGCGACGGCAGCTCGGCGAGCGCGGCCGAGAGGAACTGGTCGCCGGGGATGAACAGGATGACGAAGTCGGGACTCTTCTCGAACTGGTTCCAGTAGTTCTTGGCGCTGAGCTGACGCACGCGTTCGGCGACGGCCTGGGCATGCCGCCGCAGCGCCGCGGCACGCGCTTCGTCGCTGGTCGCCTCGACTGCTTCGAGGTAGGCATCGAGCGGCGTCTTCACGTCGACGACCAGATCGCGGCCCTCGGGCATGTGCACGACCATGTCGGGGCGCAGCGCGCCGTCCTCGGTGCGCACGTGCACCTGCTCGGCGAAGTCGCAGTGCTCGACCATGCCCGCCAGCTCGGCGAGCCGGCGCAGCGTCAGCTCGCCCCACTGGCCGCGCACTTCCGGCCGGCGCAGCGCGTTGACCAGCGTGCGCGTTTCTTTCTGCAGCGCCTGTTGCCCGACCATCACCGACTCGATCGAGCTCTTGAGGCTGCCGAACGTCTCGGCGCGCTCCTTCTCGATGCGCTGCATCTGCTGTTCGGTCTTGCTCAGCGCCTCGCGGATCGGCGCGACGCAGCGCCTCGATGGCCTTCTCACGCTGCATCAGCACGCTGGCTGCGTTCTGGTTGTGCTGGCCGAGGTGCTCGCGCGCCAGCTTGAGGAACACTTCGTTGTTCGAGCGCATCGACGCGCCGGCGACGGTGTCGAAGCTCGAGCGCAGCCGTTCGATGGTCTGGTCGAGCGCCGCCTGCCGCTCGCGATCGATCTGCTCGTCGGTCTTGACCTGGGCTCGCACGACAGCGAGCTCGAGGTGCAGCGACTCGCGCTTGCGCCGGCCGCGCCAGGTCGCAGCGAGGACGCCGACCAGCACGCCGATGATCAGGCCGACGAGCGTCGCGGTGAGCGACGGTCGCGCTCACGCGCGATCCTCCCCGCCGTCAACGGCCGTCGCAGATGCATCATGTAGTTCACGTCCACGTCGCCCGACTGGCGTGCCGAGTTCTGGAACGGATCGTAGGCGAGCCCGGCGACGTCCTCGACCGTCAGCTGCGCCGCGCGCGCCCAGCGGGCCAGCTCCGAAGGCTTGATGAAGCGCTCGTAGGTGTGGGTGCCGCGCGTGAGCAGATTCATGACGTACTCGGCGCCGACGATCGCCAGCAGGTACGACTTGAGATTGCGGTTGAGCGTCGAGACGAACACGTGGCCGCCGGGCTTCACCAGCGTGCGCAGCGCGCGCAACACGCTGTCCGGCTCCGGCACGTGCTCCAGCATTTCCATGCAAACGGCGACGTCGTAGGCGCCAGGATTGCGAGCGGCGTGCGTCTCGGCGGATTCACGCGCATAGCTCACCGGCACCTTGCTCTCCAGTGCGTGCAGCTCGGCAACCTCGATCGTCTGCGGTCCGAGATCGATGCCCGTGACCTGCGCGCCGCGTCGGGCCATGGCTTCGCTCAGCAGGCCGCCGCCGCAGCCGACGTCGAGCACGCGCTTGCCAGCCAGGCCGGCACGGTTGTCGACGTAGTCGAGCCGCACCGGATTCAGGGCGTGCAGCGGCCGGAATTCGCCGTGCGGGTCCCACCAGCGCTGCGCGATGGCATCGAAGCGCGCGATCTCCTTCGGATCGTGATTGGTCGCGGTGTTCAAGGTGTTCATGCCGAGGGTTCTTGGCTGTCGCGAATGCGGGCTTGCCAGTACTGCGCCCGGTGTAGCACGTCTTCCAGGTCGAGGTGAGTCAGGTGGCCGTCCTGGACCAGGCGGCGCCCGGCGACCCACACATCGCTGACTTGGTCGCGCGATGCCGCGAACAGCAGCTGGGCGACCGGATCGTAGACGGGCTGCGTATGCGCGCGCGCCAGGTCGATACAACACAGGTCGGCCCATTTGCCGGCGACCAGCGAGCCGGTGACTTCGGCCAGCCCCAGGGCCCGTGCTCCGCCGAGCGTCGCTGCACGCAGCCAGTCGTGCGACGGAATCGGCGACAGCGTCGGGAACAGGCCGCGCGCCGTCAGCGCCGCGGTCCGCAATTCGTCGAGCATGCTCGAGGTCGTTGCTGCAGGCGGCAGCGTCCGTGCCGAGCGCCACAGTTCACGTTGTGCGCTTGCAACGTCGCCGCCGGGACATTCGCTGAGCCCGAGCTTCATCGCCGACCGCGCGCAATGAACGACGCTCGCGCCGACGCGGCTCAGCTGCTCGACTTCGCTGTCGTCGAGCTCGGGCGCGTGCACGGCCGTCAGGAGCGGCGACAGCAGGCCGAGCCGCTCCAGCCGGCCCAGCACCTGCTTGCGGTCGAGGCTGCCGAGCGAGCGCTCCTCGACCAGCCGCGTCGTCACCGGCAGCTCCAGCTCATCGGCCGCGCGGCGCACGCGCAGCAGCGTTTCGTCGGCGCTCGCATCGACCTCGGGCGCCAGGGCAGTCGTGATCAGCGGATCGTCGCGATACTCATCGTGCAGGGCGATCCCCTTCGCGAGGCATTCGTTGGCCGAGCCGGCCCACGGGCTGGGCGTGTCCGCCACGGGCAGGCCGATGCAGGCGCGGATCTTCGCCGCCGAGGCTGCCTGCGCGACGACTTCCGGGAACAGGTGCATGTCGGCGAAGCAGGTCGTGCCGCTCGTCAGCATGTCGGCGATCGCCAGCTCGGTGCCGTCGCGGACGTACTCCGCGTCCATCCAGCGCTGCTCCAGCGGGCGCACCTGGCGATTCAGCCAGTAGTCGAAAGAGGAGCTTTCCGCCGCGCCCCGCAGCAGCGTCATGGCCGCCCGCGTGTGTGCGTTGACGAAGCCGGGCAGCAGCACGTGCGCCGGCCGCTCGATGAGCTCTTCGGCGGCGAAGCGCACCCGCGCCTGTGCGCGTCGGCTCGATCGCAAGGATCAGTCCGCGATGGATGGCGACCGCGTGATCTTCGAGCACGCGGCCGTCCGGCTCGATCGGAACGACCCAGCGGGCGGTGATCAGCGTGTCGATCGGTTCCATGCAGACGCGAGGGAAAAGCTCGTAACGTGCTCGTGGCGGGTGCCGAAGTATAGCCCGAGAGCATGCGCGCAGCGGTCCGAAAGGGTTCGGCGCAGTGGCTCGCTGTGCTAAGATTCGCCACTTAAATTCGCCCCCTTCTCACAAGGTTTCTTGGGCTCCTGCATGGCCGAAATCGCGCGCGAAATCCTCCACGTCAACCTCGAAGACGAGATGCGCCAGTCGTATCTCGACTATGCGATGAGCGTCATCGTCGGGCGCGCCCTGCCCGACGTCCGCGACGGCTTGAAGCCGGTGCACCGGCGCATCCTGTTCGCGATGCAGGAAAGCAATAACGTCTGCGTCGCGCCCGTACGTGAAGTGCGCGCGCGTGGTCGGCGACGTGCTCGGTAAATACCACCCGCACGGCGACACCGCGACCTACGACGCGCTGGTGCGCATGGCGCAAGACTTCTCGATGCGCTACCAGCTGGTGGACGGGCAGGGCAACTTCGGCTCGGTCGACGGCGACCCGCCGGCAGCCTACCGCTACACCGAGTGCCGCATGACGGCGCTGTCCTCGGAGCTGCTCGCGGACATCGACAAGGAGACGGTCGACTTCGTCGACAACTACGACGGCAAGGAGAAGGAGCCGGTCGTCCTGCCGACGCGCGTGCCGAACCTGCTGGTGAACGGCTCCGCCGGCATCGCGGTCGGCATGGCCACGAACATTCCGCCGCACAACCTCGGCGAGGTCGTGACCGCGTGCATCGCGCTGATCGACGATCCGAACCTCTCGATCGCCGCCCTGATGCAGTACATCCCGGGCCCGGATTTCCCGACCGCCGGCATCATCAACGGGTCGCAGGGGATCGCCCTCGCTTACGCAACCGGCCGCGGCCGCCTGGACGTGCGCGCGCGCACCGACCATCGAGGAAGACGACAAGGGCCGGCAGACCATCATCATCACGGAGCTGCCGTTCCAGGTGAACAAGGCGCGGCTGCTCGAGCGCATCGCCGAGCTGGTGCGCGAGAAGGTCATCGACAGCATCGCCAGCGACGGCCTGCGCGACGAGTCGGACAAGGACGGCATGCGCGTCGTCATCGAGCTCAAGCGCGGCGAAGTCGCCGACATCGTGCTGAACAACCTGTTCAAGCACACGCCGATGGAGTCGGTGTTCGGCATCAACATGGTGGCGCTGCAGGACGGCCAGCCGAAGGTCTTCAACCTCAAGGAGATGCTCGAGCAGTTCGTGCGCCATCGCCGCGAGGTCGTCACGCGGCGCACGATCTACGATCTGCGCAAGGCGCGCGAGCGGGCTCACATCCTCGAAGGCCAGGCGATCGCGCTCGCGAACATCGACGAAGTCATCGCGGTCATCAAGGCCTCGCCGTCGCCGGCGGAGGCGAAGGTCGCGTTGATGAGCCGCGCGTGGCCGGCGGGCGCCGTGCCGCGAGATGCTGGCGCGCGCCGGCGAGGTCGTCACGCGGCCCGACGACCTGGCCGACGAGTTCGGGCTCAAGGCGGAAGGCTATCGGCTGTCCGAAGCGCAGGCGCAGGCGATCCTCGACCTGCGCCTGAACCGCCTGACCGCGCTGGAGCAGGACAAGATCGTCGCCGAGTTCCAGGAGCTGCTGGTGCAGATCCGCGACCTCAGCGACATCCTCGCGCGGCCCGAGCGGTTGCTCACGGTCATTCGCGCCGAGCTCGAAGACATCCGCGCGAAGTACGCGGACAAGCGTCGCACCGAGATCATCCAGGACCATTCCGACCTGACGATCGAGGACCTGATCGAGCAGCAGGACGTCGTGGTCACGCTGTCGCACGGCGGCTATGCGAAGGCGCAGCCGGTGACGGCGTACCAGGCGCAGCGGCGCGGCGGACGCGGCAAGGCCGCGACGGCGATGAAGGAAGAGGATTTCGTCGACAAGCTGTTCGTGGCGAATACGCACGACACGCTGCTGTGCTTCTCCAGCGTCGGCAAGATGTACTGGCTCAAGGTCTACCAGCTGCCGCAGGCGAGCCGCGGCTCGCGCGGCAAGCCGATCGTGAACCTCCTGCCGCTGCAGGAGGAGGAGCGCATCACGGCGGTGCTGCCGATCCACGAGTTCGAAGAGAACAAGTTCGTGTTCATGGCCACCGCGCAGGGCACGGTCAAGAAGACCTCGCTCGAAGCGTTCTCGCGGCCGCGCCAGGCCGGCATCATCGCCATCGAGCTGGAGGCGGGCGACCGGCTGGTCGGCGTCGACATCACCGACGGCCACCGCCAGATCATTCTCTGCTCGAGCGGCGGCAAGGCGATCCGCTTCGACGAGAACGACGTGCGACCGATGGGCCGCACGGCGGCCGGCGTGCGCGGCATCCGCCTGCCGGTCAGCGAGGAAGTCATCTCGCTGATCATCGTCGACGAGCAGGGCATGGTGCTGACGGCCTCGCAGCACGGCTACGGCAAGCGCACCCCGGTCGAGGACTTCCCGATCCACGGCCGCGGCGGCCAGGGCGTCATCGCCCTGCAGATCAGCGAGCGCAACGGCCAGATGGTCGGCGCGCTGCTGGTCAAGCCGGACGACGAGATCATGCTGATCAGCTCCAGCGGCACGCTGGTGCGCACGCCGGTCGGGGAAATCTCGATCCAGGGCCGCAATACGCAGGGCGTGCGGTTGATCCGACTGGACGAGGGCGATCGGCTGGTGGGCCTGGAGCGCATCCTGCCGGAGGCCGAGGCCGAGGAGAACGGCGAGGCGCCGGCGGAGTGAGCAGCGGCTGTAGGTCGGGCTTCAGCCCGACCTACGCATTTCTATATTCCTCCAAGCTCATTCCGTTCGGCGATGAGGCTTGGTATACAAGCGCTCCCGTTTCTCACTGTCCGCTATTCACTGCTGCGAACCATGCGCGTCTTCAATTTCAGTCCCGGCCCGGCGGTCCTGCCGCAGGAAGTTCTCGAACAGGCCCGCGAGGAGCTGCTCGACTGGCACGGCACCGGCATGTCCGTGATGGAGATGAGCCATCGCGGCAAGGCGTTCGTCTCGATCGCGGAAGCAGCGCCGAGGCCGACCTGCGCGAGCTGCTGGCCGTGCCGAAGAACTACAAGGTGCTGTTCCTGCAAGGCGGCGCCACCGCGCAGTTCGCGGGCGTCCCGCTCAACCTGACGACGCCGGAGAGCGTCGTCGACTACGTGAACACGGGCTCGTGGTCGAAGAAGGCGATCGGCGAAGCGAAGCACTACGCGCGCGTCAACGTCGCCGCGGATGCGGGCGAGCCGTACGTGTCGATTCCTGCCGGTCGCGAGCTGGAAGCGCACGCCGGACGCGGCCTACCTGCACTACACGCCGAACGAGACGATCGGCGGCGTCGAGTTCCACTTCGTGCCCGACGCAGGCGCCGTGCCGCTGGTCGCCGACATGTCCTCGACGATCCTGTCGCGGCCGATCGACGTCGCGAAGTTCGGCCTGATCTACGCCGGTGCGCAGAAGAACATCGGACCCGCCGGCCTGACGCTCGTGATCGTGCGCGAGGATCTGCTCGGCCGCGCGCGCACCGCCACGCCGGCGTTCATGGACTTCGCGGCGATGGCGAAGGACGGCTCGATGCTGAACACGCCGCCGACGTTCGCGTGGTACATGGCGGGGCTCGTGTTCCAGTGGCTGAAGCGGCAGGGCGGCCTGCAGGCGATGGGCGAGCGCAACCGCGCCAAGGCGGAGAAGCTGTACGCGGCGATCGACGGCTCGTCCTTCTATCGCAACCCGGTCGCGAAGGACGCACGCTCGTGGATGAACGTGCCGTTCACGCTCGCGAATCCCGAGCTCGACAAGACCTTCATCGCCGAGGCGAAGCAGGCGGGCCTGGTGACGCTCGAAGGTCACCGCTCGGTCGGCGGCATGCGCGCGAGCCTGTACAACGCGATGCCGATGGAGGGCGTGAGCGCGCTCGTCGATTTCATGCAGGACGTTCGAGAAGAAGCATGGCTAAGGAGTCCTTCAAGATCCTCACGCTGAACAACATCTCGGTGCGCGGGCTGGAGCGCCTGCCGCGCGATCGCTATGAGGTCGCCTCCGAGATCGGCCATCCCGACGCGATCCTGCTGCGCTCTGCGGACATGCACGAGATGGATGTGCCGCCGAGCGTCAAGGCAGTGGCACGCGCCGGCGCGGGCACGAACAACATCCCGGTCGCGCGTCTGTCGAAGCGCGGCATTCCCGTTTTCAACGCGCCGGGTGCCAACGCCAACGCGGTCAAGGAGCTGGTCATCGCCGGCATGTTCCTCGCGGCGCGCAACATCTGCCAGGCGTGGGAGTACGTGCGCGGGCTCAAGGGCAACGACGAGCAGCTCGACGAGGCGGTCGAGAAGGGCAAGAAGAAGTTCGTCGGCTACGAGCTGCCGGGCCGCACGCTCGGCGTCATCGGCCTCGGCGCGATCGGCGTCGAAGTCGCCAATGCAGCGCACCTGCTCGGCATGCGCGTGCTCGGCTTCGATCCGCAGATCACCGTGCAGCGCGCGTGGCAGCTGTCCTCCGGCGTCGAGCAGGCGCTGTCGCTCGACGACTTGTTCGCGCGTTCCGACATGATCACCGTGCACGTGCCGCTGCTCGAAGGCACGCGCAGTCTCGTCAATGCCGCGCGGCTGCGCCTGATGCGCAACGGCGCCGTCGTGATGAACTTCGCGCGCAGCGGCATCGTCGACGAAGCGGCGGTGCTCGAAGCGCTCGGCAGCGGCAAGCTCGCACAGCTACGTGTGCGACTTCCCCACGGCGCAGCTGAAGGATCATCCGAAGGTCGTGGCGTTGCCGCACCTCGGCGCCTCGACCGGCGAGGCGGAGGAGAACTGCGCGGTGATGGTCGCGGACACGCTGCGCGACTTCCTGGAACAAGGAACCATCCGCAACTCGGTCAACTTCCCCGAGGCGATTCTGCCGCGCACCGGCAGCGCGACGCGCCTGTCGATCGCCAACGAGAACGTGCCGAACATGGTCGGCCAGATCTCGACCGCGCTCGCCGCCGCGAACCTCAATATCGCCGACCTGCTCAACAAGTCGCGCGGCGAGCTGGCCTACACGTTGATCGACATCGACGGCAGCGTGCCCGAAGCCGTGCTCGGCAAGCTCGGGCAGATCGAAGGCGTGCTCGCGGTGCGCGTCGTCAGCGTTGCATGAAGAGGAAGGGTGGAAGAAACCTGTAGGTCGGGCTTCAGCCCGACGCAGCCTGTCAGGCTGAAGCCTGACCCACAGGAAGCAGTGAAGCCGGGATCGACTCGATCCGCGATCGCATCGACGACATCGATCGGCGCATCCACGACCTGCTGAACGAGCGCGCGCAGTTCGCGCAGCAGGTCGGCAAGTCGAAGCGCTCGGAAGGGCTCAGCACCGCGGATTTCTACAAGCCGGAGCGGGAAGCGCAGGTGCTGCGCAAGGCGCTGGAGCGCAACAAGGGACCGCTGCGCAACGAAGAGATCGCGCGGCTGTTTCGCGAAATCATGTCCGCGTGCCTCGCGCAGCAGGAGCCGCTCAAGGTCGCGTTCCTCGGCCCGGAAGGCACGTTCTCGCAGCAGGCGGTGCTGAAGCACTTCGGGCATTCGGTGCGTGCGCTGCCGCTCGCCGCGATCGGCGAAGTGTTCGAGGAAGTGCAGGCGGGCCACGCCGACTTCGGCATCGTGCCGATCGAGAACTCGACCGAGGGCACCGTCAACAACACGCTCGACATGTTCCTGACGTCGCCGCTCAAGATCTGCGGCGAAGTCGAGCTGCGCATCCATCAGCACGTGATGGGGCGCATGCATGGCCTCGAGAAGATCGTGCGCGTCTGCTCGCACCAGCAGTCGCTGGCGCAGTGCCGGCAGTGGCTCGACGAATACCTGCCGAACGCCGAGCGCGTGCCGGTGAGCAGCAATGCCGAAGCCGCGCGCCGCGCCCGCGACGAGGACGGCACCGCGGCGATCGCCGGACAGGCGGCCGCGGAGGTCTACGGGCTGAACATCATCGTCCCGGAGATCGAGGACGCGCCGGACAACACCACGCGCTTCCTCGTGATCGGCCGCAAGCTGTTCAGCCCCAGCGGCAACGACAAGACCACGCTGCTCGTGTCCGCCGGCGACACGCAATCGCCGGGCGCGCTGCACCGCCTGCTCGGGCCCGCTCGCGGAGCACGGCATCAGCATGACCCGCATCGAGTCGCGTCCCTCGCGCCGCCGCAAGTGGGACTACGTGTTCTTCATCGACGTCGTCGGCCACGCCGACCAGCATCCGCTGAGCACGGCGCTCGAAGAGCTGAAGAAGCAGTCGTCGCTGTTCAGGGTGCTGGGATCGTATCCGTGCGCGGTGATGTGAGCGCGTATGAGCCTTCGACCATGCCCATCGATCCCGCCAAGCTCGCTCCCCCCGGCGTTCGCACGCTCGCGCCGTACATTCCCGGCAAGCCGCTCGAGGAGCTGGAGCGCGAGTACGGCATCAGCGACAGCATCAAGCTCGCGTCCAACGAGAATCCGCTAGGGCCCGGGCCGCGGGCGCTCGAAGCGATCGCGCAGGCGTCGCGGCAGATCGGCCTCTATCCCGACGGCAGCGGTTTCAAGCTGAAGCAGGCGCTCGCGCGCAAGCACGGCTGCGGCACCGAGTGCATCACGCTCGGCAACGGCTCGAACGACGTGCTCGTGCTGATCGCGGAAGCGTTTCTCTCGCCGCAGAGCGAGGCCGTCTACTCGCAGTACACGTTCGCGGTCTATCCGATCGCCGTGCAGGCGACTGGCGCGACTGCCCGGATCGCACCGGCGAATCCCGCCGGCCACGCCATGCCGCTCGGTCACGACCTGGCAGCCATGGCGCAGCTCATCAACGAGCGCACGCGCCTGGTGTTCGTCGCCAATCCGAACAATCCGACCGGCACGTGGGTCGAGCGCCGATGCGCTGCGGCGCTTCATCGCGGCGGTGCCGGAGCAGACGCTGGTGGTCGTGGACGAGGCGTACATCGAATACGTGAGCGAGTCGGATTTCCCCGACGCGAGCCGCTGGCTCGGCGAGTTTCCGAACCTGCTCGTCACGCGCACGTTCTCGAAGGCCTACGGCCTGGCGGGATTGCGCGTCGGCTACGCGCTGTCGCATCCGTCGGTCGCCGACATGATCAATCGCGTGCGCCAGCCGTTCAATGTCAATACGATCGCGCTCGCCGCGGCGCTCGCCGCGCTCGACGACAGCGAGCACTTGCAGCGATCGGTCGAGACCAATCGCGCCGGCATGGCGCAGCTGCGCGCGGGCTTCGATGCGCTCGGCGTGCGTCACCTGCCGTCGGCCGGCAATTTCGTGCTGATCGACTGCGGCCGCCCGGCGCCGGCGGTGTACGAAGCGATGCTGCGGCGGGGTGTGATCGTGCGGCCGGTCGGCAACTACGGGCTGCCGAATCACCTGCGGATCACGATCGGAACGCGCGAGCAGAACGAGCGCATGCTGGCGGCGCTCAAACAAGCGCTGCTTCCATGACCGAGTATCTCGTCGCGCCGTCCAGCCACGTTTCGGGCACGGTCCGGGTCCCGGGCGACAAGTCGATCTCGCATCGCGCGCTCATGCTGGGCGGCATCGCCGACGGCATCACGGAAGTGCGCGGGTTCCTCGAAAGCGAAGACTGTCTCGCGACGATGCGTGCCATGCGCGCGCTCGGAGTGCAGATCGAGCAGACCAGTGCGCGCGAAATCCGCGTGCACGGCGTCGGTCGTGCCGGGCTCAAGGCGGCGACGCATGCGCTCGACATGGGCAATTCCGGTACCGCGATGCGCCTGATGACGGGCCTGCTGGCGGGACAGAGCTTCGACAGCGAGCTGATCGGCGACTCGTCGCTGATGAAGCGGCCGATGGAGCGCGTCGCGACGCCGCTGCGCCAGATGGGCGCGCGCATCGAAACCGCATCGGGCAAGCCGCCGGTACGAATCCGCGGCGGCGCACGCTTGAGCGGCATCCGCTACGAGCTGCCTGTCGCCAGCGCGCAGGTGAAGTCCGCAGTGCTGCTCGCCGGTCTGTACGCGCAGGGCCAGACGACCGTGATCGAGCCGGCGGTCACGCGCGATCACACCGAGCGCATGCTGCTCAGCTTCGGCTGCCGCGTCGACGCGGCGCACGGCGAAATCCGCTTGACGCCGCCGCAGCGTCTCGAAGCGTGCTCGCTGGAAGTGCCGGGCGATTTCTCGTCGTCCGCGTTCTTCATGGTCGCGGGCTCGATCGGCGCAGCGATGCTCACGATTTCCGGCGTCGGCATCAATCCGACGCGCACCGGCCTGCTCGACATTCTCGGCCTGATGGGCGCGGACCTGCGCGTCGTGAACCATCGCTCGGCCGGTGCCGAGCCGGTCGCCGACATCGAGGTGCGGCCGGCGGCGCTGAAGGGCATTCGCGTCCCCGAGCATCTCGTGCCGCTCGCGATCGACGAGTTCCCGGCCTTGTTCGTCGCGGCGGCCTGCGCCGAGGGCGAAACGGTCGTGACCGGCGCCGAAGAGCTGCGCGTAAAGGAGAGCGATCGCATCGCCGTGATGGCCGAAGGCCTGACCGCAATGGGCGTGGCCTGCGAAGTGCTCCCCGACGGCATCCGCATCCAGGGCCGGCCGGAACAGCAGGTCTTCGCCGGCGGCACGGTCGACAGCCACGGCGATCATCGGATCGCGATGTCGTTCGCAGTCGCCAGCGCGCGGGCGCGGGCGCCGATCCGCATCCTCGACGTGGCGAACGTCGCGACCTCGTTCCCGGATTTCCCCGGCGTCGCGCGGGCGGCCGGGCTCAACGTAGTCACCAGTCAGTAGTCGACCAGTGCCTTCTCCAGTCATCACCATCGATGGGCCGAGCGGCTCCGGCAAGGGCACGATCTCGCGCCTGGTGGCGGACCGGCTCGGCTGGCGGTTGCTGGACAGCGGGGCGCTGTATCGCCTCGTGGCCTATGCCGGGCAGCGGCGCGGGCTGAGCCCGTACGACGAGGCCGGGCACGCCGACATCGCCCAGCACCTGGACGTGCAATTCGGCCTCGGTCCCCACGGCGGCGAGCAGATCTGGCTGGGGGGCGAGGAGGTCAGTCAGCGCATCCGGACCGAGCAGGCGGGCGAGGGCGCCTCGCGGGTCGCGGCCATGCCGGGCGTGCGGGCGGCGCTGCTGGACCGCCAGCGGGCCTTTGCGGGGCCCCCGGGACTGGTGGCCGACGGCCGCGACATGGGGACCGTGGTTTTCCCCGGTGCCGCCCTCAAGATCTTCCTGACGGCGAGCGCCGAGGAGCGGGCGCGGCGGCGCTATAACCAGTTGAAAGACAAGGGGCTAGGTGCTAACCTCGCCGCCCTTTCGCTGGAGATCGCCGAGCGCGATCGGCGCGACGCGAGCCGCGCGGTCGCTCCGCTGCGGCCCGCCGACGACGCCGTGATCGTGGACTCCACCGCGATGACGATCGATGCGGTGGTCGCGCGGGTGCTGGAGCTGGCCGCAGCGCGTCTCCCGGCAGGCTGAGTCCGTTCAGGCAAGGTTTCAGTCGAGTGATTTCAATGGCGCCGCGCGGGACGCGCGGTTCGATGTAACAGCCCCTCGCGTGTCAGGAAGTCGGTGAGGGATAGCGGGTCGCAAGCGACCCCGGAAGTACTCATGACCGAGAGTTTTGCCCAACTGTTCGAAGAGAGCCTGGCCTCCCAGAAGATCAAGCCCGGCGCGATCCTGATGGGTCGCATCGTGGACATCGGACCCGACGTCGTGCTCGTCAACGCGGGTCTGAAGAGCGAAGCCGTCATCCCCGTCGAGCAGTTCAAGAACGACCGCGGCGAGATCGAAGTCGCCGTCGGCGACGACGTCGAAGTCGCGCTCGACAGCGTCGAGGACGGCAACGGCGAGACGCGCCTGTCGCGCGAGAAGGCCAAGCGCGCGCGCACCTGGTCGCGCCTGGAGCAGGCATTCGAGAAGCAGGAGATCGTCAAGGGCATCATCAACGGCCGCGTCAAGGGCGGCTTCACCGTCGAGATCGACTTCGTGCGCGCGTTCCTGCCCGGCTCGCTCGTCGACGTGCGCCCGGTGCGCGATCCGTCCTACCTCGAAGGCAAGACGCTCGAGTTCAAGGTCATCAAGCTCGACCAGAAGCGCAACAACGTCGTGGTGTCGCGCCGCGCGGTGGTGGAGCAGGAATACAGCGCCGAGCGCACCGAGCTGCTGGAGAAGCTGCAGGAAGGCGCGGTCATCAAGGGCACGGTCAAGAACCTCACCGACTACGGCGCGTTCGTCGACCTCGGCGGCATCGACGGCCTGCTGCACATCACCGACATGGCGTGGAAGCGCGTCAAGCATCCGTCGGAAGTCGTCAACGTCGGCGACGAAATCGACGTGCGCATCCTCAAGTTCGACCGCGAGCGCCAGCGCGTGTCGCTGGGCATCAAGCAGCTCGGCAACGACCCGTGGCAGCAGATCGGCCGCCGCTATCCGACCGGCACGCGCCTGTTCGGCAAGGTCACGAACATCGCCGACTACGGCTGCTTCGTCGAGATCGAGGAAGGCGTCGAAGGCCTGGTGCACGTCTCCGAGATGGACTGGACCAACAAGAACGTCAATCCCTCGAAGGTCGTGCACATCGGCCAGGAAGTCGAGGTGATGGTGCTCGACATCGACGAGGAGCGCCGCCGCATCTCGCTCGGCATCAAGCAGTGCCAGGCGAATCCGTGGAAGGAGTTCAGCGACAACTACAACCGCGGCGACAAGGTCGCGGGCCAGATCAAGTCGATCACCGACTTCGGCATCTTCATCGGCCTGTCGGGCGGCATCGACGGCCTCGTGCACCTGTCGGACATCTCCTGGGACGTGCCTGGCGAGGAAGCCGTGCGCAACTACCAGAAGGGCCAGCAGGTCGAGGCGATGGTGCTGTCGATCGATCCGGAGCGCGAGCGCATCTCGCTCGGCATCAAGCAGCTCGCGAAGGATCCGTTCTCGGCCTGGATCGCCGAGCATCCGAAGAACTCGATCATCAAGGGCACGGTGCGCGAGGTCGACGCCAAGGGCGCGATCATCGACCTGGGCGGCGGCGTCGAAGGCCACCTGCGCGCTTCCGAGCTGTCGCGCGACCGCGTCGAGGACGCGCGCACGGTGCTGAAGGTCGGCGACGAGGTCGAAGCCAAGTTCACCAACGTGGATCGCAAGAGCCGCACGATCGCGCTGTCGATCAAGGCGAAGGAGATCCACGAGGAAGCCGAGGCGGTGCAGAACTACCGCACCGGCGAGACCTCGAGCGGCACGAGCCTCGGCGACCTGCTGAAGGAGCACATCGGGGGCGGGGACAACTAAAGCCGGACTGCGGCGAGGCGTGCGTGGGCTGCTCGGCTACGCCCGTGCACAGCCTCTCCTGCAAGAACAACAACGGGCCCGAGCATGACGAAATCGGAACTCATCGAGCTCATTGCAGCGAAGCAGAAGCACCTGCCCGCCAAGGACGTCGAACTGGCGGTCAAGCAGATCCTCGAGATCATGAGCGACGCGCTCGCCCAGGGCGGTCGCATCGAGATCCGCGGCTTCGGCAGCTTCTCGCTGCACTTCCGCCCGCCGCGCCAGGGCCGCAACCCGAAGACCGGCGAGACCGTCGCGCTGTCGGGCAAGTACGTGCCGCACTTCAAGCCCGGCAAGGACCTGCGCGAGCGCGTCAATGACGGCGCGGGCAGTCCGATCAGAGACTAGAAGCGGTTGGCGGTCGACTGCAGGCTTAGCGCTGTAGCCAGAGGCGTATCGGATCTGCCTACTGCCTACTGCACCAACCGCTCAGCCCGTCTTCTCATGGTTCGCTTCTTCTTCTACTTCTCCGTCGCTCTCGCCGCACTGGTCGCGCTGCTCGTCAGCGCCATGAACGCCGGGCGGGTCGACGTCGAGCTCGCGTTCCTGCGCATCGCGTACGCCGCTCGGTCTCGCACTCGTCGTCGCGTTCGTCATCGGTCTGCTCGCCGGGCTTTTCTGGCGCGTCTATTGGGTCGCCGAGCTGCTCGATGAGCGCGGGCGGCTGCGCCGCGCATTGCGCGCGGCCGAAACGCGCGCGCGGGCATTGGCAGCTGCCGACGAAAATGCCGTTTGACCTGTCGCTCGATCTGGTCGTGGCGCTGTTCGTCGCAGCGGCCGCCGGCTGGCTCGTGGCGCAGTTTCGGTTGCGCGATCGCGCGCCGCGTCGCCGCCGCCCGCGAGTGCCGAGCGCACGAACGGGCTGCGCAGCCAGGAGCCGCCGCGCCGCCTGAACGAGGACTACCTCAAGGGCCTGGGATTCCTGCTCAACGAAGAGCCGGACAAGGCGCTCGAAGTCTTCCTGCAGATGGTCGACGTCGACAACGAGACCGTCGAGACCCACTTCGCGCTCGGCAGCCTCTATCGGCGGCGCGGCGAAGTGGAGCGCGCGATCCGCATCCACGAGAACATCATGGCGCGTCCGTCGCTCAGCGACGAGCATCGCCTGGAAGCGATGTTCGCGCTGGCCGAGGATTACTTCCGCGCGGGGTTGTTCGATCGCGCCGAGCGTCTCGTTTCGTCAGCTGGTCGAGAGCGAGGCGCGGCGCGTGCCGGCGCTGCGCTACCTGCTGCGCATCTACGAGCAGCAGCGCGACTGGGAGCAGGCGATCGCAGTTCACAACGAGCTGACCGCGCTCGCTTCGCCCGAGCAGCCGACCGCGATCGCGCACTATCACTGCGAGCTGGCGGAGCAGGCGCGCGAGCGCGGCGATATCGATGCAGCTCGCGAGCACCTGCATCACGCGCGCGACGCGCAACGAAATTTTCCGCGCGGCGCGCTGATTCGCGCGGACATCGCGCTCGACATGAACGAGCCGGAGCTTGCGGCGCTGTTGTGCCAGCGTGTCGTGGAGCTGCATCCGCGGTTGCTCGCGCTTGCATTGCCGCGCGTGTTGCGAGCGGTGCGCGGCAGCGACGCGGGCGATCTGGAGCGGCGCTTCAACGCCTGGATTCGTCCCGAGCCGTCCGCGCGCGCCGAGCTCGCCTACGCGGCGATCGTCGCCGGCCTGGAGCAGGAGCCGTTCGTGCGCGATTGCCTGCCGGATCTGCTGCGCGAAGATCCGAGCCTCGGCGAAATCGTGCGTTCGCGTCGCCGGCGATCCGGGGCAGCTCACGCCGCAGCAGCGCACGGATCTCGCGATGGGCCTCGCGCGCATCCTGCGCCGCACGCAGCGCTACCGTTGCGTCGATTGCGGTTTTGCGAGCGCATCGCACTTCTGGCAATGCCCCGGCTGCCGCAGCTGGGACGCATTCGCGCCGGTCGCGCTGCTCGACGTCACGCCGGGCATGCAGAGAAGGTGATGTTTCTCCGCGACTCGAGCCTTTATTCCCGCTCAACGCTCTCCCTCGCCGACGCATCCTGTGTCGCCGAACCCGGTAATTGTTTCAACGCCCATTCTGCAATGCTAAGGAGAGCTCCATGTCCAAACATCATCCCGTCGCACCCGTGCGTCGCTGCGTTCAGGCGCTCATCGTCACGCTCATGCCGGCGCTCGTCTGGGCGGGGCCGGTCGACATCAACACGGCCGATGCCGCCACCATCGCCAAGGAGCTGCAGGGCATCGGCCTGAGCCGCGCGCAGGCGATCGTTGCATACAGGGAGAAGAACGGTGCGTTCCGCAGCGCCGACGACCTGCGCAAGATCAAGGGCATCGGCGCCAAGGTGCTGGAGCGCAATCGGGCAAACATCAAGGTCGAAGGCGCGCCGCGCAAGACGAGTAGGCCCGACGCTCAGAATGGGCGCCTGGCGCCGAGCCCTGCGTCCCCTGCTTCCGGGTATCATCGCGCTCCTGCGAACACGACGGAGGTGCGCGGTGACCCAGGCGCAAG
This sequence comes from uncultured Gammaproteobacteria bacterium, assembly GCA_963830745.1. Lineage (GTDB taxonomy): Bacteria > Pseudomonadota > Gammaproteobacteria > Steroidobacterales > Steroidobacteraceae > Steroidobacter. The sequence continues at coordinate 294,079 of CAWHNL010000016.1, forward strand.
AGATCAGGACGGCGGTGTTTCCCGTGGCCGGGCGCGGCACGCGCTTCCTGCCCGCGACCAAGGCGAGCCCGAAGGAAATGCTGCCGATCGTCGACAAGCCGCTGATCCAGTACGCCGCGGAAGAGGCGCTCGCTGCGGGCGCCCGCAAGCTGGTCTTCATCACCGGCAGCTCGAAGCGCGCGATCGAGGATCACTTCGACAGCGACAGCGAGCTGGAGCAGGCGCTGGAGGCGCAGGGCAAAGCCGACCTGCTGAAGGCGTTGAAGGACATCGTGCCGGCGTGGGCGAGCTGCATCTACATTCGCCAGCCCTCGCCGCTCGGTCTCGGTCACGCGGTGTGGTGTGCGAAGCCGGTCGTCGGCGACGAGCCGTTCTTCGTGCATCTCGCCGACGATCTTGATCGACGGTCCGACGCCGTGCCTGCGTCAGATGGCGGCGGTGCACGCGGAGCGCGGCGGCAGCGTGCTCGGCGTCGAGACAGTGCCGCGCGCGGAGACCGACAAGTACGGCATCGTCGCGACCGAAGAGCGCGAGGGCCGCGTCAGCCGCGTGAAGCAGATCGTCGAAAAGCCGCGGCCGCAGAACGCGCCTTCGACGCTCGCGGTCGTGGGGCGCTACCTGCTGTCGCCGACGATCTTCGCGAAGCTGGAGCAGACCGGACGCGGCGCGGGCGGCGAGATTCAGCTCACCGACGCGATCGCCGACCTGCTCGCCGACGAGCCGGTGTACGCGTACGAGTTCGAAGGCAAGCGCTACGACTGCGGCAGCAAGCTCGGCTATCTGCAGGCGACCGTCGAGTACGGCCTGAAGCACGAGGCGCTCGGCGAGAAGTTCAGCCAGTACCTGATCGAGCTCGCTTCGAAGCTGAAGTAAGTCGGGCTGTAGGTCAGGCTTTAGCCTGACCGCGGAGTCGGGCTGAAGCCCGACCCACAGAGGATCAGCAGCGCGTCAGCATCCACCAGCCGAAGCTGCCGCCACCACCACCGCCACCCCGGCTGCGCAGGCGGTGGAGGAGGCGGAGGCGGAGGCGGCGGCGGAGGTGGCGGCGGCGGTGGCGTTGCTACCGCGATGTCCGCCGTGTCCTGCGCTCCCAGATCGTCCGTCACCGTCAATCGCAGCGTGAACGTGCTCGCGTCCGCGACACTTGCACCGTCGTGACCGGCTGCGAAGCGTCGCCGAACGTCGGCGTCGCGCCCGTCACGCCGATCGCACGTCCATTGATACGACGTGATCGTGCGACCGTTGGACGCGAAGCTGCTGCGTCGCGTCGATGCCCGCCGCGGTGCCGGCTGTGATCGTGCTCGAGCGCGTCTGCAATCGCAAACGGCCGTTGTGCCGCGAGCACGGCGGCCTGCGTGTTCAGCATTCCCGCGCCGCAGGTTTGCGTCGTGCAGATGCATTCCTCTGGCTGCAGATCGCCCGCCGGTACGTGACAGACGTTCGTCGTCGTCGCGCTGCTCGTCGGAAAGGGCGGCGGAGTTTCTCAACAAAGCGATGTACTGCGCCGGCGACAATTGCGAGTTGAGGGAATGCATCAGCGCCGCAGCGCCGGCGACGAGCGGCGCCGAGAAGCTGGTGCCGACATTGGGGTTCGGTCGACGTGATCGGTGTACGCCGATGCGGCGGGTGTCGTGCGTTCCGGTGTTCACGCGCCGCGGTGATCGGAGAACAGGCACAGGCGTTGAGGGTCCGTGAACGGCTGCGGGTTGACGCAGTTGCCGCCGGGCGCGCCGATGCCCGCTGCCCGGCCCGAGATTGCTGAAGCCCACCTTCGTGCCGGCGTGGCGAATGCCCGCCACGCCGAGCACGCCCGCGCAGTTGGCGGGGGACGCGACGGCGCCGCCTTCGTTGCCGACCGAGGCGACGACCAGCACGCCGCGCGCGGTGATCTCGTTCACCGCCGCCTGATAGGCAGCGGAGCACGCGCCCGACGCCGCCGAGGCTGAGGTTGAGGATCTGCGCCGGCGTCGGATTGATCGGCGCGCCGGGCACGGTGAGGCCCGCGGCCCAGCGCATGCCCGCGATGATGTCGCTGTCCGTGCCGCCGCATTTGCCGAGCACGCGCACCGGCAGGATCAGCGTGTTCCAGCCCGTGCCAGCCACGCCCTCGGCGTTGTTCGTCAGCGCCGCGATCAGGCTGGACACGCGAGTGCCATGCCACGGAGCTGTTCGCTCACGTCGCACGTCGGTGAACGGCGCCTGCTGCGTCTCGGCCGGCGTCACCCAGTCGCCGGGATCGGTGGCGTCGGCATCGCGGCCGTCGCCATCGTTGGCGAACGGCGGGTTGGAAACGAAATCGAAGCCGTCGAGCAGCTTGCCGGCCTGCGAGCACCGCAGCAGATCGGGATGCTCGAAGCGCACGCCGGTATCGAGTCACGGCGACGACAGTCAGTGTTGCTGCCGACAGTAACGTCCCACGCTTGTTCGGCGCGTGTGGCGGCGGGCTGAGTGCTCTGGAAGTACCACTGATCCGCGAACAGCGGGTCGCCGGGCAACGCGTGCGGCCAGCGACGCTCGTCGGCGACCGCATACTCGATGTTGGGATCCGCCGCCATGCGCTCGAGCAGCGCGTTCATGTCGCCTTCGTCGAGTGCGCGATCGAGCTGCAGCACCTCCGTCTCGATCCCGATCTGGTGCTTGCGCTGCAAGCGCATCCCGGAAGAGCTGCCCAGCTTCTGCACGCGCGCACCGACGGCCGCGGCGGTCGCGGCCGACCCGTCGCGCCATTTCACGATGATCTGATCGGTCGGCGGCTGCGCCTGGGCGCCATTGTCCTCGCGCGACTGACCGAAGCCGCCGCGACGATGAACAGTGCCAGTGCCGCGGCAAATCTCATACGCACTCCAATCATGCCGAATGATGCATTGGGCCCCAAAAGCGGTCGCGCGGGCGCATGGTTCACGCTTGACGTACCGTGGCGCGGAACGCGCCGCCACCGCCTGCTTTCGAGTGAAATCCTGTCCATTTGTCCGCACAATCGGGCTCTAACGTTTCAGCCGATTCGTCGCCAATTGCGACTCACTCCAGTCAGGGGCCCGCCATGAACGACAGTGCACCGGTGATCCGCAGCCTCGAAGACGGTGTCCTTACGCTGACGCTCAACCGTCCGGATTCGCTGAACGCACTCAATGCGCCCCTGGTGATCGAGTTGCGCGCCGCCTTGGAGGCGGCCGCGCGGGATGCCGACGTGGGCGCGATCGTGCTGCGCGGCGCGGGTCGAGGATTCAGCGCCGGCGGGGATCTGCGCGAGGGCGCGACGCCGCGCTGGCACGGCGATGCGGCGAACGCTCACGAGGAATGGCGTGACTCCTTGCGGGGTGCGATGGAGGCCTCGCGGCTGTTGCATCAGATCCCGAAGCCGACCATCGCGATGATCCGCGGCCCGGCGGCCGGCGCCGGCTTGTCGCTCGCCACGGCGTGCGATCTGCGCATCGCGTCGACGACTGCGATCTTCACGACGGCGTTCGTGAAAGTCGGCTTCTCCGGCGATTTCGGCATCACCTACTTCCTGACGCGCCTGGTCGGCACGGCGAAGGCCCGCGAGCTCATGTTCCTGAGCGACAAGATCGACGCGGCGGAGGCGTTGCGCATCGGCTTGGTCAACCGCGTCGTGCCGGACGAAGCGCTGGAGGCGCAGACGATGGCGATCGCGCGGCAGATCGCCAGCGGTCCCCGCATCGCCAACCGCTACATCAAGCAGAACCTCAACGCGGCCGAGGAAGGGCGGCTCGAAGACATGTTCGACATGGAGGCGACGAACCTGACCCGCACCCGGCTGACGCAGGATCATGCGGAAGCGGCGAAGGCGTTCCTCGAAAAGCGGCCGCCGGCTTCAAGGATGCTGTGTCCAGCGCCGACAGGAGTCGGCTCAGCCGACTCTATTTTCGTGACGCTGGCGCACCTTTAGGACCTTGCGGGTGCCGCGCACACCTCTGTAGCATCGCCCGCCAACAATTTAACAATACTCATGGAATGAGTGCGGGCGCGGGGGCCGGGGTTCCTGCATGTATCAGATCGCGATCATCGGCGCGGGTCCCGCCGGGTTGAGCGCTGCCGCTCGCGCGGCGGAGCGCGATCGCCATGCCAAGCGCAGCACGCCCAGCTACGTGCTGCTGGAAGGTTTCAACGCCCACGCCAAGACGATCCAGCGCTACCAGAAGGGTAAGCACGTCATGGCGGAGCCGGGCTTCCTGGATCTGCGCAGCGACCTCGAGTTCGGCGCCGGCAGCCGCGAGAAGGTGCTCGCCCGCTGGGGCGAGGGCCTGCAGAAGAGCGGCGTCAACATCCGCTACGGCGCCGAGGTGCGCAAGGTCACCGGCAACAAGCATGCCTTCAACCTGCAGCTCGCCAACGGCGAAATCGTGCAGGCGGCGCACGTCGTGCTCGCCATCGGCCTGGAAGGCAATCCGCGCAAGCTCGGCGCGCCCGGCGAAGACCTGGAGCGCGTGCCAGTATCAGCTCGACGATCCCAAGGAATTCCGCGACGAGACGATCCTCGTGGTCGGCGCCGGCGATTCGGCGATCGAAAACGCGCTGGCGCTGGCCGAGCAGAACGACGTCTGGATCATCAACCGCGGCAAGGAATTCAGCCGCGCCAAGGATGCCAACCTCAGCGCCGTCGTCGCGGCGATCGCCGACCAGCGGCGCCGCCTGAACTGCTACTACGAGGCCAGCATCAAGAGCGTCGTCGCGGGTGCGCCCGGCGCGCCGCCGCTGACGCGTCGTGGTGCAGACCGCGACCGGCGAGAAGACCGTCGAATGCCACCGCATCATCGCGCGGCTCGGCGCGATTCCGCCGCGCAAGTTCGTCGAGTCGGTCGGCATCAAGTTTCCGAACGAGCGCAACGACGCCATCCCGGAGCTGTCGCGCCACTACGAGAGCAACGTGCCCGGCGTGTACGTCATCGGCTCGCTCGCCGGCTACCCGCTGATCAAGCAGGCGATGAACCAGGGCTACGACGTCGTCGAGTTCATCAACGGCAACGACCTCAAGCCCGCCGATCACCCGCTGCTCGAATACCAGTTCCACGGCCTGCCGTTCGAGCGGCCGGTCGACGAGATGGTCGAGCGCTTCCAGACGCTGATCCCGATGTTCCGGCAGATGAACGCGCCTGCAGTTCCGCGAGCTGATCATCGAGAGCGACGTGATCGTCGCTTACCCGGAAGGCGCCGAGCACGAGGATGCGAAGCGCAAGATGGACGTGCTGCGCAAGAGCCTCGCTGCCAAGGACCCGCAGCCGCGCGCGACGCGCATCGTGCGCGAGGGCGAGGCGATCTACTCGCCGGGCGAGTTCGGCACTTCGTTCTTCACGATCGTCGACGGCGAAGTGACGCTGGAGGGTGCGGCGCCGCCGCACATCCGCACGCGGCTCGGTCGCGGCGAGTTCTTCGGCGAGATGAGCCTGCTGTCGGGCCGGCCGCGCTCCGACAAGGCGATCGCCGGGCCCGGGCTGCATCCTGGTCGAGACTCCGCGCCGCACGATGGTCAAGCTGATGAACTCCAACGAGGAGGTTCGCAGCGGCATCGACTGGATCTTCGTCGTGCGCGAGCTGCAGCGGCACTTCGCGCCGTTCGCGACGCTGCAAGGATCTGCGCGACATCGCTGCGCGCGTGACGTTGCGGCAGCTTCAAGGCGGGCGAGGTGCTCTTCAAGGAAGGCGAAGTCGGCGACTCGCTGTTCGTGCTGCGCTCGGGCGGCGTCACGCTGTCGCGCAGGCAAGGGCGAACGAGCAGATCCTGGTGGCGCAGGTTCGCTCGGGCCACCTCGTCGGCGAGATGGCGCTGATGGGCGATCCGGTGCGACGCGAGACCGCAACGGCGACCGTCGCCGCCGACGCCATCGAGATCAAGCGCAAGGAATTCCTCGAGCTCGCGCGTCGCGAGGACGCGCGGCTCGATCCGCTGCAGAAGGACGTCAGCAAGCGCGTCGATCGACAACGCGCGCATGCAGGTGCGGCCGGAGGCCGGCTCGCTGATGAACTTCCTGATGGACGAAGGGCTCGGCGAGGCGACCAACGTGCTGGTCATCGACGAGTCGCTGTGCGTCGGCTGCGACAACTGCGAGAAGGCGTGCGCCGAGACGCACGGCGGCGTGTCGCGGCTCGATCGCGAAGCCGGCGCGACCTACGCGAACGTGCACATCCCGACCGCGTGCCGCCACTGCGAGCAGCCGCATTGCATGAAGGACTGCCCGCCGAACGCGATCCGCCGTTCGGAGAGCGGCGAGGTCTACATCAACGACTCCTGCATCGGCTGCGGCAACTGCCAGGCGAACTGCCCGTACGGCGTCATTCGCATGGTGTACGACGCGCCGAAGAAGCCGCGGCCTGTTGTCGTGGCTACTGCTCGGCGGCAGCGGTCCCGGTGAGCAGCCCGGCTACGAACCGAACGCCGCCGCGAAGGAGAAGGGCAAGAAGGCGGTGAAGTGCGATGCGTGCGTCGGCATCGACGGCGGCCCCGCGTGCGTGCGCGCGTGCCCGACCGGCGCCGCGATCCGCATCGGGCCGGAGCAGTTCGTCGATCTGGTCGAGGAGCGGAAGCGGTGATCCACCGCAATCTCCTGCTCTTTCGCGGAGCGCGCTACCTGTGGTGGTCGCTCGGTCTGCTGGTGATATCGGGCGTGCTCTACGCGACGCAGGGCGATCGTGCAGCCACCCAACGGCGGCACCTGGCAAGGCTACGTGCTCGGCACGATCGGTGCGCTGCTGATCGTCTGGCTCACGCTGCTCGGCGTCCGCAAGCGCCGCTACAGCTCGACGATCGGCACGCGTGCAGGGCTGGACCTCGGCACATGTCTATCTCGGCACGGCGCTGCTCATCATCGCGACGCTGCACGCCGGCTTTCAGGTCGGCTGGAATCTGCACACGCTCGCTTACGTGCTGATGATGCGTCGTGATCGCGAGCGGCTTCTTCGGGCTCTACAGCTATCTCAACCATCCCGCGCTGATCGCGAAGAATCGCGAAGGCGGCGGCCGCGCGGAGCTGTTCGCCGAGTTGTTCGAGCTGGACAAGCAGTCGCGCTCGCTCGCGCAGAAGTGCGCGCCGGAAGTCGGCACCGCGGTCGGCAAGCAGCATCGAGCGCACGACGCTCGGCGGCGGCGTGTATGCGCAGCTGTTCAGCGGCGATGAGTCGCTCTTCGTACGCGGCGCCGGAGCGCCGGTGCGCAATGCCGATCAGCAGGGCGTGATCGATTTCGTCGCCGAGCGGCTGCCGCGCGCGCAGAAGGGCATCGAGGCGGCGAACCTGCAGCAGCTCATCGTGGTGCTGTGCCGTCGCCAGGCGGTCCTGCGACGCATCCGCCGCGACATCCGGCTGCGCGGCTGGCTGAAGATCTGGCTGTACTTTCACGTGCCCGTGACGTTCGCGCTGCTGTTCGCGCTGGTGCTGCACATCCTGTCGACCTTCGTCTACTGGTGATGCATGGAAGCACTGCTGCGAGAACTGCACCAAGGCCCCGACGGAATCCCCGAATACCGCGACACGGAGATCTCCGGCGCCGAGCTGACCATCGGCAGCGCCGCGGACCAGCGCATCCAGCTGCTCGGGCGCGCGGTTGCGCCCGAGCACGCGGTGATCCGCAAATCCGGCTCGAAGCTCGAGCTCAGTTGCCGCGGCGGGCGACCGTGTACGCGTCAACGGCGAGGAGCGCAGCTCGGCACGGCTGGAAATCGGCGACGTCATCGAGCTTGCCGGCCATCAGCTGACGATCGTCGGAGCCGCCCGGCGGCTTCGACGTCGCGATCGAGCTGCGGCCGAACGAGAGCATCGACGCGAGCGAATTCGAAAGCGCGTTCCGCACCGACCTGATGCAGACGTGGCTGTCGAAGCGGCCCGCCGCATGGCTGCTCATCGACCATCGTGCTGATCCTCGGCGTCGTGCTGCCGGTGAGCGTGCTGCTCATGCATCGCGCGGAGCGGGAAGCTCCCCGCGTGGGTGCCGGGCGATGAGTTCTGGAACAGCGGTCCGCTGCAGCCCGGCGCATCAGCAGGCGGCGGGCGATACGCTGCGATACCTGCCACAAGGAGCCGTTCGTCCGCGTGCAGGACGACACGTGCCACGAGCTGCCACAAGACGATTCACGATCACGTCGTCGCCCGAGCATCTGGCGACAGACGCAGCTCGGGCCGACGCAGCGCTGTGCGACTTGTCATCGCGAGCACAACGAGCCGGCGAGCTTCCTCGTCAACAGCAGCGATTCGATGTGCATCGACTGCCACGACGAGCTCGAAGCAGAAGTTCGGCCAGCTGCACGTGGAGCCGGTCAGCGGCTTCAGCGCGCGAGCATCATCCGCAATTCAAGGCGCAGCTGCTCAAGCCGACGGCGATCGCCGGCGGGCTCGGGGTTCGAGTTCGAGTGGAAGCCCGAGATCGCAGCGCTGGACAAGGCCGTCGAGCAATCGAACGTCAAGTTCTCGCACACCCAGCATCTCGACCCGGATCGCGTGCTGCGCGGGGCGACAGCCAGCCGCTCAACTGCGCCGACTGTCATCGTCTCGAGCCGGACGGCGAGCACTTCGAGCCGATCACGATGGAGAATCGCTGCGCCGACTGTCACGAGCTGACGTTCGATCCCGGCGCGCCCGATCGCCAGCTGCCGCACGGCAAGCCGCGCGAAGTCGTGCTGACGCTGCAGGATTACTTCACGCGCAAGTTCTCCGATCCGAATGCCGGCCGCTCGACGCGTGAGCGGCGGCGTCTGCCGGGCCACGAGGAAGAAGAGCAGACCTGCACCGGCGCGCCGTTCGATTGCGCGATGCGCAGCGCGCACGCCGAGATCGAAAACCAGTTCACGCGACGCGGCTGCGTCGGTTGCCACGTGGTCGTGGACACGAAGAGCGAGAGCGACTTCGACCGCTTCCAGGTCTATCCGATCCGCTTCGCGCGCGACTACTTCCCGGCCGGCCGCTTCGACCATCGCAGCCACCAGATCCAGGGCAAGCTCACAGGCGATGCAGCCTGCCTGTCCTGCCACAAGGCGAAGCAATCGCAGGACAGCAAGGACCTGATGCTGCCGGCGATGGGTAAGTGCGAGGAGTGCCACGGCGATCGTCCGGCCGTCGAAAGAGTGGCCGTGCAATGCGTGAGCTGTCACTCTTACCATCCGCAAGCGACAGTCGTTGTCGAGGCGCCAGAATCATGAAGAAGAGACGCCCCTGTTGCACTCGATCATGGTGCTTGCGGTCGTGGCGCTCATCGCCGCCTGCTCCGGCGGCGATCCGGTCGCGACGAGCAGCGGTGCCGATCCGACGGGCGGCTGCAGCGGCGCTGCGGTGGTTCGACGACGAGCCTGACGGTTGCGGACGTCCAGCAAGTCATCGCGCAGGCGGTCGCCGAGGCGCAGGCGCGCAGCGTCAATGCGACCATCGCCGTCGTCGATAGAGTCGGCAACGTGCTGGCCGTGTATCGCATGGGCGCCGCCGCGACGCGCTCCGTGACGATCACGACGAGCTCCCGGAGCGGCGGCGGTGAGTGGCGGCCTCGAAGGCATTCGCCTGCCGGTCGCGCCCGTTCCCACGGTGAACATCGATCACGCGGCCGCGATCGCCAAGGCAGTCACGGGCGCTTATCTCTCTTCGGAGGGCAACGCGTTCTCGTCGCGGACCGCGAGCCAGATCGTGCAGGAGCATTTCAATCCGCGCGAAGAGTTTCAGCCGGCCGGCCGCTGTTCGGCGTGCAGTTCAGTCAGCTCGCATGCTCCGATCTGATGCGCGCGTTCGACGGCGTCGGGCCGAGCGTCGGCCCGCAGCGCTCGCCGCTCGGGCCTGTCGGCGGACCCGGGCGGCTTTCCTCTATATAAGAGTGGCACCGTCGTCGGCGGCGTCGGCGTGCTGGCCGACGGCTTCTACACGATCGACAAGGACATCGCCGACAGCGACGCCGATGTCGACGAGGCGATCGGCTACGCGGCGACGTTCGGCTTCGCCGCGCCGGTGGACCGTCGCGGCGATCGGATCACCGCGGACGGCAAGACGCTGCGCTTCAGCGACGTCGACTTCGATCAGCTCGCGCACCAATCCCGGCGTCGGCGCCTGGCATTCAGCACGCTCGCCGGATCTGTCGGCGCATTGATTCCCGTGCCTGGCTACTTCGACGGCGTGGTCAGAGCGGGCACGTCTTTCGGTCAGGCCGCGTCGGGCATTCGTGCGGACGGCGACGTCAATTATCCCGGGCGCGACGCATTCGTGCTCGTCGATGCCGCGAACGCGTTGCGCTATCCGCCGCGCGCGGGTACCGACGGCGCGCTGCTCGGTGGCGCAGTGCTGACGCAGAGCGAGGTGCGCACCGATTCTTCAGTCAGCGCTCGATGTCGCGAATCGCGCTCGTGCACAGATCCGCCGGCCGGTCGGTTCGCAGGCGCGTGTGACCATTTCGGTCGTCGATACGCAAGGCGAAATTCTCGGCATCGCTGCGCACGCGCGATGCGCCCGTGTTCGGCACCGACGTGTCGTTGCAGAAGGCGCGCACCGCCGCGTTCATGTCGTCGAGCACTGCCGGCGCGTTCCTCGCGGCGTTGCCGGACGCGAAGTATCTGACGACGAGCGACACTTCCGTCGGCGTCACGCGTGCGATCGCCATCGGCAGCTACGTGACCGGCGCTGCGCACGTTCCTCAACGACGGCAGTGCGCTCGCGGACGGACGCATCGCCTTCACGGATCGCGCGAACGGCAACTTGTCGCGGCCGTTCTTCCCCGACGGCATCGACAACGAAGGTGCAGGGCCGCTCAGCAAACCGGCGGGCGAGTGGAGTCCGTTCTCGACGGGGCTGCAGCTGGACGTCGCCATCAACGCGATCCTGCAGCACGTGCTTGTTCGTCGCCGGCGCCGGCGTTCCTGATGTCGCGCCGGGTTGCGCAGGCGTCGCAGCTGGCGAACGATCTCAGCAGCGTCGGCCAGACGATCACGGGCGTGCGGCTCGGCAACGGCCTGCAGATCTTCCCGGGCAGCGTGCCGATCTATCGCGGCGGCACGCTCGTCGGCGCGGTCGGCGTGTCAGGTGACGGCGTCGACCAGGACGACATGATCGCGTTCCTCGGCTTGCACAATGCCGGTCAGTCGCTCGGCGGCGCGCTCGGCAACGCGCCGGCCGATCGTCGCGCCGACACCGTGATCGCACAGGGCGTGCGGCTGCGCTACGTGCAATGCCCGCAAGCGCCATTCCTCGACAGCACTGAAGACAACGTGTGCGAGGGGAAGTGACATGAAAGACAACCGCAAATTCATGGCGCTTGCTCTGGTCCTGTTGACGACGGGCGCCACCGCCGCTGAAACGTGCTACCAGGACGACACGGGCCGCATCGTCAAGCGTCGCCGGCCGGGCTACACCGAGGTGCCGTGTCCGGAGGAGGGCGCGCAGCCGGGTCGAGACTCCGTCGGCCGAGCCCAGCGCGCAGCCGCAGGAAGACACCGGGCGCGCGCAGCGGCGTCGCGTGATCGAGCGTGCGCCACCTGCATACGTATCGCCGATTCCGCGACCGGGTCTCGCCGACTACGTCGAGTCCGTTCCGGTGCCCGACCGCTGGCGCATCGTCGACACGCTCGGCTACAAGGAGCGCTGGTTCGATCCCTACAACCGCAACGTGCTGAAGGCCGACCGGCCGGTGCACGGCGACGAGTGGTTCTTCAATCTCGGCGTCATCTCCGACACCGTCTACGAGCTGCGCGAGGTGCCGACGCCGGTCGGCGGCATCTCGACAGATCGTCCGCGGCATCGACGTGTTCGGCAGCGCCGACCAGTGGGCCGCCGTCGAAAACCTCGCGGCGGAGTTCGTCTATTACAAGGGCGACACGGTCTTCAAGCCGCCGGACTACGAGTTCCGCTTCACGCCGGTGTTCAGCTACAACTACGTCGAGCTCGAAACGCTGCAAGGCGTGAACGCCGATCCGCGCGAGGGCACGACGCGCAACGATCATCATCTCGGCATCCAGGCGGCGTTCATCGACAAGCACCTGCGCAACGTTTCCGACAACTTCGACTTCGACAGCTTCCGCATCGGCATCCAGCCGTTCTCGTCGGACTTCCGCGGCTTCCTGTTCCAGGACAACCAGCTCGGCGTGCGCTTGTTCGGCACGCGCGACAACAATCGCTGGCAGTACAACATCGCGTACTTCCGCCGCCTCGAGAAGGACACGAACAGCGGCCTGAACGATCTCGGGCAGAGCCTGCGCGACGACGATGTGTTCATCGCCAACCTGTACCGGCAGGACTTCCCGGTCCTCGGGCTTCACCTCGCAGTTGACGCTGGCCTACAACCGCAACCGCGAGAACGAGGACGCGTACTACAACCAGAACGACTTCATCGAGCGGCCCGCGTCGCTCGGCCGCGAAGTGCCGCGCGAGTACGACGTCGGTTACATCGGCTACAACGGCGACGGCCACTTCGGCCGGCTGAACCTCACGACGTCGATCTACTACGCGATCGGCGAGGAGACGCCGGGCGTGTTCGTGCCTGAGAAGGTCGATATCGGCGCGCTGTTCGCCGCGGCCGAGCTGTCGATGGACTTCGACTGGATCCGCCCGCGCATCTCGCTGCTCTACGGCAGCGGCGACGACGATCCGTTCGACGATCGCGCCACCGGCTTCGATGCGATCTTCGAGAACCCGCAGTTCGCAGGCGCCGACACCAGCTACTGGATCCGGCAGGCCGTGCCGCTGATCGGCGGCGGACGCGTCGCGCTGTCGAGCCGCAACGGCGTGCTCGCGAGCCTGCGCTCCTCGAAGGAGGAGGGGCAGTCGAACTTCACCAATCCGGGCATCCTGCTCGCAGGGCTCGGCGTCGACATGGACGTGCTGCCGACCGTGCGCGTCTCGCTGAACGCGAACACGCTGTACTTCGACGACCCGACCGTGGTCGAGGTGGCGCGCAACCAGGGCCCGATCGACAAGCACATCGGCTACGACGTGTCGGCGGCGCTGACGTGGCGGCCGATGATGTCGCAGAACATCGTGCTGCGCGCTTCGTACGCGACGCTGCTGGCGGGCGACGGGTTCGATGCGCTGTTCCCGGACGAAGACCCGGGCTACTTCCTGCTGAACGCGATCTTCAGCTACTGAGGTCCGGCGCTGATGAACAAGCAGAAGAACAGCGACTTCGATCGTGGCGCGGCTCTGCGCGTTCGTGCTGTCGGTGCACGGCTTCAGCCGTGCTTGCCTCCGAAGGCGAGCACGCAGTCGAGCGCAAATACGTCACCGCGCCGCCTTCGCCGGCCAGCCAGACCGACGAGTCCGTGCAGACCAAGAGCGCCGGGTGCCTGACGTGTCACACGCAGACCGACGCGAACACGATGCACCTGAATCCGGCGGTGAAGCTCGGCTGCACCGACTGTCACGGCGGCAACAGCGCCGTGCGCCTGACCGGCGGTGCGCAGCGCGGCAGCGACGACGTACACGAAAGCGTTCGAATCGGCGCACGTACTGCCGCGCTTTCCGGAATCGTGGCACTACCCGTCGAGCGCCAATCCCGAGCGCACGTACACGCTGCTGAATCGCGAAAGCCCCGAGTTCGTCCGCTTCATCAATCCTTCCGACTATCGCATCGCGAAGGAATCGTGCGGCGCATGCCACATGGAAGTGATCGAAGCGTCGGTGCGCAGCCTGCATTCGACTGGCGCGATGTTCTGGGGCGGCGCCGCGTACAACAACGGCATCCTCGACTTCAAGCAATACATCCTCGGCGAGGCCTACGACCGCAACGGCGAAGCGGTCGTGCTGAAGGGCCCGAAGATCCCCGATAACCTGGTCGACGCGGCGGCGGTGGCCAGCATCCTGCCGCAGCTCTATCCGCTGCCGACGCTGGGAGATCGCTCAAGCCCGGCGACATCTTCCGCGTCTTCGAGCGCGGCGGACGCAACATCGCGCAACCTGTTCCCCGAAACCGGCCTGCCGAACGCGGCCGGCCAGTTGCAGCGGATCGAAGAGCCGGGCCGGCCCGACTTCCGCCAGTCCAATCGCGGGCCGGGCACGGGCGCGCGCATCTCCGTGCCGGTGATCAACATCACGAAGACGCGCCTCAACGATCCGCTCACCTGGTTCGTCGGCACCAACGATCAGCCCGGCGACTACCGGCACTCGGGCTGCGCGTCGTGCCACGTCGTGTACGCCAACGATCGCGATCCGCGGCATTCCGGCGTGTACGCGAAGTTCGGCCACGAAGGTACGCACGCAGACCGTCGATCCGACGATCAGCAAGACCGAGTCGGGCCATCCGCTCACGCACACGCTGACGCGCTCGGTGCCGACCAGCCAATGCATGATCTGCCACATGCATCAGCCGAACATGTTCCTGAACACGCTTCCTCGGCTACACGATGTGGGACTACGAGTCCGACGCGCCGCGCATGTGGCCGGAGAAGCAGCAGTATCCGGACTCGGAGAAGATCCGCGACGTGCTCGACCGCAATCCGGAAGGCGCGGCGACGCGCGGCAAGTGGGCGGACGTCGACTTCCTCAAGCAGGTGTCCGAGCTCAATCCGCAGATGAAGGACACGCAGTTCGCGGACTACCACGGCCACGGCTGGAACTTCCGCGCGGTGTTCAAGCGCGATCGCAAAGGCAACCTGCTCGACGCCGCCGGCAGCGTCGTCAGCGACGACGATCCGCAGAAGTTCAAGAAGACCGTGCATCTCTCGTCGATCCACGTCGACGTCGGCATGCAATGCGTCGACTGCCACTTCTCGCAGGACAACCACGGCAACGGCTACATCTACGGCGAAGTCGCGGCCGCGGTCGAGATCGACTGCAAGGACTGCCACGGCACTGCGCAAGCAGCTGCCGAATCTGTACACGTCCGGTCCAGCCGCTCTCGGCGGCGGCACGGACATGACGACGCTGCGCACGCCGGACGGCCGGCGGCGCTTCGAGTGGGTCGGCGACGCGCTCTATCAGCGCTCGATGATGGACCCGAACCTCGAATGGAAGATGAGCCTCGTCAAGAGCGCGGTCGATCCCGCGCAGCCCCGACTACAACGAGAAGGCGGCGCGCGCCAAGCTGATGAGCCGCAACACGTCGACGTCTCGAGTGGGGCAAGGACGTCAAGTCCGACAACCTGGCGCACACCGACGACGAACATGGAGTGCTACACGTGCCACACGTCGTGGACGACGAGCTGCGCCGGCTGCCACCTGCCGATCGAAGCGAATGCGAAGACCGAGCGCCATCACTACGAAGGCGGCGAGACGCGCAACTACGCGACCTACAACCCGCAGGTCGCGCGCGACGACATGTTCCTGCTCGGCCGGCGTGAGCCGGCAGCGGGCGGCAAGATCGCGCCGGTGCGCTCGACGTCGGCACTCGTGCTGTCGTCGACGAATTCGAGCCGCGAGCGCATCTACGTGCAGCAGCCGCCGATCGCGGCGAGCGGCTACAGCTCGCAGGCGTTCAATCCGCACTACCCGCACACCGAGCGCAAGACCGAGACGAAGACCTGCACCGACTGCCATCTGTCGAAGGACAACGACAACAACGCAATCATGGCGCAGCTGCTGGCGCAGGGGACGAACTTCGTCAACTTCGTCGGCTACAACGCGTACGTCGGCGGCGACGGCGAGATCAGCGGCGTGCACCGTCACCGAGTGGGACGAGCCGCAGGCCGTGATCGGCAGCTATCTGCACAAGTACGCGTATCCGGATTGGTTCGCGCAGCACGAGAAGAACGGCCGACGCTTGCAGCACGGCTATAGCCACGGCGCTGGAGATGCGCGCTGCCTGCAGTTGCGCGGCGAATATCTGTACGTCGCGGAAGGCAGCAGCGGCGTGCAGGTCTACGACGTCGCGAGCATCGGGAACAAGGGCGTATCGCAGACGTGCGATCACGGCGCCGTTCAGCCCGCTCGGACACGACACGCAGATCGGCTCGAAGGACGCGACGTGCGTCGCGCTGCCGACGAATCAGCCGATCAATCCGCTGCGCAACACTGGCGACAAGATGCGCAAGGCGAATCTGGAGCAGCCGTTCCATCGCGATGTACAACTACGCGTACATCACGGACGCGCAGGAAGGCCTGATCCTCACTGACGTGAACACGCTCGCCGACGGCGACCCGCGCAACAACTACCTGAAGCGCGCGCTGACGTGGAATCCGAACGGCGCTCTTGAGCGGCGCCCGTCACATCACGGTCGGCGGCTACTACCTGTACATCACGACCGAAGCGAGGTCTGGCGATCGTCAGCGTCGACGTGCCGCTGAGTCCGCAGCTTGATCGCAGAGGTGCCGCTCAACGACGCGCGCGCGTCGGCCTTGCAGTTCCGCTATCTGTTCGTGACGGACGCGGACGGTCTGAAGACGATCGACGTCACCGATCCGAAGTCGCCGCGACTCGTGCAGAACAACACGATCCGCCTGGCGCGATGCGCAGCGCGTCTTCGTCTCGCGCACGTATGCATACGTCGCGGCCGGCAAGGACGGCCTGGTGCATCGTCGACGTCGAGAAGCCGGAAGCCATGCGCGAGTATCAGCGGTTCAACGCCGAACGGCGCGCTCAACGATGCGCGCGACGTGATCGTCGCGACCACGAACGCGTCGTTGTTCGCGTACGTCGCAGACGGCAAGAACGGCCTGAAGGTGCTGCAGCTGACGTCGCCCGAGTCGCAGCCGAAGTTCTACGGCTTCAGCCCGGAGCCGAAGCCGCAGCTGATCGCGAGCTACGCGACGGGCAAGCCGGCGCTGAGCCTGTCGCGCGGCCTCGAGCGCGACCGCGGCGTCGACGAGACGGGCAACCAGATCGCCGTGTTCGGCCGCCGCGGCTCGCGCCCGCTGAATCTGCAGGAGATGCGCAAGCTGTATCTCGATGCGAGCGGCAAACCCTGGTCGGTGACGCGACAAAGTGAAATCGATCGTCGTACGCGCTGCTCTGCATCAGCGCTGTCTGCGGCCTACGGCCTGCGCCTTCGCGGCCGAGCCCGGCGTCGCCGACTACAAGCATCTCGGCGTCGCCTCCTGCGCCACCTCCGTGTGCCACGGCAAGCTCGCTCCCGCGCCCGGCAAGCACGTCGCGTTGAACGAATACCAGACCTGGACGCGCGAGGACCGGCACGCACAGGCGTATCGCACGCTCGAGCTCGCCGAATCGAAACGCATCGCTGCGAACCTCGGCCTGCCGAGCGCGACCACCGCGAAGATCTGCATCGACTGCCACGCCGACAACGTCCCGAGCGACAAGCGCGGGCCGAAGTTCCAGCTGAGCGATGGCATCGGCTGCGAGGCGTGTCACGGCGGCTCGGAGAAGTGGATCGAGAGTCACGCCGCGGAGTCCGCGACCCACAAGGACAACGTCGCGCGCGGCATGTATCCATCCGAGCTGCCGTTGAAGCGCGCGCAGCTGTGCCTGGGATGTCACCTCGGCACGAAGGATCGATTCGCGACGCACGCGATCATGGGCGCCGGTCATCCGCGCCTGAGCTTCGAGCTGGAGGCGTACACCACGAACCAGCCCGCGCACTACGTCGTCGATGCCGACTACGACCAGCGCAAGGGCCGGATCGAAGGCATGAACCTGTGGCTCACCGGCCAGATCGAGAGCTCTCGTCGCATGCTCACGCTGCTGCAGACGGACATGTTCCACAGCGGCGGCATGTTCCCCGAGTTCGCGTTCTACGACTGCCACAGCTGCCACCATCCCGATGGACAAGATCCGCTGGAATGCACAGCGAGCGGGCCAGGGCATCAAGCCGGGTACGCTGCGCTTGCAGACGCAGAACCTGATCGTCCTCCAGGCTGTGACCGAGACGTTCGAGCCCGCCGCGCTGACGGAGCTGGTCGGCCTGACCAATGCCCTGATCCGCGCCGGACAGCGCGACCGTGCCACGGTCACGTCCGCGGCCAAGGCACTGCTGGACTGGGTCGAGAAGCGCGATGCGCTCACGCGCCGCCAGTTCTCCGCTGCAGACGTGACG
This sequence comes from uncultured Gammaproteobacteria bacterium, assembly GCA_963830745.1. Classification (GTDB taxonomy): domain Bacteria; phylum Pseudomonadota; class Gammaproteobacteria; order Steroidobacterales; family Steroidobacteraceae; genus Steroidobacter. The sequence goes on from CAWHNL010000016.1 coordinate 311,973, forward strand.
GCCATGCGCAAGACGCTGGTCAAGTACGGTGCGACGGACAAGGCGGGCGACTACGCTGCCGCGGAGCAGATCGTTCTCGGCCTGGAGAGCTTGAGTTATTCTCTCGGCGACCGGGACAAGAAGAAGGCCGCGCTGGATGCGCTCTACAACGCCGTGAAGAACGATACGGCATTCAGTCCTCAGCAATTCGCGAGCGCAGCGGCGAACGCGCAGCGCTCGTTCTGACCTCCCACCACCATGCGTTTCGCCGCTCGCACACATCCAGGCCGCCGGGGAGGGCAGAACGAAGACTCGATCGGCTGGGACGAGGCGAGCGGACTGTACTTCGTCGCGGACGGCATGGGCGGGCACGCCAGCGGCGACGTGGCGAGCCGGCTCGTGAAGGAGACGATGCTCGGCAGCGCGCTGAAGCTGCCGCTGCGCGCTGCCGTGAAGCGCGCGCACGACGAGGTTGCCCAGGCCGCCGCGGACAACACCGCACACTCGAACATGGGCTCGACCGTCGTGGCCGCTCGCATCGAGGATCGTCATGCGGAAGTCGCCTGGGTTGGCGACAGTCGCGCCTACCTGTTGCGCGGCGAGACGCTGCGCCAGCTGACGCGCGATCATTCCTATCTCGAAGTGCTGCGCGAGCAGGAGAATCTCTCGGAAACGCAGCTGCGCGGCCATCCGAACAAGAACCTCGTCACGCAGACGCTCGGCATCGGCACGCCCGAGCCTTCCTCGATCATGGAGCCGCTGCGCAAGGGCGACTGGCTGCTCCTGTGCAGCGACGGTCTCAACGACGAGTTGGAGGACGCGCGAGATCGCGCGGATCCTGCGCAGTCATAACGCACCGGATGCTGCGGCCGATGCGCTGATCGCCGCGGCACTGGCACGTGGCGGCCGGGACAACGTCAGCGCCGTGGTGGTGGAGTACGACGGGCCGAATGGCGTAAGCTTCGATCAGAAAACGATACTGTGGCTGGCGATTGTCGGCGGCGCCTGCGCAGCGATCCTCCTGGCGGTTCTCTGGTGGTGGCTCTACGGACGCTGACTCACTCGCTACATATGGCCGACAATCAACCCAAGCTCGTCAAAGTCTCGAATCAGCGCGAGATCCCGATCAAGCCGGACATGGTCCTCGGCCGGCAGGCGGAGTGCGATCTGCAGCTGACCGAAGGCCACGCCTCGCGCCGCCACGCCAAGCTGTTCTTCGCCGAGGACGCGCGTCTGGGTCGAAGACCTGAACTCGGCCAACGGCACGTTCATCAACGGCACGAAGATCACCGGCAAAGTGAAGCTGAGCTCGGGCGACCGGCTGCGCTTCGACGTCGAGGAATTTGATTTTCGCGATTCCCAGCGCCGCGCCCGCCGTCGACGACGGCAAGACGCAGTATCGCGAGCCGGCCTCGGCCGCCGTGGTCGCGGAGAGCAGCGGTGTCTACAAGCGTCCCGGCGCGTGGGCGGATCCGGACGCGATGGGCGATGGCGCGAACAAGACGAAGTTCATCGACCCGGCGCAGCTCAAGCAGATGATGAACAACGCGCCGCCGGCCACGGCCGTCAACACTGCGACGATCGATGGTCCCCATCTGCACGTCGTGTCCGGCAGCCGCACCGGGCTTGAACATCAAGCTCACGGTCGGCGAATCGGGCGTGCGGGAATGGACGATCGGCAGCCAGGCGGATCGCGAAGTGCAGTTCCAGGATAGCGGCGTGTCGGCGCTGCACGCCAAGATCGTCAACGAGGGCGAGCGCTGGAAGGTGCTCGACCAGATGTCGGCGAACGGCACGTTCGTCAACGGCAAGCGCAGCAACGTCAGCTATCTCACTGCAGGGGACCGCGTGCGCTTCGGCCCCGTCGAGTGCATCTTCCAGACCTCGCGCGGCGGCGCGGCGCCGCGCCGTTCTGCCGGCTCGTCCTCGGGCGCGGCGACCGAATCGAAGAGCAAGACCCTGCTGATCGCCGGCATCGCCTTCGTCGCGACGATCGTCGTGCTGTTTCTCGTCTACAAGTTTGTCTTATAGTCGCGCGAATGCGATCTTCCGGTCCCGACATCGTCCCGTTCTACGCGGGTGAGATCAATCGTCGGGCCGCCGCGCTGTCGCGCGCCGGCCAGTCCATCATCCCGATGCATCTCGGCCAGCCGACGCGCGGCCCGTCGGAGGCGACGATCGCTGCCGCCCAGCGCGCGCTCATCGCGGGGCCGAACGGCTACTGGGAATCGCATGAGCTCAAGGAGCGGCTCGCCGAGCACTATCGCGAGTGGTACAGCGTCGAGGTCGCGCCCGAGCGCATCCTGCTGACGAACGGTGCGAGTGCGGCGCTCGTTGCAATTTTCGCGGCGATGTTCGCGACGGGCGAGCGGATCGCGCTGGCGCGGCCGGGCTATCCAGCGTATCGCAACACGCTGACCGCGCTCGGGCGGGTTCCGGTCGAGCTCGATTGCGGCGCGGCGGCGCGCTATCGCCTGACTGCGTCCGTGCTGGCCGCGCTCGATCCGGCACCGCACGGTGTCGTCGTCGCGAGCCCGGCGAATCCGACCGGCACGATGCTCGATGCGGCCGAATTGCAAGCACTCGCGGACGAGTGCAAGCGCCGTGACATCGTGTTCATTTCCGACGAGATCTATCACGGCGTGACCTATCGCGGGCGCTCGGTGTCGGCGCTGGAGGTCACGCAGGACGTCATCATCATCAACAGTTTCTCGAAATTCTGCCGCATGCCCGGCTGGCGCCTGGGGTGGCTGGTCGTGCCGCCGGCGCTGATCGACAAGGTGCAGATGTACGTCGGCAACTTCTTTCTGACTGCGCCGAACGTCGCACAGGCAGCCGCAGTCGCCGCACTGGGCGACGGCAACGAGCTGCGCGGCGCGATCATCGAATACGCACGTAACCGGGAGCTGTTGCTGAGCGAGCTGCCGAAGCTCGGCATCGTGCCCGTGGTCGAGCCGGACGGCGCGTTCTACATCTACGCCGACGTTTCGCGTTACACGCGCTCGAGCCTGGAGTTCTGTCACAAGCTGCTGGAGCAGACCGGGATCGCGCTCGCGCCGGGGGTGGACTTCGATCCGGTCGGCGGCGGACCGTTCGTGCGTTTCTTCACCGCGGTCTCGACCTACGAGATCGAGCAAGCGCTCGAACGCCTGCACAAGTGGCTCGCTCGTTGAAGTCGTCTATATGACGAAACTTTCGAAGAGCTTCACGCTCGAGGAACTGGTTTTCTCGCAGACCGCTGCGCGGGAAAGCATCGATAACACGCCGGCCCCGGCCCACATCCGTGCGATGCGCGACCTGTGCACGCACATCCTGCAGCCGCTGCGTGACTCCGTTGGAATGCCGATCGTCGTGAGCTCCGGCTATCGCTGCGCGCGGCTGAACAGGTTCGTCGGCGGCTCGGTCAGCAGCCAGCACATGGAGGGCAGGGCGGCGGACGTCATCTGCTTCGGCATGGAGACGAAGCAGCTGTTCAAGCGCGTGCTGCAGCTCAAGCTGCCGTTCGGGTACCAGAAGATGTCCCGCCGCGCAGCCCTGAAGCTCTGAGTGTGAACGCGCGCTCCCTCGCTTTACTGCTGATCCTACTGATTGGCGCCGGTTCCGCCGCCGGGCAGGGCAGGCAAGTGGCGATTACCATCGATGACTTGCCTCGGGGTGGGGACGGTGGGCCGTATGACCTCGCGGGCATGCGTGAGATGACGGCAAAGTTGTTGCGGCCGTTTCGCGACCAGAAGATTCCCGTGATTGGATTCGTGAATGCGGGTCGGCGCGACGTCGATCCCGACGGGCTGCGGCAGATTCTCGACCTCTGGCTGGATGCGGGTGCCGAGTTGGGCAACCACTCGTATTCGCACCCGGACATCAACGTAGTTGCGTTGGACGCGTACACCGCGGATATCGTGAAAGGGAGAGCCGGCAATCCGGGCGGCGTTGATCGGCTCGCGGCAAGACGCTGGAGTTCTATCGGCATCCGTTCCTGCACGTGGGCGCGACGCCTGAGGTCAAGAGGGACCTGCAGGAGTTTCTCGATCGGCGGGGCTACCGCGTGGCGCCGGTGACGCTGGACAATGCGGACTATGCATTCGCCGCCGTGTATCGCCAGCCCGCGTTCCGCGAGCAAGTGCGTCGCGAATACGTTCCCTACATGCAGTCGGTGATCGAGTTCTTCGAGCGGCGCTCGGTGGAAGTAGTCGGGCGTGAAATTCCGCAGGTATTGCTGATCCATGCGAATCAGCTGAACGCAGATCTCCTGCCGGAGCTGCTCGAAATGTTGCGGCGGCGAGGCTATGAGTTCGTCACTCTGGCGCGCGCGCTGCAAGACCCTGCGTACCAGTTGCCCGAGAATTATGTGGGCCGCAATGGCTTCTCGTGGATTCACCGCTGGTCGAGGGCGAAAGGAATGCCGCCGCAGGGCGAGCCGGATGCTCCAGAGTGGGTCATGAAGAATTGGGCAACCGCAGTGGAATAACACTGCGGCAGAACTCTGCCGTCGCATCATCGGCCGGAAACTGCACTCGATGCGCAACTCGTCGAGCGTCACGTCGTGCGGCGTGCCGAACGTCGTGATCGTCGAGAAGAAGCGCAGCTCCAGATCGCCGTTGCCGAACACCGTATTCAGCAGTGGCTGCGGCGCTGATCCGAGCTCGCGCGTGCGCCACCGCTCCGGCACTCCTGGATAGGCGAGGACCTCTTCGAGCAACGCCCGCGCCTTCGTGTCCGAGGGCGCTACTGCGACCTGGTTGTGCAGGTGGCGCAGGATGTCGATCGCCAGCTCCTCCCAGTTGCGGAACAAGCCGCGCATGTCCTGCGGGTCGAAGATCTGCCGCAGCATGTTCACGTGACGCGGCCCGCCCGGGCGCAGCACGCTGAAGATCCGCACCGTCGCGTCGTTCATCAGCAGGATGTCCCAGTGCCGGTTCATGACGATCGCCGGGTACGGCTCCTGGTGCTGAAGAATGAACTCGATCGCGCGGCGGACCGGCGCCATCTCCGGGCTCGTCAGCTCGGTCTCGCGGTACTTCGGCGCAAAGCCGGCGGCGACCAGCAGCGCATTGCGCTCGCGCAGCGGCATGCCCAGCGCATCGGCCAGGCGCGAGATCATGTCGCGGCTCGGCTGTGACTTGCCGGTTTCCACGCAGCTCAGGTGCCGCGGCGAAACGTTGGCTTCCAGCGCGAGGTCGAGCTGGCTCAGACGACGCGAAGTTCGCCATTCGCGCAACAGCGTGCCGGCATGCGAGGGGGCGCGGCCGGCGGCGCGCGAGTTTCGATGGCTTGCACGGGGCGCATGATACGGCGGCGTTCGGAAAATTCCATGACCTCCGAGGTCATTGCCGCCATGTCGTGGCACGCGTATCAATGTCGCCAAGGCGGGCGTGGTGCCTCGCACGGAGAACTGACATGCATCGCAGACAATTCATGGCGGCGGCGGGGCGGAATCGTAGCGGGCGCGCTCGGCGCATGCGTCTCGAGCGTCGCCCAGCCGACCCGTGACAAGCAACCGATGCGGCTGCCTGGAGCGCCGCGCGCGATTCGCGCCCTTGCGGTTCGGCAAGATCGCATACGTTGAGCGTGGCGCGGCGATGCAGCGCTGTTCCTGCACGGCTTCCCGCTCAGCAGCTTTCAGTGGCGCGGCGCGTTCGATCGGCTCTCAGGCGAGCGGCGCTGTGTCGCGGCGGATTTCCTCGGCCTGGGATTCACCGAGGTCGCGCCGGGTCAGAGCTGCGCGCCGAGTGCGCAGGTCGAGATGCTGGCGGCGCTGCTCGATTCGCTATCGATCTCGACTGTCGACTTGATCGCCAACGACAGCGGCGGTGCCGTCGCGCAGTTGTTCGTCCTGCGCTATCCCCAGCGCGTTCGCACGATGCTGCTGACGAACTGCGACGTGGAGCCCGACAGCCCGCCGCCGGCATTGCAACCGGTGCTCGCCGCGGCTCGCGAAGGCAAGTTCGCCGAGACGTGGCTCGCACCGTCGGTCGCGAACAAGTCGCTGGCGCGCACCAAGGAAGGGCTCGGCGGCCAGACGTTCACGTATCCCCAGAATCCCACCGACGAGGCGATCGACCAGTACCTCGCGCCGCTCGTGAGCTCGCCGGAGCGCAGGGAGCTGACGGATGCGTACGCGCTGGCGCTCGACCCGAACCCGCTCGCCGGCATCGAAGCCTCGCTCAAGCGCTGCACCGTGCCGACGCGAATCATCTGGGGCACGGGCGACCCGATCTTCTCGAAGGACAGCCCGGATTACCTCGATCGCATCCTGCCGAACTCGCGCGGCGTGCGGCGCATTCCCGGCGCGAAGCTGTTCTTCCCGGAGGAGTTCCCGGACGTGATCGCCGAGGAAGCGCGCAAGCTGTGGGCCGGAGCCTAGATGCTGCTCCGGTAGCGCGACGAGCGCGGCCACTCGCAGCTGCGGCTGGCCGATGTTGCCGAATACGGCCGAGCAGCGCAGCCGGTCGTACTCGACACGGATCGACATGCGCGGGAGCACGTCGCGGCGCAGTTGCTCGACTAGCTCGCAGTCGCTCGGGCCGATCTTGAGCTGCCGATCGCGCGACATCGAAACGGTCTTCCACGTCGCAGGGAAGCGGTGCACGTCTTCGGCGCTGGCGAGTTGCTCGTTGCGCATGCGTGCAACCAGCTCCTGCTTGCTGTCGTACGTCGTGAGCGCCTCGATGTTCTCCGGTGTCGCTTCGACGGGCGATTCGAGCGTGATCTCCATGCGTCCGTGGGTCACCATGTCCGTGCAGCCGACCGAACGGATGCGCAACGTGTCGCGCGCGCCGAGGCTCTGCAGAATCTCGCTGACCTTGTCGAGCAGCGCGTTGCACGAATACACCGTCGCGTAGCCGCTGTACGCGAAGCTGAGCGACTGCACCTTCCACACCGCTTCGACGATTTGCAGTGCACGGCTCGGCGGTCGGGTTGGGCGTGCGCGCGACCGCGGAAGACGACAGCGTGACCGACAGCGACACTGCGGTGATGCAAAGCACACGACTGAGAGTGTTCATTGACATATCCCTGGGCACCTTGGCTGACCGGGGACCACACTAGTCCGCGAGACTTAGCGGACCCTTACAGCGGCGCGCAGCCCGCAATTGGCGCGATACTTAGCCGAGACTTAGCGATCGCGCTTGACAGCAGGCGCGTGCTCGCAGAACGTGCTCATATCCATGCGTATCCTGCTCGTCGAAGACGACAACATGATCGGTCACAGCCTGCGACAGGCGCTGACCGAGAACTGGCTTGTCTGTCGATTGGGTGCGCGACGGCGTGCTGGCGGAGAATGCGCTCGCGCAAGGCAGCTACGCGGCCGTGTTGCTCGATCTCGGCCTGCCGCGACGCTCGGGTCTCGAAGTGCTGCGGCGAGCGAGACAGGAAGGCAATCGCACGCCGATGCTCGTGCTCACCGCGCGCGACGGCCTCGATGATCGCGTCTCAGGTCTCGATCTCGGCGCCGACGACTATCTCGTCAAGCCGTTCGAGCTTCGCGAGCTGCTCGCGCGCATGCGGGCGATCATTCGCGCGCGCCGGCGGTCACGCGCAGTCGACGATCGGCACGCACGCAGACGCAACTCGACCTCGCGACACGACAGCTCGTGCACGAAGGTGCGACTGTCGATCTGTCGGCACGTGAGTTTCACTTGATGCATGCGCTGCTGGAGCGGCCCGGTGCGATCGTGTCGCGCACGCAGCTCGAAGAGCGCATCTACGGCTGGGGCGAGGAAGTCACGAGCAACGCAGTCGAAGTGTTGATTCACGGCGTGCGTCGCAAAGCCGGTGCGGACGTCATTCGCAACGTGCGCGGTCTGGGTTGGCGCGTCGCGGGAGCGCCGTCATGAAGTCGCTGCGCAAGCAACTGCTGGTGTGGCTGGTGCCGGTGTTCCTCGCGGCTGCACTGATCGCCGTCGTGTGCACGTACTACATGTACGGTTCCATGGTCAGCTGGTTCATGGACAGCCAGATGCAGGTGCTCGCCGAGTCGCACGCCGCGGAGACGATCGGCCCGCCGGCGTTGCGACCGCTGACAGATCACCACGTCGAAAAGGGCGGTCTGATCGTGCAGATCTGGGACGGGCAGGGCAGTCTGCTGACCAGCTCCTATCCTGCGCTCGCCGTGCCGCTGCAAGCCGCCGACGGGTTCGAAGACGTGAAGCTCGGCTCGCAGCGCTGGCGCGATCTATTCGGTGCACACGCCCGGGCGCACCGTGCAGAGCCATTCAGAACGCTGGAGTTCCGCGTTAACATCATCAATAAGCAGGCGCTGCAGGCTGGGCTGCCGATCGCGCTGCTGATCCCGATTTCGGCATGGGTTCTTTGGTTCGCGGCTTGTCGCGCCATGCGCAAGCTCGAGACCGTCGCGCGAGCCGCGGCCGCGCAGGACGAGAACACGATCGTCGAGCTGCCGACGAAGGATGTTCCGTCCGAGATCAGCCCGCTCGTGATCGCCGTCAACAGGCTGCTGACGCGACTGCGCGATGCGTTCGCTTCGCAGCGGCGCTTCGTGCAGGACGCCGCGCATGAGCTGCGCACGCCGATCACGGCGATGACGCTGCAGCTGGAGAATCTGAAGGCGTGTCCGATGGACGCGGAGACGACCAGGCAGGTCGCGCAGTTCGAGGCCGGGCTGAGGCGCACGAAGCGCCTGATCGAGCAGCTGCTGCGCCTGGCGCGCCAGGAGGCGCCGCAGAAGGCGGATGCCGCGTCCAATATCGATCTCGCGGAATTCCTGCGGGAGCTGATCTCCGACCTGATGCCGTGCGCGGACCACCGCGACATCGATCTCGGATTGAGCTTCGGCATCGGCGCGACCGTTCGCGCCAATCCGCACGAGCTGCGCAGCCTGCTGCACAACCTGCTGGACAATGCTCTGCGCTACACGCCCGATCACGGCGTCGTCGACGTTCGGCTGCTCGCTGACGGCGGGAAGGTCGTGGTGGAGATCGTCGACAGCGGTCCCGGCATTCCGCCGGACCTGCTGCCGCGCGTGTTCGACCGCTTCTTCCGCATCGAGGGCTCGGACACGGAAGGCAGCGGCCTCGGCCTCGCGATCGCCAAGCACGCCGCCGAGCGCAATCGCATCGACCTGCATCTCGACAACCGCATCGAGCGCTCCGGCCTCGTCGCCCGCGTGACCTTCGCGGACGGTGCCGCGACAAGAACTGTGGCGAAACTCAGCACGCGGCATAAGACTGCCCATATTCATGGGATGTCGCCGCGTGCACTAAGTGCCCGAGTCAGGCTAAAGCCTGACCCACATGAATCACGCAGTCGATCAAGCGGCGTCCTGTAGCAGCCGCACTTCGCGCTGCGGATACGGAATCACGATCCCGTGCTCGCGGAACGCTTCCAGGATGCTCTTGTTGATCTCGCCGCCGGCCGGTCCGTAGTCCTGCACGCCCGACCCACGGCTTGACCGCGATGTTGACCGACGAGTCGGCGAGCAGGCGCACGCCGATGACCGGCGTCATGTCCTGCAGCACGCGCGTGTTCTCGCGCAGCACTTCCTGGATCACGCGTGAGCGCCTGGTTGAGCTCGGTGTCGTAAGCGACGCCGACGGTGACGTCGACCTGACGGATTTTCCCGTAGTTGTGCAGGATCTCGCCGACGATCTTGCGGTTCGGGATCACGACGCGCGAGCGGTCCGGATGAGTCAAGCGTCGTCTGGAACAGCGTGATCGTCTCGACCGTGCCTTCCTCGCCGACGATGCCGATGTACTCGCCGACGCGGAACGGCTTCGTGAAGATGATCGAGAGCCCCGCGAACAGGTTGCCGAGCAGCCCTTGCATGGCCAGCGCTATGCCGGCGCCGGCGACACCGAGCCCGGCGACCAGCGGCAGCAGCTCTACGCCCAGGTTCTGCATCGCCATGATCACGAACAGCAGCGAGATCACGACGCGCGCGATGCGCACGATCAGGCTGCGCACCGGCGGCTCCATCTCGAGGTGCAACAGCGCGCGCTCGAGCCAGCGCGACACCTGGCGTCCGACGAGGTAGCCGATAGCCAGGATGATCAGCGCGGCCAGCAGTTTCGGGCCGAATTTCAGCGCGAGGTCGATGGCGGTGGTGCGGATCTGCTCGATGGTTTCGGCGGGCGCGGCCATGGGAATGCTCCGTCGGGAGGGATGAGCGCCGCATTGTGACCGAGGTGCGGCGAATGCCGCACCGGGAAATCCCGCGGGATAGCCGCGGCCGGCCGCCCAGCCCTTTCGGCCCTGTCGTAGACCTGCGCCGGTGCCGATGATCGTGAAAGGAATGCCGGGGATACTTTGAGTCGGGAGGAATAATGATGAACAGGTCGAGACTATCGATATCGCGGCCGCCGGCCGGCATTCTGCTTGCGGCGCTGGCCCTGGCCGGCACGCTGGCGAGTCCGGCGCCGCCGCCGAAGGCAGTCCTCGCAGAGATTTTCGACGGCAGGCTGCCGAACAACTTTCCTTTCCTGAACAGCGCGGGCACGGCCGCGACGTTCAGCACCGCGGGCTTCGTCGACCTGAAGAACCCGTTCCACGTGCCGCAGGGGACGAACGGGCGCTCGTGCGAGTCGTGCCACCTGCCGCAGGTGGGCTGGAGCATCCGGCCCGTCGACGTCGAGCTGAAGTTCCTGCTCACGCAGGGGACCGACCCGATCTTCAACGCGCTCGACGCCAACAGTCCCTCGCCGGACGTGTCCTCGCTGCAGGCCAAGCGCGCGTCGTACAGCATGCTGCGCAAGGGGCTGTTCCGCCGCGGCGGTCCGATCCAGCCCACGTTCGAGTTCGAGATCTTTGCGTTCGACGATCCGCTGGGCGCGGGCGCACAGCCGACGCAGTTCCAGGCGTTCCGCCGTCCGCTCGCGACGGCGAACTTCCACATCGCGAAGAACATCGGCTGGCACGACCAGAACACGAACGGCAGCGGCGACGTGCACGCGGGCCTGATCGCGCAGGCCGCTGGCAACATCACCGGCTCGCAGCAAGGACCGCCGGCGACGGCCGCGACGCTCGAAGTCGATCGCGACGTACGAGCTCGGGCTGGCCTTCGCGCAGCAGTTCTCGTTCGGCGCCGGGCTGCTCGACGTCGTGCGGCGCGAAGGGCGGGCCGGAGAATCTCTCGGCGCAGCAGCCCGCGAGCGGACGCTTCGACCTGTTCGATGCCTGGATCAACCTCAAGCCGGGCTCGTGCGGCACGCAAGTCCGGCCGACCGCAAGCGCGCGCAGATCGCGCGCGGCCAGGAGATCTTCAACTCGGTCAACGCCGAACAACAATCGCAGCTGCAACGGTTGTCACAACGCTGTCAACAACGGCAGCAACGTAGACGGCAGGTTGTTCGACATCGGTGCGTCACAGGCGCAGTTCCGCAAGCCTGGCATGCCGCTCTACACCGTGAAGAACAAGGCGACGCTGGAAGACGCGCCAGACGACGGACCCGGGCCGCGCGCTGCGCAGCGGTCGCTGGGCCGACATGGACGGTTCAAGACGCCGTCGCTGCGTGGCATCGTCGGCGCGGGCGCCGTACTTCCACAACGGCATCGCGGCGAACTTGACGGACGTGGTCCGCCACTACGAAACGGCGCTCGAGTTTGAGTATTCGGACCAGGAGCGAGAGGATCTCGTGGCGTTCCTGGAAGCGCTCTGACGATGCTCTCGCGCAGGTGCTTCCTGACGGTTCTCGTGTGCGGGCTGTGGATGTTCACCACAGCCGCGCGCGCGACGGGCAGGGCGCCTGCGCCAAGGAGGCTGATACGAAAACCTGGCAGCGAGCATCGCTGGACGGAGTCGAGCTGGAGTATCGAACCGTCGGCGCGGGCGAACCGGTCGTGCTCGTGCACGCCGGCGTCTTCGCCGACTGGTTCGAGCCGCTCCTGAAGGAGCCGTCGTTGAGTCGTCACTACTGACTGGTGACCTATCATCGCGTCGGTTATGCCGGCAGTAGCCACGTTGCCGGCGCAGTGAGCATCGCGCAGCAAGCGGCGCATGTGCGTTCACTGATGAAGTTGCTCGGAATCGAGCGCGCGCATCTCGTCGGGCACTCGTCCGGCGCGAACATCATCATGCAGCTGGCGCTGGATGCGCCGCAGAGAGTGCGGTCGCTGGCGTTGCTGGAAGCGGCGCTACCCTTCCAGCGGGTTCGCCGGGGCGCGTCGGCATTCCACAAGGCTGTCGAGCTATATCGCGCCGGCGACAAGGCGGCAGCAGTCGACACGTTCATGCGCGCTGTCGCCGGCCCCGGATATCGCGCCGAGCGCCGATCGAGTGCTGCCCGGAGCATTCGATCAGGCAGTGGCGATGCCGATACGTTCTTCGCCCAGGAGCTGCCGGCCATCCAGCAATGGGCTTCGGCCCGGCGGAGGCCGCGCGCATCAAGCAGCCGGTGCTGCTCGTGATGGGCGGCCGGAGTCATGAAGTTTCGCCCGTCTGGCAACAGCGGCAGGATCTGCTGACCGCCTGGGTGGGCAACGCCGAGCCGTTCGTGCTCGACGGCGCCACGCACATGCTTCATCTTGAAAATGCACGCGGGCTGGCCGAACGGCTGGGTGCCTTCTTCGCGAAGCCTCCTTCAAAGTAATCGCACATCTCGCGAACCGCCGCGATATGACCTGCGAGGTCATTGCCGGCATGCCCGGTCGTGCGTTTAATTAGGTGTCGGAACGGCGCGTCGTCGTACGTCCTTGGGCTGACATCGGACATTCACCACAGGAGTTGACAATGACCACGCGTACAGGGACGGCCACGGTACTGGCCACGCTGACCGCGACGTTCGCGGCAATGGTTGCGACGTGCGTCGTCCCGACCCAGGCCCAAGCCGCGGAGAACCCGACCATGACCCAGATCCCGAAACCCGTGAAGAGCGGCCACGCCGCCGTCAACGGCGTGAACTACTACTACGCTGTCTACGGCAAGGGCGAGCCGTTGCTGCTGCTTCACGGCGGCCTCGGCCAGATCGAGATGTTCGGTCCGAACCTGGCCACGCTCGCGAAGAGCCGCGAGGTGATCGGCGTCGACCTGCACGGCCACGGCCGCACGGAGCTCGGCAATCGCGACGATCAGCCTGGTCGACATGGGCGACGACATGGCCGTGCTGCTGAAGAAGCTCGGCTACCAGAAGGTCGACGTGCTCGGCTACTCGATGGGCGGCGGCGTCGCGTTCCAGCTCGCCGTCCAGCATCCGGAGCATGGTGCGGCGGCTGGTGATGGTTTCTTCCGGCATGTTCGCAGGACGGTTCTATCCCGAGATGCTGCCGCAGCAGGCCGCGGTCGGCGCGGCGATGGCGGAGCAGATGAAGGAGACGCCGATGTACAAGTCGTACGTCGGCGGTCGCGCCGCATCCGGAGGACTTCCCGAAGCTGCTCGACCAGATGGGCGCGTACATGCGCAAGCCGTACGACTGGTCGGCGGACGTCAAGAAGCTGACGATGCCGACGATGCTCGTCTACGGCGACAGCGACATGATCCGGCCGGAGCACATCGTGAAGTTCTACCAGCTGCTCGGCGGCGGGCTGAAGGACGCGGGCTGGCAGCGCGAGCACATGTCGCAGAACCGGCTCGCGATCCTGCCGAACATGACGCACTACGAAATGTGCGTCGGCGCCGCAGATGGTCGAGACCGCGCTGCCGTTCCTCAACGGCTACCCGCGCGCGAAGACCTGGGCCGAGCAGGTCAGCGGCACTAAGTAGGCTGCTAATTCGAGTAGGGCATAATTCGCGCGATGAAGCCGACCTTCGCACTCATCGGTCTGCCGACCGATCGACATTCCTCCTACCTGCGCGGGCCCGCCAAGGGGCCCGCGTTCATTCGCGCCGCGCTCGCTTGCGATGGCAACACCGTTGCGTCCGAGGACGGGCGCGAGCTGGGCCTCGATCTGATCATCAACGACTGCGGCGATGCGCCGCTGCGTGAGGCGGACGGCGACGACGAGATCATCGAGCGATCGATCCGCGTCGCCGCTGCGCGAAGGGCATTGCCCGATTTCCCTCGGCGGCGATCATTCGGTGACGTATCCGGTGCTGCGCGCGATCCACGCCGAGCGCGGCCCGGTCGACATCCTGCATTTCGACGCGCACCCGGATCTGTACGACGACTACCAGGGCAACAAGCGCTCGCACGCTTCGCCGTTCGCACGGATCATGGAGCAGGGACTCGCGCGTCGACTGGTGCAGGTCGGCATTCGTACGCTCGAGCGTCGGCAGCGGGCGCAGGTCGAGCGCTTCGGCGTCGAGATCATTCCGATGCGGACGTTCTCGCCGTACGCCGTGCCGATCCTCGAAGGTCCGCTGTACGTGTCGATCGATCTCGACGGGCTCGATCCGTCCGTCGCGCCCGGCGTGTCACATCACGAGCCGGGCGGTCTGACGGTGCGCGACATTCTCAATGTGCTGCACGCGCAGCGCGCGCCGCTCGTTGGCGCGGACATCGTCGAGCTGAATCCGGATCGGGACATCAACGGCATGACTGCGACGGTGGCCGCGAAGCTCGTGCGTGAGCTGTGCGCGTACGCGTGCAAGTCGGGCTGACATGAGCTGATGTCTTCGAGCCTCGGCTCCTCACTTCGGCTGCGTCGGAACGAGCCCCAGTTGTTGCATGATGGCGAGGCTGTCCAGCAGGTTCCAGGTCTCAACGATGCGGCCATCCGCATCGAAGCGATGCATATCCCAGAATGTCGCTTGAACCTGCCGGTTGGTGGGTGCTGCTCCCATCACCGTTTTGGCGTGCGTCGCTGTCGTCGTGCATCGCCCCACGACCCAGTCATCCTCCGCAACGGCATGCTCGACGACGATCACGAGGTCCGGCCAGCTCTCATGCATTGACGACAGGAACCGCTCGATATGCTGGCGTCCCGGCCCGACATCGCGCGACCGTATGTGATGGTCGGGCGCGTAATAGCTCATGCAGCCGGCCATATCCTTTTGATTGAAGGCCGCTTTTGCTTTCAAATAGTTTTCCTTGTTTCTTGATGAAATTGCACGCTGGCTCCGCTCCTCCACGACCTTGTCCTCCATCTGCGTTTTTCTCCATGATGCATACGCTTTTTGATCGCGCTTGCGTTGAACAAACGTGCGGACGATAGTTTGCCGATGTCGAGCGCCGGCCTGCAGTTTCCCGCAAGTGTGTTCTCGGTGGATGTCGAGCACCTCGCGCCCCATTGCAATCCGGCCCCCTGCGTGATCGCAGGGAGGCGGGGATCCGTTTCGGTCATCAGCGCCAGCGAGCAGGTTACGGGCGACGTTCTGTTCATTCGGCCCGGCGTCGAGCACAAGGTCATCTGTGCGGATGGCGGCATCAACGCGATCTATCTGGACGGATTGACCTGGTCAGGCAATTTCCCTTGCGCGCAACGGCTGCAGGGGCGGCTTGCGGAGATCGCTGTCGACGCCCTCTTCCAGGAAGCCGGCGCCCAAACAGAGCTGCGCTATCGGCTGACGTCCGGAGCAACACCAATCCCGCAGCAGCTCAGTGTCGTAATCGAGACCATCATTGCCGAACCGATGCTGCGATTGTCTCAGCTCGAGCTGGCGCATCGCTTGAAGATGGAGCGAACCAGTGCGCTGCGGATGTTCAAGGCAGCGACCGGCCTGACTTTTCGCCGATTCAAGCAATGGTCAGCGCTCCAGCATGCCGCGCGCCAGATAGCTGCCGGTGAACTGGTGCGGACAGCCGCCATGGACGCGGGCTTCGCCGATACGGCGCACCTGACCCGAACCTTCCGCGCGTCCTTTGGCCTCACCCATCGGAAGCGATCGCTGGAGGCGCCCAGGCTGGCGCGAGTTAGCGAAAGGGGGTCCTGCGTCAAACGTAGCTGAGCCACCAATCCTGTCGCCGTGCCTTGACCGCTGCGACCCATCGGCAAAGCGGATACAGGATGACGACAACCGCGATCCAGATCAGGTAGACGCCCAACAAGCCGACACCGTAGCCTTTTGGAAAGAAGCGGTAGGGGGTCAAGAACTGCTGTGCTGCAAAGCCCTGCGCGATGCCAAGCAAGATAGCTGCGGCATGAATGAGATAGAGATGCGCGATGTAGAACGCCAGCGGCGCGCGTCCGAACGTCACCAGTACATCCTTGATCGGACCGCGGAAGCGTTCGGCAAACGCGCAAAGGATCGCGGCAGGGCCCAGCGTCATCAGAATATAGAGAAGACTCGGCGGGTACTTTGTCGTACCCAGAAAGGACATGACCGACGCTGCAATGCTGCTCGGGTCGAATTCCCACGGCGTTCGGGTCACCGTACACATTCAGAGCACGGATCAGAATGAACGCGATGACCAGACTCATGCCGATGCGCAGCAACCATTGGTCCCGCAGTTTCGCCGGTAGCTCAAAAAGACCGGCGGCGCCGTAGCCGAGGAACATGACACCGATCCAGGGCAGCAACGGGTAGTTGAAGAAGATCGCGAACGGGCCGACGTCGTAGAACTGTCGCGAATGCAGTGCCGCCCACACAGGCGCGGTGCTTGCGCTGGTCATCGCTGCCGGCCAGATCGCATCCAAAAGATTATGGCCTAGCAAGATCGCCGCACCGATGGCGAGACACGCGCGCCGACCCAGGAATTGCGCACCAGCCAGGATCACCATGCTGGCACCAATCACCCAGATCACCTGCAGGTTTACGTAGGTTCGTCCGCCGAACCCGTCGACGCCTGTCGGGGCGAACGACGCGGCTGTGGAGATGACGAGAACCTCCAGGACGAGCAGCCACAGACCTCGCGTCAACAGAAATGACGCCAGCTCCGCGGGCGTCTTGCGGCGTGCCATCAGTCCCGCACTCGTCCCGGCAAGGAATACGAATGTCGGGGCGCAAAAGTGCGTGATCCACCGGGTGGCAAATAACAGTGGGCTGGTTGTTGGATCCGCCGTTGGATCCTGTACGGCGGCGGTCATGACGAAGTCACGAACGTGATCGAGAGCCATCACCACGATCACGAGCCCGCGGAGGATGTCCAGCGATGACATGCGGTACGCCCGCCGATCGGATGCCGGGGCGGCGGTCGCTTCAGTAGAGCTTATCGGCGGGCTCGCTACCGTCGAGTGGATCGAGCTCGATGTTCGTGAGCCGCTGCCCATCAATGCCCGCTGATGGGTAGCCGCAATTCGGGCTTCACTGGGGTAATCGGAATTGCAGGGGTAATGCAGACAAGGCGGCATCGAACGCGCGTTTTTTCGTAAGAATTCTCGACAGCGGACGCCGGCTTCTATGCCAGTGCTGCAGCGCCCTTCAGGCCAGGGGGCCTGTTCGCTGCCCTGTTCTTGCCCGTCGTGATTGCGGCCAGGCTCCCGACGCTCGATTCGCATTAAGCGCAGGGACCCGCTATTCTCTCAGGATGATCTTCGTTGACCGGCGACGGGTCTCAGTCCCTGAGTCACTGTCATCTGCGCGCGCGCGCAACGTGCGCGATCGCCTCGCGAAACTGCTCGCTACCGCGAGCAAACGCCATCTGAATCAATTGCGGGTGTCCTTTGAACCTACCGACATCTCGCGTCAGGTGCGAGCAGAACTCGCGGTACTTTTTCACGGCAAATGCGCGTATTGCGAATCCTCCGGGATGACGAGTCCCTTGGATGTCGAGCACTTTCGACCCAAGCAGGGCGCACGGTTCGACGACGATGCGTCGACGCAGGAGCACCTGTATTACAGCTGGCTTGCTTATGAGTGGGACAACCTGCTGTGTTGGTGTGCATGGAATGCAATTTTCGGCGTGACGTCGGGCAGGGGCGTTGAGCGAGCAGGAGCGCTCTTTTCCACTACTCGAAGCGCGCGCGCGCCGTTTCGGGCCAGTGTCGAGGAGTGCCGGCGTGTCGAAAGGCCACTGTTCCTCGATCCCTGCCACGACGATCCCGCTGAGCATCTGACATTCCTGGAGTCAGGGTTTGCGCGCCCGCACACGCCGCGGGGTGACTTCGTGATCGAGTCGCTCAGGTCTCAATGCCCGAGCCGGGCTCGTCGAGATGCGAAGGAGGGCCTGGGAGCAGGTTGCGACGCTCGCGCAGCGTACGCTCAATGTTACGCGCGACAACGACCTGGCAGCCCTGGAGAGTCTTGTCATAGAGTTTGAGCAGAAGCCTCGCAGAGTCGGAAGCTGCTTTATCTGGCGGCACGAAGGGCGGCGTTCGACAGATACAGTTCAGACATTTTTGCCGAGGCGAGTGCTGCCGCAGTTGCAGATGCTTTCGGTCCTGCCGAGGACTGATCAACAAACGATTGCGCACCGTGCTGCGGTTTTCGAAGCGGAGGGCAGCGCAGCGGCCAAACAGACGTCCAAGCGTAGTCCGAAACGCGACGGCGCGAGAAGAGAAGTATTGCCGCCGCTCGTCGAACGCCGCATTACTCGAATCGAGATTCGAAAATTTCGGGCAATTGAAGAACTCGAGCTTGAAATCCCCAACAGCCCGCCGGGCGAAGATGGTATTCCCGGAGGCTCTGATGTTGTTGGGCGAGAATGCTGCTGGCAAGAGCACGGTGCTGGAGGCGGTGGCGCTTACCCTGCTGGGAACGAAGCAAATCGCTCGTATGCGGATCACGGGGCAAGAGCGGCTGCAGCGGGTGCGGATGCGGAGCAAGCTGAGATCATCCGCAGAACGTTCGTGTATGGCTTGGTGATACTCCGATCAGTCTCTCCATCGATCGCAAGGGCAGGTTTTCCGGTAATGCGGAGCGTGTCGTCGTGTTGCTTCGGTTACGGTCCACGGCGTTTCTTTGCACCCGGCTCGAGCAAGCGGCATGCACCTGGCACCCTTCACGCTCGTCAAGTCGATGTTCGATCCACTGGCGACCCTCAACGATCCGGAGCAATGGTTACTGACGTGTCCCGAACATGAGTTCGCGATGGCCGTGCGCGCGCTGCGAACGCTGCTGTTGCTACCGAATGAAGCAGTGGTGAGCCGCCAGCTGCCGAAGGGCCGACGTGAGAGCGGGCAGATGTTCTTCGAGGTCGACGGGCGCAAGGAGGCGCTGAGCAATCTCAGCCAGGGCTACAAGGCCGTGGTCGCAATGGGTGTGGACATCGTGCGCGAACTCCTGCGGTATTTTGCGGATATCGATTCTGCCCGCGGAATCGTGCTCATCGACGAGCTCGATACGCACCTGCATCCGCGCTGGAAGATGCGTATCGCACAGGGACTGCGCAAAGCATTGCCGGAGGTCCAGTTCTTGGCGTCGACGCACGACCCGCTGTGCCTGCGCGGCTACCACGGCGGAGAAGTGCAGGTGCTGCGTCGCGATAGCAAGGGTGGTGTCGCGCGCGTGCTCGAGCTGCCAGAGCGTGCGCGGGCTCAGCGTGCAGCAGCTGCTGACCTCGGAATTCTTTGGCTTGTGGAGCGCGGAAGATCCCGCGCTCGACGCGAGTATCGCGGAATACGTCACTCTGGCATCGATGCCGGATCGGACGCCGGCGCAGGAGGCGGAGCTGGAGCTGAAGAGAGCCGACGCAGCTGCCGGCGTCATACTCGGCGGCTCCGTTCAGGAGCGCGTGCTCCAGCAGGCGCTGACAGAGTATGTCGTCAAGAGTCGGGCTGCGACATCACAACAACAACGCGTGATCAAGCGCGAAGCCAGTCGACAGGGTCGTGAGCTTGTGGCAGGAAGCGGATGCCGAGCGCGAAAGGCCCTCGTCATGATATTGGTCGCGCGCAAGCCGCCGGTTGCCAAGGAGGTCATCGAGGCGTTGGAGAAGCGCGGCCGCAGTGGCCTCACCGAGCTCGAAGAGGCGCGCCAATATTATGCGCTGAAGCCGCCTCCCACGAATGCGTACTATTTAAAACGTTACACGGAGTGGGCAGTGCGCGCTGCACTCCAGCGCCAGTTCCACAACAAGTGTGCTTACTGCGAGAGCCGTTACGCCGCCGTCGGCGCCTGGCAGGTCGAACACTTTCGTCCCAAGGGAAAGGTGGAAGGAGCGCCCGCGCATCCGGGCTATTGGTGGCTCGCGGGTAAGTTCGAAAATCTCTTTCCAAGCTGCATCGACTGCAATCAACGGAAGTTCCACGTCGAGTATCGCTCCCGGAATGACGCTCGCCAGGACATAGAGCGTCTTGCGCAGGTCCCACCAACGCTTCTGTTCGGCAAGGGCATCAACTTTCCGGTGACAGGCGGTCGTCGAGTGATGACCGAGCACGAACCGCTCTCCAACGAGGATCCGCTGCTGATCGATCCCTGCGAACGCGACCCGGCTGCGCATCTCGAATGGGTGTTCGACTACGATCGTCAGTTTCCTCTCTGGGAAGCTGTGCCGGTATTGCCGTTCCTGCGGCCGCGTCACACGGCTACCGGCGCGGATGAGTATGCGAGTAACTCGATCGCTTTCTACGGTCTCAATCGCCTGGGGGTGTTTCGCGAGCATCTCGAGCACCTCAATTTCATTCAGAGGGAATGCGAGCGATTCGTGAAGAGCTTCATGCAGCTCGTTGGCGAACCTGACGCAGATTCGGAGCACTATCGCCAATTGCGCGCGGATCACCGGCGCGACTACGACAGTCTCGCCAAGCATGCGAGCGCTGATTCCAAGTATGCCGGCATGGCGCGCGCCTTCATTGCCCAGGTCAAGACTGAGTTGTTGTCCAAGTCGAGCGCGACAGAGGCCTCGTGACAGGTCCCATCAACACGTCGCGGAAGGCGCGTCTGTCATTCAAAGATGATCGTTTGGCTACTGTCGGATTAGTTGACAGTTGTGCGAGTTGGGGCGTGGATCCGTCGCGCGATCTGCATCTCACCGCATTGACGCCGCCGCGCGGGTTTTCTATGGTGCTGACGCCGCAGCGTTTACGCAGTCGAAAACAACTAGCGCTGCACGCGTCTGCGGGATACGACGGAGCGGGTCGTGGGGAGCTAGCGGTTGATGCGCGCGATGCGCGATTGAATCGCACTGCACGAATCCACTGACGAGCGACTCGCCTACGGAGCTCAGCGGAATCGAGCCGGGTGCCTTTCTCAGAACACAAACGGTTTGTGGTGCGCAAGATCGCCGCGGAAGTGGCGCGCGCGCAGACGGGCCGGTCGGCACCGGGCGGCCCGAGAGTCTCAAGTGATTGCGCAGCTCACCCAGGCATTCGTCGCTGTCCCGGCCCCCAATCTGATCTCGAATCAAGCGTTGCAGGCGCTGCTCGATGATCAATTGAAGGTCGTATCGAATCTTCAGGTTCATGGCTCACGCGCGCACCGCACCGCGCGCGATAAGTTCATCGACGAGCTCGCCGCGCGCATCAATGAGAATCGCTGCGATGATTGCGGTGCGGGCAGCTCACACACCTGCGACGGAACCGCGCTGCTCGACAAGCAGAAGCTGGAATCCGTCGGTTTCTGCGTGCGATCAATCGCGGGCCAGTTTCAATTCCTGCGCAAGGTCGTGCGGGCGCTAGATCGCGCGTCATGCGTTCGCGGGCGACACCAGTTCATTGGCCGATGTGGACGTCCAGCTCGCATGGAATTTTCCACCGCAGGGTCAGCTGGCACACGGCACGGTCGTGGGGCGAACCCAATTTCACGACGCGGCCGGTCGCCTGTCGGAAGTCACGCTCGAGCTGGATTCACAGAGCTTCGGTTGGCAATCACTATTGAGTGTGCCCCTGCTGTTGGCACACGAAGTGGTTTGCCATGCCTACCGGGCAAGGCGGGTGTGCGACGCGCAATGTGTGGTCCGCAGTGTGCCTTCTATGAGGGTTGGATGGACGAAGTGGCGTTGCGGACGCTCGACGCGCTGCTGAATTCGCTCATCACAATCAACAGCGACATCGATGAGCCGCTGCCGGATGCTTTCATCGATCACGCCCAGGAGATTGTCCGCGCGGCGCAGCAGTACCGTCAGCGACAAGCGGCCCCGGCGCCACTGCAGTTTGGTCGGCGAGCCGCGCTGCTGGCCTTGGAATACTTCAAGTCAGGTGATCAGCGCGCAAACCGTTCGCAAGCGGAGCGCAGGGCGATCGAGCAGCTGCTGTGCTTGTCCTATCGGATTCAGCATTGCAGTCCGGACGCATTGCAGGCGGCTCCGTCGTCACTCATGTTTTCAACGTGCTGAAGGCGCTTTCGCGTGCCGATTTTGCCCAGCAAGTCCGTCTCCGCGAGCTCTTGGGTAGCCCAATTGATGATTTATCCGTTTGGCTTCAAGAGCTTGAGACCATAGCGGGGAACTGATCCATGATTCGTTTGACAAATGAATAATGAATCATATAATAGCCGCCCAATCCGGGACAGGACGTTCGCGCCTCGCAAGCACCATGCCTAGGCTGAAGGCCGTCACCGATCGAGCCCAAGTGCTGTACTCGGCACTCGCGCTGAGCACGTTTACCGTGCGTGACCTTGCGCAGTTCTCCAAGGTGAACATCTGATCTCGTGCGCACGGTGCTCGCGCGCTGCAACAAGAATTCTTTGAGCCGGTCGTGGCACCGGCGGTCACCGAAGTCACCCTCGCGCAGCTCGCCCGCAACAGCGAACGCGGCACGGCGGAGCGCGTGGCAAACGAGGTGGCCGCTTCATTCTGTACAAGCTCGTCGATGCCAGGCGTGTCGAGCTGAGAGAGCTGCTGATCGCGCTCGAACCTGCTGAGCATCCAAGGCTCGCCACGCTGCAGCAATCTCCCGCCGAGGCCGAAGCAGATGCTGTTGCTGCTCTGGAATCTGCTGCGCATGCACTGGAACAAGCTCGGCAGCAACCAGACAGTCCCCTGCAATGGCAACAGCGCGCCAAGCAACGGCTGCGAGCGGCGCAGCTGAGCCTGGAAGGGCTCGGTGCCTCATCTCGAGTAAACGAGCTGCGTGAACAACTGCAGCGGCTCGAGCAACAGCCTCGCGCTTCCGTGGGCCCATCAACGCCACCGGTTCCGATGGCGCTGCTCGCGCACTTGCGGCGTTCGTCGGGCAGCGTCGCTCTGTGGCTGCGTGATTGGACTCGTCCGCACGAAGGCCCATCGGTATCACCAGTGAGTCTGGATGAGCTGGTCGACGCCGCGCTACAGCCACTGTTGGACACAGGTTCGAGCGCCCCCGATCTCGACGAAGGCGATGTTCTCCTTCCGGCTGCCGCGCTCATGCAGGCTCGCACGCACCTCTCTGCGGACAAGCTCAGCGCGTGCAGCGCCGCGATCACGGAGCGACTGAGCGATCCGCGACAGCTTGAGCACGCCGACGCGTTTCAGTGCGCTGGTCGCCTGTGCAGCCGTGGGAGAGTTCGCGGCAGCAGTGGGCCCCACCTTCGCGTCCGTGGCGAGTCCACGCTTTGAACGATCATTCTCCGGGGTGCTGCGCAAACTGACATGGCTCGCGATTGCGCGGATGGCACGACCGCGACACTGCTCGAGCGCAATGACCGGGGCCTTGGCGTGCTACATGCTGCTATCACGGTCATCCGAGCGTAGGAGCGACCTGCCGTGGCTGCTGCCAGGTGCGATGCTCTCGCGGGACGTGGACGCCTTCGCGCTTCTCGACGAGTTCGCGAACACGTATTACAGGGAGATCTGGCCCAGGCTGCAATTCAGGCCGTTCGAAGGCTCGCTCATGCGCAACCTGGCGATCGTTCTGAGCGGTGATCGCTTCGAGAGGATCGAACGCCGTGTGCCTCACCTGCTTGGGTCTGAGGCGGGCCGCAACCTGTTCAATGCACTGCGCGCGCGCGACTACGAAGCCATGCACGTACGTGAGCACGCGATCGGTCCGGGCCGTTCGCTGCTCGCCTCGGGTGACGTGACTGAGCTCTTCGTGCGTACTCTCAAGATTCCCGCGGGTAGTCACGAAAGTAATGAGCTGAGCCGCATCGTGCTCGGCGGAGCCGCCACGGTGGTTCCCAAGACACAGCCCGCAGACCAGCGTGGCGCGGACGAGGTAACGCCGTCTGGATTCATGAGCGACCTGCGTGTCAAGCCCTGGGAGGTTCGGCGCGACTTGCGGAAGCTGCATGCGTCTGCGGGCGGTTTCGAAGACATCGAGTATGAAATCTGACCGCGTGACGTCGGTCGGGCCAGCCACGCTGCGAATCGAAGCGACGATCCTGGGTGAGCTGCTGCGGCGATATCAGGATGACTGGAGCGCGCGCGCCGATACGCGCTTCGTTTATTTCATCAGACGCGCACGATCTGGATTCGTACATCAATCCCGACATCGACGCGGATCTCACGGGATTCATCCTCGAGGCCGAGCGCGACGGTCCGGACGGCAGTTGTTCTTACAGATCGGAGCTGAGACTCAAGAACGAGCAAATTCTTCGCCGGCTGCTGTTCAATCCGGGTGCTCCATCGGCCTGCTGCCCTCGCATGGCGAGGAGATCGACGACAACATTGCCTATCGCTCCGCGCAGTATCATCAACAGCAGATTTCATTGGTGGTCGCGGCCAAGGCCGAGATACTGAGGTTGCGTCAATCGGTGGGCACCTCATTGGTTTCCCGAACAGGCCCTGGGATCGCACGCGCCACCACACGTGAAACAGGAAGCGATAAGAGCATCTGCTGCGTGGGGCGCCCATGTTGACCGCCTGTCACCGCTCGTAAAAAGTACTGCGGCTCGCATCCGGGCGTTGCAGGAGAGCAGCATGCTGGTCGGACTGCGGGATTTTCCGTGGGAAGAGTTCGATATCGATCGCAAGCGCGCGACGGCGCTGCGCGAGGTTAGCCCGACTGAGGAGCACGTCAGGGGCTGGCATCGCTAGCTGTGACAATCGCCAGGAACAAAGTACCACTCCCGTCCCGCCAACCGAGTTGATGCAGAAGCGCTCTCGTGCATGGAGGCGATCAACGCGCGGCTCGAGTCGGAGGGTCTCACCCAGTTGCGCGTCGTCCTGGTCACGCGCGTCATGTCGCTGTACCGGGCAACCATTCTCAAGAGTGAGAAGTTCGGGATCAGGCCGGCGCAGTTCCTGCGACATCCACGCATGCTGCTGATGCCTGGCCTGGATGAGCGCCTGCCCGCTGAAACCGTGAAGTCGCTCGCCATCGCGCTCGATACGTTTCAGCGACAACTCGATGAGCCTCCCCAGGATGCGCAACAGCCCGCGGAGCACAGCAAGCTTGCCCGCAAGTACTTCGTTGAGGCCTGGCATAGCTTCGAGAAAGCGGAGTTCGCCCTGGACTTCGCCGACAAGCCGTGCACCTGCTGCCGCAGCAGGAGTTCCGTTTAGATCAGACGCGTCTCGATCAATTGATAGCCTGGTTCCTCAATGACGCAACTCTCGAGGAGATGATCCGTGAACAGGTCGTGGATTCCGTGCGGGTGTTTGGCACCCAGACTTATGGATTGAGCCAGCGGAAGGATGTCGAGCCGATCGAGGCGCGCATCGAGCAACTCGAGGGCCGCGTACGCATTCGGCCCATCGTCGGCGGTGTCCCCGGGCCAGTTGAGTTCCGCGCTCCTGCGCTCCAAGGCGCACCGCAGCTGTGTGATGATCTCGAAGATCTGCTACGCGTCGCGTTGGAGACCAGGCCGGAAGAGCGCTACCTCGCGTGGGGCATTGCTCATGCCTGTCGCAGCCGCTGGCCGCTGGCAAGAATCTATGCACACAGCGCCGTTGAGGTCGGAGGACTGCTGGGTGCCGGGCCGTTGAAGCGCGAGGCCTTGCTGCTGCTCGCCCAGGTGCGACGTTCGGGGGCGAGACACACACGGAGCACCATCGCATCAGATTCGACCGCGCGCGCGAGACACTTCAGTTCTATCAGGACCACCGTGACCTTCGCATATTCCAGGAAGGGGCTGCGCAGGTGCTGGAGCTGAACTTGGCGCTGGGCGCACAGGGCGAGGCCGGGGAGCGGCTCATCGACGGCATCAACTTGCTGCTTCGGGCGCTGGAGCACAAACAAGACGAGCTGAGCCGCGCCCGCTGCTATGCGCAACTGCTTGCGTACGTGCTGGCCATCCATTGGCGCCGGTTCGACTGGCCGGTGGAACTGCGAGGCAACGCCCCCTGACGTTTCTGCAGAAACGTCCGCACGGCGGGGTCGCGTTCGAGGCCGATCGCGATTTCGTACGCCTGGTGCGCTTCGTCGTGTGCGCCGGTCTTCGACAACAGCTCCGCGCGTGCTGCCCAATAGGGTTGATACTCGTTGAGGCGCTCATCGGTCGCGATGTCTTTCATCGCTTCGCGCAGCAGCCTCCGGCGCCGTGGAGCTCGGCAATCGCAAGTGCGCGATTGATCGCGACGACCGGCGAGTCCGTGATCGCGACGAGCGCATCGTAGAGCTGCACGACTTCCGCCCAGTTGTTGCGGCCCGTGAGCTGTCGATGCGCATGCGCCGATTGCAGCGCCGCTTCGAGCTGGTAGCGCCCGATGAGTTCCAGCTTGCTCGCGCGCAGCAGCAGGGCTTCGGCCTCATCGATCATCTGTGAATTCCACAACGCCGGATCCTGCTCCGCGAGCGGCACGTATTCGCCGGCATCGTTGCGCCGTGCACTTCGCCGCGCTTCGGCATGCAGCATCAATGCGAGCAGGCCGAGGCCTTCCGCTTCCTGCGGCAGCAGCTCGACGACGAGCCGCGCGAGGAAAATCGCTTCGTCGGTGAGATCGCGACGAATCGCGTCCGTGCCGGTCGGGTCGGTCCAGCCTTCCGCGAAGCCCGCGTAGATCGCTTCGAGGACGGTGTCGAGACGCTGCGGCAGCTCTTCGCGCTCGGGGATCGAGAACGGAATGCCGGCCTGCTGGATCTTCTCCTTCGCGCGCGACAGACGCTTGCGCATCGCCGCCGGCGAGACGAGGAATGCCGACGCGATCGTCTCGCCGTCCAGTCCGAGCACGACCTGCAGCATCAGCGGTGCGCGAATGCCGACTTCGATCGCCGGATGCGCGCACGCGAACAACAATGCGAGGCGCTTGTCGGGAAGCTCCATGTCTCTCTCCGCTTGCGCGGCAGCGTCCTCCAGTCCTTCGGCGAGGATCTGCAGCTGCGTGCTCGACGGCTTCGCCGTCTGCCGCCGGCGAACGCCGTCGATCAGCTTGCGGCGGGCGACGGTGAGCAGCCAGCCTTCGGGGTTCCGAGGGCAGCCGTTCGCCGGCCAATCGGCGAGCGCCGAAGCGAATGCTTCCGCGAGCGCGTCTTCGGCCGCCGTGACGTCGCGCGTGCGCGCGGCGAGGAAGGCGACGAGCTTGCCGTAGCTGCGACGCGCGACCGCGTCGGCAGTTCGGCGTGCTTCGTCGCCTTCGCGGAAGGTCATGAGCGTGCGCTCATCCGGGTCCGGGCATCTGCCAGACCGGGCGTACTTCGACGATGCCATGGCCGGCGCCCGGGCACCGTGCGGCCCAGGAGAGAGCGGAGTCCAGATCGGGAACGTCGATGAGGTAGTAGCCGCCGCACTGCTCCTTGGTGTCCGCGTACGGGCCGTCCAGCACCTGCGTCTTGCCGTTGACGATCCGCACGGTGGTCGCATTGGCGACCGGCTTCAGGCGGTTCGAGCCCAGGAACACACCGGCCTTTTTCAAGGCCTCGCCGTAGGCCATGTACGCGGCCTTGCCCTGTTCCTGCTGTTCCGGGGACAGCTGGTTCCAGCCCGATTCGTTCGAATAGAGCAGCAGAGGTATTGCATCGAGGTTCTCCGTCAGGTCGTCGGCGGGCACCATGCTTCGCCTGTTCTAGAGACGTTCGGCACGCCGCGATTTGGACGTCGTGCCGTTCGAAAAAGTCGGCATTCTGCGGCAAAAAGATGGCCCTGCGGAGGGAGGTGACCCGGCATGCTTGGGTCGTATGAATAGCCGATGCAAGAGCATGCCCAATTTGGGTATAGTCGTACCCATTATGGGTATTAAGAAGAGAGTTGCCGCGAAGGCTGCGGCGCAGCCATTGACGATGGCCGACGCACTGTTTTCCGGTACGCAGCAGCGTGTCCTGGGGCTACTGTTCGGTCAGCCAACTCGAAGCTTCTACGCCAGCGAGCTGATAACTCTTGCCGGGATCGGATCAGGCGCTGTGCAGCGCGAGCTCGCGCGGCTCGAACGTAGCGGGCTGGTTACGGTGCGAGCAGTCGGAAACCAGCGGCACTATCAGGTAAACGCTGCGGCGCCGCTGTTCTCGGAACTTTGCAGCATTGTGCAGAAGACGATGGGTCTGGCCGATCCATTGCGCGCCGCTCTCCGACCATTCGAGTCCCAAATCGACGCGGCGTTCGTCTACGGCTCAGTTGCCAAGGGTCGAGACACTGCAGGCAGCGATGTCGACGTTATGCTCATCAGCGATGACTTGACCTACGGCGATGTGTTCCCTGCGCTCGAGGATGTGGGCGCGCGGCTAGGCAGGCCGTGAACCCTACGATTCTTTCGCGGAGGGACTTGTCGAAACGCGTGAAGGCAGACAGCGCCTTCGTGACTCGTACGCTGTCGCAAGCCAAGGTGTGGCTGATCGGAGGCAAGGATGCCCTCGGCGCTGGAGAATCTCTGCGGGGCGAATAGGCCTCTGAAGGCGGAGCCCCGCGATCTAGAGGAGTTTGCGGGCCTCGTGCGATCCGCCAAGGCACGCCTCGACGATGCGGGGAACGGGGCGCTTGCTCTCGAGAGTCGCTTCGATCTTGCGTACAACGCTGCCCACGGGCTGTGTCTGGCTGCTCTTCGATGGCGCGGTTATCGGCCGGCGCATCGCTACATCGTGTTTCAGCTGCTGCCGCACACGCTCGGACTTGGGCCGGGAGTGTGGCGCGTGCTTGCCAAGTGTCATGACATTCGAAACGTCGGCGAGTACGAGGGTGACTTGCAGATCGACGAACGCCAGGTTGCGAGCTTGCTAGCAGCGTGTCGTGCGGTGGCAGCCAGGGTGAGCGCGCTGCCGGCAATCAGAGCAGAAGAGGTACATGAATCACAATCTGGTCGTAACCGTGACTACTCGAAATGCGATGAGTATCGGCGGTGAGACCAGCGCATCAGTGGCGATCACGAAGGCGCTCGAGGATCATCGCGACCGGTCGCCGCAGGGCATGCGCGACAACTGCCGGAAGCTCCGCTGGAACCGACGAACGGTTGCAAGCGCGAGCGCTCAGGCGAATGACTGTGGCGGTTAGCTGAGGGTTTGAGGCACACTCGGGTGCACCTCGGCCGCATGAAACCCGCCATCCAGACGTCGCGACTGACGTTCCGCGAGTTCACGGTCGACGACTACGATGCCGTGCACGTGTACGCGAGCGACCCGGAGGTCACGCGCTA
Organism: uncultured Gammaproteobacteria bacterium; assembly: GCA_963830745.1. Lineage (GTDB taxonomy): Bacteria > Pseudomonadota > Gammaproteobacteria > Steroidobacterales > Steroidobacteraceae > Steroidobacter. The sequence continues at coordinate 341,017 of CAWHNL010000016.1, forward strand.
CACGGCGTTCGGCCCGAACACGCCCGAGCAGACCAAGGGGTTCCTGCAGGTCGTGTCCGGTGAGCCGTCACAGGCGGACCGTGCGAACTACAGCTTCGCGCTCATCCACAGGCAGATGAACAAGCTGATCGGCAGTTGCGGCCTGATGCGCGGCGATACGAACGGGCCGCAGTACAGCTTCGGCTACGCGCTCCACAAGGATTGGTGGCGGCAGGGCTCGCGTCGGAGGCGACGGCTGCACTCGTGAAGTTCGGCTTCAGCGAGCTACGCGCGCACCGTCTGTGGGCGCACGTGTTCTCGGCAACACTGCGTCGGAGAGACTGCTGCAGAAGCTCGGCTTCCGGTACGAGGGCTGCACGTTGAAGTCGTTCTTCGTGCGTGCGGCGTGGCACGACCTGCAGACGTTCGCGATGCTCAGGAGCGAGTGGGACAAGCGCGTCGGTGAGCCCAACACGCCTGCGCTTCGGAAATTTGCGACTACCACTGAGCTGAGGATCGACATCATGGCAAGACCTGAAGGCACATCACCCGGGCGCGATTCTGCGCGAGGAGTTCATGGAGCCCGTTGATCTCACGCCCTACAAGTTGGCGAAAGCGCTCGGCGTGCCGCTGCCAAGAGTCAACGATATCGTGCTGGAGAAGCGGTCGATCTCTGCCGAGATGGGCTTGCTGTTGAGCGCGTATTTCGGAACCAGTGATCAGTACTGGATCAACCTGCAGGCGGACTATGACCGGCGGCTTGCTCGCACACGAATTCAGAAGAAGCTCAAGGCAATCAAGCCGCATCCGACCGACAAGGCTGGATCGCTGGTGAAGGCCGCCTGAATCAGGCGCCGTAGACACCTTCCGGATCAGGTCCGCGAGCTGCCTGGCGAGTCCGTCGAAGAGCTCTGCGACGTCGACTTCTTCGCCGTCTTCCACGCGCTTCGAGATCATCGTCATCGGGAACACCAGCAGGGTCGTTTCCTTGTAGCGGATCGCGGGATCGCGACCGAATTCGTCCTCGACCATCCACCAGTCGTAGTCGGCAAACTCGCCGAGGAAGCGCGGCCGAACGCGAGGCCGAGAGCTTGCAACGTGTACGTAGCTTCGGGCTCGACGAAGCCTTGGTCGAGCACGCGCTGGATGAGATCAGAGGTCCGCGCGTTTACCGGTGAGGTCTTCACCCAGAGCTTGTTCGATCACCTGCCCGGCGTGGACCACGCCCATGGCGATGTTCTCGATGTCTTTCTCGTTGGGCGGTTCGATCTTATGGTCGGGCACGGAGGTCACCGAATGTCGACGCTCTGCGGGTGCGGCAGATGGTAGCAGTTGGAGATGGGCCATAGCAGTTCGGCTCGATGCTGGCGTGAGGAATTTCTGTGCAAAGACGAAGTTATTTCGACCTTCATTGCGCTGATGCTAGCATCGAATGATTAAGAATCGAGCGACCTCGCGGGCGGAATGACATCGAAGAGATATGCGGCATCTGGCACCGAGTCCGAGTTTCAACCGGGGTCGCGGGACCGTGTCTTGCGAAACCTCCTCGGAATCACTCGCGTCCGCCAGATAGAGGAGGTCGAAACGCAGGCCCTGCTTATCGCCCAGCGAGCTGCACTGAAGACTCTACGGCTGTGGCCATCGCTTCACACCGGCCGACATTCGTCGCTGCACCGGCTCTGGCTCGGCTCGATCTATCCATGGGCTGGCCACTATCGGACAGTGAACATGGGCAAGGGCGGATTTCAGTTTGCTCACGCTCCCTTGATTCCTCGCCTCATGGGACTGCTTGGTAAGGGAGTGCTGCGTCGGCATACCCCATGTGGAAGTGCTGCCGACGTTACGGTTGCGCGGTCACTGGCGGAGGTGCACGCAGAGTTGATCCTCATACACCCGTTTCGGGACGGCAATGGACGGCTGGCGCGCCTCCTGACTGTGCTGATGGCGTCTCAGGTCGGGCTGGGCCTTCGTTCAATTTCAGTGCCTTGGCGGGTGGGGCGAAGCGGACGTATGTGCAGGCTATCCAGGCAGCGATGAGCCGCGACTACGCGCCGCTCGAGGCGCTTTTCGCGCTGGCGATCGAGCGGCGACGCGCTTCTTCCAGTACTTGACCAGATCATCCATGGTCTCGGGCCAGTACGTGCGCTTGTCCTTCGCGAAAGGGTGCCGGATCCCTTCGATCGCGGAAGATGTCTTCAAGAACTGGTACAGAACTTCTTCCGCTTCGCCGGCGAGCGAAGATGTGGATTCGATTGGATGAGATTCATGCGCTGATGGTACGATGCTCGGGACTCGAGCCCGGTCGATTTCTCGTACCGCGCCGTATGCGGAACAGGCGGCCATGACCGGAGCGACCATAGAAACGATCGCCTTCATCAATGCCGGGAGACGTCGAGCGTCGCTCGACTTCTATCGCGACAAGCTCGGATTCAGCGTCGTGTTTCAGGAAACCGAGCCGCAGCATCAGACACCGATCTTCGCGATCGTGAGCCGCGACGGCGCGATGCTCTTTCTGAAAGGGCGGCGCGGCGCGGCCGAGTCCGAAGCGTTAGTCATGGGCGGCGGTGGGAAGCGTACTTCCGGTGCGCCGATCCGTGATAGCGCTCGCAGGGAGGCGTGGGTCTCAGCGTAAGCTCAGCGAGTCGCGATCAAGGACTCGCATGACGGCCTGCGCGCCTTCGAGTCCGGTGGACCAGGACGGAATCATCGTGTTGTTCTTCGGGCGCCCGGATGTCGACGAGGTATTCGCCAAGGGCGAATGAAGCCGACTTGGCGCTCGTGGTCGCGCTTCAGCCCGACTGCCGGTTGTCATGTAGACTTCAAAATCATGCGCCGCTCGATGTCAGCACCTGCTGCTTCCACGTCACTCTGACGGTTTCGTGTCCGCCGAATGGCTGCGAATTTGAAGTTCGTGCTGCCTGATCCGGGTGCAAGAAACATTGGAGCGGGATCGTCGAATTGGAGCTTCGCTGACATGGTGAACGGAAGGTGCCCTTCGAGGAAGGCAACAAATGTCAAATTCTGCAATTTCTGCAGCCGCGTTGAGTCTCGATCAAGGCACGGGCAGGCGGTGTCGCGATCATCGATGTTCGAAGTACGGTCAGCGGAGCGTCGTTGACAGTGACTGATGTCGGCGGACGCCTGGGGTGAAGTTGTGCAGCAACATGTTGCGAACTGGTATTCGAGCCCGTTATGGAGGACGGTATTGGGATTACCGTGATGGTGTGAACGTGGCCGTCATCGTCGAGGTGGAAGTCCGCGCACAGTCATGGGAAAGGGGAAACCACCCGTCGAAGCCTGATTTCGAAATTCGCGCCTGCGCGAGCCGCTAGTGCCGGATGGACAAATTCGACCGCATCTTCCAGCTCCACTCGATCCTCGCGAACCGGCGCACGCCGATCGACGTGGACAGCCTGATGGCGCGGCTCGAATGCTCGCGCGCGACGTTGTATCGCATCGTCCAGTCGATGAAGGATCACCTGAACGCGCCGATCGAGTTCGATGCGGAGCGCGGCGGCTTCATGTATCGAAGAGCTTCCGGCGAAGAGACGCTACGAGCTGCCGGGCCTGTGGTTCTCGCCCGCGGAGCTGCAATCGCTCGCGGTCATGCAGCGGATACTTCGCGATCTCGGCGGCGGTTTGCTCGCCGAGCAAGTGTCTGCGATCACGAAGCACTTGAATCAGCTCGTGAAGCATCGTCGACTGAATCTCGGCGAGGCGGCTGCGCGCATTCGGTTTCCGGGTGTCGCTTCGCGCACGGCGGGTGAAGCGTTTCAAGTTGCGGCGTCGGCGACGCTTCAGCGGCGCAAGCTCTGGTTCGAATATCACTCCCGCGGCAGCAATCGACAATCGGAGCGTACAGTTTCGCCGCAGCGGCTCACGCACTATCGCGAAGTCTGGTATCTCGATGCGTGGGACGAGGAGAGCAACGAGCTGCGAACGTTCTCGCTCGATCGCGTGCGTCGTGCGAGGGTGCTGGAAGACGCGGCGCTTGATCTGCCCGATGCCGACCTCGACAACCATTATGCGAGCGCGTACGGCATCTTCGGCGGCAAGGCGGACAAGGTCGCGGTGCTGCGCTTCTCGGCCGAGCGGGCGCGCTGGGTGGCGGATGAGAACTGGCATCCGGAGCAGCAGGGCAAGTATCTGCAGGATGGCCGATACGAGCTGCGCATTCCGTATCGCGATGCGCGCGAGCTGGTGATGGACATCATGCGGCATGGGCCGCATGTCGAAGTCATCGAGCCGGCCGCGTTGCGCGATGAAGTCCGGCAGCAGCTGGAAACTGCGGCCCGGCAGTATTTCTAATCCTTCGGCCGTTCGCGCGCGTCCAACGTGCCATGGCTGGGAGGTTGAACATGACGATGCGAGTTCTCGCCGCCGCCGCGACAGTCCTTCTGGCTGCCACCGCGTTCGCCGATCAGCCGTCCTTCCGCTTCGACAACGGTTTGTGGTTCAACGGCGAGCGATTCGTCGTCGGCGACGGTTTTCGTCGAGTACGGCCAGCTGCGTTTCGCAAGAAGCAAGAAGGATGCGCGCGCTCCGGCCGAACGGGTCGTTGACCTCGCCGGAAAGCATGTCGCGCCGCCGTTCTGCGAAGCGCATAACCACAACCTTGGCCTTGACGACCTGGCGAGAAACGAGCGCGCCCTCTACAACTACCTTCGCGACGGAGTCTTTTACGTGAAGGTCCTGAGCAACCTGCCGCGGCAGAGTGCGGCCGTGTGGGGAACCTACGATCGACCGACGAGCGTCGACGCCGTTTTCCCCAATGGCGGCATCACGGGGCCGGGTGGACATCCGATCCGACTTCGCGAGCGGCTGCTCGAGCAGGGTGTCTACGAAGGCTTCACCAAGGAGACGCTCAAGGACCATGCCTACTACGTTGTCGACTCCGACGCGGACATCGAGGCGAAGTGGCCGCTGATTCTTCAGTACCGGCCGGATTTCCTGAAGCTCATGCTGGTGGAGTCGGAGCACTATGCTGCCCGCCGCGACGATCCGGCGTTCTTCGGCCTGAAGGGCCTGAGTCCGCAGATTTTCGCGAAGCTCGTGGAGAAGGCGCATCGAAACAATCTGCGGGTCTCGGTGCACATCGAATCGGCCTACGACTTTCACGTCGCGGTTGCAGCCGGCGTGGAGGAGATCGCGCATCTGGGCGGCTATCGCGCACCACAGCCCATCGATAAGGCCGATGGGGCGGAGGCGGCGCGCCGAGGGATTGTCGTCGTAACGACCGCCGGCTTGATCAACCGCTACAAGGAGCGCGAGCCGGAACGTTATGCCGCGCTTCGCGAAGCGCAGATTGCAAACCTGCGGCTGCTGAAGGAGGCCCGCGTCAAGTTGGCCGTCGGCAGTGATGAGTACGACGACACGTCGGTCGCCGAAGTCGCTCATCTGCGGAGTCTCGGCGTGTTCGATAATGCGGAGATCTTGAGAATGTGGACGGCGAATTGCGCGGGCATGTTCTCGGGCCGCCGGATCGGGCGACTGACCGACGGTTACGAGGCGAGCTTCATCGCATTCGCCGGCGATCCGTTAACCGATTTCGCGGCCACGCGGCACATCGCGCTTCGCGTCAAGGATGGTCGAATTCTCGAACTGGGCCCGCCACCGCCGGAGCCGACGGACGCGAAAGACTAGAGCCGCATCGTTCGCTCCGTTCGAACACAGTCGACCTGGCGCGCTCGACTGACGATGTGACTGAAGACCTAAGGCCCTGCACTCACACCTGACCTGCACGAACTCGCGGAAAAGACAATCCTATTTCCCGGGTGCCGCACTGGCGCCCGACGCCCTAGAAGAGACATACGGAAAAATTCTAGGAGGGCTTCGTCATGCGAGCGTGGCACGGTTTGATCGTCTTAGGTCTTGCTGTCTGCGCCAGTGAGGCGCAGGCGGCCCCGCAGGTCGGCGGCGGCGAAGGCTATACGTGCGCGATGGGCCCGAACGGCCGCGCGTTCTGCTGGGGTATCAACACCAGCGCACAAATGGGCAGCGGGGTCGGAGCCCCGGCTCAGTTGTCCGTGGGCCGGCCGACTGAGATGGCAGGCGGCTTCGTCACGGTCTCGAACGGCGCGTTTCATAGCTGCGGCCTGCAGGCGGACGGCTTGGCGTACTGCTGGGGTGACAACTACCACGGTCAACTCGGCATCGGATCCACCCAGAACTACAAGAGCCTGCCCACTATGGTGCGGGGCCCCGCCTTCACGGCCATCTCTGCCGGCGGCGCACACACCTGCGCGATCGATACGGCGAGCCAGGTCTGGTGCTGGGGCTGGAACGGGAGTCACCAGCTTGCAAGGTTCAAGCAGCTCACGCCCTTTTCCGATGTTCCGATTCAAATAAGCACCAACACGTCCAATCAGGTCCTGCGCGCGCGCGCCATCAGCGCTGGCGACGAGCACACTTGCGCGATCGACATGAGCGGCGCCGCCTGGTGTTGGGGGCAGAACCTCAACGCGCGCGCCGGCATCGACATCAATATCTGCGGCGGCGGAACGACGACTCTGTGCGAGTTCGCCCGTCCCAACCTGACGATCGCGAGCGGCGCATCGTTCAATCTTCGTTTCACTGCGATCTCCGCCGGCCGCCTCAATACTTGCGGCATCGACACGACGGGCACCGTGCAGTGCTGGGGTACGCACTTCCGCGGCAGCGCCCTCACCGGCAGTGCGGACGCGCCAGCGGCAGTAGGCATCGGCGCCGCGGTTTCGGTCAGCGCAGGCGGTCAGTCGACGTGCGCAGTCGCAGGCAGCGGAGAGTTGTTCTGCTGGGGCAATCACGAGAATGGCGAGCTCGGCGACGGCACGCCGGCGGCGCCCGGCGCGGGCAGCATCACACCCGTGCGCGTCGCCGGCGCGCAGGACTACTCGTCAGTTTCGGTTGGCGGCACGCATGCGTGCGCACGTACGAACGGCGGCGGTGCTCGATGCTGGGGCGGCAATACCAAGAGTGAGCTTGGCATGAGTGGAATGGGTGGGGCGAAGGTGAGCGCGCCGATGACAGTCATGGGCCTCCAATCCGACGCCATCATGAGCGGGCACAATCACGTGTGCTCACGGGATTCCGCCAATGTCACCGCGTGCTGGGGAGACAACTTGTACGGGCAAGTCGGTCATGGCCGCACGACCCACGTACCGCGCGAGTCCGTCGTGCCGACTCCGGTCGGGCGCTTCTACGCTGCGTCGCGGCCCGGACCGTTTCCGCCTCCCAACGTGATCCCGGAGGAGCTCTCGACCACGATGCCGCCGCCCAAACTATTCGGGGGCGCGATGCAGTTCACGGACCTCGCGGTCGGCGGACTGCACGCGTGTGCGCTCAACAGCGCCGGCATCGCGTACTGCTGGGGGCAGGATATCGCCGGTCAGGTCGGCAACGGCAGAAGGAACACTTTCGAGTGTCGCTACGACAAGGAAGGTGGGAGCAGCGAAGGCACCTCCTGCGTCCCCAACCCCACGATCGTTTCGCGCAATGACTCGGCCTTCTTCGCCGACATCAGTGCGGGCTCCGCCCACACTTGCGGACGCAACCAGAGCGGCATCGTTTCCTGCTGGGGATCGGGCCGGTACGGCGAATTGGGATTCAAGGTCGCATCGTGCACGGGCTCCGCCTGCTTTCAGCGCGAGCCGACTCAGATCGACATGTGGCCGAACCGACCGAACATGCTCGATGTCTCCGCTGGTTCGGGTAGCACGTGTGCCGTGAACGGCTCGGAGGTCTATTGCTGGGGAAGCATCGCCGGCGGCAGCACGCCCACGGCGATGAACTTCCCGTCGGGACCGAACTATGTGCGCGCGACGACTGGTGCCATGCATGCCTGCGCCAGCTTCCCGAACACGACGATGATGTGCATCGGCTCCAACACCTTCGGTCAGTTCGGCGACGGCACCAACAATTCCTCCGCGAGCGGGACGATCGGCGCGGGCGGCATGGGCTACAACATGCTCGCCGCGAGCTCGATGTTCATGTGCGGCATCGACCTGTTCGGCAGCGAAGTGCAGTGCTGGGGCAGCAACTTCAGCGGCGCGCTCGGCGACGGCACTACGAAAGATTCCAACGTGCCCATCCAGGCTGCAGTGCCGCTGGGCTTCGCGGAAGCAATCGGCACCGGCTTCGACCACGCCTGCGCGATCAGCAAGAACGGCGCTGTTTGGTGCTGGGGAGACAATACGTACGGGCAAGTCGGTGACGGGACGATCGCGCCAGGAGCGTGGGCTCCTTGGCCGGTCGCTGCTGGGTGGCTGTTGCCGTGAATCGTGTGCGGCCGGCGGTTAGGTGAACCGCCGGCCGGATGGCTCTCCCGGGCTGGATTCGAAATCAGTCGGAATTCCAGATGCGCCCTTGCGCCTTCGCTTTCCTCCTTGCGAGGCTTTCACCAAGAACACAGAGCGAAACTCCGAGCAGCGCCAAATCCTTGATGAGGAATTGGCCCAGCGGATTGATCCAGGGGAAGCCACCTGAAGCGGTTTCCCAGATCGGCGCAGCGAACATGATGGTCGTTGTGACGAAGAAGGTGATCGCGGCGAGGGTTCCGCCGATGATGCCGGCGCGCGCGGACCAAGGCGACAGTATCAGGAGAAGCACAGTCGCGAGCTCGACGACGCCGAGAAGATAGGAGGTTCCGGCTTCACCGAACGCCGGATACATCCAGGCGAGCCACGGTGTGGGTTCGATGATCGGCTTCAGGCCCTCGATCTCGACTTGCGTGAACTTGAGTCCGCCGATCGACAGCAGGACCAGCACGACGCCCAGCAGCCCGACAAAGCGGCCAGCTGCAACAACCTTGTCCGCCAGCGGGCGGCTTCCGTCGCGTTCAACAAACGAAGTAATCATGATTGCTCCTGTGAATTCTCAGGTCGCGACGGCGAGCAGCAGCAACAGCGCCACAAACCCGCCCGCCGCGAGCATGCCGTTGAGAGTCGCCGCGTCCTGAGAGGCTTCTGGGATCATCGTTTCCACGGTCATGGAAAGCAGCGCTCCGGCGGCGAACGCATCGATCCAGCTTTGGGCCATGGCAGGCATCTTGATCAGGAATGCAGCGCTGAGCGCCGCAATTGCCGACATGAACAGCGCTGCTGCCACCCAGACGGCGAAGATGTACCGCCGCGATCTGCGCGCGACGTCCATTCCCGCAGTCGCCGAGAGAGCCTCGGGAAAATTGCCGAGCATGAACGCAATCAGCAGGGCGACCGGTGGGCCGCCTGAGCGCGCCGTCTCAATGCCGAGCACGATGCCTTCCGCTGCGCCGTCGACAACCGTGCCGATCGCGATCGCAAGTCCGCTGCCTGGGTGCGTCGATTCAGTAGCCTGTTGCACGCATCCGCCGCAGCGCTTTCTGTCCTTCGCGCCTCTGCGCGCGAGCCAGACGTTCACGAGAGAAAACGACCCGGCGCCGAGTGCCAGGAAGAGCGCCGTCTGCAGTGCTCCCGCGTGGCCGACCGCGGCGATCGTGAGATCGAGTGATGCCGTTGCTAGCAGGACGCCCGCACCCACGGCCATCACACGCGCGATGCCACGATGTTCGAGCGGGCTGAAAAGGCCTGCCAGCGCACCGGCGATCAGGCCGAGAGAGGCAAGCCCGGCCCAGCCCGCGGCTGCAATCCATGCGGGAAAACTACTCACTCATGCCGCCTGCAGCCGTGCGTGAGCTCTGGCTGATGCACGACGGCGGCCGTCTCAACCGGACAGATGTTCTGCGGGCACGCGCTGATCTCGCACAGGCGGCAAATGTGGTCGCAACGCTCACGGTCCGGAGTCATGGCGTAGAGCATTTTGTCGAGCAGCGGCTCCAGTAGAGCTCTCTCCTGCGCCGTGAGCGCTGCCAGGGGCCGACGCAGCGCCGCGCGTCGCGCCGCGAGCACGCGTTTGGCGACCCCACGCCCACGCGGCGTGAGATACAAAGCGATGAATCGCTGATCGGAACTGCCGGCTCGACGCTGCACCAGACCGGCCGCGGCGAGTCGATCAATCAACCGGCCAGCACCCGAGGGCGTCAGGCGCAGGATCTTGCGCAGCGTGTCCAGCGATCCGCCTGGGAACGCGAAGATCGTAGTCAGCGCGGCCGCCGACCCGGGGATCATGGCGCTGGACGCTTCGATCGCCGCCAACATGTCGTCGGTCGCCGCCAGGGCGAATGCCGCCAGCAGATTCGTCAAACGAGGCGCAGACGATGGGGTCATTGTTTGAGTGGAACAAATAATCGCGTTGGATAGTTCCGGGGCAGTGCCCAAGGGCGGCGACGTGTCGGAACTCTCCCGGGAGCGCCGCAGACTTGCATTTGAGCTGAGACGAGGAGACCCGAAATGCCCAAGTATCTTCTTGCCTATCACGGCACTCGAATACCGAATTCCGCAAACGAACGATCCGAACTATCGAGCGCCTGGAAGGCGTGGATGGACCAACTCAGGCGATGCGCTCGAGGGAAGCAACAATCCCATGACCATCGCCAAGACGATAAGTGCCGATGGCTCAGTCGGCGAGGGCGGCGGACCCAATCCAGTCGTTGGCTTGAGCTTCATTACCGCCAGCGACATGGACGCTGCAATAAAACTCACCAAGACCTGCCCGCACCTCGCGGCGGGAGGCTCGATAGAGGTCGCGGAAATTCCCGCCAAGGTGTACCGACCAAGAGTTTCTGAATGAGGAATTCCCGCCTGGCCCTCCACCACGACATCCGCCAGGAGATTGGATGGAGAAGGCGTTCGTCGAGAGCTGGAGCGGTATCGCCGCAACCCTGGGCGCCTCCCCAGTCGTAGAAGGCGAATCCCGCAGCGCGCAGCAAGCAATCGGCACCGGCTTCGACCACGCCTGCGCGATCAGCAAGAACGGCGCCGTTCAGTGCTGGGTAGGCAATGCGTATGGGCAACTCGGTGACGGGTCATCGCGCCAGGAGCGTGGGCTCCTTGGCCGGTCGCTGCTGGGTGGCTGTTGCCGTGAATGTGCGTGGCCGGCGGTTGGCCAGTCGCGCATACGTCCCCCTTTAGCTTGCGTGTAATCCTCGTAGGCGACGAGGCCTTTCCACGAATGGCTGACGGCTGAGTGCGCGTTAGCTTGCAGATGGCGCCGCAGTGCTTGCGCCATCTGCGAGGACGGCTTATGAACGCGCGATTGGAAAGTGCACTCAAGTGTGTTGCTGCGCTGTGCGGCGCTGGATGGTTGGTCCTTGCACCGCACACTGCTGCAACAGCTCCAGTGGAGTACTAGATCTCCTATGTCGCCACGCCCGGGGAGATGGGTGATATTTTCGGCCCAAGCGGCTTCGGCCGGTTCACTTATGATCCGCAGACGCAGATCGTGGCCGGCCTCACCTGGGATTTCGGCCACGGTTACGCCGGTGGGCTCGCGGTGCCGGAGACGGATGCATCGCTCGGCTCCATCCTGCTCGAGACCGGCCCTGCGGCCGTCGCGCAGAGGCGGGAGCTCTTTGGCTTCTTCGACTACGCCCAGTGGGACCGCTCTCCTTCCTCAGCCTCTGCGGCAGCAGTCCGCGTACCATTTCCAGCTCGAGCGGGGCGGCCTGTTCCCGCACGACGGAGCGTTCAAGGCGCGCGAGCGCAATCCGCAGACGTTTCCAGTTTACTTCGAGCGTTTCGACGATCCCGCGCGCGTCGAGCAGCTTTGGGATGTACACAGCGGCGAATGGACCGACGACGGCGATGCTTATCAGAGTCGTGCGGCGCTGCCGACCGCCCTCACGACAATCAAGGTGTAGGAGACGTCCCATTCTTCGACGCCCCCCAGTTCCGTGCTCGACGATGGTCAGCCTTACGCAGTCACGGCAAGGCTGATGAATCGCGGCGCAAGCGCGCAGTCGAGCATTGGGCTGGTCTGACATAACTTATCGCAACGCTTCCAATTTCAACGAAGTCACGTTTTCGCCTGCAGGAGCGGTGCTTGCGGGAGATCCGCAGCGGTACAGCCAAGAACCATCGCGGCCGATGGCGATCGAAGGCGGTGCGAAACGGTGGATCGACGTCGAGCTGCGACGTCGCAATGGTCGCACCAGCGTGATCGTGAACGGCAAGCAACTGTTCACAAACGTGCCCGGGAGCGCGCTGCCGGCCGGGCCGCGTGGGCCTGGTGACGCACGCAACCACAGGGCACAGTCGACGATGTGCGCATCAATCGGCCTTTGTATCGCTGGCCTTTCAAGGAGACGTTCAGCGCCGCTCCCCAAGGATGGCGCCCCGTCAAAGGCCAATGGGCTGTCGAGTCGGGCGCATACAGTGACAAAACACTCAACAGACGTCACTGTCGCTCGTGAGCGCTTACGCGCAGCCGAGTCAGTTCGGCGAGTTCGGTTTCCGCGCACGTATGCTGAATCCGTACGGGGCGGCCGGCAATCAGGTTGGACTGGTCTGGAACAGGCGGCAAGCACGAGATCGTGTTCTCGCCCGGCGGCGAAGCACGGCTCAATCGCATCAGCTACGAGTCCGGAGCGAGGACGACGCTGCTGGGCGGTCCGATTCAACGTCTCGTCAATCAGTGGTTCGAAGTGGAGCTGGACGTCTGCCAACGCTGCGCCGATGGCGATGTACTGGTCCATCACCGTCAAACTCAATGGACTACCGATCTTCGAGAACCTGCAGGGTCCGGAATTCTTCCCCGACGGCGCTCCACTCGGCGAGGTTGGTTCGTAACGCACTGGTCGCCTGCGCGCTTCGATGACGTCGAATTTCGCCTGACGCCGTTCCCGCAGCGCTACCTGCAGTACTTTGATTCGGTGCCATTTGAAATGATGACGCGAAATGGCACGTGGGAGCTGACCAGCAGGGCGCCTACACGAGTCGCGCCATCGGGCGAGCAGATGTCGCAGTGATGGGGCCAACAGATCCCACAGCGATCGATGCGAGCACTGATGTGGACTTCGAGTATCGCGCACGTCTGAGGAACGAGTTCGGCGGCGCCGGCGATCGATCGGCCTCGGTGCAGACCGGTTACGAGCGATGAGGGTGACTACCAGGAGACCGTATTTTCCGGCACCGGGCAGGTCTACGTGAACCAGGTGATCAAAGGGGTCCGGCGTGGTCAGGATTGGGTACGTACAACGTGCCCGCGGGGAAGTGATTCAGAAATGTCAGAGATCCGCCGGGTCGGCACGCTCACGGACGTGAAGGTCAACGGCCGCACAGTGCTGGCGCAAGTCCCGCAAGGCCAGATGCACGGCGGTCGAGTCGGCCTTGTGACGCATTGGACGCGTGGCGGCTTCGACGACCTCCGCTGGCAGGAGCTCAAGACCGCGCAGCCTGACGCCTGTGATTTCTGCGACACCTTCAACGGCGGCACCGCGAATCGCTGGCAACCCGTTGCCGGCAGCTGGACGGTCCAAGGGCGACAATACGCGGGCCGCGGCGTGGCCGACGTGTGTGCGCTAGACCCGCAGTATTTCTCCAGTAACGAGTCGCTAGTTCGCGATCTGCAGGCAAGCGACGTGGACGTCGAGATGCTGATGCGCGTCCGGGATGGGCTCCCGGGCGCGTTCGTGCTGCGCTCGAGCGGCCCGGGCAACCAGATCCGCGTTTTCATCAGCAACGAGTGGTCCAAGGTGAGCGTGCAGGAGGTCCGGAATTGCCAGGTACTGTTCGCCGACGGACTATCAGGCCCGCGCCGACTCCCCGTGGAAACTCCCGCGCGTTTTCGCGTTCAGCTGATTGGCAATTACCTGCGCGTCTGGAGGAACGATCACTTGCTGGGCGAGCGGGCGTTCCCGTTCACGGCGGCCAGCGGTTCGGTGGGTGTGAGCGTGTCTGATGGCGGCCGCGTCGAATTCGACGACGTGCGGGTGAAGATCATCAAACCGGGTACCTGACTGCCTTCGTCGAGCTGCATGCGGCGCTCACGAGCGCCGCCGCGCCCAGGTGAGCCAACTCCGCATTCCCAGCGGAGATTCCGCTTGACCGTGCGGAGAATAACCCTGATTATCTCCGCACGATATGCGGAGATTGGATGGCATGTACCTCTGGGAGAGATCTCATTGGCCCGAAATGACGTGGGACGAGCGCCGCCTCTCGCCTCTGCTTGCGCGCGCCTCCCGTGAGCAGGGGCGGCTGCTCGGCAAGATGGAAGGTCTCGGCTTTCGCCTGCGCAGCGAAGCTCATCTTCGCACCCTGACGGAAGACGTAGTCAAGTCGAGCGAGATCGAAGGCGAGAAACTCGACAGCGCGCAGGTCAGATCCTCGATCGCCAGAAAGCTCGGCCTCGATGTTGGAGGGCTCGTGCCCTCTGACCGCAATGTCGACGGAGTTGTCGAGCTGATGGTGGATGCGACCAGCAAGTACGCAGCTTCGTTGACTCAAGAGCGGCTATTCGGCTGGCATGCCGCGCTGTTCCCGACCGGCCGCAGCTCGCATGACAAGAATCACCGTCGGTGACTGGCGCGATGACAGCACCGGACCCATGCAGGTGGTTTCGGGTCCAGTCGGCAGGCAGAAGATCCACTACCAGGCGCCCCCGGCGAATCGGGTGTCCAAAGAAATGAAGGCATTTCTCAAATGGTTTGCGAAGCCCGGCGACACGGATGGGCTGCTCGTAGCGGGGCTGGCGCACCTGTGGTTCGTTACGATCCACCCGTTCGATGACGGCAACGGCCGGATCGCCCGCGCGATTGCTGACATGGCGCTCGCGCGCGCAGAAGGCGCAGGCCAGCGCTTCTACAGCATGTCCGCGCAAATCCGCCGCGAGCGTAATGACTACTACGAAGCTCTGGAGCAGACCCAAAAAGGCAGCCTGGACGTTACGGCCTGGCAGGAATGGTTCCTCGGTTGCCTGCTCCGTGCGATCGAAGGTACGCACGACACTCTTGGTTTCGTGTTGAACAAGGCTCGCTTCTGGGAGCGTTTCGCCAGAGAGCCGCTGAACGAGCGACAGATCAAAGTGCTGAACAGGGTGCTCGATGGTTTCGAGGGCAAGCTCACGACTTCGAAATGGGCAAAGCTCGCCAAGTGCTCGCAGGACACGGCCTATCGCGACATTCTCGACCTGGTCGAGCGTGGAGCTCTGAGGAAGGATCCGGGCGGCGGACGCAGCACCAGCTACTCGTTGGCAATCGATAGCTGAGGCGCTAGTACCAGCTCAACCGTTGCTGGACACGGACATGAAGGGCGCAGCTCTCGCATTTCTTGAGCTGGGTCCCACCAGCGTCCCTGGGCTATGTGCTCAAGTCCGCATCGGTTGAGAGGGACTTCGCATGGCTCGTCGGCGGGGATCAGTCTTCGACACACTCTTGGTGCTTCCATGGTGGGTCGCACTCGTCGTGGGAGCGCTCGGCTACGCCGCGGTAGTCTTCCTGCCGCCTCTTATCCTGGAGCGGTCCGCTCCTTGCGTCGGCAGCCAAAGGACTGCGTCCTGTCGGGTTGCTCTTGTTTGGTATCTGCGCGCTCGCCGCCGGTGGAAGCGCCGTGCGATCTTTTTTTGTCTCTCGTAAGTTCGACCGACTCAGCTGGCCTCGACGACATTCAAGCGCTGTCCTGGAGGCAGTTCGAATCAATCGTTGGTGAGGCTTTTCGCAGGCAAGGCTACTCAGTCGCTGAGAATGCAGTCGACGGCGCGGATGGTGGGATCGACCTGGCGCTGCGCAAAGACGGCCAGAAGTTCGTGGTCCAGTGCAAGCAATGGAAACAGCAAACAGTCGGTGTCAGGCCCGTACGAGAGCTCGCCGGTGTGATGGCAGGGATCAGGAGTGGCGCGCGGATTTTTCGTGACGTCCGGACGCTACACTGAGGAGGCGAGGCGATTCGCGCGCGGCGTTAATATCGAGCTGATCGACGGCGAGGCGCTGGCAGAAATGATTCGAGCGTATCCGAAAGGTCGCACAGCCGCATCTTGAACAGACAATTAGGGCGGGATCCGGGCGATCACGACTTGGTCGAACGGCAGCGAAGTACCGAAGTGCCCGAACTGCGGCAGCGAGATGGTTGGGCGTACCGCGAAGCGCGGCCCAAATGCGGGCTCTCAATTCTGGGGCTGCGCCGCAGTATCCGCGGTGCCGCGGGACGAGAGCTCTATGACCTATGTTCCCGCACCTAGCCATCGCTCTCGTGGTTTGCTGTCTGCCTGGCTTTGCGACGGCGCACTCCGGCGGCGTCGACGAGAATGGATGTCACAAGGAGTCGCGCACGGGCGAGCGCCATTGCCACCCAGAGCGAGCGAAGCACGCCAAGAGGAAGCCCACATACGATGACGAGCACCCGCCGAAGCCGGGCGACGAGGCTGTCTTCTACGGGCCCTTCGTCGCAATCGTGGACGGCGATACGTTCAAAGCGAAAGTGCAAGGCGTGGTCATGAAGTTTCGCCTCGAAGGCGTCGATGCGCCTGAGCACGACCAGCCCTATGGCGCGATTGCGACCAACGTGCTGCGCGAAATCATCGGAGGTCGGGATCTTGTGCTCGTCTTCTCGGATGTCGATCACTATGGTCGAATCGTCGTGCAAGCTTGGGTCGGCAACCTGGACGTCAATGCCGAGATGGTGCGTCGCGGGGCTGCATGGTCAGAGTCAGAGTACGCGCCCGATGAGCGGCTCTACGTGGTGGAGCAAGAAGCCAGAGATCGGAAAGTCGGCCTGTGGGTACTGCCTCTGAAGGACCGCATCCCGCCATCAGATTGGAGAGTCGAGAAGCGATGACCGGTAAACCGAGGCCGTTACCGTGTCTTTGCTGAGGAATAGTCTGGGGTCGGTGGGGGCAGGCAGGATATTGCTGGTTTGATCAAACTGGATCTTTGTGGAAGCAACTCCAATGAGCACTGGACATCCCGGCATTCGCGATGCCGCGCTGAGGGCTATTGGTCGCAATCTCGTCAATTTCCAGAAGCTCGAACACTGCCTCAAAGCTCTTGTACGTACGGAATCTCTTGCTGGGCCAATGAGCACCTTGAACGGCAAAGTTGCTACGAGAGTTTCGAAGACGTCGCAATACACGCTGGGAAGGGCAGTGCAAGAGTGGCTTCGCATTTCCACGCCTCACCAGACGGCAAGCCCGCAGACCCAAGACCTCTTCGAACCGTGGATTTCAGTTGCGCTTGAGCTGCCTACCGATTCGGAAGGGCTTGCCTCGCACACTAAGGCGCTGGAGGTCTTGGCCAGCGAGCGCAACGATCTCGTTCACGTGAATCTCGCGCACTTCAACTTTGAGTCGGAGGCGGAGTGCAAGGACTTCGTCGCCGTTCTAGACAGACAGAATCAACGAATCCTTGAGCAGCTGGCGTTCCTCTCCCCCGCAATCAAGCTTCTTTCAGAGCTGAAGAGATTTGCAACGAGCCCACAGTCATGGGAAGAGTTGTTCGATGCGGCGAGTCCTTTGACGAACGTGGATGAAGCGCGTGGCGACAAGGCGGGCGAATGAGCCCAGTTTGCTAGTCCACGTCAGGGTTTCCCCGAACCTCCTTCAAGATCTGTGAAGTCCCGGGGCTGGAGCCTCCGCCCGCCCCAGTCTCACCTTTTGAGACTCCCCTCCGTTCAACTGGCCTCCTGAAGAAGGATCAGGAGGCCCCATGAACGCCACTCAGTCCTCGAACGCTGGCCGTCCGCGAGCAGCCGCTGCCGGAGCCGGTCATCCAGTGCCCGCATTGCCAGGGCGACATCAAGCTGACCGAGTCGCTCGCCGCGCCCTTCATCCGGGCCAGGGAAGCCGAGTTCCGGCAGAAGGAGGCAGCGCTCGATGCGCAAATTGCTGAACGCGTAGCGATGGAGCGCAAGAAAGCCGAGGAAGAGGCGCACCGCAAGGCGCGACTGGCGCTCGGCAGCGAGCTGGAGGCGAACAAGCGGGAGCTGGCGGAAGCGAACGAGCTCCTCAGGCTTCGCAACGAGAAGCTGGCCGAAGCGCAGCGGGCGCAGGCGGATCTGATCCGCAAGCAGCGCGAAGTGGAGGAGCAGAAGCGCGAGATGGCGCTCACTGTCGAGAAGCGCGTCAGCGCGGCCGTCGGCGAGATGCGGATCAAGGCGCGTCAGGAAGTGGAGAGCGAGCTGAAGCTGAAGGTCTCCGAGAAGGATCAGTTGATCCAGTCGATGCAGAGACAGATCGAGGAGCTGCGCCGCAAGGCCGAGCAGGGCTCGCAGCAGCTGCAGGGCGAGGTGCAGGAGCTGGAGCTCGAGTCGATGCTCGGCAGCGCCTTCGTCTACGACACGATCACGCGCGTGCCGAAGGGCGAGTTCGGCGGCGATGTGCTGCATCGGGTGGTGATGAATCAGACGGGCGCGGTGTGCGGCACGATTCTGTGGGAATCGAAGAGGACGAAGACGTGGAGTGATGGGTGGCTTGCGAAGTTGCGGCAGGATCAGCGGGCGGCGAAGGCGGATATCGCGGTGATTGTGAGCCAGGCGCTGCCGAAGGGAGTGAAGCAGTTCGAGCTGATCGATGGGGTGTACGTGGTGAGTCCGCAGTGCGTGCGGCCGGTGGCGGAGATGCTGAGAGGGCTGCTGGTCGAAGTCGCGGGTGCGAGGCAGGCGGCGGAGGGGAGGGAGACGAAGGCGGCGGTTGTGTATCAGTACCTGACGGGGTCGAGATTCAGGCAGCACATGCAGGCGATCGTCGAGGCGTTCTCGACGATGCAGGAGGATTTGAGTGCGGAGAAGAAGGTGATGATGAAGCAGTGGGCGAAGAGGGAGATGCAGATTGAGAGGGTGATTGGGTCGACTGCGGGGCTGTATGGGGATTTGCAGGGGATTGTGGGGAAGGCGGTGGGGGAGGTGGAGGGGTTGGCGGTGGAGCGAGCAGTCCAGCGCGGCACGCCGGGATTGCTTGCAAGCGGACCCCATTCCGGGCGGTAGTGCTGGTGCGGTCCGACGATTTTCGGTCTGCATCTCAATCTCGCGCAGACAACAATAACTTAAAT
>CAWHNL010000017.1:0-428392 GCA_963830745.1 uncultured Gammaproteobacteria bacterium
CTGCCTCGGCCCGATGCACGGCTGTTCGCGTCGCCGGCGATGCGGACCCAGCTCGCCCGGATAGGGGTAGACTCCACGCAGAATATCGAGGGGCGGTACTTGGGTAACAAGCAGCTACTGCTGCCGCTCCCCGCGACATCCGGCGTGCCAGCAAACTCCGACTACTTTCCGTACGTCGATCTGCACGCCGGTCGAGCCCGCATACTCAAGCGCAACGCGGCTCAGTTCTCTGGTCTTGGCACGCTGTCGGTACCGTTCTTCGAACTGCTTACCGGCGCGCAGTCGTCTCGCGAGCGAACGTACTTCAGCCCCAAATCGTTCTCATCGCGCGATACTTTGGTCGGGCAAGCCTCTGCACTGCGCGACGCATGGGAAACATCGCAATATGATGGCTTGACCCCTGAGGCCGCGCGCGCACTCCTGACCCTCTACACCGGCAAAGAGCAGTGCCGGAACGAAGCCTGCGCCGATGCGCCTGGCTCGATAGCGTCGACTACATCGGCGCCCGGACGAGTACGGCCCTCGCGAGCAAGGAGCTCAAGGTCATCTGGGACAAGATTGCAGCGTCACCGTGCGCGAGTGAGCTGACGGCGCAGGAACGCGGGATGCTGGAGCTCTTTCGCGCCACGGCAATGCGCGATGCGCGTGGCGTTGCCAAAGCAGGCTCCGAGTTGTTCGGCGTCCGATCCGAAAGGTCATGCAGTCCACTTGCCTGCCGTCGTGCCTGATTGCCACGGCTGCCAGCCAAATCGCTACCGGCCAACCTACGGATGCTCTCGCTCTCATTACAAAGAACAGCAACGAAGCGCCGCAAACGGCGCCACAGGCTCTGGCACTGCGCTGGTTGGCTGCAATCGCAGTGTCCCAATCTCGAGATGCCGAGTCGCTTGCGGCCAAGGGCCGTTGACCGGCACATGTGACACTTCGCGGCAGAACGTGACACGCCGCGTCCACATGCGTCACTTCCTATCGACAGGGGCCGTTTTACCCGGTGACTGCATTTCAGTGTCCAATCAGAAGCTTGCGTACAACCACGGAGCGTGGCATGTGGTTTGCATTTCCCCGTCCAAGCGTGATCGTCGCGCTGCTACTGCCACCCATTTAGGAGCAACAGATGCTGAAGCAAATTCAGAAGGGTTTTACCCTCATCGAGTTGATGATCGTCGTCGCGATCATCGGCATCCTGGGCGGCCATCGCCATTCCGGCTTACCAGGACTACACGTTCTTGTTCCGCAGGTGACTGAAGGCCTGAACCTCGCCGGCTCAGTCAAAGCTGCTGTCGCCGAGACTCTTGCCCAGAAGGGTATCTGGCCGACGACGCTTGTAGACCTCGGTATCGGGAATGTGAATAACGCCCCGACGCCGCCCAGCCGTGAAGTATGTGGCGTCGGTCGACCTCGCGGGCAATCAGGGTACGATCGTGGTTACGTACGCCAGCCTGACGACGGGCCCCGCTTCCAGGCCAACGAAGCCATCGATGCCGACACGCTCGCTCTCCAGCCCTACGTCAGCAAGAATCAGGACGTGATCTGGCGTTGCGGTCGCGTGGCTCCGCCGATCGGCAACGGTTCAACGGACGTCGATGCAGCCGGTACGCCATCGACCCCCTCGGATACTGCAACGACGCTCCTGCCGAAGAGCACGGCCGGCAGCCTGCCGCACGCAACAAGATGAAGCGAATCGACATCTGTCGAGCCGCAGGAAAGCCCCTCCCCTGGAGGGGCTTTTCTCTTTGGTGCCCCCGGCAGGGCGCACTCAACCCGGAGTGTGACGCAGGCCCCGCAGCATTCAGGCGTTGTGCTGCAAAATTCGAGGTAATTTGACAATTGCTTGCCGGCGACGGCTGCGGTAATTAGTACCCGGCTTCGCCCATCGAACCCGCGAAAATCCATGGCCGACAACGTCATCCCAGCCGTCAACACGCAGCGCCTCGCCCTGCAGGGCCTGCCGCTGCGCCTGATCCAGGACGGGCTGCTGGACGAGAAGACCATGCAGCGGGCCATGGTCGCGGCCAAGGAAGCGAACACCAACCTGGTGTCGCACCTGGTCGCGAACAACCTGGCGAATGCCCGCGAGATCGCCATCGCCGCCTCGCAGGAGTTCGGCGTGCCGCTGCTGGACCTCGATGCGATCCAGCCCGACCTCGATACCATCAAGCTCGTCTCGGACAAGCTGCTCGCCAAGCACCGCGTGCTGCCGCTGGTGAAGCGCGGCAAGCGCCTGTTCGTCGCGGTCTCGGACCCGACCAACCTGCACGCGCTCGACGAGATCAAGTTCCAGACCGGACTGTCGATCGAGGCGGTCGTCGTCGAAGAGGACAAGCTGCAGCGGATCGGCACCAAGGCGATGGAGCAGGTCGACACGCAGATGCCGGCGCTGGCCGACGACGACTTCGACCTGGAGAACCTCGACGTCACCGGCGGCGACGAGGAACTCGAGAAGGACGCGGTCGGCCGCGACGACGTCGAGGACGCGCCGATCGTCCGCTTCGTCAACAAGGTGCTGCTGGACGCGATCAAGAAAGGCGCCTCGGACATCCACTTCGAGCCGTACGAGAAGTCCTATCGCATCCGCCTGCGGCTCGACGGCTACCTCAAGGAGATCGCGAATCCGCCGGTGCAGCTGGCCGTCAAGCTCGCCGCGCGCATCAAGGTCATGTCGCGGCTCGACATCGCCGAGCGCCGCGTGCCCCAGGACGGGCGCATCAAGATGCGCATCTCCAAGAACCGCGCGATCGACTTCCGCGTCAGCACCTGCCCGACGCTGTTCGGCGAGAAGATCGTGGCGCGTATTCTCGATCCGTCGAGCGCGATGCTCGGCATCGACGCGCTCGGCTACGAGGCCGTGCAGAGAGAGCTGTACATGCAGGCGCTGGCGCAGCCGCACGGCATGATCCTCGTGACCGGTCCGACCGGCAGCGGCAAGACCGTGTCGCTGTACACGGGCCTGAACATCCTCAACAAGGAAGACACGAACATCTCGACCGCGGAGGACCCCGCGGAAATCAACCTGCCGGGCGTCAACCAGGTGAACGTGAACCCGAAAGTCGGGCTGACGTTCGCCTCGGCGCTGCGCGCCTTCCTGCGCCAGGATCCGGACGTGATCATGGTCGGCGAAATCCGCGACCTCGAGACGGCGGAGATCGCCATCAAGGCGGCGCAGACCGGCCACCTGGTGCTGTCGACGCTGCACACCAACGACGCACCCAAGACGCTGACGCGTCTGATCGACATGGGCGTGAAGCCGTACGCGATCGCCACTTCCGTGTCGCTGATCATCGCCCAGCGTCTCGCCCGCAAGCTCTGCAACAACTGCAAGGCGCCGATCGAGATGCCGGCTGAAGCGCTGCTCAAGGAAGGCTTCACCGAGGAAGAGATCGAGCAGGGCATCAAGATCTACAAGCCGGTCGGCTGCGGCAGCTGCACCGACGGCTACAAGGGCCGCACCGGCCTGTACCAGGTGATGCCGGTGACCGAGGAGATCCAGCGCATCATCCTGCAGGAAGGCAATGCCGTGGACATCGCGGCACAGGCCGCCGTCGAAGGCATCTGGGACCTGCGCGCGCTCGGGACTGGAGAAGGCCAAGACCGGCATCACGAGTCTCGATGAAGTCAATCAGTGCACTGTCGAGTGATCGAACGCCGTAACGCCCCAGTCAACGTCAGGACTGAACCATGGCCCAAGTAGCTTCTGCTCAGCAATTCCCCTTCGTCTGGGAAGGTACCGACAAGAAGGGCAAGAGCGTCAAGGGCAAGATGCTCGCCGCGTCCGAGGCGGCGGTGAAAGCGGACCTGCGCCGCCAGGGCGTGCTGGCCAAGCGCGTGCGCAAGGAAATGCAGCTCTTCAAGAGCGGCAAGAAGATCACTTCCGAGGACATCGCGCTGTTCGCTCGCCAGCTCGCCACGATGCTGCAGGCGGGCATCCCGATGGTCCAGTGCTTCGACATCATCGGCAACGGTCACGACAAGCCGTCGATGCAGAAGCTGGTGCTGGCGATCAAGTCCGACGTCGAGGCCGGTACCTCGCTGCACGAAGCGCTGGCCAAGCATCCGCTGTACTTCGACGACCTCTTCGTCAACCTGGTCGAGGCCGGCGAGCATGCCGGTGCGCTCGAGACGCTGCTCGACAAGGTCGCGACCTACAAGGAAAAGACCGAGGCGCTGAAGAAGAAGATCAAGAAGGCGCTGTTCTACCCGGCAGCGGTGCTGGCCGTCGCGGTCATCGTCACGATCATCCTGCTGGTCTTCGTGATCCCGCAGTTCGAGTCGCTGTTCAAGGGCTTCGGCGCGGACCTGCCGGCGTTCACGCAGATGGTGATCAACCTGTCGCGCTTCGTGCAGGACCAGGGCTGGTGGATGCTGATCCTCGTCGGCGTCGGCGGCTACGCGTTCTTCTACTTCAAGAAGCGCTCGCGGCCGATGCGGCAGTTCCTCGACCGCATGATGCTCAAGGCGCCGATCGTCGGCCCTATCATGGTCAAGGCGGCGATCGCCCGCTACGCGCGTACGCTGTCGACGATGTTCGCCGCCGGCGTGCCGCTGGTCGAAGCGCTCACCTCGGTCGCCGGCGCTACCGGCAACATCGTGTACGAGGACGCGACGCTGCGCATCCGCGATGAAGTCTCCACCGGCCAGCGCCTGCAGCGCTGCATGGAGGCGACCGGCCTGTTCCCGAACATGGTGATCCAGATGATCGCCGTCGGCGAGGAGTCGGGCTCGCTCGACTCGATGGCCGCGAAGGTCGCCGACTTCTACGAGGCCGACGTGGACGCGGCGGTGGACGCGATGAGCAGCTTGCTCGAGCCGTTGATCATGGCGATCCTGGGCGTGCTGGTCGGCGGCCTCGTCATCGCCATGTACCTGCCGATCTTCAAGCTGGGCGCGGTGGTCTGATCCGCGCGTCCGCGACGCACCTGGCGGAGATCTTCCAGCAGACGCCCGCGGCATGGGTCGCGGTCGTCTTCCTCTGTCAGCCTGCTGGTCGGCAGCTTTCTCAACGTCGTCATCCATCGCGTTCCGGTCATGCTGGAACGCGAGTGGCGCGCGCAGGCGGAGGAGATCCTGCGCGGACCGGCAGCGAGGAGCTCGACCTACAGCCCGACCTACAGCCGACAGCCGCAGCCGAAGTACAACCTCGTCGTGCCGCGCTCCGCCTGTCCGAAGTGCGGCGCCATGATCACGGCGGCTGCAGAACATCCCGGTCTTCAGCTACCTGTGGCTGAAGGGCAAGTGCGCCAGCTGCGGCGCGCACATCTCCGCGCGCTATCCGCTCGTCGAGCTCGGCACGGCGATCCTCTCCGCGCTGGTCGCGTGGAAGTTCGGCTTCGTGTGGTACACGGCCGCGGCGCTCGCTGCTGACCTGGGTGCTGATCGCATTGACCGGTATCGACATCGATCACCAGCTGCTGCCGGACAACATGACGCTGCCGCTCGTCTGGCTCGGCCTGCTGCTGAGCCTCGCGGCGACGATCCCCTCGATCGGGCTGCCGGTCGATCCGCGCTCGAGCATCATCGGCGCCGCGGCCGGCTACCTCAGCCTGTGGAGCGTCTATCACGCGTTCCGGCTGCTCACCGGCAAGGAAGGCATGGGCTACGGCGACTTCAAGCTGTTCGCCGCGCTCGGTGCGTGGCTCGGCTGGCAGATGCTGCTGCTGATCATCCTGCTGTCGGCGTTCACCGGCGCCGTGATCGGCATCCTCATGATCGCGCTGCGCGGCCGTGACCGGAACATCCCGATCCCGTTCGGTCCGTACCTGGCGGCCGCGGGCTGGATCGCGCTGATGTGGGGCGACGAGATCGTCGCCTCGTATCTGCACTTCGCAGGCGTCAGCGTGCATCGCTGAGCTCACGATGATCCGCGCGATCGAACGCGCCCTCCCCTGCTGATCGCACTGACCGGCGGCATCGCGAGCGGCAAGACCGCGGTCGCGGAGCTGTTCGCGAAGCTCGGCGTGCCGGTGCTCGACACCGACCAGATCGCACGCGACGTCGTGGCGCCGGGCATGCCGGCGCTCGGGCAGCTGGTCGCGGAGTTCGGCCCGGAGATTCTCGACGCGCAGGGCCGGCTCGATCGCGCGCGCATGCGCGAGCGCGTGTTCGGCGACCCGGACGCAGCGGCACAAGCTGGAAGCGATCACGCACCCGGCGATCCGCGAAGAGCTGGCGCGGCGCTCGGCCGCGGCCGGCGGCGACTACCAGATCCACGTCATCCCGCTGCTCGTGGAGACCGGCCGCGCCGATGCCTACGACCGCGTGCTGGTCGTCGATTGTCCGGAGGAGGCACAGATCGAGCGCCTGATGGCCCGCGACGGCACGAGCCGCGCGCAGGCCGAGGAGATTCTCGCCGCGCAGGCGAGCCGCGAGGAGCGTCTGAATGCGGCGCACGACGTGATCGAGAACACCGGCACGCTCGCAGACCTGCAGCGCTTCGTGCAGACCCTGCACCGGAACTACGCGTTGCTGGCGCAGAAGCTCGCCGGCTCCTGAGCAAGCAAAATTGCGAACCCCTTCACGGCAAGGACGGGGTCGGTGATTTCTTATAGTGACGGGCACATCGTCTGTCAGGAGGTCAGACACCCGTGATCGCTTGGCGCGAAAAGGCAAGTGGCATTCGCCGTCCATTTTCTGGTCACCCTGGTTCTGTCGGCGAGTCGCAGCCGCGCTCGTGTTCCTGATCTGGTTCCCCGATCCGTTTCAGGAGATGCTCGGCGGGACCCGGCTGTTCGTGATCCTGGTCCTGTGCGATCTCGGCCTCGGCCCGCTGACGTCCTTCATCATCTACAGCAGCAAGAAGTCACGCCGCGCGTTGCTGTTCGACTATGCGGTTGTCGGCAGCATACAGCTCGCCGCCTTCATCTACGGCCTCTACGCCGTGGCAAACACCCGGCCCGTGTACATAGTGTCCGTCGGGGACCGCATCGAGGTCGTGTCAGCTGGCGAGATCGACGATGCCGACCTTGCGCAAGGCTGCGGATCGGCTATCGCAAGCGACCGCGATGGGGACCGCAGCTCGTCGGAATCCGGAGCCCGAGGATCCGAAGGAGCGCGACAAGATGCTGTTTTCCGCGCTGGCAGGCAAGGACTACCCCGTGCTGCCGCCTATTACGTTCCGTACGAGCAGAACCTGCCGGAGATCAGACAGCAGCGCTGCCGGTGAGCGAGCTGCAGCAGCGCCATCCGGAGGCGAAGCCCTGGTCGCGAGCGCAGCCGCGCAACTGCAGGTGCCCGTCGAGAAGCTCGTCTGGTTGCCGGTCAAGCATGCAAGAATGGATTCTGGACCGTGCTGCTGGACCGTGACACAGGACGCCCCGTGAGCTGGTTGCCGGTGGATCCGTACTGACGTCGTGGGCCCGACTTCAGTCGGACACATTCCGCCCGGACACCAGTCGCCGCAACACGTGCAGGTCAGTGAACGTCCGATGCGCACCGGCCGCCTTGAGCTTGTGCTCAGGCGTGTGCGCGCAAAGCCGAACACCGTCATTCCCGCTGCAACGCCGGCCTGCACGCCAGGCGGCGTGTCTTCGACGACCACGCACGCTGCGGCTCCGCTCCGAGCTGCTCGCGCCGCGAACAGGTACACGTCCGGAGCAGGCTTGCCGCGCGCGACCTGCGTGACGCTGAAGATGCGCCCGGCGAAGCGCGGCAGCAGGCCGGTGATGCCGAGCGTGGTGCTTCATCTTCTCGTGGTCG
Source organism: uncultured Gammaproteobacteria bacterium (assembly GCA_963830745.1). Lineage (GTDB taxonomy): Bacteria > Pseudomonadota > Gammaproteobacteria > Steroidobacterales > Steroidobacteraceae > Steroidobacter. The sequence goes on from CAWHNL010000017.1 coordinate 7,690, forward strand.
CCGCTGGACGCGACGCAGAACGGCACGTGCAGCCGATCGAGCGCGTCCTCGATGCCGGGCATCGCTCGTAACTCGGTCTTGAACGCTGCGAACGTGCGCGCCTGCAGATCGCGCAGGAAGTTCTCGGGCGGCGCGCGGCCGAGCATGCCTTCGATCACGCGCATGCAATGCGGCAGCGAGTAGCCGACGAAGTTCTGGAAGATCTGTTCCTGCGTGAAATCGAGGCCCAGCTCGCGCAGCATCTGCCCCAGCGTGCGATTGGCGACCGGCTCGCTGTCCACCAGCACGCCATCGCAATCGAAGATGACCAGCTGCGTGCGGCTCAATGTCGCGCACCCAGCAGTCGTTCCAGCAGACCGAAGCCGGTCTGCACCAGCAGCGCGAGCATTGCGGCCGGCATCGCGCCTTCGAGGATCAGCCCGAGGTCGTCGAGCCTGATGCCGGTGAGGATCGGCTGGCCGTAGCCGCCGGCGCCGATCAGCGCGCCGAGCGTCGCCGTGCCCACGTTGATCACGGCCGCAGTCTTGATGCCCGCGATGATCGAGCGCGCTGCCAGCGGCAACTCGACATGGCGCAGTCGCGCGCTGCGCGGCAGGCCGAGCGCGGCAGCGGACTCGCGCAGCTCCTGCGGGATGTCGGCGAGGCCCGCGTGCGTGTTGCGCAGGATCGGCAGCACGCTGTAGAGGAACAGCGCGAAGATCGCCGGCGCGTAGCCGATGCCGAGCCACGGAATCAGGAACACCAGCAGCGCCAGCGCCGGCAACGTCTGCAGACGTCGGCAACCGCGAAGACCACGCGCCCGATGCGGCGCCGATAGAACGCGAGCACGCCGAGCGGGATCGCGAGCAGGATCGCCGCGGCGAGCGAGATGCCGACCATCGCCAGGTGCTCGCGCGTGCGCTGCCAGATCGCGTTCGGCGCGGTTGCGCTCCTGCGGATGCGAATCGACGCCGAACTGCTCGCGCAGGAAATCCGCGGCGATCTGCGTCTCCGGCTCGCGATCCAGTTTCGCCCGCGCGTTCATGCGCGTCATCGCGCGGGCGTCGATGCGGCCGGCAAGACGGTCGAGGATCTCGCGCACGCGGGGCGTGCACGTCGTCGCGGCAGACGAACAACGCGTCGTAGACCGGGAAATAATGCGCGTCGTCCGCCAATGCGATGAGGTCGTACTGCACGATCTCGGCGTCGGTCGAATACAGGTCGGTGACATCCAACGCGCCGTCCGCGAGCGCGCGATACGCCAGGTCGTGATTGAGACCGCGCACGTCTTCGTGCGTAGAGCTGGTAGCGCGCGCGCAATCCCGGCCAGCCGTCGGCGCGCTCGAGGAACTCGTTGCTGAATCCCAAGCGCAGCTGCGGATGCGCGGCGAGCTGCGACATTCGCTCGATCCCGAGCTGTCGCGCGCGCTCGCGGCGCATGCCGAGCACGTAGGTGTTGTTGAAGCCGAGCGGCTGCGATGCCCACGCATGAGCTCGCGTCAAGGCGGCCCGCAACTGCGCATCGTCGGCAATGGACTGCTGCGCGAAGATCTCGGCGCGCAGCGTGCCGCTGTACTTCGGGATAGCAATCGATATCGCCGCGCTGCAGCGCGCTCCACAGCACGCGCGTGCCGCCGAGCTCGCGACGATGCTTCGCCGTCTCGCCGGAATCGCGCGCGAGCTGCGCGGCGATCTCGCCGAGAATGACGGACTCCGTGAACACCTTGGAGCCGATCACGAGCTCGGCTGCTGCGACGCCCGGCGACCGGCCAGCACGGCGGCGAAGATGACGGCCGCCCTAAGCATTGCCGAGCATCCCATGCACGCCGCGTTGGGCGCGCACGAACTCGCTGACGAACTCCTGCGCCGGCGCGGTCGCCAGGTCGCGATACGTGCCTTCCTGCACGATGCGTCCCGCGCGCATCAGCACCAGTCGGTTCGCGAAGAATGCCGCTTCTGCCATGTCGTGCGTGACGAGCACGACGGTCTTGCGCAAGCGCTCGAACAAGCGCGCGCAGCTCCTCCTGCAGCCCGTGACGAACCATCGGGTCGAGCGCGCCCAGCGGCTCGTCCAGCAGCAGCACCGCCGGATCGAGCATCAGCGCGCGCATCAGGCCGACGCGCTGGCTCTGACCGCCGGACAGATTCGTCGGAAATCGCTGCAGGACTTCGCGTCGCAGTTGCACCAGCTCGGCGAGCTCGTTGACGCGTGCCTCGATCCATTTCGGGTCGCGTCGCAGATAGCGAGCCGCGAGCGTGATGTTGTCGACCGAGGACAAGTGCGGAAACAGTCCGCCGGACTGGATGACGTAGCCGACGCGCCGCCGCAGCTCGAGCGCATTGCTCGCGTGCAGCTCGACACCATCGATGGCCACGCGGCCGTGGCTCGGCAGCACCAGCCCGATGACGGCTTTCAGCAGCGTCGATTTGCCGCAGCCGCTCGGCCCGATGAGCGCGACAGTCTCGCCCGATGCCACTCGCAGACTCACGTCGTCGAGCGACGTGACGTGCGGGTAGGCATGGCTGACGTGCTCGAGCTCGATCACGCGGACTTCTTTCTGGCTTTCTTTCGCGACATCTTGCGAGTCCAGGAGCGGCGAAATCGGCCGCTGCTGCTCGCAACAGGCGATCAGGTGCGCGAGCCGACGCTGCACGCGTCGCTTCCTGCTTCGCGCTCATGACGTAGAAGCTGGTGATACGCCGATACCACGGCGCCTGCTGCTGAAAGTACGAGTACGCCTTGGCATTCGCCGTCAGTTGCGAGCGGTAGCGCCTGGCGAGAGCGACGGGCTTGGACTCGAACGAGTAGCCGGCAGCTTTCTTGCGATGCGGCTCGCCACGCGGCAAGGCCTGGCGGCGCGACCAAGCCCGCGGCCTGCAGCTCGCGCATGCGACGACGATTGATCTGGCTCCACTTGCTGCCGGGACGCCGCCGCGAGAATCGCTGCGTGAAGCTGTCTTCGTCGCAACGCGCGGCGCACGCCGTCGATCCAGCCGAAGCACAAGGCTTCGTCGAGCGCCTCGCGATACGTCACCCCGCGCTCGCTGGCGTGCACTTTGAACAAGCGCAGATTCAGTTCCGCGGCGCTCGCGTGGTGGCGCTCGAGCCAGGCGCGCAGCTTGCGCGCGCGAAGCGAAACTCTTCGGCTTCGACGCGCCCGGCACGCTAGCAGTCTCCCCGTATTCGCACGGGAGCTAGTATAGGTCGAGTCGGCGCCTCAAGGTTTGAGCACGACCTTCACGCACTCCTCTTCCTTGTTCTTGAACATCTCGTAGCCGAGCGGCGCCTCGTCGAGGCTCAGCCGGTGCGAGACGATGAACGAGGGATCGATCTCGCCGCGCTCGATGCGATCCAGCAGCGGGCGCATGTAGCGCTGCACGTGCGTCTGGCCGCTCTTGATCGTGAGCGCCTTGTTGACGACGGCGCCGAACGGCAGCTTGTCGACGAAGCCGCCGTACACGCCGGGAACGGAAACCGTGCCGCCCTTGCGGCACGCCATGATCGCCTGGCGCAGCACGCCGGGCCGCTCGGTCGACAGCCGCATCGCCTGCTTCGCGCGATCGTAAGCGCCGACGAAGCCGTGCAGGTGCGCTTCCATGCCGACGGCATCGATGCAGGCATCCGGCCCGCGGCCGCCGGTCAGCTCCCGCAGCGCGTCCTGGACATCGATCGATTCGTAGTCGAGCGTCTCGGCGCCGCATCGATTCCGCCATGCGCAGCCGCTCGGGGAAGCGATCGATGGCGATCACGCGGCCCGCGCCGAGCAGCATGGCGCTCGCGATCGCGAACAGGCCGACCGGCCCGCAGCCCCACACTGCGATCGTGTCGCCCGGATGGATGTCGCAGTTCTCCGCGGCCATGTAGCCGGTCGGCAGAATGTCGGACAGGAACAGCACCTGCTCGTCGCTCAGGGTCGGCGGCACCTTGAGCGGGCCGACGTCGGCGAACGGCACGCGCACGTACTCGGCCTGACCGCCGGCGTAGCCGCCGAGCATGTGCGAGTAGCCGAAGATGCCGGCCGGCGAATGACCCCACATCTTTTCGGCGAGCGGCGCGTTCGGGTTGGAGTTCTCGCACAGCGAGAACAGCTCGCGCTCGCAGAAGAAGCAATTGCCGCAGGCGATCGGGAACGGCACGACGACGCGGTCGCCGACGCGCCAGCTTGGTGACGCCCGGTCCGACTTCGACGACTTCGCCCATGAACTCGTGGCCGAGAATGTCGCCGCGGATACATCGTCGGAATGTAGCCGTCGTACAGGTGCAGGTCCGAGCCGCAGATCGCGGTCGAGGTGACCTTCACGATCGCGTCGCGCGGATTGAGGATCGCGGGATCCGGGACGCTGCTCCACGCGCACTTCGCCCACGCCCTGCCAGCACACGGCTCTCATTGAATTCGCCTCCCGAGGGTCGCGCGGCCGAACAGGCTGCGCTTGCCGGTAGGCTGGCCGAGCGTCGTGGCGACTTCGCCGGTCTCCAGCAGCTGCTTGAGCTTGCGCAAGTCGTCGCCGACCTGCAGTGCCGGCTCTTCTCCGAACAGCCGCGCGATCCACACGCCGACCTTGCCCGCCGGCGGCACATACAGCATCTCGACGCGCACGACGGTGCCGCGCCCGCGCGATCGCGGGCTCGAAGCTCACCATGCCTTCGTGCGTGACTTGCGAGTCCGGCAGCGTGCGCCAGCCGAGGCGCCGCTCCGGCCGATCGTCGACGATCTCGGCATCCCACTCGACGCTCGCGCCGGCTGGCGCCTTCGCAACCCAGTGCGAAACGCGCTCGTTGACCTTCGACACCGACTCCAGGTGCTCCATGAACAGCGGCAGGTTCTCCACGTTCTTCCAGAAGTGGTACAGCTCGGCGGGCGTGGCGTTGATGGTGATCGTCTGCGTTACGGCAATCGCTGGCACGTCGGCGGATTGCGTGGCAGTCAATCGCTGGCCCGAGTAGACGTCGAGCGCAGTCACGCCAAGCACGCCCGCTGTCGCGGCGGCGATGCGTCGCGGATCGGCATCGGGCGAGCTCGCGGCTGCGCCAAGCAGCGCGAGGTCCATTGCATCGCCGGCGACGCGCGCCCACGCCCATGTGCCCGGGGCGCGCTCCGAGAGCATGCCGAGGCCGGTCACGATCTCGCGCACGCCGATCATGCGAATGATCGCCGGGTGATCGCCTACTCCGATGGCACGGCCCACGGCGCGCGGCGCGAGCAACTCGGCGAGGCCGAGCCCGACGCTGAACCAGCCGAGGATCTGCCCGAGCTGACGGTCGTCGGGCGCGAAGCGCGAGGCATGCGCCTCCTGCCATTCCAACTCGTCTTCGTCCGTCCACTCATCCGGGTGGTCGGAGGAGTTTTCTTGCCATTTCGGTTCCGCGGCCATGGGCGGCGCCCTCATCCAGCCAAGCACAGGATGATGGGTAATCGCGGCAGCGCGCCGGGAGTTCCGTGGTCAACTCTCCGTCATGCGCTTCATGTAATCGTCGAAGCGCCGGCCGGGCTCGTCGGGAAATTCGGCGTCGCAGATTTGCAGCGTAATGAGGCGATCGAGGCGGAAGTTGCGGAAGTCGCGGCGCAGCTCGCACCACGCACCGAGCGTCCAGGTGCCGCCCCAGAAGAACACGGCGAACGGCCGCACGCGCCGCTGCGAATCCTGCGCGTGGCCGTCGCGATACTCGAAGTCGACGTAGCGGTGCTTGACGATCGCCGTGCGCAGGGAATCGAGCCGCGCGCCCCACTGCGGGTCGATGAAGAAACCCGGCGCGAACAGCCGCGACTCGTGGACCGCCGCGCGCTTCTGCTCCGGTAGCGCCGCAGCAATCTTCGCGAGCGCGGCGCGTGCCGCATTCGCCAGTCGCGGCCCGCCCCACGACTCGACGAAGCGCGCGCCCATCACCAGCGCGTCGATCTCTTCATAGCTGAACATGAGCGGTGGCAGGTCGAAGTGCGGATGCAGGCGATAGCCGACGCCCGCCTCGCCGTCGATCGGCACGCCCGAAGCACAGAGATCGGCGATGTCGCGGTAGATCGTGCGCTCGCTGACTTCGAGCCACTGCGCGAGCTGCGCGGCCGTCGTCAACCGGCGACCGCGCAGGTACTGGACGATCTCGAAGAGTCGATCGGCTCGCCGCATGGCGCTGAACGCTCCCGACGGTGGCGGTTACTCGCCCCATACTGCCAGCTCGTTGCCGTTCGGATCGAGGAAGTGAAAGCGCCGTCCGCCGGGGAAGCTGAAGATCTCGCGGACGATGCGACCGCGCTGCGCCTTCACGCTGGCGAAGATCTCCTCCAGCTTGCTGGCATACAGCACCACCAGCGGCGCGCCGCCGGGCTTCGACTCCGTGGTGAAGCCGCCGGTCAGCCGCCCGTCTTCGAACGCCACGTAGTCCGGCCCGTAGTCCGTGAACTTCCAGCCGAAGCAGGCAGCGTAGAAACGCTTGGTCGCTTCGATGTCGGTCGCACCGAACTCGATGTAGTCGATGGTGCGGTTGTGCTCGGGTTTGCTCATGTCGTGCTCCTGGTTGCAGATTCAGTCGAGCGCGTGCAAGCCGATGCGATTGCCCTCGCAGTCGACGATGTGCGCGAACGCGCCCATCCCGTCCGGCAATGCGGTCTTGTCGAGTACGATGCGGCCGCCTGCGCGTGTCACACGTTCCAACGTCTCGTCCAGCCGTTGCGTGCGCAGGTAGATAACGCTGCCGTCGGCCGCCGGTTTCAGGTTCGGCGCGTGCGTGAGCGCACCGCCGACGCCGGGGTCCTGATAAGGAAAGACTGCCATCGCGGCAGGGCCCATCGTTTCACGCCGCAGCTCCTGCTGCAGAACGGATTCGTAGAACCACACGGCGCGCTCCAGATCCTTGGCTGGAATCTCGAACCAGGTGATCGCTGTCGTCGCTTGCATGGCAGGGCTCCTTTGGGATGGTGTGTCCATCCTGCTCCCGGGCTGCTGACAGCGTTCTGTCAGGAGACCCGCAGCAGTCTCGCCCGCGCCAGTCTCATACGTGCAGCCGCCGGACAGATCCGCTATACATAGCCCCACAACTCCACCAAGCGGGACCCACGTGAACACGACTTCAGGCCTGGACGGGCAGCGCCGCCCGCGTCCTCCCAGAATTTTTGCGTCCCTCCTTCTGCTGGTCGGCGTCATGCTCGTCCGCCGGCGGCATCCAGCTCGCAACGCTCGGCGGATCGCTGTACTACGCAATCGCCGGAGTGATGCTGATCGTCTCCGCAGTGCTGCTCTGGCGCGGCCAGCCATGGGGCGCGTATCTCTACGGCCTCCTCACGCTCGGCACCATCGTGTGGGCGATCTCGGAATCGGGTTTCGACGGCTGGGCGCTTGCGCCGCGCGTGCTGCCATTCCTCGTGCTCGGGTTGCTGTTGCTGCGTCCGAAAGCGCGGCGAGCGCTGGGAATGTCAGTTGAGCGCCCGTTGCTCGCATCACCGATCAGCTGGATCGCCATCGTGGGGCTCGTTGCGATCTGCATCGCGGTCGCGATGCGCCAGCCGTATCCGACGCTGCCGTTTGCAGCAGGCTCCGGCAATTCAGACATCGCCGCGCGCGATTGGCAACACTGGGGCGGCAGCAGCGGCGGGCACGCGCTACGCGCCGTTCGATCAGATCAACGCGTCCAACGTCGACAAGCTGCAGATCGCGTGGACGTATCGCACCGGCGTCGGCGGCGCGTTCAAGGCAACGCCGCTGCAGATCGGCGACACGCTCTACGTCTGCCTCGCGCGCAACATCATCTCTGCGCTCGACGCGGATACCGGCGCCGAGCGCTGGCGCTTCGATCCGCAGCTGAAGGATTCGAAAGTCGGATTCACCACGACGTGTCGCGGCGTCACGTATTTCAAGGCGCCGGAGCCGCGCGCCGAGTGTCCCGAAAGAATTCTCACGGCCACGACCGACGCGCGACTGATCGCCGTCGATGCGAAGACGGGCAAGCGCTGCAGCGACTTCGGCACGAACGGCGAAGTGACGCTGCTCGCCGGCATGGGCGACGTGAAGCCGGGCTTCTACTACGTGACCTCGCCGCCGACGCTCGCGAAGGGTGTCGCGGTGCTCGGCGGCTGGGTCGCCGACAACGTCGAAGTGCAGGAGCCCTCCGGCGTCATGCGCGGCTTCGATCCGATCAGCGGCCGCTTGCTGTGGGCCTGGGATCTCGGACGTCCCGACGTGCTGACCGCGCCGCCCGAAGGCCAGACGTACACGCGCGGCACGCCGAACGCGTGGAGCGTCTTCAGCGCGGACGATGCGCTCGGCCTGGTCTACATCCCGACCGGCAACGCGACGCCGGACTACTACGGCGGCCATCGCAGCCCAGAGTCCGAGCGCTTCGCGAGCTCAGTCGTCGCGCTCGATGCCGCGACTGGCGCCGTGCGCTGGTCGTTCCAGACGACGCATCACGACATCTGGGACTACGACGTGCCGTCGCAACCGGTGCTCGTCGACCTGCCTGCCGAGGATGGCAGCGTGACGCCGGCGCTGGTCGCGCCGACCAAGCGCGGCGAGCTGTTCCTGCTCGATCGCCGCGACGGCAAGCCGCTGGCGACGGTCGAAGAACGACCCGTGCCGCAGACCGACGTGCCGAACGAGCAGACCTCGAAGACGCAGCCGTTCTCGGTCGGCATGCCGTCGTTCGGCAACGATCTCGTGACGGAAGCGAAGATGTGGGGCATCACGCCGATCGATCAGATGTACTGCCGCATCCAGTTCCGCAAGCTCCGCTACGAAGGTCCGCTCACTCCGCCCTCGCTGCGCGGCAGCCTGCAGTATCCCGGCTTCGCCGGCGGCATGAACTGGGGCAGCGTCGCGATCGACGAGCCCGACGGCGTGATGATCGTGAACGCGCTGCACATCGGCAACCACGTGAAGCTGTATCCGCGCGACGAAGTCAGCGACAAGACGGTGCTCGGTTTCGGCGGCGGCTACCAGCACGGCACTCCGTACGCGGCATTCACGACGCCGTTCCTGTCGCCGCTGTTCGCGCCGTGCCAGCAGCCGCCGTACGGCGAGATCGCTGCGATCGATCTCAAGTCGCGGCAGACGCTGTGGCGCCGTCCGCTCGGCACGGCGAACGAGATGGGCCCGCTCGGGCTGAAGGTCAAACTGCGCCTCCCGATGGGTATCCCCTACAGCGCGGGCACCATCGTGACGAAAGGCGGGCTGATTTTCGTCGGCGGCACGATGGATCGACACATGCGCGCGCTGGACATCAGGACCGGCGAGCAGATGTGGAGCGACTTCCTGCCGAACAGCGCGCAAGCGACGCCGATGAGCTACGTCGCGCCGCAGAGCGGCAGGCAGTTCGTCGTCATCACGATCCCGGCGACCGGCAGGGAGGAAGAGAGCCACGTAGCGGAACCGCGAGCGAAGGGCGGCAAGCAGGAACAGGCGCACGACAATGGCGGATGGGTGATTGCGTACGCGTTGCCGAAATAGAGTGGCACAATGGCTCAATGGCTGACGTCGCACAGATCGCCACCTCCGTCGTTTCGCTCCAGCAGCACCTGGAGGCGCATCGCTACATCTGCTCTGCGCAGATCGCGACCGCCGTCTATCTCGCCTATCACCTGCGCAAGCCGGTACTGATCGAGGGACCGCCCGGCGTAGGCAAGACCGAGCTGGCGAAAACGACGGCGGAGATGTTCGATCTGCCGTTGATCCGGCTGCAGTGCTACGAAGGCCTGGACGAAGCGAAAGCGCTGTACGAATGGAAGTACGGCAAGCAGCTGCTGTACACGCAGGTGCTGAAACAGACGCTCGATGAAGTGCTGCAGGGCGCGAAGGGCTTCGCGGAGTCGGTCAAGCGCCTGCACGAGTTCGGCGACATCTTCTTCTCCGAGGAATTTCTCGAAGCGCGCCCGCTGCTGAAGGCGCTGCAGGAAGAGAGCGGCTGCGTGCTGCTGATCGATGAGGTCGACAAGTCCGACCACGAGTTCGAATCGCTGCTGCTCGAAATCCTGTCCGACTATCAGGTCTCGATCCCGGAGATCGGCACCGTGCGCGCGCGTCGCGAGCCGCCGCTGGTGTTCCTGACGAGCAACAACACGCGCGAGATCTCCGACGCGCTGAAGCGGCGCTGCCTGCACCTGTACATTCCGTTCCCGGACATCGAGCTCGAGCAGCGGATCATCAACGCGCGCGTGCCGGAGATTCCGCCGCAGCTGCGCGCGCAGCTGGTGCGCTTCATCCACGGCCTGCGCGATCTGGATCTGAAGAAAGTGCCGTCGATCAGCGAGACGATCGACTGGGCGCGCACGCTCCTGCTGCTGCACGCCGATCGGCTGGACGCCGAGCTGGTGAGCAACACGATGAACGTCATCCTGAAATTCCAGGAGGACATCGAGAACGTGCAGCCCGAGCTGCGCGAGCTGACCGAGAAGGCGACTCGTGCGTAGGTCATGGATCAGCTCCTCACACAGTTCATCGGCGCGCTGCGCAACGCAGACATCCGCATCTCGACCGCTGAAACGCTCGATGCGTTGAGCACGGTAGAGCTGGTCGGCTACAGCGACCGGCGCCTGCTCAAGGACAGCCTCGCTCTGGTGCTGCCGAAGACGCTCGACGAGAAAGCTGCGTTCGACACCTGCTTCGATCAGTTCTTCTCATTCGGCGATCGCGCATCGCGGGCGCCACCGCTAGCTGCGGTCAGCGATGCAGAGCCGAGCGGCGATTCCGCCGGTCAGGCCGGCAATGGTCAGGCCGGTACCGGCGGCGATGCGCAGGATCAGCGCACTGGCAACGCGCTCCCCAGCGACAACCGCCAGCAGAACACTGCAGTCGCGAGCGACGAGGTCGGCGAGACGACAGCGACACTCGGCAGCGGCGAGATGTCCGCGCCGCAGTCCGCGCTCGGACAGCTCCTGGTGCGCGGCAATCAGATGGAGATCACGATCGCCATCAACACTGCCGGCCGGCAGGTCAACGTCCACGAGATCGAAGTGTTCACGCAGAAAGGCGTGTACACGCGACGGATCATGGATGCGATGGGTCACGCGGAGCTGCAGCAGGAGATCGCGCGGCTGGCAGATAGCGCAGCCGTTCCGGATCGGCGTCGCGCCATCGATCTCACGCATCGGCGCGACTGGTTGCGCGAACGCGTGCGCGACTACGTCGAGCATCAGTTCCTGCTGCACGCGGACGTCACCGGACGCCGCCTGCGCGAAGACATGTTGCGCGACGTGCGACTGTCGGCGCTCGAACAGCGCCATCATCGGATGTTGCACGACCTGGTGCTGCGCATGGCCCGCCGGCTCGTGTCCGAGCACTCGCGTCGCAGGAAAGTGTTCCGGCGCGGCCAGCTGCACGTGCCGCGCACTCTGCGCCGGAACATGAAATACGACGACGCGGTGTTCGACCTGCAGTGGAAATCCGTGAAGGTGGACCGGCCGAAGGTCTTCGCGGTGTGCGACGTCAGCGGCTCGGTCGCCGCGTACGCGCGCTTCATGCTGATGTTCCTGTACAGCCTGGAGGAAGTGCTGCCGAAGGTGCGCTCGTTCGCGTTCTCCTCCGACCTCGGCGAGGTGTCCGAGCTGTTCGCGCGCAACACGATCGACGACGGAATCGCCATCGCGCTCAAACAGTACGGCGGCGGCTCGACCGACTATGGGCAGGCGTTCGCGGATTTTCGCCGGCTGTGCCTCGACGAAATCGACAGGCGCGCGACGGTCATCGTGCTCGGCGACGCGCGCAACAACTACGGCGACGCCCGCACCGACGTGCTGAAGGAGCTCTACGAGCGCAGCAAGCGCGTGATCTGGCTCAATCCCGAGCCGCGCACGATGTGGAACACGGGCGACTCGGAAATGCGCCACTACGCGCCGTACTGCCACCAGGTCGACGAGTGCAGCACGCTCGCCCACCTGGAACGAATCGTCGGCAGACTGCTACGCGCAGTGGTGTGACTGTAGGTCGGGCTTTAGCCCGACACCTTCGTCTGCTGCTTCACGACGCTCGTGGCCATCGCGATCATCGACGAGATGTCGCTCAGATTCGCCGGCACGATCAGCGTGCTCGAAGCCTCGTCGGCCAGCTTGCCGAACTGCTTCACGTACTCCTCCGCGACGCGCAGCTGCATCGCTTCCATGCCGCCGCGGCCGGCCAGCGCGTCGCCGACGCGGCGCAGGCCTTCGGCCGTCGCCGTCGCCACCGCGAGGATCGCTTCGGCCTGACCTTCGCGCCTCGTTGATCTGCTGCTGCTTGTTCGCCTCGGATTCCTTGATCACGCGCTGCTTCTCGCCTTCCGCCTGGTTGATCTTCGCGTCGCGATCGCCTTCGGAAGTCAGCACGACCGCGCGCTTCTCCCGCTCGGCGCGCATCTGCTTCTCCATCGCGTGCAGCACGTCCTTCGGCGGATTGATGTTCTTGATCTCGTAACGCAGCACCTTCACGCCCCACGACGCCGAGGCGTGGTCGAGCTCGCTGACCACGTTCGCGTTGATCGTGCCGCGCGCCTCGAACGTACGGTCGAGATCGATCTTGCCGATCTCGCTGCGCAGCGTCGTCTGCGCGAGCTGGATGATCGCGAAGCGGTAGTTGGTGATGCCGTACGAGGCGCTGCGCGCATCCAGCACCTGCAGGTACAGCACGCCGTCGACGCCGACCTGGACGTTGTCCCGGGTGATGCAGATCTGCTCGGGAATATCGAGCGCTTCTTCCTTGAGCGTGTGCTTGTAGGCGATGCGCTCGACGAACGGAATCAGGATGTGAAAGCCCGCCTGGATCGTGCGGCTGTAGCGACCGAGCGTTTCGACGACGAATGCACTCTGCTGCGGCACCACGATCGCCGTCTTCATCAGCACGATGATGACGAGCACGACGATGGCCAGGGCGACGTACATGGTGGTAGTCATGCAGCTACTCTCCTAAGCGACGGCACGGACATGCAGGGTGAGGCCGTCGACGTGCGCGATCACGGCTTCCTTGCCCGCGTCGATGGCCTGCTGGTCGACGTTGCGCGCGGTCCACGACGAGCCGCGATACTCGGTGCGGCAGCGTCTGGCCCGGCTCGAGGCGCACGGGAATCACGACGCGGTCGCCGAGCGTCAGCCGCTGATCGACGTGGCCGGTGCGCTTGCGCACCAGCTGGTAGACGCGATCGCGGAACGCGAGCATGGTCACGATGGAAAGGCCGGCGAAGGCGAGCCACTGCTCCCACGCCGGCATCGTGCCGTCGGCGAGCCCGAGCAGACCGACCAGCGCGGCCGAGACACCGAGGAAAACCAGGTAGAACTGTGCGTCGATCACGAACAGCTCGAAGGCGAGCAGCGCCGCCGCCATCACGAGCCATCCCCACCAAGGCATCGCACCCTCCTCGTCCGAGTGGACCGCAATGTCTGCCGACAGTTTAGCAGGCACCTTCCTTCACAACGGATGCGACCGGAGCAGTTGGCCGGTTGCCGCCCGCAATTCGCCGGTGGTGTTTCGCGTTCGAGCGGAAGCACGTCGAGCAATGCAGTGTCCGCCAAAAAGAAAAGCCCCGCTCGCGCGGGGCTTTTCGGGTCCATCGGCAGTCAGGCTGAAGCCCGACCCACAGTCGCATTACATGTCCATGCCGCCCATTCCGCCCATGCCGCCCGGGGCGCCATGTGCGTGCTCCGCTTCGTCCTTCGGAGCCTCGGCGACCATCACTTCGGTCGTCAGCAGCAGGCCGGCGACCGAAGCTGCGTTCTGCAGCGCCAGGCGCGTGACCTTGGTCGGGTCGAGGATGCCGAGCTCGAGCATGTCGCCGTACTCGCCGGTCGCGGCGTTGTAGCCGAACGTGCCCTTGCCTTCCTTCACCTTCGCCAGCACCACCGCGGCGTCTTCGCCGGCGTTGGCGACGATCTGGCGCAGCGGCTCTTCGATCGAGCGCACCAGGATCCGGATGCCGAAGTTCTGGTCCTCGTTCTTGCCCTGCAGCTTCTCGATGGCCTTCTGCGCGCGGATCAGCGCCACGCCGCCGCCGGGAACCACGCCCTCTTCGACGGCCGCACGCGTCGCGTGCAGCGCGTCTTCGACGCGGGCCTTCTTCTCCTTCATCTCGATTTCGGTCGCAGCGCCGACCTTGATCACGGCGACGCCGCCGGAGAGCTTCGCAACGCGCTCCTGCAGCTTCTCCTTGTCGTAGTCGGAAGTGGCTTCCTCGACCTGCTTGCGGATCTGCTCGACGCGCGCCTTGATCTCGGTGGCCTTGCCCTTGCCGTCGATGATCGTGGTGTTCTCTTTCTCCACGACGATCTTCTTGGCTTCGCCGAGGTCGTTCAGCGTCGCCTTCTCGAGCGACAGGCCGACTTCGTCGGAGATCACCACGCCGCCGGTCAGGACAGCGATGTCCTGCAGCATGGCCTTGCGACGATCGCCGAAGCCCGGCGCCTTGACGGCCGCGACCTTGACGATGCCGCGGATCGTGTTCACGACCAGCGTCGCGAGCGCCTCGCCTTCGACGTCTTCGGCGACGACCAGCAGCGGACGGCCGGCCTTCGCGATGCCTTCGAGCAGCGGCAGCATTTCGCGCACGTTGGAGATCTTCTTCTCGTACAGCAGGACGAACGGGTTCTCGAGCTCGGCGGTCTGGTTCTGCTGGTTGTTGATGAAATACGGCGAGAGATAGCCGCGGTCGAACTGCATGCCCTCGACGACTTCGAGCTCGTTCTGCAGGCTCGTGCCTTCCTCGACCGTGATCACGCCTTCCTTGCCGACCTTCTCCATCGCATCGGCAATCGTCTTGCCGATCGACTCGTCGGAGTTCGCGGAGATCGTGCCGACCTGCGCGATCGCCTTCTGGTCCTTGCAGGGCTTCGACAGGCGCTTCAGCTCGTCGACGGCCGTGTTGACGGCGGCGTCGATGCCGCGCTTCAGGTCCATCGGGTTGGCGCCGGCGGCGACGGCCTTGAGGCCTTCGCGCACGATCGCCTGGGCGAGCACGGTGGCGGTGGTCGTACCGTCGCCGGCTTCGTCGGAGGTGTTGGAAGCGACTTCCTTCACCATCTGCGCGCCCATGTTCTCGAACTTGTCCTTCAGCTCGATTTCCTTCGCGACCGACACACCGTCCTTCGTGACGGTGGGGGCGCCGAAGCTCTTCTCGAGCACCGCGTTGCGGCCCTTCGGGCCCAGCGTCGCCTTCACGGCGTTCGCCAGGATGTTGACGCCTTTGAGCATGCGCGTGCGGGCGTCATCGCTGAAACGTACTTCTTTAGCTGCCATGTGAGTCAAACCTCTGAATGAATTACTTCTCGATGACGGCCATCACGTCTTCTTCGCGCATGACGAGAAGCTCTTCACCGTCGACCTTCACTTCGGTGCCGCTGTACTTGCCGAACAGGATGTTGTCGCCGACCTTGACGTCGAGCGGACGCACTTCGCCGTTCTCGAGGATCTTGCCCTTGCCCACGGCAATGACCTTGCCCTTGATCGGCTTCTCGGTCGCCGAGTCGGGGATCACGATGCCGCCGGGGGAGGTGCGCTCCTCTTCGAGGCGCTTGATGATCACGCGGTCATGCAGCGGACGAATTTTCAGTTTCTCAGCCATAGCTCAAACCTCGATGGAAGATCGATTTCGGGTTGGATCTGCGGTAAATGCGGGGCCAGGCCGGCCGATTGGTCGATCCCTGCGGCCTTAGCACTCACCCCAAGCGGGTGCTAATAATAGGCATCGAATGTTGAATTTCAAGGTGTTTCGTGGTGCCCGCGGCGCGTGCCGCGCATGAGTTTAAGCCTATGACCGATCAGGTGATTCTCGCGCTCACGACCTGCCCGGACGAGGCTTCGGCGCAGGCCATCGCCGCGGCGCTGGTCCAGGAGCGTCTGGCGACGTGCGTGAACCGTATCGGGGGCGTGCGCTCGACCTACTTCTGGGACGGGCGTCTTCAGGACGAGGCCGAGATTCTGTTAATCATCAAGACTACGGCGGGGCGGCTCGACGAGCTGCGGACGCGCTTGAGCGCACTGCACCCCTACGAGCTGCCGGAATTGCTGGCGATCGCCGGTCGTCGGCGGGAACGAACGCTATCTCGATTGGGTCCGAATGGGCGTCCAGAGAAAGGGCGAATAGATGACGAACGATGATCGGCACGGCTGCTGGGCTGACGGGCGTCTGGTGCTGCTTGCGCATGCTGCTGCTCGCTCCGGCGGCCAGCGCGAAGGACGACTTCCTGCCGCCCGAGCAGCGCCTATCGCTACTCCACGCGCGTCGAGGGCGACCGCTCATCGTCACCTGGACCATCGAGCCGGGCTACTACCTGTACAAGAAGAAGATGGGCGTCGCCTCCGCCGCGTCGACCGTGCAGGTCGGCGAGCCGCTGTGGCCGAAGGGCGAAGACCACACCGACGAATACTTCGGCACGCAGGAGATCTATCGCGGCAAGGTCGAAGTGCCGGTGCCGTTCACGATCGCCGGCGTGCGTCCCGCGAAGCTCGCGCTCGAGCTGCGGCTGCAGGGCTGCGCGGATGCGGGCCTGTGTTATCCGCCGCAGAAGTGGAAGACGGAAGTCGCATTGCCCGCGGCCGGCAAGAGCGCGGAGCGGCGGGTCTGGGCGCGCTGCTCGGCAAGAAACCCGCCGCCGGCGAAGGACGATTTCCTGCCGCCCGACGAAGCGTTTCGCTTCGGCGCCGGCATGCCGCAGCCCGACTCGATCCCGCTGACCTGGGTGATCGCCGACGGCTACTACCTCTACAAGGACAAGATCAGCGTCGAGAGCACGACGCCGAACGTGCAGATCGGCAAGCCGGTGCTGCCGCAGGGCAAGCCGAAGCACGACGAATACTTCGGCGACACCGAGGTGTATTACGAAGTCCTCGAAGCAACGCTGCCGGTCGCGCGTGCTGCCGAGCAGCGAAGCGCAGCCGGTGCAGCTGAAGGTGACGTATCAGGGCTGCGCGGAAGGCGGCCTCTGCTACAACCCGATCACGAAGGAAGCCGTCGTCGAGTTGCCGCCCACGACAGTCGCGACCACGTTGCCTGCCGATGCGCGGCCACGCATCGCTGCAGCACGCAGCGCCGGTGCGCCGATGGTCGCGGAGCAGGACAAGCTCGCCGCGGCCCTGCAAGGCGGCAATCTCGCTGTACGCGCTGCTCACGTTCTTCGTCGGCCGGCCTGGTGCTGTCGCTCACGCCGTGCGTGCTGCCGATGATTCCGATCCTCTCCGGCATCATCGTCGGTCAGGGCGAGGACGTCACGCGGGCGCGCAGCTTCTCGCTGGCGTTCACGTACGTGCAGGGCATGGCACTCACGTACGCCGCGGCCGGCGCGATCTTCGTGCTCGCTTTCAAGCAGGCGCCGCAGGCGTTCTTCCAGCAGCCGTGGATCATCACGCTGATGGTGCTGCTGTTCGTCGCGCTCGCGCTCGCGATGTTCGGCGCCTACACGATCTGCAGCTGCCGAGCGCGCTGCAGACGCGGCTCAGCGATGCGAGCAACGCCAGAAGTCGGGCACGTACATCGGCACGTTCGTCATGGGCGCGCTGTCGGCGCTCGTCGTGACTGCCTGCGTCGCGCCGGCAATCATCGCCGCGCTGTCGGTGATCAGCCAGACGCGGCAGGTGCTGCGCGGCGCGGCGGCGCTGTACGCGACCGGCCTCGGCATGGGCGTGCCGCTGTTGATCGTCGGCGCGTCCGCCGGCGACCTGCTGCCGAAGGCCGGGCCGTGGATGGACACGGTGAAGCAGCTGTTCGGCGTGATGTTCCTCGGCGTCGCGATCTATCTCGCTGCGCCGCTGCTGCCTGCCGCGCTGACGATGCTGCTGTGGGCGGCGCTGGCGATCCTGTCCGGCTTCTGGATCTTTTCGCTCAAGGCGCGCGATGGCGGGCCCGCGCCGGCGCCGGTGCGCGGCGTCGGGTCTGATCGCTGTCGTGTATGGCGTGTTGCTGCTGATCGGCGCGGCGTCCGGCAGCCGCGATCCGTTGCAGCCGCTGCGATCGCCTGAGTGCCGGTGCGCGGCGGTGCGGGCGCCGCGCAGGAGCACGCTCTCGCGTTCCAGCGCATCAAGACGGTCGCCGATCTGGAGCGCGCGGTGGCGAGCGCGACGCGCCGCCGGCAAGCCGGTGATGCTCGACTTCTATGCGGACTGGTGCGTGTCGTGCAAGGAGATGGAGAAGTACACGTTCACGGATCCGCGCGTGCAGGCGGCGCTCGCAGGATGCCGTGCTGCTGCAGGCCGACGTGACCGCGAACGACGACGCCGACAAGGCGCTGCTGGCGCGCTTCGAGATCTTCGGGCCGCCGACCATCGCGTTCTTCGGCAGCGACGGAGTCGAGCGGAAAAATTTCAGGCTGGTAGGATTCGCGCCGGCGGCCCGTTTCGCCGAGCATGTGAAGTCCGCCTTCGCGAGTTGATATGAAAACCAGCGCGTACGTCGCCGTCGCCGCAGTCGCGGCGGCCGCGCGGGTTCCTCATCTACCGCTACGTCGTCGAGCCGCGCGCGCGACGGCCGATGGAAGCCGAGCCGTGCAGCCGGCCGCGGTCGCCGCAGCAGCCGCGCCGCGGCGGAAGCCAGCGCGCTGCCGGCCACGCTTCCCGACTTCACGCTCGGCGATCTCGACCGGCACGCCGCGCTCGATCCGCAGCTGGCCCGGCAAGTCGATGATCGTGAACTTCTGGGCGACCTGGTGCGCGCCGTGCCGGCGCGAGATCCCGCTGCTGCGCGAGCTGCAGAAGCAGCACGGCGCCGAGGGCTTCCAGATCGTCGGCGTCGCGGTCGACGTCCGCGAGGACGTGGTCAAGTACGCCCAGGAGATCGGCATCGACTACCCGGTGCTGATCGGCGAGCAGGACGGCCTCGACGCGGTGCAACAAGTTCGGCCAGGGATCGATCGGCTTTCCGTTCACGGTGTTCACCGACAACCAGCGCCGGATCGTGCTGTTCCACCTCGGCGAGATCCACAAGGAGCAGGCCGACGTGCTGCTCGGGCGCGGTCCGCGCAGGTCAACAGCGGCAAACTCACTCCCGAAGCCGCCCGCGTCGTTGCAGCCAAGCAACTCGCCGCCAAGGCGCCGGAACCCGCCGCAGGCTGACGGCGTCTGGCGACGTCCGCGACGCACTCTCAAGCTACTTTTTGCGATATCTCCCGCCTCGCGGGTCGCGGTGGCGCTGCGCACTGACCGTGCGCGCACTCGACCTGTTGCGTATTGCCGGCAGGGATCGGCGAGCCCGCCTCGACTTCGTAGCTAAGAATCGCCAAATCGCCGCCAATCTGGTTAAACTCGCCGCCATCTGCGTTGAAATCGTTCCTGGCAGCCTAAGAATTAGTACAGGCTCATGGCCCACCTTTTGCTCCTCAACGGCCCGAATCTCAACCTGCTCGGCACGCGCGAGCCGGGGATCTATGGGGCCGTCACGCTCGAGCAGATCGTCGCGCGGCTCGGTCAGCTGGCGGCGGAGGCCGGCCATCACCTGTCGGCGTTCCAGAGCAACGCCGAGGCGGAGCTGCTGACGCGCATTCACGAGGCGCCGGCGACGCACGTCGCCTTCATCATCTTCAACCCGGCCGCGTTCACCCACACGAGCATCGCGCTGCGCGACGCGCTGCTGGCGGTGAAGATCCCGTTCATCGAAGTGCATCTGAGCAACGTGCATGCGCGCGAACCCTTCCGTCATCACTCGTACTTCTCGGACATCGCCGTGGGCACCATCACCGGGCTCGGTGCGGTCGGCTACGAGCTGGCGCTGCGCGCCGCCGCTCATCACCTCGCGTCCGCCGCGCAAGTGACGGAAAAGAACAAGAGGACTCGTAATGGACATTCGCAAGGTCAAGAAACTGATCGAGCTGCTCGAGGAATCCGGCATCGCCGAGATCGAGATCAGCGAAGGCGAGGAGTCGGTGCGCATCAGCCGCTACCCGGCCGGCGGCGCCCATGCCGCGCCCGTCGTGCACTACGCGCCGGCGCCGATGGCGCCGCTGCCGCGGCCGCGCCGCGCTCGCGGCACCCGCAGCCGCGGCCGCCGCGTGCGCCGCGCCGGCGCCGGCCGCGAAGGCCGATCACACCGTGACCGCGCCGATGGTCGGCACGTTCTACTCCGCCGCCACGCCGGGCGCCAAGGCGTTCGTCGACATCGGCAGCGAAGTCAACGTCGGCGACACGCTGTGCATCATCGAAGCCATGAAGATGATGAACCAGATCGAATCGGACAAGGCCGGACGCGTCACCGCGGTGCTGGTGAAGAACGGCGATCCGGTCGAGTTCGGCCAGCCGCTCTTCATCATCGAATGAACGAACACTCCATGCTCGAAAAAGTCGTCATCGCCAATCGCGGCGAAATCGCGCTTCGCATCCTGCGCGCGTGCCGCGAGCTCGGGCATCAAGACCGTCGCCGTGCACTCCACGGCCGACTTCAACCAGAAGCACGTGCTGCTCGCCGACGAGTCGGTGTGCATCGGCCCGCCGCCCTCGAAGGACAGCTACCTCAACATGCCGGCGATCATCAGCGCCGCCGAGGTCACCGATTCGGTCGCGATCCATCCGGGCTACGGCTTCCTGTCGGAGAACGCCGATTTCGCCGAGCGCGTCGAGAAGAGCGGCTTCATCTTCGTCGGCCCGAAGCCGGAAACGATCCGCATGATGGGCGACAAGGTGTCGGCCATCAAAGTGATGAAGGCCGCCGGCGTGCCGTGCGTGCCGGGCTCGGACGGGCCGCTCGGCAACGTGCCCGAGGAGAACTTCCGCATCGCGCGCGAGCTCGGCTATCCGGTGATCATCAAGGCCTCCGGCGGCGGCGGCGGTCGCGGCATGCGCGTCGTGCACAGCGACGCGACGCTGCTCAACGCCATCAACGTCACGCAGGCGCGAAGCGCTCGCGGCCTTCGGCAACGCCGAGGTCTACATGGAGAAGTTCCTCGAGAAGCCGCGCCACATCGAGATCCAGGTGCTCGCCGATCACTACGGCAACGTCGTGCACCTGGGCGAGCGCGACTGCTCCCTGCAGCGCCGCCATCAGAAGGTCATCGAAGAAGCGCCGGCGCCGGGCATCACGCCCAAGCAGCGCAAGACGATCGGCGATCGCTGCATCGCGGCCTGTCGCGACGTCGGCTACCGCGGCGCCGGCACGCTGGAGTTCCTGTACCAGGACAACGAGTTCTACTTCATCGAGATGAACACGCGCGTGCAGGTCGAGCACCCGGTGACCGAGCAGATCACCGGCATCGACATCGTCAAGGCGCAGCTGCGCATCGCGGGCGGCGAGCGCCTGCAGTGGACGCAGAACGACATCGTGATCCGCGGCCACGCGATCGAATGCCGCATCAACGCCGAGGATCCGAAGGGCTTCATTCCCTCGCCGGGCCCGGTGAAGCTGTTCCACGCGCCGGGCGGCCCGGGCATCCGCGTCGACAGCCACCTGTACAGCGGCTACACCGTGCCGCCGTACTACGACTCGCTGATCGGCAAGATCATCGCGTACGGCGAAGATCGCGACACCGCGATCGCGCGCATGAAGAACGCGCTGTCGGAAATGGTCATCGAGGGCATCAAGACCAACATTCCGCTGCACCAGGAGATCTTCAACCACGCCGCGTTCAAGGCCGGCGGCTTGGACATTCACTACCTGGAGCGGCGGCTCGGAATCAAATGAGCCAGTGCCCTTCCTGCAGCTGACCTTGTCGATCGGCTCCGCCGATCCGGCGCCCTTCGAGGATGCGCTGCTGGCGGCGGGCGCTGCGTCGATCACGCTCGAGGATGCCGGCGACGATCCGGTGCTGGAGCCGCCGCCGGGCTCGACGCCGCTGTGGCCGCGCGTGCGCATCAAGGCGCTGTTCGACGCGGCCACCGAGCCCGACGCCGTGCTTCGCGAACTGCGCTCTACCTTGGCAGCTCCGCTGCCGGACGCGACGTTCGAGCACGATCGCGATCGCGCGTGGGAGCGCGAGTGGCTGAAGGACTTCCGTCCCATGCGCTTCGGGCGGCGCCTGTGGATCTGCCCGGGCGGACAGCGTCCGCAGCTCGACGAATCCGACCGAACGCGCCCTGCCTGATCGAGCTCGATCCGGGCCTGGCGTTCGGCACCGGCACGCATCCGACGACGGCGCTGTGCCTGGAATGGCTCGACAGCGCGCCGCTGCAGGGCGAAGCTCGTGATCGACTACGGCTGCGGCTCCGGCGTGCTCGCGATCGCCGCATTGAAGCTCGGTGCCGCTGCGGCGCTTGCCGTCGACATCGACCCGCAGGCACTGATCGCGACGCGCGACAACGCTGCGCGCAACCAGGTCGCTGAACGCCTGACCGTCGCGCGTCGCCGACGAAGCGCCGCGACGGACGGCCGACATCCTGCTGGCGAACATCCTTGCCGAGCCGCTCCTGGAGCTGGCCCCGTCCTTCGCGGAGCGCGTAGCGCCCGGCGGCAGTGTCGTGCTGTCGGGCATCCTGCGGCGCCAGGCGGCGCCCGTAGCAAGCCGCTATGCCGCATGGTTTGATATGCGCCCCGCGATCGTTCGCGATGACTGGGCGCTCTTGTACGGCGCTGCGACGCTCCTGATGCTGACTCAGTGCCCGAACTGCCAGACGACGTTCCGCGTCACGACGGAGATCCTGCGCGTGGCCGACGGGCAGGTGCGCTGCGGCCGCTGCCAGACGCAGTTCGACGCGCTCGAGCGCCTGATCGACGAGAACGAGGCAGCGGACGTCCAATCGGGCCGTCGCGTCGCGTGACACGAGGCGCAACCGCACTGTCCCGGGGACAGCCGCGGGACATCGAGGTCGAAGAGCCGGCCGCGCAGGAAGACATCACGCTCGAAGGCCGGCACATCGAAATCAGCGGCCGCTATCGGATGCCCGACGGCGCGCGCGGCGAGCCGCAGATGCGCGAGGAAACCGTCGAGGAATGGGTCGAGATCGACGACATCGAGGACGCCGCTGAAGAGGCTCGACGTCGATCGAGGTCGACGAAGACGTCTGCTCGACGCGCGAGCGTCGCAGACGACGAGTGTCGCGTCGAGTCCGGTATCGAAGTCGCACGAGGAAGCGTACGAGCCGTCGAGGAGGCGCACGGCAGGAGCCCGAGCCGGAGATGGAGCTGCTGCGCCCGGCAGCCGCGAGCGCCGGTCGCCGCGAGTCTGGAAGATCCTGCTCGGCCCGCTGGTGCTGCTGCTGGCGATCCAGTTCGTGCACACCTATCGGCACTCGCTGGCACGCCATCCGCGGCTCGGGCGGGCGATCGTCGGCCTCTACGGCGCGCTCGGCGCCAACCTGCAGCCCGACTGGAATCTGCACGCGTACGAGATCCTGCAGTGGCATCTCGGCTCGGATCCCGCGCTGCCCGGCACGCTCAAAGTGCGCGCCAGCCTGAAGAACGTCGCGAGCTTCGCGCAGCCGTATCCGCTGCTGAAGCTGGTGCTGGAAGATCGCTGGGGCGATCGGGTGCGCGAGCGCGAGTTCGAGCCGGCGGAATATCTGGATCCGTCGACTGCGCCGGATCGCCTGCTCGGTCCCGCGCAACAAGCCACTGCGACGATCTCGATCGTCGATCCGGGTCCCGATGCGGAAGGCTTTCGCTTCGACGTGTGCCTGCGCGGCAGCGCGGCATCGTGTGCGCGGCGGACGTTCCGGCGCGAAATGACCGAGCAACTGATCCGCATCGGCCCCTACCTGCTGCCGAACAATCTCGCGCTCGCGCCGATGGCCGGCGTGACCGATCTGCCGTTCCGCCTGTTGTGCCGGCGCATGGGCGCGGGCATCGCGGCCGGCGAGATGCTGACCAGCGACGTGCGCCTGTGGCACACGGAAAAATCGCGGCGGCGCATGGACCACACCGGCGAAGCGGAGCCGCGCGTCGTGCAGATCGCAGGCGGCGATCCGCAGATGATGGCGGAGGCCGCGCAGCGCAACGTCGACGCCGGCGCGCAGATCATCGACATCAACATGGGCTGTCCCGCGAAGAAGGTCTGCAACAAGGCCGCGGGCTCGGCGCTCATGAAAGACGAGACGCTCGTGCGCCACATTCTCGAAGCGGTTGTCAATGCCGTGCCGGTCCCGGTGACGCTGAAGATGCGCACCGGCTGGGACCCCGACCATCGCAACGGCGTGACGATCGCCCGGATGGCGGAAGCGATCGGCATCCAGGCGCTGGCCGTTCACGGCCGCACGCGCGCGTGCATGTATCGCGGCGACGGCCGAGTACGAAACGATCCGCGCGATCAAGCAGAGCGTCGCGATTCCGATTTTCGCCAATGGCGACATCGACTCACCGTACAAAGCGAAGCTCGTACTTGAACAAACGGGCGCAGACGGACTGATGGTAGGACGCAGCGCACAAGGTCGGCCGTGGATTTTCCGCGAGATCGAACACTTCCTACGCACGTCGGGCATTGCGCCCGAGCCTTCACTCGCGGAAGTCCGTGATATCATGCTCGCCCATTTGCGCGACCTGCATGCCTTTTATGGGGAAGAGGCCGGAGTCAGGGTCGCGCGCAAACACATCGACTGGTATGCGCGAGGTCGTGCCGCAGGACACGCTTTACGTCATGCCGTGATGCAGGCTGAGGACGCGCAGACGCAACTCGCTTGCGCCGATGCAGTATTTCGATGCGCTCGGACGCGCATGGTAGAAACCTATGGCGCCGAGAAAAAAAACGAGAGCTCGTCGAGAGCCGATCGCACGACCTGCGCCGCGCGCGCTGCCGCTGCGGACGATGACCGCAGAGGCGCTCGACTCCTACTTCGCGACCTTGAACGGGCACAAGCCCGGCCAGCTGTACGACCTGGTGCTGCGCGAAGTGGAAGAGCCGCTGTTCAAGGCCGTGCTCGAATACGTCGAAGGCAACCAGAGCCGCGCCGCCGACATGCTCGGCATCAATCGCGGCACGCTGCGCAAGAAGCTGAAGACCTACGGTCTCGACGCAATGAGGCCGATCCGCCGCGCGCTGCTCAGCGTTTCGAACAAAGACGGTCTGATCGAGTTCGCGCAGGCGCTGCACAAGCGCGGCGTGGCGATGCTCTCGACCGGCGGCACTGCAACGCTGCTGGAACGCAGCGGCGTGCCGGTCACGCAGGTCTCCAGCCACACCGGCTTCCCGGAAATCATGGACGGCCGCGTCAAGACGCTGCATCCGAAGATCCACGGCGGCCTGCTCGGCCGTCGCGACGTCGACGACGCCGTCATGCGCCAGCACGGCATCGAGCCGATCGATCTGCTGGTCGTCAATCTCTATCCGTTCGCTGCGACGATCGCGAAGCCGGGCTGCACCTACGAGGACGCGATCGAGAACATCGACATCGGCGGTCCGGCGATGGTGCGCGCTGCGGCGAAGAATCACGATCGCGTCGCGGTGATCGTCGATCCGCTCGACTACTCCGCGGTGCTGGACGAGCTCGACGCGCAGCGAGGGCGCACGTATCGGAGGCGACGCGCAAACGTCTCGCCGCGAAGGCATTCGCGCACACGGCCAGCTACGACTCCGCGGTCGCGAGCTATCTCGCGCGCGTCAACGAAGGCGCGGGCGAGTTTCCGCAATCGCTGGCGCTTGCACTTCCGCAAGCGCATGGACCTGCGCTACGGCGAGAATCCGCATCAGGCAGCGGCGTTCTACGCCGTCGCCGATGCGCAGGGCGCCAGCATCGGCTCGCGCGAAGCAGCTGCAGGGCACGCACGCTTTCGTACAACAACATCGCCGACGGCGACACCGCTTTCGAATGCGTGCGGCAGTTCGCGGATCCGGCGTGCGTCATCGTCAAGCACGCCAATCCGTGCGGCGTGGCCGTCGCAAGCGACACGCTCTCGGCCTACGACCGCGCGTACAAGACCGATCCCACGTCCGCCTTCGGCGGCATCATCGCCTTCAATCGCGCGCTCACGGCCGACTACCGCGCGCGCGATCGTCGAGCGCCAGTTCGTCGAGCTGATCATCGCTCCGGAAGTCGATGCCGACGCGCTCGAGCTGTGCGCGCGCAAAGAAAACGTGCGCGTGCTCGTGACTGACGGTCTCGCGCCGAGCAACGTGCGTCACGAGTACCGCAGCGTCAACGGCGGCCTGCTCGTGCAGACGCGCGATGCGGGCATGGTCGCCAAGGCCGATCTCAAGGTCGTCACGAAGCGCCAGCCGACGCCCGCCGAGCTCGACGATCTGCTGTTCGCGTGGCAGGTGTGCAAGTACGTCAAGTCGAACGCCATCGTGTACGCGAAGGAGCGCATGACTATCGGCGTCGGCGCCGGCCAGATGAGCCGCGTCGTGTCGAGCCGCATCGCTGCGATGAAGGCGAAGGACGAAGGGCTGACGTGTGGCCGGCGCGGTGATGGCGTCCGACGCGTTCTTCCCGTTCCGCGACGGCCTCGACGTCGCCGCGGAGTTCGGCATCAAGGCCGTGATCCAGCCCGGCGGCTCGATGCGCGACAACGAAGTCATCGCCGCGGCCGACGAGCACGGCATGGCGATGGTGCTGACGGGCATGCGGCACTTCAGGCACTGATGAAGGTTCTGATCCTCGGCAGCGGCGGTCGCGAGCATGCGCTCGCCTGGAAGGTGGCGCAGTCGCCGCGCGTGGATCAGGTCTACGTCGCACCGGGCAATGCGGGCACCGCGCTCGAGCCGCGCGTCGCGAACGTGGCATCGCCGCGGACGACATCGCAGCGCTCGTGGACTTCGCGCGCCGCGAGCGCATCGACCTGACGATCGTCGGGCCCGAAACGCCGCTCGTGCGTCGGCGTCACCGATGCATTCGAAGCGGCCGGGCTGCGCTGCTTCGGCCCGCGACGCCTGGCCGCACGACTGGAAGGCTCCAAAGCCTTCACCAAGGACTTCCTCAGCCGCCACCGCATTCCGACGGCCGCCTACGCAACGTTCACGCAAGCGAATTTCGATGCCGCCTGGGTGCGCGCGCAGCGCGCGCCGCTGGTCGTGAAAGCGGACGGCCTCGCAGCCGGCAAGGGCGTCATCATCTGCGAGACGACCGACGAAGCGATCAGTGCCGCGCAGGCGATGTTCGCCGGTCAGTTCGGCGCCGCCGGCAGCACGGTCGTGATCGAAGAGTTTCTCGCGGCGAGGAAGCGAGCTTCATCGCGATCGTCAGCGGCGAGCACATCCTGCCGCTCGCGACTTCGCAGGATCACAAGCGCCGCGACGACGGCGACCGCGGACCGAACACCGGCGGCATGGGCGCCTACTCGCCCGCGCCGGTCGTCACCGATGAGATCCATCGACGCGTCATGCGCGAAGTGATGCAGCCCACGGTGCGCGGCCTGATCGCGGACGGCACGCCCTACGTCGGCTTCCTGTACGCCGGCCTGATGATCGCTGCCGGACGGCACGCCGAACGTGCTCGAGTTCAATTGCCGCTTCGGCGATCCCGAGACACAGCCGATCATGATGCGGCTCGCGTCGGACCTGACCGTGCTGTGCGACGCCGCGCTCGACGGCCGGCTGGATCGCGCCGATGCGAACTGGGATCCGCGCGCCGCGCTCGGCGTCGTGCTGGCCGCCGGCGGCTATCCGGATGCAGTTCGCAAGGGCGACGAGATCCACGGCCTGGAGGCCGCCGCGAAGCTGCCGGGCAAGGTGTTCCACGCGGGCACGCAGCTCGTGAACGGCAAGGTCGTCACGAACGGCGGTCGCGTGCTGTGCGCAGTGGGCATGGGCGCGAACGTCAGCGAAGCGCAGCGCGCAGCGTATGCGCTGTGCGAGCAGATTCGCTGGAACGGCGTGCAATACCGCCGCGACATCGGCTACCGGGCGATCGAAAGAGAAAAGATGTCAGGCTGAAGCCTGACCCACAGGATCGCTCGTGGGTCAGGCTTCAGCCTGACGCCCCACTGTCCCTCAGATCCACCTCGAACGTCACGACCACGCTGCCCTGCGCGGTCTCGAAGCCGTGCTCGATGCCCTCCTTGCTCGGCAACGTCTTCGCCAACGCTTCGAGCTGCGAGCGCGGGATCGACACCCAGATGCCGGTCGGATCGCTCTCGAGCTGCCACGTCTCGAGCGCTGCCGGCCGCACGTTGACGCGGAAGCGGCGATCGCGCGGCAGGCACAGATCGAGTGCGATAGCGCGCCCGGTCAGCAGCTGCTCCAGCTCGGCTGCAGTCGCCCGGCAGCGAATGGCGCCGTCCGAGAACCGGACGTTCATCAGTCGTCGTCGACGACGATCACGGCCGCGTGCGAGCGCTCGCCGAGCGTGACGCCCGACTGGGCGGGCTCGATCTCGACCAGGAACACCTCGGTGTTCTCGACGATCGCATCGGACACGAGCGGAATCGTCAGCGTTGCCGACTTGGCGCCGGCGGGAATCTGTTCGGTGTCCGGGCCCGATGCCGGCGAAGTCCGTGCCCTGCTCCGCCGAGTTGCTGCGCAGGCTCCAGCGGAAGCTCACGGGCTGCTGCGTCGAGCCGAGGCGCTCGACCACGATGCGCACCGAGCCATCGCTCTCCGTTGCAACGTACGTGTCCTTGTCGAACTCCAGCACGACCGGACGCGTGCTGGCAGCGGCGTCCGGACGCTGCCGTCGTTGCTGGCGGGCTTGCGCGGCACCCTTCGGCTCCGCTTGCCGGTTCCGCGCTTCGGCTGCTTTCGAAGGCTTCACAGCCGCCGGCGCAGCTTCTGGCGAGGGCTTTCGCTCTCGTCGTCCGCAGCGGCCGGAGCCTCGATCTGCGGGTGTGACCGGTGTCGCTGCTGGCGCAGCCGCGGGACGCTGCGGCACGGGGTTGCGCTCGAGATAGATGAACGCAGCGGTTGCCGCACCGACCATCAGCGTGAACACGAGTAGCCCAAGCGCGCGACGACGCCACTGACCGCGTGCTGTCGTGCGCAACGAGCGCTTCCGGCGGCACGAGCCTGTTCGGCGCTTCGGAGCAGCCGAGGCCCGCCAGGAGATCGACGACATCGATCTTGCGCTCGCCGCGACCCCACAGCAGTGCGCGATTGAGCGACTGCATCTGCTTGCGCGTCAGGCCGGGAATGTTGCGCGGACGCCGGCCGTTCGCGCGCGCCAGCACCGCCGACCTGCCGCCGAACGGATGCTCGCCGGACAGCAGCTCGTACGCGATGCACGCAAGGCTGTAGACGTCGTCGCTGGGGTGCGGCTCGCTGCCGTTCACGCGCTCGACACTCGCGTACGCCGGCGCGCTCGCCGGCGCGGCATCGAATGCCGATGCGCTGTGCAGAGTCGAGCGGACGGTGGCGCGCGAAGCCGAAGTCGAGCACGCGCACTTCGCCCGTCGACGTGATCATGATGTTGCGTGGCTTGAGGTCGGCGTGAACGATGTCGCGCCGATGCGCGTGCGCCAGCGCGGCGCCGACGCTGCTGATGATGCGCGAGCGCGTGCTCGCGCTGCATCGGCCCGTCCAGACGCCGCATGATGTCGGCGAGCAACTCGCCTTCGAGCAGCTCCATCACGATGAAGTACGTGTCGCCGTCGCGATCGAGATCGAACACGCTGACGATGTTCGGATGCGACAGCGACTGCGCCTGATGGAACTCGCGCTCCAGCGCAGCGAGCGCGTCCGGGCGGTTCTGGTAGTCGAGCTTCAGAACCTTCACCGCGACGTAGCGCGCCGTGTCCGGCAAGATGCGCGCGATGCCGGTCGAGCGCTTGTACACCGTGCCGCTGCTGCCGCGACCGAGGATGGACAACAGCTCGTAGCGATCGCGCAGCACGTCCTTCTGCCGCACTTCCCTCGGCGGGTTGCCCTGCGGTTGCGTCTTGCGCGCGGCCTGCACCTCTGCGCGCACCTGCGGGCGTGGGCGGACGCGTCGCTGGATCGAAATCGCGGCGGAACAGCGTGGGATCGACGAACGGCGGCTCGACATCCGCAGTCTGCGGCGACTCGTTCTCGGCGAGGAGCTTGCGCCAGCGCGAGCCGGTCGTGTCGAGCGTCGCTTCGGTCGGATCGCGCGGCGGCGCGCCGGTCTGGTTGGCGTTCCCGAATACCAGCTGCGCGATGTCGGCCTTCAGCGTGCGCGCCAGCGCGCCGTCGATGCGGCCGCGGCGCTGGTACTGGTCGAGCAGCGCGAGCGCATCCCAGGGCGCGTCCGGATTGCTGCGGCACACGGACAGAAAGGACTCCTGCATGTCCGCACGGTCGCAGCGGCCGCCGGCATAGTCGTCGAGCCAGCTGGCGAGCACGCGGCGCGCGTCGCCGCCGTCAGCAGGTTCCTTGTCTATCGACACACTCATGACCGTAGGTTGATGCCCGGGCGGATTGTTGCGACATGGCTCGGCTGGGTCAAAGCAGCTAGGGTCAAACCAGCCGCTTTTCCATGCGGTAGTCGTCCATGACGAAGCCGCCCCCGATGTCCATCACGAGGTCCGCGGCGATCCGGAATCCCAGGCGTTCGTAGGCCTTCACAGCCGGGTTTCCCTTGTTCACGGTCAGCCATAGCAGGTTCAGACCGCGGCGGCGGGCAAGCTGCTCAATGAACTCCATGCAAACCCGGCCGGTTCCCCCGCCCCGGGCGTCGCGCAACAGATACAGCTTGCTCAGGAACAGGCTCCCGTCCGCCGGCTGGGGCTGCACCGCGCAGTAGCCGATGCCCTGCCCGGCGCGCTGATCGCGCCCCGCTCGATCAGAAAATACTCGTAACCCTCGCGCAGCTGCTCGGCCACCGCCCCGCTGCTCTGAAACTTGGCGACCATGTAGTCGACCTGCGCGCGGCCGATCAACGGCACGTAGTACTCGTACCAGATCTCGTGCGCAAGCCCGGCAACCGCGTCGATCTGCTGCGGCGTCGTGACCGGTACGAATTGAACGGGCGGGCTCATAAGGGTCGGGCGCGGCTCGGGTGCGCGAACGCGAGTAGGGGCGACGTTATTTCCTGAGCTCTTGCTGCAGGCGCTGCTCGTCCAGCGCTCCGCACCATTTCGCGACCACGACGGTCGCGACGCCGTTGCCGACCAGGTTCGTCAGGGCCCGGGCCTCGGACATGAACCGGTCGATGCCAAGGATGAGGGCTACGGCGGTCACCGGCAATGTACCAAGGGCGGATAGCGTCGCCGCCAGCACGATGAAGCCGCTGCCGGTGACGCCGGCCGCACCCTTCGAAGTCAGCAGCAGCACGGCCAGCAGCGTCAGCTGGTCGAGCAGCGTCATCGGCGTGTTGGTCGCCTGCGCGATGAACACGGCCGCCATCGTCAGATAAATCGACGTTCCGTCGAGGTTGAACGAGTAGCCGGTCGGGATCACCAGGCCGACGACCGGCTTGGCGCAGCCGGCGCTCTCCATCTTCGCCAGCATGCGCGGCAGCACCGATTCGGAGGAGGACGTGCCGAGCACGATCAGCAGCTCGTCGCGCAGGTAGCGCACGAAGCGGAAGATGCTGAAGCCGTGCACGCGCGCGATGATGCCGAGCACGACGAAGATGAACACAGGCAGGTCGCGTAGAAGCACGCCATCAGCAGGCCGAGCGACTTGAGCGTGCCGAGCCCGTACTTGCCGATCGTGAACGCCATCGCGCCGAACGCGCCGATCGGCGCGAGCCGCATGATGAAGCCGACGATGCGGAACAGCACCTGCGACAGCCGGTCGACGAAGTCGTAGACCGGCCGCGCCCGCTCGCCGACGGCGTGCAGCGCGAAGCCGAACAGCAGCGAGAACAGCAGCACCTGCAGGATGTCGCCTTTGGCGAAGGCGTCGACGATCGTCGTCGGGATGACGTTCAGCAGGAAGTCCGTGACGCTCTGCTGCTCGGCCGCGTGCGCATAGGCCTCGATCGACTTGGCGTCGAGCGTCGAGACGTCGACGTTCATGCCCACGCCCGGCTTCACGACGTTGACGATCACCAGGCCGACGACCAGCGCCAGCGTGCTGACGACCTCGAAGTACACGAGCGCGAGCACGCCGGTCTTGCCGACCGCCTTCATGTTCTCCATGCCGGCGATGCCGGTCACGACGGTGCAGAAGATGATCGGCGCGATCATCATCTTGATGAGCTTGATGAAGCCGTCGCCGAGCGGCTTGAGCTGCGCCGCCGTGTCGGGCGCGAAATAGCCGAGCAGCACGCCGATGGCGATGGCGACCAGGACCTGGAAATAGAGCGACTTGTAGAGCGGAGCGGACGGCGCTGCGGCTGTCTGCACTGGACGTGCCTCGGCGTTGTTGTTGTCGGCGGCCAAGGCTAGCACGAAGGTGTCGAGGCTGAAGCCCGACCTACAGGCCGAGGCTGACACGCATCCGTGGGTCGGGCTTCAGCCCGACTGCGGAGCCTGCAGAGCAGGTCGCGCTAGACGCGTTCTGGGGCAGCCAGGCCCGACGTTGCCGTGCCGGGCGTGCCGTTCACCCAGATGCGGCCTTCGCGTGCGTCCATGCGGACCACGACGCCGAGCGGGCGGCGGAATTCCTTGCACTCCACCGGCAGGCGCGCGTCGGAAAAGTAGGCCTTCGCCAGGTCGATCACCGTCGCCGCGGGACCTTCCATGGCGGGCTGCTGCGGCGTGTGGCCGAAGATGCTGACGCGCCAGCTCTGCTTGCGCGCGCCGGCGGAGCGCAGCTCCTTGCAGAAGCTGTCCATCAGCATCAGGTCGGAGCTGAGCGTGTTGTCCGTCAGGTCGAGCGGCTCGTTGCCGCTGGTCGCGACGTAGCGCAGATGCAGGAGGCCGCCGACCGCCTTGCGTGTCATCGAACAGGCAGACGGCGAGCGCCGCGCGCAGCTCGGAGACGAGCAACAGGGGTTCGCGAGTGACGCGGAAGGCATCCGGCTGCACCAGGATTTCTGGGGGTGTTTGAACCATGCGGCCGGCGATGATGCCGGGTCCCGCGAGGGCAATTGTGTGGAGTGCATCACGGAATCGCCCGGAACGCCGCGGATTGCCCGGAGCTGACATTTTTCGGTCGGACACTGTCATTCTTTGGCGACGTCCCGGAAGGACGACGCAGTGAGCGACGCAGTGCTCATCCCGGCGTTTCGCTCGACGCGCGGCGCGATGCCGCCGAACGTGAGCGAGCCAGTCGCGATGAACACTTCGCGCAGGAAATGCAGCAGCGCTGCGGCAAGGCTCAGCAGCGCGATCACGAACGCGACTGCAATCGGCAGGCGAGATCGATGCGGAGCAAGGCGCTGACGAACAGCGCAGCGACCACCAGCGAGACGAGCAGGCCGCACAGCACGCACAACGCGATCGCACGATTGATCAGCGTGGCGCGCGCGCGACAGCACGCGCAGGCGCGCGTGCAGGTCGCGCGAGATGTCCGGCGTCGCGGTGTGCAGCCGGTCCTCCATGATGCGCGCGCGATCGATGATCCGGCCGATGCGGCTGGCGAGCACGTTCAGCGTGGCACCGACGCCCGCGAGCAGGAACACCGGCGCGACCGCTGCCTGAATAACCTGGGCAACGCCGGCGACATGCGAGGGATCGTCCATGGGCCGAACCATACACGAGCATTGCAACCCTTGGCAGGCGGGGCGCATCCAACCCGACCATGAGCACGCATCCACTGAATAGCCGGGAACGGAGGACTTTCGATGAACAACCTGTGTCTCGCACTGCTGGCCTGCCTGCCGCTCGCGGCCGTGGCCGCCGGCGAAGGCAGCGTCTCCAAGGTCAACGGGTCGGTGCGCGTCGAGGCCGGCCAGTCCGCCGGCGACGTGTCGACCGTCAACGGCTCGGTCACGATCGAGGAAGGCGCCACGGCCGCGGACGTCGAGACGGTCAACGGCTCGGTCAGCATCGAGCGCAACGCGACGGTCCAGCAGCGTCGAGAGCGTCAACGGCGGCATCTCGCTCGGCGGCTGATGCGAAGGCGGCGAGCGTGGAAACCGTGAACGGCACGCTGCGGCTCGCGGAAGGCGTACAGGTCAGCGGCGACGTCTCGGCCGTGAACGGCTCCGCGCAGCTGGCGAAGGGCGTCGACATCCGCGGCGAGCTCGTCGAACGTCAACGGCAAGATGACGATCACGGCCGCACACGTCGGCGGCGGACTGAAGACAGTCAACGGCGACATCAACGTCGGCCGCGACTCGCGCATCGAAGGCGGCATCCTGGTCGAGAAGCCGAACCTGAACTGGTCCAACCGCAACCGCCGCCCGCCGCGCATCGTCATCGGTCCGGGCGCCGTCGTCGAAGGCCGGCTGCGCTTCGAGCACGAGGTCGAGCTGCTGGTGAGCGACCGCGCGAAGATCGGCGCCGTCGAAGGCGCGAAGGCGGTCACGTTCTCGGGTGACGAGCCCGTAGCGAACCGAAGTCGAGCGCAGATAGCAGGCCACGCGAGCGCCGCCACGACCTCAGCGTGGAGCTCGCGATTGCCGGCGATGATCACTTCGTTCGCGCTGTCCGCGGGACCGCCCGTCCAATCGGTGATCACTCCGCCGGCGCCCTGCACGATCGGAATCAACGCCTGCACGTCCCACGGCTTGAGGCCCGCTTCGACGACCAGATCGGCGCAGCCGGCCGCGACCAGGCACGGCGTGTAGCAATCTCCGCCGAAGCGCACCGCGCGCGCGCGCGGCGTGAGACGCGCGAACGCCTGCTGATGCGCGGCGCCAGCGAACATCGTCGGGTCCGTCGCACACACCGTCACATCCGCCAATCGCGACGTCGCGTCGTACTGCGAGTCGCGTCGTCGCGTTCCCGCGGCGTAGCTCCGCTCCCGCGGCAGATCCTATGAAGGTCTCGCCGGTGTACGGCTGACGCATGAGCGCCGACGATCGGCGCGGCGCCGTCGTTCAGCGCGATCAGCGTGCCCCAGTGCAGTTGCCCGAGCACGAATGCTCGTGTGCCGTCGATCGGATCGATGATCCACGTGTAGGGGCTGGAACCGGCGTGCAAGCCGTGCTCCTCGCCGAGGATGCCGTGATCCGGATACACGCGGCGGATCTCGCGCCGGATCGCTGCCTCGGCTTCGCGGTCCGCGACGGTCACCGGGTCGAAGCCGCCGTCCTTGCTCTTGTTCTCCATGCCGATCGCGGCGCGAAAGCGCGGCAGGATCTGCTCGCCGGCCAGGTCGGCGAGATGGATCGCGAACTCGATGAACTCACGCACGCGGCGGCGTCCGCAAAGTCGCCATGCGCAGGCCGATCCCGCCGAGCGCGGCAAACGCACCGAACAGCGCCGAGGACAGCACGCGCTGCGCCAGCTGTCCGGCATCGAGGTGCGTCAGGATGTCGCTGTACGGCACACCGAATACGAGAGCAATCAGCAGCGGCGACAGGTACAGCATGAGCACGGTGAAGCGCGCCCAGAAATTCTCGCCTTCCGGGCCGGGACACACGCGCCGCAGGACCGCGCGCAGCGGCGCGATCAAGCCTGCAACGAGAACCGTGCTGACGCACACGCTGACTGCGATCGCAATCGCCATTGCCTGCAGGGCGCTCATGACCTACTCCTTGACTGTAGGGGCTCCAATGATAGAGCCAGCAGCGCAGGTTTCAATAACTTCCGCGGCGTTCGCTCGTTTCACGACAGCTGCGAAAGCGCCCGGCCGGCCGATTGAAAAGAGCGCGTCGTTTCGGTAGACGTGCGCGGCACGATGCACGCGCGCCAAGCGCGCTCTGGGGAGAACGATCATGCCTGCCAAATTCGTCAAGACCATCGGCCGCACGCTCGACGCCCGCCCGGACCGCCTCGACCTGCGCGATCGTGAGTTCACGCCGAACGTGGTCTCGCTGCCGCAGCAGTGGCCCGACGACGCGACCATCCGTCGCCTGCTGCCGCGCTACTGCAAGTCGGGGCTGGTGCTCAATCAAGGCTCGGAAGGCGCGTGCACCGGTTTCGGCCTGGCGTGCGTGGTGAACTACCTGCACTGGCGTGTTGCGCTCGGCAATGGCAAGCGCGCGCAGCCGGCAGCATCCGGTCAGTCCGCGCATGCTGTATCACCTCGCCCGCTTCTACGACGAATGGCCGGGCGAGGATTACGACGGCTCGAGTTGCCGCGGCGCGCTGAAAGCCTGGCACAAACATGGCGTGTGCTCGGATCGACCTGTGGCCCTATCGCGATGCCGCCGGCCACGTGCGCTTCCTGAAGCCGCACGACGACTGGGCCGAGGACGCGCTGCAACGGCGGCTCGGCGTCTACTACCGCGTCAATCGCGCGTCGGTCGTCGACATGCAGGCGGCGATCCGCGAGATCGGCGCGATCTACGTGTCGGCCGACGTGCACGACGGCTGGGGCATCGAGCTGCGCAACAAGTCCATCACCGGGCATGCCTCGCTGCCGGCGGTGAAGCCGATGCGCAAGGCCGACTCGCTCGGCGGTCACGCCTTCGCGCTGGTCGGGTTCAACCGCATCGGCTTCGTCGTCCAGAATTCCTGGGGCCTGCGCTGGGGCAATTGCGGCTTCGGGGTGATGCCGTACGAAGAGTGGGTCAAGTACGGCACCGACGCCTGGATCGCAGCACTCGGAGTGCCGTCGGAGGCAGCCAAGCCTTCCGGCGTGCCGGTGGCATCGAGGGAAAAGACGGTGATCGCGCGCGCCGGCGCGATCACGTTCACGTCGAGCTCGGCAACGCAGCCGCCGCCGAAGGTCCGCAAGGAAGTCGCGCCGTGGAATGCCGAGGCAGCGTATCGGCACACGATCGTGATGGGCAACGACGGCGCGGTGATCAATCGCATCCTCACGCACGAGAACGGCGCGACCTGCATGCGCGACGTCGCCTGCGACGCGCCGCTGCGCTTCTGGCAAGGCGGTGCGAAGCCGCGGCGCATCGCGATCTACGCGCATGGCGGCTTGAACTCGGAAGACGCGTCGATCCAGCGCATTCAGACGCTCGCGCCGTACTTCAAGGCCAATGGCGTCTACCCGGTGTTCCTCACGTGGCGCACCGGGCCGACGGAGACGCTCGCCAGCATCCTCGAAGACGAGCTGAAGAAAGTGCCGCGGCCCGAAGGCGATTTCGGCGACTTGTTCGAGCGCGTCAAGGAGACTGCGGCGGAAGTGCTCGATCGCACCGTCGAAGTGCTGGCCCGGCCGGCCGCGAAACCGATCTGGAGCCAGATGAAACAGAACGCGGCGAGTGCCGCGGAGCCGGGTCGCGGCTGCACGCTGCTGGCCGACGCGCTCGCGCAGCTGAAGCAGCAGGCGCCGCAGGCGGAGATTCACCTGATCGGACACTCCGCCGGCTCGATCATCCTCGGGCACCTGCTCGACCTGCTGCCGGCGCGCAATCTCGACGTCGCAAGCTGCCACTTGTACGCGCCCGCCTGCACGGTGCGCTTCGCGCTCGATCACTACGTGCCGGCGATCGAGAACCAGGTGCTGCCGCGCAAGCGCTTCCACATCCACCTGCTCTCCGACGCAGTCGAGATCTGCGACACCGTGGGCCCGTATCGCAAGTCGCTGCTGTATCTGGTGAGCCGCGCACTGGAGAGCTGCCACAAGATGCCGATCCTCGGCCTCGAACAGGCGTTCGAGGCGAAGGCGAATCCGAAGTGGCACGACGACGAAGTCGACAGCGTGAAGCGCTGGCAGAAGTTCTGGAGCGCGGGCGGCAACGGCCTCGACGTGGTGACCGGCAAGCAGGTCTCGACCGGCTCGCTCGGGCGCCGCATCCGTGCCTGTCACGGCAGCTTCGACAACGACGCCACGACGATCGAGACGACACTCAAGCGAATCACCGGCGAGAAGCCGACGTTCGACGTGGAGTGGATCGACTACTGAAGAAGCGCGTAGCGAATCACGCCATCGGTGTTCAGGCGCTCGAGACGACGCGGCAAGCACCAGGTACTCCAGGTGCGCCAGCGCTTCGCCGAACGCGAGGAACAGGTGCATGCCCTTCAGCTCGCGGCGGAACATCGTCGGCAGCAGCTCGGCGGCGGTCTTCGGCTCGCGGCAGCGCTCCTCGACCTTTGCGAGCTGTTCCTCGTGATGCACCGGTCAGATCGTCGACGCGCTGCTGCAACCCATGGAAGGGCACGCCGTGCGACGGCAGCACCAGCGTATCCGGCGACAGCGCGCGCAACCGTTGCAGTGAATCGAGATACGAGCCGAGCGGATTTGCATCGGCGATGTGAAAGCCGTAGCTGATGTTGGAAGAGATCGACGGCAGCACCTGATCGCCGCTGATCAGCACGCGCGCAGTGGCGTTGGACAAGCACAGATGGCCCTGCGCATGTCCGTCGGTCTGCAGCGCCAACCATTCGCCATCGCCCCAGCGCAGCGTGTCGCCGTCGGCGACGTGGCGCTCCACCTGCGGCAAGCCGCTCGTCATGCGAGCGAAGCGTTCCGGCTTGAACATCGGCTGGACCTGCGCGACATCGCTCAAGCCGTGCGAGCGGAAGAACTCCTCGACCTGTCCCGCTTGCGGCCTGCCCTCCCCCGTCGCCATCGTGCGCACCATGTCGTGCGTGCGGGCCGACATGAACACCGGGACTCGATAGCGTTCCTGCAGCCACGCCGCGAGGCCGCTGTGATCGGGATGAATGTGCGTGACGAACACGGCGCGCACCGGCTGCGTCGCGAAGGTCTCGCGCTCGATCGCTTCCCACGCGTCCTTCCCCATCTGCACGGCCATGCCGGTGTCGACGATCACGCAGCCGCCGTCTGTCGCCACGAGCCACACGTTGATGTGGTTGAGGTCCATCGGCAGCGGGATGCGCGCCCAGCGCACACCGGGCGCGATCTCGACGCTCGAGCCTGGCGCAGGCGCGCGGACGCTTACGTACTTGAGACGCTTGGGCGCGGACGCGAACGTCTCGCCCTCTGCCGTGACGGCCGGAGCGGAGTGGGCGGCGAGGTGTCGGATTTCATCGGTCGCGTATCATGCGGTGAAACGCTGCCAAAGGTGAAATTCCGCCATGCGATTCTTCCACGCATTTCTCTGCGCTCTTCTCTGCGCTGTGCGGCCTGTGCTTCGCCGGACAGGCACTCGGCGAGCCGTCCGCGACCGAACGCGCGCTCGTCAAGCGGATCCAGGCGCAGGAGCCGAGCTCGATCGCGCTGCTCGAAGCAGATCGTCAACGTCAACAGCGGCACGATGAATTTCGCGGGCGTGCGCCGCGTCGCGGACCTGCTGCGGCCGCGCTTCGAAGCGCTCGGCTTCAAGGTGCGCTGGGAGGACGGCGCAGCGTTCGGGCGCGCCGGCCACCTGATCGCCGAGCATCCGGGCCGCGGCCGACACGTGCTGCTGATCGGCCACCTCGATACCGTGTTCGAGCCCAACCATCCGTTTCAGCGCTTCGAGCGCGTCGATGCGCAGACCGTGCGCGGTCCGGGAACGTCCGACATGAAGGGCGGATTCGTCGTCGCGCTCGCGGCGCTCACTGCGCTGAAGGAAGCGAAGGCGCTCGACGGCATGCACATCACGATGGTGATGATCGGCGACGAGGAAGATTCGGGCCGGCCGCTGTCGCTCGCACGCGCGTCGCTGGTCGAAGCGGCGAAGGCGGCCGACGTCGCGATCGGAC
The DNA here is from genome assembly GCA_963830745.1 of uncultured Gammaproteobacteria bacterium. Classification (GTDB taxonomy): domain Bacteria; phylum Pseudomonadota; class Gammaproteobacteria; order Steroidobacterales; family Steroidobacteraceae; genus Steroidobacter. Next base: position 46,892 of record CAWHNL010000017.1, read on the forward strand.
TGGAGAACGGCGCGGACGATCCGAAGACCGCGCTCACTGCACGCCGCGGCTACACAGGTTGGCAGATCGACGTCAAAGCGCGCAGCGCGCATTCCTCGCAGATCTTCACCGACGAAGTCGGCGCCGGCGCGATCTACGAGCTCGCGCGCATCCTCCACACGTTCTACGAAGAGATGCATGGCGAAGAGCTGCTGACGTTCAACCCGGGATTGATCGCCGGCAGCACGCAGCTCAACTTCGATCCGAAGGTGCTGCACGCGGAGACCTTCGGCAAGGACAACATCGTCGCACCGGTGGCGGTCGCGACCGGCGATCTGCGCACGATCTCGGCGGAGCAACTGGAGCGCACCAAGGAGCGGATGCGCAAGATCGTCGCGGCCAGCCTGCCGCACACCTCGGCCACGATCACCTTCCGCGACAGCGGCCCGCCGATGCCGCCGACCGAAGGCAACCGCAAGCTCCTGGCGATGTACGACGCGGTCAGCCGCGATCTCGGGTTCGGACCGGTGACGGCGGTCGATCCGCGCCGCGCGGGCGCAGCGGACATCTCATACGCTGCGGATCACGTGGAAATGGCGATCGACGGCATCGGGCTGCTCGGTCACGGCAACCATACGCCGGACGAAGTCGCGGATCTGCGCACGTTCCAGATCCAGACGCAGCGCCTGGCGGTGCTGCTGCTGCGGCTCGAACAAGCGTTGAGGTCAGGCTTTGAAGAGCCGTTCGAGCGGCGCGCCGCGCGGCTGCCGGGGAACACCTGTTCCTCGAGGCCGCTCTCGGCTGCGCCGAGGTGTGACGCGAGCACACCCTTCATGATGGATCGCACATCGAGCGTCGGCCGCAGGTCGCGGCCTTCGTACAGCGCGCTGTTGGCGAGTCCCGGCCAATCGGTCACGACGCGCCCGCCTGCAACCGCACCGCCGGCGAGGAAAGCGCACGTCGCCGTGCCGTGATCCGTTCCGGCCGTGCCGTTCACGGCGACGGTCCTGCCGAATTCCGTGACCACCAGCACCGCACTCCGAGCCCACGCCGCGCCGAGCGACGTGCGCAGGCTGCTCAACGCCTGATCGAGGCCGCGCAGGCGGTTCGCGAGTTGCCCGCGCTCGGCGCCCTGATTCGCGTGCGTGTCCCAGCCGCCCGGCCTCCAGCACCGCGATGCGCGGCCCGTCGGATGCCGCGAGAAACTTGCCGGCCGCGGCCGCGACCGTGTTCAGCGCATTGAGCGGATCGCGCCGGCCCGCGCTCATCCCTTCGCCGACGACGCTGTCCGCAGCGAGCGCCGATTGCAGACGACTCGCGAAGTATTCGTCGGTCGAGTACAGGTCGGCGATGCGCTGCAGAGTGTCCGAGTCCGTTTCCGGCAATCGCGACGGCGCCCACGAACCTACGCGCGCATCCCCGCGCAACACCAGCGGCACGTTCTGCGCGAGCGCCAGCGCAATCCGGTCCGTCGCGCGGCGCTTCGCTTCGGGCAACAGCGGCAGCGCGCGATTCAGCCAGCCATCGTGCGCGGCCTTCGGAGTGCTCGTGCCGTTTTCGAGCAGATCCTGGCCGTCGAAATGCGAGCGCTCGCGATACGGCGACGCGACTGCGTGAAAAACGATCAGCTCCTTCGACTGGAAGCGCTCGTGCAACTGCGTGAGCGACGGATGCAGCGCGAACATTCCGTCCAGCTTGAGTTGCGGCGCCGTGATCGCGAGCGCACCGCGCTTCGCGGCGTAGTTGCCATCGCCGTACGCCGGCACGGCGGCGAGACCATCGAGCGCACCACGCAGCAGGACGAGCACGAAGCGCGCATCGGTGGCGACGTCGGCGAACACGCAGCGCGGCAGCATTGCAGCTGCGCCTGCGGCCAGTGCTCCACTCACGAATGCGCGTCTGCTCGTCATGTGCGATCTCATCTGCGCTGGAATTCCGGGCTTGCGAGCAACAGCGTGATGCCCTGCTCTGCGCTCGCGGCACGCGTAATCGCGATGCGCGTGCGCTCGTTGAGCGCGGCACCGAGCGATCGCTCGCCGAGACTGAGCGGCTGCTCGCGACCGGCGGCGCGCGCCGCCACCGATCCGGCCCACTCGATGCGCTTCAGCAACGCGTCCGGCCCGTCCCAATGCGTCGCCGTGTCCGGCCACCCTGCCGGCGAGCCCGGCGTGTAGGGACGCTGTCCGAGCAGCTCGAACGGCGCAGCGACCTGGCGCGGCTCGGCCGGCACGAAGTCGAGCATGCGCAAGCTCGACACGACCAACTCGTGCGGTGTCTTGAACTTCACAGCGGGGCTGGCCCACGCCGCCGGCGTGTCGAGCACAGCGCGATGGACCGTCGGCAGGTCGCCGTCGCTGTCGCGGAACGCCTTGGCGATGCGCTCGACCGCGTCGGGCGGCGGCTCGTCGGCGATGAAATGCCGCGCAAGCTTGGTCGCGATGTGCCGCGCGGTCGCGGGATGCTTGGCAAGGTCGGTCAGCACGGCGCGCGGCTGCGCGATGCCCGACTGACCGTAGCGCGTGCCCAGGATCGTCTTGGCGCCGGGCTCGTGCGCGGCGTCGTGGAACGCGAACTTGCCGGGCTCGCCGCCGCCGGCAAACCGGTCGGTGCCGATCGACCAGCCCGGTCAGCGCGCGCGCGAAAGTCGTGACGTCCTGCTGCGTGTAGCCGCCGTCGACGCCGAGCGTGTGCAGCTCGAGAATTTCGCGCGCCAGGTTCTCGTTGATGCCGAGCTTGCGATCGCCGGCCGACGAGCGCCGGTTGCGACGCTGCGCGAGCTGCGAGCTCGGCCCGATCGAAGCCTGGTTGTCCAGGTACAGGATCATCGCGGGATGCGATTCGACGGCGGGCAGCATGTCCGCGAACCGGCCCGCGACGTGCGGCCGGATCGCTTCGTTCTCCAGCGTTCCGGCGAGCGCGAGCACCTGCGGCTTGTCGGCGGAGACCGCGAAATGGTTGGTCCAGAAATGCACCAGTCGCTCGCGAAACGATTCTTCGGTCGCGACGGCGACGCGGTAGCGCGCCGCGACCTGGTCGAGATAGTACGGCGCGAGTTTCGCGCGCAGCCCGCCGAGCAAGCGTTTCGCGGCCTCGCTGTCCGACTTCGCGTCGTTGCGCTCGCGGCGCAGCTCAGAATAGGACTTGAAGACCTCGGCCGACGCCGGCAGGCGCCGGATCTCGTCCGGCAGCGGACGCGCAGCCGACGATCTGCTTTTCCAGCCAGCGCGCGCGCATCGCCGCGCGCACGCTCGAGCTCGCCCGGGCGGGCGCCCAGGCCGAAACGATTCGCCGCAATGACTGCGTCCAGGGTCATGCCGCAAGACAACGCACGATGGGCGAGGCGGTTGACGCGGATGTAGGTCGGGCTTCAGCCCGACAGGGTCAGTGAGTCGGGCTACAGCCCGACCTACGAGCCGGTCATCGGCTCGGAGACCAGCTCTGACGTCGGACTTGCGGCGCCGCGAGCAGGTCGACGACGCGCTCGTCGCTGCGCAGGACGAAGCTGTTGCCCGGCTGTTGCTTCGCGAGCTTCTTGACGTGCGCGAGCAGGTGGGCGACGGCGTCGGCGCTGCCCGCGCCGGTCGTCTGCGAGTCCAGCGCCGCCACCGAGACCGTCAGCAGCGGATACGTCTGCTGCTTCTCGTCGCGGTCGGATGCGCTGATGTGACCGGCCGCCGCGTGCTCGGGCGAATAGAAGTTCGCGACGGTCGCGGCGAAGCGCTGGATGATGCGGTTGACCCGCTCGCGCCAGTCGGCCGAGCGCATCACCACGATGAAGTCGTCGCCGCCGACGTGCGCGACGAAATCGAGCCGCGCCGAGAACATGTTCTTCAGCAGGCCCGCCAGGTGCAGGATCACCTGGTCGCCCTGCGCGAAGCCGTACACGTCGTTGTAGGGCTTGAACGAATCCAGGTCGAAATACGCGACGACGAAGCGCTTGCGATTCTCGATCAGGCGATCGATGCAGCTGCGCAGCGCCGCGTTGCCCGGCAGCAGCGTCAGCGGATTGGAATGCTTGGCCGACTGCAGCTGCTGCTCGGTGATCAGCCGCAGCACGTCGATGGTCTGGCCGAGCCCGTGATAGCGGCCGTCCTTGGTGATCACGAACTCCTCGGTCAGGCGCGGGCGTCCCTTCTGCGTCACGAGCCGGCTGACCTGCTCGAGCCGCAGCTGGCCGTCGATCAGCAGCGTCGGCGACTCCATGACCGCGGTGACCGGCTTCTTGTTGTAGATCTCGGGATGCAGCGGCTTGGCGAGCAGATCGAACAGCTGCTCGCGGCGGACCACGCCGAGCGGCCGTCCTTCCTGCACGACCGGCAGCGTCAAGTGATCGGGATGATCGCGGAACAGGTCGGCGAGCTCCTGCACGCGCATGTCGGGCGCGACCGGCCGCACGTAGGTGGCGATGTGCTCGGCGCACAGCGCTGTGTGCGTCACGATCGAGCGATCGAGCGATTCGAGCTGCTGCAGCGCTGCCATCGGCGCGACGTCGGGCCGGCCGAACAGATTGCCCTGCAAGCGATCGATGCCGAGATCGACCAGCTCGCGGCACTCGCGCTCGGTCTCCACGCCCTCGGCGATCACGCGGCAGCCCATCGCGCGGCCCATGTCGAGCATCGAGCGCACGAACTCCAGCTTGGTCTGGTCGGCAGTCGATGCCGCTGACGAAGTAGCGGTCGATCTTCACGTAGTCGGGCTTGAGCTCGGACCAGGTGCGCAGGCCCGATGAGCCGGCGCCGAGATCGTCGATGGCGATCGCGCAGCCGGCTTCGCGCAGCCGCTGCAGCGTCGAGCGCAGCCGCGCGTAGTCATCGAGCAGGCTTTCTTCGGTCAGCTCGATGACGCAGCGGTCCGGCGGCATGCCCGCCTGCGCCGCGTAGTCGAGGAAGCGCACGGCGAAGTTCGGCTCCTCGTAGATGGTGTCCGGCGAAACGTTGACGAACAGCAGCCCGGCGACGCGCGCGGCCGCGAAACGCTTGAATGCGCTCTGGATGCAGAGGAAGTCGAGCTGCAGCTTCACGCCGCTCTTGCGCGCCGCCTCGAACAGGTTCTGCGGCGAGTGCAGCCAGCTGTCGGACGGGCCGCGGGTCAGCGCTTCGAAGCCGCAGACGCCGCGCGAGCGCGGATCGACGATGGGCTGGAACAGGGTCGAGATGCGGCCCTCGCGCACGAGCTCGGTGAGCTCGTGCGTCGCGGCGTCGAGCCTGCGCAATCGCAGGGTCGGCGAATCTGGGCGGGTTCGGACATGCGCCTGAAGCGATCCTCAGTGACCCGGTCTCGGGTGGGTTCAGGCGCATTACGTTAATCGCCCGGACCCGCGCGGTCCGAGATGCGCATCGCAACACTGAGGCGGAGCCTGACACGGAGGTCAGGCGGTAACGCGGAGGATCTGTGACGAGGGTCACGAAGGCAGTCGGGCTGAAGCCCGACCCAGCGAGGCTCCGTGCTGGGTCAGGCTTCAGCCTGACTCCTCACCGCTTCATCGCGTCGAAGAAGTCCGCGTTGGTCTTCGTGTCCTTCATCTTGTCGATGAGGAACTCGATCGAGGCCAGCTCGTCCATCGGGTGCAGGAGCTTGCGCAGGATCCAGATCTTCTGCAGCTCCTCCTGCGAGGTGATCAGCTCTTCGCGGCGCGTGCCCGAGCGGTTGATGTTCACCGCCGGGAACACGCGCTTTTCCGACACGCGGCGGTCCAGGTGGATTTCCGAGTTGCCGGTGCCCTTGAACTCTTCGTAGATCACGTCGTCCATGCGCGAGCCGGTGTCGATCAGCGCGGTCGCGAGGATCGTCAGCGAGCCGCCTTCCTCGATGTTGCGCGCCGCGCCGAAGAAGCGCTTCGGGCGCTGCAGGGCGTTCGCATCGACACCGCCGGTGAGCACCTTGCCGGAGCTCGGCACCACGGTGTTGTAGGCGCGCGCCAGGCGCGTGATCGAATCGAGCAGGATGACGACGTCGCGTCTTGTGCTCGACCAGCCGCTTGGCCTTCTCGATCACCATCTCGGCGACCTGCACGTGGCGCGTGGCGGGCTCGTCGAACGTCGAGGACACGACTTCGCCGCGCACGGTGCGCGCCATCTCGGTCACTTCCTCGGGACGCTCGTCGATCAGCAGCACGATCAGATACACGTCGGGATGGTTCGCGGTGATCGAGGTGGCGATGTTCTGCAGCAGCATCGTCTTGCCGGCTTTCGGCGGCGAGATGATCAGGCCGCGCTGGCCTTTGCCGATCGGCGCGACCAGGTCGATGATGCGCGCCGTCAGGTCTTCGCTCGAGCCGTTGCCGCGCTCGAGCTTGAGCCGCTTGGTCGGATGCAGCGGCGTCAGGTTCTCGAACAGAACCTTGTGCTTCGCGCCTTCCGGCGAATCGAAGTTGATCTCGCCGACCTTCAGCAGCGCGAAGTAGCGCTCGCCGTCCTTCGGCGGACGGATCAGGCCGGAGATCGAGTCGCCGGTGCGCAGGTTGAAGCGGCGGATCTGGCTCGGGCTGACGTAGATGTCGTCCGGCCCGGCGAGATACGAGCTGTCGGCGGAGCGCAGGAAGCCGAAGCCGTCCTGCAGGATCTCCAGCACGCCGTCGCCGTAGATGTCCTCGCCGCTGCGCGCATGCGCCTTGAGGATCGAGAAGATGATGTCTTGCTTGCGCGAGCGGGCCAGGTTCTCCAGCCCCATGCTTCTGCGCAATCTCGACCAGCTCCGACACCGGCTTGAGCTTGAGCTGCGTCAGGTTCATCGACTGACGCGACGCGGCCAGCTCCGACGGGGAGATGATTCCTACGTCATCGGCGTCGAAGTCGTCGGGCGGCAGATCGTCGTGCATCTGCCGATGATTGCCGCCGCGATCGCGGTTGCCGTCTTGTTGCCGCGGTTCGGACGACCGCCGCCGCCGCCACCTTTGCCCGGGCGGTTACGGGCTTGATTACCGAGATAGCCTCTCACAGTTTGCTGTCCAGAAATGCGACCAGGTCTGATTTACGGGGGGCTCCGACCTTCTGGCCTTCGACCTGGCCGTTCTTGAAGAGGATGAGGGTCGGAATGCTGCGCACGTTGAAGCGCTGCGATGTTTTGGGATTCTCGTCGATGTTGAGCTTCGCGATCGTGACTTTGTCGTGGTATTCCTCGGCGATCTCGCCGAGCATCGGCGCGATCGTCTTGCACGGGCCGCACCACTCGGCCCAGAAATCGATCAGCACCGGACGGCCCGCCTTGAGCACGTCGTCCTCGAAGCTGGCGTCGCTGATATGCACAATCTTGTCACTCTTGTCGCTGCTCACCCGAAAAGTCTCCTGTTGAAGTGGAGTGCCTGCCCGCGCGCGGCGCGGTGCGTGTCGTAATTCATTTGAGTGCTCGCACGGCGTCGCAGCGCGACGCGGCGAGAACGCGAGAAAAACCTCAAGGGAAAAACCCGAAACAAAACCGAAGTGACTCGTCAGTCCTGGTCGGGCACAATGCGTGGTCTTAAAGGCTGGTCAGCCTCCGGCGAAACTCAAGTCATCGAGCTGAAGACAATTCCCAAGGTGCAGACTCATCGCCGATTCAACATGGGCCTATTCGACATGGCACCCCACATGGCACCCGACGGGGGTCTTTTTACGAGGAGCTTGGAGCCGGTGATCCGGTCGGGGCGGGAGCGGATGATTCCGCTGCGTTGGCGGCTTATTAGAACCGCAGCGCATGGCAATTTGCAAGCGGGCCCCAACGCGAACTTCTCGGCGACGCTTCCGTCCTCTCGTCACGACTCATCACGAATGGCTGATTCGCATTTAACAGAGCTGTCCTTCTCGAGCCTGCACCTGCCGGAAACGCTGCAGAAGGGTCTGGCCGACGCCTCCTTCGAACGCTGCACGCCGATTCAGGCGCAAACGCTGCCGCAGGCACTGGCTGGACTGGACATCGCCGGCCAGGCACAGACCGGAACAGGGAAAACCGCGGCGTTCCTGGTCGCGATGTACGCGCGGCTGATCCGCTCGGAGCCGCTGCCCTCGCGCAATCTCAACGCGCCGCGCGCGCTGATCGTCGCTCCAACGCGCGAGCTGGCGGTGCAGATCCATCGCGACGCCGAAGTGCTCGGCTCGCACACCGGCCTGACGGCTCGGGCTCGCGTTCGGCGGCGTCGACTACGACAAGCAGCGCCATCATCTCGAACAGGGCGTCGACGTGCTGATGGGCACGCCCGGCCGCATCATCGATTTCGCCAAGCAGCGCGTCGATCGACCTGCGCTCGGTGCAGGTGCTGGTGCTGGACGAAGCCGATCGCATGTTCGACCTCGGCTTCATCAGCGACATCCGCTACATCCTGCGGCGCCTGCCGGCGCCGGACCTGCGCCTCAACATGCTGTTCTCCGCGACGCTGTCGCAGCGCGTGCTGGAGCTCGCCTACGAGCACATGAACGACCCGACGCTGGTGCGCATCGAGCCGGACAAGATGACGGTCGACGCCGTGCGTCAGGTGATCTACTACCCCTCGAACGACGAGAAGCCGCGCCTGCTGGTCGGGCTGCTCAAGCACATGGATCCGCGCCGCAGCATGGTGTTCGTCAATACGCGGCGCGCGGCGGAAGAGATCGAGCAGCTGCTGCGCAGCAACGACATCAACGCCGAGGCGATCTCCGGCGACGTGCCCCAGCGCAAGCGGCTGCGCATGCTGCGCGACTTCCACGAGGGCACGCTCGCGGTGCTGATCGGCACCGACGTCGCCTCGCGCGGCCTGCACATTCCGGATGTCAGCCACATCTTCAACTACGACCTGCCGCAGGATCCCGAGGACTACGTGCATCGCATCGGGCGCACGGCGCGCGCCGGCGCCGAAGGCGATGCGATCAGCTTCGGCTGCGAGGAGTACGTGATCTCGCTGCCGGACATCGAGGCCTACATCGGCCGCAAGATTCCGGTCGCGCCGGTGCCGCAGGACATGCTGCCCGAGATCGCCGCGCCGGCGCCGATGCGCCGTCACGGTCACGGCGGGCGCGGCCGGCCGCACGACAGCGGTCATCGCGGCGGCGGCGGCGGCGCGCGGCGGCGGACCGCGTCGCGAAGGCGGACCCCGTCGCGATGGCGGCTCGCGTTCGGCCCGACCGCCACGGCCGGAACGTCCTGCCGCCGCACGGACAGCTGCGAGCGCCGATGCCCCGAAGAGCCCGGAAGGCGCCGCACAAGGTGGGCGATGCCACCGAAGCGGCGGCGACGGCGGCGGCGCGGCCGGCGGCCCGGCGAAGGCGCGCCGGCCAATCCAGAAGGCTAGTCCGGCTCGCTAGCCCGGCACAGTCGAGCAGCTCCTCGATCGCGTTCGACCGTCGCGAAACCTTCGATCGCACGCGCGTGCTGCGTCGAGTCCGGACGCGAGATTGCGAAGATCTGTCCGATGCCGTGCGCCGCGCCGCGTTCAGCACGGCGATGCTGTCGTCGACGAACAGGCAGCGCGCCGGATCGAAAGCCAGCTGCGCCTGCAGCTGCGTCCAGAATTCCGCGATGCTCCTTCGGCACGCCGAGGTCGTGCGAGCTGACGATGCGCCGGAAGTAGCGCGCCAGCCCGGTCTGCGCCGGCCTTGATTTCGAGCACGTCGCGATGCGCGTTCGTGACCAGCACCGGATCGAGGCCGCGCGCGTGCAGCGTCTGCAGGAACCGCTCGGCGCCCGGCAGGAAGCGCACGTGCGCGCGCACTTCGCGCTTCAGCTCCGCGATGTCGAGCGACAGCTCGCGGCTCCAGAAGTCGATGCAGTACCAGTCGAGCGTTCCCTGCTTGGCGGCGAACCGCGGCGCGAGCGTCGCGCGCGCCGCCTCCAGCGACAGCTCGTGGCGCCGCGCGTAGCGCTCCGGCAGCACTTCCAGCCAGAAATAGTTGTCGAAGCGCAGATCGAGCAGCGTGCCGTCCATGTCGAGCAGCACGGTGTCGATCTCGTTCCAGCGCGGCAGCGCCGTGTCGCTCCTGTATGAGGGTGCTCGGCAGACTATTCAAGACTTCGTCCAGGCCATCGGATGACCGTGCGGTGAGGTTGCGCCGTATCATACAGGGCCAGTTTCTCGACGAGGGTTCGGCATGCAGCTCGGCTGGGGTCTGCTGACGGTGATACTGCTGGCGGCGGCGGTCCTGTGGTTCTGGCAGGACAGCCTCGCTGCGCGCGAGAGCGCGAACGCGGCGGCGATGGAGGCATGCAAGCGCCTGAGCCTGCAGTTCCTCGACGGCACCGTGGCGTTCGCCCGGCTCGCGCTCGTCCGCGTCGACGGCCGGCTCAAGCTTCGCCGCACCTACGTGTTCGACTACACGGCGAAGAGCATCGAGCGCCGGCAGGGCTTCGTGCTGCTCACCGGCCATCGGGTCGAGTCGGTCGGCTATGCGCCGGGCGAGACGCAACGCGCGACACCGCGGTCGTCCGCCCGGAGCCGGTCACGCCGCGCAGCAACTGGCCGGGGGCAACAAGGTGCTGGAGCTGCGCGACTGGCGCGAGCGGGAGAGGCCGCGAAGACCCGCGGATCAGACGAACGCACTGAGCGCTCGCCAGGCATCGGTCATGTTGCGTAAAGTACGCGGCGATGAGCGAATCGGAGAACAAGGTCGAGACCGAGACGTTCCGCCGGCTGGAGCGCCTGCGGGAGCTGCGCATCGAGCATCGCGACCTGGACGACGTCATCAACCGGCTGCAGATGGACCTGTACGTCAACGAAGTGCAGCTGCGGCGCCTGAAGAAACGCAAACTGATGTTGAAGGACCAGATCGCGCGCCTGGAAAGCGAGCTGATCCCCGACCTCAACGCATAAACAACAAACGCCACCGACGATGCAGGAACTGCTGCGAAATGCGGGCCGCCAGCTCGAGGCGCTGCTCACGCCGTCCTCGCTCCTGCAGCTCGCCGCGATCCTGGTCGCAGTGCTGCTGGCGCTGTGGTTCGGCCGCCAGGTGCGCAACACCGAGCGCGCCAAGGCGGCGCTGGTCCAGCGCGGCTTCCAGGCGCGCGTCACCGAAGCAGTGCTGATCGTCAGCCCGCACATCGCTGCGCTGGTGCTGGTCGCGGCGTTCGGCGGCGTGCTGCACGCGACTCAAGGCGGAGAGCCGCCTGGTCGACCTCGCGATCACGCTCGCCGGGCTGATGCTGCTGATCCGCCTCGGCGTCTACATCGTGCGCGTCTCGCTCGGCAACCGCACCAAGGGCTGGGGCAACACGATCACGTTCGTGATCTGGAGCGTGCTCGCGCTGCACGTGCTCGGCTGGTTCGATCCGCTGGTGCAGGCGCTCGACAGCGTCGGCATCAACGCCGGCAAGGGCAAGATCACGCTGTGGTCGGTGCTCAAGATCCTGTTCACGGTCGGCGCGTTCATGCTGGTCGCGATCTGGATCGCGCGCTGGTTCGAGCGGCGGCTGATGGCGATGCAGGGCCTCGCGCTGATCATGCGCATCGGCATCGCGAAGTTCTCGCAGGCGTTCCTGATCGGCCTGTCGATCCTGCTCGGCCTGAACGCCTCGGGCCTCGACCTCACGACGCTCAACGTGCTCACCGGCGCGATCGGCATCGGCCTCGGCTTCGGCCTGCAGGCGATCGCGGCGAATTTCGTCAGCGGCTTCGTGCTGCTGATGGACCGCTCGATCAAGCCGGGCGACGTGATCAGCTTCACCGGCACGACCGGCACGACCACCGAAGGGTTCGGCTGGGTGCAGGAGCTGCGCGGCCGCTACGTCGTGGTGCGCGACCGCGACGGCGTCGAGACGCTGGTGCCGAATCAGCACCTGATCACGAATCCCGGTCATCAACTGGAGCTACACCGACCCGCGCGTGCGGCTGAAGCTGCCGGTGCGCGTCAGCTACAAGTGACGATCCGGAAAAAGCGCTCGCAGTGCTGCTGAAGGCGGCCGAAGGACCAGCAGCGCATCCTGCGCGACCCGGCGCCGGTGTCGCGCATGATGGGCTTCAACGATTACGGCTTCGATCTGGAGCTGCGCTTCTGGATCTCCGATCCGCAGGAAGGCGTGAACAACGTGCGCTCCGACGTGAACCGCGCGATCTGGCGGCTGTTCCAGGAGAACGGCATCACGATCCCGGTCGCGCAGCGCGAGATCTCCGTGCACATGAGCGATCGCAGCCCGATCGCGCGCGACGTGTGACCGTGGCCGCCATGCGGACCAGACCATCCCCGACGCGGCCATCGAGCTGCGCTTCATCCGCGCCGGCGGGCCGGGCGGCCAGAACGTCAACAAGGTCGCGAGCGCCGTGCAGCTGCGCTGCGACCTCAAGCTCTGGCCGGCGCTGCCGGAGCGCGTGCGGCAGCGGCTGCGCACGCTCGCCGGGCGCCGTCTCACCGACGAGGACGTGATCGTCATCACCGCGCAACGCTTTCGCACGCAGGAACACAACAAGCGCGACGCATTCGAGCGCCTGTCGGAAATGGTCGAGCAAGCGCGCATCGAGCCGAAGGTGCGCCGTGCGACGAAGCCGACGCGCGCGTCGAAGCAGCGGCGGCTCGAACACAAGCAGCAGCGCGGTCAGGTCAAGCGCGCGCGCGGCACGGTCGAAGAGATTTCGATCTAGAGCGCGATCGCGATTCCGAGCCGCAGCTGCGAGTCCAGCTTGCGGTTGTAGTCGAGCAGGCTTTCGCCGTAGCCGTTGAAGTACTGCAGCATCAGCCAGCCGGTGAGATCGCCGCCGCTCAGCTTCGACAGCGGATACGACGCATTGAGCTCGATGCTGCCGAAGTCGCTGCGCGTGCCCTTGCGCAGCACGCGCCCAGAAATCAAGCCCACCCTTGCTGCCGACGCCGAACAGCCAGTCGACGTAGCCGCGATAGTCTTTGAGGTCCGGATTGTCGCTCGTCGGCGATGTAGTTGTGGATCAGCGGCGCGAAGTACACGCGCAGCCGTCCGGATCGCCGAACGTGAGCGTCGGCCGCACGTACAACATGTTGAAGCTGCGCGAGTCGTCGCCTTCCTTGCCGTTCGACTCGTGCCCGAAGCCCGTCTCGACGCCGACGCGCAAGTTGCCGTCGAGATAGCGCGCCAGATCGTAGTTGCGCATAGAACAGCCGCGGCCGATAGCTGGAATCCTTGAACGGCTTGGACAGCTCGCCGAGATCCCACAGCGCGGTCTGCGAGAACGACAGGTACAAATCGTCGATCCACGGCAGCCGCCGCGCGAGCCGGCCGTGATCGTCGAACAGCCGGAAGCGAAGGCTGATCTGGAACTTCGCATTCAGGCCGCCGTCGCCGCCGACGATGAAATACACGGGCTCGTAGACCGAGACCGCGAGCGGCGGCGGCTTGTCGATCAGCGCGGTGCCGGACGGCTGGCGGCGCTGCCGGCGCGTTCCGGCGAGCGCTGCGATGACGTGTCGCGCGGCGCGATCTGCACCGCCAACGCGTTCGTGTCGAGTCCGGTCGGCGTCAGCGTCGCGGTCTCCGCCGCTCGCGTCCGGCAACGTCGCCCTGCAAGCGCCACGTCGCAGAAACTGCCGAGGCGCGACTTCGAGCGCGCCGCTGCGCTCGGGCGCGAGGTCGAGCGTCGCGACGGAGCCCGACGTTTCCAGGCGCGCGTGCAACTGCGCCGGCAAGTCGAGCCTGCAGCGGTGAGTCGCTGTCGTTCAGAATCGACGAGCTCGACGCGCAGCGGCGCTCCGGCACGCGCGGTGCCGTCGGGTATCGACAGGATGAAGTCAGCGCGCGCGACGCGGGCCGGCCGCGAGCAGTGCCGCGACTGCGAGCAGGCGAATGAGATTCATGAGCCCTCAACGGTGCGTCACTTGCAGCACGCTGTTGCGGATCTGTTCGTGCAGCACCAGCTGCGCGTCGTCGGCGACAGCGGGCAGCATGTCCGTGTAACGTGAGACGCCCTTCGCGCGCTCACGCCGAGCACGTTGCGCGCGCGCAGCAGGTCGATGAAATTCTTGAACAGCGCCTTGTCGAAGAACTCGGGCGAGTTCAGCTCGTACAGCAGCGACATGCGCTGCGCCATCAGCTGGCATTGCGATTCGAGCACGTCCTGGCTGATGCGCCCGCTGCCCGACTTCAGCAGCACCGCGATCACCAGGTAGTAGCGCTCGATGATCGGCACCGTCACGTGCGCGAGCACCGACAGCTGCACGGCTTCGGTCGAGCCGGTCGGCGGCCGCCGCCACTGCGTGCCGCCATCGACCGATTCCAGCAGGCCGTGATTGGCCATGTCGTCGAGCGTCTCGAGCACGGCGGCCGGCGACTTCGTCCTCGCGCCAGCGCAGGAACAGCTCGTCGCGCACGTACGGATAGATGCGCCACATCAGCCGCTGGATGTCCTCGGTGCGCATCGTGCGGTTGTTGAGGAAGCAGCAGGCGATCAGCGACGGCAATCGCCATCAAGTGCAGGACGTTGTTGCGGAAGTAGGTCATGAGAACGGAGTTCTCTTCCGTCATCTGCATGCACGTCGCCGAGCGGATGCTTGTAGCCGTTGCAGGACGCCCATGCGCTCGCCGTGCCGCACGATCGACGCGCCGTCGGCATCCGTGATCCACACGAGCGGCGAATACGGCGCCTGCCGCAACAGCGACGCATACAGCTCCAGCTGCCGCACCAGATCGCGTCTCGAGCATCGACTGCTTCGGCGTGGCGAGCAGCGCCGAGCGCGATCAGGTTCATCGGCGCGACGCAGGCCGCGCTGTTGATGTTCGTCATGATGCGCGTCGCAAGATCGTCGACGGCGGGCGCGCAGCCACGGCGGCCGGTCGTCCTTCTCGCGCCGCGCCGACGTCCGGCGCGTGCCGCTGCAGGATGTCGTCGAGGCGCATCGGCTCGCCGAAGCTCACGTGCACCTTGCCGAACTGCTGGCGCAGCGCCGGCAACGTGCGCAGCATGCGTGAACACGGATTCCTTTTCCTTCGGCTTGCCGGACAGCTCGCCGATGTAGGTCTTGCCTTCGACCAGCCGCTCGTAGCCGAAATACACGGGCAGGAACACGACCGGACGGCGCGGATCGCGCAGGTAGCTGCGCAGCGTCATCGACAGCATGCCGGTCTTCGGCTGCAGCAGGCGCCCGGTGCGGCTGCGTCCGCCTTCGATGAAGATACTCGATCGAGTGGCCGCGCGCCATCATCAGGCCGAGGTACTTCATGAACACCATCGTGTACAGCGCGTTGCCCTTGAAGCTGCGGCGCATGAAGAACGCGCCGCCCTTGCGCAGGAAGCGGCCGAGCACCGGCATGTTCAGATTGATGCCGGCGGCGATGTGCGGCACGGCGTAGCCCTTGTAGTAGATCGCGTACGACAGCAGCAGGTAGTCGATGTGACTGCGATGGCACGGCACGTAGACGACTTCGTTGCCGTCCGCTGACCTTTTGCAGCTGTTCGAAGTGATGCAGCTCGACGCCGTCGTACAGGCGCGTCCAGAACCAGGTCAGCACGCGCGCCATGATGGCGACGAAGACGTGCGAGTAGTTCGCGGCGATCTCCGCCGCGTAGTCCTGCGCCGAGCTTCAGCGCCTCGCGCCGCGAAATCTTCTTCGCGCGCATCTCATCGGCCATCGCGCGGCGCACTGCAGCCGGCGCGCAGCACCTGCGTGGCGATCGTGCGTCGATGCGACAGGTCCGGGCCGATCGCCGCTGCGCGCTGCCGCGCCAGCGCGACGCGCAGCGTGCGCGTGACGCGTCGCACGGCGCGCGCTGCATCGGCGCCTTCGTCGAGCGCGGCGCGCAGCGAAACCGGATCGCCGAACTGCACGAACAGATTGCGGCCGTTCACGACGACCGAGAGAAAGCGACGGAAGCGCCCGACGCGCTCCCAGTTCTCCGACAGCAGCACGCGCAGCCACGAGCCTTCGCGGTCCGGCGCGCGTCCCCACATCACGGTGACGGGAATCAGATCGACTTCGAGCGAGCGATCGCGCGCGGCCGCGGCCACCAGCTGGCGCATCGGTGCCGAGATGCGGTGATCGATGCGATCGCCCCAGAATCCGGTGCGGCGCTCGAGGAACAGCACCGAGCGCGCCGGCAGCGGCGGCTTCAGCGCCTGTCGAGCGGCTCAGGCAGGCCGTGCGCCGCGCAGACTTTTTCCAGCACGACGAGATCGGCGACGCCGAGCACGTCGAGGACGTAGCAGATCGGCCGGTCGTGCTGCGCATAGCGCCGCCGCAGGTCTTCCGGCAACACGTGCGGCCGCGCCCACCACGACAGCGGCGCGCGCAGCAGCCCCAGCCACAAGCGATCGAGCCCGGAAAGATCAGCCATGCGCAGCTGTCGGACGCTACTCGGTCGCTTTCGTTCTGGTCCACCGCCCGGTCGGTGGCTGCGCTTCTGCTCCATCACGACGTCCTCGACGTTCTTCGCCTTCTCCATCGGCACCGCCGCCATGTCGCGGAACACGTGTCTCGTCGACCGGCGGCGGCTTGCGGGGCTCGTCCGCTGCAACCGCAGGCTGACAGCAGCAGCGACATGAGCAGCATCGACCCGACCCGCTGAATGGCGATCATAGTGACTCCTGTCGCTTGCTGGCTACATCGCGGCTACAGCCGCACAGCCTACAGCCTCGGACAGGCGCCGCAGGAACCGGTCGAGGAACTCGCAGACCTCGTCGACGTTCGCGGTCAGGCGGTGATCCGAATCGATGAGGTGCAGCGTCGCGCGATACTGCCGGGCGTAGCGCATGCTGTTCTCGGGCGGCACGATCGTGTCGTTCCAGCCATGCACGATCGTCGATCGGACAGCCCGCCGGCGGCTCGGCGTGTACTGCTCGTATCCGGGCATGAAGAACGCCGGCGCCAGCACGAACACGCCGCGCATCGGCACCTGCGTCGGCCGCGGTCATGCAGACATGCGCGCCGAGGCTCGAGCCCACGAGCACCAGGCTGCCCGGCAGCGTCTTTGCAGACCTCCAGCAGCCGGCGCACGCGCACCGCCGGATCGTCCATGCCGCGATAGTCGACCGACTCGACGCTCAAGCCGTGCGCGCGCGCGACTTCGGCCATCGCAACGATCTTCGCGCCCCACGGCTCGCCGTCCTGGCCGTGCGAGAAGACGATGTAGGCTGCACCGCTCATGCGAACGTCGATCTCGCCGGTCTGCCGGATCGCGACGAAGTCGACGGCGCGCGGATCGGCGAGATGCGAAGGCGACGACGTTGCGCAGGCTGGAGAAGATCGACTCGGTGCGGCCCGGGTAGCTGCTGCTCCCATTCGCGCAGCATCTTCTTGATCTCCACGCGCTGCATGTTGTCCTGCGAGCCGCACAGCGTGCACGGAATCAGCGGAAATTCGCCGCGCGCGCGCGTAGCGCTCGATCTCGCGCTCGGCCACGTAGGCGAGCGGCCGGATGACGATGTGCCGGCCGTCTTCGGAGCGCAGCTTCGGCGGCATCGCCTTGAGCTTGCCGCCGAAGAACATGTTCAGGAACAGCGTCTCGACGATGTCGTCGCGATGATGGCCGAGCGCGATCTTGGTGATGCCGTTCTCGCCGGCGTAGCGATACAGCGCGCCGCGCCGCAGGCGCGAGCACAGGCCGCACATCGTCTTGCCTTCGGGGATCACGCGCTTCACGACGCTGTACGTGTCCTGCTCGATGACGTGGAACGGCACGCCGAGCGCGGTCAGATAGTCGGGCAGCACGTGTGCGGGAAAGCCCGGCTGCTTCTGATCGAGATTGACGGCGATCAGCTCGAAATCGACCGGCGCGCTGCGCTGGAGCGACAGCAGGATGTCGAGCAGCGTGTACGAGTCCTTGCCGCCGGACAGGCACACCATCACGCGATCGCCTGCCTCGATCATGCGGAAGTCTTCGATCGCCTTGCCGACCTGGCCGCGCAGTCGCGCCTGCAGGCGCTTGAAGTTGTTCGAAGGACTGTTGAAGGGCTGCGGGGACGGCTGGACATGCGGTTATCTTAGCCGCTACTCCTCCAGGTATTTCGCCTTCGACATAGCGCAGCCACGCGGCGGCGGACAGCGGCTTGCCGGTGGCATTGCGGATGAGCTCCGGCATGCTGACGGTCGCGGCCACGCCGTGCACGTTCTGGCGCAGCCAGTCGAACAGACCGGCGAACTGGCCGGCGGCGATCTCCTCGTCCAGCTCCGGGCGCTCGGCCCGCAGGCTTTCGTACAGCTGCCCGGCGATCACCGCGCCGATCGCGTACGAGGGAAAGTAGCCGAACGAGCCGACGGCCCAGTGCACGTCCTGCAGGCAGCCTTCGGCGTCGTTCGCCGGCCGCACGCCGAGGCGATCCTGCATGCGCGTGTTCCAGGCTTCCGGCAGATCCTTGATCTTGAGCTCGCCCTTCAGGATCTCGTTCTCGAGCTCGTAGCGCAGCATGATGTGCACGGGATAGGTGACTTCGTCCGCATCGACGCGGATCAGGCTGCGCCGCACGCGGATCAGCAGCCGGTACAGGTTCTCGACTTCCCATTCCGGGCCCGCGTCGACGCCGAACGCCTTCTCCAGCAGCGGCTTCATGTAGCGCAGGAACGGCCGGTTGCGGCAGATCAGCATCTCCAGCAGCAGCGACTGGCTCTCCTGCATCGCCATGCCGCGATCGCGCCCGACCGGCTGGCCGCGCCACGCTTCCGGCAGGCCGACGTCGTACATCGCGTGACCGGTCTCGTGCAGCACGCCCATCAGCCCGGTGAGCGGATCGGTCGGGCTGAAGCGCGTGGTGATGCGGATGTCGCCGGGCACGCCGCCGGTGAACGGGTGCTCGCTCTCGTCCAGCCGGCCGCGATCGAACGGGAAGCCGATGCGCCTTCATCACCTCGACGCGCGAGCTGGCGCTGCTTGGACGGCGCGAAGCGGCCGGTAATCTCCAGCGGCGGGCGCTGCGCCTGCAGGTCGATCACTTCCTGGATCAGGCCCGGCAGCCGGCGTCCGAGCGTCGTGAAAATCGCGTCGATCTCGGCGCTGGTCAGTCCCGGGCTGAACTCGTCGACCAGCGCGTCGTACGGATCGAGGTTCAGCGCCTTGCCGAGCAGACCGGCCTTGTCGCGCAGCAGGTTCACCACTTCCTCGAGGTGCGGCGCGAAGATGCGCGAAGTCGCTCTTCTGCTTCGCCTCGACCCATTTGACCTCGGCGCGCGCGGTCGCCTTGGCGAGCCGCGACACCAGGTTCTGCGGCGTGGCGATCGCGTGATCGCGCTCGCGGCGCATCTCGCGCAGGTTGGCGCTCTGCCAGTCTTCCAGGCCTGGCGCGTTCGCTTCCGCGCGGTCGAGCAATCGGGAAACGCGCGGCGAAGTCAGCAGCGCATGGCTTTCGGTCTCCAGCGCGGCGAGCTGCTCGCCGCGCAGGTCGGAGCTGCCGCGCGGCATCATCACGGCGGAATCCCAGCGCAGGATGCTGGCGGCGCTGCGGAAGGCGTGCAGCCGCCTGAATTCCTGTTCGAGTTGTTGATACGGCGTCAGCGCCATGAGGATCCGCGCCAGAAAGGGCGCGGCATTCTAGCAATGCTGATGCGCGCTGCCGGACGCCTGTCGACCTTTTAGCTTTTTATTTACGATTTGCAGGCTAAATCGAGGTGTCTGCTGCATGGCGACTTACAAAAATCTTATCTGATCGGCTCGGGGAACTTGTGGCGGCGACGCTCGTCTCATCGATCGTCCTCCTGCGAGAGCGTTCCGTTTGCGAAGCGGACGCTTGGGACAGAGCCGGCAGCGTGTCGCCACCTGCCGGCTTTTTTATTGCAGGCTCGGGCTTCGAGCCCGGCTCGTCCGGCGCCGGCTTCTTCGCTCAGCCGCGCAGCCGGTCGATCAGGTGCGCGATGTACTCCGGCGAGCGCGTGTTGCGTGCGACATAGCCGTACACGACGGGCACGACGTACAGCGTCAGCAGCAGCGAGAACATCACGCCGTACACGACCACCGCGCCGATGGCCTTGCGGCTCTCGGCGCCCGCACCCGAGGCGATCAGCAGCGGCATCGCGCCGAACACCGTGCACAGGCTCGTCATCAGCACCGGGCGCAGGCGGATCGCGGCCGCCTCGATCACGGCTTCGTGGAACTCGATGCCGCGGTCGCGCAACTGGTTCGCGAACTCGACGATCAGGATGCCGTTCTTGGCCGCGAGGCCGATCAGCATGATGCAGCCGATCTGGCTGAACACGTTGATCGAGCCGGCCGTGAACGCACAGGCCGAGCAGCGCGCCCGGTCACCGCCAGCGGCACGGTCATCATGATGATGAACGGATGCCGGAAGCTCTCGAACTGCGCCGCCAGCACCAGGAACACGATCACCAGCGCGAGCAGGAACGTCACGTACAGCGCCGAGCCCGAGCGCTTGAACTCGCGCGACTCGCCGTCGTAGTTGATCTGCGCATGCGCCGGCAGCTCGCTGCGCACCAGCTTCTCCATGTAGTCGAGCGCTTCGCCGAGCGAATAGCCGGGCGTGAGGCCCGCGCGAGATCGTGATCGCGCGCAGCCGGTCGAAGCGCTTCAGCTCCGTGGGGCCGGCGGTCTCCTCGACGTGCACGAGGTTCGACAGCGGGATCAGCGAGCCGGTGGTGGACGAGCGCACGTAGATGTTCGCCAGGTCGCTCGGCGTCGCGCGGTCGTCTTCGCGCGCCTGCAGCATCACGTTGTATTCCTCGCCGCGCTCGAGGAACGTCGTGACGATGCGCGAGCCCATCATCGTTTCCAGCGTGCGGCCGACGGTCGTCAGCGACACGCCGAGATCGGCGGCGCGATTGCGGTCGACGGACACCTTCAGCTGCGGCTTGCGCGCGTAGTAGTCGGAATCGAGATTCGTCAGCCCGGGATTCTCCGCCGCCTTCGCCAGGATGATGTCGCGCCAGCGCGCGAGCTCTTCGTAGTCGCCGCCGCCGAGCACGACCTGCACCGGCGGACCGAAGCCGCGGATGCCCAGGCCGCCCGGCGTCACGACGACTGCGCGCACGCCCGCCAGGTTCTGCAGCATCGGGCGCATGCGCGCGGCGATCTCGCTGCGCCGACTCCTTGCGCTCGTCCGAAGTCCGACAGCGACAGCACGACGCGGCCGACGCTGACGTCGCCGCCGCCGCCGAAATTGCCGATGCGCGACAGCATGCGCCGCGCGTTGCCCTTCTCGACCTCCGCCGATCGCGATCTGCTCGACCTGCCGCAGGTAGCGATCCATGTACTGCAGGCTCGCGCCTTCCGGCGCGGTGAGCATGATCATGCACGCGCTGGCGATCTTCGGACGGCGCGTACTCGGACGGCAGCATCCGGAACAGGATCACCGCGAGCACGATGCGCAGCGGCGCCCGCGCCGACGATCAGGCCGGGCGCATGCAGGCCGCTGCGCAGCGAGCGCTCGTAGCGTCTGCGACAGCCAGCGGAAGAAGCGGTCGACCGCGTGCGCGACGCGGCCGCGCGACGATGCCGTGGCCGAAGATCTTCGAGCTCATCATCGGCACCAGCGTCAGCGACACCAGCGCGGAGAAGCCGATCGCCGCGGCGATCGTGATGCCGAACTCGCCGAACAGCCGGCCGATGTTGCCGGGGATGAACGAGATCGGCAGGAACACCGCGATCAGCACCAGCGTGGTCGCGATCACCGCGAAGCCGATCTCGCGACTGCCGTCGACCGCCGCGAGCAGCGGCGGCTCGCCGAGCTCGATCCGCCGCACGATGTTCTCGAGCACGACGATCGCGTCGTCGACGACCAGGCCGATCGCGAGCACCGCGCCGAGCAGCGTCAGCACGTTGATCGAGAAGCCGGCGATCACCATGACGATGCTCGCGGAGATGATCGAGACCGGAATCGTCACGGCCGGAATCAGCGTCGCGCGCACCGTGCCGAGGAACAGGTAGATGACGATCGAGCACCAGCACCAGCGCGATGACCAGCGCGTGGATCACTTCGTTGATCGACTCGCTGACGAACACCGAGTCGTCGATGTTGATGTCCATGCGGATGTCCTCGGGCAGCGATCCTGCGACCAGCGCCATCTCCGCCTTGCACGCCCTGCGCGACATCCAGCACGTTCGCGGTGGACTGCGGAATGATGCCCAGGCTGAGCGCCGGCGTTGCCGTCGGAGCGCGCAACGTTGCGCAGGTCCTCCGCAGCGAGCTCGACCTCCGCGACTTCGCCGAGGCGCACCAGTGTAGCCGCCTTCGCCGCGGCCGACCACGAGCTGGCGGAAATCGCTCGGCGTGTACAGGCCGGTGTCGGTGCGCAGCGTGAACTCGCGCTGCTGCGACTCGATGCGGCCGGCGGGCAGCTCGACGTTCTCGGCGCGCAGCGCGTCCTCGATGTCCTGTGACCGTCAGCTTGCGCGCCGCGAGCGCCTGGCGGTCGAGCCAGATGCGCATCGCGTAGCGACGCTCGCCGCTGATGCGGATCTGCGCGACGCCCTTGACGACCGAGAAGCGATCGACCAGATAGCGCTGCGCGTAGTCGGTGAGCTCCAGCTGCGAGCGCTGGTCGCTCGCCAGGTTCAGCCACATGATCGGGTCGGAAGTCGTATCGACCTTCGCGACCTCGGGCGGCTCGGCTTCCTCGGGCAGGTTGTTGAGCACGCGCGACACGCGATCGCGCACGTCGTTGGCGGCGGACTCGATGTCGCGGTCGAGGCCGAACTCGATCGTGATGCGCGAGCGCTCGTCCATGCTGCTGGAGCGCAGCGTGTCGACGCCTTCGAGGCCCGCGACCTGGTTCTCGATGACCTGCGTGATCTTCGTTTCGACCACCGCCGCGGACGCGCCGCGGTAGACGGTCTCGATGCTGACGATCGGCGGCTGGACGTTCGGCGTCTCGCGGACCGACAGGCGGCTCGCGGCCATCAGGCCGATGATCGTGAGCAGCAGGCTCACGACCATCGCGAACACGGGACGGCGGACCGAGAGGTCGGAAAGAATCATGATCGGTCCGCCGTTCGCGCGGCCATCGGCGGCGAGCGCGTCGTTGCCCTGCACGCGCACCGGCACGCCGTCGCGCAGGTTCAGCGTGCCGTCGATGACGACGCCGTCGTCCGCGCGTCAGGCCCTGCAGAACTTCGACTTCGCCGGGCCGACGCCGGCCGATCTTGACCTCGCGCTTGTGCGCCTTGCCGTCCGCGCACGACGTACACGAAGTGCTGCTCGTTCTCGGGCACGATCGCCTGCTCCGGCAGCATCAGCGCCTGGCCTTCCGGGCGCACCAGCTTGACCGTCATGAACATGCCGGGCCGCAGGCGGCCGTCGCGGTTGTCGATCAGCGCGCGGATCGCGACCGAGCGCGTCGTCGGATCGACGCGCGTATCGACGCTCGCGACGCGGCCGTCGAACGTCGCGTCCGGGATACGCGGTGCTGCGCGCCTGGACCGTCAAGCCCGGCTGCAGCGTGGAGAGGAACACTTCCGGCACGGAGAAATCGAGCTTGACGACGCTGAGATCGTCGAGCGTCGTGATGACCGCGCCGGGATTCACGAGTCCGCCGAGGCTCACGTTGCGCAGCCCGACGCGTCCGTTGAACGGCGCGCGTGATGACGCGATCGTTCGAGCCGCGAGCGCGCGGCCGCGACGCGCGCTTCGTTCGCGAGCAGCGTCGCCTGCAACTGATCGAGCTGCGCTTCCGACAGCGCCTTCGTCTGGAACAGCTCCTGGCTGCGCTTGTACTGACTGCGGCTGTCGCTGGCAGCGGCTTCGGCCGCGGCGAGGTCGGCGCGCGCCTCGGTCGTTGTCGAGCTCGATCAGCACGTCGCCCTTGCGAACCTGCTGGCCTTCGCTGAAGTGAATCGCCGCGACGCGGTCGGCGACCTTCGCCGTGATGTCGACGGACTCGTTGGCGCGCAGCGTGCCGAGCGCTTCGACCTCGTGAGCGAATTCCTTCTGGGCCGGATGCGCGGTGACGACAGCGACGGCCGCGAGCGACCGCCCTTGCCGTTCGGCCCGCCGGCGCCGCCGGCGTCGACGACTTGCCGTCCGCAAACAGGTACCACGCGCCGCCAATGAGCACGAGCGCGGCGAGCGCCACGATGACGAGGCCGTTGCGAGTCACGTATTCGGTCAGCCTTCCGCCGGCGGCCGGCGGATCCGGAAGTAATCGAAAGGAAAAGTATCTCACTACCGCGTTGCCAAACGTTGCGAGGACGGGGCATCAGAGCGGCGCCGGCCCGCGAAGTTTCGCTGCGGGCGTGCCGGCGAGCCGGCCCGAAGGATCGGGCGCGGCTGGCCGGCTACAGTAGCCGGCGGGAGGGTCGCCGGGCTGTAAAGAATCGTTGAGGGTGAAGGAGTTACGCTGAGCCGCTACTCGACCGACTGCCGTCGTGCTACGGCTCGGCGTCCGACGCGTCGCTGATGCCTTCGAACAGCGCCGTCGTCAGGTAGCGCTCGCCGGTGTCCGGCAGCATCGCCAGGATCACCGAGCCCTTCGGGCGCCTTCTGCGCGACCTTGAGCGCCGCGGCGAACGTGCCGCCGGAGGAGATGCCGCAGAAGATGCCTTCCTTCGCCGCGAGCGCGCGCGAGGTCTGGATCGCCTCGTCGTCGGTCACCGGCAGGATCTCGTCCGCGCACCGAGCGGTCGAGCACGGCCGGCACGAAGTCCGGCGTCCAGCCCTGGATCTTGTGCGGCTTGAACTCGGCGCCGGCCAGGAGCGACGCGCCGGCCGGCTCGGTGACGATGATGCGCGTGTCCGGCCGCGCCTTCTTGATGATCTCGCCGGCGCCGGTCAGCGTGCCGCCCGTGCCCCAGCCGGTCACCCAGAAGTCGAGCCGCTTGCCCGCGAAGTCGCTCAGGATCTCCGGGCCGGTCGTGTTGCGGTGATATTCGGGATTCGCCTGGTTCTCGAACTGGCGCGCGAGGAACCAGCCGTGCTTGCGCGACAGCTCCTCGGCCTTGCGCACCATGCCGCGAGCCGCGCTCGGCGGCCGGCGTGAGGATCACCTTCGCGCCGAGCATGCGCATGATCTTGCGGCGCTCGACCGAGAAGCTCTCGGCCATCACCGCGACGAACGGATAGCCCTTCGCCGCGCACACCATCGCGAGCGCGATGCCGGTGTTGCCGGAGGTCGCCTCGACCACCGTCTGGCCGGGCTCGAGCGTGCCGCGCCGCTCGGCATCCTCGATGATCGCGATCGCGAGGCGATCCTTCACCGACGACAGCGGATTGAAGAACTCGCACTTCACGTACATCGTGCACGTGCGCCGGCGCGAGGCGGTTGATCCTGACGACCGGAGTGCGGCCGATCGTGCCGAGAATGCTGTCGTAGATCATGTCGATACCCGAGTGA
Organism: uncultured Gammaproteobacteria bacterium; assembly: GCA_963830745.1. GTDB lineage: Bacteria > Pseudomonadota > Gammaproteobacteria > Steroidobacterales > Steroidobacteraceae > Steroidobacter. The sequence goes on from CAWHNL010000017.1 coordinate 71,978, forward strand.
CGATGAGAGGACTGGCGGAAGGCCCGCGAGAGTGCGCGCTGCGCTGCGAGGCCGTCAACTGCACTTTCGCTACTGTGGCAGCGATCCGGACGGCGGGCACGGACCGGCGGACGGGCAGTTCATCGGTGCTGGACGCCGCGGCTCCGTTGTTGCACTGCCAAATGCGCGTCGTTAGAGTAGCCGCCGGTTCGTGGGACGCTCCGGCAACTGATTTGCGCACATGAGCGAAGAACGCCTCATCAAGAAATACGCGAACCGGCGGCTGTACGACGCCTCGCAGAGCCGTCACATCACCCTCGACGACATCCGCAACCTGGTGGTCGCCGGCGTGCGCGTGAAGGTGATCGAAGACAAGACGAACGCGGACATCACGCGCCTGATCCTGCTGCAGGTGATCGCCGACCAGGAACAATTCGGCCGGCCGATCCTTTCTACGCCGCTGCTCGAAGCGCTGATCCGCCTCTACGGCAACTCGCTGCAGAGCTTCCTGAGCGCGTACCTGGAAAAGAGCGTCGAGACCTTCATGAGCCAGCAGAAAGAAGCGGACAGCGGATAGCGGGCTGATGCGCATCTGCTTCGTCGCTTCCGAGGTGGCGCCGCTCGCGAAGACCGGCGGGCTCGCCGACGTCGCGGGCGCGCTGCCGCGCCACCTGCACGATCAGGGTCACGACATCCGCGTGTTCATGCCGTTCTATTCGAGCATCGGCACGGCGGCGCTGCAGATGGTGCCCGTCGACGGCGCGCAGAACGTCGAGTTGCGCCTCGGCGCTCACCTGTATCGCTACTCGCTGCTCGAGACTCAGCTGCCCGGCTCCGCCGTGCCGCTGTATCTCGTGCACTGCCCCGCGGTTTACGACCGGCCGACGATCTACACGATCGGGCCCGACGAGCATCTGCGCTTCCTGGTCCTGCAGCGTGCCGCACTCGATGGCTGTCAGCGCCTGCAGTTCGCGCCGCACATCGTTCATTGCAACGACTGGCACACGGCGCTGCTGCCGATGCTGCTCAAGACGCTGTACGCGTGGGACACGCTTGTTTCGCGCGACGCGCACGGTCATGTCGATCCACAACATCGGCTACCAGGGCTGGTTCGATGCGTCGACCACGTACGACGTCGGCGGCAATGTCTGGGACCTGCTGGCGCCTGAGACGCGCGCCGGCGGCGGATTCAACTGGCTGCGCGAAGGTGTGCGCAACGCCGACGCGGTCACGACAGTGAGCCCGACGTACGCGGCGGAAATCGCCACGCCGCTCGGCGGGCACGGCCTCGACGCCGTGCTGCGCGCGCGCGCCGACGGCGTCATCGGCATTCTCAACGGCGTCGACTACACGCGAGTGGAATCCCGCGACCGATCGCTATCTCAAGCATCACTATTCGCCGCAGGACCTGTCGGGCAAGGCAGCAGACCAAGCGCGCGTTCCTCGACTGGCTGAACCTGCCCGTCGACGCGACGCGCACCGCTGCTCGGCATGGTGACGCGCCTGACGGTGCAGAAGGGCATCGATCTGCTGTTCGATACGCTGCCCGAGATCGTCGCGACGCGCGATCTGTACCTGCGTCGTGCTCGGCAGCGGCGAAGCGCGCTACGAGAGTTTCTTCACGAGCCTGCAGCAGCGCTTCCCGGATCGCGTCGTGTTCCATCGCGGCTACAGCGAGGAGCTCGCGCACCTGATCGAAGCGGCGAGCGACATGTTCCTGATGCCCTCGCTGTACGAGCCGTGCGGCCTCAACCAGATGTACAGCCTGAAGTACGGCACGGTGCCGATCGTGCGCCGGACCGGCGGGCTCGCGGACTCCGTGCAGCACTGGAATCCCGCGACGCGACGCGGCACCGGCATCGTGTTCAACGATTTCGATGCGCCGGCGGTGCGCTGGGCGCTGCACACCGCGCTGGACCTGTTCAAGGATCGCGACGCCTGGCTGCAGATGATGCGCAACGGGATGGCGCAGGATTTCTCGTGGGACCGGCAGAGCCGCGAGTACGTGAAGCTGTACGAGAGCGCTGTCAGCTACCTGCAGCACCTTGAGGTTGACGCGTGCCGCGTTTCCTGGAACGGAATCTTCTTCAGCATGCGAGATGTCGGTGAGCACCTTGCCCTCGACGACGTATTGCACCTGGTCGCGGCCGTTCAGCCGCGACAGCAGCCGGCCGACGCCGCTGACGAAGTTCGTGCGCACCGTCATGTCGAAGTCCGTCTCGCCCTGCGCCGGCACCGTGAACGGCTTGTTGCTGACGCCCTCGGCGAAGCTGTCGCCTTCCAGGAACAGCTTGTAGTCGATGCCCGTGATCGGCAGCTCGCGATCGTTCGGGTTCTGCACGTTCACGCGCACCACGAACTGCTGGTTGAAGATGTCCGCCGAAGTCATGGCGACGCGCACCAGCGTGAGCCGCGGCCCTGCGAGCTCCGGCCTGAACGCGCTGCAAGCCGATCAGGCACACCGCGACAGGCACACACAACGGCTGCCGGCCAACGAACGTTGCATCATCAGTCTCTCCTTGGCGCTCCTTGGCGCTGCTGCGGCGATCTCGGCGAGAGTCTATCCCTTCTTGCAGCAAGCGCGCCGCCATGTCGCGCGTCACGAGCGCGACGCCGTTCTCGCTCATATAGAAGCGCCGCGCGTCGTCTTCGGAGTTGACGCCGATGTGCGTGCCGGGCGGCACGACCGCGCCGGTGTCGACGATCGCGCGCTTGATGACGCTGCCGGCGCCGACGCGCACGTCGGGGAAGATCACGCGACGCTCGATGTAGCTGCGCTCTTCGACGCGCACGTTGGAGAACAGCAGGCTCTGGTTGACGTGCGCGCCGGAGATGATGCAGCCGCCGGACACCATCGAGTTCACCGCCATGCCGCGCCGGCCATCCTCGTCGAGCACGAACTTCGCCGGCGGGTACTGGCGCTGGTAGGTCCAGATCGGCCAGTCCTCGTCGTAGATGTTGAGCTCGGGATCGACGTGCACCAGCTCCATGTTCGCCTCGTAGAAGGCGTCGACGGTGCCGACGTCGCGCCAGTAGTGCTGGACGCGCGTGTTGCGTGTCGGTGAACGGATAGGCGAATACCTTCAGCGAGCCGAGCGCCGCGGGAATGATGTTGCGGCCGAAATCGTGGTTGGTGTCCGGGCGCTTCGCGTCCTCTTCGAGCAGCCGGTACAGCAGGTTCGCCTTGAACACGTAGATGCCCATCGAGCCGAGCGCGAACTGCTCGCGGCCGGGGATGCCCTCGGGCTCCTTCGGCTTCTCCGAGAACTTGGTGATGCGGTAGTCGGCGTCGACGCTCATCACGCCGAACGCCGTCGCCTGCTCGCGCGGCACCTCGACGACGCCGACGGTGATGTCGGCGCGCTTCTCCACGTGCGAGGCGAGCATCGGGCCGTAGTCCATCTTGTAGATGTGATCGCCGGCCAGCACCAGCACGTGCCGCGGGTGGTGCAGGCGGATGATCTGCAGGTTCTGGTAGAGCGAGTCGGCCGTGCCGCGATACCAGAAATTGCCCATCTGCTGCTGCGCCGGGATCACCTCGACGAACTCGTCGAACTCGCCGCGCAGGTAGCCCCAGCCGCGCTGGATGTGCTGGATCAGCGAGTGCGCCTTGTACTGCGTCATGATCGAGATGCGGCGGATGCCGGAGTTGACGCAGTTCGAGAGCACGAAGTCGATGATGCGGAACTTGCCGCCGAACGGCGTCGCCGGCTTGCAGCGGTGATCGGTCAGGTGCTTGAGGCGCTCGCCGCGGCCGCCGGCCATGATGACCGCGAGCGTGTGGCGCGTGATGCGGCTGACGTAGCGGCGCACCGGACGCCTGCCGCGAGGATCGACGGCGCGCCGGTTTTCGGGCGTGCGAGCGTTGGTCTTTCTTGCATGTCAGGAGCTCTCGTATCCCGTGCAACCGGATCGACCCGGACCGCCATGGTAGCCGACCGGCTTGCCTGGCGGCGCGGCCCTTCGGCATTGTGGAAAACGCCTCGCGCCCGCGTCCCGGTTCCTGATCGCCCTGCCGAATGTACATGCCACGCCCGAATGCCGCCGCTAGTCATCCCATCACAGCGCTGCTCCTGTGCATGCTCTGCGACGGCCTGTTCGCTTGCAAGGTCCATGCACAGGCGCAGCAGCCGCGAAGCGCCGGCGGCCACGCCGGCCGCCGCCCGCGAAATGCCTGCCTGCAGGCAACGGCTACCTGCGTGCACGGCTCTCCGGCGCGCTGAGCACCGAGCTGAATTGGGGCAACGACGGCACCGAATGCACCGGCGCCGTGCGTCCGACCGACGGCGGCATCCGCATGCGCTTCAGCCGGCCCGACGGCCAGGGCAAGCTGGTGCTGGTGTTCGGCATCGCGCAGCTGCGCGAAGGCAAGCCGGCGCGCAACATCCCGGTGAACGTCACGCTGATCCGCGAGGGCGCGGGCGAGTTCTTCAGCACGCAGGGCGATGACAAGTGCACGCTCGATCTCGTGACGCAGGACGTGATCGTCGGCATTCCGCACCGCTCGCGCTCGTACCGCGTGACGGCTCGCGGTTTCTGCACGGAGCCGGCGCGGGCAGTGCGCGGCAAGGGCGCGGTGCTGTTATCGCGCTTCGACTACGCCGGGCGCGTCGACTTCGAGACCGAAGATACGCAAACAGACGACATACTGACGGCAGGCAAGCAATGAAGCGCATCTCATCGAGTTCGCGGCTGCATTCCTGTGCGCGCTGCTGCTGTGGTCGGCCGTCGTTGCACGGCTGCGAACAACGACGCGCAGCAACTGGACCGGCCTGTTCCCCCGCTCGACGCTGCAGATCGCGACGCCGGACGCGCGGCTGCACAAGATCGACGTCTGGGTCGCGGACAACGACGCGCGGCGCGAGCGCGGCCTGATGTTCGTCGAGCAGCTGGCGGACGACGCCGGCATGCTGTTCATCTATCCGCAGCCGCAGCCGATCGCCATGTGGATGAAGAACACGCCGCTGTCGCTGGACATGCTGTTCGTGCGCGCCGACGGACGCGTGCACCGCATCGCCGAGAACACCACGCCGCATGTCGACCGATACGATCCCCTCCAACGGCATCGTGCTGGCGGTGATCGAGCTCAAGGCCGGCAGCGCCGCGCGCATGAAGATCCGGCCGGGCGCGCAGGTCATCCATCCGGCGTGTCGAAGGCCTTGAAGCTCGACAAAAACTAAGCGTCCTTCAGCTGGAACCAGCAGTTGAACGCGACGGTGATGCGCTCGCCGTCGCCCTCGTACGGCTTGACGTCGTGCAGGACCCACGACGGGAACAGCACCAGCTGGCCGGGCTCCAGGTCGACCTGCCGCACGCCGGACGCGAACGCGCCGCGCAGGCTGGCGTTCGCCGCGTCCAGGTACATGCTCGAGGCGAGCATCGGGTTGAGAAACGTGAGCAGGCCGCTGCCGCGCTGACCCGGGATCGACGCAGTAGACGCCGGACCACGATGCGTTCGGATGATTGTGCAGGCCGAAGAAGCCGCCGCGGCGCGTGACGTGAAACCACGCGTCCGAGTAGATCAGCAGGCGGCTGCGCATCGCGTCGTCGTAGCCGTTCAGGTCGCAGACGAACTTGATCAGGTGCGGCCAGCAGAATTCCTTGAGCTGCTGGATGCAGCGCTCGGTCGAGCGGAACAGCCCGAAGTTGCTCTCGAAGACTTGCGGGTTGCGCTGCGTGAGCGGCCGCGGGTTCGCGTGCTCGCCGCCCTCCGCGCTGCGCGCCAGGAACAGCGCGCGCAGCTCCTGGTTCAGCGCCGCGCAGTTGTCGAGCTTCGCGAAGCCGAAGGGGACGGCGAAGAACGGCAGGATCTCGGCCATGGTCACTGCACCCGTGTCACTGCGGTCGCGCGATTGCCGGCGATCAGCCGGAACGAGCCGAGCGTGCCGGCCAGGATCGCCACCGGATCGCCGACCTTGAGCGGGAAGTAGGCGCCCGCCTCTTTCTGCGCCCACACCTGGCCGTTGTCGAGCGTGATCACCAGCTCGCCGCGCGGCCGCTTGTCGATGGCGGTGACCGTCGCGCTGATTCGCTTGGGCGGACCCTCAGGCCGCGAGTCGCCGTCGTCGCGGCTGCGTGCGAGCTCGCTGCCTTGGACGCCGAATGTCTGTGTCGCGTCCACCTTCGGCGCCGGCGGCCTTCGGTGCCGCTGCGCGATCGAAGCACGCGAGTCGCCGTGCGTCATCCTGCTCGCGCGTGCACGCCGCGATGCGCTTCGCAAGATCGTCGTCGGCCGCAAGCGCGGGCCGAGCGAACGCCGCCGCCAGCAGCGCCGCGATCAGGATCGTCTGCAACCCTTTCATAGTCGATTCGCCTTCATGAATTCCCACGCGCTGCGGTTCACTTCGAGAGCGACGTGCGCGTACGGGTGACTGTGCCCGGCGATGACCGTGACGCTCACGGGATGACCGGCCTGCTCGAGTGCGCTCTGCGTCTTGCGCACCGCGAACAGCGGAAAGTACTCGTCCTTGTCGCCGATGAAAATCGCGATCGGGATCTTGCGCTTCGCGTACGGCACGGCGCGGAACTCGTTCGGTGCGCGCCACGCACCGGCATGGACTGCCGTCGCAGCGAACAGTTGCGACTCCAACATCGACAGCGTGAGCGAGTAGACAGCGCCGCCTGAGCTGCCGAACAGATAGATGCGCCCGCTGTCGATCGGATGCTTCGCCGCGACGTCGACCGATCAGCCGCCCGGATGAATTGCGGTCCGTCGGCACGCAGGTGCCACGCTTCGCGCTCGCGAGCGTCCGGAGCGACGAGAACGATTCCCTCCTGCTCCGCGAGCGACGTCCACCAACTGACCATCGCTGCGCCGCTGCCGTACGAGCCGTGCAGCAGCACGAGCAGAGGCGCAGGCGAAGCGGCGGCGGACGCCGGCGCGAACAGCGTGTAGCTGCGCTTCAGGCCGGCGAATACGAAGGATTCTTTCGACGCGCTCTGCGACGTTTCGTCGACGGAGTCCGCGCGCACGCCGCCGATCCACAACGACAACAGGATCGCGAGGAACGCTCGCGTCATCACGACTGCATGCACGATTGTCTGCGCACAAAAGGACGGTGAGGCCTGCTGCATTGTCGATCATGCCGCGCACGCTTGCTAGACTCACCGGCAGCTCCGGAACAGGAGATTCGATGAGCGTTCGCAGGCGGCAGGCGAGGTCAGCGAGTTGATTTCGCAAGCAGAGCGCGCACTCGCAAGCGGTGATCGCGCGCGTGCGGACGCGTTGCTCATGCGCGTCAAGGCCGTCGATCCGGAGCATCCGGCCATCCTCAACGAGACCGCCCTGCACGAGCTTCGCAGCGGCAACGTGCACTGCCGCCCGCGAATTGCTGGAGCGCGCGGTGGCGCGCGACGGCTCGAACACGCGGCTGCTGATGAATCTGGCTGGAACGCTGCGCCGGCTCGGCCTCGCCGAGGAGGAAATGCGCGTCATCGAGCGCGTGCTCGCCGTGGAGCCGCGCCACCTGTTCGCCTTGCTGCAGAAGGCGACGTTGCTGGAATCGCAAGGAAAGCAGCGTGCCGCCGCCAAGGTGTATCACAACGCACTGCAGACCATCCCGCCCGGCACCAGCGTTCCGGGCGCGCTGCGCGGGCTGATCGAGAAAGCCGTCGCGGCCACCCAGGCGAACGATGCCGCGCTCGACGCCTACCTGAACGAGCAATTGCAGGAATTGCGCGACCGCCACGCCGGCGCGGAGCAGGACCGCTTCGACCACTGCATCGATGCGTTCCTCGGCCGCCGCCGCATCTTCACGCCGCAGCCGACGTTCCTGCATTTTCCGCAGCTGCCGGCGCGCGAGTTCTATCCGCGCGCGGAGTTTCCCTGGCTCGAGCAGCTCGAAGTCCGCGACCGCGGATATTCGCGAGGAGTTCGAGCGCGTGTTCGCCGAGGATGCCGCCAGCCTCGAACCGTACGTCGCGTATCCGCAGGGCGTGCCGCTCGATCAGTGGGCGGAGCTGAATCACTCGCGACGCTGGAGCGTGTTCTACCTGTGGCGCGACGGCAAACCGATGGAAGATCACCTGCGACGATGTCCGCGCACCGCGCAGCTGCTCGCGCAGCTGCCGCTGCTGGACATTGCGGGCTACGCGCCGACGGTCTTCTTCTCGATCCTCGATGCGAAGTCGCACATTCCCGCGCACACCGGCGTCACCAACACGCGCGTCATCGTGCACGTGCCGCTCATCATTCCGCCTGCGTGCCGCTTCCGCGTCGGCTCGACGACGCGCGAGTGGCGGCCGGGCGAGGCCTGGGTGTTCGACGACACGATCGAGCACGAAGCATGGAACGACAGCGACGTGCCGCGCGCGATTCTCATCCTCGATGTCTGGAATCCGTACCTGACGGCCGCCGAGCGCGATCTCGTGCGCACCACCGTGATGGGAATCGCGAAGTACTACGGCGAATCATCGCCGCTGGTCGAGAAGCACTGATCGTGCGCAGCTCAACCGTCTTGCTCGTGGCAGCAGCTCTCCTCGTCGCGGCAACGGCGCGCGCGGAAACGGTCGATGCGGTGCCGCCTGCGCTGCGTGCCTGTGCGAGCGTGAAGAAGAATTCCGAGCGGCTGGCGTGCTACGACCAGACGATCGAACGCTTGTCGTCCGACGCGGCCGCTGCCAATGCGCCGGCGCGCTCCGCCGAAGCGATGTTCGGCGCATCCGCCGCACCGAACCAGGCAGCCGCACCGACAACCGAACGGGAGGAGCTGACATCGGTGAGCGCGCGCGTCACCGCATTGCGCCACGACCCCACCGGCGCGCTCGTCATCGATCTCGACAACGGTCAGCAGTGGCGGCAGACGAGCGGTTCGAGCTCGCCGCTTCTCGAAGTCGGTCACGAAGTGACGATCACTCGCGCGGCGCTCAATTCGTTTCGCATGTCGACGCCGAGCGGGCGCGCGCTGAAGGTCAAGCGCGTGGAGTAAGCGCTCGGTCAGATTTCCCAATCCGGCTTGCGGCCGCCGCCGTGCGCGTCGATCGACTCGAACAGCGAGACGACCAGCGCGCGCTCTTCCTGCGATAAGCTCCGGGCGCCACACGTCGAACAGCAGGATCACTCGCGTCTGCGCGCTGCGATTCCAGGCTTCGTGCTCGATGGTGTCGTCGAACAGCCAGGCCTGGCCCTTGCTCCAGTCGCGCATCTCGTTGCCGACCCGGAACGTGCACTGCCCCGGCACGAGCAACGGCAGATGACAGATCAACCGCGTGTTCACCAGGCCGTTGTGCGGCGGAATGTGCGCGCCGGGCTGCAGCAGCGAGAACAGGATCGACGGCGAGCGGTTCGGCACGCGCGCCAGCGGCACGTCCTGCAGCGCCTGCATGGTGCGCGGACAGCGCGCGGCGTTCTCCGCCACGACCTCGCCGTTCTTCCACAGGTAGAAGGCGCTCCACGCCGGATTGTTGAGCATGCCCGCCTGCTCGTTCGGCGGGCGGTCGCGCTTCGCCCTGCACGTACGGCGCGAACGCGGCCGGTTGCTGCATCACGCCCTGCAGCTCGGCACAGATCGCGTCGGTCTCGCGCTCCAGCGCCGTCCAGCCACGGGAACTGCTCGCGCTCGTAGAACTGGATCTGCGGCAGTCCCGGGAAATAGTAGTAGCGCGGCTCCTGCAGGTAGATCCGCTTCTTGCCGAGCACGATGTCGACGGACTGCGCGAAGCGCTTGCTGCTGGTCGCCGGGTCGAAGCCGCGCGCCGTCAGCTGGTCGACGATGTACTCCTGGTACTCGCTCGCATAGCGCTCGTACATCGAACGCGCCCGCTGCAGGTCGGGCAACAGGTCGCGCGGCACCTGCTGCGGCGGACCTGCCGCCTTCAGCGCCGCCAGGTAGTACGACGACGCGGCGCGCGCGTCGCCGGCGTTCGCAAGGTGATCCGCCTTCAGGATCAGCGCGCGAACGTTGCGCGGCTCCGCCGCCAGCACCTTTTCGATCTCGTTGATGTTCATGAGCGTGATTGCACGAGTCGCTGCCGCTATAGTAATTGCATGCCAGCCCAGCGCCCAACCCGATCGCCATGGCCGAGAACCCCGCCGGCCTGAATCAGGCGGCCATGCAGGCCATGGGCGCCGGCGACTTCGCCACGGCGCAGGCGCTGCTGCTGCGGCTGGTCGCTGCCGACCCGACCAGCATTCCCGGCTGGCTGAATCTGGCCGCGGTCCGGCGCCGGCTCAACGACGCGGACGGCGCATTCGCCGCCCTGCGCGAGGTGCTGCGGATCGAGCCCCGAAACTTTCCGGCGCTGCTGATGAGCGGCTCGCTGCTGGAGCGCGAAGGCAGACATGAAGGCCGCGGCCGGCGCCTACGGCGCCGCGCTCTCCAATGCGCCGCCGGACAGCTATCTCGACAAGCCGACCCAGCAGGCCGTCGCGCACGCGCGCGAGATTCACGGCAGGCACACGCGCGAGCTGAACGATTTCATCCGCGCGCAGATCGGCGATGTGCAGAGCCAGTGCGCGCCGGTGGAGCGGCGCCGCCTGGACACTTTCATCGACACGACCCTGCGGGTCCGCAAGCGCTACCAGCAGGAGCCGCTCGAGTACTTCTATCCGGGCCTGCCGGCCATCGAGTTCTACGAGCGCGAGCGAATTTCCCGTGGCTCGCGGACCTGGAAGCGGCGACCGAGCCGATGCAGCAGGAGCTGGCGCAGATCCTGCGCGAGGACCAGGCCGGCTTCGCGCCGTACATTCACTACGACGACCACCTGCCGCTCGACCAGTGGCGCGAGCTGAATCACTCGCCGCGCTGGAGCGCGTTTCACTTCTACGAGAAGGGCCAGCCGATCGCCGAGCGCTGCCGCCGCGCGCCGGCAACGATGGAAGTGCTGTCGCGCCTGCCGCAGGCTCGCGTGCCGCTGCGCTCGCCCTCGGCGCTGTTCTCGGTGCTCCAGCCGCACACGCGGATCCCGCCGCACACCGGCGTCGCCAACTTCCGCCTGGTCGTGCACCTGCCGCTGATCGTGCCGCCGGGCTGCGGCTTCCGCGTCGGCGGCGAGACGCGCGAGTGGCGCATCGGCGAGGCCTGGGTGTTCGACGACACGATCGAGCACGAGGCGTGGAACGACAGCGAGCAGACGCGCATCATTTTCATCTGCGACGTCTGGAGTCCGCGGCTGTCGCCGGACGAGCGCGCGGCGATCGGCGCGATCATCGCGGCCACCGACGCCTTCAACGGCACCCAGCCGACGTCCAGCGTCTGAAGATTCCGGAGGTAGACCCGTCGTGCTGCTGAAGATCCGCAACCTGCTCACGCCGCCGGAGATCGCGCGCCTCACGGCCTTGAGCCGCGAGCTGCGCTTCGTCGAGGGCCGCGCCAGCAATCCCGCCAACGAGACCAAGAACAACCTGCAGGCGGACACCAGCGATCCGAAGAACGCCGAGGCAGCGCAGCTGGTCAGCACTGCCTTCGCGCGCTCGCGCGAGTTCATGGACTTCGCATTGCCGAAGCGCGTCGCGCCGCCGCTGCTGAGCCGCTACGCGCCGGGCATGAAGTACGGCGCGCACGCGGACGCGGCGCTCATTCCGCTGGAGCGCTCGCGCCTGCGCTCGGACGTCTCGTGCACGGTCTTCCTGAACGACCCCGCGAGCTACGAGGGCGGCGAGCTGTCGATCGTGATCGGCAACCAGGCGATCGCGTTCAAGGGCGCGCCCGGCGAGGCGATCCTGTATCCCTCGACCACGCTGCACGAAGTCATGCCGGTGCGCAGCGGCGAGCGCCTGGTGGCGATCACGTTCATCGAGAGCTACATCCCCGATCCGCACCAGCGCATGCAGGTGTACGAGCTGAACGATATCGCCGCGCTGGAAGCCACGACAGCATGCGGTGGGAAAGCCGCGTGCGGCTCGACGTCGTGCGCCAGAACCTGATGCGCATGTGGTCGACTACGTAGTCCACGATGAACGATCCGCAGGCCCTGCTGCGCAGCGCGGAAGCGCTGGAGAAGGCCGGGCGCCTCGCCGAGGCTGAAGCCGCCTACCTGCGCGTGCTCGCGAGCTGGCCCGACCTGCCGGACACCTGGTACAACCTCGCGCGGCTGCAGCGGCAAGCCGGCCGCTTCGACGCGGCGCTCGCGTCCTATCAGCAGGCGCTCGATCGCGGCGTCTCGGAGCCCGAGGAAGTTCATCTCAATCGCGGCGTCATCTATTCCGACTGCCTGCGCCAGGACGAAGCCGCCGAGCGCGAGCTGCAGGCGGCGCTGGCGCTCAATCCCGACTACGTTCCCGCGCTGCTGAATCTCGCGAACCTGCGCGAGGATTTCGGCAAGCAAGCCGAGGCCCGCGCGCTCTACGAAAAAATCCTGGCGCTGCAGCCGCGCTGCTCCATCGCATTGGCGCGCTACGCCGGTCTGCAGAAAGTCGCGCGGCCGGATGATCCGCTGATCGCGAGACTGCGCGCGGCGATCGCGGACTCCGGCGCGTCGGCTGCCGACCGCGCCGATCTTGGTTTCGCGCTCGGCAAGGCGCTGGATTCATGCGGTGCTTGGGACGCAGCGTTTGCGGCGTACACCGCGGCGAATCGCGACAGCCGGCAAAGCGCCGCGCCCGGCACCGGCGTCTACGACCGTCGCGCGCACGAGCGATTGATCGACGAGCTGATCGCGACGTTCCGGCCGGGTCAGCCGGCGGCTGCACGGCTGCCGCAGTCCACGCGTCCTGCTGTTCATCTGCGGAATGTTCCGCTCCGGTTCGACGCTCGCGGAGCAGATCCTGGCCGCGCACTCGCGCGTTGCGGCGGGCGGCGAGCTCGCGTTCCTGCCGTCGCTGGTGCGCACCGAGCTCGCGCCGTTTCCGGCCACGATGGCCGGCGTGACGCCGGCACAGCTGGAGCAACTGGCCACGCGCTACCTCGACATGCTCGCGCGCCTGTTCCCGCACGGCGAGCGCGTCACCGACAAGCGACCGGACAACTTCCTGTACATCGGCCTCATCAAGAGCCTGTTCCCGGACGCCAGGATCGTGCACACGGTGCGCGATCCGCTCGACAACTGCCTGTCGATCTACTTCCTGCATCTCGATCACGGCATGAGCTACGCGCTCGATCTCGCGGACATCGCGCACTACTACGTGCAGTACCGCCGACTGATGGCGCACTGGAAGACACTCTACGGCGCGGACATCTTCGATCTCGACTACGACGCGCTGGTGCGCGAGCCGCGCCCCGCCATCGAACGGCTGACGCGGTTCTGCGGGCTCGAATGGGAGGAAGCGTGCTTGTCGTTCGAGCAGGCGGCGCGAGCCGTGAAGACCGCGAGCGTGTGGCAGGTGCGAGAGCGTCTGTATCAGCGTTCCTCGGGCCGCTGGCGCAACTACGCGGCGCACATCGCGCCGCTGCAGGCGTATCTCCGCAAAGCTGGAATACGACGACCGGACGACCTACGGACGCTCGTCAAGGCCCGACCGGGCGCGTCCGGATCCACTGCGACAGCACCCATTTCTCGCCGGACGTCGGCGGCATGCCGGCATGGACGGTGTCGTAGTCGGGGGCGCCGCCGGCATCGACGTTGCTGAACAGCAGCGCGTCGCCGCGGCCGCCGCGATATTGCCAATCGAGCCGCGGGAATTGCGTCGCCCCGCCCTCGTAGCCGTCGTTCAGGTAGATCAGAAACGTCGCTGCGCGCTGGCCGCGCGCCGCGAGGTCGCGCGCCAACTCCGGCGTCTTCGGCTCGATGAAGTCAGCGTGCAGCGCGAACTGCTCGCCCGGCGAGTAATGCAGGAGCTTCGCGATCTCGAAGTGCGTGACCGCTGCGCCGCACGCCGCCGCGATCCGGTCGCGGATCAGGCTGACCACGACGTCGGCGTTGAAGATCGTGAACGACATCTCGCGGTTCGTGCGCGTCTCGGCGACCTGAGCCGTCGAGCTGCTGCGATAAACCTTCGCGCGCTGCAGTCCGCCGCTTGCCAGCGCGACCGATGAGCCACTGGCATTCGTCCACGGTTGCAAAGTGCTCGACAACGACGATGCGCGGCTTCTCGAACACGACGCGGGCCGCCGGCGCGGACCGCAGCGACGCCACGTCGATCTTGCGTCGCAGAGATGCGGGATCGCCATTTGCATCCCGCGCAAGGAGCTGCAGCTCACGCAGCGCAGGGCTCCAGCCGAGCTCCGCGGCGCGGGCGAGATGATCGAGCGCGGCGTCGACATTGCGCGCTTGTGCCACACCCCAAGCAGCACAAACTGACAGTAGCGCTGCAGCTTCGCCGCTGCCTCGCGCAGCTGCGTCGCGCAGCGTCGCGACAGCTTTCTCGGGCGACGGCGGCATGCCATCTCCAATCAACAGACGTCTGCCCAGCGTCGTGAGCGCAGCGACGTCGTTCATCCGAGCCTCCTCGCGGCACCCCCTGCATTCAGGATCGCAGCCACCGCGGACTGCGCTCCCGCAAGGTTCTCGAGCCAGCGCAGGCCGGCGCCGATCTGCGCCGCGTTGTTCTGCCGCGATTGGCGCAGCAACTCGCCCCGCACCTGCGGCGAGTACTCGAAGTCCGGCGACTTGGAGTAGCGCGTCAGCACCGGGCTATGCGCGATGTCGGTGAGCCAGCGCGACTCGAGCGGCAAATGGAAGTGCGCGGCGACGCGACCCACGCCGCCCGCGACATCCGCGAGCAGCTCGTCGAAATCGAGGGCCATGACGCGGGCACCGACACGCGCGACGGCATCGTGCTGGTTCCAGGTTTCGGCGAGCCAGCTCATCGCGGCCAGCTCGCCCAGCGACAGCGCATGCAGCTGCGGCAGCGGCGTCTCGATGCGCGCCTGCAGCTGACGGATGCGCACCGGCGCGTGCCCGCGCAGATCGATGCCGGAGTTCTGGCCGGCGAGCAGGGTCGCGAGATACGGCTCCGCGGCCAGGTTCAGATAAACGGCATGCGCGCCGTCGCGCCGTTCCAGCAACCGCGCAGCGATCCTGCAGGCGCTGCTGGTGGCTTTGAGAACGACGCTGTGCGTGTTCGGGTAGCCGCGACTCCACAGATTCAGCAGCGCCTGCTCCAGGGCATCGAAGTCGCGCGGGTTCAGCAGGGATTCCGGCAACTTCAGCACGTCGTGTGCGTCGGCGAGCGTGCGCAGCGGCAGCGGCTCGCGCAGGGACAGGACACAGCCGCTTTCGTCGAGCAGTCGGCTGAGAAGCGTGGAGCCGACGTGGCCGGTGTGGAAGATGAAATGCAGCGGCTTGCGCTCGCCAATCGCTGGAGCCGCCTCCAGCACACTCCTGAGGCTCACCCAGCGGCCTTTGACGTCAGGCGCAAGGATGCGGTCGTCGAGGAAACTGGCAGCCCGGTAGGCGCTCTCGCTCAGCTGTACGAGCAGCGCCGCGTCGCGCGCGAGATCGACCTTCTGCAGGTAGACGTCGGGCGAAGGCGGTGAGCACGGCTTCGCTCAACGGGACCGGGCGACCTTGCTCGACCGGCCGTTCGCGATCAGCGTGAAGGAACCCAACGCGCCGGACTCGATCTTCACCGAGTCGCCGACCTTCACCTTCATCTTCGAGTTGGGCGTCCGTTCGGCCCACACCTGCCCGTTGTCGAGGGTGATCACGAGCTCCCCATAGGGCTTGGTGCCGACGGCCGTGACCGTGCCAGTGATCTCGCTCAGCGCCTCGTGCTTCTCGCGGTTGAGATCGCCGCGCGCCCCGAATTTCTCCTCGGCCGAGGCCGCGGGTGCCGAAGGCTGGGGCGAAGCGGCCGGCGCAGCGGTGACTGGCGTCGCCGCGGCGGAGGCGGCCGGCGCCGCCGGCGCGCGGCGCAAGCCCGCAACCGCAGCATCGAAGCAACGCAGGCGGCGCGCGTCGTCCGCTTCGTTCGCGCAGGCAAGCAGCGCATCGGTCGTGCTCTCGGCCGCTTTGGCGGGCAAGACAGCCGTGACTGATACCAGGACTGCAAATGCAGCCGTGACGACCCAACGCTTCATGCCTGCCCCTCCGAGCGCCCATCTGAGCAGTTCTGTTTCCACGATCACACCAGCCGCGATCAGCTTCGCGAGCACGCCGCGCAGCTCCGCCGGGTCCACACTCACATGGCGCGCAAGCGCATCCCCCAGCGAGAAGAAGCGCTGCTTCAATATCCATTCGACGGTCGGATGCGTCGCGCCGAGCGCGACCTCGCCCTGGTCTGTGACTGCGACATAGCCGCTGTCGCGCCGCACGACCTGCGCACGACGCGCGATCGCGTACCACGTCGGCGGCGGCTGGGCGGGCAATTCATAGTCCGCCTTGGCGCCGGCCAGACCGCGCTGATGGTTCAGCACGTCGGTCGCGAAGGCCGGCGAGGTCATCACCGTCTTGACGCGCTCCGCGAGCGCCGCGAGCCGTTCGCGCAGCTCCGCCTGATTGCGCGCATCCGGCAGGTACTGTCGGAATGCGCTTTCCTGGGTGAGCGCGCTCTCCAGAAGCTTGAACAACGCCAGCCCGGTGGCCGGCGTGACTCCGAACGAGACGTGGAGCGACGCCTGCGCGCCGGTCAGCGCGTCGTGATACTGGCCGCGCGGCAGATAGAGGATGTCGCCGGGCTTCATCTCGGCTTCGAACAGCAGCCGTCCGCGACTCGCCGTGAGCCATTTTTCGACCTCGTCGCCCGGCGGCAGCGGCGCTACAGGCGCATCCGCCCGCGACTCGTAGACGCGCCAGGTCTTCTCGCCTTCCACCTGCAACGCGAACACATCGTGCAGATCGAAGTGCGTCTGGAACGCCTGCACTCCTTTGAAGGAGCAGTAGACGTTCGCGGCGACGCGCGCGGCGAACTCGCGTTCGAGCACGTGGGCGATCGCCGCGACTTCCGGGCAAACGCGATGGATGTGATTCGCGATCAGGCTGGCGCCGAGCCCCAGCAGCGCCTTGACCTTGGCGGGATCGGCCGGCGCCTTCGTGCCGGGGCGCAGGTCGGTCGTGTCGCAGTAGTTCTCGCGCAGCGCCGCGCGGCTCTTGTAATAGACCTTCAGCGTGTCCTCGTTCCAGTACGGCGTGAGCGCGAGCACCTCGTTGAAGCGCTGCCAGCTCAGCACGGTCGGACGACCCGCGGCCTCGCCGCGAATATGGATCGGGCGCTTGCCGAAGTACTGCGCGCGAAACGTGTCCGCGTCGAGTGGCGCAATGAGGGCCGCGAAATCCGTCATGCCGTCACGCTAGCATCGACGCTCCGCGCCTGTCGAGAAAGCGCCGGGCACCCTCGGAGTGAGCGTTGCGAGCGAGCGTTGACACCCGCGCCGCGCCAGTGTTTTCTTCGCCGCATGCAGCAGGATGAGGAGGCCGGACTTCCGGTGCGCGCGGGGCTGGCCCCGACCGGCTTGTATCTGGCGCTCCGCCAGATCGGCCGCGACGAGCTGCAGGACGCCTTCATGCAGGAGACGATCGCGCGCTCCCGGCGCAGGAGCGGATCGTGCACGTCGCCCGGGACAGCGTCGGCTGGGCGGCTCGCGACACGGCGCCGGTCGGAATCATCTTTCACGTCGCGCGTTGCGGCTCGACGCTGCTCTCCCAGTCGCTCAAGCGACTCGACGACCTGGTCGTCTATGCCGAGCCGCAGCCCGTGAACGAAATCCTCGCGCCCCCGCACAAATGGCCGCGCGCCGATCTGGTTGCCGCTCTGCGCACGCTCAGCGCCGCCTTCGCGCGCCACGCGCGCCGGCCCTACGTGCTGAAGCTGAGCAGCTGGAATACGCTCTACTGCGACATCGTGGCCGAAGCTTTTCCGGACACGCCGTGGGTCCTCAGTCTGCGCGACCCGGTCGAAGTCGGCGTGTCGCTGCTCGCGAGCCCGCCTGGCTGGTTCGCAGGGCACGGCGGAGGCGGCGCGCGGGCTCGTGGCGCAGGTGGATCCGGGGCGCGCCTCGAAATCGCGGGAAGAGTTCGTCGCGCGCGCCTACGGCGCATTCTGCGCGGCGGCGGCGGGACTCGACGTCAGCCGTGGCCGGCTGGTGTCGTACGAATCCCTGCCCGCGGCAGTGTGGAGCATCGTCGCGCCGCACTTCTCGCTTTCGATCGATGCCGCGCAACGCGACCGCATCGCCGAGGCGGCGCGGCGGCATGCCAAGGCCGCCTGTCGGAACGGTCGCGGAGTTCGCCTCCGACGTTGCCGCCAAACAGGACGCCGCGTCGCCGGAGCTGCGCCGGGCGATCGATTCGCTCGCGCGCCCGCAACTGGAGCGCCTCACGCGATTGCACGCAGATACAATGCGACCGTGAACACTTCAACCGTGGAACCAGGCGTTCGCACGCACCCTGCTCGCATGCGAAGTCGAGGAGGCGCGGGAGGACTTCGCCAAGGCGCTCGACATCGTCACGATGGCGCTCGCGCGGGACGGTGAGCACGCGGCACTGCAGCTCAAGCGCGCGCAGATCCTCATGACGCTGCGGCGGCGATCTGAAGGCTTCGCCGCCGCCGAGCGGGCGATAGCAATCGCGGAGCCGCACCCACAGCTGCTCGATGCCGTTGCGTCGATGTACATCCAGACGAACGATCCTGGACGCGCCAAGCCGCTGCTGTACCGGGCGCTCGAGCTGGCCCCCAACGACCCGACGCTGCTCTATCGCGCCGCGCTCAGTCATTTCTATCTGAACGAGACAGCGCAGGCGGATGCGCTGCTGGCGCGCGTACTCGAGATCGCTCCTGGCAACGGGTTCGCGTGGCACGTCCGCTCGCAGCTCGCGACACAGACGCAGCGACGCGAACCACATCTCCGAGCTGCGCGCGGCGCTGGCGCGGCCGCGGGCGCGCGACCTAGACACGATGCTGGTGTCCTTTTCTCTGGCGAAAGAGCTGGAGGACGTCGGCGAGTTTGCGCAGTCGTTCGAGACCCTGCTGCAGGCCAACCGCATCAAGCGCGGGACGCTGACGTACGACGTGATGAACGACGTCCGCGCGATGCAGAACGTGATGACGCACTACTCCGCGGAAGCGATGCAGGCGCTGCGCGGCGGCGACGAAACACCGGGTCCGATCTTCATCGTCGGCATGCCGCGCACGGGAACGACGCTCGTCGAGCGGATCCTCGGCAGCCACTCCGAGGTCACGTCCGTCGGCGAGGCAGTGGACTTTCCGGAGGAAATGGCGGCTGCGGCGCGCGCGACGCACGCGCGCCTGAGGATTGACCGACCCGGACCTCCTGCGCGCCTCGCTGCAGATGGATTTCGGCGAAGTGGGCCGGAGCTATCTGGCTTCCGTGCGCGACCTGGCCGGTGCGCAGCGCTACACGATCGACAAGCTGCCGTTCAATTTCCGCTACTGCCGGCCTCATCCACAAGGCGCTGCCGAAGGCGTCCATCGTGCACCTGACGCGCGATCCGATGGATACCTGTTACGCGGTCTTCAAGACGCTGTTCATCAACGCGTACCACTTCTCCTACCAGCTCGAAGAGCTCGCGGAGTACTTCGTCGCCTATCGCCGCATGATGGATCATTGGCATGCCGTCATGCCCGGCGTGATGCTCGAAGTCCGCTACGAAGAGCTGGTAGCCGATCCGCAGGCGCAGAGCCGGCGGCTGCTGGCGCACTGCGGACTCCCCTGGGAGGACCAGGTGCTCGACTTCCATCGCTCGACGAAAGCCTCGACGACCGCGAGCGCGATGCAGGTGCGCAGGCCCATCTACCAGTCCTCCGTGCAGAAGTGGCGCAACTACACGCGCGAGCTGCAACCAGTGCTGCGGCGGCTGGCTGAGGCCGGTCTCGTCGACGCGGACGGCAATCCACTGCGCTGAATCCGCATGAAGCTCCAGTATCCATTCATGCAGTTGCCCGTGTCCTTCGACGCGGCGGCCCTCGCAGCCGAAGTCGGCGCCATCGAGGAGTCGGCGTGGCGACCGCACCCGCAGGGCTATCCCGGCAACGATGCCCTGACCCTGGTCACCACCGGCGGCGACCCGGACAGCGACGCCGTCGGCGGACCGATGCGTGCGACTCCGCATCTGGAGCGCTGCCCGTATCTGCAGCAAGTTCTGTCCAGCATCGGCGCAACCTGGGGGCGCACGCGGCTGATGCGCCTGTCAGGGCAGGCCGAAGTCACGCCGCACGTCGACGTCAACTACTACTGGCGCGAGCGCGTGCGGGTGCACGTGCCGATCGTCACGCAACCGACGGTGCGTTTCACCTGCGGCGATGCCACGATCAACATGCGCGCCGGCGAGTGCTGGCTGTTCGACACTTGGCGGATGCACAACGTCGTCAACGATCACGTGCTGCCGCGGATCCATCTGGTGGCCGACACCGTCGGCGGGATCGGCTTCTGGCAGCTCGTGGCCCGGGCGCGTCCGCATACTCGCGTGAGCGGGGACTGGCAGTCGACCTTCGTGCCACGCGACCCGAGCTCGCAGCCGTCGCTCGATTTCGAGTCCGAGAACGTGCCGGAGGTCATGACGCCCTGGGAAATGCGGGCGCATGTCGCTTTTGCGCTCAGTGAGGCCGTCCCGCATCGAAACGCGCCCCCGATCCAGCAGCGGTTGCTGACCTTCGTGCGTGACTGGCATGGGTTGTGGTCCGCAGGCGGCGAGAGCCGTGACGGCTGGCCGCGCTATCGCGCGCTCCTCGATGCCGCGCGGCGTGATCTGCTGGCGCTCGGAGCTTCCGAGATCGCGCTCGCCAACACCATCGGACTGATGCAGGCGCTCGATGCCTGGGTTTTCCAGGTCGCGCTCGCCGACCGCCGCACGCAGACGCGGACCCGGAGATCCGGCAGCGGCCCAGCGCGGGCCGCGATCCGGTGTTCGATCGCCCCGTATTCATCGTCAGCCCGCCGCGGTCAGGCTCCACGATGCTGTTCGAAACCATGGCTCGCGCGCCGCGCCTGTTCACGATCGGCGATGAGAGTCACGGGCTGATCGAGGGTGTGCCGCAGCTCAGCCCGGAGTCGCGCGGGTTCGAATCGAACCGCTTGCTCGCCGAGGATGCGACGCCCGCGATGGCGGAAACTCTCCGGCGCCGCTTCTACGAAGCGCTGCGCGACCGGGACGGCCAGCGTCCGCCGCCAGACCAGCCCGTGCGCATGCTGGAGAAGACGCCGAAGAATTCACTGCGGGTGCCGTTTCTCGCGCGCGTCTTTCCCGAGGCGCGATTCATCTACCTGTATCGCGATCCGCGGCAGGTGCTCTCGAGCATGATCGAGGCGTGGACGACGGGGCGGTTTCGGACCTATCCGCAACTGCCCGGCTGGACCGGCCCGGCATGGTCGCTGCTGCTCGTGCCCGGCTGGCGCGAGCTCATCGGGCGGCCCCTGCATGAGATCGTCGCGGCGCAATGGAACGCAGCCACACGGCTGCTGATCGACGATCTCGAGGCGCTGCCGGTCGAGCGGCGCACGATCGCGCGCTACGACGCGCTGGTCGCCGACCCCACAGCGCAGATGCGGCGCTTGTACGCCGCCACCGGACTCGACTGGGATGAGGCGCGAAATTTCGCTCCGCTTGTCGAAGTACACGGTGTCACCGCCCGACGCCGACAAGTGGCGGCGCCACAGCGCCGAGATCGAGGCAATCCTGCCGTCGCTTGCCGAGCAGGTCGCGCGCGCCGAACGCTTCGCGGCGCGCTGATCGCAAAAAAAAAGCGGCGGCCCCTCGCGAGGCCGCCGCCAGTTTTGCTCAAACTAGAGAATCGTTATCAGAACGACACCATGCCGCGCACGAAGATCCAGCGGCCCAGCGCGTCGTAGGTCTGCGGGAACGTGTTGCCGTTACCCGTCGTACCCACGGCCGAGGATGATCGGCGGATCGTCGTCCAGCACGTTGTTGATGCCCAGGATCACCGACGACTTCTCGGTCACAGCCCAGTTCGCCACGAGGTCGAAGTAGTTCTGCTCGCCAAGCTCGTAGTCGATGTTGGCCGCGGTGGCCTCTGACGACGTTCTCACGGCATCGTAGTAACGCCAGGTGAGCGCGAGGTCCACGTTCCACGGCGTCTCCCAGCCGATGCGGAAGTGATGCCGCCATTCCGGGTTCGGGATGCCGCAGAGGGCGCCGGAGTATTGGCCTGCGCACTCGGTCGCGGGGACACCCGGGATGCCGGTGATGTAGGTCAGCTCATCCAGGTATCGTGCCGACCAGGTTGAAGCTCAACTCGCCGAACGCTCCCACCTCGACACCGGCGTAGCTCACGCTGAAGTCCATGCCCTTCGTGTCGAGGCCACCGATGTTGGTGTTGAGGTCGATCACGTGGCCGTCGCCCTGCCACAGCGAGCCGTTAGCCTGTCCGCTGAATTAGCGCGCAGGACTCGGGGTCGTTCCCGAAGTAGCAGCCTTGCAGCGTCGAGTCGGCGCCGCGAACCTGGAGATCGCGTCCTCGATCTCGATGTCGAAGTAGTCGATCGACATCGCCAGCTTCGGCAGGAAGCTCGGCTGGATGACCACGCCGTAGGTGTACGTGTCCGAGGTCTCGGGCACCAGGTCTTGTACGCCACCCTGCAGGAAGTTGTACTGGCCAGCAGGGCTGTCCAGGCGCTGCCTGCCGTCCGGCTGCGTGCCCACATCCGTGCCGTCCGGCCGATCGAACACCTCTGCCGGCACGCCATTCGCGAGACAGGCATCTCTGCTGGCTTCGCCAGCCGTGCCGATCAGGTCGGCACCGCACGGGTCGCCCGGCAGGTCGAACAGGTTGAAGCCCTGCGCAGTGAACAGCTCGACGACGTTCGGCGCACGAATCGCGCGCTGATAGCTGGCGCGGAACCGGACATCCTGTATCGGCGCCCAGTCCAGGCCGACCTTGTAGGTGTCGGTCGTGATCGGGTCGTAGTCGGAGTAGCGGTAGGCCAGCTCCATGCCGAGCTGGTCCGCGAACGGGGCGTCCTGCACCAGCGGCAGCCGCACTTCGGTGAACAGATCGAGCACCTTGGTGGAACCGTCAATGCCGATCGTCGCGCCGCCCGATCCGGACAGGAGGGCCTGGGACGACGGATCGTCGGTCACGTTCTGCAGGCGGTCGAGGCGTTTCTCGACGCCGAACGCCACCTTGATGCTCTCCGAGGCCCACGGGCTCTGGATCCCGTAGCCGCCGAGGTCACCGGTCACCGCTGCGCTGTAGATCTCCTGCTCGATCTTGCCCTGCTGCAGACCAGGCACCTGGACGTAGGCAAGCGCCTCCGGCGTCACGCCGCCGATGCTGAATGGATTCCACGGGCACGCAGTTCGGATCAGTCCCGTCGACCACGGAGCGGCAGACGGTTGTGCCGACGTGGGTCGGGTCGCCGTCGTAGGCACCTTGATCGACCGCGTCCAACGCGCGCGCTCAAGCGCGTCTATGTGGAAATAGTTGAGGGCCGACTGATCGGCGATGACGGTCGAGTACTGGACGGAGGTGTCGTAGTCCCAGTTCTCGGTGATCTGGCCGCGAACACCCAGCACAGCGCGGAACGAGGTGTTCTCGAACGCTGACTGGCGTCCGCCGCCTTCGACGTTACGCCGTGCGATGTACAGCGGAACGATCGCCTGGTTGCCGGCTATCGTCGCGTCCGGGTCGACCGCACCGGCGCACAGCGTGGCTTGCTGCGAGGCGGACAGGATCGGGTTGTCGCAGTTGACCGTGCCGGTGTCGAAGAAGTTGCCGCCCGGAGCGATCTGCGCGACCGACTCGTACTCCGAGAACATCAACTGGGTGTAGACGTCCGCGGCCTCGTGCAGCTCGTAGTGACCCATCGCGCCCAGGACGTAGCGCGTGTCAGGCCGCTGGTAGTAGTTCGTCGGGCCGAAGTTGTACAGGTCGGTGGTTTCATCGAACGGCCGGAACGTGTTGCCGGTGGTCTGGTCGATCGTGAAAATGCCGGCCGGAGAGTAGAAATATCCCGGGAAGCTCGTCGCCGAGCCGCCGCAGGCTGAAGGACTGCGTCGGATTCGCGTTCAGCGAGCAGGCCGAGTAATCGCGGTCTCTCTGCAGCACTTTGTCGTTGTCGCGCACACCGGCGTACGCCGTGATGTTGCCGCGACCGTCTTCGGTGCTCACGCCCATCGTGACGTTGAACTCTTTGGCCACGCCGTCGGTCACGTTGTCATCGGGCAGGTTGAACTGCGAAGGATTCAGTCGCCGTGATTCGTGTTGATCGTGTCGCGCAGCTTGACCGCGCCCGGGCCGCTGAAATCGTTGTTGTGCTGGTAGAGGCCGTACATGGCATCGAACTGCACACCCTCGAAGTCCTTCTTCATGATGAAGTTGACGACGCCGCCGATCGCGTCCGAACCGTACGCGGCGGATGCGCCGCCGGTCAGCACTTCGACGCGCTCGACCATCGAGGCCGGGATCTGGTTCAGGTCGGCCGCCGCAGACGCAGCGCTGATGCCGCCGAACGGCATGCGCCGGCCGTCGACCAGCACCAGTGTGCGGGGAGCGCCCAGACCGCGCAGGTTCACCGTTGCCGTGCCCGTGGCGCCGTTGGAGACGCTGGCATTCTGCGCGGCAAAGGCCTGCGGAAGCTGGTTGATGAGGTCTTCGACTCTCGTCACGCCCTGCACGGCGATGTCTTCTGCCGTGACTTGCGTGACTGGGCTCGTGGTCTCGAGATTCGGCTGCGCGATGCGCGAACCGGTGACGACCACTTCCTGGATGGTTGAATCTGCGCCGTAAGCGGGCCCTGCGGCAGCGGCCGCAGCGCTCGTCAGCAGCGCGTAACGGACCGCGTGCCGAATAGAGTTACTCGTCGACATTGATAGCTCCTCCTGCGAGAGGTTTTGAGTTCGGACGATTTGGAACAGTCGCTCGTTGTCTGCGACCGCAAACGCTCCCCCTTTCTGATGTCTGGACCCGATGAGTGAGTCAGTTCCCCGCACCCCCGGACCTCAGCGTGGTGCCGAGCATACAACCGCTCCCGGCCGTTTGAAAGCTTAGTTGCTAATTCAGCACGGCTCGCCGGGCGCAGGAAATCACAGGAACCGCCGAATTTTTAGGGGATTTGCCGCACCCCGCGGGGCGCTTGTGTATACAGACCACAACGGCCAGGTCCCCTATGTTGCGAATAGGGCACAACAAAACCCCGCCCCGGCACCCCCGGAGCACGTTCGGACCGCCAGTGAGCTGCTATGGCCGAATTAACGCCGGGCAGGCGCGAACAATGGCTTCAGAAGGTGACGACCAGGCCGAGCAATGCGGCGTCCAGGTCGCCCTTGCCGCCCGAGTCTTCGTCACCGGCGTCGAACACGCGCTGATACTCCAGCCGGAGCTGGTAGATCTCGAAGAAGCGCCGGCTGAGCCCCAAGCCGGCGTAGCAGCTCCGTCGTGCCCGCGGAATCCGAACCGGAGAAGCGGTTGCCTAGCGGCGGAATGAACCGCTGGCCCTGCGCGGTGACAGCGATCGTGATCTTGTTGTCCGCGAACAGCGCACCCGCGCGTCCCGAACAGCTCCCAGTTGCGCGTCAACGGCAGCACGCCGAGCACTGCGAGGGTGAAACCGGTGGTCTCGCTCTCGATGCGTCACGGTCTCGGTCCCCGACTCCAGCGGGAAATTGCCGGTGCTGCGCGACGTGTACGTCACGCTTCCGAAGTTGACGAAGCCACCCTCGAACGCGAGATGCGGCGTCAAGCGGTAGCCGCCGATGAGCCGCATACGCCGTGTCCGAGTCATCGAAGCTGCTGCTCTGCTGTGTCCGCGAGAAGAAGGAGAAGGCTTGAATATCGTCGTTGAACAGCTCGTAGAAGCTGCGCGGTGCATCCTTCGAGCTCTGGCCGAAGTGCCCGCCGACGTAGAACCCACGCTCGGCGGCCGCTGCCGTGTGCCCGGCCGCGACACAAGACGTGAGGCAAAAGAGGACCGACGCGACCGCGCTATTTTCTTCATGCCCCACCCGTGATCGGCAGCTAGGAAGGTGACCGACTGTAGCGAAATTCCGCCACAGGTACGTGCCAATCCAGGCGCAACGGGTTCCGCTGCACACTGCGCAAAGCACGACTGGCGCGGCGCGGCCCGAGTGTGAAGCTACCGCGTATGTCGGCGTTCCAGCGCATCCTCGTGGTCGGCGCCACGGGCGCACAAGGCGGCTCGGTCACGCGCCACCTGCTGCGCGCCGGCTCCTATCACGTGCGCTGTTTGACGCGCCGTCCCCGCTCGGCAGCGGCACAGGAAATCGCCGGCCTCGGCGCAGAGCTCGTCGAAGGTGACTTGAGCGATCCCGCGTCGCTGCGCGCCGCGCTGCGCGGCTGCGACGGCGCATTCGGCGTTACCAACTACTGGGAGCACTTCGAGCGCGAGTTCGACCACGGCCGCAACTTCGTCGATGCGCTCGCCGCGAGCGGTATACAGCACGCGGTCATCAGCACACTGCCGCACGCGAAGCTCCTCACCGGCGGCCGGCTCAGCGTGCCGCACCTCGACACGAAAGGACGCATCGAAGAGTACGCGCGCGGCGCGAATCTAGCCGCGACGTACGTGCACGTCGCGTTCTACTACGAGAACTTCCTCGCGCACTTCCCGCCGCGTCGCCAGCGCGACGGCACATACGTCTTCGGCTTCCCTCAAGGCAGCACGCCGCTCGCCGCAGTCGCGGTCGAAGACATCGGTGGCGTCGTCGCCGCGATCTTCGCGGAGGCGTTCTGGTATCGCGACAAAGTCGTCGGCGTCGTCGGCGACGACCTGCGTTGCGACGACTACGCCGAAGGCATGCATCGCGTGCTCGGCCGTCCGTTCGCATATCGATACGTCACGCACGATGTTTTCGCTGCGCTCGGTTTTCCCGGCGCGCGCGATCTCGCCGACATGTTCGAGTTCAACCGGCAGTACGTACCGAACCGGCGCGTCGATCTCGCGAAGTCGCGCGAGCTGTACCCGCAGATCCGCACGTTCGAGAGCTGGCTGCGTGGCCACACGCCTGCGTTCGAGCGCGCGCTGGCGGCGTGACGTAGAGCGTCAGCGAAAGCTGCGCCCGAGCTGCGGGCGGTCGCGGATCCATTTCGACAGGATCCACTTCTCGCCGTCCCGTGGCGGCCGACCGGCGTGCAGCGTACGTAAATCCGGCTCGCCGTTCGCAGTCACGCTGCGAAACGCCAGCGCGTCGCCCTGTGCACCCCGAACCCGCCATCCCAGCTGCGGAAAATCGGTGTCGCCACCTCGGTAGCCGTCGTTCAGATAGATGAGCACCGTCGCGATGCGCTGGCCCTGCGTTGCGAGCTCGTGGGCGAACGCCGGGACGCGCGGGTCCACGAAATCGAAATGATCCTCGTACGATTCGCCCGGCCGATAGCGCAGGATCATCGTGTCTTCCTGGTTCTCGAACGGCTCTCCGGCGAGCTCGGCAACCCGACGCGCAGCCAGTACGCCGATCACGTCGGTATTCGTGATTGCGAAGCGCGTCTGCGAGTTGCTGCGCATCTGGTGAACGCGGCTGCCCTCGCTCACGTCATTGACCTCCGCGCGCTGCATGAGCGGAGCCGCAAGTCCCACGAGGTAGTCGCACAACGCCGGCGCCAGCAGGCCCGTAGCGGTCATGATCGGAGGATCGGCTATTTGCACCGCGACGTTTGCACGTCCCAAGAAGCGCTCCGGAGCAAACGCCGCAGCGACGCGCTCCCAGAATGTCGTCCCAAGCTCCGGCCCAGCCGCGAGTGGCGGCACACCGGGCAGCGGTTGCGCGAGTCTTGCGGCACAGGGATTGCCGCGCGTAGCCGCGATGGCCAGCCACACTTGACCTGCTTGTTGTGTGCTTGGGCCAGGCACTGCCAGCGAGCTGAGCCCGAGAAAGTAAGGAGCGATAGCGCTGCCGCGCGCCGCGGCGGCGTATAGCAGGCGCACCCGCAACTCTGTCTCTGCATCATCGATGAGCAGCGCCAACTGCACGAGAGCGCGATCGTTGCCGAGCTTCGCCGCTGCGATGAGCCACTGGCACGACAGTCCCCAGTCGGCTTGCGCTGCGAACCCGGCTGCGTGCAGCGTTGCCATGAAGCAGCATGCAGGCTCGTCGCCGCGTTTCGCAGCTTCGGTCAGTCGCGCCAGGCCGCTCTCATGATTGCGCTCGACGTTGTGCGCGAGCAGCTCCCACACTCCGAGCAACGCGGCGCCTTCAGTGCTGCCGCCTGTCGCAGCCGCCCTCAGCCAACGCACGGCTTGCTCGGCTTGTCCCTGCTGATCGAGGGCACGAGCAAGGTCGACCTGCGCCTGCGGCTCGCCGCCGAGTGCGCGCGAGTGCAGTTCCTCGAGTGAGGGTGGGACTCGGACATATCAAGCGGCCCCGCTGCGTTGACCCGTGGGCACGGCATCGAACGCTATCGTCATCCGCGGTTCATCGCCCCGGATCGCAACGGTGCCGTGCCACATGTAAGAGGGAAACAAGACCAATCGGCCCGGCCGCGGTTGCACGAAATGCTGTGCGTCGCCGCCGGGCTGGGCAAACCGCGGCTCGCCGAATTTGATCCAGCCGCTGCGTGCGGCGGCATCTTGAGCTTCGGCGGGCACCGACACGTAATACGCGGAGCTCAGCCAGCCGTGGGGATGAATATGGTTGACGTGGAACCCGCCGCGCTTGAGTCGCACCGACCAGCAGCCGACCAGATGCGCCGGAGCTGTGTTGCGCGCGAGCAGGGATGCGACGTGATCATGACCGAGTGTCTGCTGATAATCCGCGATGGGTGCCGCGAGCGAATCGAGAAAGGCATCGACCGTCGGATCCATGCCTCGCACCAGGCCGCGAGAGGTTTGCGTCCCGTGTCGCATGCTCTGGTCGAGCGGATGCGAGGCCTGAACGTGGCGCTTGGCGAGCACCGCCCGCAGCTGCGCATTGAACTCGTCCATCGTTGCATAGCCAGCGGGCGGCGGAAGGTCGTAGCGCGCACCAGCCGCTGGAAGTCGCACCATTGTGCGAACAGATCTTCGCCGAGCTGGCGGGCGACGTCGATGCGATACGTGATCCAGCGCTGATCGTCGGGCGCCGCCGCGCGGAATCGTTCGATCGTCGGCAGTGCCTCGCGCGGCGCGCCTGCGGAGAGCAAGGCAGCGACAAGATTCTCTGCGATAGTCGGGTCGAGAGGCTGCGCGAGCGCCGCCTCGCGCGTGAGGTCGACAGCTTCCTCATGGCGGCCGAGCTCGTGTAGCACGGTACCGAGGGAGCTGAGCCACCCCGGCGCCCGTCCGTGGCGCGCGATCAGGTCGCGCATCAGCCGCTCGGACAAGGCGCAGTCACCGACGCGGCGCGCCACATCGCCATAGCCGACGAGAATTTCCGGCGGCGCATCGGGCCGCGCGGCTGCCTCGCGAAAGCCTCGTGCACAATCGGCGTCACCTCGCACCTGCCGCAGCTGTGCAAGCAGAAACTGCGATTCGACGT
The DNA here is from genome assembly GCA_963830745.1 of uncultured Gammaproteobacteria bacterium. Lineage (GTDB taxonomy): Bacteria > Pseudomonadota > Gammaproteobacteria > Steroidobacterales > Steroidobacteraceae > Steroidobacter. The sequence goes on from CAWHNL010000017.1 coordinate 101,156, forward strand.
CATGCGGTTGCTTGGTCAGCTGTGCAGTAAGCGTCGCTTCGGCTTCGTTGTACCGGTCCAGCTGCACCAAGGCGCGAGCACGCGTGAGGACCAGCTCGCGATGCTGTACGCCGAGCCGTGCGGCTTCGTCCGCCTGCACCAGAGCTTCCTCGGCGCGCTCCTGTGCGCAGAGCACGGCGGCAAATCCATACCGTGCAGCACCGTAACCCGGCGCGAGTGCGACCGCTCGCTCGAAAGCGTCACGCGCCTCCGAGACACGCTGCATGGCGAATCGCGCAGTGCCCAGTGCGGACCAGGCCTCGCTGTCGTTCTCGTTCGCTGCAATGAGCTTGCGCGCATGCGCATCGGCGGCTTCGTAGCGAGCGGTCTGATTGCTGATGCGCGCGAGCGCAAGGCGCGCCGGGCGAAATCTCGGATCGAGCGCCAGTGCGCGTTCCAGCTCCGCGATGCTTTGCTGAGAGGCGCCGCGCGCTGAGAGCAGCAGCGCGAAGTTCGTGCGGAACTCGGCGTTGCGCGGCGCGAGCTCGACGCTGCGAGCAAACAGCGCCTGGGCTGCATCGAGCTGTCCGAGTCGATGCTGCACCATGGCCGCCAGCTGCAGCGCCGCGGGATCGCTTGCGTTGACGGCAAGCAAGTCCCTGCAGATCGTCTCGGCCTCGGTCAGCCGGCCGGACTGCACCGCGTGCCAGGCCGCTTGAAGTGATGCTGCTGCCACGGTCGAAAGCCTACCGGAACCCCGTCCCCAAAAGAAAACCGCCGCTGCGTTTGCACGCAGCGGCGGTGAGGATACGAGTCCCTAACTCGTCCGGATCAGAACTTCGCCGTGAGATTCACGAAGTACCGGCGGCCCAGCACGTCATACGTGGAGGGGTCGGTGTTCGCCTGAATGCCCACGCCGCTGGAGGTCGTGTAGACCGGCGGATCCTTGTCCGCGATGTTGAGCGCGCCAGCGGTCAACCCGAGCGTGTCGTTGATGTTCCAGCGCACGGTCAGGTCGTGATAGAGGTAGTCGTCGATCGACGGCGCCGCGCCCGTCGACGGCGACAGAATCGCGTCGGCATTCACCACGTCCATGCCCTCGATGTACCGCAGGTTGTAGCGAACCTGCAGCTCCCACGACGGACCAGGTGGTCGAGAGCACCGCCTTGTTCTCCGGGTACGCGCTGCCGATCGTCGAGCTGATCGTGCCCTCGCGCGGGATGAACGGGTCGACGGCCGTTTCCTGCTGCTCGCGGGACAGCAGGTGCGTCAACAGCAGCTTGAAGTCCAGGTCGCTGCCGCCGAGCGCGTCCATCGGGAAGCCCCAGTTCAGGTTCAGGTCCACACCGTCGCCACGGATCGACGACAGGTTGCGGGTCGTCGTCTGAACGTCGACGACGCCGAAGTTCGACGCGCGCGTGAACAGCTGGCAGAACGTGTTGCCCGGATCGAACGTCGGATTGCTGTTCAGCTGATTGAAGCAGCGGCCCACGACCGAGCTGGTCGTGAGATTGTTGATGACGTCATCGACCTGGATCTTGTAGTAGTCCGCCGAGACGTTCAGCCGGCTCAGCCAGTCATTGTCCGACTGCGACTGAAAGACGATGCCGAAGCTGTAGCCATCTGCCGTTTCCGGCTTCAGCTCGATGTTGCCGCCCACGAACGACTTGATCTGCGGTGAAGGCTGGCTGTAACCGGCCAGCGACGCCGCCGGAATGCCCTGCGCCACGCACAGCGCTTCGACCTGGGCCTTGGCCGGATTGCTCGCCGCGCGGAACGTCGAGCTCGCGTTGCAAGGATCCGTCGCCGCCGGGAAGTTCTCCTGCACCGGGAGGAACAGCTCGGAGATGTTCGGCGCGCGGATCGAACGGTTGTAGCCGCCGCGCAGCTTCAACGAGCGGATCGGATTCCACTCGAGCGAAGCCTTGTACGCGTCGGCGCCGCCGGCCAGGTTGTAGTCCGAGTAGCGGTAGCCGAGATCGAGGCCGATGTACTCGGCGAACGGCTTGTCCGACAGGATCGGAATCGACAACTCGGCGAACGGCTCGGTCACGTTGATCACGCCGCTCACGGGCTGCTGCGCATTGAAGCCGACCACGTCGCCGCTCGCCAGGAACTCATCCGGGCGGAACTGCGCGCTGTTCTCGCGATACTCGGCGCCCACCGCGAACTTCACGGTGCCGCCGGGCAGGTCGAACACGTCGCCGGTCAAGCTGCCGACGAAGTTCGTCTGATCGAAGACCAGCACGTTGGTCGCATTGATCGCAATCGCCTTCGCGCACGCCGGCGCCAGGTTGCCCGGGCCGAACGGATCGAACAGCGGCGCAGCCGCGCGCCGCATAGACCGCCGGGTTGTCGAGCGCAGCCTGCAGTTGGCGACGCGACACGTTGCCGCCTTGCAGCGACGTGCCTTCCGCCTGGCCCCAGCTGCCGTACACATCCCAATTGAAATCGCGCTCGCCGAGCTGGAAGTCGCCGCGGAAGCCGATCAGGCCCTGCACGACGTCATAGCCGTTCTCTTGCGCGCGCGGTCCGACTTCGTTGATGCGCTTGTTGAAGCCGATCAGCGGCCCGTTCGGACCCAACGGGTTCGTCGCCGTGACGACACGCGACAGGGCCAGCTCGCGCAGATCCGCCGGGATCGTCGTATTGGTCATCGGGATGCTGCAGCCGGCTGCGGTGCCCGTGCACGTCACCGGCGTCGAGGCGAGCTGCTGGTCCGAGTGATACGTCGTGAACATGATGCGCGAGTACGCCTCGGCCGAGAAACCCGCGGCATCCGGCAGCATGTCATAGCGAGCGAACGCGGCGATCTGGCGCCGCTCGAGCGGCAGCTGCAGATTGTTGATCGGTCCGAAGTTGTAGGAATAGATCTTCGGGTTGAAGCCCGGGTCCGACGTATCGCCCCTGTAGTTCGCGACGTCGACGCCCGCCAGGGCGGCGCTGCCGAACGAGAACAGCGAGTGATCCTGGTTGAATCCGAGAGTCTGGCCCGGACGCACCGTGTTGGCAGCGACGCCGTAGCGGCCGAACACCGTATCGAGCGCGGCCTGCGTCGGCCCATTGGCGCCCCACGCGACGCTGCCGTCCGGGAGTGGTCGGCGAGCCGGCCGGCAGCAGATTCGGGCCAAGCGACACGTTGCTGAACTCGCGCGCGCCGGCGAGCAACTCGTCGCGCTTGTCGTAGCTCAGCGCCACCACGGCATTGCCGCGGTTCTCAGCGAAGTTGCCGCCGATCAGACCTTCGATCAGCGTGGTCTGGGCATCGCTGTGCTCGGTGCGGTTGCTCTGGAAGTTGAGCTGCACACCTTCGAAGTTGCGCTTCAGGCGCACGTTGACCACGCCCGCGATCGCGTCCGAGCCGTAGGTCGAGGACGCACCGCCGGTGAGGATCTCGACGTTGTCGATCAGCGCCGAGGGAATCGTGTTCAGGTCGATGACGCCCGTGACGTTCGAGCCCACCAGCCGCGTCCCGTCGAGCAGCACCAGCGTGCGGACCGTACCGAAGCCGCGCAGGTCGACGTTCGCCTGGCCGCCGTTCGACGGATTGTTCGAAGTAGTGGTTACCGACGGCACGAGCTGCGGCAGCGTGTTGAGCACCTGCTCGACCTGCACCTCGCCCGAGAGATTGAAGGCATCGGCATCGAGGGTGACGACGGGGCTCGGTGCCTCGAAGTCTTGTCGGATGATGCGCGTGCCCGTCACGACCACTTCGCTGATCGTCTGCGCGGGCTTGTCTTGCGCGCTTGCGGGCATCGCGGTCGCCATCGCCGCGGCTGCGCCAGTCAACAATGCGTGTCGTACTGCGACACGAACTAGGTTACTAGTCGCCATTAGAGGATTCCTCCTACGAGAGCTGTTGTATTTCGTTCCCTGGGCTCGACCGCGGCCAGTATCGAGTTGCGGTCGGCTCATGGCTCGGCGCGGATTGCGGATCTCCGGGCCAGCGTGGTGTGGAGCATACAACTGTAGTCATTACAACGAAAGATTAATTGCTAGACGCGCCGCCGCTGCCAAATACGCGCGGAAGCTACCGAAAAATATAGAGATCTGCATAGCAGGCATGGACAACACAGGTGGCCAGGCCATGTATACATGTTGTTTTTAGGAACCACCGAGCTGATCGAGTGTGCGCTACTTGGGATGCACGCTGGGGTCGATTTCGCCTGTCTAGGTGCTCAGCTCGGGGGTGCGGTCGAGCGGGGCCGCAACTTGGTCGACCTGCTTAGGGCAAATGCGTATACACAGGCGGCTTCATCGTGCTCCGCGCTCGCTCAGGAAGGTACGTAGGACCCGTGCCGTATGGGAGGTGCGCGCGGCCCGAGCCACGTCGTCCGGCGCACCCTGCACGACCAGCCGCCCGCCCTCGTCGCCGCCTTCCGGCCCGAGATCGATGATCCAATCCGCTTCCGCGATCACGTCGAGGTCGTGCTCGATCACGACGACCGTATTGCCCGCATCGACCAGCCGATGCAGCACGCGGATCAGCTTCTCGACGTCCGCCATGTGCAGACCGACGGTCGGCTCGTCGAGCACATACAGCGTGCCGAGTGCAGCGCCGTTCGAGCGTGCGCCTGCGTAGCTCACCTTCGACAGCTCGGTCACCAGCTTGATGCGCTGTGCTTCGCCGCCGGACAGCGTCGGGCTCTGCTGGCCGAGCGTCAGATAGCCGAGACCCACGTCCTGCAGCAGCCGCAACGCGTGATGGATGCGCGGATGCGCGGCGAAGAAGTCGACTGCGTCGTCGACGCTCATCATCAGCACTTCGCCGATGTTCTTGCCCTTGTACTCGACGGTGAGCGTGTCGTGGTTGAAGCGCCGGCCGCCGCAGGTATCGCAGATCACGCGCACGTCCGGCAGGAAGCTCATTTCGATGCGACGCAGGCCCTGCCCTTCGCACCCTTCGCAGCGCCCGCCCGCGGTGTTGAAAGAGAAACGCGAAGCGGTGTAGCCGCGCATCCGCGCCTCGGTCGTCTCGGCGAACACTCGCCGGATCGCATCCCAGAAGCCGACGTACGTCGCCGGACACGAGCGCGGCGTCTTGCCGATCGGCGTCTGATCGACTTCCAGCACGCGACCGACCTGCTCCCAGCCACGAATGCTCGCGACATCCGTGCCAGCTCAGCTTCGCGCCGCGACGGCGGCCGACGCGCCGCGCGCAGGTTGTCGTGCAGGACATCGCGCGCCAGCGTCGACTTGCCCGATCCCGAAACGCCGGTCACGACGACGAGCCGGCCGAGCGGCACGCGGAACGTCTGCTTGCGCAGGTTGTGCATGGATGCGCGTTCGATCGTGAGCGCCGGCGAGCGACCGTTCACCGCGCGCCGCTGCGCGAGCGGATGACGCAGCGGGTTCGCCAGCAAGCGACCGGTGATCGACTGCGGCGAGCGCTGCAGCTCGAGCGCCGTGCCGGCGGCGACGACGTGGCCGCCGCGCGTGCCTGCGCCCGGGCCGAGATCGATGACGTGGTCGGCGCGCCGGATCGTGTCCTCGTCGTGCTCGACGACGAGCAGCGAATTGCCCTTCGCCGCGAGCCGGCCGAGCGTATCGAGCAGAATGCGGTTGTCGCGCGGATGCAGGCCGATGGTCGGCTCGTCGAGGATGTAGCACACGCCCTGCAGGTTCGAGCCGAGCTGCGCCGCGAGCCGGATGCGCTGCGCTTCGCCGCCCGACAGCGTCGGCGCCGAGCGGTCGAGCGCGAGATAGCCGAGCCCGACCTCTTCGAGGAACGCCAGCCGCGAATTGATCTCGGCGAGCACGTCGCGCGCGATGGCACTGTCGCGCCCCTGCAGCTTCAGCGCTGCGAACATCGCGCGCATGTCGGCGACCGATTGCGCAGTGAGCGCCGCGATCGACAGCTTGCGAAAGCGCACGTTGCGCGCGATTTCGTTCAGCCGCTCGCCGTCGCATGCTGGCACACGCTTGTCCGGCGTCCGCGACCATTCGCTCCACCACCACTCCTCGCCGCTCTGCTCCTCGTCGAAGCCGCGCAGCTGCAGGCCGGTGCCGAAACAATCCTCGCACCAGCCATGCTTGGAGTTGAAAGAGAACAGCCGCGGATCGAGCTCGGCGAAGCTGCGCGCGCACGACGGACACGCGCGCCGCGTCGAGAAGATCGCGCGGCGGCCTCGTCGGCCATCGATCGCCAAATGCACGACGCCCTTGCCGAAGTCGAGCGCAGTGGTCAGCGCCGCGCGCAGTTCGCGTTCGGCGCGCGGCGACACTGCGATCGTCGCGACCGGCAACTCGATCGTGTGCTCGTGGAACCGCGACAGTCGCGGCCAATTCTCCGTCGGCTGCAGCTCGCCGTCGACGCGCAAGTGCGCGTAGCCCTTCTTGGCTGCCCACGCGGCCAGGTCCGTGTAGTAGCCCTTGCGCGCCACGACCAGCGGCGCCAGCACCGTGATCTTCTTGCCGCGGTAGTCCTTCAGCATGCGCGCCGCGATGGACTCGAAGCTCTGCGGCTCGATCGGCACGTCGCAGTCCGGGCAGTACTGCGTGCCGAGCTTCACGTAGAGCAGGCGCAGGAAGTGATAGATCTCGGTCAGCGTCGCGACCGTGCTCTTGCGGCCGCCGCGGCTGGTGCGCTGCTCGATCGCAACCGTCGGCGGAATGCCGAAGATCGCATCGACGTCGGGACGCGACGCCGGCTGCACGAACTGCCGCGCATACGCGTTCAGCGACTCCAGGTAGCGGCGCTGCCCTTCGCCGAACACGATGTCGAACGCCAGCGTCGACTTGCCCGAGCCGGACACGCCGGTCACGACCGTGAAGCGGTTGCGCGGCACCTCGACATCGATGTTCTTCAGGTTGTGCTCGCGCGCGCCGTGGATGGAGATGGAGGAGGACCCATTCGCTCTCGCGCTTGCGCGGCGAGGGCAGCGGACGGGGCTTCCGCCGACTCTCCGCTATCCGCCATCCGCTATCCGCTTCTCGCAAGCGCCTTGCCCGTATGCGATCGCTCGCACCTTCATCACATCGCGCGGCGTGCCCTCGCAAACGATCTCGCCGCCCGCATCGCCGCCTTCGGGACCGAGGTCGATCAGCCAGTCGGCCGCCGCGATGACGTCGAGGTTGTGCTCGATCACGAGCAGCGAGTGGCCGGCATCGATGAGCCGGCGGAACGCGCGCAGCAGCTTTGCGATGTCGTCGAAGTGCAGGCCGGTCGTCGGCTCGTCGAACAGGAACAACGTGCCGCGCGTGCTCGGCCGCACCGCTGGGTCGCTCGTCTGCGCGACGCGAGGTGGCCGGCGAGCTTCAGCCGCTGCGCCTCGCCGCCGGACAGCGTCGGCACCGGCTGGCCGAGCCTCAGATAATCGAGCCCGACCTCGACCAGCGGCTGAAGCCTGCCGAGCACCTCGCGCTCGCCGGCGAAGAACTCGACCGCTTGCGAGACCGTCATGTCGAGCACGTCCGCGATGCTGCGCCCGGGCGTCGCGCCGCGATTCAGCGTGACCTCGAGAATCTCCGCGCGATAACGCCGGCCGTTGCACTCGGCGCAGCGCAGGTACACGTCCGACAGGAACTGCATCTCGACGTGCTCGAAGCCGTTGCCGCCGCAGCTCGGGCAGCGGCCGTTGCCCGAGTTGAAGCTGAAGGTGCCGAGCGTGTAGCCGCGCTCCTTCGCGAGCGGCTCCGCTGCGTACAGCTTGCGGATCGCATCGAACGCGCCGACGTAGCTCGCCGGATTCGAGCGCGTGGTGCGTCCGATCTGCGCCTGGTCGACCATCACGACCGCGCCGAGCGCGTCCGCGCCTTCGATGCGCTCGTGCGCGCCCGGCACTTCGGTCGGCTTGCCGAAACGCTTGCGCAGCGCCGGATACAGAACGTCCTGCACCAGCGTCGACTTGCCGGACCCGGACACGCCGGTGATGCACACGAGGCGGTTCAGCGGAATGCGCGACGTCGATGCTCTTGAGATTGTGTTGGCGCGCACCGCGGATCAGCAGCGAGCTGCGTCGGCGGACGCCCGACTGCGCAGGCGGCATGTCCGTTCGACCTGCTTGCGGCCCATCAGATAGTCCGCGGTGAGCGAGCGCTTGCGCGCTCGGCAGCTGCGCCGGCCGGTCGAAGAACACGATCTCGCCGCCCTTCTCGCCGGGTCCCGGTCCGACGTCGAGAATGCGATCCGCCGCCTGCATCACCTGCGGGTCGTGCTCGACGACGAGCAGCGAATTGCCCGACTGCTTCAGGCGCTGCATGACGTCGATCACGCGTCCCATGTCGCGCGGGTGCAGGCCGATCGACGGCTCGTCGAGCACGAACAGCGTATTGACCAGCGACGTGCCGAGCGCAGTCGTCAGGTTGATCCGCTGCACTTCGCCGCCCGACAGCGTGCGCGACTGCCGGTCGAGCGTCAGGTAGCCGAGACCGACGTCGAGCAGATAACTTCAGGCGGCTGCGGATCTCGCGCAGCACGAGATCGCTGGCTTCATCGAGCGGCGCCGGCAACACGAGCCGCTCGAAGAACGCGGCGCAACGCTCGATCGGCAACAGCATCAGCTCGTGAATGCCGACGCCTGCGCAGGCGCGTCAGCGTGTCGGCAGTCCAGCGCGTGCCGCGAGGCGTGAAGCGCGTCGCCTCGGTCAGTACCGTCGCCGCGTCCTGCTGTGTTCCAAGTCGCCACAGCAGCGCGTCGGTTTTCAGACGCGCGCCGCCGCAAGCGGTGCACGGCGTGTACGCGCGATACTTCGAGAGCAGCACGCGGATGTGCATCTTGTACGCCTTGGTCTCGAGCCACGCGAAGAAGCGCCGCACGCCGTACCAGAGCTTGTCTTCCCAGCTGCCTTCGCCTTCCAGCACCCACTTGCGATGCTCCGCGCTCAGCTCACGCCACGGCGTATCGAGCGGCACGCCGCGCTTGCGCGCGAAGCGCACCAGATCGTCCTGGCATTCGCGATACGACTCCGTCTGCCACGGCCGCACGGCGCCGCCGCGCAGCGACTTCGACTCGTCGGGCACGATGAGGCCGAAGTCGATGCCGATGATGCGGCCGAAGCCGCGGCAGCTCTCGCAGGCGCCGAGCGGCGAATTGAACGAGAACAGGCTCGGCGTCGGCTCGCGGTAGTGAATGTCGCAATCGGCGCAGTGCAGGTCGGAGGAGAAGCGCCAGACGCGCGCGGCGCGCTCGCGCGTCGTCGAGCACGTGGATCGCGACACGGCCGCGGCCGATGCGCAACGCCGACTCCAGCGCTTCGATCACACGGTCGCGATCGGCGCTGGCGAAGCGCACACGGTCCTGGATCATTTCCAGGACGACACTGCCATTGCCGTTCGGCGCCGGCGCGCGCGCCGCTCGCCCGCTTGCCCTTGCGTGCGGAGCTCTCAGTCGTGGAACCATCCTTCGGCTCGCTGCGCGCGAACACGCGCGTGTAACCCTGCTTCTCCAGCAGACCGAGCACTTCGGTCTCGCTGAAGTTGTGCGGCACCGGCACCGGAAAAGTCACCACGAGCCTGCAATCGCGCAGACGCTGCGGCTGTCAGTCGCTCGTCGATCTCGCTGTAAATGCTTTGCGCCGAGTCCCGCCGTACCGCTGCGCCGCAATCGCGGCAGTACAGCTGGGCGGCACGCGAGAACAGCAGCTTCAAGTGATCGTTGAGCTCCGTCATCGTGCCGACGGTCGAGCGCGAGGTGCGCACCGGATTGGTCTGATCGATGGCGATTGCCGGCGGAATGCCTTCGATGCGCTCGACCTGCGGGCGATCCATGCGGTCGAGGAACTGCCGCGCATACGGCGAGAACGTCTCGACGTAGCGGCGCTGACCTTCCGCGTAGATCGTGTCGAACACCAGCGAGGACTTCCCCGAGCCCGACACGCCGGTGACGACGATCAGCTCGTTCGTCGGCAGATCGAGGTCGAGGTTCTTCAGATTGTTCTGGCGCGCGCCGCGGATGACGATGGAATGGGACATGGAGCGATCGGCAGGTGGGGGCCGCATTGAATACCAGAAAAGTGTCACGGGGTGTCTTGTTTCGCGTGACAATGATCGCGAACGCTCCTACGGTTGCGCCATGTCCGCTGCTGCACGTCGCCCCGACCGACTCGCTCGCCAACGTCGCGCTCTCGAGCGCGCTCGCCGGCGTGTTCCGCGGGCGCTTCTGCGACATCCTGCTGCGCGACCGGATTCCGGCGCCGTTCGACGAGGGTGCGGTCGTCTACGAGCTGGGCGACACCGAGCGCGCGCTGTGGTTCGTGCGCCGGGGCATAGTCAAGGTCGGCACGATCACCGCCGACGGCCGCGAGATCATCTACGACGTGCGCAAGGACGGCGACGTCGTCGGCGAGCTCTGCGCGTTCGAACCGGTGCGGCGCGACCGCGCAGTCGTCGTCGAGCGCGCGGATCTCGTGCCAGTCGCGTTCCACGATGCGATGGCCGCGCTCGCGCATCACCCTGCAGCACTGCAGGATCTCGTCGAAGTGTTCGGCGGCGCGCTGGCGGAAGCCTACGACCAGCTCACCAGCCTGGCGAACGACGATCTCATGCAGCGCCTGGTGAAGACGCTGCGCTCGCTCGCGACCAAGCTCGGCGAGGCACACGGCGAGCTGGTCGAGATCGCAACCTACCTGACGCAGGACGAGCTCGCGCAGATGGTGATGGCGCGTCGTGAGAGAGTTTCCACGGCGCTCAACATCCTGCGCCAGCGCGGCATCGTGCAGTATTCGCCGCGCGGGCGATTGCGCGTTGACATGCGCGCTCTTACAGAGTGATATTTACACGCGACGCGCGCGCAATTCTGTGCGCGCGATTCCTCAGCGAGTGTTACCGCGGTAACTGACCGCGGCCGGAACTATGCGCTATCCGCTATCCGTTGCATTTGCAACGGAAGGAGATAGGCATGAGCTGGCTGCGCGCAGTTGCGTTCGTAATCATTCCTTGGTGTGGCCTGGCGTTCGCCGCGGACGATCCGCCTTCTGCCGACGTCGCGAGGATGTCGAGCGACGTGCAATCCTTGCCCGCCGTCGACCAGCGCAACATCGCGAGCGGCGTCATAGAGATCCTGCGCGGTCGCAAGATCTTCCGCTTCGACACGTTCGGCGACGAAGCCTTCTGGGGCGACACGCTCGGCCTGCATCGCGCGATCGCCGGGCAGGCGAACGGCGGCGTCGGCGCGGGCTTGAGCCCGAAGGCCGCGCTCGAGCTCGGCCTGAAAGTCGACGTCAACGCTTTGCCCCACTCGCTGCGCAGCGATCTGCGTCGCGGGCGCGTCGACCTGACGAGCCCGGCAACGACTCTCACGTTGCTGAAGCTCGATGCAGTAGTCGGCGTGCGCGGATTCTTCGACGAGCGCAACCGGCGACTGCAGTCTGTGGGGATTACCTGCGCACTCTGTCATTCGACCGTCGACAACTCGTTCGCACCCGGCATCGGCACCCGGCTCGACGGCTGGGCCGCGCGCGATCTGAATGTCGGCGCGATCATCGCGCTGTCCCCGAGCGTGCAGCCGTTCGTGGATTTGCTGCGCCTCGTACAGCCGGGCATCAACGCGGCCGCAGTCCGTTCCGTGCTGCGCAGCTGGGGGCCGGGCAAGTTCGACGCCGAGTTGCTCCTCGACGGCAAGGCATTGCGGCCGGACGGCAAATCGGCCGCGACGCTGATCCCGCCAGCGTTCGGTCTTGCCGGCGTCAACCTGCACACGTGGACGGGCTGGGGCTCCGTCACGCACTGGAACGCGTTCGTGGCGAACCTCGAGATGCAAGGCAGCGGCACGTTCTACGATCCGCGCCTCAATGACGCGAGCAAGTTCCCGATCGCCGCCGCGTCAGGCTTCGCCGACGTGCGCAAGGATCCCGACCTGATCACGGGAAAACTCGCCGCGCTGCACGTCTATCAGCTGAGTCTGCCGGCGCCGCGACCGCCGTCGTCCAGCTTCAGCGCAACGGCGGCGAAACGCGGCAAAGCACTGTTCGCCGGCAAGGCGGATTGCGCACGCTGCCACGTGCCACCGCTGTACACCGAGCCGGGCTGGAACATGCATACGCCGGAGGAGATCGGCATCGATGCGTTCCAGGCGATGCGCTCGCCCGACGAGCGCTATCGCACGGCGCCGCTCAAGGGCCTGTGGACGCACACCAAGGGCGGCTTCTATCACGACGGACGCTTTGCCACGCTCGGCCAGGTAGTCGATCACTACAACCGCCAGTTCGCGCTCGGGCTCACATCGGCGGAGAAGACGGACCTGATCGAGTACTTGAAGTCGCTGTGAGCGTCAGCTCGCGACGAGCGGTGGCAGCGGACAATGCACGCTGGCGCACACCGCGCGCAGCAGCTCCGCTTCGCCCATCGTCAACTGCTGGTCGTGGGTGACGGTCGCGACCATCGCCTCGACCAGCTGCTCCTTGGCGATCGGGCGCGAGCTGGTCGAGCCGGCTGAGCGCAACGTCGAGCGCCGCTGCCCACGGACCTGCGATGCCATAGCCCGGCCGCTCGCGCGGGAACAGGTGATGCATGCCGGCCTCGTACGCGCGTCGAGCGCTGGTCTCGTCGCTGTGCCCGTGCCGCGCCATGACGGAGAACAAGACCTGCGCATCCTGCTGCACGGCTTGCAATGTCAGCCGCGACGCGCGTGCACCAGGATTCAGATCGTCACGCAAATGCATTTGCGCGAGCTTGCGCAGGACGTAGCTGTGCAACGAGACGTTCCCGTCCCGAGGCAACATGCCGTTGAGACACGCCATCAGTTGCACGCGCTCCTCGTGCGTGAGCTGACGCAGCGCCGGGAACCCGCGCATCAGCGCCGGAATGCGTTGCTCCGGTGCCAGCGCATCGACGAGCTGCTCGAGCGCGCCGGTCACCGCAGCGATCTCCGACGTGAGCCGCAGCGCGATCACCTGCTTCTGCCGCGCACGGGTCTCCGGATTCGAATCGAGCGCCAGCGCGAGCAGCAGCGCGCGTGCCGACTGCGGATGACGGCCGGCTGCGACGATGGCCTCCGGCAATGACTCCCGAATTTCGCGCGCGAGCTGCATGTGCGCCGGTGCCGGGATTGCCAACGAGCTCCGCGATCATGGCCGGCGCCGCGACTGGCAGGTCGATGATCGACATCGCTTCCGCTGCCTTCGCCGCTGCCGCCGGCGTTTCGGCTTCGGCGGCTGCCGCAGCCATGCGGGCGCGCGCACTGTCGATTTCCTTGGGGTCGAAGCGCGGGTCGATTGCTTTGAGGCGTTCCAGCAGCGGCGGATGCGTGGCGAAGAAGCGGCTCATGCCCGGCGCGAACAGCATGTGCGCGACTTCTTCGACTTCGGGATTGCCGACGCGCGAGCCCGCGGCGCTCGCGCCGATCTTGACGAGCGCGCCGCGCAGTCCGTTCGGATCGCGCGTGAACTGCACTGCCGACGCGTCGGCAAGCGCTTCGCGCGAGCGCGACACTGCCGCCTGGATCAGCCGGCCGAAGAACAGCCCGACGTAGCCGATGATCAGCACCGCAACGGCGATCAGCAGGACGATCATCACGCCGCCCTTGCGGTCGCCACGCACGCGCGTCGCGCCACGCAACACGGTGCGTCCGATCAGTGCAATCACCAGCAGTCCGAACAGCAGGCCCATCAGCCGCACGTTGAGCCGCATGTCGCCATTGAGGATGTGGCTGAACTCGTGCGCGATGACGCCCTGCAGCTCGGCGCGGTTCAGCGTGGTCAACGTGCCGCGCGTCACGCCGATCGCCGCGTTCGACGTGTTGTGACCGGCCGCGAACGCGTTGATGCCGCTCTCCTGCTCCAGCAGGTAGACCTCGGGCATCGGCACGCCGGAGGCGATCGCCATCTCCTCGACCACGTTGAGGAGCCGGCGCTGCAGCGGGTCGGTCGTGTCCGCCGAGATGCGCACGCCGCCGAGCGAGCGGGCAACGACTCCGCCGCCGCCGCCGAGCACCATCGTCTTGTAGAAGCTCGCAAGCACGATGATCGCCAGCACTGCCAGCAGTGGTGCCGACGACCGCGCGAGGATGCATCGCGAGCCAATCGGTCAGCGGCACGTAGCCGTGCATGCGGGCGTCGCTCTGCTGCATCAGCAGGAACACCACGAAGTCCACCGCCGCGACGACTGCGATCACCGCCAGGCCGAACAGGACGACGAGGCGCCGCGACGCGCGGCGCGCCTCGTCCTGACGTTTGAAGAAGTTCATCTGCCGGGCTAGGTGAACTTCACCTGCGGGACGGCGCGCTTCTCCGGCGACTCGATCTCCAGCAGCTGCGCCGGCGTGAACATGAACATGCCGGCAACGATGCTGTTGGGGAACATCTCGCGCTGGTTGTTGTAGTTCATGACCGCGTCGTTGAACGACTGGCGCGCGAACGCGACCTTGTTCTCGGTCGAGGTCAGCTCCTCGGACAGCTGCATCATGTTCTGATTCGCCTTGAGGTCCGGGTAGGCCTCGGCGACGGCGAACAGCCGGCCGAGCGCGCCGTTGAGCTGCAGCCTCGGCACCAGCGAGCTGCTGCACCGAGGCCGGATCGCCAGGGTTCGCCGCTGCGCGCTTCAACCCGCTCACTGCGCTGTTGCGCGCGGCAATGACCGCCTCGAGCGTCTCGCGCTCGTGCTTGATGTAGCCCTTGGCAGTCTCCACCAGATTCGGAATCAGGTCGTGGCGACGCGTGAGCTGCACGTCGATCTGTGCGAACGCGTTCTTGTAGGCGTTGCGGCCGCCGACCAGCCGGTTGTAGATCGAAACGAAGAACAGTGCGATAGCGATGAGGACGCCGAACACTATCCAGCCCATCTGAGGTGACCTCCAGCTGCGAACCGCCGCAGTTGACGAAGCATACAGAAAGCGCAGGCGCTGCGATCACCGCTGCCGGCGAATTACCGCCGTGCGCCGGTGAGCCACGCGGCCGGCAAGCCCGCGGCGATCGGCGCCGTCCAGCCACGTATTCACCGCAGATTCGAGCGCGGAGTCTCGCTGCAGCAGGATCGCCTTCTGCGCGACGGTGAACGTCGCCGACGTCGCACGGCACAGCCGCGCATCGCGGCGGACCTGCAGATCGACTTCCACGTCGTCGGTGACCATCACGTCGGCGCGCCCCTCGGCGATCTCGGCGAAGATCGTGCGGTTGTCGGCATGCACGATGCGCTTCGCGGCGCCGAGCCGCTCCCGCGCAAACTGTTCGTTGGTGCCGCCCGGATTGACGACGACGCGCACGCCCGGCCGGTCGATTTCCTCCAGCGTGTCGAAGCTCGTTTGCGTGCCGCAACGAACGATCGGGCGTCTTGCCGCCGCGATGGTAGGGAATCGAGAACGTTGCCTGCGCGGCGCGCGCAGGCGTCACGCTGATGCCGCCGGCAGCGACGTCGAAACGGCCTGCGGCGTAGTCCTGCATCAGCGTCGGCCAGCTCGTCCGGACGAACTGCGGCTGCACCTGCAACTTCGCAGCCAGCGCAAGAGCAAGATCCACGTCCGCGCCGCGCAGCGAACCGCCCTCGTCCACGCTGAACGGCGCGTAGTCACCTGTCATGCCGATTCGCAGCACCTTGCTCGCGCGAATGCGATTCAACGCCGGCGTCGAGTCAGGCCGCAGCAAGCCAAGCGCGTTCGTCAGTTCGCTGCGGTCCGCGTCGGTGATCCCCGGCGCTTCGACGATCGCTGCATGAGTGCCATAGCGCGCCACGAAGTCGTTGCGCTGAAACTCTGGCAACGCCAGATAGATTGCGTGGAGCAGCTCAGCGCCGAGGCGGTCGAGCTGCGGACGCAGCTCGCCGGCAAGGTCGCGGACATCCTGCGGAGCTGCTCCACCGGAGCGCCAATCGGAGATCCAGGATTCCTGCGCGCGAACCGCAAGCCGGATCTGCAGTGAGAACAGACGGCGGGCCGACGCTGCGTCGATGCCGAGCTCGCTCGCCTGTCGAACGGTCGCGTCGAGAACCTGTCGCTCGCGCTCGGCATCGACGACCGGCGCATTGCGGGCATGCTTCCAGGCGGCCACGTCTTTCATCAGACGCAGTCGATCCTGCAGCAATTGGAATACGGCGCGCACGTCCGCATCCGGGTCGGCGAATGCAGGCGCGGCGCCGGCAGGCGCCGTCAGCAGGAACAGGAAGAGGATAGCTAGCGAGCGGGGCACGGCCCCGCAGCGTACACGCTCAGCGCAGCGGCATCACCAGGTCGAGCAGGCGGCTGAGGAGCGAGGGCTTGAAGCCTTCGACGTGCATCTCGTTGTCCTGGCGCGGCAGCGGAATGTCGCTGAGGTTCAGCCGGATCTCGTCGTCGCCGCTCGCCGCGGCGAATGCGAACTGCCCCGTGCTGCGGGCGGGCGAAGCTTGAGTCGGGCGCGCAGGCGCGGCCGGGGCCGGGCGTCGAACCTGGGTGGAAGCGGAATGGCCTGCGCTCATCGAGCTCTCCGTCGGTGTAGGGTGGAACAGTCGGCGCGGAACAGACTAGAGGAACGGCGGCAGTCGTCGCGTGCGCTGCTTCACGTTCGAACGACGCAGCGGCTTGATCCGACCGCTGCAGCAGTGATCGAATGACGCGCCTCTCAGTGGAAATCGCAATCTCATCGCCGCAATGAACCTTATGTTCAGCACTTGTCGCAGCCTGCAGACGGGCTTGATTCTGCTCGCACTCGGTGCTTGCTCGAAGGAACCTGCGCCGCCGCAGATCGCGCCGCTCGCACCTGCAGCGACGCCTGCGCAAGAGTCATCCGCGAACATGCGCGAAGGTGAGCAGCCACATCACCGCAGCGGGAATTGCTGCGACGTACGACGCGACATTCGAGCAAGGAGAACGGCTGCGCATCGCGGAGCAGCGCGGCGATTCGCGCAACGGCGAGTACGAGTTTCGCGGCGCGCGGCTGCTGCATTACTCCGGCAGCGGATTGTCGAGCGCGGCGCCGGTCGAGCTCCGCTTCGATCTGCAGGGCGCGCTGGAGCTGGCGAAGTCGGCCAGTGGCACCGTGCCGCCGGAAGAAATCAGCGCGATTCGCGAGCGCGCGCAGTTACTGCGCAGTCATGCGCTCGCGCAAAAGAACAACTCACGACCATTACTGAAGAGTCAGGCTACCGCGCGGGCAGCGCGATCTCGACGCGCAGACCATCGGGCGTGTTGCGCGCCTGCACGTTGCCGCCGTAGAGCGACACGATGCGCGCCGTGATCGCCAGGCCCAGGCCGGTGCCGCCGGAATCGCGGTCGCGCGACTCTGCGACTCGATAGAACGGCTCGAAGATGCGCTGCAGGTCGGGCTCCGGCACGCCCGGCCCG
This sequence comes from uncultured Gammaproteobacteria bacterium, assembly GCA_963830745.1. GTDB lineage: Bacteria > Pseudomonadota > Gammaproteobacteria > Steroidobacterales > Steroidobacteraceae > Steroidobacter. The sequence continues at coordinate 118,324 of CAWHNL010000017.1, forward strand.
CGATCGTCGATGACGATCGAGACCTGCGGCCCGGCGCGATCCGCACGCACCCTCACTGCCGAAGACGGCTTGGTAAAGCGCACGGCGTTGCGCAGCACGTTCTCGATCGCGCTGCGCAGCAGTCCGTGATCGCCTTCGACGATCATCGCTTCGCCGGGCGATGACCAGTCGACGGACTTCTCGGCCGCACCCGCCTCCAACCGCGCGTCCTCGATGATCTCGTTCATCAGGGTCGTCAGATCCAGCGGCTCGCGCGGCAACGTCGGCACCGCGCGCAGGTGCGACAGCTGCAGGATCTGCCCGATCAACGTATCGAGGCGCTCCGCTTCCAGCTCGATGCGATCGAGCTGACGCGAGACGTCGGCGCCCGGCCGTCGCGCCAGGTCGGTCGCGACGCGCAGGCGCGCAAGCGGCGAGCGCAGCTCGTGCGACATCGCGCGCAGCAGGTTCTCCTTCGACGCGATCAGGTTGCGCACGTGATCGGCCATGGTGTCGAAATCGCGCGCCAGCACGCCCAGCTCGTCGCGACGCCGCGAGAACTCCTGACCGACGCGCGCCTCCATGTTGCCTGCGGCGAGCGAGCGAGCGCTCGACTGCAGACGCTCGACGGGCTTGCTCAGATAGCGGGCCAGCAACCAGCACACGAGGCCGCTCAACAGCAGCGCGGACGCGAGCAGCACGATGCGCACGTCGGGCGCGAACAGCAGATTGCTCCAGATCGGCGGGCTCACCATGATCGTGTACACGGTGCCGTCGCGATCGGTGAACAGCGGCGTCAGCAGCAGCGGATCGTCGCGACGGCTCGGGATCAGCTCCTTGCCGAGGAAGCCGGCGTCGCGCAGCCGCCCGATGTAGTTGCGATACGTCGTCGGCAGCTTGCGCTTGCGCAGATCGTCGCCGCTCTGGTCGACGATGAAGATGCGCCGGTCGCGATAGCGGTGCTCGGCCTCGTCGATCCAGTCCTGCAGCGCCGGCAGGCCGCCGACCAGCAGGCGCGCCGAGGCTTCGTTCGCCAGCGCCTTGATGTCGATGCTGATGCTCTGCACCTGATTGAAGCGATACCACGCGACCGCCGCGGTCGCCGACAGCACCAGCAGCATCGCCGCCCAGAACGACAGGAAGATGCGCAGGAAGAGCGATCTCATGCGGACGACTCTCACGCGGGTCCGCGCGCGCCTCGCTGCTGGCGATCAGCACGTAGCCGGCGCCGCGGATGCTGCGGATCTCGGGCAGGCCGTTCTCGCCGAGGCCGAGCTTGCGCCGCAGGTTGCTGACGTGCGTGTCGATGCTGCGATCGTAGGGCGTGAGCCGGCGCCCGAGCACACGCTCGGTCAGCGACTCGCGCGACTGCACCTGTCCGACGGCGCGCATCAACACTTCGAGCAGGCGCAGCTCGGTGCCGGTGAGGCGCACCGATTGACCGGAGAGCGTGACTTCGAACGTCGCCGGGTCGAGCCGCAGCGGCCCGACGCTGACCGGGTGCGCAGGCATGTCGGTGTCGCGCGGCGAGAACCGGCGCAGCACGGCGCGCACACGCGCGACCAGCTCGCGCGGATTGAACGGCTTCGACAGGTAGTCGTCGGCGCCCAGCTCGAGACCGACGATGCGGTCGACGTCGGCGCCATGCGCCGTCAGCATGATGACCGGCACCGACAGACTGTGGCGCAGCCGGCGCAGCACCTCGAAGCCGCTGAGCGAGGGCAGCATCACGTCGAGGATCACCAGATCGAAAGGATGCGATTGCTCCGTGAGCTTCTCGAGCGCCTCGGCGCCGTCGCGCAACAGCGTCACCTGGAACCCCTCGCCGGTCAGGTATTCCGTGAGCATCTGGCCGAGCTCGCGGTCGTCGTCGACGATCAGCAGGGAGGCTGGCAGGGTCATGGTCGCAAGTCCGCTTTTTCCGCTGGTGTCGGCCGGTGAACATCGCACAGGGGTATCGCAGCAGCTGCCAAGTTTCGTCAAGTGTGCGCGAGCGCGCAACGTGGCGGTGCGGAATTCACCGGCAGTTGCCGTGCAATCCGGGCGGTTTCCCGGAACACCCTGCGCGCGCTCGGCGTTTTTCTCAGGAGCGCGGCGCTCCGCGCTTCGAGACGGAGGAGACGACATGACCAGATTCCTAGCTTTGATCGCTGCCACGCTGCTTGCCTTCGCCGCACAGGCCGGCGACGACAAGGACAAGTCGCACGACACCGGCATGAAGTCGACGGCGACGTTCGACGCGCTCGACAAGAATGCCGACTCGCAGATCAGCAAGACGGAAGCCTCGGCCGACAGCAAGCTGTCGGACAGCTTCGCCGCGCTGGATACCAACGGCGACGGCTACCTGAGCAAGTCGGAGTTCATGGCGCGCAGCAAGACCTAGCCTGCCCGCCCGTCAGTCAGAGGAGTTTGCAAGAAAGCTCCGCGGCAGCGATGCCGCGGAGCTTCTTTTTGGCACCATGCAGCCATGCCCGTCCCCTGGTTACAGATCGTCCAGCTGGTCCCGTCGATCCTCGACGTGTCGCGCGAGCTGATGAAGCGCACGAAGCAGACGCCGCCGGCTGCGCAGCTGCCCGTTTCGCACAGCTATGACGAGCTCGCTGCGCGCGTGGCCAGCCTGGAGGAAAACGAGCGGCGCCAGGCCGAGCTGGTGGCGCAGATGGCGGAGCAGCTCGCGGGAGTCGCACGCGCGGTCACGGACCTGCATCGACGCGTGCTGTGGCTCACGCGCCGCCGCGATCGCGCCTCGCGGTGACTGCCTGGCGGCCGTAGCCGCCCTCGGTCGACTAGCCCTTCTAGCGCGCCGCCGCCTGATACAGCGGCAACACGCGCGGCACCAGCGCTTCCAGATCGCGGATGCGCGACTCACCCGAAGGATGCGTGCTGAGGAACTCCGGCGGCCCGCCGCTGCTCGAGCTTCCCCATCTTCTGCCACAGCGAGACCGCTGCGTTCGGGTCGTAGCCGGCGCGCGCCATGAGCTCCAGCCCGATGCGATCGGCCTCGGCTTCCTGCTCGCGGCTGTGCGGCAGCTGGAACGTCACCGCAGAAACCTGGCTCGCGAGCTGCATCGTCGCTTCGCTCGCGCCGGTCGCGACGGCAATGCCGGCCAGCGCAAGCTGTTCCGCATAGGCGCGCGAAATGCGTTCGCGCGAATGCTCGCGCAACGCGTGCGCGATCTCGTGGCCGATCACTGCGGCGAGCTCGGCATCGGTCGCGTGCAGCTGCTCGATCAGCCCCGTGTAGACCATGATCTTGCCGCCGGGCATGCAGTACGCGTTCACGTCGTCCGTCGTCTGCACGTTCACTTCCCATTTCCACTGCGGTGCATCCGGGCGGAACGTGCCGGTCTGCGGGATGAGCCGGCGCGTGATGTTCTGCACGCGCTGGTACGTCTGCTGATCGGTATTCAGCGCGCCGCTTGTCTTTGGCCTTGTCCAGCTCCTGGCGATACGCCACCTCGGCGCCCTTCTCGATCTCCTGCTCGGACACCAGCATGTGCTGCTTGCGATCGACGCCGACCGCGCCCGGCTGCGTCGTCTGCACGGTCTGGCACGCGGCCGCGAGCAACGCTGCACCGAGCGATGAAAAAGCTGCGAATGCGCATGTAGGCAACTCCGTGACGCGTCTGTAGCGGGAACGCGCACGCAATTGGGGAGTTCCGGCGGTCAGTCGCGTCGGCCTTCGGCCTTGGGCGCCTCGGGATTGCCTTGGGTGATGTAGCGCGTCAGCCGCTTGAGCTGGCCGCCGAGCACCTCATCGACGATCGGCGCCCAGTCGGCGAGCGGCCGGTCGGCGAAGCCGCCGACGTTGTAGGTCAGCGTGATCCGCGAGCCGCCGCCGGCCGGCTCGATGTGCCAGGTCATCACGCCGCTGACGCCGAACTCCTGCAGCGGCCCGAGCGCGCCGCTCAGGCGCAGCGTTTTCGCCGGCTGCGCATAGATCACGGTGGCGTGCTCGATGCCGGCGTACAGGCTGAGCTTCTCGCAGAAGCAGCCGCGCACGAACGGCTCGAGCGTGAGATTGCGCGAGTCGCCGGAATAGGTGTGCTCCGGATCCCACCACTTGCCGATGTCGGCGAGCGACGCCCACACGACCGGCGCCGGGTTCGGCACTTCCGCGACGTGGCGCAGGTTGAAGCCGGACGGGCCCCGCGCTGACGATCTCCGCGCGGGCTTGCGCACGCGCACGCCAGCGCCGACGACGATGACGATGACGATGAAGCCGAAGCGCATTGCTGGTTCTCCCCGCCGGTCTTGCGCGCATGGTAGTCCGACTCGCCGGAATTGGGCAGCCGGTGCGGTTATAGTGCGCGAGATCGGTCCACGACTCCGAGAGGACACCGCAATGGCGCGAGTGAGCGCGACCAGGACGCGGGCGGCGCGGCGCGCCCCCGCAAGTCGGACAAGTAACCAGCAACAAGCCGAGCAAGCCGTGCGCGTGCTGCTGCGATGGGCGGGCGAGGAGCCGGAGCGCGAAGGGCTGCGCGACACGCCGACGCGCGTCGTGCGCGCCTATCGGGACTGGTTTTCCGGCTACCTCAGCGATCCGGCCGACTACCTGCGCCGCACGTTCGAAGAAGTCGAAGGCTACGACGAGATGATCGTGCTGCGCGGGATCGAGTTCGAGTCGCATTGCGAGCATCACATGGCGCCGATCATCGGCCGCGCGCACGTCGGCTACCTGCCCACCAACAAGGTCGTCGGCATCAGCAAGCTGGCGCGCGTCGTCGACGGTTACGCCCGCCGCTTCCAGGTGCAGGAGAAACTCACGGCGCAGATCGCACAATGCATCGACAGCGTGCTGCGGCCACGCGGCGTCGGCGTCGTGATCGATGCAGTTCATCAATGCATGACCACGCGCGGCGTGCACAAGCGCGGCGTCTCGATGGTCACCAGCAAGATGCTCGGCGCCTTCCGCGAGGACGCGCGCACCCGCGCCGAGTTCCTGCGCTTCGTCGACGGCAACGGTCGTCCTGAGCCGCTTCGTCGACGGTCACTTAACAGTTGCATCGGGCAGTCCCCGAAATGGCGGGCTCGCGGCAGTCGCAGGCACGCGGCGAGTGTGATCGCACGTCTCATTGCGGGCAGGGCCGCTGGCCCTAGCATCGAGGCCGATTCGCAGGAGTCCGCCTTGTCTCGCCAGGCCTCGTCTCATTGGGAATGCCGCCGTGCCCGCGCGCGCCGAACAGATACCGACCGACAGTCGCGCCATCGTGATCGCGCGCGCCGAACACATTCATATCGAAGCCGAGCCCGACACCGTCGCCGCGCCGACGCCGCATCGCCGCCGCAAGGTGCGCTCGAGCTACGTGCTCAAGAGCCGGCTGCGCGGCTGCGAAACCGAAGTCGTCGATTCTCGAAGATCACTTCATCGCCGTGCGCACCGTGCGCCCGGACGCGCAGCCGCGCAAGTACGAAGTCGATCTGCGCTTCGCCAATCCGAAGCCGGTGCGCGTGCGCTCGATCTCGTGGTTCTGGCTGACGCTCGCCGCGTGCCTGGCGCTGCTCGCTGCCGGCGGGCTGTGGGCAACGTGGACGGACGCCGCGCGCTGGTCGAGCCCGATCTTCCTGACCGCGCTCGTGACGCTGCTCGCCGCGGGCGGCGCGACGATCATGTTCCTGCGCCGTACCGTCGAATCGCTGGAATTCGTCAGCGTGCACGGCGGCGCGACGCTGGTGAGCGTGGCCGGCGGCATCGGCAGCGCGCGCGCCGGCAAGCGCTTCTTCATCGAGCTGATCAAGAGCATCAACGCCGCGAAGGCGGCGCGTCCGCAGGAGCGGCCGCAGTTCCTGCGCGATGAAATGCGCGAGCACCATCGGCTGCGCGAGCTGGGCGTGCTGAGCGAAGAGCAGTACGAGCAGAGCAAGGCGCGGATCCTGGCCAGCCACTAGTCGGCGCAGCCCGTCGCGAACTTCTCCACGTCGATCACTGCCTTCACCGGCAGATGATCCGACGCGCGCCGCGACAGCGGCGTGCGATGCACTTCGATCGATGTCATCGCTCCGACCGGCCGCACCCAGATGCGCGTCAGCGCCAGGAACGGCGCGAACGACGGAAACGCCGCCGGCGCGAGCGGCTCACCCAGGATGCTGATGCGCGTCGCGCAGCGTCGCGGAAGACGGCAACCACTCGTTCATGTCGCCGAGCACGACCGTCGGCAGCTCCGCGCGGCGCGGCCGCGACCGCCTTCAGCAGGTGCCGCCATTGCGCGCGCCGCTCCGAGCGGCTCAGGCCGAGATGCGTCGCGATGACGCGCAGCTTGTGATCGCCGAGATCGAGCTGCACATCGAGCGCGCCGCGCGGCTCGAACCACGAATAGCTCAGGTCGTGGCGATGCACGCTGACGATCGGCAGGCGCGTCAGCAGCGCGTTGCCGTACTCGCCGCTGTGACGCACGATGCGCAGCCCCGGTACCGCCGCCATCTCCAGCGCGCGCGACAGGTACTCGAGCTGCATCGAGTCCTCGCCGTCGCCCTGCTCGTTGTCGACTTCCTGCAGCGCGTAGATGTCGCAGTCGAGCTCTTTGAGCACCGCCGCGATGCGCGACGGCGCGCGGCGTCGATCCCAGCCGACGCAGCTGTGAACGTTGTACGAGCCGATCGCGACGCGCCGCAGGCCGCTGTCGCTGCGGCGGCTCGCGTCGCCGTCAACTCGCGCGTCCACCTGCGCCTCGTTGCGAGGACGACGGCGCAGATGCAACGAGCCAGCGCCGCACCAGCCAGGTGGCGATGCCGAGAACCAGCAGCACGAGCGCGATCAGCCAGTAGTTGATCCGGCTCGGATCTTCGAGCCAGACCTGCAGCTGATCGCCGAACACGGTCGAGGTGAGCGTGCCGGGCAACATGCCCAGCGCCGTGCCGATCATGAAGTCCGAGAGCTTGACGCGCGCCGCGCCCGCGACGACGCCTTCGACGAGGAACGGCGCGATCGGCACCAGCCGCAACGCGGTCATCGCGAGCAGTCCGCGCCGACGCAGCACCTGCAGGATGCCGTTGAGCTTGCGTGCCGGCGATGCGCCGCACGGTGTTGCGGTCCATCTTCTTGCCGAGCACGAAGCTCACCCATGCGGACAGCTCGATGCCGAGCATCGCGTAGACGAACCCCATGCATCGGACCGAACGCGATGACCGCGAACAGCGTGAGGAGCGGTCGCGGAAACAGCGTGAACGCGACCGGCGTGTAGAGCGAGGATCGTGAGGATCGGCACCCACCACTCGTCGCCGGCGCGGCGCGCCCAGCCGGTGATGTGGTTGCCGTCGAGGAATGTGCGCCAGCGGCGTGTATTTCCACAGCGCCGTCAGCGCCACGCAGACGAGCGCGAACATCGCGATCTTGCCCCACGCGGGCGAGCGCGGGCCGTCGGCCGCGGTCTCGTCGTCGGAGCTCAGCAGCTTCGCGAGGTCGCTCAGCCCACCGGCTTCTCCGGATCGGCGACGCTCACGACGCTCAGCATGGCTGGCGAAACCTGCGGCAGATCCGCGAGCGGCTTGAGCGTGCGCTCGTTGCGCTGCAGCAGTCGTCGATCGCGCCGCGCAGCGAGCCCGTGCGCTCGATCGTCTCGCGCACGCGCGCCGGCTCGAAGCCGAGATGCTCGCCGAGCAGCTGCGCGCGCAGGTCGCGGATCGCGTTGCGCACGTCGTCGCGACCGAGCGCCTCGATCGTCAGGTCGCACTCGGTGTCGAGCCCCATCGAGCGGTTCGCGAGGTTCGCCGAGCCGATGCGCACGATCTCGTCGTCGACGACCATCATCTTGGAATGCACGTCGATGCACGTGCCGCTCTTCAGCCCGTCGATGAACGGATAGTAGACGCGGAAGCGATCGTGCACGTCCGCGGCGCGCAGCCGCTCGATCAGCTTCGTGCGCAGCGTCTGCATCGTCAGCTCTTCGAGCCAGCCGTGGCTCAGCTCGCGCAGCACGACGACGACTTCCGGCCCGTCGGGCTCGCTGAGCCGCGCGGCCAGCGCATCGCCGACCTTGTCCGCCGTGAAGTACTGATTCTCGATGTAGATGGAGTGGCGCGCGGCGGCGATCATGTCGAGATACAGCGCTTCCACTTCGCGCACACCGGCGATCGCCGTTGACGGGCGGCGCGGTGCGCGAGATGCCGACGGCGACGTCGCGCAGCGGATTGTCGATGGATGGCGGCCAGGCAGTGCCTGCCGGGTGCGGACCGGCACGGCGGAACATGCTCTTCTTCGTCCACGGCGGATCGAGCGTTTCGTGCGTGGCACTGACGCCAGCGCTCGCGCAACAGATCGCCCAGCGCGCGCGCCGCCGGACCTTCGACCGCCATCATCATGTCGTGGAACGGCGGGTACGGCGCGCCGGCCATCACGCGGTGCTGGTTCTGCGGCGCGTGCTCGCACGTGTCCCAGCGGCGCGACGTCAGATCGATGCCGCCGCTGAACGCGACCGCGTCGTCGACGACCACGATCTTCTGATGATGCGAGCCGCCGGTCGGATGCGTGTTGTCGTAGCGAAAGCAGATCCGGCGGTGCGGCTTCCACGACAGGCCATACAGCGGCGCCCACTCGCGGTCGAGCCCGAAGATCATCGGGTAATCCCAGATCAGGATGTGGACCTGCAGCTCGCGGCGGCGGCGCACCAGGTCGTTGAGAAAGTGGCCGAGCTCCAGCTCGCAGTCCTTGCCGTCCGCGCACAGCAGGCGCGTGCGGCTGTGGAAATCCCAGCCGGCGATCAGGATCGAGCGCTGCGCGTGGCGCGCGGCCTCGACGAACGCCTTGAAGTACGCGTCCGCATCGACCAGGAACGCCCGCCCGCGAGGCGTGCTCGATGCGCCAGCAATTACGACCGACCGCGAGCAGACCCGTGTGCTCGCGCCTTTCCAGTTTTTCCGCCGCCATGCGTCGCAAAACGCCTGCGGCGCGGCGTCGGCGGTGTCGCTCGACTCAATATCCCTTGCTGCACGTCCACCACCGACAGCATGCGCTCGCCCGCGACATAGCGCCGCAGGTTCTCCTGCACGACCTTGATCTGCGCCTCGTAGCCGAGATCGGAATCGTTGGCGACGTGCGGCGTGATGATGACGTTCGGCGCCTTCCACAGCGGATGATCCGGCGGCAGCGGCTCGGGATCGGTGACGTCGAGCCCGGCGCCGGCAATCTTCTTGCTGTTGAGCGCCTCGACCAGCGCGGCTGTGACGACGCTGCGCCCGCGCGCGACGTTGATGAAGTACGCGGTCGGTTTCATCTTCGCGAAGAACGCTGCGTCGAAGATGCCGGTCGTCTGCGGCGTGAGCGGCGCGGTGTTGACCACGAAGTCCGCTTCGCTCGCGAGCTTCGGCAGCTCGTCGGGCAAGCCGACGTAGCTCACGAACTCCGGCCCGGTGCGGCCGCTGGCGCGCGTCGCGATGACTTTCATGCCGAGCGCATGCGCGCGCTTCGCCACTTCGCTGCCGATGCCGCCGAGTCCCACGACCAGCATGGTCTTGCCGTCGACGACGGCCATGCGGCCCGGCGGCGTGATGCGACGCCATTCGGCGCGCGGCTGCGCGGACACATACAGGTCGATGCCGCGCGTGAACGCCAGCACCATGCCCATGACGTGCTCGGCGATGATCGGTCCGCCGATGCGCTGCATGTTCGTGACGAGGATGTCGCGCTCGCGCACCGCCGGGATCGCGACGCAGTTTTCGACGCCGGCGGTCACCAGCTGGATCCAGCGGATCGACTTGCCGGCGGCAACGACCTCGGGCGTGCAGAAGCCGATCACCACGTCGACGCCGGCAGCCTGCTTGGCGATGTCGGCCGGATTCGCGACGACGACTCGACGCCGGGCGCGGCGGACTGCAGCGCCTCGGCGACGCCGGGAATGAAGCTGCCGACCAGAATGCGCTTCGGCTTGCGCCAGCCCGGCCGCTCGCTGACCGGCGTCGCGGCCTGCTCCAGCCCGTAGTGCTCGATGACGCCCGCATGCGCGTCAGCCGCCTCGCGCGCCGCGCCGCGCCGAGCACGGCCAACATGCGACCAGACACCCAATTCGCTTTCATACGCCCACCTCTTTCTTCTTCATACCAATACGCGTTCGATGCCACCGTTGTTCGCCGCGCGCACGTATTCCGGCAGCCACTGCGCGCCGAGCACGTGGCGCGCGATCTCGACGACGATGTAGTCGGCGTCCAGGTCCGCATCGTCGTTGTAGCGCTTCAGGCCCTGCATGCACGACGGGCACGAGGTCAGCACCTTCACTTCGCCTTTGAAGCCGTCGGCGCGCAACCGCGCCGCGCCGGCTCGCATCTCCTGCTCCTTGCGGAAGCGCACCTGCGTCGCGACGTCGGGACGCGTCATCGCGAACGTGCCGGACTCGCCGCAGCAGCGGTCGTTCTTCTCGACGCGGCCGTTGAGCTTGTCGTTGAGCAGCGCGTTCACGACCTGCAACGGATCGTGACCCTTGATCGGCGAGTGACACGGATCGTGATACATGTAGCGCACGCCGGTCACGCCCGCGAGCTGCACGCCGCGCTCCATCAGGTATTCGTGGATGTCGACGATGCGGCAGCCGGGAAAGATCTCGTCGAATTTGTAGCCTTGCAGCTGGTCGAAGCACGTGCCGCAGCTGACGACCACGGTGCGGATGTCGAGATAGTTGAGCGTGTTCGCGACGCGATGGAACAGCACGCGGTTGTCGGTGATGATTTTCTCGGCCTTGTCGAACTGGCCGGCGCCGCGCTGCGGGTAGCCGCAGCACAGGTAGCCGGGCGGCAGCACGGCCTGCACACCGACGTGCCACAGCATCGCCTGCGTCGCGAGGCCGACCTGCGAGAACAGCCGCTCCGAGCCGCAGCCGGGAAAATAGAACACGGCGTCGGAGTCGCTGCTGGTGCGCGCGGGATCGCGGATGATCGGCACGTAGTGGCGATCCTCGATGTCGAGCAGCGCGCGCGCCGTCTTCTTCGGCAGGCCGCCCGGCATTTTCTTGTTCACGAAATGCACGACCTGCTCTTTCAGCGGCGGCTTGCCGGTCGTCGCCGGCGGCCGCGCGGTCTGCGCGCTCGCGAACGGCGCGCAGCATGCGATTGCCGAGCCGCTGCGCTTTGAAGCCCCATTCGAGCATCACCTTGCGCGCGAGCTTGATCGTCTCGGGGTTGGTGGCATTGAGGAAGACCATCGCGGCGGCGGTGCCGGCGTTGAAGCGCTTCTTGCCCATCCGCCGCAACAGGTCGCGCATCGCCATCGATACGTCGCCGAAGTCGATGTTCGACCGGGCACGGCTTCTCGCACTTGTGGCACACGGTGCAGTGATCCGCGACGTCGGAGAACTCGTCGAAGTGGCGGATCGAGACGCCGCGGCGCGTCTGCTCCTCGTACAGGAACGCCTCGATCAGCAACGAAGTCGCGAGGATCTTGTTGCGCGGCGAGTAGAGCAGATTGGCGCGCGGCACGTGCGTCGCGCAGACCGGCTTGCACTTGCCACAGCGCAGGCAATCCTTGATCGCATCCGAGATCGAGTTGATGTCGGAGTGCTGCATGATCAGCGACTCGTGCCCCAGCAGGTTGAAGCTGGGCGTGTACGCGTTGCGCAGGTCGCCGTCCGGGCAGGAGCTTGCCGCGATTGAACCGCCCCTGCGGATCGACGCGCTGCTTGTAGTCGCGGAACTCGGCGGTTTCCGCGTCCGAGAGAAATTCCAGCTTCGTGATGCCGATGCCGTGCTCGCCGGAGATCACGCCGCCGAGGTCGCGCGCGATCTGCATGATGCGCACCACCGACGCGGTTCGCCTCCTGCAGCATTTCGTAGTCGTCCGAGTTGACCGGGATGTTCGTGTGCACGTTGCCGTCGCCGGCGTGCATGTGCAGGGCGATCCAGACGCGGCCGCGCAGCACGCGCCGGTGAATCTCCTCGACGGCTTGCAGCACCGGCGCGAATGCACCGCCGCGCGAACAGCCGCCGCAGGTGCCGCGCACTTCCGACTTCCACGACGTGCGGATCGAGCGGTCCTGCAGGATGATCGAAGACGCGCGTGCCAGGCTCGCGCTCGACGCGGCGCTCCAGCTCGCCGCGCAAAGGCTCGAAGCCCAGCTGCGCGAGGTGCGGCAGCGCCTGCGCCAGCGGCGTGTCGAGATGCTCGCTGAGATAGGCCCAGCGAGCGCGAGTCTCCGGCGAGCACCTGCTGCGCCTGGGACTGGCGATCGCCAGCAGCTCATCGCGCGGACGCGCTCGAGATCCGGATCGTCGACCTTGCCGAGCTGCAGCTCGCCGGCGAAATACGCCTGCAGCTCGTCCAGCAGCTGCAGCTTGTTCCGGAACGACAGCTCGATGTTGATGCGCTCGATCGCGTCGGTGTAGTCGCCCATGCGCTCGAGCGGGATCACGACGTCCTCGTTGATCTTGAACGCGTTCGTGTGCCGCGCAATCGCCGCGGTGCGCGAGCGGTCCAGCCAGAACTTCTTGCGCGCGTCCGCGTTGACGGCGACGAAGCCCTCGCCGGAGCGACTGTTGGCGATGCGCACGACTTCCGAGGTCGCGCGCGCCACCGCGTCCTCGTCGTCGCCGACGATATCGCCGAGCAGCACCATCTTCGGCAGCGCGCCGCGCTTGGATTTCGTCGCGTAGCCGACCGCGCGCAGGTAGCGCTCGTCCAGGTGCTCGAGCCCGGCGAGCTGCGTGCCGTCGGCGCGCGCTCGCGCGTCGAGGAAACTCTTGATCTCGACGATCGACGGAATCGCGTGACGCGCGTGGCCGAAGAACTCCAGGCACACCGTGCGGATGTGCTTCGGCATCCGGTGCAGCACCCAGCGCGCCGACGTGATCACGCCGTCGCAACCTTCCTTCTGCACGCCGGGCAGGCCGCCGAGGAACTTGTCGGTCACGTCCTTGCCGAGCCCGGCCTTGCGAAACTTGCGGCCTTCGATCTCGATGCGGGCCGTGCGCAGCACGCGCGCGTCGCTTCGGCGCCTCGCGGCCGTCCTTCCAGGTGAGCTCGAAGGTCGCGACTGCGGCTTCGTGGATCTTGCCGCGGTTGTGCGCGAGGCGTGCGACCTCGAGCCAGTTGCCGTCCGGATCGACCATGCGCCACCAGGCGAGGTTGTCGACCGCCGTGCCCCAGAGCACCGCTTTCTTGCCGCCGGCGTTCATCGCGACGTTGCCGCCGATGCAGGAAGCATCCGCGGAAGTCGGATCGACGGCGAACACCAGGCCCGCGCGCTCCGCAGCCTCGGACACGCGACGCGTGACCACGCCCGCTTCCGTGAAGATCGTCGCAACCTGCTCGGCCACTCCCGGCGAGCGAGGTCTGCTCGACGCGGCCGAGCGCTTCCAGCTTTTCGGTGTTGATCACTGCCGCAGAGCGGCGTGAGCGGAATCGCACCGCCGGTGTAGCCCGTGCCGCCGCCGCGCGGAATGACCGTCAGCCCGAGCTCGATGCACGCACGCACCAGCGCCGGAATCTCCTTCTCGCCGTCCGGGGCGAGCACCACGAACGGATAGTCGACGCGCCAGTCGGTCGCGTCGGTCACGTGCGAGACGCGCGCGAACGCATCGAAGCGGACGTTGTCCGCGCGCGTGTGCCGTTCGAGCAGTCGACGCGCGCGCTTGCGAAGTTGCACGGTGCGCGTGAAATCCTCGGCGAATTCATGCACGCACTTGCGCGCCGCCTGCAGCAACTCGCCGACCTTGCGGTCGCGCTCGACGTCCGCGGCATCGCGCCGCCGCTGCACTTCGTTCAGGCGGTGATGCAACGCCTCGATGAGCAGCCGACGACGCCGCGGGTTCTCGATGAGATCGTCCTGCAGGTACGGATTGCGCTGCACGACCCAGATGTCGCCGAGCACTTCGTACAGCATGCGAGCCGAGCGGCCGGTGCGACGCTCGCCGCGCAGCTCGTCCAGGATGCGCCAGGCCGCCGCGCCGAGCAGACGCAGGACGATCTCGCGATCGGAAAACGACGTGTAGTTGTAAGGAATCTCGCGCAGACGCATGAGGGGCGGAATTGTAGAAGAAGAGTCGGGTTAATATCCTCGATCCATGAACATCCAGCTCACCGCCCTCGAAGCCCGCGTCATCGGCAGCCTGATCGAAAAGGCGATCACGACGCCGGACCAGTACCCGCTGTCCTCAACGCGCTGACGAACGCCTGCAACCAGAAGAGCAATCGCGACCCGGTGCTGGAGCTGGACGAGCGCACCGTGCAGGAGACGCTCGACGCGCTCGTCAAGAAGCACCTGGTTCTCGAGCGCTCGGGGTTCGGCAGCCGCGTGCCGAAGTATCAGCACCGCTTCTGCAATACCGGCTTCGGCACGCTGGAGTTCACGCCGCAGGAGACCGCGATCGTGTGCGAGCTGCTGCTGCGCGGACCGCAGACGCCGGGTGAGCTGCGCGGCCGCGCCAGTCGCATGGCGCCGATCGCCGAGGTCGGCGAAGTCGAAGCTGCGCTCAACCGCCTGGCAACTCGCGAGGATGGCCCGTTCGTGGTGCGGCTCGCGCGCGAGCCCGGCAGGCGCGAGTCGCGCTATGCGCACCTGTTCAGCGGCTCCGTCGAGGGCGCGGCGGAGGGCATCGAACAATATGCAGCCGCGGATGCGCCCAGCGCCGCGGCGCCTCGCGGCGACCGCAAGTCGCTCGAAGAGCGCGTCGCCGCGCTGGAGCAGCAAGTCGCGCAGCTGCAGCGGCGAATTGGAGGGGTTGAAGAAAGGTTAACTCTCTGTAATCCGAACAACTTTCGCTACCTGTTAGCGTCTCACTCCCCGTCCCCATCAGCTTTCCTTCGGGAGTGTTTCCATGGTGCCGACTTCGCTTCGCGCCGCCGTGATCGCCGCTGCAATGGCGTCGGCTGCTTGTTCCGGGAATATTGCGACGGCAGGAGCCGCGGCAGCAGACGCGCCGGCGGCAGCCGCACAGGGCATCGCCGCCGCGCCCGCCCGCTTCGCCGGCGCGCTGCCGGACTTCGCGGCGCCTCGCCGAGCACTACGGCCCGGCAGTCGTCAACGTCGCGGTCGTCGGCAAGAGGCAGGAGGTCGACTTCCCCGGCGGCGGCGGCGGCGTGTCGCCCAACGATCCGTTCTATGAATTCTTCCGCCGCTTCGGCCAGCCGATGCCGCGCAACCAAGCCGCCGGTGCAGGGCGAAGGCTCGGGCTTCATCGTCAGCGACGACGGCTACATCCTGACCAACGCGCACGTCGTCGCGAACGCGGACGAGGTCACGGTCAAGACCACCGACCGTCGCGAGTACACCGCGAAGGTCGTGGGCGTCCGACGAGCAGACCGACGTCGCGGTGCTGAAGATCGACGCGAAGAACCTGCCGACCGTGCGGCTCGGCGATCCGTCGAAGCTGCGGCCCGGCGAATGGGTCGTCGCGATCGGCTCGCCGTTCGGCTTCGAGAACAGCGTCACCGCGGGCATCGTCAGCGCGACTTCGCGCGCCATGCCCGGCGGCAACTACACGCCGTTCATCCAGACGGACGTCGCGGTCAATCCCGGCAACTCCGGCGGCCCGCTGTTCAACCTGAACGGCGAAGTCGTCGGCATCAACTCGCAGATCTACAGCCGCACCGGCGGCTACATGGGCGTTTCGTTCGCGATCCCGATCGACGTCGCGAGCGGCGTCAAGGACCAGCTCATCAAGACCGGGCGCGTCGACGCGCAGCCGCATCGGCGTCTCGATTCAGGACGTGACGGCGCAGCTCGCCGAGTCGTTCGGCCTCGACCGCCCGCGCGGCGCGCTGGTCGGCATGGTCGAAGCGGACAGCCCCGGCGAGAAGGGCGGCATCAAGGCCGGCGACGTGATCCTCAAGGTCGACGGCACGACGATCGAGACCTCCTCGCAGGTGCCGGTGATCGATCGCGGGCAAGAAGCCCGGCGCGCCGGTCGAGATCGAAGTGTGGCGCAACGGCTGCGACCAAGGACCTGTCGGTGCGCCCGGTGGAGATCCAGGAGAAGAGGCGAGCGCGTCGCGTCGCAACGACGCGCAGCAGGGCGACGAAACCGCGCGGCTCGGTCTCGCGGTGCGCCCGCTGACCGCAGCAGGAGAAGCGTCAGGCGGAAACCGACGGCGACCTGCTGGTCGAGGACGTCGATGGCCCGGCGGCCGGCGCGGGCGTGCGGCCGGGCGACATCATCCTCGGCGTCAACGGCGCGAAGGTGAAGTCGATGGACGAGCTGCGGGCCGCGGCGAAGAAGCGCAACGGCAAAGTGGTCGCGCTGTTGATCGAGCGCGATAATGCGCAGATCTTCGTGCCGGTGCGAGTTGGATGATCGTGGTGGTTGATTTGGGGCTGACTCGGGGTTGAATGCGCCTGCTGCTGATCGAAGACGACCTGCAAGCCGCCGAGTATCTCGTCAAGGGATTGCGCGAGAGCGGCTACAGCGTCGAGCACAGCCCGGACGGCCGCGACGGCCTGGAGAAGGCCGGTCGCGGTCCGTACGACGTGATCATCGCGGATCGCCAGCTGCCGTATCTCGACGGCTTGACCGATCATCACGACCCTGCGCGAGCGCAGCGATCGCACGCCGGTGCTGATCCTGTCGGCGCTCGGCACGGTCGATGACCGCGTGCACGGCCTGAAGGCCGGCGGCGACGACTATCTGACCAAGCCTTTCGCGTTCGCCGAGCTGCTCGCGCGCATCGAAGCGCTGAACAGACGCGGCGCGGCGGCGAGCGAGACGACGCGGCTGAAGATCGCCGACCTCGAGCTCGACCTGCTGGCGCGTCGCGTCACCCGCGCCGGGCGCAACATCGAGCTGACCACGAAGGAATTCCAGCTGCTCGAATACCTGGTGCGCCACGCCGGCCAGACGGTGACGCGCACCATGCTGCTGGAAGGCGTGTGGAACCTGCATTTCGATCCGCAGACCAACATCACGGACGTGCACATGAGCCGGCTGCGCAACGCCATCGACAAGGGCTTTCCCAAGCCGCTCATTCACACGGTGCGGGGCGCGGGTTATGTTCTGAAGGAATGATACGCAGGACAGCCCTCCGCTCATGACTGCGCCGCCGCGCATGCGGCTGTCCTCGGCGCGTCTCGCCGCGCTGTTCGTCGTGATCTTCGCCGCGGCCATCACGCTGGTGCTGACCGCGGTCTACGTCCTCACCGCGCGCGTGCTCGATCGCGAAGTCGACTCCGTGATCCGCAGCGAGGTCGCGCATCTCGTCGACGACTATGCGACCGGCGGCCTGCTGCAGCTGGTTGCGACCCTGCGCCGTCGCGCCGACAGCTGGGACCGCACCGGCGCGGTCTACCTGCTGATCGAGCCGAACGGCTATCCGATCGCGGGCAACCTCGCGCACTGGCCGTTCGACTTCGACACCTACGGCAACTGGATCGAATTCGAGATCGACGCGAGCGAGGCCGGCGGTGTGGTCTCGCATCCGGTGCGCGCGCAGGTGTTCCTGCTGCCCGGCGGGCGTCGGCTGCTCGTCGGCACCGACATTCTCGAACGTCACAAGCTGGCGTCGCGGCTGCGCACCGCGATGTTCTGGGGCGCGGGCTCGAGCGTGCTGCTCGCGACGGTCTTCGGCTTGAGCTACAGCCGGCGCATCCGTCGCCGCGTCCGCGCGTTCGCGAGCACCTGCGAGTCGATCATGGCCGGCGACCTGTCGCGACGCCTGCCCGTGGAAAAGTCGCACGACGAGTTCGACGAGCTCGGCACGGCCGTCAATCGCATGCTCGAAACGCATCGAGCTGCAGACCGACATGCTGCGCACGACGTTCGACAGCGCCGCGCACGACCTGCGCGGTCCTCTGTATCGCGCGCGAGTGCGCATCGAAGAGTCGCTGCAGCACGAAGGCCTGAGCGAGGACGCACGCGCGACGATGGAAGCGACGCTCGCCGAGCTCGAACGCGTGCAGCGAACGCTCGGCACGCTGCTGCAGATCGCGCAGGCCGAGGGCCGCGGCCGCGACGTTCCGACCGAGGCAGTGGATCTCGCCGCGCTGGCGCGCGAGCTGGTCGAGCTGTATCGGCCGGAAGCGGCGACGCGCGAGATCACGCTCGAATACCGCGGCGCCGAGGCGGCGAGCGACTCACGGCAACAGCCAGCTGCTCGCGCAAGTGCTCGTGAACCTGATCGAGAACGCCATCAAATATGTGTCGCCCGGCGGACGCATCGACGTGAGCGTCGCGGCCGAGCCGGATGCGATCGTGCTGCAGGTCGCAGACAACGGCCCCGGCATCCCGGCCGCAGACCGGCAGCGCATCCTGCAGCCGTTCGTGCGGCTGGAACGCGATCGCGAGCAAGTCGGCAGCGGACTCGGCCTGAGCCTGGTCGCGGCAGTCGTGCGGCTGCATCGCGGCAGCATCGAGCTGCTCGACAACGATCCGGGATTGATCGTGCGGTGTCAGGTTGCCGAAAGAGTCGGGCTGAAGCCCGACCTACCGGGACTCGACCTTCACCCAGATCTCGCGCTCGTCGCTCTGCGTCGAATACTGGCGGCTGAGAATGCCGCGCTGCTGCGTCGACGCGGATTCGCTCGACGCCGCCGAGCCGAATCCATTCGCCGAGCGGACCGCTCGCCTGCGTCGTGAGCCGCTGCGTCTGGATGTTGCCGTTCGCGACCCGCTCATCCTGTTGTTCGATGTCGAGCACGACCTGCGTTCCGTTCACGCGCGGCGTGACGAGGAAACCGCTGCTCACGTTTCGATAGCTGGTCGTCGCGGCGGCAAATGGACGACGTCCCACACCCGCTGCGACTGAGGTGACGATCGGAACGTCGCTGCCGCTGCTGATGAACGCCGAGTTGCCTTCGATGACTTGAACGCTCGCGATACCGCTGCTGCGATCGCGCAGCATTCGAGTCCGTCGCCTGAACCGACACGTTGGAGCCGCGATTGCTCACTGTGCCGCTCACTCGAGCGCGCTCGAGTTGCGACTTCCTGCTCCGTGCTCCGTCGCACGGAGACCAGCAGCTGGTTCGGCTTGCGATCGATCTGTTCGAGCGCGGCGCGCAGCTGCCGCAGGTTCGCCGGGCTGGCCCGCACGAACAGCTTGTAGTCCTGGCCGGTCAGCGCCCCGCCCTGCTCCACGAGCGGCTGCAGCACCGGGATGACTTCCGCCGCCGTCCGGTACTTCAGGTCGATGACCTCCAGGGACTGCGCCAGGACGGGGCAGGCGATCAGGCAAATGCTGATCAGGACCCCGGCCAATCGCTGGAGGATTCCGCTCGGCAGACTCATGGCGTCGATTGTGCCTCAACTTCCGGCTCACCGGTGCCGAAGCAGCTTTCAAGCTATGAATCTGATCATCGGCATCGTCGTGGTTTTCGGTTGCGTTCTGGGGGGGTTCGCCGTGCACGGCGGCCACCTGGGAGCCCTGTGGCAGCCGTCCGAGCTGCTGATCATCGGCGGCGCCGGCGCCGGCGCGCTGATCATCGCCAACCCGATGCGCATCACCAAGCGCGTGGCGGCCGGGTTCGGCACGCTGCTGAAAGGCTCGCGCTACAAGAAGGAGCACTACCTCGGCTTGTTCGCCGTGATGTACGAGCTGCTGTCGCTGGCGCGCAAGGAAGGCATGATGGGGCTCGAGCGCGTCATCGAGGAGCCCGCCAAGAGCGAGGTGTTCAAGAAGCGGCCGCTGATCCTCAACGACCATCACGTGGTCGAGTTCATCCAGGACTACCTGCGGCTGATCATCAGCGGCGACATGGACGAGCACCAGCTCGAAGCGCTGATGGACCAGGAGATCGAAACGCATCACCACGACGGCGAGGAGCCGGCGCAGGCGATGAGCAAGCTCTCCGATGCGATGCCCGGCTTCGGCATCGTCGCCGCGGTGCTCGGCATCGTGAACACGATGGGCGCGCTCGGCGGTCCGCCGTCGGAGATCGGCCACAAGGTCGCCGCCGCGCTGGTCGGCACGTTCCTCGGCATCCTGCTCGCGTACGGCCTGCTCGGCCCGATGAGCAACGCGCTCGAGCGCATGGCGCGCGACGAGACGCATTTCTACACGACCATCAAGACCTGCATCATGGGCTTCCTGCGCGGCCAGCCGCCGCAGGTCGCGATCGAGTTCGGCCGCAAGTCGACGCCGGGCCCGCTGCGGCCGAGCTTCAAGGATCTCGAAGCGCAGCTGCGCAAGAAGGGCTGACGCAAGTGGGCCGCGCCGCTGCCAAACACGCTCGAGGCCGAAGCGGCCCGGCCGATCATCATCAAGCGCGTCAAGAAGGGCGGCCACGCGCACCACGGCGGCTCGTGGAAAGTGGCGTTCGCCGACTTCGCGACCGCGATGATGGCGTTCTTCCTGCTGATGTGGCTGATGGAAGCGACCACCGAAGAGCAGAAGGGCGCGATCTCCGAGTACTTCAACAACCCTTCCGACGTGCAGGGCGCAAGCCCCGTGCCCTCGCCCTCGCCGATCCAGGGTCCGGGCGGCGCGAGCACCAGCATGATCAAGCTCGGCGGCGGCATGGAGCTGCATCATGACCCGGCGCCGCCCGCGCCGATCGCGCCGCCGACGCCCGGCACGCAGACCGCGACGCGCGCGGACGACGACGGCGCGCAGAGACGAGAGAAGCTCGACAACGAGCGGCTCGCCGGCCTGCTCGAAGAGCTGCGCAAGGGCATCGACGAGCGCGAGTCGCTCGCGAAGTTCAAGGACCAGATCCTGCTCGACGTGACGCCGGAGGGCGTGCGCATCCAGATCATCGATCACGAGCGCCGCTCGATGTTCCCGCTCGGCAGCGCGCGGCTCGAAGACTTCAGCAGCGACATTCTCAGGGAGCTCGCGCACATCGTCAGCAGCGTGCCGAACCGCATCAGCATCAGCGGCCACACGGACATGAAGCCGTACGTCGCAGTGAACTACACGAACTGGGAGCTCTCGGCCGATCGCGCCAACGCCGCGCGACGCGCGTTGCTCGCGGGCGGACTCGCCGCGGAGAAGATCGGCCGCGTGGTCGGCCTCGCGTCGAGCGTGCTGCTCGATCCGTCGGCGCCGGAGAGCCCGGTCAACCGCCGCATCAGCATCGTGGTGATGAACAAGCGCACCGAGGCCGCGATCAGCGCGGAGAACGGCAATCTGCTGATGGTGCAGGAAGCGGGACCGGCGCCCGCGCCCGGCGGCGAGCCGGTCGCCGCAGCAGGCGAGCGCCGAGTCGACTTCAGCCTGACTCCTCAGGGAAGCTGGATTTTCGCCGCCGCGGCCGCCCGGACCGCCCGGGCCGAGGTTCGGCATGCCGCCCTGGGGCACGACCAGCTGCGAGGCCGCCTGCCGCCGCATCTCCTGGATCTGCTGCACGGTGCGCTCGATCGCAACCGTTGCTGCAGCGGAAAAGCCCGCGACCGCCTCGGCCAGCGTCTTGCCCTCGATCTCGAAGCTCAGCGGCACCGGCCCCATGTTGGTCATGATCTCCGCCTGGCCGATGAACACGCACCGGCCGCGTCGTGTCCGGTGCGCCGTCGGCGGTGACGGGCGTCAGCCGGCGAATCGCGCCGACCTTGCGGTCCGTGAACATTTCCTCGCGGTAGAGTCCCGCCGCATCCATCTGCGGGTCCTGATTACGTTCATCGGCCATGGTCGCACCCGGGCGAAATCAAATGCGGTGCGACAGTAGACCAGCGCCCGCTGGGATCTTCAAGGCGCGCTTCGAGCGACCGGACGCGTCCGGTACAATGGCGCGCAACTCGCCAGTGGCGCATTCAGTGGGCACAGGACCACGCCATGCAGGAAACCGACAATCCTTTCAGCGAAGCGTTCGGCAAGGCCGTCGATCTCGGTAACAGGATCGCCGACACCGACGACAAGGCGGACATCTGGGACATCGCCGACGGCCTGCTCGCGGGCGCCGTGCAGTATTGGCTGTACTCGCGCCAGCCGTGCTCCGATCCCGAGTGCGAAGAGTGCGTGCCGATCAGCACCGCCGAAGGACGCATCGAGGAGCTGCGCAAGCTGATGCGCCAGTTCGCCGAAGAGAGCGAATACTTCCACTCGCCGACCGATCGCAACGTCGGCCGCGCGTGATGCAAGCGGGTCAGGCTCCGCACCTGGCTCGAATGTCAACGTCGCCGCGTGCGAAATTTTCGCGCGAAATTTTTCTGCGCTGCTACGCGCTTGATCCGTAAGGCTGCGTAAAAGCAACGCCTGCGCGCGGACGCGTTTTGCGATCCAGCGCACACCGCGCTTGAGTGCGACGCGCTCCACACTTTGCCCCGTCGATGACCTCGACGCCGAGTCGCGGAGGCATCGCACAGTGGGAATGTTGAAGAATCTCAAGCTGCGCCATCGCGCCTACGAGTGCGCGTACAACTCGTTTCGTTTTGCCGCGCGTCTGCGCGGCGACCTGAGCGAGTTCGCGCCGTCGATCGCCGAGACACTGCAGAGTGTCGGCGACGAGCTCGCAGCGTTGGCGCGCGACAGCTGCCCGAACGAGAGCGAGCGCCGTCAGTTGATCGATGGATTGGAAGGCGCGCTGCGTGCGCTCGGACTGTCCGATGCCGCGCAGGTCCACATCGTCTCGCAGCTCGCGCCGCGCATCATGGCCGGCGAGCCGGCGAGCGCCAGCAAGGAAGCGTGGACACGGATGGCGGTCTGAGTTGAACGCAAGCTCGATTTACGGATGCATCGGCAGCGTTTCACGGCACCGTTTCGCGCGCGTACGACATAACCTCAAATTCCCTACAGACTGCGACTTGTCGCCAAATCAAGTGTCGGCTGAAAGCGACCAAACCGCTTGACTTATCCCCGCTACGAAGCGGATTATCAAACCGTTCCAAGGGCAAACTCGCCGAAAGGCGAGGACGCAAAGCTTCCGGTCTAACGGATTCATTTCCTAAGACAGCGGGGTTGCCACGGAGCCGCGATTCGATCGCGGCAGCGGATTCGCCATCGGCCCACGTTCGAAGTGACGCCGATAGCAAAGAGAAACGCGAAACCGTCCGTGACTGAGCGCGATGCGCATCGAAGCGCGCTCCCTCCCCCACCGAAATGAGTGCCGTCGGGCCGCGATCGCGCGCCTTCGTCGATTTGCATTCGGGCATGGGGAAGAAGACGTGGAAAAGAGCACCAGCAACGCTCAGCTAGCCGTGACGCCGCCGCTTGCGCCCATCGCAACGGCGAGCGGCACCGGCTCGGCCCTGTTCGTCATCAATCTGTGCGCGTCGATCGCGCCGGTGCGACTCGACGGCAACAACATCCCCGGGCTGGAAAACTATCGTCTCTATCAAGTGGCGCGCGTCGAGGACGGCCGCACGCGCCATCGCCTGCGCCTCGGCTTCTTCACGAGCGAATCGCACGCCGAAAGCGTGCTCACCGTCGTGCGCCAGCAGTATCCGACTGCATTCACTGCGTGCCTGTGCGAAGAGGATCGCCGGTTCGCGCGCGGCTACCTGCCGGAAACGCGCTGCCGCTCACGCCCGGTGCCGAGTGCCGATGCACCGCGCCGCCGCTGCATCGAAGCCCGCTGCTCAGCCGAAGCCTGCTGCTGCTCCGCCGAAGCCTGCGCCGCTCCCGCAGCGACGTCGAAGCAACGCGCCGGCGAAGCAAGCGCCCGCCGCAGCGAAGACGCTCGCTGCGGCCGCAACCCGAAATCATCGAGCTGACCTGGGAACCGGAGACGCCGGCAGCGACCGGCAGCCGAAAGCTGCGAGCCCGGCAGCCCGCGACGAAGTCCGGCGGTCGGCACCGACCGAAGGTCTCGACGAATTCACCTGGGAGCCGCCGTCGCTGACGCCGGCAGCCGATGCGGCCATCGCGAAGACGCGATGCCACCGGCATCCTGAAGGCGCCGGCGCCGAAGGCCCCGGAGAAGGCCACGTCCGATACGGCAAGACATCCCGCGCTGAAGCTCGCAGCGAAGGCGCCCCGCTGCCGGTGGCCGCCAAGCCGACGCTGCGAAGCCCGTGGACGCGAAGCCCGCCACGCCGGTCGTGCCGAAAGCGCGACGCCTGTCGCGGCGAAGCCCGCCGCAAGCCTGCTGCCCCGGCGCCGACACCGCGAGCAAGCCGGACACGGCGAGCAGCATGCGTGTGCGTGCGCCAGCGCTCACGTTCTCCGATCCGCCGCCCGCGCCGGCGAAGCTCAACGCACGGCGCCGTCCGCGCCGTTCCACGTCGGCAAGGGCGTCGGAGTTCAAAGACATCTGGCATCCGCCTCGAGGCCGAGCCCGCCGCGAAGGCGGCCGCTGCCGCGCCGACGCATGCGCCTCCGGCTCGACGCCAAGCCGAAGATCGGCAACGCAGCGCCGCTCGCACGAAGCCGAGCGCGACGCCCGCGCCGAAGGTCGCCGGAAGATCCGTAAACGTCGCGCGAAGCCTGCTCACACGCCGGCTGCGCCGCTCATGACGGCCAAGCCGGCTGCGCCCGCGATGCCGCCGCCGATCCGCATCACGGGCAGCTCGACCGCCCCGCCGCCCGAGCTCGACAGCACGCAGACCATCCGCGCGCTGACGAGCGCGGAGATGGAAGACGCGCAGCAGGAGAAATGGTTCGCGGTGCAGCTCGCCGTCTCCGATCAGCCGGTGAATCTCGACGCGATGCCGCGCCTCGACATCTTCGAGGCGTATCGCCTGTACTCCGTCGCGACCGCCGGCAGCGGCAAGATCGTGCACTCGCTGCGCCTCGGCTTCTTCAAGGAAGCCGTGTCCGCCGAAGCGGTGATGGGCTACCTGCAGACGTTCTTCGGCTCGCCCTCGGTCATGCGCGTCAGCGTCGCCGAGCACGCGCGCTTCAAGGATGCGCCGTCGACGAAGAAGCCGCGCGCAGCCCGCCGCACGAAGCGAAGGTCGTCGAGCTGAACAATGCGCGCGCCGCGCGTCCGGTCGATTCCGACCGTGACGATGGAAGTGGCGCTCGGGCGTCGGACACCGCGGCGACCGGCTCGTTCAAGGCCGCTCGACACCGGCTCGTTCAAGACCAGCGCGACCGGCACGCACAAGGCGCTGAAGAGCGCGGCGAAGTCGGCCGGGCCGAGCACCAAGAGCGCGCCGCGTCCAGCCAGCAAGCCGGGCAACACGCGGCAGGCACAAGACGCTGCCGCCGATCGAGAAGAAGAGCCTCGCGGAGCAGCTGCTCGACGAGGCGCGCGAAGTCGAGCTGTCGGAGAGCGGCATCCGCAAGCTGCCGAAGAACGATTCGCTCCTGTCGCGCATGCTCGGCAAGCTCACGAAGTAGCGCGCGCTCCACGTTGCACTGGATACTCCTGCACCAGGCGAATCAGCCTGGTGCCGGAGTGCGTGCGTGGAATTCCAGACTGCCGATCTGTGCGATCGCTTCGCCGCCGAGCTGCAGATCGGCGAGCCCCTGTTTCGCGACTACGGCGGGCGAGCTGCGCTTCGCCGGGCCGATCGCCACGATCAAGTGCTTCGAAGACAACTCGCGCGTGCGCGATCTCACCGCCGAGGCCGGGCCAGCGGACGCGTGCTCGTGATCGATGCCGGCGGCTCGATGCGCCGCGCGGTGCTCGGCGACATGCTCGCGCAGCAGGCGGTCGACAACGGCTGGAGCGGCGTCGTGGTGTACGGATGCATTCGCGACGCATTCGCGATTGCACAGCTGCCGCTCGGCGTGAAGGCGCTCGGCACCTGTCCGCTGCAAGACCGACAAGCGCGGCGAAGGCCAGCGCGACGTGCCGGTGCGCTTCGCGGGTGTGAACTTTCGTCAGGGTGACTGGCTGTATGCCGACGAGGACGGCCTGATCGTCGCGCCGCGCACGCTGACTCTGACGCTATGCGCGACCATTTACGGCGTTTTCAGTCGGCGTTTATCATGCGCGCCGTACCTTACCCTCCCCTTCAGCTCGACCGCGAGACGAGGACCGATCATGAGTGACCGCCGCTACGATCGTCGTACAGTTCTGAAGAGCGCATTGGCAGGGCTCGCCGCGTTGCCCGCCGCCGGCCTGGTGCAAAGCGCCGCGCGCAGGGCTCGCCGCCGCACCTGGACGAGAAGGATCCGCTCGCGGTCGCGATGGGCTACGTGCACGACGCGAAGAAGGTCGACCCGAACAAGGTGCCGCAGTACAAGAAGGGCGCGCATTGCGCGAATTGCCTGCAGCTGACGGGCAAGGAAGGCGACGAATGGCGCCCGTGCAACATCTTCCCCGGCAAGCTCGTCAACGCGAACGGCTGGTGCAAGGTGTGGGTCGTGAAGCCCGGCGCGAAGGTCGGCTGACCTTTCACGTCCTTCGCTTTCGCCGGATCGCCCTTCGGCAGCACGTCTTTCGCCCACTCGTAACGTTTCCACGCCGGCACCGGCGTGGGAACGTCGGCGCGCGGCACGAACTTCGAGCGCTCCACGAGCTGATACTTGTGGATGTAGCGCGGGCAGTTCGGAAACACTTCGCGCACCGTCACTCTCACGATGAACTGCGCCTGCGGATACGCGGCTCGACCGCCGTCGGCCGGCTCGATCGACGCCGTGCCGTTCACGCGGATGCGCTTGCCCGCTTCGAAGTCGATGAACAGCAGGCCGACGTGCGGATTCATGCGCGCGTTGCCGAACGACAGGAACATGCCGTTGCCGTCGTAGTTCGGGAACACGATCGTGCTCTCGTCCAGCACGCGCACGAAGCCGGGATCGCCGCCCTTGTACGAGCAGTTCGGCCGGCCTTCCGCGTCCGCGGTCGCGAGGAAGAACATGTCGCGGCGCTCGATGAAGTCGCGATCCTCCGGCGTGATGCGCGTGTGATACGTCACCTGCTCGAGGCGGTCCGCGAGCCGCTCGGTGTCGAACTGCCGCTGCAGCTCGCGGTGCGCTTCTTGGTAGAGACGTGACATGGTGCGCTCCGCCGAAATCGTGTCGCCCTCAGAGCCTGAGGCGCTCGCCGTAGCCGGTCAGCTCGAGATAGCCGCGGCCGATCGCGCGGCCGCGCTCGTCGAACGCGCGCACTGCGCCTTCCCAGTAGAGCGTTCCGGTGCTCCCGCGCGCATCGTTCTCCTGATCGTCCATCAACGGACGCAGCGTCATCGTGCGCTCGCCGATCGCGATTTTCCATTCGACGGGATAGGTGACGCCCGTGCGCGGCGAGCGCCAGCGACGCAGCGGCGACCACGCGATCTCGTCCGGCGCGTAAGCCGCGGTCGCGGTCGCCCGGCGTCGCGCAGCGTCGCGCCGCCCCAGTGCTCGCTGCCCGGCGTCGTCGCGCATGCGCTGAACCATCAGCGCGCCGCCGTCGTCGAGATTCAGGCCGATCCAGTCCCAGCCGCGCGCGCGTCTCGTCGAACATGCCGCTCGACCATTCATGGTCGAACCACGCGACACCGCGCACGCGATGCTCGCGACCGCCGATCGCGATGCGGCCGCTCGTCTGCAGTTGCGGCAGGCTGTAGTAGTAGCTCGCGAACTGCGGCTGCGGACCCTTCTGGCTGAAGCCGTTCTTGCCGTTGCAGCAGCGGCGGCTGCGTGCCGATGCATTCCAGCTCGCAGCGCGAACTCGCTCGTCGCAGCCACTGCGAGGTAGCGCTCGCCCTCCTCGCGCAGCGACCAGTCGTCGATCTGCACCGCGAGCGAGCCTTCCGCCGCCTCGGCCAGCCCGAATCCCGCACGCGCCGACTTCTCGCCGCGCAGCAGCGCACCGCGCCGCGGATCGCTGACCGCTGCGTGCGCGAACAGCACCTGCCGCGCGACGAAGCGCGACGGATTGTCTTCGTCGATGCCGGGCCGATTGCGGAAGAACGTGATCTGGAAGCCGAGCGGCTCGCCGCTCGTCGCTTTCCAGCCAGCCGGTGAGGTACCACCACTCGGTGCGGAACTGCGGGTGGCTGCCTTCGTCGCGCGGCAGCTCGATGGAGTAGCCCGGCACGACCGCGGGAAACTCGGCATCGGCAGCAGTCGGCGCCGCGCTCACGACGAGCAGCAGCGCCAGCAACGCATGCGCGACGCGCCTCACCAATCCTCCTTCACGGCCTTGCACGACGTCGGCACTCATCGCCTGCCGACCGCTGATGACCGCGATGCCCGCCGCCGCCGCGATCAGCACAGCGCTCAGCGAAGTCAGCAGCCAGCCGGGCGCGGCAAGATCCATGCTCCAATGGAAGGACTGTCGATTCACGACGTAGATCAGAATCAAGCCCACGACACCGCCGGTGAGCAGGCCGATCGAGCACGCCGACGGCACCGAGCACCGCGCCTTCGATCGCCAGCATCGTCGCGATCTGCGCGCGCGTGAATCCGAGGTGCCGCAGCACGCCGAACTCGCCGCGCCGCGCCAGCACCTGCGCACTGATGCCCGCCGCGATGCCGAACAGTCCGATCAGCACGGCGACCAGCTCGAGCAGATAGGTGATCGCGAACGTGCGATCGAACGCCTGCAGCGACAGGCGGCGCAGATCCGGCGGCGTGCGCAGGTCGTACTGCGTCGCCGGCAGCAGATCGCGAATCGCGTTCTCGAGCGCGTCGGAGTCCGCGCCCGGCTGCAAGCCACAAGCTCACGGTATTGATGCCGGTGTCGCCGGTCATGCGCACGTAGTCGGCGCTGCCGATCACGACGGCGCCGTTCTGATGCTCGTAGTCGCGCCAGATGCCGGCGACGAAGGCGCTGACGGCGCTGCCCGCCGACGGACAGCTCGAACGTGTCGCCGGCGCGAATGCCGAAGAGATCCGCAGCGGCTTCGCTGACCCAAGCCGGCGTCAGCGTCGGTGCGCGACTGCGATTCGCGCGGTGTCGGTCATCCACAGCGTGCTCGCGATCGGCATGTGATCCGCGCTGCGCGCGATCAGCGTCAGCGGCTGTGAGCTCTGCGCGAGTTGTGCGCGGGCGAAGCGACTGCGTCTCGAAGTGCGCGACGCCGGGCAAATGGCCGATACGCTGCACCGTGCGCGCATCGAGATGCGCCGACTGGCCGACATACCCGAGGCGCACGTACACGTCGGCGGGCAGGATGCGCTGCGTCCATTGGTCGAGCGAAGTGCGGAACGACGTCACCATGATCGCCATCGACACCATGAGACTGAAGCTCACGAGAATCGCCGACACGCTGAGCGTCGCGTAGCGCGCCGTGCCGGCGATCTGCGCGATCGCGACCTGATACGGAATCGCGCGTGCGAACGGCGCGTGACGCAGCGCTATGCGGACGATCGACGGCATCGCGATGACGGCGCCGATCAGCAACAGCGCGATTGCGACGAAGCCCGGCAGCGGCAGGCCGGCGATCGGCGGCAGCAGCAGCACCGCGGCGGCGAGCAGCAACAGCACCGCGACGAGGCGACCATGCGTGCGCAGCTCGCCACTCGTCACGTCGCCCGCTTTCAGTGCAGCTCGCCGTCGGCACGCGCGCAGCTTCGATCGCCGGGCGCAGCGCGCCGACGATCGCAACCAGCACGCCGAGCACGCAGAACGCAGCGATTTCCCAGCCACGCACTTCGAGCTCGGCCGCAAGCCCGCGAAAGTAGCCGGCGCCGAGATCGCCGCCGATCGCGTCGAGTCCGACGCGCGCCGCGACGATGCCCGAGCATCACGCCGAGCACCGCGCCGCACGTACCGATGATCGCGCTGCCCGCGAGCACGAGCGCGAGCTGCTGGCCGCGAGTGACGCCGAGCGCATGCAGCACAGCGAACTCGCGCCGGCGCCGCAACGTCGCCAGCGACTGCGTCGAGTAGACGAAGAAGCCGCCGGTGAACAGCGCCACCAGCGCGAGCGCCGTGAGATTCGATCGATAGGCGCGCGACAAGCGCAGCGCTTCGTTGCTCGCCTCGCCCGGCGTAGTGACCCTCGCATCCGGCGGCAGCAGCGCCGCGATATCCGCGCGCACTCGCTCGGCTCGCGCGCCGCTCGCGAGCCGCACGTTGATGCGCGACAGCTTGCCGAGGCGGCCGAACTTCCATTGCGCGGCGGCGATATCCATCACGCCGGCGCGATCCTCGAGCCCGGCCTGCGGCAGCACGCCGGCGACCCGCAGCTGCTGCGTCTGCTCGCCGACCTGGATTTCGAGAACGTCGCCGCGTGTCACGTTGCAGCTCGCGAGCCGCGCTGGCGCTCAGGAACACCGCCTGCGGATCGAATGCAGCGGCGCTGCTCGGACATCGTTCCGGCGAGCGCTGCGAGCGACGACTGCAGTTGCCGCGAGCGGAAGGCGTCGACGCCGAGCAGCGTGAGCGAGCCGCGGCGGTCCGCCAGCTTGCCTTCCACTTCCACCACCGGACTCGCGACCGCTACGCCGGGGACCGCGGCGACGCGCGGATACAGATTCTCGTCCAGGCCTCGCCGCGCTCTCGATCGCCAGGTCGGCGAGCCCGTACAGGCTGCGCGCAGCAAGCGATACTTCGTCGGCAGCGGAGCGGTTGATCAGATAGATCGCGAAGCCGAGCGCCACGCCGAGCGCGATCGCAACGACGAGCAGCGCGTTGCGGCCGGGCGAGCGACGCAACGGTCCGAGCGAGTGCGGCATCGATGAGCGGCCACGCTTGCATGGTCAGACCGCCGCGCGCTCGTGCAGCCCCTGCTGCGTCAGACGATAGACGCGATGCGCCGTTGCAGCTGCGACCTCGGAGTGCGTGACGAGAATGCCTGCGGCGTTGTCGCGCTCGAGCTGCGCGCGCAGCAGCGCGAGCACTTCGGCCGCGGAATCCGCATCGAGATTGCCGGTCGGCTCGTCCGCCAGCACCAGGCTCGGCCGATGCGCGAGCGCGCGCGCGATCGCGACGCGCTGCATTTCACCGCCCGACAACTGGTTCGGCAGATCGTCGCTGCCGATCGAGCATCCCGACTGCAGCGAGCATCTCTTCGACGCGTGCGGCGATCGCCGCGACTCGCCGCGCCGTTGAGCGCGAGCGGCAGCCCGACGTTGCGAGCGACAGACAGGTGCGGCAGCAGATGGAACGCCTGAAAGATGAATCCCATGCGCGCCCGCCGCAGTCGCGTGCGGCCGGCATCGTCGAGCGCGGCCATGTCCTGACCGGCGACGACGATGCGGCCCGAGTCCGGCACGTCGAGCCCGGCGATGAGATTGAGGAGCGTGGACTTGCCGGCGCCGGACTCGCCCATGACGGCGATGTACTCGCCCGCAGCGAGCTGCAGCGACACGTCGTGCAGCACGACGCGCGGCCGCGCGCCGGCAAACGATTTACTTGACGCTCTCGACCGCCAGCATGCCCCTCGGTCAGAACCCGACGGTGACGCCGAGATTCGCCGAGTACTGCAGGAAGAAGTCGCCACTTCGCCTGGATGCGGCAGGTCAGCCCCGCCGACGGAGACGCAG
The DNA here is from genome assembly GCA_963830745.1 of uncultured Gammaproteobacteria bacterium. GTDB lineage: Bacteria > Pseudomonadota > Gammaproteobacteria > Steroidobacterales > Steroidobacteraceae > Steroidobacter. The sequence goes on from CAWHNL010000017.1 coordinate 149,390, forward strand.
AAGATGTCGCTGTCGGAGTCGAGCACCGTCCCGAACGCGCGCAAGTCCAGGCGCACGCCGAAGTGCTCCGTGATCGGCATCCGCACGCCGCCGGCCATCGTGAACGCGAGCTTCGTTTCATCGTCGAGACCCGCACCGTCCGGGCTGAAGCGCGCCGCGCCGACCGTCATGCCGAAGTACGGAATGACGTGGGTCGCTTCGGCGTCCGGATAACTGACGGTGCCGCCGAACTGCAGATACTCCACATCCATGTCGAACGGCTCGAATCCGTCGACCTCCGTGCTCTGGCGCACATACAGCATCTCGTAGTGCCGCCACCATTCCGCCGCCGCGTCGACGATGAGACCGAAGTTGTTGCCGGCGTCGAGGTCGCGATCGCTGCTGTCGGTCGGATCCTCGAACTCGCCGCCGGCCATGTAGCCGACGAACGGCGTGAACTCGAAGTTGTTGTACTGCCTCGGCTCCTCGGCCTGCGCGGGCGACGACGCCAGACACAGCAGTGCCGCGACCGCGGCCGATCCTGAAAATATCCGGTTTCGCATCTCGTATACTCCTCGCCACTCGCCGCTACGTTATCACGATGAGAGCGTCCAGCATTGTCGTCGCAGCCGTTTTCGCGGCGTTGACGTTCGCGTTGTGGGCCTGGCTGAACCGGCCCAGCCCCGAGCCGCCGTGGCCCGACCACGTGCAGGGCATGGCGTTCTCGCCGTTCGGCTCCGGCCAGGACCCGGTGCCGCAAGTGCTGCCCAGCGCCGAGCAGATCGACGCCGATTTGCGACTGCTCGCCGGCAAGGTGACGGCGGTCCGCACCTACTCTTCGCTCAAGAGCCTCGGGCAGATCGCGGACATCGCCGCACGGCATCAGCTCAAGGTCGCGCTCGGCGCCTGGCTCGATCGCCAACTCGCGACCAACGAGGCGGAGATCGCCGCCGCGATCGACATCGCCAACCGACATCCGAACGTCATCCGCCTGGTCATCGGCAACGAGGTGATCCTGCGCAACGATCTCAGCGTCGCCGAGCTGTCCCGCCAGCTCGATCGCGTGCGCGCCGCGGTCGAGCAGCCGGTGAGCACCGCCGAGCCGTGGCACGTGTGGATCAAGCATCCGGAGCTGGTCGAGCACGTCGACTACATCGCCGTGCACCTGCTGCCGTACTGGGAAGGCATTCCCGTCGAGCAGGCGGTCGACTATCTCGCGATGCGCATCGCGCAGCTGGAGCGCGCGTATCCCGGCAAGCAGATCGTCATCGCCGAAGTCGGCTGGCCCTCCGACGGGCGCACGCGCGAGGGCAGCGGTCGCGTCGACCAGCAACGAAGCGATGTTCCTGCGTCGCTTCCTGCAGCGCGCCCGCGACGAAGGCTACATCTACTACATCATGGAAGCGTTCGATCAGCCGTGGAAGGCGCGCTACGAAGGCGCGGTCGGCGCGTACTGGGGCGTGTACGACGTGGATCGCGAGCCGAAGTTCGCGTTCGTCGAACCGATCGTGCGCATCCCGCAGTGGCAGACGCTCGCGGCGATCTCGGTCGTGCTCGCATCGATGCTGCTCGCGCTTGCTTTACGTACACAGTCGCACGCTCGACGCGCGCGGCCGCAGCCTGCTGGCAATCGTCGTCTACGCGGTGACCGCCGGCGCGGTGTGGATCATCTACGACTACTCGCAGCAGTACATCACGATACGCAGCGTGCTCATCGGCGGACCGCTGATCCTCGGCATGTTCGTCGTGATCGCGGTGCTGATCGCCGAGGCGCACGAATGGGCCGAAGCGCACTGGGCGATTCCGCGCCGGCGGCCGTTCGTCGTTGCCGCCGCGGCCGGCGCCGCGTTGCCGAAGGTGTCCATCCACGTGCCGGCGTACAACGAGCCGCCGCAGATGCTGATCGAAACGCTCGATGCGCTCGCGCGGCTCGACTATCCCGACTACGAAGTCATCGTCGTCGACAACAACACGCAGGATGAAGCGGTGTGGCGTCCGGTCGAGCAGCATTGCGCGCGGCTCGGCGCGCGCTTCCGCTTCTTCCACGTCGATCCGCTGCCGGGCTTCAAGGCCGGCGCGCTCAACTTCGCGCTCGCGCGCATGCGCGCCGGACGCGCAGATCGTCGCCGTCATCGACAGCGACTACCAGGTCGAGCCCGCCTGGCTGCGCGACCTCGTGCCCGGCCTCGCCGAGCCGAACGTCGCGATCGTGCAGGCGCCGCAGGACTATCGCGACGGCGGCGAGAGCGCCTTCAAGGCGATGTGCTACGCGGAGTACCGCGGCTTCTTCCTGATCGGCATGATCACGCGCAACGAGCGCAACGCGATCATCCAGCACGGCACGATGACGCTGGTGCGGCGGCAGGCGCTCGAACAGGTGGGCGGCTGGGCCGAGTGGTGCATCACCGAGGACGCCGAGCTCGGACTGCGTTTGTTCGAGCACGGCTACGAGGCGCAGTACCTGCCGCGCAGCTACGGCCGCGGCCTGATGCCGGAGACCTTCACGGACTACAAGAAGCAGCGATTCCGCTGGGCCTACGGCGCCGTGCAGATTCTGCGAGCGCATGCGCGCGCGCTGTTCTCGCATGCTGACGAGCGCCTGACGCGCGGCCAGCGCTATCACTTCGTCGCGGGCTGGCTGCCGTGGCTCGCCGACGGTCTCAACCTGCTGTTCACGATCGCCGCGCTCGTCTGGTCGTTCGCGATGATCGTCGCGCCGCACCGCATCGATCCGCCGCTCATCATGTTCTCGGCGCTGCCGCTGTCGCTGTTCACCTTCAAGCTGGTGAAGCTCGCGCACCTGTACGCCGCGCGCGTCGGCGCCAACATCCGCCAGACGCTCGCCGCTGCGCTCGCGGGACTCGCGCTGTCGCACACGATCGGCGTCGCGGTGGTGAAGGCGCTCTTCACTCGCAACCAGCCGTTCTTCCGCACACCCAAGAGCAAACAGCCGCACGCGCTCGTCGAAGGATTCGCGGCCGCCCGCACCGAGAGCTTGATGCTGATCGCGATACTGCTCGCCGCCCTCGGGCTCACACGGCAGATCGCGCTCGGACCGCACCTGCTCGTCGGCATCCCGGAAGAGCTGCGAGGGCCGGACGTGTCGGTGTGGGTCGCGGTGCTGCTGATCCAGGCCGTGCCCTACGCCGCAGCGGTGCTGGTTTCGCTGGTCAGCGCAATGTCGCTGCCCGCGCGCTGGCTCGGTCGCTGCCGACGCTGTCGTCGAGCTAGCACCTACAGCTTCACCATGACGTGCCGCGGCACGGTGTAGTCCTCGAGCGCGTACACCGACAGGTCCTTGCCGTACCCCGAGCGCTTCAGGCCGCCGTGCGGCATCTCGCTGACCAGCATGAAGTGCGTGTTGATCCAGGTGCAGCCGTACTGCAGCCGCGCCGCGACGCGCATCGCCTTGCCGACGTCGTTGGTCCACACCGACGACGCCAGGCCGTAGTCGGAATCGTTGGCCCACTGGATCGCCTGGTCCGCATCCTTGAAGCGCGTCACCGAGACGACCGGCCCGAACACTTCGCGCCGCACGATCTCGTCGCTCTGCTTCGCGCCCGCGATCACCGTGGGCTCGAAGAAGAAACCGCCGCCGCCGCGCGATTTGCCGCCGGTCGTGATCTCGATGTGGCGGCTCTTGTCGGCGCGATTGACGAAGCCCGCGACGCGCGAGCGCTGCTTCGCGCTGATCAGCGGCCCCATCTCGACGCCCTCCTCGTCCTGCTTGCCGACCTTGATGGAAGCGGCGGCGCTCGTCAGATCGGCGACCAGCTTGTCGTAGATCTTCGGCCCGGCGTAGATGCGGCACGCGGCCGTGCAGTCCTGGCCGGCGTTGTAGAAGCCGAAAGTGCGCACGCCGCTCACCACCGCGTCGCGGTCGGCGTCGTCGAACACGATCACCGGCGCCTTGCCGCCGAGCTCCAGGTGCGTGCGCTTCGCGCCCTTCGCTGCCGCCTGCAGCACCTTCTCGCCCGTCGATACGTCGCCGGTGAGCGAGATCATCGCGACCTGCGGCTGCGAGATCAGCGATGCGCCGACCGTCGGGCCTCTGCCGTGCACGATGTTGACGACTCCGGGCGGGAACAGCTCCGCGAGCAGCGTCGCGAGCTTGAGCGTCGTGAGCGGCGTCTGCTCGGACGGCTTGAGCACGATCGTGTTGCCGCCCGCGAGCGCGGGCGACAGCTTCCACGCCGCCATCATCAGCGGGTAGTTCCAGGGCGCGATCGACGCGACCACACCGACCGGATCGCGACGGATCATGCTGGTGAAGCCGGGCAGGTACTCGCCGGCGACCGCGCCGTGCAGCGTGCGCGCGGCGCCCGCGAAGAAACGAAACACGTCGACGATGGCCGGAATCTCGTCGTTCATGACCGCGGTGTAGGGCTTGCCGCAGTTCTGCGACTCCAGCCGCGCGTAGTCCGCCGCTTCGGATTCGATGCGCTCGGCGATCTTCAGCAGCAGCGCCGCGCGGTCCTTCGGCACGGTGGCGCTCCACGCCGGAAAAGCCTTGGCCGCCGCCGACACGGCGCTTGCGATCTGCTCCGGCGACGCCTCGGCGACCGTCACGAGCGGCTTGCCGGTGGCGGGATCGAGCACGTCTTCCTTCGCGCCCTTGCCGGCGACCAGCTTGCCGTTGATGAGCAACTTCGTATTCATGGTCGGAACCTCGCCGGCGTCAGACGGTAGGCCAGCAGGATCGGGATGAACGTCACGACCATCACGACGACCGCGACCACGTTGGTGATCGGCCGCTCGCGCGGCCGGAACAGCTCGTTGAAGAACCAGATCGGCAGCGTGCGGTCGTGCCCGGCCGTGAACAGCGTGACGATGATCTCGTCGAACGACAGCGCGAACGCCAGCATGCCGCCGGCGAGCAGCGCGGTGGCGCTCTGCGGCAGCACGATGTGCCGGAAGGTCTGCCAGCCGTCGGCGCCGAGGTCCATCGAGGCTTCGATCCAGCTGTGCGGCAGGCGCCGCAAGCGCGCGACGACGTTGTTGTAGACGATGACGATGCAGAACGTCGCGTGGCCCGCGACGATCGTCCAGAAGCCGGGATCGATGCCGCGCGCTCTTGATCGCGGCGAGCAGCGCGATGCCGGTGACGATGCCGGGCAGCGCGATCGGCAGCACCAGCAGCACCGTGATGCTTTCCTTGCCGCGGAAGCTGCTGCGCGCCATGGCGAGCGCAGTCAGCGAGCCGAGCACGATCGCGAGCAACGTCGCGACGGCGGCAACTGACAACGACAGCCGCATCGCCGCCCAGATATCGGCGCGCGCGAACGCGGCCTCGAACCAGTGCAGCGTCAGGCCCGGCGGCGGAAATTCGTAGGTGCGATCGGCAGTAGTGAACGCGTACAAGCACGATGACGAGCACCGGCAGGTGCATGAACGCGAGGCCGGCGTACGCGGCGAGGCGCGCGGCGAGCGAAGGCTCGATTCCAGCGCCGCGGTCTAGAGCGCATCGAACGCTCCCGCGCGCTTCGCGAGCGTGAGGTAGATCATGATCAGCACGATCGGCACGACCGAGAACGCGGCGGCGAGCGGAATGTTGCCGGCCGTTCCCTGCTGCTGATAGACCATCATGCCGATGAAGTAGCCGGGCGCGCCGACGACGCTCGGGATGATGTAGTCGCCGAGCGTCAGCGAGAACGTGAACACCGATCCGGCGGCGAGACCGGGCAGCGCGAGCGGCAACGTGACAGTGCGGAACGTCTGCGCCGGCCGCGCGCCGAGATCGGCCGACGCCTGCAGCAACGACTCCGGCACTTTCTCCAGCGCGGCGGCGAGCGGCAGGATCATGAACGGCAGCCACATGTAGACGAACACGATGAACATGCCGAGGTACGAAGCGGACAGCGACGGGCCGCCGATAGCCGGGAACGCGCAGCACCGCTTCGAGCGCGGCGCCGAGACCGACGGTGTCGAGCAGCCAGCTGAGGATGCCCTGCTTCGCGAGGATCAGCCGCCACGCGTACACCTTCACGAGATAGCTCATCCACATCGGCAGCATGACGCCGACGTAGAAGAACGCCCGCGTGCGCGGCGACGCGTAGCGAACCATGTAGTTCGCGATCGGCAGCGCGATCGCTGCGCAGGCGATCGTCACCGCAACCGCCATCGACAGCGTGCGCAGGATGATGTCGACGTTGGCGGGCTGCGTGACGACCTGCTTGTACGTCGCGAGCGTCGGCTCGTAGACGACCTTCGCCGTGAACTCGTCGATCGAGTAGATGCTCTGCGCCAGCAGCGTGAACAGCGAACCGAGGTACACCGTGCCGAACCACAGCAGCGGCGGAATCAGCAGCAGCAGTGACGTACAGCGTCGGCCGCCGATACAGAAAGCGTCGACAGCGCGCGTCACGGCGATTCCGCAGTAGTCAGCGGCACGGCGTCGCCGCGCGCCCATTCGAGCCGCACGCGCGCGCCGACTCTGAAGTCGGCGTCGATGCCCGCGTCCGGCAGACGCCGCGGCGAACACTTCGCCGCTTTCGAGCCGCACCTGCCAGCGACTCATCGCGCCGTGATACTGCACGTCCGCGACGTCGCCGATGCAACTCATCGTGTCGCCGTTGGCAGGAGCAGCCGGCGCGCGCAGCCGAATGTTCTCGGCACGCACCGCGAACGGCTCGGCGCGACCGCTGAGCCGCTGCGCCAATTCGCCCGTGACCACGTTCGCGCTGCCGACGAAGCGCGCGACGAACGCGGTGGCCGGGCGCGTGTACAGCGCACGCGGCGTGTCGAGCTGCTCGATCCTGCCGTGATTGAACACGGCGACGCGATCCGCCATCGACAGCGCCTCGCCCTGGTCGTGCGTGACGAACACGAACGTGATGCCGAGCCGGCGCTGCAGATTCTTCAGCTCGATCTGCATCTCCTCGCGCAGCTTCAGATCGAGCGCGCCGAGCGGCTCGTCGAGCAGCAGCACGCGCGGCTGATTGATGAGCGCGCGCGCCAGCGAAACGCGCTGCCGCTGACCGCCGGAGAGCTGCGCTGGACGGCGCTCGCCGAAGTGCCCGAGCTGCACGAGCTCGAGCATTTCGAGCGCGCGCCGCTGCCGCTCGTCCTTGCCCTGACCGCGCACGCGCGGCCCGTAGGCGACGTTCTCCAGCACGCTCATGTGCGGGAACAGGGCGTAGTCCTGGAAAACCGTGTTGACGTCGCGCGCATACGGCGGATCGTCGGTGACGTCGCGGCCGTTCAGCAGCACGCTGCCGCTGTCGGGCGTCTCGAAGCCGGCGATCAGCCGCAGGCACGTCGTCTTGCCCGAGCCCGAAGGCCCGAGCATCGCGAAGAACTCTCCGGCCTGCACCGTCAGCGAGACGCGATCGACGGCGCGCACTTCACCGTAGACGCGCGAAACATCGCGGAACTCGATGGCGGCTGTCATGAGCCGGCAGCGTTCGCAACGCGGGCGGCGCTACCTGCCTCCCATCACCGCGACGTAGTCGGTCGCCCAGCGGCTGTACGGAACGCAGGCATTGTTCTGCGTCGCGCAGTTCGCTTCCGGCGTGCGCCAGAACTTGATCTTGTCGAAGTTGTCGATGCCGTTGGTCTTGCAGCCTTCGGCGCCGAGCAGCTCGTTGTTGGTCGCAGGCCGCCGGCACGACCGGCACGGAGCCGAACCACGCAGCGACGTCGCCCTGCACCTTCGGACTGATCGACCATTCGAGCCACTTGTAGGCGCAGTTCGGATGCTTGGCGTTGGCGTGCATCATCGTCGTGTCCGCCCACCCGGTGGCGCCCTCGGCCGGCACAGTGCTCGCGATCGGCTGCTTGTTCGCGACCAGCGTGTTGACCTGGAACGGCCACGAGCCGGATGCGACCACGCCCTCGTTCGTCATGTCCTGCACCTGCACGTTCGCGTCGTGCCAGTAGCGCTGGATCAGCGGATGCTGCGTGCGCAGCACGTCGAGCGCCGCCGCGTACTGCTGCTCGTTGAGCTCGTACGGATCCTTGATGCCGAGCTCCGGCTTCTTCGTCATCAGGTACAGCGCCGCGTCGGCGATGTAGATCGGCCCGTCGTAGGCCTGCACGCGGCCCTTGTTCGGCTTGCCGTCCGGGAGCTTCTGCGGCTCGAACACCACGCTCCACGAAGTCGGCGGCTTCTTGAACACCTTGCGTGTTGTACATGAGGACGTTCGGTCCCCACTGGTACGGCACGCCGTAGTGCTTGCCGTCGACGAAGTGCCACGGCGCTTCCTTCAGGCGCGGGTCGACGCTGTCGTACGACGGCACCTTCGTGATGTCGACCGGCTGCACCGTGCCGCCGCGGATCAGGCGCAGCGAGGCGTCGCCGGAGGCCGTCACGAGGTCGTAGCCGCCCTGGTTCATCAGCGACACCATCTCGTCGGAAGTGCCGGCGGTCTTGATGTTGACCTTGCAGCCGGTGTCGGCCTCGAACTTCGTCACCCAGTCGTAGCTCTTGTCGCTCTCGCCGCGCTCGATGTAGCCGGGCCACGCGACGATGTCGACCTGCCCTTCGAGCGCCGTGGACGCTGCTTCATTCTGGGGCGCGGCGGGCGCGGGCTCTTCCTTCTTGCCGCAGGCCGCGACGGCGCAGGCGAGACCGCACAGCAGGAGCACGCGAGGCACCCACACGGGAAGGGACGTTCTGGTGGACCGCATAGGAAACTCCCCATGAAAGATGTTCTTGAGCTCGATGGGTGCCGCGTGAGTGTACTCGCCCGGCATCCGCCTTTCACGAAGTCAGCCTTCGCCCGCGCCGTGGTCGTGCGTTTCCGCAGTTGCCGCACGCGCGAAGCGCGCGCCGACAATCGCGCCGCCATGACGGACCCCACGGTGCTGCTGCTGTCGCGGATCCAGTTCGGATTCGTGATGAGCTTTCACATCATCTTTCCTGCGTTCACGATCGGGCTGGCGAGCTGGCTGGCGTTCCTGGCCGGCGCGTACCTGAAGACGCGCCGCGCGCTGTGGCGCGACCTGTACGTGTTCTGGCTGAAGATCTTCGCCGTGTCGTTCGCGCTCGGCGTCGTGTCGGGCATCGTCATGAGCTTTCAGTTCGGCACCAACTGGGCCGAGCTGTCGACGCGCGCCGGCAACATCCTCGGCCCGCTGCTCGCGTACGAAGTGCTGACCGCGTTCTTCCTGGAAGCGACTTTCCTCGGCGTGATGCTGTTCGGCTGGCGGCGCGTGTCGCCGCGGCTGCACTTCCTCGCCACCTGCATGGTGGCGCTCGGCACGCTGATCTCGACGTTCTGGATCATCTCGGCGAACAGCTGGATGCACACGCCCGCCGGATACCGCATCGTCGACGGCGTGTTCATGCCGGAGAGCTGGTGGAGCATCGTGTTCAATCCGTCGTTCCCGGTGCGCCTCGCGCACATGACGCTCGCCGCGTTCATCACCACGTGCTTCGTGATCGGCGGCATCAGCGCGACGTACCTCCTGCGTCAGCGCCATCGCGAGGCGGCGCAGCTGATGCTCAAGCTGTCGATCTGCTTCGCCGCGATCGCAGTGCCGCTGCAGGTCGTGGTCGGCGACCTGCACGGCCTGAAGGTGCGCGATCACCAGCCGATGAAGCTGGCCGCGATCGAAGGGCACTGGGAAACGGTGCGCGGCGCGTCGCTGATCCTGTTCGCGTGGCCGGACCAGGCGCGCGAGACGAATCGCTACGAGGTGAGCGTGCCGAAGCTCGGCAGCCTGATCCTGACGCACGACATCGACGGCGAGGTCGCGGGCCTGAAGGAAGTCGCGCCGGAGCTGCGGCCGCCGGTCGCGCCGGTGTTCTTCGGCTTCCGCGTGATGGTCGGCATCGGCATCCTGATGCTCTCGCTCGTCGCGTGGTCGGCGCTGGCAGTGGCGACGCGGCCGGTTGTTCGAATCGAAGCTCGTGTTGCGCGCGTGGATGCTGATGACGCCCGCGGGCTTCATCGCGGTGCTCGCGGGCTGGTACACGACGGAGATCGGGCGCCAGCCGTACGTCGTCTACGGCCTGCTGCGCACGTCGCAGGCTGCGACCGCAATCGACGCCGGCAGCGTGCTCACGTCGCTGATCGTCTTCGCGACGGTGTATTTGTTCGTCTTCATCTCCGGCACCTACTACCTGCTCAAGCTGCTGCGCAAAGGCCCGCAGCCGGTCGAGCAGGCGCTGCTGCATCCCGAAGAGAAGACCGCGCAGCGGCCGCTCTCGCTGCCGGAAGAGCTGCTCGAGGACAGCGGCTGATCATGGAGGGCGCGACGGTACTGCCGGTCGTCTGGTTCGCGCATCATCGCCTTCGGCGTGCTGATGTACGTGCTGATGGACGGCTTCGTGCTCGGCATCGGCACCTGGCGCTGTTCGCCGAGGACGAGCCGCAGCTCGATCACATGATGAACACGGCCGCGCCGATCTGGGACGGCAACGAGACCTGGCTGGTGCTGGGCGGCGCCGGACTGCTGGCCGCGTTCCCGAAGGCGTACGCGATCATGCTGTCGACGCTCTACCTGCCGGTGCTGTTGATGCTGATCGCGCTCGTGCTGCGCGGCGTGTCGTTCGAGTTCCGCTTCAAGGCGCAAGACGTCGAAGCACATCTGGGGCGTGTGCTTCGCGTTCGGCTCGATCGCCGCCGCGTTCGCGCAGGGGCTGATGCTCGGCGCGATCGTCGAAGGCATGCCGCTGCAGGGCGGCAAATATCTGCGGCGGCGCGTTCGCCTGGTTCAGCCCGTTCTCGATGCTGACCGCGGTCGCGGTCGTGTTCGGCTACGCGCTGCTGGGCAGCACCTGGCTGATCATGAAGACCGACGGCGCGCTGCAGAACGTCGCGTTCGCGCTGACACGGCCTCTGGTTGTCGGTCGTCGTTGCGTTCATGGGGCTGGTCAGCACCTGGCTGCCGTTCCTGAGCAGCCAGGTGATGGCGCGCTGGTTCGAGAGCGGCAATTTCCTGTGGCTCTCGCCGGTGCCGCTGCTCGCGCTCGCGAATGCGGTGTGGTTGTGGCGGGCAGTCGTGCGGCGCGCCGAATACATGCCCTTCATCCTGGCGCTGACGTTCTTCGCGCTGGGCTTCGTCGGGTTGGTGCTGGGGATCTGGCCGAACCTGTTGCCGCCGGACCTGACCATCTGGAAGGCGGCCGCGCCGCCCGCGAGCCAGGGATTCGTGCTCGTCGGCACGCTGATCATGCTGCCCGCCGTGCTGGGCTACACGTGGTGGTCGTACTCGGTGTTCCGCGGCAAGGTCGCCGCGGACAGCGGCTACCACTGAACCTTTACAGCCCGACTTGCTAGAACCGGACTGGCCGGCTCGCGCCGCCGCCGCCGAACAGCCCTTTGCGAACGGGTTGCGGTCTCGATGTGACGTCGGCGCATGGCGAACTCCGATATTCCTGGATGGACGACAGGATAGCTCAGGAGCAGTCAAGATTGCCCATGCGCTCGCGCCGATTCAAGCCGACGGAAGGACAGGCGGGCGCGCCGCGCCTTAAGATGGGCGCCACCGGGATGACGAAAGTGCCCTCCAAGACGCTGCAACAGATCCTCGATGAGGCGCAGACCCTGCCGCCGCACGAGCGGCTGCGCTTCATTCGCGAGGCTTGCGCGACCGACAGCGACCTGTACGCCAGCGCGATGCACGAGCTCGAATCGCGCCAGCAATGGTTCGGCGAGGACGGCGCCGTCGCACCGCCGAGCGCGGAGGACGCGGCGGTCGACCTCGCCGGCGAGCGCATCGGCCCGTATCGCATCGTGCGCAGCCTCGGCCGCGGCGGCATGGGCGAGGTGTTCCTCGCGGACCGTGCCGACGAGCAATTCCAGCAACAGGTCGCGATCAAGCTGGTGCGGCGCGGGCTGCTGTCGCGCAACGTGCAGGGCCGGCTGAAGCTCGAACGCCAGATCCTGGCGACGCTCGACCATCCGAACATCGCGCGGCTGTTCGACGGCGGCACGACCACCGACGGCACGCCGTACATCGTCATGGAGTATGTCGACGGCGAGCCGATCGACATCTATTGCGACTCGCGCGCAGCTCAGCGTCGAGCAGCGGCTGCGGCTGTTCCAGGTCGTGTGCTCGGCCGTGCACCGCGCGCACCAGAACCTGATCGTGCACCGCGACCTCAAGCCCTCGAACATCCTGGTCGCGCGCGACGGCACGCCGAAGCTGCTCGACTTCGGCATCGCCAAGATGCTCGACGACCGCGCACATGATGCACACCATGGCGGTCACGCAGGCCGACTACCGCGTGCTGACGCCGGACCATGCCAGCCCGGAGCAGATTCGCGGCGACCCGATCACGACGGCGAGCGACACGTACGTGCTCGGCGTCGTGCTGTACGAGCTGCTGTGCGGCTGCAAGCCGTTCACGCTGCAAGGCAACCGTCTCGGCGATCTCGAGCGCGTCGATCTGCGAAGAGCACGCCGCCGCCGCCCAGCGTGGTCGTACAGGCGCGCGAGGACTGCGGCGGGCATCGCGCGGCAGCGCGGCACCAGTCCCGCACGGCTGCGCCGCGAGCTCGCCGGCGATCTCGACAACATCGTGCTGATGGCGATGCGCAAGGAAGCGGAGCGGCGCTATTCCTCGGTCGAGCAGTTCGCCGCCGACGTGCAGCGCTATCTGGACGGCATGCCGGTGCTCGCGCGCGCCGATGCGTGGAACTATCGCGCCGGCAAGTTCCTCAAGCGCCACAGCCTCGCTGTCGGGCTCGCTGCCGCCTTCCTCGCGGTGCTCGTCGGCTTTTCCGTGACGACTTACCTGCAGGCGCAGCGCATCGCGCAGGAGCGCGACGTGGCCGAGGCCGAGCGCGCGCGCGCGCAGACTGAGCAACAGCGCGCCGAAGCCGTCAAGGACTTCCTGATCGACTCGTTCCGGCTCGCCGATCCGTCGCACGCACGCGGCAAGGAGATCACCGCGCGCGAGATCCTCGACCAGGGTGCGGCGCGCATCGGCAAGGAGCTGACGCGCGCAGCCGGACCTGCAGGCGACGCTGCTCGATACGATCGGCAGCGTCTACCTCAGCCTCGACCTGCCGGAGCGATGCGCAGCCGCTGATCGAGCAGGGGCTGGCGGTGCGGCGCAAGCTCTTCGGCGAAGAGCACCTGGACGTCGCGCGCAGCCTCTACAGCCTCAATCGCGTCTATGAGAAGAAGGGCGACCTGAAGACGGCCGAAGCGCTCGCGCGTCGACAGCCTGGCGATCAGCACCACGCTGACCGGCACGGACAGCCTCGAGACCGCGGACGAGCCTGTGCCGGCTCGGCGTGATCCAGCACGCGCAAGGGCGAACTCGCCACGCGGAGCAGCAGCTCGAACGAATGCCTGCGCATTCGCATCGCGCGGCTCGGGCCGGATCACGAAGAGATCACCGTGCCGCTCGACAACCTGGCGCGGCTCGCGCAGGAGCGTCGCGACTTCGTCACGCGCCGAGCGGCTGTACCGCGAGGCGCTGCGGATCGACCTGCGCACGCGCGGCAAGGACCATCCGCAGTACATCCGCCACCTGCACAACCTCGCGACGGCGCTTGCACGAAAGCGGCGACCTGGACGGCGCCGAGCCGCTGTATCGCGAAGTCGTGGCCCAGTACCGCGCAGTCCTCGGGCCGGAGCACTCCGAGACGATGGACGCGACCGGCAACTTCGGGCCGCCTGCTGATGGACCGCGGCCGCTTCGACGAAGCCCAGCAGGTCTACGAGGCCGCGCTGGCCGCAAGCCGCAAGGCGCATCCCGAGCCGCACGTCGACGTCGGCTACCTGCTGGCGAGTCTCGGCCGGCTCGCCCTGGAGCGTAAGCAGTACGCCGAGGCGGAGCGGCGCTATCGCGAGGCGATCGCGATCTACGAAAAGACGCTGCCGGCAGGTCACGGTTACACCGCGGCGGCGCTCACCATGCTCGGCCGCGCGCAGCTGGAGCTGGGCCGGCCGCAGCAAGCGGAAGCGACACTGAAGCGCGCGCTGGAGGAGTGGTCGAAGGACTACGGCGCCGCCAGTCCCTACTACGCGCAGGCGCGCGCGGTTCTCGGCCGCGCCTGGGCAATGCAACGGCGCTTTGCGGAAGCAGAGCCGGCGCTGCTCGAAACTTACCCGCGTGCTGGTGCAAGCGCGTCTCGACGATCAGCTGACGGCGACCGTGCGCGGCTGGATCGAGGACCTGTACCGGGCAACCGGCCGGCCGCAGCAGGCGCAAGCCTACTTCCAGCAGGTGCAGGCAGAGGACCGCACCGCGCGCACTCCATAGTCCTATCGTCCGGCTCGCGTGCGCGGCCACAATCGCGCAGAATCCGCAGCCTCGCACGCCGACCTGCCAACAAGAGCTGAAGTCCAGGGAGAGCTTCCATGCGAATTCTGATTGCCGACGATTCGTCGACCCTGCCCGCGTCGGTGCAGGACCTGTTCGGACGCGCGCCGGTCGGCAAGTCTGCGGACAAGACCCCGAGCGTCGAGAGCGTCATCCTCGCTTTCAGCGGCAGCCCGGCTGCCGCGGCCGCGCCGGCAAAGGGCATGAGCGCCGACAGCGGCGCCGACGGCTGCCCGCGGCCCGAGCCACTGCCACCCTGCCCGCCGTGCAGCCTGCACGATCAGCCGGAGCTGCTCGCCACGATCCTCGATGCGATCGGCATGGCGCTGCTGAACCGCGGCTGCCTCGATGCCGGCAGCAGATTCGTGATGGCAGCGCGGGACATCCGGCTCGCGCACTTCGGCAAGAACCATCCGTTCACGGCGGCGAGCTACAACAGCTACTCACGCGTGCTGCGCATCCGCGACGAGCTGATCGAGGCCGAGAAAGAGGTCGGCAAGGCGATCGTCATCAACCGCAAGGTCTATGGCAGCAACGGCTTGCCGCTGGCGGCGAACATGAACGAGCTCGGCGCCGTGCGCCTCTACCAGGGCGATTTCAGCGGCGCGCTGAAGGCGGCCGAGCGCGGGCTCGCGATCCTCAAGAAGTGCGGCGTGTCATCGACGACGATCCGAACACCAGCCGCCTGCTGGACGTCAAAGGGCGCGCGCTGCTCGGCCTCGGCAAGCTCGGCCCGGCGAACACAGCGCTGTCACAGGCCGTGAAGCTCGACCAGAAGCAGGTCGGCGTCGACCATCCCAAGTACGCAACCCACCGGGCCAACCTCGCGACCGTGCAGGAAGAGCAGAAAAATCTGGCCGCAGCCGAGCAGGGTTACTTGGAGGCCGTGCGCGTCTACGAGCAGGTGCTGGGCCGGGTCGGCCATCCCAACCTGATCGATACCTACGCGAATCTCGGGTACGCTGCTGGCGAAGACCGGCAATTTCGCGACCGCGAAGGACTATCTGTGCAAGGCACTGGGCCTGAACCAGCAACTGCGCGGCGCCGGCCATACGCTGGTCGGCAACGACCATGCGAACCTGGGATACCTCTACTACACGACCGGCGACAGAGCCGCGGCGTGCGAGCAGTTCAAGAAGGCGCTGGAAATCTACGCTGGCCAACGTCAAGTGCAAACGGCTGCCGAAGAAGCATCCCTACATCGCGCAAGCGCAGGTGTGGCTGAAGCGGGCCCAATGCTGAGGAAAACGCCCTGCAAAAAAAGACGCCGGCGGTCTCGCGACGGCCGGCGTAACGCTCTCACGGGGGAACCGATTGCGCGGATGATCCTCGCCTCGAACCCCGGGCCACGCCATACGCCCAAAGGGCTGAACGTGACGCAGGTCTCACTGCGCTGCACCAAAGGGCAATTGCCGCGCGCCTTAGCCCGGACGTACGATGGCCCGCGTTCGATACCGGGACTACAACCGTGTCGGTCGCAGCTGGGGCGCTGCGACTCGTTCATTGGCAGATGTTGATACCGGGGACTGTCATGAAAATTCTCATCGTCGACGACCATCCGCTGTTCCGCGCCGGCTTTCACGCCGTTCTGGAACAAAGCACGCTCGAAGCCGGCGTGCTCAGCGTGTCTTCGGTCACCGAAGCGCTGCAGACGCTCCAGCGCGACGCGGACATCGGGCTGGTGCTGCTCGACATCCATCTGCGCGGCGACGACGGCTTCAACGCGCTCAAGGTCATCGGCCAGAAGTTCCCGACGACCGCCTGCATCATGATCTCCGGCGACGAGCAGGCGGGCGTCGCGTCGCGCGCCGTCGCGGCGGGCGCCTCCGGCTTCATTCCGAAATCCTTCACCGCCGACGAGATGATCGTCGCGATCCAGAAGGTGCTGGCCGGCGACGTGTTCGTGCCCGCGACTGCCGACCTGTCGGCGGCGCCGGAAGCCGACGGGCCTCACGCTGCGGCAGCTCGAAGTCATCAGCATGCTCGGCCGCGGCTTCTCGAACAAAGAGATCGCGCGCGCGCTCGATGTCGCGGAACGCACGGTCAAGGCTCACGTGAGCGCCGTGTTCGAAGCGCTCAACGTGCGTAACCGCACGCAGGCCGTGCTGGTCGCGCAGCGTCGCGGATTCCTGCCTGCAGCGTCCGCCGGTATTCCGCCCGCCAGCGCGCCCGCATACGCCGCACGCTGACAACCTCCGCTGACATGGATGCCGCCCTGACTCGACGCGTTGAGCAGCAACGCATCGAGATGCTTTACGACAATACGTTGGCGGTATCCGGTTCGGCACTGCTGATGGCGGCATTGATCGCCGTCATCGCCTGGCCGCACACGCGGGCCGCCAACCTGGTCGCGTGGGTCGGCGCGGCGCTGCTTGGTACAGGCTTCCGTGCTCGCGCTATCAGGTGCGTATCGCCGCGCGAGCGATCGCGACACAGCGTCGCGCGCTTGGGGCTGGCGGCTCGCTGCCGCTGCCGGCGTCGCCGGCATCGTCTGGGGCTCCGCGGCATTCGTGCTGGTCGGGCCCGACAAATCGCTCACGCTCGGCCTGATCTCCGCTTGCCTCGCCGGCCGCGCGACGTCTGAGCATCGTCACGCACGCATACTTCCCCCCGGCGCTGCACGCGTTCACCGTGCCGATCTTCGGCCTGCTGGCGCTGCGCTATGTCACGCTCGGCGGCTACGGCAACGCGGCGCTCGGCGTGATGTGGATCGCCGTGCTCGGCTACGTGCTGCTGTTCGTCGATCGCCAGTCGCGCGCCGTGGTCGCGCAGATTCGCCTGCGCTACGAGAACGAGCAGCTGGTCGAGCAGCTGCAACGCCAGAACGCGCTCGCCGAGCAGGCGCGCGCCCGCGCCGAAGAGGCGAGTCGCTCGAAATCGCTGTTCTTCGCGGCCGCGAATCACGACCTGCGCCAACCGCTGCACTCGCTTGGATTGTTCGCAACAGCGCTGCGCAACAATTCGGCAGGCCGGTCGAGCCAGGCGCTGGTCGACCAGATCCTCCAGTGCACCGAATCGCTCGAGCAGCTGTTCGACAACCTGCTCGACATCTCGAAGCTCGATGCCGGACAGGTCGAAGTGAAGCGCGAGATCGTGCCGGTCGACGCAGTGTTCGACCGCGTGCGCAGCACGTTCGCCGTGCCCGCGCAGGACAAGGGACTGCGCACTGTCGGTGCGCCGCTCGAAGGTGACGCTGGCGACGGACGCGACGCTGCTGTTCCGCGTGCTGTCGAATCTCGTCGCGAACTCGCTGCGCTACACGGAGAACGGCGGCGTCGCTCGTCGCCTGCCGTCGGCGCGGCAACGTCGCGAAGATCGAGGTGTGGGACACCGGCATCGGCATCCCGGCCGAGCAGCACGAGCGCATCTTCGAGGAGTTCTACCAGCTCAACAATCCGGCGCGCGACCGCACGCGCGGCCTCGGGCTCGGGCTCGCCACGGTCCGCCGCATCGTCGCAGCTGCTCGGCCATCCGCTGTGGCTGCGCTCGACGCGTCGGCAAGGGCTCGCGCTTCACCGATCGAAGTGCCGATCGCCGATCCGACGCGCGTGCAGTCAGTCGTCGCGACGATCGAGCAGAAAGTGCCGAACCTGATCGGCGGCAAGCTCATCGTCGTGATCGACGACGAGGAATCGGTGCGCCTCGGGATGCAGAGCCTGCTGGAGAGCTGGGGCTGCAAGTGCATCACCGCGATGGACTCGGCGGAGGCCTTGCGCAGCATCAACGGACGGCGCTCGCCGGACTTCATCATCGCCGACCTGCGTCTGCGCGGCGAAAGCACCGGCATCGATGCGATCCGCGAGCTGCGCGCGCAGCTCGGCAACTCGATTCCCGCCGTGCTCATCTCCGGCGACACCGCGACCGAGCAGCTGCGCAAGGTCAGCGCCGCGGGCCTGACGATGATGCACAAGCCGCTGAAGGCTGTACGATTGCGCGCGCTGCTCAATCACGAGTTCGCGAAGCGCATCGCTTGAATGTCTTCCTACCTGTTGCTGAACAAACCCAAGGGCGTCATCACCGTCGACCCGCGGCGGCGCCGGACGGCGCACCGTGCTCGATTTCATCCCGTTTTCGCTGCGCCGCCGATGAACTGGGCAGCGCTGGTATTCGGTCGGTCTGCTGGACGGCGACTCCACCGGCCTCGTGCTGCTCACCGACGACGGCGAGCTCGCGCGGCAGCTCGAGCATCCGAAGCTCGGCGTGCTGAAGGAGTACCGCGCGCTGTGCACCGGCCTCGCGGGCGACGAACAGCTGCAGCCGCTGCGCGCCGGCATGTACCTGGTGAACCTGACCGCCGATGGCAGCAAGACGACGCAGCGCGCGGCGATGGAATCCGTGCGCATCCTCAAGAGTACGTCGATCGAGCGCGAGGCGACCGCACGCTGCTCGGCGTAACGGTGCGCGAAGGCGAACCTCGCGAGATCCGCCGCATGCTCGCGCGCGTCGGCCTGAAGCTGCGCGAGCTGGAGCGGGTCGCGATCGGGCCGCTGCGCGCGCCAGGGCTGAAGCCGGGGCCACGAAGCTGCTGGGGAAGAAAGATGTGGAGCGGCTGCGCGAGGCGGTGCTGTCGGGCTAAGCCCGACCTCGGCTAGTCGGCCTAGCCCGACTTCTTCTCCAGCGGCCGCACCAACCCTTCCTGCGCCACCGACGCGACCAGCCGCCGCTCGCGATCGAAGATCTGCGCGCGCGTGAGGCCGCGGGCGCCGCCCGCGAACGGACTGATCGCGTCGACCAGCACCCAGTCGTCCGCGCGGCACGGCCGATGGAACCACATCGCGTGATCGAGGCTCGCCATCATCACCTGGCCCGACATCATCGACACCGTGTGCTGTCAGCACGACGGTGGACGTCAGGAAGTAGTCCGACAGATACGCGAGCGCGCACTGCTGCGTCAGCGCGTCGGCCGGCAGCGGCGACGTCGACTTGATCCAGTACAGCCCGCGCGGCGTCTCCGCCTTGCGCAGGAAATAGTCCTCGGGGCTCACCGGCTTCAGCTCGACGATCGCCTGCTGGGTCGCAATCGCCTGCGCGCTCTTCGGCAGCCGGTCGGCGAACTTCGCCGCCAGCTCGCGCGTGCTCATCAGCTTGTCCGGGTCCGGCACATCGACGTCGAGCGCGATCTCGTGCTCGAAGCCCTGCTCCTCGCGATGGAACGACAGCTCCATGTGGAAGATCGGCTTGGCGCGCTGGCGCGCCACGACGCGGCGGGTCGAGAAGCTGCCGCCGTCGCGCGTCAGCTCGACGTCGTAGATCACGGGGATGTCGCTCATGCCGGCGAGCAGGAAGTAGCCGTGCAGCGAATGCGCCGTGCGGCCCGGCTCGACCGTCAGCGCGGCGGCCTTCAGGCCCTGGCCGAGGATCTGCCCGCCGAACAGCGAGCGGTTGTTGTTGATCTGGTTGACCCGGCTGCGGAACAGATTGGTGTCGAGCTGCTCCAGCTCGAGCACTTCGCTGCAGGTGCTGCGGGGCTGGTGGGGGCAGCGATGCTGGCGGTCGTCATGCGGCGCGAGTCTAGCAAAGCGATTCGCCACGTAGCTCTGGCCGGCGACTCTGCCGGCCGCTCACCGGCGCACTGCCGCGCCTCGCCCTACTTCGCTACTCTCGGCGCGCCATTTTCGCTACGCTGCGCCCACGAAATCGGACCCGAGCATCGGGCTACTTCGCGGAGGGTGCATGTTCAGCCGACTTGGCGAATCTCATCAAAGGGTTCTTCTCGCTGTTCATCTCCGGCGTCGAGCGCCGCAATCCGGAAGCGCTGCTCGAGCTGGAGCAGGAAAACCTGCGCAAGCAGGTCGCGAACTTCAACCAGGGCCTCGCGACGCACGCCGGGCTGTGCGAACGCATCATGGGCCAGGTGCGCAAGCTCGAAGCCGAGCAGAAGGATCTGCGCGCCAAGACCACCGCGCACCTGCGCGCCGGCAACAAGTCGGCCGCCGGCCAGTATGCGCTGCGCCTGCAGACGATCGACGCGCAGCTGGAAGAGAACCGCAAGCAGCTCGAGCAGGCCGAGGCGACCTACAGGAACCTGGTCAAGGCGCGCGATGTCGCCGTGCAGACCGCGCGGGCGAAGATCGAGTCCTGAAGGGCGCGATCAACGACATGCGCATGAACCAGGCGATGGCCGAGATCCACGAAATGGCGTCCGGCATGATCTCCAGCATCGGCGGCGCGGGCGACACGCTGAACCGCCTGCACGAGATGGTCGAGGAAGAGCGCACCAAGGCTGCCGGCCGCGCGCGCATCGCCAAGGACTCGGTCGACATGAGCGGCGTCGAGGTGAAGGAAGCCGAGATGACCGCGCTCGCCGACCAGGCGCTGGCGGACTTCGCCGCGCGCGAGGGCATCTCGATCCCGGGCGAAGCGCCGGCGCCCGCGCCGCGCTCGCTGGGCGCGACGGAAATCGGGCAGCCAGGGCAGCTGAAATGCCCGCACCGCAGGGTGCGCCGGCGTGGGCGGGCGAGCTCGCGCTCGCCTACGAAAGCGGCGCGCACGGTCAGTTCATTCTCTACGGCAACGTGCACGACCGCATCGCCGTCGGCGGCCGCCTCGATCAATCTCGCCGGCTACCTGGAGAACGATCTGCTCGCCGGCTTCCAGGTCGTGCTCGTCGTACGACCTGGGCAACGGACTCACGATCGAGCGCGGCGGCGAGCTCGTCGAGAAGTGGGGCGGCGCGAACCTGAAGGCGCTGCCGCGCGAGCCGCTGCCGGCGATTCAGTACATCAGCCGCTACCTGCGCTATCTCGGCAACCTGCGTGCGCTCGGCCGCGAGGTGAAGGAGAACGTCGCGGTGATCCTGCGCGGCGTCGATCGACGTCGTGCCGGCCGACGGCGCCGGCTACGAACACGGCAGCCTCACGAGCGTGCTGCGCGACTGGGCATCGGAAGCGCCGTTCAGCGACCTGCCCTTCACCAGCATCCTGATCGCGGACAATCTCAACGACATCGAGCCGCAGATCGCGTACAGCGCGCACGCGTCGCGCATTCGCGTGCCGCTGCCGGATGCGCCGGCGCTGGAGCGCGCGCTCGCCATCCTGCAAGGCGCAGGAGCCGAAAGCGTTCGCCGCAGACGCCAACCTGCCGCAGCTCGCCGGCGCGCTCGTCGGCGTCACGGTCGCGGCGCTCGAAAGCCTGGTGAAGGTGCGCGATCACTCCGGCCAGGCGCTCGGCGTCGCGGATCTGACGCGCATCAAGAAGGACCTGGTCGAGCGCGACTCCGCCGGGCTCGTCGAGTTCATCGAGTCGCAGCGCACGCTCGACGACTACGCACGGCCAGGAAGCGCTCAAGCAGTGGCTGCGCCAGGACATCGCGCTGTGGCAGCGCCGGCGATCTGAAGGCGCTGCCGATGGGCTACCTGCTGTGCGGCCCGGTCGGCACCGGCAAGACCTTCCTGGTCGAGTGCCTCGCCGGCGAGGCCGGCGTGCCGGTCGTGAAGCTGAAGAATTTCCGCGACCGCTGGGTCGGCTCGAGCGAAGGCAACCTGGAGAAGATCTTCCGGCTGGTGCGCGCGCTCGGCCGCTGCATGGTGTTCATCGACGAGGCGGACCAGAGCGCTCGGCCGGCGCGACTCCGGCAGCGGCGACAGCGGCCTGTCGGGTCGGCTGTATTCGATGATCGCGCAGGAGATGGCGGACACGGCGAATCGCGGCCGCGTGCTGTGGATGCTCGCGTCGTCGCGCCCGGATCTGATCGAAGTCGACCTGAAGCGTCCGGGACGCGTCGACGTGAAGGTGCCGCTGCTGCCGACCAGCACGCAGGCGGAGAGCGCCGCGCTCGTCGGCGCGCTCGCGAAACGCTACGGGCTGGCGCTCGACCGACGCGCAACTCGCGACGCTGACGCCGCGCATGCCGACGCTGCTCACGCCGGGCGCCGCCGAAGCGCTCGTCGTCAAAGCGTATCGCCGCTCGCGCACCGAGAACGTCGGCGCGGACGCCGCGCTCGAAGCGTGCCTCGATCGGCTACCAGAATCCCGTGCCTGCCGACGTGCTCGAATTCCAGATGCGCATCGCGATCCGCGAGGCGACCGACCTCGCGTTCGTGCCGCCCGCGTTCCACAAGTACGCTGCGCAGCCGCGCGCCCGACATGAGCGCCAAGCGCTCCTACCTCGCCGCCGCCTTCAACGCGCGTCCCTTCGGCATGCCGGTGCCGCCGAACTGGTTCGGCGTCGCGGCGTTCGCGCTGCTCGGCGCGTTCGTGAATCCCGGCGCTGTGGCTGATCGGCGCTCGGGCTCGAAGGCCTGTACCTGTGGACGCTCTCGCGCAATCCGCGCTTTCGCGCGACCGTCGACGCCGAGCAGGGCCAGACGGACTGGCATTCGCGCTACGCGCAGCTGAGCTCGTACCTCGACGCAGGACGCGCGCGACCAGCAGGCGACGATCGAAGCGCAGGCGAACGAGATCGTGCGATCTGCTGTCGCGCACCGGCGCGACCGAATCGCAGATGAGCGACGTGCGGCAGATGGCGTGGCTGCACCTGAAGCTGCTCGCCGCGCGCGCGTCGGTGCTGCAGGTCATCGCTTCGGCCGGACGCGAGAGCCGCAACCTCGAAGAGCAGGAGCGGCGTCTCATCGACCGGCTCAGTCGCGACGACGTCGGCGACGAGCTCAAGCGCAGCCTCGAGCAGCAGCTCGAAGTGATCCGCTCGCGTCGCAGCGGCCACGCCGATGCGGAGCGCCGCCGCGAGCTGGTCGAAGCGGAGATCGAACGGCTGCGCCAGCAGGTGTCGCTCGTGCGCGAGCAGGCGCTGCTCGCGACCGACGAGCACAGCGCCGCGGCGTCGCTCGACGCGTTGTCGGCGTCGCTCAACGAAGCGAATCGCTGGCTGAAGGATCAGCGCGAGTTGTTCGCGGGGCTCGACGGCCTGACCGACGAGCCGCCGCCCGCCGACCTGCTGCGCTCGAAGAGCCCGCCGCGCGCGCCGGCAGAAAGTCTCGGAATGACAGAGTCTCGGCAATGAAGGAGATCGACGTCATGACTAGCATCGTTGCTCGCGCATCGCATCGCGCGGCTCCGCCGCCGGCAACCTCATCACGCTGCTGCTGCTGGTCGGCATCATCGGCCTCGGCGTGTACCTGTGGCTCGGCAAGGGCGCGAAGGATGAGCCGACGCGCTGCCGACGCCCGGCAGCACCGCAACGGCGGTCGACAAGGCCGAGCCGGACGGCGATGCGCCGGCGCCGATCGAGCCCGTCGACGGCACGCCGCCGCTGGAAGCCGCGGCGCACGTACACGCCGAAGGACGGCGTGCTGCAGATCGACATCAGCGAATACGCCGGCTACGGCGGCCTGATCGTCGCGAACGGCGGCCTCGAGCCGAACCCCGATTCGTTCTTCGCGAAGGAATACGGCTTCAAGGTCAAGATCTCGATGAGCGAGAGCGAGACCTGGTCGCCGCTCAACAACGGCCGGCTCGCCGCCACCGCGACGACGACCGACGCGCTCGCCGTGCTCGGCCGCCAGTTCGAAGCAGTCGTGCCGGTGCAGATCGGCTACTCGCGCGGCGCCGACATGGTCGTCGTCGATCGCGGCATCGCCTCGGTGAACCAGCTCGCGGGCAAGGTGCTCGCCGCCTCGCAGTTCAACGAGAGCGAGTTCTTCATTCGCTACCTCGCGCAGGAAGCGGGCGTGCCGGTCGTCGTGCTGCGCGACCTCGACTCGCGGCCGGCGTCGAGCGAGCTCGGCCTGGTGTTCTACGAAGACGCGTTCGTCGCCTGCGACGCCTACGAGCACGAGCTCGGCCGCGCGCAGCCGCGCCTGAACGGCTGCGTCGGCTGGACGCCGCGCACCGACGAAGTCGTCGAGAAGTCCGGACGGCAAAGCCAAGGTGCTGGTGTCGAACCGCAACCTGCTCGTCATCGCCGACGTGCTCGCCGTGAACCGCGGCTTCGCCAAGGAGCATCCGGACATGGTGCGCGGCCTCGTGCACGGCATCCTCGAAGGCAACCGGCGGCTGCGCGACCAGCAGGCCGCGAACATCGGCGTCGTCGCGAAGGCGTTCGGCTGGAGCGAGGACGAGGCGCGCGACGAGCTCGCGCACGTGCACCTCGCGAACCTGCCGGAGAACCGTCGCGTTCTTCGCCGGCACGATCGACTCGGCCGGCTCGTTCGGCGGCATCTTCCAGTCCTCGGTGCTCGCCTACGGCGAGCTGATCAAGAATCCGACCGACGCCGCGCGCTTCGCCGACACGCAGCGCGCTCGACGCGCTCGCCAAGAAAGGCCTGTTCGCGGACCAGCGGATCGCGATCGCGCCGATCAAGACGGCGACGCAGCGCTTCGCTGGAGGGCGATCCGCTGCTGAGCAAGGACATCCGCTTCTTCTTCGAGCCGAACTCCGCGGTGCTCGACAAGGACGCGAAGCAGAACCTCGACTACCTCGACACGATCAAGCGCTTCCTGCAGGTCAGCCCCGGCTCGACCGTGGTGCTGCGCGGCCACGTCGACAACGCGCGCGTCAACGAATTTCGCGAGCAGGGCGGCGAACAGCTGGTCAAGAGCATGGCGCTCAAGGCGATGGAGCTGTCGCGCCAGCGCGCGATCGCGGTGAGCGAGGCGCTGCGCGATCGTTACAAGGATATCGACGCCTCGCGCATCGAGGACGATCGGCCGCGGCTGGGAAGAACCCGGCCGGCCCGGACAGCGAGCTGAACCGCCGCGTCGAGGTGCAGTGGTTCACGCTGGAGTGAAGCGACTCACTCGAGCGCTTCGTCGCGCTTGTCGGGCAAGAACAGGGCACCGATGATCGTCGTCGCGACTGCGACGACGATCGGATACCACAGGCCGTAGTAGATATCGCCGGTCAGCGCGACCAGCGCGAACGACACAGTCGGCAGGAAGCCGCCGAACCAGCCGTTGCCGATGTGATACGGCAACGACATCGACGTGTAGCGGATGCGCGCCGGGAACAGCTCGACGAGCCACGCGGCGATCGGTCCGTACACCATCGTCACGTAGATGACGAGCACCGTCGAGGATCAGCAGCACCATCGCGTGATTGATCTGAGCGGGATCGGCGCTCGCCGGATAAGCCGCTGTCGTGCAACGCCGCCGTCAGCTGCTTGCTGAACGCATCGCTGCGCTCCTTGAACTCGCGCAGGCGCGAGCGTCGCGGCCGTCGAAGGCGACGGACCGTGACGTCGCCGACGCGCACGACTGGTCGACCGCAGCCGACGGCTGCCGCCTCGTTCTCGTACGGCACGCCGGCCTTCGCCAGCGCGCTCTTGGCGATGTCGCACGAGCTGGTGAAGCGCGCCTTGCCGATCGGATCGAACTGGAAGTGGCAGTCGGCCGGATCGGCGACGACGGTGATCGGATTCGTCTGCCGCGCCCGCTCGATCGCCGGGTTCGCGAAATGCGTCAGCGCGCCGAACAGCGGGAAGTACGTGAGCGCAGCGAGCAGGCAGCCGCCGAGCACGATTTTCTTGCGGCCGATGCGATCGGAGAGCCAGCCGAACACGACGAAGAACGGCGTCGCGAGCAGCAGCGCGCCGGCGACCAGCAGGTTCGCCGTCTGCGCATCGACCTTCAGCGTCTGCGTGAGGAAGAACAGCGAGTAGAACTGCCCGCCGTACCACACCACCGCCTGCCCCGCCGTCGCGCCGAGCAGCGCCAGCAGCACGATCTTCAGATTGGGCCAGCGCGCGAACGAATCGGTGAGCGGCGCGCGCGAGGTGCGGCCCGCCGCCTTCATCTCGACGAACACCGGCGACTCGCTCAGCTGCAGGCGGATGTAGACGGAGATGCGCCAGCAGGATCAGCGACAGCAGGAACGGCATGCGCCAGCCCCACGTCTCGAACTCCGGGCCGAGCAGCTGGCGGCAGCCGAGAATGACGAGCAGCGAAAGGAACAGCCCGAGCGTCGCCGTCGTCTGAATCCAGCTCGTGTACAGACCGCGCTTGCCCGGCGGCGCGTGCTCGGCGACGTAGCGTCGCGGCGCCGCCGTACTCACCGCCGAGCGCGAGACCCTGCAAGCAGTCGCAGCGCGACGAGCGCGATCGGCGCCGCGACGCCGATGGACGCGTACGCCGGCAGGATGCCGACCAGCGCCGTCGACACGCCCATGATGACGATCGTGATCAGGAACGTGTGCTTGCGCCCGACCAGGTCGCCGAGCCGGCCGAACACGATGGCGCCGAACGGCCGGACCGCGAAGCCCGCCGCGAACGCCAGCAGCGCGAAGATGAACGCCGTCGTCTCGTTGACGCCGGCGAAGAACTGCTTGCTGATGATCGCGGCGAGCGAGCCGTACAGATAGAAGTCGTACCACTCGAACACCGTGCCGAGCGACGACGCGAAGATCACCCGGCGGTGTGCGCGATCCATCACTTCACGATGGCCTGATACGTCAGGTTGCGCGACAGTCCGCGCACGTCCGGCGAGCCATCGCCGCGATGCTGGATCATGCCGACGACGATCAGGTTGTAGACCGGGTCGATCCAGAACCACGTGCCGGCGTAACCGCCCCAGTAGAACGTGCCCTCACCGCCATAGCCGCCCGCTGCGACCGGATCCTCGACGACCGCGAAGTCCAGGCCGAAACCGGTGCCGGCCGACATCGTGCGCGCGCTGGCCGGCAGCACGTTCGAGCGCATCAGCTGCACACTGAGCGGCGACAGCAGCCGCTGTCCGTCGAGCTCGCCGCCGTTCAACAGCATCTGGCAGAAGCGCATGTAGTCCATCGCAGTCGAGACCAGACCGCCGCCGCCCGACGGCAGCGCCCGGCGGCTTCGAGAAGTCGGGCACTCCCGGATGCGGCACGAACTTGCGATCCTTGTCGTACGTGTAGAACGACACGAAGCGATTCATCTTCTCGGGCGGCACGTAGAACGCCGTGTCCTTCATGCCGAGCGGATCGAAGATGCGCTGCTTCAGGAACTCGGGGAACGGCTGTCCCGACAGCTTCTCGACCAGGTAGCCCTGCACGTCGACCGACACGCTGTAGTGCCAGCGCTCGCCGGGCTGGTGCAGCAGCGGGATCTTCGCCGAGCTTGTCGATCATCGCCTGCAGCGTCGCGTCGCGGTCGAGCACGTTGACGTCCGTGTACATCTTGTCGACCGCGGTGCTGCCGAACACGCCGTAGGTGAGGCCGCCGGAGTGCGACATCAGCTCGCGCATCGTCATCGCGTGGTCCGGCGCGACCTGCGTGACCGTGCCGTTCTGCGGATTCACTTTCGCGACCTTGAGGTTCGCGAACTCGGGAATGTGCTTCGACACCGGGTCGTTGAGCTGCCACTTGCCTTCCTCGAACAGCATCATCATCGCGACGCCGGTGATCGGCTTCGACATCGAGTAGATGCGGAAGATCGAGTCCTTCTGCATCGGCGCGGCGCTCTCCAGGTCGCGCTTGCCGGCGGCCTCGAACTCGACGACCTTGCCGTCCTTCGCGACCATCGTGACGACGCCGGGGAGCTGGTTGCGGTCGACGAGCGCCTGCATCTCGCTCTTCAGCCGGCCGAGCCGCTGCGTCGACATGCCGACGCTCTCGGGCCGCGCGCGTCGGCAGATCGGCCGCAATCGCGGCGCCGGTCAGCAGGACGAGCAGCAGGAAAGAAGCCGAAGGCGTGGCGCGCCGACTTCATGGAGTCCCCCTGTTCGTCGAGTTCGTGTTGGTCGGGCGCAAAGTGTACATGGAAGCAAGCGGCTGGCGGATAGCGGATCCGCGTCAGAGGCGATAATGCCGCTGTGAAGAATTCTCAATTCTCCCTGCCGATCGACGCAGCGCTGCCCTCGCTGCGGGCGGCCGTCGCCGCGCACGCGAACGTGGTCCTGCAGGCGCCGCCCGGCGCGGGCAAGTCGACAGGCGTCCCGCTCGCGTTGCTCGCCGAGAAGTCGCTGGGCGCCGGCAAGATCGTGATGCTCGAGCCGCGCCGTCTCGCCGCGCGCGCCGTCGCGACGCGCATGGCGCACATGCTCGGCGAATCTGTCGGTCAGACCGTCGGCTTTCGCACGCGGCTGGAATCGCGCACCGGCAAGAGCACGCGCATCGAAGTCGTGACGGAAGGAATCCTCACGCGCTGGCTGCAACGCGACGCCACGCTCGAAGGCGTCGCGATGGTGATCTTCGACGAGTTTCACGAGCGCAGCCTCAACGCCGATCTCGGCCTGGCGTTGTGCCTGGAAGCGCAGACGGAAGTGCGCGAGGACCTGCGCATCCTCGTGATGTCGGCCACGCTCGACGCGACGGCTGTCGCGCAACTGCTCGGCAACGCGCCCGTCGTAACCGCGGAAGGCAAGGCGTTCGAAGTCGAGACGCGCTGGACGGCCGCCGGCGTTGCGAACCGTGGCCAGCGCGAGATCGACATCGCCACCCGAACCGCACGAACCATCGCGCAAGCACTCGAACAGGAGCCCGGCGACATCCTGGCGTTCTTGCCTGGACAAGCGGAAATCCGCCGCGCGCAGCAGCATCTCGAGGAAGGCGGCCTGCCGCGGGGCGTGCGCGTGCTGCCGCTCTTCGGCGATCTGTCTGTCGCAGATCAGGACGCAGCGCTGCGTCCCGGCGACGCGCAGCATCGCAAGGTCGTGCTCGCCACGAACATCGCCGAAACCAGTCTGACGATCGAGGGCGTTCGCGTCGTCGTCGATTCCGGGCTCGCTCGCCGCGCGCGCTTCGATCCGTCGACAGGAATGAGCGGCCTGGAGACGGTGCGCATCTCGCGCGCGTCCGCCGATCAGCGACGCGGGCGCGCGGGACGTCTCGGTCCGGGCGTGTGCTACCGGCTGTGGTCGGAAACCGAGCACGCATCCTTGCCCGCGCAAACCGCGCCGGAAATCCTCGAAGCGGATCTGGCGCCCGTCGCGCTCGACCTGGCCGAGTGGGGCGTGAGCGATCCGCGCACGTTGCGCTGGCTCGATCCGCCGCCGAGCGCGACGTTCTCGCAGGCGCGGGATCTGTTGCGCTCGCTGGATGCGATCGATGCGGAAGGTCGGATCACCGCACACGGCCGCGCACTGGCACGACTCGGAACGCATCCGCGTCTCGCACACATGATCGTGCGCGGTGCCGAGCTCGGCCTGCAGCGACTCGCGCTGGAAATCGCAGCCGTGCTGGGCGAGCGCGATCTGCTGCGCTGGAGTGCCGGCCGCCGCGATGCCGACCTGCGGTTGCGCATCGAGGCCCTGCGTCGGGGACGCGTCGACGATCCGCACGTCGCAGCCGACGTTCGCGTCGACGGCGGCGCACGGCAACGGGCATTGCGCAGCGTAGAGGTTCTCGAACGCCAGCTCGAAAAGAGTGCGGCGCCGACGCGAACCGCGGAGGCCGACGCTGACATCGGCAGGCTGCTCGCATTCGCATATCCAGATCGCGTCGCGCAGTCGCGCGGCGCTGGTGGCCGTTATCTGTTGTCAGGCGGCCGCGGTGCACGGCTCGCGGACGCGCAGAGCATCGCGCAAGCGGAGTTCCTCGTCGTTGCGGATCTCGACGCTGGCGATCGCGAGGCGCTCATCAGGCTCGCCGCGCCCCTGCCGCGTGCAGCGCTGGAAGCGGACTTCGCCGCATCCATCGAGCACCGGCAAAGGTTCGAGTGGGATGCGCGCGAGCAAGCCGTCGTCGCGCAGGATGAGCGCTGGCTGGGTGCGATCCGGCTCGGCGAGCGGCGACTCGAAAATCCCGACAGCGCGCGCGTAACGAGCGCGTTGCTCGCGGGCATCCGCGAGCTGGGTCTCGAAGCGCTGCCGTGGAGCAAGGAGGCGCGCGCACTGCGTCAGCGACTCGCGTTCGCGCGCGAAGTGGATACGCAACCGCCGCGGCCGTGGCCCGACGT
The DNA here is from genome assembly GCA_963830745.1 of uncultured Gammaproteobacteria bacterium. Classification (GTDB taxonomy): domain Bacteria; phylum Pseudomonadota; class Gammaproteobacteria; order Steroidobacterales; family Steroidobacteraceae; genus Steroidobacter. Next base: position 179,359 of record CAWHNL010000017.1, read on the forward strand.
GAGCGATGCCGCGCTGTCGTCGACACTCGACGACTGGCTCGCGCCGTGGCTGACCGACATGAGCCGACGCGATCATCTCGCGCGACTGGACATGACGGCGATCGTCACGGCGCTGCTCGACTGGAATCAGCGGCAGCGGCTCGACGAGATCGCGCCGACGCACCTGCAGGTGCCGAGCGGATCGCGCATTCCGATCGATTACTCGGCGGCACCGACGGTCGCCGTCAGGCTGCAGGAAGTGTTCGGCCTGAGCACCACGCCTGCGGTGGGCGGCGGCCGCGTGCCGTTGACGTTGCAATTGCTGTCGCCCGCGCACCGCCCGGTGCAGGTGACCAAGGACCTGACGAGCTTCTGGGCGCGCGGTTACGCGGAAGTGAAGAAAGAGCTGAAAGGCCGCTATCCGAAGCACTACTGGCCGGACGATCCGACCAGCGCCGTGGCCACGGCGCGGGTGCGCCCACGGCCCGAAATAGTTCCGTAAATCTGCGTTAATTCTTCGGCCGCAGCTCGATTTGGCGTTGTGTCGCCCCCATGACAGAAGGACGCCCGCTCGGGCACTACTCTGCACGCGTAGTTGCACTTTCAGTTAAGGGCTCATTCATCGTTCCGGTCTCATTCTGACGTCGTGCAGACGATAGGAGTACGCATCATGAAGAACACTTTGTTGTTCGCAGCGATCTTCGCCGCTGCGGGCATTGGCATCGGCGCGAGCGCGGACGCCTCCGCGACCAGTACGCGCGCAGGCAAGAACGACTGCGTGTGGACGCGCTCCATCAACGACTTCACGGCACTGGATCGTAACAAGGTGGTGGTCTGGGGCCCGGGCCGCAGGGCGTACCTGGTCGAGCTGTCGATGCCGTTGCCCGAGCTGAAGTTCGCGTACCGGCTCGCCTTCGTCGACCGCAACCACGACGGCATGCTGTGCGGCTTCGGCATGGACCGCATCGTCGTGGCCGATTCGAGCGCGGCGTTCCGCACGCCTTCGACGATCCTCGGCATGACCCGCCTGGACGACGCCGGGATTGCGCAGCTCGAAGAGCAGTACGACGTGCGCCTGACGCGCAAGAAGAAGGCCGCGCCGGAAGCCGGTTCCGTGCAGCCCCAGCCTGAGGGCGCGCAACAGCCGGTCAGCAACCCGGAAAACGACTGACCGCACAGCGATCTCTTTCTCACATAGAATGGCTGCCTCGTCTGCAGTGGAGGCGCGGCAGTGAGAACAGAACTGAAGGACCAGCTCGCGGCCCTGCACGCCGAGCTGGCCCGCACCCGGTCGGTCGACAATCCTGAGCTGCGTCAGCAGCTCATCGTCCTGCTCGGCGACATCACGCGGCTGCTCGGCAAGCCCACCACGGCCGGCGAGCAGCATTCGCTCATCGAGCACCTCGACGCACTGGCCGTCCAGTTCGAAGCGGAGCACCCGGCGCTCGGCAACGCAATCCGCCAGGTCGTGGACGCACTCGGCAAAGCGGGGATCTGACATGTACGACGACAACAACGTGTTCGCGAAGATCATTCGCGGCGAGATGCCGGCATTCAAGGTGTTCGAGGACGAGCGCGCGATCGCGTTCATGGACGCGATGCCGCAGTCCGAGGGCCATACGCTCGTGTTACCGAAGGCGCGGGCGCGCAACTTCTTCGACATCGAGCCGGCCGTGCTGGCGGAGCTGATCAAGACGACGCAGCACGTCGCGCGCGGCGTGCAGAAAGCATTCAATCCCGGCGGCATGCGCATCGTGCAGTTCAACGAGAGCCGTCGCGGGACAGACGGTCTTTCACATCCACTTCCACATCATTCCTTGCTACGAAGGCGTGCCGCTGCGGACACACAACCGCGACTGGGCGGACAAGGCCGTGCTCGCCCAGCACGCCGAGCGCGTCCGGCAGGCGCTGGCCCAATGAGCGTCCAAGATCTACAAGGTTCCTGAAGACTTCGCCGCCCTCGCCCACCTGAAACACGCCGACTACCTGCGCCTGTATCAGGAGTCGGTGCGCGACCCGCACGCGTTCTGGTCGCGCATCGGCCGGCGCATCGACTGGATCCAGCCCTACTCGAAGGTGAAGGACACGAGCTACGACGAAAAGGACTTCCGCATCCGCTGGTTCTACGACGGCAAGCTCAACGTCGCGGCGAACTGTCTCGACCGCCACCTCACCAAGCGCGGCGACAAGACCGCGATCCTGTGGGAAGGCGACGATCCGCGGCTGTCGGAGCGAATCACGTATCGCCAGCTGTACGAGCGCGTGTGCCAGTGCGCGAATGCGCTCAAGGCGCTCGGCGTGCGCAAGGGCGATCGCGTCACGATCTACATGCCGATGATTCCCGAGACCGCGGTGGCGATGCTCGCGTGCGCGCGCATCGGCGCCGTGCATTCGGTCGTGTTCGGCGGCTTTTCGCCCGAATCGCTCGCCGGCCGCATCGCCGATTGCGGCTCGACCGTCGTGATCACCGCCGACGAAGGTCTGCGCGGCGGCAAGCGCATTCCGCTCAAGGCGAACGTCGATGCAGCGCTCGCAGCGCCGGGCAGCGAGTGCGTGAAGCACGTGCTCGTCGTGCGCCGCCTCGGCTCGCTGGTGCCGATGCAGGCCGGACGCGACCGCTGGTTCGAAGACGCGCTCGCCGGTCAGGCGAAGGAATGCCCGCCGGAGGTCATGGACGCGGAAGATCCGCTGTTCATTCTCTACACCTCGGGCTCCACCGGCAAGCCCAAGGGCGTGCTGCACACGACCGGCGGCTATCTCGTCTTCGCGTCGATGACGCACGAGCTGGTCTTCGACGTGCGCGAAGACGACATCTACTGGTGCACGGCCGACGTCGGCTGGGTGACCGGCCACAGCTACATCGTGTACGGGCCGCTCGCGAACGGCGCGACGACGCTGATGTTCGAAGGCGTGCCGAACTATCCCGACGCGGGCCGTTTCTGGCAGACGGTCGACAAGCACAAGGTGACGATCTTCTACACCGCACCGACCGCGATCCGCGCGCTGATGCGCGAAGGCGATGCGCCGGTGAAGGGCTGGTCGCGCCGCTCGCTGCGCCTGCTCGGCTCGGTCGGCGAGCCGATCAATCCGGAAGCGTGGGAGTGGTATCACCGCGTCGTCGGCGACGGCCGCTGCCCGGTCGTCGACACGTGGTGGCAGACGGAGACCGGCGGCATCCTGATCAGTCCGCTGCCCGGCGCGATCGATCAGAAGCCCGGCTCGGCGACGCTGCCGTTCTTCGGCGTGAAGCCCGCGATCGTCGACGGCGAAGGCAAGACGCTCGAAGGCGTGTGCCGAAGGCAACCTGGTCATCACCGACAGCTGGCCGGGCCAGATGCGCACGGTGTTCGGCGACCACCAGCGCTTCATCGACACGTACTTCAAGACCTTCCCCGGCCGCTACTTCACCGGCGACGGCGCGAAGCGCGACGAAGACGGCTACTACTGGATCACCGGACGCGTCGACGACGTGCTGAACGTCGCCGGGCATCGTCTCGGCACGGCTGAGATCGAGAGCGCGCTGGTCGCGCATCCGAAAGTCGCCGAAGCCGCGGTCGGTCGGCTATCCGCACGACATCAAGGGCCAGGGCATCTACGCCTACGTCACGCTCAACGCCGGCGAGCAGCCGAACGAGGCGCTGCGCAGCGAGCTGCGCGAGTGGGTGCGCAAGGAGATCGGCGCGATCGCCGCGCCGGATCTTCATCCAGTGGGCGCCGAGCCTGCCGAAGACGCGCTCCGGCAAGATCATGCGCCGGATCCTGCGCAAGATCGCCGCGAACGAGCACGACCAGCTCGGCGATACCTCGACGCTCGCCGATCCGTCGGTCGTCGACAGCCTGGTGCGCGAGCGCATGAACCGACCGGCGGACGAGATGGCAGCAGCAGCCGGCGGCAGAGCCGAAGAGCCCGAGCGAAGCGGAAGAAGAAGTCGGGCTGAAGCGGCCGACCTGACGGGCAAGCCGACTCAGAACAGGCGGCCGGCGCCGGCCAGACGCGGCCGGTAGTACTCGTCGTCGAGCATGCGGAATTCGACCGGCTGGCCGGTGCGCGGTGCGTGGATGAAGCGACCCTCGCCGGTGTAGATCGCGACGTGCGAAATGCGCTGGCCCTGGGTGCGGAAGAACAGCAGGTCGCCCGGCTTCAGTCCGCCGATCTCGATCGGCTTCGCCGCGGAGATACTGCTCCGCCGCCGTGCGCGGCACTGGGATGCCGACCTGGTCGTAGATGAACCGCACCAGCCCGCTGCAATCGAACCCGGTCAGGTCGGCGCCGCCCCACACGTAAGGTTTGCCGAGCTGCGAGATGGCGCGCATCGCGATCTCGTTGCCGACCGAAGGAAACGTCGCCGCGGCCGGCGGCGCGACGATCGGCTGGCGGCTGCGGCGGCCGATACGGGTCGATGGAGCAGCCCTGCACCAACACCGCCGCAGCGGCGCAAGCAAACCCGAATTGTGGCGGACCCACGAGCCATGTCGAGCACCATCGGCAGGATGCCGCACGCTCAAGCTAAGTTCCAGGCGCTGAACCGGCGGTGAATTACAATGCGCGCCGTGTCGTGCTTTTCATCACGGAGTCCCATGCGCACGTTGACAGCCCTGCTGCTGGCCGCGGCGGCGTTCGCAGCCCGCGCGGCCGATCATCCGGCGGCGAACAGCGTGCGCGCCGATGCGATCCGCGGCCACGTCGAATTTCTCGCCGGCGATCTGCTGGAAGGCCGGGCGGCCGCGACGCGCGGCTACGACATCGCCGCCGCCTACGTCGCGGCGCAGTTCCGCCAGGCCGGCCTCGCACCGGCCGGCGACAACGACACGTACCTGCAAACAGTGCCGCTGGTCGAAGCGACGCCGGTGCTGCCCGGCTCCGTCGGCGAAGCTGGTGCGCGACGACGAGACCTACGCGTTCGAATACGGCACGCACTACCTGCCTTCGGCGGATTTCCTGTCGGCCAGCTCGACGCTGACCGCACCGCTGGTGTTCGCCGGCTACGGCGTCGACGCACCGGAGCTCGGCTACACCGATTTCGACGAACGTCGACCTCAAAGGTCGCATCGCCGTGATCCTCAGCGGCGCGCCGGCGAAGTTTCCGCAGCTCGCAGCGCGCCTACTACTCGTGGAGCGAGCGCAAGTGGAGCTCGCTCGTCGAGCGCGGCGCGGTCGGCGCGATCACCGTCGCCTCGCCGGTCGACGAGAAGCGCCTGCCGTGGGAGCGCATGGTCGCGATGAGCTGGACGCCGCAGATGCGCTGGCTCGATGCGGACGGCAAGCCGCAGCGCGCGTTCCCGGAGCTGAAGCTGCGATTTCGCTTCAACCACGAGGCGGCGGCGCGCCTGTTCGAGAACGCGTCATCCGGCTTCGCAGAGATCATGGCGGCCGCCGACGCCGGCGAGCCGCAGGGCTTCGGCTTGCCGGGCATGCTGACGCTGTCGGCGACGACCGGCCTGCGCCGCACCGAGAGCGCGAACGTGCTCGGGCTGCTGCCGGGCGCGCGATCCGAACCTGCAGCAACGAGATCATCGTCGTCACGCGCGCATCTCGATCATCTCGGCCGCGGCTCGGCAGTCGAACGGCGATTCGATCTACAACGGCGCGCACGACAATGCCGTCGGCATCGCCGTGCTGCTGGAGATGGCGCGCGCGCTGCACGTATCGAACACGAAGCCGCGGCGCTCGGTGCTGTTCGCGGCAGTCACCGCCGAGGAGAAAGGGCTGCTCGGCTCGGACTATTTCGCGCAGCAGCCCGCGCGGCGACGGCCAGCGCATCGTCGCGAACGTCAACATCGACATGCCGATGCCGTTCGTGCCGGTGCGCGATTTCGTGGCGCTCGGCGCGCGAGCACTCGAGCCTCGGCGCGCTGGCGCGCAACGCGGCGGCGGCCCAGGGCTATCGGCTGAGCCCCGAGCCGGCGCCGGAGGAAGTGCGGCTTCATCCGCAGCGACCAGTTCTCGTTCATTCGCCACGGCATCCCGGCGCTGGTGCTGAACAGCGGCTACCAGCGCGCGCGATCCGGGCGTCGATGCAGCGGCCCTGCAGCGGCAGTTCCGCGAGACCCACTATCACCAGCCGAGCGACGACCTGAGCCTGCCGCTGGACTACGCGACCGCCGCCGACCTCGCCCGCATCGACCTGCGCATCGTGCTGGAGGCTGCCAACGGCGCGAGCGCGCCGCGCTGGAACCCCGGCGATTTCTTTGCGGAGAAGTTCGGCGGCTCCCGGTAGAATCGCGCGGGTCCGGGGGAACGAGCGACGCAAGGGAGGCCGCGATGAAAGATCTCAGCACCGACGAGCTCGCCGAGCTGCGCGAGAGCTTCGACACCTGCGACAGCAACGGCGACGGCTGGATCATCGTCGGGGAATTCGCCGCGCTGCTGCACGTCGCTCGATCAGGATCTGTCGCGAGGACGAGTGCCTGCTGGCGTTCGAGATGACCGACGCGCGACGGCGACGGCAAGATCAGCTTCGAAGAATTCATGGGCTGGTGGACCGGAGAGTAGCCGCAGCTCTTACAAACTGTGATCGCCGTTCACGCGGTCCAGTTCGTGATCCGCTGCTCATCCTGAGCATCGCCTGCCTCGATTGCGATTTTCCCTGAATCCATCCTCGGTGCCCGTCGCACTACGCTACGCACACGCTCGCGCCGATACCCGGTTCGAGGAGAGCGTCAATGAGCGAAGAGCACGATAGCCGGACTGCGCGTCGGCGACCCCGTCAGATTGAAAGACAGCGACATGGACCTGCGCGGCGACGTGTGGCAGCTGCGCACCGGCCGTTATCTGGTCGTGCGCTGGCAGGACGAGTGCCGCAGCACGCACGCGGACTCCGCTGTCGAATACGACTCCTCGCGCAGCCGCGCGGAGTGGAGCCGCAATCTCCTCACCGAGGATCGTCACAAGAAGTGACGATGAGTCGGGCTGAAGCCCGACCTACGCGGAGCTCGATCCTAAGCGCCTTCCTTCTGCCTCGCGTGCAGCGAGTGCGCCATCTCGTCGTGCTCCTTCAGCGTCGGCAGCGTCGCGGCGGCGAACTCCTTCAGCTGCGCAGGCATCTGCGGCGCCTGTGAGGCAGCCTCGAACAATGCCACGGCCTTGTCGTGGCCCTTCGCCATCGCCTTGACGTACTCGCGATCGAACGCTGCGCCCTGCAGGGTCGACAGCTTCTCCTTGAGTGCTTCGTGCTCGGCATCGAGCGACTCCGGCCGCATCAGGTTTGCCTGCTCGGCGATCTTCTGGAGCTTCGCGTCGGCGGCCTGGTGGTCCTTCACCATGCGCTGCGCGTAGTCGCGCACGCCCTTGTCCTGGCTCTTCTGCGCGGCCAGCTGGCCGAACTCGATCTCTGCCTTGCCGATGACCGCCGCCTGCGTCGCGAACGACTGCGGCGACACAGTCTTGGACATCGCCGAGTTCGTCGTGCGGGTCATGTCGTGGGTCGTGCCGCGGTCGATCGTCGACTGTCGCGGACGGCTCTCGTCCGTCTGCTGTGCCAGCGCCCCGCAGGCCAGCGCCTGGGACGCGATCAGGGCGGCTGTCACCAGGCAGCCGCGCCATACTTTCTCGGACATGGTGCACCTCGCGGGGAACGCGCAAAAAAAGAGGCCGTGCCCTGTCGGCGCGGCCTCAAGTGCGCAGTCATCTGCATGGCGTTCGATGGGTTCTCAGCGGGTGCCCCCATCGTCCTGGGGAGGTCCATGCGACGAGTTGCGCAATGTCCAAGGGCCCGGTCGCACTGGCGTCCGTCCGGGCCGACTCAACCACCGGAGCATGCAACGCACGACCCGGGCGTTTGGATCCACGTCGCTAGCGCATTTCCAGCAGCACTTCGCGGACCTTGTGGAATTCCGACGCCTTGTCGAAGAAATGATCCGCGCCGCATTCGCGGCTCGCAGTGCGGTAATCGTCCGAGGGGTAGTTGGTGACGACGATGATCGTCTCGGGCCGGGTCATGCCGGCGGCGCGCATCAGCTTCAGCAGGCGAAAGCCGCTGCCGCCGCGCAGCTGGATATCGAGGATCAGCACGCGCGGCTGCAGCGCCCGCATGCCCTCGAGCGCGTCGTTGACGCCGTCAGCGCTGCCGACGACGCGTGCGTGCGGAATGTCCTCGACGGACTCGATCAGCCGTTCCTTGACGGCTGCGGAGTCTTCGACGATGTAGATGGTGAGCTCTGCGCGCTCCAGCGCGCGCAGCGCCGGATGCGTGCCCGTGTCGCTCTCCGCGCCCGGCGCGGACTCCCCGGCGCAGAGCCAGGCGTCGCGCCAGTACCGGCGCGGGCGCGGCCCTACTCGACCAGCTGGTTGCGGACGGCGTAGGCAGCGATTTCTGCATTGCTGCGCATTCCCATCTTCTCGAGGATGCGCGCGCGATAGGTGCTGACGGTCTTCACGCTCAGGCCCAGCTCGTTCGCCATGACTGCGGGCGAGACGCCGCGGGCGATGCGGGTGAAGACTTGCAGCTCGCGCTCCGACAGACGGTTGTGCAGCGGCCCTTCTTCGTCGGCCGCGCATTCCGATGCGAGCAACTCGGCGACCAGCGGCGTGATGTAGCGCCGGCCGGTGCCGACCGCGCGCACCGCTTTCACCAGCTCCTCGGGCACGATCATCTTCGGCACGTAGCCGTTCGCGCCGGCCCGCATCAGGCGCACCGCGAAGCTGCGCTCCGGATGCATGCTCAGCACCAGGATCGCCAGCTCCGGACGGTCGCGGCGCAGCTGCTTCAGCAGGTCGATGCCGCTCTGGCCCGGCAGCGTGATGTCGAGCACCACGACATCGACCTTCAGCCCGTCGCGCAGCTGCTGCAGAGCCTCCTCCGCAGAGCCGGCCTCGCCGACCACCTGCAGATCCGGCTCCTCGGACAGCATCTCGCGCACGCCGGCGCGCAGGATCGCGTGGTCGTCCACGATCATCACGCGGATCGGCGTCTGCACCTGCTGAAAGGCGTCTCGACCCTCGTTCTCTCTCGCATCCAACATCACAACGGTACCTCCGTGAGCTCACCCGTCAAGTCGGCATGCAGACCGGTGATCTCGATGTCGCGTCCGGCAGTGGCCGCGTAGTCCATGACCAGCCCCTGCGCCCGGTAGGCGTTCAGGCGGTTGTAGAGCGTCTTCAGGCTCACGCCCAGTAACGCCGCCGCGCGCGTCTTGTTTCCACCGCATTTCTGCAGGGTCGCGAAGATCATCCAGCGCTCGACGTCGGCCAGGTTGGTGCCGACCGGCACCTGCAGGACCGAAAGTTCCTGCGCGGCGCGCGCGCGTCGCGCACGTCGGCGTCGCACGTCGGTGTCATGCCCCAGATACGCGCGCGCGTCGCGTGCCGGAACAGTGTCGGTCATCGGGTTTTCCATAGCGATCGCCCCTATAGGCCGTACGCGGCCCTCAGGTGACACAACCGCATGGCGGTGCCGAAATGTTCCCGACATCGCGCGATTCATTTCACGCGCCGCCACTGGAACGCGCCGAAACGCGTCGCCGTAAGCCGCGTCCTACGCGGCGCTGGAGGCCGTCTTCGCGCGGATTGGGGATGAAGGCCTCGACGACCGTCCCCCGGCCGCTCGACGGCCGGCGGATCGCGAACGTCCCGCCCATCTCGCGCATGCGCTCGCGCATGCCGACCACGCCGTGCGACTTCGGCTTGGCCAGCGCCTCGTCGGTCAGCCCGACGCCATCGTCGGCGATCCGCAGGCGCACGCCATCCGGCTCGCGTGCCAGCTTGATCCGCACGTGCGTCGCCTGCGCGTGCTTGGTGATGTTGGTCAGCGCCTCCTGGGCGATGCGGTAGAAGCGCGATCGACCAGGCGGGATCGAGGTCGTCGAAGTCCTCGTGCACGTCGACGTCGCAGGCCAGGCCGGTGCGGCGCGTGAACTCGCGGCAGTGCGAGCGCATCGCGAACGCCAGGCCGAGGTTGTCGAGGTGACTCGGGCGCAGACCCTCGATCACCTCGTGCTTCAGCTCGACGGTGTCGGCGAGCATCTGCAGCACCCGCTGCAGGCGCTCGCGCACCTCGCGCGAGCCTTCCGGCAGGCGGCGCTGGATCCAGTTCAGATCCATGTTGATCGCAGTCAGATTGCTGCCGAGCGTGTCGTGCAGCTCGCGCGCCAGCTTGGCTTTTTCCTCCTCTGACACGCGGATCAGGTGCTGCGACAGCTCGGTGAGCTCGGCGGTGCGCTGCTCGACCAGCTGATTCAGATGCTGATTCGCCTCGCGCAGCGCACGCAGCGGCGCTCTCGCGGTCGCGCACGTAGCGTTGCAGAAGCTTGTTCAGCGCGATCAGCACCGCCACGGTGACGACCGTCGCCAGCACCGCGACGCCGGCGCCGACCCACATGTCGCGCAGCACTTCGCGGCGCGACGCTTCGATGCGCGCGTCTTCCTCGCTCATCATGCGATCGACGACGCCGCGAACCCGGTCCATCGTCTGCGTCGCGCGATCGGTGCCGGCCACGTCCGCGTTGCCGTGCGGTCCGGGCTGCGGGCTGCTGCGGATCGTCTGCTCCAGGCGGCTCACCGCGGCCGTCGTCAGCCCCTCCAGCGAGGTGATGTCCGCCAGACGATTCGGGTCGTCCACCGTCAGCTCGCGCAGCCGGTCGATCTGCTTGCGCCAGCTGCGCATCGCGACGTGATAGGGCTCCAGGTAGCCGGTCTGGCCCGTCAGCAGGTAGCCGCGCTGCGCAGACTCGAGCGCAGTGATCACCGATTGGAAGGTGATGAGCGCGCGCTTGATCTCGGTGGAGCGCGCGTAGTGCGCGTTGGAGTCCATCGTGGCCGCGGTGTTGATGATCAGCAGCGAGGCGTTGATCACCAGCAGCGCGATCGAGACGACGATGATCGCGATGACGTGCAGCGGCACGCGCCCGCCGGCTCCGGGCGGGAGCAATGGGCGGCGGCAGGGAGCCCGGAGGCTTGTCGTCCGCGCCCGGCGAGCGCGTTGGCGGCGTCTGCAGTCATCAGGTCGAGAAACACTGGAAGTGTGCGCGCATTTTCAGGTTCCGCGGTCGAGCACTTCCTGCCAACGTGTGCACACATTTTCCGGTTCCGCCGTCGGCGTTTTTACAACGGGAACCCGCGGGTTGTGGCGTTGGTTTCTACGGCGGGTAGCTAATTGAGGACACCGACATGAAGGGCAATGTATTTTGGATCGTCGCCGCCGCCGGCCTCGCACTGGTGGGCTGCAACAAGGCAGAATCTCCCGCCGAAGTGCAGCACGACGTGACGGAAGCGCGGGCCGACGCACAGCGCGACGTCGCGGATGCACAGGCCGACGCTCGCGAAAACATGGCCGATGCGCAGAAGGACGTCGCCGATGCACAGGCTGACCACGATGCCGATGACGTGGCCGACCAGGCGCAGCAGGCGAGCGAAACCGGCGCCAAGAACGACTACAAGGTCGCCGTGGCGCAGGCAGAAGCGACGCACAAGGTCGCTGCGGAGAAGTGCGAGGCGATGAGCGGCGACGCGCAGAAGGACTGTAAGGACCGTGCGGACCGCGATCTCGAAGCCGCCAAGCGCGCCGCCGAGCAGCGCCGCGACGGCTCGGGCTGACGCTCGAGCGCCATTTGGGAGAGACGAGGCATATGAAGCACAGAAACACGGCGGCCGTGCTGCTGGCGGCCCTGATGGGCTCGACAGTCGTGGTCGGCTGCTCGAGCACGCCGACGCAGCAGTCGGCCGGGCAGGCCGTCGATGACGGCGTCGTGACCGCCAAGGTGAAGGCGGCGCTGGTCGCCGATCCGGTGACGAAGGCGCACCAGATCAACGTCGAGACGTTCAAGGGCACGGTGCAGCTGAGCGGCTTCGTCGAAACCGACGAGGCGCGCACCCGCGCCCTGCAATTGGCACGCGACGTGGAAGGCGTCAGGAAGGTCAAGGACGCGATGGAAGTGCGACGCGGCAGCTGACGCTGCCTGCGTAGGTCGGGCTTCAGCCCGACGAGCCATCAAGGGCGGGTGACGCGAGTCACCCGCCTTTTTCTTGCCCATTTGCGTTGCAAAAAGACGCGATTTGGCCCCCCTGCATCCGGTGCAATGCCGCGCGCGTATACTCACGCGCTCCGTTAGGGAGCGGCGTTAAACACTCTAATCAACGAGGAATGGCATAGATGGCCCATAAGACAAGCTCGGTCAAGAAACTCTCCGGCCTGGCGCTGGCAGCAGCGGCTGCGATCGCGTTCACGGCCGCGCCGCTGTCGGCCGCGAATGCTGCCGACGAAGCGAAAGTGATGTGTGAAGGCGTGAACTCGTGCAAGGGCAAGGGCGCGTGCAAGACTGCGAAGAACGAGTGCAAAGGCACAACGCATGCAAGGGTCAGGGCGTGACCGAAATGTCGAAGGCGGAGTGCGACGCCGCCAAGGCGAAGGCGAAGAGCTGATCCGACTGAAGGCTCATGGCGGCGCGGGCGCTTCCTCCGCGCCGCCTTCTTCGATGTCCACTTCCCATGTCAATCATCTGGGATTCGGGCTCGGGCTGCGGCCCCAGCACTATGAAGCACTGCTCGGCGAGCACCGTGGCAGCGTCGCGTGGCTCGAAGCCCTGACCGACAACTACCTCGTTCCCGGCGGCCGGCCGCTCCACTACCTCGAACGCCTGCGCGCTCACTATCCAGTGGTGCTGCACGGCGTCTCGCTGTCGATCGGCAGCACCGACCCCCTGAATCTCGACTACGTGCGCAGCGTGAAGGCGCTGGCCGATCGCGATCGAGCCCGCCTGGATCTCGGATCACCTGTGCTGGACCGGCGTCGAGGGCGTGAACCTTCACGACCTCATGCCGCTGCCGTTCACCGAAGAGACCGTGCGGCACGTCGTCAGCCGGGTGCACGCCGTGCAGGACGTGCTCGGCCGCCGGCTGGTGCTGGAGAACGTCTCCACCTACGTCAGCTTCGCTGCCGACGAGATGACCGAATGGGAATTCCTGCGCGAGATCGCCGAGCGTGCCGATTGCGGGCTGCTGCTGGACGTCAATAACGTCTACGTCAGCAGCGTCAATCACGGCTTCGACCCGCTCGCCTATCTGCGCGGCGTGCCGGTCGACCGTGTGCAGCAGTTTCACCTCGCCGGCCACAGCAACCAGGGCGAATACCTGATCGACACGCACGACGAGCCGGTCTGCGAAGAGGTCTGGCAGCTCTACGCAGCCGCGGTCGCGCGCTTCGGCGCGGTCTCGACCATGATCGAGCGCGACGACAAGATTCCCGACCTGCCGGTCCTGCTGACCGAGTTGGACCGCGCGCGTGCAATAGCGCTGACCGCGGCGGAGGCAGCGTGAGCGCCCTCGCTCGAACTGCAGCGCGACTTGCAGCATCACGTGCTCAGCGGCGACGCTGCGATCGCCGCAGCGGTGAACTGGACGCCGGCGGTTCCCGCCGCGACTCGCCTGGCCGTCTATTCGAACGCCTACCGCATCCGGCTGGCCGAGGCGCTCGCCGCCAACGTGCCTCACCTGCGGGAGTTGCTCGGCGCCGAGGAATTCGGCGCCGTCGCGGGCCGCTACATCGACGAGCATCCGTCGCAGTTCGCCTCGATCCGCTGGTTCGGCGATTGCCTGGCGCAGGAGCTCGAGCGATCGCATGCGGCGCAGCCCTGGATCGCTGAGCTGGCCCGCTGGGAATGGGCTCTGGCGGCTTCGTTCGATGCACAGGACGCCCCCACGGTCGGCATCGAAGCGCTGGCGGCGGTCGCGCCCGGCGACTGGGGTCGAGCTGCGCCTGGAGTTTCATCCGTCGGTGCAGCACCTGGAGCTGAAGAGCAACGCGCAGGCGCTGTTCAAGGCGATGTCCGAGCAACAACCGGTGCCGCAACCTGCGATCCTCGATCGCCCGCAGCCGTGGCTACTGTGGCGGCAGGACCTCAAAACCCAGTACCGTTCGCTGGAGCCCGCCGAGACTGCCGCGCTCGCGGTCATCCGCAACGGCGGCACGTTCGGTGAGATGTGCGAGGCGCTGTGCGAGTGGCACGAGGCCGACGAAGTGCCGCTGCTGGCCGCAGGTATGCTCAAGCGGTGGATCGTCGAGGAACTCTTGACCCGACTGGGTTAACCGGACTGGCATGAAGCTGTACACGTTCTTTCGCAGCTCGGCTGCGTTCCGCGTGCGCATCGCCCTCAATCTCAAGGGGCTGCAGTACGAGTCCGTGCCGAAACACTTTGCCCGCAACGAGCACCGCGCGGCCGAGTACCTGGCACTCAATCCGCAAGGCCTGATTCCCGCGCTGGCCGTCGATGGCGTAGTGCTTTCGCAGTCGCTGGCGATCATCGAATACCTGAACGACCGGCACCCGCAACCCCCGCTGCTGCCGGCGGATCCCATCGACCGCGCCCGCGTGCGCTCGATGGTGCTGGGCATCGCCTGCGAGATCCACCCGCTCAACAACCTGCGCGTCTTGAACTACCTGCGCGGCGAGCTGAAGCAGGACGACGAGGGCGTCGGCACCTGGTATCGCCACTGGGTGAGCGAGGGCTTTCGCGGGATCGAGCAGCAGGCCCGGGAATTCTCTGCCGCCGGACGCTATTGTTTCGGCGACGCCGTGTCGCTCGCCGACGTCTACCTCGTGCCGCAGATGTTCAACGCGCGCCGCTTCAAGACCGATCTCACCCCGTTCCCGACGCTCGTCGGCATCAGCGCGCATCTGGAATCGCTGCCTGCGTTCGCTGCTGCAAGACCCGAAGTCCAGCCTGATGCCCAGTAGATGAGTCGAGGCATGCCGCCCACGGGAAGCCTGGTCTGCGTCGGCGTCGGCATGACGCTGGGCTCGCACCTCACGCCGCTCAGCCGCAGCCATATCGAGAGCGCCGACGTCGTGTTCGCGGCGACCTCCGACGGCATCGTCGAGCTGTGGCTCGCGAAGATGAACCCGGACGTGCGCAGCCTGCAGTCGTTCTATCGCGAGGGGAAGTCGCGGGCCGAGAGCTATCGGGAAATGATCGCGGCCATGCTGGCCGAAGTGCGCGCGGGCAAGCGCGTCTGCGGCGCGTTCTACGGCCATCCCGGGGTGTTCGCCGGCGTCCCGCACGAAGCGATCGAGCAGGCGCGCCGCGAAGGCTACGCCGCGCACATGGAGCCGGGGGTCTCGGCCGAAGACTGCCTGTACGCGGACCTCGGGATCGACCCAGGCCGCTACGGCTGCCAGCACTTCGAAGCAAGCCAGCTGATGCTGTACCGGCGCCGCATCGATCCGTCCGCGTACCTGGTGCTGTGGCAGGTCGGCGTCGCCGGCGATCGCTCGCTGATGCGGTTCGCGACCGGCGCGGAGTACCGCCAAGTGCTGGTCGACGTGCTGATGCGCGACTACGCGCCGGGACACCAGGCGATCGTCTACAAGGTGGCAACGCTCCCGACGCAGCAGCCGCGCATCGAGCGCACGACGATCGCGCAGCTGCCGGCAGTCGACATCGACATGCACGCCACGGTCGTGATTCCGCCCGCGCGCGCGCTCCAGCCCGACGAAGAGGTCCGCGAGCGACTTGCCGCACTGGATCGAGCGTCGGAAGGACCGCGTTGAGTCCCGTCGAGCTCGCGCCTCTGGAACTCACCACTGCGCGGCTGCTCTTGCGCCCGATCCGCGAGAGCGACGAGGAGCTGTACTGCGAGCTCTTCTGCGATCCCGAAACGATGCGCTTCATCGGCCCGCCGTGGACGCGCGCCGACGCCGCGCGGGCGTTCCGCGGCGTGCTCGAAGCGACGCGGGCCACGCCGCCGCGCGCCCTGTTCCTGATGATGGTCCCCAAGGATGCGCAGCAGCCGATCGGCCTGTGCACGTCTGCAGAATTTCGATCCCGCCGGGCGGCGGGCGGAGATGGGCGTGATGGTCGAGCCGTCAGGCCGCGCGCAAGGCGTCGCGATCGGAGGCGTTGATCGCCGTCATCGCGCATGCCTTCGCCACGCTGCCTGTCGACGAAGTCTGGGTACGGATCGCACTCGGCCACGCAGCCTGCGAGCGCACCGCCGTGCTCGTCGGGCTGGTCCGGCACGCGCAGGCCGCGCCGGAAGACCTCGCCGCCAACCTGTGGCGCTGGTCGGCCTACCGCGGCTCGTGGCGACCCGCCCTCGCGGGAAGGGGTTTCTGTGCGCTGCTCCGCTGCGAACGATTGAGCTTTCCGCGTAGGCTTGCGTCCAGAATATGGACGGGCGGCGCGCAGGGTCCTTACAGTCGAGGAGAAAATAGAATGATGGACGCCATCGATTTCCTGGAGCAGCTCGGACGGAACGCCCGCTTACGCCACGCCCCGACCCCGGAGCTGGAACGGGCGCTCGCCGCGAGCGGGATCGATCCCGAGCTCCGCAGCGCGCTGCTGTCCGATGACGCCGTGCGCCTCGGCGAGCTGCTCGGCGCGCAGCCGAACATCTGCTGCCTGATCGAGAAGCCGGACCAGGAGGACGACGAGGAAGAGGAGGAGGAGGAGGAACAAGAGGACGACGAAGAGGCCGTGCGCCTGCGTTAGTCCCTCTTCCGCACCACGCCGTGCCCACGCATTCTTCACGACTGCGATGTGGTAGGACCCGCCCGGCTCGTGTCGGGCGGGCTTGCGGTGATATGCGCGCTGTTCGCTGCCTGCGCGCTGGCCCTCACGTCGCAGGAAGCGGACCAGCTGCTGCACGACGCTGACGGCGTCAAGTCGTCGGACCCGACGCAGTTCGCGCGGCTCCTGCAGCAGCTCGACTCGGACAGCACCCTGTCGCAAGCCCAGCAGCAGTACCTCTCGTACCTCAAGGGCTGGCAGTTCGCCTATGCCGGCGACTACGCGCGCGCCGTGCCGCTGCTGCAATCGATCATCGACCAGTCGCGACGACGTCACGCTGCGGTTCCGCGCAATGGCGACGGTCGCGAACGTGCAGGCAGTGGCGACGCAGTACGACGAAGCGTTCTCGCAGCTCGGCTCGCTCCTGGCACTGCTGCCCGAGGTCGCGGACAAGGATGCGCGCCAGCAGGGCATGGCGGTCGTGGGATATCTCTACAACCAGGTCGGCGAGTACGACCTCGGCCTCAGTTACGCAGACCGGATCGCGAGCGAGGATCCGTCGAGCCGCGGCGTCTGCCGCAGCTATCACATGCGGCTGGAAGCGCTGTATCGCAGCGGTCGGCTGCGCGGCGACGTGGCGCAGTTCCTCAACGCGCATCGATACGTGCGTGCAGATCGGCGAGCGGCTGCGAGCGAACGCGATGCGCACGTACATCGCGCGCTCGTACATCGAGCAGGGCCGCAATCGCGACGCCATCAAGCTGCTGAGCCAGTACTACGACGAAACGCGCGCCTCGCGCTATCGACGCGCTGATCTGCGAATACGAATCGATCCTGGCGGGCGCTTACCGCAACAGCGGCGACCGGGCCGCGGCGCAGCAGTTCGCTCTGCGCGCGATCGGCGACGAGCGCAGCCAAGGCCAGTACATCGAGCCGGTCGTGAACGCGTATCGCCTGCTGTACCAGCTCGCGCAGGAACAGGGCGATATGAACGCTGCACTCGCGTACCACGAGAAGTACGCCGCCGCCGACAAGGGTTACCTCGACGACGTGAGCGCGCGGCAGATCGCATACGAGCGCGCCAAGCACGAGGCCGCCGCGAACCGACTGCAGATCGACGGGCTCAACAAGCAGAACGAAGTTCTGCAACTGCAACAGCAGCTCGGCAAGAAGGCCGTCGAGACCAGCCGCCTGTACATCGCGCTGCTGATCGTCATGGCGGTGTTCATCGCGCTGTTCGCTTATCGCACCAAGCGCTCGCAGCTGCACTTCATGAAGCTGTCGCGCGTCGACGGCCTGACCGGCATCGACAACCGTCCCTACTTCATCGTGCAGGCTGAGCGCGAGCTCGAAGCCAGCCGCAAGCTGGAGCAGGAAGTGTGCGTGATCCTGTGCGACCTGGATCACTTCAAGGCGATCAACGACAAGTTCGGCCACGCGACGGGCGACCACGTGCTGCGGCAGGCTGTGCAGGCGTGTCGCATGCACCTGCGCGCCAGCGACCTGTTCGGCCGCTTCGGCGGCGAGGAATTCTGCATTCTGCTGCCGGGCTGCAGCCTCACCGACGCCCGGCAGCGTTGCGAGCAGCTGCGCGCAGCGATTGCGACCATCACCGCCGACGACGGCGGTGCGAGCTCCACCGTCTCGGCGAGCTTCGGCGTGGCTGCGACCGCATCGTCGGGCTACGAGCTGCGCCAGCTGCTGGCGCATGCCGACGCCGCGCTGTATCGGGCCAAATACGCCGGACGCAACTGCGTCGTGCTGTACGACACGATGCATGCCATCGGCGTGAAACGAGAAGCAGTTATCGGCTAGTGGTACTTTCGGCCGATGCATCGTAGGCTGCGCGTCGCGCAGCATCCTCCTGTTTCCATTCCGTTCTGCGGGTTCTGCAATGCGTTCGACGGCGCGTTCCGGAAGCGACGACCGACAAGCTGCCCGCGTGCTCGAGGCTGGCTTCGCGCGACTGCACTTCCCGCCGGAGTTGGAAGTGGACTTCCGCCACCATCACCTGCTGACTTCTGCAGCACTGGGTGCGCCTGAGCATCCTGGTCGCGCTCGGCACGACGCTCGGCTTCGCGATGATCGATCACTGGGTGATCCGCTCCAGCAACGCCGTGCCGGACCTGGTGCGCTTCGGCCTGCAGGTACCCGCGATCCTGTTGTGCCTGCTCGCGACCATCAAGCCGCTGTACTTGCGCGTGTACCTGCCGGCGATCCAGGTGGCCGCGCCGCTGTTCGGCATGGGCACCGTGATGATGGCGTGCTATGCGGAGCCGGAATACACACCGCTGGTCGGTGCGCGCCTGCTGCTGGTCGCGTTCTTCCTGTACTTCATGCTGGGCATGCGTTTCGTGCTGGCCCTGCGCAGCAATCTCATCGTTCTCGGTGCACTGATCGTCGCCGGGCTCGTCGGTGCGATCGCGCCGCAGGCGGCGATCTATCTGGCGTTCGCAGTGCTGTGCGCGAACGTCATCGGCGGCGCCGGCGCGTACGCGCTCGAGCACGCCAATCGCACAGCGTTCCTGGAACGCAAGCTCCTCGGTGAGATGGCCGCGCTCGACGGCCTCACGCGGCTGTTGAACCGGCAGACCTTCGAAGCGCGCGTCACCGACGTGTGGCGTGAAGCAACCGCGCGCCAGCTGTCGATCTCCGTGCTGATGATCGACGTCGACGACTTCAAGCGCTACAACGATCACTACGGCCATCTCGCTGGCGACGATTGTCTGCAGCGCATCGCCCAGGCTGTGCGTACCGCCGTTGCCGGCAACCCTGCCGATCTGCTGGCTCGCTATGGCGGCGAAGAGCTGATTGCCGTGCTCATCGACCGAACCGCGGCCGATGCCGAAGCCGCGGCGGAACGGATCGTCGCGGACGTCGCCGCGCTCGCGATTCCGCACGCAGGCTCCAGGACCGGCGGCACGGTGACCATCAGCGTCGGCGCCGCGACTCACAATCCCGCGGCAGCAGCTTCCTACAGCACTGTCGCGAAGCTCGCCGACAACGCGCTCTACGCAGCGAAGCACCAGGGCCGCAATCGCTGCGTGTGTGTGAAGATGCACGCACCGGCACGGCGCCTGCGCCTGCGTGGTTCGCGGGGTCCCCACCCGCAGAATCAGCCTGGCGTTCCACAGGTACGACAAAGCTCCTGACCCTCGACACGATTTCGTGGGGTGCGGTTTATCATGCCGGGCCCATGAAACTCGTATTCGTGCTCCTCGCGCTCGCCGCTACCACCGCCGTCGCGCAAACACCCGCCGAGTCACTCGTCCTGGTCCACGCCGGCCGCTTGCTGGATCGCCCCGGTCAGCCGCCGCGCGGCGCTTCGACCGTGATCGTCCGCAACGGCCGGATCGAAGCGATCCGCGACGGTTTCGCAGCGCCCGATGGCTATCCCGGTGCGACGGTCGTCGACTTGCGCGAACGCTACGTCCTGCCCGGCCTGATCGACTGCCACGTGCATCTGGAAAGCGACCGCGCCGGCCAGGAAGGGCTGGTGGAATCGCTGACTTCGAGCGACGCCTACTTCGCGTATCAGGCGCTCGCCAACGCGCGCAAGACGCTCGAAGCAGGCTTCACGACCGTGCGGAACCTCGGCGACGATCGCGGCGTGACGCTGGCGCTGCGCGACGCGATCGCTGCGGGCACGGTCCCCGGACCGCGCATCCTCGACGCCGGCACCGGCATTTCTGCCACGGCGGGACATGGCGATCGCACGCTGAGTCTCGCGCCCGACATCGCCGAGCACGTCTCCGAAACGAACCTGTGCGACGGGCCCGAAAGCTGCCGTCGCGCCGTTCGCGTGCAAGTGCGTCGCGGTGTCGATGTCATCAAGATCATGACCACCGGCGGCGTGAACAGCCGCATCGGCACCGGCGTCGGCAAGCAGATGTTCGACGACGAGGCGCAGGCGCTGATCGAAACCGCGCACCTGTACGGCAAGAAAGTCGCCGTGCACGCCCATGGCGCCGACGGCATCAACCTGGCGCTGAAGCACGGCGCCGATTCGATCGAGCACGGCACGCTGCTCGACGACGAGAGCATGAAGCTGTTCCTGAAGAGCGGCGCCTACTACGTGCCGACGCTGTCGACGGTGAACGGCTACCTGGAGCGCATCGCCAAGGATCCGAACGCGTACCCGCCGGCAGTGCGCGCCAAGATCGATTGGCGCATCAAGATCACCGGCAAGGCGCTCGAGATCGCGTATCCGCGCGGCGTGAAGATCGCGTTCGGCACCGATGCCGGCGTGTCGAAGCACGGTCGCAACGCCGACGAGTTCGAGCTGATGGTGAAGCACGGCATGCCGGCTGCCGCGGCGATCAAGGCCGCGACGCTCAACGCTGCCGACCTGCTCGGCATCGCTGCGCGAGGCCGGCTCGATCGAGCCGGGCAAGCGCGCCGACATGATCGCAGTCGCCGGCGATCCGCTCAGCGATGTCACGGTGCTCAAGCGCGTGTCGTTCGTGATGAAGGACGGCGTCGTGCACAAGCGGCAGGTGGCGCCATGAGAGCGCTTGTGGTCGCGTTGACGATGGTCGCAAGCGTCGCCTTCGCGCAGCGAGCCGGCCGTGCACGAAGGCGACTTCGTACTGAAAGATTTCCGCTTCGCCTCCGGCGAAACGCTGCCCGAGCTGCGGCTGCACTACCGAACGATCGGTAAATTGCAGCGCGACGCGCGCGGCGTGGCGCGCAACGCAGTGCTGATCATGCACGGCACCGGCGGCACCGGCGCGCAGTTCCTGCGTCCGGAGTTTTCCGGCGAGTTGTTCCGCGCAGGCGGCGAGCTGGACGCGCGCGCTTCTTCGTCGATCCTTCCCGACGGCATCGGTCACGGTCAGTCGAGCAAGCCGAGCGACAGCTTGCGCGCGCGTTTCCCGCACTACGGCTACGACGACATGATCGCCGCGCAGTATCGGCTCGTCACCGAAGGGCTGGGCGTTCAGCACCTGCGCCTCGTGATGGGCACGTCGATGGGCGGCATGCACACGTGGCTGTGGGGCCAGCGCTATCCGGATGCGATGGACGCGCTGCTGCCGCTCGCGAGCCTGCCGTCGCAGATCTCCGGTCGCAATCGCGCGTGGCGCCGGATCGCGATCGACGCAATCCGTCTCGACCCGCAATGGCGCGGCGGCGACTACCGCGAGCAGCCGCCGGGGCTGCGCACGGCGCGAGCAGATGCTGTTCCTGATGGGCAGCAATCCGGTGCTGCGTCAGCAGCAGATGCCGGACCTCGCCAAGAGCGATGCAGTGTTCGACGCCGCGGTGACGGACTCGCTGCGCGGTGCCGACGCGAACGATGTCGCTGTACCAGCTCGAAGCTTCGCGCGACTACGATCCGGCGCCGGGGCTGGAGAAGATCCGCGCGCCGCTCGTCGCGATCAATTTCGCGGACGACCTCATCAATCCGCCCGAGCTCGGCATCCTCGAGCGCGAGATCAAGCGCGTGCCGCACGGCCGCGCTCTCGTGATCCCGATGACACCGCAATCGCGCGGCCACGGCACTCACACCGTCGCCGCAGTATGGAAGGAGCACCTCGCCGAGCTGCTGCGCAGCTCGGCCCGTGACTGAGAACGACTACGGCGCCGTCGCTAGCACCGCTGCGTCGTCTTCGAAGCAGCGATGCTTCCGCCCTCGTACTCCCAGGTGCTGATGGCAACCTTTTGCTGCCGCCGCGCTTCCACGACTCGGTCAATGGCTTTGCGCCGCCGGCTGCCCTTTATCGGACGCCGCCGCGGGCCAACGAACCCGGGATTGGTGACCATGATTCGACTCCCCGCTGCGCAGCCTTAAGCAGCCTTGTCGATCAGCCATCGAGCGAGGCCGGCGTGGGCGGCACGTTGCGCAAGACTCCGGCTCCCCCAGAACCTGACACCGGTGGGATCGCCCGCGCCGTCGCCGGCCACTTCGGCATCGATGGGTGAATGAGTGATGAAATAGAAGCGATCGAACCCGACCATTGTGGTGTACCGCGCGACGTACTCGCGATAGTCGCCGATCGAAGCGCGGGCCTTGACTTCGACCGCGATCCGCTCGCCGGTCACTGCGGATTCCAACGCCAGGTCGATATCTGTTTCCGACTCAGCAAGCACTCCGACGCGTTGCCACCCCGCGTTCCTGAAGATCAGGTCGACCAGCACTTCGAGATCCCGCGAGTGCAGCCGCTCGATAATCGGCTGCAGCGAGTCGCCGAGAGCTGTCAGTGCGTGCTCCGCGCTAGCGACGCGCGGCGGATCGGTGCAGTTGATTTTGTGCAGTACATAGCATGGCTCGACTGTGCAGATCGTGCCCCGGTACGCCTGCACGGCGAGCAGGCCGCCGCTGAGTCGCGACGCTGTCAGGCGTTGCTCGCTGACGTCGCGCTGGTGCCAACCATCGATCGTGGATCGAACCTTCGTGCCGTCCGCGAGTAGCGAGACACCTGGAACCGCAAAGCACCACCACAGACAGTCAGCGTGGAATGTGATCCACAACGCAGCTGCATCGGCTTCGTAGAAGGCGCGAATCTGATGAGTGTGTCGCGCGGCGCTCTCGCGGTCCTTGCTGTCGGGCGCGATCTGCGAGTCGACCTGCGTCCAGCGCCCGGCAAGGCAGAACTCGTGAGACACCTGCGGATAGTCCAGGCGCAACTGTCCGGCCGCAATGCATTCTGCGGTCCACTCACCGGACTTTCCGAGCCGTATGAACAGGCAGCGTTCGGCTTCGATGCTCATCGGTTGCCTGCGATCGTGCCGAGCGTCGGCAAGTAGTTCATGGCACGAACGATCCTGCGCCGGTCGCGGGTCGATCTCTGTACGCCGGCGCACCGACGCAAGGCCCTATCGCTCGTACCATCAATGGCGAACGACGCGCGTCGCAATGGCAATAGGAGCAGCAGGTGATGTGGAACGGTGTGCAGCAAGCGACAGCACTGCTACTGGCTTTTGCGACCTCTCTGGCCGTCGCCGCTCCGCCGAGTGCTTTGCCGGAGCACGCGAGAGCGAGTGGCTATGGGACCGGATGGGATTGCATGAGCGGCTTCCGGCGAGCCGGCGACGCCTGCGCGCGCATTGTTGTACCGGCCAACGCGTATCTGGAGCCCTCGGGCCACGGCTGGCGATGCGATCGAGGCTACCTCAACGTGCGGGACAAGTGCGTCGCAGTCAAGATTCCGCAGAACGCCTACCTGGACCACGACCAGACCAAGGGCTGGCGCTGCGATCGCGACTACCGTGACGTCAACGGCGCGTGTGTCGCCATACAGGTTCCGCCGAACGCGCACACGATCGGGTCCTCGTACGGCTCGGGCTGGGAATGCAATCGCGGCTTTCGCCTGGCCGATGCAGAGTGCGTCGCCGTTGTCGTGCCGGCACAAGCATTCTTGTCCCAGTCCGGGGACAACTGGGAATGCGGGCGGGGCTTCGCGAAGGAAGGGGCTGGCTGTGTCGCCGTGCAACTCCCGGCCAATGCCCATCTCGACTACTCGGGCAACGACTGGGCGTGCGACGACGGATTTCACAAGCGCAGATCCGTCTGTCAAGAAGATTGACGAGCGGAATCGGCCGGGTCGGTCACCGGCGCGCCGCGCTGCCGAGCGGCTTGGCGCGCGTCAGATCCGCCGCAGGATCTGCTCGCCCATGGCGGCATTGCGTGCGTTGCCGGCCAGGCCGGTGTCGAGCAGCATGACTCCGAAGAGAACGGCCCAGCCGCGCGCGCGCGCCCAGAGCGCGCTGCTCGGTGGCCCGTAGGCGCGCTGCGCTTCGCTCGCGCGCAGCCTCGTCCGGCAGCAGCATCCACAGGCACGCGAGATCGATCGCCGGATCGCCGCACGTCATGTCGCCCCAGTCGATCACGCCGGTGATCGTGCCGTCGAGCGTCAGCACGTTGCGTGCGTGCAGGTCGCCGTGGATCCAGGTCGGCGGCGTATCGTTCGGCGCCTCCAGGGCCTCGCGCCATGCGTCGCGGATGCGGTCGGTGATGACGTCCGTCGTGCGTCTCGAGGTGCTGCATGCGCTCGGCGATCGCGGCGGCACGGCTCGCGCAGCGGCGCGACGCGATCGAAGTTGCGCGGCGCATCGGCCGGCGCCGGCACGTGCAGCGCGCGCAGGAATGCAGCGAGGCGCGGCGCTTCGCGTGCGCTGCACCGGCGCCACTTCTGCGGTCGCGCCCGCCAGCCACGGCACCACGCTCCAGCGCCACGGGAACCCGAAGCCCGGCTGGCCGACGCGGATCGGCACGGGAATCTGCAGCGGCAGGCGATCGCTGAGCGTGATCAGCCAGTTCTGCTCGTTGGCGAGCAGGCGCGCCGCGGCGGCCGAGCGCGGCAGGCGCACCGCGAACGATTCGCCGAGACGGAACATGTAATTGTCGAAGCCGCCTTCGCCCGCGCGTAGCGGCAGCGTCGCGAGGTTCGGATGCTGCTGGGCCAGCAGCACCTGCGACGAGCTCGAGGTCGACCTGGATCTTCGCCGGGAGGACCTTCCATTGCGGCCGTCAGCACTGGCCGCTCCACGACGCTCAAGTTCGCCGGCGCGGCGAAATCCGCCGTGCTGATGAGATTCGTCTGCACCGTCACGCTCTGCGCGCCCGTGAAGGTGAGCGTGTCGTCCGCGGTCGGCGTCGTCGTCGTCGCAGGTGAACGCGACCGTGTAGGCCCGGGCGGCAGGAACGCGGCGCGATACGCGATACGCCGTGCTGCCGTTCTCGACGGCGACGCCGGCGACCACGAGCGGATCGGCGTCGGCGCCGGTCGCCTCCTCGATGTCGTCGGGCGTGACGCCGCTGCCGGAGAAGACGTAGACCTTCGGCAGGCATTCCTCGGTCGACCAGCGCGCTGTCGACGTGGCCGGCGATCGCGCCGACGTTCGGCGTCGTCCACGATGCGCAGCGTCGGGCGCATCAGGTAGCCCTGCGTGCAAGCCTCGGCCGTGCCGCTGTTGTCCCGGCGGCGCATGGATCGACTTGCGCAGGTCGAAATCGATCGTCAGCGCGACGCTGCCGTCGGCCGGCAGCGTGAAGCCGCGATTGAGCTTGAGGCCGGACTCCGCGCCGCTCGGCACGCGCAGCTCGCACTCCTCGCCGCCGGTGAGCACGATGTACGAATCGCGCACGCCCGGCTCGTTGTCGACGATGAGGCGGATCCACTCGTAATCGCCCGCCGGCAGCGTCACGCCGTCGAGCAGCAGCGCCGCGCGGCCGCCCTGGTATTGCAGCAGGTCCAGCTGCCGCGGCGACGGAGTGAGGTTCTGCACGAGCTTCCGGCGCGGCGCCGGCGCGCTTGAACGCGACGCCGCTGAACTGCACGACGACGCTGCTCGCTTCGTCGACCGGCGCGTCGGTCACGGCGAGGCTGAGCCGTCCCGTGTCGCTGCCGCCGCCGCCGCCGCCGCCGCACGCACCCAGGCCGAGCGCCATCGAGATCGCCACCGCCGTGAATCGCTGCTCGCATCTGCAGTCCTCCTGTGCTCCGTACCACGGTACACACGGAGCTGCGCAGCGAAGGGTTCCCGTGGAACCATTCGACCGCAGCACTCGTGTTGGTTTCTAATGAAGCGCATGGCCTGGCTGAAACGCACGCGGGCCGCAGGCGCCGCCGAAACCGGCGACGCTGCCGAGTTCGAGCGGCTGCTGCGCGAGCACGTCCCCGCGCTGTACCGCTCCGCCTATCGCTGGACCGGCGCCGTCGATCGCGCCGAGGACCTGGTGCAGCAGCTGCTGGTGCGGCTGTATCCGCGGCTCGCCGAGCTGCGCGAGCTCGACCAGGTGCGCCCGTGGGCGCTGCGCGTGATGTATCGCATCTTCGTCGACGAGCTGCGGCGCGAGCGCAGCTCGCCCGTGCAGTTCGGCGCCGAGCCGCGCCGGACGGAGGCCGGCCGGCGAGGATGACGCCGCCTGGCTCGATCCCGGCCCCGGGCCCGCCGGAGCTCGCCGAGCAGCAGATCACGCAGGAACGCCTGTTGCGGGCCTGGGAGCAGCTGGGCGAGGAGCATCGCGTGGTGTTGTCGCATGCACGACATCGAGGACTACACCCTGCCCGAGCTCGCCCAGATTATGGATATTCCGCTGGGGACGCTGAAGTCGCGCCTGCATCGCGCGCGTGCCAGACTGCGCGAGCTGCTGGCCGCGGAACGAATGGCCGCCGCGGACCGTGTATGAAGAGGACGGACGAAACAGGACCTCGACGTGGCCGACGACGACTTCCAGACCCTGCGACAAGCGCTGCGGCGGATGCCGACGCCGGAGCCGCGTGCCGGTTTCGTCGAGCGCGCGCTCGCCCGGGCGGCAGCGCAGCAGCGCGACGCGCAGGCGGCATCTCTTCCCGGACGCCTGCGCCGTTTCGCTACGCGGTGGGAGACCTGGGCGGGCGCCGCGCTCGGCGGCGCCGTCGCTGCCGCGCTCACGTTCATTCTGCTGCGGCCCGTCGACACGACGGTGGGCCAGCAGCCGCGACTGGCACTGACGCTGCACGAAACGCGCAACGTCGACGTGCTGATCGATTCGGAGCGCGAGCTGAAAGGCGCCACGATCCGCATCGCCGCGAGCGGCAGCATCGCGCTCGACGGTTTCGACGACGAGCGCGCACGATCGATTGGCAGGCCGACCTCGAGCGCGGCAGCAACCTGCTGTCGTTGCCGGTCGTGGCGCGCGCGGCGGGCAAGGGCCGGCTGGTCGCCGTCATCGAGCACGAGGGCCGGACGCGCGAGGTGGCGATCGAGCTCACCGTGATCGACCCGGAAGTATCGCGATCATGACGATCATCGAAAACACCGGCTTGTCAGCGCTGCGCCGGACAGTGATCATGCGCGCGGCCGTCATGCTCGCGACGTTCGCGCTGCTGTGCTTGTTCGCGGAGCGCGCCGCCGCGCAGACAGCCACAGCAGGGAAGCGTGACGATCTCGACGTGACGATGCAGATCATCGTGGACCCGGATGCCAAGCTGCCCGACGAAGTCGTTCGCCGAATTCCCCTGCCAGCGCGCAAGCCCGCGGAATCGCCGCCCGCCGCCACAGGCGGCGAGCAGTCCGGCAAGCCCGAGACCGCCGGCGCCGGCAAGGACCAAGACGACAAGAACGAGCCGCAAACGAGGCTCAGCGAGCATGGACGCGAGACATCCGAGGCTGCCAAGGAACGAGCGCGCGAAGCCAGCCGAGCAGCGCGAGGCAGCGCGCCGGGCCGAGGCAGAAGAACGGCGTCGCGAGCGCGGCCCACCCGACGACCGCCCCAACCCGCCGAATCGTCCGCCGCGCAACTGACCTTCCTCTGCACGCCGCACTCGCGGTCGTGCTGTTCGCATTTCTGGCTCCCGCCATCGCCCGCGCGCACAGCGCCGAGGCGCTGCAGCAGTTCGAGATCGGCAAGCAGGCATTCGCCGCGCAGGACTTACGCGGCAGCGCTCGATGCATTCGAAGCCGCCGCAGCCGCCGGCATGTCCGGACCCGCCGTCCACTTCAATATCGGCGTGTGCGCCTATCGGCTCGGCCGCTGGTCGCGCGCCGCAGCGGCTTTCCGCGAGGTCGCCCGTACACCGCAGATGGCGGCGCTCGCGCACTACAATCTCGGGCTCGTCGCGCTCGGCGACGGCAAGCCGCGACGAAGCAGCGCGCTGGTTCGCGCTGGCAGAGCGCGAAGCGACGCGACGAGCGCCTGCGATCGCTGGCGACGACGCAGCTCGCTCAGCTGCCGCCGCCGCCCGAGCGCAACTGGGTGGCCTATGGCTCGCTCGCCGCCGGCTACGACGACAACGTCGCGCTGGTCTCCGGCGGAGACGTGCTCGGCGTCAGCGGCACGGACGACACGTTCG
This sequence comes from uncultured Gammaproteobacteria bacterium, assembly GCA_963830745.1. GTDB lineage: Bacteria > Pseudomonadota > Gammaproteobacteria > Steroidobacterales > Steroidobacteraceae > Steroidobacter. Next base: position 207,553 of record CAWHNL010000017.1, read on the forward strand.
CCGAGCTGCAGCTCGCGGCCGCGGGTCCGCTGGTCGGCCCCTGGCGTTTCGATGGCGGCGCTCGTGCTGCTCGATTACCAGGACCTGGACAGCTTCGATCAGCTGAACGCGAACGCCGGCGCGCGCTATCGCCTGCCGCTCGGCGACTGGAATGGCGAAGCGGCGCTGCAGCTCTCGTACTCGACGCTCGACAGTGAAGGCTTCGAGAGCAGGCGGATGCTGCTGCTGCAAGCGACGCGTACATTGACCGAAGAATGGCGCCTGCGCGCACGCTACCGCTTCAGCGACATCGACGGGCTCGACGGCTTCGACGGCCTGGATGGACACGCGCCACGAGCTCGGCATCCGCGGCGCGTGGCGCCGCGGACAGCTGGGATGTCACGTCTGGAATATCGATTCGACAGCAGCGACTACGCCGAGGCGACTCTGTCGTTCGACAGGCATCAGCTCGCTGTCGACGTGCAGCGCGACCTCGACGAGAACTGGACGATGCAGGCGAGGCTCGTCGTTCGATCGCAGCAGCTACGATGTCGCGGCGAACGGCAGCGAGGAGCGCTCCGAGCTCGCGCTCGCCGTCAGCCGCAATCTCGGCGAGCACGTGGCGCGCCGTCGTGCGTTACGCGTACGCGGACAACCAGGCGGATCTGCCCGAGTTCGACTACCGGCGCAACCGTGATCTCGGCCGGCGTCGAGGCGGCCTGGTAACCGCGCCGGTCCCGAGGTTGACGCCCGCCGGGCGGCGGTGCTTCCATGCGTCGCAGGGGGTCGCCCATGCACCGGCAGTACCACGCTCTTCTTTCGCTCTTGGCCATCGCGCTGGCAGCGCCTGCGCGAGGCGCTACACGCCGCCGCGAACTGCGGACGGCAAGCCCGACCTGCAGGGCGTCTGGGCGAACAACACCGCGACACCGCTGGAGCGGCCCGCGATGCTTCAGGGCCGCGCGTTTCTCACCGAGCAGGAAGTCGCGGCGCTGAAGCAGCGCTATGCGCAGATCTTCGCCGGCGACGGCGACGCCGCCTTCGGCGACGCGATCTTCGAAGCGGTGCTGCTCGACGTGCAGAAGTACAAGCCGACGACGTTCGACGTGCCGACCGGCAACTACAACGCGTTCTGGCTGGTCGAGCGCGACTTCGACAATCGCACCTCGCTGATCACCGACCCGCCGGACGGTCGCATGCCAGCGGTCGTGCCCGAAGCCGCGGGCCGGACGATGAAGGCGTACCCGACGCAGTCGGCCGAAGGGCCCGAAGCGCGCGGCCTGAGCGAGCGCTGCATCACCTTCGGCGTGCCCGACGTGCTCGCGGGCTACAACAGCTACTACCAGATCGTGCAGAGTCCCGACGCGGTCGTGATCCACTCGGAAAAGATCCACGACGCGCGCATCGTGCACCTCGACGGCCGGCCGCACGCGCCGGCGGCGGTCAGCTCGTGGCTCGGCGATTCGCGCGGGCGCTGGGACGGCGACACGCTCGTCGTCGAAACGACCAACCTGCGCAGCAGTTTCCTGATCGCATCCGACGCGTTGCGCCTGACCGAGCGCTTCACGCGCGTCGGCCCGAACACGCTGCACTACGAGATCACGGTCGACGATCCGCACACCTGGACGCGCCCGTGGACGCTGATGATCCCGCTGAAGCGCAGCGAGCAGCACATCTACGAGTACGCCTGCCACGAAGGCAATTTCGGGCTCTCCGGTATCCTCTCGGGTGCACGCGCGGAAGAAGCAATGACTGCCGACGCTCGCACCACTGTAGGTCGGACTCGAGCTCGACTCTCCGGAGCTCACTTGGAAAAGCTACTGAAAGACGTCGCGTCGCGCGCGACGCGTTACCTGAACGACGTCACGCAGCGGCGGTCTTCCCCTCGCCCGCCGCGCTGCGCGACCTGCAAGGCTTCTCCGTGGACCTGCAGGACGAATCGATCGATCCTGCAAAGGTGCTCGCGGAACTGGACACGCTGGGCTCACCTGCCACGGTCGCCAGCACGGGCGGACGCTACTTCGGCTTCGTCACCGGCGGCGCATTGCCCGCCACGCTCGCGGCGAACATGCTGGCCGGTGCCTGGGACCAGAGCGCGGGGCTGGAGCTCGAGCTCGCCGATCAACGCGCATCTCGAAAAGGTGTGCCGCGACTGGCTCGTCTCGCTGCTCGGTTTGCCCGCGCAGACGGAAGTCGGCTTCGTCACCGGCGCGACGATGGCGAACTTCACCGGGCTCGCGGCTGCGCGGCACGCGGTGTTGCACGCGCACGGCTGGGACGTCGAGGCGCAAGGACTGTTCGGCGCGCCGCCGATCACCGTCGTGGTCGGCAAGGAAGTTCATGTCAGCGTGCTGAAGGGGCTGAGCATGCTCGGCCTCGGGCGCGAGCGCGTGGTCCGCGTGCCCGCCGACAGCCAGGGCCGGATGATCGCGACACAACTGCCGGCCGTCGAAGGTCCGACGATCGTGTGCACGCAAGCGGGCAACGTGAACACCGGCGCGTTCGATCCGATCGGCGAGATCGTCGCGCGCCTGCGCGGGACCGGCGCGTGGATTCACGTCGACGGCGCGTTCGGGCTGTGGGCAGCGGCTGCGCCCGCGAAGCGCGCGCTGGCCTCCGGCGTCGATCTCGCGGATTCGCTCGCGACCGACGCGCACAAGTGGCTCAACGTGCCCTACGACAGCGGCTTGGTGTTCGTGCGCGACCGGCGCGCGCTCAATTCGGCGATGTCGGCGAGCGCCGCGTATCTCATCGCAGGCGAGACGCGCGACCCGCACTTGTTCGTTCCGGAGATGTCGCGTCGTGCGCGCGCGGTCGAAATCTGGGCTGCGCTGCGCTCGCTGGGCCGGCGCGGGCTCGCGGAGTTGATCGAGCGTGAACTGCGAGCACGCCGCGCGCTTCGCCAGCGAGCTGCGCAAGGCCGGATACCAGGTCCTGAACGACGTCGTGCTGAACCAGGTGCTGGTTTCGTTCGGCGCGCCGGACGTCACACGGCGCGTCATCGCCGCGATTCAGCAGGACGGCACGTGCTGGTGCGGCGGCACTTCGTGGCAGGGAAACATTGCGATGCGCATCAGCGTTTCGTCGTGGGCGACGACCGACGCGGACGTCGCACAGAGCATCGAAGCCATCCTGCGCTGTGCGCGCGAAGTGCAACGCGCTGAACGGAGCGGGCATGATCGTAGAGACGTTGACCATCGACCGACGCTTTCGCGGCCCGGCACAGTCGGGCAACGGCGGCTACGTGTGCGGACGCATCGCGCGGCACGTGCCCGGCACGGCGACGGTGCGACTCGCGATTCCGCCGCCGCTCGACACTCCGCTGCACATCGACGTGACCGACGGCGTCGCGAGACTGATGTCGGGGACGACGCTGGTCGGCGAAGGCCGTGCGGCAGAGCTGGACATCGAAGCGCCCGCGCCGGTTTCGTTCGAAGCGGCAACGCAGAGCTCGAAGCACTATCACGGCTTCGAGCACCACACGTTTCCGGATGCTTCGTCTGCGGCCCGCAGCGCCAGCCGGGCGATGGCCTGCGCATCTTCGCTGGGCTCGACGCAGGCACGCGAAGTGTCGCCGCGCCGTGGATCGTCGACGAGTCGCTCGGCACGCCGACAGCAACAGAGTTTCTGTGGGCGGCGCTCGATTGTCCGAGCGGCTTCGCGCTGTGGTCGCCGCGCGAAGGCACTACGGTCGTGCTCGGTCAGCTCACTGCATCGATTCGCGGCCAGGTGATGCCGGGCGACAAATGCGTCGCGATGGGCTGGCCGCTGCACGTCGAAGGTCGCAAGCGATTCGCCGGCTCCGCGGTGTTTTCGGCGACGGGCAAGCTCGATCGCGCTGGCGCGCGCGATCTGGATTCGAAGTGCCGGCGAGCGCGTTTCAAGAGTCGGGCTGAAGACCCAGACCGTACCAGCGCTACACCTTCTGCAGCTTCCACTTCCCGCGCTTGAAGAGCACGGCGCTCCACAGCGCGAGCACGGAGAACGAGACCGGCACGGCGATGAACACGCCGAGCGCGCCCGAGCCCGGCGATGTCCGCGAGGATCCACGCGAGCGGAACCTGACCCAGCCAGAAGCAGAAGAAGTTCAGGCGGGTCGGCGTCCACGTGTCGCCGGCGCCGTTGAACGCCGACTCGAGGCACATGCCGGCCGCGTACAGCGGGAACGCGAGGCTCACGATCCACAACGCGCGCGCGGCGTAGGCGAGCGTTTCCGGGTCGCTGGTGAACAGGCTCGCCAGCGGGTAGCGAAAAGATCACGAACACAGCGCCGACGATTGCCGAGCAGAATCACGTTGAAGCGCAGTCGCGATGCGCACCGCTGCCTCGGCGCGGTCCGGTTGCTGCGCGCCGAGATTCTGTCCGACCAGCGTCGCGCCCGCGTTCGCGAGGCCCCAGGCCGGCATCAGCGCGAACACCACGATGCGAATCGCGATCGTGTAGCCGGCGAGCGCGGCGCTGCCGAACATCGCCAGGATCTTGAACAGGCCGACCCAGCTGGTGGTGCTGATGAGCAGTTGCAGGATGCCGTTGCCCGAAGTGGTGACGATGCCCTTGATCACGTCCGAACGCCGGGCGGAAGTGATGCAGCCGCACGCGCACGCGGCTGTTGTGACCGGCGAGATGCCACAGCTGGTACAGCACGCCGATGCCGCGGCCGATGTTGGTGGCGACTGCCGCGCCCGTCACACCCAGCTCCGGGAACGGTCCCCAGCCGAAGATGAAGCACGGGCCGAGCACGATGTTGAACGCGTTCGCCAGCCACAGCGTGCGCATCGCGAGCACGGCGTCGCCGGCGCCGCGGAAGATCGCGTTGATCAGGAAGATCATGAACACGGTGACGTTGCCGCCGAGCATGATGCGCGCGAAGTCGGAGCCGAGCTCGACGATCGCCGGCGCTTGCGCCCATCAAGCGCAGGATGTCCGGCGCGAACCAGCCGAGCAGCACGCCGAGGCCCGCGGACTATCGTCACGCCGAGCATCACGATCTGCGCCGCCGAGCGCGCGGCACGCTCCGGGTCCTTCTCGCCGATGCGGCGCGCGACGATCGCGGTGGCGGCGAACGAGATGCCGATCGCGACCGCGTAGATCAGGCTCATCACCGATTCCGTCAGCCCGATCACGGCGACGGCATCGCGCCCGAGCCGCGACACCCAGAAAACGTCGACGACGGCGAACAGCGACTCCATCAGCATTTCCAGGACCATCGGCACGGCCAGCAGCAGGACCGCGCGGTTGAGCGATTCCGCCGTGTAGTCGTGCTGCTCGCCTTTCAGCGCGTGCGCGACGTCGCGCCAGAACGACGTGCTGGCGTGCGGGCGATCGCTGGACTCTGCCGCTGGTAAAGACATCGGGGGGAGTGCTGCCGCGGGCAGCGGTAGGGCGAAAGGCGCGCATTCTATGCTAGCTTTCGCGCGCTATTCCACCGCGGAGCAATCCATGCGCACGGCGCTGTTCGTGTCGATCATCGTGTTCGTCGTCATGACGTCGCCCGAGCGCGCTCGCCGGCTCGCTGAGCGCGGACGTCGCGCGTCAGGCCCAGCAGAATTGGCCGGAGTTCCTCGACCTGCTCGCGATCCCCAACGTCGCGGACCAGCCGGCGGACATCCAGCGCAACGCGACTTTCCTCGAGCAGGCGTTCGCGAAGCGCGGCTTCAAGGTGCGGCGGCTCGACAATCCCGCGAGCCGTCCGGCCGTGCTGGCCGAGCTCACAGGCGCCGGCCCGCAAGCGCGCACAGTGTTGCTGTATGCGCACTTCGACGGCCAGCCGGTCATTCCCGAAAACTGGTCGCAGCCGGATCCGTTCCGACCCGTCGTCAAACGGCGCGACGCGCAGGGCAAGTGGCAGGAGGTCGGACGCCAGCAGCTGCAGGCGAGTCCGCTGGATCCCGAGCTGCGCGTGTTCGCGCGCTCCGCTTCCGACGACAAGGCGCCGATCATGATGCTGCTGACCGCGGTCGACCTGCTTCGCGCGCAGCAGAAATCGCCCGCGATCAACATCAAGGTGCTGCTCGATCCCGAGGAGGAGATGGGCTCGCCGAGTCTCGCCGGCATGATCGAGCGCGACCGCGCGGCATTCGCAGCCGACGCGATGGTGATCCTGGACGGACCGCAGCACGACTCCGGCCGCTCGACGCTAGTGTTCGGCAACCGCGGCATCACGCAGGCGACGCTGACTGTGTTCGGCCCGCGCGCACCGCTGCACAGCGGGCACTTCGGCAACTATGCGCCGAATCCGGCGATGCGCCTCGCGCGACTGCTCGCATCGATGAAGGACGACAACGGTCGCGTGCTGGTGAAGGGCTACTACGACGGCGTCGCGCTCTCGTCGGCGGAGCGCGCCAGCCTGACGGCCGTCGGCGACGACGAAGCGGCGCTGCGCAAGCGCATCGGCATCGCGCGCGCCGAGAAGGTCGGCGAGAACTACCAGGAGGCGCTGCAGTACCCGTCGTTGAACGTGCGCGGCATGGGCTGCAGCCGGCGTCGGCGCGAAGGCCGCCAACATCGTGCCGAGCGAGGCCGTCGCCGAGATCGACATCCGCACCACGCCGACGACCGATGGACGCAAGCTGTTCGAGCTGATCAAACGCCACATCGAGCAGCAGGGCTATCACCTCGTCGATCGAGCAGCCGACCGACGAAGAGCGCGCGACGCACGACAAGCTCGCGAGCTTCCGGCTCGGCTCGGTGCAAACCGCGTCGCGCACGCCGATGGATGCAGCTGTCGGGCAATGGGCGTTCGCCGCGCTGAAGTCGCCGACGGCGCCGAACCCCGCGCTCGAGCCGGTGCGCATTCGCATGATGGGCGGCACCGTGCCGACCGACGTGCTGGTGGACGCGCTGCACCTGCCGTTCGTGCTGATCCCGACCGTGAACGGCGACAACAACCAGCACGCGCAGGACGAGAACCTGCGCGTCGGCCATTTCCTCAGCGGCACGGAGATCGTCTACAGTCTGCTGACGACGCCATGAAGCCCGTGGACGACATCGAGCGATTTCGCGCCAACCTCATCGACGAGCTCAACGGCGCAGCGCTCTACAACGCGCTCGCTGCGGCCGAGCGCGACGCGAATCGGCGCGACATCTTCCTGCAGCTCGCCGAAGCCGAATCCCGCCATGCGCGCTTCTGGCGCGACAAGCTCACTGCTGCGGGCGTCGACGGATGTGCCGTTCTCGCCGACGCTGCGTACGCGCGTGATCAGCGCGCTCGCGCGCCGCTTCGGTCCGCGCTTCGTGCTGCCAACCGTCGCCGCGGCAGAGTTCAACGATCGCGGCAAATATCTCAGCCAGCCCGACGCGCAGTCGATCTCTGCGGAGGAGCGCGGTCACGCTGCGGTCGTCGAAGCGATCGCCGGCCCGGCGCATCGTGCGAGCACGCTGGGGAGCGACATCGGCCGCGCCGAGCCGTGGCATCGCAATGCCTCGGGCAACAACCTGCGCGCCGCCGTGCTGGGCGCGAACGACGGGCTCGTATCGAACTTCTGCCTGATGATGGGTGTCGCCGGCGCGGGCACGTCGACGCGCACGATCCTGCTGACCGGCGTCGCGGGCCTCGTCGCCGGTGCGTGCTCGATGGCCCTCGGCGAATGGCTGTCCGTCGCCAATGCGCGCGAGCTGGCGACGATGCAGCTGGACAAGGAGCGCGAGGAGATCGAGCAGTCGCCCGAAGCGGAACAGCACGAGCTCGCGCTGATCCTGCAAGCGAAGGGCGTGTCGAAAGCGGAAGCGCAGCGCGCGGCCGCCCAGATCATGCAGGACAAGGAAGGCGCCCTCGATACGCTCGCGCGCGAGGAGCTGGGCATCGATCCTGCCGAGCTCGGCGGCAATCCCTGGACAGCCGCCGCTACATCGTTCGCGCTGTTCGCGGCCGGCGCGATATTTCCGATCCTGCCGTACCTGTGGAACAGCGGCAGCGCTGCGATCGTAATGAGTGCTGCGCTCAGTGCGCTCGTGCTCGCCGCAATCGGCATGCTCACGTCGCTGTTCAACGGACGCAGTGCCAGCTACTCGGCGCTGCGCCAGGTGGTATTCGGGTGTCTCGCCGCCGCGGTGACGTTCGGCGTCGGCAGACTCCTGGGCGTCTCGCTCTCGTAGGCATGTCGTGATCCCGCTGCGCGACGACAACCCTTCCGGCACGCCGCCGATCGTAACGATCGCGTTCATCGTTCTGTGCGTGCTCGTGTTCTTGTGGCAGCTCTCGTTCGGCGCGCAAGGCGGCGAGCGGATCGTCTACGCGCTCGGTGTCGTGCCCGCCGTGCTGCTCGGCCAGGGCCAACTGCCGCCGGATCTGTCGCTGGTGTCGCCGTGGATGACGATCTTCACCTCGATGTTCATGCACGGCGGATGGATGCACCTGATCGGCAACATGCTCTACCTGTGGATCTTCGGCGACAACGTCGAGGACGCGATGGGCCACGGCCGCTTCGTCGTGTTCTATCTGCTGTGTGGGATTGCAGCGGTGCTCGCGCAGGCGTTGCCTGATCCGAGCTCGACAGTACCGATGATCGGAGCCAGCGGCGCGATCTCAGGCGTGCTCGGCGCGTACCTGCTGCTGTATCCGCACGCACGCGTGCTGGTCGTGATTCCGTTCGGCTTCTACTTGCACGCGATGCGCATCCCAGCGGGGCTCGTGCTGGTGCTGTGGTTCGGGCTGCAGCTGCTCAGCAACGCGATGGCGCAGGCCGGTCAGGGCGGCGTGGCGTTCCGCGCGCACATCGGCGGCTTCGTCGCGGGGATGATCCTGATCCCGATCTTCAAGCAGCGTCGGGTGCGCTTACGGATGCCTTGGGGCTGAACGCCGCTTTGGCGCGCTCGCCGAGCGCGTACAGGTACGTGTACAGCACCGGCACGATCAGCAGCGTCAGCACCGTCGAGGTGATGACGCCGCCGATGACGGCGCGTCCCATGGGCGCGAGCATCTCGCCGCCCTGCCCCACGCCGATCGCCATCGGCAGCATGCCGAAGATCATCGCCATGGTCGTCATCAGGATCGGGCGCAGGCGCACCTGCCCGGCTTCGCGGATCGCTTCGTGCAGGCTGCGCCCGGCGCGCAGCGCCTGGTTCGTGAAGTCGACGAGCAGGATCGCGTTCTTCGTCACCAGGCCCATCAGCATGATGAAGCCGATGATCGAGAAGATGTTGAGCGTCGTGCCGGTGAAGAGCAGCGCCAGCAGCACGCCGATCAGCGACAGCGGCAGCGACGCCATGATCGCGATCGGCTGGATGAAGCTGCCGAACTGCGACGCGAGCACGAGGTAGATGAAGATCACCGCGAGGCCGAGCGCGGCCAGCGCGGCGCTGAAGGTCTCGTTCATCTCCTGCTGGCCGCCGCCGACGTCGAAGCGATAGCCCGGCGGCAGCTTCATCGGACTCGACGACTTTCTCCGCGTCGCTGCCGACGTCGCCCGACGGGCGGCCCTGCGCGTTCGCGTAGATGGAGATGCGCCGCTGCAGGTTGAGCCGCTTGATCTGCTGCGGGCTGCCGGTCTCGACGAACTCCGCCACCTGGCGCAGCGGCACGAGGAGCGGGGCGCCGTTCGCGTCGATGCGCGCGCTGGCGACGTACAGGTCGCCGAGATCGGCCGCGATCTCGCGGCGCTCCTTCGGCAGCTGCACGATCACGTCGTAGTCCTGGCCGTCCGGGCCGAGCCAGGTGCTGATCTGGTCGCCGGCGATCAGCGGCCGCAGCGCGTTGCCGATCGCTGCGGTCGTGAGGCCGAGGTCGCTGGCCAGCTCGTTGTTGATGCGCACAGCGACGGTCGGGTTCGCGCCCTTCTCGCTGCTCTCCAGGTCGGCGATGCCCGGGATCTTCGCGAGCCGCGCCATCAGCTCCTGCGACAGCTCGGTGAGCTTGCCGCTGTCCGGACCGAGCAGCGAGATCGAGACCGGCCGGTTGTTCTGGTTGATCGAGACCGTGAGCCCGGCCATGCGCGACCAGGCGCTCGCGGATCAGCTTCTCGAACGCCGATTGCGGCGGACGCTTGCTCAGCTCGCGATCGGCCAGCACGACGGTGAGACGCGCGTAGTTCTTGCCCTCGTCGGTGCCGACGGTCGTGACGAGTGCTTCGCACGCCCGGGATCTCGCGAATCGCCGCTTCGGCGTCGCGAATCTTGGCGTCGGTGTACTGCAGGCTGGAGCCGATCGGCGTGTTCAGCCGCATCGACACCATGCCTTCGTCCTGCTGCGGCACGAACTCGGTGCCGATCATCGGCACGATCATGAAGCTGCCGAAGAACGACACCGCGGCGACGGCCCAGCAGCAGCACGCGCGGGCTGACGCTCAGATACCGCCGGCCCCGGATCCCGTAGCGGCGCCCGCTCAGCGCCCAGCCCAGCAGCCGGTCGTACACGACGTGCGCGCCCTCGACGACGCGCTCCACTCGATCCATCACGCGGCCGAGCCAGGGCAGGCGCCGGAAGCGGCCTTCGCTCGGATCCGGCCAGATCGACGACAGCATCGGGTCGAGCGTGAAGCTGACGAACAGCGACACCAGCACCGCGACGGCGACGGTGATGCCGAACTGCAGGAAGAAGCGGCCGATGACGCCGCTCATGAATGCGACCGGAATGAACACCGCCAGGATCGCGAACGTCGTCGCCATCACGGCGACGCCGATCTCCTGCGTGCCCTGCAGCGCCGCGTCGCGGTGGCTCTTGCCCATCGCCGAATGGCGCACGATGTTCTCGCGCACCACGATCGCGTCGTCGATCAGCAGGCCGATGCACAGCGACAGCGCCATCAGCGTCATGAAGTTGAGCGAGAAGCCGAAGAAGTGCAGCGCGATGAACGTGGCGATCGCGGAGATCGGCAGCGTCAGGCCGGTGATCACCGTCGAGCGCCACGAGTGCAGGAACAGGAACACGATCAGGATCGTGAGCATCGCGCCCTCGAAGATCGTTTCCTTGACGCGGTCGAGCGAGCCTTCGATCCACTTCGCGTCCGACCACAGCGTGCGGATCTTCACGTCCTCGGGCAGGCGGCCCTGCAGCTCGGCGATCGCCTCGTCGACGCCGGCGCCGACCTTCACGAGGTTCGCCTGCTGCGCGCGGTACACGGACAGCGACACCGAGCGCATGCCGTCGACGCGCGCGATCGACTGCTCTTCCGCCTCGCCGTCGACGATGTCGGCGACCTGGCCGAGATAGACCGGGGCGCCGCCCTGGTTCGCGACGATGATGCGCTCGAAGCCGCGCGGATCCTTGATGCGGCCCTCGACGCGCACCAGCTGCTCGCTCGCCGCGCGCGAGATGCTGCCGGCCGGCAGATCCTGGTTCGCCGCGCGGATCGCCGCGATCACCTGGTCGACGCCGACGCGCAGGCTCTGCAGCTGCTCCGGCCGCAGGAACACCTGCACCTGCCGCTGCACCGAGCCGCCGACCTCGATGTGGCCGACGCCGTAGGAATTCTGCAGGCGCTTGACGATCTGCTGCTCGACCAGCGTCGAGACTTCGCGCAGGCTGCGCGTGCTCGAGTACACCACCAGCTCGACGGCCGCGCCTTGCTGGCTCTCGCTGCTGGCGCGCTCGATCTTCGGCTCGCGCACCTCGCGCGGCAGCGTCGAGCGGATCTGCGCGACCTTGTCGCGGATCTCCTGCGTCGCCGCGATCACGTCGGTTTCCAGGCGGAACTCGATCTGGAAGAACGCGCGGCCTTCGCGCGCCGTCGCGTAGAGGTTGCGCACGCCGTCGATGGAGTTGACGACGTTCTCGATCGGCTTGATGACTTCGTCCTCGATCGCCTCGGGCGAGGCGCCCGGATACTCGACCGTGATGTACGCCTCCGGCATGCTGATCTCGGGCATCTCCTCGACCGGCAGCAGCCGATAGGAGAACAGGCCGAGCACGACCAGCGCGAGCATGACCATGGTCGCGAAGACGGGCTGGTTGATGCTGGTGCGGGTGATCCACATGGAGCGGTTAAGCGTGGCTAGTCGACCGGACACTCGGCGCGGACGATGACGTTCTGGCCGACCTGCTCGGCGGTGATCTCGGTGACGATGACGCGATCGCCTGCGGCGAGGCCTTCGCGCACTTCGACGAAAGCTGCCGCCCGGCGCGGCTGCGCCGACCTTGACCGTCGTGCGCGCGATCTTGTCGTCGCGCAGCGTGTAGACGTACGCCGCGCCGGCCTCTTCGTGGACCGCGCGTTGCGGCACGGCCAGCACGGGCTGCGGTCTTGTCCAGCGTGAGCGCGCCTTGCGCGAACATGCCGCCCTTCAGCGCGCGGTTCGGATTCGGCACGGCGATGTAGATCGTGATCGCGCGCGAGCCGTCGGCCGTCATCGGATTGATCCGCTGCACTTCGCCGACGAATTCGCTGCGCGCCGAACCCACCGACCTTGAAGCGCGCCGGCTGGCCGATCTGGACCGCCGGAATGTCGGCGGCCGGCACGGCGGCTTCGAGCACCATCTGGCGCAGGTCGACCAGCGTCACGATGGTCGAGTCCATCGACACCTTCTCGCCCGGCTGCACGTGCCGCTTGGCGATCGTGCCGGCGAACGGCGCGCGGATGACGGCGTCTTCGAGGCTGATCTTCGCCAGGCGCGCATCCGCCTCGGCGAGCTTCAGGCTGGCGACGCTGCCGGCGTAGGCGCTCTCGGTGGCCTCGTACGTGTTCTGCGAGATGTAGTGCTTCTCGAGCAGCACGCGGTTCTTGTCGCGATTGAGCGTGGCGAGATCCAGGTCCGCGCGCGCGCGCTCGACGGCGGCGAGCTGGCGATCGTATTGCGCCTGCAGGTTGCGCGTATCGATGCGCGCGATCACCTCGCCTTCGCGCACGTCCTGGCCTTCGCGCAGCGGCACCAGCTCGACTTCGCCGCCGACTTTCGACTTCACAGTCGCCTGCACGATCGGCGACATCGATCCGGACAGCGGCAGCGAGCGCGACAGCGTCTGCGGCGCGACCGTCGCGACGTCGACCGCCGCCAGCTCGAGCGGCGGCGTCTGCGGCGACGGCGGCGGGCGCCGCTGCCGGCTCGCGCATCGCGATCCACACGATGACACCGACGATCGCGGCGAGCAACGCGGCGATCAGCGCCTTGACCGGCCAGCCGCGCGATGCCGACGAGCAACCTCCGCACCCGGCCGGCCTCCACGTCGGCTCGGCCGCGCGCGGAAACGGCGTCACGCTCGCCAGCGTCGGAGCGCTGTCCTCGATGAGTGTCGGAGCGAACGAAGTGCTTGTTTGCCGTTGTCATTGCCTGTCCCCGCGAGTGCCCGGCTTGCGGTCCGATGCGACCGCCCGTCCAGAACACCGGCGCTAGCCGTCAAGTTGCAGCGGTTGGACGCGGTAGCCGGGTCGCGAAAGGTTGCAGACGCGGGCCGATTGGTCTGCTTCCAATTACGTTTGCCGGACGGCGCAGGGGTGCAAACAGGGAAAAGCTCACACTTGGGCTGACAAAGATCGTTTATCCTCCTGCCACCACAACTTAAAAGACGACCCGCGGCGATGCCGACGCACTCCTGGCGACGACTCTTCCTGGCCCTGCTGCTGCTGCCCGGCCTGACCTTCGCCGCCCCGGCGGGGACCCGCGATCCCGGCTCCGGCCAAGCCGCTCCACCTCGGCAAGCTCGACGTCCGCTCCAGCTCGGTCATCGTGCTGGATGCCGCCGATTCCTCGGTGCTGTATTCCAAGCAGGCCCAGCGCCCCGTACCGATCGCCTCGATCACCAAGCTGATGACGGCCCTGGTCGTGCTGGACGCCGGGCAGCCGCTGGACGAGACTGATCGAGCTGACGGTCGCCGACCGGCGGCTGGAGCGCAGCTCGGCCTCACGCCTGGCCATCGGTAGCCAGATCAGCCGCGGCGACCTGCTGCACCTGGCGCTGATGTCTTCCGAGAACCGCGCCGCGCACGCCGTGGCGCGGGCCTATCCCGGCGGGTTGCCGGCGTGCCTCAAGGCAATGAATGCCAAGGCGCGCGCGCTCGGCATGAAGACCGCCCGCTTCACCGATCCCACCGGCCTGTCGAGCGGCAACGTCTCCAGTGCCGCCGACCTCGCGAAGCTGGTGGCCGCCGCGGCGGCCGATCCGACCATCCGTACGTTCTCGACCAGCGCGAGCCACACGGTCGCGGTCGGCAGGCAGCTGCTGGAATTCCGTAACACCAACTCGCTGGTGGCCAAGGCCGACTGGGACATCATGGTGCAGAAGACCGGCTATACCAGCGACGCCGGCCAGTGCCTGGTCATGAAGACCGTGATCCGGGAGCGGCCGGTGCTGATCGTGCTGCTCAATTCCTTCGGCAAGTACACCCGCGTCGCCGACGCCCGCCGCATCCGCAAGTGGATGGAAGCCGGGCTCGAGCCGGGCCAGCTGGCGCAGGTCGCCCGCTGACCCGGCTCCGATCTCTTATGGGCTCGGCGTCGCGGTCACCGCGGCGGCTGCGTCCACGAAACCCTCGCCCGAATCGAAGTCGAATCCCGCCGGCAGCGGCGAGAACACCGAGTTGCCCGGGCCCGGCACGACCTCGACCTCGCGCTTCGTGATGTCCTCGGCGGTGGCGCGAAGAATGCCGTAGATCTGTCGCGCGCCCAGCCCGCCGTTCTTCTGCAGCATCAGCGCCGCGACGCCCGCGACGTGCGGGGCCGACGCCGACGTGCCGAAGAAGTTCGGCAGCTCATCCGCCGGGTCGTCCAGGCACGGCGTGATGAACGTGCTGGTCGGACTGTTGCAGCCGTCGCCGTCGTCGTCGTCGAACGACGAGTCGGCCAGGAAGAACGTCGTGTTGCCGCCGTCCGGCCCGGTCACGCGCGGATTCGGCCGCACCTCGGGCACCGCGAGCGGCGCGCCGTACTTGTCGAGATAGGTCGGAATGCCGCCCGCCGACGAGAAATCGTTCAGGCACGCCGGAACGCACGCGCCGGGCGCGTCCTGCACCAGCGTCGAGAAGTAGGCATCGAACTCCTCGGTCAGGTACCACGAGCTCGCGCCGATCGAGGCGACATTGGCGGCGTTCGCGTGACCGTACGCCGTGCCGCTCTGCGTGTCGTGCTCCAGCACGTCGATCGTGCCCTGCTGCTCGAACATCACGTACTTCACGTGCGCCGGCGCCTGCGCCGGCCACGCGCGCGATGCGGATGAAGAAGTCGTTGGTCTTCGACTTCGGTCCGCCGACGAACAGCAGCGTGAGGTCCACCGCGTCGCCGCCGACGTTGCGCGTGCCCGCGAGCTGACAGGTGATGCCGGTCGACACGCCGGGCGGACAGCGCGGCACCAGCACGCCCTTGTCCGTATAGATGAGCATGTCGAGATCGCCGGTCGCACCGCGCGGCGCGGCGCCGTTCGGGTCCGTGGCCTGCGCGTACGCGGTCGAGGACAGGAACGGCTGGTCCCACTGCAGGCTGAAGATGACGAAGGCTTGTCCGCTGGCGTCGGGCGTCACGTGGACCTTCTGCAGCGTATCGGTTGCCGGCGCCGGGATCGAAATCGTGCACGGGCAGGACGAACGGTGCGCCGTTGCCGTTGTTGTTGCCGCCGCCGTTGATCGACACGGTCGTTTCGCGGTACGCGGACTCGTAAGACTGCCGTGCCTGATTGCCGGCCGATGAGAAATAGGCCGCGCCGCGCGCGACTGCCTGATCGGCCGCCTGCGCGATGATGCCGTCGGAGAACATGTTCTCGGCGAAGTAGATGACGTCGTCGACGATGACGTCGGAGCCCGCCTCCTGCAGCTCGAGGATGCCGTCCGCGAAGTCGACCAGGCTGTTGAACGCGGTATGGAACTTCTGCGCGGCGCCGGGTGCGACGTCGTGCACCAGCTGCACCATGCCGCGACCTTCGTCGCTTCCCGGGCACGGGCCGTTGTCGAGCACTTCGACGCCCGGCGGAACGTCCTGGCTCGCTTCGTCCTGCGCGGCCGTCGTGGTCGGCGCTCCCGGAACGAACGGCGGCGGATTGCACTGATAGCTGTCCGACATCACGCCGACCGTGACGCCGCTGCCATCCAGCCCCGTCGTGGAACGGACCGTGTTGGAACCGAGGCTGACATCACCCTGGCTGACCACGTCGCCCTGCGAAGCGACCCGGACCTTGGCGAGCGCCGGAATCGCGAACCGCAGCGTGGGCAGCGCCGCCAGCTGACCCAGGGCGCTGACCGGTACCTGCGCGCTGACCAACGGCCCGTGCACCTTGACGTTCCGCGCGCCGAGCTGCGCCAGGCTGCGCTGCAAGCCGGCCGCGTCGTTTGCATACAGGTCGACGCCGACCATGCCCGCCCTGCATGCGGATCGCCGAGTTGCGCGACCGGAACGCGCGCTTGTTGGAGCTGTTCTGATATTCCTCGTGGACATTGGCGAGCCAGGGTCCGAGCTTGGCTGCGGTCGCGCTGCTCGCCGGCCGCAATCAGATCTTCTTCCGGCGTGGCGGCCACGGCAGTGCCCAAGCTGAAAAAAGCCAGTGAGCAGCGTCGCGGCAAGCGCGACGCCCATGGATTTCCGAGCGTTCATGGCATCCCCCGATTGATGGATGGGCCGCCGTCGGTGCGCGGCACAGGGCGGCGAGAGTAGGCGGCGGGCCCTGAGCTTCGCAGTGCGGACAATTCCGTAGGTGTTCTCAGCCAGGCGGTTCGGCAAGGATTGCGACATGCGCAACCCCTTTATATCCATGGGCATTCCCCCATATCCGTCCAGACCCCCGGTCCGCCTGCCCGAGGAGGCGCGATCGCAGCGCATTTCGACTACAATCCGCGTCCCCGCATGTCACGCCCCACATCAGGAATCAATGGTGAATCAACCCGAACTCGAGCTCCAATTGAAGGTTTGGAAGGAACTTGCCATCAGCAAACAGATGCTGATGCGCGCAGCGACGGATGCGCTGAAGCTGGATGCCAACTGCTCGCAGGAAGAGCTCAAGGCGGCCCTCGAAGGCGTTCTGAAGAAGATCGCCAAGGCCGAGACCGAAGCTGCCGACGCCCGCGCGCAGGCGAAGATCACGATCACGGCGATGGAGAACAAAGTGGCCGCGAGCGAGCGCGCCCTGGCCACCGCCCAGGCGAGCGTCACGCAACTGCAGGCCGCCCAGGACAACAGCGCGCGGCAGATGGCCACCGAGCGTGCCGCCGCCGTCAAGGAACTGCAGAAGGTCAAGGATCGCGTCGCCGAGCAGGAAAAGGCGCTCAAGGCGATCAACACCGCGCTGTCGGATACGCCCGAGAACGTCATCAAGAAGATGAACGTGCTCAAGAAGCAGAAGCAGGAAGAGGCCGATATGCGCCGGCAGATCGAGACCTCGCTCAACACGCTGCGAACCGAGAAGAAGCAGCAGGACCAGAAGGCCGCCGCCGGCGAGAAGCTGGCCGTCCAGTACCGCGAGCTGCACGAGATCAGCCTGAAGCTGCACGAGCGCGCCAAGGCCGCGCCAGCCGGACGCGAAGGATCTGCCGGCCGTGCCGGAGCTCGATGCCAAGCTGCTGGAAGAGCTCGGGCAGGCCGTCGCCGAGGAAGGCAAGACCGAGGCGAAGGGCGAAGCCAAGGCCGAGAACGGCGCGAAGCAGAAACCGAAGAAGAAGTAGTCGTCGAGGCGCCTCCTCCCCGCTCCAGGGGGAGGGAGTCGCCTAGTCTGCCGCGCCACCGTCGCGGCGAACACCTTGCCGATCTCCGCGTGCGCCTGTTCCAGGGCGCCGGTCGATAGCGTCGACTCGCTGAGGTAGACCGTGCCGATCACGGCTGAGCGACCGGGCGGCCACGCGATCATCACGTCGTTCGTTGCACCGTTGGCACCGGTGCCTGTCTTGTCACCCGCCTTCCAGTCCGCCGGCAGCCCGGCGCGTAGCCGCCGCTGGCCGGTCGTCGATTGCCGCAGCCATGCGATCAACTGCAATCGCGATTGCGTCGTGAGCACGTCGCCGAGCAATACTTTTTCCATCGAGTGAGCCATCGCCTGCGGCGTCGTCGTGTCGCGCGGATCGCCCGGCAGGTTGGTGTTCAGCTCCAACTCCGTGCGGTCGAGACGCGTCACACGATCGCCGATGCCGCGCAGGAACTGCGTCAAGCCGGATGGGCCGTCGATCGCAGCGAGCAGGATGTTCGCGGCGGCGATTGTCGCTCACGGTCACAGTCGCCGCGCACAGATCGCGCACGCTCATCGATCCTTCGGCGAGATGCGCGGACGTCACCGGCGCATGCGACACCATGTCTTCAGGACGCAGCGGCAGCTTGTGGTCGAGCGTGAGTGTGCCGACATCGACTCGGCGCAGCACCGCGGCGGCGAGCAGCAACTTGAATGTCGAGCACATCGCGAAACGCTCGCGCGCATTGAATGCGAGCTCCAGTTGCGACTGCGTATCGAGCATGTATGCGCCGACGCGACCGCCGACCCGCGCCTGAATCGCAGCAATTGCCGCTGCGAATTCGCGCTGTAAAGACGCGAAGCGATGCGCACATGCGCTCGCTAGATATGTGGACGCCACGGCAGCGAAAAGCGTGCGGCGCGAAATGGATTGTTGCTGTGTCATGACACCGCATGCTGGCGGGCAACTATGGCAAACCAGTGGCGCAACTATGTCCGATCTGTCCGCTCGTTCATGCGCGTCCGCCGCGTCCTGCGAGGGTTCGCCGGTAGCCGACCGCAACTGGCCGGCGGGCTCTCGTCGACTGCAACCTTTCCGAGGACTATCGCATCTGAACTTACGAACACCGCAATAACGCGGATGATTGATGAAGAGAGTAAGGAGATACACCATGTATGCCCTCAACCAGATGAGCCTGACCACGCAGCGCACCGTTTGCACCGTGGTGTCGGCTGTGATCGTCACCCTCTGGCTCAGCCTCGGGGCGTACGGAGCAGAGATGGCCGCACACCCCGGCTACTCGGTCACGGTCACGCAGATCCAGTAAACCTGGAGCCCACTGCCGGCGTCGCGAATGAAGCACGCCGGCAGTCTTGGCAACTCTTTATCGACGACCTGCGCCCTCGCGCACCCCGCGCTGACGGCGCAGACTTCCGCGGATGCCGCAGCACCGCCTTCGTTCCGGATTCATTTGCACACTCACCTTCGCCTTGGCCCTCGTCGCCAGCACTGCCGCTGCAGACTCATCGGTCACGCAGCAGCGCAGCGTCACTAAGATCGCCGAAGGCGTCTACGCAATCCGGCACGTCGATTCGCCGGATACCAATCCGCAAGGCAACACCACAGTGATCATCGGCGAGCGCGGCGTGCTCGTCGTCGACTCCAGTTATCTGCCGTCGAGCGCAGCCGAGGACATCGCGCAGATCCGGCGTTGGACCGATCGGCCGGTGCGTTACCTGCTCAACACTCACTGGCATCCCGATCACCAGCGCGGCAATTCGACGTATGTCGATGCGTTCCCCGAGGTCGCGATCGTGGCGCATCGGGAGACTGCGAAGTTGATGGCCGCGTACGACGCCGCGAACCGCGAGCGCTATCCGAAGCGACTGCAGTCCATGAAAGAGACGCTCGCGAAGAAACCGGACGCGGAACTGCAGAAGACGGTCGAGGGTCGCAGTCGCGTGCTCGCGGAGCTCGAGCGATCGCGGCTGCAGTTGCCGACGCTCACGTTCGATAGCGAGCTGAGCGTCGATCTCGGCAACCGCATCGTCGAGATCCGTCACTCCGGCATCGGCGACACGCGCGGCGACGCGTGGGCGTACCTGCCGAAAGAACAAATCCTGGTGACCGGCGATGTGCTGGTCGCACCCGTGCCGTACTTCTTCGCCGGCTATCCCGAAGCGCTCGCACGCACGCTGCATCGTCTGCTGGAGCTCGACGTCAAGGCGATCGTTCCGGGCCACGGCGACGTCATGCACGACAAGACGTACATGCGTGCCGTGCTCGAAATGATCGAGACGATCGTCGGGCAGGTGAACGCCGCGATCGTGCGGATCGGCAGTCTGTCGGCCCGCCTCGAGGACGTCCGCCCGCAGATCGACGTGACGGAGTATCGCCGGCGCTTCGCCGGCGACGATCCGCACAATCAGGAATACTTCGACGAGTCGATCGAAGGCCTGATCAAGGACGCGTTTTATCAGGCCCCGAAGTAGGCGGCGCGGACGGCAACAACGCCGTTGCCCGATCCAGCCGCTCGCTGTACTTCGTCAGCACGTCCGCAGTCAGCACGGCGAACTCGTTCGCGCGTTCCCACTGGTTCTCCTCGATCGCCTCGCGAACGCCCGGCACTGTCTTCACGCCATAGCCGGTCAGCAGGCCCGGCGCGTAGATGTAGTGCCGGTACCATTCGCGCCCCGGCAGTCCGCGCGTATTGGTGAGCGTGCCTTCCATTCCGCGCAACAGTGAGTTGAGCTGCGCAGCTTGTGCCGCCGGCAACTCCGTACCGCGCGACGCGAACGCGGCGAATGCGTCGTCGTAAGCCTTGGCGCTCTTCTTCACACGCGCGACCGCGTTGTCGAGCGCCGCGAGATTGAGATACGGCACTTCCGGCTCGCGCTGCGGCGGAGCCACCCGACGCGTCGGATCCGCGGCGAGCTCGAACGCCTTCTTGTCGAGCAGCTGCGCCAGATCGTCCGCCTTCTTGCGCTTGTTGTCGGCGAGCTCGTGCAGATCCTTCACGTAGCTGTCGATGGTGTCAGCGAAGCTGCCGAACTCCATCGGCAGCACGCCGGCGTTCGCGACACGCAGGATCAACCGGCCGACCGTCTGCGCCTCAGTCACGCCGTACACGAAGCCCGGATCGCCGAATCGCACGTAGTGATCGAACGAATCGTAGTTGGAGTGATAGATGCCGTCAGTGTCGTCCTCGCCGCCATAGCCGATGTTCAGCGTGGTGACTCCCAGGTGCTGCAGGAACGGCGTGAAGTCCGAGCCCGAGCCGAGCGCGCCGAGCCTGAAATCCTCGCCCGCGCGCGCCTTCTTGGCCGCGTCCTTGTCCGTGCTGGACGCGTCCTTGTCATAGCCCTCCACCATGCTGCGCGCATCCAGGCGCTCCTTCACGCTGACGCCGGTCTGCGGATCCTTCACGTCCTTGGCAACTTCGTTGACCAGTCGCTTGCAACGAGTGGCTGCCGGCTGCCGACAGGAAGCCGCGCGCGTTGCCATCGGAGTTCACATAGAGCACTGCCTTGCTCTGCAGCTCCGCGGCGTGCGCCTCAGCCCACTCGACTGAGCCAAGCAGCCCCGGCTCCTCCGCATCCCAGCTGGCGTAGACGATCGTACGCTTGGGCCGCCAGCCTTCCTTGAGCAGCGCGCCGATGGCTTTCGCTTCGGCCATCATCGCGACGTGTCCCGACAGCGGATCGCCCGCGCCGAACACCCAACCGTCGCGATGGTTGCCGCGCACGACCCACTCGTCCGGGCTGACTGCGCCGGGAATCCTGGCGATCACGTCGTACGCCGGCTTGCGGCTCCAGTCCGACTGGATCGACAGGTGCACGCT
Source organism: uncultured Gammaproteobacteria bacterium (assembly GCA_963830745.1). GTDB lineage: Bacteria > Pseudomonadota > Gammaproteobacteria > Steroidobacterales > Steroidobacteraceae > Steroidobacter. Next base: position 228,881 of record CAWHNL010000017.1, read on the forward strand.
CGCAGGACCCGGACCGACGTGATACGTGATCGGCAGCGCGCCGCGCCACTGCGGCGGAGCGACTGGCCCGCCGAGTGCAGCGAGCAGCGGCTGCGCGTCGCCGTACGAGATCGGCATCACCGGAATCTTCAGGATCGTCTTCGCCTGCTCGAGCTTCAGTCGCTTCGCATTCGCGGTCGCACCCACGCCAGGCGTGAGCGGATCGCCGGGCGCGACCGGCAGATCGAGCACCGAGCCGCGCTGCACGCCTTGCGACGGGCGGAAGCCGCCCTTCGGATACGCATCGCCGGCGAAGTAGCCATCCTCGTGCGGATCGGAATAGATCAGGCAGCCGACGGCGCCGTGCTCCTGCGCGAGCTTCGGCTTCAGTCCGCGCCAGCCGGCGCCGTAGCGGACGATGACGATCTTGCCCTTCACGTCGATGTTGCGCCGTGCGAGCTCCTTGTAGTCGTCGGGCATGCCGAAGTTCACGTAGACGAGCGGCGCAGTCACGTCGCCGTCGCCGCCGTACGCGTGATACGGCGGTAGGCCGTCAGTCTGCGTCGACGTGCTGTCGCCTTCGATCGGCGGCTCCTTGAGCGACGCGACGAAGCGCGTCGGCGCGACCAGCTCGAGACTGTGCTGCTTGAGCGTGGGATACAGCACGTCGAACGTTTCGATCTGCGCGTCCCAGCCCCACGCGCGGAACTGCTGTTGCACGAGCTCGGCGTTCGCCTTGTCGTGCGGCGCGCCGACGTGCGTCGGCTTGGCGGACATCTGCTTCATCCACGCCTGTAGGTCGGAAGCCTGCAGCTGCGCGTCGAACTTCTGTTCGAGCGTGCGCTGCTCGGCCGTTGCGCCCCAGGCGGCGCTGCCGACAACCAAGGCGGACGCGAGCAGCGTGCGGATCTTCGGAAATGCGCGATTCATGCAGAGACCTCGGGCGTTTGCGGAGCGTAAAGATCTGGCATCATAAGGCATGCCCGCGCCATTTCATCTCGCGATCCCCGTCCACGATCTCGGCGCCGCGCGCGCGTTCTACGGGCGCCTGTTCGGCTGTCCGGAGGGCCGCAGCTCCGCCGAGTGGGTCGACTTCGATTTCTTCGGCCACCAGCTGGTCACGCACCTCGATCCCACGCGCCGGCCCGTGCACTTCAACGAAGTGGACGGCAAGGACGTGCCCGTGCCGCACTTCGGCGTGGTGCTGGATTGGGACGACTGGCACGAGCTCGCAGCGCGCCTGCGCGACGGCGGCACGCGTTTCGTCATCGAGCCGGGCATCCGCTTTCGCGGCGAGGTCGGCGAGCAGGCCACGCTGTTCCTGTACGACCCGTCCGGCAACGCGCTCGAGTTCAAGGCTTTCAAGGATCCCTCGCGCCTGTTCGCGAAGTAAGTCCGTCTCAGCGGAGATCGATCATGTCGACGTCCCTTGCCGCCGGTGCGACGCATCGTCACCGGCATCGACGCCAACGGCCGCTCGTACATCGCCGAGGACGGCGTCTCGCCCGCGATGCACACGATCGAAGGTCGCGCGGGCTACCGGAACAACAACATCTGGCGCACTGTCGGCAGCCCGGCGCCGCTCGCGGCAGCGGATTCCGTGTTGGAGCATCGCGGCGTGTTGCCGCCGCAGGGCGGCACGGTGATCCGTGTGATCGACATTCCGCCCGAAGAAAAAGATCCCGAGCTGCGCAAGCGGGCGACCGAAGCGGTGTTCGCCGCGCAGTTCGCCGACGCGAAGCACGACTCGTCGAGCGCGCGCCATCCGGGCATGCACATTACGGACACGATCGACTACGCGATCGTGTTGCAGGGTGAGCTCGTCGCGATCATGGACGAGGGCGAGACCGTGATGCGCGCCGGCGATATCCTGATCCAGCGCGGCACGAATCACGCGTGGGCGAATCGCTCCGGCGCGATCGCGCGCATCGCATTCATCCTCGTGGACGGGCGCAGATAGTCACTGCGCGAGCTCGTACTTGCCCTGGGTCCGCTGCACGCTCGGACGCGCAGCCATGGTGTCGAGCCACGCCCGCAGGCGCGGATGAGCTGACAGAGTCTCGGCGCCTTCGCGTGCCATCGAGAAATACAGCAGTATCGGCAAGCGCGTGCAGATCCGCGAGCGTCAGCTCGTCGCCGATGAAGTAGCGCCCGCTGCCGAGAATCTCCTGGAGTGCGCGACAACAGGTGCGCGCCTTCGCCAGCGATTCGGCAGCGTGCTGCTCGTCGGGCTGGATGCCTTCGGCCGGCGCGACCAGCCGCGCGAAGAACACGCCCCAGATCATCGGCCGATACGCGTAGGAATCGACGATCCCGATCACTTGGTTCATGCGCGCCCGCGCACGCGGCTCCTGCGGTTGCAGGCGCGTGCCGGTGAATGCCTCGTCCACGTAACGGGTGATCGCGCCGGTCTCGTACAGCGTGAAGCCGTCGTGCGCGAATGCCGGAATACGGCCGAACGGCTGGCGCGCAAGATGCTCGTCGGGTACGCCTTCAGGACCGAAGATCTCGACTTCTTCGAGCGTGTAGCGCACGCCCTTCTCTTCCAGCGCGAGCCGTGCGATGCGCGTGTACACGCTGCGGCTCAGCCCATAGAGCACAGGGTCGGTCATGCGGGCGATTATCGACTACTGGGTCGATCGCCTGCACGTAACCGTCACGCTCGTCGATGTCGGCCTTCTCGATCGCGCCGCGCCCGTTGGTGACGCTGCAGACCTGATTCGCCGGCTGGTTCGCGACAGTGACGTCGTAGGGCGAGCCGTCCGGCAGCGAGGTCGGCAGCACGAACTTGCCGTTCGCGGCGATCGCCAGCTTCTCGCCATTGCTCTGCAGCTCCAGGCCCGGGCTCTCCAGACCGGACACCGTGCCGCCGACGCCGAAGCCGGAACGTGACGGCACTCGATCACGACGTTCGTGACGTTCGCCTCGGCCACGACGCCCGATGCCGTTCGTAATCGTCACACTGCTGGCGCGGCTGCTGCGGCAGAGATCCGATTCTCACGTCGTAGGGCGAGCCGGTGACCAGCGCGGTCGGGAACGTGAATGGGCCGCTGGCGGTCGGCCGCAGCTCATCCGTGCCGTTGTTGGTGATCACGATCCTCGAGCCGCGCAGATTGCTGATCGTGCCGCCGATCGTGAACTGGCGCAGCGCGCAGGTGACGACGATGTTCTCGATGTCGCGATCCGCGACGGTACCGCTGCCGTTCTGCACGGAGCACGCCTGCAAAGGACCCGCAGGCTGCGTCTTCACGTCGACCCTGTACTCCGAGCCGCTCGTGATCTGCGTCGGAAACGCGAAGCCGCCGTCCGATTGCACGCCGACGTCGTCGCCGCCGTTGTTCTGCAGCACCAGGCCCTGGCCCTGCAGGCCGACTGACCGTGCCGCGGATCGTGAACTTGTTCGTCGAGCAAGTGACCTTGACCGTGCGCACGTCGCCGCCGCCGATCGTTCCCGAGGCATCGGCAATCGTGCAGGTTTGCGAGGGACGCGTCGGTGGAGTTGCGACGGTGACTTCGAACGTGCTGCCGCTCGCGAGCTCGGTGGCAAACGTGAAGCTGCCGTTCGACGCGATCGGCAGATCGTCGCCGCCGTTGTTGCGCAATACCAGGCCGCTGCCCGCGAGACCGGCGACTGTGCCGCCGACGCTGAACGAGCCGGTGCTGCACGTGACGCGTCACGCTCGTGACGTTGCTGGTTGCGGTGCCGGCGGCGTTCGCGATCGCGCAGAACTGCGACGGGTTGGCCGGTTGCGCGAACACCGTGATGTTGTACGGCGAGCCCGCGTCGACCGAAGTCTTGAAGCTGAAAGTGCCGTTGGCGGAGACGGCGAGATCGTCGGCACCGTTGTTCTGCAGGATCAGGCCGGAACCGGCCAGCCCCGCAACCGTGCCGCCGATCGTGACCTTCGGCGGAGCCTGCTGTTGCCCGCCGCCGCCACCGTCATCGTTGTCGAGGCTGCCGCGGCCGTTGGAACACGCGGCGAGCCCCAGCACGAATACCGGAACGCCCCACGCACGCAAGCAGCGCAACACCCTCGTCATCGTTTCTCGTCCTGTAGGTCGGGCTTTAGCCCGACATAGACCAGGATTGATACCGATGAGCCGGGTAAATTGTTCCATGTAAGTCGGGCTGAAGCCCGCCCTATGCGATTTACAAACGAGAACAGCATCACGCGCCAGCAAGAGCACCGCGCCTACTATGCGCTGCTATAGAATCCATGTAACAACTACAACACAGCGGGTGCACGGAACTGCCATGCGTTGTCTGTCGCTTGTCTGCGGCGCGCTGATCACGACGTTCGCCTGGGCCAACGTCCTCGCGCAAACCCCGGCCGTCGCGCCGCCGTCCGGTCCGATTCCGATCGAGCACTTCACGAAGTTCGACGAGTTCGGCGGCGTGAAGATCTCGCCGGACGGCGAGTTCATCGCGGTGCTCACCGGCAAGTACGGTCGCTCGACGATCCTGTTCACCGATCTCAAGGCCAAGAAGATCGTCAGCGGCATCCGCACGCCGGAGGACTGCGAGATCGACGAGTACCACTGGGTCTCGCCGACGCGGCTGATCTACACGATCGCGCAGCGCCAGCGCGGCAATCGCTGGCCGACGCCGACCGGCGAAATCTTCGGGATCAATCGCGACGGCAGCGGCAGCCGGCAGCTGTACGGCTACCGCGCAGGGCAGAGCACGCTCGATACGCACATCAAGAAGCGCGAGGCCAGCTACGCAACGCCCGAGCTGCTGAGCTCGCTCAAGAAAGATCCGGACCACGTCCTCATCGCCGAGTATCCGTGGATCGAGATCTCCAGCGGCTGGCGCTTCAACCCGGACGCGAAGCCGCTGATCACACGCCTCGACGTCTACAGCGGCGACAAGAAGCAGCTCGACATGGCGCCGCTCGGCGGCGCGCGCCTGCTGCTGGATCACGACGACAACGTGCGCTTTGCGCTCGGCCGCAACGAGCGCCAGAGGTTCGCGGTCAGCTGGAAGCCGCAGCCCGACAGCGACTGGACCGGCTTCGAGCTGGAGGGATTCCGCGACGAGAGCGTCGTGCCGCGTCACTTCAGCGCGGACAACCGCTCGGTGTATCTGACCGGCGTGCGCGAAGGCGAAACGTACGACGCGCTGTATCGCCTCGATCTGCAGACGCAGCAGCTGGAGAAGGTGCACGCGTTCGCCAGCGCCGGCGTCGACGACGTCATTACGGATTTCGCCGATCGTCGAGCTCGTCGGCGTAACCAGCTACGCGGAGCGGCAGACCGATTTCTGGCTGCTCAAGGACGATCCCGCCGCACAGACCTATCAGGCGCTGCAACGCGCCTTCCCGAACCAGCGCATCAGCTCGACCAGCGCGAGCGATGATGGCCGGCTCGCCATCGTGTTCGTCGATTCCGACGTCAACCCCGGCGACTACTACCTGTTCGACACCGTGAGCAAGCGCGCCGACTTCCTGCGTGCCGGGCGCATCTGGATCGAGCCCAAGCAGATGCGCCCGAAGGAGCCGATCACGTTGAAGGCGCGCGACGGCCTGGAGCTGCACGGTTATGTCACGCGGCCCGCAGGCGACGGTCCGCATCCGATGGTGGTGCATGCCGCACGGCGGCCCGCACGGCATCCGCGACGTGTGGGAGTTCGATCCGGAAGTGCAGCTGCTCGCCAATCGCGGCTACGCCGTGCTGCAGGTGAACTTTCGCGGCAGCGGCGGCTACGGCATGGATTTCGAACACGCCGGCTATCGGCGAATGGGGCGCGAAGATGCAGGACGACCTCACCGACGCGACGCGCTGGGCGATCGAGCAGAAGATCGCGCCGCGCGGACCGCATCTGCATCTACGGCATCAGCTACGGCGGCTTTGCAGCGCTGATGGGCGCCGCGCGCGAGCCCGACCTGTACCGATGCGCGATCGGCTACGCCGGCGTGTACGACCTCGAGCTGATGCTGGCAATCGGGCGACATTCCGGACTCGCGCTGCGGCCGCGCCTACCTGCAGCGCGTGCTCGGCACCGATGTCGCGAAGCTGCGCGCGCAGTCGCCGGTCTACAACGCGCAGAACATCAAAGTGCCGGTGCTGTTGATCCATGGCAAGGCGGACGGGCGCGCCGACTACGAGCAGGCACAGCGCATGAAGGCGGCGCTGGAAAAGAACCAGAAGAAAGTCGAGTGGCTGGCGCTCGGCCGCGAAGGCCACGGCGCCTACGACGAGGACACGCGCCGCGAAGTGTACGAGCGGATCCTGCAGTTCCTCGACGCGAATCTCAGCGCGCGCCCTGGAACTCCATGACGCCGTCGTCGACGCGACCATAGCGCAGCATCATGATGTCGAACGCGTAGTTCTGGTGCAGCTTCCACGGCAGCTTCGAGCCCTGCTTCGGCAGCGTTTGCAACGCGCGCTGCACGTAGCCGGACGAGAAATCGATCCACGGCTCCTCGGCCACCGACGGATCGACGTTGCGCGGCGTGCACTGCCGGTAGCCGCGCTTCTGCATGTGATTCAGCAGGCGGCAGACGTACTCGCAGGTCAGGTCGCACTTCAGCGTCCACGACGCGTTCGTGTAGCCGAACGAGGACGCGAGATTCGGCACGTCGCTGAACATCATGCCCTTGTAGTTCAGCGTCTGCGCCGGTGCGACGTCGCGCCCGTCGACGCTCACCTGCACGCCGCCGAACAGCTGCAGGTTGAGGCCGGTCGCAGTGACGATCGAGGTCCGCTTCGAGCTGCTTGCCGGAGCGCAGCGCGATGCCCTGCGGCGTGAAGGTCTCGATCTGGTCCGTGACGACGTCGACGCGGCCCGCCTTGATCGCTTCGAACAGGTCGCCGTTCGGCACGAGGCACAGGCGCTGATCCCACGGGTTGTAGCGCGGCGTGAAGTGAGTGCCGACGTCGTAGTCGGGGCCGAGCTCCTTGCGCACGGCGTCGAGGATCAGTTTCTTGATGCTCTCCGGCCGGCGGCGGCTCAGCTGGAAGAACATCATGCCGAGCAGCACGTTCTTCCAGCGCGTCAGCAGGTACGCGAGCTTCACCGGCAACACGCGCCGCAGACCGTTCGCGATGAAGTCCTCGGCGGGACGCGAGATCACGTACGTCGGCGAACGCTGCAGCATCGTGACGTGCGCGGCGGTCTTCGCCATCTCCGGCACGATCGTCACCGCGGTCGCGCCGCTGCCGATGACGACCACGCGCTTGTTCGCGTAGTCGATGTCCTCGGTCCACTTCTGCGGATGCACGATGCTGCCCGCGAAACGCTCGGTGCCCGGGAACTGCGGCGTGTAGCCTTCGGCGTAGTTGTAGTAGCCGCTGCACATGAACAGGAAGTTGCACGTGAAGCGCACCGGCTCGCGTTGCGGCCCGCGCTCCGCTTCCACCGTCCAGCGCGCGTCCTGCGACGACCACGCAGCGCTCTTCACGCGATGCCCGAAGCGGATGCGCTTGTCGATGCCGTACGACTTCGCGGTGTCCTTCAGGTATTCGAGAATCGCCGGCCCGTCGGCGATCGCCTTCGCGTGCGTCCACGGCCGGAACGAGTAGCCGAGCGTGTACATGTCCGAATCGGAGCGGATGCCGGGATAGCGGAACAGGTCCCACGTGCCGCCGATGTCGGCGCGGCCTTCGAGGATCGCGTAGGACTTGCCCGGGCAGCGCTTCTGCAGATGACAGCCGGCGCCGATGCCGGAGATGCCGGCGCCGACGATCAGGACGTCGAGATGTTCAATGGAAGGTTCGAGGGACATGGCAGTCAGTGTCAGGCTGAAGCCTGACCCGCAGGCCTCACTTTACAGTTCTTCACTCCACGACCGGCAGCTCGATCGCGCTCGCCGTGCCCGGCGCATGCCAGACGCGCTGGGTCGCTTTCACGTAGTTCTCCGGCTTCGCGAACATGATGTTCGGCACGAACGTCTGCGGGTTGCGGTCGTACAGCGGGAACCAGCTGGACTGGATCTGCACCATGATGCGATGACCCGGCAGGAACGTGTGGCTCGCGTGCGGCAGGCGAATCCGGTACGGCAAAGCCTTGTTCGGCGCGAGCGGCTGCGGCTTCGCGAAGTCCGTGCGGTAGCGGCCGCGGAAGATGTCGGCCGACAGCATCTGCTGATAGCCGCCGAGCGTCGGGCGCTCCTGCACTTCGTCGGGCCACACGTCGATGATCTTCACGACCCAGTCGGCATCGGTGCCGCTGGTCGAGGCGAACAGGTTCGCGATCGGCTCGCCGGCGAGACGCAGCGGCTGCGCGTAGCGGCTCGGTCTGGTACACGAGCACGTCGGTGCGCGAGGCGGCGTAACGCTGATCGTCGACGAGCCACTCGCCCCAGCCCGGAATTCTCGGCGCCGGTCGGCAGCGTCGGGCGCTCGCGATACGTCACCGGCTTCGCCGGATCGGAGATGTATTCGTCGTAGCGCTCCGCACCGGCCGCGGGCGCTTCGAAGCCGAGCTTGCCGCCGGGCAGCAGGTACAGCGAGCGCGATTTCTTCGCGCAGCCATCGCCGCACACCTGCGGCCAGCTATCGTACTTGCGCCACTCGTTGGCGCCCGTCTCGTAGACGAGCACGCGCGGCGTTGCGGGCCGCGGCGCGTCCTTCAGATAGTGATCGAGGAACGGCTGCATCACGGTGCGGCGGAACCAGCCGGCGGTGTCGCCTTCGAACTGGATCGCGCCGATGCCGCGGCCTTCGCGCCGGCCCTGGCCGTGATTCCACGGCCCGAGCACGAGGTGCAGCTGCTCGCCGCGCGGATCCTTCGGCGCGAGCGCCTTGAACAGCGCCGGACCGCCATAGATGTCTTCCTGATCGAACAGGCCCGAGACGATCATCATCGGCACGGTGAGCGGCTCTTTCGCCAGCACCTTGTCGACCGCCTGGGTCTGCCACCACCAGTCGTAGCTCGTGTGCTCCGCGAGCGCGCGCCAGAAACCCGAGCTGATCGAGACCGCGCGCCTGCGCGAGCGCGCCGGCGGAGCCGGCGCGCAGGTACGTGTCGTACGCGTCGTACTCACCGGACCACCACTTGTCGTCGCCCTTGCGCGTCGCTTGCTGGTCGTACGTGTACTCGAGCGCGCCGAGCTGGCGGAACGCGCCGTTGTGGAACCAGTCGTCGCCCATCCAACCGTCGACCATCGGCGCGAACGGCACCGCCACTTTCAGCGCCGGATGCGGATGCACGGTCGACATCACCGTCGTGTAGCCCTCGTACGAGCCGCCGAACGTGCCGACGCGGCCGTTGCTCTCCGGCACGTTCTTCACCAGCCATTCGATCGTGTCGTAGCAGTCGGTCGCGTGATCCACTTCGGTCGGGTTCGCGGGGCCGTGCAGCGGGCGCGTCATCACGTAGTCGCCCTCGGAGCCGTATTTCCCGCGCACGTCCTGGAACACGATGATGTAGCCGGCCTCCACCGCCGTGTCGTTCATCTGCGGCACGGCCGCGATCATGTGCGGACTGTTGAAGCGCAGCACGCGGTTGCCGGCGTCGTACGGCGTGCGCGTCAGCAGCATCGGCGCGTTCTTCGCGCCCTTCGGGATCAGGATGAAGGTCTTGAGCTTCACGCCGTCGCGCATCGGGATCATTTCCTCGCGCTTGACGTAGTCGAAGCCCGCGTTCGTCGGCGTGAACGTCGCCGGCGTCTCGCTCGGCAGCGAGGTGACTCGTTCGTCGGCGTACGCAGCGGACACGAGGCCGCATACGAAGATCGCAGCGATGCAGGCTTTCACGAGAGCTCCCGCAAGATTGAAGGAGCGCAATCCTATCACCCTGTGGGTCAGGCTTTAGCCTGACTCCTTCCCTCGCCACACCCCTTCGATTGCATACTGCCGCCACGCCCACGGCAACCACCGCAACAGCGCGAACGACAGCCACAACGCCCACAACAGCATCGCGAGCTTGTAGAACCAGATCGACACGGAGAGAACGAATGGCTGTGGAAGCTGCGAGGCCGTGCGATCCACGAACCACGGCAAGTCCCTGCCTGCGTTGATCAGGCCCATGTCCGGCTCGCCGAGCAGGCCGTACGGAATCGCGCTGACCAGCACCGCGAGCGCCGCGATGGAGAACGCTGCAAGCACGACCTGCGCCGTGTTGAACTGCCAGCGCTTCTCGAAGTGCAGACCCCCTCGGCGATCGAGCAGGAATAGCCACGCACCGAACACGATCAGCACCCACCAGGAGAACGTGCTCAGTCCCAGCCCGAGCAGCAGCCAATCGCGCGTGCGCAGCGGCGTCCGGCGCAGCCTGCCGAGCGCGAGCGCGATGACGACGAACAGCGCGAGCTCGCCCCAGTAGAGGATTGCGGGACCGACTCCCCTGCCCCACGCGAACAGGATCCAGCGGTCGCGCGGCAGCGCGAGCGTCGTGTTGACGTTGGTGCCTTCGACGCCAAGGTCCACCTTCGGCGGCCGGCTGACGACACCGATGCCGTCGCCGCCCGCGAACTCCACGGAGACGGAGTGTTGCCCGGGTGCAAGCGTCAGCGGCAATACGCCGCCGGTGGGCCGCAAAGGCAGTGTCTGCCCGTCCGCGACCACGCTTTTGACTTGCGCGTCTGGCGGAAGTCGCAGGTCGTGACGTCCGCCGCGACTGCTGCGATAGGAAAAGTTCAGAGAGGTATCCGCGACACGCTGACCGAAGCGGGTAGAGAGATTGACGCTGTCGACGGCGACGGTCGCGCCTTCGCTCGCCGCCGGACGCACGACAGTCAGGTCGAGCAGCTCGCCCGGCCGCGGCAGGAACTGGTTGATCCACAGGCCGCCGGAATCTCTCGCTCGGCAGAATGGCCGGCGTGCCGGAGAACTCGGCGTGCCAGGTCGGACTGACGACGACGTCCCACTGTTCGACCCACGGCTTGTCGCTCGCCGCCGCGGCCCAGTGCAATCGGTCGACGCGCTCCAGCGCAGAATCCCAGCTGACGATGCTCTCGCCCGAAGGCATCGACACGAGCACGCCTTCATCGCCGACTTGCAGGCCCGGCGTCAGCACGGACTCGCCCGGCAGCAACGGCAGGCGCAACGTGAACGCGCCTTCTTCCGGCGCCAGGCGCTCGACTGTCGTCGTCGCCGTCCAGTCGAGACCCATGAACACACGACGATGAATGCGCACGAACGGCGGGAAGCGCTGCGACACCCCCATCCGCTCGGTCGCGCCCGCAGTCGTCCGCCGCGTGAGCTGCAACGAGCTGTTGAGCAGACGGCCTTCGTTGATGCCGGCTACATCCCAATCTGCTGCGCGCACGACGATACGCCGCGGCACGGTTGGAAATTCGAGCGACAGCTCGTACGCCTGCACGATGCGTCCGCCGACGCTCACGCGATGCACGCCGGGTGCAAGCGGCAATTGCAGTTGATCCGCGATGCGCGCGACCGAGTCCGCCGAACGATCGTCGACCGTGACGCGATCGATGACCCATTGCTGTCCCGCCTGCGGGATGCCGAGCACGACGCTCGCTTGCGCGTGCACTTCCATCTGCACGTCCAGCCGATCGCCGTTGACGATCACCGTGGCCATCACGGCTTCGACGCAATCCGGCACGCACTTCGCCGGCTCGCTCAGGCGTTTCTTGAGCTCGGTGAGCAGTGAAGGATCCGGCGCCTGCGCGTGCGCGCGCGGTGCGAAGCTGGATGCGAACAGCGCGAGGAGCAGACCCGCCGCGGCAGTAGATCGCCAAGGCGGCAAACGCCAATTCGTCGGGACTCCATAGGCGAGCTTCACCAAAGCCAACAGCAACGCCGCAGCCGCGAGCAAGCCGAGGATGCGCCAGAGCGACAACAGCAGCGGCGGAACGATCGTCAGGCGAACGGTCTGCTTCTCGTCGACCGGGCCGCTCCAGTGCAGTCGATACGTGAGGTACGACCAGTTCGGAATGCCCGGGCCGGTCTGCAGCATTGCGTCGGGCGCGTAGCGCTCGAGTCGCTTCGGTTCGGAAACCGACGGCAGCATCACTCGACGGCGCCGCCGGAGCAGCCGTTACGATTGCCTCCTGCGATACGTCCGCCGGGACACTCGCCGAGTCCTGCGCCGCCATGGCAGGGGCCTCGGCAAGTCTTCGTGACATCTGCGCCCGTCTCGAGCTTCGCGGCGAGGTCGCAGTACGTCTCGCCGTACGTCGTCCTGCATCAGCTGCGGATGCAGCGCGTACCGGTACTGCTGCACGCCGAATGCGATCAGCACGAAGCCGAGCGCAACGAGCGAAACGAATTGATATCGGCCCACCCACGTACGCAGGCGGCCTTCCGGCACGAACCGCAACAACGCGACAGCGACGAACAAGTTGATCCACAACCAGCCGGGCGCGCCGGACTCGTGGTGCGTAAGAACGATAGCGGCTGCGGCGAGCAGCGCGCCGCCCCAGCCGAGCAGGCGGAACGCCGCGACAGCGGCGAGCATCAGCAGGAACAAGTCGAGCAGCCGCCATTGGTTCACCCAGGCGCCTTGCGCATCGTCCGCGCCCCACGCAGCGAGCAGCCGATGGCCCGGCGGGAGATGCAGCATCGTCTCCACGTCATCGAAGCGCGCATCCCAGCCGGTCGCAGCCCGCGCAGCGTCGCGCGACACGCGTGCGAGCGTCGTGAGGTCTACGTTCGCATTTCGGACTTCGACGCCGGTGCGGCCGTCCGCGCCGTCCGTGATCAGCATCATCTCGTCGACGCGTCGTGCGTTGAGCAGGCGATACGGCGGGAGCATGTCGAGGCGCCAGCCTTGCTGCATCGTGCCCGAGACGTGATCGGACGCGATGAAATCGTCGTGATCGAACGTCAGCCACAACTGGCGCTTCAGCGACAGGCGATGCGCGTCGGCGCTGCTGAGCCCGCGACTGCGTTCGGCGATCGTGACGGTCGCTCCGCGCGGCAAGCGAAACGCAGACATGCCGCGCCAATCGCCGGGCACACCGGCCTGGATCGGATCGATCGGCGACACGCCTTCGAGCGCAGTGATGCGCAGCCTGTCGTTGCTGCCGTAACTCCAGACCTCCTCGTCGGCCCACGCACCTTCGCCTTGCGGAACCGCGATCGAGTCTGCCGTCGACGTGGCACGCGCGACGACCATCAGCTCATGCTCGCCGGAGCGCACCTGCACGCGCAGTCGTCCGTCCGGCTCGAATCGCATCGGCAGCTCGCCGGTCGTGGCCATCGGCACGAAGCCGTCGGGCAGCACGCGCGCCAGAACTTCCTCGCGCGCATCGCCCGAAACCTTGAGCTGCAGCCGCGTGGTCAGTCGCAGCGGAATGTCGTCTTGGAGCAGCCGGTAGACCTGCACTTGCAATGCGCGCGGGACAGTAACGGTGCGCACCGCGCCGAGCCACAACCGTCCTTCGCGCAACTCCACTGGAGCGATCGACTTGCCGTCGATGCTCAGATCGACCAGCGCCGTCGCCGGCGCAAGCTGCAGCGACTCCGGCCGGCGCGCCCAAGTAAAGCTACCGCTGATCGTGTGATCGCCTGCACTGAGACGTAACTGCGGCACGCCGTCGCGCTCGACAGCCGCCGCGGGAGTGCCATCGACCCGCAAGTCTTCTGGCCAGTGCTCGCTGTCGCCCGGCAAGGCAATCCAGCTCTCGGCGTAGATGCGCCAGCTCTGCCGGAACTCGCCACCGCCCGATGACACCGCAACGTGCATGCGGCCGGGCCAGGTACAAACGAACGCATCTGCTCCATCCGCGTCCGCACCGTCGCGCACCGGGCAGCGGCGAAACTCCTCGCCGTACAGAACCCAGCTTTCCCACGGCTTCAAGTCCGGCGGGATCGCCGTCTGCTGGGCGGGAACGACAGTGGCATGACACAGAAGGACGGCAAGCAGAGCCAATGCTGAGCGGCGCATGCGAGCTCCTGATTTCTTGTTGCTATCAACGGTCAGGCACGCACGGCGGGTTAGCGCGAAGCTCGCCCGCCCCCGAGAGTCGCTCGAACGATTCCCGCCCTACTGCAGCGCTTTGCGCAGCGAAGCGTCGTCGTCGAACATGAGCCATTCGACGACGGACAGCGGCAAAGTTCCGTAGCTCAGCAGCTGATCGTGGAAAGCACCGAGGCGAACGTATCGCCCTGGGCGTCTCGATACCGGCCGAGCAGCCGCATGACCTGCCACTTGCCGGTGATGTACGAGATCTTTTGCGACGGGCTGGAAGCCGCGCCGGCCGCTTCGCCCTCGGCTGCTTCGCGATCGAGGCCGCCGCCTTCCATGAAGTAGCTGCACCGCCTGCTCGAACGTCCAGCGGCCCGTGTGCAGATTCACGTCGACGCCGATGCGCGCCGCGCGATAGCGGCTGAGCCGCAGCACCTGTCCCTGCGCCGCGGAGTTCTCCGGATAGAGTCCCTCGCGCGACAGCATCTCCTCCGTGTAGAGCGCCCAGCCTTCGGCGAACACCGAGTCGCCGTGCTGGCGGCGGATCTCGCTCGCGACGTGATTGGCGATCGAGATCTGCAGGAAGTGGCCGGGAATGCCCTCGTGCCCGAGGATCGGCCGCGGGTCTTCGATCGCCGCGCGGATATAGAAGTTGCCGCTCTTCGGGTTGTACGTCGGAATGTAGAAGAACCCGACCGGGTCCTGGTCGTAGACGCCGGGCGGATTCATGAAGCCGCCGGGGCTGGTCGGCTTGAATGCTTCGGGCAGCTGGCGGATGCGGAACGGCCCGATGTACGGCGGAATCGTGAGCAGCTGGTGCTGCTTCAGGAAGTCGACGATCTCCTGCTGGCGCGCTTCGTACGCCGCCAGGAATTCCGCTTGATCTTTCGGCACGCGTTGCGCGCGAGCCGGATCGGGCGAAGCGAGGCGCGGATCCTTCAACATCGCTTCGAGCGCGCGATAGCGGCCCAGCTCGATCTCGCCGAGCATCGCGACGTCGCGCGCATCGAACGGCAGCAGCAGCACGCGCTTCAGCAAGTGGTTGTAGGTCTCCTCGCCCATCGGCGTCCACTCCGGCATGCGTGCGAGGCCGGCATCGAGCCAGTCGGCGTACTCATGCAGCGCCTGCACCGCATTGTCGCGCGCCTTGACGAGCGCTTGCGCTCGCCCGCCGACAGCTCGTCCGCCAGCGTCATCAGGCTCGTGGTGTAGAGATCGTCGCCGCCGCGCGCCGCCTGGATCGCGAGCTGCGCGTACAGCTTCACGGGCTTCGTCAGATTGGTGCGCGCAGTTCGCAGCATCGCTGGCATCTTCTCCAGGCGCGCCGCCGCGGCCAGTGCGCGCGTGCGATGCGGCGCGTAGTCCTTCTGCAGCAGCGAGAACATCGCGTTCGCGCACTCGTTGACGTAGATCTGCGGGTCCGTCGCGATCGGGTCGAGCCTGCGGCCGAAGAAGTCTCCGCTTTCGAGCTGCGCCTGGAACAGGATCGCATCGACGCGATCGTCGCGGCTCCAGCCTTCGGTCGACATCGCCTTGACCTTGCGCCAGCAGCTCGCTGATGTGCTGCGCGCCGCGCGCTCACCGCCTGCGGCGAATAATCGGTCAGGCGGTCGTCGTAGCGATGATCGCCCTGAACGCACTCGCTGTCACGGGAAAGGTGACGTCGCGCCACTCGTAGTAGTCGTGCGCGAGCTTGCGCAGCTCGGCGGGGTCCGCGGCGGCGCTCAACGCCCACAGCGTGGCCAAGGTGGCGAGGAGCAGGCGGACGATGCGAGAGGCAAAGCTCATGTGTGGACCTCGGCCGATCGGGCCGCGATAGTAACCCACGCTGTAACAATGGGTGGCGCTCGTGCGTTGAGGTTCTACGAATGACGAGGGCCCCCAGGTGCATAGCGACGATGAACAAGACGCTCAGATTGCTATTCGATCGCCGCGTGTTCGCTGACGTTGGCGGCGTGCGGCGGCGGTGATGACGACGACGACATGCCCACGCCGGCGCCCGCGACGCCGCCGGTCCGTGGCTCGCTGATCCAGTCCCCGCCTGCGCGTACAGCGTCGCTGAGCCCCTGCCAAATCGCGGCCGCGCTGACCGAATCAGCCGACGGCGCGGAGCTGCTGCTCGACCTGATCGTGGCGCCGAAGTGCGGCATCGACGTTCACCAGGTTCAATACAACACCGTCGATCCGGCGGGCGCCGCGACGACTGCTTCTGCAGCGATGATGATCCCGACCGGCACCGACCCGGTCTGCCAGGGCCCGCGGCCGATCGTTCTCTACGCGCACGGCACGGCGGCGCAGCGCTCGCTGAATCTCGCCGAACATCTCCAGCGAGGACAATCTCGAAGGACTTGCTCGCTGCGACGGTTTTCACGACGCAGGGATATGTCCTGATCGCGCCGAACTACACCGGGCTATGACATGTCGGCACTCACATACAACCCCTATCTCAACGCCGATCAGGAATCGAAAGACATGGTCGATGCATTGACGGCGGCGCGCAGCGCGCTGCCGACGAGCTTCGCGCCGACGGTCACCGATTCCGGCAAGCTGTTCGTCACCGGCTACTCGCAAGGCGGACACGTCGCGATGGCGACGCACAAGCTGCTGCAGGAGACCGGCGCGACGATCACAGCGTCCGCGCCGATGTCCGGCCCGTACGCCGTCGCTGCGTTCTCCGATGCTGTCTTCTACGGTCAGGTCAGCGCGCACGACACCTTTGTTCCTGGCGTTCACGTCAACCGGCTACGAGAAGGCGTATGGCGACGTCTACGCGAGCCCGACCGACATCTTCGAAGCGCGCTACGCCAGCGGCATCGAGTCGTTGCTGCCGAGCGCAGTGCCGCGCACGCAGCTGTTCGCGGAGGGCAAGCTGCCGCGCGATCAATTGTTCGACAGCACGCCGCCCGATCCGAGCTTCGCACCGTTCACGCCGGCGACGTCGCCCGCGAACCTCGCGCCCGTCTTCGCGCAAGGCTTCGGCCCGGAGCATCTGGTGACGAACGCCTTCCGTCTCGCTTATCTGCAGGATGCGCAGGCGAATCCCGACGGCGGTTTCCCGAACCTGCTGGACAACCGCCCTGCCGCGAATCCCGCGAACGGACTGCGCCGCGCGTTCAAGCGCAACGATCTGCGCACTTGGCTGCCGACCGCACCGGTGTTTCTGTGCGGCGGCAACGAAGATCCGACCGTGCTCTTCATGAACACGCAACTGATCCAGGCCTACTGGTCCGCGAACGGTGCGACTGCGCCGGTGACGGTGCTCGATCTCGACAGCGACATCGCCTCCAACGATCCCGATGCCGCGCGCAAGGCCGCCTTCGCGGCGGCGAAAGCGGCGATTGCGGCCGACGGTGGCGATGCCGCCGTGATCGAGTCCTATCACAGCACGCTGGTGCCGCCGTTCTGCCTGTCCGCGGTCAAGTCGTTCTTCGACGCCCGGTAGGTCGGGCTTCAGCCCGACAGCAAGCTCAAGCTCTGCCCATCACGCACGCGTTTGCGCAGAGCGTCGCGCTGCTCCGGCGACACTCTCCGCTCCAGCGCGCTGCGTGAGATGCCGAGCTCGCCGGCGAGCAGCCGATCGAGACGGATATCGCACGGGAACGGCACATCGAAGTGGATGCAGAAGTGTTCCGGCGCCACGGCGTCGCACGCGAGCGGCGTGCGCTCGACCTCGACCTGCACGTCGCTATCGATCCTGATGACGTGCGGCCTCAGCCGCGCGATGTCGAAGGCGTACCTCCAGACCGCAGCCTGATCGTGGCGCGCGAAGCCGTCGAGCTGCGCAGCTCCGAGCTCGCTCACCGAGCGCCGCTCGAACAGCGGAAACTTCCAGACGTCTTCGCACGACGTGCAGCGATAGTTGAGCCAGACATCGAGCGACTTCTTCTGCGCGTTGACGCGAAAGCGCTCACTACACACGAATGCGCGCGCGGTCGCGCACGACGCGCAGTAACGCCAGGGACGCGGCAGCTCCAGCGGGCGGATGCGCCAGCGTTCGGACCGATGAACCCATGACAGTGCTCCAGACAGGAAGCACTGCGCGACAGGGAAGCGAGAGTTCCGGCGAGCGAAGCAGAGAGCGGGAAGTCGGGCTGAAGCCCGACCTACGGGAGCGGGCTGAGAACCGACCACGAGCGCCAGATCTCAGTCCGCTGACCGCGCCTTGCTTCGTACACATGCGCGCCACGAAACATGGGCGCGCACGACGATCCTCCGGCCGCGCTTTACGCGCGCTACGCCGGAGAGGCCGAGGGAAACTGAGATCTGCTACTGCTGAGGCACAAACGGCCCAGGAAATTTGATGGGGGAAGGGGTCTTCTGGGGGCGCGTAGTGTGCCATAGTTGCGGCCGCATGGCAGAGGCCGAACTGTTCGACACCTTGATCGTGGGCGCCGGCGCAGCCGGACTGGCCGCCGCCGCTGAGCTGAGCAAACAGCGCGGCTCTGTGTGCGTGCTGGAAGCTCGCGACCGTCTCGGCGGCCGCATGTTCACGCGCCGCGAGCCGGGGGTGACCCTGCCGATCGAGCTCGGCGCCGAGTTCATTCACGGCCGCGCGCCCGTCGACCACTCGGCTGGCTCGCGAAGATCGAATACCGCAATCGTCGATGCGACGGGCGAGCGCTGGACGCTGTGCGACGGCAAGCCCGAGCCCGCGCGACGATCTGTTCGCAGCAGATGAAGCGCGGCCTGCAGCAGCATCCGACGTCCGCGCAAGGATCTGCCCTTCAGCGAATTCCTCGATCACGTTGCGAATCGCAAGCTCTCGCCGGCCGCGCGCCAGCTCGCGCGCGCGTTGGTCGAAGGCTTCGACGCAGCGGACGCGACACGCGTGAGCACGTGGGCAACGCTCGACGAATGGAACGGCAACAGCTCGGCCGATTCGCCCGACGTTTCGCCCGCTCGGCGGCTATGCCTCGTTGATCGATGGACTGGTGTGCGCGCTCGACCGCGACCGAGTGCAGATTCGGCTCAGCACGGTCGTGCACACGCATTCAGTGGCAACGCGGCCGCGTGACGATCGAAGCGACGAGGCACGGTCAGCCGTGCAGCGTGCAGGCGAAACGCGCGATCATCACGTTGCCGGTCGGCGTGCTGCAGCTCGCCGCGCATGCTCCGGGAGCAGTGCGCATCCTGCCCGATCCGCGCAAGCAGCAAGCGCTGGCCGGCCTCGCACCGGGACCGGTGATCAAGGTCGTGATGCATTTTCGCAAGCCGTTCTGGGAAGAGATCGACGACGGACGCTATCGCGACGGCGCGTTCTTCCGTGCGCCCGGCGCGCCCTTCCGAACGTTCTGGTCGTCGGTCCCGCTGCGCGGCTCGCTGATCAACGCGTGGGCCGGCGGCCCGAACGCGCACGCGCCTCTTCGGCAGCAACGAGGCGGAGTTGGCCTGCGCTGCGCTCGACAGTCTGCAATCCATGTTCGGCAGGAAGGTCAGAGTTCGCTGCGATGCTCGAACGCGCGTACCTGCACGACTGGCAGGCGGATCCTTTCGCGCGCGGCGCGTACAGCTACGTCATCGCCGGTGGCACGGCGAGCTCGCAAGGCGCTCGCGGCGCCAGTGCAGAACACGTTGTTCTTCGCAGGCGAAGCAGCCGACACGCAAGGCGAATCCGGCACGGTCGCCGGCGCATTGCAGAGCGGGATGCGCGCGGCGCGCCAGGTGCTCGGCGACTGAGCGCCGCTAAGCGGCGCGTCGACGCAACTCACTTGCGATCGTCTCGACATCGGCGCCGCTGACGATACCGACGCTGTTCGTAGACCAGACAGACCTGCGTCGGAGTGTTCGGTTGCTAACGACGATGACGTTGTACGGCGTGCCGTTGGGCAACGACGTCGGGAACTTGAAGGCGCCGTTCGCTGCGATCGCGAGATTGTCGGCCGCCGTTGTTCTGAAGCACGAGCCCGCTGCCGTTCAGGCCCGATGACCGTGCCGCCGATCGAGAACTCCGTCGTGACGCAGCTGATCTGAACGCTGGTGACGTTCTCGCTGCCGACGGTGCCCGGATCCGTTCGTGACCGTGCACGACTGCGCCGGACCGGTCGGCTGCGCAGCGACCGTCACGTTGTACGGCGCGCCGCTCGGCACGCGGTCGGGAAAGTGAAGCTGCTCGCCCGAGTCGAGGCGCAGATCGTCGCCGCCATTGTTCTGGAGCACGAGGCCCGAGCCCGCCAGGCTCGTCGATGGTGCCGCCGACGGTGAAGTCGCTGGTGCTGCAGCTGACGACGACGCTGGTGACAGCGCCGGCAGCCGACCGTGCCGGTGCCGGCTGCCGACGCTGCAGGCCTGAGTCGGATTGCTGCGGCTGAGCTGCGCACGTCGACGTTGTACGTCGCACCGCTCGCCACCTCCGTCCGTGAAGTGAAAGTCGCCGTCGGCGTCGACATCCAGATCGTCGCCGCCGTTGTTCATGCAGCACGAGCCCGGTGCCGAGCAGGCCGCTCACGGTGCCGCCGACCGTGAACGTGTTCGATCGCGCAGGTGACGCTGACGTTGCGCACGTCGCCGCTGCCGACGGTGCCGCTTGCTATGCGCGATCGTGCAGGTCTGCGAAGGATTCAGCGGCGGCGTGCTGCACCTTCACCTCGTAGTCGGTGCCGCTCGCGTGCTTCGTTGCGAAGTGAAGTTGCCGTTGGAAGCGATCGCCAGATCGTCGCCGCCGTTCTTCTGCAGCACCAGGCCCTTGCCCTGCAGGCCGCTGACGGTGCCGCCGATCGAGAAGCTGCGCGGTCGTGCACGTCACTGCGACGTTCGTGACGTTCGCGTTCGCGACCGTGCCGACGTCGGTGTCGGGCGCAATCGTCGCAGTTCTGCGCGGGATTGCTCGGCTGGCGAGTCACGCGCACCACATACGGCGTGCCGCTCGGCAGCAGCGCCGGGAACTCGAAGCTGGGCAGCGCCGGCGAGCACGTCGAGCGGCGGCCCGTTGTTGAGCCGCAGCTGCAGCCCGGAGCCGGCCAGCCCGGAGATCGGGCCGCCGATCGTGAAGCTGTTCGTCATGCAGGTGACGGTGATGTTCGTCACGTTCGCGGCGCCGACCGTCCCGAACCGTTGTCGACCGCGCAGCTCTGCGTCGGGTTCGTCGGAGCTGTCGCGACCGTGACGTTGTACGTCGCGCCGGAGGCGAGCAGCTCCGGCGAACTGGAACGTGCCGTTGCCGGTGATGCGTCAGATCGTCGCCGACGTTGTTCTGCAGCACCAGTCCCGAGCCCGGCGAGCCCGGAGACCGTGACGCCGATCGAGAACGTGCCGGTCGCGCAGGTGACCGCCACGTTGGTGACGTCGCCGGAGCCGATCGTGCCGTGCCCGTTGGCCACCGTGCACGACTGCGACGGTCCGGACGGCGGCGTCTTGACCGTGACGTTGTAAGGCAGCGCCGGAGGCGATACGGCGATCGGGAAGGCGAATGGGCCGTCGGCGCTGATCGGCAGATCGTCAGCGCCGTTGTTCTGCAGGACCAGGCCGGTGCCGGCGAGCCCGCTCACTGTGCCGCGCAACGCGAATGCGCCAGTCGCGCACGTGATCGCGACGTTCGTGACGTTCGCTGCCGCGATCGTGCCGCTGGCGTTGCCGATCGTGCACGTCTGCGACGGACCGGACGGCTGCGTCGAGCACCGCGACGCTGTACGCCGCTGCGTTGGCGAGCTGAGTGGTGAACGTGAAGGTGCCGTTGTTCGGCACGGCGAGGTCGTTGCCGCCGTTGAGCTGCACTACGAGGCCGTCGCCATCCAATCCGGCAACCGTGCCGCTGACCGTGAACCCGCTCTGCGCGCCGCCGCTCGGCGGCGGCTGCTCGGAGTCGACGCTCCCGCGGCCGTTCGAGCACGCAGCGAGCACTGCCAGGCAACACAGCAAGTAGAAATTGCGCACGCGGCGCGCGTCGACCATTCGCCAGCTCCCGGAATGTGCTTTTCGTCCTGCCCAGTGTCATATCATTTCGGAGCCGCGAATGTTCCATGGGTGACCGATGCGTCAGGCGAACTGGTACTTCGATTTCATTTCTCCGTACTCGTATTTCGGGCTCTTCGAGCTCGAGCGGCTCGGCCGCGACGTGCGCGATCGAATACCGGCCGGTGCTGTTCGCGGGCCTGCTGAATCACTGGGGCCAGCGCGGGCCTGCGGAAATTCCCGGCAAGCGCACCTGGACCTATCGCTGGTGTACCTGGTACGCCGCGCAGCACGGCATTCCGTTCAAACTGCCGCAGGCCCATCCTTTCAATCCGCTCGGCTATCTGCGCCTCGCGATCGCGGCGAACTGCGAACCGACGGCGATCCGACGAATCTTCGAGCGCCTGTGGACGACGGGCGTGGACGCGAACGACGCGCGAGTGCTGGAAGAGTTGGCGACGTCACTCGGCATCGCGCGCGAGCGACTCGCGGAGCCGCGAGTGAAGGAGAGCCTGCGCACGAACACCGACGCGGCGATCGCAGCAGGTGTGTTCGGCGTGCCGACGCTGGTCATCGACGGCGAAGCGTTCTGGGGCGCGGATGCGACGGACTTCGCGCGCGCGTACCTCGCGGATCGCAGCGTGCTCGACAACGAAGAGATGAAGAGAGTGTCGGCGCTGCCGGTGGGCGCGTCAAGCGAGAGTCAGGCTAAAGCCTGACCCACGACGCCTGTAGGTCGGGCTTCAGCCCGACACTGCACAGGTCAGCCTGGCGAGCTCATCGTCATCCGAATACAAGCGATCTCTCCCCGCCCGTTTCGCGGCGAGCAAGCGCCGGTCGGCGCGCGCCAGCAACGTGCCTGCATCGAGACCATCCATCGGCAGCTCCGCGATGCCCGCGCTGCACGTGATCGTGAGCTCCTGGCCGTCCGCAGTGAGCATCGGGAACGCAGCGATCTGCGCGCGTAGCGTCTCCACTCGCACCGCCGCCGCTGCGCGATTCGTCTGCGGGAACAGCACCGCGAATTCCTCGCCGCCGTAGCGCGCGATCATGTCGGTCGTCCGCATGCCGCGCGCGAGCCGTGCCGCCACCTCGACCAGCACCCGATCGCCCGCTGCGTGACCGAAGGTGTCGTTGATGTGTCTTGAAGCGATCGAGATCGAGCACCGCCACCGACAGCTCGTGTCCCAATTGCATCGCGCGCGCGACTTCGAACTCGAGCGCGAGATCGAACTGGCCGCGGTTGTAGACGCCCGTCAAACGATCGCGCGCGGCGAGATGCAGGAGCCGCTGCGCGCGACGCACGATCGCGTACGCGAGCATCACCGAAGCGCTCAGCAGGATCAGCCGCGTCGTCTGGTCGATGAACGAGTACTCGCCGAGACCCTGCGCGTACACCGGATCGTTGAGGTCGTAGCGAAACGCCGCGAATGCCCACAGCGCGGCGTACTGCGCGACTGCCAGCAGACCCACGCCGATGCAGATGCGTTCGTCGTAGCGCAGGCTCGTGGCGATGATGGCGAGGAAGTAGATCTCGAACGTCACCTTCGAGTTCAGCGCCACGAGCGGCGAGCCGACGAACACGAACGTGACGAGCGCGAAGGTCACGAGCGACACGTCGAGGGTGCTGGAGGCGAAGCCGAGCCACGGCCGCCAGAAATTCCGGCGCAGCGCGAGCCAGATGCCGAGCGCCGCGAGCGCCGCGCCGAACGTGACCCAGAAGCCCCACACGAACACTGGAATCTGCGGGTACTGGATCAGCTTGTACGTCGGCGTGATCAGCAGCAGCGTCACGGCGAACAGGCGCACGCGCGCGACCAGCCACTCGCCTTCGACGCCAGCGGCTGCCAGTGCGGGATCGGGACGTTGCCAGAATGCGTCCACGCGTGGGGCAGTTCATCGTTGTTCGTTTGGCGCCGACTATCCCTAAGCGTCGCCGCGCGCTTTCAATCTGACCGACGGGCATGTCCGCAGGTAGCGACACTGCATCGCAACGACTCGCTGGGGTTCGCCTCGGGCACGTGTCGGGAATGTTTACGGTTTCGCCTCATGAAGCTGCGGCGCAGCGGTGTCGATATTCCAAACAACCGGTCGCGACGTTTTGCGCACCGGACTACATAAGCGCGCCGTGCAGCGCGCCCGAGGCGCGAGTGTGGAGTCGGATCTTTCGAGCGTGAAAGCGCAGCGTGCGGCCCAGGGCAACGGTCCAGGTCTTTTGTGCACGTTGCGTCGGCGCTGCAGCGCTGGCGAGCGCGAGTCATGTCCCGACGTTGTCTCTCGCATCTTGGCTTGGCGCAAAGAGAATTGCGCGGCGTGAGGCATCGCTGCCCGCATCGGCAACTGCCCCCGTGCAACTCAATCGCGACAACGCCGGCGCTGCCACGCGTTGCCGCTGCAACGGCCGGACTGCGGCAAGAGGAACTTCGCCCTAGATCTTCCGTTAGTTGCTTAGCCTACACAGGCGGAGTATGAGCAATGCATATGCTGCTCCGGAGCGCGGCGATGAGACGTTGGATTGTATCTAGTCGGCCTTCTCTTTCCCCTCCTCGGCCTCGCGTGCGAAGGCACCGATCGGCGCGAGTGCAAGAAGCAGTTTCGCGAGCTCGTCTCCTACCGCGCCCAGGCAATCGACACCGCATTCGGCGACCTGTTCGGCGCGCTGCCCGCCGAGATCCAGATCAAGTTCGTCACCGCCAAGGATCCGGAGTACCTGCTGTTCGGCGGCCGCGAAGGCTACGACCTGAAGCGCCGCACGTTGATCTTTCCACGCCGCGTGCTCGGCGCTAAGACTCCGAACCCGTTGCGTTGGGCCGCGTACTACTGGCCGTTCTACCAGAACGAGCAGTACCGGCTGCAATTCCCCGTCGTCGAAGTGATCGACAACGTGCTGTGGAACGCCTTCCTGCAGGAAGCGGCCACGGCGCGCGGCGGCCAATGGCCGCACAAGGAGTGCGGCGCCGTCGACGTCGGCCGGCGGCTGCCGTGCGAGATGCTGGTCAAGGGCATCGCCGAGAACGTCAAGGCGCTGCGCGGCCCGCTGTTCAACGTGAATCGCGTCGACCAGATCTGGCCGGACGACTTCGCCGTGTTCCGCAAGCGCGTGTGGCGCACCGACCAGGAATATCTGGACGTGCAGCGCTACGGCGGCATCATGCTGATCAAGCCGCTGATCGAAGAGTTCGGCGTGCCGCGCACGCTCGCGTACGTCGCACAGACGCCGTTCCGCGTGGAAGAGAACAACAACCTGCGCCAAGCGGCGCTGCACTACCAGGAGCGCGCTCGCGAAGTCGTTGAGCATCGCGATGCCGATCTCTCCGGCAGTGGCCGGCGCCCCCGTCCTGGAAGATCCGCAGCTGCCGCAGCTCACTCGCGCTTATACGTTCGTCGCGAGTCCCGCACCGAAGCCGAGCGGCCGCTCGGAGTAGATCGCATTTGTGGGTCGGGCTTCAGCCCGACAACCGTTGAGTCGGGCTGAAGCCCGACCTCACAGTATTCGCTCGCATGGACGCGAAGACCAGCGATGCTCCGCTCGCGGCCGTGGCGCTCAACCGAGCCGGTGTGCCGCGCCTCGACATGGTCGACCTGCTGCGCGGCTTCGTCATCGCGCTGATGGTGCTCGACCACACGCGCGACTACTTCCACATTTCCGCTTACACCTTCGATCCGACCGATCCGGCGCGCACGCACGTCTGGTTGTACCTCACGCGTTGGGTCACACATCTGTGCGCACCGACGTTCGTCTTCCTCGCCGGCGTTTCCGTGTACCTGCAGGGAGCGAGCGGCAAGGACAAGCCGCAAGCTCTCGCGCTTCCTGCTGACGCGCGGCGCGTGGCTGATCGTGCTCGAGCTCACGGTCATTGCGTTCGGCCTCAACTTCGCGTTGCCGTTCGTGTTCCTGCAGGTCATCTGGGCGATCGGCGTGAGCATGATCCTGCTCGCCGGCGTGATCTGGTTGCCGCGCGCGGGCCGCGGCCATCATCGGTGGGTTGATCGTCGCCGGACATCAGCTGCTCGCGCCCATCGATCCCGCGGACCTCGGCGCGCTCGCGCCCTGGTGGACGTTGGCGTTCGAGTTCGGTCCGTCGCCGTTCGGCCGCGGCTTCATCGCCTACCCGCGATCCCGTGGTTCGGCGTCATGTGTCTCGGCTACGCAATCGGCCCGGTGTTCGTGCAAGAACCCGCGCGTCGTAATAGAGCACTGCTCGTGCTCGCTCTCGGTGCGATTGCATTGTTCTGCGTGCTCCGAGCGATCAATGCGTACGGCGATCCAGCGCCGTGGCGTGCGTATCCCAGCACGGCGGCAACCGTGATGTCGTTCTTCAACGTCTCGAAGTATCCGCCCTCGCTGCTCTTCGTGCTGATCACGCTCGGCGTCTCGCTGCTGTGCCTGCTCGCCTTTCAGCGATTGCACGGATTGCTCGCACGCGTGCTGCTCGCTTACGGCCGAACACCGCTGTTTACCTATGTGCTACATATATATGTGGTGCACGGTCTATCACTTGTGGTCGCGATGCTCGCCGGTTTCCCCGCGTCGTATCACGCGAACTTCCTCGCGGATCCCTTCCGCCTCGTCAAAGCCGGCTGGGGATTCAATTTGTTGGTCGTGTATGTCGCGTGGTTGGCGATACTTGATCGCGCTGTATCCGGCGTCGCGCTGGTTCGCGGAGGTGAAGCGGCGGCGGCGCGAGTGGTGGCTGAGCTATCTGTAGGCTGTAGGTCGAATCGAATCATGGTTGCGGTTGCGTCGGTCCAAAATACCTCGCTGCAAAATCGGGGTTTATCTCGTCGACTGTGTTGTACGTGTCAACTGCGCGGCAACGTCACGTGACGAGTTCGCTGAGTGCCTGGTTGCCGATCGATGGCGAGAAGTATTACCTGGAAGTGACGGCGAAACCGTGATGTTCGACGAGACGAGATCCAGCACCGCGGAGAACCGCACGATCGGTCGCAGCATGATCAAGGCTGCCGCGACGCAAAACATGCCGGGCGAGCACGTCGGCGTGCTGAACCGCGTCTTCGAGTAGCTAAAGATCCGCATCCTGACGCCTCGGCGTGAACAGTCGGCCTCTTCCTGCTCAAGGCTGCGAGGCGCGGTGCCGGCCATCCTGGGGTGAAACCCGGTTCGTGCGCCCGCGCGTTGTAGTTGCGACATCTGACGCACGGCGGAGCTCTTCCGGCAGGAGGAGGCGTATGAGCGACATCAAGGTGCGCGAAGGGCAATGGTACGTCGACCGCGCCCACCACGAGTTCTTCCTGGTCATTGCGATCGACGAGTCGGACGGCCTCATCGACGTCCGCGACCGCTACGGCGACATCGACGAATTCGACCTGGACGAGTGGGACGCAATGGACCTGGTCCTGTGCTCGGCGCCCACGGAGTGGTGGCAGGACGAGGAGCCGGGGACGACGGAGCGGACGGGCCTGAATACGGCCCGGAATACGCCCCGAGGACGGCTCTCACCACTTCAAATCGTCGGGGACGACGTAGTCCTTGTAGGGATCGTCTTCGGACGGCGGCTCGGATGGCCGCATCCTGCAAAGCAATGACGGCGCGCGCGTCGTATCCGCGAATGCGTTCCGCCGATATCGCGCGGCACGACATCGTGCTTGCCTTCGCACCGCACGATCACGAGCTCGCCGCCTGATGATCCGCTCGCGCAGCTGTGCGTCGACAGCCAGGCGCCGCACCTTGCCGCGGCTCACGAAATTGAAATAGTCGTCGCTCTCGACTTTCGGCAGACGATGCTGCTCGATCAGCAGCTTGATCTGCGTCCAGCGCTCTTTGCGGTCGGCTTCTTCCTGCCGACGCTGCTGCAGGGCCTGCGCGCGCGCCGCTTTCGCCGCCTGATCTGGGCCGCTTGGGCTGCTTGAGCCTGCGCGATCGCGCTGCTGTTCCTTCGCTTTGCGTTCTGCCTGCTCGGCCGCCTTCTTCTTGCCGAATCCGGCGGCTAGCAGCTGCTCGCGCAACGACATGCTCATGGATCGATCTCGAACGGGGAAGGCGCGAACTATGGAATAGCGGCGCCGGCGAGGTCAATCCGTCGCATCAACCGGCAGGCGGCGGCCAGCGCCGTGCCCATCGCAGCTTTGCCGGCTTTTCCAGGCACTTGAGCGCGTACTCGGCCTGCAGGGCCTGCGAGCGGCTCGCGAACGGCTGTGCGCCGAGGACCCGCAGCGGCCGGTTGGCCCGCGTGAACTTCGAAGCCTTGCCGGCCGCGTGCAAGCGAAAGCGTGCGCGACGTCGAGCGCGATCCCCGCGTACGTCCGCCCGTCGGCGCAGGCCAGCAGGTAGAGCCACCAGACTTGCTCTCGTCCACTTTCTGGGCTTCGGCCATGTCACCGCCTGCCCGCAAACAAATTCGCAATATCTGCACCGTCGAGCGGGCGCCACTTGCCGATCTCCAGATCGCCCAGCGTCAATCCGCCGACGCGGCTGCGATGCAGCGCTTCGACGTGATTGCCGACGGCCGCAAACATGCGGCGCACTTGATGATAGCGCCCTTCGGTGACGGTCAACCTGCGCGCGGCGCGGCCCGAGCACTTCGAGCGACGCCGGCGCGAGCGGTGTCGCGTTCCGACTCGAGCATCAGCTTGCCGCTCGCGAAGATCGCGCCTTCGTCGCCTCGCAGGTCGCGCGCCAGCGTCGCCTCGTAAACCTTCTCCAGGTGCGCTCTCGGCGAGACGACCCGATGCAGCAGCGGACCATCGTCGGTCATCAGCAGCAAGCCGGTGGTATCGCGATCGAGACGGCCGACGGTCGCGAGCGTGGGCGAGCGCCGGCGAAAGCGCGGCGGCAACAGATCGTAGACGAGCGCGCCTGCGTCCTGCGTCGAGCAGGTATAGCCAACCGGCTTGTGCAGCATCAGAACGAGGCCCGGCGGCGGATCGAGCGGCTCACCGTCGATGCGCACGCGCTGCGGTTCCACGACGTCTTCGACCGACAGCTCGCTGGCCGTCTGACGTCGGTGATGCGTCCGTCGCGAAACATCGCCGTCACTTCCTTGCGACTGCCATAACCGATGATTGGCGATCAGCTTGAGCAGCTTCACGCGCGCTTCGCCTTCACCGCTTCGACGATCTTGAAGCCGTGCTGCTGCGTCACGATCCGAACCCGCTCGAAACCAGCGCCGAGCGCTTGCTCGTACGGCAGATGGCGATTCGCGACCAGCCACAGCCGACCGCCTGGCCGCAACGCCTGCGCCGCGGCGCGCGATGAAGCGGCGACCGACGTCCGGACGATCGGCGCGCGCGTGCGTGTGAAACGGCGGATTGCAGACGATCGCATCGTAGCGTGTCTAGTCAGGCCGGCGGTAACATCATGCCAGCAGTAACGAATCGTGGCGCGCTGCTCGAAGGCAGCGAGATTGCGGCGCGCGAGATCGAGCGCGCGTCGCTCCGCTTCATACACGTCGAGCGCCGCGATTCCGGCGCAGCGTTGCGAGCAGCTCGACGGACAAGTAGCCGAAGCCAGCGCCGAGGTCGGCGGCGCGACCGGCGAGATCCGGCGGCAATGCGCGGCGAGCAGCTGCAGAGGCGACGTCGATCCGATCCCAGGCGAACACGCCGGGCCGGCTGACGAACCGGCCCTCGCGCAATCGGTCGCGCGGCATCCAGCTGCAGCCATTCGTTCCACGAGCGCGGCTTCGTACGGACCGTCGAGCGGCGCGCTCCAGAACACGCGACATTTGTTCTTCGTCAGCGTCGTGACCGGGCCGGCAATGCGCTCGAGGTCCGCTTGCCCCGGAACGCGCGCCCTCGTCATTGCTTGCGCAGGCGAGGATTCGGCCGCCGGGCTGCGTCGACCGCATCGCGCGGGCGAGCAGACGCCCGCGCCTCGTCGCGTTGCCGCGGCGGCAGCACCAGCACGAGCGGATAGGTTTGCGTGGCGGCGTCGAGATCGTCCGTCAGCACGCGCAGCTGCAAGCGCTCCAGCGCCACGGCGTCGGGCGCGAAAGTCTGCTGGCAAACGAGACCAGGCCAGGGGCGCGCGCGCAGCGGAGCGCCGGCGCGGGCGCGCAGGAAGAGCGCGCCGCCCTCGGGCCACGCCAGGTGGCCTTCGAGGAGCGGCAGGAAAAGTGTTTCGAGCGGCCGATCTGTCGCTGCGTTCAGCGCACATCGAACACTACGGAGAGCTGTTGCATCTCCGTAGTGTACTTCCTACTGCGGCAACCTTATTGCGACTGCGGTTGCGGCGGGGTCGGCTGCTGATCCGGCGGCGTCGTCTGGTCCGCCGGCGGCGGCGTCGTGCTGTCGCTCGGAGGCGGCTGATCCGACGGCGGCATCGTCGACGGCGTCGCCGACTGGTCCGCGGGCCGGAGTCGGATTGTCCTGCGTGGCGTCAGTTGGTCTTCGAGCAGCCTGCCGCGAACAACAGCGCGGCAGCGCAGAGGGCTAATCAATGCACGCATGGGCGAGTCCTCACTGAAAGAGAAGGTGCACCCTAGTAAAGCGGTACGCGCGCGAGAGTTCCGCCGCGCCGCGCCATTCGAATCCGACGCCTTGTGCGCGGGCGCCTTACACCATCTTCAACCGGTCCTCGTGCTTGCGGCCGTAGTCCGGCGTGATCGTCGAACGGCGCCTGGCTGCTCGGCCGCGGACCCGGCGGGCGGTAGTAACGGAATTTTCCGGAAGTCTCGCGCGGCACGACGCTCACGCGCTCGATCTCCACGTCGCACTGCCGGCCGAAATTCGTGCGCACCAGCTCCGTGAGCTGCGCGGCCAGCGGTGCGTCGAAGCCGCCGCCGCTCTCCACGAGCACCTTCCAGTGCAGCGGATCGATCTGCTGGAACAGCACCTGGCGGATGACTCCGAGCGGCGTGCTGGCCAGCAGCTTCTGCAGACCTGCGCCGAGCTGCGAGCCGTGCACCTTCGTGCCGTCCGCCGTCATGAACAGGTCGGCGGCGCGACCGACCAGCGAAGCGAGTACCGGATACGGCCGGCCGCAACTGCACGGGTCGGGCGAAATCGCGCCGCTGTCGCCGATCCGGCAACGCACCAGCGGCATCGCGCGATTGCTCAGCGACGTCGCGACGATGTCGCCGAACTCGCCGTCGCGGCACCGGCTCGCCGTCGCGGCAGATCTCGATGTGCACGTTGTCGCTCAGCAGGTGCATCGAGCCGGCCGGGCACTGCGCGGCGATCGGGCCGACTTCGGTGCAGCCGTAGAATTCGACGGCCTTCGCGCCGAAGTGCTTCTCCAGCTCTTCGCGCTGGAACGGATAGATCTGCTCGCCGCCGAGCTTCGCGAACGGCACCAGCTGGTCGCGGCGCGTCCGGGTAGTTCGTGCGGATATAGCGGGCCAGCATCACCAGCGCCGAAGGCAAGCCCATGACCAGGTCCGGCCGGCGCTGCAGCAGATACTGCGCGGCCTCCTCCAGGCGCTGCGGCGTAAGCGCAGTCGTGAGGAAACCCGCGGCAGTTGCGCACCCAGTCCTGCAGCCGATGCTCCGAGCCCCACATCAGCAGCGTGCGCACGCCGGGTGCGAACTCCGTACCACAGCATCACGCGATATTCGTTCGCCCAGCCCCACGCCGCGCCGTGCGGATTCCAGGCGATGCGCAGCGGCTCGCCGGTGGAGGCCGAGCTGCTGCGATAGAACGCGCCCGGGCCGCGGGCCGCGTGCCAGCAGCTCCGCGCCGCGCGCCCGGACCGTCGCCCGGTCGAGGATCGGCCAGGCGGACAACTGCGTCGGATCGCCGTGCGCCAGCGACTGGCTCCACGGACCGGAGGCATACAGCGGGACTTTCGCGCGCGCGAATCGCAGCTGCTCCCTCAGCTCCGTATCGATCAGGTGTTTGAATGCGCTCGGCTCGAGTTGCTCGCGCGCCTGCAATGTCCGTATGAAACGTCCGACCGGACGACCGCGCAGCTGTTGCAACGTCATGTAGGCCGCGCGGTGCCAGGACTGGTCCAGTGCTCGCTCACTAGTGTTCCCCCTCGGGGTACAACCCTTTTTCGCGTCACTGAGATACTTTTTTGAGCGTGTATTTGTTCCGCGCCGCCGGCAAATTCCGTGCAGTAATTCCTGCTTTTTCTACGGTTTTGAGAAAATTTCGTACATGGAACTTTGCGCGCGTGTGCGAGTTTCGTGGACGGCCTTCCGTGCACGCACGCAGACACACATAAACGATTCTCGGCCCCATGAACGACATCGGTCGCTTGCTGCGCACCGCCGCCCGCGTTTCGCGCACCCGCTACCCCGGCTTCATCTTCGGACTGCCGCTGGCGCGCGGCGAGATTCCGGTCTTCACGTATCACGACGTGGAGACGCAGGTGTTCGCGCGCGACCTGGAGTTCCTGCACAGCAACGGCTATCGCACTCTGTGCCTGGAGGAGTACCTCGCGGCGCGCAACGACGGGCCGCGAGCTCGGCCGCGCCGTGCTGCTCACGTTCGACGATGCGCGCAAGAGTTTCTGGACGGTCGCAATGCCGCTGCTGCGCACTTTCGAGGCGCGAGCCGTGCTGTTCGTGCCGTCCTACTGGATGACGACGCCGTCGCAGCCCGCTGACGATCTCTTCATGTCGTGGCCGGAAGTGCGCGCGTGCGTCGAGTCCGGCCTGGTCGACGTGCAATCGCATGCACATCGCCATGCGCTCGTTGCAACCGCGCCGCAGCTCGTGGACTTCGCTCATCCGCAAGCGCTGGCGCGCTTCGACATCTACGACTGGCCGATGCGCGACATCGACGGCGACGAGGAGCTCGGCCGCCCGGCGCCCGGTACGCCGATCTACCGCTCGACACCGCTGCTTGTCCGCGACGCGCCGCTTCATCGAGAACAGCGAGATCACGCAAGCCTGTCGCGAGCTCGTCGAGCGCAACGGCGGCGAGGCATTCTTCGCCCAGCCGCAGTGGCGACAGCAGCTCGGCGATCTGCATCGCCGCCTCAGCGAGCACCTGGTCGGACGGTACATGGACGCGGAGGCGTTTCGCGCGCTCGTCGCGTCGGAGTTCGAGCTCAACCGCGAGCAGTTTCGCAAGCACCTGGGCTGTCCGCCGAGCTGCATCGCCTACCCGTGGATGCTCGGCTCGCCCCTGTCGCTGGAGCTCGCGAAGCGTCACGGCCTGCGCACCGCGTTCGGAGTGGCGCTCGACTATCGCGCCGAACGACGCCGCGCACAGCCTGCCGATCCCGGTCTTCGGCCGGCTCAAGTGCGACTGGCTGCAGTTCCTGCCGGGCCGGCAGCGCTCGAACGTGCTGGCAGCCGTGCGCCGCAAGCTGTCGGGCTTCGCCAAGCTCCAGCATCTCGCCCATTGATCGTGGCAGCATCCGCGATGAGCAAGCGCACGATCGGTGTCATGGGGCGGCTCCTGGATCAGGACGACGGGCTCGGCGTCTACGGCCTCAATCTGCTGCGCGAGCTGATGCGGCTCGATCCGCACACGCGCTACGCGATCCTGCTCGACACGCCGAAGTCGCAGCACCTGTTCCGCGAGTTCGGCAACGCCGAGACGCACGTGCTGCCGGCGCGCAGCAAGCTGTACTGGGATCAGGTCGTAGTGCCGCGCGCTGCGCGACGCTACAACGTCGATCTGATCTTCAACCCGAAGTTCTCGATTCCGCTGTTCACGCGCCGGCCCTGCGTGTTCGTGCAGCAGGGCTCGGACTGGTACGTGAATCCGCAGAACTATCCGTGGTGGGACAATCTCTACATCCGCCTGATGCTGCCGCTCTACAGCCTCAAGGCGACGCGCACGCTGGCGATCTCGCAGGCGACGCTCGACGATCTCTCGAAGTACACGTGCATCGACGTGCGCGAGTCGGTCGTGAGCTACGCGGGCGTCGGTCAAAATTTCAGCAGCGAACACGACGAAGCCGCGCTCGCGCAGTTCCGCAGCGAATACCGGCTGCCGCCGCGTTTCATCCTCACGGTCGCACGCGCGCTGCACGTGGGACACAAGCACATGCCGCCCTACCCCGGCGGCAACAACGAGCGCCTGCTGCGCGGTTACCTGCGCTACCGCCGCGCCGGCGGCAAGCTGCCGCTGGTCGTGATCGGCAAGCGCATCGACGAGTATCTGCGGGCGCGCGGCTTCAGCGACGAAGATCTCGCCGACGTCCAGTTCCTCGGCTTCGTGCCGAACGCGCGCATTCATCTCGCCTACCAGCTCGCCGAGTGCTTCGTGCTCGCGACGCTGTGCGAGAGCTTCGGCATCCCGATCGTCGAGGCGTTCGCTTGCGGCTGTCCGGCGATCGTGCCGTCGACCTGCGCCGGGCCGGAGATCGCAGGCGGCGCGGCGCGCCTGATCGACCCGCTGAACGAAGAGGACATCGCCCGCGCACTCGCCGAAGTCACCGAGTCCGCGGAGCTGCGGCGGCGGATGCGTGAGCTCGGCCTCAAACGCGTGCAGAGCCTCACGTGGCGCGAGACCGCGCGCCGCACGCTGGCGGTATTCAACGAGATCGTGCCGGTGGACGTGTCGCCGCGCGCCGAAACGGCGCCGCTGTGAGCGAGGTCGGCCCGACATGAAAATCTGGCTGCGCATCGCTCTATCCATCGCGCTCGTCGTGCTGCTGTTCGCGTACGTCGTGGACGCGCGCGAGGTCGTGCACATCCTGCAGCGCTTCGACGCGACTTACCTGCTGCTGGCAGTCGTGGTCGTCACGCTGGACCGCATGCTCATGACGTTCAAATGGACGCTGCTGCTGCGAGCGCAGGGCTATCGGCTGCCGTTGTTCCAGGGCGTGACGATCTACTGCACGTCGATGGTGTGGGGTCTCGCGCTGCCGACGACGGTCGGCGCCGACGCGATCCGCGCGGTGATGGTGACCAAGCGCGGCTTCAACGGCACCGACGTCGTCACCTCGATCGTGATCGAGCGCATGGTGGGCTTCGTGCTGGCGCTCGCGCTCGGCCTCGTGAGCCTGGCGATTCTGCGCACGATCGGCGTGCTCGACGCGCGCTTCGATAGCGCGCTGTATCTCGGCATCGCGATGCTAGTGGGCGTAACTGCACTGCTGTTCGCGGCGCTCAACGAAAAGCTGGTCGGCAAAGTCGTCGCGCGACTGCCGCAAGCCGTACGCGACTCGAAGGTCATGCACTACCTGGACCGCTTCGCGGTCGCATATCGTGCGCTCGGCGGAGCGCGCAGCACGATCGCGCAGTTCAGCGCGCTGACAGTGCTGGAGCAGGTGTTCTCGGTCATCTTCCCGTGGACGTTGGCCATGGGCCTTGGCGTCCATGTCGATCTTTTGCTGCTGCTCGGCGTGCTGCCGATCAGCACGCTGATCTCGCGCTTGCCGATCTCGTTCGACGGGCTCGGCGTGTTCGAGGCAGTGTTCGTCGGACTGCTGGTGCTCGCCGGCATCGACGCCGAAGCGGCGCTCGCCATCGCGATCAGCGGCCGCATCATTCAGCTGCTCGCATTCCTGCCGTGGTGGTTCGTGCACGTCGCGCGCTCGGGAGGCGTCCGTCCGCCGGCCATCTCGAAGGAGCTGCCGATCAACTGAGCGCCCGAGGCGACATCGGTGACACGAGTGACGTCCCGTGACGCACACGCCCTCACGGGGGACCGCGTCACGGAGTAACCCGTGTCACCCATGTCACTTCGCAGTTAGAAGCTTCTCCACCGCAGCCAGCAGCACGCACACCGCGACACCTTCCGCGGCCTGCGCAATCTCCGTCGGCTCGGGGAACGTCGGTGCGATGCGGATCGTGCTGTCGCGCGGATCGTTGCCATGCGGATGCGTCGCACCCGCCGGCGTGAGCTCGACACCCGCCTCCTTCGCGAGCTTCACGACCTGCTTCGCACAGCCGTCCAGCACGTCGAGCGTGATGAAGTAGCCGCCGCGCGGATCGGTCCAGCGCGCGACGCCGGTGCCGGCGAGATTCTGCTCGAACGCCGCGCGGACCTGCGCGAATTTCGGCGCGACGATCGCGCGGTGGCGGTCCATGAGCCGCTCGACACCTTCCGCGTTCTGCAGCAGCCGCAGGTGACGCAGCTGGTTGACCTTGTCGCCGCCGATCGTGCGCTTCTCCATGCGCTTCAGGTACCAGGCGACGTTGTCCTTCGAGCCGCCGAACAGGCCGAAGCCGGAGCCTGCCAGCGTCACCTTCGAGGTCGAACCGAAGATGAATGCGCGGTTCGGGTTGCCGTGGCGCGCGCAGGCCGCGTCGATGTTCGCGATGCGAATGCGTTCCGGCGTCAGGTGATGCACGGCGTAGGCGTTGTCCCAGAACAGCCGGAAATCCGGCGCCGCGGTGGGCATGCGCGCGAGCCGCTCGACAGTCTCCGGCGAGTACACGGCGCCGGACGGGTTGCTGTACTTCGGCACGCACCACATGCCCTTGATCTGTGGATCCGCGGCGACCAGCTTCTCGACCGCTGTCCATGTCGGGACCGTCGTCGTGCAGCGGCACGGTGATCATCTCGATGCCGAACTCGTTGCAGATCGAAAAGTGCCGGTCGTAGCCGGGCACGGCGCAGATGAAAGCGACGCGCGATTCCTTCGACCACGGCCGCACGCTGTCGCAGGTGCCCTTGAGCAACGCGTACACGACTGCGTCGTGCATCAGACCGAGGCTGGTATTGCCGCCGATGACGACGCGATCGGGCGTCACGTCGTAGATCGGCGCGAGCAGCGCGCGCAGCTCCGGCAGACCCTGCAGCTCGCCGTAGTTGCGGCAGTCGATCGCGCCGGACATGTAGTCGCGCCGGCCGGGCATCTCCAGCAGCTCGTTGCACAGATCGAGCTGCGCCGACGAGGGTTTGCCGCGCGTCAGGTTCAGCTTCAGCCCGCGCCGGGCGAAGTCGTCGTAGCGTTCGCGGATCCGCTGGTGCAAGGCGCGCAATTCGTCCGCGCGCAGCGTCGTGAGCTGGGGCATGGAGGTCCTGGAAAGTCGCGGGAGCGGCAGGCACGATCTTAGCCTGCAGCGGCGTTAAACTACCTCCATGAACGTTCTCATCGTCGGCGCCGGCGCGGTCGGCGCGCTGTTCGGGTCGGCGCTCGCACGGCAGGGCGCGCGGGTCTGCGGTCGTCTGCCGCTCGGACTATGACGCGGTGAGCCGCGACGGCTACGACATCCGCAGCCCGGTGTTCGGCGACCATCGCTTCCGCCCGGAGCACGTCTATCGCGAACGTCGCGGACTGCCGCGAGCCGCCGGACTATCTGCTGCTGACCTCGAAGGTGCTCGAGAACGTCGACCGCGCCGCGCTGATCCGGCCGGCGGTCGGTCCGCGCACCGTGATCGTGCTGATCCAGAACGGCGTCGACATCGAGCCGCCGATCGCCGCGGCGTTTCCCGACAACGAGTTGCTGAGCAGCCTCGCGTTCGTCGCCGTCGGTCGCAGCGCGCCCGGGACAGGTCAATCATCAGTCGCTCGGCTCGCTGATCCTCGGCCGCTATCCCGACGGCATTACGCCAGCCGCGCAGCAACTCGCGGCCGCGTTCGAGGCCGGCAAGGTGCCCTGCAAGCTGACCGAGAACGTCGTCGGCGCGCGCTGGCAGAAGGCCGTGTGGAACGCGACGTTCAACCCGATCTCCATCCTGGGCGGCGTGCTCGACACTGCCGCGATGCTGAAGACCGAGGCCGACCAGGCGTTCGCGCGGCGCGCGATGCAGGAGGTCTGCGACGTCGCGCAGGCCGCGGGTCATCCGCAGAGCCCGAACCTGATCGAGCAGATGATCGCAACCACGAAAGCGATGCCGGCTTACAAGACCAGCATGGCGCTGGACTACGAGAACGGCCGGCCGATGGAGATCGAGGCGATCCTGGGCAACACAGTGCGCGCCGCGCGCAAAGTGGGCGTCGCGACGCCGAACCTGGACGCGATCTACGCGATGGCCAAGATGGTCGCCGGGAAGCCAGGCTGAAGCCTGACCCACAGCGAGGATCGACTTGCTGGTGCGGGTCAGGCTTTAGCCTGACTTCTTCTTCGCCAACGCCTTCGGCGGCTGCCGGACCGTGTGCAGCACGTTATCCGCGACGCGCGACATCCAGCCGCCGGAATACAGCATCATCTTCAGCACGTGCAGCAGCACCTGTCCCGGCCCTTCGACGGCGAGACGGCAGTCCTCTTCGATCTTGCAGTTTTGCATCTCGAACAGGCCGTTGCCCTCGATGATCAGGCTCGCGTCCTTGAAGTGGCACTCGACGAAGGACTTGCCGTCCAGCACGACGCGCTGGCCGGTGAATGTTTTGCCGCGGACTGTTTTCATCTGAAGCTCAGACGCCGGGAGCCGGCGAGCACCGCTCCCGGTATCGCATGCCTCCTACTTACCCTTGCGCGCCTTCTTGGCGGCTTTCTTCTTGCCGCCCGAGCGCTTCTTGGCCGCCTTGCGGCCGGCCTTCTTCTTCGCAGCCTTGCGGGCCGGGCGCTTCGCGCTCTTGGCCGCCGCTTTCTTCTTCTTGGCCGCTTTCTTCTTGGCAGCCTTCTTCTTCGCGGGCGCCTTCTTCGCGGGTGCCTTCTTCGCGGCAGCTGCTTTCTTCGGCGCCGCCGCGGGCTTGGCCGGCTCGGCCGCGCGGCGCGGCTGGCGCAGCCGGTGCCGCGGCAGCTGCTCGCCGCCGCCGGCTTCAGATCGGCCGCCAGCGTGTGCACCGCGAACATGGCGCCGTACGGATCGACGAACTGCGCGATCCAGTCGCCGCCCGGCACTTCCATCGGACCGTTGACGAGCGTGCCGCGCGCGCCCTTGGCCTTCTTGACGGCGTCGTTCACGTCCTTGACGCGAACGTAGCCGAGCCAGCCCGGGCCGCCGGGCATCTGCGGCCGGCTTGTTGAACATGCCGCCGCGCTGCACGCCGTTGCTGCCGAAGAGCACGTACTTGCCCATCTCGGCGCCCATGTCGTGCTCGGCCATCTTCTCCCAGCCGAAGACTGCCGAGTAGAAGTCGATCGCTGCGCGCCAGTCGCTGGTGGCCAGCTCGTGCCAGGAGAATTCGCCGCGCTTCGGCGGCGACTCCTTGCCGGCATCCGTGCGGAGCTCTGATACACGGCGATCGCCGCACCCTGCGGATCGGCCAGCACGGCGTACTTGCCGCCGTTCGGAATGGAGGTGATTTCCTTCGTCACGCTGGCGCCGCGGCTCTTGGCCGCCTGGACCGTCGCCTCGATGTCCGGCGTGCCGACGTAGTGCAGCCAGTGCGGCGTACCCGACGCCTGCGCCACCGAGCCGCCCAACGGGCCGCTGCCGGCCGCGAACATCTGGTAGGAGGGATCGTGTTCAAAGGCCTGCGTTTTCCAGCCGACCACCTTCGCGTAGAAGGCATGTGCGCCGCTCGTGTCCGGCGTCATCAGCTCATGCCAGACAAATCGTCCACGTACCAGTGTTGTCTGCCATCACGATCTCCCTCGAGAGTAAGTTGATTGTTGGGGGACGGAAGCCGTTCGAAAAACGTGAGCGCGGGAGCATACTCTGCTCGCCGCCGCAAATGTAAGGACGTCGCGAGCGCGCAGCCGTGCGGTACTTGCCAAAAAGCGGCGATGAGGTACAAACGACGCGCAAAGCACTCATGACAAACAATATGACAATGGGTCGGCCCGTCGCTGTCGCGGCGGGCATTCGTGGCGGCAGCCGGCGCAGCGCTCGCAGTCGTCGCAGCGCCGCTACCGGCGGCCGAAAGCGGCGGCGCGCTGCAGATCTGGTTCATCCGTCATGCCGAAAGCGAGATCAACATCCCGGGCAATCCGCGTCCGGTGCCCGACGGCGGGGTCACGTATCCACTGACCCGTAAAGGGGTCGAGCAGGCCAAGGCGCTGGCCGAAGCGACTGCCGATGCGCCGATCGTGGCCGTGTACACCAGCACGTACCTGCGGGCGGTCCAGACCGCCGACGCCGTCGCCTTCCGTCACGACCTGACGCTGTCGCTGGCGCCCGAGGCAGTCGAGGTCGACCTCGGCATCAAGCCCGGACTCGCAGGAGGATTCGCGCACGGTATACGTGGAGCTGGCGCGCAAGTGGACCGTCGAGAAGGACCTGGAGGCACGCCACGGCGAGGGCGAGAGTTTCGCCGAGGTGCAGCGGCGCTTCCTGCCGTTCGTGCGCGAGGTCATGAACCGGCACGCGCAGGACAGCGGCGTGGTCGTGATCGTCGCCCACGCGGCCACGCTCGGCTTCATGGTGCCGGTGCTCGCCAGCAATGTGCCGGCCGACTATGCCCTGCTCCATCCGCTGCCGAACACGGGCATCATCAAGACCGAGCTGCGCGACAGCCGCCTGTTCTGCATCGACTGGCTCGGCATCCCGAGCGAGGAGTTCGGGAGTAAAGCGTCCGACTAAAGTCGGACCTACAGGGGATGCTCTCGTGGGTCGGGCTTCAGCCCGACTCTTGGTATTCTTCTCGGATGCGCAAATTCCTCTGGATTCTGGTCGCCCTGACGGGCGCGTTCGCCGTCGGCGGCATCGCCCTGCACCGGGGCGAAACCATCAACGCCATGTGGATCGTCGTCGCGGCGGTCTGCGTGTACGCGATCGGCTACCGCTTCTACAGCGCCTGGGTGCTCGCGCGGGTGCTGAGCGCCGACGCCGACGCGGGCGACGCCGGCCCTGCGCCTGAACAACGGCCGCGATTTCATGCCGACGCACCGCTGGATCGTGTTCGGCCATCATTTCGCGGCGATCGCCGGTCCCGGCCCGCTGATCGGCCCGACGCTCGCGGCGCAGTTCGGCTATCTGCCGGGCACGCTGTGGATCCTGGTCGGCGCGGTGCTCGGCGGCTGCGTCCAGGACATGACCATCCTGTTCCTGTCGACGCGCCGCGACGGCCGGAGCCTCGGCCAGATGGCGCGCGACGAGCTCGGCCCGGTCGGCGGCCTGGCCGCGATCATCGGCACGCTGACGATCATGATCATCCTGATCGCCGTGCTCGGGCTGGTCGTCGTGAATGCGATGAAGCACAGCCCCTGGGCGACCGCCACGGTGTTCGCCACCATTCCGATCGCGGTGCTGGTCGGGCTGTACCTGCGCAACATCTCGTCCCGGGCGGGTGCTCGAAGGCTCGCTGATCGGCGTGGCGCTGCTGCTGCTCGCGGTCGTCGGCGGCGGCTGGGTCGATCACCACCCGACGCTGCGCGCGCTGTTCGACATGGACGGCAAGCCGCTGGCGTGGTTCGTGATCGGCTACGGCTTCATCGCGGCGGTGCTGCCCGTGTGGCTGCTGCTCGCGCCGCGCGACTACCTGTCGACGTTCCTCAAGCTCGGCACGGTGCTGCTGCTCGCCATCGCCGTCGTGCTGATGCGTCCGGACATCAAGATGCCGGCGGTCACGCAGTTCATCGACGGCACCGGGCCGATCTTCGGCGGCGCG
Source organism: uncultured Gammaproteobacteria bacterium (assembly GCA_963830745.1). Taxonomy (GTDB): domain Bacteria; phylum Pseudomonadota; class Gammaproteobacteria; order Steroidobacterales; family Steroidobacteraceae; genus Steroidobacter. The sequence goes on from CAWHNL010000017.1 coordinate 269,813, forward strand.
CTGTTCCCGTTCGTGTTCATCACGATCGCATGCGGCGCGATCTCCGGCTTCCACGCGCTCGTGTCGAGCGGCACGACGCCGAAGCTCATCGGCAGCGAGACCGACGTGCGGCTGATCGGCTACGGCAGCATGATGCTGGAGTCGTGCGTCGCGATCATGGCGATGATCGCCGCGACGCTGCTCGATCCGGGCGTGTACTTCGCGATCAACAGCGGACCCGGCGTGGTCGGCGCGACGGCGGATGCGGCGGTCGCGACGATCACGCTCGTGGGGCTTCCCGGTCACCGCCGAGCAGATGCACGACGCTCGCGCGCGAGATGGGCGAGTCGACGCTGTTCGCGCGCACCGGCGGCGCGCCCTCGCTCGCGGTCGGCATGGCGAGCATCTTCTCCAGCGCCTTCGGCCAGGGCCTGCTCGCGCTCTGGTATCACTTCGCGATCATGTTCGAGGCGGTGTTCATCCTGACGACGCTCGATGCGGGCACGCGCGTCGGCCGCTTCATGCTGCAGGATGCGCTCGGCCACGTGTGGAAGCCGTTCGGCCGGACTTCGTGGTATCCGTCGGTGCTGATGGCGAGCGGCCTGGTCGTCGCCGGCTGGGGTTACTTTCTGTACATCGGCGTCGTCGATCCGAACGGCGGCATCAACATTCTCTGGCCGCTGTTCGGCATCGCGAACCAGCTGCTCGCGGGCATCGCGCTGTGCGTGGCCACCGGCATCCTGGTGAAGCAGGGCAAGCTGCGTTACGCGTGGGTCACGGCCGTGCCGCTCGCGTGGCTGGCAATCGTCACGACGACCGCGGCGTGGCAGAAGGTCGTGTCGCCCGACGTGCGCATCGGCTTCCTCGCCGCGGCCGAGCAACTGGCCGGCAAGCTTGCGTCCGGCGCGCTCAGTCCGGAGCAGGCCGCAGTAGCGCCGCAGCTGATCTTCAATCAGCGTCTCGACGCAGCGCTCGCACTGTTGCTGACGGCGATTCTGTGGATCGTGATCGCGGACATGCTGCGCGTGAGCTGGCGCGTCGTGAAAGGATTGCCGGTGCCACCGAGCTCCGAGGCGCCAGCGGTCGCGCTCGCGGAGGTGCGCACATGAAGCAGCGACTGCTCGATCTGTGGAAGTTGCTGCGGGCGATGGCGACCGACGACGCGTACGAGCGCTATCTCACGCATCATGCGCAAGCGCATGGCGGCGCCGCGCCGCTGTCCCGACGGGAGTTTTATCTCGGCGAGCAGCAGCGCAAGTGGACTGGGGTCTCGCGCTGCTGCTGAGGTGTCGGGCTGAAGCCCGACCTACACCGTGAATCCCTGCTTCGCGATCGGCAGCGCTCTGATCCGCTTGCGCGTCGCCGCGTAGATCGCGTTGCAGACCGCCGGCGCGACCAGCGCGACCGCCGGCTCGCCCATGCCGCCGGGCTTCTCGGTGCTGTCGACGACGTACACCTCGATCTGCGGCGTCTCGTTCATGCGCAGCATCCGATAGTCGTCGAAGTTCTGTTCCTTGACGCGGCCGCCGGCGATGTTGATCTCGCTGAACAGCGCGGCCGTGAGGCCGAACACGATGCTGCCTTCGGCCTGCGCGTGCACGATGCCGGGGTTGACCATCTGCCCGCAGTCGATCGCACAGACGATGCGATGGACCTTGAGCTGGTTGCCCTGCACCGACACTTCCGCGACCTGCGCGAGATACGTGTCGTAGCCCGACATCAGCGCGATGCCCTGATGATGGCCGCTCGGCGCGCGTCCCCAGCCCGCCTTCTTCGCAGCCGTGTCCAGCACCATCTGCCAGCGCGGCTGCTTGTCGAGCATGCTGCGGCGGAACTCGTACGGATCGAGCTGACGCTTCATACGCCAGCTCGTCCATGAAGCTCTCGACCGCGAAGCAGTTGAGCGCGTGGCTCACCGAGCGCCAGTAGCCGACATCGATGCCGATCTCGTGCTGCAGGTAGTCGATGTACACGTTCGGCACGTCGTACGGGAAGTTGTGGGCGGCTTCCACCGCGAACGGATCGACCGCGCCGTTGGCGACGGCCGCCGGGAACCAGCGCGAAGTGATCGACGGCGCGACCAGGTGAATCTTCACCGCGTTCAGCTTGCCGGCCGTCGAACGATGCCCGACAGCGTGTTGCGCGCCGGCGGCCGATACTTGTCGTGCGTCATGTCGTCTTCGCGCGTCCACAGCAGCTTCACCGGCTTGTTCGCAGCCTTCGCGCATTCGACCGCCGCCGGAATGAAGTCGGCCTCGAGGCGCCGGCCGAAGCCGCCGCCGAGGAACGTCGTGTGCACGAATACTTTCTCGGGCGGCAGTCCTGACGCCTGCGCTGCCGTCGCCTGCGCGAGCTGCTGAACTTGCGTCGGCACGTAGACGTGGCAGCCGTCCTCGCGAAACTCGACCGTGCAGTTCTGCGGCTCCAGCGTCGCGTGCGCGAGCATCGGCAGCTCGTAGGTCGCCTCGACGCGTCGGCCGGACTTCAGCGCCGCTGTCCGCGTCGCCGTCCTTGCGCACTTGCTTGCCCTTGCCGCTCGAAGCGGATCTCAGGCCCGCGCTGATCGAGGCATTCGTCAGCTTCGCATTCTTGCCCGGCGCCCACTCGATCTGCAGCGCGTCGCGCGCCTGGTGCGCCTGCCACCATGAGTCGGCAATCACGGCGACGCCGGAAGACGTCTGCAGCACCTGGCGCACGCCGGGCATTCCCTGCGCCGCGTCGGCCTTGAAGCTCTTGACGCTGCGCGCCGAGCTCGGGCGGTTGCGCCAGCGCGGCGTACAGCATGCCCGGCAAGCGCACGTCGATGCCGAACTGCGCACTGCCATCGACCTTCGCCGGCGTGTCCAGGCGCAGCTGCGTCTTGCCGATGTACTTGAACTCGTTGCGTCCCTTCAGCTGCACGTTCTCGGGCTTCGGCAGCGCCGCTGCCGCTTCCGCCAGCTCGCCGAATGACTTGCGACGGCTGGTGAACACGACGTAGCCGTCCGCGACCGAGCACGACTGCGGCGGCGCGCCCCAGTCTTTCGCGGCCGCGCCGATCAGCCTCATGCGCGCTTCCGCTCCGGCCATGCGCAGCTTCTCCCACGCGTCGCGCACGCTGGTGCTGCCGCCCGTGACCTGGCCCCCTAGCAAGGCGTTGACGTACTCCTTGCCGGGCGGCGCGAATTCGACTTTGACGGTGGACGGCGCGACGCCGAGCTCTTCGGCGATCAGCGTCGGCAGCGCGGTGTAGACGCCCTGGCCCATTTCGGAGCGATCGCACAGCACGGTGATCGATCCGTCCGTGCCGATCTTCAGCCACGCGTTCGCAGTCACCTGCTTCGCCGGGCCTGCGTTCTTCGCCGCCTCTTCGGGCTTGCTGCACGCGGGCAGATAGACGGCGATGACCAGGCCGCCGGTCGCGGTGGCCGCAGTCTTCAGAAAACTGCGACGCGACACGATCGGTCTGTCATCTTGTCGGGTCATGATGGGAAGCGCATCATGTCAGCCGCCCTCCTTGCCACTCAGCTCGGCCGCACGATGGATCGCTTTGCGAATGCGCGGATACGTTCCGCAGCGGCAGATGTTGCCGGACATCGCACTGTCGATGTCGGCGTCCGAAGGCTTCGGGTTCTGCTTCAGCAGCGCCGCGGCCGCCATGATCTGACCGGACTGGCAGTAGCCGCACTGAGGCACGTCGAGCTCGATCCACGCCTGCTGCACCGGGTGGCTGCGATTGCTCGACAGCCCTTCGATCGTCGTAATGGATTTCCCGGCAACGCTCTCGGCCGGCGTGATGCACGCGCGCGTCGGCGCGCCATCGACGTGCACGGTGCATGCGCCGCATAACGCCTTGCCGCAACCGTACTTGGTGCCGGTCAGGCCGAGCGTATCGCGCAACACCCACAAGAGCGGTGTGTCGCCCGCAACATCGACATCCTGAGCCTGACCGTTGATCGTGAGCTTGATCATGTCCAGTCCCCCCATGCGCCGTGACGGCGCTGACTCGTCGTTGTTGCTGCGTACTATACGCCGCATCCCCGAGCGCGGCGGTGCAGCGCCCGTGTGTCCGAATAGGGGGTTATGCGGATCGCGCGCGTTGTCGAGTGTCGGCAGCCTCGCGACGGATGGCGTTGGTAGGTTTGACACCCTGTCGCTTCGTGTGTCATTTACCTCCGCTCGAATTCCAACAGGAGACTCGTCATGGCGTTGTGGAAAGACCAGTACGGCCGCGAACAGAACACGCCGGAAGCGGCGCCGGAAAAGCCTGCCGCCGCCACGCCCGTGAGCATCGAGTCGGCCCGGCAGCAGCCCGCCGGCGCGCAGGCGCAGCCGCGCGGCGACGCGAAGGAGTCGCTGCTGGCGGCAGGACTCACGATCGAAGGCAAGATCGAAGGCACCGGCCACGTGCGCATCGCCGGCAATTTCAAGGGCGACGTGCACGTGCAGGGCAACCTGACGATCGAAGCCGGCGCGAAGGTGACCGGCGGCGTGCGCGCCAATACGGTCGTGATCGGCGGCGAGCTGGAAGGCAACATCGATGTGGCGTCACGCGTCGAGCTGCTGCAGACCGGCGTGCTGAACGGCGATCTGAAGGCCGGCTCGCTCACCGTGGCGGCCGGCTCGCGCATGCGCGGCCGCGCCGAGTTCGGCTGGGACGAGAAAGGCGGCGGCGGCAAGGCTTAAGAGGCTCCGCCCGTGACCACCGGCCGCGTCGTGCTGACGGGCAAGACGCGCACTTGCCCTCACTGCAAGTCGACGATTCTCGAAAGCTCGAGCGTCTGCCCGGCTTGCCAGCATCACCTGCGCTTCGACCCGAAGGCGATCGTCGAGCGCCGGCTGCAGCCGGCGTTCTCGGCGCTGCGGGTCGAGGGCGGGTTCAAGCATCCGGCGGGCGGCGAGCCGTGGGAATACTCGGTCGTCGTGTCGATCCGCAACGATCGCGGCGAAGAGCTGGCGCGCAAGGTGGTCGGCGTCGGTGCGCTGGCGCCGAACGAGGGCCGGACGGTCATGGTGTCGGTCGACGTGTTCACCGCGACCGGGCCGCCGCCGGTCGAGGTCGAGCGCCGCGAGAGCGCACGCCGCGGTCGCCGCAGCAAGAAGGAACTGCCGGAGCCGCAACGCAGCCTGCAGAACATGGACAAGGGACCCGCCAAGCCCATCAAGTAGGCCGATGCCGCGGATATATCTGGTGAGACATGCCAAGCCCGCGGCAGCATGGGGCGACGATCCGGACCCGGGTCTGGATGCGCTCGGCGCGACGCAGGCCGCAGCGGTCGCGCAGCAGCTCGCGAAAACGACGGCGCCGACGCCCGTCTATACGAGCCCGTTGCGTCGCTGCCGCGAAACGGCGTTGCCGCTGTGCGAACTGTGGAACTGCGAGGCGACTGTGCTGCCGTCGGTGGCCGAAATTCCGTCGCCGCCGCTCGATCGGGAAGCGCGGCGCGAATGGCTGACCGCGGCGATGCACGGCACGTGGCGTGAGTTGCACGAGCGGGCACCGGCCGGCTCGATCGACTACCTGGACTGGCGACGCAGCGTCGTCGACGCCCTGCTGGGCGCTGCCTCACGACTGCGTCGTCTTCACGCACTTCATCGCGATCAACGTCGCGGCTGCCGCTGCGCAACGGCGCGACGAAGTCGTGTGCTTCCGGCCGGACCACGCATCGGTCACGGTGCTCGAAGCGGGCAGCGAGCGGCTTGCGGCTCGTCGAGCTCGGCCGCGAAGCGCAGACCGGCGTGCTCGCGAGCTAGCGGATCGCGCTACTGGAAGTAGCGACGAAGGTCACTTCAGTCGTGACCCCAAAGCGAGTAATCGCCGGCGGCGTCGCCCACCTATAATCCGCGTCCTTCCTGGCGGTCACGAGAGAACACGACCATGAAAATCTCCATGTACGAAGCCTCGATTCCCACGTTCCTGCACACGCTGCGCAACCTGAAGGCGATCCTGGAAAAGGGCGTCGCGCACGCCGAGGCGAAGAAGTTCGAGCCGACGCTGCTCGCCACCACGCGCCTCGCGCCGGACATGTTCCCGCTGACGCGCCAGGTGCAGATCGCAAGCGACGCGGCCAAGGGCGCAGCCGCGCGCCTCGCGGGCGTCGATCCGCCGAAGTTCGAGGACAACGAGACGACGATGGCGGACCTGATCGCGCGCGTCAGCAAGACCATCGACTACCTGCAGGGCTTCAAGCCCGAGCAGCTCGAAGGCTCCGAGGAGCGCACGATCACGATCCCGACGCCGCGCCAGACGTTCACGTTCCCGGGGCTGGTGTTCCTGCGGCACTGGGCGCTGCCGAACTTCTTCTTCCACGTGACGACGGCGTACAACCTGCTGCGTCACAACGGCGTGGAGATCGGCAAGGCCGACTATCTCGGCCGCGTCAACTGACGCCGACGCGCCACGTTTCTTTTTCGTCTCGCTTTTCGTTTGGCTCGCCAGCGGCCGGCTTTGCCGGCCGCTCTCGTTCCACCTGCGCGTCCAGCCCGCGGATGCAGCGGTGCAGAAGATTCTGCAGCTGCGCCACTTCGCGCTCGGCTAGCGCCGCCAGCATCTTGCGCCAGATCGCCTTGCCCACGACCTTCGCCTGATCGAGCTGCTTGCTGCCGCGCGTCGTGACGAACCAGCTGTCGGCGCGCGGACTCGACGGATGCGGCCGGCGCTCCAGCTGCCCGTCGCGCTCCATGCGATGCAGGATCGTGTTCATGGTCTGCGCCGTCACCGAGCTGCGCCGCGCCAATTCCGCGCCCGCCAGGCCCGGCTCCGCATCGATCGTGTACAGCGTCGCCAGGTGGGCAAAGGACAGCTCGATGCGCCCGCGGCGCAGGCCTTCGTCCACGGCCTGACGCAAAGAATGGTGTAGACCCTTGAGCAGATAAGGAATCGCCTCCTCGGGCGGCAACGATTGCAGGTGCGTCTCAAGACTTCTTGACGATGGGCGTGACACGCGGCGCATGGCTCCATATCAGGTTGCTGATATCATATCAGCAAGCTGATATCGGACAACCCTGCCTAATTCGACATGTTCATCTCGAGCGCACTCCAACCTCGGCAGCTACCTGCCGCAATCACGTCGCGGTCGCATGCTGGCGGCTGTCGCCGTCACGGTGGCGCTGCTCGCCGTGCTCATCCTGGTATTGCGCGGCGCCTCGACTCGCTCGCACGCGCCAGTCGCCGCGGCCGCGGCGCCGGCAGTCACTGCAAAGACTCTGGAGCCGATGCAGGTCGCGCGCGGCGTCACTGCCAACGGCACGGTGTACGCATGGCAGGAGATCATCGTCGGCCCCGAGGTCGGCGGTTATCGCGTCGCGGCCGTGAACGTCGAAGTCGGCGACCGCGTTCGCAAGGGCCAGGAGCTCGTGCAGCCTCGCCGAAGACATGCTCGCTGCGGAAGTCGCGTCGAAGCGCGCCAATCTCGAGCAGGCGCAAGCGTCGCTGGAGAATGCCGCTGTCGGCGTATCGACGCGCGCATTCGCTGTCCGGCTCGGGTGTCGTGTCGCAATCGGATCTCGACAAGTTGCGCAGCGAGGAGCTCGCAGCACGCGCACGCGTCGAAGTGAACAAGGCTGAACTGCAGACTGCCGAGCTGCGCCTGCGCCATACGCGCGTCACCGCACCCGACGACGGCGTCATCTCCGCGCGCAACGTCAACGTCGGCCAGGTCGCGCAGGTCGGCACCGAGATGCTGCGCCTGTTGCGCAAGGGTCGCGTCGAATGGCGCGCAGAGATTCCCGAATCGCGCATGCGCGAGATCACGCGTCGGCCAGAACGTGAAGCTCACGACCGCCGACGGCGCGCAGCTCGACGGCAAGGTGCGTGCGATCGCTCCGACTATCGAGAGCAGCACGCGCGCCGGGCTCGTCTACGTCGACATTCCTTCCACCGGCGCGCGCGCGTCCCGGCATGTTCGCGCGCGGCGAAATCGTGCTCGGGCAGAGCGCGGCCAGCATGGCGCCGCTGTCGAGCATCGTGATCCAGGACGGCTACAGCTACGTGTTCGTCGTCAGCGACAGCAGCTGGTCGCAGCGACGCCGCGTCGAGACCGGCGCGGTGCGCGACAAGCAGATCGAGATCGTGAGCGGCGTGCAGCCGGGCGAGCGCATCGTCGACAAGGGCGCGGGCTTCCTCAAGGACGGCGATCGCGTGCGCGTCGTGCTCGGCGCGCCCGACGGCGGAGAGGGCTCGTGAACTTCGTCACCTGGTCGATCCGCAATCCCGGTTCCGGTCATCGTCCTGTTCGTCGCGCTGACCGTCGCGGGGCTGCATCAGCTTCGCGAAGCTCGGCGTGCAGGATCGGCCCGACATCGAGCTGCCCGCGGTCGTCGTGACCATCGCGTATCCCGGCGTGCCGCCCTCGCAGCTCGAGTCCGAAGTCACGCGCAAGATCGAGGATGCGGTCGCGACGGTGGCCGGCATCGAGCACATTCAGCTCGATCGTCAACGAAGGCGTGTCGACGACCTCGATCCAGTTCCGCTTCGAGCGCGACATCAACGAAGCAGTCGACGAAGTGCGCGACGCGGTCACCGGCGTGCGCGCCGACCTGCCCGCAGATGCGCGCGAGCCGGTGATCTCGCGAGTCACGACGGCCGGCAGCCCTGTCGTCACGTTCAGCGTCGAGTCGCCGAACATGAGCGACACGGAGCTGTCGTGGTTCGTCGACCTCACGGTGATGCGCGAGCTGACTGCCGTCAAAGGCGTCGGCAGCGTCAGGCGCGTCGGCGGCGTGACGCGCGAAATCCGCGTCGATCTCGATCCCGACCGCATGGCTTCGCTCGGCGCGACGGCGAGCGACGTGTCGCGTCAGCTGCGGCGCATCCAGGCCGAATATCCCGGCGGCGAAGCGCGCGTCGGCGGTCTCGAACAGAGCGTGCGCACGACCGGCACGATCGCATCGCCGCAGGAGCTCGCCGCGCTGCCGATCGTGCTGTCGGACGGGCGCACGATGCGGCTCGACACGATTGCCGACGTGCGCGACCAGGCCGCGGAGCGGCGCCAGCTCGCGCTGCTCGACGGCAAGCAGGTCATCGGCTTCCAGGTCGTGCGCGCCTGGGGCGCAAGTGCGCTCGACGTCGCCGAAGCTTCGCGCGCAGCGGTCGCGCGGCTCGGCAAGCAGCACCCGAACGTGCGCTTCCAGGAAGTCAGCTCGACGGTCGACTTCATCCGCGAGTCGTACACGGCTTCGATGGAGATGCTGTTCGAAGGCGCGCTGCTCGCAGTCATCGTCGTGTGGGTATTCCTGCGCGACTGGCGCGCCACGCTCATCTCCGCCGCTGCGCTGCCGCTCGCGATCATCCCGACGTTCTGGGCGATGTACCTGCTCGGCTACACGCTGAACCTGCTCACGCTGCTCGCGCTGTCGCTGGTCGTCGGCATGCTCGTCGACGATGCGATCGTCGAAGTCGAGAACATCGTGCGGCATCTGCGCAACGGCAAGAAGCCGCTGGAGGCGGCGACGGACGCCGCGATCGAGATCGGTCTCGCGGTGGTCGCGACGACGCTGACGCTGTGCGCCGTGTTCGTGCCGGTGGCGTTCATGGGCGGCATTCCCGGCGAGTTCTTCCGGCCGTTCGCGTTCACCGCGGCGGTCGCCGTGCTGTTCTCGTTGCTGGTCGCTCGCATGCTCACGCCGATGATGGCCGCCTACATGCTGCAAGCCGCACGCGGAGCAGAACGAAGACAGCTGGATCAAGCGCAAGTATCTCGTGGCGATCGAATGGTGCCTGCGGACACCGACGCATGACGCTCGCGGTCGCCACCGCGCTGCTGGTCGCTGTCGTTCGCGCTGATCCCGTTCATTCCGAAGGGCTTCGCGCCGGCCGGCGACGTCGGGTTCGCCGTGCTGCAAGTCGAGCTGCCGCCGGGTGCTGCGCTCGAAGAAACGACGCCAGGTCGCCGAAACGATTCGCGCACGCGTGATGCAAGCTGCCCGAACGTCACGAGCGTGTACAGCATCATCGGTGCAGCTGCGGGCGGCGGCGGACCGGGCGGTCCAGGCGATTCGGTCGGCGACGTGCGTCGCGCCACCCTGACGATCAAGCTGACGCCGCGCGACGAGCGCGACATGACGCAGCAGGAATTCCAAATGCTGGCGGCGCGCTGCGCTGCGCGACGTGCCGGGCGTGCGGCTGTCGTTCGGCGGCGTCAGCAACGGCGGCAAGCTGCAGCTCACGCTCGCGAGCGACGATCCCGAGCAGCTGAATCGCGGCCGCCGCGGCGGTCGAGCGCGATCTGCGCACCGTGCCCGGACTCGGCAACGTCACCTCGAGCGCGAGCCTGCTGAAGCCGGAGATCGTCATCCGTCCGCTGCCGGATCGCGCGGCCGAGCTCGGCGTCACGACCGATACGCTCAGCACCGTCACGCGCATCGCGACGTCGGGCGACGTCGAGAACAGTCTCGCCAAGCTGAATCTCGCGAGCCGGCAGATCCCGATCCGCGTCCAGCTGCGCGACGACACGCGCGGCGACCTCGAGCGCATTCGCCTGCTCTCGGTGCCGCGCCAAGTCGGGCACCGGTGCCGCTGATGAGCGTCGCCGAAGTCTCGATCGGCGCCGGGCCCGCGCGCATCACGCGCTACGACCGCAGCCGCAACGTCACCGTCGAGGCCGATCTCAACGGCATGCCGCTCGGCGACATGGTGAAGAAGGCGCGCCAGCTGCCGTCGCTGCAAGAATCTGCCGGCGGGCGTGCATCAGGTCGCCTCCGGCGAAGTCGAGTTCATGATGGAGCTGTTCGCGCGGCTTCGGCCAGGCGATGGTCGTCGGCATCCTGTGCATCTACCTGCTGCTCGTGCTGCTGTTCCGCGAGTTCCTGCAGCCGATCACGATCCTCGTCGGCGCTGCCGCCCTCCGCCGGCGGCGCGCTGTTCTTCCTGTTCATCACCGGCTACGAAATGTCCGTGCCGTCGCTGATCGGCATGCTGATGCTGATGGGCATCGTGACGAAGAACTCGATCCTGCTGGTCGAGTACGCCGTGAAGGCGATGCACGAGCACGGCATGTCGCGCTTCGACGCGCTGATCGATGCGTGCTCCAAACGCTCGCGGCCGATCGTGATGACGACGATCGCGATGGGCGCCGGCATGCTGCCGATCGCAACGGGCTGGTCGGGCGATCCGAGCTTCCGCGCGCCGATGGGCGTGGCGGTGATCGGCGGTCTGCTGGCGTCGACCGCGCTGAGCCTGTTCGTCGTGCCGGTGATCTTCACGATCACGGACGACCTGCAACAGAAGCTGCGACGGAGCTTCGCGCGGTTCAAGAAGCAGGACGCTCCGTTGCGCAACAAACGGCGCTAGACCGCGTCCGGTTAGTCTTTCCTGTCTCGCCGCCGACCGGCTGGCCGAGGAACATCAAGCGGTCGTTCAATGCCGCGACCATGTCCACGTACGCGGCCGCACGCTGGTCGCTGCGCGCGATGGCATCGGCGGCGCTCCAGCGCCTCCTTGAAGATCGACGTGCCCTGATCGCACGTCGCCGGTCTTGACGCGCGCGGCCGCGAGCGCGGCAAACGCAGCCGGCTTCGGCTGCTTCTCGTCGATCTTGCGTACCGCGCGCCGCGCTGCCTCGATCGTCTCCTGCGACAGCGGCGTCGTCGCTCGCAGCATCTGCATGCCCAGCACGCCGAACTGCGCGGCCGCCTCGATCAGCGGATCCTGCGAACTCCGCGGCACTCGCCGCTGCCGAGGCGCTATCGGCATTGCTCTGCATCGTCACGATGTCGCGAACGAGCAGCGCGCGCGCGACACGATCGTTCATGCGCAGCGCCGTCTGCAGGGCGCCCGTCGAGTCGCCTGCGCGCGCAAGGCCGCGCGCGATGTGATCGAGCGCGTCCTCGCGCAGTTCGCCGCGCTCGCAGTTTCTCCGCTTCGTTCAATGCGCGAGCGCAGCGTCTGGACTGCGGCGGCACGATCGCCGCTGAGCGCTTGCAGGCGTCCGATCTGCGCCGAGGGTCAGCGCGCGCCGCTCGGGCTCGCGCGGATGACGCTTGGACGCTGGCGATTGCGGTCTGCGAACAATCGCTTCGAGCCGCTCTGCGTCGCCCGCGACCGCGCGCGCCGCCGCGAGCCGCCCCTGCATCGCGGCCCGATGCAGGTCGTCGTCGATTTTCTGCAGCGTCTCGACCGCGCCGCTCGAGTCGCCCTTGTCGGCGCGCGCCAGCGCGATGCGTCCGTAGACCTGCGCCCGGTCTGCGCGGCGCACGCGCCCGGCCATCGCATCGGCGCGATCGTTGCGGCCCACGCGAACTTCGGCGACGGCGATGTCGCCGGCGGCGAGCGCCTGGTAGAACGGATCGTCGATGTCGCGCAGCATGTCACGCGCGTTTGCCAAGTCGCCGCGCGCCGCAGAGATGGCGACGATCTGCCGCAGGATCTCGCTCTTCGCTTCGCGTTCGCGGATTGCAGCGGCCAGTCTGCTGCGCGCCGGCAACGTTGCCGGCGCGCAGCTCGACCGTGGCGATCTGCGCGAGCGCGGCGCCTTGCTGCCGCTTCGCCTCGATTCGGTTCGCCGTCTCGCGCGCGCCGACGAGATCTTCGGCCGCGATCTGCGCGAGCACGACGTCGTTCAGCACCCAGTCGCGAAATGCCGGCTCGCGGATCTGCGCGACCGCAGCGAGCGCCTGGTGAATCGTGCGGTCGCTGGCGGACTCGCCGATCAGCGTCTGCACGCGCGCGATGCTGGCGAGCGTTTCGGCGCGTCGATACGGATCGGCGATGGTTTCGGCCGGCTGCGAGCGCGCGAGCGAGCGCGAGCGCCGCGCCATTGGACGAGGATCGTCGACAGACTGGGCGTGCGCGATCGAAAGGCCGGCAGAGCAGGCGATTGACGCCGCAACGAGCAGGAGCCGCTTCGCAGCTGCATGCGGCTAGCGTCCGCCGCCGGCAGCGAAAGGTCAACAGCGCGTCAGCGATCCTCAGCAGCCGATGATCGGCGCGATCGCGGAGCGAATTCTCTGCATCTGCGGCTGCGTCACCATGCCGCCGAGCAGCTTGTCAGGTGCGGATGCTGCGCAGCCGGACGCGATGTACTGCCAGCGATACGCGCGCAGCACGGTCTCGCGGATTGCGTGCTGCTCCGCCGGCGTGAAGGTGCGGTCGCACAGGCGCATGAAGTAGCCGGCGTCCGCGGCGGACTGTCCCTGCAGCAGTCGATCGAGAGCCGCAGATGAGCGCGATCAGATCGTCGACGGCGCGCGTCGCGCTCGCTCGGGGCTCAGACGTGCGGTCCTCGCGGCACCATTCGATCTCGTCCATCACGGCGTGCTGGCATTCCTCGAGCCAGTGGAAGCGGAACACGTCGCGATACAGGTCGGACAGCTCCTCGTCGCGCTCGATGCTCTCGCGATAATGGACCTGCGTGAACAGTTCCACGTGGCAGGTCATCGCCAGCACGGCCCAGCTCGACTTGTCGAGCACGGTGCGCGCAACTTCGTTGGCATCCGCGACCAGCACGTAGCCGCCGGGCATCTTCGCCGCGAGCGCCGACCTCGATGCGGCGGAACAGCTCCTGATGCTTGATCTCCTCGTCGCTGAAGCGCACCAGGCCTTCGAGCGCGACCTGGTCGCCCAGGCCGTAGCGGATCGCCATCTCCAGCGTCTTGGTGCTGATGAAGCGCTCGAGCAGGCCGAAGATGCAGGCATAGCTGCGGCCCTGCACGTGGCTCATCGTGCGCTTCTCCTCGGCGCGTCAGGAACGGCAGGTCGTTGACCTTGGTGAGCCCGTCGGGCAGGAACTTGCGGCGGAAGTCGAAGGTCCGGCCGCGGAACACGTCGGCGTCGATGTCCCAGCGGACGCGCTTGGAAGCCTTGATGCAGCGCGCATAGCGGGCGCGGTCGCTGTTCTCCTGGAACAGGCGCTCGGCGGCAGGCGAGACGACGAGATCGACGGCGGCGTTCATGGGTGCGCGACTCGCTGGCGGATGCAGGGACGTAGCGCATAGTGACGGAACCGGGCAACCAGCGCATGAGGCAGGCGCCTCATTCGATGCGGCGCTGCGCCCGGGACAAATGTCCCACGTACTTTCGGCAGGCGCCAATGGTCGGCTGCTGAAACCATCGACCGGGCTGAAGCCGTCAGAACAGCCCGCGGTCGCGGGCGAGCACGATCGCGCGGGCGCGCGAGTCGACGCCGAGCTTCTCGAAGATGTTGGTCAGGTGGTTGCGCACCGTCTTCTCGCTGATGAACAGCTTGCGCGCGATGTCGGCGTTGCCTTCGCCGTGCGCCACGAGCCGCAGGATCGCGTTCTCTCGCGCCGTCAGCTCCGGCAGGTCGCCGCGCTGCGGCGCATCCGGCGCCGCTTCGCCCGGCGCCGAGGCAATCGTCGAACGCCTCGCAGAAGCGCTCCCACGCCGGCTCGGCCTCGATGAGGATGTGGTTGCGGCTCTCCAGCGTCACGAAGTGCGCGCCGGGAATTTCCGCGGCGAGCAGCCGGCCCTGCTCGAACGGAATGCGCGCGTCGCCGCGCGCGTGCACGACCATGCGTCGGCACGCGCACCGCGGCAGCAGCGCGCGCACGTTGATCTCGCCGAACGATTCGAGAATGCGCGCCGCGATCTCCGGCTGCGTCGTCGTGCGCATCAGGTCGCTGAACCAGCGCACCTGCTCGGCGTTCGCATCCGGAATGAACAGCGACGCGAACAGCTGGCGGAACGCCGGATTCTCCTGGCCCCAGCCCTGGCGGATCAGCTCGTTGAGCGCCTCGCCGTGCCGGCGCGATTCGTCGCCGCGCTGCGCCCAACCTTCGGCGTAGCAGCCATACAGCACGAGCTGCGTGACGCGCTCGGGATGCCGCACGGCGTATTCGATGCAGGCCGCGCCGCCCTGCGACAGGCCGAGCAGCGGAAAGCGGTCGAGGTCCGACGCGGCGACGATCGCCTCGAGATCGGCGACCTGCGCATCGTGCGAAAGATCCTGCGCGTTCCAGTCCGACAGGCCGCAGCCGCGCGGATCGAAGCGGATCAGCTGGCGGCCGGCCGAGAGGAAGCGGAACCAGTGCCGCCACACCGGGCTCTGCCAGTCGAACTCCAGGTGCGACAGCCAGTTCGCCGACTTGACGAGCGGCGCGCCGCTGCCCGAGGTCGCGACCGCCAGGCGCACGCCGTCGGCGGACTTGATGAAGCGGATCGTTTGCTGCATGGAGGACACGAGGACTGCGCCGGCCGGCGAGGCGACTGCGAACCGCCAGCCGCGCCAAGAATACTAAGCCTGAGCGGCGAGCTGCGCCGTCAGATGGCGCGCAGGGCCGTCGCGACCGGCAGTCTTGCAGCCCGCACTGCGGGGAACAGGCCGCCGATCAGGCCGATCGTGCAGGCCCAGACGATGCCGGTGGCGATCAGCGCCGGGCTGACGCTCAGCTCGAAGATCAGGTGGCCGGCGGCGGTGCCGCCGACGGAGGTGCTCACCTGGTGGCCGTTGAAGAACAGCCACGCGATCGCCGCGCCGATCGCGCCGCCGATGAGCGCGAGCAGCAGCGCCTCGGCCAGCACCGACATCACCATCGCCGTCGCGCCGAAGCCGATCGCACGCAAGCGTCGCGATCTCGCGCAGGCGCGCGCTCACGGCCGAGTACATCGTGTTCAGCGCACTGAAGATCGCGCCGATGGCCATGATGCCGCCGACGACATAGGCGATGACGTAGATGACCTGGCCGATCGTCTCCGACTGGCTGGCGGTAGTACTCGCGCTCGCGGCTCACATCGACGGCGAGCGCCGGGTTGGAGGTGAGCGAGTCCTTGAACTTCTGGAACGCGCCGGCGATTCCAGCAGGACGGTCACGCTCTGAAAGCCGCCGCGCTGCTCCGCCGCGATCAGCGTCTCGGCATCGGTCATCAGGCCCGACTCGTGCGAATCGCCGCCGCTCGTGAAGACGCCGACGACCGTCCAGGTCGCGCCGCGCGTCTTGATCTGGTCGCCGACGTTCAGGCCCTTGAACTGCGCGTGCGCCGCCTTGCCGACGATGATCTCGGTCACGGCGGGCTGGAACATGCGGCCCTGCGATGATCTTCACCTCCGGGCGCAGCGCGAGCGAGCTGCGGCCCGACGCCGCGCATGCGCGACGTTGACTTCCGCGCCGTCTTCTTTGCTGAAGCAGATTCACCAGGCGCAGCGATTCCGCCGATGCGATCGGCTTGCCGTCGCTGTCGCGCTTGACGCCGGCGGCGTCCTCGATCGAGCCGCGCAGCGTCGCGGCCGAGCGCGCTGCCGTTCTCGGAGGCGGAGCCGTTGCGCAGCACGATGGCGCGATCGTCGCGACCCGAGTTCTCCATGGTCTCGATCATGCCGGTGGACATCGCCAGCACCGAGACCAGCACGGCGACGACGCCGGCGATGCCGATCACGATCACGATCGAGGTGCCGACCCGGTGCGGCAGGCTCTTGAAGTTCATCGCCGTGACGGCGCCGATCTGTCTGAACAGATTCATGGCCGTCTATCTCCCCGCGAGCGCATCGACGATGTTCAGCTGCCGCGCGCGCCACGCCGGCGGCAGGCCGCTGACGAGCGCGAGCAGCAGCGCCATGCCGCCGCCCATCGCCATGACGATCAGCGGCATCTTGAAGTCGCCGAAGATCTGCTTGCAGCGCGCCGGAATTGAAAGCGAGCGTCGCGATCGCCAGCCCGGCGGCGGCGGCGAACACGCACAGCGCGAGCGCTTCGATGAGCACGAGCGTCAGCACCTTGCCGTCGGAGAAGCCGAGCGTCTTGAGGACGGCCAGCTCGGGCGTGCGCTCGCTGACCGACTGCATCATCGTGTTGGCGGTCAGGAACAGCAGCGTGAACAGCACGGCGCCGACGATCGCGTTGGCGATGAAGTTGATGTCGCCGAGCTGCTTGAGCTGCATCTGCGCCAGCGCCGACTCGGTCTGCGTGCGCGTTTCGTACGGTCGAGTTCGCGAACAGCGCGTCGATCTGCTTGGAGACTCTGCGTCGCCTGGTGCGGATCGGCGATGCCGACCAGGTAGTAGTGGACGACGTCGCTGCCGAAGGCGCTGTTCTCCTTGAAGTAGTCCTGGTTGATGTAGAAGCGACGGGAAGCCGCGCGCCGTACGCCGACGCGTCGAACGTGCCGACGACGTCGAACATCCAGGTGCTGCTGCCCTGCTTCGTGGTCCAGATGGACGTGCCGATCGGCACGCGGTCGCCGATCTTCCAGCCGTACTTCTTCGCGAGCTGCTCGCCGACCAGCACGCCGGTGCGCGTCTTCTTCATCGCCTCGATGTACTCGGGCTTGATCTTGATCTCTTTGTAGACCTGCGAACAGCGGCTCGGGATCGGTCGCGAACGCCGGAATCGCGTTGCGCGCGTCTGGTAGTAGCCGCCGAAATAGGTCCAGTGCGAGACGCGCGCGCACGCCGGGCACGGCGCTTGATGCGGTCGCCGTAGGAGATCGGCAGGCCGTCGGTCATGTTGGTCTTGGCCGAAACGTACAGGCGATCGACGTCGAGATTCGCGAGCGACCGTGTTGAAGCCCTGGTTGATTCCCTGCAGCAGCCCGAACAGCAGGAACGCCACGACGATCGACAGCATCGTGAAGAACGTGCGGGCGCGCTTGCGCCACAGCCCCGCCCAGATCAAGTGAAAAATACAGGCCAAGTACTTCATGCCGCGCGTCTCGCCGCTTCGTCGGCCAGCCGGCCCTTGTCGAGGTGCAGCTCGCGCGACGCGTACTCCGCCGCCTTCGGATCGTGCGTCACCATGACGATCGTCTTGCCCTGCGTGCGATTCAGCGCCTGCAGCAGGTTCATGATCTCCTCGGCGCTGCGCCGATCGAGGTCGCCCGTCGGCTCGTCGCACACGAGCAGCGTCGGATCCGCGACCAGCGCGCGCGCGATGGCGACGCGCTGCTGCTGACCGCCGGACAGCTCGTTCGGCTTGTGCTTGCCGCGATCGGCCAGACCGACCAACTGCAGCGCGGTCTGCGACGCGCTTGCGGCGCTCGCGCGCGACAGATTCGTGAGCAGCAGCGGCACTTCGACGTTCGCTTCCGCCGTCAGCACCGGCAGCAGGTTGTAGAACTGGAAGATGAAA
Source organism: uncultured Gammaproteobacteria bacterium (assembly GCA_963830745.1). GTDB lineage: Bacteria > Pseudomonadota > Gammaproteobacteria > Steroidobacterales > Steroidobacteraceae > Steroidobacter. The sequence continues at coordinate 287,789 of CAWHNL010000017.1, forward strand.
CCGATGTGCCGCGCGCGCCAGTGCGGCAAGCGCGGCGCGCGACAGGCGGTCGATGCGCTCGCCCGCGACGTGCACTTCGCCGCTCGTCGGCTGATCGAGGCCCGCGATCAGGTTCAGCATCGTGGTCTTGCCCGAGCCCGAAGGCCCCATCAGCGCCAGGAATTCGCCGGGCGCGATGTCCAGGTCCACGCCGTGCAGGACTTCGACCTGCTGTTTGCCGCGCAGATAGCTCTTGGCGACGTTGCGCAACGAGACGACTGCAGTCATGAAGTCTTACCTCGAGCCGGCCATCGGAATGGAAATGTTTGAGCGGCGGCGAGTGTACGACGCGAAAGTGCGCGCAGTGAGACTGTGTCGGCGAACGGCCGATACGCGCCGGTCAACGGCCTCGCAGTGCAATCAAGCGGTAGCGGGCTGCGCGTCCAGCTGCGCCTCGCGGATCGGCAGATTCACAGCGGCGGCGAGCAGCGCGAGCGCGATGTCGGCGTACCAGATCCATTCGTAGTTGCCGGTCTGCGCGAGCGCGACGCCGCCGAGCCACGCGCCGAGGAAGCCGCCGATCTGATGCGACAGCAGCGTCAGACCGAACAGCGTCGCGAGATAGCGCGTGCCGAACAGTTTGCCGACCAGTCCGGACGTCGGCGGCACAGTCGCGAGCCACGTGAAGCCGAGCGCGCCGGCGAACAGGTAGACGTTCAGCGCCGTCTTCGGCATCACCACGTAGATCGCGACGATCGCCGCACGGCTCGCGTAGATCAGCGCCAGCAGGTACTTCATGCGATAGCGCTGACCCAGCCAGCCCGCCGACAGACTGCCGGCGACGTTGAACAGGCCGATCAACATGAGCGAGCTCGCCGCGACCTCCGGCCCCAGGCCGCACAGCCGCAGATCGTTCGGCAGATGCGTGACGAGAAACGCGATGTGAAAGCCGCAGGTGAAGAAGCCGGCGTGCAGACACAGGTAGCTCGGATCGCGCAGCGCGACGCGCAGCTGCTCGCCAAGCGTCAGATGCGGCACCGGCGCCAGGCTCGCGGCGGCGCCGCGCCTGCAGCTGTCGAACGTCGCAGCGGCAGCACCAACGGAATCGTCAGCAGCGCGGCGAACGCCGTCGCGAACATCGCGCTCGCCCAGCCCGCCGCGCCGATGATGAGCTGCACGACCGGCGCGAACACGGACTGCCCGATCGAGCCGCCGGCATTGATGAGCCCGGCCGCGAACGAGCGCTTCTCGGGCGGCAGGCGCTGCGCGGCGATGCCGATCAGGATCGAGAAACTGCCGGCCGCGGCACCGGCCGCCGACAGCACACCCATGGTGAACAGCAGGCCGACTGCTCGACGTCGCGAACGGCGTCAGCGCGCAACCGAGCGCGAGCATGATCGCGCCGGCCACGACGACCTTCACCGCACCGTACTTGTCGGCGATCGCACCGAAGATCGGCTGCGCCGCGCCGAACACGAACTGCCCGACCGCGAGCGCGAAGCTCATCGCGACGATCGAGACGCCGGTCGACTGCGTGATCGGGATGAGGAACAGGCCGGAGGTCTGCCGCGCGCCCATGGTGATCAGCAGGATCGCGCCGGCCGCGAGCATCAGCGTCCACAGCTGTCGTTGCGCGGCGGCTCGAGTAGCGTCGTTCATTCAGAGTATCGCCGCGGGGCGCGGATCGGTCACAGATACAGATTCGCGGCGCGCGGCAGATACAGCGCCGCGAGCGTCATAACGAAGCTGACTATTGATCAGCAGTGGGCTCGATCAGTTTCGCGTCGCCGCAGCGACGATCTTCGCGGCCTGCGCGTGGAGCTTGCGGCGCAGGCTCCGCGGCTTGACGATCTCCGCCTCCGCCGCCGACCTCGAACAGCACGCGCAACGCGATGTCCTCGCGGTCGAATTCCAGCGTCACCGGCTTGCGGCCGCGGAAGCGCTCGCCGAGCGGCTCGAGGCGCGGCTGGAGCCACGAGCCGAACGCATCCAGCAGGTGGCGGCGACCGCGCGCGCTGATGTTCAGCTCGACGGCGAAGTTGCGCGGCGGCGGATTGCTCTCGAACCGCTCGCACCAGCGCTTCCAGAACTTCTGCAGATCGAAGTCCGCATCGCGCGCGAACGTCTCGCCGGTCGGCGCGAGCGTCTGCATGCGCGAGATGCGGAACACGCGCATCTCGCGCTGGACGCGCCCGATCAGGTACCAGGTGTCGACTTTCACGACCAGCGCGTACGGCTCGACGCGATAGTCGCGATGCTCGCCATTGCTGCGCTCGTAGCGGATGTCGATGCAGGCGTCCTTCCAGAGCAGCGTGCGCAGCTGATCCAGGAACGGCGAAGCGTCGAGCGAGCGGAACCACGGTTTCGTGTCGAACAGCAACCGGCTGCGCGCGTGCTGCGCGCGCAGTTGGTGAATCGACGGCACCGCCGCCGCGAGCTTGTCGAGCGCCGAGTGAGCCGGCATCGCCAGCTCGCGCACCCGCCGATCGATGCGGGACTCGCGATGAGCGCCAGCGCCTCCGCTTCGCCCGGCGACAGGCCGGTGAGATCGGAGGTGTAGCCTTCGACGAGGCGAATGCCGCCGCCGCGCCCTGCTTCGCTGTACACCGGCACGCCCATGGAGGAGAGCGCGTCGATGTCGCGAAAGATCGTGCGGATCGACACCTCGAGGCGCTGCGCCAGCTCGCCCGCCGTGAGCGGGTGGCCGCGTTGCAGAGCCATGAGAATGGAAATGAGCCGTTGCGCGCGCACGCCTATCTCAGCATCCCTGCTCCCATGAAGGCCGCCACGTAGTCGGCCTGGCTGCGGCGGATGGCCTCGTAGGCTTCGTCGCGGCCGTAGACGTGCGTGATCTCGACCTTGTGCTCCGGGCGAGCCGGGCGCGTGCTTGTAGGTGAGGAAGTAGTGGCGCAGGCGCTCGATCACCGACGGCGGACATTGCGCCAGCTCGGTCAGCTGCCCGTACAGCGCGTCGTCGCGCATCACCGCGATGATCTTGTCGTCCGCCTCGTTGGCGTCGATCATGCGCAGCCCGCCGATCGGGATCGCCTGCACCAGCAGGTCGCCGTGACCGATCGTCTTCTCCGTGAGCACGCACACGTCCATCGGGTCGCCGTCGCCGACGATGCCGGTGCGGCCGGTGCGCTCGCTGCAGAAGGCGCCGACGCGGTCGGCGCACAGCGTGCGCGGCAGGAAGCCGTACAGCGACGGGCAGACGTTCGAGAAGCGCTGCGGCCGGTCGACCTTCAGCAGGCCGGTCGCCTTGTCGATCTCGTACTTGACCGTGTCGGTCGGCACGATCTCGATGTACGCGGTGACGACTTGCGGTGCCTGGGCGCCGAGCTCGACGCCGTGCCAGGGATGCGCGCGGAATGCAGAGGGGAAGGGTGGGCATGGAAGTGCTTGGCGATGGTACTGGGCCGCAATGATCGACCTCAAGTCCTACATCCGCAACGTTCCGGACTTTCCCAAGCCCGGGATCCTGTTTCGCGACATCGCGCCGCTGCTGCGCGAGGCGTTCGGCGAGACGCATCGAGGCGCTCAGCGCGCTGCTCGACGCGCACGAGTGGTCGCAGGTCGACGCCGTCGCCGGCGTCGAGTCGCGCGGCTTCATCCTCGCCTCCGCGCTGGCGCTGCGGCATCGGCAAGGGCTTCGTGCTCGTCCGCAAGAAGGGCAAGCTGCCGCCGCCGGTGGTCGAGCTGCCGTACGGGCTCGAATACGGAACGGGCGTGCTGGAGATGCAGGCCGGCAGCGGCCGGTTGCTGCTGGTCGACGACGTGCTCGCCACGGGCGGCACGCTGAAGGCTGCCGCAGCGCTGGCGGAGCTGGCCGGCTACAGCGTTTTCCAGTCCATCGTGCTGCTGGATCTCAAGCTGGACCCGCCGTTTCGCTGGGACCGGGCGCCAGTCCGGGCCGCCCTCGACTATTGAGTCCCTGGTTCCGGTCTGCGGAACTGCCGTTCATCACAAATCTTTGCCCGGCAGCTGCGCGCCCGCACGGAACATCCCGCTGACAACACTGTAGATAGGGCATCGGAGCGGCTATTCTCCGGCTGTTTTCTCGCCTGAGGGATTTCGCAGATGAAGACGATGCGTTGGTTGTCCGCCGTGCCGCTGCTGTGGCTGGCGGGTCAGGCCTGGGCGGTCGCCCCGGGCCAGGTGGTCGACAACTTCCGGCTGCTGGACCAGAACGGCAAGTCGCACGAGCTCTACTACTCGTCCGACATGAAGGCCGTCGTGCTGATGGTCCACGGCAACGGCTGCCCGATCGTGCGGCAGGCGCTGCCCGCGCTGCGCGAGATCCGCGAGAAGTACCAGGCGCAGGGCGTCGAGTTCCTGCTGCTGAACTCGAACCTGCAGGACAATCGCGACGCCGTCGCCGCGGAAGCGAAGGAATTCAACGTCGATTTCCCGATCCTGCTCGACCAGGCGCAGCTGATCGGCGAAGCGCTCGGCGTGGTGCGCACCTCCGAAGTGTTCGTGATCGACCCGAAGGGCTGGAAGCTCGTGTACCGCGGCCCGATGGACGACCGGCTCTCGTACGAGAAGCAGCGCCCGGCGTCGAAGCACTATCTCACCGACGCGCTCGACGCGACTGTCGCCGGCAAGCCGGTGAAAGTCGCGAAGGCCGACGGCGTCGGCTGCCTCGTCAACTTCCCGGAGCGCGACCGCAAGACTTCGCACGCCAAGATCTCCTACTCCAAGCAGATCGCGCCGATGCTGATCGACAAATGCATCGGCCTGCCATCAGACCGGCGGCGTCGGTCCGTGGGCGATGACCAGCTACGACATGGTCAAGGGTTTCGCGCCGATGATTCGCGAAGTCGTGCGCACGCAGCGCATGCCGCCGTGGCACGCCGATCCGCACTACGGCGTGTGGCAGAACACGCGCGCGCTGACGGATGACCAGCGCAAGACTGCTGGTGCACTGGATCGAAGCCGGCGCGCCGCGCGGCGCGGGCGCGGATCCGCTGCTGGGCGTCAAGCCGGACACGAACGAGTGGAAGCACGGCAAGCCCGATCTGATCGTCGAGGTCCCGGCGTACGACATTCCGGCGACCGGCGTGATCGAGTACCAGTATCCGCGCGTCAAGAATCCGCTGGGCCGCGACGTGTGGATCACCGCGCGTGGAAATCCATCCCGGCGCGAAGCAGGCGATCCATCACATCATCGCGCAGGATCCGGTCGTGCTGAACGGCCAGCAGCGCGGCGGCAACGGCGGCGGCAATCTCGCGGGCTTCGCGCCCGGCATGTCGCCGATCGTGTATCCGGCGAACACCGGCGTGCTGTTCCCGAAGGACGCGGACTTCGTGTTCCAGATGCACTACACGCCGAACGGCCAGGCGGTGACGGACCACAGCAAGGTCGGCTTCTACTTCCGCGAGGCCGACAATCCGCCGAAGTATCCGCTGCGCCTGACCGCGCTGACGGATTTCCGCTTCGAGATCCCGCCGGGCGCGAAGGAGTACGGCACGACGACGACGCGCGAGATCACGCGCGACATGCTGGTCTACAACTTCATGCCGCACTCGCACCTGCGCGGCAAGACCGGAAAGATGAGCGTCATCTATCCGGACGGCAAGGAAGAGATCCTGCTGAACGTGCCGAAGTACGACTTCAACTGGCAGACGGTGTACGAGTACACAGGAGCCGAAGAAGATCCCGGCCGGCTCGAAGCTGGTGTGGAACTTCGCGTGGGACAACTCCACGCAGAACCCGGGCAACCCCGATCCGACCAAGGCGGTGCGCTGGGGCGACCAGACGTTCGAGGAGATGGGCATCGGCTTCGTGCGCTTCCGCTACCTCGACGAGGAAGTCGGCAAGCCGGCGCCGACGCAGGTCAGCAAGACTGCCCAGACCAACTGACGCGGACAACTGACACGGCATCCGAAGAAGACTGCAGAAGGCGGCCATCGGGCCGCCTTCTTTCTTCCGGAACCCGCGCTGCGACCGGGACGTTTTGTCCCCGGAAGGACTCAATGTTTCGGGCGAGCGGAACGAGGCGAAAGCAATTTCGACTCGAACCGTAAAACCGAAAGTCGAGGACTTCCGTCAAAGCCCCGTCCGCAAGGACGGGGCTTCTCTATTTGGGATTTCGCTGCGGCGCGCTGCCGCCCAAGCGTGTGCGAGTTTCGCTATAGTCGCGGCCCTACGACGGGCTTGCGTTCAAGGAACTGTTCGATGCGAAAACTCGTGCTGGGACTGCTGCTGGCCGGCTCGTCCGTCTTCTGCGTCTCCGCACCTGCTGCCACGATGTATGTCTCGGACCAGTTCACCGTGCCCTGCGCCGCGGACCGTCCAACAGCCACAGGATCCTGCACGCGGGCCTGCCGAGCGGCACCGCGCTCGAGGTGCTCGGTGAAGACAGCGCCGCGGGATTCACGCAGGTGCGCATGGCAAACGGCACCGAGGGCTGGATCCCGACGCAGTATCTTTCCGCGCAACCGGTCGCGCGCGATCGGCTTGCGGCTGCAGATCGCCGCGTCGACTCGCTCGAAGCGCAGCTGAAGACCTTGCGCGAATCAGAGCGACGGCGCGCGCGAAGCGAAGGTCGCGCACGATCTGCGAAGCAGACCGATAAACTGCAGACCGAGCTGGCCGAGGTCCGCCGCATCTCCGCGACCTCGATTGCGAACTACGAAGAGAACAAGCAGCTCAAGGCCAGCAACGAGACACTGCAGAAGCAGGTCACGCAACTGACAGAGCGCGTGCGCCAGCTGGAACGCAACGTCATGCTGCGCTGGATGCTGGCCGGCGGCGGCCTGGTCTTGCTCGGATTGCTCCTCGGCGCCTGGATCAAGTCCCGACCCAAGCGCAGCAGCTGGTCGTGAGCTAGAATCCGCGCTCCCAAAAACGTCCGAAGAACAGGGAGCCGAGATGAACACTGGGATCCGCTCATTGCTGGTCGCCGCGCTGGCCACGGTCGCCGGCATCGCATCCGCCCAGCAGCAGGACTTCAGCAAGGTCGAAATCAAAGTCACGAAGGTTTCCGGCAACGTCTACATGCTGGAGGGCTCGGGCGGCAACATCGCCGCGTCCGTCGGCGACGACGGCATCGTGATCGTCGACGACCAGTTCGCGCCGCTCGCCGACAAGATCCGCGCCGCGCTCAAGGGCATCACCGACAAGCCGCTGCGGTTCATCATCAACACGCACTATCACTTCGATCACACGGGCGGCAACCTGCCGCTGCACGACGCGACCATCATCGCGCACGACAACGTCCGCAAGCGCCTCGCGACGTCAAACGTCCTCGGCAACGGCGGCTCGGTGAAGATGGAGCAGCCTGCGAGCCCGAAGGAAGCACTGCCGGTCATCACGTTCCAGCACGACGTGACGCTGCACGTGAACGGTGAAGACATCCGCGCCCTGCATGCGCCGAGCGGCCACACCGACGGCGACAGCATCGTGTTCTTCCCGAAGTCGAACGTCGTGCACTTCGGCGACGACTTCGTGCGCTACGGCTTTCCGTTCATCGACATCAACGGCGGCGGCAGCAGCAAGGGCATGATCGCGGCGCTCGAAAGCGCGATGGCGCAACTGCCGGCGGACGTCAAGGTGATCCCCGGCCACGGCGCGCTCGCGACGGTCGAGGACGTGCGCAGCTTCGTGACGATGCTGAAGGAGACGCGCGGCGTCGTGGAGAAGGCAGTGAAAGCGGGCAAGACGCTGGAGCAGCTCAAGCAGGACAAAGTGCTCGCGCCCTGGCAGAAATATTCCGGGCAGTTCGTCTCGACCGACCTGTTCATCGAGACGCTGTACAACGAGCTCACGGGCAAGAAGACCGCCGCGCTCGTCAAGCACAATTGATCAGCGCACGAGCTTCAGCTCTCCCGTCAGCGCATCGATAGCTTCGATCGCTGCCGGTCCCAGGCCCAGGCACGTCACCGTGCCTGCGGCCACGACCGTGTGTCCCGCATCCCTGATGAGCGCGTTCGGCAGCCCCGCGCTTTCCGCCGCTGCTTCGAGCTCCAGCAGCTCCTGTTCCGATTCGCAGCGGAGCACGACCTTCGGCATGCCGTCCTCGACCCAGCGGCGGCGCGCATCGGCTGTCGCCTCGAGCAAGGCTGCGACCGAGGCGTGCGCGACCTGCGCGGCCAGCTTGCCGCGCGGCAACTTCAACGCCTCGTTGACGACGATGACCTGCTTCAGAACAACTCGCCCGCCGGTCCCTTGAGCATCTGCGCGCGCACCAGCGGAATCGGCGGACCGCCGTACGACAGGAACTCGTCGTTGAACTGCTTCCACGCCTGCTCGCCGCCGCGCGTCGCCGCCCAGTCGGAGCGCAGCTTGCGGATCATCAGCTTGCCCATCGTGTAGTTCAGATACGCGGGATCGTACGTGCCGCGCGCCGCCTGCTGCCGCGCGTTGCCAGCATCCTGGTGCGCCTTCTCCTTGAACATCTGCTCGCATTGCTGCGACGGTCATGCCCTTGCGTGTGCAGGCCGATCGCGCACATGTAGCGCACGTTACGCAGCAGCGCATTCAGCAGCTGGCCGATGTGCAGCTCGGGCGCATCGTTCGCGAGACCCTTCTCGATCATCAGCTCCTCGCTGTAGTGCGCCCAGCCTTCCGCGTACGCATAGCCGACGAACAGCTGGCCGAAGCGCCACGACGCGCGATTGGAATGCAGGAACTGCAGGAAGTGGCCGGGCCACACTTCGTGCACGGAAGTGAACAGCAGGTCGGCCTTGCCGGGCACGTAGGCTTCCTGCTCGGCCTTCGGCCACGTCGGATCGGGCGGCGCGATGTAGTAGACCGACGGCAGGTTCTTCTCGTACGGACCCGGGAATGTTGATGTACGCGAAGTTCTGCCGGCGATACGCGGGCGCTTCCATCACCAGCGCCTCTTCGGTGCCCGGAATGGTCACGACTTCGTGATCGACGATGAACTGCCGCAGCTGCGCGAGCTGCTCGCGCGCGCCCTCGACTGCGCCGCCGGTCGGCTTGTCGGCGTTCATCTTCTCGATGCACTCGTCGATCGTCGCGTCGGGCGCGTAGCGCTTGCACGCCTCGGCGAGCGCCGTGAGGTTGCGCTCCAGGTCGGCGCGACCGATCTCTTCGAGCTTGTCGATCGGCGTCGTGACGTTCTCCGTCATGCGCACCATCGCGGCGAAGCGCTCCGGCCCGAGCACGTACGCGTCGGCTCTTGCCGGGCTTCTGCGCGGCGAGCCACTTGGCGTAATCCTGCATCGCCTTCGCGGCCGGCTCGATGACCTCCGCGAGCTGCTTCTTCAGCTCCGCGTCCTGCACTTCCGCGAACGCCTGCGGCACGTCCTTGCGATAGAAATCGACGAAGCCGCCGAAACTCTTGCTGCCGAAATCGATGAACGTCTTCGGCAGCGGCATCTGCAGGTTCTTCTTGATCTGCGCCACCGCGCCCGGGATCTGCTGCGCGTACTTGATGAACGCGCGCAGCCGCTGATCGGCCGGCGCGTACGGCACGGTGACGTACGTGCTCGGATCGAGCCCGGCGTTGAAGTACCAGCTGGGATTCGTGAACGGCGCGCGCGCATCGCGCAGCCAGAACAGATCGCCGTCGATGCGGCTGATCACGTAGTCGCGCTGGAAGCGCTCCTCGGGCGACAGCGTCGCCGTCCTGGAAACCGACGGCACGCTGCCGCGCCTGCTCGAGCCGCGCGATCTCCTTCTGGATGCCTTCCGGCGTCCAGTCGCCCAGCTGGCCGTCGAACTCGTGCCGGCCGCTCGCCGACCGCGAACGGCGGATTGGCGGCGAAGTACGCATCGATGAACTCGTCGACGTACTTCGTCCATTCGACGTTCACCGCCGGCGCGGGCGCCTCGCTCTTGTGCTCCGGCGATGGCGACTTACTGCAGCCGGCGAGCGTTGCGAATGTCGCGGCAACGATTGCTAAAAGAGGCAGGAGACCAGAGCGGGACTGCACCATGTGCGGAACCTCGTCGGCGAAATGGGCACGACAAAGCCGCGATGATACTCGCCCTCCCCCGTGCGGGGGAGGGCGATGCCCGGACCGTGCAGAAACGATAACGTAGCGGTGCTTAGAAGTTCATGCGCAGCGACACGCCATACGTGCGCGGCATGTTCGTCAGGTAGCCGACGCGCGCGCGGGAGCCGCGCTCGCGGTCGAGCGACAGGAAGGCGCGCTCGTCCCAGAGGTTGTTGACGAACAGCGCGGCTTCCCACGCGTCGTTCTTGACGCCGAAGCGCAGGTTGCCGATCTCGTACGACGGCAGCTCCGGCTCGAACGTGAAGCTGCTGATCGTCGGATCGCCGAAGGCGAAGAAGCCCGGCGCGCCCGGGCAGCCGACACAGCCGACGCCCGGCTCCTGATCGGCGAGCTGCGTGAACGACGAGCCGACGTGCTGGAACGTGAAGTTCGCGAAGCCTTCCAGCGTCGCCGAGAACGGCCAGTTGTAAGTCACGCTCGCCGAGGCCTGGAACTCCGGCGACGTCGGCAGGCGATTGCCGTCGCGGATGCCCGCGATCGGCGCGCCGGTGGCGTTCGTCTGCGTCTCGGTGATCTCGGCCTGCACCCAGGTGGCGGACAGGCCCAGGTCCCAGTTCGCAGTCGGCCGCGCGAACAGCTCGAGCTCCGCGCCGATCGACTCGGCCTGCGCGTTGAGCACGATGCGCGAGGAGCACGAGCCGGCGTCCGCGATCACCTGCAGATCGTCGATGTCCGAGAAGAACACCGCGGCGTTGAACGTGACGCGGCCGTCGGCGAGCTGCGTCTTCGCGCCGAGCTCGTAGTTCAGCACCTTCTCGTCCTCGAAGTCCGGGTTGCCGTTGAACGTCGCGAGGTCGTGCGGCCGTGCACAGCCCGACGTTCAGCGGATCGTTGATGCCGCCGAGGCGGAAGCCGCGCGCGACCTGCGCCGTCAGCAGCACGTCGTCGTTCGGCTCGAACGCCAGGATCACGCGCGGCGAGAAGCCGTCCGAGCTGGTCGAGCCCGGCTGCGCGCGTGTAGCCCACGTCGGCGAACACGCCGGCGAACGTCAGCACGCGGTCTTCGTCGAAGTCGTAGTAGCGCAGGCCGCCGGTCAGGCTCCACTGGTCGCTGAAGCGATAGGTGCCTTCGCCGAACAGCGCGAACTGCTTGAACGTGAACGGCACGTCCGAGAAGTACGGCGTGTCCGGCGGCGCGTTGAACGCCGCGCTCGGCGGCAGGCCGCGCGCGGTCAGGAACGCGTCGTAGCCCGGCGTCGGCAGGTTCTGGCCGTACTCGCGATCGATGTCCTGGTAGAACGCGCCGACCAGCCACTCGAACGCATCGCCGCCGTCCGAGGCGAGGCGCACTTCCTGGCTGAAGGTCTTCAGCTGCGTGGTGTCGATCAGCGGCGAGTTGAGGCGCACTTCCGCCGACGTCGCGGCGGCAGTGCCGGGAACAGCTGCCGAACGTGATCGACACGCTGCCGGTGAGCTGCGATGGCGTCGCGCAGCACCACCACGTCGCGGTCGGTGTACGAGGTGACGGAGGTCAGCGTCACGCCGCCGAGACCCGAGTTCGATCACCAGGTCGGCCAGCGTGAACTCGTCGTCGATGCCTTCGCGGATCTGCGTCACCTGGCCGCGCTCGCCGGGATTCACCGCCGGCTGCGTCGTCGTGAACGGATTGCCGAGGATGTTGTAGACGATCGATGCGCGGATAGCCGTCGGTCTCCAGCTTCTGGTAGACGATGCGCGGCGTGATCGACAGGTTCTCGTTCGGCTGGAACAGCAGCGCGACGCGCGCGCCGTACTTCGTCGCCGCTGTTGACGTCCTCGCGCACGGCGCGGCCCGGATACACCGAATCGATGAAGCCCGGCCAGCTCGTTGTAGTAGCCGACCACGCGCAGCGCCGTCGTGTCGCCCATCGGCAGGTTGACGACGCCGCGCAGGTTGCCGCCGAACGTCGGTAGTCGGTGCCGGTGGAAGCGCCGACGCTTCGGCGGCGCCTTCGAACTGCCCGAGCTGCGGCTGCCGCGTGATGTAGCGCACCGTGCCCGCCGAGGAGCCGGCGCCGAACAGCGTGCCCTGCGGGCCGCGCAGCACTTCGAAGCGCTCCAGGTCGAACAGGTCGAGATCCGGCGTGAACAGCGCCTGCGAGATCGCCGACTCGTCCAGGTACACGCCGACCGATTCCTTCACGCCGCCGACCAGGTCGCGCACGACCTGGCCCGCGCTGATGCCGCGGATCGCGACCTGGCTCTGCCCGGGGCCGAGGTCGGTGATCGTGAGGCCGGCGAAGTTGCGCGCCAGGTCGACGATGTTGGTCGAGCCCGAGTCGCGGATCTGCTGCTCGCTCGCCGCGGCCACCGAGAACGGCACGTCCTGCAGCGCCGAAGCGCGCTTCTGCGCCGTCACGATGATCTGCTCGATGATGGTTTCGTCGCTGGCTGCGAAGCCGAGCGCCGGTGCGGCGAGCCCGAGGGCCAGCACGCTACGGGCCAATGTCTTCGTTCTGTCCATGTCCTAGTCTCCCCCATGTAACACTGAAGTCGAAAAATTGTACTCGCTAAAACGAAAGGGGCGCGAGACGCGCCCCTTTCGCGGGTCATTGTCGTAGTCTGTCGAGCCTCTGCCATCAGAACTTGATCGCGGCGCGGGCGTGGATGTAGCGGCCCGGCACCGGATACAGCGTTCCGTCGTAGTTGTTCAGGTCGCACGCGCGGCACGGCGGCGGATCCTCGTCGAGGATGTTGTTGATGCCCAGCGCCAGCTGCACCTGCTGATCCCAGAACGTCGGCGTCCACGCCACCTGCAGGTCGGCAAACACCTTCGCTTCCAGCTCGTCGACGCCTCGCGCCGGATCGCTGCACAGCCCCTGGCCGCCCGCCGCCGCCGTGCAGTCGCCGTCGATGGCGCTCAGATAGCGCAGCGTCAGCGATGTGACGAAGTCACGCAACTGCCAGTCGGTCGCCAGCGTCGACTTGTAGCGCACGTAGCCGCGGATCGGCGAGCCGAGCTCGATGCCCGCCAGCTCGCGCTCGACCAGACCGTCGTCGCCGAGCGTGAACTCCTTGTAGCCTGCGAGATAGGTGTTGGCCCACGTGAAGCGCAGCGCGCCGAAGCCGAACTCCGGCGTCGTCAACGTGAACGTCCAGTCGAAGCCTTCGGTCTCGATGCGGCCGATGTTCGTCAGCTGATTGGCGAACGCGACGATCGAGCCGCCCGCAGCGCGAACGATGCCGTCGCAGAACGTCGGCGACAGCGTCTCCACGCAGTTGTCGAGCTGAACCTGCGCGTCGAGCGCCTGGATCGCGTTCTCGAGCTCGATGTTGTAGTAGTTCACGTCGAACGTGAGCTCCTCGATCCAGGAGGCGTTCTCCGCCCACGACGGGCTGTAGCCGAGCCCGATCGTGTAGGTATCGGACGTCTCCGGCGTGAGCTCGGGATTGCCGCCGGTCTGCACGCTGATCTGCGGGTTGAGCTGGACGAACGTGCCTGGCACGCCGAGCGCCTGGCAGTTGGCGGCGAGCGCCGGATTCGCGGCCAGGGCATCGGCGTCACACGGATCGTCCAATCCACTGTCGAAGCGCGAGCCGGTGTTGAAGAGCTCGCCGATGTTCGGCGCGCGGAAGCCTTCGGCGTAGTTCGCGCGCAGCGACAGGTCGTTGAACACGCGCCAGTACAACCCGCCCTTGAACACCTCATCGCGACCGAAGGTGTCGTAGTCCGACGAGCGCACGGCTGCCGACAGCTCGAGGCGCTGCACGGCCGGCAGGTCCGCCAGCAGCGGCGCGCGCAGCTCGAGATAGGCTTCTTTCACCTTCACCTCGCCCTGGGTTGCCGAAGCCGGCACGTCCGCCGTCTCGCCCGACTGTGCGATCGAGTCCGGGATGAACTCGCCGCGTCTCCTTGCGGTATTCGTATCCGGCCGCGTACGCGAACGCGCCGGCGGGCATGTCGAACAGCTCGCCGGTCAGGTTGAGCGCGACGTCATTGAGCTCCTGGTTGCTGCTGTCGTTCTGCGTGAACGTCGCCCAGGCGAGCATCTCCGGCGTGATCGTGCCGGCGCCGCCGAAAATGTTGAACGGCACGCAGCCCGGATTCGCGGTGCACGCGTCCACGGGACCGAGCGCGAGCGCCAGCTTGCGCGCGTTGAAGATGTTGTGGCCGGTCTGCGAGGCGTTGTTGCGCCCCCAGTTCAGGCTTACATCCCAGTAGTGCGTGCGCTCGCCGAGCTGCAGGTCGCCGTTGAGGCGCGCCCGACAGCATCCAGGTATCGACCTTCTGATCGAACATGCGCGGACCGGCTTCGACCGGGCGCCGGGCGATCTGGGTCAGATTGTTCCCGCCGGCGCCATCGGGGCCGAGGTCGATGCCGAACGGGTTGAACGGGTGGTCGGCCGGGATGAACACGTTGTCGAGGAAGAAGCCGGCACCGGCGCCGCTGCCCATGAACAACGGATTCGGCGCGGCCTGGCCGCTCGACTCGCGGTTCGTGAACGACGCCGTGAACGTCAGCTCGACACTGTCGGCTACGTCGTAGGCGGCCTTGCCGAATACGTTCACGCGCCGGTTCGGGGTCGCCAGGTAGTTGAACGGCCGGAAGTTGAAGCGGTCGTCGTTGGTGAATGCGTGCCAGTCGGCGCCGCCCGGGTTGTTCGGGTCGTAGTTGGCGCCGGTCGCGCCGGTGTCCAGCACGATGTCGATGACGTCCGGCTCGGTGCCCGCATCCGGACCGTCGCCGCGCGGATCGAGGAAGGTGAAGCGGCCCTGCGGAATGCCGGAGCTGCCGTTGAAGTTGCAGGCCGACGCGCCGAAGAGCACGCAGCGCGACAGGTCGCGGTCGCCCGAGAACACGGGATCCTGGCGCGCATAGCCAACGCTGAGGAACGTGCGGGTCTTGTCGCCGCTCGCGCCCCACGACAGGCTGTAGTCCTGCGTGTAGCCGTCGCCCTCGTCGTACGCGCCCTGGTTCGTCTCGAACTCGAAGCCCTGGAAGTCCGACTTGGTGATGACGTTGACCACGCCGGCGATGGCGTCGGAGCCGTAGATCGGCGAAGCGCCGTCCTGCAGCACTTCGATGCGCTCGATCGCAGCAGTGGGAATCGTGTTGAGGTCGACCGCGCCGGACACGCCGCTCGCCGGACGAGCCGCGCACCCAGCGCCTGCCGTCCACCAGCACGAGTACGCGCTTCGATGTCAGGTAGCGCAGGTCGATTTCGCTCGCACCGGCGCCGATGCCGCCGCCATCGGGCGGGAAGCCGAGGTTGCCGCTCGCGTTGTTCGCGCGGTTGATCGCGGAGCCGGAGATCGGCAGCCGCTGCAGGTAATCGGCGACGCGTGATCTCGCCGCTGCGATCGATGTCCGCCGCGCTCGCAGTCTGCACAGGTGCGGCACGCTCGACGGGGTTTTGCCGGATGCGCGAGCCGGTGACGATCACCTCTTCCGGCTCATCTGCCGCCCAGGCGGGCTGTATACATGTGGCAGGGATCAAACACGCCGAGGCGAACAGCGCGTAGCGATTCCTGCCTGCCAGGGTCCGAAACGTTCTTATGTCCATGACGACCTCCCGAGAGAGGGCGCAGACGCTAGCACTCGATATTGTAAAGACGCAAGCCGGGCACCACACGTACGCAAGCCGAAATCGGCGTTTTGATGCACGGACGCAACAGCAAATCGGCCGTCGTGCGCAGGTCCTGCTCGCACATTTCCTCGTGCATTTCACGCGCTTCACGGGCTGGAACCTTGGTCCCTGCCCGCGCGTCATGTTCTCGGAAGCAGCAAAGTTATCGTCGCAAGACGAAAACCAAGCTCTTCCAACGCCGCAAGCCGCTATCTCTTCACCGAGTACGGCATGCGGCACGAAGCCCCGCCTTCTGCGACGGGGCTTCACTTTTTTGGGCAGAAATCCCGGAAAATCGACTAGAAAATCGACTGCAGCAGATTTCCGTACGCGCGCGGCTCCGTCAGCGCGACGAATAGCCAAGCCCGTGATCGCGCCGCCGAGGTGTGCGTCGTGATTGATGCGGCCGTGCGGATGCTTGGACGCGTAGTACGTGTACGCCAGGTAGCAGACCGCGAACAGCGGCGCGGGAATCGGTATCGGGATCGGCAGGATGAACAGCGACTGTTCCGGGAAATAGACGATCGCCGCGAACAAGCACCGCCGAGATCGCGCCGGACGCGCCCAGGCATGCGTATTCGGGATTACCCCGCTGCTTGTAGTACGTGCCTGCGTGACTGATCAGCAGGCCCGCCAGGTACAGCGCGACGAACCGCACCGTGCCGATGTAGCGCTCGAGCGGAAACGCGAAGAAGTAGAACGTCATCATGTTGAAGATCAGGTGCATGAGGTCCGCATGCACGAAGCCGCTCATGATGACGGTGTCGTACTGCTTGCGACGCAGGAACCAGTACGGGCGGAACAGGCTCCGCTCGACGAGTTTCGGTGACGCCGAACAGGCCGATGAGGCTGATGGCGATGGTGGCGACGAAGATGACGAGCGCGGCCGAGACTTGCGAACCCACTGTGCGACTGCCCCGATGACTGCCCCACCGATCGGGGCAGCAGCATTGTGCCGCAATCAGCCGCTGCAGGCTGTGGTGCATCGCACTCGATCGCATGGACGCGGCCCTGCAGGTCCGCTGCGTAAACGACGCCGTCGCTCATTGCCGGCGCGGCTGCGAAGCCCCACTCAGCCTTCTTCTCCAGCGTTTCCGCGCTCGGCGGCTCGAGGTACAGCCAGCGGATCGCGCCGCTTGCGCGATCGATGGCGACGAGCGATCCCGCGCGCGCGCCGGGATACGCGCCCAGCCCCAACGGTCGCTGCGACGACCAGCTCCTCGCCGACTGCAGTCCGCGGCCACGCCCAGCCCGGCACCGCCGCTTTCCAGCGCAGCTTGCCGTCCCGTGCATCGATTGCGAATACGCCGACGCCGTCCGAGGAGCCGGTGTAGACGACGCCGTCGCGCACGACCGGCGGCGATTCGATCCACGAGAACCAGTAGTAATGCTTCCACAGCTCTTTGCCGTTCGCGGCATTCGAGTGCGATCAAGTCGTAGGTGCGGCTGCCGACGAAAACGCGGTCCGCGTCGACTACGAGATCGCCCGCGACGGGCAGCCGCGCGTCGTAGGTCCAGCGCGCTTTGCCATCGCTCGCGCCGACCGCCTGCACGATGCCTTTGTAGTCAGCGAACAGGACGAGGTCGCGATACAGCGCGGGCGTGGCGGTCATCATGTCCTGGGTTTGCACGCGCCACTGCTCCTTGCCCGTGGCGCGATCGAACGCGTACAGCGTGTTGTCGCGGCTGCCGACGTAGACGCGCTTGCTGTCAGCGACGATGCTGGAGCCGTAGCGATCCCAACGCGATCCTTCCTTGTACGGCGGGATGCGCTCCGGGCTGCCGCGATCGATCTTCGCGCGCCAGCGCTCCGCACCGCTGCGCTTGTCGAGCTTGTAGAGAAACCCGCTGTCGGATGCGACGTAGACGGAGTCGCCGATCGCCGCCGGGCGCGCCTTGATCGGCTTGCCGGTCGCGAATTGCCAGCGCTGCGCGCCCTTCGCATCGAGAGCGTGCAGCGTGCCCGCATCGTTGGCGACGAAGATCAGGCCGCTCGCCGCATCGTGCTCGATGCCGGCCCACACCGCGGCACCGGTGTCGAAGGTCCAGCGCACGCGCGGACGCGGGAAATCCCAGGTCCGCGGCACGGGCTTGGCCAGCGGCTCGATGCGGCGGAATTCCACCGGAATCTTGTAGACCGGCACCGCCTCCTCGGCCAGGTAGCCGCGCAGCGTGCCCGCTGCGGATCGAACTGCAGCGGGAACGGGTACGGCTTCATGTCGAGCGTCATGCCGTCGATCGTGACGGTGCCGATCGGCGCTTCGTAGCCGCCAATGCCGAGCAGCGATATGCGCACCGCCTGCTTGCCGTTCTCTTCGAGGAAATGCAGCACGACGCGCGAAGTCTCGCCCGCGTACTCGGGCTCGGCGGACCACCAGCCGGCGATGTCGGCGAACTGGAAAGTCTCGGCTCGCGCGGCGCTGGCCGTTGCCGCAACAACGGCGGCGATGCCGATCAGCAATGAGCGTAGGAGCCTGCGACCCATGGCCATCTCCCCCAAGGTTGGCATGGCCGGCAGTGAAACGGAGCGGCGACGACAGGTCAAAGATTCGCGACGAACGAACGTCGTTTCGCGCCGAGATGACTTCGCCTGCATCTGCGCGCACACTTCGGTCTCGTAGCGGTGTGACAGCACAGAACGCATGAAGGGCAGCTCGCAGTGAGTACCTCCCTCGCCCCCACCGACCGCGAAGAACGCATCGGGATGCTGGACGCCACCCGCGGCATCGCCGTGCTGGGCATCCTGATCATGAACATCACCGGGTTCGGCCTGCCGCGCGCGTACGACGACCCGACCAACTGGGGCGGCGCCGACGGCATCAACCTGACGACCTGGCGCATCGCCTCGCTGTTCTTCGAAGGAACGATGCGCGGCATGTTCACGCTGCTGTTCGGCGCCGGCGCACTGCTGTTCCTGCAGCGTCATGCCGCGCGCAACCCCGGGCTGTTGCCCGCGGATCTGTATTTCCGACGCACGATGTGGCTGATCGTTTTCGGCTTGGTGAACGCCTACCTGCTGCTCTGGCCGGGCGACATCCTGTACTACTACGGCGTAGTCGGCCTGCTGTTGTTCGTGTTCCGCAACGTCGCGCCGCGCAAGCTGATCGTCGCAGCTGCGGTCATCATGATCCTGCAGACCGCCGTGACCGTCACCGAGTGGTACGGCTATCGCGAGGTCAGCAGCGCCGCGGCCGCTGCGCAGGAAGCTCGCAGCTCGGGCAAAGTGCTGACGGAGGCACAGAACCAGGCGATCGAGAACTTTCGCGAGGACCAACGAGGAGTTCAAGCCTTCGCGCGATGAGTTGGAGAAAACGGTGAGCCGCGTGCGCAAGAGCTACCTCAGCGCACTCGGCGTGGTCGCACCGGAGAGCTGGCACTACGAAACGACGTTCTTCATACAGCACGGCCTGCTCGAGTGCCTGGGCATGATGCTGCTCGGCATGGCGCTGCTGAAATACGGCGTGCTGACCGGCGCAGCGTCGCGGCGCGTGTACTTGACGATGATGCTCGTCGGCTACGCGATCGGCCTCGCCGTCAACCTGTTCGAGACCTCGAACCTGATGCGCGGCGAGTTCGGGATCGAGTCGATCATCGCTTCGTATCTCACGTACGACCTCGGCAGGATTCCGATGACGCTGGGTCACATCGGACTGATCGGCCTCGCGTACCAGACATCGGCGCTGTCGGCGGCGATGCGCAACCTCGGCTCAGTCGGCCAGATGGCGCTGACGAACTACCTGACGCAAAGCCTGATCTGCATGTTCCTGTTCACCGGCGCAGGGCTGGCGCTGTACGGACACCTGGAGCGCCACGAGCTCTACTACGTGGTCGCCGCGATCTGGATCGTGCAGCTGATCTGGAGCCCGATGTGGTTGCGTCGCTTCCGCTTCGGGCCGGCCGAATGGGTGTGGCGATCGTTGACGTACTGGCAGCGGCAGCCGATGCGCAGTGAGGTGACACTCACTTCTGCAGCTCAAATATCTTCCTGACGCGTCTCCATCGTGTCCGCCTCTTCGACGCGCTTGTCGGTGCGGTAGCGCTTGACGCGCGCCAGGCGCAGCGCGAGGCCGCCCGGATAGCGCGGGCTCGCCTGCAGATCGCTGAACGCGATCTCGACGACCAGCTCCGGCCGCACGTACACCGTCCAGCCGTCGTTGCGAATCTCGCGCGCCTGCAGCTCTTTCGTCTGCCATTCGAGCAGCGCGTCGGTCAGTCCCTTGAACGTCTTGCCCAGCATCACGTATTCGCCGGTAGCCGGATCGCGCGCACCGAGATGCAGGTTGGAGAGCTTGCCGGTGCGCCGCCCGTGACCCCACTCCGCCGCCAGCACGACCAGGTCGAGCGTGTGCGCGCGCTTGATCTTGAGCCAGCTCGCGCCGCGATTGCCCGCTTCGTACGGCGCATCGAGCGACTTCGCCATCAAGCCCTTCGTGGCCGGCCGCCAGTGCGGCGTCGTAGAAATTCTGCGCCGCTTCCGCTGAGCTGGTGATCAGGCGAGGAATGATCAACTCCGCCGGCACTGCGCGCGCCAGCGCAGCGAAACGCTCGCGCGCCGGCCGAGCCGGTGAGAGTCTCGCCCTCGAAGTGCAGGCAGTCGAAGAAGAACGCCTGCATCGGCAGCTCGCTGCGCAGCTTTTCCACGTCGAGCTTGCGGCCGAAGCGGCGCATCGTGACCTGGAACGGACGCGGCCGGCCGTCGGCGGTGAACGCGATCGCCTCGCCGTCGAGGATCATCTCGCGCGCCGGCAGGCTCTGCACGGTCTCGACGATCTCCGGCACCGCCGCCGTCACCTCGTTCGAGCTGCGCGTGTAGATGCGCACGGAGTCGCCGACCTTGTGCAGCTGGATGCGCGCGCCGTCCATCTTCCATTCGAACGCGACCTCGCCGCCGAGCTGCGCCAGCGCTTCGCGCGACGTCGGCGGCGGTCTGCGCCAGCATCGGAGCGATCGGCGATAACGGCTCGAGTTGGAATTGCGCGAGCGATGCGCCGCCCTGCGTGAGCGCGGCGTGCGCGACCGCGCCGAGATTCTTCGCATACATCGCCGCGCGACGAATTTGTTCGACCGGTACGGCCGCCGCTGCCGCGATGGCATCGACCATGACGCCTTCGAGCGCACCTTGCCGCAGCTCGCCGACCAGCAGGCGGATCAGGAATTCCTGCTCGTCGGGCGTGGCGCGCGCAAACAGGGCCTGCAGTGCCTCGGCACGCTTGGTCGCGGAGCCCGAACCGCGCAGGGCGGCGACGTCCGCAAGGCTCGCATCGACATCGCCGATCGTCAGCGTCGCCGTCGCTGCGACCCCGCTTTGCTCGCTGGCCTTGCGCAAGATCGCGTAGCCGATGCCGAAACGACCCTGCGGGATTTCGCCCGATAGGTAGTGCACGGCGGTGTCGATCTCGCTAGGCTCGACGGCGCGCAGGCAGGCGGCCAGCTCCCGGACCTTTGCCAGCCGCGCAGTCGTTGCACCGACGCGCTGCGAAACGCCGACCAGGTTTGCAAACAGGCTCATGAAGGGATTGTGACCTAGGAGCAGCGAATGCTGCACCGGGGAATCCCATGCGGATAGGCCCGAGCGGATGCCCAAAGTTCCGAAGCAGGTTCTCAAACGGTTTCTGCCGCTGGTATGGCTGTCGATCGCCGCCGTCGCCGCGTGGGTGCTGGTCCATCGCATCGAAGAGATCGACTTCGACCAGGTCCTGCAGCAGCTCAGCGAGGTGCCGACGTCGATCGTGATCGCGGCGTTATTGTGTTCCGCCGGTGTGTACACGACGGTCGGCTTGTACGAGGGGATCGCGGTCGCGGCTCGCCAGCGGCCGCACTCTGCGCCGGCAGGCGTTCCGCACGGCCGTGATCGCCAACCCGATCGGCCGTGCGATCGGCGTCGCGATGGTCAGCGGCGGCGCGCTGCGCTATCGCATGTACGCGCCGGAAGGCCTGACGATCCGCGAAGTCGGCGCGATCATCCTGCTGGTCGCGATGCCGTACGTCTTCGGCGTCGGCTGGCTGATCGATTTCTCGCTGCTCCTGCACCTCAAAGATGCGAGCCGCGCGTTTCAATTGCCGGTCGCCGTGGTCGCCGTCTTCGGCGTGCTCGGGCTCGTCAAGGACGTCGGGTGGCTCGCGTTCGTAGCGTCGCGCAAGGCAGCCGATCACGATCGGCGGTCAATCGATCCGCCTGCCCTCGCTGCGCGACGCCCTCGTGCAGATCGCGTTCGGCCTCGCGCAGATCTCGCTGATGACGACGATCCTGTACCTGTTCATGCCGGCGGAGCTGAACATGACGTGGCCGGCGTTCGTCGCGATCTACTGCCTCGCGTTCGTGGCGGGTCAGCTGAGCAACGTGCCCGCGGGGCTGGGCGTGCTGGAAGCGGCGCTGTTTCTGATGCTGCCGCAGGTTCCGCCGGGGAAGCTCGTGGGCGCGGTGCTCGCGTATCGCGCCGTGTACGAGGTGCTACCGCTCGGTGTCGCGTTGCTGCTGTTGCTGATCTACGAGACGACGAATCCGGCGGGCATCATCACGGACAGAGGTCGGCTGCCGACATCTCAAAACCTCAAGCTCGTCTCCGTAGCCCACTGCTTGCCATTGCCCGCTTCGGCGATCGGAATGCAAGCCTGGAAGCCGCCCGGCACGGCCACGTACTGCAGCACCTGCGTCGCGCCGACCTGCGACGTGAAGAATCCCAGCAGCGTCAGCTCCTTCATCATCAGCACGAACGGGCGCTTGCGTTCGCCGGCCGGGACATCTTTGTCCGCCTGCTACTTTCTCGGCAGCGGCTGCGGCATCGTGCACCTGCTGCAGGAACGACATGCGCTGCGCGGGCTGCAGCTGCAGGAACGGCTTGCCGTGCGCGCGCTGCGCCTCCGCATCGAAATCCTTCAGACCGCTGACGAAGCGCGCCTGGTCCTCCGTCGGATACGCGTCCTTGAGGATCACGTCGATGAACGCCGGCACGCCGACTTCGCGCGCGCCCGGCGTGTCGTGCGCGGCAGGATGAGCTCGGCGACCTCCTCGACCATCGCGCCCTCTTCCTTGCTGAGGAACAGCGGTTGCCAGCCGGCGCTCGGCTTCGGCGAGCAGCCGTTGAGCACGCCGAGCACCGCCGGCGCGGAAATCGCGCCGCCCATCAGACATCGCCACGCGCTGCAGAACCTCGCGACGATTCATGAGGCTGTTGTCGCTCATAACGTTCATCCGCTTCAGCTCGCCGACTGCATGGTCGACCGCGCGCGCGGTGAATGCCATGTAGGTCAGCGACGGGTTCTGGCACGCGCTCGACGACCATGCACGAGCCGTCGGTGACGTACACGTTCTGGCAGGCGTGCACCTGGTTCCACTTGTTGAGCACGGAGGTCTTCGGGTCCTTGCCCATGCGCGCGGTGCCCATCTCGTGGATGCCCAGACCGACGCCGGTCTCGCGGTCGTACGTCTTCACCTCGCGGAAGCCCGCGGCTTCGAGCATCTCGGCGGCATCGTTCGCCATGTCCTTGCGCATCTTCAGCTCGTTCTCGCGCAGCTGCGCGTCGAACGCCAGCAGCGGCAGGCCCCACTTGTCCTTGCGCGTGCGGTCCAGCGTCACGCGGTTGGCGTGATTCGGCAGGATCTCGCCGAAGCCGCCCATGCGGATGTACCACGGGCCGGGCGTCGCAGCTTTTTCCTTCAGGTCGGCGCCGAGCGTCGTGTCGAGCATCAGGCGCGTCCAGCCGAGCCGGCCCGCGCCGCCCTGGTAGCCGAAGCCGCGGAT
The DNA here is from genome assembly GCA_963830745.1 of uncultured Gammaproteobacteria bacterium. Taxonomy (GTDB): domain Bacteria; phylum Pseudomonadota; class Gammaproteobacteria; order Steroidobacterales; family Steroidobacteraceae; genus Steroidobacter. The sequence continues at coordinate 311,047 of CAWHNL010000017.1, forward strand.
GTAGTCGCGCTTCTCGCCGCCGAGGTTGCGATAGCGCGGGATGTAGAAACCGTTGGGCCGGCGGCCGGTGTAGTAGTGCTCGGTGTAGCCGTCGACGAGCGCGCCGGCGCCGACGTCGAGATGGTGATCCATGATGTTGCAGCCGAGCTCGCCGCTGTCGTTGCCGAAGCCGTTCGGAAAGCGCTTCGACACCGAGTTCAGCATGATGAACGCCGAGCCGAACGTGGAAGCGCACAGGAAGATCACTTTGGCGGTGAACTCCAGGTGCTCGTTGGTCTCCGCGTCCAGCACGCGCACGCCGGTCGCGCGCCGCTTGCTGTCGTCGTAGATCAGCTCGTACACGATCGAGTTCGGCCGCAGCGTCATGTTGCCGGTCGCTTCGGCCGCGGGCAGCGTGCTCGAATTGCTGCTGAAGTACGCGCCGTACGGACAGCCGCGAATGCACAGGTTGCGATACTGGCAGGTGCCGCGCTGCGGACTGTGCGCAAGCGGCGCCGTCAGATGCGCGACGCGGCCGATCGTCATCTTGCGCTTGAACTTGTCCGCCATCGACTGCTGCAGATGAGTCTCGACGCAGTTCAGATCCATCGGCGGCAGGAACTTGCCGTCGGGCAACTGCGGCAAGCCCTTCGGCGCGGCCGCTCACGCCGATGAAGTTCTCGACATGGTCGTACCACGGCGCGAGCTCGGCGTAGCGGACCGGCCAGTCGACCGCGATGCCGTCCTTCGCGTTCGCCTCGAAGTCCATCGGGCTCCAGCGATAGCTCTGCCGGCCCCACATGATCGAGCGGCCGCCGACGTGATAGCCGCGGATCCAGTCGAAGCGCTTGATCTCGGTGTACGGATGCTCGGTGTCGTCGACGAACCAATGCTTCGACGCCTGCGTGATCGCGTAGCCGCTGCGGGCCGCGACCGCCTGGCGCTTCAGGTCTTCGTCGGTGGCGCGACCGCCGTAGGGGAACTCCCAGATGTCCTTGGTCGCCGTCGGATAGTCGCCGTGCTTCACGTCGCGGCCGCGATCGAGCACCAGCGTCTTCAGCCCCTTCTCGGTGAGCTCCTTGGCGGCCCAGCCGCCGGTGATGCCGCGTGCCGATGACGATGGCATCGTAGGAATGGTCTTTGGCTCGCACTCGTGTCATTCGCCATAGTTTCCCCCGTACCCCCGCTGCCGACTTTACGTCATCGGTGGCTGCGATGCGCGCCGTCGAAAACAAACTTCACCTTCGGCCGGCTCGTCCAGCTCGCGGGCGTAGCGGTGGCCTGCATACACCGCGTGCACGATCAGGCCCGGGGGCGTGGCAGTCGCCGATCGGCGTGACTGCTTCGATGCCGGCGGCCTGCCAGTCCGCTGAAAGCGCTTCCAAAGCCTTCTGCAGGCTGTCGTTCGGCAGCCGGGCGGTAACGGCAACGATGGACGCGCACGCCACGCGCTGCTCGCGGCCGCTGTATACGCACGCGAGCTGCGCACGGTTACTGTCGACCGCGCGAATGTTGTGCCCGGTGACGATCTGCATTCCCAGAGAACGCAGGCGCTTCTGCACGTGCCGGTATTCCTGTGTGTAGGTTGTCCACGAAGCGACCACATCGTCCGGGCGTCACATAGACGACTTCGCGGCCGGCGGCGCGCAGCACTTCGGCCATGACGCTGCCGATGTAGAACGCATCGTCGTCGAACAGCAGCACCGGCCCGTCGGGAATGCGCCCGCGCATCACGTCATCCGGCGTGAACACGCGCGCGGAATCGAAGCCGGGAATCGCCGCGCCGTTGCTGCTGCCGTAGCCGTCGCGCCGCCAGTGACAGCCCGTCGCCAGCACGACGCGCTCCGCGCCGAACTCGAGCACGTCGGCGGCACCGATGTCGTTGTCGCGATAGATCGCGACGTTTGCCATTTTTTGCAGCTGGGTGACGCGCCAGTCGCGCACGCGCGCCCACTGCGCGAGTCCGGGCAGGCGTGCTTCGAGGCTCACGCGGCCGCCGAGCTCGCGCGAAGCTTCGGCGAGGTGCACTTCGTAGCCGCGCTGACCGAGCGCGCGCGCCGCTTCCAGTCCGGCCGGGCCGGCGCCCACAACCAGCACGCGCTTGCTGCTCTTGCTCGGCGCGATTCGTTCCGGATGCCAGCCCTTGCGCCATTCCTCGCCCATCGTCGGATTCTGCGTGCAGCGGATCGGCGTGGAGGTCATGTCGCCGGTCACGCAGATGTTGCAGCCGATGCACTCGCGGATGTCTTCGACGCGGCCTTCCTCGATCTTGCGCGGCAGGAACGGATCGGCGATCGAGGGCCGCGCCGCGCCGATGAAGTCGAGCACGCCGCGGCGAATCTGTCCGACCATCGTGTCCGGCGAAGTGAAGCGGCCGACACCGACGACGGGCTTGCGCGTGATGCTCTTCACCCAGCCCGTGAACGGCTCCTGGTAGCCCTCGTCGGCGAAGCGCGAGGTCTGCGAATCCATGTGCCACGCGGCGATGTTGACGTCCCACAGGTCCGGCAGGTCCGCGAGCATGTGCACGATCTCGCGCGCCTCGCTCTCGCGCACGCCGTCGACGCCGAGAAATTCCTCGGTCGCGAAGCGCACGGCGACCGCGCACTTGTCGCCGACTGCTTCCTTCGTATCGGAGATGAGCTCGCGCAGCAGCCGCACGCGGTTTTCGAGCGAGCCGCCGTACTCGTCGCTGCGGTGATTGCGTCGCTGCTGCAGGAAGTGCATCGCGAGCGACAGATCGTGCGCGGCGTAGATGTACACGATGTCGAAGCCCGCGCGCTTGGCACGCAGCGCCGCGTCGCGATGCCAGCGGCGATAGTCGCGGATGTCGCGCAACGTCATCGCGCGCGCATGCTGCGGATACCCGTATTTCAGCGGCTGATGCGACGGCGCGATCGCGACTTCTCGCGAGTACAGGTTCGAAGACGTCGGGCCGTTGTGCGTGAGCTCGATCGCCGCCAGCGCGCCGTGCGCATGCACCTTCTCGCACATGAGCGCCAGCGCGGGAATGTCGCTGTCATCCCAAAGCCGCGCTTCGATGTACGGAGAGATGTCGCCCGTCGGATGGATCTCGCATTCCTCGGTGCTGACGACGGCCCAGCCGCCTTCCGCTTTCGCCGCGCGCATGGCCGCGTGCGCTTCCGGCATGGCGTGACCCATGCCGTTGCAGTGAGGGACCTGGAAGAAGCGGTTCTTCGCCGTTACCGGACCGATGCGGACAGGCTCGAACAGGATGTCGTAGCGCGGATCGCGTTGCATGAGAGCATCAAGACAGCCGCGACGGCGGCGGGCGCGGTGCGGCGGCGTTGCCACCATTTCATCAGGAAATACAGCGGCAGGCCGAGCGCGAACAGCCCCATGCCCCACCAGAACGCTTCGGGGCCGGCGCCGTACAGCGTCCACGCCGAGTACAACGCCGCGAGCATCGCCACGGCGAGCAACCACGCGAGTCGACGCCCCTTGATGCCCAGATCGCCGCGCCACGCAAGCTTGAGTGCCGCGAGCGAGCAGAACAGGTACATCACCAGATACGCGGAGGTCGAGATCAAGATGATCAGCGTGAACACCTTGACCATCGAGCCGCTGTAATTCATCAGCATGACGATCGTGACGAGCGCGCTGGTGATGAACAGCGAGTAGTCGGGCGTGCGGTAGCGAGACTCGTGTGCGAACAGGTCGGGAAACACCTTCTCCTTCGCCAGCACGCGCGGCATCTCGCCCTGAATGAGGATCCAGCCGTTGAGCGCGCCGAAGCCGCTGATGAATGCGAACAGCGCGAGCAGGCTCGCTGCGCTGTCGCCCCAGAACACACGCACCGCGTCCGCGAACGGCGCGTTGGACCCTGCGAGCTGCGAGCCGGGAATCAGCAGGATCACCACCGAGCACGCCACGACATAGATGAGCGCAGTCACCACCGTGCCCCACAGCGTCGCGCGCGGAATGTTGCGCTTCGGGTCGATGACGTTGTCTGCCGGCACGGTCGCGGACTCGAGCCCGAGCAGACCCCACAGCGTGAGCGTCGCCGCAGCCGTCATCGCCGAGATCGAGAACGGTTGCGGCTCGACCTTGATCACCGACTGGTCGCCCGCCGCAATCAGCACGATGGCGAGCACGATGACCGCAACCAGCGGCATCACCTTCAGCACGGTCGTGACGAGCTGGAACACGCCCGCATGCTTGACGCCGCGCCAGTTGACGAACGTCAGGATCCAGATGAGCGCGACGGCAGTGAGCGCCGGCGCGCCCTCGGTCGTCTTGATCGCGGGCACGAACTCCGACAGGTAGGCGACGCGTGCCGATCGCGATCGCGGCATTGCCGACCCAGACCGACATCCAGTAGCCCCACGCCATGACGAAGCCGCAGCACTCGCCGAAGGCGACGCGCGGATAGATGTACGGGCCGCCGGCCTGCGGGTAGACGCGCGACAGCTGCGCGAACACGATCGCGAGCAGTACGCCGCCGCTCGCGCTGAAGATCCAGCCGAAGATGCTGTTCAAGCCGTAGGGCGCGAGCGAAGCCGGCAGCAGGAAAATGCCCGAGCCGATCATGTTGCCGACGACCAGCGCGAGGCACATCCAGAAGCCCAGCTGGCGCGGCGGCGCTGCGGTCCCTTCGGGATTGTTCATGCCGGGCTGGCTCATGTCACTGCTGCTGCTTTCTGACTGCTTTTTGAACGTAGGCGGCCTGCGCCGCGTGCAGGTAGTCGAGCGTCGCCTGGCGCTCGCGATCGTCGTTGTAGTCCGTACGGCCTTCGGCCGCCGCGATCACACGGTCCAGCCAGTGTACGAAATATTCCGCGTCCGCACGGCGAATTCGTCGGTGCGCCGCCGACGCTCACGTAGACCGGGCTGGTCGTGCCGTACGGGTAGAGATCGAGGATCAGCGGATCGGCGCCGTCGTTCCAGGCCCGCAGCACGATCCAGCCGCTCTCGCGCAGCTTGAGCTGTCCGGACACATCCGCATGCGTGCGCGCCTTCGTCAGCCGATGGCGCGCGACCACGCGACCGTTCTGCACGAGCTCGAAGTGATCGATGGCGACCGGCGAACGCAGCGCTGCGCGATAGCGGACCGTCTGTCCGCCTGCCGGCAACGTCACCGTATCGCCAGGCGACTTGCCGTCCACTTCGAGAGCGAGCTGCGGACCGTTGCTAGCGACAGTTCGTCCTTGTGCGAGCGCGGCGTGCAGAGCTGCAGGTTCCGTGCTGCCGCCCGTATTGAGATAGACGCGATTCATGCCTACCGGCCCGCGCAGGCTCGCATAGTTCGCCATCGCATCGGTGCCGGAGCCGGTGGGCACGCGGAAGCCGACGTTCAGCAGCTTGTACCAGACTTCCGCCGTCGCCTTGTGATCGGCGAAGCCGACGACTTCGATGTAGTCGGCCTTGCCGAGCGCGACGTCGGCGGGCATCGCATTCGTCATCGACTCGCGCTCGGGCGCAGGCACCGTGTCGAACGGATGCACGTAACCGACGAGCCCGCCCTGCTCGTGCGCCAGATCGGCGATGACGCCGTTGTGCGGATACGGCGAGGTCAGCGCGCTGTGCTGATAAGCGCTGAAGTCCGGCGTGAGATAGCGCTGGAGGTGCAGCAGGCCGAGGTGGCCCCAGAAGCTGGTGTGGTACTCCTGGTTGCGGAACACGGTGATGCCGCTCGCGTCGCGGCGCGGCGCCGCGTCGAACCGCGCGATATCCGGGATCCGCTGCTCCTTGTTGACGATCAGGTTGTAGATCACGTCGAGATCTTCGGCGCGCGCCTGCTCGATCAGGTTCTCTTCCGTGTTCCGATAGTGACCGCCGTAGTTCATGTGAACGTGCAGATCGGCAGTGACCTGCGCGGCGCCCAGTCGGGGAGCTGCAGCGGCTGCAGCGAAAGGTCCGCGACGTTCGGACCGTCGGCGCGCACTTCGATCTTTCTGCGCACGGTGCAGTGTTCCTGCCCGCGCCACGCAGTGATCTGCGTCTCGCCGATCGGCAGCGTCAGCGCGCATTCGCCAGGACAATGGAAATAGCGCAGCTCGGCCGGGACTCGCACCGGATCGAAGCCGTCGTCCGCGTGCATCCAGCGATCGTCCGGACCGTAGTAGCGCTCGTCGGCGCCGACGACGCTGATGCGGCCGGCGACGCGTGCTCCTGTCGGCTCCGTGGCTCAATCGAACGCGCACCGTCGCCATCGGGCGCGAGTACTGGCGATCGCGCGCGACGATGCGCGTGCGCTCGCCGCCGACTGCTTCGAGCACCCACAACGCCACGTTGCCGTCTTCGTTGCTGATGTACGCGATGCGTCTTCCGTCGGGCGACCAGCGCGCCTGCGTCGCATCGAACTCGCCGAACGTCAGCGGCAGCTGCGCATCGCCGGCGAGCGTCGTGAGCCACAGCTGATGCCACTGACGTCCCTGGTAGCTGCTGTACAGCACGCGCCGGCCGTCGGGCGCGACTTCCGGCCGCGCACGCCAGCTGGTCTCTTCGTGCACGAAGCATTCGAACTCGCTCGCACCGTCGACCGCGGCGCTGCACAGGTCGCCGCGTGCCGTACGCGATCTCGCGATTGGAAACGAACACGAGACGTTTGCCGTCCGGCGTCCACGACTGGATTGATCGTGTGATCGTGCTTCGAATAGTAGTAGCGCGCGATCTTGCTCTCGCGCGGGGCGACCACGGCGCGCGCGTGCGCCGAGCTTGTCTCCGTCGATGCGGCGCGACGAACAGATTGAAGTGACCGCTGCCGGCCGTCGACACGTAGGCGAGCCGCTTGCCATCGGGCGAGTAGCGCGGCTCGAGGTTCACCGCACTCCGTCGTCGTGAGCTGCTGCGCGTGCCGGACGACACATCGAGCTGCCACAACTCGATCGCGTTGTCGTGATGACGCGCGAAGACGATGTGGTCGACCGTCCGGCGACCAGTCCGGCTGATAGTCGTAGCCCGGACCGTGCGTCAGCTCGACCGCGCTCGTCGCTGCCGATCTGCTGCCGCCACAGCGAGCCAGCCATGCTGTAGACGAGCGATGCGCCATCGGGCGAGAACGCGACGCTCGACGGGCCGCTCGTCAGCTGCGGCAGGTACATCTCGCGAAAGTAGTAAGAGTGCGGCAGATCGATCTGCTTCAGCACCGGCTCGCGCTGGGCGACGGCGGCGGCAGCAATCAGCGCGAGCGCGAGCGCTGCGCGCACCGAAGCCGTGATGCGGTCGACGCGGCTCACGCGTTCTGCGTTTCGCCGAGACTGGCGTCGAGGATCGCGATCGCTTCGTCGACGTGTTCCTTCGTGATCATGAGCGGCGGCATGAAGCGGATCGTGCTCTGCCCGCACGACAGCAGCAGCAGCCCGTTCTGGTAACGCCTGCCGGATCAGCTTCTCCGTGAGCTTCGACGCCGGCACTTTCGTCGTCCGGTCCTCGACCAGCTCCATGCCGAGCATCAGGCCTTTGCCGCGCACGTCGCCGATGCAGTGCGAACTTGCCCTGCAGCTCGCGCAGCCGGCCGATGAAGTATTCGCCGACGCGCGCCGCGTTGGCGCAGTACTCCGAGGACACCAGGTCGAGCGTCGCGAGCGCAGCCGCACAACACACGCGGATTGCCGCCGTACGTGTTGCCGTGCGCGCCGCGCTGCCAGCGCTCCATGAGCGACTTCTTCGCGACCACCATGCCGATCGGCAGCCCCGAGCCGAGACCCTTCGCGAGCGTCATGATGTCCGGCGCGACGCCGAAGTGCTCCGCGGCGAACATCTTGCCGGTGCGGCCGATGCCCGATTGCACTTCGTCGAAGATCAGCAGAATGCCGTGCCGATCGCACAGCGCGCGCAGTCCCTGCAGGAAGCCGTCCGGCGGCACGAGGTAACCGCCCTCGCCTTGGATCGGCTCGATCATGATCGCCGCAACTTCGTTCGGCGGCACGTTGCTGACGTGAACAGCACCTTCTCGATGTAGTTGAGCACCGCCGCGCCCTGATCGCTCCCCGCGAGCAGCGGGCGATACGAATTCGGATACGGCACGTGCGTGACGCCCGGCATCGACGGGAAGAAGCCCTTCTGCTGCGTGTACTTGCTGGACGTGAACGACAGCGAGCCCATCGTGCGGCCGTGGAAGCCGCCGAGAAAACCGATGAAGCGCGGCCGCCCGCTGACGGAGCGCGCGAGCTTGAGCGCGGCTTCGACGGCCTCGGTGCCGCTCTGGCAGAAGAAGCTCATCGCCGGCTCGCCCACCGGATTGAGCGCGGCGATTTTCTCGCCGAGCGCGATCTGCCCCTCGTGCCAGTAGTCGCTGGAGATGTGCACGAACTTCTCCGCGGCCTGCGTGATCGCCTGCACGACCGTCGGATGACTGTGCCCGGTCGCGCACACGGCGATGCCCGCCATGAAGTCGAGGAAGCGGTTGCCATCGACGTCCCACGCTTCCGCACCCTTGGCGTGCGAGATCACGAACGGGTAGTCGCGCGGATAGGACGGCGACACGACCAGCGCGTCGCGCTTGAGCATCGCCTCGGCCTTCGGGCCGGGCAACGCAGTCTTGATGTGAGGTGATTTCATGGGACTCTTCCTACTCGACCACTCGTCTGCGACTGCTCCCGCATGTACTGCGCGAGATAGTAGAACGACGCGATCGCCTTGCCGGTGTTGCCCGAGCCCTTCCAGCCGCCGAACGGCTGGTAGCCCGGCCACGCGCCGGTCGTCGCGCCCTGCGCCCGATTCGCATAGGCTACGCCGGCTTCGATCTCCTGGAAAAACCGCTCGACTTCCGGCTGCGAGCCGTAGATGCCCGCGGTGAGGCCGAGGTCGGAATCGTTCGCGAGCGCGATGCCTTCGTCCAGGTCGCGGATCCGCCGCAGCATGACGATCGGCAGGAACATCTCCTCGCGCCACAAGCTCGGCGTCGGCCGGCGCCTCGGCAAGCGTCGGCAGCACGTAGAAGCCACGCGCCAGATCGCCCTCCAGCAGCGCGCGTCCGCCGAAGCGGATGTTCGCGCCGGCACTGCGCAGCCGCTCGATGTACGACAGGTAGTTGCGCTGCGCCTTCTCGCTGACCACGGGCCCGAGCCAGTTCTCCGCGCGAGTCGGATCGCCGACGCCGAGCGCCGCGACTTTGCTTGCCGACCCGATCGATCAGCTCGTCGGCCACCGATGACTGCGACGTACAAGCCGCGACAACGCCGAGCACTTCTGCCCGCCCATGCCGAAGGCGCTGCGCACGATGCCCGTCGCCGCGCGCTCCAGGTCCGCCGCCGCGGTCACGATGCCCGCATTCTTGCCGCCCATCTCCGCGATGCACGGTCGTGGATACTTGCCGTTCGCGAGCGTGCGAATGATGTGCATGCCCGTCTCGTACGAGCCGGTGAACGTCACGCCTGCCGTGCGCGGATCCTGCACGAGCGCATCGCCGATCGCGCCGCCCGGCCCCATCAGATAATTGAACACGCCCGGCGGCAACCCAGCATCGCGCAGGCAATCGGCGAGCATGCGTCCGGCCCACGGCGTTTCGCTCGCGCCCTTCAGCACGACAGTGTTGCCGGTCACGAGCGCCGCCGCCACGGGGCCGCCCGCGAGCGCGAACGGGAAATTGAACGGGTTGATCACGACCCAGACGCCGTACGGCTTCATCACGCTGCGATTGCGCGAGACCGTGTTCGGCAGCGGATCGTTCGGCAGCGCGTGATCGAATCCCTGCTGACGCTCGAAGTCGTCGCAGTACACGTTGAAGAAATCCGCGGTCTCCTGCACTTCGCCGAGCGCTTCCATGCGGTTCTTGCCGACTTCGAGCGTGAGCGCGGCGCCGATTTGATACACGCGCTCTTCGATGAGCTGCGCGACTTTGCGCAGCAAGCGCATGCGCTCCTGCGGCGGCGTCGCGCGCCATTTTGGAAACGCAGCTGCCGCGGCGGCCATCGCGCGATCGACTTCCTGCGCGCCGGCCTGAGCGAACGAACCGAGCAGCCAGTCGCGATCGATGGGGCTGCGCTTGTCGCGCGCCGTCGCTGTGTCGACGTCGGCGCCGCCGATGTGCAGCGCCTGCCTGCGGCCGAGTTGCGAGCGCACCTCGCGCATCGCCGCGTCGAAGCGCGCGTGCATCTCGGGCGGCGGATCGAACATCGTGGAGTAGGTCAGTTTGTAGCTCATATGTAGGTCGGGCTTAGCTCCTCGGGCTGAAGCCCGACCTACATGAATTTCAGATTGCCCAACAACTCATCCAGCAACGACAGCGCGTCCTGCAGCTCCTTTTCCTCGATGACCAACGGCGGCGCCAGGATGATCAGATTCCCGCGCGTCGCAAACGACACGTTGCGCGCCAATGCATCCTTCACGAGCTTCGTGAGCGCCGGGTGCGCATCGGGCCACGCGCTCGGCGGCGCCTTCGATGCGCGGTCGCGCACGAGCTCGACGACTGCGAACAAGCCATGGCCGCCGCGCACGTCGCCGACGATCGCATGCCGCTCCCGCAGTCTCTGCAGCTCGCGATACAGCTGCGCGCCCAGCCGCCGCGAGCGCTCGATCAGGCCCTCGCTCTCGTACGCCTCGACAGCCGCGACGCCCGCCGCGCACGAGAGCGGATGTCCGCAATAAGTCAGCCCCGTGTACAGCATCTCGTTCTCGAGCCGGCGCGCGATCTCCGCCGACATCACGACGGCGCCGAGCGGCAAGTGTGCGCCGGTCAGTCCCTTCGCGAGCGTCATCAGGTCCGGGCGGCCGTCCTCGCCATAGCGTTGCCACGCGAACCACTCGCCGCAGCGACCGAAGCCGCTCATCACTTCGTCGGCGATCAGGTAGACGCCGCGCTCGCGCGTATGCGCGCGCAACAGCGGCCAGTAGTTCTCCGGCGCAACGATGCCGTTCGTGCCGGCGTTGGGCTCCATCAGCACCGCAGCCACTTCGGTCGCCGGTGCGTATCGATCAGCTCGCCGACGTGTCCCGCGCTGCGCTCGCCGCACTCCTCATCGCTCGTCGTGCCGAACGGGCAGCGATACGCATACGGCGGCAATGCGCGCACGACTCCGAATGCCTGCGCATCGACCTGATGACTGGTGCGGCTGTCGCCGGACAGCGCCATCGTCGCGTAGCTCGCGCCGTGATACGACCGATCGCGAGCGATGACTTTGCCGCGCGGCTTGCGCGAAGCCTGGCGCGCCAGCTTCACTGCGTTCTCGTTGGCGTCGGCGCCGGCCAGCGTGAAGAACACGCGCCCGCCCGCGAAACCGGATTTCTCCAGCAGCATCTCCGCGAGCCGCGCGCGCGGCTGCGCGCCCCAGGCGTTGGTCACGAAGCAGAGCTGCTCGGCCTGCCGTCGGATCGCGGCGACGACGCGCGGATGCTGATGGCCGAGGCCATTGCACTCCGCGAGGCTGCTCATGTCTAGAATGCTGCGGCCATCTTCTGTATGAAACCGCGCACCGGCGCCGCCCACGACTGTCGGCGCCGCCCAGTCCGCTTGCCGGCACCAGCTGTGCAGAACGGTTTCGCGCTCCGGAGTCATTTCATATCGTCATGCGTTCATGTCTGTTTCCAGGGCAGCTTGTCGAGGTCGAGATTGCCGCCGGTCAGGATGATGCCGACGCGGCGGCCCCGCACGTCGACCTTGTTCTCGACGATCGCCGCGTACGACACCGCCCCCGAAGGCTCGATCACGATCTTCAACACTTCCCAGACCGCGCGCATCGCGGCGACGATCGAGTCTTCGGAGACCGTGACGACGTCGGCGACGTGACTGCGGATTTCCGCGAACGTGCGGTCGCTGAGCGAGCCGCGCAGTCCGTCGGCAATCGTGTTCGCCTGCGTCAGCGGGATGCGCTTGCCCGCCTGGTACGAGCGGCTGGCGTCGTCGGCGCCCGCGGGCTCCGCGCCGATCACGCGAATGCCGGGCTTGAGGCTCAGCGCCGCGACCGCGGTGCCGCTGATCAATCCGCCGCCGCCGATCGGACACAGAATCGTGTCGAGATCGGCCGCCTGCTCCAGCAGCTCGATCGTTGCAGTTCCCTGGCCCGCCATGACCCTGCAGATCGTCGTACGGATGCACGAGCGTCGCGCCGGTATCGGCGATGATCTTGTGCCGCCGCAGCTTCACGCGCCGCGATCGTCGGCTCGCAGAACACGATCTTGCCGCCGAGGCGCTCGACCGACGCCCGCTTCGCCTTCGGTACGTTGTTCGGCATCACGATGTACGCAGGGATGCCGCGTAACTTCGCCGCGCGCGACACGGCAGCAGCGTGATTGCCGGAGGAATGCGTCGCAACGCCGCGCGCCGCCTCGGCGTCCGAGAGCGAGAACACTGCGTTCGTGGCGCCGCGCGCCTTGAACGCGCCGCCCTTCTGCATGTTCTCGCACTTGAAGAACAGCGCACCGCCCGATTGCTGGTCGAGCGTCGTGCTGGTCAGAACGGGCGTGCGGTGGATGCTGCTCGCGGATGCGCTCGTGCGCAGCACGGATGTCGGCGAGGGTGAGGCGGTCGGGGGAATGGCTTGGCGTCCATGGTGCCCATTCTCCGAACGGCACACGGACTCTGGCACAACTGAGGGTCCGCCGGCTCGCTCAGTGACCATCCTCCGCCCTCTGCTGCGCCGGCTTCTCGCTGTGCGCGAGGTTGAACGCCGTGACGATCAGCGACAGGTGCGAGAACCCTTGCGGGAAGTTGCCGACCAGGCGCTTCGCGACGGGATCGTATTCCTCCGCGAGCAGCCCGACGTCGTTGGCCAGCGCCAGGAGCCGCTCGAACAAGCTCACCGCTTCCGCTTGCCGGCCGGTCATCGCATACGCATTCGCGAGCCAGAAACTGCACGCGATGAAGGCGCCCTCGCCGGGCGGCAAGCCGTCGTCCGGGTCTCTCGGTGTCGTAACGCAGGACGAAGCCGTCGCGCAGCAAGCGCTACTCGATCGCGCGGATCGTGCCGAGCACGCGCGGATCGTCGCAGCGGCAGAAAGCCCAGTTCCGGAATCTGCAGCAGGCTCGCATCGAGCTGCTTGGAAGCCGTAGGCCTGCACGAAGCAATTGCGCTGCGCGTCGTAGCCGCGCTCGCAGACCTGCGCGTGGATCCTTGCGCGCAGCTCGCCGCCAGTGCTCGAGCGGGCATTCGAACCCGTAGGCCTCCGCGTCCTTGATGCCGCGGTCGAACGCGACCCACGCCATGATCTTCGAATGCGTGAAGTGCTGCGGCGGCCCGCGCACTTCCCACAAGCCGCAGTCCGGTTGCTCCCAGATCTCCTCCAGGTGCTCGAGCAGCTGGCGTTGCAGGGCCCAGGCCGTCTCCGATCTGCGCGATGCCGCCGACGCGCGCCTGATGAAGCGCATCCATCACTTCGCCGTACACATCGAGCTGCAATTGGTCGTGCGCACCGTTGCCGACGCGCACCGGCTTCGATCCTTCGTAGCCCGGCAGCCATGGCAGTTCCCATTCCGTGAGCCGGCGCTCGCCGGCGACGCCATACATGATCTGCGCTTGACTTGGACTGCCCGCGATGGCGCGCAGCAGCCATTCGCGCCATGCGCATGGCCTCGTCGTAGTAGCCCGCGTCCATCAGCGCGAGCAAGGTTAGCGTCGCGTCGCGCAGCCAGCAGAATCGATAGTCCCAGTTGCGCGTGCCGCCGATGCTGTTCGGGAAGCGACGTCGTCGGTGCGGCGACGATGCCGCCGGTCGGCGCGTAGATCAGCGCACGCAACGTGATCAGCGAGCGCGTCACCGGCGTCCGACCAGCGTGTCGACACGTTGCCCTTTCGCGACCCACTCGCGCCAGAAGCGCTCGGTGCGCGCGAGCGCGTGCTGTGCATCGGCGATCTTGACGTCAGGCAGATGCGAAGGCGCATAGCGCAGCACGAACGGGACCGTCTCGCCCTCCTTGACGACGAAGTCGGCGACGGACTTCAGATTCTCGCCGTGCATCGGTGCGGGCGTGCGCAGCACGACCATGTCCGGGCCGGCGATCGCACGCCACGTGTCCGGCGCGATGTGCGTGACCCACGGCACGGCGACGCCGTAGCCGAAGCGAAGCACGAGCTCGGTATGCATCGCGACCTCGCCGCGCTCGCCGACGACGATGCGGACGAGATCGGAGCGCGTGATCGCGCGGCGGCATGAAGTCGATGACGCACACGCTGCCCGTCGCGGTCTCGAAGCGCGTTTCGAGAATCAGCGTGTCGTCGCGATAGCGCCGCGTGACTTTGCGCGTCCGCCGCCTGCGGCGCGAGCAGCCAGCGGCCGTGCTCGGGTGTGCCGAGCAACGCGGCGAAGCACGCGTCGGAATCGAAGCGCGGCCAGCACAACCAGTCGATCGAGCCGTCGAGTCCGACCAGCGCTGCGGTCTCGCAGTCGCCGATCATCGCGTAGTCTTCGATCCACTTGGCCATGCAGGGCCAGTTCGTCGGGCTGAAGCCCGACCTACGTGATTTCCACGCAGACCGGCGCGTGGTCGCTCGCCTTCTGCTCGCCGCGCACCCACGAGTGCACGTTGCAGCCGGCCAGGCGCGGCGCGAGCGTCGCGTTCAGAAGCACGTGATCGATGCGCAGCCCGGCGTTGCGTTGCCAGTGATTGCGGAAGAAATCCCAGAACGTGTAGATGCGCTCCTCCGGATGGCACTTGCGCAGCGAGTCGACCCAGCCTTGCGCGAGCAGCCGCTGGTACGCATCGCGCGTTTCCGGCTGCAGCAGCGCGTCCTTTCTCCAGCCCTTCGGATCGTAGATGTCGAAATCCGTCGGCACGACGTTGTAGTCGCCGCACAGCACGACCGGCTTGCCGGAGGAGTACAGCGTCTGCGCGTGCTCGTTCAGCCGCTGGAACCACTTGAGCTTGTATTCGAACTTCGGCCCGGGCTGCGGATTGCCGTTAGGCAGGTACAGGCAGCCGACGACGATGCCGTTCACTTCCGCTTCGATGTAGCGGCTGTGCGTGTCGTCGGGATCGCCCGGCAAGCCGCGGCGGATCTCGACCGGATCCGCGCCCTTCGCGAGGATCGCCACGCCGTTGAACGAGGTCTGGCCGTGCCAGATCGCGCCGTAGCCTGCGGCCCGGATCGCGACGATCGGGAAATTCTGGTCCGGCGCCTTCAGCTCCTGCAGACACGCGACGTCGGGCGACTCGCGTTCCAGCCATTCGAGCAGGCGCGGCAGCCGCGCGCCGATGCCGTTGATGTTATAGGTCGCGATCTTCATCGCGGCAGTCTAGTCTATTGGTCGAAAGCGGCCGAGGCCCTTTCGACAGCGCCTGGCAAAAGGCGCGACTTTTGCCAAGCTAGCATCGTGAAAACTCTGGAGGCTCCGCCCATGACGATCGAAGCACTCCGCACGCCGGAAGAGCGATTCGCGCACCTGCCCGATTTTGCATACCCGCCGCAGTACGTCGACGACCTGCCCGGCTACGAAGGACTGCGCGCTGCATACGTCGACACCGGGCCGCGCGACGCGCAGCACGTGTGCCTGTGCTTGCACGGTGAGCCGTCTTGGAGCTTCCTGTACCGACGCATGATCCCGGTGTTCGTCGCGCGCGGTTGCCGCGTCGTCGCGCCCGACTTCTACGGCTTCGGCCGCTCCGACAAACCGGTGCATGACGCCGACTACAGTTTTCACTTCCATCGCAATTTCGTGCTGCGGCTGGTGGAGCGGCTGAACCTGGAGCGCATCACGCTCGTCGTGCAGGATTGGGGCGGCCTCATTGGCTTGACGTTGCCGATCGATCCCGGGTTCCGCCCGCGGCTCGCACGAGCGATCGTGATGAACACGGGGCTCGCGGTGGGCACTCCGCCGACTCCAGGCTTCGTCGCATGGCGCGCGTACTGCGCCTCGCATCCGGATCTCGCCGTCGGCCCGCTGATCAAGCGCGGCACGCCACATTTGACGGATGCGGAAGTCGCGGCCTACGACGCGCCGTTTCCTGACGTGCGTTACAAGGCCGGCGTGCGCGCCTTTCCGCAACTCGTGATGACCGATCCTGTCGATGCCGGGTGTGCCCGAAAGCCGCGCGGCCATGAAGTTCTGGTCGGAGCAATGGAGCGGCAAGGCCTTCATGGCGATCGGCGCAGCGGATCCCGTGCTCGGCGTCGGCGTGATGCGCCAGCTGCACGCGCTGATCCGCGGCTGCGGCGAGCCGCTCGTCATCCCTGACGGCGGCCATTTCCTGCAGGAATGGGGCAGCGACATCGCCGCGAAAGCAATGGACTACTTCGAGAACTAGTCGCTGCTCAGCTTCGCACCATCGTTCGCGATCTCGATACCCAGCGCGGCGAGCGTCGGCAAAGTCAGCGTTCCCGTCGGCTCCAGCGAGTGCGCCGTCTGGTACGAGCGCAATGCCTGCCGTGTGTTCTCGCCCCAGACGCCGTCGACGGGGCCGGCATCATGCCCATCGCGCGAAAGCTCGCGCTGTAACGCACGGATTGCAGTCGGGCCGGCATGCAGCGGCACGCCGTCGGTGCGCAATGTTGCGGCCGCAACGAGCTTCGGCACCTGCGAGCGCTGCTGATTGAGGGAACGCAACAGAGCGATGTCGAGACCGGGGCTCGCTTCGAGACCATGCTCCTTGCGAAAGTCATTCGCCGCGCGCGCGGTCTCGGCTCCCCACGCACCGTCGATCGCACCCTTGTACATGCCGTGCTCGCGCAACACGTGCTGGATCTGCGCAACGTGCACCGGGCTCACGAAGATCGGCGCGCCGCGTCCCGTTGCAGCAGCGGACTTGGACACCTCCGCGCGCAGCAGTCCGTCGAGGAATGTCGCGGACGTCTCGCCTGCGAGCACGTCGCCGACTTTCAGCGAGCTCAGCAGGCTCGTGTCGAACTCACCGGTCGGTGCAAGGCCGTTCGCTTTCTGATAGTCGCGCACCTCGGCGATCGTCGCTTCGTCCCAAGCACCCGTCGTGCCGGGCTTGCGACCCTGCTCGCGCAGCTTGTCCTGAACCAGTCGCACCTGCGATGGACTCGCGTACACCTGGCCGCTCGGATTCTTCGCTGCGTCGTGCGCGTAAGCGGCACCGGCGGCGAGCGTGCCCGCGACGAACAATGCATTCGCAATAGTCGAAAGAGCCTTCATGATCGTGACTCCGTTTGCTTGATGGCATGAACGGGACGCCCACCGCGACACGCGGGTTCCTGCGCGCGGAACGGATCTGACGAACTGTCGGCTTTCGATTGCGTGTAGGTCGTGCTTCAGCCTGACTCTTTCTGCAGCTTCCCGCCCGGCGCTGCGAGCATCAGCTTCACCAGCTCCTCGGTGATCTTCGGCTCCAGGCCCTCGGTGTGCCCCTTGTCGAGACGCACGACGTCAGCGACGACGCGGCCGTCCTTGCAACTGGGGAACGCGAAGACCTGCGCTTTGCCCGGCGCGGGCAACAGGCCCCACCCTGGCCGCAGCTGGTTCAGTCGGCTGCTGTCGTAGACGTAACCCGCGCGCGTGTCGACGATCTCTTGCGCCGTGCCGCGCGCGCCGCAGCTGTACTTCTTCGCCCAGTCGGAAGTGTCGGGGACGCCCTTCTCGTCGACTTCGCGCTGCCCGGTCTCATATATAAATGAGAAGTCGACCGCGGGAAGCTCGCGCAACAACGCCGCCGCGGCGGCGAACGTGCTCGGGCTCAACGCCGGAGCGGCAGCGCCCGACGGCGAAGCACTGGGTGCAGCGCTCGGCGCAGTTGCGCCGGGTGCCGGCGTTGGCGCGAACGTAGCGGAGCGCCCAGGATTGCCGCCGAGCCGGCCGCCCGACAGGCTGAGCCAGCCATCCACCTTGCTCTTGAAGAAGTCCGTGCGAATGATGCGGTTCGACGTCAGGCCGCCTTGCGAATGCCCGACGAGCCAGAACGCTTTGATGTTGTCCTTGCCGAACTGGCCGACCACGAACTCGACGATGTTCTGCAGATACTGATCGTCTGCGTCCGACCACACGCGCACCGGCGAGTTCGGCGTGGCGATCACCAGCCGGTACTTGTCCTTGTAGTCGAGCAACGGAAAGTAGTGGCGCTGCCAGTTGCCGTACGAGCCGCCGCCGTGCAGGCTCAGGATGAACGTGACTTTCTCGCCGGGCTTCAGGTCGCACGGATAATCGAGGAAGTACGGTGCGCCGCGTCTTCATCTCCACGACCGGACCCTGGTTGATCACCATCGCGCCGGAGCATTCGCTGTCCGGACAGTGCAGCGGCGGCGGCGTCGCACACGTGGCGCCCTGAATCGTGACCTGGGCCAGCGCGCCGGCGCTGACGAAACCCATGAACGCGCAGGCGGCGAGTGCCGATCTGCGTAACCCAACTGATGTCGTCATGGTCGGCTCCCCTGTTGTTGTCCCTTCCATGGAAATTCTGCGCACGCGGGCGGCGTCGGGCAACGCCCGCGTGTGAGGTTTTGTCAGTACACGTCGAGATCGCGTCCGATCACGAACTGTCCTGCGTAGCGCGACGCCATGTCGCCGAACAGCTCCTGGTCGGACACGCTGTTGTAGTGATACAGGATCAGCAGCCGCGGCTTCGCCTGCTTCGCGAGATCGGCGAGCTGCGGCGTCGACGTGTGATGTTTCTCCGCGAAGCGCTGGAAGCGCTCGGGCCGCGTCGCTCGCCATGCAGGCGTCTGCACTTCGTGGATCAGCACGTCGCAGCCGCGGCACGCATCGATGGTCGCTTGCGTCGGATTCGTATCGCCGGAGATCACGATGCTGCGATCGGGCGTATCGAAGCGATAGCCGTAGCTCTCCATCGCGTGCTTGGTCGCAAACGCCGTCACCGTGACTTTCGCGTCCTTGTAGACGACGCCGGGGCCGATGTCGTGCGCGTTCACGCGGCTGCCCTGCGGAAAGTCGTGCTGGTTGCCGTCGGCATTGGTGCGCGTCTCGATGTCCACGCTGTACGCGGCGAGCAGATGCTCCGTCATCGCCTTCATGCCCTTCGGGCCGTACACCTCGAGCGGCACCTGGCGGCCGATCGTCCAGGGCGTGAAGATCAGATCGGCGTAGCCGACCGTGTGATCCGAATGCAGGTGCGTCGCGAACGCGACGCGCAGTTTCACCGGGTCGAGTGCCTCGATTTTCTTGTCGCGGAACGCCGCGAAGGCGCGGCGGATGACGCCCGGACCGAAGTCGACGAGGTAGGCGACGTCATCGACGACGATTGCGGTCGCGGGGCCGGAACGTTCGGGAATGGGGCCGGGATTACCGGTGCCGAGCAACACCACCAGCGTGCTCGCTGCCAAGATCTGCATAGCGCTCCTCCATTTGGAGTCCCCGGCGCCTCAGTTCCGGTAAAGATACGCGAGCACGTGCGACTTGTGTTGATTCCTGCCGAGCCAGCTTCTGAATTCCTCCACGCGGGACGTGCCCTCTTCGCCGATCATGCGGACGAGGATCGAGCGTCGCGTGCCTTCCGACTGCTCGCGGCGGATGCGCCGCTGCCACGCGTCCGTGAGAATCGCCGGCAGCTCGTGGCTCAGTTGTAGCGCTTCGAGCAGTTCCCATTCGCCGCCGTCGAGCCAGGCCTCGTCGCAGGTCGAGCACACGTCGACGCGGTTCGCGACCGTGCCGGTCAGCTTGTACTTCGCCATCACGCGCGCGCACTTCGGGCAGACGATCGCGGTCGTGGTGTCGCTGGTTGCAACCGGCCCGCCGTTCGTCGCGGCGGCGTCGCGGGCTCGAAGCGAGCTTCTGCGTTTCCGCCCAGTGCCGGTAGTACAGCAGCGAGACCAGGCTGCCGTGGCACGTCTCGCAGCCCATGGCGGGCAGGTATTCCTCGATCAGCGTGGGCTTCAGGTCGGGGGTCTTACAGCGGGGACATTCATCGTGGGCTCCTTGCGACAGCCTCGGCCTGCTTTCGACCGAAAACAAGTACAGTGGCGGACGAGCGGGGCGAGGGTAGCACCATGACTATCGTAAGAACGGCTATCGGCGTCACACCTTACGCAGTAACCGTGACGGCCGGGCAGCACACGCTGATCGCGGACGAGCCGCAGGCCCACGGCGGGCGCGACGCGGGGCCCTCTCCCTACGACCTGTTGCTCGCGGGTCTGGGCGCATGCTCGGCGATCACGCTGCGCATGTACGCTGACCGCAAGCAGTTGACGATCCGCTCGCTCGAGATCGACCTGAGCTTCCACAGGGAGGATGAGCGCAACATCATCCGGCGCGTCGTGCGGCTGGACGCGGACCTCACGCCCGAACAGCGTGCGCGCTTTGCCGACATCATCGAGCGCACGCCGGTCACGCTGACGCTCAAAGCCGGCAGCGAAATCCGCACGGAGTTCGCGGTGCCGGGAGAGAAAAGAGGGGAAACTCAGCGTTGCAGCATTCGAATCGTTGAGATGCGCTCAAGCCCGCTCAAATGCTGCGATGCTGAGTTTCGCCCTTTTTCTCCCGGCACCTTAGCTCGAGCGATTTCAAGAACGCGAACAGCGCATCCAGCTCTGCGTCGCTCATGTAGGCGAGGCTCTTGAACGGCATGACTTCGCTGACGGCGGAGCCGTCGGGTCGCTTGCCCGTGCGCAACATGCTCTTGAACTGCTCCGCCGACGTGTAGTGAGCCATGCCACTGTCGGGTGCCGAAGTCAGATTCGCAGCGTCGGGCCACGCGGGCGGCGCACCGGGAATCTTGCCGCCGGAGAACTGCGCGCCGTGACAACCCGTGCAGCCCTGCGCGATGTACTCGCCGCGCGCGAGCAGATCGTCCGGCACGGCCTCGGGTACAGGTGCCGTGTGATCGATCCTTTCCGCCGGGTCCTTGATTGCGCCGAATAGATACGCCGCCTTGATCGGCAACGGCCTGCCGAATTGCGCTCCGCCAGTGTCCGCCGGCGGCAAGCTGCGCGCGTATGCAGCGATGGCACCGACGTCGGCGTCGGTCATCCGCGCATAGTCCTCGCTCGGCATGATCCACAGCGGCTCGCCCGACGGCTTCACTCCATGGCGCAAGGCGCGGACCCAATCAGTGTCCGAGTAGCCGCGTGCCGGGCTCGCACCGCCGCTGGTGATGTTCGGCGTGCGCACGAAGAAGCCGCTGTCCTTGTCGTCGATCAGAACGAGGCCAGCGCCTCCGGCACCGTGACACTCCATGCAACCGCGCGTCTTGAACAGGTACTCGCCGTGCTCGAGCTGGCCATCGGCTGCCGCGAACGTCACCTGCAGCGGCGGCAGCTGCACGATGCGGTGAAGCTTGCGATCCGCGAGCTTGCTGACGACGCCAGCGGCGGCGGCGGCCACTACGACGAGCACTGCGAGGCTCGCGACAGCGAGTTTTATTGGTCTTTTCATTGCGCCCCCGGTTGCGACGGGGCTCAATATTCGTTGTTCTGGAATTGCACGGCAATCAGGTGTTGCGCCGGCAGGTTCGCGCTGTCGCACGACGACACGTCGAACAGCCAGCTGCTGACGATGCTGCGCGTAGCGGAGCGGTCCAGCAGGCTGTAGCCGCTGGAGCGATGCAGCTGCGCGTCGGTCGCGCGGCCGTGCTCGTCGATCCTGACGTTCACATAGACGATGCCTTCCTGACCGCGCACCTGCGAGCGCATCGGAAATGTCGTCGCGCTCTGAACGACGCGCGGCCGACAGCTTGCGGAGTCGGCGAATGAAGCAGCAGGGATCGAAGCAGCCGCCGCGGCAGCAGCCAGGAGAAGAAGGCGCATGAGTGACTCCAGATGACGGATGCCAATTGCACCCGATGCGCGAGTGCGCCTGTACTGGCGCGCGCCGGGGTCGAGCAGCTGACTTTTGTCGGAAGTGGCGCCGATACGACTGCGTTACCGCACGCCGAGCCACTTCAGAATGCTGCCCACTACTCGCTGGAAGGTGCCGATCGGTGTGACGACGAACTTCGTCAGCGTTATTTCGCGCGGCTCATCACCGGCGCGTTGCAGACTCTGGTCCAACCCGAACAGATCCTCCACGGTCAGCGCCAGGCCGGTTTCGTCGGGCTGAAACGTGCTGCCCCTCGGGTAGACCTTGCCGGGTGTGCGGCTCATCTCGATGTGCGTTCCCATGACTGCGGAGACCCGGTGGGCTTTCGCAAATCCACGAGGCGGTGGATGCTCGATCGGTACGTATTCCAGTCTCTTATGTAGAGCATGCCGGGATAGACAGTGTCGCCGGTCAGGAGCCATCCGGTCTTGGCGTCGTACACGGCAATACTTTCGTCCTGGTGCCCCGGCGCCGGCAGCACGACGAGCTGGCGCGCACCGAGATCGATGGTCGCCGATCCTGCGGGCCACTTTGCGAAGTTGAAGTGCTCGCGGACAGCGTCGGCATCCGGCTCGACGAGCGTCACGCCGGGTTTGCCCTTGAACTGCGGATCCCCGGCCGTGTGATCGCCGTGGCTATGGGAATGAGTGACGAGCAGTCGCAGCGGCTCTGCGCCCGGACGCCGCGTCCGCTGAGCAATGAGATTCTGCACGGTGTCGTACAGGGGAAATTGCGCAGCGTCGGCGGTGGCGCCGGTGTCCTGCACGAACACCGTATGGTCCCCGAACAGAACGTAGATGAACGGCGCTTCGAAATGCACGCACTTGTTCTGCCGCAGAACATACGTGTCCGGGTCGAGCTGGAAAACCTCGATCGCCGGATCCTGGTTGCTGCTGCAGTCCGCGGCGCCGCGATTCCAGACCTTGTCACTCAGTTCGGCGGCCAGGCCGGCAGGCGCCGGCAGCGTCGCCACCGCCAATGCAACGATCCACTTCATCATGAGAGAACTACGAACACCCGCCGGCCGCGCGGGTGCGGGGTCATCGGTAGCGGCCGTTGCTTCAAATGATCCGCGGGGGCTCAGCCGATCATGCCGATCATGCAGCAGCAGCACGAAGAAGAACGTCAGCACGATCGAGATGCCGATCGACAGCAGGAACAATCGCAGCCACGCGCCGAAGCGCGACAGCTTGTAGGCGTGGCGCAGCTGCTTGTAGAGATGCAGCGGCGGCACGATGCCGATCGCGGTTCCCCAGATCGCGGCGCTGAGGCCGAACGACGCGGCGAGCGTCAGCAGGATCAGGAACATCATCATGAAGCTGATCGAGTACGTGATGAAGATCGCGTGGTCGTACAGGTGGATGTCGCGGCGCCAGAAGAACAGCAGCCACATCAACGGCACGGAGAGCGGGATCAGCGCCCAGGAATACTTGTAGCTCGCGATCTTGAGCTTGTAGGCAGCGAGGCTCGGGTTGTCCTTCAGCTCCTTCGCGCCGCGCTCCAGCCGCTTCTGCAGCGCCGGCCAGCCGACGTTGACGTCCGTGCCGCTTGCGACGCGTCGCTTTCGGCACGTTCGACTTGGCCTCCTCGATCGCTTGCTTCGCCTGCTCGTTGGACTCCAGGTTCTTGAGCGCGTCCCAGTCGCCCTTCGCCAGCGCGTCCATCACCACCTGCGCCGACTGCAGGTCGCTCAGGTTGCGCTCGAGCTCGGCGCGCTTCTGCGGCGCCAGGTTGTCCTCCTTGAGCTGCTCGCGCACCGCATCCATCTTCTCGCCGACGGATTCCTTCGCCTCCTGGTTGTTCTCCTTCCACTCGCTGACGACTTCGCCGGCGACGCCGTCCTCCGCCCCGTCGAAAATGTTGCTGGTCGTGAACGAGAACACGCCGAACATCAGGAACACGGTGAACAGGTACAGCGCCATCGGCGAGACGAACTTGGCGCGCTCGCCGTCGATGTAGCGGCGCGTGAGCCGGCCGGGATGGAAGAACAGCTCGGGAATCGTGCGCCACATCTTGCCTTCGAAGTGGAACACGCCGTGCAGGATGTCGTGGCCGAGGTGGACGCAGGCTGCGATGCAGGTGCGCCCGCTGGCCGCACGAGGCACAGTAGGCGCCGTCGAGCTGCGCGCCGCAATTGAGGCACTTGCCGTGCGCTTCAGGACCGTGTTTGCCGGCCTTACCCTCGATCGCGCTCGCGACGATCGCGCCCGTCAGCACGTCGCCCGCTGCTTCCCCTTCCCCGCTCATGGCGCGAAGCATAAAGCACCGAAATCGTGCCGTCGACGCGCTGCTTTGGTGCAGTCCGGGGCCTCACCGTGACGCAACGGCCACGTGGCTGAAGGCGCGCCGCTCTGGCACGGATTTCGCTCCTTCTGTCGAGGAGCCGAATCAGGGGAGGCGATGGTCGGGACGTCCGTCTACGACGAGATGCATGCCGCCGATGGCGGCAGTCCGCGAGCACTACCGCGCGTTCGCCGCCTGGCTGGCGAGGACGCCGCGCGATCGCGTCGCGCAGAAGCGCGCCGAAGCGGACACGCTGTTTCATCGCGTGGGCATCACGTTCGCCGTGTATGGCGAGGAGGCCGGCACCGAGCGGCTGATCCCGTTCGACATCGTGCCGCGGATCATCCCGGCCGCCGAATGGCGGCAGCTCGCAGCAGGACTCAAGCAGCGCGTGCGGGCGCTCAACGCCTTCATCGCCGACATCTATCACGATCAGGAGATCCTGCGCGCCGGCCGCATGCCCGCCGAGCAGGTGCTGTGCAACGGGCAGTACCGACCGGAGATGCAGGGCATCGACGTGCCCGGCTCGATCTACGCGCACATCGCCGGCATCGATGTCGTGCGCGCCGGCGCGCGGCGAGTTCTACGTGCTCGAAGACAATCTGCGCGTGCCCTCGGGCGTGTCGTACATGCTCGAGGACCGTCGCATGATGATGCGGCTGTTTCCCGGAGCTGTTCGCGCGGCATTCGATCGCGCCGGTCGAGCACTATCCCGATCTGCTGCTCGAAAACCTGCGCAGCGTCGCGCCGTCCGGTGTCAACGATCCGACCGTCGTGCTGCTCACGCCGGGCGCGTACAACAGCGCCTACTTCGAGCATGCGTTCCTCGCGCAGCAGATGGGCATCGAGCTCGTCGAAGGCCAGGATCTGTACGTCGAAGACGAGTTCGTCTACATGCGCACGACGCGGGGTCCGCAGCGCGTCGACGTGATCTACCGGCGCATCGACGATGACTTCCTCGATCCGCTGGTGTTCCGGCCGGATTCGATGCTCGGCGTGCCGGGTCTGCTGGCCGCGTTATCGCGCTGGCCGCGTGACGATCGCGAATGCGATCGGCACCGGCGTCGCCGACGACAAGTCGATCTATCCCGTACGTGCCGGACATGATTCGCTTCTATCTCGGCGAGGAGCCGCTGCTCGCGAACGTGCCGACGTACGTGCTGCGACGCAAGGAGGATCTCGACTACACGCTCGCGCACCTGCACGAGCTGGTCGTGAAGGAAGTTCACGGCGCCGGCGGCTACGGCATGCTGATCGGGCCGGCCGCGACGCAAGGAACAGCTCGCAGCGTTTCGCGAGCGCATCCTGCGATCGCCGGAAAAATACATCGCGCAACCGACGCTCGCGCTGTCGGCGTGCCCGACGTTCGTCGAATCGGGCGTCGCGCCGCGGCACATCGATCTGCGGCCGTTCGTGCTGTCGGGCCGCGACGTCACGCTGGTGCCCGGCGGCCTGACGCGCGTCGCGCTGCGGCAAGGCTCGCTGGTCGTGAATTCATCGCAAGGCGGCGGCACCAAAGACACGTGGGTGCTCGAAGCATGAGACTGCCCGGGAGCGCTCATGCTGAGCCGCACCGCCGATCATCTCTACTGGATGGCGCGCTACACCGAGCGCGCCGAAAACCTCGCGCGCATGCTCGAGGTGAACTACCGGATGTCGCTGCTGCCGCAGGGCGCCGAGATCGTCGAGCAAGGCTGGACCGCGACGCTCACGATCATCGGCCTGCTCGAAGCGTTCCAGCAGCGCTATGACGGCGGTCACGCCCGCAAACGCGATCGCGTTCATGGCGTTCGATCGCGACAACCCGATGAGCATCTACAGCTGCCTGCGCGCGGCGCGCGAGAACGCGCGCGCCGTGCGCGGCACGCTGACCTCGGAGATCTGGGAGACGCTCAACGCGACGTGGCTCGAAATGCGCGTCGCCAGCATGCGCTCGACGTCGGATGCCGAGATGGGCAATTTCTTCGAATGGGTGAAGTACCGCTCGCATCTCGCGCGCGGCGTCATGCAAGGCACGATGCTGCGCGACGAAGCGTGGCACTTCACCTGGCTCGGCACGTACCTCGAACGCGCCGACAGCACCGCGCGCATTCTCGACGTGAAGTATCACTTGCTGTTGCCGCGCGGCGAGAAGGCCGGCGGCGCGACCGACTATTACCAGTGGAGCGCGCTGCTGCACTCGGTGTCGGCATTCGAGATCTATCGCCGCGTGTATCGCGATCTCATCACGCCGCGACGCGTCGCGGAGTTGCTCGTGCTGCGCGACGACATGCCGCGCTCGCTGCATCGCTGCATGTCGCAGGTCTACACGCATCTCAGCGGCCGTGCGCAACGCGCAGTCGGCAGAAACCGAGCGGCGCGCCGGCGAGTTGCAGGCGTCGCTGCACTTCGGCCGCATCGACGACATCTTCGCGATCGGGCCTGCACGAGTACCTCGTGCAGTTCCTCGGCCGCACGCGCGACCTCGGCGAGCGCGTCGTCGCGCGACTTCCTCGTGTCCGCCGCCGACTGAGACTCGAGGAATCGCTCATGCAACTGCACATCCGCCACGAGACGCTCTATCGCTACGGCGAGCCCGTGAAGCGCAGCGTGCAGAATCTGCGACTCACGCCGCGGCGCGATCCGATGCAGCGCGCGCTCAGCTGGAACATCGCGCGCGCCGGGCCGCCAGCACGCGCAGATCGATGCGTACGGCAACGTCGTGCACTTGCTGACGCTCGACGAGCCGCATCGCGAGATTCGCATCGTCGTGAACGGCGTCGTCGAGACCAGGACGCCGAAGGCGCGACTGCTGCCCGACGAAGGCAAGCTGTCGCCGCTGGCCTATCTCGCCGAGACGCCGCTGACGCGGCCGGACGAGGCGATCGCGACATTTGCGCACGCAGCGGCTGCAGCGACGGGCGACCGGCGACGCGCATCTGCTCGAGCTCGCGGATGCAGTGTGCGAAGCGATCGCAATACGAGAACGGCGCCACCGACGTGCACGAGTCGCACGCGAGGCCTTCGCGCGCGGCAAGGGCGTGTGCCAGGACCATGCGCATGTATTCATCGCGTGCTGCCGCGCGGCCGGCATCCCGGCCCGCTACGTGAGCGGCTATCTGCTACGCCGGCAAAGAAGGCGAGGTCGCGAGTCACGCATGGGTCGATGCTGGCTCGGCCGCGACAGCGGGCTGGATGTCGATCGACGTCACGCATCGCTCGCTCGTCGGGCGGCAAACATTGCCGGCTCGCCGTCGGCCGCGACTACCTCGATGCGTGCCCGGTGCGCGGCGTCCGGCGCGGCGGCGGCACGGAGGAAATGCACGTGACGTCAGCGTGGCGACGTCGGCGCAGCAGCAGTAGGCAGTGAGCGATGGCAGCGGCTCAGCGATTCGCTGACGCTCGCCAGCAGCCGCAGCTGCTCATCGCCTGACGACTGCGCGCATCGACTGTCGGCGTTCACGATCGAGCTTCGTCGACTGACGTCATCGCTGCATTCGGCATGACTTACTGCGTTGGCATGCTGCTCGATGCCGGGCTGGTCTTCCTGTGCGGACTCGCGCACGAATGCGGGCGTCGATCAGATCAGCACGTTCCGCAAGATCACGGTCTTCGAGCAACCCGGCGAACGCGTGCTGGTCGCTGATGACGCGCGGGCAATCTCGCGATTTCGCAGGCGGTCGATCGAGCATGCTGCGCGAGCGCATCGAGAGCGCGGACGGAGACCAGCATTTTCACGCGCCGCCAACATGTTCGAGGCCGCGCGGCAGGTCGGCGATGCGTTGCGCGAGGTGCATCGGCGCGACGCCGAGGCGCTGCAAGGATCACAAGCATCGAGTTCAACGCCTCGTTGATCTTCGGCGGCCAGATCGGCACCGAACCGCCGCGGCTGTTCTGCGTCTATGCCGCCGGCAATTTCATCGAGGCCACCGCCGACACGCCGTATTTCCAGATCGGCGAATCGAAGTACGGCAAGCCGATCATCGACCGCGTCGTCACGCGCAGCACGAGCCTCGCGCAGGCGGCGAAGTGCGCGCTGATCTCGATGGATTCGACGATCCGCTCCAATCTCTCGGTCGGGCTGCCGCTCGATCTGCTCAGTGTTCAAGCGCGACGCGTTGCGCGTGCACAGCCACGTCAACATCGACGAGGAGCACGCCTACTTCCGAATGATGCGCACGCGCTGGAGCGAAAGCCTGCGGCACGCGTTTCACGAGCTGCCCGATCCGGAGTGGATCCGCCGCAGCTGAAATTCACTGCAGCAGGTTGCCCGCGATGTCGTCCTGTGAGATCAGCCGTACGGGAACAGGGGCCGCACGCCAGATGTCGTTCACATACTCGCGCATCGCGCGGTCCGAGGAGAACTTGCCGCAGCGCGCCACGTTGAGGATCGACATGCGCGTCCAGCGATCGCGGTCCGCATAGGCGCTCGCCACGACGCTCGCTGGCAGTCGAGGTACGAGCCGAAATCCGCGAGCACGAGGTACGGGATCGTGCATCAGCAGGCTGTCGAGCAGCGGGCGGAACAGCTCGCTGTCGCCGCGCGAGAAGAAGCCGCTCGCGATCAGGTCGATGACTTCCCGCAGCTGCGGCATGCGTCGCGATAGTACCTCCGCCGGGCTGTAGCCCCGCGCCTTGCAGCGCCGCGACCTCGTCGGCGGTCAGCCCGAACAGGAAGAAGTTTTCCGCGCCGACTTCCGTCGCGGATCTCGATGTTGGCGCCGTCCAGCGTGCCGATGGTGAGCGCGCCGTTCATCGCGAACTTCATGTTGCCGGTGCCGGAGGCTTCCTTGCCGGCCGTCGAGATCTGCTCCGACAGATCCGCCGCCGGGTAGATGCGCTGCCCGGTGCGTCACGTTGAAGTTCGGCACGAACACCACGTTCAGCCGGTCGCGCGCTGCGGGTCGCGGTTGACCACGTGCGCCGACGGCGTTGATCAGCTTGATGATCAGCTTCGCCATGCGGTAGCCGGGCGCGGCCTTGCCGCCGAAGATGAAGGTGCGCGGCACAGGGTCGGCGTCGCGGACCCGTCTTCAATCGCGATGTAGAGCGCGACGACGTGCAGGATGTTCAGGTGCTGGCGCTTGTACTCGTGGATGCGCTTGACCTGCACGTCGAACATCGAGTCGCGGGTCGAGCGTCGATGCCCGGCTGCCTGGTGCACGTAGCGCGCGAACGCAGTCTTGTTCGACACGCTTGACGTCGCGCCACGCAGCGCGGAAATCGGCATCGTCGGCGACGCGTTCGAGCTCGCGCAGCTGCGTCGAGATCGCGCGTCCAGCCAGTCGCCGATCGCATGACGGTGATCAGTCGCGCGAGGCGCGGGTTCGCCAGCATCAGCCAGCGCCGCGGCGTGACGCCGTTGGTCTTGTTGCTGAACTTCTCCGGCCACAGCGCGTGGAAGTCGCGCAGCACGTCCTGCTTCAGCAGCTCGGAGTGCAGCTCGGCCACGCCGTTGATCGCGTGGCTAGCCGACGCAGGCGAGGTTGGCCATGCGCACGTAGCGCTCGCCGTGCTCGTCGATCAGCGACAGCCGCGCAATGCGCGCCTCGTCGCCGCAGAAACTGCAGGCGCGCCTCGTCGAGGAAGCGCGCGTTGATCTCGAACACGATCTCCAGGTGGCGCGGCAGGAGCTGGCCGAACAGCGCGAGCGGCCAGCTGCTCCAGCGCCTCCGGCAGCAGCGTGTGATTGGTGTAGGCGAAGGTGCTGCCGCGTGATGTTCCAGGCGTCGTCCCAGCGCAGCCCGTGCTCGTCGACCAGCAGCCGCATCAGCTCGGCGACCGCGATCGCCGGATGCGTGTCGTTCAGCTGCACGGCGAACTTGTCGTGGAAGTTCTCCAGCGGAATCTTCTGCCCTGCGATGAATGCGCAGCATGTCCTGCAGCGAGCACGAGACGAAGAAGTACTGCTGCTCCAGCCGCAGCTCCTTGCCCTGGACCTGCTCGTCGTTCGGATAGAGGATCTTGCTGAGGTTCTCCGAGATCGATCTTCTGCTCGACCGCGCCGTAGTAGTCGCCGCGATTGAACGCTGGAGAAGTCGAACGACTTCGGGCGCCTCGGCCTGCCACAGCCGCAGCGTGTTCGCGGTGTTGTTGCCGTAGCCGAGGATCGGCGTGTCGTACGGCACGCCGTTGCACGATGCGCTGCGGGCACCCAGCGCACGCTGCAGCGGCCGTGCTCGTCGATGCTAGTGCTCGGTGCGGCCGCCGAACTTCACCTCGCACGCCCACTCCGGGCGCGCGATCTCCCACGGATTGCCGTAGCGCAGCCACTTGTCGGTGCGCTCGACCTGCCAGCCGTCGACGATCTCCTGCTCGAAGATGCCGAACTCGTAGCGGATGCCGTAGCCGAGCGCCGGGATCTCAGCGTCGCGAGCGAATCGATGAAGCACGCGGCGAGCCGGCCGAGGCCGCCGTTGCCGAGCCCCGGCTCGTCTTCCTGCGCCAGCAGCTCGTCGAAGTCGAGGCCGAGCTCGCCGATCGCGTGCGCGCACCTCGTCGTAGATGCCGAGGTTCAGCAGGTTGTTGCCGAGGTGCGGCCCCATCAGGAACTCCGCCGACAGGTAGGCGACCGTGCGCGAGCCCTGCGTCGTGTAGGCGGCCGCGGTGCTGATCCAGCGCTGCAGCATCCGATCGCGCACGGTGTACGCCAGCGCCATGTAGTAGTCGATCTTGGTCGCGAGCGCGGGAAACTTGCCCTGGATGTAGAACAGGTTGTCGAGAAACGAGCGCTTCAGCGCCTCCTTCGACGGGGACGTCCGTTCTTCGTGGAGTCGGAGTTGCGGCTGCATCGACGGATGCGCTGCAAGTTCCATGCGCGCCGCAGACCGCGCGCAGCCGTTCGATCCCGCTTACGGATTGCACCAGAGAGTTGCAGTGCGCGCTGCGGCCGCACCCGATCGGGGCGTCCTCATCTCTTGTAGGTCGGGCTTCAGCCCGACACTCTCGCCCGATGCGCCGTCGGTGGCGTGCCCTCCCACCGCCGCCACACGCGGCGCAGCTGGTGCGCCGAACTGAAGCCGGTCTTCTCCGCGACGCGCTCCATTCCGAGCTCGCTGTGTGTAACCAGCTCCCGCGCGAGCGCGACGCGCAGGCGCTGCACGTAGTCGAGCGGCGAGCAACCCGCGTGCTCAGCGAACAACCTCGCGAGATTGCGCGAGCTCATGCACGCGACGGACGCGAGGCGCGCTGCGGACCACTGCGCGGAGGGATCCTTGATGATGGCATCCTGGACCCGATGCAGCGTCGGATGGACGTGATTGCGATGCATGACCCACGGTGACAGCTGCGGATCGCCGCCGGAGCGCCGCATGTACACGACGAGGTCGCGCGCCACGGTCGCGGCCACTTGATGGCCGAGCTGCTGCCCGATCACGTACAGCGTCAGATCCGTGCCGGCCGTGACACCCGCGCTCGTGAACACGCGACCGTCCTCGACGAAAATGCGATTGGCATGCACCGTCGCCGTGGGCTCGAGCCGCGTGAGGTCGTCGATGTGATGATGATGTGTCGTGCACTCGCGGCGTTCGAGCAAGCCGGCCTTTGCTGCGAGCAGCGCGCCCGCGCACACGCAAAGCAACGTTACCGTCTCGTTCTCCATCGCGTGCTTGAGCCAGCGCGTCACCGTAGTCGCCGGCGCACTGTCCAAGCGCAGCGCCTTGGTCGTCACGCCGGTCACTACGATGACGCTGTGATCCGGCACGCGCTCCGGCAACGGTTCGAGCTTGTCGAGATGCAGGCCCACCGCGGCTCGCACGCTGGACTGCGTGCTGATGAAGCGCAGCTGGTAGCTGCCCGGCGCCTCCCGTTCGGCGAGACGAAACGCCTCGGACGCGCCGGCCACGTCGAGCAGCACGACCTCGGGCAGGATCGCGAACAGCACCGTCCTCACAACTGCAGGGTCTCCACGCGCTTGACCTCGGCGAAACGGCCGGCGAGCACCAGCTCGGTGCGCTCCATGATGTCCTGCGGAGTATAGATGCGGCCCGATTCAGCCACCATCTTGAAGGTCAGCGTGGCGTCCATGACGTAGCTCACCTGGTAGCCCATGTCGGAGGCGTGGCGCGTCGTGGTTTCACAGCACTGCTCGGTGCGGATGCCGGAGACGATCAGCCTCTCGATGCCGCGCTTGCGCAGCCAGTAGTCCATGCTCTGGCCGTCGGCATTGCTGGCAAACATCGCGGAATGGACCGATTTGCTGAACACCTCGGTCGGCTCGATGCGCAGCCCGGGCAGCGTTTTGACGTAGCCGGAGCGCCGTGAAAACGGGTTCGCGGCGCCCTCTTCCTCCTCGACGTGGAACACCTGCAGCACCGGGATCTGCTGCGCGACGCAGCGGTCGATCAGCATCTGCAGCCGCTCGATGAAGCGGGGCGAGTCCGTTTCGGACCAGTAGGGACGGTGGAGGAAGGATTGCTGGGCGTCGACGACGATCAGGGCGGATTTCATGGAGGACCTCCGTGGGTTGGAGGCCATCATGCGCGCGTAGCCCGGGGCCGACCAGATCCGGCCCCGCCGTCCAGCGGTCAAAAACGGACAAGAACCGGAAGCCTATTTCTTCTTCTCCTGCTCCCGCGCGCCCGCCAGGATGCCCGGCAGCGCGTAGTTGCCCTCGTGGCAGGCGTATTCGTAGATGTGGTCCTGCGGTCTGGCGCAGCGGCACTTCGCCCTGCCACGGCTGCGTGTAGGCCGCACTGTCCTCGACCGTGAACTGATACAGGATCTCGCTTCTCGCCGACGCGCGTGAAACGCTCCGTCACCTTGCCGCTCGGCGGCAGGTAGAAGCGTTGCTTGATGCCGTAGTGCGCCTTCTGCCCCGGGTTCAGATTCGTGGTCTCCACCACCAGCGTGTCGCCTTCCCAGCGACCGATCGAATCGCCCATCCACGGCGTGATCTGCCCGGGCAGATGCTTGCCGTTCATGCGCACGACGCGCGCGTCGTGCACCATCTCCACGAGGATCATCACCGCGTCCGGCGACTGCACGATCTGGTAGTTGTTGTTGTAGACGTCCGGCAGCATCGGCGGGCCGCTGGTCGAGCCGAAGCCGAGCAGGCAGCGCTCGCCGAGCGCGCGACGCTCGGGACCGTCGAAGTTCATGCCGGCGCGCGCGGCCTGGAACGCCTTCAGTCCATCCGGCGTGTACGGCACTTTGCCGTTCGTCGGCTCGACGATGAACGAGGTGCGGTGCTCGCCCTTGACGGTCGCGAGCCGCGTGCCGGGGTCGAGCCAGAACGCGTTGTAGCCGCCGGGATCGCTGCTCGCCGTCGCCTTGACGCTCGGATCGGTCGGCTTGGCGTCGGCCGCGGAAAACTGCGCGAACGCATTGGTGCGCTCGAACTCCGCCGCTTCCGCGTCGCTCAGCGTCGCCTTGCCTTTGAACATATCGTCGCGCTCGAGCGAGGTCAGCGAGGCGTTGGTCCACGTGCCCTGCAGGTCCGGCGTGCCCCACGGCGTGCGCGGCGCCTGCCACGGCGAATCCGCGGCGGACGCGACGCCGGTGGCCGCGAGAATTGCGATCGCTACCCACTCGCGCTGGAACATGGATGCATCCTCTCCGATCGACGTGAATTGCGACGCCAAGCCTACTGCGGGCCCGCAGGACGTGTGTCAAGAACTGCGAGTGCCAACCTGCAGGCGGCATCAGGTTTTCCCCGAAAAGCACCGCCATCGCTGCGCGGACCGTCAAGCGACTCCCGACCCGCGCCGATAGAACGGCCATGTTGCAACAGATTCTGCGCACTGCAGCAGCAATGCTGGTCGTCATTGTTGCGGTCGAGGCTGGCGCGGCGATGGAAACCATCGTCCGTCAGGTGCGCGACGCAGCCGGACGCATGTCGGATATCAGCGCAGCGAGTCGCGAGCAGAGCGTGCGCGCCGGACAGGTCACGAGCGCGATGAGCGCGATCGACTCCGGCACGCAGCGCAACGCCGGCATGGTGTCGCAAGCGGCCGCGTCCACCGAGACGTTGCGCAGCGAAGCGCGCACGCTGATGGCCAGCGTCAGCGAATTCACGCACCAGCACGAAGCAGCAGCGGCGTAATCTCTCTACGCGGTGGCGCGGCGTTGACTGCGCGCGCGGACGATCATACCCCGATCGGGCGACGGGCCGTGCGATTGCCGGAACATGAGCGCCGATTCCACGACGTGTCCAGAGCGGTCGTAAGGCTCGCCGCGCAACTGGCGTAGCAACAGCTCCGCTGCCTGCGCCGCCATGGCCGGAATCGGCTGGCGGATCGTGGTGAGCGCGGGCCACACCTGGCTCGCGAGCGGCACGTCGTCGAAGCCGACGACGGACAGGTCTTCGGGAATCGCGAGACCCAGGTTGTGCGCCACCGCGAGCACGCCGGCGGCCATTTCGTCGTTGCTCGCGAAGATCGCAGTCGGGCGCTTTGCGACCGGCACCTGCAAGAGCTTGCGCGCGCACTCGACACCCGAGTCGTAGGAGTTGTAGCCCTGCACGATCAGTTTCTTGTCGAGCGCCACCCCGCACTTGCGCAGGCCGTCGCGATAGCCCTGGAAGCGGTCCGCGACCGCCGCGTGATCCGGATTGCCGATGACGAAGCCGATGCGCGTGTGCCCGAGCCCGCCGAGCTGCTCGGTCATCTTCGCGCAGCTCTCGCGGTCGTTCGTGTAGACGCTGCGACGATCGTCGGCGTGCTCCGCCGGCGCGATGCGTACGAACGGCACGTTCTGCTCCTCCAGCAGCGCCTTCAGCGTTTTCATGTCCGACAGCGGCGGCGTCACGATCACGCCATCCGCGCGCGACTGCCGCAGGTTGCGCGACACTTCTTCCGTCAGCGACAGCCGACTTGTAATCGCACGGCTGCATCACGACCTGGTAATGCGCGGCACGACAGGTTTCGAGCACGCCGCCGAGCACACCCGTGGCGTAGTAGGCGCAGGACACGTCGTAGAGCAGGCTGATGAGATAGGAGCGGCTGCCGCCCAGGCCGCGTGCCGAAGGGCTCGGGTGATAGTCGAGCTTGCGGATCACGCGCAGCACGCGCTCGCGCGTGTGCGGCTTCACGGTCTTGACGTTGTTGATGACGCGCGAGACGGTTTTGATCGATACACGCGCCTGCGCAGCGACGTCGCGGATCGTAGCAATGGTCATGATGACGATATTCTAATACCGCATTAGTACCGCAGGCCGAAGCCGTAGGGGAACAGCGGGTCGTAGTTCGGGTCGTTGCGGTTGAGCGAGGTCTGCGCCACGGTCCGCGGCCACGAGAACGACAGCTTGCCGACGAAGTTGTGGTTCACGCCGCCGTCGGCCTTGCGGAACAGCACGTCGGCGATGCCGCCGCCCTCGGTGCCCGGCAGCCAGGCCACGACGAACGCGTCGCACGCGGCAAGCTCGGGCTCGATCCACAACGGCCGGCCGGTGAGGAACACGCAGACCCGAGGCACGGACTGCCTGCCGCAATTTCTCCAGCAAAGCGAGCTCGGCGCCGCCGGCACCGCGATAGTCGATCGACTTGAGGTCGCCGAACCACTCGGCATAGGGGTCTTCGCCGAACACTACGATGGCGACGTCCGGTCGCGCGGCCTTCGCAGTCCGTCGGCGCTCGAGCTCGCTTTGCCGCCGCGCCTCCTCGACCGTGCGCGCGATGCCCTGGAAGATCGAGGTCGCACCCGGGAAGTCGGCGTTGGCGTTTTCAGTGCCTTGCCAGGTTACGGTCCAGCCGCCGGTCTGCTTCGGGATGTTGTCGGCGCCGTCGCCGACGACCAGCACGCGCGAGTTGCGGCGCAGCGGCAGCAGGCCGCGCTCGTTCTTCAGCAGCACCAGCGATTCACGCACCGCCTGGCGTGCCAGCTCGCGATGCTCGGGCGCGCCGAGCAGCTCGCGCTTGTTGGCGAGCGGCCGCGACGAGGGGCGGCCTCTCTCGAACAGGCCGGCACGGAATTTCACGCGCAGGATGCGCGACACTGCATCGTCGATGCGCGACAGGGGAATCTTTTCCGTGCGGACCTGATCGAGCGTATTGCCGATGAAGTTGCGCCACTCGGTCGGCACCATGACCATGTCGATGCCGGCGTTGATCGCCTGCGCGCACTTGTCCTTCGAGCAGCCCTGCACTTCGTCGACGCCGTCCCAGTCGCTCACGACGATGCCGTCGAAGCCCATGCGCTGCTTCAGCACGTCGGTGAGCAGGTACTGGCACGCCGTGCACTTTCGAGCCCTTCCAGCTGTTGTACGACGCCATGACCGTCTGCACGCCGGCGTTCGAGCGCCGCGACGTAGCCCGGCGCGTGAATCTGCAGCAGCTCGGCTTCGCTGCTGCGGTTGTCGCCGCGGTCGACGCCGTCGGCGGTGCCGCCGTCGCCGATGAAGTGCTTGGCCGTGGCGAGCACGTGCGACGAGTCGAGAAACGCCTTCGAGCCCGGCGCGCCCTGCAACCCGCGCACGATGCGGTCCGCGTACGCGCGCACGATCTCGGGATCCTCGGAATAGCTTTCGTAGGTGCGACCCCAGCGATCGTCGCGCACGACGGCGACGACAGGTGCGAAGGTCCAGTCGAGCCCGGTCACGGCCACTTCGCGCGCAGTGACCGTGCCGATGCGCTCCATCAAGTCGGGATCGTGCGCAGCGCCGAGCCCGATGTTGTGCGGAAACAAAGTCGCGCCGATCACGTTGTTGTGACCGTGCACGGCGTCCGTGCCCCACATGATCGGAATCGCGAGCGCGCCGTTCGCAGTGTCCATCGACGCGTCGTAGAAGCGGTCGGCGAGCGCGACCCAGTCGGCGACGCTCGCGTGCTTGTTCTCGCCGGGAAAAGCGCCGCCGCCGTTCAGCACCGAGCCGAGGCGGTACTTGCGCACGTCCTCGGGCGTGACGCTGCGGATGTCGGCCTGCACCATCTGGCCGATCTTCTGCTCGAGCGTCATCCGCGCGAGCAGCGCCGCGACCTTCGCCTCGACCTGCCGATCCTGCGGCACGGCGCGCGCAACTTGCGGCCATGACTCGGCTGGTGCGCTGGCGTCGGGTGTGCGGACGCCGCGCTCCACAGCGCGGCGCCCGCAACACACAGCAGCAGTCTGCCCGCCTGCCGACTGCGCATCAGAAGTTCACCCGCATCCGCAAACCGTAGGTCCGCGGCGGATTGAAGACGAACTCCTGCGTGCCGGTGTCGATCGTGGCCTGCGTGCGCGTGCGCCTCGTCGGTCACGTTGTTGGCGAATGCCTCGACGCGCAGGTTGCCTTCGCCGTGCGTGTAGCCGACGCCGAGATCGAGATGGAAGTAGCTGTCGACCTCGTCGCGCAGACGCAGCAGGTCGGCGCCGAAGCCGTTGGCGACGCCGTTCGCATCGACGCGACGTGACCGCGCGCCCGCCGTCCTCGCCCGAGCCGCCATTGAAGCCGGTCAGGAAGTACGAGCTCTTGTAGGTCGCCGACGCGATCCAGTCGAGCGTGCCGGTGGCAAGCTCGTAGTCCTGGCCGAGGCGCAGGTTCAGCGTCAACGGCGGCGTGCGCGGCAGCTCGTTGCCGCCGAGATCCACCAGCAGGGCGCCGCCGGCCGGGCTGGCGCGGCGGCCGTCGCTGACGATCGAGCCGTCCTTGTACTCCGTGTCCTGCCACAGCAGCGTGCCGCCGATGTTGAAGCCGTTGCCGAGCTGGTATGCGGCGTCGAGCTGCACGCCCATGTTGCTCGCTTCGCCGACGTTCTGGTTCAGCGTGACGTTGCTGCACGCCGTGTTCGGATCGCTGTCGAGGCAGCCGGCATCGTTCGTCGGATCGGTGTCGAGCAACTCGGATGCCGACCACCGTGCTGAACACCTGGTCGGTGTACTTCGAAGTAGTACGCGGAGGCATTCAGGACCAGCGGGCGGCCGCGCGAAGTCGAGCGTGTTCTTCGAGCCGATCTCGAACATGGTGTTCTTTTCCGGACCGACCGGCGGCGTGAACAGATTCTCGGCCGGGCCGGTGTCGAGATCGATCGTGTCGTTGAAGCTCGGCGCCTTGTTGCCGGTCGCGACCAGGAAGTACAGCAGGTTGTTGTCGGTGAGGTCGTAGCCGACGCGGAAGCGCCAGTCGACGTAGTTGTCGGAGTTCTCGCCGAACTGCACG
Source organism: uncultured Gammaproteobacteria bacterium (assembly GCA_963830745.1). Taxonomy (GTDB): domain Bacteria; phylum Pseudomonadota; class Gammaproteobacteria; order Steroidobacterales; family Steroidobacteraceae; genus Steroidobacter. The sequence continues at coordinate 348,959 of CAWHNL010000017.1, forward strand.
GTCGCGCCGCCGAAACCGAAGCCGAGGCCCGGATAGTTGGCGCAGGTGCCCTGGAACTGGCTCGCCTGCACGCACTGGCCGGCGAGGAACTCGTCCAGCGTGTCGTTGACGCCGAAGCGAGCGACGCCTGCCCGGTACAGCAGGATCAGATCGTTGAGCGTGTTGCGCACGCCGTCGCCGTCGGCATCCGGATTCTTGATCGTGCGGCTGAGCCCGGTCATGCGGAAGCCGGGCGTGCCGACGCGCATCGCGACGCCGTTGGTGTTGAAGCCGGCGATGAAGTTGAAGCCCTCGCGCTCCTTGCTTTCGTCGGAGTAGCGCGCGCCGGCGGTGACGCGCAGCCGATCGGTGACCGCGAACGTCAGGTCCGCGTAGGCCGATTCGGATTCGCCGATCGTCGAGCCCTGGTTGAATTCCAGGTACGCGCAGGTCGGTCGAGTAGTCGAGCGGGATGCCGAGGAACACGCCCTGCTCTTCCTTGAACTTGTAGAGGCCGACCGCCCAGGTGAGCCGCCCGGCGTCGTCCGGCGAAGTGAAGCGCAGCTCGTGCGTGCGGCTCTCCGAAGTCGCGTCCCAGATCAGCGCGCTGTAGTTGCCGTAGTAGCGCTCGCGCGATGAAGTCGTCCGCGAGCGGGCCGTCCGGGATCGGTGAGGTTGCCGCGGATCACCTGCTGGCGCTCGTCGCCGTCGAAGTCGATGTTGCGGCCGCTGGTCGACAGGCTGTTCGTGTAGTGCAGGTCGCGGTAGCCGCCGATGTACTGCACGTTGAACCAGTCGGTGCGATAGGTCGCGTTGAGCGCCGCGCCCCAGTGATCCGTGTCCTGCACCGGGCTGAAGCCGACCTGGTTGACCCGGCGCGGATCGTCGAAGTCGTCGTAGGTCAGGCCCTGGCTCGCCGCGTTGAACATGTCGACGCCGCGCGAGCCGGTGCCGCGCGAGTTCAGGTAGTCGCCGGAGATCAGCACCGAGAGCTTCTCGGAGGGCTCGATCAGGAAGTGCGCGCGGGCGCCGAGATCGTCCTGCGATTCCCAGCCGAGCAGGTTGGTGAGCGGACCGGTGTTGCGCACGTATTCGTCGTGCTCGGAGGAATACACCGCGACGCGCGCCGCGGCGATCTTGCCGAGCGGCACGTTGAGCGCGCCGCGCAGCTCCTGCTGGTCGTAGTCGCCGATCGCGTACTCCGCGTAGCCCTCGAACGTCGTCGAGCTTCGGCTTGCGCGAGACGATGTTGATCGAGCCGCCGAGCGCATTGCGGCCGCGCACCGTGCCCTGCGGGCCGACGTTCACCTCGACGCGCTCGATGTCGAAGAACGCGACGCCCAGGCCGCGCGGGCGCGGCACGTACACGTCGTCCAGGTGCGGCGCGATCGCCGGATCGCCCAGCTCGGTATTGGCGTTGCTGCCGATGCCGCGCACGAACAGCTCGGTGTTGTCCTCGTAGTTCGTGATCTCGATGCCCGGCATCAGCGCCGGCAGGTCGAGCAGGTTGCTCGCGCCGAGCTGGTCGAGCTGCGACTGCTGCATGACCATGGCAGTGCCCTCGTAGCTCTGCAGGCTCTGCTCGATGCGCTCGACCGAGACGATGACTTCCTCGATGACCGGTCCGGCCGGCCGGTGTCGCCCTGCGCCGCCCAGGCCGGGGTCGCGCTCGCCAGGGCGCAACCCGAGAGCACCGCCGCGACGGCGTGTGCGACAGATGTGGATGAGCTCATGACTGATTCCCCCAACGAATGCCTTGATGTTCGCTGCGCGCGTAAGCAATACTCCCGCCGAGACAACGTTGTCAATTTTCATCGAGCGATGAACACTAGGAGTGCAGCTAAGTGCTTAATTTACAGCATGACAACGGTGGTACATTTTGCCCGATAGGACCAATTGCGTATGTCCCGCGGACTTGGGCTATTTGACGAGTTTCAGCGGCAGGATCGCGATCGAGCCGGCCAGCGCGATGGCGCCGGCGGTGAGGAACAGCCGCGCGTAGTCGCCGCCGCTCGCGGCGAGGATGGCCGGCGCGAGCGCGGGCGCGACCGACTGCGGCAGCGCGTTGGTGATGTTGAGAATGCCGAGATCCTTGGCGGCATCGCGCTCGCGGTCCGGCAGGACTTCGGTCACCAGCGCGAGGTCCACGGCGAAGTACAAGCCGTGCCCGATGCCGGTCGCGGCCATGCCGGCGAGGAACGTCGCGTACGAATCGGCGAGCGCGATGATCCACAGCCCGCACGCGTACACGATCGCTCCGCAGAGCACGAACGCCTTGCGCCGCTGCAGCGCATCGGACAACCGGCCGCCGATCACGCTGAGCGCCACGACCATGCTCGACTGCACGAGCATCGAGCGGAAGATCAGCCCGGGCACTTCGCTCTGCGGCAAGCCGAGCTTGTCGGTGAGATAGAACGGCTGATACGTCGTCAGAAACGCCGTGCCGAGCACGACCAGGAAACGGCTGAGCCACGCCCATGCAAAATCGGGATAGCGGCGCGGACTGACCCAATACCAGCTGACGGTATCGCGCACCGGCTGCGCCGGGTCCAGGCGGCGATCGGGCAGCGTGAACGCGAGCAGCAGAATCGCGGCGGCGCCGAGCAGCGCCGGCAACATGAACATCGCCAGCGTCGAACCGGCAACCGATTGCACGACGAACGTGCCGGCCAGCTGCCCGAGCGGCATGCAGGTGCCGAGCACGCCGGCGACCGTGCCTCGCTGCTCAACCGGCACTTGATCCGGCAACACTGCGACCAGCGCCGCGAGCACTGCATTGAACGACAACTGCGCGAGACACCAGCCGAGCAGCACAGTTGGGATCGTCTCCGCGCGCGCAACGATCAGCAACGCTGCAGCACCGCCGATCACGCCGCCGATCAGCCACGGGCGTCGCATGCCGAAGCGCGAAGTCGTGCGATCGCTCAGTCGTCCGAAGAAAGGATTGCTCGCGAGCGCGAAGAACGCGCCGATGCTGAGGACGAGCGAGTGATTGGCCGCGGCCTCATCCGGCGTGAGCTGCCGGACCTTGAGCGCGATGGTGATCAGTACCGGCGTGAGCAGTGCGATCCACGTACCGGTGTACGCCAGGGCGTAGATCAGGACGAAGCGCCAACTCACCCGCATCGGGCTATTGTCAGCGAAACGCGCGCGGCTATGCCTCCGGCAGGGTTCGCGCCGGGTCGCTACGTCAGTTGACGCTGCAGCCGGCGCCCGAGCAGGTCCGGCCCTTGCCCAGCTCTTCGCGCATCGACCGCTTGTGCGTTCCATGTCGCGCAGCTGCGCCTCGGTGCGGCAGTCTTCGATCGGGAATTTCGAGCCGAGAATGACCGTCTTGCTGCAATACATCTGCTCGCCATTCGAGCGCTTGGCCTTGTAGCCTGCGGGCGGCTTGAAGGGCTTCACGTCCTTCACCTCGGCCTTGGCCATCGCTTCGGTCGCGGTGGGCTGCGCGGCCGGCTTGTCCGCCGCCGCTTCCGCCGTCGCCTCCGTCTTGGACTCAGGAGCGCTCGGCTCGTCGGCGAACGCCATCGCCGCCATCAACACCAACGCAGTCGTCAACGCAATTCGCATGGATCGTTCCCCAAAAAGACCGAACCCCCAGAACGGGCGATTCCACACACTCGCCACCGGCTTTGCAAGCGCACAGCGCACGATTGGACGCGGGCGCCTTGTGTAGAGAAACGTCAGGACGCACGAACCTGAACGCCAGCTGACCGGACGGTAGAATCCGCGCGGGGATGCCGGGTACTCACCGGCATGGGAGGAGGAGCAATGCATGCGACTGACGGCGTAGAGCTGTCGTGGACGGATGTCGAGCCGTACTTCGATCGCGCGCTGCAGCTGGATGAAGCAGTCGTGCTCAACCTGGCTCGGCGAGCTCGCCGAGCGTCAACCGGACGTCGCCAAAGCCGTTCGTGCTCTGCTCGAACAACGCGCTGCGCTGAACGCAGCAGGTTTTCTGCAAGGCTCGGCGTTCGCCGGCGCCGAGAATTTCGCGCCGGCGCTGCGCGACATCGTCGCGAGACACGCCGCGCGGCTGACGGGTTCGGGCGGCGCGGAGGCGAAATCCCGCCACGGCTGGAACGCCGGGAGCGTCGTCGGACCGTACCGGCTGATCCGCGAGATCGGCGTCGGCGGCATGAGCAGCGTGTGGCTCGCCGAGCGCAGCGACGGCCAACTCAAGCGCGAAGTGGCACTCAAGCTGCCGCTGACCGGACCGCGCATGCAGGTCGAGCGCTTCCAGCGCGAGCGCGACATCCTCGCGGCGCTCACGCATCCCAACATCGCGCGCCTGTACGACGCGGGCTTCAGCGAATCCGGCCAGCCTTATCTCGCGATGGAATACGTCGCCGGCACGCAGCTGCTCGACAGCTGCGACGAGCGCGCTGCTCGGCGTTCGCGCGCGACTGCGCCTGTTCGTGCAGGTGATGGAAGCAGTGCAGTTCGCGCACGCGGAGCTGGTGATTCACCGCGACCTCAAGCCATCGAACATTCTCGTGACGGCCGAAGGGCGCGTCGTGCTGCTGGACTTCGGCATCGGCAAGCTCCTGACCGAGGAAACTGCGGAGGAAACCGAGCTCACGCAGATGTCCGGCCGGCTGTTCACGCCCGGCTACGCATCGCCCGAGCAGATCGGCGGGCAGCCGCTCACCACTGCGTCGGACATCTATTCGCTCGGCGTCGTGCTGTACGAGCTGCTCACCGGCGTTCGTCCGTACCGGCTGAAGTACGACTCGCGCGCGGCGCTGGAGCAAGCAATCCTCAAGGAGGATCTGCGCCGGCCGAGCCAGAACAGGTTCTCGCCGCAAGTCTCCGCCGCACGCGGCACTTCGGAGCGGGCACTGGTGCGCTCGCTGACCGGCGATCTCGACACGATCGTGCTGAAGGCGCTCAAGCGCAATCCGCTGGAGCGCTATGCGTCGGTGAGCGCATTCGCGCAGGACATCATCAATCATCTGCACAACCTGCCGGTGAGCGCGCGCCCGGACAGCTTGTGGTATCGCATGGGCCGATTCACCGCGCGCTACAAGGTTCCGGTTGCCGCCGCCAGCGTCGCGGTGCTCGCGTTGCTGGCGCGGCTCCGCGGTCGCAATCTGGCAGGCACGCTCCGCGGCTGTCGAGCGCGATCGCGCGGTCGCGTTCGCATCGCGCAACGAAGCGGTCACGGAGTTCCTCGGCAGGATGATCACCGACGCAGCCGCGTCGCAGACGCCGATCACCGTGAACGAGCTGCTGACGCGCAGCGAGAAGCTCGCGCTGAACGACGCGAGCGGCAGCCCGGAGAACCGCGCGGCGGTGCTCGAAATGATTGCCGAGCGTTACATCTTCGACTGACAACGTCGAGCGCGCTGAGCCCCTGCTCACGCGCGCGCTGCAGTTGGTGGAGAAATCTCGCGACTCGGCACTGCGCTCGCGGCTGACCTGCAAGCACGCCGCAGCATCCGGCCGAGCTCGGGCATGCCGAGCCTGCGCTGCGCATCCTGTATGCCGAGGCCGGGCGCCGCGACGCGGATCCGCAGACGGCGGCTCTGTGTCTGCTGAGAGCGGCCACGATCCACCTTGCCGAGCAACGGTCGTGCGGAGGCGCTGCGCGATGCGCAGCTCGGCCTGGAGAAGAGCCGCCAAGGCAACGGCGGCGGCGCCGGTCGAAGCCGCGCTGCTGGGCACGATCGGGTACGCCTACAACTTGAACGGCCGCGGCGTCGAAGCGGAGCAGTACTTCGAACAATCGATTCGCAAGTATCGGGAACTGGGCCGCGCGAACAGCGACGGTGCGCTCGCCGTCCTCAATGACTGGGGCGTATCGATGCTCCGCGCGGGCGTGCCGCGGCGCGCGCTCGAGCTGCTGGAAGAGACCGAGCGCATCGAGCAGCAACGCGGACCCGACATCGAGCCGACTGCAACCGTCGTCGGCAATCGTGGGCTCGCATTGCAGGGGCTCGGGCGACTTCAGCAGGCGCGCGCAGCGTTCGACCGCGAATGCCAGGTGGCGATCAGTCACAGTCGACGAGTTCAGCCAGATGCATTGCCTGGTCGGCGACGTCGCGCTCTCGATACAGACGGGCGAGCTCGACGGCGCACAGGAATACCTGAATCGCCTCGGCAGGCTGATCGAAGAAGTCGGACGCTGCCGGCGGACAGTCCACCGGCTCGCGTGCGCGTGCTGATGCAGGCCCGGCTCGACCTGGCGCGCGGCAAGGTGGCCGAAGCCCGCGCCGGTTTCGCTAGCGTGATCGTCGAAGGGCCGGCGGACCCGACGAACCTGCACGCCTACCTGGGCAGCTCGATGGCGGCACTGGCGGCGAATGATCGCTGCGAAGGCAGCCGAGGTTCGCACGCCGCGCCCTGCGGATCGCTCGCCGTATGCAGGGTGACATGCCGCATTCGAGTCAGACTGGACTCGCTTCGCTCTGGCTCGGTCGCGCGCTGCTGCGGGCGGCGACCGTGTCGAAGGACGCAAGGCGCTCGAAGCAGCCGTTGCGCATCTCTCCAACACGATCGACGCCGATCATCCCTATCTGCTGCAGGCCCGCGCCGAGCTACGCGACGCGCAGCTCCTCACGGCGCGACCGGCGCGCGGCCAGCAGGAGCAGCAGTCCGCCGAGCGATAGCGGCCCGAAGCTCCCGCCACCGCCGGCACGTCCGCCGCCTTCGCGCTTCGCGACGCGGATGTTGGCTTTGCCCGCGCGCACGTCGGCTTCGAACTTCGTCAACGCGACGTCGAAGTTGTCGATCATCTGCGTCGTGGCAGTCGCGAAGCTCGCGGCACTGGACTCGCGCGCTTCGCGCTCCTGGTCGACGAGCGTCGTGTTGCGATTGCGGCTGTCCGTGCCGCCGGCGCGCAGGATCAGCGACTGCGTCACGGGATCGACGACCGCGAGGTCGACGAGCGTCGCGACATCGTGGTGACTGCCCTTGAGCACGTACGCGCCGACGATCGTCAGGTAGCCGAGCGACCACTCGTTCTCATCCATGTGCTCGACCTGGTCGTACGAGACCAGCGCCATGACGTCGATCGTGTACAGGCGCTGCACGCCCTGCAGTCCCTCGAAGCCGCGGCTGTTGCGCAGGTAGTAATCGGGAATCGTGACGATCTCGGTGACGAACTTGCGGTCCGCGAAACGCTGGCGGATGCGCTCCAGCAGCTCGTCGCGCTGGGCCGCAGTCGGGCCCGCACCGTTCTGCGTCGGCAGGAACGCCAGGCCCACACGCAGCGGCACGCGCAGCTCGGGAATCTGATTCTCCGCCGGCGGAATGCGGCCGTTCGGATAGAGGAATTCGACCAGGCTCGACGAGTTGTGCGACTGACGGGGCCGGTCCGGCGTGCCCATCAGAGCATTCAGCGCAGTGCATCCGGACAGCATGCAGTGCGGCGACGCTCGTCAGTGCGAGCGTGCGGCCGGCGCGAAGAACACTGCGGCTTCATGGCGACTCCCTTGGTGCAACGAACGCATCGGATCGATGCGGGGCGCACTGTCGGGCTTGAGTCGCTCGGGCTGCAAACGAAGCCGCTGCGGTAGCGCGCAGGGCGCCGCGAAGTATCGTTTCGTGATACTTCGCTGCATCCGCAGGCCCCCTCCCCAACCCTCCCCCGCAAGCGGGGGAGAGAGAGGGAGGGAGAGAGTCGTCACACGCCGATGAAGTCGTCGTGATGGATCATCGAGGTGCTCACGCCGTTCAGCGTGAGCTGATGATCGCCGAGATCCAGCACCGTGTTGCCGTCGACGTCGCTCGCATGCGCCATCAGCCATTCGAAGATCGAGCCGCGGCCGCTCAGGTCGATGCGATCCTCCGTCGCCCGCGCCGGCCATGAAGTCGTCGACCACGGTGTCGAACTCGTCGATGACGATCGTGTCGTCGCCGGCGCCGCCGTCGAGCGTGTCGGCGCCGGGACCGCCGATCAGCATGTCGTCGCCCGCGCCGCCGAGCAGCGATGTCGTCACCAGCACCGCCGATCAGGATGTCGTCGCCGGCGCCGCCGTCCAGCGTCAAGCTGATCGCATCCGGCGTCACACGCCGACGCCTCGATAACATCGTCGCCGTCACCCGCCTGGATGATGAGGCGATCGTTGGCGCTCTCCGCTCCGGTGATATCGATCTGTGCGGCGAGGCCGAGCACCGATACGCCGGCGGCGTCGCCGACCACGAGCGCCATGTCGTCGCCGCTGCGTGCCGTGCGCGGTGACGTGTCGGCCGCGCGTCGCCGGCGCCGAGCGTCAGAGCGCGACCTCGGTGACGTCGGTGCCGGACAGGTCGCGAACCACGATGTTGTCGCGCGTTGCCGAGCCGTTGAATCGATGCGCTCGACGTCGTTCAGGTCCATGGTGATGTTGACGGTGTCGCGGGTGAACAGCGCGCGCTCGCCGTTCGCTGACGATCACGACCCTGCTCGGCGCGGCATTGCCGTTGAACAGCATCGTATCGAAGCCGTCCTGGCCTTCGACGGTGTCGTTGCCGTCGCCCGGATCCCAACGGAAGATGTCGTCGCCGGCGCCCATGCGCGCGACGTCCGTACCTTGCTGGCCGTCGATGAAGTCGTCGCCGTCGCCGCCGATCAGCGTGTCGTTGCCGCGGCTGCCGAAGATCGTATCGTCGCCGGCGCCGCCGTCGAGCGTAACTTTAACGACGCCAGCTGTCGAGCGCGCTCGCATCGATCGTGTCGTCGCCCGCACCGCCGTTGACAGCGAGCGTGTCGAGCGCGCCATCGCTGTTGGCGACGTTGAGCTGTGCCGCAAGCCCGGCAACGGAGAGCGAGTCGCCGGCGCCGGCCAGACTCGATCGTATCGTCGCCGCCGGTGCCGCTTCGCGCTGACACTGTCGGCCACGCCGTCGCCCGTGGTGCCTTCGGGCACGCCGGTGAGGTCGACGTCGACCTGCTTCACGTCGGTACCGCTCAGGTCGTTGATCGCGATGCTGTCCGTCGCCGCCGAGCGCGTTGAGCACCACGCGCTCGACGTCGTCGGTGTCCATGACGATGTTGCCGATGTCGCGAGTAAAGCGCAGCCGACCGCCGTTCGCCGCGGCCGCGAAGGCTTCGTTCGCCGCCATTGCCGTTGAAGAGCATCGCGTCGAAGCCGCTCCTCGCCCTCGACGATGTCGCTGCCGTCGCCCACATCCCAGCGGAAAAAGTCGTTGTCGGCACCGAGGAACGCGGTGTCGGCTGCCCTGCTGGCCGTCGATGAAGTCCAGACCGTCGCCGCCGCGCAGCACGTCTGCGCCATTGCCGCCGATGATGGTGTCGTCGCCAGCGCCGCCGTCCACGGTGCACGCGTAATGCAGCGAGGCCAGGTCGCCGGTGGTCGGAGAACGTGTCGTCGCCGCCGCCCATGTTGACGACCAGCTCCTCGGTCGTGCCGATGTCCATGAAGAACGGCGACGGATCGACGCGCTCGAACAGCACGCGCGCGCCGTTGGCGGTCGCGAGTGAAGACTTCGTCGACGCCGCCGCCGTTGACTACGGCCGTGTCGATGCCCGCGCCGCCTTCCAGGAAGTCGTTGCCGTCGCCGGGATTCCAGATCATGCGATCGTTGCCGGCTTCGCCGAACATCTGGTCGAAGCCCGTCGCCGCCGATCAGGGCGTCGTTGCCCGAGCCGCCGAACAGCAGGTCGTTAGCCGCCTTTGCCGTTCAGCGTGTCGTTGCCGGCCTGGCCGAACAGCTGATCCGCGCCCGAGCCGCCGGTCAGCGTGTCGTTGCCCGAGCCGCCGAACAGCGCGGCGCGCGGCAGCGGCACCGTTCGTTTCGTCGAGCGTGATGACATCGTTACCGCCGAGGCCGAACGCGGTGATCAGGTTGGTGTTCGCGACCGTGGGCGTGCCGCCGATCACGGGGACTGCGCCGTCGTTGATCAGGATCGTGCCGGCCGCGTTGCGGCTGAACTCGATGGTGTTGGCGCGGTTGTCGCCGAACGCGCTCAGGATGCCGCCGAAGAATGCTGCCGGGCAGCGTCACGTGCGGACAGTGTGCAGCGACGTCGCGAGCCGTCGAGTGACGAGGCCTTCGGAAGCGGCGAACGCATCGAACACGCCGCGATTGAACCTTGCGCATGGAGGGACTCCTTCTTCGCTGAAAGCGACATCGAATCAGGGCTCGCGCATCGCTCTGCTCGCGAAGGCGGTCAGAGGCTTGGCGAGGTATTGGAAAAGCGTGCGCTGCGGGTGTCTTGACGAACAGCTCTGCGGGCATGCCCGCCTGCAGGCGGATCGCCGGGTGGTCGCCGCAGCGCGGCCGCATCGACTTCGACGGTCGCCACGAACCAGGACTCACCGGTTTCGGCAGCGGTGATGCGGTCCGGCGGACACGAACACGACCGTGCCGGGCAGGAGCGGCGTGGTGCGCGCATCGAGTGCCGTCAGACGCACCTCCGCCGCGGAGCTCTCGCGCACGTGGTCGATGTCCTGCGGCCGGATGCGCGCCTCGACCACCAGCTTCTCGTGCGTAGGCACGATATCGAGCAGCGGATCGCGCGGGCCGATCACTTCGCCCACGGACGAAACGCGTAGCGCCATGACACGGCCATCCACCGGCGCGCGCACGAACTGCCGATCGGCCTGATCGCGCGAGGGCCGGATGCGCTCTTCGAGCTCGCGGATCGCGCGCGGCCGACTCTCGCACCTCGTCGGTTGCCTGCTGCTGATATTGGTTGCGAGCCTGCGCAATGCGCGCCTGGAGGTCGCCGATTCGCTGCTGCGCGAGCGCCTGGTTGCTCTGCGCTTCGGACAGCCGGCTGCGATAGTCGGACTCGTCGCGCTGCAGCTGCAGCAGCCGCGTTCGCTGTACGTAGCCCTCACGCACGAGCTTCTCGTTGATTTCCAGCTCCTGCGCCGCGAGCTTGGCGGAAGCCGCCGTCGTCTCGATCTGCTTGGACAGCGCCGCACTTGCGAACGCGCATCGCGCTGTCTGCGCTTGGAGCGAGGCGATCTGCTCGTCTAGCGTGCGTCGCCGCGCTTCGAACAGAGCGGTCTCGCGCGCGACGTGTTCGTCGAGCCGCGGAGCGGAGTCGAGAACAGTCGGCGCGTGAAGCGCGCGGCCAGCGCAGCTTCCGCGAGTCGCGCGAGCGTTGCGGATGCGCTCGGCGTGCAGCTGGTCGAGCAGCAGGCTGAGCTCGGCGTCGTTGCGCACGTCGCCGACGACGATCAGCGGCTGGCCCGACCGCACCTGCTCGCCATCGCGCACCAGGATCTTGCGCACGATGCCGCCTTCCTGATGCTGCACGGTCTTGCGATTCAGCTCGACCTTCAGCTTGCCAGGAGCGATGACCGCACCGGACAGCGGCGCAACGATGCGTCCAGAGCGTGAGCAGCGCGATCGTTGACCGCGAGCGGAATCAGCATGAGGCGCCGCTCGCGGCGCAACTGCGGCTGCGGCCCGCGGATCGTTTTCGCTGAGCGTCGAGCAGCATGGCGAACGTCGGAGTACTGCTGTTCATGCCAGCGCCTCGCTGTTCTTGGTGGGCGGGAACGCAACGACCCGCTGCGACGGCGGCTGCGTGCGCAGACGCGACATGACGGCCGCGCTCGGGCCGAATGCTTCCAGCGTGCCGCTCTTGAGCAACGCGAGCTTGTCGAGCGCGGTCATCAACGCGGCGCCGTGAGTGACCACAATCACCGTGACACCACGCGCCTTCAGCTCCGCCAGACACGCCAGCAGCGCCGCCTCGCCTGCGGCGTCGAGGTTCGCGTTGGGCTCGTCGAGCACGACCAGTCGCGGCTCGCCGTAAAGCGCGCGTGCCAGTGCAATCCGCTGTCGCTGTCCGCCGGAAAGGACGGCGCCGCCTTCGCCGATCTGCGTCTCGTAGCCGTCCGGCAACTGCAGAATCATCTCGTGCGCGTTTGCGAGGCGCGCAGCCTGTACGATGCGCTCGGACGTCGCGGCGCCGGACGCATCTGCAAGCCTCGCGATGTTCTCGCCTACAGTGCCGCCGAGCAGCTCGACCGATTGCGGCAGGTATCCGATGTGCTCGCCGAGCGCATCGCGATCCCAGACCGAGGTATCCGCGCCGTCGAGCCGAACGCACCCTGACTGCGGCCGCCACAGACCGAGCAGCAGGCGCACCAGCGTGGTCTTCCCGGATGCGCTGGCGCCAATGATGCCGAGACTTTCGCCCGGAGCGAGCGCGAAGCTCAGGTTCCTGATCAAGGCGCCGCGCCGCGGAGCGAAGGAGTATGCGAGACGCTCGACCTCGATGCGTCCGCGCGGCGCCGGCAGTGCTACGCGCGCGTCCGCGGTGCGCCCGCGGCGCGATCGTCGAGTCGCTGCCATGCGCCGCGAGCATCGGCGAGTGCACGCCAGCCGCTGATCAGGTGCTCGATCGGTTGCAGCGCCCGCCCAAGCAGGATGGTGGCGGCGATCATGATCCCGGACGACGCCTGCATATCGATGACCAGCCAGGCGCCGAGGCCCAGCATGACCACTTGCAGAACCTGCCTCAGCGTGCGGGCAAGGGCCGCGAGGATGGACGAGGTCCGCCCATGACTCTCCTGCGCTTCGAGCAGCTGCTCGTGGTTCTTGCTCCAGCGCGCCATCGCGGCAGTCGTCATGCCCATGCCGACAATCGCCTCGGCGTTGCGAGCGAGCTTCTCTGCTGTGCGAGTCGAGGTCCGCGAGCAGCGCAGCGCTGCTCTCGGATGCTTCCCGCGTGAGCCGGTCGGTGATGATGCCCAGTGCTATCAACACGACCGCACCGACGGTCGCTGCGATGCCGAGCAGCGGATGCATGAGCGCGATGAGCAGCAGGTACAGCGTGCCCCACGGCGCATCGAACAGCGCGAGCACACCGGGCCCGCTCAGGAAAGTCGCAGCTGCGCGATATCGCGCAGTGCGTCGGTGTCCACGCGTCCAGGCCCCGCCGCTGCTTGTTGCAGCGAGCTGCGGATCGCGAACGGTGCGAGCTTGCGGTCCAGCGAGCGTCCTGCCCACGCGAGCGAGCGGGTGCGCACCATGTCGACGAAGTAGCCCAGGACCAGGAACAGCAGCGTGATCAGCCCGAGCATGACCAGCGTCTCGACACTGTTGCTGGTGAAGACGCGGTCGAAGACCTGCATCATGTAGACGGCCGGCATCAGCAGAGCCACGTTCAACACGAAGCTCGCTCCCGCCGCGAGCACCACGAACGACCTGAGCCGCCTGACCAATAGCCACTTCATGACGCGCCCCGCTACCCTGGAGAGCAGAACGCGGGGATACAGGGTGGTGCAGCGTGCAGGTCCGGCTACATCCCCGCAAGGTCCTAGCGCGCCAGACCGTTTCGTCCGGAACCGTTCCTGACCAAGGTGTGGCTGGATTTGCGGCGATAATCCGATCGCGAATCGGCAGAAATGACGGCGCGTACCGATCGGCGACAATTGCCAGGCTTCGGCAAAGAGGGCCACATCCATGTTGCGCAGAGTGCTGCTCGCTTGCCTGCTCCTGTCTGCTCGCGTTGGGCTGCGGCCGGCAGCCGCCCGGTCCGACGGCCAAGCCCGGCACGCTGGCCGTCATCAACGCTCAGCGTCTGGACCGGCGACGATGCGCAGCCTTGGGCGCAGGCGGTGGTGATCGATGGCGCGACGCTCGCGCTGGTCGGTACGAACGAGGACGCGCGCAAAGCGAATGCCGAGCAGGTCGTCGATGCCGGCGGCCGGTTGATCGTGCCGGGCTTCACCGATGCGCACACGCACTTCATAGACGGCGGATTCGGCCTCGCCTCCGTGCAACTGCGCGATGCCCGCACGCGCGACGAGTTCGTTGCGCGCATCAAGGCGTTCGCGGCAACCGTGCCCGCCGGCACGTGGATCACCGGCGGCGACTGGGACCACAGGCTGTGGGGCGGCGAGCTGCCGACGCGCGAGTGGATCGACGCGGTCACGCCCGATCATCCCGTGTGGATCAATCGGCTCGATGGCCACATGGCGCTCGCCAACAGCGTCGCGCTGAAGCTCGCCGGCGTCACGCGCGCGACCAAGGACGTCGCCGGCGGCGAGATCGTGCGCGACCGCAGCGGCGAGCCGACAGGCGTCCTCAAGGACAACGCGATGGCGCTCGTCGATGCGCGTCGTGCCGGCGCCGTCCGCGGAGATGCAGGACCGCGCGCTGCGTCGCGGCGATGAAGTACGTCGCCGAGCAAGGCGTGACGACGGTGCACAACATGGGCACCTGGGACGACCTGGAAACGTTCGCGCGCGCCGCGAAGGCGCAGACGCTGACGACGCGCATCTATGCCGTCGACGCCGCTCGACGACGTGGGAGCAGCTGCGCGACGCAGTCGCTGCGAAGACGTATGGCGGCGCGGACGGCCGCGGCGACGAGTGGCTGCGCGTCGGCGGCCTGAAGGGCTTCATCGACGGCTCGCTCGGCTCGCACACCGCGGCGTTCGATGAGCCGTTCGCGGACGCGCCGAAGGATCGCGGCCTGCTGGTGAATCACGCCGGAGGAGCTGTACGAGTGGATCGCGGGCGCCGACAGGGCCGGCCTGCAAGTGATGGTCCACGCGATCGGCGATCGCGCGATCGGCACTGCTGCTCGACATCTACGAGCGCGTCGCGAAGGAGAACGGCGCGCGCGACCGCCGCTTCCGCATCGAGCACGCGCAGCACATGCGCGCGCGGCGACATCCCGCGCTTCGCGAAGCTGGGCGTCATCGCCAGCATGCAGCCGTACCACGCGATCGACGACGGCCGCTGGGCCGAGCAGTTCATCGGCAAGCGGATCGCGACGACCTACGCGTTCCGCTCGCTGCTCGACGCGAAGGCGCGGCTCGCCTTCGGCAGCGACTGGTTCGTCGCGCCGCCGACGCCGCTCGAAGGCATCTACGCCGCCGTCACGCGCCGCACGCTCGACGACAAGAACCCGGCGGCTGGGTGCCGGAGCAGAAGATCACGGTCGAGGAAGCGCTGCGCGCCTACACGATCGGCGCCGCGTACGCGTCGTTCGACGAATCGCGCAAAGGCACGCTCGCGGCGGGCAAGCTCGCCGACCTCGTGGTCATCGACCGCAACCTGTTCGAAATCCCGCCGGAGCAGATCCGCAACGCGAAGGTGCTGGCGACGGTCGTGGGTGGCAAGGTCGTCAGCGGCAGCTGGCCGGCTGCAACTGCGGCGCAGTGACACCGCGTCGATTGCAACTGACGCCCACACCGCCAAGGGCTTCATTTAACTCGTATTGCAACCTTGCCGAAGTGACTGCCGCTTTCCAGGTACTCGAACGCCGCCGCTGCCTCTTCGAACGGGAACACGCGGTCGATCACGGGCTTCAGCTTGTGCTGGGCGATGAAAGCGTTCATCGCCTCGAAGTCTTCACGCGAGCCGACGTAGATGCTCGTCAGCGTGCCGAGGCGGCCCGTGACCGCGCCTACGTCGACACTCCCCTCGAACCCGGTGAGTCCGCCGATGAGCGCGACATGTCCGCCGAGGCCGAGAGCGGCCAGCGCCTTCGGCAAGGTATCTTTGCCGCCGATCTCGAGCACGTGGGAGACGCCTACGCCCTGCGTCGCCGCGCGCACCTGCTGCTGCCACTCGGGATGAGTGCGATAGTTGACCGTTGCCACCGCGCCAAGAGTGCGTGCCCTTTCCAGCTTGGCGTCGCTAGAGCTGGTGATGATGGGCTTGGCTCCGGCTGCTGCCGCAAATTGCAGGCCGAAGATCGACACACCTCCCGTCCCCTCCAGCAAGACGAACTGATCGCGCTGCAACCGTCCATGCTTGAACAGCCCGTTCCATGCCGTCACGGCGGCACACGGCAGCGTCGCAGCCTCCTCGAAAGACAGATGATCGGGGATGCGCACGAGTCCATCCTCGTGCGCAACGATCCTCTCGGATAGCACACCCGGCGCCGCTCCACCCCGCGCTGTCGAAACCGCAGCGGGCGTCGGCGGCCCATCGACCCAGCTTTCGAAGAATGTGGCCGCCACGCGATCGCCGACCTTGAAGCGTTTTACGCCGGGCCCGAGTGCCACGACTTCGCCGGCGCCGTCCGACACAGGCACGCGCCCCGATGCGTCGCCGCCATACACACCTTGCAGAACGTAGAGGTCGCGATGATTGAGCGAGACCGCGCGGATGCGTACCACTACTTCGTTGGACTTGGGCGCGGGTACCTCTACGCTTCGCAGAGCGAGCCGGTAGCCTTTGTCCGCACGCTCCAGCTCATACCGGCGAACCTGCTCTGCCGCTGTAGCCATGGACAATGGCGCGACGATTGCGCAGACCAGCGAGAGGATCGCAAAGGTCGGCAGGTATCTGTTTTGCATGCAGCGAACGTTACTGCAATCGGTCGCGCCTGTCGCAGTTGTTCGCATGCAGTCGAAGGTCTACCTTACGGTCAAGCCGCCGAGAAGAACGATATGACCGTCCTGCCCGCACTGCCGTTCCACTGTCAGCACTTCAAGTCCCCGCTCGGCGAGTGGGAGTTCCTGATCGCGCCGCCGCCGCCGGACCTCGCGGGCATCGTCGAGTGCTTCTGGATCTCGCGGGGGCGCGTCACGTTCCTCTACGAGAAGATCCTGCCGCAGAACAACGTCGAGCTGATGTTCAACCTGCGCAAACCGTTTGGCGTGCCGAATCGGCCGCCGGCCGATCGGCTGTTCAAACGCGCGTGGGTCGCGGGCATGCAGCGCGAATGGCTGACGGTCACGCCGCAGTACGATCCGAGTGAGCCTTCGTATCTGCTGAGCGTGCGCATGCCGCCGCTCGGCGCGTATCGCCTGCTCGGCATGCCGCTCGGCTCGGTCGCGCAGAACGTCTTCGAGCTCGACGCCGTGCTCGGTGAAGCGATCGCCGCCGTGCACCAGCGGCTGGGCGATTGTGAAGACGCCGGGGAACAGTTCGCGGTGCTGTGCGACTTCGCACGCAGCCGCGTCGCACACAGTCGAGTAAAGCTGCGGCCCGACGCGCAGATAGCCGTCGACCTGCTGACGCGGACTGCAGGGATCGAGCGCATCGAATCGATTTGTCGCTCCGTATCGATCAGCCGCAAACATCTCAACGACCTGTTCGACACTCACATCGGGCTGACGCCCAAGACCTACGCGCGGATGTTCCGCTTCCGGCGCGTCGTCGACCTCGTGCAGAGCGGCCAAGGTCTCGACTGGACACGCATCGCGATGAGCTGCGGCTACTACGACCAGGCGCACTTCAACCACGAGTTCCGCGAGTTCTCCGGCATGAGCCCCGGCGAATACGCCGCCGCCGGCTCAGTCGACGGGCTGACGGTGGTCGTCAGCTGATGCGTCAGCCGAGGTAACTTTTTTACAAGGAGGCCTGCGGCAGCCTCGGTACCATCGCCGCATGCCAGAAATAAACCTATGGGCGGTGCTCGCCGCCGGTGTATCGAGCATGATCCTGGGCGGCCTGTGGTACTCGCCGGTGCTGTTCGGCAAGGCGTGGAGCGCAGCGAGCGGCGTGACCGAGGAACAGGCGAAGTCCGCGAACATGGCGAAGATCATGGGCACGGCATTCGTGCTCGCAGTGATCGGCGCGGCAGTGTTCGCCATGTTTCTCGGGCCGCGGCCCGCGCCGATGTTCGCGACGGCGGCGGGACTGTCGGCAGGATTGTGCTGGGTCGCCGGATCGTTCGGGATCAACTATCTGTTCGAGCAACGATCGCTGCGGCTGTTTTTGATCAACGGCGGGTATCACACGCTGCAGTACACGCTGATCGGGCTCGTGCTGGGGCTGTGGCATTGAACCGTACACAAAGGAGTCAGGCTAAAGCCTGACCCACAGGGTCTTATATATGAGAGCGATTGCGGGCGTGCTGCTTGCTGCTACTCTGCTTGCGTCCGCGGCCCTGGGCGCAGATGCGCCGCTCGCGCCGTTGTCTCAGCTGGCGGGCCACTGCTGGAAAGGCGAGTTCGCCGACGGTGGCAGTTGGGATCGGCACTGCTTCGAATGGGCGTACGACGGCAAATTCCTGCACGACAAGCACGTCGTCACCGGCAAGCGCGCGCCCTACGGCGGGGAAACTTTTTACCGCTACGACGAGAAGGGGAAGCGCATCGTCTTCCACTACTTCAACAGCCAGGGCGGTTACAGCGAGGGCGACGTGCAGCCCGCGCAGAACGAGCTGCGCTTTCCGGAAGAGCGGTACGAGCAAGGCGGCAAGGCACTGGTGTTGCGCACGATCTGGCGCTTCGAAGGCGACACGAAGATGCTCGCCGTGACCGAGCAGCAGAAGGACGGACAGTGGGTGGAGGCCTGGCGGATTACGTTCTCGCGCGAGTAGCACACATGCATTAGTCTATGTGCATGCGACGCCCGCGCAGCACATCAGCACTCCTTCTGGCATCGAGCCTGTTGCTCAGCTGGGTCGCCTTCGCCCAGAGCGACCGGGTCGCGCGCTTTCCCGCGATGTCGCGCGCTGCAGAAGAGAAGGGCCTCGCGGAACCGTTCAAGGGAATCACCACGAACGGCGAGGTCGTCAAGGGCCTGTTCCCGCTGCGCTCCACCGGAGTCTCGACCGAGCCCGTGCGCGTCGCGGCCGAGAAATTCCTGGCCGCGCTCACCGAAGAGCAGCGGCGCAAGACCGCGTTTCCGGTCGACGACGTCGAATGGCGCAAGTGGATGAACCAGAGCTTCTACGTGCGCCAGGGCGTCGGCTTCAACGAGATGTCCGAGGCCCAGCGCGAAGCTGCATTCGGACTGATGCGCGCCTCGCTCAGTGCGAAGGGCCTGCAGCTGAGCCGCGACATCATGAAGCTGAACCACACGCTCGGCGAGCTCAACCACGACAACTTCGTCGAGTACGGCGAGTGGCTGTACTGGATCACGGTGATGGGCACGCCGTCGGCGAGCGAGCCGTGGGGCTGGCAGATCGACGGCCATCACCTGATCGTCAATTACTTCGTGCTCGGCGACCAGGTCGTGATGACGCCGTCGTTCTTCGGCTCCGAGCCGGCGCGCGCGACGGCGGGCAAGTATCGCGGCACGCGCATCATGCAGGAGGAGCAGGACGCCGGCCTCGCGTTCATGAAGTCGCTGACGCCGCAACAACGCACTGCCGCGACTCTGCGAACATCGAAGGATGGCAACGACAATCTCACGGAGGCGTTCAGGGACAACGTCGTGCTGGACTACGCAGGCGTGCCGGCGCGGACGCTGAACGACCGGCAGAAGCGCGAGCTCCTGACCCTCATCGGCCTGTACGTTCACAACATGCGCGACGAGCACGCGCGCGTGCGCATCGACGAAGTCAACGCGCGCATGGATGAAACGTATTTCGCATGGATCGGCGGCACCGAGCCCGACTCGGTGTACTACTACCGCATCCACAGCCCCGTGGTCCTGATCGAGTTCGATCACCAGAAGCCGGCGAATCTGCGGCATCTGTACCCGGACGCGCCGTACCGCGATCACATTCACTCGGTCATGCGCACGCCGAACGGCAACGACTACGGGAAGGATCTATTGCGGCAGCACTACGCTGCGCATCCGCACTAGCCGCTCAGGCGACCTGATTTCTGCCGGCGCGCTTCGCACGATAGAGCTTGATGTCCGCGGCCTGCAGCAGCTCGGGCACTTCGGCGCTGCCGTCCCACTGCGTGAGGCCGATGCTGAGCGTCACATTGAGCTCCGGTTGCAGGTGCCGCCAACCGTGACGCTCCACGCACGCGCGCAAGCGCTCGCAGAACTCCAGGCCGCGCTCCTGCGATAAGCCCGGCAGGATCAGCGCGAACTCCTCGCCGCCGATGCGCGCAACCAGGTCGCTCGGGCGGCACTCGCCCCGCATCAAAGTCGCGACCTCGTTCAGCACCTTGTCGCCGACCGCATGCCCGAGCCGGTCGTTGATCACCTTGAAGTGATCGAGGTCGCCGACCGCGATGCTGAGCGGATGGCCGACCGCGAGCGCCACTTCCATCTCCGCCGCCAGCCGCTGCGCGAAGTGGCGGCGATTGGCGAGACCGGTCAGCGGATCTTCCTGCGATTCCCGCTCGAGCTTGAGGCTCCGCTCACGCAGCGCCGCGATCAGCCGCTCCTTCTCCGTGCTCGCCTTCTCCAGCTCGTGGGTCCGCTCCGCCACACGCATCTCCAGGCGCATTCGATAGTCCTCGAGGTCTTCGAATGCACGCGCGTCTGCAACTGCTGGCGCGACCTGCGCGGCGAGTTGCTGCATGAGATGCAGATCCGCTTGCGAGTACACGCCCGGCTGCGGTGTGTTGCACGCTGAGCAGTCCCGTCACCGCGCCGTTCTCGATCAGCGGCACGACGATCACCGAGCCCGTATCCTTGCCGGTCAACTCGGCACGCTGGCGCAGCTCTACCGGCGCGCGCGACCAGTCCTCGATGAGCAGCGGCTCGCGACGCTCGACCGTCCAGCCGAACAGTCCCGCGTTCACGCTCTTCGTGCGCGCAGGCTGGCGGACGCCGCCGCGCTCGTGCACGCGAAAGTCGAGGATCTGCTGGCCGGGCTCGACCAGCACGAAGTAGAACTCGTCGAAGCGGAACAGCGTCCGGGTTTCGGTGAGGATGCGCTCGCCGAGCTCGTCGATGCGCCGCGCGCCGTGCAAAGCGCGGCTCGATTCGAACAGCTTGGCCATCGGTCCGCGCCGGTCCGCAGCCGTGGCGGCGACGCCGATGCTGTTGAAGCTCAGCACGAAGACCAGCATCACGAGACCGAACAGCGCGAAGATCGACGGCTGGCCGGCGTTGTAGAGCAGCGCGGCGAGAACACCGGCCGGCACGAAGACGAAATCCGACAGGACGTAGGCGGGCTTGAGCACGCTGCGCACGTCGCGGCGATCGAACAGGAAGAAGAGCGTCATCACTCCCGTGTTCACGAGCTGCGCGACGATCGCCATCGCCGCAAGCGGCCAGAGGTCGGTCAGGCCGACACTCATCAGAGGGTACTGCCCACCCGCAGCGGTATACGCCGCACCGGCTGCCAGCAACATGAGGACGGTCATCGCGGCATTGTGCAGGGCACGCAGCGCCGCGAACGTCGTCGATCCCTGGCTGTACGCGCGATTGAACAAAGGCCAGAGGAACGACGCGGTCGCACAGATCGCCGCTGCGATCGCCGGGCTGAACACCAGCAGCAAACCGATCTGCGGCACTCGCTCCATCGAAATGAGACCGATGCGCGTGTGCAACCCGAATTGGAATACGAATAGACAGGCTACGACGGCGAGCGCAGCGACCCACGCAGGCGGAAAAGCGGGCGTCGCGCTCAGCTCGACGACCAGCCACGCGCCGGCGCCGGCGGCAAGCAACGCCGAGTACGCAGCGAGCGCGCGATAACGGGAAGCCATCCGCGCAGTGTACTCGCCTGTCCGTGCGGGACTGAACCTACCGGATTCCGTTAAGTGCGCGCGTCAGCGACGCTTGAAATATTGCACGGCGCGCTCGTGCTTCTCGGCGGCCGCGCGTGTCCTGAAGGTTCCGAGATTGCGGCGGCGCCCGGTCTTCGGATCCTTCTTGCGGGAATACAGGCGGAATCCGCCGGCTGCGAGTTTGCGGATCATGGCCGGACAACGCTCTGTCCGGCCGATCCGTTTCCCGTCCCGCGCGATTTCCCGGGTCAGCGATGCTGACCCTCGGTCACAGGTCCAGCTCCCAGGTTTCCGCAACCAGCTTCGCGCCGAAGCTTTCGTGCGGCTCCGCTGCCACTTTACGGAATCCGTGACCCTCATAGAGTTTTCGCGCAGCGGAAAGGATGCTCTGCGT
This sequence comes from uncultured Gammaproteobacteria bacterium, assembly GCA_963830745.1. GTDB lineage: Bacteria > Pseudomonadota > Gammaproteobacteria > Steroidobacterales > Steroidobacteraceae > Steroidobacter. Next base: position 370,576 of record CAWHNL010000017.1, read on the forward strand.
CCACAGCGTGACCTTGCGATAGCCGGCGGCGCGCGCGAATGCCAGGCATTCCTCGACCAGCTTGTTGCCGACTCCCATGCCGCGCTGGCTCGGATCAACGAGCAGCAGACGCAGCTTTGCGATCGTCCGCGAATGGCGCACCAGCATGATGCAGCCGACGCGAATCCCGTTGCGCTCCGCGATCCAACAGCGCTCGCCGGCAGGATCGAGCTCGCGCAGGAACTTCGCGCAGATCTCCGCGACCAGCGCCTCGAAGTCCGTATTCCAGCCGTACTCCTGTGCGTACAGCTCGCCGTGCTTCTGCACGATCCAGCCCATGTCGCCGGGACGATGCTCGCGCAGCTGCAAATCGCCGCTGCGCGCGGCTTGTGCGCCGAGCAGCGACTGCACGTTCTGCAGATGGCCTTGCAACTTCACTTGCTGCTCAGGCGGCAGCGGAGCGAGCAGCGCACCGATCTCGTCGCGCGACCGCACGTCCAGGGCCTGGAATGTCGCCCTGCCCTTCGCCGTCAGATGCAGATGCGCCTTGCGCGCATCTTCGCCGGAGCGCTCGCGCTTCAGCCAGCCGCGCCGCGCGAACTTCGCGAGGATGCGGCTCAGATAGCCCGCGTCGAGCGCGAGGTCGCGGACGAGGTCGCTGGCGAGCGGACGCTGCCGATGAGCGAGCTCGTACAGCACGCGTACCTCGGTCAGCGTGTAATCGGTGTCGAGCAGACCACCGCGCAGCACGCCGATCTTCTGCGTGTAGAAGCGGTTGAACTCGCGGACTGCGTTGATGTGCTGATCGGCGGCGCGGGCACTAGGCATGGCTGGCGCTCTCTGCGGGGCGGCGCCAGCACTATCGGTCAATTAGTTGACTGCGTCAAGCTTTCTGCAAACGCTGGCTCGCCGCGAGCAGCCGCGATTGGATGCGCTCGCCGAGCTGGCCGCCCCAGGCAGCGCGCAGCGTCGCGAGCGTCTGCGGCGCGGCCTCCTCCGGCGTTCCGGAACGAAACGGCGGTTGCGGCGAATACTCGAGCGCCAGCTGCACGACACGAGCGAGCTCGGGACCGGCCAGGTGCGCCAGCACTGCGAGGCCGAAGTCGATGCCTGCCGTCACGCCGCCGCCGGTTGCGCGGTTGCGATCGATGACCCAACGCTCATTCGTCGGCGTCGCACCGAAAAGTGCGAGCGAGTCGCGAGCGAACCAATGCGTCGCGGCACGATAGCCGCGCAACAGAGCCGGCTGCGCCCAGCAACACCGCGCCGGTGCAAACGCTGGTGACCCATTTCGCTTGCTCGCCGCGACTGCGCAGGAACTCGATGACTTCGGCATCGTCGAGCAGCTCGAAAGTCGGCAGCAGGCCGCCCGGCGCGAACAGAATGTCGGGCGCGGCCCACGCGTCCGCGAACGATGTCGTCGCGATCACTGCGAGACCGGCATCGGTCGGCACCGGGCCGGTGCTCTTCCATGCGAACTGGATCGAGGCGCCGGGCCAGGCGGCCCACACCTGCAGCGGTCCGACCAGATCCTGCAATGTCATGCCGGGATAGACGAGCATCTGGATGCGCGTCCCGGCCGGTTTGCTCTGCGACTCGGCAGCATCTGCGGTTATTGCGACAGTGCCCGCCAGCGCGGCGAGCTGCATCAGTTCTCGGCGTGTCATGGGTTGCGCTCCTGCGGTTCGAGGACGATGATGCGCGCATCGCCGCTGGCAGATATGACAAGAGATTGACGATTCATGCCAACCGCCGTCTACATCGCATGCTTCGCCGGCGCGGAGCTGCTCGACATCGCGGGACCCACCAGTGTCTTCAGCACGGCCACCAGCCTGCTGCGGCGTAAGTCCGGCTACGACGTCCGGCTGGTCGCGGAGCGCGCCGGACCGGTCGTCACTTCCAGCGGCGTAACACTCACGGCGCAGCAGGCGCTCGGTTCAGTGCGAGGTGCAATCGACACGCTGATCGTTCCCGGTGGGCTGCTCGGTGCGATCGACGGCGCCGCGCCGCTCGTGCCGATCATCAGTCGTCTTGCGCCGCGCGTGCGCCGCCTCGCATCCGTGTGCTCGGGTGCATTCATCCTGTCGCGTGCCGGCCTGCTCGACGGTCGTGCAGCGGTCACTCATTGGGCTGCGTGCGATCGAGCTGCGCCGAATGAATCCGCAATGCCGCGTGGAAGACGATCGCATCTTCGTGCGCGACGGCAACGTCTGGACGTCAGCCGGTGTCTCGACCGGCATCGACCTGGCGCTGGCAATGGTGGAAGAGGATCACGGCGCACAGCTCGCGCTGGATATTTCGCGCTGGCTCGTGGTCTACCTGCGCCGGCCGGGCGGCCAAAGCCAGTTCAGCGCTCCCCTCGCCGCGCAGGTCGCGGAGCGCGAAGGCATTCGCAAACTTCTGTTGTGGATGTCCGAGAACGTGCAGGCTGATTTGTCCGTCGCAGCGCTCGCGCAGCGCGCGAGCATGAGCGAGCGGACGTTTGCGCGCGTGTTCGCTGCGGAGACACGATTCACGCCGGCCGCGTACGTCGAGCGGCTGCGCATCGATGCAGCACGCCGGGGCCTGGAAACTTCGAAGAAGACAGTGAAACAGATAGCGCGGCTCTGTGGCTTCGGCACGGTGGAAACGATGCATCGGGCCTTTCGGCGTGGAGTCGGGTCGACGCCGCTGGAGTATCGCGCGAGGTTCGCGATGCCGAGAGTGTCGGGCTAAGAGAAGGGAGGCGTCCGTGCCTCCCCTCCGGTGCGATACCTCCTGCCGGGACTACGGCGTCATGATCGCGCCCGCCTTGACGATGAACGCCCACACGCCGCCGCCGGCTGCGATCGGGCTGTTGAGCTTCGTCGCGCTGCCGGGGCTCGCAACGCCGACGCGATACAGCTCCGGCGCAGTGCTGTCCTGCTCCGCCGAATACGTCGCGCTCGCGCTGTCATCGGAGTACTCGAACTGCCACAGGCCGCCGCCCGTCATCGGCGCGCTGAGCTTGGTCGACGCGGCCGGCGTTGCAAATGCGACCTCGTAGAGCTCGTAGACCGTGAAGTCGTCCTGAGTCGCGATGTACGCCGCGTGCGTGCCGTCGGGACGGAACTTGAAGTCCCACACGTCGCCGTCGGTCACGAGCGTGCCGTTCATCTTGGTCGTGACGCCCGGCGCGGCGATGTCCACGCGGAACAGCTCGATACGCTCGTCGACCTGTTGATCGGCGAGGTACAGCATGAAGCTGCTGTCCGCGGAGAACTGGTAACCCGCATGGACATTGCCGCCAGGCACGAGTGCCGGGCTCAGCTTCGTCGACGTACCGGGCGACGCCAGCGCAACGGTGAACAGCTCCGTGACTTCGTCCGTGTCCTGGTCCGCGCAGTACGCCACGCGCTGCGAGTCCGGGCTGAACGTGAAGTTGCAGAGATCGCCGCCCGCGGTCAGCGGACCGTTCAACTTCACCGTCAGGCCGGGGCTCGCGACGGTCGCGCCATAGAGCTCGAGAACACCATCGACATCCTGGTCGGCGACGTACGCCACGTGGGTGCTGTCAGGGCTAAAAGCGAATGCGCTGCTGACGTTGCCGTTCGCAACGAGCTGCGAGCTCATCTTCGTCGACGCGCCGGGGTTGGCGAGCGCGACCGAGAACAGCTCGATCTGATCGACCACTTGCTGGTCGGCGCGGTACAGGGCGCGCGTGCCGTCCGGGCTGACCGAGTAGCCGCTGCGCACCGACCGCCGGGCGTGAGCGCGCCGCTCAGCTTCGTCACCGCGCCGGGGTTGGCGACGTCGACGAGGAACAAGTCGTACAGGCCGATCGTCGTGGTGTCGGCGCGATACACGACCTTGCTGCCGTCCAGGCGTCTGCACAAAATCCATCACGTCGCGGTTCGTCAGCAGCTGCGGGTTGAGCTTCGTAGCGACGCCCGGCGTCGCCAGGCTCACGCGATACAGCTCGTAGCGCGTGTCGATGTCCTGGTCCGCGAGGTAGAGGACCGACTTGCCGTCTGGGCTGAGCGCGAAGTCATAGACGTTGCCGCCGGTGACCAGCGGCGCGCTCAACTTGACCGAGCCGCCCGGCGCGGACGCGTCGACGATGTACAGCTCGTCGATGCCGGCCGTCGTCTGGTCGGCGACGTAAATGACGGGCGTGGCGCCGGAGCCGACAGGACCGGGGGCCGGCGTCGGACCCGGAGCCGGGCCGGGGCGGGGCCAGGAGCCGGGGCCCGGATCGCTGGAACCGCCGGCCGGAGTGCGCGGCCTGAGTGCCGGATCCGCCGCCGCCGCCGCAAGCCGCGAGGGCGAGCGTCACTGCTGCACTGAGCAATAGCGAGCGGGCGATGCGAAAGGATGCGTTCGAAGTCGTCATGGGTCGATCTCCATCATTTCTGAGAGGGGGTTGAGGTCTTCACCCACTGCATGCGTAGAATCCCGGCGAAGGGGATCAAAAAACGGGGCATGACCGAGGGCGATGTCACTCGATTGCTCGGTGCGGCGGGCGCCGGCGACCGCGCCGCGCTCGATCGGCTGTACGTGCAGGTCTACGACGAGCTGCGCCGCCTGGCCGAAGCGCGGCTGCGCCGCGAGCGCGCCGGCCACACGCTGCAACCGACCGCGCTGGTCAACGAGGCCTACCTGCGCCTGAGCCCGGCCGACTCGGCTTGGGAAAACCGCCGGCATTTCTTCGGCGCCGCCGCGCAGGCAATGCGCCGCATCCTGGTCGACCACGCGCGCCAGAAGCTCGCCGACAAACGCGACGGCGGCGCGCGCGTCACGCTCGCCGATCTCGACATCCAGCGCGCCCGAGGAAGACCTCGACATCCTCGCCGTGAGCGATGCGCTCGATCGTCCTGGCACAGGAAGATCCGCGTCTATCGGAAGTCGTGAGCCTGCGATTCTTCGCCGGCATGAGCGTCGAGGAAACGGCGCGCGCGCTCGACGTCTCGCCGATCACGGTCAAGCGCGACTGGGCATTCGCGCGCGCGTGGCTGTGCGAGCGCATCGACGCCTCCGGAACCTCTCGCGCGTGACACTGCAGACCGAACGCGAGCTGTTCGAGGCGTGCATGGATCTCGCCGCCGGGCAGCGCACAGCGTGGCTCGAACAGCATTGCGGCGATCCGGCTTTGCGCGAGCGCCTGTTGCGCTTGCTGCGTGCGCATGACTCTGCGCAGGAGCGCGGCTCGCTCGAAGAGTCCGCCGCTGGTGACCGCGCGCCGCGTCGGCGGCTATCGATCTGCTGGAGCGAATCGGCGAAGGCGCGATGGGCGAGGTCTGGCTCGCCGAGCAGACTGCGCCGGTGCGCGCGCCGCGTCGCGGTGAAGATCGTCAAGGCCGGCACCGGACTCGCGCGAGGTCATCGCGCGCTTCGAGCTGGAGCGCCAGGCGCTCGCGATGATGAGCCATCCGCAGCATCGCGCACATCGTCGAGGCGGGCACGACGGACGACGGCCGGCCGTATTTCGCGATGGAGTACGTGCCCGGCATCCCGCTGACGAAGTACTGCGACCAGCACCGGCTCGGCATCGACGAGCGGCTCGCGCTGTTCGTCCTGTCTGCGAGGCCGTGCAGCACGCGCATCAGAAGGGCGTGATCCATCGCGATCTCAAGCCCGGCAACCTGCTGGTCACCGAGATCGACGGACGGCCGAGCCCCAAGGTGATCGACTTCGGCATCGCCAAGGCGGTGGCGCTGCGAACAGCAGCCGAGCCGCGCGCACACGATGATCGGTCACCTCATCGGCACGCCGGAGTACATGAGTCCCGGAGCAGGCGCAGCTCTCGCCGCTCGATGTCGACACGCGCGCCGACGTCTACTCGCTGGGCGTCGTGCTGCACGAGCTGCTCACCGGCGCGCTGCCGTTCAAGACTACCGATCCGAACGCGACGCCGGCGACGCTCGTGCAGGAGCTGCTGACGCACGATCCCGCAGCACCGAGCGCCCGCGTTCGCGTTGCTACGCCCGAGCCGCTGCAGAGCGCGGCGCATCGCGGCCTCACGTCGCGCCAGCTCGCCGCGCGACTCGCCGGCGATCTGGACTGGATCGTGCTCAAGGCGCTGGAGAAGGATCGCAATCGCCGTTACGGCTCGCCCGCCGAGCTCGCTGCCGACATCCGCCGCCACCTGGCCGACGAGCCGGTCGTCGCGGGCCCGCCCTCCACGCTCTATCGCATGCGCAAGTTCGCCGCGCGGCATCGCCTGCCGCTCGCGCTCGCCGCTGGCGTGTTCGTCGCCGCGATCGTGTTCGGCGCGATGATGGCGTGGCAGGCACACCAGCTCGCTTTGCAGCGGGACGAGGCGCGTTTCCAGGCGCAGCGTGCCGAAGCCTCGAGCGAGTTCATGAGCCTGATGCTGGAGGAAGTCGGTCCGGAAGGCCGGCCGCTCTCGCCGCTCGAGCTCGTCGACAAGGGCGTGCAGCTGCTCGATCGCCGTTACGGCGCCGATCCGCAGTTCGCGGCGCGCATGCTGATGCAGATGTCGCGTCGCTACATGGACCTCAGCAACACCGAGAAGTCAGTCGCAGGTGCTGGTCGCGCGCGCTGGCGATCGCGCGCGAGCTGGACGATCCCGATCTGCTCGCCGACATCGAATGCACGACGGTGCGCGCCGCTCTCGATGCGAATCGACCACGAGCTGGCGAAGCAGCATCTCGAAGGTGCACGCACGGCGCTCGCGCGCTTGCCGCGATCCGCCCGTCGTCACCGAAGTCGACTGCCTGCGCGCCGAAGCCGACATGGCCGAGAACGAGCGCGACTTCGCCAGCGGCGGAGGCCAACCTGCGCAAGTCCCAGCAACTGCTCGAACAGAGCCAGAACACGCGCGGACTGCTGTATCACGCGGTGCTGACGGATCTCGGCGGCGTTCTGTTTCGCACCAGTCGTTTTCGCGAAGCGCTGGCGCTGAACGAGGTCACGGCCGAGGCGCTCGATCGCAACGGTCGCGGCGGGACGCTCGGCCGCGTCACCGTCGCGACGAATCGCGCCTCGCTATTGATGCGGCTCGGCGAAGTGAGCGCTGCGGAGGCCGCTGCAGCGGAAGCGATCCGCCGCTCGCAACGGCTGCGCGGCAACGAGCCCGCAACGCCCCAGCAAGCGATCGCGTACAGCATCACTCTGAATCGATTGGGTCGCCAGGACGAAGCGCGCAAGCTTCTGACTGCGGCGCGCGAGCAGGCGCGTGTTCTCGGCGCAGAGTTCTGGGTTGTCGTCGCCGAGTATCACCTCGCTCGCTCGCTCATGCTCGCCGGCCGATTCGACGAGGCACGACCGCTGCTCGATGGAGTGCACGCAGCGTGGAGCGCCAATGCCACGGGCAATCGCGATCGCTCGCCGACCTCTATAGAACACGAGCGGAAATCGAGCTGCTGCAGGGGAACCTCGCGCAGGCGCGCTCGTCGATCGACAAGTCGCTCGCAGAGTTCGGCTATCCGCAGGCTGACCCGGCGCCGTTCCTCGGCGCCGCGCTCACGGCAGCAGCGCAGATCTATGCGAAGGCCGGCCAGTTGAATGAAGCGGAGTCGTTTGCCGTCGGCCGCGCTGCGGCTTGCGGAATCGATCGCTCGCGATCCGCGGCAGAGCGCCGATGTCGGCGAAGCTTTGCTCGTCCTGGCGTCAGTGAAAAGCGCGCGCGGCGACGCGAGCGAGCCGCTGCCGACTACGCGGGACGTTCAGTCGAGGCCTTGTCGAATTCTCTCGGCCAGCAGCATCGTCTCACTCGCGATGCTATTGAGTTGGCGTCTCGCGCGACGAGACGTGGTTCAGCGCGATGACCCACTTGTCATCCCGCTTGCGCATCAGCCGGGTGTTGATGCCGTCCTGCGGCTCCTTCGGGCGATCGAGCTGGTAGCGGCTGATCAGCTGGGCCGCGTCCGGCCCGAGCATCTCGATCTTGATGTCGAAGAAGTGCAGCGTGCCGCGCGTTTCCGCGGAGCTGCCGTAGTCGCGGATGTAGTGATCGAGCGTGCCTTGCCAGTCCTTCTGGAATTGGCCGCGCGAGACGAAGATCACGTCCGGGTTGGCGAAGCCTTCCATGTAGCCGCGGAAGTCGCCGCGATTCCAGGCTGCTTCCATGCGCTCGATGACGGCGCGGATCGCCTGCTTCTCGGCTTCCTCATCGATGCACACCTGCGGCTTGCACGCACGCGACGAAAGACGAACAGGACAATGACGGCGAGGGTGCGCAGGTACGAGTGTTGGATTCATTGCGGCTCACGAAGCATCGGTACGATCGTGGGCGACGTGCCCGACTGAATCATACCGATTCCGCGAAAGCCGAGGCTCTCGTAGAACGGAACGTTGCGCGGATTGGTCGACTCGAGATAGGCCGGCAGCCGCTCGTGATTGCACCGCTCCAGGATCGGCCCCAGCAACCGCGCGCCCAGACCGCGGCACTGCTGCATCGGTTCGACGCCGACGAACGGCAGATACCAATGCGGCGTCTGCGGATGATACTGCCCCATCTGCTGGATCAGCTCGTACAGCTCGCTCTGTCGCGACGCGTGAACGCTGCGCTGGATGATCGCGATCAGCTCCGCTTCATCGGGCTCGACGCCGGGCGGCAGCCACAGCGCAGCGCCCGCGCCGCCGGCAATCTCGAAAGCGCACTCTGCCGCGAATGCGTGGCCGCCGAGCGCACGGACAAACTCCGGGAACGCCGCGAGATAATCCGCCGTCCCAGGCCAGCACCAGCGATTCGCTGGATCGCTGCTGAATGCGAGCGTGAGCGTTGCGATTGCTGTCGCTTCGCGATGGGCGTGGACACGACTGGGCGTGCGATTGGGATCGATCGAATGCAAGACACGTCACCTCGGTTGGGCTCGTGGCGGCGACGGGTGCGGCCACGATCCTCACTGTAGGCGGCGTGCGTAAACGGATCGGCTGAGCGCGCGTGAGAGTTGCGTGAATTGCAGGCGCAGCAGCCACGATAGGCGCCCGGGCTGACGCGGAAATGCCTGACGAAGCTCGCGTTGAAATGCGAAAGGTCGCCGAAGCCGACTTCGAGCGCGATGTCCGCAATGCGATCGCTGCTGGTGCGCAGCCGCCGCGCCGCCTGCCGCAGGCGCGTTGCCAGCACGTGGCGGTGCGGTGTCTGGCCGGTCACGCGCCGATAGACGCGCAGGAAATGAAACGGACTCATGTCGGCCTGCGCGGCGAGATCCTCGAGTGAGCACGGCTCGTCGTAGTGCGTGTCGATGTAGCGCGCCGCACGCATCGCCGCGCGCTCGTTGCGGAACGAGTTCTTCCGCCCGAGTGCGATCGTGTTCTGTGTCGCCGTGAGCGCCGCTGCAGCGATCTCGAACGCAGCTTCATGCAGGGCAGCGGGTGCACTGCCCTCCTCGACCGCTTCCATCGCCGTCGCGATCGCCACCGACTCGCGCGACGGCGGAATGAGCGCGCAGCGAAAGCGCTCGCCGACGCCGCGTACGCCGAGCTCGGCACGCACGTGCTCCAGGAATCCGGCCTCGAAGTCGAAGTTGATGCAGCGGTCGCCGTTCGGAGTGTCGTGGCGGCAGCAATAGCAATCGCAGGCATTGCCGAGCAGCAGCGAGCCGACGACCGGCACTGCATCGCCCAGCGTCGATCGAATCTTGAACGTGCCGCCGACGATGGCCGCGACTCGATACGCCGGAAACTGATTCTCGTTGACGGAATCGCGCGGGCCGAGCGTGCAGCGCATGTCGTACACGCGATAGCCAGGTGCGGCAGCGAGCAATCGTAAGGTCATGCGCGAATCATCGCCGAACTCGCGGCAACCGAGCAATTTTCCCCAAGCCGCGCTCGCCGTCGCTGACAGCACACTCGCGACCATGAACCGCCGCGATGCTTTGTTCACCACCATGGCAGCCACTCTGATCCGACCGATCAATCCGACCTCCGTCTCGTATGCGGGCGCTTGCGAAGTCGCCGCCGGCTCACGGCTGCTCTTCGTCAGCGGGCAGGTGCCCGAGCGAGCCGACGGCAGCGTGCCGCAGGATTTCACGGCGCAGTGCCGCCTGACCTGGGCGAACATCGAGCGCCAGCTGCAGGACGCGGGCATGTCGCTCGACAATCTCGTCAAGGTGACGACGTTTCTGTCGGACCGCCGCTACCGCGCCGACAACTCGCTGGTCCGCCGCGAGGTGCTCAAGGACCGCACGCCGGCGGTCACGATCATCATCGCGGACATCTACGACGAAGCGTGGCTGCTGGAAATCGAAGCCATCGCTGCGGCATGAAGACGCTGCTCGCCGCTGTCGCCCTGGCCCGCATATGGACGCCGGCGGCAATCGCGACGCGATCAATATGAGGCGACGCCGACGTTCACGCCCGATGGGCGCGAGATGTACTTCATGCAGTCCGATCCGCGCTTCGAGCGTTACCGGCTGATGCAGTCGCGCTGCGTGAACGGCGCATGGTCGAAGGCGACGCCGGCACCGTTCGCAGTACCCGGCGTGCAGGAAGGCGATCCCGGCATCACTCCCGACGGCCAGCGGCTGTATTTCATTTCGATGCGCCATGATCCCGCGCAAGAGAATTTCGACATCTGGTACGTCGAGCGCACAGGCGCCGACACGTGGAGCGAGCCGCGGCGCCTGCCCGAGCCGGTGAACTCGCCGGGCGCGGAGCTGTTGCCGCGCGCCGACCGCGATGGCCACCTGTACTTCGGCTCCGATCGTGCCGGCGGCTTCGGCCAGGGCGACATCTATGTCGCCAGCGCAGAGGCCCGACGGCGCAATGGACCGTCAGCAACGTCGGTCCGCCGGTCAGTACTGCCGCCTATGAATATGAAGCGGAAATCTCGCAGGATGGCCGCACGCTGGTGGCTGTCGTCGACCGGGGAGATCGCTCCCACCTCTACAAATTCGAGCGCGAGGCGGACCGCTGGGTCGAGCGCGGTCGTATTCCCGCGCACGCGAACGTGTTCCAGGTCGGCCCGCTCTTGTCACCCGACGCGCGATCGCTTGCTGTTCGCGCAGGCGCACGGCGCGCGCTCCGGCGAGCTGTTCCTGATCGACTTGGTCAAGGAGCCGGACGAGCGTTGGCCGGCCTGTTCACGCTAACCGCGGACGCTAGCGCCTAGCGCTGCGTCCACTGCCCGTTCCAGTTCGCGACTTCGTAGCGGTTCGTGGACGGGAAGCCGGGCGGACGCTGGCGCTCGAAGCGGGTGTCATAGTCGATCTTCGTGGCGTAGCGCGGCTCGGTCGCCGAAATCGTGCCGCAGGCCAGACTGCCGTAGATGCGCAGCGTCGCGGTGCGCGCATGATCGATGCCGGTCACGACGAAGCGCCGTCCGGCGTAGATCGCCGCGTCGATCTCCAGATCGCCGCCGCCCGTGACGTGCGGCGGCGCGACCTCGACTACGCGGTCGCTGACGATGCCGAGGTAATCGTCGGAGTCGGAATCGATGCGCGGATCGGTCGCGTACGTCAGGTCGCCTTCGATCACGATGAGCCGGGGCGAATAGAGCAGCACCTTGCCGGCAAGCGACGCCTTGCACGCGCAGCGCCGCCTTGCCCGTCGCGATGAAATACACCGGATGCTCGGCCGGCTCGTTCAGATACTTCGACTGCATCGTGTTGAGATCGGTCCAGCGATAGCTGCCGTCGGCGAAGAACCGGATCCGCGTGTCGCTGCCGAACTCGTGGACGCGCGCCAGCTCGTCGCGCGGCGCCCATTCGAACGGTTGCGAGGACTCCGGCAATTCGATTTCGCTCGTCCCGGTCTCGAAGCCGCCGCGGAAGATCTCGGACTCGCGGCGCCGCCCGATGGATTCCGTGTTGAAGCTGCGCGCCGTGGTCGTCACCTTGCCGAAGAATTTCGGTGCCGAGCGCCCGTCGGCCAACAGCTTGGCCTGCGAGTTCGTGTGGAAGCGGCCGACGATCTCGTCGTCGTGCATCTGCACCATCGGATCCCAGCGATCGATCATCTGCGTGAACTGCGAGAACGCGAGGCGGTTCAGGTTCACCAGCGTCGTCAGCTGCTTGCCGTGATCCGAAGCGCTGACCTGCGCGATCACGCGTTCGAGCGCGGTTCCTTCGTTGGCGCGCTCGCGAATCAGCAGCGCGCTGTACTGCCTGCCGTCCTGCTCCCAAGTGACTTCGTTGCGCGACGACTTGAGCGCCTGCTCCGCCAGTTGCTCGAGCCGGCGCGACAGCGACGCTCTTTCGCTGGACGACATCGTGACTGTCGGGGCAGGAATCTCGCTGGCGACGAGCGCAATCTGCGACGGCGCCGGTGCCTCGACTGCTTCGATCGGGCCGGGCTCCACCGCCTGATCCTCGGTCGCTTCGCTCGCCGGGGGCGCGAGCCTCGCCAGCGCCTCTTCGAGCTCGACGTCGCTCGGCGCCGTCGAGCCGGCCGGCAACGGCGGCAGATCGACTCCTTCCCTCTGCTCCGCGTCCGGCGCTTCCAACAGGAGAAGCTTCGAAGTCGGCGAGTCGCCGGAGTCGATGCCGTACCGATTGCCGCCGAGCATAATCGAGGAGCAACAGGGCGACGTGCAGCGCTGCGGATGCAGCGACGCCGACTACCTTGCGCGAAGTGCGCGGGTCGAAACGGCTCGACAACGCCATGACGTCCCCCTGAGTGTGCCCAAGGATAGTCCTGGTGCCGGCGATTAAGAAGTAGGTAAAGGTCAGCGGCGGGGATCGCCTGTCACTTTTTCAGCGGCCGCCGGCCAACCGCCTCGCAGAAACTCGTCGATGGCAGGACGCACGACCTCGGGTCGCTCGGCGAACGCCTGGTGTGCTGCACCCTGCAGGGTCACGAGGCGCGCGTCGGGCAACAGATACGCCCATTCGCGGCCGGCGCCGTAAGGCGCGTTGCGATCACTCGTCCCGTGAATCGTGAGCACGGGTTTTTGCAGCCGCGCGACGCGTTCGCGCGGCACGTCGAGCTTCTGCACGGAGCCGACGAAATGTCGCTCCATGTGCCGCGCCAGGTTCACCGGCCACTCGTTGGGCGACTCGCACACACCAGGCCCGAGCCGATCCACGCGCTGCGGATCGCCGACGAGCATGAAGCGCACGACGCGCCACTCTTCTTCGCAATATTCGCGGGGATGCGTCGTGTGATAGTTGCTCGCGCGGAGCTCTCGCAGCCGGGCGCCGCCGTGTTGATCGATCACCTGCTGTCGATCGGCCGCCACGTACTCGGCGCGATACTCCGTGCCGAATTTCAGCGCAACCGGGCCGAGCTGCACGATGCGCCCGACATGCTGGGGATTGTCCAGCGCATACAGCATGACCATGAGGCCGAGATACGAATAGCCGATGAGATGGACCTGGTCGACGCCGAAATGCCGGCGGATGGCTTCGAGATCGGCGACGTCCGCCTGCAGCGAAATCTTCGCCAAGTCCGCGACACGCGAGGATCGCCCGCGATTGCGCATGTCATATGAAATGAGCGTGTAGCGCTCGGCCAGCCAGCGCAAGTCGTCGAACGTGAACAACCGCGCGGGAAGGATTACGGTCTGCGCGCCGCGTCCTGTCTTGACGTAATAGAGCTCGACGCCGCTTTCGGCCGTGACGAAGCCTTCAGTGACATCCGGCGCGGGCGCAGCCGTTGTAGTCGCGGCCAGCAACAGCAGCAGCCCGACCCCTGCGCATTTCTTCATAGCCAGCACCCCCATCGCTCCATATTAAGTAGGAGAGTGCCCGGGCGGGTGTCGTCCGTCCGGCATTCGTCGCGCCGCAGGCTCCTTTCGTCGCTGGGGGATTCAGGTGTAGAGTCGATGCGCCGACGTCGAGCCCAGCCATGCGCCGAAAATTCTGCCGATCCGCGCTCGTCCTGCTTGCAACCGGCGCCCTCGCCACGAGCGGCGCCGCGCTCGCGCAGGAGCAGGAACAGCAACAAGAGCAAGTTCAGCCACAGCAGCAGGCCAATACGCTTCCGCCGGGGCAGGTCCCCGCGGTGCTGAAGGCGCGCCAAGCAGACTTCACTTATCGCAGTTCCTCCAGGCTGCTCACCTGCGAGCAGGTGCGCAACCGCGTCGCGGTCATCCTCCGCGCAGTGGGCGCACGCCAGGACGTGCAGGTGCGAGCCAATGAGTGCGAGGCGTTCATCGATCCGACCCAGATGACGACACCGAGCAGGACGGACACCACCACCCGCAGTCCGTGGGACGCCTCGAGCCGGTCCGAGAGCACTTTCGACCGGATACATCCGAGCACCACCGATCGCAACCGGACTCAGTCGACGCCCGTGCACATCGAGCTGATGATGCCCGTCCCGGTGACGGCGGAGATCCTCTCCCAAGTGGACCAGGACAAGGCGCGCCGCGAGCTGGTCTCGCGCGTCACGGGCAATCCGGGTGCAGCGATGGACGACCCGATTTTTTTCCCCGCAGAACGCCGTCCGGTCACGCTCTCGTACGACACGATCCGCATCGAGAGCATCGACTGCGAGCTGCTGGAGCAGATGACGCAGACCGTGTTCCGCGAGCTCGATCTCAAGGTGACGAGCCAGCCGCTCTCCTGCGATAAGCGGCAACGCTCGCACTTGCGGCCGCAGCTCACGGTCGAAGCGCTGCTGCCGGTCGGCGTCCCTATGCCGGGTGAGAAAGCGCCGGGCGAGCCGCCAGCGAAGCGGTAGCCGATCGCACCTGCAACGGCGAGAGACCGGTCGAGCGCCGGACCTGCCGCAGCAACGCGGAGCGCGTCGAGAAGCCGACGTGCGTCGCCACCTCGCCCACCGGCAGCTCCGTCGACTCCAGCAGACGCCGCGCCACACCGAGCCGCTTGCGCTGTAGATACGCGAAGGGCGTCACGCCGTGCACGAGCGTGAACAGGCGCAGAAAGTGATACTTCGAGAGATAGGCCATCCGCGCGAGCTTGCTCAGATCCCAGGATTCCGCGTAGTTCGTGTGCAGGAAATCGGTCGCCAGCGCCACGCGACGAAAGATCTCGCGCCGGGTTGCGGCGCGGACCAGGTGCAACGCGTCGATGCGCTCCAGCAGTCGGCCGTGATGCGCCTGCATGCGCTCCAGCAGGAAGATCATTTGCTCCTCGTACCACTGCTCGTCGTCGAACCCCTGCAGTAGATGCGCCTTGATGTAGCGCAGGACCGGCGTGACGCACTGGTCGTGCGGCTGCAGGTTCTCCATGAACTCCGCGCTCTGCTCAGAGACGTTCTCGCCCTGCTCGAGTGCGCTCTCGACCGAGACGGCCATGGCGCCGTAGATGCGCTCGACCAGGCCGGGACGAAAGCAGATCGCCAACGTCTCGACCGGCAGCGTCGAGCGAATGCTGGTCGCGTAGACGCGGCCGTGGTTGAGAATGAGGAAGTTATCGTCGTCGACTGCCAGCGTGCGGCCGTTGACGTGACAGTACTGGGCACCGCCCCAGGCAGCGCGGATGGAAAGCGCGTGCGTGTAGGGCCCGAACTCGGCATGCCGGGCACGGCCCCACATGACGCAGTTCTCGCGCCCCCACTTGGAATGAAAGGCCTGGGACTCGGCATCGCCGGAATCGAGATCGGGCAGCGAACGTAGCAGCATGGCCGCAGCATGCCGCGCACCCCCTCACCAAAAGTTCACCGCTACAGATATTCCGTGTGCTGCGGGGTCGACTCCCAGTCGTTATGCAGGCCGTCGAAGTAACGGATCGGGATCGTGGCCAGCACGGCGGGCTCGAGGTCGAGGATCGCGACGTTGACGCTGCAGTAGTCGCCGCCGACCTCCTCGAGATGGCCGCAGCCGAACACGTGCACTCCACAGTGCTTGCAGAACATGCGCTTGGAGATCTTCGCGCCCCATTCATAGCTGCTGAGATCGTCCTGCCCGGCGAGGAGCCGGAAGGCTTGCGGCTTCACGATGGCAGTCCACGCGCGCAATTTCCCGCAGATCGAGCAGTTGCAGCGGCCGGTGCCGGCGGCGAGATCCACATCGAGCTCGATTCGCACCTTGCCGCAGTGGCACGCGCCGGTGATCGTTTGCTGGGGCATGACAGTCTCCTCCTGATCGGGTGGCCACTATCCTACCGGCCATTGCGGCCAGCTTCTGGCCGCAACTCTCGATAGACTTCCCCGCCATGATTACCACGTCGGCCCGCCTCCTGCGGCTGCTCTCCTTGTTGCAGGCACGCCGCCATTGGACCGCGCGCGACTTGTACGACCGGTTGGAAGTGAGCGGGCGCACCGTGCGTCGCGATGTCGAGCGGTTGCGCGAGCTCGGTTATCCGATTCACGCCTCGCCGGGCCTCGGCGGCGGATACAGCATGCGCGCCGGCTCCGCGATGCCGCCGGTGCTGCTGGAGGACGATGAGGCAGTGGCAGTCGCGGTCGCCTTGCGCGCCGCTGCGGGAAGCATCGCGCAGATGGATGAAGCCGCGATGGGCGTACTGGCGAAGATCGACCAGGTCATGCCGGCCCGCCTGCGCAAGCGTGCGAGCTCACTGCACTCCGTCACCGTCTCGCTGCCGGCCGCGCTGGAAATGCCGGCGGCCGATGTGTTGATGCAGATTGCGGGAGCGTGTCGCGATCAGAAGAAGCTGACCATCGGTTATGCAGATCGCGCCGGACGCCCGTCGGCGCGCCAGATCGAGCCGGTCCGCCTCGCGCACACCGGTCGACGCTGGTACCTGGTTGCGTGGGACGTCGATCGCAAGGACTGGCGCACGTTCCGCGCCGATCGCATCGGCCGGATCGTCGAGCCCGGCACGCACTTCACTCCGCGCAAGCTCCCGCAGGACGTCGTGAAGTTCGTGTCGCAATCGATTTCATACGAGCCCTATCCGTGCCGCGCGCGCTTGAAGCTCGCCGGCTCGGTCAGCGAGCTCGCGAAGCGGATTCCGAGCTGGATCGGCGCGCTGGAGCCGCTCGACGAGCAGCACTGCGTGCTCAGTATCGGCGCGCCGTCGCCCGAGACGCTCGTCGCTTTCATGCTGATGGCGGGCGTGGACTTCGAGCTGCTCGAAGGGAAGGACCTGCTCCCGCAGTTGCGGGTGATCGCCCGGCGTCTGGGCCGTGCCTTGGCCTGACGCCGGGCGCTGCACCTTCAAGTCGTCCCTGACCTTCCGATCACTGACCTGCCCCTACTGACCTCTCTGCGCCGGTGCGACCCCTGCGAACGTCAACATGTCGACCATCTTGAAGTCGTTCGACTGCTGGCCGAAGCGATCGAGGAACGTGGGACGCCAGCTCGGATTCACGCGCAGGTATGAATTGCGATTCAGCTTCAGCAGTCCGATCAGCACCTCACCGACGATGCGGCCGCCGACCGGGCCGAGCGTGCGTCCCTGCGCGATCACGTGCGCCTCCCTCAGGATGTAGAACCACAGCGGCGTCGAGCGGCCCAGGTTTGCACCGAGCGCGCCGATATCCGCGAGGTCCCCGCTCGACAGCACCGGCGCACCCATCGCACGCGCGATCGATTGTCCCGACGGCAGCGACCACGTGACGTGGCGCAGAAGGTTGCGCACCGCGAGCGATTGCGGTCCATCGCCGCTGGCAATCGCCGAGAAGCGGCAGCTGGAACAGCGGTGTCGACAGTGACGTGTCGAGCCGCTTGTTCGGCCGCACCTGTGTGTCGCCGAAGTCGAAGAACGTCTGCCACCCGACGAAGCGTCGCGGCGTGCGCACGCCGCCGCGCAGGTCGCTCGGATCGGCCGCGCCTTCCTGCGAAGGATCGAAGATGAACGCGAAGAACGCCTGGCCGTTGTCGCCTGCCAGGTTCGCTCGATACGACGGACGCACCATGCTGTGGCCCATGCGATAGCACGCGCCCTGGAACTCGACCGGCATGAAGCCGACCGACGGGGTGTAGATGCGCCGGCGCTGCAGGATGCTGTTGACGAGCGGCTGCCCGATGATCTGCGGCAGGAACTCGTGCACGATGATCCATTGATAGTGCCAGCGCACCAGGCGCTGCGCTTCGCGGAAGATCTCGTCCGTGCTCGACCGCCGATTGCGCGCGGCGACGTAGTCGACTGCCTCGTTGTGGAACAACAGGAACGCAGCGTGCAGGCCGGCGAGAATGACGTGCTCGTCGTTGCGCGGATCGCCGAGGATTGCGGTGCCGTCCGCATTGCGCGGCAGATCTTCGAACAATCCGCCGTGCTCGACGCGCAGCTTGATTCCTGCGAGCGGCTCGCGCGAGCTGCGCCGTCCGTACAGCTGCGGGCTACG
The DNA here is from genome assembly GCA_963830745.1 of uncultured Gammaproteobacteria bacterium. Classification (GTDB taxonomy): domain Bacteria; phylum Pseudomonadota; class Gammaproteobacteria; order Steroidobacterales; family Steroidobacteraceae; genus Steroidobacter. Next base: position 388,636 of record CAWHNL010000017.1, read on the forward strand.
CACAGGTCCGCCGCCATACACCGAGTCGAGATCCAGCGCGGGCGAGCGCGTGTTCGTCGAGTCTTCGGGCCGCGTCGGTATGTTGAGCGCCGAGCCCAGGTCGAACGTGACGTCGTGATCGACGAACTGGCCGAAGAACGTCGTGCCGGCCGTCTGCGTCGTGCTGTCCGGATTGTTGGGGCTGAGCGCCGGCTCGGTGATGAGCCGCACAGGGCCGACTTCAAGCGGATCCTTTGCATCCATGATGCCGCCCGGCTTGCCGAGCTCGGTAAGCGCCGCGGTGAGCTGCGCGCTCGGAGTCGCAAACGGCGGCAGGTTGTTGAAGATGCGTCCGAAGCGATCTTCGCGCAGACGTGAAGCTTGCAGTTTCCGCGTGCGCGGCGCCGCCCATCATGCATACGCCCGGTGCCATCGCACCGGCCGCGCCGAGCGCGCCGAGAAAACCGCGGCGGCTCACTGCCTCGGCCGCCTTCTTGCCATGCATCGGGCACCCCGCGGGCGCGACGGATTCGTGCACTTCTTCAGTAACAGGAGTAGTCATTGGATATCCCCGGTAGTGAGTTAGACCTTTCGAGGTCGTGCGGGCTGGGCCCGTCCGGCGCGCGCGCGATTGCGCCGACCCGCGCCGCGCGACGAATGTCACGGCGGCGAGCAGGATTTTCTGCTGAAGTTGTTCACCTCCCCGTGGTGAAGTTATCTGGCTGCGCCCGCGCGGAGCGCTCCCGCTGTGTGCTCACCGGCTGTCCGAGCGAGCGTGCGCGAGTCTGCTCGCGCCGGCACGCGAAGAGAAGCGCCGTTGCGTCGTCAATTGGAAACAAAAACAGAAAATTTTCTGCGATGTCCGGCGCGCGTCGTCGTTCGGCAACGCCGGGAGAAAATTTTCGACAATGTCACGTCGCCGTCGGCGGTTCGTACTCGCGGTGATAGCGATGAATGGTCCACAGATAGCTTTCCATCAGCGCTTCCTTACCGACCTGTGCGAGGATTTCCTGTGAGCGGCCGGCAGCAGCGCTGCGGGAAAGCTGCAGCTCCGCGATCGTGAAATGACCGAGCTGATTGCGGTATTGCCAGAGCAACTCGCGCATCGCCATCTTGTTCTGATACAGCTCCCAGATGCCGAGCCACACCGGCAGCAGGCCCATGAGGAACAGCACGCCGTCTTTCCAAGTGACTGCACCGAGCAGCCGCTCGTGCAGCGGGACGGCGAACACCAGCAGGATGAGCGCGAAGGCCGCTATCGCGTACAGCAGCGCGCTCTTCAGCACTTCCAACCGCCGGTGATCGCGCTCCAGCGCGCGAACTCGCCGGCGGAAGTATTCCTGCTGGCCGACGATCCAGTGACGATGAATGCTCTCCAGCCGCGCGCGGTCCTGCGCCGTTCGCAGCGGCGTCGCGCGCGTCGAGCGGCTCGACGTTCTTCAGCAGGTTGCCGATCCAGCTGAAGCCGGAGAACTGGTCGATGCCGGTGAGATTGATCAGCTCGGTCGCGCTGACGAGGCGGTCCGCGCCGGCGGCGCGCAGGAAAAATTTGATGCGCATCGTTTCGGCCAGCACGCGATACACGAGGTGCTTGGAGAACCATTGGTGCGAGCGCAGCCGATGGAACACCGCGACACTGAGCAGCAGGAGCGTCAGGTAGACGGATAGCAGCAGGCTGTTCGCCCAAAGCTTCGCGTAGACCAGGAACAGCAGCGCCATGCCGGACGCCGTGTAGCTGAACCAGCGGAACAGTCGGTCCGAATGTCGCTGATAGTAGATTGCGAGCGCGTCCGCCTTGCCGTACTCCGCGTCGATCCGCTGCAGACCTTCGAGATCGGCGTGCGAGTCGATCGGGCCGAGCGTCGGCAGCAGGCTGTCGAGCCGCTCGAAGGCGTGCTTGCCGCTCAGCCGCGCGAACTCGCGGTTGTAGGTATTCAACTCAGCGAATTGTTGTGCGAGCGGGTGAGGCATCGCCGTGCCGTGCGCGGCCAGCAGGTTCTCGCCAATACCTGTCAGATAGCCGGGCTCGCTCGGGACCGCCGCACCATCGCCACGCGGCGTCGGCACCCAGTAGACGAAATGCGGCCCCCAAGCCGCCTCGGCCGCCGCGTCTGCCGCCTGGAGCTCGATGGCCGAGTCACCCTGGCCCGGGTGAGTGCGCGCACCGAGATAACGCAGCACCGTGTCCGCCGTCCCGCCTTCGAGACGCGACGTGCGGCCATCCCACAGCGCCAGCAGCAGATTGCACTTGGCCGTCAGCACCTGCGTGAGGTTCGCGTAGAACATCGCCCTGCTCGCACCGTGCGGCGCATTCGGGTCCGCACCTGGCGGTGCCGCGAGCACCGTGCAGGTAACGGCCGGATCAGCGAGCAGCGCGCGCAGCGCGGCGCCGGATTCAGCGCCGAAATCTTCGATGTAACGCTCGAGCGTCATCGGTAGCACTGCATCGACCTTCCATCCCGCCTTCACCGCGGCTCGTGCAACGAGCAGATCCGCGCCTTGCGCCATGCCGGTCATAATCCGCAGCTCGGTATCCGGGAGGCGCCGCCGCAAGTCGGCGAGGAACTCTTCGACCTGGCGGCTGATCAGCGGCAACCGCGTCGACGTGCAGATCGCGATGACCGGACACGCCGATGACGAGGGGGGAATGGTGGTTGGGCACAGCGCATTGTGAGTTCATAAAGCAAGGCCCGACAAGTATTTACGGCTTTCGGGACCGAACTTTTCGGAGTACAGTCGTCGCGCAAGACACCCTCGCATTGCAGATCAACGGCGAACCATGAGGAAGCTGCAGTTCTTCATCTCATCGCCTGGCGACGTGTGCGAGGAACGCGCTCTGGCCAGCCGCGTCATCGAGCGCCTGCAAAGCGAGTACATGGGTCGCGTCGCGCTCGAGACGGTGCTCTGGGAGCACGAGCCGCTGGTCGCGACCTCCACCTTCCAGGTGCAGCTCGTCAAGCCGTCCGAAACCGACGTCGTCATCTCCATCCTGTGGTCGCGCCTCGGCACACGCTTGCCCGCGGCGTTCACGCGCGCCGACGGCTCGCGTTACGAGTCCGGCACCGAGTACGAGTTCGAGGAAGCGATGGAAGGCTTCCGCAAGAACGGCAAGCCCGACCTGCTCGTCTACCGGCGCACCGCGCCGCCGTCGGTGCGGCTCGACGACGAGCGCGACCTGATGGAGCGACTGTCGCAGAAGAAGAAGCTCGACGAGTTCATCGAGAAGTGGTTCCACGATCGCACCGAGGGCACGCTGGTCGCGGCCTTTCATCCGTTCGAATCGCCGAGCGACTTCGAGATCCTGCTGGAAAATCATCTGCGCCGGTTGATCGAGCGGCAGCTGCCGCGCAGCGCCGCCGGCACGACCGAGTCGCGCGACGTCTGGAAGAAGGGATCGCCGTTCCGCGGTCTCGCCGCGTTCGAGTTCGAGCACGCGCCGGTTTTCTTCGGCCGCACGCGCGCGGTCTCGGACATCCTGCAGGCGCTGCGCCAGCAGTCCACCGAGGGACGCTCGTTCGTGCTGATCCTCGGCATGAGCGGCGGCGGCAAATCGTCCGTCGTGCGCGCAGGCGTGATGCCGATGCTGACGAGGCCGGGCGTCATCGAAGGCATCGGCTTCTGGCGTCGCGCAGTGTTCCGGCCGACCGATGTCCGCGGCGACATCTTCGCCGGCCTCGCGCGGGCGCTGTTGAAAGAAGACGCGCTGCCTTCGCTCGATGCGGACGGCATGGGCGCGGACGAGTTTGCGCAGGTTTTGCGCCAGTCGCCGCAGGCGGCAACCGCAATGGTGCGCAGTGCGCTCGCGCGCGACACGGCGGCGGATGACAAAGTCAACGGCCGCCTGGCGCTGGTCATCGATCAGATGGAGGAGATGTTCACGCACGAGGGCATCCTGCCGGAGCACCGCGAAGCGTTCATCGAAGTCATCGACGCGTTTGCACGCAGCGGACGAGTGTGGGTCATTTGTACGCTGCGCAGCGATTTCTATCCGCGACTCGCCGAGCTGCCGAAACTGACGGCGCTGAAGGAAGGGGCCGGTCAGTACGACCTGATGCCGCCGAACGCGAGCGAGATCGGCCAGATGATTCGCCTGCCGACGCGCGCCGCCGGCCTGCGCTTCGAGGAAGATCCGACGACCAACGAGTCCCTCGACGACATGCTGCGCGACGCAGCCGTCGCGCGTCCGGAGATCCTGCCGCTGCTGCAATTCACGCTGGAGGAGCTCTATCAGCGGCGCACCGAGGATGGACTGCTCACGCTGGCTGCGTATCGCGATCTGGGCGGCGTGGAAGGCTCGCTCGCGCAACGCGCCGAAGCGGTTTTCAAGGATCTGCCCGCGGGCGTGGAGGCGGAGCTGCCGAAAGTGCTGAACGCGCTCGTGAGCATCGAGCAGGACGGTCACGAGACGGTCGGCCGCAAGCGCGCACCGTGGTCCGATCGCTTCGCCGGCAAGAGCCGCGCGCTCATCGATACGTTCGTGGAGAACCGGCTGTTCGTCACCGAGCTTGCGGACGACGGCAGTGCCGTCGTAACGGTCGCCCACGAGGCGCTGCTGTGGCATTGGCCGCGCGTGATGGATTGGGTTGCGCAGAATCGCGAGAACCTGCACGTGCGCGCGCGCATCGGCGCTGCCGCCGAGCGCTGGTCGGCGGAGAACAAGAGTACCGATCTGCTGTTGCCGCACGGCAAGCCGCTGGTCGAAGCGGAATCGCTGCTGGAGCAAGGCATCGAGCTGCCGGCCGAGGAAGCGGAATTCATCCAGGCCTCCATCGCGCGCGAACGGCGCGTCCAACGCATTCGCACCGGCGCCGTGATCGGCGTGGCCGCGCTGGCGATCCTCGCGGCGTTCTTCGCCTATTTCGCCGATCATCAGCGCGGGCTCGCAAACCAGGCGCGCCGCAGCGCCGAGACCGAAGCGGAGACCGCGAAGCAGACCACGAACTTCATGGTCGGACTCTTCAACGTCGCCGACCCGAGCGAAGCGCGCGGCAACAGCATCACGGCGCGCGAGATCATGGACAAGGGCGCGGTGCGCATCGACAAGGAGCTCACCGCGCAGCCGGCGATCCAGGCGACGCTCATGGAAACGATGGGCAGCGTCTACACGAGCCTCGGTCTCTACGATCAGGCCGTCGGGCTGCTGCGCAGCGCGCTCGAAAAGCGCCGCGCGCTGTACGGCGACAAGCATCTCGAAGTTGCGCGCTCGATGGACCGGCTCGGCGAAGTGCTCAAGCTGAAAGCCGAGTACGAGCCGGCGCAAAAGATGTATCGCGAAGCGCTGGCGCTGCGCCGCGCGACGCTCGGCAACGAGCACGTCGACACCGCGCGCAGCGTGTACGAGCTCGCCGATCTGCTCGGCCGCATGGGCGAATTCACGCAGGCCGAGCCGCTGTTTCGCGAAGCGCTGGCGCTGCGCAAGAAGCTGTTCCCCGCGCGCAGCCCGGAAGTCGCGCAGAGCCTGGAAGGTCTTGCGCTCAATCTCTACGACCAGGGCTCGTACCAGGATGCCTCGGCGCTGCTGCGCGAAGCGGTGGCGATGCGCCGCGAGATCCACGACGGGCCGCATCCGCAACTCGCCGAAGCGATCAACAATCTCGGCTTCGTGATCGACGAGACCGGCCAGTATCGCGAAGCCGAGCAGCTGTTCCGCGAGGCGCTGGAGATGAAGCGCGTGCTGCTCGGCAGCGCGCATCCGGAGATCGCCATCGGGCTCAACAACATCGCCTTCGCGCTGTACGAGCAGCGCAAGTTCAACGAGGCGGAGGTCCAGTACGAGAGCGCGCTCGAAATGCAGCGCAAGCTCCTCGGTGCGGACCATCCCGACGTCGCGATGACGCTCAACAACCTGGCGTTCGTCGTGCACGACAAGGGCGACCTGAAGACCGCGATCGAGTTGTCGCGCGCGTCACTGGAAACGTACCGCCGCGCACTCGGCGCCGACCATCCATCCGTCGCGCGCGGCATGAACAACCTCGCGATGTGGATGATGGAAGTCAACGACTTCGCGGCCGCGGAGAAGTTGCTGCGCGAAGCGCTGGAGGTGCGCATCAAGCGCCTCGGGCCGGAGCACGCAGACGTGGCCGGCACGATGACATTGCTCGCCGGCGTGTTGATCGAGACCAAGCGCTACGACGAAGCGCTCAAACTCTCCGCCGACGCGCACACCGTCTACTTGAAGTCGCTTGGCCGCGAGCATTGGCGCACCGCCAGTGCGGCGAGCGCCGAGGGCGCCGCGCGCGCGGGACTCAAGCAATTCGAACAGGCCGAACCCTTGCTCGTGGACAGCCATGCAGTGCTCCACGGCGGGACCGGCGCATTGACGTACTATTTGAAGAGCTCGGATCGCTGGCTCGGCCGGCTGTATCAGAGCACAGGCCGGCCGGAGAAAGCCGCGAAGTATCTGGCGCAGGCAGTGCGCAGCAGTTGACCACCAGTTTCGATAGAACAACGATCCGGGGAGAAGGGCACATGTCTTTGATGAGAATCGATCGATCATTCATTGCCGCCACAGTGGGCCTGGGAGCGGCCTTCGCGGCATTCCACGCGAGCGCGCAGAATTTCACACAACCCGCGCCCGTGCAGTTCGACGGCCGCTATTACCAAGTCGTCATCGCGAACAAGATCAGCTGGGACGCGGCCAAAGCCGCAGCCGAGCAGCGCACGTTCCAGGGCGTGCAGGGTCAGCTCGCGACGATCGGCTCGCCCGAGGAAGACGCGTTCCTGCACCAGCTCCGCACGCAGGTGTTGAATGCGAATCCGACGCTGAGCGGCACCGAGTTGTGGGTCGGCGGCTTCCAGGTTCCGTGCGCGACGACGACGCCCGAGCCCGCGTGCGGCTGGATATGGTTGAACGGCCAATCCATCGCGCCGACGAACACCGCATCGCCTTACACGAACTGGCAGAGCGGCGAGCCCAACAATGTCTTTCACACACCGGACTCGCTGCACAGTGCCACCGAGGATCACCTCGCGATCGGCAAGTTCGGCAACTTCGGCTGGAACGACGAAGGCAACTTCACCAACGTGTGGGGCTACATCGTCGAGTACGGCGGCGATGAGCTGACCGTGCCGGCCTCGACCTGCACCGCCGACGGACCGGGCTGCAACCCGACCGGCGCGCAGGTGCTGCAACTTCCGGCAACGGCCGAGCTCGCGCCCGATGCGACGCTGACTGCGCGCGTCACGACGATCCACGACGATCCGAACCGTTGCGGCAAGCAGCCGTTGACGCTGTTCAACGGCGCGGTCGTCATTCCTCCCTACCTGTGCGGGCATCCCGACTTCATCGTGATCGAAACGCACACCGAAGGCGTCGAGGTGTTGAGCGGCGCGGTCGAAGTCGAGAACCTGACGGAGGAAGTGCTGCCGAACAATCTCTACGGCTGCGGCCCGGTGCGCCAGAACCCCGCGGGACAGGTCGATCCCGATCCGTCGCACCGCGACGTGGTCGCGTGGCAAGCGCAGGATCCGCAGCAGATGCTGGAAACCTCGCGCGGCAGCGGCCGCTTCTTCGGCACCGTCGCGGAAGTGACCTACGCCTGCGGCAGCTCGCGCGGCAAGGTCGTGAGCGGCTCGTATCACTTCGTCGGCCTGCGGATTCACCCGGGGCCGGGCAACGAGCTCGCCGGCAATGCCGCGGGCAATCACCAGAGCTTCATCGAACTGACGCGTTACAAGCTCCAGCTGTTGCGCGCCTCTGTCGATGAATCGAAGATCGCGCTGCCGAAGCTGGACCACCTGGCACTGCGCGTGCTGCTCGACGCCGCGATCAAGTTTCACGAGCGCGGCAACTATCGGCTCGCAGCGCTGCACATCAACCTGTTCCTGAAGGCGGTCGAGCATGTGCGGTACCAGGAGATCCCGGGCGAGAACTTCAACGGCGATCACTTGATGAGAGGCTCGAACCTAGAGTTCATGTATGCGGAGAAGATTCTGCCATTCGAGCCGTAACGGACGCGTGCGGCTGGCGCTCGTCCTGCTGGCCGCCGCGGGCTCGCTGACTGCGGGTTCCGCGGCGACAGCGGACGACAAGATCGCCGCGGTCCTCAAGGCGCAGGAAGTCGACTTCGTCTATCGCAGCACCGTGAACCTGTTCGCGTGCGACGAGCTGCGCAACCATGTTGCAGTCATCCTGCGCGCGATGGGCGCGCGGGATGACGTGCGGGTCAGGGTCAACGACTGCGAGCTCGTGCTGATTCCGGACGACACCTCGGCCACCTGGGATCGCTCGCTGCCGGGGAATCCGGGGAATCCAGTGAATCCGGCGGATCGCTTTCGCGACGGGTCCGACGAGCGGCGGCAGTTCTCGACCGTGCACGTGTGGCTCATGTTCCCGGTCGAGGCGACGCCGGAGATCATGGCGGAGATCGACAAGGACAAGTCGCGCCGGGATCTCATTTCGCGCGTGACCGGCAATCCGGCCGCCGCGTTCAACGACCCGATCGTGTTCCCGGCCGAGCGCAAGGAAGTGACGTTGTCGCAGAAGTCGATCCGTTTGCGCCCCGAGCATTGCGAGCTGCTCGAACAGATGTCGCAGAGCCTGTTCCGTCGGCTCGACATCAAGGTGATCAGCAAGCAGCTTTCCTGCGACCGGTATGGGCGCTCGCACTTCGCGCCGAAGGTCACGGTCGAAGTGCTGTGGCCGGTCGGCACGCCGCTCCCGGGCGAGAAGTAGCTCGGGTCTATCGTTCAGGGCATCTTTTTAACCCGCAAACTTTGGGGTTCGGCAGTGTCGGGGAACGGAGGTCCGGGACGTCCTTGGGACGCAGACCCCTTGAACCGCCCCCAACCGACCTGCCAAGGAAACTTCCATGACCACCGTAACTCTCGTCCTGTTCGGACTCGTCGCATTGGTCGCCGCTTTTGTTGCATACGTGGCGACCCGGCCGGATGCCTTCCGCATCGAGCGCTCGCAGCGCGTTCGCGCCAACGCCGACGCCGTGTTCGCCCGCATCAACGACCTGCGCCAGTTCAACACCTGGAATCCATTCGCAGCCGCCGATCCGACCGCGAAGATCGTCTATTCCGGCGAGAGCCGCGGCCCGGGTGCCGCCTACGAATGGGACAGCGCGGGCCGCGCCGGCAAGGGCCGCATGACCGTGGTGGAATCGCAGGCGCCGCGCAAAGTCGTCATGCGGCTCGAGTTCCTGAAGCCGTTCGTCGCGACCAACACCGCGGAGTTCTCGATCGCGAGCGAAGGGCCGGTCACGAACGTCACCTGGGCGATGACCGGCACGTGCGGCTTCGTCCACAAGCTGTGCGGACTCGTGTTCAACAGCGACAAGATGGTCGGCGGCGAATTCGCCAAGGGGCTCGCGAGCCTGAAGAGCCTCGTCGAGGCCGAGCGCGCAGCGGCCTGATCAGATGACTTCGATCTGGATCGCCGGTCCTTGCTCGACCCGATCCTTCTCGCAACGCACCGCAGTGAGGGGCCGCAGCGAAATGCGGCCCTTTCTGCCTCATGAGTGGCGATGCGCGTGTGATCCATGCGGAACGTGTTGTCGAACTCCACGGCGCCTTCCGGGTACACTTCCCACTCGACGTTGTCCGCGACTTCTTCTTCGACTTCCGGCGGCAGCGTATAGAGCCAGCATTGTCCCTGCGTCAGCTGGTCGCGCGGGATCTGCTTCCATTTGCCCGTAACGCGACGCTGGACGTGCAGCGCACGGTCTCACCCACCTTCACTTTCGTCGCCGAAGCCGAAGCGGTCAGCTTGACGTCCTGCGGGCCTTCGAGCACGTACACCATCGCCTGCTGCTGCTTGCAGCCCGCGAGCAATGCAGAAGAACAAGACGACGAAGAGTGCGCTGCGTATTAGTTGCATGGTCGAAGCATGCCTGTTCGCAGCGTAATGCGCGACCTTCTATGGAAGGTCCGCCAACATCAAGAAGCCGGACCGCTAGCAGTCGCCGGTCATGACGCTGTCGCCGTTCGGACTGTTGTAATAGGAGCAGTTGCCGTCGCCGCCCCAATTGCCGAACGCAGTGTTGTTGTTCCAGCCCGCATAGCCTTGTGCGCCCCGCGCGCGCGCCTGCGCCAGGTTGACTAACGGCGGTCCGCCTTCGAATCCAGCGTTGCCATAGGGATCGAGCCAATAGCGACCGGGACGCACCGGCCCGACGAGCTGTTGAAGCGCGTAGAGCTCGGCACGCGGCAGCCTGCGTCCGTTCACATAGACATCGGTGTCGCCATTCGACGCATTCGTCTTGAGCGACCCGCCGATCTGCAGGCCCGCATGCATTTGTCCGGCGAGCGGTTGCCCTTCGCGACCCCACAGCCCGGAAGCCGGGTCGTACCAATAGCGACCGCTCGGAACGATCGTGCGATACGCGAGCTGCAAGGCGATCACGGCGGAGTTCGGCAGCTGCACGCCGTTGACGATGACGACTTGTTCGGCGGCGGCCGCAGGGGAGCAGACAACTGCGAGCACCAGAGCCGCGAGGAAAGACTTCAGTATCGTCCGCATAGCTGCACGGTTGCAGCTACGCTCGGCCCTGTCCATCCCTGGAATATGGGAGACCTTCGCGGTTACTTGGGCGCCGGCAGATTGGCGCACTGATAGTAAATGACTTCCGGGTCGTTGAACGCGTTGACGTTGACGACGCCGACCGTCGCTTCCCCAGGGAGGTGCAGGTAAGCGTAGTTCGCGCCTTTGCCCGGTGCCGCCTGCACCGCCGCCTGAGTCAGCTGCTCGATCGCGCCTGCCTTGTTGACGCTTTCCTTCATGCCCCAGTCGTGCTCTTCCTCGAGCAGCTTGCGGCATTGGTATTCGCTTTTGGGCTCAGCTTGTCCGACCGTCACGCGCTGGCCGGATGCAGCCGTGTAGTCCTTCACAGTGAGGCGGCCCATGCTGTTGCAGCCCGCGAGCGCGACAATCAGGGGAATGACCGACCAGTGGCCTCGCGACATGAGCAGCTCCGAAAGTGATGGATCGACGCCCAAAGTAGACCTGCGTGCCCGGGGGAAACGGTGTCGGGCGTCTCAATTGTTCGGGACGACGCGCGCCGCTGCGTGCGAATGTTCTCCGTTCGGGCCGATCGTGCTCGCGTGAGGTCATCAACGCTGCGCGTCAGTGTCGACGCGCAGCGTCCGCTTCAGAAATGCGATCGTCTCCTGGTATGCGCGCGCTTGGGCCGCGGCGTTCGCTTGCGGCGTACCGCCGCTCTTGCTCAATCCGACGTTGTACTGCGTCGTCGGCATCCAGCCGTTGCCGGAGAGGAAGTGACCCGCCTCGGGGAAGATCAGCGCGACCGTTTCCAATCCGGCTGCGGTGCGACGTTCGGCGATGTTCTGCGCCATCATGCCCGAAGCCCACACTTGATCGTCGTGCCCACCGACGACGAGGAGCGGGCCGCGAAACTTCTCGACCTCGATGCGCGCCTTCACGGCTGCCGCCGGATTCGCGGCGCGGCCTTTGTCCTGAAAGCGGCGCATCTTCACGTCTCGTCCGGTGCGAAAGCCCGCGAACTCTTCCGCGAACTCGACGTAAGGAACGAACGGCAGCGGCTTGCCGTCGAGCGCGAACGACGAGCGCGTGCCCGGCTCGACGCCTGGACCCCACCCTTCCCACACGACATCGGACGGCACGTTGGCGACGACCGACGTGATCCACTTGAACCGGCTCGCCGCGATCAGCGCGAACTCCGCGCCCTTCGAGCCGCCGACCAGCGCGACGCGGGATGCATCGACTTCGGGCCGATGCTTCAGCCATTCGAACGCAGCATTGAGCCGATCGACGGGAATATCCGCGAACGCAGCGGGCAGCTCCGGAATCTCGCGCTCGCTCGAGCCCGGGGAGTAGTAAGGAAGTCCGAGCACAGCGAATCCTTGCGACGCGAAGCGCGGTGAGCTATTGCGCGCGGTCCGCCCGCCGCCTTCGGAGCCGCCCAGCACGATGATCGCAGGCCGCCGCGGGCTTCCAGGCAACGTGGCAAACACCGCGCCAGGAAATTCCTGAACCTGTTCGACTTTGACTTCCGGCAGCGAGTCGATGAACTCGATCGTCGTGGACGCCAGCACGCGCCCGTCGGCTGTAGCAGTGAGCTTGACCTGGAGCGGCTTCAATCCGCCGACCTCGCCGCCTGCGACCGGCGCCATCGACCAGAACAGGCCGCGAATGTCGGCCTCGACATAGGTCCCCGATAGCGGCTTCGCTGTCGCCAGGTCGAGCACTCCCTGCGGCGCCGAGAACTCGACTTGCGATCGATAGAGCACCGGCGCGCCAGCACGGTTCGGCTCTTCGATCGTGCGCTCGGCTGTCAGCAGCACTTTCTTGTCGGACGGCAGTCCGTCGATCGTAATGGCGACCGGCTCGCCGACGAGGATCGGATTGGCGGGCTCGATATGGAAAGTCTGAGCGGCCGCGGACGAAATCCAGCACAGCAACAGCAGTGGCACGAACTTCACTGGCACTCTCCGGCAGCCGATGGGTCGTGCTTTCGATGCCGGCAAATGCCGCGAGGTTGCATATACTGTCGGCCCTCGACGAATCACGACTGGTGGACCGAACATGAAGAACTCCGGCCCGGTTGCCGCCCTCACAGCATTGCTCTGGTTCGCACCTATTGCGACTCACGCCGCCGACGAGCCCACGCCGCCGGCGGAGCAGGACAAGAAGGACAAGAAGACAAGGAAGAGAAGCCGGTCCCCGAGCCGAAACTGTGGACGTCGCGCCATCAGATCCGCATCGGCGGCAAGGCAGTCGACTATGAGGCGACGACGGGCACGCTGCTCATGAAGAACGACAAGGACGAGCCGATCGCGCTGTTCGGATTCACCGCCTACGTGCGGCAGGGCCAGGACGGACGCACGCGGCCCATCGTGTTTGCATACAACGGCGGGCCCGGCTCAGCGTCGGCGTGGCTGCACATGGGCATCCTCGGCCCGCGCCGCGCCGCGCTCGAAGACCTCACGAGCAACACGCGCGGTCCGTTCAAGCTCGTCGACAACGAGTTCAGCTTCCTCGATCGCGCCGACCTGGTGTTGATCGACCCCGTCGGCACCGGCTTCTCGCGCCCGGTCGGCAAGGCCGAGGGCAAGCAGTTCTGGGGCGTGGACAACGACATCCGCTCCGTCTCCGACTTCATCGTGCGCTATCTCGGCGAGTACAAGCGCTGGGCGCAGCCCGAAATTCATTCTCGGCGAAAGCTACGGCGGCATCCGCACCGGCGGCGTGACGTACGACCTGCTGACGCGGCACAACGTGGCGTTGAACGGCATCATCCTGGTTTCGCCTTACATGGACTTCGTCACCGGCACTGCAGGCCTCAACAGCGACGCGGGCGACGCCAACTTCCTCTCCACGTATGCGGCGACCGCGTGGTATCACAAGGCGCTCAACCCGCGACCGCCCGAGCTGGTGCCGTTCCTGCGCGAAGTCGAGCAGTTCGTGGACACCGTCTATCAGCCCGTGCTGTACAAAGGCGCGCGGGCGACGGCCGAGGAGCGACAGGCGGCGCTCGATGGCCTCGCGCGCTATACCGGCGTGAGCGCCGCGTACTGGGACGCGGCCAATCTGCGCATGGACGAAAACCATTTTCTGCAGGAGCTCATGCGCGCTCAGGGCCTGACGCTCGGACGCATCGATTCGCGCTTCGCCGCCGGCATGCCGAGCAAGATCGCGGAGACCACGGCGTTCGATCCCTATGCGAGCGCCATTGCGCCGGCGATCGTCGCCACGTTCAACGACTATGCGCGCAGCGAGCTGGGCGTGGTCTCGGAGCTGAAGTACGAGCTCTCGGCGCAGCTCTACAAGGATTGGGACCAGGGCCACGTGCAGCCGGATTCGAACGGCAGGAAGATGCCGTACGCCAACGTGCTGCCGGACCTCTCCTATGCGATGACGATGAATCCGAAGATGAAGGTCCTGGTGCAGCAGGGCTATTTCGATCTCGCGTGTCCGTACGGCACCGTGAAGGCTGCATTCGACCATCTCACGATCACGCCCGAGCTGCGCAAGAACGTGCACATCGAGTACTACGAAGCGGGCCACATGATGTACGTGCACCCGGACTCGATGCGCAAGTTCGGCGACACGACCAAGGCGTTCATCGACGCGAACTCGAACTGAGAAATCCGGCGCACGGCTGCGGCAGCAGGCGCAGCTCGGCGATCAACCCGCCTTCGGGACGATTGCGCAACGTGAGGCTGCCGCCGTGCGCCTGCACGACGTCGCGCGCAATCGAGAGCCCAAGGCCGGTGCCGCCGGTGTCACGGTTGCGCGAGGATTCGAGCCGATAGAACGGCTCGAACACGCGTTCGAGAAATTCTTCCGGGATGCCGGGACCTTCGTCCGCGACGCGAATCACCAGCGCGTCGCCGTCCTCGACGCCGATCGTCGCGCGCTGGCCGAACTTCAACGCGTTGTCGACGAGATTCCTCAGGCACCGCTTGAGCGCACGCGGCTTGCCTTGCACGGCGTCCAGGGCCTTGCCTTCCAAGCCGACCGTCGCGCCGATCTCTGCATACTCCGCAACGAGCGTGTCGAGCAGCTCGTTCACGTCGACACGCTCGAATCGTTCGTCGTCGTCGAGACCCTTGAACAGCGCGAGCGCGCCGTGCACCAGCGCCTCCATCTCGTCGAGATCCGCTGCGAAACGCGTGCGCAGCCGCTCCTCGGCAACTGCTTCGACGCGCAGTCGCATTCGTGTGAGCGGCGTGCGCAGGTCGTGCGACATTGCCGCGAGCACGTTCGTGCGGCTGTCGAGATAGCGCAGGAGCCGATCCTGCATGGTGTTGAATGCGCGCGTCGCGTCGCGGATCTCGCGCACGCCCTCTTCTGCCAGCGGCGGATGCCGGACGCTCTGGCCGACGGCGTCGGCCGCCACCGCCAGCTTCGACAGCGGCCGCGTGATACCTCGCGTCACGAGGAACAACACGATACCGAGCACGAGCGTCAAGGCGCCAAGCTGGATGAACAGCTGCCAAGGCAGCGGCGGATCGGGCATCGGCGCGGCGACGCGGAATATCAGCGTGTCGCCGTCGAGCAGGCCGACCGAGACGTCGAGCGCCGTCGTGCCGGTGACATGGCGAGGTTCCGGAACCAAGCGGATGAGGCCCTCCGGCACGCCGCTGCGCCGGATGCGATCCACGCTGACCTTGTAGTTGTCGCCGAGCCGATCTCGCAGCTCGGCGACGAATGCCCGCCCGATCGCAGCGACTTCATGCCGGTTCAGCGTCCTACCCGGATAACGTTCCGGCTCGACTCGTAGCATCGCGGTCGGCGCTCAAGCGCTCACGTTCCGCAGCACGCGCGTCGACGATCCAGCGCTTCGAGGCGGCGCGTGAGGTATTCGATGCGATGCGAGCTGTCGCCGACGCCGCCGACGCGCATGCTGAGCTCGCCTCGATCGCGCAGGATGAGAGCGACGATGACTGCGAGCATGAGCCCGACCACGAGCACGAGCGCCGCCGCGAGACGCCCGAACATCGTGGCGGGCAGCAGGCGCTTGAGCGCGCTCGACGTGGCGTTCATTCGGTGGCGACCGGAACGCCGATCACGTAGCCCTCGCCGTACACCGTCTTGATGATGAGCGGCGAGCGAGCGTCGTCGCGCAGGATCTGGCGCAGACGACTCACGCGCTGGTCGATGCTGCGATCGAAGGGATCGAGATCCCGCCCGCGCAACAGCTCCATCAATTGCAGACGCGACAGCACCTGGCCTGCGTGCGCCAGCAGAACGGCGAGCAGACGAAACTCCGCGCCCGAAAGAGCCACGTGGTGCCGGCCTCGTCAACGAGCGCGCGTGCGGTCGTATCGAGCCGCCAGCCCGCGAAGCGATAGCCGCGCACATCCGCAGGGAGCGGCTCCCGCACAGCATGGATAGTGCGACGCAAGACTGCCGTAATGCGTGCGAGCAGCTCGCGGGGCTTGAACGGCTTGGGCACATAATCGTCGGCGCCAAGCTCGAGACCCAGGATCCGATCTACGTCGTCGCTGCGCGCGGTGAGCATGATGATCGGCACCTGCGAGCTGGCGCGCAGCGCCCGGCACAGCGTCAACCCGTCGTCACCCGGCAGCAGGATGTCCAGCACGACGAGGTCCACGCGCACGCGGTCCAACACGCGATGCATCTCCTTGCCGTCGCGAGCCACGCTGACGCGGAGCCCGTTCTTCTCGAGATACTCCGCGAGCAGCGTGCGGATCTCGTGGTCGTCGTCCACGACGAGGATGTGGGCAGGCTGGGTCATCTGCGGGGATTGTAATCACAGCGCCAGGAGCGGGCGCCAGTTACGCAGGAAAGTGAAGACCTCCCCTATCCCCATCACCACCGTCAGCAAGACGAGAGCGGCGGCCATTGCGTGCTGGGCTGCCGGACTCGAGGTCTTGGCGCGCAGGTACAACTCGTAGACGGCCAGCGGCAGGAGCGTAGGCGGCGAACGACCAGTAGGTGAAGAAGGGAAAGCCGTCGATCCCTCCATCGGTCAGCGCCGCCCACGCGCGGTAGCCGACTCGCATGAACCAGGTTCCGTTCACGACCAGGAAGAGGCGCGTCGCCCAGACACGATGCGCGGCGATATCGCGGCTTCGTGCTGCCCGCCACGCCAGAGCGATGAACGCGAGGATCAGCACGGCATTGAGCGTGATGGCGAAGGCCGAAGGCAATCCCGTCGGAGCACGCAGCCCGGTCCCGCGCACCCACTCGAGATACAGGCCGCCCAACGCGCCGGCGAGTGCTGCGATCATGAAGATGCGCCCATTCCATCGATGGAAAGCGATGGCACGCTCTCGTATCCAAGGCACGAGCTGCAGCGTGCCTGCGAATGTCACTGCTGCGGCGGCCATGACGTGTGCGGCGAAGAACAGGTTGCCGACGCCGTCACCTGCGAGGTAACCGTCGGTCATGTTCTTGTTGCGGTCCCAGGCTGCGAAATCGCCGGATGCCGTGGCGGGGCCGTAGAAGGCCGAGATGTAGTAGACGAACAGCCATTGTCCGGCGACCGCCGTGACGAACCAGAGCGCCGCGGCGCGCTGCAAGGTGGAGCTGACTGCGGCACTGCTCATGGTCGCCTCCCGAAATGGTCTTCGAGCAGGAGGCTAGGCGCGGGCTCGCGCCCTCGCCGTGAGCAATCGTGACGAAATGTAGGTGGCTAGCTGCCCGGGACCGCGTGGCGGCGAGATTTGCATGCCGGCGACTCGTGCCTCTGTCACCCCGATGACAGAGGTCGGGGGGCCCAGTGGCGCCGGAAACCAAGCTGAACGGCGCCGCAACACAGGCAATTACCTGCGAGCTGTGAAGCCGTTCACGTCCGCGAGATCGGCCCAAGCTTAAGTTTCCTGCACCTTGGCTCGGGGACCTGCACTCATGCGCACGCTCAATTCCAGGCTGGCACTGAAGCTCGGCATCGTCGCCGCGATGGCTGCACTCGCCGGCTGCAATTCCATGAGCGCACAGGAATGCCAGTCCACCGATTGGCGGACGGTCGGCTACGAAGACGGTGTGAACGGCTATTCGGGCGATCGCATCGGACGCTATCGCAACGCCTGCAGCGAGCACGGCGTCACTCCCGACCTGGCCCAGTACCAAACGGGTCGCGACCAGGGGCTGCATGAGTTTTGCAAACCGGCGAACGGCTTCCGTGTTGGCGCGCGCGGCGCCGGGTACAGCGGCGTCTGCCCCGCCGACCTCGACGAGTCGTTCGTCGACGCGTATCAATCGGGGCGGCAGCTCTATGTCCTGCGCTCGCGTGTCGGATCGACTCAGGACCAGATCTATTCGATGCGTGCCGAGCTGGACCAGATCGACAGGGACCTGGTGAGCGTCGCTGCGCGGATCGTGGATCCAACACTCACGGCGGAGCAGCGCGCACAACTGGTCGTCGACACGAAGCACCTGGCTGAGCGGAAAGGCGAGATCAAAGCGCGCATCCCGCAGCTCGAAGGCGAGCTCGTCGGGTATCAGCGCGAGCTCGAGGACTATCGGGCGACGCTGTCGTATATCGAATAGCGAGCAAGTCGCCGCAAAAAAGAAGGAGCTTGACCTTCCCGTTACGTCAATCTCTACCGTGCGTCCCGTTGCAAAACTGGGTGGAGACGCACATGACGAATCGACGTACTTTTATCAGCATGGCTGCGACAGCGGCCGGCGCTACGACCGCGATGGCGCGATCGCCGAGCGTCAAGGCACAAGGGACCAGGGCTCGCAACAACGCGGGCACGATCAAGACTCGCGACGGCGCAGAGCTCTTCGTGAAGGACTGGGGGTCGGGCCGCCCTGTCGTCCTCACGCACGCGTGGCCCCTGTCGTCCGATTGCTGGGATCATCAAGCGGTCGCTTTGGTCGACGCCGGATATCGCGTGATCGCCTACGATCGCCGCGGGTTCGGCCGCTCGAGTCAACCCGACAGCGGCTACAACTACGACACCTATGCGGACGATCTGGCCGCTGTGATCGACTCGACCGGCGCGAAGGACGTCACCCTCATCGGGTTCTCGATGGGCGGCGGTGAAATCGTCCGCTACCTCTCGCGTCACGGCAGCAGCCGGGTCATCAAGGCAGGACTGGTGGCAACTGTCGTACCGGGGCTGGCGAAGAGCGCCAACAATCCAAACGGTGTCGACCCGTCGTTCTTCAACGGTCTCAAAGACAACTTGCGCAAGGATCGCCCGACGTTTCTCGCAGGGCTGCTCAAGGATGTCTTCTACGACGTGGAAACGAGCAAGAAGAGCACGAACCCTGTTTCGCAAGCGGTGCTCGACTGGTCGATGCAGATGGCGATGCAGGCGAGCATTCGCGCGCTGATCGAATCCGTCGACGCATTCGGCAAGGAGGATTTCACTGCCGACCTTGCGGCGGTCGACGTGCCGACCTTGATCCTGCACGGCAACGCCGACAAGCCGGTGCCGTTCGAATTGACTGCGAAGCGCGCGGCGGCGGCGATCAAACAGTCGAAACTGATCGAGTATCCCGGTGCAACGCACGGACTGCTGGTCACGGAACGCGAACGTGTCACGCATGACTTGCTCGAGTTCCTGCGTGCCTAACGGGTAAATCGACGCGCGGGCGGCTCTGGAGAAGCCGCTCGTCGCTGTCACGAAATGCGAAGGCCCTGTCGTCATCTGCAATGCGCGGGGGACCTGACTCCACTAGTTTCCCGACATGCGCATCGAGCCCCTGACCTGCGCCATCGGCGCCGAGCTGATCGGCGTCAGCCTCGCGCACGCTGCCCACGACGACGAGCTGTTCAGCCGGATCAAGACCGCACTGCTGCGGTACAAGGTCCTGTTTCTGAGAGATCAGAACATCTCGCGCGCCGATCACGTCGCATTCGCCGAGCGCTTCGGCAAGCTCGAAGATCATCCCGTCGCCGGCAGTCATCCGGACTACCCAGGCCTTGTGCAAATCTACAAAACGCCCGACGGCGCGTTCGACCGCTACGAAAACGCGTGGCACACCGACGCGACGTGGCGTGAGGCGCCGCCGATGGGCTGTGTTCTGCGCTGCATCGAGTGCCCGCCGACCGGCGGCGACACGATGTGGGCGAACATGGCGCTGGCGTACGAGAACCTCGCCGACGAGATCAAGGCGCGAATCGCGCGGCCTGCGCGCGCGGCATAGCATCGAAGCCTCCTTCGGCGCAGCGATGCCGCAGGACCAGCGCCTCGCTCTCAAGGGACGGTTCCCGGACGCGGAGCATCCGGTCGTGCGCACGCATCCGGAGACCGGCGAGAAGGTGCTGTTCGTAAACGCCTTCACCACGCACTTCACGAACTATCACACGCCGGCGAACGTGCGCTACGGCCAGGATGCGAATCCGGGCGCCGCCGATCTGCTGCGTTACCTGATCAGCCAGGCCTACATTCCCGAGTACCAGGTGCGCTGGCGCTGGCAGCCGAACAGCGTGGCGATCTGGGACAACCGCAGCACGCAGCACTACGCGGTCATGGACTACCCGCCCTGCCACCGCAAGATGGAGCGCGCCGGAATCGTGGGCGACGCACCTTTCTGAGACCCGATCCGAGGACCTGCTACATGAATTTTCTCGACGGCTCGCTGTTCCCCGAAAATCAGGAGAAGCTGGTCATCACCGCGGCGCCGTATGGCCCGGAATGGATGCCTGCCGACTTCCCGGAAGACATCCCGGTGTCGATGCCGGCGCAGATCCAGAAAGCAGTCGACTGCTACAACGCCGGCGCCACTGTCGTGCACATCCACGTGCGCGAGGAGGACGGCAAGGGCTCCAAGCGCCTGTCGAAGTTCAACGAGCTGCTCGCGGGCATCCGCGCTCGCGCGCCGCAGCTGATCCTGCAGGTCGGCGGCTCGATCTCGTTCGCCCCGGAGGCCGAAGGCGAGATCGCGAAGTGGCTGTCCGATGACACGCGCCACATGCTCGCCGAGCTGCAGCCGCGGCCGGATCAGGTCACGATCGCCATCAACACGAACCAGATGAACGTCGTCGAGCAGATGTGCGAGGCGGATCTCGCGGGCACCTCGATGGCCGAGCCGGCGGTGTACCGCGCCTACCGCGAGATGACGATTCCGGCCGGTCCGGAATGGGTCGAGGAGCACATCCGCCGCCTGTCGGCCGCCGGCATCCAGACGCATTTCCAGCTCGCGAACATCGCACAGCTCGAGACCGTCGAGCGCATGATGCGCCGGGGCAGCGCGAACGTGCCGCTCATCCTCACCTGGGTCGCGATCGGCGGCGGGTTCGACGCGCCGAACCTCTACAACCTGAGCAACTTCGTGCGCGCGTGCCCCGACGGCTCGGTGCTGACGCTCGAGACCTCGATGCTGAACGTGCTGCCGCTCAACATGATGGCGATCGCGCTGGGGCTGCACGTGCGCTGCGGCATCGAGGACAACCTCTGGACGCAGCGACGCGACCGCAAGATGAGCTCGGTCGAGCAGATCGAGCAGCTGGTCCGCATCTCGCGCGAATTCGGGCGGGACATCGCAAGCGCACAGGAAGCGCGACGGATCTACCGGATCGGCACGTTCTACCGCGATGCCGACGAGACGCTCGCGGCGAATGGCTTTGCACCGAATCGCAAGCCCGCAGTCGCCAGGCCCGCGAGTCGCAAGAGCGCGGCATGAGCCGAGGCGCGCCGACGGTCCTCATCGTTCCCGGCCTGCGCGATCACGTCGCCGATCACTGGCAAACGCTGCTCGCAGCCAAGCTCGCGAAGACGCGCAACGTGCGCACGGTGCCGCTGCTCGGCCGCAAGCACCTGAGCTGCGGCGAGCGCGTTCGAGTGATTCATTTCGAGCTGGAATCGATCGACGGACCCGTCATTCTCGTTGCACACAGCGGCGGCGTGATCATGCTCGCGCACTGGGCGCAGTGGTATCAACGCGCAGACATCGTAGGTGCGCTGCTGGCCGCGCCGGCCGATCTCGAAACGCCGATGCCAGACGGCTATCCGACTGTGGAGACGCTGCAGGCGCAACGGCTGGTTGCCGATACCACGCAGCGCGTCTGCCCTTTCCCAGCATCGTCGCGGCGAGCAGCAATGATCCGTTGGCATCGCTCCCGCGCGTCGAGCAACTGGCGCGCGATTGGGGCAGCGCGTGCGTGCACGTCGGCGCCGTCGGCCATTTGAATCCTGCCTCGGGATTCGGCGAGTGGCCGGAGGCGGAAGCGCTCATCGCACAGCTCGATCATCCGGGCTCAGTGCAACCACCAGGACAGGAATAGCACCAGCCCGGCGAGGAACACGGCCTCGCCGATCATCAGAGCGATCGGCTTGAAGCCGACCGCAAGGATCTCCTTCAGCTGCGTGTTCATGCCGATCGCGCTCATCGCGATCGCGAGGCACGCACGCGACAGCTCGTTGCCGAAGCTCTGCACGCCCTCGCCGATCCAACCGAAGCTGTTGATTGCGGCCACGACCACGAACGCGACTGCAAACCACGGCAACAGCGGCGGACGCGGACCGGCCTTACTGTCGCCCTGCGCGCGCGTAATCATCGCAGCGCAGATGATGACCGGGAGCAGCATGGCTACGCGCATCAGCTTCACGACCGTTGCCACGTCGCCCGTCTCGCGCGACATGCTGTAGCCGGCGCCCACGACTTGCGCGACTTCGTGAATCGAGCCGCCGAGGAACACGCCGGCCGCCACGGGGGACAGATCGCTGAAGTGCGCGAGCATCGGATACAGAACCATCGCGAGCGTCGACAACGTCGAGACACCGATGACTGTGAACGTCGTCGCTCTTTCCTTGCCGGGATGCGCAGGCAGCGCGGCCGACAACGCCAGCGCCGCTGAAGCGCCGCAGATCGCGGTGGCGCCGCCGGTCAGGAAGCCGAACAGCTTGTTGAAGCCGAGCAAACGCGCCGCGGCGGTCGAGACCAGGATCGTGACGATCACGGACGCCACGACGGCGAGCAGCGGCGCCCAGCTCAACTGCGCGATCTGCTCGAACGTGATGCGAACGCCGAGCAGCGCGACGCCGAGCCGCAGCACGCCGCGCGCGGCCAGGTCGATGCCGGGCTTGCAGCGCGCTGTGCGTCGCCAGGAAGTTCATCGCCATGCCGAGGAGCAGTGCGAACAACATCAAGGGCGCGCGATAATGCTGCGCCAGAAACGCTGCTGCCGCAGCCACCACGATGACTCGCGCTCAATCCGGGAAGCAGAGCGCGGCCTCGCTCCTGCAACGTCGCGACGAGTGCCGTATTCACTTCAGGCGATGCCGGCGCGCAGGCCGACCAGCTGCAGGTCCCGGTGATAGCTGAGCTTCGCGATCGCAAAGATGCCCGCGGCCACGAGGCCGACGAGCGGCACGAGCTGCAACGCGGCTGACAGGCCGAACGCATCGGCGAGCAGGCCCGTGACGATCGGCGCAGGCGCGAGGCCCAGCAGATTGTTCGCGAGCGACAAGGTGGCGAACGCCGTGCCATGAATCGGCGCGGGCGTGAGATTCGCCACCATCGCCCCTGCCGGGCCGACCGTGCCGGCTCCGAAGAACATGCCGAGCCCGATGAGGGCCAGCTGCGGGATGCCAGGCGGCAAGAGGAACGCTGTCGAGAGCATCACGAACGCGATCAGGCAGTACGCGATCGCCAACGACAGCTTCAGGGCGGGCTGGTCGCGCGCGACGCGATCCGAGATGTTGCCGCAGATCGTCATGCCGGCAGCGCTGGTCAGCACGAAAATCGCTGCCACGAGCGCAGCTTTCGCGATCGGCATGTCGTAGTACCGATTCAGGTAGCTCGGCAGCCACGCGAGCAGCGCACCGCTGATGAACAGCTGCACGCCGCTGCCGAGATAGGCGCAGATGACCGAACGGCTCGACACCAGCGTGCGCAGCCGCGGGCGTCGGGAGAGCGCGGCCGCGTTCGTCGCCGCCAGCGCGACGCGTCCTTCTTTCACGACGAGCGGATAGCAGATCGTCAGTACGATGCCGAACACGGCCATGCCGGCGAACGCTGCACGCCAGCCGAAGTGCGCAGCGATGAATCCGCCGAGGGAAATGCCGAGCACCGATCCGATCATGCCGCCGGCGAGAAAGGCGCCGCTGATCGTGGCGCGCATGCGTGCCGGAAATACCGTGAGCAGCACCGCCAGGCCGACGCTGCCGTAGGCTGCTTCGCCGACACCGACGATGAGCCGCGCGGCAAGCATCTGCTGGTAGTCCTGCGCGAGTGCGCAGGCCAGCGTCGCGATGCTCCACAGCGCAGCCATGAGCACGAGGCTGCGGATCCGGCCCCAGCGATCGGCGAGCAGCGACAACGGCAAAGCGAGCACGCCGACCGCCAGCGACACGACCCCACTGAGCGCGCCCAGACGCGCATCGGAGAGCGCCCACTCCGCCTTCAACTGCGGGAACACGGCATTCAGCACCTGCCGCGACATGTAGTCGGAGAGCAGCAGGCCGAAGGTCACTGCGAACACCAGCCACGCGTAGCGGCTGGCGGTGTCAACAGTCCCGGCTTCGCCGCGCCCGGCGGCGTCTGTCGCGATGTAGTGCACGGCGCGACGGCTCAGATGACGAAGATGGACGACCCGGTCGTCTTGCGCGACTGCAGATCGCGATGCGCCGCGACTGCGTCTTCGAGGGCGTAGTGCTGATTGATCTCGATCTTGATGCGGCCGCCGCCGACGTGGTCGAACAGCTCACGTGCGAGCAGCGCCTTCTCGATCGGGTCTGCGATGTAGTCCGCGAGCGCCGGGCGCGTCAGGAACAGCGAGCCCTTCATCGCGAGCAGCTGCGGATCGAACGGCGGAATCGTGCCCGAGGCCGTGCCGACGCAGACCATCAGCCCGCGACGCTTGAGCGAATCGAGCGAGCCCATGAAGGTATCCCGGCCGACGCTGTCGAACACGACATCCACGCCCACGCCGCGAGTCAGCTCGCGCACGCGATCGGCGACGTCCTCGCGGCTGTAGTTGACGATGTGATCGCAGCCATGCGCGCGCGCGAGATCGCCTTTCGCATCCGTCGAGACCGTGCCGATGACCGTCAGCCCCAGGAGCTTCGCCCACTGCGTGACGATCAGGCCGACGCCGCCCGCCGCGGCGTGCAGCAGCACGGTGTCGCCGGGCTTGAAATCGTGGATGCGACGCAGGAGATACGCGGCGGTCAGGCCGCGCATCGTCATCGCGGCGGCCGTCTCGAATGCGATCGACTGCGGCAGCTTGATCAGCGGCGCGGCGGAAATCAGCCGCTCGGTGCTGTACGCGCCCAGCGTGTTCAGAAAGCCGGTGTAGCTGACACGATCGCCGCGGGCGATGTGCTCGACGCCCGGGCCGACGGCCGTGACGATGCCGGCCGCCTCGACGCCGAGACCGTTCGGCAGCGGCACCGGATAAGTGCCGTTGCGGAAGTAGGTATCGGCAAAGTTGAGACCGACCGCGACGTGCCGCAGCCGGACCTGGCCCGGCCCGGGATCGCCGACCTCCACGTCCTCGTAACGCAGTACTTCGGGGGCGCCGGTTTGATAGAAGCGAACTGCTTTCGCCATCTCAGTACCTGACCCGCACTGTCAGACCATACGCACGCGGCGCGCCGAGATAGCTCTGATAGGTGCCGTCCTGGAGCGAGGCGAACAGATTCGATTGCGCCGTCTGCGCGATGAAGGTCTCGTCGGTCAGGTTGCGCACCCACGCCGAGATGTCCCACGGCCCGCGGCGCAAGCCGAGACGGAAGTTCATGAGGCCGTAAGCGTCCTGCACGCCGTAGTTCGGATTGAGCTCCGAGGTCACGTTGTGCTCGCCAGTCCACGCTGCCATCGAGGCGCGAGTACAGGGAAGTCGGTCCGAATGAGTGCTGCCATTGCACGCCGGCAGTCGCCGTCAGCTTCGGAGCGAACGGCAGCCCCTGGCCCGACAGATCGCACGCGCCGGTCGACGGATCGTCAGGCGTGCGGCCCGTGTAGCACGAGCCCTGCGTGTAGCGCTCGTAAGTCGCTTCGGCGTAGGTCGCGGACAGATCGAGCGTGAGGTCGTCGGTCACCTTGGCCGTGAGATCCGCTTCGAGCCCCTGCACGCGCACTTCCTCGGCATTGTTCACGAGGAACTGCAGGCCGATGAACGAGGCCGACTGGAAGTCGGTGTAGTCCGCGAGGAACGCGGCCGCATTCAGGCGCACGCGCTCGCCCAGCTCGGTCTTCGCGCCGACCTCGTAGCTCGTGACTTCCTCGGCGTCGAACGGACGCCGCGCGAGCGGCGTGTTGCCGAAGCCGCCGTTGTAGCCGCCGCCCTTGAAGCCGGTCGCGACCGTGGCATAGACCATCGCATCGGGAGCGAGGCGATACGCCGTGCTGAACGTGCCCGTCACCGCGTCCCACTCGTCGTTCATGGAGAACGAGGCAGCAGCCGGCGTCAGCGTGCGCACCGGCAGCGACAGCGCCGCGAGCGGGCCCGGTGCAGTCGTGAACGGCGTGTTGACGAGCGAGACTGCTTTTTCCTCGAGCGTGTAGCGCAACCCCAGCGTGAGCGCGAGACGATCCGTGGCGTCCCACGAGGTCTGCGCGAACGCGCCGTAGCTGCGACTGTCGGAGACTTCCTGGAAATCGCCGGTGTCGCCGGGCAACCCGAATACGGGCACGTCCGGCAGCGCCGGCGAGGCGAGTCCCGCGGCGACACCGAGCTCGTCGATCGCCTGGCCGAGGACGAACTCGTGGTGGTCCTCGTCGCCGCGCTCGAAGTGGTTGTCGTAGAAGTACAGGCCCGCCGAGCCAGCCGAGCGCGCCGCCGGGAGCCGAGTTGATGCGCAGCTCCTGGCTGAAAGTGTCGCCGTTCTGGGCATCGCGATAGTTGACGAGATCGAGGCCGGTCTGCCCGGCGTCGTTCCAGCTCTGCGCAATGTCGTACGTGTCGTAGCTGCTGATCGAGGTCAGCGTGAAGCGGTCGGCAGAGTACTCGACCGATGCCATGACGTCGTCGCTCTGCTGCACGAACTCGAGCGGCGCCAGCGCCTGAACCTTGCGATTGAGCGGATCGTTGTCGAGGATCGGCCGTGCCGAGGCGTTGATGACGCCGTCGGCCAGAGCCGGACCATCTGCAGCGCCGAGCGCCGCCGGATTGGCAACCGTCGCGTTCACGAGCGCGCGCACGCCCGGGCCGTAGAACATTTCAGCGAGCGCAGGTTTCATGTCGCGATCGGTATGCGAGCCGATCAGGCGGACTTGCCACGCGTCCGACGGCTCGAACAGCAGCTGGCCGCGCACCGAGTACTGATTGAGATCGTCGCTGTCCGCGCCGAGCAGATTGTCGGCAATCGCGTCGCGGCTGGTGCCCGTGACGCTGAGCCGCGCGCTGATGCTGTCCGTCAGGCCGCCCGTCACATAGCTGCGCACGCCCATCAGCGCGTCGTTGCCCGTGGTGAGCTCGCCCATCGCGCCGAAAGTCTGGCTCGGCAGCGCCGTCCTGACGCTGATCGCACCGGCCGTGACGTTGCGGCCCTGCAGAGTCGACTGCGGCCCGCGCAGCACTTCGATCTGCTCGATGTCGGCAAGATCGCCGAGGCCCAGCCCGGAGCGCGAGCGATAGGCGCCATCGATGAACAGGCCGGTGTCCGGCTCGAAGTCCGGAATGTTGCCCTCGTTGCCGATGCGCCGGATGCGATAGCTGGTGTTGAATGGATTCGAGTTCGAGGTGACGACGAGCGAAGGCGCGACCGCGGTCAGATCCGCCACGTCGCGAATGCCCGCCGCCTGGAGCGTCTCGGCCGTGACGGCCGAGACGGCCATCGGCACATCCTGGAGCCGCTCGCTCTGTTTGCGCGCCATGACCTCGATCGTTTCCAGGACGACCGGCTCGGTTTCGGCGCGAGCCTGCTGCAGACCGGTTGCTGCAATGGCGAGCGTGAACAGCGTATGCGATGCCTTCATAATCGATGAGCCCCAGGGGTGCGTGAACCCGCCGCGCGGTGAAGCGAGTGAACGATCAGGTCGAGCGTGCGCGCCGAGATTAGAGGTGAGTGCCGGTGCGCCCGCCTTGCACGGGGCGACACGGACTTTTCATTTCATGACAGCGCGCTACTGCCTATGACACGCATGGTGCGAGCGGCAGCGTTGACGAACTACTTCGAGGTCGCGCACGAGCTGCATCTGAATCCGCTCCCGATGCTGGCCGAGGCGGGGCTCACCCGCGCGATGCTGGAGAACCCGGATCAGCGGATTCCCGCGACCGCCGTCGTCAATCTGCTGGAGAAATCCGCGCAGGCAGCGCAGTGCCCGACGTTCGGGCTGCGCATGGCCGAAACGCGGGACATCGCGAACCTGGGCGCAGTCGGGCTGCTGCTCACGCACCAGCGCACGCTGCGCGAGGTGCTGCTGGCAATGATCAACTACCGGCATCTGATGAACGAGGCACTCACGCTGCACGTGGAGGACGTCGGCAAGAACGTCATCATCCGCGAGGAAGTGGTGACCGATCCGCCGATGCATTCACGCCAGGCGACCGAGCTCGCGCTCGGCGTGCTGGCGCGCGCAGCGAGCGCACTGTTGGGCACTCACTGGAAGCCGCATCGCGTGCTGTTCAGCCATGACGCGCCGCCGGATTTGCAGCTGCATCGACGCATCTTCAGATGCAGGCTGGAGTTCGGCAGCGAGCACAACGGCTTCGTCTGCGCGGCAGCCGACCTGGACTACCCGAGCTCCGCGGCCAACCCCGCGCTCGCTCGCTACGCCGAGCAGCTGCTGCAGACCCTGCCGAAGGCGAACAACACCTCGACGGGCATGGAAGTACGCGAGGCGATCTACGTGCTGTTGCCGATGGGCCGCGCGACCGTCGAGCAGGTTGCGCAGAGCCTGGGCATGAACGTGCGCACGCTGCAGCGCCAGCTGGAGGGCGAGCGTGAGACGTTCTCGGAGCTGATCAACTCGGTACGTCGCGAGCTCGCGATTCGTTACATCGAGGACCGGCAGCACTCGCTCGGGCACGTGGCCGAGCTGCTCGGCTACTCGACGCAGACTTCGTTCACGCGCTGGTTCAAGGCCGAGTTCGGCGTGGCGCCGCTGCACTGGCAGAAGGGGAAGAGCTAGACTGCAGAGTGTGGCCAGGGGCAGGATCAGGCCACCCCCATGCGCGGATTTCACGCGGACGCGCAGGATCGTAGGCTCGGGAGACTCTACGTCCGGCTTGCGAAATGAACTTACCACGCGTATTTGCAGCGCTCCTGCTCGCGGGCCCGGCCAGCGCCGCCGCCGGCGAGCCCACTGAACGACACTACTCGATCGGGTTAACACCCTCAAGGCAGCGTTACGCGTCAACGTCGGCTGGATGAAGGGCGGCGAGCTGTCGCTCAGCGCCGAGGCCAACGAATACAACCTCGACGTCTACTCGCACCCCGGCGCACTGCCGATCCTGCCCTGGGACGACGACCTGATGATCCGGCTGCGTTCACTGCGACGCGGTGAACGCGAAACCGCGAATTGGCCCCGTTACGCATGAACAATGCCGCACCCGTCGTTCTGACCTGGATCGCCTGTATCGCAGCTGGCTTGCACGCGCGCCAGGTCCCGGCGCAGGCGCCCTCCGCGGACAGCGATCCAGTCGCGCTCGCGATTTCCGCAGAACTCGATGCGTCAATGAGTCCCGAGGCGACGACTATCCATGGTGTGCGCCTCGCCCTTCAGGCGCCTGTCCAGGAATTCTACTCACGCCGTGGATTTCGCCCGGCGTGGAGCAATCCCGACAATGCCGCACAGCTGCGCAAGGCGCTCGCCGACAGTTACGACGACGGTCTCAATCCCGCGGACTATCACCTGCCGCTGCTCGAAGAGTTGTCCGCGCAAGTCGAGCCAAGCGACGGCTACGGATGTGCTGCGCGCACAATACGACGTGTTGCTGACCGAGGCGCTGCTGCGGCTCGCCTATCACCTGTCATTCGGCAAGGTCGATCCGGAGACCTTCGATGCACAGTGGAACTACGGGCGAACGCTGGCGCGCAGGGACATAGCGCAGGAAGTTGAAGAGGCGCTTGCCTCCACGGACATCTATCAACGCGTCGAGGCTTTGAAGCCCACGCACTATTTGTACGTCGAGCTCAAGCGCGAGCTGGCGCGATATCGCGCTGCCGCTTCATCCGCTGACTGGCCGACAATCGCCGCAGGAGCGCCGCTCACGGCGGGATGAGCGATGCGCGAGTTCCCATACTGCGCGCGCGCCTGATTGCAAGCGGTGACCTCGATGCGGCTGCGCGCCAGCGATTCCTTGACCTATGACTCCGCGCTCGAGGCGGCGGTACGGCTGTTCCAGCAACGCATGGGATTGCAAAGCGATGGCGTCGCCGGCTCGGGCACGATTGCCGAGCTCAATGTGCCGCTCGCCGATCGCATCCGCCAACTGCGCGTCAATCTCGATCGTGGGCGCGTGCTGCTGCGGGATCTGCCGGATGAGTTCGTGATCGTGAACATCGCGGGATTCACTGCTCACCTGGTGCGCGCGCGGCAGTTCGTCTGGAGCGGACGCGTGCAGGTAGGCAAGCCGTATCGCCGCACGCCGATCTTTCGTTCGGAGCTCGGCTACGTGGTCTTCAATCCCACGTGGACCGTGCCGCCGGGAATCATCGAGAAGGATATTCTGCCCGCGGCACAGCATGATCCGGACTCGATCACGCGCAAGGGACTGAAGGTGCTGGATGCGAATGGACGAGAGCTGGATCCCACACTCGATCGACTGGTCGCGATTCCACAGCGGCCACATTCCTTACACGTTGCGGCAGGATCCGGGGCCGTCGAACGCACTCGGTCGAGTGAAACTGATGTTTCCCAATCCGTACTTCGTCTACCTGCACGACACGCCGTCGCAGGCCTTGTTCGAGCGCGCCGAGCGCAGTTTCAGCTCAGGCTGCGTGCGGGTGGAACACGCGCTGGAGCTGGCGGAGCTCGTGCTGAACGATCCGGAACGCTGGAACGAGGCAATCAATTGCCGAGCGTGCTCGCGCGCGGCCAAGCCGCAGAACGTGACGTTGAAGAAGAGCATTCCCGTGCTCCTGACCTACTGGACGGCCTGGGTCGATCCGCAGGGCCGGACGAATTTCCGTCGTGACATCTACGGACAGGATGAAAGTGGGTGAAGGCGCTGGAGGCAGAGTTCAAGCTGCGCGCCAAGCCGCTGTTTTCAGCAGCTGCGGCGCAGTAGCGGGCTGCCAAGGGACGCCTTCGATGAGAGGTTGCCATGCACGCGTCTTCGCCGCGGTCGCGCTGGGCACTGTCGGGGCCTTTGTGACCAACGCGCCGCACGCACAGGATCTCGAACCGCGGCTGTATGCGAACGCGCCGATCGGCCTCAACTTCGTCATCGCGGGCTACGGGTTCGCGCAAGGCGGCGTGGCCGTCGATCCGGCAATCCCGCTCGACAACGCAAAGATCGATGTGCACAGCGCAGTCGTGGCCTACGCGCATTCCTTCGCGGCGTGGGGTCGGTCCGCGAAGTTCGATGCCATCGGATCGTATGCTTCGCTGTCGGGCAGGGCCGATTTTGCAGGCGCGACGCAGACCCGCGATGTGAGCGGCTGGGGCGATCCGCGCCTGCGGATATCGATCAACTTGCATGGCGCGCCGGCGTTGGGATTGCGCGAGATCGGCAGCTATCGCCAGGACCTGATCGTCGGCGCGAGCCTGACGGTGTGGCCTCCGCTCGGCCAGTACGACGACAGCAAGCTGGTCAACATCGGTACTCATCGCTGGTCCGTAAGGCCTGAGATCGGCCTCTCGAAAGCGCTCGGTCCATGGATACTCGAGCTGATCGGCGCCGCGCAGTTCTACGAAGACAACGATGCCTTCCTCACGAACAGGACGCGCGAACAGGATCCGATCTATTCGGTGCAGGGAGGCGGGATCCGGACCTTTGCCTCAGGCGCGTGGCTCGCTCTCTTTGCCACGCATTTCACCGGCGGGCGCACGACTGTGGACGGCGTGCGCGGCGAGGATCTGCAGGAGAACTCCCGCATCGGGCTGACCTTTTCCATGCCGATCACTCGTAACCATTCACTCAAGCTCTACGCGAACACAGGCGTGTCCACGCGCGCCGGCTCCGACTTCGATACAGTCGGCGTTGCGTGGCAGTACCGATGGGGAGGCGGGCTGTAGTCAGACGATGCTAGGCTCGCGCGGTGAAGAAATTCGCCAAGATCCTGGTCGGCATCGTCGCCTTGCTCGCGCTCGCGGGCTACGGCGTCTTCCAACTCCCCGCCTTCGGCGGTCGCTTCGATGGCCAACGACTCGAGCGCATGCGCCACTCGCCCGAGTTCATCGATGGACGATTCCAGAACACGCCGCCGCAGAAAACCGGCGGCTCGATCTGGGCAACACTGCGCTTGTACCGTCAGGGTCAGGTTCGCGAGCCTCAGTTCGAGATTCCGGTGATTGCGCTGTCGCCTGCAACGCTCAGCGCGCCAGCCTCCGACGGCCTGCGCGCGATCTGGTTCGGTCACTCGAGCGTCCTGGTGGAGATCGACGGCGTGCGGCTGATGACAGATCCCGTGCTGTCCGACCGCGTCTCGCCAGTGCCGATCGGACCGAAGCGCATGCATGCGCCGCCGATCGAGCTCGCGGATCTTTCGGGTATCGACGCCGTGCTGATTTCGCACGATCACTACGATCATCTGGACATGAAGACGATTCAGCACCTCGCGTCGCAGGGCACGCAGTTCTACGTGGGCCTCGGTGTAGGTGCGCATCTCGAACGATGGAAGGTCGCGCCCGCGCAGATCCATGAGATGGATTGGTGGGAGTCGCTCGAGCTCAGGAACGTGCAGATCAACTGCACGCCGGCGCGGCACTATTCCGGGCGCAAGCGACAGGACAACTCGACGCTGTGGGCGTCATGGGTCGTCAAAGGCGCGCAGCATTCCTTCTACTTCAGCGGCGACACCGGCTATGCAGATCACTTTCGCGCCATTCACGCGCGTTTCGGCGACACGGATCTCAATCTGATCAAGATTGGCGCCTACGGGACGCCGCCGAGCTGGCTGGACATTCACATGGATCCCGAGTCGGCGGTCCGTGCGAATCAGGATCTCGGCGGTGGCATCCTGCTGCCCGTGCACTGGGCCACTTTCAACCTGTCATACCACGCCTGGGATGAGCCGATTCTGCGCACATTGCGCGCAGCGGCGGTCGAGCACGTGCAGGTCGTTACACCGCGCGTCGGTGAAGTCGTCGAGGTCGGGCAGCCGTTCAGTAATGTCGAGTGGTACAAGCCTGAACGGTGAAGCCTGGGTCACGTGCTCCCGAGCGTCGGCTCGATTCGCTTGGGTTGCAGAGTGCGCTGAGGTGATGGAGTGACCTTTGCAGGTTGTGCCCGGCTGCACGCGGCAAGAAAAACCTCGCCAGCTTTCGTCAACCAATAGCCGTCCTCGCCGTCGTCCGCGCCCAACCTGCGTTCGACGAGGCTCAGCTTCCGCAGTGTCCCCAATACAACCTTGACGTCAGCTGAGCGCATGTCGACGGCGCCCGCTATGTCGCTCGGGGTCAACAGGTGAGCGGGCGGCAGGCCGGCGTGGAATCGCAGATCTGCAGCTGGAGCGCACTCAGCGCAGGCTGCTCGAAGACTTCGGTTTGCATCAATCGCGCCTGCCGCTCGAGCGCGTACGATCGAAAGGCAATGGATAGCCGCCTCGCGACGACTCGCCCTGTCCGCTGCAATCCCTCATACAGACCTCGGACGAATGCGGTGAGCGCTCTGTCCAAGTCACGAATGAGCCTGTAGACCACGACGACCAGGACGATCGCGGCAAGCCAGACCACGCTGGAGATCAGTCCCGACAACACATTGCCGTGACCGGCGGCATCGAGCGCCAGGGATTTCACGAGATGATCGCCCGGCACGAAGAAGGTGATACAGCCGAAGCGCGACGTCGATCAGTGCGCTTTGAACATCGGCGCTAATAGATCCGCTCTGCATAACTGGCGACCCCGCTGTCATAGACCGTGTGTCCGTAGACCGGAGGCTTTGCGTCCCCACCTTTCGGTAGGTTTGCCCTTTTCAGCGCGGACGACTGTGGAGCAGCCAGTAGCGAAAGACAAGCGTGGATTTGACAGAACAACCAAAGTCAGCGGGCGTGCGACGTCAAGCAACGCAGATAGTGCTGACCCCCGTCCACTTCCACGCCGTGGGTCTCGTGCCCGAAACCGGGGAACCGCCGGTCCCAGTCCCGCAGCGCCTTGAGATAGCCGATGTAGGCCCGTCCGCGGGACCGGATTTTCGCCCGGCATCATCATCGGGATGCCAGGCGGATAGGGCACGACGCTGGTCGCCACGACCCGACTGCGCCATTCGTCCAACCGCACCCGCTCCACCTCGTTGCGCACCAGGCGCCGATACGCGTCTGCCGGCGTCATATGCGGGAGTCGGCAGGCTGGAGAACGCCTGCTGCAGGTGCTGCATCTGATTCGAGCGTTTGTAGTGATCGAACATCTCGTCGGTCAGATCGCGCAGCCCCATCGCGCCGTAGCGTCCGGGTGTGCGGCGACGAGATGCGGCAACACACGCTCAGCGGCGTGTTCGCGTCGTAGTCCTCCTTGAACCTGATCAGCGTGGTCAGCAACGTGCCCCACTTCGCCTTGGTCATGCCGATGGAGAACAGGAACAGGACCGTGAAGTCCTGGGTCTTCTCGTACTCGAACCCATGGCGCACCAGGTAGGCCGCAATGATGGCGGCCGGGATGCCGCGCTGCTCGAACGAGCCATCGGTCGCGATGCCGGGCGCCGCGACCGTCACCTTGATCGGGTCGAGCATGCAGTAGCCGTCTTCCAGGCCCTCGAAGCCATGCCATGTCTCGCCGGGATGCAGGACCCAGCAGTCGGGGTCGGTGACCAGCAGCTCTTCCGGCGCGTCCTCGAATGCGACCCGCTTGCCTCGTCGCAGGATCGGTGACCTCGGTCGCATTCCAGGTGCTGAAGAACCAGTCGTTCGCCTGCTGCATACTGCCGCTTGATACGCCCACCGTCTGACGAAAACTCACAGCCTCGCGAATGGATTCCGTCGTCAGTGCCACGCCGCTCGCGCCGTCCATCATCGCCGCGGAAATCTCGTTCGAGGCGATGATCGGATAAAACGGCGAGGTCGAGGCATGCATCATGAAGGATTCGTTGAAGCGCGCATGCTCGATCGGGTCGCGCCCGTCGCGAATGTGGATGAACGAGGCCTGCGAGAGCGCGGCCAGCAGCTTGTGGGTCGAGTGCGTCGCGAACAGCGTCGGTCCTCCTTGTAGTCGGCCGGATCGCCGAACATGGCGTGACGGCCGCTGTAGAGGGGGTTGAAACGCGCATAGGCGTACCAGGCTTCGTCGAAGTGCAGGCGATCGATGGCGTCGCCGGCGATCTCGATCACGCGCTCGACGTCGTAGATCAAGCCATCATAGGTCGAGTTCGTGATGATGGTATGCCGCGGCTTGAGCCGGTTGGCGCCGCGGTCAAGCGGATTCGCGCCAGCCGCGCTTCCTGACCGCTTCCGGCTGCAGGTCTTCCGGATAGATCGGGCCAATGATGCCATAGCGGTTCCGATGCGGCACCAGGAAGACCGGGATGGCGCCGGTCATCACCAGCCCATGCTCGATGGACTTGTGACAGTTGCGGTCGCACAGGGCGATGTCGTTCTCCGTCAGGCTGGCCATGAAGATGATGCGGTTCGAGCCCGACGTGCCGTTGGTGACGGTGTAGGAGCGATGCGCGCCGAAGACACGCGCGGCATATTTTTCGCTTTCGCCGATCGGTCCGCTGTGGTCGAGCAGCGAGCCCACCGCCGCCATGCCGACCGAAAGATCCGAGCGCAGCATGTTCTCGCCGAAATAGTCGAAGAAAATCTTCGAAACCGGCGTCTTGAGAAAGGCCGGCCGCCCAGGTGCCCCGGAGTGCCGAAGGCATATTCGTGCACGTTCGCCTGCCGCAGCATGGAGGCGAACATCGGCGGCAGCAGGTTCTCGCGATAGCGCTGGATCGCGGCCTCGACCCGACCTGCGATCAACGTGGAAGTATCCTCCGTCAACCAGATGAACTCCTTCGCCAGCTTGAGTGTGCTCAGCGGGATCTTCGGCACGTGGCTGCGCTCACCAAACAGGAACGTCGGTGCTCGATCGTTGCGGGCACGAAATGCGTGCAGCACTTTCTCTGCGCCACCGGAGGCATCCACATCCGCATCCACGATCAGGCGCCGATCAATGGGTCCGCGAATGGCCGCCTCGCCATCCCCGCCGAGCGCGCCGTGACGACTTCGAAACCGTGCGCTCGCAACTTCTCAACCAGCGCAAGCCCGGCGCGCTCCAGCGTCGATCCGGCCCCAATATCGCCGAACACTACAAGAATGCTCATTGGAGAGGTGGAGGCAGCGTTCGCCATGCTCTTTCCTTCGGCCCACCGCGGTCTAGGTACCGACGACCTGCTGGTATTCCTTGCCAGATGGATGCTACGTCGCGGGGATTCGGCCGGATATTTCGGTCAGGGGCATCGCCTGCTGCGAGGCGCGGTGCGCCGCGCCGGAAGAACCGAGCGCGCGCTGAACTCGAGCGCTTGGCTGCTCGGCCTTCCGTTGACGCCTGGTTGGAACAAGTGCGGAAGAGAAAGCGCGCAGCGCAGACGCGTGTCTCGTCCCGTCAGATCACTCTAGGATCGAAAGGCAATGGTTTAGCCGCCTCGCGACGACTCGCCATGTCCGCTGCGATTCCTCATACAGACGTAGGAGGAAGAGCGGTCAGCGCCCGGTCCAGGTCGCGAATCAGCCTGTAGACCCCGACGATCAATAGGGATCGACGCTCAAAAAACTCAGGACCAGGCCGTGACCGGCAACGTCGAGCTCAGGAAATTTCGACAAGAACTGATCGCCCGGCACCAAGAAGAAAGGCGTGGTACAGCCAAAGGTGCGACGTCGAAAGTCAAAGTGGCTGCTTTGAACCTTATACGGGCGCTCACTCGGCGGCGACAAGGACGTGATGAATGCGGTGCTGAGCTCCGTCATTTCTCAGCGGGCATCGCAGAAGAGCGCACGCGTGTCGCAACGTGACGACAAAAATCACGATGCATCGAGCACGAAGGAACCTTGGCGATTGTTGCAGCGTCTGTCTCTGCCGTACCTGATCCTTGCTGGCCGTGGAAGCTCATGTCACAAAAAATTCGCCGCAACGCACGTGGCATTGTCTCTCTTGCAGTTCACATCTCCTTCGCAGTCCTTGCTGTACAAGTTACAGCTGTAGCAGCGCCGGGCCAGATTGCCGCATACAGTCTCGACGAAGGCGGCGGCACAACCGTCACCGATGCGTCCGGTAACAACCGCACCGGTACCCTGACGAATGGTCCGACGTGGACGGACGGCAAGTACAACCGCGGGCTCTCTTTCGATGGCTCGAACGACTACGTGACTTTCGGCCAGGTTGCGTCGGCGAATGGTCTGACTGCCTTCACGGTCTCCACGTGGGTGAAGTTCGGCGCGAGCGGCGGCGGCTCGCGCGAGACTCATCTCGTCAACAAATCGCGATGCGATGGAAACGTCAACAGCGGACCGTGGGGTCTCGGCGTGGCAATCACTGCGCCAGGCAAAGCGGAGTCCGTCGTGTATCCCTTGAACGGCACGCCCTCCGCATATCTCTTCTCCGGTGCGAGCACCACTTCCGTCGATGACGGCAACTGGCACTACGTCACGGGTCGCTACGATGGCAGCCGGCTTTCGATCTGGGTGGACGGCCGCCAGGAGAATTCTGTCGCTGCTGCCGGCCTGAGGATGTCCAGCACTACGCACGCGATGGATATGGGCGGGAATCGCAACGGTTACGCATACCCCTTCAGGGGGACGCTCGATGAAACTCGCATCTACGGGCGCGCGCTGAGCCAGGCCGAGATCCAGGCAGACATGACGACGGCGCTCGGCGGCGGAGCACCCCCAGTCCCTGGCGACACCACTCCTCCCTCGGCCCCCACAGGCCTGACTGCCATCCACAAGACGGCGACTGAAGCGAGCTTCTCCTGGGTGGCGTCGACCGACAACGTCGCAGTGACGGGCTACCGCATCTTCCGCAACGGCGTTCAGGTGGGAACTTCGGCACAGACGACTTACGCCGACAGCGGGGTCTACAGCGAACACGGCCTACAGCTATACCGTTTCCGCATACGATGCCGCCGGCAACAGCTCCACCACTTCGCAGCCGCTGAGCATCACCACGAATGCGGCTTCGAGGGGCGGTGGTGGTGGCACGGGTGGCGCCAGCTACTCGACCAACTTCAACTTGACGGAGAATCCGATCTCCGAAGGCGGACGCTGGCGTCGTGCGAACAATCGCTGGACGAAATGCGCAGACGGTGGGCGGCGCCGCGTTCGGAACCAACGGCGTCACGGACACCTACGACGATTCGTATGCGCTGCTTTCCGGCTTCGGGCCCGATCAGACGATCGAAGCCGTGGTGTATCGCGACCCGAACCTGCAGCCGGTCAGCACGCACGAGGTCGAGCTCCTGCTGCGATTCTCCGATGACTCGGGCAATGCCCGCGGCTACGAATGCCTGTTCGATCTTCGGGGCGGCTTCTCGATCGTGAGGTGGAACGGCCCGCAGGGCGATTTCACCCACGCGCAGCTGGTCCAAAGCGGCTATCTCGGACGGCAGCTGGTCACCGGAGACGTTCTCAAGGCGACGATCGTGGGCAACACGATCACGATGACCGTGAACGGCATGCTCCTGGCGAAGGGGATCGATTCGGCGATCAGCCACGGACAGCCCGGCATCGGCTTCTTCATCCGACCGCCCGGCAGCAGCAAGCTGCTCGGACTGACGAGCTTGACCGCGACCTCGCCGACCAGCCAATGAAGCCACTTGCGCGATGCGCTGCTAAGTGGCTGTTTTGAGCGGTCCACCAGGAACCGAGGGACAGTGAATCAAGGCCTCGGACGCCTCGAGTTGGGTTGCAGGGTCACGATAACTCGTGGTGAGTGACGCTGAATTGGAAACAACAATGCTGTGTTGTCTTACGCCCAGCCGTGCAGTTCGACAATGTCGCCATCGGCGACGACGTGGCCGGGTCCTACTTGCTGACCCTCGAAGCCGGACGCTCCCCACACGCGTGCGTGTTTGAGGGACCGTGCGAGATCCTTGTGGACCAGGCGTGCAACATCCGCCACTGTTCGGCCGCGACGCAGCGTGTAAGGTCGGGAACGATCTGCAGCTTTCCCGGGCGCCTTGGTATAGACGCGCACGACGCCCAGATGGTCGAAGAGCCACGCGCCTATTTCACCAAGCCCCTGACCGCTGGTTGCTGAGACCGCCAGCGCAGGATAGTGAAGGTCCACGAATCTCGAGAAGCGTGCGCAGCTCCAATCCCGCGTCCGCAACTTCATCTGCCCGTTTGCGCGGAGCAACGTGGGCAGAGGAGAGCGCGAACGGATCGTCATCCACGCTACCCGCACTAACCGCCTCCGTGCCCTCCCAGTGCTCGGCGAGCGTCACGCCGCGCTCGCGCATCATGTCGTGCACGGTCTCGATTTCTCCCACACAGTCGGGATCGCTCAAGAGCCACCACCAACAGGCATGCATCTGTCCCCTGCAGTGCGCTCGCGAGCCATGGCGTCGGATGCTCGGGCGAAACGGCCGGCAGGTCGACGAGCTGAAAGTGCACGTCTTGATACGACATCATTCCCGGCTCTGGGAATTGTGTCGTGAACGGGTTAGGCGGCGGCGTGCGCGTTAGAGCCCGTGAGTCGTGCGTGCAACGTCGACTTGCCGGCGTTCGGCGGGCCCAGCAATGCGATCTGAGCGGCGCCTTCCGGCCGGACCACCAGGGCAGGACTGCCGCGGGCTCCGCCCTTCTTCGGTCGCTCGAGTTCCTCTACCAGTTCGCGGATGCGCCGCTTGATGTCGGCCTGAAGATGATCGGTTCCCTTGTGCTTGGGAATCACCCGCAGCATCTCGCGCAGGCAGCGCAGACGCTCGTTCGGATCGCGCGCCTGCCGCAGCGCCGCCTGCGCAGCCTTGTATTCCGGGGACAAGTTCGCGGGCATGAGAATTCCTGCAGCTCACCGCACCTGAGTGCACCTAGCCCTGATTCCTCACCGGATGACTTCCGGAGCATCATTGTCCCACCCCAGCACTCCGTGCAACGGAGGACGCATCATGAGCATCGCAGCAAAGGTCGAGACTTGCCTGGCGCAGGCGGGCGTCCACTACGACATCATCGAGCACCCGCGCACGTCGAACAGCACTCACACCGCGCAGGCCGCTCATGTCCCCGGCGAAAGGATTGCGAAAAGTGTTTTGCTCGAGGATGGCGACAGGTATCTGATGGCAGTCGTGCCAGCCGACTCATAGCGTAGACATTGGGGCGTTGTACCGGCGATTCGGTCGTGAGATTGGGCTGGCATAAGAAGAGCAGGTGGCCAAGCTCTTCGCAGATTGCGAGCCAGGTGCGG
>CAWHNL010000018.1:0-94264 GCA_963830745.1 uncultured Gammaproteobacteria bacterium
TCGCACGGTGCTTTCGGAAGACTCGACATTCAAGTTCATACCCAACGGTCCAGGCTTCATCGACCACGACGGCGCGCTGGGCATCAAGTGGGGCTGGTGGCGCAATAGCCCGGGGAGTCAACTCGAGATCACCGGCCGACGCGTCGACGCGCCCGCTGCGCCTCTGCGCGCCTACATACCCCTGGGGTACCCTGAGCATTTCCAATCCAGCTACGTCGTATTTCCCACGCCTGGCTGCTGGGAAGTCGTCGCGAGCATTGGCCAGCGGAGCTTGACCCTCGTCGTGGCCGTGGAATTCATTGCTCCCGGTCCGCGATCGCACCTGAACGGCCCGCCGCGCGGATGGCGTCAGACGGGTGGCTGATGGATGCGCGCTCGCGTGCGGCATCAACGAGCTCAATTGACGGCGCCGCGGGTGCTCTTTCCAGCATCGAAGTAGCGCGTGCCATGGCTCGTAGGCGGGAGACGCTTGGCTTCGAGACCGGCAGAACGCTTTGACCGATGCGTTGCGCCGACCGGTTGAATCCGCAACCCGAAGCGGACATGCGCGCAAGAGAATGAATCGGGCATGTTGGGCTAAGACGCCAGTGTCGCTCGCTCAGTTCTTCGCCGATTCCAGCTGCTCGCGCTGTCGGCTCAGATCGCGTTTGATTTTCTCGACCAGCGCCACGAAGCGAGGGTGATTGCGAAATCCGGCGAAGATTTCATTGTGCAGCAACACCAGGTGCCAGCGATGATAAATCGTCCGATCACGCTCCGCCTTTTCAAGTGCGTCCAGAGCCGCTTCCGTCTGCCCGCGCAATGCCAGCGCTTCCGCAGCGTGGCGCTCCTCGATGAACAGGCCCCGCGCTCTGCGCAGCGCCAGAATCGCTTCCAGATGATCCAGCATCTGGTTCGCCCCCGCCTCATCGCCGACTGCACGCAAGGCGCGGACGTAGTCAGCGAAGTAGAGGGCCGGGAAGGATGAGAAGGCGCTCTTCACCGGAATCGGCGCCGGCGAGAAGTCCTTTGGATCGATGTCCTTGGTTGCTTTGTAGCGGGCATACTCCGGCGCCAGCCTCTCCAGGAAGTCGACGGCCCGCTGCGCCTCGCCCGTCTCGATCATCGCATCGGACGCGAGCCGCACGACGATGAAGTCGTTATCATCGCCCCCCC
The DNA here is from genome assembly GCA_963830745.1 of uncultured Gammaproteobacteria bacterium. GTDB lineage: Bacteria > Pseudomonadota > Gammaproteobacteria > Steroidobacterales > Steroidobacteraceae > Steroidobacter. Next base: position 1,156 of record CAWHNL010000018.1, read on the forward strand.
ATATCTTCGGCTCGGTCAGAGCTGCAACAGCCAGACTCCGGGCTTCGTCTACATCACCGTAGACCAGATGCCGATAAGCTTCGACGGCGAAATCTCGTCTGTTCGGGAAGTCCGACGTGCGCGTTCCATCAGGGCCTCAGCCGTCTGCAGATCGCCAATGAAGTAATGGAGCATCGTCAGCAAGGTGGGTGCCCGGCGTGCGCTCTGACTGAATCGTCTGCTGATGCTCCCGGCAATGTCGCCCGAGAGCAGCAACTTCGTGATGCCTGTCATGTTGTCGCCGTCGGGATCCGACGATGTCGCGAGCTCCCGGTAGTGTGCGGCCGCTGCGAGCGCCTGCTCCGCATCCCACAGGTCCATATTGCTGGCCCACGTGCCGACGTAGATCAGTGGATTCATCGGATCCATTTCGAGCGAACGATGACTCACCCTGAGGGCTTCCGCGGGATTGCTCTGATCAAGCTTGAACATCCGCGTACAGGTATCGAACGGTGCTGTTCGCGGGATCCTTTTGCAGCGCGGTCGCGAATCGCTCCTCCGCGAGCTCCATATCGCCGTCATACCGCGCCAGCTGCCCGCTGAGCGCGAGCAGGCCCGGATCGTCCGGCGCAAGAGGCAGGGCGCGACGAAGAATCTCGCGCAGCTTCTCTCGGTTCTCCTCCACCGCGACCTTTACATCGACGACCTGCCAGACGTACGCAGCACCGAGGCCGTAGTACGCCGGGATGAATTCGGGGTCGATCGCGATCGCCTGTTCGAAGTAGCGCTCGGCTTCCTCGAATAAATTCGTCCGAAGCTGCTGCTGGCCGCGCAGATACAGATCGTACGCTTCTGCGTTCACGCGTCTGGCGGCGACGTCGGCCACATCATTCTGCAGATTCGCCTTGAGTGCCGCGGCAACCGACCTGGCGACGTCCGTTTGCAACGCCAGAATATCTCCCACTCCTTGATCGTACGATTCCGACCACAAGCGGCTCCCATCTGAGGCATCTACGAGCCGGACCGACACTCGGATCCGGTCCCCTTCCTTTCGCACGCTGCCTTCGAGCACGTGCGTTACACCAAGCGCTTCGGCTATCCGCGAGACGTCCGCATCCTTGCCCCGGAAAGAGAACGACGACGTTCGCGCGATGACGCGAAGCGTCGTGGCTCTCGAAAGCACGTTGAGGATCTCTTCTGCGATCCCGTCCGCCAGGTACTGCTGATCCCGCGCCGGGCTCAAGTCGGCGAAGGGAAGTACCGCGACCGACGTGCTCTCGAGCACTGCGTCGGTCTGTGCTGTCACGATCCAGAATACGATCGCGGCTGCCGCCACGAAGGAGATCGCAGCGCCTATCGGGATGAGCCATCTGGGCCGATGGCGGGGTGGCGATTCGTTCGGCAGGACTTCGACTCGCGGCAGCAGTCTGTAACCCTGGCCGCGCACCAGCTCCAGATAGCGGGGATTGTGCGGATCGTCCGAGAGCGCATCTCGTAACAGCTTGATCCGCTGACTGATCGTCTCCGGGCTTACCGAGCGTCCGCCCCAGACCGAATTTATCAACTCATCATGGGAGACCATGTTGGGCGCGGCTTCCACAAGCGTCAGCAGCAGTCGATACGTGAGGCGCCCCAGCGGAATCGGTTTTGAGTCACGCAGCAACTGACGCCGGCCAGTATCCAGCGTCAGGTCACCGATGCGAAAACGCGAGGACATCACCCGTTCCAAAGGCCTGCCGGCACAACTCGGTCGGTATCGCTGATGCTAGTACTTTTTCCGTTTCAAGGCTGAAGCATGACCAACGAAGCGGATCTGCTCTCTTGTGTCCGCTTCTGACGCGCCTGATCCACATCGCTCGAAAGCAACGGCTCGTCGCAGTCGCGCCTCGCCAGGCGCGAACACTGTAGTAGGCTCGCGCGCGCTTCTTTAAATAGAGGAAAGCCAACATGCCGACCGTCGCGCGTACGTGGCCTGTCTGCGTCTGCTTGGCAGGGTGGGTCCTCGCTCTCGCACCTGACGCGCGAGGTCAAATTTCATCTCCAGGCGAGCAGCCGCGACTCATCGATCTGTCCATGCACGCGCGAGAAGCGCGGCTCGCGGGCGACAACAAAGCCTGGCTCGAGCGCGGACAGCGAGTGCTGCAACTCGCCCCCGATCATCCGGATCTGCTGATCAGCGTTGCGCGCGCGTTCGCGGCCAATGGCCGTTTCGATGACGCCGCTACGCGCCTGGAGGACGCGGTGCGCCGTGGGGCCGGATTCGATCTCGCGACGTTCCCGGAATTCAAGTCGGCGCCGGAGACCGAGCGACTACGAGCACTACGCGAACGAGCGTTGCAGAACATGGCGCCGGTTGCAGCACCGCAGGTATTCCTCGTCCTGCAGAATGAGTCGCTGCGGACGGAAGGCATTACCTGGGATCCGGTCGGCCGGCGTCTGTACTTCGGCAGCCTCAACGGCGAGATCTGGCGAGTGGACCTCGGCGGCAAGCTCGAGCGCTTCGCCGGCCCGGGCACCGGACTGCGCGAAGTCCTCGGCCTCAAGGTCGACGCCGAACGGCGGCTGTTGTGGGCGGTGACGGGGGTCTTTCCTGATCTCATCCCGACGGGCGAGCCGAAGAAGGACGTCGGCACCACCGGGCTTCACGCCTACAACCTCGAGACCGGCAAGCGTGTTCGGGACTGTGGTCTCGATGAAAGACCGACGCTTCATGCGTTCAACGATATGGCGCTCGCGAAGAACGGCGACGTGTATGTGAGCGACAGTCCGGACAGTTCCGTCTACAGGTTGTCCGCGACCGGCTGCAAGCTCGAGCGCATCCTGCGGGACCCCGCTATGTCATTCCCGAATGGGATCGCACTCACGCCCGACGAGTCGCGTCTCTACGTCGGCCACGTCGAAGGGATCAGCGCGGTCGACGTGCGCACGGGCAAGCGCGTCAAGCTGAAAGTTCCGAGCGACGCCGCCGTGAACAGCATCGATGGACTGGTGTGGGACGGCAAAGACCTGCTGGGAATCCAGCCCAGCCCATATCTCGCAAGAGTTGCGCGCATTCGCCTTGCAGATGACGGTGTGTCGATTCGGGAAGTCGCGACGATGAGCTCGCGTCCGCCACCGGGCCTGAACCTGGCGACGGGCGTCGTCGTGAACGACCAGTTCTACGTGGCAGCTAACGTCCCGGACGGGCTCGCGGCGCCGGGGCAAGCTCAGTTGCGCTCGCATATCTTGCGGACGCGCGTGCGCTAGCGAGCTACCGAGCGTTAGCTCGCACTCATCGCTTCCTGCAACCCACCGTCCGGATCCGACCGAAGCAAGCGATTGCCACTCCTGTGCATCTCGCACCGGAGACCGCGTATTGAGAAGGATGACGTGTGTCACAAGCCGAGAGGGTGTGCGCTCGGGCGGGCGCGCTCGCGCAAGCGCTGGCTGTCGCCGACGTTGGCCGGATTCACGACGATCTTGTTACTCCCCGCCGCGCTGCCGCCCGGGTTAGATTTGTCTTGCGGCCGTTCCGAAGCGCGCCGCAAGGAGCCAGGCGATGACCCGCACCTGAGGCAGGTTAGGCAAGCCGAAACCGCAAGGACCGGCGTCAGCGGGCTCGAGTCTGACGGGGCAAACCTTCCAATTGCGGCGGCGGATCGCGCGGAAAGGTCCGCGTCCGCGACTGTCCGACAGGAGAGAAACGATGAGCGACCACACGACTGGAACACGTGAAGAGTGGCTTGCGGCCCGGCTGGAGCTGCTCAAGGCCGAGAAGGAGCTGAGCCGGCGTAGCGACGAGTTGGTGCGGCGGCGGCAAGAGCTGCCCTGGGTTCGGATCGACAAGGAATATCGATTCGAGACAGACGAGGGGAGCGCTTCGCTGAAAGACCTCTTCCGAGGGCGCTCGCAGCTCCTGGTCTACCACTTCATGTTCGGCTACGGATTCCGGCTCACCGACGAGCGCCGGGGATGCACCGGATGCTCCCTTATCGCCGATCACTTCGACGGTGTCATCCCCCACTTGAACGGCCGCGACATTACCCTCGTTTGTGCGTCGATCGCCCCGTTGCAGGAGCTGCAGGACTACAAGCGGCAAATGGGCTGGCGATTCCCGTGGGTTTCGTCGCTCGGGAGCGACTTCAACTACGACTTCGGCGTCGCCTTCACCGAGGAGCAGCAGAGAAACGGCGCCGACTACAACTACCGGCATGTCGATAAGGCCGAGCCGCAGAAGGAGGGTATGAGCGCCTTCGCGCTCCAGAACGGCGCTGTCCACCACACCTACTCCACCTACGCCCGTGGCGCCGAGGCCTTGATGGGGACTTACCGTTTCCTCGACCTCGCCCCGTTGGGCAGGAACGAGGACGGGCTCGAAGAAATCTGGTGGCGCCGCCACGACGAGTACGCCAACCAAGGCACGGGCGCGCGCTGAGGCGCGGCTATAGTCGCTTGCCTATGTCGATGCAATTGCGTTTGAAGCCCGCTTTGGGATTTTCGTCGCCGCGTGCGCGACGTTGAACTGCGTCACCTGTAAATGTGGGACCGGTCATTCCGAGCGTCGTCCTTAGAGCGCGTGAACGGCGGCTCCTGGCCGAAAGCGGTCACACCCAACTCGCAACAATTAGCGGATCGCGGCACTTAAGACCGGATTTCCGTTGACGGAGGCCGTGAACTACTACAACGCGCATGGCGCTCGCCTAGGAGATGAGTTTCGGGACGAAGTGTGGGCAACGCTTGGGCGCATCAAGAAATTGCCTGAGAGCTGACATGCATTGTCCGATTCGATCCGCCGCTGCCCGACGAATCGATTCCCTTACGGAATCATCTACACCGTCGCACGTCGAGACATCCTCATCATCGCCGTCGCGCACAATCGCCAAGCGCCTGAGTATTGGCGCTCGCGGACCGTAAGAACCTAGAAGAGGTGCATGGCTCAATCAATCATCGAATGGACTGAATCGATGGAACTCCGTGACACACTCCCGGCACCATCGCGCACTCTCACTCGAACAGGCTCACGATGCTCTGGTACTTTTCGATGTACCACCGGTTCTCGTTGTTGTATCTCGGGATCGCCACCGGACGGACATCCGTGCCTTCCGCTTTCCAGACACAGGGACAAGTCACCGAAGCTCCTGCGAGCTGCACTCCCGGGCGGCTCAGTTCGTCGAGCTCGACTTTCATTCGAGTCAGGACACGGTAGAGCTTCGTGACGTTTCGGGGTCCGCCGTTGTACGCGGCGACCGGAAAGATGCCCAGCACGGCCGGGTTGGCACGATACGCGAGGCGAATGTCCGCCCGCATCGCGCCAGCTCGAGATCCAGCAGGCAGACCGCCGCTTTCATGGCGTTCAGCAGATTCGTCGCGCCGCTCTCGAAGATCGGGTCGAGCTTTGCGCGAGGGCAGCGTCTGACCACGAGCGCGTAGGTCCCGTTTCCCCTGCGGTTGGTGAATTGCATTGGCCCTAACGCATTTGCGCTCGAGACGCTGTACCGATACGCCTCCTCCTGCTTGAGCCCGTACTGGCTCAGTACCTCGTCGAAGGCGAGCGCCTGCTTCTCCACGTAATCGTTGTCATCAGTCTGCTCGATGACCGCAAGCGTCGTGATGACTTGGAGAGGAATGGAGTCGGCGAGCAGCTCTCCGGGAAAGGCCGCACTCGGCACCTGCGCGAGACGCAGCTCCTCGATCGCCTTGCGCGCCGTGGCGACCAGAAACTCCTTTCCGCTGCTGACGAAACCCGGGTCGAAGGTGTCTTCGGTGAAGGGCAGATAGACGATCGGTTTCGCGGTCTGGGCGACGGCGCGCCACTGCTTGCGCTTGAGAAGGTTGTTGTCGAACACGGGGAATTTGCGTCCGTAGACCTTCAAGGGATTCCCGTCCTGGGAGAAGGCGAACATCAGCCGCTCGGCACCGGTGCCCTTCACGTGCCGCGCCTGGATACCGGGCGTGAGGGTGCGAAAGGGCAAGGGCTTCCGACCGGGTTTCCACTTGATCGGCGGACGCGGCAGCTCGATGTGGGCGACGGACCACTCCTGCTTCGCTTCGCTCCACAGCGCAAAGGCCACGGGGCGACCGCGGAGAACCTGCTTCTTCCCCTTTCCGGTGAAGACGTATTGGAGCTCGACGTCACGGAGAAGTGTCTGCGCTTCGGCGACGAGATCGTGGATCGCCTCGTGACGAGCTGAGCTTGGACGACGACCTCCTCGGGAGGCGCCTCGGGAGCCTCAGCGGGTTGCTCCGACTCGGCAACGGCAAGTGGAACCTCGCCTTCTTCCTGCTTCGAATCTTCTTCCGCGATGGGAGCCGCTTCTTCGATCGACGCTGCCGCCTCGGCCGGAGGGGACTGCGTCGATCAGCGTCGGCTCATTTTCATCAGTGGCGCCACCTGTCGTCGCACATCCAGCACAGATCAGGGATACCAGCACGAGGGTCAGCGCAGCCTTTTTCATCATGCTCATCTTCTTCGTGACTTTTCGGTACGGTCAAGCACTGGATCGACCTGCACACGGAGGGATTCACGTATTCGCGTATTCGTGAAGCTGGGCAGCCTTCGCCTTCAGACCAAGGCTAAAGGCATCGGCCTGATCAACCATGCAGCGAATCGCCGGCCCGATGAAGTAAGCGGTCTGGGTGCGTCCGATGGTGGGCCCTAGACTGAGACTCGACTTCTCGTCCGCATAGCGAGGCTTTCATGCGAATACTTCTGTCCACGATGTGCGCATTGCTCGCTGCACTGCTATGCGCCCCTGCGCAGCCCAGCGAACCACCAGACTCCAAAGCTGTCCTGGTCACCGGTGCCAGCAGTGGCATCGGCCGCAAGATCACTGAGCACCTCGCCGCACAGGGCCATCTCGTGTACGCCACCGCGCGCAAGGAGGAGGACCTCAAGGCGCTCGGAGCGATCAAGAACGTGCAACCCCTGCGCCTGGACGTCACGCAACCTGCAGACATTGCAGCTGCAGTGGAAGCAATTACCAAAGCCGGCCGCGGCCTTTATGGACTGGTCAACAATGCCGGTGTCGCTACATTTGGCACGATCGCCAACATGAGGATGGAGGAGTTCGATCTCAGTATGAAGGTGAACGTCTACGGACCCGTGATGATGATCAAGGCGTTCACGCCGCTCATCGTCGCCGAGAAGGGACGGATCGTAAACATCGGCTCACCTTCCGGAATCACCGACGGCGGAGGACCCGACATCGCCGCGTACGTCATGAGTAAGCACGCGATCGAGGGACTGACGGATTCCCTGGTGCTGCAACTCGGTCCCCTCGGCGTTCAAGTCACCGCTGTCGAACCCGGTGCCTACCGATCCGACATGGATAAGAACATGCTCGCGCGCCTCACTGAGGATGAGAAAGCGAACATGCTCAAGGTCTGGGGACCGCCGCCGGATCCAATGCTGTTTCCGGAGGCCGACGAGGTCGCAGTAGCGGTTGCACAGGCGCTGTTTGAGCCCAATCCGAAACGCCGCTATCTGGCCATTCCGCGCAACGCCAAGGACCGGATGAATAGCCGCCTGCCAGAGCGACTGATCCGATATCAGATGAAGCAGCTCGTCCGGTGGAATGAAGGCCATTCCGACACCTTCGACCGCGAGACCCTCATCAAGATGCTGGATGACGCGCTGGCCAACTCTCGACCGCGAACCGAGTGAGCACCCGCTAGTGCTCGTGACCATGATCATCAGCCTGATGCGCTTCGTAGTGCGCACGAAGCAAGTCACCGCCGAAGTCGCGCTCCAGGTCGCGCCAGACACTGTGGATATGATTGGCGTTGTTCTGAGTGTTGTCGTACTCGATGAGGACAGTTGGGCCATGCACTCGGTAGTAGTGCGGCTTGCCCGGCTCGAGACTGCCAGCCCATCCAAAGTGCAGCTTGTCAAAGCCCGCGCGCTCAACGCGCTCGAGCTGCTCCCGTGCAGCACTCTCCGTCATGCGATCCGAGTACACGTGCAGTAGCTTGCGCAATTGCGTTTGCTCAGGCTGAGACATGTCGCCTGCCGCAAGCCCTTCAATGTTCAGCGAACGTACCTTTGGGTCGTTACGCGTGATGATGTCTGGGAACGCGTCATCGGCAAGAATCGCGCGGGTGCGTCGCGCCTCCGGCAACATGCGTATCAGATCGCGAGCCAGATCTTCTTCTGCCGCGAGCAATCGCAGACCGGCTTTGGGACCGTACGGCACGCGCGCGGGGTTCGAGCCCATGAAGAGCGGCGCCACGACTTGAGTTTGACCGTCGACATGGGTCGCGTTGACAGAAAGATGATGGCCTTCGAATCGCCACGCCCAAGGTGCACGCGGACCAGGCTCCCCAAAGACTGCGGTGTAGTAGAGCTCCGGATCGCGCCGCGGGTTTCCTTCGATCTCCGCCAGGATCGATTCGTGCTGCACGATCTGTTGAGCAGTCTTGAAGCCTGCGGGGCTCAACGCGGAACGCAGCAATGGATCGATCAGCGTTTTCTGGTTTGCATCGAGCTCTGCCAGCGCGACGCCGGCGCGTCTCGTGGGAACGTAGTTCCAGTTCGTGCGCTCAGAGGAATCGAATGGCAACTGAGCTTGTGTTCGCTTGGCTTCCGGTAGCGATTGCAGAAGTGCACGCGCAGCCGCCGTCCCAGAAGACTGCTTGTCATCGCTCTCATTGGGCTCGTTCGCGCGACTCGACATGAGAGCAGCTCCCAGGCTGACGAAGATCACGACTGCGCCGATGAGCGACGCGGGTTTGGCGCAGTTGATCGTGGGTCCGTTAGTCATGTGGAGGCGCTCATGAACGAGATTCCCGAACTGGCCAGGCAGCTCAACGCGGCGAACAGGTCCTAGGGCTTGCACCCCCAGTGCCAGTGAAATCGTACATAACGGACTCGGCGTAGGCCGCCGCGGGCGGCACTGTCCGATTACGCTTGGGTTCTCCGCGCGGTTCCCTTGTCACCGGACTATCGTGCGAGTCTTAGCATTGTTTCAAGGATTGAGGTCACTATGAAGCGACTTCCTTGTGCACATCCCTCATCAAGACGTTTGCACGCATACCTTGCCTTGCTTCTGCTCGGCTTCACCACACCTGTGATGTCAGCCTGCCCAGGGTTCGAGCCCAACTGGTTAAGGAATTACGATAGGGAAATTGGAGACAAGTATCAGATGAGAAGGACCTCACGTCGAGCAACGGTGAAGTGAGTGGTGTCTACTTCTACGCGAAACAACTTGACGACATACGGCTCAAGGGTCGAATGCTGGACGGAACTCAGATAGTGCTCGACGAGCTCGACGCGAACGGAGAGATTGGGGCGCATTTCGAAGGCGAGTTTGTCCAACAAGATCCAAGAGGAAAGTTAATACCCCATCTAGGACCAGAATCGCTTGGCGATCCGTCTGCGTTCAGGCGCTTATGTGCTCTTGAGCGCCCAGGTTATTTGTCACGTGCTAGGTTATTCGTCATGACCCGCACTTCTAAATCAAGTTAGAACTCAATGAACCGCGGGCTAGTCATCTCGATCGCACTGGCAGTGAACGCTACTATCTGTTTCCTGGCGTTGGCGCCGACGCTCGGGACGTGGGTGCACGCCGCGCCGCAGTACATCAAATGCGCCTCATGCGGCGCGGCTGAAGTGCAGGAAGCCTTGGCAGCCGCAAGGTGTCATCAAAGCCACGTTCCGGCGCAATGATGCTCCCGTCGCGGTCAGCTACCTCGATTCACGCGAGAGCGCTGGCACTATGTATGTCGTGGGCACGATTCAGATGCAGATCGCGGGCAAGCCATATGATCTGAAGGCGTACAGCTACAAGAGGACCTGGGACAAGATCGACGCGCTGCTGCTGCTTCTCAAGGATCGCACGTCGGGGAAGACGACCTATGGTGGCGGACGCGTAGTCGATATCCACATTCCGCCAGGAGCGCCGCCGCCGACGGTCACCGTCAACCTCAACATGGCGTACAGCTTTTTGTGCGCTCACTCGGACTACTACAACTGCCCGCTGGTTCTCACGAACAAGATCGACGCCGAGCTGAGTTACGGCGAGAAGTATCCGCCGCTTATTGAGTGAAGGTGCGCGCAGAATCGCGTGGATGGAGCAGAACCAGGGATGTCCGTCGGGACTGGCGCCACACGCCGTTCTGAGCTGGATGAATAGGGCGAGCTGAGGGACGAATCGTATTGCAGCGGCGCCAGGAAGTGGTGATCCTATGGCGCAAACGGAGTTTCAGCTATGACGAAGTCGCGCTGGCAATTCGGATTGGCAGCAACCCTATTCATGCTCACGAGCGCGAGCATTGCCGCGGACGCGCCGCAGCCAGAACGAAATCGTATGTTCTTCGTCTCCGGCTCGGGCGAGGAGCCGGAATGGATCAAAGATATGCGGGAGCGGCTGAACGATCCCGCCCGCCGGCCGGCGCTGCGCGAGGAGCGCAAGGCGCAGCTGCAAGAGGCCTACGTCGAGCTCGGCGAGGCGCTCAGCCTGGATGCCGCGACGGAAGCGAAGCTGCTCGAGCTCCTCACCGATCACACGATGGAGCAGCTCGACGAGACTCACGGTCGCACTGCGCGTGAGCATTACCAGATCGAAAAGCAGGTCGAGGCCCAGAACCGCAGGCTCGATCAGCTGCGTGATTTGCTCGGCGTGGAGGGTCTGGTTCGTTACCAGAGCTACATGACGACACTTGCGGAGCGCCGGCAGGTGGCCATGTTCGACTCACGCCTCGAGCAGACCGAGAAGCTCCAGCCGAAGCAGAAGCAGCGTCTCATGGCCCTGTTCCAAGAGAAGACTCGCAACGACTTGGAACACGTCCGCAGCGGCGGACATCCCCGCCCCATGCCGTCGATGTTCAGACCGATGACGCCGGAGGCCCTACAACGTGACGCTGAGTTGCGGACGATTGCGGTAAACGAAGAGACACTGCGCCGGATGCTTGCCGGAGCGTCTCACCTCTCGCGCAAAGCCGGCGAGTTCCTCACACCATCGCAGCTCGCGGCGTTCGACCGAATGAATACCGAGCAGGCGAGCGCCTTGCGAAGCTGGCTCGAGCAGGCCCGCGCAGCCGCCGGGCTTGACCCGGCCGTTCCCGCGCGCGCGGAGGCTTCGCCGGACGCCGCCGCGCCCCGCAATCTCGTGGCAGGCGACGTGAAATTCGAGATCACGCTGACCGTCGACGGCGCCGAGCCCGTCAGCGTCACGCACGTCGGAACGAACGGCGAACCAGTGACTATCGAGACGCGCGCGGGCCTCATCGTCGAGGCCACGCCGGAGCTGTACGATGACCACTGGCTCCACGTGGGTCTCGTCTACTACGAGACGGACGGTCAGCGCAAGCGAAGGCTGGAGAACCCAACCAGCTTCGGAACGGCGACCCGTTTGCCGGACGGTACCGCGCAATTCGGGATGAGTGAGATGCTCGTCGTCGGCTCGAGGGCGTACGGCGTACGCGCGCGAGTTGCGGCAACGGCCGCGATGTAAGGTACTTCCGCGCTGAGGCTGCTGTGGCTGCCAGCCGAGCATCCATTCGGCACGATCCAGGCAAGGATGGGTGCTACCCCGCTTCCCGCGTTCTTGCTCGCGAGCAGCCTGGCATTTCTCCGGTGATGGCCCGCAGGGTCGCAGTATTTTGGATTCGTATGTAATGACAGGCGAGGGCGCCCAAATTCATCGGCCTGCAAGTAGATCTCGGCGAGGCGAAGCCGATCGCCGCGCGATATGCGGCGGAATGAGTGTTCGACGCCGCTGCACGCAAAGAAGTACGCGACCGATGGGACAGTGCACGGCCTGCTGCTGCACTATCATTGATGTGGAATCAGGGCACGCTCACCGCATGTTACAAACGACCTGTCCGGAAGGATCACCGTGATCGCGAAGCTAGTGATTTACCTGGGTCTCCTGTGCTGTTTGCTTCACCATGCGATCCCAGCTAGTGCTGCCGCACGCGCCACTGTTCGCGACAGCTATGTCACGCTCGATGATGGCACGCGCATTCGGTATCTGGAGGCGGGTACAGGGACTGATGCTCCAAGTCTGGTCTTCATTCCCGGCTTTCTGATGCCCGCCATGATTTGGAAGGCGCAGCTCGACGCTTTTGCCGCGCATGGTCGCACCATCGCTATCGACCCCAGATCGCAGGGGGAATCGGCGAAAACAGCGGACGGAAATACGCCGGAGGTTCGTGCGCAGGATCTCCATGAACTGCTCGGTAGGCTCGGGCTCTCGAATGTCGTACTGATTGCTTGGTCGCAGGGCGTACAGGATGCCGCGGCCTATGTCGAGCAATTCGGCTCAGAATGCGTTGCGGGATTCGTGCTTGTGGACGCACCTCCGTCCGCTGGACCCGCTCGCCTGGAGATCGATCCTCAGGGAAGCAAAGCTCTGTTGGGACGCCTCGCCTTGCTCGCAGCGCGGCCGCATGAGTACATTTCCGGCATGATGGCGCGCGTCGCCAAAAAGCCGCTGCCGGAAAGCGAGAGGCAATTCTGGGTCGAAAGCGCGCTAAAGACACCGACCAGTACCGCGATCGCCATGCTCGTGAGCGACCTGCTTACCGTGGACCGGCGGCCCGCGCTGCGCAAGTTCGACAAGCCGACGCTGGTCGTGGCGTCATCTGCATCGTCAGAGCTAGCGTTGCAGCAGGAGGTTGCGCAGACGATTCGAGATGCAGAGTTTCTCTCCATCGAGGATGCCGGGCATGCGGTCTTCGTGGACCAATCTGCGACATTCAATCGGGCAGTTGCCGCCTTTATCCAAAAACTGCAGCCGGCAAGTCGTCTCGAACGAGCTGGGGTCGATCGTGAAGGGAGTCAGCGAGCGTGCTCGTGTTGCTGAGGCTGCAGGGCTGGTCACCACAGGTGATTACGCACGTCGCCGGCTGGAGTGATCGGCCGCCGGAGATTGCTGCTGGATCAGTCCACCTTCATTTGTTCGGCGCTCCTTTCGCCATCGGTTAGTGGTCCGAAATGGCCTCCGACAGCGATGTCACGAATCGCTTGAGCGTTTGCCCTTCCGGGTCACCATGATCGGGGTTTAGTTCACACACTGTGAGCGTCGCCCAATTCGGTGCTTGCAGCAGCAATGAAAGCGCACTCGTGAGCTGCCCAAACGTCAATCCCCAATGCCGACGCGTGTTCTCCGCCAGCGGCATATCGACGAAGTCGAGCACATCGACGTCGAGATGGATCAAGAGTCTGTCGAACCGAGAAGCCCAGCGCAGTGCGCTCGCGGCCGCGCGGATCGGATCTGCTGCAACATCGGCGAGCCGGATCTCCTCGATGCCGAGCGCGTCAATTACGGTGCGCTCGCAGGGTTCGATATTGTCCGTTGCGAAGTAGAGCAATTGGTCGGCTTGAAGGAGCGGGCGGCGGCCGCCGATCTCTGCGATCTGCGAGACGACGTCCGGAAGTCCTAACATGTGCGCACAGCCCATCCAGTCGAGCGCGCCATCTGTGGTGCTCGACGGCGTATTGAGATCCGTGTCGAGATCGATGTAGAGCAGGCCTATGCGCCCGCCGATCTGCAAAGCGCCCGCGACGACGCCAATTTCCACCGTGCAATCACCCCCGAGAACGAGCGCATGACTGGAGTTGCACAGCGCCGCCTGCACTTCGCACGCTGTCGCTGCGGCGACAGCAGCGACCACGTCAGCGTGCATCGCGCGCGGTCGAGCATGATCCGCTCGCCAGCGAAATCCACGCACGTCGCCGCGGTCGTCCACCTCGAGCTCCCGCGCGCGCAGCGCCGCGACGAGCCCGGCGTCGCGCAGGGCTTGCGGCGCGCGTTCCTGGCCCGGCGCGTATGCGCCGGCGCTGCTTGGAACACCGATGACTCCCAATCTGATAGACATGCCGCTGCTCCGTAGTGTTGCTTGCAGTAGCAACGCGACGAGCGGCGCAAGAGTTCGGCTGAGGACGCAGTTCGCCGCTGACCTACAGCAACTGCTCGATGATTCCCGACGATCTTTACAATGCCTCGTCGAGGAAGTTGCGAGTGATGGAGGCGATCTGGTCGGGCACCTCAACTGTTGCGTAGTGATCGGCATCGAGAATGTGAATCTCAGCGCGAGGCCGATCGCGCAGATAGGCAAGCGCCCCCGGAGTCGTGAAGAACGTATCGCGACCGCCCCAGATCACGAGCAGGGGTGCATCGATCCGTTTTAACAGTGCCTGCCATGCGGGATAATTCTGCAGATTGGTCCGGTAGTCGAACCACAGATCGTTGCGCGCAGCTATGACGCCCGGTCGTCGTGCGGAAGCAATGCTGGCCAATACAAATTCAGGCGGGATTCTGGCTGGCCACTGCCATCCCGCTCGCTGTGGATAGTTCGCATTCTCGGTGTAGGCGCGTCGCCGCTCATCAATCGCGTGATCGCGCGACTTCCAGTGGCGGCGCAGTTCGCCGTTCTCATCCAGGGCGGCCGGAAATCCATCAAGGTGGATCACCCCGTTCTGGATTACGAGCGCGGTGATAGCTTCTGGAGCTTCCGAGATGAGTCGGAATCCGATCGGCACTCCGTAGTCCTGCATGAACAAGGCGTATTGAGCCACGTGGCGGGCGCGAAGGAAGTCGCGCACTGTGGCAGCGACATGGTCGAAGGTGTACGCATACTCGGCACGATCCGGCGATGCCGAGAAACCGAAGGATGGGTAGTCCATGGCCAGAACATGGTATCGCTGTGCGAGAGCCTCCATGAGGCGCACGTATTGTAAGGACGAGGCCGGATTGCCGTGCAGGAACACGATCGTCGATGCCGAGGTGTCGCCACCTTCACGGTAGAAGACATCGACACCCGCGACGTTCTCCCAGCCCGTCGTCAGAGGTTCGGCCACCGCGAACTTTGCCGTCAGGATGAGCAGCAATCCCGACATGCGTGCGATGCGCGACGACAGCTTCATGCGAAGTGCCTCCTAGAAGCTGCCGAGAATGGAGCGCCAATCGCATGCTGGAAGTCCTCACACGCGGTGAACGTCGGGAAGGCAATCACGATTGATTGTCCATCGACAGCAGATTGAAGCCGAACAAGCGGACACCTGTGAGTGTGCGAGGCCGGTGCCGGCTATGCGGCGCAAACTGCACGAATGATCCGGCAGAGATCGTGCGACTACCCTCGATTAGCTCACCGCGGACGACGAAGATGTCTTCACCGTAGCCATCGTGAACATCGACGTGCGGCCACTCGCTGCCGGGCGCCATGTCGACGATCCAGATCCGAACGCCACCGCGCGAGGCCAAGTCTCTGCGCACGCAGCCAGGTCCGACCTGGATCTCGGGCGCGGCGTCCACATCGACAACGTTGATGTCGGCAATCATGTGTAACTCCTGAGCAACGTGCATTGCCGATGCACGTTACGCCAGCCGACCGGTTTGAGCTATGCTGTGGACCGACTAGGAGCTGTGATGCCAGATCACATGTTTGATTCTCTGCCGCCGACGGAAACGCTGCGCGCGTTCATTGCGGTCGCGCATGCCGGTTCGCTGACGGGCGCTGCTCAGGAACTCGGCGTTACGCATGGTGCGGTCAGCCGACGCATCCAGACCTTGCAAGCGTGGATTGGCACCGCACTCTTCGCACGACACGGGCGCGGCATGCGATTGACTCCGACCGGCGAACATTTGGTGCGCCGTACGGAACGATCGTTGGGTGCATTAGCGGCATTCACAGCAGAGTTGCGCGCCGTTCGAGACACACGCGCGGTGCGAGTAACCTGCCTGCCCTCATTCGCGAGATTGTGGTTGCTCGCGAACGTCCCGCGACTACAAGGTGAACCCAATGATCTGTTCGTGCAAATCAGCACCGAACACAGAATAGTCGAGCTGGGCGCGGAAGCGGATGTTGCAGTCAGATTTGGTTCCGGCCGTTGGCCCGGTACGCGTGCGCATCTATTGTTTGCAGAGACGATCTTCCCGGTTGCTGCGCCCGTCGTGGCCAAGCGCCTCGCCCGTCGGCCGCTTGAGAGCCTGCTCAGGGAATGTTTGATCCACGACAGTGACGGAAGCGACTGGCGTGCATGGCTGAAAGCCGCAGAGATCAAAGGGTCGCCGGCCGGGTCCGAGAGAACATTCGTCGATCACGACACGGCTTTGCAAGCAGCCAAAATTGGGTTGGGGATCGCGCTCGCTCGAATGCCGCTGGCAACTGCGGTACTCGAGGACGACAGCCTCGTCCGTATTATCGGACCATCGATGCAGAGCGATCGGGGCCACTACGTGGTGGTGCGCCAGGACGAAGATCGCAAGACAGTCTTGCGACTGGTCGAGCGCCTTCGAACGCGCGCCAGGCAGGTCCGCTGAGCAGCAGCGCCGAACCCGACGCAGCCGGCAGCGTGTATGCTCTTGACGCCCGGATGCGATACGCGAAAGCGGTCATGCCTAGCAACCGCGTCGAGTACACGCGCGTTGCGCGCGCGACTCACAAATGCGATGCGCCTTGTTCGCGTCTCACGCGGGACGGTGGGTTCGTATCGCTATGAATCCTCTGCGAGCGGCTAGGGGCGGGCGCATTTGGGGTACAGCTAAGTTCCAGGGCTGTCGATACCCCCAGATGTAGCCCTAGGAAGGGAACGATGCCGATGTCTTGGCAGAAGAAAAAGCACCGCGACCTGAGCCTGCCGCGATGGACGCCTCTGGATGTCTACGAATGTCTGCCCTTCCTGACTGAAGGGTAAGGTTCATTCCGGCCCCCTGTGTCAGGGTAGTTGTCGCTTCCTTCGAGAACTCGAGGACGACATGACTAGGCCGTACTCCCTGGCTTTCAAGCAGAAGATGGTCCAGCGGCTCACGGGGAAAGGTGCGGCGAGTGCAGCGCAGCTCTCCCGAAAGACCGCGTTCGACAGCAGAACTTGTCGCGGTGGCTGGATACGTCGATCCGGCTCGAAAGCTGGTCGTAGCAATGAACAGCGCCTGGCCTGTTGCCACGTCGGCGGTACGCAATGGCGTAAGAGTTGAGTTCCTGAAGGCGATCGAGCATGAGGCCCACACGCAGACACCGCCACTTGCGTTGCGTTGGCCGTGAAATTCAGCGCCGACCCTTGCTCTCGTACGCAGCGCGGCTGAGCGTAATGAGCTTGCGAATGAGCGCGAGCGCCTTGTCGCGGTTGCCTTGTGTCTGGCTCGCAAAGCCCTCGTTCTCGAGCAAGAGCGTCGCGAAGCCATGCACGATCGACCAGGCGAGCGCCGCCTTCTCGGGAAGCATCACGCCTTCGGCGCCGGCCTCCGCGCTCGTGCGCGCCATGCTTTCCTGCAGAATCCCGAACACCGCCTGCCCGGCGCGACGGAGGTGTTCGTTGGATGCATCGAGCCGATCGCTCCTGAACATCAACTGGAACCTGGCACGCTCGGCGAGCGCGTAGTGGACGTACGCAGTCCCGCTCGCGAGGAGCTGCGCAAATCCATCCGGCGGCGCTTTGCGCTGGTACTCGTGCGTCAGAGCTTCGAGTTGCTCGAAACTCTGTGCGGTGAAGGCCGATAACAGGCCGCGGACGTCGCCGAAGTGATGGGCCGGAGCCCCATGCGACACGCCAGCGCGGCGCGCGCATTCGCGCAACGTGAAGCCTTCCACGCCGTGGTCCGCCAGCACCGAAGCCGCGGCATCGAGCAGCGCGCGCTTCAACTCCCCGTGGTGATAGCTGCGCGGACCGTCTCGCCGCCGGCCTGGTGCGCTTGCCAGTCACGGGTTCGGGCGGATCGCGCGGTTCGTGGCTTCATTCTGATCTTGACATCGTCTAGTTCGGAGGGCTAGTTTAGCGACACATCTAGACACCGTCTACATGAGGGCGAACGCATGGAGCTTGAAACGCTGTTTTCTGTCGCCTCCACCTTGGTGCTCGCCGGCTGGCTTGGGCTACTGCTCGCGCCTTCGAAGTATCGACTGTGGCGCCCGCTCGCCGTTGTCGTGGCGTTGGCCTTGTGCATGCTGTACGCAGGCCTGATCGGCGCATTCTGGACCAGCGGGGAAGGGAACTTCGGCAGTCTCGCGGGCGTCGCGAAGCTCTTCGAGCATCCCGGTCTGCTGCTTGCCGGCTGGGTGCACTATCTGGCGTTCGATCTGCTCGTGGGCGTGTGGGAGCGGGAGGAGACGCAGCGCATAGGCCTGTCCCGCTGGCTGCTCGCACCATGTCTCGCATTGACTTTCATGCTCGGACCGCTCGGCTGGCTCGCTTTCATGGCGGTGCGCAGCTTCCGTTTGCGAGCGGTGGAGCGAGCGGGGCATGGTTCGCGGGAGATTGCAGCATGAACACCGTCGCCAACCGCGTCCTTCTACCGAGAGTGCGATCAACTGCCGCGGGAGCGCTGGCGGAGCTCGAACGGCGTCAGCCGCAGCTCGCGTCGACCGCGCGGCTGTTCCTGCTCGCGGCCATTCCGTGCGCGATCGCGATGTTGGTGGATCCTCGCACCGTCAACGACGTGAGCGGCTGGATCAAGCCCACGAAGTTCTTCGTCTCGCTTGCCCTCTATTTCGCAACTCTGGCCTGGTATTTCGGTTACTTGCCGCCGACCGCGCAGCGCAGTTACGCGGGTCGTTTCGTGATCTGGGCGGCGATCATCGCCGCGGCGCTCGAGATGACGTGGATGGTCGCAGCCGCGATGAATGGCGTGCCGTCCCACTTCAACCGCGAGCGCCGCATGGGCAACGGCGTATTCTGCCGCCGGCGTGGGCGCCGTGACGCTGATGATTGCTGTGCTCGTCCAGGGCATCCTGCTCGCTCGCGATCGCGTCGTGCGGATCGCGTCGGCATTCCGTTTGTCACTAGTCCTCGCCGCGGTCATTTCATTTGTTGCAACCGTATTCGTCGCAATGACGCTCGCGAGCGGCGACGGGCATTGGATAGGCGGAGGTCGCTCGGACGCCGGCGGTTTGCCGCTCCTCGGCTGGTCCCGTACGGGCGGCGACCTGCGCGTGGCGCATTTCTGGGCGCTGCATGCACACCAGCTCATTCCGCTCGCGGGCTGGCTGGTCGTGCGCACCAGCATGCGCTGGCAACGCAGCGCCGTACTCGCATTCGCTGTCGCTTACGTCGGACTCATCGCCTTTACGTTCACGCAGGCTCTGCAGGGACAGCCGTTCATTCCGTGACCAGCGCAGGAGCTCTTTCCGAACCGCTTGGGTATCTGCGTCTTGGCCACAGCGCGTGCATCGCGCGACCGAGCGCTTGCTCATACTGATGGTCCCGGCGACGAACACCAGAGCGGATCAAGCGACAAGCTGGGCCAGGGGAATATCCAAGCCTGCATCCTTGCACTTCGGTGCGTGAAGGCTTCGAGTGACACCCACATTCTTCGCAAGCGTCCGAGCTGGCGACCCACGAATCCGTGGCAACGGATGGACGTTGCTGGACCTAACAGCGGCTTGTAGATATGAGGCTGGACCTAGACGCGTGGGCGTCCGTGGACGGTCACAGACTGCCTTGATGGCTCCCCGGGCCGGATACCAAATGCATTCTAAGCGGCTGAAAGTGCCGGAGTTCTCTCGGCGGTTCGCATGAATACCCCGACTCGTACCCCGAGTGCGTCCGGGCACGAGCGCGATCTGGGAACCCCCGCGCCTCAGTTGCTTCGTTAAGACGGCATAGGAGGAGGGGGGATGCTTCACTCACCCACTTTGATGAGCGGCTTGCGCACCATGGCCGGCATGCCGTCTAACAAATCGCTGGAGCGGCGGCATTGGCTGCGCATGACAGCCAGCATGGTTCTCGTTGCACTCGCGCTGATCGATGTTTGGACCTGCAAAAGCTTCGCTGCACAGCCCTCGACAGGAGTGTCAAACAAGACCTACACGAGCGAGCAGTTCAAATTCTCCTTCGACTATCCCGCGTCCTGGTCGGTTCAGGAGCGCTCCTCCAGCGAAGATTCGAAGCTCCTGACCTTGAAGTTGCTGAGTCGGGATGAAGACGTCGACGTGCTACGCGATTATTCGCCCGGAAGCTTCGGGATCGAGGTCTTCTCCAATCCCATGCGATTGGAGTTACGGGATTGGTTGAATGAGCACGGCTGGCCTTTCGGTGAGGCCGGTCGATCCGTCACCGCAACGTCCGTCGGCGGTCTGCCTGCACTGGAGATTGCCACCGGAAAGATGTTCGCGCCAAATCGCTTCATCTACGTTGCCGCCCACGACGTCGTGGTGCGCTTGGCTCCGCTCGCTGCGCAGTCGCAGATGATCCTGCGCAGCTTTCGGTTCGAACCCGAACGGTGAGGCGACCGGCCGCCGCTCGAGCGGCCGGTCGCTGTCGGCTCAGGTACCGCCGAAGTTGAAGCACACCTGAATGATGTCCTCGGACTCATCGGCCGCCGAAGTATTCCTGAACGGCGGTGAGGTCATCTCCTGCCAGAACACGCCGGCCGTCGCAGTAGGCGGAGTGTTGCAGTTCACGCTGCAGCGCTTGTGGCTGTTCACGCCGTTGACCCAGTTCGAACCCGGATCCGTCGCTGAGCTGCCATCCGTGTCGGGGAACTCAGCGCCGGCCCAGCCCAGGATCCACGGGCCACCGCTCGATCCGCCGGTGAGGTCGCTGCCGATAATTTTCGAGACTTGGCCGCCAGCGGTGAAGTCATGCGTGTACCACTCGGTCGACGCCGTGGTGATGAGCCGGTTGCCATTGAACGGCGCAGCTTTCGGATAGCCGAAAGTGCGCTCCGCCTGGTTGGAGCCGAAGTTCCAGGCGCGGCCGAGCCAGCCGGTCACGTTGCCGATCTTGTTCGCGACGACGGTGCCGGTGGGATTGGTCATCAGGCATGCGTAGTCCCGGTCAGGATCGCCGCTGGTGTGCCAGCCCGCCGACGTCTTGCTATTGATGACCGTCCAGCAGCCGCGCGCCGGATTCTGTCCGTCCTTCCAGCTCGGGCAAAACAGGCGTCTCGTGGCCAGCGTGCCGTTGCCGTCGGAGTTGCAGTGTCCCGCCGTGATGAGAGTGCTGCGATTGATCACGGAAGCAGAGCAAACGAAATTGCCGCTGGGCAAACTGAAGAACAGCTTGCCGATCGTCGATTTCGGATACGCCGTAATAGCCTCGTGCTCGCTCCAGCGCTGGAACGGGCCGTAAGGACCATTGAGCGGATTCGTCGGCTTCGCGCCATGCTGCGGTTGAGCGAGTCCGGTCATTTCCGCATACAGCGCATTGTCGGGACTGATCACATGCTCAACGCTGCGACAGTTTTCCGCTCCAGGCCGGCAGCCATTTGCATAGCCCGGCTCGGCGCCCGCCGCAGCCAAGCCGTCGTCGAGAGCGGAGGAAGCGGCGAGCTCGCTCGCCCTGATGACGCGAGCCGGTGTCGGCATCGGTTTCGCTTGTCGCATACGCTCGGGTGTCCAGTACGCGGTAACACTGGCTGCCTGTGTGCCAAGCTGAGCCTGGGCGTGCTGCGGTTGATCGGGCTCGTAAGCGGACTGCGCGTGCGCCGCAGCGCCGATGCAGGATGTCCAGATACATAACAGAGTTCGGATTCGACGTTTCATTGCTGACCTCCACTGATACCAAAGACGGTGGGCGCTGCTGGCAAGCATCGCGCCCGTCCCTGATATCCTTCGATCGATCGACGACTCTCGAGCTGCATCTCGATCGCGATTGCGGATGCTCACCAGCAGCGCCTTGACTATTGCGAAGTCAACACTCGGTAACCAGTGGTCATTGGTCTACAGGAACGATGGCACGCGAGTGAAAAGATGATCGACATCGGCACTCTTCTTACGCCCTTATGTTCGGGCGCGCCGCATCGTGTGGTGCCTCGGGCGCGTTTGCTCAAGCCTTCCGCATTCGTCCAGTTGAAGTGCGATGCGAGCTTCTACACAGACAACAATCGCGGCACGCTCAACGCGGCGGACATGCTGAATGTGAACCTGACGTCTTCCGTCCCGCGGCCCGCTGTCGTTCAGCATCTATGCCGTCAACCTGCTCGACGAGACGACTTTCGGCGGCGTTACGCAGCTGCCCAATTCGCCTGCGTTCGGGGCGGCGTCCCAACCGGCCTCCGCCCGCCGCCGACCTTCTCGCAGCTGAACAAGGGGCGGGTGATCGGCGGGCGAATCCGTACAGACCTTGATCGCGAACCCAGTGGCCGGGTGCGCCGGTGCCCCCGATCCTGCCGCCGCAGAATGGATTCCTGTTCCTGGATCGCGCCAAGTTTGCTGCGTCGTTCGCCGCGCACGTCACGCCAGCGGAAGCTGCGTTCATGGCGGACTCGCAAGTGCCGTGGGGTGTGAATGCATTGAACGGCGCAGTCACCGAGCCAGCGTGGAAGACCAAGCGCAGCTGGTACCTCGTGGCAACCGACGACAAGATGATTCCACCGCCGGCGCAACAGCAGATGGCGAAGCGAGCGGGCGCCACGGTCGCTGAGATCAAGGGTAGTCATGCGATCTACGTGTCGCAGCCGCAAGCCGTGATCAAGCTGATTGAGCAGGCAGCGAAGGGCACTGAGTGAGCTAGTGCAACTCGCCGAGCGGAGCCCAAGCGTGGGGCTCCGCTTGTGCTGCGGAGGCCCTTGCGTCCAGATTCCTCTCAGCTCACCGGTCAGCCCGGCGGAGAAACCGAGTCGCGATCGACGAAGTTCGGCTTGAAGACGCGCTGCCGAACGTCGAGGTTTTCGTGCTGGTAGACGTTCTGCAGGACCCAGCGGGCGGCCATGTGGCCCATGTCGGTGATCGGGTAATGGACGGTCGATAGCTTCGGATAGATGTAGCGCGAGATCGGGGCATCGTCGAAGCCGACGATCGAGAGCTCGTCGGGAAGCTTCAGACCCCGATCGTGCGCGGCCGCCATCGCGCCGGCTGCCATCTCGTCGTTCGCGCAGACCACGGCGGTGAATGGGATGCCCTTGGCGAACAGATGAGTGAGCGCCCGGCTGCCGCCCGCCTCGTGATAGTCACCTTCGTACAGCAGCCGCTGGTCGAAGGCCACGCGCGCTTCCGCGAGCGCGCGCTTGTGGCCCTGCAGGCGCTGGTGCGCGTCGGTCCAGTCGAGTGGGCCGGAGATATAGGCGATCTTCCGGTGCTGCGCCTGCAGGAGCGAGCGCGCGGCGAGGTAACCGCCGAGCTCGTTGTCGAGGCTGAAGCAGCGATCGGCGATGCCGCGCACCTTGCGGTTGACTATCACGATTGGCGTGTGCTTCTTGTTCTGCTCGACGAGGAATTTGTCGGGCAGCGCCTCGACATGCACGATCAGCGCGTCGCAGTTGCGGCCGACGAGGAAGCGGATGCCCTCGCGCTCCTGGTCCTCGCGGCTGTGACCGGTCGCGACCAGTACGAACTTGCCGGCGGCGCGCAGCGTCTCCTCGATCGCACTCAGCATCGCGCCGTAGAATGCGCCGTGCAGCTCCGAGACCAGCACGCCGACGCTGTTCGAGGTGCGGGTCGCGAGCGACTGCGCGATCGAATTCGGCTGGTAACCGAGCGTGAGCATCGCCGACAGCACTTTCTGCCGCGTTTTCTCCTTGACGCGCGAGTCGGTGTTGACTACGCGCGAGACGGTCGCGATCGACACGTCCGCGAGCTTCGCGACCTCGTACATGTTGGCCGACGCACGCTTCACCCGCCGACCCCGCGGCGCACGTCCGACGCCTTGCAGTACTGCTCGAGATAGGCCTGGTGCTTCGGCAGCTGCATCACCGTGCGATCGACCGACGAGCGAATTCCCTCGAGGAACCGCGACAGTTCCTCATCGCCCATCAGGTCGGCGACCGGATGATGCTGCCGCGGCATGATGCCCTGGCCGAGCATGACCTGGATCCATGAGTTTTCCGCGAACAGCTCGTTCGGCACGCGGAAGACGCGGCCGGTCTCGCGGAACAGGTCGATGCGGTGCTGAAGCGACTGCCGGAATGCTCATGTTGCGCACGGCGCGCCAGAACGGCGTGTCCTGGCGATCGGTGACATGATAGTGCAGCACGATGAAATCGCGGATGTGCTCGATCTCCGAGCTCATCTGCTGGTTGAACTCGTCGATGTCGGCCTGCTGGATGGAGGTGCGCGGGAACATCTGCATCAGCCGGATCATGCTGCGCTGGATCAGGTGGATGCTGGTCGACTCCAGCGGCTCGATGAAGCCGCTGGCCAGACCGACCGCGATGCAGTTCTTCTTCCAGTGCTCGCGGCGCTGGCCCGGGCGGAATTTGATGACGCGCGGCTCGGTCAGCACCTTGCCTTCGACGTTCGCCAGCAGAGTCTGCTTCGCCTGCTCGTCGCGGAAGATAGCGGCTGCAGTACACGATGCCGTTGCCGACGCGATGCTGCAGCGGAATGCGCCATTGCCATCCGGCCTCGCGCGCGATCGAGCGAGTGTACGGCCAGGCTTCGCGCGACGGATTCGGTTTGCAGCGCGACGGCGCTGTCGTTGTAGAGCCAATGCGACCAGTCTTCGTAGCCGACGTGCAGCGCCTGTCCGATCAGCAGGCCGCGGAAGCCGGTGCAGTCGATGAACAGGTCGCCTTCGATGTCTGCGCCCGAATCCAGCCTGATCGCGGTGATGTAGCCGGACGTCGGATCGGTCTTGACCTCGACGATCTTGCCCTCGATGCGCTGGGCGCCGAAGCCCTCGCTGAACTTGCGCAGGAACTTCGCATACAGGCTGGCATCGATGTGAAAGGCATAGTTCATCCCGCCGCGTGGCAGGTGCGCGAAGCGGTCCGCTTGCGCGGCCTTGAGCTCCAGGCAGTAATCGCCGTAGTCGCCGGCCAGCTTGCGCTCGCGTCCCTTGAGCCAGAAATGCTGGAAGCCGGCGGTCCAGTGATCCTTGCCGGTGAGGCCGAAGGAATGAATGTAGTTCTGGCCGACGTCGCGCCAGTTCTCGAAGCCGATGCCGAGCTTGAACGTGCCCTTGCGTTGCGGCCATGAACTCCTGCTCGTTGATGTCGAGCAGGCGATGGAAGGTCACGAGCGTCGGAATCGTCGCCTCGCCGACGCCGACGGTGCCGATCTCGTCGGACTCGATCAGCTTGATGTCGAGCACCTTGCCAAGCGTCTTCGACAGGCACGCGGCCACCATCCAGCCCGCGGTGCCGCCGCCGGCGATGACGATTCTGCTGATCAGTTTCTGTTCCACGCTCGATCCCCTCAGCGATTCAGTCTCTGCAGCAGTCGTGCTCGCAGCTCGCGCGCCGATTCGGGATCCAGCGGCGCCAAGCACGCGGCGGGCTTGCGGCGGAATGTGGGCGGCCGTGCGCTCGTCCGCCTCGAAGACGTAGTGCCGGAACAGGTTCTGCCAGGCCTTGCG
Source organism: uncultured Gammaproteobacteria bacterium (assembly GCA_963830745.1). Taxonomy (GTDB): domain Bacteria; phylum Pseudomonadota; class Gammaproteobacteria; order Steroidobacterales; family Steroidobacteraceae; genus Steroidobacter. Next base: position 26,285 of record CAWHNL010000018.1, read on the forward strand.
CTGCTCCGGCGGCAGATCGCGCACAGTCAGGATCGCGAGCATGAGCGCGTTCATCGGCGAGTCCATGAACGCCGGCGACTGGCGCCACCAGTAGTTCACCAGCACGTTGAGGCTGTCGAGCGACTCGATGTGATGCCACCACATGCTGGGAATGAAGATCGCATCGCCCGGGCCGAGCTCGGCGACCTGCGCGTGCCGCAGCGCTGCGGCGAACTTCGGGAATTTCGCGAAATCCGGCCGCGCGAAATCGACCAGGCTGATCGCCTGGCCGGCAGGCGTGAAGTCGAGCGGACCGATGTAAAGGTTCTCCAGCTGTTCGGGCGGGAACAGCGTGAAGCGGCGGCGCCCCGCGACGACGCACGCGATGTTGTCCGGCAGATCGTGATGGGCGGCGATGCGCGTGCGATTGCCCAGCCAGATGCTCACGAGCGGCTGGCGATTCGCCGAGTGTCGAGATCGTTCTCGGCGCGAAAGCCCGGCAGGCACGTGTCGACCGTCGTCGAGCCGACATAGATCGCCGGCGGATCTCCGACTTGCTCGTGGCGCGCGATTTCGTCGAGCACCGCGTCCAGCTTGATGCGCACCGGCTTGAAATTGAAGCCGCTGAGGTCGTCGTTGTAGAAGAAGCCGGCCGCCGATGTCCGGCGCGCCGAGCATCGCGCTGACGGTCGCGTCCCTGATAGAAGCGTCGCAGATACGCATCGGTCGCCGCGGCCGATTCGCGGCCCGCGCGCGCGACGGGCCAGCTCGCAACCAGGCCACGCAAGCACCGCCGGCTGCGTCGCGCGTCAGCAGGTCGTCCGGCAGCGACTGCGGATCGACGTCCGGCGATCTCCTCGATTGCGTTAGCGATGGGCAGCATGCAGTCGGTTCCGGCGCTCGATCAGATCGCGGAAGTGCGACAGCGAAGCGATCGCCATGTAGATCGCCTGCAGATAGCCTGCCTTGTGCAGTCGTTCGAGCGCGCGCGCCGTCGAGCGCGCCAGACGCTCCTCGTTGATCGTGTAGAAGCCCGTGAGACGATGCTGCGAGCCGTCGTCGAGCTCGACGTCGAGCACGAACGATTCCAGCAGGTCGTGCTGCAGCAGTGCGGCGATGAACGCAGGCACGGCTTCCAAGCCCTGGTGAATCGTCGAGCAGCACCGAGCTCATGCGCTCGAGAAAGTCGGTCGATGCCGCCGTGTTCGCGGAACAGCGGCTTCGCCTTCGGTCCGGCTGACGCGCGGGCTGTCGAGATCGATGTGCACCATCGGCTCGCGATCGCGCAAGCCGATGAGGAACGGCTGGCGCTCGATCAGTCAGCGGCACGTACGTGCGCATCCCACCCGTCCGGGCCGAGGAACAGGTTCTGCCTTGTCCTGGAAGCCGAACAGGGCGAGCGGCTGGAACTGTCCGTCGCGCGGTCTTGTGGAACACGATCGGATAGTGCGCCTGGACGTTGCGGAACTCGGCCGGGAACGTCAGCGCGAACATCACGTCGTCGCCGTACGCGGCGCCGCGCGTGGTGATGACCCGCAGGTCCTTGTGGTCGATGTTGTTCAGCAGAACGGTGTTGGTCATGCGCTCTGCGCCTAGATTCTCGGCAGCCCGTGCCGCCTGATGTGCGTGATCAGCTCCCGGTTGGACGGGCAGCGCAGCCAGCATTTTGCCAGTCAGCGCCGCAGCTTCGCGGAAAAATGCGTCGGCGCGATCGCAGTCGTCCGCGCGGCGCGTCGAGACCGCCGGCTCGGGGCGAAAGCCCATGCCGTACAGCACGTACTGGTAGCTCGCCGACGGAAACACTTCTTCGATGCGGTGCAGGTCGTAACGCGAGGGCGGCTGGTGACGCCACAGCGCGAGCAAGTCGCGCAGCCGGTCGGGAATCGGTGGCCGGGCGCGACGTTGTCGCGCCAGAAAGCGGAAGTCGGTGCGCTCGGCTCAGCACGTAGTGCAGCTTCAGGAAATCGATGACGCGTTCCCATCGATAGGTGAACGAATCGTTGAAGCGCCGCGCGACGATGTCCATCGCCTCGCGCGTCGCCGGCATCTGGTCGCTGAGCATGGCGGCGGACAGCTCGACCAGCGCCAGCGCCGAGGCTTCGAGCGGCTCGATGAAGCCAGCCGACAGTCCGATGGCGACGCAGTTGCGGTGCCAGAAGTGCTGGCGATAGCCCGGCTCGAACGTGAGCTTGCGCGGCAGTGCCCGCATTTGCCTGACCTGCGGTCCGCCAGCTCGCTCGACGTAGCGGCGCAGCTCGGCCTCGGCCTGCGTCGTCGGAAGTGTGCGCGCTCGAGTAGACGTGACCGATGCCGCGTCGCGTCGGCAAGCCGATGTCCCAGATCCAGCCGCTGCTCTGCGCGGTCGAGATGGTCTGCGAAGCGATCGGGCTGTTGTCGTCGGGGTAGGGCACTTGCAGCGCCAGCGCCGAGTCGTTGAACAGCACGTGCTTCTGCGACACGAACGGCGATGTGATAATGCCGGCCCAGCAGCAGCGATTGCAGCCCGTGCAGTCGACGAACAGATCGCCCGCCAGCGCGCCCTGCGACCTCGTCTGCAGCGCGGCGATATCGCCATTGTGGATGCGATTCGATGCCGACCACGTGATCGAGCACCAGTCGCACGCCAAGGCGCTCGGTGCAGTGCTTGCGCAGGAACACGTCCGAACTTGCCGGCGTCGAGGTGGTAGGCGTAGTTCGCGACCGCCGCATACTCGGGCGTCGCCGCCTGCTTCGGCGCCTTGTTCTGCACGCACAGGTGCGGCTGGAAGCTCACCAGGTCGGCGAACGGCACGTTGGCGTGACGCTGCAGCCAGCCGGCGACGAGGTTCGTCTCGGTGTAGCCGTGCGGCAGCACGAAGGGATGGAAGTAGTAGTCGTCGTCGCTGGCCGTCGCGCCAGCCATTGAAGCGCGAGCCCTGCTTGAAGGAGGCATCGCACTCGCGGATGAAATCGCTCTCGCTGACGCCGATGCGGCGCAGGGTGTCGCGCATGGTCGGCCATGTGCCTTCGCCGACGCCGATCGGCCCGACGTCGGGCGATTCGATCAGCGTGACCTGCAGCCCCGAGTCGGCAGCCGCGCGATGGTCGGCGGCGATGACGCCCGCGGTCAGCCAGCCGGCCGACCCGCCGCCTACGATCACGACATGCTTGATCCGATTGCTCCCCGTCGTCATTGCACCCGCCATCGTAACGAAAGAGCCGCTGGTTGGGGCGCCAGCGGCTCTACGCTCGAACGCGGGACTCTGAGGCTCGCGTCGCTACTGCCCGAACTTGTAGCGCGCTCCGATCATGTAGCGCGGTCCGGTCTGCGTCACGAACAGCGCCTCGTTGTCGGTGCGGCCGTGAATGCGCTGGATCTCGTCGGTGAGGTTGATCGCCTCGGCCTGCAGCGTCAGGTTGTCGCCCCACTGGTAACTCACGTTGAGGTCGAACTGACCGTACTCTTCGGTGTACATCGGGTTCGGCGCCGGCGCCGTCGAAGCGGCTCGCCAGGAACTCGTCGCGCCAGTTGTAGGCAGACGCACCTGCCAGCCGTAGTTCTCGTAGAAGCCGACCACGTTCGCCGCATCGCTCAGGCCTTCGAGCGCGAACTGCTCGTTGCGCAGGTGGTTGTCGTACGTCAGGCCCGAGTCGACCAGCGTGTAGTTCGCCGACACGCCGAAGCCGCTGGCGCCGAACATGTGCTGGACGTTGAACTCGAAGCCGTCGAGGTTGGCCGAGCGCTGGTTCGCCGGCACCGTGATGCGGAAGTCGGCGATCGGATCGCCTGGCTGTCCGGTGATGGTGCCGGTCGGGCGACGGTCGCGTCCACGCCCGGACGCCGGTCGGCGACGGTTCGTGAAGATCCAGTTGCGGATGCAGGTGGTGCTCGCGATCCGCGCACTGGGCCGCCACGGCTTCGTTGTAGAGCGCGCCGCCGATCGGCGTATGCAGGGCGAAAGGCGTGCTCGACGATCTGACTGACGCCGACGTAGTTGTCGATGTCCTTGTGGAAGTAGCCGACCGACGCGTAGCTGCCTCGGCGTAGTACCACTCGAGCGAGAGGTCGATGTTGGTCGACTCCAGCGGCTTCAGCGCCGGATTGCCCTGCGAGCCGGTGCCGCCGTCGACGCGCACCAGCTGGTCGAGCGTCTGGCCGCCCTGGATGTCGCCCCAGCCCGGCCGGCCGATGGTCTTGCCCTAGCTGGCGCGGAACTTCAGGTTGTCCGTGAGCCCGATGTCGAAGTCGAAGCTCGGCAGCACGTAGTCGTAGTCGCCCTCCAGCGTCGTGGTGGTGGAAGCTCCCTGCCGGAGTGACGACGATTGAACTCGTTATCCGACGGCCCAGCTGATACCGGTCGGCGACGGCACGAGCGCACTGGACGTCACGTCTGTCTGCTCGTAGCGCACGCCGAGCGCCGCATGGATCGGCATCGCAGTGTCGAACGCCTGGCTGAACTGCACGATAGGCGCTCTGCGATTCTTCCTTGACGTGACGATCGGTCGTGAAGTCCGGGCTGGCGCTGTACAGCGGTCCGCGCCACGCAGGCCGGCAGCGATGTTGCGCGCCGTGTCGAAGTCGAACGTGAAGAAGTCGTTGAACAGATTCGAGTTGCCGCTGCCGGAGATCTGGTCGAAGTACTGGCGGATCGTATCGGCGCGCCACACGTCGTCCGGGTAGACCGCCGGGTCGAACGCGACGTCGAGCCCCAGGTGTCGTGCTGCACGGTCGAGAACGCAGTAGCGGTTGTTCACCTCCGTCAAGGCCACGCCGAAGTCCAGGCGCGAGCTGTCGGTGAAGTCGAAGTTGCCGCTCAGCTGCGCCTGCTCGATGTCCGATCTTCATGTAGCCGTTGCGGAACGCCGAGCCGGTGACCGTGCATCTGCGACGGGCTGACGCCGCGTCATGGCCCGCCGGCAGCTGCACGCTGATGACCGGGAAGTCCTTGCGTGAAGTCGGCCGTGGTGTTGCCGCGCACGAAGGCCGCGACGCCGAGCACGGCGTTCGAGCCGTACGGGCTGTCGGCGCCGGATTCGGCGCTCGAGTCGTGGTAGTCGAGCTGGAAGCCGAGACGATCGGAGGCTTCCCACGCCAGGTTGAAGCCGAGCGACTTGTTCTCGTTCTTGGTGGCGAACTTCGCGCCGCCCATCGACAGGTCGCTGTTCGCGCCGGGGATCAGTCTCGGTGTAGACGAGCGGGCCCGCCACCGGACCGTCGGTCCAGCTGCTGGACGAGGGACCGAAGTTGAACCACACCGACAGCTCGTTGCGCTGGGTCTGCGATCTTGTTCTCGGAGTAGGTGTAGTCGAGCGTCGCGGTGAGCGCGTCGAGCGGCGCGCCACTGCAGGGCGAGCTGGCCGTTGGTGCGCTTGCGCTCGATGCCGTTGACGCTGTAGCCGAGGTTCTGCGGCACCGAATAGGTGTCGGTCGCATCGGGACGGTTGGTGATGTTCTCCGAGCCCGGCTGGCCCGGTTGCGGAATCGTGCCCCAGTTGTTCTCGTCGCCGGCGAACGCGCGCCAGCCGTTGCCGACCGCCGCCTGGTTGAAGCCGGAGTTGCGCTCCTGGTAGCTCGCGGTGAGCGAGACGCCGAACTTGTCGTCTGCCGAACGTATCGCTGTAGATGCCGGAGACTTCCGGCGTGATCTCGTCGCCCTGCAGGTGATCCGGCAGGTTCTGCCGCCGAGTCGTCGATCACGCCTTTCAGGCCGAAGCTGGTGTGCAGGCCGGGATTGTCCAGCGGCCGCGCCGTCTTGATGTTGATCGTCGCGCCGATGCCGCCGGTCGGCGTGCTGGCGCGGCTGGTCTTGTAGACCTCGATCGCCGCGATCGCTTCCGAGGCGAGGTTCGCGAAGTCGAAGGCGCGCGAGTTGGATGCGGCCGTGTCCTCGAGGCGCGAGGTCGGCATCTGGCGGCCGTTCAGCAGCACCAGGTTGAAGTCCGGGCCGACGCCGCGAACCGTGACGCGCTGGCCTTCGCCGATCGCCGAGCGGTCGATGGACACGCCGCTGATGCGTTGCAGCGACTCGGCGAGGTTGGTGTCCGGGAAACTTGCCGATGTCTTCGGCGACGATGCCGTCGATCACGCCTTGCGCATCGCGCTTCAAGTTCATGGAGGAGGTGAGGCTGCCGCGGATGCCCGTGACGACGACCTCTTCGAGCGTTTCCGAGGTTTGTTGCGCGAGCGCCGGCATTGCGACGGCGGTCCCGAGAATCAGCGAAATGGCCTGTGCGATGGGCGAACGTCTACGTGCGCGATCGTTCACGGCAATACCCCCTGATGCCACTATTCCGGTTCTTGTGCCGAAAAATGTAAGCGCTTACAATTTGCCTTGTAGCACGCTCGCCGGGCGCTGGCAAGCAGGTCTGAGGCGCGCGCAGGGCCATGAGCTCCGAACGCGGGAGTGGAGCGCATTGCGTCACGTAGCAAGAACAACTCGATGACGAACAACGAAGCGCGCGCTCCGCGCACGGGGCAACGCAGACTGAACATCGGCTTCGTGGCGCTCACCGCTGCGATCGGCGGCCTGCTGCTGGGATTCGACGCGACGGTGATATCCGGCGTCGTGCCTTTCATTCGCGAGTACTTCGATCTCGGCGGCGCCGGCGGCGATCTCAAGCTCGGCTGGGCGGTCAGCTCGCCTGGGCTGGGGTGCGCTCGCAGGCAACGCATTCGCGGGCGTGCTCAGCGATCGACTTGGACGCAAAAAGGTACTGTTGTGCGCGGCCACGCTGTTCGTGCTGTCGGCGTTGCTGGCGTCGCTCGCGACGACGCTCACGGCTTTCGTAGCCGCGCGCATCGTGGGCGGGCTCGCGGTCGGCGCGGCGATATTGATCGCGCCGGTCTACATCGCGGAGATCGCGCCCGCGCAGCGGCGCGGCGGACTCGTGTCGCTCAACCAGCTCATGATCGTGATCGGCATCTCGGCCTCGTTCTTCTCGAACTACTTCCTGCTCGAGGTGGGCGAAAATAACTGGCGCTGGATGCTCGGCGTACAGGTGTTTCCGGCGCTGCTGTATCTGCTGCTGCTGTCGCTCATTCCTGAAAGTCCGCGGTGGCTCGTGATCAAGGGCCGCGACGAGCAGGCACTGGACGTTCTGACGCGCGTCGGCGGCGCCGCGCAGGCACAGGAGAGTCTGCAGCAGATCCGGCAGAGTCTCGCAGCGAGGAACGTCTCGCACGGCTGGCGCGCCTTGTTCGACCGGCGCATCCGTCTCGTCATGCTGATCGCCCTCGGACTCGCCTTCTTCCAGCAGATCACCGGCATCAACGCGATCTTCTACTACCTGCCGACGATATTCGCGCAGGCGGGCGGCGGCGTCAGCGACGCGTTCCGCCAGGCCGTGATCGTCGGCCTGGTCAACGTGGTCATGACTGTCGTTGCGATCTGGCTCATCGATCGCCTGGGTCGCAAGCCGCTGCTCGTGATCGGCGTCACAGGCATGGCGCTGTCGCTGCTGACGATCGCGTGGGCTTTCAGCCAGGCGAGTTACCGACTGGACGAGCGCTCCCTGCAGATGGCGCAATCGCATGATGTGCCGGCTGAGCTGATCGCAGAGCTGCGTGCGTCGGGCGAAGCATCGTACGCGTCCGAAGCCGAGCTCATGGCAGCGCTCGAAAGCCGACATGGCGCGGCGCGGGTCGAGCCGCACCGTCAGGCGCTGGTCGGCGCTGCACTGACGATGAATGCGCGGCTCGTGCTGATCGCGATCATCGGCTTCGTCGCTTCGTTCGCGATCTCGCTCGGGCCGGTGATGTGGGTGCTGCTCTCGGAGATCTTCCCGAATGAGTACCGCGGCGTCGCGATCTCGGCCGCCGGTTTCTGGAACGCGCTCGTGAGCGCGAGCGTGACGTTCGTGTTCCCGTGGGAGCTGTCGACGCTCGGCCCCGCCGGCACGTTCTTCGTGTACGGCCTGTTCGCCAGCGCAGCGCTCCTGTTCGTGCTGCTGTTCGTCCGGGAGACCAAGGGCCGGACGCTCGAGGAACTGGAGGGCGAGTTGCTGTCGCGCCCGAAGTCGACACCCGCATGAATCGACAGACGAACCTGGCCGAACTGCGGCGGCGCTTTCCACAGGACTTTGTCTGGGGCGTCGCGACCAGCGCGTTCCAGATCGAGGGCGCGGCGCGCGCGGATGGCAAAGGACTCTCCATCTGGGACGAGTTCTGCCGTGTGCCTGGCGCGATCGCCGACGGCAGCAATGGCGACGTCGCGTGCGATCACTATCACAGGCTGGAGTCCGACCTGGACCTGATCGCGCACCTCGGCGTGCGCGCTTATCGCTTCTCCATCTCCTGGCCGAGGATCCAGCCGGCCGGGAGCGGTGCGGTCAACGAGGCAGGTCTCGCTTTCTACGAGCGGCTCATCGACGGGTTGCTCGCGCGCAATATCCAACCGTACGCGACGCTGTATCACTGGGACCTGCCCGCGGAGCTACAGCGCCGCCACGGCGGCTGGCGCGCACGCGAGACTGCCGAGCGCTTCGCGGACTATGCGCAGCTCGTTGCCGGGCGGCTCGGTGACCGGATCGTTTCCATCGCGACACATAACGAGCCGTGGGTCACCGCGGTGCTGGGGCACGAGCGCGGCGTGTTTGCTCCTGGCGTGCGCGACCGGCGCGTGGCCTATCAGGTCGCTCACCACGTGCTCGTGAGTCACGGGCTCGCACTACAGGCGATGCGCGCGACGAGCAGCAAGGCTGACGTGGGCATCGTGTTGAACCTGTCGCCCGTCTATCCGGCGACAGACTCGGAGCTCGATGCAGCGCACGCCAGACTCGAGGACGGCCGGCTCGTGCGCTGGTACATGGACGCGCTGTTCAAGGGTCGCTATCCACAGGACATCCTCGAGCACCTCGGCATGGACGCGCCCGCAGCGCGGCCCGGCGATGCGGAGCTCATCGCGCAGCCGCTCGACTTCGTCGGCGTGAATTACTACAACCCCACGGTCTCCAGCAGCGCCAACGCTGCGTTGCCGGCATCGAGCGGCGCCGCGGTGACCGACATGGGTTGGGAAGTGGCGCCGCAGAGCCTCGCGGAGTTGCTGCTGCGCCTCGATCGCGATTACGAGCTGCCGCCCCTGTTCATCACGGAAAACGGCGCGGCGTATCAGGACGACGTCGTGGGCGGGCGCGTCGACGACGAGCAACGCCGCCAGTACATCGAATCGCACCTGGTCGCCGTCGCGGACACGATCGCGCGCGGCGTGGACGTCCGCGGCTATTTCGTCTGGAGCCTGATGGACAACTTCGAATGGGCCGAAGGCTATCGCAAGCGCTTCGGCATCGTGCACGTCGACTATCCGACGCAGCGTCGCACGCTGAAGAGCAGCGGATTGTGGTACCAGGCGTTGCTGACGATTCCCGCCTGATAAGCTGCGCCGCATGCTCAGGGTGGCAACAATCCTGACGGCGCTCGGCGCGGCTGCAATCGCATCAGCCGACGCTGCGGAGGCACTGCAGAACGTGTACGGCCGCGCCGGCACGACGCTGAACGGCGAGTGGCGCGTGATCGTCGACCCGTACGAGAACGGCTACTACAACTACCGGCGCGAGCCGTTCGATGCCGCGCCGCAGCCGAGCGGCGGATACTTCCTTGACCGCAAGCCAGCCGATCGATCGGAGCTCGTCGAATACGACTTCGATGCGAGCCCGACGCTCGCCGTCCCGAGCGACTGGAACTCGCAGGACGACCGGCTCTACTACTACGAGGGCACGGTCTGGTATCGCCGCAAGTTCGACTACGCACCGACCGCCGGGCGGCGGGTGTTCGTGCACTTCGGGGCGGCCAACTACCAGGCGGACGTGTATCTGAACGGCCGCAAGCTCGGTCGCCACGTCGGCGGCTTCACGCCGTTCCAGTTCGAGATGACCGGCATGCTCGCCGCACGCGGCAACTCGCTCGTGGTCAAGGTCGACAACACGCGCCGGGTCGAGGGCGTACCGACGGTCAACACCGATTGGTGGAACTACGGTGGCTTGACGCGCGACGTGACGATCGTCGAGACGCCGGCGACCTATATTCGCGACTATGCCGTGCAGCTGGCGGCGGGTTCGAGCGACCGAATCGTCGCGAGCGTCGAGCTCGACGGTGCGAAGGCGGCGGGTGTGGGCGTGACGCTGTCGATTCCCGAGGCCGGCATTCGCGTTCGCACGCTGAGCGACGCGCGTGGGATCGCGACGTTCGACGTCGCAGCGCCGCGCCCTCGAGATGTGGTCGCCGCGCAATGCGCGTCTCTACGATGTCGAGCTCGCGACCGACGACGATCGGATCACCGAGCGCATTGGCTTTCGCAGCATCGCCGTGCGAGGCGCGGACATCCTGCTCAACGGCGCGCCGGTATTTCTGCGCGGAATCTCGCTGCACGAGGAGAATCCGCTGCGCGGCGGGCGCGCGCATTCCGATCAGGACGCGCGGCTGCTGCTTGGCTGGGCGAAGGAGCTCGGCTGCAATTTCGTGCGGCTCGCGCATTATCCGCACAACGAGCACATGGCGCGCGTCGCGGACGAGCTCGGCCTGATGGTGTGGGAGGAGGTGCCGGTCTACTGGACGATCCAATGGGAAAATCCCGAAACGCTTGCGAATGGCAAGAGGCAGCTGAGGGAGCTGATGCTGCGCGATCGCAACCGCGCGAGCGTCATCGTCTGGTCGGTCGCGAACGAGACGCCAGTCAGCGGGCAGCGCACGCAGTTCCTCAGGACGCTCGTCGAGTCCGCGCGAGCGCTCGATTCGACGCGCCTGGTAGCGGCCGCGCTCGAGGTGCGCCGCGATCCAGCCGATGCGGACCATCGCATCGTCGACGATCCGTTCGGCGCGTACATCGACCTGCTGAGCTTCAACGAGTACGTCGGCTGGTACGACGGGCTGCCGGACAAGCTGCCGCGGATCCGCTGGACGTTCGGCTACGACAAGCCGGTCGTGATCAGCGAGTTCGGCGCGGACGCCCTGCAGGGCCGACACGGCGATCGTCTCGCGCGCTTCAGCGAGGAGTACCAGGAAGACCTGTATCGCCAGACACTCCTCATGCTGCAGCGGCTGCCGCAGTGGCGCGGCACGACGCCGTGGATTCTCGCGGACTTCCGCTCGCCGCGCCGCCCGCTGCCCGGCGTGCAGGACGGCTGGAACCGCAAGGGCCTGATCAGCGACAAGGGCACGAAGAAGAAGGCGTTCTATGTGCTGCAGGATTTCTACAGGAACATCGCACAGCGTGAAGAGGCAGCGGCGGTCGGCCACGAAACGATCGATGCAGGGCGCACGCTCGCGCTCATGGAGAAAGTCGCTGACTGGCAGCTCGCGCATCTCGAGCCGGTCGCCTCTATCAAGGTCATGCGCGAGGAAACACGCAGTCCTCGCAGCTGGCAGCAGGGAGCGTTCTACGCTGGGCTGACCGCGCTTGCCGAGCGGAGCGAATCGCCTCGTTTTCGCGACGCCGTGCTCGCGCACGGACGCAGCACGGACTGGCAGCTCGGCGACCGCCGCTATCATGCGGACGATCACGTCATCGGGCAGAGCTACCTGTGGGCGGCGGCGCACGGCGCCGGACCAGAGGCGATAGCGCCGTTACGCAAGCGCTTCGACGAGATCCTTGCCGCTCCGCCGCGCGGCAGTCTGGCCACGCATGCGCAGGAGTCGTGCGGTGATCGCTGGTGCTGGTGCGACGCCTTGTTCATGGCGCCGCCGGTGTGGATCGGGCTGGCTGCGGCGACCGGCGATCAGCGCTATGCCGAGTACGCGCACGCCGAGTTCAAGGCAACCAGAGACTACCTCTACGACCGTGAGGAACATCTCTTCTATCGGGACAGCCGTTTCTTCGAGCAGCGCGACAGCAACGGCAGGAAGCTGTTCTGGAGCCGCGGCAACGGCTGGGTCTTCGCCGGCATCGCGCGAGTTCTGGAGCGTCTGCCTGCCAGTGACCCGGCGCGGCCGATGTATGAAGAGCTGTTCAAGGAGATGGCAGCGAAGCTGAAGGCCGTACAGAAACCGGACGGGTATTGGGCGCCATCACTGCTCGCCGCGCCGGGAGCAACGCCACCGGAATCGAGCGGCACTGGCTTCTTCGTCTACGGTATGGCGTGGGGTATCGCGGCGGGTCTGCTCGATCGAACGGAATACGAGCCGGTCGTGCGACGTGGTTGGCGCGCCCTGGAGCGAGCCGTCCAATCTGACGGCATGCTTGGCTGGGTCCAGCAAGTCAGCGATCGTCCCGAACAAGTTGCGCCGAGCGACACGCAGTTTTACGGCGTCGGCGCATTCCTGCTCGCCGGCTCCGCTGTTCACGATCTGTATCGTTCTACGTCGGCGCCCAGTCGATGAAACTGTTGATGGACAGGCGACCGGTCGAGGGGTTCGGGTCCGGGACGCTGGCCTCGATGCAACCCGAGTGCAGCGAGTTGCGTCGATAGACCAGCAGACGGTTGAAAACGCCGTCCTGTTTTGCGATCTGCTCGAACAGATCGGTGCTGCCGTTTATGTATCCCGGCCCGGGCGCCGCAGGGCCCGAATGTTCCTCGTCCAGCGCCCGCGCGTACTCCGCTCGGCGCGCCTCGTCGATGGATTCGAACCCGGTTCTGCGGTGGCGGTAGAACGCGGTGCCGCCGAGATTCGCTTTGAACAGATAATGAATGGTCGCCAACCCGGATTTCGCGAATGAATCGACGTGCGGGATCCGCTGCGGCGGCGCCAGCTCCTTCGCCGGTGTCGTGATCAGCGAGTAGTGGCACATGGAGAGCGTGAGCGCCCCCTCCGGCATGCCGAGACAGTCGAGTAGCGCACTCCTCAGTCGAGTGAGAAGCAATTGTTGGTATGCGGGCGGTGCCTCGGCCCGGATGCCTGGAAAGTATCGGCTGCGCAGCGTCAACGGTCGCGCACACGCGTCCGCGACCAGCGCCTCCGCGTTGGCGACGAAGTTGTCGATCACGAGCAAGGGCGCGCGCTCGGCGCCGATCGCCAGCTGGCACAGACGCAGGTCGGGATGCAGGTCGAGGTTCATTGCCCTCACGCTGACGGTCGCTCGCGATCTAACCGCCGTAGTGGTCGACGCCGAGCTCGCGCAGGATGGCGACCCGCAGCTCCTGCGCCGGAGCGCTGGTCAGCCGGCGCGGATGCGGGAAGGGCACGTCGAACGCGGCCTGGATTCGTGCCGGCCGCGGTGAAAGCACGAGAATGCGGTCGGCGACATGGATCGCTTCCTCGACGTCATGCGTGATCAGCATGACCGTGTGGCGCTCCTCCGCGAGGATCCGCAGCAGCTCGTTGCGCACTCGCAGGCTCATCAGCGCGTCCAGCGCCGAAAAGGGTTCGTCCATATACAGAACTTCCGGTTTCACCACGAGTGCGCGCGCCAGCTCGGCGCGCTTCAACATGCCACCCGACAGCTCGTGCGGGTAGCTCGTCTCGAAGCCCTTGAGGCCGACGATTGCGGCGTAACGATCGGCGATCTCGGCCTTGTTGCGCGGTGCATGACCGTTGAGGCCGAACATCAGGTTCTCGCGCACCGTGAGCCACGGGAACACCGAGCCGTGCTGCGTGATCAGAATTCCCCGCGGGTCGGGCCTCAGGCGGGGCACGCCATCGATGACGATGGCGCCGGCGTCCGGCCTGACGAAGCCGGCGATCATGTTCATGAGAGTCGTCTTGCCGCAGCCGGATGGGCCGATGATGGCAACGGTTTCGCCGTCACGAACCGTGAAGCTGACGTCCTCGATCACGACCAGGCGGCCCTGGTCGGACTCGAAGCTCTTGTTGAGGCCCCGGACTTCGATCTTACTGTGCATAGCGCCAGCGAACCCACCTGATGCGTTCCAGCCGACGCATAGTACTGTCGAGCGACAGGCCGATGACGCCGATGATGATCATGCCCGCGATCACCAGATCGTAGCGATTACCCGCGTTGCGCGAGTCCATGATCATGTAGCCGAGCCCCGAGCGCAGCGCGATCATCTCGGCGGCGACGACGACCAGCCAGGCGACGCCGAGCCCGATCCGCATGCCGACCAGGACCTGCGGCAGCACTGCCGGAATGACGACCTGCGTGAACAGCGTCGTGCGCGACACGCCGAAGTTCTCCGCTGCGCGCAGGTAACGCTTGTCGATCGTGTGCACGCCGACCGTGGTCTGCACGATCATCGGGAACACCGACGAGATGAAGATCAGGTAGATCGGCGAAGCGTCGCCGACGCCGAACCACAGGATCGCGATCGGGATCCAGGCGATCGGCGAGATCGGGCGCAGCATCTGGAAGATCGGATTCAGCGTGTCGTACGCGCCGCGCACCCAGCCCATCCACAGTCCGAGCGGGACTGCGACGCATACGGCGAGCGCGAAACCCGTGCCGACGCGCATCAACGACGCGCCGATGTGCCGCCACAGCGTGCCATCCGCAAGCAGCTCGATTGCGCCGGTAACGACTCCCCACGGCGTAGGGAATATGAGGCTCTGCGTGGCAACGATCGCGCCCCACCAGGCGAAGAGCAGCGCCACGATGACGCCGAGAGCGGGCAGACTGCTTTTGATTCTGTTCATAGTCTTCTGGCGCGCCACATGATTCGGGCCCACGGCGTCGCAGGATACGGATACACGATGACCCGCATCTGCCCGCTCGCGTGCGCGGTGCAGGCGAACTGGTATTCCGATGCCTGCTCGAACGGGAGCCGGAAGCTCTGGCCCGGCATCATGAGCGTCGGGCCGAAGATCTGGGGCACCTCGTCCAGGTTCCGCAGCACCAGCATATCCCGGATTCCGAGCGTCAAGCGGATCTCGTCCGGCAGGATGCCGAGATCCTCGCCCGACATCCGTCGCGCCCACGTCCCGCGCGGGATCTCGAAGAGCTCCTCGCGGTCTGCGCCGGTCCGGGTTTCGATCGGCGCCAGGCCGGCCCAAGCGAGCACTGCGACGCCGGCTGCACCGCATGCCAGCAGGACGCTCCGAAGCGGCGAACGCATCACTGCTACTCCGCGAGCAGGATCTGCAGATCGTGCACGTAATCGTCCGCGCCACGCCCATAGGGCATCAGTGCACGCAGCTGCCCGCGGCGGTCGATCAGGTAAGTGTAGGAGGAGTGCGCAACCGAGTAGCTGCTGCCTTTGACATGCTTCTCCGCGACGATGCCATAGTCCTTGCGTACCGCGGCGAGCTCACCGGCTCCACCGGTGCCGCCGATGAAAGTCGGATCGAAGGCGTGCAGGTACTCTTTCATGCGCGCCGGATCGTCGCGCTCGGGATCGACGGTGACATAGACGACCTGGACGTCGTCTGCGGCAGGACCGAGCTTGCGCCGCGCCTGCGTCAAAGTTGCGAGCGTGACCGGGCACACGTCCGTGCACCACGTGAAGCCGAAGCCCAGGATCACGACTTTGCCGCGATAGCTGCGCAGCTCGAGCTTGCCGCCGCCCGAACTTTGCAGCGAGAACTGCGGAGCCTCGCGTGGCGGGTCGAAGACTCCGGCTTTGAGCGCCGGCGCACTGGCCACCGGCGCCGCCACGATCGCAGCGAGCGTCAACAGTACAGAGCGCACCGGTGCGTGCGTTCACAACGGGATGACCGCGGGCTTCGCGCCGCGCGCAAAGCGCTCGTCGACGTACTTCTCGTACGGGATCGGATGTTTGATCGTGCCAGCCTGAATCGACAGCTGCATGAGCTCTTCGAACTCGCTGCGGATCATGCGCAGGTCGCCATAGGTGACCCGGTCGGTCGGATTCTGCATGACGAAGCGGATGATGTTCGGATCCTGGTTGAAGTACGGTGGCGTGGCGGCGATCTGCACGGCCTTCTCACGGTTCGCCGGTTGCTGGTCGAGCCACACACCGGCGCCGAGCACGTGGTCGACGAGGTTCTGCACCATCGCAGGATTCTCCGCGATCAACTCTTCGCGCACGGTGAGCACGCAGCAGATGTACTTCGGCCACTCATCGCGCGTCATCCGCAGCGGCCTCGCGTATCCAGCACGCTGCGCGGCGGCGCCGAACGGCTCGCCGGTGCAATACGCGTCGACGGCATTCGCATAGAGCGCAGCCGGCATGTCGGGCGGTGGCATTTCGACGATTTCCAGCTGCTCCACCCGCATGTCCTCCTCGGCGAGCATGCGGCGCAGAAACAGGTAGTCGACTGCGAAGCGGCTCGGGACCGCGACGCGGCGGCCAGCAAGCTGGCGGAAGTTCTGGTAGGGCGAGTCGTTGCGCACCATGATGACCGCGCCCGAGCGATGCCCGAGCGAGACGATCTTGATCGGGATGCCGCGGTCGGCGAGATCCATCACCAGTGGCGCCAGCATGTAGGCGGCCTGAATGCGCCCGGCCATCAGCGACTCTTTGATCTCGGGCCAGCCGTTGTACTTGCTGTATTCGAATGCAAACTTCGGCGCGCCGGCGGTTGCGGTGCCGTTGCTCGTTGCCCGGGCGACGCACGCGACCGGCAACGTCAGATTGCACGTGACCGGCAACCCGCCGACGACGAGAGCATTCGGGTTGTGTTGCGTGCAGGCGCTCTGGCCGAGCGGCAGAGCGGCCGCCATCAGTCCCTGGAGCACGGCGCGTCGGGAGAGGATGTATGGGCTCATGGCGCCTCGATCTTACATTCAAATGGCCCGGAACCGCACCGCCATCCCTCCGGCCGGCGCCATCGCAATGTCGAGTGAATCCTTGGAGGTGACCGTCCGGCTCTCGATCGTCAACTCCGTCGGTGCCGTCCTGTAGTCCGCTCCGGCTGCCATCGCGATAGATCTGGGCTTCATAGCGGCGTTCCTTCGCAAGAAAGGTCAATGGCACTCGCAGGCTCCGCGCGTTCTCATCGGTGATCGCACCGAGATACCAATCCGCGGCGCCGCGCTGCTGACGAGCCACCACGACGTAATCGCCGATCGCCGCGTCCAAGGTCAGCGACGTTTCCCAATCCGTCGGCACATCACGGATGAATCGGAATGCATCCGGACGAGCTTCGTAGTTCTCCGGAAGATCGGCGGCCATTTGGACCGGGCTGTAAATGACGACGTACAGCGCGAGCTGCGTCGCGAGCGTTGACTGCACGCGCTCTTTGAGGTCGGTCTTGCCGAACGTGAGATCGAAGATGCCGGGCGTGAAATCCATGGGTCCGGCCAGCAGCCGCGTGAAGGGCAGGATCGTGAGATGCTCCGGCGGATTGGTCGGGCGACCCCAGGCATTGAACTCCTGGCCGCGCGCTCCTTCGCGGCTCAACATGTTCGGCCAGGTGCGGCGCAGGCCCGTGTCCTTGACCGGCTCATGCGCGTCGATGGAGATCTTGTGTCGGGCAGCGGTCTCGGCCACGAGCTGTTCGTGCCTCACGCGATACTGGCCGGCAAACCATTCGTGGCCCACGGAACCGTCTTCGAGCGAACGCTCGATCGTGCCGTTGTTACGCACATAGCCGGTCTTGACCGCAGCGATGCCCTGCGAGGCGTAGAGCGCGAGCGCATCTTCGAGCTGACGCTCGTAGTTCTCGATTGCGCCGGCAGTCTCATGATGTCCGATCAGAGCGACTCCGTGCTTGCGCGCATACGCCGAGAGCTCCGCCAGATCGAAGTCCGGACAGGACTTCGTGAAGCTGAAGTCGCGGCCGTTGGCGATCCAGTCTCCGTCCCAGCCGAGATTCCAGCCTTCCACGAGTACGCCGACGAACCCATTGCGCGCGGCGAAATCGATATATCGCCGGACATTGTCATTCGTCGCGCCGTGGCGCTCGCCGCTTCCCCACGTGGAGCGGTTGAGGTGCATCTCCCACCACACACCGACGTACTTGCCGATCTTGATCCAGGACGTATCGGCCAGCCGACTGGGCTCGTTGAGATTGAGCTCGATCCGCGAATCTGCGAGCCCCATCGGCGAGTCGGCGATGAGAACCATGCGCCAAGGCGTCGTGAACGGGCCGGTCTTGCGCACGAGCACGCCATCCGACCACGGCATCAGATCGGCCTTTAGCGTGCGCTCGGCTGTGCGGCGCAGGTTCATGCTCGCGTAGTCGATCAGCGCCGCCTCGTGAATCGACAAGTAGAGGCCATCGCCCTGCAGCGTCAGCGGTGTCTCGGCGAGTTGCACGTCGAGGAGCGGTGCTCGTCGATAGAGATACTCATCACGATCCGGTTGTCTCGCCGGATACCACCACGCGTCCCAATCCCCGACCAGCCGGAATTCCGTGAGCTCGTCCGTGATGGCGACCGCCTCGCTGGCAGGAATGTGGCTGTACGCATAGCGAAAGCCGAAGCCGTCGTCGAAGACTCTGAAAGTCACTTCGAACGGTTGGCTCTTGCCATCCACCGTCGACACCGTCACGCGCAGCTCGGCGTGCCGGTCACGAATCACACGTTGCTCACCCCAGGGCTGCTCCCACGTGCGATCGACGCTGGTGCGGCGCGGATCGGAAATCTGGCTCGCAGGTGACCAGGGCTGCCCCTCGAAGAGCAGGCCGAGCGCGGCGGCATCGATGATCTGCCGATTGCCGCGATAGACGCTGTAGTGCGGGCCGCGATTGTTGGTCGCCACACAGACCGTCAGTGTTGCGCTCGGGGAATCCACACAGGTTCCCGGCCGTGCTGGAACCGCAGCATCTGCAGACACCGACGTGAAGAACAGTGCGGCTGCCGCACCCAGCGCTGCTCGGCTGACCACAAGTCCCCTCATGCGGAGAAATCCCCCTGAGTGCATTGACGAATGAGCGAACCGTTTTCCTCAGCGCCGCGCAGAGCAGCTCGATTGCGTGAGGAAAGCGGGCGCGAAGAACGTCAAGACATTCAGAAGCGAAAAAACGCTCAACTGAACGAGGGGGCACCCATGAGACGAGCGACGTACGGCCGGCGGCACAACGTTCTGTTGCGGCGGGCTGTGTCAGTGGCGACGTTGGCGGCTGCAGGCGCCGCACCTGCTTGGGCGCAGAACGTTCAAGGCGGCGAAAAACTGGAAGAGGTCGTCGTCATCGGCTTTCGCGAGGCGCTCGAAACAGCGCAGGCGATCAAGCGAGATGCCGATACCCACGTTGACTCCATCACCGCGACGGACATCGGTGCCTTCCCCGACAAGTCGGTGGCCGAGGCGCTGCAGCGGGTGCCCGGTATCACGACATCCCGTCTGCAGTCGAGCGATGACAGCAATCACTTCTCCGCGGAGCCCGCAACGGTCCTGATCCGCGGGCTCACTTTCGTGCGCACCGAGGTCAACGGCCGCGACACGTTCTCGGCCGACGGTTACCGGGGCCTGAATTTCAACGACATCTCCCCGGAGCTGATGAAGGCCATCGACTCGTACAAGAACCAGACGGCCGCGATGATCGAAGGCGGCATCGCCGGCACCGTCAACCTGCGCACGCGTGTTCCGTTCGATGGCGACGGCCAGGACATTGCGCTGACCGGACGCGCGAACTACGGCGATCGAGCGGACGAGCCTACCTACGAAGCGTCGGGTCTCTACAGCAACGTCTGGGAGACGGATGTGGGCCGCTTCGGCGCGATGCTGAACGGCGCCTATTCGCACGTCACGACTCGAACCGAAGCCGTGAACATGCATCGTATCAGCACGTACTGTTCCGACTACGCGGGCCCGAGCGGCACGCTGCCTGCGGTCGTGAATTCAGACGGCACGATTGCGTGCAACAGCAATCCGTACGGTGGTTCGGGCTGGGTGTACGCGCCGAATCAGGTGAACTTCTCGCAGGTGGACTACGATCGCAAGCGTTACGGCGCCGCGCTGGCTCTGCAATACGAGAACAACGACGAGAACGTCCGCGTCACACTGCAGGGCATCGATTCCCGCTACAAGAATCCGTGGCTCGAGCGCAGCTCGAACATCAACTTCAACAACGGGGCGGGTTTCGGTACGCCCGTCTGGTCGCCGTTCGCCAGCCCGGCGTGGCGGCCCGTAACGGGTTCCTTCCAGTTCGGCCCGAACGGAATGCTGCAGTCGGGTGTGCTCGGGCAGCCCATCACCGCATCCGGATTCGACAGCGGCAACGGCGGGAACATCAATCGCGGCTCTGCAGTGGCCGGCCTGCCGTTCGTGAACGACTGCGACATGGATCCGGCAACGCCGGGTATTCAGACCGGCGGCTGCAATCAGCTGACGGGTGCGACGGTGAGCAACGAAGCGCGCATCTTCGATCACGTCGAGGGCACGCGCGATCTTTCGCTCAACCTGCAGTGGGACGTCAGCGATCGGTTGCGCACGAGCTTGGACGTGCAATACATCAAGGCGAAGACGAACAACTACGACATTCTCGTCGCGGCCAATACGCTGGCGACCGCGGATTACTCAGTCAACGGCGATGGGACGCCGCGAATCGCGCTGTCCCCCGCGCCGAACACGAACTACGCGCCCGGATTCCTCTCGAATCCGCACAACTACTGGATGCAGTTCATTCAGGACCACTGGGAGAACAACGACGCCGAGGAGGCGGCGGCGCGGCTCGACGCCGAGTACGACCTCGGGAGCGGGGGCTGGCTCAGCTCGCTGCAGGCCGGCGTGCGCTTCGCCGATCGCGACCAGAAGGTTCGCTACTCGACCTACAACTGGGCGCCGATCGCTCCTTCCTGGAGCTGCAACGGCGCGGCGTTCAACGTCGATACGACGACCCCGACGCCGTATCCGGCAGCTGGGGGTTGTCCGACGGGCACGTTCCAGGGCTACCCCGAAGGCATCTTCCAAGCGACGAGTCTCAACAGCCACTACAACGGCGGCGTCTTCCCGAATGGTCCGCTGGTGTTTCTGAGCCGGGACGCATTGCGCGATTACGGTCTGCACACGGAAGGATTGGCCGATCGCAACATCAACGCTCCGCAGGGATGGAATCCATTGTGCGATCGCGCCGCCAACATCGACGGATGCTTCACGCAACCCGAGATTGTCGACGTCAGCGAGAAGAGCCAGGCCGCGTATCTCATGCTGCGCTTCGGCGGCCCGGATACGAAGATCTTCGGCGACATCAACGTCGTGGGCAACATCGGCGTCCGCTACGTGAAGACCGACGTGACCAGCGCCGGCAGCGTGATCTTCCCGACGGCGCAGTGGTACAACGATGCCGCAGTTGGCGGTCAAGGCGCCTGTAACCCGGCCAACAACGGCCCGACTCAGGCCACCGATATTCAGTGCTGGCTGACACCGGACTTGCTCGCGTTCAGCACCGGTACGGGCATCCGCAATGCGCTCGACAAGTCGTACAGCAACGTGTTGCCGAGCTTCAACGTGCGCTTCGGCATCACGGCCGATCAGTACATCCGCTTCGGCTACTCGCGCGGGTTGTCACGCCCGGACATCGGGCTGTTGCGCAACTTCGTGGCCATCAATGCGCCGCCGATCGATACGAGCATCACTTCGCCGTATCTGATCCGCGACGCGGCCGGCACCATCACGGGCTATAACTTCGTGTTTGCGGCCGAAGCAGGTTACGCGGGCTTGGAGCCCGTCACGGCGGACAACTTCGATCTCTCATACGAAGCCTATCTCAGCCAGAGCAGCGCCTTCACGCTGGGTCTGTTCTACAAGAAGCTGGACAACGCCATTGCTTATGGGCGTGCGGGACGCGCATTCACCAACAATGGCGAGACCCAGGATGTGACGATTCGCGGGCCGAGCAACGGTGACGGAGGCGGCACGGTCAAGGGGTTCGAAGTGGCGTATCAGACGTTCTTCGATTTCCTGCCCGGCGCATGGAGCGGCCTCGGTGTGCAGGTGAACTACACGCGCACGCAGCAGAGTGACATCAACAACTCGAACCTGGCCGTCCAGGCGGGCTACATCGCAGGCAGTACGACCGCATTCGGCGGCGGCAACAACACGTCTACGGGCGGCGGTGGCAATGCCGGCAATCCGCTCTCGTTCGCCAGCAACGTGATCGACGCACACAGGCTCGCCGGTATTTCGGACCACGCTTTCAACGTCGTGGGGTTGTACGAGCGCGGCCCGATTGCGGCGCGCCTCGCGTACAGCTGGCGATCGGAGTTCCTGACCGCAAATCTCGATTGCTGCATTGGCTTGCCGATGTGGCAGGAAGACAGCGGCTACCTGGACGGCTCCGTGCGCTATCAGATCAACGACGGCCTGGAGGTGTCCCTGGATGTTTCGAACATTCTCGACACGACCGCCGTCATGCAGCAGCAGGTGTTCGGTGACTCACCGGGAAGTCCTGGTGCCAAGCCGGTGAAGGTCGATTCGGGTTGGACCCGGAACGATCGCCGATACCAGATCGGCATCCGTTTCAGGTACTAGACGCAGAGGTTATCCCCCGGAAGGCGCGCCGTGGCGAGAGCTCCGTTGCGGCGCGCCTTCATCCAGCAGAGCGAAATGATCAAAGTCGTCATCGTCGGCGGAGGCAGCGCAGGGTGGATGTGCGCGGCTGGCATGGTGGGAGTCCTGCCGCGGTCGCATTACCAGGTCACGCTCATCGAGTCCGATGAAATCGGCACGGTCGGCGTGGGCGAGGCGACGCTGCCCGCACTGAAGGACTTCAACGATCTGCTCGGGATCGACGAGTCTCACTTCATGCGTGAGACGCGAGCGACGTTCAAGCTCGGGATCGAGTTTCGCGACTGGGATTTGGCAGGCGACCGCTACGTTCATCCCTTCGGCACCTTCGGACAGCTCTGGGGCGGTATCGAGTTCCAGCACCATTGGACGCGCGCTCGTCAGCGCGGACTGAATCCCGCCCGCTTCGAGGCATATTCGAGCGCCATTCGCGCCTGCCAGCGCAATGCCTTCGAGTTTCCGGATTCACAATTCACGCGCTCGACACACTACGCGTACGCATATCATTTCGATGCGACGCTCTACGCGGAGTATCTGCGCCGCTGGGCGATCGAGCGAGGAGTGCAGCGTATCGAAGGCCAGGTGATGGATGTTGCGCTCCATCCGGAGTCGGGCAACATCTCTGGGCTCACGCTCAAGTCCGGCGCGCGCATCGAAGGCGATCTCTTCATCGATTGCACCGGCTTCCGCTCGATGCTTCTGGGCGCGACATTGGGATCGGAATGGCAGGACTGGAGCCACTGGCTGCCGTGCGATCGCGCGCTCGCCGTCCCCTGCGAGCGCAGCGGCGAGCTGACGCCGTACACGCGCTCTACTGCGCAGAGAGGCGGATGGATCTGGCGCATTCCCTTGCAGCATCGCACCGGCAATGGCTATGTCTTCTCCAGCCGGTTCATCAGCGAGGAGGATGCGCGCGAGACTCTGCTCCGCCAGCTCGATGGCAAGGCGCTTGCCGAGCCCAAACTGCTGCGCTTCCGTGCCGGGCGGCGGGTTCATGCATGGAAGCGCAATTGCGTCGGGATTGGGCTTGCGAGCGGGTTCCTGGAGCCACTCGAGTCGACGAGCATTTTCCTCATTCAGCGGGCGATACAGGATCTGCTGCGACTCATGCCCGTGAGGGGAGCAGGCGAGCCCGCGGATAGCCGATTGAGCGACGAGTTCAACCGTCTTTCGGATGCGCTCTACGAACGCATCCGCGACTTCCTCATTCTTCATTACGTGGCGAATCGTCGCCATGGCCAGCCACTGTGGGACCACGTCCGGGCCCAGGAGCTTCCGCCGAGCTTGCAGCACAAGATGCGGCTCTTCGAAGTCCGCGGGCATGTCCCTTACTACAAGGATGGCTTCTTCTCCCGCGACAGCTGGCTCGCGGTCCTGTTCGGTCAGGGACTGATGCCGAGTGCATATGACCGCATGGCGGATGCCGTCCCACTCGGGCAGCTGGATGCAAGGATGCGCGAACTGCTCGAGCGCATCGGTGCGCATGTCGACCAGATGCGTCCGCACAGTGAAGTGATCGAGAGCTACTGTTCCGAACGACCGCCCGTTCGTCAGGTGGCCTCGCTGTGAGCGCAGAAGTTCCCAGAGACGTAATCCTCGTGGGCCGCGATGCCCCCGTGTGGTTGGCGGCCTGCGTGTTGCAGCAAGCGCTCGGGCCCGCTGGAGTGAAAATCACCGTTATCGAATTGCCGAGTCGACTGCACGCAGCGGACGTCTACGCCACGTTGCCCGCGCTCGAACCTCTTCACACCCGACTCAAAATCGACGAGAGCAAGCTCATCGGCGTGACGCGTGGGGCTTTCACGCTGGGCAAGAGGTTCGTCGATACGTCCGAGCTCCGCGCCCGCGTTCTTCCATGCCTATGGTTCGCACGGCGCGCGCATCGAGCAAAAGGAATTCCTGCCGTACTGGCTCAGGGCGCGCAAGCTTGGTCTGCAGGTGGCGCTCGAGGACTTCTGCCTGACAGCGGTGGCGGCAAAACACGGGCGCATGCTGGTTCCCGACACGGAGATCGAGGCGCACGGTTTCACCGACTACGCCTATCACCTGCCTGCGATCGCCTACAGCGCTCTGCTCAAGTTCCTCGCGGTCAAGCGCGGTGTCGTCCTGCATCAGGCGCAGATGGTCAATGCCGTGTTGCATGAGGATGGCGCGATTGCTGGCGTCGAACTGGATGGCGGCCGGCGCGTCGACGGCGATTTCTTTCTCGATGTCACCGGAGAAGAAGGCCAGCTGATGTCAGCTCTGGCTGTGACGCGAGAAAGCTGGCGCAACTACTTCGTTCCGGATCGCGTGCTCGTCGCCTACGGCGCGCCGATACCTCCGGTGCCCGTCTATTCCGAGGTCCGCGCCTGGGCGGATGGGTGGGTCGCGCTATACCCGACCCAGATGTGCACACATATATATGAGGCGTACTCGAGCACATTTCTCAGCGATGAGGGTGCGCTGGAAGCTGCCACGCGCATCTCGCGAATGGCCCTGCACGGCGCCGCGGTGCGAACCTGCGAACCGGGCCGACGTGCTGTTACTTGGGAGCGCAATTGCGTGGCCATAGGCGCGGCTGCATGTGCTTTCGATCCTGTCCATTCCGTGGACTTGCAGGCCGTTCAGGTCGGCCTCGTGCACTTGCTGCACCTGTTCCCGGTCCAGGCCAACTACGAGGTCGAGCGCGCCGACTACAACCAGAACATCCGCTCGGCGTTCGAGCGCATCCGTGACTTTCAATCCGCGCACTACTTTCTCAATCGCTTCGGCGGCTCATCGTTCTGGACACGCGCACGCGAGCAGCTCCTGTCGCCGGATCTCGAGCACAAGATTGCAACGTTCCGCGCGCGCGGCGATGTGGCCCGCTACGAAGACGAGACGTTTACGATCGACGACTGGCAGGCATTGCTGATCGGGCACGGCGTCTGGCCTGAAAGCTACGATCCTGCCGTCGAGCGAACGTCGCCGGAAGTCATGCAGCGCGAGCTCGGACGCTTGCTGAGCTTTATCAAGACCAAGGTGGAGGAACAGCCATCGCACAGCGACTATTTGCAGACCGTGTGTGCAGCGACGAACCGGGCGTAACGCCTCAGAATCTCGACGCGCTCCCGCGGATTCCTGTTCAGCACATCGATTCGCCAGCGGCCTTTCAGGCGATCGTCGCGGCAGAAGAGCCTGTCGTCATCGAGGGTGCGCTGGATCACTGGCCGGCGCTCGCTGCAGGCCGATGCTCTGCGGCCGCGATGAACGAATACCTGAAATCCATGGATGCGGGCTCGTTCGTCGAAGTGCTCGAGGCGCCGGCGGAAACGCGGGGTTGGTTCTTCTACACACCGGATCTGCGCGGTTTCAATTTTTCACATCGTCGCAGGCGGGTGACCGAAACGCTCGATCACCTGCTGCGCTCGCTCGGCGAGCCGAAAGCGCCTTTCATCGCGATTCAGTCGCTACCGCTTGCGAGCCATTTGCCGGAATTCGTCCGTTGCAATCCCGCGCCGTTCTTGCCGCCGCAAGTGCTGCCGCGGCTGTGGATTGGAGGCGCGGTGCGCACGCAAACTCATCAGGATCCGGACCACAACCTCGCGTGTGTGATCGCGGGCCGCCGCCGGTTCCTGCTGTTTCCGCCGGAGCAGGTCGCCAACTTGTATGTCGGACCGATCGACAAGCCGTTCCCGCCGCCGCTGTCGCTCGTTGATCCCACGGCGCCTGACTTCGATCGGTTTCCGAAATTCCGCCGGGCATTGCAGGCCGCTCGCGTCGCGCATCTCGCCGCGGGCGATGCGATCTTCATGCCGAAGTACTGGTGGCATCACGTCACCTCGCTCGAGCCGTACAACGCGCTGGTGAACTATTGGTGGGGTAACGATGCGCGGGGCCTGGAGCGCCCCATGGAATGCTTTCTGACTGCGCTGCTCGCGATCAAGGATCTGCCGCCCAGCGAGCGAGCCTACTGGCGGGCGATGTTCGACACCTACATCTTCAGAATGCGCTGTGAAGATCCAGTCGCACACATCCCTGCGGCGTTGCAGGGGCTGCTGGGAAAGCTCGATCCCGAATCGCGTGCCCGGCTGAAGCAGCAACTCAAAATGACCTACCTCAAGTCGTAGCAGCGAGACATCTTGTGGAATGGCTCCGGCATTGCCATATTCGCGTAACACAAGGGGGCTGCCCGCCACGAGCGGCGCAGGTGGTACGAGAGGCAATGTCCGAACTTCCGACAAACAGGAAGGGCTGGCTGAGCATTCTGCGTGCGGTCCGGCGCGCGGTCGGCGAGTCCGACGCGGCCGAAGACCTGCTGCATTCGGCGTTCGTGCGCCTGTCCGAGTATCGTCAGCAGCATACGGTCGATAACCCCTCGGCATTCCTCGTGAAAACAGCCGCGAACCTCGCCGTCGACGAGCGTCGGCGCGTCCAGGTGCGGCGCGAGAGTCCGATCGATATCGGCGAAATGCTGGATCTTTCCGACGGACAGCCTCTGCACACTGAGGTTTTGGCCGCCCAGGAACGTCTTAATAAGATCGTGGCGGGCCTCGACTCGCTCGGACCGCGGACGCGGGAGATCTTTCTGCTGCATCGGATTGACGGACTGAAATATCGTGAGATCGCGGCGCAGTTCGACATTACGGTAAGTGCGGTAGAGAAACACATCGCCAAGGCGAGCCTGTTTCTCGTGAACTGGGTGGAGGGAGAGTGAGCGCGCGGCCACGCGAGCGTGACACGCATACCGTGCGGGCGGAGGCTGCAGCATGGCTGGCGCGGCTGCGTTCGGAGGAGCGAACCGCGCAGGACGAGCAGGGCTTCCGGGCGTGGCTGGCGGAAAGCGAAGCACACCGCGCCGCCTTTGAGGCTACGAATAGCGTTTTCGAGATGGCGGGTGCGGCGCAGCGCCGTGTTGCTCCCACACAAGTTCCGCACGTCACTCGGCGCCACGTGCTGCGGACCGGCGTCGGCCTCGCAGCCGCCTCGGTGGCGGGCATCGTGATCTACCTGCGTTCGGGCACCACCTATGCGACGGAAATCGGCGAGCAGCGCGACGTTTCCCTCGAAGACGGCACGCGCGTCCGCCTCGATACCGACTCCGAGATTCACGTCTCGATGAACGAGGAGCGTCGCCGCGTGCAGCTGCGCCGTGGCCGGGCTCACTTCGATGTCACTGAGGATCCGACGCGGCCCTTTCAGGTGGTCGCGCTCGATCAACTCGTAACGGCATCACGTGGCGAGTTCGATGTGAGCCGCGACGGCGTGCTGGTCTCCGTGCTCCCGCAAGCGGAGCCGGTGCAGGTCGCGAACGAGAAGGCAGCCGCGGGCCTCTCGACGCCGCGCACGATCATGCCGGGGCAACTCGTCGTGTTCGCTGAGGATAAGCTCGTGCGCGAGGAACAGCCGGAGATGAAGCGGGCAGTCGCCTGGCATTACGGCCGGCTCGCGCTCTTCGAGGAGCCGCTGACAGAGGCGGTCGCGCAGATGAATCGCTACACGCGCCGACCCATCGTCATTCTGGATGCCGGGATTGCGCAGATGCGGATCTCCGGCAATTACAGCGTCGGGGACCCTCAGGCGTTCGCCACTTCGATATCGGTGCTGCTGCCGGTCGAGGTCGGGCTCGAACGCGATCGGATTACCTTGCGCGCTGCTTCTGAGGAGAGACAGCGCCGGATTTGATAACGCGGCGGCTACGCGGGGGAGCATGTCGTCGAAGGTGAGTCGCGCGGTTCGCATCGCAGTGCGGTGCGTTGCTGCGGTTGCCGCCGTGGCGACGACCGGGATCGCGGCTGCGCGGCATGCAGAGATCGACCTGCGGATCGACGCGCAGCCCCTCGACGCGGCGCTGCGTGAGTTGTCGAGTCTGACTGACACGAACATCCTGTTCTCGCCCGAGGCTGTGCAGGGAGTGCGCTCGGACGCCGTCATCGCCAGGCTGACTGCAGAGGAGGCCGCGCACGCGCTAGTTGCCGGCACCGACCTCGAGGTCGTGCGCGATCTAGCGGGCGCGCTGATCGTGCGCCCGCGCCGCGCGTGGCTCTCAGCCGAGCCGCTCGAGGAGGTGATCGTCGTCGGCGTGCGGCGCTCGATGGAATCCTCGCAGGTGATCAAGCGCGACTCGGATACCTTCGTCGACTCCGTCACCGCGACGGATATCGGCGCATTTCCGGACAAGTCCGTTGCCGAGGCGCTGCAGCGGGTGCCCGGCATCACCGTTTCGCGATTGCAGTCCAACGATGACAGTACGCATTTCTCGGCCGAGCCGGCCGGCGTGCTGGTCCGAGGTCTGACCTTCGTGCGCACGGAGCTGAACGGACGCGACAGCCTTCTCCGCCGACGGCTATCGCGGGCTCAACTTCAACGACATCTCGCCCGAGCTGATGGCAGGTGTCGACGTGTACAAGAATCAGACGGCGGAGATGGTCGAAGGCGGCATCGCCGGCACCGTGAATCTGCGCACGCGGTTGCCGCTCGACTCCGCCCGATCGCGTGTTCTCGTTTACGGGTCGAGCCAACTACGGCGATCGCAGCGAAGACACGACGTACGAAGGCTCGAGCGTCTACTCCAATACCTGGCAGACGGACGTCGGCCGCTTCGGGGCCATGGCGAACTACGCCTACTCGCACGTGAAGACGCAGACCGAAGGCGTGATCATGCAGCGCATCGGCGCGTTCTGCAGCGGCGGATACGGCGATGCTGCCGCGGCGTGCAGTCGTTGCGGCGGACGGATCGATTCCGTGCACGTCGACGCCTTATGGCGGGTCCGATTGGCAGTACCTGCCGAGCCAAGTGAACTTCTCCGAGGTGCTCTACGACCGGGAGCGCCGCGGCTCGTCCGCTGCGCTCCAGTTCGAGAGCCTCGACAAGCGCGTCGTGGCCAGTCTTCAGTACATGGACTCGCAGTACGACAACGCTTGGCGCGAGCGCAGCTCGAACGTCTCGCTGTTCGGATTGTGGGCGACCCCCGCGTACTCGCCCCAGACGAGTGCATTCATCGCGCCCGCGGATGGCACGCCCGCGTTCACGTTCACGCCCGGATGGAATGCTGCAATCCGGCGTGCTGACGCAGCCGACCGGCGATTGGCTCGGTGGCAGTACGCAGGGCAATGTCGACTACGGCTCGGCAGTTCCCGGCCTGCCGTTCGTGAACTATTGCGGTCCGCAGCCCGATGGCAGCCCTTCACCATGCGCTTCGCAGCGCGAAGGCGTCTATCTCACCAACGAGGCGCGCAACTTCGATCACTCGGAAGGCACGCGCGACATCGCCGCGAACGTGCGCTGGGACGTCACTGACAACCTGCGCACGACACTCGACGTGCAGTACATCGAAGCCAAGACCAACAACTACGACATTCTGGTCCCGACTCGCACGATGGCGAACGCGCAGTACGCAACGGACCGCGACGGCACGCCGCGCATTACGCTGCTGCCGGGATCCAACGTGAATTACGCGCCAGGATTCCTCGCGAATCCACACAACTACTACATCCCGTTCATCCAGGACCACTACGAGGAAAACGAAGCGGATGCCTTGGCGGCGCGCCTGGACTTCGAGTACCAGCTCGCCTCCGACAGCTGGCTCGACTCGCTGAAATTCGGTGCGCGCCGCGCCGATCGCGAGCAGAAGGTCCGCTACTCGACCTACAACTGGTCGCCGGTCGCTGCGCCCTCGATCTGCAACGGACCGGGGTTCAACATCGACAATACGAACCCGGCGCCGTATCCGGAGAGCTGCGGCGGCGCTGCGCGCGTGTTTCAGGGCTACGGATCGAACATCTGGGAGGTGGCGGCTCTCGGGGGCTTCTACGACGGCAATGTTTTTCAGAACGGGCCGATGGTCTTTCTCAGTCGCGCGACGCTGGCCGACCGCGACCGTCATATCGCAGCGTTGAGCGGAGCAACGACGAACTCGCCGTTGCTGTGGACGCCGCTATGCCAGCGTGCCAACAACACCGAAGGCTGCTTCATCGATCCGGAGATTCTCGACGTCACGGAAGTCACGAATGCGGTCTACGCAATGCTGCGCTTTGGTGGCGACGATCAGAAACTCTTCGGACGCATCGGCGTGCGCGGCAACATCGGCGTGCGCTATGTGCGGACGGACGTGGATAGTCACGGAGGCGTCGCGTTCCCGGTGCCGGCCTGGTATCAGCTGGCCGCATCAACGCCATGCAACGCGCCGCTCGTCGGTGACTCGGTCACGAACGTTTCCTGCTGGCTCACTCCCGAGCTGCTGGCCTTCAGCAACGGCGCTGGCGTCAGCAACGAGCTGAGCAGGGATCATCACAATCTGTTGCCGAGTTTCAACGTGCGCTTGCAGGTCGACGACAATGAGTTCGTGCGCTTCGGCGCCTCGCGCTCGATGTCGCGACCGGACTTCGGCTTGCTGCGCAATTACGTGGCTATCCAGCCGACGGTGCTCGATACCTCTCCGAACTCGCCGTACGTTGTTTACAAATCTCCCGGCGCCGAGCACACGCCGGCGAACGTGGCCGGCTATCACTTCGTGTTCCAGGCCGACTCGGGCTTCGGCGCGCTCGAGCCCATCACGGCGGACAACTTCGACCTCGCGTACGAAAATTACTGGGGCAAGAGCAGCTCGTTTACGCTGGGTCTGTTCTACAAGCGCCTGAACGGCAGCATCGCATTCGGTGAGTTCGAGCGCGCGTTCGAGAACAACGGCACGACGCAGCGGGTCATCGTGCGCGGGCCGCGCAACGGCAAAGGCGGTGGCGCGCTCAAAGGCGTGGAGGTGGCGTTCCAGACGTTCTTCGACTTCCTGCCGGGTGCATGGAGCGGCCTGGGCACGCAGCTCAACTACACTCATGTGCGACAGTCGGGCATCGACAACTCGCACCTTGCCGTGCAGCCGGGCTACGTGCCGGGCAGCACGATCGCCTTCGGCGGCGGCTTGCAGGTCAACGATGCGGTGATCGACTCGCATCGTCTCGCCGGGCTGTCCGATCATTCGTACAACGTCGTACTGCTCTATGAATACGGCCGCATTGGTGCGCGGCTCGCGTACAGCTGGCGATCGGAGTTCCTGACCAACAACCTCGACTGCTGCATTGGCCTGCCGATGTGGCAGGAGGCGAGCGGCTATCTCGACGGCTCGCTCCGGCTGCAGGTCGGCAACAACGTCGAGCTGTCGCTCGAAGCCTCGAATCTGCTCGACACTACGACCGTCAACCAGCAGCAGCTGTTCGGGGATTCGGCATTGACTCCGGGCGCCGCGGCCGTGCGGCGCGACTCCGCCTGGATCAGGAGCGATCGGCGGTTTCAGCTGGGAGTGCGGCTGAAGTACTGAGCCCTCAGAGGCCCTCCTGCGCTTACTGCGATGGGCTGTTACATCCGCAACGCCGCTCACGGCACCCGACATGGTCGCATTCGATCAAGTTCCGCGCCGCTGAAGAACATCGTGCTGGTTCATGGCGCGTGGGTGGATTGCCTCGGGCTGGAAGGCGATCTACGAAATCCTTATCCGCGAGGGGTTTCCAGGTGGCGATGGCGTATCTCGATAGCGGCGCGCTCGAACCGGTGCCTTGAACCCTGGTGGCAGAGCTTCTCGGGACCGCTTCTTTACTATCCCGGACGGCGTCTCGTGCCTGCGCCGCTGCGAGCGTTCATCGATTTCATCAAAGCATCAGCCTAGTCCGTCGCTTCGACCCGCGCATTGCGTCGGATGACTTGCGGGGGCTGTCCAAAGGCACGCAGAAATGCGCGACGCATGCGCTCGCGGTCGGCAAACCCGGTCTCTGCTGCAATGACGTCGATCGAGTGGCGGCTCTGTTCAATCATTAGTCGGGCCGCTTCGACACGCAGGTGCTCGACGGCTTTCGCCGGCGACTGGCCGGTTTCTGTGCGGAAGGCACGGCTGAACTGGCGCGGGCTCAAGTGCGCTGCGTCCGCGAGCTGATCGACGGTTAGCGACAAACGCAGATTGCGCTTGGCGTAGGCCAAGGCGTTCTG
This sequence comes from uncultured Gammaproteobacteria bacterium, assembly GCA_963830745.1. Taxonomy (GTDB): domain Bacteria; phylum Pseudomonadota; class Gammaproteobacteria; order Steroidobacterales; family Steroidobacteraceae; genus Steroidobacter. The sequence goes on from CAWHNL010000018.1 coordinate 58,413, forward strand.
GATGCGGTCGGATTTAGCGTCCATCTCCAGCAACGCGGAATGCTGCGACTGGCCACCCGCCCGTCGGTGATAGACCACCAGGCTCTGGGCCACCGAGCGGGCCATCGCCGCGCCAAAATCCTTCTCCACCATGCCCAGTGCGAGATCGATGCCCGCGCTCATTCCGGCCGAGGTCCAGATCGATCCATCGATAATGAAGATGCGGTCATCTTCAACCCTGGTCTTGGGGAACCTGCGCTGCAACTCACGCGCGTGCTGCCAGTGCGTGGTTGCGCGTCGTTCGTCCAGCAAGCCGGCCTCGGCCAGGATGAATGCTCCAGTGCAGATCGATGCAGTCCTCCGACACGACGTAGACGCCCTGCGTATGAATCTCAGCACCCCGCTGCTCGATGACGCGGCGGGTTCGAGAATGCCACTGACCAGCAGCGTATCGAATGCCGGCTTGGAGAATCTCCGCGTGTCCATCGAGGTGCCGATGGAACTCGCCACTGGCCCGCCGCCTTCAGAAAGTACCCGGATGCTGTAAAGCTTTTCGCCGGCGTTGAAGTTCGCCATCTCGAACACTGACAGGGCAGCCAGGCTCATCATCTGAAAGCCGGACACAACGACAAATCCGATACTGAGCATGGTCCGCTCCGAATAACTCAAAGTTAGTCATGTCCTAAAACGAGGTATATCCGACATTCGGGACACAAGCAAGCCGCGTAACATTTTTCCAACCCGGCGCTTCGCCGACTAAGGAGCCTGACATGACCACACTCACTCCCAAAGGGACGGCAATGATCACCGGCGCGTCCTCCGGAATCGGCGCCGTCTATGCCGACCGTCTCGCGCAAGCGGGTTACGACCTCATTCTCGTTGCGCGCAGCGCCGACAAGCTGCGGACCCTGGCAGAGCAGTTGACGACGCGCAGCGGCCGCTCGGTCGAAACGATCGCCGCTGATCTCACCAAAGCGACGGACCTTGCGAAGGTCGAAGGCGTGCTCAAGACCGACGCGAGCATTACTGTGCTGGTCAACAATGCCGGCTTCGGCGCGACAGCTCCGCTGCTGCAGTCAGACATCGGCAGGATGGAGCAGATGATCACGCTGAATGTCAGCGTGCTCACCCGTCTGGCCTATGCCGCGGCTCCGGCATTCGTCGCGCGCGGCGCAGGAACCATCATCAACATCGCCTCGATCGCTGCAGTTGCGCCCGAGGTGCTGAATGGCGTCTATGGCGGCAGCAAGGCTTTCGTGCTCGCATTCTCGCAGTCGCTCCAGCATGAGCTGGCCGACAAAGGTGTTCGCGTCCAGGCCGTACTGCCGGGAGCAATCGCTACGGCGTTCTGGAACATAGCGGGCACGCCAGTGGAACATCTGCCGCAAGGCATCGTCATGTCGGCCGAGGACCTGGTCGATGCCGCTTTAGCCGGCCTGAAGCAGGGCGAGGTGGTCACGATCCCGTCGCTTCCTGACCGCGCCGATTGGGACACGTTCGAGAGTGCCCGCAAAGCGTTGGGACCTGGCCTGTCGCGAAACACACCGGCGGCGCGCTACAACATCAACGTGCGGAAATAGATCGTGAGTCGCTCATGTGTTACCAGGGTACGAGCGGTATCTGAGTGTGTTGCCGGTCTCACGCTGCGGCTGGGGGTGATGTGACAGCGGACGAACGCGCAGCTACGCCGGCCAAGGATAGCCAGGTAGACGTGCGGATTCGTGGAGCAGCAAAGGTGCCGCCGCCTCACGCCGAGCAGAACTTCACGCATTCGGCGAGTCCGCACCGGTAGCGTTGACCCGCGAGCCACAGCGGCTTTCCATACCCTTGCGAAAGCTCTCGCGCTCCTCGGGCGACATCTGCGCCCAGCGCTCGCGCATTCCACGGCGCCAATGGCCGTAGGGCCGAGGGAAGCCGCGCCAGCTGCCGAAGAGAATCCAACTCAGGCTCAGCAGGCCGACCGCTTGCCAGAAGCTCAGTGCCGGTAGGCCGAAGATTTTGGGCATCAGCAAGTTCCAAAGTTGCCACACGGCCGAGCCGAAACCCGCGAGGAAGATCGCGACGATCAGCGCGATTCCGACGATCCGAAAAATCCAGTAGTTGTGTCGCATAGGACGCCCTCATTCATCTCCAAACTCTTCGTAAATGACTTGCAATCTTCGCCGCAGCTGCAGCACCGCGTAGCGCTTGCGCGAAATCAGCGTGTTCACGCTCGTGCCGGTCAATGCCGAGATCTCTCGGAAGCTCAGGCCCTCGATCTCGTGAGCCAGAAAAACCTCGCGCTGTTCGGCGGGCAGCGCGTCCAGGCTGTCGGCGAGTTCCTCGAGCAGAATCCCACGCGCATAGATGGCTTCCGGGCCGGCGTCGGGTGAGGGCAGCAGGTCTTCCAGCGCGAGCGCCTCACCAGCGTTGCTCGCAATGACTTGATCAGCCAAGGCCTCGGGTTTTTTCTTCCGAAACAGATCCGTGATGCGATTGCGCGCAACCCGGTACAGCCACGCACCGACGTCCTCGATCGGGCTCAGCAGTCGATCCACCTGAACGAGCTCGAAGAAAACATCCTGCAGTACGTCTTCGACCTCGCTCGGGTCTGCGAGTCGCTGCCGGATCCAATTCCGCAGTCGAGGCCGCTCTCGCTCCAGAGCTTCGTAGACCTGCCGGTCCTGTTCACCTGTCATGCGTTCCGTGGCCACGAACCCGCTCATTGGCTCTGTAGACGAATGACCCAGGGCAGATATTGTAGGAGCCCGTCCAACTCACGGTAGCTTGTCGAAAAAGAGGTAAACGGCGGCAATCCGGCCGTCCCGGACAATGATGAAATCAGTGCCGGCGTATGTGGGCGCCTCACCAAGGCGGCCAGATACCCATCGGATCCGCCCGCCATCGCCCAACTCCTCGGGCTCGGCAATCGGCTGATATTGAAAGTCAGGGTGAGTCGCCTTGATTGCGCCCGCGATGCGATCGATCTCGTCGCGGCCCCGGTGGACGCCCCGGGGCTCGTAGAACACGCAATCCTCGGTGAACATCTCATCGATCGCCGGGCGCCGACGCGCGGGATCATTTTCACCGAAGACATCGTGAAGGTTACGGGTCAGCAAGGTCGATATGCTGTTGGACATGGCTTGTGCTTGGTCAGATCTGAGCTTGTCCGCCGTCGACGAAGAGCTCCGTACCGGCGATGAAGCTGGCATCGTCGGAAGCCAGGAAGAGGGCGGCGCCCGCGATGTCACCTGGATCGCCGATGCGGCCGAGCGGGATGGTGGAGGCCATGTAGTCGAGCATGCCCTGCTGATGCGCAGCGTCCGGGCCAGCCAACCCGACCAGGCCGGGCGTCTTGATCGGGCCTGGACTGATGACGTTCACGCGGATGCCGCGGCTCTTCAGGTCGAGCGTCCAGCTTCGGGCGAAGTTGCGCACCGCTGCCTTCGAGGCGCTGTAGACGCTGAACGCGGGCGTGCCCTTGATGCTGACGTTGGAGCCAACCAGGATCACCGATGCACCGTCCACCAAGAGCGGCAGCGCTTTCTGCACGGTGAAGAGCACGCCCTTCACGTTGCTGCCGAATGTGTCGTCGTACTGTTCCTCGGTGATCGAGCCCAAGGGCAGCATCGAGCCGCCGCCGGCATTGACGAACAAGACGTCGATGCGTCCCGCCTCCGTCTTCACACGCTCGTAGAGCCTATCGAGGTCGCTCAGATTGGCGGAGTCCGCTTGAATGCCCGTTGCCTTCGGTCCAATCGCGGCGACGGTCGCGTCGAGCTGGTCGTGACGACGTCCGGTGATGAATACGCGCGCGCCTTCTGCGGCGAACCGCTTGGCGGTGGCGAGGCCGATACCTGCGGTGGCACCGGTGAGGACCGCGGTTTTTCCATCGAGTCTGCGTGACATGAGTTCTCTCCCAAAGGAGCGGCCGCTTCAATGCAGCGGCTGCAAGGTTTACCGAGCAATACGTCGATCGATGCTCAGCCGACCGGCGCCATTCGCAACGAGCAAGAGCAGGCCGCCAGCGATCGCGATGTTCTTGAAGAACATGATCATCTGAACCTGGTCCGCCAGATTGCGATGGAAGATCAGTGCAGAGAGCTGCCGTCCCGACTCACACTGCGTTACACGCTGCACGCCGCATCGTCCGAGGTGCGCGACGGGCTTGCCGACCGCTCTCATTATTGGGGCTCGCTGTACGCGAGCTACGCGTTTTGAGTCGCGGTGCAGCTAAATGCGACATTCCTAGCTTCCCCATGCGCTTACGCTGGATGTTCGTGCGCGTGCGGCAGCAGTTCTTCTGGAGCACCTGCCGGTGCCAGACCCTTCTGCTTCAACCACAGCCGGGTCGTCGCTTCGGCGCGATGAATGAGGTCGGCTGTTTGCGAGAAATCGTACGCACTGATCGTCACGGGGCACAGCGGCGGTACGACGATGAGCTCCACTCGGCTCGAAAAATGCTCGATGTCGCTCAGCAACTGGCGCATGACGAGAAGATTCAACGCATGCAGCGCAAACGCCACGGCGCCGCTCGGCGGGTCTGCGAGCGCGCACGACAGACCGGTGGGCAGCACGATCACGCGTTCGGCGCCCAGCTTGAGCGCCGTTGAAATCGGCGTGTTGTTGGCGATCGCGCCATCCATCAAGCGACGTCCGGCGAACGCTACCGACGGGAATACAGCAGGAATGGCGGCGCTCGCGAGTAAGGCGCTCGTGAGCGAGCCGGTCGCAATCGCGACCTCCGTGCCGTCGAGAACGTCGGTCGCGACCACGTGGCAGGGAATTTTCGCGTCCTCGAGGTTTTCGCAAGGGAGCTCGGAGTCAATCAGCGAGCGCAGCGGCGAGGACGTCACGAGGTGATCGCGCCTGCCCAGGATCGCGAGCAGGCTGCTGAAGGGCGACAGGGGGAAAATGTCTGGCCGGCGCAGGCGGCTCCAGATTCGTTCGAGCCGCTTTACGCCCTCGTCATCCGGTTGTGCGGCGAAGTAGGCGCCGTTGAGCGCACCCACGGATGCGCCAACGACGAAGTCCGGAAGCAGGCCTTGCCGCGTCAGTGCCTTGAGCATGCCGACCTGCACGGCGCCAAGGCTGCCGCCGCCCGCCAACACGAATGCTGTTTTCGCGGCGCTGATCGAACTCATGCGCAAATCATACTGCGGCAGCCTTGACCGTGAAGTTCGATCGAGCCCACGCCGCCAACCGGGTCGGTTGTCTGCCGGCGACCTTGTTTGCGAGCGCTATCCGGTCGGTCGAATTCGAGCCCAGGTAGGAATGAGCTTCGAAGTAGCTGAGCATCGCCGCGATCTCGGCGGCTCCCGGAAATGATGCAGCGAAAGCTTCCTTCGGGACTTGCCTGAATGAGAATGCATGTCCCTGTCGATTCAGCGTGTCGATGATTTCGTTGAAGCTCATGAAGTCACCGACGAGCGGCAGATACTCGCCAGTACCGGCCTGGTCCGGGTGTGCGAAGGCTCCGGCCACGATGTTGCCAAGCTCGCTGATGTCGCCCATGTGAATGGCGCGCACGGTCGGATCAAGAGGAAGCGTCCAGCCCCAGGATCCGTCCGGCTGCTTTTGCGGAAGCATGGCACCCATCAGATTCTGGTAATAGAAGGGCGCGATGACGAAAGTGTGATGCTCGAACCCGGCTTGCCGGACGATCTGATCGATCTTGGCCTTGTTCGTGAAGTGTGGAACGTGCAACGTGCCGGCGCTGATCGCTTCCACGTTGGGTAGCGTTGACCAGATAAGGTGCTTCACACCCGCATCTTTAGCAGCGCGTACCGCGGCCGTTGCTTGCTTGAGCTCGTCGGTTCCTGGTTCCCAGAAATTGGTGACCAGAAAGACGCCGTGTGCTCCCGCAAATGCGGCCTTGAGGGTTTCGGGACGATCCAGATCCGCCTCGACAACTTCATCTGCGAATTGACGATGCTTGCCTGGATTGCGGCTCAGCGCGCGCACCTTGAATTGGCCGCTGGCTTTCAGGGCACGCACGACGCCGCCGCCCTGCTGGCCAGTGGCGCCAGTCACAGCGATCACTTTTCGATGGGTCGATGACACGTCAGTCACTCCTATATATAGGCGAGAAAGAGCTGGCTACTTTGCGAGGCGCCGGTCGAGGCTCAAGGCGCCGGGCCCGTGGGCCACCAGCAGCAGAAAGGCGCCCGTGATGGCCACGTTCTTGAGGAACATGATCATCTGGACCTGATCTGCGAAATTGCTGTGGAAGAGCACCCCTGACAGCAACGTGAAGCCGGCCAGCAGCAAGGCGCTGATGCGGGTCTTCCAGCCGACGATGATGGCGATCGCACCCAGCACTTCCAGAGCGATGACTGCCGGCAGCAGCGCTCCCGGAACACCGGCCGAAGCCATGTACGCGGCAGTTCCCGCGTAAGCGCCGATCTTGCCGAGGCCGGAAAGCAGGAAGATCGCGGCCAAAAGTATTCGGCCGGCCAGCTCAGAGAATTTCTGGACCGTACTCGTGGATAACGCAGTGTGGTTCGTGTCGCGGACCGCCGTAGCGGAGGAAGTGCTCATGTGAAACTCCTTGGCTGATGAGTAGGTGATCGACGAAATGACAATGTCGAGGCAGAGGGCGGCTAAAGCCGGCCCTCCGCACGCAGCCGCTGGCCTATCCGGCGAATCTCCGCCTCGCCGCGCTGCAAAGCGTCGCTATTCGTGTGAACCGAGTAGCGGCCGAGAACGAGCGGGTAGGGATGCTTGATCGCAGAGCCGAAGACAAAAGAGGTATCGCCCTCGGCTTGCACTTCGATGGCGCCGTTGGATTCCTCGAACACTGCGATCTGCTCGGCGTCAATCGGCTCATGCGACCACAACTTTCCCTCATCGACTGCCAGCCAGGCGACGTTGTGTCCCGTCGGCGGCTGGTAACGCCAGCGCTGACCGTTCTTCAGGCGGACGTGGAAATAGTTGATGCCCGCAGGCGCACGAATTGGGCTCTGGGCGTGGCCGAAGCTGCCGAGAATGACTCGCACCGGTCCATCTTCCTGCACTGCTTCCGGCGCGATGTACTGACTTTCGGGTGCTGCATTCTCCTGCGACGCAGGCAGCGCCACCCACAGCTGGAAGAGACGCAACGGCGCGCCGGGCGTCGCCCCGCCGTCGTGCCAAACACCGTTGCCGGCCTTCATCCACTCGAGTCCACCCGTGGGGACCGAGCCTTTCTTTCCGGTCGTGTCCTCATAGGCCATGCCGCCGCGAAGCACGACCGTCAGCGTTGCGATGCCGGAGTGCGGGTGAATGCCGAACAGCGGCTCGGGCCGCGGCACGACCTCGGCGTGATCGAGGAACACAAAGGGCTTGATCAGCTCACCGATGTCCGAGGGGCTGACGAGGCGGGTGATTGGGCCATGCGTATGACCGCTGCTGCGCAGGACAATTCGGCGAGCACTCGTCGGCACAGCTTCGTCGAGTGAATCGACGACGTGCCGATTCTGATCCTGGCGGGTGGCCACTGCGGTTGGCGTGCTCATTGCCATGTCTCCGTAAAAATCGATGGAACACAGCGTATGGGTTCGCGCTATATCTGAGAAGCCTATATATTTAGATACAACGTATCGTCAGAGGCGATAGACATGCTCGACGGAGTCACGCTGGATCAACTTCGCACCTTCATTGCTGCCGTGGATGAAGGAAGCTTTTCCGCCGCGGGCCGCAAACTGCGGCGCGCACAGTCAGTGGTGAGCCAGACGCTCGCCAATCTCGAGGCCCAGCTGGGAATAAAGTTGTTCGACCGCTCCGAGCGCTATCCGAAGCTCACTGAGGAAGGGCGCAGCTTGCTCCCCGAGGCCCGCTCAGTGGCCGACAACATGGACGAATTCAAAGCCAGGGCGCGCGCGATGCGCGAGGGCCTCGAGCCGGAGCTCGCGGTCGCCATGGAAGTGATGTACCCGATGGAGGCAGTGACGAGAGCGGCGACGCACAGTCGCAAGGCATACCCGCACACACCGCTCCGTCTCTATGTGGAAGCGCTCGGCGCCGTCATCAAACCGGTTCTGGATCGAGACTGCAGCATTGGAATTGTTGGCTCGCTGCCAATCATTCCGGATGAGCTCCAGGCCGAGCCGCTGCTGGACGTTCCTTTCGTAACGGTCGTTAGTCCGAGTCATCCACTTGCTGGCAAGCGCGGCGCAGTTTCAGCTTCGGCTGTCGCCAAGCAGGTGCAGCTGGTGCTTACAGACAGGTCTGCGCTGACGAGCGGTCGGGACTTCGGCGTGTTGTCGCCGCTGACTTGGCGCCTCGCAGACTTGGGAGCGAAGCACGCCTTCCTCAGAGCCGGCCTCGGCTGGGGGCACATGCCCTTGCACATGGTGCAAGCCGATCTCGATAGCAGAGCGCTGGTCAAGATCCGCGTAGAAGGCGTGCCGCGCGACGTGGCCCTGCCGATGAAGGTCGTCTTTCGCCGTGACGCGCCGCCAGGACCCGCGGCCCGCGCCTTCATTGCGCAACTCAAGCGATGCAGCTCGGCGTGAGCATCAGCGCCCCATGCCCGAGCGCTGTGTCCCTCAGCTCACAAAGTCTTTTTCACACGCCCCAACGAGGCATACGGTGGCCTCACCGAAGGAGCAATCAAATGGCCAAATCGATCAGGCTGCCGGGCCCCGACCATCCGATTTCGATCGAACCGAATCCGGCGCGCGTCGTCGTGTCGATCGCGGGCCGCACGGTCGCCGACACTCGAAATGCGCTGACATTGACAGAGGCGTCTTACGGGCCGGTGCAGTACATCCCCCGCAAGGATGTCGACATGACCCTGCTGGAACGCACGAACCATCACACTTACTGCCCGTACAAGGGAGACTGCGCCTACTACAGCATTCCTCTCGGCGGAGAGCGGTCGGTGAATGCGGTCTGGACGTACGAAGCGCCGTACGCATCTGTTGCAGCGATCAAGGATCACGTTGCCTTCTATCCACGTCGAGTCGACGCGATAGATGAGCATTGCTGAATTCAGCGCAACAGTGAATTCCGATGGCGCCGGTTTATCGAGCCTCGCGCGTGCGTCACTCTGCCGTGCGAGTCAACGAGTGTATCGGACCGACCATGAAGAGCTTGGGACAACTTTGGGCGCTGGTTCTCGCTACGGAGCGAGGAGAGCACGAAGCCAATTCATTGCTGGGCTACGTGGTGAATCGTGCCGCAAGAACTGCACACCGGGAACGCGTCTGGGCGGTGGTGACACAGCAGCATCGACGGCAGTTGAAAGGCCCGCTGTGGGCCCTGCCTGCTTCGAACTTCATCGCTCTCCCCGAACCTGCTAGCACTACCTTCGGAATCATCATGGGTCTGCTGCGCATCCTGCAGCGTGATCCAGTCGCTCGGGTTCTGGTATTGCCGGCGAACCACGATGTTCGCAACGAGAAGCCACTGATGCGATCGCTGCGCGCCGCGGCTGCACAAACGATCGTGCGGCCGGATGATCTTTTCGTTCTCGGTGTGGAGCCGGATGCGCACGATCTGGACTTCCCCGGCATCGTGGTCGGTCGCAATGATCGTCGCGGCGCCTTCGAGGTGGAACAGCTGATCGAGAACTCGTCCGAGACAGCACCCGATGCTGTTCCTGAGCGCCGCTTGCTATGGAACACCGGCATCTTGGCGGGATCCGCGTGGGCGTTGCTGCGACTGATCGAGCAACGTGTACCCGACATCGTCGCGCAAGTCCAAGCAGTCGTCCGCGGAACGAATCCCGAGGCTGAGATCGAACTGAACGCACGTCTGTTGGGCCTGGATTTCCACCGTCATGTGTTGCCAGGGTATGAGCGGTACTTGAGTGTGCTGCCGGTCCCACGCTGCGGCTGGAGTGATGTGACTGCGTCCGAGCGCGGCAACGAGCACCTGCGCTCGGCCGAGGATGGCCCCGCCGACGCGCGAATTCGTGGAGCAGCAAAGATGCCGCCGCCTCTGTTCTCGTGGTCGGCGTTGGACCGGGAGCTGCAGTGATGAAAACGTTATGGCGGTACGTGTCGTTCGTTGTTGACTGGACAATCAGGATCACGGCGATTGGCCTGATGTCGTTCCTGGTCGTTGGAACTTTCACGTTGATGCTATGGAACGGCGGCTCTCCATGAGCTTTCATCGAACGACTCCCCGACCCGGCGGTCTGCGCTAGAAGTCCGTGGAAGAGTTCTGGCCGCCCACCTGCCGGATGATGACGGGACGATGACTGTGAGGTAGTGGGGGTATCGATCCCAAGGAGTCGCCGATACCCCAGGAATACCCCCACGAAGCCGCGGCTGTCGTTGGCGGTTGCTGGACGACGACGGACGAGCTAACGGTCTAGAGAACCTAGGATCCGAGTTTGTCGGTGGACGCCCATGGACGTCTACGGACGTCCTTGGACCGGGCCAGCCTGCTGCCGCCACGCGTCCACGTACTTTCCTACTTGCTTTGAAACCTGCTTCGGCTTGTCCGCATAAAGTTTCCTACCCAATCGATAAGACTTGCGTTGCAGCTTCGCGCGCTGGCGCTTAAGTCGTTTGATCAACGCGTCGGTGGCAACCGTGCCCGAGGACGCCTGCGCCTGCGTCGAGTGCAGAGCAATTTTCTCGTGAAGGACGGCGAGATCGTGATCGTCGCCTAAGTGATCCGAAAGCTGATGAGCTTGTTTGATCGTAGCGCCGATGCGCTTGGGTTTGAGCGGCTGGACCAACGCAAGCTGATGAAAATGATATTTCACTTGTTTGCGCCACTCGTGCAAATGTTCGTTGCTGGGTTCCTTTTCGGCGAGCGTGAAGGCCCTCTGGGCCTTTTTGTAGGACCGTTTGAGCGCGGCATCGGTGGGGGCGTGATCGAGGCGGGAATCTGGCAGGCCTTGCAGGTGTCGTTTCACCTCTCGCAGACAAGTGCTGATTGCGTTGAGGTCCTTGTTTGAGAGTTTGTCGCGGCTCGAGCGGTGCTCCTGCAGCAAAGCCTGGCGCAATTCCGAGAGACGGTCTTTTTGCGCTGACTTGCCGGCCTGTTGCAGAACATTGTCCAAGGTATCGCGCAACACCTTGGCATCACGGATCGGCGTTAATGGGCGGGCGGCGTCGCGCACCGACCGGTTCAGTCGTCGATATGCTGTCTCACCCAAGGCGTCGCGCAGCAAACGTAAGCCGGCGCGCGTCCGTTTCATCTCCTTGCGTGTTTCATGCACGGGTTCGTCGGCGAGTGAGTGTCGCTGCACGATGTGAATGGATCTGTCGATATGTTCGACGAGGACACGGCGCGCGCCGCGCATGGCGGGTTCGCCCTGTTTCAATCGAGTACGCATGATCGGTTACTCGCAGCCGTTATGGCGAAGTAACCCGGCGGCGGTCGCTGAGTTCCAACGGACACTGACACGGATTTTGACGAATTCTGCGAGATCCGAACGCCTGCTGTCACGAGCCGCCCGGGTCGCCGTGGGCTGAAGACGATAGCGTTTCGGCGGGTTGTTGAGCGTGCGTGTCCAGCCGATCGAGCCTGCGGCGCAGCCGTTTCCACCGTTTGCGCAGCTTGGGGTAACGCTTCTCGAAATCATCGCGTCCCCGCGCGCCCGCCGCGGCGTGACCTTCTGCCATGCGACCCATCAGGAACAGCGTTTCTGCACCCAGGTCTGCTTTCGGCTGACGCGCAAGCGCGTGTAGGCGGGCAAGTGTCACGTGCGCGTCCTGCTGCTCGCCCAGCGGATCCTGCAGGCGGCGCAGCGACCGTAGCAGCGCGTCGGCCGGCTTTCCGTAGACCGGAGCAAGAGATTCGATGGCGTAGCGCAGCTTTTTTATCCGGCCGCGCACGCCGTGGTAGTCCTGCATTGAGGACTCGGCGGTCAGGCGCGAGGCGGCTTTGCGCAGTTTCTTATATCGGGTTCCGATGAGCGCGGGCGCGGCAACGATTATCGGTGCAGGATCGCGGCGCGTCCCCGCCGCAGACGATTTCAGAAGCTCAGCCTTCAGACGCGCCAGCCATTTTTCCGTCTTCGGTGAATCCAGCATGCGCAACATGCGGATCCGCGCCTGAGCGCGTTCGGTGTCGAGCAGGTTCTTCAAAGGCTGGATCGCCGGACGATCTGTTGCAGCGAGCTCCTGCTGGAACGCTTCGAGATTCACCAGCTGAACATCGAGATCGCGGACGCCACCCAGCGCGTCGAGTAGCGCCTTGAGCCTTGCGCGTGCGCGTCCGAGCACCACCGGGAGATACGCAGCGAACAGAGCGAACGATGCGTCGAGGCGACGACCTGCGACGCGCATGTCGTGTAACTCCTCGGGATTCTCGCCGAGCCGCGCGCCTGGCTCATGCGCTATCCATCCGGATAAGTGCCGACGCGACACCGCGAACGCCACCTCAGCGGCGGACATCGAAGCTTCAATGCCGTCGGGGCCAAAATCTCCCGCAGTTGCAGGCATCAATCCCACGGATCGCAAGCCAAGAGCGTACTTGCTGTCGGTTGCCGAGCTCAGCGCACAGGCATTGGACAGCGCTTTCACCAAGTCTTCGAGTGGCTGGCTCTCGCTCTCGCTCGTGCGAGACGCGACTTCCACCACTCGCGTGCTTGCCTGCGGTTCGCCGTCTGGACGCGAGAAGACAGTTTCATCGAGGCTGATCTCCCCCAGATCCTCATTGCCATCATGCTTGCGAACGGTAAAGCGCTGGCGCGTGGTGCTGACCGAAAATAACGCCTGCAGCACGCGCACGCCCGCGACCGCCTGCACACGCGTGCCAACTGGGCCCGGCGAGCGGACAACCGCGTCGGGCGTAGTACCTGTCAGCGCCTCGGTCAGCTCGCGACGATCCGCTATTCCGTCCCTGGATGGTCGCAACTCCTTCAAAGTGGCTGCCGATTCACCCGCCGCGTTGCGCACGCGCAGCGCGAATCCCGCGCGTCGAATGCGCCAGTCGCTCGTGTCAAGATACGTGTCGTGAACTTGGACGGGCGAGCGGTGCTCGATGAGCAAGCCTTCGATGGTTTGATGCTCCGTGAGCCAGCGATGGACCGCGCCAAGATCGGCCGCGGTCAATTGCCATTCCCGCTGCCGGTGACCCTTGCTGCCGTTCTCTGCATCGCTCGCGCTCATGGGCATTGCTGATCGTTTTCCGTTTTCGCAGGACTTGCTGTCATTGAATTGTAACAAGCTCTGCCCATCGACCTGCAAGGGAACTTAGGCCCCGCGCTTGCGTAGAGGCACGAGTCAGTCGCGAGGCTCGCTCCCATGGCGAAAGTACTCGTAGTTGCAGACGATCCACTCATCAGCTTTGGGCTGACAGACGAAATCGAAGCTGCCGGACATCAAGTCATCGGTCCCGCTCCCTCCACCGGAGCGGCACTGATGCAGGTTCGCGTGGAGAAACCTGCAGTGGCGCTCATCGATCTCGACCTCGAGTACGTCCACGACACTGTCGAGCTAGCACAGCTGCTGAAGGAGATGGAGATTCCATCGATCGTCATTTCGCATGCTGAAGAAAAGCTCCTCTGCGCGGCGGATGTGGCATTGGGCGCTGCGCTGAAGCCGCTTTCGATGGAGGAGGTGCCAGCGGCCATTGATGTCCTGACTCGGATGATCAGCAACGGCCAACGGCCCCGAGGTTTGTTGCCGCTGTCGATCAAGCTGTTCGTGGCCCGACGTTCACTGAACGGATCTTCGCTCGTGTGAATCGTCCAGATCATTTCTGCGCAGGATGCGTCCATGCCTGAGCAGCTAACTCATTCCTAAGTCTCGCCTCCTAGACTGCGGCGACACCAGCAGTGACGCGGCACGGCTTCGGTGGCGCGCGATGAGCGCGCGCTAACTTTCGGCGCCGCGCACCGTTTTCGCTCGGCAGGATCGGGCGACTCGATGATCAGTCCCGATCGCCCGCGGTCCGTCGTCCTCGAAACAGCCTGTCGCCTCGCCGCGCGATAGGTCCGCAAGTTCCTCAAGGAGTCTCCCATGTCCCGCCACATCGCCACCTATTCGTTGCTGATCTGCTTGCTGTCCACTGCCGCCGCACAAGCGCAGACTGCCGCGTCCGATTCGACACCGCGAGGCTTCATTGCCGGCGGCGTCGGTGTGACTCCCGAGTTTGACGGCGCAGAGGATCTGCGCGTGCTGCCATTCGGAGTCGCGGACGTCTACTGGCGCGGTCTCACGCTCGAGTTGCGCGGGCTCCGGGGGCGTGTGGACCTAGTGTCGGACCCTCGCATCGGCGCAGGTCCGGTGTTCAATGTGCGTTTGGCGCGCGATGACGCCGACGGCGCGGTGGGCAGGTTGCCCGAGATCGATCGCGCCATCGAGGCCGGTGCCTTCGTGAGCTTCCAATTGGGACCGGAGTCATTCGGCCAACCCCTGCTGCAGTTCGAGCTCACGGCACTCCACGATGTCTCGGACACTCATGAGGGCTTCCTGGCCGGCGTGCAGGTGTTCTATGCCCTGCTGCGGGGGCCTGACGTGTCGATCGCACTGGATGCGCAGATGAACTACGCAGATCAGGACTACACCGCCACATACTTCGGCGTGAGCTCGCCGGACGCGGGAGCGTCGGGACTGCGGGCCCATTCCCCGGGATCAGGGCTGCGCGATGTCGGTGCGGGCATGACGATCAACTACCTGTTTCCCGACAGTCGATTCGGCATCCTCGGTCGGCTCGGCGGCCTCTATCTGCTCGGCGATAGTGCGGACAGCCCCGTCGTCGAAGAAGGACGTCGCTGGCAGCCGACCGCTGGTGTCGCAGTTTCCTATCGCTTCTGACGGATGCCCGTGGATGCCGGAGAAGTAGCTCGACCCGAGCATGCCGCGATGGACGCCCATGGACGTCTGTGAACGTTAGTGGATGGCTCCCCGGGCCGGATTCGAAATCGTTTCTAAGTTATTGAGCGCACAGGTCATGCTAGCGTCGACCGAGGTAAATACCCCCGGCGATACCCCACGCATGATCGCACTGGACTTCCCGATGACCGCAATCAACTCGCTTCGATGGCGCAGATGGCGCAGGAAGCCATGGGCGGCCCTCTGACAGTGCTGGCAGATCGCGGCTATTACAAAGGAACTGAGCTCTTCAAGTGCGAAGACGCCGGCGTCAAGGCGATCGTGCCGAAGCCGCTCACCTCGAACAGCAAGGCCGAGGGTCGCTTCGACAAGCGCGACTTTGTCTACGACTGCGAAGGGGACGAGTACCGTTGCCCGGCAGGTGAGCGGGCGATCAGGCGCTTCTCTACTGTTGAAGATGGTATGACGCTGCACAAGTATTGGCCGTCGGCCTGCCCGGGATGCCCGATCCGCGATGCCTGCACGACTGCAAAGTACTGGCGCATTGGCCGATGGGAGCGGGAAGAGGTCTTCGACCGCGTGCAGCAGCGCTTGGATCGGATGCCCGAGGCTGGTCGAATACGCCGGCAAACTGTCGAGCACACCTTCGGCACACTGAAAGCGTGGATGGGATCAACGCACTTCCTGACAAAGACGCTGCCGAGAGTGAGAACGGAGATGAGCCTCCACGTTCTGGCGTACAACCTCAAGCGCGTGATGCAGATGAAGGGGGTTCGGCCGCTGATCCAGGCGATCCGCGCCTGCTAAACAGCGGTCATTCTTACCAGTCCGCACTCTTGTAGTCTCGAGTTATCACACAGCCTCGACCGGAAGCGGACAGTTCTGCGGCTATGCTCGTAACTGTGAGTGGACAACTCGAGGAAGCGACCGGAGCATCAATTCGATGCGACTAGACACTGCCGAGAGGGCGCGCGTCTTTCGAGGGAGTCTGCAAGTCCTCACTAACGCGAAGTCTGCGCACGACGAGCTCATCAATTTCTACTCGTCGGACCCGGACGCGACCAATCGCTAGCCGCCCAATAGCTACTGCGCCGATCGCCAATGCGCCGATCGCCAGCGCGCAAAAGCCCAGCGCTGCAATTGCCTGCATACCAACTGTTGCGAGCGCCGGCGCAGCATTCGATTTCTTGAGGCGAGCGGCAGTAGACGTGTGCCGCCCGATCTCATCGCGAGCGCGAATGGTCATTGAAAGGCTCCGTTCCTGATCAGAAGCAATGATGCTCCCAGTCGCTATGTTCCCTGCGCAGTGGTCGTTCCCCCCTCGGCTTCGCGTCACTTAGGCGAGACTCCGAGGATACCCACGGCACGGATGGCTGTGCGCGCAGCTTGATGTCGGAACTGCCGCGCGTCAGTATTGACCACCGCCCTGGCAATGCGGACAAACTGATGAACGCGACGCTGCAGACCCTCAGTGAGCCTCCGCTCCCCTCCATGGCGCGTATGCAGGCCGCAGCCGAAGCAGCAGATCTGCATGATCGCTGGGCACGGTTCGTCGCCCAGGAGTTGTGTAGTTTCTCGATTCGCGCTCGCGGCGAGAGCAACTTCCGAGTCGATGCCTGGACGCGCTCCGAGGGCGGCTTCGTCGTCGCGCACTTCACGACGGTCGCCGGTCGAGCACAGCTGGAACGGACTCCCACTGAGATCAGCCGCGATTCACGCGACAACTATTGTCTGTACCTGCCGCTGCAGGGTGAGCATGAAGTGCAGCAATGCAATCGCGATATCGTCTTGAAGCCGGCCTCGCTCACGCTGCTGACGACCGGTGAGCCCTACGTGCAGACAAAGCGTGGCGACAACGACACGCTGTACCTGCTGATGCCTCGCGCGTTTGTGGATCAACGCTTGACCCACGGCGAAGACATCTGTGCGAACGTAGTTGACGCACAGCACGGCGTGGGTCGACTCGCTATGGATACGGTCGCCTCCCTGTGCAGGCAGGCGGCGAGCATGAGCAAGGAGGAATTCGTCGGCGCGTGCAATCTCGCCGGCGAGCTCGTCCTGCTCGGACTTTCGGGAACCGGCGATCTGACGTCGAATTCGCGCTCGATCCGCGCCAGCAACCTGGCCCGCGCCAAGCGCATCATTCGCACGCGACTGGCGGACCCGGATCTCACGCCCGACGATGTTGCGCGGGAATGCGGCTTGTCGCTGCGCTATCTGCACGACCTGTTCCAGGACGACGGGCGTACCGTCCGCGAGTACCTGGTCGGCGAACGCTTGCACGCCGCGCGTCGCATGCTGGAGCACACGGTTGCCGGTTCATCGACAGTCACCGAGATCTGCATGGCATGTGGTTTCTCCAGTCCGTCCGTGTTCAGCACCGCCTTTCGACGAGCCTTCGGCATTTCACCCCGTGACGTCGTACGCAGGGATCGACAGCCACACCGCTGACGCATCTTTGTGCGCTCCGAGCAAAGTCGGGCGCGCTGTGCAGAAAGCCGTACCGTCGCCTTTCGCCTAGCTTCCCCGCCAGAGTATTCGAGGCCGCGCATCCGGCGCGGCAGGGCGGGGGGAAGCCATGAGCAGAGCCGTTCGATACGTGTCATCGACCTTGTGTGCGGCCGCATCACTATCCTTCATTGCGACCAGTACGGCTGAAGCAGCCGAGGCCGACAAGCTGCTGGAAGTGATCACCGTGACCGCGACGAAGAAGGGTCACGCGGAGGATGTCCAGGACGTTCCGCTCGCCGTCACCGCCTACGGGGCCGACCAGCTCGAAGCCCTGAATTTCAAGAATCTCACGTCGTTGAGCTACACCATGCCGAACGTGCAGCTCGAGAACATCGGCACGACCGCGGCCACTGCCAACTTTTCCATTCGCGGACTGGGCATCAACAGCTCGATTCCCTCGATCGATCCGACGGTCGGCGTGTTCGTGGATGGCGTCTACATGGGCATCAACTCCGGGGTCTTGTTCGACAGTTTCGACGTCGAAGGGCTCGAAGTGCTGCGCGGCCCACAGGGCGTGCTGTTCGGGCGCAACGTGACGGGTGGCGCCGTGTTGCTGCGGACCAAGTCGCCCGGCGACACGCTCGAGATGAGCGGACGCGTGGCAGCAGAAACCGGGCCTAACTACATCGCCGACGCTTCGATCTCCGGACCGCTGATCGAGGGCGTGCTCTCCGGCAAGCTCGCCGCGTACCACAATGACGACGCCGGTTGGTTCACCAACAAGTTCAACGATTCCCGCTTCGGAGAGGCGCGTCAGACGATCGTCAGGCCGGCTTTGCGGTGGACACCGACGGAGCAGCTCGAATTGATCGTGCGCATGGAGCACGGGGAGGCGGATGGTGACGGTCCGGCCGGCCAGAACCATGCGTTGTTCGCGCGTGGTTCCTTCGACTTCTCGATAGACGAGGAGGGCTTCTTCGACAGCGAATGGAACCAGGCCTTCCTCGAGGCCAGCCTCGAGGTCGGCTTCGGTGACGGCACGATCACCAACATCTTCGGCTGGCGCGAGTATGAGAGCACCGGACTGGACGACATCGATTCGACGCCGGCATTGTCGTTTCACGCGGGATTCGCCACCGACCAGGATCAGGTCAGCGACGAGCTGCGCTACGCGGGCACCTTCGGCTCCGCCGAGGTCACGACCGGTCTTTACTACTTTCAGCAGGATCTGCTGTACATCGAGCGGCGCCTGCTGGCAAACGGCCTCGTGGATCGTACCGGCGGCGGCGACGGCGACTTTTCGACGTCAGGTGCGTTCGCCGCTGTCGATTGGGCACTGAGCGAGACGTTCACGCTCAACTTGGGTGTCAGATACACGCGGGAGAAGAAAGAAGCACGGGTCGCGACGATCCGAGCCGGCGGCGGCAGTATTCCGAGCGGGACGATCGTCCCGGACTTCGCGGATTCGGAGAGCTGGGACGACGTGTCGCCGCGCGTCGGCGTGCAGTGGATGCCAGCGCAGGATTCGCAGCTCTATGCGTATTGGGCCAAGGGCTTTCGCAGCGGCGGCTACAACTTCCGCAACACCGATCCGGGCGTCACGCCGGGACCGTTCGACTCCGAGGACCAAAGCTCGTACGAGCTCGGGTGGAAACAGGATCTTGCGGATGGCCGTGTGCGCGTCAACGCGGCGGCGTTTCACAACAAGATCAAGCGCATCCAGCGCGAGATCAATACGCCCGGCGCGCTCGGGGTGACGCAGGTCATCCGCAACGTCGGCGATGCGACCATTCAGGGCGGCGAGCTGGAAGCTCGGGTGCGCGTGACGGACGGCCTGACCCTGGCGCTGCAGGCAGGCTACACCGATGGCGATTATGACTCGATCGAGTTCGACCTCAACGGCGACGCGGTGATCAACGACGCGGACCTCGCCCTGGAGCTGCCGCGGCTGTCGCCCTGGACCTACGGTGCAAGCATTGTCTATGACCTACAGCTGGGCGTGCTGGGGGAGCTCGCGAGCCAGCTGCACTACAACCATCGCGACGCCAGTTTCTACACCGACAACAATCGCGGCACGCTCAATGCGGCGGACGTGTTGAACCTGAATGTGACGTACCATCCGGCGGCGGGCCCGTGGTCGTTCACCGTCTACGCCCTCAATCTGTTCGACGAAACGACGTTCGGCGGGGACACGCAGCTCCCCAACTCGCCTGCGTTCGGGGGCGGAGTACCGCTCGGCAGCAAGCCGCCGCCGACCTTCTCGCCGCTGAACAAGGGGCGGCTCGTCGGCGCGGAGGTCAGGCTGAAATTCTAGGGGAAGCAGGCGGGGTCAGGATATCCTGGCTACTGCTGCGGCCAAGCGCCGAACGTCGCGCGCTGAATCACGGAGCACTCGCGAAGATCGTCGCGAGAGTTCGTCCGCGACGTTTTGCTCGTCTGCTGCATCAGAGCCGTGTATGAACGCTTACCTGCGTTTGGCTGTCCCGCTCGCAGCGCTCGTGTGCGCAAACGCGTCAGGTCAAAAGCTCGTCATCGAAGATGGCTCCATCATCGACACCCGCAACGGGGCTGTGATGGAGCACCGGACCATTCTCATCGAAGACGGTCGGATCATACGCGTAGCTCGGGTCGGCGAGGTCTCCAAGGCAAGGAACGCCGAGGTCGTCGCGGCTCGAGGGCTTTGGGTCCTGCCAGGGTTCATCGACATGCATGTGCATGGATCTAGTCGGGCCGACGTGCCGCTGGTCCTGTATGTCGCGAACGGTGTGACATCCATAAGGGATCTCGGCGGACCGCTCTCATCCCTGCAGCTTGTCAGGAACGAACTCGAGAGCGGCAAGCGCGGGGGCCGCGCCTATTTTTCACAGGGCCGATCCTCGATGGAGATCCGCCCGCGGCGCCTTCGATCAGCGTCATCGTAGACAGTGCCGCGCGCGCAGTTGGTGCGGTCGATTTGCTCGTTGATCAGAACGTCGATGCAATAAAGATCTACAACGGCATCAGCGCACCCGTTCTTCGGGCAATCGTGCAGAGGGCGCGTCACAGAAACGTTCCGGTCGTGGGTCATGTGCCACGATCGATCACGGCCTCCCAGGCCGCGGAGCTTGGAATGAGCGTGATCGAGCACTCTCCCGTTCGTGCAGCCGATCTTGCAGCATGGAGCGTGCTGACGCAGGACGAGGTCGACAGGATTCGCGATTCGCAGTCCGTCACTGCTCGCGAAGCGATCGTGTGGGGGCATGTGGACCTGAACACTCGAGAGATCGCTGCGCTCATCGAGCAATTCGCGGCGGCCGGCATATTCCTCGATCCCACGCTGAGCGTCGACGAATTCGATTCGCTCTTCCTCTATCCAAATCAGGCCGACCACCGCAACAACCGGTTTCTCAGACAGTCATTCGTGGACGAAGCGCTCGGACCCGATCATCAGACGCTCAAAGTGTCGGACGAACTCAAGGAATTGGCGCGTTCCGGGGTCGAGAAGCGTCGAAAGTTCATTGGCATGTGTCATCGCGCCGGTGTGAGAGTCGTTGCGGGCACCGATGGGCCTGGCATCGGTACCCTGGCTCCGGGCTTCGGTCTTCATCGCGAACTCGAATTGCTCGTAGCAGCCGGTCTCACGCCGATGGACGCGCTGCGAGCCGCCACGTTCAATGCAGCAGCAGCTCTGGGACAAGAGAAGAACCTGGGAGTCGTAGAGGCGGGGAAGCTCGCGGATATCGTGCTCGTCCGCGGCGATCCGCGCGTGAACATAGCCAATGCCAGCCAGGTCGAAGCGGTCGTGCTGCGAGGACAACTGTTCGATCGCAAAGAACTGGACGCTATGTTTGATGCGGCGGCGCGCGACGCGCGGCGAAAGTTGTGAGTGTCACCCGTGTCCCGGGACGCGGTCGAGCCACTGGTACATGCCCCACAGGCCGTCGAGTCCGCGCGCATAGGTCGAGTAGGTGTGGCAGCAGTCTCACCGCTTGCTGACTGCCGTCTTGACTATCAGGATTTGCGAGCTAACTCTGTCGCCAGGGCGGCGGCATCAGCGAAGCCTTCAGCATTACCGGACGAGGATCCAGTACACAGAAGCCGACAAGGCGTTGATGTGGGAACGCCACGGCCGGCGTATCAACTTTCGGACGCCTTGATGAGAAACGCATATGAGACTCAAACTTGCATTGGTTGGCGCGTGTTGTGCGATCGTTTCCGTCGCACCGCTGCATCGGGCTCAGAGCGCCACCAAAGCCGCCTCCGAGTCGATCGCCGTCGGTGAAACGCCGGAGGAGGAGAGGCGGCGTGCTCAGTTCAGGGCCAAGGATGAAAGGCTGGACTGGATTGAACACCGAATCTGGGCCACGCGTCCAATGCGCAGGGAGGGAACCAGCGCGAGAGTGGAGTGCCCGGCAAGCGGGAAGGCCTCTCGCTCCGTCATCTTGGTCACGATTTTCACTGATCCGAGTCAGATATTCGGGGTGTAGAGTAGCAAGCCTGCCCACGAGCCGAGGAGCACCCCATGGACCCCTTCTTCGAGGCGGATCTTCGCGGCGAAATCTTCCAGTGCCTGATCGGACCATCGGGCCCCATGGTGATTGGCGACGGCGGCGGAGTGTGCCTGGGCGTCTGTGCGATCCGGAACTTGGGCGACCTGCAGTGGAGGAGGCACGGGCAGATCGAGATCGCTGATGAGGTCGGCCAACCCACCTGGTGCATCGTGAAGTACGAGCATGAGCGGTGCATCGAACTGCCTTGGGCCACCACGTTCGACGAGGCGCGCGAGCTCGGACAATTGCTCGGCATCGTGATGTGGCGGCCGATGTTGCATCCCAGCGTCCGGGCGGAAGCCTTCTATATCTCACCCGCCTTCGACGCACTTCGCGCCTGGGTAGCGGAGCATTCGAAGGTCGCAGCGCAGCTCGCGAAGCACGAGGCTAGTCGCCACTACCTTCCCGACTGGTACGAGCGAGTCCTCGCGGGAGCATCAGTGCCGCCGGCGCCCACCGGCGATCGAATCCGCCCTCATCGATGAGGCGCCATGAGGCGCATCAAACTCACGTTGGTCGCTCGACAGCAAAGGCGAAGCACCTTTGCTCCTGCGCTCCCTCCGCGTGCACTTCAAGAGCTCACATTGCGCGGACGACAGCGGAACTGCCCGCGTGAGCCAGCGGCGCGACAGCGACGCGAAGAGTGGGCTGCGCTGCAATCGGGCACCTCTGCCGTAGCACTGTGCGCAGCTACGCGGCGAAACCCTGGATGATCCATTCGATCTTCCTCAATTCGTATGGTGAGCTGGCGGCGGATGCAGGCGGAGGCTCATCGCCTCCGCCTGCCTGTTCACCGCATCAGACGGTCATCCCAGCAGGAAGTCGTCTTGATGCAGCATCGAGGTGCTCACGCCTCGCAGCGTGATCTGCTGGTCGCCCAGATCGAGCACGGCGTTGCCGTCGACGTCGCTGGCGTGCGCCATCAGCCACTCGAAGCTGAGGCCGCGATCCGTCAGGTCGATCCGGTCGTCCGTTCGCCGCACCGGCCACGAAGCCCTGAATCTCGACGTCGTCGCCGTCGCCGCCATCCAGGATGTCGTTGCCGCCGCCGCCGATCAGCACGTCGTCGCCGGCGCCGCCGAGCAGGATGTCGTCGCCCGTCGCCGCCGATCAGGATGTCGTTGCCGTCGCCGCCATCGAGCGTGAGCTTCATGGCGCCCGCGGACGACTCCGGACGCTTCGATCACGTCGTCGCCGGCGAAGCCCTCGATCGACGATCCTGTCGTTCGCGACTTCCGCGCCGGTGACGTTGATCTGCGCAGCCAGGCCGAGAACTGCTGACGCCGTACGCGTCGCCGAACAGCAGCGCAACATCGTCGCCATTGGTGCCGCGCGCCGTGACGGTGTCCGGCGCCCCGTCGCCCGCAGTACCGCCGATCGTGCTCGCCAGATTGATGTTCACCTCGGTCACGTCGGTGCCGGACAGATCGTTGCACGATGATGTTGTCGGCGCCGCCGAGCGCGTTGAAAGTCGATGCGCTCGACGTCGTTCGAGTCCATCGTGACGGTGGCGATGTCGCGGGTGAAGAGCACGCGCCCGCCGTTGGCGAAGATGTCGATTTTCTCGGCGATGACCGCGCCGTTGAACAGCATCGTGTCGAAGCCGTCCTGGCCCTCGAGCGTGTCGTTGTCATCGCCCGGATTCCAGACGAACGTGTCGTCGCCGGCGCCCATGAGCGCGGTGTCGTCGCCATCACCGCCGTTGAACAGGTCGTCGCCGTCGCTGCCGATGAGGATGTCTCGCCCAGACCGCCATTGATCGTCAGCTGCGACTGCGCCGGCCTCGAGGCCGCTGGCATCGATGACGTCGTCGCCGCCCAGGCCGTTGATCGTCAGCCGATCGCTGCCGTCTGCATCCGGCGGAGAACATGTTCACTTGCGCCTGCAGGCCCGCGACCGAGACGCCGCCGGCATCGCCGTTGACGGCGACGACGTCGGCGCCTTCGTGGCGTTCACGGTGACGTGTCGATCGCGCCGTCGCCGCCGCCGTTCGGGCCGCGCAGATCGAGATCGATCTGCGTGACGTCCGTGCCGCTGAGATCGCCGACGACGATGTTGTCGGCGCCGCCGAGCGCGCGGAAATCGATGCTCTCGACGTCGTTCATATCCATGGTGACGGTGGCGATGTCGCGCGTGAAGAACGCGCGCGCCGCCATTGGCGACGATATTGACGTTCTCGTCGATGTTCGAGCCGAAGAACAGCATCGTGTCGGAGCCGTCCTGGCCTTCGATCGTGTCGTTGCCGTCGCCCGGATCCCACTGGAACACGTCGTCGCCGGCGCCCATGCTCGGCGACGTCGTTGCCGTTGTCGCCGAAGATGAAGTCGTTGCCGTCTCCGCCGAGCAACATGTCCGCGCCCTGGCTGCCGAGGATCGTGTCGTCGCCCGCGCCGCCGTCGATCGTCAGTTTCACGATGCCGGCCGGCAGCGTGGTCGCGGTGATTGCGTCGTTGCCGCCCGCCGCCGTTGACGACCAGCGCGTCGTTGCGCGCCTTCGCTGTTGGTGACGTTGATCCGCGCCGGCAGGCCGAGCACCGAGACGCGAGGTGCCCGCGCCGACCACGTCGATCGGTATCGTCGCCGTTCGTGCCGTTCGCGATCACGGTGTCGGCCAGCAGCGTCGCCCGTCGTGCCGCCGATCGTGCCGGCGAGATCGACGTTCACCTCGATCACATCGGTGCCGCTCAGGTCGTTGACCGTGATCGTGTCGGTGCTGCCCAGCGCATTGAGGTCGATCACCTCGACGTCGTTCAGGTCCATGACGATGTTGCCGAGATTGCGCGTGAAGCGCAGCCGCTCGCCGTTGGCGGAGGCCTCGAAGATCTCGTCCGCCGTTGCTGCCGTTGAACAGCATCGTGTCGGTGCCGTCCTGGCCCTCGACGGTGTCGCTGCCGTCGCCCGGATCCCACTGGAACACGTCGTCGCCGGCGCCGAGGAACGCAGTGTCGTTGCCCTGCTGGCCGTCGATGAAGTCGTTGCCGTCGCCGCCGAGCAGCAGTGTCGATGCCGTTGCTGCCGAGGATCGTGTCGTTGCCGGCGCCGCCGTCGACCGTGATGCTTGATGAGCGAGGCGAGATTGCCGGTCGCGGAGAACGTGTCGTCGCCGCCGTTCATGTTCACGACGAGCTTCTCGGTCGTGCCGATGTCGATGGCGAACGGCGCCGGGTCGAGGCGATCGAAGCGCACGCGCGTGCCGTTCGCGGTCGCGGTGAAGATCTCGGCGCCGTTGCCGCCGTTGACTTCGGCCGTGTCGATGCCGGCGCCGCCTTCGATCAGATCGGTGTCGTCGCCCGGATTCCAGATCATGCGATCGTCGCCGGCCTCGCCGAACACCTGGTCGTCGGCGTCGCCGCCGGTCAGCATGTCGTTGCCCGCGCCGCCGAACAGGAAATCGAAGCCGCCCTTGCCGAGCAGCGTGTCGTTGCCGCTCTGGCCGAACAGCATGTCGCCGCCGGAGCCGCCGGTCAGCGTGTCATTGCCCGCGCCGCCGAACAGGTTGGCGCGCGGCAGCGCGCCGTTGGCTTCGTTGAGCGTGATGGTGTCGTTGCCGCCCTGGCCGAACACCTGGATCAGCGCGGTGTTGGCGACGGTCGGCGTGCCGCCCTACGTGCGACGGCGCCGCCGTTGACGAGGATCGTGCCCGCCGCGTTGCGGCTGAACGTGATCGTTGTTGCTCAGAGTGTCGCCGAAGACCGTCAGCGTGCCGCTGCGTGAACGATGCCGGTGACGGCCTGGGTCGACACGTCGCCCGCAGCCGTCGGGCGCGAGCTGTCGCGTGCCGAGGCCGTCTGTCGCAGCGCTGCGACGCAGCGCGCTCGAACAGTCGCACTGAACTGCCGCTGATCGGAGGCGATCGATGGGTCTGCCGGCGCGATGACCTGATCCGTGATGACCGCGAGAGGACTTGACGCATCGTGGACTCCTGACTGGGGATAGGCTGGCGACTGTGACGCGGAACGCCGAGCTCACGGCTCGCGCATCGCGTGGCTCGCGAACGCGCTCAGCGGCTTCGCGAGGTACTGGAACAGCGTGCGCTCGGGCGTCTTGACGAAGAGCTCCGCGGGCATGCCCGCCTGCAGGCGGATCTCCGGGTGATGCTTGAGCGCCGCGGCATCGACCTCGACGGTGGCGACGAACCAGGACTCGCCGGTCTCCGGCGAGGTGATGCGGTCCGGCGAGACGAAGACGACCTCGCCCGGCAAGCAGCGGCGTGGTGCGCGCATCGAACGCGCGTCAGGCGCACTTCGGCCGCTGAGCCTTCGCGCACGTGATCGATGTCCTGCGGCCGGATGCGCGCCTCGACGACCAGCTTCTCCTGCGTCGGCACGATGTCGAGCAGCGGATCGCGCGGCCCGATCACTTCGCCGACCGACGAGACGCGCAGCGCCATGACCCTGCCGTCGACCGGCGCGCGCACGAACTGGCGCTCGGCCTGGTCCTGCGACGGGCGCAGGCGCTCCTCGAGCTCGCGAATTCGCGCCGGCGGACTCTTTCGCCTCGTCGGTCGCCTGCTGCTGATACTGGTTGCGCGCCTGCGCGATGCGCGCCTGCAACTCGCCGCTGCGCTGCTGCGCCAGCGCCAGATCGCTGTGGCTCTCGGACAAGCCGGCTGCGGTAGTCGGCTTCGTCGCGCTGCAGCTGCAGCAGCCGCGCGCGCTGCACGAAGCCCTCGCGCACCAGCTTCTCGTTGATCTGCAGCTCCTCGCCGCGAGCTTCGCGGACGCCGCCGTCGCCTCGATCTGCTTCGTCAGCGCCGCCGCCTGCGCCTGCGCATCGCGCGATCTGCGTCTTCGAGCGAAGCGATCTGCTCGTCGAGCGTGCGCCGGCGCGCGTCGAACAGCGCCGTCTCGCGCGCGAGGTGCTCGCTCGCGCCCGGCGCATCCGCGCAGATCGGCCGGCGCCTCGAACGTCGTCCGCGAGCGCCGCTTCCGCCGAGGCGCGTGCGTTGCGGATGCGCTCCGCGTCGCAGCTGATCGTGCAGCAGGCTCAGCTCGGCATCGTTGCGCACGTCGCCGACGACGATCAGCGGCTGGCCCGCGCGCACCAGCTCGCCGTCGCGCACCAGGATCTCGCGCACGATGCCGCCTTCCTGGTGCTGCACGGTCTTGCGGTTGAGCTCGACCTTGAGCTTGCCGGCGGCGATGATCGCGCCGGAGAGCGGCGCGGCGACCGACCACAGCAGCGAGCAGCGCCGCCGCGACCGCGAGCGGAATCAGGACGCGCCGCGCTGGCGGCGCAGCTCCTGCGCGCGCCTGCGGATCGTCCTCGCTGGCAGCGAGCAGCGATGGCGAAGGTCGGTTGCGGCGTGCTCATGCGAGCGCCTCCGCTGGTCTTGCCGGGCGGGAAGGACACGACGCGGTTGCGGTGGCGGCGGCGAGTCGCAGGCGCGCCAGCACCGCGGCGCTCGGACCGAACAGCTCGAGCGCGCCGTTCTTCAGCAGCGCCAGCTTGTCGAGCGCGGACATGAGCGTCGGGCTGTGGCTCACCATGATCACGGTGACGCCGCGCGCCTTGAGCTCGGCAAGCGCGGCGAGCAGCGCCGCTTCGCCGGCGGTATCGAGATTCGCGTTCGGCTCATCGAGCACGACGAGGCGCGGCTCGCCGTACAGCGCGCGGGCCAGCGCGATGCGCTGGCGCTGACCGCCCGACAGCACCGCGCCGCCCTCGCCGATCTGCGTGTCGTAGCCGTCCGGCAGCTGCAGGATCATCTCGTGCGCATGCGCGAGCTGCGCCGCGCGCACGATGCGCTCCGAGGCTCCGGCACCGGACGCTGCGCCGAGGCGCGCGATGTTCTCGCCGACCGTGCCGGCGAACAGCTCGACGTCCTGCGGCAGGTAGCCGACGTGCGCGCCGAGCGCGTCGCGATCCCAGCGCGACATGTCGGCGCCGTCGAGCCGAACGACGCCCGCTCTGCGGCCGCCAGAAGCCGAGCAGCAGCCGGATCAGCGTGGTCTTGCCGGACGCGCTCGGCCCGATGACGCCGAGACTCTCGCCGGCGCGCGAGCGAGAAGCTCGACATTCCTGATCAGCGCCGGACGCGATCGGCGCGAACGCGTACGACAGCCGCTCGACATCGATGCGTCCGCTCGGCGCGGGCAGGGCGACGCTGGTGCTCGGCCGGCACGTCGGCGGTGCGCTCGCCGAGCCGCTGCCAGGCGCCGCGCGCGTCGACCAGCGCGCGCCAGCCGCTGATCAGATGCTCGACCGGCTGCAATGCGCGCGAAAGCAGAATCGTCGCGGCGATCATGATGCCGGCGACGCCTGCATGTCGATGACCAGCCAGGCGCCCAGCGCCGAGCATCGCGACCTGCAGGACCTGGCGCAGCGTGCGCGCGAGCGCCGCGAGCGACTGACGACGTCGCGCCTGTGCGTCTCCTGCGCATTGCAGCGACTGCTCGTGGTGCTCGCGCCAGCGCGCAACCGCCGTGCTCGTCATGCCCATGCCGACGATCGCTTCGGCATTGCGCGCCAGCTTCTCGGCGGTGCGCGTCGAGGCGCGCGAGCAGCGCAGCGTCTGCTCGGCTGCGCTCGCGGGTGAGTCGATCGGTGAGGACGCCGAGCGCGACGAGCACGAGCGCGCCGATGGCTGCGGCGAGCCCGAGCAGCGGATGCATCAGCGTGATGAGCAGCAGATAGAGCGTGTAGCCAGGGCGCATCGAACAGCGCGAGCACACCCGGGCCGCTCAGGAAAGTGCGCAGCTGCGCGATGTCGCGCAGCGCATCGGTGTCCGACGCGGCCCGGCCCGGCGGCTGCCTGCTCGAGCGAGCTGCGGATGGCCGCCGGCGCGAGCTTGCGATCGAGCGAGCGCCCGCCCAGCGCGAGCGCGCGCGCGCGCACAGTATCGATGAAGTAGCCGAGCACCAGGAACAGCAGCGTGATCGCGCCGAGCATGACGCAGCGTCTCGACGCTGCCGCTGGCGAAGACGCGGTCGAAGACCTGCATCATGTAGATCGCCGGCATCAGCAGCGCGACGTTGAGCACCAGGCTCGCCGCCGCCGCGAGCAGGACGAACGATCGCAGCCGCCTGACGAACAGCCAGTTCATGAGATCCCCTCTTGTTGCTGACCTTTGCCGCACCGGAGGATGGGCAAGCGGCGTGAAAGCCGCGGCGAGCGCCGCGTGAATAGAACGTGAAATAGATTGCGGAATACGCAACCTCGCTCTGAGGTCCATACGCGAGTGTGCGTTTGGTCTGCCGACGATACTGACGAAAGTATGTGGTGATCGGCGCGGCGACTGCTCCCTGTCCTCCGATGAGATCTCGTTCGTGACGTTCTACAGTCCGGCCCCGCCACGCACCTACGGGGTGACGATCACCAAGCGCTTCGAGTGAGCGACCGAAGATGGCCGCGAGGTAAACCTCGTCGTCAAGGCTGGAAATTTGCAGGCGCAGGTGATCGGAGAAGACGATCTTGGCCAATGCCGGATGTAGTTCCACCATGCGCAGGTGCTCGTTGAACACATGCCGCAGAACGGTCAACGCCGATCCTCCGGCTGTCGCGGCGCTCTGATGGATCTCGCCGAGACGGTGTTCGAGCCACGTCATCACCGCAAGCCACACTGCTTCCTTGCTCGGAAAATGGCGAAACACCGCAGGCTGCGTCAGACCAATCCGATCGGCGATGGCCTGAACGCTGACCGCATCGGCAACTCGCTCGTTCATACTTTGCACGCTGCCCAACTCGGCAAGTCGATCCCGGAACACGTTTATCCGACCCGGCAAGCCGAACGGCAACGCGTACATCGAAAGCTTCAGCGGCAAGTTCAGGGACGAGTGCCTGAATGAGCACTGGTTCCGCAGCATCGCGCATGCGCGCGAAGTGGTCGAGGACTGGCGCGTCGAATACAACGGCGAGCGCACTCACAGCTCGCTCGGTGATATCACGCCCGAGGAGTTCCAGCGAGATTGCGGCCAAGTCGAACGGGAGCGTAAATTCAACCGCGGACTCTAAAGCCCAGCGGGACTCAATTGGGTAGTAGATCGTCACTCGACAGGATGGTGACAAGATTATCCGCGGCTCGGCGGTGAGCCGCGGATGAAGATCGTGGACTTCGCGCATGGGAACCTCGCGAGCACATGTTGGGTGGCTACAGGCTTCAGCTGTAACGCTCGCACTGTGTGTATCCAGTGGGATTGCGCATGTGCAGGCCGAAGAGGGCGCCGAATGCGCGGTTACTATCCCGGGCAGTGACGGGCTCTACGGCGATGAGCACATCGCGGTGCTTCTGGTCCAAGGGTGTGCTCGAATACCCCGACGGTGGCCGCGAACACAGGATGCCCGATGGCTCGCTACGGATAAAGCTTGCATGGCGGCGCGGTGTAAGGGGAACACCCCTATCGATCGAAGGCCATCGGCTCGACGCGGATGCGCCGCCGTTGCGTTCTTGGATTCCACCTCACGACGGTGACACCGGCGGTCAATCGACTAATCTTTTCTTTCCCACGACCGGATGCTGGCAGGTC
Organism: uncultured Gammaproteobacteria bacterium; assembly: GCA_963830745.1. Taxonomy (GTDB): domain Bacteria; phylum Pseudomonadota; class Gammaproteobacteria; order Steroidobacterales; family Steroidobacteraceae; genus Steroidobacter. Next base: position 88,540 of record CAWHNL010000018.1, read on the forward strand.
ACCGGACGGTTGGGCGAGCACGCCGTTACGTTTGTGGTGCTTGTCCGTGTGAAGGACGGCTAGGAGCGAGCGGGCTTCCAGCGCAGCGTGAATCGACCGCGACGGATGAATGACAACGCGCACATGGAGTCGCTGTTCAAAACGCTGAAGTCCGACATGTACCACGGCTGCGAGTTCGACAGCGATCAGGACTGCGCTCGGCCATCGTCGCATACGTCGACTTCCACAATCGAACGCGACTTCACTCAGCACTTGGATACCGAAACACCCATAGAGGTCGAAGGCACGTGTTCATCGCGTGCCCGGCGTGAGCGCGTCATTTTCATTGTGCAGTTGCGCCGCGCTGGATACGCTTGTGCGCGGCCGCTGCACTGCGGCGTTAGGTGCCAAAGGAGGCACCATGAGATTTGCTCTACTGCTTATCCTCGTACTCGGCATGCCAGTCTCGGTGTTCGGCGGCAGCAACGAAGACAAAGCCGCCATAGAGCAGGCGGTCGCAAACTGGGATCGCGCCTGGAAAATCAAGGACCCGGCTCTCGCCGCACGCGACTATGCCGAGGACGCAGACTGGACCAACGCCTTCGGGATGGTTCGCAAGGGACAGACAGACATCGAGGCGACGCTGACGGAGGCGTTTGCCTTGCCCTTCGTCATGGCAGGTGACAGCCAGACCGTGAAGCAAGATGTTCGCTTCCTTGACAAGAACACTGCGCTTGTCCTCACACGCGTTCAGATCGCACCTATCAAAACATTGGAGCCGACGCCGTGAAACTCATCCTGGCCCTGGTGTGTTGCTTCCTTCTTGGCGGCACGACCGCGAGCGCTCGTGAGGCGTCAGGTCCGGTTCCTCCAGCGGCAAACGTGTCGCTCCATTTTTCCGCGGGCCAATTCAGGGTTGGGGACAATATTCAGATGATCTTCCGGCTCGAGAATACGGGCGAGGAGCCGTTTTCATACAACTACGGTGGGGACTATCGAGGCACGGGATTTCCCCTCCGATGCAAGGTTGTGGTGAAGAACAGTCGCGGGAAGACGATGCCGGATCTGGCCCAGAACGCTGTTCATATGGGCGGAATGAGCGCAACCCCGAAGCTGAAACCGGGTGAAACATTTGATCAGGCCCTGCCTCTTTTCGGGTATGTAGCAATCGACGAACCCGATGTGTACACCATCACCGTGACGCATGATTTTGGGTGGACGGAAACTGATCAGCAAAAATTCCCTGTAGCTACCGCGAGCATCGCGATCATGGCGCCCACGCTTGAGGAGGCAAAGGCCAGGGTCGATGAATTATTGAGCGTGCCGGCCGAGGCGCTGGACGACAAAACCGGTTACGCGCAATACAGAATAGACACCCAGCTCCATCGCCTGAGGCATCCGGTCTTTCTGAGCGCCCTAACGGAGCAAGCGAATTCCGGAAATGCTGCGGCACTGGCAGGCATTGCCAGTATTGAAACAGTAGCTGCCACGGAACGGATTGTGAAACTTCTCGGCCATGAAAGCGCCGCGGTCGCAAGCGCTGCGGCCGATGCATTGTTCCCCCGGATTCCTCCGCGCATGGTCAACGGTTATCAACTTGCACTGCGAGGTTATCCGCAGCGCAAGCCCGACTACTTCCCGGTAAGACCTGGGATCCGCGTTTTGTGAATTCTGTGCATGCACAGGCGAGACGATTTCTGCAAAGCAAGGATGCGCTCCTCGTCGGTCATGGTGCCAGATTGATGACGGTGTTCGGTAACGAAGAAGGTATGTCGCTGATTCGGGAGGCGCTACTCAATGAGCTGGGATACAGGGCACCGAGAAAACTACCGCAGGACAACATCCTGGACGAACCGGGAAATATCAAACCGTTGCTCAGCGCGGTGGACGCGTTGCGCGAACGTGGATTCCGGACCGAGGCAACAGGGAATATCGCGGAGCTTGTGATTTATTTCAGGCAACTCGCGGACCCTGCAGTTCTACGTCCGCCGGTTGAAAAGTGGCAGCAATCGCTGCAAGCATTCATCTCGCAGAATCCGGCCACCCTGCGGGAAAACGCAGTTCGTGCATTGCCGTTGCCCATCACCGAGGAGTGGCGTCCGTATCTACGCAAAGCACTTGAGGATGAGGACAAGGGCGTGATCCGCGTGGCATGTGAAATGGCAGGGAAGTCAGGCGATTCCGGTTTCATCAAGCCGCTTGCACAAATAGTGGAAGTTGAACAACACGCTTGGGTGCTCCGCGCGGCAAGTAACGCTGCCTGGACATTGGGCGCGCGCATTGAGATTTGGGAAGCCTGGGCGGAGCGGCTGATTGACAAGGAAACGGCCGATGATGCTTTTCAATCTCTCAAATACGTAATCCAGGAGGTGGATTCTCAAGAAGTCACAGGGAGTGGCAGCAATATGAATCTAGCACGGGAGGATTTGTTCGAGCTTCGTGCACGCTGGAGGAACTTTCTCCAATCGCATCGTGACGCCCTGATTTCTGGAAAGCGGTTTTCATATCGCGATCCTGTAATTAAGCCCTTGATAGTGAGTGCGAATGGAGAACGCATTTTCAATTTATCGCTTCCCGACGGAAGAATGTGGCCGGAAAGATAGGGCAACTCCGAAAAGCAATTTGCCATCACGGCATAGCCCGTCCTTGGATGGCTCCCCGGGCCGGATGCGAAGTCGACTGCAAGCACGTGATGCGTAAGAACCGCGGCTTTGCCAGGCACTGCGATACCCCAGTGATACCCCCTCGGCGTCAAACCTCAGATTCCTGTGCCACTCAACGAAACCGATTTCAGCGCGGCCCCTCCGCCGGGAGTGACACGCAGAATCGCCGATTTCGCACCGGTTGACGTCGGCTTGAAAACCACGCTGACCGTGCAGCTGCCGCCTACCGCTACCCGAGCCGGGCAATTGTGCGTCCGAGCGAACTGCCACGGGTTAGTGCCCGCAAGGTCGATCGAGCTGATCGGCAGCACCACGCCGCCGGTATTGTTGATCCTCACGGTTTTCGCAGTGCTGGTGGCATTACGTGCCACGATTGCCGAAGCTCAGCGCAGTGGGAGAAACGGAGAAAGTGGACCTCACACCCGTACCCGAGAGCGTTGCGCTCTTGGTACCTGCGCCGCCACCCGCAATAACACTGAGTGTGGCCGCCTTAGAGCCCGTAGTCGTCGGCTTGAATCTTACTCTGATCGTGCAGCTCGCCCCGGCAGCCACCGAGGTACCGCAGTCGTTTGTCTGCGTGAATTGCAAGGGATTGATGCCGCCGAAGGCGATCGACTTGATCGGCAAGGCCGCGACGCCGGTGTTGCGCAGGATGATCGTCTTCGAACTCGAGGCGAGGTTCAGTGGCTGAGTACCAAACGCCAGCGAGCTTGTAGACAAGGTGTAGGAAGCCCTCACACCGTCACCCTGGAGCTCGACGCGTTTGTACCTGCGCCGTTACCTCCAGTCACGCTGAGTGTGCCGAACTTCGGACCCTGACTGGTCGGCTTGAATACTACGTTGATCGCGCAGCTCGCGCCGACAGCCACCGAGGTACCGCAATTATTTGTCTGCGCGAACTCTCCATCGATGACGATCGATGTGATCGGCAAGACCCTGATACCGGTGCTGCGCAGGGTGATCGTCCGCGCACTCGACGAGGTGTTCAATGTCTGGCTACCCAACACCAAGCGGGCTGGCGACAAGGTGAAAGTAGACACAGCACCCGTACCCGAGAGGGATATAGCCTTGGTACCTGCTCCGCCACTCGCAGTTACGCTGAGCGTCGCCACCTTCGAGCCCGTGCTGGTCGGCTTGAACGTTACTGCGATCGCGCAACTCGCGCCAGGAGCGAGCGAGGTACCGCAGTTGTTGGTCTGCGCGAACTGGAAGGGATTGGTGCCACCGATAGCAATCGACGTGATCGGTAAGGCCTTGCCGCCGATGTTGAGTAGGGTGATCGTTTGCGCACTCGAGGTGCTGTTCAGAAACTGAAAACCGAACACCAGCGAACTCGTGGACAAACTGAAAGCCGCCCCATATTGCACGTCCAGCGTCGCGGAGTCGGCGGTATGACTGATCTGCCTTACGGTTAGATTCAGGTTCTCGTCAAAATGCGTCGCGCCATCGGCGAGCTGAGCGACCAATACGAGTCGCCCGCGGGCCAGCGAGCGATGCACGTGCAACGAGTTGAAATACCGACTTTCCAATCGGGCGTCGTAGCCTATTGGTGCGCGATAGCTCAGCCAATAGGGCGAGCCCGAGGGCGGCACGATCTTCACCACTTGCGGATACGGCGGACTCTGCATCCCGAGCGCTGAAATCGTAAAACCGCCGCCGCTTGCGCCGTCTACGATCCGGCCGGCGCCGAGCCACCCCATGTGATCCTTGTGTGGCGCATTGATCGCACGCCAGGTGCCCATCCCGTAGCCCATGACGTCGGACGTGTCGCAGTACTCGCAGCCAGGGTGCTGCCATCGTATTTGGGTCGGTGCGCGCATGCATGAGTCCGAGGTTGTGCCCGAGCTCATGCGCGATGATATCGGGAAATCCGCAAGGATGACCGTTCACACGCCCACACCCACGCCAGGCACGATCCGCTCGGCAACCTACGATGGCGAGACCCGCCCACGGGCAACCGGTCGTCGCGAGGAAGCACGTACATCCGATGCTCGTACACGCTTAGATCGACGCCTTGCGCGACGGCCGCGGCATCGGCTTGCCGCCCATTGGTCAGTACGGTGCAGACAGCGCCGAGCGATTGCGAAGGCTCGGTGATGGCCACCCGCACCACATCCATAGCAGTGCCCGGAAAGCTCGTTCCCCCGAAGCCCAATACATCGTATGACGAGTCCCGGAAGCACCCGTCGACATTGAGCCGCCCGGTCTGGCTACCAAACATTTCGTCAGCCAGAAGCTGATCTGCCCCGTCGCACGTACCGTTGACGGTATGCAGGTTCCCGCTTCCGTCCGTGATGTCGACGATGAGGCTGATCACGCGCCGTGTGGTGGCGGGCGGCGCCAGTGCCGCGAGCGGCGCCACTGCGGTGAGCACAGTGACGGCATCAGCGTCTGGATCGGCCGCAAGCACTTTGCCGCTTCGGCTACCTCGGACTCGCAGCTCCTGGCCAGTGCGGACCTGTTTCGCCTGCTGCGGGCTCAGCTTCAATTCCACGAGCTCATTCGAGCGGCGCTCGCGAAGAAAGTAGAGAGTGCGGGAGGTCCTGTGTTCAAGGTCGTCCGCGACCAGTACTACGACAGTGCCTTCGAGCGTGACGGGGGAGGCGGGATCAGCAGCAGGCACGGCGACCGCCACGGAACTCAGACCAACGAACAGCAAAACTCTCAGCAGAGGTCATGGCGAGCAGCGGGCTGCAGCTACGCTCCGCAATGATGCGCAGCGGAAGCTTAGTCATGTTTATCTCCCCACCCTTGACCACCCCGGGACACACTACTGCAAAAGGTCAGGCCGTTGTGCTGTCAACTGACGAACGGAGACAAGCGCGCTGTTGGGACTGGTTATGGCGTCACTGCGGCTCCTTTTGTGCGCTTCCGCCTACTTCGATTCAGAGCGTAAGCTCGACAGACCCAGGTGGCCTTGCCGCCCTGTCAGGGAGATCCACTCTGCTTCTGCTTTGCTGAATGCCTACGCAGAGATCACTCTATTGGGTGCGCCCCCGCGATCCGACTTTTATGACGACAGCGCTTCCGGCAGGATCGTGCTGAGCGCCCGCGCCAGCTGTTGAAGCCCGTGCCGCGGAGTA
>CAWHNL010000019.1:0-237819 GCA_963830745.1 uncultured Gammaproteobacteria bacterium
GCGCGCCCGGACGGATTCGAACCGCCGACCACTGCGTTCGAAGCGCAGTACTCTATCCAACTGAGCTACGGGCGCGCGCTTGAGCAAGAGGCAGTCAGGCTGAAGCCTGACCCACAGGGACGAAAAGAAGTCGGGTTGAAGCCCGACCTACAGGGCGAGATCCCACTGCGGCGGGGCGCGATTGTACTGTGTCCGCCGCGAAAAGTGTCCGGGAGTGTCCGGTTGCTGTCCGGCGCTCGCGAGCGGACAAGCGGCGAGCGCCTACAGGCCCGCGCAATCGCGCGTTTTTCCCCGCAAAAACACAAATCCGCGCGTCGTTCCAACCTTGGCACACGCCGTGCAATCCAACTCCGTAAAGGCCGATCGGACAGGTCGCCAGGGCAACAAGAAGGGGGACAGTAATGAGCACGCGTTCAATACGTCTTTTAGTAGTGCTGGCACTCCTTTGCTCGCTGTTGCCCCTGACCGCCATTCGGGCCGATGCGCCTTCGACGGCTCCGCAGAGCCGTCTGGAGACGCTGCTGATTGCGCACGACGTGCGCTACGCGATCCAGTTGCCGCGCGCGAACGCGAGCGACTGCCTGCATACCGAAGCGGAGCGAGGCCGATGATCACACCGTTGCATTCCGACTCCGGCAACAAAGTGAAAGTGATGCCGATGCGCGATACGTCCGCGCAGGATCGCCCGATCGATCCCGCGCCGGCGCAGAAGCGCCGCCGCTATCAGTTGATCGGCGCCGGGGCCGGCGCGCTGTTGTTGCTGATCGTTCTCGTGCTCCTCGTCCGCAACTGGATCTCGGCTGAAGTCAGCGTGCCGATCGAGCGCGTGCGCATCGCCGAAGTGACTCGCGGTCCGTTCGTTCGCGACATTTCCGCGCAGGGCACGGTCGTGGCCGCGGTCAGCCCGACGATGTTCGCGGCCGCTCCGGGCACCGTCCACTTCCTCGTGCAGGCCGGCGACGTCGTGAAAAAAGATCAGCCGATCGCCACGCTGGAAAGCCCCGAGCTGCGCAATGAGCTGGAGCGCGAGCAGGCGTCGCTCGCCGGCCTCGAAGTCGCCGTGCAGCGGCAGGGCATCGAGACGCGCCGCGAACTGGCTGCGAATCAGCAGGCGATCGATCTCGCGAACGTAGCGATCCAGGCGGCGGAACGCGAGCTGCGTCGCGCGCAGGATTCGTGGGAGAAGAAACTCATCAGCGAGCGCGACTTCGAGAAGGCGCGTGACGATGCCGCAGCCGCGCGCGTCAATCACAAGCACGCGATCGAAACCGCCGGGCTGCAGAAAGAAAGCCTGCAGTTCGAGCTGCGCGCGCGTCGCCTGGAGCGCGACGGTCAGCGGCTCGTCGTGCAGGAGCTGCAGCGCCGCGTCGGCGATCTCAGCATGAAGTCGCCCGTCAACGGCATCGTCGGCACGCTCGCCGTCGCGGAGCGCGCCTCGGTCGCGCAGAATGCACCGATCCTCACCGTCGTCGATCTGACCGCCTTCGAGATCGAGGTCCAGGTGCCGGAGAGCTATGCGGACGATCTCGGTTTGGGGATGGAAGCGGAAGTGACCTATGCGACACGGAAGTACGCGGCGAAAGTCAGCTCGGTGTCGCCCGAGGTGCGGTCGGGCCAGGTGACCGGCCGCCTGCGTTTCTCGGGCGAGACGCCGCAGGGCTTGCGCCAGAACCAGCGCTTGTCGACGCGCATCGTGCTCGAGTCGCGCGACGACGTGTTGAAGGTGCAGCGTGGTGCGTTCCTCGACAGCGGCGGCGGGCGCGTCGCCTACGTCGTGCAGGACGACATCGCCGTGCGCCGGCCGATCCGCACCGGTGCCGCCAGCGTGAGCGAAGTCGAGATCCTCGAAGGCCTCGCACCCGGCGATCGCATCATCATTTCAAACCTTGGCGAGTTCGAGCGCGTCGAAACCGTGCGGCTGGCCGACTAACCAACGAGGGACCCCCATGTTCTCCATGCACAACATCAGCAAGGTCTATCGCACGGACCTGATCGAGACGCACGCGCTGCGCGACTTCAGCCTCGAAGTCGCCGAGGGCGAGTTCGTGGCGGTGACCGGGCCCTCCGGCTCGGGCAAGACCACGTTCCTGAACATCGCGGGCCTGCTGGAGACCTTCGACACCGGCACCTACAAGCTCGACGGAGCGGACGTCAGCCGCCTGTCCGACGACCAGCGCTCGCGGCATCCGTAACCAGAAGATCGGTTTCATCTTCCAGAGCTTCAACCTGATTCCCGATCTCGACGTGTTCGACAACGTCGACGTGCCGCTGCGCTATCGCGGCATGACCGCGCCGGAGCGCAAGAAGCGCATCAGCGAAGCGCTGGAAGTGGTCGGCCTTGCCTCGCGCATGAAGCACATTCCCGCGCAGCTCTCGGGCGGCCAACAGCAGCGCGTCGCGATCGCTCGCGCGCTCGCCGGCACGCCGCGCTTCCTGCTCGCGGACGAGCCGACCGGCAACCTCGACTCGCTGATGGCGCGCCAGGTGGTGGACTTGCTGGAGGACATCAACCGACGCGGCACGACGATCATCATGGTCACGCACGATCCGGAGCTGGCGCGGCGCGCCCACCGCAACGTGCACGTGATGGACGGGCAGGTCACCGACCTGCAGCCGTTCGCGGCGAAGCCGCTGGTCCGTTCCGAGGCGATTGCAGGTTAACCCCATGCTTGCCTACTACTTCCGTATCGCTCTCAAGAGCCTGCGCCGCAATCCGATGCTGACCGCGCTGATGATCGGCGCGATCGCGGTCGGCGTCGGCGTGTGCATCACGACGCTGACCGTGTATCGCATCATGTCGGGCAACCCGGTGGCACATCGCAACGACGTGCTCTATTCGGTCACGCTCGACAGCTGGGATCCGAACACGCCGCTGGAGCGAAGACCATCCCGAGCTGCCGCCGCCTGAGTTGACGTATCGCGACGCGCAGGCGCTCTACAACTCGGACATCCCGGATCGCAAAGTCATGATGCGCAAGGCCGCATTCGTGGTCGAGGCGCCGCCGAAGAGCGGCGTGGCGCCGTTCCTGGTCGAGGGGCGCACGACGACCAAGGATTTCTTCGGCATGTTCGACGTGCCGTTCAAGTACGGCGGCGGCTGGGACCAGGCGGCGGACGATGCCTCGCAGATGGTCGTGGTGCTGTCGAAGAAGACGAATGACAAGGCGTTCGGCGGCGCCAACAGTGTCGGCCAGACGGTGCGGCTCGACGGCCACGACTTCAAGGTGGTCGGCGTGCTCGACGAGTGGGCGCCGACGCCGAAGTTCTACGATCTGAACAACGGCGCCTTCAACGAGATCGAGGAGCTGTTCGTGCCGTACGGCATCGGCGCGCTGTTCGAAATGCAGAGCTCCGGCAATACCAACTGCTGGCGCGACCAGGAGATCAATAATTTCCAGGACTTCCTCAACAGCGACTGCGTCTGGATCCAGTTCTGGGTGGAGATCGAGGATAGCAGCAAGGCCGCGGCGTTCCAGGAGTTCATCGACAACTACGTGCGCGAGCAAAAGACGCTCGGCCGCTTCGAGCGGCCGCTGAACAATCACCTGCAGCATCCGGACGAGTGGCTGAAGATCAATGAAGCCGTGCAGGACGACAACCGCGTGCTGGTCGGCCTGTCGTTCATGTTCCTGGCGGTGTGCCTGCTGAACATGATCGGTCTGCTGCTCGCCAAGTTCCTCGGCGCGGCGCCGCTGGTCGGGCTGCGGCGCGCGCTCGGCGCGAGCAAGCGGGCAATTTTCCGGCAGCATCTCGTGGAGGTCGGCGTGATCGGGCTCGGCGGCGGCCTGCTCGGCATCGCGCTGGCGGCGCTCGGGCTGTGGGGCGTCCGCAACCTTTACGAGAACTACGACGAGCTGACCCGGCTGGATTTTCGATGGTGCTGACTGCGATCGGCATCGCCGTCCTGTCGGGTCTGCTCGCCGGCTTCTATCCAACGTGGCGCGTGTGCCGGGTGCAGCCCGCCGCCTATCTGAAGACTCAGTAAGAGGTCCGTATGGAACTTCGTCCCATTCTGAGCGCGATGCTCCGTAACAAGACCGGCGCGATCCTGGTCGGGCTGCAGATCGCGATCACGCTCGCCGTGGTCGCGAACTCGATCGCCATCATCATGACGCGCGTCGAGAAGATCGGCCGGCCCGCGGGCTTCGACTCGGACAACCTGATCTTCGTGCAGAGCTACGGCTTCGGGCCGAACTACGATCAGCGCGACACGATCGATCGCGACTTGCGCCTGATCCGCTCGCTGCCGGGCGTGATCAGCGCTTCGCCGATCAACCAGATTCCGATGTCGGGCGGCGGCTCGTCGACGAACCTCGGTCCGGAGCCGACGCGCGAGAAGGTCACGATCAACGTGAACCGGTATGAGGTGGACGAGCGCGGCGTCGAGTCGCTCGGCGTCAAAATGGCCGAGGGCCGCAATTTCACGCAGAGCGAGATCCAGTACAACCCGGACCCCGCCAGCTCGGACTTCGTGCCGTTCGTCATTCTCACGAAGGATGCGGCGAAGGCCATCTTCGGCACCGAGCACGCGGTCGGCAAGACGGTCTACGACTTGTCCCACTCGGCAGTTGTCATCGGCGTGATGGAGAACATGCTTGGCGCGTGGGTCGGCTGGGACAAGCTGACGCAGGTCATGCTCCTGCCGCGCATTCCATCGGGACCGCTGGCGCGCTACGTCGTACGCACGGAGCCCGGCCGGCGTGACGCGCTGATGGCGGAAGTCGAGCAGAAATTGTCGGGCACGAACCCGCACCGGGCGATCACCTACGTTCGCTCGCATACGCAAATCAAGGAGCGCAGCTATCGTGCCGACAGCCGCATGGTCGCGTTCCTGAGCGTGCTGATCGGCCTCATGGTTACCGTCACGGCGCTCGGCATCGTCGGTCTTGCGAGCTTCCACGTGAACGTTCGCCGGAAGCAGATCGGCACACGTCGCGCCGTCGGTGCGCGTCGCGTCGACATCATTCGCTACTTCATGCTCGAGAATTGGCTGCTGACGACTGGCGGCGTCGCAGCGGGCACGGTGCTGGCGTTTGCCTTCGGCCAGTGGTTGAGCTCGGCGTACTCGCTGCCGCGCTTGCCGCCGGTCTACGTCGTGGGCGGCGTGATCGTGTTGTGGATCCTCGGCCAGCTGGCTGCGTTCCTGCCGGCGCGGCGCGCAGCGGCGATACCGCCCGCGGTAGCGACTCGGACGGTATAGTCGGGCTAAAGCCCGACCTACGAAGACAATGGCAAGTCTCTTAATCATTGACGACAACGACGCCGTGCGAACGGCGCTCGAAGTGCTGCTCTCGCTGCAAGGCCATCGCGTGCTCGCCGCGAGCTCGCCGGACGAAGGCCTGCGCACGCTGGCGAAGGAGCCGATCGACCTCGTCCTGCAGGACATGAACTTCCGCAAGGAGGCCACGTCGGGCGAGGAGGGCGTCGCGCTGTTCCACGCCATCCGCGAGCGCTACCCGACCGTTCCGATCGTGCTGCTCACTGCGTGGACCCATCTCGAAACGGCGGTCGAGCTCGTCAAGGCCGGCGCAGCGGACTACGTGGCGAAGCCTTGGGACGATGCACGCCTGCTGACGACGATCCGCAATCTGCTGGAGCTGCGCCGCCTGTCGGTCGAGCAGGAGCGGGCAGCGCGCCGTCGTGCAGAGTCGCGCGCCGCGCTCGCGCAGAAGTTCGACCTGTGCGGCCTCGTGTTCGAAAGCGAGCCGATGCGCGACGTGGTCACGAAGGCCACGCACATCGCCGCGGCCGACGTGCCCATCTTGATCACCGGGCCGAACGGCTCCGGTAAGGAAGTGCTGGCGGCCATCATTCAGGCGAATTCGAGCGTGCGCGGCGGGCCGTTCATCAAGGTCAACGTCGGCGCGCTGCCGAAGGATCTGATGGAGGCCGAGCTGTTCGGCGCCGAAGCCGGCGCCTACACCGGTGCGACCAAAGTGCGGCAAGGACGTTTCGAGGCGGCCGACGGCGGCACGTTGTTCCTCGACGAGATCGGCAATCTCTCGCTCGAAGGCCAGGCGAAGCTGCTGCGTGTCCTGCAGACCGGCGAGTTCGAGCGCCTCGGCAGCAGCACGACGCGCCGTGTGAAAGTGCGCGTGATCAGCGCGACCAACTCCGACCTTCCGGCGGCCATCACCGCGGGGCGCTTCCGCGAAGACCTCTACTATCGACTCAACGTCATCGAGCTGAAGGTTCCGCCGCTCGTCGATCGCAAGGAGGACATCCTGCCGCTCGCCAAGCATTTCCTGGAAGACGGGCAGAAGATGAGCGTGCCCGCGCAGCGCGCGCTGCTCGCGCACAACTGGCCGGGCAACGTTCGCGAGCTGATGAACACGATCCGGCGTGCGTCACTGCTCTCGACGGCCGCGGAGATTTCACCCGCCGACCTCGGCTTGGTCATGGCGCCCGGCACGCTGGAGATGGTGCCGGAGCGCGAGCCCGATCGCGCGGAGATCGAAGGGGCTCTGGCGCGCGCCCGTGGGGTCATCGCGCGCGCGGCGCGCGAGCTGGGGTTGAGCCGCCAGGCGCTGTATCGGAGGATGGAGAAGCTGGGGTTGAAGGAATAGAGATCATGAGAGTCGGGCTAGAGCCTCGACCTACAGCCCGACCTACAGTTCCTTGTAGGTCCGAATTCATTCGGACACCATTGCCTCCCATGCAATTCTCTCTCGAGGGCAAGCTCGCGCTGTTCGGCTTCGGGCTGGTCGTCGTCGTCGCGGCGCTGGTCGCCGCCTTGTCCCGCTGGCTGGGCTCGCCCTGGCTGGCGTTCTTGATCGGCCTCGCTGTCGCGACACCGCTCGCGGTTCTCGGCGCACGCTATCTCATGCGGCCCGTCGCCAAGACACTCCTCGCAGTCGGCGATGGCATCGTGAGCCTCACGGATCGCGACTTCAGCGTGAGCATCAGCGCGGCGGACCAGCCGGAGTTGGCCGCGCTGGTCGAAAGCTACAACCGCCTCGGCGGCGTGCTGCGCGAGGAACGTCAGTCGCTCTACCAGCGCGAGCTGCTACTCGATACCGTGATCCAGGCCACGCCTATTTCGATGGTGTTGACCAACGCGAACGGTCGCGTCGTCTACAGCAATGTCGCCGCACGCCAGACGTTCCTCGGCGGGCGCAAGCTGGAAGGCCTCGCGTTCGCCGAGCTGATCGCTGCATCGCCCGAGCCGTTGCGACAGGCTGTCGCGACCGAAGCGGACACGCTGTTCACGATCGAAGGGCCGGACGAATCGGAGATCTACCATCTCTCGCAGCGCGGCTTTCTGCTCAACAGCCAGCTGCACCGCCTGTACCTGCTGAAGCAGATGACGCGCGAGCTGGCGCGCCAGGAAGTCGAGACGTGGAAGAAGGTCATCCGCGTGATTGCGCACGAGCTCAACAACTCGCTCGCGCCGATCTCCTCGCTGGCGCACTCCGGCCGCCAAACAGTCCAGCGTCCCGATGCTTCGCAGCTGGAGCGGATCTTCCGCACGATCGAGGATCGTGCGCGCCATCTGCACTCGTTCATCGACGGCTACGCGCGCTTCGCGAAGCTGCCGCGCCCGCAGCCCGAGCCGATCGACTGGCCGGCCTTCCTGCGCTCGCTGCAGGAAACGGCGCCGTTCACGCTCGCGGGCGAGCCGCCGACCCGGCCCGGCGTGTTCGATCCGGCGCAGATCGAGCAGGTGATCATCAATCTGGTGAAGAACGCGAAGGAGGCGGGCGCACCGCCGGATAGCATCGAGCTGCACGTCCAGGAGCACGCGGCAGGCTGGCGCCTGCAAGTCCTGGACCGCGGCGCAGGCATGTCCGAGGAAGTCCTGCGCAACGCGCTGTTACCGTTCTATTCGACAAAACCTTCCGGCGCCGGCCTGGGATTGACGCTGTGCCGCGAGGTCATCGAGGCGCACGGCGGCCGCATTTCGCTGGCGAACCGCCCCGGCGGCGGGCTGGCCGCGACTTTGTGGATTCCGGCCATCGCGCTGGACTAGCGGGGTTCCGTCCACGGGTGTCAAGCGCCTAGTCGCGGGTGGTGCGATTTCGTGGGGTGCTCTAGGATGGTCCCCATCGCGGGACCTGCGATTTGGGGATAGGGGCGGAAGAATGAACAAAGAGTCCGCGCTGGCAAACCTCGGACTATCGGGCACCGAGGACACAGCGACCGTGGCACGCGTCTACGGCGAGCGGCTGTCGGTCGTCCAGGACGAGCTGATCAAGGCGCAGACCGATGCCGAGCGCGGCGAATGCAGCACCAAGCTCTCGCAACTGGTCGAATCGTACGAGTTCGTGACCCAGACCGGTCGACACACGAAGGCTGCTGCGAACGAATCCTCTGCAACCGTGATGCGCACGGGCACCGAGCTCGCCGAGCATTCACCGCAGCTCGACACCTTGATCCGCATGGAGCCGGGCGCGGTGTTGTCCAGCCGTCTCGAGATCGGCGCACTGCTCGGACAAGGCGGCATGGGCAACGTGTACGCCGCGCGCGATCGCCTGAAGGACGAAGACGTCGCGATCAAGGTGCTGCGCCAGGATCTGTTGTTCAGCACCGCGGCGAAGGATCGCTTCCTCGCCGAGGCGAAAGTTTCCTGCAACCTGTCGCATCCGAACATCGTGCGGGTGTACGACGTCGGCCTGAGCGGCAACTATTACTACTTCTCGATGGAGCGGTTGAAGGGCCACAACCTGCGCCATCGCATCGAGGCGTACGAGCGCGAGAATCGCCAGTTCGGCATCGACGAAGTCACCGACATCGCGCGCCAGCTCATCGACGCGCTGCGTTACGCGCATCGCTACATCGTGCATCGTGACATCAAGCCCGAGAACATCTGGCTTGCCGAAGACGGCACCGTGAAGCTGATGGATTTCGGCATCGCGCGCGCGTACAGCAGCTCGCACATGACGCAGACCGGCATGACGCTCGGCACTGCTTACTACATGGCGCCGGAGCAGCGCGTCGCCGCGAAGGATGTCGACTGGCGCGCCGATCAGTACGCGCTCGGTGTCGTGCTGTACGAATTGTTGTCGGGCACGTTGCCCACCGGTGCCGTGAAATCGCTCGAGACGGAGCGGCGCGATCTGCCGAAGCGCTACGCGCGCGCGTTGATGCGCGCGATGTCGCCGAAGCCGGATGATCGCTTCCCGGCGCTGGCGGATCTACTCACGGAAATGGATGGGACGGAGCGCAAGGTCGCAGTCGGGCTCGGCGGCCTGTTGATGATCGCTGCCGGCGTTGCCGCCGCCGGCGTCGGCGCATACTTCTTTATCAAGCCCGCGGCGGCGCCGACGCAAAGCGTTGCCGTAACAGAACCGGTAGAGAAGCCGGCCGTGGATTCTTCGCAGCCGAAGGAGCCCGCGATCACGACGGCGGCGAGTGGCGAGAGCGTCGCGGACTCGATGCCGCCGCTGACAGCGCAGACCGATACGTCTCCGCCGAAGGAACCGCCAAAAGAGCCGCCGAACGAGCCTCCTGCGAAGAGCGGGGCAGCGGCACTCGCGCAGTCGGACGAAGCCGCAGCGTCGACGAAGCTCGCCTCGAACTCATCGACGCGAGTGGCCGCGGCGGACCCCTCGTCGCAGATCGATACGCGTCGCCAGGAGTGCGTCTCTCAATGTGAGCGCGATAGCGGCGAATGTCGCAGTTTGAATCGTCGCGGCAAGCAGGACTGCATGCGCGCGGTGGCCTTCGGCGGCAGCGGTAGCCGCCTCTCGGCGACGACTTCAGTGCCGGCAAGTTGCGCGTTCTACAGCCAAACCCGCTGCGACCGTGCGTCCAATCGCGATGCGTGCTTGTCGCGAATGTCGTCGCGTCAAATTGAGTGCGTGCAGCTGGTCGGCAACATCGCCTCGCGCCGGCAGGAATGCGATGACCGAGCGCGCGAGTCCGACAAGATGTGCCTCGACGAGATGCGGGACTGCCGGGCGGGTTGCTAGGCGAGGGTGTGGTAGACCTTCTGCACGTCGTCGTCCTGCTCGAGCTTGTCGATCAGCTCCATCACTTCGGTCGCCTGCGGCTCGGGCAGCTCGGTCGGCGTGAGGCAGATGTACTCGTGCTCGGCTGAGAGCGGCGCGATCTTCCGGTCTTCGAGCGCCTTCTGCACGTGGCCGAAGTCGGCGAACAGGCAGCGGATCACGATCTGCGGCTCGCCTTTCTCGCCGGTGCTCTCGCCCATCTCTTCGAGCCCGTGATCGATCAGGTACAGCTCCAGGTCGTCCTGGTCGATGCCTTCCGGATTCAGCCGGAACACGCCCATCCTCTTGAACATGAAGCTGACGCTGTTGCTCGTGGCGAGATTGCCGCCGTGCTTCGAGAAAGCGTTGCGGACGCTCGCGACCGTGCGCGTCGGGTTATCGGTTGCAGCTTCGACCAGCACCGCCACGCCGTGCGGCGCGTAGCCCTCGTACATCACGACGTCGTAGCTCGCGGCTTCCTTGCCCGAGGCGCGGCGGATCGCCGACTCGACCTTGTCCTTCGGCATGTTGACGGCGCGCGCGTTCTGCATCACGCGGCGCAGGTGGGAATTCGAGTTCGGATCGGTGCCGCCGGACTTGACGGCGATCGTGATGTCCTTGCCGATGCGCGCGAACTGCTTCGCCATGCGATTCCAGCGCGCGAACATCGCATGCTTTCTGACTTCGAAAATGCGGCCCATGAGGATCCTTCGGGGGAGGCCTTCGGGGGAAGGCAGGGCAGCATTGTAAGGGCTAGCGGCTGGCCTCCCAAGTGACCGGGGCTTTGGCGGCCGCGGCGCGCTTCAGCAGGCTCAGCAGGGGAACGGCACGCGTTTCCAGCCGGATCGGCGGCGAGCGGTGCAGGTCCTTGTCTTCGTCGCTCGCCGAGTCCTCGTTATCGGCCGGGCGCGCCGCCGTGTCGGCGTTCGTCTTGGTCTTCATCTCTTCCACGGCCGATTCCAGCTGTCGCATCGCGGCCGGCACGTCATCCTCGCTCAACCCGCCGGGGATGCGACCGGTGGCGCCCGCCAGCTTCAACAGCGGCACGGCGTCGTCGCCGAACATCGTGATCGTTTCGGTCGCAGGGGACTTGAATTGCACCAGCATGGTTGGGCTCGCTCAGGTGCAGCCGCGCAGCAGGAACAGCACCAGCAGTACGGGAATCGGCACACCGAGCAGCCACAGCAGGATCCAGCCTACTTTGCCCTGCTCGCGTTCGCGCGCGAGTCGCAGTTTCGTTCGCAGATAGGACATCGTCAATTCCTCTGGCCTTTGCAGGGAATCAACGGTTGTCGTCGCGACCCAGTTCCGCGGCAGCGTGCCAAACGGCGTAGGCCGTGCGGCGCTTCAGACCTTGCCCGACCAGCAACGACCTCGGCGCCTTCCCACGAGTAGGCATCGCGGGCAGCGAGCACCGTCACCATGCCGGCCAGCTCACCGAAGTAGATCGCACGGCCGAGCGGCTGCATCTGCCCCGGCGGCACTCGGTCCACTTGCTCGCGCAACGCGGTCGTCGCGAGGTCGGACAGTTCCCAGGACTGCGCGATCCGGCAGGCGAGATCCGGCGCGTGCAATTGCATGGAGCGGATGAACACTTCCGCCCGAGGCAGCACGTTCGGTTGTTCGCGATACATGTCGACGGTCAGTCGGAACAACACGATGCGAGCGAGAGAGCTGAGCAGGCCGAGTAGCTGTGCAATGAGCGGATCCGCGCTGCGTGTGGCCGAAGCATAGGTCTCAGCGGCAGCGGCGCAGCGTTGCGCCTGTTCCCACGTCACGTCGGCGAAGCCGTCGAAGTAGCCGCGCGGCAGTCGGAAGACTGGCTGCAGGATCGCGACCGCCATGAGGCTGCGTAAGCCGTCGACGCCGAGCGTTTGGACCGCACGATCGAGACTGTCGACGGGCTCGCGCGAAGTTCGGTACAGAGCATTGTTCGCCCGCTGCAGCACACTGCCCGCGAGCGCCGGATCTTCGACGATCAGGTTGACGAGCGTGCGTCGCGTGCTCTCGGTGTCGTTCAGCGCCTGCATGAGCTTCGGCAGCAGCATCGGCCGGCGCGGGAAGTAGTCGCGCTGATGCACGGACTGCGCAGCGCTCTCGCTGATGCGATCCATCACTGCCGCGTGCTCGCCGAAGATCTGGTAGTCGAAGGTCTTTACGCCGAACGCGATTCTGTAGCACTCGTCCTGCGCGGTCTGGATAGCGTCGGTGGAATACAGCGCATCCGAGATCGAAGGCTCCGGCGAAGTCGCGGGCGTGTCGGATGCAGCGTCGACCGAGGGGTTGTCGTCGCCCGTTGGTTGCTGCCGGCGACGATACGCGAGCACGGCGGCACCCGCGGCGCCTCCCAGCAGAACGATCAGGATGGCTGTCGTAACGACGATGACGAATGCTCCCTGCCCGGCCCGGTCGCTGGCCGGCATGATAGCCGGATTCCGCAAAACAGTGGGGCTCTAGGCTATGCTCGGTGCTCCCTGAGAGGACACCATGTCGCTGACATCCGGCCAATTGGACGAGATCGCGCCCGGCGTGCGCCGGCTGGTCGCGCGCAACCCGGGGTTCATGACCGGTCCCGGCACGAATACCTACCTGGTCGGCACGCAGCGCTTCGCGGTGATCGACCCGGGGCCGCACGACCTCGTCCACATCGAGCGGATCCTCGAAGCGGCCGGCGGACGCGTGACCGCGATCCTGGCGACGCACACGCACCCGGACCATTCGCCCGCGGTAGCGGCGCTTGCCCAGTCCACGGGAGCGGAGGTTCTCGGGCGCGGCGCGCCCGTGCACGGCCGCCAGGATGCGACATTCGTTCCGACGCGAATCCTCGATGACGGCGCTGTCGTGCGGATCGGCGAGCTCGCGCTGCGTGCGATCCACACGCCGGGGCACGCGTCCAATCACCTTTGCTACCTGCTCGAAGGCAGCGGAATGCTGTTCTCCGGCGACCACGTCATGCAGGGCTCGACGGTCGTGATCGGTCCGCCGGACGGCAACATGCAGCAGTACCTGCAGTCACTCGCGAGGTTGCAACGCGAGCCGGTGACGCGCATCGCGCCGGGCCACGGAACTGTGATCGAAGACGCGCAGGCGGAAGTCGCGCGCCTCATCGCGCATCGCCTGCAGCGCGAAGCGAAGGTCGCGGAACGCTTGCGCCGCGCCGGTCGCGCGACCATCGATGTGCTCGTCACGAGCGTTTACGACGACGTCGATCCGCGTTTGCACCCCGTCGCCAAGGGTTCGCTGCTCGCGCATCTACTCAAGCTCGAAGCCGATGGTCGCGCCGCGCGCGACAGCGCAGCCGATGCGACGTGGTGGATGAAAGAGTGAGGCAGGGCGCCGCGCTCATCGAGCTGTCCCGCTGCTCCCTGGTCCTCGACGGACACCTCGTGCTCGACGAGATCGATTTCGCCTTGCGCGGGGGCGAGCGCTGGGCGCTGATCGGGCCGAACGGCTCCGGCAAGACACTTCTGCTGAAGATGCTCCGTGGCGACGTGTGGCCGACGCCGACCGGCCACGAGCGACGGACCGCTCGGTTGGACAAGGAGCACATCGCGTACGTCGGCCCGGAGCGCCAGGATAAATATGTGCGCTACGACTGGAACCTGACCGTGGCGCAGGTCGTGACGACCGGACTGTTCGATGAAGACATCCCGCTGACGCAACCGACACGCGCGCAGCGGCAACGCGTGGCCCGTGTGCTCCTGCGATTCGGTCTATCGGGCTTGCGACGACGACGCATGCTCACGTTGTCGTACGGACAGCGCCGCCTCGTGCTGGTCGCTCGCGCGTTCGCGGGCGATGCTCGCGTGCTGCTGCTCGACGAGGTCTTCAACGGACTCGACACGCGCGCGCGGGAAAAGCTGCGGCGAGCGCTCGAGCGGCCGCGCGGCGGACACGACTGGGTGCTCACGTCGCATCGCCCGAAGGAGCTGCCGTCGAACGTCACGCACGTGGCAAAGATCGAAGGTGGAAGAATCGTCGAGAAAAGGGGACATTCCTCCTTTCCTCGACCCCGTCCAGTTCAAGTCCGCACCGAACACACCGAAATCAAGCATGTCCCCATTTCTTCGTGGCTCGTTCGCATCTCGAACGCCACGATCCACCGCGACTACCGCCCGGTCATTCGCGATCTCAACTGGACATTGCTGTCGGGCCAGCACTGGGCCGTGCTCGGTGCGAACGGTAGCGGCAAGTCGACGTTGCTCAGCTTGATCTACGGCGACCTGCATCCGGCGCTCGGCGGCACGATCGAGCGCGCCGGTCTGTCCGCAGGCGATCGCATCGAGGACTGGAAGCGTCGCGTTGCGTGGGTCTCGCCGGAGCTGCAGGCAGATCACTTTGCGGCGCAGTCGCTCGAAGAAGTCGTCATCTCCGGCCGTTACGCGAGCGTTGGATTGAACGCGCCGCCGACCGCGGCAGACCGGCGCAGCGCGCGCCGCTGGCTCGAATACTTCGGCATCGTCGAGCTGCGCGACCGTGGCCCGCGCCGCGTTTCTTACGGCCAGATGCGACTCGCGCTGTTCGCGCGCGCGATGGCGAACGATCCTGAGCTGTTGCTGTTGGATGAGCCGTGCACCGGATTGGACGGCGACGTGCGCGAACGCGTGCTGCGCGAGATCGAGCGACTCGCGCGCCGTGGAACGCAGATCGTCATGGCCGTGCACGATGCCGATGACATCGTGCCGGCGGTGAGGAATGTGCTGAAGATCAAGCGGGAAGGCTGTAGGCTGTGGCTGTAGCCAGAAAGAGGTTCTGCTACAGCCTGCACTACAGTCTCAGCCATATCTGAACTTCCGCCTCGTAGACGATGACGGCGTCGCCGACGATGCGCACGGACTGCACGACTTTGCCCGAGGATTCCACTTCGACCTCGACGAGGCCGGGGCGATGCACGTACATCCCTTGCTGTCCGCGGAACACGACGCGACGTTCTTTCGGTGTCATCAGTCCGTGCGTCACTAGATACGTGCCCAGCATGCCGTGCGCGTTGCCGCTGACCGGATCCTCGGGGATGCCGAGCGCCGGCACGAACATGCGCGACTCGGTGCCGACCACGCCGTTCTCTTCGACGAGCGCGAACACGAAGTAGCCTTCCGCGCCGACGTGCGAGGTGAGCCGCGCCAGCTCTTCGAAGTCCGGCTTGATCGAGCCGAGCAGCTCCGCCGACTTCAAGCCGATCAGCAGCCGCGTGCCACCTTTGGCGAGGATTTGCAGCGGGCAGTCGAGGTGCAGGCTCGGGCTCGAGATGCCGAGCGCGTTCAACACCTGGCGACGGTGATGGTCCGGCAGGATCGGGCCGAGCGTCGGCGGGTTCTGCGTGATGCCGATACGCAGATCGCCGGCGACTTCCGTCACCTCGATCTCGACGATGCCGGCGGCGGTGCGTTGGCGCAGCTTGCCGCGCGGCTTGCCGTCCTTCTTCGCGCGCACGTACTGCGCGGCGATCGTGGCGTGGCCGACGAACGGCACCGGATGCCGCGGCGTGAAGAACTTGACCTGCATGTCGTGATCGCGGGCTTCCGCTTCTTCCAGCACGAACGCCGTTTCGCGGTTCACTTCGGTCGCGACCGTCTGCATCTGGTCTTCCGTCAGTTCGTCCGCGTCGAGCACGACGACTGCGGGATTGCCGCAGAAGCGTTCGCGTGTGAAGGCGTCGACGTGAAAGAGCCGGCAGCGGCGACTGGCCATGAATCCTGGACCTCCCGGTTGTTATTTGCCCCGCTCTTATGGCGGAAGTGACCGGGAAGGTCAATGAGCGCCGCTGGCGGCGAGCGACCGGCAGCTATACAATCCCGTCCGCCTTGGGGTGGCCCTGACTGGGGCCTGAGATGGCGGCATGCGCAGCAGCGCTCAGCGCCGAACCCGTTGAACCTGATCCGGTTAGTACCGGCGTAGGGAGCAGGTTATGCGCTTGAATCTATTCGTCTCGGCAGCATTGCTGCTTCACGGCGTGAACGTCCTCGCCGCTGCTGATCCCATTTCTGACGATCGACGTCCTCGAAGAAGTCATCGTGACTGCGACGCTGCGCGAGCAATCGCTGCTCGCGACGCCGGTCAGCATCACTGTGCTGAACGAGCGGACACTGCAAGATGCAGGCAGACAGCATTTCGAGGACGTGCTCGCCGCGGTGCCGAACCTGAATTGGGCGGGCGGCACATCGCGCCCACGCTTTTTCCAGATCCGCGGCATCGGCGAGCGCGAGCAGTACGAGGGCGCGCCGAACCCGTCCGTCGGTTTCCTCATCGACGACATCGACTTCAGCGGCATCGGCATGCCCGCGACACTGTTCGACGTCGGCCGCGTCGAGGTGCTGCGCGGTCCGCAAGGCATGCGCTACGGCGCGAACGCGCTGGCGGGCCTGATCGTCATGCGCGGTCAGGAGCCGGCCGACGAGCTCGGCTTTTCCACCGAAGCGTCGTTCGGCGAATACGCGAGCGAATCCGTCGGCGCCGTCGCGACCGGGCCGGTTGATGCGCTGAAGTCTTCGTGGCGCGTCGCCGTCCAGCGTTACCGCAGCGACGGCTATCGTCGCGACGTATTCCTGCATCGCGACGACACGAACGATCGTGACGAGCTCACGGGGCGTGCGAAGTGGCGTTGGCGACCGAGCGAGGACACGACGGTCGACCTGACGTGGCTGCATGCGAAGCTCGACAACGGCTACGACGGTTGGTCGATCGACAACACACGCGTGTCGCTCGCCGATCATCCCGGCAAGGATGCGCAGACTGCCGACGGCGCATCGCTACGCGTCGAAACGAACGCGGGATCGCTCGGCCGACTCACGGTCATCGCTGCCGGCTCGGACTCGGACAGCGAATACAGCTTCGATGAAGATTGGGGCAATGAACGCGACTGGGCGCCGTTCACGTACGACTTCTTCTACGGTTCGCAGCGCAGCCGGACGACGCGCAGCCTCGAGATGCGTCTCGCATCGGCGGACACAGCGGCGCCAGGAGCGATCGCCTGGCTTGCCGGGATCTATGCGCTCGACGTCGACGAAACCATGAGCGAAGGCCGAGAGGGCGTGTACATCGATCCGTTCACGCCAGAGTTCTCCGGCACGACCGACTATCACCTGCGCAGCACTTATGACGCGCGTAACGTTGCCGTCTTCGGCCAGTTGGACGGATCGTTCGACGCACGCTGGGGATGGTCGTTCGGACTGCGCGGCGAGAACCGCGCGGCGGACTACCAGGACAGCGGTGTGCGCAACGGCGAGCCGCGGGCTACCGACGCCGACGAAACGGACACGATGTGGGGTGGGCAGGCGACCGTGCACTTCGATCCAGCCGAGCATCTGCGGACGTTCGTGACGTTCTCGCGCGGCTACAAGGCAGGCGGTTTCAATCTCGGGCAGGCAGCAACCATCCGCCCGCGCTTCGCGCCTGAGTACCTGTGGAGCCTCGATGTCGGCGCGAAGGGCGAGTGGTTGGATCGCAGTCTGTACGCCGACGTCACTGCCTTCTACATGAAGCGCGACGACATGCAGATCTCCACGGGCGTGCAGCTCGATCCCATCGGCGACCCGGGCAGCTATTTCTTCCTGACCGACAACGCGTCGGGCGGCCGCAACCTCGGTCTCGAAAGCAGCGTGCGCTGGCGTGCGACCCGGCAGTTGGAAATCGGCGGCACGCTCGGGCTGCTGCATACCCGCTACTACGGCTATCGCCCGGCTGGCGAGGACCTGAGTGCGCGCGATCAAGCGCATGCGCCCGAGTATCAGGTGTCGGTCAACGCGACGTGGCGTAATCCGCTCGGCTGGATGGCGCGTGTCGACGTCTCCGCCGTCGACGACTTCTACTTCGACGTGCCACCGAACCCGACGCGCAGCGAGGCGTACACACTGACCAACGTCAAAGTCGGTTACGAAGCGGCGCACTGGAGCGTGTATGCGTGGGGCCGCAACGTGTTCGACCGGGACTACGCGGTGAGAGGGTTCTTCTTCGGCAACGAGCCGCCGCTGTTCGAATTCCAGCGCTACGTGCAGCTCGGCGAGCCGCGGCAGTTCGGAGTCACCGCACGATGGGAGTTTCGTTGATGCGTACCGCAGTAGAGATCAGTCTGTATCCGCTCGATGCCGACTACATTCCGTCGATCAAGGCGTTCATCGATCGGCTGAACACGTACCCGGAGCTGCAAGTCACGACCAACGCGATGAGCACGCAGATCGCCGGCGAGCATGCGCGAGTGTTCGAGATCCTGGGCAAGGAAACTGCGATCACGTTCGGTGAGCGCGGCCGGAAGGTGTTCGTGATGAAGGTGCTCGGCGGGACTGGTTGATGGAAAAGCTGCTCTCGCAGCTGCTCGCGACTTCTCCATGGGAGGCTTGCGCGGCCGTGCTCGGCTTGGCCTACCTGCTGCTCGCTGTCCGCCGCAATCTCCTGTGCTGGCTTTGCGCATTCGTCAGCACGAGCATCTACCTCGTGCTGTTCGCGCGTGCGGCGCTTTACATGCAGTCGCTCCTTCAAGTGTTCTACCTGGTCATGGCGGTGTACGGGTTCATCGACTGGCGCAAGGGACGTACCGCCGACGGCGAGGTCGTGATTCGCTCGTGGACACCGACGCAGCATGCAGTCGTCGCCGCTGCCGTCGCTATCGCGAGCGTCGTCAATGGCTGGCTGCTGGCGCACAACACGGACGCCGCAGCACCGTACCTCGATTCGTTCGTCACCTGGGCCAGCGTGGTGACGACGTGGATGGTCGCGAGGCGTGTGATCGAGAACTGGCTCTACTGGGTCGTCGTCGACGCGGTCGCCGCGTGGCTGTATTTCACGCAAGGTCTGCTCGCCACGACGTTGCTGTTCGTGATCTACCTCGGGATCGTCGTGCGAGGCTATTTCGTCTGGCGTCGCGAACAGGCGCAACAGCGCCTGGCAGGAGTCGCTGCGTAATGCAGTCGAGCGGCGACGTACCGGCGCAAGTCGCGGCCGTCGCGCTCGATCTAGGCGTCGGCGCGATTCGTCACATCGAGCCGATCAAGCACGGTCTCACGAATCGCAGCTGGCTCGTGACGACAGACGACGACCGCGTCGTCGTGCGCATCAGCGACGAGTCCGCGCAGGAGCTGCAGATCGATCGCAACAGCGAAGCCGCGGTGCTTCAGCTGGTCGCACGCGCAGGCATCGGTCCCGAGGTTCTGCGTTGCGACCCGGAGCACGGCATTCTGGTCACGCGCTATCTGGGCGCGACCTGGAATGAGCGCGATGCGCAGTTGGGCGACAACATCGATCGGCTCGCGGCACTGCTGCGTCGCTTGCATGCGCTCGACGTTCCCAAGAGCGTACGCGTCGTCGATCTCGCCTCGACCGTGCACGGTTACCTTCGCACGCTGGACCAGCGTGGGATCCGCAGCGGACTCACGTTGCCGGCGCTGCGCGAATGCGCAGACAAGGCGGCGATGCAATTGCGCAAAGGCTCGATGCCGTGCCTCTGCCACAACGACGTGCATCATCTGAACATCGTCGACGGCGAGAGCCTGCGACTCATCGACTGGGAATACGCCGGCGTCGGCGAGCCGCTGTTCGATCTCGCGTCGGTGTGCGTGTATCACCGTTACCGGAGGTCGCAGCGCGAGCGGTTGTTGTCCGCCTACGCTGCTCCCTCCGAAGCAGTCACCTGGCAACGCCTGGAACTGGCGTGCTGGCTGTTCGACTACATCCGCGACCTGTGGTTGGCGGTCCGGTAGGTCGGCCTTAGTCCACCTTACGCCGCAGCGGCAGCAGGTAGTGATTGACAGTCCAATCCGCTACCTGTCGTCCCTGCTTGCGTGCGGCGACATCCGCGAATCGAAAGTGGATGCCGAGCAGCATGCGGGCCTCGACCATGTCGTCTGCGGCGTCCGAGAAGCGGCGATACGTTCGCGTCTTGCGCACGGCTTGCGGAACGGCAGTCGTAACATCGAACGTCATGCGGTTGGAGTCGAAGAACAACTCCAGAGTGCGAGTCATCGCGCCGGCCACGTTGTTCGCGCCGGACGTGTAGTCCGGATAGTTCGGATTGTTGATCAGCGGTTGCCATGAGGCGTCCGCAACCGTGTGCGGATTGCCGTCGTTGGCTGCCTCCACGATCGCGGTGATCGGCCGCCAGAACACGTAGTGGGCCTTGCTGTCCCAGGCGGCTGATCAACGCGTCGGCAGTTGCCATGTTCGCCAGCGCAAGCAACCGTGCGGAGTCGCCCGTTCGGCGCAGGTATCGCGTCGCGACTCCACGCAGCGCGCTGTTCCATTGCGCCGGTATGTTCCCGCTGTAGAAGTACGCGAGATCCGTCTGCTCGGCGCTGCGCGCGGTGCTCGCGAGAGAGCCGAAGGCTTTGACCTCGTTGAAATCCTTCGTGTAGCGCTCGCTCGTCAGCGCCGGCGGCGGCTCGGCTCGGAAGCGCGTGGGGCTGGTGAGCGTGAAGGGATCGAAGCTCGCCATCCACGGCACTGCCATCGGTGAGAACGGGGCGGGCACGGGCGGAGTGCCGAGGAAGGAAGGCGTCGGGCGCCAGACGCCGATCTCGTTGCTGCCGACGAACGGCGGCGGAAGAGGATTCGGATTCACGCGCCGCAGGGGAAGAATTCGGGCGGCTGCCTGCTGTCCGACGGCGAGACCAGAGTCGCCGGTGAGGCCGTGGTCGGCGAGGTAACTGAAATAGATGGGGTCGAGCGTGGCCGCCTGCGCGGGATACATGCCGACGAGCACGTCGTGCGCAGCTGCAGCCACGGCAGCTGAGCGCCTGCCGGAGGCTCGATCGAGCTCGAAGTGATAAGGCTCGAACCGCTTCTCGATCGCCTGCACGGCATCGTGTACGGCAACCTGCACCAGTGCGATATCGACGATGCCGATGGGGCCAGGGCGCCCCACAGTGACTGCGTCTACTGTGATTTGATTCCAATCGGTGACTGCATCGGCGCCTGCAAGCTGCGCCGCTCCCAGCAGGCCGCACAGGACCCAACCGTTAAGACTTCTCATTGCTCTCCCTCCACATCATTCGACTTGTCCCGGATGCAGGTCAGGATGCGCACTGCCCGCGGGCCGGGCATAGTCCAGAATCTGCACTTGGCGGGCAGCAGGCACGGGAGTAGCGTGCGGACATGCTCAATTACGGACAGTTCTGCCCCGTCGCGCGCGCGGCCGAAGTCTTCGGGGAACGCTGGACGCCGCTGGTGGTGCGCGAGCTGATCTGCGGCAGTACGCATTTCAACGACATCCGTCGCGGCGTGCCGCGCATATCGACGACGTTGCTCTCACAACGGCTGCGCAAGCTGGAGCAAATCGGCGTGGTCGAGCGCGTGCGGGTCCCTGGCGGCGCCGAGTACCGGCTGACTGCCGCAGGAGAAGGCTTGCGGCCGATCGTCCTGGCGCTCGGTCACTGGGGCGCTCGCTGGATGGGCAGCGGTCTCAAGCGCGACCAGCTCGATGTGGGCTTGCTGATGTGGGACATTCGCCGCTTCGCGCGGCGCGAGCTGTTCCCTGCGGAGCGCCGCATCGTCGTGCAGTTTCGTTTCGCCGATGCGCGCCCGGGTGAGCGTGCCTGGTGGCTGATCGTCGAAAGCGGTGAGGTCGACCTGTGCCGGGACGACCCGGGCCACGAGGTCACGCTGATCGTCGAATCGAGCGTGCGGACGCTGACGGAAATCTGGGGCGGCGATCTGTTGCCGGAGCAGGCCGTGGCTCGCGGCGCGGTTCGGGTGCTCGGCAGCGCGCGCGATGCGCGCAATATCTGGCGCTGGATCGGTGCGAGCGGCTTCGCGCCGACGCGGCGCGAAGCTCTCAACGCTGCTGTAGGTCGGGCTTCAGCCCGACTGAGCGCGGAGTCGGGCTGAAGCCCGACCTACTTCTTCTCTGTCTGCCGGGCAACGGCATCCGCCGCAGCCTTGATCGCTGCAGGATCGCCGAGGAAGCGGCGCGACTTCGGCTCGAGGCTCGTGTCGAGCTCGTAGTAGATCGGCACGCCGGTCGGGATGTTGAACTCGACGATGTCGCTGTCCGACATGCCGTCGAGCATCTTCACGAGCGCGCGCAGGCTGTTGCCGTGCGCGACCACGAGCAGGTTGCGGCCCGCCTTCAACTCGGGCGCGAGGCGCTCGTTCCAGTAGGGCAGCACGCGTTCGAGCGTCGTCTTGAGCGACTCGGTCGTGGGCAGCTGCTCCGGCCGCAGGCTTGCGTAGCGGCGATCGAAGCGCGGATGACGGGGGTCGTCGAGCGCCAAGGGCGGCGGCGGAATGTCGTAGCTACGCCGCCAGATCTTCACCTGCTCGGCGCCGTGCTTCTCCACCGTCTGCGCTTTGTTCAGTCCCTGCAGCGCTCCGTAGTGCCGTTCGTTCAGCCGCCAGCTGCGCTCGACCGGGAGCCACATCAGATCCATTTCGTCGACGATGAGCCACAGCGTGCGGATCGCGCGCTTCAGCACTGAAGTGAACGCGAGGTGGAATTCGAAGCCTTCTTCCTTGAGCAGCCGGCCCGCGAGGCTCGCCTCCTGGCGGCCCTGCTCGGTCAGGTCGACGTCGACCCAGCCCGTGAACAGGTTTTCCAGGTTCCAGGTGCTTTGTCCGTGACGGACCAGAACGAGTTTGCCGGGCATGGTGCGAAGCTTACCCTTCCGCCATTCGCCGTACAGCCTGAAGCGCGACGGAGAGCGTCGCGAAATCCATTTCCGGCAGCGAGCGCATGTCGTTGACCGTCTGACGCAGGTAGTCGACGGCCTTCTGATGACGTGCGACCCACGCTTGCAGTGCCTGCTCGGGTGCGCGCTGGCGCGACTCGTTCAACACCTGCATGCAGAGCATGCGCTGCAGGTTGTAAATGTTATCGCGCAGCGTCGTGCGCGCGACTGCCTGCCAGTGGCCTTCGACGCTCAAGCGTTCGATCTGCTCGCGGATCCAATCGAGCGCCAATGCCGTGCCGACGCCGAAGTACACGCGTGCGGCGGTGGCCACGGGCAGCTTCGCTTGCTCGGCGATTTCGACGAGATCCGGACCCGAGCGCAGCGCTGCGAGGCTCGCCATGCGCTTCGCCAGTGCTTCCGGAACGTTCGCGGCACGATACTGATTGCGCCGGCTCTCGAAGAACGCCAAGTCCGCGCCGGAGAGCACGCCCGGCAGGGCGGCGTCGAGATCCGCGAGGCCGCGTTGCAGACGCGACACCTGGCGCTCGATTTCGAGCTTGCCCGACTGATGATGGATGAGCCAGTAGGTGCAGAAGCGCAGCAGCCGCGTCGTCTCGTACATCATCTCGTACTGCGTCGCCGCCTTGATCTTCGTGTCGAGCGCTTCGATCTGGCTCCACGTCGCGCGCATTTCGTACGACTCGCGCGCGATCGCGTAGGCACGCACGACGGTCGCGGCGCCAGCGCCGGTGTCTTCCTGCACGCGCCGCGCGAACGTCGGGCCCATGCGATTGACCATGCTGTTGGTCGTCGCCGTCGCGATGATCTCGCGGCGCAGCCGGTGCTGGTGCAGATACTTGCCCAGGCGCTGCTGGATGAGGCGCGGGAAATAGCGCTCCAGCTCGTGCGCCAGGTACGCGATCCTCCGGCACGTCGGAATCGATGAGCCGCGAGTACAGCGACATCTTCGCGTACGCGAGCAGGATCGCGAGCTCGGGCCGCGTCAGGCCACGCGCCGCCTTGTGGCGCTCGGCGATCTCTTCCGCACTCGGCAGATATTCGAGCGCGCGGTCGAGCGCGCCGGACAGCTCCAGCGAGCGGATCGAGTGCGCGTGCTCGAGCATGTCGCTCACTGCGCGCGTTTCGAGCACCGACAGCGCCTGGCTCTGCAGGTAGTTGTCGCGCAGGACCAGGTGCGCCACTTCGTCGGTCATGTCGACCAGCAGCTTGTTGCGCTTCTCGAGCGTCAGCCCGGCACGCTTCGGCAGGTTGTTGAGCAGGATCTTGATGTTGACTTCGTGGTCCGAGCAGTCGACGCCGCCCGAGTTGTCGACGAAGTCGGTGTTGAGCTTGCCGCCGCACGTCGCGTACTCGACGCGGCCCCGCTGCGACAAGCCGAGGTTGCCGCCTTCGCCCACGACGCGGCAGCGCAGGTCCTTGCCGTTGACGCGCACCGGCGTCGTTGGCGCGATCGCCGACCTCGCCATGGCTCTCGTCGCTGGCCTTCACGTACGTGCCGATGCCGCCGTTCCAGAGCAGGTCGACCTGCATGCACAGGATGAGCTTGATCAGCTCGAGCGGCGTCGCGGACTCACGCTTCACGCCGAACATGGCCTGCACCTGCGGCGACAGGCGGATGGATTTCGCGCTGCGCGGGAACACGCCGCCGCCCTTGGAGATCACCTTGCGGTCGTAATCCTCCCAGCTCGAGCGCGGCAGATCGAACAGGCGCTTGCGCTCGGCGAAGCTCGCGGCGGGATCGGGCGTCGGATCGAGGAAGATGTGCTGATGATTGAACACCGCGAGCAGCTTGGTGTGCGGTGACTGCAGCATGCCGTTGCCGAACACGTCGCCGGCCATGTCGCCG
The DNA here is from genome assembly GCA_963830745.1 of uncultured Gammaproteobacteria bacterium. Lineage (GTDB taxonomy): Bacteria > Pseudomonadota > Gammaproteobacteria > Steroidobacterales > Steroidobacteraceae > Steroidobacter. Next base: position 24,390 of record CAWHNL010000019.1, read on the forward strand.
ATGCCGATCGCGGTGAAGTCCTGCGACTGCGTGTCGATGCCGAGCTCGCGGAAGTGGCGCTTGACGCACTCCCAGCCGCCGCGCGCGGTGATGCCCATCTTCTTGTGGTCGTAGCCCACCGAGCCGCCGGAGGCGAACGCGTCGCCGAGCCAGAAGTTGTATTCGGCGGAGATGCGATTGGCGATGTCGGAGAACGTCGCGGTGCCCTTGTCGGCGGCGACCACGAGGTAAGGATCGTCGTCGTCGCGACGCACGACCTGCGGCGGCGGCACGAGCTTGCCGTCGACGATGTTGTCGGTGAGGTCGAGCAGCCCGCGGATGAACGTGCGGTAGCATTCGACGCCTTCGCGCTGCACGTCTTCGCGGCTCGCATTCGCGGGCAGGCGCTTCGGCACGAAGCCGCCCTTCGCGCCGACCGGCACGATCACCGTGTTCTTGACGTTCTGCGCCTTCATCAGGCCGAGCACTTCGGTGCGGAAATCCTCGCGCCGGTCGGACCAGCGGATGCCGCCGCGGGCGACGTACCCCATGCGCAGGTGCACGCCTTCGACGCGCGGCGAGTAGACGAAGATCTCGAAGGCCGGCCGCGGCTGCGGCAGCTCGGGCACGTTGCGCGGGTCGAGCTTGAACGACAGCCAGCTCTTGTGCGGCTCCTTGCCGTCCTTCTGATAATAGTTCGTGCGCAACGTCGCACGGATCGCGCCGACGAAGCGCCGCAGGATGCGATCTTCGTCGAGGCTGTGACCGCATCGAGCAGGCGATCGATCTCGCGCTTGCACGCGCGTCGAGCTCGGACTCGCGGCGCGGCGCTTTCATCGCCGGATCGAACTGAGCTTCGAACAGCTGCGACAGTGCGCTGGCAATTGCGGCGTTCGAAGCCAGCACCTGCTCCATGTACGACTGGCTGAACGTGCCGCCGGTCTGCAGCAGGAATTTGCAATAGGCGCGCAGGACGACTGCCTGGCGCCAGGTCATCGTCGGTTACGACGACGAGCCGGTTGAAGCCGTCGCTCTCGGCGCGCCCAGTCCACACCGAGGCGAACGTATCCGTGAACCGCGGGCCGAGCGCCTCCGGGCTCACAGTGCCGCCGTCGCGCCGCTGCATCTGGAAATCCTGCAGCCAGATCGGACGACTGTTCGGCGCTTCGATGCGATACGGATGCTCGCTCAGCACCACGAAGCCCATGTTCTCCAGGATCGGCAGCGCTTGCGACAGCGCGATCGGCGACGCCGAGCGGAACAGGCGCAGGTGGATGGTTTCCGCCGCAGCGGTCGGATCCGCCGTGAGGCGCATGGCGATACGGTCGGGATCGGCGATGACCTCGACGAGCTGCTTGATGTCTTCCAGCGCGACCGGGATGGAGACGTCTTCCTCGTACGCCGCCGGGAACGCGTTCGCGAACCGGTCGGCGAGCATGCGGCCTTCGAACTCGCCGCGCGTCTCGATCAGCGCCGCTCGCAGGCGGTCGTTCCAGGTTCGCACGGTCTCCGCCATCAGGCGCTCGAGCGCATCGGCATCGACAGTGGTCGAGCTGGCGCTCGGCACGCGGATGATCATGTGCACGCGTGCCAGCGCCGAGTCCGACAGCTGCACCTGCGACTCGATCGCCGTCGCGTGCAGCTGCTGGTTGATCACCGACTCCATGCGCTGGCGGACCTGCGTGTTGTAGCGGTCGCGCGGCACGAAAATCAGGGCGGAGTAGAAGCGCCCGAAGGCGTCACGGCGCAGGAACACGCGCACGCGCTGGCGCTCGTACAGGTTCACGATGCCGCGCACGGTGCGAATCAGCTCGGGCACGCTCGACTGGAACAGCTCGTCGCGCGGATACGTCTCCAGCACGTGCACGACGGCTTTGCCGTCATGGCTGGCGGGATCGAGGCCGAAGTGTGCGACCACGCTGTCGATCTTGTGTCGAAGCAGCGGAATCTCGCGCGGGCTGCGGTTGTAGACGGCGGACGTGAACAACCCGAGGAAGCGCTTCTCGCCGGTGACGCGGCCGGCGCTGTCGAACGTCTTCAGGCCGACGTAGTCCAGGTATGTCGCACGGTGCACCGTCGACATCGAATTCGCCTTGGTGGTCGTCAGCAGCTCAGGCTGGCGCGCACGCTCGCGCAGCTCGCCAGTCAGCACCGTGGGCTCGACCGACGAGCCGCGTCGTGAGCGCAGGATGCCCAGGCCGGTGTCGGGCAGCGGCTCCAGCACATCTTCGGAGCGGCCGCGACGCAGGCGGTACTGACGATAGCCCAGGAACGTGAAGTGGTTGTCGGCCATCCACTCGAGCAGCGCCTTCACTTCGTGAACTTCGGTTGCGACCGGCCGGTGGCGGTTGACGCGCGATTTCCTGCGCGACCTCGACTGCGCGCTGACGCATCGTCCGCCAGTCGGCAACTGCCGCCTGCACGTCGCTGAGTGTCCGCAGGATCTTCTGTTCCAGCTCGCGCCGCTGTTCGTCGCTGATGCGGTCGATCTGGATGTGCTGCCACGATTCGCGGCGGAACTGCCCGTTGGTGCGGTCGCCCTCGGCGAGCTCGACGAGGCGTCCGCGACGATCGCGGCGGACGGCGAGCACAGGGTGCACCATCAGATGGATCGTGAGACCGGCCTGCGTCAGCACCATGCCGAGCGAGTCGACCAGGAACGGCATGTCTTCGACGGTCACTTCGACGACCGTGTGTCGGGAAGTCCAACCGTCGCGTGCTTCCTCGGCGTTGTAGACGCGCACCAGCGGCTGGGCAGGCCTGCGCACCGACCCGGAGCGCAGGTGCGTCAGCGCCGCGGCTGCCAGCTCTTCGCTGCGGTACTGGGCGAGATCTTCTTCCGCGACGCCGTGGTAGTACTGGCGAATGAAGTCGTCCGCCGGCAGCGGGTCGGCACGCTTGCGCAGACGGCGCGAGCTCGTCGCGATGCGCTCGATCAGTTTCTGGCGGGCAGCAGGAATGGCGATGGTCATAGCGGGCGCGGATTATAGCGGAGTCAGGCTAAAGCCTGAGCCCACAATGGTGCGCATAACTAACCGTTGGCCGCCAACCGCTTGGCCCGCTCGATCAGGCGTCCGACCAGGCGGTCCAGCGCCCGGCGGTCCGTGGCGCTGAGCGCGGCGAGCAGCTTCTTCTCGTAGCCCAGCGCCAGCGGCGCAACCCGTGTGTATACAGATTGCCCTGCACTCGACAGACGCAACCGCGTGCGCCGCCGGTCCCCTGAGTCGTAGGCGCGCACCAACCGCCTGTCCGCAAGCAGACCCTGCACGGCGCGGCTCACGGCCACTTTATCCATCGCCGTGCGCTCCGCGACTTCGATCGCCGACAGGTCCGGGTAGCGCGCCAGCACAGCGATCACGCGCCACTGCGGGATCGTCAGCCCGAACTCGCGCTCGTAGGCCTCAGCGATGCTCATGCTGACGATGTTGGTCAGCACTGACAGGCGATAGGGCACGAAGTGCTCCAGGTGGAGCCTGTCGGCGGATCGCTTATTGTTGACGCGCGGCCATGGAACTTGACTGCTTGGGGTCGAATAGTTTCAATTGTAACCATTCACCTGCGGAAGTCTGCAATGAACGCCCCCGCCACGCGCACCCCCATCGAGAATCCCGTCGGCACCGACGGGTTCGAGTTCGTCGAATACACCGCGCTCCGATCCGGAGCTGCTGCGCACGCTGTTCGAGCGGCTCGGCTTCCCGGTCACGGCGCGGCATCGCAGCAAGAACGTCACGCTGCACCGGCAGGGCGACATCAACTTCATCATCAATGCGGAGCCGGGCAGCTTCGGCCAGCGCTTCGCGCGCGAGCACGGCCCGTCGGCGTGCGCGATGGCGTTCCGCGTCAAGGATGCCGCTGCGCGCCTACAAGCGCTGCATCGAGCTCGGCGCCAAAGCCGGTCGAGACGCGCGTCGGGCCGATGGAGCTGCACATTCCGGCGATCGAAGGCATCGGCGGCAGTCTCATCTATCTGGTCGACCGCTACGGCGAGCGCACGATCTACGACGTCGACTTCGTGCCGGTGCAACGTCGAGCTCGGCGTGCGCGGCGCCGGCCTGACGTACATCGATCATCTGACGCACAACGTCGCGCGCGGCAACATGAACAAGTGGGCCGGCTTCTACGAGAAGCTGTTCAACTTCCGCGAGATCCGCTACTTCGACATCGAAGGCAAGAAGACCGGCCTGTTCAGCCGCGCGATGACCAGCCCGTGCGGCAAGATCCGCATCCCGATCAACGAGTCGCAGGACGACAAGTCGCAGATCGAGGAGTACCTGCAGCGAGTATCGGCGGCGAAGGCATCCAGCACATCGCGCTCGGCACCGCCGGACATCGTCGGCACGGTCGACGTGCTGCGCGCGCAGGGCGTGCAGTTCCAGGACACGCCCGACACATATTATGAGGGCGTGGACGCGCGCGTCCGCGGCCACCGCGAGAACCTGGAAGAGCTGCGCAAGCGCCGCATCCTGCATCGACGGCAATCCGGAGAAGGGCGAAGGGCTGCTGCTGCAGATCTTCACGCAGAACGTCATCGGCCCGATCTTCTTCGAGATCATCCAGCGCAAGGGCAACGAGGGCTTCGGCGAAGGCAATTTCAAGGCGCTGTTCGAGTCGATCGAGCTGGACCAGATGCGCAGAGGCGTGCGGTGAGCGAGTGCTGACGACATGAAGCGTCCGATCTTCGTTCCGCGCGTCGAGGGCACGGCCTCGCGCCAGGCGCACGCCGACCTGCCGCCGGGCACGTACGAGCGCGAGATCAGCAAGGAAGGCTTCTTCGGGCCGGCCGCGTTCTTCCATCACAAGCATCCGCCGACCGGCTGGACGGCGTTCGAAGGCCCGTTGCGGCCGCATGCATTCGACTCTGAACAAGCTCGCACGCGAGCAAGGCTCGCCGTGGCAGGCCGCCGACGTGCTGCGCAACGCGCAACGTGCGCGTGCGCTTCTGGCAGCGCGGCGACGTCGATGGATCATCTCGTGCGCAACGCGGACGGCGACGATCTGCTGTTCGTGCATCAGGGCGCGGGCGAGCTTGCATTGCGACTACGGCCATCTCGCGCTCGCCGCCGGCGACTACGTCGTCATCCCTCGCGGCACGATGTGGCGCATCGAGACGCAGCAGCCGCTCGCCGCGCTGCTGATCGAAGCGACGAATTCCAGCTACTCGCTGCCGGACAAGGGCATGCTCGGCGGCCACGCGATCTTCGATCCGGCGATGCTGGACGTGCCGACGATGGATGCCGCTTTCGTCGCGCAGCAGAGCGACGATCGCGCCTGGCAGGTGCGCGTCAAGCGCAACAACGCGATCTCGATCGTGACCTATCCGTTCAATCCGCTCGACGCGACGGGTTGGCACGGCGACCTGTCGGTCGTGCGCATCAACGTGAAGGACATCCGGCCGGTCGCGAGCCATCGCTATCATCTGCCGCCGTCCGCGCACACCACGTTCGTCGCCAATCGCTTCGTGGTCTGCACGTTCGTGCCGCGGCCGTTCGAGACCGATCCCGGCGCGCTCAAGGTGCCGTTCTTCCACAACAACGACGACTACGACGAAGTGATCTTCTATCACGCGGGCAACTTCTTCTCCCGCGACAACATCGCGCCGGGGATGATGACGCTGCATCCCTGCGGCTTCACGCACGGTCCGCACCCGAAGGCACTCAAGAACATGCTGGTGCAGTCGAAGCCCGCCACCGACGAATACGCCGTGATGATCGATGCGCGCGACGCGCTGGAGATCACCGCCGGCCGCGCAGGAAGTGGAGTGGGCCGGTTACGTGGACAGCTGGAAGGACGAAATGAAGCTTGCGACCTTGCGCAACGGCTCGCGCGACGGGCAGCTCGTCGTCGTCAGCCGCGATCTCGCACGGGCGTTGCCCGTGCCGAAGATCGCCGCGACGATGCAGGAGGCGCTCGACAACTGGGCGCGCTGCGCGCCGCTGCTGCGCGAGGCGGCGCGAATCGCTGGAGCAGGGCAGTGCCGCGGGTGCGTTCGCATTTCGAGTCGAGCGCGCGCTGGCGCCGTTGCCGCGTGCGTATCAGTGGGTCGATGGCTCGGCGTACGTGAACCACGTCGAGCTCGTGCGCAAGGCGCGCGGCGCCGAAATGCCGGCGAGTTTCTGGACCGATCCGCTGGTCTACCAGGGCGGCTCGGACGATTTCCTCGGGCCCACGCGAGGACGTGCCGGTGCCGAGCGAGGAGTTCGGCATCGACCTGGAAGGCGAAGTCGCGGTGATCACCGACGATGTGCCGATGGGCACGCGGCGCGACCAGGCGCGCGAGCACATCAAGCTGCTGATGCTCGTCAACGACTGGTCGCTGCGCAACCTGATTCCCGGCGAGCTCGCCAAGGGTTTCGGCTTCTATCAGTCGAAGCCGGCGACGGCGTTCTCGCCGGTCGCCGTGACGCCGGACGAGCTCGGCGAGGCGTGGGACGGCGGCAAGATCAACCTGCCGCTCACGGTGCAGATCAACGGTGCAGCCGTTCGGCCAGCCGGAAGCGGGCGTCGACATGACGTTCGATTTCCCGCGCCTGATCGAGCACATCACGAAGACGCGCAATGCGCGTGCCGGCACGATCCTCGGCTCGGGCACGATCTCGAACTACGATCGCTAGCCGCGGCTCGGCGTGTATCGCGGAGCGCCGCACGCTGGAGCAGATCGAGCACGGCAAGCCGGTGACGCCGTTCCTGAAGTTCGGCGACCGAGTGCGCATCGAGATGCTCGACGGCGAGGGGCGCAGCATCTTCGGCGCGATCGATCAGCAGAGTCGTGCAGGCGCGCTGAGCTGCCGAGTCGGTGAGCAGCTATCTCTCGACAGCTCCTTCAACAACGCGCGCGCCGCCCAGCCCGCGCATCTGCTCCAGGATCCACTGCTGGCGCGAGCGCACGTAGCGCGACGGCGCGTTCACGCGCATGCGCTTCGGGCTCGGCAGCACGGCGGCGAGCAGCGCGGCGTCATAGGCATTCAATCGCGCAGCCGCTTGCGAAAGATAACATCCGCCGCTGCGCCCGACGCCGAACACGCCGCGGCCGAACTCGGCGACGTTCAAATACACCTCGAGGATGCGCTGCTTCGGCCACAGCGATCTCGATCAGCACCGTGAAGTAGGCTTCCAGTCCCTTGCGCATCCAGCTCTGCCCCGGCCACAGGAACAGGTTCTTCGCGACCTGCTGCGAGATCGTGCTGGCGCCGCGCACGCGCCGGCCGCGCTCGCGCTCCTCGAGCGCATCGTTGATCGACTTCAGATCGAAGCCGTGGTGCGTCGGGAAAGTTCTGATCTTCCGCGGCGATCACTGCGACTTTCATGTGCGGTGAGATTTCGTGCCAGTCGACCCAGCGGTGGCGGAGCACGTAGCGCTGTCCTGGCGCACCGATGCCGCGCGCGATCGCGCATCATGAAGGCGGAAGTCGGCGGATCGATCCAGCGCAACGCCAGCGACGCGCGCCGATCGCTGAGCGACAATCCAGCGCGAGCGACGCAGCCACAGCGATGGAACGCGCAGTAGCGCGCCATGAATCGACGCATGCGATTCGGCTCAAGCTGCTCCAGTCCGCGCGACGGACTATCTTCGTGTCGACCCGTCGGACCGACTCGATCGTGACCGTCTCGGTCGGCACGTCCTGGTAGCAGCCCTTGTTGCCGGTCTTCACCGCGGCGATCGCGTCGACGACGTCCATCCCCGAGTCGATGCGGCCGAACACGGCATAGCCGTAGTTGCCGGGCTTGTGGTCGAGGAAGTCGTTGTCGACCAGGTTGATGAAGAACTGCGAGGTGGCGCTGTTGATGTCGTTGGTGCGCGCCATCGCCAGCGTGCCGCGCTTGTTCTTCAGGCCGTTGGTCGCCTCGTTCTTGATCGGCGCGTGCCCGCTCTTGTTCTTCATGTCCGCGGTCAGGCCGCCGCCCTGGACCATGAAGCCGGGAATCACGCGGTGGAAAATCGTGCCGTCGAAGAATCCTTCGTCGACGTACCTCAGGAAGTTCTCGACCGAGATCGGCGCCTGCTTGTCGAACAGCTGCACCGTGAAGGTTCCCTTGGACGTCTTGAATCGAGCATGGCGATCCTGATGGCGGCTGAACGTGGGGTCAAGCCCTCCGTCACCCGTTCGTGGCCCGCTAGATCGGCGTGCGAGCGTACGTGAGCGAAGCCGCTGCGCACAAGTCGGTCGCGCACCGCACCGGCCTGGTTCCAGCCGTGCTCCAGGACGAGCCAGCCGCCGGGCTGCAGGTGTCGGCGCGCCTGCGCGACGATCTGCTCGATCGCTTCCAGCCCGGTGGCGCCGGCGATCAGCGCGATTTCCGGCTCGAAGCGGCTGACATCCGCGCGCGAGGTCCGGATCGCCACGCGCGACGTAGGGCGGATTGGACAGCGACGACGTCGAAACGCCGGCCGGCGAGCGGCGCGAACCAGCTGCCGCGCTCGAACCGGACGTTCGCGATCTGCAGCCGCGCTGCGTTGCGCCTCGCGACCTCGAGCGCATCGCCGGACGCATCGACCGCCGTGACTTGGCGCGAAGGCCGCTCACGTCGCGACCGCCAGCGCGATGGCGCCGCTGCCCGTGCCGAGATCTGCCATCGCGCCGTCGCGTCCGGACGCAGCATGCGCCAGCGTCCGCTCGACCACGAGCTCGGTTTCCGGCCGCGGAATCAGCACGGCCGGCGTCACTTCCAGCAGCAGCGACCAGAATTCCTGCTGCCCGCGTATGTATGCAACGGGCTCGCCCTGCAGGCGGCGCTTGACCAGTTGCTGGAACGACCAGCCCGCCGCGGCGGGCAGCTCGCGCTCGGGCGCCGCGCGAAAATCCGTGCGCGACAACCCGGTTACGTGTTCGAGCAGCAGCTCCGCGTCGAGCCGCGCGGACGCGGACGAGCGCTCGAGCAGCAGCGTCGCGGTATGCAGTGCGTCGGAGATCGTCTGGGTCACGTACAATCGCTCATCGCCAACTCTATTCTAGGTCGGAATCGCATTCCGGCGACTCACCATGCACGTCTACCAGAACGCTATCGAAATGATCGGCAACACGCCGATGCTGCAGCTCCACCGCTTCGACACCGGGCCGTGCGAGCTGTTCCTGAAGCTCGAATACGCGAACCCCGGCGGCTCGATCAAGGATCGCATCGGGTTGTCGATGATCGAGGAGGCCGAGAAGCGCGGCGACCTGAAGCCCGGCGGCACGATCGTCGAAGCGACCGCCGGCAACACCGGCCTCGGTCTCGCGCTGGTCGCCGCGCAGAAGGGCTATCGGCTGATCCTGGTGCTGCCCGACAAGATGAGCCAGGAGAAGATCTTCAACCTGCGCGCGATGGGCGCCGAGGTCGTGCTGACGCGCTCCGACGTCGCGAAGGGCCACCCGGAGTACTACCAGGATCTCGGCGCCTCGATCGCCGAGCGCACCGGCGCTTACTTCATCAATCAGTTCGGCAATCCCGACAATCCCAAGGCGCACGAGGAAACGACCGGGCCGGAGATCTGGGAGCAGATGTCGCAGCGGCTCGACGCCGTCGTGCTCGGCGTCGGCTCGAGCGGCACGATCGGCGGGCTCGCCGCGTTCTTCAAGAAGACGGCGCCGCACGTCGAGCTCGTGCTCGCCGATCCGCAGGGCTCGATCCTCGCGGAGTACATCGCGACCGGCAAGATGACGCAGAAGGGCTCGTGGCTGGTCGAAGGCATCGGCGAGGATTTCATTCCGACGATCTGCGACTTCTCGCTGACCAAGCGCGCTTACAGCATTCCCGACGCGGAATCGTTCTCCGTGGCGCGCGAGCTGTTGCAGAAGGAAGGCGATTCTCGCCGGCTCGTCCACCGGCACGCTGCTCGCCGGCGGCGCTGCGCTTCTGCCGCGAGCAGAAGACGCCGAAGCGCGTCGTTACGTTCGCGTGCGACACCGGCGCGCGCTATCTGTCGAAGCTCTACAACGACTTCTGGATGGAGGATCAGGGCTTCGTCCAGCGCGAGCGCTTCGGCGACCTGCGCGACCTGATCGGCCGGCCGCACGGCGAGCGCGCGACGATCACGGTCGGGCCGAACGACGTGCTGACCACGGCGCACAACCGCCTGCGCAACGCCGGCTTCTCGCAGCTGCCGGTGATGGACGGCGAGCGGCTCATCGGCGTCATCACCGAGGACGACATCCTGCGCTTCTCGTTCGGGCGTCCCGAACGCTTCAAGGAGTCGGTGCGCAGCGCGATGACCTCGACGTTCCTGCGCGTCGACAAGACGCTGTCGATCAACAACCTGGTCGCGATGCTGGAAGTCTGCGCCTCGGCGGCGGTGATGGACGGCGACAAGTTCCTCGGCCTGATCACGCGCTCGGACGTGCTGAATTACCTGCGGCGGCAGATGTGACGCACATGACATCCAAGAAAACACTCGGTTTCGGCACTCGCTGCATTCACGGCGGGCAGGCTCCGGATCCTTCGACGGGCGCGGTGATGCCGCCGATCTACGCGACGTCGACCTATGCGCAGTCGAGCCCCGGCGTGCACAAGGGCTACGACTACGCGCGCACTGCCAATCCGACGCGCGGCGCGTGGGAGCGCTGCATCGCCGATCTCGAGAGCGGCACGCACGGCTTCGCGTTCGCGTCGGGCATGGCGGCGACCAGCACGCTGCTGGAGCTCATCGACGCCGGCAGCCACATCGTCGCGATGAACGATCTGTACGGCGGCACGTTCCGCGTGTTCGAACGCGTGCGGCGACGCTCCGCGAACCTCGACATCAGCTTCGTCGATCTGACGCAGCACGAGAATCTGGTGAAGGCCGTGCGTCCGCAGACGCGCATGATCTGGATCGAGACGCCGACCAATCCGACGCTGCGCCTGGTCGACATCGCGCAGGTCGCGGAGTTCGCGCGCCAGCGCGGCATTCTCACGGTCGTCGACAACACGTTCGCGAGCCCGTGGATCCAGCGGCCGCTGGAGCTCGGCGCCGACATCGTGATGCACTCGGCGACCAAGTATCTGAACGGCCACTCCGACATGGTCGGCGGCGTCGCGGTCACGGCGAATGCGGAGCTGGCCGAGAAGATCGGGTTCCTGCAGAACGCGGTCGGCGCGATCGCCGGCCCGTTCGACAGCTTCCTCGCGCTGCGCGGCTTGAAGACGCTGGCGTTGCGCATGCGCCAGGCGAGCGAGAGCGGGCTGCACATCGCCGGATGGCTGGAGAAGCATCCGCGCGTCGCGCGGGTGTTCTATCCGGGGCTGCCGAGCCATCCGCAGCACGAGCTGGCGAAGCAGCAGATGAAGAACGGCTACAGCGGCATCGTCACGCTTCTTCGTCAAGGGCGGGATGGACGAGGCGCGGCGCATGCTCGAGCGCTGCCGCGTGTTCACGCTCGCCGAGAGTCTCGGCGGCGTCGAGAGTCTGGTCGATCATCCGGGGCTGATGACGCACGCGTCGATCCCGCCGGACAAGCGCCAGGCGCTCGGCATCGACGATTCGTTGATCCGGTTGTCGGTCGGGATCGAGGACGTCGAGGATCTGGTGGCGGATTTGAAGGAAGCGTTGTCGGGCTAAAGCCTGACCCACAGGAGAGGCTCTGGTCTGCTTGTAGGTCAGGCTTCAGCCCGACTCCTTCTGTCTTTCTCCTCCGGCCGCCGGCTTCATCCTCCCGCCTTCCGCAGCGCCTCGCGCAGCACGTATTCGATCTGCGCATTCAAGCTGCGCAGCTCGTCTTCCGCCCAGTGCTGCAGGGCGTCCAGCACATCGCTGCTGATGCGCAGCGGATAGGCCTTCTTCTCCGGCCATCAGCCGTTGTACAGCGTGCCCGTGTTCACGACCGGCTGCGCACCGCGCTCGCCGCACAACACCACGAGCAGGTTCGAGACCATCGCCGCCTTGCGCTCCTCGTCGAGCTGCACGACGCCTTTTTCCGCAAGCCGGTCGAGCGCCATATGCACGATCGTGACCGCGCCTTCGACGATGCGCGTGCGCGCCGCGACGATCGCCGCCGCCTGCTGACGCTGCAGCATCGCTTGCGCGATCTCCGGCGCGTAGGCGAGGTGGCTGACGCGCGCTTCGAGCACCGTCACGCCGGCGCGCTCGAGCCGCTCCTGGATCTCGTGCTTCAGGTGGTCGTTGATCTCGCGCGAGTGCGAGCGCAGCGCGATCTTGTGCTCTTCGTGCAGATCGTACGGATAGCTGGTCGCCATCTGCCGCAGCGCCGACTCGCTCTGCACGTGCACGAAGTCCTCGTAGCTGTCGACGTTGAAGACTGCTTCGGCGGAGTCGTGCACCTGCCACACGACGACCGCCGCGATCTCGATCGGCGAGCCTTCGAGGTCGTTGACCTTGAGCTTGCTCGACTCGAAGTTGCGCACGCGCAGCGTCACCTGCTTCTTCGTGTAGAACGGATTCGCCCAGCGCAGGCCGCTGGTGCGCTCGACGCCGACGAACTTGCCGAAGAACTGCAGCACCGCGGCCTGGTTCGGCTGCACGATGAAGAAGCCGCCCCACAGGAACAGGACGAAAGCCAGCGCGACGATCGAGGCGATCGGGTTGAGCAGGTTGATGAGCGACACGATCACCCACCAGCCAGTCGCTGCCGTAAAAACGAGCAGCAGCAGCACCATCAGCATGCCGGGCAGCGTGGTGGCGTCGCGTTCTTGAATCGACTTGTTCATGGCGTTCTCCCAGGTGACGCCACGAAGATATCACAAAGATATCACTTGGTAAATTTAACTTAAAGTTCAGCGGGTTGCGGCGCGTCATTACTCGGTGATTCTCGCCAGCTCTTCGGCCTGCCACTCCTGCTGCAGCGGGCCGATCAGCTCGCCGAGCCGGCCATTCATCACATCCGCCAGCTTGTAGAGCGTGAGGTTGATGCGATGGTCCGTCACGCGACCCTGCGGGAAGTTGTACGTGCGGATGCGCTCCGAGCGATCGCCCGATCCGACCTGGAGCTTGCGCGAGTGCGCTTCGGCTTTGTCGCGCCGCTCGCGCTCCGCCGCCATCAATCGCGCCTTCAACAACGACATCGCGCGCGACCGGTTCTTGTGCTGCGAGCGTTCGTCCTGGCACTCGACGACGATGCCGGTCGGCAGGTGCGTGATGCGGATCGCCGAGTCGGTCTTGTTGACGTGCTGACCGCCCGCGCCCGACGCGCGAAACGTGTCGATGCGCAGCTCCGCGGGATTGAGCTCGACCGCTTCGATCTCGTCCAGCTCCGGCAGGATCGCGACAGTCACAGCAGACGTGTGAATGCGTCCCTGCGCTTCGGTCGCGGGCACACGTTGCACGCGATGCGTGCCGGACTCGAACTTGAAGTGCGAGAACGCGCCTTTGCCGACGACGCGGCTGATGATTTCCTTGTAGCCGCCGTGCTCGCCGGCGCTCTCCGACAGCACTTCGACGCCCCAGCCTTGCTCGTCCGCGTAGCGCGAGTACATGCGAAACAGATCGCCCGCGAAGATCGCCGCTTCATCGCCGCCCGTGCCCGCGCGCACTTCCAGGTAGATGTTGCTGTCGTCGCGCGCATCCTTCGGCAGCAGCAGCTTCGCGAGCTCTTCCTCTTCGCGCTCCAGCCGCGCGTTGAGGCTGCCCAGCTCCTCGCGGCCGAGCTCGCGCAGCTCGTTGTCCGCGCCTTCGGCCATTTCCTCCGCGGAAGTCCGCTCGCTGAGCAGCTCCAGGTACGCGCGATAGCGCGTGACGACGGGATCGAGGCGCGAATACTCCATCGACAGCTCGCGGAACTTGTTCGTGTCCGCGATCACGCCCGGATCGGCGAGCAGGTGGCTCACTTCCTCGAGCCGCTCGGCGAGCCTCTCCAGTTTTCTGCGAATCGAATCTTTCATTCGGCCTTGTCCGGGACCAGCAGCGCACGCGCCGCCTCCAGCACTTCGCTTTCGCCGCGCTCCGCGGCCTCTCGCAGCCGTTGGCTGGGCCCGTGCAGCAGTCGGTTCGTGAGCGTGGCCGCCAGGAAGTCGATCACTTCCCGCGGATCGCGCCCGGCCGCCAGCATGCGCCGCGCCTGCTCCACTGTTTGCGCGCGCAAGATCTCGGCATCGTCACGCAATTGCCGGATCGTTGGGACGGCGTCGAGCGTCTTCAACTGCTGCTCGAATTGCGCAATCTCCAGCGCCAGCATGTCGTTCGCGTCGTGCGCCGCCTCGCGGCGCGACGCGAGATTCTCGTTCACGACGCTCTGCAGGTCGTCGATCGTGAACAGATAGATGTCTTCGAGCTTCGCGACCTCCGGCTCGATGTCGCGCGGCACGGCGATGTCGACCATGAAGATCGGCTTGCGCCGCCGCGCGCGTAACGCCGCACGCACGGCGTCGTACGTGATGACCGGCGTCGGGCTCGCGGTCGAGCTGATCACGATGTCCGCCTCCGGCAGATGCGTCGCGAGCGCCTCGATGCTGATCGCGAAGCCGTTGAATTCCTGCGCCAGCTCCTGCGCGCGGTCGAGGCTGCGATTCGCGACGATCATCCGCCGCAGGCCGTGCGCGTGCAGGTGACGCGCGGCGAGGGCGATCGTTTCTCCGGCGCCGACCAGCAATGCCGTGTGATCGGCGAAGTCCTCGAAAACCTTGCGCGCCAGCGCGACGGCAGCGGATGCGACCGACACGGCGTTTGCGCCGATGCGCGTCTGCGTGCGCACGCGCTTCGCGACGGAAAACGCCGTCTGCATCAACCGGTTCAAGTACGGTCCGGTGACCCGCTGGTCGTGCGCCGCGCGATAGGCGCTCTTCAGCTGGCCGAGAATCTGCGGCTCGCCCAGCACCAGCGAGTCCAGGCCGCACGCGACGGAAAAGACGTGCTGGATCGCCGGCGTGCCCTGCAGCCGATACAGGCTCCCGGAGATGTCCAGGTTGTGCGTCGTGAGGTCGTGCCAGCCGCTCAGCCACGCGACCAGCGGGTGCTCCTCGCCGTCGCTGAAGCAGTACAGCTCGGTCCGGTTGCACGTGGACACGATCAGCGCCTCGCGCACGCCGGGAACGCCGCTCAGCTCCTGCAGTGCTGCGGGCAGCTCGTCGCCGGCGAATACGACTTTTTCGCGGATTTCGACCGGCGCGGTGCGGTGATTGATTCCGATGACGAGGAGTGACATGCCGGTGCTTGAGTCAAGCGGCTGCGATTCTCAGGGAAGCGTGTGTATATGACAAGTTACTGCTGCAACGGCTGGTACGGCAGCCTCGGGCGCGGAGCTGTTATATAGTGCTCGCGACGATGATGCGAGCTCATTCCAACCTGACCGTTTCGGCAGCGCTGCTGGTAGTCACGTTACTGACGGCGGCATGCACGACCCCCGGCAAACCCGCTGAGCAGACTGCGCCTTCCGGGCAGACTTTGCCCAGCGATCCGAACGCGCTCGTGCTGGGCGCCGAGGTCGCCCTGCAGCGCGGCCAGTATCGCGAAGCCTCGATGGCTTACGTCCGTGCCGCGACGACTGCTTCCGACGAGCAGTTGTGCGAGCAGGCGGCGCGCGTGGCGTTCGAGCACCAGCAGTGGACGCTCGTCATGGAAGCGGCCGATCACTGGCTGCAGCTGAATCAGACGAGCGAGGAGGCGCATCGCTTCGCCGCGTTTGCTGCGCTTCATCTATATAAGATCGACGCCGCGGCGGACCATCTGAGCACGCTGCTCGACACTGCATTCATCAATCCGCAGGCGGGGTTCCTCGCGCTGCTGCCGCAGATCTCCGACGAAGCGCCGGCGCCCGGCGCGACGGCAGTGCTGCAGAAGCTGGTCGAAAAGTATCCGAATCTCACTGAGGCGCACTACGCGCTCGCGCAAGCGGCCGTGCAGTCCGACAACTTCGCGCTCGCGCTCGAGCACGCGAAGAAGGCGCGCGAGCTCGGGCAGTTCTGGTCGCCGTCCGGTCTGCTGCTGGCGCGCGTCCAGATGCTGATGGGCGATCACGACGCCGCGCTGGAAACCGCGCGCAAAGTCGTGGAGCAGGATCCGCAGGACTCCTACCGCCTGGAATATGCGCTGATGCTGATGCAGGCCGGCAAGGAAGAGGAAGGACGCAAGGATCTCGACAAGCTCGCGAGCACCGAGAACACTGGGCCGGTCGCGGAACGCGCGCTCGCCGACATCGATTTCCAGCTCGGCAATCGCGACGCCGCCGCGCAGCGCTTCACCAACCTGGTGCAGAACGGCCGGTTCGTCTACGAGTCGTTGTTCTATCTCGGCGCGATCGCCGAGTCGCGCGAGGCGTGGGACGACGCGCTGCAGATCTACGGCCGCGTGAACGGCGGCGAATTCGCAATGGGCGCGCAGACGCGCGCGGCGCGCATCAAGGCGAAACGTCAGGGTCTCGATGCGGGACTGAAGCACCTCGAAGACTTCGCGGCGACGCGCTCGCAGTACCGCATCGATGCGATCCTCGCGCGTGCGAACCTGCTCGCGAACAACGGCGACGTCAACGGCGCGCTGGCTCTGCTGGACAGCGCCGCGAAGGAATACCCCGACTCGGCCGAGGTGCGCTTCGCCCGCGTGTTCCAGCTCGAAGGCGCCGACAAAGTGAACGACTCGGTCGCCGAGCTGCGCAAGCTCGTGACGGATCGGCCGGGCGATCCGGCCGCAACCAACGCGCTCGGCTACATCCTGGTCGATCGCACGCGCCAGCATCGCGAAGGGCTGAAGCTCATCGAGGACGCGCTCGCGCAGACGCCGGACAGCGGCGCGGTGCTCGACAGCATGGGCTGGGCGCTGCATCGCCTCGGTCGCAACGACGACGCGCTCACGTACCTGGAACGCGCCAAGCGCCGCATCAACGACCCTGAAGTCGACCTGCATCTCGGCGAAGTCCTGCTCGCGCTGGATCGCAAGAGCGATGCGCGCGACGTGTGGAGCAAGGCGAGCGAGCGTTATCCCGACAACGACGAGCTGAAGCAGCGCCTGCAGAAGCTCAATTGACGATCGGCCACTGCCATGCAGCGGCATTTCCTGTTCGCCCTACTTTTGCTTTGCGCGGGCTGTGCTGTCACTCCCAAGCAACCGACGGGCGCTCCCGCTAACGTCGACCTCGGGCAGCTCGATTCCTGGCAGGCGCGCGGACGTCTCGGCGTGTCGGGTCCGGAGACGGGCGGTTCCGGCTCGTTCGATTGGCAGCAGCGCGGCGATCGCACCGACTTGCAGATTCGCGGCCCGGTCGGCGTCGGCAGCGTCCGACTGCAATTGCGCGGCGACCCCGCGAGCCCGGACCTGAAGCTCGAGACCGGCGACGGCCGCAAGCTCGAATCCGACGACGCCTGGAACGAGCTCGAAGCGCGGCTCGGCGCGTCGGTGCCTGCCGGAAGTCTGCGCTACTGGATTCTCGGGCTCGCCGCGCCGGGCGAGCATCGCTGGCACGAGCCGACGTCGGACGGTGTCGTGACGCTGGAGCAGGGCGGCTGGCGCATCGACTACCAGCGCTATTCAACCGAGCCGGGCGCACGCGTGCCCGTGAAGATGAGCGCGAGCAACGGTGACGGCGCGCGTGCGGATCGTCGTCGATCGTTGGCGGCTCGGCCAATGAAAGCCCGCCGCTCGCCTGGCCCGCGCCGGCGAAGCTCAATCTCTGTCTGCACATCATCGGCCGTCGCGCTGATGGCTATCACTTGCTCCAATCGGCAATGCAGTTCGTCGATCTCTGCGACGAGCTGCGCTTTCACGAGCGGCCGCCAGGAACGATCGAGCGCATCAGTGGACCGGCGGAGATTCCCGCCGAGTCGGACATCGCCGTGAAAGCCGCGCGCGCGCTCGCAACCGGTCGCGACGTTCCCGGCGTCGGCATCGAATTGAACAAGCGGATTCCAGTGCAGGGAGGTCTCGGCGGCGGGAGCTCGGACGCGGCGACCGTGCTCGTCGCGCTGAACGAGATCTGGCGGCTGCAGTTATCGGTCGACGAGCTCGCGCGAATCGCGTTGACGCTCGGCGCGGACGTGCCGTTCTTCGTGCGCGGCTCGGCGGCGTGGGCCGAGGGTGTCGGCGAGCAGCTGACGCCGTACGACTTCCCTGAGAGCCACTATCTGATCGTCAAACCGCAGGCCGCGGTGAGCACGGCGGAGATCTTTCAGGCCGCTGAATTGACACGCAATTCCCCCGTCACGACAATACGCGGCTTCCTCGCGGCCGGCGGGCGTAACGACTGTACGGCGTGCGTGCGCGGCCGCTATCCTGAGATCGCTGAAGCCCTTGATTGGCTTCATGAATTTGGCGAGGCAAGACTGACCGGAACCGGTGCCTGCGTGTTCGTGGCCCTGCCTAACGAGCACGCGGCGCAGGCTGTCCGGGCGCGCTTGCCGGCGCGCTGGAGCGGCTACGTTGCGCGCGGCCTGAACCGTTCGCCGTTATTGTCGCGGGTCACCGATCGATAGTGGGGCGTCGCCAAGTGGTAAGGCAGCGGGTTTTGATCCCGCCATTCGGAGGTTCGAATCCTTCCGCCCCAGCCAACAGTGACTGAGGCCGAAAGATCGAGGATGTGAATGGATCAGTTCTTCACATGGCGGTCTTCGCGGGAAATGCCAACCCGCAGCTCGCGCAGGACATCGCGCGTCACCTGATGGTGCCGCTCGGCCGCTCGAGCGTTGGCCGTTTCAGCGACGGTGAGACGACCGTCGAGCTGCTGGATAACGTGCGCGGCCGCGACGTTTTCATCGTGCAGTCGACGTCGCCGCCGTCGAACGATCATTTGATGGAGCTGATGCTGATGGCCGACGCGTGCAAGCGTGCGTCGTCGGCGCGCATCACGGCGGTGATTCCGTACTTCGGCTACGCGCGGCAGGACCGCCGTCCGCGCGCGACGCGCGTGCCGATCACGGCGAAAGTCGTGGCGAACATGATCGCGAGCTCGGGTGTCGATCGCCTGCTGACGGTCGATCTGCACGCGGATCAGATCCAGGGATTCTTCGACATCCCGGTGGACAACGTGTATGCGTCGCCGGTGCTGCTCGGCGATGTGTGGAAGCAGAAGTATCCCGACCTGATGGTCGTGTCGCCGGACGTCGGCGGTGTAGTGCGCGCGCGGGCGCTGGCGAAGCGCCTCGACGACGCCGAGCTGGCGATCATCGACAAGCGTCGTCCGCGCGCCAACGAGTCCGAGGTGATGAACATCATCGGCGAAGTTGCAGACAAGACGTGCGTGCTGGTCGATGACTTGGTCGATACTGCCGGCACGTTGTGTCACGCGGCGACAGCGTTGAAGGGCGCGGGCGCGAAGAAGGTGCTTGCTTACATCACGCACCCGGTGCTGTCGGGACCGGCGATCGAGCGCATCGGCAAGTCGGATCTCGACGAGCTGGTCGTGACGGACACGATCCCGCTGCGCGAGGCTGCGAAGAAGTGCCCGAAGATCCGCCAGCTCACCGTCGCGGGCCTGCTGGCGGAGACGATGCGGAGAATTCGAGACGAGGAGAGCGTGAGCTCCCTCTATATAGATTGACACCATCGATGGAACATCGATGGAACAGATTACTGGTGGGACGATGCCCCTGGTCGCGGTCGCATTCGCCCCGGTTTGTTGGACTGACGGAGTGATTACACATGAAGACCTCATTTGAACTGGTCGCCGATCCGCGTGACGGCGTGCAGGGGAAGGGTGCGAGCCGCCGCCTGCGCCGATCCGGGAAAGTACCGGCGATCCTCTATGGCGGGCACAACGAGCCGCGCCAGATCACGCTCGACCACCAGAATCTGCTGACCTTGCTGGTGAACGAGCGCTTTTTCTCCACGATCCTCGCGCTGAAGATCAAGGACGAGACGCAGGCTGCCATCGTCAAGGACGTGCAGCGCCACCCGGCGAAGAACCAGATCCTGCACATGGATCTGCAGCGCGTGCTGGACAACGAAAACATCCGCATCTCGATCCCGCTGCACTTCAAGGGCGCGGCCGGCGCGCCGGGCGTGAAGACGCAGGGCGGCGTCGTGTCCCACCTGCTGAACAACGTGCAGGTGATGTGCTTGCCGAAGGATCTGCCGGAGTTCCTGGAGATCGACCTGTCGGCGATGGAGATCAACGACATCAAGCGCCTCTCGGACATTCCGCTGCCTGCCGGTGTGCAGCTGGTCGACCTCGCGCATGGCCGCGACGAGCCGGTCGTGTCGATCCATCATCCGCGCGCCGAGGAAGTGGAAGCGGCGCCGGCCGAGGCTGCTGCCGCAGTTGCCGGTGCCACGCCAGTTGCCGGTGCTGCTGCTCCGGCTGCTGCTGGAGCGCCTGCCGCGGGTGGCGAAGCCAAGAAGGAAGAGGGCAAGCCTGCCGCCGCCGGTGGGGCAGCGAAAGCCGCGGCTGCGCCGAAGAAGGAAGGCGGCAAGAAGTAACCATTGCTGGCATGTCCGCCCGCCCCCGGTTTCGCCGGGGGCGGTGCGGACTGTTTCGCATTGGCCTACTTTCGTATTTCCCTATCTCGTATTGATATGTCCGGCACCCCCCTCAAGATCATCGTCGGTCTCGGCAATCCGGGACCCGAGCACCTGCTCACGCGTCACAACGCGGGCTTCTGGTTCGTGGACGCGCTGGCGGCGAAGGCCGGCGCGCGTTTTCGCAGCCACACGCGCTTCCAGGGCGAGATCTGCCGCACGCAGCTGTCGGGCGGCGAGGTGACGCTGCTCAAGCCGATGACGTACATGAATCGCAGCGGCCTCGCGATCCGCGCGCTCGTCGACTATCTGAAAGTGTCGCCAGCCGAGGTGCTCGTCGCGCATGACGAGCTCGATCTGCCGGTCGGGGACGTGCGCTTCAAGTTCGCTGGCGGCGCGGGCGGCCACAACGGCCTGCGCGATGCGATCACGCATCTCGGCGCGGACTTCTGGCGCTTGCGGCTCGGCATCGGGCATCCCGGCGACAAGTCGGAGGTCATCGACTACGTCTTGAAGCGCGCGCCGAAGGACGAGGAGGAGTGCCTGCTCGAAGCGGTCGGCGAGGCGCTCGCGACATTACCGGTGTTCCTCGAGCAGGGCGCCGAGCGCGCCATGAACGGCTTGCACGGGAAGGACTAGTCGGCAAAAGTCACGCCTTTTGCCGGACGTGCGTCGAAAGGGCCTTGGCCGCTTTCGACAGGAGAAATGTGGGTATCAAGTGTGGAATCGTGGGTCTGCCGAACGTCGGTAAGTCGACGCTCTTCAACGCGCTGACCCGTGCGCAGATCGCGGCGGAAAATTATCCCTTCTGCACGATCGATCCGAACGTCGGCGTCGTGCCGGTGCCGGATCCACGCCTCGACGTGCTTGCGGGCATCGTGCAGCCCGCGCGTATCCTGCCCGCGACCGTAGAGTTCGTCGACATCGCCGGCCTGGTCGCCGGTGCTTCCAAGGGCGAGGGACTCGGCAACCAGTTCCTGTCGCACATTCGCGAGACCGACGCCATCGCGCACGTCGTGCGCTGCTTCGAAGACGACGACATCGTGCACGTCGCGGGTCGCATCAAGCCGCTCGACGACATCGAAGTGATCAACACCGAGCTGGCGCTCGCCGACCTCGACACTGTCGAGCGCGGGCTGCAGCGCGCGGAGAAAGCCTCGAAGGCCGGCGACAAGGACGCGATCCGTCAGCGCGACTTGCTGAAGAAGCTGCGCGAGCACCTCGACTCCGGCAAGCCGGCGCGCTCGCTCGTCAAGGATCCGGAGGAGCGCCGGCTGTTGCAGGAGCTGCACCTCATCACGCTCAAGCCGCTCATGTACGTCGCGAACGTCGCCGAGGGTGGCTTCAAGAACAATCCGCATCTCGACACCGTGCGCCAGCGCGCCGTCGAGGAGAGCTCCGAAGTCGTCGCGGTGTGCGCGGCGATCGAAGCGGAGATCGCGCAGCTCGACGAAGCCGATCGCGCGGACTTCCTGCAGGAGCTCGGGCTCGATGAGCCTGGGCTGAATCGCGTGATCCGCGCGGGCTACAAGCTGCTCGGGTTGCAGACCTACTTCACCGCGGGACCGAAAGAAGTACGCGCGTGGACCGTGCGAATCGGCGCGACGGCACCGCAAGCCGCCGGCGTGATCCACACCGACTTCGAGAAAGGATTCATTCGCGCCGAGGTGATCGCCTACGACGACTACCTCGCGAACAAGGGCGAGCAGGGCGCGAAGGAAGTCGGCAAGCTCCGGCTCGAAGGCAAGGAGTACATCGTCCAGGAAGGCGACGTCATGCACTTCCGCTTCAACGTCTGAGGGAGCCGGCGTGGCCGTTCGCGACTTCGACATCCGCGACGAGCGCTTCCGCCAGTGCATCCGCACCAGCGCGAACATCGAGCGGCTGCACACGGGCTGCCGGTGGACCGAGGGTCCGGTCTACTTCCCCGCGATGCGCTCGCTACTCTTCAGCGACATTCCCAATGATCGCGTGCTGCGCTTCGACGAGCAGTCGGAGGCAGTGAGCGTCTTCCGCCAGCCCGCCGACTACACCAACGGCAACACGGTCGACAGGCAAGGTCGGCTCGTGTCGTGCCAACAGGGTCCGCGGCGCGTCGTGCGCACCGAGCACGACGGCTCGATCACCGTGCTCGCCGACCGCTTCGAGGGCAAGCGCTTCAACAGTCCCAACGACGTCGTCGTGAAGTCCGACGACTCGATCTGGTTCAGCGATCCGTCCTACGGCATCGATTCGAACTACGAAGGATTCCAGGCGCCGAGCGAGCTCGGCGAGCGGCGCGTCTATCGCATCGATCCGCGCTCAGCGGCGGTTGCCGTGGTCGCCGATGGCTTCGCGCAACCCAACGGCCTGGCGTTCTCCGTGGACGAGCGGCGCATGTATATCGTCGACTCCGGCAAGGGACGCGGCATCATGCGCGTCTTCGACGTGCACGGCGACCAGCTGAGCGGCGGCGACGTGTTCATCGAATGCGCCGACGGTATGTACGACGGGTTGCGCATCGACGTGAACGACCGTATCTGGACCAGCGCCGGGGAAGCGGTCCACTGCCACGAGCGCGATGGCACATTGCTCGGCCGCATTGTGCTGCCCGAGCGAGTTGCGAACCTGACGTTCGGCGGCCCGAAGCGCAACCGCCTGTACATTACCGCGACGTCTTCCCTGTATTCGGTGCTGCTCGCGGTCAGTGGCGCGAAGACCTTCTAGGCATCACGCCAGCGCGTACAGGCAATCCACGAACGATCGCACGGCGCCGTCGATGCCCGACACCTTCGGGTTGTTCGACTCGATCACGTAGTACTCGTCCGGCGCGTGCGCGCGATCGCCGAAGCCCATGCCGAAGCTGCCGCCGCCAGCTTGAGCGGCGCACCGGTGAACACCGAGCTCGGGTCCGAGCCGCCGGAGCGCGGCAGCAGCAGCGGCTCGATGCCGTACTGGCGATACGTCGCTTGCTCTGCGCGGATCAGCTCGCGAGTCCGCCGACGTCGATGACACCTCGTTCATGCCGCCGTTGATCGCGACCTCGATGTCGCCGAAGCCGCGCTTGGCGAGATGCGCTTTCAGCTTCGCGACCGTGTCGTCGGGCGTCATGTTCGGCACGAGTCGCATGTCGAGCTTCGCGACCATCCGGTGCGGCAGGATCGTCTTGCCGCCTGGGCCGGTGTAGCCGCCGACCAGGCCTTCGATCGTCACCGTGGGCCGCGACACGCCATCCTCCAGTGCCTGGCGCCACGTCGCATTGCGCGCCCACGTCTTGATGCCGAGCGATTCCTTGAGCTGCTGCTCGTCGAGCTGCTTCGCGGCGAGGTCGAGCATCTTGTGCTCGGCCGGCGTGAGCGCCCGGACTTTCTCGAAGAAGCCGTCGATCGCCGGATCGCCGGTCGGCGTTACCAGCGTGTTCAATGCCTGCACCAGGTGCCACGCCGGCTGATCCAGACGCGCCGCGAGCGACGAATGCACGTCGCGCGTCGGGCCGCGGCCCCAGCGACGCGCCGCTCGCGATCAGGTCGCACTCGATGTCGCCTTTGTTGCCGAGCGTGATGACCACGCTGCCATCCCACTCTTGCTCCGCTGCCGGCATGAACACGCCGATGCTCTTCGACAACGCAGTACGCACTTCGGGCGCGAGCACGACCTGTGGAAAGCTCGGCGAGCCGATTTCCTCTTCGCCTTCCGCGACCAGCACGAGGTTCACCGGCAGCTTGCGGCCGGCGCCGCGGATCGCATGCAGCGCCGCCAGGAACGCCGCTTGCGGTCCTTTCTGATTCACGGCGCCGCGGCCCATCACGACCTTGCCGCGGTCGGGCATGTCGATGAGGCGCGCTTCCCACGGGGGCGATGACCATTCCTCCGGGGTCACCTGCTTCACGTCGTACATGAAGTAGAGCCCGAGCGTGCGGCGCGCGCCTGCGTCGAGCGTGGCGAACACGGCCGGATGACCCTTCGTCTGGATGCACTCGGCGCGCTGAAAGCCGGCATCGAGCGCGAGCCGCCGCATCATGTCGCAGCCTTCTGCCATGCCGACGTTCTCGGCGGCGATCGATCCGACGCCAATCCACTCCTGCAGCCGCTTGACCGATTCGTCGTGGCGCCGCTCGATCTCTTTGTAGATGCCCTTGCGATCGGATGCGCCCGCGGCGCCTGCAGGTCCGGCGATGGCGGCTCCAGCGGCGAGCGCGCCGGCGGCGACGAAGTCTCTGCGAGTAAGCGATGTCACGACGGACCCCCGCGGCGTTTCGTTATCGAGGCCGCGGAGCCTAGCTCACGCAGCCAAAAACTGCAGCAGTGCTTCCGTGAACTCCGCTTGTTGTTCGATGTGGAGCAGATGAGCGGCTTCCAGCATGACGAGCTGCGCGCCGGGGATCGAAGCAGCAATCAGTGCGTGATCAGCGGGCGTCGTGCCGGGATCCTGCGTGCCGCCGATCACCAGCGTCTTGGCGGTGATCGTCTTGATCGATTGCCGCTGATCCATGTCGCGAATAGCGGCCGCGCACGCGACGAAGCCCGGTGGCTTCACGGTAAGCAGCATGGCGCGGATCCACTCGACCTTCTCTGGATGAGCCATGCGATACGGCGTCGTGAGCCAGCGCTGCAGGATGCCGTCGATGAGCGGCTCGATTCCCTGTGTGCGCACGATTTCGATGCGCGTGTTCCAAGTGTCGGGCGACGGCATGTAGGGCGACGTGCTGCACAGGGCAACCTTGAGCACGCGATCCGGCCACAACGTTGCGATCTGCATCGCCGTCATGCCGCCGATCGAAAGGCCGCACAGGTGCGCACGCGCGATGCCGCATGCGTCCAGTACAGCAAGCGCGTCGCGCGCGAGCTGTTCCATCGTCAGTTCGGTTTTCGATCCGGTCGTCGATTCGCCGTGGCCGCGCATGTCGTAGCGCACGACCTCGTAGCGCTCGCACAGCGCCGGAAACGGGTCGTCCCAGATTTCCAGGCTGCTGCCGAGAGGGTTCAGCAGCAGCAGCGCAGGCGCGCCGGGCCGCAGCGAATGCTCGCAGCGCAGTTGTGCGTCTTCCGTCGTGACCAATTTCATTTGCCGCAGCCTCGCTGCGGGCTCCTGCCCACCCAACGCGCAGCTTAACCCGGCGGTTCGCGGCCGACCGTAATTTGCAAAAACAGTAGCGAGTGCTACCCTTTTGTTAGCGATCGCTATCTTCGCCGCCTTCTACTACGACTACCAGGATCTGCAGGTCTACACGCTGATTCTGCGCGGCGCGATCACGGTGCAGAACTTCACCAACGCTTCGAATGCGCGCATCTACGGTGCCGAGGCCGAGTTCAGCATCACGCCGGTCGATCACCTCGACCTGTCGATCTCGGGCGCGTGGCTCGATGCGACCTACCAGGATTTCCGCTCGGTCGGCCAGGACTACTCGGGGAATCGATCTGCCGAACGCGCCGCGCACCAGCCTCACGGCGGCGATGCGCTACGAATGGCCGATGTTCGGCGGCTCGCTCGCGCTGCAGACGGATGCCACGTATCGGTCCAAGGTCTTCTACGACACGCGCAACGTGGAGCGGCTGTCGGATCCGGCGCGCACCTTCGTGAACGCGCGCCTCGGCTGGACGACGGCCGACGAGCACCTCGAATTCGGGCTCTGGGGCCGCAACCTGTTCGACGAGACGAACATCAGCGATATCATTCCGATCGAAGGGCTGGGCTTCGACCTGTTCTCGGTCGGTCCGCCGCGGACAGCGGGCGTCTACGCCCGATACAACTACTGACAAGAACGAGGAGCAGCTTGAACGCACCCGCCGAATGGATCGGCGAACGCCCCACGGCGCTACAGCTCGGCGTCATCCTTGTGGTCGGCGTCTGCGGCGTCATGATCGCCGGGCTGCAGCCGCTGCTGCTGGGCACGCTTGCGCAGGAAGGTCGCATCACGGCCGCGCAACTCGGTCATGCCGCGACGGCCGAGCTGTTGCTGATGGGCGCCGCAAGCGCTTACGCAGGCGGTCGATGGAAGGCCGAGCGCCTGCGTGCGATCGGCGTAATCAGCGCGCTGGCGCTCGCAGCGCTGAATGTCGCGACAGTCTGGGCGAGCGGCGAGACCGTCACGCTGATCCGTGCTCTGGCGGGCGTGCCGAGCGGCATCCTGATCTGGATCACGATCGCGATGATCGCCCGCTCGCCGACGCCGGAGCGCTGGGCGGGCATCTATCTCACGATCCAGACGCTCGCGCAGTTCATGCTCGCTGCGGCACTGGCTGCGTGGGTCATCTCGCGCTCGGGCGCGAACGGCGGATTCGTGGCGCTCGCCGTTTTGTGCGTCATCAGCGCGGCCGCTGCACTGGCACTGCCGAATCGCTTCGCGCCGCTGGTCGCGGACAACGCCTCCAGCAACATGCCGAGCGCTCGCGGCTTCGTCGCACTGGCTGCGCCCTTCCTGTGGATGGCGTTCATCGTCGGCGTGTGGGTCTACGCGGAGCCGTTGTCACGCCAGGCCGGGCACGCGCCGACTGTCGCCGGCGTTGCGGTTTCCGTATCGCTCGCGTGCCAGGTGCTCGGCGGCGCGACGGCGACGCTGCTCGCCGGGCGTTTGCGATGGTTCCCGACGCTCGATGTTCTGCGCGCTGGTCAACGTCGGTTGCCTGCTTGCGTTCGCGGCGCTGCCGAGCGAGTCGCTCTATCTGCTGACTTCGGGCGTGTTCGGCTTCCTGTGGCTGTTCTCGTTGCCGTTCATGGTGCCGATGGTGATCGCAGCAGATCCGACGCGTCGTGCGGCAGTGCTGGTCGGCGGCGCCGAGCTGGCCGGCGGCAGCCTCGGGCCGCTGTTCGCTTCGTTCGTCGTCAGCGATGTCGACGTGCGCGGCTCGCTGGGCTTCGGCGCAGTCGCGCTCGCAGTGACCGTCGCGATTGCGTTCGCGCTGCATCGACGCGAGCGCGCCATGCCCGCTACCATCGTGGAAACCTGACGACTCGACTCATGACACGCGCTGCCAGGTCCACTGCCCGGTTTTCACGCGCGGCTCCCAAGCAGGAGCGCGCCGTGCAAACGCGCGAGCGCCTGCTCGACGTCGCGGGCGAGCTGCTCGGCGAAGTCGGCATCGAGCGCATCTCGACGAACATGATCTGCGCGCGTGCCGGCGTGACGCCGCCCGCGCTGTATCGCTACTTCAAGGACAAGTACGCAGTACTGGAAGCGCTCGGACGCCGCCTGATGGATCGGCAGAACGAAGTGCTGTTCGCCTGGCTCGACCGGCACGTGCCGAACGGACTGACGGCGCTGGCCGATCACACCGAAGACCTGCTGCGCGCGACCGCGGAGGTGACGGCGGCGGAGCCGGGCGCGATCTGGACTCTGCGCGCGTTGCGTGCCGTGCCGCAGCTCGCGCACGTCCGCATCGAGTCGCACCGAATGGTGACCGACCGCATGGTCAAGGCGTACGCGCCGCTCGTGCCCGAGTTGTCGAAGAAGGTGCTGTGGCGGCGCGTGCGCATCTCGATCGAGTTCGGGTTCGCCGCCGACGAGATGCTCAACGAGGAAGACCTGATCAAGCGCGACGACATCATCAAGGAAGCGGCGCGCATGCTGCGCTGGTCGCTGCGCGATCCGGAATGAGCGCTGCTGCACAGGAATGGAAGAACTGGTCCGGCAGCGTGCAGGCGCAGCCGTCGCGGTTGGCGAGCCCGCGCACCGAGGACGAGCTGGCCACCATCGTGCGCGGCGCCGCGAAGGTGCGCGTCGTCGGAGCAGGGCATTCCTTCATGCCGCTGTGCGCGACAACTGGTGTGTTGCTGAGTCTCGCGGATCTGGACTCGCCGATCGAAGTTGCTGCCGACGGCGCAAGCGCGTGGGTGCCGGCCGGATGGAGCTTGAAGCGCCTGACCGCTGCGCTGTGGGAGCGCGGCTATTCGCTGCTGAACCAGGGCGACATCAATCCGCAGTCGCTCGCAGGAGCGACAGCGACCGGCACGCATGGAACCGGCATCGAGCTGGGCAGCCTGTCGACGTTCGCGCGCGCGTTCCGCCTGGTGCTCGCCGATGGCTCGATCGTCGAATGCAGCAAGGAGCAGCGGCCGGAGCTGTTCGAGGCGCAGCGACTGTCGCTGGGGCTGCTCGGCGTCGCGACGCGCATTCGCGTCAACATCATGCCGGCGTATCATCTCGAGGAGCGCATCGAGCGCGTGCCGCTCGCCGCAGCGATCGAGCAGTTCGAGAACGTCGCGCGAACCCATCGTCACGCGGAGTTCTTCGTCTTTCCGTACGCCGACGAAGTCATCATGAAGACGCTGCATCCCGTGCGCGGAGGCGGGCGCGTTCAAGGAGCCGTCGTCGAGCGACGAGACGATCTTCAGATTCTGCTGCGACGTGACGTCCGCGGCGCCCGCCGTCGCGCGCGTGCTGCAGCGACAGCTGATGAGGATGATCCGTTCATCGCGGCGCACCGGCCCCGCGTATCGCATCTTTCCGTCCGAGCGCACGGTCTCGTTCGAGGAGATGGAGTACGAGATGCCGCGCGCCGCCGGGCTCGGCACGCTGCAGGAAGCGATCGCCTGGGTTCGCAAGCGCAAGCTGCCGGTGGCGTTTCCGTTCGAGTTCCGCTGGGTGGCGGCGGACGACATCTGGCTGAGCCCGTTCAACAACGGGCCCGGCGCGTCGATCTCGATGCACCAGTACAGCAAGATGGAGTGGCGTAACCTGCTCGCCGCCGCGGAGCCGATCTTCCGCGGCAACGGCGGCCGCCCGCACTGGGCCAAGCGCCACACGCTGACGTCGAAAGACGTCTTCGCGCTCTATCCGATGGCGGAGCGCTTCTGCAAGGTGCGCGCGCAGGTCGATCCCGCGGCGAAGTTCGCCAACGCGCACCTGGCCGAGCTCTTCGGGATCGGTAGCTTGAATGGCAGGTAAGCTCATGCTCGACGACATCCGTTTGCACGCGCATCTGATCGGCAAGCCGGGATCGCGCGCGAGCTGAACACGCCCGTGCTCGTGCTCGATCGCGATGCGCTCGGCCGCAACGTGCAGAAGATGGCTGCGCTCGCGAAGCGCGCCGGCGTGGCGCTGCGGCCGCACGCCAAGACGCACAAGAGCCTCGCGATCGCGCGCATGCAGCTGGATGCCGGCGCGATCGGCCTGTGCTGCACGAAGCTCGGCGAAGCAGAGGTGCTCGCGTCCGGCGGCGTCGAATCGATCCTGATCACCTCGCCGGTCGTGTCTGCACCGGCGATCGAGCGGCTGGTCGCGCTCAACGGCCGAATCGCCGATCTCATGGTCGCTGTCGACAACCCGGCGAACGTCGCTGCGCTCGCAGCCGCCGTTCGCGAGCGGCCGCTCAAGGTCATCATCGACATCGATCCGGGAATCCGCCGCACCGGCGTCGGCTCGGTCGAAGCAGCGGTGGCGCTGCTGCAGGCGATTCATTCGAGCGGCAACCTCATCTTCAAGGGCGTGCAGATGTACTGCGGCATTCAGCAGCACATCAAGGACTACAAGGAACGTTACGCGGCGATCGAGGAGCGCACGGCGTACCTGCGCTCGATCGTCGCAGCGCTGGAAGAGAACGGCGGTCGCGTCGGCGATCGTCACCGGCTCGGGCACCGGCACGCATCACATCGATGCGCAGCTCGGCTTGCTCACGGAATGGCAGGTCGGCTCGTACGTGTTCATGGACCGGCAGTACGCGGAGTGCGATCTCGCCGGCGACCAGCAGCAGGCGTTCGAGTACTCGCTTGTTCATCGACGCGCGCGTAGTCAGCGCGAACACGCGCGGTATCGCGACGATCGATGCCGGCTACAAGGCGATGGCAACGGACGGCGGCCCGCCGGTCGTGCTGTCCGGCGCGCCGCAGGGATCGAACTACATCTTCATGGGCGACGAGCACGGCCTGATCGTCGATCCGACGCAGAAACACGTCTGGTCGATCGGCGACATCGTGCACCTCGCAGTGCCTCACTGCGATCCGACCGTGAATCTGTACGACGCGTATCACGTCATCAGCGGCGACACGCTGCAGGACGTCTGGCCGGTCAGCGCGCGCGGGCGTTCGCGATAAGGCGCGGCTGATATGGCCCGCATCGAGCACATTGCGCTTTGGGTCGACGATCTCGACGCGCTCAGCGCGTTCTACGCGAGAGCGTTCGGGGCGCAGGTCGGTCCTCGCTACGTCAATGCATCGAAGGGATTCGAATCTTGTTTCCTCACGTTCGAGTCCGGTGCGCGGATCGAGCTCATGACCACGACACGATTGTCGCCGACGCGTCACGCGCCCGGCACCGAGCGCATGGGCCTCACGCATCTCGCCATTTCGTTGGGATCGGAACGGCAGTGGATGAGCTCACTGCGCGGCTTCGGTCCGAAGGCGTCGCCGTGCTCGACGGTCCACGTCGCACCGGTGACGGCTACTACGAGAGCGTAGTGCTCGACCCAGAAGGCAATCGGATCGAGATCACCGTCTGAGCCGATACGAGCGCGGCGACGCGCCGGTGCTGCGCGCGAAGAACCGCGAGAAGTAGGCGGGGTCCGCGAATCCGCAGGTTTCGGCAACCAGCGTGACGCTCATGTTCGTGTAGAGCAGGCTGCGCTTCGCTTCCAGAAGTCTGCGTGCGTTGAGCAACGCGAGCGGCGCGCTGCCCGTGCTGCGTACGCAAGCAAGTCGCAGGCGCTCGGTGCTCACGCATAACGTGCGCGCGTAGTCCGCGATACTCATCTGCGTGCGGTAGTTCGCTTCGATCAACGCGCGATAGCGTGCCGCCAGCTGCGAATCGGGCGAGCGCGGCTGAACCGCGTCCGGCGCGAGCTCGAGCTTGCGCCGCAACGCTTCGACGAGGATCGCAGTCAGCCACGACTCCGCCGCGATGCGCCGGCCCGGCAGGTGACCGCGAAATTCGCCCGCCAGCGATTCGAACAGGCTGCTCATCTCCGCGCCCGCTGCGGCGGATAGTGGCGTGACGCTCGGCTCGTCGAGCACCGCAGCTGAGCTCCTGATGCTCGCGAGCGATTCGTTGCAGCAGCGCTCCCGAGGCCGTGACGATCCAGCCGTCGGTGCGCGGCTTGAAATCGAAGCCATGCACGCACGACAACGGCACGCTGATCAGCGCGACCGGTGCGAACTCGTGCCGGCTGCCTTCCGCCGAGTACACGCCGCCGCCGCGCTGGACCAGCAGCAGGTGATGCAGCTCGCGATGCGCGTGCGGCCGAATTGTCCAATCGTGCAGGCGGCTGCGCTCGGCGATCGACTCGACGTGCAGGAAGCGCTCGTCGACGTCCTGGCTCGCCTCGCCGTACAGGAAATACTGGGGAATACCGCGTCGCGCCACGTATCGAGCTCCTGCTGTGAAGGCGGCGCCCATGCTACTCCCGTCGCGGCCGCTTCGGCTTGGGAAAAGTCCAAGAAATGCTGGCTTTTCTCCATCGCCAGCCGGCGGTGCGCCGCCCAGCATGTCAGTCGTGCGAACCCAGGTGGCCATCATCGGAGCAGGGCCAGCCGGACTGCTGCTCGGACAACTGCTCCATCGAGCAGGCATCGACGCCGTGATCCTCGAGCAGCGCACGCCCGAGTACGTGCTCGGCCGCATTCGCGCCGGCGTGCTGGAGCAGGGGACGGTCGACGTGCTGGAGCTGGCCGGCGTCGCGAAGCGATTGCGCGCGGAATCGCTGACGCACGGCGGCGTCGAGATCGCTGCGAACCACGTGCGCCATCGCATCGCGTTCCAGGACCTGATCGGCAAGACCGTCACGGTCTACGGCCAGACGGAGATGACGCGCGATCTGATGGACGCGCGCAAGGAGTGCGGCGCGACTTCCGTCTACGAAGCCGAGTCGGTCCAGCTGCACGACATCGACAGCGCCTCGCCTTCCGTCACGTACACGCATCACGGTGAGTCGCGGCGACTCGAATGCGACTTCATCGCCGGCTGCGACGGTTATCACGGCATCAGCCGCCGCAGCATTCCGCCGGAGAAGCTCAGCATCTACGAGCGCGTCTATCCCTTCGGCTGGCTGGGCGTGCTTGCCGACGTGCCGCCGGCTTGGGACGAGCTGATCTACGCGAGCTCCGACCGCGGCTTCGCGCTCGCGAGCATGCGCTCGCCGACACGCGTGCGCTGCTACGTGCAGTGTCCGCTCGACGATCGCGTCGAGCAGTGGAGCGACGAGCGATTCTGGGACGAGTTCAAGCTGCGCATCGGTCCGGAGGTCGCGGCGCGCATGACGATCGGCCCATCGATCGAGAAGAGCATCGCGCCGCTGCGCAGTTTCGTGGCCGAGCCGATGCGCTTCGGTCGGCTGTTCCTTGCCGGGCGATGCGGCGCACATCGTGCCGCCGACCGGCGCGAAAGGGCTCAACCTGGCGGCGAGCGACGTGTTCTATCTCTACGAGGGATTGCTCGCGTTCTACGTCGAGCGCTCATCGCGCGGCCTCGATGAGTATTCGACGCGCGCCCTGCATCGCGTGTGGCAGGCCGTGCGATTCTCGTGGTGGATGACCACGCTGCTGCATCACTTCCCGAACGAAGATGCGTTCGGCGCTCGCGTGCGCGAGGCGGAGCTCGACTACCTGTTCGCTTCTCCGCTCGCGCAGCGCGTGCTGGCCGAAAATTACGTCGGCCTGCCGTTGTAGGAAGCCGGCGCTGCTCGCCCTCAGCCGTCGAACGAGTCGCACGACACTTTGGCGTGCCAGTTCACGAACATGCCGGTCGGGTTGTCCTTCCACGCCCAGACGTGCAGCGTGTAGAACGCGGGCAGGCCGAAGCGATTCGGGCTCTCGAACAGGTGCATCAGCTGTCCTTCGAGCTCCGGCGGTGCCGCGTGCTTCGCGTGCCAGTCCGCGGCGAGCACGAGGAAGTCGGCGCCGACGAGGCGCCGCCGACCGTTCGGCAGCGGCTCGTAGATCACGATTTCGGGGCGCGTCGCGTCGAGCGCGCCATCGCCGACGAGCGACATGTTGACGTAGTGCAGGCCCATCGCGCCGATGTCGGGACCGGTCACGCAGCCGAACAGCAGATGGTAGCCCTCGGCTTCCGCGGCGGCAGGGTCGCGAAAGCGCGCGGTCGCCTCGCGCACCAGTCCTGACGAGCTCTCCGGCGCGGTTCTCGTCGTCGTCGTGCGGTTCTTGTCGTCGTGCGACAGCGCGCTCGATGCGAGCCAGCACGCCGAGCGCGCAGGATCCGACGTACGGGGCGATTCCTCTGCATCGTTCATGGAGATCTCCTCATGGCACGCAGTGCCGGTAACAGCATCGGAACTTTGCGTCGGTACTCCGCGTAGGCGGCGCCGTGCTCCGCCAACAGATCCTGTTCCTCGAACTGGATCGCCAGCACGATGTACGCGGTCGTCGCGACTGCAAACACCAGGTGCGCAAGCGTCATCGTCGGCGTCATCCAGAAGGCGAGCAGGAAGCCGAAATAGAGCGGATGCCGCACGAATCGATAGGGCAGCGGCGTGCGAAACGTCACGGGCGTGTAAGGTCGGCCGCGCAGCGGCAGCCACGCCTGTCGCAGGCCGAACAGATCGAAATGATTGATGAGGAACGTCACGATCAGCACGGTGCTCCAGCCCGCGGCGAACAGCGCCCACAAAGCGAAGCGCGCTGCGTCGTTCTCGATCGTCCAGATCGGCATGCCGAGCGGACGCCACTGCCAGAACAGCAG
Source organism: uncultured Gammaproteobacteria bacterium (assembly GCA_963830745.1). Taxonomy (GTDB): domain Bacteria; phylum Pseudomonadota; class Gammaproteobacteria; order Steroidobacterales; family Steroidobacteraceae; genus Steroidobacter. Next base: position 58,257 of record CAWHNL010000019.1, read on the forward strand.
CAACAGCGCGAGGCTGGCGCACAGAACGTAAGTCGCGCGCTCGATGGACCACGGCACGATGCGCGTCCATCGCTCCTTGAACCAGCGGCGCGCCATCACGCTGTGCTGGACGGCGAACACGGTGAGCAGCGCGCAGTCGATTGCCAGTGCACTGCAGCAACGAGCCTTCGAGCGGGCCATCGAGCCGACGCGGCACGAGGAAGCCGCCGACGAACGCGATCGCGTAGAGGAACGTCGTCAGGAAGATGAGATAGGCCGTCACCGCGTACGCGAAGCAGAGCACTCGTTTCAGCACGTGCAAACTCCTCTGTGGCGTGCGGCCACGATGCGCGCGCGGACGCCGCGCGCGCCATGGGAGCTTTGTCCCGGTTGGGCTAGAATTCCGGCGCCTGCGGCTGAGACGAATGTCCCGATGACGAGCAAGCCCGACACCAAAACGTTGCGCCAGCAGATCCGCTTCGTGAAAGCGACGGACGGCACGCAGCTCGCGTGGGCGCAGTCGGGGCGCGGGCCGACGCTCGTCAAGGCCGCCAACTGGCTCACGCATCTCGAGTACGAATTGCGCAGCCCGGTGTGGAAGCACTGGCTCGAGTTCTTTTCGAAGAACTTCCGCTTCGTGCGCTACGACGAGCGCGGCTGCGGCATGAGCGGATGGCAGGATGGAGAGCTCACGCTGGACCAGTGGGCGGCCGATCTCGGTGCAGTCATCGATGCCGCGCAGCCGGAAGGTCCGGTGATCCTGCTCGGCATCTCGCAGGGTGCACCGATCTGCGTGCAGTACGCGCTTACAACATCCGGAGCGTGTCGCGGCGCTGATCCTGTACGGTGGTTATGCGCGCGGCGCGAACGGCGCAATGCCGCGGCCGCGGCGGTTCCGCGCGATGGTCGATCTCGCGCGCGTCGGCTGGGGCAAGGACAATCCCGCGTTCCGTCAGGTCTTCACGTCGCGGTTCATCCCCGGAGGGACGCCGGAGCAGCTGCAGTGGTTGAACGACCTGTGCCTGAAGACGACGACCGGCGAGATCTTCGCAAGCCTGCTCACGGCGCGCGCGGCTGTCGACATCGAAGGTGTCTCTCGACAGCGGTGCGCGTACCGACGCTGGTGCTGCACGCCCGGGACGATGAGGTCATTCCGGTAGAGGAAGGCCGATTGCTGGCCGCCGGCATTCCCGGCGCCGAGTTCGTCGAGCTCGACTCGCGCAATCACATCCTGCTCGAGCACGAGCCGGCGTGGAGCAGATTCCAGGAAGCCGTGCTGGCGTTCGCGCGGCCCGACCGTGCCGCCGATCGATCAGTCTTCGCCAGCTTGTCGGAGCGCGAGCGCGAAGTGCTGGCGCTGATCGCCGATGGCCTCAGCAACACCGATATCGCCACGCGGCTGGACATCAGCGAGAAGACGGTCCGCAATCACACGTCGAATCTGTTCGACAAGCTCGGCGTGTGGTCGCGCGCGCAGGCGATCGTCTTCGCCCGCGATCACGGATTTCGCGACTGACCCGCTGCAGTCACTCCGCCGCGGTGAGGTTCCTGACGGCGCCAAGGACATCGATCGCAGTCTGCTCGATCAGCGGCGACAGCAGATCTTCGCCTTTCTGGCCGGCCTTCGCCGACGCCGACTTGGTCGCGAACGGCTCTTCGACGCCGGGCTTCATCAGCAGGTACTCGAGCGTGACCTGGTCGCCCTTCTTGATGTTCTGCTCGCTCGCGCCGTTGATCGCTTCCATCGCTTCCTGCTGCGCGTTCTGCGCAGCGGCAGCCGATGCGGCGGAGGCGACCGCCTGACCCGCCATCATCGCGCCATAGTTGCCGCCCATGCCGCCGACGCCAGGGACCATCATGCTGGCGATCGGCGCCGCGGCTGCTGCGACGCCATGAACTTGCCGAAGGCGCCGCCGCCCTTCTTCTGAACCACCGAGGTGTACAGGACGTACTCGCAGGCCGCTTGCTGCGCCTCCGCGTCGATCTGGACCGGAATGCGCGCCGAGAGCGAGATGAGGTCGGCCGTCGGGCCGTTGAGATACGAAATCATCGTCTGCCGCACCGGCTCGCCGACGTCTTCGCCGGAGGAGCCCTGGCCGAGCTGCGCCTTCGGCAGTACCAGGCAGATCCGCGATTTCGCGGCGGCGGCGGGCGCCGCCGTATCGGCGGCTTTGGCAGCAGTTGCAGCGGTGACAGCCAGTGCAATGCTCGCGGCCAGCGACATGGACGAAAGGACAGGTTTGTTCGGTGCCATGACGTCGATCTCCCCGCGGCAAGAACTGGCCAAGAACTGGTTTCGACGCGCCTCTCTTATAAGAGGTGCTGCGGCGCCGGCGGCAGACCTGAACAGGGATTGCTTTTAGCCCGCGGATGTGCGCGGTCACAGCGGCAGGATCAGGCGCACGCGGCTGCCGGCAGTGGAAGAGGAGAACTCGATCGAGCCGCCGATCTCGCGAGCGCGGCGGCGCATGTTGCCGAGCCCGCGGCCAGACTCGTGCGCCAGGCGTGTAACCACGACCGTTGTCGATCACGTCCACGAGGATCGCTGCGCGGCCTGGCATCGGTGCCGACGTTGGTCTGCACCGTGACCTCGCTGGCGCCGGCATGCTTGAGCACGTTGGTCAGCGCTTCCTGCAGGATCCGCAGCACTTGCAGGATCTTGTGCGGGCCGAAGTCGGGCAACGGCGGCAGGTCGGTGACCTGCCACTGGAATCGCAGCCCGCCTTGCTGCACGCGGCGCTCGTTGCGCGCGCGGAAGTTGGACAGCACCGCCAGCAGGTTGCCCTCGACCGGATCGCTCGAATCGATGATCAGGCGCAGATCGTCGAGCGCGCCGCGCAGGATCGACTCGAGCGGCTGGAAGCTCGCGTTGCCTTCGATGACTGCGAGCGCATGCACGAGCTGACCGCCGATGCCGTCGTGCATGTCGGTGGTCATGCGCTCGCGCTCGGCACTGATGGCGCGCTCGCGTTCCAGGCTCTGCAGCCGCGCATAGTTGTCGCTCGAGCTCGCGGCCCTTCGCCGCGACGCGATCTTCGAGCTCGCGGTTGAGCGTCTCGGCTTCCGTCAGCGCGCGCGTGACGCGGCTCAGCAGCGTCAGGCCGAAGGTGACCAGCACGAGGCTCACGGTGTACGACAGGTAGTGAACCGATCCGATCGGGACGATGCCTTCGTCGCCCAGGTAGTCGGACACACCGACTACCAGCGTCAGGACGGCCGCGAGCAGCCACAGCTTCACCTCGAACGTCGGAGTGCGGCGCACGGCAAGCAGCAGACGCCATGCGATGTACGCATTGATGAGCATGATGCCCGGGAGCCAGACATAGTCCTGGATCCACGAGTTTTCGTGCGTCGTGAGGCGATGCGCGATGATCGCCAGCGAGCCGATCGCGCCGAAGGCGAGGAATCCTCGCTCCGTCCGCGGCTGCGGGCCGCCGCAGCCGGGCAGGCGATTGATGAACAGCGCCGAGCAGATCGAGAACCAGCCGAGCGCGATCGGCGGCAGCGAGAACCACAGACCTGCCGGCGGAATCAGCATGCGCGGTTCGAGCAGCAGCCGTTGTACGCGGCCCAGCAAAAGCGTAGCCGCGGCAGAACCAGCCATAACCCGTATCCGCGGGGCGCACCCAGAACAGGCCGAGCGTCAGCAGGAAGATCAGCAGCAACGCGACGATTGCGGCGCGGACCAGCGTGACCTGCAGGAAATTCGCATACGCGTACGCTCGGCTGGATGCTTTGCGCAGGCCCGAGTAGAACGGCTCCATGAACGCGGCGTAGCGCACGCTGACCAGGTGCACCTCGATCTTGTTCACGCCGGCTCGCAGCAACGCAGACGAGAACTCGAAGTACAACGGCGTGCGGAAGTATGCATAGGGCGGAGCCATCGGCGAGGTCGCGCCGACCAGCGAGCCATTCACGTAGACGGCGTAAGTCGCCGTACGTGATCGGGAAGTACACGGCCCACAAGTCCGCGTCGGCGGCCGAGCGTCGCGACCTCGACCTGATACCAGACGCTCGCGATATTCCTGGCATTGACCGGGGTGTAGTCGACGGCGCCGGCGAAATCCTCGGGCGGCACCTGCTGCTGGAATCGTGGCGGCTGCTCCGAGTCGCTCGCCACGATGCGGAATTTCGAGCGCAGCAGCGCAGGATCGATCGGCGGCGCGCGATCGATGAGCGCCATGATCAGCAGAAACGTGACCGGCACGAGGCCGAGGCTGATCCAATAGGCGACCGAAGGCGATCGTGCGGAGAGCGAATCGACTGCCTGCATCTCAGGAACGAGAATTGATCAACCCCATGCGCGTCGCTTCGTACACGGCTTCGCTGCGCGAGCTTACAGCGAGCTTGCCGTAAATGTTCTTGGTGTAGGAGCTGACGGTGCTGGAGGTCAGGCCGAGCAGCGCAGCAGTTTCGGCGTAGCTGAATCCCTTGCTGGCGAGCGTGAGGATCTCCATCTCTCGCGGCGTCAGCGTGACTGGCGACGGCGCTGCGCGCCTGGCTGGCATCGGGGCGGAAGTGACGGATGAGATGGCGGGCGATCGCGGGGCTGATCGGCGATCCGCCGGCCAGCATCTGCCGGATGGCTTCGCCGATGCCGACGGCGGCGTCGTCCTTGAGCAGGTAGCCGGTTGCGCCCGCCTTGATCGAGGACACCACCTTCATCTCGTCGCCGAATACGGTGATGACCATGATCAGCACTGCGGGCCAGCGCTGCGCGGTTTCCCGGATGATGTCGAGACCGTCGCCGTCGGGCAGGCCGAGATCGACCAGCAGCACGGCCGGGCGCGAAACTTCGAGAGCGGCGCGAATCTCGCGGCAGGTGCCGACCGCAGCCGTGACCTGCAGGCCCGCCTGTGCCTCGGCGATACGGCGCACGAGCGACGTGCGCGTAAGGTCATCGTCCTCGACGATGAAAACCGTGTGGAGCTGAGTGCCCAAGGAACCTCGCCTGCAATGTCCGCAGCCTGCAGCGCGAGCATAGGCAAATCGCGCGACGAGCGATACCCATGAAAGGGGTGGCAGCCTGCCCAGTGCGGTCGCGACCCCTGCAGCGTGGCGGAAAGACCAACGGAGGTTTTCCCCTTCTGCGTATTGGCCCTGCGCGGTGCCTCAATCAGAGTCTTTTTCACCGGTGCCGCGGCATCCCACGCTTGAGACGCTTCAGGTTGCGATCGACATGCAAGGTGCGAACCGTCGCGAAAGTGGACATGCGAAGTTCGCACGCCTTGCGGTCGCCGCCGCATGCGCAACCATTCTCGGTGCTGCCGTTCGAGGCCAGCCCCTGTAGTCGTGCTGGGTGACGGCGTGCGCGGGCCTGCGCAAATGGTGTGGGTGCCCGGCGGCGAGTTCCTGATGGGCAGCGACCATGAGCTCGCGCAGGCGAACGAGCGCCCGGCGCATCGCGTGAAGGTCGCCGGTTTCTGGATGGACCGTCATCACGTCGTCAATGCGCAGTTCCGCCGGTTCGTCGAAGCGACCGGCTACGTAACCACCGCCGAGAAGAAGCCGAATTGGGAAACGCTCCGGGTTCAGCTGCCGCCCGGCACGCCGCGCCCGCCGGACTCTGCACTCGTGCCCGGCGCGATGGTGTTCGTCGGCACCGATTCCGCCGGTATGCGCTAGATGACTCCGACACAATGGTGGCGCTACGTGCCGGGCGCGAACTGGAAGTACTCGCAAGGGCCGGGCAGCAGCATCGAAGGCAAGGCCGATCACCCGGTCGCAAGTCTCTACGAGGATGCACTCGCGTATGCCGGTGGGTCGGCAAGCGACTGCCGACCGAGGCGGAATGGGAGTTCGCTGCGCGCGGCGGCCTCGAACAGGCGACGTATGCGTGGGGCGAGAGCTCGATCGGGCGGCAAGCGCATGCTGAATTTCTGGGATACGAAGCGGCGGCCGTTCCCGGTCGTGAGTCCGGAGGCGGGCGTGCGAAGGGCACCTCGCGTGCCGGAAAGTTTCCGGTGAACGGCTACGGCCTGTACGACATGACCGGCAATGCGTGGCAGTGGGTCGCGGACTGGTATCGCGCCGACTATTTCCGGCAGCTCTCCGGCAGCGATATCGTGGTCGACCCGCGGGCCCGCCGACGGCGGGGCCCGGCGATCGCGGCGTGCCGGAAAAGCGCCGACGCGTCACGCGCGGCGGCTCGTTCCTCTGCAACGTCGACTACTGTCTGTCCTATCGCCCGGGCGCGCGCCGCGGCAACGACCCGTACAACCCGATGTCGCACATCGGCTTCACGTTCGTCATGTCGCAGCGGGATTGGGAAGAGCAGACGCATGACGGGCCGGCGAAGTGGCTTGCGGGCCTCGCGATCCTGACGCTTGCAGGCACGGCGGTTGCCGCCGAGACGTTGCCATCGTGGAACGATGGCGCGGCGAAGCAAGGCATCGTCGCGTTCGTCGACGCCGTGACGAAGCAAGGCGGCAAGGACTTCGTGCCTGCGCCCGAGCGCATCGCCGTCTTCGACAACGACGGCACACTGTGGAGCGAGCAGCCGATCTACGTCCAGTTCGCCTTCATGCTCGACCAGCGTACGCGCGGCGGCGCCGAAGCATCCGGAATGGCAGAACAACGCGGCGTTCAATGCGCTGGTCGGCGCACGACAAGAAGGCGCTCGCGGAGATGGGTCAGAAGCCCGTGCTCGAGCTGCTCGCGAGTCGCCAACAGCGGCATGACGCGTCGGCGAGTACGACAAATCGATCCGCGCCTGGCTGGCGAGCGCGCGCCATCCGCAGCTCAAGCGCCCGTACACGGAGCTCGTCTACGTGCCGATGCAGGAGCTGCTCGCCTATCTGCGCGCGAACGGCTTCAAGACCTTCATCGTCTCGGGCGGCTCGGTCGAATTCATGCGGCCCTGGGCGGAGCAGGCGTACGGCATTCCGCCGGAGCAGATCATCGGCAGCCAGCAGGAAGTGAATTTCGCGATGCGCGAGGGCAAGCCGGTGCTCGACGCGCGGCCCGAAGATCGTCTTCGTCGACGACGGCCCCGGCAAGCCGGTGGGCATCTATCGGCAGATCGGCCGCCGGCCAATCGCCGCGTTCGGCAATTCCGACGGCGATCTGCAGATGCTGCAGGTCACTGCGGCGGGCGAGGGCCGGCGCTTGATGCTGCTCGTCCACCACGACGATGCCGACGCGCGAGTTCGCCTACGACCGCGAGTCGCACATCGGCAAGCTCGACAAAGCCTGGAACGAGGCGAAGGCCCGCAACTGGATCGTCGTCAGCATGAAGTCGGACTGGAAGAGGATCTTCGCTTTCCAGAAATGAGGAGACGCTGTTATGCAGAGCAGGTACGTCGCGTCGATCGCTGCGCTCGGTCTCGCCTTCACGGCCTCCGTGCAGGCGCAGCAGCAGCCGGCAGCGGGCGGCAAGAAGCCGAACATCGTCGTCTTCTGGGGCGACGACATCGGTCAATCGAACATCAGCGCCTACTCGCACGGCGTGATGGGCTACCGCACGCCGAACATCGACCGCATCGCGCGCGAAGGAATGATGTTCACGGACTACTACGCCGAGCAGAGCTGCACGGCGGGTCGCGCGTCCTTCATCACCGGCCAGTCCGGCTTGCGCACGGGGCTGACCAAGGTCGGCTTGCCCGGCGCGACGCTCGGCCTGCGCAAGGAGGATCCGACGATCGCGGAGATGCTCAAGCCGCTCGGTTACGCGACCGGGCAGTTCGGCAAGAATCACCTCGGGGATCGCAACGAGTTCCTGCCGACCGTGCACGGCTTCGATGAGTTCTACGGCAACCTGTATCACCTCAATGCCGAGGAAGAGCCGGAGCACATCGACTATCCGAAGGATCCGGCTTCCGCGCGAAGTTCGGTCCGCGCGGCGTGCTGGACTGCAAAGCCGCGGAGAAGGATGACGCGACCGAGGACCCGCGCTTCGGCAAGGTCGGCCGGCAGACGTGCACGGACACCGGTCCGCTGACCCGCAAGCGGATGGAGACGATCGACGACGACGTCGTCAATCGCGCCGTGGATTTCATCAAGCGCCAGCAGCAGGCCGGCAAGCCGTTTTTCGTGTGGATCAACACGACCCACATGCACTTCCGCACGCACACCAAGCCCGAGAGCCTGGGCCAGGCGGGGCAGTATCAAAGCTACTACCACGACGCCATGATCGATCACGACAAGAACGTCGGCACGGTGCTCAAAGCGCTGGACGATCTCGGCATCGCGAACGACACGTTCTTGCTCTACAGCACCGACAACGGTCCGCACATGAACTCCTGGCCCGACGCCGGGATGACGCCGTTCCGCAGCGAGAAGAACACGAACTGGGAAGGCGCCTATCGCGTGCCGGCGATGGTGCGCTGGCCGGGCCGGATCAAGCCGGGCCAGGTCTCCAACGAGATCGTCGCACATCACGACTGGCTGCCGACGCTTGCTGGCCATCGCAGGCGATACCGAAGTGACGCAGAAGCTTCTCAAGGGCTACAAGGCGGGCGGCACGACGTACAAGGTGTACCTCGACGGCTACAACCTCGTTCCCTACCTGACCGGGGCAGCGCCGAAGAGTCCGCGCGAGTCGTTCCTCTACTGTCAACGACGACCAGCAGATGACCGCGCTGCGCTATGACAACTGGAAGCTGGTGTTCATGGAGCAGCGAGCGCCGGGAACGTTGCGCATCTGGGCAGAGCCGTTCACGAGCCTGCGGGTGCCGAAGATGTTCAACCTGCGAGCCGATCCGTACGAGCGCGCGGACATCACCTCGAATACTTACTACGACTGGGTCATCGATCGCGCCTACCTGGTCGTGCCTTCGCAGGCCTACGTGGCCAATTTCCTGTCGAGCTTCAAGGAGTATCCGCAGCGACAGAAGGCCGCGAGCTTCAACCTCGACGAGGTCATGCGCAGCATGAGCGAGGGGTCGGGATCGAAGTAGCGGCCGCGGTGCGGCGGCAAGTGGTGGAGAGGGAGGGACTCGTATGGAACGAAATTCTCCATGAATTCACTGCAGTCTAGGCAGTAGTGCTGTGACTTACCCCGGATAGTTACCCCCGCCTCTGTGCTGACTGGGAGCGGCCGGAACTGGGATCCGAGTGCTCGGCACGGCATAGACAAGGAAGGTTCGGGCGAGGCTGACCTGTCGGACCCGTTTGCCCGTGGCCGATCGCGACACCGAACAGCAGTCCGCGTCCGACCCGAAGCGGAAGCGGCTGTCCCTTGCAGGAGCTTTGTCGGCGATCGACCGCAGCTCGAAGTAACTCAGGGGCGCGGCGCTCTATGTAATCAACCGGTGCCTCTGTCACGCATTGGGCGCTGGGTGTCTGCTTCTGGCAGCGGCCCTGCTCATCCACCGCGATGATCTCACCATCGACCACGGGCTGGTATGGGAGCGGACAATGAAGGCGAAACGATTCAACAGAAGAACAGATCATCGGGGTGCTGAAGGAAGTCGAGGCGGGGGAACTTACGGCAAGCTACCGGCGGCGACCACCGCCGCGTCGCGTAGTAACCCAAGACGGACTGGGAAGACGGGGAGGGAAGTGCTGGTATCGAAAGGCCGGGTCTGCCGCAGGTAAGGCCACCGAACTACCGCGGGCGCTCTAGGACGGACAAATCAAGAGTTAAGTAGCTGCCCATCGCAAGCCCCGCGGGAGGCAGAGGCAGAGGAGAAGCGCTTCTGATGGCACTGGGGCCAGGTTCTCTCTTTCCTCTTCCGCAAGCTCGCATTGATCACTCATCACATCGAGTACGCGCCCCCGCTCATCCTGAACGACATACACGACACACGAAGCATACGTCCCCTAACGTGCTACCTGAGTATCTTCCAGAAGCCTGGGCGAGCTGGCGCTTTGATCTGATCCTCGTACAATAAGCCCTGCAGCCGTTCGGCGCGGTACGCGTCCTCACTGGTGCTGAGGTCACGAGACTGCTCGAAGGAGTCCTGTGCTGCTATGGCAGTGATCTCAGGCAACGCGGGCGGCGGGACAACAATCGCGTTCAGTGGCAGGACAGCATCCGTGGCGCCAGCAGCGATCCGCAGTAGTTTGAGGAGGTCATCTCAGTTTCTACATAGAACGCGCTGACTCGCAGAGCGCTTGAGGGCGTGACCTGATGCTCGTCGCTTGTGTTGGCGCGCGGGATGAGCGAAGCGCTTAGACCCTGGCCGAGCACCACGTGGAGCACTGCAGCTGTCGCTGCACACAGCAAGCGTTGAGTAACTGTTCGTCCCAAAGAACCTGCTGCCATCGTCCGTGCTCCGACCCTCAATCAACCGGGGCATCGGATTGGATAATGATCATCCTACTCATGTTGCCTCGCATAAGTGAGTTTTGCCTTTTCGGTGATTCGCTCAGATCGCGCTCCATCGACATGTACAGCCTCGCAACCTCGCTGAAATTTCGTTCACGCCACGCTTTCTCCGCTTCGGAGCGCACGTGCCGCAGCTCCATGTTTCGCATGTAAGCCTCCGACTGTGCACTTCGGAACGTTTCCAAGCGCCGAAAGTACATGCGATCGCCTTTCAGCGCCGGGGCCGCTTGAGTGCGCACCTGCGTCGCGAGATCCTCCAAGAAAGGCTTGAGGCGATCTTCGTCGGATACTTGACAAGGCATCCTGCAACCGGGATTTCCAGCTTCTTCCATGCGAAGAATATCGTTAAGCGAGAATACCTCTGCACGCTGCCCCTTTCTTCGGCTGAAGCCCGAGATACACGTTCAACTCCCCAGATCGATCATCCCATTCAATTGCAACGAAGACCTGAGAGTCCTCGTACCGCAGCGTGCGTGACTCCGACTGCACGAGCAGAAAGCCTTTCTCTTCCAGAAAGGAGAACGCACGCTGTGCCATGTCAATGAATCGTCTGCTCGATAGTGTCCCCGGCGGATACCACATCGTCGTGGCAGGACTCGTCTTCTCCATCCTCGACTCTCTAGCAGGTATCTCTCTGCCTTCAGGAATCCCGTGTTGTTGATGAGCCTTCCCATTGCATCAGACCGAGGCGTCGCGGATGGGACGCCCGAGGCTCATTACTTGTCTCAGCACGCCGGAGTTTTGTGCCCACCTCAAAGCCGGGGTAGCAAGTCTCGGGGTGTCATTTCAGGAGAGTAAGCTCGCGCCGCTGCCGCTAAGGCGCCGCGAGTGAGAAGATCTCCGATCTTCCCTATCACGAAACGTGGTTCCTTTTTGATCCCACAATCCCTTATGGCGGGAACGATGATCGTCACCATGTCTGACGGCATTCGATCACATACCGCTCAACGATTGGTCGCCGTATTCTCCTGTGGCGCGAATTGGCTGTCGGGATCGCCATCCCAGACCACGGTGCAGACACGCCCACAGAACGTCACTGTTGTTTCTCGATTCAACCAGCTCGTCCCACTCACTGTGCTCGCCGGCGCGCTTTGCTCCGAACGGCTCGAACCCAGAACCAAACTTCGCAGTGCGGCTCCCGCCGCAAGTACAAGCGTTCCGCCACCGCTAAGCGTACCATGTACAACGAGAGTGCCGCGACGAGGAGCGCAGCAATAGCCGAGTGATGTCTCACGGAATCTCCAGGAGATGCTGGGTGTTCGGAGTCGAGCCAACTGTCAGACGATGCGCTCGGTGGTCATCCGTGCGAATCAAGGCCACCGACGCAGAAAACTTCGATGAAGGGATTTGCACTGTTCTGCGGTGCCCGTTCGGGTCCGCGTAAGGTAGCCGGTGGGGCGTCCCTTTCCCTCGTCAAACGATTTGATTTGCTGCTGAGTGTCTTGCGAAGAAATCGTCTGAATCGCGGAATGCCGATCAGGAGATTTCCGCCTACCAGCCAAAGCCAGATGACCAGAGCAGCCAGGAGCATTTCCGCCGAGCCACCGTTTGCGATTGCGACAACCACAAGGAGGACTGGCAGCGCACTCGCAAACACGAGAAGCTGCCTGCGTGTCGAGCTGATAACAGAGCCTGCGCTGAATCGGATCGACGCTCACAGCGCCGCTGCCAAAGGGGACCAGAAGATTCCAGTTATCGACGATGCGGAGTATTCCACCTTTGAGGGACGCTTGATGTCCGGTGATCTGAACCGAACGGGCGCTCACGCCTTGGGCAGCCGGCACGTCGCCAAGTGCGCGGGCAGGCGGGCCCGCTCGGCAGCCAGATCGTGGCGGAAACGATCATCGGCATCCTCTGGCGCGATTCGCGAGAGGGCGTAGAATTGCCGCGCTGATATCCGGCCCGGACGGGCGACACAAAGTCCGTAGCCGCGCGGGTGGGTCTATACTCCCGACAATCGACGATGAACGTTGGGCCGCCGCGCGCAGGGTGGCTCGCGCAATAGAAGAGCCGTGTGACAGTTCCTATCGTAGCGATGGGCGCCTCCGCAGGCGGTCTCGAGGCGCTTTCCGAACTGCTCGCTGCCTTGCCCGCCGAGAGCGGTCATGGCCTTTATTGTGGTCCAGCATCTTGGATCCAGACCACGAAAGTCTGCTGGCCGGAGATCCTTGACAAGAGGACGACGTCATGCCTGTGATGCTCGCACACGAGGGTGTGGTGGTCGGAACCCGATCACGTCTATGTGATACCGCCGAATATCACGCTTACGCTGACCGGATGACCGCTTCACGTGACGCCTCGCGCAGAGCGGACCGGCGCAGCACATGCCTGTGGACACTCTGTTCGCCTCGCTCGCCGAAGAGCATGGCGATGGCGCCATCGGCGTGGTCTCTCGGGCGGGGACTACCGACGGGTACCCTCGGGCATGCAAGCGATCAAGCATGGTGGCGGGGATCACCTTTGCGCAGGAGCCGCCATCCGCGCGCTTTCCGAGCATGCCCCGCAGCGCGATCGCAGACCGGGTGTGTGGATTTCGTGCTGCGGCCGAATGAGATCGCGCGGGAGCTGAGCGCGCCTGAGCCGTCACCCGTACCTGCGCTCGACTCGGCGTGCCGTCGAAGTTGACACGGAGAAAGCGACTGGAGCGCCGGCCGCGGAAGAGGACAGTCTGCGACGCATCTTTCGGCGGCTGCGCACGGCGCATGGCGTGGACTTCTCGCACTACAAGCGCAGCACCTTGCTGCGCCGCCTCGCGCGCCGCATGGCGCTGCAGAAGATCGAGGACCTGGCCGACTACGTCGCCCTGATCGAAGGCGATCCGGCCGAGGCCGCCGCGCTCTATCAGGATTTCCTGATCCGTGTGACCGGTTTCTTTCGCGATCCCGAATCCTTCGACGTGCTTGCAACAGCGCGTGTTTCCGAGCCTGTGCGAAGGCCGCTCGCCGAAGAAGCCCATCCGCATCTGGGTACCCGGATGCGCCAGCGGTGAGGAGGTCTACTCGATCGCGATCGCGCTGGTCGAGCACTTGGGCGACCGACTCGTCCCAGGTCGGAGTGCAGATCTTCGGCACCGACGTGAGCGAAGCGGCGATCGAGAAGGCGCGCGCCGGGATCTACCTCGACACCATCGCTCAGGAGGTCTCGAGCGAGCGCCTCGCAGCGCTTCTTCGTCAAGCAGGACGATCACTTCGCATCGCCAAGAGCGTCCGTGATCTATGCATCTTCGCGCGCCAGGACGTGACGCGCGATCCGCCCTTTTCGCGCCTGGACCTGGTGAGCTGCCGTAATCTCCTGATCTATCTCGACGCGACCGCGCAGCGTCGCGTGATGCAGATCTTTCACTATGCGTTGCGACCGCAGGGCTTTCTGATTCTCGGTCCGTCGGAGAGTGTCGGGAAGGCCTCGGACCTCTTCGAGACTCGCCGACAAGCAGCATCGGCTCTACACGCGCAGGCCGCGTTCCGCCCGGTGCCGGTCTCGATCTCGCGCAGGCCGGGTCGCGCCCGGCAGCCGCCGCGCGGGAGCGGCGACCGGCGCACGCCGTCGCGTCCCGATCGAGGCGGATGCGGCACAGCGCGAGGCGGATCGGCTGCTGATGGCACGCTTTGCCCCGGCGAGCCTGCTGGTTGACGAGGCGCTCAACATCCTGCAGTTCCGCGGCGAGACCGGCCCCTACCTGGAGCACGCGAGCGGCCCGCCGAGCCTGAACCTGCAGCGTGTGGCGCGGCCGGAGCTGCTCGTGGAGATCATCGCCCGCCATCCAGGAGGCGCGCGAGCGCCGGCGCCGAGGCGCACCGCGAGGGACTGTGCGTCGGAGGACTGCGGGACGAGGTGAGCATCGAAGTGATCCCGCTCGAAGCGGCTGAGCACGTGAGACGCTGCTACCTGATCCTGTTCGAAGACGGCTCGACGGCGGCGCGCGCGCCCGACAGGCGCAACAGGCGCTCGCGAGCGCACTGCCCGAGTCGGAAAAGGATCGTCGCCTGGCGCAGTCGGAGCGCGAGATCGCCGCCATCCGCGACTACCTGCAGGCCACGCATGGAGGAGCACGAGGCGGTGAAGGAGGAGCTCAAGTCTGCGCACGAGGAGGTGCTCTCGGCCAACGAGGAGTTCCAGAGCACCAACGAAGAGCTGGAGACTGCGAAGGAGGAGCTGCAGTCCGCGAATGAGGAGCTCACCACGACCAACGACGAGCTGCGCAATCGCAATCGCGAGCCTGGCGGTGCTGAACACCGAGATCGAGAAAGAGCGGGAGACTTCCGAGCGCGCGCTGGCCTACGCGCGATGTCAGATCGTGGAGACGCGTGCGCGAGCCGTTGCTGGTGCTCGAGCGGCGAGCCTCAAGATCGTGCGGGCAAACGGCGCCTTCTACGAGGACTTCAAGATGCGACGCGAAGACGACCGAGGGCCGCTTGCCTCTACGAGGTGGGCGACGGGTCAATGGGACACGCCGGCTAATGCGCGAGAGGCTGCATGCGGTGCTTGACCCGCAGCGAGGCCGATGAACGATCGTCGAAGACACACTCACGACATCTCCGCTGGCGGGCCAACGCTTGAAGCTGTCTGAGCGCCCGCAAGATTCCGGCGAGCGTGAGCGCGAAGAGCTGATTCTGCTCGCGATCGAGGACATCACGGAGCGGCGTGGCTGATGGAGACAGCCTGCGCGAAGCACGAGCCGCCGCAAGGACGAGTTCCTCGCCATGCTGGCCCATGAACTGCGAAACCCGCTCACGCCGATCACGCATGCCGTCCACCTGTTGCGGCACGGGCCGCGCGGGTGCAGTCCTCGGCGAAGCTGTACGAGATGATCGAGCGGCAGACGGCAGCAGCTGGTGCGGCTCGTCGATGAACTGCTCGACGTGGCGCGCATCAGTCGCGGTCATCATCGAGCTGCAAGCGCGAGACCGATGGATCTGGTGGCGTGTTGCGTGCGGCACGCGGCGGAGGCGAGCCGCGTGCGCGTCGAGCAGCGTGGGCACACTCGCTGCACTCGCGTTGCCCGACGTCGGCGCTGCTCGTCGACGGCTGACCCGGTTCGGCTCGAGCAGGTCATCTCCAACCTGCTCGAGAATGCCGCCAAGTACACGAATCCCGGTGGCAGGATCGCCCTGAGGCTCGGCGCAGACGGAGAATGGCGAGGCCGTCTTGAGCGTGCGCGACAACGGCATCGGCCTCGCCCCGGAAGATGCTGGAGCGTATCTTCGATCTGTTCACGCAGGTGGACAACTCGCTCGCGCGCTCCGAGCGGCGGTCTCGGGCCTTGGGCTTGCTGCTCGTGCGCCGCGTGCTGGCGTTGCATGGCGGGCGCATCGAGGCACGCAGTGATGGGACTGGGCTCAGGGGAGCGAGTTCATCGTGCGACTGCCTGTTCTAACCGCGGCGACGAAGATGCCGCAACCCGCAGTTGGCGCACAGACGAATCCGCCGTTCCCGCAGGCCAGGCACGCGGGTGCTGATCGTCGACGACAACGGGGATTCTGCGGAGTCGATGGCGCAGCTCGCGCGTTCATGGGGCCATGAGGTCGTCGTCGCTCGAGACGGACCGAGCGCGCTGGAGCTCGCCGAGAGTTTCGCGCCCGAGAGCGCGCTCGTGGATATCGGATTGCCGGGCATGGATGGTACGAGCTTGCACGGCGCTTGCGCGAAGCAGCCGTCGCCACCGCGATTTGTTCCTCGTGGCGCTGACGGGCTACGGACGGCCAGAGGATCGCAACGCGGCCCGCGCCGCGGGCTTTGACGCTTATCTGGTCAAACCCGCAGAAATTGAGGCGCTCAGAGGATGCCGCTAACGGTCGCGTGAGGGCCGGCAGGTAGAAGCGGCTGCCGCGAAGCGCCCGGATTGTGGGTTTTGTTCGACTACGGCGCGGCGCTGATTGCGCAGCAGATCAATGCTGACACGGGCGGCAACGCCACAAGCCCACAAAATCTGGCCATATCGTAGCTAACGGGATAAGCCATCTGCCGTCGACGCGCTTGTCCAAGTGGCGCTGTGGAGCGTTTAGCAGCCGTTAGTGGAATGGTTCCGATGACAGGATTTGAACCTGGACCTATACGTCCCGAAGGTTCTCTATTCCGTCTTTGAGGATCGCTGGGAGCCGACCTACAAGCTGGCCGCAAACGAGAAGTACACCTGAACGCGGTTGAGATCAAAGGTCATATGTCAGCCCCTCTTGCGACTCGCGCACGCCAGATTCGTCGAACAAGCGCTGGATGAGTGCCAGCCGCGCAGTCTCGGTCAACTGCGGGAACCATGATTTCACTTTCCCCACGAGTCCCTTGCGCCTGGTGGGGCGCGCTTTCTCTTTCGTTATGAGCATCACCAACCGAGAGAAGTCATCTGCGTCCCCATCGTTCTGGGCGGGGAATGCGTCCTTCAACAGGGTCACTCGACGGCAGGTTCGCCCCAGCATTTGTAAGTGACGGATGAGCGGATCAAAGCCCGTGTCACGCGAGAGGATCGCGCACTCTGAAGTCGGAGTATCTGTGAGTGTCTGACCAAGGTAGAACGCGATATGGAAATCGAGCGCATTGGATCCGTGACCGGAGATCTTGATCCACTTCAGGCGAGATCCGAGCGGCTGAGCCTGTACGACTAACTCCTCGGGGAGCTTCTTCTGTGTGATTCCGTAGAAGACCATGACGCGCACGTCGACAGGCACCAACGACACGTCGATCTTCTGCACGTTCTCGAGATCGACGAACAGTACTCGCTGAGTCATCGTTTTTGTATCCATCTAGGCGCGATGTCGAATGTTGATGACTCTGCTTGGTTTGTTATTCGTCTTGAGTCCATCCAGACAGTCGGCCCAGGCTTGCATCATCCTTCGCCGCTCCGGCAAGAGTTTTGCCGAGTTGTAGCTCTGACGAACTTCATCCCGCTCCATGTGTGCGAGCTGGAGCTCGATCGCGTCCTTGTTCCACTGTTGCTCGTTCAGCAGCGTGCTCGCGGTACCGCGGAACCCATGAGAACAATGTTGCTCCCGCGTGAATCCCATTGTCCGCAGCGCGATGTTCAGCGTGTTCTCAGAGAGCGTCCGAGAGGCGTTGCGCAGCCCGGGGAAGACGTATCCCTTCCCGTCATTGCCAGTAAGTGGTTGGATCTCGCGCAACACCGCAACGGCTTGGCGTGACAGCGGCACGATGTGATCTTCGCCACCCATCTTCATCCGTGCGGCCGGAATGCGCCAGGTTGGCTCCTTGGTCGAGATTGAATTCGAACCACTCGGCGTGCCGAAGCTCTCCTGGGCGCACGAACGTCAGTGCAAGCAGCTTAAGGGCGCACCTCACTACGAAGCCGCCCTGGTAAACGTCGATGGCGCGAAGCAGCGAGCCGAAAAGAACCGGGTCCTTGATCGACGCGCGGTGCTTCACCTTCTTCGAGGGAAGTTGCTCTCTAGGGTCGATGTGTGCCGCCGGGCTCGTGGCTGCGAGGCCGCGCCCGATGGCCCATTTGAAGACTCGCTTCGTAATCTGCAATACGCGTCGCGCTGTCTCTGCTTGCCACCATCAGCCATCCGGTCGATACACGCGATAATCTCTGCCGAAGTCACATCGCGAATCGGTTTTGCCCCGATCCATGGGAATATATTGTCCTCGAGTCGTTGCAACACGCGATCGGCATGATGTGGCTTCCATTTGCCTTTGAACCTGGTGTGCCAGGCAAGCGCGATGGCCTTGAATGTGTTCGCGTTCGCATCGACGAGCGCAGCTCTGCGCTCCTTGCGTTGGACAGAAGGATCGACCTCGCGCGCAATGAGCTTTCGAATCTCATTGCTCTTGTCCCGCGCATCGGCCAAGCCGACTTCGTCGTAGACGCCGAGACTGAGCAACTGTTCCTTACCCGCGTATCGATATCGCTGGCGCCACCACTTCGAGCCGGTGGGATTGACGATTAAAAAGAGACCGTCGGAATCGTAGAGCTTGTATGGCTTCGCCTTCGGTTTGGCTGAGCGAATCCTGGTATCCGAGAGCTTCGGCATCTGCGGGGTAACTCCGTCACAAGATCCGTGTGAAAGCGGCTTACCCCTCAAACTTACCCCAAAGCGACGTCGGCTGTCCATGGAAGTCAGCGGCGCATGGCGGAGCGAATATATCGAGGTTTCTGCAGTTTTACCGCCGTTCCTGGACGTCTGCGGAAGTCGGCGGAAGTCGATCTGGTGGAGAGGGAGGGACTCGAACCCTCGACCTCGGCATTATGAGTGCCACGCTCTAACCAGCTGAGCTACCTCTCCATCGCGCTTCCGGACCTGCAGGCGAGGGGGCGGCCGGACGGCCGTTCCGGAAGGGCGGCGATTCTACAAGAACGAACTTTGGCCCACAAACCGGCGTTCCTGTCCGTTGACAGGAGCGAAGACGATGTCCGCAAGCGCACAGGCCGACGAACAAGCCATCCGCAAGCTGATCGACGACTGGATGCGGGCGACCGCCCGCGGCGACGCCGCGAAGGTGCTGTCCCTGATGTCCGACGACGTCGTCTTCATGACTGCAGGCCGCGAGCCGTTCGGCAAGAAGGAGTTCGCAGCACAGTCCGCGGGTCTGAAGGACGTCAAGATCGAGGGTGTCGCGAAGCCGGTCGAGATCAAGGTGCTGGGCGACTGGGCGTACGTGCGCAATCACATCGACGTGACGATGACGCCGCAAGAGCGGCCAGCCGATGAAGCGCGCCGGCTACACGCTGACTATCCTCAATCGCCAAGCCCGACGGTCGCTGGGTCATCACGCGCGACGCGAATCTGATGCCCCCGCCCGGTTGATCCGACCTGATTGATTGCTCGGGCGGGCGGTCGATAGACTGCCGCATGCCCTCCACCCACGCTTTCTCCGTCGCCGGCAAAGTGGCGCTGATCACCGGCGCGTCCAGCGGCTTCGGCAAACATTTCGCCACGGTTCTCGCCCGCGAAGGCGCGAAGGTCGGTCTCGCGGCGCGCCGCGTCGATGCGCTCGAATCGCTCGCACAAGAAATCCGCAGCTGCCGGCGGTGTTGCCGCAGTCGCGAAACTCGACGTTGCAGATGCCGCGTCGATTGCACCAGCGGTCGCCACGATCGAGCGCGAGCTCGGCCGCATCGACGTGCTCGTCAACAATTCGGGCACTTCGATCGTGAAGCCGCTGCTCGAGTACACCGAGCAGGATTGGGACGCCGTCGTCGACGTCAATCTCAAGGGCGCCTTCTTCGTCGCGACCGAAGTAGCGCGGCGCATGCGCGGCGATGGACGCGGCGGCAGCATCATCAATATCGAATCGATCCTGAGCTTCCGGCAGACCGGTCACATCCCGGCCTACGTCGCGTCGAAAGCAGGTCTCACGCAGTTGACGAAGACGATGGCGCTGGAGCTTGCCCGCTACAACATTCGCGTCAACGGCATCGCGCCCGGCTACTTCTCGACCGACATCAATCGCGACTTCCTCGCGAGCGAAGCCGGTGTCGCGATGATCAAGCGCATCCCGCAGCGGCGCGCCGGCAACGTCGAGGATCTGGAAGGTCCGCTCTTGCTGCTCGCTTGCGATGCCTCCCGCTACATGACTGGCACGACGCTCGTCGTCGACGGCGGTCATCTCGTCAGCGGTCTGTAGAATTTTTCCGGAGTAGATGAATGCAACCGAGTCCCGCGATCACCCCGCGCACGCTGTTCGAGCACGAGCACGACATGTTCCGCGACAGCTACCGCCGCTTCGTGCAGAAGGAGATCGGCCCGCACACCGAGCGCTGGCGCGAGCAGGGTTACGTCGATCGCGAGGCGTTCCGCAAGAGCGGCGAGCACGGCTATCTGCTGATGTGGGCCGACGAAAAGTACGGCGGCGCCGGCATCCGCGACTTCCGCTACGAGCAGGTCATGATCGAGGAGAACCTGCGCTACGGCGACATCGGGTTCTTCAACACGCTGCACTCACGGCTGGTCGGCCCGTATCTCGGCGAGCTCGGCAACGAGGAGCAGAAGCAGCGGTTCCTGCCGCGCTGCGTCCAGGGCGAATGCATCCTGGCGATCGCGATGACCGAGTCGGGCGCGGGCAGCGATCTCGCCGGCATGAAGACGCGCGCCGAGGATCGCGGCGACCATTGGGTGATCAACGGCTCGAAGACGTACATCTCGAACGGGCAGATCGCCGACCTCGATCATCGTCGCGGCGCGCACGGTGCCGGACAAGACGCACGGTCTCGGGTTGTTCCTCGTCGAGGCGACATGGCCGGGCTTCAAGCGCGGCCGCAATCTGAAGAAGATCGGACTCAAGGCGCAGGACACCTCCGAGCTGTTCTTCGACAACGTCAAGGTGCCGAAGGCGAACGTGCTCGGCGATCCGACGCGCGGCTTCTACTACCTCACGCAGTTCCTCGCCGAGGAGCGGCTGATCACCGCGTGCCAGTGCATCACGAACGCGCAGATCGCGTTCGATCTCGCCTACGACTACATCACGAACCGTCGCGTATTCGGCCGGCCGCTCGGCGCGCTGCAGAACGCGCGCTTCAAGATGGCGGAGATGCGCGCGCAGATCGACGTGCTCCAGACGTTCATCGATCACTGCGTCGATGCAGCACAACGCCGGCAAGCTGTCGGCGCAGATGGCGGCGGAGGGCAAGTTGCTCGCGAGCGAGCTGGAAGGCCGCGTCGTCGACGACTGCCTGCAGATGCACGGCGGCGCGGGCTACATGGACGAGTACCGGATCTCGCGCATGTTCACGGACGCGCGCGTTTCGCGCATCTACGCCGGCGCGTCGGAAGTGATGAAAGAGATCATCGCCCGAGGCGTTGGGCTCGACGATCGGAAGATGAAATAGCCGCCTCGCCACAATCGCATCACTTTCCTCCCTCGCCCCGCCACCGCCGCGCAGCAGATCCAGCCTGCATTGCGGCTCTAAATAGCTCCCACGGGCAGATCGTCACCCGCTGCAACGACGAGTACCGGTGAGGAGGGGCGGATCATGTTCAAGAAAGTGCTGATTGGAGCGGTGGCCGTGGCGTTGGCGTCGGGCACCGCGTACGCGGGCGAGAACAAGCTCACGAAGGAAGAGGGTAAAGGGATGCTCGGCGGCGCCGCTGCCGGAGCGATCATTGGCGGCCCGATCGGTGCCGCAGTCGGTCTGATGGTCGGCGGCATCATCGGCGACAGCTTCGGCACGGTGAAGCGCGCCGAGAAGGAAGCAATCCTGCGCGCCGACCAGCTGCAACAGGAGCTCGTCGATACGCGCATCGCGCTCGCGAAGGCGAGCGAGCGTACCGGCGGCGACGAGATGCTGGACGCACTGGCTGCACGCCTGCACGCGGACGTGATGTTCCGCACCGGCACGGCCGAGCTCGACGTCGACGTGCAGAAGAAGATCGAAGATCTCGGTCAGATGCTCGCTGCGCATCCGCAACTGGAAATCCAGCTGCACGGCTTCGCCGATCCGCGCGGCAAATCGGAGAAGAACCTGGAGCTGTCGATGGCACGTGCCAGCGCGGTGCGTGACGCGCTGATCGGCGGCGGTGCCGCAGCGGAGCAGATCCGCATCTCGGCACACGGCGAAGATCTCACGACCGCGCCCAAGGACGATCTGGAGGCGTATGCGTGGGAGCGGCGGGTGAGCATTTCGATCCGCCCGACCTCGCCTGCGGCAGTCGCGCAATCGCGCTGACTGCTGGAGGTCGATCCGGGCTGCTGCGGTTAGGCACAGCCCAGCGCCGGGCCACGGAGGGCCCGGCGTCCCTTGTCCCATGAGGACTACAGTGAGGGCATGTCATGTGTCTTGCGAGCATCGTCATGACCGAAGCCATCGCGCCCCGCATCGTCGACTTCGCGCACCGCGCCCGCCGAAACGAGCGTCGGCCGGCCGCCCGCCGATCACCTGCTCGCAGGCGATCCGCAGACCACGACTCGCAACTACTTCAGCGACAGCGGCGGACGCTTCTTCGCCGGCGTCTGGGAAAGCACGCCGGGCCGCTGGCGAGTGCGCTACACCGAGAACGAGTTCTGCCATCTCACCCGCGGCCGCATCCGCATCGCAGACGCGAGCGGCCAGCAGTGGACCTTCAAGGCGGGCGATTCCTTCGTCATTCCCGCCGGCTTCGCGGGCACGTGGGAAGTGCTCGAGCCGACCGCAAAGCTCTACGTCATCTACGAACCCGCTGCTTCTTAGTGCGTCGCCAGTCGCGTTCGCCCCGAAGTGGGGCGTAAACTGCACGCGTTTCGGTCGGCGCCGGGCGTTCGTGCGTGGCAGGCGCGGCTGGCATGCTTGCTGCATTTCCGGCTGCGAGGTTTCAATTGACCGCACGCCTGGGCGTGCTTTCTCTCGGCAATAACAAGGGGACGCATCATGAGAAAAGTGAGGATTCTGGCTGCGCTCGGGCTGCTCGCTGCAGCGGCCGCGGCGAACGCAGAAGTGTCATCCACCTGGACTCTCACGAACGACTACGATTTCCGCGGCATTCACTCAATCGGCAAAGGATCCGGCCGTCCAGGCGAGCCTCGACTATGCCACGGAGTCGGGCTGGTACCTCGGCGCCTGGGCGAGCAACGTCGACTTCGGCGACGACGCGGACATCGACTACGAAGTCGACCTGTACACGGGCTTCTCGGGCGGTGACGAAGACGGTCTCGGCTGGGACGTCGGCCTCGTCTACTACGCGTATCCCGACGAATCCGACGTCAACTACCCCGAGATCTACGGCAAGCTCAACTACAACGTGGTTCTACGGGCAAGCTGTTCTATTCGAACGACTTCGGGTGACCACAGCGGGGAACGCCGCGATCTATATCGCGGCCGACGTGAACGTCCCGCTGCCGGCAGAATTTCTCGATCCTGGCTGCACGCCGGCTACAGCTTCGGCGACTTCTGGGACGGCGTGGACGGTGAGTCGAGCTCGGACTACATCGACTATTCGGTCGGCGTCGGGCTACACGGTCAGTCACTTCGACCTGGCGCTGAAGTAGGTCGACACGACGTCGACGACGGCGACTTCGGTGCTCGAACGACGACGTCTTCAACAACGAAGGCCGCGTGATCTTCACGATCGCGACGACGTTCCCCTGGGGCGAGAGTGAAGCTGTCCGGCTGAAGCCGGACCCACAACGAATTCTGACCTACAGGGCCTTCCCCTGTGGGTCAGGCTTTAGCCTGACTCTAGCTGACTTCCTGGATCAGCTCCTTGAGCGTCGTCACGAGCTGATCGATCTGCGCCGGCTCGATGATCAGCGGCGGCGACAGCGCGATGGTGTCGCCCGTCGTGCGGATCAGGATTCCCTTCTCGAACGCCTTCACGAAGATCTCGTAGGCGCGTGCCGCCGGCGCGCCCGGCCGCGGCTCCAGCTCGATGCCCGCGACCAATCCCAGGTTGCGGATGTCGATGACGCGCGGCAGGTCGCGCAGCGAGTGCACGGCATCCTCGAACGTCTTCGCCATCTTTGCGCCGCGCGTCAGCAACCCTTCACGCTCGTAGATGTCTTGCACGGCGAGCCCGGCGGCGCAGGCCGTCGGATGTGCTGAGTACGTGTAGCCGTGGAACAGCTCGATCGCGTTCTCCGGCCCTTTCATGAACGCGTCGTAGATGTGCTTGCGCACGAACACGGCGCCCATCGGGATCGCGCCGTTGGTCAGCGCTTTCGCCGAGGTGATCATGTCCGGCAGCACATCGAAGTACTGCGCGCCGAAGGGCGCGCCGAGCCGGCCGAAGCCCGTGATGACTTCGTCGAAGATCAGCAGGATGCCGTGCTTGTCGCAGATCGAGCGCAGCCGCTGCAGATAGCCCTTCGGCGGCAGGAGCACGCCCGCCGAGCCGGCCACCGGCTCGACGATCACGGCTGCGATCGTCGATGCATCGTGCAACGCGACCAGGCGCTCCAGATCGTCGGCGAGATGCGCGCCCCACTCGGGCAGGCCGCGCGAGAACGCGTTGTGCTCGAGGTCGTGCGTGTGCCGCAGGTGATCGACGCCCGGCAGCAGCGTGCCGAAGAACTTGCGGTTGTTGACCATGCCGCCGACCGACGTGCCGCCGAAGCCGACGCCGTGATAGCCCTTCTCGCGTCCGATGAGCCGCTGCCGCGATGCTTCGCCGCGCAGGCGGTGATACGCGATCGCAATCTTCAGCGCAGTGTCGACGGCCTCGGAGCCCGAGTTCGTGAAGAACACGTGATCGATATCGCCGGGCGCGAGCTTGACCAGCCGGCTCGCGAGCTCGAAGCCCGGCGGATGTCCCATCTGGAACGGCGGCGCGTATTCCATCGTCGCGAGCTGCTTGCTCACGGCCTCGGTGATTTCCTTGCGGCCGTGACCGGCGTTGACGCACCACAGGCCGGCGACGCCGTCGAGCACCTTGCGGCCGTCGTCGGTCCAGTAGTGCATGCCCTCCGCGCGCGCGAGCAATCGGGGGTGCGCTTTGAACTGACGGTTGGCGGTGAACGGCATCCAGAATGCTTCGAGATCGGTGCGCATCGGTCGTTGGCATGGCGGATCGGGACTGGAAGGGGACTGAAGCGCCGCGATGATAAGAAAATTCGACAGTCGCTCAAATTCTCCGTAAGTTATTCATAGCATTCGGGCCAAAGTGTCGATTATCCTAAACACCCCTGCCAAGGCAGACACTGAGGGCATGCGACGATGTCGATCGATGTGGGGGCGCATCTGAAGGCGGTGCGCACGATGTACGGCCTGTCGCAGCGGGAGCTCGCGAAGCGCGCAGGCGTCACCAACGGGACGATTTCGCTGATCGAGCAGAACCGCGTCAGCCCGTCGGTCAGCTCGCTGAAGAAAGTGCTGGACGGCGTGCCGATGTCGCTCGCGGAGTTCTTCACGCTCGACCTGCAGCTCAATCCGCAGGTCTTCTACGCGCAGCGACGACCTCACCGACATCGGCGATCGCGATGTCTCGTTGCGGCTGGTGGCGGCGCAACGGCCGAACCGCGCGATGACGATCATGCACGAGCGCTATCGTCCGAAGGCCGACACCGGCTCGGACATGCTCAGTCACAAGGGCGAGGAGGGCGGCATCGTCGTCGCGGGCCGCATCGAGCTGACGGTCGGTGCGCAAAGCCGCGTGCTCGGGCCCGGCGACGCGTACTACTTCACCAGCGCCGTGCCGCACCGGTTCCGTAACTTCGGCGACGAGCCGTGTGAGATCATCAGCGCCTGCACGCCGCCGACGTTCTGAAGCCATGAAAGTCACACTTGCCGCCACTCAATTCGCCTGCTCCGGCGACCGCGCCGCGAACCTGGCCGCCGCCGAGCGGACGGTCCGCGAGGCCGCGCGGCAGGGCGCGAACATCATCCTGATCCAGGAGCTGTTCGAAACGCCGTATTTCTGCATCGAGCACAATCCGAAGTACTTCGACGTCGCGATGCCGATCGAGGAGAACCCGGCGGTGCGGCGCTTCCAGCAGCTCGCGCGCGAGTTGAACGTCGTGCTGCCGGCGAGCGTGTTCGAGCGCGCCGGCAACGTGTTCTACAACTCGGTCGCGATCATCGATGCCGGCGGCGCGCTGCTCGGCACGTATCGCAAGACGCACATTCCGGAGAGCCCCGGCTACCACGAGAAGTTCTACTTCTCGCCCGGCGACACGGGGTTCAAGGTGTGGCGCACGCGCTTCGGCACGATCGGCGTCGCGATCTGCTGGGACCAGTGGTTCCCCGAATCGGCGCGCGCGATGGCGCTGCTCGGCGCCGAGATCTTGTTCTATCCGACTGCCATCGGCTCGGAGCCGCAGGACCTCAGCATCGATTCGCGCGATCACTGGCAGCGCGCGATGCAGGGCCATGCGGCGTCGAACATCATGCCGGTCGTCGCCTCCAATCGCATCGGCACCGAGCGCGGCGAGCGTTGGGAAGTCACTTACTACGGCTCGTCCTTCATCACCGATCACGCGGGCGCAATCGCCGCGCAGGCGCCGCGCACCGGCGAAGCGATCGTCACCGCGACGTTCGATCTCGACGCGATCCGCGCCTATCGCACGGCGTGGGGCGTGTTTCGCGATCGGCGCCCGGAGATGTACGGGCCGTTGATGACGCTGGACGGCCAGCGCTAGCAGTTCGCCGTGCAATTCTTCGCTTCCTGTCCGCCGGCGGTCGCCGACCTGACGGCTGCCGAGCTGCGTGCCTGCGGCGCGACGCACACGCGCGAGCTCAAACTCGGCGTGCTGTTCGAGGGCACGCTCGAAACGGCTTATCGCGCGTGCCTGTGGTCGCGCACCGCGAGCCGCATTCTCATGCCGCTCGGCAATTTCCCAGCTGGCAACGCCCGAAGCGCTTGTACGAAGGCGTCTGCCGCGATCGACTGGACGCAGCACGTCGCGCCGAGCGGCACGCTGGCCATCGAATTCGGCGGCTCCTCCGCAGGCATCAAGCACACGCACTTCGGCGCGTTGAAGACCAAGGACGCGATCGTCGACCAGCTGCGCGAGCGCACGGGGCAGCGGCCGTCGGTCGACCTCGAGCGGCCGGACATACAACTGGACGTGCGACTGGATCGCGATCGCGCGACGTTGAGCCTCGATCTTTCCGGCGACAGCTTGCATCGCCGCGCATATCGCGCGCGCGGTGTCGCTGCGCCGCTGAAGGAGAACCTCGCCGCCGCGGTGCTCTTGCGCAGCGGCTGGCCTGCGATCGCCGAGGCCGGCGGCGAGTTCGTCGACCCGATGTGCGGCTCGGGCACGCTCGTGATCGAAGCCGCGATGATGGCGCTCGATATCGCTCCCGGGCTGCTGCGCAGCTATTTCGGTTTCATCGGCTGGCGTGGCCACGATCGCGAGCTTTGGCAGCGCCTGGTCGAAGAAGCGCGCGCTCGTCGCGAGGCGACTGCGACGCGACGCATCGTCCTGCGCGGCTACGACAACGACGCAGCAGCGATTCGTGCAGCGATCGAGAATTCCGAGCGCGCGAAGTTGCGCGGCTTCGTGCACTTCGAGCGGCGCGAGCTCGATCAGCTCGTCAAGCAGAGCGATGCGCCGACCGGTCTGCTCGCGACGAATCCGCCGTACGGCGAGCGCATCGGCGATCAGGAGCGGCTGCAGGCGCTCTACGCAACGCTCGGCCAGAAGTTGCGCGAGCAGTTCCAGGGATGGAAGGCGGCGGTGCTGACCGGCAATCCGCCGCTCGCGAAAGCGATCGGCATCCACGCGCGCCGCAGCCACACGTTGTTCAATGGCCGCATCGAATGTCGCCTGCTGCGCTTCGAGATCACGCCTGAGGATTTCCAGCAGCCTCGTCCGCCGCCGCCGGAGCCGGCGGAAATGCGCGCACGGCCCGGCGCGCAGATGTTTGCGAATCGCCTGCGCAAGAATCTGAAGTCGGCGCTCGACTGGGCGCAGCGCGAGTCGATCGATTGCTTCCGCATCTACGACGCGGACATGCCCGAGTACGCGTTCGCGATCGATCAATACGGCGATGGCGCCGGCAATCGCTGGGTCGGTCGTGCAGGAGTACGCGCCGCCGCGCACCGTCGATGCGAAGGCTGCGCGTCAGCGGCGCAACGAGGCGCTCGCAGTCATTCCGCACGAGCTCGAAATCGCGCACCGAGCGGATGTTCGTGCGCGAGCGGCGCCAGCAGAAGGAGGGCGACGCAATACGAGAAGCTGGCCCGCGAGCGCGAGTTCGAAGTGGTGCGCGAGCAGCCCTATCGGTTCTTCGTGAATTTCACCGACTACCTGGACACCGGGCCTGTTTCTCGATCATCGGCCCACGCGCCGGCTGATCGGCGAGCTCGCGAGCGGCAAGCGCTTCCTCAATCTCGTTCGCTTACACGGGCACCGCGACCGTCTACGCGGCAGGCGGCGGCGCGGTCGCGTCGACGACCGTCGATATGTCGCGCACGTATCTCGAGTGGGCGAAACGCAATCTCGCGTTGAACGAGCTGGCGGACCCGCAGCACGGCTTCGTGCAGGCGAATTGCCTCACTTGGCTCGAGGACCAGCGCGCGAGCGCGCGTCGCTGGGACCTGATGTTCATCGATCCGCCGACGCACTCGCGCTCGAAGCGAATGACCGAGGACTTCGACGTGCAGCGCGACCACGTGAAGCTGCTGAATCTCGCGCGCGAATTGCTGACCCCGCGGGGCACGATCGTGTTCTCCAACAACTACACGCGCTTCAAGCTCGATGCGGCAGCGCTCGCGGCATTTGAAATCGAGGATATCGGCCGCACTACAGTGCCAGAGGATTTCGCTCGCAATCCGCGCATCCATTCGTGCTTCCTGCTGCGTGCCCGCAGTTGAAACAGGGCGCTGCAGCGCGGAAAAGCGGCTCGATTTCGCAAAATAGAGGGCTCGTGCTGATTGCTATGACAGATGCGTTGCAGCACAATTGCGCGCTCGTTTCAGACCTCCCCCGACCCTATTTTTTGTTACCGCGAAGTGCGTTATGAGCGGCGATGCGTTTCAGCTTTTTTTTCATCCCAAGCTCGGCGTGGTGATCTACGACCCCGTCGCGCAGATGGGCCTCGCCCGTGAGCAGATGCGTCTGTTCAAAGTCGGCGCCATGGGCGCAAGCACGTTCGTCCGCGACATCGTGAGCAAGGATCTCGGGGCCTGCGGCGACGAGCAGTCGCGGCAGAACGCTGCGGCTGTCTCTGCGTATCGCACGGCGCGCAGCGGTCGTCGCAAGCCGTATTGCGAGCATTGCCGCCGCCACTTCGGCTCGGTGGATTTCACGGTCTGCGGCGATTGCAGCGCGATCCGTTGCACGTGCGGAACGTGCAGCTGCGCTTCGAGCTCGCGCCGGCGCAAAGCCGCGTAGTTGCAGGTCGGGCTGCGCCCGACTTCCATGCAGATCTTCCGCGCGTTCACTATCGAAGCGCTCATCGCTGCCGAACGTCCGGCCGGGCACAAGTGCGCGCGCTGCACGGACACTCCTTCGCATCGAGCTGCACGTCGCCGGCCGGTCGATCCGCATGCCGGCTGGGTGATGGACTTCGCGACGTGCGCGGCGTTTCAGCAGTCTACGATCGCTCGATCATCAGCTGCTCAACGAGATCCCGGTCTGGAGAATCCCACAGCGAGAACCTGCGCGCTGGATCTGGCGCGAGACAAGCCGCACTGCCGCTGCTCGCGAAGGTGGTCATCACGAGACCTGCACGAGCGGTGCGTTACGAAGGCGATTAGCCGCAGGTCGCGCAGCCGATACCACGCCATCGCGAGCACCAGCGCCGGCATTCTGAGCGCGGCCGCCGGGAAATTTCGGTGCGCAGCTTCGTGAAGACGTCGAAGCGTTCTGCCTGGCCCGCGATCGCCTCCGCCACGAGTTGCCCGGCAATGCCCGTGAGCGCGATGCCGTGGCCCGAGAATCCCTGCAGGTAATAGACGTTCGGTGCGAGCCGGTTGAAATCCGGCGCGCGGCTCATCGTGATGTCGACGTAGCCGCCCCACGCGAACTCGATGCGCGCGTCGGCGAGCTGCGGGAACACTTTCAGCATGCGCCGTTGCGTCGCGCGCGCGGTGTCGAATGCATCGACTCCCGAATAGCTGACGCGCCCGCCGAACAGCAGCCGGTGGTCTGCGGAGCGGCGGAAATAATCGAGCACGAAGTTCGAATCGGTGACGCCGATGTTCTGGCGCATCAGCTCCTCGATACGCGCCTGGCCCAGCGACTCGGTGGCGACGATGTAGGTCCCCACCGGCATGATCCGCGCGCGTAGCGCAGGGATCAGCGGCTCGCCGTAAGCGTT
This sequence comes from uncultured Gammaproteobacteria bacterium, assembly GCA_963830745.1. Lineage (GTDB taxonomy): Bacteria > Pseudomonadota > Gammaproteobacteria > Steroidobacterales > Steroidobacteraceae > Steroidobacter. The sequence continues at coordinate 88,127 of CAWHNL010000019.1, forward strand.
GCAGCACAGCGCGACGAATCGCGCCCGCACGCTGCCGCGCTCGGTCGTCACGATGGCAGGGTCGGCGATGTGCAGACCCGTGACCGCTGAGTTCTCGAAGATCTGCACACCCGCGGCTTCGGCCGCCGCGGCCAGGCCGCGCGTGTAGTTCAGCGGATGAAGATGCCCGCTGCCCGCGTCGTAGAGTCCGGCGCAGTACCGCTTCGTCGCGAGCAGCGACTCCACCTCGGCGCGCTCCATGAATCGCAGCTGCCGATAGCCGTAGCGATCCTCCAGGTCTTGCCGCTCAGCCAGCAGATCCGCGCGCTGGCGCTCCTTGATCGCGACGTGCAACTGACCCCAGTGCAGATCGCAATCGATCGCGTGCCGTTCGACGCGATCGCGGATCAGCCGCAGGCCCTCGACGGAGATGTCCCACATCCGCCGGGCATTCTCGAAGCCGACCTGCCGCTCGAGCTTGTGCTGGCCGCAGGCATAGCCGGCGATCGCCTGGCCGCCGCTGCGGCCGGAGGCGCCGTAGCCGATCCGATGCGCTTCGAGCAGCGACGACCCGGTAGCCGCGCTCGGCGAGATGCAGGGCAGTCGAGCAGCCGGCGATTCCACCGCCGATGACGCAGACGTCCGCCTCGACTTGACCGGCGAGCGCCGGCCGGTCCGGCGCCGGGACCGCCGAATGCGAGTAGTACGAAGTCTCGGCGGCCGCCATCGGGGAAACCCTGTTTAATATTTGATAGCGATCGCGGGACCGCCGCACGGCCCGCAGGATAGCGATTGGCGCTCGCGGCGGGCAAGGGGCGCGCGTCCGCGCAGGCCGGCGCAAGCCCTTGTAAGGCCTAAAAATGGCCACATAAGGGCTTTGCCGGGCGGACGAGCCGGCCGGTTTTGTGGTTAAATGCCGGCGCATCTCTCGCGTCGGCTCCCCCGCCGACTGTTAAAGATATTAAACGTGTCTACTCGCAAACCGGTCATAGGAATTCCGGCCGATCGCCGTCTGCTCGGCCGCCACTACTTCCACTGCGTGGGGGAGAAGTACATCCGCGCCGTGGCGGAGGGTGCGCAAGCGATGCCGGTGCTGATCCCGTCGCTGGGCGATGCGCTGAACGTGCGCGAGCTGCTGGCGGACTTCGACGGCATTCTGCTCACGGGCAGTCCGTCGAACGTCGAGCCGCATCACTACAGCGGGCCGCCGAGCGACCCAGGCACGCTGCACGACGCGGCCCGGGACGCGACGACGCTGCCGATGATCCCGCACGTCGTCGAAGGCGGTATGCCGCTGCTGGCGATCTGCCGCGGCTTCCAGGAGATGAACGTCGCGTTCGGCGGCACGCTCTGGCAGAAGCTGCACGAGGTCGAGGGGCTGCGCGATCACCGCGAGGACCTGAAGGCGCCGCTGGAAGAGCAATACGGCCCGGCGCACGAAATCGAGCTGACGCGCGGCGGGGTGCTGCAGCGGCTCGCGGGCAAGGACCGGATCACCGTGAATTCGCTGCATTCGCAGGGCGTGCAGACGCTCGGGCGCGACCTCGATATCGAGGCGCGGGCGCCCGGACGGCGTCGTCGAGGCATTCCGCGTGCGCAATGCGCCGTCGTTCGCCCTCGCCGTGCAATGGCATCCCGAGTGGCAGTTCAGCGAGAACCCATTTTCCGTCGCGCTGTTCGCGGCTTTCGGCGCGGCGGCCCGCGAGCGCGCCCAGGAAAATCGCATGCAAGGGCATCGCTCTATGAGCGTCATCCAGCAGTTCTTCAAAGAACACGGCATCTCGGAAGTCGAGGCGATCATCCCCGACATGGCGGGCGTGCCGCGCGGCAAGATCATGCCCGCGGAGAAATTCGCCGAAGAAGAGGGCATGCGCCTGCCCGAGAGCATCTTCCTGCAGACCGTGACCGGCGAGTACCCGGACGAAGAGCGCGCCATCAGCCCGTCGGAGATCGACATCGTGCTCAAGGCGGATCCGAACACGATCCGCGTCGTGCCGTGGGCGGCCGAGCCGACCGCGCAGGTGATCCACGACAGCTTCTATTCGGACGGCCGGCCCGTGACGATGGCGCCGCGCTACGTGCTGCAGCACGTGCTGGAGCTGTACGCGCAGCACGGCTGGGAGCCGGTGGTCGCGCCCGAGCTCGAGTTCTTCCTGGTCGAGCCGAACGTCGACTCGGACTACCCGCTGAAGCCGCCGATCGGCCGCTCCGGGCGTCCCGAGATCGGCCGGCAGTCGTATTCGATCGCGGCGGTCAACGAGTTCGACCCGCTGTTCGACGACATGTACGCGTTCTGCGAGGCGCAGGACATCGAGATCGACACGCTGATCCACGAGGACGGCGCCGCGCAGATGGAGATCAACCTGCTGCACGGGAACGCGCTGTCGCTCGCCGACCAGGTGTTCCTGTTCAAGCGCACGGCGCGCGAGGCGGCGCTGCGCCACAAGATGTACGCGACGTTCATGGCGAAGCCGATGGCGCGCGAGCCGGGCAGCGCCATGCACGTGCACCAGAGCATCATCGACAGCCGCACCGGCAACAACGTCTTCAGCGACGCCGAAGGCCGGCCCTCGCCGCTGTTCTTCTCGCACATCGCCGGTCTGCAGAAGTACCTGCCGGCGGCAATGTCGCTGTTCGCGCCGAACGTCAATTCGTACCGGCGCATCACGCGGCACTACTCGGCCCCGATCAACAGCCAGTGGGGCTACGACAACCGCACGGCGGGCCTGCGCGTGCCGGTGTCGACTCCGGCCTCGCGCCGCGTCGAGAATCGCATCGCCGGCGCCGACGCCAATCCGTATCTCTCGATCGCCGCCTCGCTCGCCTGCGGCTACCTCGGCATGGTCGAGGGGTTGAAGCCCTCCGAGCCGATCTCCGGCAGCGCCTACGATCTGCCGTTCTCGCTGCCGCGGAACATCGAGGACTCCTTGCGACTGCTGCGCGATTCGCGGCCGCTGATCGACATCCTCGGCGAGCGCTTCGTGATCGCCTACGCGGCGGTCAAGGAGAACGAATACGAGACGTTCCTGCAGGTGATCAGCTCCTGGGAACGCGAGCACCTGCTGCTGAACGTCTAGCCCGAACGCCATGCACTACTTCAGACCTTCCGCTAGACGCTTCCGCTGACTCCCGTTTGTGCGCTACGCTGCGCCGCGAGCCACCAACGGGGAGATACCGCTCCAATGAACAACCCGGTTCGCACTGTTTTGACGGCCGCCTCGATCGTGCTGGCCGTCGCCGCCTGCGGCAAGAAGGAGTCAGCGGAGCAGGCGCAGCAGCCCGGTGCAGCTGCGCAGGAAGAGAAGGTCCTGCACGTCTTCAACTGGTCCGACTACATCGCCGAGGACACGGTCCCGAACTTCGAGAAGCAGACCGGCATCAAGGTCACGTACGACGTCTTCGATTCGAACGACGTGCTGGAGACGCGCCTGCTCGCCGGTAACTCGGGGTTCGACGTGGTGGTGCCGTCCGCCTCGTTCCTGGAGCGGCAGATCAAGGCCGGCGTGTTCCAGAAGATCGACAAGAGCCAGATCCCGAACCTGAAGAACATGGACCCGGACATCATGAACCGGGTCGGCCTGCACGACCCGAACAACGAGTACTCGGTGCCGTACCTGTGGGGCACGACCGGCATCGGCTACAACGAGGACAAGATCAAGAAGATCCTCGGCGAGGCGCGGCCGGACAGCTGGAACTACATCTTCGATCCGAAGCTCGCGGCCAAGTTCAAGGACTGCGGCATCTCGCTGCTCGATGCGCCGGACGAGATCCTCAAGACCGTGCTGGCCTGGATGGGGCGCGATCCGAACAGCCAGAAGGAAGAGGATCTGAAGGCGGCGGAAGCGAAGCTGATGCCGATCCGCCCGTTCGTCCGCAAGATCCACTCCTCGCAGTACATCGACGACCTCGCGAACGGCGACCTGTGCATCGCGGTCGGCTGGAGCGGCGACATCCTGCAGGCGCGCGACCGCGCCGACGAAGCCGGGCAGGGCGTGAAGATCAAGTACGCGATTCCGAAGGAAGGCACGATCGTGTGGTTCGACATGCTGGCGATCCCGGCCGACGCCAAGCATCCGAAGAACGCGCACGCCTTCATCAACTACCTGATGGAGCCGCAGGTCGCGGCCAACAACTCGAACTTCGTCAACTACGCCAACGGCAACGCCGCATCGCTGCCGATGGTGAGCGACGAAGTGAAGAACGACCCGGGTATCTATCCGACGCCGGAAGTGAAGGCGAAGCTGTTCCCCTCGCTCGCCTACGGCGAGGACTTCCAGCGGCTGATGAACCGGATGTGGACCAAGTTCCAGACCGGACAATAAGAAGACGGATTAGAGGTGCCGGGAGAGAAACGGTGAAACTCAGCACTGCAGCATCTGAAGCGCTGAGTGCTCAGCGACACCGAATGCTGCATGGCCGCCGCATACCACGACTCAACCGGCGCACCAGCACGCCAGCAGAAAGTCGCGGTCTGGAACGACCCCCAGGCGACGCCGTACATCAACATCGAGAGCGTCACGAAGAAGTTCGGCGAGTTCGTCGCCGTCAACGACGTCTCGCTGAAGGTCTATCGCGGCGAGCTGTTTTGCCTGCTCGGCGGCTCCGGCTGCGGCAAGACCACGCTGCTGCGCATGCTGGCCGGGTTCGAGGAGCCGACCACCGGGCGCATCTCGATCGACGGCGTCGACATGACCGGCATCCCGCCGTACGAGCGGCCGGTCAACATGATGTTCCAGTCGTACGCGCTGTTCCCGCACATGACCGTCGAGCAGAACGTCGCGTTCGGTCTGAAGCAGGACGGCCTGCCGAAGCGCGAGATCACGACGCGCGTCGGCGACATGCTCAACCTCGTGAAGCTGACGCAGTTCGCGAAGCGCAAGCCGCACCAGCTGTCCGGCGGCCAGCGCCAGCGCGTCGCGCTCGCGCGCTCGCTGGTGAAGCGGCCGAAGCTGCTGCTGCTCGACGAGCCGCTCGGCGCGCTCGACAAGAAGCTGCGCGAGCACACGCAGTTCGAGCTGGTGAATCTGCAGGAGCAGCTCGGCGTCACGTTCATGGTCGTGACGCACGACCAGGAAGAGGCGATGACGCTCGCGACGCGCATCGGCGTCATGGAGGCGGGCCGCATCGTGCAGATCGGCACGCCGAAGGACATCTACGAGTACCCGAACTGCAAGTTCGTCGCCGAGTTCATCGGCAACGTCAACATGTTCCAGGGCCAGATGGTCGAGGACGAGCCCGACCACGTGCGCATCGCGACGCCGGAGCTGGAAGGCACGATCTACGTCAATCACGGCGTCAGCGCTGCATCGGATGCGGTCGTGTGGGCCGCGGTGCGACCCGAGAAGATCCAGCTCTCCGTCGAGCCGCCGCAGCAGACGGACAACGTCGCGCGCGGCGTCGTCAAGGAGATCGCCTACATGGGCGACATGAGCATCTACCTGGTGCAGCTCGGCACCGGCAAGATGATGCGCGTGACGCAGCCGAACGCGTACCGCCATGCCGACGACATCACCTGGGACCAGCCGGTGTATCTGCATTGGCACGCGTCCAGCCCGGTGGTGCTGCTGCGAATGAGCGCGCGCGCCGAGGTGCCGCACCTGCAGCGCCGCAGCGTCGGCGTGCACTTGCTGTTGCGGTTCCTGGAGAACCTGCCGCCGTATCGCTGGACGCGCTCGCGGCTCGTGCATTGGGGCGTGACGGGACGCACTGCGGTCATCGCCGTTCCGTACCTGTGGCTGCTGCTGTTCTTCCTGATCCCGTTCGTGATCGTGCTGAAGATCGGCTTCTCGGAAACGCAGATCGCGCTGCCGCCGTACCAGCCGCTGTTCGCGTGGACGCAGGAGCGGATCCTGCAGATCAAGCTCAACGTCGGCAACTTCCTGTACCTGGTCGAAGACAGCCTGTACTGGCGCGCGTATCTCAACTCGCTGAAGATCGCGGCGGTCTCGACGCTCCTGTGCCTGCTGATCGGCTACCCGATCGCATACGCCATCGCCCGCGCCGACACCACGTGGCGCAACATCCTGCTGATGATGGTGATCCTGCCGTTCTGGACCTCGTTCCTGCTGCGCGTGTACGCGTGGATCGGCATCCTCAAGAACAACGGGCTCATCAACAACTTCCTGATGTGGATCGGCGTGATCGACGAGCCGCTGGTGATGCTGCAGACGGACTTCGCGATCTACGTCGGCATCGTCTACTCGTACCTGCCGTTCATGATCCTGCCGCTGTACACGAGCCTGGAGAAGCTGGACCTGACGCTGCTCGAAGCCGCCGCGGATCTCGGCTCGCGGCCGTGGAAGGCGTTCATGCAGATCACGCTGCCGCTGTCGATGCCAGGGCATCATCGCCGGCTCGCTGCTGGTGTTCATTCCCGCCGTCGGCGAGTTCGTGATCCCGGCGCTGCTCGGCGGGCCCGAGCAGCTGATGATCGGCAAGGTGCTGTGGACCGAATTCTTCAGCAACCGCGACTGGCCGGTCGCGAGCGCGGTGGCGATCGCGCTGCTGCATGCTGCTGCTGATTCCGATCGCGCTGCTGCAGCGGGCGCAGGCCGCCGAGGCGCGGGGCACGTAGCGATGAACAAGAACATCACTGCGTTTCGCCTCAGCGCGCTGATCGTCGGCTTCATCTTCCTGTACGGGCCGATCCTGTCGTTGATCGTCTATTCGTTCAACAAGTCGCGGCTCGTGACCGTGTGGGGCGGCTTCTCGACGCAGTGGTACGGCCGGCTGTTCCAGAATCAGCAGATCCTGGACGCCGCGTGGCTGTCGCTGAAAGTGGCGGCGATCAATGCGACCGGCGCCGTGATTCTCGGCACGCTCGCCGGGCACCGCGCTGGCGCGCTTCGGCAAGTTCAAGGGCCGCGCGCTGCTGTCGAGCATGACGACCGCGCCGCTGGTGATGCCGGAAGTGATCACCGGCCTGTCGCTGCTGCTGCTGTTCGTCGCGATGGAGCAGTTGTTCGGCTGGCCGGAAGGCCGCGGCATGACGACGATCACGATCGCGCACATCACGCTGACGCTGGCCTACGTCACGGTCATCGTGCAGTCGCGGCTCGCGACGCTCGACGACTCGCTGGAGGAGGCGGCGATGGACCTCGGCGCGCGTCCCGGCAAGGTGTTCTTCGTGATCACGCTGCCGATCATCGCGCCGGCGCTGATCTCGGGCTGGCTGCTGTCGTTCACGATCTCGCTCGACGACCTGGTGATCACCAGCTTCGTCTCCGGCCCGGGCTCGAGCACGCTGCCGATGGTGATATTCTCGAAGGTGCGCCTCGGCGTGAGCCCGGACATCAACGCGCTCGCGACGATCATGGTGCTGCTGGTGACCATCGGCGTCATCATCGCCGGCATCTCTGATGGCGAGGCAGGAGAAGCGCCGGCAGCGCGACATGCAGATGGCGGCGGGCGCGACGTTGAAATGATGTAGCCATGATCCGCTCCAAACTCCCGCACGTCGGCACGACCATTTTCACGGTCATGACGAACCGTGCGCGCGAGCTCAACGCGATCAACCTGGCGCAGGGATTTCCCGACTACGATGCGCCGGCCAAGCTGAAGGATCTGGTCGCGTATCACGTCGCGGCCGGGCACAACCAGTACGCGCCGATGATCGGCGTCCCGCAGCTGCGCGAGCAGATCGCGCTCAAGCTCGGCTCGAGCTACGGCCGGCTGCTCGACAGCGAGAGCGAGATCACGATCACGCTCGGCGCGACCGAAGGCATCTTCTCGGCCGTGCAGGCGCTCGTGCATCCGGGGGACGAGGTGATCCTGTTCGATCCTTCGTACGACTCCTATGCGCCCGCCGTGCTGCTCGCGGGCGGGCGGCCGATGCACGTGCCGCTCGCAGCCGCCGCGCTTCCAGATCGATTGGGACCGCGTGCGGCAGTCGCTGTCCCCGCGCACGCGCCTGGTGATTCTCAACACGCCGCAGAATCCGACCGCGACCGTCGCCAGCGCTTCGGATCTCGACGTGCTCGCCGACCTGCTGCGGCCGACGTCGGCGATGGTGCTCTCGGACGAGGTGTACGAGCACATGATCTTCGACGGCGAGCGCCACGCGAGCATCATCGGTCATCCGGAGCTGTACGAGCGCGGCGTCGCAGTGTTCTCGTTCGGCAAGACCATGCACGCCACCGGCTGGCGCGTGGGCTACACCGTCGCCCCGGAGGAGATCACGCGGGAGATCCGCCGCGTGCACCAGTTCAACACCTTCAGCATCGCTGCGCCCCTGCAGTTTGCGATCGCCGATTTCCTCAAGGCCTCGCCCGAGCACAACTCGCAGCTCAGCGCGTTCTACCAGCGCAAGCGCGACCGATTCCTCGACAGCCTGCGCAACTCCAGCTTCAGCTGGACGCCGGCGGCCGGCACTTACTTCCAGCTGCTCGACTTCGGCGCGGTTTCGCAGCAGAGCGACATCGAGTTCGCCGACACGTTGCTGCGCGAGGCGGGCGTGGCATCGATACCGGTATCGCCGTTCTACGCGAACGCCGCCGAAGCTCACGGTGCTGCGCTTCTGCTTCGCGAAGAACGACTCGACACTCGAGGAAGCGGCCGAACGGCTGTGCAGAGTGTGAGTCGATGAGCCGCGAGCGTATGAAGCCCCCGACCCGCGTCAACCATCCGCCGGCGGTGCACGTGCCGCCCGACAATCGTCCACTCGTCGCGCCGATCTATCAGTCGGTCAAGTTCACGTTCGACAGCGTTGCCGAGAGCGAGCGGCAATCGCGCGGCGAGCGCGACGGCTTCCAGTACTCGCGGGTCTCGAACCCGACGCTGCGCCAGCTGGAGCTGACCGTAGCCGAGCTGCAGGGACGCGATGCTTGCCTGCTCACGGCCTCGGGCGTGGCGGCGACGAATCTCGCGATGCTGTCGCTGTGCAAGCAGGGCGATCACGTGCTGATGTTCGCGGAGATGTACCAGCCGACGCGCTACATGATCCGGCGCGTGCTGTCCCGCTACGGTATCGCGCACACGATGCTGTCGATCGAGGACGTCGAGGGCATCGAGCGCACGCTCGCCGCGCGGCCGACGCGGCTCATCATGTTCGAGTCGCCGACCAATCCCGTGGTGAAGGTCGCCGCGCTCGAGCGCATGACGGCCGCGGCGCGCGCGCATGGCGCGCTCACTCTGCTGGACAACACGTTCGCGGGCTTTCATAACCACGGCCAGTTCGATATCGACATCTACGCGCACAGCCTGACGAAGTACGCATCGGGGCACGGCGACGTGATGGGCGGCGCCGTCATCGCGCGCAGCGAGCTCATCGATGCGATGCGCACGGATTTCATCATCCTCGGCGCGACGCTCGATCCGCACGCCGCGTTCCTGATCCAGCGCGGCTTGAAGACGTATCCGCTGCGCTACGAGCGGCAGTGCCAGAACGCGATGCAGATCGCGAAGTTTCTCGAAGCGCAGCCGCAGGTCGCGCGGGTCAGTTATCCGGGCCTGCCCTCGCATCCGCAGCACGCGCTCGCCGCGCAAGCAGATGCACGAGTTCGGCGCGATGGTCGCGATCGAGATGCGCGAGGACGGGATGGCCGATCGCTTCAGCGAGGCGCTGCAGTTGTTCGCGATCTCCGCGAGCCTCGGCTCGACCGAATCGCTGGTGTATCCCGGGCGGCTGATCAACCCGCGTGACCTGACAGCGACGGAGCGTCAGTGGGCCGGCATCTCGGACGCGCACGGTGCGGCTGTCGATCGGCATCGAGGACGCCGACGATCTGATCGCGGATCTGCAGCAGGCGCTGCAGAGCTGACTACTTCCGGAACAGCATCAGAATAAGCGAGATCAGCAAGCTGACCACGATCATCGTCGTGATCGGCACGAACAACCGGAAGCCCGGGCGTTCGATCAGGAAGTCGCCGGGCAGCCGGCCGAGCGGCAGCTTCGAGATCCACGGCCAGGCGAGGCCGACCAGCGAGATGACGATGCCGAGGGCGAATAGGGCGCGTTGCACGGGCAAATCCTGAACCGGTGATAAATGAGCGCAGCGCCAATTTAACAAGAATGGCGCCGCGCTGTAATTGAGTGCGTGCACGCGTCAACCGCGGCTCGTGAGCGGCGTTGAACACCCTCGAATCACCGTCGTTCAGGAGGCCTTTCGATGAAGAAGTTCTTCGCAGCAATGCTGACGCTCGCCGGCGTGCTCGCCGTCGTCAGCGCGAGCCACGCCGACACGCGTCGCCCGCGCGACCCCGGCGTCAATGCGCGCCAGCACAATCAGCGCGAGCGCATCCAGCAGGGTGTGAAGTCGGGCGAGCTGACGCGGCGTGAGACCGGCAGGCTGGTCGACGAGCAGCGCGACGTTCGCCAGCTCGAGCGCGAGTACAAGTCGGACGGCACGCTCACGCGGCGCCGAGCGCCGCGACCTGCATCAGGAGCAGAACGAGGCGAGCCGCGCACATCTACAGCCAGAAGCACGACGAGCAGGACCGGCCGCCGGCAGCAGTGCGCGACCCGGGCGTGAACGAGCGCCAGGCGAACCAGACTGGGCGCATCGTGCAGGGCGTGAAGTCAGGCGAGCTGACGCACGACGAAGCGCAGGACCTGCGCACCGAGCGGCGCGACATCCGCGACCTCGAGCACACGTACAAGGCAGACGGCACGCTGACGCGCGACGAGCGCCAGGACCTGCACCAGCAGCTCAACCAGCAGAGCCAGGAAATCTACGAAGAGAAGCACGACGAGGAGGACGCGGAAGTGATGTCAGGCTGTCAGCGGGATCTCAGCAGCGCAGCCCTGATCCGCTACGGAGCAGAAGCTGCACGGTCGAGCTTCAGCCCGACTCTCTGCCGGTCGGGCTACAGCCCGACTACAAGCTGCCGAACACCCGCACGCGGTGCCGGTGATACGGCAGCACTTCCAGCACGTCGCCTTCCGTCAGCCGCTGCTGGATGCCGCGCCACCAGTCGGCCGTCATGATCTCGCCGTGCACCTTCAGGAACACTTCCTTCAGGTGCGCATCGAAGCCGAGGAACTGCATGAACGTCTCGGGGAACACGTCGTTGTCGTTGACGTGGAACCACGCCTCCGCGCGCATCTCGTCCTCGTCGTTCTGCGCCTGCGGCACGTCGCGGAAGCGGCAGTCGGTGACGGCGCACAGCTCGTCGTAGTCGTAGAAGATCACGCGGCCGTGGCGCGTGACGCCGAAGTTCTTCAGCAGCAGGTCGCCCGCGAAGATGTTCGTCACCGCCAGGTCGCGGATGCACTGACCGTAGTCGAGCACGGCGCGCTCGGCGTCCTCGCGTGAGGCGTTGCGGATGTAGAGATTGAGCGGCGTCATGCGCCGCTCGATGTACACGTGATCGATCACCAGCTCGCCGTCCTCGAAGCGCACGGTGCTGGCCGCTTCGCTCTTCAGCTCCTCGATCAGCTGCGTCGGAGAAGCGCGCGGTCGGGAACTTCAGGCGCTTGAACTCCTGCGCATCGACCAGCCGGCCGGCGCGGTCGTGCTTGAACACCAGCTCGTACTTCTTCAGCACTTCCTCGCGCAGGATGTTCTTCGGATACGCGAAGCGGTCGCGGATGATCTTGAACACGACGTCGAAGGAGGGCAGCGTGAAGCAGATCATCACCAGCCCGCGATCGCCGGGTGCGTGCACGAACTGATCGGTGCTCTGCTGCAGGTGCCGGAACAGCTCGCGATAGCGCTCGGTCTTGCCCTGCTTGGCGCGGCCGAGCACGGTGTACAGCTCGCTCACCGGCTTGCGCGGCAGGATGCTCTTCAGGAACACGACCGCCTGGCCGACGTGCGCCAGGTCGGCGTGGAAGTACGAGCGCGTGAAGCTGAACAGGATGCTGACCGGAGCTCTCGTCCATCATGACGGCGTCGATCAGCACGCCGCTCTCGGTGTTCTTCAGCGCCAGCACGAACGGCAGCATCCAGCCCTTGCCGGAGATGCGCCCGACGAGATAGGCGCGCGTCATCTGGAAGAACGGCGTGCGCACGAACTCGATTTGCTCGACCTGCAGCGGCGGGCGTGACGCGTCGGAATCCTCCTCGCACTGCGCGCGCACTTCGTTGGTGATGATGCGCACGCTGCGGTCGAAGTCGAGGTACGGCGTGCGGAAGCGGAAGTCGGCGAGCACTTCCTCGAACAGCAGCTCGAGCGAGCCGCGGTTGCCGTAGACGTTGGTCTCGATCGGCGTGGTGATCGACGCCGATCGGATCCAGGTCGAGCGCGACGAACTCGACCGCGGCGTCGACGCCGACCGTGCCGAAGGTGCGGCGCGTGACCGAGTTGAAGAACGTCTTGTCGAACTCCAGGTCCGGCAGCGCGTCGATCAGCTCGGTGAAGCGGCGTTTGATGCTGCTCCACAGCGCGCGCTCGGTCGCATCTTCGCCGAGCCGCTCGCGCATGTGCGTGACGGCGCGATTGACGCACTTGTCGTAGAGCTCGATCCGCTCGACAGCATCGCGCTGGCTGCCGCGCCAGTCGCGCGCCTCGAACCGCTGCGGCGCGCGTCGCGTGATGGCGCGGAACTCAGCGTTGTAGTCGGCGAAGGCATGAACGAGCGCCGCGGCGCACTCTTCTACGAGTGCGTCGCGGCTACTGTGCGGCTGGAGCTCAGGGCGGACATGTGGCCAGAGTGGCGCTCGGACGACTGCACGCTCGAGTCCTCGAGCTCATTCCACCGCGAACGGGGCGCTCGCGCGCCCTGACGCAGCCTCGCCAGTGCTCAGGCGATCCGTGACTGCGGTCACAGGTTCCGGATCAGCGCATCGCCGAACTCGCTGCACTTCACTTCCTTCGCGCCTTCCATCAAGCGCGCGAAGTCGTACGTCACGGTCTTCTGGCCGATCGTCTTGTCCATCGCGTTGATGATCGCGTCGGCCGCTTCGACCCAGCCCATGTAGCGCAGCATCATCTCGCCGGACAGGATCACCGAGCCCGGATTCACCTTGTCCTGGTTCGCGTACTTCGGCGCGGTGCCGTGCGTCGCTTCGAACACCGCGTGGCCGGTCATGTAGTTGATGTTGCCGCCCGGCGCGATGCCGATGCCGCCGACCTGCGCCGCCAGCGCGTCCGACAGGTAGTCGCCGTTCAAGTTCATCGTCGCGATCACGTCGAACTCGTCGGGGCGCGTCAGCACCTGCTGCAGCGTGATGTCGGCGATCGCATCCTTGATGATGATCTTGCCGGCCTTCTTCGCCGCATCCTGTTCTTCGTTCGCGGCCTTCTCGCCCTTCGCGGCCTTGGTGCGCTCCCACTGGTCCCACGTGTACGTCTGCTTCGCGAACTCTTTCTCGGCGAGCGCATACGCCCAGTTACGGAAGCCGCCTTCCGTGAACTTCATGATGTTGCCCTTGTGCACGATCGTCACGCTCTTGCGCTTGTTGGCGATCGCATACTCGATGGCGGAGCGGAACAGCCGCTCCGTGCCTTCCTGCGACACGGGCTTGATGCCGATGCCGGAGGTGTTCGGGAAGCGGATCTTGGCGTACTGCTTCGGGAACGCCTCCTTGAACAGCTCGAGGAACTTCTTGTTGTCGGCGCTGCCGGCCTCGAACTCGATGCCTGCGTAGATGTCCTCGGTGTTCTCGCGGAAGATCACCATGTCGACTTTCTCCGGCGCCTTGACCGGCGAGGGCACGCCCTTGAACCAGCGCACCGGCCGCAGGCAGACGTACAGGTCGAGCATCTGGCGCAGCGCGACGTTCAGCGAGCGGATGCCGCCGCCGATCGGCGTGGTGAGCGGACCCTTGATCGACACCAGGTATTCGCGGCAGGCGGCGACCGTCTCGTCCGGCAGCCAGGTGTTGAACAGGTCGTTCGACTTCTGGCCGGCATACACCTCCATCCAGTGGATCTTGCGCTTGCCGCCGTAGGCCTTCTGCACGGCCGCGTCCATGCACGCGCACCGAAGCGCGCCAGATATCCGGGCCGGTGCCGTCGCCTTCGATGAACGGGACGATCGGCTGATCGGGCACGACGAGCTTGCCGTTCGGCAATCGTGATCTTCTGCCCCTGTGCGGGCACGTTGAGCTTGAGAGCGGTCGACATCGGGAAAAGGCTCCGTAGGACGGACGGCGGGGGGAATTTCGGGGTGGGAGATGCTAGCAGAGAGCTGCGGGTCGCTGTTAGCGGGCGGCGGCCGAAGTCGCCGGAGCTTCCGTGCGTCTACGCAAATCCCACGCGGGCAGTGACCCCGCGCGGCCCGTTTTCGAGCCTGATGTCCCAGCCATAGCGCTCGCAGATCCGCCGCACCAGGTACAGCCCCATGCCGTGGCCGCCGGGATGCGTCGTAAAGCGTCGCGGCTGCGGCCGACAGATTCTCCGTCGGCAATGTTCCGGCGTTCGTCACCACCAGCTCGTGGCCCTGCGAGCGGCACAGCACCTCGCCGCCGGTGCCGTGCTGAACGGCGTTGCGCACGAGATTGCCGATCGTCATCGCGACCATGCTCTCGGGCGCCGCGACCTGCAGGCTCGCGCCGGCCGCGATCTCCAGCACGATGCGCTTGCCCGGCGACACGCTGCGTTGATCTTCCACGACGCGCGCCAGCACTGCGTTCACATCGCAGGTCGTTTCGCTCGCGGCGGCGGCTTGTTGTTCGCGCGATAGCGCAAGCAGTGCGTCCGTGAACTCCGTCATCTCGCGCACCGCGCGCTGAATTCGCGCGAGCGCCTTGCCCGCGCCGGGCCGATCCGCCGCCGAAGTCTCCAGCAACTCGACCGCTCCGCGCATCACTGCGAGCGGCGTGCGCAGCTCGTGGCTCGCGGTCGCAGTGAACGATTGCTCGCGCTCGACGAAACCGTCGAGCCGCTCCATGAACATGTCGATCGAGCGCGCGATCGGCTCCAGCTCGTTGCCCGCGAACTGCGCGCCGATGCGCACGTGACGCTCGCCGGGATCGATCTGCGTCAGGCGCTCGGCGAGCGCGGTCACGGGCTCGACCAGCCGCGCGGAAATCGCCGACGCGGCGAGCGCCGCGACGATGACGATCGCGATCACGCCGATCGCCAGCACCAACAAGGCGATCGCGTCCTGCGTGGCATACGTCGTGACGTCGTACGTGATGTACAACCGGCCGAAATCGCCGTCGCGCACCAGCACGTCGAGCAGGCGGCCGCCGGAGCGCACGCGATGCATCTCGCCCGGCTTCAGCATCGCGATGCGCCGCGGCAGCTCGGCGAGATCGCTCGAGCGGTAGATGCGACAAGCGCGCCGAGCGCAGCGGCTCGGCGCCGCGATCGACGCGCATGCGCTGCTCGAAGTGCGTGAGCTCCTCCGAGAGCAGGTCGAGCGTGATGTTGCGCTTCAGCTGCTCGTCGGCGAGGTAAGCCCAGGCGCTCAGCACGAGCCCGGCACTCGCGACGAGCGCGATCATCGTGCCCGCGATGCGCGCACGCAGGCTGAGGCGCGAGTACCAGTCGTTCAGCCTACGAACGTACCGGTTCTGCCGAAAGTCGATAGCCGGTGCCATGGATCGTGTGCAGGAGCTTGACTGGGAAGTTCTTGTCGATGGCCGTGCGCAGCGCGTGCATGTGGGCGCGCAGGAAGTCGCCCTGCGGCGGCGAGTCGCCCCACAGCTCGCGCTCGAGCTCCTGCGCGCGTCACCACGCGATGCGAGTTCTGCAGCAGGACGATCAGCAGGCGGCGCGTCGTCGGATTGAGCTTCACTCGCTCGCCGCCGCGCTCTGCTTCGAGCGTATCGAGATCGAAGCGCAGATCGCCGACGCTGAGAATGCGCGGCGTTTCCGGCAGCCGTGCCCGCCGCACCAGCGCCTTCAGGCGCGCGTCGAGCTCGGCGAGCGAGAACGGTTTGACCAGGTAGTCGTCGGCGCCGGCCTCGAAGCCTTCGATCTTGTCCGCGAGCAGATCCTTGGCCGTCAGCATCAGCACCGGGACCTGCGTGCGCCCCGCGTGCCGCAGCTGCCGGCACAGCGACAGGCCGTCGAGCCCGGGCAGCAGCAGGTCCAGGACGATCGCGTCGTAGGGATCCGCGAGTGCCTTCTGCAGGCCCGCCGCGCCGTCGACCACGTGCTCGACGGCATCGCCGCGTCCCTCGAAGAACTCGGTGATGTTCGCCGCGATGTCGGCGTGGTCTTCGATCAGCAGCAGGTTCATGGCGTAACGCGTCTGTAACAAGTCGGCGGCATATGTGAAATGGCTCGCAGATTCTGCTCCAAGTTGCTGAATCACAAAAGTGTCATGCCTTCGTCAACCCGCTGCAGCCTGTCGGCGCGAATAGTACGAGCGTCATGAACGGCGTACGTACCGCACAACTGTTTCGGCGCGTGGATGCCTTCGAGCATGCATGGTGCCTGCGTTTGAACCGCGGCTGCAGCCAGCCGGCGGTCCGCGACGTATTCTCCGCGATCAGCAAGCTCGGCGACGGAGTCTTCTGGTACGCGCTGATCCTGCTCCTGCCTTTCATCTACGGCGAGTCGGCCCTTTACCCGGCACTGCGCATGGCAGCCGTCGGCTTCATCGGCGTCGGCCTCTACAAGTATCTCAAGTCGCGACTGGTGCGCGAGCGGCCCTACATCTCGCTCGCCGGCATCGTGCCCGGCACGCGCGCACTGGATCGCTACAGTTTCCCCTCCGGCCACACACTGCACGCGGTGAGCTTCACGACTCTCGCAGTCAACAGCTTCCCTGAGCTGGCGGTGCTGCTCGTGCCGTTCGCGACGCTCATCGCGGCCTCGCGCGTGGTCCTTGGCTTGCACTACCCGAGCGACGTCGCCGCGGGCGCGCTCATCGGTGCGGCCCTCGCAACGCTCAGCCTGGTGCTGGTCCCGCTCGTGGGCTAAATTCGGCCGCATGGCCGCTAGCATTCCCGTCGAAGTCGATCACGTCTTCGTGAGCGCATCGGTCGGCGCGCCGGAAGGCGACCGCTTGATCGACCTCGGTCTCGTCGAAGGCAGCCCGAACCGCCATCCCGGGCAGGGCACCGCCAATCGACGCTTCTTCTTCGCGAACGCGATGCTCGAGCTGATCTGGGTCGAGGACGCAGCCGAAGCGCAAAGCGAGGCCGAGCCTGCGCGTGCGTTGCATGCTGTGGGAGCGCTGGGCAGGTCGCGACGGTGCGGCGTGCCCGTTCGGCGTGTGCCTGCGTCCGACGGCGGGCACCTCGGAGGTCGCACCGTTTCCGTCGTGGGAATATCGCCCGGTCGTACTCGCCAGTTGGCATGCCCGTCGCGAGCAACTCCACCGTGGACGCTGAGCCGTTGGTGTTCTACATCCCGATGCATCGACGCTTCGATACTGCGCCTGCCGATCAGCGCCAGCCGTACGAACACGCGTTACCGATTCGTGAGCTCACGTCCGTGCGCATCTTCACGCCCGGTGCGGCTGCGCTTTCGCCGGCGATGCTCGCAACGCTGCGCACGGGGGCATTTTCGTTTCAACGTGCCGCGCGTCCGCTGCTCGAGCTCGGCTTCGACGGCGAGCGCCAAGGCCGGCGCGCCGATTTGCGTCCGGTCCTGCCGCTGATCCTGCTCTGGTAAGCTCGCCGCCATGCCTGAAAAGACGTCCACGGCCGCCGGACGGCCTGCCGACGTATCGAGTTCTCACCGGTCCCGACGACGCTGCGTTCTGTCATCGCGTCAGCGAGGCGGTCGCATTGGGTTACAAGTTGTACGGCTCGCCCGCGGTCACCTACAACGGCGAGCACGTGATCGTCGCGCAGGCACTCGTCTGGCCGACGATCGAGCGGTCGGTGGTGCACGCCAAGTGAATCGCATGATCGCGCGACACTGGCGTGGGGTTGCCAAGCGCGACTGCGCCGACGCGTACGTCGAGCACCTGCAATCGGAAACGCTGCCGCAGCTGGTGCAGCTGCCGGGTTTTCACGATGCGTCGATCCTGCGGCGGGACGTGCCGCAGGGCGTCGAGTTCCTGGTCGTCACGGTCTGGAAATCGCTCGATGCGATCCGCGGCTTCGCGGGCAACGACGTCGAGAGCGCCGTCGTACCGGCGAAAGTGCAGAAGATGATGATCGAGTACGACCGCAGGGCGCGGCACTACGAAGTCGTCGATTGAAGCGCTGCCGCTTGCCACAAGTGAATCAGCGCATAGCCGCGCCACGGACGCCACGCTTCCATTCGCGCATCGAGCTCGCGCACTGTGAGCGGCTTGCGCGCCACGCGAGGAAACGCGTCCGGCTCGCCGAGCGCGCACAGCGCAACGTACTGCGCAGCATCGGCATCGAAGCCGCGAAGCGACGCAAGCGCGGCCATGACCTCTTCGACGCTGGCAGCGAAATCGACTTTGCCTTCGCAGGTTGCGGACGCCAGTGCGCGAACCGCGGCTGCGCGGCCTGCGCCCAGACCGAGACCGCCGAGATCGGCTGTCGCTAGCGCCTGCGGCGTCGGAAAGAAGTGCGTCAAGCCTTCGGCAGCTTCTGAGATCGGTTGACCGGCTCGTGCGACGAGACGTGCTGCACGCGTGCGTGCCGTGGCGACATCGGTGTGCTCGCCGAGCAAGGCACGGACTGCGCACTCGAACGCATCCCACGCGCCGGGGATGCGCACGCCGGCGTGTCGCTTCACCAGCGGCGCGAGCAGGTCGTCTGTCCGGAAAGCGACGGCGATACGTGCAGGGTCCGCGGCGAGATCGAACATGCGCCGCGCCGTGCTGGAAATCTGGAACAGCATCGTCGGTGCCGCGCCGCGTACGCGCAGCTGCAACGCAGATTCGCGATCCAGTGCACGGACACACACGATTGCTTCGCCCGCGTCCGATTTCACCGTGCGTGCATAGCCGCGCTCGTCGACACGCTCGACACCCGGCACCGCGCGCGCAGCGAGAAAGTCACGCACCTGCGGCCAGTCGTACGGCGGCCGGAACGAAAGCTTCAGCACGACTTCGTCAGCGTCGGCCGCAGCGATGCCGCCGCGGCGCTGGCGCCTGAGATCGCGTGGCGCGCGGCTGTACGTCTGCTGGAACGTGTAGTTGAACCGCCGCAGGCTGCCGAATCCCGACGCGAGCGCGATCTGCGTGATCGGCAGGTCGGTCTCGTCCAGCAGCCGCTTGGCGAAATGCAGCCGGCGCGTCTGCGCGACGGCGATCGGCGAAGCGCCGACATGCTTGGTGAACAGGCGATGCAGGTGACGCGGGCCGATGCCGATGCGCTCCGCGAGCTCGTCGACCGAGATCTCGTCGAGCACGCCTTCCTGAATGAGACGCAGCGCGCGCCGCACGACTGCCGAAGTGCCGAGCCAGCCTGGCGTACCGGGCGCCGCTTCCGGACGGCAGCGCAGGCACGGCCTGAAGCCGGCCTCGGCTGCTCCGGCCGCGGTGGCGTAGTAGCGGACGTTGGTGCTCTTCGACGTCGGCGACGGGCAGATCGGCCGGCAGTAGATGCCCGTCGATGTGACTGCGATGAAGAAGCGGCCGTCGAAGCGCGCATCGCGGCTGATGCGCGCACGATCGAGGGCACTGCGATCGAGGCCGAGGATCTCTTCCATCCGGCGCACGATACGCGCCGCCGGCGCCGCCGACTAGCCGTTTTCGGACGCTGCCGCCGGAGGCCTCGCGAGGCCGCTATGATGGCCGCAACTCGGAGGAGGTCGTCATGGCTCGTTCGCGGTTGGCTGGTGTTCGCTCGTGCTCGTGTCCGCGACGTTCGGCGTCGCGCAGGCTGCCGCGCCGTCCGCCGGCGGAAGCCGAGTTGCGGCAGATCGTGCAGGAGATGCTGGACGCCGTGGCGCCCGGCAACGCGCGACGTGTGGCGGCGCTACCTGCACGAGCGCGTGCTTCGCGTCGACGAGAACGGGCGCTGTGCAGACCAAGGAGGACCTGCTCAAGGAATTCTCACCGCTGCCGCCGGGGCTGGTCGGGAGCATCGCGGTGGACACGTTCAAGATCGAGACGCACGGCGATGTCGCGGTGCTCGCGTACGAGACGCAGGAGCATCTCGACTATCACGGCCAGATCCTGCGCAGCCGCTTCCGTGTGAGCGACACCTGGCTGAAGACCGGGCAAGGCTGGCAGCTGCTGGCCGAGCAGGTTGCGGCTGTGCTGAAGGATCCGCCGTCGGTCAAGCTCACGCAGCAGCAGCTATGCGAATACAGCGGCACGTACTCGTTGACTGCGGAGATCAAGGCGACGATCCGCTGCACGCCGGACGGGCTCACTGCTGAGCGCAGCTGGTCGCCCGCCGGCGCAGTATCTCGCCGAGGTGCCGGACGTGTTCTTCGTCGCCGGCCAGCCGCGCACGCGGCGCATCTTCGTGCGCGACGCGCAAGGCAAGGTCGTCGGCTTCGTCGATCGGCGCGAAGGCGAGGACGTGCGCTGGACTCGAAAGCTCTAGGTGGTATCGCCCATGAAGTGGTTGCTCGCAATGCCGATCGCTATGCTCGCGTTGCCGGTGTGGTCGGCGGGGCCCGACGAAGCTACGCGCGCGGAGATCACTCACTTGCTGCAGTACCTCGAATCGTCCGGTTGCCAGTTTCAGCGCAACGGCTCGTGGTATCCGTCGGCGCGTGCGGCGAGTCACTTGAACCAGAAATACGAGTACCTGTTGAAGAAGGGTCTGGTCACGGACGCGGAGAGTTTCATCGAGCGCGCGGCGAGCGAGAGCAGCATGAGCGGAAAACCGTACTCGGTGAAGTGCGCCGATGCTCCTGCCGTCGCGAGCGCGACCTGGCTGCGCGCGGAGCTGCAGAATTTCAGAGCGAATTCCGGCGCTGCGCGACAACACTAAAGAGGGAGCCAACGATGCCGATCTCGCGCAAGGCACTGTGTGTCGCCTACGGTCTCATCGCGCTGCTTGCGTTCGTGGGCACATGGGGCAATGGCTTGCCGTACCTGTCTCTCGGTTTCGTGGGCGCGAACGTCCAGTTCTGGCAGGACACTGCAGTCAACCCGGCCAGCCGCTTCCTCACCCTGGACATCTTCTTCCTCGGTCTCGCGGTGTTCGTCTGGATGGTGCTGGAAGCGCGCCGCCTCGGCATGCGCGGTGTGTGGCTCTACTTGCTGTTCGGGACCGTCGTGGCGATCAGCGTGACGGTGCCGATCTTCCTGATCAATCGCGAGCGCGCGCTCGCGGCACGCGAGCCGTCGAGCGCGGCCGGCACGCTCGGCATGTTCGACGTCATCGGGCTGGTGCTTACTGACGGTCGCGTTCACGGCCTACGCGGCCGATCACGCTCAGTACTTAGCGTAGCTCTTCTCTTCGATGATTTGCGAGCCGAGCCGCGTGTTGATGTCGCGCTTCACGGCCGCGCGCTCGTCGTTCGTGACGTAGACGGCACGGGCCAGCTCGATGAATTCCTGGTCGAAGGTGCGGGCGCGCTCCTTGTCGCGGATCAGATCCTCGATGTCCCACAGCTTCTCGTTGATCGTGCGCAGCGCCGCCCATTGCGACGCGATGTCGTGCGAGGCGTACGCGGACGCACGCCAGGTGTCTTGCAGGAGGGCGAGCTCGATGCGCACGTTCGCGAGCTTTCGCGGGATCGGTCATGCGCGCGGACTTGATCTCGAGGATCGTGAGCTTGTCGACCAGCTCGCCCGGCGAGATCGGGACTTTGATTTCCACAGCCATGCAGTTCTCCTCTTCGGACGGCGCTTACGCGCGACCCCAGTAGCGGATGCGCCGGCGGATCTTCAGCTTGCGCCACCAGTTGCGCGGTTTCGGGCGCGGGATTGCGCGCGCCCGCGGCGATGAACTGGTCGACCGCGTCGAGCACGCGCTCGCTCGAGCGGCCGTCGCGATACGGATGAATCGAGTCGGCGTAACTCGCGGATCGCGTCCATCAGCTCCGGCGGCCGCGCCAGCGCGCGCTCGATCGACGGCAGCAGCAGCTCCGGCTTGTCGATGTCGATCAGCTGCGGCCCGGGGCGGCGGTTCTTGAACGTGACGACCGGCTTGTACGTCAGCAGGAACTCGTTCAGCGCGGACGACGTGTCCGAGATCATCATGTCGACCTGCGGAAACAGGTCGAGGATGTTGTCCTCGGTCGCGAAGCGCAGGTGCTCGCCTTCGAGCGCGCGGTAGCGTTCCACTGTCTCGCGGTCCGACTTCGGATGCAGCGTCACGATCCATTGCCAGCGCCCGCTGCGCGACAGGTCGCGGATCGTCTCGTAGAGGATCGGCGCGGCGCTCCACGACGGCGAGAACGTCGAGTGATAGAGGATCGCCGGCTTGGCACGCACGGGCGGCGGCTCGCCGGCGCCGTGCAGGCGCATGAACGGGTCGAGCTTCGGCCAGCCGGTTTCGTGCACGGCGAAGTGGCCGAGCTCGCGCGCCTTCGTCTCGAACGCGCGCGTGTCGCGCGGCCCGGTCGTGCAGTACAGGTCGAAGAAGCCGCGGATGTAGATGTGGCGCGGCTTGCCGGCGTCGAAGCCGTGGAAGACTTCCGTCTTCACGCCGGGAAAGAAGTGCGGCACGGCGTTGCTGGAAGTCAGTACTGCGATCGGTGCGAACTCGCGCACCGCATCGGTCGAGGGCAGCAGCGTCTCGCCGGGCTGCAGCTCTTCGCCGCCCGGCCCGTCGAAGAACCACGCAGCCTCGTCCCCGCGCGCGGCGATCGCCGCCTGCAGCGGACGCAGGATGGCGAGCGCATAGCGCTCCGAGCCGTAGAGAAGATAGTGCTTCGCGCTCATCAGGGGCTCATCATGGATCGAGGCCGTAGCCGCGCAGCAGTTCGAGCCGCCGCGTCGCGCGAGGCCGGGTTTCGCTTCATCTCGTAGTACCGCATGCGCTTGTAAACGGCATAGGACGCAGCGACCTGCGCGACGACGTAGCCGCGCCAGCCGTCGAGGAACGCGAGCCGCAGCACGTAGTCCTTGAAGAATGCCGCCAGGTGCACGAACGGCATCAACCACATCTGCGCCGGCTTGCCGCGATCGAGCCAGTCGCGCGCCTTGAGCTCGGCGTAACGCAAGCGTCTTGAGGTGCTTGTGGACGAGCGTCGGGTTGTTCAGGTGGATGAACGGCCGCGCGAACGTTTCCGTCGGGCCGTCGAAGCGCAGCGACTCGTGTACGCGCACGTCCGTCCAGCGCGCGCGGCCGCGATGATAGAGCCGGCCCAGCCGCTCACCCATCATCGGCCGATACCAGCGCATCGGCGCGCCCATGTACCAGGTCTGGCGGCGCAGGATCGCGCCAGCACACTGCGACTGCATGAGCTGCGGCAGGCGGCGCTGCATTTCATCGGCGAGCTCGGCAGACAGCGCTTCATCCGCGTCCAGCGCCAGGATCCAGTCGTGACTCGCCTGCGTGCTGCCGAAATTGCGTTGCGGCCCGAAGCCCAGCCAGTCCTGGTGTACGACGCGTGCACCGTGGCGCGCGGCGACTTCCTGTGTTCCGTCGGTGCTGCCGGAGTCGATCACGAGTTTTTCCGCGGCGAACGGCACGCTGTCGAGACAGCGGCCGATGATCGGCGCCTCGTTGCGTGCGATCACGACCAGGGTGAGCGGGAGGGCGGGGGCGGCCGGCATGCACGGAGAGTGCTTCTACGAGCCACTTGGCCGTCAGGCCTTTTGCCTCGCTATCTCTTCCTCGCCAGCGCCAGCAGCACGCTGTGCAGCTTCTTGGTCACGTCGTCCGGTGTGATCAAGTCCATCACGCCCGGCCGCTCGATCTTGGTCGTCCACGGCAGATCGACAGCGGACTTGCCGAGCAGGCGGCGGGCTGCGAGATCGTACTTGTCGACACACCACTGGCGGCTCAGGTACGGGCCGGAGCGCGCGGGATTGGTCGCTGCATACAAGCCCACCACAGCAGTGCCGACCGCGGTCGCCATGTGCGCCGGTCCCGAGTCGGGCGTGACGACCGCGACGGCGCGCTCCAACGTCGCGAGAAATTCGAGCAGCGTGTCCTGGCCGATAGTGTTCTCGCAGCTTTCGGTCATGTTGCGCACGATCGCTTCACCCATCCGCTGCTCGACCTCGCTACGGCCGCCGCACAGCACGACACGCAGACCGAGCGCGCTGATCGCATAGTCGGCGACTTGCGCGTAGTACTCGGGCCGCCAGTTGCGCAGCCGATGACTGGAGCAGGGACTGATGATGAGCGTCTTCACGTCGTCGGGGATCACGCGCTGCGCGTAGTCGCGCGCGGCCTGCGGAATCGGGATGTCCCAACGCAGCAGCTTCTCGTAGACATGGAATTTCTCCGCGAAGCCGAACAGCGTGTCCATGACGTGCTGCCGCTCGGTGGGCCGGATGCGATTGGTGGTGAACAGCCACTGCAGCTCGCGCGCGCGCTTGCGGTCGAAGCCGAGCTTGATTCGCGCCGGCACCAGCGACGAGAACAGGCTGGCGCGCAACGCGACCTGCATGTGCATGAGAACGTCGAAGTGACGTCCGCGCATCTTCTCGCGCAGCAGGCGGTACGAGCCCGCCAGGCTCTTCTTGTCGAGGACGATGAACTCGATGTCCGGAATGTGGCCGAGCAGCTTCGCCTCGACGCGGCCGATGATCCAGGTGAAGCGCGTATCGGGCCAGGCACGCTGCAGCGTGCGCACGACCGGCAGCACGTGGCAGGTATCGCCGATGGCGGACAAGCGCAGGATGCAGACGCTGGCCGGGACAGTATCGAAGCGGTTGGACATCAGATGCCGCACACCCGCGGCGAGCGGCTAGAATTGTTGTACATGCTTGCTATCCAAGAAGGTCTTCTGCGCATCGCCGGCGGCGGCATCCTATACGACGCTTCGCGCTTGCGTAAGCCGGGTGCGGAGTTGTTCGACGTCGAGCACTGGCGGGCGCAGGGGTCGTTGCAGGAGGTCGCGGGTGGGCGTGCGTCGATCGCGGTCGTCAGCACAGGCGAGCAACGCTGGGTGCTGCGGCATTATCGGCGCGGCGGCCTGATTGCCCGCATTTCCCGCGACCGGTACCTCTGGCTCGGCGAGGCTCGCACGCGCTCGTTCGCCGAGTGGCGCCTGCTCGCTGAATTGCGGCGCCGGGACTTGCCGGTTCCCGCGCCGGTCGCCGCGCGTTATGTCCGGGGCGCGCTGACTTATCGCGCGGACCTGATCACGGAACACTTGCCGGATTGCCGGACGCTGGCCGATGCGATCACCGGCGCGCAGCTGCCGCGCGAGCAGCTGGTCGGCGATCGGGCGGACGATCGCTCGCTTTCATCGCGAGGGCGTGCACCACGCGGATCTCAACGCGCACAACATCCTGCTCGGGATGCCGCCGCGCCGAACGTATACGTGCTCGACTTCGATCGCGGCCGCATCGAGGCGCGCGGCGCGTGGGAGCAGGACGTCCTCGCTCGCTTGCGGCGCTCACTGGAGAAGATCAAGGCGCAGCGCCGCGATGTCAGCTTCGCGAGATGAGCAGTGGGGCTGGCTGCTGGCGGGCTATCAGCGTAGTAGTCCGGATAGTCCGGCGGTCATGCCCTTGAAGCGCCGATGGATCCACAGGTACTGCGAGGGCACGCGCCGCACCTGTTCTTCGATGAGCTCGTTGAAGCGTCGCGCATCGGCTGCGGGATCGTCGGTCGGGAAGTTGTCGAGCATCGGCTGGATCACCATCCGATAGCCGCGCGAGCCAGGCAGGCGTTCCGGGAAGTAGGGCAGCACCGCCGCGCCCGTCATGCGCGCGAGCCGCGAAGTCGCGGTGTTCGTGGCGGCGGGCAGATGGAAGAACTGCACCATCTCCGCGCCTTTCTTGCTGTAGCTCTGATCCGGCGCATACCACACCGGCTCGTTGTTCTTCAGCGCGGCGATCAAGGTGCGGATGTCGTCGCGCGGGATCGCGCGCTTCGCCCGCAGCCCGCGGTTGCGCATCAGGAAGCGCTCGAGCACGACGTTGCTCGTCGGCCGATACATGATGCTGGCCGCGACGCGCGCGCACAGCGCGCGCGCACCGATCTCCAGCGTGGTGAAGTGCGCGCTGAGCAGGATCGCGCCGCGGCCTCGCGCCAGCGCGGCATTCAGGTGCTCTTCGCCTTCCAGCCGCGTCAGCTTGCGGATGCGCTCGTCGGAGCTCCACCAGCTGATCGCGGTTTCGAAGATGCCGATGCCGAGGCTGCGGAAGTGCTCGCGCAGGATCGTTTCGCGCTCGGCGACTGGCAAGCTCCGGCAGGCACAGCTCCAGATTGCGCCGTGCGATGCGCACGAACGCGAGCGGCAGCCGCGCGATGAGGCCGCCGACGCGGCGGCCGAGCCAGACGAGGAACGGGAACGGCAGCGGCTCGAACACGCGCAGGATGCCGAGCGCGAGCCAGGTGGGCCAGTAGCGCGGATGGATGCTCATGCGCGGTACGGGTCCCCGTCCGGTCCCGGGCGCTTGAAGCGCTTGTACGTCCAGAGGTACTGCTCCGGATGATCGCGCACGTTGCACTCGATCAGCTCGTGGAAGCGGCGCGTGTCCGCCACCGGATCGTCGGACGGAAAGTTGTCGAGCGGCGCGTGGATCTGGATCGACGTAGCCGCGGTTGTCGGCGCGCCGCTTCGGAAAGTATGGCAGCACCGGCGCGCCGGAGATCTTCGCGAGGCGGGAGGTGGCGACATTCGAGGCGGCCGGTTGTCCGAAGAACGGCACGATCTCGCTGTTCTTCCCGGTGTAGCGCTGGTCCGGCGCATACCACACCGGCAGGTTGCTCTTCAGGCTCTGCAGCAGGTCGCGCACCCGGTCGCTGGAGATCGCGCTGACTGTGTGCCGGCCGCGGTTGCGGCGCGAAATCTCGGCGATCAGCGGGTTCTTCGGCGTGAGATACATGATGCTGGTCGGACCGAGCAGGGTGAGGGCGCGTGCGCCCATCTCGAGCGTCGTGAAGTGCGCGCTCAGCATCAGTGCGCCGCGGCCCTTCGCGAGGGCTGCGCGCAGGTGCTCGACACCCTCGAAGTCGACCAATCGCTGCAGGCGCTGCGGGCTCGCCCACCAGACGAGGCCGGTTTCCAGCAGCGCGCAGCCGAGCGACTCGAAGTGGGCCTTGACCAGGTCGTTGCGCTCCTCCTCGGTCAGACCGGGCAGGGACAGGCGGACATTGATATCGGCAATGCGGCGGTCGCGCCGGCTGACGCGCATGAGCGACGCGTCCGAGGCCACGACCGACCGCCATCTGCCACCGCAGCGGCAGCGTGTTGACCGCGCGCACCAAGCCCAGGCCGAGCCACAGCAGCCAGTACCGGGGACCCAGGAAGCGATAGAGCGGGACACGTTCAGGATCGTGCTCGTGTTCGAGTACCATCGGCGCGCATGTTAGACATCTATAAGAACATGGCAACATGCTGAGGCTCCTGTACTCGGCCCTCCTGTACGTCGTCGCGCCGCTGGCTTTCGTAGCAACCGCCTTGCGCGGGCTGCGCGATCCGTCCTATCGCGACCGTTTGGCGGAGCGACTCGGCTTCACGCAGCTGCGCTTCACGGCCCGGCCGATCTGGATCCACGCTGTCTCGGTCGGCGAAGTGCAGGCCGCGGCGGCGCTCGTGCGTGCGCTCGGATCGCGCTACCGGGAGCATCCGATCCTGGTCACCACGGCGACCCCGACCGGCGCGCAGCGAGTGCGTGCCTTGTTCGGCGACTCGGTGCGTCATGCCTACCTGCCGTACGACCTGCCGGGAGCGGTGCGCCGGTTCCTCGATCGCACGACACCGACGCTGGCGATCGTCATGGAGCGCGAGATCTGGCCCAATCTGTATCGCGCGTGCTTCGCGCGCCGGATTCCGATCCTGCTCGCCAGCGCGCGCATCTCCGAGCGCTCGGGTCGGCGCCATCTGCGGTTTGCGGGACTGTTTCGCGACGCGCTCGCGTGCGACGTGACTATCGCGGCGCAGACGGACGCGGATGCGGAGCGCTTTCGTGCGATCGGCATCCCGCCTGCGGCCGTGCACGTCACCGGCAACATCAAGTTCGATCTCGAGATGCCCGAGGACGTACGCCGCGCCGGCGCGCACATTCGCGCCGAGTTTGCGCATCGGCCGGTGTGGATCGCCGGCAGCACGCACGAACGCGAGGAAGACATCGTGCTCGACGCACACGAGCGCGTGCGCGCGGCTCGCAACGATGCGCTGCTCGTGCTCGTGCCACGACATCCGAATCGTTTCGATGCGGTGAAGTCGTGGCTGCGTTCGCGAAACGTTCGCTTCGTCTCGCGCTCTACGCGCGAAGCAGTCGCGGCGGATACAGTCAGTGCTGCTCGTCGACACGCTCGGCGAGTTGCTGAGCTTCTACTCCGCCGCGAACGTCGCATTCGTCGGCGGCAGTCTCGTGCCGGTCGGCGGACATAATCTGCTCGAGCCCGCGGCATTGAACCGGCCGATCATCGTCGGTCCGCTACACCTTCAACGCCGCGGATATCGCGCAGAATTTTCTCGCGAGCGGGGCTGCTGTGCAGGTTGAATCGGCAACGCAGCTCGGCAGCGCCGTGCTGGATTTGCTGACTAACGCTGCACGTCGCGATCAAATGATCGCGCGCGCGCACGGAATTCTGCAGGCCAATCGCGGCGCGCTCGCGCGCGCTGCTCGCGCTCATCGAAAAGCTGCTGCGTCGTTAGGCAAGCGCACGAGCAGCGGCAATATCGGCGCAAATATAGATGGGTAGACTCGGTCTGCCGGCGCACACTGCGCGCGCTCGTTTTGGCAAACCCGTCGAAAGATGGGGACGCAAAGCCTCCGGTCCCGAACAGCGGTCGTGGATAGCGGGGTTGCCGGCAGATCCCAATTGACGAGCGCACGCGCGATCTGCCGACCTCCTCCAGTCTCTTCGCGAACGTTCCGTTCGGTCCGTCGGCGCGCGGCAGTTGCCCGATGGGAATGCCAACTCCGAGCGGGTCATCGAAACATCAGAACCGAAGAGACTCAAAAGGGGTTTGCATATGGAAGCTCATCACTTACTGAGGAGAGCCGTCTGGGCTGGCCTGGCCGCAGCCGCATTGGCGACGACGGCGCAGGCGCAAGTGGATCCGGCGTGCGCGGCGGCGGACCGGGAGCGGGTCTGCCGTTCGCGGATCTCACGGACAACGAGCACTCGTTCTTCGAGGTCGGGCTCGAAGATTTCGAGGAAGCGGAAGGCGTCGGCGAGGGCATGGGCCCGCGCTTCAACCTGGACGGTTGTGCCGGCTGTCACCTGCAGCCCGCGGTCGGCGGAACTTCGCCGGCAGTGAATCCGCAGGTCGCAGTCGCGACGGCGTTCGGCGCGCAGAACACCGTGCCTTCGTTCATCACGTTGAACGGACCGGTGCGCGAGGCGCGCTTCAAGTTCAACCCGGACGGCAGTCGTGACGGCGGCGTGCATGCGCTGTTCACGATCCGTGGCCGCGTCGACGAGAGCGGCGACGCGACGCAACTGCAACGCCGTGCAGGACGACTTCGCGAGGGAGCTGTCACGCAACAACGTGATCTTCCGCATTCCCACGCCGACCTTCGGCGCGGGCCTGATGGAGATGATCACGGACCAGACGATCATCAACAACGTCAACGCGAGCCCGAACACGAAAGCGGCGCTCGGCATCAGCGGGCGTCTGAACCGCAACGGCAACGACGGCACGGTCTCGCGCTTCGGCTGGAAGGCGCAGAACCAGTCGCTGCTGCTGTTCTCCGGCGAAGCGTACAACGTCGAGATGGGCATCTCGAACGAGCTGTTCCAGTCCGAGCGTGACCAGAACTCGCGCTGCCAGCTCGCGTCGTTGCCGAACGACGTGACCAACGTCGACGGACCGCTGCCGACGGACACGGTGAGCGCGGTGGAGAAGTTCGCATTCTTCATGCGCTTCCTGGCGCCGCCGACACCGTCGACGAACACGCCGGGCGGTTCGAGCTCGATCGGGCGCGGCCGTTCGCTGTTCAGCTCGGTAGGTTGCGCGCTCTGCCACACACCGACGCTGCGCACCGGCACTTCGACGGTCGCGGCGCTGAGCGGCAAGGACGCGAATCTGTTCTCCGACCTCGCGCTGCACGCGATGGGGCCGGGGCTGGCAGACAACGTCCTGCAAGGCGCGGCGCGCGGCGACGAGTTCCGGACCGCACCGCTGTGGGGCCTGGGTCAGCGCATCTTCTTCCTGCACGACGGACGCACGTCCGATCTGCGGGCGGCGATCGCGGCTCATCGCAGCAGCGGCAATTCGCAGTTCGGTCCGTCCGAGGCGAATGAGACGATCAATCGCTACAACTCGCTCAGCAGCGGCAGCAAGCAGGACATCCTGAACTTCCTGCGCTCGCTGTAACAACAACATGAACTTTTCCCGCGGACGCGAAAGTGTCCGCGGGATTTTTGCAGAACGCCACCGCTAACCGCTATCCGCTTCTTTCCGCTACCATACGCGCCCGATAACAACGAAGGCGCGGAGGCTTCCATGCGAATCGTGCGGAGCGGACACTTGGTGCTCACGTTGCTCGTCGCGTGCTGCGCGACTGCAGCCGACGAGCAACGTCGCGTGCAGGGCGTGCAGGTCGGCGACATCGATCGCAAGGCCGATCCGTGCACGGACTTCTTCGCCTACTCCAACGGCCGCTGGCGCGCCGAGAATCCGATTCCCGCGTCGATGCCGCGCTGGAGCCGGCGCTGGGCGGCCGGCGAGGCGAACAAGGAGCAGCTGCGCGAGATCCTCGAACAGGCCGCCGCCGACGAAGGCGCAGCGCGGCAGCATCGAGCAGCTGACCGGCGATTTCTACGCGGGCTGCATGAACGAGGCGCAGGCGAACAGTCTCGGCGCGAAGCCGATCGCGCCGCTGCTTGCGCAGGTCGACGCGATCCGCAGTACTGCGGACCTGCAGAAGACTCTCGGCGAGCTGCACGCTGCGGGCATCGCCGCGCCGTTCTTCGTGTTCGGCGATTCGGACGTGCACAACCCGTCGTTCGTGATCGCGCAGTACTACGCCAACGCGCTCGGGATGCCCGATCGCGACTACTACCTGAAGGACGATGCGCGTTTCAAAGAGGCGCGCGAGAAGTACCTGGCGTACATGCAGCGCCTGTTCACGCTCGCTGGCAGCAACGAGGCCCAGGCAAAGGCGGCGGCCGATACCGTGCATGCGCACTGGAGAACCAGTACGCACAGGCGTCGCTCGACAACGTCGCGCTGCGCGATCCGCAGCAGACCGACCACAAGATGACGTTCGCGGAGTTGCAGAAGCTCGCGCCCGCGTTCGACTGGAACGGCTACTACGCGGCCACCGGGCTGCGCCAGGGCGATCTCAACGTCAACGAGCCGAAGCTCATGCAGGAGTTCGGACGCCAGCTGCGCGAAACGTCGCTTGCCGACTGGCAGACGTATCTGCGCTCGCGCGTGCTCGACTCTGCGGCGCCAGTCGCTGTCCAGCGACTTCGTCAAGGCGGAGTTCGCGTTCCGCGAGTCAGTTCCTCAACGGCGCGCGCGAGATGAAGCCGCGCTGGAAGCGCTGCGCGGAGTCGACCGACGCGCTGCTCGGCGAAGCGCTCGGCCGCAAGTACGTCGAGAAGTATTTCCCGCCGCGAGGCGAAGGCGCGCATGCAGGAGCTGGTGAAGAACCTGCGCCTGGCGATGAAGGAGACGATCGAAGGGCTCGACTGGATGAGCCCGCCGACCAAGGCGCGTGCGCTGGAGAAGCTCGGCACGTTCAATCCGAAGATCGGCTATCCGGACAAGTGGAAGGACTACAGCAAGGTCGCCGTGCGCCGCGACGCGTACTGGGAATCCGTGCTCGCGGCGCAGAAGTTCGGCGTGCAGGACGATCACGCGCAGATCAACAAGCCGATCGATCGCGGCCGCTGGGGCCTGACGCCGCCGACTTCGGACGCGTACTACAACCCGACGCTGAACGAGATCGTCTTCCCGGCGGGCATCCTGCAGCCGCCGGCCTTCAGCATGCAGGCGGTCGACGCCGTCAACTACGGCGCGATCGGCGTGGTGATCGGTCACGAGATCAGCCACGGCTTCGACGACCAGGGCGCGCAGTTCGACGCGCAGGGGCGGCTGAAGAACTGGTGGACCGACGCGGACCTGAAGAAATTCCAGGAGCGCGGCCAGTGCGTCGTGAAGCAGTACGAGGGCTACTTCATCGAGCCCGGCGTGCATCACAACGGCAAGCTGGTGCTCGGCGAGAGCATCGGCGACCTCGCCGGCGCGAAGATCGCCTACCGCGCGTTCCAGATCTCCCAGCGCGGCAAGCCGCCGGCGCCGACGATCGACGGCTACACGCCGGAGCAGCAGTTCTTCATCGCGTGGGGCCAGTTCCGCGGCGACGAAGTGCGCCCGGAGTTCGCGCGCACCATGGTGCAGGGCGACCCGCACCCGATCGCGAAGTATCGCGTCATCGGCTCGGTGTCGAACCTGCCGGAGTTCCAGCAGGCCTTCCAGTGCAAGGCCGGCGCGCCGATGGTGAGGTCGAAGGAAGAGCGGTGCGAGGTGTGGTGAGAGCCGGAATGACTCGTGACGGTGACGGGCCAGTCACTAGTCCAGTCCCAGTCACTTCTTCGCCGCGATCCACCGATCGATCTTCGCTTCCAGCACGCTCAGCGGCAGCGAGCCGTCGCGCAGCACGACGCTGTGGAACTCGCGCACGTCGAAGCGTGAGCCGAGCGCGGCCTGCGCTTTGTTGCGCAGCTCGCGGATGCGCAGCTGTCCGATCTTGTAGCCGAGCGCCTGGCCCGGGATCGCGATGTAGCGCTCGACTTCCGACTCGGCGTCGCTCGGCGCCATCGACGAGTTGTCGAGCATGTACTTGATCGCCTGCTCGCGGCTCCAGTTGCGCGTGTGCAGGCCGGTGTCGACGACCAGCCGCATCGCGCGCAGCATCTCGTCGCTCAGCCGCCCGTAGTACTGATACGGGTCGGTGAACATGCCCAGCTCCTTGCCGATGGACTCCGCGTACAGCGCCCAGCCTTCCTGGTAGGCGACGTAGCCGTTGCCGAAGCGACGGAAGCGCGGCAGCTCTTCGAGCTCCTGCTGGATCGCGATCTGGAAATGATGGCCCGGTGCGGCCTCGTGCAGCGACAGCGTCTCCATGCCGAACTTCGGCTGCGCCTTCAGGTTGTACGTGTTGACGTAGAAGATGCCGGGGCGCGAGCCGTCGGCCGACGGCGATTGATAGAAGCCGCCGGCCGCGCACTTGCGCGCGGAACGGCTCGACGGCGCGCACTTCGTAATCCGCTTTCGGAAAATCGGCGAACAGCTTCGGCAGCCGCGCATCGATGTTCTTCTTCAGGTCGCGGAAGCCCTGCACCAGGGCGTCGGCGTTGTCGTAGTAGAACCGCGGATCGTCCTGCAGGAACTTGAAGAACGCCGCGAGATCGCCCTTGAAGCCGACCTGCGCCTTGACCTGTTCCATCTCGCCGCGAATGCGCGCGACCTCCTTCAGGCCGAGCGTCGTGGATCGCGTCCGGCGTCAGGTCGGTCGTCGTCGAGAGCTTGGCGAGATACGCGTACCACTCACCGCCGTTCGGCACGCGTCGACCAACCGACCTGCGTGCGCGCGCCCTTGAGGTACTCGTCGCGGATGAAGTCGTGCAGCCGCTGATAGGCCGGATTGATCTCCTTCGTGATCGCGTCGCGGTACGCGGCCTGCAGGCGCGTGCGATCGGCCGGCGGCGACGGCGTCCGGAAAATTCTTGAGCGGCGCGTAGAACAGGCTCGTTTGCGGATCGGCGACAATGAGCGTCCTGCAGCTGCGGCAGCACCTTCGCCATCAGCACGCGCGGATACGTCAGGTTCTGCGCGAGACCCTTGCGCATGTTCACGATCGCCTGGTCCGACCACACGATGTAGTCGCGCATGCGCGCCAGGAAGCGGTCGTAGTCCGCAGCGGTCGCGAACGGCTGCGCGCTCGAGCCGGAGCCCAGCACCGGCATCAGCGTCGGCAGGCTCTGGAACTGGTTGATCGGCACGAGCTCGCCCGGGAACTTCGCGCCGTCGATCGAAGCACGCAGGTCGTACATGAAGATCTCGACGCTCAGCCGGTCGGCGTCCGACAGCTGACCGCGCCGCGAGCTTCTGTGCGTCTTCGAGCGCCTTGCGGTCGACTTCGAGCGCGATGGCGATGTGCTCGGGAGAGATGTTGTTCGTGAGCTTGTCGTCGTAGCGGTGATCGCCGATGAACGTCGCCAGCAGCGGGTTGAGCTGCAGCTGGCGCTCGAAGTAGTCCTCGAACAGACGATGCAGCGCGGCCGAGTCGGCGTTCGCGCCGGCGCCCGCCGCGGGCGAAGACTGCGCTGCGAAGCCGGGCGTGGTGGCGGCGAGGCCAGTCGCGAGCGCGACGGTTGCCAGCAATCGACGAGTTCGCAGCACGGCCCGACTCCTTCAGCGCAACGATGAGGCGGGCAGTTTCGGCGAGCACGCGGGGCAAAAGAAAGCCCCCGCGCTTGCTTAGTTCAGTTGGCTTTTTCGACGGGCTGATTCTGGCTGGCCTGCGTCGACGCCACGGCGACCACCTTGATGCTGCCGCCCGAGGTGCGCGCGTGGATCGGGATTGCCGCCGCCGTTGATGGTGCCGGTCAGTCTGTGCTCGCCCATTTCCGTCGTCGTGACCGGGATCTCGGTGCGGACCGAGCCGCCGCTGGTCGCGGCATTGAGCTCGCCTGTCGTGTCCTTCGGCACCCGCACGGTCAGGTCGCCGCCGGAGCTCGACACGGAAATGCCGCGATTCGCGCCGACCAGCTCCGCAGTGACGTCGCCGCCGGAGGTGTGGGCGGCGATCTTGCCGTCGATCGTGGCGCGGATGTCGCCGCCGGACGTCTTCAGCTCGCGAATCGCCGCGGACGCCGCGGGCGATGACGTTGCCGCTCGACGTGCGCGCCATCGACGTTGCCGACGATGTCGTCGAGATGGATGTAGCCGCCGGAAGTCTTCGCGTCGAGATCGCCGTTCGAGCCGAACGACCTCGATGTCGCCGCCCGACGTGTTGAGGCGCGTTTGGCCTTCGACCTGCTCGGCGCGCACGTCGCCGCCGGAGGTCCGCCATGTCCACGGGTCCGTGGATGTCGGTGAGGCGGATGTCGCCGCCGGAGGTTCTGCCGCGAGCGTTGCCATTGAGCTGCCCGACTGTGATGTCGCCGCCGGAGGTGCGGATGTCGATGTTGTAGTCGCGCGGCACCTTCACTTCGATCCTGCCGTCGAGATTCCAGCCGCCCAACCAGTCCGTCCACTTGCCGGAGCCGTGCTTCGCGACGACCGCGACGTCGTTGCCGCTCTGTTCGGCGGACAGCGTCATGCGCTCCAGCGCGCGCTCCGAGCCGGTGACCAGGATGTGCACCACGACTTGGTTGCCCGCAGTGCCTTCGACGCGCAGGTCGCTGCCGTCCGACTCGATCGTCAGCCGGCCGCCGGGTGCGACGCTGAAGGTTCGGTCGAGCCGTTTCTCGGCCGCCTGGGCGGCGAAGGAGCAGGCAACGAGGCAGACCCCCAATGCGTTGACAAGCGTGCGCTGACGAAACGGACGGACATGGAGATTCCCCTCTGGCGAGATGTTCTGCCTTCTGGGACGCTAACACGCCCCGAAAGGTTGCAGCGCGGACACTTTCCCGTCCGACACCACGAAGATTGGCCATGAAAGAGCGCAATCCCCAGGCCGAACAGATGGCCGACGAGTCGATGCTGCGCAACCTGGCCGCGCAGGCTGAGGCGATCTGGCCGCAGGAGCGGCATCTGTTCGAGCGCTACCGAGCTGCCAGCGGCCGCCCGCATCGCCGATATCGGCTGCGGGAGCGGCGAGATCACCTCGCGGCTCGCGGCGCGCTACCCCGACGCTGAGCTCGTGGGCGTGGACATCCTGGAAGGCTCTGTCGCCTATGCGCGCCGGCGCTATGCGGCGCTGTCGCCGCGCGTGAGGTTCGAGCAGGGCGATGCGTTCGAGCTGAAATTCGCGGCGGGACAGTTCGACCTCGTGGTCTGCCGACACATGACGCAGGCCGTGCCGGAGCCGCAAAGAGTGCTGGCCGAGCTGTGCCGCATCTGCCGGCCGGGCGGCTGGGTGCACGTGCTGAGCGAGGACTACGGCATGATCCACGCGGCCGCGGGCAAGTGCGATCCGGACCGTCTATGGCACGAGGGCGTGATTCCGTTCACGCACGCGACCGGCACCGACGCGCGCGTCGGACGCCGCACGTGGTCGATGATGAAGCAGCTCGGTTTCGAGGATCTGCACGTCGACTACATCGTCGCTCGACACGATCCGCGTTCCGCGCGCGACGTTCGGCGCGATCATCGCCGCATGGCGCGACGGTTACACGGAAGCGCTGGCGCGACACACGGCGCTAGGCGTCGACGAAGTGCGCGCGCTGTTCGACTGCGTCGTCGACGCGATCGCGGATCCAGACGCAGTACGTCGTCTGGCACATCCCGATCGTGAGCGGCTGTAGGTCGGGCTCAGCGAAGCCTGGCTACCTACAGTCAGATCGACAGCGGCACCTTGCCTTCCAGCAGCACACGCTCCAGCTGCGGCGTCTCGCCGCCTTTCCACAGCTTCGCTCGATGCACGACTCGGTACGCGAGCGGGCCGCCGTCTGGCGTCGTGCTGCGCTCGATCGGGCGCGGAATGCACATGAACTCCACTTCGAGCGCGTCGTTCATCGCGCTCACCGCCGCGTAGCCGTGGCCACCGAGATCGAGGAACTGCAGGTGCGGTGACATCTCGCGGTTCGAGAGCTTCAGTGCGCGCTCATAGTCGCCGGTCTTCGACGAACTCCAGGCATGAGCGCACGCCGTGCAGCAGCAACATGTTCACCGTCCGCTGGTACGGCGCGTCCGGCGCCGGCTGGTGCACGAACAGCGAGCGCAGCGGATGATCCTTCGGCATGTTGTGCTCCAGGCCTTCCGGCAGACCGGGTGCGGAGATCGAGCCGGTGATGAACTCGACGCCGACCGGCTCGAACGGGCGCGGCGGCAATGCCTTCGCGGCGCGGCCGGCCCAGAACGAATGGCGATCGCCGGCGACGATCGCGAAGCCGCCGATGCGCTGCTGGCGCACGAAGTCGAAGACCTCCGCGCGCTCGGTCACGTAGCCGCTCCAATCGCCGCCGCCGAACGACGCATAGCCGGCGCCGGGCCACGGGCTCGCGGCGACGCCCGACGGCAGGTTCTGTGGATCGGTGCGCCAGTCGAGCGTGCCGAGCGAGTTGCCCCAGATCTTCCAGGTCGCCGTCGAGCTCTTCAGCTGTTGCAGGAACCACTGCTTCTGCACGGCGCCGAGCATGCTGTGCGACGGCGAATCCTTGCGCGCGTTCGCGATCTGTTGCGTGCCGAAGCGGATCGTCGCCGGCGGCTTGCCGTTCGCCATACTCGCGCCCCGCGTCGAAGATCTCGTTCACTTCCTCGGGCACGAGGTTCGGGTAGTCCTTGCTGTTGAACGGATCGGCCGCGGCCGTATCCATCGCGCATTCGGTCTGGAACGAATGCTGGTCGGTGAGCACGAGATCGACGTTGCGGCCGAAGCGCAGGCGTCGGTAGATGTGCAGGCTGTCGATCGCCGCGAGATTGTTCGGCTCCTGGCCGATGCCGTGCTCGTCGAAGCGCTCGATGGGTGCGTCGACGACTTTGGGCGGCGCGAACCGCTCGAGCTCGCCGCCGTCCGGTTTGCGCGATGCGCGCCGGCTGGAATTCGAACCACGCCTGGTTCGCGGCGACCTTGCGCGTCTGCGCGGGACGTCCGGCCTCGACGGTCTTGACGAATCCCTGCCAGCCGCGCCACGAGAATTCGTGGTTGTCCCAGACGCACACGAACGGCCAGCGCGCGCGGGCGTCCTGCAGATCCGGATCCTGCAGATAGCCGCGATACAAGCTGCGGTAATCGTCGAGCGTCACGGGCACATGGAAGTCGCGCACCTTCTCGCCGGGTCTTGAAGCGCACGACGTCGCGCAGGCTGCGGTCGTACATGCCCTGCGGCCGGTCCTCGGGATACCAGACGATCTCGTAGATGAAATCCCCGAGGTGCAGGACGAAATCGAGCTGCCGCTCGGCCGGGCGCGACAGGTCCTCGTAGATCATGCGGCGATAGGCGTTCTGCGCGCCCTGACAGACGTTCTGGCAGCTGACGAACGTGAAGTTCACGCGCCGCGCTTCGCTCTCGCGCGGCGCCGTCTTGGTGCGGCCGACACGGCTGCCGTGACCTTGCTCGTCGCTGAAGCGATACCAGTAGACGGTCGCAGGCTCGAGGCCCGCGGCGAGGATGCGGCACGTCCAATCGCTTGCCTCGGACAACGGCGCGTGCGACGTCGCGACGACTTCCTTGAACTGCTCGATCGCGCGCGACTTCCACTGTCAGCTGTTTCGCGGCCGCGCCGCGTTGCCGGCGGACGGCGTGTCCACAACAGGACGCTGTCAGGATGAGGATCGCCCGACGCGACGCCCTGCGGATACAGCTCGCGCCGTTCCGACCACTGCACCTGCGATTCGCGAGCAGTGCTCCGTGCCCAGGCCAGTGTCGCGCCGACCGCGGCGGACAGTTCGATGAATTCACGACGATTCATGAGTGATCCTCGGCCCCGTGCGGGAGTAACATCGAGCGCTCAAGCATCGCACGACGAATCCTCACTGCAAAAGGGTTTGCACGCACCATGACGCAACCGCTCGCCGACATCGGTCTCATCGGACTCGCCGTGATGGGCGAGAACTTCGCGTTGAACATGGAGAGCAAGGGCTTTCGGGTCGCGGTGTACAACCGCACTGTCGAGCGCGTCGAGCGAGTTCATCGCCGGCCGGGCGCGCGGCAAGAACTTCAGTCGGCACGCGCACGCCCGCGGAGCTGGTCGCAGCGCTGCAGCGGCCGCGCAAGATCATGATGCTGATCAAGGCTGGCCCGGCGGTCGACGCGGTGATCGACGAGTTGCTGCCGTTGCTCGACAAGCGGCGACATCCTGATCGACGGCGGCAACAGCTTGTTCACGGACACGATCCGTCGCACGCGCCAGGTCGAGGGCGCCGGAATGCTGTACGTCGGCTCTGGCATCTCCGGCGGCGAGGAAGGCGCGCTGACCGGCCCGTCGCTGATGCCCGGCGGCAGCGCGGCCGCATGGCCGCACATCAAGCCGATTTTCCAGGCTGCTTGTGCGCGCACGCCGGAAGGCGAGCCGTGCTGCGACTGGATGGGCGAGGACGGCGCCGGACACTTCGTGAAGATGGTTCACAACGGCATCGAGTACGGCGACATGCAGCTGATCGCCGAAACCTACGACGTGATGAAGCGCGTGCTCGGCATGAGCAACCGGCAGATGCACGAGGTGTTCGCGCAATGGAACGCCGGTGAGCTCGACAGCTACCTCATCGAGATCACGCGCGACATCCTCGCGTACAAATCCAGCGAGGGCGAGCACATCGTCGACGTGATCCTCGATGCCGCGGGCCAGAAGGGCACCGGCAAGTGGACCGTCATCGAAGCGCTGCAAGAGGGCATGCCGCTGACGCTGATCGGCGAAGCCGTGTTCGCGCGTGCGCTGTCAGCGATGAAGGAGGAGCGGGTCGCGGCAGTCGAAGCAGCTGCGCTACGACGGCAGCGGCTTCACGGGCGATCGCGGCGCGCTCGTCGAAGATCTGCGGCAGGCGCTCTATGCATCGAAGATCATCAGCTACGCGCAGGGCTACCAGTTGTTGCGCGCGGCGGCGCAGGCATACAAGTGGAATCTGAACTACGGCGGCATCGCGCTCGTGTGGCGCGGCGGCTGCATCATCCGCTCGGCGTTCCTCGGCGACATCAAGAAGGCGTTCGATCGCGAGCCCGGTCTCGTCAACCTGCTGCTGGATCCGTTCTTCCGGGACGCGGTCACGAGCCGCCAGGTCGGTTGGCGTCGCGCGATCGTCGCTGCCGTGCAGAGCGGCGTGCCGGTGCCGTGTCTCAGCTCGGCGCTCGCGTACTTCGATGGCTATCGTTCGGAGCGGTTGCCGGCGAACATGATCCAGGCACAGCGCGACTTCTTCGGCGCGCACACCTACGAGAGGATCGATCAGCCGCGCGGCAAGTTCTTCCACACGAACTGGACGGGGCACGGCGGGACGACGACGTCGGGGTCGTACAGGGCGTAGGAGTCGGCTCCGACGATCTTCAATCTGGCAGAGCACTCTTCTCCACGATGCGAGTCGCAGCGCGCGCCCAGGAACGGGAATGTCTGCGGGATCGTCGCGTCGATGTTCTCGCTGAGGTAACCGCGCAGCAGGTTGCGTGCGCGATGGTCGCGGGTCTTCACCGTCGCGGGCGGGATGCCGAGGTACTCGGCCGTTTCCTCGACCGACAAGTCCCTCGACTTCGCGCAACACGAACGCGGTTCGGAACTGTTCCGGCAGGCGCTGGATCGCGCGTTCCAGGAGCCGTCGCAGCTCCGCGTTCGCAGCGAGCGCCTGCGGATCGGTCATCGATGCAGATCGAGTGCGCGTCGGCGCGCGTGAAGTCGTCGCCACGTTCGTCTCGTCCTCCCCGGACTGCACGCCGAGATCGGCTTCGATTGCGACATGACTGCGGCGGCTCTCGCGCGCGCGCACGCGGTCGATGGCTTCGTTGCGCACGATGCGGGCGAGCCATGCACCGAGGCTCCCCGCGCCCGCGTACGTCGCGAACGCGTAGAACGCGCGCACGTAGCTTTCCTGCAGCACGTCTTCCGCTTCGCTCGCGTCGCCCATGACGCTCACTGCCAGTCGATACAGCCGCTGGTTGTAGCGGCGCATGATCCGCGCGAACGCATCTTGATCGCCTTGCGCGGCACGGCTCGCGAGCGCCGCGTCGTCGCCGGTTGCGGCGACGACGTCGGCGGCCGCCAGTGCGGCGGCGTGCTGGAGGGATTCGGATTCGTTCACGTGAACTTGTCCGGGAACTGCTTGGCGATTCCGCCGGCCAGCGCGTCGGCGATCGTGTAGATGTGAGTCTTCATCGCGTCCCAGGTGCGCGCCTCGGCGGCGAGGTCGTGCGCGGCGAGTTGCTGATTCTGCTGCACGTGGTGTCCGCCGTGCGCCGCGAGCAGGCTCTTCAAGGTCGCTTCCGGAAGATTCGGGTTCGCGCCCGCCAGGAACTTGGCAATCTCGTTGGCATTGCTCGTCAGCTCGCCGAGCGCCTTCTTCGCTCCCGCGGCGTCGCCGGCGACAGTCGCCGTCGCGTGCGCCTTGATCGCAGTGTAGTGGCCGGCGAGCAGCTTGAACAATTGATCGGTCGCGGCCTTGCCGTAGAACGGCTCGATCGAGCCGGCGATCTGCTTGGCGTTCGCGACGACCTGCTTCTCGGCGAAATCGGCGGCCGCCGGATTCTTGTCGGCGAGCCCGCGCGCGACTTCGCGCACCCAGAAGATGTGGCCGACCCACAGATCGCGTTCCGCCGCCTGCGTCGCGGCGAGCTTCGCCGGAACGGGGCCGCTCGGGGCGTCCGCGGCCGTGGCCAGCCCGGACAGCGGACAACAGTGAGGCGAGGAGGACTGCTCGTAGTGACTTCATGGACTTCTCCAACAGGGGTTCCTGTTGCGAGTGACGGAGCCCGGCGCGCGCGAGGTTCCCGGCCCGTGAACGCCTACCTGGAGATCGACTACCGGGGCCGGTTGCCGAAGTTCATTTCCAGCGCGACGCCGATCTTCAGGGCTCGCTTCGCGATCTTCGGTGAGCTTGCGGCGCGGCCAGGAGACGCCGCCGCGCAGCTCGAGGAACAGCCAGTCCGCACGTGAGCTGCCGGCGCAGGATCAGCCGCGCGGAGTGGCGCGTCAGCTGCACTTCGTTGTCCGTCTCGCCTTCGGTCTGCAGCTGCCACGCGAGCCCGGTGCGCTCGTTCAGGCTCTGGAACAGCGTGAGCTGCGTGTACCACTCCAGGCCGATCGTCTCTTCGGTGTACTTGCCGAGATTCGCCCAGCGCAGCAGCAGCGTGTCGGAGATCGCGCGGTCGAGATACATGCGCGTCGTGGTGCCGAAGCCTTCCGAGTTCTGCCAGAACACGGTCTCGCGCGCGGTGAACACGTAGTGCTCGCCGAACGCCCCGCACGATCTCGTAGCGGGCGCGTGCATACGGATC
Organism: uncultured Gammaproteobacteria bacterium; assembly: GCA_963830745.1. GTDB lineage: Bacteria > Pseudomonadota > Gammaproteobacteria > Steroidobacterales > Steroidobacteraceae > Steroidobacter. The sequence continues at coordinate 129,898 of CAWHNL010000019.1, forward strand.
GAGCGGCAGGTCGACGCGCACGCCGACGCCGACGTCGAAGTCGTTGCCGGTGCGCTCGGGGCTGGAATAGCCGAGGCCGACCAGCACGCTTTCGTCTTCCAGGTCGCCGAACTGCCGCGTCGGCAGCGCTTCGAAGTCGCCTTCCGTGTCGCTGATGTAATCGTCCGTCGCCGACGCGGCCGGCGAACGCGGAGATGCGCTCGTCCCATTGCGGCAGCTGCAGGCGTACGCGAAAGCGCAGGCGCGGATCGAAGCCGTCGTAGTCGCTCCACAGGCCGCCGGCCGAGACGGTGCCGTAGGTCGCGCGATATTGGTCGTAGCGGAATTGATCGCCGAACAGGCTGTCGAGCCACGCGGAGGACGCGCAGGTGGTCACCGTGAGCCGGCGGCGCACGCGCTCCAGCATCGAGGCATCCGGCCGGTCGCGCTGCGCGCAGCCTGTCATCGGCGTGACCGCGGTCCTCTTCTTCTTCGTCCTGCGCCCAGGTGGGTGCGCACGCGAAAATCGTCCCGAACAGCAGCACCGCGATCACGGCTGCGGCGCGGGCGTTCCACTCAATCCTTCGTACGAGCTCGGCCATGACCCCTGTGAATCTTCATATGACATGAACGGCGAGCGTTCCGACCCGGTTCCATTATCATGCCGTCGGAGCTCCCGATTCAGTGGAGTGCGTCGAGTAAATGCGATGAAGTACCTGCATACAATGGTGCGCGTCACGGACCTGGCGGCTTCCCTGCGCTTCTACTGCGATGCGCTGGGATTGCGGGAAATCCGCCGCAAGGAGAACGAGAAGGGGCGGTTCACGCTGGTGTTCCTCGCCGCGCCGGGTGACGACGCCGCGCAGGTGGAGCTGACCTACAACTGGGACCCGGAGAACTACGGCATCGGCCGCGCGTTCGGCCATCTCGCCTACGAAGTCGACGACATCTACGCGACGTGCCAGCGGCTCGCCGAGCACGGCGTGACGATCAACCGGCCGCCGCGCGACGGGCACATGGCGTTCGTGCGCTCGCCCGACCGGATCTCGGTCGAGCTGCTGCAGAAGGGCGGGGCGCTGCCGCCGCGCGAGCCCTGGGCGTCGATGCCGAACAGCGGCGAGTGGTGAGCTCGCACCTCGTCACTTGCGCAGCAGTTCGAGCAGCGCGCCGCGCAGCCACTGAGAGCCCGGGTCCGCGTCGACGTTCGCGTGCCAGTACAGGAACATCTCCAGCGGCGGAATCTCCAGCGGGAACGGCAGCACCTGCGTGCCGCCCTGGCGGCTGCCCAGCTCCGCCTGGCTGCGCGCCATCGTTGCGAGCAGATCGGAGCGCGCGACGATTTCGCACGCGGCCGCATAGTGCTGGCAGCGCACGCGGATCCGCCGTGACATGCCGAGCCGGCCGAGCGCGATGTCTTCGTAGCCGCCGCCGCGGCGACGCCCGGTGATCAGGATGTGCTCCATTGCCAGATAAGCATCCATCGTCAGCGCGCCGTCGATCGACGGATGATCCTTGCGCGCCAGCACCGCGAGCGGCTCCGACGTCACGCGCTCGCGTCGCACGTCGTGCGATAGCGGCAACCCGACATCGAACGCGAGGTCGATCTCGCCGCTCTGCAGGTCCTCTTCGAGGTCGCGGCGATCGATGCGCACGACCGCGATATCGACGTGCGGCGCTTCGCGCTGCAAGCGCTCGACGAGCAGCGGCAGGAACGGCAGCTCGTTGACCTCGCGCATCGCGACCGTAAAGGAGCGCGGGCTCGTGCCGGGATCGAACCGGCCCGTGCGCTGCAGGAGCTGTTCCAGTCCGCCGAGCGAAGTCGCGACGTTCGCGGCGATCGAGCGCGCGAGCGGCGTCGGCACCATGTCGTGGCCGCGCCGCTCGAACAGCGGATCGTCCAGCAACTCGCGCAACCGGGCGAGCGCATGGCTCACCGCCGGCTGCGACAGGTGCAGGCGTTTGCTGGCCGGCGTGATGCCGCCGTCGCGGTAGATCGCGTCGAAGATCGTGAACAGGTTCAGGTCGACCCGGGAAAGTTGCATTGGCGCGCCCCCTGCAGGACTCTTGGCGCTCAGTGTATGCCCAGTGAATATATGCAGGGCGTCGATCCGGCGTTATGCAGTCGTTGCATTGGCGTTCGTCGGGCGCCCAACGCACATCTTCCACGCATTACAGGCATCCCGCCAGCAGGAGGCGGTCATGGATTTCGAATACAGCCCGCGCGTGCGCTCGCTCCAGGCAAGACTGCTCGAGTTCTTCGACGCAGCACATCTATCCGAACCTGGCGCGCTACTCCGCCGAGATCGATGAGAACCGCCGCGCCGGCAATGCGTTCAAGCCGCTGCGGCTGATCGAGGAGCTCAAGCCGCGCGCCCGCGACGCGCAGCTGTGGAATCTGTTCCTGCCGCGCTCGCCGCGCGCGCCGGAAGGGCTTGTCGAACCTGGAGTACGCGCCGCTGTGCGAGATCATGGGGCGCGTGCCGTGGGCGCCTGAGGTGTTCAATTGCGCCGCGCCGGACACCGGCAACATGGAAACGATCGAGCGCTATGGCACGCGAGGCGCAGAAGGATCGCTGGCTGGAGCCGCTGCTCGCCGGGCAGATCCGCTCGGCGTTCCTGATGACCGAGCCGGCGGTCGCATCCTCGGATGCCACGAACATCTCGTGCAGCATCAAGCGCGACGGCAACGACTACGTGATCAACGGCCGCAAGTGGTGGTCGAGCGGCGCGAACGATCCGCGCTGCAAGATCTTCATCCTGATGGGCAAGACCAACACCGAAGAGGATCGCCACCGTCAGCAGTCGATGATCCTCGTCCCCTCGGACACGCCGGGCGTGAAGGTCCTGCGGCACCTGCCGGTGTTCGGCTACGACGACGCGCCGCACGGCCATGCCGAGGTGCTGCTCGAGAACGTGCGCGTGCCGGCGAGCAACCTGCTGCTCGGCGAAGGCCGCGGCTTCGAGATCGCGCAAGGCCGGCTCGGGCCGGGACGCATCCATCACTGCATGCGCTCGATCGGCGTCGCGGAGCGCGCGCTCGAGCTCATGTGCCAGCGTCTCACGACGCGCGTCGCGTTCGGCAAGCCGATCTCCTCGCAATCCGTCTGGCACGAGCGCATCGCCGATTCGCGCTGCGAGATCGACCAGGCGCGGCTGATGGTGCTGAACGCCGCGTACCTGATGGACACGGTCGGCAACAAGGTCGCGCGCAAGGAAATCGCGATGATCAAGGTCATCGTGCCGAACATGACGCTGAAAGTGATCGACTGCGCGATCCAGGCGCACGGCGCAGGCGGCGTGACTTCGGATTTCCCGCTGGCGCAACTGTGGGCGGGCCAGCGCACGCTGCGCATCGCCGACGGCCCGGACGAGGTTCATCGCAACGCCATCGCGAAGCTGGAGCTGGCGAAGTATCTGGGCAAGTCGGCCGACGACGTTGCGATGCCGGTCACCCGCGGCGGCTGACCGGCCAGTCGTTCCCCGCGCGCCGCGCGGCTGCTCTATGATGATTCCAGATGCCGGGATCACTCCGGTGTCGTAGACCGGAGCCTCAGATGCAGTTCGTGTTCGTGGTGATCGCCTGGTGCCTGCTGTTCGTGATCGCGTGGCCGATCGCGATTGCGCTCGTGTTCCTGCTGCCGATCCTCTGGCTGCTGTCGATACCGTTCCGCATCGTCGGAGTGCTGCTCGGCGCAGTGCTCGCGTTCATCAAGGCGCTGCTGTTCCTGCCCGCGCGGCTGCTAGGCCATCGCGGCTAATATCGTCCGCCGGATCACAGCTTCCAGCACCGGGACCTTGTAGCTGTTCTTCTCCGTCGGCGTCGCGCCGCGGACTGCGGCGCGTCCGGCTTCGGCCGCGACGCGCTCGTCGATTTCCCGGCCGACCAGCGCGCTTTCGCTCGCCGTCATGCGACGCGGAACCGGCGCGACGGCACCGGCGACGATCCTCGCGGCTTCCACCTTGCGATTCGCCAGCGTCAGCACGACTGCAACGTCGCAGATCGGCCAGTCGTAGCTGTCGCGCTCGGTCTGCTTGTGATACGCGGCGCGCGTGTTGGTCCCAACCGGCGGCACGCTGACGTGCGTCAGCACTTCGTCGCTGCCGAGCGTCGTGTCGCGGTCGCGATCGAAATCCGGCGGCAGCAGGAAATCGCTCAGCGCGATCGCGCGCGACTGGCCGGACTTGCCTGTCACGTGAACGCTCGCGCCGTAGGCGAGCAGCGCCGTTGCCGGCGTCGAGGCGTGCACCATCGTCGTCTTGGCGTTGTCGAAAATCGCGCCGTACTGGGATTGCTCGCGGCCGACTTCCTCGCGCGCGGCATGGAAGAGCTCGTTGCGGAAGTACCAGCAGCGCGGCCGCTGCAGCAGATTGCCGCCGATCGTCGCAGCATTGCGAACCTGCGGAGTCGCAGCGTGCGCGGCGGCTGCCGCGAGCGCTGGATAGTGCTGTCGAATCGACGAATGGCTCGCGATCTCAGCGAGCGTCGTCAGCGCGCCGAGACGCAGTCCCGTGCCAGCCGCGAATTGCACGCCGCGCAACGCATCGATGCGCTGCAGGTTGACGATGCGCGCCGGCGCGATGATGCCTTCCTTCATGAGATCCAGCAGGTCCATGCCGCCTGCTTTGGCGAACGTCGTGCCGCGAGCATCCGCGGACAACAGCGCCACGGCTTCTTCGACGGACTTCGCGTCGATCCATTGGAAGCTGTTCATGGCTGCTCCTCGTCGGCGCGCAGAGCGGCGAGCACGTTCGCGGGATGTCATCGGCAACGTGCGGATGCGTTTGCCGGTCGCGTTGTAGAACGCATTGGCGATCGCTGCGGCGGTGGCGACGTTGGCCGGCTCGGCGACGCCGCGCGCGTCGGTCGAAGACTGGCGGCCCAGCTGCTCGATGACGTGCACTTCGATCGCCGGCGTCTCGCGCGATCCGACGATCTTGTACTGGTCGATGTTGGCGTTGAGCTGCACGCCGGTGCCCGGATCGAGATGGCGCTCCTCGTACAGCGCGTAGCTCACGCCCTGGATCACGCCGCCGTAGATCTGGCTTTCGATCAGCTTCGGATTGATCGGCCGGCCGCAGTCGTGGACCGCGACGACGCGCTCGACCTTGACGACGCCGGTTTCGGTGTCGACCGCGATCTGCGCGAACTGCACGCCGCCGATGCCGTGCCTGCTGATGTGCAGATCGCCGAGCTTCGCGCGATAGCCGTCGTAGTCTTCGCGCCGGTCGGCGCGATGCACGATCTCGTCGAAGTTCGCTTTCCTGACGGCCTCCAGCGAACGTCATGCCGCGCTCCGGGCGGCCGCGCGCGAACACGCGACCGTCCTGAAAGACGATCTCGATCGGGCTTGGCGTCGAGCGACGCTGCGACGCGTGCTGCCAGATCGCGCGCGGCAAGGTACGCAGCGTTGCGCGCTGCGGGCGTGATCGAGCCGGTGACGCGGCTGCCGCCCGATGCCGGGCCGGGCGGGTAGCGCGAATCGCCGATGCGCGTATCCACGTCCTCGACGCGCAATCCGAGCTCTTCCGCCACCGTCTGCGCCATGACCGTGCGCGTGCCGGTGCCGATGTCCTGCGCGCCCGTCAGCGCAACGACCGAGCCGTCGCCGCGAATTCGCACTTCGCAGGTGGTGGTGCCGCCGTGGACGATGTACACCCACTGCGATTGCGCCATGCCGATGCCGCGTTTGACGGGCCCGGTGTCGGCGCCCGGCGGGTCGACGCTGCGACCAACCGGCACGCTCGGCGCCGATGCGCCGCTCGACCTTGCGAGCGCGCGCGTCGTCGGTGTCGTTCGTGTCGATCTTCTCGCGCAGCGCGAGCGGATCCATGTCGATCGCGTGAGCCATCTCGTCGAGCGCCTGCTCGAGCGCGAAGATCCCCTGCACTTGTCCGGGGGCGCGAAAAGCGGCGCAGGGGCCGGCGTCCGTGAACACGTCGTAGTGCTCGGTGGAGACGTTCGGGATCGGATACATCGCAGTGTGGCAGAAGCCGACGCCGGCGCCCGCGGCCACGCCGCCCGTGCCGTAGCTCTCGACCTGCAGCGCCGTCACGCGTGCCGTCGCGCTTCGCGCCCAGCTTGACGCGCTGGAGGCTGCTCGGCCGGTTGCCGACGCTGACGTGCTCCTCGCGCCGATCGAGCACGAGCCGCACGGGCGCGCGCGCCTTGCGCGACAGGTGGATCGCGAGCGCGCCGTAGTTGCCGATGCCGAACTTCGCGCCGAAGCCGCCGCCGGTGAACTCGCTGATCACGCGGATCTTTTCCTTCGGCAGCTTGAACACGTCCGCCGCTTCGTCGCGCACGCTGAGCGTGAACTGCGTCGAGGCGTAGAGCGTCAGCTCCTCGTCGCGCCAATCCGCAACGAGGCCGTGCGTCTCCATCGGCGTGTGCGTCTGCACTTGCGTGCGATATTCGCGCGTGACGATGTGATCGGCCTGTGCGAAGCCCTGCTGCACGTCGCCGCGCGGACCGCCGCCGAGGCCGCCGCGTGCGGGTCCGCGCAGATTGCCTTTCTGCGGCAAGCCCGGAGCGGCACCGCCGCCGCCTGCTGTCGCGGCTTGCTCCGTCGGTCCGGGGAATACGACCGGCGCGTCGTCGCGCATCGCTGCTTCGAGACTCGTGACGTGCGGCAATGCGCTCGTATTCGATGCGCACGAGTTTCGCGGCTGCTTTCGCCGCGCGCATGCTGACCGCCGCGACAGCTGCAATCGGCTGGCCGTTGTAGCGAACGAGCGGATAGCGCTCATTTGCTTCCACGCTTGCATCGCGCAGCTGAGCGATCGACAGGACGCGATCGAGAATGTGCACAGCCTTGACGCCCGGATAGGCCTCCGCAGCCGACGTGTCGATCGACTTGATGCGGGCGTGCGGCACCGTGCTGCTCACGATGCGTGCGTACAGCATGCCGGGAAGCTGCACGTCGTACGTGTAACGCGCCTTGCCGGTGACTTTCGGAACGGCATCGACGCGGTTGACGGGCTTGCCGATGACGCGCAGCTCGGCGTTCGGCGGCAGCTCGGGCGGTTCCTCGGCGGGAACGTTGCGCGTGACGGGCTGGAATGTGTCGCCGACGATTCCCGTCATGAACGGTGCGGCCGTCGCGTGAGTCTGCAGCGCTCATGTGCCGCCTCCATTCTTGCGCTGGCGCACTGCCGCTGCAGCCGCCAACGTCGCCTTGAAGATGTTCGGATAGGCGCCGCAGCGGCAGAGATGCCCGCTGATCGCGCCGCGCACGTCATCGAGCGTGCAGTCCGGATTGCGTTCCACGAGATGCGCGCAGCTCATCACCATGCCGGGCGTGCAGAAGCCGCACTGCAGGGCGTCGTGCTCGACGAACGCCTGCTGCACCGGATGGAGCTGCTCGCCGTTGCGCGAGTCCCTCGATCGTCGTGACCTGCTTGCCGCGCGCATCGAGGGCGAAGGTCATGCAGCTCGCGACCACTTCGCCATCGAGCCAGACGGTGCACGCCGAGCACGCGCCGCGGTCGCAGCCGATCTTCGTGCCGGTGAGGCCGAGCTCGTCGCGCAGCACTTCCACGAGGGTCGTGGCCGGATCGACGTGCACGGTGCACGGCCGGCCGTTGACCGTGAGCGACAGTTCCTGCATCGGAGATTCCCGTGGAGAGCGGTTGCGCCGATGATACGCCGCTTTCCCCGAGAGCAAAGTCGGAGCGACCTACGTCAGGCGGGCGCCTGACGCGAGGAGTCGGGCGGCAGCCCGACCTCCTGTCAGGCGGGCGCGCGCGTCGCCGGCGTGGCAGCTGCGCGGGCGAGCGGCTGCGGGCGGCCGAGGTGATAACCCTGTACGAAGTCCACGCCCATGCGCTTCGCCGCTTCGTACGCGCCTGCGTCTTCGACTTGCTCGGCGATCACCTGGAAGTTCAGCGTGCGCGCCAGCTTGATCATCGCCGCGACCATCGCCTGGTTGACGGAGTCGACCGCGAGATTGCGGATGAACGTGCCGTCGATCTTCAGGTAGTCGAGCGACAGGTTCTTCAGGTTGCCGAACGAGGACAGGCCGCGGCCGAAGTCGTCGAGCGCGAACTGGCAGCCCATGCCGTGCAGCACGCCGATGAAGCGCTGCGCATGCTCGATGTTCGTGATCACGGAGTTCTCGGTGACCTCGAAGCACAGCTGCGTCGGCAGCACGCCGGTGCGGTCGAGCACGTCGACGACGTATTCGAGGAACGTCGGATCGCCGAGCGTCTGGCCCGACAGGTTGATCGCCAGACTGCGGTTCGGCGGCAGGCGGATGCCGCCGCGGCCGAGCGCGGTCAGCGACGTTTGCACGACCCAGCGGTCGACGTCGGACATCAGCCGGTAGCGTTCCGCGGCGCGCAGGAACTCCGCGGGCGAAATGCCGCCGGGCACGCTGTCGTCCTGCAGGCGCAGCAGGATTTCCAGCGCCGGGCCCTCGGTCACCTCCGACGTCGCGACGATCGTCTGCGCCATCAGCTCGAAGCGGTTTTCCTTCAGCGCCGACTGCAGTCGCTGCAGCCACTGGATCTCGCCGCGATGGCGCGCCACGGCTTCGTCGCGCGCCGAGTACACGTGCACGTGGTTGCCCTGGCGCTTCGCCACGTAGCAGGCCGAGTCTGCGGCGCTCAAGACTTCTTCCGGCGCGCCGCTCTCGCGCGAGATCTCGATCAGCCCGACGCTCACGCCGATGTTGAAGATCTTGTCCTTCCACACGAAGCGATAGTCGTTGACCTTGCTGACCACGTCGTCGGCGATCTGCCGCGCCTTCTCCAGCGGGCAGCCGACCAGCAGCAGGCCGAACTCGTCGCCGCCGAGGCGTCCGACGGTATCGGAGTCGCGGACCGTTTCCTTGATGAGCGCGGCGACCTCGCGCAGCATGCCGTCGCCCGCCATGTGGCCGCAGCTGTCGTTGACGACCTTGAAGCGGTCGAGGTCGAGATAGCACAGCACGTGGCGCGCTTCGTTGGAGTGCGCCATCTCGAGCGCTTCTTCGAGGCGGCGCTCGAACTCGCGGCGGTTGACCAGGCCGGTGAGCGCGTCGTGGCTCGCCTGGTACGACATCTGGCGCGTGATGCCGCGCAGCTCGCTGACGTCGCGGACCACGATGACCGTGCCGATCAGGTCGCCCTTCTGCGAGCGCAGCGGCGTCACCGTGAGCTCGACCGAGCGCTCCTCGCCGCCGCCGCGCGAGATCATCAGGCCGCGCCGCCCGACCGTGACCTTCGACTGCGTCGTCAGGCAATGCCGCACTGGATCGCCGAGCGAGCGGCGATCGCCCTCGTCGAGCAGCGTGATGATGTCGGTGATGCTCTTGCCGATCGCATCGACGGCGCTGACGCCGATCAGCTGCTCGCCGACCTGGTTCACGTAGTCGATGCGGCGCGCTGACGTCGGTGGTGATGATGCCTTCGCCGAGCGAGTCGAGCGTTTCCCACGCCGTCGGCCGGGCGCGCGAGGGCAGCGGCACGGCAGCGGCGCGCGGCCCCATTTCGATCGAGGTTGAGCAGCAGCGCCGGCCCGCCCTGGTAGTCGATGCGCACCGCCGACAGCTCGGCGCGCGCCGTCTGTCCGGACTGCGGATGCAGCTCGACTTCCAGGCGTTCGAGCCCAGGCTCGCCGGCGAGCGAGCGGCGCAGGTGCTCGCGGACCAGGTCGGTGTAGTCGGGATGGACGAGCTCGGGGAGCGCCTTGCCTTCGAGGCGGCGCGCGTCGTTGCTGCCGACGAGCGCAGCGAACCGGTCGTTGGCGAACACTACGTGCTCGCGATGCACCGCGAGCGCTTCGTGCAGACCGCCGAGCAGGCCGACCAGCGAGCGCTCGCGCTCGTTGATCATCAGGTCTTTCATCGCCAGTCTGCTCGAGCAGGCGGTTGGCATTCTCAGCGAGACGGCCGGCGATGCTGCCGGTGTGCACGCGCTCGGCATAACGCCCGTCGCGCACGATGGCGGCGAGCTGATCGGTCGCGCGCGTCAATGCGGTGGCACGGCGCTCGCGCCAGACGAGCACGCCGAGCAGCACCAGAACCGCGAAAGCCAAAGCAATAGCCAAAGTCCCTAAAAGGGCGCCCACATTGAACCGCCGGTCTTGTCCTGCATCCCCTTCGTTTGCGCGGCCTGCTGTTGGATTGCCGCCCCGCAGCGCGGCAACCTGAGCCGCAACGGCGAACTCACGCGCAACATCTGGATTCTCGTTGAGGGAGCATAACGAACGCCCCCGCTGAATGACGCGCGGATTGACCATATTGTACGCGGCGATTGCACGCGATCAGCCGCAATCGCGCGTTCGACATCCCGCGGGATTTCCCAGGGCAGCATGCTTGCTGCCGGTTGGCCATAAGCTTGTATGACGTAATCAAAGTTCGTACCCTTTGCGGCCCTCGTTTCCCATACCGACACCTTGCCGATGAATCTTCAAGCCGCGCGCGAGCAGATGGTCGAGCAGCAGGTCCGCGCCTGGGACGTGCTCGACGAACGGGTCTTGCAGACGATGCTCCAGGTGCAGCGGGAGGAATTTGCGCCGCTGCGTTACCGCGACGTCGCGTTCGCGGACTCCGCGATCCCGCTCGCGCACGGCCAGACGATGCTGCCGGCGAAAGTGCACGGGCGCATCCTGCAGGCGCTCGGCGGTCGGCGAAGGCGACGTCGCGCCTGGAAGTCGGCGCCGGCAGCGGCTACCTGTCCGCCTGCCTCGGCAAGCTCGCCTCGCGCGTGCGCTCGCTGGAGATTTTCCCCGAGCTCGCCGAGCAGGCACGCGCCAATCTGCTCGCCGCCGCGGATCAACAACGTGTCGGTGGAAAGCGCCGACGCCATGCAGCTGAACGAGCAGTCGGCCTACGACGTCATCGCCGTCACCGGCTCGCTGCCGATCTACGACGAGCGCTTCCAGCAGGCGCTGCGCATCGGCGGGCGGCTGTTCGTGGTCGTCGGCCAGCCGCCGATCATGGAAGCGTGGCGCGTGGTGCGGGTCGGCGAGCGCGAGTGGCAACGACAGGCACTGTTCGAGACCGTGCTCGAGCCGCTCGTCAACGCGCCGCGGCCATCGGCATTCGTGTTCTGATCCTGTAACCTTTCGCTTCCAGCCGGGTTCTTCGCGCAAGTTACTCATCATGGCCGTCGCCGAAATCACGCCGACCGAATTCGTCGAGCGCCGCTAGCGCGGCGAGTCGCTGACGTTGCTTGACGTTCGCGAGGAGTGGGAGCTGGGCGTGGCCAGCGTGCCGGACGTCGTGCACATTCCGATGGGCGAGGTCGCCGATCGCCTCGGCGAGCTCGACCGCGGCCGCGAAGTGGTCGTGCTGTGCCGCTCGGGCCGCAGGAGCCTGCAGGTGGCGAACTTCCTGCAACAAAACGGCTTCCAGGCGGTCAATCTTGCCGGCGGCATCCTGGCCTGGTCGCGCGAGCTGGATGCAACCATTCCGACGTACTGACGCGTCCAACTGCGGGCGGACGGGCCGACGTGTCCGCAGTGTCCGCATGGCGTGGTCACCGGTCACCGGTCGCAGCTCGCTGTTCGCCGGTCGCTCCTAAAATTAAATCGGGGTCGTGTCATCATGGCGCGACTTGCTCTGCAACCGGTGCCCGCGAGGCGCCGACGGGAACAACAACATGACGTTACGTGCGCGGATCCTTGCGGCTTGCGGTCTCACGCTGTTCGCTGGCGCCCTTCAGGCGGCCGACCTTCTGAGCGTCTACGAGCGGGCGCTGCAGAACGATCCGCTGATTCGCGAGGCAGATGCGAACCGGCTGGCCAGCCGCGAATCGAAGCCGCAGGCGCTGGCGGCGCTGCTGCCGCAGCTCAACGCGAGCGGCTCGTACAGCGACGTCGAACCAGGAGTTCTCGCGCACGACGCTGACTCCGTCGGTCCCGAGCGATCCGGACAGCGACCTGGTCCCGCGCGACATCAACACCGACAGCGACTACAAGGCGCGCAAGTACGACATCACGCTGCGCCAGACGCTGTTCCGCTGGGATCAGTGGGCGGCGCTGCGCCGTGCCGATTCGCAGGTCGCGCAGGCGGAAGCCGACTACCAGGCCGCGCAGCAGGACCTGATCCTGCGGACGTCGCAGCGCTACTTCGACGTGCTCGCCGCGCAGGACACCGTCGACGCCGCGCAAGCGACGCTCGAAGCGTTCTCGCGCCAGCTCGAGCAGGCGGACAAGCGCTTCGAGGTCGGTCTGATTGCCATCACTGACGTTCAGGAAGCGCGCGCTGCGCACGATCAAGCAGCTGCGGCCGTCATTGCAGGCGAAGCGCGCGCTGGCTACCGCGAACGAGCTGCTGCGCGAGTTGACCGGCGAATCGTTCGACACCCTCGCCGGTCCGATCGACGACCTGCCGCTCGAGTCGCCGAGCCCTGCCGACGAAGAGCAGTGGGTCACCTCGGCGCTCGACCAGAACCTGCGCGTCATCTCCGCGCGGCTCGCCACCGACATCGCGAAGCAGGACGTGAGCGTCGCGCGCGCCGGTCACCTGCCGAGCTTCGATATCGTCGCGAGCCGCGACGACCAGGACTTCGACGGCGACCAGGTGAGCCGCAACGTCAACGGCACGCCGATCGGCAGCCCGGCGGATCAGACGCAGACGACCGACTCGATCGGCATCCAGGTCACGGTTCCGATCTACTCCGGCGGCGCGACTTCATCGCGCGTGCGTCAGCGTGTGTATCTGCACCGTGCCGCGCGCGAGCGTCTCGAGCGCACCAACCGCGAAACCGAGCGGGCGGCGCGCGATGCGTATCTCGGCGTGATCAGCGAGATGTCGCGCGTGCGGGCGTCCAAGCAGGCGCTGGAATCCAGCCGCACGGCGCTGCAGGCGACCGAAGCCGGATTCGAAGTCGGCACGCGCACCACGGTCGACGTGTTGCAATCGCGCCGGCAGCTGTTCGACGCGCAGACCACCTATTCGCGCAGCCGCTACGACTACATCCTGAACGTGCTGCAGCTGCAGTTCGCCACCGGCACGCTCGACCGCGCCGACCTGGAGAAGATCAACGCGTTCCTGAAAGAGCGCGCGATCACTCGCTGAGCGCAGGTTTCAGCACCGGGGCGAGAGTGTGATTCTCACGCAACTGCCCGATCTGCCGCCTCGTCCGGAGACGCCGCGCAATGCCGCGTTTCGCCGGATGTTCTACAGCCGCTGGGGCAAGGAGAACTGGATCGTCTGCGGCCACGCGCAGAACGCGCGATTACCTCGAGTATCGCCAGACCTGTTCGATCAAGGCGGTGTTCAAGGGGAGCGAGCACTATTACATCGACCGCCGCCGCCTCACCGTCACCGACGAGACCTACCTGGTCCTGAACGAAGGACGCAAGTACGGCAGCCATTTGCAGGCGCCGGGCGAGGCGTTCAGCTTTGCCATCTTCTTCCGCCCGGGCCTGCAGGCCGAAGTGGCGCACGCGGCGCGGCTGAACGTCGGGCAGGCGTTGGACGCCGACGCGGAGCGCGGCCAAGTGCCGCTCGAGTTCAACGAGAACCTGCAGCGTCACGACAAGCTCGTCTCGCCGGTGCTGCGCTATATCCGCCGCCACGTCGAGCTGGGCGTCGACGATCCCGGCTGGTACGAAGAGCAGTTCCACTACCTGCTGACGCGGATGCTGCGACGGGATCAGCAGCTCGCCGAGCTGCCGGAGCGGATCGAGTGCGTGCGCGCCAGCAAGCGCCGCGAGCTGATGCGGCGGCTCGACTGGGCCACCGATTTCATGCACTCGAACCTGGAGCGTGCGCTGACGCTGGATGACATCGCGCGAGCGGCGCGGCTGTCGAGCTTCCACTTCCTGCGGACGTTCCGCCAAGCCTATGGCGTGACGCCGATGGAGTATTTGCGCGAGCAACGCACGCGGCGCGCGCTCGCGCTGCTCGAAACCACGCAGCTGCCGGTTACGGAAGTCGCGCAGCTCGTCGGGCTGAGCCGATTGTCGCTGTGGCGAAGCGTGAGCAAGATGGCCGGCCGCAATCCGAAGACGGTGCGCGCCGGCCAGCTCGAGAGTCAGGCTGAAGCCTGACCCACAGGCTCTTACAGCAGCGGCACCAGCAGCAGTGCCACGATGTTGATGATCTTGATCAGCGGGTTGATCGCCGGGCCCGCGGTGTCCTTGTACGGATCGCCGACCGTGTCGCCCGTGACCGCAGCCTTGTGCGTCTCCGAGCCCTTGCCGCCGAAGTTGCCTTCCTCGATGTACTTCTTCGCGTTGTCCCACGCGCCGCCGCCGGTGCACATCGAGATCGCGACGAACAGGCCCGTGACGATCGTGCCGATCAGCAGTCCGCCGAGCGCGCGGATGCCGGCGCCCGGTCCCATCAGGAAGTTCATCCCGAACGCGACCACCACCGGGACCAGGATCGGCAGGAGCGAGGGCACGATCATTTCCTTGATCGCCGCGCGCGTCAGCATGTCGACCGCCTTCGAGTAGTCGGGCTTCGCGGTGCCTTCCATGATGCCCTTGATCTCGCGGAACTGGCGGCGCACTTCGACCACGACCGAGCCGGCCGCGCGGCCGACCGCTTCCATCGCCATCGCGCCGAACAGGTACGGCACGAGGCCGCCGATGAACAGGCCGATGATGACGGCCGGATCGGACAGGCTGAAGACCTGCAGCTTGCCCATCGTCCTCGAGCTTGTGCGTGTAGTCCGCGAACAGCACCAGCGCGGCGAGACCGGCCGAGCCGATCGCGTAACCCTTGGTCACTGCCTTGGTCGTGTTGCCGACCGCGTCGAGCGCGTCGGTGATCTTGCGCACTTCCTTCGGCAGGCCCGCCATCTCGGCGATGCCGCCGCCGTTGTCGGTGATCGGACCGTACGCGTCGAGCGCGACGATCATGCCGGCCATCGACAGCATCGCGGTCGCGGCGATCGCGATGCCGTACAGATCGCCGAGCTTGTACGCGGCCCCAGATCGCGGCACACACCGCGAGCACCGGCCACGCAGTCGAACGCATCGACACGGCGAGGCCGGCGATCACGTTCGTGCCGTGACCGGTCTGCGACGCAGCGGCGACGCCGCGCACCGGCTTGAACTCGGTCGCGGTGTAGTACTCGGTGATCCAGATCAGCGCGCGCGGTGAGCGCCGAGGCCGATGACGGCGCACCAGAACAGATTCATCGAGCCTGCGCCGATGCATCGCGCGGCGTGATGAAGAAGAACGCGATGAGCGCGAGCACGCCGGACGACGGCGGTGCCGCGATACAGCGCGTTCATGATCTTGCCGCCTTCGCGCGCCTTCACGAAGAAGGCGCCGACGATCGAGGCGACGATCGAGACCGCGCCGAGCACCAGCGGATAGATGATGTAGCGCATGTCGAGGCCGCCGTCGGCTGCCGTGAACATCAGGCCGCCGAGCACCATCGTCGCAACGATCGTGACCGCGTAGGTCTCGAACAGGTCCGCCGCCATGCCGGCGCAGTCGCCGACGTTGTCGCCGACGTTGTCGGCGATCACCGCCGGGTTGCGCGGGTCGTCTTCGGGAATGCCGGCTTCGACCTTGCCGACGAGATCGGCGCCGACGTCGGCGCCCTTGGTGAAGATGCCGCCGCCGAGTCGCGCGAAGATCGAGATCAGCGAGCCGCCGAACGCGAGGCCGATCAGCGCGTGCAGCGCATCCTTGTCCGCGCCGAGCAGCGCGAAGTAGCCGGCGACGCCGATCAGGCCGAGGCCGACGACGAGCATGCCGGTGATTGCGCCGCCGCGGAACGCGACCGCGAGCGCCGGATTCAGGCCGACGCTGGCGGCCTGCGCGGTGCGCACGTTGGCGCGCACCGAAACGTTCATGCCGATGAAGCCCGCCATGCCCGAGAGCACTGCGCCGACTGCGAAGCCGCCGGCGGTCTGCCAGTCGAGCGCGAAGCCGAGCACGACGAACAGCACGACGCCGACTATGCCGATCGTCGTGTACTGGCGATTGAGGTACGCGCGCGCGCCGGCCTGGATGGCCGCGGCGATTTCCTGCATGCGTGCGTTACCGGCGGGCTGCCGGTTGATCCAGCCGACCGAGAACACGCCATAGAGCACGGCGAGCACGCCGGCGCCGATCGCGAGCCAAAGCGCGACATCAGTGGACATCAATTTTCCTCCCTCTTAAGGGGCTGTGTTGTGCGAGGTTGCCTGAAAAAAGGCGCGGAACTATACCACAAAGGGCTCGGCCAGCTTCTTGCGCACCGGCGCGTTCTTCAGCTGCACGTACTGCGGCAGGCCGTCCTTGTACGGCGGGTAATCCTCGCCCTTGATGAGCGGGCTGCAGATAGCGGCGCGCCTTGGCCGTGATGTGGAAGCCGTCTTCGGTGATGTAGTCACGCGGCAGCATCTTCTCGCGGTTCGCGACCTCGTCCAGCGGCGCCGTGCCGATCTTCCACTTGTACGGTTTGTCTGCAGTGCGAACGATCGTCGGCATCACCGAGTTCTGGCCTTTCAGCGCGAGCTCGACCGCGGCCTTGCCGACTGCATACGCCTGCTCGACGTCGACCTTCGACGCGATGTGGCGGGCAGCGCGCTGCAGGTAGTCGGCGACGGCCCAGTGATACTTGTAGTTGAGCTTCGACTTCACGAGCTGCGCGAGCACCGGCGCGACGCCGCCGAGCTGCGCATGCCCGAATGCATCGCGCAGGCCCGCGTCCGAGAGGAACTTGCCTTCGGCGTTCTTGACGCCTTCGGAAACCACGACGGCGCAGTAGCCGAACTTCTCGACGCACTCCTTGACGCGCGCGCAGAACTTCTCTTCGTCGAACGTGATTTCCGGGAACAGGATGATGTGCGGCGCATCGCCGGTTTTTTCGGCGGCGAGACCGCCGGCCGCGGCGATCCAGCCGGCATGCCGGCCCATCACTTCCATGATGAACACCTTCGTCGAGGTCTTCGCCATCGAGGCGACGTCGAAGCCCGCTTCGCGAATCGAGACGGCGACGTACTTCGCGACCGAGCCGAAGCCGGGACAGCAGTCGGTGATCGGCAGATCGTTGTCGACGGTCTTCGGCACGTGGATCGCCTGGATCGCGATGCCGCGCGTGTCGGCGAGCTGCGCGACCTTCAGGCAGGTGTCGGCCGAATCGCCGCCGCCGTTGTAGAAGAAATAGCCGATGTCGTGCGCCTTGAAGACTTCGATCAGCCGCTCGTACTGCGCCGGGTTGTCCTCGAACTTCTTCAGCTTGTAGCGCGCCGAGCCGAACGCGCCGGACGGCGTGTGGCGCAGCGCGCGGATCGCTGCCGCGGACTCCTTGCTCGTGTCGATCAGGTCCTCGGTCAGGGCGCCGACGATGCCGTGCCGGCCTGCATACACCTTGGCGATGCGGTTCTTGTGCTTGCGGCAGGTCTCGATGACGCCGCAGGCGGAGGCGTTGATCACGGCGGTGACGCCGCCGGACTGGGCATAGAAGGCGTTGCGGGGCTTGGCGGAGGGCATTGGGCAGGACCTTGTGCTCGGGCCGATTCCGACTTGGAATGGGGCCGCGAAGGATACCAAGGCAGATGCCAGTTGGCCCGTGGCCGGTCTTTCTGTAGGGTAGCGCCTCCTTTTGGGGAGGGTCGGATCGGCTATGCGGATCGTATTGCTGGGGGCGCCCGGTTCGGGCAAGGGAACGCAGGCGCAGCGCCTGCAGGCCAAATACGGTGTGCCGCAAGTGTCTTCCGGCGATCTGCTGCGCGATTCGGTGGCGCGCGGGACCGAGCTCGGCCGCAAGGCCAAGGCCGTGATGGACGCCGGCCAGCTGGTCTCGGACGACATCGTGCTCGGCCTGATTCGCGACCGGCTGCGCAAGCCCGACGCGGCGCGCGGCTTCATCCTCGACGGCTTTCCCCGCAACATCGACCAGGCGAATTCCCTCAACGCGCTGCTCAAGCAGCTGGGCCAGCCGATCGATGCAGTGCTGCTGCTGGACGTTCGCCGCGAGACGCTGATGCAGCGGCTCGCCGGACGGCGCACGTGCCCGACATGCGGCACCGTGTACAACATTCACTCCATGCCGCCGGGCGCGAACACCTGCTCGCGCGACGGCGCGCAGCTGTACCAGCGTCCCGACGACAAGGAAGACGTCGTCGCGAAGCGGCTCGAGGTTTACCAGACGCAGACGCAGCCGCTGATCGAGCACTACTCCAAGCTCGGCCTGCTGCGCGTCGTGGCGGGCGAGGGCGCGCTCGAAGAAGTTTTCGAGCGCATGGAAGCCGCAGCGCTCGCGAAGCCGGTGCCGGCGGACAAGGTGAAGGTCACGACGCGCAAGGTGCGCGCCGCCGCCAAGCGTGCGCCGGCGCGGAAGAAGGCGGTCGCGTGCGCGCAAGCGCGTGAAGCGGCCGACACGACGGCACGGACGAAGAGACGAAGACGCACGAAGCGCGATGGCGAAGCGCAAGACGACGCGCAACGCGCCGCGCGCGACGAAGGCGCGTCGCCGGTAGCCGCTGCCGAGGTCGCAGGCGTCAGCCTACGAGTCGGGCTAAAGCCCGACCTACGCGATCTCCAACCCCGACTGTCGTGCGGCGGCGAGCAGCGGCTCGCCGATGATCTCGCGCCGCCAGCCGCTCAGCAGGTGCTCGGTGCGTCGCGCGAACACCAGCTGTTCGATGTCGCGTCGCGTGGCGAGCAGCTCCGCGTTGATCTTCGCGTGCTGCGCCGTTTCGCGCGCGATGTTCATCAGCTTCGTCACCAGCGCCAGCTGCTGCGGCTGAGGGCGCGGCGGATTGCTCGCGGCAGCTTCGTTGGCGGCGTCGCCGCGGCCGCGCTCGATCAGCGCCATCAACTCGTCGCCGCGCCGGCGCACGACGCCCGGCGGCAGGTTGCGGATCCCTTCGAGGTCGCGAATCGTGCGCGGGCAGCCGCTCGGCGATTTCGCGCAGCGCATCGTCGGCGAGAATCCAGCCGCGCGGCTTGTCGTGTTTGATGGCCGCGGCTTCACGCCATTGCGCGAGCAGCTTCGCCGTCGCGCGCTGCTGCGGCTGCAGACGATCGAGCCCCTTGAGCCTGCGCCACGCGGCGTCGGGATCGGTGCGATGCAGGTCGAGCTGTTCGAGCTCGCGAGTCTCTTCGTACAGCCAGTCGAGTCGCCCCGCGGCTTCGCAGCGCCGCGCGCAGGTCGAGATACAGCGGCACGAGATAACGCACGTCGTCTTCGGCGTACTGCAGCTGCTCGGGCGTGAGCGGCCGACGCGTCCAGTCGGTGCGCGTGTGTCCCTTCGCGAGCGTGTGGCCGAGGCGCTCCGCCACCAGCGAGCCGTAGCCGATCTGCGCCGGATGACCGAGCAGCGCTGCGGCGATCTGCGTGTCGAAGATCGGTCCGGGCACGGGCTGGCCGCGCGTCGCAGTCGCAAGCACTTCCAGGTCCTGCCGTGCTGCGTGCAGCACCTTGGTTCGCTCGCGACGTCCGAGGAACTGCCACAGCGGATCGAGGTCGGGCAGCGCCAGCGGATCGAGCACCGCGCAGGCGTCGGAGCTGGCCGCCTGGATCAGGCACAGCTTCGGGAAGTACGTGCTCTCGCGCATGAACTCCGTGTCGAGCGCGACGAAATCGCCGGCCGCGAGGCGAGCGAGCGCGTCGAGCAGATCAGCGGAGGTGGCGACTGGCGGCGTGGCTGACATGTGCGTGCGTGTACAATCCGCGGCAATTATGCACGTTCACATTCTCGGGATCTGCGGCACGTTCATGGGCGGCATCGCCGCGCTGGCGCGCGCGGCCGGGCATCGCGTCACCGGCTCGGACCAGAACGTCTATCCGCCGATGTCCGACCAGCTCGCCGCGCTCGGCATCGAGCTGATCCAAGGCTACGACCCGCAGCAGCTGCAGCTGCGGCCGGACGTCGTCGTCGTCGGCAACGTCATGAGCCGCGGCAACGCGCTGGTCGAAGCGCTGCTGGAGAGCGGCATTCCCTACACGTCCGGCCCGGAGTGGCTGGCGCGGCACGTGCTCGCCGGCCGCTGGACGCTCGCCGTCGCCGGCACCCACGGCAAGACCACGACGTCGAGCATTCTCGCGTGGATCCTCGAGCACGCCGGCCTCGATCCGGGATTCCTGATCGGCGGCGTGCCCGGCAATTTCAACGTGACCGCGCGGCTCGGCGGCGGCCGACACTTCGTGGTCGAGGCGGACGAGTACGACACGGCGTTCTTCGACAAGCGCGCCAAGTTCGTTCACTACCGCCCGCGCACCGCGGTGCTCAACAATCTCGAGCACGACCACGCCGATATCTATCCCGACGTCGCCTCGATCCAGTGGCAGTTCCACCAGCTGCTGCGCATGGTGCCGCGCAACGGCCTGGTCGTCGCCAACGCGGGCGACGCGAACGTGATGCGCGTGATCGACATGGGCTGCTGGACGCCGGTCGAGCGATTCGCGGGCACCGTCAGCGGCGACACCGCGTGGTACGCGGCCGCGCCGCCGGGCGGCGACTATTCCACGTTCGCGATCATGGAAGGCAATCAGCGCGTCGGCGACGTGCAGTGGCCGATGCTCGGCCGGCACAACGCGGAGAACGCGCTGGCCGCGGTGCTCGCCGCGCGTCACGCGGGCGTTGCGATCGAGACTGCGATCGCCGCGCTGAAGGAGTTCGGCGGCGTGCGCCGCCGGCTGGAAGTGCGCGGCGTCGTCGGCGGCATCACGGTCTACGACGACTTCGCGCATCATCCGACGGCGATCGAAGTCACGATCGACGCGCTGCGCCGGCGCATCGGCAGCTCGCGCCTGGTCGCCGTGCTCGAGCCGCGCTCGAACACGATGAAGCTGGGCACGCATCGCGATGCGCTGGCGAAGTCGCTCGAGCGCGCCGATCGCGTCTGGCTGTACCAGGGCCCGAACGTGACCTGGGACGTGGCGGGCTCGGTCGCGGCGCTCGGCGAGCGCGCGGCGGTTGCGAAGGACCTCGACCAGCTGGTTGCGACGCTCGGCGCGACGCTCACCGCCGGCGATCACGTGCTCATCATGTCCAACGGCGGCTTCGGCGGCATTCACAAGAAGCTCCTGGAGCGACTCGCCAACGGTAAGGAAAGCTCGCCTGCCCATGCGTAGCGCGACCCACGCAACCATTCCGCTGTTCCCGCTGAACACCGTGCTGTTCCCGGGCGGGCCGCTGCGGCTGCGCATTTTCGAGCCGCGCTATCTCGACATGGTGAGCCGCTGCATGCGCGAGGACTCCGGCTTCGGTGTCGCGCTGATCGTCGCTGGGCGCGAAGCGGGCGGAGCGGCGCAGACGGTGGACATCGGCACGCTGGCGCGCATCGTCGACTTCGAGCAGCTGGACGACGGGCTGCTGGGCATCACTGCGCGCGGCGAGCGGCGCTTCCGGATCGTGCACGGTCACCAGGAGAGCGACGGTCTGAACGTCTGCCAGGTCGAGTGGCGCGACGACGAAGCGCGCGCGGAAGTCCCGCCGCAGCACGAAGTGCTCGCGGAGTTGTTGCGGCGCGCGCTGGAGCAGATCGGCCCGGCCTACGGCGAGGTCACGCCCGCGTACGAGGATGCGACGCTGGGTCGGGATGCGGCTCGCGGAGATCCTGCCGCTGGCCGCGATCGAGCGGCAGGAGTTGCTCGAGCTGAACGACGGACCGGAGCGGCTGCAGTGGCTGCAGTCGCGGCATGGACATTCAGGAATCGCGCGACGAAGAGCCCGACAGCTGATGCTGATACGCAGACGTACGCGGCGACGATGGCGGCGAACCAGACGAACGCCGCCCAGCCGATCACTCCGTCGTACGTGCCGACGATGCTTGCGAGCTTCGCGCTGGCCGTTGACGGCGGTCGTGTCGCGCAGAATGAAAATCGTGCAGACGCCCGCAGCATGCAGGCCGATGCACGCGGCGATCGCACCCGTGCGCAGCCGCACCAGCGCAAGCAGGATGCCGAGCGCGACGAGCGCCAGGAACGAGTCGACGAACGCCAGCGGCTGCGCGTAGCGCTCGAACAGTCGGCTCAGCACCTGGAAGCCGTGCACCCACGACACTTCTTCCGGCGGCACGCGCAGCTTGCCGCCGAGGAAGTGCAGCGCGGCGTACAGCACGCTCGGCGCGAGGATGGCCGCGCGCACGCCTGAACGTGCGTGCCACGGCCGTGAACAGGATGCCGCGGAAGAACGTCTCCTCGATGAAGGCGACGACGAAGCCCGAGAGCAGCCGCCTGCAACACGCAGCGGCAGCAGGTCGCCGTCGAGCCCCGGCTTGATCTGCCGCACGTCGAGCGCGAGCAGCAGCGCGACCAGCGGCAGCATCAGCGCCGATGCCGGCGATCCAGCCGATGCCGAGCTGGCGCAGGAATTCCGCGCGCGGCAGGCCGTAGCCGAGCGCAGCGCGATTCGACAGCCCGAGCCGGCGCGTCAGCACGACGAGACCGACGAGCGCGATCAGCATCGCGAGCCGGTTCATCACGCGGTGCACGGGCTCGACCGAAACGGTGCCGACCAGCAGCCAGGCCGGATAGGTGAGGGCCGCTGCCACGCAACAGCGCGCCGGCGAGCAGGGCGACGAACAGAGCGAAAGTGCGCACGTGAGCGAGCGGGCTGACTGTCGAATTTTTCGATGAACGCCCGGTTTCTCGCGGCGGCGACAGTAGCACACCTTCGTAGACTGGTGCCGCGCATTGCGCGCGAGCAGTGCGCAGATTGGCGAGGAGACGAGTCATGGAAGAAGCCAGGGCACTCACGATCGTGTCGGCGCTCGCCAACGGGGTCAACCCGCTCACCGGCGAGCTGTTTGCAGTCGACAGTCCGTACCAATCGCCGGACGTCATCCGCGCGCTGTACTGCGCAGTCCGGGCGCTCGAAGCCGCCGGACGGCGGCGCACGCGAGGGCAGGGGCCGGCGTCGGGCAACGCCGGCAAGCCGTGGACCGAAGACGAGGATCGTCAGCTGCTGTCGGCGTTCGACGGCGGCCGGCCGCTCGCGGAGCTGGCGCAGGCGCACGGCCGCACGCGCGGCGGCATTCAGGCGCGGCTCGTCCGGCATGGCCGGCTCGGCGCCGAAGGCGATCGGCCGATCGGCGGGCCGGGCAAGTGGCGGCCCGGGAGCACACCCGCGGGCGCGAGTGCACCCGTGCTTCGTGAGCTGTGCTGTGCCGGCGCTGTACAATGCGCCGCGCTCCTATGTGCAGCGCTTCCCTTCACCCGCCCTGCCGAAGATTGCGCCCGCGCCTGCGCCGCGCGCGCACGGTCCGCGTCAACATCATCGGCAAGTCGAACGGCGTCGGTCTGGCGCGCGACATCGATCTGCTGGTGGGCGCGCTGCAGGCATCGGGTCATCAGGTGGAGGTCACGCATCATCGACGCGGTGCAGGCGAGGCGTCGCCGCTCGCCGCTGGCGCAGTTCGCGACGCGCGCGCGGCTCGCGTGGGGCGGCGCCGGCGTCCAAGGCGCGAGACCTCCGCGTGCGGACGTCAACCTCATGCTCGAGCACGTCTGGCTGCAGTACCTGTCGACCGCGCCCATCAACGTCGCCGTGCCGAATCCCGAATGGTTCGATCGGCACGATCGGCGGTTCCTCGCGCGAGGTCGACAGCGTCTGGGCCAAGACCAGCTACACGAGCGAGCTGTTCCGCGCGCTCGGCTGCAGCACGACGTACATCGGCTTCGACAGCGAGGATCGCTACGAGAGCGGCATCGCGAAGCAGCGCACGTACTTCCATCTGGCCGGCAAGAGCACGATGAAGGGCACGGATCGCCTGGTGCGCGTCTGGCAGCGCCATCCCGAGTGGCCGCGCCTGATCCTCGTGCAGCACAAGGACGGTCGGCGCCGTGCCGCCGGCCGCGCCGAACATCGACGCGCGCGTCGGCTACTTGTCCGATCAGGAACTGCGCACGCTGCAGAACGAAAGCCTGTTCCATCTCTGCCTGTCGCTCACCGAAGGCTGGGGGCACTACATCGTCGAGGCGATGGGCGTCGGCGCCGTGACCATCACGGTCGACGCGCGGCCGATGAACGAGCTGGTCGGCGCCGATCGCGGCGTGCTGGTGCCCTATCGCGCGACGGGCACGCAGCGTCTCGCGACGACGTATCAGTTCGACGAAGCGGGGCTGGAGGCGGCGATCGAGCGCACCATCGCAATGAGCGACGCGGAGTGCGCGCAACTCGGCGCCCGCGCCCGCGCCTGGTTCGTCGACAACAAGAGCGGGTTCACCGGCCGCCTCGAAGCGGCGCTGCACGCGCTCGGCCACGCCTGAGAGGTCCGGCAGCGTCCAGGTGCCCGGCGAGGCCTTGCTCGGTCCAGGTGGCGCGGCGGGCGAGCGTTTCCTCGAGCAGCCGATCGAACGGATTCGGCGCAGTCGGGCGCACGCGACGTGTGATGCAGATGAAACGCAATTGCCATGTGGCGCACGTAGTGCCGGCGCACACCGAGGTGCAGGAGCCGGGCGACGAATTCGCGGTCTTCCGGGCCCCAGGCGGTGAAGCGCTCGTCGTAGCCGTTGACGCTGGATTGCGTGGCTGCGCCAGAAGGACTGGTTGCAGCCCTGCACGCCGCCGAGCGTGCCCTTGGTCCGGGAGAAGACGCGGCTGAGCAGCGGGCTGCGAATCGCGTAAGCGCGTCGCTGCAGACCGGGCGTCGAGCGGCCCGACGGCTGTTGGGCCGCTGCCGTGCAGGAACTGCGCGGTCGTCGCGGCAGACAGCTGCGGCCGCGCGCCTTGGATGAAGCAGTCCGGACGTGCGCAGCGCATGTGGTCGGCAACGAACTGCGGATGCAGAATCATGTCGCCGTCGACGAGCAGGATGTACTCGGCGCGCGTGCTTGCGATCGCACGGTTGCGCGAGCGAGCGAGGCGGAACCCTTCGTCTTCCTGCCAGACGTGCTCGAGCGGCAGGCCTGCCGCGCGCCAGCGCTCGACGACGGCGCGCGTGGCCGGGCCGGAGCCGTCGTCGGCGACGATCACTTCGTCCGGCACGTGCGTCTGCCGCGCTACGCTCGCGAGCGTGAGGTGCAGGGCTTCGGGCCAGTTGTAGGTGGTGACGATCAGGCCGGTGCGCATCGACGCAGGGCTCTCGCGTTCCAGTGCAACCGGCGGCGAGCATGCCGCGTCATGCGTACCGGCGAAAGCCTGCGCCGCCGCCGGGCCGCCGAACCTGAACGACGCGTCCCGCCGACAGGCTACGCGGGGGCAGGGCGAATCGTTAAACTGTAGGCCGACTCGCCGAGGAGTGCAATTTTGTCCGTCCCGTATTTTCTCGACCCGGTCGAGCCGTCGCGCGGCCCGCGATGGCTGAACCGCTGGTTGCCCAGCAAGCGCTTGCGCACGGATCCGCTGCAGGGACTGAGCGTCGAGGGTCGCTACGCGCCCGTCAGCATCGCGAACTGGAAACTGATTCCGAGCATGGCGCGCACGCTCCTGGCGGGTCGCGTGTTCCGCCCGCTGTCCTTCACCGCCGACCGGCGCCTGACGGTCGTCGTCCCGTATCGCGACCGCGAGCAGCATCTCGCGCAACTCGTGCCGGCGCTGACGGCCATGCTGCGCGAGCAGGGCGTGCGGCGGCGCATCGTCGTCGTCGAGCAGGAAGCGGGACAGCCGTTCAATCGCGGGCGGCTGCTCAACATCGGCATGCAGCTGACGCGCGGATGCGACCGACTACTACTGCCTGCACGACGTCGATGCGGTGCCGATCCTCGCGAACTACGCTTGCCCCTCGCAGCCGCTGCGCCTCGTGACGCGATCTCGTCGGCGCGCAGGGCGAGGCTCGGCAGCGTAATTGCCATTACTTCTCCGGCGCGGTGTCGATCCGCAAGGACCAGGCGTTCGCGGCGAACGGTTTCTCGAACGACTACTGGGGCTGGGGCAAGGAAGACGACGACTTCTTCTTCCGGCTGCTGCTCGCCGGTTACCTGTGCTACTTCGACGCCGAAGGCATGTTCCGCGACCTGCCGAATCCTCCAAGCCCAGGGCGCGCCGCTGCGCTCGTGCGTCAAGCAGAACCGCCAGCGCCGCAGTCTGCTGCTGCGCGGCCTGGCGGATCCCGCCGAAGACGGGCTCAGCACCGTGCAGTACCAGGTGCTCGAGCACGCTCGAGCACGCCGACTACGAAAAGATCCGCGTGCGCTGGTGAGGGTGATGCGTCCCGCAACCGCGGCCAGCGGCACGAGCTCTGGTCGCGTGCCTGTTGTTCGCCTCTCGCTGGTCGTTGCCCGCGCCCGCCTGGCGCGCGCGGCGTCAGTCCCTATCTGCCGCTGAACCTGTCGCCGGAAATCGAGCGGCAGATCGAGCGCGTGCTGATTCTCGCCGATCGAGCCGATCACCTCGCGGCCGATTGCGGCCGCGACCGTGCTGGACGCATTGCCGGCCGCGTGCCGCATCGATCCGGCGCTCTGCGCGCGCGTGCGCCGCTACCTCGACGGCTACATGCGCAAGGTCGGGCTGGCGCACGCGAGCGTCGAGGTTGCCGCCGACGACGGCGCGGTGACCCCGTTGCCGAACCGGCACGGTGCGCGCAGCGACAGCGAATGGCTGGCGAGCGCGCAGGGATACTGGCAACCGAGCGACTACGTCATCGTCAGTCTCGGCGGCGTCGGCCGACGCGGACGAGGCCGTCGCCGACCGGCTCGATGCTCAGCGTCGGCTTCGACTTCGCGCAGCTCGACATCGGCTATCGCGACCACTGGTTCTCGCCGTTCACCGACAGCGCGATGATCATCAGCACGGAGGCGCGCACGTTGCCGTCGGTCACGCTCTCGAACTATCGCCCGCTCGACGCGCTTCGGTTGCGCTACGAGGTGTTCCTCGCGGAGATGGAGCACTCGGACCGGATCCGCTTCGAGGACGGCTTCACCGCGGGCAAGCCACGCCTCGCGGGCCTGCGCTTCTCGATCGAGCCGGCGCCCGGCTGGTCGCTGAGCGCCAATCGCCTGATGCAGTACGGCGGCGGCGAGCGCGGCGGCGACTCGTTCGGCGATTTCCTCGACGCGCTCTTCAAGCCGCACCAGAAGGACAACCGCAGCGACACGCTCAGCAGGAGAGGAGTTCGGCAACCAGACCGCCGCGTGGACCAGCCGCTTCATCTTTCCCGGGCGCACGCCGTTCGCCGCGTATCTCGAGTACGCCGGCGAGGACAGCTCCTACGAGGGCAACTACCGCCTGGGCAACGCGGCGCTGTCGGTCGGCATCACCTTCCCGCGGCTGTGGCGGCGCTTCGATCTCACGTACGAAGCGAGCGAGTGGCAGAACGGCTGGTACGTGCACGGCATCTACCTCGACGGCATGACCAACGACGGTCGCGTGCTCGGTCACTGGGGCGCCGATCGGCGCGTCTTCGACGACGACGTCGGCGCGCAGACGCACATGCTGCGCGCTCGGCTGGGAGCCGCCGTTCGGCGGCTGACTGCAGCTGCAAGCGCGCACGGTTGCCAACGAAAGCTACGGCGCGAACGACTACGAGCGCGGCTACGACGTGGCGCTGAGCTATTCGCGCGCGCTGCGCGGCTTCACCGCCGGCGCCGAAGTGCTGGCCGGGCGCGACGTGTTCGGCGAGAGCTTCAGCCGCGTCGCCGGCTTCGTGCGCTTCGGCGATCGAATGGGCGGGCGACGCGGGCGGGCGACTGGGCCGAGGACGTCGTGCGGCCGCGCGGCGCGGAGCTGTTCGTAGACGCCGGCATCAACTTCGCGGAGTTGAGCATCCGGCTCGACGGCAGCCCGGCGAGCACCGAGAGCCTCGGCGTCGCGCCGCATTTCGCGATCGGCGCGCGGCGCGCGGTTTCGGAGCGCAGCGACCTGGGCGTGCGCGCCGAGATCGACGACATCGACGGCGACATGCTGTTCAGCGTGCGCGCGCTCGACTATCGCTATCGGTTCCGCAATCCGCTGGCGGTGTCGCTGTTCGTTGGCGCGTCACGCCTCGATCTGGCGACGCCGGCGTACGGCTACTACTACGGAGCCGGCGTCCAATGGCGCAACCTGCTGCCGCGGCAGTCGATCTCGGCCTCGACCTGCGGTACGGCGACAAGATCGCGCGCGACAAGCTGCTGCCGAGCGATCCGCCCAGCGTGAAGCGACCCGATAGCTTCTACGATCTGACCGGCGCGACGCTTTCGCTCAGCTATCACTGGTGACGTAGCGCGCCCACAGCCGCTCGAACAGCGAGTCGTCGGGGAAGCGCGCGTTGCGGTCGAAGCCAGGCTGCCGGCGCGCCATCTCGTTCCACAGGTGCAATCCATAGCTGCCCTCGACGAGGTTGGAGCGCTCGCGCAGCGTGCCGTCGAAGACCGTGTGCCAGTTCTGATAGTGGATCGGATAGAAGTGCCAGAACGGCTGCGCGTGCGTCGCACAGCCGAGATGCCTGGCCGCCGCGGTGAGCCCTGCCGGCCCGGTTTCTCCCCACCGGCTCGCGGCGCGGCCGCGGCCGAGCAGCCGACGCACCAGCTTGCGCCGGCGCATCCGCAACGAGTCGTAGGGCAGGAAGCGATTGGGCTGCTCGCAGCAGGCCACCATCCAGCGCGCGAGCGCATGGTCCTGCGGCAGCCCGAGCACGGCGTTGTTGATCGTCGACTGGTCCTGCCAGCCGAAGATCTTCGGGCCCGGCGTGATCGAACGGCCGCAGGCACACGACGTCCGTATCGACCCACAGATCCGCCGTGCTCGGCGAGCAGCCGATAGCGGAACCAGTCGGCGAACACTGCGAGCGAGCCGGACGAGCGGTGCACGAACAGCTCGTCGCGCGGCAACACCGCGGCCGCGTCGCAAATCGTCACGCCGGCAGGAACGCCCTGCGGCTCTTCGTAGACGTGCAGCTGCACGGCATGGCCGTGCGCGACGAACGAGCTCATGCACAGCCGCTCGATCCGCGACAGCGGCGGACCGTGCCAGAACATGTGCACGCTCGGCAGTGAGCCCGGTTGCGGCATCGATGCGCTACAGGCTGCCGAACGCTCGCCGCGCCGCCGCGATCGTCGCGTCGATGTCGGCGGCGGAATGCGCAGCGGAAATGAATCCTGCTTCGAACGCCGACGGCGCGAGGTAGATGCCTTCGGCGAGCATCGCGTGGAAGAAGCGCTTGAAGCGCTCCACGTCGCAGGCCATCACGTCCGCGAAGGAGCGCACCGGCCGCTCGCTGAAGAACAGGCCGAACATGCCGCACACGTGATTGGTCGTGAACGGCACGCCGGCGGCGCGCGCCGCCGCGTTCAGGCCGTCCATCAGGCGCATGGTCTTCTCGGCGAGGCTGCGCGTGGAAGCCCGGCGCGCTGACGCCCGCGAGCGTTGCTTCGCCCGCCGCCATCGCCAGCGGATTGCCCGACAGCGTGCCGGCCTGGTACACCGGGCCGAGCGGCGCGATGCGCTCCATGATTTCGCGGCGGCCGCCGAACGCGCCGACCGGCATGCCGCCGCCGACGATCTTGCCGAGCGTCGTCAGGTCGGGCTTGATGCCATACAGCGCCTGCGCGCCGCCGAGCGCGACGCGAAAGCCGGTCATCACTTCGTCGAAGATCAGCACGCTGCCGTGCCGGTCGCACACCGCGCGCAGCGTTTCGAGAAATCCCGGCGCGGGCAGCACGCAGTTCATGTTGCCGGCGACCGGCTCGACGATGATGCAGGCGATCTCGCTGCCGACGGCGGCGAACAGCTCCTGCACCTGCGCGCTGTCGTTGAAAGCGAGAGTGAGCGTCTGCGCGGCGAGCTCCTTCGGCACGCCGGGCGAGGTCGGCACGCCGAAGGTGAGCGCGCCCGAGCCGGCCTTGACCAGCAGCGAATCGGAGTGGCCGTGGTAGCAGCCTTCGAACTTCACGATCTTGTCGCGGCCGGTGTAGCCGCGCGCCAGGCGGATCGCGCTCATGGTCGCTTCGGTGCCCGAGCTGACCATGCGCACCAGCTCGATCGACGGCATCAGCTTCGCAGATGCGGCGCGCGAGCCGGGTCTCGATCTGCGTCGGCGCGCCGAACGACAGGCCGAGCGCGGCGCGCTCCTGCACGGCGCGCACGACCGGCTCGTGGGCGTGCCCGAGGATCATCGGGCCCCACGAGCCGACGTAGTCGATATAGCGGCGGCCGTCGTGGCCGAACACGTACGCGCCGCTGGCGCGCTCGACGAACACCGGCTCGCCGCCGACTGCGCGGAACGCGCGCACCGGGGAATTCACGCCGCCGGGGATGTAGCGGCTGGCATCGCTGAAGAGGGACACGTTGCGGGACTCCGTGGCGTCGATTGAGCGCGCGAGAAGCATAGCCGACCGGCGTGCTTGCCCTATAATCCCCGCCTCCAGTCTTCCTGCCCGGCGTTCCTCCCTGCATGAAAGCCTACATGTGCGTGATCTGCGGCTACGTCTACGAAGAAGAAAAAGGCGATCCCGCATCCGGCATAGCGCCGGGCACGCGCTGGGACGACGTGCCGCTGTCCTGGCGCTGCCCGGATTGCGGCGCGGGCAAGGAAGATTTCGAGATGGTCGAGGTGTGAGGGTCGTAGCCGCAGCCTACAGCTGCTTGACCTTGTAGCCCTTGCGCTCCAGCAGGTCGATGACGCTGTCCGTGCCGACCAGGTGCAGCGCGCCGACCACCACCAGGTAGTCGTCTTGATCGTCGAGCAGCTGCTCGATCTGCGGAATCCATTTGCGGTTGCGCTCGACGGTCAGCGGCCGGTACAGGTCCGGGTACTCATCGAACCCTTCCTGCAGCAGCTTCGCCATCGCAGTCGCATCGCCGTTGCGCCAGGCTGCGAGCAGCTCGTCGACTTCGCTCGCCATGCGCTCCGCGTCATCGACGCTGTACAGCAGGAACTCGCGCTGCTGCTTCTCCGGCAGTCGCGCCATGATCTCCAGCTGCTGGCGCGCGGTCTCGAGGCCCTGGATCGGCTTGCTGTCTTCGGTCGCGCGGCGCGTCAGCCGCCGCTCGACGCCGGACTCCGGATCGAAGCCCAGCTTCATCAGCTGCAGCTGCACGAGCGTGATCGCGGCGAACCAGGGCCGGAAGCGGTCGAGCATCGCCGGCTCGACGCTCAGTGCGCGCGCCTTGGTCGCGAATTGCTCGTAGGTCTGCGCGCCGAGCTGCTGTTGCAGCGACTGGCCCGGCGGCAGCATCGCCGAGCTCCATGGCGGCCTGTTGCATGTCCGCGGGGTCGAGATCGTCCATGTCGATCTCCATCACCAGCGCTTCGGCATCGGCGTAGGCCGAGTCGATCGCTGCGGGCAGCGTCTCGCTCTCCTTCAGCAAATGAACGGAGCCGAGCAGATAGACCTTGTTGGTCTTGCCTTGCAGCGACCACAGGATGTGGTGCTCGGCGCCGCGTGCACGCCGGCCGACCGACAACAGGCAGCGCTGCGCACGCGCCGGCCCAGCGCGCGGAAAGGTTCTTCATGGGATCTCGAGAAAGTGTCGCGGGCTACGCCAAGGCGCTGTGAGCGTAGCTTTCCAGCCAGCAGACTTCCGTCTGGATTGCGCCGTCCGGCATCAGCTCCAGCATACGATAACCGGGCGGACGATTGTCGATCGCGAAGTCGACGCTGCCCGGCAGGAACTGAGCGCAGGTTGCGGGCGTGGCCATGAAGCGCACGCCGTGCACGAAGCTGTCGAGCGACTGATGGACGTGGCCCCAGAGCACGCCGCGCACGTTCGCGTGCTCGCGCACCACCGCCATGAACTCGTCGGAATCCGCCAGGCCCACCTGGTCGAGCCAGTCGCTGCGCATCGCGATCGGCTGATGGTGCAGGCACAGCAGCACGTGCTGGTTGCGGTGGGCGCGCAGCACGTCGCGCAGCTGCGCCAGCTGCTCGCTGCCGATTTCGCCGCCGGCGTTGTTCGCGACCCACGAGTCGAGCATCACCACCAGCCAGCGGCCGAACTGCCGGTGCCGGCGACACTTCGAACGGCGCGCCGTCGAGCGCGGCACGCATGTGGTCGGGCAGGTCGTGATTGCCGGGCAGGCACAGCACCGGCACCTGGCGATGCACCGAAGATGTGCCGGATCCAGCGATAGCCGTCCGGATCGTCCTGCACCAGATCGCCGGTCAGCAGGATGCCGTCCGGGCGGCTGCAGCGGCGCTGCGCGTCGGCGATAGCCGCCTGCAATGCCGGCAACGTCGCCACGCCGCGCAAGCGGCCGGCGGCATCGCCGAACAGGTGCATGTCGGTGTACTGAATGAGGCGGACGGACTGCATCGCTCGAGCTGGTTCCCTGCGCAACGTGACTACATAATCGCCGGCAATCTACCAATGCCCGGGGGGTCAAAAAGGTGACCAGCGTCTTACGGACGCCCGACC
This sequence comes from uncultured Gammaproteobacteria bacterium, assembly GCA_963830745.1. GTDB lineage: Bacteria > Pseudomonadota > Gammaproteobacteria > Steroidobacterales > Steroidobacteraceae > Steroidobacter. The sequence continues at coordinate 161,978 of CAWHNL010000019.1, forward strand.
CCGGTCCACCACTGTCGGATTATTTGCGGTCCGTCTCACTGCCGGATCGACGCCGCCAGCCTCGCGCACCGTGCGCGTGCATTGCCCGACCGGGGTCCTTGGTCCAAAATGCGCGGCCTTCCAACCCGCTCCCTGACACCGAAGGGGATTGCCTCCCGATGCAGACATCGCGCCGCCGGCAGCTTGCCAATGCGATCCGAGCCCTCGCGATGGACGCGGTCCAGAAAGCCAACTCCGGGCATCCCGGCATGCCGATGGGCATGGCCGACATCGCGCAAGTCTTGTGGGGCGACCACTTGCGCCACAATCCCGGCAATCCGCAATGGCCGGACCGCGACCGCTTCGTGGTCTCGAACGGCCACGGCTCGATGCTGCTGTACGCGCTGCTGCATCTCACCGGCTACCCGTTGACCATCGAGCACCTGCAAGCGTTCCGCCAGCTCGGCTCGCCGACCGCCGGCCATCCCGAGCACGAGCCGCACCTGGGCATCGAGACCACGACCGGCCCGCTCGGCCAGGGCCTCGCGAACGCCGTCGGCATGGCGCTGGCGGAGAAGTGGCTCGCGGCGACGTTCAACCGGCCCGGCTTCGACGTGGTCGATCATCGGACGTGGGTGTTCCTCGGCGACGGCTGCCTGATGGAAGGAGTTTCCCACGAGGCCTGCTCGCTGGCCGGCACGCTCAAGCTCGGCAAGCTGATCGCGTTCTACGACGACAACGGCATCTCGATCGACGGCGAAGTGCACGGCTGGTTCACCGACGACACGCCGAAGCGCTTCGAGGCTTACGGCTGGCACGTCGTGCGCGACGTCGACGGCCACGATCGCGCAGGCGGTCGAGGCGGCGATCGCCGAGGCCCAGGCGCAGCGCGGACCGCCCGACGCTGATCTGCTGCAAGACGATCATCGGCTACGGTGCGCCCAACAAGCAGGGCACCGAAGCCACGCACGGCGCCGCGCTGGGCGCGGACGAAGTCGCCGCCGCCCGCCGCCAGCTCGACTGGCCGTACGAGCCGTTCGTGATTCCCGACGACATTCGCCGCGACTGGGATGCGCACGAGCGCGGCGCCGCGCTGGAAGCGCAAGTGGCGCGAGCGTTTCAACGCGTACCGCGCAGCGTTCCCGGAGCTCGCTGCCGAGTACGAGCGACGGATGAAGGGCGACCTGCCCGCCGCGTGGCGCGACATCGTGCAACGACTACGTGGCGCAGACCGCGCAGGCGAACGCGAGCGCTCGCGACGCGCCAGGCGTCGCAGCAGGCGCTCAATGCATTCGGCCCGCGCTGCCCGAGCTGCTCGGCGGCTCGGCCGACCTCACCGGCTCGAACAACACCAATCGCAAGGATTCGAAGGCGTTCACCGGCGACGATCCGTCCGGCAACTACCTGCACTACGGCGTGCGCGAGTTCGGCATGTGCGCGATCATGAACGGCATGGCGCTGCACGGTGGCGTGATCCCGTACGGCGGCACGTTCCTGGTGTTCTCCGACTACGCGCGCAACGCGATGCGCATGGCGGCGCTGATGAAGCAGCGCGTGATCTACGTGATGACGCACGACTCGATCGGGCTCGGCGAGGACGGCCCGACGCACCAGCCGATCGAGCATCTGCCGAGCCTGCGCATCATTCCGCAGATGACTGTGTGGCGCCCGTGCGATGTCACCGAGACGGCGCAGGCGTGGGCCGATGCGATCGAGCGTCGCGACGGCCCGACCGTGCTGGCGCTGACGCGCCAGGCGCTGCCGGCGCAGGCGCGCACGGCCGAGCAGGTTGCGGCGATCCGGCGCGGCGGTTACGTCTTGAAGGACTGCGAAGGGCACGCCCAGAAGTGATCCTCATCGCCACGGGATCCGAGGTCGGCCTGGCCGTCGAGGCGGCGCGGCTGCTGCAACAAAAGGGTCGCCGCGTGCGTGTAGTTTCGATGCCGTGCACGAGCGTGTTCGATGCGCAGGACGAGAGCTACCGCGAACGAGTGTCTGCCGCGGCAGGTCGAACGCCGGGTCGCGGTCGAAGCGGCCGCGCCGCGAGACGTGGTGGCGCTACGTCGGGCCGCGCGGCGCCGTGGTCGGCATGACTTCGTTCGGCGCCTCGGGCGTCGCCAAGGATCTGTTCAAGCATTTCGGGTTCACGCCCGAGAACGTCGTCGCAGTCGTCGAGCGGCTGTGAGTACTGAGGTAACGAGAATGCCCATCAAAGTCGGAATCAATGGCTACGGCCGCATCGGTCGCAACATCCTGCGCGCGCTGTACGAGGCGAACCGCCAGAAGGAAATCCAGATCGTCGCGCTCAACGACCTGGGCGACGCGCAGACCAACGCGTACCTGACGCGCTACGACAGCGTGCACGGCAAGTTCCCCGGCGAGGTGCAGGTCGAAGGCGATTCGCTGGTCGTCAACGGCGATCGCATCAAGGTGCTGGCCGAGCGCGACCCGGCGAAGCTGCCGTGGGGCCAGCTGGGCGTCGACTTCGTGTTCGAGTGCACCGGGCTGTTCACGAGCAAGGCCAAGGCCGGCGCGCACCTGAGCGGCGGCGCGAAGCGCGTCGTGATCTCCGCGCCGGGCGAGAAGGACGTCGACGCGACGATCGTCTACGGCGTCAATCACAACACGCTCAAGGCGAGCCACACCGTCATCTCGAACGCGTCGTGCACGACCAACTGCCTGGCGCCGCTCGCCAAGGTGCTGCACGAGAAGATCGGCATCACCGCCGGCATCATGACGACGATCCACTCGTACACCAACGACCAGGTGCTCACCGACGTGTTCCACAAGGACCTGCGGCGCGCGCGCTCGGCGACGCAGTCCATGATTCCGACCAAGACCGGCGCCGCCGCCGCGGTCGGCCTGGTGCTGCCGGAGCTGAACGGCAAGCTCGACGGCTTCGCCGTGCGCGTGCCGACGATCAACGTGTCGCTGGTCGACCTGACGTTCCAGGCGAAGCGCGCCACCACGCATCGACGAGATCAACGCGGCGATGAAGGCAGCCGCAGCCGATGGCCCGCTCAAGGGCATCCTCGGCTACACCGACGGCCCGCTGGTCTCCATCGACTTCAACCACGATCCGCGCTCCTCGGTGTACGACGCGACCATGACGAAGGTCATCGACGGCACGATGGTCAAGGTCTGCTCCTGGTACGACAACGAGTGGGGCTTCTCGAACCGCATGCTCGACACCACGCTCGCGTGGTCGAAGGTGTAGCGCGGAGCTCCGATGGCCATTCTGCGCATGACCGACCTCGACCTGCGCGACAAGCGCGTGCTGATCCGCGAGGATCTGAACGTGCCGGTGCAGGACGGCGTCGTGACGAGCGACGCGCGCATCCGCGCGGCGCTGCCGACGATCCAGCATGCGCGCGACGCCGGCGCGCGCGTGCTGGTGATGTCGCACCTCGGCCGTCCCGAGGAAGGCGTGTACGACGAGGAGTTCTCGCTCGCGCCGGTCGCGAAGCGGCTCGCCGAGCTGCTCGGCTTCAAGGTGCGCTTCGAGAAGGACTGGCTCGACGGCGTCGAAGTGCGCGGCCGGCGAAGTCGTGCTGCTGGAGAACGTGCGCTTCAACAAGGGCGAGAAGAAGGACAAGGAAGATCTCGCGCAGCGCATGGCCGAGCTGTGCGACATCTTCGTGATGGACGCGTTCGGCACCGCGCACCGCGCCGAAGCGAGCACGCACGGCGTCGCGCGCTTCGCGAAGGTCGCCTGCGCCGGGCCGCTGCTGATGAACGAGCTGATCGCGCTGGAGACCGCGCTGGACAAGCCGAAGCGGCCGCTGATCGCGATCGTCGCCGGCTCGAAGGTCTCCACGAAGCTGACGGTGCTGGAGAGCCTGCTCGGCAAGGTCGACAAGCTGATCGTCGGCGGCGGCATCGCCAACACGTTCCTGCTCGCGCGAGGGCTACGGCGTCGGCAAGTCGCTGGTCGAGGCGGAGATGATCGACATCGCGCGCGGCCTGCTCGAGACGCTCGGCGGAGCTCAAGGTCGAGATCCCGCTGCCCACCGACGTGGTCGTCGCGAAGGAGTTCTCGGCGAGCGCGGAAGCCGACGTCAAAGCCGGTCGGCAACGTCGCTGCGGACGAAATGATCCTCGACATCGGGCCCGACACCGCCGAGCGCTTCGCGCGCATGCTGCACGACGCCGGCACGATCGTCTGGAACGGACCGGTCGGCGTGTTCGAGTTCGACCAGTTCGGCGAGGGCACGCGCACGCTCGCGCAGGCCATCGCGCGCAGCCCGGCGTTCTCGATCGCCGGCGGCGGCGACACGCTGGCGGCCATCGAGAAGTACCGCGTCGAGGACGACATCTCCTACATCTCCACCGGCGGCGGCGCCTTCCTCGAGTTCCTCGAAGGCAAGAAGCTGCCCGCAGTCGCCGTGCTCGAAGAGCGCGCCTCCGCACCAACCGCCAACCGCTAACCGCATCTCTCGAATGCTCCGTCGAACCAAGATCCTGACCACGCTCGGCCCGGCCACCGACAATCCCAAGGTGCTGGCGGACATGCTGCGCGCCGGCGCGGACGTCGTGCGCGTCAACTTCTCGCACGGCGAGCCGCAGGCGCACGCCAAGCGCGTCGAGATGGTGCGCTCGGTCGCGGAGCAGGTCGGCAAGTGGGTCGCCGTGCTCGGCGATCTGCAGGGGCCGAAGATCCGCATCGAGCGCTTCGCCGAAGGCAAGGTCGTCCTGAACGAAGGCGACGCCTTCGCGCTCGACGTTTCGCTGGACGCGCGCGCGGGCACGGCTTCTGCCGTCGGCGTCGCGTACAAGAACCTGCCGAAGGACGTGCGTGCGGGCGACACGCTGCTGCTCAACGACGGTCAGCTCGTGCTGGACGTCACGGCCGTGAACGGCCCGCGCATCGACACGCGCGTCGTGATCGGCGGCGAGCTGTCGGACAACAAGGGCATCAACAAGCAAGGCGGCGGCTTGTCGGCCGGCGCGCTGACCGACAAGGATCGCACCGACATCAAGCTCGCGGCGCAGCTCGGCGTCGACTATATGGCCGTCTCGTTCGCGCGCGACGGTTCCGACATGGACGAGGCGCGCGAGCTGCTGCGCCGGCGAAGGCGGCCACGGCTTCCTGGTCGCGAAGATCGAGCGCAGCGAGGCGCTCGTGAACCTGGACCGCATCATCCAGGCGAGCGATGCGGTGATGGTCGCGCGCGGCGACCTGGGCGTCGAAGTCGGCTACGCGGAGCTGACCGGCCTGCAGAAACACATCATCGCGGCGACGCGCAAGCGCAATCGCGTCGTGATCACGGCGACGCAGATGATGGAGTCGATGATCCACAACCCGGTGCCGACGCGCGCCGAAGTTTCCGACGTCGCGAACGCGGTGATGGACGGCACGGACGCGGTGATGCTGTCCGGCGAGAGCGCCGTCGGCAAGTATCCGGTCAAGGCCGTCGAGGCGATGTCGCAGGTGATCCTCGGCGCGGAGAAGTACGAGTCGTCGCACTCGCCGGTGCGCCACCGCGCCGAAGCACGGCGTCGTTCGAGAAGACCGACGAGGCGATCGCGATGGCGGTCATGTACACGGCCAACCACCTCAAGGTGAAGAGCGATCGTCGCGCTGACCGAATCGGGCTCGACGCCGCTGTGGATGTCGCGCATCCGCTCGGACATTCCCATCTATGCGTTCACGCGCCACGAAGTGACGCGCCGCCGGGTCATGCTGTATCGAGGCGTGTACCCGGTGACGTTCGACATCACGCACACCAACGCGCAGGCGCTGTACGCGGACATCTTCAAGCTGATGCTGCAGAACCAAGATGGTCGACCCGGGCGACCGCATCATCCTGACGAAGGGTGAGCTGACCGGCGTGTCGGGCAAGACCAACGCGATGAAGATCCTCGAAGTGCGGGCCTGACGGGCCCGGCGCATGCGTCCGCTCAGAATCGCCGGCTACACAGCGCTCGCGATCGTCACGCTCGTGGCGCTCGGCTGCCTCGCCGTCTATCTGACGCTGCGCGCGAGCCTGCCGCAGCTCGACGGCGAAGTCGCCGCGCCGACAGCTGCAGGCTGCGGCCACGATCGCGCGCGACGAGCAGGGCACGCCGACGATCCGCGCCGCTTCGCGCCGCGACCTGGCGTTCGCGACCGGCTACGCGCACGGCCAGGATCGCTTCTTCCAGATGGATCTCATGCGGCGTGCGGCGGCGGGCGAGCTTGCGGAGCTGCTCGGCAAGCCGGTGCTGGAGCTCGACGAGAAGTACCGCATCCACGGCTTTCGCCGCATCGCGAGCGCGATCGTGCAGGACAGCGACCGCCGTCGATCGCGAGCTGCTCGATGCCTACGCTGCGGGCGTCAACTTCGCTCTGACGAGCGCGGGCGCGCGGCCGTGGGAGTACACGTTGCTGCGCACGCCAGCCGGCGCCGTGGCGCGTCGAGGACTCGGTGCTGGTCGCGTTCTCGATGTATCTCAATCTCAACGATTCGAGCGGCGCGGAGGAGCTGGCGCGCGCGCAGCTGCGCGAAGTGCTGCCGCGGCCGCTGTACGACTTCCTGCATCCGCTCGGCACCGAGTGGGACGCGCCGATCGTCGGCGGCACGTGGAAGGCCGCCGCCGATCCCGGGCGCGGAAGTCTTCGACCTTCGTTCGGCCGACGCGCGCACGGCGGCTCTGAGCACGCCGCCATCGCCTGGGACTTTGGACGACGAGCCGTTCGTCGGCAGCAACAGCTGGGCCGTTGCGGGCACGCACGCACGAAGGACAACGCGGCGCTGCTCGCCAACGACATGCATCTGAGCTTGCGGCTGCCGCACATCTGGTACCGCGCACGGTTGATCGTCGAGTCGGGCGCCGAGGCGCCGCGCGACCTGGTCGGCGTGACGTTGCCCGGTCTGCCGATGCTGATCGCGGGCAGCAACGGTCGCATCGCGTGGGGCTACACGAACAGCTACGGCGACTGGTCGGACATCGTCGTCGTCGACCTCGATCCGCAGGATCCCGCGCGCTACCTGACCGACGCCGGCTCCGAGCCGTTCGTGAATCGCGACGAGACGCTGGCAATCCGCGGCGGCGAGCCGGCGTACCTCGTCGTGCAGAGCACGCGCTGGGGGCCGATCGTCGATCACGACGAGGCGGGCCGGCCGCTCGCGCTCGCCTGGACGGCGCACGATCCGCGCGCGACCAATCTGCACATGCTCGACTTCGAGACCGCGACGAACGTCGACGAAGCGCTGCTGCGTCGCCAATCGCGCCGGCGGTCCGGTGCAGAACGTGGTCGTTGCCGACGCGGACGGCCGCATCGGCTGGTCGCTGATGGGCCAGGTGCCGGTGCGTGCGACCTACGACTCGACGTTGCCGCATTCGTGGCGCGAGCCGGGCGGCGGTTGGACCGGGTGGCGCACGCCCGCAGGAGTATCCGCGCGTCGTCGATCCGGCCTCGGGACGCTTGTGGACCGCGAACGCGCGCACGATCGATACCGAAACGTGGCTCGCGTTCCTGGGCGACGGTGGCTACGACCTCGGCGCGCGCGCCGCGCAGATTCGCGACGATCTGCTGGCGCTGCAGACTGCGAGCGCCGCGGACATGACGGCGATTCAGCTCGACGATCGCGCGTTGTTCCTCACGCGTTGGCGCGATCTGTTGCTCGACCTGCTCAACGACGCGCGCGCTCGCGGAGCATCCGCTGCGCGCGCAGGCGCGCGAACTGATCGAGCACTGGTCCGGCCGCGCCGCCGTCGACGATGCCGGCTATCGCATCGTGCGCGCCGCGCGAGCGCAGATGCGCAAGGACGTTTTCGAATCGCTGACGGCGCTCGCGCGCCAGCGCTTCCCGCAAACGAAGTTCACGCCTTCGGCGCAGTTCGAAGGACCGCTGTGGCAGCTGGTGACGCAGCGTCCGGCGCATCTGCTCGATCCGCACTACGACTCGTGGGAGGCGGCGCTGCTCGGCTCGCTCGACCGCGCGCTCGCGAGCCTGCAGGAAGAGTGCAAGGAACTGCGGCGCTGCACGTGGGGCGAGGGCAACGTGCTGCACATGAGGCATCCGTTGTCGTCGTCGCTGCCGTTCGCCAGCCGCTGGCTCGACATGCCCGCGCAGCCGCTGCCCGGCGATGCGCAGATGCCGCGAGTGCAGGGCGGCAGCATTCGGCGCGTCGCAGCGACTGGTCGTGTCGCCGGGTCGCGAAGCGCAGGGTTCGCTGCAGATGCCGGGCGGCCCGGTCGATCATCCGCTGTCACCGTTCTACGGTGCGGGCCACGCGGCGTGGGCGCGCGGCGAGCCGACGCCGCTCCTGCCGGGCGCCGCGAAGCACACGCTGACGCTGCGCCCAACTGCTAATCTGTCCAAATAGCACTGTAGGTCGGGCTCTAGCCCGACTCTTCTTCCTGGAGTCCTGATGTCCTCACGCTTCAACGGCACCGACAGCTACGTCGCCACCGAAGACCTGATGATGGCCGTGAACGCGGCCGTGACGCTCGGCCGCCCGCTGCTGGTGAAGGGCGAGCCCGGCACCGGCAAGACGCAGCTGGCCGAAGAGATCGCGGGCGCGCTGCAGCGGCCGCTGTACCGCTGGCACATCAAGTCGACCACCAAGGCGCAGCAAGGCCTGTACGAATACGACGCCGTGTCGCGCCTGCGCGATTCGCAGCTCGGCGAGGAGAAGGTGCACGACGTCGCCAACTACATCATCAAGGGCCGGATGTGGGAGGCATTCGAGAGCGAAGTGCAGCCGGTGCTGCTGGTCGACGAGATCGACAAGGCCGACATCGAGTTTCCGAACGACCTGCTGCACGAGCTCGACCGGATGGAGTTCTACGTGTACGAGACGCGCCAGTGGATCAAGGCGCGGCACCGGCCGATCATCGTCATCACCAGCAACAACGAGAAGGAGCTGCCCGACGCGTTCCTGCGCCGCTGCTTCTTCCACTACATCCGCTTCCCGGACACCGCGACGATGGAGCGCATCGTCGCCGTGCACTTCCCGAACCTGAAGAAGGAGCTGCTCGCCGAGGCGCTGACGACGTTCTTCAAGGTGCGCGAGATGCCCGGCCTGAAGAAGAAGCCCTCGACCTCCGAGCTGCTCGACTGGATCAAGCTGCTGCTCGCCGAGGACATCCCGCCGGAAGTGCTGCGCAGCGACGATCCGAAGAAGGCGATCCCGCCGCTGTACGGCGCGCTGCTGAAGAACGAGCAGGACGTGCACCTGTTCGAGCAGCTGGTGTTCCTGCACCGCCGCCAGGGGCGTTGAGCGCCAGGCGCGCGCCATGCTCATCCCGTTCTTCTTCAAGCTGCGCGAAGCCGGCGTGCCGGTCTCGATCACCGAGTTCCTGACGCTGCTCGAAGCGCTCGAGGCGCACCTCGCCCAGTCGAGCGCCGAGGATTTCTACTTCCTGTCGCGCGCCTGCCTGGTGAAGGACGAGCGGCACTTCGATCGCTTCGACCGCGCCTTCGCCGCGCACTTCAAGGGCGCCGAGGAGCTGTTCGAGGCGCTGCTCGCGCGCATTCCGCAGGAGTGGCTGCAGCGCATGGGCGAGCGCACGCTGTCCGAGGAGGAGAAGGCGCGGATCGAGGCGCTCGGCGGCTGGGACAAGCTGATCGAGACGCTGAAGAAGCGCCTGGAAGAGCAGAAGGAGCGGCACCAGGGCGGCAGCAAGTGGATCGGCACCGGCGGCACGTCGCCGTTCGGCGCGTACGGCTACAACCCGGAAGGCATCCGCATCGGCCAGGACGAGTCGCGCAACCGCCGCGCGGTGAAGGTCTGGGATCGCCGCGAGTTCCGCAACCTCGACGACACCGTCGAGCTCGGCACGCGCAACATCAAGATCGCGCTGCGCAAGCTGCGCCGCTTCGCGCGCGAAGGCGCGGCCGACCAGCTCGACCTGGACGGCACGATCGACTCGACCGCGCGCAACGCCGGCCTGCTCGATCTGAAGTTCGTGCCGGAGCGGCACAACGCCATCAAGGTGCTGCTGTTCCTCGACGTCGGCGGCTCGATGGACGATCACGTGCGCGTCTGCGAGGAGCTGTTCTCCGCGGCGCGCACCGAGTTCAAGCATCTCGAGTATTTCTACTTCCACAACTTCGTGTACGAGAGCCTGTGGAAGGACAACCGGCGCCGCCACGTCGAGAAGATCCCGACGCTCGAAGTCATGCGCACCTACGGCCACGACTACAAGCTGATCTTCGTCGGCGACGCGACCATGAGCCCGTACGAGATCGTGCAGCCGGGCGGCAGCATCGAGCACTGGAACGAGGAGCCGGGGGCGGTATGGATGCAGCGGCTGACGCGGACCTGGCCGCATCACGTGTGGCTCAATCCGGAGCCGCAGCAGCGCTGGGAGTACACGCCTTCGGTACAGATCACGCGCGAGCTGCTGGAGGACCGGATGTTTCCGCTCACGCTCGGCGGCCTCGACCAGGCGATCAAGGCGTTGCATTGAGTCGGGCTGAAGCCCGACCTACAGCGATCCCGTAGGTCGGCTTCACCCGGATCTCAGCTCTTCTTCTGCGACATCGCCTTGATGTCGTTCAGCACGATCTGCGAGTGACCGCTTTCGGGTCGACGTCGGCGTAGTGCTTGACGATCTTGCCCTGCGGGTCGATCAGGAACGTGTCGCGCTTGGCCAGCTCCATCGTGCCGAGGTAGGTCTTCAGCACGCCGTACTTCTTCGCGGTCTCCTTGCTGGAGTCGGCGAGGATCGGGAACGGCAGGCCGTGCTTCTCCGAGAACTTCTTGTGCGACTCGACGTCGTCGACGCTGATGCCGAGGATCTGCGCGCCGGCGTCGCGGAAGGCGAAGATGTTGTCGCGGAACTCGCAGGCCTGGGTGGTGCAGCCCGGCGTCTGGTCCTTGGGATAGAAGTACAGCGCGACCCACTTGCCGCGATAGTCCTTCAGCTCGTGCCACTTGCCGTTCTGGTCCTGCAGCTTGAAGTCGGGCGCGGCCGCGCCCAGCGGCCGGCCCGCGCCGTCGGCGTAGGCGGCCGCCAGCCATGCGAGCAGGAGCGGGAGCAGCAGATAGCGGAGACTGCGTATGCGATTCATGGGGTTCCCCAATGCTGGAAGATGCGAGACAATGGCGCCCAAAGGCGATCTGGGGCACTGTGCCATACTAATCCGGACACATTAGATCCGGTACTGACCGCCGGCAGTTCACGCTTCATAAAACTTCATGAGCACCGAGCGCGAATCGCAGCCCGCCGTGCCGCCCAAGGTCGGGCTGGTGCTGCCTGGCGGCGGCGCGCGGGCGGCCTATCAGGTCGGCGTGCTGCGGGCGATCGCCGACCTGCTGCCCGCACGATCGGCCAATCCGTTTCCCGGTCGTCACCGGCACCTCCGCCGGGCGCGGTGAACGCGACCGCGATCGCCGTGCACGCCGACCGGTTCCGGGTCGCGATCGGCAACCTGGAGCGGGTCTGGCGCAATTTCCAGGTCGGCCAGGTGTTCCGCGCCGATACCGGCACGCGTGATGCGCTCCGGCTTGCACTGGGTGCTGGCGATGCTGTCCGGCGGCTGGCTGCTGCCGCCGCCGCGCTCGCTGTTCGACAACTCGCCGCTGCGCGAGCTGCTGCGCGGTCAGTTCGATTTCGCGGGCATCCGCCGCTCGATCGACGCCGGGCATCTCGATGCGCTCGCCATGTCCGCCGCCGGCTACATCAGCGGCCGATCGGTGTCGTTCTACGAATCGCAAGCCGGGCTGCGAGCCCTGGAGCCGCACGCGCCGCACCGGCGAGCCGGCCGCGTTGTCGCTCGATCACGTGATGGCGAGCGTCGCCGTGCCGTTCCTGTTTCCGCCGGTCTCGCTCGGCGACGAGTACTACGGCGACGGCGCGATGCGCGAAGCGAATCCGTTCAGCGCGGCGATCCACCTCGGCGCGCAGCGCCTGCTGGTCATCGGCACGCGCAACGAGAACCGGCCGCAGACGCCGCTCCCGCCGGTGTGCCCGACGTTCGGGCAGATCTTCGGCTACATGCTCGACGCGCTGTTCTCGGACGGCCTGTACGCGGACCTGGAGCGGCTGACGCAGATCAACCACATCGTCGAGCGCGTCGGGCCGCTGGCGAGCGTCGGCGAGAACAACGTGCAGCTGCGGCGCATCGACATCATGGTGATCATGCCGAGCCGCGATCTTTCGGAGATCGCGCGGCATCACACGGCCTCGCTGCCGCGCGCGCTGCGCATCCTGCTGCGGACGATGGGCGCGCTGAACGCCGGCGGCGGCCAGCTGATGAGCTATCTGATGTTCCAGGACAGCTACACGCGCGAGCTGATCGCGCTCGGCTACCAGGACGCGATGAAGCGCTCCGACGACCTGCTGGCGTTCCTCGGCGGCTTCACGGTGGACAAGACCGGCGCGACGCAGATCATGCGTCGCTTTCACCTACGTCAGGAACAGCGTGCCGAGGCCCAGTAGCGAGGCGAAGCCGACCGTATCGGTGACCGTCGTCAGCACCACGCCGCCGGCCAGCGCCGGATCGATTCCCATGCGCTCGCAGGATCAGCGGCACGCCGACCCCGGCGAGCGCCGCCGCGAGCAGGTTGATCATCAGCGCCGCGAAGATGATCAGGCCGATCGTCCACTTGCTGAAACCAGATGCCGGCCGCGACGCCGACCAGGCCTGCCGAGCAGCACGCCGTTCAGCAGTCCCACCAGGATCTCGCGCACCAGCAGCCAGCGCGCGTTGGCCTGCTCGACCTGCCCGAGCGCCAGGCCGCGGATGATCAGCACCAGCGTCTGGCTGCCGGCGATGCCGCCCATGCTGGCGACGATCGGCATCAGCACGGCGAGCGCGACGACTTTCTCGATCGTCGCTTCGAACAGCCCGACGACGTTCGCGGCGAGGAACGCGGTCGCGAGATTGATCGCCCAGCCAGACCGCGCGGCGCCGCGCGCTGGTGCAGCACGCCGGCGAACATGTCCTCGTCCTCGGTCAGGCCGGCCATGCTCATGACCGAGTGATCGGCTTCTTCGCGGATGACGTCGACCACGTCGTCGATCGTGATGCGGCCGAGCAGCTTGCCGTCGCGGCTGACGACCGGCGCCGACACCAGGTCGCGGTCCTCGAACAGCTTCGCGACTTCGCGCGCCGGCGTTTCCGGCGCGATGCCTTCCAGGCTCGACCATGACCTCGCCGACGGTCCGCTCCGGGTCCTCGGTCAGCAGCCGCGTGATGTCGAGGCCGCCGAGATACTTGTCGTGGCGGTTGACGACGAACAGGCGGTCGGTGCGCTCGGGCAGCTCGCCGCGCATGCGCAGGTAGCGCATCACGACTTCCAGCGTGACGTCCGGGCGCACCGTGACGGTGTCGAGGTTCATCAGGCCGCCGGCGCTGTCTTCCTCGAAGCTGCAGGACGGCGGACAGGCGGTCGCGATCCTGCGCGTCCATCGAGCGCAGCACGCGCTCGTTCAGCGTCTCGGGCAGGTCGCCGATCAGGTCGGCCAGGTCGTCGACCTCCATGCCCTCGGTGGCGGCGATCAGCTCCTCCGCGTCCATGCCGCCGATCAGCTCGGCGCGCACTTCCTCGTTGAGCTCGATCAGCACGTCGCCCTCGATCTCGGGATCGACGAACTCCCAGACGATCTCGCGCTTGGCCGGCGGCAGCGATTCGATCAGCGAGGCGATCTCCGCCGGATGCATCGAGTTGATCATGCGCTGACCGTGGCGCATGGAACCCTGCTCGAGCGCGCTGCGCAGCGCCGCGAGTCGGCTCGTCTTGGGTGCCGGAGCTTCGGTCATCGTCGATCACTGCGCCGAGTCAACGGCGCAGTGTAGCGAGAGAAGCGAAGTGCGGATGTCGCGTACGAGTGTCGCGCCGCTTCGGTGCTGCCGACGACCTGGTGGCGCGCGTGGACCTGCGCGTACTTGGCGGAGAAGTGCTGCGCGAGCCGCTCGACCAGGTAGACCGAGCGATGCTGGCCGCCGGTGCAGCCGATCGCGATCGTCAGATAGCTGCGGTTGGTGCGGATCAGCTCGGGAATCCAGTGCTCGAGGAAGCCGACGATGTCGGCGAACATCTTGGCGACGATCGGATGGCGCTCCAGATATTCGACGACCGCCGGATCGCGCCCGGTCAGCGCGGCGAGCCCGGGCTCCCAGTAGGGATTGGGCAGGCTGCGCACGTCGAACACGAAGTCGGCATCGCCCGGCACGCCGTGCCGGTACGCGAAGGACTCGAACAGGATCGACATGCGGCCTTCGCTGCGGCCGCCGACGCGCTGGCGGATGAGCTCGCGCAGCTCGTGCACCGTGGTGCGCGTCGTGTCGATGATCAGGTCGGCGGCGTCGGCGATCGGCTCCAGCAGCTCGCGCTCCTGGCGCAGCGACTCCGCCAGGCCGAGCCCCTCGCGGCTCAGCGGATGGCGCCGGCGCGTCTCGCTGTAGCGCTTGAGCAGCGCTTCCTGGTCGGCGCGCAGGAACAGCACCTCGCAGTTCACGCCGCTGCTTCTTGAGCTCCGCGACCAGCCGCGGCACCGAGGCGATCTCGGCCGGGCGGTTGCGGGCGTCGACGCCGACGGCGGTGTAGCCGTAGGTCGGCTCGTTCGAGCGCACCGTGTGCGAGATGAACATCGGCAGCAGCCCGGCCGGAATGTTGTCGACGCAGTAGTAGTCGAGGTCTTCGAGCATGTGCAGCGCCACGCTCTTGCCGGAGCCGGACAGACCGCTGACGATGACGAGGCGCATGGCGGAACGAGCGATAGCCGATTCGCTGATTGCGCGGTGCCGCGGGCACGACAGAATCCGTAAGCGCCGGACCCTGCCGGGGTCCGGCTGCTCGCCAGACGCTGCTATCCGCTGCTGCTTCGTTCAGGACGGCCGGGTCTTCTGCGCCTCGATCGCGTGGTGATCGGAGAGCTTTTCCTTGTGCTTCTTGACGCGCCGGTCGAGCTTGTCGGCGAGGGCGTCGATCGCGGCGTACATGTCCTGCTCGACGGCGTCGGCGTAGACGGTGCCGCCGTTCAGCAGGACGGTGGCTTCGGCTTTGTGGCGCAGCTTCTCGACGGTGAGGATGCAATGAACGTCTATCACGTGGTCCGAGTGCCTGACGATGCGGTCGAGCTTCTTCTCGACGTATCCCTTGAGGGAGGAAGTGACATCGACGTGATGGCCGGTGACGTTCAGTTGCATGGAAGCCTCCTTCGCACTGTGACCTTGAGCTGGCTCACCTGACTGTCTATCATGGGCTTACCTGACGGGAACCTTCTTGCGCTCGCTCGACGGCGGGATGCCGAGCGCCTCGCGGTATTTCGCGACGGTGCGCCGCGCCACCAGCACGCCCTCGCGCGACAGGATCTCGGCGATGCGGCTGTCCGACAGCGGCTTGTCGGGCTCTTCGGCCGACACCAGCTTGCGGATCTTGGCGCGGATCGCCGTGGACGACATCTCGGTGCCGTCGCTCGCCGCCACGTGGCTGGAAAAGAAATAGCGGAACTCGAACACGCCGCGATGCGTGTGCATGTACTTGTTGGTCGTGACGCGCGAGATCGTCGACTCGTGCATCTGCACGGCCTCGGCGACGTCCTTGAGGATCATCGGCTGCATGTACTCGTCGCCGTGCTCGAGGAATGCCGACTGCCGCTGCACGATGCAGCGCGCGACCTTCAGCAGCGTCTCGTTGCGGATTTCCAGGCTGCGGATCAGCCAGCGCGCTTCCTGCAGCTGCGTGCGCAGCATGGCGTGATCGGCGGAGCGGCCGATGAGGCCGGCATAGCTCTGGTTGACGCGGATGCGCGGCAGGCTCGCCGGGATTGATGTCGACGGCCCAGCCGCGCTCGGTGCGGCGGACGAACACGTCCGGCACGATGTACTCGGCGGGTACGGAATGCACGCTCGAGCCGGGCCGCGGCTGGCAGGCGCGCACCAGCACGAGCGCGTGCTCCATCTCTTCTTCGGTGACGCGCAGCTGCCGGCGCAGCAGCGCGTACTGCTGATCGGCGACCTGGTCGAGGTAGCTGGCGGCGATGAGCAGCGCCGTGTCCCGTCCCGGGGTCTGCGGGTCCAATTGCCGCAATTGCAGCTCGATGCATTCACTGACGGAACGCGCGCCCACGCCCGCCGGATCCATCGCCTGCACGTGGGCCAGCACGCGCTCGACTTCGGCGGTGGCGGCGACGATTTCCGGCTGCAGGTTGCGCGCGATCTCTTCCAGCGACTCGATGACGTAGCCGTCGTCGTTGATGGCGTCGATGATCGCCGCGCCGATGCGCATGTCGCGCTCGGACAGCCGCGACATCTCCAGCTGCCAGGTCAGGTGTTCCTGCAGCGTCTCGCCGCGCGCGGCGGAGAAATCCTGCGGAGTGCTCGTCGTCGCCGGACCAGGGCGCTTCCGACGGCCCGGTGATCTGCGCATCGCTCCAGTCCTGCTCGTCGGTGACGTCGAGCGTCTGCTCGCGCTCGGCGCGCTCGGTGTCGCTGCTGGCGGTGCTTCGGGCGGCTCGGCGCTCGGCGCCGGCGATTCGAATTGCGGGTCGGCTTCGGGCTCGGCGGTTTCCAGGCTGCCGGCCTCGTCCTCGGCCTCGAGCATCACGTTGCTCTCGAGCGCCTCGCGGATCTGTGCCTGGAGTTCGAGCACCGGCAGCTGCAGCAGGCGGATGGCCTGTTGCAGCTGCGGGGTCATCGTGAGCTGCTGGCCGAGTTTGAGCTGCAGGGCTGGCTTGAGCATTCGTCTCGCAACTTCGGGAGCCCGGTCGGGCGCGTGCCAGCAGGCATCGCGCGCTCCCAAAATATCTTCGAAGATCTACAGTCTGAAATCCTGGCCCAAGTACACCTCACGGACCTGCCGGTTTGCAAGGATCTCTTCCGCAGTTCCCGCTGCAATAACCGAACCGCCGCTCACGATGTAGGCGCGCGCGCAAATTCCCAACGTTTCTCGAACGTTATGATCGGTGATCAAAACGCCGATATTGCGTGCGCTGAGGTGGCGGATGATGCGCTGGATATCCAGCACCGAGATCGGGTCGACGCCGGCGAACGGCTCGTCCAGCAGCATGAATTGCGGCTCTGCGGCAAGCGCCCGCGCGATCTCCACACGCCGCCGCTCGCCGCCCGACAGGCTCTGGCCGAGGCTGTCGCGAATATGTCCGATGTGCAGCTCGTCGAGCAGCGATTCCAGCATCGCCTCGCGCCGCTCGCGCGTCCAGCTCGGGGCGCGTCTCGAGGATTGCGTGGATGTTGTCGCGCACGCTCAGCTTGCGGAACACCGACGGCTTCCTGCGGCAGGTAGCCCAGGCCGAGGCGCGCGCGCCGATGCACCGGCAGCCGGGAGACGTCCTGGCCGTCGAGCACGATGCGGCCCGGCATCCGTCGGCACCAGCCCGACGATCATGTAGAACGCGGTCGTCTTGCCGGCGCCGTTCGGGCCGAGCAGGCCGACGACTTCGCCGCGCGCCACTTCCAGCGACAGGTCCTTGACGACCTGGCGCGAGCGATATTTTTTGGCGAGTCCCTCGACGCGCAGCAGGCTCATGCGCCGCTCTCGGGCTGCGGCTGAGGCTGCGGCGGCGGCGCCGGCGTCGGTGCGTCGGCCTGCGGTGCCTTGCGGGCGGATGATGCCGCGCACGCGGCCCGGACTGGCCGCCGGGATTGATCTGCACGCGCTCGTCGCGCACGTTGTAGATCACGACGTCGCCGCGAAACTCGTCCTTGCCGTTGCTGAACCACACCTTGTCGGTCAGCTTGACGATGCCGGCGACGAAGTCGTACTCGATGACGCCGGCGCGGCCGCGCACCTGCCGGTCGGCGCGGCCGCCGCGCTGCTCGAACTGCGCCGGCGAGCCTTCGCACGCGCGCCTGCGCGATCTGTCCGCCGACGATGGCGGCGCTCGCGGTGTCCGACTGCAGCTCCGCTTCGCTGGTGACGATGTGCACGGACTTCTGGAACAGTCCAGCGGCTGTTCTCGGAGCGAAGTCGCGTGGCCTTGGCCGCGCCGGCTTCGATCGACATCGGTCCCTGCGTCACGCGCACGTTGCCGGAGAAGTCGAGCGTGTCGGTGCGGAAGTCCGAGGTCGAGCGACGTCGGCGCTCCAGGTGAACGCATCGCCCGGGCGTGCACGGCTCCGCGGCGCCCGCGGTCGCGCCGAGCGCGGCGCAGCAGCAGCGCGACTGCGACCGCGGCCGCGCAGCGCTTATTGCGGATCGAAGCGGCCATGCACCGACTCCAGCCGGATCTTCTCGTTGTTCAGATCGGCACGAAAATTCTTCACCACCATCGAGTGCTGGCCGAAGCGCACGTGCACGGGCGAGCGCGGTGCTGTACGCGACGTTCGTCTGCGTGTCGATCGCCAGCGCATCGGTGCGCAGGAACGCCGTCGGCTGCGCGTCGGCCGGCCGCAGCTCGACATCGCCGAACAATTGCACGACGCGGAAATTCGCGGGCACGAAGCCCTGGCGCGCCGTCAGCAGCCACTCGCGCTGCGCGCGGCGAGCTTGCTGAAAGTAGTTCACGCGCACCGTGTCCAGCGAGATGCTGTCGTCGCGGCGCTGCTGCTCGATGCGATTTGCGATCAGCCGCAGGCTGACGCGAGCCGTCCTGCTGCGTCTGGGTGATGACCGCGTCCTGCAGGTAATAGCCGGGCTGCTCGGCCTGCGCGCCGTTCGTCAGCCGGCGCCGGGTTGCGCTCGACGAGCGCGCCATAGCCGATGACGAGCGCGGCGAGCAGGGCGGCAAGCGAGATCCAGCGCCAGTTCATCGCGGTCTCATGGCTGGCTGCGCCGCTGGCGCTTCGAGGATCAGGTCGCACACTTCGCGCACCGCGCCGGTGCCGCCGTGCGCCTGCGTAATGAAATGCGCGTGCGACTTGACGCTCGGATGCGCGTCCGCGACCGCGATCGCGAGGCGCGCGACCTCGAAGATCGGCAGGTCGGCGGTGTCGTCGCCCATGCTGGCGACCGCTTGCGGGCCGAGCGCCAGGATGTCCAGCAGCTCGCGCAGCGCCGCGAGCTTGTCCTGCACGCCCTGGCGGATCCAGGTCACGCCGAGCTCGCTCATGCGACGCTCGACCGCGCGCGACTGCCGGCCGGAGATCACAGCGACCTGCAGTCCGGCGCGCAGCACCTGCACGATGCCCGCGCCGTCGCGGACGTGAAAACATTTCAACTCCTCGCCGCGTGCCGAGAAATACAGGCGGCCGTCGGTCAGCACGCCGTCCACGTCGAGCACCAGCAGGCGGACGTCGTTGGCGCGCTCGACCAGGGTATCCATCACATCACGCCGGCGCGGAACAGATCATGAACGTTGAGCGCGCCGACCAGCACGTTGTGCTCGTCGACGACCAGCAGCTGCGTGATGCGATGGGTTTCCATCAGGTGCACGGCCTCCGCCGCGAGACGCCGCGGCGCGATCGTCTTCGGGTTCGCGGTCATCAGCTCGCGCCATGCGCCGGGTCCTGAAGTCGATCGGCTGATCGAGCGCGCGGCGCAGGTCGCCGTCGGTGTAGATGCCGAGCACGTGCCGCTCGCGCGTCGACGATCGCGGTCATGCCGAGCCCCTTGCGGCTGATCTCCAGCAGACCGTCGCGCAGCGAGGCATCCGGGCCGACCATCGGCACCTGATCGCCGGTGCGCATCACGTCTTCCACGTGCAGCAACAGGCGGCGGCCCAGGCTGCCGCCGGGATGCGAGCGCGCGAAGTCGTGCTCGCTGAAGCCGCGCGCTTCGAGCACGGCGACCGCGAGGGCATCGCCCATCGCGAGCGTCGCAGTGGTGCTGGCAGTCGGCGCCAGGTTGTGCGGACAGGCTTCCTCGGCAACGCTGACGTCCAGCACGGCAGCGGCCGCCTTGCCGAGCGTCGATTGCGGACGGCCCGTCATCGCGATCAGCGGGATGCCGAGGCGCTTGATGACCGGCAGGATCGTCAGCAGCTCGGCGGTTTCGCCGGAGTTGGAGATCGCGATCACGACGTCGTCGTGCGTGAGCATGCCGATGTCGCCGTGGCTCGCCTCGGCGGGATGCAGGAAAAACGCCGGCGTGCCGGTGCTCGCGAGCGTGGCGGCGATCTTGTTGCCGATGTGGCCCGACTTGCCCATGCCGGTCACGACGACCCGGCCGGTGCAGTCGTGCAGCAGCCGGCACGCCTCGACGAACGCCGTGCCGAGCCGGTCCTGCAGCGCCGCGACGGCGGCGACTTCGGTCTCGAGGACGCGGCGGCCGCGCGCCAGCAGCTGGTCGGGATCGAGCGCGGCGGGCCGGGAACGGGACTGCATGCCGCGAATCATAGCGCGCCGCGTCGTCCCGCAGTGACGCCGTGCGCACTTGAGCTAATATCGCGCCCTCCATGAATGCCGCCGAAGTTCAGTCGCTGATCGAGGCCGGGCTGCCCGGCGCGCAGGTGCGCGTCAGCTCGCCCGACGACACTCATTTCGAAGCCGTCATCGTCGCTCCGCAGTTCGAGGGCAAGCGCACCCTGCAGCGTCATCAGCTCGTCTACGGCACGCTCGGCGCGCTCATGGGACGCGAGATCCACGCCCTCACGCATGCAGGTGCTGACCCCGCAGGAAGCCGGCGCCGTAGCCGGCGTCCGGTCATGGATAAGCTGCAGATCCAGGGCGGCGTGCCGCTCGAAGGCGAGGTGCGCATTTCCGGCGCCAAGAACGCCGCGCTGCCGATTCTCGCCGCGACGCTGCTGGCGGAAGGCACCGTGTCGGTCGGCAACGTGCCGCACCTGCAGGACGTGACGACCATGATCGAGCTGCTCGGCCGCATGGGCGTCAGCGTCACGATCGACGACAAGATGCGCGTGGAGGTCGATGCCGGCACGATCCGCGAGCACGTCGCTCCCTACGAGCTGGTGCGCACGATGCGCGCTTCGATCCTCGTGCTCGGCCCGCTGCTGGCGCGCTTCGGCAAGGCCGACGTGTCGTTGCCCGGCGGCTGCGCGATCGGCGCGCGTCCGGTGAACATCCACGTCGACGGGCTGCAGCAGCTCGGCGCCGATATCCTGATCGAGAATGGCTACATCCGCGCGCGCGCCGTCGCGCTTGCGTGGCGCGCGGCTGGTGCTCGAAACGGTGACCGTGACCGGCACCGAGAACCTGCTGATGGCCGCGGCGCTCGCCGAAGGCGAGACCGTCATCGAGAACGCCGCGCGCGAGCCCGAAGTCGTCGACCTCGCGGACTTCCTGAATGCCATGGGCGCGCAAGATCCGCGGTGCCGGCACCGACACCATCGTGATCGAGGGCGTCGAGCGGCTGCACGGCGCCAGCTACGACGTGCTGCCGGATCGGATCGAGACCGGCACCTACCTGGTCGCCGGCGCGATCACCGGCGGGCGCGTGCGGGTCAAGGGCACTCGACCGGACCATCTCGACGCGGTGCTGGCCAAGCTGCGCGAGGCCGGCGCGAAGATCGAAGTCGGCGACTCCTGGATCGCGCTCGACATGGGCGGGCGCCGGCCGCGCGCGGTCGACATTCGCACGGCGCCTTATCCGGCGTTCCCGACCGACATGCAGGCGCAGTTCGCCGCGCTCAATACCGTCGCCGAGGGCGTGGGTGCGGTGACCGAGACGATCTTCGAGAACCGGTTCATGCACATGCTGGAGATGCGCCGTCTCGGCGCAGACATCCGCATCGAAGGCAGCACGGCGATCATCCGCGGCGTGCCGAAGTTGACGGCTGCGCCGGTGATGGCGACGGATCTGCGTGCTTCGGCGAGCCTGGTGCTGGCGGGGCTGATCGCGCAGGGCGCGACCGAAATCCACCGCATCTATCACATCGATCGCGGCTACGAGTGCATCGAGGAGAAGCTCGAGCAGCTCGGTGCGCGCATCAAGCGCATGGCGAGTTAACCGCCTGCCTGGCGCTGCGCTGCGCGGCGGGCGTTCTTCCAATGTGGCCTTGAACGTCAGTCGCTGCGCGCCGCGCCGCGCCTGGATGTTCAGCAGCGAGCCCGGCGCCATCGCCGCGACGCGGTTGAGCGCCTCCTGACGCATTGAGGATCGGCTGGCCGTTGAGATGCGTCACGAGATCGTCGCGCCGCAGGCCGACGAGCGCGGCCGGTCCATGCGGGTCGACGCTGCTGATGCGCAGCGCCGCCGGCGGATCGATGCCGAGCGCCGCCGCCGTCGCACGCGGCACTTCCTCGGACTGAACGCCCAGCCAGCCGCGTCGCACGCGCCCGTGCGCGATGATCTGATCCATCACGCCGCGCACCATGTTCACCGGGATCGCGAAGCTGATGCCGTCGGTGCCGAGGTTCTGCGCGAGCACTGCGGTGTTGATGCCGATCAGCTCGCCCTGCGTGTTGATGAGCGCGCCGCCGGAATTGCCGAAATTGATGGCGGCATCGGTTTGAATGAAATCCTCGAAATCCGTGACGCCGAGCCGGCCGCGGCCGGTCGCGCTGACGATGCCTTGGGTGACCGTCTGGCTGAGCCCGAACGGATTGCCGATCGCCAGCACGACGTCGCCGGCGCGCAGCTCGTCCGAGCGGCCCATCGGCATGACCGGCGGATCCTTGAGCGGCACGCGCAGGATCGCCAGATCGGTGTCCGGATCCATGCCGACGATCTCGGGCGTGGCGATGCGCCCGTCGGCCAGCTGCACGCGAATCTCGTCCGCACCCTGGACGACATGGTGATTGGTAATGACGTGACCGGCCCCATCGACGATCACGCCGGAGCCGAGGCTGCCCTCGACGCGCTGGCGCACGGCTGGCAGATGCTGCTGCAGCAGCGGATTGGCCCCGGAGGGCCGGGCGGCGGAAGCGTCGACCACTCGCGCCGTGTAGATGTTGACGACGGCGGGACCGGCACGCCGCACAGCGTCGGCGAACGAGCGTTGCGGCTCGCCGGCGTCGCCCGACGGCGCAGCGCCGTTGGTCGGCGCCGCGGTCATGCGTGGTGCCGAGCAGCCCGGGACGGATCAGCAGCAGCACGCCGGCGCACGCCAGACCAACGATGGTCCAGCGGAGCAGGAAGACGGCGGTCTGTCGGAGTGTGGGCACGGTGCGGAGCGCGAGGTGCGGCGATTGAAGTGTGTATAATGCGGAATTCCTTGGAGGTTTGAAACTACGCGTCTGCCGCGCGCAGCACGGGCGGCTACTCGCGGAGGTCGTGAATGAGCGAAGCTGATCGGGTTGATAGCGGGGTCGACAGCGGCAGGCGGCACTTCCTGGTCGTCGCCACGACTGTCACTGGAGTCGCGGGCGCCGCGCTGACGGCGATGCCGTTCCTGGCATCCTGGAAGCCGAGCGCCGGGCGCAGGCGCTGGGCGCGCCGGTCGAAGCTGACATCAGCAAGCTCGAGCCGGGCGCGATGATCAAGGTGAACTGGCGCGGCCAGGCGATCTACATCGTGAACCGCTCGCCGGAAATGCGCGCGAAGCTCGACAGCCCCGAGCTGACGTCGCGCCTGCGGGATCCCGAGTCGAAGGAATCCGAGCAGCCGCCCTACGCGAAGAACAGCGCGCGCGCGCTCAATCCCGAGTACCTGGTGCTGATCGGCGTCTGCACGCACCTCGGCTGCGCGCCGCTGAACCGCTTCCAGCCCGGCGACGCGGAGCTCGGCGCCGACTGGCCGGGCGGCTTCTACTGCCCCTGCCACGGCTCGAAGTTCGATCTCTCGGGCCGCGTGTTCAAGGACGTGCCGGCGCCGCTCAACTTGAAAGTGCCGCCGTACCGCTTCATGAATGAAGGCGTCGTGCAGATCGGCGTCGATTCGGAGGTCAGCTGATGAGCGCCACTGTGCCGAGCCCACAGTCGGGCGAGCGCTCGCGACTCGCAGCGCTGGTCGACTGGATCGACGCGCGCTTCCCGATGACGCGCATGTGGAAGGAGCACGCCAGCGAGTACTACGCGCCGAAGAACTTCAACTTCTGGTACTACTTCGGCGTGCTCGCGTCGGTCGTGCTGGTGCTGCAGATCGTCACCGGCATCTTCCTGACGATGAACTACAAGCCCTCGGCGGCGGATGCGTTCGCATCGGTCGAGTACATCATGCGCGATGTGGAGTGGGGCTGGCTGATCCGCTACATGCACTCGACCGGCGCATCGGCGTTCTTCGTCGTCGTCTACCTGCACATGTTCCGCGGCCTGATGTACGGCTCGTTCAAGAACCCGCGCGAGCTGGTGTGGATCTTCGGCATGCTGATCTACCTGTGCCTGATGGCGGAAGCCTTCTTCGGCTACCTGCTGCCGTGGGGCAACATGTCGTACTGGGGCGCGCAGGTGATCGTGTCGCTGTTCGGCGCGATCCCCGGCATCGGCGAGTCGCTGGTCGAGTGGATCCGCGGCGACTACTACATCTCCGACATCACGCTCAACCGCTTCTTCGCGCTGCACGTCGTCGCGTTGCCGATCGCGCTGATCTTCCTGGTCATCGCGCACATCCTGGCGCTGCACGAAGTCGGCTCGAACAACCCGGACGGCGTGGAGATCAAGAAGGTCAAAGGCCCGGACGGCCATCCGGTGGACGGCATCCCGTTCCATCCCTACTACACGGTGCACGACCTGGTGGCGGTCATCGTGTTCGCAGCGCTGTTCTCCGGCGTGATGTTCTTCGCGCCGGAGATGGGCGGCTACTTCCTCGAGCACGCGAACTTCGAGCCGGCCAATCCGCTGCAGACCCCGGAGCACATCGCGCCGGTGTGGTACTTCACGCCCTTCTACGCGATCCTGCGCGCCGTGCCGAGCAAGCTGTTCGGTGTGGTGCTGATGGGTGTCGCGGTGCTGGCGTTCTTCTTCGTGCCGTGGCTCGACCGCTCGCGCGTGAAGTCGATCCGCTACCGCGGCTGGCTGTATCGCGGCTTCCTGTTCGCGTTCGCCATCAGCTTCCTGGCGCTCGGCTATCTCGGCCTGAAGCCCGCGACCCCGGCGTACACGAATGCCGCGCGCATCTTCTCGGTGGTGTACTTCGCGTTCTTCATCCTGATGCCTTGGTACACGAAAGCCGACCAGACGAAGCCGGTGCCGGAGCGGGTGACCTACCATGCTCACTAAGAAGAAGCGGATAGCGTTCGCAATGTTCGCGCTGCTGGCCGGCGCAGGCGTGGGCGCGTCGGAGGCGCCCGGCGGGGTCGTCAAGCCGGCGCGCAACGACATCACCAATCTCGCTTCGCTCCAGCGCGGCGCGCGGAACTTCGTGAACTACTGCATGGGCTGTCACTCGGCGCGCTACGTGCGCTACAGCCGGCTCGGCGCCGACCTCGGCTTGTCGGAGCAGCAGGTCATCGAGAACCTGATGTTCACCGGCGAGCGCATCCACGACACGATGCGGATCAGCATGCGCCCCGAGGATGCGGCGCGCTGGTTCGGCGTCGCGCCGCCCGACCTGTCGCTGATCGCCCGCAGCCGCGGCCCGGACTACATCTATTCCTTCCTGAAGTCGTTCTACCTCGATCCGAGCCGGCCGACGGGCGTGAACAACCTGGTGCTGCCCGGTACGGCGATGCCGCACGTGCTGTGGGAGCGGCAAGGGTTGCAGGAAGCCGTCTACGACGGCGAGAGCGACGCCGAACATAACGCCGTCCACAAGCGCTTCAAGGAGTTCCGGCAGCTTCGGCCCGGGAGCGACACGGCGAAGGAATTCGACGAGTTCGTGCGCGATACTGTGAACTTCCTCGACTACATCGGGGAACCTATGCAGTTGGAACGGCGTAGCATTGGCTTGCGAGTACTGGCCTTCCTGCTGGTCTTTTTCCTCTTCGCTTATTTCCTCAAGAAGGAGTACTGGAAAGACGTGAAGTGAGCCCCTGCAGCGCACGTCTCCCAGCAACGCACCGCTGTGATGACCCTTTTCTCCAGGGCCGACGATCCGTGGAGCCACCGCACGCGCATCGTCCTGGCGGAGAAGAGCATTCACGTCGAGACGATCGACGTGCAGGGCGGCAACCTGCCCGAGGATCTGCTCGACCTGAATCCGTACCACACGGTGCCGACGCTGGTCGACCGCGACCTCGTGCTGTACGACTCGCGCGTCATCATCGAGTACCTGGACGAGCGCTTCCCGCATCCGCCGTTGATGCCGGTCGACCCGGTCGCGCGCGCGCAGTTCCGGCTCGCGCTGTATCGCATCGAGCGCGACTGGTACACCCTGGCACAGCAGATCGACGACGTCGCCGATCGCAAACAGGGGCAGCGTGCGCGCAAGATCCTGCGCGACAGCATTCTCGCCAGCACGGACGTGTTCAAGGCGAAGCCGTATTTCCTGTCGGACGAGTTCTCGCTGGTGGACGCTTCGATCGCGCCGATCCTGTGGCGCCTGACCGGTTGGGAAATCGACCTGCCGCCGCAGGCGCAGGTGATCAGCAAATACGCGAACCTGGTGTTCTCGCGGCCGGCCTTTCGCCACAGCCTGTCGCGCGTCGAGCAGGAGATGCGCCCTTAAGCTAAGCGCGGACTATGGCGGAAACACCTGTTAGATCACGCCGGCCTTACCTGCTGCGCGCCATGCACGAATGGATCAGCGACAGCAACCAGACGCCCCACATCGTCGTCGACGCCTCGATCGAAGGCGTGGAAGTGCCGCGCCAGTACGTGCAGGGCGGCAAGATCATCCTCAACGTGAGCAGCAACGCCACCAGCATGCTCAGCCTCGGCAACGACCTCGTGCGCTTCCGCGCGCGCTTCGGTGCCGCGACCTACGACGTGAGCGTGCCGATCATCGCGGTGCTCGGCATCTACGCACGCGAGACGGGGCAGGGCATGATCTTCTCGGAGGCGGACACGCCGCCGCAGCCGCCGGCGCCGCCGAGCGAGCCCGCACCGACGACCAGCGAAGGCAAGCGCACCAAGCCGACGCTGAAGGTGATCAAGTAGTCAGGGATTGAGGCGCGTGCTGCGCCACGGGCCGCCTGCGAAAGAGTATTCGTCGGCTCGCTGCAGCGGGCGCGTCCAGACCGCGCGATCGTGTACGCGATTCGCGCCCTCCGTCCATAACTCGATCGTGTCGATCCACAGACGGTGACCGCCCCAATGCGGCGGCCTCGGCACTGTGCCGTTCGTGGCGCCCGGCTGCGATGCCGAACCGTGCGGCGAACTCGCGCACGCGTTGCTTCAGTGACTCGCGCGACGCCAGCGGCTCGCTTTGCGCGCTGGCCCATGCGGCGATCCGGCTGTCGAGCGCGCGGCTCGCGAAATACTGGTCGCTCTCGGCTGTCGGGCGAGCGCACGACCGGGCCTTCGATTCGCACTTGCCGATGCAGTGCGTCCCAATGCAACACCGCTGCTGCCCGCGGTCGCGCCGCGAGCTCGCGTCCCTTGCGCGACTCGTAGTTCGTGAAGAAGACGACGTAGCCGGCAGCGACGTCGATGCGCTTGCACAGCACTACGCGTGCCGACGGGTCGCCGTCTGCTCGCAGTCGTCGCCAGGACCATCGCATCCGGATTCGGCTGCGCGCGGCGAGCGGCCGCTTCACGAAACCATTCGTGGAACAGCGGCATGGGATCGGCCGGCAACGGCTCGGGCAAAGTCAGGTCGGAAGGCATCGGAAGTACGTCCAGCATCTGCCGGAGCGTCAATTATGCCAGCGTAATCATCCCGATAGCGCTGTTCCGCGCGGCAGCGACGGCCATCCGCGCTTGCGGGGGTCGCGCAGCCTTAGTACAAAGCGTCAGGTCAATTTTGCATACAACCGGGAACCCGCCCGCGCATGACTCTGGATGAGCTACGCGAACGTCTGAGCGCGCTCGACCGTCAGCTGCTGGCGCTCGTCGCCGAGCGGCAGGCGCTCAGTCGCCAGGTCGCCGAAGTGAAACGCGCGGAAGGCCGCCCGACGCGCGACTTTCGACGCGAGCGCGACGTGCTGCTGCAGGCGCGAGCAGCCGCGGCGTCGCTCGGCGTCTCGCCGTCGCTCGCAGAATCGGTGCTGCGCCTGCTGATACGTGGCTCCTTGACCGCGCAGGAGCGCATTCGTGTCGCCGCTGGCGGACGTGGCAGCGGGCGGACAGCTCTCGTCATCGGCGGCGCCGGCAAGATGGGTCGCTGGTTCAGCGAATTCCTGTCTTCGCAGGGGTATGCCGTGACGGTCGCCGACCCGGCCATTACGTCCGAGCGCGAAGGTGCGGAAGCGGGCCGCGCGCTGCGCGATTGGCGCGACAGCGGACTCGATGAAGATCTCATCGTGGTCGCAACGCCGCTGCAGATCGCCGATCGGCATCCTGCACGAGCTGGCGGCGCGCCGGCCGCGCGGCACGATCTTCGATATCGGCTCGCTCAAGACACCGCTGCGCACGGGAATTGCCGCGCTCAAGGATGCTGGCTGCAACGTGACTTCGGTGCATCCGATGTTCGGCCCGGATACCGAGCTGCTGTCGGGCCGTCACGTCATCTTCATCGATGTCGGTTGCCCGCAGGCAGTCGGGCGGGCGCAAGAGATCTTCGCTTCGACGATGGCCGAGCAAGTGGTCATGACGCTCGACGAGCACGACCGGCTGATCGCGTACGTGCTGGGACTGTCGCACGCGCTGAACATCGCCTTCTTTACTGCGCTGGCGGGAAGCGGCGAGGCCGCGCCGCGCCTGGCGCAATTGTCGAGCACGACGTACGACGCGCAAGTCGACGTCGCGACCAAGGTTGCCGGCGAAAGTCCGGAACTCTATTTCGAGATCCAGCATCTCAACCAGTATGGGCGCGAATCGCTGCAGGCATTGCGCGGAGCCGTAGAGCTCATATGGCAGTCGGTCACGGCGGGCGACGCCCGCCAGTTCGCCGAGATGATGCAGCGGGGTCGCGAGTACCTCGCCGGCCGCGCGCGCCCGGAGGACGCCTGATGTCGGCGCGCGACCTCGAAGGCGAAATTCGCGAGCTGCGCGCGCGCATCGCGACGCTCATGGACGAGGCCGCCAACAACGAGCGCCTGCTCAAGCGCAGCCAGGAGCGCGAGCTCGAGCTGCTCAAGGCGGAGAACCTGGCGCAGACGTTCGACACGATCTGCAGCGGCCTCAAGGAATCGTACGCGCTGGAGTCGGTCACGCTGCTGCTGCTGGACCCGCAGCACGAGATTCGTCACCTGCTGATCGCGGATCATCTGCGGGTCGAGGATTTCCCGAACGTGCATGTTCACGGACAGCCTCATCGGCCTGGCGCCGCAATTCAATTCCTTCCATCGCCCGTGGCTCGGGCCGTACATGGGCTGCGACCACCAGCTGCTGTTTCCCGGGGACCGCCGGCATCCGCAGCGTGGCGCTGATTCCGCTGCGGCGGCAGGACCGATTGCAGGGCAGCCTGAACTTCGGCAGCAGCGACGAGCGCCGCTTCTCGCGCCACCTGGCGACCGATTTCCTGGCGCACCTCGGCGTCATCGCATCGTTCGCGATCGAGAACACGATCAACCGCGCGCGCCTGGTGCGCAGCGGTCTCACGGATTTTCTCACCGGTTGGCACAACCGCCGCTATCTCAATGCCCGGCTGAAGGAGGAGCTGGCGCGCGCGCAGCGTCAGGGCACGAGCCTCACGTGCCTGCTCATCGACCTGGATCGTTTCAAGCAGATCAACGATCAGCACGGTCATCTCGCGGGAGACATGGCACTGCGCGAGGCCGCGCAGCGCGTCGACGCGCACATTCGCGGCAGCGACGCGGCCGCTCGCTTCGGTGGCGACGAGTTCGTGGTGCTCGCGCCCGGCATCACGCCCGAGCAGGCGGCCGTGCTCGCCGAGCGCATTCGCTTGGCCGTATGCGAAACGCCGCTGGAGATTCAGCCCGGCGTGCAGCTCGGAATGACGGTGTCGATCGGCGTCGCCGGCACGGTGCTGGCGCGCGACGAAGCGGATTTGAAAGCGGCGGCAGAGCGTCTGCTCGCCGATGCCGATTCGGCGCTGTACCGCGCGAAGCAGAAGGGCCGCAATCGCGTCGAGCTCGCGTGAGCGCCGCGCGGCTCAGCGCGGCTTTCGGCGCATCAACAGCAGAAACAGCGGGACTCCGGCGATAGCCGTCAGTGCTCCGACCGGCAACTGTCGCGGTGCGAACAGCGTGCGCGCACAGACATCGGCGATCATCACGAGCGTGCCGCCGAGCAACGCCGAGCCCGGCAGTACCAGGCGATGATCCGCGCCGAGCAGCAGGCGAATCAGGTGCGGTGTCACGAGGCCGACGAAGCCGATCGTGCCGGCGGTCGTCACGCAGGCGGCAGTCAGGATCGAGCTGACCAGAAACATGCCCATGCGCAGGCTTGCCACCGGCGCTCCGAGCACGCGCGCCTGCAACTCGCTGCGCGCGAGCAGGTTGAGGTGACGTGCGAAAGGAAACGCCAGGGCAAGCGCCACCGCGAACACTGCGAGGAGCGGACCGGGCCGGCTGCTCAGCGACAGGTCGCCCATCAACCAGAACAGCATGCCGCGCAGCTGGCGTTTCCTCGCCGAGGCTGAGCAGCATGCTCACCACGGCGCTCGCGCCGGCTGCGACGACAACGCCCGTCAGCAACAGCCGCGCTGCGGTCCAGCCGCCTTCGCCGCGCGCGAGCGCAAACACCAGCAGGGTGGTTCCGAGAGCGCCCACCGTGGCGCTCGCGTCGATCAGCACGCCGCTCATTCCCAGCAGCATCGCCGACAGCGCCGCGACGGCCGCACCACCGGAAACGCCCATGACGAACGGATCAGCGAGCGGATTGCGCAGCAGGACCTGCATCAGTACACCGGCGAGCGCCAACACGCCGCCCGCTGCGAACGCGGTCAGCGTGCGCGGCAGACGCAGCTCGAAGACGAGCGTGTGGGAAAGTGCATCGGTCGAGCGCAAGCCGTGCCACAGTTCTGCCATGCTCATGTCGACGCTGCCGCTCATCAGCGACACGACGAACGCCGCGAGCGCGATCACGAGCGAGCGCGGTGCAGACCGCGGTCACGCGGCGGACAGTTTGCACGGACGCTTATGCCGATTCATGGCTTCGAAGGTTACAATCCCGGGCAATCCGATTGCCAATCCGTCCATGACTGCCCGCTGATGACCGACTTCATCGACGCCGAAGGGTTTCGCGCCAACGTGGGCATCGTGCTGATCCGCGACGATCGTCAGGTGCTGCTCGGCGGCCGCACCGGCGGGCGCGGCTGGCAGTTCCCGCAAGGCGGCGTGCGGCGGAACGAGACGCCCGAGCAGGCGCTGTATCGAGAGCTGCAGGAGGAGATCGGCCTGGAGCGCGACGACGTCGAGATGCTGGCGTCGACACGCAACTGGCTGCGCTATCGCCTGCCGCGACAGTACGTCCGGCGCAATACCGACCCGCCTTGCATCGGGCAGAAGCAGCGCTGGTTCCTGCTGCGGCTGACTTCGTCAGAGGACCGCGTGCGCTTCGATGCGACCAAGGAACCGGAATTCGAGAGCTCGCGCTGGGTCGACTACTGGACGCCGGTTCGCGAGGTCATCTACTTCAAGCGCGCCGTCTACGCGCGTGCGCTCGATGAGCTGGCGCGCAGTGCATTTCCGCACGATCCGCCGCAACTGCCGGAGTGGTCGGCGCAGGAGAAGAACCTGCGCAATCATCGCGAACCGCAGGCAGCGGCAGGCCGATGGCGGCTAGCAGCCGCGTCAGAACGGCTTGACGACCACCAGGATCACGATCGCGATCAGCAGCACCGACGGCACCTCGTTGAAGACGCGGTACCAAGTCGACGAGCGCTTGCGGCCCGCGCGCAAATCGCTCATCAGGCGATAGCACCACGCGTGATAGCCGATCAGCACCACGACCAGCGTCAGCTTGGCGTGCAGCCAGCCGGCCTGCCGAGAACCCGGGCACGACGATCAGCATCGAAATGCCGAACAGCAGCGTCAGCGTTGCCCCGATCGTCATGATCGCGAACAGGCGCTTTTCCATCGTCTGGAAGCGCTCGATGCTCAGCGTGTCCGTGGCCGCAGCGTGGTACATGAACAGCCGGGGCAGGTAGAACAGGCCGGCGAACCAGGTGACCACGAATACGACGTGAAACGCCTTCAGCCACAGCATGCGAGACCCTTTGGAGGTATTCTTTGCGGCGCCTCTCAATTGCGGTCCGGCGCCTGTGCTGTAATTTCAGCAGGTTCCGCAGGGCCCGTATACGACCTCATGGCGGTTTTCTCGATCGATGCGCACCGGTCATCTCGTGGTTCGGTATCAGTCCCCGTGGCGGCGGCGGGGGCTTGCGATCGTCGGCGTGCTCGGCGGTCTGTTGCTGCTGTACGTGATTTACGAGTGGGGCCGCTTCGCAGGCGGCTACAGCAAGTTCGCCGAGGTGCAGCGGCGGCGCGAGCTGGCGGCGCAGATCGAGACGCTGGAGCAGGAGAACGAGAAGCTGCGCGGCGACATCGCCAAGGCGGAGCTCGCGCGCAACGTCGACAACAAGTCGTATGGCGTCGTCGAGAAGAACCTCGAAGACCTGCAGGCGCAGGTGCTGAAGCAGCGCGAGGAACTGACCTTCTATCGCGGCATCGTGTCGCCTGAGGACGGCATCGGCGGACTGCGTATCCAGGGCTTCCAGATCCAGTCCGGCGGCGCGCCGCGGCATTACCGCCTGCTGCTCGTGCTGCAGCAGTCGATGCGTGAGGACACCGTCGTTTCCGGCTCCGTCAACATCCAGATCGAGGGTGTGCGCGCCAATCGGCCCGAGCAGCTCGGTCTTCCGCAGCTCGCCGATGCGGCACGCGCCGACGGGCAGCTGCCGTTCAAATTCCGCTACTTCCAGAAGTTCGAGCAGGACGTCGTCCTGCCCGAGGGCTTCGAGCCGCGCGCGGTCAACGTCGAGGTGCGCTCGACGCGCCTCGCACCTGTGCGAGAATCCTACCCGTGGCAGGTCCAGGCTGAGAGCCTGACCGTGCCCGCGCCGTCCGCCACGGATCCAAGACAACCCGATGTTCAAAAACAGTAAGCCCAAACTTCAGCGCATCGACACGCTCATCGGTGCCGGCACCCGCATCATCGGCGACGTGCAGTTCTCCGGCGGCTTTCACGTCGACGGCCACGTCAAAGGCAACGTCGATGCGCCGGCGGACTCGGGCGCCACGCTGAGTGTCAGCGACAGCGGCGTCGTCGAGGGCTCGGTCGCCGTGCCGAACGTCGTTCTCAACGGCACGGTGAAGGGCGACATCCTCGCGCACGATCGCGTCGAGCTCGGCGCCACTGCGCGCGTCACCGGCAACGTCTACTACGCGCTGATCGAGATGGAGATGGGTGCGGAGATCAACGGCAAGCTGATTCACGAGCCGCGGCAAGGCCGGGCAGGCTCGCAAGGAGCCCGCAGTGGCGTCGGCCGACCAGAAGACGGCCGGCAGCTGAAGGCAGCACCCCTTGATCCCGGAGCCGTTCTGTCCCCATGCTGACGCCATGACTCCCGAATCCGCCGTTCCGACGCCTCGCCCCGACGCTGGTGTTCACCGATGCCGCCGCCGCCAAGGTCGGCGAGCTGATCCGCGAGGAAGCCAATCCGAACCTGAAGCTGCGCGTCTTCGTGCAGGGCGGCGGCTGCTCCGGCTTCCAATACGGGTTCACGTTCGACGAGAACAGCGAAGAGGGGGACACGCGCGTGGAGAACGGCGGAGTGACGCTGCTGATCGATCCCATGAGCATCCAGTACCTCGCCGGCGCCGAGATCGACTACCGCGAGGACATCGAAGGCGCGCAGTTCGTCATCCGCAATCCCAACGCCGCGACCACCTGCGGCTGCGGCTCATCGTTCTCGATGTGAGCGCGATCTAGCAGCTGCAGCTGCCCGCCATGGCCCGCAAAGTCCCGGACGTCATCGCCGCGGTCGATCTGGGCTCCAACAGTTTCCACATGGTCGTCGCCCGTTATTCGCACGGGCAGCTCATCATCCTCGATCGCCTGCGCGAGATGGTGCGGCTCGGCGCCGGCCTGGACGAGCAGGGTCGACTGACACGCGAGGCGACGGAGCCTGCGCTCGCGTGCCTGGAGCGGTTCGGCCAGCGGCTGCACGACATGAAGGCGGAAAGCGTGCGCGTCGTCGGCACGAATACGCTGCGCCGAGCTCAGCCGCAAAGGCGCGTTCCTGGACCGCGCCCGCGCTGCGCTCGGCCATCCGATCGAAATCATCTCCGGCATCGAGGAAGCGCGCCTGATCTACCTCGGCGTCGCGCACACGATGCCGAGCGAGCCCGGCCGCCGGCTGGTCGTGGACATCGGCGGCGGCAGCACCGAAGTCATCATCGGCGAGGCGAATGCACGCCAAGAAGCTGGAAAGCCTGTACATGGGCTGCGTCAGCATGAGCTCGCGCTACTTCAACGACGGCGGCATCACCGACAAGCGCATCAAGCGCGCGCGGCTCGCCGCCCGCCTCGAGCTCGAGCCGGTGCGTGCGAACTTCCGCAACTACGGCTGGGATCAGGCTGTCGGCTCGTCGGGCACGATCCGCTCGGTCGGCGACGTCATCCGCGCGCGCAACAACGGCGACGGCGCGATCACGCCGGCTGCAGTCGAGTCGCTGATCGAGCAAGCGGTCAGGGCCGGCGACGTGTCGAAGCTGCGCCTGCCGGGGCTGAGCGAGGAGCGCTTGCCGGTGTTCGCCGGCGGACTGGCGATCCTGGCCGAGATCCTCGATGCGTTCGACATCAAGCAGCATGCGCGTCGCCGACGGCGCGCTGCGCGAAGGATTGCTGTACGACCTCGTCGGCCGCTTCACCGACGAGGACGCTCGCGTGCGCAGCGTGCGCGCGATGCAGGCGCGCTATCACGTCGATGCGGCGCAGTCGGAGCGGGTCGAAGCTTCGGCGCTCGATTTCCTGCGGCAGACGACGGGCGAGTGGCAGCTGGACGAGCCGTTCGCGGAACTGGTGCTGTCGTGGGCGGCGCGGCTGCACGAGATCGGGCTGGACGTCTCGCATTCGCACTATCACAAGCACGGCGCGTATCTGCTCGAGCACGCGGACATGCCCGGATTCCCGCAGGAAGAGCAGCGGATCCTCGCGGCCGTGGTCGGCGCGCACCGGCGCAAGGTGCAACGTGCAATCGCTGCAGGACCTGACGCCGCCGTGGCACATCAAGGCCGAGTACTTGATCGTGCTGTTGCGTCTGGCGGTGCTGCTGCATCGCGGCCGCAGCGCGACCGCGCTGCCGAAGCTGGAGCTGCAGCCGAAGGGACGCTCGCTGGAGATCGTGTTCCCGAAGGGCTGGCTCGACGCGCACCCGCTGACCGCGACCGATCTGGAAAACGAGATCGAATATCTGAAGGCCGGCAACTTCCGGCTGCGCGTCAGCTAGTCGTGCGGCGTCCGGCGTAGCGCCGCAACAGCGTTTCCTGGGCGCTGACCGCCGGCGCGTTCGTCGGCGACGACGCGCGCGTAGCTGCCGTCCGGGCCGAGCACCCACGCCTGCGTGTTGTCGGCCAGGTAGGTCTGCAGGTCTTCGACGATGCGGTCGCGATGCT
This sequence comes from uncultured Gammaproteobacteria bacterium, assembly GCA_963830745.1. Taxonomy (GTDB): domain Bacteria; phylum Pseudomonadota; class Gammaproteobacteria; order Steroidobacterales; family Steroidobacteraceae; genus Steroidobacter. Next base: position 197,193 of record CAWHNL010000019.1, read on the forward strand.
GCTTGCGCTCGATCGGGAAGCAGACCTCGATGCGCCGGAAGAAGTTGCGCTCCATCCAGTCGGCGCTGGCGCAGATAGATCTCGGGATTGCCGTCGTTGTGGAAGTAGTAGACGCGCGAGTGCTCGAGGAGCCGGCCGACGATCGAGCGGACCGTGATGTTCTCCGAGATCCCGCGAATGCCCGGGCGCAACGCGCAGATGCCGCGCACGATCAGATCGACTTTCACGCCGGCCATCGCGGCGTGATACAGCGCCTGGATGATCTGCGGCTCGATCAGCGCGTTCAGCTTGGCGATGATGCGGGCGGGCTTGCCTTGCTGCGCCAGCGCGATCTCGCGCTTGGTCTTCTCCAGCAGCGACTTCGTGCAGCGTGAACGGCGACTGCAGGATCTTCTGCATCGTCGCGACGCGCGTCGGGCTGGTCAGCTGCAGGAACAGCTCGTGCAGGTCCTCGCCGACGGCTTCGTCGCACGTGAACAGGCCGTAGTCGGTGTAGAAGCGCGCGGTGTCCGGGTGATAGTTGCCAGTGCCGCAGTGGCAGTAGCGACGCAGCTTGCCGCTCTCGCGCCGCACGACCATGATGAGCTTCGCGTGCGTCTTGTAGCCGACCACGCCGTACATCACGTGCGCGCCGGCTTCCTGCAGGCGCGTCGCGAGCCGGATGTTCGCGGCTTCGTCGAAGCGCGCCATCAGCTCGATGATGACGGTCACTTCCTTGCCGGCGCGCGCCGCGTCCACCAGCGCGTCCACGACCGGCGACTGCGGGCCGGCGCGATACAGCGTCTGCTTGATCGCGAGCACGTCGGGGTCGCTCGCCGCCTGGCGCAGGAAATCGATGACCGGCGCGAACGATTCGAACGGGTGGTGCAGCAGCAGCTCGCCTTCGCGCATGACCGCGAAGATGTCTTCCTTGGCGATGAGCCGTTTCGGCACGCTCGGCGTGAACGCCGGATATTTGAGGTCGGGACGCTCGACCAGATCGTAGATCGCCATCAGGCGATTCAGGTTGACCGGGCCGTTGACCTGGTACAGATCGTCCTTGTCGAGCGCGAAGTGACGCAGCAGGAAATCGGTGATGTCTTGCGGACAGTCGAGCGAAGTCTCCAGGCGCACGGCCGCGCCGTAGCGACGCTGCGCGAGCTCGCCCTCGACGGCGCGCAGCAGGTTGTCGACTTCTTCGTCGTCGACGAACAGATCGCTGTTGCGCGTCACGCGGAACTGCCAGGCGCCTTCGACCTTCATGCCGCTGAACAGCTGCGCCACGAACATCGAGATGACCGTCGACAGGAACACGAAATGCGTCTGCTCGGAGCGTCGCTCGACTGCGGCAGGCGGATGATGCGCGGCAGGGAGCGCGGCACCTGCACCACGGCGAGCTCCGCATCGCGCCCGAACGCATCCTTGCCCGACAGGCGCACGATGAAGTTCAGGCTCTTGTTCTGAATGCGCGGAAACGGCCGTGCGGGATCCAGGCCGAGCGGCGTGAGGACGGGCTCGACTTCCTTCGCGAAGTAGTCCGCGAGCCAGTCGCGCTGCTTCGCGGTCGCCGTCTTGGCGTTCACGAACTGGATGCCTTGCGCCGCGAGCGCCGGGAAGACCAGCTGATTCAGCAGCTGATACTGGTCCTCCACCAGCGCGAGCGCGCGTTTGTGAATCGCCGCCAGCTGCTCGGGCACGCTCATGCCGTCGGGCCCGCCGCCGAGCGAGCCCAGCTCCTGGCGCTGCTTCAGGCCGGCGACGCGGATCTCGAAGAACTCATCGAGGTTGGAGCAGGAGATGCCGAGAAACCGGATGCGCTCCAGCAGCGGCAGCGATTCGTCGTGCGCCTGCGCGAGCACGCGCTGGTTGAAGTCGAGAAACGACAGCTCCCGATTGATGTAGTGCTCGGGAGCCTTGAGATTCACGTCGAGCATGGAGGCGATGCCGTGAGGAGGAGCCCCGAGGATACTACGGGGCCCCTGCGGCTTGTGTTACAGCGCCTGCCGGGCGCTGAATCTTCAGTTCGTAGCGACGACACCGACGCCGGCGTCGCCGGCACGGTCGAGCCGCGCCAGCAGCAGCGCGCTGCGCGACTGGAACTCGGCCAGATAGCCCTCCGGAATCGGCGCCGCATCGGGCAGCGAGACGGTACGCGGATTCTTGTGCATGCCGTTGACGCGGTATTCGTAGTGCAGGTGCGGACCGGTTGCCGCGCCGGAGCTGCCCACGTAGCCGATGGTCGTTCCCTGCTTCACGCGGCTGCCGTCGCGCAGTCCTCGCGCGAAGCGCGACATGTGGCCGTAGAGCGTCGAGATCCCGCCGCCATGCTCCAGGATCACGACACGCCCATACCCACCCTTGTTGCCGACGAAGCTGACGCGGCCGTCGCCCGCCGCCTTGATCATCGTGCCGGTCGGGGCCGCGTAGTCCACGCCCTTGTGAGCGCGGATCATGTTCAGGATCGGGTGGCGCCGGCGCGGGTCGAAGTTCGAGCTGATGCGCGTGAAGTCGAGCGGTGCGCGCAGGAACTGCCGGCGCATGCTGCGTCCGTCGGGCGAGAAGTAGTCGGCGATCTGGCCGTCAGCGGATTCGAAGTACACGGCGCGATGAACCGTGCCGTCGTTGACGAAATCCGCCGCGAGGATACGGCCGTCGCCGATGTACTCGCCGTCGCGGAACTTCTGCTCGTAGATCAGGTTGAAGCGGTCGCCAGGCTGGATGTCGAGCGCGAAATCGATGTCCCAGCCGAAGATGTCGTTGGCGAGCCGCAGGATGATCTCCGGGCTGACGCCGGCGGCGCGGGCCGCGACGAACAGTGAAGAATCGATCGTGCCCTGCGCGCGGCTTTCGCGGAGTCTCCACCGGCGTTGCCACGACTTCGGCCGCGAACGTCGCGTTGCCGGTCTCATCGACTCGCGTGACCGACAGCACCTCGGTCTCGCTGATGCGGCGGCTCAGCGACTGCACCAGACCTTCGTCGTGTACCAGCCTGATCGTGTCGCCTGGCCGCAGTCGATCCAGTTGCTGCCTGCACGCCCGGCAACTCGCGGATGCTTGCCAGGTCCGTCAGGTTCAGCTTGAGCTGGCGGAAAATCCGATCCAGCGTGTCGTTGCGGCGGACGACGAATTCGACGTGTCTGCCCGAGGGGCTGCGGAACGGGCGATAGCTGCTCGATCGGCAGCGCCGAGAGGTCGAGTCCGAGCGCGTCGGCCTGCAGCGGCGGCGGCGCGAGCGCAGGCGGATTCGCGATTGGCGAGCACGTAGGCGATCGCGCCGCCGATCAGCGGCAGCAGCAGGCCCGAAATGAACCACCTTGCATGTGCGGCGCGGCGCGACGCTGGCGAGGCGGGCTTGTAGTCGAATGCGATCCTGGGCTGCTGGGTGACACCTTGAAATCCCAGTTGCGATCAGTGAGTTGTGGTAGCGCCGCGAAGTTAGAAGATCGACGGCGCCGCCGTCAACCCGCAGCGAGCTGCATTCGCGACGCGCAGCTTGCGGCAATTTGCGGTCGCGCCGGCGAACGCCTTAGAGTCGCGCGTTTGGCGGAATCGGGAATTTATGCTGACAGCGGAAGAACAACTGGCCGAGCTGAAGCGCGGTACGGCGGAAATCCTGCTCGAGTCGGAGCTGCTGACGAAGCTGCGGCGCGGCCAGCCGTTGCGGGTCAAGGCGGGCTTCGATCCGACCGCTCCGGATCTGCATCTTGGCCACACGGTGCTCATCAACAAGATGCGCCGATTCCAGGAATTCGGCCACGAGGTGCTATTCCTGATCGGCGACTTCACGGGGCTGATCGGCGATCCTTCCGGGCGCAACGCGACGCGCCCGGCGCTCACGGCCGAGGAAGTGCAGGCCAACGCCACTACGTATCAGCAGCAGATCTTCAAGATCCTCGATCCGCAGAAGACGCGCATCGTCTTCAATTCGCACTGGATGAACGAGATGAGCTCGGTGGGGCTGATTCGCCTCGCGGCCAAGCACACCGTCGCGCGCATGCTGGAGCGCGATGACTTTGCCAAGCGCTACAAGGGCGGCCAGCCGATCGCGATCCACGAGTTCCTGTACCCGCTCGTGCAGGGCTACGACTCCGTTGCGCTGAAGGCCGACGTCGAGCTCGGCGGCACGGACCAGAAGTTCAATCTGCTGGTCGGCCGCCAGCTGCAGGAAGCGTTCGGCCAGGAGCCGCAGGTCGTGATCACGATGCCGTTGCTCGAGGGGCTCGACGGCGTCAACAAGATGTCGAAGTCGCTTGGCAATTACATCGGCAGTGACCGATCCGCCGGATGACATGTTCGGCAAGCTAATGTCGATCTCCGACGAGCTCATGTGGCGGTACTTCGACCTGCTGTCGTTTCGCTCGAACGCGGAGCTGGCGGAGTTGCGCAAGGCGGTCGGCGCGGGCCGCAATCCGATGACAGCGAAGTTCGAGCTCGCGCAAGGAAATCACCGCGCGCTTCCACGGCCCCGCCGCGGCCGAGCGGGCCGAGGAGAACTTCCGAAGCCGCAGCCAGAAGCGTGAGACACCGACCGACGTGCCGACGCAGGTCGAGACGATCGAGGAGCCGACGATTTCCGTGGCACGGCTGCTGAAGCAGGCCGGTTTGGTCGAGAGCACGTCGGCCGCCCACCGCCTGATCGAGCAGGGTGGAGTGAAGATCGACGGCGAGAAAGTTGCGGATGCCCAAGGCGGTTGTGCGACCCTGGCCCGGCACGCCTCTTCGCAGGTTGGCAAGCGCGGCATTCCTGCGCATCGAAGTAGTGCAAAAGAAAAGTTGAAAATACGCCTCACGGGTGTTGACTCTCCGGGCCCGTGAGTAAACTGCGCGGCCTTTCGCGGTACGACTTCGGCCACAAAATGGCCGGTCGCCGACACTCAAATTTCCTCAACAGTCAGCAGTTTGCTGAGGTTGACGGGGGGTGGATGTCGGTTATAATTCCGCTTCTGTCTGCGCCCCGCGTGCAGATCGCTCTTTAAAAATCGAAACAGGTAATTTGTGTGGGGACTCGCGTCGGTTCGTTGCGAAGCGCAACACGACGATGAGTAACCAATTAGCCAGTAGAGCTTATTGGATGCTCTCGTCACTTGAATGGTCTCAAAGCCTTTAAGTGAAGAGTTTGATCCTGGCTCAGATTGAACGCTGGCGGCGTGCCTAACACATGCAAGTCGAGCGGTAACAGGTGTAGCAATACATGCTGACGAGCGGCGGACGGGTGAGTAACGCTTGGGAATCTGCCTGTTAGTGGGGGACAACCCGGGGAAACTCGGGCTAATACCGCATACGCACTACGGTGGAAAGCCGGGGACCGCAAGGCCTGGCGCTAACAGATGAGCCCAAGTCGGATTAGCTAGTTGGTAGGGTAACGGCCTACCAAGGCGACGATCCGTAACTGGTCTGAGAGGACGACCAGTCACACCGGAACTGAGACACGGTCCGGACTCCTACGGGAGGCAGCAGTGGGGAATATTGGACAATGGGCGAAAGCCTGATCCAGCGACGCCGCGTGGGTGAAGAAGGCCTGCGGGTTGTAAAGCCCTTTCGGTGGGGAAGAAAAGCCTCGAGCTAACACCTCGGGGTCTTGACGTAACCCATAGAAGAAGCACCGGCTAACTCTGTGCCAGCAGCCGCGGTAATACAGAGGGTGCGAGCGTTAATCGGAATTACTGGGCGTAAAGCGCGCGTAGGCGGCTTTGCAAGTCGGGTGTGAAATCCCCAGGCTTAACCTGGGAACTGCATTCGAGACTGCATTGCTAGAGTATGGGAGAGGGAAGTGGAATTTCCGGTGTAGCGGTGAAATGCGTAGATATCGGAAGGAACATCAGTGGCGAAAGCGACTTCCTGGACCAATACTGACGCTCATGTGCGAAAGCGTGGGGAGCAAACAGGATTAGATACCCTGGTAGTCCACGCCATAAACGATGAGAACTGGATGTCGGGAGGGTCTGCCTCTCGGTGTCGTAGCTAACGCGTTAAGTTCTCCGCCTGGGGAGTACGGCCGCAAGGTTGAAACTCAAAGGAATTGACGGGGACCCGCACAAGCGGTGGAGCATGTGGTTTAATTCGATGCAACGCGAAGAACCTTACCTGGTCTTGACATCCCAGGAACCCTGCAGAGATGTGGGGGTGCCTTCGGGAACCTGGAGACAGGTGCTGCATGGCTGTCGTCAGCTCGTGTCGTGAGATGTTGGGTTAAGTCCCGCAACGAGCGCAACCCTTGCCCTTAGTTGCCAGCATTCAGTTGGGAACTCTAAGGGGACCGCCGGTGACAAACCGGAGGAAGGTGGGGATGACGTCAAGTCATCATGGCCCTTATGACCAGGGCTACACACGTGCTACAATGGCCGGTACAAAGGGTTGCCAACCCGCGAGGGGGAGCCAATCCCAAAAAGCCGGTCGTAGTCCGGATCGCAGTCTGCAACTCGGCTGCGTGAAGTCGGAATCGCTAGTAATCGTGAATCAGCGATGTCACGGTGAATACGTTCCCGGGTCTTGTACACACCGCCCGTCACACCATGGGAGTTGATTGCACCAGAAGTAGGTAGCCTAACCGCAAGGGGGGCGCTTACCACGGTGTGGTCAATGACTGGGGTGAAGTCGTAACAAGGTAGCCGTACGGGAACGTGCGGCTGGATCACCTCCTTTAAAAGACTCCGCTTAGCTTCAAGCTGGTGCGAGTTCCCACTCAAGTTACCTGTTTTTCGGTTCCCGCGAGGCTGGCCCGGTTGACGTGTCAACAACAAACCCGGGTCTGTAGCTCAGTTGGTTAGAGCGCACCCCTGATAAGGGTGAGGTCGGAGGTTCAAATCCTCCCAGACCCACCAGTCCTACCATGTCATGGCGAGGGGCGAGTCAGGGGCCATAGCTCAGCTGGGAGAGCGCCTGCTTTGCAAGCAGGAGGTCGCCGGTTCGATCCCGGCTGGCTCCACCAACCTGTCCCGCGGCGTACGGCGCGCAGCCACACATGCATCGCGTGCGGTGCATGTGTGGCTTCGTGCGAGTTCCTCGAGAGCTCGACCGTTCTTTAAAAATTCGGAAGTTGTTTTGACGCATCAGATTCAAGCGATGCTGATAATTCATTTATCGGCAGAGTGATTGAATCATGTCGCATTCGAGAATCAGCAACATATAACTCCAGGCTCATTGGGGTTATATGGTCAAGTGAATAAGCGTATGTGGTGGATGCCTAGGCGATAGAAGGCGATGAAGGACGTGGTAGCCTGCGAAATGCTTCGGGGAGCTGGCAAACAAGCTTTGATCCGAAGATGTCCGAATGGGGAAACCCACTGCTTCGGCAGTATCAGCAACTGAATACATAGGTTGCTGAAGCAAACCCGGGGAATTGAAACATCTCAGTACCCGGAGGAAGAGAAATCAACCGAGATTCCGTTAGTAGTGGCGAGCGAACGCGGAACAGCCCAGTTGGAACCAGTCGATCGAGCTTAGTGGAACGGTCTGGAAAGTCCGGCCATAGCGGGTGATAGCCCCGTACACGAAAGGCAAAGTCGATGACCAACGAAGAGTAGGGCGGGACACGTGCAATCCTGCCTGAACATGGGGGGACCATCCTCCAAGGCTAAATACTCTCTATCGACCGATAGTGAACCAGTACCGTGAGGGAAAGGCGAAAAGAACCCCGGAGAGGGGAGTGAAATAGAACCTGAAACCGCATACGTACAAGCAGTCGGAGCCCTCGCAAGGGGGTGACGGCGTACCTTTTGTATAATGGGTCAGCGAGTTATTTTCAGTGGCGAGGCTAACCGTCTAGGGGAGCCGTAGGGAAACCGAGTCCGAATAGGGCGAATCAGTCGCTGGGAATAGACCCGAAGCCGGTCGATCTATCCATGGCCAGGATGAAGGCAGGGTAATACCTACTGGAGGTCCGAACGAACTACTGTTGCAATAGTACGTCGATGAGCTGTGGATAGGAGTGAAAGGCTAATCAAGGCCGGCGATAGCTGGTTCTCCCCGAAAGCTATTTAGGTAGTGCCTCATCGAGCACTCCTGGGGGTAGAGCACTGTTTAGGCTAGCGGGTCATCCCGACTTAGCAAACCTATGCAAACTCCGAATACCAGGAAGTGAACCGGTGGGAGACACACGGCGGGTGCTAACGTCCGTCGTGAAGAGGGAAATAACCCAGACCGCCAGCTAAGGCCCCAAATTCATGGCTAAGTGGTGAACGATGTGGGAAGGCATAGACAGCCAGGAGGTTGGCTTAGAAGCAGCCATCCTTTAAAGAAAGCGTAATAGCTCACTGGTCTAGTCGGCCCGCGCGGAAGATTTAACGGGGCTCAAGCCATGAGCCGAAGCTGCGGATCTGCACGCAAGTGCAGGTGGTAGGGGAGCGTTCTGTACGCCTGCGAAGGTGCATCGTGAGATGTGCTGGAGGTATCAGAAGTGCGAATGCTGACATGAGTAACGTTAATGCGGGTGAAAAACCCGCACGCCGAAAGCCCAAGGTTTCCTGCTCAACGTTAATCGGAGCAGGGTGAGCCGGTTCCTAAGACGAGACCGAAAGGTGTAGCCGATGGAAAACAGGTCAACATTCCTGTGCCCGGTGTGACTGCGATGGGGTGACGGAGAAGGCTAGGTCAGCAGGGATTGGTTCCCTGTTTAAGCAGGTAGGGGGAGTCGCCAGGCAAATCCGGCGGCTCGTTATCCCCGAGATGTGATGACGAGGTCCTACGCGGACCGAAGTGACTGACGCCCCGCTTCCAGGAAAAGCCTCTAAGCTTCAGGTCACATTGGACCGTACCGAAAACCGACACTGGTGGGCGGGCAGATAATCTGCCAAGGCGCTTGAGAGAACTCGGGTTAAGGAACTCTGCAAATTGATACCGTAACTTCGGAAGAAGGTATGCCTCCGACGGTGTAGGGATTTACTCCCGAAGCCGTTTGAGGTCGCAGGTAATCGGTGGCTGCGACTGTTTATCAAAAACACAGGACTCTGCGAACACGCAAGTGGATGTATAGGGTCTGACGCCTGCCCGGTGCCGGAAGGTTAAGTGATGGGGTTAGCCGCAAGGCGAAGCTCTTGATCGAAGCCCCGGTAAACGGCGGCCGTAACTATAACGGTCCTAAGGTAGCGAAATTCCTTGTCGGGTAAGTTCCGACCTGCACGAATGGCGTAACGCTGGCCACACTGTCTCGACCCGAGACTCAGTGAAGTTGAAATCGCTGTGAAGATGCGGCGTTCCCGCGGCAAGACGGAAAGACCCCGTGAACCTTCACTACAGCTTTACACTGAACTTTGAACCTTTCTGTGTAGGATAGGTGGGAGGCTTTGAAGCCTGGGCGCTAGCTCGGGTGGAGCCAACCTTGAAATACCACCCTGGGATGTTCGGAGTTCTAACCTTGGCCCGTAATCCGGGTTGGGGACAGTGTATGGTGGGTAGTTTGACTGGGGCGGTCTCCTCCCAAAGAGTAACGGAGGAGTGCAAAGGTACGCTCAGCGCGGTCGGTCATCGCGCTCTAGAGTGCAAAGGCATAAGCGTGCTTAACTGCGAGACGGACATGTCGAGCAGGTACGAAAGTAGGTCTTAGTGATCCGGTGGTTCTGTATGGAAGGGCCATCGCTCAACGGATAAAAGGTACTCCGGGGATAACAGGCTTATTCCTCCCAAGAGTCCACATCGACGGAGGAGTTTGGCACCTCGATGTCGGCTCATCACATCCTGGGGCTGTAGCAGGTCCCAAGGGTATGGCTGTTCGCCATTTAAAGTGGTACGCGAGCTGGGTTCAGAACGTCGTGAGACAGTTCGGTCCCTATCTGCCGTGGGCGTTGGAAACTTGAGGGTGAGCTGTCCTTAGTACGAGAGGACCGGGATGGACGTATCTCTGGTGTTCCGGTTGTCACGCCAGTGGCACTGCCGGGTAGCTATATACGGACGGGATAACCGCTGAAAGCATCTAAGCGGGAAGCCCCCCCCAAGATTAGGTTTCCCTGGGAACTCGATTCCCCTAAAGGGCCGTCGCAGACTACGACGTTGATAGGCTGGGTGTGTACGTGCAGCAATGCATTGAGCTAACCAGTACTAATTGCCCGTGAGGCTTGACCATATAACACCCAATGCGCTTGGGCCGCGATGCAGCGGTCTGATGCAATGCAAGGTGTGCTCTGATTACTCAAATGCGACAAGTGCGTCGAACAACTTTCGAATTCAGGTGCGGTTGAGCCCTCAACAGGACGCGACCGCTACGTGAGCCAATTTGCCTGGCGGCTATAGCAGGCGGGAACCACCCGATCCCATACCGAACTCGGAAGTGAAAACGCCGCGCGCCGATGGTAGTGTGCCCTTCGGGCATGCAAGAGTAGGTCACTGCCAGGCTTCTAATTTGAAGTGGAAAGCCCTGCCGGACTATCATCCGGCGGGGCTTTTTCCGTCAGCTACGATGGAAATCGGGTCTACCTTGTGGAGGTGCCACAATGAACACGCTCGAACGGCGTCAGATCGTGCGGGGCCAGGTCATCGACCTGGCAGTCGCCAAGACCGCGGTCAACAAGTCCCGCCGTGAACGTGCCGATGCCGCCAAGAAGCTGCGCAAGGCGCTGGCAGCCAGCCGTTACGCCAAGCTGAGAGTCGATACGATTTCTTATCCGCGCGCCTGAGCGCGCCGATCGCCCTTCAATGAAAGTCCCGCGACTTGCGGGGCAGTCGCTCGCACCCAGTGCGAGTAGTCTTCGACGCGCTGGGCGACGACGTGAATCACCCCTTGCTCGTTCTGCAGCTCTCCGTACACGATCAACAGCGTCGTGCCGATGATGTTGTGTCGCTCGGCCTCGAACACATCCGGCCAGAAAATGATGTTGTTGATGCCGGTTTCGTCCTCGAGCGAAGCGAAGATGACGCCCTTCGCCGTCTGCGGGTGCTGCAGATGAGTGACCAGCCCACTGACGCATACGCGACTGCCGCTGACGATTGCTTCCAGGTCGCGGCGCCTGAGTACGCCGAGTGATCGCAAGCGCGGGCGCAGCAGCGCCAGCGGATGTCGCCCGGTGCTGAGACCGAGCTGATAGTAGTCGCGCAGAATCTCTTCCCATTCGCTCGGCGGCGGCAACGCGGGCAATTGTTCGTCAATCGGCTCGCCAGCCAGCGGCGGCCGCGCCCGTTCCACGCCCAGAGCCTCCCAGAACGCGAGATTGCGATGCTCGGTCAAGCCGCGAAATGCGCCGCACATCGCCAGCGCGCGTGTCGCACGCGGCGACAGCTCTGCTCGCTGCACGACCTCGGCCATCGAAGCGAAAGCCCGCTCGTCGCGCGCCGCGACGATCCGCTGCGCTTCTTCATCGCGCAACCCTTTGACCAGCCGCATTCCGAGCCGGATCGCATCGTTGCCCTGCGCGTCGCGTTCGAGCGTGCACCGACGCTCGCTCACGGTGACGTCCACCGGCAGGATCTGCACGTGCTGCCGCTTCGCCTGCTCCAGCAACTGCGCCGGCTGATAGAACCCCATCGGCTGACTGTTGATGAGGCCGGCGAAGAACGCGGCGGGGCGATGCATTTCAGCCAGCTCGAAACATACGTGAGCAGCGCGAACGACGCCGAATGCGATTCCGGAAAGCCGTACTCGCCGAAGCCTTCGATCTGTTTGTAGATCTGTTCGGCGAACGTTTCTGAGTAGCCCTTGGCGCGCATGCCATCCATGAGCTTCTGCTGGTAAGTCTCCATCTTGCCGCTGCGCTGCCAGGCGCCCATCGCGCGCCGCAACTGATCCGCTTCGCCGGGCGAGAAGCCCGCGGCGACGACGGCGATCTGCATCACCTGCTCCTGGAAGATCGGCACGCCGCGCGTCTTCTCCAGCACCGGCCTGAGCTCCTCGCTCGGATAGGACACTTGCTCCGGCGGCAGATGGCGCCGCTGGAGATAGGGATGCACCATGCCGCCCTTGATCGGTCCGGGCCGCACGATCGCGATCTCGATCACCAGGTCGTAGTAGCTGCGCGGCCTCAGCCGCGGCAGCATGCTCATCTGCGCGCGCGACTCGATCTGGAACACGCCGATCGTATCGGCGCGGCAGATCATGTCGTACGTCGCCGGATCCTCGCGCGGAATCTCTTCCATGTTCGTCGGGCCGGTGCCGGCTGTGGCAAGCAGATCGAACGTCTGCTGCAGAGCCGTGAGCATGCCGAGCGCGAGCACGTCGACTTTGAGCAGGCCGAGCGATTCCAGGTCGTTCTTGTCCCACTGAATGACCCGGCGCTCGGGCATCGCCGCGTTCTCGATCGGCACCAGGTCGCTGACCCGATCCTGCGCGATCACGAAGCCGCCGACGTGCTGCGACAGATGCCGCGGGAAATTCAGCAGCTCCTTCACCAGTGCGCACAGCCGCCGAATGACGTCCGCATCCAGATGCAGTCCCTGACTGGCGATGCTGTCGCGGAAGGTTTCCCAGTCGTCCCAGTACGCTTGCGCTTTCGCGAGGCGGTCGATCACGTCGGAGTCGAGTCCCAGCGCCTTGCCGACGTCGCGCATGCGCGCTCTTTGCCCGGTAGGTGATGACGGTCGCGGCCAGCGCCGCGCGCTCGCGCCCGTACTTCTCGAACACGTGCTGGATGACTTCCTCGCGTCTTTCGTGCTCGAAGTCGACGTCGATATCCGGCGGCTCGTTGCGCTCCACGCTGATGAAACGCTCGAACAGCGCGGCGATGTTGACCGGGTCCACCTCGGTGATGCGCAAGGCGTAGCACACGACCGAATTGGCAGCCGAGCCGCGGCCCTGGCACAGGATCGGTTTCGGCCGGCCGCGCGCCCACTGCACGATCTCGTGGACCGTGAGAAAGAAATGCTCGTACTGCAGCTGCTTGATGAGCGCGAGCTCCTTCTCCACGACCGCACGAATCTTCTCCGGCACGCCGCCCGGCCAGCGCACTTTCAGTCCCGCCTCGGTCAAGTTGCGCAGATGCTCGCAGGGCTCCATGCCTTGCGGCACCAGCTCGCGCGGATAGCGGTAGCGCAGCTCGTGCAGCGAGAATTCGCAGCGTTGCGCGATGTGCAGCGTTTCATCGAGCAGCTCCCGCGGATAAATCTTTTGCAGCTGTTCGCAGGAGCGCAGATGCCGCTCGCCGTTTGGGTACAGACGATGACCCGCTGCGGCCAGCGTGCAGCGATGGCGGATTGCGGTGAGCGTATCCTGCAGCGCGCGCCGTTCGGGCGAATGCATGTGGACGTCGCCGGCTGCCACCAGCGGCAAGCCATGTGTAGCGCCTAGTTGCCGCAGGTGCGCAAGGCGTCGTGCATCGTCCGCGCCCAAGTGCAGCTCGACTGCAATCCAGCAGCGTCCGGAAAACAGCTCGCGCAGCCATGCAGCCAGTGCCGGCTCGCGGCTCGGCCGGAGGCACCCACAGCGCGAGACAGTGATCCAACCCCGACTGGAAATCGGCGCGCGTCAGCCGATATTCGCCCTTGTCGGCCGCGAGGCGCGCGCGGGTAATCAACGCGCAGATTTCTGCATAGGCAGTTTGCGTCGGTGCGAGCAGCACGACGTGCAGATCGTCGAGCGTGCGGAACTCCGCGCCGACGATCAGCTTCAGCTCGATGCTCCTTCGCGGCGTCGTGCGCGCGCACGATGCCGGCCATCGAGCATTCGTCCGTCAGCGCGAGTGCCGAATAGCCCAGAGCCGCCGCTCGTGCGACCAGCTCGCCTGGATGCGATGCCCCGCGCAGGAACGTGAAGTTGCTGAGGCAATGCAGCTCCGCGTAGCGCGCTCATGACCAGAATCCGTGCAGATACCAGCCGCCGTGCTCGCCGAGATCCGGTAAACCCACAGGCTCGCGCCGTTGCTCAGGTGCACGACGTAGTAGTCGCGCTGCACGTCGCCGGTGTCCCACCAGCCGCCTTCGATGCGCTCGGGGCCCGCCACGATCTGCGGCATGACCGACAGCTGCAGCGGCTTGGGCTCCTGCAGGAGCCAGAGCGGGCGCTCGGGAAATTGCGAGTTCGCGCGCCTGCGTTCGGCAGCGGCGCTGCCGCCCAGCTTGCTTCAGGCCGATGATCCGCGACTTGTTGCAGTCCGTGAACGTGCTGCGCTCCGAGGCGCGCTGCAAGCCTGTCGATCGTATGTGCGAGCTCTTCGCTTTGTTGCAGGGCGCTCTGCGCCAGATCCGCCTGCAGTGCCGCGGGCATGGCGAACTGATCGGCGGCGAGGCCGAGTCCGATGGTCGGCGCGGGCAGCTCGAGGCGCTCGAGCCGCTCGCGCACCAGCGTCAAAAACCGGTTCGCGTCGCGATCGGCAAGCGACAAGCCGATGTCGAGTCGGCGTGCTGGCCGCGCCACGGTGCGCGAAGGTGATCGTGAAGCGCTGCACGCCGGTGTCGCGCGCGCGTAGGAAGCCGGCGAATTCGTGCAGCATGCGTCGCAAAGGAAACAGCAACGCTTCGGTGCTCTTCACTTCGAATTCGAAATCGAAGCGCGCGTTGTAACGAGCGGGGAGCCGGAAGACCGGTCGCGGATCTGCCGCCGCGCCGATCAAGCGGTCGAGGAAGTTGCCCAGCTGCACTCCGAAGCGCTTGATCACCGCATCGCGCGGCAGCTCCAGCAGCAAGCCGATCGTACGCACGCCCGCCGTGTGCAGCGCGCCGGCGATCTCGGGCGCCAGCGCCAGCAATGCGATCGGCAGATTGCGAATGCGCAGCTGCAGCGCCGCGGGCGAGGGCATGACGACGCGAATTCCGCCGCGCGCCAGCAAAGCGGCGCCTTCCAGCGTCGGCCCGATGCCGAGCTGGTAGCTGTAGTGCAGAAGCCCGAGCTCGCGCTCCAGTGCCGCGATGAAATTGCGAAAGCCGCCGAACAATTTGAGACTGCCGCCGATCTCGAGCCACAAGGCGCCGCTGCGCGCCTGCCGGAAGTCGAGCGGCACTTCGCCCAGGATCACCGTGCTGCTGAACTGGTAAGCCCAGGCGGCCAGCCGCTCCAGTGCCGCAGTTTCTGCAGCGGCGCTGCGCTCGAGTTTTTGCACGGCAGGGCAGAGCGCGAGCGCCACCGTGTAGTTCATGTCGGGTTTGAGTCGAGCGTTCTGCGCGGCCGGATTGCCGCAGACGATCCAGCGCGCGCTGCCTTCGCAGGCAGTCACGACGAGCGGCGCGTCGGCATCCTCGGAGCGCAGCGCCTCCAAAGGCAATTGCGGCAGCGCTATGCACAGCCAGAGCATGGCGCTTCCACCTTCACGGACACGCCGCTGCGTCCGCCGCGGCATTTGACGACGTCGATCTGCAGCGCGTTCGTCAACTCGTCGCAGCTTCAGGCGCAGCGCCGCCGGCGAAGCTTCGCGGACGGCATCGACGCTGCGATACAGGAATCCGATGCTGCCGCCGGCTTCGGCGGCGAGCTGCAGACGGCGGATCTCGCGATCTCTGATCTTCGCCGCCGGCCACGCGAGCACGGCGCCGAAAGATCTACAGCGCAGCGACTGTTCGGTCGCCCACAGAATGTCTTCGGCCTGCTGCGCCTGGATGACGAGCAATCGTTCGAGCCGCACGCCGTGCTGCGACAGTGCCGGCGCGAACGGAATGTACGGTGGAGCGATCAGCGTGACGTGGCGTTCGGCGCTGGTGATCCGCGCCAGCGCGGGCAGCAGCAATCGCAGCTCGCCGATTCCAACCGCTGTGGGCATGAGCTCGACGATCGTGCCCGCCTGCCAGCCGCCGCCGGGCAACACGGCATCCAATTCCGTCCAGCCGCTGGCTTCGATGACCGGCGCGACAGCCGTGCGGCCGTTGCGGCACAGCCAAGCCAGGTGTTGCAGTGTCTCGGCCCGGTTCATCGCGACGCACCGGAACGTTCACGACCGGCGACTCAGCACCGTGCGAACCACTCCCGTAGCCAGGCCCTCGATGGCCAGTTCCTGCTCGCGCAGATCGATCTCGATCGGCGCGTAAGCAGGATTCGCCGGCTCGAGCCGGACGAGCTGCCCTTGCCGCCGGTAGTACTTCACCGTCGCTTCATCGTCGATGCGTGCGACGACGATCTGGCCGTTGCGCGCGTGCTTCGTGCGATGCACGGCCAGCAGATCGCGGTCGAGGATGTCGGCGTCCTTCATGCTGTCGCCGCGGACCCGCAACAGGAAATCGGCGGCCGGCCGAAACAGCGCCGGATCGACGTTCACGTAATCCTCGATGTTGGAGGCGGCGAGGATCGGCGCGCCGGCCGCGATCCGCCCCAGCAGCGGCAACCCCGCCGGTGCGGCTTCCGACAGACGGATGCCGCGCGAGATGCCCGGTATCAGCTCGATCGCGCCCTTCGCTGCGAGCGCACGCAGATGCTGATCGATCCCTTGCCGGTTCTTCAGCCGCAAACCCTCGGCGATTTCCCCGCGGGTCGGCGGCAGGCCGCCGTGCTCCATGAAACGGCGAATAAAAGCCAGCACTTCCAGCTGTTTGGGAGTGAGATCGGGCATGCTGAGACTCGATACCAGACGGATGTCTGGTATCGAGTCTAGGAGCGTCTTGCCGCCTACTGCAAGCTCAGCGCGCTCGAAGTGATCCGTGCGCGATCGGGCGCGCCAGTGCGCGCGTAGCTGTTGAGCTTGTTGTAGAGCGTCTTCAGGCTGCAGCCGAGGATGGCTGCGGCGCGACGCTTGTCGCCTTCGCAATACTCCAGCGTCACTTCGATCAGCGAGCGCTCCGCTTCGTCGAGACGCGAACCCAGCGGCACGTGCAGGCCTGCCGGACGCGGCTGCTCGACGTGCTGCGGCGTCTGCGCCGCCATCGACAACGTCAGGTCGATGTCGAGCACGTCGTCGGCAAGAATGAAACTGCGCTCGACCGCGTTCTTCAGCTCGCGCACGTTGCCCGGCCAGCGATACGTGCGCAGCGCCTCGGCAAACGTCGGCGAGAACCGCTTGTGCGTGCCGTTGGCGCGATTGAGCACGCCGAGGAAATGGTCAGCGAGCGGCGGCACGTCCCCGGCGCGCTCGCGCAGCGGCGGCAAGTGCAGCGGGAACACCGCGAGGCGATACATCAGATCCTCGCGCAATTGCCGGTTCGCGACCGCTTCGGTGACGTTGCGATTGGTCGCGGCCACGACGCGGATGTCCGTCTTGATTTCCTGCGTGCCGCCGACGCGGTAGAACCGGCCGGTTTCCAGCACGCGCAGCAGCCGCGTCTGCATGTCGAGCGGCATCTCCGTGACTTCGTCGAGGAACAGCGTGCCGCCCGTGGCGCGCTCGAATACGCCGGCGTGCGAGCGCGATGCTCCAGTGAAGCTGCCTTTCTCGTAACCGAACAGCTCGGCCTCGATCAGCGAAGCGGGAATCGAGCCGCAGTTGATCGCGACCAGCGGTCCCTGCGCGCGATGGCTGAGCACGTGAATGCACTCGGCCACCAGCTCTTTGCCCGAGCCGCTCTCGCCCATGATCATCACTGTCGCTTCGGTCGGCGCGACGCGCTGGATCAGCGCGAACACCTGCTTCATCGCGGGCGAGCGACCGAGCAGGTTGCCCAGTCCGCCTTCGTGCAAAGTAATCCTTGCATCCACTTCGTTCGGTCCCCTCGGCTTCGCGCTGTGTGAGATGCAAATTCTTCAAGCGGCCTCGCGGTTCCTTTGTAATAAATTTTTTCTTGTGCAAGTTCGCGCAGCCAGCTGTCGGAAAACTAGCCACGCAACGCTGCGCCGATCGACTGACGCACAACGGCTGCGAATCCTGTGTGCGTGTCAGCCACGTCGCACGTCGCCGACAACGCACTGTAGATTTTCCATGGCGGCATAGAACTTGCCACTTCGCGAGCGCGAACGCGCGAACGTTCGTACGACCACTCGCGGAGAGAGCATGACATTGCAGGGCAACGCGGCGAATACCGAAGCACTCTCGTGGTGCTGGTGACGAGATGGCTGTCGAAGAACAGGCGGTGAGCTCCACGGCCGTGATGACGCGGCGCGGGCGCCGTGTCCTGATCATCGTGGAAAACCTGCCGTGCCCGTTCGATCGGCGCGTCTGGCAGGAGGCGCGCACGCTCGCAGCGGCCGGCTATCTCGTGTCGATCATCTGCCCGAAAGGCAAGGGCTACGAGAAGAGCTTCGAGGAGATCGACGGCATCGCGATCTACCGACATCCGCAGCCGTTCGAAGGCAGCGGCGCACTCGGCTATCTCGCCGAATACGGCTGGGCGCTGCTTGCAGAGTTCGCGCTTTCGCTGCGCGTGCTGGTGGAGCGCGGCTTCGACGCGATCCACGCGTGCAATCCGCCCGACACGCTGTTCCTGATCGGCGGCTTCTACAAGCTGTTCGGCAAGAAATTCCTGTTCGATCACCACGACATCAATCCCGAGCTGTACGAGGCGAAGTTCCGGCGCCGCGACCTGTTCTACCGTCTGATGCTCTGGCTCGAGCGCCGCACGTTCAAGACCGCGGACGTGTGCGTCGCGACCAACGAGTCCTACCGCCGGATCGCAATCGAGCGCGGCGAGCGCTCGCCCGCCAAGGTGTTCGTGGTACGCAGCGGGCCCGATCTGCGCCGCCTGCGCGTGCTGCCGCCGACGCCCGCGCTCAAGAACGGTCGGCGCTACCTGGTCGGCTACGTCGGAGTGATGGGCCGGCAAGAAGGCATCGACGGACTGCTCGCCTCCGTGCAGCACATCGTGCACGCCATGCAGCGGCACGATATCCAGTTCGGCCTGGTCGGCGGCGGCACCGAGCTGCCGGCATTGCGCAAGCTCGCTGAGGAGCTCGGCGTCGCGAGTACGTGACGTTCACCGGGCGCGTGCCGGACGACGAGTTGCTCGCGATGCTCAACACCGCCGACGTGTGCGTGAATCCGGACGTCGCCAACGACATGAACGACAAATCGACCATGAACAAGATCATGGAGTACATGGCGCTCGGCAAGCCGATCGTGCAGTTCGATCTCACCGAGGGTCGCGTGTCGGCGCAGGATGCCTCGCTGTATGCGCGGCGGAACGACACGATCGACATGGCACGCAAGCTGGTTGCGTTGCTGGACGATGCGCGATCTACGCGCCCGCATGGGCGCCGCTGGCCTCGAACGGGTGAAGACCGTGCTGGCCTGGGAGCACGAGGCGCCGCGGTTGCTGGCGGCCTACGACGAGCTGTTCAAATGAGATACGTGGCGCTCGCCGTAGGCTTCGATGGAACGCTGGCCCGCGACGGCGTTTGCGACGAGCGTTGCATCGAAGCGCTGCGCGCGCTGGCCGCAACCGGCCGCAAGCTCATCCTCGTGACCGGGCGTGAGCTGCGCGAGCTGCTGGAGATCTTCCCGGAGGCGCGTCTGTTCGACTACGTCGTCGCCGAGAACGGTGCCGTCATGCATCGACCCGCGACGCGCGAATCCGAGATCCTGGCGCAAGCCCCGCCGGAGATCCTGTTGCAGGAGCTGCGACGGCGGCACGTCACGCCGCTCTCTGTCGGCAGCTCGATGGTGCGCACGGTCCAGGCGAACGAGGCCGAAGTCAGCGCCGCTCTGCGCAAGCTGCAGTTGGATTTCCAGCTCGTAACGAACCCGGGAGCGCTGATGATGCTGCCGGCGGGCGTCAACAAGGCGTCTGGCGTGTGGGCAGCGCTGCGCGAGCTCGGCGTGTCGCGGCACAACCTGGTCGCGATCGGCGACGGCGAGAACGATCTCGCGCTGTTCGAATTCGCCGAGCACGCGGTGGCCGTGCAGAACGCGGACACGCTGGTGAAGCGCGTCGCGAATCGCACTACGCAGGGTGCCTACTGCGACGGCTTTCTGGAGCTGGCACGCGATCTGGTCGCCGACGATCTCGCAGGCGCGACGCCGCGCCACAAGTTCGCGATCGGCGTCCGCGAGAACGGCGCAGCGGTCGAGATCACGCCGTGCCAGGATTCGCTGCTCGTGCACGGCCCGGACGGCACAGGCAAGTCGGCGCTGTGCAATCGGCTGCTCGAACAGTTCCTCGCAAGCAGCTACCAGTGCTGCGTCATCGACGCAGAAGTCGGTGGAATGAAGGTGCCGGGCGAAGTCGAGGTGTTCGGCGACGCTCACGAAGTGCCGCGGCTCACGGACATTCTCTCTGCGCTCGACCAGCCGACGGCGAGCGTTGCGATCAACCTGGCCGCGCTGGGCGTCGAGACGCGCTCGGTGTTCACCGATGCACTGCTCGTGCAGCTGCAGGCGTTGCACGATCGCCTGGGCAGGCCGCACGTCGTGCTGATCCGTCATGCGGATTCCTTCCTCGCGGACGGCGTGATGGCGTCTTCGGCGCGGTTGTCGGAAGTGACGATGATTTACGCGACTGCGCAGCCCGAGCGGCTGCCTGCGCGGATTCTCGACAGCGTCACGGTGACGCTGAACAGCGCGACTCAGGCAGTGACTGCCGGCGGATCGGTAGCGCGCATCTCCGGGCCGGCGGCCGCTGGTCCCGCCGCAGAGTCGCTCCCGGAATCGGACGCCGCGACGGCATCCGGGTACTGAATGATCTCTTCGACGCGATAGTCCTTCAGACCGCGCGCGTGGGTGAAGATGATCAGCTCGCCGAGCAGGCCGAGCGCGAACACCTGCATGCCGAGCACGAGCAGCAACGCTGCCAGCAGCAGGGCAGGGCGGTCGGCAAGCGGCTCGCTGAACAGCAGGCGATCCATTCCCAGATACGCGATCAGCACGGCGCCGACGCCGAAGGTCGCGGCGCCGAGCATGCCGAAGAAGCGCAGCGGCTTCTTCGTGAAACGCATCAGGAAGAAGATGCTGAACAGGTCGAGCAGGTGATGCATGTACTCGCGCGGCCGGTAGACGCGCGCGTGGCGGTCCTGCGCCGACTGCCGCATCGGCATCTCGCTGACGCGGAAGCCGAGCCGCATCGCGAGGATCGGCAGGAAGCGATGCTGATCGCCGTACAGATCGATCTCTTCCAGCACCTGACGCCGCATCGCGCGCGCGCCGCAGCCGAGATCGCGCAGCCGCGCGCCGGTCACCCAGTTGACGAGGCCGTGGAAGGCCGAGCGGCGCATCCGATCGAGTGCATTGCCGTGCCGCGGCCAGCGATAGCCGATCGCCATGTCGGCGGTGCTCAGCGCCGCGAGCAGCTTGCGGATGTCGGCAGGGTCGATCTGCGGGTAGGCGGGCAGCGTGACGATCGTGCCGCCGCTCGCGCGCTCGAAGCCGGCGGTCAGGGCCGCGGCTTCGCCGAAGTTGCGCGTCAGGTTGACGATGGTGAATTCCTCGCCTTCGCGCAGCAGCGTCTCCAACGCGCGACGCGCCTCCGGGCGTGGGCCATCCAGCACGAAGATGAACTCGTGCGTGGCGCCCGTCGCCGCAATATTGGCCCGGTATTCGCGATACAGCGCGCCGATGTCGGCAGCGCGGCGCGCGCCGATCGGCACGATGACGGAAAGCGACGGAGGTGCGGCTTGCGGGCTTCATGGTGCTCTATAACGCTCGATCCGTCTCAGGGTTGCGTGCGCCTGCGAGGATTGTCTGGGTCAGCTTCAGGAATTCACGGTCACGGACGTCGCCGCGCGCGTAGATCAGCTCCGCGAGCGCGCCGCTGCACAACAGGATCAGCGCCGAGCCCAGGAAGATCACGCCGGAGCCGGCGATCGGCAGCGAGATCCCGTCTGCGCCGCCCAGCAGCAGGTCGACCGCAATCTGGCCGAACGCGGCGAACGCGAGCGCGAACAGCGGCAGCGACAGCAGCGCGAACCACCGCAGCGGCTGCGAGGCGAAGCTGGCGATCGTCTTGATCACCATCAGGTCGAGCAGCACTTTGTAGATGCGCGACAGGCCGTACTTGGACTCGCCGAAGCGCCGCGCGTGGTGTCGCACCCGGATCTGCGCGACGCGCGGCCCGGCGATCGATGCCATCGCCGGGATGAAGCGGTGCATCTCGGAGTACAGCGGGATGCGCTTGATCAGGCTGGCGCGGAACGCTTTCAGCGAGCAGCCGTTGTCGCGGATCGGAATGCCGGTCACGCGGCCGATCAGCCAGTTGGCGATGCGCGAGGGAATCTTGCGCGACACCAGCTTGTCCTGGCGGTTGTGGCGCCAGCCGACGACCAGGTCGAAGCCGGCGTCGATCTGCTCGAGCAGCAGCCCGATGTCGGCCGGATCGTTCTGCAGGTCGCCATCCATGGTGACGAGCACCTCGCCGTTCGCGTGCTCGATGCCGGCAGCCATCGCCGCTGTCTGGCCGTAGTTGCGACGAAACTTGACGATGCGCAGCCGCGAATCGCGCCGCGCCAGCGCCGCAGCGACCGCGACGGTGTCGTCCGCGCTGCCGTCGTCGACGAACACCATCTCGAACGGCCGGCCCAGCTGATCGAGCGCCTGCACGATCGCCTCGTACAACGGGCGAACGCTTTCCTGCTCGTTGTACAGGGGCACGATCACCGAAAGCGCGGGCCCGCGCGGGCTCGTTGTGCGTTGTGCAGCGTCGATGTTGCCATCGCGCGTTGTACTTTTTGCACCAGACATGACTCGATCCGACGTTCTTACAACTTCGCTTGCGTCCCGACTGCCTGCGCAGTGAACTTGCCGACAGGGTTTTACCGCGCCGATCGCGCGCTGGGCCGCGGGCTGCCGGCCGATCGGCGACTGCATCCAGCGACACTGCCGATCGTTGGCACATGACCTGCAAGGGCCAGGCCAACACGCAAACACGAAGTGCTGCATCTTCGCTGGAGTGGACTGAATGCTGGTGCGTAGATTTTTCCTGATGGCGCGTTGCCTGCTGCGTGAGCGGCGCCGCCTACTTTGCGGTGGTCGCTTCGGCGCACGCGCAAGCAACCGCCGGCTACACCGTGAAGCCGGGCGATACGCTGGAAATCTCCGTCTGGAAGGAGCCCGACCTGCAACGCACGGTGCTGGTGCGGCCGGACGGCGCGTTCTCTTTCCCGCTCGTGGGTGAAGTCGACGCGCGCGGCAAGACGGTGTCGGAGCTCAACAAGCTCGTCAGCGAGCGGCTGACGAAGTACATCTCCGACGCCGTGGTCACGATCTCGGTGCAGGAGATCAAGGGCAACAAGATCTTCGTGCTCGGGCAGGTCAACAAGCCCGGCGAGTTCATCGTCAACCCGAGCGTGAACATCATGCAGGCGCTGAGCATGGCCGGCGGCATGACGCCGTTCGCGGCCACCAACGACATCATCGTGCTGCGCGGGCAGGGCAAGCAGCAGAACGCGATGGCGTTCCGCTACAACGACGTCGTGCGCGGCCGGAGCCTGGATACCAACATCGAGCTGCTGAGTGGAGACATCGTTGTTGTGCCGTAAAAAAACGCCGCGGCGCCTGGTTACGCCGCAGTTCATCAGCCCGGCTCGTCCTGTTCGCGGCGCTCGCCGCCGCGAGCGCGGCATCCGCCGCCAACTGGGAAATCGCGCCGCGCGTGGAGGCCGGCTATCGCTACAGCGACAACTATCACCTCGGCCCGCCGGGCACCGAAGTGGACGTGTCGGGCGGCGAGGCTGACGCGCAGGTGGCGTTCCGTACGCTCGACCCGCGCACGCAGATCGAGATCACGCCGCGCGTGCTGGCCACGTATTTCCCGGACGAGCCGGATGACGACTCGGTCGACGGTTACCTCGACGCGCGCGTTCGAGGATGTGACGCCGCGGCGGCGCATGGGCGTGCTGGGCACGTTCTCGCACGAGGACGTGGCGCGTAGCGAGCTGCCGGAAGGCGGCGAAGTCGACGGCGGCGACCTGGGCAATCCGCGTCGAGCGGCGATTCCGGCCGCTTCGTCGAGCACAACACGCGCAACTACTTGCGCGTCTCGCCGTTCATCCGCTATGACGTGACGCAGCGCCAGCGCCTCGATTTCGACGCCCACTACCTGCGCGCCGACTTCGAGAAGCAGCTCGAGAACGCCCAGCAGGATTTCAGCGAGGAGGGCGTCTCGGCCGGCTGGGGCTACCAGTTCTCCGAGCGCTCCTCCCTGACGCTGCGCGGCGTCGCGTCGCGGTACGAAACGACATTCGATACCGACGCCTATGGCGCTTACCTGCAATGGGACACGAACTTCACGGAGAACTCGCGCGTCTACGTGCGTGCCGGCGCCCAGCAGACTGAACCGGAGAACGGCGAAAGCGACACCAACGCCATCGCCGGAATCGGCGGCAGCTGGAACAGCCCGCGCAACACGCTGTTCCTCGACCTCACACGCACCGTCGAACCCATTTCCGCGGGAACCGTAGTGGAGCGTTACCAGTTGCGTATGCAGATTCGACCACGAGGTGTCGCCGCGCGTCTCACTGAGGCTCGGGGCGCGCGCGTCGCACGACGAGGACATCGATACCGCCGGCACGTTCCCGACGCGCAAGTACGCGGCGGCCGAAGGCGGCTTCGAATGGCGCGTGCTGCGCAACTTCGCGGTGACCGCCACCTACAGCTATCGGTGGCAGGAATATGCGGATGAGCTGTCCGATCGCAGTGCGAACGGATTCCTCGTCGGCTTCGTGTACGAACCGAGACGTCTGGATTAGAGAGCATGCAGCAGCAACCGTCCATCGCCCACGGCCCCGACGATGAAATGCCGGGCTTCGGCGACTACGTCGGCATCGTTCGCAAGCGCAAGCGCTGCTTGTTCATGGTCGGGCTGCCGATCCTGGCGCTCGGCGGCGCTGCTCGCGCTCGGCCTGCCGGACATCTACAGCTCCTCGGGCCTGATCGAGATCGAGGGTGCTGAGAACGTCAGTCAGAGCCCCGCCAACGCCACGCTGCAGGATTCGATCGCGCGCCAGTCGGACGAGCCGCTGTACGCCGACCAGTACGTGCAGAGCCTGAGCACGGAGGTGTTGAGCGACAAGAATCTGTCGCAGCTGCTGGCGAAGCAGCAGCTGTACGAGGACCAGGTGGAGGATCCCGAAGGGCGCGTCAAGCGGCTGCGCAAGGACATCGACGTCGACATGGTCACGGTGCCGATCCTCGACCCCGAATCGGGCCGCGAGCGCGAGGTCGTGACTGCGTTCACCGTCAGCTACGACAACCGCGATCCGCAACGCGCGTACCAGGGCGCCGCGTGGCTGACGCAGCGCCTTCCTCGAGAGCAACCGGCAGGACCGTCGCAACTACGCGTCCGGGCACCGCGAAGTTCTTCGCCGCCGAGGCCGAGCGCATGCGCAAGCGCGTCGGCGAGCTGGAAGGCAAGCTGGCGGAGTTCAAGGCGAAGAACGTCGGCCAGCTGCCCGAGCTGAGCGGGTTGAACATGAGCTCGATGGACCGCGCCGAGAACGAGATCAACAGCGTCGAGTCGCAGCTGCAAGGGTTGCGGCGCGAGCGCGTGTTCCTGGTCGCGCAGCTGCAGCAGGCGCGCTCGACCGGGCCGGAGACGAACAGCATTCAGGCGCTCGAGAACGAGTATAAGCAGAAGCTGGCGACCTACGATCCGAACCACCCCGACATGATCTCGCTGCGCCGGCAGATCGACATGATGCGCTCCGGCGGCTCGCCGACAGGCATGACGCTGCGGCAGCAGGTGCAGCAGCAGCGCTCCATTCTCGGCGGAAGCGCGCCAGCGCTACGGCGAGGAGCATCCGGACATCAAGCGCATCCAGCGCAACATCGAATCGCTGGAAGCGCGGATCAAGTCGGGAGAATCGGCCGACAACACGCTGGCCTCGGACTCGCCGATGGCCGTGCAGCTGCAGACGCAGCTCAACGCCACCGACACGCAGATCGCCGCGCTGCAGGCGCGCGGCCTCGAGCTGCGCAGGAAGATGACCGATCTCGAAACTCGCATGACGTCGGCGCCGCAGGTGGAGCGCGAATTCCAGACCGTGACGCGCGACCTCGCGAGCGCACGCTCGAAGTTCGAGGAGCTGCTCCGGCGTCAGATGGATGCCGAGGTCAGCGAGGCGGCCATCGCCGGCGGCACCGCCGACAAATTCCGCATCAAGTCGCAACCCGATCGTGCCGGACAAGCCGGCCAAGCCGCAGCGCATCGCGATCTTTGCCGTCGCCTTTGCGCTGGCGATGATCGCCGCCATGACCGGGATCGTGTTCGCGCAGATGCTGGATCCGACGGTCCGCGGCGTGCGCGACATCCGTGACATCCTCGACGTGACGCCGCTGACGGCGGTGCCGGTCATCGAGCGACCCGGGCGTAACCCGCATCGTAAAATGCGCTGGGCGTTCTCGCGCGCGACAGCTGGAGCAGGTTCATGAGCATCATCGAAGAAGCAGTCCGCAAGAACGCCGAGCGGCAAAACCGGCAGTCCTCGACCGATCCGTTGCGCGGCCAAGCGCGTCTGCGCCGCGTGCCGGCGACGCCGGTCGACACTTCGCATGCGCAACGCTTTCAGCCGATCACGCTGGACAAGGCGGCGCTGCACGACAACTTCATCCTGCCGCAGCTCCAGGACGCCGGAGCGTTGCGCGCGTACAAGATCCTGCGCACGCGTGTGCTGCGGCGCCTGGAAGCGAACCAGTGGCACTCGTTCGCACTCACCGGCGTGACGGCCGGGGAGGGCAAGACGCTCACCGCCGTCAACCTGGCGATCGCGCTGGCACAGGACGTGAACACCTGGGTCGCACTGATCGATCTCGACCTGCAGCGGCCGCGCGTCGCCGAGTACCTGGGGATGCGCAACGGCCGCGGTGAAAAAGGTCTGGGCGACTACCTGCAGGGCAACGCGACCTTCGAGAACATCGTGTATTCGCCGGATATCGAGCGGCTCGCGGTGATTCCGAACTTCCAGCCGATGCTGAATGCTTCCGAGATGCTGACTTCGCCGCGCATGACGGAGCTGATGCAGGCGCTGGAAGCGGAAACGCCGCGCCGTATCCTGATCTTCGACATGCCGCCGGTGCTCGCTGCCGACGACGTGCTCGCGTTCGCGCCGCAGATCGACGGCCTGCTGCTGGTCGTCGCGGAAGGCACGACCGATCGCAACTCACTGCGCCGCGCCAAGGAAGTGCTGGCGGAGATGAATCTGCTCGGCGTCGTGTTGAACCGTTCGGCCGAGCGCAACGACGCGGCGTACTACTCGTACTCGTACGCCAAGCGGTAGCAGCGCCCTCCCTGCCCTCCCCCGCAAGCGGAGGGCATCAGCGCGTGGCAACCCGCCGTGGCGGCGCGGGTCGGCTCGCTGGGCGTCTGCTCGGGTGTAACCGACTCTGACGGCGGGCGCAGGGCTCCGGTGCGTGCCACGAGCATCAGCCACCACGGCATCCACACCACGATCTGGAACACGCGCGCCGCAAGCGACAGGGCCAGCGAGTCGTCCGGACGCATGCCGCCCAGCGACATGATCCCGATGAAGATGCCTTCGTAGACGCCCAGGCCGTCGATGGAGATCGGCAGCCGCGAGATCAGGATCGCGAGCGGCACCGCTGCCAGCAGGAAGACGACGTTGAACTTCAGCTGCAGGGCGAGCGCCACCAGGCCGTAGCAGACAGCGACGAGCAACTGCTCCCCGACAGTCAGCACGAAGAACAACGCGAGCCTGCGACGATCGGACGCGAGCGAGCGATAGGCTTCGTGCAGCCGCGAAACGAGCCGCGCGGCCGAGCTCTGCGCGACACGCTGCGGCAGCAGGCTCAATATCGACGTGACCGCCTTGCTGTTGAAAGAAAGGAGCAGCACGCCGATTGCGACGAGCAGACTCGCGATGCCGATGAGCAGCGGAATGTCGTACTCGGCAGCGTCCGGCACGAGAAACCTGAGCAGCAGCAGGCTCATCACGGCCATGAGCAGCGCGGACACGAAACCCAGGCCGCGCTCGACCAGGATCGTCGCGAGCGCATCGTCCACGCGCACGCCGAAGCGACGCACCAGCAGGATCCTGATGCCGTCGGCGCCGACCGTGCTCGGCAGCGCCAGTCCCCACATCATCGAGCTGCAATAGACCATCAGGCGTTCGGTCAGCGTCACCCGATAGCCGCGGATCGTGAGCAGCAGGCCCCACTTGAAGCTCATCAGCACGCGGTCGAGCGTGAACGCGCCGAGCGCGACGAGCGCCCAGATCGGGTCGCAGCGGGTCAGCGTCTGCAATACCGCTCGCACGTCGACGACGTAGATGAGCAGCAGTGCGCAGGCGAGCACCGTGATCGAAATGCGCAACCAGTGTTTCATGGGCAGGCTGCGGCCTTCCTCTGCCGGTACTCGTACGCAAGCTCGCTGCGCATGTCTTCCTTCGATTGGCCGAGGATCGCCATCCGATACCACACCTCCGCGTTGATGAGCAGCCACAGCCGGTTGCCGTGATCGGCGCGCTTCGCCAGGTGCTCGTCGATCAGTCGCGTCATCAGGGCGCCGTCGAGGATGCGATCGTGCGCGAGACGCGAGTCGCGCAGGCAGCTCGTGTACAGCTGCGCGTACTCACGCTGCAGCAAGTAGGGCAGGGCAGACGAGAATCCCTGCTTGGGTCGATTGAGGATCTGCGGCGGAAGG
Organism: uncultured Gammaproteobacteria bacterium; assembly: GCA_963830745.1. Taxonomy (GTDB): domain Bacteria; phylum Pseudomonadota; class Gammaproteobacteria; order Steroidobacterales; family Steroidobacteraceae; genus Steroidobacter. The sequence goes on from CAWHNL010000019.1 coordinate 225,462, forward strand.
TAGCGCGCCGCAAGCTTGCGCTGGATGTACCGCAACGTGCCGCCGCGCACCTTGAGAGCCGGCGCCAGCCGCGCGGCAAACGCCGCGAGCTCGTGATCCATGAACGGGCTGCGCGCTTCCAGGCCGTGTGCCATGCAGATCCGGTCCGTGATCATGACCGGGTGATTCGGCAGGCGGACCATGCTGTCGGCGAACAGCATCCGGTCGAGCGGGCCGCCGCCGGATGCTTCGTACGGAGCGCGGATCGCGGCCTCTGCGTCGAGCTGGCGCCACTGGTCCGCGACCTGCGGCGCGAACAGCTCGGCGCGGCGTTCGCGATCGAAATAGAAGTACGACAGGCTCGCGGCGTAGCGCGCGCCGCCCGAATGGAACGAGAGATGGTGGAGCCAGCGCAGCTGATGGCCGACGCTCTTGTACCAGCCGGACTCGGGAATCAATGCGACTGCGGGCGCGAGCACCCGCCGGCGCAGCGCCTCCGGCACTTTGCCGTAGTGAGACGCGTAGAGATTTCCGTAGTAGCGATCGTAGCCGCCGAACAGCTCATCGCCGCCGTCGCCGCCGATCACGACCTTGACGTGGCGGCGCGTGAAGCGCGCCAACAGCCACGTGCACAGCGACAGCGGATCGGACGGCTCATCCAGCGCGGCGACCAGGTCGGGCAGCAGCGCAGTGATCTCAGGCTTGACGCGCTCTTCGTGATGCTCGGTGCCGAACATCTGCGCCACCGCGCGCGCGGCGGGCGCTTCGTCGAAGCGCTGATAGTCCAGCCCCATCGTGAACGTCGGCAGCTCGGCGAACGCCGAGTTTGCGGGCGAGCATCGCGACCAGCAGGCTCGAATCCATCCCGCCGCTGAGGAATGCGCCCACGGGCACGTCGCTGACCAAGTGCAGGCGCAACGCCTCTTCGATGCGCGCCTCGAGCTCGTCGCACAGCTGCTCCTCCGAGCCCGTCAGCTTCGGCTCCTGCTCCAGCCGCCAGTAGCGCTCGATGCGCGGCGTGCCGCCGGCTTCGAGCACGAGCGAATGTCCCGGCGGCAGCTTGTGGATGCCTTCGAACATCGAGAGCGGCGCATCGATCAGCCGCAGCGCGAGGTATTGGTCGAGCGCGGCGAGATTCATCCGCGGCGGCCGCCCGTCGAAGGCGAGCAGCGCCTTGATCTCCGACGCGCAGGCGAAGCCGCGCTGCGTCGTTCAGGTAGTAGAGCGGCTTCTGTCCGAGGTGATCGCGCGCAGCGAGCAGGCGGCGACGCTTCACGTCCCACAGCACGAACGCGAACATGCCGCGCAGGCGATGGAGCAGCCGGTCGCCGTGGCGCTCGTACAGCGCGATGATGACCTCGCAGTCGCTGTGCGTCAGAAATGCGTAGCCGTCGCGCTCGAGCTCGCGGCGCAGCTCGCGGTAGTTGTAGATCTCCCCGTTGCAGACCAGGAGGATCGAGCGGTCGGCGTTGTGCAGCGGTTGCTGGCCGCCCGCGAGATCGATGATCGACAGGCGGCGGTGGCCGAGCGTCGCGAGCTCGTCGTGATAGATCCCTTCGCCGTCCGGGCCGCGATGCGCGAGCGCGTCCAGCATGCGGCGCATCGCGCTGTCGCGCGCCGGATCAGAATTGACGATACCTGCGATGCCGCACATGCCTAGTGACTGGTGGGGGCTACGCCGCGTTCCGCTGCCAGGCGGCGACCGATTGCGGCTTCGAACACCTTCTCGTAGCGGGCCGCGCAGCTGTCTATGAAATAGTTTTCCACCAGCTGTCGGTTCCGTTGCCCGAGGCGCCGCCGCAAATAAATGTCGGTATGAATTGCACGGACCGCATGGCCGAACGCGATGGTGTCGTTCAGCTCGCACCACGAAGCCGGTCTCGCCGCTCGCCAGAAAGTCGGTCTGCCCGCCGCGGTCGTAACAAACGATCGGCAGGCCGCAGGCCATCGCTTCCAGGAACACCAGGCCGAAGCCCTCGTGCTGACTGGTCGAGACGAACGCGTCGGCGATCGCGAGCGCTGCGTACTTGTCGGCCTCCGTAACCTGTCCCGGCAGGTGCACGCGCTCTGCGACGCCGAGGTCGGCCGCTCGCTGCCGGATCGCGGCGGCATCCGGACCGTCGCCGATGATCAGCAGGTGCGCGTTCGGGATCGCGCTCGCGGCCAGCACGTCGACGAGCTGCGTCGTCGCCTTGCGCCCGACCAGTCGCCCGATCGTGACCATGACGAAAGCATCGTGCGGCAAGCCGAAGGTCGCGCGCGACGCCACGACGCGCGCCGGCGGACGCTCGATCCCGAGCGGAATCAGTCCGACTTCGCGGTGTACGCCGTACAGCTCGTTGACGTGCCGCACGGTATCGCGGGACTGCCCCACCACATCGTCGGCTGCCGCGAGCATCCAGCGCACGGCGGCGCGCAACGGCGCATGCAGATGCGGCGACGAGCGCTTGCTCGGATCGAACAGATCGCCGCCGTGCACCGACAGCACGTTCGGCAAATGATGCCAGCGCGCGAGCGCGTGACCCAGCGGTCCGGTCGGCACGACGAAGTGCGTGTTGATCACATCGAAGCCCGGCCGCCGCAGCGAGGAGCCGCGCACGAAGCCGCTCGGCAGGTACGCGAGCATGGAAGGAAAATTCGCGACTGCGAGCTGGCGGCGAAAGAACACCGGCACACGCACGACGTGCACGCCCTGATCGTTGGATTCGGCGGCGAGGTCGCCGGCGCGAGAGGTGAGCACTGTCACTTCGTGGCGACGCGCGAGCTGGCGCGCCAGCGCTGCCATTACCACGCCGCCCCCGCCGCCGAGCGGGGGGTATTCGTAGTTACAAAACAAGATGCGCATTAGTGAGCAGAGAGCAAGTTTTGTGCCGGAAAAGAAGCGGTTAGCGATTATCGGTGGGCGGTGGGTGGGCAGCGGTGCCGGAGGTTTGTAATCCTGGGAACTCTGTTGCGTAGTAACGAATTTACCGGCACGCCTCCGGGTTCCGTCCTCTCCACTAATCGCCAACCGCTAACCGCCAACCGCTTGCCATGAACGCGCAGCCCCTCACGCCCCAGAAGGCCACTCCCCCCACTCGCCGCGTGCTTGCTGCCCGCCTGGAGCCCTTCGATTCCTACTGGCAGGCGCCCAAGGACATCGAAGCGGGCTACAGCTCGTTCGCTGCGTACTACCGCGCGAACTATCTGCAGCATCTGCCCGCCGATCGCGGCGCGCGCATCCTGGTGATCAGCTGCGGTCCCGGTTATCTCGTGAGCGTGCTCGCCAAGGCCGGTTACAAGTCGGTCGTCGGCATCGACTCCGATCCGGGCAAGGTGGAGCATGCGCGGCGTCACGGCCTGCCGTGCGAAGTAGCGGAAGCTTTCGGGTATCTCGAGCGCAGCCGCGGCGAGTTCGACGTGATCGTTCCGGAGCAGGAGCTGAACCACCTCACGCACCAGGAGACGATCGAATTCCTGCAGCTGTGCCACGCGGCGCTGCGGCCCGGCGGCCGCATCATCGTCTACGCCATGAACGGCGCGAACCCGCTGGTGGGATCCGAAAACCTCGCGCACAACATCGACCACTTCTACCTCGTGACGGAGTACAGCCTGACGCAGCTGCTGGAGCTCGGCGGCTTCCGGCAGGTGCGGCCGTTCGCGTTGAAGCTGTACGTGTTCTGGAAGAATCCGCTGAACTACGTCGGTCTCGCCGTCACGACGGTGCTGGAGCTGGCGATGCGCGTGATCTTCATGCTGTACGGCAAGAAGGTGCGCGTGTTGAGCAAGAAAGTCGCGGCGCTCGCAGTGAAGTGACGGCGCTCAATCGTCGTCTCTGATCGTGGCTTCTGAGCGCGAGCTCGCGCCGAGTCGCGCGTTTTGCGGCGACAGCAGGCGCACCGTGAACGTCTCGTCGCCTTCCTTCAGCAGGTCATTGCGCAGCGGCACGTAGATCGCGCGCTGCGCCTGCCCGTCGGCGAACTCCACGGAGCCGGACGCGTTCGAGGCGAAGTCGATGCCCGCGTCAGCGGTCCCGCTTTCGGCGCTCCATTGCACGCGTACCCGGCCGCGCAGCGGCTGCGAGCGCTTGATGAGGAACACGGCGGCCACGGAGCTTTCCGTCGTGACGATCGATGGCGAGTCGAAGGAGATCTCGCTCAGCGCAGCCGGCGGCTGACGCGGCTTGACGGGAGCTTCGATGCTACGCGACGCGGCCGCGGGCGACAGCAGCGCGGGATTCGTCGCTGCCAGCTTCGCATCGGCAGCGAACGATTCGTTGTCTGCTCGATCGGCAGCGTGTCGCGAGGCCGCTCGACCGCGCCGGCGACGGAGTTCGTCAGCGGCGGGAGCGACGCCGGCTCGACGGCCGCCTGGTCCTCTGCCGCCTCGGCGACTGCGGGTTCGTCCGATCCATCCTGGCGCTGCGCAGCGATGAAGATCATCACGATCGCGCAGGCGACGAACGCGAAGAATCCCCAGCCGCGCTGCGCGGGAATGAGCTCCTGCGACAGCTCGGTCGCGACCACGTTGCCGGTCGGTTGAATCGGCGGCGCTACGGCGATCGGCTCCGCTTCGCTCACGAGCGAGTCCAGCAGCGTCATGATGTCCGCCGGCCGCTGCTCGCGATCCCACGCCAGCGCCGACAGCAATCCCAGCCATTGCGACGCCGAGAGATTCCACGCGCGCGGCGGCGTTGCACCGGCATCGCGGGCTTCCAGCGACGAGCGATGCTGGAACGGATGCTGGCCGGTGAGCAGCTCGTAGGCGACGCACGCAAAACTGAAAACGTCATCGCGGCGCATCCGGAGTCTCGCCGCTCAGCACTTGCGGGCTCGCATACGCCGGCGTCCCGGCGGGGATTCGCGAGCTGTCGCCGGAAAGCGCGGCGGATGCGCCGAAGTCGACGATCTTGATGTCTTCCTCGCGCGTCAGGAACACGTTGCCCGGCTTGAAGTCGCCGTGCACGACGTCGTGCTCGTGCGCATGATTCAGCGCCTGGGCGCACGCACGCAGGATCTTGTTCGCGAGCGCGCGCGGCAGCATCGTCCAGTCGCGCACGATGGTCGACAGCAGCCGGCCTTCGATGAGCTCCATCGTCATGAAGCACGAGTCGCCGTGCTCGATCAGCTCGAACACGCGGACGATGCTCGGATGCGAGAGCTTGCTTGCCTGCGCGAATTCATGCTGCAGGCGCGCGGTGGCCCGCGCGCGATCGCGGCGATCCGCGCGCGGCGCTTTCAATGCAACCCGAACGCTCGCGGCCGCCGCCGCTCGCGCTCATGTCGCGCGCCTGATAGACGACAGCCGTGCCGCCGTTGCCGAGGACACGCTCGAGAATGAAACGGTCGCACAGGACCGCGCCAGGTGCCGGTGCGGCGGGGTGGGGTGCGGGCTGTCGAGACTCGACACGCTCCAGGTTGGGTGCGCCGACGATCTCTGCCGGCTCGATATCGGTCGTCACAGGCGAAAGGTCCGTGGTGTGTCCCTGCAGGTCCGTGGTGGATTCCAGGTCCGTCGTCGGCGGCACACGCCCGGTGGGCTGTGCGTGGATCGAAGAATGTTGCAGACATGGTCTTAGGCCGATTCCACTCTTCCAGCGACTTCGCCCGCTGCGCGCGGCGCCAGCAGGCCGCGTGAGCGATACCAGCGCGCGGTGTCCGCAGCGCCCGACTGAAAATCGATCTCCGGCGTGAAGCCCAGCAGCCGCTGCGCCTTCACCGTCGAGAAAACGAACGATTTGCGGAAAAAGTCCAGCCGCCGGCGATGCAGCGGCGGATGAATGCGCAGCGGCTGCAGCGTCGCCTCGAGCACCGACGCCGCGGCGAGGAACGGCCACATCGGCAGCTGCACTCGCGGCGGCTTGCGCTCCAGGGCGATCGCAATGCGTTCGACCATCTCGTTCGTCGTCATGACTTCGCGGCCCGCCATGATGAAGGTCTCGCCGACCGCGGCAGGATGCTCGGCCGCCAGCATCAGTCCGCGCACCAGGTCGTTGACGTGGATGCACTGCCGCCGGTTCGTCCCGGGGCCGATCATGAAGAACTGGCCGCGCTCGATCGCGCGGAACAGCTTCAACAGCCGCCAGTCGCCCGGCCCGTACGTTTCCGCAATGCGCACGATCGCAGTGTCGAAATCGTACTCGCGCGCGCGGACCAGCGCTTCCGCTGCCAGTTTCGTCTCCTGGTAGGGATTTTCCGGGCGTACGTCGCTCTGCTCGTCCAGTTGCTGCTCGACTTGCGTCGCCGTACACGCCCATCGTGCTGCCGTAGACGAAGCGCCGGATCGCGGCGGCGCGACACTCTTCCAGCAACTGCTGCACCACATCGACATTGACGGAGCGGAAGTACGCGGCCGGCATGTGCGACTCGTGTTGGGCAGCTGCCAAATGAATCACGACCGTGCGGTCGCGCACCAGACGTCGCACGAAGCCGACATCGTGCAGCGTGCCGATTTCCACCGGCACATCGGCGGCGCGCAGCTCGGCGAGGCGCTCGCGCTCGACGTCGATCTCGGCGCGCCCGGTCGCGAGCACGTCGATTCCGCTGCGACGCGCGTGCAATGCGAGGCGCGAGCCGATGAAGCCGGTTGCGCCGGTGATCAGCAGTCGCATCGCTGTCTGGGTTTGTCGATTGTTCATGCGTTGCAAGGCCCGCGTGAGTTTGCAAACATCGCGCCATGCACGAGCTCGTCGTCGCGGCTGCAGACGGCCGCCGGCGCCGTGTCGCGCGTGCAAGATGACGCGCCAGCGTGCGCTCCGTTGCCGTCAGCTCTTCGCGCACGCGGCTGTCGGACCATTGCAGGTGCTGCGCCATTTCCATTGCTGCCACCTCGAGTGCACGCCGGCCGGGATGCGAGCCCGCGGCCAATTCGGTGCGACGCATGACGACGTCTTCGAGTTTCATGGCCATCTCATGTTCGATTGCGTGACGGATCTCGGCGAGCAAAGTGGTCGTGTCGGGAATGCGCGCGCCGATGTCATCGTGCAATTCCTGACTGCGCAGGACTTGCGCATAGCGGGTGCCATGATTGCGCAGCAACGCGCGCATGCTGCCGGCGTTGACGCTGGCAGGCTTCGTACGCAGCGCCTGCGCCTCGAACGCAGCGAAGTCCTCGATTTCGCCACCCGCGAGCGGCAGCCGCGCCGTATCGACGGCGCTCGGTGCACGCGGGAGCTGTCGCAGCAGCATTTCGAGCGCGCGCGCGGCATCGGCTCTCGCCGTCGTAAAGCGAATCCCGACGAGGCTCACGAGACCCGCCACGCCGTGCGCGGCCCGATGATCGATGAGGCGCGATTCCTTGCCGAAGCTCAGCTCGGTCTGCCGTTGCGGTCTCGCCGAACGGCACGAGCCCGCAGTTCGCGAAAGCTGACCTCGGAGGGCGACAACTGCAGCGTCGGGTAGACCGAGTTGAGCTCGGCCATCCAGGTGTCGATCTCTTCCGGCTCGCACCTGTGCGCCGTCCGGGAATTCCGGGAACAGCGTGTGCCACACGCCGACCAGCGTCTTGTCGCGCCACGGAACCGCGAACAGATGCCGCGTCGAGCGTCCGAGCACTGCATCCTTGTCGCGGCTCAGGCCCTGGACGGCCACGCCGTATTCGGACGTGGGCGCGCGATCGACTATGAAATAGGCGTCGCGCGAGAACGGCAGCCGCCGCCACGCGCCGAAATGCTGCGGGTCGTTCTGCAGATAGTCGGCCCACGGCCCGGCGGCGTTCAGCGTGAGCCGCGCGCGCACATCGAACTCCTCGCCTGTCAATCGGTCGCGGGCGCGCACGCCGCACACGGATGAGCCGCGCCACAGAGAATTTCGTCGCCTCGACGTAGTTGCACGCCGTCGCGCCGGCATCGATCGCGGAGCTGACGAACGCGAGCACGAGTCGCGCGGGGTTGTACATCTGGCCGTCTTCGAACACGACGGCGCCGCTCAGGTCGGGAGCGCGCAGATGCGGGAACAGCTCGAGCAGTCGCGCGCGCGAGAGGAACCTGCTGCGGCGAATTTGTCGCTGCGGATCCCGGATACCGCTGTTGCGATCCAGTGTGAGCAGGTCGTAGGCAGTCGCGCCGGCGGCGAGGAATGCACGACCGCGGCGACCGTGGCCGTAAGTCGGGATCGCGATCGGCAGCGGGTGCACCAAGTGCGGCGCGATGCGCAGCAAGCGCCGACCGCTCGTAGGACGACGCCCGCAATCGCGGCACGTCTGCGTGCTGCAGATAGCGAATGCCGCCGTGAACCATTTTGAAGCATTCGGCGGACGTCGCGCCGCCGAAATCCGCGCGCTCGATCAGCGCGGTTCGCAGCCCGCGCAACGCGGCGTCACGTGCCGCGGCCGCACCGAACGCGCCTGCGCCGATGATCAGGACGTCGAATTCTTGCGTCGACCAGTCCCGCTGGATTGCGTTGCATGCGATTCATCTCGGCAATGACAACGCCTGCGATGCACGTTCGGTGCCGGATGTCACGTCAGAATTTTATGTACTCGCGCGCGATCGCGCGTGCGCAATTCGTCACAGCGTCGTCGCGGTGTAACCGTTGCACAAGCGGTTGTAACGTTTTCTCCGCGACTTCGTCGCGCTCGCGCATTTACATGGTTGCAAGCGCGCGAGCGTCGCTGCCGGACGACACGTAGGCGATGTGCGTACGTCCCGCGTGCATCAGCTGCGCAATGAACGCGACACAGCTCGAGTGGTACATATCTTGCTCGTCGAACTTGCGTCTCTCTCCGGGATTTATCTAAGCCATGTCCGATGCCGCGACCCGGGCCGCGACGCCTGTAACCACGCTGGTCAACGCCACGATTGCCGAGTTCGTGCGCACGCTCGCGCGCCTGTTCCGCGTCACCGCTGCCCGCGGCGGAAGAGACCGTGCTGCACGGGTGTTGCTCGGCGTCGTGCTGTGCATCGGCACGTTCGTGCGCTTCTGGAATCTCGGCGGCCCCGGGCTGCACGGCGACGAGGAAACGATGGCGATGGCCGCGATGCACATCGTGCAGGACGGTCGGCCGATCCTGCCGAGCGGCATGTTCTATCCGCGCGGCCTGAGCGAGCTGTATCTCATGGCCGCTTCGGTGCGCATCTTCGGCGAATCCGAATGGGCGTTGCGCTTGCCGTCGGCGCTGGCGGGCGTTGCGATGATCTATCTGTGTTACGTCGCCGGGCGGCGCTTCCTGCGGCCGCAATGGAATATCGCTCTCGCCGCGACGGTCGCATTGCTGCCGGAAATGATCGAATACTCGCAGACGGCGCGCATGTACATCTTCATGCTGGCGTGCGTCGCCGGCTCGCTCGCGTGCCTCTTCGCATGGGAGCGCAGCGGGCGCACCGGCTGGCTCGATCGGCGGCGTGCTCACGCTGATCTCGGCATCGAGCTGCATGCGCTCGCAGTGACGTGCGCTCTGCTGTTCCTGATGCCGGGACTCTTGCAGGGCGACCAGCGCAAGTTCGTGTACGGCCTCGGTGCCGTCGCCGTACATCATGCTGGCGTATCTCGCGATCGATGCGCTGGGTGAACTCGCAACTACCCGGTGCCGCCGCCGGAGTACGCGGCGCAGATGGCGGAGCAGGTGAAGCCGGGCGGCGCGCCGCTGAGCATCACCCGTTCATCTTCGACATCGCAATCTGGATCGCCGGCGCGGTCACGGCGTTTCTGGCGGTGCTGCTCGGTCAGCGAGTCCGTCCGCGGCTTGCCGCGGTTCATGCGCCACCGCGTTGTTGCTGGCGCGCCTGATCGCGCAGCTGGCGGTCTACTATCACATGGCGGCGTTGCTCGGGCTGGCGGGAGCGTCGTGGCTTCCGCTATCGCGGCGCCGCGCCGATTGAGCGCAGATACTGGCGCTTCGTCCTGGCGACCGCGGCCATTGCGCTGGTGCACGTCGGACTGATCACGGCCTGGCCGGGTCGATGATCAAGCTCGTCGGCGCGCTCGTCGGTCAGCCGAGCGTGTGGCCGTACGTGCGCGTCATGGAGTTCTCGCTCGCGCCGGGGCGCTGCTCTTGCTCGCCACGGCGTGGGGACTGTGGCGGCTTGCGAACCGCAAGCGCGTGCCCGACTATGGCTGCTGGCGCTGCTCGGCGTGTGGATTCCGGTGTTCTGCCTCGGGTTCTTCATGTGGAACATGCCGTCGCGCTATGCCGCGGCATCGCTGCTGCCGATGCTGTTGTGCGCTTTCGCATTCGCGCAGCATGCGTCGACCGCTTGTGGGCCGCCTGCGCTTCGGCGCGGCGTCGCGGCCGATCGCGGCAGCAGCCGTCGTCGCGGTCGCCGTCCTCGCCGCGAATCCAGCTGCAACAGTCGCGGCGATGACAGCCGAAGGCTCGCAGTATCCGGATCACCGGGGCGCGGCGCAATTCATGCGCACGCAGAACATCACGCCGGACGACATCGTGCTCGCGGAGGATGTGCTGCAGCAGACCTATTATCTGGGTCGCGTCGACTACTGGCTGATCGGCCGCAAGCACGCTTGGCGCTACATGCAGCAGGTGACGGCAGGATCCAGGACTTCTATACGGCCACGGCCGTCATCGATACGGGCGAGCAGTTCCGCGAGCTGCTGGACGCGAATCCGCAGCGGCGCATATTCGTCATCGGCAGCGGCGAGAACCAGCGCGACGGTCGTCGCGAGATGCGCGGCAAGGAGATCAACGAGCTGCTGAGGTCCGACCGCTTCGAGCCGCTGTTCGTCGGCAGCGACAACTTCACGACGGTGTGGCTGGCGAAGCCGCCTGGCAAGCAGCAACCGGTGGCGGCGCAGTAGGTCCGCGCGCCGGCGGAACCCCGACAGCGACCGGAACGTTGCCACACGATGCGCTTCCTACTCATCGCATTGGTCCTGTTCTTGACGGCGACGCCGTGTTCGGCTTCGACCCGGCCCGCTGCCGGGCGTCAAGATCAAGAACGGCTTGCTGTACCTGATCGTGCTGGGACTGATGCTGCGCATGACGCTCGACCGCAGCTATCGCATCCAGCTGCCCGGCGTGCCGATCCTCTTCGGCATCCTGATCGGCTATGCGGTGCTCACGTACCTCGCGATCGTCCTGGTGATCGACTATCCGCGCTACGATCCGCTGTTTACGGGCTTCCAGCTGAAGAACCGCTGGTCGACCTGCTGCTGTTCTTCCTCGTGTTCTTCTATGGCCTGCGCTCGAACGAAGATGCGCTGACCGTCTTGAAGGTGCTGCTGGCCGCATGGGCCCTCTCGCACATCATGGCGGTGCTGGACGCGACCGGCGTGTTCCACATCGGCGACATCGAGCAGCGCAGCGACGGTCGCGTACAGGGAGCGGTCGGCGAATCCAACAGTACGGCGCCTTCGTCGCATTGACTCTGCCAGCCACCATTGCGATGATGACGATCACGCGCGGGATATGGCGGATCTTCTGGATGGCCGCGTCCGTGATCACGGCCGCGGTGCTGGTCATGACGGTATCCCGCGGTGCGTTCGTCGCGACGGCATTCGCGACCGTGTACAGCGTGTGGCTGTTCCGTCGCTTCATGCCCGCGCGCAAGATCCTGATCTGGGCGGGCTGCGGATTGGTGGGCGCGGTGCTGGTCGGGATCGTCGTGATGTCGCTGGGCTTCGGCGACCTGATCTACGCGCGGTCACGATGGGCGTGGGCAGCGACATGACCACGACGTCCTCCGGACGCACGGAAATCTGGGCTACCGTGCTCGAAGTGATGTTCGGCAAGCCGCTGACGCTGCTGACCGGGTTCGGCTGGGAAGCCTACGGGACATTCCCATTCCGTTGGGTGACTCACAACCATTACCTGCAGCAGTGGTTCAATCTCGGACTGATCGGGCTGATCTGCAGCGTGCTGCTGTTCGTGGTGCCGATCCGCACCGTGAATGCGGCGGCGAATTACGCCGTCCCGATGTACGGCCCATGCTGATCGCTTTCGCCATCGGCACGATCGCGCTCGCGACGGCCGTGTTCTTCGTGAATCTCTATTCGCCCTGGCTTTACTACTGGTCATATGCGGGCATCGTCATGCGCCTTGCCGCGAACGCACTCGAACCGCAGGCGCATGCTGCCGCCGCGGTCACTGCGCCGGCGCCGCGACGCGGCGAGCGTGCGCGCGATCCGCACGGCTGGACCGCCGCATCCTGAACGGCAGGAGAGACACATGAGCTCGCTAACGCGAATAAAAAATGCATTGCGCAGGCGCGTCCGCCGCGTGTCCAAGCACGTCTACCAGAACATCCGCTGGCGTGCGCTCGACCGGCCGAAAGTGCTGATGATCGTCGGCTGCCAGCGCTCCGGCACTACCCTCATGTCCCGCCTGTTCGATGCGGATCGCGATTGCCGGGTGTTCGGGGAGTTCAGCGCGCTGTCCTGCGTCGGCAAAGATGGCATCCGCTTGAACCCGCTCCCGGATGTCGCGGCCGTGCTCAGCCGCGTGCCCG
>CAWHNL010000020.1:0-95014 GCA_963830745.1 uncultured Gammaproteobacteria bacterium
CGCCCATCCATCACTGCAATCGGCTCGTGGATCTCGCGTCCGCGCCCGAGGAAGCGGGCGCGGTCGGTTTCGTACTCCTGCGGGCGTAATACTTCGCCTTCGACGAGCACGTGGTGCGCCGCCCAGATTCCCGGCTCGTCCGGGGAGCGCGCGCGGCGAGTTGCCAGCAGTGTGCCCAGCTTGGGCGCGTACTCAGTCTGCACGAAGAGTTTCGAGAAGGCCTGATGCGCGCTGTCGGCTGCCGGCGGCGCAAGAACGAGCTCGCAATAGGACGTGACATCGAGATCTCGATCGTCCTCGCCGCGGTTCGATATCGACAGCCGCCGCACCTCCGCATCGTCTTCGGGTGAAACGAGCACCTGCAAGACGGTGGTGATGGTGCCATCACTGCGCGTGAACTCCGCGCGGTCTTCGGCGAAGGTCACTTCGTAGCTGTCGGGTTCGACTCCGCTCGGCTGGTACGTGGCCGACCACGTGGCCGCTGGCCACGTCACGCAGGAAAATGTACGCGCCGGTATCGTCGCGCGTCGCATCCTCGCGCCAACGCGTGATGCCCTGACCCAGCCACCTGCTGTATCCGGAGCCTGCAGCGGTCAACATGACCGCATACCGGCGTTCGCAAGAAGATGCGTTTGCGGCGTGGCATCCTGCGTGCTGTGCAGCCTGCGCACTTCCGGCGCCGTGCGCTACCGATACGCGCCGCGGTCTTGACTTCTTCGGCCCTCGGATGAGCGACCGAAACGTCCCGCGGCGTGCGCTCCTGCAACAACAGTTCCGTCGCGCGCACGCTGGTCTCCGCATGAAACCGCGCGCGCATCCTGCCATCGAAGAGCACGTTCGCGATGGCCACGATGGTCATCCCCTGATGGTGCGCCATGAAAGCTCGCACGATCGCGACCTCCGCGCCTTCCGGCAGACGCGACGGTGTGTAGTCGAGCGCTTCGTAGAAACCATATCGACCGCGTGCGCCCGCAGCGGCGAGTCGGGCGAAATTGCGCGTCGCGGCCTGCGGATCGATCATCGATGCAAGGCCGGTAGCGTAGGGCGCAATCACCACGTTCTCGCTCAAGCCGCGCTTGAGACCGAGACCGGGCACGCCGAAGTTCGAGTACTGATAGGTCAGCTCGAGGTCGCGCGCGTTGTAGGCAGACTCGGAAATGCCCCAGGGCGTATCGAGTGCTGCGCCATAAGCGATCTGCCGGCGCACGATCAGGCGATTGGTCCGCTCCAGGAGACTGCCGGCAGGTGCCCGCATGACCAGCGAGGGCATCAGGTACTCGAACATCGATCCCGACCACGAGAGCAGCGCTGCGCCGTGTCCGATCGACGTGACCGACCGCCCCAGCCGAAACCAGTGACGGGTCGGAATGTCGTTCTTCGCGATCGCGAAGAAGCTGGCCAGTCGAGCCTCGGAGGCGAGCAGGTCGTAGCAACTCGCGTCCCACGCCTTCGTCGGCACGGTAGCCGATGGCAAGGAGCTTGCGCTCCGGGTCGAGCAGGAAATCGAAATCCATTGCCAGCGCCATCGCGCGGGTGGTCGCCTCGAGGGCGAGCAAGCGCTGATCGAGTGCGCGGTTTGACGCTTCGGTCTGCGCGAGATCGACACGCCAGCTTTCGATTGCACGCTGCGCGGCCTCCGCCCAGAACAACATGTCGCTGTGCGCCTCGTCTGCCTGTTCGCTGGCCAGGGCGAACGCGCCGTCGGTCAACGTCGCGGCATGGGCTGCAAGATCACTCGACGTCTGCGTCAAGCGCGCCAACGAGTGCGTTCAGTGCATCTTCGACCTGGTGACGCGTGATGGACTGCGCGCGCCGATCATCCGGCAGTGTCAGCAGCGCCTCGTGGGTGAGCTGTATTGCGTCGTCGATACCCGCGATGGCGGCGGCGCGCGTGAGCCGAGCGCCAACCCATTCACGGCAAGCATTGGCAACCGCGATCAGATGCGCTGCGAGGTTCCCGCTGTCCACCGCCGAGACATACCGCGGGTCGAGCGGGCGCAGGTCGCGAGTGTCATACCAGTTATAGAAGTGACCCCGGTAACGCTGCATTTTCTGCAGCGTCGCGAGCGTGGCTTCCAGCCGCTGAACGGTTTCAACCGTTCCTGCCCATCCGAAGTCGCGCGCGCTGACCGTGCACAACAGGTACAGGCCGAGATTCGTCGGTGAGGTCCGGTGCGCAACGACAGGGTGTGGATCTTCCTGAAAATTGTCCGGCGGCAGCATGTGGTCGTCTGCCGTAACGAACGTTTCGAAGAAGCGCCAGGTGCGTCGGGCAACCAGCCGCAGGTAGTGGAGCTCGCTCGGGGACACCGGCAGGCGTCCGGCGACCAGAGGAGAAACGCTGATGCTTCGCGCGATCGCCGGCGCCGCGGTCCACAGAGCAGCGAACAGCAGGACTATCCACCACGCACCTTGGCCGGCCACGGCGACTGCCAGAATCGCAAAGGCGGCGGTCGCCACGCTGGCAATCATGTGTCGATAGACACCGAGCAGGCTGAGCCGCGAACTGAGATGCGCCTGCGCGGCCGTCACCCACTCGAGCAGGTTGCGGCGGCTCACGAGCAGACGAAAGAGCGTTCGGCCGATGGCGTCCATCATCAGCCACGCGTGATGTGCGAGAAAGGTAATGGTCAATACGGTTTGCAGGACTGCCAGCCGCAGGTCGGACACGAGCGCGCGCAAGTGGCTGCGCCCGACAACCCCGCGTCGTCGCGGCACTATCTCAGCGAGCACCGGTAGCAGTGCCGGCAATCCAATAGTCGCCAGCACGAACGTCGTCCACAGCAAGGCGGCATTGGGTGGCAACAGCCAACCAGCGACGAGCGCAAGAACGCAAGCCGGCGCGGACAAGGATCGACGCAGATTGTCGAGCATCTTCCACAGGCCCATCAAAGGCAGCAAACCCCTGCCACCTCTGCCGCCAGGCGCATTGCGACCGGCAACGTCGCGACGCCCGAGTATCCATGGCAACAACTGCCAGTCGCCACGCGCCCAGCGATGATCGCGCGCCGCGGCTACGTCATAGCGCGCAGGAAACTCTTCAACCACCTCGATGTCGGATGCCAGGCCGGCACGCGCGAATGTCCCCTCGAACAGATCGTGACTGAGCAGCGAGCCTTCCGGTACGCGATCGGCAAGCGCCGCTTCGAACGCATCGATGTCATAGATGCCCTTGCCGGCATACGAGCCTTCGCCGAACAGATCCTGATAGACGTCGGACACTGCGGCACCGTAGGGATCGATGCCGGTCATGCTCGAGAATACCCGCTGGAAGAGCGATCCTTCGCGACCGATCGGCAACGAGGGCGTGACGCGCGGCTGCAGTACGCCATAGCCCTCGACGACCCGGCCTGTCGCGCTGTCGAAGCGGGCTCGATTGAGCGGGTGCGCGAGCTTGCCGATCAAACGCCGCACGGTCTCGCGCGGCAGTCTCGTATCCGCATCGAGCGTGATGATGTAGCGCACACCGGCTGCGACCAGTGCTGCTTGACCGTGCACGTCGACGAACGTGGTATCCGCGGCGCCGCGCAGCAATTGGTTCAACTCGTGAAGCTTGCCCGTTTGCGTTCCCACCCCATCCACTGCCGCTGTCCTTCGCTCCATACGCGACGGCGGTGAAACAGGTAGAAGCGTTGACCTTCGCCAGCGGGTCCATGCCTGCGGTTCAGCTGTGCGATTCCGTCAGTGGCGAGCTGCAGGAGCTCGTCGTCGCCTGCGACACTCGCGGTTGCCGCGTCGGTCCAGTCGGACAGCAATGCGAAATGAACTTCACCGTGCGACGCGGCCAGATAGTGCACTTCGAGTCGCTCGATTTGTGCCTCAACGGCCTCGTGCGTCGTCAGCAGCGTCGGCACGACGACCATGGTTCTCAGGTTCGCAGGAACGCCGTCGCGCAGGGCAAGGCCCGGTAGCATCGTCGCACCGAAGCCGCGCGTGACTGCGCGATTCACCAGCGCAACGGCTACGTCGACGGCCGGAATCAACCCAAGCAGTGCGAGCAGCGCCAGGTGCGAGCTTCCTACCGCCTGGTCGGCAAGTATCCACAAGGGCACGGCGAGAACGATCGCTGCGAGAGCCAGCACCGCGCCAATGTAGCCGCCGGGTCCAATCGCCACGCTGCAGCGGCCGAGCCAGTTGCCAATGGGTACGCGATAGCCCACGGCACGCTCGAAGGCGCGGCGACCGCGGCTGAGCAAGTGGTAACCCGGATCTTGCGCACGCTGCGACGCGTCGCCGGTGCGAGTGGCGGCTATCACTGCTTGCGCAATCTCGAGCTCGGTATGAGGAGAGCCGCGTGCGAGCTGCTCGATAGCGGTGCGGTACAGAGTGCGCGTCGGGAAGTCCATGCTTGCTAAATCGCTGCCCTCACGCAGCACCGCATCGACCAGGCTCGTGTCCTCGAAGAAATCCGGCCAGTTCACGTCGGAGATCAGCCGCATGCTCGTGATGATGTTGCGGACGGTGACGTTCGACGCGCCCTGCCGCTGGTGTTCATCGCGAACCAGAGCGTCGGACGTCGTTCCCTGCTCATGCAGCTGGTTCTCCAGCCACAGCAGCGCCGGCGTGACCCGCGGATCTTGATCGCGCAAGCGTTTGACGACCTGGACGACGAAGGAGGACGAGAAGCCCGCTGACTGCTCGTGGTAGCGAATCAGCGCCTGCGGCTGTGCAGTCGATCCGTTGACACCCAGCAGCTGATCCGCAACATCGTCGGCCTGCCGCCGTTCAACGCGGCTGCCAACGATGCGCTCGGCCGCGCGCCGCAGATTTTCCACGAGCACGATGCGCAACGTGATGGCAACTGCCCACAACTCGCCGATGGTCAGGGGCTGCACCTGTTGATAGGCGCGGACGAAGCGACGCAATGTCTCGGGATCGAAACGGCTGTCGCCATGCGCAACGTAGGCCCACGCGATGCCGAAGACACGTGGGTAGCCGATGAACGGCCCGGCGGCCAGCTTGGGCAACTGCCGATAGAAGCGTGGCGGCAGATCTCCTTGATCTGGCGGATCTGCTCCTCCATGAGATGGTAGTTGTCGATCAGCCACTCGGCTGCCGGCGTCACGGCATGACCTTCGCCCACAGTTGCGGCGATGGCGCGATACGCCTTGAGCAGAACGGAATCGTTGTCGTTCAGGCGCGCGTTCAAAGAGCGGCGCGCCAGCGGCGTGGCCGTGACGATTTGCGCCCGTGCCAGGCTCGACGCGTGTTCCTCGAGCCGTTCTATGCTGAACAGTTCTTCGCGGATGGGCTCGTTGCTGTTCCACGGCGAAGCGGCGGCCGAACGGACAAGGTGCGACGCAGGAACGGTCCTACGCGCGAATTCGAGATGAGTGTCACGCCGCACTATGCGCTCGGTGGGCTGCTCCCGCTTGGCTATTTCACCAATCCGGCAGCTATGTCCGGTAGCGCACAGACAAACGGACAAGTGCGGATCGAGAGTGGCTCTGAAATGCAACCAAGCGACCTGCTCATCAGCGCTGAAGCATTGCAAGCCCGTCGATGGGTGCGGAATCTCCGCGTGGAGATGGCAGCCTTCGACGAGTTGGCGAAGCTCCTCCTGACGACCCGCATCGCGCCCTGCAGCGCCTCCTGGATACTGTGCTGCGCCTGTACGGCGCTGGCAGCGTGGGCCTTAGCGTGCTGCGACCCGGTAGCTACGGCCATACGGATTTCGTTTGGAGGCAGTGAGTGGCGCGTTGGCTCCTCACCAAGGCGACGGAACGCCGGGCAATTTCAGCCCGTGCGGGCTGTGCCTGGACATCGGCACGGCCATCGTCCTGGCGCGCCCTGAGCGAGCATTCACCTATCTGGCCAGAGTTCAGCCTGCGATCTTCGAAGCCATGATCGTTCCCTTGTACGACCATGAGGGCATCCCGCTGGGCGCGCTTTGGGTCGTTCATCACGATCCCACGGCCCGCTTCGGCGCGAACGATGTGCTCATCATCGAGCGACTTGCGACCCTGGCGGCTATGGCACTGAGGCGGGTGACCCATCCGGCAACACGCGACGATAGATTCCGATCCGCCGGATGAGTGCAGCCCAACTCGGGTCGCTGTGGAACGCATCGAACATCGGATCCTGCGCGAGAAAATTGAACGTCGATCCATCCTCCATAGCGCGCTCCAGCCATAGAAATGTGTTCTCGGTGTCGGCGAGAGCCGCGTAGATCATGGCGATGTCAGACGCAGCGACGAAGCGTTCCTTCGACAACTCGAGCACTCGATCCAACTCTACGAGCGCTGCTGCGCGCCGCCCCGATAGGGCGAGCGCCTGTGCGCGGTACGCATTGCTACCGGGCATTTGCAGCGGCCGCTTGTCGTACTTGCAATGGCGCGATCGTAGTCTCCCTTGACGATGAGGTTACGAATCAGAAAGGCGCGCGCGTTGTCCGCACGTTCGTCGAGGGCGAGAACCTGTTCGAGGAGCCGGATCGACTCGTCATAGCGTCGCGCAAAGTAGAGGAAATTGCCGGCGGCGCCCTTGGGCGCGAGCCAGAGCGGTTCGAGCTGTTGCGCGCGGTCATTGCTCTGCAGAGCGCGATCGATATCGCCCTGCATCGCGTATAGCAAGCCGCGGCGGTGATACACGAACGCCAACGAGGGATCGAGTTGCAGCGCGCGTTGGTACTCGCGAGCGGCGCCATCCCAATCGCGCTCGTAGATCATCTTGATATGTCCCAATGCCGAATGGGTTGCCGCGAGGTTGGGATCGATCGATAGCGCTTTTTCCACCGCGCGGCGCGCCTTGGGAAACACTTCATGCGGGGCGCGCATCCCGAAGACGCCGAGAACGGCGTAGCTGTCGCCAAGGCTCGCGTAGGCGAGTGCGTAGTTCGGATCCTTGGCAATGGCTTGCTCGAAGAAGCCGATCGCTTTCAGCAGGCTCGGTTCTGTCTGCCGTGACCAGGCGAATTGGCCGCTGGCGTAGAGCGCGTAGGCGTCCGGATCCTGCGTGTAGGGGGCGCCGCGTGTTGACCCGCTGCCGACCCAGCGCATCGGGACGGCCTGCGCAACCCGAGCGGCAATGGTGTCTTGCACATCGAAGATCGTCGTGAAGTCCTGATCGAAGCTCTGCGCCCACAGTTGCCGTCCGTCCGCTACGCGCAAGAGTCGCACCGCCACTCGCAGCCGATCGCCGCGACGCTGCAATGAACCGTCGAGCACCGTATCGACGCCCAGCTCGCGACCGGCCGCAATCGGATCCTGATCGAGCGCTCCATAGCGGCGCACCGAGCTCAGGGGACTGATCGTCTCCCGGCTGTGCTGACTCAGGCTCGAGATCAGCGATTCCGCCATGCCCAGCTCGAGCGATTCATTGCGCTCGGCGGGCAACAACGGCTTGAAGGGAAGAATCGCCAGCGTCCGGTCCGCCGCCGGGGCGGGCTTGTGAGTCGCGGTCGACATGAAGAAGAGGGCGATCGCTGCGCCTACGGCAATCAGTACGCCCGCCCCAGCGGCGAGCAGGACGAGCCGTCTGCGCGCAGAGGCAGGCGCCGCGTTCGTTGGTGTTGGGGTGCTCGACGCGACAGGCGCATCGCGACGCGTGACTTTCGCGACGAATCGATAGCCCTTGCGGGATATGGTCGCGATGTAGCGATTCTCGCCGCGCGCCTCGCCCAGCAGTTGACGCAGGGTCGAGACGTTCTGCGTGAGGCTGTTCTCCTCGACGATCGCGCCCGGCCAGATCGAGCGCAGCAGCAGGTCTTTGTCGAGCGTCTCGCCCGCGTGCTCGACGAAATACACCAGCGTGTCCAACACCTTTGCCGTGAGCAGGGTCGTCTGTCCCGTGTCTCGGCGCAGCAAGCACTGCTGGCCCACATCCAGGACGAAATCGCCGAACTCGTAGTAGGCGCTCGTAGGGGTCATTGGCGAGAGGAAGGCCGGATCAGAACAAAATCACAAACTTTTCACCGCTGGCCAAGGATTCTTCCACCGATTGCGCTGCATGGTCAGGTCCGAAAGTCATCAGGAGCGACCCATGAAACCACATGCAGCGGCCCCGACACTCCTTATCTATGTCTTCTATATCTATCTGGCGCTGGCGAGCCCCCTGGTCTGGGCCGATCCGCCGGCGACCAGCGACGACACCGACCGTCGGTGCAGCGGCGAACCTTGCGCCGCTGTATTCCGCGGGCTGGTCGCATTTTTCGATCGTGACTTGCGTGGGCTGGACGGCAACGGCCGCTCCTGCGCTGACTGCCACATGGTCACGGAGCAGTTCCGGCTGACGCCTTCGGCAGTGGAGGCAAGATTCCAGTGGCTGCAAATCCGGCGTCGCTACAACCCCAGGGCCGACGATCCGCTGTTCCGGCCGATCGACGCCGACGACTTTCGGGTCAACGGTGAACAGGCGACCGACTATAGCAACTTGCGACAGAACGGTCTGATCAGGGTCGTCATGGCGCTGCCCGCGAATATCAGGCTGATCGACCCGGCCACCAATGCGCCCTCGGATCAGCGAACCGTCGACATCTGGCGCATGGTCCCAGGTGTGACGGACGTGAAGCTCACCGGATCCGACGGACTCAATCCGTGGCCCCGCGGACCGAATCAGACCGGCGGCTTTCAGCTCGATGGACGATTTCTCACGCTGCAGGAGCAGGCACTGGGTGCGCTGCTCAGTCACGCACAGATTCACAACCAGCCTCAACCGCGTCTGTGGACGACCTGAGCTCGTTTCAGCGAGTGCTGTTCACGAATGAACGCGTGCGTGCGCTATCCGCCGCGATCGACCAAGGTGTGACGCCGTTGCCGGATGTCGATCCGCCACTCAACGCGCTGGAACAGCAAGGCAAGACGGTCTTCACTCGCTCGTGCGCGCAGTGCCACGGCGGTTCCGGGCAGTCGACAACGCAGGCGCCCGTCTCCGCTTCCACGAATTTTTTCGCAGTGCCCGCGGCCCGTCGACACCGTGACGCCCGCCCGCTTCAACCTCAAACCTTGCCCGCCGCGCCTCGCTCGCAACGCGCGGACCTACGAAATCACTCTGCCCACCGGCGCCACGATCCGGCGCACCAGCTCGGATCCCGGCCGCGCCCTCTTGACGGGATTCGCCGGTGTAGGACCGGCGGCACAGGACGATTGGAACAAGCTGGACCTGCCCGGCCTGCGCGGGCTGCGCAACACGGCGCCGTACTTCCACAACAACAGCGCCGCTACGCTGGAGGAAGTGGTCGACCACTACATCGAGTTCTTCAAGCGAATCCGCTGATTGCTCCGCCCGGCGTCGTTCCGCCGGTCGCTTCGACGGACGGCGTGCATTTCGATCGCGCGCCGCTGCCGGAAGAGCGGGCGGCGCTGCTGGCGTATTTGCGCAAGCTGTAGCCGAAGACCGTGCATAAGCGCGCTAGCGCACCGACTCCGCGCTAGCGCGCCGCTACTCTGCGCGCATCTATGAAAAGAACAGCGATCGACAAGAGTGCACACATTGCGGCCGAGAGCTCAGACCTACGGAGCACGAATCCTGGCTTGCCTCCTATGGATGCGACGCGGCGCGCAGCTCCAGGGTGCGTGAGACGCGACGGGCAACGAGAGCAACGGGAGCTTCGGCGCTCAAGCTGCGCTTGTGGTCAGGAGCGGCTGCCGCGGTCCTGTTGATGCTTGGCATCAGCTCCCGAAAACGTGGAGGCCGAAGAAGCCCGTGGGAGCCCGGGTCACTATCCGCTCGATCAGAACGGCGGTATCGCCGTGTCATAGTCAATCTCGATCGATAGCTGGCGATGCTGGAGCAGCGCGCGACGGCGCGGCAATTCCTGCTGACCTTCGGCGATCTGCTGTTCGGTGCCAGCAGCGCGCAGATCGGCGACAGCGAGAAAGGTGAATTGGTGCGCATGGCCGACTTCCTGCGCGCGCATCCGGCAACCGTCGCGCTCATTGTCGGCCACGCCGATGATCGAGGTGATGCGACGGCAAATTCCAGACTGGCCGAGCAGCGCGCCGCTGCCGTACGCAGCTATCTGGTCGTACAAGGCATCGACGCGTCGCGGCTGACGGCAGCGAGCGGCGGAGAAGGCACTGCAGCGTGACGATACTGGTGCAGAAGTCGCCGACGTAACCAATGCCGTGAAACCAAAAACCATCCGACGAAACGAATACCTGATCGATCGCTATCACGTCATCTTCGACCCCGGCGCCGGCTGGCAATGCGTGTGCGCTGAATTCAAGGCGACGGACGACTGCAAGCATGTCCGGGAATCCCAGGGCCGGCACGCGGCGCAAGCGGTCATCGCCAATCGCATCGGTTCGCCGCTGGGGCAGTCAGGGCATGGACTCGAGCGAGTCTAGCGGCCTCGGCTCGAGCCGGCGCGCGGAACCCGTCTTCCTAAGGTTGATCCACCGCTACGCGTGCCTGGTCTTCGGTAAAGATCAGCTCGACCCGCCGGTTCGATTGGCGTCCGTCCACGCTGTCGTTACTTGCGATAGGGAAGTTCTCACCCTTGCCGAGCGCCGTGATCTGACTACGCGCGACATCGCGCTGCATGAGGCCGGTCTGCACTGACTGCGCGCGGCGCTCGGACAACCCTTGATTGCTCACATCCGAGCCGACGTTGTCGGTATGGCCTTCGATGAGCACCTTGCGTCCTGACTTCTCGCGTAACGCCGTGGCGAGGCGATCGAGCGTCCCGTAGGCGCCCGACTTCAGGGTCGCCTGGCCCGTATCGAACAGCACGTCGCCGAGGTCAGGACCAAGCCACGTTCCGTCTTCTGCACCTTGAGATCGGCGAGCTCCGCCTCGAGAGAATCTGCACGCTGCGCGGAGGCGTCCGCTTGTCGACGCGCGTCGCTCACCTGGTCGGCACTGTGCTGCGATTCACGTTCACGCGCCTGGAGCAGAACGGCTTGACGCTGGGCCGTGCCATTGGCGATCTCCTCGTTCGCTTGCGCGGTCAGGATCTTCTCGTTGGCGATCTGCGCGCTCGTCACGGCGTTGTTCGCTTCGTACTCGATGTCCGCTCGCTCGCCTTTCGCTTCGGCGATGCGGTTGGCAGCATCCAGCGACTTACGCGCGTTGGAGATGTCCACTGCCGCCACTCCGGCGCGCGATGACTTCGATTCCGGCACGACGGTGCGAGCAGTTTCCAGCGATTCGTTGTGCGGGGGTGGGGTGCTGCACGCACTCAGTATTGCGGCTATCGCCACACTCAAGACAACTCGGTTACTCAACTTCATGACCTTGACCTCAACTATGCATTCGGAGATACGCTCAACGCTGCGTCGGTGTGCTGCGCTCAAGCTCCTACGCAGCATTTCGAGGCTCGCGAGCACTTCATTCGCAGATTTGCGCGCATCGGCGCTCTGGGACTTTCCTACCGCAAGCTCCGCGAACAGGTGCGCCTGCGCAGCTGCGCGTTCCGCCTCCTTCCCTCTTTCGGCCAGCTCGCTCTTGGCAGCGTTCAGCCTGTCGCGCGCCTGCTGCAGCTCCACGGCGCCGTGCTCGGATTTCCCAAGCGTCTGCTGAGCCTGATCAACCGACGTGCGCTTTGTGCCACGCGCTCTTTGGCGAGATCTGACGCATTGCTGCCATATGCGCTGAGCGAGCCGAAGAGGATGCTCACGCCAAGCGCCAATGCGACGGCGGTCCTGACGGGACGGGTTGTGCGGTATTTCAAGCGGTACTTCATATGCGATCCTCTGTCTATGGAGAGCGAGGATGCGCGTCTACCGCGAAGATCTCGGTACGCTGGCGTACACATGCACGCGAATTACTCCCGTCAGTGTGCTGGCGTACATCACGGCGAGATTTGCGCGCGTACTGTTGAGGTGTGAAGAGGAGAACAGCATCGTCGAAACATGCAGCGGGCGAGAACCGCCTGTTGGCGGCTTTGCCTCAGCGAAGCCGGCAGCGCTTGCTAGCCAGCTGTGAGCAGGTCGAGCTTGGCTTTGCCGACGTGCTCTGCAAGCTGGGCGAGAAAATCCGCCACGTGTACTTCCCGACGGAAAGCTTCATTTCCCTGGTGACCGCGCTCGATGACGGTCCGCGGCTGGAGGTCGGAATCGTCGGCGACGAGGGCATGCTCGGCACGTCCCTCATTCTTGGTGTGAATACTTCGCCACAGCACGCCTTGGTCCAGGGAGCGGGGGCCGCGTTGCGGATGAGCGCGCCTGCTTTCATGAGGCACTATCAGCAAAGCGCCGAGCTGCGCCAGCAGTTGAACCGCTACGTGTACGTGTTGATGCGGCAGCTCGCGCAAACGGCTGCTTGCACCGGCTATCACCAGGTTGAAGCGCGTCTTGCCCGCTGGCTACTCATGAGTCGCGACCGTGCTCACAGCGATCGGTTTCATCTTACGCACGAGTTCCTGGCATACATGCTCGGCGTGCGGCGGGTAGGGGTGACTCGCGCCGCGAGCTCTTTGCAGGAGCAGGGCCTGATCGACTACAGCCGCGGCGCCATCACCGTTCTCGACAACGCAGGCTTGGAAAGCGCGTCGTGCGCGTGCTATCGCGGTGGGAATCAGATGTACGCGCAGACGCTCGGTTCGCCTCGCTTGGCAAGCCATCGCTGAGCTACGCCGGCGCGAGTCGGCGGATCGTCAATGTGATCGCTGTGCCTGCCTCTTCTGCAGGCTGTGGAAAAGATCAGCGTGCCCTGCAGCTGGGCCGCGAAGGTGCGGATGAGCCTGAGGCCCATGCCGACGCCGCCGCCAGTCGGCTGCCATCCGATACCGGTATCTGCGATTCGCAGGATCAGTGCATCCTCGGACGGCTGCCGCAGGCTCACGGTGATCTCTCCCGAAGAGCCGTTCGGGAAGGCGTGTTTGTAGGCATTGGTCACGACTTCGTTCGCGAGCAGCGCCAACGGAATGGCCTGGTCGACCGGCAGCGATATCGAATCGCAGCTGAGGTCCAGCTTCACCTGGGCCGACATCCTGGCGAACGATTGGCGCAACCCATCCCCTAGTATCTGCAGCAGCTCTGGCATGACTACCGTCTGCGCATTGTCGCCTGTCATGTAGAGCAGCTCGTGCACCTTGGCGAGCAACTGCAGGCGTGCGTAGCTGTCCAGCAGAGCCAAGCGCACTGGCGCGGAGGAAGTCGCGCCCGCATGCAAGGCGAGCAGCGATCCGGCTGCTTGCAGCGTGTTCTTGGTTCGATGATTCACTTCATTGATCATCGCATCCTTGAACACCAGGGCCCGTCGGCTTGCGCTCTCGGACGCCTCGGCGTGTTCGCGCATGCCGCGCTCTTCGGCCAGGTCGTGTATCAGCAGGTTCTGCTCCGCCAGTTGATGCGATTCGAGCAGAGCCAACGCGTACTCACGCTCTCTTGCCTGCTCCGACAGATTCAGAGCCAGCACCGCCTGCGCGGCAAGTTGCTCCGCGATGCGCGCATCGTCGTAGTAGAAACGGGATCTGCGGTCGTGATGAGCAATCCAGAGTGTGCCAAGCGGTTTGCTCGCATGGTCGTACAACGGAACGATCAAGTCTTCGATGATCGCAGGCTGGGTGTCGCGCAGAGCAGTGAATGCGCGCTGCGGTCGCGATACGCGGATCGTCGCGCCGGTCTCCAGACAAAGCCCGCAAGGACTGGAATCACGGGGCGTGTCTGTCCCTTCGTACGAAGCCAACGCTCCGCTGATCGCCGCCCAGCGCACGATCGGCTGGCCCGCGCTGTCGTCACGCAGCAAGCTCAGGCCTGCGCTGCCGGCCCGGCACAAGCCACGTGCGACTTCGAGGAGATTTCGCAAGGCCATGCAGGGGTCGTCGGCGAGAGTCTTCGACAGCTCGCAGAACGCAGCTGCTTCGTCTTGCAGGTTCGGCGCGGCTTTGCGCCGCTGCAGTGTCGCTTTGGTGACGAAGAGATCGGGCGGTCGGTTTTCTACGGCCGCGCTTGTCGCAGTGTTCACGGCTATTGCTCCCGGATTCTCGAGCCGGTGCAAAGCCTACGAAAAAATTATCTGGATGACTGTACGCCAGCGCACACACCACGTGCGGCATAGTTGTACACGACACTAGCGGCTGCTCTGCTGTCCCTCGATTCTCGTGTAGCACCGGCACGAGACTGCTTCGAGCCCTGGCCGATCGAGAATCCTGATCCAGCCGCGGCCATAGCCGATCAGCTTGCTGCGCCACAGCCGACCGGCGATCTCGGTGACGGTGACGCGTCGCAGTCCGAGCATTTCTGCGATAAAGCTCTGCGTCAGGAACAGTTCCTCCGACTGCGCACGATCGCTGGTCATCAGCAACCAGCGAGCGAGTCGCGCATCGCTCAGATGGAAGCAATTGCACGCGATCGTTTGCCTCGCGTGCGCCAGCATCGTGTACGTGTACCGGTGCAGCTCCTGCTGCAATGACAGGCATTGCAGGAATGTCTTGCGAAAGCGTGTGGCTTCCATGCGCAGCGCGGCACCGCTTGCGGCCACCACAGCGCGGACAGACGAAGCACCATCACCCAGCACGAGTCCAATTCCAACCATGCCGTCATAGCCGACGAGCCCGACTTCCACGGCTTGGTGATCCGCTACCGTCGTCATCAGACAAACGACACAACCGACCGGGAAGTAGACATAGCGAATCGGTGCTGCCGGCTCATGCAGTACCTCGCCCAGCCGCAGCGTGACCGGCTCGAGTCCCATCAGCAGATGTCGATACTCCGCGCTGGGCAGTGCAGCCAGCAGGCTGTTGGCAAGCGGCACGCGGTGCGCGGCAGATGTTCGGACCGCACCTGCGTGCAGAGCGCGCCGCGCGGCGGGGAACAGAATCACATTGCTGCTCGAGTAGTCGACAATCGCGTCGATCTCGCCCGCCTCGATGGCTTGCTGTTCCGGACCGCCCTTGGTCAGCCGCAGCAGTGCACTTTGCAGAGTCATGCAGGTCGCCTTCGACTCTTCGGCGCCAACCCCAGTGCGAGCAGTACTTTGGCCTTGTCGCTGAGGTTGCCGATCACGTTCGCGGCCGGTAGCGGCGACACCTTGGCCAGGCTCGGCGTGACCAGAACGCCTTCGGCCATCGCGCGCCGCGGATGTTCGAGCACGTCGACGACTTCCAGCCGGTGAACATCCTTCAGGTACTCCTGGCAAATCGCTTCGAGATTGGCGATCGCCTGCAGCGAATTCGGCGCGCCGCCCGCGATGTACAGACGCAGGACGACCACAGTCGTGGCGTCGGCGGCGGGCGCCTTGGGTATCTTCTGTCGCCGGCTCATTTTGCCGCCCCGTTGCCGCGTTTCCTCGGGGACGCGCGTGCCGGGTCCGCGCTGCGTCTCTTGCGCAGCTCACCCTCGCGTTCGCTCGAGGAGATGGCACGCACGTCATCCTCACTGGCGTTGGAAGTCAGCTCGGCGCGTTGCCGCTGCAGATCCATCCGCAGGGCCCTGATCTGGGCGCGGGTGCTGGCTTCGGCAAATTGCAGTCCGCGACGCTTTTGCGCGAATTCCGCCTGCTGCCGGGCCTTGCTGGCGCTTGTCTCTGCTTCCTTTTCCCAGCGCAGCGTGCCCATCAGCACCTCGCCGCCCGCGCTATAAACATCGGTGAGCGTCGGTCCGGAACTGCTCAGGACCAGCTCGCGCACCTGGTTGCTGTGCGCAGTGCCACGCGATTTGATGATGGTGAGGGCGCGGTTGCGCTCGCCGCTTCGCACCAGGTACGACAGATGGATCCACGTATCCGCAATCGTCGAGATCTGCAGGTCGGTGGATTCCGCCTGCACGTCGTCAGTCTCGCTCAGGGCGGTCACGAACAAGGTGATCCCTTCATCCTTGATCATGTAGATGAGCCGGTTGGCGACGGCGCGCGCTGCGCCGAGCGTGCCCGCCTTGGCGATCGCCGTAAGCGGGTCGATCACCACGCAACTCGGCTGGTACTCGCGGACCAGCGATCTGAGCTTGAGCAAATGGGCTTCCGCGCTGATGCCCTCGGTACGCGCCGAATACATTCGCAGCAGGCCGGCCTTGAGGTACCGCTTGAATTGAATTCCCACCGACGACAGATTGCGCACTATTTGTTCAGCGCCCTCATCGAAGCTCACGAACAATGCGCGCTCGCCGCGCCGGCACGCTGCTTCCGCGAATTTGCCGGCCAAGGTCGTCTTGGCAGTGCCCGGCACGCCGCTGATCAGCGTGCTGCTGCCGCGAAATACGCCACCGCCGAGCATGGCGTCCAGGCGCTCGAAGCCCGCGGTGATCCGCTCACTGGACGCCCGGTGCACGATCAGCGCTTGGTCGGCGGCACCCACCTCGATGCCTGACGGCCCGATGCTCATCGGGAACTCGGCCAGCGCGTAGCTCGAACCCCGATACTTGGTGATCTGAATGGTTTGTGCGGAGACGCGGTCCTGCTGGCGTCGCTCCAGGCGCACTACGCAATCGACCATGAATTGCAGGAAGTCGTAGTGCATGAGGCCGGAGGTGCGATCGTCGACTTTGGCCGTGATGATCGCAGTCAAGGCGTGGTCCGCAAGCCAGTCGCGCAGGCGGTAGATTTCCCGCATTTCTGCGCTCCGATCCTGCAGCAGCGTCAGCAGCACATCGATCCCGTCGAAGACGATCCACTGCGCGCCGATCTCCTTCTTCTTCGCCGCGAGCATCGCCAGCATGCCGCTCAGATCGAAGTCACCGGCGATGACGAGCGCGGGCGACAAATGAGCATCCAGGAAGAAGAGCTTCTTGCTCGACAGGCTCGCGAGTCCCCAATTGAAGGTGGCGCCGTTGGCGATCACCTGGGCGGGACTCTCCTCGAACGCAACGAAGATGCCGGCCGCGCGCTGCCGGCTCGCCGCGTTCACGAGGCATTGCAGAGCGAAGACCGTCTTACCCGCACCCGGGCCGCCAGTGAGCAGACTCGTGCGATGACGCGGCAGGCCGCCGCCGCTCAGTTGATCGAATCCCTCAATGCCGGTTGCCAGCTTGGCCAAAGGTCGGGCAGCGTTGCCGTGCGTTCCGATCGGCGTACTCCAAGGCCATCCTTGACGATAACTGTACGCGGGAACCCCGGCCATTATGTGCACCACCGTACATAGCGGCGCAGACGCGACTATCCGGGCAGCGATCGATCTCGCTGCTGCTGTTGCCTGATCCGTCGTACGTGCGCGTAGCCGACCAGCTTCCTGCTTTGCTCGTCCCAAAAGTGAAACGTCAGGCAGCTCAGGCTCGACCACAGCGTGATGGGCTTGACCTGCTGGAACAGCCGCTCGCGCTCGTGGCAGTTCTGCAAGTTGTAGTTGGGAATGCGCGGGCTCAGATGGTGGATGTGGTGGAAGCCGATATTGGCCGAGAACCATTGCAGCACACTGGGCAACTTGTAGAAGGAGCTGCCGCGCAGTGCCGCCGCCGTGTAGTCCCAGTTGTCGCCGCGCTCCCAGTAGGCGTCTTCGAACTGATGCTGCACGTAGAAGAGCCAGACGCCCGCGCCGCCCGCCACCAGCAGGATTGTCGACTGAATCACCAGATACGGCCAAATGCCGAAGATCCAGCTCATCAAGGCCGCGGTGCCTAGCAACACCAGGTTCATCAACCAGACGGAGCGGCGCTGTCGCCGATCGGCCTTGGGTGAGGCGAAGCGGTGAGCGATCAGGAAGAGATAGAACGGGGCCAGCACAAAAAGCACCAGCGGACTGCGCGACAGCCGATACCCGAAGCGACGCCACCGCGATGCTTCGAGGTACTCCTGCACGGTCATGGTCCAGATATCCCCGGTACCGCGCTTGTCGAGATGCCCCGCGGTGCCGTGGTGGATCGCATGTTGCCAACGCCAATGCTCGTAGGGGGTGAACGTCAGAGCACCGGTGATGAAACCGACGATGTCGTTGGCGCGGCGCGAGCTGAAATACGAGCCATGGCCGCAGTCGTGAAAGATGATGAACAGGCGCACCAGGAACGCGCCCGCCAGAACCGCCAGTGGGATCGTGAGCCAGAGCGAGACTTCCATTGCATGGTAGATGACATACCAGAGCAGGAAGTACGGAATCAGCGTACTCGCTAGCTGCCACAGCGCGCGCTTGGTGGAGGAACGCTGATACCGCGCGACGATACTGCTCCAGGCTGCCCTATCCATGCGATCTGGCGCGCCAGCCGCACTCGAACTGCTAATGGTCATGGTTCAAAGGTTCGCGCAGGCCCGGATCCGACGTCGGTGCGGTAGCGAACATTCGGCGTTCCTGCGTGCTGAGTTGGGCATTGCGACATTTTGCGCCGTGGCACCGTGCCGATCAGTGCGTTGGCGAACTTAGGTGTTTGCAGCGCCGTTATGTACCATGACGCACATAGCGGTCGCTGACGCAGCAGCAGGCTCAAGCGGGAGATCCTCAATGTCTGCAGCTCATGACCCATGCCAGAACCACCTGCTGGCCGCCCTGCCGCCGGCGGACTTCGCGCGCATGAAGGCAGGCCTCAAACTCGTACCGATGCCCCTCGGCAACGTCCTCTACGAATCCGGCAGTCACCAGCGGCGGGTGTATTTTCCGACCACCGCGATCGTCTCGTTACTGTACATGATGGCGGACGGCGCCTCCGCCGAAATCGCCGTGGTGGGCAACGAAGGCATCATCGGCGTCTCGCTCTTCATGGGGGGCGAGACGACACCGAGCCGTGCCGTGGTGCAGAGCGCAGGCCACGCCTATCAATTGACCGGCAGGCGCCTCAAGGACGAATTCAATCGTGGCGGCGCCATGCAGCACCTGTTGTTGCGCTACACGCAGGCATTGCTGACGCAGATGGCGCAAACCGCCGTGTGCAACCGGCATCACTCGCTGGACCAGCAGCTATGCCGATGGTTGCTGCTGAGCCTCGACCGACTGGTCGGAGTCGAGCTCGTCATGACCCAGGAATTGATCGCGAACATGCTGGGCGTGCGTCGTGAAGGTGTGACGGAAGCCGCAGGCAGTCTGCAGAAAGCTGGGCTGATCAAGTACAGCCGAGGGCGCATTACCGTCCTCGATCGGACTGGGTTGGAGAAGCGCACCTGCGAGTGCTACGCCGTGGTCAAGAAAGAGTTCGACCGCCTGCTACCGCCGGGGATCGAGCCTTGATTCAGCGGGGACGTCTCTTGCCCGCGCGGCGGTCGTTCAGCCGTTCGATCATGTCCTGCAGCAGCACGGTGACCTCGGCGTGCGAGCCTGCGCGAGTCCCGGTAATGGTGTTCGTGCCCTGTGAAATGACGTAGCGGTGCCAGACGCCTTCGGTGCCGGTGGGAGCGGCGGTGCTGGAGATCGAGTCCACCTTGAACGGCAGCTCGAGGAACGTTTCGGTCGGGGCGGGGCTCTTTGCCAACTTTGCCAATGCTCTCTCCCCAGTGTGTTGCAGAACCTGCACGGGCCGCGAAGCCCGTGCAGGGATGATCGCTTACCAGCGACGCTGACCGCCGCCGCCACCACCACCACCGCCGCCAGTGCGCGGCTTGTCCTGGGCTTCGTTGACCTTGAGAGGGCGACCGCCCATGTCCTGGCCATTGAGGCTCTGGATCGCGCGCGCTGCATCGGCGCGCGGCATCTCCACGAAGCCGAAGCCGCGCGGCTGACCCGTGTCCCGATCCTTGATCAGGGCGACGGAATCGACCTGGCCGTGTTGCGAGAACAACGTGCGGACGGCCGCTTCGTCGGCGGTAAAGGGCAGGTTGCCCACATAGATCTTGCTCATACGATTACTCACTAGAATGCGCTTGTCGGGCTGAATGTCAGCCAGCGCGGTTGAAACATGACGCTCCATTGCAGCTGTCTCTATTCAGGAGGCAGCCGGGCCGAAGCTTCGCCAGGTTCGAAACGAATCCGATTTAGTTGTCTGGCCGGAAGAGCGCCGAACGGCGAAATGGGCCAAGCGAAGAAAATGGAGAAAGGTCACGAGCCGAGCCGCACTATACACGCTTGGCCCCTCACCCGCTTGGATATTGCGATTTCCCGCTTTTCGGCGAAACTGACCGTGAATCCAGTGAGATCGCCCTGATGACTGCAATGGTCGAGATGTTTCGCGACGCCGCGGCGCCGAAAGGCCGCAACCGATTTTCGTGCCCGATGCCGATCTGGGAGCTCCTGTGGGAGCTCGGCCGCGCCTTCGGCTGGCAGCCGAAGGGCACGACCTACGTGCTGCCGTCGAAGAGCACGGTGGAGGCACCGGCGCGCCGCGACTACCAACCGGGCGGCTCGCAGGATCACAAGCAGGTCGAAGCGGAGGACGCTATCGCGTGGGCGCGCGCGCTGGAGGTGGCGAAGATATCGCCGCATGCTGCGGCGATGATCGATGCTCGAGCCGCCGCGCTCGTCGACAGCGGTCAGGTCGGCGGCGAGATGCTGCTGCCTGGCGTGCTCGATGAATTCATCGAGTTCGCTTACGGCGGCGCTTTCGAATTCGCGATATTGGTCAGCGAGCCCTAGTCTTCTGCTCGAAAGCGGCCAAGGCCCTTTCGACACGCCCGCCAAAAAGGCGCGGCTTTTGGCGGTCTAGCGCCCGCGGCCGGCGACTACCACGCCCACACGGCCCAAACAGAGATGGTCGAGTTTGCAGCGACGCCGGTTGCGACGGCACGCAGGAACTGGACTGGCTCCTGATGCAAGAGCGCGGAATCGCGGTGAGCGGGCCCCAGGTTCTGCCACGGCGCGTCGCGCGCGACTCGACCCTGGATCTGAACACTGGCAGTGCCGACGATGGCGATCTGGATCACCATGCGCGGCGGCGCCTCGCGAGTTCCGACGATCCTGAGCGCCACCTCAGGGCCTTCCGTATCTTTCCCGGCGGCCTTCAATAGGTGGCTAACCGACATTGCGCGTAACGCTGCTACACGACGCGCGACGACGCGGCGCGATCCGCTCGCTTGGCTTTCTTGGCAGCGCGCTTTTCCTCGAGAGACTTAGCCGGCTTGCGCTTCTGCTCTCTCTTCTGGTTCATGCCCTTGCTCATGCGTGCTGCTCCGCTGGGTCTTTGGGGCGTTCTGCAAGGCTGCGCCGTCGCTGCTCTTCGTGCACATCGCTGACGGTCAAGCGGGTCTGCGTCGCGATCACTTTGACGAGCACGTGACCTGAAGATCGCGGCAGGCGCAGCGCGTGCCGCTGCTCCCAGATTCGGATGCGCTTCTCGGCGTCGTTCGCCGGCGATACCTGAGCGGCGAGCTCGCTGGCTCGGATCGCTGCTTGCTCCTCCTCCGCGCGCTGCACTCTCAGCCGGTGCTCTGCCACGGTGTTGGGGGGAGCTGCGTACGAGAAGTCCCTATGATCTGGACCCAATGCCATGGCGCTGTTCTCCTCACAGGTCGGAACGCTGTCTGTATGAGTTCGAGAACGATTCGGTTTAGCTGAAGTGGCCGAGGCAAGGCGTTCGGGCGCTGCGGCCAGAGAGATAAAGAGAAAGGTCACGAGCCGAGGCCACTATACATCCGGTGCCCGAGGGCCGCTTGGATTTCAGTCGGTTGGCGCGCGCGAACGAGGGCGTATCTATTGAACTGCCGGTGGCGCACACTCACTTCGAACCGGACAAAGCATGCGGTTACGCGGCAGGAGAGCGGAGAGACCATGCAGGATTCGCAGCGAACGGCAGCGCTTCGTGCAGCACTGGGCTTCGTAGTCACGGACGACATGCCGTCGGAGCACAAGGCAACTCTCATCGACGTCTTGAGACAGGCTCTCCGTGACGACGATGCGGCGGCGGATTCGCGTCGGCGCGCGGTTGCGAACACGAGCGGGGAATGGCAGGAGCATGAGATCGTGCACCTGAAATCCTACCTGCCCGGCCGTATCGCCAAGAGCTGGCAACACGCGGACGAGTGCGTGATGCATCTGGCTGCACAGTTGCATCGCGAGCCTCGGTCCGTTCGCGACAAAGCAACGGAGCTCGGATTCGGCGCCGCGGTGGACTACCGGTTCTCGAAGGCGCTCAAGCGCGCCAGCAGCGAGTAGGGAGCAAGTCCTTTGCCCAAGCCACCGAATTTCAAGCAAGAGAAACGGCGCCGCGAAGACGCGCAGAAGAAGCGCAATCAGGAGAAGGAGCAGAAGAAAGCCGAGCGCAAGGAAAGCGAACCAGGCTCGCAGGGCGACCCAACCTCGCAGAGCAAGCTGCCTTAGAGCCGACGGCTGGCTCAATTCCTCGTGCGATAGCGCTGCTCGCGATAAAGCCACGCCGGCATCAGCACATTGGCGAGCGCCTGTCGCACCGCTTCGGGATCTATCGTCGCCGCAGGCTCGAGCTGTTTCGTCCTCCGATCGAACGCAAATTGGCGTGAGCTGCCGTCCGGCAGGAGCACCGTCAGGCGGTCGCGTTCGAGCCAGGCGAAGTTCTGATCGAACTGCATCATCGCTCGCGCAGGCACGGGGGCCGGCGAATTGCCGAACTCCGGCAGCGTGCGAGTCAGGTCGCGGCCCGGGAAGGGATGCTCGCCGTCGACTCCCATCAGCGACAACAGGGTCGGCGCGAGATCGATCTGGCTGACGAGCGAATCGATCCGGCGTGCAACGACGTCGGCGCCGAGAATCACGCCTGGGATGTGGAACTTGCTGACCGGCACGAGCTCATCGCCATACACACGCGTGTCGTGATCGGCGACGACCAGAAACAGGGTGTCCGCCCAATGCTCGCTCCTGCTGGCGCGCTCGATAAACGAGCCCAGTGCGTGATCGGCATACTTCACGGCGTTGTGCACGGTCTGTTTCTGCGCATCGAACAGCTCGATGCGCCCGTCCGGAAATTCGAACGGCGTGTGATTGGTGGAGGAGAACACCAGCATGAAGAACGGCTGGTCGCCGGCATGCAGAGTACGGATGCGCGCCTCCGCCTTCTCGAACAGATCCTCGTCCGATACGCCCCAGCTGCCCACGAACTTCGGTGACGCGAAGTCCTGGCGATCCACGACGCTGTTGAAACCGTTGCCGAGGAAGAAGCCGCGCATGTTGTCGAAGTGCGATTCGCCGCCGTAGACGAATTCGCTGCGATAGCCGGAACGCTGCAGCACCGAAGCCAGCGTCGCGAAGTGCTGCTGCGCCTTCGACAGCTTCACGACGCTCAGTGCCGGCGTCGGCGGGAAACCCGCGACGACGGCTTCGATGCCGCGCACCGAGCGGGTCCCGGTCGCGTACAGCTGATCGAACCAGATGCCGCGATCGGCCAGTCGATCCAAATTCGGCGTGATCGGTAGCCCACCGAGTTGCTTCACGAATCCGGCGCCGAGGCTCTCCTCCAGCACGATGACCAGGTTGAGCGGCTTTTCGCGCCGCACGGTCGCAATCTGTCGACGCATCGTCGGCTGTTCGTCGGATGTGAAGTCCGCGGGGGGCACACCCATTCCGGCGCGCACCCGCTGCACTATTTCGGCCATCGGCATGTCGCCATACATCCAGCTCGATTGCGTTTCGTTCCTCAAGCCGTACGCGGCAGACAGCACTGAATACGCCGAGTTGGCGACCAGGCTGTTGACCATCGCGTCATCGCAGAACGCAAACGTGGCGAGGTTGGCGGGGCGGTGCTGAAAGCTCGAACGCACCATGACGAACAGCACTGCGAGGACGATCGGCCAGACGAGCAGGACGGTGCGCGATCGCCATCCCCGCGCGTCGCGAGCGTATCGCGTGAAGTGCCGGGCGACGACCCAGCTCAGTCCCGCAACGCCTGCGGCCGTGAGTAGCAACAGGCTGCGATAGCCGTTCCAGAGCATCGCCAGCACTTCCTGCGGATAGACCAGGTACTCGAGGAAGAGGCGGTTCGGCCGGCTGTCGTATTCGATCAGGAACTGGGGCGTCGCGAACTCGAGAAAGATGATCGCGACCAGGCTCGCAGCGAACCAGACACAGCACAACCTGACCCACCAGGTGACCCGGCCGATCAGGAGCAGCAGCGGCAAGAGCGCCACGGCGGGTGCGGCGAAAAGTCCGAGCGTCATGAGGTCGCTGCGCAGTCCCTGCACCAGCATCGCCACTACGGAATCCGTGACGGCGGCGCGCTCCCACTGCCAGGTTATGAGAAGCGCTCGCGATAGTCCGAGAGCGAGCGCCCCCAGCAGGATGAATCCCACAACGCAGGAATAGGGTCCGAGCCGGCGGATCGGCCATTCCGTCGAGCGGTCAGCAGCGAGCGCCAGCGCAGCTCGCGCGGAAGCCAAAGTTGCCAAATCGTTCTCTTTGCTCTGCTGAGTGGCGCGGCGCGGCTTCGTCGCAAGGCCGCCGATTAAGTTTTCTTATGGCGTCGCCGGGGCCTATTCTTCATCACCACGCCAAGAATTGCGAGCAATCTATGCTCGAACCGCGACGTCCGTCCCGGATCCTGAGCACAGGGAAAGGATGAAACACCTCAAATACCGGGGCGCCAGGCGAGGTGTTCTCCAGGCAGCGGCCGCGCTTTTCAGTAGCGCGCTCCTGCCGAGCTTTGCAGCAACCCAAAGCAATAAGAGCAGGTTGATCCTGCTCGGCACCGGCGGCGGCCCGCGACCTCGCAAGACAAGTTCGGCGCCGGCTCAGGTGATCGTAGTGAACGATGCCGCATACGTAGTCGATTGCGGTGACGGCGTCGCGCGCCAACTGGTGTTGGCCGGTGTTCCGCTGCCGCAACTGCGGCACATCTTTCTGACGCACCACCATTCGGATCACAACGCCGACTACGGAAATCTCATCCTGCTCGCGTGGACTTCAGGCCTGAAAACGCGCGTCGATTCCTGGGGTCCGCCGCCGCTGCAGCAGATGACCCGGCACTTCATGGAGATGAATTCGTACGACATTCAGACGCGGATCAAGGATGAAGGTCGGATACCGCTGCAACCGCTCGTTCACGTGCACGAGCTGGTGAAGGGCGGACTGGTCTTCGAGGACCCGGACGTCCGAGTTCGGGCGACCCTGGTCGATCATCCGCCGGTCGTGCCGGCTTTCGGGTATCGGTTCGACACTGCAGATCGATCGATCGTGATCTCCGGCGATACGAGACCTTCTGAAAATCTCATCGAGCTGGCGCGCGACGCCGACGTTCTCGTTCATGACGCGCTCTATCCGGCGGCGATCGATCGTCTCGTTGCCGGGGTACCGAATGCGCCAACGCTCAAGCAGAGCATCCTTTCGCATCACACGAGTGCGGAGGACGCCGGGCGCGTGGCCCGGGCCGCCGGCGTCAAGACGCTGGTCCTGTCCCACTTGGTGCCTGCAGAAGACCCGCAGATCACGGATCAGATGTGGATCGACGCGGCCAGGGTGCACTTTGCCGGCAGGATCATCGTCGGCAAGGACCTGCTCGAAGTCTAGTCAATCGGTGAAGTCCCTCCCGCAGTCACTGCAGTGGACATCGTTGATGTCGTCGAACACCAGTTGATCGTGCGTGCAGCCCAGGTCCTCAGACAGCAAGCGCCGGAACTGGCTGATCTTCGCCTCGAGAGCGGATTTCAAGGGGAATTCAGCAGTCTCCTCGAGCCAAGCACTCATCATGGTGTCCCGTCCTGCGGTGGATCCGATTGCGGATCCAGTGTAGGGACGGCGTCGTTATCAAGTCAGTCGAAGGACGGTGACGAAACAGTAACGGCGCCCCCCCGAGGTGTAGAACGGCCCCGGGGCGGATCGTCATTGGCATAGAGGTCCAATGACGAGGTATGCCGATATGACCACGATTCGAGTCAGTGTCTTCCGGGCGGTGCCGGCGTTTGCTCAGGGGCTGGTGCGCGATCTGCGGGTGCGATGGGCGCTCGAAGAGGCGGGCCGAGCCTATTCGGAGCGGGTGATCGGGCCGGAGGACCAGAAGTCCGAAACCTATCGCCGTCTGCAGCCGTTCGGCCAGGTGCCGGCGTATGAGGAAGGCGACCTGGTGTTGTTCGAGTCAGGCGCGATCGTCCACCACATCGCCCAGCAGTGCGAAGCGCTGATGCCGGCGGATCCGGCCGGCCGCGCGCGCGTCACTTCGTGGATGTTCGCGGCGATGAACACGATCGAGCCGCACATCCAGAATCTCGCCGCGATCGATCTGTTCTACGCGCAGGAAGATTGGGCGAAGGCGCGCAGGCCCGGCGCAGTCGAAGCTGTGCAGCAGCGTCTGCAGGCTCTCGCTACGTGGCTCGGTGAGCGCAGCTATCTCGAAGATCGCTTCACGGCGGCGGATCTGCTGATGGTGACCGTGCTGCGAATCCTGCGTCACACGAACATCGTTGCGCAGATACCCGTGCTCGAGAACTATCGCCTGCGCTGCGAAGCTCGTCCTGCGTTTCAGCGCGCGCTCGGAGCGCAGATGGCGGTATTCGAGCGACACGCGGCCTGAGGAACAGTTGGCCCCATTAATCCCGCTCAAGTGGCTCTTCCACTGCACTCGCGACCACGGCATGCTTGCGTGGTCGCGCCCCCCAGGCACAAGCGGGATTTGCGGCTGACGAAAGCAACTGGCGTTGCTGACGCCATACGCATGCGCGAAAGTGTGCCGATAACTGCGGGTGGATCGGTCTCGTCGTCACATGAAGTGCTCTTTGTGGTTGCTGCGCGGCCGGCTTGTTCTTGCCTTGGCCGCATTCCTGGCGTCTGCCCAGGCGCTCGCTGAGATCAGGATCGACGGCGAGCTCAACGAGCCGGAGTGGGAGCGCGCCCAGGTCTTCACCGACTTTCGTGTGACGCAGCCGTACACGCTCGGCGCACCGCGCTATCCGACGGAGGCACGGCTGCTCGGCACGCCGCAGGGCATCGTGGTCGGGTTTCGCTGCACGCATCCGCCGAGCACGCCGCGGCAACTAGCGCAGACGCCGCGCGACGCCGACAACAACGGCGACCGCGTCAACATCTACATCGACTTCAACGCTGACGCGCAGGTTGCGTACAACGTGACGATCGCGCTCGCCGGCTCGCTGCAGGACGCGACGCTCACGAACGAGAACCAGTACAGCACCGACTGGGACAGCGACGTCGAGTACGCGATCACTCAGACCGAGCAGGAGTGGTTCGTCGAGGTCCTGCTGCCGTGGACAACGGCGAGCATGAAGGACGCCGACGCGCCGAAGCGAACGATCGGAGTCGCGTTCGACCGCGTGATCGGAGCGACGCAAGAGCGCAGCGCGCTGGAAGGCGTGAGCTTCTCGAAGCCGCGCTACGTCTCGGAGTTCCCGAAGGTCGAGATCGATCAGTATCCCGGGTCGCTGCTGCACATCTTCCCCTACGCAAGCGTCGCCAACGACCTCGTCAACGACGAGGTCGACATGAAGCTCGGCGCCGACATCCAGTGGAAGCCTTCGGGCAATTTTCAGCTGACGGCGGCGTTGAATCCGGATTTCGGCCAGGTCGAAGCGGACGAGCTGGTCGTGAACTTCGATGCGATCGAAGTGTTGTTCAGCGACAAGCGGCCGTTCTTCGCCGAGAACCAGGCCTTGTTCGACATTCGTGTCCCGGAAACCGATACGCGCGTCACCGCCAGGGACCGCCTGCTCTATACGCGGCGCATCGGCGGTCAGCGCGACGATGATCCGTTGGAGGCAGCTGACATCGATGGCGCGGTGAAGCTCAACGGCAACATCGGACGTCTCGACTACGGCGTGCTGTCGGCAGTCGAGAGCGACTATACCGACGACCTCGGCCGCGCGTTTGCGGCGCAACGCCTGCGATATGCATCGGGTCCCGTGACGTTCGGTTATCTCGGCACCTGGGTCGACCGCCCATTTCTCGATCGCAGTGCGCAGGTTCACTCCGGTGATTTCATCTGGCGTCCCAACTCGCAGCTGATGCTGCAAGGCCAAGTGATCAGCAGCCTGATCGACCACGCCGCTGAGGACACTTCCGGCGACGGCGAGATCCTGCTCGCCGTCTACACGCCGACGCCGGACTGGCAGCACGAGCTGGGGTTGACGCACTACGCTCGCGCGCTCGACTTCAATGACATGGGGTTCCAGCAGCGCGCCAGCGTGAACTACGCCAGTTATCTGATCTCGCGCCGCTTCCGCGAATTCGATGCGAGCGATGCGCGTGCCAGCGTGAGGTGGCGCGCGCGGCCGGAGCTGCGCTACAACGATTCCGGCGAGCGGCTCGGCAATTACCTCGGCTTGTTTCGCGAGTCGAGGCGTCGCTCGGGGTCGGTTTTCAACACATCGCTGGAAGTCACCGGCGCCGGCGTCGACGATCTCATTTCGCGCGGCAATGGCGATGTGCAGATGGACGCGCGGCTGGTCGCGCTCACTCACAATTATCAGAGTGCACGACTCGGCAAGTGGCGGGTGTTCGCCGCGGGCGCGCTGTTGCAGGAAGGGAACGACGATTTCGCATTCGAAGCCGACAGCAAGCTCGAGCACTTCACGCGCGACGATCTGAGCTGGTCGGTCCGCGGCGTCATGCGCTGGAGCCGCGACTGGCTCATCTGGCAACACGACAATCTGCTCGCGAGCTTCGAACGGCGGCGCGCCATCCTGCAAAGCGACCTCAATTGGTTTCCCGCCTCAGGCCACGAGCTGCGCGTGAAACTCCAGTGGCTGGCGATCGACGCGCACAATCCGCAGCCGCTGCGTATCGATCCATCGGGTCAGCTGATCGAGAGCAGCGACGTCGTGCAGCCGTTCGAAGTGAACAACTTCGGCTTGCAGATCCGCTATCGCTGGACGTTCGCGCCACAGTCGGATCTGTACGTCGTTTACGGCCGCGGCGGCATCACGTTCGAGGAAGGCGAAGCACGCGACGGCCTCGGCGGACTGGTCCAGTCGGTGTCCGACTTGCGAGACAGCGACCAGCTGCTGGTCAAGGCGCGCTACCGATTCTGAGCACGCTACGAGTCCGCGGAGAGCAATTTTCCCCTAGCTGTCGCCGCGTGGTCCGCTAGCCTTCAGGACGAAGCTGCCAACGAGGGGACTGCAATGAAACTCGATCGCCGCCTCCTGATTGCAGGAGGAGCCGGTGCACTGAGCGCAACGCTTCTGGCGGGCCGCGCACTCGCGGCGAAGGACGGCACGCGCAGCACCGCTTGCAATCAGGAAGTGTTCAAGGAGCTCATCGCCGCGGGGCCACGGATCGTTTCCGGGGAGCCTCCTGAAGCTCGCTTGTTCGATCGGGTCGCGGGAGACTGGGACGTCGACTTCTGCAGCATTGGCGACGATGGCACGCGCACCAAGATTCGCGGGCAGCTGCTGGTGGGTTGGGTGCTCGACGGCCGAGCGCTTCAGGATGTGTGGATCCAGTTCCCGAAGCCGGGCGAGGATCGCTTCATCGGCACGACGATTCGCTTCTACGACGCAGATCGGAAGAAGTGGCGCGTCACTTGGGTCTCGGCCATCGCTCAGGCCGTGACGGTACTCGAAGGCGGCGAAGAAGACGGTCGGATCACGCTGTATAGCGACGTGCCCAAGGGTCGCCTGCGCTGGAGCTTCAGCGATATGACGGACAAGGATTTCGTTTGGCGGGGTGAGCTCTCGACCGACGGCGGAGCAACCTGGCGACTGCGGGAGGACCATCGCATGTATCGCGCGGCTCGCTAGCTCGCCGGTAAGCTATGTCACTGTGCTGACTTCCAACGAAATAGTCGCTCGACTCGTCGACCGACGCCGGGCGCACGGGGAGCGAGGCGCTGCAACCGTTGCCACGATCTTCCAGGCAGAGGGATGGCGACTCGCGGACATCCGGTGCAGTGCCGATGCGAGCGATGCGGCATTCGAAGAGCAGCATGACTATGTGTCCATCGCGCTCGTGATGGCCGGCGCTTTCTCATATCGAAGCAGTGCCGGGTCTGGCGATCTCTGTAGCGGGTCCGTCTTGTTGGGCAGTCCGCGCACGCGCTTCAGCTGC
Source organism: uncultured Gammaproteobacteria bacterium (assembly GCA_963830745.1). GTDB lineage: Bacteria > Pseudomonadota > Gammaproteobacteria > Steroidobacterales > Steroidobacteraceae > Steroidobacter. The sequence continues at coordinate 29,621 of CAWHNL010000020.1, forward strand.
ACGCACAAGCATGGTGCCGGTGATCGGTGCATCGCCTTCCAGTTCTCACCGGAGCGCTATGAGGAGTTGCTTGCATCGCTCGGGGTTGCGAAGGCGAGCACGACTTTCCCGCGGGTCGCCTTGCCGGTTTCGGCCCGCGGTGCCGCGCTGTTCGCAAGAACCGAGGCGCTTGCCGGCGGGCATGCGAGCGGGAGCCCACATGACCTCGCCCTCAGCACCGTCTCCTGGATCAGCGAAGCTCTGGGTCGTTTGCGGCGAGACAGAGCGCCTACACCTGCTCAAACGCAATCGATGCTGGCAGTGGCTCGTGCGATCGACGAAGACCTGAGCGGCGATCATTCGCTGCAAACGCTCGCCGCGCTGGCGTCGATGAGTCCATTCCACTTCATTCGGTGCTTCAAACGCGTCGTCGGCACGACTCCTCACACGTATGTCCGCATCGCGCGCTTGCGTGCAGCTGGGCGCTTGCTGTGCGACCCAGGCCTGCCGGTCTCAGCCGTCGCGTTCGAAGTGGGATTTCAGGATCTCTCTGTCTTCAATCACGCCTTTCGCCAGACATTCGGAGTGTCGCCGCGGCAGCTGCGGGCGAGCATGAGGTCGTAGTTGGAGAACACGCATCGGCCGGGGCGCTGATTCAGCGTCGATCTCATGCCGCGCGTTCGACCGGGCTCCGATACTTATTGAATGGTGTCAGTACCCAATTGGACGAGCGACGGCTATACGTTTCCCGAGCGCCGGTTCTCCGTGCGTGCGTTCATGCGCCGGATCAAAGGGGCGTTTCGCCGGATGGCAGGTCGCTCGCAACCCGCGCCGGTCGTGTCCAAGTCGCTGATCTATGCGTTGTGCGAGGAATACCGGCATTTCGACCTGTGGGCCGCCTATCACGCGTTTCGCCTCGATCCACACGCGCGTAACTGGCAGCGATTGCGCCGTCGAAATGTGCCGTGGCAGAACGAGCAGACAGTCGAGGGACTGTTGCATCGCCTCTGTCCCGTGAACGGCAAGCGGACACCTGATCCGAACACGGTCGGATTGGCCCTGGTCACCGCGTCATCCAATAAGAAGAAGCGCTAGGTCCTCGTTCGTCGCGGGATGTGTGACGCACATCACATTATTCAGACCGTCTGCAGCGGCCGAGGAACCTGCTCGGCGATCCTTACTTGTCACGAATAGGGACTGACACGGCGTCGGTCCGGCTCGCCACGAGTTGACAAAATAAGGAGGGGGTTATGCCGCGACCTGGTGAAGTAGCGATCACGCTGTCGTTGGCTGTTGCTGCGATCGCAGCCGGCTACGCTCTGTACAGTTACGTCGGATCTGCGGACGCACGTCGGGTATCGACGCCCAACGTTGTCGCGCAGCAGGAGTGGTCGGCCATGCAAACTGAGCCGATCGGTGAGCCACTGTTCGTCGCGAATCCGTTCGACTCGACTGAAGTTTTTGAGTTTCCAGCGGGCACCAGCGAGGCAGACGCGCACGAGGCCGTCGCCGGCTTTCTCATCGAGCGCGCGACGCGACGAGGGGCCGCCGCTGATCGTCGGCACACAGGGCCCAAGAGCTGACGACGACAACTATTGCGGTCGTTGATGCCGCGGCTCGTAAAGGCCGAGCGTTCCACCGCCGGGAAGCTGGATGCGCGTCGAGCGGCCCCAGCTCTGCTGCGAGACCGCGTCGCAGGTCACGCCCGCTTTCTTCAGACCTCTGATCTCCAGCTCCAGATCGTCCGTCATCAGATAGAACTCGTGCAGATCGTTCTCATCGGACGGATGCACGGCGATCTCTGCGGGCGGCAGCTTGAAGATCAACCAGCCCTTGTTGACGTCGACATACGGAAATTTCAGGACATTCTTGATGAATGCCCGGTCCGCTTCGGCATCCTGCGAATAGATGATGACGTGCCCACCGTTGATCATCGTGCGACTCCACTGACTGGATCGTTCGAGTAAACACAAACGCCAGCGGGCCTGTCAAAAGTGTTAGTCCGGTGTGACACTTCGCGAATTGCAAAGTCTCACGCCAAAGGCTGGCGATCTCGCACGAGGTCTGCCGGTTTCGCGTACGGCGATCGTGCAGCTGGCTCGACGCACATTCGCGCAAGCGTGCTGGTGGAGGTCGCTGATACTGTCGCGTAGGCTCAGGGCGTGAATTCGTGCGGCTCATCGCGCGAGCATTCATCGACCGGCGCCGGCTCGCTGAACACGCCACGCACCTCCCAGCAATCCTCGAACACCGAGCAGTAGCAGTACTCGACGTCCCATTTCTCCTGGGCCGTCTCGAGCAGGTCCCACAATCGCGCGTTCTCGGGCGTCTTGACGATGCGAAACACCAGTTGCTGCTCGCCGCCGGGCACGAATCTGGTGCGTACATTGTTCTGGAGAATCGTGATGACACGCTCTGCCCGCGCCTTCGCCACTTCGGCCGCTTGACTGGGCTCGAGCGACTTGGTGATCAGCTCCTCCACGGACCCAACGTATTGGCCATCGACCTTCACGCGCAGGCTCTGCTCATGGGCGGGTCCGACACCGCGGTTCAGCAAATCGAGTGACAGCACCTGCGTGCCTTCGGTCGTAGCGGTGCTGAACCCGCCGACGAGATACGGGATGGAGTTGGCCTGAACCAGCTTCTCCATGGTGTGCCCGTGATGAATGGCGATGACGATCGAGCAGATGGACGTGACGAGCGCCGTCCCGGCGATGGTCAGCTCGAGCCACTGCGGCAGCCCGCCGTGGCGGGCATGCGGATGATGCACTTCGGGACCTTCCAAGGCGGCCTCCTCGGCGTGCGAAGGGTGCACATGGTATCCGGCAGGCCGATGGAACCGCTACCGCCGGCGCCTTGTTACCCGCGGGTCACGTAATGGCTATATATAAGGAAGGACGATGATGCCCACCGATATTGCCGACGCCCTGTGGATCCTCGGTCGCCTGCTGCTCGGCCTCTATTTCGCCGCGGCGGGCATCCATCATTTCTCCGCGATCGAGCCGCTGAGTCAGTCGATGGCGGCCCGGGGCGTTCCCGCCGCGCGAGCGGTGCTGCTCACCGGGTCAACCTTTCAGACTGCATGCGGTGCCGCGCTGATTCTCGGATTCTGGCCGGCGTGGGCGGCGCTCGGACTGGTGCTGTTCACGATCGTCGCATCCATCATGTTCCTCGACTTCTGGAACAAGGATGGCACGGCGCGCGAAGGTGCCGTCAGCACGTGGAAGACCAATCTCGCTCTCATCGGCGGCTTGTTGATCGCGGCCGCTCATTCTTTCGGCCAAGCAGGCGCGTGAGCCACGATCCGCTCTGCTCCGCAACTCGCTTCTTGCCGCTGCGGGAAAGCTGGACTTCGCGCGCTTCCTCGAGCAGGGCTTCGGCGAGCGTCTTGGTTTTCTTGGCTCGGCGCTTGCGAGCCCGCTGCCTTGACCGGTTTCTGAGCAGGCTCTTGACGTTGCACCGCCGGCGCTGAGGCAGGGGCCGATGCTGGCTTCTGCAGCGCTGCTCGCGGGGCGGCCGGGGCGGCCGTTGGCACGAAGCGTTCCTGCTCCGCGGCGCTCACGCGCACGATCGTCGGCGCCGCGAAGAACGTTTGCAGATACCCGCAGATCACTTCCGCCGATTGCTCGTCGGGGAAGAATCCCAACCGCAGCGCGTGCCAGGTGCCAGTCTCATGCTTCGCCGCGATGGCGTAGAGTCGGTGCGCGGCGAAGACCTCCAGGCGCGGCATCATGTCCAGATTGACCGGCTTGTCCGAGATCACGAGCTGCACGGCATACCACTTCGGTCGCTGGGAGTCGTAGAGCTCGGACGCGGGGACCGCACGCATCGTCTGCGTGGAATCGACATCGAGGGATTCGCGACGGCCGCCGGACGAGTGCGTGCTCATAGGATCTTCCCATTGACGAGTGGCCGGTCGCTTTCGTAACCCACTTGCGACCGTGCCGGAGTGCTGCCGACGCAATCTTTCCGGGCCCGCAACGCGCCAGTCAAGGCTAAAATCGCAGTGAAAACCGAATAAATTCAAGATGCGACGCCGCGCACGCAGCACTGGAACCCTTTGCGGGACTGCTTCGTGTAAAGCGCCGAGCGAGGAGCGTGACGTTGGAAATCGAGCTGGACGAGTCCCTGGTACACCGAATCGTCGCCGAGGAAACAGCCGAGGCGGCGGCGGAAATCGATCGGCTCGGACCGATTGCCGCCTACGAGAGCTCGCGTCGCCGGCACGATGCGCGCCTGAGCGCTGCGCCCGACGCTCACACGCTCGCGTGCAAGAACGGCTGCTACTGGTGCTGCTACTTCACCGTCGACGTTCGCCCCGTCGAGGTCTTCAGCATCCTCGATTTCATGGCGCGCGAGCTGAGTCCGGAGGAGCAGGCGCGCGTGCGAAGTGAGATCGAAGCGAACAGCGTGCTGCTGCAAGGCCTGAGCGAGATGGAGCGCATGCAACGCAACGTGAAGTGCCCATTCCTGGCTGCAGGACGCTGCACGATCTACGAGGCGCGGCCACAGACCTGCCGCAACTATCACGCAACCGATGCAACGGGATGCCGCGCTTCCTACGAACAGCCGGAAAACACCGAAATCGATCCTGATTTCGCTCCGCTCGTGTATCAAACAGGCGGCGCGCACGTCGATGCGTTCTGCGGCACTCTGCAGCAGCGTGGTTATGACATCATCGGCATACGAGCTGAGCACTGCACTCGCGGTCGCGATCGCCGATCCGCAAGCGCGCGCGAGATTCGAAGCAAAGCAATTTCCGTTTCCTCACCCTCACAGGCACCGAAGTCACGCCGGAATTTTTTTGAGTCGTCTGATGCGACAGAATCTGGATGCGAATCTGCAACGCAGTCGTCGCGATTTAACTCAACATCTGTCTGCGCTTTCTCACGTCTTCATTCGACGACGAACTGTGAACTGCATCACGCGAGTGGTGTGACGCACTCGTGTTAGGGTGCGCGCCGCGCGATTCAGACAAAGGCAAACCCATCGAAAGGTGGGGACGCAAAGTCTCCGGTCTAACGAGCGAAAGCTCCACGATAGCGGGACCGCCCGAATCACAGTCCGTCCCTCGGGCTGCCTTGTCAGAGCGTGTAGTCACTGTCTCAAGCAGTGCAAAGACGAGGTAGCCATGAAGCGAACTGAGACATCTGTCAATGCAGCTGCTCCGCGAATCCTCGCGGTGTTCAGCTCACATCCTCGCCGACCGTTGACCGCGCCCTCGGTGGTCTGACCCGATTTCTTTCGGCGCGCATGCGCGCGCCGACGATTCGCAGAACGGGTTTGTGCAGAGGTGGGTATGCGCATACTGAAGAAGTTCTGGATCGTGATGGTTCGCAGCGCTCGGCGTGTTCGCCAGCGCAGCCGCCATTGCGCGGATGCCAGCTATCGCGAGCAGATGAAAGGCCTCGACGAGCAGGTGCAGGAGGTCAAGTCCGACGTCCTGAGCATCGCCGCCGAGCTCGCACGCCTGGAGGAGCGGCTCCTCTATCCCTCGAACACGCACCTGGCCGTGTTCATCGCGCTCGCCGAGCGCGACACGCTGCGCCTCGACGCCGTGCAGATCCAGATCGACGGCCAGCTCGTCGCGCACAGCATCTACAGCTTCAAGGAGCTCGAAGCTCTGCAGAAGGGCGGCGTGCAGCGGATCTACACCGGCAACGTCGCCGACCGGCGAGCATCAGATCGAAGTCACGATCGCCGGCAAGCTCGACACCGGCAAGGAATACAGCCGCACGGAGCGCTTCGCGTTCAACAAGGGCATCGAGCCGAAGCTCCTCGGCGTGACGCTCGGCTCTGCGCAGCTGCAGCTCGGAGACTGGTAACGAGCATGCCGCGCGCGACTCTCATCGTCGGGCTCGGGTTGGCGAGTGCGCTCGCCGCGGGTCCTTGCGCCAGCAAGGATCTGCGCGACCTGTATTTCGGCGAGGCGCTCTATCAACGCGCACCAGGGGCACTACTTCGAGGCGCTGGAGCGGCTCGATGCGGAGCTCGCCCTGCATAACGGCGCTCGATGAGCCGCAGCGCGACTCGCTGCACTTTCACATCGGCGAGGCCGAGTTCTCGGTCGGCGACTTCGAGCTCTACTACCGCATGCATCAGCGCGCCGGCCGCGCCATCAAGGCCGTGCTCGAAGGCGCAGTGGACGAAGCCGTGCGCAACGAAGCGGCCTATCGCCTCGCGCGCATTCACTTCCAGAAGGACCAGGCGGCCGATGCGCTGGTCGCGCTCGATCGCATCAGCGGCAAGGTGCCGGTCGCGATCCGCGACGACGTCGAGTTCCTGCGCGCGAACGTCTACATGGCGCTCGGCCGTCCCGCGGATGCAGCGGGCGTGCTCAAGCGCTTGCAGGGCGCGCAGTCGCTCAGCGGATTCGCGGCCTACAACCTCGGCATCGCGTTGCTGCAGGAAGGCCGCGAGCAGGATGCGATCGCGCAGCTCGATCGCGCCGGGCAGCTGAGCGTGAGCGACGCCGGTCCGCTCGCGATCCGCGACAAGTCGAACATGCTGCTCGGCAAGCTGATGCTCGAGTCCACCGACTTCGCGCGCGCGCAGCAGTTCTTCGATCGCGTGCGCCTCGACGGGCCGTTCTCGAACCAGGCGCTGCTCAGCGCGGGCTGGGCGGACGTCTCGGCGCAGAACTTCGAACGCGCAGTGGTGCCGTGGAGCATTCTCGCCAAGCGCGAAGTCACGGACAGCGCCGTGCAGGAAGCGACTGCTGGCGCTGCCGTACGCGTACAGCAAGTTGAACGTCCATGGTCGCGCGGCGGTGTTGTACGGCGATGCGCTGAAGTCCTTCGGCGAGGAGCTGAGCAAGGTCGACGCGTCGATCAAGAGCATCGCCGACGGGCGCTTCCTGAAAGCGCTCGTGCGCGAGGAGATCCAGCAGGACAAGGGCTGGGTCATCCGCCTGCGCACGCTGCCCGATGCGCCCGAGACCTTCTACCTGATGCAGCTGATGGCGTCGCACGACTTCCAGACGGCGCTGCAGAACTACCTGGACCTCGAAGAGCTGCGCAAGAAGATGGCGGGCTGGCAGAAGAGCCTCGATGCGTTCGAGGACATGATCCGCCTGCGCCGGCAGAACTACGATCCGCTGCTGCCCGGCATCGACGCGCAGTTCAGCGAGCTGGACGCGCAGATCCGCCTGCGCATGGAGCAGCGCAATCACCTGCAGCAGCGGCTGCAGCAGCTGCTCATCGAGCCGCGGCCGGATCTGCTGGCGACGGCGGACGAGCGCATCGTGCTGGAGAGCATCTCGCGGCATCGAGCAGCAGCTGCAGCACGCGAACGGTCCCGACGTGCCGCAGCTCCAGCAGCGACGTGCGTCGTCTGAAGGGCGCGCTCACCTGGACGCTGTACACGACCTATCCGGAGCGCCTGACCGAGGCGCACGAGCATCTCAACGCGCTGAATGCCGACGTCGCGGTGCTCGACGAAGCAGTACCAGCAGTTCGTGCGCACGCGACAGGCCGCGGTGCACAGCTACATGGGCTACGACGACACGATCAGCCGCCTGCGCACGCGCGCTGCCGAAGCGCTGCAGACCGTCAACCAGCTGATGGCGAAGCAGGGCCACCTGATCGAGACCGTCGCCATCGACGAGCTGAAGACCCGCCGCGCGCGGCTCGAGGTCTATCAGACGCAGGCGCGCTACGCGGTGGCCGACAGCTACGACCGCGCGGCCAAGGCGCAAGGCCACTCCGCAGGCATCACGCAAGCAGCGCTGCGCCAGGCCGGGAGGCGCACGATGATGCGCTCCCGCCGCGCACTGTTCGCTCGCCGGCGCGGCGTTGCTCGCTGCGTGCTCCAGCGCGCCGCAGAAGGACACGCTGGCGACGCTGCACAAGGTTCGCGCCGGATCTGCAGGACGTGAAGGTCGAAGGCGGCCTCGACACGGCGATGCACAGCTACCAGCGCTTCCTCGAGGAGACGCCGGAGACGCAGCGCACGCCGGAAGCGATGCGTCGTCTGGCCGATCTGAAGATCGAGAAGGAATACGGACTCAACGGCACGGGCGAGCTGCTCGAGCTGCCGGCTCCGCAAGCCGTCGACTTGCCCGACGCGAGCGCCGCTGCGGCGGCGAAGCCCGCGGCGGGCATCGGCGTCGTCGGCGATCGGCTCCGAGCAGGAGCTCGAACAGCGGGCCAACGAGCAGCAGCGCGTCGCGTCCGCGCAGGACATGCTGCAGGGGCAGCTGCCGGAAGGCGTCCAGGACGACCTCGCGCGCGCGGGTCCGCTCGAAGCGATCCAGCTGTACGACCGCCTGCTCGAGAAGTATCCGTCCCACGAGCACAACGACCAGGTGCTCTACCAGAAGGCGCGCGCCTACGACGAGCTCGGCCGCACGGTCGAGGCGATGAAGGTGATGGAGCAGCTCATCGCCGCGTATCCGCGCTCGAAGTATCTCGACGAGGTGCACTTCCGCCGCGCCGAGCACTTCTTCACGCGCAAGAAGTATCGCGATGCCGAAGGCTCCTACGAGGCGATCATCACGATGGGCCCGGTGTCCGAGTACTACGAGCTCGCGCTCTACAAGCTCGGCTGGTCGCTCTACAAGCAGGACATGTACGACGAGGCGCTGCACCGGTACGTCGCGCTGCTCGACTACAAGGTCTCGATCGGCTACGACTTCGACGCGCAGCACGAGGAGGGCGACGAGCGGCGCATCGCCGACACGTTCGACATCATCAGCCTCAGCTTCTCGAACCTCGGCGGTCCGGAAGCCGTGCAGCAGTACTTCGGCGCGAACGGCAAGCGCAGCTACGAAGATCGCGTCTACCGCAACCTCGGCGAGTACTACCTGACGAAGCTGCGGTATCACGACGCCGCCAAGTCCTACAACACGTTCATCGCGCAGTACCCGCTGCACCGGCGCTCGCCGCACTTCAGCATGCGCGTGATCGAGATCTACGAGACCGGCCGCTTCCCGCAGCTGGTGCTCGATTCGAAGAAGGCGTTCGCCAGCAACTACGGCCTGAGCGCCGAATACTGGCGCCACTTCGACGTGCAGCAGTCGCCCGAAGTGCTGAGCTACCTGAAGAGCAACCTGCGGGACCTGGCGAATCACTACCACGCGCAGTACCAGGACAAGGGTGCGGCGGAGCAGAAGGTCGCCAACTACGGCGAAGCGGCGCGCTGGTACGCGCAGTACATCGCCTCGTTCCGCAACGACGCCGAGACGCCGGCGATCAACTATCAGCTGGCGGACCTGCAGCTCGAGAACCACGACTACGCCGGCGCGGCGCGCGAGTACGAGCGCACCGCCTACGACTACGCGAAGCACGATCGAGCCGCCGGCGGCGGGCTATGCCGCCATCTACGCGCATCGCGAGCATCTGAAGGTCGTCGACGAGCAGAGCAAGCTGACCGCGCGGCGCGATACGGTGACGAGCTCGCTGCGCTTCGCCGACACGTTCCCGGATCACGAGCACGCCGCGCACGATCCTGGGCGCGGCGGCCGACGACCTGTACGACATGAAGGACTTCGCGCCCGCGCTCGGCGCCGGTCGCAAGCTGATCGAGCGCTATCCGAACGCAGCAGCGCCGGTGCGTCGCTCCGCATGGCTCGTCGTCGCTCACTCCTCGCTGGAGCTGGCGGACTATCCGAACGCCGAGCAGGCCTATGGTCAGGTGCTGGCGCTGACGTCGCGCGGAAGACGAGTCGCGCGCCGGGCTGGTCGAGAACCTCGCCGCCTCGATCTACAAGCAGGGTGAGCGCGCGAACGAGCAGGCGAACTATCGCGCGGCGGCCGATCACTTCCTGCGGATCAAGCAGGTCGCGCCGACGGCGAAGATCCGCGCGGCGGCGGAGTACGACGCCGGCGCTGCGCTGATCCGACCTGGAGGACTGGGCTACAGCGGCCACAGTGCTCGACGCGTTCCGCACGACGTATCCGCAGCACGAGCTGCAGCGCGAGGCGACCAAGCAGATCGCGATGGTCTATCGCAAGGCCGGCCAGCTGTCGCAGCTCCGCCGAAGAGTACGAGCGCGTCGCGACGGAGTCGGACAGTGCCGAGATGCGCGCCGAAGCGCTGCTGCTCGCCGGCCAACTCCACGAGGAGGCGGCGAGTCCGGATCGCGCGCTCGCGGTGTACCAGCGCTACGTCGAGCAGTTCCCGAAGCCGGTCGAGGCGGCGGTCGAGACGCACTTCAAGATCGCCGAGATCTACCAGCGCAAGAGCGACACGACGAGTTACCACCGCTCGCTGGAACAGATCGTCCAGATCGATGCGGCAGCGGGCAGCGAGCGCACGGCGCGCACGCGCTTCCTGGCGGGCGGCTCGGCGCTGGTGCTGGCACAGCAGGTCTACGAGAGCTTCGCCTCGCTGAAGCTCCTGCAGCCGTTCGAGCAGAGCCTCGAAGAGAAGCAGCGTCGCATGAACGTCGCGACGGCGGCGTTCGGACACCTCGTCGACTACCAGGTCGGCGAGATCACGGCCGCGGCGACGTACTACCTCGGCGAAATCTACGGCGACTTCAGCCGCGCGCTGCGCGAGTCGGAGCGGCCGGCCGGCCTCGCCGGCGCGAAGCTGCAGGAGTACGAGGACGCGCTCGACGAGGAGGCGTTCCCGTTCGAGGAGAAGGCGATCAAGGTGCACGAGAAGAATCTCGAGCTGATGAGCGGCGATCAGCTGTTCAACAGCTGGATCGAGAAGAGCCTCGCGCGCCTCGCCGAGTTGATGCCGGGCCGCTATGCGAAGGCGGAGATCAGCTCGGGCTTCCTGGGGTCGATCGACCGCTACGCGTATCGCTCGCCGGCCGCGAGCGGCTGCTGCTGCCGCGGCTGCTGCTCGAGCACGGCCAGCGCGACACCGGCCAACGCTGCAACGAGTGGAGGCGCCAATGCGACCCTCCGCTAACCATTGGTGCTCGTGCTGGCGCTCGCGCTCGCCGCTTGCTCGAGCGCGCCGCCGTCCAAGCCGCAGGCGCAGCAGCCTGCTGCGAAGGCTGCGAAAGCTGCGAAAGCGGCCAAGCCCGTGCCGGCGCTGCGTGTCCGAGATCCAGCAGGACGAAGGCGGCTTCACGATCGTCGAGGAAGTGCGCGTCGGCGGTGACATTCACGCGGACTACGACAGCGCGATGCGCTTCTTCGAGCAGAAGCAGTACGAGCAAGGCATCGCATCGCTGCTGAAAGTGACGCAGGCCGCGCCGAACGTGACGGCCGCGCACATCGACCTCGGCATTGCGTACGCGCGCACGGGCGATCTCGACCGCGCCGAGGCGAGCCTGGCGCGCGCGCTCGAGCTCAATCCGCGCCACCCGATCGCTCACAACGAGCTGGGCATGGTCCAGCGTCGCAAGGGGCAGTTCGACCGCCGCGCGGGCCAGCTACGAGAAGGCGCTGGCGCTGTCGCCGGCATTCCATTTCGCCCGCCGCAATCTCGCGATTCTCTGCGATCTGTACCTCGCCGACCGCTCGTGCGCGCTCACCAACTACGAGGCGTACCTGCGCAGCGCGCCGGACGACCCGGACGTCGTGAAGTGGCTGGCGGATCTGCAGAACCGGGCGGGCAGGTAGGAGGAGTCATGTTGCGCACGACGATGATGTCTGATCGCGCTGCTCGCCGCCGGCTCGGTGCTGGCCGCGGACGCGCCGCCGAAGCAGGCCGCGAAAGCGGCAGAAGGTCGCTGCGAAGCAGACGCGAAGGCGAATGGCGCCAAGCGGCGAACGATGCCAAGACGCTGGCGGGCATCTCGATCCTGGGCAACCAGGAAGCGCCGAAGTCGCTGGTCATCGTGCCGTGGAAAGGCTCGGAGATCGGCGACATGCCGGGGCTGTCGCGCCTGCTGGACGACTCCGTGCAACCCGTCGACAAGGACGTGTTCATGCGCGAGCTCAGCTACTACGAGATCAGGTCGGGCAAACAGTGATTCGAGAGTTTCTGTTCTGTAACGAGAGGCTGCAACCGTGGACATCTACTTCGCACTCATGAGTTTCTTCGTCAAGGGCGGCATCTTCATGGCGCCCATCGGCATCGTCGGCGCGCTGGCGCTGGCGATCGCGGTGGAGCGCTACATCACGCTCACGCGGCTGGTCGTCACCAACCGCCGCGTGTGGCAGGACGTCGAGCCGGCGTTGAACAACGCGGACTTCGACGCTGCGCGCGAGAAGACCAGCAAGGGCGACACGATCGTCGCGCGTCTGCTCGGCGTCGGCCTCTCGCGGCTCGGCGCGGTGCGCCGGATCGACGACATCGAGAAGGCGCTGCGCGCCAACCTGATGGAAGTCATCCCGCACCTGGAGAAGCGCACGCACTACCTCGCGACGTTCGCGAACCTGGCGACGCTGCTCGGCCTGCTCGGCACGGTCAGCGGCCTGATCCACGCGTTCACCGCCGTGGCGACCGCAAACCCGGCAGAGAAGGCGAACCTGCTCGCGGCCAGCATCTCCGAGGCCATGAACTGTACGGCGTTCGGCCTGATGGTCGCGGTGCCGCTGCTGTTCGTGCACGCCTTCCTGCAGTCGAAGACCAGCCAGCTGATCGGCAGCCTGGAAACCGGCGCGGTCAAGTTCCTGACGATCGTCGCGGATCGCCAGTCGGCCAAGGCGCAGACGCGCCTCGAAGCGGCGCAGGCCGCCGCCCACGGCGGCTCGCCGTCCGGCTCGGAATGTCCGACCTGCTCCCGTCGCACGCGTAAAGGATCGTCATGACGACCAACGCACGATCGTTTGCCGCGGGCGGGTCGCTCCTGCAAGGGAGCTTCACCAACCGCGTCCGCAAGCCGGCCGAAGTGATGCTGGTGCCGATGATCGACATCTTCGTGGTGCTGGTCACGTTCCTGCTCATGACGGCGGTGTTCTCGCGCATCACGATCCTGCAGCTCGATCTGCCGAGCGCGGACGCCGGCGGGCCGCCGGCGGTGCCGCACGTTCCGGCTGGAAGTGATCGTGCGCGAGAGCGGCTTCGAGCTGACCAACGGCGAGTCGCTGATCGCGGCGTTGCCGAAGGTCGACGGCGAGTACGACTGGGCGACGCTGTCGCAGCTCACGCAGCAGCTGAAGCGCGAGAACCCGGACGTGAACGACGCATCCGTGCTGATGGAGCGCACGGTCAAGTACGACTACCTGATCCAGGTGATGGACACGATCCGCAGCGCCAAGCATCGCGTCCGACGGGGAGTCTGCAGCCGACTCCACTGCCGCGACGACGAGGACGGAGCTGTTCACGAACATCGCCGTGGGAGAAGCCCCATGAGCCTGCTCAACCGCGCGACCAGCCCCGCGAGGACGCGGAGCTGAATCTCATCCCGCTGATCGACGTGATGTCGGTGCTGGTGGCGTTCCTGCTCATCTACACGATGGACGTGGAGATCGTGCAGAACACCAAGGGTGTCGAGATCCCGCAGTCGACCGCGGAAACCCAGGCGCAGCAGTCGGTCGTGGTGATGATCACGAAGGACCACGTGTTCGTGCAGGGCGAGCTGGTCGCCGACGTTGCCGAAGTGAACGCGTCGAGCGAGCCGCTGGTCGAGCCGCTGCGTCGCGTGCTCGACCGTCCGATGGTCCTGGGCAGCGGCGGCGCCGAGGAAACGTCGACGCGCGAAGTCACGGTGATCGCCGACAAGTCGTTGCCGTTCGATCTGGTGCGCAAGGTCATGGCGACCTGCACGGCGACCACGTACGGGAAGATCTCGCTCGCGGTGCTGCAGAAATAGGTAGCCATCGATGAACGCAGCAGTCCATGCCTTCGAAGACCTGAACTTCGCCGTCGACGACGACAGCCCGCCGGCGTCGCAACAGCGACAGCTCGCGAACGAGCTGGCTCGCGTACGCACCAAGCGTGCGTCCGTCGAGCACGAGTTGCGCGAGATCGACAGGCGAGCTGGCAGAGCTTGCTCCGCAGCGCGAGCGCCATCAGCTCGTCGTCGATGCCTGCACGGCGCTGGAGAAGCTCGCGGCCGTGGGCGGCGACAAGCTGTTCTGGGGCGCCGAAACGTCCTCGGAGCGTGCAGCCGAGCAGTTGCAGCGCCGCGCGCGCCCGCGTCGCCGAGTTGGGCGAGTGGTTCGGCCACATGGAAGGCCGCCAGGCGGCGCTGCGCGAGCAGATCCGGCAGTTCAACGACTCGATCGACGCGATCGAGCGTGCGCTGTTCGAAGTGCAGTACGAGGAAGAGCAGCTCAGCTACGAATGGGAGATCGAGCGCGAGATCGACGAGAAGCCGCGCAACGCGCTTCTGCCCTGGTCGTACAACGTCGAAGACCAAAAGCGCTTCCGCAAGTCCGCCGCGATCACGTTGCTGTTCACCGTGCTGTTCAGCGTGTTCGTTACGCAGGTCACGCTGCCGCCGCTGATCGCAGACAACGGCCAGCAAATACCGCAGCGTGTCGTGCGCCTGCTGATGGAAGAGCGGCAGAAGCCGCCGCCGGCGCCGGTCGAGATGCCGAAGCCGAAGGTGAAGGTGGAGCCGAAGCCGGTCGAGAAGCCGGTACAGCTCGCGAAGGCCGAGCCGAAGGTCGAGGAGCTCGCGCCGAAGGAACCGGAAGCGAAGGATCAGGGCATCCTGGCGTTCCGCGAGAGGCTCGCTTCGGCGAAGGACGATCAGGTCGTCGGCAAGCTCGGCTTGCAGGCGAGCATCGACAACTCGGACTACAACGCGGCGCGCGCACAGCGCTCGATGCTGACGACGAGCGGACCTGGTTCGAGCGGCGGCATCAATCTCGCGTCGCATCAGCCGCGGCGTTGGCAATGGCAACGGCAAGGGCGGCGGCATGGCCGGCGTGCAAGTCACGCGCGCGAGCAGCGCGATCGCTGCGGTCGGCACGCCTGGTGGCGATCGGCCGGTGGCCGGCGACGTCGGGATCCCGGGTCGCACCGACGAAGAGATCCAGATCGTCTTCGACCGCTACAAGGCAGCGCTCTACCGGCTCTACAACAAGGAGCTGCGTCGCGATCCGACGTTGAAGGGCCAGGTGATTCTCAAGCTGACGATCGAGCCCGACGGCTCGGTGTCGCTGTGCGAGCTGAAAGCGTCCGACATGAATGCGCCCGAGCTGACCGCGCAGGTGGTCGAGCGCGTCAAGGGCTTCGACTTCGGCGCCAAGGCGGTGCCGGCGATCACGATTCTGTATCCGATCGACTTCCTGCCGGCGGCATGACGCAGCCGGTGTAACCCATAGCGAGAGGCATCTTCACGATCCGATAAGGGCAAAACCACCGAAAGGTGGCGACGCAAAGTTTCCGGTCTACCGGGCTGCAAGCCCTACGACAGCGGGACCGCCGAAGTCATGAAAGCACAGCAAGCAAACCGTAAGTCTCTCGGCAGCGCGCTCGCCTCGATGGCGAGAACGATCGCATTGGTTTGTGCGCTGGTCGCTCTGCTTCCAACCCCGAGCGCGTCGGCGGCCGAGATCACGTACACATCCCTTAGCGGATCCTGGCATGACCCCGTGGACAACGTTCCCGGAGGACCTCGAGCCGGGCGATCCCGCCATCACGAACGGCACACCGACCTCGATCATCAGGTGGGGCAACGATACGCCGCAGAGCGGCTACGACTTCAACGCAGCGGACCCGCTTCCGCCGCCGTTCCAGTTGCCCGGGCCCGCTTCCCGCTCTTTTCTCTTGGGTCGTTTGTGCATCACAACTTCGCGGTCGACGATCCTTCGCTGACTTCGGTGCAGCTCGATGTCGTCCTCGTGATCAGTGTCGATGGCGTCCCACGCCCTCCATTGACTTTCACCTATACGTTCAACCACGTCGAGACCCCGAACGACCTGGACCCTTGTCCCTTTGATCCGACCCCGCCCCCAGACGGGTGCTCGGACCGTGTGTCGATCGTTGCGTCACCCACGCCCACGACGTTCAACGTCGACGGAGTGGACTACACGTTGTCGATGAACTTTCTCGACCCCGACGGCAATCCAGTATCCCAGTTCATTACGAGCGAAGGCGGCGTCACCAACACCACGGGCCTGGTCGGGCAATTCACGCCGCCGCCGGGCACGCCGGTGATCGCGGTCGAGAAGTCGGGCCCGGCGACGATGAAGCCGGCGGAGTGGGGCAACTTCGCCATCGACATGCACAACACGGGAGATGTCGACGCGTTCAACGTGACACTCGTCGATCGTCTGCCCGACGGCCCGACGGGCGGGATGTGCGCCACGACGCCGGAAATCCTGAGCGCGCGCGTTTTCGCGGCAGACGGCGTGACGCCGGTACCGGGCAAAGGTCCTCTGGTCCAGGGCACGGACTATTCGCTCGTCTACAACGGCGCCGCATGTGAGCTCACGTTCACCACGCTGAACCGCCGCTTCGGTGATCGGCGCCGACGAACGTCTGCTGATCGCGTACCGCACGCAACTCGACTCCGATTCTCAGGGCGGCGCCATCGCTCACGAACGTGGCCGGCGCGACTCAGTGGTACGACGGCCCCAGCACGAATCCGACCCGCGAGGCGTTCACGCGCGTGCTGACCGACGGCACCGTGGGCATCCCGGACCACCAGGACGCGCACTCCGTCACGGTCGATCTGCCGGTGCTGCGCTTCGAAAAGACGGTGACCAACGTCACGAGCGGTCAGAGCCCGGCCACGCACGCGACACCCGGCGACACGCTGCGTTACCGGATCCGCATCGAGAATCTGGTCAACGACTCCGGTCCCGAACTTCACGCTGCGCGACGAGCTCGGCCGCCTCAACACCGCGGCGGTCTATGCACCGGGCACGCTGAACGTCGTGACCGTGCCCGCTGGCGGCGACGCGACCAACACGAATCCGTCCGGCGGCGTGAACAACGCCGGCCTGGTCGACATCCGTAACCTGAGCCTCGGCGGCCTGGGCACGTTCATCGTCGTCGAGTACGACGTGCGGCTCGCGCCGGCGCTGCCGAACCAGAGCTACGTGCAGAACCAGGCGCAGGCGTACGTCAGCGGCCTCGAGGTCGCGCGCAGCGACGATCCGAACGTCGGCGCGACCGCGCCGGATCCGCTGGTGCTCGGCGATGAAGACCCGACGCGCGTGCAGATCACGTCGGCGCCGACGCTTCCGCGTGCTCAAGACCTCCACGTACCTCGGTGCGAGCACGACAGTGCTGCGCGCCGGCGATCGGCTGCGCTACACGATCACGATCAAGAACATCGGCACCGACAACGCGACCGGCGTGTCGATTCGCGACCAGATCCCGGCGAACACGACCTACGTCGCCGGCAGCACGACGCTCAACGGCACGCAGCAGAACGACAACGCGCAGGGCATCACGCCGCTGGTCGATGGCATTGCGGTCTACGCGCCGGAGAACACGACGCCGGGCGTGATGCGCGCCGACGCGACCAACACGCCGAACAACGTCGCGACGATCACGTTCGACGTGACGACCTATCCGGACCTGCTCGACGGCACGGTCATCTCGAACCAGGCGTTCGTGAGCGCGGTCGACTTCGGCATCGTCGACTATCCGTCCGACGATCCGCGCACGCCGATCGTGAACGACCCGACGCGCGACGTGGTCGGCAACGTGCCGCTGCTGTTCGCGACGAAGCAGGCGGTGCTGCAGATCGACAAGAGCTCGCCGGGCATCGTCGATCCGGGCGACACGCTGCGCTACACGATCACGATCTACAACAACGGCGCGATTCCGGCGACCAACGTGGTGCTGGCGGACAACGTTCCGCCGAACACGACTTACGTCGCGAACTCGACGACGCTGAACGGCCTGCCGTATCGGGCAGCCGGACAACGGCTCGTCGCCGCTCGCGGCCGGTGTGTACGTGAGCTCGACCGATCTGCACGCCGCCGCTGCCGACACGGCGGGCGAGGGCACGCTCTCGCCGAATTCGAGCGCGGTCGTTCACGTTCGACCTGCGCGTGAACGATGGCGTCGCCGTCCGGCACGATCATCCGCAACCAGGCGGTCGTGCGCACGGCGGAGGTGCCGAACCTGCTGACGGACGGCGACGGCAATCCGTCGACCGGACCGGAGCCGACCGTCGTGGTCGTCGGCAACGGTCAGCAGCTGTCGATCGTGAAGGAAGTGACGGTGGTCGGCGGCGGGCCGGCCTCGCAGGGCGCGACGCTCGAGTACCTCGTGCGCGTCACCAACATCTCGCTGGTGCCGGCGCTCTATGTCGTGATCACGGACGATCTCAACATGCCGGTGCCGGGCTACCTCACGTACGTGCACAACTCGGCGACGCTGAACGGCGCAGACGACGGGCATCGCCGTCAACGGCCAGCGTCATCACCGCCGACTACTCGACGACCTACGGTCCGCTGCAGCCGCAACAGACTGCGGTGCTGCGCTTCCGCGCCGTCATCAATCCGGATCTGCTCGACGGCACGAAGATCACGAACACCGGCACGGTGAAGTGGAACGACCCGCCGCAGACCGCGAGCGCCAGCGTCACCGATCGACGTCGGCGGCATCCCGGGCGTCGGCATCCTGAACGGCAAGGCGTGGCACGACGCGAACTTCAACCGGACGCTGGAAGCGAACGAGCGCGTGCTCGAAGGCTGGACTGTCCAGCTGTATCGCAACGACCGGCTGCTGCGCTCGGTGACGACCGACGTGAACGGCGTGTATCGCATCAGCGGCATCCCGCCGAACTACATCACCGGCGATCAGTACGAGCTGCGCTTCAGCGCGCCGGACGCGACGGCGAGCACTGCGAAGCTGGGCATGGCGTACTCGCCAGTTCACGAACGGGCTGCAGGAGATCAGCGACATCATCGTGCAGTTCGCGCAGCAACCTGCAGGACCTGAACCTGCCGATCTCGCCGAACGGCGTCGCGTACAACTCGGTGACGCGCGGTCCGGTCGCGGGCGTCACGTTGCGGATGCTGAGCGCAGGCACGCGCTCGCTCCTGCCGGCGGCGTGCTTCGACGATCCGGCCCAGCAGAACCAGGTCACGCTGGCGGACGGCTATTACCGCTTCGATCTGAACTTCACGGACCCGGCGTGCCCGAGCGGCGGCAACTACCTGATCGATGTGACGCCCGCCGCCGACCGGCTACATCGGCACGTACTCGCAGATCATTCCGCCGACCTCGGGCGCGTCGACTGCAGCGTTCTCGGTGCCGGCATGCTCCGGCGGCGTCGACGATGCGCTGGCCGGCACGCCTGACTACTGCGAAGTCCAGATCTCGGAGTTCGCGCCGACGCTCGCCGCGCGCGCCCGCAGCGCCGGCACGCGGTATCACGCGCATCTGAAGCTCGACAACAACCTCATCCCGGGCTCGAGCCAGATCTACAACAACCACATCCCGGTGGATCCGGATCTGCAGGGTGCGATCCAGATCTCCAAGACGACGCCGCTGCTGAACGTGGTTCGCGGCCAGCTGGTGCCGTACGTCATCACGTACAAGAACGTCACCGACGTGCCGCTGTTCGACGTGAGCATCGTCGATCGCATCCCGGCGGGCTTCCGCTACGTCGAAGGCTCGGCGCGCATCGATCGCGAGCCGGTCGAGCCGGCCGTGGCCGGCCGCGAGCTGATCTGGAGCGACCTGGCCGTCGATCGGCAGGAACAGCATGAGCTGCTCGTGCTGCTCGCCGTCGGCGCCGGCGTCAGCGAAGGCGAGTTCGTGAATCGCGTGCAGGCGGTTCACATGCTGACCGGCAGCGCGCTGTCGAACGAAGCCTCCGCGACGGTCCGCGTCGTGCCGGATCCGACGTTCGACTGTACGGACGTCACCGGCAAGGTGTTCGACGACGCCAATCGCAACGGCCATCAGGATCTGGGCGAGACGGGCTTGCCGGGCGTGCGCGTCGTGAGTGCGCGCGGCCTTGCGGCAACGACCGACGCCTACGGACGATTCCACATCACGTGCGCCATCGTTCCGCGCGAAGGACGCGGCAGCAACTTCGTCCTGAAGCTCGACGACCGCACGCTGCCGAGCGGCTTCCGCTCCTCGACGGACCAGGTGAAGATCGAACGCGCGACGCGCGGTAAGGCGCTGAAGTTCAACTTCGGTGCGTCGCTCCACCGCGTGATCGGCCTGGATCTCGCCGACGCCGTGTTCGAGCCGGGCACGACGGAGATGCGCGCGCAATGGCGGCCGCGGCTCGACATGCTGATGAAGGAGCTGCAGAAGGCGCCGGCAATCCTGCGTCTCTCGTATCTCGCCGACGTCGAGAACGAGCAGCTGGTCCAGCGTCGCCTGGAGGCGATCAAGAGCGAGATCGCGAGCAGGTGGCAGTCGCAGAACGCGAATGCGACCTATCAGCTGACGATCGAGCCGGAAGTGTTCTGGCGCCTCGGCGCGCCGCCGCAGCAGTGGCGCGGGACGAGAGCAGGTGACCGCCATGTCCAAGCATCGCTATCTCTGGCTGCTGATCGCTGCGCTGCTCGCACTGGCTGCGCAGGCGCAGGACGTCGTCGAGTCGCCGCGCGGCGAGACGGTCGAGCGCAATCTGCCGACTGACGAGCCGCTGCGTCCGTGGGCGCACGATCCGAAGCTGCTGCAGAAGGAGTCGGGCGACCGCGTCGAGCTGCGTCCGGTGCATGCCGAGCGGTTGGCGACGGTGAAGCTGACGGACGTCGTACCGCCGATCCGGTTCGAGTCGGGCGTCGCGGACATCCCGCAGAGCTACATCGAGTCGCTGCGCAAGGCGCTCGACGATCTGCGCGACCGGCGCAACGTGCGTCTGCACCTCGTCGGTCACGCCGACGATCAGCCGTTGTCCGACGAGCTCGCGCGCATCTACGGCGACAACGCGGGCTTGTCGCGCGAGCGCGCCGGCGAAGTCGCGGAGTTCCTGCAGACGCGCCTGGCGCTGCCGGCCGAGGCGATCTCGTACGAGTGGGCCGGTACGACGAAGCCGGTTGCGACGAACGCGACGCCGGAAGGCCGCGCCCTGAACCGGCGCGTCGAAGTGCAGGTCTGGTACGACGAGACGCAGGCGGCGATGGCGGAGGAGGAGGTGCTGGTCAAGGAGGACATCAAGCGCGTCAAGGTCTGCCGCATGGAGACGGTCTGCAAGATGCGCTTCAAGGAAGGCATGGCGCATCGCACGCGCATCCGCAATCTGGTTCAGCCGCTGCTGTACGACGAGGCGCCGGAGGTTTCGGAAGCGTTCGTCGCGCACGTCAAGCGCGCGCTGGAGAACCTGCAGGACAAGCAGAACGTCACGGTCAAGCTGATCGGCTTCACCGACAACGTGCCGCTCACGGAACGCAATGCGCGCATCTACGGCAATCATCTCGCGCTGTCGAAGGCGCGCGCGCACCGCACGGCGCTGGCGCTGCAGGACGCGCTCGATCTGCCGAGCGACGCGATCATCAGCGATGGCCGCGGTTCGAGCACGCCGGTCGCGACCAACAACACGGCGCAAGGCCGCGCGGCGAACCGCCGCATCGAGGTCGAGTTCTGGCACGACGATCCGCTGACGGAACTGCCGGACGAGCCGCGCCTGTGCCCGGGCGCGCCCGGCAGCGAAGTCGTCACGCGCGTCTACGATCCGCCGTGGGGACCGATCGAGCCGCTGCAGCTCGAACAGGGCGGTCGCGCGGTGATTCCGGCCGACTACGCGCAGCAGCTGCGTCGCGCGATGACGGACATCGCCGAGAAGACCAACGTGCGCCTGCGCTTCATCGGCTACACGAAGAACGAGCGCCTGGATCGCCGCACGGCGATCGTGTACGGCGACGACATCGGCCTGGCTGCGGCGCGCGCGCGTCGCGCCATGGACACGATCGTGCAGGAGATGACCCTGAAGCCGGAGCAGGCGGAGCACGAGGGCCGCGGTTTCGTTCAGTCGGGCGACGTGGTCAACGAAGGGTTCACGCAGGAAGGCACTTCGCACATCGTGGTGCAGGTCGTTTACGACGAGCCCGCGATCCTCGACGACTACGAGGGCGTCGACATCGAAACGCTCACGCGCGAGCTGAGCCCGAAGAATCCGTTCGCGCTGAACCTGATGCGCATCACTGTGGATGGCGAGCCGATCGACGATCCGGGCCGCAGCTCGGCGGACATCCAGCGCTGTACGGACGTCGCGCTCGAAAAGGCGGACATCCTGTTCCAGTTCGACAACCTGCAGTCGAGCCCGCGGCTGAGCGTGTCGGCGTGGCCGACGACGGTGCCGATGGCGGAGTTGAACGGGGTAGATCAGTGACGAGGATCGCGAGAGTCACGAGAGTGATCAGGCGACTGACGAGGAGTTGCCGCTGGCGATAGCGGACAACGCGCAGCTCGTGCAGAGCGGAAGAGTCGCCAGAGAGCGCGGAGCCGGAGGAGCTCGTCGAGATCATTCCGGTGACTCAGGCGCTGAAGCTGGTCGAGACGCCGCCGGCCGAAGAGATTCAGACGGCGCTGGGCGCAGTGCCGGAGCTGCGCGCGCCGCGGTTGTTCGGCACGCCGGTTCGCTTCCGGATGTACAACAACTATTCCGCGTTCATCGATCGCTCCGAAGTGCGCATCTTCCAGGCTGATCAGTCGACGCAGGCCACGCCGATGAAGGTGCTGCCGGTGGATGCTGCCGGCTTCGCAGAGTGGGAGCCGACGGCGGAGCAGACGACTGCGCCGATGCGCGAGCTGCAGTACGTGCTGCGCGCCTATGACAAGCAGGGCAACTTCGACGAAACGACTCCGCAGCCGCTGTGGCTGGTGCTCGACAATGGCACGCGTACCGATGTGCCGCCGCAGGATGCGCCAGCGCAGCCGCCGAAGGAACTGCTGGCCAGCTATGGCACGAGCGGGCTGACGTCTCACAACATCCCGCTGGGTAGCGGCACGATCAAGGTCCGGGGCGGCAGCATTCCGGCCCATCACAGCGTCTACGTCGCGGGCAAGCCCGTGCCGGTCGATCCGCTCGGCAACTTCCTCGCCGAGGAAATCCTGCCAGCCGGCATGCACACCGTCGAAGTCGCGGTGCTGGACGACGAAGGCAACGGTGCGATGTTCCTGCGCGACCTCGAGTTCGAGAAGAACGACTGGTTCTACGTCGGCATCGCCGACGTGACCGCGTCGGACACGCACACGCGCGGCCCGGCCGAGCTCCTGCAGGGCGAGAACGCGCCTTATGACTATGACTCGGCGCTGGACGCCCGCCTCGCGTTCTACGTGAGCGGCAAGTTCAGCGAGGACTGGCACCTGAGCGCGAGCGCCGACACGCGCGAAGGCCCGGTCGACGAGCTGTTCAGCAACTTCCTCAACAAGGCGCCCGACTCGCTGTTCCGGCGCATCGACCCGGACTATCACTATCCGACGTTCGGTGACGACTCGGTCGTGGAGGAGGTCGCCCCGACGCTCGGCAAGATGTACGTGAAGCTGGCCCGCGACGAGAGTCACGCGATGTGGGGTAACTTCAAGATCAACTACGCCGACAACGAGCTGGCGCACGTGGACCGCGGCCTGTACGGCGGCAACCTGCATTATCAGACGGAGAGTGCCACGAGCTTCGGCGAGCAGCGCTTCACGGCCGACGGCTTCGCCGCCGAGCCGGGCACGCTGGCGAGCCGCGAGGAATTCCGCGGCACCGGCGGCTCGCTGTACTTCCTGCGCAACCAGGACATCCTGGTCGGCTCCGAGCGCCTGCGCGTCGAGCTGCGCGACAAGGATTCGGGTCTCGTCAGCGGCGTGGTCAACCTGCGTCCGGTGCTCGACTACGACATCGACTATCTGCAGGGCCGCATCGTGCTCGCCGAGCCGCTGAACTCGACCGTCGACGATCGGCTGCTCGTGCGCAGCGGCGCGCTCAGCGGCGATGCCGCGTACCTCGTGGTCCGCTACGAATACACGCCGGGATTCACGGAGATCGACACGCTCGCGACCGGTGGTCAGGCGCACGCGTGGATCAACGACTACGTCAAGGTCGGCCTCACTACGAACGGCAACGAGGAAGGCGACACCGAGAGCAGCCTCGACGGCGCCGACGTCACGCTGCGCATGAGCGCTGATTCGTGGCTCAAAGTGCAGGGCGGTCGCAGCGAAGGCCTGGTCTCGAGCGCGATGTACTCGGACGACGGCGGCTTCGGCTTCGTCAATCCGGATACGACAGGCTTCACCTCCGCCGAGCGCCGACGCGTATCGCGCCGACCTGAGCGTCGGTTTCGGCGACGTGTTCCACGGGCATGCCCGGCCGCCTCACGATGTACTCGCAGTCACTCGGCGCGGGCTACTCGGCGCCGGGCCTCGGCACGCTGACCGATGTCGAGCACGTGGGCGGCACGTTCGGCATGCGGCTGTTCGAGCGCTTCGACGTGCGTGCGAAGGCGGATAAGAAGGAGCAGGACCAGGGTCTGTTCGCCGACACGCAGGAATTGAACCTGGGATATCAGATCACCGATCGCTGGAATATCAGCACCGGCGCACGCAAGGACGAGCGCGAGTACACAGGGCCGCTCGTGCCGCTGAATCGCGAGCAGGGCGAGCGCACCGACGGCGTGCTGCAGGTCGGCTATGACTCGGGCGCTTCCTGGCGCGCGTACGCCTTCGGGCAGAACACGCTGTCGAAGAGCGAGGAGCGGCCAGACAACGATCGCTACGGCACTGGCGGCTCGTATCGCTTGACCGAGCGTTTCCGCGTCGACGCTGAAGTGTCCGATGGCGATCTCGGCCCGGGCGGCCGGCTCGGCACGAACTACCTGTTCTCCGAGCGCACGACGCTGTATCTGAACTACGCGCTGGAGAACGAGCGCACCGACAACGGCCTGCGCGGCGGCCGTCGCGGCAACCTGATCTCAGGCATGAAGCGGCGCTTGTCGGATTCGAGCAGCATGTTCCTCGAGGAGCGCTACCAGGAGACGGACGACATGTCCGGCATCACGCACGCGACCGGCATGACGCTCGCGCCGAACGAGCGCTGGAACTTCGGCGCGAACACCGACATCGGCACGCTCACCGACGAGCTGACCGGCGCGAAGATCGATCGCGAGGCCGGCGGCATCCGCATGGGCTACGGCTTCCAGGCCATGCAGCTGTCGAGCGCCGTCGAGTATCGACTCGACAAGACGGAGCAGCCGGATACGGCGATGTCCGAACGCACGACGTGGCTGTTCCGGAACAGCTTCAAGTTCCAGCTCAATCCGGACTGGCGCGTGGTCGGCAAGTACAACCACGCGAAGAGCGAGAGCTCGCTCGGGCAGTTCTACGACGGCGGGTACACTGAAGCGGTGCTCGGCTACGGCTATCGCCCGGTGGCGCACGACCGGCTCAACGCGCTCGCGAAGTACACATACTTCTATAACGTGCCGACGACTGAGCAGGTGACGCCGACGAACTCGATGGCGCAGTTCGTCCAGAAGAGCCACGTCGCGGCGCTGGACCTGACGTACGACCTCACGGACGCGTGGTCGATCGGCGGCAAGTACGCCTATCGCCTCGGCCAGTTGAGCCTGGACCGCGAACGGCCGCAGTTCTTCGACAACCGCGCGCAGCTGTACATCCTGCGCACGGACCTGAAGTTCGGCGGCTGGGAAGGGCTGTTGGAAGGGCGCATGCTGGACATGACGGATCTGAACGAACAGCGCGCGGGTGCGCTCGTCGCGGTGTATCGATATGTCGGCAAGCACTTCAAGGTCGGCGCGGGCTACAACTTCACCGACTTCTCGGAAGACCTCACGGATTTGAGCTTCCGGAGTGAGGGCGTGTTCATCAATATGATTGGGTCGATGTAAACGGAAGCACGCGACGCATGACTGTAGCTGTGAGCAGTGTTCCACTGATCAACGTTCGGACCGAGTTCGAACAGTACCTGCGCCTTTTCTCAAACACCGGCTTCAAGCAGGCGGTCTTCGGTTGTCGTCTGCGTCCGGTTCGAATTCCGAGCCTGACGTGGAATGGTTTGCCCAATCAGCTGCTGACTCTGATGGTTCAGAGAACCATCGTCGGGCTGGAGTGCTATGTGGCGGCTGCTGTCGAGTACGAATTGTCAAAGCGCGGCCCTCTGACGCCGGAAGTCGTCAGTAGCCTGAACAACCCTCTCTCGCTGGATCGCCGAGCAGTGGTCGCCCTGTATGACAAGCTTCCGGAGCTGCTCGATGCGTCACTCAAGCTTTCGGTTCGCAACGCGGCGCTGTTTGGCGGGATGAAAACGTTCTACAAAGCCGTTCGGAATCCGATATTCCAGGGCGGAGAGATTGGCGTTTCGGGTGATGACTACGATCACGTCGCTTCGGCGTTCGAGTTGATCGCAGATGTGTATGACTGGATTGATGCCTGGTACACCGCGTTCCCGGCTGGCTGGCAACACTTGAGAGCGACCCGCAAGTCCATCCATGCAACCTGGGAAGCCGGACGGGTGTGATGTGAACCTACACGCGCTGTCCCGCCGAGAAGCCTGCTCGCTGCAGCCAATAGCCGCGAAGGCGCAATAACGGAACCTCGGGTGGGCGTGGTCGGCGACCATCGAGTTGGTAGTCGTAGTGGGAGCCACTGACGCTGAGTAGGCGCGGCTTTCGCGGAACGGGAACTGATCATCCAGGGCGGTCTCCTGGAGATTGTCTAGTCTCGCCTCCTGTTCAGAGAGGCGGCCGGGTGCTTGAACACCGCACTTCTCGGAAGACCTCACGGATTTGGGCGAATAGCCTAGGGTGACGCTTCGTGATACAAGCAAGAGCATTGCTAGTTGGTGCCGTAGCGGTCACGGTCTTTCTACTCGCGACCGCTGTGTTGGGCGGTGCGGTCTTGTTCGCTGCCGTCGTGTTCTTGATCGGCATCCACGGCGGCGGCATCCTTCCAGAATGGTCACACTTACCGGTCCTTGCGGTTCTTGCCGTGGGCGTCGCATACATCAGCTTCAAGGCGGCGCGCTGGACTCAATTGACTCTGGGGCGCTCGAAAACTGCACTTTGAAGTCCGGACAAGTAGCAAGGGAAATTCTCTTTGCCGCGAGGACTGCGAATGGATGGCGCGTCATCACCATTCCGGCTGAACCCTAGCAAGCGCGTGCAACCGACGCTCGCAAAACCTCGCGCGGCTGACGCGCGGCGATAGGTCGTATGCAGCGGTACAGGAAGTCATCTTGTCGGCTCGATGATCCGCGCATGCGGCGAAAGTCGAATTGGCGGCGCTTGAGTCGAGGTGAAATGCGCTTGCTAATGGCAGGGCTTGCTGACTGGGAATCACGGTCGCCGTTAGGACCGATGCGCACGCGTATTCGCAAGACGCGTCTTGAGGCGGTGGTTTTCTTTCGCAAGCATCACGGGTCCTTATCAGAAAGCAGCTCGTGGGTCGCGCCTCGGCTGCCTAAAGACGAGCGTCGCTCGCCCATCAATTGGGGTCCGCACAATCCAGGTAAGGAGAACGTAGCAGGTGTCTTGTGGGACAAAACCTAACATGGCGCTGCTGGACGACGCGCGAAACGCGCGTGCCTGAGCGCCGGCGTTAGAGCGCCATGAAGAGGGATCGATCTTTGGACGAGATGTTGCAGTCGACCTCGGACGTATTGTTTCCGGCAGAGATGGGGAAACACATTGTCACTTTGGATAGCAGGGACGTGGACGGTGATACACCTCTGCATGTAATGACTTGGCGAGGTGATCGTGTCGCGGTTCGTGCATTGATCGAGGCTGGGGCGGAAATCGACGCAGTCGGAGATATGGGGCAGACTCCATTGCATGTTGCGGTAATGAGAGACGACGAGTTCTTGGTCGAGGTGTTCCTCCTCGCCGGCGCCAATCCAAACGCGCATTCAGAGTTTGGCGATACGCCTCTCGAGTTGGCTCAGCAGAAAGGTCGCGACATGAAACGCCTGTTCAAGCATGCCGCCCAACAAGCCGTTGCAGCCGATCGCGCGAAACCGCGCGCCGACTGAACGGCGGCGTTGGGCGGCACGGCCGGCTCGGCAGTGCCATCGTGCGTGTTTGGTGCTCGAAACCTTCGTGGCATGGCGAAAGGAGAACAAGATGCCGGACGTTGTTCCGTTTTTGACCTATGAAGACGGCATTGCCGCCCTAGAATGGCTGGCCGAAGTGTTCGGATTCACGGAGACAGCTCGCTTCACATCTTCCGATGGGAGGCTTTCTCACGGAGAAA
Organism: uncultured Gammaproteobacteria bacterium; assembly: GCA_963830745.1. Lineage (GTDB taxonomy): Bacteria > Pseudomonadota > Gammaproteobacteria > Steroidobacterales > Steroidobacteraceae > Steroidobacter. The sequence continues at coordinate 57,518 of CAWHNL010000020.1, forward strand.
TGGCGATTGGGGATGGACTAGTCATGTTGGCCAGTCCGTCGCCGGACTATGAAGGCCCCAAGCGACATCGCGACAACTGCGAGATTGCCGCCTCATGGTCCGCTCTCCCATGGATCATTGATGGCGTTCTCGTCTATGTTGAGGACGTCGATGAGCACTATGCTCGGGCTAAGGCCGCAGGAGCCGTTATCTTGTCTGAACCGGAGGATGGGCCGCCAGCGCGACGATATAGAGTTGAGGATCTGGAAGGACATCGATGGATGTTCATGGCACGAAACTAGTCCGCGCGCTATTCACAATCGCAACGGGAGTGGAACGCGGTGCCGCCTAACAAAGGGATGAGCTGACAGTCAAAAGCGACACGCCCTTTGCAAAGAGAAGAGGGGCGTCAGAGCGAAGTTAACCACTCCATCATGAGAGCAAAGAGCGTTGTGCCAGCCGCCTAACAAGCAGTTGCAGCGGACCGTGATACGGCGGCGTTAGCTCTGGGAACTCATCATGAGGAGCGTCTCGATACTACGGCTGACTATTGCGCTTACATGCGTGGTTTCGATCTACCAGGCGTTGCTCTTCTATCTTGGAATTCAGACCACCGACGAGTTCGAAAAGCTCTGGGGGTTCGCCTTTGTGGGCTTGCTCGCGTTCTGGGTGGACACGGACAGTCGCGGCCGCCTTGAAATCTACAGGCCGTCGTTTGATATCGGCTTCTTCATGTTTCTAATGTGGATTTTCTATCTCCCTTACTATCTGGTCCGGACCCGTGGCCGCAGGGGGTGGCTCTGGTTGTTTGGACTGATCCTGTTGGCATATATGGGAACGCTGATGCAGTGGGTCGTATATGCAGCGAGCTAACGGGCGGCTGGTGCGTACTCGTCAGACGAAGGCGCCACTGAGTTCGACGTCGTGCCCGCGCCGCACAGCCGCGGCGTTAGGCATCGGAAGGCGACATGGGTATTGAGGAGGGAGACAAGAGCGCACCGTCCGATGCGGTCTGCAATGCTGCGCGAGAGTGGATGCTCAAGCATTACAAAGACGAAGCAATTGTGGCGCTGAGGTATTACACGGACGACGAGGTCCACGGGCGACTCAAACTCTGGATCGGATCAAGATAAGCGACAGGTATTTCACGTTCGTCTCTGCGAGCGATGTCCCCAATGGGTACGAAGCTTTTGCTGGCGGAATGGATGGAGAGGCGGCGCAGGTTGGCCCAATGTATTGTCCAAGGATGCTTCGTCGTTGTCGAGGCCGAAAGGACGCGACTCTCACATTGGAATTAGAGGGACCGGATCACGATGCGGATGGCTGTGGTACCAAGAAGTTCTACTACCGCGAAGTAAGCATTTTCTCTTATCAGAGTGAACTGTGCCCTGGTGCGGATAAGCACATCAAGATTCCCAACGATGCCTAACAACACCATCAACACGGACGGCGAACGCACGCGCCTTCCGCACACCTGTCGCCGCCGGTTATGGTGGAGCGTTAGGCACACAGAGAATCGCTATGGAATGGAATGCCTTAGTTCCCCATTGGTAGTGGCTGACTACACGCGATCGAAGGCCTTTTACCTTGATGTGTTCGGGTTCTCTTTGCGGTTTCAACGGGGTCTGAGAATAAGTTCGGGTACTCGACCTGGGTCGCGCGCAGATCATGCTCTTGGAGGATACAAATCGTCCCATCTATGAGATGCGCCGCGCTGGCCCAATGGTAAGGGGCTGCACTTCCGAGTCGAGATCCATCCATTTCCGGAATCCTCAGACGACTCAACAAGCTCAGTTCCACTCGCCTCGGACGTTGTGATCTTGGTATCGGCAGGATTACGTTGCTGCACAGACAGAGCTCTTTGTCGCAGATCCGGACGGCTACTTGTATCGCTTCTACGAGTACATTGGAGAGCGTTGTGTGACTTAACGACACGCTGCAGGCGACGTGATAGCTCCTTCGGTTGAGTGGACACCCTGGTTTGACAGTTCAGGAGTGTCATCGATGACGACGGCCCAGACGACGTACCAGGTGCCAGCGATCGATTCGAAGCAACAGCAGTGAGACTCTGAGCCAGTTGCGCAGAGAGTGTCCGTGCAGGAAGTTGCCGAGTGGCTTCATTTCACCCGTTCATGTTGTCTCGTTGGCGCAAAGAGGCGCGCGAGGGCAAGATCGTGACGAAGGGAGTTCAAGTCGGATGAGGACGTCACAGCGAAGCTGAAGCAGCTGCGTAAGGTCAAGCGCGAATACGAGCGCCTGAAGATCGAGCACGAGCTTTTAAAAAAGCCATCGAGTTCGCTTCCAAACGAGAGCAGACATCTTCGCCTTCATCGAGCACTGCCAAGCACAATACTCGGTCCGGCTGAATGTGCCGCTGTACGGGGTGAGTGCGGCGCTTTTCTTGCGCGTGGCGCGACAGCGCCCTGTAAAATGCGAGACAATGTCGAGGTTGCTCGAGAAGATCCGACACAGAGCACGCTGTGAGTCGCGAGACCTCGGCAGTCCGCGAGTGCATGCGGCATTCGAGCAGCAAGGTGAGGCGTTGTCGGCGTCGGTCAAGCGGCTGAGATGCGTGAATATGGCATTCGAGGTCGCTGCGCGGGCTTGTATCTCAACGGACGCATGCCCGGCATCGGGCCGATTCTTTCGCCGCGAAGGCGATTGCAACCGAGTTGCCGACCACACCCCGATCACTGCGCCGGATAAGGTGTACGTAGGCGATGTGACCTATTTGAAGGTCGAGGGGCCAATGGCGCTGCTCTGGCCACTGTGATGGACCGCTACTGGCGCAGGCTATTGGGCTGGAGCCTGGGACCGCAGCGCACTTCGCAGGCTGACCCGCCGAGCGCTGCAGGCGAGCTCTGGATAGTCGCGGCCGATGCAGCGGGACCATCTTCCACAGCGACCGTGGCGTGGAGTATCTTGGCTATGACTTTCAGCGCGCGCTGGATCGAGCGGGCTTCCAGCGCAGCGTGAATCGACCAAGACGGATGAACGACAACGCGCACATGGAGTCGCTGTTCAAGACGCTGAAGTCCGACATGTACCACGGCTGCGAGTTCGACAGCGATCAGGCACTGCGCTCTCGCCATCGTCTCGTACGTCGACTTCTACAATAGAACGCGACTCACTCAGCACTTCGGTTACCGAACACCCATCGAGGTCGAACGCACATGTTCATAACTCGCAGGTATCCACTTTTTCGAAGGAAGTCTCCGTGCGAAACGCACGCGCCTGAGCGCGAGCGTTAGACAGCACCGTGATGCTGCGGCCCGCCTTGCTCGAAGACATCCCCGCAATGCATGCACTGCGCCTCGCGGTGCGCGAGAACAGGCTCAGTGATCCCTCAAGGGTGACGCAGGCGGACTACGAGCGCCGCCTCGCTAAACCCGGGGCGAGCTGGGTAGCGGAGGTGAACGGCAGCATCGCTGGCTTTGCCATTGCCGACTTTCCCTCGCGCAGCGTTTGGGCGCTGTTTGTGAACCCGGGTTTTGAAGGGCGCGGGATCGGCCGCTCCCTGCTGCAGCAGGTTACGCAGAGCCTCGAGGCGGCTGGCCCCGGGACAATTCACCTGTCGACCGAAGGTGGCACTCACGCCGAGCGGCTTTACGCTGCAGCAGGATGGACCCGGCTCGGGCAGCTGCCGAACGGGGAGATCCACTTTGTGCGGGTGGTGCCAGGTGCTGCCTAACATCAGGTTGGAGCGGACGGTATGGGTCAGTAGAATCATTGCTTCAGCATTGTTCGCGATGGCATCGCTAATGGCGCACGCGAACCCCCACGGCTCCTGCAGATTGTTCGGGAAGCGATCAAGCCCGGCGGCGAGGCCGCTTATGAGGCAATCGAGAGCGACACGGCGGCTGCATGCGCGACCCTAAGTGCCCGCACCCTCACCTGGCCCTCGAACCTTCGGTTGGGCCGAGAGAAGTTTGGTGGTTCAATGGGTTTGAGTCGGAGTTCCAGCGGCTGCAAGTGTCCAGCGCCTACGAGCGCAATTTGCCGCTGATGAAAGTCCTCGCGCGCAACAGCAAGGAGAAATCGAAATACACGGAGAGGTTACCGACTCAATCCTGACGTACCGGCCAGATCTTGGTCGAGGCGCCCATTGGAATCTGTCGGGAGCTCGCTTTATCGTCGTGACCAGTGTCAGGGGAGCCATTGATACGGAAGGCTCGGTGTTCGAGGCACCTGACGGTACGTACTTTGTAGTTCAGGCGGTCAGAAGCGCGGATGATGCAGAGCGCCTTGCGAGAGACCCGCGGCTATCGTGCTGGCGATACGAGCGTCGTGGGGTATGCCAGCGGCAGAGTGGATCGATGCTGACCGCGATTTCTGGAGTGTGAACCCTGTGGTGTCTCGGGCAGAACGAACGGCACGATGATGGCTGACAATCGGTTGCAGTTGACCAAGTAGAACATGGATAGAACCGTAGACTGAGGCTGCCATGGATATTCCGCTGCTGTGGCACATCCCGCTTTCGCATTTCAACGAGAAGGTCCGCTGGACGCTCGACTACAAGCGCATCGCGCACCACCGTCAGGTGCTCGGCCCCGACTACCTGATCCGCGCTTGGCGCGCGACAGGGCACGGTACGTTGCCCATCTTGTTCCTGGACGGCCGGGCGATAGGCGATTCCACACATATCATTGCCGCGCTGGAAGATCGCTATCCCGACCCGCCGCTCTATCCCCGTGACGCCGCCGCGCGGGATCGCGCGCTCGCGCTGGAGGATTGCTTTGACGAGCAGCTCGGCCCGGCGTGCGCGCGGCGTTCATCACGCCGCTGTTCAGGCACGACCCCGACGTTGCGCTGCGTGTCCTGACGACGGGGATGCCTGACAAGGCCTACCAGAACCTGCGGCCGCTGGTGCGGGTCTTCCCGACTTTCTATCGCTTCCGCCACAAAATCAGCGACAGGAAACTCGAGGCTGATCGCGCCACGGTGAACACCATGCTCGATCGGATCGAGCAGGAGCGGCAGGGTCGCGCGTACCTGGTCGGCGATGGGTTCACGGTCGCTGACCTCACTGCCGCGGCGTTGCTGTCGCCAGCGCTGCAGCCGCCAGAGATCCAGTACCCGCTGCGTGTCGAACTACCGCCGTATCTGCAGGACTACCGTGCCAAGCTGCTAGAGCATCCGGCCGCACATTGGGCGGCAGACATCTACCGGCGGCATCGTGGTTCCTCCGCGGAAGTCCCGAGGTGGTCGGCCCAACAAGGCGCTCAAGCGGACGGTCGCGCCTCCGGCGGGCCCGCCGCTTAGTTTGGACGTTGGGCTCAAGGCGGCGTTGGGCAATTTTCATGAGAACAGTAGTCGTAGTTGCGCTCCTGGTCGGCTCGATCGCCATACCGTCGGTGATGAGTCAGGTCGTTGCCCAGGTCGAGGGCGGTCCTGTTTACACGAAGGACAAGGACGCTGGAGGGGGAGTCCGCGACGTCCCATCGAGCGCAACCATTGCGGACGAATCGGAACCGGGCGAAAGGCTGACCCTGATGGGCACCGTCTTCGGGCACGACGGTGAGCCTCGCAAGGGCGTCACCGTCTATGCCTACCACACGGATGCAAACGGTCTCTATCGCAGGAAACCTTGGGGACGGCCTCGGTTGCGAGGGTGGGTACGCACCGACGCGGAAGGCAGGTACGAGCTTCACACGATCAAACCGGGGCCGTATCCGATGAGAAGGAATCCGGCGCACATTCACATGACGATTGCCATCCCTGAAAAAGTGGAATGGTGGATACCGGAACTGCGCTTCGCCGACGATGCATTCCTCAGTGCTCTGGAAGTGAAGCGCGAGGCACCGAAAGGCACATTTGCCAGTATTCGCCCGCTGGAACGACAAGCGGACGGGTCGCTGCGCTGCATGCGTGATATCCGGTTGCCTCAGGATTGGTAGCTAGGCAGTGGCTCATCGAACTTGGCAGCGCCAGTACTTCATGCCAACCCGGATCCTGCAAATAGGACGCTGGTTCAGACTCGGTTCGCCGCCGAATATCTTGACGGCGTCTGAGCCGCAGCGTTGGGCGTAAGATGGGCTGGATTCAGTTGAGCTGGTACTGAATGCGGAGGAGCATTTCGGTATCGAAATTCCTGATCATGTCGCCGAGACACTATTTACCGTCGGCGACCTTCATGGCTTCATCGTTGCCGAGCTGAATCGTACGGGGCGTCCACAGAGCGCTGAGATCGTCTTTGCTGAGTTGCGCGAGCTCATTTGCGATCAGCTCGGAATTGAGCCGGAGCGCGTCGTGCCAGCGGCGCGATTCGTCCAGGATCTAAGAATTGATTGAAGGAGTGCACGATGGGTGTACCCGGACAAAGCCGCTGGTTCCGACTCGCACCGGCGAGGCGCCGGTGCTCGCGTCACAGCGGCGGCGTTGGGCGCCATCAGCAAACAACCTCTGCCATCATCAGTAACTTGCACACGACGGAGGAAAGTCATGAGTCCATACTGGAAAATCCAGGTGACCCCTCTCATGGTTGGACTGGCTGTTGGCGTCCTTCAACTAGCGGGCTCTGCAGCCCACGCGGCGGCACTGCCCAAGGATCCCTGCGCGTTGCTCAAGCCCGCCGAGATTCAAACGCTCGCGCCGAACGCCAAGATCGGCAGCGGATTTTTGGACACGAGCATGGCCCCCCTTGGCGTCGGCTGCAGGTATACCTGGGGGCCCAGAACCCCCGAGTGGGGGGAATCTGCTTTGACGATTACAGTCATGGATGCATCGCAAAGCTCGCCGGGTGTGAGCCCGGATCTCATCCGGCAAGGACTGCTTGCCCAAGTCAAAGTCGGTGGGCCTCATGCATACCAGATCCCCGGCGTGGGTGACGCAGCGGTGTTCACGTTCGAGGACCGCGTGTCCAGTGCCACAGCTCAGGCGTACCTCAAGGCGAAAGGCGTCCACCTGTCAGTGAAATTTCATGCAGGCGACTCGCTCTCAAGCAAGGACAAACTCATCGCGCTTCTGAAGGACGCAGCAGCGAGGCTATGACGTACCCGTTTGAGAGTGCAGAGCCCAACAAGGCGCTGCAGCCGACGTGCGAAGACGCACGCGGCTGAGCGCGGACGTTCGGCAATACACCACATTAGGCATGGCGATGTCGAACATGATCAAACCGCGACTCCATAGTGCCTGGCGCAAGAGCGCCGCTGACCGTGAAGAGGATGCGGCGAACCTATTCGGCTACTACGTCATGAAACATTGCCGTGAAGAGGCCCTCGCCAAACTCGCATCTTCGTCATCGACGGTGCCGCGTTCGCTGGCAGTGGAGGCGTTGGACACCGCGCTTCATAACGTCATGGATTTGCTGGAAGGCTTTTGGCCGCTCGATGCGGGAGAGGGCAAACAGCTTGAACTTGCCCTGCACATCCAGGTGACAAAGGACGGACAGATCGCGGAGGACGTCCAGATTTCGCCGTCCCAGATTGATCTGCCTATCGGATACTGGGCATGGGTCGACAACTATGGATCGACTCCAAGAGCAGGAGACCCAACATGAAGCCATTCAGTGCCATATCAGTTGTCGTATTCGTGCTGGTCGCGCTGGTGCAATTGCTGCGCCTGGTCCTTGGTTGGCCTGTCGTCATCAACGGCATCAATATTCCACTGTGGGCGAGCGCAATCGCATGCCTGGTTGCGGCGGGGCTTGCGGTGATGGTGTGGCGGGAAGCGCGCCAATGAGGTCGCCGCCTAGCTCTTCCATCGAGCGGACGTTCGCCATCAGGCTTCGCCTGCTGTTCGCCGCCGCTGCATGTCAACCGTTGGACCGTACGAGATACGAAACACAGGCTTTGGGTTGTCGCTGATACAGACACATCGCTGGAGCGCACGCGTGGAGGATGACCTCAAACTGGGGCGCGCGTGGCGCTCAGCTTCGCCGTTAAGCATCATCAGGCCGTCGCGAATGAACAAGGCAACTGCATACGCACTCCTTGCGGAGGAGCTAGAGACCTGGCGCCGGAAGGGCGCGGTTGCGCTCGCGGCGCTCGCGGGCCAGCCCGCATGCAGTCGCGAAGTCCACGCCGGCGGCGAGCTGTTGAGGGTCGAGGTGGCGGTTTCCTGGGTCGACGCCACTCGTGAGAACCTCAAGGTAGAGGCAGTGGCGAACGGTCCAAGCCACTGGCAGATGGAACGTGTCGTTGAGCGGATCATCCTTCCAGTTACTTCTTGATAGCTTGCACGTTGGCAAGTGCGTGATGCCTGACAATTCGCTGGAGCGGACGCGTGAAAGGTGAAGTGCCAAGGGCAAAGCCCAGCCCGCTCGCCGCTCAGCTCAACGTTATCTCTCTTTAAAGAATCGAAAGTGCGAGAGCAGGGTATCTCTTTGAAGAAGTGGGTTCGTGAGCCTGGCAGTTTTTATCGGCATCGGGACCGTGACGGCGGTACTAGGCCTCTTTCTCGGGCTGCTCTTGGTTGGTCCGCACTCCGATTTGCTGCCAGAAGCGTTTCGCGTGCCTGCGGGGTTGTTAATTTGGGCGGGAGTTCTTGGAATTCCCGCCTGGCTCTCCTGCAAAGTATTTTCGAAGTATGCGACCAGAGAAAAGAGACAAACATTTAGGTCGAGCGGACGCGGTGAGATGGCGGCGCGTTTCCCGTTATCTCGTGGCCTGCCCGCTCACCAAAACGTTAGGCCCCGACATGGACGCCAGTGCCCATCCAAGGACTGAGAACGCGGCTGAGTTCGCTTGGCAGCACGATGACGTGTTCGGACGCATCGCATCCCGTTACGACCTGTTGTGCGATTTGTTCAGCCTCGGCATTCATCGTCTCTGGAAGCGTCGTGTAGCAAGGCGCATCGCCAGCGAACGCTGGGCGACACTGCTCGACGGCGCGACGGGCACTGGCGACATCATCCTGCGAGTCCTGGCGCACGAATCCATGACTGATCGTACGGTTGTGGCATCCGACGTCAGCGCCAAGATGCTGGCCATCGCTCAACGCAGACTGCAGCGATATGGAGACAAGATCCGCCTGGAACGGCTCGACGCTGAAAACATGCCATCGGTCGTCAGTGGCAGTGTGGACGCCTACTCCATGTCTTTAGGCCTCAAGATCTGCAACCGCCGGCTTGCACTCGATGAGGCATTTCGCGTTCTTCGTCCCGGCGGTAGGCTGATAGTGCTGGAAGCCTCCAACATACCCTGGAGGCCTCTGCATGCGGCCTATCTCGGCTATATGTCGTTGTGCATGCCCGCGCTCGGATGGCTTGCTACTGGTGGTGACTCTTCGGCTTACAAGTATCTGCTTCATGGGATACGAGAGTTTCCATCTGCAGAACTGCTCGCCGATGAGATTCGCGCACACGGGTTCGATGAGGTCAGCTTCGAGCGGCAGTCTCTCGGCATCGTCGCCATCCACACCGCTCGCAAACCCTGGGCGGTGCAAGGTGCCTAACTCTTCTACACGCTGGCTATCCGGTGGCTGCCTCTGTGGAGCGGTCCAGTACTCCGTTCAGGATGAGTTCGAATACGCGCTCAACTGCCACTGCTCACAGTGCCGCAGAGCGACCGGAGCCGCGTTCAAGTCTTTTGCCGGTATCGAGAGAACGAAGCTGCACATCAAGAAGGGCCAGGATCAGCTCTTGATCTTTGGCGAGCCGATGGCGCACGACATCCGCTGCAAGACGTGCGGCTCATTCCTCTATTCTGTAGTGCGCGACGGCGAGTATGTTCATGTAACCCTGGGCACTCTGATGGACACACCTACGATTCGCCCAACCGCCCATATCTTTGTCGGTTCCAAGGCTTCGTGGCACACCATCACTGACGATCTTCCGCAACATGATGAGTTTGCCTGAGCTGCGCACTCAGCCTCAGAAGGAAGCACGAAACTACGAATGACGCGACCATGAATATTCTGTTCGTGTGCAGTCGCAATCGGTGGCGCAGTCCGATGGAAGAGAAACGCAAGTACACGTCTGGTGGCTCAATTGACCAGACTCATGGTGGGTAAACGCATCGATGTCTTGGACATACCGACGACTACAAATACATGGATGCGGAGTTGGTCGAGCAACTGAAGCAGGCCGTGGAGCCCTTCCTCAATGCATAGCAGCTGAGCACCGACGTTAGGCAGCAGATGAGCGGCCATCACCGTATATTGGAGGACTGCTTTGCGACGCGTATCTCCCACTGATAGCTAGCGAGCGGCTAGCGAGGCGCTGAAAAAGCAATGCCCGTGTATCGGTTGCAGACCAATCCCGCTGAAGACGCAGGCTAGCTGAACCGCGTCGGCGCTGGTACGGAAACACCATAGGCGCGGGCTATTACTCAGGGAATCGATCGCTCGACATCGAAGGTGCGAGACCTTTGGGAAGTGGAAGAGCAGACGAGTTCAAGTGCGACCAGGATACTCGCTTCTGGAATTCGTCTCTACCGCGTAGACAGAGACGTTGATCCGACATTGGCACCAAGATCGATGTAACAATGTATCTGCATGCACTTGTGCTCGAGGTTCAAGTCGTTCGGCTGGGAGATCTTGGCGAGATTCGGTTTCAGTTGAAACCGATCACCCGCCATACCATGGAAGCGGCTGGGGCTCTGATTCCGCTAGGCATAGACGATCTCGCTATTGGCATTATCACGCTCGGAGTTGTGTGTTCTAGACAGATGCAATCAGGCGCGTCGGCTATTGGAACCGACGCTGTCCATGGTAGCCCCGAGCTGTATGGAAGCCTGGCGGGGGGATAGTGCAGGTCCATCATTGGCTGGAGAGAAGGTGCCTGTCACCTGTGTTTCCAGATGTCTTCGCCGCATCCTTTGCCTTGTCGCTTTGGCGAAGCTGTTAGCCAAGGTGATACAACAGGATGTGCTTGATTCTTCATCGAGCGGACGGATTGTCGATGAGCCGCTAGCCGCCGCTCATCTTGACCGTTGGGGCGCCGCGATGACTCTCGGTATCTGAAATCGAGAACTAACGCCGCTGAATGGAATGTTCCGACGAAGGCATTGCTCCGAGTTTCGGATTCACAAGGCGCGCCTCTTGGGATGTTCATTCTCGAGCTGACTACGGTACGCGCGGATACATGCATCGCCGGCACGTGGCTGCGAGGGAAGCGGATCGCTAAGCGAACACACAAACGTTGGATCTTGCGTAGTGGTGGAGCATTGCACAGCCAGTCCCTAGCTTCCAGTTGCGGACGCTTGAGACGTGCTCAAGCGGCACTATCGGGATGTGCTTGGTTTCGTGATTGCGTGGCTTACCCCGAAGGGGCCGATCTTGGAGCAGTAGGACGGGGTGAGGTGGCGATATTCTTTCGTGGCGAGCGGCTCCTTTGAACTCCCCGCTGTCAACTGGGTCTACACCACGGATCTTGACGCCACATCCGATAAGCGAAGACTATGCCGGGATTAACCTTCATCCACCAGTGAGGTGAACCGTGAGCCCAATGATTCGACTGGCGAGTTGTTATGGTGATGCTGGGACTCAGTGCCGCGATGCCGATGCGGGCTGCAGGCGCCGATGCTGCAAGAGCGGCGCGTCCGATGGCTGAAAGGTGTGGAACTCTACAGCTGGAAGGACAGCGCGGGAGATTGGCGTTACTTCGCTACTTCCAGGCACCAATCGTTGAAGCCTCTAGAGACGAAGATCTCTTGGGGAAAGAGGTAGTTCACGGATGTCCCCACGCTCAAGCGGCGACTACGGCATTGGCAGTGGACGAGCAAGTGTTCTGGCTCGAGTTCGATGCGCCGGAGTTCTCCATTCCGGATTCAGCAATCGTTGCGGATGTCGTTGCGTACGCCAGGATAGTTGAGGTACGTTGGAGTGTGAAATCGCTTCTACTTTCACAAGCGCTGAACCGATCGCGCGCAAAGAGCAGCGGTTCGGCGAACAGTGGGTTAGCTCTACAATGGAAACGGCGGCTCATTCGCGGCGTTAGACCACAAGGTAAACATGTCTGAGCATCGCGTGAAATTCGATTTCGTTGTCCACTTCACCAACGGAGGCAGTCTGTCGGCGCAGGACTTTCGGCTGGACATACCCGGAAGCGACATAGGTGACGATGAGCTTGCCGCCTACCTGATTCAGGACATGCGTTTACTGATGGCTGGCCAAGTAGACATCACCAACAAGCAGATTCTCGAGGAGCCTCACAAGAGACTGGCAATTCCTACTGCGGGCCTTCCTCGAGTGACGATTGACCTCTCCAAGGGCAGCCTGTCGGCCGCAGAGCTTTTGGCGCAGGCAAAGAGTCATCCCATTCGCGTGGTGGCTGCGGATGGTGAGAGTTACAAAGTGGCGAGACTCGTGGTCTAAGAACCATGGCCGAGCAAACACGCAACGCCGCCTGCTGTTGTGGTCAGCTTTCCGCAATCGTTACTGGCGAGCCAGTCCGTGTCTCCATCTGCCACTGCATCGAGTGTCAGAGGCGTACAGGCAGCGTTCTGGGTGCTCAGGCACGATTCCCGGAGAGCAGGGTCGTTACAGTTGGAGCATCGGCCACCTATGTTCGCCAGGCTGAGTCCGGCAGTACGCTTTCATTCCATTTCTGCCCAGCTTGCGGCTCAACGGTCTACTACTACAACGACGCTCTGTCCGGCTTCTTGGGTGTTCCGCTCGGCGTGTTCGCGGACCCGACATCTGGACGCCATCGTTTTCGGTTTACGAGCGCAGCAAACACACATGGGTAGTGCCGCCCTACGGGATCCTCCCAGGTCTCGAGACTGAGCCAGGTTTCATCCGCGCATGAAGAAGTACGGGGCAAGAGCCCTTCATCCAGACGCTTCAGAGCTGAACCATCAGGCGTACAAATCGGGCTGTGCTCTCTTCCGCGGCGGAAATTTCAGCAAGGCCAAGGTCGCCTTTGAGCAGGCATTGAGCTATTGGCCAAGGATTCGCAGACCTGGATGGCGCTCGGCAACTGCCACGATGAGTTGAACAAGCCAAAGGCTGCAGAAGAGTGCTTTCGGCGAGCGCTGCAATACTGCAGCGGAAAGGATCGCGATGGGATCTGCTTCAATCTCGCCAATAGCCTGCTGGATCAAGAGCGCTTCGAAGATGCCATGGAGCTGTACGAAGTGATTCCGCCGCAGAGCAACTTCACTCAAGGGAGTCGAAGCGCTGGCAACCATGGTTCGGAGATGAACCCAACAACACGATGAAGGCGACGTGCGAGACTCACGCGCATGACGCGAAGCGTTAGCGTCGACGGAGATCATCAGTCAGTTGGAAGTCGCATCCGTTGTGCTGCCGCAGTTCTTTCCGGAGCAATGGCTCGTGGATGCGCCCGAAATAGTCCACACGGATTTTCCGTCAAGGATTCGCATCGGCTACGTCGTAAGGGGTGATGGCGGCTATTCGTACTTGATGCGCGAGGAGTTAGAAGCATCCGGGCTGACTCTCTCGCAGTTGCGCGAGCGCGCGCTTCGCAAGCTTGGTGCATTGACGATGCCAAAGTTCCATGTTGCAAGGACTCCGGGTGGCGCCGAGGCTTTCTTGTCGGATGACGTCGATAATTTCACCGCTGTTCGCATACTGTTGCCGGTAGTGCGTCAAGCCTTGGCTGCGCAGCTTGGTGCTGAGCACTACGCGGCTATTCCTTGTCGGGATTGGTTCATCTGTTGGAGCAAGAATCAGCACGCCGAATATCAGGAAAAAAATCTCCGCAATGCGCGCGAAGCTTTCCTGAAGGATGAGTACCACCTGACGCCGGATATCCTCGAAGTCTCCGGCTCAGGCTTCCACTTGCACTCGGAGCAAACCGTTGACGACTAACAGCACGATCGCAATGGCCTGTGTATATCTCGCGAAGGGTCAGCGGCTGGCGGCCAGTGCCATCGTGCTGTTCGTACTGCTTGCCTTCGGAGTGCTGGGTGGCTGCGCCAACCTCCAGCGACGCGAACCCATTGAGGTAATCATGGTGGGCGTTGAGCCGCTTCAAGGTGAGGGCCTGGAGTTGCGAATGCTGGTGAAGCTTCGAATCCAGAATCCCAATGACTTACCGCTGGACTTCAACGGTGTGTCAGTCACGATGAATGTGCAGGGCAAGCGCTTCGCTACTGGCGTGAGCGACGCTGGTGGCAGCGTGCCGCGCTTTGGCGAGGCGATCGTTAGCGTCCCGATGAGTGTCTCGGTGTTCCGCATCGCGCGCCAGGCCATGGGCGTCATGACCAACGAATACCGCGGGAAGCTCACATACGAGATGAACGGCAAGCTCGCCGGCCCGGCGTTCAATAGCGTGCATTTCAAGTCGAGCGGAGAATTTACGTTACCCGCGGAAATCACCGAGAGCGACAAGTGAGCACCACACTCGCACTCGCGGTGCTGTCGCTGTCGGGGTTCTCTACAGTCGCCGCCGCACAGGATGTACCGCCGGCCGAAACCGAAGTCGTCGTGCTCCTGCATGGGCTGGCTCGCAACTCCAGCTCGATGTCGCGCCTGGCTCGTTCGCTGGAATCGGCCGGCTATCGTGTCTGTAATCTCTCGTATCCGTCGCGCAAGCATCCGATCGAGAAGCTCACTAACGAGTTCGTCGCTGCGAAGGTCCGAGCATGCGTCTCAGGCGCAACGCTCCCAGTCAACTTTGTCACCCACTCGCTAGGCGGCATTATCGTGCGGCAGCTGGCCGCTTCAGCCCCGGACATCAAGATAGGCCGTGTTGTCATGCTGAGCCCACCCAATCACGGAAGTGAGGTCGTGGACAAACTGGGCGGCCTCTTTCTATTCCGACTGGTCAACGGTCCTGCTGGCCAGGAACTGGGTACTGACTCGCATTCGGTGCCGCGTTCACTAGGTGAGCCAAGCTTCGATCTCGGCATCATCACTGGCAACCGATCATTCAACCCGCTTCTTTCGAGGCTGATTCCCGGTGAGGATGACGGCAAAGTGTCCCTGGAGAGTGCGAAGCTCGCTGCCATGAAGGACTTTCTCGTGATTGCCTCGAGCCATCCCTTCATCATGAAAAACAGAGAGGCGATCGAGCAGACGGTCTATTTCTTGCGCAATGGAGCGTTCGTGCGTCCGGCTCAACGTCCGCACTCGACATCAGGGTGAAACGATGGCAACCACTGATTCCTGCGTGACGATCCACATGGCGGCGAGTCTCGACGGCTTCATCGCTCGAAAGGACGGAAGCGTCGACTGGCTCGAGACCTCGGACGAATTCGCAGGCGGGGACACCATGGACCCAGGATTCGTCGAGGCGTTCCTCAAGACGATCGACTGCTACGTCATGGGATCGCGAACCTATGAGACCGCGCTTCGTTTTGAAGCCCAAGGGTTCGGGTGGGCGTACGGCGACAAGCCCACCTTCGTCCTCACCAGTCGCGAACTGCCGCGGACCCGGGAAACCGTCGAGTTCCATTCAGGCGATCTCGCGCAGTTCGTGAATGGGCGCCTGCGGCCCACGTTCCGTAGCATCTGGTTTGTTGGAGGCGGTATGGTCTGCGCCGAATGCCTTCGTCTCGGGCTGGCCGACGAGGTTCGCTATTCGATCCTGCCGATCTTGATCGGTGATGGGATCTCATTCTTCGAGAGGCTCGACAGAGACATCGCCCTCCATCTGGCGGAGGTCAAAGCCTACAAGAGCGGCATGGTGGAGCTTCGCTACGAGGTGCGAGGGAGACGTCAATGACAGTAGTTGCCATCACACCTCAGCTGCGCACGACCGATCTCGATCGCAGCATTCGCTTCTACACTGAACTGGTGGGGTTGGAGCTCGAATTCCGGCATGCCGATTTCTATGCGGGCATACGTTCCAGCGGCGGCAGCTTTCATCTCAAGCTCGTTGATACTCCGGACCCGTCCATTGCGTTTGTGAAAGAAGGGGGCCACCTGCACCTGTACCTCGGCGTCGATGACGTTGATGCTTTCGGCGAGCGACTTCGCAGCTCGGGTGTCGAACTGGTCCAACCGCCCTGTGATACCGACTGGGGAACTAGAGAGCTCGTTTTCAACGACGACCAAGGGCACACGATCTACGCTGGCATGCCAGTACCTGCAAGGTGAATACGACCTACGCGGACTTCAAGCCCAACAACACCGGGACATGTCATGCGTCTGCTGTACCCAAGCAACCCGATAGATCTCAAGGTCGCTGACGATACATACCTTGAGGAGTACGAGGCGGCGCGTTCGGTTGGCTTCGATGTGTCGCTGTTCTCATTCGAGGATTTCGAGCGCGGCGATTTCAAGCCAAGGCCGAGCCTGCAATCTGGCGACGTCATACTCTATAGAGGATGGATGCTTTCAGTCCCCCTCTTTGAGAATCTCGTGCGCGCATTGGAAGCAAGGTCGGCGCAAGCATTCACCTCGGTTGCGGAGTACAAAGCAAGCCATCATCTACCCGAGTGGTATCCACTTCTCTCCGAGTTCACGGCTGAGACGGTCGTCCTGAAGGAAGACGCGGATTTCGTCAGTGAGCTCACCGGCCGCAATTGGCCGGGCTACTTCGTCAAGGACTACGTCAAGTCTCTGAGCACGGCAGGAGGATCTCTCGTATCCCGGCCGCAGGACATCGCCGGCGTTGTTTCCTTGATGAAGAAGTATCGTGGCGTGGTTGAGGGTGGCGTGTGTGTTCGACGCCAGGAAGAATACGAGGCGGCGTCGGAGCGAAGATACTTCGTGTTCCGTAAACATGCGCTCGGCACTGACACTCCGGACATCGTTCGCGCTTGCGCGTCACGAGTCGCCAGCTCTTTCTTCTCGGTCGATGTTGCGAGACGAAGCGATGGCGTGTTGAGACTGATCGAACTTGGAGATGGACAGGTTTCCGATCGGAAGGAATGGTCGGCGCAGGAGTTTGTACAGGCCGTCTATGCGGCCGCTAACATGACCTTCGAGGAGGCAGCATGCTCATCGAGTTGAGCCCGATACTGGACCTCGTAACGTTGATTCTGGTGGCCGCAGGTGGCTATGCGTTGGTTCTGCTCAAGGCGGGGACCGAGGCAGCGGTAAAGACCAGCGCAGAAGAGGCGGCCAAGGCCGCCATTCGGCAGCTCCAGTGGCCCGCAGAGCTTGCGCGAGAGCTTCAGAAAACAAGGGGCGTTGAAAGACAAGAGCTCCGCTTCAAGAGCTATGGCGCACTCTGGAAAGAACTTCGACCGCTTGCGATCTACGATGAGACGATCATCAGCCGAAGAGTAGTCAGCGATCTGTCATCGAAGCTGAGCGACTGGTACTTCTCTGAGTGCGGCGGCCTGCTGCTCACGCCGCAGGCTCGCGATTTCTACTTCGCACTTCAGGATCTGCTTCGTGCAACATCCAAGTTTCCGGAAGAGTGGGATGCGGACCGAGCCGGCGCGTCTGAGGGTGATCAAAAGCGTATCTTCCGGAACGTTCTGGAAGCGAGGAGTGCAGAGGGGGCAATCAGCGTGTTGGACTACCTCTCGACCGGCGCTTTCGAGAACTGGCAAGATCAGGCAGCCACCCTTGCAGAGAAGTGGAGAAGAGGAATCACTGCCGTCGCCGCAGCTTGGAAGGACTTGGACAGAAAGCAGCGCTTCGCGACGCTGCAGCAAGTGGGAAGTGTTCTTCGGACGAGCCTCGTCATCGACTTGGACAGCCGGCTGCGTTGACACGAAGGGGACTAGATGAAGATCTACAACGTCGCTGGTTGGGCGCTCGTACTTGCCTATGCGCTGGCCTGCATGTACTTCGCACCGCCCGATATCGGTCCCGGGACTGGCTTGCTGATCGGCGCGGCCTACTTCGTGGTGTGCTGGTTCATCGGCGGCGTGTACCTGTCCTGCGTGATCCACATGGGGATCGCCCATCGCGCGCTCGACTACAAGGAGTGGTTCGTCAAGGCCATCACGGTCGTGAACAACACCTTCGGCGTCTACGTGAACCCGGTCACTTGGGTTAACCGGCACCGGCTCCACCACAAGTTCTCCGATCATCCGGGCGATCCCAACAAGCTCGCTGCCGATGGCTTCTGGCGGACGCTGTACCTCTGCCTGATGCCCTACAAGTGCGAGGCCGACATGGCCGGCGACGAGATATTCAAGTCCTGGTCGTTCCGGCTCGTGTCGAACCCGGTGTTCTGCCGTGGTCGCACAGGTGTTCAACTTCTGCGCTGTTGTGGCTGCTCGTGCGCGACCTGCGCTTCGCGGCGGTGATCTGGCTCGGGTTCCGGCTCTTCGCTTTGTGGATCAACATGATCCAGAACTACTGGACCCACGACCGGCGTTTCGGCTACCGGCGCTACCACGACGAACACGACAACGCGATGAACATCGGCGAGTGGCTACCGGTCACTGCGACCTTCAGCGCCTGCCTGCAGAACAACCATCACCATTCCCCGGGCTTCCTGCGCTTGAGCCACGAGGAATGGGAATACGACCTCGGCTTCACGGCCGTCAGAGTCATGAAGGCTTTGGGTCTGGTGCGTGCGACGAGCAAGGGCGCAACCTTGCCCAAGGACGTCCCGCTGAGCTCCTCGCTTCGAGCTTGCTACAGCCGCCTTCCTGCGCGTGAACGGGTAGAAGGTCTGGCCCCAGAAGCCTGCCGGTAGCGGCTCGTTGTCCAAGCCGTAGGTCTCCGGCCAGCCTTCCTTCGGGAGGTAGTAGGTCCCGAAGAGCTTGTCGATCCACGGGAAGTGGATCGAGTAGTTCTTGTCGATGGCTTCCTTCTGCGACGTGTGATGCCAGTGGTGGAACCGCGGTAACACCAGCTAGGGCTCGAGCCACTTGATGCTCGGGCCGAAGTTCGTGTGCGCCCAGGTGGCGTGGATCGTGACGAACAACAGATACGCCGTGATGATGCTCTGGGAGAACATGAACATCATCGGGATGAGCATCAAGCCGCGGATGATGAGGTCGTCCACGAGGTGAGCGCGCGAGCCTGCGATCCAGTCGAGCGCCTTGGAGGAATGGTGGATGGCATGGAAGCGCCACAGCCACGGCACCTCGTGGAGCGCTCGGTGGATGCAGTACTCGGCGAGGTCCGCCACCAGCACGGCCAGGAAGAACTGCACCAGCCAGGGCAGGCTGCCCATCGCTTGCTGCAGGCCTTCGTTGCCCAGCAGGTGCGTGAGCTGAGTGGCGGGCAGCAGGATCAGGAACGTGGTGATCCGGATGGGTAGATGGGTGGAGAGGAAGTACACCACGTCCAGCAGCCACTCGGGCCGGAAGACGCTCTGCTTCGGATAGGCCGGCCACAGCACCTCGATCGGCGAGAAGATCAGCGTCATCAGCAGCATGTCGAGCAGGAACCAATCCAGGCCGATTGCCAGGCCGTCGTGCAGCGGTTCGTTGATCTCGACGCTGGCGCCGCCCAACAGGGTCGCACCGAGCGCGGACAGCATCCCGGTGAGAGCCAGGACCTTCTTCCGGCGCAGCATCGCGGACACGACGCCGAGGACGATCGCTCCCACGATGACGCCCTGGATCAGCATCCGCATGAGGTGCATGGGGTAGTGAGGCCGCAGCTCGGGCGACGACAGCAGCTGCGGGAAATGCAGGCACACCACTGCGCCGAACGCGAGCAGACCGAAGAAGGCCGAGAGGACCCCGCTCCACCAGCCGGTGCCGAACCCGCTGGGCTCGTCGTCGCCGAAGAACTCGTTGATCTTCTGTTCGAGCATGGGCGCTCCTGCTCAGAGTAGGGGCTTGATCGGCAGCAGCTGCCACAGCCGCACCTTGCTGCGCTTGCCGAACGAGGCGTGGGAATCCGGGTCGTCCTTGGCCGCGTCCCAGCTGTTGCCGGGCTGCATGTCGAACGCGATCGCCTGCTCCACCGCGTGCGCGAGCTTCGCGTCGTGGATGATCGCGCCGGCCTCAGTGTTGAGGTTCTCGGAGCGCGGGTCGAAGTTGAAGGTGCCGATGTAGACCACTTGATGGTCCACGACCATGGTCTTGGCGTGCAGCGCGGAGATCGGCTTGGTCTTGTGCGCGGCGGCCAGGCGCGCGAGCAGCGCGCGCTGTGCGACCGGCTCCGGCTGGAACTCATGGATCTCGAAGCCCAGCTGCAGCAGGCGCTTGCGCTGGCTGCGGTAGCCGGAGAAGGCCATCAAGTTGTCGGTGGAGGCGAGCGAGTTGGTGTTGATGCGCACCCGCACGCCGCGCGCCACGGCGCGGCGGAACAGGTCGATCGCCGCGTCGGAGACCACGAGGTACGGCGACTGGATAGTGATCGTCTCCTTCGCCGCCTCGACCAGGCGCGCCAGCGCTGCGGTCGTCAGGCCACCGCCGCCGAGACTGAAGTTGTTGTCGTTCTTGCCTGGCGCGTCGCTGATGAACTCGACTCTGCCCCACACGGTTTGCGCGCTGAGCCGGGGGAAGGTCTGGGGCGTGGCCTCGATCGCTGCGCGGACCTCGGGCGCGAAGTTCTCCGACGCAGCGGCGTAGGCGTGCAGCCCCCGGTAGATCTCCTGGACCTCGGCGTCGCCGACCTCGACGTGCTTCTGCATCAGGCCGAGGCCGTCGTAGAGCTCCTCGACCGGCACGCTGAGCGGGCTGGCCCAGAACAGCTCGAAGCTCGCGGCCACGCTCCCGACCACGGCGCCGACCAGCAGCACGTCGCGGTCGCGGAAGTTGTACTCGTGGTCGTAGTCGAAGTACTCATCTGCCATGTTGCGGCCGCCGGTGATCGCGACCTTGCCGTCGATCAGCAGGACCTTGTTGTGCATGCGCTGGTTGACGCCGCGGAAGTCGGTGGCGACGTTCACCACGCGCTTCTGCAGCGGCGTGCCGACCGAGGACTTCGGGTTGTAGATGCGGATGTCGATGTTCGGATGGCGGGCCAGCGCGAGCAGCGACTCGTCCGGCGCGTCGATCAGCAGGTCGTCGACGATCACGCGGACCTTCACGCCGCGCTCCGCGGCCCTCAGCAGCGCTTCGGCCGCCAGGATGCCGACGTTGTCGGTGCTCCAGATGAAGTACTGCACCTCGAGCGTGCGCTCGGCGTGGTCGGTCAGCCAGGCGCGGGCGATCAGCGCCTCGGCGCCGGTGTCGAGCACGTAGCTGCCGCTCTGGCCGGGGTGCGCCGCGACCTGCTCGTCGAGGAAGTGCAGCGGAGCATCGCCGCCGGCGCTCGGCAGGGCCGCGAGCAGGACGCACGCGCAGATCAGGGTTCTTGGCAGGCTGCTCAGGTCCATCCAGCGGGAGGGTAGCACCCGGGAAATGACCTAGAGCAGACCTACTTCCCAAAAGCGCCTGCTGCTGCTAAACGATGCATCGCGTGGTTCAGGGAATTGAGATGCTGCTCTCTACCGCAGTTGTCACGTTTTGCCTGCTCGCGGTCATTGCGGCGGTGTGGATCTATGCGCGTCGATCCTCACCCCGAGGAAAGAGCAGAAGACCCTCTGAGGGCGGGTTCGCCTGGGCCCTGCTTTTCTTGAGCGGTGGACGCATGCCGCCGCCACCGCCTCAATCGCAGATTGAACAGGAGGCGGAGGAGAGGAAGAATAAAGAAATTGAGCGGAGCAAGAATTCGCCCAAGGAATGAATTGCGGAGCGACACATGACAACGCTTGTCTATGCGATCAAGTTCGTCGGCAACATGACCGAGGCCGTTCAGTTCCATCTCAGTGCGCTTGGCCTGAAGCTCAGATTTCAATCGCCGGAGTGGAGTGAGTTCGAGACTGGGAGTACGACGCTGGCCCTTCACTTGGCATCCAGCGATCACCCGGCTGGATCCGCTCAACTGGGATTTCGTGTCGCCGATCTCGATGCGTTTCACGCACAGCGGGTCGCGGCAGGGACACGGGTGGTGGACCCTCCACGGTCCCTTCACGGTCAGCGCATTGCCAAGTACCAGGATAGTGAGGGCGTCGAGTTCAGCGTCAGTGGGTCATAGCTTGCAAGCAGCAGCTAAAGGAGATTTCTGTGACACACAAGGGTAGTTGCCACTGCGGACAAGTCACGTTCGAGGTTGAAGGCACCTTCGACACAGCAATGGAGTGCAACTGCTCGCATTGCAGCCGCAAGGGCTATCTGCTTTGGTTCGTGCCGCGCACTCAGTTCACGCTTCGATCGCCTGAGGCAGCGCTCGCGATCTACACCTTCAACAAGCACGTCATCAAGCATCATTTCTGTCCCAAGTGCGGGTGCGCGCCCTTCGGGTTGGGCGCCTCGCGCGGCACCGAAATGGCGGCCATCAACGTGCGGTGCCTCGAGGGTGTCGAGCTGGCGTCCATCAAGCGCCAGTTCGTCGATGGACGTTCGTTCTAGCCATGAACGAACATCTGATCTCGGACCTCAGCCGCTTTGTTGACGAGCGTGGCGTCACGATGTCCGAGACGACAGGGCATGTAGCACTGAGCATCGTTCGTCACGAAGTGTCCCTGTCCGTTCTGATTCCGAAATTGGTGCTGGAGTGGTGGGTGGAAGTGAACGACCCCTCCAGCGGAAAGAAGGTAGTGGATTGGTGCGACTACGCCGGCTACGACGCCTCGACAGAGCAAGAGCTGTCCGAGGACATGCGAACTGATGTCCTGCGCTTCATCGAGAATGTTGTCGCTCGCCCACTGCGCGTTGCGGAGAACGGAAGTATTCTCCAATGGCACAGCGGCGGAGATTGGTTCCAGGCGGTTCCGCTGGTGCCGAATCCCAAACAAGCGCTTCGAGGCGCCGCGCGGAAACCCACGCGCGTCTCGAGCTAAACGTCAGGCAGTACCGAAGTGTTGGCGCCTTGGTTCGAGCTTCGTTCAGGTCAGGGATGCCCGTTGTGCGCGCCGCGCCCGAACGAGAGCGAGCACGCGACCTTTGTCTGCAAGCTCTCCGTGTCGTCGCTCTACCTGGCCAGAAACCAGGCGTATCGAGGCACCTGTGCCATCGTCTATGACTTGGCGCACGTAACTCGGCCGAGCGAGCTTTCTTCGGAGCAGTGGCAACATTATTGTCGCGACCTCTGGGTGGCGGAATCGGCGGTGAGTCGTTCGTTGCAACCCGATCACGTCAATCTGGAGTGCTTGGGCAATACAGTTCCGCACCTGCACGTGAGCATCATTCCGCGCTACCGTACGGATCCGCGCTGGGGTCGTCCGATCTGGACAACATCACGCGAGGAAATGGCTCAGGTGACAGCTCACGGCCGAAGAATCTGAACAGCTGGCACGCGTACTTCGAGAGACGATTTCCGGTGCTACCTAAGTCAGCGGCAGAACGTTAAATGGACTACCAGCTCGTCATCAAGTTTTGGCGTAAGTCTCTGGAAGACGAAACGTTCCTTCCGGCCATCCAGGGCGAACTGAAGGGTGTGCTAGGGCGACACTGCGAAGCTTGACGGGTACGACGTCAGTGACGACGAGATCAACATGTTCGTGTTGACGCCGGATCCCAAGCATTCTTTTCGACGCATCAAGAACGTTCTGGAGAGTCGGGGCATCGTTCGGGGAGTTTCGGCTGCGTCGCGGCTGGTCGGCGGCGCACAGTTCACCTCGATCTGGCCCCCTCGCGCGATGCGAAAGTTCAAACTTCCATGAAGCCGACTCACATTCTGGGTTTGATTCTTCTAGGCATCGCCTTGCTAAGTGGGATGTCGACCTACCTGGAAACGCACGGAATGCGCGAGCCGCAATGGTCCGTGATCACCACGAGTCTCGCCTTCTCATTGCTCATCTTCTGGTGGTACTGGACGGACAGCACGTTGCGGGCGTATCGGCGTTCTCCGCTGCTGAACGTGGCCGTGATCGCAGTGGCATTCGTTGCCATTCCCTACTACTTGATTCGAAGCAGGCCGAGGGGTCAGCGGCTCAGGGCTGTCGCGAGCATGCTGGGCTTTGTTGCCCTGCTGGTCGTGGCATTGTTCATTGGTGCATTGCCGGTTGTGCTGCTCAGCTAACCGGGACGTCATGGAGGTACGGTATGAAGACGACTCTGGTCATCGTCGCGGTCTGTGCGCTTGGGCTCCTCACTTCGCTCGTCGTTGGGCAGGACCAACCACCGCTGCCGCCTGGCATCGCCGCATCGGAATGGATCCCGATGGGTGAAAACGTAGGTTTCGTCGTGCTTTCAGGCTCGGCGAATCACCCGGAGAGACTCACCGGTTATTTTCTTGCCAAGCATGGAAATACTTGGAAGCGGCTCGACAGCCAGGGCGCTTTCGAGTTTCAGCCGCTCAAGAAGTGAAGGAGCGGCAGATGTTATCGGAGTTGCATAGCGTGAGTGAGCGCTGGTTTCAGGCGTGGCTGGAGAAGGACGCCGCGACCGTGGAAGCACTTGCGGCCGATGACTACATCTACATTGCCCCGAGCGGGTTAGCCCTCGATCGGCAGGCTATCTTGGCGATCATCCGCTCTCCGAGCTACCGGCTGGATCGTGGCACGCGCACCGAGGTTGTTGTCCGCGCCGTGGGTCAAAACGCAGCCGTGGTGCGGCATCACTATCAGGGTGCTGGCTCGTTCGAGGGCAACTCCTTCACGGATGACCAGCGGGGTGTCATGGTGTGGGAGAAACACGCCGGTCAGTGGCGACTCGTGATGGAGCAGTGCTCCTTCAGTGGTCAGTAGAGATTGTTTGAGGAAGGAGACACAGCGTGACGCTCGAATGGAAATACTCCGCCGATGGAGTCGATTGGGAAGAACTCTCCGCGCTCTATCGAGCGGCGCCGCTTGGCGACAAGAAGCCGGCACATCTCCAGAAAGTCTTCGCCAACAGCATGTTCAAATGCTTCGTGTACGAGAGCGCCAAGCTCGTTGCAGCGGGTCGAGCACTGGCGGATGGTGGAGACTGCTCGTACATCTGCGATATAGCGGTCCTGCCGAGCCACCAAGGCACCGGGCTTGGCAAGCAAATCGTCGGCCATCTCGTGGAGCAGTCACGCGGGCACAAGAAGATCATCTTGTACGCTGTCCCGGGACGCGAACCCTTCTACCGGAAGTTCGGCTTCCTTCGCATGAAGACTGCGATGGCCATCTTCGAGAACCAGCAGCAGCAGTTGGAACGGGGCTATCTCAGCGAAGCCTGATCGCTAGGGCGCTGGAGGAAGCGATGAAACGCACGTGGACAATCATCGGTGTGGCTGATGTTGCTCGCAGCTGCAAGTGGTATCAGTCGCTGTTCGGTCAACCGAAAACGAAACCCGCGCATGATGACTTCGGGACCATCCTGGACACCGATGGAACGGTCTTGCTTTGCCTGCACCAGTGGGGAGCCCACGAGCACCCACCACTGAGCAGCCCCGATCATGCCCAGCCCGGCAATGGACTCCTCTTGTTCTTTCGTGTGGATGACTTCGATGAGACGTTGCTGCGCGCGCGCGCCCTTGCCGATGAACTGGAAGAGGAACCCCATTTGAATCCCGGTACCGGCACCAGCGAATTCGCACTGCGTGATCCTGATGGGTATTACGTCATGGTCAGTGCACTCGACTGAGAGCCGAACGCATGCTGAAGACCCGTCTCTGCCGCGATCTCGCGATCGATCACCCGATCCTCTCCGCGCCGCTCGGAGGAGGGAACGCCGGACCTGAGCTCGCCGCAGCTGTCTCCAACGCCGGAGGCCTCGGATTCCTCGGCATGGGCGGCCTTCCTCGCGGTCGCCATTCGCGAGCACATTCGCGATACCCGCAGACGTACGTCGAAGCCCTTCGGGGTGGGCCTGCTTCTTCCGCTCCTGCAGGGCGGCGAGGTGGAAGCTTGCGTCGAGGAGCGCGTGCCGGTGCTACTTCTCTTCTGGGGCGACGTTGCTCCACACGTCGAGAAGGCGAAGCGAGCAGGTATTCGCGTGTTCGCCCAAGTGGGCTCAGTCGAAGAGGCGAAAGCAGCTGCGGCAGCCGGCGTCGACGCGATCGTCGCGCAGGGATTCGAGGCCGGCGGACACGTGCGAGGGACCACCTCGCTCGTGACGCTGGTTCCCGCGGTGATTCAGGCGGTGGCACCGCTGCCCGTCGTCGCCGCCGGAGGCATTGCGACCGGGCGCGGTCTGGTCGCGGCACTCGGCCTCGGCGCGGAGGCCGTCTTGATGGGAACGCGCTTCGTCGCCAGCGAAGAGGCGCGCGCCTCCCGTGAGTACAAGCAGCGCATCGTTCGCGCGCGCGCCGAGGACACCGTGCACACGATGCTCTTCGACATCGGTTGGCCGGACGCCGCCCACCGCGTGATCCGCAACAAGGCGGTCGATGAGTGGGAAGCCGCCGGGCGTCCTGCGTCTGGACAACGTCCCGGGGAAGGCACGATCGTTGGGCCGGATGCCGAGCGAGGGCGGGATGATCGACATTCCGCGATATTTCGTCGGCAGTCCGCTGATCGGATTCGAGGGCGATCTGGAGTACACCGTGCTTTACGCCGGCGAGTCGTGCAGCCTCGTGAACGACATCAAGCCGGCTGCCGCAATCGTCCGCGACGTCGTCACCGAGGCGGAAGCGGTGCTGCGCGAACTGCAGAGCTGATCGCTGAGTGGTGTCCAGCATGGTGCTTCTAACAATCACGATCGCGATCGCCGGCGTTTTCTTCGGCGCCGCACTCTACGTCAATCTCGTTGAGCATCCCGCCCGCGTCTCGTGCGGCGCCGAAGCCGCAGTCGAGGAGTTTCGACCCAGCTATCGTCGGGGTGCCGTCATGCAGGGCAGCCTCTCGGGACTGGGCTGTGCGCTGGGATTGGCTGCTGCGTGGCAGCTGCACGATATGCACATTGCGATTGGTGCAGTCCTGCTCGGGTTGCCGATTCCTGTGACGCTACTATTCATAGCGCCTACTAACGCACAGCTACTCAGCTCTGCGGCCGACCGGAGCACTTCGCAAACGTTAGAGCTCTTGGCGCGTTGGAACCGCCGCCATTGGATCCGCACTGTACTCGGTGGGCTCGCGTTTCTCTTGCTGATGTTAGGGCGCTCGCTATGAGCGCGCGGGCCGGATGTTCCGGTTCACGCGAAAGAGGTTGTGCGGATCGTATTTGCTCTTCACTGCCGCGAGGCGCTGTAGGTTCGCTCCGTAGGTAGCTTCAGTCCGCGCGTCGTCCTCGTCCGCCGTCTGAAAATTGATGTACGTGGCGCCGGTCGAGAACGGCCGCAGCCGGTCCCCTGCGTCGCGCACCCAATCTCGATAGGTGTGCGCATCCGGTTCGTCCGGCGCCCACATTCCTTTTATCCCGCACACGAAGCGAGCCGTTCGATTGCCGACCGCGCCGTCATCGCTCGGGCGCGTGTTGAGCGCGCCGCCGAGTTGCAGCACGCCCAGGTCCGCGTCCGGAATGGGGCACTCGGCGAAGATCGCGCGCAACGTCGCGAGGAAGGGCCGCGTCAACTCGGCCAGGTACTCGGTCTTCCAGTAGTAGTGCATTCCCTTGGGCTCGGTGCTGTCCAGATACGATTGCACCTGCGTGTACGGTTGGATCTGCAACAGGTCGAAGACCGGACGCCCCAGCGCGCGAATCGGTGCGACGACACGGTCGACTCGATCGAGATCGCCGGTGTAGCAGACGCACATCGCGCACAGCCGCTTGCCGTGCCAGGCCGGCGGCACGAATGGCGCGGGTGGAGCGGGCATCAGCACGAGCCAGGTCGAAAGCTCGAGCGGTGACGTGCTCGTGATCGTTCGGTAGGCGTCGAGGATTTCCTCCGCGCGTTCGAACGGCCACGCGATCAGGCCGCCGAACACGTTGGGACCGACTTCGTGCAGGCGGAACGTGAAGCGCGTGACGACGCCGAAATTGCCGCCGCCGCCGCGCACCGCCCAGAAGAGATCCTGGTGCTCGGTGCGACTGGCACTGCAGATGTAACCGTCCGCGGTGACGATCTCGACGGCTTCGAGATTGTCGACCGTCCAGCCGAATCGGCGCGTGAGGTAGCCGAGGCCGCCGCCGAGCGTGAGTCCCGCAACGCCGACCTCGGAGACGAAGCCGAGCACGGTCGCCAAGCCATGCGCTTGAGTTGCCGCATCGACGTCTCGCAGGCGGCATCCAGCGCCGACTGTTGCGATCCTTGCATCCGCATCGACCGCGACGTCGCGCAGCTGCGCCATGTCGAGCACCATTCCGTGCTGGGCGATCGCAGTGCCGGCAATGTTGTGGCCACCGCCTTTGACGCCGAGCAGTAGACGATGCTGAGCCGCGAATCGCACGGCCGCGGCGACGTCCGCAGCGGAGGAGGGCTGGATCACCAGCGCCGGCTGTGCTGCAGCCATGCCATTCCAGATCTCGACCGATTCGTTCCAGCCTGCGTCGTGCGGAGCGATCACTCTGCCGCCGATTCGGTTCCCCAGGTCGTGCACGGCCTTCGCAGTCAACAGCGTGGCACCGCCGTCGAGCGAGGCGACTTCGAGCGGAGCCGCGCTCATGACAGTCGCGCCTGCGGCGGCAACTTGCCGATGAGCGCTCTGAGCTCGGCAACGAAACTCTGTGGCTGCTCGATCGCCGGATCGTCCGCGGCGTTGTCGATCACGCGCAATTCCCACCCGAAACGCGCGCTTGCGTCGCGCGCGACTCGTAACGGCGTTGCGCGATCCTTGCGGCCCCAGATGAGTGCCGTGGGAACACGAATGCGCGCCAGTGTCGTCGGTGGAATGGCCGGTATCCCGAACTGTTCCATCAAGCTCGACACGGCCGCGAGCCGTCCCGGTGCTTGCGCGCAGTCGAGGTTGTACGCCTTGAGCGCGTCCCAGCGATGGCCGAGTCGGTCCTGCAGCAGCGACAGGTCGAAGGCGCACTGGGCCCAGAGCTTGTCGTGCGTGTGTTCGCCGGGCGCGGCGAGGAATTCATGCAATGCTGCTCCGAACTCCGGCTCCGGCTGGAACATCGACAGCCCGAGTGCGTCGACGAGCACCAGGGCGCGCAAGCGCACGCCACGTTCGGCTGCGAAGCGCGCTGCGAGCGCGCCGCCCAGCGCTTGTCCGACGATGATCGGCGGCGTGAGGCAGGTGCACTCGATCAAGTCGTCGATCCATCCCAATGCTGCGTCGGGACTGGGTACGCCCGCGAAGGGCTCCGATGCGCCGTGACCTGGCAGGTCGGGCGCGATCACGCGATTCGTCGTCGTCAGCTCGGGAATGACTTCGCGCCAGTGCGCCGCGTAGCCGGATGGCCCGTGCAGCAACAGGATGGGTGGACCGTCGCCTCCCTCGATGACCGCAGTGCTGACACCGTTCAGCGACAGTCGTCGCTCCGTCACGGGCAGGGCATAGAGCGTTCGCTCGCGGATACTGTGTTTCATGGGCGTCACTGTGGCCGGCCGCAGCGGCGCCTGCTTCGGCAAGACTGCCTAGACGGATCGAAGTGCCGCGTGGGTATTTCGCGCCAGTCGCGCGAGTCAGAGCAGCTTGTGGTCGTAAGCGTAGGCAGTGGCAGCCGTGCGCGAGGGGACATCGAGCTTGCGCAGGATATTGCCGACATGACGGTCGACCGTTCGGCCGCTCAGGTGCAGCCGCGCAGCGATCGCTTTGTTGGAATTACCGGTCGAGATCAAGCGCAGGACATCGAGCTCGCGTTCCGTGAGGGGACAGCTGCTGTCCCGCCGGCTCGATGCTTCGAGCAAGTCCAGTCGCGCCAGCTCCGGCACGGCACCGAGCCGCTCGAATGCACTTCGCGCGGCCGCGAGCTCCAGGTGCTCACCGTCGGTGTCCCCCAGCGTGCGGCAAGCTCTGGCGATCAGAACGCGCACACGCGCGGCGGCGAACGGAGCATCGAGACGAGTCCAAAGCTCGAAGGCGCGACGCAACGGATCGAGTGCGGCCGTGGCGTCGTTGTCCGTCAGCTCAATCGCTCCTCGCCCTTGCGCTGCCGCGGCTCGCAACACGTCGGTAGCGAGCAACTCGGCGAGCTTGTGGAGCTCAGAGCAGGCGGCGCGAGCCGACTGCAGATCTCCGGATGCGAGCATGACTTCGAGATGGGCCGGCAGGAGCCCGGCACGTCGCAACGGATCGCTCGTCGCGCACATCAGGCGATTGAGCGCCGCACTGGCCGAGTCGGTGCGTCCTTGCTCGAGCCGCAGCAGTGCGAGACCCGGCTGCGGCTCGGCGCCGTGCTCGCTCGCCGCGCGGTACGCCGCGTCGGCCTTGGCAAACTCGCCACGCAGGCGATGAATCTCGCCCTGCTGATAGAGCGCGGCAGCCGGAGGCTTGCGATCCGATTCCCGGCAGCGCTCGCAGACACGCACTGCCTCCGCCATGGCGTCGGGCCACGCGCCCCGGAACTGCATGATTTCCGCACGGTGCACGAGGCACGTGTCGGTGAATGCGACCATTTGCGGGTGCTGCTCGCACATCCGCGAGAACGCTGCCGTCCACTCCTGAGCGCGACTCAGTGCGTAGACGTCTCGGCAGGACTCGATCACGCTGCAGTAGAGCAGGCCGGTGCAGATCGGCGAGACCTCGCCGGCGACGACGGCGAGCATGGCTTCATCGAGTCGACCGAGTCCGCCCAGGATCTGACCCTGCTGAATGAGCGCGCGACCCTGCACATGTCGCGCCATCGAAATCACATCCGGGTGCGCGAAGCGCTCGCCGAGGGAGGCAGCCTGCGAAGCTGCATCATGCGCGCTGCCTGCATCGCCGCCGAGCAGCTGCTGCTCCGAAATCATCAGGTGCAGGTAGCCGTGCTCGATGCAGTCGAGGTTCTCGATCAGCCGCTGTCCGCGCGCGACCCAGGCGTTCGCTTGGCCCGCGTCGCCACGGAACAGCATCGTCAGTGCAAGCCAAAACGCACAGCGCGCGGCGCGCGCGCAGTCGTTCGACTCGACATACATGCGATGCAGGCGCTCGTGCAGCCGCTGAAATTCCTCATCGCGCCCCACGAGATAGGCAGCGGCCGTCAGCTGCTCGAGGTCCTCCGCCGAAAGCGGTGCGAGCTGATCGGCGCGTGCGAGGGCCACGTACGCTTCGCTCCAGGCGCGCCGCGCATAGCAGGCCCGGCCTTGTTCCGCGAGATCGGTGTCCATTGACTGGGAATTTGGCAAAAGTGATGCTGCGAGTGTGACGTCATGAGCTGTAGGATCCGCCACGCCTGCAAGCAGACCGGGACCACGGCCACGATCTTCAAGCCGAAATGATTTTCGCGATCAGCGTGCGTGTGCTATCAGCCATTGGCGCGTGCGTCTGCCGCTCATCGACCAGTGTGATCAGCGCCTTCCAGAGCGCCCAGCCGCGGGCGCGTTGCCATGTTGCCGCATCCAGCTGCAGTCCTTCTTTGAAGATCTCGAAGCTACCTGCATCGAACACCGTCCAGGCGGCAACGAGGTCGCAGGCGGGATCGCCGACGGCGCAACAGCCGAAGTCGATCACGGCATGCAGTCGCCCGTCCTTCAAGAGCAGATTGCTTGCAGCGACGTCGCCGTGAATCCACACCGGCGCTCGATCCCATGACGTGGCGAGCGCCGCGTCCCAGATCTCGCTAGCGCGAGTCGCGTCGATCTCCTTCCCAAGCAACTCGATCGCGCGACGTGTCTGCTCGTCATAGACGGACAGCGCGCCGCCGCGATGGAAATTGTGCGCGCCCGGCACGGGGCCGTTCGTCGCGTCCAGGCTTTGCAGCGTCGTGAGAAAGCGCGCGAGCTCTCGAGCCAGCGACTCGAGGTCAACGTTGCTTGCAGACGAAACTGTCTCGCCTTCGATCCATCGATAGATCGACCAGCGCCATGGATAGCCCGCACCCGGCTGGCCGAGCGCCAGCGGAACCGGGACAGCAAGCGGTAGCTGCGGTGCCAACCAGGGTAACCACCGCTGTTCCTTCTCGATCTGCTCCGAATAGCACTCAGCGCTCGGCAGCCTGACGGTCATCGCATCGCCGAGACGAAACGTTCTGTTGTCCCAACCGCCCGGCTCGACGGGGACGACTCGCAGACGTGCCCACTGCGGGAACTGTTGCTCGAGCAGTGTGCTAACGAGTTGTGGGGTGATGTCGAGCATGCGCACGCAGTACTTGCGCTATGCCGCGTCGGCCTCGGAGTTCGCGAGCGGGAACTCCAGGTGGAAGGTCGTTCCCACGTTCTCTTCGGACTCGAAGCTGATGCGGCCCGACATCTGCTCGGTCAGGTGCTTGGCGATCGCCATCCCCAAGCCCGTGCCGCCGCGGCTGCGCCCGTCGGACGAGTCTGCCTGCGAGAATCTCTCGAAGAGCTGTTTGCGGAAGGCCGCCGGAATGCCGCGCCCGTGGTCGATCACGCTGATGCGGCAGCGGCCGTCGCGCGCGTCAGCGTCGACTTCCACGCGGCCGCCGGTGCGCGAGAACTTGGCAGCGTTGGACAGCAGGTTCGCCATCACCTGGTGAAAGCGTCCGTCGTCTACGCGGATCAGCGAGCCGGGAGCGCGCTGCCGCGCCTCGATAACTACGCCCAGTCGCTCCGCGTAGTATCTGCTCGCGTTGATGCAGTGATCGATCAGGTCGTCGACCGCGAGCGGTCGCAGGTCGAAGCGCATCTTGCCGGAGGACGCCTTCTCGAAGTCGAGAATGTCGTTGATCAGCTGGGCGAGGCGATCGCCGTTGGTGCGGGCCATTTCCAGCAGGCGCGCGAGCGGCGGATCGGGCGTGCCGAACTTGCCGCTGGCAGCGAGGCCGATCGAGCCGAGCATTGCGGTCAACGGCGTGCGCAGCTCGTGGTTGATGGTCGCGATGAACTCGTTCTGGATCTGCTCTACGCGCTTGCGCGCGGAGATGTCGCGTGTGTTGCTGACCCAGCCGCTCGATCCGCTGCCTGCCGCGCTGCGCAGCGGCCGCGAGATGGTCTCGACCCAGATGTAGCGGCCGTCGCGATGGCGCATGCGAAACGAGCCGGCGAGCACTTCGCGACCCTTGCGCAGCAGCTCGATCCCGTGTGCGTACAGCGCCGCATCTTCCGGGTGCACGTGCTCGAGACCGTCGCGTCCGACGAGCTCGCCCGGCGTCCAGCCGAGCATTTCCGTGACCGAGGGCGACAGATAGGTCCATGCGCCCCGCTCGTCGGTCACGGTGATCACGTCGATCGAGTTCACTGCGATCACACGGAAGCGCTCTTCGCTGGCAGCCATGTCGCGCAGCAGCCGGCGCTGGTGGGCGACCACCGCACAGACCGGATAGCTCGTCAGAATCAGCGCAGCAATGACCAGCTGCAGAGCCAGGATTCGCTGCGTGAACGTCAAGTCGCGCAGCAGCGTGAACGGCCCCTGGCCCGCGACGGTGCAGGCGAGCGCTATGGCGGCAGTGATGAAGATCGCCGCGGCCGTCGCGGCGTAGCCGAGCCGGAACGCGATCAGCAGCATGGGCGGGATGACGAGGAACAGCACCGGAAACCGGCTCTGAGCGAACACCGCGAGGTTCGCTACGAGCAACAGTGCGAACGTTGCGCACAGGGTTTGCCAGCTCGCATCGCGAACCGTCTGCCGCACTTCCGCTGGCTGCAAGGCCAAGCACCAGCGGCAGCATCACGGCCATGCCGAGCGCATCCGCAGCCCACCAACGGCTGAACGTACCCATGAACTGGCTGTCCGGAGCGCCGTGCAGAACGATCGCAGCCAGGCTTGCGGAGACGGCCGGCGCGAGGACGACCGCAAAGAGGGAGAATCGAACCAGCACCCTGGGCTCGCCGAGCGCCGACATGCCGGTCAGCGAAGGTCGCAGCGCCAGGGCTGCGACGAGAACCTCTGCGGCGTTCGCGACGGAGAAACCTATCGCTGTCGTGGCGCCGTTGCCGGCGAAACTGTTGACGGCGATGTTCGCGACGAAGCAGGCGGCGAGAATCCAGGGCCAGTCCGAGCGGGACCGCAGCAGCAACAGGGCGGCGAGCAGGCCATTGGAGGGCCAGATCGCCGCGACCGGCCCCGACTCACGCGTTAGGGCGAAGCCCAGCCAGGCCGTGGCTGCGTAGAGCGCGGCGATCCCCAGTGCGAACCCGACTTCCTTGGCGCGCCGGTACATGGCCGACACCTGTTTGGCAGAGCGCGGAACTGCCACGGCATCCTGAACGAGCCGCCACCCCGAGTGCAAGCAGTGCCATTACCGCTAGCGACGTCATCGGCGGTTCGGGAACCGATGTGTTGGGCGGCTGCGCGCTGCGCGGTGTGCCGGTGATGAATCCGCCGCTGCCGTAACCGATCGACGATCGCGTCAGCAGACTATCCAGAAAGTCCGCTTGCTCCATCGCCTGCAGCGTGTCACTCAGAGTCAGCGAGAGCAGCAACGAATTCACGACGACACGCTCGCCGCCGCGCGCGAGCGAGTCGTTGATGAGACCGCCGTCGATGCCGTCGAACGATGTGCCCGGCGGTGACGCAAGGAACGCAGTCAATGGACTCCACAACGCACCGACGAACTGCCACGCCGGCGTCGAGAGTGCGCGTGCGCTGAGCTCGTTGGCTTGTGATTGCAACGCTGCAGCCTGCGCATTCGCAGCGTCGCGCGCCGCTTCAGCGGCGGCCGCGTCCCTTTCATCTTGCTCGGCGGCCTTGATCAGGTCCGCCGCGTCCGCGCGCATTTGCGCGTCGGGATTGTTCGCGAGCAATTGCGCAGCGGCATCGCGCTGTGCTTTTGCACGTGCCCTCTCGGAAGTCGCTATTTGGTCCTGCTCTGTCGCGATCAGCGACTGCGCCGCCGCTGCCGTCGAGAGCTCAACGCTGTTCGCCTGGAGCGCGGCCGGCAGCGTCGTCGGTGTGTAACCCCAGAGATTCGAGAGGTCGCTACCGCCTGCGAGATCGAATCCCGCTGTCGTGCTGCCGGGTGCGAGGCTCACGGAGCCGCCAGCGATCTGCACGCGCGGCAACAGGAACCCGAGGCTCGTGAGGATCGCACTCCCACCGGTGAGAGAGGACGCTCCAGCCGGTGTCGTTTCGGAGAGGCTGATCTGCAACGTCGATGCGTTGAGGAACTGGAAGCCAGCCCGCGCGCTTTGGCCCGTCGCTGCGACGTCATAGTCGACGAAGACGGGTACGGCGTGGGCCTGCGCGGCCAGGATGACCGCGAAAAAGACAGGGGTGTGCCAGCGGATCATGGTCGATGCCTCCAGGGTCCTTCGCCGGAAGCATGCTCCGCACCTGCTTACGAATCGCTTACGCCGGCCCGGTCAGAGGTTCATGCGGCGCAGGACGGCCTGAAACCGCGGGTCGGAACGCAGGCCGTTCCACTTCGGATCGATCTTCAGCAGCGCCAGGCGTGCGTCGCGGACCGACAGCGCGTCTTCGAGGTACGCAAAGGCGCGATCCCGGTTCCCGAGCGCCGTCTCGATCAGCGCCAAGTGCGAGGGCGGGACGTAGGTCTGGCGCGCAGTCGCCTCCAGCGACTTCAGAACGGCCCGCGCTTCGTCCGTCCGGCCGAGGCGTGCCAGCGCGATGGCGCTGAACGTGTCGGAGAGCGTTTGCAGCGGCGATAGCCGCTTCGCTTCTGCGCTCTCCACCAGCGCTGCTTCGTACTGCCCGGCGTCGATCAGTGCATTGGCGAACAGGTGGTGTGCAAGCCAGAAGTTCGGATCGAGAGCGACGACTTCCTTGAGGCGCCGGACCGCGGCTTCGTGCTCGCCCTGGTGCGAGAGGAACATCCCCTCGAGCGCGCCGATCAGCGGGCTGATCGGATTCAGCTCGCGCGCGCGCCGGGCATGCGTCAACGCTTCCTGCTTGCGGCCCAGGTTCGAGTACAGGTGCGCAAGAAAGATGTGAGCCTCGGCGTTGTTCGGCGCCAGCACGACTGCGCGAGAGAGATAGTTTTCCGCGGCCTGCCAGTCCCAATCGAACCACAACGCGACCAGGCCGCGCGCGTAGTTCGCTTCCGGAAGGTCCGGCGCGAGCTCGATCGCGCGGGCGGCCGTCTCTTTTGCGCGCGGCGCCATCTCGGCGGGTGGCGCGTCGTTACTCAGGACCAATGAGCGCATCGCGTCGGCGATTCCGGCGTACGCCAATGCGTAGGAATTGTCTTCCGCAATCGCCTGTTCGAAATACTCGATGCCGCGCCGCACTTCGGGCATCACGAGTCGCAGCTGATGCAACCGCCCGAGCATGTACAGCTCGTACGCTCGCACGTTCTCGGTCTGACGTTGCGAGCTCGGACGCAGCTGAATCTGCAACGCTCCCGCCACGCGCTGTGCGATGGCGTCCTGCACCTCGAAAATGTTCGAGAACTGTTCGTCGAACTTCCCGGCCCACAATTGCCGGCCGTCCGCGACCCGCAGCAACCGCGCCGATGCCCGGACCCGGTCGTCGGCAATTTGCACCGTGCCGTCCACGACGGCTTCCACTGCGAGCTGCCGACCCGCTGCGAGCGGATCCTGATCGACTGCAGCGAACCGGCGCGTCGTACTGAACGGGCGCACGATCAGGTGCGGGCTGCGGCTCAGCTCCATGATCAGGCTGTCGGCCATGCCGAGCTCCATCGCCTCGTTGCGACGCTCTTCGACGACCGGTTTGAACGGCAGGATTGCGATCGTTTGCGGGTACGGCGGAGCTTGAATCTCGCCCATCGACGCGAGGCGCCAGGCTGCCGCGCCGACTACGGCAACGACGATTGCAACGGTACCGATCACCACCACCGCCACCGCGGCGGCTGGCGCTTCGACCTGAACGGGCGCGGGTTCCGCGGCACGACCGACCTGGCTCACCGGCGCCACGAATCGGTAACCCTGGCCGGGGATCGTGACGATGAACCGGTGCTCCCCGAGCTTCTCGCCGAAGGCTCGGCGCAGCGCGGAAATATTCTGAGTGAGGTTGTTTTCTTCGACGACCGCGTTGGGCCAGACGGCGCGCAGCAGCTCGTCCTTGCTCACGGTCTGCCCGGCGTGCAGCACGAGGTACACGAGCGTTTCGATCGCCTTCGGCATCAGCGGCACGGGCACGCCCGCCGGATCCAGCAGCTGGCGCCGCACGAGATCCAGGCCGTAGCCATGGAACTGACAGATCTCGGCTGTCTCGGCGCTCAACGCAGGAGTTCTCACAAATCCGCAGAAAGCTTCAGCGATTCTAATTACATTCCCGGGCGGCTGCTCCAGAAAGGGCACAACCGCCGCAATGACGCGGCGGGCTAACTCTGGAGATCAGCCATGAAAACGACTTTTCTACGTTTCGCATCCCGCTGTCTGGCCGTGTCCGCGCTCGTGCTGGTGATGGGTCAACCGGCGGCCTGGGCCAGCGGCGATCACTGGCCGTTCAAGCGCATCACCGGCGTCTGGAACGCGCGGGTCAACATTACCAACTGCCTGCCCGGCAACGTTCCCGGGCCGGTCGTGTTCGCGAGCTTCGACGCGATGAACGTCTATGCAGCGGACGGCACGTTCCTGGACACGAACACCGCGAATCCGGCGACCCAATCCGCGCACTTCGGCTACTGGCGGCACATTCGCGGCAACAAGTACGAGTTCGCGCAGCGGTTCTTCCTGTTCGACGCCGCCGGCGTCGCGACAGGCTACCGGATCGTTCGCCACCAGGTGCTGCTGGACCGACCGGGCAGAGCTTCACCTCCGGCGGCTATGCGGAGACGTTCAACCTGGACGGCGTATTGCTGGCGACTGGTTGCTCGACATCGTCTGCCGTTCGCTTCGACTAGCGTCACATTTCCGGGAACGGCAACCGCCGTTCCCGGGCATGACCGCATTATGTCGGTGCGTCAACCGACGAAAGTTAGTCGGTCAACCGGCTGGTCGGCAGATGCTCTGCCAATTATGTGGCTACTACGCTGCGCCCGATGTTGCACGAAGTGGCGTCGCACACGATTTCCGCAAAGATAACGCGTCCGCACTACGCGCGCGTTCTGCGGCGGA
>CAWHNL010000021.1:0-71715 GCA_963830745.1 uncultured Gammaproteobacteria bacterium
GCCGCTGAAGTCGTTGTGGTTCCTCGGCATGCTCGGCGGAGCAACGATCGGCGGCGCGCTGACATTCTCGTGGAGCGCGGTTGCGGTCTTCGTGTGCATCACCGTCGCGGTGCTGCTGTTCGGCCATTCCCTCGGCAATCACCGCAAGCTCGTGCACGACAGCTTTCAGTGCCCGAAGTGGCTGGAATATGCGCTCGTGTATTGCGGCGTGCAGGTTGGGCTCGCGGGTCCGATCGGACTGCTGCGACAGCATGAGCTGCGCGACTACGCGCAGCGCCTGCCGCGATGTCACGACTATCTGCGGCACGGCCGCGCACCACTCCGCGACGCGTGGTGGCAACTGAATTGCGAGCTGGAATTGGAGCGGCCGCCGGTCGTGCGCATCGAGCCGCGGATTTCGCAGAGATCGTTTCTATCGTTTTCTGGAGCGCACGTGGATGGCGCAGCAGCTGCCGCTGGCTGCGCTGCTGTTCGCGTGCGGCGGCTGGGCATTCGTGTTCTGGGGAGTGTGCGCGCGCGTGACGGCCGCAGTCTTCGGCCACTGGCTGATCGGCCATCTCGCTCACAATCACGGCGAGCTGGTGCGCGAGATTCGCGGCGCGGCGGTCCAGGGACGCAACGTGCGCTTCGCCTCGCTGCTGACGATGGGCGAGTGCTGGCACAACAACCATCACGCCTTTCCGGGCTCGGCGCGGCTCGGTCTGGCGCCCGGGGAGTGGGATCCGGGGTGGTGGGTGCTGCAGGCGTTGCAACGCGCGGGTCTCGTGTGGGCAATTCGGCTGCCGGCGGGTGAATGCATGAACACGGAAGAGATCCGCATCTCGCTGAAGCCGGAATGGTGGTGGCCGCTCGCCGGCGGGCGTGCTGCTCGGCATCGCTCTGCGCGTGATCTATTCCGGACAGCCCGGCGGGGCCTACGACGCGATGTCAGGATCGTTCGCGCTGCTCGCGCCGATCGCCGTCAGCGCCATGACCATTTACATCGCCGAGCTGCGCACGCGCCGCACGTGGTCCTACTACTTTTGGATGGGCGCGCTCGCCAACGTGTTGTTCGTCATCGGCACCTACCTCACGCTCATCGAGGGATTGATCTGCGTGATCCTCGCGGCGCCGCTGTTCGCGATCGTCGGCGGCGTGGCGGGATTGATCGTCGGAGCAGTGTTCCGCTGGACCCGATGGATGCGCCGCGCAGTCTACTGCTGCGCGCTGGCACCGCTGCTGCTCGGCGCAAGTCGAGCACTACTTGCCGCTGCCGCAGGACGTGCGGACCATCACGCGCACGGTCACCGTCGCGGCACAGCCCGCGGATGTCTGGGATCAACTCATGACGGCGCCGACGATCCGGCCGGACGAAATCGACGATGGCTTGATGTATCGGATCGGCGTGCCGCTGCCGGAATCGGCTCTGACCGGGCAAACCGACGGCGGCGAGCTGGTGCGGCACATTCGCATGGGCAAAGGCATCCAGTTCGACCAGGTCGCGACGGACTGGGAGGCATGCCGCCACGTGCGTTGGCAGTATCGCTTCACGCGGGATTCGTTCCCGCCGCGCGCGCTCGACGACCACGTGCGGATCGGCGGCGAGTACTTCGACCTCATCGATACTGAATACTCGCTGCAGCCAGGCCACGACGGCACGACGTCGCTGCGCGTGGCAATGAGCTATCGCGTCAGCACGCGCTTCAACTGGTATGCCGGCCGAGTGGCGGAGCTGTTCGTCGGCAACTTCGAGGAGACCGCCCTGCGCTTCTACGCACGTCGCGCAGAAGCGCAGGCGGCGCGCAATGGCGTTACTTCTTCTTCTCCGACGCCGCTGAATCCTTGAGCTTGTCCTTCATCGAAGCGAAGGTCGCAGCGTCCGACGGCGCGAGGTTCGGTCGTCCGACCATGACGCCCATCGAGATCGATCCCTGCACGTAATACGTCTGGCCGCGCTCGACCTCCAGGTTGAGTACGTCCTTCGCTTCGGAATGCACGGTGAAGGCGTGCGCTCCGGCCGGAACCTGCGCGACGAAGTAGGTGCCGCTCGACAGCTTGCCGAGCTCCTGCTCGCCCTCGCGGACCTTGAAGCTGACCATCGCGCCGACGAACTTGCTCTCGCGGAAGAACACCACGTTGCCCATGTCGCCGCTCGGTGCGGCAATACCCGTCGACGCCGGTGCAGCGGGTGCAGGTGCCGTCTTCGCGGGCGCGGCCTGTTTCGCGGGCTCCGTCGATTTCGCAGGCGCGGGCTTCGAGCTCTCCGTGCTGGCGCAGCCGGCCAGCGAGAGCGCCAGCGCGAGCAGGGCCGCGCGGACGAGAGCCTTGTTGTCAGTGCTGAGGATTCTCATCGTTGTCGATCTCCCTGGTTGGAACGGATGGAGCGATGGCGAGCTCGCTGTCGGCGGCGATCTTGGCGAACACGTCCGTGCCTGCCGGCAGCGCGATGTTCTTGCCCTGCACGAACAGCCCGACGACGACGAAGCTGAGCCCCATCGCGAGATTCACGCGCTCCGTGCCGTTGCCGGCGGAAAAGGAGCGCAGCTTCACTTCGCGGTCACCGAGCCGGATGAAGCGGCTGGCGAGAATCAGCTCGCCGGCCTTGCCGCCAAAGCCGGCTTTGGCCGCGTGCACGACTTCGCCGATGCACGCAGCCCCGGCGGGAATCAGCACCTCGCCGTCGATCACGACCGGCTCCACGACTTCCAGCTTGAAGCGATCGCCGTGCTTGTGCGTGTTGGACGCGACGGGCTCGAGCAGACGCAGATGGACTTCGGTTTCGGCGGCGAGCACACGTGTCGGCGCGGCCGTTGCCGGTGCATCCTGCGCGCACGGCGCGGCACACACGGCCAGCATCAGCACAGCGCCAGTCCACCATGCAGACTGGATCGAAGACATCGACAGCACCCCGGTCTGTGGTCGTTGATTGTTGTAGTCGTTCGTCGGCAGCGACCCGTGCCGCGCATTTTAGAGAACGTCGCACAGGACGTCGATGGGAGATGGGAGGCCGCCGTCCGTGGCGGCCTCGCCGGGGAAGTGTCGCGCGGTCGCGCTTCGTCAGGGCAGCGCGATGTCGTCCCACGCGCTGCCGATGAATGTCGCGCCGTCGACGACGAACACGGAGTCGTCGTGCATCACCGCGCGCTTCGGCATGACGTGCGGCGGAACCGGAAACGGGTCGGTCCCATCCGACTGCGCGGTCTGGATGACGCCTTTGAAGTCGAGCTGCGGCGCACCGCCGTCCAGCCCCTGGATCTCGAACAAGTGCGAGCCCGAGTAGGTCCAGTCGAATGCGCCGGGAATGTCTGTCGCGGCCTGGCGAACACGTCGATCGGCAGCGCGATGCGCACGCGGTCCGCCGCTCGCGAATACACCGTGAGTGCGTGCGGATCGCTCGTCGCCTCGCTGAAGGAGCCGCGCCGGCCGAAGATGTGACTGGCGATGGAGCGCGGCCGCAGGATGTCGCGCACGTCGAAGAGCTCGACTTTCACTCCGTCGCGGATACCCGTGGCGTCGGTCTGCCCGCCGACGGCCAGCAGGACCTCCGCACCGGCCGCGCCGAGCGGCTGCAGATACGTCGAGATGCCGGGAATCTCCAGCGTTCCGGCGATGACCGGATCTTCCGGCACGCTCAGGTCGAGCACATACAGCGGATCGACGACGCGGGCCGTAACGACGTACGCACGGTCGCCGAAGAAGCGCACAGCATGGACCTGCTCGCCCGGCTTACCGATCCGCTCGGTGCGCTGCGAGTTCGGCAGCGTCGCGATCACGCTCAGCGAGTGGTTCGGCGCTTCGCGCAGCACGTGCAGGCGATGGACGAAATCGCCGCTGCCGGCAGCGAACTGCGATGTCACGATGCGCAGATCGCCGTCGTGCTCGTCCAGGAAGTACGAAGCGTTCTGCCAACCGATCTGGCCGCCCACCACGCCGCTCGCGCGATAGCTGATGTCGCCGCCTGCCAGCGCGAACTTGTGCAGCAAGGTGAAAGTCGCCTCCGGGATCGAGACGCCCTGGCCGCCCACGTACAAGCTGTCGCGCGAGACATAGACGCCGTTGACGTCGGTGCTGACGCAATTCACGTCGGTGACACGCCGCTGCGACAGACTCACGGCCGTGATGACGACGAGGTCCGAGTACGCATCGTTGGCGCCGAGATCGGCGGGGAGTACGCAATCTCCAGCAGCGAGCAGCGCACGCCGCGGCCCACCGTTCTCGCTGTAACCCGGCAGCAGGTCCTGCGCCGAAGCGTTGCGGATGCGCAGCTCGTTCGCGCGTTTGCGCTCCTCCGAATCCGCCGGCAGCTCGATGCCCGCGAGTCGCGGCCGATAGCTGTTCACGAGATACAGCGTGTCGTCGATCTTGCGGCTGGCGCGCAACCAGCCGTCGAGCTCGAGCTCCCATGCCTGCGAGACGTTGGCGGGATCGCGCACGTCGAGGAGCTGGATACGCGTGCGGTCCGGCTGCAGCGCGAGCACCGTGATCGCTGGACCCGCGGTGATCCAGCCTCTGAAGTTCTGGCTGACCGCTGCCAGATATTCCGTGGTGTCTTGCGTGGATTGCACCTGGTACAGCTGCGGCACCGAAGTCTGCTCGCCTTGCACCGTGAACTCCGACACGACCTGCGTAGCGGCCGTGGCTGGATCCGTGCGCGCAATCGTGAGCACGTTGCGCGTGAAGCCGGGGTTGGACGGCACGTCCTGCGGCCGCATCGTGTAGAGGTACTGACCGTCGTACTTCACCAGATCCGCTTCATCGACGCCGGCCACTTGAACGGTCGTAGCCGAGAAGGTGCCCTGCGGGCTGGCGCTGGGCGCGCTGATGCCGGTAACGGCAGCGACCTGAGGCGCGCCGACCAGCGACATCCGCAGACCGTTCCGCACCGCTCGCAGCAACTGTTCGTCGCTCGTTGCATAGCTGAGGGTTCCTTCGCGCGACGGCGCCACGCGCAGGGCCGAGTAATCGATGTTGACGGGCTCTTCGCCCGTGCTGCTGCCGCTGCCACATGCGGCGAGGCCCCCGCACAACGCGAGCAGCACGGCGACCTTGGTGCCAGGTGATCCCATGATCCTTGCTCCCTATTGGTTAGAGTTCGCCTATCCCCGTCGCGTCGGGGATACTAGGCAGCGTGCCGCGCAGAATCCGTCGCGACTTTGTAAAGTGTGTGCGGGTGGACGCACAGCGGCGCGGGGTTCATTACGGACAGATCACCGGGCGTACATTTGCGTAACAATTCGCTACCAACGGCGAACAGGACCGGGGCGCACGCTCTGAAACAATGCCCGCATCGCGTCGCTCCTGGCGCGCCCGCGCGGCGATCAGCACCATGAACCCCATTCTTCGCAAGACTCTTCCGCTCCTGGCGATTGCCGCTGCGACCGGTCCGCAGGCAGCAGCCGCGCAGACCCCTTGCAAGGCGCCCTCGGCGGACTGCATCGCCGTCGGCGATCTCGAGGTCTCGCTGTCGGTCGGTGTCGGCACGCGCACCAACCCCGTCGTGGGACGCTCCGACATCCCGCTGTTCGTCGTTCCGCACATCAGCTACTACGGCAAGCGGTTTTTCCTGGAGAGCCTCGAGCCCGGCGTGACGCTCTACGAGAGCGACGCGAACACCTTCAACCTGATTGCGACGCCGGGCTTCGACCGCGTGTTCTTCAGCCGCCACGATCTGCAGAACGTGGTCGTGCCGTTCGCGGCCGCGGCCGCCCCCGTCCTTCGCTCGAGGGTCGAAGCAGCAGAGCAGACATTCGCGGTCGGGCGCCGCCACACCACGTACCTGGCGGGACCGGAATGGCTGTTCCGCCATCGCAATTTCATCGGCCAGGTCAGCGCGCTCTACGAAGTGACTGGGCGGCACCACGGGCTACGAGTTGCGCGCCGCGGTGTCGGCGCCGCTGGTCCAGACGAAACAGTCTCTGGTGATCAATACCGGCCTGACGTGGAAGAGCGCCGCGACCGTCAATTACTACTATGGCGTGCAGGATCTCTATCGCGCCGACGGCGCGCTCAACCCGTTCGTCAAGCTGAGCTACGCGCTGCCGCTGTCGGCGCGCTGGACGTTAACTGCCTTCGTGCACTACGAGTATCTCGACGACACTATTGTCGACAGCCCGATCGTTTCCGACCGGGAGGTAGTCACTGCGTTTGCGGGCTTCAACTTCAAAGTGCTGTAACGCTGCGCTCGCGATCTCCTGCTGCTGTCGGTACACGCCGCGGCCGCCGCGGACGATGCGTCGCGCCCGCCTATCGAGCTCAAGGTGCGGCCGCGCGTGTGCACGCTTGCCGGCGACGCCACGACCTGCAACACGACTGTCCACGCGCAATGGCGCTCACGCCGCAACGAATCCTTGTGTCTGCTGATCGTCGACCGTCCGGACGTCCGGCAGTGCTGGGAGGATCACAAGGAAGGCGTGTATAGCGTGGAAATCTCGTTCAGCGAGGACCTGGTCGTGGAGCTGCGCGACGCCGAGCGCGATCGCGTGCTGGCCTCGCAGGCGATTGCCGTGATTCGCGCAGGCAGCTGCGGCACAAGCGACGGCCCCCCTGGAACATCTTCTAGCGACTCCGCGATGAACCCGACGCCCCTCGTCCTGCTCGTCGAAGACGATCTGCGCCTCGCAGAGCTCGTGCGCACTTATCTGCAGGGCAACGGCTTCCGCGTCGCCGTCGAGCACCGTGGCGATCGCGTCGTCCAGCACTTGCAGAACGAAGTGCCCGACCTCGTGGTGCTGGACCTCGGCTTGCCGGGGCGCGACGGTTTCGCCGTGTGCAAGGAGCTGCGCGCCGCCTCGGATCTGCCGATCCTC
Organism: uncultured Gammaproteobacteria bacterium; assembly: GCA_963830745.1. Taxonomy (GTDB): domain Bacteria; phylum Pseudomonadota; class Gammaproteobacteria; order Steroidobacterales; family Steroidobacteraceae; genus Steroidobacter. The sequence continues at coordinate 6,786 of CAWHNL010000021.1, forward strand.
ATCGTCACCGCACGCGACAACGACATCGACCACGTCGTCGGCCTCGAGCTCGGCGCGGACGACTACGTCGTGAAGCCGGTCGAGCCGCGCGTGCTGGTCGCCCGCATTCATGCACTGCTGAGGCGCGCACGGGCCGCGAGCCCGATCGAGCCACGGGTCCAGCGCTTCGGCGAGCTGACGATCAACGGCACGGCACGCTCCGTAGCCATCGGCAGCAATGAGGTTGCGCTCTCGAGCAACGAGTTCGACCTGCTGTTCTTCCTTGCGTGCCGCGCCGGCGAGATCCAGTCGCGCGAGACACTGTACCTGCAGCTGTACAAGCGCGAGTACGACGGGCTCGACCGCACGCTCGACGTGCGCATCTCCCACCTGCGCAAGAAGCTCGGCGACGCCGGCGCGGCGGACCGCATCCGCACCGTGTGGGGCCATGGCTACCTGTTCTCGCCCGACATCTGAGCATGACCCGGCATTTCCTCACGCTCTACTTGTCGATCGTGATCGTGCTCGCCGCGGTCAGCTGGGGGCAGGAGCGCCTGTGGCAGTCGTACGGCGGCGCGCAGGAGAGTGAGTTGCCGCAGGCGAGCGCGCTCGCGATTCTCGGTCGGCAATTGCAAGCAGTGCCGACCGAGCGGCGCGCGGACTTCGTCGCCGACACCGCGCGCGACACCGGGCTCGACCTGGAGCTGCTGGAGCCGCAGGACGTCGCAGGAACCGCGGCGATCGCCGGCCTGGCGCGCGGCAAGCCGGTCCTGATGGAAGGCGCTGACGGCCGCTCCTGGGTCCTGCAGCGCCTCGAACAGGACGGCCGCGTGCTCGCGTTCCGATTCGCGAACGAGCCGCAGCGGCGCCTGCCCGAGTGGATCCTGTCGTTCATGTTCTACGCGGCGATCGCGCTGGTCGTCATGGTGTGGTTGTGGCCGATGACGCGCGACCTGCGCACGCTCGAGCGCTCGACGGTCCGGTTCGGCGACCGCAACTGGACCTTCGACGCGAGCATCGCGACGCGCTCGCCGGTGTATCCGCTCGCCGCGGCGTTCCGTCGCATGGCGGCGCGGATCGACGGACTCATCGGCTCGCACAAAGACATGTCGAATGCGCTTTCGCACGAGATCAAGACGCCGCTCGCGCGCATGCGCTTCGAGATCGAGCTGGCGCGCGTTGCCGCGGATCGCGAGGTGCTGCTGCGGCATCTCGACCATCTGAACACGGACGTCACCGAGCTCAATGCGTTCGTGACTGCGACTCTGGAGTACGCGGTGCTCGAACGAGCCGAAGTCGCGTTGAACGTCGCCACGCACGACTTCACGGCGATCGTGCCCGTGCTGACCGAATCCGTGAAGCGCGGCGCGCGCGCGGACCTCGACATCCAGTGCGAAGTGGACAGCGACGCGAAAGCGGTCGTGTGCGACGTGCACCTCATGGAGACGGTGCTGCGCAACCTTCTCTACAACGCGATTCGTCACGCGGCGCGCCAGGTTCGCGTGACGTTCGCGATCGTCGCGCAGCAGCGCTATCGCTTATGCGTCGAGGACGACGGTCCTGGCATCGCGGAAGCGGACCGCGAGCGTGTGTTCGGCTCGTTCGTGCAGCTCCGCTCGACGGGCGAGAAGACCGGCTTCGGCCTCGGGCTCGCGATCGTCAAGCGGATCGTCGAATGGCACGGCGGCACGGCACACGTCGAGCCGTCGACACTCGGTGGCGCACGCTTCGTCGTCGACTGGCGCGCGCGATGACGCACCGCAGTGACTGGAGCTGCGGCTACGCAGCCGGCGACGCAGCTCAAACCGACATCGCACCGAAGTATCTGCGAGTTCGTGCGCGCGTCCAGGTGGAACGGCGTGAAGTAGCTGTCAGCGCTGCAGCCGATCGAAGCGCTTCAGGATCTTCTTCAGCTCGCCGGTATCGATCGCCGGCACCGTAGTGCCGTTCAGGCCGGTCATGGTTTCGGCAGCGACCATCGCGTTGACGATGCTCTCCTCCACGCTCTGCACGGTGGCGAGAAACAGCGGATTGAGTTGGCCGTTGGCTAACGCGCGCAGCTCGAAGCTTTCGACCTGGTTCGCCGCGGCGTTCGCCGTCGAGAACGCCAGGAACAAGTCGCCCGACCCGTCGCCTGAGTAACTGCCGTTGCGCGCGAGCCCGAGCGACGCGCGCCGTGCCAGTCGTTTCAATTGCTGCGGCAGGAGCGGTGCGTCGGTCGCGACGACGATGATGATCGATCCGTGGTCCTGCGACTCGGCGCGTCACCGGCATGAACTTGCCGACCGGCACACCGGCGATCCGCAGCTCGCTGCGCACACCATAGTTCGCCTGCACCAGCACGCCGACCGTGTAGCGCTGCCCCGCGATTTCCACGACGCGCGAGCTCGTCCCGGTGCCGCATTTGAACTCGTGGCAGATCATTGCCGTGCCGCCGCCGACGTTGCCTTCGGCGAGCGCGCCGCCGCGGCGCCTTCCATCGCGGCAAACACATGCTCTGCTTTGACGTGAAAGCCGTTCGCGTCGCTCAAATCGCCATCCCACGTCTCCGCAACGACGGGCAGCGACCACCAGTAACCGCTCGCGTCCGGCTTGCCTTGCTTGATGCGCCACGCGATCACGGCATCGCGCACGGTGCCCACACTGTGCGTGCCGGTGATCATCACCGGGCCTTCGAGGAAGCCGGACTCTTCTATCCAGTGCGTGCCGGTCATCTCGCCGTTGCCGTTCAGGCTGAACACGCCCGCGAACACCGGTTTGTCGAGCGTCGCACGACCGCGCGGCAGAATCGCAGTGACGCCGGTTCGCACGGCATGCTCGCCTGCTCCATCGATCAGCGTCGTGTAGCCGACGGCAACCGATGCGACATCGGTGATCGCATTGAGGGTCCCGGTGTTCCGTCGAACGGAATTCCGAGCTCGCGAGCGCGTGGCTTCGCCGTCACATCGGCCGAGCCGAGGCACGTGCAGAGCACCAGCGCAGTCAAGCATCTCGCGACCAGCCGGCAGCCTCATGTCATGATCCTCAGCGCTATGACCGATCGATCCATTGTCACTCAGGTGCCGTTCGCGCGCCCGTTCACGGTGGGCTGGGAGCATCTGCGATTCCAACGGCCACATGGCGAACACGGCCTATGCTGGACCTGGCCGTGAACGTGCGGATGCTGTTCTTCCAGGCGAACGGCTTCGCGATGCAGGAGGTTCGAGAAGCAGCGCTTCGGTCCGGTGGTCCGCCGCGACGAGATCGAATGACTTCCGCGAGCTGCGCCTGCTCGATCCCGTGCGCGGTTACGCTGACGCTCGCCGGGATGAGCGACGACGGCCCGCAATTCCGCTTACGGAACGAGTTCTTTCGCAGCGATGGGAAGCCCGCGGCCAATGTCACCAGCACAGGGGGCTGGCTCGACCTCGCGGCGCGGCGGCTGACCGCGCCGCCCGAAGGGATCGTCCGGGCGTTTCAGACGCTCGTCAGGACAGAGGATTTCGCGACGCTGAAGTCGAGCGTGAAGCGTCAGCCTGACTTGCTTCGCGGCACGAAGAAGAAGTCGCCGACTTCGTGGCCCGCGCCCTTGATCGACTTGAACTCCGGCTTCTGCACGAACTTGTTCTTCGCCGCCGATACCTCGACGCGCTTGCTGATGCGGCTGAACAGCTCGGGGCTCGACATGATGCCCGTGTTCGCCTCCAGCTCGTCGAGGAACGCGCGCGCGAACACCGAGTTGCCGCCGCTGCCTTCGTCCAGCACCGGCTTATCGCCGCCGGAAGACAGCAGCAGGCGCGAGCGCTTCGGCAGCTTGAACTTGATGTACTCCTTCGAGTACGCAACCTTGTCGTTCAGGAACAGGTAGCTCGGATCGGTGGACAGCAGGCCCGAGTAGCACGAGTCCGCGACCACGAGCACGCGCTTCGCGTTGAGCCGGCCGAGATGCCCGGTGATCTGCTCGTTCGGGATCCAGAAGCGGTCTTCCGGCGGCGCGTCTGCGTTCACCGGCAGCCAGTAGCCGCTCTCGAGCTGGCCGCTCTTGAGCCGTGTGCCGTGGCCGGCGTAGTAGATCAGCACGTTGTCCTCGGGCTTCAGGACCGCGTTCAGATCGTTGATGGTCTTCAGCATCGTGATGTCGTTGGCATCGTCGAGGATCTGCACGGTGAAGCCGTACTTGTCCGCGAGGATGCGGGCCGCGCGCGCCGCGTCGTACTTCGGCGTCTGCAGGCTCTCGATCGACTGGTAGTTCTGGTTGCCGATCACGATCGCGTAGTAGCGGCCGAAATTCATGCCCGACAGCGTGCGCTCGTCCGCGGTCGGCGGGATTTGCGTCAGCTCCGTCATGCCCGACGGCGTGCGCGTCTTCGGAATGCCCGCGAGCCGCTCGGTGCTCTTGTTGCGCTCGCTCTCGAGCTGCGCGATCCACTTCTTCAGCGCCTCGACTTCCTTGCTGTTGTCGGCGGTCTTCTCGCCGGCCGGCCGCTTGGCGAGCTTGTCCTGCATCTCTTTCAGCTGCTTCTGCAGCAGGCCGAGCTGCGAGTCCTTCTCGGAGATCGCTTCTTCGAGCTGCTTGCGCAGCTCATCCTGCTCGCGCTGCGCAGCCGACGCGAAAATGATGTTGTCCTCTTTGATGCCCCAGGCCTGTCGATAGAGATTCAGCGCCTTGAGCTGATCCTGCTCCACGCCCTGTCCCTGTTCGTACATCGTGCCCAGGTTGAACAGCGCGCGCGAATAGCCCTTGTCCGCCGCCTTCTGATACCACTGCGCGGCAGCGGCGTAGTCCGGCGGCACGCCCAGGCCGCGCTCGTAGATCTCGCCGACGTTGGTCATCGCTTCCGGGTCGCCGCCCTCGGCCGTCGGCTGCCAGATGCGCAAGGCCTGCTTGATGTCGGCGCGGTCGTAGGCGACGTACTCGCCGCCGCGGATCGAGCATTCGGCCGTGGTCGTGCGGATCGGCCGCCGCTGCGACAGGAACGTGCTGTTGCCGAGCTGGCGCACCTGGCCCGGCAACAGGCAGTCGACGATCTCCAGGTCCGAGCGCTTCACCATGCCCTTCGTGGCCGCGGCCTTCTCCGACTCCGTCGCCGCCGAGGCGACGACCAGCGCTGCCGGTGCCAGCACCAGCACGATGCGAGCGAAGACCTGCGCGAAGCGATTCGGTGTCATGGAGCGATCCATCCCGCGGGATTTCCCGGGGCAACATCGCGTGCTCATTCGCCCCTCGGTCAGAAGCTGCGTTGGAAGCGCAACCCGATGCTGACGTCCTGGAAGCTGATGAACTCGAAGCTCTCCAGCCGCTGATACTCGATGTAGCCGGAGATGCCGTGCTTGAACTGCGCCGAGAAGCCGCCGGCCAGCCGCCAGTACGACGTGTCGGGGTTGTCCGTCGCGACCAGCACCGGCGGCGTGCTCGCTGCGTTCGGATCGTTGGCGAAGCGCACGCCGAACACGTCGACGTCGTCCTCGAACTCCCGCACGTAGTCCACGCGCAGCTGCGGCAACAATACACCCCACGACAGGTTCCACGCGTACGTGAGTCGCAATCCGGCATTGCCGGTCAGCGACTTGAACTTCTGTTCGTCATAAATCAGGTTCAGGCCGCCGGCGCCGGATTCCGTGAAACCGTCGATCGTCGTGTCGATGTAGAAGAAGCCGAGGTTAGGTGAAATCGTCAGGCCGCCGGCCAGGAAGTCGTAGCCGGCGGACAAGCCGCCGCTCAACGTCGTGCCGTCGGTGTCGCCGCTCGCGTCGGCCGTCACCAACCCGATGCCGTCGACGTAGGTGATGTTGCGGGCCGCGTCGTAGCTCGAGTTCGAGAAGTTGACGATGCCGTCGAAGTAGAAATTCTTCGCGGCATACGCCGAGCCGTACAGCGACAGCGAGATCGAGTCGGTGTCGAGCGCGCCGTCGTCGGCCGCGAACTCGACGCTGGACGAGCCGTACGAGAGCGCGCCGCCGATCACCGCCTGGTCCGAGAGGCGGTAGTCGAGGCCGCCGACGAACGCCCACTGGTCGGCATCGAAGGCGGGGCTCGTACCGTTCGCGTCTTTCTCGCCGAAGCTGAAATTGCCGCGGGCCCACAGGCCCCACTTGTCGCTGAGCAATCCGCCCGGCTCGTCGGCGCTGGCGCCGCCGCCGAAGAACTCCTTGACCATGTCCTCGATCTGCGCCAGCGGCACCATCTTGCCGTCGACGATGATGTTCAGACCGGCGAGGCTCAGCCCGCGCGCGCCGCCGCGCAGCGCCATGAGCCGATCCATGATGCTCGCGTACTGCGTGTTCGCGAACAGCAGCGTCTGCGTGCGCGCAACCGCGAAGTCGTCCGGGATCAACTCTTCGATCGCCTCGATCTGGTTCGCGGTCGTGTTGTTGACGCGTATGCCGTTGCACTTCGCGAGCAGGTCCTGCTGATCTGCGCTCAGCGCCGTCTCGCTGTTGGACAACTGCGCCAACGCATCGCACATGCTGTCGAGCTTGTTGGCCATCCTGCTCTGGTTCGGCGTCAGGTTCGGAATCTCCGAGAGCACGGTCTCGGGCGGCGGCTCGGCGATCGAGATCAGCACGCTGTCTGTAGAGGCGTTGCCGGCGTTGTCGGTGACACGCAGGCGCACGTCGTTGTTGCCATCGGGCAATCGGACCGTGATCGTCGCGGCAGTGCCGAGCGTTTCGATGGTTTCCGCATCGACGAACCGGATCCACTCGAACGCAGCGATGGTGCCGTCGGTGTCGGTCGAGGCCGCACCGTTGAGCGTGACGACTTCGCCCGGCTCGCCGTCGGTGTCGGAGAGGGTCTGGTCGGGACCGGCGTTCGCGGTCGGCAGCGCCGGCGCGTTGACGGTGATCACCACTTCGTCGCTCGCGGAGCCGACTTCGACGTCGCCCGAGTCGTCGCGCACTTCCAGCGTGATCGTGTGCGTGCCCGCAGCGAGAGTGGCGACCGCCGTCGGATTGATGGTCGGGCCGGCGATCGGCGTGCGGCTCGCGCCGTCGAACCACGTGTAGGTGAGCTCGGTGTCGGGATCGGGGTCGGTCGAACCGGAGGCGTTGAGCGTGACGTTCTCGCCGGGCTGCGCGTCCGAATCGATGAGGGTCTGGTCCGGGCCCGCGTTGGCGACCGGCGGTGCGTTCGGATCGCCGCACAGGCCGGCTGCTCGAAGCTGTCGAAGTCGATCGTCGGGACCCGGCGCGTGTTGTGATCGGCACGACCAGCGCCGTCGCCTGCCCCAGCCCGTTGGTCGCGGTCAGCGCACGGCTGCAGGTGAAGGTCTGGCCGGTGCCGACGGTGAAGTCTTCGTGTTCGACGGATGAGATGCAGACCGTCCCGGCCGTTGTTCGGGAACGGCGAGACGACCAGAGCCGCCGGTCTGGTCTGGCCGTTGACGAGGATGTTGCAGCGACGCGTGATCGATGACCGGCGGTCCGCCGCCGCGATCGACGTCCGAGCTCGCGAGGTTGATGGCGACCGGCGGATCGTCGATGTTCGGAAGTCTGCGACGGTCACGGGCTGCCCGGTGAATGATCGGCGGGCTCGGCGTGCGCGACGGCGTCGAACGGCGCCAGCAACGCACCGACGAATGCGCCAAATAACGTGCTTGCTCGTGCAAGCGAGCGAACGAACATGGCCTATCTCCCGGGTCTTATTGATTCGTCTGTTCGGGCTCGGCCGCCCAGTGCGCGGCAGACCGAGGCTCAGCGAGTATCTAACAGCCCCGCTCCTGGAGCAGCAACGCCCGTAAGTACCAGTGGTGCCGGGGCATTGCAGGAAAGCAGAACTGTGCCCGCGCCCGTTGACAATCGTTGTGATGCACGTCGCAATCGTTGCCATGTACCGCTGCGCGCCCTTGCTTTTGGCCCTGTTTTTGGCCAGCTGTACCACGAACGCAATACGAATCGAGAGGCTCGCCGCGACGCTGGGCATGTCACGCAGTGTCGTCGAGGCGGGCGGCTTCCGCAGCCCCATATTCATGCGTGGCGTACCGGTGCCCCAGGGTGCGTCGCTCGCGATCTTCATCGAGGGCGATGGCGTGCCGTGGCGCGGCGGGCAGGGAGCCGAGCCTCGATCCGACGACGGGCGATCCGATTGCGCTGAAACTGCTCGCGCAGACTCCGCTGCCCGCGGCTTATGTCAGTCGCCCGTGTTACCAGGACATGACAGGCCCGCGCTGCACGCCTGAGCGCTGGACGATGGAGCGCTACTCCGACGAGATCGTGTCGAGCATGAGTGAAGTCGTGCGCACGGCTGCGATGCAGGCGAAAGCGCGTAGCGTCGTGTTAGTCGGTTACAGCGGTGGCGGCGTGCTCGCTGTGCTCGATCGCCGAACGGCTCGACAACGTTGCTGCCGTCATCACGGTTGGTGCGAATCTCGATACCGACGCGTGGACCCAGCATCACGGCTATCTGCCGCTGACGGGCTCGCTGAATCCTGCATCGAGCACGGCCGAGCATCGCTGGCCGGAGACACATTTATATGGGGCGCGGGACGCCACGGTGCCGCCCGAAACCGTCGCGGCATATTTCAAGCGCTTTCCCAGTGCGAAGCGGCAGATCGTCGACGCGAACGACCACGTGTGCTGCTGGGTCGAGCAGTGGCCGCAGTTGTGGGTAAGCGCTACTTCCTCGCGCTGAGCGCGACGTCCGGAAAATCCGAGAACACGCCGTCGATGCCGAGCCCGTAGAACTGCCGGTACTCGAGCTTCGGATCGTTGCGGTACTCGGGCGCAAGCGTCGCGGGCTCGCTGCGGAACGTGTACGTGTGTACGCGCAGACCGGCAGCGTGCGCTTGCTCGATCAGCGTCGTCTGCAACAGCTGCTGCGCGCCGACGTCGCGCATGATCTGCCGCTTCCACGGTCCGATCGCGTTCGCATACTTCGCCACGTCTTCGAGACTCTGCGGCGGAGCTCCGCCGCGCTTGTCGTCGTACTGCGGGATCTTCACGCCGATGACACGCTTGCCTGCCGCGTCGTACTGCAACGCGCCGTCGTCGAGCAGTTGCACGAGCGGCAACTTCGTCTTGGTCCGCAGGTACTGCAGGTTCGCGCTCTCGAACGACTGGATGAACACCGGACCGTCGGGCCGATCGAGCTTGCGCTTGCGCAGAGCATCGAGCAGCCGCTCCTCGAGCGGCAGCTTGAGCTCGAGATGGAACGACGGATGCTTGGTCTCCGGGTAGATGCCGATCGTGCGTCCGCGGCGCGCGGACTCGCGCTCGGCCAGGTCCAGAATCTCTTCGAACGTCGGAATCTCGTAGCGGCCGTCGTACTCTTTCGAGCGCGCCGGATTCGCTTGCACCGCGCGCAGCTGCTTGATCTCGGCGAGCGTGAAGTCGCTCGCGAAAAAGCCAGTGACCGATTTGCCGTCCAGCATCTTCGTGGTGCGGCGATCGGCGAATTGCGCGCGCGACTTCACGTCGGTCGTATCGTCGAGCAGCGGCTCGTGGCGCGCGATCAGGTGACCGTCGCGCGTCGCGACGAGATCCGGCTCGATGTAATCGGCACCCTGCTCGATCGCGAGCGTGTACGAAGCGATGGTGTGCTCGGGCCGATATCCCGATGCGCCGCGATGCGCGATCACCAACGGCGGCTTGCCGTCGAGCGTGTGCCAGGTGCCGGAGGTCTGCACGGGTGCTGCGGCCTCAACCGCGGAAACGCCGAGCGCGAGCGCCGCGAGCAGCAGGACGTGTCGATGCATTGTCGTACCTTCCGTGCATGACGCTCAGTCGACGAAGAAGTCCGGCAGGAAATCGCGGTTGCCCGGCGTCACGGCGTAGCGATCGAGGTCCTTCACGCCCGCGCTCGCCAGCACTTCATCGTCGATGAAGAAGTTGCCGGTGCACTCGCGTGCATTGCGCGTAAGGATCGCGTGCGCGGCGTCCGCCATGATCTCCGGCGTGCGACCGAGCTTGGGATTCGCCATCGGGATGACCTGCAGCGCCGCCGTCGCGATCACCGTGCGCGGCCACAGCGCGTTCACGCCGATGCCTTCGGGACGAAACTCCTCCGCCATGCCGAGCACGCACATGCTCATGCCGTACTTCGCCATCGTGTACGCCACGTGCGGCGCGAACCACTTGGCCTTCATGCTGAGCGGCGGCGACAAGTTCAAGATGTGCGGATTGCGTCCCGCCTTCGCCGACTGCTTGAGATACGGCAGACACGCCTGCGAGCAGACGAACGTGCCGCGCACGTTGACGCCGAACATCAGGTCGAAGCGCTTCATCGGCGTCTCGAGCGTGCCCGACAGCGAAATGGCGCTGGCGTTGTTCACGAGGATGTCGATGCCGCCGAAGTGGTCGGCGCACTGTTTCGCGGCCTGCGCGACCGCATTCTCATCGCGGATGTCGACTTGCATCGCCAGCGCCTTGCCGCCGGCCTCTTCGACCTCGCGGGCCGCGGTGTGAATCGTGCCGGGCAGCTTCGGATGCGGCTGATCGCTCTTGGCGGCGATCGCGACGTTGGCGCCATCGCGCGCCGCGCGGATGCCGATCGCCAGGCCGATGCCGCGCGAAGCGCCGCTAATGAACAGGGTCTTGCCTTTGAGAGACATGGCGGCTCCGCGAAGAGTGACGGGTGACGGAACGCTACTCTAGCCGTGAATCGCAGTCCACGCCGTCCGCAGGATCAGCAGGCCGACGATCACGATGAACGCCTGCCGCACGAACGCGCTGCCGCCGCGCAATGCGAGGCGGGCGCCGACGATCGCACCTGCGATATTGCACGCGGCCATCGCGGCACCGACGTACCAGAGCACGAGTCCGTGCGCCGCGAAATACGAAAGCGCTGCCGCGTTCGTGGCGACGTTGACCGCGCGAGCCGCCGCACCGGCGTGCAGGAAGTCATACCCGTAGCAGCGCACGAACACGAAGATCAGCAAACTGCCCGTGCCCGGGCCGAAGAAGCCGTCGTACATGCCGATCGCCGCGATCAGGACGGCGCCGACGACGTGATGCGAGCCGGCGAATGCGCGCGGCGCATGCTCGCCGCCGAGATCCTTGCGCCACAGCACATAGATGAGCACGGCGAGCAGCATGATCGGCACGAGCGGCCGGAAGATGTCGGGCTTGACGATGATGGCGAGTCGCGCGCCGCCGAGAGACATCAGCAGTGCAACGAGCGCCAGCGGCAACAACGCGCGCCACGGGATCACGACCTTCTGCGCGTAGCGCACGACCGCACTGACGGTGCCGAAAAGCCCGGCGAACTTGCTGGTGCCGAGCAGCGCGGCCGGCGCAACGCCCGGGTACACCGCGAACAGCGCCGGAATCTGGATCAGCCCGCCGCCGCCGACCATCGCATCGATCAGTCCTGCAGCGAACGCTGCAGCGAGCACCACCCACAGAAGATCGATGGAGAGATCGGGCAAGAACGTTCGAGCGATCATGTCAGGCTGAAGCCTGACCACAGCGGGAGGATACTGTGGGTCAGGCTCAGCCTGACAGCAGTCGGAATGAATTCAGACCGACACAGTTATATGCTGGGCGCCCTCCAACAACGACTCGACCTGGGGAACCTCCATGCGCGCACCGCTCAAATCATCGTGGGCCTTGCTGCTCGGCTGCCTGACTGCTCACGGCCGGCCCGCTGCTCGCGCAGGACGTCTGGGACCAGGTCGAGCATCGCTACGCCGATTCCAACGGCGTCAAGATCCACTACGCGGTACTGGGCGAAGGGCCGCTGGTGGTGATGATCCACGGCTTCCCGGACTTCTGGTACACGTGGCGGCATCAGATGCGCGCGCTCGCGGATCACAAGTACCGGGTCGCGGCCGTCGATCTGCGCGGCTACAACCTGTCGGACAAGCCCAAGGGCGTCGAGAGCTACGCCGTGCCGCTGCTGGTGGGCGACATCGCGGCGGTCGTGAAGGCCGAGAAGCAGACGGACGCGATCATCGTCGGTCACGACTGGGGCGGCGCCGTCGCGTGGAACGTCGCGATGAGCAAGCCGGAGATCACCCGGCTGCTGATCATCTGCAACCTGCCGCACCCGGCCGGTATCTCGCGCGAGATCGCGACCAACCCGCAGCAGAAGAAGAACAGCGAATACGCGTTCAATTTCCAGAAGCCCGACGCGCACAAGGCGCTCACCGCCGAGCGGCTCGCCGGCTGGGTGCGCGATCCGGCTGCGAAGGCGCGCTATGTCGAGGCGTTCAACAAGTCCGACTTCGAGAGCATGCTCAACTACTACAAGGCGAACTATCCGAAGCCCGATGCGCCGCCGCCCGCCGCGGACGTGCAGTTCCCGAAGGTCAAAGCGCCGGTGCTGATGTTCCACGGCCTCGACGACCAGGCGCTGCTGCCGGGCGCGCTCAACGGCACGTGGCAGTGGGTGGAGAAGGATCTGACGATCGTGACGGTCCCGGGCTCGGGGCACTTCGTGCAGCAGGATGCGGCGCAGACAGTGAGCGACACGATGGTCGACTGGCTGTCGCGTCGACAGAAATAACATGAAGAAGATCCTGATCGGCGTCGCTGTGGTCGCGGTTGCGCTCGGCACGGCTGCGTTCGTGTATCGCGATCGGATCGGCATGATGATCGCGTTCAGCCGTCTCAAGCCTGAGGTCAGCTTCGCGGAAGCAGCGCCACCGTCCGCGCCGGACTACTCGCAGGTCCAGAGCTGGGCGGCGCTGCCGGATCGCGCTGACGCCGCGGACGTCGTGCCGAACAGCGACGTGCAGGACCGCCAGTCGAGCGCCGAAGTCGACGTCTTCTTCGTGCACCCGACCACGTTCTTCGGGACGGCCGGCTGGAATCAGTCACTCGACGACGCCTCGACCAACCAGCTCACCGACATGTTCGTCCTGCGCAGCCAGGCGTCGGTGTTCAACAGCTGTTGCCGGATCTACGCGCCGCGCTATCGGCAGGCGACGATCTTCTCGTTCATGGACGGGGCGGGGAACGGCAAACCGGCGCTGCAGCTGGCGTACGAAGACGTGGAGCGCGCGTTCGATTACTTCATCGAGCATTACAACCAGGGACGGCCGTTCATTCTCGCGGGGCACAGCCAGGGCTCGGTGCACTTGCGCACGCTGCTCGAGAAGCGCATCACCGGCACGCCGCTGCGCGAGCGGCTCGTCGCCGCTTACCCGATCGGCTTTGGCATTGATCGCGAAGAACTGGCGAAGGCCGTGCCCGACGTGCCGGCGTGCGACTCGGCCGAGCAGATCGGCTGTGTCGTCTCCTGGAACGCCATCGGTCCGCAGGCCGCACCGTGGGGCGATCCGCGCAAGAACATCTGCGTGAATCCGCTGACGTGGCGCACAGACGGTGCAGCAGCGGCGGCCTCGCTGAACCTCGGCGCCGTGGCCTACCCGGGCACGTTCGAAGGCACGCTCGCCGACGTGAAGGGCGTGCCGCAAGACTTCGTCGATGCCAAGCCCGTCGTGGAATCCGGCGCCGCGGATGCGCAATGCATCGATGGCATGCTGCTAGTGAAGGAGATCCACTCGCAGAATTACGCCGCGCGGCCGATGGGACGAGACAACTACCACATCTACGACTACAACCTGTTCCACATGAATCTCAGGAAGAATGTGGAGGCGAGGGTGGAGAAGTATCTCGGAAGTCGGGCTGAAGCCCGACCTACAGCGGAGTGAATCTCATCCCAATATCGCTTCTCTCTGATACAGCCTGATCGCGATCCCCACGAGCAGCGCGCCGAGCGCCAGCGTCGTCCCCGCCGAGATCGCCATGTGCAGCGGCGGAATCGCGTCGCCGCGCATCAGGCTGGTCGCGAGCAGGTGCTGGCTCAGGCTCGGAATCGTCATCAGCGCTGCGGTCGGCTTCGTGCCGTTCACGACCGCGAACATGATCGGTGCGATCGGCAACAACATCACCACCGACAACCACGACTGCGCCTCGCGGTTGCTGCGTGTGAACGACGCGACCGCCGTCATCAGCCCCGCGCCGAGCGGCACGAACGGCAGCATCACCGCGAAGATCGCGAGTACGACGCGCGGGCCGAAGTTCGCCGACATGCCGAGCGCTTCCAGCGGGATGAACTGCAGGACGACTCCAAACGCGGCGAGCGTCAGCAGCAACGAGATGGACATGAACGCCGACGTCGCGAGCATCTTGCCGACGATCAGCTCCGCGCGCCGGACCGGCAGCACCAGTAGTGGCTCGAGCGAGCCGCGCTCGCGCTCGCCCGCGGTCGTATCGATCGCCAGGTAGAAGCCGCCGACCAGCATCGACATGAACGAGAAGTACGTCATCATGCCGAGGATCAGCAGCGAGCGGCCGGCCGGCGTTGCGACGTCGAGCGTGCGTACGTCGACGGGGTGGATCACTTCCGGGCTGATGCCGCGCACGAGCAGGCGCAGTGCCGCGAGCTGACCGCCGTACCCTTCCAGCAGCCGCCGTGCACGCTCCGCGCTCGCGCCAGTCTGGTTGTTCGCAGTGTCCACGACCAGATCGAGCGGTGCGGGTTCGCCGCCCTGCAGTTTGCGGCCGTATTCGCCGTCGATCATCAGGACCAGGTCTTCGCTACCGCTGCGCACCGCGCTCATCGCCTCGGCCGGCGTCATCTCGACCGTCTTGATCTCGGCGCCGTTCTCTTCGAGGAAGTGGACCAGGTTCGGTGCGTGCTCGACGCCCGACACCGTCAAGCGCAGCGGCTTGTCCTGGCTCTCCACCACGCGCTTCGACGCGAGCGAAGTGGTCAAGCCGAAGATCACCGGGGCGAGCAGCACACCGAACAGGAACGCGGACAGAATCACGCGGCGATCGCGCAGGTTCTCCAGCATCTCCTTGACGAAGACGATGCGGATGGCGCGCGTCATGCAGGCACTCCGCCGTCGGCAGCGCGCACGAATGCTTCCTCCAGGTCCGCCGCGCCGGTAGCGGCGAGGATCTCGGCGGGCGTGCCGCGAACGACGACGCGGCCGTGCGAGATGATCACGATGTCATCGCACAGTGCGGCGACTTCCTGCATGACGTGGCTGGAGAACAGCACGCATCGACCCGCAGCCCGCAGCTGGCGAATCAGCTCGCGCAGCATGCGTACGGCGTTGACGTCGAGACCGTTGGTCGGCTCGTCGAGAACGACGGTGCGCGGCTGATGCACGAGAGCGCGAGCGAGCGCCACCTTCAAACGCTCACCCTGCGAATAGCCCTTGGCGCGTCGATCGGCGACAGCGCCGAGTGCGAGGCGCTCGATCAGCTCGTCCGTCATCCGATCGAGCTCGGCGGCCTGCAAGCCATGCAGCTTGCCGTAGTAACGGATGTTTTCGCGGCCGGTGAGATGCGCATACAGGCCGCTCGCGTGCGGCAGCACGCCGAGCGATCTACGAACCTGCAGCGGCTGCGCCACGCAGTCGTGGCCGTCGACGATGGCGCGCCCCGTGTTCGGGCGCAGCACCGTGCTCAGGATGCGCAACGTCGTCGACTTGCCGGCGCCGTTGTGACCGAGCAGGCCGGTGATGCGTCCGTCGTGCGCTTCGAAGGAGACGTCGTTCAACGCCTGCACGGCTCCGAACTTCTTGCTCAGGCCCTCGAGGCGGATCATGGCGCCGGCGCAGTCCGCGACAACATGAAGGGCGTCGGACGGATGTTGCGCACACACTGATCGTCGAGCGCCGTCGGCGAGCCCACTGCAATGAATTCGGTGGTCAGCCGTGGGATGCAGCCGGTCGCAAGCTGCCCGTGGCCCTGCCCGGCAGCGACCACGTGCTTGGCGTTGCGCAAGCCTTTCATGATCTCGTTCGCATAACGCTCCGGCGTCACCGGGTCGTTGCTGCCGGACAAGATCAACGTCGGCACGCTACTCTGGAGCGGTGCGCCGAAATCCGGGTCGACCGGACCGCGCGGCCATTTCTCGCAGACAGCTCGCATGCCGCGCATGAATGCAGTGCCCAGGTACGTCTTCGCCAGCTGCTCTTCCGATACGTTCTGCTGCTCCCAGCGCGGTGCGTCCTCGCTGCAGACGACGGCAAAGTGCATGCCCTCGGCGATCTGCTCTGCGACGTCGCTCTCGACGCGCAGATACTGCGCGGTCAGCGCCTGCGGATCGCGCAGCGACTGCGCTTCGTGGATCATCAACGGCAACGTCGACACAGTTTCATCGGCGTAACTGAGCAGTCGAACCGCGGCACCGAAGCGCGCTTCGTCGAGCGTCGTGCTCGTGAGCGCGCCGGTGAGCGGATGCGGAATCGACAGCTTCACCGGGTCTTGGCGCAGTTTCGCCTGCAGCGCTGCGAACTGCGCGGAGATGTCGGGAAATTTGCCCGCACATGCCTCGTCGCGAGTGCAACGCTGCAGGGTGCTGTCGATCGCACGCTGCGCTTCGATCGCGACATCGGGCCCGAGTGCGATTTCCGCAGGCACGGCACCATCGAGAATCGCCGTGCGCACCCGATCCGGATAGCGACGCATGTAGTGTTGCGCGACTCGCGTGCCGTACGAGATGCCGTAGAGATTCAGCGTGCGATAGCCGAGCGCGGCACGCACGTCGTCGAGATCGCGGACGGCGATGCTGGTCGTGTAGTACCGCGGATCGCCAGGCAGCGCCGCCAGGCACTCCTGCACCGCTGCCTGCAGCTTTTGCGGATCGAGCACGACGAACTCGGAATCGTCCGGCAGCTCGCAGTCCAACCGGTTCGAGCGCCCCGTGCCCCGTTGATCGACCAGCACCAGGTCCCGGTCGCGCCGGATGCGCGCGAACGCAGGCGCGACGCTCAGGTAGAAATCGCTGGCCGCCTGTCCGGGACCTCCGCTCAAGAGGAACAGCGGATCGGCCGCGGGCTTCAGGCGCAGCGCCGGGATCACGGCGACGTGCAATTGCAATTCTTTGCTATGGGGGTCGTCGCGATTTTCCCGCACGCGGTACTGGCCGCAGCGGGCAGCGACGCTGCCTCCGGCCAGCGCGCTCTCCAGGCGGCAGTCGGCGAGCCGCAAGGGCTCGTCGGCGAATGCAGCACCGATTGCGCTGCAAAATATCCATGCCACTAACCTAGGAACCTGCGACCGCATGTGTTGTCCGGTTTTGTAGACGACCGCGTGGCCGTGTCTGCACCCGCGCCAGTTTGATACATTCGCACGCCTGCAGGGGATCATCCATTGGAGTCGACAATGAGAATTCGAACACTGCTCACCGCCGCGCTGCTGGCAGCGCTACCGCTCTCGGGCGCACTGGCCAAAGACGCCGCGCTGGCCAAGGCTGTCGCCAACGAGCACCGCTCGCCGGCCCTCGTCGAGCGCGACAAGTCCCGCCATCCGCAGGAAGTGCTCGAATTCGCGGGGATCAAGCCGACGATGACAGTCGTCGAGGTGTCGCCGGGCGGCGGCTACTGGACCGAGATCCTCGGCCCGTACCTGAAGGACAAGGGCACGTATTACACGGCGCTGTCCGCGCGGGCCATGGAGAACTGGAACAAGAAGCTCGCTGACAACAAGGCGCACTGGGGCGACGTCAAGGTCACCGAGTTCGGGAAGGACAAGTACGACATCGCGCCGGCCGGCTCAGCCGACCTCGTCATCACCTCGCGCAACGTGCACAACTGGATGGGCCAGGGCTTCTCGGAAGAGGCGTTCGGCGCCTTCTACAAAGCGCTGAAGCCGGGCGGCATCCTGAGCGTGGAAGAGCATCGCGCGCCGGCCGACCAGCCGCAGGACCCGAAGGCCGCCAACGGTTACGTGCGCGAGGATCACACGATCGCGTTGGCGGAGAAGGCGGGCTTCAAGCTCGTCAGCCGCTCCGAGGCGCTCGCGAATCCGAAGGACACGAAGGATTGGCCGAAGGGCGTGTGGACGCTGCCGCCGACGCTGCAGCTCGGCGAGCAGGATCGGGCGAAGTATCAGGCGATCGGCGAGGCCGACAACTTCCTCCTCAAGTTCCAGAAGCCGAAATAGGTTAGTGCCGTGGACGAAGACGCAAAGCGCTGGCTCTACTGGGCGATCCCGATCGTCGTCGTGATCGGCGCGGGAGGCGCGCTCTACTACGCCCGCAAGCACAATGAGCCGGCGCCAGCGCCGGTGGCCCAGACACAGGCGCCCGCGAGCGTCGAGACACCGGTTCAGCATCCGATCGAACAGGTCACGGACGACAAGCCGCTGCCCGCGCTGGCGGAGAGCGATAGCGCAGTCCAGGACTCGCTCGCCGGCACATTCGGGCGCTCGATCGAACAGGTGCTGGTGCCGAAGGACATCGTGCGGCATTTCGTCGTGACCATCGACAACCTGCCGCGCAAGAAAGCGGCCGTGCAGCTGTGGCCGGTCAAGCCGGTCGGCGGCGAGCTCGCCGTCGCGCCGGGCGGCGAGCCGACGCTCAGTCCCGACAATGCCGCACGCTACGAGCCGTTCATCAAGATCGTGAAGAACGCGGATGCCGCGCAGGTCGCCTCGGTCTACAAGCACTTCTATCCGCTGTTCCAGCAGGCATACGTCGACCTGGGCTACCCGGACGGCTACTTCAACGATCGCCTCGTCGAAGTGATCGACCATCTGCTCGCGACACCCGAGGTGGCGGGCCCGATCAAGCTGACGCAGCCCGGCGTGTTCTATCAGTACGCGGACCCGTCCATCGAGGAACGCTCCGCGGGCCAGAAGGCCATGATTCGCCTCGGCAGCCAGAATGCCGCGATCGTGAAAGAAAAATTGCGCGCGCTGCGCAAGGAAGTCGTGAAGCAGTCGGCTGGGAAGCAGTAGTCGTTCGTGCAACGGAAGGATTCGGGGAGGTGCCATCATGCACAAGGTCGCACTGGTGCTCGCCATCGCCGCGATCGGCGAGGGAGCCGTCACGCTGCATCTGGTTCGCCAGCTGCACGAGGAACGTGAGAACGCGCAAACGCTGCAGGCTCGCGTAACCGAGCTCGAGCGCAACGTGGCGCAACCGGCAGCGGGCGCGACATTCATCGCAGTCCCGACGCAGCCGACGGTTTCGCCGTTTACCACCGTACAGAAGCAGGGCGCACCTCCGCCGCCGCCCGGAGTTGCCAGCGGCACGATCGTCGCCGCCAACGCAGCCGTGGGCCGCGGCCTCATGCCGATGGCGGCACCCGATCAGGAGCGCATCCGTGAGCAGATGAAGGCGAGCATGGAACGTCAGCGTGCGCTGATGCGCGATCCCGACTATCGCGAAGCGATGCTGGCGCAGCAGAGAATGGGACTGATGCGCTCCAATCCGAACGTGGCACGGGATCTCGACCTGACCGCCGAACAAGTCGACCGCCTGTTCGACACGCTGGCGGAACAGCAGATGCGCTCGATGGAAAACACGACCCCCATGATG
Organism: uncultured Gammaproteobacteria bacterium; assembly: GCA_963830745.1. Lineage (GTDB taxonomy): Bacteria > Pseudomonadota > Gammaproteobacteria > Steroidobacterales > Steroidobacteraceae > Steroidobacter. The sequence continues at coordinate 25,966 of CAWHNL010000021.1, forward strand.
TGGGGCGAGCAGCCGGACCCGGCCAAGATGCAGGAGTTCCATCGCAAGAACATGGAGCAGCAGAGCGCCAACGAGGCGGAGCTCAAGAGAGCGCTCGGCGAGGGCAAATACCGCGAATGGCAGGAATACCAGTCCATGGCCGGCGTGCGCTGGGAAGCGGACCGCGTGCGCGCCTCACTTGCCAGTGCCGGCGTGCCGCTCGACGAGAACCTCACCAAGCCGCTGCTGAAGTCTTTGGCGGAACAGCAGCAGAAGATGATGCAGGAGGCGGCAAAGTTGGCGCCGCCCGCGACCAATCGCATGATCGCGGCCGGCAGCTTCGCCGGCTCGAGCACCGTGGTGACCAGTGACGGTGCGAGCTGCGAACGTCCTGGAGCTGCAGGAGAAGTCGCTCGAGTTCATGGCACAGCACCAGAAACGTCAGCGTGACGCGCTGGCGCGCGTGCTCACGCCCGAGCAGCTCAAGATCGTCGAAGACGAGCAGAGCGCGGAACTGCAGATGCAGCGGGCGCAACTGCGCATGATGCGCGCACAACAGGAAGCGGGGCTGCTCGATCCGGCGCAGGGCAACAGCGTCGGATACATCCAAGATAGCGTGACTTTCACGCCGTCGGCCTCCGACTGAATGAGCCCGCGCGCGCAGGTAGCAATTCTCATTGCACTCATCGGCGCGCTTATCGGCTCGGTGGCAGTCGTGCTCGCGGACGAGCCGGCGAAGGCGCCGCGCGCGCCCGACGCGATCCTCAACCAATACTGCAATGTCTGTCATTTGACCGGCTGGAACGGCGCGCCGCTGAGCGGCGACGCCAACGACTGGCAACCGCGGCTGTCGACCGGCTTCGATTCGCTGCTCAAGAATGCCAAGCAAGGCATCAACAACATGCCGCCGATGGGGACGTGCCAGGACTGCACCGACGCCGAGCTGCAGGCGGCCATTCGCAAAATGCTGCCTTGACGGGGAGGCCTGCGTGCAAAGAACGATTTCGACACTGCTCGCGCTGCTGTTGAGCGCGACAGCTTCCGCTGCTGAGCCGCAGCGCGGCCAATGGCCGTACTACGGCGGTGACGCCGGCAGCTCCAAGTACTCGTCGCTCGCGCAGATCGATGCGGGCAACGTAGGCTCGCTGCAGGTCGCATGGACATGGAACAGTCCCGACGATGCGCTCGTCGGCTCTGCCACGCGCGAGCGGCCCGGTTACTTCAAGCCGACGCCGATCATGATCGATGGTGTGCTCTACACGAGCACGCCGTTCAGCCAGGTTGCCGCGATCGATGCAGGCACCGGCGCGACGCGCTGGGTTTTCGATCCGCGCGCCTACTCGGTCGGACGTCGGCCCGCGAACTCCGGCTGGCAGCATCGTGGCGTCGCGTACTGGTCCGGCAAAGTCGGCGGACGCAACGAGCGGCGCATTCTCATCGCGACGGGCGTCGGCGAGCTGATCGCCCTCGACGCAGGCTCGGGTCAGCCGATCGCATCGTTCGGCAAGGACGGACGCGTCGATCTGCAGGCAGCGCTGATCCGCAAGGAGGAGGACCGTCGCTTCGTCGGCTTCAATGCGCCGCCGATGATCGTCGGCAACACAGTGGTGGTCGGATGCACGGTGTTCGATCGTCCGACTGCGCCGGAAATGCCCGCAGGCCACGTCCAGGCGTTCGACATCGTGAGCGGCGCGCCGAAGTGGATCTTCCACACGGTGCCGCAAGGCAACGAGCGCGGCGTCGAGACGTGGGAGAACGAGTCGTGGAAATACTCGGGCAACACCAACCCCTGGCCGCCGTTCAGTGCGGATCCCGAGCTCGGCCTCGTGTTCATTCCGGTCGGCACGCCGACCAACGATTACTACGGCGGCGATCGCAAGGGCGACAACCTCTACGCCGAGAGCTTGCTGGCGGTCGCGGCGGATAGCGGCAAGCTCGTGTGGCACTTCCAGGGCGTGCACCACGGACTGTGGGACTACGACTTCCCCGCCGCGCCGACGCTCGTCGACATCAAGGTGGACGGCCGCCGCATCAAGGCGGTCGCGCAGGTCAGCAAGCAAGGCTTCACGTACGTGTTCGAGCGTGCGACCGGCAAACCGGTGTGGCCGATCGAAGAGCGGCCCGTGCCGCAATCCACTGTACCGGGAGAGAAGACGTCGCCGACGCAGCCGTTCCCGACGAAGCCGCCGCCGTTCGCGCGGCAGGGCCTCACGACCGACGACCTGATCGACTTCACGCCGGAGCTACGCGCCGAAGCGCTGAAGATCGTCGCCGACTACACGCTCGGTCCGCTGTTCACACCGCCGACGGTCGTCGGCGAGAACGGCAAGAAGGGCGTGCTGCAGATGCCGAGCGCCGCGGGCGGCGCGAATTGGGGCGGCGCCGGCTTCGATCCCGAAACGGGTTATCTGTTCCTGCAATCGGCGAACATCGTGTCGCTCGCGGCCGTGGTGAAAGGCGATGGGTCGCAGAAGTCCGCCTACGCGATTCGCGGCGCCGCCGGACCGCCGGGGCCGCAGGGCCTGCCGCTGATCAAGCCGCCGTACGGCGTCGTGACCGCGATCGATCTCAACAAAGGCGAGATCGCGTGGCAGGTCCCGCACGGCAACGGCCCGCTCGATCATCCGGCACTCAAAGGGCTGCAGCTGCCGCCGCTCGGGGCGTCGAGCCACACGTTCCTGTCGAGCGGCGGACCGCTCGTGACGAAGACGCTGCTGTTCCTGAACCAGGTGCAGACTCAGCCGGACCTGTCGCTGTCGCAGACCGAATTCTTCATGCGCGCCTTCGACAAGAAAACCGGCGCCGTGGTGTGGGAACATCGCATGACGGAGCCGCCGTTCGGCACGCCGATGACGTACTCGCACGACGGGCGTCAGTATCTGGTCGTGGCGACGGGCGGTGTCGGTACGCCGGGACGACTGGTCGCGTTCGCGCTGCCGGCCCGCAAGAACTGAGGAGTGAGACGATGCGCATGCTGACTTCGTTCGCGATGCTCGCACTCTGCGCGTGCGGCGGCGGCTCACCAGCACCGTCCCCGCCCGCCGCAGCCGCGCAACCTCAGCCGCCGGCTGCCGCGAATCAGCGCGACGAGCCGGTGAATCCTGCGTTCATCGGTCGCGTGTGGCGCGCGACGACGCGCGGCGGCCCGCTCGGCTCGATCATCGTGTTCCTGCCGGATCGCACGCTGTTGATGGATTCGTGCTTCGAAACCTATCGCGTCTCGAAGTGGGGCGTGGCCGGCGACCGCATCCGCTGGCGCGAGGACACGATTCCGATCGAAGCCGAAGTGGTCACGCCGAGCAAGGACGAGCTGATCCTGCGCATCGCGGGCCAGGACCGCGAGCAGACTTACATCGCGATGACCGACGCGTACACCTGCCCGGACATGCCGCGCTGAGACTTCAGCGCGCGGAGGCCTGAGGGCGCGATCGGCTCTGCCAGCGGCGACGACCGATTGTTCGGCTTCGCGCCGGGTTGCTGACGTCCCTGCGAATGCTGTTGCTTGGGCTGCCCTTGCCTGGGCTGCCCTGCCGGTTGCCCGTGCCTCGGCTGCGCATGCTGCGGTTGTGCGTGCCTCGCGGGCGCCGACTCGCGATGGGGCTGCGGCGCCGCTCGCTCAAAATGCGGCAGCGGCAGCTGCGGAATCGGCTTGCGCAGCACCCTCTCGATGTCCCTCATCAGCCCGATCTCATCAGGCGCAACCAGCGACACTGCAATGCCCGTCGCGCCGGCGCGGCCGGTGCGACCGATGCGATGCACGTAGTCCTCAGGGACGTTCGGCAGCTCGTAGTTCACGACGTGCGGCAGCTCTTTGATGTCGAGCCCGCGCGAAGCGACTTCCGTCGCGACCAGCGCGCGCACGTCGTAACCCTTGAAGCCCGCCAGCGCCTGCGTGCGCGCCGACTGGCTCTTGTTGCCGTGAATCGCAGCGGCCTGGATCCCGTCGTCCTGCAATTGCTTCGTCAGTCGATTGGCACCGTGCTTCGTGCGCGTGAACACGAGCACCTGCGACCAGTCGCCATCGTGAATCAGGTGCGACAGCAAGGCGCGCTTCTGATCTTTCGGGACCATGTAGGCGCGCTGCTCGACCGAATCGACGGCAGCGTTGCGACGCGCGACTTCGATTTCCACCGGCTGATGCAGAATGTTCTGCGCCAGCAGCCGGATTTCGTTGGTGTACGTCGCCGAGAACATCAGGTTCTGCCGCTGCCGCGGCAGCAGCTTGATCACGCGGCGGATGTCCGCGATGAAGCCCATGTCGAGCATGCGGTCAGCTTCGTCGAGCACCAGGATCTGCACCTGCGACAGGTCGACCGTCTTCTGTTGCGCGTGATCGAGCAGACGGCCGGGAGTCGCGACCACAATGTCGGTGCCGCGGCGAAGGCCGTCGATCTGCGGGCCGATGCCGACGCCGCCGAAGATGACCTGCGTGCGCAGCCGCAGGTACTTGCCGTAAGCGCGGAAGCTTTCGTTGACCTGTGCGGCCAGCTCGCGCGTAGGCACGAGCACCAGTGCGCGCGGCGCCTTCGGCGCATGAGCCGCGCCGTGCAGTCGCTGCAGGATCGGCAGCGCGAAGCCGGCGGTCTTGCCGGTACCGGTCTGCGCGCCGGCCAGGATGTCCCGGCCCGCGAGAATTTCCGGGATCACGCGCGCTTGCACGGGCGTGGGTTCGGTGTAGCCGCGATCGACGAGCGCGCGCGTGAGTTCGGGCATGAGCCCGAGAGAGTTGAAAGGCATGTAACGTGAGTCCTCTACCAGCCCGCATGCGACTTCGTCGCAGGTCCAGTCGAGGCGGAGATTGAGTTCGAGGCGAGCGGGTCGGAATTTTCGACCTGCGGAAACCGCGAGGGGTGAACGAGCTGACCGGACGGCAGCTTGTAAGCGGGGCGCACTGTACAGGCAAATGCCTGCAACTACAAATCTTTGCGCTGAAGTCGCTACAGTACCGTCATCGAATAACGACGGCGGGGGATGACTCATGCGGCTCGCGAACGACGTTCTGCGTTGGGGAGTGGTGTCGGCCGCGGTCGCACTGCTGGCTGCCTGCGCCAGCAGTCCGGGCGGCGGCGGCGGACTGGAAATCAAGGTGCTGTCGAACCGCGCCGATCTCGTCAGCGGCGGCGACGCGCTCGTCGAAGTCGTGCTGCCGAAAGCCGCAAGCGCTGATGGCCTGCGCGTCGACGTGGACGGTCGCGATGTCAGTAGCTCCTTCAAGCAGCGTGCAGATGCGCGAGTCGTCGGCCTGGTCACCGGTTTGAAGGACGGAGCGAACGTCGTCACTGCGCGAGTCGGCCGCGCAGGCGCGCGACTCACGATCACGAATTATCCGATCGGCGGCCCGATCTTCTCCGGGCCGCAGGTGCAGCCGTGGGTGTGCGCAACTCCGACCGCCAAGGAAGCGACGGATACTGCGTCGGCCACGAACGCGAGCGGACTGGGCACAGCCGCCACCGATGTCCAGTGCAACATCGCGAGCGAGGATCGTCTCTTCTATCGCACGACCGAGCAGTGCTCGCAGCGTAGCGGCGGCACGCCGTGCTTCAAGCCCTACGACCCGAACGCCGCGACGCCTGCGGATCTCGCGGAGACGACCAACGACCAGGGCGTCAAAGTGAAGTACATCGTGCGCGTCGAGCGCGGCGTGATGAATCGCGCGCTCTACGACATCGCCGTGCTCTTCGATCCGAGCAATGCGGCTGCCGAAGGTGGGTTGGCTGCCTGGAACCGCAAGCTCCTGTGGTCGTTCGGCGGCGGCAGCGGTACGCCGTACAAGCAGTTCGCGCCGAACAGCACGTGGCAGATCGACTATGCCCTGGCTCGCGGCTATCTCGTCGCGGTGAGCGCACACACCGATCAGCAGCTCAACTCGAACCACGCCGTCGCAGCCGAGACCGTGATGATGGGCAAAGAGCACATCATCGAGCGCTACGGCGAGATCAAGTACACGATCGGCACCGGCTGCTCCGGCGGCTCGATCATGCAACTGCAGCTGGCATCCCGCTACCCGGGCCTGCTCGACGGCATCCAGCCCTCGTGCACGTATCCGGATTCGTACTCCACGGGCATGGAGGTCGGCGACTGCGTGATGCTCGACGGCTACTTCGCATCACCGCAATTCGCAGCGCTGACCAAGGAGCTGACGCCGGCGCAGCTCGCGGCCAAGAAAGCTGCGATCGCCGGTCACATGGACGAAAAGGCGTGCCGGGCGTGGGCGATGTCGTACGGCAGCTCGAACAATCCCGGCGTGTACACGCATCCGCGCACGAACAAGCCGACCAACAATTGTTCGCTGCTCGACAGCCAGGTCTACGACGCCGCGAAGAATCCGAACGGCGTGCGTTGCACGATTCCCGAGTACGCGATCGCGACCTGGGGTGCGCTGCCCGGGACCCGTTTCGCCCGGCGCATCGACGATAACGCGGGCATTCAGTACGGACTGAAGGCGCTCGCCGCCGGACAGATCGGCGCCGAGGAATTCGTAGCGCTGAACGAGAAAATCGGCGGCCGCGACGTCGACATGAATCCGACCGCTGCGCGGATGGTTGCCGATCCCGAAGCGCTGCGCATCGCCTATCAGGACGGCATCATCGGCGACGCGAAGCAGTGGGCGAAGGTGCCGATGATCGACTGGCGCGGCAACGACAACTCCAACATTCACATGAACTGGCGCGCGTTCGCCGTCCGCGACCGGCTCGATCGCGTCAACGGCGGCCACGGCAACCAGGTGATCTGGCGTTACGGCCCGGGGCTCTTGCCGCCGCCGCAGCTGATGGTCGATTCGCTGGTGACGATCGACAAGTGGGTCGCCGCGATCAAGGCGGACACGAGCGCGACGCCGCTCGAGCAGAAGGTCGTGAAGAACAAGCCCGCCGAGGCCTTCGACTTCTGCTACATCGGCAACGACTACACGACGAAGGTGACGGACTGGAGCAAGTGCGACGCGGACCCGGTGCTGAAGTACTTCGCGTCACCGCGCCAGGTCGCCGGCGGCCCGCTCGCGGAAGACGTGCTCAAGTGTCAGCTCAAGCCGCTGAAGCGCAGCGACTACGCGACGACGTTCAGCGACGAGCAGTGGACGCGGCTGAGCAAAGTGTTCGCAGGCGGCGTGTGTGACTGGAGCAAGCCCGGCGTGGCCATGCAGCGCTCGACGCCGTGGCGAACGTTCGCGAAGGGTCCGGGCGGCGTGCCGATGCCGGCGGCGCCGCGGTCGAAGAGGATCTAGAGTCGGCTAAAGCCGGACACAGGACCTGCAGCGCTCCGATAGGTCGGGCTTCAGCCCGACTCTGCGCTTGCGTCATCAGCAGCACTCTGAGCTTCGTCAGCAGATCCGCTTCCCGATACGGCTTCGCCAGCACATCCGCGCCCTTCTCCGGCGCCGTGTATGACGCCGCGTAGCCGGTCGCATAGAGCACCGGCAACTGAGGCCGCATCTCTCGCGCGCGAGCGCCCGAGCTCGAAGCCGTTCATGCCCCGGCATCACGATGTCCGTGAACAGCAGGTCGATGTCGGGCTGGCGATCGACGATGTCGAGCGCGTGCGAGCCGTTGTCCGCTTCGATCACCGTGAACTGCAACTCCTTGAGCATCGCGGCGGTCACTGCCCGCACGCCGGCGTCGTCCTCGACCAGCAGGATCTTGCGGTCGCGGCCGGAGATCTCGGCTGCTTCCGTATCGCTCGCTGACGTCCGCGGGCTGAGTCACCGCGTCGCTGCGCGGCAGATACAGCCTCACGCGCGTGCCGCGATTCGGGCGCGCTCTCGATCTTGACGTGCCCGCCCGACTGCTTCACGAAGCCGTACACCATGCTCAGGCCGAGCCCGGTGCCGTGGCCGAGATGCTTGGTCGTGAAGAACGGCTCGACCGCGCGCTCCAGCACTTCGGCCGTCATGCCGACGCCGGTATCGGCGACCAACAGCAGCACGAAATCGCCCGCCGGAACATCGTCGTCCTCGCCGCGCGAAGTCATGTTGCTCGTCTCGATCGTCAGCGTGCCGCCTTCGGTCATCGCATCGCGAGCGTTCACGGCAAGATTGATCAACGAGGATTCGACTTGCGCCGGATCCGCGAGCACGTGCCACAGCGCCGGCTCGCCCTTGATCTCGATCCGGATGCGCTCGCCGAGCGTGCGGCCGAGCAGCTTCGCGACGTTGCGGCACATCTGCCCGAGATGCACTGGGCTCGGTTGCAGCGGCTGCCGCCGCGCGAATGCGAGCAGTCGACGCGTCAGCTCCGCGCAGCTCAGTGCGCCGGTCAGCGCCATCTCCGCGCGTCCGAAGTTGCGCCCGGTGCCGCGCAGCGCGCGCGCCAGCGCGTCGAGATTGCCGATCACGACCGTCAGCATGTTGTTGAAGTCGTGCGCGATGCCGCCGGTCAGCTGGCCGACCGCTTCCATCTTCTGCGCCTGGAACAGCTGCTGCTCGATGCGCCTGCGGTCGGTGATGTCGAGGCAGCTGCCGAAGATCTCCTGCGGCTGCCCGTCGTGATCGCGGATCAGCACTGCGCGGTCGAGGAACCAGCGATGCGAGCCGTCGGCGCACACCCACCGATACTCGCCGGACATGCCGCCGCTCGCCTGGATGTCCGCGACGTCGGCGAGCACGCGCTCGCGATCCTCGGGATGAATGCGCTCCGGCCACAGGTCCGGATCCTCGACGAAGCGCGCGGCGGGAAAGCCGATCGCGTGTGCCATGCCTTCGCTGACGAAGCGCGGCCCCGAGAAGCGGCCCTTCAGCCGCGCGCTGTACAGCGCGATCGGCAGCGAGCGCACGATTGCGGTCTGGCGCTCCTCGATCTGCCGCAGCTGCCGCTCCGCCTCGAGCTTCTCCTGCCGGATGCGCAGATTCTCTTCCTGCAGCATGCGCTCGAGCTGCGCCTGGCGGCGGACTTCCACGTTCTTGAGATACAGATCGACCAGCACCGCGATCTTCGAGCGCAGGATCACGGGGTCGACCGGCTTGAACACGTAATCGACCGCGCCCATCGCGTAGGCGCGCGCGATGTGCTCGTCGTCCTTGTCGATGGCGCTGACGAAGATGATCGGGATGCGCCGCGAGCGCTCGCGACGGCGGATCAGTCTCCGCGGTCGCGTAGCCGTCCAGGCCGGGCATGTTGGCGTCGAGCAGGATGACGGCGCATTCCTCGCGCAGCAGGAAGCGCAGCGCGTCCTCGCCTGAAGCGGCCTCGACGACGCGCTGCTCCAGCTCCGCCAGCACGTGCGACAGCGCGAAGCGGTTGTCGGGCTCGTCGTCGACGATCAGGATCGTCGCTTTGGGCTCGACAGCGCTCATGCTCGGCTCCGTCAGCCTCAGCCGCGCCCCAGCCAGACGCGCATCATCGACACCAGCTGATCGGTGTCGACCGGCTTGGAGAGGTATTCCGAAGCGCCGGCGGCGATGCACTTCTCGCGATCGCCCTTCATCGCCTTCGCAGTGATCGCGATGATCGGCAGCTTGCGGAAGCGCTCGATGCGGCGGATCTGGCGCATGGTCTCGTAGCCATCCATGTCGGGCATCATCACGTCCATCAGCACCATGTCGACGTTCTCGGCCGTCTCCAGCTGCTCGATGCCTTCGCGGCCGCTCTCGGCGTGCACGACGTGCACCTGGTGCTGCTCGAGGACGCCGGTGAGCGAGAAGATGTTGCGGATGTCGTCGTCGACGATGAGCACGTGGCGTCCGGCGAGCCCCGCCTCGCGCCGTCGCGCGAGATCGATGATGCGGCGCTTGTCGTCGGCCATGCCGGCGACGTGCCGATGCATGAACAGCGCGGTCTCGTCGAACAACTGCTGGTGCGACTCCGGCCCCTTGAGGATGAACGACTCGACCAGGTTGCGCAGCTTCGCCTCGTCCGCGGAGCTGACGTCCTTGGCGGTGTGAACGATGATCGGCAGGCGGCGCGAGCTGTCGCGGCGGATCGTCTCCACCAGTTGCAGTCCGTCCATGTCCGGCAGCACCAGGTCGAGCACCGCGCAATCGAACGAGCGCTCGCGCAACACTTGCAGGGCTTCGGCACCGGTGCGCACCTGCGTGACCATCACGTCGCCGTTGCCGATGACCCCGACGATCTGCCCGCGCTGCAGGTCGTCGTCCTCGACCAGCAGCAGCTCCTTGACCGGCCGCGCGATGAATTCCTCGGTGCGCGCCAGCGCCTGCTGCAGCGTTGCGTGATCGACCGGCTTTTCGAGCACCGAGAACGCGCCCATCTGCAGGCCGCGCTCGCGCGGATCCTCGACCGAAATGATGTGGATCGGGATGTGACGCGTATCGGGGCTGCGCTTGAGAATGTCGAGCAGCCGCCAGCCGTCCATGTCCGGCAGATTGATATCGAGCGTGATCAGCGCCGGGTTGAAGCGACGCACCAGCGGCAGCGCACCGCTGCCGGTCGCGGACACCACCGCCTTGAAGCCGCGGTCGTGCGCCAGGTCGAGCAGGATGCGGCCGAACTTCGCGTCGTCCTCGATGATCAGCAGCACGCTCTCGCCGGGTTGGATGTTCTGACGGTCGTCGGTCAGCTCGGCCGGCACCAGGAGCGGTGCGGACTCGCGGCCGATGACGACTTGCGCGCCTTGCTGGCCGACCAGCATCGGCCGCGCCGCGTGCGCCGGCAGATTCGCGCCGAAGTCGTATGCGACCGGCAGATACAGCGTGAAGCGGCTGCCTTTGCCCGGCGTGCTCTCGACCGTGATCTCGCCGCCGAGCAGGCGACAGATCTCGCGGCTGATCGACAGGCCGAGCCCGGTGCCGCCGTACTTGCGGCTGGTCGTGCCGTCGGCCTGCTGGAAGGCTTCGAAGATCACGCGCAGCTTGTCGCGCGGGATGCCGATGCCCGTATCGGTGACTGAATACGCGACGACGGCGGCCGCAGCGTTGAGCGCCGTGTGCGCCGGACTCCAGCCGCCGTTCGCGCGGCGAATTGCCAGCTCGACGCCGCCCTCGTGCGTGAACTTGAAGGCGTTCGACAGCAGGTTCTTGAGGATCTGCTGCAGCCGTTTCTCGTCGGTGATCGTGGCGAGCGGCAGCTGCGGATCCAGGCGGATCGCCAGGCTCAGGTTCTTGTCGCTCGCGATCTGCTCGAAGCCGCGCTGCAGGTTGTCGGCGATCTCGGCGAACTGCACCGTGCCGACGTCGAGCGTCACCATGCCGGACTCGATCTTCGACAGGTCGAGGATATCGTTGATCAGCGCCAGCAGCTCGGTGCCGGCGCGATGGATCGTTTGCGCGAACTCGATCTGCTTGGAGGAGAGGTTCGCGTCGGCGTTGTCCGCCAGGAGCTTGGAGAGGATCAGCAGGCTGTTGAGCGGCGTGCGCAGCTCATGCGACATGTTCGCCAGGAACTCGGACTTGTACTTCGAGATCAGCGCCAGCTGCTCGGCCTTTTCCTCGAGCATCTTCTTGGCGCGCTCGACCTCCTGGTTCTTCGCCTCGACCTGCTTGTTCTGCCACGACAGCAGGTTCGCCTTCTCCTCCAGCTCCTCGTTCTTGGCGCGCAGCTGTTCCTGCTGGGTGCGCAGCAGATCTTCCGAGCGCTGCAGTGTCGTCGCTTGCTGCTCCAGCCGGTCGTTGGTCTTCTTCAGCTCGCCCTGCTGACTCTGCAGCTCCCCGGTCAGCAGCTGCGACTGCGCCAGCAGCGCCTCGGTCTGCATGTTGGCTGCGAGCGTGTTGAGCACGATGCCGATGCTCTCCATCAGCTGGTCGAGGAACAGCGTGTGAATCGTGCTGAAGCGCTCGAACGAGGCGAGCTCCAGCACCGCCTTCACTTCGCCTTCGAACAGCGCCGGCAGGACGATGATGTTCGACGCCCGCGCCTCGCCGAGGCCGGAGCTGATGCGCATGTACTCGTGCGGCGCGTCGGCCAGCAGCATGACGCGCTTATCGGCCGCGCACTGGCCGATGAGGCCGTCGCCGAGCCGCAACCGCGGCGGCGGACGGCGCCGATTCGGCGCGGCGTAGCTCGCGGCCAGCTCCAGCACGTTCTCGCCTTCGTGCTGCCGCGTCACGTAGAACAGCGCCTGGTGCGCTTTCACGAGCGGCACGAGCTGCGACAGGATCAGGTTCGAGACGTGGCGGATGTTGCGCTGGCCCTGCAGCAGGCGGTTGAAGAATGCGATGTTGGTCTTGAGCCAGTCCTGCTCGTTGTTCTTCTGCGTCGTGTCCTTGAGGTTGCGGATCATCTCGTTGATGTTGTCCTTGAGCGCCGCGACCTCGCCCGAGGCTTCCACCGTGATGAATCGCGTCAGGTCGCCCTTGGTCACCGCAGTGGCGACTTCCGCGATCGCGCGCACCTGCGTCGTGAGATTTGCGGCGAGCTGATTGACGTTGTCCGTGAGATCGCGCCACAAGCCTGCGGCGCCCGGCACACTCGCCTGTCCGCCGAGCTTGCCGGCGGTGCCGACTTCGCGCGCGACGTTCGTCACCTGCGCCGCGAAGGTCGCGAGCGTGTCGATCATGCCGTTGATCGTGTTCGCGAGCGCCGCGATCTCGCCCTTCGCCTCCACCACCAGCTTGCGCTTGAGATCGCCGTTCGCGACGCTGGTGACGACTTCGGCGATGTTGCGCACCTGGCCGGTGAGGTTCGCGGCCATGTGATTGACGTTGTCGGTGAGGTCCTTCCAGGTGCCGGCGACGCCTTCCACTTTCGCCTGACCGCCGAGCTTGCCCTCCGTGCCGACTTCGCGCGCCACGCGCGTCACTTCGGAGGCGAAGCTGTTGAGCTGGTCGACCATCGTGTTGATGGTGTCTTTCAGCTCGAGGATCTCGCCCTTGACGTCGACCGTGATCTTCTTCGACAGGTTGCCGCTCGCGATCGCGGTCGTGACTTCGGCGATGTTGCGCACCTGGCCGGTGAGGTTCGCGGCCATGTGATTGACGTTGTCGGTCAGGTCTTTCCAGGTGCCGGCGACGCCTTCGACTCGCGCCTGGCCGCCGAGCTTGCCCTCGGTGCCGACCTCGCGCGCCACGCGCGTCACTTCGGAGGCGAAGCTGTTGAGCTGGTCCACCATCGTGTTGATGGTGTCCTTCAGCTCGAGGATCTCGCCCTTGACGTCGACCGTGATCTTCTTCGACAGGTTGCCGCGCGCGATCGCGGTCGAGACTTCGGCGATGTTGCGCACCTGGCCGGTGAGGTTCGCGGCCATGTGATTGACGGAGTCGGTGAGATCCTTCCAGATGCCGGCCACGTCGCGCACGTGCGCCTGGCCGCCGAGCTTGCCTTCGGTGCCGACCTCGCGCGCCACGCGCGTCACCTCGGAGGCGAACGAGGCGAGCTGGTCCACCATCGTGTTCACGACGCCGCTGATGCGCAGGTATTCGCCGCGCACCGGCCGGCCGTCGACCTCAGGATTCATCGACTGCGACAGGTTGCCGCGCGCCACCGCGCCGATCACGCGCGCCACTTCCGAGACCGGGTACGACATGTCGCCGACCAGGCGGTTGATCGAATCCACGCAGTGCGCCCAGGAGCCGGTGGCGCCGTGCACGTGCGCGCGCTCGGAGATCATGCCCTCGCGCCCGACCATCTCGCTGACCCGCTCGAAATCGCGCGTCATCGCGTCGTTGAGCTCGACCACTTCGTTGAAGGCGCAGGCGATCTCGCCGTCGATGCCGGCGAGGTCCAGCGGCAGCCGCACTGAAAAATCTCCACGGCGCAGCAGCCGCAGCGCCCTGAGAATCTCGCGGCGCTCCAGCTCGGGCGCCACGCTACCGCGGGGTCCGTCGCCCGCCACTGCAGTGTCGATGACTGCGCTCGCCATGATTCCGACTCTCCCCAATCCCCCGAAAACCTTCGAAGTCCGTCAGGCCGCAGACATCTGCGCCAGCGCTGCCTGCAGCGCCGTCGCGACGTCGCTCTCCGTGTACGGTTTAGTCAGGAAGCCGAGCGGCTGCGCATCGTGGAGGCGCGGACCGACGTCGGCGAACGAAGCCCCTGTCATGAGCAATGCGGGAATGCCGTGGCGGCTGCGCAGGGCAATCGCGGCGTCGATGCCGTCGCCCCCGTCGCCCGCCAGGCCGATATCGACGATTGCCAGGTCGCTGGGCGTGCCGGCCGCGATGGCCAGCGCGGTCCGTAGCGAAGGCGCGACGCCCGAGACGCTGTGCCCGAGATCCTGCAGCACGCCCTGCAGGAACAGACTCACCAGCGACTCGTCCTCGACGATCAAGATCCGCAGGCCGCGCCCCATCTCCCTCACCGTATGTCTCGGCGTAACGGGCCCAATGCGCGGCCCGCGGCGAAGGTTCCATAATCGGCATCCTTGTCATTTCTGCCGGCTCGCGACCGGAGCCCTGCATTACACTCCCGCACTCGATGGGGGAACGGATAACAAATCCATGAGTGCCGCTGTGTCCACGGCCATCCTGGTGGTCGAAGACGAAATCCTGGTGCGCATGTTCGCAGTCGACGCGCTCGAAGACGCCGGCTTCCGGGTGCTTCAGGCCGGGACGGCCGCGGAGGCCATGCAAGCGCTGCGCGGAGCGACAGACGTGCGGGCGGTGATGGTCGACATGGGCCTGCCGGATCGGCCGGGCGATCAACTGGCGGACGAAATCCAGGCGTTGCGGGCCGACCTGCCGATCGTCATCGCCAGCGGCCGCAGCGGCCGGGAACTGCGCGAGCGGTTCGCGGGGAATCCGCGCGTCGCGGTCTTGGTAAAGCCGTACACGGCCCCGCTGCTGCTCGAAGTGCTCGCAGGGCTGGGTGTCGCGGCAGCGAATGGCCTAGCAGGTCACTTCTTCCGCAGTCTCCAGATCGAGTTCTCGACATCCGACGTCACGTAGATCGTGCCGCCGGCACCGACTGCGACGCCTGCCAGCGTGATCGGGACATTGGCGAGCCCGATCGGCAGATCGCGGGCGATCACTTCGACGGCGCCGTTGCTCGGGTCGACCCGCACGAGCCGCCCCTTGCCCGCTTCGACGACGAGCACGGCAGTTCCGTCCGTCGCGATGCCCTGCGGCCGATCGAGGCCTTGCGCGATCACGCGCCGCGCGCCGTTGCTGATGTCGATACGCGACACGCGACCGGCCGCCATTTCGCTGACATAGACCGCGCTGTCGCCGGCGATTGCGAGCCCCAGCGGGGCGGCGAGATCGGCGACGATCTCGGCACGCTGCTCGCCCTCGCCGCTGCTGACGATTCTGCTCAGCTTGCCGCGCGTCGTCTCCGCGACGATCACCGCTCCCGAGGGCATCTCGATCGCGTTGCCTGCATGCGTGTCGCGCCACGTCTGCACGAGCCGCATCGTGCTGCGCTCGTAACGCTGCAGCGGACCCTCGTTGTTCGTGACGATGACGTAGCGCTGATTCGCCGTGACTGCGACGGGATAACCGATTGGCGTGCCGGCAGCGTGCGAGCGTGCGACGTCTGTCACCTTGCCGCCGGCCGCATCGACCGTGCGCAGAGCGAACACATCCGCGACGTAGAGAGTGTCCCGCGTGCCGTCGGCAACCGCGGCGATGCCGAGCGGAATCGCGAGCGCGCCTTTGACGACCTGGCGCGCCGTGCCTTTGGCCACGTCGACTTCCTGGATGCCGTTGTCCGCCATGTTCGAGACGAACATGCGGTCGCGCGAATCGATCGCGAGGTTGTCGAGCGCAGTCGCAAGCTTCGCGACGACCTGCTTCTTGCCGCTGCGGATGTCGACGCGCACGACTTCACCGCGCGCCGTGTCGAGCACGTAGAGGTTCCAGCGCGAATCGAAGTTTGCGGCGGCCGGCGTGTCGAAGCCGTCCGCGACGACGTCGAGCTTGCCGCTGTCGGGATCGATGCGCACGACCTGGTGCTTGAACCACAGCGGGCCGTACAGCTTGCCGTCGGGCCCGATGTCGAAGCCGTTGAAGCCGCCGAGATCCTGGAGGATCAGCCGCGGCGGCTTCGCCCCGGCCGGATCGATCTCCCACAAACCGTCGCCGCCGAACACCTGCGCCGCGAACAGCCGGCCGTCCTTGCCGCACGTTGATCGAATTGACGCTGACGCAGATCGGCGAGCTTGGTGATCGGGCCGTTGCCTTTGCGAGCGCGCACGACGCCGTGCTGGATCGACGTCCACACGACGCGTGCCGTCGGCAAGAAACACCAGGTCGTCGGCCATGCCTTCGGGCGCGCCGACGAAGCTCTTGACCGCGCCTGTCGCGGTGTCGACCCGATAGATGCTGTGACCGACGACGCTGCCGGCATACAGCACGTCTTGCGCATCGAACGCGAGGCCGTGCACGCCGTGGAAGTCGGACGGCGGCACGAGGCGGTCGAGCTGGTAGCGCTCGCTGGTCGGCTGCGCGCTCGCCGCGTGCAGCGAGACAGCTGCAGCAATCCCGGCCACGCATGAATTCACCGGGACTCAGCCTGCGAGCGCTGCGCATACGATTATTCTCCGCGCGTGCGCCGCGCCCTCATCCAGATCACGACGATGACGACAGCCACGATCAGCAACAGTGCGACGATACGCATCCGGTCATTCCTGTAGCGGCACTTTGAAACGTTCGGTCAGAGCAGCGAGATCTTCCGGCGTGTCGAGGTCGATCGCGGCGTTCGCCATCGGCACGCGCACCAGCCGGTAGCTGTTGCGCTCCAGGACCGCGCGCGCACCATGGTCGCCCCGCAGTTCGGCCAGCTCCGAAAAGCACAGACGCGGAAAGATCGCCGGCACGCCGACGTGCTGATCGTAGACGCTCGCGGCGATCAGGCTCTCCTCACCCTTCCACGCCGCGGCCAGGCGCTTGAGGTCGTCTGCGTTCACGCCGACCTGATCGCCGAGCAGCACCAGCACGGCATCGCAGGCGGGCGGGAGCGACGCGACACCGAACCGCAGCGACGCGCTCATGCCCTCTTCCCAGAAGCGGTTCACGATGACCGATGCGGGCGAATGCGCCAGCAGGTGCGTCATTTCACGCGCATGTGCGCCGACTACGACCGTAACCGCGTTGCCCGCGAGGGCAACGGCATTCGACACCACGATGTGCAACGCCGGCCTGCCGCCGAGCTTGACCAGCTGCTTCGGCTGCCCGAGGCGCGTCGAGGCGCCGGCTGCGAGGACGAGGACGTGCAACGACATGGAGGCGGTAAAAACCAGTACGGGGAGCGGGGTTTCGAATTCCGGCGAAACCCCAATAGTATAGTGAGGTCAAAGTTCTTCGCTTCCCCTTATGGCCATCCGTCCCGTCCTCAAAATGGGTGATCCGCTGCTGTTGCAGGTCGCGCGGCCGGTGCAGCGGTTCGACTCGGTCGAGCTCGCCGCGCTGCTCGAAGACATGCACGACACCATGGAGGCGCTGAACGGCGCCGGGCTGGCGGCGCCGCAGATCGGCGTGTCGCAGCAGGTGGTCATTTTCGGGGTCGCGCGCAATCCCCGGTATCCGCAGGCCGAGGAAGTGCCCTACACCGTGCTGATCAATCCGCAGCTGGAGCCGGTTGCGGACGAGATGGAAGAAGGCTGGGAGGGCTGCCTGTCCGTGCCGGGCATGCGCGGCCTCGTGCCGCGCTACACGCAGCTGCGCTATCGCGGCTTCGACCAGTACGGCAAGCCCATCGACCGGACGGTGGGCGGCTTCCACGCACGCGTCGTGCAACACGAAGTCGATCATCTGAACGGTATCCTGTACCCGATGCGGATCCGCGACCTGCGGAACTTCGGTTTCAACGAGACGCTGTTCCCGGGACAGGATCTGCAAGACGACTAAGTCGTTCGGAGTTTCTCTCCATGGCTGCTGTCACCTCAATCTTCGATTTCTTTGCGCGACATGTCGCTGTTTCGCGAGCAGGCGTTCGTCGGCGGGCGCTGGGAAGGCGCTGCCAACGGGCAGGTGAAACCGGTCTTCAATCCCGCCACCGGCGAGCGCATCGGCACGATCCCGAACCTCGGCGCGGCCGAGACGCGGCGCGCGATCGAAGCGGCCGACAAGGCGCTGCCCGATTGGCGCGCGCGCACGGCGAAGGAACGCGCGCAGATCCTGCGCAAGTGGTTCGACCTGATGATGGCGAACCAGGAAGACCTCGCCGTGCTGATGACGGTCGAGCAGGGCAAGCCGCTGGTCGAAAGCCGCGGCGAGATCGCCTATGCGGCGTCGTTCATCGAGTGGTTCGCCGAGGAAGGCAAGCGCGCCTACGGCGACGTGATTCCCTCGCACGGCCGCGACAAGCGCATCGTGGTGCTGAAGCAGCCGATCGGCGTGACCGCGGCGATCACGCCGTGGAATTTCCCGGCTGCGATGATCACCCGCAAGGTCGGGCCGGCGCTCGCGGCGGGCTGCACGATGGTGATCAAGCCGGCGGAGCTGACGCCGTATTCCGCGCTCGCGATGTGCGTGCTCGCCGAGCGCGCCGGCATTCCGGCGGGCGTCGTTTCGGTCGTCACCGGCGATTCCAAACCGATCGGCGGCGAGCTCACCAGCAATCCGATCGTCCGCAAGCTGAGCTTCACGGGCTCGACGGCGGTCGGCAAGCTGCTGATGTCGCAGTGTGCCGCGACGGTGAAGAAGGTGTCGATGGAGCTCGGCGGCAACGCGCCGTTCATCGTGTTCGACGACGCCGATCTGGAAGCCGCAGTCGCCGGCGCAGTCGCTTCGAAGTATCGCAACGCCGGCCAGACCTGCGTGTGCGCGAATCGCATCTTCGTGCAGACCGGCATCTACGATCGCTTCGCGCAGCGGCTCGCGGAAGTCGCGTCGAGCCTCAAGGTCGGCAACGGACTCGACAAGGACACGAAGATCGGGCCGCTGATCGAAGAGAAGGCGGTCGCGAAGGTCGAAGAGCACGTCCGCGATGCGCGTCGCCAAGGGCGCGAAGGTCGTCGTCGGCGGCAAGCGCGTCGACGGCGCCGGGCACTTCTACGCGCCGACCGTGCTGACCGGCATCCGCTCGGACATGCTCGTGATGCGCGAGGAAACGTTCGGGCCGGTCGCGCCGCTGATGAAGTTCGACACGCGAAGAGGAGGTGATCCGCCTCGCGAACGCGACCGAGTTCGGTCTCGCCAGCTACTTCTACAGTCGCGACGTCGGCCGCGCGTGGCGCGTCGCCGAGGCGCTCGAGAGCGGCATCGTCGGCATCAACGAAGGCATCATCTCGACCGAAGTCGCGCCGTTCGGCGGCGTCAAGGAGAGCGGCATCGGCCGCGAAGGCTCGAAGTACGGCCTCGAGGAATACCTCGAGATCAAGTACCTGTGCTTCGGCGGCGTATGAAAGCCAGCGTCAGGTGGGTGCAGGACGTGATGTTCGTCGGCGAGTCCGGCTCGGGTCACGCAGTCGTGATGGACGGCGCGCCCGACGCGGGCGGGCGCAATCTCGGCGTGCGGCCGATGGAGATGCTGCTGCTCGGGCTCGGCGGCTGCACGGCGTTCGACGTCGTGATGATCCTGAAGCGCGGCCGCGAGCCGGTCGCCGGCTGCGTCGTCGACATGGACGCCGAGCGCGCCGAGACCGAGCCGAAAGTGTTCACGCGCATCGCGATGCGCTATCGCATCAGCGGCCGCGGGCTCGATCCGAAGAAGGTCGAGCGCGCGGTGAACTTGTCGGCGGAGAAATACTGCTCGGCGACAGCGATGCTGGCGAAGACCGCGCAGATCTCGCACGAAATCGAAATCATCGACCTCTCTCAATCGACTACTTGATCAGGAGCGACAGCATGAAACGCAGCGCATCGGCAGTCTGGAAAGGCGGGCTGAAGGACGGGCGCGGGACGATCTCGACGCAGAGCGGCGTGCTCGCAGGACACGCAGTACTCGTTCAGCACGCGCTTCGAGGAAGGCAAGGGCACGAATCCGGAAGAGCTGATCGCCGCCGCGCACGCGGGCTGCTTCACGATGGCGCTGTCCGCGCAACTCGACACTGCCGGCAAGAAGGCCGAGAGCATCCAGACCGAAGCGGTCGTGACGATGGACAAGACCGACGCCGGCTTCACGATCACGGCAGTGCACCTGAAGGTGCGCGCCAAGGTTCCGGGCGCTGCGCCGCCGGACTTCCAGGCCGCCGCGGACGCCGCGAAGAAGGGCTGCCCGGTTTCGCGCGTGCTGAACGCGCAGATCACGATGGAAGCGAAGCTCGAAGGCTGGACCTAGCGGAATCGCTGTCTGCGCACCCGGCTCGTTCGCGCAACACTGATCGCCGGTGCAGCGGCGGCTGCGCTGGCGATTGTTCTTGTTTCAGCGGGTCTGTGGCTCGCATCGAGACAGCCGACCTACCTGCCGCCGCGCGGCGACGAGATCGCCATCCTGCTGGAGCTGGCAGGGGTCTTCCCGGACAACTACGGAATCATGTGGCGCGAGCACGGCGCGTTGCGCTCGACCGATCCCGAGGCGAAGAGCGATCCCGCGCTGCTGCGCGATGCGCTGTTCATGCACCGGCTCACGACCGGCTCGGAAGGCGACGTGCGCGTCGAGGTCGAGTATCGGTTCTATGCATCCGATCACGACGCTGCCGATGAGCCGCCCTTCATGTGCTCCTGCAATCCGCCGGACCGCACCACGACCAGCTGCCTCGGCCGGCTCGCTTTCGGCAACTACGAGTTCTCGCTGAGCGCGAGCTACAACCACGAGGCGTGTACGGAGCCGGTCAGCCCCAAGCGACGCGAAGAATTCGCACGCACGATACAGACGGCGGATCGCCTGATCCGCCTCTACCTGGAGCCGTTGCGCCGCAAGCCCTCTTGGCTCTGAGGCGCGGCGGCAGCCCACAGATAGCTCAGCCAAGTCAGCACACCGCCCGCGGTCATGATCGCGGCCAGCGTGCTGACCGTGCCGTCGTTGAAAGTCGCCACGGCGAATCCGCTCAGCATCGCCAACGCCGATTGCAGCGCGCCCATCAGCGCCGACGCAGCGCCGGCCTCCGCGCCGTGCGGCGCCAATGCGAGCGCCGCGACATTCGGCGTGACTCGCCCGACGGTAACGAAGAACAACAACTGCAGAGCGACGACCATCCAGAGCGGCACCGCCCACAACGAGGTCAGCGCGAACAGCGCTGCACCGATCAGCATCGGTATCCACACGTAGCGTGCGAGCACGTCGCGCGGGCTCGATCGTGCGCAGGGCGATCATGTTGAGCCGGCTCGCCGTCATGAATGCAAAGCCGTTCAAGCCGATCAGCGCGCCGAACTGCTGCGGCGAAAGATCGTAGCGCTGCGTGAGCACGGTCGGTGCACCGGTCACGTAACTGAACAACGCACCCATGCCGAAGCCGCCGACCAACGAATAGCCGACGAGCGCTCGATCCTTGCCGAGACGAACGTAGCTCCGCAGCACGCTCCCCAGGTTCAGCGGCGTCACGGCTGACTCGGGGCGCGACTCGCGCAGTAAGAAGTGAGTCGCCGCGAGCAGCACCACGCCGAGCGCGGCCTGGAACACGAAAGTCGCACGCCAACCGAAGTGCGTGACGACGAAGCCGCCGCCCAAGGGCGCGAGCACGGGTCCGAGCGCCACGATCATCATGAGCAACGAGAAAGCGCGCGCGGCTTCGTGCGGCTCGCAGCGGTCGCGCACGATCGCACGTCCGATCACGAATCCCGCAGAGCCGCCGAGCGCCTGCACGACGCGCATCAGCGTGAGCGCGGGCATGCTCTCGGCGAGCGCGCAGCCCGCAGCGCCGAGCGCATACAGCGCGAAGCCGAAATACAGCGGCGGCTTGCGGCCGAAGCGATCGCTGATCGGTCCGTAGAACAGCTGGCTGACAGCGATGCCGACCAGGTACGCGGCCATCGTGGTCTCGACGCCGCGCACGCCGAACTCGCGCTCGATCGCCGGGAAGCCCGGCAGATACATGTCGATCGACACCGGGCCGACGGCGGCCATGGCCGCCACCAGCAGCAGCCAGCGGGGAACCCCGTGCGATGAGTGCACTAGTACACGACGACGCTGCGGATCGACTCGCCCGAGTGCATCAGGTCGAACGCCTTGTTGATGTCGTTCAGCGGCATCGTGTGCGTGATCAGGTCGTCGATGTTGATCTTGCCGTCCATGTACCAGTCGACGATCTTCGGCACGTCGGTGCGGCCGCGCGCACCGCCGAACGCCGTGCCCTTCCACACGCGCCCGGTCACCAGCTGGAACGGCCGCGTCTTGATCTCCTGGCCGGCGCCGGCGACCCCGATGATCACCGAGACGCCCCAGCCGCGATGGCAACACTCGAGCGCCTGGCGCATCAGCTCGACGTTGCCGACGCACTCGAAGCTGTAGTCGGCGCCGCCGTCGGTCAGCGCGATCAGGTGCTGCACGAGATCGCCGCCGACTTCCTTCGGATTCACGAAGTCGGTCATGCCGAACTTCTCGGCGAGCGCGCGGCGCCGCGGATTGAGGTCGACACCGATGATGCGATTCGCGCCGACCAGCTTCGCACCCTGCACGACGTTCAGGCCGATGCCGCCGAGGCCGAACACGACGACGTTCGCGCCCGGCTCGACCTTCGCGGTGTTCATGACCGCGCCGATGCCGGTCGTGACGCCGCAGCCGATGTAGCAGACCTTGTCGAACGGCGCGTCCGGGCGGATCTTCGCCAGCGCGATCTCCGGCAGCACCGTGTGATTCGAGAACGTCGAGCAGCCCATGTAGTGATGGATCTTGTCCTTGCCGATCGAGAAGCGGCTCGTGCCGTCCGGCATCACGCCCTTGCCCTGCGTCGCGCGAATCGCCGTGCACAGATTGGTCTTGCGCGACAGGCACGCCTTGCACTGGCGGCACTCCGGCGTGTACAGCGGAATGACGTGATCGCCGACCTTCAGCGAAGTCACGCCGCGACCGACGTCCACCACGACGCCGGCGCCTTCGTGACCGAAGATCACCGGGAACAGGCCTTCGGGATCCGCGCCGGAGCGCGTGAACTCATCCGTGTGGCACACGCCGCTCGCCTTGATCTCGACGAGCACCTCGCCATCGCGCGGTCCATCCAGGTCGACGGTCACGACTTCGAGCGGCTTGCCGGCGGCATAAGCGATGGCGGCGCGAGTTTTCATAGGACTGGCCTCGACAACGGGATCCAACGGGGAGAGCGCATTCTGCGCTCATCGCCAGCGCGTGCGCCACTGCACGATTGCTCCATCCGGCATCGCGGACACGGTCAACGAAGCACTGTCGGAGTCCAGGCCGAGGAACGCATCGTTGACGAACGACGCCATGAAGTTGCCCAGGGCCATGCTGAACAGCGTGTCGGCTGGGAAATGCCAGCCCGCCTCGATGCGGGACCAGGACGTGCCGATCGTCAACGCATACAGGCCGACGTCGAGCGTGCGGCGCGCGCCAGCCGGCATGTCGATCGAGCGCAGGTTGCGGGAGGCGAGCCGCGTGTGGACGGCGGAAGTCGAAGTGTGGCCGGAGGGGAAGCTCTCGTCGTCCTGGCCGTTCGGCCGCGTCCGGCCGACTGCGGTCTTGAGCGAGCGCGTGACTGCAACAGTCGCACTGACGGCCGCTACATCGACGAGCGTGCCCTTCGCTTTGTTGGTCAGCCACTCGCCGAAGTCGTCGCCGCTCGGCGTGGCGACGATGGTGGCGTAGTGAGCCAGGACCGAGGCGGTCCGCAGATCGTCGCTCCAGTCCTCGGCATTGCGCTGCGAGCCGAATATCGGTGTGTGCTCGCGCGCCCAGTCCGCTGTGCGCCGATCGAGGTCGTCGATCTGCATGACGACAGCGCCGGCGAGCGGCGCCCAGACCCAGGGATCGCGCGCTGCATTGGCAGCCGAAGTGCGAACGCGCTCCCAGCCCGGCCGCCACGTCGCGTCCTCGCCCCAACCGTGGCCGGAAGGCAGCGTGCCGCAGCCCGCGCAGAGCGAGAATGGCAACAGCGAGCAACGATTCTGCTCATCCTGTAGGTCGGGCTTTAGCCCGACACTATCCTGATACTCGTGGCGCAAAGCCTCGATGGGATCCAGCTGCGCCGCGCGCCTGCGCCGGGAAGAACCCGAACACGATGCCCACCGCGGCCGAGAACGCGAACGACAGGATCACGATACCCGGATTGAACACGAACGGTACCTTGAACGCGCTCGTCGCGAGCAGTGCGGTACTCAAGCCGAGCGCGATCCCTATGATGCCGCCGAACGCGGCCAGCGTGACCGCTTCGACGAGGAACTGCAGCAACACATCGCGTGCCATCGCGCCGACGGCGAGACGCGTACCGATCTCGCGCGTCCGCTCGGTCACCGACACGAGCATGATGTTCATGATGCCGACGCCGCCGACGATCAGGCTCACCGCGGCGACCGCGCCGAGCAGCGCAGTGAGCACGCGCGAGGAGTTGGTGAAAGCGCTGGTGACCTCCTTGAGGTCGCGCACGTTGAAATCGTCCTCGGCGCCGTCGCGAATCTTGCGACGCTCGCGCAGCAGCCGCTCCAGGTCGGCCTGCACTTTCTCCGTCGAAACGCCGTCGCGCGCCGACACCATGATCGCGTTGACGTCCGAGTTGCCTGCCATGCGCCGCTGCAGCGTGCGCAACGGCACGACGACGATGTCGTCCTGGTTCTGGCCGAAGCCCGATTGGCCCTTGATCGAAAGCAGGCCGATCACCTGGCACGACAGCTTGCCGAGCCGGATCGACAGGCCGATCGGGTCCTGGTCGCCGAACAGCTCCTGCTTGACGGTGTCGCCGAGCAGGCAAACCGCCGCGCCGGCGCGCAGCTCGCTCTCCGAGAAATTGCGGCCCGTAGCCAGCGGCCAGTCGCGCACTTCGAGATACTTGTCGCTGGTGCCGGTGACCTGAGTCGACCAGTTGGAGTTGCCGTAGATCGCCTGCGCATTCGTGTTCGAGCTCGGCGCCACTGCGCGCACGCCGGAGATGTCGTTCTCGATCGCGCGCACGTCTTCCATCGTGAACGGCGGCGATGCGGAGCGCGAGCCGCCACCGCCGCCGCCGAAGCCCTGGCCGCGGAACACCTGCAGCAGGTTCGTGCCGAGCTTCTGGATGTCCGCCTGCACCTGCGCCGTCGCGCCCTGGCCGATCGTGACCATCGTGATGACGGCCGCGACGCCGATGACGATGCCGAGGATCGTGAGCGACGAGCGCAGCACGTTGCGGCGGATCTCGCGCAGCGCCAGCAGCATCGCGTTCCAGAACATCAGAGCGCGCCTCGTACCGGAGTGTTGGCTTCGTCGCTCTCCAGCACGCCGTCGCGGAACCGCACGATGCGCCGCGCCCATGCCGCCATGTCCGGCTCGTGCGTCACCATGACGATCGTGATGCCGCGCTGCTCGTTCAGCGCGGTGAGCACCTTCATGATCTCGTTGCTGGTCGCCGTGTCGAGGTTGCCCGTCGGCTCGTCGGCGAACAGCACCTGCGGCTGCGCGACGATGGCGCGCGCGATCGCGACGCGCTGCTGCTGGCCGCCGGACAGCTGGCTCGGCACGTGCGACTCGCGGCCGACGAGACCGACTTCCTGCAACGCCTTGCGCGCCCGTGCGTGACGCTCCTCGGCGGGCAGATGCCGATAGATCAGCGGCAGCTCGACGTTCTCGAGCGCGGTCGTGCGGCTGAGCAGGTTGAATCCCTGGAACACGAAGCCGAGATGATTCCGGCGCAGCAGTGCGCGCTGATCGGCGGTCATCGAGCCGACCGGCACGCCGAGAAAGCGATACGTGCCGGAGGTCGGCGTGTCGAGGCAGCCGAGGATGTTCATGCAGGTCGATTTGCCCGAGCCGCTCGGCCCCATGACGGCGACGAACTCGCCCGGCGCGATCGCGAGGTCGATGCCGCGCAGCGCGCGCACCTGGCCTTCGCCCTCGCCGTACACCTTCGTGACCTGCGACAGCTCGATCACGTGGCTCGGAGGTGTCGGCATGCCGGTCATTTCTTCGGCGCTTCTTCGTCGACGATGACCTTCACGCCGGGCTCGATCTTGCGCTCGAGCGCCTGCCTTGAACTTCTCGTCGTTGGCCATTGCGGCCGCGCGTCCGTTCGGCCGGCATCGGGCCGAGCGGCAGCACTTGCGTCATGCGGCCATCGGTTGCGCCCGGCTTGAACAGCGGCCAGCGCAGGCTTGCCGTCTTCGAGCACCCACGACGCGACCCATGCGTCCGCCGCCGCGTTGCTGGCCGCCGAAGAAGCGGCGCGGCATCGTCGGCATGAGCGCCGACAGCGCACCGCGTGAAGCCTGCGCGGCCGGCTGACCAGGCACGTCGACACCTTCCGGCGTAAAGCGCAGCGCGGCGTTCGGCACGAGCGTTGCGCCCTGGATGTTCGTGGTCACGATCTCGGCTGTCGCAGTCATGCCCGGCCGCAGCAGCAGGTCGGAATTGTCCACTTCGAGAACCGTTTCGTACGTCACGACGCCGGTCGAGGTCGCGCTGCTCGCCGCGCCCTGCCCGCTGACTGCTGCTGCTCGTGCTCTTCTGCGTGTTGTTCGAGGCGAAGTCGCACGCGGGTGATCTTCGCGTGGAACTGGCGATTCGGGAAATGCATCGACGGTGAACGTCGCCTGCTGGCCGAGCTCCACGGAGCCGATGTCCGCCTCGTCGACGGCCACGTGCAGCTCCATCTTCTTGAGGTCTTCGGCGAGCGTGAACAGCACGGGCGCCTGCAGCGATGCGGCGACCGTCTGGCCCGGCTCGACCGAGCGCACCAGCACGATGCCGTTGATCGGCGAGCGGATGTCGGTCTTGCTGAGATCCGTCTTGACTGCATCCAGGTTCGCTCGCGCCTGCGCCACCGCTGCACGCGCCGCAGCCTCCTCGCCTTCGCCCTGCGCCACCGCGGACTCGGCGACATCCATGTCCTGCTGCGAGGGAAGCTTGTTGCCGCTCAGCTCGCGCACCTTCTGCAGCCGGGCGATAGTTCGCACGGGCTTCCTTCAGCCCGCGACGCTCTGCAGCACGCGCGCCTCGGCAGAGGCGAGCGAGCTCTGCGCCTGCAGCACCTGCGCTTCCAGCCGCGAGGTGTCCAGCTTCGTCAGTACCTGGCCCGCCTTCACCGTGTCGTTCACATCCACCGCGACGCTGCGGATCGTGCCCGACAGCTCGCTGCCGATATCGACCTGGTTGACGCGGTTCGAGATTGCCCGTGGCGGTCACTGTTACCGTGAGGTCGCCGCGCGTGACTTCCTGCGTCACATACTTGGTGGCGGCGCCGCCGCCGCGGCCGAAGATCACGTAGCCGACGACGATCACGACCAGCGCGACGACGCCCCAACGCACCCAGCGCTTCCACGGCGCCGGCGCGCCCGGCCCGTAGTCGAGCGTGCTGGAGACCTCCGGCGTGGGATTGGTTTCTGTGTCCACGATATCCGTGCGACTATTCCTTGGGGAAGATGCTCCAGCCGCCGCCCAGCGCCTTGTAGAGGCGGACCAGGTTCGCCGTCACCTCGCCGTCGCTCACGGCGAGCGAATCTTCGAGCGCGAGGAGCGTGCGGTCGGCGTCGAGCACGGTCTGGAAATCCACGAGTCCGGAGTTGTATTGCATGAGTGCGAGCTCCGAGGCACGGCGCGCACTCTCGACGCCGAGCTGCAAGGCGTCATGCCGCAGATGTTCGTTGGTGGAGGCGGTGAGAGCGTTCTCAACTTCCTCGTACGCGGCGAGCACGGTGGCTTCGTACGCGGCGAGCGCCTGATCGACCAGCGCGTTCTGCGCATTCACGTTCTGTCGCAATGCGCCGCCGCGGAAGATCGGCAGGTTCAGCGACAGGCCGAGACGATCGGTGCGGAAGCCACTGGGCAAGTCGCTCGCCGTCAGTGCCTGCAGCGTGATCGAGCCAGCTCAACGAGAGGCTTGGATAGAGCGCGGCGGTCGCGACGCCGACTTGCGCGGTCTGCGCGGCGAGCAGGCGCTCGGCGCTGCGAATGTCGGGACGGCGACGCAAGACGTCAGCCGGCACGCCTGCCGCGATCTCCAGCGGCGCGACCGGAATCGGCTTGCGCTCCGCGAGCGTTGCTTCGAGCGATCCGGGCGGATCGCCAGTCAGCACCGAGAGTCGGTTCATCGCTTGCACGAGACTCGATTGCAGCGACGGGATGGCTGCGCGTGTCTGCTGGTAGTTGCTCTGCGCCTGCTCTACCTCGAGCGCGGTCGCCAGGCCGGCGGCTGCGCGCCAGCTCGTGATGTCGAGCACGCCGCGCTGCGCTTCGAGATTCTTCTCGGCGAACGTCAGCCGCGACTGGGCCGTGCGCACGTCGACATAGCTCAACGCTACGTCGCCCAGCAGTGTCACGAGCACGTCGCGCAGGTCTGCTTCGCTCGCGCCGAGCTGTGCATTGGATGCTTCGAGCGTGCGGCGCTGCCCGCCGAACAGATCGAGCTCCCAAGCGGAGTCCAGACCCGCGTCGTAGATCTCATCGCTCCCGCCCGACAAGCCGACATCGGGATCGCTGACGCGCGCCTCGGAGTTGGTGCGCCTGCCGCTGGCTGAGGCGTCCAGGGTCGGCCAGAAGCCGGCCGCCGCGATTCCGCGCCGGGCTCGGGCCTCGACGACGCGCGCATACGCCTGTTTCGCCGTTTTGTTACGCGCGAGCGCCTGGTCGATGAGTTGGTCGAGGATCGGGTCGTCGAGCGTCTTCCACCAGTCCGCGAGTGCGGCCGGGTCGCCAGCGGGCGCTGCTCCGGTCGGCCGCGAGTGCCACTCGTCTGGCGTTACGGGCTGCGGCGGCCGATAGTTCGGGCCCACTGCACAGCCGGCCAGTGCGACAAGAAGAACGGCGAGAGGGAGATAACTGCGCTCCATAAGCCCTATTAGACTGGAGTTCGCGCCGAGGTTGCGGCAAAGAAGTGTAAGCCACTGTAACTTTATGTATCTGAAATTCCTTTAATTTTCGGCAATGTTGCCGGTGCGCGGCGCTTATGCCCCGACGCGCGCCGGCCGCAGCCAAGGCGGCATATGCGCTCGAGCCGGCCCTGCCGCACAATCCGCTCCCATCAAACCCGCGTGGAACCCTTTTGCGACCCGCCGGCTTTCGACTGACAACGATGATTCGACTCACGCACCTGCAACGCCTCGAAGCCGAGAGCATCCACATCCTGCGCGAGGTCGTCGCCGAGTGCGAACGGCCGGTGATGCTGTATTCCATCGGCAAGGACAGCTCGGTGCTGCTGCACCTGGCGATGAAGGCCTTCCATCCGGCGCCGCCGCCGTTCCCGCTGCTGCACGTCGACACGACCTGGAAATTCCGCGAAATGATCGCGTTCCGCGACGCCACTGCGGCACGGCTCGGAGTGCAGCTGATCGTGCACATCAATAAGGACGGGCTGGCGCGGGGCATCGGCCCCTTCACGCATGGCTCGGCCGTGCACACCGACGTGATGAAGACGCAGGCGCTGAAGCAGGCGCTCGATCAGTACGGCTTCGACGCGGCGTTCGGCGGTGCGCGGCGCGACGAAGAGAAATCGCGCGCCAAGGAGCGGGTGGTGTCGTTCCGCTCGGCCCAGCACCGCTGGGATCCGAAGCGTCAGCGCCCGGAGCTCTGGCGCCTGTACAACACGCGCAAGAGCAAGGGCGAGAGCCTGCGCGTGTTCCCGCTGTCGAACTGGACCGAGTTGGACATCTGGCAATACATCTACCTGGAGAACATCCCGATCGTGCCGCTGTATTTCTCCAAGCAGCGCCCGATCGTCGAGCGCGACGGCGCGCTGATCATGGTGGACGACGAGCGCATGCCGCTGCACGACGGCGAGCGCCCCGCAATGCGCTGGGTGCGGTTCCGCACGCTCGGCTGTTATCCGCTGACCGGCGCGGTCGAAAGCCGCGCCGATACGCTGCCGGCGATCATCCAGGAGATGCTGCTCACGACCAGCTCCGAGCGGCAGGGTCGCGTGATCGACCACGACAGCGCGGCATCGATGGAGAAGAAGAAGCAGGAAGGGTATTTCTGAACGATGGCCCACAAGTCGGATCTCATTGCGTCGGACATCCTCGCCTACCTCAAGTCGCACGAGCACAAGGGGTTGCTGCGGTTCATTACCTGCGGCAGCGTGGACGACGGCAAGTCGACGTTGATCGGCCGGCTCCTGTACGAGTCGAAGCTGATCTTCGAGGACCAGCTCGCGGCGCTCGAAGCGGATTCGAAGAAGGTCGGCACCCAGGGCGGCGAGCTCGACTTCGCGCTGCTGGTCGACGGCCTGGCCGCCGAGCGCGAGCAGGGCATCACGATCGACGTCGCGTACCGGTTCTTTTCCACCGATCGCCGCAAGTTCATCGTCGCCGACACGCCGGGGCACGAGCAGTACACGCGCAACATGGTCACGGGCGCGTCGACTGCTGACGTTGCAATAATCCTGATCGATGCGCGCAAGGGCGTGCTCACGCAGACGCGGCGCCACAGTTACATCGTCTCGCTGCTCGGCATCCGTCATGTCGTGCTCGCGATCAACAAGATGGACCTGATGGAGTACTCGCAGAAGACCTTCGACGACATCGTCGCGGCCTATCGCGAGTTCGCGCAGCAGATCGGACTCACGAACATCGTCCCCGTGCCGCTCTCGGCCCTGCGCGGCGACAACATGCTCGAGCGCAGCGCCCGCACGCCGTGGTACGAGGGCCCGACGCTGATGGGCTACCTCGAGTCCGTCGAGATCGAGGACGACCTGCAAACCAAGCCGTTCCGGCTGCCGGTGCAGTGGGTGAACCGCCCGAACCAGGACTTCCGCGGCTTCGCGGGCACGATCGCGAGCGGCAAGGTTCGCCGCGGCGACACCGTGCGCGTGTTGCCGTCGGGCCGGCAGAGCCGCGTCACGCGCATCGTCGACTACGAGCGCGATCTGGAAACTGCAGTTGCCGGCCAGTCGGTCACGCTGACGTTAGCGGACGAAATCGACGTGAGCCGCGGCGACGTGCTGGCCGCGGCGGACTCGCCGCCGGCGGTGTCCGACCAGTTCCAGGCGACGATCATCTGGATGCACGACGAGCCGATGCTGCGCGGCCGCCCGTACATCATCAAGCTCGGCACGCGCACGCTCACCGGCAGCATCACGACGCCCAGGCACAAGGTGAACGTCAATACGCTGGAGCGGCTCGCGGCGAAGCAGCTGGAGCTGAACGAGATCGGCGTCTGCAACCTGAGCTTCGATCGCGCGATCCCGTTCGATCCGTACGCCGACAATCGCGAGACCGGCGGCTTCATCCTGATCGACAAGCTCTCGAACGACACCGTCGGTGCGGGCTTGCTGAACTTCGCTCTGCGTCGCGCGGAGAACATTCATTGGCAGGCGCTCGACGTCAACAAGATCGCGCGCTCGTCGCTCAAGGGCCAGCGCGCCTGCGTGCTGTGGTTCACAGGTCTCTCCGGCGCGGGTAAGTCGACCGTCGCGAATCTCGTCGAGAAGCGTCTGCACGCGCTCGGCCGTCACACGTACACGCTCGACGGCGACAACGTGCGTCACGGGCTCAACAAGGATCTCGGCTTCACGGACGCGGACCGCGTCGAGAACATCCGCCGCGTCGCGGAGGTGTCCAGGCTCATGGTCGACGCCGGACTGATCGTGCTGGTGTCGTTCATCTCGCCGTTCCGCTCGGAGCGGCGGCTGGCGCGCGAGCTGATGCAGCCGGGCGAATTCCTGGAGGTGTTCGTCGATACGCCGCTCGCCGAAGCGGAGAAGCGCGACGTGAAGGGCCTCTACCGCAAGGCGCGCCGCGGCGAGCTGAAGAATTTCACCGGCATCGACTCGCCCTACGAGCCTCCGGAGCATCCGGAGATCCACCTGCAAACGGTGCTGCAGTCGCCCGAAGAAGCGGCGGAGCAGATCCTGAAGACGCTGCGCGATGGCGGTATGCTGTACCCGGCAGACGAATTGTCCGGGTTGTAACCAACGTGTCCGTCGATGCAAAACTGCTCTCCGACGTAGTCGCGCTCGCGCGGCGCGCGGGCGACGCGATCCTCGG
Source organism: uncultured Gammaproteobacteria bacterium (assembly GCA_963830745.1). Lineage (GTDB taxonomy): Bacteria > Pseudomonadota > Gammaproteobacteria > Steroidobacterales > Steroidobacteraceae > Steroidobacter. The sequence goes on from CAWHNL010000021.1 coordinate 57,704, forward strand.
CGTCTACGGGCAGCAGTTCGAAGTGACGAGCAAGGCGGATCAGTCGCCGCTCACGCTCGCCGACACGAAGTCGCACGACATCATCGTGCACGGACTGCAGGCGCTCACGCCGCAGATACCGGTGCTCTCCGAAGAGGCCAGCGATATTCCCTATAGCGAGCGCCGTCAGTGGCAACGCTATTGGCTCGTCGATCCGCTCGACGGCACCAAGGAATTCGTGTCGCGCAACGGCGAGTTCACGGTCAACATCGCGCTGATCGACGGGCACGATGCAGTGCTCGGCGTCGTCCACGTGCCCGTTACTGACACCACTTACACGGGCGTGCACAACGTCGGCGCGACGCGGCAGACCGGCAGCGAGCCCGCGGTGCCGATTCACACGTCCAAGACGGCGGCGACGCCGCTGCGCATCGTCGGCAGCCGCTCGCATCGCGATGCCGTGCTCGATCGTTACCTGCCGCAGCTCGAGCCGTATCAGCTCGTCGCGGTCGGCAGCTCGATCAAGTTCTGCCTGGTTGCCGAAGGCAGCGCCGATTTCTATCCGCGCTTCGGACCGACCAGCGAATGGGACACAGCCGCCGCCCAAGCGGTCGTGGAAGCCGCGGGCGGACGCGTGATCCAGACGGACGGCCAGCGGCTGCATTACAACGCCAAGGCCGAGGTGCTGAACCCGCACTTCCTCGTGTCCGGCGATCCGGCGCGCGACTGGCTCGGCGAGCTCTCGTTAGGTGCTTAGCGCACGAGCAGAAACGGCGCGAGCATGACGAGCGTGGTGGTGACGAGCAAGACGCCTTCGAAGGCGCCAGTGATTCGCTTGAGAAACTTCATGAGTGCTGCTCCAAAGTTGCGGTAACCGTGCAGACCGGGCACACCAGATCGCCGCGACACCCTCGAGCATGACTCCGATGGATCTGAGCTCCTGTTGCTGTCTGCTTGTCATGGTGCGTACTTTGCAAGGCGCCCGTGACAGCGAAGTGATCGCTGCTGTGAAAACGGCGTGAAAGAGGAGAGTCGAGGTTGAACGACCCGACCTACGAGACGCGCAGGAAGATCTGGGCGCCGCGCAGCGTGTCGTCGGGGGCGGGCAGCTTGCTCGTGAAGCGAACGGGGTATTCGCCGGGGCTCGCGGGACGCATGCAGAAATCGCCCTTCGGACGTGTGAGTTGCAGCTGCAGCTTCTGGTCCTCGCGAATCGCGATCGATAGCGGCGCGCCGGCGAGCGCACGCCCATCGGCGCCGAAGGCATGCACCTGTAGCGCACTGATGCAGACCTGCTTGCCCAGGGCGACGGGGAGGATTGAGGGCTGGACGTCGACGCGCACCACTTTGGCGCCGCGCTGGATCGGCACAGCGTCTTTGCCCGCCGACAGCACTTCGCCGAGGGGGGTCCAGAGGACTTTGAAGTCCTGAGCGAACGTCGGGGGGACGGCGGCCAGGCAGCAGCCGATCAGCAAAACAACAGCCCCTGATTCATGCTGGGGTTCATCCTCGGGTCCATTCTCTTGCCTTGCGCGGGCCTGCTGCTAGATTCGGCCCATGCGTACGAATCAGCAACAGTCCGCGCTGCCCCTCCGAGGCAGTGAGCTGCTGCGTACGCGCCTGCACCTGCGTCGCTAGACGCAAACCCCCCGACCGCTCGCCAGGGACTGGCGCAAAAAATCGAATCGCGTTTGCTCCCCGGCCCCTCAGGGCCGCCTCAGCACAGGAATGCCTACGATGTTGCAGGATCCAACGCAGAAATACCGCCCGTTCGCGCCCATCGACCTCAGCGCACGGACCTGGCCCGACAAGGTGCTCACCTCGCCGCCGCTGTGGTGCAGCGTCGACCTGCGCGACGGCAACCAGGCGCTGATCGAACCGATGGACGCCGCGCGCAAGCGGCGCATGTTCGACCTGCTGGTGCGCACCGGCTTCAAGGAAATCGAGGTCGGTTTCCCCGCCGCGTCGCAGACGGACTTCGATTTCGTGCGCGAGCTGATCGAGCGCAATCTGATTCCGGACGACGTCGTCATCCAGGTGCTGACGCAAGCGCGGCCCGAGCTGATCGAGCGCACATTCGAGTCGCTGCGCGGTGCCAAGCGCGCGATCGTGCATCTGTACAACTCTACGTCCACCGTGCAGCGGCGCGTCGTGTTCGGGCTCGACCGGCCGGGCATCATCAACATCGCGGTGCAGGCGCGCGCTGCGTGCGTCGACCTCGCCGCGGCAGCAACCCGAGACGGACTGGTACTTCGAGTACAGCCCCGAGAGCTTCACCGGCACGGAGCTCGACTTCGCGGTCGAGATCTGCGACGCGGTGAACGAGGTCTGGCAGCCGACGCCGCGAGCGCAAGGTGATCCTCAATCTGCCGGCGACGGTGGAGATGGCGACGCCGAACATCTATGCGGACCAGATCGAATGGTTCGGCCGTCACATCGCGAAGCGCGATTCGATCGTGCTGTCAGTGCATCCGCACAACGATCGCGGCACCGCCGTCGCCGCGGCCGAGCTTGCCGTCATGGCGGGCGCGGACCGCGTCGAAGGCACGCTGTTCGGCAACGGCGAGCGCACCGGCAACGTCGACATCGTGACGCTCGCGCTGAATCTCTATACGCCAGGGCGTCCATCCGGGCCTGGACTTCTCGAACATCAACGAGGCAGCGCGCTGCGCGGAGCACTGCAATCAGCTGCCGATCCATCCGCGCCATCCGTACGTCGGCGACCTCGTGTTCACTGCGTTCTCCGGCTCGCACCAGGACGCGATCAAGAAGGGCTTCGCGGCGCGCACGCGAGGGCGACATCTGGGAAGTGCCGTATCTGCCGATCGACCCGCGCGACGTCGGGCGCACGTACGAATCGGTCATTCGCGTCAACAGCCAGTCCGGCAAGGGCGGCATCGCCTACCTTCTGGAACGCGACTACGGGCTGACGCATGCCGCGGCGGCTGCAGATCGAATTCAGCCAGGTCGTGCAGGCCGTCACCGACGCGACCGGCAAGGAGCTGTCCTCGGAGCAGATCTGGTCGCTGTTCGAGCGCGAGTATCTGCGGCGAGAACGGCGCTGTACGTTTACGGCGCGCCATCAGCTGTCGCCGGTTGCGCGAGCACCAGAACGTCGAGCGGCTGACGCTGAAGCTGCAAGTGCAACGGTCAGGGCGCGCTGCTGCACGGCGAGGGCAACGGCCCGATCGATGCGATCGTCGACGCGCTGGGCTTGCGGTTCGACGTGCTGTCGTACGAAGAGCATTCGATGGGCTCGGGCAGCGATGCGCGCGCGGTGGCGTTCGTCGAAATCACGACGCCGGCGCGCGCCACGCTGTTCGGCGTGGGCATTCACGAGAACATCGTGACGGCATCGTCTGCTGGCGAGTCTTGAGCGCGGTGAATCGCGCGCTGCAGCGCGGGCTGCTCGACGACTCGATGCCGGCGGCGAACTGCCGGCGAGGATTGAGCCGAAGCGAGCCTGACGGCCGCCTCGTCACGGGCGGGTCAGCGCCGACTCGCTGCTAGCCCGCGATGTAGCGCTCCAGCTGCGTGATCGTCTGCTGCTGCTCTTCGATCACGGCCTTCACCAGGTCGCCGATCGAGATGATGCCGACCAGCTTGCCCTTCTCGACGACCGGCAGATGGCGGATGCGCTGCTCGGTCATGATCTCCATGCAGCGATGCACGGCCTCGTCGGGCGACACCGTCATCACGGGCGAGCTCATGATCTGCCGACACCGGCGTGTCGGAGCTGGAGCGGCCCAGCAGGATCACTTTGCGCGCGTAGTCGCGCTCCGACACGATGCCGACGAGCTCCTCGTCGCGCAGCACGGGCAGCGCGCCGATGTGCTTGTCGGCCATCATCTGAATCGCTTCGAGCACCGGCTCTTCGGGGCCGATGGACCAGACAGTCTTGGGCTTGAAGGCCAGCAGATATTTGACGCGCAGCATCGGGATACCCTCCTGAGCGCCAAGGTCAGCGCAAAATCACCGCGCGTGCAATGCGGAGTTTCTTCTAGTGGTCGTGGTGGCCGCCCGGGCCGTGGACGTGGCCGTGCGACAGCTCTTCCTCGGTCGCGGCGCGCACCTCGGCCACCTCGACGTCGAAATTCAGGTTCTGACCCGCGAGCGGATGATTGCCGTCGATCGTGACCATGTCGCCGGCGATCTGCGTGACCGTCACGGCGCGCACGCCGTGTGCCGATTGCGTGTGCAACTGCATGCCGACCGTGCAGGTTGCCGACGCCTTTCAAGGCGCGGCGCGGCACGCGCTGGACCAGCGACTTGTCGTATTCGCCGTAGCGTCCGCGGCGGCGATCTTCACCTGAGCTTGTCGCCCGCGGATTTGCCCTCGAGCTCGCGCTCCAGGCCCGGGATCAGGTTGCCGTTGCCGTGCAGGTACGCGAGCGGCGTCACCGGCTGAGCGTCGAGCTTCTTGCCGGTGTCGTCGGTCAGCGTGTAGTGGATCGAGACGACGGCGTCTTGGGCGATTTGCATGGCGGACTATTCGACTGTGACCGACTTGGCGAGATTGCGCGGCTGATCGACGTCGGTGCCGCGCAGGATGGCGCAATGATACGCGAGCAGCTGCAGCGGCACCGTGTAAACCGCCGGTGCCTGGAAATGACTCACGTGCTTCGGCATCGTGATGACGGTGACGCCCTCGGACGGCTGAATGCCCGAGTCCGGGTCGGCGAACACATACAGCTCGCCGCCGCGTGCGCGCACTTCCTGCAGGTTCGACTTCAGCTTCTCGAGCAGATCGTTGTTCGGCGCGACGGCGACGACCGGCATGTCTGCATCGACCAGCGCCAGCGGACCATGCTTCAGCTCGCCGGCCGGATACGCCTCGGCGTGGATGTACGAGATCTCCTTCAGCTTGAGCGCGCCTTCCATCGCGATCGGATACATCTGGCCGCGGCCGAGGAACAGCGCGTGATGCTTGTCCGCGAAGCGCTTCGCGAGCTCCTTGATCTGGCCGTCGAGATGCAGCGTCTTCTCGATCAGCCCGGGAATCTCGATCAGCCGCTGCACCAGACCGCGCTCGCGTTCCGCGTCGGTGCCGTTGAACTTCGCGAGCGCGACGACGAGCATGCCGAGCGCCGCGAGCTGCGTCGTGAATGCCTTGGTCGACGCGACGCCGATCTCCGGGCCGGCGCGCGTCAGCAGCACGAGCTCCGATTCGCGCACCAGCGAGCTCTCCGGCACGTTGCAGATCGACAGGGTCGACAGGTAGCCGGACTGCTTGGCCATGCGCAGCGCCGCGAGCGTGTCGGCCGTCTCGCCCGACTGCGAGATCGTCACGAACAGCGTGTTCTTCGGCACGACCGGATTGCGATAGCGATACTCGCTCGCGATCTCGACCCAGCACGGCAGGCGCGCGATCTGCTCGATGTAGTACTTCGCGACCGCGCCGGCGTGATAGCTCGTGCCGCACGCGACGATCTGCACCGCTTCGGTGCGACGGAACACTTCGGTGGCCAGCGGGCCGAACGCCGCTTCGAGCAACTTGCCGCCGGCGACGCGCTCTTCGAGCGTCTGCGCGATCGCGCGCGGCTGCTCGTAGATTTCCTTGAGCATGTAGTGCGCGTAGTCGCCCTTCTCCGCGGCGTCGGCCGACAGCGAGCTTTCGCGTCACGGGGCGCTGCGCAGTGTTGCCTTCGCTGTCGAGGATGCGCACGCTCTGGCGGCGGATCTCGGCGACATCGCCTTCGTCGAGGAAAATGAACTGGCGCGTGACCGGCAGCAGCGCCGACGACGTCGGAGGCGACGAAGTTTTCGTTGTCGCCGACGCCGATGACGACGGGGCAGCCGGCGCGCGCGAGGATGATCGTGTCCGGAGTGTCCTCGCGAAACACGGCGAGCGCGTACGCGCCTTCGAGCTCCGCGACCGTGGCGCGCACGGCGCGGAAGATGTCGCCGAGCTTCTGCTTGTGATGATGAATGCGATGCGCGATGACTTCGGTGTCGGTCTCCGAGGTGAACGTGTAGCCGAGCTTGCGTCAGCTCCTCGCGCAGCTCTTCGTGATTCTCGATGATGCCGTTGTGAACGATCGCGATGCCGTCGCGCGAGATGTGCGGATGCGCGTTGCGCTCGGAGGGCACGCCGTGCGTCGCCCAGCGCGTGTGCGCGATGCCGAGATGGCCGTCGACCGGGGTGTCGTCCAGCGCATCCTGCAGCATCTTCACTTTGCCGACGGTGCGCAGCCGGCGCAGGTGCGCCGCTGCCGTTGAGCATCGCCACGCCGGCCGAGTCATAACCGCGGTATTCGAGGCGGCGCAGGCCTTCGATCAGGATGGGAACGATGTTGCGATCAGCGATCGCGCCGACGATTCCGCACATGAATGACGCCTCTGAGGCGTTTGCCGGAGCGCATTGTACCGCTCGCAGGTCCGCGTGAAAATTGCTAGCGGATCACGGTCTCGACGACGTGCGGTATGTCACGGCTGAAGGCGCCTGACCGACAGGCTATCCCCGTGGGACGTCAGCTTGATTCGTTCTCTATTTCTTCTTTTCGGCCGCTTCCAGCCCTCGATCGTGACCTGGCGGGCGCGGGCCAGGGTCAGCTTGCCCTCCGGCGCGTCCTTGGTGATCGTCGAGCCCGCGCCGGTATTCGCATTCGCGCCGATCTTCACCGGCGCGACCAGCATCGAGCCCGAGCCGATGAACGCGTTGTCGCCGATCTCGGTGCGCCACTTGTTCGCGCCGTCGTAGTTCACGGTGACGGTGCCGGCGCCGACGTTGACCTTGCGGCCGACCGTGGCGTCGCCGAGGTACGTCAGATGATTCGCCTTGCTGCCGGCGCCGATCTCGCTCTTCTTCACTTCGACGAAGTTGCCGATGTGCACGTCTTCGTGCAGCACGCTCTCAGGCCGCAGGCGCGCGAACGGGCCGATCGAGCTGCGCGCGCCGATCGATCGCGCGATCGATGACGCAGTTCGGGTGCAGCTCCGTGTCGGCGTCGATGCGGCAGTCTTTGAGATAGCAGTTCGGGCCGATGCGCACGCGATCGCCGAGCTCGACGTTGCCGACCAGCACGACGTTGACGTCGATGAACACGTCGCGGCCGACCTTGACCTCGCCGCGAATGTCGATGCGCGCCGGATCGGCGAGCGTCACGCCTTCGAGCATCAGCGCCGTGGCGCGCTCCGCGCGCAGCGACGCTTCGAGCTGCGCGAGCTGCACCTTGTCGTTCACGCCGAGCACCTCCGTTTCGGTCGGCGCGATCACTGCGTTGACTGCGCATGCCGTCGCGCACCGCCATGACGATGACGTCGGTCAGGTAGTACTCGCCCTGCGCATTGTCGTTCTTCAGCGCGGCGAGCCAGCTCGCGCAGCGACGCGCGCCGGCGCCGCCATCAGCCCGGTGTTGATTTCGCCGATCGCGCGCTCCTTCGTGTTCGCATCCTTCTGCTCGACGATGCGCACGACGTTGCCGGCGCCGTCGCGCACGATGCGCCCGTAGCCGGTCGGATCGTGCGAGCACGACGGTGAGCAGGCCGATCGAGCGTGGTCCGGCTGCGCTGCGAGCGAGTCGCTCGAGCGTCGCGCTGACGCACGAGCGGGACATCGCCGTACAGGATCAGCACCTGATGGTCGTCGGGGATCGCCGGCATCGCCTGCGCCACCGCGTGGCCGGTGCCGAGCTGCTCGGCCTGCAGCACCCAGTTCACCGGCTCGTTCGGCGAGCGCCTGCTTGACCCGCTCGCCGCCGTGCCCGTACACGACGTGGATCGCGTCGGCGCGCAGCGCCTTCGCGGTGTCGAGGACGTGCGACAGGATCGGCTTGCCGGCCAAGCGGCTGCAGCACCTTCGGCAGGTCCGACTTCATGCGTTTGCCCTGGCCGGCAGCGAGGATGACGATGGAAAGGGGCATGGATTTCGCGATCACCGTCGTAGGCTACGCGGAGCTGGAATCCGAACAGCGGCGCTCCCTGCCAGCCCGAGCTACTGCTCGAGCTTGCGCAGCTTCTCGATCGCCTTGATCTGCGCGACGGCTCGGCGAGCTCGGCCTGCGCCTCGGCGATATCGATCTTGTCGCCGCGATCCGCAGCGCCTCTTCGGCGCGCTGCTTCGCCTGCAGGGCAGCAGCCTCGTCGATGTCCTGCGCCCGCAGGGCCGTATCCGCGAGCACGGTCACGAGGTGCGGCTGGACCTCGATCGCGCCGCCCGACACGTAGAAGAACTGTTCCTCGCCCGTCCGGCGGCTGCACGCGCACTTCGCCGGGCTTGAGCGTCGTCAGCAGCGGCGCGTGGCGCGGCGCGATGCCGATGTCGCCCATCACCGCCGGCGCGAACACCATCGAGGCTTCGCCGGAGAAGATCTCGCCTCGGCGCTCACGATATCGACGTGGATGGTGGCCATCGTACACCAGTGTTGACTGCCGTGGCACCGATCCGCAGTTCCAACTGTAGCCGCCGCAGGCTCCTACCTCATTGCAGCGTCTTCGCCTTCGCGACCGCTTCCTCGATGCCGCCGACCATGTAGAACGCCTGCTCCGGCAGGTGATCGTACTCGCCGGCGAGAATGCCCTTGAAGCCGCGGATCGTTTCCTTGAGCGGCACGATCTTGCCGTCCTGGCCGGTGAACACCTTCGCGACGTTGAACGGCTGCGACAGGAAGCGCTGGATCTTGCGCGCGCGCGACACGGTGAGCTTGTCGTCTTCCGACAGCTCGTCCATGCCGAGAATCGCGATGATGTCCTGCAGCTCCTTGTAGCGCTGCAGCACGGCCTGCACGCCGCGCGCGGTGTTGTAGTGCTCCTCGCCGATGACCAGCGGATCGAGCTGGCGGCTGGTCGAGTCGAGCGGGTCCACCGCCGGATAGATACCGAGCGAGGCGATCTGACGCGACGAGCACGACGGTCGCATCGAGGTGCGCGAAGGTCGTCGCCGGCGACGGGTCGGTCAGGTCGTCGGCGGGCACGTACACGGCCTGGATCGAGGTGATCGAGCCGGTCTTCGTGGACGTGATGCGCTCCTGCAGCACGCCCATCTCTTCGGCGAGCGTCGGCTGATAACCCACCGCCGAGGGCATGCGGCCCGAGCAGCGCGGACACTTCGGTGCCGGCGAGCGTGTAGCGGTAGATGTTGTCGATGAAGAGCAGCACGTCGCGGCCCTTGCCGGACTCCGTCTTCTCGTCGCGGAAGTACTCGGCCATCGTGAGGCCGGTGAGCGCGACGCGCAGGCGGTTGCCCGGCGGCTCGTTCATCTGGCCGTACACCATCGCCACTTTCGAATTCGACAGGTTCTTGCTGTCGATGACGCCCGCTTCCATCATCTCGTGATAGAAGTCGTTGCCTTCGCGGGTGCGCTCGCCGACGCCGGCGAACACCGACAGGCCCGCGTGCTGCTTGGCGATGTTGTTGATCAGCTCGAGCATGTTGACGGTCTTGCCGACGCCGGCGCCGCCGAACAGGCCGATCTTGCCGCCCTTCGCGAACGGCATCAGCAGGTCGATGACCTTGATGCCGGTGATCAGCAGATCCTGCCCGCCGGCCTGCTCCTCGTACGACGGCGCCGGGCGGTGAATCGGCAGGTATTCCTTCGCCTGTACCGGGCCGCGCTCGTCCTGCGGCGCGCCGAGCACGTCCATGATGCGACCGAGCGTTGCCTTGCCGACCGGCACGGAGATCGGGCTGCCGGTCGCCTTGACCTTCAGGCCGCGCTTCAGGCCTTCGGACACGCCCATCGCGATCGTGCGCACGACGCCGTCGCCGAGCTGCTGCTGCACTTCGAGCGTCAGCTCGACGTCCTCGAGCTTGAGCGCTTCATAAACCTTCGGGATCTGCTCGCGCGGAAATTCCACGTCGATGACCGCGCCGATGATCTGCACGATCTTGCCGGTAGACATGGGGGCGGTAGACATCACTCGTTCCTCGTTAGCCTCAGACCGCCGCGGCGCCGCCGACGATCTCGCTGATCTCTTTCGTGATCGCCGCTTGGCGCGCCTTGTTGTAGATCAGCTGCAATTCGTCGATCAGCTTGCCGGCGTTGTCGGTCGCGCTCTTCATCGCGACCATGCGCGCCGCCATCTCGCAGCCGACGTTCTCGACCGCGCCCTGGTAGACCTGCGACTCGATGTAGCGCATCAGCACGCCATCGAGCAGCTCCGCCGCCGAAGGCTCGTAGATGTAGTCCCACATCTTCTGCAGCTTGTCCTCGTCCTCGGTGACGACCGGCAGGAGCTGCCGCACGATCGGCTTCTGGCTCATCGTGTTCACGAACTCGTTGTTGACCAGGAACACGCGGTCGAGCTTGCCTTCCTTGTACAGGTCGAGCATCACTTTGACCGTGCCGATCAGGTCCGCGACGTGCGGCCGATCGCCGAGATGCGTGACGGTCGCGAGCGTCTTGGCGCTGCCGAGGCGGCGGAAGAACTGCACGCCCTTCGAGCCGATCAGGCACAGCGAGACCTGCGCGCCGCGGCTCTGCCAGTCGCGCATCGCCGCCAGCGTCGCCTTGAACAGGTTGACGTTCAGGCCGCCGCACAGGCCGCGGTCGGTGCTGATGACGATGAAGCCGACCGACTTCGCCTCGCGCTCGATCAGGAACGGATGCTTGAAGTCCGGGTTCGCCTGGCGCAGGTGGCCGATCACGCGGCGGATGCGCTGCGCATACGGACGCGTCGCGCGCATGCGCTCCTGCGCCTTGCGCATCTTGCTCGCGGCGACCATCTCCATCGCCTTGGTGATCTTCTGCGTGCTCTTGAAGCTCGCGATCTTCACGCGGATTTCTTTTACGCCGGGCATGGTTTCAGTACGTCCCGGTGGTGGCGAACTCTTCGCAGATCTTCTTCAACGCCGCCTCGTTCTCCGGCGACAGCACCGGATTGGCGTTGATGCCCGTCCATCTGCGCCTTGTAGTTGGTCTTGGCGAACGCCTGCAGCCCGCTTCGAACGCGCTCGACCTTCTTCAGCTCCACCTTGTCCATGTAGCCGTTGTTCACGGCGTAGATCGACAGCGCCATCTCCGCGACCGACATCGGCGCGTACTGCTTCTGCTTCATCAGCTCGGTGACGCGCTGGCCGCGCTCGAGCTGCTTGCGGGTGCTCTCGTCGAGGTCGGAAGCGAACTGCGAGAACGCCGCGAGCTCGCGGTACTGCGCCAGCGCGAGCCGGATGCCGCCGCCCAGCTTGGTGATGAGCTTCGTCTGCGCCGCGCCGCCGACGCGCGACACCGAGATGCCGGCGTTCATGGCCGGGCGGATGCCGGCGTTGAACAGGTCGCCTTCGAGGAAGATCTGGCCGTCGGTGATCGAGATGACGTTGGTCGGCACGAACGCCGTCACGTCGCCCGCCTGCGTCTCGATGATCGGCAGGCCGGTCAGCGAGCCGGTCTTGCCCTTCACCTTGCCGCCGGTCTTCTTCTCGACGTACTCCTCGTTGACGCGCGCCGAACGCTCGAGCAGGCGCGAGTGCAGGTAGAACACGTCGCCCGGATACGCTTCGCGGCCCGGCGGACGGCGCAGCAGCAGCGAGATCTGGCGATACGCCCACGCCTGCTTGGTCAGGTCGTCATAGATGATCAGCGCGTCTTCGCCGCGGTCCATGAAGTACTCGCCCATCGCGCAGCCCGAGTAGGGCGCGAGGTACTGCATCGAGGCGGGCACGGAGGCCGACGCGGCGACGATGATCGTGTGCTTCATCGCGTCGTGCTCTTCGAGCTTGCGCACGACGTTGGCGATCGAGCTCTGCTTCTGGCCGATCGCGACGTAGATGCATTTAATGCCGCTGCACTTCTGATTGATGATCGTGTCGATCGCGAGCGCGGTCTTGCCGGTCTGGCGGTCGCCGATGATCAGCTCGCGCTGACCGCGGCCGATCGGCACCATCGAGTCGACCGCCTTGTAGCCGGTCTGCACCGGCTGGCTCACCGACTTGCGGAACACGACGCCGGGCGCGACGCGCTCGATCGGCGAGTTGTGGTCGGCCTTGATCGGGCCCTTGCCGTCGATCGGCTTGCCGAGCGAGTCGACGACGCGGCCGAGCAGGCCTTCGCCGACCGGCACCTCGAGAATGCGGCCGGTCGTCTTGACCGTGTCGCCTTCGACGATGTGCTTGTACTCGCCGAGCACGACCGCGCCGACCGAGTCCTGCTCGAGGTTCAGCGCCAGGCCGAAGCTGCCGCCCGGGAATTCCAGCATTTCGCCGTACTTCGCGTCGGCGAGGCCGTGGATGCGCACGATGCCGTCGGTCACCGTCACGACCGTGCCGACGTTGCGCTCCTCGGTGGCGCTCGCGAATTTCTCGATGCGCGCCTTGATCAGATCGCTGATTTCAGATGCCTTGATGGACATGGTTCCACTTCCCTTCTAATGCATGATCTGTGAGGCGAGCCGCTCGAGCCGCGCCTTGAGCGAGCCGTCGATGACGAAATCGCCGGAGCGCACGATCGCGCCGCCGATCAGCGCCGCATCGACCGCGCAGTGCAGGCGCACGTCGCGCTTCAGGCGCTTCTTGAGCGCCGCGGCCAGGCGCTGCGCTGCGCCTCGTCGAGCTGCACCGCCGAAGTGACCTGCACGTCGGCGACGTTCTCGACCTCGGCGCGCAGCTCCTCGTACATCGCCGCGATCTCGGGCAAGCACGGCAGCCGGCGATTCTGCGCCAGCGTGTTGAGGAAGTTGCGGCCGTGCTCGTCGGCGCCGCTCGCTTCGGCGATGAGCTCGACCAGGTCGGCCGGGCTGCACGCGCGGGCTCGACAGGAGCTTCGCGACGCGCTCGTCGGCGACAGTGGCCGCCGCGGCAGCGAGCAGCTCCGACCAGCGCGCCAAACGTTGCTGCTCGCGCGCCGTCTCGAAGCGGCCTTGGCGTAGGGTCTGGCGATCGTGACTTTCTCGGCCATGGCAGTGCGCGCCTTCAGCCGCGCTCGATTTCGAGCGCGAGCTTGTCGAGCAGGTCGGCGTGCGCCTTGGCGTCGATCTCGCGACCGAGCAGCTTGCCCGCGCCGGCGACTGCGAGCGTCGCGACTTCCTCGCGCAGCTGCTCGCGCGCACGGTTCGACTCGAGCGTGACTTCGTTGCGCGCTTCGCCCACCAGCCGCTGGCCTTCGGCGATCGCTGTGCCGCGCGCCTCTTCGACCAGCTCGCTCGAACGGCGGTTCGCCTGCTCGACGATCTTGTTCGCCTGCACGCGCGCTTCCTTGATGATGTCGGTCGCGCTCGCCTTCGCTTCCGCGAGGCTCTTCTCGGCCTTCTCGGCCGAGACCAGGCCTTCGGCGATCTTCTTCTGCCGCTCCTCGATCGCCGCGATCAACGGCGGCCAGACGAACTTCATCGTGACCCAGCCGAGGATCAGGAAGACGAACAGCTGGATCACCAGTGTGATGTTGAGATTCATGGTGCGAACCGCGCTCCGGGCTGGCTATCAGGTCTTGACGAACGGATTCGCCGTCGCGAACCACAGCGCGATGCCGACGCCGATGATGAACGACGCGTCGATCAGGCCGAGCAGCAGGAAGACCTTGGTCTGCAGCACGTTCATCAGCTCCGGCTGGCGCGCCGAGGCCTCGATGTACTTGCCCGACATGAGGCCCACGCCGATGCAGGCGCCGAGCGCGCCGATACCGATGATCAGGCCACAGGCCAGTGCGACAAAACCGACGTCCGTCATGTGTGTTCTCCGAGGTTGAAACGAAATCTCATGGCGGGCGAATCAATGATGCTCGTGCGCCTGACCGATGTAGACCAGCGTCAGCATCATGAAAATGAACGCCTGCAGCAGCACGATCAGGATGTGGAAGATCGCCCAGGCCGTGCCGGTGATCAGGTGCATCACGATGCCGTAGGCAGTGACCGTGCCGCCCAGGCCGGCGATCAGGAAGAAGATCAGCTCGCCGGCGTACATGTTGCCGTACAGACGCATGCCGTGCGACAGCGTGCGGCCGAAGTACTCGACGATGTTCATGCCGACGTTCGCGATGCCGAGCAGCAGTGCGCCGATCCAGGTGAGCGGATTCCACGTCACCTCGCCATGCCGAACGGCGCCGTGACGAGCTCGTGCAGCCAGCCGCCGAGCCCTTTGACCTTGACGCTGTAGTAGAGGACCA
>CAWHNL010000022.1:0-182915 GCA_963830745.1 uncultured Gammaproteobacteria bacterium
GGTCTCGTGCCGGCACCTGAACAATTCATGCTCTCGGCGCCGGACAAGATCCAGTACATGGACGTGTCGCCGAAGCAGATCGTGTCGGTGGCCGCCTCGCTGATTCCGTTCCTCGAGCACGACGACGCGAACCGCGCGTTGATGGGCTCGAACATGCAGCGCCAGGCTGTGCCGACGCTCCGCGCCGAGACACCGCTGGTCGGCACCGGCATGGAGCGCGCAGTGGCGATCGACTCCGGCGTGACCGTGATCGCGCGGCGTGGCGGTGTGATCGATTCGGTCGACGCCTCCCGTATCGTCGTGCGCGTGCACGACGAAGAAACGTCGGCGGCCGAAGCCGGCGTCGACATCTACTCGATGACCAAGTACACGCGTTCCAACCAGAACACCTGCATCAACCAGCGTCCGCTGGTGAACGCGGGCGACGTGATCGCGCGCGGCGACGTGCTGGCCGACGGCCCGTCGACGCACCTGGGCGAGCTCGCGCTCGGCCAGAACCTGCTGGTCGCGTTCATGCCGTGGAACGGCTACAACTTCGAGGACTCGATCCTGATCTCCGAGCGCGTCGTGCACGATGACCGCTTCACGACGATCCACATCGAGGAGCTGACCTGCGTCGCTCGCGACACCAAGCTCGGTCCCGAGGAAATCACCGCGGACATTCCGAACGTCGGTGACGTGGCGCTCGCCAAGCTGGACGAGGCGGGCATCGCGTTCATCGGCGCCGAGGTCAAAGCGGGCGACATTCTGGTCGGCAAGGTGACGCCGAAGGGCGAAACCCAGCTGACGCCGGAAGAGAAGCTGCTGCGCGCGATCTTCGGCGAGAAGGCCTCCGACGTTAAGGACACCTCGCTGCGCGTACCGCCCGGCATGGACGGCACGGTCATCGACGTGCGCGTGTTCACGCGCGACGGCGTCGAGAAGGACACGCGCGCGCTCGCGATCGAGAAGGCGGAGCTGGAGAAGGTTCGCAAGGACCTGGAAGACCAGCGCCGCATCCTCGAAGAGGATCTGTTCCAGCGCGTGCGTTCCGCGATGCTCGGCAAGGCTGCCGAAGCGGGCCCGAAGAAGATCAAGCCGGGCACGCAGATCGACGAGGAGTATCTGTCGGATCTGCCGCGCGAGCAGTGGCTGGAAATCCGCCTGCAGGACGACGAAGGCAACGCTGCCGTCGAGCGTGCTGCCGAGCGCCTGAAGCTGCAGCGCAAGGAGTTCGAGAAGCGCTTCGAGGAGAAGCGCGCCAAGATCACCGCCGGCGACGATCTCGCCCCGGGCGTCTTGAAGATGGTGAAGGTGTACCTCGCGGTGAAGCGCCGCGTGCAGCCCGGCGACAAGATGGCTGGCCGCCACGGCAACAAGGGCGTCGTGTCGACGATCATCCCGGTCGAAGACATGCCGTACCTCGAAGACGGTACGCCGGTCGACATCGTGCTGAATCCGCTGGGCGTGCCTTCGCGCATGAACATCGGGCAGATTCTGGAGACGCACCTTGGCTGGGCGGCGAAGGGCATCGGCCTGAAGATCGGCCGCATGCTCGATCAGATGGAAGCCGGCGCGGCGCCGCACAGGTGCGCGAGTTCCTCGACGAGGTCTACAACAAGACCGGCGGCCAGAAGGCGGATATCGCCTCGCTGACCGACGGCGAGGTCGTCGCGCTGGCCGGGAACCTGCGGCACGGCGTGCCGATGGCGACGCCGGTGTTCGACGGCGCGGCTGAGGAGGAGATCAAGCACATGCTCGCGCTCGCGGACCTGCCGCTCAGCGGCCAGACGATGCTGATCGACGGGCGCACCGGCGAGAAGTTCGAGCGCCCGGTGACGGTCGGCTACATGTACATGCTGAAGCTGAACCACCTGGTCGACGACAAGATGCACGCACGTTCGACTGGACCGTACTCGCTCGTCACGCAGCAGCCGCTGGGCGGCAAGGCGCAGTTCGGCGGCCAGCGCTTCGGCGAAATGGAAGTGTGGGCGCTGGAGGCCTACGGCGCGGCGTACACGCTGCAGGAAATGCTGACCGTCAAGTCGGACGACGTGAACGGCCGCACGCAGATGTACAAGGCGATCGTCGACGGCAACCACGAGATGAAGGCCGGCATGCCGGAGTCCTTCAACGTGCTCGTCAAAGAGATTCGCTCTCTGGGCATCAACATGGAACTCGAGCAAGAGAGCGACAAGTAAGGTGAACCCATGAAAGATCTTCTGAAGCTTTTCAAACAGCACACGCCGGTCGAGAACTTCGACTCGATCCGGATCGGGCTCGCCTCGCCGGAGATGATCCGCTCGTGGTCGTTCGGCGAAGTGAAGAAGCCGGAGACGATCAACTACCGCACGTTCAAGCCGGAGCGGGACGGCCTGTTCTGCGCCAAGATCTTCGGGCCGGTGAAGGACTACGAGTGCCTGTGCGGCAAGTACAAGCGCCTGAAGCATCGCGGCGTCGTCTGCGAGAAGTGCGGCGTCGAGGTGACGCAGTCCAAGGTGCGCCGCGAGCGCATGGGCCACATCGAGCTCGCCAGCCCGACCGCGCACATCTGGTTCCTGAAGTCGCTGCCCTCGCGCATCGGTTTGATGCTCGACATGACGCTGCGCGAGATCGAGCGCGTGCTCTATTTCGAAGCGTTCGTCGTGATCGAGCCGGGCATGACCGAGCTGCAGCGCGGCCAGCTGCTCACCGACGAGATGTATCTCGAGGCGATCGAGAAGCACGGCGATGAGTTCGACGCCCGCATGGGCGCCGAGGCCGTGTACGAGCTGCTGAAGTCGCTCGACCTCAACGCGGAAGTGCTGAAGGTGCGCGAGGAAATCCTCGGCACGAACTCCGAGACGAAGATCAAGCGCCTGACGAAGCGCCTGAAGCTGCTCGAGTCGTTCATCGAGTCGGGCAACAAGCCCGAGTGGATGGTCATGACGGTCCTGCCGGTGCTGCCGCCGGACCTGCGTCCGCTCGTGCCGCTCGATGGCGGCCGCTTCGCGACCTCCGACCTGAACGACCTGTATCGCCGCGTCATCAACCGCAACAACCGCCTGCGCCGGCTGCTCGAGCTGAATGCGCCGGACATCATCGTGCGCAACGAAAAGCGCATGCTGCAGGAAGCGGTCGATGCGCTGCTGGACAACGGCCGTCGCGGTCGCGCCATCACCGGCACGAACAAGCGTCCGCTGAAGTCGCTCGCCGACATGATCAAGGGCAAGCAGGGCCGGTTCCGCCAGAACCTGCTCGGCAAGCGCGTCGACTACTCGGGCCGCTCGGTCATCGTGGTCGGCCCGACGCTGCGCCTGCATCAGTGCGGTCTGCCGAAGAAGATGGCGCTCGAGCTGTTCAAGCCGTTCATCTTCTCCAAGCTGCAGCTGCGCGGTGAGGCCTCGACGATCAAGGCCGCCAAGCGCATGGTCGAGCGCGAAGGTCCGGAAGTGTGGGACATCCTCGAGGAGGTCATCCGCGAGCATCCCGTGCTGCTGAACCGCGCACCGACGCTGCACCGCCTGGGCATCCAGGCGTTCGAGCCGGTGCTGATCGAAGGCAAGGCGATCCAGCTGCATCCGCTGGTCTGCACGGCGTTCAACGCCGACTTCGACGGCGACCAGATGGCGGTGCACGTGCCGCTGTCGCTGGAAGCGCAGCTCGAAGCGCGCGCGCTGATGATGTCGTCGAACAACATCCTGTCGCCCGCCAACGGCGATCCGATCATCGTGCCGTCGCAGGACGTCGTGCTCGGCCTGTACTACATGACTCGCGAGCGCGTGAACGCGAAGGGCGAGGGCATGGTGTTCACGGACGTGCAGGAAGTGCATCGCGCCTACGAGAGCCGCGCCGCGGACCTGCAGGCGAAGGTGAAGGTGCGCATCGGCGAGCACGTGCGCCAGGAAGACGGCAGCTACAAGCCGCTGATCCGCGTCGTCGAGACGACGGTCGGGCGTGCGCTGCTGTCGGAAATCCTGCCGAAGGGCCTGTCGTTCGACGCGGTCAACCGCGACATGACGAAGAAGGCGATCTCGGGCGTCATCAACATGTGCTACCGCACGCGTCGGTCTGAAAGAGACCGTCGTGTTCGCCGACCAGCTGATGTACACGGGCTTCCACTACGCGACCCGCGCCGGCGTTTCGATCGGCGTGGACGACATGGTCGTGCCGCTGCAGAAGACCAAGATCCTCGGCTCGGCCGAGCGCGAAGTGAAGGAGATCCAGGAGCAGTACGCTTCGGGTCTCGTCACGAACGGCGAGCGCTACAACAAAGTCGTCGACATCTGGTCGCGCACCAACGACCAGGTGGCGAAGGCGATGATGGACAAGCTCGGCGTCGAGGACGTGACGACTGCCAAGGGCGAGCAGGCCGTGCAGAAGTCGTTCAACTCGATCTACATGATGGCCGACTCGGGCGCGCGAGGCTCGGCGGCGCAGATTCGTCAGCTGGCCGGCATGCGCGGCCTGATGGCGAAGCCGGACGGCTCGATCATCGAGACGCCGATCACGGCGAACTTCCGTGAAGGCCTGAACGCGATGCAGTACTTCATCTCCACGCACGGCGCCCGCAAGGGTCTGGCCGACACGGCGTTGAAGACCGCGAACTCGGGTTACCTGACGCGTCGTCTGGTCGACGTCGCGCAGGACCTGGTGGTCGACCGAAGAGGACTGCGGCACGACCGACGGCCTGACGATGAATCCCATCGTCGAGGGCGGCGACGTCGTCGAAGGCCTCGGCGAGCGCGTGCTCGGCCGCGTCGCGGCAGAGGACGTGCTCAAGCCGTCAGGCGAATCGGTCGTGGTGCCCGCGGGTACGCTGATCGACGAGAAGCTGGTGAAGCTGCTCGAGCAGGAAGGCGTCGACCAGGTGAAGGTGCGTTCGCCGATCACCTGCCGGACGCGCTACGGCGTCTGCGCGCAGTGCTACGGACGCGATCTCGCGCGCGGTCATCGCATCAACCTGGGTGAGGCGGTCGGCGTGATCGCGGCCCAGTCGATCGGCGAGCCGGGCACGCAGCTGACGATGCGCACGTTCCACATCGGTGGCGCGGCGTCGCGAGCTGCCGCAGCGAACTCGGTCGAAGCGAAGGGCAAGGGCTCGGCGCGTCTGCACAACCTGAAGACGGTGCATCACGAGAAGGGCCACTGGGTCGCGACCTCGCGCTCCGGCGAGTTCGGCGTGATCGACGAATTCGGTCGCGAGCGCGAGCGCTACAAGATCCCGTACGGCGCGGTCATCGCGGTCAGCGACGGCGATCCGATCAGCCCGGGCCAGATCGTGGCGACCTGGGATCCGCACACGCACCCGGTCGTGACCGAGGTGGCGGGCCTCATCAAGTTCCAGGACTTCATCGAAGGCCTGACGGTGCAGAGCCAGGTCGACGAGGTCACGGGCCTGTCGAGCACGGTCGTGATGGATCCGAAGCAGCGCTCCAGCGGCGGCAAGGACCTGCGTCCGGTCGTGCGCCTGACGAATGCCAAGGGCAAGGAAGTCACGTTCGCGAACACCGACATTCCGGCGGTGTACGCGTTGCCGCCGGGCGCCATCGTGAGCCTGGAAGACGGCGCGAAAGTGTCCGTCGGCGACGTCATCGCGCGTATCCCGCAGGAGTCGTCGAAGACCCGCGACATCACCGGCGGTCTGCCGCGCGTCGCGGACCTGTTCGAGGCGCGCAAGCCGAAGGACTCGGCGATCCTCGCGGAGTACACCGGCACGGTCAGCTTCGGTAAGGAAACCAAGGGCAAGCGCCGCCTGATCATCACCGATGAGCAGAGCGAGAAGCACGAGGAGCTGATTCCGAAGTGGCGCCACCTGAACGTCTTCGAAGGCGAGCAGGTGGAGCGCGGCGAGGTGATCGCGGACGGCGAGCCGAACCCGCACGACATCCTGCGCCTGCAGGGCGTGGAGTCGCTGGCGAACTACCTGGTGCGCGAGATCCAGGACGTGTACCGGCTGCAGGGCGTGAAGATCAACGACAAGCACATCGAGGTGATCATTCGCCAGATGCTGCGCAAGGTCGAAATCGCCCACACCGGCGACACGGCGTTGCTGCGCGGCGAGCAGCTGGACCGCGCGCGGGTCACCGACGTCAACGAGCGCATCGCGGGGCAGGGCAAGATCGCGGCTCGCATCGAGCCGGTGCTGCTGGGCATCACGAAGGCGTCGCTGGCGACGGAGTCGTTCATTTCGGCGGCTTCGTTCCAGGAGACGACCCGCGTGCTGACGGAAGCGGCGGTGCGTGGCCTGAAGGACGACCTGCGCGGCCTGAAGGAGAACGTGATCGTCGGCCGGCTGATTCCGGCTGGAACGGGCTCGTTCTACCACTCGCGGCGCCGGCGCCGGGACATCGGCACCGGTCGCGGGTTCATGGACGTCGGCGGCGGCGGTGGCGAAGGCGAGGAGTCGGTGTCCGACGAGGCCGGAGCTGCCGCGGAGTAGGTGCGGAAGGAAAAGGCCTAACGCGGTTGACACAGCGGTTGACACTCTCTAGGCCTCGTTCCTACAATCGCGCGCCTTTGATTGGCCGGCGCCCTGAGCAAGCTCGCCGCCAATCGCCCCATTCACTCCAGGCCGCCGCCGGGCAAGACACGGGGCGGCCTAGTGTTTTGATAGCGTTTTCGTTACTGGTTTAATCACACGTTTAGGAAGCAAGTCGGTATGGCCAGCATCAGTCAGCTCGTACGCAAGCCGCGAACCTCGCGCGAACTACAAGACGAAGGTTCCGGCGCTGGCTGCGTGCCCGCAGAAGCGCGGCGTCTGCACGCGCGTCTACACCACGACGCCGAAGAAGCCGAACTCCGCACTGCGCAAGGTCGCGAAGGTGCGCCTGACGAACGGCTTCGAGGTCATCAGCTACATCGGCGGCGAAGGCCACAACCTGCAGGAGCACTCGGTAGTGCTGATCCGCGGCGGCCGCGTGAAGGACCTGCCGGGCGTGCGCTACCACACGGTGCGCGGCACGTTGGACTGCGCTGGCGTGACCGAGCGTCGCCAGGGCCGTTCCAAGTACGGCGCGAAGCGTCCCAAGAAGTGAAGTTGAAGGTAGTCATATATGTCTCGTAGAGCGTCTGCCCCGACCCGCACGATCCTGCCCGACCCGCGCTTCAACAGCCTGTTGCTGGCGAAGTTCGTGAACATGGTGATGGAGCGCGGCAAGAAGTCGGTCGCCGAGAAGATCGTGTACGGCGCGGTCGACCGGATCGCCGAGAAGACCGGCAAGCCGGGCGAGCAGTCGATCGAGCTGCTGACGATGGCGCTCGACAACGTCAAGCCGACGGTCGAGGTGAAGAGCCGCCGCGTCGGCGGTGCCACTTACCAGGTACCCGTTGAAGTTCGCTCTGCTCGCCGCCAGACACTGGCGATGCGCTGGGTGATCGAAGCGTCCCAGGCACGCAGCGAGAAGTCCATGGCGCAGCGCCTGGCGGCCGAGCTGCTCGACGCTTCCGAGAATCGCGGTGCCGCCGTGCGCAAGCGTGAAGACACGCATCGCATGGCGGAGGCGAACAAGGCGTTCGCCCACTACCGCTGGTAATAGATCGAGAGACTATCGTGCCCCGTACAACTCCCATCGAGCGATACCGGAACATCGGCATCTCCGCGCACATCGACGCGGGGAAGACGACCACGACCGAGCGCATCCTTTTCTACACCGGCGTTTCGCACAAGATCGGCGAAGTGCACGACGGTGCTGCGGTCATGGATTACATGGAGCAGGAACAGGAGCGCGGCATCACGATCACTGCCGCGGCGACCACGTGCTTCTGGAAGGGGATGGAGAACAACTTCCCCGAGCATCGCATCAACATCATCGACACCCCGGGCCACGTCGACTTCACGATCGAAGTGGAGCGCAGCCTGCGCGTGCTCGACAGCGCCGTCGCCGTGTTCTGCGCGGTCGCGGGCGTGCAGCCGCAGTCCGAGACGGTGTGGCGCCAGATGAACCGCTACAAGGTGCCGCGCATCGCGTTCGTCAACAAGATGGACCGCGCCGGCGCCGAACTTCCTGCGCTGCGTCGAGCAGATCAAGACGCGCCTGCGTGGCGTGGCCGTGCCGATTCAGTTGCCGATCGGCGCCGAGGACAAGTTCGTCGGCGTCGTCGATCTCATTCGCATGAAGGAGATCTGGTGGGACGATTCCACCCAGGGCACCAAGTTCGAATACCGCGAGATTCCCGCCGAGATGCGCGCGGAGTGCGACGAGTGGCGCGCCAAGATGATCGAGGCTGCGGCCGAAGGGGACGAGGAGCTGCTGCACAAGTACCTCGAAACCGGCGACCTCTCCGTCGACGAGATCAAGAAGGGCCTGCGCGCGCGCTCGATCCGCAACGAGATCTGCATCTGCATGTGCGGCTCGGCGTTCAAGAACAAGGGCGTGCAGGCGATGCTCGACGCGATCATCGAGTTCATGCCCTCGCCGATCGAAATGCCGCCGGTCAAGGGCACGCTGCCGGACGGCACCGAAGGCACGCGCCGCGCCAGCGACGACGAGAAGTTCTCCGCGCTCGCGTTCAAGATCCTGAACGATCCGTTCGTCGGCAACCTGACGTTCTTCCGCGTCTACTCCGGCGTGCTCAATTCGGGCGACACCGTGATCAACGCCGCGCAAGGACCGCAAGGAGCGCATCGGCCGACTGTTGCAGATGCACGCCAACGAGCGCAGCGAGATCAAAGAAGTGCGCGCCGGCGACATCGCCGCGGCCGTGGGCCTGAAGGACGTGATCACCGGCGACACGCTGTGCGATCCCGAGCACGTGATTCAGCTCGAGAAGATGGTGTTCCCCGAGCCGGTCATCTCCGTGGCGGTCGAGCCGAAGACCAAGGCCGACCAGGAGAAGATGGGCCTGGCGCTGCAGCGCCTGGCGAAGGAAGACCCGTCGTTCCGCATGTCGACCGACCAGGAGTCCGGCCAGACGATCATCGCCGGCATGGGCGAGCTGCACCTGGAAATCATCGTCGACCGCATGAAGCGCGAGTTCAAGGTCGAGGCGAACGTCGGCAAGCCGCAGGTCGCCTACCGCGAAACGATCCGCAGCAAGGTCGACCAGGAAGGCAAGTTCGTGCGCCAGTCGGGCGGCCGCGGCCAGTACGGTCACGTGTGGATCACGCTCGAGCCGTCCGAGCCGGGCAAGGGCTACGAGTTCGTCAACGGCATCGTTGGCGGCACGATCCCGAAGGAATACATCCCGGCCGTCGACAAGGGCATCAAGGAAGCGACCGCGAACGGCGTGCTCGCCGGCTACCCGGTCGTGGACGTGAAGATCACGCTGTTCGACGGCTCGTACCACGACGTCGACTCGAACGAAATGGCGTTCAAGATCGCCGGCTCGCATGGCCTTCAAGGACGCGATGCGCGCGGCCAAGCCGGTCATCCTCGAGCCGATCATGAAGGTCGAGGTCGTGACGCCGGAGGATTACTACGGCGACATCGTCGGCGACCTGAACCGTCGTCGCGGCCAGATCGTCGGCATGGAAGATTCCGTGTCCGGCAAGGTCGTGACCGCCGAAGTGCCGCTGGCCGAGATGTTCCAGTACTCGACGTCCATGCGCTCGATGAGCCAGGGCCGCGCGACGTACACGATGGAATTCGCGAAGTACATGGAAGTGCCGTCGAACGTCGCCGCTGCCATCACCAAGAAAACCTGAGTTCAGTAACTGTTAGAGGACCGCCGCTGTGGCCAAAGAGAAATTTCAACGCACCAAGCCGCATGTCAACGTAGGCACGATCGGTCACGTCGATCATGGCAAGACGACGTTGACCGCCGCGCTTGACCAAGGTGATGGCCGAGTTGCACGGCGGTGAGTTCAAGGCGTACGACCAGATCGACAAGGCGCCCGAAGAGCGCGCGCGCGGCATCACGATCGCGACGGCGCACGTGGAGTACCAGTCGAAGGCGCGTCACTACGCGCACGTCGATTGCCCGGGCCACGCCGACTACGTGAAGAACATGATCACGGGCGCGGCGCAGATGGACGGCGCGATTCTGGTGGTGTCGGCCGCCGACGGCCCGATGCCGCAGACGCGCGAGCACATCCTGCTGGCGCGCCAGGTGGGCGTGCCGTACATCGTCGTGTTCCTGAACAAGGCGGACATGGTCGATGACGCCGAGCTGCTCGAGCTCGTCGAGATGGAAGTGCGCGAGCTGCTGACCAAGTACGACTTCCCGGGCGACAAGACCCCGATCATCACGGGCTCGGCGCTGAAGGCGCTGGAGGGCGACAAGAGCGCGCTCGGCGTGCCGTCGTTGCTCAAGCTGGTCGATGAGATGGACAAGTACATCCCGGTGCCGGAGCGTGCGATCGACGGCGCGTTCCTGATGCCGGTGGAAGACGTGTTCTCGATCTCGGGCCGCGGCACGGTGGTGACCGGGCGTATCGAGCGCGGCATCGTCAAGGTGAACGACGAAGTCGAAATCGTCGGCATCCGCGACACGCAGAAGACGATCTGCACGGGCGTCGAGATGTTCCGCAAGCTCCTCGACCAGGGGCAGGCGGGCGACAACGTCGGCGTGCTGTCTGCGCGGCACGAAGCGCGAAGAAGTGGAGCGCGGCCAGGTGCTGTGCAAGCCGGGCAGCATCAAGCCGCACACGCAGTTCGAGGCCGAGGTGTACGTGCTGACGAAGGAAGAGGGCGGTCGTCACACGCCGTTCTTCAAGGGCTATCGCCCGCAGTTCTACTTCCGCACGACGGACGTGACGGGCGCGGTGGAGCTGCCGGCGGGCGTCGAGATGGTCATGCCCGGCGACAACATCAAGATGGTGATCGAGCTGATCGCACCGATCGCGATGGAGCAGGGCCTGCGCTTCGCGATCCGCGAAGGCGGCAAGACCGTCGGCTCGGGCGTCGTCGCGAAGGTTCTGAAGTAAGAGACACACATGGCCACGAACCAGAACATCCGCATCCGCCTGAAGGCTTTCGATCACCGCCTGATCGACAACTCCGCCCGGGAGATCGTCGAGACGGCGAAGCGGACGGGTGCCACCGTGCGCGGCCCGGTGCCGCTGCCGACCAAGATGGAGCGCTTCACCGTGCTGATCTCGCCGCACGCCGACAAGGACGCGCGCGACCAGTACGAGATCCGCACCCACAAGCGGCTGATGGACATCCTGAATCCGACCGACAAGACGGTCGACGCGCTGATGAAGCTGGAGCTGCCCGCCGGCGTGGACGTGCAGATCAAGCTGAACTGATGAGGTCGGGCTAAAGCCCGACTACCGGGATACAGGCTTGCAATACAAGCCTGTATCTCTATAATTCGCGCCTCTTTTGCGCCGAGGTCTGGCCCTGACGGGGTACCGCTCGAGCGGCGTGACTGGCCCAGCTGCCGGTCGGCCTCTCCTTCGGAATTTCCTCAGACACTCAACGTTTTTGCGCGGCGCAGGCGCCTGATTTTCATTGCCTTCGGCCAATCGCAGCCGGCGGCTTTAGAGGAACAAGAGGACATACGATGAGCGCTGCCAAGGCCTTAGGTCTGGTCGGTCGCAAGGCGGGAATGACGCGCGTCTTCAACGACGCCGGCGAAACCGTCCCGGTGACCGTCATCGAAGCACTGCCGAACCGCATTACGCAGGTTCGTACGGTGGAGACCGACGGCTACCGCGCACTGCAGGTCGCGTTCGGCGAGCGCAAGGCCTCCCATCTCAACAAGCCGCAGACCGGCCACTACGCCAAGGTCAAGGTTGCTCCCGGCGAGTCGCTGGTCGAGTTCCGCCTGTCCGGCGAGGAAGGCAAGGATCTGCAGGCGGGCGGCGAGCTGAAGGTCGATCTGTTCACGGCCGGCCAGGTCGTCGACGTGACCGGCACGACCACCGGCAAGGGCTACGCCGGCGTCATGAAGCGCCACAACTTCGGCGGCTTGCCCGCTTCGCACGGCGTCTCCGTGTCGCACCGCTCTCCCGGATCGATCGGTCAGCGCCAGACGCCGGGTCGCGTGTTCCCCGGCAAGCGCATGGCCGGCCGCATGGGTAATGAGCGGCGCACGATCGAGAACCTCAAGATCGTGCGCGTCGATGCGGAGCGCAATCTGCTGCTGGTCAGCGGCGCGGTGCCGGGTGCACCGGGCGGCCAGGTGATCGTCCGTCCTTCGGTGAAGGCCGCGGCCCGCGCACTGCGCAAGAAGAAGCTCGCGCCGGTCAAGAAGTAAGGCGAATCGACCATGAAACTGAAAGTGGTCAGCAAAGGCGCGCAGGCGGAGGACATCCAGGTGTCCGACGCGACGTTTGCGCGCGAGTACAACGAGTCGCTCGTCCATCAGGTCGTCGTCGCGTACATGGCCGGCGGTCGCGCCGGCACCAAGGCGCAGAAGACGAAGGCCGAAGTGCGCGGCGGCGGCATCAAGCCGTGGCGCCAGAAGGGCACCGGCCAGGCGCGTGCGGGCTCGATCCGCAGCCCGATCTGGGTCGGCGGCGGTCGCGCATTCGCTGCGAAGCCGCGCGACTTCTCGCAGAAGGTCAATCGCAAGATGTATCGCGGCGCGATGCAGGCGATGTTGTCGGAGCTGGCGCGCCAGGATCGCCTCTCGGTCGTCAACGGCATCGAGCTGGAAGCGCCGAAGACCAAGCTGCTGGTGCAGAAGCTCACCGAGCTGAAGCTCGGCAGCAACGTGCTGATCGTCATCGAGGCGCACGACGAGAAGCTGGAGCTCGCGGCGCGCAACCTGCCGTACGTCGACGTGCTGCCGGTGAGCGGCCTCGATCCGCTGAGCCTGGCGCGTCATGACCAGGTGCTGGCGACTGCCGGCGCCGTGCGCATGCTCGAGGAGAGACTGGCATGAGTCGCGAACGTTTGATGAGCGTGCTGATCGGCCCGCACGTGTCCGAAAAGAGCGCGCGCGTTTCCGAGGGCTCGAATCAGTTCGTGTTCCGCGTGCGTCGCGACGCGACCAAGCCGGACATCAAGGCCGCGGTCGAGCTGATGTTCGAAGTGAAGGTCGCGGACGTGAACGTCGTGAACGTCGCCGGCAAGAACAAGCGCTTCGGCCAGCGGCTCGGGCGCCGGCAGGATTTCAAGAAGGCGTACGTGCGTCTCGCGCCGGGACAGAAGATCGAGTCCCTGAGCGGCACCGAGGCGTAATGGAACCAGCTCATGGCACTGATCAAAGCAAGACCGACTTCGCCTGGGCGCCGCTTCCAGGTCAAGATCTCCCGCGACCACCTGCACAAGGGCGGGCCGGAGAAGTCGCTGCTCGTTCACAAGAACTCGACCGGCGCGCGCAATCACTTCGGCCGCCAGACCGTGCGCCACCAGGGCGGCGGTCACAAGCAGAAGTACCGCTTGGTCGACTTCCTGCGCGACAAGGACGGCGTGCCCGGCAAGGTCGAGCGCATCGAATACGATCCGAACCGCACCGCGCATCTCGCGCTCGTGCTCTACAAGGACGGCGAGCGTCGCTACATCATCGCGCCGAAGGGCCTCACGTCCGGCGACACGGTGATCTCGGGACAGGAAGCGCCGATCAAGCCTGGCAACAGCATGCAGCTGCGCCACATTCCGATCGGCACGACGATTCACAACGTCGAGCTCAAGCCCGGCAAGGGCGGCCAGCTCGCGCGCAGCGCCGGCGGCTCTGCGCAGCTCGCGGCGCGCGAAGGCTTGTACGCGACGGTTCGCCTGCGCTCGACCGAGACGCGCAAGGTGCACGTCGAATGCCGCGCCACGATCGGCGAAGTCGGCAACGACGAGCACAACCTGCGCAGCTACGGCAAAGCCGGCGCGAAGCGCTGGCGCGGCATTCGTCCGACGGTGCGCGGCGTGGTGATGAACCCGGTCGATCACCCGCACGGTGGTGGCGAAGGCAAGTCCGGCCAGGGCAATCCGCATCCGGTCAGCCCGTGGGGCTGGAACACCAAGGGCAAGAAGACACGGCGCAACAAGCGCACGGCGGGAATGATCATCCGCCGCCGGAACTGATCTTTAGGAGCCGACAGTGCCTCGTTCAGTCAAAAAGGGTCCGTTCGTCGACCTGCACCTCGCGAAGAAGGTGCGCGTCGCCGCCGACAAGAATGATCGCCGCCCGATCAAGACCTGGTCGCGCCGCTCGATGATTCTTCCCGACATGGTCGGCCTGACGATTGCCGTGCACAACGGCCGCCAGCACGTGCCGGTGCTCGTCTCCGAGAACATGGTCGGGCACAAGCTCGGCGAGTTCGCGCCGACGCGCACGTTCAAGGCGCACTCCGGCGACAAGAAGACTTCGACCGCGCCGTCGGAAGGGGCTTGATCATGCAGGTCTCAGCCAAACTGAAGTACGCGCGCATTTCGCCGCAGAAATGCCGCCTGGTCGCGGACCTGGTGCGCGGCAAGCCCGTCGGGCTCGCGCTCAACACGCTGCGCTTCACGCCGAAGAAGGGCGCGAGGCTGGTGCACAAGGTGCTGGAGTCGGCGGTCGCGAACGCCGAGAACAACCTGAGCGCGGACGTGGACGAATTGAAGGTGCAGTCGATCACGGTCGACGCCGCGCCGGTGTTGAAGCGCTTCCAGGCGCGCGCCAAGGGGCGCGGCAACCGCATCGTCAAGCGCAACAGCCACATCATCGTGACGGTCGGCGACGGCAAGGGCGAGTAACTTATGGGCCAGAAAGTCAATCCGGTTGGCATCCGTCTCGGCATCACCCGCGACTGGACTTCGAAGTGGTACGCGTCCACCAAGAACTTCCCGGCGTTCCTGCATACCGATTATGTGGTGCGCGAGTTCCTGAAGAAGCGGCTCGTGGAAGCGTCCATCAGCCGGATTCAGATCGAGCGCGCGGCGCGCAAGGTGAACATCACGATTCACACGGCGCGGCCGGGCATCGTGATCGGCAAGAAGGGCGAGGACATCGAGAAGCTGCGCGGCCAGGTCTCGAAGATGATGAAGATGCCGGCCACCGACGTGCGCATCAACATCGCCGAGATCCGCAAGCCCGAGCTCGATGCCCAGTTGGTCGCGGATGGAATTGCGCAGCAGCTCGAACGGCGCGTCATGTTTCGGCGCGCGATGAAGCGCGCGGTCACGAACACGATGCGCATCGGCGCACTCGGTATCAAGGTGCGCGTGTCGGGCCGCCTGAACGGTGCGGAAATTGCCCGCACCGAGGTTTATCGCGAAGGCCGTGTGCCGCTGCACACCTTCCGCGCGGACATCGACTATGGCCTGGGCACGGCCAGGACCACTTACGGCGTGATCGGCGTGAAGGTGTGGATCTTCAAGGGCGAAGTGTTCGCGCAGCCCGAACAGCCGGCGCCGGCGGAAGGCGCGGAAGGCCAGGCGGCGGCGCCCGCTGCGCCGGCCGAGGCGACGGTCTGAGGATCCCGAGATGTTGCAACCCAAGCGCACCAAGTATCGCAAGCAGTTCAAGGGCAAGAACGCCGGCCTCGCGCAGAGCGGCAACTACGTTGCGTTCGGCGACTACGGCCTGAAAGCGACCACGCGCGCACGCATGACGGCGCGCGAGCTCGAAGCGGCGCGTCGTGCCATGACCCGTTACGTGAAGCGCGGCGGCCAGATCTGGGTGCGCGTGTTCCCGGACGTGCCGATCACGAAGAAGCCGCTGGAAGTCCGCATGGGCAGCGGCAAGGGCAACGTCGAGTACTACATCGCGAAAGTGAAGCCCGGCAAGGTGCTGTTCGAGATGGAAGGTGTGACCGAGGCGATCGCGCGCGAGGCGTTCCGGCTCGCGGCGTCCAAGCTGTCGGTCGACACGCAGTTCGTCACGCGCCAGGTGAGATAGTTAAATGAGTACCGCAAAAGAGTTGCGAGCCAAGTCGGCAGCGGACCTGCAGAAAGAGCTGCTGGACCTGCGCCGCGAGCAGTTCAACCTGCGCATGACGCGGGCGACGGGCCAGGCCGTGAAGCCGGATCAGTTCACCAAGGTGCGCCGGAACATCGCGCGCCTGAAGACGGTGGTCGGCGAGCAGAGCAAAGGTAAGAAAGCATGAGCACGCAGGCTAAGGGCGCAGCCGCGCCGACGGCGAAAGCCGCCAAGACTCTCACCGGCAAAGTCGTCAGCACGAAGATGCAGAAGACGATCTCGGTCTTGATCCAGCGCTACGTGCCGCACCCGCAGTACGGCAAGTACCAGCGCCGCACGACGCAGCTGCTGGCGCACGACGAGAACGGCGAGAGCCGCACGGGCGATCTGGTCTCGATCGAGGCGTGCCGGCCGCTGTCGCGCCACAAGAGCTGGCGCCTGGTGAAGGTCCTGGAGCGCGGCCCGCAGGCGGACCAGCCCGCGGAGACGACGCCATGATCCAGATGCGCACGATGCTGAATGCCGCCGACAACAGCGGCGCGCGAAGCCTGATGTGTATCAAGGTGCTCGGCGGCTCGAAGCGGCGCTACGCGACGGTCGGCGATGTCATCAAGGTGAGCATTCGCGACGCGATCCCGCGCGGCAAGGTCAAGAAGGGCGAGGTCTACGACGCGGTCGTGGTGCGCACCAAGTTCGGCGTGCGCCGCCCGGACGGCTCGCTGATCCGCTTCGACGGCAACGCCGCGGTGCTGCTGACGAACAAGCTCGAGCCGATCGGCACGCGCATCTTCGGACCGGTCACGCGCGAGCTGCGCACGGCGCAGTTCATGAAGATCATCTCGCTGGCACCTGAAGTGCTTTGAAGACAACGTTATGAACAAGATCCGCAAAGGTGACGAAGTCGTCGTGATCGCGGGCCGCGACAAGGGCCGCCGCGGCACGGTCGTCAAGATGCTCGAGGACCACGTGGTCGTCGAGGGCGTCAACATGGTCAAGCGGCACACGAAGCCGAACCCGCAGCGCCAAGTGCAGGGCGGCATCGTCGAGAAGGAGGCCCCGGTCGACCTCTCGAACGTGATGCTGTGGAACCCGGTGACGAAGAAGGGCGATCGCGTCGGCTTTCGCACGCTGACGGACGGCCGCAAGGTGCGCTTCTTCAAGTCCAACAAGGAAGTCGTGGACGCCTAAGGCGTCGCAGAGTACAGACGCTTGAGGTAATGAGAATGGCTAACACAGAAGACACCAAGCCCGCGAAGTCCGAGAAGGCCGATAAGGCCGACAAGGCCGCTGCCGCCGCTGCCAAGGCAGAGAAGGCTGAGAAGGCTGCTGCCAAGGCCGACAAGGCCAAGGCCGACAAGGCACCGAAGGTGAAGGCACCGAAGGTGCCCGCGCCGCCGGCGCGCCTGCACGTGTTCTATCGCGAGAAGGTCGTCCCGCAGCTGAAGGACAACCTCAAGCTCGCGAACGTGATGGAGGTGCCGCGCATCTCCAAGATCACGGTCAACATGGGCGTCGGCGAAGCGGTCGCGGACAAGAAGATCATGGACAACGCGGTGGGCGATCTCACGAAGATCACCGGCCAGAAGCCGCAGGTGACGCGCGCGCGCAAGTCGGTTGCGACCTTCAAGGTGCGCGACGGGCTGGCCATCGGCGCCATGGTCACGCTGCGCGGCGGACGCATGTACGAGTTCCTCGATCGCCTGGTCTCGATTGCGATGCCGCGCATCCGCGACTTCCGCGGCGTGAGCGCGCGTTCGTTCGACGGCCGCGGCAACTACAACTTCGGCGTCAAGGAACAGATCATTTTCCCCGAGATCGCCTACGACCAGATCGATGCGATCCGCGGCATGGACATCACGATCACGACGACGGCGCGCGACGACAAAGCAGGGCGCGCGCTGCTCGAAGCCTTCAGTTTCCCCTTCCGCAAGTAGAGCTACACGTTATGGCCAAGACATCGATGGTCAATCGCGAACATAAGCGCACCAAGCTGGTGAAACGCTATGCGGCCAGGCGCGCGAAGCTGAAGGAAATCATCCGCAAGCCGACGAGCACGCCGGCGGAGCGCGAGGCCGCGGTTGCAGCGCTGCAGGCGCTGCCGCGCGACTCGAGCAAGAGCCGCCAGCGTAACCGCTGCGCAATCACGGGCCGCTCGCGCGGTAACTACCGCAAATTCGGTCTGGGCCGTACCAAGCTGCGCGAAGCAACCATGCGCGGCGATGTTCCGGGCCTCCGCAAGGCCAGCTGGTAACAGCTGGAACCACTGGAGCACGACATGAGCATGACGGATCCGATCGCCGACCTCCTGACCCGCATTCGCAACGGCCAGTCTTCGGGTAAAACCGAAGTCAACTGTCCGGCTTCCAAGGTGAAGCTCGCGATTGCCAAGGTGCTGAAGGACGAAGGCTATATCGAAGATTTCGCCTCGACCTCCTCACCGGAAGGCAAGCCGACGCTGGCCGTGCAGCTGAAGTACTACCAGGGCCGGCCGGTCATCGACCGACTGGAGCGCATCAGCCGCCCGGGCCTGCGCGTGTACAAGGGCAAGGACGAGCTGCCGGCCGTGCTCGGCGGGCTCGGCATCGCGATCGTGTCGACGTCGCAAGGTGTAATGAGCGATCGCCAGGCGCGCGCTGCCGGTCACGGCGGCGAAGTGCTGTGCATCGTTTCGTGATGACGGAGTAGCCATGTCTCGCGTAGCTAAACAACCAGTGACTCTGCCGCAAGGCGTGACCGCGACGATCGCGGTGGACAGCGTCACCATCAAGGGCGGCAAAGGCACGTTGAGCCTCGCCGTGAACGCGCTGCACGCGAAGGTCGTGCAGGACGGCGGCGTGCTCAAGGTGGAGAAAGCGAACGACGGTCGCGAGGCCGACATGATCGCCGGCTCGATCCGTGCGCACCTCGCGAACATCGTGCTCGGCGTCAGCAAGGGCTACGAGCGCAAGCTCGAGCTCGTCGGCGTCGGCTATCGCGCTGCGGCGCAGGGCAAGAAGCTGAACCTGACGCTCGGCTTCTCGCATCCGGTCGTCTACGACGCGCCCGAGGGCATCACGATCGAGACGCCGACCCAGACGGAAATCCTCGTCAAGGGCTCGGACATGCAGAAGGTCGGCCAGGTCGCGGCCGACATCCGCAACTTCCGTCCGCCGGAGCCGTACAAGGGCAAGGGCGTGCGCTATGCGGGCGAGAAGATCGAGCTGAAGGAAGCGAAGAAGAAGTGAGCGCTATGAACAAGAACGCCCAACGTCGGCACCGCGCCGTCAAGTCGCGCGCGAAGATTCGCGAGCTGCGAGTGATGCGCCTGTCCGTGCATCGCACGCCGCAGCACATCTACGCGCAGATCTTCGACACCGATTCGAAGGTGCTCGCTTCGGCTTCGACGCTGCAGAAGGACGTGCGCGAAGGCCTGAAGGGCACGGGCAACGCCACCGCCGCTGCTGCGGTCGGCAAGGCGATCGCCGAGAAGGCGAAGGCTGCCGGCATCAAGCAGGTCGCGTTCGATCGCTCGGGCTTCAAGTATCACGGCCGCATCAAAGCGCTCGCCGACGCGGCGCGTGCCAACGGGTTGGAGTTTTAGCCTATGGCCAGAGTTGACCAAAAGAACCAAGCGACCGACGAGTACATCGAGAAGCTCGTGGCGGTCAATCGCGTGGCGAAAGTCGTCAAGGGCGGTCGCCAGTTCGGCTTCACCGCGCTGACTGTCGTCGGCGACGGCCGCGGCAAGGTCGGCTTCGGGTACGGCAAGGCGCGTGAAGTGCCGGTCGCGATCCAGAAGGCGATGCAGGCCGCTCGCAAGAATCTGTCGTCGGTGTCGCTCAAGAACCAGACGCTGCACTACGCAGTGCACGGCCGTCACGGCACGACGCGCGTGTACATGCAGCCCGCCGCGGACGGCACGGGCCTGATCGCGGGCGGCGGCATGCGCGCGGTGTTCGAGTGCGCCGGCGTGCGCAACGTGCTGGCGAAGAGCTACGGCTCGCGCAACCCGATCAACGTCGTGCGCGCGACGATGAATGCGCTCACCAGCACGCAGTCGCCCGACGAAATCGCCGCGAAGCGCGGCAAGCGCGTCGAAGAAATTTTGAGCTGATAGCCATGGCTAAAGCGAAACAGATCAAGGTGACGCTCGTGAAGAGCGTTTTCGGACAGCTGAAGGCACACCGCGCGACGGTGCGCGGGCTCGGCCTGCGCCGCATCCGCGACACCGCGACGCTCGCCGACACGCCGGAAGTGCGCGGCATGATTCGCGCCTCCGGGCACCTGTTGAAGGTTGAGGAAGCCTAACCATGCGTCTCAATGACATTTCGCCCGCTACGGGCAGCAAGAAAGTCCGACTGCGCGTCGGGCGCGGCGCCTCCGCCGGCCAGGGCAAGACCTGCGGCCGCGGCGTCAAGGGCCAGCGCGCGCGCAAGGGCGGCTACCACAAGGTCGGCTTCGAAGGCGGCCAGATGCCGCTGCAGCGCCGCCTGCCGAAGGTCGGTTTCCGCTCGAAAATTGCGCCACTGGTTGCTGAAGTGCGCCTGTCGGAGCTTGCAAAAGTCGGCGGCGACCTCATCGACCTGGCATCCCTCAAGGCCGCGAACCTGGTTCCGGAGCAGACCCAGCGGGCGCGCATCGTCGCGTCCGGCACCGTGGCCCGCGCCGTGACGGTCAAGGGAGTACACGTCACCAAGGGTGCGCGCTCCGCTATCGAGGGCGCCGGCGGCAAGATCGAGTAATCAAGTGGCCACCAGCAGCAAAACCGCCAGCACTGCCTCGCTCTCCGCACTCGGGGAGATGACCCGTTTTGCGGAGCTGCGTCAGCGCCTGTTTTTCCTGCTCGGTGCGTTGGTCGTGTACCGCATCGGTACGTTCATCCCGGCGCCGGGCATCGATCCGGTCGCGCTCGCGCGCTTCTTCCAGGAGCAGCAGGGCACGATCCTCGACATCTTCAACATGTTCTCGGGCGGCGCGCTGGAACGCCTGTCGATCTTTGCGCTCGGCGTCATGCCGTACATCTCCGCGTCGATCATCATCCAGATGATGGCGGTGGTCGTGCCGCAGCTCGCCGCGATCAAGAAGGAAGGCGAGTCCGGGCGGCGCAAGCTGACGCAGTACACGCGCTACGGCACCGTGCTGCTGGCGGCCGTGCAGGGCGCCTCGGCGGCGTACGCGTTCCAGAACCAGGGCGTCGTCATCGCCCCGGGTCCGCAGTTCGTGTTCACCGCGACGATCACGCTGGTCGCCGGAACGATGTTCCTGATGTGGCTCGGCGAGCAGATCACCGAGCGCGGCCTCGGCAACGGCATCTCGATGATCATCCTTGCCGGCATCGTCGCGGGCTTGCCGGCGGCAGTCGGCGGCACGCTGGAAATCGTCCGCACCGGCGAAATGAATCCGGCGTTCGCGCTGATCCTGTTCGCCATGGTCATCGCCGTGACGGCCTTCGTCGTGTTCGTGGAGCGCGGCCAGCGCCGCATCCAGGTCAACTACGCGAAGCGCCAGCAGGGCCGTCGCATGTATGCCGGCCAGAGCACGCACCTGCCGTTCAAGCTGAACATGTCGGGCGTGATCCCGCCGATTTTCGCCTCGAGCTTGCTGCTTTTTCCGGCGACGATCGCCAGCTGGGGCGGCACTTCCGGCAGTTTCAGCTGGCTGCAGAACGTCGCCACGGCCATGACCCCTGGTCAGCCCGGGCACATGATCCTGTACGGCGGCCTGATCATCTTCTTCTGCTTCTTCTACACCGCGCTGGTGTTCAACTCGCGCGAGACGGCGGAGAACCTGAAGAAGTCCGGCGCCTTCATCCCAGGCATCCGCCCGGGCCAGCAGACGGGCGAGTACATCGACAAGGTCCTGACCCGCCTGACGGTCTGGGGCGCCCTGTACGTCACCACCGTGTGCCTGCTGCCGGAAGTGCTGATGTCCCGCTTCAGCGTGCCCTTCTACTTCGGCGGCACGTCGCTCCTGATCATGGTCGTCGTGATCATGGACTTCCAGGCGCAGGTGGCGGCGCACCTGATGTCGCACCAGTACGAAGGCCTGATGAAGAAGGCCAACCTGCGCGGCTACGGCCGTCCAGGGCAGTCGTAAGGAGTTGATTTGTCATGAAAGTTCGAGCTTCAGTCAAAAAGATCTGCAAGAACTGCAAGATCGTGCGCCGCCGTCGGGTCATCTACGTGATCTGCGGCAGCGATGCCCGCCACAAGCAACGGCAGGGTTAAAGCATTGAGTTCTTAAGGTTTTTGTTATAAATTTCCGCGCTTTTCGTTTCGCGCAAGAGAGCTTCGCACCATGGCTCGTATCGCCGGCATCAACATTCCGATGAACAAGCACGTGTGGGTCGGCCTGACTCACATCTTCGGCGTCGGCCGCACGCAGGCGCTCAAGGCTTGCGCGGGCGCCAACGTCAAGCCGAACACGATCGTCAAAGACCTGACCGAGAGCGAAGTCACCGCGCTGCGCTCGCAGATCGGCAAGTTGACGGTCGAAGGCGATCTGCGCCGCGAAGTCTCGATGAACATCAAGCGCCTGATGGACCTCGGTTGCTACCGCGGCATCCGTCATCGCCGCGGCTTGCCGCTGCGTGGTCAGCGCACGCGCACGAACGCACGCACACGCAAGGGCCCGCGCAAGGCGGCGATCAAGATGAACGCGCCGGCCGGCAAGGCGTAATAGGTTTTGCAGAGGAACTATGGCTGATCAGAAGCAACAGCAGCAGGGCCAGGCCGGTGGTGGCACCGTCAAGCCCGGTCGCAAGAAGGTCAAGAAGCACGTCACGGACGCGATCGCGCACGTGCATGCGTCGTTCAACAACACGATCGTCACGATCACCGATCGTCAGGGCAACACCCTGTCGTGGGCGACGTCCGGCGGCTGCGGTTTCCGCGGCTCGCGCAAGAGCACGCCGTTCGCCGCGCAGGTCGCCGCCGAGAAGGCCGGCAACATCGCGCAGGAACACGGCGTGAAGATGGTGGAAGTGCGCGTCAAGGGCCCCGGCCCGGGCCGCGAATCCGCGGTGCGTGCGCTCAACGCCTGCGGCTTGAAGATCACCAACATTTCCGACGTCACGCCGATCCCGCACAACGGCTGCCGCCCGCCCAAGAAGCGGCGGGTGTAGAGGAAGATTCATGGCTCGTTATCTCGGTCCGAAATGCAAGCTGTCGCGTCGCGAAGGAACGGATCTGTTCCTGAAGAGCGGCGTGAAGCCCCTCGAGTCGAAGTGCAAGCTCGAAGTGCCGCCGGGCGGCGTCAAGGGCGAGCGCCGCGGGCGTCTGTCCGACTACGGCGTGCAGCTGCGCGAGAAGCAGAAGCTGCGCCGCATGTACGGGGTACTTGAAAGACAGTTCCGCAATTACTACATAAAGGCTTCCGGCCGCCCCGGTGCGACCGGATCGACGCTGTTGCAGCTCCTGGAAGGGCGGCTCGACAACGTGGTGTATCGCATGGGCTTCGCAGCGACGCGCAACGAGGCGCGCCAGCTGGTGAGCCACGCTGCGATCCAGGTGAACGGCGAAAAGGTCACCATCGCCTCGTACCAGTGCAAGGCGGGCGATGTGGTCGCCGTGCGCGAGAAGTCGCAGAAGCAGCTGCGCATCCAGACGGCCCTGCAGATCAAGGCTCAGGTCGGGTTCCCGGCATGGGTCGAGGTCGACGAGAAGAAATTTACGGGGACGTTCAAGCAGCTGCCCGACCGCGAAGAGATTCTGCCCGACATCAACGAGAACCTCGTCGTCGAGCTGTATTCGAAGTAGTTCTTTTTTTAGTTCACTGCAGGCGTTACCGCTGTAACGAGGCGGGCGCTCGCAGTCCTAACCGCTACCAAGCAGGTGGAATCCTCCATGCAGGCATCCGTTGGCGAATTCCTGAAGCCGCGTGTCGTCAAAGTAACCCCGACCAACGCCAAGCAGGCGAAGGTCGTGATCGAGCCGTTCGAGCGTGGCTTCGGCCACACTCTCGGCAACGCGCTCCGGCGCGTGCTGCTGTCGTCCATGCCCGGCTGTGCGATCACCGAGGCAGAGATCGATGGCGTGTTGCACGAGTACACGAGCATCGAAGGCGTGCAAGAAGACGTGGTCGACATCCTGCTGAACCTCAAGCAGGTCGCGATCCGTCTGAACGCGCGCGAAGAGACGCAGCTGCGTCTTCACAAGAAGGGCCCGGGCCCGGTGACGGCCGGCGACATTCAGCTCGACCACGACGTCGAAGTGCTGAACGGCGATCTCGTGATCGCGAATCTCACGAAGGCCGGCGAGCTCAACATGACGCTCAAGGTCGAGCGCGGCCGCGGCTATCGCCCGGCAGTGCAGCGCGCGAACTTCGAAGAGTCGAGCGGCCCGATCGGCCGCTTGCAGCTGGACGCGTCGTTCAGCCCGATCCGCCGCGTCACGTACACCGTGGAAAGCGCGCGCGTCGAGCAGCGCACGAACCTGGACAAGCTGATCCTCGACATCGAGACCAACGGCACGATCGACGCCGAAGAAGCGATCCGCCGCGCCGGCGCGATCCTGAAGGATCAGCTGTCGGTGTTCGTCGATCTGCAGGGCCAGGACGAAGGCGCCGCGAAGGCCGCCGAGCAGCAGTTCGATCCGATCCTGCTGCGTCCGGTGGACGAGCTCGAGCTCACCGTGCGCAGTGCGAACTGCCTCAAGGCCGAGAACATCCACTACATCGGCGACCTGGTGCAGCGGACCGAAGTCGAGCTGCTGCGCACGCCGAACCTCGGCAAGAAGTCGCTCACCGAGATCAAGGAAGTGCTCGAGAGCCACGGCCTGTCGCTCGGCATGCGCTTGGACAACTGGCCGCCCGTGAGCCTGAAGCGCGATGACGATCGCGACGTGATCTGAAGCAGAAGTGACTGAGTAAGAACAATGCGTCACCAACTTTCCGGCCGGCAGCTGAGCCGCAACGCCCCGCACCGCTGGGCCATGCTCCGTAACATGGCGGCGTCGCTGCTGCGTCATGAGACGATCAAGACGACCGTGCCGAAGGCGAAGGAGCTGCGTCGAGTTGTCGAGCCGCTCATCACGCTCGGCAAGGAAGACAGCGATCACAATCGCCGGCGTGCGTTCGCGCAGCTGCGTGATGCGGAAGTGGTGGTGAAGTTGTTCGAGAGCCTGGGCCCGCGGTTCAAGACGCGCCCGGGTGGTTATACGCAGATCCTGCGCATGGATCCGCGGCCGGGTGATTCGGCGCCGATGGCGCTGATGCGGTTGATGGATCAGCCCGAGCAGGTCGCCGCGGATGAGAAGCCGCCGACGCAGAAGGGTGAGACTGAGACCACTTCGAAGAAGGCTGCGCCGAAGAAGCGGCTGCGCCCAAGAAGGCTTCGCCGAAGAAGAAAGCGGCGGTGAAGAGCGCGGAAGAGAAGGCCGCGAAGAAGGCGAAGGCTGAGCAGAAGGCTGAGAGGAAGGCGAAGAAGGTCGAGGCGCGTAGTCAGGCTGCGGCGAAGAGCCATAAGAAGGCTGCGCCGAAGAAGAAGTCGAGCGCGACGAAGAAGAAGTCGAAGTAGGGTTAGTGTAGGTCGGGCTTTAGCCCGACTGTTCAGACTAAGAAAGGCCGGGCTCTGCCCGGCCTTTTGCTTTTGTGGTCACGGGGGCTAACTCGTGGGTGGGGTACCGACCGCTTGGTAGTCAAGCAAGATAGCCGCGCGCGTTTCCGGAGGATGTCTGCTTGCTGGTCCCAGAGGCAGTACTCCGTGGCGAAGGGTAGACATCGTGAGACACAGGCCTAAAATCTCGCAGTTTGCAGATACTGTTGAGATATACAGGGCAGGGAGTTTTCGCGTACGATCGAGCCGTGCTGAACACAGCACGCGTCCCACTGGAACCTTGCAGCTAACTTCCAGCGGGCAATCACTAAGGAGCGGATTTGAAAGAAGCGGCACCCGACGGTGGTTGCACACCGCCGAGTGCCTACCACAGCCAACCTTTGAGCGAGGTATGACCATGGATAAGGTGAATGGCAAGTCGAACGCCGATTCGGGCGGAAACGAGAATGCATCGGACGTTTCAGCGAAACGCCGCCGCGAACTCCACTCCAACAACGTATCGAAACGCAACGCATGCAGCTACTGCAGGCACACAGCGTGCTCAGGTGTCTGTACGAGGTCCTGCTGCATGCGGAGTGCGAGGATGCAGTTGTCTACGCGGAGGCGGCGCGTGTTGCGGCGAATCTCGTCAACAATACGGTGGAGCAGCTGGAAGTAGTGCTCATCGATCAGTGCGCGACGTAGCAGAGAGTCGGGCTAAAGCCCGACCTACAGGATAGGAACAGGGCCATCCCCCGTCGCGAGCGGGGGATGGCTCGAACCGACAACTGACAGATCGGAGACTCACCATGGACGGATCACTCCCCACCTTCGAAGAGCGCGTCGCCTACATTCGCTCGACGCACGAGCTCGCGGATCAGATCGTCGAGCTGGCCGGGCATCTGAACGCCGGGAACTATCGCTTCCTGGCTCTCCTCGCCGAGTTTCGATCGTCGCAAGGGCTGGAACTGCCGTGCCACGCAGGACTGCGCGCACTGGCTCAACTGGAAGTGCGGCATCAACCTCGGTGCGGCGCGCGAGAAGGTGCGCACTGCGCGCGCCTTGGAGAAGCTGCCGCTGGTCTCAGCTGCGATGGAGCGAGGTGAAGTCAGCTACTCGAACGTGCGCGCGATCACGCGCGTGGCAACGCCGGAGAACGAGCACTACTTCCTGCAGATCGCCCTTCACGGCACTGCGCATCACTTCGAGACGCTGGTCCGCGCCTATCGACGCGCGACGGAAGCGCAAGAGCTCTCGCGCGAGCATCAACAGCAGATGAATCGCGCAGTCCGCTATCAGTGGGACGATGATGGCTCGCTCGTCTGAAGGTGCGGCTTCCCGCGGACGTCGGCGCGTTGGTTCTGAAGGCGTTGGAGGCCGCGGTACCGGAGACTCCGCCGGACGACAGTCGATGCGGCCCGACGCTCGGGTCGCACAAGCGCGCCGACGCGCTGGCGGTGATCTTCGAGAGCTTCCTGGCGCACGGCGCCGAAGCGATGAGCGGCGGGGAGCGGCATCAAGTCGTGGTGCACGTTTCAGCTGAAACGTTGAAGGCGGGAGGAGGGGATCGGTGCGAGATCGAAGACGGCCCTGCCATCGCCGCTGAAACGGCCCGACGGCTGGCTTGCGACGCCAGCGTGGTCGCGATCGTCGAGAACGAGAAGGGCGAGCCGCTGAGCGTGGGGCGCAAGACGCGCAGCATCCCGCCGGCGATACAGCGCGCGCTGAATTCACGCGACCAGGGCTGTCGCTTCCCGGGCTGCACGCACAAGAAGTACACGGATGCGCATCACATCAAGCATTGGGCTAAAGGCGGGGAGACGAAGATGTCGAATCTCGTGACGCTGTGTCGCTTTCATCATCGGAAGGTGCATGAAGGGCAAGTCATCGTGCAGGTGCTCGACGATGGCGCGATTCGGTTCGTGCAGCCGGATGGTGAGAGCTTCGAGAGCCACACGCGACGGTCGGTGACTGGCGGCAGCTGCCGGCAGTTCATGAGCGGGCAGGCATTCATATCAATGCGAAGACTGCCGCGCACGTCGTTGGGACGGCGGAGCGATGGACTACGGGATGGCGATGGACTGCGCTGATGTAGCCTGCGCCGGGACGTTTCCGCTGAAACGTGCCCGTAGGTGAGAAGCAATCGCTGGCGAGGTCAGCTGGAGACTCGGGCCCCGGCGGTCACGAGTTCGAGCGGTAGCACAGATTGCGCAAGCAATGCATCTGCGGCTGCACTCCAACGGACCTTCGATCCGAGCCATGCATCTGCGGTATCCACATTCGCGTAATCACATGGCAGCAGCGGCAATTCCGTCGCGGCTGTTCGTAGTAGTTCTATTTCAAAGGATGATTCATGCGTAACTTTTTTCTGAGCACAAGCCTGTTCGTCGTTGTGATGAGCAGCCCGGTTCTGGCGAGCGCCAACACTGATGGAGTGCAGGGTATGCGCAAGCCGCTCATCACGGTTGCTGATGGAGTGCAGGGTATGCGCAAGCCGCTCATCACGGTTGCTGATGGAGTACAGGGAATGCGCAAGCCGCTCGTCGCATGAGTAGTTGACCAGCGCTCCCGGCCTTCCTCCGCGCTGAGCGGAGGAGGGCTCAAATCCCTCAACGTAATGCCATGATATCCGCGAAACTCCCTTGAAACGCATGACAAATAGAATCTCATCACGCCTTGCCGAGCTCGTCGAAGCGTTGCCGCTTCGCCTGGGCTTGCGTGTTCTCGAGATTGGCTGTGGTCCTGGCGTGGCGGCACGTGCTGTGCTCAACCGCATCGGTAATGGTCGCGTTCTAGCCATCGACCGTTCCGCCAAGGCCATTGCACAGGCGATTGCAAGCTCCGCGGCGGAACTGGCATCGGGCAAGCTGCAGTTCCGCTGCGTGGCGATAGAAGATCTTGTCCTTGGCAAGGATGAGCGACCCTATGACCTTGCGTTCGCCTTCCGGGTTGGTGCCTTGGACGGCCGCCATCCCGCAGCAGGCGTGGCTGCCCTCCGTCGGTTACGGCAGGCACTGGCGAAGGGTGGACGAGTTTTCATCGATGGCGGTGATCCACTCAGAGAGATCTCGATCGATT
Source organism: uncultured Gammaproteobacteria bacterium (assembly GCA_963830745.1). GTDB lineage: Bacteria > Pseudomonadota > Gammaproteobacteria > Steroidobacterales > Steroidobacteraceae > Steroidobacter. Next base: position 28,277 of record CAWHNL010000022.1, read on the forward strand.
GTTAGGAAGCTCGTGGGCCGGCTGGAGTTCGGCTCGCTCATCGCAACTCAGCTTGCTTCGGCGGCCCGCCCAACCGCCAGAACACCTGCTGCTCGATGGTGAGCAAGTAGCAACAATGTCGCGATAGTCTAGAACGAGAAGGGCGAGCAGCTGAGTGTTGGGCGGAAGACTCGCAGCATCCCGCCTGCGCTCCAGCGGGCGCTGAATTCACGCGATCAAGGCTGTCGCTTCCCCGGCGAGCGTGTCGCATGTGGGTTCGAGTCTCGATGGCCGGATGATACGTCCAAGCGCTGCTCGGGCCGAAATCAGAGTGCAGCGGATGCTCGAGACCGAAAGCGGATCTAAGATGCGCCTTTATGAAACACACGCGCATCCTCGTCACCCGCTATGGCGGACCCGATGCACTTCAGGTGATTGAAGAAGAGCGCCCCGAGCCGAAGCAGGGCGAAGTGCGCGTGAGAGTGCTGGCTGCGGGTGTCTCTCTACCCGACCTGATGATGCGCGAGGGCATTCATCCCGAAACACCCCGGCTGCCCTTCACTCCAGGGTGGGATCTCGTCGGCGTAGTGGATCGGCCGGGCGCGGGTGTCTCTGGACTCGAGCCGGGCGAGTTGGTTGCCGCGCTGCCGATCAGCGGCGCGTACGCGGAATTCGTCTGCCTGCCGCAAGGCGAGCTGGTGCCGGTGCCATCCGGATTGGATGCTGCCGAGGCAGTCAGCCTCGTGTTGAACTACGTCACGGCGTATCAGATGCTGCATCGATCCGCCGAGGTGAAACGGGGCCAGCGTGCGTTGATTCATGGCGCGGCTGGCGGGGTCGGCACGGCGCTCTTGCAGCTTGGGCGTCTTGCTACGCTCGAGATGTACGGTACCTGTTCGTCGCGAGGGGCGATGACCGTTGCGGATTTGGGTGCCATTCCGATCGACTACCAACAACTCGACTTCGTGGAGGAAATTCGCCGCCTGACCGGGACCGGGGTAGACGTTGTCTTTGAAAGCATCGGCGGCACTCACATATGGCGCTCGCGCAATGCATTGCGTCCTGGCGGCAGGGTAGTAGCTTATGGACTGACCGGCTCGCTACACGGCGGTCGAATGGCGTCGGGCCGCGGAGGGCGTCGTGATCGCTTTCGTCGAATCGCAATCTTCGGCCTGTACGTCGCTGCCGGCGCACTGCTGCCGGGCCGCAAACGCGTGGGCATCTACAGCATCCAGTGGCTCAAGCGCCGGAAGCCGGCAATGTTTCGCGAGGATTTGACAGCCCTGTTCGACCTCGCAAAACAGCAGAAGATCAAGCCGCTCATTGCGCGGCGAATTCCTCTCGTCGCAGCAAGACAGGCGCACGAACTGCTCGGGAAGGGAGGCGTGACCGGCAAGATCGTGCTCGTGCCCGACGCAAACTTGAACTCCGTCAACGCTTGATGAAAGCCGCTGATGATCACCTGCCCGCCGGCGTGCGCAAGTCGGCTTGCTTCGGCGGCCCGCCCAGCCGCCAGAACACCTGCTGCTCGATGGTGAGCTGGTAGCAGCAGTCGAGCTCTCGCCAGGACTGCGTGATCTCGCTCTTCACTGCGTTCAGCCGGCGCTCGACCAGGTCTGCATCCTCCACGTCGGCCAGATACGACAGGCGCAGCACGGCGGGCGCCTTCTTCAGTTCGCTCAGCAGCAACTGCAGGCGCGGCCGCCACTGCGTGCGCATCTCGGTCGTGCCGGGCTCGAACACTGCATCCGCGAGATCCAGCCCGATCACGCGCTGGATCGAAGCAGCGAAGTTGAAGCGCACCGCTTTGCCGCGCGTCGCGCGCAGCACCTTGAGCTCATCGGTCGAGGGGCGATAGCCGCTCGGCAGCGTCCGGTTGTCGAGCTTGAGAACGAAGTTGCTGCCGCGGCCTTCGCGCGGCGTGACGGCGCACGTGATGTGATAGCGGCCGTAGGCGTCGGTGGTGGCCATCAAGCCGCGCGCGGTGGCGATGCGCACGCCGGGCAAGCCGCGCTCACCCGGGTCCTGCAGTCCGTTGCGATTGGCGTCGTCGAACACCTTGCCGGTCACGTCCGTACAGTCGAAGTCCGGATCGGGCACGATGCGCACCCTCGCGGTCGCCTCGTTCGACAAAGCATTGCCGGTCAGCTGATGCGCCGCCTGCGCGCGGTTCACGAACTCGCCCTCACCGACACCCGCACCAACTGCCAGCAGCATGACCAGCGTGTGGCGCGCCGAGGCGTCGACCGACAGATCGCGCCAGATCAACTCGCGACCTGCGACGGCCGGCTCGGTGGGCACGTCGTCGAGGCGCGCGGAGCCCTCGACGTAGCTGAAGCCGGCCGGGAAGCGATCGACGATCGTCACGTCGAACAGCGGCACCTGCGTGATGTTCGTGTACGTGATCACGTACGGCACGAGCTGGCCGCGCGACACGTTCATCATCGGCGTCGTCTTCGTCATCGACAGCAGGCCCTGCAGATCCGGGTCGAGCGGAATGTGGTTGTTGTAGATCTGGCTCGAACCCGGCACCTGGCTGTCATCGAACAGGAAGTGCACGTGATAGCGCGTCCCATCGGTGCGCGGGCGCACCGTCGCCGGTGGCGCGAACTCCGAAGGCTGGACCTCGCAGTGCTGCGCCGTTGCGGCAATCGCGTCATCGACGCTCGCCGGGCACGTCGGCACAGAGAATGCGGCAGTGCTCGCGCCGCTGGCCGGCGGAATGATCTGCGACTGGCCTGCGATGAAGCCGACCGGCGGCGCACTGGTCTCGAGCACGTACCCGCCGCCGCTCGGACACGCGGGCTCCGCGAAGTTCAGATCGAATCGGTAGTAGCCATCGGCGAGCGTGACCTGGCCCTGCTGCGCCGGATCGTAGAAGCACGCAGCCGGCACCGGCGCGCCGCCGTGCAACAGTACGAGCGTCGCGCCGCCGATGGGCGTGCGCAGGATCGTGTTGTAGACGACGCCGTTCGGGTTGATCGGCAGGTTGAGATCCTGCAGATTGCTGCCGGACTGCACGACGATGTCGGTGATCCGCTGCAGATCGTTCGTGAAGATCGAGTGCGCGCGTCCGAGCTTCGCAGTCGCCGCGCCCGCGCCCGGCGCAAGGAATCGCAGCTCGTAACGATCGGCCGTCGCGTAGTTCGGCACGATGCCCGCGATCCTATAGGCACCGGCGGCGTCCGTGACCGCCGAGCGCAGGAGCACGTCGTTGCGATACAGCTGGACCGTCCAGCCTTCGAGCACGCGCTCATTGCTGTCGGAGATCGTGTCGAAGTTCGCGTCGTGCCAGGCCTTGCCGTTCAGCACACCGACGCCGACCATGCCGCCGACGTCGATCGATACGCTGGCTCGCGCGGTCTGCGGCGGGTTATTCCACGTGACCACGCCGGTGTTGGTGATACGCGTGCCGATCGCCAGAGTCGGCGCGATCCTCGCGCGGAAGCGCAGGACCGCTGTCGCGCCCGGCGCCAGCGGACCGTAGTTCGCGAAGTAGTCGGCCGTCAGAATGGGACCCGCGATACTGATGCCGGTCGCCGCGCCGTTGAGCGTCGCCGACTGGTCGACGAACGTCAGGTAGCCCGGCCCGTTCGCGTCGAGGTCGTCGGTGATCACGACGTACAAGGCCGGTACCGTCGAGACGTTGGTGACGCGCACGACGTACTCGAGTTGTCCGCCGGCGGTTGCTGGACCGCCGCCGACGACCGCGACTTGCTTGGTGATCGACAGCTGCTGGCCATTGCCGACGACGACGATCGTCGGCTCGGGGCCGGTCGCAGGATTGCCGTCGCCGTCGGTCAGCAGGATCGGCACCTCGACGCTGCGCACCGTCGCCTGGTTGCTGATGACAGTCCCCGCTGCCACGCCGTCGTTGACACGTAAGTCGAACTGCACGACCGCAGAGGTGTTGGGCGCCAGCGTACCCGCGCTGATGCCGCCGATCAGCGGCGAGACTCCGCCATCGGGCTGCGCGTATGGAGTGCCGTTCAGCGTCGTGGAGTCCGCGACGTAGGTTGTGTTCGATGGCACCTGGTCGCGCAGCGACACGTCCGTTGCGGCGACCGAGCCGGTGTTGTAGATCGTGATCGTGTAGCGCAGGACATCGCCTGGATCGACGATGCCCGGCGAGCCGCTATCGACCTGCAGCGCCGCCCGTTTGTCGGAGAACAACAGCGGCAGCAAGCCGACGATGTCGCGAGTTGGATCGTTCGCGATCGGCGTATCCGGATCGTCGGACGGATAGTCGAGGATGCCGCCGGTCGCTGCGCTCACGAACGCCTGGTTGGAGATCACCGTGCCGTCGGCGGTATCAGGATCCACGCGCACATCGAACGTGATCGTGGCAACGTTGCTCGCAGTCGCCGCTGCATCGGCGCGCAGGTGGCCGGGCGTCGGATCGTCGGGCGAGTAGATCGCCATGCCCGTCGCGAGCGGCGACAGGCCGCCGTTGTCGGCCACTGCAGCGCCGTTCAGTGTCGTGGTGCCCGACACATAAGTAGTGTTGGCCGGAATCTGGTCGCGGATCGCGGCATCGGTCGTGTTGGCGTTGCCGATGTTCTTGACCGTGATCGTGTAGCGCAACGTATCGCCGGCGCGCAGCACGTTGGGCTCGCCGGTCAGGTCCTGCGAGGTTTTGAGCACGCGCAATACCGGCGCGGAGTCGATCACGACCGGGGTCGGGTCCTGCGTGCCGCCGATCGCCGGATCGTCGCTGCGCATCAGCTCGACGCCAGCGACCATCACTTGTGCCTGGTCCAGGACGATCGTGCCATCGGCGATGACGGGCACGAGCTGCGCCGTGAGCTCGACAGTCAGGGTCTCGTTGGGCGAGCCCGCGACGCCGATGCTGAGATTGCGCAGATCGATCAGGCCGGTGCCTTTGCTGCCGCCGGTCGGATTGCTGTTGTTCGTGGCCCCACCTGGCAACGCGCTCGCCAACGTGAGCGTGCCCGGCACGAACATCGCCGGGGTGTTCAAGCGATCGAGCTCGTCGACGATCGAGAAGCCGCTCAACGGCACGTCGCTGACGTTGGTGAGCTGCAGTCGATAGCGCACGACGTCGCCGGGATGCGCAGTTGCGCCGCTCAGCACAGTCTTCGTGAACGTGAGCGTCGGCGTGGCGATCAGCACGCGCGTGGGATCTTCGTCGCCAGCGACCGCCGGATCCGCCTGGCCGTTGACGTTGGGATCGTCGCTGAGCATCGCGGGCGCGGCGTTGACCAGCAGCTGCGACTGGTTCGTGGCGATCGTGCCCGCGGCAACGCCGGCCGCGACCCTGACCTCGAACTGGATCAGCAGCTGCGTGCCCGCGGGCACGTTCAGGTTGGAGATATCGATGACGCCGGTTCCCTTCGCGCCGCCGGTCGCATTGCTGTTGTTCACTGCACCCGCGGGCAGCGGGCTGACCAGCTGCAACGTCCCTGGCACGAACACAGCTTGCGCGTTCAGCGCATCGATCTCGTCACGAATGGAGAAACCGTTGAGTGCATCGGCAGTGGTCTGCACGCGCAGTGTGTAGCGCAACGTGTCGCCCGGCGCCGCTACAGTGGCCGGGTTCTGGCCGCTGCGCAGATTCATCACCGTCTTTTCGAAGAAGATGCCCGAGAGCTGCACAGTCAGCGTGTGCGCGTCCTCGTGGTCGAGCGTGCCGACCGTGCCGTTGGTCAGCGTGCGCGTGTAGGTCTGGCGATTGGTATTGGTGCTGGCATCGTTCGACCACTGCGTGACGCCTGCGACGTTGGTCAGTGCGATGCCGTTGTCCGTGTCGGCGTCGAGCTTGGTGCGATACGTGAGGATCAGGTGCTCGTTCGGCCGGATCGGTCCCGCTGCGTCCAGGAGCGTGAGCGTGAGCTGGCACGTCGGCGGACCGGTGTAGGTCAGCGAGTAGCCTGTGCCCTGCACCAGCGGCGTGCCCGCGAGCGTCACGCTGAGTGTTTCCGGCGTCAGGTCGCACATGCCGCCCGTCGGCCCATCCGGCAACCGGTCTTCGAGGCGCACGGTCCATGCGTCGGTGAGGCCGCTGTTCAGCATGTCGACGGTGAACTGCGCCCACTCGCCGAGGTTGATGAGCGTGCCGCCGAGCACCGTCGTGCCGCTCTTGTCGACCACGAGGTTCGGCGCCGCGATCGTCATCGGCGGCGTCACGCCCCACTCGCCCGGCAGCGGCTGGTGGAACACGCCATCGATCAGTCGCCCGAACTCCCACTTCGCGGTGTTGACGAACTGCGTGCCCGGCGCGTTCGCGGGGACGTCGTCGAGCACGACGGTGATGTCGATGATGAATCTGCCGGCCGGCCGGCACGATCGGGAAGCCGCTGAACGTGAGCAGCCCGCCGACGTTGCTGAACGAGTGCGGCACGTCCGTGCCGTCGTCCTCCCAGCGCACCGTGTGGCTCACGTAGGTGAGCGCAGCGCCGGTCGCGTTGAGATCGTCGGTGACGATGATGCTGTGCAGATCGTTGACCGAGCCCTCGTCGTCGATGACCGATGCCGGTGAGCGGATCGAACAGCACCGGGATCGTCAGCCGATACGTGAACGGCACGCCGATCGACGGCATACTGGCCGGGGTTCTTCTTGTCGATCTTCTCGACCGGGATGAACGCGTTCTGGCAGCTGCGGGTGAACACCGCACGATGGAGCTGTTGGCGAACCAGATCTTGTGGCCGGCGACGGCGTTGCACGACATCTGCCCGGTATGCTGGACGTTGTCGAAGATGATCAGATACGGCGTGGGATCGTTGTTGTCGAAACTGAAGTTCGTGCTCATTCCGCCCGGGTAGTTGCGGATGGTGCAGTTGGTGTCGAGCTTGACGTTCGACGGCTCTGGCTGCACGACGTTGCCGTCGATCAGGCCGGCGAAGTCGTCGCGGCAGCTGAACTGAACCGGGCTCTGCGCGTGCGCGATCGAGGCCTGGCCCAGCCAAGCGCCAGCAGCAAGAAGAGCAGTGCGTCGGGCCATCGCTGCCCTCGGTTCCCCACCTGAAGGGCAGCGCATCGCCACGAGACAGCCCGCTCCCACGTTTCGGGCTGGATTCAGGCGGTCCCGCTGTCATGGAGCCGAGGCTCTTTAGACCGGTGACTTTGCGTCGCCACCTTTCGATGGCTTTGCCCTTGTCTGAATCGCGGGAGAACTATTGCCCACGCCGCGCACGCGCGCGCGTGATGCGTCTCTCAGATCCGGCGAAGAATGTGACGCATGTCGCAGTTTTCCGGGATGCACATTCAGTCAAACACGAACGACCCGGACACAAGGATCCTTTTCGTGGCCCGATGGACTACGGGTTGGCGATGGACTCGAGGATTTCGACGGCATCATGACAGCATATGTTCTCGACGCCGATGGCATCGTTCGGCCAGGGGCCTACTAGATATGCCACCTAACACGCGAGGATCTGTGGCTCGCTACGACACAATTGGCCACGGCTATTCCCAGACCCGGCGCGAGGATCCTCGCTTCCGTGCGCAGATCCACGCGGCGTTAGCCGATGCTCGGACGGTCGTCAACGTCGGCGCCGGTGCCGGCGCGTACGAACCACGAGATCGACACGTGATCGCAATTGAACCCAGCGATGTGATGGCGGCGCAGCGCTCGCGCGATCTCGCCCCTGCGATCCGTGCGTCCGCAGGCAGCATTCCTCTTCGTGATCGCTCTGTAGACGCGGCAATGGCAGTACTCAGCGTTCACCATTGGGATGAGGAACGTGAGAAAGGCGTCCGGGAGCTTCGGCGCGTGGCGCGAGGAGCCGTTGTAATCCTGACCTATGATGCGACCGTCAGTGCTGCGATGTGGCTGATGGCCGATTACCTGCCGGAAGTAGCCGCGCTGGACTTACGGATCTTCCCGCCTCCGGAACAGTTAGCGGAATGGCTCGGCGGTGATGTGCGAATCGATAAGGTACCGATTCCACGCGATACACCTGATTGGATGCTCGGTTCGTTTTGGGCTCACCCGGAGCGTGTGCTCGACGCGAACGCGCGAGCGGCGACATCTGGTTTTGCGCGCATGCCAACCAATGTTGTCGATCGCGTCGTTTCCGAAGTAGCTCGCGACTTGGCCAGCGGCCTGTGGGACGATCGCTATGGGCACTTGAGGAGCCTTGACGCGCTCGATGTCGGCCTTCGGCTCGTTGTCGCAACGTCAAGCTGATCTGGAGTCTCGATGGCGAATGCACGATCCCGCACGATCTGCTGGACGCCCATCTGGAACAAGAACCGCGAGGGCGTAGGACTGGAGCATCTGCTCTTGGCAGAGTGCGCGGCCGATAGTGTCGTGCTCGCATTCGACGAAGAGCGCGGTCCGTTCCGGCTCACGTATCGGCTGACCTGGGACCCATCGTGGCAGCTCCGCGATGCTGAGCTGGTAGTCGCGACAGTGCGCTTCACCCGATCGCTGAGTCTGCAAACAGATGGAGAGGGTCACTGGCGACATCGCGATGGCCGGGCCATCGACGAGCTCGATGGCTGCCTGGATGTCGACATCTGGCCCACTCCTTTCACCAACAGCTTCCCGATTCGCCGCGAGCGGATGGGAGTCGGTGAAAGACGGCAGTTCCGCATGGCCTGGATCTTCGCGCCGGACTTGACGGTTCATCCGCAACCGCAGGCCTATACGCGGCTGGCCGATCGGCTCTATCTTTTCGAGAATCTCGACGGGAGCGGCTTCAGAGCGGACCTTCCCGTGGATGAAGACGGCATCGTATTGGACTACCCGGACCTGTTCCGACGGGTGACGTGACTTTCTTCACTGGAGACTCCAAGTGGATTCCTCCCTAAGACTTCTCTCATTGAGGTGTTCCTGATGCGCCTGCCTGTTCGAAAGCGCAGTGAATCCAATGGGAAGTGAAGGAAGTCGACCGATGGACGTTCCGCTGATCGAGCAGGTCAAGATACAAGCCCAGGTCCTGGTTCCACTCGTCAAAGCCCTGCAAACAGAACTGGGCGAGGATCGCGCCAACGCCATTGTCCGCAAGGCGCTCGGCGACCTGTTTCGCAGGTATGGCGAGAAGTGGTGGCAGACCTCGGGAGAACGCACCCTCGGAGAGAAGGTCGATTCGGCCTTCAAGATGTTCGCGGCTGGAGATGCCTTGAAATACGAGGTGATCAAGAATGCACCCGATGCCTTCGAGCTCAACGTCACTCGCTGTCGCTACGCTGAGTTCTATAAAAAAATCGGTGCACCGGAACTGGGATTCTTGCTGACCTGTAGTGCGGATGCGGATTTTTTCCATGCCAAAAGGTTTTGGCGCGAACGTGCGGCTGACCGTGACGCAAACAATCATGCAAGGCGCCAGTCACTGTGATTTTCGATATGCGCCAAAGGAAAACGACAAGGACGCTGAGGGTTGAATGCGCGGGAAGCTTTGGGTGGTCGGTGCCGTCAGCGCTGTGGCGCTGCTAGCCGCGATCTATTTTGGCGTTCATTCGCCCCCTCCGCGCGTGGAGTCGCCTGACGCGTCCGCTCGCGCCGAGCCTGCCGCAAGCCCTGTCGCCGACGAGGCACCTACGACTCCGGCACCCGAGCAGGCTTCGGTAGTCGCGGATCGGACCAATCCCTTGAGCAGCTCGTTTCGCGAACTGAGAGAGTGTGTCTACGCAGCCAGGGATCTCATCGGTGCGAAGCATCTTACCGATTGCAGCTTCTATGAAGGCAAGCCGCAGTACCAGGAGGCACTCGCTCAGTGCCTGGATGGGCCGATGAATGCGCGGAACCGAATCACGGCTGCGGAGGCAGCGCTAAGACAGTGCGACCAAACCGACATGGGCACGCGCTACTTCAAAGCCACAAAGGAAGCGGCGGAGCGCGGCAATGCCGATGCGCAACTGTGCTATCTGCAGGGTGACTTCTTCAGCCCCGAGGGCGCACAGATTTTCACGGATGCGGAAATCGAGGAGTACAAGGAGGTCGCGCCGAAGTACGTGGATGCAGCTTTCAAGCGCGGAGATTGGCGCATCGTATATTTGCTCAACACGCGGCACTTTCACCCGGGCATGGGACCGCTCCATCTGCTCGAGGGGATCGGCGAGCGCGATACGCAGTACAAGATGACGAAGTTGCTGAGCCTCGGCTCGAGCGGATCGTATGCCAAGTTCATGCAGCATCGGTTGGAAGGCATGCTGCATCCGGATCTGATCCCTTCCGCAGCTCTGCCTCCGGAAGTTGCAAAGGAAGGCGATGCGTGGGCACAGCAAGCGTATATCAGCTACTTCGCCGGTGTCCCTGGCCTCACCGAAGCGCCCGTGGTCTGCAGTCCTGAATCCGGCAAGCCGGGTAGCTTGAGCGACCTCATCCACCCGTGATTCAGTCTGTTCCCTCACAGGTCGACGAATTTTTTTGAGAGCTCTCTCTGTTGACAAGTACCGGCACGTGATTGCAACGTAACGATACGAACAAAAGGTACGGAGCGCCGTTCTACTCACGGAAGTGCGGCGTACTCGGCGGGAGGTTCCGATGACGTCGCTATTCTCATGGCGTTGTGCAGCGCTCCTCGTGGCGTTAGTGAGTGCTCCCAGCGCATTCGCAAGTAGCAGCACGACGTACACCTACGATGCGCTCGGACGCCTCCGCACTGTTACCGTCTCGGGTACACAGACGAGCGTTCAATCCTACGACTACGATGCAGCGGGCAACCGCACGCTATCCACTTCCGGCATCGTTCCGTCCGTCCCACCGTCGATCACCGTGCCTAGCGCCAGCATCACGGGTTCGTTCACGATCAGCTGGGGCGCGTCGACGACGGGCACTGTCACCGCCTATGAGCTCTACCAGGCGAATAACTCGAGCTTCAGCGGACAGACCAAGGTCTACAGCGGCACGGCCACGAGCAGTGCACTTTCAGGCCGAGCAAACGGGACGTATTACTACCGCGTTCGTGCCTGCAGCACGAGCGCTGCGTGCAGTGGCTATCGCACAGGTGGCAACGCGATCACCGTGACTCTGCCGCCTAGTGTGCCACCATCGATCAACGTCCCCGCGGGCAGCATTACCGGTAGCTACACGGTCGGGTGGGGCACATCGACTGGCAACGTGACCGCATACGAGCTTCAGGAGGCGACCAACTCGAGCTTCACCGGCGCGACGCTCGCCTACACCGGAACGGCCATTAGCAAGGCGATCAGCGGAAAGGGCAACGGCGCGTACTACTACCGCGTGCGTGCTTGCAACACTTCCGCAGCCTGCAGCGCATACAGGACGGGAACGGCCCCAACGAGCGTGACGTTGCCGCCGAGCGTTCCGGGTGCAGCGACCGTGCCTTCTGCGTACAACAACACGGGCGCCTATACGATTTCCTGGGGAGCCTCCACCGGAGTGGTGACTGCTTACGAGCTTCTCGAATCTGTCGCATTCGGAGCCGAGACGCTGCTCTATTCGGGCACAGCCCTGAGCACAGGCGTCTCGGGGAAGGCCGACGCCGTGTATTCGTATCGTGTGCGCGCATGCAATACGAGCGCCGCGTGCAGTGCGTACACCGCGACTCAAGGCAACGGCGCCGTTATCTACGTCGACAAGATCGCACCGACGCCGCCCACGTCCGTGAACATGTCCGCCGGCAACAACTTGTACTGGAGTGGCGGATCGACCGATACCGCAGGTTCAGGCGCTGGCTCAGGCGTCGGATCGTGGCGCGTCTACCGCAATGGCTCGAATATCGGGACGTCCGTCCAGCCGCAGCAAAGCTTCGTGGATTCGTCGCCGCCCGCCAACGTCACGCTCAACTACAACGTGAGGTCGGTCGATCGCGCCGGCAACGAATCTGGAAATTCACCCACGTACTCGACGTACATCGATACCGTTCCGCCGACAACGCCGGGCAATTTCAGGGCGACGTCCGTAGCGGTCAACAGCGTGAGTCTCGCGTGGAACGCTTCGAGCGACGCCTTCGGGATCTCGTGGTATCGAATTGCACGCTCACCGGGCGGCGTCAACATGGGCAATGGAGACGCCAGCCTGGCGTTCACGGATGGCACAGTCTCGTCGAACACGACGTACACCTATCAGATCTTCGCGGTGGACGGTCATGGCGTCGAGTCGTCTCCCGCGAGTGTCACAGTGACCACACCTGCCGGCGCTCCCACCGTGCCGGCGATGGGAACACCGTTGTTCGTGCAGAAGACCACGGGAAGCTGGAACATCAGCTGGAGCGCCTCGGCAGGACCGGTTGCCTACTACGTCCTCGAGGAGGAAGTGAACAACGGAGGCGCGTTCACCTCCTTCACTCCATACCAGCAGAGCACAACGTCGAAGTCATTCAGCGGCAAGAGTTCGGGCGAGTGGTACTACCGCGTGAAGGCGTGCACGTCTGGCGGTTTGTGCAGCGGCTATTCAGCCACCAAGCTGATCCAAGCTTGCATCGGCGGCTGCCAGTGAGCCAGGGAGAAGAAAAATGAGCATTCAAGCTATGCGAGTCCTGCCGGTGCTTGCCGCTGCTGCGTTCTTCAGCACGCCTCTGCACGCTCAGGTGGATCTGCCCGACGTCATCTCGCCCCTGCGGGTGGAGAGCGATCACAACGGCGTGAGTGTGATCGACGGCAAACTCACGATTCCGGTCCCGGTCCTGTCGGTGCCGGGCGCGCCGAACCTGAAGTTCGATCGAGTCCAGAACTCGGCACCGTACATCAAAGGTAAGATCTCCGGCGTCGCAGGCGAATACGCTCAGGGCAACTTTTCCGTGGTGACAGGCACCGGCAGCTCGGAAGGCTTCCAGTGTTTCGATTTCGATCCGTGCTACAGCGTCACCGGAACAGGATCGTCCCTGCAGGGCGCCGGCCCCTTCACCTTTCGTCAAGCGGGGACTGGGGCGATCTACTCTTTCAATCTGAAGCACATCAAGACAACTACTAACAACCCGAACACTTCGATGTTCTACGCCTCGGGCGTCTTCTACCCGAGCGGGGAGAGGATCGGCTATGTCTATGACACCGCGACGCTCAGCGGTGCCACCTACTATCGCCCAACGCGGATCACGAGCAACCTTGGATTTTTCATCGACGTGACCTACCAGGGATCCACGCTCGGCGTCGATGCGTGGGGCACAGTCGCACAGGCGACGATCTATGCGACCGCTGATCCCACGACGCCTCTTGGGCGGCTCACGTACGGCACGGACGGCACGATCACGGATCTCGGCGGACGCGTCTTCCGCTGCACCGGCTGCGCGAATTCGCTGGGTACAGGCCTTACGACTTCAGCTGGCTCAAGCCAGCTGCCGGGAGAGGGATCCGCGACTCTGTCAGTCGCCTCGCTGCCCACCAGCCCACACGTCGGCTCCGTGACTAAGGATGGCGTCGTGTGGAGCTATGCATACACCAATATCCGCAACGCTACGACGCTTTCGACCTATTTGTACGACCGGCTGACCGTCACGGGCCCGAACGGCTACAACACCGCCTATCAGATGCGCGATGAGGGCCAACGCAACGTAATCAGCCGCATCACAGATTCGCTCGGGCGTCAGACCTCTTACGACTTCGACGCCAGCTACCGCGTGACGCGCGTCGTCTCTCCGGAAGGCAACGAGGCGAGCGTCGTCTACGATGATTTCGGCAACATCACCTCGCGCACGGTGAAGCCGAAGCCGAATTCAGGGCTCGCTATCATTACCGAGTCGGCATACTTCGATCCGGCAGGCTGCGACATGGTAAGCATGGGTCCGCTCTGCTATCGCCCCGTGTGGTTCCGAGACGCGCGCGGCAAGCAGACCGATTTTCTCTTTAACGCCGCCGGCCAGTTGACGGAGAAGACGGACCCGGCCGATGCCGACGGCATCCGGCGCAAGACCTATATCGAATACCAGACCTCAGCCAGCGGTGTGAGCCGCCGGCGAGTGGTGCGCGTCTGCGGTGGAGCAACGTGCAACACACCGGCCGAGATTCGTACCGAATACGAGTACTGGGGCAACACTCTGCTGCCGAGCGTCGTGCGTCGCATCGATGGTGTCCGCGCAGAGACCCTGGAAACTCGCTACACGTACGATGGCGCGGGGCGCCTGCTGAGCGAGGATGGGCCGCTGCTCGGCACGGACGATGCGAAATATTTCCGTTACGACATCTACGGTCGCAAGACCTGGGAGATCGGGCCGCTCGGGGCGAACGGGTTGCGCAATGCGCGCCGACTCACGTATCGCAGCGCGGATGACAAGCTCCTGAGCACCGAGGAAGGCACAGTCACCGATCCTTTCAGTCCGTCGCTCACGGTGTACGCGCACACCGACTTGAGCTACGACAGTCACCGCAATCCTGTTACCCAAGCGGTCTCAGCCGCGGGGACCACCTACAGTCTGTTGCAGCGCTCGTTCGACGATTCCGGGCGGCTCGAGTGCGAGTCCCGCCGCATGAACCCCGCTGCCTTCGCCTCGCTGCCCGACGCCTGCACACCAGGCTCCGAAGGAAATTTCGGTCCCGACCGCATCACGCACAACATCTACAACGCAGCGGGACAGCTTCTCGTGGTGCAGCGTGCTTACGGGACAACGCTCCAGCAGAACTACACCACCTACACATACACGCCGAATGGCAACCGCGCGAGCGTCACCGATGCCAACGGCAACCGGGCCGAGTTGCGCTACGACGGGCACGATCGCCAGAACCGCTGGGTGTTCCCCTCGAAGACGACACCTGGCACTGTCAACGAGAGCGATTACGAGAGCTACACGTTCGACAATGCCGGCAATCGCACCTCATTCAGAAAGCGCGACGGCCAGAGCCTCAGCTACCAATACGACGGGCTGAATCGGGTCACGTCGAAGACGGTGCCGAGCTCAGCAAGCGGCGCAGCCGGTTACAGCGTCTACTACGGCTATGACGTGCTGGACTTGCAGCTCTATGGCCGCTTCGGCTCGAGTTCCGGCGCCGGCATCACGAACATCTACGACGGGTTTGGGAGACTTCTCTCCTCGACCAACAACATGGGAGGCGTCGGCCGCACGCTCGCCTCGGCTTATGATGCCGGCAGTCGGCGCACCCGGCTGACCTTCCCGGATGCCAACTACTTCACATACGATCGTGACGCCGCCGGGCGACTCACCGCTATCCTTCAGAGCGGCGCGACCACGGTGGCGAGTTTCAACTACGACTTCCTCGGCCGTCGCTCGGATGCCTGGGTGGGTGGGGCGGTGAGCACCGATGACTACGACGCGATCTCGCGCCTGTCGACATTGACCCATGAGCTTGCCGGGACGGCAGCCGACCAAAGTCTGACGTTCGGCTACAACCCTGCCTCGCAGCTGATCACGCGCACCGAGAGCAACGACGCTTACGCGAGCAGTACGCCCGACGGCATCACTCGCAACTACAGCGTCAACGGCCTCAACCAGTACACGAGCGTCGCTGGCGCCGCACACGCCTACGACTTGAATGGCAACCTGACCTCGGATGGCGCGACAAGCTTTGTCTATGACGCGGAGAACCGACTGGTGTCCGCGAGCGGTGCGAAGTCCGCGACGCTCTCTTATGACCCGCTCGGGCGGCTGTTTCAGATCACTGCCGGAAGCAATACCACTCAGTTCCTCTATGACGGCGACAAGCTCGTGGCCGAGTACAACGGCGGCGGCACGCTGCTGCGCCGCTATGTGCACGGGCCCAGGGCAGACGAGCCGTTGCTCTGGTATGAAGGAGCCACGCTCGCCACGCGTCGAGGCCTGTTCGCCAACCATCAGGGCTCGATCGTCGCTGTGGCCGATGCGAATGGCAGTTCGCTCGGCATCAATGCCTACGACGCTTGGGGCGTCCCCAACGCCAACAATATGGGACGCTTTCAGTACACGGGCCAGGCCTGGATTGCTGAGCTCGGGCTGTACCACTACAAGGCGCGGTTGTACTCCCCAACGCTCGGGCGGTTCATGCAGACCGATCCGATCGGATACGACGACGACTCGAATCTGTATGCCTATGTAAGAAATAGCCCCGTCAATGCCACGGATCCGATGGGACTCGCGGGATGCGGAAAATCTCTTTCGACAGAGCAGTGCAACGAAGCGATGACAGCTCAAAAGGACGCGCTCGACAAGGTCAGGGGAGCGCGCAGCGAGATCCAGACTCTTCGCGCTGAGCGAGCTGACGTTGCTAGCGGTAAGCAATCCGAGCTGTCAGACGGAGCCAAGGCCACCGAAGCAGCGTTCAACAAGTATTTCAAGGGATCGAGCGACAAGACGCTCAATAGAGTAGACAAAGTTCTCAAAGGAACGGAGTCGATCCTTGCGGACAACGGGTCCAAGTACAATTTTCAATCGATCGCATCAAATTCTCTCGCGAAAGCGTTCGCCGATGACACTACAACCGCCGTGGCTCATCCCGCCCTTGGTCCGAATATTTATCTCACGCCGAACTTTTCGAATGTTTCCTCTGCATTCCAAGTCGAAACGGTGATCCACGAGCCGGGGCATTTGCAGGGTCTCAATGCGTTTCCGTTCCACACCCAGACAGAGACATATGGAGATGCGGCGGTTCAACGCTTGAACAGCCGGCAGTCGTTGAACAACGCAGATTCCTATGTGCAATTTGTCATTCATTGATTCGCGCGGGCCAAGCGAGAGATGAATGCGACCCGATGCAGATATCGGCCTCAAGTTCTTCCATGTGCTGCTGGTCAGTTACAGCATCGGTTTCATTATTGTCGCCATCGTCAAGTATGTTGCCGGCCTTAGACGCGCGCTTGTTGCCGTTGGTATTGGTCTAGTCGCGATATTCGGCTTCTTGGCAATAGGCCATTGGCCTATCGAGACGCAAGCTGCGTGGTTCGCGCTGCGCAATCTAGTGACTGTTTTTGCTGCCTATGCAGTGGTCTGGATTGCGAGTGGGCTGCTCGCTGTGCTGATAGCGACGGTGGCCGAGAGGTTTCTTAGAAGACCAAAGGGCAACTAAGAGGAAGTCTATCGGCCACTCTTGAGATACAGATAGATAGCGCCGAGCTCGTCGTCCGTCATGCGAGCGTATGCCGTCCACGGCATTGGCGATTGCGTCGGCGTTCGCGCGCGCATCCGGAAACGCTCGACGAACTGCTGCTCATCCAACGTTTGCAGCAATCCCCCTTCGCTCGTTGTGAGATTCGGCGTGGTGAACGTAGTGCCCGCTTCCTCCAACTCCATGCCGCCGGCGAACGGCTGTCCGACAAACGCGCCGGTCAGTTTGCTGCGCCTGGTGTGACACCCGTGACAGTTCGCAACCGTATGAGCGAGATAGCGCCCATACGTAGCTGAGCGCTCCGGCGCGATCTCCGCAGGAGGCGCTGCCTTCGGGCTCTGCGGCTTCATGATCACGTTGACCGCCAAAGAGCCGAACCAGCTCAGATCGTGGGGCTGCGCGGCTTCGGGAACCGGCGGCACCGTGCGCAGGAATGAAATGATTGCTTGCAGATCGCGGTCCGCTAGGTCCGCGAACGCCATGAACGGTATCAACGGGCGGCCGGAGTGCGAAGCGCCGTAGCGCAGAGAGCGCACCAGGTCGTCGTCGCTGCGTGAAGTGATGTTAGGTGCAACTGCAGTTCCGACGATGCCCAGGTCGAAACGCCGTCCTCCCGACAACGAATCGCCATGACACGATACGCAGTGTGCGGGACCGTTGACGAGATAGCGGCCGCGCTCGATGAGCTGCCGATCATCGCTCGCACGAATGGCGTCGGCGGGAGAGGGGGTGGGGCTCGATGCGCACGAAAGTAGGGCGCAGCTGATGAGAGAAATTACGGTACGCATGAGCGTAGTTGAGGGATAGGCCGCTGCAGGTGCGAGCGCTTTTCGGCGAACGGTCGTTGGCCTCGGTGAACGGACTTCCCGAGCCGACCGTTTGTGTCTACCTTGCTGCTCCATGCGCATCACACTGCCAGCCGAGACAGCGGCACCCGCGCGATCGATACCGCGACGCGCGCTACTCGCGGGCTCGGTGGCGCTCCTGACCGCCGTTCTGATTCCCGTCTATCGTTTGCAGGAGCTTTCGTGGCTTGAAGCGGCAGCGGCTGCGACGACCTTTGTCGTCCCGTGTGCGCTGCTGGGATGGGTCGTATGGCGACTGCCAATGCTTCAGGCGAAGACGCGGAATCCAGTGCGCGCGCTCGTCGTGCACGCGCTGACCGCGATCGCGTTCAGCGTCACCTGGACCTTGCCACTGGTGGGGCTCGTGTACCTGATGCGCAGCGAGATCAGCTTTGCATTTCTCAGGGAAGGGGCCGTGTGGCAGCTCGCGTGGGGGCTGGTGATCTACTTTGTTCTTTTGCTCGCGGCGCGGGCACAGCAACGCCTGAGAGAGCGGGAGCTGGCCGCCGCACAGGCCGAGCTCCAGGCGCTGCGTGCGCAGCTCGATCCCCACTTCCTCTTCAACACGCTTCACTCTCTCACCCAGCTGGCGCGTGAAGATCCCGTCGCGACCCAGGACGCGCTGCTACGGTTCGGTGAGCTGATGCGTTACGTCCTGAAGTCCGGGCGCGAGAGCGGAGCCGAGATCCCTCTCGATGAGGAGCTCGAGTTCGTGCGCAACTACCTGGCGCTCGAGCAGCTGCGGCTGGGAGAGCGCATGCGCATCGTCGAACACATCGAGCCGGACGCGGTCGAGTTCGGCGTGCCGCCGTTGCTGCTGCAGCCGCTGGTCGAGAATGCCGTTCGACACGGGCTCGCGCCGCGCCGGGAAGGCGGCGAGGTGCGTTTGAGCGCGACCACTGCAAATGCGCAATTGACGGTTTCGGTCAGCGATGACGGCAACGGGGCAGAAGCTCGTCAGATCGACGAGTCGAAGGGCTTGGGACTGAAGGCGGTCGCGCGTCAGCTGCACGCACATTTTCCAGGCAGCGCGGAGGTGGTCATCGAGACGCTGCCGCGCGCCGGATTCACGGTCAGCCTGAAGATGCCTGCCCGCTTGCCGAACAGAGGATCCGAGAATGCTCACGGCATTCGTCGTCGATGACGAGGGGCTCGCGCGCCGCCGCCTCGCGTCGCTGATCGCGGACGTACCGTGGGCAACGCAAGTCGGCGAGGCCGCCGACGGCGCAGCAGCGCTCGACGCCATCGAGCGGCAGCGACCCGACGTGGTGTTTCTGGACATCCAGATGCCGGAGATGTCCGGGCTCGAAGTGGTCAACCGGTTGCGGACGCTGCCGCAGCCGCCCGCCGTCATCTTCACGACTGCACACGACCAGTACGCCGTGGTGGCGTTCGAGCTCGAAGCGCTCGACTACCTGTTGAAGCCTTTCAGCGCAGCTCGATTCAGGATCGCGATCGAGCGGGCGAGGCAGGCGCACGCTCACGACAAGCTGGGCGCGCTCGACCGCGCCCACAACCTGCTTGCAACGCCGCAGCAGGTGCCGCTCGATCGGATCTTCGTACGCGAGGCGAATGCAGTAGTGCCATTGACGTTCGCTGAGGTGCTGAGAGTCGAGGCGCAGGACGACTATGTGGCCGTGCATACAGCGCGTCGCAGCTATTTGCTCACGCTGCGCATCGGCGACTTGGAGCAGCGGCTGCCGAACCCGCCATTCATCCGGGTGCATCGCTCGCACATCGTGAATCTGGATCACGTGGACCGGATGATCGGGCTCGACGGATCGCGGTTCGAGGTGAGGATGAAGAGCGGTGATGTGGTGCCCGCCAGTCGGGCTCGGTCCCAGGAGATCCGGCGAATTTCGCGCTGACCCTTGACCTCAACTCGACTTGAAGTTGCACAGTGTCGCTTGTGCTCACCAAGCCAAGCGTCCTCTGCGTTCTTTGCCTCTTGCTTGCCTCGTGTGCGCACGCACCGACGTCCGAGGAGGCTAACGATGTCCTGCTGATGCTGCGCGAGCATGGAAGCTGGGCATGGGCCGTGGGGATCGTTCTGATCTGGGCCGATCTGTTCTTGCCGATTCCGCAAACCGTCGTAATCAGCGCGCTCGGAATCATCTATGGGACGGTGCTCGGGGGATTGCTGGGGACTCTTGGGTTGATCACCGGCGGCCTGCTGGGCTACGGGCTGATGCTCACCTCCGCGCGGCGTTTGGCGCAGCGCTTCGTTCGGCCGCGGTCCCTGCACAAGATGGATAGCTTGTTCGAGCGCAGCGGTGCATGGGCGATCGTCCTGACCCGCAGCCTTCCTTACAGTGTTCCGGAAGCTACGGTCCTTCTCGCCGGCCTCGCGCGCATGCCGATCCGAAAATTCGCTGCGGCACTCACCGTCGGCAGCGTGCCCACTGCATTCGCTTTTGCGGCGATCGGCGCGGGTTGGGCGGACCAGCCCATCGTAGCCGTGGCGGTGAGCTATGTGCTGCCAATCGTCCTCTTGCCCATCGCGCTCTATCTGATGCGAGCCCGCGCGTAGCAATGTCAACCATCGTCATTCTTCTGCGCATCATCTCGCTACTCGCCTTCGCGGGACCGATGCTGTTGCGCGCGAGCAGACGTTCTGGGGAGATCAAGACGCAAGCGGGCGAGCGCAGCGCCGGCCGAGCGGCCGTGGTGGCCAACTTCTCAGCTTTCGGCCTGTTCGTCTGTTCCCTGCTGATCTTTCCTGGCAGCTCGCAAACTCTCATAGCGCTGACGCTCGCGTTCTCGGGGTGCCTGCTCGCGCTTGCAGGCGCGGCCATCGTCTTGCGTTCCCGGGTCGCGCTCGGTTCTGCATGGAGCTTCGTGCCGAAGGCAGGCGCGGGCAGGGGCCTCATCACAAGTGGCCCCTATCGCCTCGTGCGTCATCCCATCTACTTGGGGCTCACAGTGCTCGCCATGGGCGAAGCGCTTGCCTTCGGCAGTTGGGCGGCTTGCCTGGTCGTGCTGTCCGGAGTCGTACCGACGTTCGTCTGGCGCGCGCAGGCTGAAGAGACCCTGCTCATGCGTGCATTTGGCGAGCGCTATGAGCTCTACCGCCAACGAACCAAGATGATCATCCCGCACCTTCTTTAGGCGCGCTGAGCTACATAGAACACGTAGCCGTAACTGTCGTCGGACTGCTGAAAGATCTCGATCTCCCGGATCGTATCGGCAGCGAGCGCGCGAACCGAGGCTTCCGGATGATCGAGCAGCTGCCGAGCTCGCGGGCCGAGCACGTCGTAGTAGCCGGTTACCCATGCCTGCGGGGGCAGGGTATGCGTCGCCAGCACCTTGTAGCCGGCTTGCTGTACCGTCGCGATGTTGTCGTCGATCGATTGCATCTCGGGATAGCCTGCGCGAAAAAACTCCCTCACCGCATCGCTCGGTGAGTCCTTCAGCCAGGTCAGCTCGCTCGCGACTGCGAAGCCGCCCGGCACGATCGCGCGAGCCCACGTTGCGAACGCGTTGCCGAAGCCGATGCTGTACGCCGCGCCTTCCGACCAAAGCAGGTCGATGTCGTGGAAGACAGTCGGGATGTCTTTCATGTCCATGCAGTGCGTCTGCACCCGTCGCTCGAGCTTCGCTGCGCGAGCTCGATGCGACAACTCGTGCAGGAAGGACGCGCGCGAATCGACGGCGTGGATGAGGGTGCCCAACTCGGCGGCCAGCACCAACGTCTGACGGCCCGTGCCGCAACCGGCATCGACGATGACGCTGAAGCTTCGTTGAGGTAGAAGTTGCAAGACCTGGCGCGTATACGCATTGTCACCGGGTCTCAGCTTGTCGAGACCCGCGAACAGGACGTCAAATGGATCGGCGGCGCTCATGGACTGACTTACTTCGAGCTCAATCTGACGCGTCGATAGAAACGGCTCTTCTGCTCGAGTGCCTGTTCAATGGCCTCCGGCTCGAGGTGCCCGTCGGGCAGGGCGGCGTGGCTAGCGTCGAATACTTGCATGCCCTGCTTGCGTACGACGGCGATCTTGCCGGCGGTGAGAATGGCGAAGTCCGTGTACTCACTCAAGACGATGGCGTCGCGCCCACCTGCTTCGAACAACGATCGCCCAACGCTGTAGGTCTTGAACGGCTCGCCGCACCCCACATGATCCCGCAGCAGCGTCGGTACGATGTCGAAATGCGTGGTTCGATGCCGGTGCACGCCAGGCAGCACCGTCGGCGAGTAAAGGATCAGCGGCACGCCGGTCTGATGTCTGGTGAAGTTGCTGCCGTGACCCCAGTAGTTGCGTCGGCTGTCGTTGAATTCCTGGCCGTGATCGCCCGTGACCACGACTACCGAGTTTTCCAGCAGGCCCTGCTGCTCCATGGCGACCAGCACTCGACCGATCAAGGCATCGACATAGTGGACGGAATTGAGATAGCGATTGAGCAGAGGCGTCGGATCCGTCTCGTTGTTGAGGCGGAGATAGTTCATTTCCGCGGCGCTGGGTCGAAAAGGCAGAGGGTAGTCGTGCGGGAACGCCATCTTGTGCGGCGAATCGTAGAATAGCAGCGCAAAGAAAGGCGTCTGCGCTGGGCGCGTTTCCAGGAACGATAGGAAATCGCGCGTGAGGTCCGCATCGCGTTCAGCCGCGTCACGGCCGTCGGATCGCATGCGCACGGCGTCCAGCTGCGCGAACACCGTGCGATCGAACTCCGGGCTGAACAATGGGGCGCTGCGAAACGCTTGCACGTCGTACCCTTGCTTCAACAGCTCGGTCACGAAGACCGGTCCTTGCCGCTCCGCCAGGATGTGGTGCCAGTAGGTGCCCGGTATCGAGTAGAACAGCGAGAACACACCGATGCGCGTCGCATTGCCGCCGCTGTAATGATCCATGAAGCGCGCCGAACGTCGCGCGAGGGCATCGAGACTTGGAGTGACTTGCGCATCCAGCGCATCGAAGCGCCACGAGTCGATCACAATGAAGACGATGTTCGGCAACTTGGACGTTGGCCGGCAGTTCAGTGGATACAAGGGGTAAGTGAGGCTATTGCGGTCCTCCGCCGGCGAGCGAGTCAGGAGCGGATGGCTGAGCACATTCACTCCCAGGCTGCGCAGCGTGCGCTTTGCGGTCGCGGCGTACCGAAACGGCAACACGTCGGTTTGTTCGAGGAGCGCCTCGCGCGCCTGTGCATCGGCCCAGATGTGCAGGCCGTGGAAGGAAACGATCGAGGCCAGCAGAGCCATGGTCACCGCACGAGCGAGCCGCGGATGGCCTGGGCTGCGCACTACGTAGCGCCAGCAGAGAAACGCAGACAGCGATGAGGCCGCGATGATCAGCAAGGCGACTGCTCCAGCCGCCGCATACATCGAAGCCGAAAAGGCGAACGTTTCGCGGACTGCTCCACCCAAGAGCAGATTCATGACGCCGGCATGAATGTGGAAGCGATAGAGCTGATAGACCTGTGTATCGATCAGCAGCGACATCGACAATCCGATCGAGCACAGGGTACCCAGCGGGATCACGATCCATGCCGGCGCGCGCAGCACGATCGCTGTGAGCGAGGGTCCAAGAAAAATGGCTGAAAGCGCAGTGAAGTGCGCGACCAGCATGATCGCGCGGAACGCCAGGGAGCCCGGCGCTTCATCGACGTCGGCAACGCTGAAATATCGACCAGCGACCATGAGCGCGAACGCAGTCGTCGTCAGGAGCTGCAGACCCCACCAGCGCAGCAGGGGCGACCGCCGGAAATCCGACGTCAGCCTGCGATGTTCCGGATGGCGCGTCATGGATTGTGACTACACTGCATTTAGAATGGCGCCGCAATTCGGGTTCGCAGCGTGGGGAGAAGAAGAAAGTGAGATCCACACAGCAACAGGCGCGAGCGGCCGGCTTTCGCGGTGTTTCTCGTCCTGGCGCTCTACCAGTTGTTCAAGGCAGTCGATTCATGCGGCTGCATGAGCAGGGCATCACGGTAGCTTCAATCTTCTGGGGGCTGTGGTTGTTCCCGTTCGGGATGCTGGTCATCCGCTCGATGTTCATCCCGCGGGTGTTCGGCGTTCTGGGGCGCGAAAACGCAGCCAGTCGAGGTACTCAACCGGCGGTGAGGAGCGCGCGCACTTTCAGGGCGGGCGGGCGGCCGCGTGCGAGGGGTGCGCAGCGTCCGGGCTCCTGGACGATCTGCACGGACAACTTCGGCAGGATCTGCCGCCGCAACTGGTGCACGAGCTCGCAATCGGCGGCGGTCAGTTGCATCCTGCTGTCGCGCAAGGAAAGCGTTGTCCATGCTGCGGGAAAGCGCGTCACCTCGTCCGAGGCAGCCAGCTGCTCGCCTCGCAGACGGGCGACGAGCATGTCTTCCGTGTCGTAGTCAGTAACGGCGAGGATGTTTTCCGGCGGTCGCCTCGACCGGCGATTCGAGGGCGATCTGCAGTCTCACGATGCCGGCGAAGTCATCGCATTGAGACGATTGAACGGCGCAGCGTTGCGCGCGCCGACATACTGCAGCATTCCCGCGACCTTCTGCCAGAGGATGCTGCAGAGTACGACCGTGCTGTCGGCGCGGTACTCGAAGTTGACGACTTGCCGCAGCCAGATGGCTTCGATGCTTGCGGCGTTTCGGCGCGCCTGCGCGGGAACGGCACCCAAGCACAGAGCGCTATGACCAGTAAGGCTTTCATCACTACCCTTGATGCCGAGGATGTGTGAATGGTTGCAGCTCGCCGCGCTGGGAACAGCTGTCCAAATGGTGCATTAGTGACGAAAGTGCAGGTCGCTGGAGGGGTCAATACAGAGACTGATAAGTCTTCTTCTGCGCTTCGATGATCTCTGTGAGCTGTTGCATGGTCATCCAGCGGCCCGCCGTCATGACACCGACCGGGTGCTCGAGAACGTCGAGGGAGTCGAAAGGATTGCCTTCCACCAGGACTGCATCGGCTTTCATGCCGACCCGGAGCTGACCGAAACGCGGGGCACCGGGGACTTGACTCGCGATGAACTCACCTGGAGTTCGCGTGGCGGCAACCAGCGCTTGGTAGTTCGAAAGTCCGGCGTCTCGCAAAGCTCGCAGGTCATGGTGGATCGAATAGCCGGGATACATGCCCGGGATCCCCGGACTATCGGTCCCGGCGAGCAACGGCACTCCTGCTTCCTGGAGTGCCTTCGTGAATTTCCGCAGGAAGTGCAACATCTCGCTGAGATCGCCGGAGCGTCGTTGCCGCCAATCGCGTACCCACCACATGCGCACGCCAGGGCTCATGGCGAGTGCGCGTGGATCGGCCAGATACTTCGCGACCTGCTCCGGCTTGCCCCATTGCGCCGTCATCGCCTCGAACGTAGACAGGTTCGGCGTGACGTAGGCACCTGATCGGCGCGTTTCGGCAACCACCGACGGAATGCGTTCTTCGTCCTCGCGATTCTGAAACACGGTGTAGTAGAACTCCTCGGCATGCGCAACCATCGACTGCCCGAGAAACAGCCCTTCGGGAAGGCCGACCGCGCGCACTCCATGCCCGATGACACCCAGTCCTTGCTTGCGGGCCTCGTCCGCGGCCGCGAGGAATTGCTCGCGCGAAAGCGAGTTGTAGAGCTTTACGAATTCGTAACCGAGACGCTTCGCCATTCGGACCATCTCGCGTGCGTCCTCGGCCGTTGCTGCATAAGGGGCGCCGCGCGGTGACGGGCCGTCGAGCAGGAGAGAGGCGTACACGTGCGGGCTGACGGTCCCTTGTTCGGCCAAGATCTGCCGTATTCGGCGCATGTCCAGGATGGTCGGGCTGCCCATCTGCAGGATCGTGGTCACGCCGTTTGCCGTGTACAGCACGAAGTCGTTCGGCTCCTCGACGTGCGTGTGCATGTCGGCGAGCCCGGGCAGCAGATATTTCGAGCCGCCCCCGTCTATCTTCGTGGCATCGACCGGGACTTTGACGTCACGAGTTGCGCCGATCGCGACGATGGTGTCGCCCTGATGACGACGGTCTGATGGCGCAGCACGCGTTGCGAATCCATCGGCAAGACGTTGACGTCGACGAACGCCGTGACCTTGTTCTGCGCATGGCTGGCGTTGGGTGAAAAGCAGGCGAGGGCGAAAATCGCCAACACGTGCGCACAGAGGTATGCAAGAGGGGAGGCCATGAGCCTCCGAACTCGCGCCGACGAGCAAGGTTCCGCAACAACGCATGATGCAGAAACTGCGGATTCGCGAGTGCTGAACCCGCAAGGACTGCTCCGCCCGCGACATAGCTGTGACTATCGTGACTCCCTGAGTTTCAACCAGGGGAGTTTCGCGATGTCACGCAATAAGAATCTCGCACTGGCCGTGCGCCGTGCTCTCGTGCTCGGTGCTGCAAGCACTGCCGCGTTCGTTCAACCGATCCATGCTGCCGAGGAGGGGTCGACGATTTCGGAAGTCATCGTCACGGGCTCACGCATCGCCCAACCGGGCCTGACCAGCATCAGCCCGGTGGTCTCCGTCGGCTCCGATCAGATCAAGATCGAAGGCGTCACGCGCGTCGAAGACCTGATCAACAATCTGCCGCAGGCGGTTGCCGATTTCGGCGGCAATCTGTCGAACGGCGCGACCGGCGCTGCGACGGTGAATCTGCGCGGCCTCGGCTCGCAGCGCACGCTGGTGCTGGTGAACAGCCGGCGCCTGATGCCAGGCGATCCGACGCAGAACGGCTCGGCTTCGCCCGATCTCAACCAGATTCCCACTGCCTTGATCGAGCGCGTCGAGGTGCTGACGGGCGGCGCGTCCGCCGTGTATGGCGCCGACGCCGTTGCGGGCGTCGTCAACTTCATCATGAACGACAACTTCGAGGGTGTGCGCCTCGATGCTCAGTACAGCCTGTACCAGCACAACCAGCACAGCGACAGCATTGCCGCGCTGGTACGCGGACGGAACTTCGCGCTGCCCGACAGCAACGTGACGGATGGCGCGACCAAGGACATCACGTTCGTCGCCGGCATCAACACGCCAGATGGCCGCGGCAATGCAACGGTGTACATCGGCTACCGCGAACTGGAGAAGCTCAAGCAGGATCAGCGCGACTTCAGCGCCTGTTCGCTGGGTTCAGGCAGCGCGTTCAGCTGCGCAGGCTCGTCGACATCGGCGCCCGGCCGCTTCCGCACGCGCGCGGACTCTCCGTTCGGCGCATTCGACAGCACGATCGGCTCGGACAACCGGCTGCGGCCCTTCACGACGACGGATCAGTTCAACTTTGCGCCGGACAACTACTATCAGCGTCCGGACGAGCGCAGGACCGCCGGCCTGTTCGCGCACTACGACTTCAGCGAGAAGACCAGCATCTACACCGAGTTCATGTTCATGGACGACCGCACGCGCGCGCAGATCGCCGCCAGCGGCGCGTTCCTCGGCGGCGGGCCGGGTCAGCCACCGTTCTTCGGCGACCAGGTCGTCAATTGCGACAACCCGCTCCTGACGCCCGATGAGCTGAACGCCTGGTGTGGCGGCAATCCTGCAGCCGGCGACATCTTCCTCGACATCGGCCGGCGCAACGTCGAAAGCGGTGGTCGTCTCGACGATCTGCGTCACACGTCGTTCCGGGGTGTCGTGGGCGCGCGCGGCGACATCGCGGACGGCTGGACCTACGACATCTATGGCCTGTACGGAACGTCCATGCTCTCCGAGAACTATCAGAACGACCTGTCGCGCAGCCGCATGGGCAAGGCGCTCAACGCGGTCGTCGACACGCGCCCGGACTCGCTGACGCAGGGTCAGACCGTCTGCCGCGTAAACGCGGATGCTGACCTGTCCAACGACGATCCTGCCTGCGTGCCGTGGAACATCTTCAACATCGACGGCGTGACCCCGAACCAGCTGGCCTACCTGCAGATACCGGGCGTGATGCAAGGCTCGACGACCGAGCAGGTGCTGAGCGGCTCGATCTCCGGCGACCTCGGTCAGTATGGGATCAAGCTGCCGACGGCCAACGACGGCATCGCGTTCGCAGTCGGCGCGGAGTATCGCTCGGAGCGCTCCGAGCTGCGCCCGGATGCCTCGTATCAGACGAACGACTTGTCTGGTCAGGGCGCACCGACGCTCGATACGATCGGCGGATTCGATGTCAGGGAAGTCTTCGCCGAGTTGCGCGCGCCGCTCCTGCAGGACCAGCCGATGGCGCAGACGCTGTCGTTCGAAACGGGTTACCGCTACTCGGATTACAACCTCGGCTTCGACACGAACAGCTACAAGCTCGGTCTCGATTGGGCTCCAGTCGACAGCGTCCGGCTGCGTGGCAGCTATCAGCGCGCAGTGCGCTCACCGAACGTGCAGGAGCTGTTCTTGCAGCCGCGTGTCCAGCTCAACGGCACCACCGATCCGTGCGCGGGTGATCTGACCAATGCGGACGACAGGGACGATCCGACGGCCACCTTCGCACAGTGCGCGCTCTCCGGTGTCACGGCCGCGCAGTACGGCAACATCCTGGCGAACCCGGCCGGGCAGTACAACGGCAACGTGACCGGCAGTCCGGACCTCGATCCCGAGGAATCGGACACGTACTCGTACGGCATCGTGCTCACGCCGGCGTTCCTGCCGAACTTCAGCCTGTCGCTCGACTACTACGACATCAAAGTCGAGAAGGTGATCGGACAGGTCGGTCAGGACTTCATCCTGGGGCAGTGTGTCGCAGGACAAACGCAGTTCTGCGACGCCGTGCACCGCGTGCCGCTCAACGGCTCGATCTGGCTCGGCACGACAGGCTTCGTCGACGATCCCATCATCAACATGGGATCGCTCCAGGCCAAGGGCTTCGATCTCGACGCGAACTATCGCTTCGACGTCGGCACCCTCGGCCAGGTCACGCTGAGCCTGGTCGGCAACTACGCCGACGAGTTCGTCATCGAGCCGCTGCCTGGGTACCCGAAGTACAACTGCGCCGGACTCTACGGCGCGGTGTGCGGCGTACCGCTCCCCGATTGGCGCCACAAGCTGCGCACGAGCTGGCTGACGCCCTGGGGCGTGGATCTGTCGCTCACCTGGCGTCACCTCAATGAGGTGGATGTCGACGGGACCAATCCGGACACCGGCGCGCCGCCCATCGCAGCCACCGATATCAAGCTCGGTACGCGTGACTACATCGACCTGGCGGCGGCATACAGCTTTGCCGATGTCGGTGTGTTCAGCCATCTGCAGGCGCGCCTCGGCATCAACAACGTCACGGACAAGGACCCGCCGCTGCTCGGGGCGACGAACTGCGTAAGCACCTACTGCAATGGCAACACGTATCCGCAGGTGTACGACACGCTCGGTCGTTATGTCTTCGTGGGGCTGACGGCAGACTTCTGAGGCCTTCCTGTAGGTCGGGCTTCAGCCCGACATCCTTCGAACGGCGGGCTGCAACCCGCCGTTTTTTTCCACGCAACCCCCGCGCCCGATAAGTGCAGCTTCTGCAACATCGCTCGATTGACCTGACGGCTCCACGCAGTAGGCTTGGATCGGGAGGTTGCCGATGTTGCTGTTGATGCGAGCACTGCCACGGCCCAAGGACCTGACGCGCGACTGCGAATTCCGTCGTTCCTTCTACGCCGTATGGGGCAGGGTAAACGCCATCCTCAATGCGTCGGAGGGCGACGTCGAGTACATGCCCTACCAGCAGCGTCTGTCCATCAAGGCGGCATGGGGCGGGGAGGAGCGCTATTTCATCGACGGTCGCGCCCTGACGGTCGATGACGATAGCTACCTCATATTCAACGACCGGCGCACCTATGCAAGCTCGATCCGCAGCGTCCGGCCGATCCGCTCTTTCAGCGTCTTCTTTCGCCCTGGCTTTGCCGAAGAAGTCCTCGGCGGGATGCTGACGCCACAGGATCGCATCCTCGATGGCGACGGCGAGATCGAACGCAGATCCGTCGAGTTCGCCGAGCACTTGCGGCCGAACGATCGGATCGTGACGCCGGTGCTGCGCTACATCGCGTTTCACGTCGAGCAAGGCTTCGACGACGAGGCGTGGTACGAGGAGCAGCTGAGCTTCCTGTTGGAACGGATGCTCAACAGCCACCGGCAGACCACGCAGGCTATTCAATCGATCTCAGCGAACCGGGCGGCCAAGCGTCTGGAACTGTATCGGCGCCTGAGCTGGGGCCGCGATTTCATTCACAGCAACTATCGGCAGCAGATCACCCTCGACGACATGGCGCGTGCGGCGTGCCTGTCGAAGTACCACTTCATTCGCCTGTTCCATGGCCTCGAAGGGGTAACCCCGTATCGATATCTGCAGCAAAAGCGCGTCGCGGCCGCCCAGCGCTTGCTGTCGACGACTGCTCTGAGCCACGTGGAAATCGCCGAGCAGGTCGGCTTCGATCATCGCTCGACGATGTTCCGGCAGATGCGGCGCTTGACGGGCCGATCGGGTCGGCAGCTGCGCAGTCAGTCCCGGCTACGAACGCGCGTGTAGTAACCGTCGAACCACGGCTTCCAGGTTTTGCCGCCATCGTCCGATTCGACGAACTGATGGTGCAGGCGACCGTCGGACAACTTGGTCCACGTACCGCGCAACAGCGTCGTGCGATTCTGCCCGAGGTACTGCATCGGACCCTCGAGGACCATCGCCTCTCCCTGCAGCCCGCCCTCCATTTCGATCAGCAGTCCCAATCCGGCCCAGCGCTGCTTCCAGCGCTTGGCGGCCGGATCGTAGTAGTTGAAGCTTTGGCCAGTGCCGCCGTTCGCCGAGTGCCAGCGCTCGACGACGACGCAGCCGCGCTCCTCGATGGTGACGTTATTGCGGCCGGCAAGTTTGCCGCCCGCATCGTGCACGTCCCATTCGCCTGCCCAGAAATCGAACTCGCGGAAGCTGCCCGAGGCGCAGGGTCCGGCAACGGACGGGTCTGCAGCGGACGCCTGCGAGAACGCGGCCGTCAAGGTGAGGAGGGCAGGAACCCAGCGCGAGATCGTCGTCATGCATGTAGCGTACGTCCGCGCAGCGCGGCTCTCGTTGCGCTAGTTGCACTTTGCTGATTTGAGTTTGCGGATGATCGGTCGAATGAAGGGGCGGAATGCAAGGCGCAACAGCCATCCCGGCACGAACTGGCCGCGCTCCTCGAATGCCACGCGTGCACGCGGGTGATCCAGGAGCCTCGGCAGGAGCGGACGATAGCCTTGCCCGTCGCGCCGAAGCTCTATGCCGGCGAGATGCTTCGGACTCTTGTACCCGTAATGTGCCGGCGCGATGAGTCTGATCGGTGCGCCATGCTCCACGGTCAACGATTGATCGTTCAATCGATCTGCGATCAAGACTTCCGGCGCGAGGAGGTCCGCGAGCGGGAGTGCCGTTCGATAACCGTCCCGGCCGCGCAGTATCGCGAAACTGGGCTTGCCGTCGGAATTCATGTTCGGCACGACGAAGGTGTTCCACACGTCGACGAATCGGAACCCGCTCCACCTGAGCGCTCGATAACTCCAACCGGCCGCGCAGTGGAAGTCCGACGTAGCGGTCACTCGTTGCAGCTGTGCAAATTCCGTCGCCGTCAGCACGACAGCTCGCGCGAGCGGTCCGGTGATTTCCAAGCGAACTTCCTGTGTGATCGATCCTTCGTTTCGCGAAGCGCGCTACGCCGAAACGTGGGAATTCGTCGATGAGGCGCTGGCCGGGCGGGAGCGGTTGCGTGCGCATGCGAGGAGACTGCATGAGCGGCCGGTGCTTCTCAACTCGCGGAAATGGCTGAAATCCCGCAACTCAGTGACGCGCGTGAACGGAAGGCAGAATCAGCATGAGAGTGCCGATCATGCCGGCTTGCTGCCCAGTAGCTTCAGCAACGCTAAGCCGCCGAGGATCAGGGCGCCGAACGACACGCCAGTGAACGCCGCACCGAGGCCCGCCGTCTGTGCCTGCGGGTGCTCGATGATCCACTCGTAGTAGCCCGTTACGAATCCGTTGTACGCGGCGTGCAGCAGAATGCACGGCCACAGCGATCTGCACCGCTCGTACAGCCAGCCCGCGACGATGCCGATCGCGAGCGCAGTCATCATCTGGTACAGGTTGAGATGCGCGATGCCGAACAGCGTCGAGGACCACAGTATTGCGAACGTGCGCGAGTACTGGCGCAGGAATCCGCGCAGGATCACGCCACGAAACAGCATCTCTTCGAGCACCGGCGCCGCCACGCACGAGAACAGGATCGGCACGATACCGGGCGCCATCTGCGACTCGAACCGTGCGACGTCGTCGGCGTCCATCGGGAACAGCCACTGCACGATCGTGTTGCCCGCGCCGGCCAGCATCACGAGTCCCGGCACGAGCATGAGGATCGGCACGCTCACGAGCATCATCGTCGCAGCGAGCGAATGCCCGGCAGGATGGAACAGCGTGCGGTAGCCGACGCGCTTGTACGCCATCAGGCCGACGAACAAGATGCCGTTGCCGACCACCGTGATGAAGCCAAAGACGTCGCCGTCATTGACGCCTGAGAGCAGGTCCGCGTCGAACACTGCCGCTGCGACGAACAGCTCGATCGCCATCAGCAATGCGATCAGCAGCAGCGCTTCGATGGCGTTGGGATACGTCGGGTGTTGCTCGGTCATCGCGCTGTCATTGTGGATTGGGGATGTACGGCATCGTGTCCACCCATTGCGTGCGGCATTGGCGCACGCTGGCACCCACGCCGTGCCAGCACGTGTGAAACACATACCGCACATGACTGTGCCCGGTATCGACCGTGAAGCCCCATTGCTTGTCGAAGTACACGTACTGTCCGGCGCCGAGCCGGCCGCCGCCTTGCGGGTAGTGCCAATAATTCTTGATATCGCCCAAGCCGCTCGCGGCGGCGTTGCCGACGCTCGTCAGCCTGACGCTTTCGATTTCGACCGGCCGGTTACTGGTGTTCTGCAGGGTCACGCCGAACTTGCTGTGATCGAACACCCGGGTGCCGTCGACGACTGCAGGCGCATCGGGCTCGAAGCGTGGCGAGCGCGGCTGGAAGTAAAGCGTCACGGGCTGGTAGGGCTGTTCGGGGTCTTGCGTCAGCTTCGCTATCGTCGCAGTCATGCGCTGCACTTCGCCCTGGTCGCCATCGCGTTCCGCCAGGTATCGCTGCCATTGCAGCGCGTGCAGATCGTAAGGATTCTGCTCGAGCGCTTGCTCGATCCAGTGACGAGCGCCTTGCCGATCGCCCGCTTCGTTATAGGCGTCGACCAGTGACATCTCGACGCCGCGCCCGACGGCTGCCAGCGCCGGTATCGCGAGTTCCGGGAAACCAAGGTACCGGGCCCGCTCGCCGAACGTTTCGAGCACCATGGGATCGCGGGGTGCGAGACGGAGTGCGCGCTCGTAATCGAGCAGAGCTCGCGGGGCGACAAAGCCGTTGCGCAGCCACAGCTCCGCGCGCCACCACGATGAGAGCACATCGTCCCGATCCAGCGCCTCGAGCCAGCGTGCCAGTGGCACGTCCCGCAGCGGCACGGCTGCCACGTCGAAGGGTTGGCCTGTGCCGAACTGCTTCAATGCGAAGGCATATGGAGTATTGGAGTTCCGCAGCCCGTAGTTGCCGTCGCCATCGAAGAACAGGTTCTTCCAGGTCTCGACCAGATCGATGCGCCACAAGCCACCTTCCCGATGCAGCAGGACAGGCACGAAACCATGCGCCGGTTTCTTGCTCGTCGCGACCGCGTAGTCGCCCTCCACGATGTATTGCAGCGGCGTCGAGGCTTCGATCCTCTCGAGCCGGCGCAGCGTCTCGAACGGTGCGGCTGGGTAGTAGGAACGCATCAGGCGCGAGCCTTCCGTGAACAGATCGAGCGTGGGATCACCCGCCAGGTCCGCACTCGCACGCAGGAATGCTTCGACAGAGTCCTGCACTTCGCTCGCCGGCGCATAGCGCGCCCGCCGCTCGCGCGGTACGGTTTTTTTCAGGTCCGCGTCGCTGGGCGCGCTCGCCAATCTGGCCTTGGCTCCCGCGCCTCCGGACAGATACTGCTGGTACTCCAGGTATGCGGGCGTCGTGCGCAAGTCCTCGGGGAGGGACAAGCGCCCGAGTGCTGCCGACACGTAAACGTGATCGCGCAGGTAATGCAGGACGTCCATCACCGCCATGCCGGCAACGCCGTACGATGCGTATGGCGCAAGCTGATCGCGGGCGATTTGGCCCATGTGCAGGTCCGTTAGCGCGCCTTCGAGTGTGTAGCCGACTTCGATCCGCGCGCTGCCGAGCCGAGGATTGAGAACGATCAGGAGCCCGCCGACCGGAGCCTCCCGGCCGATCTGCTCCCGCTCGAACATCGCGTTGGCCTGGATCTCGATCGACGACTCGGTCTGCGTGCTCGTGGCCACTCGCAGATCGATGCCGAGGTCGGTGTAGAAGGCGTCCGCCATGCGGCCCAGCCGAGGGACGAACGGCGCCAGGATCGCTGCATCGTCCTCGACCCGTGCGTGTTGCGGCTGATCGGGCGCGGCCGCCGGCGGGGCCGCGACATCGTGAGCGACCGGCGCAGTCGTCGTCGGCGGTGGCGTCCGCTGCCTTTGGTGAAACAGCAATCCGCCGCCTGCGACGATCGCGAGCAGCGCCAGCAGCAGAACGGTTCGAAGATGCATTATTTTTGTGGTGCTTCCAGGCCCTTGCTGTACAGCACGCGGCCGTCGGGCGTCACGAGGATCGCGTCGATGTCATCGAGGCGATTGTAGATCTCCAGCGCGCGCTCGGGGCCGAGCACGAACGCGGTTTTAGACAGGCCGTCCGTGCGTGTCGCCGTCGGCCCGATGATCGTCGCGCTGCGCACCTTGCTCGCCGAGTGGCCCGTGCCTGGATCGATGATGTGGTGATAGCGCACGCCGCCCTCGTCGAAGTAGCGCTCGTAGTCGCCGGAAGTGGAGATCGCGGCGTCCTCCAGCGGAATGCGCGCGATCACTTCTTCTTTGCGATCCGGGTGACGGATGCCGACGACCCACGGCTTGCCGAAGCGGTCGCCGATGATGCGGCTGTCACCGCCAGCCGTGACCAGCGCGTGCTTGATGCCGCGTCCCTGCAGGATCGCGATACCGCGGTCGACGGAATGTCCCTTGGCGATGCCGCCGAGATCGATGCGCACGCCGGGCTGCGTGTAGCGCACCGTGTGCTGCGACTTGTCGAGCACGACGTGCCGATAGTTCACGCCAGGCAACGCGGCCTTGATCTGCTCTTCGCCAGGGTGGACTCGTTGGCGGAAGTCATAAAGGTAGCCGACGCTCGCATAGGTGATGTCGAAGGCTCCGTCGGTCACGCGCGAATAGTCCAGCGCGGTATCCAACAGGTCGAACAGCTCCGGCGAGATCTTCACCGGTGCCTGCGCCGCGCGCGCGTTGACCATCGACAGCTCGCTGGTCGGCTTGTACGTGCTCATCGCTTCGTCGACCCGCCGCATTTCGGCGAGCACCGCGTCGATCGCGGCCCGTCCCTGCGCGGGGTCGTCGGCCCACAGCTCGACGGCGATGCGCGTCCCCATGATCCCGTCTTCGACCCGTTCGAGCCATTCGGCGCCGGCGACGCTGGGAGCGAGCAGACAGATCAATGTAATGGGCAGTTCGAGGCTGAGTTTCATGTACGTATGGTAGAGCACTCGGGCGCTTTCGGTATCATCGCGCCCCATGGATCAGTTCGATGTAGTCGTGATCGGCAGCGGCCCGGCGGGCGAGGGCGCCGCCATGACCGCCGCCAAGCATCACAAGAGCGTCGCGCTGGTCGAGCGCTATTACGAAGTCGGCGGTGGCTGCACGCACTGGGGCACGATCCCGAGCAAGGCCCTGCGCCATGCCGCGAAGATGCTCCATGACATGCGTCGCAATCCGCTGCTAAAGGAGTTCACTGAAGGGTCGCGGCTGACGTATCCGCAGCTGCTGCGACCGCGACCAAGGTGATCGAAACGCAGGTCGCGAGCCGCCATCGGTTCTATGAGCGCAACCGCGTGCCGGTCTACTTCGGCGAAGCGTCGTTCGTCGACCCGCACACGCTCGAGGTGCAGCCCGCCAACGGCAAGCCGATCCGCGTGTCCGGCAAGCACGTCGTGATCGCCGCGGGCTCGCGGCCTTATCACCCGCCCGAGGTCGATTTCACGCACGAGCGCATCTGCGACAGCGACACGATCCTGCGCTACGGCCAGCATCCGTTCTCCGTCACGATTTACGGCGCCGGCGTCATCGGTTGCGAGTACGCGTCGATTTTCGTGAACCTCGGCGTCAAGGTGACACTCGTCAACACCCACGACCGCCTGTTGTCGTTCCTCGACGATGAGATCGCGGAGGCGTTGTCGTATCACCTGCGCGAGCAGGGCTGCGTCATCCGCCACAACGAGCAGTTCAAGACGCTCGAAGCGCGCGAGCGCGACGTGGTGCTGCACCTGGAGTCCGGGCGCAAGATCAAGTCCGACGTGCTGCTCTGGGCGAACGGCCGCACCGGCAACTCCAATGCGCTCAAGGTGGAGAGCGCGGGGCTCACGAGCAACGAACGTGGCCAGATCAAGGTGAGCCGCCAGTATCAGACCGCCGTCCCGCACATCTACGCCGTCGGCGACATCGTCGGGCCGCCCGCGCTGGCAAGCGCGGCCTACGTGCAAGGCTCGCATGCGGTCGAGCACATCCTCGATCCGAACGTCGCGCCGCACCAGCTGGAGATGATCCCGAGCGGTATCTACACGATCCCGGAGATTTCCTCGATCGGCCGGACCGAGCGCGAGCTGCAGGAAGCGAAGGTGCCGTACGAGGTCGGCCATTGCGCGTTCAAGAACCTGGCGCGCGCGCAGATGACCGACGAGAAGGTCGGCATGCTCAAGATCATCTTCCACGCGGAGACCATGGCGGTGCTCGGCGTGCACTGTTTCGGCGACGGTGCGTCCGAGATCGTGCACATCGGCCAGACGGTGATGGCGAGCAAGGACATCAACGACATCCGCTACTTCACCGGCACGACGTTCAACTACCCGACGATGGCGGAGGCGTATCGCGTCGCCGCCTACAACGGCATCAATCGACTGACCTGAAAAGGGGAGCCTGAGATGAGCATTGCAAAAGAATTCCGCGAATTTGCGATCAAAGGCAACGTCGTCGACATTGCAGTCGGCATCATCATCGGCGCGGCGTTCGGCAAGATCGTCAGCTCGCTGGTCAGCGACGTGGTCACGCCGCCGCTCGGCTACATCATCGGCGGCGTCGACTTCACGAAGCTGGCCGTCACGATGCCTGCGCTGCGCGAGGGGGCAGAGGCAGTCACGATCCGTTATGGCGTGTTCCTGCAGGCGCTGTTCGATTTCATCATCGTCGCGTTCGCGATCTTCATGATCGTCAAGCTCATCAATCGCCTGCGCCGCAAGGAAGAGGCGAAGCCGGCAGCACCCGCCGCGCCGCCGCGGCAGGAAGTGCTGTTGGAGGAGATCAGAGATCTGCTGAAGAACAGAGCCTAGTTCAGCGCCGCGAAGGCGTTGCGCGTGAGGTTCTCCGGCGCGTCGGCGGTGCACGCGACGTTGTCCTCGACGCGGATGCCGCCGTACGGGCGGAATTCGTCGACGCGGCGCCAGTTGATGTGGCGGCCGTGCTCGCCGTTGCGCGCTTCGTTCAGCAGCATGTCGATGAAGTAGAGGCCAGGCTCGATCGTCACGACGAAGCCCGGCTCGAGCGTGCGTGTGAGCCGCAGGTACGGATGACCTGCGGGCCGCGCCTTCTGCGTGCCCTTCGCGTCGACGCTGAAGCCCGCGACGTCATGCACCTGCAGGCCCAGCAGATGGCCGACGCCGTGCGGGAAGAACACAGCGGACAGGCCACTCGATACCGCGTCCGCCGCCGGCATCGTGATGACGCCTGACTCGTGCAGCAGACCGGCGATGCGCAAATGCGAATCGAGGTGAATGTTCGCGTAGTCGACGCCGCTGCGAACCTGCGAACACAGTTGCAACTGCAGTGACTCCATGCCGGCGATCAGCGCAGCGAAGTCGCCGTCACTCGCTGCGTAGGTGCGCGTGACGTCGGCCGCGTACTGGTGATACTGCGCGCCCGCATCGATCAGGAACGAGTAGTGCTTTGCCGGCGCCTCGCGCTCCTGGTGTTGATAGTGCAGGACCGAGGCGTTCGTGTTGAGCGCGACGATGTTCGAGTAGGGCAGCTCCCGCTCCGAATGTCCGGTGGCGCGCACATAGGCCATGTGAATTTCGTATTCCGATTTGCCGGCGCGGAAAGCTGCTTCGGCGGCGACATGCCCGCGCGCGGCGGCGTGCGACGCGTGGCGCATGCACTCCAACTCATACTCAGTCTTGATGGCTCGCGGATAGTGCAAGCGATGTAGCAGGTCTTCCGGGTTCGCCACCGCGAAGCCCCAGTCCTTGAACTGCTCCTGCCATTCACCGATGAATGCGCAACGCCCCGAATTACCGACCAAGCTACCGACATGGTGGGTGAGATGGCGGCGCGCCTCGCCAGCCTCGCGGATGACCTCGATCTGGAAGTGATGCGTCCAGAAGCCGTGCGGGAGCGCAGGCGGCTTGTGCCAGTAATCGGCCGGCTGCAGGAAGATCAGCCGCGGCTTCTCGCCCGGGCGATACACGAGCCAGCAATCGATCGCGTCTTCGAGCGGCACCCACAGCTTGAAATGCGGATTCGGCTTGAACGGATACGGATGATCGTCCAGGAACAGCATGTGCGGACTGCCCGCGTGAATCGCGAGCGTGTCGACTTTGCACGTTGCCATCGCTTCGTCGGTGCGCTGGCGTTGAATGCGGAGGTGATCGTCGAACAATTGCGAGAGCAGGGGCGAGACGAGCATGGTCGTGATCTCGAGATGTCAACGTTTCGTCATGTCAATGTTTCGTCAATGTCGCCGCGTGCACACACTGCGCGAAACACTGGAATTTCCAGGTTCAAAACGCTTTCCAAACACACTAGAATTCGACTCCGCAAGCAATGCGGGAGCAGGAACTCTCTCCCAACTTGCCGTCACTGTCCACCTTCATCAGTTACATCAGGGTGATCATTCTCATGAACACAAAAATGATTCTCGCCGCCGTCGCGCTGTCGCTGTCGTTGGCCGCGTGCGCGAAGAAGGAAGAGCCCGCTGAGGCCGCTCAGGATGCCGCTGCAACGGCGAACGAAGCTGCCGGTCAGGCTCAGGACGCTGCTGGTGACGCTGCTGCCGCCGCGGGTGATGCCGCTGCTGCCGCCGGCGACGCCGCTGCCGCTCCGGCCGAGACTCCGCCTGCCGACCAGCCCCCGGCCGAGCCGAAGCAGTAAGCGTCCCTCAGTAATCGTCCCAGTATCTACGATCGATTGTCGAGATCAGGATACCGGGCGGAGACTCTCCGCCCGGTGTCCCTCGCAGCGGAGCCTCCCTCGGAGGTGAGCCGTGACAGTCAGCATCCGCGACGCGCAGAACTCTCCGCAGGACCGCACCTGGATCCAGGCGCAGTACCCGGAATATCTCGAAGACCTTTCGCAGCAGAGCATGAACACCGGGATGTTCCCGGCGAAAGGCGAGTACGGCGAGCGCCAGCAGGAGCTCATGGCGCGCTGGTTCGCCGATGAGACCTCGCATCCGCTCATCATCCTCAAGAACGACAAGCCCGCCGGCTTCGCGCTGGTGAGCCGCCCGCCGCGTCATCAGCGGGCGCAGGTCGATTTCCGCATGGCCGATTTCTTCATCACGCCGCGCTCGCGCCGCCTCGGCATCGGGCGCGACGCCGCGGCGCTGATCTTCAACCGCTTCGCCGGCACGTGGGAAATCGTCGAGTTCCTCTACAACAAGCCCGCAGTGACGTTCTGGCGCGCGATCGTCGGCGGCTACACCGGCGGCAAGTATCGCGAGTCGACGTCGCAGGGCGAAGTGCACCAGGTGTTCGTGTCGGGGAAGCCGCGGGCGGGGCGATAGGAGTCAGGCTAAAGCCTGACCCACAGCCTTCTTCTTCCTTGTGGGTTCGGCTTTAGCCGAACTCTTCATCTTCCGCTCCAGCACCGGCCGCAGGTACTTCCCTGTGTACGACCCCTCGTTAGCGGCGATCTGCTCGGGCGTGCCCGTCGCGACGATCGCACCGCCGCCGGCGCCGCCTTCCGGTCCCAGGTCGATGACCCAATCCGCCGTCTTGATCACGTCGAGGTTGTGCTCGATCACCACGATCGTGTTGCCTTCGTCACGCAGCCGGTGCAGGACGCCGAGCAGCTGCTCGATGTCGTAGAAGTGCAGGCCGGTCGTCGGCTCGTCGAGGATGTAGAGCGTGCGCCCGGTCGAGCGCTTCGACAGCTCCTTCGCGAGCTTCACGCGCTGCGCTTCGCCGCCCGAGAGCGTCGTCGCGTTCTGGCCCGAGGCGGATGTACGACAGGCCCACGTCCATCAGTGTCTGCAGCTTCGGCGCGATCGCCGGCGCGTTGCGGAAGAAATCCAGCGCATCCTCGACGGTCATCTCCAGCACTTCGCTGATGTTCTTGCCCTTGAAGCGGATTTCGAGCGTCTCGCGGTTGTAGCGCTTGCCTTTGCACACGTCGCACGGCACGTACACGTCCGGCAGGAAGTGCATCTCCACCTTGATGACGCCGTCGCCCTGGCACGCTTCGCAGCGCCCGCCCTTGACGTTGAAGCTGAAGCGACCGGCCTCGTAGCCGCGGGCGCGCGCTTCCGGCACGGCGGAGAAGATGTCGCGGATCGGCGTGAACAGTCCGGTGTAGGTCGCGGGATTGGAGCGCGGCGTGCGACCGATCGGACTCTGGTCGATGTCGATCACGCGGTCGATGTTCTCCAGACCCTCGACGCCGTCGTTCGGCGCCGGATCGGTCGAGGCATCGTTGAGCTTGCGCGCGACGAACTGGTACAGCGTGTCGTTGACGAGCGTCGACTTGCCGGAGCCCGACACGCCGGTGACGCACGTCATCACGCCGAGCGGAATATCGACGGTGACGTTACGCAGGTTGTTGCCGCGAGCGTTGAGGATGCGCAGCGCGCGGTCGTCCTGGCGCGGCGTGCGCATCGGCGGAATCGCAATGGCGCGCTTGCCCGAGAGGTACTGACCGGTGATCGAGTCGGCGCTCGCGGCGATGTCGTCCGGCGTGCCCTGCGCGATCACACGCCCGCCGTGCACGCCGGCTCCCGGGCCGAGATCGACGACGTAGTCGGCATGGCGGATCGCATCTTCGTCGTGCTCGACCACGATCACCGTGTTGCCGAGATCGCGCAGGCGATTCAACGTGTGCAGCAGCCGATCGTTGTCGCGCTGATGCAGGCCGATCGACGGCTCGTCGAGGATGTACATGACGCCGACCAGGCCGGAGCCGATCTGGCTCGCGAGGCGGATGCGTTGGGCTTCGCCACCCGAGAGCGTGTCGGCGCTGCGATCGAGCGTCAGGTAATCGAGACCGACGTCGCTCAGGAACCGCAGGCGCTCGTGGATCTCCTTGACGATCTTCGCGGCGATCTCGCCGCGCCAGCCTTCCAGCCGCAGCTCCTCGCTGAAGCGCAACGCATCGCTGACTGCGAGTCGCGCGAGGTCGGGCAGCGTGTGCTGGGCGACGAACACGTTGCGCGCCGCGCGGTTCAGGCGCGTGCCGCCGCACTCGGGGCAGGGCTGGTTGCTCAGGTACTTCGCGAGCTCTTCGCGCACGGCGAGCGATTCGGTTTCGCGGTAGCGGCGCTCCAGGTTCGGGATCACGCCTTCCCACTTGTGCGCGCGACGCATCGTGCCGCCGCGCGCGTCGACGTAGCGGAAGTCGATCTTGTCGTCGCCGCTGCCGTACAGCACCACCTTCTGGTTCTTCGGCGACAGGTCCTGCCAGGGCTCCTCGATGTCGAACTTGTAGTGCCGCGCCAGCGATTGCACGAGCGCGAAGTAATACGCGTTGCGACGATCCCAGCCGCGGATCGCGCCGCCCGCGAGCGACAAGTGCGTGTGATGGACGACGCGCGCAGGATCGAAGAACTGCTGCACGCCCAGGCCCGAGCACGTCGGGCACGCGCCCGCCGGGTTGTTGAAGGAGAACAGCCGCGGCTCCAGCTCCGAAAGCGCGTAGCCGCAGACCGGGCAGGCGAACTTGTCGGAGAACACCAG
This sequence comes from uncultured Gammaproteobacteria bacterium, assembly GCA_963830745.1. Classification (GTDB taxonomy): domain Bacteria; phylum Pseudomonadota; class Gammaproteobacteria; order Steroidobacterales; family Steroidobacteraceae; genus Steroidobacter. The sequence goes on from CAWHNL010000022.1 coordinate 69,947, forward strand.
CTCAGTCCCGCTTCGGCTCGTCCATGAACGAGACCCGCGCAACGCCGTCCGACAGCCGCAGCGCCGTCTCGAACGATTCGGCCAGGCGCTGGCCGACGTCGGCGCGCACTTTCAACCGGTCCACGACAGCCTCGATCGTGTGCTTCTTCTTCGGATCGAGCTTCGGCGGCGATTCGAGCTCGGCCACGATCCCGTCGATCCGCGCGCGCACGAACCCTTGTCCGCGCAGCTGCTCGATCACGTGCGCGTGCTCGCCTTTGCGTGCGTCGATCAAGGGCGCAAGCAGCAGGATCGGGGTGCTGTCGGGCAGACGCAGCACCTGGTCGACCATCTGGCTGACGGTCTGCGCCAGCAGGTCGATGCCATGGTCCGGACAGCGCGGAATGCCGACGCGCGCGAACAGCAGTCGCAGGTGGTCGTAGATTTCCGTCACCGTGCCGACCGTCGAGCGCGGATTGTGCGAGGTGGACTTCTGCTCGATCGCGATCGCCGGCGACAGGCCTTCGATCGAGTCGACATCGGGCTTTTCCATCATCGACAGGAACTGGCGCGCGTAGGCCGACAGCGACTCGACGTAGCGCCGCTGGCCCTCGGCGTAGATCGTGTCGAACGCGAGCGAAGACTTGCCCGACCCGGACAGCCCGGTGAACACGATGAGGCGGTCCCGCGGCAACTCGAGGTCGATGTTGCGCAGGTTGTGGGTACGTGCGCCGCGGATGAGGATGGAAGGCATTGCGACGGACATCCTGAGGGCGTTTCCGGACCGATCAATATACGCAAATTAGATGTCTTGGCTGAAATCCGGCTGCCCCGCGACCCCACACCCGCTACAATCCCGCCCCTGTTTGCACGAGGGGTTCGGCCATGGCGCGCGGAGTCAACAAAGTCATCCTGGTGGGCAATCTCGGGGCGGATCCCGACACGCGCTACATGCCGAGCGGCAAGGCCGTGACCAACATCCGCGTCGCCACCAGCGAGTCCTGGAAGGACAAGCAGACCGGCGACATGCAGGAGCGCACCGAATGGCACAGCATCGTCATGTACGACAAGCTGGGCGAGATCGCGGCCGAATACCTGCGCAAGGGCTCGCAGGTCTATATCGAGGGCAAGATCCGCACCCGCAAGTGGCAGGATAAAGAGGGCAAGGACCGCTATACGACCGAGGTCATCGCCGACCAGATGCAAATGCTCGGTGGCCGCGGCGGCGGCGGCGCGCCCAGCGAGCCCCGTGAGCCCCGCAGCACCTCCCGTCCGGCCCCGGCCACCGAGGACCGCTCGGCCGCGCCTGTCGCGGACGAGGGCGGCGGAGGCGGTGGGGAGTTCGACGACGATATTCCGTTCTAGAGAAGCGCTTAGTTCTTAAAATCAGCCTCTTACGCCGCGTAGCTGCAGTTCCTCGGGAGGAAGTGGGCTATCCGCTCGCCGCTCACCGCTTCTATTCTTAGCGTCCCATGCCCCTGCTCTACATCCGCACCTTCGGCTGCCAGATGAACGAGTACGACTCCGCCAAGATGGTGGACGTGCTGCGCGAGTCGCAGGGGTACGAGCTGACTGACGATCCGGCCCAGGCCGACCTGCTGCTGCTCAACACCTGCTCGGTGCGCGAGAAGGCGCAGGAGAAAGTGTTCTCGCAGCTGGGCGGCTGGAAGCAGCTCAAGAAGGCCAAGCCGCACCTGCTGATCGGTGTCGGCGGCTGCGTCGCGAGCCAGGAGGGCGATGGCATCACGAAGCGCGCGCCGTACGTGGACCTCGTGTTCGGGCCGCAGACGCTGCACCGGCTGCCGGAGATGATCGACGAGCTCAAGAGCGACCGGCCGCTCGGTCGTCGACGTGAGCTTCCCGGAAATCGAGAAGTTCGACGCGCTGCCCGAGCCGCGTGCCGAAGGCGCGACCGCGTTCGTGTCGATCATGGAAGGCTGCAGCAAGTACTGCACGTTCTGCGTCGTGCCTTACACGCGCGGCGAAGAAGTCAGCCGGCCGTTCGAATCCGTCATGACGGAGATCCGCAGCCTCGCGCGCCAGGGCGTGCGCGAGATCACGTTGCTCGGGCAGAACGTCAACGCTTACAACGGCCCGATGTCGGACGGCACGCTGTGCGATCTCGGCACGTTGATCTACTACGTCGCGGAAGTCTCGGGTGTCGAGCGCATCCGCTTCACGACCTCGCATCCCGTAGAGTTCAAAGACTCGCTGATCGAGGCGTATCGCGACATTCCGCAGCTCGCCAACTACCTGCACCTGCCGGTGCAGTCAGGCTCGGACCGCATTCTCGCGGCGATGAAGCGCGGCTACACGGCGCTCGAATACAAGCAGAAGATCCGCAAGCTCCGCGCGGTGCGCCCCGACATCAGCCTGTCGTCCGACTTCATCGTCGGCTTCCCGGGCGAGACGCAGCGCGACTTCGACGCGACCATGAGCCTGATCGCGGAAGTCGGCTTCGACCAGTCGTTCAGCTTCATCTACAGCCGCCGGCCGGGCACTCCCGCCGCCTCGTTGCCGGATGACGTGACTCACGAAGAGAAGCAGCAGCGCCTCGCAGCGCTACAAGCGCGGGTCAACAGTCAGTCGCAAGCGATCAGCCGCGCGATGGTTGGCACGGTGCAGCGCGTGCTGGTCGAGCGTCCGTCGAAGAGGGACGCGCATCAGCTGGCCGGGCGCACCGAGAACATGCGCTGGGTGAACTTCGACGGCCCGCAGGCGTTGATCAACCGCTTCGCCGACGTCGTGATCACGGAGGCAATGCCGAACTCGCTGCGCGGCCGCCTTTCATGAGCGCCTCCATCGCAACGCGCGACCTCGCGTTCGAGCCCGTCGACAACGCCCGGCTCGCGAACTTCGTCGGCCCGATGGACGAGAACCTGCGGCAGGTCGAGCAGCGGTTCAACGTGCAGGTGCGTCGGCGCGGCGGCTGGGTCGAGGTCTCCGGAACGCCGGAGGCGACAGTGACGGCCGAGCACGTGCTGCGGCACCTGTTCGAGCTGTCGGCCAGCGAAGCGCTGACGCCCGATCGCGTGCACCTCGCCGTGCAGGAAGCGCACATGGATCCCGCGCCGGTCGTGGTGACGCGCGCCGCGGACGAAGTGACGATTCACACGCAGCGCGGCGGCGTTCGCGGCCGCGGCGCGAATCAGCGCCAGTACCTCGCGAACATTCACACGTCCGATCTCACGTTCGGCATCGGCCCCGCGGGCACGGGCAAGACGTATCTCGCGGTCGCGTGCGCAGTCGAGGCGCTGCAGACCGACCGCGTGCGCCGGATCGTGCTGGTGCGTCCGGCGGTGGAGGCGGGCGAGCGCCTCGGCTTCCTGCCGGGCGACATCGGGCAGAAGGTGGATCCCTATCTGCGGCCGATGTACGACGCGCTCTACGACATGATGGGCTTCGACCGCGTGGCGCGTGCAGTCGAGCGGCAGGTCATCGAGATCGCGCCGCTCGCGTTCATGCGCGGCCGCTCGCTCAACGACTCGTTCATCATTCTCGACGAGGCGCAGAACACCTCGATCGAGCAGATGAAGATGTTCCTGACGCGCATGGGCTTCGGCTCGAAAGCCGTCGTGACCGGCGACATCACGCAGACCGATCTGCCGCGACAGCAGATGTCCGGCCTGAAGCACGTGATGAACGTGCTGCCTGGGGTCGAGGGCGTCGCGTTCACGCATTTCACGTCGAAGGACGTCGTGCGCCATCCCCTCGTACAACGCATCGTGCAGGCGTACGAGCGCTCCACTCCGGATAAGCCCGCTTGATGGTGACTGTGCAAATTGCAACCCGCAGGGCTGGAGTGCCGCACGCGCGCAGTTTCGCGCGCTGGGCGAACGCTGCGTTCGCAGGCGGCACTACGCGCCGTCTACCGAACTCGGCGGAGCTGACGATTCGTGTCGTCGGTGCTGCCGAGAGCCGCAGGCTCAATCGAACGTGGCGCGGCAAGGACAAGCCGACGAACGTGCTGTCGTTTGGTTCCGAGCACGACGTCGGCGATCTGGCGATTTGCGCGCCAGTCGTGGCGCGCGAGGCGCGCGAGCAGGGCAAGCCGCCCGCCGCACATTGGGCGCACATGGTCGTGCACGGCGTTCTGCACCTGCTCGGCTACGATCACGAAAACGACCGCGACGCCGCGCGGATGGAAGCGCGCGAAGCGAAGATCCTGGCACAACTCGGGATGCCGAATCCTTATGGCTGAAGAGCAAGGTTCGACCGGACGCTGGCTGCGACGGATCACCGACACGCTGAGCGGCGAGCCGCGCGACATCGACGACCTGATCGAGACGCTGACGCAGGCGCGCGAGCGCGGGCTGATCAACTCCGACGCCTTCGAGATGCTCGAAGGCGTGTTGCGCGTCGCCGAGCTGCAGGTGCGCGACATCATGGTGCCGCGCTCGCAGATGACGATCGTCAATCGCGACGATCCGCCCGAGGACATCCTGCCGATCGTGATCGAGTCGGGGCACTCGCGCTTCCCGGTGATCGGTGAGGATCGCGACCAGGTCGTCGGCATCCTGCTGGCGAAGGACCTGCTGCGCTACTTCGCGGAAGGCGGCCGCGAGGACTTCGACATCAAGGAGTGCCTGCGCCCGGTCGTGTTCATTCCCGAGAGCAAGCGCCTGAACGTGCTGCTGAAGGAGTTCCGCGCCAGCCATCATCACATGGCGATCGTCGTCGACGAGTACGGCGGCGTGTCCGGCCTGGTGACGATCGAAGACGTGCTCGAGCAGATCGTCGGCGACATCGGCGATGAGTACGACGTCGAGGACGATCTCGACATTCGCAAGGAAGGCGAGCGCCAGTTCACGGTCAAGGCGCAGGCGCCCATCGAGGATTTCAACAACTACTTCGGCACCGACTTCAGCGACGAGGAGTTCGACACGATCGGCGGGCTGGCGATGAACTTCCTCGGACGCTTGCCACGCCGCGGCGAAACGTTCGTGCTCGGCGGCCTGGAGTTCAAGGTGCTGCGCGCCGACCGGCGCCGGCTCGACATGTTGCGCGTCATCACGCCGCGCGACATCGTGCCGAAGGAAGAGTGAAGCAGTTCCTGCAGACGCGCTGGGCGACATGGCTGGCGCTGCCGGTCGGTGCCGCCGTCTCGCTCGCTTTCGCGCCGTTCGGCTGGTGGCCGCTCGCGATCCTGGGCATCGCCTATCTCTTCGCCCTGTGGCAGGACGCGACACCGCGCCGCGCAGCACTGGGCGGCTTCCTCTTCACTGCTGGCACCTACCTCGCCGGCACTTACTGGCTCTACCACAGCGTCTACGAGATCGGCCACGCGCCGATCGTGCTAACGGTGCTCGTGATCGTCGTGATCGCGTCGGTCATGGGCGGATACGCGGCTACGCTCGGCTATGTCCTGACGCGCTGGGCAAGAGTGCACGACACGCTGCGCTGGCTGCTGGTGTTGCCGGCTGCCATCGCCGTGATGGAGTGGTTCCGCGGCTGGTTTCTCAGTGGCTTCCCGTGGCTCGCGCTGGGTTACACGCAGACCGATGCGCCACTCGCAGGCTTCGCACCGCTCGTCGGCGTCTATGGAGTGACCTTTGTCGTCGCGCTGTCCGCAGGCGCTCTCGTCGCATTGTTGTTCGGCAACTCGCGTGCGCGCATCGCCGCCGCCAGCGCGGTCGTTGCAATCTGGATTCTCGGCTTCGTCTTGTGGGGACGCGAATGGACGCAGCCGACGGGCGAGCCGATCACGGTCGCGATCGTGCAAGGCGCCGTCCCGCAGGAAATGAAGTGGGACCAGGAGCAGTTCGAGGCGACGCTCGAACTGTATCGCACGCTAACGGCGCCGCACCTCGGCGCGGACATCATCGTTTGGCCCGAATCCGCGCTCGCGGCGCCGGTGCACATGCTCGGTGGTTTTCTCGGACCGGAGTGGGATGCGGCGAAACGCAGCGGCTCGACACTGGTGCTCGGCCAACTGCGGCGCGACCCGCGTCGTGAGGTTTACTACAACGCAGTGCTGGCGCTCGGCGACGAGCCGCAGTGGTACGCGAAGCGCCGACTCGTGCCGCTGAGCGAGTTCTTCCCCGTGCCGGAGTTCATGCGCGACTGGCTCAAGGGCATGGAGTTGCCGTACAGCGGCTTCGAGGCCGGCGGCGACTCGCAGCCGGCGCTCGATGCGGCGGGTCAGAAGCTCGGCGTGACGGTCTGCTACGAAGACTCGTACGCGTCGGACCAGCTCGCGGTGCTGAAGGAGGCGACGCTGCTCGTCAACGTGACCAACGATGCGTGGTTCGGCGATTCGACGGCGGCGCATCAGCATCTGCAGATCAGTCGCATGCGTGCGCTGGAAGCAGGGCGGACGATGCTGCGCGCGGCGAACGACGGAATCTCCGCGATCATCGGTCCGGATGGCCGCATCGTCTCAACCCTGCCGCGCTTCCAGCCCGGCGTGCTCACGGGAAGCGTGCAGCCACGCATCGGACTCACGCTGTACGCGCGCGGCGGCAATTGGCCAATCATCGGTTTCAGCTGCGCTGTGCTGCTGGCCGCGTTCGCACTCACCTCTACGGCTCTGCGCCGACTCTTCGTCCGAACAGCTCCGGCACGCTGATCGTGCTGTTCGTGTAATCCAAATCTGCTCGAAGCAGCTATTCGCGCTCCGTTGTTGTGAGCTGGCAACGAAGTATTAGCATCTGGTACCCCACGATGCTTTTCTAGCACTTGTATCCTGTTGGCCAACCCGTTGCTGGCGCAGCGGAATGCTTCTGTCGTCGCAATGTCTGCCCAGGTGGCCCGGGCATGCAACGGAACTGCGGCGAGGAGCCAACAACCCCTCAGGAGAGAGATCCATGTTCAAGAACCTTCTCATCCGACGCGCTGTCAGGCACGCCCTGCTGGCGAACGCAGTCGTGATGGTTTGCGCGACGGTGCAGGCGGCCGAGGAGCCGATCGCCGAAATCGTCGTCACCGGCTCGCGCATCGCGCGCCCCGAAATCGAGGCGTCGACGCCCGTCCAGGTCATCAGCGACGAGATGATCGATCAGCAAGGCTCGCCGAACGTTGCCGACATCCTTGCGGAGCTGCCGCAGGTCGGCACCCCCGGCTTGTCGCGTACCAACAGCAACTTCCTCACCAGCGCGAACGGCGTTTCGACGGTGAACCTGCGCAACATGGAAGACCAGCGCACGCTGGTGCTGATCAACGGTCGTCGCATCGTGGCCGGTGTCGGCTCGACCTCGATCGTCGACATCAACAACATTCCGACCGACCTGCTCAAGAGCGTGCAGGTGCTGACTGGCGGCGCCTCCGCGGTGTACGGCTCCGAGGCCGTCGCGGGCGTCGTCAACTTCGTCCTCAAGGACGACTTCGAAGGCCTGAGCTTCCGCGGCCAGACCGGCGCGTCCAGCGAGGGCGACGCCGACCGTCACCTGGCTTCGCTCACCGCCGGCATGAACATCGGCGATCGCGGCAACATCACCGCGAACGTGCAGTACGACAAGGACGATGGCCTGCGCTCGCGCAATCGCGAGATCTCGGCGAACGACATCCCCGGCGCGCAGCAGCTTGCCGCCGCAGGGCCGCTTTCCGCTCGACGTACCAACTGGACGTTCGGCCCCGACAACGTGCTGAAGCCGAACTTCGTGACCGCCGAGGACGGCTTCAATCGCAACGCCGAGCGCTACATCGCCACGCCGCTCGAACGCACGCTGGTGACCGCGCTCGGCCACTACCAGCTGACCGACTCCGTCAGGCTCTTCGCCGAGGGCAGCTATTCCAAGATGGAATCGAACTCGAGCCTCGAGCCGCTCGCCACCACAACTCCGACGCGGTGCTGCCGGACGGCACGGTCCTGCCGGGCCTGTCGCGCGACAATCCGTTCATCCCGGCGCCGATCCTGGCCCAGATGGATGCGATCGCGGCCGACACCGGCGAGGAAGTGTTCCTGCAGATGATCAAGCGCATGAACGGCGTGTTCGACCGCTCCAACCAGAACGATCGCGACTTCTACCGCGGCGTCGTCGGCTTCAGCGGCGATTTCGGCAACGACTGGCACTGGGAAACGTATTACGAGCGTAGCCAGACGAAGGAAGCGACCGCATCGGAGACGGCGCTGCGCGACCGTTACTTCCACGCGCTCGATGCAATCGCGGATCCGGCGACGGGTCAGCCGGTCTGCCGTGACGCTGCGGCCCGTGCCGCGGGCTGCGCGCCATTCAATCCGTTCGGCTTCAACTCCGTGTCGTCCGAGGCGGCCCAGTACATCACGGCTGGCGGCATCAAGGACACCTTTGACGCCAAGATCCAGCAGCAGGTCGTCGCTGCCAACGTCACCGGTCCGGTGTTCGAGCTGCCCGCCGGCTCGGTGATGATTGCCGCGGGCGCCGAGTACCGTAAGGAAGAAAGCGAGGAGATCTTCTCGGCCGAGACGCAGGCCGGCAACACGATGGGCAACGCGCTCTCCAACACGACCGGCGAGTACGACGTGAAGGAAGCCTACATCGAGGCCGTCGTGCCGCTGCTCACCGACGCGCCGTTCGCGCGCTCGTGGGAGTTCGAAGCGGCCTACCGCATGGGCGACTACTCGACGGTCGGCTCGGTCAGCAGCTGGAAAGCCGGCACGACCTGGGCGCCCATCGACGACATCAGGTTCCGCGCGGTGTACTCGGTTGCGACGCGCGCGCCGAGCATCGGCGAGCTGTTCTCCGGTGCCAACCAGACCTTCGAGACTGTGCCGGATCCGTGCGAGGCGGCCGTGAACGAGGCGGGCCCAGTGGGCGACTTCTGCCGTTCGATCCCGGGGATCGCGCAGCAGCTCGCCACGACCGGCGGCTTCGAGTACACGCTCGGCGACGCGCAGAGCATGGAAGGGCTCAACCTCAGCAATCCGGACGTGCAGGAAGAGGAGGCGAAGACCTGGACCGTCGGCGTGGTGTTGACGCCGCAGGCGTTCCGCAACTTCACGATGTCGATCGACTGGTTCCAGATCAAGATCACCGACGCGATCCAGCTGGTGGCACGCGACTACATTCTCGACACCTGCGTGAACTCGCTGGGCACCGACCCGCTGTGCAGCCGCATCACGCGCGAGCAGGTAGGGACGCCGCGGCCGCGCACGCCTGGTACGGTGTTCTCCATCGACACGCTGCCGCTGAATGCAGCATCGATCGAGACCAGCGGCGTGGACGTCGCACTCGGCTACGCGCTCGAGTTCGGCGGCGCGCAGCGCCTCGGCGTGACTCTGGCCTATACCTATCTCGACAAGCTGACGTTGCAGCAGCAGTCGACGCTGCCGCCGGAAAACGAGAAGGGGCAGCTGGACGGTCCGGGCCGGCTCGGCGCGGGCTTCGAGCATCGCGCGAATCTCGGGCTGAACTACTCGTGGGATCGGCTCAGCGCCAGCTGGCGCATGAACTATCTCAGCGCCATCAAGGACACGCTGGACGAGAACGGTCCGACGGTGCCGGCGAACGTGAACGAGATCGGCTCGGTGGTCTACCACGACGTGCAGGCGCGCTACCAGTTCGGCGGCGAGCGGCAGTACGCGGTCTACGCGGGCGCGGACAACGTGTTCGACAAGAAGCCGCCGGTGCTCGGCCAGAACGCACAGTCGGAGATCACCGGCACCGAAACGGCCGCCGACACCTACGACCCGTTCGGTCGCATGTGGTACGCGGGCGTGGAGGTGACCTTCTAAGGCACCCCCTGAGGGATAAGGCCCAGAGTGCGGCGGAGCGAACCTCCGCCGCACTTTTCCCCTATCATCGCGCCTTTAACTGTCGGACCCCGACGGGAGGCGCGTGGAAAATCTGCTTCAGGTCATCCTGCTCGGCATCATCGAGGGCATCACCGAGTTCCTGCCGATCTCCAGCACCGGGCACCTGCTGATCGCTCAGCACTGGCTCGGGCGCGCGCTCGGAGCTGTTCACCGTCGCCATTCAAGCCGGGGCGATCCTCGCGGTTATCGCCATCTACTGGCGGCGCCTGTGGCAACTGACTTTGAACCTGGCGCAGCCCGCCAATCGTAGATTATCTGTTCAAGCTGCTGGCGGCGTTCGTCATCACCGTGATCGGCGGTTTCGCAGCCAAGCTGATGGGGCTGGAGCTGCCGGAAACCGTGGCGCCGGTCGCCTGGGCGATGGTCATCGGCGGCGTCGCGATTTTCCTGATCGAGGCGTACACGGCGCGCAAGCCGCTGAGCGACGAGCTCACGTGGCGGGTCGCGCACTGGGTCGGCATCGCGCAGATCGTCGCCGCGGTGTTTCCCGGCACGTCGCGCTCGGCAGCCACGCTATTCGCCGCGATGCTCGCGGGCATGACGTCGCGACCGGCGGCCGCGGAATTCTCGTTCCTGCTCGCGATCCCGACGATGTTCGCGGCGACGGCGTACGAGGTGCTGAACCTTTATCGCCACGACCGGATCGCACAGGAGAACTGGACCGACCTCGGCGTAGGCTTCGTCGTGTCGGCCGTCGTCGCTTTCATCGCGGTGAAGTGGCTGTTGAATTACATCCAGACGCATCGCTTCACCGTATTCGCTTGGTACCGGATCGTCGCCGGCGGTGCGCTGCTGGCGCTCGCCGGCTGACGATAGGTAAGGAGTGTCGATGTCGAATCGCCTGACCCGCTACATCCTCGTCGGCCTGGTGCTCGGCATCGTCGCCGGCTACGTCGTCAACACGTTACGTTCCTCGTCGGCGCCGGCGTTCGCCGAGGCGCGTCGAGCTGCTGCCGTTCGCGTTCCTGCGCCTCATCAAGATGATCATCGCGCCGCTGGTGTTCTCCACCCTGGTGGTCGGCATCGCGCAAGATGGGCGACGTCGGCGACGGTCGGGCGCGTCGGCGGCAAGGCGCTCGGCTGGTTCATCTTCGCGTCGCTCGATGTCGCTGACGCTCGGCCTGATACTGGTGCAGCTGTTCGAGCCCGGCAAGGCCATGCAGCTGCGCGATCCCCGAGGCGGACGCGGCCTCCGGCGTGCAGAGGCGAACGCGCTGACGCTCAAGGGTTTCATCGAGCACACTGATCCCGACCAGCATCGTCGACGCGATGGCCGCAACGAGATCCTGCAGATCGTGGTGTTCTCGCTGTTCTTCGGCAGTCGCCATGGCGGCGATCGGCGAGCGCGCGCGAGACGGTGGTCGACGTGCTCGACGCGGTCTCGCACATCATGCTGAAGGTGACCGGCTACGTGATGTTGTTTGCGCCGCTCGCAGTGTTCGGCGCGCTCGCCGGCACCGTGTCGAAGAGGGGCTCGAGATCATCCGCGTCTACGGCGTGTTCATGGGCGAGTTCTACCTCGGCCTGGTGATCCTGTGGGGCTGCTGATCACGCTCGGCGGGCTGGTCATCGGCCCGCGCGTGCTGCGGCTGATCCGGCGCGTGCGCGAGCCGACGATCCTGGCGTTCTCGACCGCGAGCTCCGAAGCGGCGTATCCGAAGACGCTGGAGGAGCTGGAGCGCTTCGGCTGCAGCAACCGCGTCGCGAGCTTCGTGCTGCCGCTGGGCTACTCGTTCAACCTCGACGGCTCGATGATGTACTGCACGTTCGCAGTGATGTTCATCGCGCAGGTGTACGGCATCGAGCTGTCGATCGGTCAGCAGATCATGATGCTCGCGATCCTGATGCTGACCTCGAAGGGCATGGCCGGCGTGCCGCGCGCCTCGCTGGTCGTGATCGCCGCGACACTCGCGCAGTTCAACATTCCCGAGGCGGGCCTGCTGCTGCTGCTCGGCGTCGATCACTTCCTCGACATGGGCCGCTCCGCCACGAACGTGATCGGCAACAGCATCGCTACCGCCGTCGTGTCGAAGTGGGAGGGCGAGCTGCGCACCGAGGACGAGGTCGCGGCGAGGCCCGGCCTGGTCAGGCCAGCCTGAGAACTCTGAGTTGCCCGCCATGACCCAAAGGGCATGTGGCCGCGTGCGGGATGTACGCATATACTCACCCGCGTCATGAACCGCCGGCTCTTCAGGAAATGGGCTCGATGGCTGCTGCCGTTATTGGTAGCGCGCGCATTTCTGCCTGTCGGTTTCATGCTGGCGACCTCGCAGGCCGACGGCCTGCAGCTGGCCTTCTGTCCGGACCAGGCCCCGATCGTCCAGGTCCATGGAGCCGCGCACGACCACAACGACGGTAGCGAGCACAGTGGCGCCGCACATGCCGTCAGTCAGTGCCCGTTCGCGGTGGCAGCTGTCGCGGCAGTCATCGACATCCCGCATCTCGATCCGGTCGCGTCGCAAGCGGCCGAGCAAGTCCTTCCCGAACGCGTCGTAGCCGTCCCTCTGGCCGGCCCGCAGCGCGCCGACCGCATCCGCGGTCCTCCGTCTCTCTCCTAAAAGCACTGAATTCACCGACGGCCCAGTCGGGCACGCGCGACCTATCGCGTGCGATCTGCTTTTTGGAGATTGCGTCATGTTTATCCGCATTGCTGCGTCGACAGCCGTTCTGTCGATTGCAGCTGTATCACTGGCACACGCGCAGGGTGTTGCCAGCGACAAGCTCATCGATTCGATCACCGTCACCGGCGCACGCCAGCACATCGAGCTCGACGTGCCGGCGCCGACGGCGTCGAAGACTGCTGACGACCTGCGCGCGCAGAACCTCGTCAACCCCGAGGACGCGCTCAAGTACGTTCCGAACCTGACGATCCGCAAGCGCTACATCGGCGACCGCAACGCGCTCATCGGCGGACGCAGCTTCTCGACGCTGCAAGCGCCGCGCGGCCTGGTGTTGATGGACGGCTACCTGCTGTCCAACTTCCTCGGCCGCTTCGACGCGCCGCGCTGGAACATGATCTCGCCGGAGGAGATCGATCGCGTCGACGTGCTGTACGGACCGTTCTCGGCGATCTATCCCGGCAACTCGATCGGCACGACCGTCCAGGTGCGGACGCGCCGGCCCGAACAGCGCGAGCTCAGCGTGCGCACGACTGCGTTCGGCGAGAACTTCGACCAGTACGGTTCGCGCGACGAGTTCTGCGGGCTACCAGGCGTCGGCATTCTTCGGCGACCGTTTCGACAACGGCGCGTGGTTCACGCTCGCCGCGAACCGGCAGGACTCGACCAGTCATCCGATGCAGTACTTCACGATCTCGCAGGCTCCGTCGGGGCAGTTCCCCGCGGTGTCGGGCACGCCGCCACGCCCGTGACTGGCGTCGTGTTCGACACGGATCCCTTCGGCAGACGGCGCGCGGTATTCGGTGCCAACGGCGGCGCGATCGATCACACGGTGCAGAACCAGTGGAAGCTGCGCGGCGGTTACGCGCTGACCGACTGGCTGGAAGCGGAAGGTTTCGTCGCCGAGTGGCGCAACGACACCGAGAACGAGAACCGCACGTTCATGCGCGATGCGTCCGGGCAGGAAGTCTGGCAAGGCCGGGTGATCGCCGACGGCATCGTGTTCGACGTTCCTGCCGCGGCACTCGCGCCCAGCACGCGCGATGAGCGGCACGTGCAGTGGGGCACGACGCTGCGTACGACGCGTGACACGGGCTGGAATGCTTCGGCAGTGTTCTCCGAATACCGGATTGCCGAGGACTCAACGCTGCAGGCGAACACTCCCGATCCGTTCGCTGCAAGCGGAGGACCGGGCACGAACTCCGAGCGTGACGGCACGGGCTGGCACACCTTCGAGCTGCAAGGCGTGTACACGCCGAGCGACGGCGATTGGACCGGCGGCGCGCACACGCTCGCGTTCGGCTATCACCGCAACGACTATCGACTGGAGAGTCCGATCTACGAGACCACGGATTGGCGCAGTCGTGCCGGCGCTCTCGTGCAGGACGCGCGCGGCGAAACGAGCCTGCAGGCGCTCTATGTGCAGGACGCGTGGGCGCTGGCGGAGCGCTGGGTCCTGACGCTCGGTGTGCGCTACGAGGACTGGGAGGCGAGCGACGGCTTCCAGTTCGTCCGTGGCCTCGCGCCCAATCCCTATCCGTCGCGTTCCGAGCGCGAGTGGTCGCCGAAAGGCGTCGCTGTCCTTCAGGCCCGATGACGAGTGGCAGGTGCGCCTCAGCGCCGGTCGCGGCGTGCGCTTTCCCACAGTCGCGGAGCTGTTCCTCGGCGCAGTCACGTCGACGCAGATCGTCATCAACGATCCGAACCTCGAGCCCGAGGTCTCGGATGCGCTCGACCTGAGCGTCGAGTACCAGCCGGCGTTCGGCCGCGTGCGCGTGTCGCTGTTCCAGGACGACATCCGCGACACGATCTGGAACCAGACGAACTCGTTCGTGTTCCGCAGTCCCAGCATCGTGCAGAACATCGGCCGTGTCCGCACGCGCGGCATCGAGGCAGCATTCAGCATCGACAGCGTCGTCATCGATACGCTCGCGCTCGAAGGGAGCATCGCGTACGCGAGCGCGCGCATCCTGCGAAAACGACAACCACCCGGACTACGTCGGCAACCGCTGGCCGCGCGTGCCTGACTGGCGCGGCAACCTGCAGGCGGTCTGGCGACCGTCGCCATCGTGGCTCGCGAGCCTCGGCTTCCGCTATTCCGGCGAGACGTTCGGCCGCCTGGAGAACGACGACATCAACGGCGACACGTATGGCGGCATCTCGCGCGTGCGCTCGTGGGACGGTCGCGTCGCGTACACGACAGCGAACGGCACCGAGCTCGCCTTCGGCATCGACAACATCACCGAACGATCGCGCGTATCAGTCGCATCCGTATCCGTCACGCACGGCGTTCGCAGAAGTGCGGTGGTCGATGGGAGGTGGGCGATGAAGCCTGCAGCGATCTCGTGCATCGCACTGCTCGCCGCCGCGCAGATCGCTGCAGCGCCGGCTGCGAATGCAGCGACGATGGATCGTGCTGCATTCGGCACTTCGGCTGCTGTCGATAGCGCGGGGCGGTTGTGGGTCGCGTACGCGCAGCCGGCTGGCAGCGCGGGGCAGGTGGTGGTGCAACGCTCGGACGACAACGGCGCGACTTGGCAGCCGCCCGTGCGTGTCAACGCAGTTGCCGAGCCAGTGGCCGCGGAAGGTGAGAACCGACCGAAGCTCGCCGTCGGCACTGCCGGCGAGATCTACGTCACGTGGACTTCGCCGACCTCGGCGCAGTTCACGGGCGATATCCGCTTCGCGCGCTCGCTCGACGGCGGCAAGACGTGGTCGGCGCCGACCGTCGTGCATCGCGACCGCCAGCTCATCACGCATCGATTCGAATCGTTGCTCGTCGATCCCAAGGGTCGCCTGTGGGTTGCGTGGGTCGACAAGCGCGATTTGAAAGTGGCGGAGGAAGCGGGGCGCGCCTACCGGGGCGCGGCGATCTACTACGCGCACTCCGACGACCGTGGTGCGACCTGGAGCGGCGACACGAAACTCGCCGACAGCAGCTGCGAGTGCTGCAGGATCGCGCTCGCTGCCGACGGCCAAGGACGCGTCGCGGCGATGTGGAGGCACGTGTTCGAGCCGAACGAGCGCGATCACGCGTTCGCGTTCCTCGGCGCGCCGAAAGCTGCGGTCGAACGAGCGACAGTCGATCGCTGGCGCGTCGACGCGTGTCCGCACCACGGACCCTCGCTCGCGTTCGGGCCGGATGGCACGCGACACGCGGTCTGGTTCAACCAGGTCGACGGTCAGGGTCGCGCGTTTTATGGACAGCTCGCGCAGCGCGGACCGAGCAACGTGCGGACGCTCCCGGCGGGTGCCACGCACGCAGACCTTGCGGTCGCGGGCCGCAATGTCGTGGTGGCGTGGAAGCGGTTCGACGGCAGCGTCACGAAGATCGAGTCGCTGATCTCGAACGATGCCGGGCGCACTTTCGCGCCGGGCCCGTCGCTGCAGACGGCGGGCGACTCCGATCAACCGCGTCTCGTGAACGCAGGGCAGCGCATTCTGCTCGTCTGGCGCAACGCCGACGGCATCGCGGTCCGCGACGTCGCAGCAGCGCCGGCGCTCGACACGCAAGTCAAGCCGTTCGGACGCGACACGCTCGCGGCGATCGAGCGGCAACATGCGCGCACGCCGTTCTGGCTCGTGCTGTGGGATCTCGAATGTCCCTACTGCATGAAGTCGCTCAGTCATCTGGCCGCAGCTCAGCGCACTGACCCGAAGTTGAAAGTCGTGACGGTCTCTACGGATCCGATGCAGAGCGCGGACGAGATCGCAGCACGCCTCGCACAACTCGGTGTGCGCTCGGAGGCCTATGCGTTCGGCGATGCGCCGCGCGAGGCGTTGCAATACGCGATTGACGCGACGTGGCTCGGCGAGAAACCGCGCGCGTATCGATACGGCGCCGACGGCAAACGCGAGGCGATCAGCGGAGTGATACAACTGCCATCGGCTCCTGAGCGGGCGGGCGACGCGCAATGCATCAGACTGCGCGGCGCAGCCCGAGCTGCGCCCATAACAAATATCGGGGGGAGCATGCATACCCAGGTTCGCCTGCGGCGTCCGCCGCGCGTGTTTGCGGTCATCCTGATCCTGATCGGCCTGACGCTCGCGGGCGGCGGCGTGCGCCTCGTCACGCTGGGAGGCTCGTTCTACTACGTGCTCGCCGGCTTGGCGGTGCTCGCGTCGGGCGTGCTGTTGTGGCGTCGTGACCGTCGCGGCTCGCTCCTCTATGGCTTGTTGCTGATCGCAACCTTGCTGTGGAGTCTCTACGAAGTCGGCACCGATCTCTGGGCGCTCGCGCCCCGCCTGCTGGCGCTTCTCGTCATCGGTGCGTGGTTCCTTTCGCCGTGGCTGCGGCGCTCGTTGTATTCGCCGCAGGACCCGCCGCCGTTGTTCGGCCGTCGCGGCAGCGTAGCGGCGCTCGCCGGAATCGTCGTGTTCAGTGTGACGGCCGTGGTACTCGGCGCGCGTGCTTCGGTTCCGGCGCACGAGGCAAAGCCACCGAGTGCGACTAGCGTGGAGCAAGCGGACGCGACGCAGACGCCGCCGCCGGACACCAGCGGCACCGATTGGCAGAACTACGGCAACACGACCGCCGGAACTCGCTATGTGCGGCTCGATCAGCTGACGCCGGACAACGTCGGCAAGCTGCAGAAGATCTGGCACTACCGCACCGGCCGCGGCGGCGCGTTCAAGGCGACGCCGATCCAGATTGGCGATCTGCTGTACGCATGCACGGGCGGCAACGTCATCGTGGCGCTCGATGCCGAGACCGGCGACGGAACGCTGGCGATTCGATCCGGAAGTGAAAGTGCCGAAGATCGGCAACTTCGGCACGACGTGTCGCGGCGTGAGCTACTACCGTGCGCCTGAAACGTACACCGGCGACTGCGTCGAGCGCGTCGTCACTGCGACGACGGATGCGCGCATGTTTGCCGTCGATGCGAAGAGCGGCCAGCGCTGCGCTTCGTTCGGCGGCAACGGCGAAGTGAACCTGCTGCCCGGCATGGGCGAAGTGAAACCCGGGTTCTATTTCGTCACCTCGCCGCCGACGATCGCGCGCGGCCGGGCAATCATCGGCGGCTGGGTCATGGACAACCAGGAGACCCAGGAGCCATCCGGCGTCGTGCGTGCGTTCGACGTGCTGACGGGTCGTTTCGTGTGGGCGTGGGACATGGGTCGCCCCGGCGTCCACACCGAGCCGGGCGAGAGCGAGTCGTACACGCGCGGCACGCCGAACGTGTGGAGCCTGACGAGTTACGACGACGCGCTCGGTCTCGTCTACGTGCCCACCGGCAACGAGACGCCCGATTACTACGGCGCGCATCGTTCCGAAGCGTCGGAGAAATATGCGTCCTCGGTCGTCGCGCTCGATATCGAGAACGGCGAGGTGCGCTGGTCGTTCCAGACCGTGCATCACGACATCTGGGACTACGACGTGCCGTCGCAGCCGGTGCTGTTCGAGCTGCCGCAGGCCGACGGCACGACAATTCCGGCGCTGGTGCAGGGAACCAAGCGCGGCGAGTTGTTCATGCTCGATCGCCGCACGGGCACGCCGCTCGCGGAAGTGCGCGAGCAGCCGGTGCCGCAGGGCGCGGTGCCCGGCGACTGGACCGCGAAGACGCAGCCGTTCTCCGTCGGCATGCCGCAGTTCCGCGGCCCCGATCTCACCGAAGCGGACATGTGGGGCCTGACGCCGCTCGACCAGCTGTGGTGCCGCATCGAGTTCCGCAAGCTCCGTTACGAAGGCCACTTCACGCCGCCGACGCTCACCGGAACGCTGCAATTTCCCGGCAACGCCGGCGGATTCAACTGGGGCAGCGTCGCGATCGACGAAGAGAACCTGCTCATGGTCGTGAACCCGCTCGTGATGAGCAATCGATTGCAGCTCTATCCGCGCGACCAGATTCCCGAAGGCTTGCGCGTCAGCCAGCAGGCCGGGACGCCGTACGCGATGACGACGCGGCCGTTCATGTCGCCGTTGTTCGTGCCGTGCCAGAAGCCGCCGTACGGCACGCTCGGCGTCGTGGATCTGAAGACGCGCTCGGTCGTGTGGAACAAGCCGGTCGGCTCGACCAACGAGAGCGGGCCGTTCGGCATCGGCATCAAGCTGAGTCTGCCGATGGGCGTGCCGCAGACGGCGGGCACGATCGTCACGAAAGGCGGCCTCATCTTCATCGGCGGCACGATGGACCGTTACTTCCGCGCGTTCGATCTGCGAACCGGCGAGGAGTTGTGGCATGACTATCTGCCGGCGACGGCGCAAGCAACGCCGATGAGCTACCTCGCGCCGAAGAGCCACCGGCAGGTCGTGGTGCTGACGGTGCCGAACGACTCGCGTCGTTTCGGCATGCCGCAGCGTCCGGGTGCCGCGGAAGAGAAGGAAGACGAGGAGGGTGGCCACATCGTGGCGTACGCGTTGCCGGAAAATGTCAGGCGGAAGCCTGACCCACAATAGATGAAGAGGCTGGCTTGCTCGCGTTGGCACTCATGTGCCAGCGCGCTGCTGCGGAGTTGCCGAACCTCGAAGCTTTCGTCGATGGCGTCGTCGGCGCATTCATGGCGCAGGACCAGATCGCCGGCGTGCAGGTGGCCGTCGTCGGCAACGGTGAAACGCTGCTGGTGAAAGGCTACGGCATCGACTCGGTGGAGCCGCGCCGCGCCGTGGACCCGAACCAGTCGCTGTTTCGCATCGGCTCGATCTCGAAGACCTTCACGTGGCTGTCGATCATGCAGCTCGCCGAGCGCGGCCAGCTGAAGCTCGACGATCCGATCAACGATCATTTGCCCGATGAGCTCGACGTGCCGGACGAAGGGTTCGAGCAGCCGATCCGCATCGTCGACCTGATGAACCACACGGCCGGGTTCGAAGACATTCTGCAGGGCCTGTTCGTCGCGGCGGACGCGACGCCGTTGTCGCTGCAGGAGCAACTGCGCCAGCGCCGGCCGCATCGCGTCCGCGAGCCGGGCAAGTTCATGGTGTATTCGAACTACAGCACTGCACTCGCGGGCGCGATCGTCGCGCAAGTTTCCGGCCTGGAGTACGAGAGCTACGTCGAGCAGAACATCCTGGTGCCGCTCGGTCTCGCGCACACGACGTTCCGCGAGCAATACAAGCTGACGGAAGGTCTGCCGCAGCCGATGTCAGCGGATCTTGCCGCGCACATGGCGCAGAACATCGAGATGCGCAGTGGCGCGTGGCAGGCGGTCCCGCACGAGCACATCGTCTCGATGGCTCCCGCGGGCGCAGCGGTTTCAACCGCAGCGGACATGGCGCGCTACATGCTCGCGTTGCTCGACCCGCAGCGGCTCGAAGCAGCGGGCGTGCTCAAGGCCGACACGTTTGCCCAAATGCGCGAGCCGTCGTTCCAGAGCGCACCGGGAATGCCGGCGATGCATCATGGCTTCTTCAACACGCCGCTCGGCGTGACGACACGCGTAGGCGCCGACAACCTCTCGCACGGCGGCGCGACGCTGCACTTCCGCTCGTTCATGGTGGTGACCGACGACCTGGACGAGCAGGGGACGCTCGGTATCTTCGTCATAGCGAACAGCGCCCCTGCGGTGCGCATGGTGCAGGCCGTGCCTGAGCGCATCCTCGCGCGAATATTTTCAGCATCCGACGGAAGCGACGCCGACTGTGCCGGAGGACGGTGCGAGCCGCGCGCAGGAATACGCTGGGCAGTATCGCACCGCGCGTCGCTCGTACACGCAGTTCGAGAAGATCCTCAGCGTCGGCACGTTCAACGTGACCGCGACCAAAGAGGGGTATCTCGTCATGAGCCTCGGCGGTCCGCCGCTGCGCTTCGTCGAAATCAGCGAGGACCTGTTCCGCCAGCCCGATGGCGATGCCACGATCGCATTCGTTCGCGACGAGCGCGGAGCGATCAGCCACCTCGTGACGCACATCGGCACGCTCGAGCGCGTCGGGTTCTTCGCCTCGCTGCAATGGCTGTCGCTGATGTTGGCGGCCGCGCTGTTCACGTGCATCGGCGTGCTGATCGCGGCTGCGCTGCGGCGCGAGCCAGTGCCGCCGCACTCGGTCGGCGAACGTCGCTCTGCGCAGGTGGTCACGAGCACGGCCGCCGCCTGGTTGGTCTTCCTCGTGCTCGTCGCTCGCGTGGGTTCTGCCGTTCTCGGGGCCTGCGGGTCAGGATCAATTCGTCTACGGCTATCCGCATCCGCTGCTGAAGGTGGCGTTGGCGGTGGGCGTCGTCGCCACTGGATTGAGCGTGCTCGGCATCGCGACGCTGGTGCCGGTGTGGCGCGAGCGGACCTGGCCGATCGGGCGGCGGCTGCGCCATTCGGTGGCGGTCGCGCTGTTCATCGCGCTCGTCGCCACGCTCCTACAGTGGAATGCGATCGGGTTCCGCTATTTCTGACGTTCCTTGACCTCCCGGGCGCGGGACGCTGCTACGATGGGCCGGTCCAGAGGTCTCCCGCCGTGTCCCCACCCGATGAGTTGATGCACCACGCCGAGCAGTTCCGCGCCAGCGGTCTCCTCGGCAAGCCCGGCACGCTGTCGCGCCTGTTCGATTTCCTGCTCACGCGCTCGCTCGAAGGCGACGCGCCGAAGGAAACCGAAATCGCGTTGCAGGTGTTCGGCAAGAGTCCCGGTTTCGACGTCTCGCAGGACGCAGTCGTGCGCGTCTACGTGCACAAGCTGCGGCGCCGGCTGGAGGAGTTCAACTCGCGCACGCCGGGCGGCGCCAAGATCGTCATCCCGAAGGGCGAGTATCGGTTGCTGCTGGAGCGGCCGGCCGTCGAGCCCGTCGCAGCACCGGCAGCAGCGACGCCGGCGCCGTCGCGACGCGCGAGCTGGATCGGCATCGGCATTGCGGTCTGTTGCGCGCTCGTCGTGGGTGCGCTGCTCGGCACCGGCTTCAGCGCCGGCGGCGCGCAGTGGGATATGCGCGAGGTGCGTCACAGCGCCGTGTGGGCACCGCTCCTGGAAGACGATCTACCGATCACGATCGTGATCGGCGACTACTACCTGCTCGGCGAAGCGAATCCGCGGACCGGGCACATCGACCGGCTGGTGCGCGAGTTCTTCATCAACTCGCACGAAGACTTCCGCGATCACGCCGAGCTGAATCCGCAGCTCATGCAGCGCTATCGCAATCTCGATCTCACGTACCTGCCCGCTGCGAGCGCCTTCGCGTTGCAGGACGTCGTGCCGGTGCTCGGCACTGCGAAGCCGGTGCGGGTCGTGCTGATGTCGCAGCTCGACGCGAACGCACTGAAGAACAGCCACATCGTCTACATCGGCTATGTGAGCGGGCTCGGCATGCTGGGCGATCGCGTGTTCGCCGCGTCGCGCGTCTCGCCGGGCGGCTCGTACGACGAGCTCGTGGACACGAAGACGGACCACACTTATCTCAGCACTGCGATGGGCGCTGCGAGTGGCGGAGAGTTCCGCGACTACGGTTATTTCTCGACGTTCGCGGGGCCGGGCGGCAATCGCATCGTCGTCATCGCAGGGACGCGCGACATCGGTGTGATGCAGGTCGCGCAGAGTCTGTCCCAGCGCCACGATGTCCGGGACTTGTGCCAGCGCGCCGGCGCCGCGACAGCGTTCGAGTCGCTCGTCGAAGTGTCGGGCGTCGGCAAGACCGGGCTGCAGTCGCGGCTGTTGTTCGTGGCGGGGATGAAGGCAGACAGGGTGTGGGAGTCGGGCTGAAGCCCGACCTACAGTTACTGCAAGCGTTTGAGATAGCGGTCCCGCAGCTCGGTCTGTCGTGAGCGCATGTCCACGGGCCGTCCGGCGATCCACACCTGGTCGGCCGCGCTCGTCACTTCGAGCGGGTCGCCGTTCCAGAGCACGAGATCCGCGACCTGGCCGCGTGCGATGCGGCCGCGCTCTCCAAGGCCGAAGATCTCTGCGGGTTGCACCGTGAGCGCCGCAAGAGCTGCATCCTTCGGCAGTCCGTGAGCGACTGCATTGCCGGCGAGCTGGCGAACTTTGCGTGCGTTGTGGCTCTCGTTGAACTGCGTGAATGCAATGCGCACGCCGGCCCGGTGGAGCAGGGCGGCGTTGTCGAGCCGCGCGCCGATGCTGTCGAAACCGTAGGGCAGATTCTCGAGCGCATCGAGCAGCACGGGCACCTTCTCGCGTGCGAGCTCGTCCGCGACGACCCAGGCTTCCGCGCCGCCCGCGATCACTGGCTTCATCCCGTTGCGCTTCGCGAACGCAATCGCGCGGCGAATCTCGGCCGCACGAGCGACGCCGAACACGACGCGTCCGCCCGACAGATACTTCGCGAGCGCCTCGCGTCCCGCCGGATGCAGCAGCACGTGCTCGTCTTGCGCGCTCGGGGAGCGAGTTTCGCGAATCGCCTGATCGAGCAGCATCCACTGGCCGGCGCGGCTGCCTGCCGACATCGCGTTCGCGTTGCCGCCGAGATTGATGAACAACGAGCGGCTGCCGGTCAGCACTGCATCGTAGCGTCCGTCGAGAGTCACGGCGGCGCCCTGGCCCGCGAGGAACGTGCCACCTTCGGCGCTGGCGGGTGCCAGCACGGTCCACGTCAGTCCTTCGACCCGCGCAACCGGTACGAGCACCGAGCGTGGGTTGTACGCCGCGGTCACGTCGAACTCGGGACGCCACTGCATTTCGAACGGCGGTGCGTTGAGGATCAAGCCGGCATCGGCGGTGGTCGGTTCGAGACTCACTTCTTCGACACCGATTGCCGACAGTCCGCCGAACAAGCCTGGCGTGAGGGCGCGGCCCTTCGCATCGACAGTCGTGGCGTCGCCCGGCGCGCTCAGGCCAGTGCCGACTGCCGCGATCTTGCCGTCGCGGATCAACACATCGGCATTGGTCAGCACGCCTTGCTCGGCGACCGTATGCACGGTGGCGCCGCGGATCAGAACTGTCTGCGCGTTCGCGAGCGTGACGCAGCTCAGCAGTGCGATTGCAATGAGCTTTCTCATGGCTGTTCTCCCGCACCCGGCTGCCCAAGCAGGAAGTCGGACCTCGGCTGCTGCGGCGGGTTGGCGCGATCGAACGCGAGCTGGCCGTCGACGAAGACTTGCTCGGCCAGCGCGTACACGCTGAACGGCGTGCCGTTCCAGATCACCACGTCTGCCATCTTGCCGGGCTCGAGCGTGCCGGTGACCTTGTCGATGCCGAGCGCACGCGCCGGATTCGCGGTGAGCCAGCGGATCGCGCGCTCCGGCGGAATGGTCAGGCCGGCGCGGATGCCGCGCGACATCGCCTTGCCCGCTTCCTGATTGAGGCGCTGGATGCCTTCGTCGGAATCCGAATGCACGATTGCGCAGCCGCCGGCGGGCAGATCGGTCAGCGCGATGTTTTCCTGGATGCCGTCGAACATCTCCATCTTGCTGCCCCACCAGTCGGCCCACTCGGCGCCGCACACGCCGTTCGCGGCCAGCAGGTCGGCGATCTTGTACGCCTCGATGGCGTGGTGGAACGCGGAGATCTTGAAGCCGAACTCCTTCGACAGGTCGAGCATGATCGCCATCTCGTCGGAGCGATAGCAGTGGATGTGGACGCGGATGTCGCCGTTCATCGCACCGACCAGCGTTTCGAGCTTGAGATCGCGCTTCGGCGGCACCGGCGGCTCGTTGGCTTCCTCCGAATCCTTCTTGTCCTTTTTTCGGCGCTCTTCTTCTGATACTCCGCGAATTCGCGGTCGTATTTGCGCCATTGCTCGCGGTAGTCCTGCGCGTCTGCGAACGCCTGGCGATAACCCGCGACGTTGCCCATGCGCGTGCTCGGCGCACGCGCCCAGACCGCCGTACACCCGTTTCGGATTCTCGCCGCAGGCCATCTTCAATCCCTGCGGCGCGTCCGGAAACTTCATCGCCTGGTAGTTCGTGGCCGGCACGTTCTTGAGCGTCACGGCGCGGCCGCCGATGAGATTGGCCGAGCCGGGCAGGATCTGCAGCGAGGTGATGCCGCCTTCGAGCGCGGTCTGGAAGCCGGGATCCTGCGGCCACACGCCGTGCTCGGACCACACGTTCGCCGTGACCGGATCGGTGGCTTCATTGCCGTCGCCGTGCGCGTTGACGCCGGGACTCGGGTAGACGCCGAGATGCGAATGCACGTCGATGAGACCGGGTGTGACCCAGCGGCCGCTCGCGTCGACGACGCGCGCACCTGCCGGCGCGCTCAGACCCTGGCCCACAGCCTCGATGCGGCCGTTCGCGATCAGCACGTCGGCGCCGTCGAGCCGCGCACCGGTGCCCGTGAGCACGGTCGCGCCGCGAATCAACGTCGCCGTGCCAGCGCCCGCGCGGTACGTCGACGGATAAGGATTGGCCGGCTCGGCAGGGACCGGCGCGGCTTCGGCCTTTTTCTCTTGCTCGTTGTTCTGTTGGGGCGGGCTCGCGCAAGCGCCGGTCAGGACGGCGCAGCAGAGCAGGTAGCGGATTCCATGCATAGGGTTGCGATCTCGCTGTGATCCACGGCGGTCGCGAAATCTATCACGGAGGTCGGGCTTTAGCCCGACGCGGACACTTCCACACCTTCGTGCTCGAGCAGCCAGCGCTTGCGCTCCAGCCCGCCGCCGTAGCCCGTCAGCGAACCGTCCGCGCCGATGAGGCGATGACAGGGAATCACGATGCTGACCGGGTTCGAGCCGTTGGCGAAGCCGACAGCGCGCACCGCCAGCGGACACTTCAGCTGATGGGCCATGCGCCCGTAGCTCAGCGTCGTTCCCGCCCGGATCGTGCGCAAGGCGCGCCACACGTTGCTCTGGAACGGTGTGCCGCCGGTTTGGACGGGAATCTCATCGATGGCCTGTAATTTGCCTGCGAAGTAGCGTTGCAGCGCGCGGCGGGTCGCGGCCGGCGCCGCGCCGCGCACGAGTTGCAGCGGCTGACGGCGATAGATCCTCGCGAGCCCTCGCTCCATCCGCTCTTCGTGATCCTCCCAGTCCAGCGCGCGCAGGCACTGCATCGTGTCGCTCACGACCAGCATGCGGCCGAGCGGGCTCGGCAGCGTGTCGACGGTAAAAATCAATGCAGGCGCGGACATGGAACGCACTCTGCGCGCCTTCGGGTGCCGGCGGCTCGCCATTTTCGGACCTCGGTTCGTGATGGCGCTATGATGCCGCAGCCCGACGTCGAAGTTTTCGCATGAGTGCTACCTCAGACCCAGTCGGAACGCTTGAAACTGCGCTGGCCCAGACGCAGCGCCTGATGACCTCGGAGCCGCGGCTCGCGGCCGAACAGGCAACGGAAATCCTCAAGGTCGCGCCGGGCCATCCGTTGGCCACGCTGTCTGCTCGGCGTGGCGCAGCGACGCGCCGGCGATGCGGTCGCGTCGCAGGCTGTTCTCGAACCTCTCGCGCAATCGCAGCCGAACTGGGCCGCTGCGCATTACGAGCTCGGCCTGACGCTCGGTGCCCGTCGCAATGGCGAAGGCGCGGTCGCAGCCTTGCGACGTGCGGTGAGCCTCAAGCCTGAGATGCCGGATGCGTGGCGAGCGCTCGGCGATCACCTCACTGCGATCGGCGACGCGAGCGGTGCCGACGAGGCTTACGCGCAGCACATCAAGTTTTCGACGCGCGATCCGCGCCTGCTCGAAGCCGCCGCAGCTCTCTGCGACAACAAGATCGCGGTTGCGGAGGCGCAATTGCGTGCACACCTCAAGCAGCATCCCACGGACGTACCTGCGTTGCGCATGCTGGCGGAGGTCGGAGCTCGGCTCGGACGCTATGCCGATGCCGAGAGCATGCTGGAGCGCTGCCTGCAGCTCGCGCCCAGCTTCACAGCGGCGCGTCACAACTACGCGTTCGTGCTGCATCGTCAGCACAAAGCAGCGGCGGCGCTGGCACAGATCGACGGCGCGCTCGAAGCCGAGCCGCGCAATCCCGGCTATCGAAACCTGAAGGCTGCCATCCTCATCAGCATCGGCGAATACGAGCAGGCGATCCGGCTGTATGCAGACGTGCTCGCCGAGTATCCGGGCAACGCCAAGGTCTGGATGAGCTACGGCCATGCGCTGAAGACGGCCGGTCGCCAGGACGAGTGTCTCAGCACCTATCGCAAGAGTATCGAGCTGGCGCCGCATCTGGGCGAGGCTTATTGGAGCCTCGCGAACCTGAAGACCTTCCGGTTCTCGGAGGCGGACATCGCTGCGATGCGCACGCAGCTGGAGCGAGCCGACCTGAATGAAGAGGATCGCTTCCACTTTCACTTCGCGCTCGGCAAGGCACTGGAGGACGCTGGGCAATTCGCTGCGTCCTTCGAGCACTACGAGCAGGGTAATCGTCTGCGCCGCGCCCAGCGTCGCCTACGAAGCCGACTGGAACAGCGAGCAGGTGCAGCGCACGAAGGCGCTGTTTACGCCGGAGTTCTTGCGCGCGCGCGCGGGATGCGGGTCGCCGGCAGCCGACCCGATCTTCATCGTCGGCCTGCCGCGGTCGGGGTCGACGCTGCTCGAGCAGATTCTGTCGAGCCATCCGCTGGTGGAAGGAACCATGGAGCTGCCGGACCTGGTCGGCATCGTGCGCGACTTGGGCGGCGGCCGCCCACGCGCGCGGACGGACGACTATCCGCAATCCCTCGCCAGACTGGACCGCGCTGCGCTGCGCGCGCTGGGCGAACGGTACCTGGCGCAAACCCGCATCTATCGCAAGAGCAGTGCTCCGTTCTTCATCGACAAGCTGCCGAACAACTTCGCGCATACCGGCCTGATCCACCTCATCCTGCCGCACGCAAAGATCATCGACGCACGGCGTCACCCGCTGGGCTGTTGCTTCTCAGGCTTCAAACAGCACTTCGCGCGCGGCCAGCACTTCACCTACAGCCTCGACGAGATCGGCCGCTACTACCACGACTACGTAGAACTAATGGCGCACTACGACGCGGTCCTGCCCGGACGCGTGCACCGTGTGTTCTACGAGCGGATGATCGAGGACACCGAGGCCGAAGTGCGTCGCGCTGCTCGACTACTGCAACCTGCCGTTCGATGAGCGCTGCATGCGGTTCTATGAGAACGAACGGGCCGTGCGCACGGCCAGCTCCGAGCAGGTGCGCCGCCCGATTTATCGCGAGGCCGTCGATCACTGGGTGAACTACGAACCGTGGCTCGAGCCGCTGAAAAGCGCGCTCGGCTCCGTCCTGGGGCACTATCCGAACGTACCGGAGTTTTAAAGCCGGCTGACGTTCGCTTACACTCTTGTGCATAACGAATTGGGGGAGAGACCGATGACACGCAGCCGACAGCGCAAACTCAAGCGCGCATCCGGACGCAAGTACCTGGCAGCCGCGAGCGTGCCGTTGGCCGCTGCGGTCGTCGCGATGTCGCCGACGATGGCGCAGGAGCGCACCGACGTGCTCGAGAACGTCATCGTCACGGCACAGAAGCGTGCCGAAAACGTGCAGGACGTGCCGCTCAGCATCACGGCGTTCAGCACGGCGGCTCTGGAGCAGCTCCACATCGTCGACTTCGACGACTACGTGAAGCACCTGCCGAGCGTCTCCTACCAGACCCTCGGGCCGGGCTTTGCACAGGTCTACATGCGCGGCGTCGCCAGCGGCGGCGACGGCAATCACTCCGGCTCGCTGCCGAGCGTCGGCATGTATCTGGACGAGCAGCCGATCACGACCATCCAGGGCGCGCTGGACGTGCATCTGTACGACATTCAGCGCGTAGAAGCCCTGGCTGGCCCGCAGGGGACGCTATACGGCGCCAGCTCGCAGGCAGGCACGTTGCGCATCATTACCAACAAGCCGGATGCCACGGGCTTCGCTGCCGGTTACGACCTGGAGGGCAGCACCGTCACCGACGGCGGCGGTGGCTATCTGGCGCAGGGCTTCGTCAACTGGCCGCTGTCGTCGAAGGCTGCGGTGCGACTGGTGGGCTGGAAGCGGCACGATCCAGGTTACATCGACAACGTGTTCCATGAGCGGACGTTCCCGACCTCCGGCATCGTCGCGAGCAATGCGAACCGCGTCGAGGACGACTTCAACGAAGTCGACACGACCGGCGGGCGCGTGGCCCTGAAGTACGATCTGAACGACAGCTGGACCATCACGCCCTCGGCGATGCTGCAGGAGCAGGATGCGGACGGCGCCTTCGCCTACGATCCGTCGATCGGCAAATTCAAAGTGTCGCACGCGTTCCCCGACTCTTCGCGCGATCGCTGGCGGCAGCTGGCGCTGACGGTCGAGGGCAAGATCGCCAATCTCGATGTGCAGTATGCAGGCTCGTACCTCAAGCGCAGCGTGGACACGCGAGTCTGACTACTCCGATTACTCCTATCACTACGACCGCACGCTCGGCTACGGCGCCTACTTCTACGACAACGACTACGAGCTGATCGACCCCTCGCAGTACATCGTCGGCAAGGACCGCTACGAGCGCTACACGCACGAGCTGCGCTTTACCACGCCCGCGGAGAACCGCGTCCGCTTCGTTGGCGGCCTGTTCACGCAGCGGCAAGTGCACCACATCGAACAGCGCTACAAGGTGAACAACCTGATCGACTTCTTCGAAGTCACGGGCTGGGAGGACACGATCTGGCTGACCGAGCAGGAGCGCATCGACCGCGACAATGCGATCTTCGGCGAGGTGAGCTGGGACGTGACCGACGCGCTGACGCTGACTGGCGGTGCGCGCTACTTCGAGGCGGAGAACTCGCTCGAAGGATACTTCGGCTACGCCGACGATTTCAGCGGCAGCGGCCGCAACGGCGAGACGCTGTGCTCGAACCTGGCGGGCGACGCACGTTTCGACCAGTCCAGCTTCGTGCCGTTCGTGAACGAGAGTGGCACGGCACCCTGCAAGAATCTCGACAAGCGCGTCGACGAGAAGGATACGATCTTCAAGCTCAACGCCGCCTACCGCTTTGGCGACGAGAAAATGGTCTACGTCACCTGGTCGGAAGGCTTCCGGCCGGGCGGTGTCAACCGTGCAGCGCCGCTCCCGCCCTACAAGGCGGACTACCTGCAGAACTACGAGGTCGGCTTCAAGACCACGTGGGGCGGCCGGTTCCGCCTCAATGGCGCGATCTTCCGCCAGGACTGGGACGACTTCCAGTTCTCGTTTCTCGATCTGAACGGCCTGACGACGATCCGCAACGCTTCCAAGGCGCGCATCGACGGCATCGAGCTCGATGCGTACTGGGCGGTCACTTCGGGACTGACCCTCTCAGCGGGCGCGGCGTTCATCGATTCGGAGTTGCTGGACAACTATTGCGGCACCGTATTTCCGGACGGCAGCCCGGTCACCGACTGCGATGCCCCGGATGCGCCGGAGGGCAGCTCGCTGCAGGCGGCCAAAGGCACGGAGCTGCCGGTCACGCCGAAGTACAAGGCCAACTTCACGGCACGTTACGAGTTCCCGGTGGGCAGCTTCAACGCGCATCTGCAGGGCTCGATCGTGGGCCAGGGCAGTACTTTTTCCGATCTGCGCTCGCCGGACAAAGAGATCGTTGGCGAGCAGCCTTCGTACACCCTGGTCGACTTGTCTGCGGGCGTGACGAACGGCACCTACTCGTTCGAGCTGTACATCAACAACGCGTTCGACGAGTTGGCCGAGGTTACGCGCACGACGCAGTGCGCGATTCTGACGCCGGATCGCAGCGAGGCGCTGTGCGGAGCGCAGCCGTACATCGTGCCGTTCCAGCCGCGCACGTTCGGACTGAAGTTCGGGCAGAAGTTCTGACGAACAACGCCTACTTCGACGGATCGATCGAGGGCCTGCATCGTCAGTGCGCGCGACAGGTCCTCGATGTTCGGGCCCGGCGACGGGCCGGCCCAGCGCTGGATGATGCCGACGAACACGATGTCGTTCGTCGGGTCGATCCAGAACCAGGTGCCGGCGATGCCGTCCCACAGGAACGTGCCTTTGCCGACGCTCGTGCCGATGCGCGTCGGCTCTTCGTAGA
Organism: uncultured Gammaproteobacteria bacterium; assembly: GCA_963830745.1. Taxonomy (GTDB): domain Bacteria; phylum Pseudomonadota; class Gammaproteobacteria; order Steroidobacterales; family Steroidobacteraceae; genus Steroidobacter. The sequence goes on from CAWHNL010000022.1 coordinate 100,078, forward strand.
TCGCGACGTCGAAGCCGAAGCCGAAGCCCGGTTGCTGGCGATAGTCGCCGATGCCGAACTTGCCCGCGGCCTTCACTGCATCCGGCACGTGGTTGCTCGTCATCAGTGCGACGGAGCTCGGCGCGAGAATGCGCGCGCCGCTCAGCTCGCCGCGATTCGCGAGCATCTGTGCGAAGCGCAGGTAGTCGCCCATCGTCGAGTACAGTCCGCCGCCGCCCGAGGGGAATCCCGGCGGCGTGCTCACGTTCGGGTCGCGCGGCATCGGCGCCAGGCCGTTCGGCGTCAACTGATAGACAGTCGCGAGCCGCGGCAACTTGTTCTGCGGCACGAAGAACGAGGTGTCGTTCATGCCGAGCGGCTCGAAGATGCGCTCGCGCAGGAAATCCGCGAACGGCTGGCCCGACAGCTTCTCCACCAGGTAACCCTGGATGTCGACGCTGACGCTGTACACCCAGCCCTGGCCCGGCTCGTACGCGAGCGGGAGCGGCGCGACCTTGTCGATGAATTCTTTCAGCGACGTCGCGCCGAGCACGTTCGCCTGCTGGTACATCTTGTCGACCGGCGAGCTGCCGAACAGCCCGTAGGTGAAGCCGGCGGTGTGCGACATCAGCTCGCCCATCGTCGGCGGGTGGCCCGGCAGGTCGGCGACCGGCTTGCCGTCCGCATCGAGACTCTTGAAGACCTTCAGGTCCTTGAACTCGGGAATGTAGCGGCTGATGGGATCGGTCGGTTTCCACTTGCCTTCTTCGTACAGGATCATCATCGCGACGCCGGTGATCGGCTTCGTCATCGAATAGATGCGGACGATCGTGTCCTTCTGCAGCGGTGAATTGCTCGCGATGTCCTGCTGGCCGTACACCATCTGCTGCACGACCTGGCCGTGGCGCGTGACCATCGTGGCGACGCCTGCGAGTTGCTTGTTGTCGACGATGGCTTTCATGCCGGCGTCGAGACGCTTGAGGCGTTCGCTGGAGAAGCCGACGGCTTCCGGCTTGGTCTCCGGAACGTTGACGTTGCGGGCCTGCGCTGCACCGAAACCGATGCACAGGAGCAGGACGACGAGAGTCGAAGATCGGAAGTGCCGCACAGTGAAATCCCCCTTGAACGTCGCGGGTCAGGATAATCCTGGCAACGCCGCGCCGGCACTTCATGACAGATCTTTGCCTTGAGCGCCGCTAAGCTTCGAAAAATGAGCACTTCGAAACTACGACTGAGCACCGCGCTGATCGCGAGCGCGATGGTGTTTGCTGCGGCGGCTTTCGCGGACAATCCCGCGCCCGCCAGCAAGTGGCGTGCGCCACGCACGGCCGACGGCCATCCGGACCTGCAAGGCAACTGGACCAACGCCACGATCACGCCCTTCGAGCGGCCGGAGAAGTATGCCGAGCGGCTCGTGCTCTCTCCGCAGGAAGCGGATGAGCTGGAGCATGCCGAAGCGGCCTTCAACGCCACCGCCGATGCGCCGACCGATCCGAAGACCAAGGTCGAGGACCTGCCGACGAGCTGCGGCCGCGGCTTCAGCGGCGCGAATTGCGGCTACAACAATTTCTGGGTCGACCCGGGCACGAAGCTGATCGCGATCAACGGCGAGCGACGCAGCTCGATGCTCGTCGATCCGCCGAACGGCCGCATGCCGCCGCTGACTGATGCCGGCAAGCAGCGCATGGCGCAGCGCATGGCGTTCCGCGGCGGCGTCGGCGGTGGTGGCGCTGCGGACGGGCCGGAGATGCGCTCGCTCGGCGAGCGTTGCATCCTGTCGTTCGGTTCGAGCGCGGGCCCGCCGATGATCCCGCTGCTGTACAACAACAATTACCAGATCGTGCAGACCGCGGACTCGGTGCTGATCTTCGTCGAGATGGTTCACGACGCGCGCGTCGTGCGGCTGAACAGCAAGCATCGGCCGTCCAACATCCGCACATGGATGGGCGATTCCATCGGCTGGTGGGAGGGCGACACGCTCGTCGTGGAGACCACGAACTTCCGCCCGGACCAGAGCTTCCGCGCCAGCACCCAGAATCTGAAGGTGACCGAACGCTTCACGCGCAACGATCCGAACCAGATCCTGTACCGCTTCACGGTCGAGGACCCGGACACGTTCACGCAGCCGTTCAGCGGCGAGGTCGCGATGAACGCGACCGCCGAGAAGATCTACGAGTACGCCTGCCACGAAGGCAACTACGCGCTGCCCGGAATTCTCGCCGGTGCGCGCGCGCAGGAGCAGGAAGCGGCGGCGAAGAAATAGCTGTGGGTCGGGCTTCAGCCCGACTCTTGCTAAACTGCGGCGCATGAAGACGCCGCCGGCCGAGTTCTACATCGATCCCGCACGCCTGAGCGCAGAGCGCGAGCGCGTATTCGCGCGCTCGTGGCAAATCGTCGGCCACACCAGTCAGTTGGCGAATCCCGGCGACTACTTCACGACGCGGCTCGGCAACGAGCCGCTGCTGTTCACGAACGACGGCGGCACGATCCGCGGCTTCTTCAACGTCTGCCGCCATCGCGCCGGTCCGATCGCCTACGGCTGCGGCAAGGCGCAGCGCCTGGTGTGCCGCTATCACGGCTGGACCTACGATCTCGGCGGCCAGCTCCTGCGCACGATGGAGATGGAAGGCGCGGAGGAGTTCGATCCGACGCAGATCCGGCTGCAGAGCGTGAAAGTGCATCGCTTCGGTCCGCTGCTGTTCGCCGCGCTCGATCCCGCGACGCCCGCGTTCGACGAAATGTTCCCCGGTGTGAGCGAGCGCTGCGCGCCGCTCGGGCTGGAGCGCATGGGCTACGTCGCGTCGCGCGAATTTCCGGTGAAGGCCAACTGGAAGGTGTACGTCGACAATTTCCTCGAGGGATATCACATTCCGCTGGTGCATCCCGCGCTCAATCGCGAGATCGACTATCGACAGTACGTGACCGAGCTCGGCGCGCGTCACACGCTGCAGCACGCCCCGGTGCGCGAGGGCAGCGAGCACTACAAGGGCAAGGTCGGCGACGGCCAGGCGTATTACTACTGGTTGTTCCCGAACATCATGGTGAACATCTACGAGGGTCAGCTGCAGTCGAACGTGGTGATTCCCATCGACGCCGACAACACCGTGGTGCGCTTCGACTGGTTCGCGTTCGAGCCCTTGCCCGATCCGCAGACGAACGAGCGCTGGATCGAGCTCGCGCGCTTCAGCGAGGAAGTGCAGGCAGAGGACGCGCAGATCTGCGAAGCGGTGCAGTTCAATCTGCATTCGCGCGCCTATCGCAGCGGTCCGTACTCGCCCAAGCGCGAAAGCGGCGTGCGCCTGTTTCACAGCCTGATGTTGAATTCGTAAATCAAAGGGGGGAAAGACGATGCGTAAGTGGTTAACAGCGGGAGCGCTCGCGCTGCTCGGCGCCGTTGCGGTGGCGCAGTCGGACATCGCCGCGTTCGTGGGAACGTGGGGTGGTACGTGGGAGGGCGGCGGCACCGGTCGCTTCGACCTCACGATCGAGCGCGGCAGCGACGGCCAGCCTGCGGGCGGCGTGTCGGTCGGCACGGACCAGGGCGACTACACGGCGAAGTTCAAGGAGCTGAGCTTCGACGGACAGAACATGAAGGCGCGCTACGAGTTTCCGCTCGACACGCAGGCGGACGTCGCGATCACCGGCACGTTCAACGGCGGCGCGGCGGAGGGCACGTGGAGTCTCGTGCCGAAGGGCGGCGACCAGGTGTTCGCCGGCGGAGGTTGGAAGGTCACGAAGAAGTAGCAGAGTCAGGCTTTAGCCTGACAAGCTCTCTGAGTCCCTCGCTGCGCGAGATGACCGGCTCATAACCGAGCTCGCGCCGCGCTTTGTCGATGCTGATCGTGCAGTCGCGCGACATCATCGCGGCCGCGAAGCGCGTCAGTGGCGGATCGGAAGTCTTGCCCAACACGCGCCACGTCGTCTCCGTCGCGGCAGCGAGCGCACGCGCGAGCCACCCCGGAATCGTCTTCGCCGGCGGCGTCAGGCGACGCGTGGCCAGCAGCGCGGTGAGGAATTCGCGCATCGGCGTCACGCCCTCGTCGGTCACGAAGTACGCGTTGCCGCCCGTGCCGCGTTCGAGCCCGAGCCCGACTGCGTGCACCAGATTCGCGATGTGCGTGGTGGAAGTCAGCACACGCCCGCCATCGATCCACACGAAGCGTCCGCTGCGCACCATCGCTTCCAGCACGGGCAGGATCGTCTGATCGCCCGGGCCCCACACGAAGCGCGGGCGGATCGACAGCGTCGCAAAGCCCGGTGCGTTCGCCGCGAGCACGAGCTTTTCCGCTGCAGCCTTCGTTTCGGAGTAGAGGAACGGCGTATGCGCCGGATACGGATAGCGCTCGTCGATGTCGCGCATGTGCTGGCCGTGAAACAGCGCAGCCTCGGTGCCGATGTGAATGAAGCGACGTGCACCGGCCTGGCGCGCTGCCTGTAGCAGCTGACGCGTTCCTTCGACGTTCGCGTTCCAGAACTGCTCGCGCGTGCCCCACTGCTTCACGAACGCCGCGCAGTGAATGACGGCTTCGCTGCCTGCAATCGCGTCCGGCGGCAACCGAGCCGAGCTCGCCGCGGACCGGCGTGGCTCCCAGCGCGCGGATCGCCGCGTCGCTGCCGTCGGATCGCGATAGCGCGCGTAACGTGAAACGGTCGGTGAGTGCCCGAACTATCGCGCCGCCGACGAATCCGGACGCGCCAGTGATGAAGAGTGTTCGCTGCATGTGCGGAGCAGGATAACAGCGCTCGCGAGCGCCAGCAGCGCGGCGGCGAGGAAGGGCGCGCCTGGAAAGTACACCCCGCCGGCGGTGTCCGAGAACCTGCCGAACAGCTGCGTCATGAGCGGCGGCCCGAGTACGGCCGCAAGGCTCGACAGACTGGCCAGGCCTCCCTGCAGCTCACCCTGCGCGTTCGCCGGGACCTGCTGCGACATCAGCGCATTCAAGGACGGCCAGCTCATCGCCGCCAGGCCCCAGCCCAGGATGCCGACGTACAGCACCCAGCCATACGGCGCGAAGGCGTAGCACGTGTAGACCGCCGCGCCGCTCAGCAAGCCCACCAGCGCCGCGCGCTGCTCGCCGCCGAGCTTCGGAACCAGCACACGCGTCAGCCCGCCCTGGCTGATCGCCATGACGATGCCCGCCGCGGCGAGCGAAAGACCGACCGCGGCTTCCGACCAGTCGAAGCGCAGCATCGTGTAGAAAGCCCAGGTGCTCGGCAGGACTTGATGCCCCAACAGCCACAGGAATGCCACGCCCGCGAGGGCGACGACGACTGGCTGCTTGCGCAACTGCATGAGCGTGCCGAACGGATTCGCGCGCGACCATTCGAACGCGCGCCGTCGCTCGCGCGGCAGCGACTCCGGCAACGCGAACAGCCCGAACGTCGCGTTCAGCAGCGCCAGTCCCGCGGCGACGAAGAACGGCGTGCGCGGCCCGAACGAGCCCAGCAGGCCGCCGATCGAGGGTCCGAGCACGAAGCCGAGGCCGAAGGCAGCGCCGACGAAACCGAAGTTCTGCGCGCGCTTTTCCGGCGGACTGATGTCGGCGATGTACGCATAGCCGGGCGCATAGGACGCGCCGGCGATGCCCGCGACGAAGCGGCCGAGGAACAGCCACGCAAGCGTCGGGGCGAAGCCCATGACGACGTAGTCGATGCCGAGCGCGAACAGCGCCGAGAGCAGCACCGGGCGCCGTCCGAAGCGATCGCCGAGATTGCCGATCACGGGCGCGCAGAAGAACTGCGTGATCGCGTACACGAAATACAGCCAGCCGCCGTAGCGTGCGGCCTCGCTCAGGCCTGCGCCGCTCAGCTGCATGATCAGCTCGGGCAGCACCGGGATGATGATCCCGAAGCCGATCGAGTCGATCAGGATCGTGACGAAGATGAAGAGGACGGCGTGGCGATGCGGCATGGGGGCAGTCTGGTCGACTGCCCCCGCTCAGCGATTGTAAATTTCCGCAACCGCCCGGCCGAGCGGCCGCGCTCAGTTAGACCGGCGGTTCGGGCGGTCGCGCGGCCCGTCGCCACTGCGGTTGTCGCTGTTGTCGTTGCGCCTGCTGCTGCCCTGATTGCTCTGCTGTCGCGAGTTGTCCGGCGGCGGGCTGCTGCGAACTTCGCGGGACTCCGAATGGCTGCGCTCGACGCGCGGCTGAGAGCGCTCGACCGGCTGCGAGCGCTCCACTGGCGGCGCTACGCGGCGCTCGACCGGCGGGGAGGCACGGCGCTCGATCGACGGCGAATCGCGGCGCTCGACCGACGGCGATGCACGGCGTTCGACTGGTGCCTGGCGCACCTCAGGCTGACTCCACTCACGCGCACGCGGCTGCTCGCGGACCTCACGGCGTGTATCGCCACGCTGGAAGGTGTCGCGCTCACGCTGGATGTTATCGCGCTGACTCTGGCTCTCCGCGGACGGGTTGCCCTGCAGTGCCTGAACCGGCGGGCGCGAACGGACTTCGTTCGCTTCATTCCGCCGAACCGATTCACCGCGCATGCTCTGCACACGCTCCGGCGCACGGCTCTCAACGGATTGTCCATTGCCTGCAGGCTCGCGGCGTGCAGGCTCGCGCAGGGCGATCCGGCTTTCCGGCGCGATATTCCGCTGGCCTGACTGCGCGCGCTTGATCTGCTCCGCAGCCACGCGCGTGGCGCGGAAATCGTTGCCGCTCAAGCGCTTCGGGTTGTTGTCTTGCGCGAACGCTGCGCGCGGCGGCGCCTCGCGACGCGGCTGGCCGGCAAGAATGCTCTCGCGGTCCGGCGCGATCGACGCCGGCCGCACGTCGTCCCGCCACTGCCGCAGGTCGCGATCGTTCACGTGCTCGCGCTGCGAGCCGACGCGACCGCCGCGGACGAACACGTCGCGCGAGACTGCGGTCACTGCATTCCCGATGGTGCCGTTGGCATAGCGCGGGCGCTGCCCACGCCGGCCGTAAACATTCGTGACGTTGATGTTGTTCACGATGATCGTGTTGGACACGTTCACGTGACGCACGTAGCGCGGCGTGTGCCGGTACCACGGCACGTACACCTCGTGCGGCCCGAGCGGGAACCAACCGATGCCGCTGCCGAACGACACGGACACGTTCACCGAAGGCCCGCCGATCCAGCCGACGAGGGCCGGTGCGTAGTACGGGCGGATGTGTCGCGGACCGGGCACCCAGCACCAGTTATGGCGCACGATAGGCCCAGCGCCCGTAGTGGAAGGGGGCGAAGCCCCAGCGTGCGTCGTCGATCCAGGTCCAGCCCCACGGCGCGACCCAGCCCCAGCGTCCGTAGCGATACGGCGCCCAGTCGGCCACGACGTACCTCGGGCGCCACACGTAACCGTACTCGGGCTCGTTGCTCCAGTCGCCTTCGCCGTCGAGATCTTCGTAGCCGACGACCTCGCGCGAAACGTAGCGCGCGGACTCGGACGTATCGCCGCGCCGGTCGCGATCGTTCGCCCACGATTCGAATGGCGTCCGCGGCGCAATCTTGTCGATGTTCGCCGTCAGGCCGTCGAGCCCGGTGAACACGCCTTCCTGGTCGGCGCGCACGCGGAACGACTTGGACGCGCCGGTGACCTCCGCTTCGCCGTTGCGGGTGCGGACGATCGTGCGGTCGGTCGCGGGATCGATCTGCACGGTGTAGTCGCCGGGGTGGAGGAAGTGAACGGTCGCGTTCGGCGTTTCGACCTGGATCTTTTCGCGGTCGCCGAGCGTGCGCACGCGGATGGTCGCTACGCCTTCGGTCACGCTCATCTGCATGACGTCGTCGTCGAGCTCGATGAATTCGAAGCCGGTGCTGCGATCGAGGTGCACGCTGGCGGTGCCGATCTGCAATTCGGCGCGGCCGTCGGTGCCGACCCAGAGCCGGTCGCCGCTGGTGATCGGGCGGTTCAGCACGCCGTCGGCCCATTCTTCGGTGCCGGCCGGCGCCACGGAGACCTCACCGTCCATGAGGCTCAGGCGCGCGACGCGGCCCGGCGGATCGACCACCGGCTCCTGCGCGCGGACGTAGTGCGCCGCTGCCAGGCCGATCAGGCCGGCCAGCCACACGACTGCCGAAGCGAATTGCGCGAAATGATCCCGGCGTTCATAGAACTCCTGCACCCCGTACTGAAACGGTTCGCGCCCAGCATGCGTTCCAGGGGGTGAACTCCACGTGAACGGCCTTGACGCGGGTCACAACCTGCGCAGATTCGTGGACTTGCCTACCCTCAGGGATCGGACGATCGGACCCGCAGTGTGAGTTCTGTCGCCCCCCGCCTGTGGGGCCCTGCCTATACTCCCACTCACTCGTAGATTGAAATTTGGCGCAGATAAGAAGTACTGGGTGCATGGAGTTATCAGCTAGTCCGTCGGATCTGGCACTGCTGCGGCGGTTCTCGCCGTTCGACAGCATGAAGCCGGAAAACCTCGCCGCGCTGGCCAAGCGGACCAACCGGTTGCAGGCGCCGAAAGGTCGCCTGCTGTTCACGGAAGGCGACGAAGAGAAGCAGACGTACTACCTGCTGAGCGGCACCGTCGACCTGATGGCCGAAGGCGAGGTCATCGGCCAGGTGCGCAGCGGCACGCCGAAGGCCAAGAACCCGCTCGCCCATGCCCTGCCGCGGCCGTACTCCGCCGTCGTCACTTCCGATCGCATCGAATACCTGCACATCGACAGCGAGTTTCTCGACGTCGTGGTCACCTGGGACCAGACGGGCAGCTACAAGGTCATCGAGCTGCGCGAGGCAGAAGAGGGCGGTCCCAGCGCCGACGACTGGATGACGGCCCTGCTGCAGACCAAAGCGTTCCACAAGGTGCCGCCATCGAACATCCAGGCGGTCTTCATGCGCATGCAGCGCGTGGACTATCGCGCCGGCGAAGTCGTGATCAAGCAAGGCGATCCCGGCGACTATTTCTACGTCGTCGTGAAGGGCTCGTGCTCGGTCGCGCGCGAGACGCCCGCTCAACAAGGAAGGCGTGAAGCTCGCCGAGCTGAAGATGGGCGAAACGTTCGGCGAGGAAGCGCTGATCTCCGAAGCGAAGCGCAACGCGACGATCACGATGCTGAGCGACGGCGCCCTGATGCGGCTGTCGAAACAGGATTTCCGGACCCTGCTGCACGAGCCGCTGCTGCATTGGGTCGAGTGGGCGGAGGCGACGCGCATCATCGCCGGCGGCGGCCAATGGCTCGACGTGCGGCTGCCCTCGGAATACGACCACTATCGAGCCGAGGGCGCGCTGAACATTCCGGCGCAATCGCTGCGACTGAAGATGAAGGGCCTCGACCGCAACGTTCACTACGTCGTCTGCTGCGACACCGGCCGGCGCAGTTCCGCGTGCGGCTATCTGCTGTCGGAGCGCGGCTTCCAGGCGAGCGTCCTGCGCAACGGCCTGCCCGCCGCGGAGTTGAGCAAGTAAGATACGCCCCCTACGAATAAGGGGGCTCCAATGCTTCGATTCCTTCTCTGTGCCGCGCTCGCGGCCATGCCGCTGCTTGCCGGCGCGGATACGCCGGCCATCGATTCCAAAGCACTCGGCCCGCCGGACCGCGTGCTGTTCTGGACGCCGGACCAGCAGCGCGCCAGCTACCCGAACATGGATCGGATCTTCCTGACGCGCGAGATCAGCCGCGGCGATCCGAAGACGCATCCCGCCTATCCGCTGCCCGTCGCGCTCGAGGACCTGTCGAAGGTTTCGTTCGAAGTCGCGGGCAAGCGCTACACGATCGCGGACTATCTCGATCGCAACCATGTCGCGGGCCTGCTCGTGATCCACAACGGCAAGATCGCGTACGAGCGCTACGCGCTCGGCCACACCGCCACGAGCAAGTGGACCTCGTTCTCCGTCGCGAAGTCGCTCACCTCGATGCTGGTCGGCGCTGCGATCAAGGACGGCTACATCAAGGACGTGAACGATCCGGTCACGGCGTACCTGCCGGTGCTCAAGGGCACTTCGTACGAAGGCGTCACCATTCGCCAGGTGCTGCAGATGTCCTCGGGCGTCGGCTGGAACGAGGACTACACGGATCCCAAGTCGGATGTGGCGCGCATCGGCGCCGTCGCGGCACAAGGCGGTTCGCTGGGCCTCGTCAAATACATGGGCGCGCTGCCGCGCGTCGTGCCCGCGGGCTCGAAGTTCAACTACAACACCGGCGAGACGCACTTGGCCGGCGCGATCGTGCGCGCCGCGGTCGGCAACAACCTGTCCAGCTACGCGAGCCAGAAGATCTGGTCGAAGTTCGCGATGGAATCGAACGGCTTCTGGATGCTCGCCGACGACTACGGCGCCGAGCATGCTGGCTGCTGCATGAGCGCGACGCTGCGCGACTATGGCCGCATCGGCCTGCTCGCGCTCCGCAAGGGCGTGCTCGCCGATGGCACGTCGATCCTGCCGGAGAACTGGATGAAGGACGCCACCACACCGTCGCCGTCCATGCCCGGCTACGGCTACCAGTGGTGGCTCATCGGCCCGGGCGACTTCGGCGCGCGCGGCATCTTCGGCCAGTCGATCGAGATCTACGAGCCGCAGAACATCGTCATCGTGACCCACGGCCTGTGGCCGAGCGCGCAGAGCAAGGAGCTCTCGGCGTTGCGCACAGCGTTCCACGAAGCCGTGCGCGATGCGCTGAGCCACTGACCGGAGTTCTCGACCATGCGCTCCAGTCTCCAGAAATGGACTCAGGCTTTCCTTTGCGTGTCGCTCGTGCTCGTTGCCTCGCATGCTGGCGCGCAGACAGCGGAAGAATCGCTGCAACGGGTGATCGCGGACTTCGAGCGCTTCCAGCGCCAGTACGATCCGATCAGCGCCGGGCAGGAAGGCGACCGCGAAGCGCTGCGCCGGCTGCCTGACGCGACTCCGGAAGCGGAGCAGGCGCAACGCAAGGAGCTCGCGCGATTGAACGAGCGCCTCGCCGGAGATCGATGCCAGTCAGCTGTCGGGCGAGGCCGCGATCAACTACAGATTGCTGACGCGCATCGTCATGGAGTCGAACGAGGAGCTGGGGTTCGACTTCGGGCGCATTCCTTTCCAGAACGACAGCGGTTTCCACACGCTCGCCGATTATCTCGGACGCACCACGACCATCGCGTCGCGTGAGGATGCCGATGCGTGGCTTGCGCGACTCGAAGCGCTGCCCACGTTCTACGAGCAGAACGTCGCGAACCTGAAGCGCGGCATCAAGACGCGTTACACGCAGCCGCGCATCGTCGTCGATCGCGTTCTGGAAGTTGCGCGCAAGCAGGTGGAAGTGAAACCGGAAGACAACTCGCTGCTGCTGCCGTTCGCGCGGATGCCGGCGGGTATTCCCGCCACGGCGCAAGCGGAGTATCGCAGCAAGGCTCTCGCCATCGTCCGCGACAAGGTTTATCCGGCGCAGCGCGCATTCAATGAATTCCTGGCGCGCGAGTACGTGCCGGCGGCGCGGCCGGCAATTGCTTGGCGCACGACGCCCGGCGGCGAAGCCAGCTATCGCTTCCTGGTTCGACGCTTCACCACGACGGACATGACTCCGGACCAGATCCACAAGCTCGGGCAGGAGGAAGTCGCGCGCATTCGCGGGCTGATGGAGAAGGCGATCGCGCGAAACCGATTTCAAGGGCAGCTTCGCCGAGTTCCAGAAGATGCTGCGGACCGATCCGCGCTTCTATGCGCGCACGGCGACGGAGTTGCTGGAGAAAGCGAGCGAGATCGCCAAGCGCTCCGACGATCAGCTGCCGCGCCTGTTCGGCACGCTGCCGCGGCTCACGTACGGCGTGCGGCCCGTGCCCGCCGAGATGGCCGAGGGCTATACGACGGGTCGCTATTGGCAGGGGAGCATGCAGACGGGGCAGGCCGGCGGCTACATGGTGAACACCTCGCACCTGGACCAGCGCGGACTGTACGAGCTGCCGGCGTTGACGCTGCACGAGGCGGTGCCGGGTCATCACTTGCAGATCGCGCTGTCGCAGGAGCTCAGCGGCCTGCCGTACTTCCGCCGCAACATCAGCGTGACGGCGTTCACCGAAGGCTGGGGCTTGTACTCGGAGTTCCTGGGCGAGGAGATGGGCATCTATCGCGATCCGTACGAGCTGTTCGGGCGCTACTCCTATGAGATGTGGCGCGCGTGTCGGTTGGTCGCCGACACCGGCATTCATTACCTCGGCTGGGATATCGAGCAGGCACGGCGCTGCTTCACGGAGAACTCGGCGCTCGCTGCCCACAACATCCAGACGGAGCTGGAGCGCTACATCTCCTGGCCCGGCCAGGCGCTCGGCGTACAAGGTGGGCGAGCTGCGCTTCCGCCAGTTGCGCCGCGAGGCCGAGCAGGCGCTCGGCGAGCGCTTCGACATCCGCAAGTTCCACGACACGTTGCTGCTCGGCGGGCCGTTGCCGCTCGACGTCGTCGAGGTGCGCGTGCGCGAGTGGATCAAGAAGAGTCAAGATTAACGCGTTACTAACGGTGATTAACTGGCCCCGCCGCAGCGGCTGAATAGAGTCCGTCTCCTACCGAAGAGAGATGGGAGAAGGACGTTGAAGTCAGTCAGAAGTCTATGGATCTGCGTGCCGGCGTTGCTCGCCTGCACCGCGGCGGCGGCCGAGGACGTGCTCGAGGAAGTCGTCGTGTTCGCGCGCGGCGAGGCGCTCATCGGTAAGGCCGACGCTGCGAGCGAGGGTGCGGTCGGCGGCGCCGACCTTTCGGTGCGACCCCTGCTGCGAGTGGCCGAGCTGCTCGAGGCCGTGCCCGGGCTGATCGCCGTCCAGCACTCCGGCTCCGGCAAGGCGAACCAATATTTCCTGCGCGGCTTCAATCTCGACCACGGCACGGACTTCACGACGCTGATCGACGACGTGCCGATGAACATGCGCACGCACGGCCACGGCCAGGGCTATCTCGACGTCAACGGCCTGATCCCGGAAGTCATCGACCGGATCGACTACCGCAAGGGCACCTATCGCGCCGACATCGGCGACTTTTCGATGGCCGGCTCGTCGTTCATGACGACGATCCGCGACGTCGAAGCCGTTTCTGGCGCTCGAAACCGGTGATTACGGCTGGCAGCGCGCCGCGGCCGGCACGTCGCTGGATGTCGGGGAAGGCCAGCTGATGGGCGTCGCGCAATGGAAGGCCTACGACGGGCCGTGGGAGCTTCCGGAGGACCTGCAGCACCAGTCGATGTGGGCGAAGTACGTCGCGCCCGCTCGGTTCGAGCACGCTGGAGCTCAGCCTGTCCGGCTATCACGCGGAATGGCGTCCGACCGAGCAGATCCCGGAGCGGGCGATCGGTACGAGCGTGTGCGAGGACGCGTTCTGCGCGCTGGACCCGACCGCGACCGGCGAAACGCTGCGCTGGATCGGCGCCGCGCGCCTGCTCGGCGACGGCTGGCGCGCGTCGCTTTGGGCGCAGTACTACGACTGGAACATGCTGTCGAATGCGACGTACGACTTTCAGATCAACCAGTTCGATCGCCGCTGGATCGGCGGCGGGCGGTACGAGCGCGAGTTCGAGCTGAACGACACGCTGGCGCTGACCGCAGGCGCCGAGACGCGCTATGACGATATCGGCAACGTCGGGCTTGCAGCACACCGAAGCTGGAAGCGTGCTCGAGGACATCAGTCGCCATGCCGTGACCGAAGGCTTCGCTCGGCGCTTACTCGGAGGCGCAGTGGCAGGCGCTCGACCGGCTGCGCGTGACGGCCGGATTGCGCGCCGACTATTTCGACTTCGATGTTCGCGCGCGCATGCCGGGTCTGGACGAAGGCTCGGCGAACGACAGCACCGTGTCGCCGAAGCTCGCCGCCGCGTATCGCATCAATCCGCGCGTGGAGCTGTACGCGAACTGGGGTCGCGGCTTTCATTCCAACGATGCGCGCGGCGTCGTGAACACGACGACACCGGTGCAGGGGTTGAGCAAGGGACGAGGCGAGGAGGTCGGCGCGCGCTTCGAGCTCGGCACGTTCAACATCACGACGACCTACTGGTGGCTGGCGCTGGACAGCGAGCTGAAGTTCGTCGGCGATTCCAATTCAGTCGAGCCCGGTGCGGCGACGCGCCGCCGCGGCTACGAAGTCGTGGCGTTCTGGCGCCCGCTGTCGTGGGTCGCGCTCGATGCAGTGTGGACGGGCAGCCATGCGCGTTACGAGGACAGCCCCGATGGCAGCTACGTCGCCGGAGCAGTCGAGAACGCAGGAGAGCTCGGCGTGTCGCTGGTGCGCAATGCCTGGGAAGCCAGTCTGCGCGTGCGCTATCTGGGCAAGTATCCGTTGATCGAAGACAACTCGATTCGCGCAGACGCCGAAACCGGTGTGAACCTGCGCGGCGCGTGGAAGCCGGGTCGCTTCACGCTGTACGCGGAGGCGCTCAACATCTTCGACGAAGACGGCAAGGACATCGTCTATTTCTACGGTGCAAACGTAGCGGGCCTCGATCCGCCAGGCGAACAAGTCGAAGGTCGCGTGAGCCGCGCGGAGGAGCCCGCACGATTCGAGTGGGTGTAAAGTACGCGTTCAAATGAGAACGCCGGTCGCATTCCTTTGCGTTTTCGTGGTGCGGTGGGGCATTCGCTCAGCAGCCGCCATGGCGCGCGCCCCGCACTGCAGACGGCCATCCGGATCTGCAGGGAATGTGGACCAGCGCGACGATCACTCCGCTCGAACGGCCGAATGAGTACAGCGGCCGACGCGCACTGACGGTGGAGGAGGCGGCGCGCCTCGAACATGCCGAGGCCTCGCTCGTCAGCAACTCCGCGAAGCCGACGGACCTGGAGAAGCAGCTGCCCGGCGATTGCAAAGACTTCGGCCGCGGCTGCGGCTACAACAATTTCTGGCTCGATCGCGGCTCGCAGGTCGTGCTGATCGACGGCGAGAAGCGCACGTCGACTCCTGATCGATCCGCCGGACGGCAAGATTCCGCCGCTTACCGCCGAGCGCCAGAAGTACATGGCCGCCCGCGATCAGCGGATGCGCGAGAACTTCGATGGACCGGAAGCGCGGCCGCTCGGCGAGCGTTGCCTGCTCGCGTTCGGTTCGAGCTCCGGCCCGCCGATGCTGCCGGTGCTGTACAACAACCATTACCAGATCGTGCAGAGCAAGGATGCAGTCATGATCCTGGTGGAAATGGTGCACGACGCGCGCGTCGTGCGGCTCGGCGGCACGCATGTCGCGAGCAACGTGCGCAAGTGGATGGGCGATTCCGTCGGACATTGGGAAGGCGAGACGCTGGTCGTGGAGACCACGAACTTCACCGACCACGAGAGCTTTCGCGGCACCACGCCGGACGCGCGCGTGATCGAGCGCTTCACGCGCGTCGCGCCGGACAAGATCCACTATCGCTTCACGGTCGAGGATCCCAAAGCGTTCACGCGGCCGTTCACAGGCGAGTTACCGTTCTATCTCACGGACGACCCGATCTACGAATACGCTTGCCACGAAGGCAACTATGCGCTGCGAGGAATTCTCGCCGGCGCGCGCGAACAGGAGAAGCGCTAGTTCAGGGATAGAACGCTGTGCGATCGGCGACGGCATGCAGATGCCGCTTCGATCGACGGTACATGCCTGTCGCACGCTTGTAGGTGCCACGGCCAATCTTGGCCGCGAGACTGCAGCCCTCACGGCTGGCCCGTGCGACTCGGTCGCTCAGGACTGCGCGCCGCTTCTTGCCAGAGCTCGGATCCAGGAAATAGACCGCTGCTGCAGCGGCTGCTGCAGTTGCGGCGGCCAACCCTACCGTTGCAGCGATCTCCGATCGCGCTCGACGACGACGACTCAGCAAGAACACGCTTCGACGCGGTGCAAACATCTCGTATCTCCTCGATCAATAAGACAAGACACATGAATTCAAGGCACGAGCGCACGAGTTGTTCCCCGCTGTGGGCCAATGCCCGCGGAGGCTTGCAGAGAGTTGCTACAGGCGGAGCAGCTCTGAAACCGTAACGCAGCTCAATCCGCGCTCGCGCAAACCGCGCAGGATGAGCGGCAGTGCCGCTGCGGCGAGATGCCGATGCTTGTCATCGCGCTCGTGGCCGTCATGCATGAGCACGATGTCGCCGGGCGCGATTCGCGATAACACACGCGCGGCGATTGCATCGGGATCGCGCGCCATCGTGTCGCGGCTATGGAGCGACCATGCAACTACCGTCAGCTTGCGTGCGTGCGCGACGCGCGCCAGCGGCGGACTCTTCAATCCGACCGGCGGTCGATAGAGCGGCTCCGCGTCCGAGCCCGACAATTCCTGGATCAACCGCGTGCTGCGCTCCACGTCCGACTGCTGCTGGTCGGTGCGATAAAAATTCTGGAAGTACGAGTGCATCCACGAGTGATTGCCGAGCTCGTGGCCCTCGCGCAGAGCACGCATGCCGATGTCTCGATGCTTCTCCAGGTGGCGACCGATCACGAAGAATGTCGCACGCGCACCGGCAGCTTCGAGCGTGTCGAGGATCGACGGCGTGACCTCGGCATCGGGACCGTCGTCGAACGTCAGCGCGACGCGCGGGCGATCGCGCGGGCCATGCGAGATGGTCGGATAGAGCACGCTGGAGGAGGGCCGGAAGATGCCGTCGGTCAGCACGGCGAGGAAGGCCGCGGAGGCGCCGACGGCGAGCGGTGTCGCGGTCAGCAGCGCCGACGAACCCAGCACGGCGGCACCGCCCGCAAGCAACACTTTATCGGCGCGGCAGAGGCTCACGTTGCGACTCTAGCACTCGGACCTGACCCATCGACAGCTTCGATGGACCTCATCGCGAAGTTCGATTGCCGATTGCGCCCGCTCAGTGCAGCTTTGTAGCCGTTGCAATCCCTGGAGGGTTCGATGAGTGATGCCAAGCTGGTTCCCGTGACCGACGCCACCTTCGCCGAGCAGGTGCTCGGCTCCGCGACGCCCGTGCTCGTGAAGTTCGAAGCCGAATGGTGCGGCCCGTGCAAGGCGATGAAGCCGATGGTCAACGAGATCGCCGCCGAGTATTCCGGCCGCCTGACCGTGGCGACGGTGGACATCGAGGACAACCAGCAAACCGTGTACCGGCTGGGCGTGCGCGCCGTGCCGACGGTGGTTTTATTCAAGAACGGGGAAGTTTTCGCCCAGAAGGTGGGCCTGCCGCGGAAATCCGATCTCACTGCGCTGATCGACAAGGCTGTCGCGTAGGCTTAGAGTGCGCACTTCAACCCGACCACGCTGAGCGAAAGGGGGAAGAGTGCGCACTGGTCTTCTGCCGCGTCTGCGGCTGCTTTGCTTTGTATTGCTGGCGACGCTCGCCGGTGGCGTTCAAGCCGCCGAACGCGTCGATCTGCTGATCCGCAACGGCGTCGATTTATGACGGCCGCGGCGGTGCGCCGATTCGCGGCGACGTCGCAGTGCGCGACGGACGCGTCGTGGCGACCGGCACGCTCGCTGACTACACGGCTGCGCGCGAAGTCGATGCCAAGGGGCTCGCGGTCGCGCCCGGCTTCATCAATACGCTCTCCTGGGCCGTCGAATCGCTGATCTACGACGGCCGCGGCATGAGCGACATCAAGCAGGGCGTCACGCTCGAGATCTTCGGCGAAGGCAACTCGATGGGCCCGGTCAACGACCGCGTCCGCGAGGAGATGGTCAAGACGCAGGGCGACATCCGCTACGACGTCACCTGGAAGACGCTCGGCGAATACCTCGACTTCCTGGTGAAGAAAGGCATCTCGCCGAACGTCGCGTCGTTCATCGGCGCGACGACAGCGCGCGAGTATGTCGTCGGCTACGACGATGTCGCACCCACGGCGGAACAGCTGAAGCAGATGCAGGAGCTCGTGCGTCAAGCGATGCGCGAAGGCGCGCTGGGCGTTGGCACGTCTCTCATCTATGCCCCGGCGTCGTACGCGAAGACCGACGAGCTGATCGCGCTGGCGAGCGCGGCCGGCGAGTTCGGCGGCGGCTACATCTCGCACATGCGCAGCGAGGGCGATCGCTTCATCGAGGCGCTCGACGAGCTGATCCGCATCTCGCGCGAAGCGAAGGTGCACGCGCAGGCCTATCACCTCAAGGCAGCGGGCCAGAAGAACTGGCCGAAGATGCGCGAGGCCATCGCGAAGATCGAAGCCGCGCGCAAGGCGGGCCTGCCGATCACGGCGGATATGTATGCGTACACGGCCGGAGCGACGGGCCTCGATGCGGCGATGCCGCCGTGGGTGCAGCAGGGCGGTATCGACGGTTGGGTCGCGCAGCTGAAGAAGCCGGACGTCCGCAAGAAAGTCATCGCCGAGATGCGCGATCCGAAGGCCAACTGGGAGAGCCTGTTGCTCGCGGCGGGCTCACCGGAGCGCGTGCTGCTGATCGGCTTCAAGACGGAGAAGCTCAAGCCGTTGACCGGCAAGACGCTCGCCGAGGTCGCGAAGATGCGCGGTGTGTCGCCCGAGGATGCAGCGATCGATCTCGTGATCGAGGATCACACGCGCGTCGGCACGGCCTACTTCCTGATGTCGGAAGAGAACGTGAAGCTCGGCTTGTCGCAGCCCTGGGTGAACATCGGCTCCGACGCCGAGACACCGGCGCCGGAAGGCCCGTTCCTGCTGAGCAACCCGCATCCGCGCGCCTACGGAACGTTTGCGCGTTTCCTCGGCCGTTACGTGCGCGATCAGAAGGTGACGACGCTGCAGGACGCCATTCGGCGCCTGACGCGCCTGCCGGCCGAGAGCTTCAAGCTGAAAGATCGCGGCTGCCTGGACAAGGGGTGCTTCGCCGACATCGCCGTGTTCGATCCGGCGAAGATCAACGACCTCGCGACGTTCGACAAGCCGCACCAATACTCGGTCGGCATGGTGCACGTGTTCGTGAACGGCACGCAGGTGCTGCGCGACGGCGAGCACACCGGCGCGAAGCCGGGCCAGGTCGTGCGCGGTCCGGGCTGGGTCGGCTGGAAGAAGCAGTAATCACCAACTCGGATTCAACTCGACCTTCAAGCTCGCGGCCTGATCCGCGATCCACGCCGCCAACGCCGGCATGTCGATGCCGGCTGGCGGTTTCGCTTCGTTCGCGGCGATCCACGCACGCATCGCCTGCAGCAGCTTCGCTGCTTGCTGCTGATCCAGCGCATACAGGCGCCAGTAATTGAAGCGCGCTTCATCGATGCGACTCAGTCCGAGCAACGCCTCCGCCTGATACTCGATGGCATGGACCGCATCGGGATTGATCTTCAGCGCCTGCTCGTACGCGCGCAGCGCCTCGCTGTAGCGTCCGAGCTTGCGATTCGCGAAGCCCAGGTACGTGTAGGCTTCGTGCATGGAAGTGTCGAGGCGCGCGGCCTCTGCGAAGTGCGGCAGCGATAGTCTGTACGCTTCCTGCGCATCGCGTCGCGCAGCCGTGCGCTCGGTCTCGTTCGATGAAGCGGCCGCAAGATTCTCCGCATGCTCGGCGCGCAGAATCGATGCGTAACCGGCTGTGTAGGCGTCGATCGCGCGTTGCTCCGAGATCGGCACGGGGCCGCGATCCTTCGGCCGATAGCCGCCCGGGCCATCGGCGTGACCGGCCGTGACCGCGCCGAACAGCGCGATCACGGCCAGCCAATGACGCGAACGTCGCATCAGAACCGCGATGCCGTCAGCTGCACGTCGGCATCCGCCCAAGCCTTCTTGAAGTCGGCTTCGATGAGCTTGGCCTCGTCGGTCTTGTTCTGCGCGCGCAGCGCTTGAGCAAGCCCGTACAGTGCCCAGCCGTTCTTCGGGTGCCGTTTCAGATCGTCCCAGTACACGCTTTCGGCTTCGACGGGGCGTCCCGCCTGCAACAGCACCGCACCGAGGTTGTGGCGCACCGGCTGGTGCCAGTCATCGGGCTCGGTGTAGATGAGCGCGTCCTCGTAGCGCACGGCGCGATCGAGATGCGCGATCGCCTTGTCGAAGTTGCCCTGTGCGGCAGCGAGCTCACCGTCGAGCACTTCGATGCCGACGCGCAGGACCGAGTCCGCGAGATTCAGCGACATCGACGTCGGCGCGGCGACGAGCTGCGGATCGGCGGCGATCTTCTTGATCGCATCGATCTCCTTGGTCGCGCCCGCAAAATCCTTCTTCCGGATGAGGGCCATGCCGCGCGCGTAGCTGCGCGTGGCGCGGGTGAACGGCATGTCGGCGCGCGGTGCCGGCGCCGCGAGGATTTCATCCCACTTGCCGAAGCGCACCAGCGAGTAGTCGTGCGCCAGGAGGAACGTCTGCAGGAGCGGCACGTCCTTCAGCGCCTCCACCGGGATCGACTTCGTCGTCTTGTCGGCGGCGTCGATTGCCAGCTTGCTCTGGCCGGCCATGGTCGCAGCGAACCACAAGAAGTGAATGTTGTGCGGGTAGTACGCCATCGGGTACAGGCCCTGCGCCCGGCACTGCGAGATGTAGTCCTCGTCCGCGACGACGGCCAGCTGGTTGGCCTTCACGGCATCCGTGTAGCGGCCGACACGCTGGAAGAGGTGCCCAGGCATGTGGACCAAGTGACCGGCGGCAGGCGCCAGCGGCAGCAGGCGATCTGCGGCGGCCTCGGCACGTTCCGGTGTGTTACTGGCTTCCCACAAGTGGATGTACAGGTGCAGCGCGCCAGTGTGATCCGGGTCTTCCTTCAGCGCCTTGTCGAGCGCCGCGATGATGTCGGCCGTGCGCTCATAGGGCACGCCGGCGCGGCTCCAATAATTCCACGGGCTGAGGTCCATCAGCGCCTCGGCATACAGCGTCGCCGCGTCCTCATCGTCCGGATACTTCTGATATAGCGCTCGCATCGCGCCCGCGTAGGCCTGATCGGCAGCAACGCGATCGTCCGCCTTGCCGGTGTAGCGGGCGGCGAGGGCGTCGATGAAGTCGCGCTCGCGCTGCGAGGCCTTCGACTTGAGCGCCTGCGCCTGCTTCAGGTGGGCGAGTGCTTTCGGCTCTTCCTCCGGCGCCATCGGCGCGTTGATGTTCGGGCCGAGCACGAGCGCCATGCCCCAATGCGCCATCGCGAGATTCGGATCCAGGCGGGCCGCTTCGCCGAACGCGCGGCCGGCCTCCGCATGATTGAAGCCGTAGGCCAGGTTCAGGCCCTGGTTCATGAACAGCTGAGCCTGCTCGGACTTGGTCGTGACCGGGAACGTGTGCTTGCCGACCTTCTGCAGCCGCGGCGCACGTGCGCCGGAGGGCGCGGCCGTGTCGAACGAATCAGTGGGTTGATAGTGTTTGTGGACCGGGACTTGGGCGTGCAACGGGGCCGTTGCCAGACCGAGCGCGAGTGCAGCGAAGCACAACGAGCTAGTGCGCATGGTTCGATTCTCCCTGGGGCTTCGAAAGTGAGACCCGGCCGTTGTTATAGGCCCGGGTCGTGAGCCTGAGGTTTGAGCCGTCGTGAAAAATGCGTGAATCGGGCGAACTCTACGCCGGTTGGCGGCCCGGAGGCATTGCCCGGTGGTGTATCGTCCGACCCCATGCAGCAAGGACCCGAGCCCATCGTCATCGTGACCACCGGCGGCACGATCGACAAAGCCTACTTCGATGCCCTGAGCACCTACCAGATCGGCGAGCCGGTCGTGAAGAAGCTGCTGGAGCTGGCCAACGTCACCCATCCCTACCGGATCGTCGAGCTGCTGCGCAAAGACAGCCTGGAGCTGACCGACGAGGATCGCCAGCGGCTCAAGGAGACCGTCGCGGCGCTCGACGCGCGGCGCGTCGTGATTACGCACGGCACGGACACGATGACGGACTCGGCCAGCGTGCTGGCTGCCGTCCCGGGCAAGACCATCGTGCTGACGGGTGCTCTGTCGCCCGCTCGATTCAGCGACAGCGACGCGACGTTCAATATCGGGATGGCGTTCGCCGCTGCCCAGACGTTGCCCGCGGGGGTCTACGTCGCGATGAACGGCCGCGTGTTCCGCGGCGACGAAGTGCAGAAGGATCGCGAGCAGCGCAGGTTCGTCGCCAAGAACGAATGACCGCCAAAGCGACAGACCCGGTGCGGCATCTGCAGCAGCTCGACGAGCTGATCAACCGGGTCGTACGCGAGGCCGAGCTGGTCCACGACTTCATTCAGCTGCGCTTTCACGGCGGGCTGGTCCTGACCCTGAACAATGCGGTTGAGCTCGACGGGCAGACGCTGGCGAACTCTCAGGCGGGTCGCATACTGCTCGCGTCCATCATCGGTCGGAGCGTCAGCGACGTCGCGCGTGCCGCTGATCGGATCGTTGTGAATTTCCGTGGCAGCTCGACGTTGACGATGAGTCTGCAGCCGCAGGCCTGGCATTCACCCGAAGCGCTCGTGTTGCAGCGGCCGAGTCAGTGAACGTCCCGTCTCTGCTGAGCGGCCTTGCTCTGCAAACTGAATCTCGGCTCGATGTTCTTGTTCGTGCCGTTCACCAGCTGCGCCGCGTAGCTTCCCACCGCCGGTCCATGCTTGAAGCCGTGACCTGATCCGGCACCGACCAGGACCACGTTCTCCCACTGCGGATGGCGGTCGATCAGGAAGTCGCCGTTCGAGCTGTTCTCGTATTGGCACACGCGCGATTCGACCAGCGGCCGGTTCGCGAGCGTCGGAAAGCGCCGCTTCATGAACTCGCGGACATCGGCGATCGCTTGCGGGCTTGGCGTGCGATCGCCCTCGTCGGGATCGATCGGCGCGCCGTGCTGGTCGTGTGCGATCTTGAGGCCGCGTGCCTCGAGATCCGGCATGCCGTAGTAGATGTCGCCGTCGTTGAAGTCGGCCCAGCCGGGCAGGTGGGCGGGCAGGAAGCGCGTGTCGCCGGCCTCCGGTGCGAAGAAGAACACTTCCTGACGCGTCGGGAAAATGCGCTGGCCGAGTATTTCCGGAAAAACCTTCGGCAGCCACGGACCGCAGGCGAACACGAAGCGCGTCGCGCGCAAGGATTCGCCGGCGGCTGTTTGAATGGAGTCGAACGAGGCATCCGGCTTCGGTGGCAGGATCGCGGCCTGACGATACTCGCCGCCGGCCGCGACGAACTCCTGGACCAACGTCTGCACCGCGCGGCGCGCCATCAGCACGCCGCGGTCGCGCTCGTACAGGCCGAGCTCGACACCGTCCCAGACGATCTGCGGAAAGCGCTTCGCCAGCGCCGCGCGGTCGAGCACTTCGACGGGGATGCCGATGCGCTGGTGCACTTCGATGCTCTGCGTAACGTAGGGCTCACGGCGGCCGAAGAAGAACACAACCCCCGTAGGGTGGAAGATCGGCAGGCCGGAGCGGCCCGACAGCCACCGCCATTCGTCCAATGATTCCCAGGCGAATCGCGTGTAGATTTCGTCGCGGCCGTAGACGGTGCGCGTCATCCGGGATTCGCCGCCGGATGAAGCTCGGGCGTGGGCCGGGCCCCAGGCATCGAGCAGCAGCACTTTGCGGCCGAGCTTGAGCAGATGCCAGGCGGTCCAGGCGCCGAACACGCCGGCGCCGACCACGATCACGTCGCGACGGCCGGCTTGCACTGCGGACCCGCGCTGTTCGTCGCGCTCTGCGGCCAGCGACTTCACGGTCGATGCGCCGGCCGCGGCAGCGATGCCGGCGAGCAGCGTGCGGCGGGAGAAGTGCAAAGAATTGGGCATACTGTCGTTCGCTGGCCAGAGTTTCCGTTATTCATATCGAGCTGCGGCGCCATCATTCCCGGGGAACGAGCAAAGAGTCAACGCAATGACGAACCTTAGCTACGTGTGCGGCGTGGGCGATGAGCCGCTGCTGTACAAGACGGTCGGGGCCGTGCTGGAAGACGCAGCGGCGCGTTGGGGCGAGCGCGAGGCGCTCATCGTCCGGCATCAGAACATCCGCTGGACGTACCGCGAGCTCGACGAGGCTGCGGACCGCCTGGCTGCCGGGTTGCTTCACCTGGGGCTCGTGCCCGGCGACCGGATCGGCATCTGGGCGCCGAACCGCTACGAGTGGGTCGTCACGCAGTTCGCCACCGCGAAGGCCGGCCTGATTCTCGTCACGATCAATCCGGCGTATCGGACTTCCGAGCTCGAATACGCGCTCAACAAGGTCGGCTGCAAGGCGCTCGTGCTCGCGCCGAGCTTCAAGACCAGCGACTACGCCGCGATGCTCGAGCAGATACGCCCGAAGGTCCCGACGCTGCGCGCAGCGATCTTGACCGACGACGCGCCGCGTCCGGGCTTTCTCCGTTACGCGGACGTGGCGTCGTCCGGGACCGCCGAGGATCTCGCTCGCGTACGCGAGCTGCGCCCGGCGCTGCAGCCGGAAGACGCGATCAACATCCAGTTCACCAGCGGGACGACGGGCTTGCCGAAGGGCGCGACGCTGTCTCATCACAACATCGTCAACAACGGCTACTTCGTCGCGCAGCGCATGACGTTCACCGAGAACGACCGCCTGTGCATTCCCGTGCCGCTGTACCACTGTTTCGGCATGGTGATGGGCGTGCTCGGCTGCGTGACGTACGGCGCTGCGATGGTTTTCCCCGGCGAGGCCTTCGAGCCGAAGAGCGTGCTGGAAGCGCTCGAAGCAGAGCGCTGCACGGCGCTGTTCGGCGTGCCGACGATGTTCATCGCGGAGCTCGAGCACCCGGAGTTCAAGCGCTACGACTTGCGCACGCTGCGCACCGGCGTCATGGCGGGCGCGCCGTGTCCCGTGGAAGTCATGAAGCGCGTGATCTCCGACATGCACATGAAAGAAGTCACGATCTGCTACGGCATGACGGAGACCAGCCCGGTGAGCTTCCAGAGCTGCCGCGATGACACGTTGGAGCAACGCGTCGCGACAGTGGGCACGATTCACCCGCATCTCGAAGTGAAGGTCGTGGATGCCGAAGGCCGCGTCACACCGCGCGGCGAGCGGGGCGAGCTGCTGACGCGCGGCTACAGCGTGATGCACGGCTACTGGGACGACGAAGAGAAGACGAAGCAGGCCATCGACCCGCAAGGCTGGATGCACACCGGCGACCTCGCGACGCTCGACGCCGCCGGCTACTGCAACATCGTCGGCCGTGTGAAGGACCTGATCATCCGCGGCGGCGAGAACATCTCGCCGCGCGAGATCGAGGAGTTCTTGTATCGCCACCCGAAGATCCAGGACGTGCAGGTGTTCGGGATACCGGACCGTCGCTACGGCGAAGTGGTGTGTGCGTGGATCAAGCTGAAGGCGGGCGAACGGTCCGATGCGGAGGCCATCCGCACGTTCTGTCGCGAGCAGATCGCGCACTACAAGGTGCCAGCGCACATCCGCTTCGTGGAGCAGTTCCCGATGACGGTCACCGGCAAGATCCAGAAGTACCTGATGCGGCAGGAGATGAGCCGGGAGTTAGCGGTCGCGGAGGAGAAGACCGCGTGACGCTCCGACCTACTGCATGTGGCTCATCAGTTCCTGGCGCACGACGGCCGGAGTGCATCCCAGAATCTTGCGCATGTGCCTTGCCAGATGACTCTGGTGAGCGAAGCCCGCCGCGAACGCCACTTGCGCGATCGACAGGCTCCGATCCTGCAGCAGTAGCTTCGCGCGCTCGACGCGCCGACGCAGCACGTACTGGTGGACCGGCATGCCGGTCGATTGCCGGAACAGCGTCTTCAGGTGCGACACGCTGACGCCGGCGACCGAGGCGATCTCCGCGAGCGACAACTCGCTCTCGAGATTGTCCTCGATGTAAGAGATCACCTGCTTCAACTTCCATGAGCCGAGCCCGCCGGCGATCTCGCGCATCGGCAGCGAGCGCTGGTTGTGTCGCTGCAGCAGCCGCGCGGCGAGCGCCTTGCCGAGGCTCTCGCGGAACAGACGGCCGCCGATGCCGCCCGCGTCGATGTCGGCTTTCAGCGCCCACGCGATGTGCTCGATGACCGGGTCGCGCAGCTGAAAGCGGTCTGCGATCTCGATGCTGCCGGGATTGATTTCGAGCTCACCGGCAACGGCCTTCAGCAGCACATCCGGCACACGCATGATCAATGTGGTGCCGCCCTGCTTGGTCTCCCATGCCGAGGGCGTGCGCGCCGGAATGATGTCCAGGTCGCCGGCGACTTCGCGGCCGTGACGCAGCCGGCCGCCGCGCGAGCACGTGACTTCGACCGACGGTCCCAAGTGCATGCACACGATCGCGTAAGGCAACGCGGGGATCTGTGTGAGGCCCGGTTGAAAGGAACGAGATCGCGACGGTGATGGAGGAGTGGCCGTCGGAGGCAGGGGCGCTTTTGACGACCGGTTCGCTGATGGAACTCATGTTGTTGCCTCCACGCATTCAGCTACTGCTGTGCCGAGAATACAACGAATCACCCCACCCTGTGCCAGCAGTGCTTTCGCACAGTCCGTCCGTTCATGCTCCCCGCGATCTGAACGTGCAGCAGAAGCCATATTCGGCGCGGCTCGTGAGCCACTTTTATACGGAATCTCCTCGGCTGAATCGGCTGATCCCGTCTTAACGGGTGCGCAACGAAACCGCGGCAACGATTAACTATTTCGCAACACTCGATCGGGGAGCGTTCTGATGCTGAATTCCAACAACGTTGCACGTGCAACGGCATCGGTGCGCCGTTCTTCGGGTGGATTGCACCCAGGCGCTGTGGCCTGTCGCGCGGCGCTTTCTCCAGGAGGCTGACAATGGCAACTCAGAATCGTTCCTTGCAGCGTGCCGTCCGGCACGCGCTACTGGTCAGCGCAGCAGGCGCGGCCGTCGTCGCGCTGCCCGCGCAGGCGCAGGACTCAACCATCCAGGAAGTCGTCGTCACGGGCTCGCGCATCAGCACGCCCAACATGACGAGCATCAGTCCCGTCACCGCGATCGCCGCCGAAGACATCGCGGCAACCGGCAAGATGCGGGTCGAAGACATCATCAACCAGCTGCCACAGGCGATGGCGGCTCAGGGATCGACGATCTCGAACGGCTCGACGGGCACCGCTACCGTCGACCTGCGCGGCTTGAACGCCAAGCGCACGCTGGTGTTGATCAACGGCCGGCGACTGATGCCGGGCAACCCGGATACCGCTCCCGGAGTGAACTCCGGCGCGCCCGACCTGAACCAGATCCCGAAGGCGCTGATCGAGCGCGTCGAGGTCCTCACCGGCGGCGCCTCCTCGGTGTACGGTGCGGATGCCGTCGCCGGCGTCGTGAACTTCATCCTGAACACCCGCTTCGAAGGCGTGAAGGTCGAAGGCAACTACAGCTTCTACAGTCACGAGAACGACAATCCGGCGGCCGACGTGGTTCGCACGCGCGGCTACCCGCTGCCCAAGAGCAACATCAACAGCGGCTACTCGAAGGACTTCTCGTTCGTGATGGGCTCGAACTTCGCCGACGACAAGGGCAACGCGACGTTCTACGCGACCTACACGGACGTGAAGCCGATCCTGCAGGCTGAGTTCGACTACAGCGCTTGCACGTTCAACTCCGGCGCCGAGTTCACTTGCGGCGGCTCCGGCACCACCGACCCGCCGCGCATGCGTGCACGCGACCCGGTCTCGGGCGATTTGACTGCCGTATCACGTCGTCGATCGGAACACCGGCGCCTTCCGCGAGTACGACGGCGACGTCGACACTTACAACTTCGGTCCGCTCAACTTCTATCAACGTCCGGACGAGCGCTACACCGCCGGCGTGTTCACCGATCTGGAAATCAGCGAAGGCCAGACTGCTTACGGTGAGTTCATGTTCATGAAGGACCGCTCGATCGCGCAGATCGCGCCGAGCGGCGTGTTCGGCCAGGAAATGGACGTCTCGTGCAACAACCCGCTGCTGAGCGCCGAGCAGGCGCAGCTGTTCTGCGGCCAGTTCGGGCTGTCGACCGCGGCTGATTCGACAGACAAGGCGAGCGTGGTCCTCGGCAAGCGCAACGTCGAAGGCGGCGGGCGCCAGAGCGACATCACGCATGAGTCCTTCCGCACGGTGCTCGGGCTGCGCGGCGACATCAACGATACCTGGTCGTACGATGTCTACGGGCAGTACGGCGAAAGCCAGCTCGCGCTGACTTTCCTCAACGACTTCTCGATCCAGCGCACCTCTCGCGCAGTCGACGTCCAGATCGACCGCCGCGTCAATACAAACGGTACACCGGTCAATGCGGCCACCTTCGGTACGCCGCAATGCGTGGCATTCCTGGATGGCACGGATCCGGCGTGCGTGCCCTACAACCCGTGGGCGCCGGGCGCGATCACGCAGGATCAGCTGAACTACCTGCAGATTCCGCTCGTGCAGCGTGGCACGACCACGGAGCGCATCGTCAACGCCTCGTTCACCGGCGATCTTGCGAACTACGGCATGAAGCTGCCGACGGCGCAGACGGGCTTGCTCGTCAACGTCGGCGTCGAATGGCGCGAGGAGAAGAGCGAGCTGCTGCCGGATGCAGCGTTCCAGTCAGGCGACGGCGCCGGCCAGGGGGGTCCGACTCCGCCGATCGCCGGCGGCTACATCGCCAAGGATCTCTTTGCCGAGGCGCGCATGGCGCTGATCGAGGATGCGCCGTTCGCGGAGAGCGTGTCGGCGGAGGCGGGCTATCGCTATTCCGACTACAGCCTCGACTTCTCGACCGATACCTACAAGCTCGGTCTCGAGTGGACCCCGGTGCAGGACATCCGGGCGCGGGCGAGCTATCAGCGCGCCGTGCGTGTGCCCAACGTCGCCGAGCTGTACGGTGCGCAAACGGTCGGCCTGGACGGCACGATCGACGTGTGCGCCGGATCGGCGCCGACGCTGACATTCGACGAGTGCGCGCGTACCGGCGTGACGGCCGCGCAGTACGGACACATCGAGGAGAATCCGGCCGCGCAGTACAACGGCTTCGTCGGCGGCAATCCGGATCTGCAGCCGGAGACGGCGGATACCATCTCCTTCGGCCTCGCGTTCCAGCCGAGCTTCGTGCCGGGGCTGCGCTTGCAGATCGACTACTTCGACATCTCGATCGAGGATGCGATCCAGGCGCCGAATGCCGACTTCTCGCTGCTGATGTGCGCGCTCAACGGCGATCCGTCGACGTGCACCCGCGTGCAGCGTGATCGCGACGGCTCGCTGTTCAATTCGAACGCCGGCTTCATCGTCGACACGTTCGAGAACATCGGCGAGATCGCCACCTCCGGCATCGATCTGGACGCGTCCTATGCGTTCGACATCGGCTCCGGCGGCCGGCTCGGCTTCGATTTCGTCGGGACCATGCTCGATTCTCTGGAGTTCACTCCGCAGGACGGCGTGACCTACGACTGCGCCGGGCTGTACGGCGCCGTCTGCGGCGTGCCGGCACCGGAGTGGCGGCACAAGTTGGACACCACCTGGCGCATGCCTTGGGGCGGTGTCGACCTGACGCTGAGCTGGCGCTACTTCGGCGAGGTGAAGCGCGATGCGGAGGACTCGAACGAGTTCCTGTCGTTCCTCGGCACGGCGACCGGCCCGCTGGCCACCGACTCGCGGCTCGGCAGCCGCAGCTACTTCGACCTGACGGGCTCGGTGACGATGGCGGACAAGTACACGCTGCGCGTGGGCGTGAACAACCTGTTCGACAAGGATCCGCCGCTGAACGGCCAGGACAGCTGCCCGACCGGCCCGTGCAACGGCAACACCTGGCCGCAGGTGTATGACGCGTTCGGCCGGCAGATCTTCGGCCTGGTGACGATCGACTTCTGATGACTTGACTGGCATAGGCGCCGCTACGCCTGCGAACGTAGCGGCGCCTTTTTTTTGACCTACAATCGGCGGCCTATGCTCACGCCCGCCGATCGCGAACGTTACAGCCGCCATCTGGTGCTGCGGGAAATCGGCGTCGCGGGCCAGGAAAAGCTCAAGGCGGCGCGGGTGCTCGTGCTCGGCGCGGGCGGGCTCGGCTCGCCTTCGGCGCTGTATCTGGCGGCGTCGGGCGTCGGCACGCTCGGCGTGATCGATTGCGACAGCGTCGACGTTTCGAACCTGCAGCGCCAAGTCATCTACGACACTGCGAGCGTCGGCACGCCGAAAGCTGCAGCGGCCAAGAGCCGATTGCTCGCGCTCAATCCGCACATCGAGCTCATCGCACATCAAGTCGAGCTGCGTGCCGATAACGTGCTGCAACTGTTCGAGGGCTATGACGTCGTGCTCGACGGCACGGATCGCTTCGGCACGCGCTATCTCGCGAACGACGCGTGCGTGATCTTGCGCAAGCCGCTCGTCTCCGCGGCGATCCATCGCTTCGAAGGGCAGGCGATGACATACGTACCGGATCGCGGCCCCTGCTATCGCTGCCTGTTTCCCGCGCCGCCGGGCGATGGCCTCGTGCCGAATTGCGCAGAGGCGGGCGTACTCGGCGTGCTGCCCGGAGTGATGGGCACGATCCAGGCGACCGAGGCCATCAAGTTGATCGTCGGCGCGGGCGAGCCTCTGATCGGTCGACTGCTCACGTACGACGCGCTCGCCATGCGCTTCGACGAGTTCCGCTTCAAGCGGCGCGCGGACTGCGCCGTGTGCGGCGACCATCCTACGATTACAGCGCCGCAGGACCCGCCGCAGCTATGTACGGCCGAAGCGCTTGCGAGTATTCGCACACTCACCGCGGTCGAGCTGCGCGCAGTACTGAAGGAGCGTGGACGAGCAGCGGTCGTCGATGTTCGCGAGCCGCGCGAGTTCTCTGCTTCGCACCTGGCGGGAGCCACGAACATTCCGGTTGGCGAACTGCATGCGCGCATGGGCTCGCTGCCGAAAGGTCTCGTCGTATTCGTGTGCCGCAGCGGTGCACGCAGCCTGACTGCCGCCGCGCTTGCGAGCCGCGCTGGCGTCGAGGATGTCGCGCACCTCGAAGGCGGATTGCTGGCCTGGGCTCGCGACGTGGACACGACCTTCGAAGTCGCACCGGTGTGACACGTCAACAGTCGTGCGAATCGCGGTCAGCCACCGGCGAAATGAGTTGTTAGGCGTGGGGCGAGCGCAGACAATAATCCCCACACAGCGAAGTGCTGCAGCCACATCGGGGGTTCGCGATGAACGAAGTTACGGCAGAGCGTACCGGCAATCCGGACATGGCGAAGATCATCTATGTCCTGTACCTGATCGGCCTCGTCACCGGCATCACCATCCTCGTCGGCGTGGTGATGGCCTACATCTATAAGGACGACTCGCCGGAGTGGCTGCGCACGCACTACGAATCCCAGATCCGCCTGTTCTGGATCGGGATTCTCTATTGCATCGTCGCGACGCTGCTGATCTTCGTGCTGATCGGCTTCCTGCTGTACCTGGTCATCGCGATCTGGTGGATCGTCCGCTGCGTTAAGGGCCTGAAGCACCTCGATCAGCGCACTGCCTACCCGGACTACCAGAGCTGGGCCTTCTGAGGGGGAATATACTGCAGGTCGGAATGGACTATCATGCGCGTCCGACCCAACGGAGTGCCTGCAGTTGAACGTCAGCGTCTTCGACCTGTTCAAGATCGGTATCGGGCCATCGAGCTCCCACACGATGGGGCCGATGACCGCCGCGTACCGATTCATTCGCGAGGTCGAGGAGCGCGGGCAGCTCGCGCAGGTCGTGCGTGTCACCGTCGATCTGTACGGCTCGCTCGCGCTGACGGGTAAGGGTCACGCCACCGACACGGCGGTGACGCTGGGTCTTGCCGGCTGGCTGCCGGCGCAGGTCGATCCCGACGCGGCCGCGAAGCTCATCGACGAAGTCCGACAGCACGGCAAGCTGACGCTCGCCGGCTCGCGGCCCATCGAGTTCCGGATCGATCACGACATCCACTGGCATTACAAAGAAAGCCTGCCGTATCACCCGAACGCGCTGACGCTGCACGCATACGATGCGCAGGGCGGCGTGCTGCATCGGGGTACGTTCTATTCCGTCGGCGGCGGCTTCGTCGTGACGGACGCGGAAGCGCAATCGCCAGGAGCGTTGGCCACGGGGCCCGCAATTCCGTTCCCGTTCGAGAATGCCGCAGAGCTGCTCGAAATCGCCGAGCGCGAGAAGGTAAGCATCGCGGACATCATGCTGCGCAACGA
The DNA here is from genome assembly GCA_963830745.1 of uncultured Gammaproteobacteria bacterium. Classification (GTDB taxonomy): domain Bacteria; phylum Pseudomonadota; class Gammaproteobacteria; order Steroidobacterales; family Steroidobacteraceae; genus Steroidobacter. The sequence goes on from CAWHNL010000022.1 coordinate 131,855, forward strand.
GTGTGCCGTGCGCAGCGAGCAGGAAGTGCGTAGCGGGCTGGATCACATCTGGAATGCGATGAGCTCTTGCATCGATCGCGGCCTGCGCCAGGAAGGCATACTGCCCGGAGGTCTGAACGTCAAACGCCGCGCGGCCAAGCTGCGTGAAGCACTTGAAGAGCGCGAGCGCGCCAAGAAAGTGGACCCACTGATCGCGATGGACTGGATCAACGTCTGGGCGTTGGCCGTCAACGAGGAGAACGCAGCGGGCGGCAAGGTCGTGACCGCGCCGACCAACGGAGCAGCAGGTGTAGTTCCCTCGGTGCTGCGCTACTACGATCGTTTTTGTGACGGCACGCCGCAGGGCAGGCACACTTTTCTGCTGACCGCTGCCGCGATCGGCTCGCTCTACAAACGCAATGCGAGCCTTTCGGCTGCTGAGATGGGTTGTCAGGGCGAGATCGGCGTCGCATGTTCGATGGCGGCGGCCGGCCTCGCGGCAGCGCAGGGCGGCACCAACGGCCAGATCGAGAACGCCGCCGAGATCGGCATGGAGCACAACCTCGGGCTCACTTGCGATCCCATCCGCGGGCTGGTGCAGATCCCCTGCATCGAGCGCAACGCGATGGGCGCAGTGAAAGCGATCGATGCCTCGCGGCTCGCGTTGATGGGCGACGGCACGCACCACGTCACGCTCGATCGCGTCATCGAGACGATGCGCCGGACCGGCGCCGACATGCACGACTCCTACAAGGAGACTTCGCTCGGCGGTCTCGCGGTCAACGTTCCCGAATGCTGAAGGAGTCGGTGTGAAGCTCATCCGTTCTGCACTGGCTGTCGTGGCCGTGCTTCTCTGCGCGCCGCTGTTCGCGAACGACACGCCGCCGGCCAGCCCGCCGCGCTACACGTTCTCGTGGCCGCTCGATGGCGGCGGTCTCATGCCACGCGGCGGCACCACCAAGGGACCTGCAGTCACGCTCGACCGCAGCGAATCGCCCGCGTGGCAACGGCTGCAGGAGAAAGGGCTCAGCGACTTCGAGCGGGACCGTCGCGCGATTCTCGCGATGGCCGGCACGTATCGCGTGACGTTCGATTTCCTGGAAGTCACGCCGTTCGGCGCGCAGGAACCGAAGGCGCCCTACCAGTCGTGGGGCACGGAGAAGGTTTACGTCGACAGCGACACCGGGCGGTTCATCAGCCTCGTGCACATTCTCGAGATGCGCATCGTGCAGCCCGACGGCAAGGTCAGCGAGCCGATGGTGACGAAGCACTGGCGGCAGGACTGGGCGTACGAGCCTGCGGATGTCGTCGAGTACAAGGGCAACGATCGCTGGCAGCGCCGCCAGCTCGCGTCGGCCGAAGGATTCCGCCGCTGGCGGCAAACGGTGTATCAGGTCGACGAATCGCCGCGCTATGCGAGTCTCGGCAAGTGGGAGCACACCGGCAGCTTCTCCACGTGGCTGAGCGGCGAGACGTGGCGGCCGCTGCCGCGGCGCGAATGGAGCGTGCGTGACGACTACCAGGTGCTCGTCGGTACGAATCGCCACACGATCCTGCCCACCGGATGGGTTCAGGAAGAGAACAACCTCAAAGCAGTCGTGACGCCGGCGCGCGAGCTCGACTCGTCACGGCCGTATGTCGGGCGAGAGTACGGAGTGGCGCGCTACGAGCGCATCCGCGACGCGGACTTCGCCGGGGCGGATAGCTACTACGAGCGTACGAAAGAGTTTTGGGATCAGGTCAGAGATCGCTGGAGCAAGGTGTTCGCCGAGCGCGGCAGCGTCACGCTGCGCGGACCGGTCGACAAGCTCGGCCTGTTCCAGCCGTTGTTCGCGCATGCTGAAGCGATCGCGGAGCAGGGTGCTCCGGCGTCGAAGAAGAATGCGGAAGTGATCGAAGCGTGCGCTGAAAGCGATGGGCGCGCTCTAAACGCTTGCCAAAACACGCGCGTTCGCGCGCGGCTGCTGGAACATGCCCTGGCGGCCATACACCTTCGGCTGATTCGCACGCCCCGTCAGCACGTCGAGCATGCCTTCGACTTTCTTCAAGCGCGCGGTGACCAACGCGCCGTTGCGTTCGTTGAGCTCGCGGCAGCGGGTCGCACGCTCAGCGCAGTCGCCCAGGCGGCGTAGCATCGTGTTCGAGGGATCGCACCAGCGCAGCAGTCTTTCCAGGCCCTGCACATCGGTGGGAACGTTCATCATCCGGCACAGCGAGCGGCGCTCGTCCTCGACGCGCAACAGCTCGCCGACGCACGCCTGGCGCGATTCGCCGGCGCGGTCCAGCCCGTCTACATCATTGGCGACCAGCAGCTCGTGCTCGTGATCGAGCAGCGTTTCCAGCTGCGTCAGCGCGTTGAATTCTTCGGCGAGCAGTTTCTGCAGGTGCTCGCGGCAGACTCCCGGATCCACTTCCTTACTTCTCCGTCATGCGCAGTTCGTGTTCCATGCGCAGGAGCTTGTCGGCGACGCGCTCCGGCACGACTTCGTAACGGCCTTCCTCGACCGCGAGCCGAACCGCGGCGACGCGCGCTTCGTTGACCACCGGTGCGGCCTGCACGGCACTTTCCAGCGCCGCCAGCTGACGGGCCTGGTCCGTGATGCGAACCGGAGTCGCGGCCTTGCCGGCCTCGGCGGATTGCGACGCCGACGTGCCTGCATCGCGCTCGCGCGATACCGACTTGCCGGTGCCGGTCTGCACCGGGCGATTGCCATAGCCACCGATTTTGTTCGTCACGGTCCGATCTCCTGCCTGTGGGTCAGGCTCCCAGCCCGACTCCTTACGAGGCCTGTAACGGCAGTAGTTCTCAGAACTTTAGCCATCGATTCGGCGGCGGCCGTACGGCCGGTTAGGGGATCTCCCGAGGCGAAAATGTTAGCTATGACAATAAGTTAAGTAGCCTCAGAGCGGGCTCACGCGGACCACGCTGTCGCTTTCGACCACGCCTTCCACGACCTTGAGCGAGCTGATGTTCTGCACGCGGACGCGATCGGCGACACCGCCCTCGGTCAACGCGTGTCCCTGGGCGCGGATCTCGACCGGGCCGGCGGCGGCGATCAGCGTGACCTGCTGCCCGCGGCGAACCACCACATCGGGAACCAGCATGTCGACGGTCAGCGCAGTGCCGGCCGGCAGCGATCGCTTCAATCGATGGCCCTGCAGGCTCGCGGTATCCAGCAAGAAGGTTGCAGCGTTGCCCGGCACGCGGCGTGTTTGCGGCTCGACGTCGATGACTGCGACGCGCGCCCGCCGCGCGAGCGCCCGACGCAGCACGAGCACCGGAATTTCCACTTCGACGGAAACCGGCACATACAAGGTCCAGGTATTTGCAGCCGCGCACCGTATGCCGACGGTGACGCGCTCGCCCAGCGTCGTCGCGCTTTGTTCGAACGTCTGCAACGGCTGATCGCACGATTCCACGCGCAGCCGCGGATCGAGCTTGGCCGCAGTGACGAACTGCTTCGCATGGCTGGCCGGCAAGCGCGAGCGCACGAACTCTTCGGCAGCGGACTGCACGGCGTCGATCGACTGTGTCGTGGCGAATGCCGCCGTCGCGAACAACGCGCTGGCAATCAATACGAGTGAGGGCAGGAGTTGCGAACCGATTCTCTTCACGAGGGCTTACGACGATGACGCCATCGCTTTGACGGCACGTGCAGATTAAGCAAGGCCGATGCCAGCGGCGCGAAGCAGTTCGCAAAGTGTGAAGAGGAGCACAGGGAGGGCTTACATATATATGTGGCTGCATCTGCGCTACGGAGAAACGATTGCCGGACCGGCAAAGTCTTGCCGCCGCTTCGCGTGACTGCTTTCACAACAATTCATCGCTCTCCGGCCAGCAGCCGTGCGGTGGCAGCTCGCAGCCAGTCCCTGGCACGTCCCTTGCACTGTCCTTCCGCAGACAGTTTTCTGACGGAAGGCACATGCCATCGAGCATCGACAACTATCTCGGAGTGCACGCAGCGGCGCTGAAGCTGCGTTCGCAGCGCACCGAAGTGCTGGCGGCGAATCTCGCGAATGCCGACACGCCGGGCTATCGCGCGCGCGACATCGACTTCAAGAGCGCGCTCGCGGCGGCCAGCGGGCAACAGGCGCGGCGGCGTGCACCTCGCGACGACCAGCGCAGGTCACATCGGCGCCAGCGACTGCTAACGGCACGCCGGCGCCGGAACTGAAGTACCGCACGCCGCTCGCGCCGGCGCTCGATGGCAACACCGTCGACGCGCAGCTCGAGCAGGCGGCGTTCGCCGAGAACGCCGTGCGCTACCAGGCGACGCTGACGTTCCTCAGCTCCAAGTTCCGCGGCTTGATGACCGCGATCACCGGGCAGTAACCATCATGTCATCCTTCAAGATCTTCGACATCGCCGGCTCCGGCATGAGCGCGCAGTCCGTGCGGCTCAACACCACCGCCAGCAACCTCGCCAACGCCGACAGCGTCAGCGGCGATCCGAACCAGGTCTACAAGGCGAAGCATCCGATGTTCGAAGCGATCCGCGCGAGCCTCGGCACGAACGCGGCGAGCTCGCGGCGTCGCCGTGCGCGGCATCTTCGAGAACCAGGCGCGCGCCGACCGCGCGCTACGAGCCGGGCAATCCGCTGGCCGACGCCAACGGCTACGTCTACGCGCCGGACGTCAACATGGTCGAGGAGATGGTCGACATGATCTCCGCCTCGCGTTCGTACCAGAACAACGTCGAAGTCATGAACACCTCGAAAGAAATGATGCTGGCCACGCTGCGGCTCGGACAGTAAGCTGATCACTAGTCACGACATGGACACTCATGTCAATCGCCGAGATGATCAACGGCACGCGGCGCGGCAGACGCAGCGCCGCGCAGCGGCCAGCGGCGACAAGAAGAAAGACCGAGCTCGGCCAGGAGACTTCCTGACGCTGATGATCGCGCAGCTCAAGAACCAGGATCCGATCAAGCCGATGGATCCGAGCGCAGTTCGTCGGCCAGCTCGCGCAGTTCAGCTCGGTGTCCGGCATCCCGGAGATGCAAGACGTCGATCGGCACGCTGGCGGACGTCGCTGCGTTCGACCAGGTGCTCGACGGCGCGACGCATCATCGGCCGCGACGTGCTCGCGCCGGCGACAGCGTCACGCTCGCACGCGGAAGGCGTGCCGGTCACGCGGCGCGATCGACGTGCCGGCCGGCGCGATCGGCGCTGCAGCTCGTGTTACGCGATTCGACCGGCGCGCTCGTCGCGACGCATGACGATGCCGACGACGCGCGGGCTGCACGGACTTCACCTGGGACGGCAGCACCGACGACGGCACGCGCGCCCGTCCGGCGCCTACAAGATCGAAGTCGATCGCCAACGTCGGCGGCAAGAACGAATCGCTCGAACATGCTGCTGGCCGGCCGCGTCATCGAGCGTCACGCATCGACCCGACGCCACCGGGCTCACGCTCAACACCGACACTCTCGGCGCACATCGCCATGAGCGACGTCGGCGCGTGCATGTAACTCGCAAACAGTATCTCAGGAGCACTCCATGCCATTTCGTCATTGCGCTTCAGCGGCCTGAACGCTGCGCAGACCGACCTCAGCGTCACTGCCAACAACATCGCCAACACGTGCGACCAACGGCTTCAAGGGGTCGCGCGCCGAGTTCGCCGAGCTGTTCGCCGTGTCGCTGCAGGGCGTGAGCAGCAACGCGATCGGCAACGGCGTGCGCGTCGTCGACGTCGCGCAGCAGTTCGCGCAGGGCAACATCGACTTCACCGACAACAGCCTCGACCTGGCGGTCAGCGGCCAGGGCTTCTTCATCCTCACCGACGGCGGCGCGCTGGCGTACACGCGCGCCGGCGCGTTCCAGGTCGAATCGCGACGGCTACGTCGTCAACGCCAGCAGCAGCGCCTGCAGGTCTATCCGCCGCTCGCCGGCGGCGGCTTCAACACCGGCGCGCTCTCGGCGATCTGCGCCTCGTAGACCACGAGAGCGCGCCGGCGGCCACGACGAGCGTCGAATACCGTGCTCAATCTGCCGGCGAACGCCACGCCGCCGACGATCGCGCCGTTCGATCCGGCCGATCCGAACAGCTTCAACCAGCGCGACTTCGCTCACGCTGTACGACTCGCTGGGCGCGGCGCACACCGGCACGCTGTACTTCGCGAAGACCGCGAACCCGAACGAGTGGACCACGCGTCTGTACATCGACGGCAACGCGGTCGGCGCGCCGCAGACGCTGCAGTATTCGCAACACCGGCGTGCTGACGACGCCGGTCGGCGGCATGATCGCCTTCCCGCCGTACACGCCGGCCACCGGCGCCGCGCCGATGAACATGACGTTCGACTTCGGCAGTCGACGCAGTACGGCAACAACTTCACCGTGAACTCGGTCACGCAGGACGGCTTACACCACCGGCCGCCTGATCGGCATCGACATCGACTCGACCGGCGTCGTGCAGGCGCGCTTCACCAACGGCCGCTCGCAGCCGCTCGGCCAGGTCGCGATCGCGAACTTCGCCAACCCGCAGGGCCTGCAGCAGCTCGGCAACACGCAAGTGGGCCGAGACGTTCGCCTCGGGCCAGGCGCTGCGCGGCCAGGCCGGCAACTCGGGCTTCGGCCTGGTGCAGTCCGGCGCGCTCGAAGCGTCGAACGTCGACATCACCGAGCAGCTGGTGAACATGATCACCGCGCAGCGCAACTTCCAGGCGAACGCGCAGATGATCTCGCACCGCCGACTCGATCACCCAGACCATCATCAACATCGCTAAGGCGCGTGACAGGTAGCTCAGCTCATGGACCGCATGCTCTACGTGGCGATGACCGGCGCGAAGGAAACCCTGCGCGCGCAGACCGTCAACAACCACAACCTCGCCAATGCGAGCACGACCGGCTTTCGTGCCGATCTCAGCGCGTTCCAGAGCCGTGCGGTCGAGGGTTCCGGCTACGCGTCGCGCGTCTATGCGACCAACGCGACCGACGGGTTGGGATCAACCAGTCGGGCGCGTTGCTGTCGACGGGCCGCGATCTCGACGTCGCGATCAACGGCGACGGGCTGGATCGCCGTGCAGGGCGCGGACGGCACGCGAGGCCTACACGCGCGCCGGCGATCTGCGGTCGACCCGAACGGCCAGCTGATGACCGGCACCGGGCATGCCGGTGCTGGGCGACGGCGGGCCGATCAGCGTGCCGCCGTACACCTCCTGATGTTCGCGCGCGCGACGGCACGATCTCGATCGTGGCGCAGGGCCAGGGGCCGGAGACGACCTCGCACGGTCGGCCGCATCAAGCTGGTCAATCCGCCCGCCGAAGTCGCTCGTGCGCGGCGACGACGGCTTGTTTCGCATGAAGGACGGCAGCCGAAGCGCCGCCGGATGCGACCGTGCAGCTCGGCTCCGGCGTGCTCGAGTCGAGCAACGTCAACACCGCCGATGCCATGGTCAACATGATCGAGCTGGCGCGGCATTTCGAAATGCAGGTCAAGGCGATGCGCACGGCCGAAGAGAACGGCGCCGCCGCCGCGCAGCTGCTCAATGCGCTGACTCGCAGTTAATCTAAGGAGGATCACATGAATCCAGCACTATGGGCCGCCAAGACCGGACTCGATGCGCAGCAGACGCGCCTGACGGTCACGTCGCAACAACCTCGCCAACGTCAGCACCAGCGGCTTCAAGAAGGGCCGCGCGGTGTTCGAAGACCTGCTGTACCAGAACGTGCGCCAGGTCGGCGCCTCGACGTCGCAGGACACGCAGGCGCCGTCGGGCGTGCACCTCGGCACCGGCGTGCGCGTCGTCGCCACCGAAAAGATCTACACGCAGGGCAGTCTGCACGCAGACCGGCAACTGCGCTCGACGTGGCCATCGAAGGCCGCGGCTTCTTCCAGATCCAGATGCCCGACGGCACGCATCGGCTACACGCGCGACGGCAGCTTCCAGTTGAGCGCGCAGGGCCAGATGGTGACCTCGAGCGGCTACTCGCGTGCAGCCGGGCATCACGCATTCCCGACGGCGCGCAGAGCGTCACCATCGGCCGCGACGGCGTCGTCACCGTGCGCGTCGCCGGCCAGAGCGACGCCGATGCAGGTCGGCACAGCTGCAGCTCACCGACTTCGTGAATCCCGCCGGCCTGCAGCCGCGCGGCGAGAACCTGCTGGTCGAATCCGCCGCCAGCGGCCCGGCGCAGACCGGCACGCCCGGCCAGAACGGCCTCGGCCTGGTCGCGCAGGGCTCGGTCGAAGCTCGAACGTCAACGTGGTCGAAGAGCTGGTCAACATGATCGAAACGCAGCGCGCCTACGAGATGAACTCGAAGGCGATCTCGACCGACCGACCAGATGCTCGAGTACGTGACGAACCAGCTTGATGATGAAGCACGTGAACACACATGCGTCGTGCTCATCGCTGCTGCGTCGCCATGCTGCGGCGGCTGCGCCGCGGCTGCGTGCGAAGCCGCACGAGCCGCGATTACTCGCGCCACCTGGCCCGAGCCGCCGCCGACCGCGAGCGCAGGCGAACGGCGCGATCTACCGGCAGGGCACGACGTCGCGCTGTTCGAGAACGTCACGGCGCGCAACGTCGGCGACACGCTGACCATCCGGCTCGAACGAGAGCACCAACGCCTCGAAGAGCTCGACGCACCATCGACCAGCAAGTCGACGACCGTCGACATGCCGGGCCCGACGATCGCCGGCCGGCCGGTGACGGTCAACGGCACCGGATCCTCGAGGCGTCAGGTCGACAACAACAGCCGAGTTCGACGGCAACGGCGCCAGCACCCAGAGCAACCAACTCGACGGCGACATCACCGTCACCGTCGCGAAGCGCCTGCCGAACGGCAACCTGCTGGTGCGCGGCCAGAAGTGGATCGCGATCAATCAGGGCCAGGAGTACGTGCGCATCCAGGGCATCGTGCGGCCGATCGACATCGACGCCGGACAACTCGATCTCGTCGTGAAGGTGGCCGACGCGTAGATCTCCTACGGCGGCAAGGGCACGGTGGCGAACGCGAACACGCCGGGCTGCTGTTCCGCTTCTTCAACTCTGCCGTAGACTGCCTTTCTGAAGCATGCGACTGAAGACACATGCGCCTCACGCTATCGCGGCGCTGGCTGCTGCACTGCTCGCTGATCGCGCGCCACGGCCGCTCAGCGCCGAGCGCGTCAAGGATCTCGCGTCGGTGCAGGGCGTGCGCGGCAACCAGCTCGTGGGTTACGGCCTCGTCGTCGGTCTCGACGGCACCGGCGACCAGACCAGCCAGGCGCCGTTCACGATCCAGAGCATCCAGAACATGCTCGCGAAGTTCGGCGTCACCATTCCGGCGAACATCAATCCGCAGCTCAAGAACGTCGCCGCGGTGACCGTGCACGCCGACCTGCCGGCGTTCTCCAAGCCCGGCCAGACCATCGACATCACCGTCGATCTCCATCGGCAACGCGAGCAGCCTGCGCGGCGGTAGCTTGATCATGACGCCGCTGCGCGGCATCGACGGCGAGGTGTACGCCATCGCCCAGGGCAGCCTGGTGGTCAGCGGCTTCGGCGTGTCGGGCAAGGATGGCTCGCGCATCGCGGTCAACGTGCCGAGCTCGGGCCGCGTGCCGAACGGCGCGACCGTCGAGCGCGAGGTGCCGACGAATTTCGCGACCGAGCCGTACGTCATGCTCAACCTGCAACACGCCGGACTTCACCACCGCCGCGCGCCTGACCGAGGGCATCAACAAGCTGCTCGGCGCGGGCACCGCGCGTGCGGTCGACGCCGTGTCGGTGCGGGTGCCGGCGCCGGCCGATGCCAGCCAGCGCATCGCCTATCTGTCGACGCTCGAAGCGATCGAAATCGAGCCGGGCGATGCGCCGGCGCGCGTCATCGTCAATTCGCGCACCGGCACCGTGGTCATCGGCTCGCACGTGCGCGTGATGCCGGCGGCCGTGGCGCACGGTTCGCTGTCCGTGACCATCACCGAGCGCGCCGATGTGAGCCAGCCGAATCCGCTGTCGCAGGGCGAGACCGTCGTGGTGCCGCGCTCGGAATCAAGGTCGAACAGCCGGAAGCGCGCATGTTCGTGTTCGACGCCGGCGTCGATCTCAACGAGATCGTGCGCGCGGTGAACCAGGTCGGCGCCGCGCCCGGCGACCTGGTCGCGATCCTCGAAGCGCTCAAGGAAGCCGGCGCGCTGCGCGCCGAGCTCATCGTCATCTGAGCACGTCATGGCACTGCCGCATCGACATCAACGTTCTTCGCGCGACTTCCAGCGGCCTCGCCGCCGCTGAAGCAACGATGCGAAGCGCGGCAGGCGCCCGGCGGCGCTGAAGGAAGCCGGCGCGCGCAGTTCGAGAGCCTGTTCACCAAGATGATGCTCAAGAGCATGCGCGAGCGCGAGCTTCGGCAGATTCGATGTTCGGCAGCGACCAGGGCGACATGTACCAGGACATGTTCGACGACCAGCTCGCCATGCAGCTGTCGAAGGGCAAGGCCTGGGGCTGGCCGACATGCTGATCCGGCAGTTGAGCGGCGGACGGTGGCGCGGCACGGCAGGCAACGCGCAGCCTGCGTCCGCGCCGACGCAGCCGCAGCGCGATCAGCCCGCTGCCGCGTCCAAAGACGAATTTCGTCCGCAGGCTCCGTGCCGCATGCCGAGCAGCGGCGCGCGAGCTCGGCGTCGATCCCAACGCGCTCCTCGCGCAGGCCGCGCTCGAAACCGGCTGGGGCCGTTCCGTGCCTGCAACGCGCAGCGGCGATCAGTTACAACCTGTTCGGCATCAAGGCGGGCGTCAGCTGGACGGGCGCGACCGTGCAACGTGCCGACGCTCGAGTTCGACGCCGGCGTTCCGTGCGCAAGGTCGAACGGCTTCCGCGCCTACGGCTCGCCGGCGACAGCTTCCGCGATTATGCCGCGCTGATCCGCGACAACCCGCGCTATGCCAGGCGCCGCGACACCGGCGACGACGTCGAGGCGTTCGCGACGCGCTGCAGCAGGGCGGCTACGCCACCGACCCGGACTACGCGCACAAGCTCGCCGCCGTCGCCGCCGAAGTGCGCGCTACGCATTGCCGCATGCCGCTCAAGTTCGACGCGGCCGCGCCGATCAACGTACGCAGCAGCGTCGAGATGAACAATGGCTGACCTGCTTTCGCACGGCGTCTCCGGTTTGCTCGCATTCCAGCGCGCGCTCGATACCACCAGCCACAACATCGCGAACGTCACCACGGACGGTTACAGCCGCCAGCGCGTTGATTCGGCACGCGTCCGGCGCAAGCCGTCCGGCGGCGGCTGGATCGGCAGGGCGTCGAACGTCCGACCATGCGCCGCGTCTACGACGACTTCCTCGCCGCGCAGACCCGCACGACCTCCAGCAGCCTCGAGCACCTCGACACCTACGCTTCGCAAGCCGAGCGCGCTCAACAACCTGTTCGGCGACTCGGCGAACGGCCTGACGGCGTCGCTGCAGAGGTTCGTCGACGCGATCCAGAGCGTCGCGAACACGCCGGCCTCGATCCCGGCGCGCCAGGTGCTGCTCGAGCGAGGCGCAATGCGCTGGCCGAGCGCCTGAAGAGCTTACGACTCGCGCCTGCGCGAGATGTCGGCCGAGGTCAATGCGCGGCATCAAGGGCGAAGCGGCCGAGATCAACTCGCTCGCGCAGGGCATCGCGCGGCTCAACAACGAGATCACCGCCGGCATCGCCCGCAGGCGGCCAGCCGCCGAACGACCTGCTCGATCAGCGCGACGCGCTGATCGACGAGCTGTCGCAGAAGATTTCCGTGAACGTCGTCGACCAGGACGGCGGCACGGTCAACGTATTCATCGGCAACGGCCAGCCGCTGGTGCTCGGCGCGGACGTCGCAACCAGCTCACGACGGTGCAGATCCGCTCGATCCGACGCAGCTGCTCGATGCGCTGCAGACGCCGGGCACCGTGGACATCACGCAACATCTCCGGCGGCACGCTCGGCGGCCTGCTGGACTGGCGCAGCGAGATGCTCGATCCGGCGCGCAACGAGCTCGGCCGCATCGGCGTCGCGCTGAGCGACGTCGTGAACGCGCAGCATCGCGAGGGCATGGACCTCACGGGCGCGCTCGGCGGCGACTTCTTCGCATCGGCGGCGCGCGAAGTGCTCGACAACGGCCAACACCGGCACCGGCACGGTCACCGCGACGCGCACCGACGTCGGCGCGCTCACCGGCCGCGACTACATCCTCGAGATCACCGGCACGCGGCTGGCAGCTGCGGCGATCCCGGACACGGGCGCGGCGGTGCCATGACAGGCACGGGCACCGCCGCGGATCCGTTCGTCGCCGATGGGCTATCAGATCGTGGTCGGCGGCGCTCGCGACGCGGCGATCCGTTCCTGATCCGCCCGACGCGCGGTGCGATCACGGACATGAGCGTGCCGATCACCGATCCGTCGCGCATCGCGGCCGCGGCGCCGATCCGCACGGCTGCCGACACGGCCAATACCGGCACCGGCACCATCTCGCCGGGCGAAGTGCTCGACGCCGAATGCGCAGCTGCGCGCTCCCGTCACGATCGAGTTCACTGAGCGCGACCACCTACTCGGTCAACGGCGCCGGCAGCTTCACGTACACGGCCGGCGACAACATCGACGTCAACGGCTGGCGCGTGCAGATCTCCGGCGCGCCGGCGGTGGGCGACAGCTTCACGGTCAGCGACAACACCGCCGGCACCGGCGACAACCGCAACGCGCTGCGCTGGCGGACGCGCTCAAGCGCGCCGGTGCTCAACGGCGGCACGACGTCCCTCGGCTCGCGCCGTCGGCGAGTTCGTCGCCGACATCGGCGTCGCCACGCGCCCGGCGCAGGTCAATCGCGACGCCAGAAGCGTCGTCCACGAGGAAAGCCTCGCGCGAAGGAAGCCGTGTCGGGCGTCAACCTCGACGAGGAAGCGGCCAACTGCTGCGTACCAGCAGGCTTACCGGCCGCCGCGCAGATCATCCGCGTCGCCGACACCATGTTCCAGACCTTGCTCGCAGCCACCGAGCGATAGTCCCATGCGCCTTTCCACGCCGGCATGCATCACGCCGCGCTGACAGCGATCCTCAGCAGCAGACCGTGCTGTCGAGGACGCAGACCCAGATCACCTCCGGCAAGCGCGTCCAGACGCCTGCCGACGATCCGATCGCCGCCGTGCACATCATGGAGCTGCAGCGCGCGCTCGCAGAGAAGGCGCAGTACGGCCGCAATGCAGACATGACGAACAATCGCCTCAGCTCGAAGAACAGACGCTGGCCGACACCACCACGTTGCTCAGCGCGTGCGCGAACTGACGGTCCAGGGCAACAACGCTCGGTCGATCCGGCCAGCCGCCGCATGATCGCCAACGAGGTGCGCAGCCTCTCGCGGAGCTCATGGACATCGCCAACCGCCAGCGATGCCAACGGCGAATACCTGTTCGCCGGCTACGCGACGCGACCCGGCCGTTCGCGCAGACCGGCGCAACGATCACTACTCGGCGACCAGGGCAACCGCGCGCTGCAGATCGGCATCAGACAGCGCGTCGTGCGATGGCCACACCGGCTTCGACGCGTTCATGAGGTGACCGAGGGCAACGGATGTTCGTCACGACCGTCACGGCCGGCAATACCGGCAACGGCGTCATCGGCGTCGGCACGGTCGTCGACCCCGCGCGTGGGTGCCCGGCAACTACACGTTGCGGTTCACCACCGCGACCGACGACTAGGAGATCGTCGACAGCGCGGCGACGCGTCGTCGCGACCGGCACCTACACCGCGCACAGCACATTCCTTCAACGGCGCGAACATCAGCATGACGGGCATGCCGGCGCGAACGATTCGTTCGCGATCGCGCGCAGCCGCACCGAAGACATGTTCACGAGCTCGACGAGCTGGCCGCACGCTCGAATCGGCGACGACGACCAGGCCGAGCGAGCGCGGTTCAACTCCGACATGGCCACGGTCCTGCAGCAGCTCGACCAGGCCGGCGATCACTGCTGAGCGTGCGCGCCGAGGTCGGCACGCGGCTGCCGGCGATCGACACCGCGCCGGAACGCTCGCCGATCGCAGGAGTCGATCTCGAGAGCACGATCTCGGAGCTCCGCGACCTCGACTACGCCTCGGCGGTCCGCGCATGAACCAGCAGTTCGTCGGCCTGCAGGCCGCCCAGGCCGCGTATTCGAAGATCGCGCAACTGTCGCTGTTCGATTACTTCGTAATCCGCGGCTCGGGGTTTCCCCGAGCATTCCTGCGTGCTATCGGCAAAACGCTTCCTTTACCGTGATTTTTCTCACACTTCGCACCGACGGCTACCCGCTCTCTCAAGTTCCCCTGCGGCGCACCGATACAGCCCTTGACAGGTTGATGCGCAGCGGAATCAACCCGGCTAAGACGGTAAAACATCAGGAGAGACTTCAATGGCACAAGTTATCAACACCAACGTGATGTCGCTGAATGCCCAGCGCAATCTGTCGACATCCGGTAGCGCGCTGGCCACCTCCCTGCAGCGCCTGTCTTCGGGCCTGCGCATCAACAGCGCGAAGGACGACGCCGCCGGCCTCGCGATCTCGGAGCGTTTGACCACGCAGATCCGCGGCCTCAACCAGGCTGCGCGCAACGCCAACGACGGCATCTCGCTCGCGCAGACCGCCGAAGGCGCGCTGGCGGAAGTGACCAACAACCTGCAGCGTATCCGCGAGCTGGCCGTGCAGTCGGCCAACGCACCAACAGCGCAGCGACCGCGCCGCGCTGAACCAGGAAGTCCAGCAGCGCCTCGCGGAAATCGACCGCATCGCTACGCAGACCTCGTTCAACGGCCGCAAGGTGCTGGACGGTTCGTTCGGCACCGCGACCTTCCAGGTCGGCGCGAACGTCGGTGAGACGATCTCCATCGGCCTGAACACCAGCATGAAGAAGGATGCGATCGGCCAGGTGGCCGTGGCGACCGGCACGGTCGACGTGACGGATCCCGACGGCGATCCGGACACCGACGACTTCGTGAGCGCGGATGCCCCGCTGGCGATCGTCGGACGACGACTTCACGATCGCGGTCGGCGACGGCGACGCGGTACAGCTGACGGGCGACTACGAGTCGGTCGCAGGACCTGGTTGATGCGATCAACTCGAAGGTCTCGGGCGCCTCGGCGTGGATCGACAGCGACAACCACGTCGTGATTGCTTCGTCGGAAGACCTGACGATCGTCACGGACAACGATGCAGCCACGTTGCTGGCCGGCGTTGCCGACGCGACGGTTGCCGCCGACACGGACTTCCTGACGGCCATCTCCGTCGAGACCGCTGGCGACGCCAACAACACGATCGTCCGCGTGGACGCGGCCCTGACCTCGGTCAGCAGCCTGCGCTCGACGCTCGGCGCGATCCAGAACCGCTTCGAGTCCACGATCACCAACCTGACCACGGCTGCCGAGAACCTCACGGCTTCCCGTAGCCGCATTCAGGACGCCGACTTTGCCCAGGAAACTGCCGCTCTTACCCGCGCGCAGATCCTGCAGCAGGCCGGCACGGCGATCCTGGCACAGGCGAATGCGGTGCCGCAGAACGTGCTCTCGCTGCTCCGCTAACGGGCAGCTTGGGATGACGTTTGACTGACATCAGGACGATGACAGTACGCGCGGTGGGCGGTGGTGGTCACAGGACCTCCATCGCCCGCCGCTTTTGAACAGTCGGACTAGGAGCAAGGACCATGAGCGATGACGGCATGACTGTGAAACCAGTTGGTGCGCTCCCGACGCCAGTGCAGGCTGCTGCACCGGCCGCACAGGCGCACGCGAAGCCGAAGCAGCCGCCCGTGGACATCGAGAAGGTTGCGCGGCAGCTCGAAAGCTTCTTGAGGCGCGTGAACCGCTCGCTGGAGTTCCACGTCGACGACGCGAGCGGCCGCATGGTTTGCAGCGTGCGCGACGCGGAGACCGGCGACCTGATCCGACAGATTCCGAACGAAGAAGTCCTGCGCATGGCGGAGCTGGCGCATGACGAGACGATCGTGCTCGTGAACGAGCGCGCCTGACGACGGGAGCGACGCACAAATGGCAGGCATTCAAGCAAGCGGCGTCGGCTCGGGGCTCGACATCAACGGCCTCGTCACCCAGCTGGTTTCCGCCGAGAACGCATCGCGCTCGGCACCGATCCTGCGCCGCGAGACTGCGGCAACCACCAAGATTTCCGCGCTCGGCACGCTCAAGGGCGCGCTCAGCGCATTCAAGGGCGCGCTCACGCCGCTGCGCAACCTCGAGGTGTTCTCGGTGCGCAAGGCGACGTCCGCGGACGCCACGCGCTTCACCGCGACCGCGAGCTCGAAAGCCGCGGCAGGCAGCTACGACATCGAAGTGATTCGCCTGGCGTCCGCGCACCGGCTCGCCTCCGATCCTTACTTGACCGGCGCGGACACCGAGATCGGCTACGGCTCGCTCGCGATCACCGTCGGCGATGAATCGTTCGACGTCGAGATCCCGCAGGATGCGAACACGCTGGCAGACATCCGCGATGCGATCAACGAGGCGTCGGACAACACCGGCGTGCAGGCAACGCTGCTGAACGGCACGGAAGGCACGCGCCTGGTGCTGACATCGCGCAAGACCGGCGCGGAGCATGCGATCAAGGTCGTCGCCAGCGGTGGCGACGGCGGCCTCGCGGCACTGAACTACGATCCGAGCGGCGTGATGAACCTGACGCAGAAGGACGAAGCGCTGGACGCGTCGGTGATGATTTCCGGCTTCCCGGTCGCGAGCTCGACCAACGTGATCGACGACGCGATCGAAGGCGTGACGATCAACCTGCTGAAGGCGGAGGAGGGCGAGGAGTTCACGCTCAACATCAGCTTCGACTCGGCCAACGTCACGACTCGCATCCAGAACTTCGTCACCGAGTACAACAACATGCAGGCCCAGCTCACGAAGCTGGGCAACTACGATGCCGCCTCGAAGACCGGCGGGCCGCTGCTCGGCGACGCGCTGCTGCGGAGCATCACGCAGGACATGCGCCGCGGCCTCACGAGCCCGGTTGCGGGCATGAGCGGCGACTACACGGCGCTTGCGAGCATCGGCATCACGACGACTGCCACGGGCACGTTGGAGCTCGATGCGGCGAAGTTGAACAAGGCGCTTACGCCGACCCGGACGCGGTCGCGCAGCTGTTCGGCTCGGAGAACGGCGTTGCGGCTCGGCTGTACGCGCAGGTGGATGCGCGGCTGGCGAGCGGCAGCGACCTCGATTCCCGCAACACCACGCTCAAGCGCGAAGTGGACCAGATCGGCCGCGACAAGGAAGCGCTCGAGCTGCGCATGGCGCAGATCGAAGCTCGCTATCGCAAGCAGTTCACGGCGCTGGACTCGTTGCTGTCGCAGCTGCAGACGACGTCGAGCTACCTGACGCAGCAGCTGTCGAACTTGCCGAAGATCGGGTCGTAAGAGATCGGGCTAAAGCCCGACCTACATCCGCCGTTAAGTTACTCAGGAATGTCGCTTACGGAGAGGGTCGCCATGTCGCACGCTGCAAAACTCGCTGCCTACAGCAGCGCGCAGGCGCATGGTGGCGTCGCGGCTGCGGATCCGCATCGCCTGATCGTCATGCTGATGGACGGCGCGCTGGAGCGCATCAGCACCGCTCGCGGCTGCATGCCGCGCGGCGACACAGCCGAGAAGGCGCGCCTGATCAACCGTGCGGTCTCGATCATCGGCGAGCTGCGCAACAGCCTCGATCTCAAGGCCGGCGGTCAGATCGCCGCGAACCTCGGCGAGCTCTACGACTACATGGGCCGGCGCCTGCTGAAGGCGACGGCGGAGAACCGCGTCGAGATGCTCGACGAGGTCGCCAAGCTGCTGCAACGAGATCCGCAGCGCCTGGGTCGCGATCCCGAACGAGGCGCGCAAGCGATGACCGCTCCGATCGCCGACGGCGTGATGGCCGCGACGCACAAGCTCGTGCAGCAGGCCATGACCGGTCAGTGGCAGGAAGTGCCGAAGACGATCCAGGAGCGGCGCGACCTGCTCGCACGGATCTCCTCGACGGCGCGGCCGCAGGACCAGCAATGGTTGGGCGCGCTGCGGCAGGCGATGGCGGAATCGGATGCCGCGGTCGCCCAGATGGCGCAAGCGGCCAATGCTGGCCAGCCTGTTGTGGGTCCGGCTTCAGCCGGACAATCCGTCGAAACTCCGGACGCCGTGGCCACAGTCATGGACATGCTCGGCAAGGGAGGCTGACGATGTACGAAGGTCTCGATACAGTCGTTCTATACGAAGAGCTGGCCTACGAAGACGTGCTGCCCGTCGCCTGGAAGAGGCTGCCCGAGCCGTTCGACCCTGCGTTGATCGGCAGCTATGCCGACCGCAACCTGCGTGTACTGCAGGCGCTGGGCGCGCTCGACGAGCATGGCCAGACCGAGAAGTCGGACGAGAACTCGCCGCACGCCGCGGACATCCTGCGGCTCGATATGAAGGTCAACCTGCTCCTCGACATGGTCGGTGCGCTGCTGGTCGCCAGCCGGCCGCGGCCGCGTGCCGCCTCGATCCGCTTCAATGCGCTCGGCGGCGTATGGCAGGCCGCTGCTCCGTTCCCCGAGCTGGGCAGCCAGGGCGTGCTGGAGATCTACGTGCGCGACAGCATCGCCGAGCCGTTGCGCCTCGTCGGCCGCATCGCCTCGGTCGGTCCGGACGGTCGCGTCAAGGTGCGGTTCGCCGCCCTGAGCGAGAACATCGCCGACCTGCTGGAGAAGCTCGCCTTCCGCAAGCATCGCCGCCAGGTCGCCGGCATCCGGTTGCCGAAGAAATAAAACAAAAGAATTGAGACTTGCTCGTGAGGGTGACTGAAGAGTCGGGCTGAAACCCGACCTACGTCGACTCGCACTCCTGTAGGTCGGGCTTCAGCCCGACATCATCTCGGTTTGCCGCAACTTTGCGCGCGCGAATTTTCTTCGCGCACACGCAGCACGAAAACCCTGTGTTTTAAGCCTCGCGCGCGCATCTTCCACTAAGGGTTTTCTAAGTGCTTCCCTAAGCGCGCGCCAAATTTCTGGCAGTAGTTCACGGCGCACAGGCGTTCAGGGAGAGTCTTATAGAGCAACCTACATAGAAAGACAGAATGCCGCCAAGAGCACAGCACGCGCGCACAGGAGCGCAAGGATTCCGATGAACTTGAGCGACACGGCCAGACTAAGAACCCTCACGCTGCAGCGCGCAGTCGTCTATGACGGCGACGCGGAGCGAGCGGAAAGAGTGGCGGACGTCCTGCGCACCTGGGCCTCGAGCCTCTGCTCATCGATCACTGCGCGCTGATGCGCGCCGTCATCCAGGCGCCGAGCACCCCGCCGGCGCTGCTGGTCGGCGATGTCGGCGACTGCGACTGGCGCGAGCTCGGCGCTGCGCTGCGCGAGCAGCTGGGCGATGTCCCGGTCGTCGCTTACGGCTCAGGCGCGGTCGCCGACCAATTGATCGCGGCGGTCGGCGCCCCGCGTGCAGTCGCCTGCAGTTTCCGTTCAAGCCCGCGGCACTGGCTGCCGCCCTGCGCGTGCCCGTCGAGGCCGCGCTCGAAGAAGCCGGCGACGTCGCCATGCCGACCGGCTCGTCGTCGGCGGTGCGCGAAGTCGAGCGCGCTGATCCGCCAGGTCGCCGCCCACGATTCCAGCGTGCTGATCCTCGGCGAATCCGGTACCGGCAAGGAGATCGCCGCGCGCGCCATCCACGACGCGAGCCCGCGCCGCCAGCGTCCGTTCGTCGCCGTCAACTGCGGCGCCATTCCCGCCGAGCTGCTCGAGAGCGAGCTGTTCGGTCACGAGAAGGGCTCGTTCACCGGCGCCATCACCGCCCGCAAGGGCCGCTTCGAGATCGCCGAGGGCGGCACGCTGTTCCTCGACGAGATCGGCGACATGAGCCTGCCGATGCAGGTGAAGCTGCTGCGCGTCCTGCAGGAGCGCGTGTTCGAGCGCGTCGGCAGCCACGCGTCGATCCGGTGCAACGTGCGCATCATCGCCGCGACGCATCGCAACCTCGAAGAATCCATCGTGCGCGGCACGTTCCGCGAGCGACCTGTTCTACCGCCTCAACGTGTTCCCCATCGAGATGCCGACGCTGCGCGACGCGCATCGACGACCTGCCGGTGCTGATCGACGATTTCGTCGGAGCGCAACGTCGCTGCCGGCCGCAGCCAGGTCGAGCTGACCGCAGCGCGACGCTGAAGGCGCTGGCCGCGTATCCGTGGCCGGGCAACATCCGCGAGCTCGGCAATCTCATCGAACGCCTGGCCATCCTGTGCCCGAACCGCCCGGTCGGCGTCGGCGACCTGCCGGCGCAAGTATCGGCCGGCCGACTGGACTGCTGCCGCAGCTGGCCCTCGACGCCGATCCCTGACGAGATCCCGCAGTTGCTGGCGTCGATGGCAGCGCGAAGAGCTCGGCGGATCGACGATCGCGAAGCGTGTCCGACTGCTGTCGGAGCAGCGAGTCAGCGAACGCCGTCGCGCAGCTGCCGGCAGAGGCGTCGACCTGCGCGATCACCTGTTCATGCATCGAACGCAGTCTCATCAGCAGGCGCTGCAGCGCTCCGGCGGCACGGTCGCGCACGCCGCGCGGCTGCTGTCAAGCTGCGCCGTACGACGCTGGTGGAGAAGCTGCGCAAGCTCGAGCATGCTCAACGAAGCCGGCGGCGTCGGAAGTTTGACGATCGCCGCGCTGTCGCGCTGACGCCCGACCTACGGTCGCACCTGTCAGCGTCGGACTTCATGCCCGACTCCGTGTGATCGGCGTCCACAGGATCGCCGGCCCGGCACGGCGACAGCTCCTGCACACTGGAATCAGAACTTGCTCCGCTCACTGGTCAATATGAGGCGTGAGGTTCACGAATGAGCTGACACGGACGCGATGGCGAGACCTCACTCGCAGTCGACGCGCCGTCGCCATTGACCAGTCACCGGTCCGCTGTCGATCTGATCGCCATCGCCGACTGTCGCGTCGGCTGGCCGATCTGGCGCGTCGCGTCGCGGCCACCGACTGCACGGTGCTGATCGTCGGCGAGTCCGGCACCGGCAAGGAAGTGCTGGCGCGGCTCATCCATCGCACTCAGTCCGCGCGCCGACGAACGCCTTCGTCGCGGTCAACTGCGCGGCCATCCCCGAGAACATGCTCGAAGCGATGTTGTTCGGCTACGAGAAGCGGCTCCTTCACCGGCGCGCATGCACGCGCACGCCGGCAAGTTCGAGCAGGCGCAGGGCGGCACGATGCTGCTCGACGAAATCACCGAGATGCCGCTGGCGCTGCAGGCGAAGCTGCTGCGCGTGCTGCAGGAGCGCGAAGTCGAGCGCCTCGGCGGCCGCGTGCCGGTGGCGCTCGACGTGCGCGTCATCGCCACGACCAACCGCAACTGCTGCGCGCCGAAGTCGCCGCCGGCCGCTTCCGCGAAGACCTCTACTACCGCCTCAACGTGTTCCCGCTGGCGACTGCGCCGCTGCGCGAACGCCGCGACGACATCCTGCCGCTGGCCACGCATCTGCTGCAGCTGCGCGTGCCGTCCCGGCGAGCGCATTCCGGCGCTGTCGGCCGATGCCGCGCACCTGCTGCTCACCTATCCGCTGGCCCGGCAACGTGCGCGAGCTCGACAACCTCCTGCAGCGCGCCGCTGGTGCTCGCCGAAGGCCCGGTCATCGAGGCCGAACACATCCTGTTCGAGAAGCAGGCCGTGCGCGAGCCGACGCCGTGACTCGGCCGAGCTCTGATCGCCGAGCGCTGCAGCAGACGCGATGCAGCGCGCCGAGCGCGACGTGATCCTCGAGGCGCTGCGCGCCGCGCAACGGCAGCCGCCGCGAAGTGGCGGAGAGGCTGGGCATCAGCCCGCGCACGCTGCGCTACAAGCTGCGCGCATCCGCAATGCCGGCATCGAAGTTCCGGCGGCCTGAAGTCTGAATCGGGAGACAGTCAATGTCAGCAACATGGAAATCGACCGCGTGCTGGCGCAGATCCGCAGCGATGCAGTCGCAGGTGCGCGGTGGCGTCGGCGCGCCGTCGGAGATGTCGCGCGGCGCGGCCGGCGTCGGCGGCGCCGTGCAGTCGCCGACCAACGGCTTCGCGAAGGTGCTGAAGCAGGGACTCGACGGTCAACCAGACGCAGAGCAAGGCCACCGACGCTCGCGACGCAGTTCGAGCGCGGCGTGCCCGGCGTCGAGCTGCCGCAGGTCATGCTGGAAATGCAGAAGGCGAACGTGTCGTTCCGCGCTCTCACCGAAGTGCGCAACAAGTTCGTCGATGCGTACCGCGAGATCATGAACATGCCGCTTTGAGGGCTGAATAGGATATGAGTATCGATGGCGCAGAACGGTCATTGCCGCGTCCGATCGCGTCATCAGCGGCCTGAAGCCGCTGCTGTTGCTGGTCGGCGTCGCCGCCGCGGTCGCGGCCGGCGTCGGCGTCGATGCTGTGGTCCGTAGGAGCCGACCTACAGCCTGCTGTACGCCAATCTCGGCCAGCAGGACGCCGCGCAGATCGCCCAGGCGCTCGAACGCCGGCATTCCCTACAAGCTCGAGACGGCGTCGGCACGATCAGCGTGCCGGCCGACAGCTCGCACGATGCGCGCCTGCAAGCTCGCCGCGCAGGGCTTGCCCGAAGGCGGCGGCGGCTTGAATGCCATGACGAAGGATCCGGGCTTCGGCGTCAGCGCAGTTCATGGAAAACGCGCGCTATCAGCACGCGCTCGAAACCGAGCTCGCGCGCACGATCGCCAGCCTGCAGAACGTGCAGGGCGCGCGCGTGCACCTGGCCATGCCGCGGCAGTCCGCGTTCGTGAGCGATCGCCGGCCGGCCGAGCGCGTCGGTGTTCCTGCAGATCAAGCCGGGCCGTCGTCTCGAAGACGAGCAGGTGCAGGCCATCGCCAACCTCGTCGCGTCCAGCATTCCGGAGCTCGAAGCGCGACGCAGGTGACGGTGGTCGATCAGCGGGCCGCCTGCTGTCCGCGCCGGAAGGCCGACAGACGAGCTCGCCGCTGCGCGACAAGAGTTCGAGATCGCGCGCCGCATCGAAGAGAGCTATACGCAGCGCATCCAGGAGATGCTGACGCCGCTCGTCGGCCCGGGCCGCGTGCGCGCGCAGGTCGTGGCGCAGGTCGACATGTCGACCACCGAAGAAGCGCGCGAGCAGTATCGACCCGCAGAGCCAGGTCGTGCGCAGCGAGCAGACGGCCGAAGAGAGCAGCGCGCAACGGCGCCGGCCCGCAGGGCGTGCCCGGCGCGCTGACCAATCAGCCGCCGCAGCCCGGCGTGGCGCTGCCGCCGGGCGCGACGCCGCCGGTGCGCAGTCGGCTGCCGACGCTGCCGAGCGCCGCGGCTGCGCCAACAGCGCGACACGCGGTCACCGGCCCGACAACACTTCGCAAGCAGTCGACGCGCAACTACGAGATCGATCGCACCATGGCGTACACGCGCCAGCCCGCCGGTCGCGTGACGCGCCTGACGGTCGCCGTGCTCATCGACAACCTGCGCACCACGGACGAGGAAGGCAAGGTCACCGAAACCCGCTGCCGCCCGAGCAGCTCGAGAACATGACGCGCGCTGGTGCAAGCGACGCCGTCGGCTTCGACGCAGGCGCGCGGCGACAGCGTCAACGTCGTCAACTCCTCGTTCCACGGCGAGCCGGCGCCGGAAGAAGTGCAGCTCGAATCGATTCCGCTCTGGGAGCGCCGCTGGTGCGCGACACTCGCGAAGGTGCTCGCCGGCCTGATCGTGCTGCTGGTGCTCGTGTTCAGCGTGCTCAAGCCGCTGATCCGCGGACTGCTGGCCGCGCCGCGCGTCGCGTTCGTGCCGGCAGGCGCTGCCGGCGCGCGGCAGGGCGGCGCTGGCGGCCGGACCGGCGGCAGGTCCGCCGCTCGCCTACGAACGACAGGTCGCGCAGGCGCGCGGCATGGTCGCGCAGGATCCGAAGCGCGTGCGCACAGGTCGTGAAGACATGGGTCGGCGACGATGAGTAAGAAGTCAGCCCAAGAGCCAAGCGCAGCGGCGTGGAGCGCGCCGCGATCCTGCTGCTGACGCTCGGCGAGAGGAGGCGGCGGAAATCCTGCAAGCACATGGGCGCCAAGGACGTGCAGCGCCTCGGCGCCGCATGGCCGAGCTGCAGAACATGTCGCGCGACGAAGTGAGCGCAGGTGCTCAGCGATTTCACCACGACGCGTCGAAAGCCAGACCTCGCTCGGCGTCGGCGTCGACGAATACGTGCGCAAGGTGCTGGTCAGCGCGCTCGGCGAGGAGAAGGCCGTCGGCGTCATCGATCGCATCCTGTTCGGCCGCTCCAGCGCAAGGGCCTCGAAGCGCTCAAGTGGATGGATTCGCGCGCGGTCGCCGAGCTGATCCGCAACGAACATCCGCAGATCATCGCCATCGTGCTGTCGTATCTCGAGCCGACCAGGCCGCCGAAGTGCTCGGCCATTTCTGCCGGAGAGCGCTGCGCTCGGACCTGATCATGCGCATCGCGACGCTCGATGGCATGCAGCCCACGGCGCTGCACGAGCTCGACGAAATGATCGAGAAGCAGTTCGCCGGCCAGCACCGGCGCGGCTCAAGAGCTCGTCACTCGGCGGCCTCAAGGCCGCGGCCGAAATGCTCAACTTCTGGACTCGACGCCGAAGGCGCACGTCGATCGAGCCGATCTCGCAAGGCCGACGAGCGCGCTCGGCAGAAGATCCAGGACCTGATGTTCGTGTTCGACGACCTCGTGGAGATCGACGACCGCGGCATGCAGGAACTGCTGCGCGCAGGTGCCGGGCGACAAGCTGCTGCTCGCGCTCAAGGGCGCGGACGAGGCGTTCAAGGCAGAAGATCTTCAAGAACATGTCGCAGCGCGCGGCCGAAATGCTGAAGGACGATCTGGAAGCGAAGGGCCCGGTGCGCCTGGCGGAAGTCGAAGCCGCGCAGAAGGAAATCCTGCGCGTCGTCCGCAAGCTGGCCGAAGAGGGCACGATCCAGCTCGGCGGCAAGGGCGAGGAATTTGTCTGAGCCGGGCCGTCGATCGCGTCTCGCGCTGGGACCTGCCCGCGGTCGAGGGCAGCGCCAGTGCCGCGGGCGCCAGCGCCGGCCGTCGACGTCATGCGAGCTCGAAGCGGTCGAGCGCGACGCCTACGAGGAAGCGTACGCCAAGGGCCGGGCACGTCGAAGGCGTGCGCAAGGGCGAGGCGGAATCGCAGCAGGCGCATCGACCGAGGTCAAGACGCAGGTCGCGACGCTCGCAAGCCATGATCGGCACGCTTGCGCAGCCGCTCGAGGAACTCGACCGCAGGTCGAAACCAGCTCACGCGGCTCGCGCTGACCATCGCCCGGCACCTGGTGCGGCGCGAGCTGCGGATCGATCCCGCGCAGGTCATCGCGATCATGCGCCACACCGTGGCGCTGCTGCCGGTGGCGGCGCGCGACGTCCGGGTGCATCTGCATCCCGGACGACGCGGCCGTCGTGCGCGAGAAGCTCGCGACGCCCGACGGCCGAGCGCGCCTGGACGATCGTCGAGGATCCGCTGATGGCGCGCGGCGGCTGCCGCGTGACCACGGACACCGCGCAGCATCGACGCGCGCTTCGAGACCAGCATGGCCGCGGCATCCGCGCACTGCTGGGCGACGATCGCGCGCGAGCGTCGGCGAAGACGCGCACCGATGCGCGGACGCATGAGCACGGCGCAGTTCCGCGCCATCGCGCACGAGCTGGCTCGAACGCATGCACGCAGGCGGCGCGCGTCGAGCAGATGCCGCCGCCGCCGGTGGAAGGCGTGCTGACGCGCATGGTCGGGCTCACGCTCGAAGCCTCGGGTTGCCAGGCGGCGGTCGGCGACGTCTGCGATGTGCTCGGCAGCGACGGCGCGCGCATCGAGGCCGAGGTCGTCGGCTTCTCCGGCGACCGGCTGTTTCTCATGCCGACCGGCGAATCCACGGCTTGAAGCCCGAACGCGCGCGTCGATGCCGCGCAGCGGCGCCGGCAGCGTGCGCGTCGGCCCGCAGCTGCTCGGCCGCATCATCGACGGCGCGGGCACGCCGCTCGACGGACTGGGGCCGCTCGAATGGCGACGAGCGCGTCCGACTGACCGGCAAGCCGATCAATCCGCTGGCGCGCCAGCCCATCGAGGAGCCGCTCGATGTCGGCGTGCGCGCCATCAATTCGCTGCTGACCGTCGGTCGCGGCCAGCGCATCGGCCTGTTCGCCGGCAGCGGCGTCGGCAAGAGCGTGCTGCTCGGCATGATGGCGCGCTACACCAGCGCCGACGTCATCGTCGTCGGCCTGATCGGCGAGCGCGGCCGCGAAGTGAAGGAATTCGTCGAGCGCATTCTCGGGCCCGAGGGCCTGAAGCGCGCGGTCGTCGTGGCGACGCCGGCCGACAATCCGCCGCTGATGCGCCTGCACGGCGCGTGGCTCGCGACCGCCATCGCCGAATATTTCCGCGAGCAGGGCAAGAACGTGCTGCTGATCATGGATTCGCTGACGCGCTTCGCGCAGGCGCAGCGCGAGATCGGCCTCGCCATCGGCGAAGCGCCGGCGACCAAGGGCTATCCGCCTTCGGTGTTCGCGCGGCTGCCGCAGCTCGTCGAGCGCGCCGGCAACGGCGCGACGGGCAGCGGCTCGATCACCGCGTTCTACACGGTGCTCACCGAAGGCGACGATCAGCAGGATCCGATCGCCGACTGCGGCGCGCGCCATTCTCGACGGCCACGTCGTGCTGTCGCGGCGCATCGCCGAGGCCGGGCAGTATCCGGCCATCGACGTCGAAGCGTCGATCAGCCGCGTGATGCACGACATCGTCCCGCCGGAGCACGTCGAGCTGGCGCGCCGCTTCCGCCAGACGCTGTCCACCTACCAGCAGAACCGCGATCTCATCGCGATCGGCGCCTACCAGAAGGGCAGCGATCCGCGCATCGACGCCGCCATCGCGCTGTGGCCGGCCATGCAGAAATTCCTGCAGCAGGATCTGCGCTGAGCGCGTCGATTACAAGCGCGGCCTGGTCGAGCTCGGCGCAGTCATCGGCGGTGCCGCGTGACTCGCGCCAAGCGCATGAAGCCGGTGCAGAACCTGTTCGACGACACCGAGCGTCGGCTGGCGGTGGGGCTCGCGACGATCGAGCGCAAGGTCGCCGATGCCGAAACGAAGCTGCAGGAGCTCGAGCGGTACCTCGGCGACTACGAGAAGCAGTTCAAGCAGCGCGCCGGGCGGCGGCATCGGTGCAAGGGACCTGCGCGATTACCAGGCTTTCCTGGCGCGGCTGACCGAGGCGATTCGCCAGCAGCAGGCGGTCGTGAGACGCGCGCAGTCCGAGCGCGATGCAGAGCGGCAACGTTGGCAGGAGGCCGCGAAACGCGCGAAGGCGCTCGGCCACGTCGTCGAGCAATGGCAGACAGAGGAGCGGCGCGCGTCGGATCGACGCGAGCAACGCGAGAGCGACGAGCGCGCCCAACGCAGAGTGAACAAGACATGACCCCTACGAATCTTCCCGTGCAGCCTTCCACGCCTGCGACACCAGCGTCGGGGCTCGACCGCTGCGCCAACCGAACAGGCGCAGACGACGGATTTCCTGCTGATGTTGGGGCAGCTCGTCGCCGCATCGGTCCAGCGCAGCGGCACGAGCGGCCACTCCGACCACCGAAAGTGCCGTCGATGATTCTGGACGAGACGGCGAAGAAGGACGAAATCGATCCCGAGCAATTGCTCGCGATGTTCGCGATGCCTTTGCCGCCGCAGCTGCAGCCGATCGACATGCCGGTCGAGCAGGCGCTGCAGGCGTTGCCGGGCATGAGTGGCCGCAATCGGTCGCAGAAGGGGCCGAGGCTCCTGCGAAGAACATCCTGCAAGAGGTTGCACGACAGGTTTCCGAGGCGAAAGTGTTCGCCGACATCGTGGATGACGTAGCGCAGAGCGTGCGATGCTTCGCAGGCGCCGGATTCGCTCCAGGGAGTCGACGCCGTTCCAGTTGCAGCAGCCGCAAGCGGCGCAGGTCGCGAATGCCCATGCGCACAACGCGATGTCACGTCCTGTTCATGCGCCGGTCGGTAGTGCCGCCTGGGCAGATGAAGTTGGCACGCGTGTCGTGATGATGACGGAGTCGGGCAATCACACTGCGTCGTTGAAGCTCTCGCCGGAACACCTCGGTCCGCTGGAGATCAACATCACCGTGCGCGACGACAAGGCATCGGTCTGGTTCGGCGCTGCGCACGCCGATACGCGCGCGGCGATCGAAACCGCGCTGCCTCGGTTGCGAGAAATGTTCGAAGCGCAGGGCCTTTCGCTCGCCGATGCGGGCGTGTTCCGTGAGCCGCCGCGCGAGCAGCCGGTGGTGAAGAACAATACGATGTCGGGGGAGCAGGGCGACGCGATGGACGAGGTCACGACCGTCAGCACTCGCGCGCGGCTGGGACTCGTCGACGCTTACGCGTAGCGACCGCATTTGACGCAGCGAAACCCCCGGCGCTAGAGTGACCGCCGGTCGTTCAGGCGACCTTCGGTCCGCGAGAAGGGTTGAACCCGCCTGTGTCGAAACATCGCTCCTACCTTCTTTCTGCCCGTCACGCGGACACCGGGCGCATCGGAAGGAAGGTGTCATGGCTAACGCACTCCCCGCACGCCCCAATCTCGATTGGCTTCGCAAGACTGCCAAGCAGTCGCTTCGTGAACTGCGCGCACAAGATCCAACACGCAAGTTAGCGGACGCACAGTTCGCGCTTGCCCGCGACTACGGCTTCTCGAGCTGGCGCGCGCTCAAGGCGCACATCGAGCAACTCCAATCAACTTCGCAGACACTGTCCGACGAGGACGTGGCGACGTTCCTGCGTGACGTTGGCGCCGGCCGAATGGAAGCGATCAAGGCTGCGCTCGCGGCATCACCGCAGCTAGTCAACGCAGTCGGCCCGCATCCGTACTGGGGCGGTCGGCTGCAGGCGCTGCACGTCTCGATCGAAACCGGTCGGCGCGATGTGTTCGATCTGCTCCTGGCTGCCGGCGCCGACATCGACGGCAACAACCGGCTCTACGATCACTGGTCGCCAGTCATGATCACGTATGACAAGGACCGTCCCGACATGCGCGAGACGTTGCTGGCGCGCGGCGCACGGATCGGCGTCGTCGAGGCTCTGATGGCGGGCGATGACGCCGCTGTGAGTCGGATGTTGCAGCGGGGCAAGTCCGCGGTGCCGCCCGATCCGAACGGCGGCTCGATCCTGGCGTTTGCGCGCACGCCGTATGCGATCGACCGGCTGCTCGAGCTCGGTGCTGCAATCGACATCAAGGATCGCTGGGAGACGACGCCGATGGAGGCGTTCAGCCGGCTCGGGCCGACGGGTCAGCGTCTCGTCGAGCATCTGATGAGTCGCGGTGTCGCCGCACCGCCGGAAGTCTATGCGCGCACGGGGGACAAGGATGCCATCGCCAAGATGCTCGCCGCCGATCCGCGTCTCATCGAGAACGACGACATCATCATGGCCGCCGTAGATTTCGGCCATCGCGAGCTGGCGCAATGGCTGATCGATCGCGGCGCGAACCCGAACGCGCGATCGCGCATCGGTTCGCAGGGCACAGCGCTGCACTCCGCTGCCTTCGAGGGCGACTTGGAAATGGTGAAGCTGCTCGTCGCAGCCGGCGCTGACATCCGCGCGCGCGACCCCGAGCACAACAACACGCCGGAAGGCTGGGCGCGCGCGTCGATCCAGATCACCAACAATCCGCAATGTGCGGCAGTAGCAGAGTACTTGAGGGAACTCCTCACTTCGGCGCCTGCTCAGCCAACGCGTCGCGCCCCTCCGCCGCAGCCGACTTGAGGCGAATTGCTGCCGGCCTCGCTCGCGTAGACCGCGGCCAGTTCCTGCCGCTTGTCGCGCACGCTGACGGTCGGCAGGTGATAGAACTCGCACTGCGCACGCTCGCGGGTCACGTCGAGAATTCCGTAGCCTCGCTTGTGCCTCTCGACGTACTTGATGTGCGGCGAGATCGAGCGGATTCGCTCGGCATCGGTCGCTGCCTGCGCCTGATCGCTCAGTCCCGGTGAGCTCACCGCCGGCCCGACGAACTCGACGCCCACGACGCGTGCCTCGTTCGCCGTTGCAGACGTAGCCCAAGGATTGGAGCTCAGCTCGTTGCACCAGGAAGAGTGGATGTCGCCGGTGAGCACGACGTTGTTACGGATATCCTGCTCGCGCAGGACTTCGAACAGGCGCTCGCGGGCGGGAGCATAGCCGTCCCATTGGTCGGGATTGCGGATGGTGCGGCCTTGAGTGCGACTGAGCTGCGCCATCATCACCTGCTGGCCGAGGATGCGCCACGGCTGCTTGCGATCCTTCGATCTATGCAGCTCGCGCGCGAGCCACGCTTCCTGATCGAAGCCGAGCAGCGTGCGCTTCGCATCGGCGATCTGCGGGTCCGTCGCTGAGATGTCCGACTCGCCAGGCTTGAGGTCGGCCTGCTTGTCGCGGCCGTGCAGCCGCGTGTCGAGCATCAGCACGTCGGCGAGATCGCCGAATCTGAAGCCCTGGTAGATCTTGTCGTCGGTCAGCGAGCTGCCGCGAATCGGCATGTACTCGTTGTACGCCTGGACGGCGCTGCGCCGCCGTGCTCGCCATTCGCCTTCACCCTGGTCCGGGTTGTGATTCTCCGCGCCGTCGCGCCAGGAATTGTTGGCGGTCTCGTGATCGTCCCACACGGAAATGAACGGATGCTGGCGATGGACTTCCTGCAGGTCGGGATCGCTGCGATAGAGCGCATAGCGCAGGCGATAGTCGTCCAGCGTCACGATTTCGTGCGTCGGCAGGACGTCGCGCTGGCCTGCGAGCTGCGCATCGGCGTACACGCCGAGCTTGTACTCGTAGAGGTAGTCGCCGAGGTGCAGCACGAAGTCCAGATCGTCGCGCTCGGCGATCCGGGCGTACGCGTTGAAGTAGCCGTGCGGGTAGTTCGCGCACGAAGCGAAGGCGAGGCGCAGCCGATCGACGCGGCCGGTCGGCAACGTGCGCGTGCGGCCAATCGGCGATTTCACGCCGCGTGCTTCGAACTGATAGTAGTAGGTGAGGCCCGGCTTGAGCCCGGAGGCGTCGACCTTGACGGTGAAATCGCGCCGCCGGTCCGTTACGAAGCGCCCGGACTGACGGATCTGCTTCATGCCCGGATCGCTCGCCACCGTCCAGCGAACCCGCAGCGTCTCGGTCGGATCGATGGGCGTCACGCGCGTCCACAGAATCACGCGGTCGCGCTGCGGATCGCCGCTGGCGACGCCATGAGCGAACGTGAAGGAAGGCTCGTTGTCGCGTGCGAACGCTGAGGGCGCGATGCCCAGTGCGCCCAATGCAGCGATCAGTTCCCGTCGAGTGAGGTGCATGCTCATCGCAGCCTTCTATATTTTTCTGAAATAGCGAGCGAGCGGCAGCACGCGGAATCCCGCCTTCTCGTAGGCGGCGCGTGCGGGTGCGTGGCCGGGATCGCCGCCGGTCTCGACCATCGCGATCTCCATGCCGGCTTCCTTCATTCGTTCGACGGCGAAGTCGGTCAGCGCCATGGCGATGCCACGCCGCTGGTAGTCGGGATCGACCGCGATCATGTAGATCTCGCCGAGCTTGCCTTCGTGAAAGCGAATGGCGACGAAGCCGGCGACTGCTCCCGCCTCGATTGCGACCCACACCTTCATGTCTGCGGAAGCGCACGCGTCGCGAACGGACTTCTCCTGGCTCACGCGCCAGCCGTCCGGGTAGAACGACTGGTAGACGTCTGCGTCCAAGGCTTCTTTCAAGGAGTCGAAGACCGGCGACCACGCGCGCAGCGAGAGGCGCGCGACGGCGTCGCCGTGAGAGGAATCGTAGGGCTCGATCTGCATGTGTCAGCTATCCCCACACTTCGCCGAACAGCCGCACGAAGTTCGCGCCGAGAATCTTCTCGACGCGCTTCGCGGGCCAGCCGCGGTCGGTCAGGTCATTGGCAAGCGTGAAGAACCGGCGCGCGTCGTTGTATTCCGGAACGAGATTGAACACATCCGCCGCTTCGCCCGGCGCCGCGATGCCGGCCTTCTGACGGTCCTCGAAGAACTTGCGCTGGAACGCGGCGTACTTCTCGTCGAGCTTGATGCCGGAGATGCCGCCGTCGGTGCCGAGGCCGACGTGGTCCTCGCCGCAGACGTTGACGGCGTGCTCGAGGTGTCGAATCAGATCTTCGGCGTGCGGCTGACCGGATGCGCGCAGGAACGGCATGAAGTAGATGCCGACCACTCCGCCGCGATCCGCGAGTGCCTTCAATTCGCGATCGTGAGTGTTGCGCGGAACGTCGACGAGCGCGCGACAGCCAGTGTGCGTGATCGCCATCGGTGACTTGGACGCGGCGATGCCCTCGGCCTGCGTGCGGGCGCCGGCGTGGCTGAGGTCGAGCAGGATCTTCAGCTTGTTGATCTCGACGATCAATTCGCGCCCGAGCGTGCTCAACCCGCCGTCCGCGGGTTCGAGACAGCCGTCGCCCATGAGATTGCGACGGTTGTAGACGGGCTGCACGATGCGCACGCCGAGAGCGTGGAACAGCTTGAGACGATCCAACTGCCCGTCGAGCGCACTCGTGTCCTGGAAACCGTAGATCAGACCCATGCGGCCGCTGGCCTTGGCAGCAGTGAGGTCGCGAGCCGCGAGGACCTTCATGAAGTAATCGGGATGATCCGAGATCATCTGCTCCGAGAACGCGATGCCGCCGACCGTTTCCTCGAACTTGCCCGGGCCGTTGCCGACGCTGTTGACGGTCAGGTTCACCGCGGTGACGCCCGACGCTTTCACATCCGCCAGCATGGCGGGCGACAGTCCGGCATCCTCCGCCAAATCGGGGTCGTAGCCACCGGGTCCGCCGAGGGCGTCGATCACGATCGCCTTGGCGTACGCCTGTTCCGTGAAGCCGCGCTTCGGTGCTGCAGCCCGGGCAATCGGGGCCGCGGCGAGCGCCGCAGCGACTGCTGAAGACATGAAATTCGCGTCGATCGAGCATGTTCGCTTCTCCTTCGAGGGCCCCGGGCGGCGCCACTTTCTTCAGAAAAGGGGCGCGCATTGTAGCGCGGGCGGCGCTACGATAAAGCCAACAACAAGCGGGGGAGGAGAACCATGTTTACGCGATTCTCTCGAAGCTGGGAGTTGATCAAGGCGAGCGGCGCGGTCCTGCGTCAGGACAAGGAACTGCTGCTGTTCCCGTTCTTTTCGGCCATCGCGACGCTGCTGGTCTCGGCGAGCTTCATCGTGCCGCTGATCGTGACCGGTGCGTTCGAGCGGTCCATCGCGCCGGGCGACGAGACTGCGTACATGGTTTTTGTGTTCCTGTTCTACCTGGTCCAGTACTCCATCATCTTCTTCTTCAACTCGGCGCTCGTCGGCGCAGCGATGATCCGGCTCGACGGCGGCGACCCGACCGTCCGCGACGGTCTGCGCATTGCCAGGGGACGCTTCGTACAGATTCTCGGCTACGCGGCGATTGCCGCTACTGTGGGCCTGATCCTGCGCATCATCGAAGAGCGCGCCGGGTTCATCGGCCGTTGGATCGCCGGACTGCATCGGCCTCGCATTCACGGTCGCGACATTCCTGACTGTGCCGATCCTGGTGAGCCGCGACATCGGGCCGGTGGAAGCCGTCAAGGAAAGCGCCGCGCTACTGAAGAAGACCTGGGGCGAGAACATCATCGGCAACGCCGGCATGGGCCTCGTCTTCTTCCTGTTCTACCTGGGCGTGATCGGCATCGGGATGGCGTTCGTCTTCGGCGTCGCGCAAACAGGAAACGCGACGTTGATCGTTCTGGTCACGGCGATCCTCGTCCTTGCGGTCGTCGCGCTCGCGCTCGTGCAGTCGGCTCTGCAAGGCGTCTACTCGGCCGCGCTGTATCGCTACGCGACCGACGGCAACGTCGGCGAGTCGTTCTCCAGCGCGCTGCTCGGCGAGGCGTTCAGGCCGAAGCGCTGAGCCCGGGAGCGGCATCCATGCCGCGCACGGACCACAGGGGGATGTTGGCCGTGCTCTCCCGGAGTGACCAATCGATTCAGCGTGCAGCGCTCTCGTTGGTCGCGATAGTCGCTCGCGCAAGTCGCGGCGGTCGCCTGCCATTGAGTGCGATGACCTCGCCGTCGCGGTTGGCGACGCAGGTGCTCTTCGCAATTTGTCGGCCGCTGGTCGTGCCGGTTGCGATCAGCACGACTCTGTAGGTGCGGGTGTGTGCATCGAGCGGCCCGCTCGCGAAGTTCTGCTTGTCGACGACTACGCGTTGCTCCTTTGGCAGGTTTGCGGCAACGAACGCCTGCACGCACGCATCCATCGCTTGCTCGACCGCATCGGCGCGGCTGGCAAGCGGAGATCCGAGCAGTGCCAGTGTCGCCACGGCAAGAATGGGCCGCGAAGTGCGGTGAAGATGTGCAGATTGACGGTTCATGATCGCTCCCGAACGCTGTGAGACCAACGTGCAGGAGCAAATCCCGTGCCGGCTCCGCGATGGCGTTGAGGCCGCAATTGCCGGGGTAATTGCGCGGAAGAGACAACCTCGCGCTCCATTCACATGCAGCGCACCACACTAGGGCTCGCTTGCAGTGCGGACGATCAGGCGGCGATGCCCTGCGACTTCAGATACTCGTCGTAGGTGCCCTTGAAGTCGACGATGTCGCCGCCGGGGCGCAGCTCGATGATGCGGTTGGCCAGGCCGCCGACGAACTCGCGGTCGTGCGAGACGAACAGCAGCGTGCCGACGTATTTCTCGAGGCCGATCTGCAGGGACTCGATCGTCTCCATGTCCATGTGGTTGGTGGGCTCGTCGAGCAGCATCACGTTCGGCTTCGTGAGCATCAGCTTGCCGTAGATCATGCGGCCCTTCTCGCCGCCGGACAGCACCGTGACGGACTTGCGGATCTCATCGCCGGAGAACAGCAGGCGCCCGAGCGTGCCGCGGATGACCTGGTCGTCGTCCGACTTCGCCCGCCACTCGCTCATCCAGGTGAACAGATCGGTTTTCTTCGCGAACTCGGCCTGCGGATCCTGCGGCATGTAGCCGACCTGCGCGTTCTCCACCCAGGTGATCTTGCCCTTCGTGGGGCGCAGGTCGCCGGCAAGCAGGCGCATCAGCGTCGTCTTGCCGATGCCGTTCGGTCCGATGATGGCGATACGCTCGCCGGCTTCGACGTTGAACGAGATGTTCTTGAGCACTTCCACCTTCGAGTGCGGGTAGTGGAAGCTCAGGTGCTCGACCGAGAAGGCGTTGCGGTACAGCTTCTTGCCCTGGTCGAAACGGATGTAGGGATTCTGGCGCGAGGAGGGCTTGATCTCCTCGATCTTGATCTTCTCGAGCTCCTTCTTTCGCGAGGTCGCCTGGCGCGCCTTGGAGGCGTTCGCGGAGAAGCGACGCACGAACTCCTGCAGGTCGGAGATGCGGTCCTTGGCCTTGGCGTTGGCGGCCTCGACGCGCTGGCGCGCCTGCACGGAAGCCAGCATGAAGTCGTCGTAGTTGCCCGGGTAGATCTTGATCTGGCCGAAGTCCAGGTCCGCCATGTGCGTGCACACCTGGTTCAGGAAATGCCGGTCGTGGCTGATGATGACCATCGTGGCGTCGTAGTCGTTGAGCACGCTTTCGAGCCAGCGGATGGAGTTGATGTCGAGGTTGTTCGTCGGCTCATCGAGCAGCAACACATCGGGCTTCGAGAACAATGCCTGCGCGAGCAGGACGCGCAACTTCCAGCCGGGAGCGACTTCGCGCATCGGCCCGTTGTGGAGCGCGGGATCGATACCGGCATCGGTGAGAATGCTGGCGGCGCGCGCTTCGGCGTTGTAGCCGCCGTACTCGGCGAACTTCGCTTCCAGCTCCGCTGCGTGCATGTAGTCTGCGTCGCTGGCGTGCGCATCGGCGTAGATCAGGTCGCGCTCTTTCATGGCATGCCACATCTCGACGTGGCCCTGCATCACGACGTCGAGCACGCGCTCGTCTTCGTACGCGAATTGGTTCTGGTTGAGCTTGCCGAGCCGCATCCCCGACTGCAGCATGACTTCCCCGGAGCTCTGCTCCAGCTCGCCGCCGAGGATCTTCATGAAGGTGGACTTGCCGCAGCCGTTGGCGCCGATCAGGCCATAGCGGTTGCCGTCGGCGAACTTCACCGACACTTGCTCGAACAGCGGCTTGGCGCCGAATTGAATGGAGACGTTCGCAGTGGAAAGCATGGAAGGCGGTGTCGTGGGTGGGCGCGCCGGAGCGGGCCGAAAAGGGGGCGGATATTACACTGAGGGCGGTCGAGGCGCTCGGTTATCATTGGCACCCGGTTGATCGAACGTCAGGTGCTGCCATGAATCGACGTCTTTTCGTTTGTATCGCCTTGCTTTCGACGGCCTTCACGGCCGGCGCGCACACCACGGTCAAGAGTGCCGAGCCCGCGGACGGAGCCGTCCTCGACCGCTCGCCGCCCAGCATCGAGATCAAGTTCGAGCATGCCGTCCAGATGACATCGGTGAGCGTGGTCGCGGAGCACGCGGCCGAGCGCAAGCTGACCTTTGCATCGGCGGCCGGCGGCACGGTCATCACGGTCGAGAATCCCGCGCTCGCTACCGGGCGTAACGAGATTCATTGGAAGGCGCTGTCCAAGGACGGCCACGTCATCAGCGGCAAGCTGACCTACACCATCAAGCCCGCGATCGCAGGTTCGTAGTGCTCGACGCCCTCGCGGCACTCGTCAAAGCGCTTCTCTATGGAGCGCTCCTGTCCGCCGCGGGAACTCCGCTAGCTGCGATTTCATTGCGCTCATCCGCGCTGGTCGCCGACCGGGCGTCGTGGGTCATACGCCGGGCGGCGCTGCTGACGATAGCGCTGAGTGCCGTCAGTTCGATCGTGCTGTTCGCCCGCCTCGGCGGTGAGTTCGATGCACCGACACTCGGCGCAGTGTTTTCATCTGGACCGGGCGCAGCACTTGCACTGCAAGTCGCGGGCGCAATGCTCTTGCTGACGCCGGTCGCTGATGATACGTCCGGCGCGCTGTGGCTCAGTTCAGGTGCACTCGTCATCACCGCGTCCGTTGCATTCAACGGGCATGCTTCTGCGGCGAGTCCAGCTGCGGGCTTCGTGGCGATGATCCATGTCACGGCCATCGCGTGGTGGATCGGCTCGCTCTGGCTGCTGCGTCATGTCTGCAAGACGGCGTCTGCCGAGGACATCGCTGCTGTCGTCAAGCGCTTCAGTAAACATGCCGTCCTCATCGTCGCGGCGCTGGTCGCCACTGGCAGCGGACTCATCGTGACGCTGGTTGATTTTTCCAAGTCGCCGTTGTTCCAGGCGTATGAATGGATGCTGGTGCTGAAGCTCGCGTTCGTGGCGGTGGTTCTGCTGATTGCTGCGTACAACAAGTTCCGGCTTACGCCATGGCTGCGGACTCAGCGTCCGCGGTCGAATCACTACGGTTGACGATTGCCGCGGAGCTGGGCGTGATCGCCTGCGTGCTGGTCGTGACCGCGGTGCTGACGACCTATTTCGCGCCGGAATCCGGAACGCTGCAGCCGTCCGTCAGGTAGGTCCCAGATAATCCTTCTTCCCGAGCTCCACTCCGTTGTGACGCAGGATGGCGTACGCGGTGGTGACGTGGAAATGGATGTTCGGCAGCAAGTGACTCATCAGATACGGCAGCCCCGGCATGCTCTTGCTGCTGCTGCGGGTCTGCCACGTGATGGTCTTCTCTTCGCCGCCGTCGATCTGCGCCGGCTTCAGCGTTTCCAGGTACGCGATCGTATTGCGGATCCGCTGCACCAGATCCTGGAAGGTCGCTTCCTTGTCTTCGTAGGTGGGAAAGTCGACGCTCGCGAGACGACCCGCGCCGCTTCTCGCTGTGTCCGTCGCGATCTGTACCTGTCGCGTCAACGGAAACATGTCCAGATAGAGACGGCTGTTGAGCAGCACAGTCTCGTCGATCTTGCGTGCCTGTGCGTGCGCAGCGCCCTTCTCGAGGATCGCAGCAAGATTGTTGAGCGCGCGGATGAACGGCGGCACGGACGCCTGGTACATCGAAATCGTCATGAGAGTCTCCCGGAAAGCTGGGCCGCTACCTTACAGGAACAGGACGGGCGGGATGCAGGTCAATGATCAGACTCGGCCTGCCGCGTCTGCTCGAAATCCAGGTTCCGCGGCGGGGCCGAAAGGCGCAAGTCGACGCCCGCGCTTGATCGCCCCCGCGAGGGGATCGGTTTCGCCGTTACGGGCGTGCTCTCGTCGACGATTCTGAACTGGAGATCGTCCACGTAGAGCGTGCCTCGAGCGTTGAGAACAGCACCGTAGAGAAGCACTGCTGCTTCGGGCGGAATGTCCATCACGATACTCTGGTACGTCCAGTCCTCGGTTCCACGAATCCCACGCGGCAACGTGTTCTCGAACCCGACGATGGTGCGGTCGCTTGCATCGGCTCTCAGCCAGAGCGACGCACCCGCCGGCGCGTCGTTCGTCGCGATGTAGCCGGAGAACTCCAGGCGTTTTCCAGCGAACTGCCGAGCGGAGGCGACCTGGAAGAGAGCTCCAAAGCGGGACGTATCGGCATCGGGGATCGCGATCAATGCGGCGCACGCGTTGCCGCTCAATGGTATGAGTCGATTGGTTTGCAGGGTGTAGCCCTCTGCATTGGATCCCGTGATGCCCCATTCGGTCGGAGTTTCGACGGATGAAGCAGCGGAAGCGGCGGGGGTCGATGTGGCGGCCGACGTCGTTGGTGCAGTCGCGACAGAGTCGGCTGGGCGCGCGGCCGCAGTGTGCGTTCGAGTGGAGGTGGACTGAGTGTCTGCGGTTGGCTGGAGTGTAGCTGTGGCGATCGTCGTAGCTGCAGGCTCGCGGCCGGTCGTGGGAAGGGTCGCCGGTCGCGGACTCGCCGCGGGTGAATTCGATGTCGAGGCGCTGGTCGCGGGCTGGAGTTTTCGATCCGCTTCGATAGCTGCTGCTGAATGCTCGGGATCGTCGCGGATCTTCGTAATGGCGATGACGCCTGCCACACCAAGCAGGGCTATTGCGACCAATGCCATGAAACGCTGATTAGGACGCACGTTGTCGAGACTCTCATAAGCCCCAAACGGTTTAAGGCCCCAAGTCGGGTCACCTTCTTGCGAAGTCGATGAAGCCCCGCTCGGGATCGACGTGGACGAGCTCGACGCGCACGCGATCTCCGACGTCGAGCCCGGCTGAGCCTTTGACGACTTTGCCTTCGGCGATCGGCTCGCTGATTCGTACCCACGTGCCTTTCTCGGACGCGCCCGTCACGATGCCGTTGAACTGCTGGCCGATGCGATTGATCAGCAACAGTGCAGTCGCGGCCTTGCGGACTTGGCGCTCGACTTTAGTCGCGTTCTTTTCTTGCACCGTGCAGTGAGCGGCGAGCTCGCGCAGTTCGTCGTCGGTGTAGGCGGCAGGTTCTCCATTCAGCGCTGCCTTGAGCAATCGCTGCGTGATGAGGTCCGGAAAGCGCCGGTTCGGCGCAGTCGAATGCGTGTACTCGTTGACGGCCAGGCCGAAGTGACCTTCGGCCGGTTGGTTCGGCAGCTCGACTGCATATTCACCGGAGCCGAGGAGTTTGAGCACCGACAGCGAAAGCTCAGGAAACGTTGCTGGGTCGGCGGTGCGACGTGAGGCAAGGAACGTGTTGAGTGCGAGCGCGTCCGGTTGTGCCGGCAAGCGTCCGCCGACGCTGGCCGCCAGCGCGACGATTCTCGGCCAGCGCTCGGGTGAGCGCAGGACCCGGCGCAGCAGGCTGCGTCCTTTGCTGCTGCAGGTAGCGCGCGACCACGCCGTTGGACGCGATCATGAAATCTTCGATGAGCTCCTTCGCGCGGTTCCGTTCGTCAGCGCGCATATCCGTCAGCACGCCGTCGTTGAAGACTGGACGCGCTTGCACCGTCTCGAAGTTGAGTGCGCCGTGCTCGTAGCGAACGCGTCGCAATGTCTGGGCGGCTTGGTCCTGCTGACGAAGCTGGTGATCGAGGCCGGCGACTGCTGAGAGTGACGTTGGTGGCGGCGCGTTGCCGTCCAGCCATGCAGCGACGCCGTCGTACGTAAGCTTGGCGCGATTCAGGACGAGTGCGCGGTACACGTCGGAGGAGGGGATCTGCCCCTCGGCGTCGATCGTCATCTCGATGACGACGGCGAGCCGCTCTTGGCCCTCGCGAAGAGAGGTCAGGTCGGTCGACAACTTCTCCGGCAACATCGGAAAGACCTTGGCGGCCGTGTAGACGGACGTCGTATTGCTGCGAGCGTGATCGTCGATGGCGGAGCCAGGCGTCACCAGCGCGTCGACATCCGCGACTGCGACCATGATCTTGACGACTCCGCCGGCGAGCGGTTCGGCGACGATGAGCTGATCGAGATCGCGCGTGTCGTCATTGTCGATGGACGACCAGAGCAGGGCGCGCAGGTCGCGGATCGCAGGACGGGTCTTGGAGTTGGTCTGGGAGATCGAGTCCGCTTGTCGCTGTGCTTCAGGCGAGAAGTCGGGCAGCAGCCCGTGCTCGATCATGGCCTGTCGCGCGATGGCGGTGAGGTTGTCCATTCGCAATGCTCAACGATCGGGTCAGGCCGCGGTTCCGAACTTCAGCATGTCCGCTCGCGCGGTCCAGAAGATGTAAGCGCTGAGGATCAACAGAACGAAGGCGGGCGCCGCCTGGAAGACTGGCGTGTAGACGGAGTGATAGTAGGTCGCGCCGATCATGATGATGCCGATGCCAAGAGCGGCGAGGGCGCGAAGCGGACGAATGAACAAGGCGATGCGGCCGAGCACTTCGCAGACGCCGATGAAGTAGCCGAACCATGCGGGTAGTCCGAGCTTCGGGAAGCTGCTGTGCACGTAAGGCACGCCGGCGAGTTTCGCGGCGCCGCCCGCGCCAACGTAGAGAACGACCAACGCGATTGCGATCCAGAGCGGGTAGTTCCTGGTTTTGGTGCTCATCCCTCTTACCCTCCCCCGCCTCTGCGGGGGAGGGCAGGGTGAGGGCGCTAACTTACCAGATACGGCGGCGGTGGCGGCTCCCTCAGCTGCAAGCCACCATGCCCATCGGACTCCATCTTCAATGCATCGATCAGCGGCTTGATCCGAGTCGAATCGAGCCGCGCGACCGATTCATCGACCATGACCGACGCGAGGTGTGCCGCTTCCGCGTAGACCACGGCGTCCTCGCCATCGGCGTAGAGCAAGACTTCGTAGAGACAGTGGAGCACGCCGAGGTTGGCTCGTAACGGCCAAGAGCGGAAGCTGTCCTATACGGGATGCGTTGCCGTCAGGGGGCTTCTCAGATGCCGACCAAGACGTCAGCCGCTCCACGAAGCAGTACGGGCACTCGAATAGCTGATGCTCTGATCTGAGGCTGTCCGACGGACAAGTCATCCATTCTGCCGTTGAGCCGCACTTGCTCCGAGATCTGTCTGTTGAGCTCCTTGCCCATGAGGGCGCGAAGGTCGCGCAATCGCCCGAGAAGTCGTAGCTTATCGACTTGCGGATCAGCTCTTCTTGATCGGCGGGAGTTTGGCTACGTCGACCAAGCTATCCGCCAACGTGCTGTTGGTAGATGAGTCGAACCGGAGTTCATTCAAAGCGGACAGTATTGTTTGCCTCATCGACTACGGGAACGGCCGTAAAGCTCGCTCTTCCCTTGAGATCGAGCAGATCGATATGTCTGACGCGATTCCAGAATCCCTTGTTGTTGTCCAGCGTAAAGTCGAGTGACACCAGACTGTCTCCTGGCGGTGATCCTGACATCAGAGATCTTCAGGTCATACTCATAGCCGTACTTCTTCAGTTGGATAGGATTCAGGTTGTGAAGCTGCTCCTGCGCGAGCGATTGCAGCTCGGCGAGCTCGACGTCGATCGGCAACACGACCGCGAACTGACGATTCGCTGGCTCTATCCGCGTGAGCGCGGGCAAAGATGACTGATTTCCGGCCTCCGGTCGCTTTCCGAAAGTCACCTGTGGGAACCCCGCCAGATGAAAGGAGGCCTTCAGCACGTTCGCACAAACGTCCATTCCACCAAGCCGACTGCTGTTGGTGCCATTCTGAACCCAGACACGCTGTTCCTTATCCAGCGCCACGCTGGCCGCCGGACCTGCGTCCATGCGATAGCAATCCGATCCTTCAACCTCGCATCAGCCAGCAAACTCGGGATTTTCTTTTCCAGCTCATCGAGCTGCTTTCGCAACTCCGGTTCGGCCTTGCTGCCGACGGTGACAGGGATCAAGTTGAAGAGCCTGAATTGTGGTCTTCGCGTCCACCTGAAGTTGGTATCGATCTTCATGGTGGGCTGCCACTCCGCTGTGACATCGGGTGCCAGGGCAGCCGATATCACGGTCGCCGCTCCACGGTCTGGGTGATGTTCTTTCCAGTCTCCGCCTCGACCCCGGCGGTTACCTTGGTTTTTCAGCGGCACATTGAGAATGAGCTCCGCGCCAGACCCGCTGAGGGTTATCTTGCCATCCCTCTTGACCCACCCGCTCACGTCGCAGGTGATGTCGGGCGAGACCTTCGTCTTGATCCAGGTATCCTCGCAGTACGTCCTTAGGGTCCAAGTGGCATTTCGGAAGGCCCTTCGTCTTGAGCCATTGTCCACCAGGCGCGGGCGATCGATCGTCTCGAGATGCGACGGAACATGATCGTTAAGCTGCTGTTCCAGCGCAGCGAGGTTGATCGAGATCGGCACCGAAAGCGCTGAGGGCGCGGGATCAGCGGGTTTGGATTCGCTGTGACCCATGCCCGACGTGAGCAACAGGAGCGGAGACAACAAGCCGAGTAACTTTGTTTTCATATCAGGGAACTGTCGCGATGCCGCTGGCCCTCTCAGCGAACGTTCGGTTATCCGCTCGGGTCCTGGTCGACAGTGGTGGCGTCGTGTCGAATGAGTCGTACCCGCAAACCACGCCCAAGTGCAGATAAGACGACGATGAGCGAGATCAGGAATGCCCAGGTCTCCCACTGGGGGTAGTACTGAGGCCCCGCGCCTTGCCGATCCAGGTAGCAACGTTCCTCGTTGGATTTGAATGCAAAGTGATCGAGTCGGTCCTTGATAACGCGTTCCGATCCACAGTACACGTCTGCATCGAGTGTCTGATTGAAGAAGTGGATCCCGCGTAGACGATGATGAATAGCAGCAATGTAAGCGTGATCCTGTGGTCGTTCGAGTAAATGCGGCCTCTCACTCGAGTCTGGCATGCCGACCAGGGATGGCAGCCTCGCCCATGCCGCGCGCTCCTTGTTTCGAGTAAGAACCTCGTGCGTGAGTGCAATGAGCGGCAGCTGAAGCAAGAACCATTCTATGAAATAGATCGGTGCCCATCCTGTCGTTGTCCTCGACGCGAAGGTCCGATCCGATCGGAGAATCGACTACCAAACCCCAACCCAACGTCTTCGAGATTCCGTTCACCGCTTCAATGAGCGAAAGAATAGCTACCGCGACCCACGCAACCACGAAGTACTTGTTGCTCATGTCGGGTCTACAATGGTTCCCAGGAGTTCGCCGGGCCAAGACGAATAGAGCGCCAAGTCTTTACGTACCTTTCAAACGCGATCGAGATATCCCTCTGCGGTGCGAATCAGTTCCTCTTGCATTGCTACCAATCCGTGCAGTTCGGCTTTTTGACTTCTTGCCGAACTGAGGTGATCAGAATTGAGACTCTTGTTCGACGTTCGCGTGCTACCGCAAGGGTTGCTTGTGGTCGAAAGCAGTGACGCGATGCGCTAACAAGCGCACCCTGGCGGCACATGACAAACATCATCCTTCTCAATACACGTATCGCCGCAGGGCTTGCCCTTCGTACAGATCTTGCAGCACTTGTCCGCAGTCGCACGCTCGGTCTGCTGAAATTCGTTGAAGGGATTGGATCGCGGTGAAGTCGCGATCACACGATCGAAGAACCGGGATGAAGGGCTCCATCCCGCGATCGCCACCGATAGCAGTCACTGCGAACAGCAGCGACGCAAGCATCCAAATGCGCATGCTCCTTTCCCCCTTTGCGCTTGCTTGCCGCTTTACGCCAGGGCCGTTGTGGTTCGGCCCGCTGTGACCTCTGGCGTTGCGCGGTCAACTGGATCATAGCACCGCGATTCTGAAGACGGACTGCGTCTTTGACTGTAAACGGACCCGACGGTCCGGGACTTCCAGCACAGGTGACCGAGCGAAGTAGGAGATGAGGTGGCGCGACGCGCCGGTCCAGGCGGACGGCGTACCGGGTCGTCTTCCTTCGCTGATTGCGCACGCACATCGTCCGCAAGAAACGGAGCGACCTCCGAAAGCCACTGGCCCTACGCTTGCTGCCGCGCACGGAAACCGCGTTCAGTGCGGTCGTGGCGCGATGCGATCGAGAGGCACAACCTGCGGAGTGTTCCCAAATGACCAGATCTTCTCGCCCGGCTTCAGCGCCGGACTCAATCACCCGTCGAGCAATGCTCAAGACCAGCACTGCAGCGGCAGCAGCTGCGGCCGTGCTCGGAGTCGCATCTGTGACTCGTGCGGAGACGCCTGTCGATAGCGATTCCTCCAAGCTCAAGCAGAACAAAGCCATCGTGGGCCGATGGTTCACCGAGTTCTGGGGCAAGCCGTGGAATCCCAAGGTCATCGAAGATCTCGCTGCCCCCGACATGCTCCTTCAGTACTCGT
The DNA here is from genome assembly GCA_963830745.1 of uncultured Gammaproteobacteria bacterium. Classification (GTDB taxonomy): domain Bacteria; phylum Pseudomonadota; class Gammaproteobacteria; order Steroidobacterales; family Steroidobacteraceae; genus Steroidobacter. Next base: position 176,333 of record CAWHNL010000022.1, read on the forward strand.
TGCACGCCCCGCGTCGTGGCCGTGCCGACATCAAAGCCTTCATGGTGGGGTTTCGCGAAGCATTCCCCGACCTGAGCTTCGCCGGCACTGCTGATCTGATTGCCGAAGGCGATTACGTAGTGGGTCGTTGGATCGGTGGCGGCACGCACACGGGACCCGCGTTCAGCGATTTCCTCGCCGGGTCGTTGCCCGCTGCTACGGGTCGCAAGATGCGCTTCAGCGGCACCACGGTCATCAAGGTGGTGAACGGCAAGATCGCCGAAGAGATCGGGCTGGACGACGGTGTTACTGCGCTGACTCAGCTCGGCATCCTGCGCCGAGCTTGACCTACGCTCAATGCGGAGGAGACGACCGCTTCCCGCCCCCCCCGTCGATGGCGCCGGGGACGGAGTGATGCACGAAGATCGGGGTAAGTTACGGCGGGTCGAGCGCAATGTGGTTCGCATAGTCGTGCTCGACACCGCCAATCACGTGCTGCTTCTGCAGACACGCGACCTGGGCAACCCGGCATTCGGCACCTCATGGGAGCTCCCAGGTGGGGGCGTGGAGCATGGGGAGACATACATAGAAGCTGCAGTAAGAGAGCTGCGCGAGGAGACTGGTATCAGAGTCGAGCCAATGTGCGTTGGCAAGCCGACGTGGCGGCGGGACGTTGCGTACACCTATCGAGGAGAGCGACGCTGCAGCACGAGCTTGTGACCCTAGTGCGCCTCGATAAAGCTGCTCCGGACGTAGAAGGTTCACACCGCGTGGACTTCGAGCGTGAGGACCACTTCGGACACCGTTGGTGGGCGATCGACGAGATCATCTGCAGTGGCGAGCGCTTCTATCCCCGCCATCTCCCTACGCTGCTGCACTCGTTCTTGGCCGGTGACGAGATCGCTGAGCAGCTTGAGCGGTGGCGCTGATTATCCTGCCGCCAGGCTCAACAGACCCACCGATCCACTACTTCGCTAGTGCGTCACCGCAACGACGCTCGACGTCTTGAACGCCGCGATCACCGCTTTCGGAATTCGTGCGACGGTGATGTGTTTCGGGCCGTTGCCAATCGACAGCCGCGCGACTTCGGCTCGCTTCGGAATCGAGATGATCGAGAGCTCATCGCTGCGAGTGTTCGCGATCAGGCAGATGCGTCCTTCGTCTGCGACCTCCGACCACCCCGGCGCATCGCCCACTGGAATCGTGGCGATGAGCGTCAGATCCTTGGTGCTAACCAAAGCGGCATAGTCCGAGGCGCGAGCTGCGAGACACAGCGTCTGGCCGTCCTCCGTCAGCGCCAAGCCGTGATGCGGCGCTTCGAAATCCCAGTCGGCTGACGTCACACCCGGTTTCACCGGAAGCTCGAGACGACGGATCACCTTGCGGCGCGCGAGATCGTAAGTAACGACCGCGTGTTCGTTCGAGCGCTGCGCGTAGATGAGCTTCTCGTCCTTCGAGAACTGCCACGGACGGAATGCGTTGTCGAGCTTGATGCGATCACGAACCGCCAGCGTCTTCACATCCGCAATCGTCAACTGAAAGGGATCCCCAGGTTTCTCCGCGAGCGGCGCAGCACCCGCGGAGCGCGGCAGCGACCCGAGTGGACCGAGACTGGAGTTGTACAGCCGCTGCCCGTCCTTCGAGACCTTGACGTCGTGAGGATAAACACCGGTCACCACGTGACCGTTGATTTCCCCTGTGACAGCGGAGAGCTTGTAGACGCGATTGTCCATGAGCGCCGAGACGAACAGGCTGCGGCCATCCGCTGTGATCGTCATGTGATCAGCGCGGCCGGTGTTCAAAGACCGCTGCCACAGCATCTTCGCGCTCGAGAGATCGAACGCGGCGACATCGCCGAGATAGCCACGGGACACATAGATCGTACGACCGTCAGGTGACACGTCCGTATCCTGCGCGTAGTTCGTTGCGCCGGGTCCCTTCCGCTCAGCCCGCGCAGGATTGATGTCGAGGACGCCGATGATCGAGCGCGACGCAACCTCCACCAAGGCCACGGTCCCGGCTTCTGCGTTCGCTACGAAAGCAACTTCTGTGAGGTCCGGCGATGGCTGCGCTGCTGACACGCTCAGCGTCAGACACGATGCGATTGCCGCGATAGTGGTAGCGAGGGCGCGTTTCATTGTTCGGGTAGCTCTCGCGTTCTACGGAGTCAGTCGCCCGTCGGAGCCGAGCTCATCCACTTCTGGCTTGCGCAGCGGCGCGGCGAAGCCCATGGACGCGACAAGCGCGCAGATGATGAAAAAAACACTGAGCGAGAACGGTTCCCATGTCTTTAGATCCAGCAGTCGAAGCGAGAAGTTGAGCGACAGGTACACGACGATGACGATGCACGAGTAGACGCTGCTCTTCACTGCCAGACCGATCGTGTGCAGGCGACCCGCGTGCGTCTCGAGCGGATTCGCCTTTCTGCCATAAAGCATCCAGTACACGGTGATTGCATTCACTGCGTAGACCAGCGTGATGCCGCCGAGGTTGATGAGGCCAGCGAATCCCGGAAACGGGTGCTGTTGGATATAAATCATGAACGCGGCGAACAGGAAATAACTCAAGACGGCCAGGAAAACGATGAACGGCGAGACGAAATCGAACAGCCCGCGCCGCTGCAGGATGGCTGTCCGCTTCCCCTCCGGCAACGAGCGCTTGTGCTCCTTGTTGAACCTGACTCCGACCCACACAAAGAGACAGACCGGCAACATATGCGCCGCAAGAAAATACACAGTGACTAGGATTTCCACCGGACCTTCATCCCAGTCCGGGCGACGCATGTAGCTGAACAGCCAGCCCAACAACAACAAGCCGAGCACTGCGATGCCCGTGATCAGCGCGCGGTATTGAGTCAGAAAGCGCTTTTGAGCATGACCCACGTCGACACCCGGGTACAGCTGTGCGAGGCGTTCGGCGGGGAAACGCGTCGCCTGCACTCGAAGGTACCTGATGAACCAGGCCGGAAGCAGGACTGACATGACCAGTATCTGCACCGTGAACGCCGCAAGAAACGCATAGGCCTCGACCATGATGGCACCTCACTTCGTCGGCGGTTGCCGGCTGATGGCGCCGGCGAACGCATTGCGGATTTCCGAATCGGTTACACCTGCCTCGCGCAACTCGGCGATCGTTTCGCTGAGCTTGCGCAGCGTCCACTCCTGCAGATTGAACTTGCAGTTCGCTTTGGCCTTGGGGTGGACATAGGTGCCGCGGTAGCCCTTGGCTTCGATGATCGAATCCCGTTCCAGCAGCTTGTAAGCCTTCGCAACCGTCTTGCTGTTGAGCTCGAGATCGTTGGCGAGCTGGCGGATCGAAGGCAGCGCGTCGCCCGGCTTCAGAACGCCAGCAGTGACGGCAGCCTTGATCTGCTCGATGAGCTGCTCGAACTGGGGCACTGGGTCATCAATGTCGATGGTGATTTCCATCGGGGTCGCTCATATGTACCACTTGTGCCCATGGTACAATTGGCCGCTAGCCGATGCAACCTCAGACCCTGTTGATGGCGTCCGTCCCTAGCCCATCGATCGTATGACCTCGCGCCCCAGCAGAAAGTAGATCGGCGGGAGTGCCGACTTGGGATCGGTCGTCTCGATGACAACTTCAGCTTCCGTGTTGCCCGCACCCACGAAGAGCTTCCCCTGCGAAGTACCCTTGAACTCGAACAATTCGCTCGTGCCGATCTTGTATCGGCTGGTCAATCGGATCTCGTCGAATCCATCGGCCAATTTCTTTGCAGTGAATGCTGCTTCTTCGGTCAAGGACAGAAATTGCTCGACGGCATTGCCTGCACTCAGAGCAGGGAAGAGCCATGCCCATCCCCAGTACGCCACCATCAGGTCATCGTCGGACATCGCATTCACTTCTTCACCGAGGAAGGACCAGGTGAGAGGTCCATTCACGAATCCGCGGCCCTTGGTCCCGTCGGGCATTTCGTACTCAACGAGATGGATCTCGACGGCGCCTGTGACGATGACCTCGCCGCGATAGGTGCGCTTGAAACGAACAGTCTTCGGCGGAACGCCGAATTCCATGGGATGCGCCAGCCAGTCGGCCATCTCCTTCTCTATCGTTCGCGACTTACCGAACCCGAACACAGTCACTCCTTGGGGGCGACATTACCTAGTGTCCGCAGCCACTGGATGATGGTGCTCTGGAGTCCGAGCCGGCTGTCGTTCCAAGAGTGGTCAGTCGTGAAGTGTTGCGTCTGAATGTGCTTGCCACCGTGCGCGCGTATTGCGGCAACCAGCGCGCCGGCGCGGGCTGCGAGTCCATCATCTGAAGTCAGCACGAGCACCGGTATCTTTGCGAGGCGCGGCGCGGTTTGCGTGAGCGCGAAGGCATCCGAGTGTGCGATCAGTTCGTCAGTCATCTTTTCCGGAGAAGTAGCGAGCGTCTCCGCATTCTCCGAAGCGGCCTTGATCACATCGGCATGGGGCCTCTTGCCGAGCGAACCCATGTCTGCCGGCGCAATCAAGATAGCGCCGAGCAGCGTCGAGTCGGCAGCTGCCGCGCGTGCTGTTGCCCATCCGCCCATGCTGTGGCCGGTCATGGCGATACGACGCGTATTGACGCCCAGCCTTGCGGCGACTTCCGGTGACGCAACCACGCAACTACCGCGGCAGCATCCTCCGACACTTGCGAGAAATGAAACTCACCCGGGCTTCCCCAACTGCCCCGGTAGTTAAACGTGATCGCGTTCCATCCGGCGCGGCGTACCGCTTGCGCCAGATCGAGGTTCTTCTCGTTGCCCGGCCAGCCATGACAGATCACCAGCGTGGGGTGAACGCCCCGACCACTCGCAACATAGGCGAGGCCGTTGATCTCCACATCTGCCGAAGGAATGTGGAGGACCTCGGACCCTGCCGGATAGGCGGGATCGCGCGGTGGATCGGTGAGGACAACGTCGGCGGCTCGCGTTTCGCAGACAGACAGCGTCAGGCACGACGCGATTGCCACGATAGTGGCAGCGAGGGCGCGTTTCATTGTTGTCTCCCAGTGCGCCCTTAGCTGGTCCTCGGCGCGAGCATGATGATTGCCATGCCAGCAACTGCTACCGCTGCGCCGATGAGATCCACGCCGATGGCCGGTTGCCGTCAATGAGCCATAGCCAGACCATTGCAGCGGCGACATAAACACCGCCATACGCCGCATACACTCTTCCGGCAGCTGTGAGGTGCAGCGTCAGTGGCCACGCAAACAAAGCTAGACTCGCGGCCGCAGGAATGAGGAGCCAGGGCGAGCCGTTACGCTTCAACCATAGATACGGAAGGTAACAGCCGACGATTTCTGCTACGGCCGTGATGAGGAACAGGCTGGAGGGTTTAGGATCAGCATCGGCCGTCACATCGCGCGCTCGCCCGTTGCTTGCTGCCAGTCTCCACATCGGCGGCAGTCAGCGTGCAGTCCTCGATGCGTAGGCACCCGCACTTCAGTCCCAAGTCGAGCGCTCGGCGCATCCGCTGGATTCGTTTAGCAAGAACGTCGAGCTCGTGCAGCTTCGCCTGGGCCAACGCCTGCCATCGTGCGCTCAGCGGTGTGTCCGAACGGAAGCCATGAAAGAGCGTCTTGATCTCCTCCAGCGTGAAGCCTGCCTGCTGAGCAAATTTGAGGACCTCGATCCTGCGAACGCCATCGGCGTCATACATGCGCCGCCTACTGACGCGCGCAGGCGGGGGGAGGATTCCCGCTTCCTCGTAGTACCTGAGCGCCGACGTGCGCAGGCCGGTACGTTTCGCAACTTGACCGATGGACAGCGAAGCCATGAAAACTCCTTGACTTCAAGCTAACTTGAATATGTAGCTATCCCTACCTCGGCACAAGAGCGTGACAAGGTGGAGAAGAGATGAGTGCATTGGCCTCAGCGCCCGCGTTGGCATGCGTCCCTTCGGCGATTCCTGCTACCGAGCGGAAATCGCACTTTGAGCTGGCACGAGATCTGTTCACGAGGCGGGCAATGGAACGAGTGCCGCTGCCGGAAGGCTATGCCTTCCGATTCGACTGCAGCGAGTTCGAGGATGTCGCACGGTTCGTGACGAACGAGCGCAGGTGCTGTCCCTTCCTCACGTTTGAAGTGGAGCTTGCGGCGCAGTCGGGACCGATCTGGCTTCGCATGACGGGACCAGAAGGCACACGAGCGATTCTCGATGCGGAACTGAATCTCGCCAGCTCGTGCGGGTGTTGCTAAGGGTGAAAAATGAGTAGTACAAGTACTCCGGTCCAGCTCCTAGGCAGCAATGCAGCTGCGGCCGTTCGGCTGCCGGGAATGGCAGGCTCGTCAAGTGGACCACTGCTGGAGGTCTGTCGCAGCCCTGAGCGTCTGTGCGGCGTGCTGTCTTCTGCCCTTCGTACTTGTCAGTTTGGGCGTTGCTGGCGCGTGGGTTGGTACCTTTGATAGCTTGGCGCGCTACAAGTGGCCGTTCATCTCATTGGCAGCTGTACTTCTGGGGTATGGCTTCTACGTCGTCTACTGGCGGCCGAAGCGACAATGCGCCGCCGGCGTCGACTGCACGGCACGAGCTACAGGTCGCCCCTACACAGTCCGCTTCTCCGATAAACAGTAGTCGCGCCTCAGATCCAATACGAGAACATGTTCACGAAGAAC
>CAWHNL010000023.1:0-84522 GCA_963830745.1 uncultured Gammaproteobacteria bacterium
ACCGCAGCAAACGACGTGTGCGGTTGCAAGCGGCCCGCGCTCGGCGCCGAAGATCAGGCCTCCAGCGGTGCAATAACATCGCGGCTCGATTAGGTGTTGCGTATCTTCAGGCGCTCACGCAGGTTCGTAATGAGCTTCTCTGCATTGTCGCCTTCGAGAACGGCCTGCGCCTCGCTTCCGAGCGCCCGAACGGCCGCCACATAAGCGGCCACATCGTCGTCGTCGTCCACCCCCTGCGGGTAATCGGTCGCGAAAACAGTTTGCGCGGCCGGCAACTCTGCGAGACCGATGCGCACCCACTCGCGCCCGTACTCGGCAGCGTGACCGCGCCCTGACCATCCGGCACAATCGTAGAACAGACGGTGCCTCAGATAGTACTCGAACGCCTCTCGCGGCTGCCGGCCGTGGCGTGGAATCGACGCGGTGCCCGCCTTTTCCCGCTGCTGGAGTCCACGAATGCGTGGCAGGTATCGCGCGAGGCCGCCCGCAAAATGAGAAAACTGGAGCTTCAACGTCGGCAACTCATCGAGCAGACCGCTGTTGATGATGCGCACCGTCGCCACCATCAGGGAGAATTCCCAACCCAGCATCCGTCCGAGATCGTCCGCATCCATGGCACTCCAGGAGATGACCCGCGGCAGCGGATGAACGAAAACATAGAGCCCGAGGTCGGCGGCCGCCTTCCAGAATGGCCGCAAGCTCTGCGCGTCGAGTTGTTGCCCCTGAATCTCGGATGCAACGACGGCCCCCGGGAAACCGAGGTCAATTGCGCAACGCTTGAGTTCGGCTGCCGTCGCTTGCGAATTCAGCGCCGGGACGTGCGCGAGCCCGATGAAGCGGCCGGGATAATCGCGTTCCGCCTGATGCAAGCGGTCATTGATCAGGCGGCAGGTGGCAAGGTCGGGTTGGTCGAAGCCCGTGCCGCAGGAGAGCACCGCAACGTCGATGCCTGCCCGATCCATCATCCGCACATGCGCGGGCAAGTCGGCAAGCAGCGGATTGAAGCGGTAATTGGGATTGCCGTTTTCGTCCAGGCGAAGGGCACCGATGTCGGTGCCTCGCTCCATTAGCTCCGGCGGCGTGTAGTGATGCTGAAAATCAACAATCATTCAATTGTTCCGCGTCTGATCACTGAGTACCGAGATTGGCTTGCTGGACCACTGGCTTCCATAGTTGCCGTTCCCTGCGAATGAACTCGGAAAGCTCCTGCGGCGACATTGAACGCGTCGAGACGCTGAGCGCGTCGAACCGCTGCTTGACCTCCGGCAAGGCCAACACCACGCGCAGGTCGTCGCTAACTTTTCTCACGATCGCGGCCGGCGTGCCTGGAGGCGCAACCAGGGCAAACCATCCCGATGCCGCAAATCCAGATAGTGTTTCCGCCACCGTCGGAACGTCGGGACGCGACGCCAAGCGTACTGGTGACGCGACGGCAAGCAGCTTGAGTTGTCCTGCCGCCATGGGGCCGGCGAGTCCCTCAACGCCGACCGGGACTCGCCCGCTGATCAGATCATTCATGGCTTGCGCACCGCCGGGGTAAAGTACAGTCGAGAGATCGGCGCCGGAGCGGCTGCGGAACAATTCGGCGGTCAAGTGCGGAATTCCACCGCGGAATCCAGCCGCCACATTGAGTCCTCCCGGTTGCCGTTTCGAATGTGCGATCAACTCCGGCAGATTGTTCACGGGGAAGGTCGGGGATGCCGCGATCGCCATCGGCACTTCACCGACGAAGCCGATCGAAACGAAGTCGTTCACATTGAACGGAAGATTAGGCTGAGTCTCTGGGAGGACTGCGAAGGTCGACGCTACTGCCATCAGCAGGGTAGAGCCATCAGAGGCGGCCGTGGCGGCGGCACGCGCCGCGATAGCGCCACCGGCGCCGGGTTGATTGACCAGCACGGTCTGCTGACCCCATATCCTGCCGAGTTGATCGATGACGATCCGCATGGCGGGATCGGTGGCAGTGCCCGCGGCTAACGGCGTAATGAATTTCACTGGACCCGCCGGGTAGGTCTGGGCATTAACCGATGACTCAGCAGAACCAGACGCTGCAAGAAGACAAAGCAATCCAGCTCGCAACCACGTCCTGTGCGCTGTCATGGCGCCCTCCTCTGACGGCTCGCTACAAGTGACGACAAAGAGATAGCCCACTGCGATAGGCACACAATTTGTTCTCTCGATGAGCTGGTAACCTTGTAGCATGAACATTGGCGAGGGCGGTGCAACGATCATATAGGCCTCGGCTCAAGACCAGCGCTTCGGAAGAGGGACAGGTGGCCTCCCAGCCCATGGTGGGCGGCCGATGTCGGAAGTGGGAAACCCGGTAAGTCTCGAAGTGAGCAAATGTTTCCCGGTTTGCTCCCGAAAGATGGGGTAATCGGCCAGCAGCTTGTGGATAGCTGAAGATTTTGGGTGCTGCGCTTCAGGCTAAGGTCCGTGGTTACGGCCTCAAGCCTTAGAAGCGCAGCATGGACCATTTTGCTGGACTGGACGTTTCGGTCAAGGAGACCAGCGTCTGCATTGTGGATGACACGGGCAAGATCATTCGTGAAGTGAAGGTAGCGAGCGAACCTGAAGCGCTGACGACGACCCGCGCGCCTGTGGAACACGGTGCCGACGGGCCGACTACCGCGGTAGCCGGGCATCAGCAGCTCCAACGTCTGGGCAAGGAGCGCCAGGGCCTTCCGGGCGGACACTTTCGCCGAGCGCGGCGGTCGGCGCGCCATCCTCGGCACCCATCGCAATGGCGAGCGCGCCGACCGGGACCGGTGCCGCCTCAAGCGGACGCAGGTTGGAACGGTCCTTGGCGTGTCACCACCCAAACCACGGAAGATGCATCATGACCGAAGATGAAACGGAAGCGGAAGTACAGCTTTTGGAGCTAGTCCGCGGCAACGAGGCCGAGGAATTTAAGCTGACCATCGAGCGGGAGGCCGGTGCATGGAACGTTACCCTTTCCACCCCTCCGCACGACGCACGACACAAACGCTGCGGCGTCGGCACTACGTTCGCGCAAGCTTGGCATGGGATTGCCGCGCTATGGGATTGAGCCCAAGGCAGGAGGGACACAAAATGGATGATTTGGAAGATGCAGTTGCCTTCGCAATCCAATCTCTACCGCCCATACGGGCGATCTCTCCCGCGCTGGCTTTGAGGCCGCGGATCGGGACACCTATCTGCGGATGGCGCGCGTTGCCATTCGTGCAGTAGCCACCAAATGCGAGCAAGAATTGAGGTGCGCATCACGGGGTGCCGATGCCAGCCGACGCCAAGCTGATCGCTCGCTGGCGGGTTTCTCTGCTGGCGCCATGTATCCCCGCCAGCAGAATAAGGAGCGATCCAATGACACAATCGGCAGAGGACAGCGCGCGCGCCATCCTTCGGATTTTCTCTTCGGAGGACGTCAGGGCAGGCCATGTCTTAATGTATGCGGCCGTGAACGTGCAATTCCTGAAAAGGTGCTCAGCAGAAGATTTCGCCGCTGGCTTGGCTTACGCAATCGAAAGGGAGTGGCTGAGCAACGAAAACACCGTTATCAGATTGACCAAGTCCGGCTTCGATGAAAGTCAGAAACTCAAATAAGAGCCGGATTCGCTGATCGGGTCGGTCTGGGTGCGATCCTGCTCACGATCTTGCCGGAGCTCTTGCGTGGCTTCGGCGACTTTCGGCACCCACAGGTGGCGGCCGTGACCAACTCAGAGCATGATCCCGGACGATGATCGCAATTGCTTTTCTTTTCGTGCGCATGCTGTGCGACTGCTTCAAGTCGTGACGGCGGCTCAAAGCGCGAGGTCGAGATGAGCGGCACCCGTCGGGACTTCCTGCGCCGGGTCGCGCAAGCTGGAGGCTATCGCGCCACCTACCTCACCATGCAGGCGATGGGCCTCCTGGGCACGGCCGCCGTCGCCGAGCCGCTGGCCCTCAGGCCCGGCGCGCGTCACGGAACCAAAGTGGTCGTGCTCGGCGCCGGGGTGGCCGGGCTCTCGGCAGCCTACGAGCTTGGCAAGGCCGGATATGATTGCGCGGTGCTCGAAGCCCGCGATCGCGTGGGCGGACGCAATTGGACCGTCCGGCGCGGCACCAAGCTCGACATGACCGACGGCTCGCGCCAGGTCTGCGACTTCGACGAGGGCCTGTACTGGAACGCGGGCGCGGCGCGGCTTCCCAGCCATCATCAAGCCGTCCTCGGTTATTGCCGAGAGCTCGGCATCGCTCTCGAAGCTGAGGTTAACACCAGCCGCGGCGCTTTGCTGCACAATCCGACGGCGAACGACGGCCGTCCGATCGAGCTGCGCCAAGCGATCAACGACGCGCGCGGGGAAATCTCCGAGCTGCTTGGCAAGGCGATCAACCGCGGCGCGCTCGACGAGGAACTGTCACCGCACGACAAGGAGCGCATGCTGGCCTTCCTGCAGCACTATGGGGACCTGTCGCCGGATCTGCGCTACGAAGGGTCAACGCGCTCCGGCTACAAAATCCTGCCGGGCCTGGCCGAGGAGGCCGGCGTGAGACGCGATCCGGTGCCCCTCGGCGTGCTGCTCGACGCCGACATGTGGACCGCCATGCTGTTCGAGGAGAACTTCGCGCAGCAGGCCACCATGTTTCAACCGGTCGGCGGCATGGACCGCATTGCGGCGGCGTTTGCAAAGAAGCTCGGCCGCGTCATCCGCCTCGGCAGCGAGGTCACTGCCATCCGCCGCACCAACAGCGGCGTGAGCATATCTTCCGTCGACAAGCGAACCGGCAGGCGCAACACTGTCGAGGCTGCCTATTGCATTGTGACGATCCCGCTCAAGGTCTTGCAGGGGATCGAATGCGATTTTTCAACTGCTCATCGCGCCGCGATCCGCGACGTCGAATACCGCAACGCCGTCAAGATCGCATGGCAGTCGCGCCGGTTTTGGGAGGCCGACGAGCACATCTACGGGGGAATTTCATGGACGACAGGTCCGACGGCGCTGGTGTGGTATCCCAGCGACCGCTTCTTTTCTCCGAAGGGAATTTTGCTCGGCGCCTATGCGATCGGCGAAGAAGCGGACGAGCTGGCAAGCAGACCGCTGCGCGAACAGTTCGACATGACGCGCGCGGCAGTCGAGGGCTTGCATCCGGGCCGGAGCCGGGAGCTCGGGAAGCCCATTGCAATCGCTTGGAGCAACGTGCCTTACAGCCTCGGCTTCATCGCACACTTCCGTAAGGGCCAAGAGGGCGGGTACTCCGTTCTCAATACGCCGGACGGCCCATTCTACTTCGCCGGCGAACATCTGAGCCGGATCGGCGCCTGGCAGGAGGGCGCGATTTTGTCTGCCCGGCGCGCCGCCAACATGATCGACAAGCACCGGCGTGCGACGGAGGTTATAAACGAGAAGAACAGGCGATCGACGCCATGAACTGGACGCGACCGCACGCCTGCGCTGCAGCGCTATCAGCTGATGCCTGAGCGCGGCATTCTCCGCTTCAAGTCGGCTGCTCGACTTCAACGGCGAAGCCAGCAGCTCAAAGTGAACCCACAGCAGCGCGACCATCGCGGCCGACGTTAAGCAATTCTGTCACTAGATCAATACGGACGAGGCTTTCGGCACACACAGGCACAGTTCAAGGCAACAAACTCGCCACGCCGCGGATTTCCGGCACAAACCTGATCGAGCGTGACTTGCGTCCAGGCAACCTCGGTCGGGCTGCGAACGGGCGGTTGCGGGCTCGCCGCCGGGCCGCTGTCGGAGGTGATGCCAAGGCCGCGGCAGATTGCGCCCCAGATGTCGAGCGGCTCGTTGTTCAATTGATAACGGCTCAGGATCACAGAATAGTCCAGGGCCCGCTGCTTGGCGGCAGCACCCTGTTCTGGTTCGCCGCTGCTCGCGAGTTGAAATGGACGGAGTTTTCAGAAGCAACACCCGTTCGAGCCCCGAAAGCCCGCCGAGCCTGCAAATGGCCGGCAGAAGCAACACGGCCACTCAGCGGCGTCTTGATTCTCTATCCTTGAGCTGGGCCGACGCGGTCAGCAACGACTGCGCCGCGCATACCCAGCGGTTTCTCCACTCCCTCAGTCGTATCTCGTGCAGTTTGGTGCTCCATCTCGGCGTTGAGCTCGGCTCCGATCAGGATCACGACGACAGAAAGCCAGATCCAGACCATGAAGCCGACAGCGGTACCTAGTGAGCCGTAAAGGCGATTGTAGCTCTCGAAGCTCACATACCAGGAGAACAGCATGGATGTTAGTATCCACAGCACGGCCGCTACCGTGCTGCCCCAGGACACCCAGCGCCACTTTGCCGATCGGCGGCTTGGTCCATAGCGGTAGAGTGCGGCCAACCAGGGGATAATCACCATCAACAGAAGCGGCCAGCGCACAATCGAGAGAAACCTCTCGGCTGGTGGGGAGATGCCAACGAACGCGACCACGAGTGGCAGGACGATCACTGCGCCGATGGCCACCAACAAAAAGGCCATCCCGATGAGGGTGAACAGGAACGTCATCCCGTACAGATGCAGAAGACTGCGCTTCTCCTTCTCCTTGTAGACCACGTTGAAGGCATCGAACAGGGCTGCTACTCCGGAGTCGGCGCTCCACAGGGCGACGATGAAGAACACAAGGTTCAGGGTGCCATGCTGTGCGATGTAAGTGATCTGATTGCCAACGAGCTCGATGCCGCCGCCCGGCAAAATGCCCACGAGGAGCGTCAGGTGCTCACGGATAGTGTTCACGTCAGCCACAAGGCCATATATGGAGACTATAGTCGCGACAGCGGGGAAGAAGGCGAGTAGCGTAAAGAACGCAACGCCGCCCGATGTGTACAGGATGCGGTCCTCGATTATGCCCTTTAGCACGCGCCAGAGAATGTCGCGCCAGCCTAGCGGCGGGATCGCTTCGGGTGCGCCAGCCTCGCGGCCTCGCCCGCGTTCCCGCGCTCGTTCCAGCGCTATCGCGACGGGATCCTCAGTGTGTCGCTCGCCTTTGGCCTCTGCTTTGGAGCGCCAGTCCTCTCCGGGGAGGTCTTCGGTGCCCACATCGTTCCGCATTCGTGCCATCCTAACACAGGCCGTCAATCGTCAAAGATTCTGGCAAGGCATGTTCAGAAACGGGACTTCGCCCTGAGTGGTGGCTAGCGGTCAGCATCTCAGCATTCAGATCGGATCACCGTCGCCCCGGCGCCCGCCAATGTAACAGGACCTAGAAATCCCGCGCGATCTTCGCACTAGGGGGCTCTGCCCTTAACGCGCACGAGGGCGGACTTCACCGGGTCGGGGCGCCGTGTCACGATGTTAATTCAGTTGTTGAGCGAATCGTTCCTGCTGGGCGGCGAATAGCGATTAACGAAATGGACTGTCGCGTCGGAATTTGACCCGCGCAGTGTCCTAATTTAGTTAGCGCGCGCACTTTAGACTGAATTTTCGGGAGCACGGTCAGTCCATGGCGCGCCAGACGTACCGCCGCCGCTTTAGCGAACCTTCTCGGGGATCCGAACGGGCTCTTTGGGAGCGGGTTCGGTCGGAGTAGGTGTTGGCTTGGGTACCACAACCGGATTGGGAATTGTCTCCGGAATATCGATGGGTTCCGAGCCGGGTTGATGAGCACGAATCACGCGCAACCTCCTTGATCGAGCAGGTGGGATTGCCTGACTAACTCACCGCGGTACTTCTGAAGCAATGACTGCACTTCCTGCAGAATGCCGCGAGATGACCTGGCTGGTATCTGGTGCCAGCCAGGAAAGAGGAGACCTCTCTTCTTGATACGGACACTCTCTTCAAAAGCGTACGCAACAAGCTCTTGGAGAGCGGCAAAGAACCCATCGTCGTCCTCGCTCTCTGCGTCATCCGTCCGAACCCACGGAGCATCGACCAGACCGCTGAGTAAATGCCGCTCTAGCAACGCTTCCATCTCCTCCTGGAACTGCATGCCGAGCTCATTCCAGTAACCCTGGTACTGAGCATGGACGAGAAGGGTAGCAAGCAAGTTGATGTTCTGGATGTCCAGCCTGCTGCCGCTGCCCGTGAGCAGATCGCTGCGGCCGTTTTCGAATGGTAGTTGGGGCTCCACAAGGCGATGCTTGGCTGATTTCTTCCACCACCAATCAAAATTTCGGTCGAAGTCCCCCTGTGCATCGTAGAGGACCAAACGTCTCCCACGTGGGTAATTTTGGTGTTCGGCAAAGGATGTCGCGAGGTCTCCCAGAGTGTAGCGCCGTAGCGTGTCAGACCCCAAGTAGAACCCTATCGCCAACAATGCCGAACGACGAGCGCCAAGTCTCCCTGGAGAGCACACTTGGATTTCATCGGGGCGAATCACGCCGCAAGTGCGCAGGCCCTCGATCACGGGATCGATGCACGCCGCGGCCGGCTGCGTCAGAGGCTTGTACTTCTTCGAGAAGTACACCTCGGCCTGGATACTGCCCATGCCCGCCGGCACGGTGTGCGGCGAATAGTTGCGCGGGTAGCTGACGCGGCTGAAGGGAAACTCGTCGTCGTAGTAGTAGGTCCAGCTCGACTTGGAGATGTCCGGACGATTGAGCCCGAGATTGACGAGCACGACCGTCGTGCAGGCGAGCGTGTCGGCTGCTTTCAGCACGTCCGCAGGCGTGCCACGGATCATCGGGATCAGGTCGGGCAGCGGCACCGAGGAAACGAGCCGCTCGTAGCCGGCGGTCTTGCCGTTCGCGAACCGCAACTCGCGGGCGCGCGGATCGACGGCTACGAGTTGATGGTCGACGACGATGTTCGATTGGCGCAGCAGCTTGCTCAGGAATGCCGCGAAGCCGCCGTGCGTGGGATAGCGGTAGTCCTGCACGTAGTGAATGTTCGGCCGCTCGGCCGACAGGGAGCCGAAGATCACTTCGTCCAGCTTCGCCTGGTAGAGGCGCGGGCCGACCCACTCGGTGCTCATGTTGCTGGCCGGCGTGGTGTGGTACTTGACGGTGTACCGCATCGGAAAGGTTTCGGCGTACGTCCGACCGTAGCTCGCCACCAGCCAGTCTTCGTAGTTGCGGATGACCGGGTTCGCGTTCTGTTTCGCTTCGACGTAGTCGCGGATGACGTCGGTCACGAGGCGGGCTGGCAGGCCGTGCATGTTCGTGACCACCGGATGGCGGATCCAGTGACCCTGCCAGTAGTTGTCGATGTACGCATCGATCGACTCGTACTTGTTGTCGATCGCTTCCGCGAACAACGCCTTGACGCGCTCGTTCTTCGTGAACGACACGTGCGGGCCTTCATCGAACACGAACCCATCGCGAGTGTGCGTGGTGGTGTGACCGCCGGCGTAGGTCTTGGCCTCGAAGACGACGTGCTCGACCCCGTGAGCACGGGCGTGCGACGCAGCGCCGATTCCGCCCATACCCGAACCGAGTACGGTCAATCGAGCTGACATGAATAACGGCCTCCCCAGGCTTGGACCTCAGCGCTCAGTACAAACTGATTCGCTCGGCAAATCAATGTCAAAGCGTCAGAAGCTAGAAGGCAATCACAGACCTGGCGCGCTGCGCGGCCGGTGGCGAATCGGCAGGCTGCTCAGTCGATCTGAGCCGGGACGACTTGTGCTGGCACAGCAGGACCTTTGCGGCGAATGTCCAGGACCAGCTTGATCATTTGCCCCAGGCGACCGCGGAACAAGAGCAGCATTACCGCGCCATAGACGACCACTCCCGCGAGGATGGCAAGCCCGCACTGCACGGGTATCGAATAGCCCTCCGCAACGACTCGTCTGACGCCGAGGACGGCCGCGCTCATGAAGGCGCAGGATACTGCCGCCGGAACTTGCGTGCCGAGCCAGTCGCGAGTGCGGATGGCGATCGTTCTGAAACCCAGGATCAGCGCCGGAATATTTGTCAGGGGATAGAGGACGGCCATGACCATGGCGATCCCTCGCAGGCCGTACGGTACGGCCATCAGAAACCCGAGCGGCACGACGACCCCGGAGACGATCGTGCACCACATCTGCGCGCGGAATTGGCCGGTCCACATCATGAGGTGCGAGATCAGCAGTTGCGCGTTCTGAAACGCCGTAAAGACGCACAGCAGGCGCAGGGGAGTAATGACTGCTTCCCAGCCTGGACCCAACGCGACCGGCACGACCAGATCGGCAGTCAATGCCAGACCCACCGACATCGGCAGGGTCACGTACGAAACGAACTCCGTGAGGATCAGGAAGTAGCGGCGCAACTCGGCGCGTCGGTCCTGGGTGGCCGAGAACACTCCGGGCACCACCTGGGTGACCACCGAGCTCACCTCCTGAATGGTGGTCGTGGACAGTGTCTGAGCGAAGGAATACGCGCCGAGCGAGTCCTTGCCGAGAACTCGACCGATGATCATGTGATCCGCCCGGGTATAGAAATAATAGGCGCCGCGCGAGACGAGCTGACGCCAGCCCTGCAGCAGCACCCGAGCGATCGAGTGCAGATCCTGCGGCCAGTGAATGGCGTACGGTCGCCAGTAGATGAGCAGCAACGTCGCGACTACGGCTCCTGCCAGCGAGTTCAGCACCAGGGCCCAGAACCCCCAACCGAGGTGCGCTCCTTCGATGAGCATGGCCTGCGTTGCGATCGTCTGCACGATCGCGAGTGTGGCGAGACGACTGTACGCGAGGTCCCGCTGCAGCATTGCGCGCGGGATGACTTGCAATGCATCGGTGATGAACAGCAAGCTCATTCCGGCAATGGCCCAGGCAACCTGCGGCTCACGGAAGAAACTCGCGACCGGTGCCGCAATCAGCACGAAGATCAGACACAGAACCGCCGAAAAGCCGAGCAGGAAGCCGGCCACCTGCGCGCGTTGCTCGCCTTGAATGCTGCGATCCTGAATCAGGATGGCATCGAGTCCGAAATCCTCGATCATGCGCGCGACGCCGATCGCGACCGTTGCCATCGCGACGATGCCATAGTCGCTCGGCAGCAGGAGGCGTGCGGCATAAAGTGTCGCGACCCAACTGATGATCTGTGCCGCCCAGCGAGCACATGCCGTCCATGCCATACCGGAGACGAGCGCGCGATCGAATGGGTGCTCGCCGGTCATGGTGGGCGCTTCATTTCATCCGGGGCCGCCTTCTTGAGCCAGCACTCGCGCCAGAAGAGCGGGTCGTGCTGTGCGCCGAAACGCATGTATTCGCCGCTGGCATCGACGCCATCGAGAACCAGGCAGGGCGTCTTCATGTGGCGCATCTCACCGGACTCGACGTCGATGAGCCGGTCGACCCGCGCCGCGACTCGATAGCTCTGGTGGCAGTACTTGATCATCTCCTTGTCGAACCACAGGCCACGGTGCTTGCCACGTCGACCGAGCGTTGCGCCGATCTCGGCGGAAGATCGCACCTCGACGACGTCGCCGACGGCGAGCGCCTCCGCGGGTCCTTCCATCGCGGTCGCTGGAATTTGCACCACTGGAAAAACGAGTCCGCCATGCAACGCCTGCACTGTGTTGAACAGCCGCGTCAGCATGGCCGTGGCAGAATGCGAGAAACGTCACGTTCCCGGCGACGAGCGGTCGCAGATCCTGGAAGACGTCTCCGGTCCACAACGGTTTGCTTGCTGCGTGGAGCTGCGTGAACTGGCACACGAATCTGAGCGGCACTGCGCTGGCGTCCACCGTCGAAGGGGCAACGGGAGCAGTCGGCGCGATGTTGGAGGGCCGCCGCCGCGCGTCGCGATGGCGCAGCCACTCGACTCGCCACAGCAGATAGCAAGCAGCCTGGCACCCGCCGTGATCGTTGCCGTCACAGCGCAAACCGGACAGCAACACACAGCGATCGAGACGGCGCATCGTGCGCGTGCGGTTGTAGTCGTAGATCTTGTCGACGATGCGGATCACCCGCAGCGTGCGTCCACAGAATTTCTCCATCTCGCGCATGAACGGCATCGCCTCGAGACATCCCGCCGCATCCAGCGTGCTGCGAATCTCTTCGAGTGAAAGCACCTCGACTTCATCGCCGACCAGCAAGTCGTGACCCAGCAGCATGCGGGCCGCTGCGCGGCGCACTGGTCCTGCGCGAAAACCGGAGGCAGCCATGATGCGTGCCTCAGTGCGGCTCGCATTGAGTGTCAGGAACAGATCGGGACGATGCTGTTCGAGGAGCCGTTGCCGGATGATGACGACGACGCTTGCCGCAGTGATCAGCAGCGCCGCTGCGCAAACCACGCCCGCAACGATGCGAATCGCGAGGCTTGCTACCGTCCAATGGATGACCAGTGCGCTGAGTTCGGCGCCGGCTGCCAACAGGAAAACTGCGCAACCGGCAAATGCGATCTTGCCGTAGGTGATGCTCTGCGATGACATTGACTCACGGCCTCCCCGAGCCGTGTCGTCGTTCTTGCTTGAATCGCTGACAGTATATTGCCACGCGCCGCAGAATGCAGCGGAACGACGACGGTGCTCCGACGTGACGCTAGCACTAGGTCGTGCCGCTATTGATTGTGCAAAAGGGCGCCGGCGGCTGCCTACGTCGGTCAGCCGTTGCGCGCCAGCACTCCCGAGAGCGTCGAGCGCGCTTTTTGCAGGGCCTCGGGGATCCGCTCGAGAATCCAGTTTTCGACGCCCCGTGGCCGCCCCGCGAGGAACCACAAGGCCAGAACACCGAATATGTAAACCGGCGCTCCGATTGCGATGCAGATGATCAGCGCGCGCGCGGCCTCGGCGGTCGGAATGACGCCCGTCGGGGCATGCGGCCCGAACAAACGCACGACGAGGTACATGACGGCCGCACTACAGATCGGCCGCCACAGGGAAGATACGAACTGCCAGCCGCTCAAATGCAAGAAGCGCGTAATGAGAGTGAAGGTGACCGGCAATATGGCCATGGCGGCTGCGACGTACGCCCAGGCTGCGCCTTCGAGCCCATAGAACACTGTGCCCAGCGTCATCAGCGGTAACAGAATGGCAACGTGCAGGCCGTTGATCTTGGCGAACACGTGATGCTGGCTCACCGCGAGGAACGCCGAATAGGCATTGCTCTGTAGCACCTGAGTAATGCCGTAGAACGCCAGGATCTGCAGCAGGATGGCGGCGTCGACCCAGGCGGGCCCGAGTATCAGGAGCACGAGGAACGGGGCGGTCGCAGCGAAGCCCGCAACAGCTGGCACTGCGATGAGAGCAATCATGGCCATCACCGAAAGGTACTCGCGGCCGAGCGCAGGCAGATCCTGCGCGAGTTTCACGTAGGCCGGCAGGACTGCGCGGTTGATCGGCGCGACGAGCTCGGTGCCGGGCATGTTGGAGATTTCGGCCGACACGCTGAAGATGCCGAGCGCATGCGATCCGGCAAAGCGGCCGATGACGAAGTCGGAAGAACGCTCGCGCAGGAAGGTGATGAGATTCTGCGTCATCAGCCACTTCGAGACATGCAGCAGATCCTTGACTGCTGCCAGCGAAAAGCGGGGTCGGAACGGGTGGAGCAAATAGCTCAGCGCGACGCCCGCTACGCGACCGAGAACCATCCCCGTCACCAAGGCCCAGTAGCTGCGCCAGGCGAATGCCAGGGGGACGACTATTGAGAACCCGATGAGTCTCTTGCTCAGCAGGAAGCGGAACTCCTTGTCGAATTGCATTTCCTTGCGGAAGTTGACGACACCGACGTTCTCCAGTCCCTGGATCATCGCGCCGACCGCCAGCACACACAGTACGGCCTTGACGCGCGGCTCGTTGTAAAACGCAGCGACAGGGATGGCCATGAGGATCATGCAGGTCCCGATGGCGAACCCGGCCAGGGCGTTCAAGGTCCAGGCCGAGTTGTAATGTGCGCGGCTGGCCTCGGCGCGTTGAATCAGTGCGGTATCGACGCCGAACGCGCTGAACAGCTCGAGCAGCGCGATCAGCGAGGTCGCCATCGCGACGAGACCGAAGTCGGCGGGGACCAGCAACCGTGCGAGCACCAGCATGCTCACCACGCCGAGGCTGCGTTCCAGCAGCTTGAAGCCGACCATCCAGGCGACCCCATGGGCCATCTTGCGACGGATGCTCATGGCAGGAGCCGTTCCAGCAGGCCGGCGTGCAGGCGCGGACGCGTCATCGGGCGCTCAAGAGTGAGCGACTGCTGTCAGGGCGAGGATGAGAGCTTCGGTAGCTGCCAGAAACCAACCATCGACACGCACGAGGTTGCCGCTTGCGTAGTCTTCCTGAATCGCCCGGCGGATCGTCATGCGCAGTTCGTTGTCCGTCCTTGCCCCTGCAAGCTCGACGCTTCTGCGGGGCCACGTCGCGGCGATGTGCTCGATTTCCTGACGCGCGACTTCGGAGTCGAGAATTCGCGCGGCCTGCTCCCGCTCGAGCCCAAGGGCGGCGAGCAGCCGGTCACGCTCGAGCGGCGCCAGCTCCATCAATGGGCCGGCGGCACAGCAGATGCCGGCAGCGACCGTAAGGGCCTGTCTCAGGAACAGCCGGCGCCCCACAGTCGTCGGTCGAGTTGCGTCCTTCATGACATGATCTGCTTCAGGTGCCGCGCCAATCTTACGCTCAGCGCGATGACCGTCGGTGTCGGGTTCGAGCTGCTGTTGGTCGGGAAGACGGACGAACCCGTGACGTAGAGATTGGCGAGGCCGTGGACGCGCAGATTGGCATCCACGACACCTTGTTGCGGGTCCGCATGCATGCGTGTCGTGCCGCAATGGTGCCAGCTGCTCTGCATGTACAGTGGCCACTCGGCTGCGTCCAGATCCATGGTGACTCGCAGCCGGCCGAGTTCTCCCGCACCGAGCGCCTGGGCGATCCGCCGGACAGCGACCTTGATGGTATGGCGATCGAGGTCCGTCAGCCGCCACTCGAGGCGCGCCATCGGCATGCCGAGAGCATCCTTGTTGCCGGTCAGCGTGACGCGACTCGACGGATTGGGCGCCTGTTCCTGAGTGCTCATGAGCTCGTAGTAGGAATCCGGGATGGATTCCTTGCCGAAGGCCGCCGAGACCGCGTCGCTCAGGTTTCGATAGAGCGTGGACAGCGTTTCCTTGACCTGACGGAAGCGCGATTGCTCGCCGGTGTCCGACTGCACCTGCACGAAGTACCGCTCGCGGTGCAGGAAGTGATCGCTGAAGTACGTCGGCTGGACTTCGGCACTGTAGTTGAGCGTGCGCTCGCTGCGTTGTACCGAAGGATCGAGGTCGAGCAGGCCCATCACGGAGGCGAGTCGCCCGCCTTTGCGCAGTGGCCGTCGCGCGACGGTGCGATTGGCACGCTCGTAGAGCTTGAAACTGGTGTCCTTCGACAACGGGATGATCGCGGCCGTGTCGAGATTGATGTGATCCCCGAAGTAGCGACCCACGAGGTCGTGGTCGTTGCCGATGCCGCGCTGCATGACCTGGTTCGACGCGAGCAGCAGGCGCGCGTTCTCGATGCCGCCGGTCGCGAGGACGTAGGTACGCGCCTTGACTGTGAAACGGTTGCCGCTGAGCGTGGCGACGTCCAGGCGCGCAATCGTCTTGCCGTTCGCGTCCGGGCGAATGCTCGTGACGTTGGAGTTGAGGTACAGGCTTATGTTCGGCGCCTTCACGACCGCATCTCGATAACGCACGCCGAAGCGGGTTGGCGGACTGAATTGAATCAGGCGGGTTCGCACGTCCTTGCCGAGCGGCAGAGGCGGCGTCTGCGTCAGCTCCCATTGATCCGGCTCGTAGTCGGGCGGCCCGACCTGACAGAGCTCGTGAGCGCGGTCGTAGTGCTGAGCGACTTCGTCGCGCGTGATCGGCCAGCCGCTGTGCGGCACCCAGGGTCGTGCCTCGAAGTCGATCGGGTCGAACGCGCGGCAGAATCCGCCCCAGTGACCGGTCGAACCGCCGAAGGAGCGCAGCCGGCTGACTTCGAGCGGGAAGGTCGGCAGGCCGACGACTTCGCCGCGGGCGAGCGCCTGGGTCTGCGGATCTGGATCGAAGCCGCCGCTTTCGAGGATCAGCACCGACAGAGGGCTGCCGGCCAGCTCGAGCGCCATCGAGATGCCGGCCGGGCCCGCGCCGATTATGCAAAGATCGGCGGTGAGCTCGGTGTCACGCGGAACAGCGCGGCCGTCGAAATGCATGGATCGATTCGGGACCTATCGTGAAATGTTGATTGATGCGACGTCGGCCAGCGACGGATCGTGACCGCAGTCACACACTTCTTCTATCGTCCCTCTGGCCAGCACCCGGAATTTACCACGTCGCGGTACGCTGCTAGTCTCCTGTGCCCGGGGGAGGCAGAAAAACATCGTGATGACGTTGGGTCCTATCGCTCGCCTTGCACTGCTCGGCGGCAGCGCGTGCTGCGCGGCGCTGACCGCTTTCATCGCCGTGCGGTCGAGTCGCTATACGCCTGGCGGCGCTGCAATTGCGATTGGCACATTGCTGGCGGCGACTGCCGTACTGGGGTACGCGGCTTTCCGATTTCGCGTGCCGATCAGGTTTCGCATCGTGCGCGAGCTCGCGATGCTGGTGGTCGGCCTGCTGGTCGTCGAGTTCATGATCGCCGTCGTTGCGCCTGCCCAATCCCAGCCGGCAAGTGGAGCGCATGCGAGCGGCGCAACGCCTCGGGCTGCCATTCGACATGCGAACGAAGTCGCAGGTCTTGAGCGATCTGCAGGCGCAAGGACAGGAGGTACTGCCAGGGCTGTCGCGGGAGTGGCCGCGCATCGGCGCTGTGCGCCAGCAGCTGCCGGACGGGCTATATCCCCTGGGGAACGCCAGTCAGACCCGCATCGTCGAGTGCAACGAAGGCGGCGAGTATGTGTTCTTCGACAGCGACGAGTTCGGCTTCAACAACCCGCGTGGGATCCTGGCTTCCCGCAACGTCGATGTCGCGCTCGTCGGTGAGTCGTTTGCTGTCGGCCACTGTGTGCCGCCCGATCGCAACCTGGTCTCGGTCATCCGTCACACCTACCCGCGCCTCGTGAACCTCGGTATCGCAGGTACCAGCACGCTCAGCATGCTCGCGAGCTTTCGTGAGTACGTCGAGCCGGTGCGGCCGCCATTGGTGCTATGGGTCATCAACCCCAATACCGTCGATTCGTGGCACGAGCTGAAGGATCCGCTGCTCGCCCAGTATCTCGAGCGCGGATTCAGGCAGGGATTGATCGACCGGCAGGCTGAAGTGGATCGCGCCTGGCGGGACATCGCGGTGGGCGTGCAGTACGAGTTTGACCGACGCAGCCTCGTCGTCATCAAAGAGGCGGAAGACGGAGCGCTTCGACGACATTCTGTTCCTGCCGCGACTGCGCGAACGTCTGCGGCTCGACGCGCCGCTCCTGCGGCCGGTCGCGCCGGTCGATCTGTCGTTGTTCCAGCGCGTGGTGCGCATCGCCCGGGAGACGACGCTCGAATGGGGCGGCGATTTCGTCGTCGTGATCATGCCGCTCTATGAAGACGTCGTGGTCCGGCAGATGTCGCCATCGCAGCGCCACGAGCACCTCGCACAGGTGCTGCGCGAGGAGGGCATCGATGTCATCGATACCGCCGCGGTATTTGCCAGCCAGCGTGACCCCGCCAGCCTCTACACGATGCGCATCAACAACCACCCGAACATCACCGGGCATCAGCTGATCGGCCACACGATCGTCGATGAGCTGAATCGGCGTCGTTTGCCCAAGCTCAGTGCGCGCCACTAGTCACGTGTCAGTCGCCGCGAGGAATTTCGTAGTGTCCGCAGAGATCATGCCGAGAATTCAGAAGACGTTCAGCACCGTCTTCGGTCCGCGCGTTGCCGTTCCGCGCCGAGCTGCGGCGTGTCGATGAGCCCCGCTGGACTTCGCTCAAGCACGTCGAGCTCATCATTGCCCTCGAGCAGGAGTTCGGCGTGCGCTTCGACGGCGCGGATGCCACTGACATGATCAGCATCCCGGTCGTGACGGAACGCATCCGTCAGCGCGTCAAGTGAGCGAGACACTCGAGCGACATCTCGATCTCGCCGTGCTGATCCGCGCGGTCGAAGAGCGACTCCTGCAGCTCTTCGCCGAGGGCAAGGTCGCCGGGACTACCCATACGTGCATCGGCCAGGAGCTGTCGGCAGTGATGCTGGCGGACAGCCTGGACCGCGAGCGCGACATCGTCTTCTCCAATCATCGCTGCCATGGTCACTTCGTCGCCTGGACCGGCGACGTGGAAGGACTGATCGCCGAAGTCATGGGGCGTCGCACCGGCGTGTGTCGCGGGATCGGCGGCAGTCAGCACCTGTGCGGCCGGCAATTCTTCAGCAACGGCGTGCAGGGCGGCATAGTCCCGGTCAGTGCGGGCATCGCGTACGCGCAGAAGCTGTCGCGTAGCGGGGGCATCGTCGCCGTCTGTATCGGCGATGGCACGCTGGGTGAGGGTGTCGTGTACGAGACCTTCAACATGGCGTCCAAGTGGGGACTGCCGCTGCTGATCATGCTCGAGAACAATCTGTATGCGCAGTCGACGTCGCAGCGCGAGACGCTCGCCGGCGACATCTGTGCGCGAGCACAGGCTTTCGGCATTCGCACTTCTTCCGGTAGCACCTGGGAGCACCAGGAGCTCGGTGCAACCCTGCGCGCAGCGGCGGACCACGTCCGCACGACCTGCTCGCCGGCGTTCGTGCGCGTGGACACCTATCGTCTCGCGGCGCATTCGAAGGGAGATGACGATCGCGATAGCGGGGAGATTCGTGGCTACGCCGAGCGCGATCCAGTCAACCGTCTCATCTCGTCACTCGGCGCCCAGCACGAGCGCGTACGCGCAGCCCGCGAGCGCGTCGAACAGGCGGTTACGAGCGCGAGCAGCGAGGCCGCACACGGCACGAAGCCAGTCGCACTGACGGCGCTCGTGCGCGGCGGTCTCTCCGCCGTGACCCAGGTCGAAGCGGGAACCCAGCTCGAGGCGATCAATCGGGCGCTGCGCAAATGGTTGCGGGACGATGAGCGCGTCATCCTGCTCGGTGAGGATCTGCGTGCCCCCTACGGCGGTGCCTTCAAGGCCACGCGCGGCCTGTCGGACGAATTCCCCGAGCGTGTCATCAATACGCCCATCAGCGAGGCCGGTATCGTCGGAATGGGGAACGGACTGGCGCTCGGCGGACGACGGCCGATCGTCGAGATCATGTTCGGCGATTTTCTCGCCCTGTGCTTCGACCAGCTGCTCAACCACGCTGCCAAGTTCCGCGGCATGTACGCGGAGCAGGTGACAGCGCCGCTGATCGTGCGAGCACCGATGGGCGGCGGGCGCGGCTACGGTCCAACCCACAGTCAGAACATCGAGAAGCACTTCGTTGGCGTGCCGGGCCTTGCCGTCGCGATCTTGCACGCGCGCACGCGCGTCGACGCCTTGTACGAGGCGCTGCGGGCCGTCGACGATCCGATTCTTCTCATCGAGAACAAGCTCCTGTATCGCGAGCGTGCGGATGCAGCGCTACCCGAGGGCTACACACGCTACGAGTCGGCGGCGCTGCTGCCGACGACGGTGCTGCGGCCGGCTGATCAGCCGGACATCACGATCGTTGCCTTTGGACGGATGAGCGGCCTCGCGGAGCAAGCGGCCGTCGCGCTCGCTGCGCGCGAGGAGATTGCGCCGGAATTGCTGTTCCCGCTGTCGGTGTCGCCGCTCGACATCGAACCGATACGCGAGTCGGTGGCACGCACCGGGCGTTTGCTCGTGGTCGAGGAAGGTGCGGAGGGGTTCGATCTCGCCGCGGAAGTCATTGCCGGCGTCGCGCTCGGTTACCGTGGCAGCGCGCCGCTGCGAGTCCGGCGCCTGGCCGCGCATGCGGCGCCGATCCCGAGTGCCATCGATCTCGAGCGCACAGTTCTGCCCAGCCAGGATGACATCTACGAAGCCTGCCTGGAGCTCTTCGATGCCTGAGTTGTCGCCACTGCCGGTCCCGCAGATGAACGTGAACGACGAGCACGCAGTGATCGTCGCGTGGCACGTTGGCTCGGGCGCTCGCGTGGAAGCGGAGCAGGTCGTTGCGACGCTCGAGACGAGCAAGGCGACCTTCGATGTCCATACGGATCGGGCCGGGTTCCTCGTCTATGAGCATGCGGTCAAGAGTCTGGTCCAGGTGGGCGCGCCCCTCGCGTGGATCGCAGATCGGGCCGATGCGCAGATACCGCAGCAAGGCTCGACGCCGGCTGCTGCCAGCAGCAGTTCGACGGGCGGCGGCGACGACGAACGTTTCACGCGCAAGGCACTGCGGCGCATGCGCGAGCTCGGGCTGACAGCTGCGGATTTCCCAGGGGAAGGCCGCATCGAGCTGTCGGACGTCGAGGCCGCGATCGCGCGCCGCGGCGCCGGCCGTGCCAGCGCCGCCGAGGGCTTCGCGGGAGCCGAGCCGATCGAGGAGAGCGCATCGAAGCTCGCGGAGGCCGCGCGTCTCACGGACGTGTATCGAGCCGTGGTCCCCAGCATGGTCACTGTCTCCGTGCCGTGCGACGGCGTGCGCTCGCGCATGGAGAGTCTGCGCGACGAGGATGGAGCGCCGTTCAGCCTGCTCGAGCTCGTGATCCACGACGCCGCCGCATTGCTCGTCGACTATCCGGATCTCAATGGCTTTTTCGCGTCGGGCCGTGGCTGGCGCTATCGGGACATCGCCATCGGTTTCGCAGTCAACGCCGGCCGGGGCCTGAAGGTGCCGGTCGTGCAATCGCCGCATCTCGGTGCGCGCCTGAGCGTTGCGCGCGCGGTCCGGGACCTGACGCTTCGCTATTTTCGGAACGAGATCAAGATGGACGATGTGATCGGCGGCACCTTCACCGTGACTGACCTTTCGTCCCATGGCGTGACTCACTTTGTGCCGGTGCTCAACGATCGGCAGGCGGCGATACTCGGCATCTGCGCCGAGCGTCCGGGGACCGGTCACCAGGATCTCGTGCTCTGCTTCGATCACCGCATGTCGGATGGCATGCGCGCGGCCGCCTTCCTGGGCGAGCTGCGTGACCACCTTCTGTCGCCGTCGCCGTATAAGAGAGCGGTCGACCCACTGGTAAGCGGACATGCTGTTCAACTCACCGACATTCATCGTCTTCCTGTTCATCGTCTTCTGCCTGTATTGGGCGATCGGACGTCGCCAGCCGCAGAACGTGCTGCTGCTCGCCGCGAGCTACGTTTTCTATGGCGCGTGGAGCTGGAAATTCCTGCTGCTGCTGATAGCCAGCACGCTGGTCGACTTCGGCGTCGGTCGGCTCATCGCCGCGACGTCGGACGTGAAGCGCAGGCGCGCGCTGCTGATTGCAAGTGTGGCGGTGAATCTCGGATTCCTCGGCTTCTTCAAGTACTACGGGTTCTTCGTCACCGAAGCCGTCCACCTGCTCAACGCGATCGGCTTTCAGGCCCACGCGCGCACGCTGGAGATCGTGCTGCCGGTGGGTATTTCCTTCTACACGTTCCAGAGCCTGAGCTATGTCGTCGATGTCTATCGCGGCAAGATCGTGGCCGAGCGCAATCCGCTCGACTATGCGCTCTACGTGGCATTTTTCCCGCAGCTGGTGGCGGGTCCGATCGAGCGCGCGACGCATCTGCTGCCGCAGTTCAAGCGCGAGCGAACGTTTTCGGGGAGCGAGTTCGAAAGCGGCCTGCAGTTGATCGTCTGGGGCTTGTTCAAGAAGATCGTGATCGCCGACAACCTCGCCCCGTACGTGAACGCCGTCTACGCGGATCCGGCGGCCTATTCGGGCACGACACTGTTCACGGCGACGGTGTTCTTCGCCTTCCAGATCTATTGCGATTTCTCGGGTTATTCGGATACGGCGCGCGGCACCGCGAAGACGCTCGGCTTCGAGCTGATGAAGAACTTCGACTTCCCGTACTTTTCCCGCAATCCGGTCGAGTTCTGGCGCCGCTGGCACATCAGCCTGTCGGGATGGTTCCAGGACTATCTCTATTTCCCGCTCGCGATGCGCTACATGCGCAAAGGCGGCTGGGCGAGCAAGTACAAGGCACACATCATCTCGATGGGTCTCATCGGCCTGTGGCACGGCGCGAACTGGACGTTCCTGGTCTTCGGCCTGTACTGGGGCGTGGTCATCGCGGTCTACCTGGCAATTTCCGAGCGATTGGCCGCAGCGGACGAGGGGAACTGGTTCAATCGGCAGGCCGGAGCGCGCTGGCTCACCCCGGTTTCGGTCGTCACGATGTTCGCGGTCGTCTGCCTCGGCTGGATCCTGTTTCGTGCGACGTCGATGTCGCAGTTCTGGGTGGTTCTCACGGGCATGTTTTCGGCCGACGGCATCGCCGGCGTCGAGCGCGTCGGCGTTCTGCATGCCCGCTATCTCTGGCTGCTGATCGGCGGGCTGTACCTGGCCGAGTTCCTCTATCGCAACACGCAGCAGCTCGCGGCGACGCTCATGGGCGGTGAAGTGCGGCGGCTGGTCCTGCGGCATGCGTTGTTCGGTGCCGTTGTGCTGTCGTACGTCGTGGCCCAGAACGGGCTCGCGCAACCCTTCATCTATTTTCAGTTCTGACGAGAGGATCTGCTCAACGCTTCCGGGGATTGGGAGTGCTACGACTCATGTCTCACCAGTCCGCCATCCTGTCTGCCGGTTCAGACGACGAAGCGCGCGAAGCTCACGCGGCACTCGACTTTCCGAGCGCGTTGCTCGTAGCCCGCGACTACTTTCCGCCGCAGATAGGTGGCATCTCTACGATGATGGAGCGGCTCGTCGCGCACGCGGCCTCGCCGAATCTGCGCTGTGTGGTCGGGACGCCAGGCGCGACTCACGTCGCGACGATGCAAGGTCCAGCGCGAGTCTATCGATCGTCTGCCGCGTTTCGGCTGCTCACGCCGTTCGACTCGGTGGTGATGGGCGGGCTGCTCGCCGCTCTGAAGCTCAGACATCAGGTGCGCGCGCTGATACTCGCGACCAGCGCCGAAGGTCACGTCGGTCTGCTCGCCCGCCGTGCGCTCGGGCTTCCGTTCATCATGTTTGCTCACGGCAACGAGATCCTCACGCTGCGCAAGACGGAGTGGCCGCGAGCGCTCGCGGCGGTGAGGAGTGCGAGTGCAGTCCTCGCGAATAGTCACTACACCGCAGGTCTGCTGCACGAGTTGGGCGTGACGCCGGCTCGCGTGCGCGTCGTTCACCCCGGCTGCGATACGGATCGATTCACACCGAATGCGGCGGAAGCGGCTGCGCAGCGCGCAAGGTTGGGCATCGAGCCCGACAGCTTCATGTTGCTGACCGTCGCCAATCTGGTCGAACGCAAGGGTCACGACATGGTGCTGCGTGCTGTCGCGCAACTGCGCCGCACGATTCCGCGGCTGGTCTACGTCATCGCCGGCGCAGGGCCGCATGAAGCGGCCTTGCGGCAGTTGGCAAGCGAGCTCGGCGTGAGTGACTGTGTGCACTTCCTCGGCAGGATCGAAGCGAAGGATCTGCCTGGCCTCTATGCCGCCTGCGATGTCTTCGTGATGCCGGCGCGCTTGCGCGACAGCTACAACGACGTCGAGGGCTTCGGGATCGTGTACGTCGAGGCGAGTGCCTGCGAACGACCGGTCATCGGCGGGCGCTCCGGAGGTGTCGACGATGCGATCGTGGACGGCAAGACCGGTTTGCTAGTCGATCCGCTCAGCGTCGAAGCGATTGCGGCAACGATCGAAAGGTTGTGGCGCGATCCCGGATTGCGAGCCAGCCTCGGTACGGCAGGCCGGCGGCGTGCCACGTCGGAGCTTACGTGGCGACACTTCGCCGCGCGCGTTTGCGCGGCGGTCCATGAAGCGACGACCGAAAAATAACTTTCGGTCGCAGCGTTACTGCGCCGTCACATTGGTCGGCGGATTCGGGCGCTTGCCGCCCTTGAAGCCCGCCGCAAGCGTCCATCCTGGATTGCCGCTAGCCGAGTAGCGATACGCGCCGACGTCATTCGCTCCGCTGCGCGCCGTGCCGTTGAAGTCCGTTGCAGGGACGTGCGTCGCCGTGGCCGTGCCGATCAGCACCGACCCGGCCTTTGGAAAGACGTCGATCGGCGGCACGCCGTAGTGAGCGTTGACGAAATCCACCGCGATCCCGTGACCTTCGGTGAAGCCGCTCGACGCTCCCTGCAGCCCGCCGTGGCCGACGTTGCCGGCGACCGTCACCAGACCGAGGTTGCCGCTGAGCAGCTGGATGGCCGTGCCCGACTGCGAGTAGATCGCGTTGTTGGCAATGAGCACCGCGCCGACCACGCTGCGCACTTCGATGCCGGTGCCCTCGGTGATGATCGTGTTGTTCACGATCTGGATGTTGGAGGGACTGCCGGCCTGGTGGTTCTGCAAAGCGATCGGCCCGTCGAGCACGATGTTGTTGCGGATGATCACGTCCGCCGACGCCTGGATCGCATTGTCATTCGAGTTCCAGATCGAGGTTGCCCTCGACGACGTTGGCAGGACCGTTGCCGACGGTGCTGTACGTGAGGATGCCGGGATAGTTCGTGTCGTGAATGACGTTGTCGCGAATGACGTTGCCGTAGCTACCTTCCTTGAGCTCGATGCCGTCGCCCTGTTCGACCGTCGGCCCGTTCGTGTTGTGGATATAGTTGTTCGCGATCAGGCTGTTTGCGACCCGACAGTCGTTGTTGTTGCAGCCCAGGTACATCCCCTCGCCGGTGCCGTTGGTGTGGTGAATGTGGTTGCGCAGGATCTTCAGGCCCTCGTACGTGCCGCCCGAGTTGGCGGACAGCGCGACGTCGCCGGTGTCGTGAATCTCGCAGTCCTCGATCGTGACGAAGTCGGAGTCGACGAGTCGGATGCCGTGCGAGCCGCCGGTGAACTCGAGCGCGCGCACGACGAAGTAGCGCGAGCTGGTGATCTCGATGATGTTCTGTTGGTCGGTCGTCATGTTGATGATTGCGCGCTCGCCGGTTCTCGCGCGCATCACGATCGGCTGGGCCTCGGTGCCGACGACGGTGACGCCGAACCTGCTGTTGAGGCTATAGCTCCCGCCGGCCAGCACCAGCTCCTCTCCCGGCCTCAGCGCGGCGATGGCGGCCCGCAGGTCGCCGCTCGGAGTGATGTCGACGGCGAAAGCAGGTGCGGCACTGAAAGCAGCCAGCAGTACGGCAGCCCAGTGGCTGGGGCGAACGTTCGTCATGCGGATTCCCTGAAAATGGTGGCCAGGCCGGCCGCAGACTGGTCGATCCGCAGCCGCCAGGCAAGACGTCTCAAGGTGGGGACACCTGGGTGGTGTCGATGAAGTTTGCAGTGCCGCATTTCGGTCTGACAGCCCCGGCCACGCTGAGCGTGTTCGGCCTGAGCCTGCTGGCCTTCGGCTTCGTGCGTCGCCGGAAGCGCGCTTAAGCTCGCCCGACTTCTTCATCAGACGCGAAAAACCCCGCTGCGGCGGGGTTTTTTGTGCCCTGCGATTCGGGCTTGTCGGGTCGCTTTACAGGCCCTCCGCGCGGAGCCGCGCCGTAACGAGATAACTGATTGATGGACAAAGAATTTGCAGATGCGGCACGAACCCTGCAGACATTCGTACCGTAACGCAGCCAATGACGGTCTGCGGCAAGGGACTAACAGGGGCACACAGAAATGCGAACACTCTTCAAGGCGATTTTGGCGACCGTGGCACTGGCTGCCCCGGTGTACGCGAATGCAATTCCGATCACGTGGAACTACTCAGGCGTGTGCACGGCAGGCGACTGCGGCGAGGTTCCGTCGGTTACGGGTACGTTGACCGGTGATCCCAATCTGTTCGGCGATCCGGATTACCTGAGCGAATTCATCATCGGCGAGGTGCTGAGCTACAACTTCTGGTTCGGCGGCCATAACGTCAGCGGCACTGGCGCCATCGGCGAGTATCGGCTGGACGCGAACCGAAACATCATCGGCGGCTCGATGATCTTCGGCAATCTGTCGCTCAATTTCGCGGATGTCGGCGCCGGCAGCTGGAGCTTCATCGACAAGGACTGCTTCTTCATTTTCTGCCAGCATCGACACCGAGGCGTATGGCTCAGGTTCGTATGCCCGCGCTGTTCCGGAGCCGGCAACGCTGTCCCTGCTCGGTCTGGGATTGCTCGGGTTTGGCCTGGTTCGCCGTCGTCGCACCCGCTAAGCGCAAAAACTCTCTCTCTACTTAGAGATGAAGCAGAGCCCGTCGCAAGACGGGCTCTGTTTTTTTGTGCTCGCGTTTTGTGCTGGCGGGGAGCGCTAGCGCTGCTTGAAATCTTCGGGCGTCAGTTGGTGACGCGCGAGCAGCTTGTAGAAGTCGGTGCGGTTGCGCTTCGCCAGGCGTGCCGCCTGACTGACGTTGCCGCCGGTGATCTGCAGGATCTGCGACAGGTAGTTGCGCGTGAACTCGTCGCGCGCCTCGTCGAAGGAGGGCAGACGCGTCGGGCCGCCACCGAGCGCCGCCTGCACGAGCTCGGCGCTCATGATCGGGCTCGTCGCGAGCGCGACGTTCTGACGCACGACGTTCTCCAGCTGACGCACGTTGCCGGGCCAGTCCGCGCTGACGAGCAGCTCGACTGCCTCGGGTGCGTAGATGTGACGCTGCAGGCCGCTCTCCTGCGCTACTTTCTCGAGGAAATGCGACACCAGCAGCGGCACGTCCTCGCGCCGCTTGTTGAGCGACGGCATCTCGATGTGCACGACGTTCAGCCGGTAGTAGAGATCCTCGCGGAAGTGGCCGCCCATGATCAGCTGCTTCAGATCGCGGTGCGTGGCGGAGATGATGCGCACGTTCACCGTGGTCGCCTCGGTGCTGCCGACCGGGCGCACCTGGTTCTCCTGCAGCACGCGCAGCAGCTTCACCTGCAGGCGCATCGGCATGTCGCCGATCTCGTCCAGCATCAGCGTGCCGCCGTCGGCCGCCTGGAACAGGCCGCGATGCTCGCGGATCGCGCCGGTGAACGCGCCTTTGACGTGACCGAACAGCTCGCTCTCGAGCAGGTTCTCGGCCATCGCGCTGCAATTGATTGCGACGAACGGGCGGTTGCGACGCGGGCTGGCGCGATGGATCGCGCGTGCCAGCAACTCTTTGCCGGTGCCGCTTTCGCCGGTGATCATGACGCGCGCATCGGTGCCCGCGACCATGTGAGCCTGCGCCAGCCGTTCTTCCATGATCGCGCTGCGCGTGACGATCTCGCTGCGCCAGTCTTCAGTCGTGTCGGCGAACCCGGAAACCTTCAGTGCCTTGCCGACCTGGTCGAGCAGCTCCTGCTTGTCGACCGGCTTGGTGAGGAACGCGAACGCGCCGCTCTGCGTCGCCTGCACCGCATCGGGAATCGTGCCGTGCGCGGTCAGGATGATGACGCGCAGCCCCGGCGCGCGGCTCTGGATTTCCTTGAGCAGGCCGATGCCGTCCATCTGATCCATGCGCAGGTCGGTGATCACGAGATCCGGACGCACGCGCCCGAGCGCTGCGAGCGCCGCGGCCGCACTCTCGACTGCGTCGACTTCGTAATTTTCCGCGCGCAGACGGATCGTGAGCAGCCGCAGCAGCCCCGGATCGTCGTCAACGACTAGAAGACGAGCTTTGCGTTTCACTTGGGTTGGCATCGCGACTGCCAGGGGGCGTGGGACTGCGTTCAATGATGGTCCTCTCGATTTCTTTGATCGCGTCCAGCTTTTGCTGGGCCTCGGCGAGGGCGCGACGCAGACGCGCATTTTCCTCAATTTGCGCTTGCACCCGCTTATCCGAGTTTGCCTGCGACCGGCCGCGGTCGTCGAGTGTCGCCAGGAGCCGACGATTCTCGGCTTCCAGCTTCAGGCGCGCGTTCGTCTCGTGCAGCAACACCGAGGCAAACGCGCGCTCTTCCTGCGTCATTCGCTCCGGCGTGGCGAGCAAAGTTTCCAACAAGCGCTTGCCTTCCTGCGGGCTGCTGGCCGGATGTCCAGGAGTTACACGCGCGACCGCGTACCGCAACGTGCTCGCCGTCGTCGGTGCGCGCGTGAACTCGCGCTCGACTTCGTAGAACACGTCGGCTTGTCGCGCCGGGTCGGGGCTCGCGAGTCCATCCATCGTGTCGAGGTACGCGCGCAGGCCGCTCGCGGAAATCTGCGCCGGCGCGACGATCGGCGTGGGCAGCGGCTCGCTCGTGAGCTTGTCGGTGAGCGTGCAAGCGGCGAGGACACTCGCCAGACTCGCGACGACGCAGCGGGCGAGCATGACTACGCCGGCTCCGCTTCGAGTTGCGGCGCGAGCGGCAGGCGGATGCGAAAGTGTGCGCCTGGAAACACGCCGTCCAAGATCTCCACCGAGCCTCCGTGTGCCTGCACGAATTCCGAGACGACCGACAGGCCGATCCCGGTGCCTTTCAGGTGGCCGGCCGTCGGGGCGCGGCCCGAGTAGAACGCCTCGAAAATGGCGGTGCGCTCTTCCTTCGTGATGCCGGGCCCGGTATCGGCCACGTCGAGCACCAGCAGGTCCTTGTCCGCGTGCGCGTGAATGAAAATAGTACCGCCGCGCGGGCTGTATTTGAGCGCGTTCGACAACAGATTATCCAGGATCAGTTTCAGTTTTGCTCGGTCCGCGCGCAACTCCACGTCCTGCACTTTGAGATCGAGGTGCACGCGTTGGGCGAGCAGCGTCAGCTGATGCGTCTCGAGCGCCGACTTGATCAGCGGCCGCAGCCGGAACTCGCTGATCTCCAGCCCCGAGTGGCGCGCCTGCCAGGCGCTGAACGACAGCAGGTTCTCGATCAGCTGCTGCAGCTTGATGCCGTTGTCGCGCAGGATCGTTGTCACTTCGCGCTGAGCGCTGTCCAGTTCACCGACCGCGCCGTCCATCAACAGTTCCGTGCCTTCGCGAATGCTGGCGAGCGGCGTCTTCAGCTCGTGCGACATGTGCCGCAGGAAGCGGTTGCGCTCCTGCGCGAGCTCCAGCA
Source organism: uncultured Gammaproteobacteria bacterium (assembly GCA_963830745.1). Classification (GTDB taxonomy): domain Bacteria; phylum Pseudomonadota; class Gammaproteobacteria; order Steroidobacterales; family Steroidobacteraceae; genus Steroidobacter. The sequence goes on from CAWHNL010000023.1 coordinate 28,683, forward strand.
GGCGCATGCGCAGCCACTCGAGCTGCCGGCCGAGGTTGACCAGGTCGGTCGGGCCGCGCACGACGATCGGCTTGGAGAACGTGCCCTTGCCGAGCTGGCTGATCGCGCTGTCGATCGCCCGGATCGGGCGCATCAGCAGGAACGTGAACACGGTGACCAGCAGCGCCGTCAGCAGGATCAGCGCCGCGGATTGCCAGAACAGGTATTGCTGGGTCTCCGCAGTTGCGGTCTGCAGACGCGACAGGCCGGTCTCGATGCGCTCGCCCGTCGAGGCGGACAGCTCGAACGCCGCTTCCCACATCGGTGCAATCGCTTCGACCGCATCGCGCACCACTTCCTGTGAAGCGGGCGTGCGTGCCAACAACGCGCCGTCGACTCGACGGAGCGACTGCCGCAGCGACTGCAGCTGTGTGCGGCGGACGCTGTCGGCCGCAGCCGTCTCGATATTGCTCAGCGTGACCAGCAGGCGTTCGCGGCTGTCGCTGTAGACCTCGATCAGGCCGGGATCGTTGAGCACCTGGTACAGCTTGGCGCTGCGCTCGATCGAGGCAATCTGCTGGAACAGTTGCTGCGTCAAGTGCGCCGTTTCGACGCCGCTGCGAACCAGCGCGGCGCTCTCTTCGGACAGCGCACGCACCTTCGTCGCGGCGATCACGACCGCGAGCAGCAACGGTACCGAAACCAGCGCAAAGCCGGTCAGCATCAAGCTGCTCAGGGACTTGGGGCGGGGCAGGCGCATGCCCGCGCATTCTAGCGCCTTAACATAGCCTGGAGCTTGTGCCGCGCGTCGCAATCCCGACGGCGCCGACGTACTTTCGGGCTAAGAATTCCGCTGTAGTTGCGGCTCTCGCTGCAGCCGGCGCTCCCATTCCAGCTGCGAGCGCACGATCGCCTCCAGGTTGTCATACCGCGGTGACCAGCCGAGGACCTGGCGGACGCGCTCGGCCCGGGCGATCAGCGACGGCGGATCGCCGGCACGCCGCGGCTCCTCGGTCGTCTGCAACGGACGCCCATTCAGACGATCGACCATCGCGATGCACTTCGCGGACGCTGTAGCCATGGCCGTAGCCGCAGTTGAGCGTGGCGGACGCACCGCCCCGGCGCAGGTAGTCGAGCGCTTTGAGGTGCGCATCGGCGAGATCTTCGACGTGGATGTAGTCGCGCACGCCGGTGCCGTCCGGCGTCGGATAGTCGGTGCCGAAGATCGCCACGTGCGGGCGCTTGCCCACCGCGACTTCGCACGCGACCTTGGTGAGCAGCGTGCCGTTGATCGTCGATTGCCCGATGCGTCCGCCGGGATCCGAGCCGGCGACGTTGAAATAGCGCAGCACGATGTAGCGCAGTGCAGTCGCGGCGCCGAGGTCGCGCAGCATCCACTCGCTCATCAGCTTCGACGTGCCATACGGGTTGATCGGCGCAGTCGGCGAGTCTTCGGCGGCGACGCCGCCGGCAGGAACGCCGTACACGGCGGCCGTTGAAGAAAATACGAAGTGCTTGACGCCTGCCTCCTGGCAGCATTGCAGCAGGCTGCGGGTCGCGCAGGTATTGTTGCCGTAGTACTTCAGCGGATTCGTGCACGGACTCCGGCACGACCGTATTCGCGGCGAAGTGCATCACCGTATCGACCTGCGCTCGCGCAGCAGGCGGCCGACCAGCTCGCGATCGCCGGTGTCGCCGACCACCAGTTCGCCGTGGACGACCGCCGAGCGGAAGCCCGAGACGAGCTTGTCGAGCACGATTACGGTTTCGTTACGTTCGCCGAGCTGGCGTACAACGTGGCTGCCGATGTACCCGGCGCCGCCGGTCACGAGGATTGTCATGATGAATAAGTATCCGTGCCATCGGCCATACCGCTCCACAATGAACGCATGAGTCCGTCATTGACTGAGCCGAGCGCAGCCAGCGACAACCCGCATCCGTACAACCGTCTCACGCCCGACGTCATCATCGCGGCCGTGGAGTCGCTCGGGCTATGTCGTCGGACCGCCGCATCCTCGCGTTGAACAGTTACGAGAATCGCGTCTACCAGGTCGGCATCGAGCGCGGCGCGCCGCTGGTCGCCAAGTTTTACCGGCCGCAGCGCTGGAGCGCCGCCGCGATCGCCGAGGAGCACGGCTTCGCGCTCGAGCTCGCGGCCGCGGAGATTCCGGTCGTGCCGCCGCTCGTTCAGGAGGGCCGCACGCTGTTCGAGTACGACGGTTTCGGCTTCGCCGTGTTCGAGCGGCGCGGCGGGCGCTGGCCGGAGCTCGGCACGCGCACCGAGCGCGAATGGATGGGCCGCTTTCTCGGCCGCATTCATCTCGTCGGCAGGCGCCAGCGCTTCCGGCAGCGCGGCCGCATCGACATCGAGCGGCTCGGGCAAGATCCGCGCGATTACCTGCTCGCCCACGACTGGATTCCGCCGCACCTGCAGACCGCGTACGAATCGCTCACTGCCGATCTGCTGAATGAGATCCACGCTGCATTCGATACTGCGCAGGGCGTTGCCGAAGATGCGTCTGCACGGCGACTGTCATCGCGGCAACGTGTTGTGGACCGACGCGGGCCCGCACTTCGTCGACCTCGACGATTGCCTGATGGGGCCTGCGGTCCAGGATCTGTGGATGTTGCTGTCGGGCACGCGCCGCGAGATGAGCGAGCAGCTCACGCATCTGCTGGAAGGCTACTCGCACTTCGCTACATTCGATGCGCGCGAGCTGGTGCTGGTCGAGAGTCTGCGCACGCTGCGCATGATTCATTATTCGGCATGGCTGGCGCGTCGCTGGAGCGATCCGGCATTCCCGGCGGCGTTCCCCTGGTTCATCGAGCCGCGCTACTGGGAGAACCAGGTCCTGGCGCTGCGCGAACAGCTGGCTGCGATTGCGGAAGGGCCGCTCGAGTTGTAGCGGGACAGTCCATGGAGATGGGCAATTGGAGAAGTGCTTGGTTTTCGTCCGAGCGCGCCCTGTGGTAGCGTTCGGCCCGCCCTGCATGGACCGGAATGTCTCGTAGCCCATGAATTCGCGATACCTGGGATCGGTTCGATTGCCTGCCGCCGCTGCGCTCGCGGCCGCTGCTGCTTTCGGCATGTGGCGGTGGCGGAGGCGGGGGCGGTCAGCCGCCGCCCGCGAGCGTTACGATCTCCGGGCAGATCACGTTCGACCGTATTCCCCTCGATGCGACGCTCGGCAACGGGCTCAACCCGGCCGGCACGGTTCAAGCACCCGCGCGACAGGTCACCGTGCAAGCGATCAGCACTGCCGCCGGCGCTGCAGTCCTTGCCTCGACCAGTACGGATGCGAGCGGCAACTATTCGTTGAGCGTGCCGTCGAACACGAGCCTGTTCATCCGCGTGCGCGCGGAGATGATCAAGACGGGTGCCGCGCCGACCTGGGATTTCTCGGTCCACAACAACGACAACTCCGATGCGCTCTACGCACTGGACGGCAGCGCGGCGAGCAGCGGTACCGCGAACAGCACGCGCAACCTGAATGCGCCGAGCGGCTTCGGCGTGAACAGCTACACGGGTGAGAGAGCGGCAGCGCCGTTCGCGATCCTGGATACCGTGTTTCGTGCGAAGGAGCTCGTGCTGACTGCGACGCCCACCACCGCGTTCCCGGCACTGAGCTTGTTCTGGAGCGATCAGAATCGGCCGACCGTCGGGCGATTCTGTCCCGACGACGGCGACATCGGCACGTCCAGCTACATCGTGTTTGGGCCGGGCGAGTTGGACGACTGCGCTGTGCCGCAAACCAACCCCGACGGCATCTACATCCTCGGCAACTTCACGGCGCTCGGCGGCGACACCGACGAGTTCGACCAGTCGGTGATCGCGCACGAGTTCGGCCACTACGTCGAGGATCGCTTCGGGCGCACCGATTCCATCGGCGGCATCCACGGCGGCAGCTCGACACTGCTCGATCTGCGCGTCGCCTTCGGTGAAGGCTGGGGCAACGCGTTCTCCGGGATGGCGCTCGGCGGACCCGTCTATCGCGATTCGCAGAACGGCGTGCAGACCGATTTCAGCATCGACATGGAAGCGGACGATGACCTGAACGAAGGCTGGTTCTCCGAAGCGTCGGTCGGCGAGATCCTGTGGGACCTGTTCGACGCGACCAACGAGCCCGGCGACACCGTGGCGCTCGGCTTCACGCCGCTGTTGGCGGTAGTGACCGGCGCGCAGGTCACGACCGATGCGCTGACCAGCATTTTCACGTTCAGCACAGGTCTGCGCGCCGCGCAGCCAGGCTCCCAGGCGGCGATCAGCACCCTGCTGACCGGCGAGGACATTTCCGGCACGGGCGACTTCGGCGTCGGCGAGACGAACGACGGCGACGCTGGCGGCGATCCCGGCGTGCTGCCGATTTACCAGGACATCGTGCGCAACGATCCGCCGCTTACCGTCTGCAGTCGTTCGCCTTTCGGTCACGCCAGCAGCAACAAGCTCGGCAATCGCGTGTTCCTGCGTTTCAACAACGACGCAGCGCGCCTCATCACGATTCAGGCGACGGGCGCGAACAGTCGGCGGCGGCACGGTTCCTGCGACGGATCCGGATATCTTCGTGCTGCGCCGGGGCACGCTGGCAGCGTTCGGCGCCGGCACCGGCAGCACCGAAACGATCTCGCAGGCTGCGCTCCCCGCCGGCATCTACATCATCGAGGTGTACGATTTCGACATCGACGAGGTCGTCAGCAACGCACCGCGCTGCATGACCGTGTCGGTCACCGGCACTTGAGCAGAGCGCCGCTCCATTCAAGAGGCATGATCAGGATGAACCGTCTACTCCTCTGTCTTTCGATCGTCGGCCTCGCGCTGACCGCGTGCGGATCAGAGCCGGACCCCGACGCTGCCGCTGCGACTGCAGCGCAAGCTGCCGCCAAGGCCGAGCCGGCGGATCCGACTGGCGCGCATGGCGCGGGCCGTCGGCAACGGCAAGCCCGGCGCTGCCGTGGTCATTCGCTACGACTTTGCGTCGAAGCCCGCCGTCGGCACACCGACGGAGTTGCAGATCGCCTTCGTTCCGCAGGCGGGCGTCGATGCCCTGGACATCGTCGTCAGCGGCATGGATGGCGTGACGCTCTCGGGACCGGTGAGCGCGAGCTTCACCGAGGTCGAGCCGTCCAAGCCCTACCTGCACACCGTGACGGTGCTGCCGGACCGGGCAGGGGTCTTCTACCTGACGGTCGTCGCCACGACCCAGATCGGCAACCAGAACCTGAGCCGCACGTTCTCGATCCCGTTCGCGGTCGGCAATGTGCCGGCACAGCAGAAAGCAGCGCCGCAGACCGATGCGGCGGGCGAGCCCATCCAGCCGGCGAAGGCCAAGGAAACGACGCGGTCGGGCTGAGAATCGCGCGGGCTAAAGCCCGACCTACGGGAATCCCGATAGGGTAGAATGCGCGGCCCTCCCGGCCGCAGATTCCTTTCCCGTGCCCACTGCCCAGCTTCGCAACATCGCCATCATCGCGCACGTCGATCATGGCAAGACCACGCTCGTCGATCAGCTCCTGAAGCAGTCCGGCACGTTCGCTGCGCGCGAGATCGTGCCCGACCGCGTCATGGATTCGAACGCGCTGGAGCGCGAGCGCGGCATCACGATCCTGGCGAAGAACACCGCGATCCAGTGGCGCGACTACCGCATCAACATCGTCGATACGCCCGGCCACGCGGACTTCGGCGGTGAGGTCGAGCGCGTGCTGTCGATGGTCGACTCGGTGCTGCTGCTGGTCGATGCAGTCGACGGGCCGATGCCGCAGACGCGCTTCGTGACGCAGAAGGCGTTCAAGCACGGCCTGCGGCCGATCGTGGTCATCAACAAGATCGACCGCGAAGAGGCGCGCCCGCACTGGGTGCTCGACCAGACGTTCGATCTGTTCGACAAGCTCGGTGCGAGCGAAGCGCAGCTCGACTTTCCGGTCGTGTACGCCTCGGCGCTGCGCGGTTTTGCCGGCGACGAGCCGAGCAAGCCGGCCGCCGACATGACGCCGCTGTTCGAAGCCATCGTGAAGAACTGCCCGCCGCCGGACGTGGACGAGAACGGCCCGCTGCAGCTGCAGGTCAGCCTGCTCGACTATTCGAGCTACGTCGGGGCGATCGGCATCGGGCGCATCAAGCGCGGCAAGATCCGCCGCAACAGCCCGGTCGTCGTCGTCGATCGCGAAGGCAAGGTGCGCAACGAGCGCATCATGCAGGTGATGGGCTTTCTCGGCCTGCATCGCGTCGAGGCGGACGAGGCGAGCGCCGGCGACATCGTCGCGTTCGCCGGCATCGAGTATCCCGAGATCTCCGACACGATCTGCGATCCGAGCACGCCCGAGGCGCTGCCGCCGCTCGTCGTCGACGAGCCGACGATCAGCATGACTTTCGAGGTCAACAACTCGCCGTTCTGCGGCCGCGACGGCAAGTACGTCACGAGCCGGCAGATTCGCGAGCGGCTGCTGCGAGAGGCGATGACGAACGTCGCGCTGCGCGTCGAGGAGACCGACGATCCCGACAAGTTCCGCGTCTTCGGGCGCGGCGAGCTGCACCTCGGCGTGCTGCTGGAAAACATGCGGCGCGAAGGCTACGAGCTCGCGGTGTCGCGGCCGCGCGTGGTCATCAAGGAGATCGAAGGCCAGCCGTGCGAGCCGTACGAGACGCTCGCGGTCGATCTGGACGAGAGCTCGCAGGGCTCGATCATGCAGGCAGCTGGGCGAGCGCGGCGGCCAGCTCACCGGCATGTATCCCGACGGCAAGGGGCGCGTGCGGCTCGACTACGTGATTCCCTCGCGCGGGCTGATCGGCTTTCAGACCGAGTTCCGCACGCTCACGTCCGGCACCGGCATCATGCATCACATCTTCGATCACTTCGGCCCGGTGCTCGATCGCGAGATCGGCCAGCGCACCAACGGCGTGCTGATCTCGAACGCGCAGGGCAAGGTGCTGGCCTATTCGCTGTTCAATTTGCAGGAGCGCGGCAAGCTGATGGCGGCGCACGGCGACGAGGTCTACGAAGGCCAGATCGTCGGCATCCACAGCCGCGACAACGACCTGGTCGTCAATCCGCTGAAGGGGAAGAAGCTCACCAACATCCGCGCCGCGGGCCGCGACGAGAACATCATCCTGGTGCCGCCGATCCGCTACACGCTGGAGCAGGCGATGGAGTTCATCGCCGACGACGAGCTGGTCGAGGTGACCCCGACGCAGATCCGGCTGCGCAAGCGGGCGCTCAAGGAGCACGAGCGCAAGCGCGCCGGGCGGGAAGAGGAGACGGAGTCAGGCTGAAGCCTGACCTACAGGACTGCAACCTGCGCCGTAGGTCAGGCTTTAGCCCGACTTACTCGCGCACATACAACATAACCCCCGGTTTCTATTTCGAAAATCGCCGGTTCAGCTTTCACATAAAACCGCGAGGTGCTTCACACCTTGCCGCGCGGTCATCGCCCTACGATGCGGGACAGCCTGTGCTGTCATGCGGGCTTTTTGCCTGGACCAGGACGATGCATCGACTGCTCGACAAGCAGCTCAAGGACGCGCAAGGGCCGGACGGCGAGCTCGACCTCGCCAGGCTGCTCACTGCCATCGAAAGCACCTACTCGCGCGCCGATGACGAACGCCGCGGCATCGTTCGCTCGATGCAGCTCATGTCCGACGAGGCGACCAACCTGACACGCGAGCTGCGCGAGAGCACCGCGAGCCAGCTGCAAGCCGTGCTCGATCACGTCAAGGACGTCATCGTCACGGTCGACGAAGCCGGCCACATCGTTTCGCTGAACGCCACGGGACAGCGCGTGTTCGGTCACCAGGAAGCGGAGATCACCGGACGCGCGCTCAGCTTCCTGCTGCCGCAAATCGCCGAGAAGCAGGTACTGTCCGCACAGCTCGAACAACTGGCCGCGCGCCTCGACGACACGCAGGTCGACCTCGCGGCGCACGAGACGCTCGGCCTGCATTCCAACGGCACGTACTTTCCCGCCGAGCTGGCGGTCAGCAAGACGCTGCTGAATCGTCGCACGCTGTTCGTGGTCTGCTTGCGCGACACCACCGATCGCAAAGCTGCCGACGCCGCGCTACGCGACAGCGAGGCGCGCTATCGAACGCTGGTCGAGCACGCGCCCGAGATCATCGTCGTCATCGACCTGGACCGTAACCAGCTCGCGGACGTCAACGAGAACGCCGTCCGCTTCTTCAAGATGGATCGCACGGTGCTGCTGACGAGCAGCCCCGACGTGCTCAGCCCGCCGCAGCAGCCCGACGGTTCGCCGTCCGCTGACGCGAATCGCGCGCAGTTCGAGCTGACGCTCGCGGGGGAGAGCCCGGTGCTCGAATGGGTGTTCCGCGACGCGCTCGGCAACGACATTCCCTGCGAAGTGCGCTGGGTACGGCTGCAGTCGGGTGAGCATCGGCTGATCCGCGGCAGCATCACCGACATCACCGAGCGCAAGCGCACCGAGCTGCTCGCCGCCGGCGAGCGACGCGTGTTCGAGCGCCTTGCAGCCAACGTCGACCTGCGCATCACGCTCGAAGCGATCACGGAAGCGACTGAACGCGTCTCGCTCGATACTGTGTGCGCGCTGCGGCTGCTCGACGAGACGGGCACGCGACTGAATCTTTGCGCCGGCCCGCGCCTGCCCATCGACTACGCGCGCGCCTCCGAGACGATCCCGGTAGCGGTGCGCAATGGTTCGTGTGCGGCGGCCGTCTACTTGCAGCGGCAGGTCATCGTCGCCGACATCGCCCGCGATGCACTGTGGGAGAACATGCGCGACGTCGTGCTGGCCGCCGGTCTGCGCAGCTGCTGGTCGACGCTGATTCACGCCTCCGATGGCCGCATCCTCGGGACCCTGGCGCTGTATTTCCGAACGCCGCGCAGTCCATTGCGCCGCGAATTCGAGCTGATGGCGCGCATGACGCAGCTCGCCGGCATCGCAATCGAGCGTCGCAGGTCGGAAGGCGCACTGCGTGCGAGCGAGGCGCGCTACCGCCGCCTGTTCGACAACGTGATGGAAGGCGTCTACAGCTCGACGCGCGACGGCCGCTTCCTTTCGGTCAATCCCGCGCTGTCACGCATGGTCGGCTTCTCTTCGCCCGCCGAGCTGCTGGCGCAGGCACCCGAGACGATCTATCACAACCCGCTCGAACGCGTCGCGATCATCGAGGCGCTCGAGCGCGACGGCGAGATCCGCAACGCCGAGTTCCAGTTGCAACGCGTCGACGGTACGACGCTGACTGTGATCGAGAGCGCGCGTGCCGTGAAAGACGAGCACGGCAACCTGATCGGCTACGAAGGCACGATCTCCGACATCAGCGAGCGCAAGCGCGCCGAGACGGCGGTGTTCGAGGAGAAGGAGAAGGCGCAGGTCACGCTGCAGTCGATCGGTGACGCCGTGATCACGACCGACGCCGCCGGCCGCATCGAATATCTCAACCCAGTCGCCGAGGACCTGACCGGTTGGGATTCGCACGAGGCACAGGGCCGCTCGCTGCGCGAAGTCTTCAACATCCTCAACGAAGTGACGCGCGAGCCGCTCGAAGATCCAGTGACCCGCGCGCTGCGCGAGGGCAACGTCATCGCGGTGGCCGACCAGACCGTGCTGGTCAACCGTCGCGGCCAGGAGATCGCGATCCAGGATTCCGCGGCGCCGATCCGCGATCGCGTCGGTCGCATCATCGGTGCGGTCATGGTGTTCCACGACGTGAGCCGCGAGCGGCGACTGCGTCGAGCGCTCGCCTACCAGGCGAGCCACGACGCACTGACGGGCCTGATCAACCGCCGCGAGTTCGAGAACCGCTTGAACGAGGCACTGCTGACCGCGCGCTCGGACGAAGCGACGACGCACGTGCTGCTGTACCTCGACCTCGATCAGTTCAAGCTCGTCAACGACACCTGCGGTCACCAGGCCGGCGACCGCTTGCTGAAGCAGATCACCGGCATCCTGCAGACGCGCATCCGCACGAGCGACACGATCGCGCGCCTCGGCGGCGACGAGTTCGGCATCCTGCTGCAGGACTGCACGGCCGACCGTGCCGCGAAGATTGCCGACAGTTTGCGCCAGGCGATCCGCGAGTATCGGTTCGAGTGGCAGGACGGCGCGATGAACGTGGGCGTCAGCATCGGCATCGTCGAGATCAATAGCACCAGCGAAAGCATCGGCAGCGTGCTCAGCGCGTCCGACGTGGCCTGTTATGCAGCGAAAGACTCGGGCCGCAACCGCGTGCACATGTATCAGTACGGTGCTGCGCCGGAGCGGCATCGCGAAATGCAGTGGGTGTCGCGCCTGACGCGCGCCTGCGAAGAGAACCGACTGGAGCTGTACTACCAGCCGATCGTGCCGATCGGCAACAACCGCGACCCGCGCGGTCATTACGAGCTGCTGGTGCGCATGCGCGGCGAGAACGGTGAGCTCGTGCTGCCGGCGGAGTTCATTCCGGCCGCCGAGCGCTACAACGTCATGCCGATGATCGACCGCTGGGTCGTGAGCCAGGCGCTCGGCACGCTCGCGCACTACCGCACCGACGGCGATGCGCGCCACGGCTACACGCTGTCGATCAACCTGTCAGGCACTTCGCTGAACGACGACCGCTTCCTCGACTTCCTGATCAACGAGCTGCAGACCTACGATCTCAGTCCCGGCGCGGTGTGCTTCGAGATCACCGAGACCGCCGCGATCTCCAACCTGCCGAACGTCGTGCACTTCATGCGCGAGTTCCGCTCGCGCGGCTGTCAGTTCTCGCTCGATGACTTCGGCAGCGGCCTGTCCTCGTTCATGTACCTGAAGAACCTGCCGGTCGATTATCTGAAGATCGACGGTCAGTTCATCCAGAACGTGACGACCGATCACGTCGACCGCAGCATGGTCGAGGCGATCACGCAGATCGGCCGTGCGATGGGCATCAAGACCGTTGCCGAGCGCGTCGAGACCGCTGAGGTGCTCGCGTGTCTCGCCGACATCGGCGTCGAGTACGCGCAAGGTATCTACATCGCCGTGCCGCAGTCGGTCGAATCGCTGAGCCGCATCACGCGCACGCATCCGAAGCTCAAGCTCGTGCACTCCGCCTGATCTGCGTGCTGTCGTAGGAATCGTGCCACTGCCACCAGTTGTACGGCGGAGTCTGCGGGTACCCTGCGGGCGAGTCTTCCCACTCTTCCTGGCGCCCGAGCGCGGTGATGTCGAGGTAGGTCCAGGTGGTGCCCAGCTCCCCGTCGCCGCGGTTGTTGACGAAGTAGGTCCGAAACACCTGGTCGCCGTCGCGGATGAACGCGTTCGTACCGTGCCACTCGTTCACGCCGAAGTCGGCGTCGAAGCTGTCCGTGATGGTGTACCACGGCATCTTCCAGCCCATGTGCGCCTTCAGACGCTCGATGTCCCGCTGCGGCGCGCGTGAGGCGTAGACGAGCGTCGTGTCGCGCGCATTCAGATGACGGACGTCGGCGAGCTGGTCGGCCATGAAAGAGCAGCCGACGCAGGCATGTTCGGGCCAACCCTTCACGCCCGGCTCGAAGAACGCCCGGTAGACGATCAGCTGGCGACGCCCGTCGAACAGGTCGAGCAGGCTCGCCTTGCCCGCGGGTCCGTCGAATACGTACTCCTTCTTCACGGCCAGCCACGGCATCCGCCGACGCTCGGCGGCCATCGCGTCTCGGGCGCGGGTCAACGCCTTCTCCTTCACGAGGAGTTGCTGGTGCGCAGCTTCCCACTCCTGCGCCGACACGATCGGGGGTGTTTTCATCGCCTGAGGCAGTTTCACGGGCTCCATGTCTTTGCTCCGCTCGAGTTCGCTTCAAATAGAGCGTCCTGGCGGCGGGCTCAGTTCCTCAGCGGATGCCGACGACGAGTAGTCGAGTGGCTGTTCGTGCTGCGCAGGCAAGAATCGGCTTTTTTTACTCGCACGCGAGCCGAGTGGCCGGATCGTCGCACGCATCCGGCCAACCGTAGCTCTCCCAGTAGCGGAGCAGGTCGATACGCGCGGCGAGTTCGGCGAATCGAGCATCGCTGCGCAGGATCTGCGCCTCCGGAAGCCACCAGATGTCAGTCGGCTCCAGCTTCGCCTCGATACCTTCCATGGCTGCGCGCCACGCGACCTCGCGTTCTCCCAGCAGCAGCGCGGCATAGAGTCGGCCGCGAAAGGGCAGCACGTTCCAGGGTGGCAGCTTCTCGATCGCTGCGAGCGCGGCGTCGTGTGAAGCGGATGTCTCGAGCGCCGCGAGCACTTCCTCCATCGCGTGCCGCTCCACGGGGTCCTCGTTCTCGGCCCAGATGGCTCGTGCTGCTTGCCAGTTCCGCTCGCGCACGTGCAGGTAGGCTTCCATGTGATCGAGCACTGCGTTCCGGAATCCGAGCTCGCGACTGCGACCCGCGTGCTCGCGCGCGGCCGTTACGTCGCCGGCGAGCAAGGAGCTGCGCGCCAGGAAGAAGGCAGTGACCGGCGAAAGCGGGTTGAGCGTGTGAGCGAGTTGCCGGTGAGTCAACGAATCGCGGATGCGACCCGCATCGCTCAGCACGTTGCCGTAGCCGACGTGTAGCGAGGGGTCGTTCGGTATCGCGGCGAGCGCAGCGCGATAACGCATTTCCGCATCCGAGTATGCGTACGCGACGCGTGCGGAATCCGCGAGGACGAATTGCGCGCCGGCAAACGAACCATCGAGCTCGACCGCGCGACTGGCTGCGGTACGCGCCAGCTCGTCGGACTGCGCGATCTGCTCCGACGTCATGTTCGAAGATGCGGGGCTCACCCAGCGTGCCAGGGCCAGTGCCGACCAGGCGCTTGCGAACGCGGGGTCGAGCCTCACGGCCCCTTCGAGCATCGCGATGCTGTCGCGTGCGGAGGATGCAGCATATTGCTCGCTCGCCATCCTGCCCTCGACGTACAACTGGTACGCCGCCATGTTCCGTGTGGTCGCGCCGCGCGCGAGCAAGCGCTGGTCGACCGATACGTTGAGTCGGCGCGCCACTGCCACAGCGATCTCGCGCTGCACTTCGAAAACGTCCACGAGGGCGCGGTCGAATTCCTGCGACCACAGATGCTGGTCGGTGCGCGCTTCGATGAGCTGCGCCTTGATGCGAATGCGGTCGCCGATCCTTTGCACGCTGCCCTCGAGCACGTACCCGACGTTGAGCTCGCTGGCGATGGTGCTCAGGCTCGCGTCGCGGCCCTTGAAATGGAACGAAGACGTGCGCGACATGACGCGCAGTCCTGGCACGGTCGCGAGCAACTGGATGACGTCATCCGTCATTCCATCCGCGAACGCTGTCGCGTCATCGCCTTCGCCGACGACCGCGAACGGCAGGATCGCGACGAAGGGCGTATCGGGGCCCGTCGGGGCGGGGCGATCGTAGGCAAAAAGATAGATGCCAGCGACGATGGCAAGAGCCGCCGCAGCTGCAGTGGCCAGCCACGGCAACCGCGACCATCGCGACACCGGAATGGCTTGCGGCGGAGGATCGGCCGGCGGCGCCAGCGGTTGCGGCGCGATCAGCAGCCGGTAACCGACCTTTGGGATCGTCTGGATGTAGCGCGCTTCCTTGGCATCGTCGCCGAGTGACTGTCGGAGTTGCGAGATACAGCGCGTCAAGACGTCTTCGACGACGTGACGCGTCTTCCAGACTTCGTCCAACAATTCATCGCGCGACACAGTCGTGCCGGCACGCGCGGCGAGATGACACAACACCGCCATCGCACGCGGCTCCACGTGCAGCGTGTCCTCGTCGTTTGCTATCTCGCACAGACCGGGATCGACTCGCCAGGCACCCAGCCGAAACGGTTCGCGCGTCATCTTGCCCCTCGCTCCCTCGAGTCCGCAGCTTACAGCCGCAACGGTTCGCCCGATATCGCCCCCTCCCATTTCCATGGGAGGTCATTCGCCTTCCATCGGCACTCGATCGTCGCTCCGTCAGGTACGCCGGGTCGGCCGCTGGCACTCTCGCAACTCGGGCCGCAGTGGGCGGTATCACGGTGCGGCGTCCCTGTGTTGCCCAGTCCTAGGAGCAATGCTGGCGTCGATCGCAACGTGCCACTGCGCGCCCGACCCGCACCGCGACGGCGGAGTCGAAGTCTGGCGCCACACTCCGTGAGAGCCAAGCAAAACTAACGTCTGAAGCAGGCGCCGACCCGCTGGTCCGCCCGTTGCCTTCGCGCACACTGTGCGGCAAGGGGCGGAGAACCATGCGCAGCAAACTATTCGTACCCGGCTCGCGCCCCGAGTTGTTCGCCAAGGCGCTGGCCGGCGCAGCGGATTCGATCTCGTTTGACGTGGAGGATTCCGTTCCGGAACACTCCAAGGCGCGCGCGCGCGAGCAGATCGCCGCTTTCCTGCACTCGGGCGCCGTAAGAGATTCCGCCAAGTCGATCATCGTGCGCATCAATGCGCCGGGCTCGCCGCATTTCGAGGGGGATTTGATGGCATTCGCATGCCCGCAGGTTGCGCTGCTGAACCTGCCGAAGGCGCAGTGCGCGGCCGACGTACGCCAGGCGGCTGCAGCGCTGGAAAGCGCCGAGCGGCGCAACGGTGTCGCGCGGCCCATCGGCCTGCTCGTCAACGTCGAGACGCCGCGGGCACTGCGGCTGGCTCCGGAGCTGGCCGCCGCGCATCCGCGCGTCGCGGGGCTGCAGCTGGGACTGGCCGATCTGTTCGAATCCATGCACGCCGACCGCCGCAGCGCGGCCAACGTCCATGCGGCGATGTTCCAGATGGCGATGGCCTGCGCCGAGAGCGGCAAGTTCGCGTACGACAGTGCGTATCCCGACGTCGCCGACACCGAAGGGTTTCGGCGTGAGGCGGAGCAGGCGCGTCAGCTCGGCTACGTCGGCAAGAGCTGCGTGCATCCGAAGCAAGTCGCGCTCGCGAACGAGATCTTCGGCACCGCGACGCTCGACGTCGACACCGCCCGCCGTATCGTCGCCGCTGCGCAAGACGCAGCACATGCCGGCCGCGGCGCCTTCCTGCTCGATGGCCGGATGATCGATCTGCCATTCGTCAAGCGCGCTCAAGCCGTGCTGGCCGCAGCGAACGACAGCAGCGATCGCCTGTGAGAGCGCTCATCGCCCTGACGGCGCTCGTCGTCAGCGCAGCGGCTGCCGCCGAAAGCATCTCCTCCGTCGACGTTGCCAGGCTGCCCGCGATCGACGGCGACAGTACCCACACGCGAGTCATCGCGATCGACGACCGTCCAGTCGTAGTGCAACCCGGCGTCGTGCGGATCCTCGATGCGAATCGCAAGTCCTGGAGCGAGGCCCGCTGGCCCGAAAGTCTGGGCAACGAGCTCCCCGTCATCATCAGCGACGGTCGTCAGACGTTCGCACTGATAGGCGACCGGGTGATGCAGCTGTCATTGAACAGCGATGCGCCGATCTCGCGGCCATTGCCGAATCTGCCCATGGCGCTGTCCTCCGCTGTCGGAGTTCCCGCAGACGGTCATATATATGTAGCGGGCGTCGATGCGAGCGGCGCGCCGCATCTTCTGCAGCTTTCTCCTGTGAGCGAAGCAGGGCAGTGGGGTCGGCTGGCCGCGTGGCCAGGCGGAGGCGTGCCGACATCCGTCGTTGCCCGGATTGGGTCGCTGTACGTCACCGTCCACGACGAGGGTGCTCGAGCCGACCGACTGTTGCGTTGGTCGTCGGAGCGGGGCTGGGAGGACAGAGGCACGACGCCCGGACCGATCGTCGCGGGTTCGGCGCACGCGATCGGGCAAGCGCACATTCTTTACCTCGTGCGCGATCCGGACGGCGCCTCCCAATTGGAGACGTTTCATACGATCTCGCGCGCCTGGGCGTCGCTGCCGTATCGCAACGGCGGACGCATCGACAGCGTCACGCCGATCCGTAACGGCGTCCTGACTGCAAGCGTCGCCAACGGTCGCATCGCCCTCGAAACCGCGCAGGTCCTCTCCAGCAAGCGCGGGCTGGCGGGGCTCGACTGGACCATCATCGTCATCTACCTCGGGGCGATGATCGGGGTCGGCGTGTACTGGTACCTGCGCGACCGGCGGGGGACGGCGACCGAGTTCTTCGTCGGCAGCCGCGCGATCCCGTTCTGGGTTGCGGGCGTCAGCCTGTACGCGACCAACACCAGCTCGATCAGCTATCTCGCGATTCCTGCCAAGGCGTTCGAGACGGACTGGCAGTACATGATGAACAAGCTCATGACGATTCTCGGTCTGATGTTCGTCGCCGTCTGGATCGTGCCGCTGTTGCGGCGCCTGGACCTGGTGTCGGTGTTCAACTATCTCGAGATGCGCTTCCATCCGGCAATCCGCATGATCGCGAGCGCGCTGTGCATGGCGATGCACATCGGCGGCCGCATGAGCGTGGTGCTGTTCCTGCCGGCGCTGGCGATCGCCACGATCACCGGAATCGACGTGGTCTGGAGCATTCTGATCATGGGTGTGTGCACCATCGTTTACACGGCGATGGGCGGCATGCGCGCGGTCGTGTGGACGGATTTCGTGCAGGTCATCGTGCTGATGGGCGGCGCGCTGTTCGCCATCGGCTTCGTGTTCTACTCGCTCGGCGGCGCGGCCGTGTACGACACGGCCATGGCGTTCGACAAGACCAAGCTGCTCAACTTCAGCTTCGATCTCACCGAGCCGACCATCTGGGGCTTCTTCTTCCTGATCCTGTTCGACGTGGTGCTGACCTTTCCCAAGGATCAGGTACTGATGCAGCGCACGCTCGCGACCGACTCGCCGAAGGCCGCCGGCCGCTCGATCTGGATGTTTGCGGCGATCATGCTGCCCGGCGGGCTGATCTTCTACGGTATCGGCACCGTGCTGTTCGCCTATTACCGGGAGCATCCAGAGCGGCTCGACCCGCTGCTGCCGATCGATGCGACGTTCCCGCTGTTCATTGCCGCCGAGCTGCCGGTGGGGCTGACTGGGTTGATCATCGCCGGCATCTTTGCCGCGGCGATGGGCACGCTGTCGGGCACGATCAACAGCATGGCGACGCTGCTGTCGGTGGATTTCTACGAGAAGCTGGTGCGCTCACCGACGCAGGAGCAGACCAAGCGCTTCGCCGAGTGGATGACGGTCGTGGTCGGCCTGGTCGGCATCGGCCTGGCGCTGCTGCTGTCGCGCCTCGACATCCATTCCCTGCTGGACCTGACGATCGAGATGGCGGGCCTGCTGGGCGGTGGCTTTGCCGGCGCGTACACTCTGGGCATGTTCACGCGGCGCGCGAATTCGGCGGGCGTGTCCATCGGCGTCGCGACGGCAATCGTCGTGACGATGGCGGCGTGGTGGAACGACCTGGTGCATCCGTATTTCTATCTCGGCATCTCGATCGGCACGTGCATCCTCGTGGGCTACCTCGCCAGCCTGTTCTTCCCGGCGCCTACGCGCTCGCTCGCCGGTTTGACTGTCTACAAAGACGCTGAGTCCAACAGCACGACGGGGAGCGTGGCATCGACACTCAGTTCCTGAAGACTTTCCTGACGGTGGCCGATCAAGGCTCGATGGCAGCCGCGGCGCGCGTGCTGAACATCACCTCCGCCGCGGTTTCACAGCAGATCCACACGCTGGAGCGCGAGATCGGCGTGCCGCTGATCGTGCGCGTCGGACGCACGGTGCGCATGACGGAGCAGGGCGCGCGAATTCTGCTGCGCGTGCGCGAGCTGGTGCGCGATTTCTCGGACCTGCGCAGCGTCGCGAATGAAAGCCCGATCGCCGGCGAGCTGCGGCTCGGCGCCTGCCCGACGGTGCTCGCGGGGATGCTGCCCGGGATCCTGTCGCGCATGGTCGCCAAGTTTCCGCACATCAACGTCTACATCCAGCCGGGCTACTCCGCGCCGCTGTACGCGTCGGTGGAGGCGGGCGATCTCGACGCGGCCTTCGTGCTGCAGGCACCGTATCCGCTGCCGAAGACCTGCGATTGGCAACTGTTGCGCGAAGAGCCGTTGATCGTGCTCGCGCCGCATCACATGGGACATCGCGGCGCGCACGACCTGCTGGCCAACGAGCCGCTGATCCGCTACGACCGCAACCAGTGGGGCGGACGTCAGGCGGATGAGTACCTGCGCAAGGTCGGCATCGTGCCGCGCGAGCGCTTCGAAGTGAACGCGCTCAATGCGATTGCGGTGATGGTCGACCGCGGGCTCGGCGTTTCACTCGTGCCGGATTGGGCCCGGCCCTGGCCGGAAGGCCTGCGCCTGGCGCGCCTGCCGCTGCCGGAAGAGACGGTGCCGCGGCGCATCGGCGTCATTTGGTCGAGGGCGAGTGTGCGGCTGCGGTTGGTGACGGTGCTGCTGCAAGAGAGTGTGGCGGAGTCGGGCTTAGCCCGACGCGATCGGACCCAACAAATACTAGGCTCTGAACAAACCCCGGGCGGGTTCTATTCACCGGACCGACTTCATAGATTGCCTCCCACAAATGCCTAATGGGGGAGGCCACATCATGAGCAAGACATTGCGTGCAGCGCTGCGTTGTTTCGCAGGCTCTATCAGCGTACTCGCGGCACACGGGGCTGCGCAGGCGCAGGACCAGACCGCTCCGATGGAGCGCGTCGAGGAAGTCATCGTCACCGGCACCCGCGCGCCGAAGGCGGTCGACAAGATTCCCGGCGCGATCAACGTGGTCTCCGAGGAGGAAGTCTCGCGCTCACTCAGTCTCACTCAGGACGCCACCGCCGTGCTCGCACGCACGGTGCCCGGCTACTCCGAATCGTCGCAGGCAGTGAACAGCCTCGGCGAGACGCTGCGCGGCCGCGTGCCGCTGCGACTGTTCGACGGCATTCCTCAGAGCACGCCGCTGCGCGACGGCAGCCGCAACAGCGTGTTCACGGATATGGATGTTGTCGGACGCATCGAGGTGATCAACGGCCCGTCGGCGGCCGAAGGCATCGGCGCAGCCGGCGGCATCATCAACTACATCTCGAAGGACGCGACCGAGCCCGGGTTGAAGTTCAACGTCTTCACGAACCTGTCCTCGCAGTTCGAGGACGACAGCGACAGCTGGAAGGCCGGCGGCACCCTCACGTACAAGTCGGACGACTACGACATGGTGCTGAACGGCTCGCTCGGCGACCGCGGCATCACCTATGACGCGAACGGCCGCCGCATCGGTCTGAGCGCCAGCAGCTCCTCGGCGGACTCGGAGACCGAGAACCTGTTCCTGAAGGCCGGCTGGAACTTCGGCGCCGACGACAACCAGCGGCTGCAGTTCTCCGCCAGCAACTTCAAGATCAAGAGCAAGGGCGGCTATCACTGGGTCGAAGGCAGTCGCGCGCTGCGCATTCCCGATACTTCCGAGCCGGGCCCGCCGCTCGGCACCGGCGGCGTTGCGCTGGTGGGCACCGAGTTCAACGACTTCGAGCAGTACGTCCTCACGTACAAGAACTTCGATCTGTTCGGCGGCAGCTTCAGCGCCGATGTCTACACGGCCGACCAGGCCATGCGCTTCCCGGCAGACAATGGCGCCGACCGCCAGGATCCGTTGATTGCGCCGATCGGCCAGCTGGTCGATCAGTCCGAGGTGGCGTCGGAGAAGGAAGGCCTGCGCTCGTCGTGGACGCGCAGCGACCTGTTCACGGCCGGGCTGGAGCTGCATGTCGGCCTGGACGTCGTGAAGGACGAGACCGAGCAGAGCCTCGCGCTCACCAATCGCGTGTGGGTGCCGCCGATGGAGTACAAGAGCGTTGCGCCGTACCTGCAACTGTCTTATGACATCGGCCCGGTGACGGTCAGCGGCGGTATGCGCCGCGAAGACGGCGAGCTCTCGGTGAACGACTACACCACCACGTTCTTCCGCAATCGTGCCTTCGTCGAGGGCGGCACGCTCGACTACCAGGAAGACATGTTCAATGCCGGCGCGATCTGGCGCATCACGCCGGACTGGTCGGTGTTCGCCTCCTACAGCGAAGGCTTCACGCTGCCGAACATCGGCATCCCTCTGCGCAACATCAACCGGCCGGGGCAATCGGTCGAAGGCATCCTCGACCTGCAAGCGATCATCTTCGACAGCAAGGAAGTCGGCTTCAACTGGCGCGGCGACAGCATCGGCCTCTCCGGTTCGTACTACGAGTCGAGCTCCGACCTCGGCGCGTCGCTCAGCGTCGATCCGGTGACGCAGGACTTCGTGCTCAACCGCGCGCCGGTCGACATCGAAGGCTACGAGTTCAGCGCCGAATACCGGTTGAGCTCGTCGTGGAGGTTCAACGCGCTGTACTCGCATACGGAAGGCCACACCACGCAGGCCGGCGCGCCCAACGGTCCGCTGAGCCTCGAGATGGGCGTCGTCAACATCAGTCCCGACAAGTTCAGCGGGTCGGTCGAGTGGAACTTCCTGGATCGCGCGCAGGTGGTCCTCGGCGCAACGACACTGCTGGGCCGCGACATCAACGAAGGCAGGGCCGGGGAAGAGCACACGCACGGCTACACGCTGTACGACCTGACGGTGAACTACGACATGGAGCGCTACGGTGGGTTCTCCCTCGGCGTCGAGAACCTCACGGACAAGTTCTACTTCCTGTCGTTCTCGCAGATCGACTTCTTCCGCAACTACTTCGCCGGCCGCGGCCGCACGGTGTCGCTGACTTACAGGATAGATTTCTAGGAAGGTGTCCGACTAAAGTCGGACCTACAGTGCGATTGTAGGTCGGGCTTTAGCCCGATGACCGACGGGCTACGCAACCGTCAGGGAGCGTGGCCCGGGGAAATCCCGCGGGACTCCGGAAGCCATGAAACAGCCTCGCGATGCGATCCTGGTCGCGGGATCGGCCAACCTGGACTTCGTCGTGCGCGCGCATCATGTGCCCGCGCCCGGCGAGACCGTGCTGGGCCGGGAGCTCGCGATCGTTCCCGGCGGCAAGGGTGCGAATCAGGCCGTTGCGTGCGCCCGCGCCGGCGGCGTGGCGACGCGCATGGTCCTGGCCCTCGGCGAGGACGCTTTCGCTCCATTGATGGAAAAGTCTCTACGCGATGCCGGCGTGACGTTGCATATCGTTCGCGTGGCACAGGCGGCGAGCGGCGTTGCACTGATCTGCCTCGCTGACAACGCCGAGAACGCAATCACGGTCGCGCCGGGTGCCAACGCGATGTTGCGCGACTCGGACCTGCCGCCGCTCGACGGCGTCGGCTATCTGCTGTTGCAGCTCGAAACTCCGCTCGAAACCGTCACGGCGTTCGCACGTTCGGCCCGCGACAGTGGCGTCAAGGTGCTGCTGAACGCGGCGCCGGCGTGTGCACTGCCTGCGGGTCTGCTTGCGGCCGTCGACGTCTTGATAGTCAACGAGGACGAGCTCGCGAAGGTCGCGGGGCGTCACGGTGCAGTGGCCGAAGTGCTTGCATCGCTCGATGTGCCATGCGCTGTCGTCACTCTCGGCGCGCGCGGCTGCTGCGCGACGGAGCGTGGGACGTTCTTCCTGCAGCCGGCCTTCAAGGTCGAGCCCGTCGATACGACAGCGGCCGGCGATACTTTCTGCGGCGCGCTCGCAGCCGCGCTCTGCTCGGGTTCCCCCCTACCGCAGGCATTGCGCCGTGCGAGCGCCGCCGCAGCTCTCGCCACAACGCGCGTCGGTGCGCAGTCGAGCATCCCAGACGCGCAAGAGGTCGAGGCCCTGCTGCGCTCGCATGGGGACGAACGACCCGGCGCAGCCGATGAGCTCGCTCAGTACTGCGGCGTGCGATCATTCCACTCATGATGCGACCGACGACCAGCTTCAAGTTCTCGCACGCGCTGACGGGGCCGTACCTGCCGTTGCCGGGCTCGCCGCCCGGCTGGCCGTTTGCCGGCATCGGTCACTGGATGATCGATGTCAACGCGAACAGCGAAGACTGGATCCGCGGCCTGCGCGAGTGGCGCCACGAGCACCTGGTGCGGCTCGGCTACGACGATGCGCTGTATCGCGATCCGCGGCTGCAATGGGCGCAGCGCAATTTCGTGCACGCGCTCGCGATGGTCGAGGACCGCTATCTCTACGATCCGGTCGCGGGTCGCTACACAGTGCAGCGTTACCTCGACGACCTGGAGAGCCGCTACGGCGGCATCGACAGCGTGCTGCTCTGGTACATCTACCCGAACATCGGCGTCGACGATCGCAATCACTTCGAGTTCGCGCACGATCTGCCGGGCGGCCTCGCCGGGCTGCGGGGCGCGGTCGCCGACTTTCATCAGCGCGGCATCAAGGTATTTCTGCCGACGATGCCGTGGGACAACGGCACGCGGCCGCACAGCGCGCCTGACTGGGAGCTGATGGCCGAGCTCGTCGCAGCGGTCGGCGCAGACGGCATCAACGGCGACACCTACAGCGGCATGCCTCGCGCATTCTTCGATGCCTGCGCGAAACGCGGGCATGCAGTCGTGCTGGAGCCCGAGTCGACCGCGCAGGCCGGCGATCACATTCTGAATTGGAACGTGCAGAGCTGGAGCAAGAAGGTCCCGCAGGAGACGATCCCCTCGGTGCTCAAGCTCAAGTGGCTCGAGCCGCGCCACATCGTGAACATCGAGAACCGCTGGAGCCGCGATCGCAACAACGACCTGCAGCACATGTTCTTCAACGGCATCGGCTACACCGCGTGGGAGAACGTGTGGGGCATCTGGAATCAGCTCACGCCGCGCGACGCCGAGACGCTGCGGCGGATCGCGATGATCCAGCGGCAGTTCGCGCCGCTCATGGTCAGCGCGGACTGGACGCCGTACGAGAAGACTTTGCAGGCAGGTGTATTCGCCAGCCGCTTCCCGGGCGCAGGCCAGGCGCTGTGGACGATCGTGAATCGCAATGAGCACGAAGTCGCGGGCGAGCAGATCGCTATCGACCATGCTGCCGGCACTGTGTACTTCGACGTGTGGAACGGCGTTCGTCTGGAACCGCGAATCGAAGGTGCAAAGGCGCGCTGCTCGCTGAAGCTCGAAGCGCATGGCTTCGGTGCGATCCTCGCGGTCGCCGGCAGCGCGCAGGCCCAGGATCTCACGGGATTTCTCGAGCAGATGCACAAGCTCGCGCGCACGCCGCTGCGCTCGCTTTCTGCCGAATGGCGCTCGCTGCCGCAGCAACTGGTCGAGATCGAGCGAACCCGTGCCGCGGCCGAAGCGCCGGCGGGCATGATCGCGATTGCCGCTGCGGAGTTCGACTTCGCCGTCCACGGCAACGAGATCGAAGGTCAGACCTCCGAAGGGGTCGACGTCCAGTATCCGTGGGAAGGCAGCGCGCGCCGCGCGCATCGCGGACGTGTGCGCATCGGCGCGTTCTACATCGATCGCTATCCGGTCACAAACGCGCAGTACAAAGCATTTCTCGATGCCAGCCACTATCGTCCGCGCGACGATCACAACTTTCTGCGCCATTGGGAACGCGGCGCGCCGCGACGCGGCTGGGAGAACAAGCCCGTCACGTGGGTGTCGATCGAAGACGCGCGCGCCTACGCAGAATGGGCCGGCAAGCGCCTGCCGCACGAATGGGAGTGGCAGTACGCGGCTCAAGGTGTCGACGGTCGGCGTTATCCGTGGGGCAACGAGTGGAACGCAGCTGCAGTGCCGGCGCCTTCGACGGCGCGCGAGATGCCGCCGCCTGACGATGTCGATGCGCATCCAGCGGGCGCGAGTCCGTTCGGCGTCATGGATCTCGTCGGCAACGTCTGGCAGTGGACCGATGAATACGTCGACGCGCATACGCGTGCAGCGATCTTGCGTGGCGGCAACAACTACCAGCCGCAGACATCGCACTGGTACTTCCCGCAAGCGTACCGGCTCGATCAGCACGGCAAGTATCTGCTGATGGCGCCGTGCAAGGACCGCTCGGGCGGCATCGGCTTTCGCTGTGTCGTAGATGCCGCATGATGCCGCAGCGAGCAGCAACGTCCATGCAGACGCGCGAGTGCGCGCTGCAATTCGCTCCGCCGGACGCCGTTCAACTCCGCGGCGTTCTCGGCGAGGCGCTCGCCGCGAATCATCGCGGTCGTCTTGCGAAGTTCATCGTCGATGAGACGAGTCCGGCGATCGCGATCTTCGCGCCAGCACGCGCGCACGCGAATCATGGCGGCGATTGGTACGGCGAGCATGCCGGCAAGTGGTTGTATGCGGCTTCGAAGGCAGCTGCGCGCACCGGCGATGCCGCGTTGCTCGATCGAGTCCGACGTGTCGCGGACTACCTCGTCGGACTTCAGGAGGCCGACGGGTACCTCGGGAACTACGCGCCCGAGCGACGCTTCATGCGCAAGCAGCCGCCGAAGCCGGAGAGCTGGGACGGCGCGCCGCATTTCCGCACCTGGGACATCTGGACGCACAGCTACCTGATCCTCGGGTTGCTCGAAGCGCGTCGGCATCTTGGCGTGGGAACGTATCTGGAAGCAGCGTGCAAGATCGGCGATCTGTGTCTGCACGCGCTGACGAGCGGCGGCATCGACATCACGGACCTCGGCAATCATCACGGCATGTCGGCGACAGTGCTGATGGACCCTGCGCTCGAGCTGCACTTCGCCACGGGCGAGCAACGGTTCCTCGACCTGGCGCTGCGCATCGTGGAGCAAGCGGACCGCAATCCGAAGTTGGCGCTGCTCACGCAGGTGCTCGCGGGCGCGGATGCCTCGGAGATCGCGACCGGCAAGGCCTATCAGCTGCTGTGGAATCTGCTCGGGCTCGCGAAATTGCACCGGGCGACGGGCGACGCTGCGTACCTGCGCGCGGTCGTGAACCTGTGGCGGAATATTCGCGATCATCACCTCACGCTCGGTGGTGGGCCGTGGGGCGGCGTCGCGCATCGTTCGCGCGAGGTTTTCAATCCGCCGACGGTGTTCAGTCCCTATGGCTACGTCGAGACGTGCTCGACGTTCGCGTGGATTCAGCTCAATCGCGAGTTGCTCGCGATCACCGGCGAGGCCGCGTACGCAGAGGAAATCGAGCGCAGCGCGTACAACGATCTGCTCGGCGCGCAGGCGCCCGACGGCGAGGATTGGTGCTACTACTCCTTCCCGAACGGTCGGCGCGTGCACACGACGTACTGGCGGTGCTGCAAATCGAGCGGTGCGACGGCGCTCGAAGAGTTGCCGTCGGTCGCGTACGCGACGGGCGCAGACGGAGTGAGAGTCAATCTGCTCGGTCCATCAGAAGCTACGTTGCGCGTGCGCGATGTCGGCGCGGTGCATCTGGAGCAGCGCACGGGGTATCCGTTCGATGGTGAAGTTGCGATTCGCGTGACGCCGGAGCGCACGGCGACGTTCAAGGTTCACGTGCGGATTCCGCAGTGGGCCGCCGGTGCCGGCATTCATGTGAATGGTGAGATTGTCGCGGCAGTGCCGGCGGGCGCCTACTTCCCGATCCACCGTGAGTGGCGCCAGAACGACTCGATCACGCTGTCGTTGCCGATGCGGCCGCAAGTGCATTTCAGAACCCAGAGCAGCACGCAAGAGTCCCGCACGCCGGACGATGCGCCCGTGCGCCAGGAAGTGATGCACTTCGACTATCTCGCCGTCACGCGCGGCCCGCTCGTCTACGCCACCGGATTGATCGACGGCTACAAGATCGAGGAAACACTGCGCGTGCCTGCGCCGACCGACGCGACATGGCTCGAAACCGTGCCGGCAGCAGGCGCGGCCGAAGGCCCCGATCTGCGCGTCGCGCCGCTCGGCCGTCCGGCGCTCGTGTTCTCTCCCTACTATCGCGCGGGTGGACGTCACGACCGCACCTGGCGGCTGACGTGGATGCCGCTCGCGCCGGAATCACAATGATGGCTTCCTCACCTTTCGAGAGCGCCCGACGCTCCGGTCCCGCGGGTCCGCTCAGCGGCGTGCGCGTGCTCGATCTGAGCGCGTACATCGCGGGCCCGTACGGTTGCACGCTGCTGGCCGACCAGGGCGCGGATGTGATCAAGATCGAGCCGCCCGGCGGCGACAACCTGCGCCAGTACCCGTCGACGCTGCAGTCGGAAAATCGCGCGTTCCTCGGCGTCAATCGCAGCAAGCAGGGCGTGGTGCTCGATCTGAAGAGCCCGGAAGGTCTCGAAGTGCTGTTGCGGCTCGCGGCAGTCGCGGACGTGCTCGTGCACAACTTCCGCCCCGGGGTGCCCGAGCGTCTCGGCATCGACTACGAGCGGCTCGGCCGCTTGAATCCGCGGCTGATCTATTGCGCGGTGACGGGTTACGGCGAGACGGGCCCGCTCAAGGACAAGGCCGGCTACGACCAGGTGCTGCAAGCGATGAGCGGCATGTGCGTGCTCCAGGGCAAGCCCGAAGGCGCGCCCGAAATCGTGCACGGCTCGATGGTCGACTACTACGCGGCCGCGTTGGTGGCGGCGGGTGTCGCGTCCGCGCTGTTCGAGCGTGAGCGCAGCGGGCAGGGACAGTTCGTCGGCGTATCGTTACTGCGAAGCGCGTTGACGATGCAGTCCGCGCGCATGATCTGGGCGGAGGGCGAGGCGCTCGACATCTGGCGCGACATGCGCTCGGGCGGCATCACGGGGCTGCATCCGACGCGCGAAGGTTACTTGTATCTCTCGGCGAACACGCCGCATTTCTGGAAAGCGCTGTGCGAGAAGACCGGCCTCACCGAGCTGGCGAACGATCCGCGTTACGACACCGTGCGCAAGCGCGCACAACATACGGCGGAGATCGTGCCGAAGCTCCGCGCTGCTCTGATGACGCACACCGCGATGGAATGGGAGCAGGTGTTCGGCGACGAAGTGCCCTGCGCGACGGCACGGCGCATCGAGGACATGTTCGATCATCCGCAGGTGCTCGCCGAAGAGATCGTCGCCGCAATCGAGCATCCGACGCTCGGCAGCTATCGTGGCGTCGCGCGGCCGATCAAGTTCGGACGGACACCGGGACCGGCGCCCTTCGCCGCGCCGGCGCTGGGGCAGGACACTCAGACGGTCATCACCGCCAGCCGGCGCTGAGCTTCGTGACCTAACCTTTTCCGAGCTCATCCGTCCAAGTACGGTGCTCATACCTTGCAAAGTTGCTGCGTGCATCGCAGCCGCGCTGCTGCTCGCCGCGTGTCAGAAAGCGAACCCTGCAACCTCGGCGGCGGCTTCCGCCGAATCCGCCGATGCTTTCGTCGAGCGCATCAATCGCGAAATGGCGGAGCTGGATCGCGAGGTGGGCGCCGCCGGTTTTGCGTACGCCACCTACATCAATCCGGACACGGAATTTCTGTTCGCGAAGGCCAACGAACGCTATCTGGAGTATTTCAGCGCAGCGGTCGAACAGGCGAAGACCTACGAAGGCAAGCAGCTCGCTCCGACTACTGCCCGTGCGCTGCAGCTTCTCAAACTCGGTGTCGCAGCACCCGCTCCAAAGGATCCGGTCAAGCGCTCCGAACTGAGCGCGCTCGCCTCGAAGATGCAGGGCGTGTATGGCGCTGCCAAGTATTGCCCGCAGGGTCCGCAGTCGTGCAAGGGTCAAACCGAGCTGACGCACACCCTCGCCAACAGTCGCAACTACGACGAGCTCACGCAAGCGTGGGCTGGCTGGCACTCGACAGCCCGGCCGCTGCGCGAGCGACTACGCGAAGTTCGTCGAGCTCGCGAATGAAGGCGCGCGCGAGCTCGGCTACGCGGATCTGGGCGCAATGTGGCGCTCCAATTACGACATGCCGCCCGATGAGTTCACGCAAGGAGGCTGCGCGTCTGTGGGAGCAGGTGAAGCCGCTGTACGGTTCACTGCATTGCTACGTGCGCCGCAAGCTGCAGAAGACTTATGGCGCCGAACGCGTCCCTGACGGCAAGCCGATTCCCGCGCAGCTGCTCGGCAACATGTGGGCACAGCGGTGGGCCGAGATCTACCCGCTGGTCGAGCCCTATCCCGGCGTGTCCGATCTGAACGTCACGGGCGCGCTCGAGAAGCAGAAGTACGATCCCATCCGCATCACGCGGTCGGCCGAGAGCTTCTACGTGTCGCTCGGCTTTCCGCCGCTGCCGCAGACGTTCTGGGAGCGCTCGCTCCTGGCCAAGCCGCGCGATCGCGACGTGCAGTGTCACGCGAGCGCCTGGCACATGGATGCCGAGCAGGATGTACGCCTCAAGATGTGCATCGAGCCGACGCAAGATCATCTCAGGACCGTGTACCACGAGCTTGGACATGCCTTCTATGCGCTCTCGTATCGGCAGCTACCGTTCCTCTTGCAAGGCGCCGCGCACGACGGCTTCCACGAGGCGATCGGCGATACCGTGAACCTGTCGATGACGCCGGCCTACTTGCAGCAGATCGGACTGCTCGGCCAGGCCAGGCAGAGCGACGAGGCGACGATCAACGAGCAGATGAAGCTCGCGCTCGACAGGATCGCGTTCCTGCCGTTCGGCAAGTTGATCGACGAATGGCGCTGGCAAGTGTTTGCAGGCGAGATCAAACCGGAGAACTACAACGCGGCGTGGTGGCGGCTGCGCGAGCGATACCAGGGCGTCGCTGCGCCGGTGCCTCGCTCGGAGGGAGACTTCGATCCGGGAGCGAAGTTTCACGTTCCGGCGAACGTGCCTTACACGCGCTACTTCCTGTCGTTCATCCTGCAGTTCCAATTCCATCAGGCGCTGTGCGAGGCCGCTGGCCACCGCGGGCCGCTGCACGAGTGCTCGATCTACGGCAACAAGGAAGCTGGCCGGCGCTTCCGCGAGATGCTTGCGCGGGGACGCAGCCAACCCTGGCCGGATACGCTGGAGAGCCTCACCGGAACGCGACAGATGGACGCGTCGGCGATCACGGCGTATTTCGCGCCGCTGCATGGCGTGGCTGCAGGAACAGAACCAGGGTCAGCAGTGCGGTTGGTGAAAGCTCAGAATCTCTCTTCGATGTACTTGAACGGGTGGTCCGATTCGCGGTAACCGCCGCGCTTCTGTCGCTTCGGGAGCTTCACCTTGGAGCGCGGCAGTGCCTTGTACGGAATCTTGCTCAACAGGTGCGCGACGATATTGAGGCGACCGCGCCGCGTGTCGTCGGTCCGCGCGACGTACCAGGGCGCGAATGCAGTATCGGTGGTCGCGAACATCTCGTCGCGGGCGCGCGAGTAGTCGTACCACCGGCTGTACGATTCGAGATCCATCGGCGAGAGCTTCCAGATCTTGCGGCCGTCGTCGATCCGCGCTTCGAGCCGGCGCGTCTGCTCGCGCTCGCTCACCTCGAGCCAGTACTTGATGAGGATGATGCCGGAGTCGACCATGAGCTTTTCCACCAGCGGGACGATTTCGAGAAAGCGGCGCACCTGCTGTTCGTCGGCGAATCGCATCACGCGCTCGACGCCGGCGCGGTTGTACCAGCTGCGATCGAAGATGACGACTTCGCCCGCCGCCGGCAGGTGCGGCAAGTAGCGCTGCACGTACATCTGAGTCTTCTCGCGGTCCGTCGGCGCAGGCAGCGCAACGACCCGGAAGACGCGCGGGCTCACCCGCTCGGTGATCGCCTTGATCGTCCCGCCCTTGCCCGCGCCGTCGCGCCCTTCGAACACGATGCAGACCTTCAGTCCCTTGTGGACGACCCACTGCTGCAGCTTTACCAGCTCGACGTGCAGCGGCTCGAGGAGCTCTTCGTACGCGCGCCGCTTGAGGGGTTCGGCCTTCTGAGGCTCTGCGCGTGCCTTGCGCTTGGCGTTCATGCCTTGCTTCCCTTGGCCTGCTGGTTTTCCGCGGCCTTGCGCGTGATCTCCGTGTAGAGGTTGGTGACGCGGTCTACGAGCGGCTGATATTCGGGATACTTCGCGGCCATGCGCCGCGCAGTCCCGGCGTCCGCCAGCACCGACTTCAGGAATTGCATGTCGTAGTCGCCGAGGCACTCGCCGCGATCGACCCGCTCCTTCAGCTCCAGCGCGCGCGGCATGCGCTGGTCGTTGAGGCGATTCAGCAGGACGAGGATAGTGCCTGCATCCTTCCTGGGCTTGGTCATGTGACTGCTCCACTCAATTCCTGATAACGGTTCACGGCGACCTCGACATTGAACAGCAGCCGCTCCCGGCCGAGCGTCTCGCCCAAAGGGGAGCGTCGGATGAGGGCGAGGACCTCCGGGCTGAGCCCGGTCAGCCACAGCTGCACACCCGCCTCTCGCTGGCGCTGCTCCGCTTCCGTGAGCATCTTGAGCGCGGAGTACTCGAGGTCGAACACATTGCTCAAGTCGAACACGACCACCTTCGGCTGCGCGGCGCTGATGAGCGGACGGATGCGCTCCGCGACCCGCTCGGCGTTGAGAAAGAACAGGCGGCCGCCCAGGCCCAACAGCAACAAGCCGGCGAACGTCTCGTCCTGCGGATGCTCGCTCGAGCGCGGGCGGAAGACTCTCGTACCGGGCTTGCGGCCGAGCACGTACACCGGCGGATCGGCCGTCTGCTGAGCGAGCGCGACGATCGAGATGATGATCGCTACGAGGATGCCCTTGAGCGTGCCGAGCAGCACGACGCCGCTCACCGCGGCCAGGGCCCACACGAACTCGGTGCGGCGGATGCGCAGCACGGCGCGGAAATCGGCCAGCTTGATGAGTCCCACCGAGTAGAAGATGACGAGGCTGGCCAGCACTGCATGCGGCATGAGCGCCAGGACCGGAGAGAGGAAGAGCATCGTCAGCAGCGCCATCGATGCCGTCACGATCCCGGCGATCTGGCTGCGTGCACCGGTCAGACGATTGACAGCGGTTTGCGAGGCTCCGCCGCCCGCGGGCATCGATCCCAGGAATGCGCCGAGCGCGTTCGCGGCGCCGGTCGCGAACAGCTCCGTATTCGGCCGCGGTGCCGGCTCATCGTTGCGCGCGAACGCGCGGGCGACCGCTGCCGTTTCCGTGAAGCTCATGAGCGCGATGCCCAGCGCGCCCGGCCACAACTCTTGCGCGAGGCGCAGATCCGGCACGCTGAAAGCGGGCAGCCCGGCTGGAATCGTGCCGACCAGCTCGAGGCCGCTCGCGCTGCCGCCGAGCCAGGCGACGGCGGCAATTGCGATTGCCACCACGATGAGGGGTGCCGGCCACCGCGGCCGGAATTTTTCGATTGCAGCGAGCCCGAGGATCGTGAGCACGCCGAGCACGAGCGCTGGCATCGAGACATCCGCCAGCCCCGCGCCGATCGCCTGGACATTGTGCAGGAACGAGCCCTTCGTGAAGTGAATGCCGAGCACCTTCGGCAGCTGATCGACGACGATGACCGTCGCGATGCCGGCCTTGAAGCCGATGAGCACCGGCTCGGAGATGAAGTTGGCGATGAAGCCCAGCCGCAGCAGCGCCGCCAGCATCAGAATCCCGCCGACCATCAGCGTGAGCAGCGCCGTCGCTTGCAGCAATGCCGCAGGATCGCCGTTCGGCGCGACGGCATTGAGCTCGGCAGCCGTCAGGATCGCAATCGTCGTCGTGGTACTGACGCTCAGCGCCCGCGATGTGCCGAGCACTGCATAGACGATCATGGGAACGAAGCAGGTATAGAGCCCTACCTGCAGCGGCAGCCCGGCGATCGTCGCGTAACCCATGCCCTTGGGGATCACGACTGCGGCAGTCGTGAGACCCGGCCTGCACGTCCGATCGCAGCCACGGCGCGCGCAGACTCGGCAGCCATTCGAGCAATGGCAGGAACGCTTTCACGTCGAGATCTCGGAACGAGTCGCCGACTTGCGAGCACTTACGATGGCCGTTCGCGCCTGGAAATCGAATCCGTGCCAGGGGCAGTGGGTGGAAGCTAGACTGCGGCGTGGGATGTCATGGTGACGTTAAAGCGAACGCTCGAAGACTTGTGGAGCGAGGTCAGCCCCCTGCTCGACGAGGCGCTGGAGCTGCCGGGCAGCGCGCGCGAGTCATGGCTCGAAGATCTCGAGAGGCGCGCACCTGAGCTGGCCGCGCACGTCAGGACCTGCCTGCTGGGGGTCGCGGACGTTGCCGACCGCAAGTTCCTCGAAGCCCCGATCCGTTTCCAGTTACCGGCCGGCCTCGAGGGGCACGCCTTGGGCGCGTACACGCTGGAGCGGCCGCTCGGATTCGGCGGCATGGGCACCGTCTGGCTCGCCCATCGGAGCGACGGTCGATTCGAAGGGCAGGTGGCGGTGAAGTTGCTGAACGCGGCTCTCGTCGGCCATCCCTCGGAGCAGCGGTTTGCGCGTGAGGGACGCGTGCTCGCCCGCTTGCAGCATCCGAACATTGCGCGGCTGCTGGATGCCGGTGTCGAGGCAGATCGCCAGCCGTACCTCGTTCTGGAATACGTGCGGGGCGAGCGCATCGATGAGTACTGCACTCAGCGCAGTCTCGGCATCGAGCAGCGCATCCGGCTGTTCCTCGACGTTCTGGCCGCCGTGGCGCACGCTCACAGCAATCTCGTCGTCCATCGCGATCTCAAGCCTTCGAACATCCTCGTGACCGGGCAGGGCGAGGTGAAGCTGCTCGATTTCGGTATCGCCGCGCTGTTGTCCAGTGGCGGCGACGATGTCACACCGCTGACGCGCCACCTCGGGCCAGGGCTCACACCGGGCTATGCCTCACCCGAGCAGTTGCTGGGTCAGCCGATTACCACTGCGGCAGATGTGTTTGCGCTCGGCACCGTGTTGTTCGAGCTGCTCGCGGGCAGGCGGCCCTGGTCTGGCCTCGACGAACCGAAAACTTCTGCGGAGTTGATTCGGCTGACGCTGGAAGCGGATGCGCCGCGTTTGTCGGACGTCGCAACGCAGACGCAGTGGCGGCGGAGCCTCCGCGGCGATCTCGACAACATCGTTGCGATGGCGCTGCGCAGGAATCCCGACGAACGCTACCGGACCGCCGAGCTGTTCGCGCAGGATCTGCGACGTTACCTCGCACACGAACCTGTAACTGCGCGGCCGCGGTCGCTTGGCTACGTCGCCACGAGGTTCGTGCAGAGGAATCGGGCGGCGGTGGCCAGTGCGTGTGTCGTGGCCGTTGCGTTGATCGTCGCCGGCGGCTTCTCGTTCTGGCAGATGCTCCAGGCGAACGCGCAGCGACAGCGTGCCGAGGATCAGGCGTCGCGCGCGGAGTTTGCCCGCGACTTCGCGGAGTTCGTGCTCACCGATGCGGGCGCGACCGGTCGCCCGTTCACGACGTCGGAGCTGCTGGCGCGTGCGGAGCAAGCCCTGCAGGCCTATGGCGCGGCGGACAGCCCGGTGGCGATCGAGCAGGTCATCAATCTCGGCATGTTGTTCGCGCGGCTCGGTCAGTACCGCAAAGCGCTGAAGCTGTTCGAGAACGCGCATGCTCGGGCGCTCGCGGGCAACTACGCTGAGCTGCGCTCGCAGTCTGCTTGCCAGCTCGGTCGACTGCATCACTATGCCGGACGCTTGCAGCAGAGCACTGAGTTGCTCGATACAGCGATCGCCGAGCTGCAACGGCACTCACCGGATTCGCCCGCGCTCATCGAATGCCTCGCGGAGAAATCGGACCTGCGAGTTGACCCGGCAGGAGGTCCCTGCGGCCATTGCTACAGCGCAAGCGTCCGTCGCGCAGGCGCAGAGATTGTTTCCGAGGGCGCAGCTGCATTGGATATACCCGCGCGTTCAGCTCGCAACATCACTGCGCGCGGCGGGTCACTTTCAAGTCGCGGACGATTTGCACCGCGGGACGCTCGATCTGCTCAAGCAGCTCGGGCGGGAACGCACCTCCAATGCCGTGCTCCTGTACAACATGTGGGGCATCGTGAGGTCCGATATCGGCGATATCGCTGGCGCGGCGCAGATGTTCGAGTCCGGGCTCGGCATCGGTCATGCGCTGTGGGTCGACGCTACGCCGGATCAGTGGGTGAGCGTCACCTACGCACGACGCCTGGTGCTGCTCAACAGGCTCGATGAGGCCGAAGCAGTACTTCTCGAATGCTTTGCGCCTGTCGAGCGGCGAGGATGATGCGGAGATGGAAGTCGGCGCGCTCGTGGGCCTGCTCACGGTGAGCCGGGAGCGGGGCGACTTCGCGCAGGCCCGGGCGGCACGCGACCGAGCCGATCAGTTCATCCAGGCGCATCTTCCGCCTGAGCACAATCTGCGCGCGTATTTCGTTTTCGAGAGCGGCTTGCTGGATCTCGCAGAAAACTCCCTCGACGATGCCAAGGCTCGTCTGCAGCAATCACTCGCGCAGTTCAAGCGCACGAACAGGCGTATCGCGGACCAGATCGTCGCGCTCGCAGGGCTTTCGCGGTGCGAGTTGCAGTCAGGCGAGCGCGGCTCTGCGGCCGACCTGGCAGCCGAAGCAAGTGCGCTCGCGCGAAAGGTCGCGATTCCCGGGCAGCCGTCGTACTGGCTCGGTCTTTCTCTGCTCGCGCAAGTCGATGTGGAACAGGCTCGCGGACACACCGCGCGGGCGCAGGAGCTGTCCGCCGAGGCGCTCGTGCAACTCACGCCGACGGTGGGAGCCGATCACCCGCTGACGAGAAGGGCCGCTGCGCTCGCCGGCGACTAGCGGCGGTCCTCGACGTGTCCTCAGCGGATGGGTTGGGCCGCGTTCTTGAGGACGTAGTCGGCGATCTGGGCACCGACCCTCGCCGCCGCCTTGCTCGAGCCGCGGAAATGCATGCCACCGTAGGTGCGCGCATCGATACCTTCCTGCGCCATGTGAGAGATCCGCGAGTAGCGCCGCGGCTTTCCTCCGCCCTCTGCAGGTCCGGGAAAGACGGTGTTGAACGCGGGGTGAACCTCGAAGGTGTTGCGATCGCCGAAGAAGTGCTGAAGCACGCGGGGGCCGGCGCCGTGCGATCCCGGATGCGAGGCAGGGTACTCGGGATGATTGGGCGTCGTGATGAGCGGCGTCCAATCGGCTAATCGGGGCGGTGTCCGAGTTGCCATCGAGTCCCGCCTTCGCAATGGCGAGGATCGGCCGCCAGGTGACGGTCTGCAGGGTTCATCGCGAAGTCGCGCTTGGCGCGGAACAGGGTCACCGAGGTGTCGTGCATGGCGATCGTGAGCAGCGCGAAGATGCGCGCATTGTCGTGGCGCGCGGTCTTGTGCTTGCGCGCGAGCTGAATGGCCGCCTCGATGTAATCGCTGGTGGCGTAGCCGTTGAAGAAGAACGCGATATGGGTTTGATCCAACGTTCGGGAGGAAGAGATCTTCGCTCCGAGCTTCGCCACCTCGTTGAAGTCGCGGGCATATTCCGGGCTGGTGAGGCGTGGTCCAAGGCCGCGGCAACGCCGCTTGGAATTGCGTAGTACTGCTCAGCACGAAGGGGGCGGTGAGGGCGATGTTGCCCCCAGCCATGCTGGTACCGGTTGCCGACTCCCACTGGCCGATGATCGCACCGGCGCCGTAAACGGCGGAGCCGGGTCACTGAAGCCATCGGTCGCGCGCCATGCCAGGATTTGGTTTGCGACGTACTCGCCCCACTCGATGCCGCGCTGGACTTCGGTCGAGCGATCGCCGCCAAGCTCGGCGAAAGACAAGGCGCGCTGCTGGTCGAATCGACTCAGCTGCTCCGGATAGAACGATTTCAACGTCACATATGCAGCCTGAATCACCGCGGCGCGGCGATCCGTTCCGTGCGGCGCGCGCTCGGTCACGAAGATCGGCTTGTATCTGTGTCGTCCGACGCCGTTCTGCGCGTCGAACATTGCGCTGTTCACGGTCGCCGCCATGCGAATGGTCGGCGGGTTGCCGAGAGTGCTGGCAACGATTGCGTCGAGCATCACCTCGTTCCATGCGAGGGTCTCGTCTGCGCTGACTGCACCGCAAGGAGCTGCCAGCAGCATGATTGTGAGA
Source organism: uncultured Gammaproteobacteria bacterium (assembly GCA_963830745.1). Lineage (GTDB taxonomy): Bacteria > Pseudomonadota > Gammaproteobacteria > Steroidobacterales > Steroidobacteraceae > Steroidobacter. The sequence goes on from CAWHNL010000023.1 coordinate 64,199, forward strand.
CTGATCCCGAAACACTGGTTTCTCATCGTCATCTCCTTGCATCACTTCTGGCTTGCGCGCTCCTGCGCCCGCGCACCGCCCATGATCGACGCGCACGGCCGTATTGCCTTCGTGGCAGGCGTACTCATACATCCGGTACTGGTCGTCCTTCGTCAGCGGAATCACCGCCTTCCACGGGCTCGCGAAGATCGGCGGATCATCGATCGTGATCTCGTAACGCAGGGTGCGCTCATCGACTGGCGTGAAGCGCTCCGTGATGCGCAGTTGTTCGGTGAACGGCAGGCCACGCAAACGGCCCGCCGCCATCGCCGTGCCGACCCAACCCTTGCCGTTGAAATTCGTCGTCTCGACGACCAGCGTGTCGCCTTCCCAGCGACCGCGTGAATCGCCGCTCCAGCTCTTGATCCGTGCGTCGATGTGCGGGCTGCCGTCGAGCCGGATGAGGCGGGTGTCGTGCATCATCTCCGCAGCGATGACGATGTGCGAAGGCGTCTGTACGATCTGGAACGCGGCGTTGTACACGCCCGTGAAGAACATCATCGGATTGCGCGTGATGCAGCGGTCCCATTGACTCATCGTCTCGTAGTTGTCGTGGTTGCTCAGGTTGCGGTCGCGGATGCGTTCGGCCTCGGGACGCAGCGGGACGATACCGCTGGCCGGCTCTACGACCAGCGAAGTCCGTCCGTCCGGCAGGATCTTCAGGTCGTCGTCGAGGAAAGCATCGTTGTCGCGGCCGACCTCGCCCGGCTTGTGGCCGGAGGCCCAGAACCGCTGGGTCGCCTGGCGTTGCTGCTCGGCGATTTCCGTGGGCTCGAAGCGAGCCTTGTCCGCGAATTGCGGCGGGCGCTCCAGCGGCGTCAAAGTGGCACCGATCCAGATGCCTTGCAGATCCGGTACACGTTTGGCAGTCGATCCGGGCTCCGCGCTAACGAGCGCGGTGCTCGCCAGCAGCAACGTAGCGACTGCGCACAGTGCAACTTCCAACGAATATGGAGTCGGCGGAGTTTGCATGGCGGGACCCTCGTCTAGGCCGTGTGCCGGCGGTGTGTTACTCGCCGTGAACATGTCTCGCGCAGCGTCGTCGCTCAATGCACCAGCGCTGGTTTCGTGGTGAACTGTGGGTGTACCAGCAAGTCGCTGAGTGCGACGGCCTTTATCGGAACGGCTGAAGCGCCTCGGGCGCGTACTGATAGGATGTCTTGCCGAGTGCAGATGCGATGCAACCGATGCAGCCACCAACGCGCAAACACTTCGGAACCTTCGACGTCGACCTTGCAACGGGCGAGCTGCGCCGGGACGGCCTCAAACTGAAGTTGCAGGAAAAACCATTTCAGCTGCTGGCGATGCTCCTCGAGCGCCCGGGAGAGATCGTGACGCGCGAGGCTCTGCGCGAACGGTTGTGGCCGGCCGGCACGTTCGTCGACTTCGATCACGGTCTCAACACCGCAACCAAGAAGCTGCGCACGCGCTCGGCGACAGTGCTGAAAATCCGCGGTTCATCGAGACGCTCGCGCGGCGAGGCTACCGGTTCATCGCGCCGGTTAAGCTCCACACCTGCGACGCCTGCGAGAACGAGCCGTCGATCGTCGCGCGTCGCGTGCTGTTCACGCGTCGCGGTGTTGTCGTGCTCGGTGCTGCTGCAGTTGCTTGTCGTCGCTGTCGCAATCGTCGCTGTGATCGTCGTGTCTCGCCAGCCTGCTGAGGCACCGATCGAGACCAGCGCCAGAGCGTCTGGCCGTCCTGCCGTTCGAGAACCTGGGTTCGCAGGAAGACGACTACTTTGCCGACGGCATCACCGATGAAGTGCGCGGCAAGCTGACGAACGTGCCTGGCCTGGAGGTCATCGCCCGCACGAGCTCAAACGAATACCGAAAGACGCAGAAGAAACCGCAGCAGATCGGCAAGGAGCTGCGAGCCGAATACCTGCTCACGGGCGCCGTCCGCTTCGTGAAGGAAAGCGATGGCACGAGGCGCGTGCAGGTGAGCCCGGAACTCACTCTCGCCTCGAGCGGAGCGTCGCGCTGGGCGCAACCTTTCGATGCGACGCTGACGGATGTCTTCCAGGTGCAAGCCGAGATCGCCACGCGGGTGGCACAGGCGCTCGACATCGCGCTATCGGCCGGAGAGAAACGCAGGTTGGAGACGCAGCCAACCGAGAACCTGCCCGCTTACGAGGCCTATCTGCGCGGTGAAGAATCCTCGCAGTCGATGACGGTCGCCGATCCTCCGAGCCTGCGGCGGGCCATCGGCCACTATGAGCAGGCTGTGGCCCTCGATCCTGGCTTCGTGGAGGCGTGGGCGCGACTCAGTCTTGCCTCTCGACGATCTACAGCAACGGCACTCCGACGCAGGCCGGGGCCGAGCGGGCGCTGTTGGCCGCGCAGAAGGCGCTGGCGCATCGGCCCGGAGCGTCCGGAAGGCCATCAAGCGCTCGGCTACTACTACACCATCGTCACCAAGGACGCGGCCCGAGCGCTTCCCGAAATGGAGCGGGCGCGCCGCGCTGTCTCCAGGTAACGCAGAGTACGCCACTTCCCTCGCGAATCACGCGGCAGTACCTGGGACAGTGGGAAGCGTCGCTGGGCGATCTCGAAGAGGCCCAACGCCTCGATCCTCGCTCGCTCAATACCGCTTCGACGCCTCGGCTTTGCGACTCTCCGGTTGCGCCGCCACTCAGAGTCTCGCAACGCCTATGACCGCGGGCTCGCTCTCGCGCCCACCAACCTGCGTGTTCCTGGAGCAGAAGGCCATGACGTATCTCGCCGAGGGCGACCTGGCGAGCGCTCGTGCGGTGCTGAAGGCTGCGCCAAGGAGGTGGATCCGACAGCGCTCGTGGCCTTCGTGGCCAACTATGCGGACCTCGCCTGGGTGCTCGACGAACCGCAGCGCGACCTCCTCCTTCGTCTCACGCCGAGCGCCTTCGACGAGAATCGCGGCGTCTGGGCCCACTGCCTGGCGCAGGCATCCGCGCTGAAGCGCGACGAACCGAATGTCCGGAAGTACGCCGAGATCGCCCGCGCTGGAGTTCGAGAAGCAGCTCGAGGCCGTGCCGGAGGACGCCCAAGTCCGCGTCCTCCTCGGCCTCTCGCTCGCGTACCTCGGAAGGAAGGCCGAAGCGATCCGCGCGGCCGAGCGAGCGGTGGACCTGTTACCCACCTCGAGGGATGCGCACTTGGGCCCCTACGTCCAGCACCAGCTCGTGCGCGTCTACATCCTCGATCGGCGAAAACGAGAAGGCGCTCGACATGCTGGAGCCGCTGCTGAAGATCCCGTACCACCTCACGCCAGAGTGGCTCGAGATCGACCCCAACTTCGACCCGCTCAGGCAGAGCTCGCGATTCAAGTCACTGGTGTCCGGGCGGAAGTGATTGTCCGCCCGCTGCCGGCGACTAGCGGCGGTCCTCGTCGTGAATCCTGCGGGGGACGCACGCCTGACGGATGTATCGCCAACTCCTGATGGTTTGCCGAGGGACCGCCAGGCACGGGGGTCGCGGCTAACCGAAAGTGAACGCGAACACTTCGGCGCCGGCGTCGAGAAACTCGATCTCGAATTGCCGGTCCTCGATCGGCGCGGGTTGCCGGATCAGCTGATACATCCGCGGTTCGTCGAGCGTGCCGAGCCCCGCGCTGTCGACATCGACGCCGTGGGATGTGCCGGGAGGCTGGCCGTCGATCGTCACGCGGAAGCGCACCGAATTGCCGCGCGTTGCAGGTCCCATGACGAGATGCACGTCGCGCGCGTGAAAGCGATACACGATCTTGCCGTTCGGCTTGGTGAGCAGCGCCGACTCGCTCCGCGTCTTCCAGTCGCCGGCGAGCGTCCACTCGTTCACCTTCAAGGCCGAGCCACGGCGGGCCGCGAAGTTCTCGCCGCGCGCCGAGCCGACGTACGTTTCCGGTGACCGCAGGTTTCTCCAGTCGGCCTCGGCTTCCGCGCCTTGTCCTTCGACGGCAACGTAGCGACGCTCGAAGCTCGTGTGCCCGGCCTCGGTCAGCAGCTGCTGAATGATTCCTTCGAGGCGGTCGTAGTCGCCCTCGCCGAATTGATGGTGGCGAACGTAACCGTGCGCGTCGATGAAGTAGAGGGCGGGCCAGTACTGGTTGCTGAAGGCGTTCCAGATCGAATAGTCGCTGTCGACCGCGATCGGGTAATCGACGGCTTGTGCCTGGGCCTGGCGGCGAACGTTGTCGAGATCCTTCTCGAAGCCGAATTCCGGCGTGTGCACGCCGATGACGACCAAGCCGTCGTCCCGGTACTTCTCGGCCCACGCACGCAGGTAGGGGAGGGTGCGGCGCCAGTTGATGCACGTGTAGGTCCAGAAGTCGACGAGCACGACCTTGCCGCGCAGCTCCTGCGTGTCCAGCGGTTGCGAGTTGAGCCACGCTGTCGCGCGCCCGAGCGGCGGCATGCGGCCTTCAGTGGGCAACGTGGCCGCTGCAGTCGATGTCCACGGCGCGCTCATTAGTACTGCTACCAGCCACAGGTGACGTGCCTTCATGCTGGCCCCGATAACAGCAAACATGATCGCGCGACGCTATTAGACCATCGTCTACTCCATGCTCCTGGAGGTTCATGGTCTGATCGCAACCGGGCTCTCTTCTGGCGCGGGAGAATGCAATGACACGCATGCAAGTCATCCTCGTCGCAGCGGTGTGGTCGATCGCACATTCGACTGCGGCCGCCGCGGACGACGGCTCTTTCTACGGGCCGCTGCGCATGCGCGACCTGTCGCCGTTCGGCTTTCTGCGTCTCGACATGCGTCCGGCGCACGCCGTGTCGATCGAGCCGGGCAGTTGGGCGATCGAGACCGAGCTCGGCTACCAGAACACGTGGGCGTTGAGTCCCGAGGTCGAGCGCTATCTCATCGGCCTGGAGCCGACGGGCCGGCGCAAGATCGGACCGGCGGAGGTGCAGGCGATCGAAGCGCTGCCGGGCGAGAACTACCTGCTCGACATCGAGACGGGAACCTTCGATTTCACGTTCCACTACAAGCTGTCGCCGAACTGGACGGCGTATGCGATCGCGAGCGCGATCACGTACCAGGGCGGCTTTCTCGACAGCTCGATCGAGCAGTTCCACGACGCTTTCGGCTTCAGCTCGTTCGGTCGCCCGGCGGTCGCGCGCGACCAGGCGACACTCATCTACGATCTGAAGGGCGCGCACACTAGTCTTTCTCGAGAAGCCCACGGACGGCGGGCTTGACCGATCCGACGATCGGCTTGCGTTACACCGGGACTGCAGTTCTCGCCGAACTGGCGCCTGTCACTCGAAGGTGCCGTGAAGATTCCTGTCGGCGGCAAAGCGGCTCTTGTTGTCCACCGGCCGGACCGACTATGGCGTGCAGGCGTCGCTCCAGCACGCGCGCAATCGTCATGCGTTCTATGTCGACGCGGCAGCCGTCTACTACGCGGGCGCGACGGACCCGGCGAAGCAGGATTCGCAGATCGTCCCGACGTTCATCGTCGGCTACGAGTACCAGCTGGACGGCGCGCACCAACCTGAACCTGCAGGCGTACGCCAGCCCGAGCGTGTACTCGAGCGACGTGACGGATCTCGACGAGCTGACCGGCAACAAGTACCAGTACAGCATCGGCTTGCGCCACCGCCGGGACAACGTGCTGTTCACGTTCGGCTTCACCGAGAACGTGCCGCGGCACCCGCGAGCACCGCAGTGTTGTTTTGGCAATGGCCGCACCTTCGTCGTGCCGAAAGTAAGGCGCGAATGCTGACGGGGCGCTCTGCTGCGGGTGCCGGCGCAACCGCAGACTGCCAGCCGTCACCGCAACGGACAGAGAGATCACAGATGACGAAAGGGGCTGAGCCGTTGTCGAGCACGACCTCCTGGCGCGTGGTAGTACCCGGCGTGGCGCTGACGCTCGCGCTCGCGCTGGCTGCGCGCTTTGGCTCGAGTGAGATCACGTCGGTCCTGATGGACGGCAAGGCATCGCCCGTCAGTCCGGTGTTGCTCGGCATCGTCTTCGGGATCTTGTGGCGACATTTCATAGGGCTCGGGTCGAACGCGGGGCAAGGCGTGCAGTGGATACTCGGCACGATCCTGCGCATCGGCATCGCCTTGGTGGGGCTGCGGTTGACTCTCAGCGGACTGGCCGGTGTCGGTCCGGCAGCGTTCGCAGTCGTCGTTGCATGCATCACGACAGCGCTGGTCGCAAGCAAGGTCATCGGCCGTATGCTGGGTTTGTCGAGCGTCATGCAGGGGTTGCTTGCTGTCGGCTCCGCCGTCTGCGGTTGCACGGCGATCATCGCGACATCGCCGGCGATCAGGGCACGGCCAGTCGAGACCGGCGTGGCATTGACATGCGTCGTGCTGATCGGAAGCCTCGGCATGCTGACCTATCCATGGCTCGCAGCCGCGGTGTTGCACGAGCGCACGCTGCCCGTCGGTATCTTTCTCGGTTCCGCTATACACGATACGTCGCAAGTCGTAGGCGCCTCGCTGATCTACGCCCAGCAGTTCGGCTCGCCTGACGTGGTCGGCTACGCCAGCGCGACCAAGCTGTTTCGCAACCTGTCTATCATCATTCTCGTGCCGCTGATGGCCTGGTCCACGCGGCCGCGCATGCAGTCGGCAAGCAGCGAGCCTGTGGCCTGCCGGCAGGCGTTGGTGCCGCAATTCGTCATCTGGTTCGTGGTCCTCGTGCTCGTTCGCACCCTCGGCGATCAGCTCGTCACGACCAATGCGCAGGCTCAGCAGACGTGGCTGCACGCCATGAGCGCCGCACAGGTCATGTCCGACCTCTTTATGACTTGCGGTATGACGGCCGTGGGCCTGACCGTTTCGCTGACCCAGATGCAGCAGGTCGGATTCCGTCCAATCTGCGCAGCCGCGATCATTTCCGCCGCGACTGCCACATGCAGTCTCGGAATGATCGCCGCGCTCCTGTTCTAGTCTGTAGCAGTTTTGTCGCAGCCGTAACTTGAGCCGAGGCCGCGTGCCGCCCGGGATGCAGCCGGTCAGTCGCAGCTTGCGAGCGATCCGATCCAGTTGCGGATCAGCGTCACGCCAGCGGTATCGACCCGCGAGCTAGCCAGCGGCGGCATGGCTTCGGGAACGCCGCGCGCGTTCATGCGGGCGGGCAGCACTGAGCGGTCGGGCGCACCGGGCGCAATAAGCCGCGCATTGGCGATGCCGAGGTCGCCGTGTTCGGGCACGGCGCCGCAGGCGTTGGTGTCCGCCAGCGCGGTGTCGTAACGCAGGTCCATGTTGGAGGGCGTGGGGCCGTTCGGGCGATGACACTGCGCGCAGTTGGTGTGCAGGTACGCGCGCGCACGCTCGCCGAGCGTGCCCACCGTCCCGCTCGGATCCGGATAAGGCGATCTCGCCGCTTGGATTGGCAATCGGCGGTGTCAGCGTGTTGATCGCGTTGAGCGTTACGAGCTGATGCGCATCGCGGCCGGTCTGCGGGTATCTGATGTTGAACGCGAGTTGTCGCGTCTCCAGGCCGAGCGAAGCGCCCGCTGCCTCGGTGTGACACTGCACGCATTGCGCTTCGTTCGGGTAGATCCAGGTCTGTCCGTCGATCGTCGCTTGCTTGCCGCCGCTCACCAGCGTTGCATCGGTCCCCTGCGCATTCCATTCGTACGAGTAGCCCGCCCAGACGCCGTCGGGGTGGCGCATGAAGAGGCGCGTCTCGATCAGTCGGCTATCGAGACGGAAGTTCTTCATCAGCACCGTGCCATTCGGGAAATCCCAATCGCCGTCGGCGCCGACGGTGATGTTCTGTCCGTTCGGCAATCCGATCCAGCGCTCCTTCGTCGCCCCGTCGGACCAGAACGCTGCGTTGGGCGCGTAGGGAATGAGCCCGCTCGCGGGCAGTGTTGCGTTCGACACGTTTACGCAGCCGGTGGCGGAGAGTTGCGTGGCCACGCCCGAGCCGCCGCCGCCCGCGGCGGTGATGCGGTGCAGATTGCCGCCCATGTTCGCGATGTAGAGCTCGCCGTCGATGTCTTCTGCGAACGAGGAGATATTCAAGCCCGATTCGAGCCCTCCGGTCATGGTCATCGTGGGCTGCGTGTCATTCGGAATGTCCCAGATAAGCCCGGACACGAAGTCGCCGAAGACGTAGCGGCCCACGAGAGCCGGAATTGCTTTTCCACGGTAGACATAGCCGCCCGTGACGGCCCTCCCGACCGTGTGGGAGTACTCGGCAATCGGCGGCCGCGGATTCACCGGCGTTTCGCACGCAATGCCCGTCTTCGTCTGCGTACCCTCAAAGCAGCGCCAGCCATAGTTGCCGCCGCGCACGACCCGATCCACTTCCTCGATCGCACTTTCCCCAACGTCGCCTGCCCAGATCTCACCGGTCTGCCGATCGAAGCTCCAGCGCCAGGGATTGCGCAAGCCCCAGGCGTAGATCTCGGGACAGTTCTGCGGGCCTGAGCCTGTCACGTTGCAGAGCGCGGTGCTGGCTGCGAAAGGATTGTCGGCGGGGATGCGATAGAGCGCCGTGCCGGTCGTGCCGCGGATGTCGATGCGGAGGAACTTGCCGAGCAGCGAGGTCAGGCGCTGCGCGGCGTCGAACTGCGGGCCGTTGCCGTCACCCGTGCGCGAAATACAGCATGCCGTCGGGGCCGAAGGCGATGTGGCCGCCGTGGTGATTGACGCCCACCTTGGGGATCGTGATGATGACGCGCTCGGAATCGGGATTCAGCGTGAGTCCGCCGTCGGGCGAGGTGAATTCCGAGAGATGTGTGTCCGGCCCGCGCAGGGTGTGCTGCATGCTCGTGTACGTCAGGTAGACGCGCGGCGTCCTGGGGAAATCGGGGTGAAACGCCATCCCGATCAGGCCGCATTCGGAGCACGAAGAGTCGACGCGCGGGCCGATGTCGACGAAGAGCGAGGCGGCGGTCACGCCCTCGTTGTTGTCGAACACGCGCACGACGCCGAACCGCCCCGCCACGAACCAGCGGCTCGCATCGCCCGGCGCCTGCAGCATCGCGATGGGGTTCAGCTGAGCACGAGTAACCGGGTCACTGAGCCTGAGGTTCGGAAACGCCCGCTGCGTGCCGATGGTGACGCTGCCGGTGGCACGCTCGGGCGCGATGCAGGTTGTGTTGCTTGGCCGCGCGTCCAGTCCTGTGCTCTGGCCCGGCGGTACCGGGGCGGGCGGCGGTTCCGTGGCGGGCGGCGGTGAGGGGTCCTTCGCAACATCGTTGCCGCTATCGCAGCCTGCAACCAGGAAAGCCAAAGACACCAACATCCTCGTCGTGTGTCTAGCCTGAGGCATGTGGGGTTCCCGTGATTCAGCGTCGCACCCAGCTCAGGATACGTCTGACATGTTGTGTTCGTTCCTTGGCGGGCCACTGTGTAGAAGTGACTTACGCGTAGCTTCGACACCGCGACGCGCTATCCCGAAATATTTACGGGATCGACCAGTCTGGTTCTTGAGCTGCCCATGCCGCGAAAGAGTCATCGCCGAGGCCAATGTGGTGGCGAAAAGCTTGCGGACGACGCGCCTCATGCAGCCTAGTCATTGTCGGCACAAGGTTCCGCTATCGGTTGCGCCATGTACCGGAACGTCCCATTGGCGGGCCGTTATCGCCGCGTCGATGACCATTTGCGCGCCGCTGCCGCTTCCCGCATTCTTGCGCCCCAGAAGTAAACGAAGCATCTGAGTCTTTTGATCACCCCACCGTCTCGATCCGAGGCTGACGACTCCATGAGCGAGCGGAACACGGCCGTCTTTCTCAGCTATGCCTCGCAGGATGCCGAGGCGGCACGCCGCATCCGCGACGTGCTTCGGGCTGCGGGAATCGAGGTCTGGCTCGATCAGAGCGAGCTTCGCGGCGGTGATGCGTGGGACCAGCACATCCGCCAGCAGATTCGCGCATGCGCGCTGTTCATCCCCATCATCTCTGCGCACACGCAGACCCGGCTCGAAGGCTACTTCCGGCGCGAGTGGCGGCTGGCCGTCGATCGCACGCTGGACATGGCGGACGACAAGCCATTTCTCGTCCCCGTCGTCATCAACGACGACATCGTTGAAGAGGATGCCCACGTGCCGGAGGCCTTTCGAGCCGTGCACTGGACGAGCTTGCCGGAGGGCGAGACTTCATCGGCCTTCGCCCAACACGTATCGCGGCTGCTGGAGCGCGGCATTCCTGGGTCTGCTGCATCGTCGTCACCCCATCAGGCTTCGCGCGTAGGCGCAGAGTACGAACGTCCTGCCACCAAGCCCGAGGTCATTCCGCAGGATAACTGCCGCGATACTGGTCGGTGCGGCTGTGGTCATCACCTTCGGTTACTTCGCGTTCGAGCGGTTCGAGCGCACCACAAGCTGGGCCCAGCCACTTGGGCGATGCCGCCCCCTCTGCGAGATCGACCACGGCGGCGCCGAGTGCACCTGCGGCGGAAACGAATTCGGTCGCGGTGCTGCCATTTGCCGATCTCAGTCCCGGCAAGGATCAGGAGTATCTGAGCGATGGGATAGCCGAACAGATCATGAGCGCGCTTGCCGAGGTCGGCGGGCTTGCGCGTTGCTGCGCGTACCTCGGCATTCTCATTCAAAGGCAAGGCGGTCCCCATCGACGAGATCGGCGCCAGGCTGCGCGTGGCTCACATCATCGAAGGAAGTGTGCGGCGGGCTGGAGATCGACTGCGGGTGACGGTGCAGTCGATCGACGTGTCGAACGGATTCGAGGTGTGGAGCAACAGTTACGATCGGAAGCTGCACGATATCTTTGCGGTTCAGGAAGACATCAGCCGCAGCATCATCGAGCGTCTTCACGTGCAATTCACGGGCGAGGAGCAGAATGCACTCGCTCGTCCGGAGGGCACGGATCAAGAGGCTTACGATCTGTACCTCAGGGGACGCCACGCCTGGGCGGCACGATCACCTGCCGGCCTGCAGCGGGCCGTGGAGTATTTCGAGCGTGCGATCGAGAAAGACCCGAAGTTCGCCCGCGCATACGTGGGTCTGGCCGATGCGCTGATCGTGCTGCCGCTCTACACAGACGCGCGACCTGCCGACGTGCAGCCGCGAGCGAAGGCAGCCGCGCTGAAAAGCGTGTCGCTCGATCCGTCTTCAGCGGAGGCACAGGCCTCGCTGGGCTACATTCTGATGAGCGCTGAGCGGGACTGGGCGGGGGCCGGTCGGGCATTGCAGGCAGCCCTGCGTCTCAATCCGAACTACGCAACTGCGAATCACTGGTACGGCGACTATCTCGCGGCCCAAGGGCGCGTCGATGAATCGATCGCATACTACGAGCGCGCGGCGCGCATGGACCCACTCTCCGCGACGATCGGCTTTTCGCTCGGCTGGCTGTACATGGCGCAGCGAAGATTCGACGCTGCCGTAACACAGCTGGAAAAAGCTTCCGAGCTCGATCCTTCGCTCATCGATGCGCGGCTTGCATCTCGCGCGCACTCGATTGTTTCAGGGCGAGAACGCTGCTGCGATTGTCGACCTCGAAGACATCGTCAGACTCTCCGGACGCAGGGCAATGCACCTCGCGTTTCCTTGGGCATGCGTATGCTGTCACCGGCCGGCGTGCCGAGGCTTTGCGCATCCTCGAGGAGCTGAACGTTCGACGTCGCGAGATTTATGTGTCGCCGCTCAGTTTCGCAATCATCTACATCGGTCTCGGGCAGTTCGACGACGCATTCCACTGGCTCGAGCTCGCGCGGCAGGTGGCTGATCCGTGGCTGACGGAAAACAACTTCGATCTGGTCTTCGATCCTGTGCGCGCCGATCCGCGCTGGCGCAAATTGCGTAGAGAGATGGGCTTTGCTGAATAGGTGCGGATGCGAGCACAAGCAGTCGCCTGATCTTGCGCAGGTCGTACTTGCGCAGCACGTCGGCTGCGAATAGCCGCGTGATGTTCATCGGTCATTGCCCGCTGGCCGCCTTGCTGCGCAGGATCGGCGTACGGTTCGGTGCGGCGTTCCGCGCCGGAGAAGAACGCTAGCATCGTCGTACAACGCATTAAGACGCTCGATGAGCGGATGAACTTCACCGGCGCGGCGTCGATCGAGATTGCGCAGCTGGCCGAGCGCGCACCAGGGACCGCAATCAATTAACACCTTGGAGTGCCTCAGCGTCTTCGTCCCGGGCTCCTGTCGAGCAGAACGATCGCCCGATACCTAGCAGTGCTCGGGTTCCCCGGGTTGCGTCGAGCCGCTGCGAGCAGCAGCCTGACCCATCATTGGTAGCGGAGAGATGGTGACTGCAAGCGATCGCTACGGGCGATTATCGATCGTGATTCACTGGGCCACACTGACGATTCTCGTTGCTGTATACGGGTGCATAGAGCTGCGCGAAATATATCCGCGTGGCAGTGAGATCCGTGAAGCCCTGAAAGACATGGCACTATATGCTGGGTCTGACTTGTCGCGCTGATTGGTTGAAATAGCATGAACAAAGGACTGCTGGCAATGGCGTTGAGCGCGGCGATGATCACGGCCACTTCGGTCGCGAGCGCGGCTGCCGAGCGGGTGGACGAGTTGACGCTGGATGCACTCGAGCTCGACGCGAACGCGCGACGGGGCGCGGCGCTCTATAGCCAGGAGTGCGCGGGTTGTCACGGACGTGAGGCGCAGGGCGCCGGGCAACACGATATTCCGGCACTCGCCTCGCAGCGACGTGCGTACATCATCAGGCAGCTCGCTGAGTTCATCGAGCGGGACCGTATCGCGACGCAGATGCACAAGGTGGTCTCTCGCGAAGCAGTGAGCGATCCGCAGTCATGGGCTGATCTGGCGCTATACCTCAACAATTTGCCGCCACCGAAAGCGCGCAGACGGGCGACGGAAAGTACTTGTCGCTCGGCGAGGCGAGTTACGAGCAGTTCTGCATCAGTTGCCATGAGGAAGACGGTCGTGGCGATGACGATGGCTTCGTGCCCTCTCTCCGCAATCAGCACTATCGATATCTGGTGAAGGAAATGCGGAACATCGCTGCCGGACATCGGTTCAACGTCGACAACGATCTAGGCCGCTTCTTGAGCAGCCTGAAAGCAGACGAGATGCAGGGGCTCGCGGACTACTTGTCGCGCATGCAGGGTCCGGTTCGCGACCGCGCGCGCATGAAGAATGACGGCACGGTCAGCGACTGATGGGTATGGACGGTTGGTACGCGCTCTTCGCGTACCAACTTTGTACCAGCCATAACCACAAATTCCTTTAATCCATAACGTTGGATCGCTGCGGCAGGTGACGAAGTGGCTGTAAATGCGGGGGAATTCAGATGGAGGCAGTGACGGTCAGTGTAGTCATCGACTACACTGACGCTCCTCCAAAAGCCCTTGTTTATGAAAGACTGAGATCGCCGCGTGAGCGAGGCCCCCATGATGGACTGGACCGACACCGGCCGCACACGAAGTGGTCGCGTGGACAATGCGCGACCGATGCGACGACTTGCAACGACTTGAAACAGAGCAGGGCAACGTCGCTGCTGATGACGTCGAACCATCCGCGATTTAGCGGCGTCCCTAGTGCTAGGCACTTCCGGTTTCGGCCCGACTCCGCTGCGGAGCTGATGATCTGAGCGCGACGTGCCCACGACCGAGAGGATGCTGGGCTCGACCGCTCCTGGAAATTGTGGAAACGGGAAGCAATGAGCCCTATCAGGTAGTGTCCGCTCAGGGCGTCAGGCCTGAGGTGTCAAGTTCGTTCCCGCGGGCGATGCGGGAGTTCTTGCATCGTCCCTTGCAGAGGAGATCCCTATGGCGGTCACGATTACCGTGAACGGCAAGCGACACACCGTCGCAGCGCCCAATGACACGCCGCTGCTCTACGTTTTGCGCAACGAGCTCAACCTCACCGGCCCGAAGTTCGGCTGCGGCCTGGGGCAATGTGGCGCGTGTACGGTACATGTCGGTGATGTCGCAACACGCTCGTGTGTCATGCCGGTATCTGCCGTGCAGGCGCCCGTCACGACCATCGAAGGGTTGGGCACTCCCGCGAAGCCGCACGCCATGCAGACTGCCTTCATCGCCGAGCAAGCCGGTCAATGCGGCTACTGCATTCCCGGCATGGTGATGAGCGCTACGGCGCTGCTTATGCAGCGGCCGAAGCCCTCCGACTCCGAAATACGTGCAGCGCTCGACGGGAACCTGTGCCGATGCGGCAGCCACATGCGCATTCTGCGCGCCGTTCGACGTGCGGCAGGGAGCGCAACATGAGCCTCACACGTCGCGAGTTGCTGCAGAATGCCGGCGCGCTGGTGGTTGCATTCAGCATGCCGCGGGGCACATTCGGTCAGGCCGCGGCCGCTGCAGGCGGTGAAGCGATCGATGCGTGGCTCGCGATTGCAGCCGACGGCACGGTCACTCTCTACAGCGGAAAAGTCGAGCTGGGCACGGGCGTGCAAACCGCATTCGCACAGCTCGTTGCCGATGAGCTCGATGTGCCTGTCGAACGGATCAACGTCGTCATGGGCGACACGCAATCGTGCCCCAACCAAGGTCCGACCGTCGGCAGCATGTCGCTCGCCCGCGGCGGCCCGCAGGTGAGACAAGCGGCGGCTTCGGCCCGCGACACGCTGCTGTCAATGGCGGCAACTCGGTTGGGTGCGCCCGTTGATCAGCTTTCCGTGAAGGACGGCGTCGTGCGTGCAGGCAGCGATCAAAGCGTTTCGTATGGCGAGCTGATCGGCGGCCGCAAGTTCGGTCAGACGCTGCGGCAGAGCGCACAGCCGAAAGCTGCGGAGCAGCTGCGCGTTGTCGGCCAACCAGTGCCGCGCGTCGAGCTTCCCGCGAAGATTTTCGGACGTCATTCATACGTTCATGACCTGCGCATTCCCGGCATGCTGCACGGCCGTGTCGTGCGCGCCCCGGCGCCAGGTGCCAAGGCGGAAAGCGTCGATGAGTCGGTGCTCGAGCGTCTATCCGCTGGCGTGCGCGTGCTGCGCAAAGGCGGCTTCGTCGGCGTCGTTGCCGAACGCGAGGAGGATGCGATTCGTGCTGCGCGCGAACTCGGCGTGAGGTGGAATACCGGGCCGGCGCTGACACAGATGAAAGACCTGCCAGCTGCACTTCGAGCCGCACTGGCCGAGGACAAGGTCGTCAGCAGCACGGGCGATATCGAGAGCGGCTTGCAGGGAGCGAAGGCTCAGCTCGCCGCCGAGTACTACGTGCCGCATCAGATGCACGCGTCCATCGGACCTTCTTGCGCGATTGCGGATGTGCGTGCTGATCGCGCGACGCTGTGGTCGCCGACGCAGTCTTCGTTCAATACGCGCGACAGTCTTGCCGGCCTGCTCGGATTGCCAGCCGGGAACGTGCGGCTCATCTGGACCGAAGGTTCGGGCTGCTATGGGCACAACGGTGCCGACGACTGCACGGCCGATGCCGCGCTGCTGTCGCAACTCGCTGGCAGGCCCGTCCGCGTGCAGTGGATGCGCCACGATGAGCACGGCAGCGAGCCCAAAGGCGTAGCGATGCTGATGGTGGTCAAAGGCGGTCTTGGCGATAGCGGAGAGGTCGTCGCCTGGAACTACGAGGTGTGGAGCCCTTCGCACGTCAATCGCCCCTCGGGCAATTCTGTCGGCGCCCTGCTGGCGGGAGCGCAGCTCGACCAGCCGGCGCGCTCCGTCGGGATCGGCGCAGATTTCAACGCCGACTGTTCCTACGCGTTCGCCAACAAGCGCACGGTGCTGCACCAGTTGCAAGGTTCGCCCGCCCTGCGCGTCTCGTCGTTCCGCGGCCTCGGCTCGCCAGCGAACACGTTCGCCAACGAGTCATTCATCGATGAGCTGGCCGCAGGCGCACACACCGATCCGATCGCGTTCCGAATCCGCCATCTGAAAGACAAGCGCGCGACAGCCGTGCTCGAAGCTGTGGCCAAGCTCGCAAGCTGGGATGCGCGGCAGAGCCCGCGTTCCGCAGCGGGCTCCAACGGGCGCGGCGTCGCGTTCGTCCACTACGTTAACGCCGGCGCGTACGCGGCAGCAGTCGTACGCGTGAATGTCGATCGCGCGAGCGGCAAGGTGCGCGTGCCGTACGTGGCTGTCGCGCATGACTGTGGACTGATCGTGAATCCGGATGGCGTGAAGAACCAGATCGAGGGCAACGTCATTCAGGCGCTGAGCCGCACGCTCCTGGAAGAGGTCCAGTTCGACCGCAGCTCCGTCACGAGCCTGGACTGGAGCAGCTATCCGATCCTGCGCTTCACGGACGTTCCGGAGGAAATCGCGATCATGCTCATCAACCGCCCCGAGCGCCCGATGCTCGGCGCGGGCGAGGCGGCGACGTCACCGATTGCACCCGCGATCGCGAACGCGATTTTCGATGCGACCGGCGCGCGGCTGCGTGCGCTGCCGTTCACCGCCGAGCGCGTGAAGCAGGCACTCGGATGACGCGACCTGACTCAGTCCTGCCCAAAGGTGCAGGATCAGGGCTGGCTAGGGCCGATTGCACGCAAGCGCGGTTGGCGGTGGAATGAGCCATCCCTGGGAGACTTTGGATCGAGGCCGATGATCTCAAGTCTCCCGACGTTCAGTCTTCTCTCGAGATGAAGAAATCATACGTGCTGGTGAGCTTTTCCGCTGCCCTGATACTCGGCGCGGCGTATCTGGGGTTGCGCGACGATCCGATCGAGAGATCCCCGCCCGAAGCTACCCCTGGTGAGGCAACTGCTGCACCGAAGAGCTCTGCCGAGTCCTCTGCGGGGACGGTCAGCGCAGCGCAGGTTCCGCCCGAGCCCACAGCAGCGCGGGCGGCCGTAAACAACCCTACCGCCGCCGCCGCGGCCTCCGCGCGCTTCCGGTCCCTGCGACAGTGCTTTGAAGCCTCTCATGAGCTCGCCGCCGCGAAAAGCCTGGGTGACTGCAAAGTGTACGAAGGACGACAGGAGTTCGAGCAGGCTTATGCAGAATGCTTGAACGGCTGGAAGGATTGGAGGAACCGCGCGGCCGTTGCCGAAAAGACCTTGTCCGGATGCGGTGATGTCAGTGACATCGAGAAACAATACTATGAAGCCACCCGGGCTGCGGCGAGGGCGGGTGATCCTGATGCTCAACTTTGCTATCTGGCGTTCGACTTCAGTTTCCAAGGTCACCTTACACCCATTGCGGGGGCTGAGCTTGCAGAGTACACGGAGGTTTCTCCGACGTACGTCGGTGCCGCCATCAAACGGGGAGACTGGCGAATCGCGTACCTGCTGACGCAACGTAGCGGCCCGGTCACGCGGCTCAATCAGGGAGGTCGGCCCGAAATCGTTTACCGGATGACCAGGTTACTGAGGCACGGTGCCAGCGGCGACTTCGCAAAGTGTCTGGACTACGAGCTCAACTCTCTGGCGCATCCCGATCTCAAGCCAGAAGCGGCGCTGCCCCCGAAGGTAATAAGGAGGGCGATGCCTGGGCGCAAGAAACCTACAACACCTACTATTCGGGCGTTCCCGGATAACGTGGCTGCCAACCATCTGCGATCGCTCGTGACGCTGCCGACTCGCTACCCCATCGCTTGTCTGACTCTATGGATCGAACCTGCGACTCTGCTCGACCAGATCCATTGCTTTCGTGACCTTGGAGGCAATCCCGTCGGCTACGTGAGAATTTCGAGCTCGGGTGCGAGACCTTCGACCGTTTCGTTCAGCCTTCGCTTGTAAAACAGGCGGACAGCCGATCAGAGGAGTTCGTGCGGATCTACGAATCTAGCCTGCACGGTCCGGTACGCGCGGTCTTCAATCCGTCTGGCCGCTATCCACTATCCGTTTCGCAACAGCAAATCGAGTGTCTGACCAAGCTTGTCGACCGTAGCTGGTTTTGAAAGCCACACGTTGAAGCCCAGTGACGAGGCGAGATTGAGCGTCTCCTGGCTGGTCATGCCGGAGGTGAGGGCGATCGGAATTGCCGGCCGAATTGCGCGCAATTGTTTGGCGACGTCGATGCCGGACAAACCTCGCATCGTGATGTCCGCAATCACGGCGTCGAATTGATCGGGATTCGCCCGGAATGCGTTCACGGCACTCTCTGGATCGGAATAGACGGTGCAGCGATACCCCAAGATGCTCAACAGGCGTTTCAGGGCATCCGCCAACCGTTCCTCGTCATCGATGTACAAGATGTGCTCGCCGTTCACGCGAGCAGCGCCGTCGGGGAGCGGTCGGGATGGATCAATCGCGTCGGCGCGGACCACAGGGAAATACACGCGGAATGTCGATCCCTTGCCGACTTCGCTTTCTATCGTGATGGCGCCATCGTGGTCCCTTACGAGTCGATGGACGATGGACAATCCAAGTCCGATTCCTTCGATTCCTCGGGTGGTGAAGAACGGCTCGAAGACTCGATCGATCGTCGCCCGTGTCATGCCGATGCCGGTGTCCTGTATTGAGATACGGACATATTCGCCCTCATGCAGTTCACCGCACGTAGCGGCTTCGCCTTTACCGGTACGAATGTGATCCAAGCTCACACTCAGGACACCACCATCAGGCATCGCCTGCCCGGCATTCGTGCCGAGATTGACCAGAATCTGATAAACCTGTGTCGCATTTGCCGCGACGGCGGGAACCGCTGAGCCAAGTGCCGTTCGGAATTCCACATTCGTAGGCAACGTGGCTCGCAAGAGCGCCAAGGCATCCGTGACGATCGGCAACAACAAGATTGTCTTGCGCTCAGAGTCCTGCTTGCGGCTGAACAAAAGAATCTGTCTGACCAGATCGTTTGCGCGCGAACTGGCGTTCTTGATTTCTTCGAAGTAATTGCGCGCCAATCTGCCGTTCGACGTCTCTATACAGCCGGATTCGGCGTTAGTTACGATGATCGCGAGCAGATTATTGAAGTCATGCGCAATCCCGCTCGCCAGCGTCCCCAACGCATCCATCTTCTGAGCTTGCTGCAATTGATCCCTCAATGACCTCTGCTCCTCTTGAGCGCGTATTCGATCGGTAATGACTTCGGTCAGCATTAGAATGCCGCCGATTTCACCGCTTCCCTTTTTGCCAGGGCCGCACAACGTAGCGAAGAATATCCACCGTGCCATCGCTGCGGGGGAATGGATCCTCCTCTCGGGATTCCGTGGCGCCTGCCATGCACCTCTTGTGTATTGATTGCCACTCTTCGCCGATCTCGGGAAAGACCTCGTAATGGCTCAACCCCTTGAGGTCTCTGTTGCCGAGTCGATAGTCGGTCAGCCAACGTGCGCTGTAGGCGACGTAGCGCATGTGAGTGTCGAACATCGCGACGGCGGCCGGCGTCTCTTCGATCATGGTCTGTAATAGCTTCTGCTTTTCCAGCAGTTCCTGTTCGGTTCGCTTGCGCTCGAGCAACTCGGACCGGGCGTACTGGATCGCGTTGCGTACCACCGGTCTGGGCAAACGCATCAACACAACGACGATGCTCATGTAGAGACAGCTCAACCACCAGAGGGTCGTCGAGTTGTACGGTATGGCCGGGAGCAGGAGGCCAAACCTCTCCGCCAGAACTAAGCCAAAAGACAAAATGCCGCACACCACGGCGGTTAGCGCTGCTGCTCGTTGTCCGAGCACCAAGCCAGTCATTAACACGATGACGAAATACATCGTTGCGCCCGGCGAGCGCATGCCTCCGCCGGAGGTGATCGCCAGCGCCGTCATCAACGAGATCAGGCCGGTAGCGAACAAAATGGCCGCCAGGCGCGTTCGCCGTCGATTGAGTCGCAGTACGACAACGCCCAGGAAAATGACGAAAACCCCGGCCGGTGCTGCTCGTGAGAGCGTCTCCGGCTGATTGATCGCGACCAACGTCAGGAAGGCGACGGCGATGGGCACGATTGCCCAAACCGCACGATGGAAGATGTGTGCGCGTTGTGTCCCTTCCTCGAGAGTAAGCGTCGGTGGGGCGATTGAACTTAACATCGGATTTGCTCTCCATGAACTACCGCGGAGCGCCGAACCCCGCGATGACCCATTTCGGAATACTAGCGACGGTGATGTGCTCGGGCCATTCCCGATCGAGTGTTCGCGATCAAGCAGGTGCGTCCTTCTTCAGCGACCTCCGCCCAGCGGGGCGCATCTCCCGCCGCTGGCTACACGAGCAAATCGCTGCACCGACATTTGAATCGCAAGCGCTTCGCCAGCTAGCGCCCGTCGCTCCAGTCAGCGACTACACTGACGCTCTACCAAAAGCCCGTTTAGGGCATTTCACCCATGATGGACTACACCGACGCGCGCCGCTTGATCTGAAGGGTCAATGACTTGCGTTAGCCCGAAATAGCATGTCGCAGTTTTGTCGCAGCCGCTAAGGGACTCAACTGCAGGCGCGAGGGAGAACGCGAGCTCGCGCAGTCGCGGTCTCGTGCGCTGCCCGTTGCGACAGAGTGCGACGGTAAGCGACTGCTGCCGTTAAGAGGATGCCGCCAACGTTGAGCGACCGGCGGAGCGCGC
>CAWHNL010000024.1:0-127177 GCA_963830745.1 uncultured Gammaproteobacteria bacterium
CGCGGGCACCGAGCGCACGCACCCGGCGCAACTCGTGCTGCTCGCGATGGGATTCCTCGGGCCAGAGCAGATGTTGCTGAAGGATCTCGCGGTCGAGACGGACCCGCGCAGCAACGTCAAAGCGGACCACGGCAAGTTCGTGACCAGCATCCCCGGCGTGTTCGCGGCGGGCGATTGCCGTCGCGGCCAGAGCCTGGTGGTGTGGGCGATCAACGAAGGTCGCGGCGCGGCGCGCGAATGCGATCGGTACCTGATGGGTACTACGGAGCTCCCTTAAGAGTCAGGCTGAAGCCTGACCCACAGGCTGCATTGTGGGTCAGGCTTCAGCCTGACACCATTGGCGCATGCAGCGCATCTACCAGGCCGCCAACAGCGTCGAAGCACACATGGTCGTTCACATGCTGGAGGAGGCCGGCGTGAGCGCGCATGTGCAGGGCGAGCACTTGCAAAGTGGCGCGGGTGAACTGCCAGTCGGCAACTTGGTAGCTGTCGCAGTTGCGGACGAAGACGTCAGCAAAGCACGCGAAGTCATCCGCGAGTGGGAAGCACGAGTCCTCGCGCCCGCCGACCCTGCCGCCAGCGAGCCGAAGCGATCATCCGGCGTCTCGCATGGCATCGCCTTCCTGGTCGGCGCTGCACTGTCCGGAGGACTCGTCTGGGCGGCGTACCACGGTCCCGATACCTCGGAAGGCCTGGATCACAACGGCGACGGAACCGTCGACGAAAAGTTCGTCTATGACGGCGGCCGGCTAAGCCGCGTCGAAACGGATCGCAACTTCGATGGGCGCGTCGACCTGATCTTCGAATACGACCGGCACGGCAACCCGTCGGAGAATCGCAGCGACGACGATTTCGACGGCAACCTCGAGAGCGGCACGCACTTTCGCAACGGACAGCCCGTAAAGTGGCAGGCCGACCAGGACGGCGACGGGCAGGCCGACGTGCGCAGCCTGTATGAGCACGGCGTTCCTCTCAAGACCGAATACCTGGACCGCGCTTCGCAGCGGGTGATCAAGGCTGTGACGTTTCGCGGCGGACAGCCTGTGCGCGCCGAGCTCGATCTCGACGGCGACGGGGGGTTCGAGCGAGGGTATGACTTCGATGCGATCGACGAGCCGGTCGCGAGATGAAGAGTCAGGCTGAAGCCTGACCGACACAAGAGTCGGGCTAAAGGCCCGACCTGACAGCCCAGCCACAAGGCCGGTCATTCCCGGGTTCCGACGCCCCGCTGCAGCAGCCACACGCAGGCTCGTGAACAGCGCGACGGCTGCACCGATCATCATCGTGTACGCGAAGCGGATGTCGACGTCGGAGACGCCGAGGAATCCGTAGCGGAAGGCGTTCACCATGTACAGGATCGGGTTGGCGTACGACATGCCCTGCGCCCATTCGGGCAGCAGCTTGATCGTGTAGAACACTCCGCCCAGGTACGTCAGCGGCGTCAGCACGAACGTCGGGATGAACGAGATCTGGTCGAAGTTCTTGGCGAACACCGCGTTGATCATGCCGGCCAGCGCGAACACGATCGAGCTGAGCAGCACTGCCGAGATCACGATCGGCACGCTGTGCACTTGCAGGTGCGTGAAGATCAGCGTGATGGTCGTGACGACGCCGCCGACGATCAGGCCGCGCACGATGCCGCCCACCATGTAGCCGGTGACGATCAGCGAGTTCGGCAACGGCGACACCAGCAGCTCCTCGATGTGCTTGCCGAACTTCGCGCCGAAGAACGACGACACGACGTTGCCGTAGGAGTTCGTGATCACGGACATCATGATCAGGCCCGGCGCGATGTACTGGATGTACGTGTAGCCGCCCATGTCGCCGATGCGGCTGCCGATCAGGCTGCCGAAGATGACGAAGTACAGCGTCGCGGTGATCGCGGGCGGCACGATCGTCTGGCCCCAGATGCGGATGATGCGATTGAACTCGCGAATCACGATCGTGGTGAAGCCCACGATGGCGATGCGCGTGAGTGCCGCCCTGTCGTCGCGTGCGCGAGCTTCGGCTGACCGCTCGAGGGTTTGCTGAGGCACCGTCATGTCGCAGCTCGCGTCGACGCTGGGTCGGCTGTTGGATCGGCTGCTTGGCGGGCTGCTGCTCGACCAGCCGCATGAACAGCTCTTCCAGGCGATTGGTCTTGGTGCGCATCGACAGCACTTCGATCCCGGCTGCCGTGAGACGCGAGAAGATCTCGTTCAGGTTCTGTTCCTTGGAAACTTCGATTTCGAGCGTGTGATCGTCCGGCAGGGTCAGGCGATAGCCGGGCAGCACCGGCGCGGCGGGAATGGGGTTACGCAGGTTGAGCACGAACACCTCGGTCTGGAGCTTGCGCAGCACGCGGCTCATGCGGTCGTTCTCGATGATGCGGCCCTTGTCGATGATCGCCACGTTGCGGCACAGGCTCTCGGCTTCTTCGAGGTAGTGCGTCGTCAGGATGATCGTCGTGCCGGCAGCGTTGATGTCGCGCATGAACGTCCACATGGTCCGGCGCACTTCGATGTCGACGCCCGCGGTCGGCTCATCGAGGATCAGCAGCCGCGGCTCGTGCATCAACGCGCGCGCGATCATGAGGCGGCGCTTCATGCCGCCGGAGAGCGTGCGCGAAACCGCGTTGCGT
Source organism: uncultured Gammaproteobacteria bacterium (assembly GCA_963830745.1). Lineage (GTDB taxonomy): Bacteria > Pseudomonadota > Gammaproteobacteria > Steroidobacterales > Steroidobacteraceae > Steroidobacter. Next base: position 2,621 of record CAWHNL010000024.1, read on the forward strand.
TTTTCCCAGAGCTGCAGCGCGCCGAGGTATTTCTCCAGCCGGTCCTGCGCGACGCGGCGCGGGATGCCGTAGAAGCCGGCCTGGTTGACCAGGATCGTGCTCACGGTCTCGAACTGATTGAAGTTGATCTCCTGCGGCACGAGCCCGATGCAGGACTTCGCGATCGCCAGCTCCCGGTCGATGTCGTGGCCGAACACCTCGACCTTGCCGCTGGTCTTGTTGACCAGCGAAGTGACGATGCCGATTGCGGTGGTCTTGCCGGCGCCGTTCGGCCCCAGCAGCGCGAAGAAATCGCCCTCCTCGACCGTCAGGTCGATGCCTTTCAAGGCCTGCACGCCGTTCTTGTAAGTCTTCGTGAGCTGATGAAATGAAAGTGCCTTCACGATGCGCGCTCACCATCCGGTTCAAAAGCGGGCGGCAAGCGTATCGGGACTGACGTGCGGGCAGCAAGGCGGATGGGGTCACGATTGAAGTGAATTCGCGACAGATCCTCAGGCGATTGACCCCGAAAGGCCGCCGTCCGCGTTGCAAGACCTGACCGCGGCGAGCATCATCTTTGCCCGTTTTGGCTGCATGCCGGCATGTACACGAGCTTTTTTGGGCTGGGCGAGAAGCCCTTCGCAATCACCCCCGACCCGCGCTACCTCTTCATGAGCGAGCGGCACGCGGAGGCGCTCGCGCACCTGCTGTACGGGATCAACGAGGCCGGCGGCTTCATCCAGCTCACCGGCGAGGTCGGCACCGGCAAGACCACCGTGGTGCGCTCGCTGCTGGAACGCATGCCGGGCCACGCCGACGTCGCGGTGATCCTCAACCCGCAGTTGACGCCCGTTGAGTTCGTGCTAACGATCTGCGAGGAGCTCGGCATCTTCATGCGCGACGACGATGCCTCGAGCATCAAGGATCTCGTCGACCTCCTCAACAAGCGCTTGCTGGAAGCGCACGCCAAGGGCCGCCGCGTCGTCGTGATCGTCGACGAGGCGCAGAACCTCACGCCCGAAACGCTGGAGCAGGTGCGCCTGCTCACGAATCTCGAAACTGCCTCGCAGAAGCTGCTGCAGATCATCCTGATCGGTCAGCCCGAGCTGCGCGAGGTGCTGGCGCGCGTCGAGCTGCGCCAGCTCGCCCAGCGCATCACCGGTCGCTATCACCTCGATCCGCTGTCGCGCGCGGAGAGCGCTGCGTACGTGAACCATCGGCTGAAGGTCGCAGGCTCTGCGACCGGCGAAATCTTCTCGGCCACCGCGCTGCGCGAGGTGCACCGGCTCAGCAACGGCATTCCGCGCATCATCAACGTCATCTGCGATCGCGCGCTGCTCGGCGCATTCACGCAGGAACAGCATCGCATCGGCCCGTCGCTCGTGCGCGATGCGGCGGGCGAAGTCTACGGCCGCTCGTTCAGCCCGCAGTGGACCAAGCTGCTCGTCGGAGCTTCAGCAGCCGTCGCGGTCGTCGGGCTCGCGCTCGGCATCTGGCTACTGTGGCCCGAACAGGGGACCAGTAGCGCGGCGAGCGAAGACAAGGTCGTCTCATTGGAGCCGCAACCCGCAGCGTTGCCGACATCGATCGAGATCGCGCCCGTGGCGAGCGCGCCGCAGGCCGCCGCGCCAACCGCCCAGGACATCGACACGCTGTTGCGAGAGCAACCGGGCCGAACCACTACGGAAACAGCCTTTACGCAGCTGTTCGCACTGTGGGGCGCGAAGTTCGACGCCGCGAAGGGCCGGCCCTGCAACCAGGCGCAGCAGCAGGGCCTGGAATGCGTGTACCAGCAGGGCTCGTGGGGCCAGCTGCGCACGCTCAACCGTCCGGCGATCCTCACGCTGATCGACGATGCCGGCAACGCACACCAGGTCGTGATTGCCGGGCTCGATTCCGAAGCCGCGCAATTGCGCTTGCCCGATGCGACGCGCGACATCTCCATCGCATCGCTGTCGCGGCTCTGGTATGGCGACTATTTGATCTTGTGGCGGCCGCAGGTCGCGGCGCCGCGCGCGCTGTCCGCGGGTATGCAGGGCGCCGGCGTGCGCTGGCTGCGCGACACGCTCAATACGGTCCATGGCAAGTCGAAGGACGGCAACTCCAGCGACTACTACGACGAGGAGCTCGTGCGGATGGTGGAGGATTTTCAGCGGCAGCATCGGCTCAACGTCGACGGCATCGCGGGCGTGCAGACGCAGATCGTGCTCGACACGCTCAACAACTCGGGCGACTCGCCGCGCCTGGTCGCGCAGGCGCAGGACGACAGCCCGGGAGCGTCCTGATGAGCTTCATTCTCGACGCGCTGAAGAAATCGGAGAACGAGCGCCAGCGACAGGTCGGACCTTCGCTCGCCGACGTTCAAGTCAGCCAGCGTCGCAGCAACAAGCCATGGTGGGCGGTTGCAGTAGCCGCACTGCTCGTGCGTGAACCTCGGCGTGCTGCTCGTCGTGCTCATGCGCGACGGCGATGCGCGATCGAGCGCGCCGGAGCAAACTCAGCTGCGAGCACGGCAGCAACCACCGATGCGCGCGCAGGAACGCAGGTGCCGCTGCCCGCAAGTGCGAGCCGCATGCCGCGCGGCAATCCATCGCTCGATGCGCCGTCAGATCCGTCGGTGCGCTCGCTTGCCGACGAAGCAGACAGCGGCGAACCCGGCATCGCCCTCGGCGCGGACCCTCATCTATCCGCTGCCGGCAACGTTCCGGAGGGCCCACCGATGGTGCGGCCGATCGAGGCACCGGCGGTCGCGCCCGCCACGATCCCGCCCCAGGCCGCAAGCGCAGGCCGCGCAGGACGAGGTTCTGCCGACAGCGATGGACCTGGCAGCGAGCGGCAAGGCGCTGCCGGAGCTGCACTTGGACATCCACGTCTACTCCGGCAAGCCAGGCGAGCGCTTCGTCTTCGTGAACATGCGGAAATACACGGAAGGTCAGGCACTTAAGGAAGGCCCGACGCTCGAGCGCATCACCTCGGAAGGTGCGGTCCTGAACCATCAAGGCCTGCGCTTCCTGCTCCCCCGCCAATAGAATGTGATCTAGACAGCGATTTATCTGTTGACACTGTGTCAACGGCGGCGTAGGGTGCGGCCCATGTCGTACATCGCTGAACGCCGCCAGGAAGAGAAGGACCGCCGCCGCGTAGAAATCGTGGAGGCCGCCGAAGACCTGTACCGCGAGCTCGGGTGGGACGCAGTCACGATGGACAGCGTCGCCCGCCGCGCGCGGCTCAGCCGGGCGCTGGTCTACGTGTACTTCAAGGACAAGCAGGACCTGCACTTCGCGATCGCGGCGCGCGCCCTGGAGATGCTGCGGCAACGCTTCACGGAAGCGACCGCACGGGCCCGCACCGGAATGGACAAGGTCGAAGCCTGCGGCCGCGCGTACATGGCTTACGCGCAGGAATTCCCGCATTTCTTCGATGCCTGCGCGCGGCTCGAGTCGCAGGCGCCGGGCGGCACGGAGCCGAGCCCGCAGGCCGCGCCGTGCATCGAATGCGGCAAGCGCGTGCACGACGTCGTCGTCGAGGCGCTCGCGACCGGCCAGCGCGACGGCACGATCCGCCCGGACATCGGCGATCTGCAGGTGGTCTCGCGCGTGCTGTGGGGTTTCATGCACGGCCTGATCCAGATCGCGATCACGAAAGGGGAGCCGCTGGCGCAGCAAGGCATCAGCGTGCAGCAGTTGAGTCAGCAGGCCCTCTGGATGATCCGCCAGGGGCTGACCTGCGGTTTGAAAGTCTGACGGGTGTTTTTTTACGCAATTTTTGACACGTGTCTAATCTGTAAATTGACTTCTAACGCTTCAACGTCTGAAACAAGAGTAAGGAGAATCATCATGTCGTCCCTCAAAGAGCGTTTCTCGAATGCCGTGGAATCCCTGTTCCTCGTTTCGATCCTGGCCTGGTCGGTGTTCGCCGGCGCCGCCGCGCTGAGCAACCCGTCCGTCCTGCACGAGCCGCGCGGCTCGGTCGAGATCCACGCGATCAACGACGTCGGCGCCTGAGCGTGCCAGCGTGTTGCGCGAACTGGTCCTCGGCTGCGTTGGCCTCACCGCGTCATTCGCCGCGGTCGCCCAAGCGGGCGAAGGCGAATTCGACGCGGTGGTCGAGCGCTACGTAGTCGAGGGCCTGCGCAGCAACCTCGCCCTGCAAGGCGAGAGTCTCGAAGTCGAGCGTGCCGCGCAGGCGCTCGCCGCGGCCCGGGCGCGATTCCTCCCGGAAGTTTCGCTGCAGGCCCGCTACTCGCGCGCCGAAGGCGGACGCGAATTCACGATCCCGCTGGCCACGACGCTCAATCCCGTCTACTCGACTCTGAACGACCTGCTCGCCGCGCAAGGCCGGCCCGCCTCGTTCCCCCAGATTTCCGACGTCAACGTGGAGTTCCTGCGCGAGCGAAGAGCAGGACACTCGCGTCGTCGTGCGCCAACCGCTCTACGCGCCAGCGATTCCCGCAGCAGTACGCGCACAGCGCGCGCTGCTCGATGCGAGCAGCTTCAACCGCATGGCCGTCGCCCGCGCACTGCGCCGTGACATCACGATCGCCTATCTCGATTGGCTCAAGGCCCGCAGCTCGGTGGACATCGTCGCTGCGAGCCAAGCGCTGCTGCGCGAGAACCTGCGCGTCAACGAATCGCTGTTCGACAACGGCAAGATCACCGAAGACCAGGTGCTGCGCGCGAAGACCGAGCTGCTGGCCGTCGAGCAGCAGCTGCGCGAGATCGAGAACCTCACGACCCAGGCGCGCAGCTTCTTCAACTTCCTGCTGAATCGCGATCTGCTCGCCGAGATCGAGGCGTCCGCGCCGCCCGTTGCGCCCGCCGCGCAAGAGGGCGCGCTCGAACAACTGTGGGCGGCCGCACTGAATCGCCGGCCGGAAGTGTCCCGCGTCGACGAGTTGCGCAAGGCCGCGGAAGAACAGGTGCGCATCGCGCGCAAGCAGAAGTGGCCGACGCTGTCGTTGGGCATCGACGCCGGCACCCAGGGTGTCGACTACCGCTTCGGCGACGGCTACAACTTCCGCCAGGCGTCACTGGTATTCACGTGGCGCCTGTTCGACGGCGGCGGCGACGAAGCGCGCGTGCGCCAGGCGCGCGCTGCCGAACGGCAGGTCGTGCTGCGCCAGGAAGAGATCGCGCAGCAGATCCGTCTGGAAGTCCAGCAGGCGTTCGATCGCCTGACGACCTCGCGCGATTCGCTCGCGACTGCGGCTGCGCGCGCCGACGCCGCCCGCGCTGCATTTCGTATCGCCAGCCGCAAGCGCGACGAGGGCGTCATCAGCCAGGTCGAATTCATCGACGCGCGCAGCGCGCTCACCGGCGCCGAGCTGAATCACATCCTCACTCGCTTCGACGTTCTCGCGCGACGCGCCGAGCTCGAATACGCGACTTCGACGGGAGAGATCCCGCTCGATCCGGGAGTCTGATCATGCGTATCGCTCAATTGTTCGTGACCGTCGCGTTCGCCGTCGTCGTCGCCGGCTGCAATACCAAGGCGACCGAATGAAACGCCTGCCGCGACGCCAGTGCGCGTCGCCACTGCGACGACCGGACCGGCCGCACCGTCGATCCGCACGAACGGGCTGCTCGCGAACAAGGACGAGATCCGCCTCGCGTTCAAGGTCGGCGGCGTCATCCGCAAGCTCGCCGTGTCCGAAGGCGAGCGCGTGCGCAAAGGTCAACGCCTCGCCGAGATCGAGCAGACCGAAGTCAACGCGCAGGTCGAGCAGGCGCGACAGGGGCAAGAGAAAGCGAAACGCGACGTGGCGCGCGGCGAGCGGCTTGTACGAAGACAAAGTCATCAGCCTCGAACAGCTGCAGGATCTGCGCACGCAGGCTGCGATGGCCGAAGCAGCGCTGAACTCCGCTGAATTCAACTCGAACTACGCCGCAATCGTCGCGCCGCGCGACGGCACAGTGCTGCGCAAGCTCGCGGAAGAACGCGAGCTGGTCGCCGCCGGTACGCCGGTGCTCGTGGTGGGCGCGCAAGACCAGGGATTCATCGTCCGCACCGGCCTCGCGGACCGCGAGATCGTGCAGGTGCGCATCGGCGATCTGGCGCAAGTGCGTCTCGACGCGCTGCCCGGCGCGACGCTCGACGGCAAAGTGACGTGAAGTCGCCAGCGCTGCGGATCCCGCGAGCGGCATGTTCCGTATCGAAGTGACGCTCGATCCGACCGATCTGCCGCTGAAGAGCGGCCTGGTCGCGAAGCTGACCGTCGTGCCGTCGTCGGCCAGCGCAGGCTCGCGCGTCTATGTGCCGATCGGTGCGATCGTCGAAGGCGACGGCCGCACGGCGCGGCTGTTCGTGCTCGACAAGGACCGCGCCCGTCGGCGCGACGTCGAAGTGGCATTCATCGAAGGCGATAACGTCGCGCTCGTCGGCGGCGTCGAAGCGGGCGAGCAGGTCATCACCGACGGTGCGCAGTACCTGGAAGACGGCGAGCAGGTTGCGATCGCCGAGCCGCTCGCCGAGGTTCGCGGCAGCAGTCCACCTGCGGTGAGGGGACTGCAATGAGCCTCCTCGAATTCCCGATCCGCCGCTACCAGTTCACGCTCATCGCGTTTGCGATGCTGGTTGCGCTCGGCATCACCGCGTTCCGCAGCATTCCGCGCCAGGAAGACCCGTACTTCCCGATCGCGACGTTCCAGATCGTGATCGCCTATCCCGGCGCCGAGCCGCAGGACGTCGAGCGCCTGGTGGTGAAGCCGATCGAGGACCGGCTGAGCGAGCTGGACGACATCAAGAAGATCGAGTCGCACAGCAACGACGGCGTCGCGGTGATCGTGCCGGAGTTCGACTCCTCGGTGGACACCGAGAAGAAGTACGACGAGGTCGTGCGCGAGATCAACGCGCTGCGCCCGACGCTGCCGCCCGAGCTGGCGAAGGTCGAGATCAAGAAGATCAACCCGGGTCTCGTCAACATCGTGCAGTTCGCGCTGGTGTCGCCGGACGCGCCGTATCGCGAGCTCGAAGACTACGCGCGCGACTTGAAGGACACGCTCAAGACGCTCGACGGCGTGCGTACCTCCGAGACCTGGGCGTATCCGGCGCGCGAGCTGCGCGTCGCGCTCGACCTGCCGCGCATGGCGGAGCTGAAGCTGGCGCCGGGCCGCGTGATGCAGGCGCTGCAGAGCGAGAACGCCAACATCCCCGGCGGCTCGATCGACGTCGGCAGCCGCACGTTCAGCCTCAAGACTTCCGGCAGCTACGAGACGCTCGATGAAGTGCGCGACACCGTCGTCGCGGTCGCCGACGGCCGCAGCGTGCGCGTCCGCGACATCGCCGAGGTGAGCTGGGATACGCAGGAGCACACCTACATCGGGCGTTACAACGGGCAAGCGCGCGGTGTTCGTAACCGCGAACCAGAAGGACGGCTACAACATCTTCGAAGTCAGGGAGCGCATTCTTGCCGCGGCCGAGCGCTTCCAGACGCAGCTGCCGAAGCGCATCCACCTGGAGCTGGGCTTCGACCAGTCGCAGAACGTCGAGCACCGCCTCGACCGCCTGACGACGGACTTCGGGATCGCCATCGCGCTGGTCGCGATCACGCTGCTGCCGCTCGGGCTGCGCGCCGCGAGCGTCGTCATGATCTCGATTCCGCTGTCGCTCGCGATCGGCCTGTCGGCGCTGTACTTCTTCGGCTTCTCGCTCAACCAGATCTCGATCGCCGGCTTCGTCGTGGCGCTCGGCCTGCTGGTCGACGACTCCATCGTCGTGGTCGAGAACATCGCGCGCTTCCTGCGCGAAGGCCATTCGCGCATGGAGGCTGCGATCCTCGCCACGCGGCAGATCTTCGAAGCGATCGTCGGCTGCACCGCGACGATCATGTTCGCGTTCCTGCCGCTGATGATGATCGGCGGCACGTCGGGGCAGTTCATCCGCGTGCTGCCGACCGCCGTGCTCGTGACGGTCGGCGCGTCGCTGCTGGTCGCGCTCACGATCATCCCGTTCCTGGCGAGCCGCTTCCTCAAGGAGCACGAGGATCCGCACGGCAACCGGCTGCTGCAATGGATCACCGGCGCGATCCATCGCTTCTATCAGCCGCTGCTGCATCGGGCGCTGGCGCGCCCGAAGCTGACGGTGTGGGCTTCGCTCGCCGCCTGCGTCGTCGTGATGCTCGGCGTCGGCGGCATCATCGGCTTCAGCCTGTTCCCGAAGGCGGATACGCCGCACTTCCTGGTCACGGTCGAGACGCCGGACGGCAGCAGCCTCGCCGAGACCGATCGCGCGCTGCGCTTCGTCGAGACCAAGCTGCGCAAGCTGCCGGAGCTCGAGTCGTATTTCTCCAATCTCGGTCACGGCAATCCCAGGATCTACTACAACGAGCAAGGCAACGAGGGCGACAGCAGCTACGCGGACGTGTTCGTGAAGCTGTCGAAGTACGATCCGACCGATACGCCGCGCGCGCTCGATCAGTTGCGCCGCGAGCTGGAGAAGTATCCGAACGCACGCATCCACGTGCGTGAGTTCCGCAACGGTCCGCCGATCACGGCGCCGATCGCGGTGCGCGTCATCGGTCCGGACCTGGACCAGCTGCACGAGGTGGCGCGCAAAGTCGAGAAGGTCATCGAGGAGACGCCCGGCACGCGCGACGTCGAAAACCCGGTGCGCATGCGCCGCACGAACCTGAGCCTGGACATCGATTCGCAGAAGGCGGCGTTGCTCGGCGTGCCGGCCGTGGAATTCGATCGTGCGGTCCGGCTAGCCGTCGCCGGCATTCCGGCCGGGCAGTTCAAGGATACGGACGGCGAGCAGTACGACATCATGGTGCGCACGCCCATCGATGCACGTCCCGACGTGCGTGCACTCGATCAGGTGCGCGTCGCGACGCTGAGCGGCGCAACGCTGCCGCTCGCCCAACTGGCACGCGTGGAATTCAGCTCTGCGCCCACCGAGATTCATCGCTACAACCGCGAGCGCGCCGTCACCATCGATGCCGACGTCAAGAGCGGCTACAACACCGATCGCGTGACGCAGGCTGTGCTGGAGCGGCTCGACCAGATGGAATGGCCGCGCGGCTACTCGTACGTGCCGGGCGGCGAGCTCGAAACTCGCACCGAAAGCTTCGGCGGCCTGCAGTCCGCGCTCATCATCGCGCTGCTCGGCATCGTCGCGATCCTCGTGCTCGAGTTCGGCAACTTCAAGAGCACGCTGATCGTGCTCACCGTCGTGCCGTTCGGCATCGCAGGCGGCATCGTGTTGCTCGCGCTCACCGGCAATACGATCTCCTTCACCGCCACGATCGGCTTCATCGCGCTCATCGGCATCGAGACGAAGAACTCGATCCTGCTGGTGGACTTCACGAATCGATTGCGCGCCGAAGGCGTGCCGCTGGATGAAGCGATCGAGCGCGCGGGCGAGGTGCGCTTCCTGCCGATCCTGCTGACGAGTGCGACTGCGATCGGTGGATTGCTGCCGCTGGCACTGCAGAACTCGGCCATGTACTCGCCGCTGGCGTGGGTGATCATCGGCGGGCTGCTCTCCTCCACCTTCATCGCCCGCATCGTCACGCCGGTGATCTACAAGCTCATCCCGCCGGCAATTGAGGTGGACACGGCGCAACCCAGCAGGGCTCCGGCCCACGCCGCACCGGCTCACGGCTGATTCCTCGAACCCCCACTCGCCCTCCGTCCCTGATCTGAAAACTAGGAGCGGAGGGCTTTTTTTTCGCCCGGCGCTGTAACGCGCGGTCGTTTTTTGCCCGCGCAATACGATCTAACGTTCACTAAGGGGTCGTTCCGGGGCGTGATCGTGATCGGGCGTGTGATGGCTATCGGCAGCATGAGCCTCGCAACGCTGGTCGCGCACGCTGCCGAACCGTCGCAGGAGTTCGACGTCGTCGTCGAGCGTTATGTCGCCGAAGGTCTGCGCAGCAATCTCGCGCTGCAGGGCGAGACTCTGGAAGTGGACAAGGCAACCCAGGCACTGGCAGCCGCGCGCGCCCGCTTCTTTCCCGAGGTTTCGCTGCAAGCTCGTTACTTGCGGTCGGACGGCGGACGCGAGTTCACGATCCCGGTCGGCACGGCACTCAATCCGGTCCACGCAACGCTCAACGAGCTGTTGATCGCGCAAGGGCAGGCGCCGCGTTTCGCTGCGACTGACGACATCGCGGTGCCGTTCTTGCGCCGGGAAGAGCAGGACACGCGCGTGCTCGTGCGCCAGCCGCTGTATGCGCCCGCGATTCCCGCTGCGGTCCGAGCGCAGCGTGCCCTGCTCGATGCGAGCAGCTTCAATCGCATGGCAGTCGCTCGCGCCCTGCGGCGCGACATCACGATCGGCTATCTGGACTGGCTGAAGGCGCGCAGCGCCGTCGACATCGTGTCGGCGAGCCAGGTCTTGCTGCGCGAGAACCTGCGCGTCAACGAATCGCTGTTCGACAACGGCAAAGTCACGGAAGACCAGGTGCTGCGCGCGAAGGCGGAGCTGCTGGCCGTCGACCAGCAGCAGCGCGAAACCGAAAACCTCGCGACTCAGGCGCAGAGCTTCTTCAACTTCTTGCTCAACCGCGACCTGCTCGCAGGGATCGAACCTGCTGCGCCGCCTGTGGAAACGTCGCGATCGTCGAATCCGCTGCCGCAATTGTGGACGGACGCACTGGATCGACGGCCGGAGATCGGTCGCGCGGAACAGCAGCGACGAGCGGCGGCGGAACAGGCCAATGTTGCGCGTAAGCAGAAGTGGCCCGTGCTGATGCTGGCCTTGGACGGCGGCACGCAGGGCGTCGACTACCGCGCCGGCGAAGGCTACAACTTTGGCACGGCGTCACTGATCTTCACCTGGCGCCTGTTCGATGGCGGCGGCGACGCAGCGCGAGCTCGCCAGGCGCGCGCGACCGAGCGTCAGCTGGTTCTGCGCAAGGAAGAGATCGCGCAGCAGATCCGGCTCGAAGTTCAACAGGCGCTCGACCGTCTCACCACCGCGCGCGACTCGTTGACGACCGCAGCTGCGCGAGCCGATGCAGCACGCGCGGCATTTCGTATCGCGAGCCGCAAGCGCGACGAGGGCGTCATCAGCCAGGTCGAATTCATCGACGCGCGCAGTGCGCTCACCAGCGCCGAGCTGAATCACAACCTCACTCGCTTCAACGTCCTCGCGCGGCGCGCGGAGCTGGAATACGCAACGTCGGCGGGCGACCTGCCGCTCGATCCAGGGGCTTGACCATGCGCATCGTTCAGTTGTCTCTCATGACTGCCTGCGCGACGATCGCTGCGGGCTGCAACAGTGCCGCGAAGGATGCGCCGCTGGCGCCGACACCGGTTCGCGTGGCGGCCGCGACAGCCGGGCCTGCGGCACCTTCGATCCGCACCAACGGCCTGCTCGCAAACAAGGACGAGATGCGCCTCGCGTTCAAGGTCGGCGGCGTCATCAAGCGTCTCGCAGCCGCCGAAGGCGAGCCGGTCCGCCAGGGCCAGAAGCTCGCCGAGATCGAGCAGACCGAAGTCAACGCGCAGGTCGAGCAGGCACGGCAGGCTTGCGAAAAAGCCAAGCGCGACGTGGCGCGCGGCGAGCGGCTCTACGCGGACAAGGTCATCAGCCTCGAACAGCTGCAGGACCTGCGCACTCAGGCCGCGATGGCCGAGGCGGCGTTGAATTCCGCGCAGTTCAACTGGAACTACGCCGTGATCGTCGCGCCGCGCGACGGCACGGTGCTGCGGCGACTCGCCGAAGAGCGCGAGCTGGTGGCGGCGGGTGCGCCGGTGCTGGTATTCGGCGCTCAGGACCGCGGCTTCGTCGTGCGCACCGGACTCGCCGATCGCGAGATCGTGCAGGTGCGTATCGGCGATGCCGTGAACGTCAGGCTCGATGCGCTGCCCGACACGACGCTCGACGGCAAAGTGACGGAAATCGCCAGCGCGGCCGGGCCCAACGGCATGTTCGGCATCGAAGTCGCGATCGACGGCGGCAAGGCGCTGCCGCTGAAGAGCGGCCTGGTCGCGAAGCTCACGATCGTGCCCGCCTCGGCCGTGAGCGGCTCGCGGGTGTACGTGCCCATCGGCGCAATCGTCGAAGGCGATGGCCGCAACGCGCGACTGTTCGTGCTCGACAAGGATCGCGCGCGCCGGCGCGACATCGAAGTCGCGTTCATCGAGGGCGCGATCGTGGCGCTGGCGGGCGGCGTCGATGTCGGCGAGCAGGTCATCACCGATGGCGCTCAGTATCTGGAAGACGGCGAGCTGGTCGCGACGCTCGAAGTCCGTCATCGGCGCGCGGCCGTGAGCTTCCTGGAGTTTCCGATCCGGCGCTATCAGTTCACGCTCGTCGCGTTCGCGATGCTGGTCGCGCTCGGCATCACTTCGTTCCTCAACATCCCGCGGCAAGAGGATCCCCACTTCCCCGTCGCCCGCGTGCGGGTCACCGTGCTCTATCCGGGCGCCGAGCCGCAGGAAGTCGAGCGCCTGGTCATCAAGCCGCTCGAGGACCGGCTGAGCGAGCTGGACGACGTGAAGCGCATCGAATCGCGCAGCAACGACGGCGGCGGCGTGATGGTGCAGGAGTTCTACTCCTTCGTGGATGCGGACAAGAAATACGAGGAGGTCGTGCGCGAAGTGAGCGCGCTGCGCCCGACGCTGCCGCCGGAGATCAGCGACATCGTGGTTCAGAAGATCAACCCCGGGCTGGTCAACATCGTGCAGTTCGCGCTGGTCGCGCCGGACGCGCCGTATCGCGAGCTGGAGGAATACGCGCGCGACCTGAAGGACACGCTCAAGACGGTCGACGGCGTCCGCAACGCGCAGACCTGGGCGTATCCGGCACGCGAGCTGCGCGTCGCGCTCGACCTGCCGCGCATGGCGGAGCTGAAGCTGGCTCCAGGTCGCGTGATGCAGGCGCTACAGAGCGAGAACGCGAGCATTCCGGGCGGGTCGATCGACGTCGAGAGCCGCAGCTTCAGCCTCAAGACATCCGGCAGCTACGAGACACTCGATGAAGTGCGCGACACCGTCGTCGCAGTCGCGGATGGCCGCACTGTGCGGGTGCGCGACATCGCGGAGGTGAGCTGGAGCACGCAGGAGCATCGCTACATCGGCCGCTTCAACGGCCAGCGTGCGGTGTTCGTGACGGCGAACCAGAAAGACGGCTACAACATCTTCGACGTGCGCAAGCGGATCCTGGCTGCCGCGCAGCGCTTCGAAGGCCGGCTGCCGAAGCGCATCCAGCTGCACGTCGGCTTCGACCAGTCGGAAAACGTCGCGCGGCGCCTCGGCGGGCTCGGCGGCGATTTCGCGATCGCCATCGCGCTGGTCGCGATCACGCTGCTGCCGCTCGGGCTGCGCGCCGCGGGCATCGTCATGATCTCGATTCCGCTGTCGCTCGCGATCGGATTGTCGGCGCTGTACTTCCTCGGCTACTCGCTCAACCAGATCTCGATCGCGGGATTCGTCGTGGCGTTGGGCTTGCTCGTCGACGACTCCATCGTCGTCGCGGAAAACATCGCACGCTTTCTGCGCGCCGGTCACTCGCGCACGCAGGCCGCGATCCTCGCGACGCGGCAGATCTTCCAGGCGATCCTCGGCTGCACGGGCACGATCATGCTGGCCTTCCTGCCGCTGACGATGATCGGCGGCAACTCGGGCCTGTTCATCCGCGTGCTGCCGATCGCCGTGTTCGTGACGGTCGGGGCGTCGCTCCTGATCGCGCTCACGATCGTTCCCTTCCTCGCGAGCCGCCTGTTGCGCGAGCACGAGGACCCGCGCGGCAACTTCGCACTGCAATGGCTGACCGGCATGATCCGCCGCTTCTACCAGCCGCTCGCGCGCAAGGCACTCGCGCATCCGCGCACGGCGCTCTGGACTTCGCTCGCCGCATGCCTCGTCGTCATCGTCGGCGGCGGCAAGATGATCGGCTTCAGCCTGTTCCCGAAAGCCGATACGCCGCACTTCCTGATCACCGTCGAAACGCCGGACGGCAGCAGCCTCGCCGCGACCGATCGCGCGCTGCAGTTCGTCGAGGAGGAGCTGCGGCACACGCCGCAGGTGCTGTCGTTCTTCACCAACCTCGGCCACGGCAATCCGCAGATCTATTACAACGTGACGAGTCACGACGGCGACATCAGCTACGGCGACGTGTTCGTCAAGCTGCGCCGCTACGACCCGGGCACGACGCCGCAAGTGCTCGAACGGCTGCGCGATCGGTTCAAGGAATATCCGAACGCGCGCATCTACGTGCGGGAGTTCAGCAACGGCCCGGCGATCAGCGCGCCGATCGCGATTCGCGTGATCGGGCCGGATCTCGACGAATTGCATCAGCTGGCTGCGGTCGTGGAGAAGGCCATGCGTGCGACGCCAGGCACGCGTGACGTGCAGAACCCGGTGCGCATGCGTCGCACGAATCTGAGCCTGGACATCGATTCGCAGAAAGCAGCGTTGCTCGGCGTGCCCGCCGTGGAGTTCGATCGAGCGGTGCGGCTGGCAGTCGCCGGCATTCCTGCTGGACGCTTCAAAGACAGCGACGGCGAGCAGTACGACATCATGGTGCGCACGCCGATCGATGCGCGTCCCGACGTGCGTGCGCTCGACCAGGTCAGAGTCGCGACGCTCGCCGGCGAGACGCTGCCGCTGGCGCAACTGGCACGCGTCGAGTTCAGCTCCGCGCCAACAGAAATCCGGCGCTACAACCGCGAGCGGGCGGTGACGATCAATGCGGATGTGAGAAGCGGCTACAACACGGATCGCGTGACGCAGGCGGTGCTGCAGCGACTCGATCAGATGAGTGGCCGCGCGGCTACTCCTACCTGCCGGGCGGCGAGCTCGAAACCCGCACCGAAAGTTTCGGCAGCCTGCAGTCCGCGCTCATCGTCGCGCTGCTCGGCATCGTCGCGATCCTCGTGCTGGAGTTCGGCAACTTCAAGAGCACGCTGATCGTGCTCACCGTCGTGCCGTTCGGCATCGCCGGCGGCATCCTCCTCCTGACGCTCACCGGCAACACGATCTCCTTCACGGCCGTCATCGGCTTCATCGCGCTGATCGGCATCGAGACGAAGAACTCGATCCTGCTGGTGGACTTCACGAATCGCTTGAGATCCGAAGGCGTGCCGCTGGATGAAGCGATCGAGCGCGCGGGTGAAGTGCGTTTCCTGCCGATCCTGCTGACGAGTGCGACTGCGGTCGGCGGCTTGCTGCCGCTGGCACTGCAGAACTCGGCGATGTACTCGCCGCTCGCGTGGGTGATCATCGGCGGGCTGCTCTCCTCCACCTTCATCGCCCGCATCGTCACGCCGGCCATCTACAAGCTCCTCCCGCCCGCGATCGAAACGCCGCGGGAGAGCACCGAGCCTGTCGAAGAGCTTCGACAAGCCCCCGTCGCCCTCCGTCCCTGAACGGACGGAGGGCGCTTTTTACCGGCGCGGAATGATCGAGATCTGGCCGTCGCGCTCCAGGATCGCGTGACGGATCTGCTCCATGCGCTCGAGCCCATGCATCTCGCGCGCAGCGTCCAGCACGTCGTCCTCGTCGACACGCGCCTTGTCCATGCGGTCTTTGAGCGGCTTGCCGTCGGCGACGATGACCAGCGGAATGTCGTCGAGCAGCCGGTCGAACCACCGGGAGCGCTGCTTCAACAGCGACATCAGGACGTTGAGCCCGACCAGCGTCGCGACCACGATCGCGCCGTTGATCATCGAATTGTCCTCGCCGATCAGCGCCTGCTGCGTGGCCTCGCTGATGATCAGCAGCAGCACGAAGTCGAACGTCGTGATCTGCGCGAGCGTGCGCTTGCCCGTGAGACGCAACAGCACCAGCACGAAAAGGTACACGAGCGCCGGGCGGATGACGGATTCCATCGTGACGGACTCCTGCGTGGCGATCAGGGATAAGTGAGCTGCGACATCTCGAGCGGCGCGCCGCCGTCGATCCTTACCGCGGCGGTGTGGCGCCACAAGCGCTGCGGACGGATGTGAAACGAGATGGATGCGCCGGGCGCCGCGCTGGCGAATTCGTAGACGAGGCTCGCGCCGGTCATGCGCACTGCGGCCGGCTCGGGAGTGATGTCGCTCGATGCGAAACGCTTCGAGGTACGCTGCACTGATCTCGACGCGATTGACGCCGTGCGTACTGCCGGCGGGCGTGACGACGAGATCCGTCGACAAGCCGTAGCGCACGAAGCGTTGGTACTCGATGCGTCCCGCCGCGCCGTCCGCGTGCGCCCGACTGAGTGGCCCGTTGCCGAACAAGCCGCCGAGCGCGAGCGCGAGAAACAGCGCGACCAGCACCCAGCCGATGCGCTGAATGCGCCACTCGTGCCGGTGAAAGGCCAGTTGCGATTCGAAATCGTCTTGCGCGTGGCGCCGGCTCATGGGCCGTTCAGGGTACACTCACCCGGATCGCGAGCGAAGCCGGGAGAGGACCGTGAAGATCGAGACGATATCGGTGCGCGTGGGCCGCGCAGTCGAAACGGCGACCGGCGAGGTCGCGCCCGCCGTGCACCTGAGCACGACTTACGAGCGCGACATCGACGGCGAATTCTCGCGCGGCTATTCCTACATCCGTCCCGACAATCCCGGCCGCCGCGCGCTCGAGCAATGCATCGCCGCGCTCGAAGGCGGCGGCGATGCGACCGCGTATTCGTCCGGCTCGGCCGCGTCGCTCGCGGTCTTCAGCCTGCTGCGCCCCGGCGACCACGTGATCGCGCCGATCGAGATCTATCACGGCACGGCGAAACAGCTGCGCGACATCATCGGGCCGATGGGCGTGAGCCATACGTTCGTCGACATGACGAAGACCGAAGCGCTGCGTGCGGCGCTGACGGACAAGACGCGCCTGGTGTGGATCGAGACGCCTTCGAATCCGATGCTGAACATCAGCGACATCGAGACGATCGCAGAGCTCGCTCACGGCCGCGGCGCGACGGTCTGCGTCGATAACACTTTCGCGACGCCCGTGTGGCAGAAGCCGCTCGAGCTCGGCGCCGACCTCGTGATGCACTCGAGCACGAAGTACTTCGGCGGTCACAGCGACGTGATGGGCGGCGCTGTGGTCGCGCGCGATCGCGGCGGGCTCTCCGATCAGCTGCGCGACTACCAGGCCACGGCCGGCAACGTGCCCTCGCCTTTCGATTGCTGGCTCGTTCGCCGCAGCCTGACGACGCTAGCGTGTCGCGTGCGCGCGCAGACGCACACCGCCGAGCGGCTCGCGCATTTCTTGCAACGGCACCGCGGCGTCGAGCGCGTGTTCTATCCAGGTCTCGAATCGCATCCCGGGCACGAGATCGCACGCAAGCAGATGAGCGGCTTCGGCGCGATGCTGTCGTTCTGCGTGCGCGGCGGGCGCGATGAAGCGTTCGCGGTCGCTGCACGCACGAAGTTGTTCACGCGTGCGACGAGCCTCGGCGGCGTGGAGTCGCTGATCGAGCATCGTGCGTCGATCGAAGGGCCGCACACGGTGACGCCGGAGAATCTGCTGCGCGTGTCGGTGGGATTGGAGAACGTCGAGGATTTGATCGCGGATTTGGAGGAGGCATTGTCGGGCTAAAGCCCGACCTACAGCTTTCTGTCCCCCATCGCCAGCCGCAAGCCGAGCCCGATGAACACGCTCGCGGTGAGCCAGCGGAAAATCCGCTCGAACGGCCCGTGCGTGCCGAGCCACCGCCCGGCGGATGCAGCCAGGTACGCGACCGCGATGTTCACGAGCGTGCCCGAGCAATTGAACAGGCAGCCGAGCACCACGATCTGCAGCGCGACGGAGCCGCGCTCCGGGTCGACGAACTGCGGCAGGAACGCCAGGAAGAACAGCGCCACTTTCGGGTTCAGGATGTTCGTGACGGCGCCCTGGCGGAAGATCGCCCACTCGCTCGTGCGATCGAGCGGCTTGCCGGACACGGGACCTGCCTTGCCGCGCAACGCCTGCACGCCGAGCCAGATGAGATACGCCGCGCCCGCGAACCTCACGATTTCGTATGCGAGCGGCACTGCGTGCAACAACGCCGCGAGTCCCGATGCGATCGCGACCGTGTGCACGACGGAGCCGGCCGCGATGCCGAGCGCCGATATCACGCCGGCGCGGCGGCCTTGCGTGAGGCTGCGCGTCGAGACGTAGAGCATGTCGGGACCGGGCGCGAGGTTCAGCGCCAGCGTCGCAGTCATGAACAGCGCCAGCGACGCGAGATCAATCATGACCGCCGCTGCCGAGCTTCACGAGCGCGTCGCCGGTTACGCGATGCACGGTCCACTGGTCCATCTGCACGGCGCCGAGACTCTTGTAGAAGTCGATCGCGCGGACGTTCCAGTCGAGCACCGACCATTCGAGCCGACCGCAGCCGCGCTCCAGCGCCGTGCGCGCCAGGTGCCGCAGCAGCGCTTCGCCGCAGCCCTGGCCGCGAAATTTCTGCCGCACGTACAGATCTTCGAGGTAGATGCCGGGCTTCGCGAGGAAGGTCGAGAAGTTGTGGAAGAACAGCGCGAAGCCGGCGACCTCGTCGCCGATCCGCGCGATCACGACCTCGGCGCCCGGGCGCGCGCCGAACAGCTGCTCGCGCAGCTGCTCCTCGGTGGCCTGCACTTCGTGGAGCAGGCGCTCGAACTCGGCCAGCTCGCGGATCAGTTGCAGGATGATGGGCGCGTCCGCCGGCGTCGCCGGCTTGATGCGGATCGTCATGAGGCTCCCCGACCGCTCAACGACGGATCATAGCTTGCATCGTTAAATCAATCGATATACTTTTGGCGCCGGTGCAGGACCTTGATGTCCTGCGGCTCAAAAAATACTGAACAATACGCAACGATGACCGAGGCCACGAAACTGCCGTTGAACGCGCTGCGCGCGTTTGAAGCAGTGGCCGCCCATCTCAGTTTCACCGGCGCCGCGCATTCGCTCAACGTCACGACCGCGGCGGTCAGCTCGCACATCAAATCGCTCGAAGAGTTCCTGGAGACGCCGCTGTTCGTGCGGCACAGCCGCTCGGTACGCCTGACGCCGCAAGGTGCGCGGCTGCTGCCCGGCATCCAGCGCGGCATGGGCGAGCTCACGCGCGCGGTCGAACAACTGCGGCAGGATCGCAGCAGCGGGCTGCTCAACATCAGCCTGCTCGGCTCGTTCCTGCAGAAGTGGCTGCTGCCGCGGCTCGGCGACTTCTACCAGAAGCATCCGGAAGTCGACCTGCGCTTCAACGCGAGCCGCGAGCTCGTCGACTTCATGCAGACCGACTTCCACGCAGCCGTCCGCTACGGCGCCGGCGACTGGCCGCAGCTGCACGCGGAGAAGATGCTCGACGACTGGGTGTTCCCGGTCACGAGCCCGGCGCTGCTCGCGAAGCTCGGGCGCGATCGAGACGCTCGTCGATCTCAACAAGTATCCGCTGCTGCACAGTGCCAGCGAGCCGTGGGTCGACTGGCTGCGGCGCGTCGGCGGCGACACGATGCGCGCCGAGCGCGGACCGGTGCTGGACGATTCCGCTTCCGTGCTGGCCGCCGCCGAGCAAGGCCATGGACTCGCGCTCGCGCGCTGGTCGCTCGTCGCCGGGCGACCTGGCCTCGGGCCGCCTGGTGCGGCCCTCGGGCCAGAGCGTGCGCCAGCGCAACTCGTATCTACTTCGTGGCGCCGCCCCACCACTTCGAGCTGCCGAAGGTCATCCGTTTCCGCGACTGGCTGCGCGAAGTGTGCAGTCAGTTCCCGCCGCCCGAGGGCGAGCGGCTGGAACCGTAGGCCTGCAGCGCGACCACCAGGCTGATCACGATCAGAAACAGCGGATATTCCCAGCCGCCGTTCGGTGCGCTGAACACCCAGCCGTTGCCGAGGTGCACCCAGGCCGCACCGATCAGCACCGGCACGAGGCCGAGCGCGACCCAACGCGTGCCGATGCCGAGCACCAGCAGGACGCCGCCAACGGCTTCGAGCGCGAAGACGACATAGGCGAGGAACGCCGGCAGTCCGATCGACGCGAAGTACTGCGCAGTGCCGGCGAGCGTGAACGTGAAGTACTTCAGCACGACGCTGTGCGCGATGAACATGATGCCGAGGGCGACGCGCAGCAGCGTGTCGCCGACGATTGCAGGAGCCTTTGATTGCAAGGCAGCTTTCATGGCGGCGCTCCTCACTGCTCGACCGGCAGGTCGTTCTTCTGCCAGGCCTCGAAGCCGCCTTCCATCTCCACGACCGCGATGCCGGCCGAGGCGAATTCGACGGCCGCTGCAGCGGCGAGCTTGCAGGTCTGGCTGTAGCAGTAGATGACCGCGGTGCGATCCTTCGACAGCCCGGCCAGCGTGTGCCACTTGCCCTGCGGCAGGTTGATCGCGCCGGGAATGTGGCCGGCGCGGTAGTCGCTCGGCAGCCGCACGTCGACGACCGTGATCGCCTCCTTGCGCTTGATCTGGCCGTCCAGCTCGAACGGCCCGGTGACGAAAGCCAGTTTCTGCGCGAAGTAGTCGCGCGCCTGGCGGGTATCCTGGGTTTGCATGATGAGCACCTCGATGGGGATGATGAGTCAGGCTGAAGCCGTGGGCGCTACGTTAGGGACCGAAGCTCCGCGGATCATCGGGGCGCGCGGCATGAGATTTATTCCGATGCAGAACCTCACCGACATCGCGATCTTCGTCAAAGTCGTGGAGCTGGCGAGCTTCACCGCGGCTGCCGAGGCCCTCGGCATGTCGCAGCCGGTCGTGAGCAAGGCGGTCACCCGCCTCGAGGAAAAGCTCGGCGCGCGGCTGCTCAACCGCACGACGCGCCGGCTCAGCCTGACCGAGGCCGGCTCGGAGCTGTACAGCCGCAGCGTGCGCGCGCTCGCGGAGATCGAGAACGCAGAGTTGGAAGTCGCGCGGTTTCAGACCGAGCCGCGCGGGCTGCTGCGCGTGTCCGCGCCGATGAGCTTCAGCATCCTGCACCTGGGCCCGGCGATGCAAAGCTTCCTGACGCGCTTCCCCGGCGTCACGCTCGAGCTGAGCCTCGACGACCGCCAGGTCGACCTGGTGGAAGAAGGCTTCGATGTCGCCGTGCGCATCGGGCGGTTGCAGGACTCGAACCTGATCGCGCGCAAGATCGCGCCGTGTCGTCAGGTGCTGTGCGCTTCGCCTGCCTATCTCGCGCAGCGCGGCGAGCCGGAGCGGCCCGAGGATCTGCTCGAGCACAGCTGCATTTTGTATTCGCTGCTGAGCGCGCCGCGCGAGTGGCGGCTGGTCGGCCCGGACGGCGAGCTGCACACCGTGCCGATCAACGGCTCCATCCAGTCGAACAACGGCCTGGTGAATCGCGCGGCCGCCCTGGCCGGCGGCGGCATCGTGCTGCTGCCGACTTTCTATCTCGGCGAACAGCTGCGCAGCGGCGCGCTGAAGCCGGTGCTGTGCAAGTTCAAGCCGCAGGAGCTGGCCGTTTATGCCGTCTATCCCGAGCGGCGCAACCTGATGCCGAAGGTGCGGGCGTTCGTGGACTTCCTGGCGGCGACGTTCGGGCCGGAGCCGCCGTGGGAACAGGGCTGGACGCTGCCGGAGTGAGCAAACTCTGCAGAGCCAAAAAGAAAGGGCGGCTCTCGCGAGCCGCCCCTGAACGGTCAACATCCCCCTGACTGCTTACCTTTTACTCCGCACCGAACCGCTTACGCAATCCCACCTTGTAGGTGCGACCCAGGGCGCTCGAGGTGAACGGGTCGTAGGACAGGTCCAGGCGCGCAAACGACGGGTCTTCGTCGGTCAAGTTCTCCACCGTCAAGCTCAGCGCCGTCTCCCACGGCAGCTGCACCAGGTAGCTCAGGTCGTGGAACATCGTGCTGTCGATGGTCTTGCCGGCTGAGATCGCGATGCCATTGGTGGCCAGCGACGGCAGGAACTCGGTGACGCGCTGATCCGACGTAGTCGTCGATGTAGTTCATGGTGTAGCGGATGTTGTGCGCGCCGTGCGAGTACTCGACGAACACGTTGCCCTTCAGCTGCGGCAGCGGGAATGCCGTGGTCTGGTAGTTGAGCTGGCCTGCGGCGTCGAATGCCGCCGCCACCTGGTTGCCGGAGACGATCGTGGACTCGATGTCGTACTTCAAGACGTACGTGGCGTTGAGGCCGATCGTCGCCGTGCCGCCCGCCAAGTCCCAGTCGAACTGCGTGCTCACGTCGATACCGTCGGTCTTCACGTTCGGGCCGTTGAAGACGTTGATGTCGAGGCGCGCGATGTTGGTCGTGTTGCAGTCCGCGTCGTTGATGACACCATCGGGAGTAGCGCCGTTAGCACCGCCGTCCCGGAACGCGAACCGGCCCGCCAGCGGGTTCGCCAGGCCACCGATGCACGTGGCGCCGGTGCCGAACACGAAGTTGGTGATGCCCGCGACCGGCTCGTTGACGAGCTGATCCTCGAAGTCGAACGACCAGTAGTCGACCGAGGCGTTGAAGCCGCCCGCCTTGAAGAGCATGCCGACGTTGAAGGTCAGCGCGCTCTCGGGCTTCAGGTTCGGATCGCCGAACGTGCGGATCGCGCGGAACGTGCCGGCCACGTTTTGCAGGCTCGTCACACTGTTCGGATCGGTCTGCTGGAGCGCCGGGCCGCGGAATGTAGTTCCTACCGAGCCGCGCAGCGCGAACGAGTCGACCAGCTGCCAACGCAGCGACAGCTTCGGATCGAAGGTCGAGCCGATGCCGCCGCCGTAGTCTTCGTAGCGAGCTGCCAGCTGTGCCTGGAAGCTGTCGGTGATCGGCAGGCTCAGCTCGGCGAACACCGCACTGACGTCGCGATCCAGGTCGCGGTCCGCCGCGCCGCCCAGGAACAGCAGCGCGCCGGTGGGCGCGGCGAGCTGCGCGGGCGTGCAGGCCGACGGTCCGACGATGCCAGTCGAGACTGAATTGACGCACGGCGTGACCGCGAAGTTGTTGAGATCGCTGTACGCCGCCTCGAACGTGTCTTCGCGGTACTGCGCACCGACGGCCCAAGCCAGCGCACCGCCCGGCAGGTCGATGCCGGTATTACCGGTCAGCACCGCATCGACCACCATGATCGTGGTCTGCTGCTCGGTCGTGAGGACCGGGAACATCCAGTTGATCAGCTCGGGGTTGTCGTTGGACAGCGCCGCGTTGAACTGCGAGTTTGGTGCGCCCGTGATCCCATTGCGCGGGAATGGCATTGTTGAACGGGTTGAACCAGAAGCAGCCGTTCAGTCCGGGCGTGTTCGCCGCAACGTTGCAGTTCGGGCCGCCGAGGCCGCGCAGCGCCAGCTGATAGCGGTTCACGACAGTGTCGCGGCCCTCGCGCGTCGCATTTTGCTCCATGTAAGTCGCGGCGACGTCCCACGACAACGAGTCCGAGATGTCGCCGTTCAGGCCGGCCGACACCCGGTAGCCGTCGTAGTTGCGCGGGCCTTCCGAGGAGTCATAGCCGAACAGCGGGTTGCCGCCCAGGGCGAACGGACGATTGGCGATCAACAGGGCGCCGATGCCCGTCGTAGCCGGAAAAGCAGTGGGATTGGCCGCGCGGAACGCCGCGAAGCCCGGGTTGTTCGCGGGCACGAAATACTGGCCGTTTGCGATTGAAGTTCCGCCGGTTGCCAGCGAGGTCGGAGCTTGCAGCGCAGCGTAGGACGGTGAGGTCCGGTAGATCGGAATTTCCGTGTCGGCGTACATCGCCTCGACGTGGAAGCTGGTCGCTTCCGTGATGTCGAAGTTGTAGTCCGCGTAGACCTGCCAGCGATCTTCCTCTTCGGTCAGCGCGTCGTACACCGAGTACTGCCAGTAGCAGACCGGCGCATTGGTCGCGGTCACCCCGGGAAAGCCGCCGAGCGGCGCGCACTGCGGATCGCGCGTAACGCCCGCCACCGGCGTGCCTGTGGCCCCCAACGGAATGAACGAGTGCGGGCTGCCCGAGGCCGACCAGCCGCCCTGCGGATTCTCCAGGTAGTCCTTTGCCGCCCAGTCGCGGTCCCGGACGAACAGTTCCGAGCGGTGCTGGTAGCCGACCGCAAACAGCGCGCTGGACCGATCGTTGCCCCAGCCGAACGCGCCGCTGGCGGTGTAGTCACCGTCCGAGTCCTCGATCTGCTTGAAGTCCGCGCTGACGTCGATGCCGCGCAGATTCTCCTTGGTGATGAAGTTCACGACGCCGCCCACGGCGTCGGAGCCGTAAGTCGCCGCCGCGCCGTCCTTCAGCACTTCGACGCGGCCGATCGCGGCGAGCGGGATGAAGTTCGTGTCCACGGCGCCGAACAGGAAGGGACTGCTTACCATGCGGCGCCCGTTCAGCAGCACCAGCGTGCGCTGCGGGCCGAAGCCGCGCAGGTTCACGCTGCCGGAGCCCTCGGTGCCCTGGGCGCGTGCGTCGAACTGGTTCGTGTCGCCGAGCACGCCATTGCTGACGCTGAGCCCCTTGATCATCTCGAGCGTCGAGGGCGAGCCCTGCTTGGCGAGATCCTCGGCGGAGATGACATCGACCGGCAGCGCTGCATCCTCGGCCGTGCCGCGAATGTAGGAACCGGTGACGATGACGACTTCGGCGACCTCGCTGGTTTCCTGCGCCAGCGCGGTACTGACCGCAGTGGCGAGAATTCCGCAGGCGCCGGACATGAGCAATGCGCGCTTGATGTTCACTGTGACCCCCTAGGCCGGCGGTATGCGGGCCTGTAATCCATGAGTTCTGTTTTGCAACACGACCCGGCAACGCTCGCGCGCGCCGCGACGAATCCTGAGTGCTGACACGAACGAATTTCGTTCTCGGAGCTGCGCGTGCAACTCGTGCACAACAGCAGAGCAATGCGAAGGGAGCAGCGCCAGCGCCATGTTGTTCTTTACGTGGCGCACGGCAACCGGATGCGTTGTCGTTTCAACCGCGACAGCGTGCACGACACGCTTCACGACCAACCCCCTCTGCATCACTCCATCGACATGTTTTTTCCGCGCGACACTCCGCTCGCGGAAGGACCTTTGTAGGCCGGCGTCGGAATTTCCGCCACGCAGGCATCGCACCCTTCAGATGCGGTGCGCTCTGCAAAACTCGGCAAAAACTCGCGCTGTATACTTCGCGAAGTGTTTTACGTGAACACCTCCGCGGCGGTCAAGAGGGCACGTAGCACCCAGCCAACACTCGGCGTTCAACGCACATCGCTGCGCGCGCCGAACGCTGCTTCGAGCGCGCTCGTGAGCGGCTTCATGAAGAACGAGTCCTGCGGCATCGACGCGACGTTAACTGCGCGTTGCGCGAGCGCATCGGCGACCACCGGACCGACTGCTGCAACACGCGTGCGCGCGAGCGCCGCCTGCACCTGTGCAACAGGTGCGATTGCGAACAAACGATCGACCTGTGCTGCGCTCGTGAATGCGATCGCGTCCACTTCGCCGCGCGACATGCGATCGAGCAACGCGCTCACCGCAGCGTCGTCGCTCTTCGTGGCGTAGATGTAAGGCGCAACGGTGTGCACGCGCGCACGAGCGCCGTGCAGGAAATCGATCAACGGCACGTTCGGCTCGGTGCCGTAGAGCTGTACGCCGACGTTGCGATCGGCAAGCTGCTCTGCAGCGAGCGACGCGATGACGCCCGCGGTCGTCGGCGACTCGGCAGCGATGTCCGGCTTGAGTCCGAGCTCGCGCAACGCGCGCGCCGGTTTCGGTCCGCGCGTGATCTTGCGCACGCGCGCGAGCTGCGCGACGAAGGCGTCACGCAGCGCCGGCTCGTTCTTGTCGATGCACGCGAGCAGCCGGCGCAATCCCTCGCCGGTGAGCAGGATGAGATCGTCGCACGCGCCGCCGGCGAACCAGCGGATCCACTCGAGCACCGGCGCTGGATCCGGCGCGTCGAGAATCGCTACCAGCGGACAGCGCAACACGGTTGCGCCGCGCCGCTCCAGCATCGCGGTAAAGACTTCCAGCTCGCGTGTTTCCGGGACGGCGATCGTGCGGCCGGCGAGAGTCTGCTCGAGTGCGCTGGTCAGACATGGGAATGGCGCGCCCGGCCAGATTCGAACTGGCGACCTTCGGCTTCGGAGGCCGACACTCTATCCAACTGAGCTACGGGCGCGTACGCGTGCGTGCGGGGGGCGGTAATTTAGCAGCTTTACCCACTATACTTGCGCGCTTCGTTTCGACCCCTCGAGAGCACGCGGAGCCGCTGTGACCGTCGCGCACGATAAGAAGTTTTTCGACACGTTCATGCTCGTTCTGGGCATCCTGATCGCGCATCGCGGTCGTGCTGTACGTGCTCGCGCGCATCGTTGCCTCGGACACCCAGGAGGCGGAGGTGCAGGCCAGCCCGGAGATGCGCCGAGCGATCAACGAGCGCATCGCGCCGATCGCGAAGGTGGCGGTGTCGGGCCAGGACAACTCCGCGCTGGAGCCGCCGAAGGCAGGCTGCCGGCGCGCAGCAGGACCTGGGCGGCGAAGAGGTGTTCAACACAGCCTGCGTGGCCTGCCACGGCGCCGGTGTCGCCGGCGCGCCGAAGGTCGGCGACGCGGCCGCCTGGGGACCGCGCATCGCGAAGGGCGCCGACACGCTGCACAAGCACGCGATCGAAGGCTTCCAGGGCCAGGCCGGCTTCATGCCGCCGAAGGGCGGCGCGACCGATCTCTCCGACAAGTCGATCATCAACGCCGTCGACTACATGGTGAGCGCGGTCAAGAAGTAAGCTGACGATCGCGTAGCGATCCGGCTCTCACGCCTTCGCGACCGCCGCAGTCGTCGCTCCGAGTCCAGCACTCTGAGCGCCAGCGCTTCGCCGACATGGCGGACGTCGATCGCGTCCGTCTGCGCCAGATCCGCGATCGTCCGCGCCACCTTCAATATGCGGTGATACGCACGCGCCGACAGGCCGAGCGCCTCGGCCGCGCGATTCAGCAGCGCGATCGCTTCGCGCGTCGGCGCGCAGAAGCGCTCGACCGCCTTGTTGTCGAGCCGAGCGTTGAGCGTGCCTTGACGCGCGATCTGCTGCTCGCGTGCGCGCAGCACGCGCGCTGCCACAACCGCACTCGTCTCGGCTGTTCCCGATTCGACCGCCAGCACTTCCGTCGGCACGCGCGGAACTTCGACGTGCAGGTCGAGCCGATCGATGAGCGGTCCTGATAGTCGGCTGCGATAGCGCTGCACTTGCTCGGCCGTGCAGCGGCAGCGGCCGTGCATCGTCGCCGAGGTAGCCGCACGGGCACGGATTCATCGCAGCGATCAGCTGGAACGTCGCCGGAAACTCCGCCTGGCGTGCGGCGCGCGAGATCGTGACGCAGCCGCTCTCGAGCGGCTCGCGCAGCACTTCGAGCACGCCGCGATCGAACTCCGGCAGCTCGTCGAGAAACAGCACGCCGTGATGCGCGAGCGACACCTCGCCGGGCCGCGGGCCCGGACCGCCGCCCACGAGCGCAATCGCGGACGTCGTGTGATGCGGACTGCGAAACGGCCGCACGCGCCACTGCGCCGGCTTGAGCGCGAGACCCGCGACGCTGCGGATCGCCGCGACTTCGAGTGCATCCGCCTTCGCTCATCGGCGGCAGCAGCCCGGGCAACCGCTGCGCCAGCATGCTCTTGCCGGTGCCTGGCGGACCGATGAGCAGCGAGACTGTGCTCGCCAGCCGCCGCGATTTCGAGCGCACGCTTCGCTTGCACCTGTCCGTGCACTTCGCTGAGGTCGGGATGCTGGGCAGCGACGAGCGGGCGGCGCCGCGCCGTTCGCGAAGCTCAGCAGGCTCGCGCCCGTCGGCGTGCGCCACGACATCGAGCAGATGCTTCGCGACAGCGACGCTGCGCAGCCCGACACCAACAGCGTCTCCGCAACGTTGGTCGGCGGCACGATCATGCGATGCCCGGCGCGCGCCGCCGCGGTTGCCGCGAGCAGCGCGCCGCGCACGGGCCTGATCTCACCGCCGAGCGACAGCTCGCCGTACAACTCGCAGCTCGTCGAACGGCGGCTGCACGACCTGCTCGGAAGCGATGAGGATGCCGAGCGCGATCGGCAGATCGAAGCGCACGCCTTCCTTGCGGCAGATCCGCCGGCGACAGGTTGACGGTGATGCGCCCGTCCGGCATCCGCAAGCTGCAGTTGACGATCGCGGCGCGCACGCGATCCTTGCTCTCCTTCACGACGGCTTCGGGCAAGCCGACGATCGCGAAGCGCGGCAGGCCGCTGCCGAGGTCGACTTCGACGCGCACGAGCGGCGCTTCCATGCCGTGCTGCGCACGGCTCAATACCGTAGGCCATCGCCATCCTTGGCTTCCTGTAGCGATGCGCGCGGGTGCGCTGCACGCGAGTGTCGCACGCTACTGCGGCTTCGCGGCGCGGCGGTTTCTGGCCGTTCTCCAGCGTTGCGAGGCGCGCTTCCAGCGCTTCGAGCTTCTCGCGCGTGCGGCGCAGGACGCCCGCCTGGACGTCGAATTCCTGCCGCGAGACCAGGTCGAGGCGCGCCAGCGCCCGACTGCAGCACGGCCTTGAAGTTGTCCTCGAGGTCGCGGCGCAGCGCGCTGAGGCCGGGCGGAACGGCGGCCGCGAGCCGCCGGGCCAGATCGTCGATGAAACGTGCGTCCATGGACCGGCAATGTAGAGAGATGCACCTCGGCGCTGAAGCAAGGCGCGCGTCGAGATGGCCCTGGCGTGCACCATCCCTGAGTGCAGTCGCGCGCAAACGCCGCACCAGCGCAGTGCGCCGGTCGCCGACGCGCACGACGGCAGCACCGTTTTGATCGCACAAATTCGTGGCACAGAAGATGCATTTCCGCACCGGCGCCGCTCGCTACGCGCAACCGAGCCGTCATGCGATGAAGCTGATCACCGCGATCATCAAGCCGTTCAAGCTGGATGACGTCCGCCAGGCCGTCGCGGACATCGGCGTGCAGGGCATCACGGTGACCGAGGTGCAGGGCTTCGGCCGGCAGCGCGGCCACACCGAGCTGTATCGCGGCGCCGAGTACCGCGTCGATTTCCTGCCGAAGACCAAGATCGAGCTCGCGGTGGACGACTCGATCGCGGAGCAGGTGGTCGAGGCGATCACGAACGTGGCGCGCACCGGCAAGATCGGCGACGGCAAGATCTTCGTGATCGAGCTCGAGCAGGCGGTGCGCATCCGCACCGGCGAGACGGGCGTCGAGGCGGTTTGAGTGCGAGCACTCCTGGCAATCGAGAACATCTATTCCGTAGGAGAACGACAGTGAAAAGAATCTTTGGCAACGAGCCGCGTGCTCACTGACCTGTGGAGCATGGCGCTCATGCGTTCGCGCTCGCGGTGCTCGCTGCTGGCAGCGCTGGTCCTGCTGCTCGGCATGCATGCCGAGCCGGCCCGGCGCAAGCAGCGCCAGCAGCGGCAGCCCGCCGAAGCAGCAGCCGCGCCTGCCGCACCGTCGTACGACAAGGGCGACATCTCGTGGATGCTCGTCAGCACGCTGCTCGTGCTGATGATGGCCGTGCCCGGGCCTCGCGCTGTTCTACGGCGGCATGGTGCGCTCGAAGAACATGCTGTCGGTCTCGATGCAGGTGTTCGTCACCTTCAGCGTGCTGTCGGTGCTGTGGGCGATCTACGGCTACAGCATCGCGTTCACCGGCGGCAACGCGTTCTTCGGCGGCTTCGATCGCACGTTCCTGACGGGCATGCTCGATGCCGCCGGCAATCTCGTGCCCGCCGCGACCTTCAGCAAGGGCGTCTACATTCCCGAGTACCTGTTCGCGTCGTTCCAGATGACGTTCGCGGCGATCACGCCGTGCCTGATCGTCGGCGCGTTCGCCGAGCGCATGAAGTTCTCCGCGGTGCTGCTGTTCATGGTGCTGTGGTTCACGTTCTCCTACCTGCCGATCGCGCACATGGTGTGGTTCTGGGCCGGTCCGGATGCGTACACCGACGCGGCAGCGGCGGAAGCGGCGGGCGACGACCGCGGGCTTCCTGTTCCAGAAAGGCGCGCTCGACTTCGCCGGCGGCACGGTCGTGCACATCAACGCCGGCATCGCCGGCCTGGTCGGCTGCCTGCTGGTCGGCAAGCGCAAGGGCTACGGCACGCAGGCGATGGCGCCGCACAACGTGCCCTTCATCATGGTCGGCGCCGCGCTGCTGTGGGTCGGCTGGTTCGGCTTCAACGTCGGCTCGAACCTCGAAGCGAACGCGTTCGCGGCGCAGGTCTTCATCAACACGTTCCTCGCGACCGCTGCAGCGGTCGTGCGCCTGGACGTTCGCCGAATGGATCTTCCGCGGCACGCCGACGATGCTCGGCGCAGCCTCGGGCGCCGTCGCCGGTCTGGTCGCGATCACGCCGGCGTGCGGCTGGGTCGGCCCGATGGGCGCGCTCGTCATCGGCCTGCTGGCCGGCGTGGTCTGCCTGTTCGCGGTGACCAAGCTCAAGTCCGCGCTCGGCTACGACGACTCGCTCGACGTGTTCGGCGTCCACTGCATCGGCGGCATCCTCGGCGCGATCCTGACCGGCGTGTTCAACAACCCGGCAGCTCGGCGGCACGGGCATCTACGACTACGTCGCCGGCACCTGGGGCTTCGCGGGCACGGTCGCGCAGGTGAAGTCGCAGCTGTGGGGCGTCGGCGTGACGGTGCTGTGGTCGGGCGTCGTCTCGTTCATCTGCCTACAAGATCGTCGACCTGGTGGTCGGCCTGCGCGTCTCGGAAGAGGACGAGACCGAAGGCCTCGACACGGTCGAGCACGGCGAGCGCGGCTACAGCCTGTAGCTTCAGCCTGCGGTCGCCGGCGCCAGCGCCGGCCTGTCTGGCAGGGCGCCTTTCGTCTGAGGCGCGTGCCGCTGTCTCCATTGCGGTCCTGCTGCCGCGCCATACGTGATCCAGTGCTCATTCCGCGGCGATTGGCAGGGACTGTCTGAATCACGGCGGTACGGGGTTCCTGTTACACTCCGCGCGATTTCACACATGCTGCTCATGTCCCGAGCGCAAACCGTTGTGAGCATTGGCGAAACCTCCGAGCGCCGGGCGGTACAGATGGAGAAAGCCATGTTGCGAACCCTGTTCATCGCTCACAGCCGCTGCGCGCTGCGCTCGCCGCCGGTACGGCCGCCGCCGACGTCTACAAGTTCAAGGACGACAAGGCAACGTGCTGTACACCGACAAGCCGAGCACGCTGCCGGCCGAGCGGCTCAACATGCAGTCGCAGAAGACGGACGTCGTCGCCGTGCAGACGCGCGCTCAGGAAGAGATGAAGCGGCTGCAGGACGCCGACAAGGCGAGCCAGCAGCAGGCGCCGACCAGAGCAAGCGACCAGCAGCAGGCCGACGCAGCTGCACCGCGAAAGACAAGGCCGAGCGGTGCACCAAGGCGCGCGAGCGCTACGACAGCTACATGAATTCGCAGCGCCTCTACGAGCAGAGCCGGACGGCGAGCGCCGCTACCTCAGCGACGCCGAGCTCACGCCGCCCGCGCTTCCGCCAAGGCGTCGATGGATGTGATGTGCAAGTGACCCTGCGGGTCGGCTTCGTCGGCCTGGGCGCCATGGGCCTGGGCATGGCGCGCAATCTGCACAAGCAGAAGCTGCTCAGCGCAGTCTGGAATCGCACTCCCGCCAAGGCACAGGCGCTCGCCCAGGAAACCGGCTGTACCGCCGTCGCCACGCCAGCTGACCTCGCGCCGCTCAGCGACGTCATCGTCATGTGCGTCTCCGCGGACGCGGACGTGCTCGAAGTCGTCGACGCGATGCTGCCGGCGCTGCGCCCCGACACCATCGTCATCGATTGCTCCACGGTCAGCGCCGACACGGCGCGCACCGCCGCGCATCAAGCTGCGCGAGCGCGGCGCGCAATTCCTCGATGCGCCCGTCAGCGGCGGCGTCGAAGGCGCGCGCGACGGCACGCTCGCCATCATGGTCGGCGGCGACGCGCAGGCGTTCGAGCGCGCGATGCCGGTGCTGCAGGCGATGGGCCGCACGGTCACGCACTTCGGCGCGAGCGGCTGCCGGCCAGGCGGCGAAGGCGACGAATCAGATCATGTGCGCCGGCGTCATCCAGGCCGTCGCCGAAGCGATGGCGTTCGCGAAATCCGAAGACCTGCCGCTCGACCGGCTGATCGAGACGCTCGGCAAGGGCGCGGGCTCGAGCTGGTACTTCGTGCATCGCGCGCCGAACATCCTGCGCGACAGCTATCCGGCCGGCTTCCGCGTGCGGCTGCACGAGAAGGACCTGAAGATCTGCCGCGCAATGGCCGCGCGCCACGGCGTGCAGCTGCCGCTGATCGAGATGACGCTGGTGCACTACCGGCGGCTG
Organism: uncultured Gammaproteobacteria bacterium; assembly: GCA_963830745.1. Lineage (GTDB taxonomy): Bacteria > Pseudomonadota > Gammaproteobacteria > Steroidobacterales > Steroidobacteraceae > Steroidobacter. The sequence continues at coordinate 34,658 of CAWHNL010000024.1, forward strand.
ATCGAGCAGGGCCACGGCGACGAGGACATCTCGACGCTGTTCCGCCTCAAGGACGCGCTGTTCGCCGCCGCCAGCGACGAACCGAACCGCAGCCGACGGCTCCTGACGGCTGCCGCGATGGCCTGCGTCCGCCTCCGACACCCGCGGTCCGCCCTCGACCCTGTTCCTGCCTGACTTCTGCGAATCGCCGCGCGGTGCTCGCCGTCGTGCTGATCGTCGAGCTGGTCGCGCTGATGTTCGCGATCGCGCGCCAGGCGCTGCACGGCAGTTTCTGGCTCGATCTCGCCGGCAGCTCGCTGTTCCTGCTGTGGATCGGACTGAGCTGCGCGGCCGTGCTGTGCCGCGCGCGCGCCGTGGCTGCACACGCATGCCCGCGACGCAGGCGTCGCTGATCGCCATCGCGCTGCTGCTCGCGTGCGTCGGCGTGGTTTCCGAGCTCGTGTACCAGGTCGGGCGCTTCTGGAGCCTGCGGCTCTGCCGAGCGTCGACCGTCGTCTTCCCGACCGATCACGCCGGCTTCCTGCTGCGCAACCTCGGCGTCGGCTTCATCGTCAGCGCGCTGGCGCTGCGCTACTTCTACGTGAGCGCCGAATGGAAGCGCAGCATCGAGATGGAGGCGCTGGCGCGCATCCGCGCGCTGCAGGCGCGCATCCGCCCGCACTTCCTCTTCAACAGCATGAACACGATCGCGGCGCTGACGCGCTCCATCCCGGAGCGCGCCGAGCAGGCGGTGGAGGATCTCGCCGATCTGTTTCGCGCGAGCCTGAGCGACGCGCAACGCACGCATCTCGCTGCAAGGACGAGATCGAGATCGCGCGCACGCACCAGCGCATCGAGCAACTGCGGCTGCGGCGAGCGGCTGCGCGTGCACTGGGACGTCGACGAGCTGCCGATGCGCGCGCAGGTGCCGAGCCTGATCGTGCAGCCGCTGCTGGAGAACGCCGTGTATCACGGCATCGAAATGCTGCCGCGACGGCGGCACGGTGTCGATCGTCGGCAAGCTGCGTCGACGGCCATGTTGCAGATCGAAGTGCGCAACCCGATCCCGGCGCAGGCCGGCTACGGCGAGCGCGAAGGCAATCGCATGGCGCTGGAGAACATCCGCCAGCGCCTGGAGCTGGCCTGGCCCGGCCGCGCCCGCATCGAGACCGAGCAGGACGGCGGCGAATTTTGCGCCCGGCTGATCTTTCCGTATGCTGAGCGGATCGCAAGCAGTAATAGCTCGCTGCACGGCTGACCATGAAGCTCCTGATCGTCGACGACGAGCCGCCCGCGCGCGAGCGCCTGCGGCGGCTGCTCGCCGAGATCGACGACTGCGAAGTCGTCGCCGAAGCCGGCAACGGCGAGGAAGCGCTCAGCCGCTGCGGCGAGCTGCGCCCGACGTCGTGCTGCTCGACGTGCGCATGCCCGGCCTGTCCGGCATCCAGATCGCGCGCCACATCGACACGCTGGAAGATCCGCCGGCGGTGATCTTCACGACCGCGTACGATCAGTACGCCGTCGAAGCCTTCGAGACCGAAGCCGTCGGCTACCTGCTCAAGCCCGTGCGCAAGGAAAAGCTCGCGCACGCGTTGCGGCACGCCGCGCGCATTTCGCCGAGCCGGCTGGTCAAGGTCGCGGAGTCGGCGCGCATCGAGCATCGGCGCGAACAGATCTGCGCGCGGCTCGGCGAGCAGCTGCGGCTGATTCCGATCGCCGACATCTACTATTTCCTCGCCGACCAGAAGTACGTGACGGTGCGGCACACGGGCGGCGAGAGCCTGATCGACGAATCGCTGAAGACGCTGGCCGAGGAGTTCGCGCCGGACTTCGTGCGCATCCATCGCAACGCGCTGATCGCGGAGAAGCAGATCTCCGCGGTGGAGCGCACCGACTCCGGTCAGTACGTCGTGCGCGTGCGCGAATGCGGCGACGTGCTGGAAGTCAGCCGCCGTCACGCGGCGGAGCTGCTGCGGCGGATTCGCGGCGAAGCCTGAGCACGCTGCACGCGCGCGTCGAATAGAACATCAGCGCGCTGCGTACCCCAGCGCAGCAGCCGGCGCGGCCCGACCAGCGCGACGACGCGCGATCGCGCCGCCGATCAGCGCCGGGCTGCGTAGCACGCGCGCGGACTGCGGCGATCCCGCGATCCAGCCGGCCCAGCTCGTGCTCGATCTCCTCCGCGCTCTCGGCCAGTTGCCGGCGCTGCACGGCGCAGCGCGCCAGCAGGTTGCTGTGATGGGCATAGAGCTGATCGAAGCGCTCGACTCATAGCCGTGCCTTCAGTTGATCGCGATCCTTCGCGAGCTCGGCCAGCGTGTCGTCGAGCATCGGCGGCTTGCTGCGCAGCTTCTTCGCGGAGCACGAGCGCGGCAACAATCGCGAGCGCGACGAACACGCCGATCATCGCCAGCGAGGCGGCGATCCGGTGCGTATCCCAGAACACGAAGATCACGACGAGCGCCGCCAGGAACAATGCCAGCATCGCAGCGAACACCGCGATGAACGCCCACAGCAGGATCGCGCCGACCTGCCGCACTTCCTCCTGCAGCTCGGTCGTGAGCAGCTGCAGCCGCGTGTGCGCGATCGCGACCAGCGTGCCGGCGAAGTTGCTGAGCGACTGGAACAGCCCGGCGACGCGGACCTGCGGTCTGTTCCTGCGGAAGCGCTGCCATCGGCGTCCGTTGCGATCGCGATGCTAGCGGCGCGCCAGCAGCAGCCCGACGCAGCAGGCCGACGCCGGCCGCGATGCCGACCGACTGCCACGGATTCTCGCGCACGTACTCGTCGGTCGCGTCGGCGACCTCGCGCGCGCGGCGCAGCGCTTCGTCCTCGATCTCAGCTGAGCCGCTGCTTCGCCTGGCGCAGCGACTCCTCGGCGCGCGCGCGCACTTCCTGGATCTTCTCGCCGGTCTGGCGTCGACGTCGCCTGCAGCAGCGCCTCGGCATCGCTCATGACGGTCTTGAGGTCGGCCACCAGCTGGTCGGTGGTAACTTCGGTGTTCGTGGCGTTCGTGCTCATGTCGCTGGTCCTCTCGAGCTCGTTCGCATCTTCAGACTGTGCGCAGTCAGGGTAAACCTGCGGGCGATCCCGGTGCTAGCATTGCAGGCCCGCAGTTGCCTGCACGGTCCTTGGCCCAGGAGTCGCCGCCGATGAATTCGCCGCAGCGTGCGGTGCCGGTCCGCGACCGGTTCTACGCGCGTACGTTCGCACTGGTGACGGCCCTGGTGCTCGGCATCGCGCTGTTCAAGATCGTCCAGCCATTCCTCGGCCCGCTGCTGTGGGCGATGTTCATCGCATTTCTGCTGCATCCGCTGCATGTGCGGCTGACCCGGCGGCTGCAAGGGCCGGCCGCAGCTGTCGGCGGCGCTGCTGACGGTGCTGACGCTCATCGTCCTGCTCGGCCCGCTCGACCGCGCTCAGCGCGGCGTTCGCGGCGCAGGTCGGCGACCTGCTGCAGACGTGCAGAGCACCGTCGCGGACCAGACTCGAAAGCAACGTGTTCGATCTGACCAATGTTCCCTGGATCAGCGACGCGCTCGGCTGGCTCGACAGCACTTTCGGCATCAACGTCGCCCAGGTGCGCGGCTGGATCGTCGAGGGCTCGCGCGCAGTGCTGCAGTCGCTGGCTTCGCTCGGCGGCAAGGTGTTCCTCGGCGCGGTCGGCACGTGTTCGGCTTCGTGCTGATGGTGTTCATGCTGTTCTTCTTCATCCGCGACGGCGAAGGGATGGTGCGCGACGCTGCGCGAGCTGATCCCGATGTCGCGGCAACAAAGAACAAGCTGTTCGATCATCTGGCCGCGGTCACGCGCGCCATGGTCTACGGCACGGTCTGACGGCGCTGATCCAGGGCACGCTGGTCGGCATCTGCGTTCCTGATCGTCGGCCTGCCCTCGCCGCTGGTGTTCGGCGTCATCGCCGCACTCGCCGCGCTGCTGCCGTTCGGCGGCACGGCGCTGGTGTGGATTCCGGCCGCGATCGTGCTGGCGGCGCAGGGACGCTGGGGCGCGACGGTCTTCATGGTGATCTGGGGCGCGCTGCTCGTCTCGCTGGTCGACAACGTCGTGCGGCCGATGCTGGTCGTCGGGCGCGCGCCGATGTCGGCACGCTGACGGTGTTCATCGGCGTGCTCGGCGGCATCGCCGCGTTCGGCGCGATCGGCCTGTTCCTCGGGCCCGTCGTGCTGGCGCTGATCATCGCGCTGCTCGCAGTTCACGCTCGAACATGCGCCGCGCCGAAGCACGGCGGCAACGCGAGTCGATGCGCCTGCAGCGAGCTCGCGCACTGCTGCGCATCGCCACGCGCCAGAGCCGCCTCGCGCTCTGGCAGGCCGAGCACGTCGCGGCCAGTTGCGCGAAGCGCATCCAGGACTCGCAGTCGAGCTGGTGCCGATGACGACGCAGGGCGATCGCATCCTCGATCGCTCGCTCGCGCAGGTCGGCGGCAAGGGGCTGTTCATCAAGGAGCTGGAGATCGCGATCGCCGAAGGCCGCGCCGACATCGCCGTGCACTCGATGAAGGACGTGCCGAGCGACATGCCGCCCGGCATGACGCTCGCCGCGATGCTGCCGCGCGCCGATCCGCACGATGCATTCGTCTCGCTGCGGCACGAGAGTTTCGAGCTCGTTGCCGCAAGGCGCGCGCGTCGGCACCTCGAGCCTGCGCCGGCAGTGTCAGCTGAAGTACGCGCGGCCGGATCTGCAGCTGCTCACGCTGCGCGGCAACGTCGAGACGCGGCTGCGCAAGCTCGAGGAAGAACAGTACGACGCGATCATGCTCGCCGCTGCCGGGCTGATCCGCCTCGGCCTCGAGGACCGCATCACGCACACGTTCGACCTCGAGCAGTTCGTGCCGGCGGTGGGCCAGGGCATCATCGGCATCGAATGCCGCGCGGACGACGCTCGCAGCATCGAGCTGGTGCGCGCGCTGAACGACGCGCTCGCGTGGCAGTGCTGCGAAGCCGAGCGCGCGTTCGCGCTGCGGCTGCAGGGAAGCTGCCAGTCGCCGATCGCGGGGCATGCGCGACATCGAAGGCGGGCAGGTGCAACTGCGCGGCGTGATCGGCTCGCCCGACGGACAGCGAGATCTATCGCGGCGTGCACAGCGGCGCAGTCGCCGACGTCCAGGCAGTCGGCACGGCACTCGCGGACCGGCTGCTCGACGCCGGCGCCGCGCGCTGCTCGAGAAGCTGAGACTCGCGCAGCCGTGATCCCGAAGATCGTGCCGCCGCTGACGGACTCACGGTGCTGGTCACGCGACCGGCTGCGCAGTGCCGCAGTGCTGTGCGCAGAGATCGAGCGGCAGGGAGGCAGCGCGATCGCCTTCCCCGCCGTCGAGATCGAGCCCGTCGCGGCGCAGGCCACGTCGCGTCGGTCGACCACGATCTGGTCGTCTTCGTCAGCGTCAACGCGGTCGAGCATGGCGCCCGCCTGGTCGACCAAGAGCCGACGCACGCGCATCGCAGCGATCGGCCGGGCGACGGCCGCAGCGCTGGCAGCCGCCGAGCTGGCTGCCGACATCGTCCCGGAGGCGGGCTTCACCAGCGAAGCACTGCTCGCGCATCCGCAGTTGCAGCTGACCAGCGGCGCGCGCGTGCTGATCGTGCGTGGCGAAGGCGGCCGCGAGTTGCTGAAGGAGACCTTCGTGGCGCAGCGGCATGACGGTCGAGACGCGCGAGGTCTATCGGCGCGTGCGCCCGGTCGTGGACGCGCGCCAGGGTCGCCGAGGTCGAAGCGCGCTGGTCGGACGAGGGCATCGACGTCGTCACCGCGACCAGCATCGAGACCCTGCAGAACCTGCAGGCGATGCTGACCGAGCGCGGCCGACAACTGTTGAGTAGCACGGCGCTGCTGGTCCCGAGCAGGAGAATCGTGGCGGCGGCTGTCAGGCGCGGGATTGCGCGGCGAAGCCATCGTGGCCGCCGGCGCCGACGATGCATCGATGATCGGCGCGCTGGCGCAGTGGCGGATGCGCGCGCGCGGCCGCTGACGACCGACCGCTGACAGCGGTGTTACCATACGCGCGCGCGGGACGCTCATTCGCACCCGCCCTATCCAATGGCCGACACGGTTCGGAAATCATCCCTGCTTCGGGTACCCGCTCCCGAAGCGCCGAGAGCGCGGCGCGCGCACACGTACAGTCGCCTGACGACTGCGATGGCCGTGCTGGCGCTCGCGACGGCGAGCTATGCGCTGCTGCGCCTCGATTCGACGCGCGACCGGCTCGATCGCACGCAACGACATCGCGCGCACTGCTCGACGCGGATCGCGCGCAGCTGCGCGCCGAGCTCAAGAGCCAGACGAACGCGCAGCGCAGTCGGCGCGCGAGCTCGACCGTCGCCTCGACGCTCTGGACGACGTGCCGAAGCAGGTCGAGGAGCTGATGCTCTCCCGTCGAAGAGCTGCGCGGCCGCGCCGAAGGTCCGGAACGCGCCTGGTCGCGCGCCGAGGCGATGTTCCTGCTCGAGCTCGCGCAGCGCCGCCTCGCGCTCGATCGCGACGTGCAAGACGGCGATCGTCGCGCTCGAATCCGCCGATGCTCGCCTTGCATCGCTGCGCGATCAGGCAGTCGCGCCGGTGCGGCAGCAGATCGCACGCGAGCTGCAGGCACTGCGCGCGGTGCGACAGCCCGACACGACGGCGTCCTCGCGCGACTCGCGAGCGCGGAAGAACAGGCCGCGCGTCTGCCGGTCAAGGGCATCCTGGCGACCGAGCGCCGCACGACCGATCGCTGCGACGCTTGCCCGAAGGCATGCTGGCGCGCGCGTGGGCCATGGCGCGCAACACGCTGGCGAATCTGATCGTCGTGCGCAAGGTCGACGACCGGGCGGCAGCATCGTGACCGCCGAAGAAGCGCAGCTGCGCCGTCAGCATCTGCAGCTGCTGCTGTTCTCGGCGCGCACGGCGGTCGCGAGGCACGACGCGACCGCGTATCGCACGGCACTCGCCGGCGCGCGGCAATGGCTCGGCGACTACTTCGAGCTGTCGAGCCCGGCGCGCGCAGGCATTGCTGGAGCAGATCCAGCAGCTCGAGCCCATCGACATCGATCCGCAGCTGCCGGACATCTCCGGCATCGGCGCGAGCGCTGCAACGACTGCTGCCCGCTCGCGCGCGGTCCGGAATGAGGGCGCGACGATGAGAGGCGGTCTGTACATCGCTGCGGCGCTGTCCTCGGCGCGCTGCTCGCCAATCTTCTGCTCGCCGATCCCGGTTACGTCGCGCTGCGCTTCGCCGGCCGCCTGATCGAGATGTCGGCGGTCACGTTCCTGTTGCTGCTGGTCGCCGCGTATTTCGTCGGTTCGCGTCTGCTGACCCGCGCTGATCAGCGCACGGCAACTCTGGCGACGCGAACCAGGAAGCAGCGTCGTCACGAACGTGCGCGGCGCAGCCTCGGCCAAGGGCTGCTGGAGCTCTCCGAAGGCGAGTACGAAGCCGCCGAGAAGACGCTGACGCGCTACGCGCGCGATGCCGAGAATCCCGTCGCACACTATCTCGTCGCCGCGCGCGCCGCGGACTTGCAGGGCGCGGCGCAGCGGCGCGATGAGCTGGCTCGCGCGTGCGCTGGAAGCATCGACCGACCGCCGCGCGCCGGCGTTGATCATGCAGGCGGAGATTCATCTCAAGCACAAGCAGCTGCAGTCGGCGCTGGCGACGCTGGAACAACTGGAAGCGAGCGGCGAATCGAATGCGCGCGGCCTGCTGTTGCTCTCGCGCGTGCATCGTCAGACCGGCGCACTGGCAGCAGCTGCTGGCACTCGAGCCGCGACTGCGCAGCACGCGCGGCATTCCGCCTGCCGTCGCCGACGAGACCGTCGCGCAGATCTATCTCGACCGGCTGAAAGCGGCCGGCGCCGCGGCCGACACCGACGCAGCTGCGCGTCGGCCTGGAAGGACATGCCGAAGTCGCTGGCGCAGCCGCGCCGATATCGTCGTCGCGTATGCGCGCTCGGCGATGGCGTGCGACGATCATGAGTGCCGCCGAAGCCGCGCTGCGCGAAAGCATCGAGCGGCACTGGGACGAAAGCACCGTGCTCGCCTACGGCGAACTCGAGACCGACGAGCCGTTCGAAGCGCTGGAGCGCGCCGAATCCTGGCTGCCCGCGCATCCCGAAGATGCGGCACTGCTGCTGACCTGTGCGCAGCTCGCGGCGCGCGCCGAGCTGTACGGCAAGGCGCGCAGCTACCTCGAAACGAGCATCGCCATCCGCCCGCGGCTGGAGGCCTATCAGCTGCTCGCCAGCCTGATGGAACAACTCGGCGAGCGCGAGCGCGCGGTCAAGGCGCTGAACGATGCGCTGGCGTTCGCGGTCGGTCGCAAGGCGAAGCTGCCGAAGATCCGACACGCGTCGCTGGCTGGATCGCCGGCAGAGGTGACCGGAGAAGGCCTGATGCCATACTTCGCGCATCACGCTGCTGCCGTCGCAGCAAGTGCTGTTCGTCGAGGAAGGGGAAACGATCCTCGATGCGGCGTTGCGCGCGGGCTTGAATCTGCCGCACAGCTGCAAGGGCGGTCATTGCTCGTCGTGCCGCGCACGCATTCGCGACGGCAGCTCGTCTATCCGCGAGGCCGGCCGCTCGGCCTGCTCGCAGACAGAAGAGCGCGAGGGCTATGCGCTGCTGTGCCAGGCGCACGCGGCCAGCGCAGACCTGACGATCGAAGTCCGCGAGATCCGTCCGCCGCGGCCGGAAGTGCAGGTCAAGAGCCTGCCGTGCCGCATCGAGCGCATGCACCTGCTCGCGCCCGATGTGATGGCCGTGTTCCTGCGCCTGCCGGCGCACGAAGAGTTTCACTTCGTCGCCGGCCAATACCTGGACATCATGCTGCCGCAGAACCGGCGCCGCAGTTTCTCGATCGCGAGCTGCCCCGGACGCGAGCGAGCTGATCGAGCTGCACATCCGCCGGGTCGCGAGCGGCGAATTCACGCAGCAGCTGTTCGCTGGCATGAAGGAGAAGACGCTGCTGCGCATCGAAGGTCCGCTCGGGCCAGTTCTGGTTCCGGCGCGAATCGCCGCGGCCGGCGTTGTTGATCGGCGGCGGCACGGGCTATGCGCCGCTGCGCTCGATGCTGCGCCACCTGCTCGAGCGTCGGTGATCGCCGGCCGCTGCATCTGTACTGGGGTGCGCAGACGCGGCACGGACTTGTACGAGGACGAGCAGGTGCGCGCAGCTGTGCGCCGCGCATCCGAATCTGCGCTACACGCCGGTGTTGTCCGAGCCGCAACCGACAGACGATTGGACGGCCGGCGCGGGCTGGTGCACGCGGCGGCGCTCGAAGATCATCCGCAGCTGCAGGGATTCGATGTCTACGCGAGCGGCCCGCCGGCGATGGTCGAAGCCGTGCGCCACGAGTTCATCGAGCGCGGCCTGCCGGCGCAGCAGCTGTTCTTCGATTCGTTCGACTACGCGCCGGACGCGCTCGCCAAGCTCAACCGATGAGCCCTTCAACCGATGACTTTGGCGACCTTGCTTCCCATGCGCATCAGCTTCAGCAGCGTCGGACGCGGCATCGAGCGGATCTGCTCGTACCAGCCTGACACTTCCTCGAGAACTCGAGCATCGTCGCGATGCGCTCCTTCACCTCCTCCGGGCGTCTCGTGGTCGCGCTTCGCCTCGGCCGCGCACTCGCGCAGCATCTCCAGCGTCGGGTCGATCTCGCGCTTCTTGCGCCCGTCCATGATCACCGTGAGCACTTCCCAGATATCCTTGCGGGCCTGGAAATAGTCGCGCCGGTCGCCGAGCACATGCGTCACGCTGACCAGATCCCACGACTGCAACTCCTTCAGGCTGACGCTGACATTGGAGCGCGCGACCGCCAGCGTCTCGGCGATCTCGTCCGCGTCAGCGGCTGCGGCGCCAGGAACAGCAGCGCGTGGATCTGCGCGACCGAGCGGCTGACGCCCCAGCGGCTGGCCATTTCGCCCCAGTGCAGGACGCAGCGTTGCATGGTCGGAGTGAGTTTCATGCTGGACTGTGTCCGTTGATTTCAGGAATGACTGAAATTTAAATCATCACCGAAGCCCAGTCAATGCAGCTCTCCGTCCATGATGCAGGAGCGATGAGCGCCCCGCTCACGTCCTGATCGCCGGCTGCGGCTACGTCGGCCAGCGGCTCGGCGCTGCGGCTGCAGGCGGACTTACGACGTCACGCGCCTGGTCCGCTCCGCCGAGCGCGTCGCGGAGCTCGAGCGCTCGGGTATCCGAGCGCTGCGCCATCGACCTCGATCGCGTCCGCGCCGGCGTGGCGATCCCGGAGCGGCTCGAACAGGAGGCGATCGTCTATCTCGCGCCTCCGCCAGTGTCGGCGAGAGCGATCTGCGCCTCGACCGCTTTCTGCAGCTCGCGACCGTGCCGCCGCGGACCTTCGTCTACATGAGCACGACCGGTGTCTACGGCGATACCGCCGGCGCTGCGTCGACGAAAGCAGCCCCGTGCGGCCGCGCACGGATCGCGCGCGCCGCCGCGTCAGCGCCGAAGAAATGACGCGAGTCTGGTGCAACGAGCGGCGCGTGCGCCGCGTCGTGCTGCGCGTGCCGGGAATCTACGGCCCGGACCGCCTGCCGCTCGAGCGCCTGCGACACGTCGAGCCGGTCGTGCGCGAGCCGAGGCGGCATCAGCAACCGCATCCACGTCGACGATCTGGTCGAGGCCTGCGCGCGCGCGATCGCGAATCCGGAAGCGCGCGGCGTCTACAACGTCACCGACGGCAACTCGCTCAGCTCGACGACGTTCATGCAACATGGTGGCGAAGGCTCGCCGGGCTCCCGCCGCCGCCGCAGGTCTCGATGGAAGAAGCGCAGCTCACGTTCAGCCCGGAGCGCCTGTCGTTCCTCAACGAATCCGCCGCGTCAGCAACGAGCGAATGCTGAAGCACCTCGGCGTGAAGCTGCGGTACGCAGACGTCGAAGGCAGGGATCAGGGACAAGCCTGGCGCTAGCCGCTAGCTCAGCTTCAGCTCGACTGCTCTTCTTGCTCCCCAGCCACTTCGTGATCGGCTCCCACTGCTTCCAGTCCGGCCACGCCAGGTATTCCGGCAGCTCGAAGATCCCCATGCCGCGCTGGAACGCGCGCAGGTAGTTGGTCGACTGCCGCAGCGAGGTCAGGTACGGCACCTTGAGCTTGCCCAGGTACTGGTCCAGCTCCTCGAACATGAGCGTGTTCTCGCGCACCCGATTCGCCACGACGCGCGAGCCGCGCCTGCTCTCGCTGCACTTTGCCCAGCTCGAGCAGCTCGCCCATGAAATGCGCGCAGGCCTTCATGTCGATCGGCGAGGGCAGGACCGGCACCAGGATCGTCTCGGCGCGGCGCACCAGCTCGTTCATCTCCGAGCCGTGCGTGCGCGCCGGCGCATCGATGACCAGGACCTCGGTGTCGCGCGGCACGCCGCGCAAGCCTTCGTCGTAGGCGGCGACGCCGGTGATCTTCGGCAGATCCTCGGGACGCATCGCCAGCCAGTCGAGGCTGGTCCGCTGCGGATCGTAGTCCGCGAGCGCGACCTTGTAGCCCTCGGTGGCGAAGTAGCTGGCGAGGTTGGTGGCGAGCGTGCTCTTGCCGCAACCGCCCTTCGAATTCATGACCATCACATGGCGCATGCTGGCCTCGCGCTGCGTTTGATGTTGTTGTCGCATTCGATCTGCGCGCGGCGAGCATGTTCGCACATTTCGCACATCCTGGTATGCTTGCCCACCATGCGGCTGGCGTTCACGAAGATGCACGGGCTGGGCAACGACTTCATCGTCTTCGATGCGCCCGACCGAGGCAGCGCTGCCTTCCGCCGCCGCCGTGCGCCGGCTCGCGCGACCGCCGCACCGGCATCGGTTTCGATCAGGCGCTGGTGCTCGCGCCGCCGCGCGCGGCAGGCACCGACGTCTTCTACCGCATCTTCAATTCCGACGGCTCCGAGGTCGAGCAATGCGCCAACGGCGCCCGCTGCATCGCCTGCCTGGTTGCACGCAGGCTCGGACGCAGCACCGTGCGGCTGGACAGCCCCGGCGGCCGCATCACCGGCGAGCTGCATGCGACGACGGCAGCGTGTCGCTCGACATGGGCGTGCCGAACTTCGATCCCGCGTCGTTGCCGTTCGAAGCGTCGCGCGAGGCCGACATCTATCCGCTGCGCGTCGGCGAGCAGGAGCTGCAGATCGGCGCGGTGTCGATGGGCAATCCGCACGCGGTCATCCAGGTGCCATCGGTGCGCGATGCGGCCGTGGACACTCTCGGCCCCGCTGTGGAGAATCATTCCCGCTTTCCACGGCGCACCAACGTCGGCTTCATGGAAGTCGTCAGCCCGGAGCACATCCGGTTGCGCGTCTACGAGCGCGGCGCTGGGCGAGACGCAGGCGTGCGGCACGGGCGCTTGCGCCGCGGTGGCGGTCGGGCGCAGGCTCGGGCTGTTGCACGAAAGAGTGCAGGTCGATGCGCCCGGCGGCGGCATGACCGTGCGCTGGGCGGGGCCCGGCGAGCATCTGTGGCTCACCGGTCCGGCGGTCAGCGTGTTCGAGGGGACGGTGCGACGTTCGCAACGACCACTCATAAAGAGATCATCAAAATCAACGAGGGCTTCATGAGCAAGCAACCTGTCGGCCGGCTGGACGAGGCATCCGCTGGAAGAGACCGCGATCGCGGACTACCTGCAGGGCAACCCCGATTTCTTCGAGCGCCATGCCACGCTGCTCACGAAGCTGAAGCTCCCGCACAACCGCGGCAGCTCGGCGATCTCGCTGGTCGAGCGCCAGGTCGCGGCGCTGCGCGACAAGAACGAGAAGCTCGAAGCGCGGCTGCGCGAGCTGATCGAAGTCGCGCGCGGCAACGACGTGCTGGCGGCAAGATCCACCGCCTCGCTTGCCGCCTGGTGCGCGCCGACGACGCGCAGCGGCGTGATGGAAGCGCTCGAAGCCTCGCTGCGCGAGGACTTCGGCGCGTCGGAGTGGCTGCTGCTGGTCCCGCCGCCGGCGAATCGGCGCTGTCGAAGCTGAACAGCCGCCACCTGCGCATCGTCGAAGCTGGGCGCGGCAGAGCTGAAGATGTTCGAGACGCTGTTCGAATCCGGCCGGCCGCGCTGCGGCCAGATCCGCGACAGCCAGCGCGACTACCTGTTCGGCGCCGGCACGGTCGAGATCGGCTCGGCCGCGCTCGTGCCGCTCGGCAGTAAAGCGGGCGGCAAGGGCGATCGCGGCCTGCTCGCGATCGGCAGCCCCGACGCGGAGCGCTTCCATCCGACGATGAGCACGGAGTTCCTGGCGCGCATCGGCGATCTCGTCAGCGAGGCGGTCGGGGCGGCTTGAAGTGAGTCGGCGCAGCCGATGGATGACTCCAGCGCTCGCGTGGCTGCCCCGTTTCCTGGCGCATCTCTCGGTCGAACGCCGCCTCTCGCCGCATACCGATACGAACTACGGCGCGACCTGCAACGGTTCATCGCGTTCTGCGACAAGCAACGCAGTCGACGGACTGGCGCGCGTCGATAGCCAGCACGTGCGCATGTTCGCCGCGGCCGAATTTCGGCGCGGCGCTTCCGCCGCGCTCGATTCAGCGCCGGCTGAGCGCCGTGCGCAGCTTCTTCAACTTCCTGATACGTGAGCGCGGCACTCGAGCGCAAATCCGGCCGTCGGCGTGCAGGCGCCGAAAGCGCGCAAGCGCCTGCCGGAAACGATCGACGTCGATCAGATGGCGCGCCTGCTGGAGTTCCGCACCGACGACGCAGCTCGGCGTGCGCGACAAAGCGATCATGGAGCTGTTCTATTCGTCGGGACTGCGTCTGGCGGAGCTCGTCGGCCTGAACTGACCGACATCGATCTGGCAGGATCGAACCGTGCGCGTGCTCGGCAAGGGCAGACAAGACGCGCATCGTTCCGGTCGGCCGCTACGCCGTCGGAGGCGCTCACGCGCTGGCTCAAGGAGCGCGCGGCGCTCGCGCGAAGCCGGCAGAGACAGCATTGTTCGTCAGCAGGCGCGGCGAGTCGATCGGGCATCGCGCCGTGCAAAAGCGCATCGAAGGCTGGGCGCAGCGGCAGGGACTGGGCCGCCACGTCCACCCGCACATGTTCCGACATTCGTTCGCGACCATTTGCTCGAATCGAGCCAGGACCTGCGCGGTGTGCAGGAATTGCTCGGCCACGCGAATATCTCGACGACGCAGATCTACACGCACCTTGATTTCCAGCACCTCGCCAAGATCTACGACGCAGCCCATCCGCGCGCGCGACGCAAGGCCGATGATCACGAACTGCACGGCACTACGATTCTCTCCGTCCGCCGCAACGGCGTCGTTGCTATCGGCGGCGACGGCCAGGTGTCGCTGGGCAACACCGTGATGAAGGCCAACGCGCGCAAAGTGCGCCGACTGTACGACGGCAAAGTGCTCGCGGGCTTCGCGGGCGGCACCGCCGACGCGTTCACGCTGTTCGAGCGCTTCGAAGCGAAGCTGCAGCAGTACGGCAATCTCACGCGCGCCGCGATCGAGCTCGCGAAAGACTGGCGCACCGACCGCAGCCTGCGGCGGCTCGAAGCACTGCTGTGCGTCGCCGACGCGAAGAACTCGTTCATCGTCTCCGGCAACGGCGACGTCATCGAGCCGGAAGACGACATCATGGCGATCGGCTCCGGCGGCCCCTTCGCGCAGGCCGCCGCGCGCGCGCTGGCGCAGAACACCGAGCTCGACGCCCGCACGATCGTCGAGAAGGCGCTGGGCATCGCTGCCGACATTTGCATCTACACGAATCGCAATCTCACGATCGAGGAGCTGCGAGGCGGTTAGCGCTTTTCCCATGTCCATGACCCCCAGAGAAATCGTCCAGGAGCTCGACAAGCACATCGTCGGGCAGAGCGCGGCCAAGCGCGCCGTCGCGATCGCCTTGCGCAATCGCTGGCGTCGCATGCAGGTGACCGAGAGCCTGCGCTCGGAGATCACGCCGAAGAACATCCTCATGATCGGTCCGACCGGCGTCGGCAAGACCGAGATCGCGCGGCGCCTCGCGCGGCTCGCGCGCGCGCCGTTCATCAAGGTCGAAGCGACGAAGTTCACCGAGGTCGGCTACGTCGGCCGCGAGGTCGATTCGATCATCAAGGACCTGATGGACGTCGCAGTGAAGGTGACGCGCGAGGAGGAGATGGCGAAGGTGCGCCATCACGCGATGGACGCAGCCGAGGAGCGCGTGCTCGACGTGCTGCTGCCGCGGCCGAAATCGGTGGGCTTCGTCAGCGAGCCGGAGCCCGCGCCGCGCGATGCCGAGACGCGGCAGAAATTCCGCAAGATGCTGCGCGAAGGGCAGCTCGACGATCGCGAGATCGAGATCGAAGTCCGCGCGCTGCCGATGGGCGTGGAGATCATGGCGCCCGCGGGCATGGAAGACCTGACGCAGCAGCTGCAGAGCATGTTCTCGAACCTCGGCGGCACGCGCACCCGCACGCGCAAGGTCAAGGTGCGCGAGGCGTTCAAGCTGCTCACCGACGAGGAAGCGGCGAAGATGATCAACGAGGAAGAGCTGAAGATGCGCGCGCTCGCCAACGCGGAGCAGAACGGCATCGTGTTCATCGACGAGATCGACAAGATCGCGCGCCGCCAGGAAACGCACGGCGCCGACGTTTCGCGCGAGGGCGTGCAGCGCGACTTGCTGCCGCTGGTCGAGGGCAGCACCGTCAGCACCAAGTACGGCATGGTGAAGACGGATCACATCCTGTTCATCGCCTCCGGCGCGTTCCACATGTCGAAGCCCTCGGACCTGATTCCCGAATTGCAGGGCCGCTTCCCGATCCGCGTCGAGCTCGACGCGCTCAAGGTCGAGGATTTCATCCGCATCCTGACCGAGCCCGACGCATCGCTGTGCACGCAGTACCGCGCGCTGCTCGAGACCGAAGGCGTGAAGCTCGAGTTCGCCGCGAGCGGCGTGCGCCGCATCGCCGAGGTCGCATACCAGGTGAACGAGCGGACCGAGAACATCGGCGCGCGGCGCCTGCACACGGTGCTCGAACGCCTGCTCGAAGTGCTGTCGTTCGAAGCGGCCGACCGCAACGGCTTCAACATCACCGTCGATGCCCAGTACGTCGACGAGCACCTCGGCGAGCTGGTGAAGGACGAAGACCTCACCCGGTACATCCTGTAGGCGCTGTAGTCGGGCTTCAGCCCGACATCTTCTCTCATGCCCCACCCCACCTCTATCAAAGCCCGCACGCGCTCACGCCTCCTGGAAGTGTCGTTCGACGACGGCTCGCGCTTCGAGCTGCCGTTCGAGTATCTGCGCGTGTACTCGCCGTCGGCGGAAGTGCGCGGCCACGGGCCCGGGCAGGAGACGCTGCAACTGGGCAAGCACGACGTCGGCGTGCGCGCCGTCGAGCCGGTCGGCAACTATGCGGTACGCATCGTCTTCGACGACGGCCACGACACCGGCCTGTACACCTGGGCGTACCTGCACGAGCTGGGTCGCGACCGCGACGAGAAATGGCGGCAGTACCTGGCAAGGCTGCAGGAGCTGGGTATTCCTTACCCGACGCCCGCGAAGCGGTAGAATCCCGCTCCGCCATGACCGACTCGCGCGCTTCCTCTTCCACCACCGACTTCGGCTACCAGCAGGTCCCCACGGCCGAGAAAGCCGCGCGCGTACGCGCCGTGTTCGACTCGGTCGCCGGCAACTACGACCTGATGAACGACTTGATGTCGGCCGGCGCGCATCGGGTGTGGAAGCAATTCACGCTGTCGCAGACCGGGTTGCGTCCGGGCCAGCGCGCGCTCGACGTCGCCGGCGGCACGGGCGATCTCGCCGCCGGCATGGCGAAGCAAGTCGGCGCGGGCGGGCTGGTCGTGCTGAGCGATATCAATGCAGCGATGCTCGCAGTCGGCCGTGACGCGCTGACCGACCGCGGGCTGGTCGGCAACGTCCGATATTCGCTCGCCAACGCCGAGCGCCTGCCCTTCCGCGACAGCAGCTTCGATTGCGTGACGATCGGCTTCGGCCTGCGCAACGTCACCGACAAGGCCGCGGCGCTGCGCTCGATGGCGCGCGTACTGAAACCCGGCGGCCAGTTGCTGATCCTGGAGTTTTCGCGGCCCGTCGTGCCGGGTCTCAAGCCGTTGTACGACGCGTATTCGTTCTCGGTGTTGCCGTGGCTCGGCAAAGTGGTCGCGAAGGACGAGGCGAGCTATCGCTATCTCGCCGAATCGATCCGGCGCTTCCCCGACCAGCCGACGCTCGTCGGAATGATGCAGGAGGCGGGCCTGGAGAACTGCCGCCACCACAACCTGAGCGGCGGCATCGTTGCCCTGCACCGAGGCTATCGGTTGTGAGACTGGCTCCGCTCGAATCGCTGTTGAACCGCAACGTCGCCGCTTCGTCGGCGGCGCGCGCGCTATGCCAGCGTCTCGCGACGAAGGTCCTGGCCGTGCACGTCGACGGCGTGCCGCTCAGCGTGTACTTCAAATCGCACGGCGAGCACATGACCTTGCACACCGATCACGAAGGCACGCCCGACGCGACGCTTTCGGGCACTCCGTTCTCGCTGCTGCGCCTCGCAGGTCCCGCGCCCGAAGCCGCATTGCGCGGCGGCGCGGTCCACATCGAGGGTGACGCCGAAGTCGCGCAGACATTCAGCGAGCTGTTGAAGGCGGCGCAACCGGATCTCGAAGAGGAGTTGTCGCGCGTCGTCGGCGACGTCGCAGCTCATCAGATCGGGAATGCTGCGCGCACAGCGCTCGGTTTCGCGCGCCGCGCGCACGACACGCTGCTGCAAAACGTAGCCGAATACCTGCAGGAAGAAGGCCGCGACGTGCCGAATCGCACCGAGGCCGAGGAATTCCTGCACGGCGTCGACCGCGTGCGCGACGACGTCGACCGGCTCGAAGCGCGCCTGAAACTGCTCGAAGCCAGGAACAATAAGTGAGCCGCGCATGAGGCCGCGCGTCCTGTCGCGCCTGCTGCAGATCCAGCGCGTGCTCGTCCGGCACCGCCTGGACGGCATCATTCGCGCCACTCACCTGTTCCGCCCGCTGCGCTTCGCGTTCTATCTCTCGCCTGCCACGTGGTTCCGCCGCGAGCGCGACGCCACGCGCGGCGAGCGCCTGCGGCTCGCGCTCGAAGAGCTCGGCCCGATCTTCATGAAGTTCGGCCAGATGCTCTCGACGCGTCGCGACCTGCTGCCGCGTGACATCGCCGACGAGCTGGAGAAACTGCAGGACCGCGTCCCGCCGTTCTCCGGCGCAGAGGCACGCCGCATCGCCGAGCTCGCCTACGAGCGGCCGATCGCCGAGATGTTCGCGAGCTTCGACGAGCAGCCGCTCGCCGCCGCGACGATCGCGCAAGTGCATGCAGCAAAGCTGCCGAACGGCCAGGAAGTCGTCGTCAAGATCGTGCGACCGGGCATCCGCGCGCTGATCGAGCGCGACCTGGAAGTGCTGTACGCGCTCGCGAACCTCGCGAACCGCTACTGGAGCGACGCGCACCGGCTGCGCCCCGTCGAGCTGGTGCGCGAATACCAGAAGACGATCCTCGACGAGCTCGACCTGATGCGTGAAGCCGCGAACGCCGCGCAGTTGAGGCGCAACTTCGCCGGCTCGCACCTGCTGTACGTGCCGGAGGTGTACTGGGACCACTGCCGCAAGAACGTCATGGTGATGGAGCGCGTGCGCGGCGTGCTGATCTCCGACATGGCCGAGCTGCAGCGGCGCGGCGCGAACATCCAGCGTCTGGCGGAGAACGGCGTCGAGATCTTCTTCACGCAGGCGTTCCGCCACAACTTCTTCCACGCCGACATGCACCCGGGCAACATCTTCGTGCTGCTCGACGACCCGCAGCAGCCGCGCTACGCGGCCGTCGACTTCGGCATCGTCGGCACGCTCGACCCGCGCGACCAGCACTACCTGGCAGAGAACTTCCTGGCGTTCTTCGAGCGCGACTACCGGCGCATCGCGCAGCTGCACATCGATTCGGGCTGGATCCCTTCGCACGTGCGCGTCGACGAGCTGGAGTCGGCCGTGCGCACGGTTTGCGAGCCGATCGCCAACAAGCCGTTGCGCGAGATTTCGTTCGGCCAGGTGCTGATCAGCCTGTTCGAAGCCGCGCAGCGCTTCGATGCGCAGATGCAGCCGCAGCTGATGCTGATCCAGAAAACGCTGCTGCAGATCGAAGGCGTCGGCCGCCAGCTCTACCCGGATCTCGATCTGTGGAAGACGGCGCAGCCGCTGCTGCGACAGTGGATGAACGAGCGCTGGAGCTTGCGCGCGATCGCCAAGGATGTGCGCACGCATCTGCCCGATATGGTGCAGGCACTGCGACAAGTGCCGCCGCTCGTCGAGAAGGCGATCCAGCGCGCGCATGACGGCCGCTTCAGCGTGCCGGTGACGACTCAGGATGTCGAGCGGCTGCGTATGGAGATCCGGCGCGACGGACGGCGCCGCGACGTGGCGCTGCTGACCGCAACCTGCGCGCTCGGCGGCATCATCTGGTTGCTGGCCGGTGTGCCGGCTTGGCCGGGTTATGCGTTGCTGGGCGTGAGCGTCGCTTGGATTGTGGATGTTGAGGAGACTGAGTCAGGCTTCAGCCTGACTCTTCGGCTTCTTCAACAACCCCCACGCGACCGGCAGCACCGACACCACGACGATGCCGATCGTCACCAGTCCGAAGTTCTCTTTCACGATCGGCACGTTGCCGAACAGGTAGCCGCCCCAGATGAACAGCGTGACCCAGGTGAAGCCGCCGACGACGTTGTAGGCGGCGAAGCGGCGGCGCTTCATCTGCCCGACGCCGGCCACGAACGGCGCGAACGTGCGGATGATCGGAATGAAGCGCGACAGGATGATCGTCTTGCCGCCGTGCTTCTCGTAGAACTGCTGCGTGCGGAGCAGATACTCCTGCTTCATCCAGCGCAGCCCGCCGCTGAACGCGCGCGGGCCGATCGCGCGGCCGATGCGGAAATTCACTTCGTTGCCGAGCACCGCCGCCAGCATCAGCAGCAGCCAGATCCACGTCGCATTCAGCGTGCCGGTCTGATCCACGGCAGCGAGCGCGCCGACGGCGAACAGCAGCGAGTCGCCGGGCAGGAACGGCGTAACGACCAGTCCGGTCTCGCAGAAGATGATGAGGAACAGGATCGCGTAGACCCAGAGATGATAGTCGGCGACGAGCTCGGTGAGATGCTTGTCGAGATGCAGGACTACGTCGATAAACCAGCTGATCAGTTCCATGCGCGCGCGAAAGGCTGATGGTTGCACTGGTCAGTGTCAAGCTGGACAGTGTCAAGACACCGCGCCGGCCAGCCGGTCGAGCGCAGTTTCTACATCGGCATCGACCAGGAGCGCTGCACGATAGCGCGGCTCCAGGAATCCTTCCGCCACGGCGCGATCGAGAAACGCCAGCAGCGGATCGTAGTAGCCGTCCTGATTCAGCAGCGCACACGGCTTGCGATGCAAGTCGAGCTGCGTCCACGTCCAGGCTTCGAACAGCTCGTCCATCGTGCCGATCCCGCCGGGCAGCGCGAGAAACGCATCCGCGAGATCGCCCATGAGGAGCTTGCGCTCCGACATCGTGCGCACGACGTGCAGTTGCGACAGGCCCGCATGCCCGACTTCGCGGTCGATCAGCATCTGCGGAATCACGCCGACGACCTTGCCGCCGGCGGCCAGGGCCGCGTCGGCGAGCGCACCCATCAGTCCGACCCGCCCGCCGCCGTACACGAGCGTGAGCCCCCGCCGCGCGATCAGCTCGCCGGTACGAACGGCGAGCGAGGCGTATGCGGGCCGGTTGCCTGGGCTGGACCCGCAAAAGACACACAGGGATTTCATTAGCGGATTCTATGGGAGTGAGCGGTGCGTCACACACAATCGGATCTTGACGTTTCCCCACACCGGCCGGCTCAAGGCGCGGCTTGCAGCGCCCGATACCCCGAAATACGCGCCACGACAGCGTCCCAGGGTATTTGTCGATAATGGAAGGGCCTTACGTTCTGCTGGCGGTTTCCAGCCTCGTCGCCATCGGCGCCGCAGCGGCTGCTGCCTGGCTCGCCCTGCGTTTGCGACGCGTGCAAGCAGCGCTCGCTGTGCCCGCACCCGGCTCCCAGCAACGAACCGACATCCTCACCGGCTTGCCGACGCGCGTCGCAATCGTCGCGTCCGCCGAGGAAGCCATCTCCGAAGCGCAGCGCGCGGGCGCGCCGTTCGCGGTCACGGTGCTGAATGTCAGCCGCTTCAAATCGATCAACGATTCGCTCGGCCACGAAGTCGGCGACGAGCTGCTGCGCCTGCTGTCTCAGCGGCTGCGCGCGGTGCTTGCAACTGGCGACGTGCTCGGGCGCCTGGCCGGCGATGAGTTCGTGGTGCTCGGCCGTGTCGGCACGGGCGCAATCCCCGCCGAGGTGACGGTCGAGACGATCTTCGCCGCGTTGCGCGAGCCTTTTTCGATCGAAGGTCACGACATCGAAGTGGCAGTCTGCGCCGGCATCAGCATGTTCCCGGTGCACGGCACCACGTTCGACGTGCTGCTGCGACGGGCCGAGACCGCGATGCGCGCCGCACGCAGCATCACGCGCGGCAGCTTCCGCTTCTATTCCGAGGAAATGAGCAAGTCGGAGGAAGAGCGCCTGGCGCTCGAAGCCGACTTGCGTCATGCGATCCGCGACGGACAGCTCGAGCTGCACTACCAACCGAAGGTCGACATCGCGAGCGGTCGCGTGCGCAGCGCCGAAGCGCTGCTGCGCTGGAAGCATCCGAAGCGCGGCTTCGTGCCGCCGAACGTGTTCATCCCGATCGCGGAAGAGACCGGCCTGATCCTGTCGATCGGCGAGTGGGTGCTGCGCCAGGCGTGCACGCAAATGCGCGCGTGGCTCGATTCCGGAATGCCGCCGCTGCGCGTGTCAGTGAACTTGTCGGCGAAGCAGTTCCGTCACGGCGACCTCACCGCCGTCGTCTGCTCGGCGCTCGAAGACGCGCAGCTGCAACCCGGTTACCTCGAGCTGGAGCTGACGGAAAGCTCGATCATGCACGACGCGGAAGCGAGCGCGGCAACGCTGCAGCTGCTGAGCACGATGGGCGTGCACATCTCGATCGACGACTTCGGCACCGGCTACTCGAGCCTCAGCTACCTGTGGCGCCTGCCGCTCGACAAGCTGAAGATCGATCGCAGCTTCGTGCGCGAGCTGATCTCGAATCCCGACGACGTGGCGATCGTGAAGGCGATCATCTCGCTCGCGCACAGCCTGCGGCTCGGTGTGGTTGCGGAAGGCGTCGAGACGCTGGAGCAGCTGGAACATCTGCGCGAGCTCGGCTGCGACCAGTACCAGGGCTTCTACTGCAGCCCGGCCGTGCCGCCGGATGCGTTCGTCGCACTGATCAAGCGGCTGCGCGCCGAACGGCCGGCGCTCACGGAAGCAGACATGCTCCGCACGCAGAGCCGCCTGTACGCGTACACGCCGGAATCGGCGGCGTAAGAACGCTGTAGGTCAGGCTTCAGCCCGACTCCTTATACCTCTGCTGCAACCGCCCCATCCCTGCGATCCATCGATCCCGATCCGCCGCCTTGCGCTGCATGTACTCCGCGACTTCTGCATGCGGCAGGATCAAGAACTTCTCCGCCGCGAGTCCCGCCACTACAGCGTCCGCGACTTGCTCGGGCTCCATGATGCCGTCGACGCTCGCGACGTCGCCCTCGTTACCCGCGATCATGTCCGTGCGCACAGCTTGCGGACACAGCACAGACACCTTGATGCCCTGGTGACCGTGCGTGATCGCGATCCATTCGGCTAGCGAAACGGCTGCGTGCTTCGTGACCGCGTAGGTGGCGCTGCCGATCTGCGAGAGCAGCCCCGCTGCAGATGCCGTGTTCAGCAAGTAACCGCCGCCGCGCGCAATCATCCGTGGCACGAGGTGACGGGCTGCGTACACGTGCGCCATCAGATTCACTTCCCAGATCTTCTGCCAGACGTCGTTCGGCGTATCCAACCCGCGGCCGATGCCGATGCCGGCGTTCGAGCAGAACAGATCGATCGGGCCGTGATCACGTTCGGTGGCGTCGATGAATGCGGCGACATCGGACTCGCGGCTGACGTCGACGCGCATCGCCGAACCGCGCAGCTCCGTTGCAACTGCCCGCACGCCCGCGTCGTCGAGATCCGCGACTGCAACGTGACGCGCACCTTCCTGAGCAAACCGACGCGCAAGTGCGCGACCGATGCCCCTCGCGCCGCCCGTGATGGCGACGACTTTGCCCGCGACCTTCATTTGGATCTCCCCGCTGGAATGCGCGGGGAGTATGTCACACCGACATCGCGGCGGAAGAATCCCTACAGCGGTTCAGTCTCTGTCTTCGGCGCGGCGTCCGCGCGTGCGGCGACGCTCGTTGCCGTTATAGGACGCGACCATCATGCCGACTTCGCTGCGGCGCCGCGGTCCGGCGCGTCGATCCTTGTGATGCTTGTAGTGGCAGCCACAGTGCGGAGCGTCGCACATCGGCAGCGGCAGAATTGGCGCGTGCGCCGACAGGAACCGCTTGCCCGTGAATCGGTGATGCGGCGGCGCAGGCACTCTCGCCTGGAATTATGGAAACCGCGTGGAATTTCGTTTCCGGAGCACGCGGCTTGTTGGGCGGCTGCTTCTTCAATCCAAGCAGCTCACCCAGCGACCATCTCATGGCCATCGCTGTACCGTCTCCGTGCAGGGTGTACCAGCATAAGAGGGGAAGCGACCACATTGTTCCTGCGCCGCGGCACGGAACAATTGCACGAACGGGCGTGAGAAAAATCTCGACCTAGCCAACAGGCTCCGCAGGAACGCCGCGGGATCCGCGCCGCGCTCCAGCACTTCCACGAGCGCAGAGGCGACGACGACGCCGTCGACATGCGGCGCGAGTCGCTCGATTTGCTCGCGGCTGCGGATGCCGAAGCCCGCGCACACCGGCAGCGGTGATACACGTTTCACGCGCGCGAAATATTCGAGCACTTCCTCCAGTACCGCGAAGTTCTTGCCGGTCGTGCCTGTCATCGTGACTGCGTAGACAAAGCCGCTGCTCGCCGCGCACAGCATCTGCATGCGTTCGGTCGGAGTCACCGGAGTGACGAGCTGCACGAGCGCGAGACCGCGTGCTGCGAGCGCCGCGCGCACATCTTCGCATTCCTCGAACGGCAGATCGGGCACGATGAAGCCGGAAACGCCGGCGCGCGCCGCGTCCTCCGGCAATCGATCGAGACCGTACGCGAGCAACGGATTCAGATAGCTCATCAGGAGCAATGGCGCGCGCAGCTTCGGACGTGGGCCGGAGAGCTCGGCAAGAATCCACTTGAGCGAGACACCTTGTGCGAGCGCTGCGCGGCTGGCGCGCTGAATCGTGGGGCCATCTGCCATCGGATCCGTGAAAGGCACCCCGATCTCGACGACATCCGACGCATCCGCGACCGCAGTCAGCTGCTGCACGAAGGTCTCACGGTTGGGAAATCCTGCGGTGACCTAGCCGACGAGCGCCGGCCGACCGCTCGCCTTTGCGTTACGGATCGCTTCGGTGATCACGCTGCCTGCAGCCATCACTGCACATCCTTCAACAGCGTCCGCTGCAACGTCGGCATGTCCTTGTCGCCGCGCCCGGACAAGCCGATGAGAATCTTCGCGCCGGGATGCTGCGCGGCGTAGCGCTTCGCGCCGGCGAGCGCGTGCGCCGATTCGATCGCGGGCAGAATTCCCTCGGCCGCACAGCACTCCGCCAGCGCAGCCAGCGAGGTGTCGTCGTCCACTGCTTCGTATTTGACACGGCCGACGCTCATCAGCAGCGCGTGCTCGGGTCCAACGCCCGGATAATCGAGGCCGGCAGACACCGAGTGCGTTTCCTGGATCTGCCCATGCTCATCCTGCAGCAGCAGCGAGTAGCTGCCCTGGAGGACGCCGGGCGTGCCGTACGCCAGCGAAGCCGCATTCTCGCCGAGCCCGGCACCTTTGCCGCCTGCCTCGAGCCCCAGCATCTGCACGTCGCGGTCCGCGATGAATGGATGAAACAGGCCGATCGCGTTGGAGCCGCCGCCGACGCAGGCGATCACGATGTCCGGCAGCTTGCCGGTCTGCTCGACGATCTGCTCGCGGGCTTCGCGACCGATCACGGCCTGCAGCTCGCGCACCAGGTAGGGATAAGGATGCGGGCCGATCGCTGACCCGAGGCAGTAGTAAGTGCCGTTCGGATCGGACACCCAATCGCGCAATGCTTCGTCGACTGCGGCGCGCAGCGTCTGATCGCCACTAGTGACCGGCACGACAGTCGCGCCGAGCAGCTTCATGCGTCCCACGTTCGGCGCCTGGCGCTCCATGTCGATCGAACCCATATACACCGTGCACGGCATGCCGAGCCGCGCACACGCGGCTGCGGACGCAACGCCGTGCTGACCGGCGCCGGTTTCTGCGATGACGCGCTTCGCGCCGAGCTTCTTCGCGAGCAGCACTTGCCCGATTGAGTTGTTGATCTTGTGCGCGCCGGTGTGCGCGAGATCTTCACGCTTCAGCCACACCTCTGCGCCCCAGCGCTGCGACAACGTGCGCGCGTGCGTGAGCGGCGTCGGCCGGCCGACCCAGCTGCGCAGCTCGGCGTGAAATTCGTCGAGGAATGCGCGGTCGCGCAGATGCCGATCGACGCCGGCCTGCAATCGGTCGAGCGCCGGCACGAGCGTTTCGGGCACGTAGCGGCCGCCGAACGGCCCGAAGCGGCCGCGCGCGTCCGGATACTCGCCCTTCAAGATGCGGGCGAGCGACGCCTGCGGATCGATCGAAATCGCGCTTTTCATTCAGCTTGCTCCGTTCGCAGCCGCGCGGGCGCGACGCACGAATTCATGAATCCTGGCCGGGTCCTTGATCCCCGGCGATGCCTCGACGCCGCTGCTCACGTCCACGCCGAACGGACGAACCGCAGCGATGGCGTCGGCGACGTTGGTCGCATTCAGTCCGCCGGCGAGCACCAGCTGCGTGCTGCGGGCGAGCTGCGCCGCGCCGTGCCAGTCGGAGGTGCTGCCGATGCCGCTCACGGGGCCTTCGAAGAGAATGCGCGTGATGTCCGGCTAAAGCCGGACCCACAGGGGATTTCTGTGGGTCAGGCTTCAGCCCGACTCCGCCTCCTGACCACCGGCATCACACTCAGCCCCATCGGCAAGCGCAGCGTCGCGAGATCTTCGATATCCGTCTGCAGCACATCCGGACGAAACGCCGACCACACTTCGTCGAGCTGGCTCTGCGTCGGGTGCAACATCACCGCGACTCGCGGAATCCGGCGCGGCACGCCTTGTGCGAGCTGCGTCGCCTGCGACGCGGTGACTTGCCGCTTGGACGGCGCGAACACGAAACCGACAGCGTCGGCGCCCGCTGCGACCGCCGCCTCGATCGCATCGCGCGTCGTCAGGCCGCAGATCTTCACCCAGATCGCCACGCGCTACTCGTCGTCCATCGAAGCGCCGGTGGCGATCCGCATCTTGCGGGTGCGCACGGCCATCGCGCGCTCGCGGCCGGCCGCCAGCATCTCGCCGAGCAGCTTGCCGGGATCGCCGGAGTTCATCAGCGTCGTGCCGACGAGGGCCACGTCGTAGCCGACGTCGATCACCGTCTTGATGTCTTCGAGCGAGCCGACGCCACTCTCCGCCACCGAGGCAAAATCAGGCGGCAGGTAGCTGGCCAGCTCGCCGAGCCGCGCCAGGTCGACGGTCAGCGTGTCGAGATCGCGGCAGTTGACGCCGACCAGCATCTGCTCGTCGTGCGCCTTGCGCTCCGCGAGCACTTCCTGCGCGACCTGCAAGTCGGCCGCATCGAACGCTTCGACGAGCACGAACATCTTCAGCATCGCTGCGACATCGAGCAGCGCCTTGATGCGACTCCGATCGAGCATGCGCACGATCACCAGCACGCCGCCGGCGCCGGCAGCGCGCGCTTCCATCACCTGGTACGGATCGACGAGAAAATCCTTGCGCATCACCGGCACGCCGAGCGGCGCGAGCGTGCGCGCCGTCTGCTCGAGATGTTCGAGCGATCCGCCGAAGCGAGTCGGCTCCGTCAGCACGGAGACGGCACACGCACCGCCCTGCGCGTACGCCTGCACGCGCCGATCGATGTCGGTCGTGTGCTGCGAGAGATCGCCGGCAGAAGGCGACGCCAGCTTGCACTCGGCAATGATGTCGAAGCCTTCCAGCGAAAGTTTCAAACGCGGCGCCGTCGGAGCCGCGCACACGCGCGCCCACAATTCCTGCTCGGATTCGTGCGCGCGTGCCTGTTCGAGCCTCGCGAGGCTCGACTGCGCCATCTCGGTGAGAAGTCCTGACATACGACTATCCGCCCATCCGTTATCCGCTACCCGCTTCCCCGCGGCCGAACGCTGCGATTCGTTCCAATATCTTGCGTCCCGCGCCCGCCTCGATCGCGTCCTGCGCCATGCGCGCCGCTTCCTTCGCCGACGACGTGATGTTCATCAGCTCCAGCACGAGCGCCGCTTGCAACACGATTGCGTTGCGATGAGCGCCGCGGTCGCGGCCTTCGAGCACCGCGCGCAGGTGCTCGGCATTGTAGGCGGCATCTCCACCCTTGAGCTCATCGGCAGTGCAGGCAGGCAGGGCGAACTCCTCCGCGCTGCGACGCATCCGCTTGACCTCGCCCGGCCGCACGTCGAACAGCGTGAAGGGGCCGATCGGCGTGGCCTCGTCCCAACTCGGCTCGCCGTGCACGACGAACGCGCGCTCGATCGGCATGCCGGCCAGCGTGTCCGCCATCAACGCCGCGATGTCGACGTGGTACGCGCCGATCAGATGAAACGGCGGCTCGGCAGGATTCGACAGCGGCCCGAGGATGTTGAAGACGGTGCGCACGCCGAGGGCTTGCCGGATCGGCATCACTGCCTTCATCGCGGGGTGGTAATGCGGCGCGAAGAAGAACGTGAAGCCGGTCGCGGCGAGACATTCGCCCGCGGCTTTCTCGTCGAGCGGCAGATTCAACCCGAGTGCGCGCACCACATCAGCGCTGCCGCTGCGGCTCGAAACAGAGCTCGTGCCGTGCTTCGCGACGCGAATTCCCATTGCCGCGACCAGCAGCGCAGAGCCCGTCGAAAGATTGAAGCTCCCCGAGCCATCGCCGCCGGTGCCCACCATGTCGACCAGCGGCCCGCCGGCCGGCAGGATCGGCCGCCGCGCGAGCTTGCGCATGGTCTTCGCGAAGCCGCGCACTTCATCGGCCGTGACGCCCTTCGCACGCAATCCGGCGAGCAGCGCGCCGCCGAGCGCAGGCGAGAGCGTCGGATCGGTGAGCGCAACGAGCAGGTCCGCCGCCTGCGCCTCGCTCAGGTTGCGGCGGTCGAGCAGCTGCTCGAGGACTTCGCGCAGAGCACTCATTCCTGGCGCCTTGGCGAGCGTTGCCGCAGGAAGTTGTCCATCAGCAGCGGCCCCTGCGGCGTGAGCACGCTCTCCGGATGAAACTGCACGCCTTCCACCGCGAGGTCGCGATGGCGCACGGCCATGATCTCACCCTCGTCGGTGCGCGCCGCAACTTCCAGCACGTCCGGCAAGGACTGCGGCTGCGCGATCAGCGAATGATAGCGGCCCGCCTCGAACGGCTCCGGCAGACCGGCGAGGATGCCGCGGCCGTCATGATGCACGCTCGAAGTCTTCCCGTGCATCAGGCGTGCTGCGCGCACGACTTTGCCGCCGAACACTTCGACGAGCGATTGATGCCCGAGACAGACCCCGAGCACCGGCACGTGGCCGGCGAACGCGGCGATCATCTGCATCGAGACTCCCGCGTCGTACGGCGTCCCGGGGCCGGGCGAGATGCACAGGTGCGTCGGCTTCAGTGCACGCGCCTCGTCGACCGAGATCTGGTCGTTGCGATGAACGAGCACTTCGGCGCCCAGGACCATGAAGGCCTGCACCAGGTTGTAGGTGAAGGAGTCGTAGTTGTCGATGAGCAGGAGCCGGGAGCCGCGGAGATGCTCATAGGCCCTCCTCGGCAAGTGCCAACGCGCGGCGCACGATCGCGCTCTTCGCCAGCACTTCCTCGTATTCCGTCTGCGGCACGCTGTCCGCGACCAAGCCGGCGCCTGCCTGGTAGCTGTACGTGTCGCCGCGAAACACCATCGTGCGGATCGTGATCGCGTGGTCCATGTCGCCGCCGTGACCGAAGTAGCCGACGGTGCCGCCGTAGAAACCGCGGCGCACCGGTTCGAGCTCGTCGATGATCTCCATCGCCCGCACTTTCGGCGCACCGACCAGCGTGCCGGCCGGAAAGGCCGCCGCGAACAGATCGAACGCGTCCTTGCCGGGAGCCAGCTCGCCATTCACACCGCTGACGATGTGCATGACGTGGCTGTAGCGCTCGACATGCCGGTACGGATTCACGCCCACCGTGCCGGCGCGCGCGACGCGGCCGAGATCGTTGCGTGCAAGATCGACCAGCATGATGTGCTCGGCGTTCTCCTTCGGATCGGCCAGCAGCTCCTCTTGCAGTCGCGTGTCCTCGTCACTGTCGCGGCCGCGCGGCCGTGTGCCGGCGATCGGGCGCATCTGCGCGTGACCGTGCGAGAGTTTCACCAGTGCTTCGGGCGAGGAGCCGACGACCACGCAGTCGCCGAGATCGCAGTAGAACATGTACGGCGACGGGTTCAGCAGCCGCAGCGCGCGATACGTTTCGAACGGCTCCAGCTCGCATTCGCCCGCGAAGCGCACCGACAGCACGAGCTGATACACGTCGCCGGCGGCGATGTACTCCTTCGTGCGATGAACGCCATGGATGAACTCGGCCTGGCTCAGGCTGCCGACGGCCGGTGCATAGCGGATGCGCTTGTCGCTTTGGGGAATCGCACCGCGCAGCGCTTGCACGACCTGCTTGCGCAACGAGCTGCGCTCGCTCTCGCTCCCGGCGTGAAGCAGCGCAACTCCGCGCGTCAGGTGGTCGAACACCAGCAGCGATTGCGGCGCGAGATAGTGAGCTTGCGGTGAGGGCTCGACGACGCGCGCGCGCGCCGGCAATCGCTCGAAGTTGCGCACGAGATCGTAGCCTGCAACGCCGACCAGTCCGCCGGGCAGCGGCACACCGGGAATTCGTGGGCTCGGCTGCGGCGTATGCGCGAGCGCATCACGCAATGCTTGCAGCAGTTCCTGTTGCGAAGTCGGCGCGGGGCGCGTGCGGCCGTTCACGGTGAGACCGCGCTCGTCGAGACGCACCTCGGCGCAATCGCCGAAGCCGATGAACGAATAGCGAGCGAGCCGCTCGCCGCCCTCGACGCTCTCCAGCAGGAAGCGCGGCTTGAACGGCTTGAGCTTGAGATACGCCGACACCGGCGTGTCCAGGTCGGCAGCAATGTCGAACGGCGGTTTCAAGCAGCTCTCCTCAAGCGACCTCGTTGCGCGAGGGCCGGGCGGGAGGCGATAAAAAAACCCATCTCCGGATTCGCGCTCGGAGATGGGTTTTTCGATTCGTCGATTACGTTACGTGCGTGTTCCGACGGCGGCCCTCTCCTTATGGGAGGCGCCACCACCATTGGCCAGTATTTGCACGCAATTTCGACATGGCGGCGAGTATTACCGGCAGTCCCTACACGAGTCAAATTCCCATCACTTCTTTGCGGCCGACCGCCGACCCCTTTGTCACCGCCGCTCGACTGAGTGATTACCGAATCCTCCCTACGATGCCTGACGTCATTGCCATCGCCGGGAGACCCATGAGGATTGCAGCTGCCGTTTCCGCAACTCTATTGCTCGCCGCCGGCGCCGCGCGCGCCGACGACCTGTCCGAGTTGCGCGAGCGCCTGGAAGCGCAGGAACAGAAGATTCGCGTGCTCGAGCGCAAGCTGGAGCTGCAGGACGAAGCCACGAAGGCTGCGGTGCCGAACACGCCGGTCGTGCGCGCCTCGCCGCAACAGGGCTTCCGCATCCAGTCCGCCGATGCGGCCAACGTCCTGCGCGTGCGCGGCGTGCTGCATTTCGACGGCCGCTATTTCTCGGACGACATCACGCCGGAGACTGCGGACACGTGGATCTTCCGCCGCGTGCGGCCGACGCTCGAAGGCACGCTCAACGGCATCTACGACTTCCGCTTCACGCCGGATTTCGCGGGCGGCCGCACGTTCATCCTCGACGCGTTCGTCGCGGCGCGGCTCAAGCCGTGGGCGGTGGTCACTGCCGGCAAGTTCAAGGTGCCGGTCGGCCTCGAGCGCCTCGTGTCGGCGACCGACCTGCGCTTCATCGAGCGCGCGTTTCCGACCAGCCTGGTGCCGAATCGCGACCTCGGCGTGCAGCTCGGCGGCGACATCGCCGGCGGGCTCGTGAACTACTCGGTCGGCTACTTCAATGGCGTGAGCGACGGCGGCAGCAGCGACACCAACACGCCGACGCCGGACGCCGAGAACGACACGAAGGGCGACTGGGCGGCGCGCGTGTTCTTCCAGCCGTTCGTCAACTCGGACAACTTCGCGCTGCGCAATCTCGGCTTCGGCATCGCCGGCACGTACGTCGACTCGACCGGCAACACCACGACGACGCTGTTGCCCAGCTATCGCACGCCGGGCCAGCAGACGTTCTTCAGCTATCGCGGACGACGGCAGCCGCGGCGCGACTCCCGCGGTGAACGGTACGTTCGCGGATGGCGAGCGACTGCGCTGGACGCCGCAGGCGTACTACTCCGTCGGCAGCTTCGGCGTGCTCGGCGAATACGTGAACGTATCGCAGGACGTCACGCGCGCGACGCCGACAGCCGGCGTGCGCTCGGCGACGCTCGATCAGACGGCGTGGCACGTGCAGCTCGCGTGGTTCGCGACCGGCGAGGACGAGCAGTTCCGCGGCTTCACGCCCGGCTCGGTGTTCTCGCTGGAGAATGGCACGTGGGGCGCGCTGGAGCTGGTCGCGCGCTATCACGAGCTCGACATCGACGACGACACGTTCGTCGGCGGCACGAATTCGTTCGCCAACCCCGACAGCGCCGCCAGCAAGGCGAGCGCATGGGGCGTCGGCGTCAACTGGTATCTCAACCAGAACTACAAGTGGTCCCTGAACTACGACGTCACCTCGTTCGAGGGCGGCGCCGCCGGCGGCGCGGACCGACCGGACGAAAAAGCGTTGTTCACGCGCTTCGCCTTGCAGTTCTGATCGAAATCTCTCTTGGAGGAATGCTCATGACCACGATGATCTCCAGTATCGTCGCCGCGTGCGCTGCGCTGTTCGCGCTCGCCGCGCCGCTTCGCGCACGCCAAAGAAGTGACGCTGCTGAACGTTTCCTACGACCCGACACGCGAGCTGTACGAGGAGTACAACGCGGCCTTCGCGAAGTACTGGAAGGGCAAGACGGGCGACGACGTCACGATCAAGCAATCGCACGGCGGCTCGGGCAAGCAGGCGCGCACGGTCATCGACGGCCTGCCTGCGGACGTCGTCACGCTCGCGCTCGCCGGCGACATCGATGCGATCGGCGGCGAACGGCAAACTCCTGCCGGTGAACTGGCAATCGCGCCTGCCGCACAACAGTTCGCCGTACACGTCGACGATCGTGTTCCTGGTGCGCAAGGGCAATCCGAAGAACATCAAGGACTGGGGCGACCTGGTCAAACCGGGCGTCTCCGTCATCACGCCGAACCCGAAGACTTCGGGCGGCGCGCGCTGGAACTACCTCGCCGGCTGGGCCTGGGCTCTGCAGCAGCCGGGCGGCAGCGAGGCGACGGCGAAGGATTACGTGCGCAAGCTGTTCAAGAACGTGCCGGTGCTGGACACGGGCGCGCGCGGCGCGACCACGACGTTCGTCCAGCGCGGCATCGGCGACGTGCTGCTCGCGTGGGAGAACGAGGCGTTCCTGTCGATCAAGGAGCTCGGCGCGGACAAGGTGCAGATCGTCGTGCCGTCGCTGAGCATTCTCGCGGAGCCGCCGGTCGCGGTCGTCGACAAGGTCGTGCTGCGCCGGGGCACGCGCGAGGTCGCGACCGAATACCTGAAGTATCTGTACGCGCCCGAGGCGCAGGAGATCATCGCGAAAAACTTCTACCGCCCGATCGACGCGCAGGTTGCCGCGAAACACGCCCAGCAGTTTCCGAAGATCAAGCTGGTGACGATCGCCGACTTCGGCGGCTGGGCGAAGGCGCAGAAGCAGCACTTCGCCGACGGCGGCGTGTTCGATCAGATCTACGCGCCGGAATAGTCACGTCTTCTCGCGCGGTGCTGCCAAGTCCACGGTCGGCGGGAAACGGGGCGGTTTGCGCGCCTGGGTCAGCTGCTCGAACGCATAGCCGAGCTCGATCAGGCGCGCTTCGCTCCACGCCGGACCCATGAAGACGATGCCGACCGGCAAGCCGAAGTATTCCCCCATCGGCACGGTGATGCTGGGCGTGCCGGCAACCGCCGCTGCGCCGTAGCCGGCGCCGACGAAGTGATCGCCCAGCACTGGATCCGTCAGCCAGGCTGGCGACATTGCGGGCGCGATCAAGGCATCCAGGTTCTGCACTCGCAACGCCGCGTCGATCCCTGCCGGGCCTGCCAGCTGTCGCGCCTTGGCAGCCGCATCCTTGTATTCCTTGTCGTCGAGCGAACCCTTGGCCTGCGCCTGCTCGAACAGCTCCTGCCCGAAGTAAGGCAGCTCCTTCGCGGCATTGGTCTTGTTGAACTCGATCACGTCGGCGAGCGACTTGACCGGCGCATTGGCAGCGGCAAAGTAGAGCCTGCAGGTCGTGCTTGAATTCGTAGAGCAGGACTTGCAGCTCCGCGTCGTCCCACTGGCCCGCAGTGACGATATCCGCGTCGACGACTATCGGCTCCGGCCGCCTTCATTGCAGCGATCGCGCGCTCGAACTCCACGTCGACGCCCGGATGGAAGCCCGCTGACTTGCGCAACACGCCGATGCGCGCGCCACGCAGCGCGTCCTTGTTCAGATGGGCGAGGTAGTCGGGCGCGACTGTTCGGCGCTCGCTGCCGTTGCACTGTCGCGCTCATCGCGACCGACGATTGCGCTAAGCAACGCGGCGGCGTCCGCAACGCTGCGCGTCATCGGGCCAGCGGTGTCCTGACTGTGCGAGATGGGAATGATGCCGCTGCGGCTGACGAGACCGACGGTCGGCTTGATGCCCACCAGGCCGGCGACTGAAGACGGACAGATGATGCTGCCGTCGGTCTCCGTGCCGATGCCCGCCGCCGCCAGGCTCGCGGCGATCGCCGTGCCCGTGCCGGAGCTCGATCCGCAGGGATTGCGGTCGAGCGCGTAGGGATTCTTGGTTTGTCCGCCGCGCGCGCTCCAGCCGGAAGCGGAACGCGCGGAACGGAAGTTCGCCCACTCGCTGAGATTGGTCTTGCCGAGAATCACCGCGCCGGCCTCGCGCAACTTGCCGACGAGGAAGGCGTCGGTCTTCGGCCGATGGTTCGCGAGGGCGAGCGAGCCGGCCGAATTGACCATCGGCGTTGCGTCGATGTTGTCCTTCAGCAGGATGGGCACGCCGTGCAACGGGCCGCGGACCTTGCCGGCTTTTCTCTCGGCATCGCGCGCATCCGCTTCCTTGAGCGCGTCCGGATTGAGCTCGATCACCGAATTGAGCGTCGGGCCGGCATCGTCGAGGGCTGCGATGCGCTCGAGGTAGGCCCGGGTCAATTCGCGGCTGCTCACACCGCCGCTGCTCATCCGACCTTGCAGGGTCGCGATGTCCGTCTCGGCCACTCCTGCCTTGTCACGGGGTGCAGCCGCTACGGCTCCGAACAGAAAAGTCAGCGCGAACAACGAGACCAGACGCATGTGAGTACTCCCTTATTGTTCTGTGCCGCGCAGGATACTCGACGTGACCTCCTATCGCGCGAGCGCCTTGGCAGTGACCTGGTCCTGCAAGCGCTCGATGAACCAGTTGGGATAGACGGGCGACAGCGCGGTGGCCGCGTCCAGCTCGGCGATGCTCGGCGTCGCTGAGCGTGACGTTTGGCAGCGCCGAGGTTGTCGTCGAGCTGATGCAGCTTGCTCGCGCCGATCAGCACGCTGCGTGACATCGCTGCTTCGCGAGCAGCCAAGCGATCGCGGTCTGCGCGACGCTCGCGCCGTGCTGCGGCGGCGATCTTGCGCAGGCGCTCCACGAGCCGGAAGCCGTGTTCCTTGTCGAACGGCAGCAGGTCGAATCCCGAGAAGCGATTGTCGGGATCGGACAGCGTCGCGCGCGTGTACTTGCCGCTCAGGAAGCCGGAAGCGAGCGGGCTCCAGACCGTCATGCCGAGGCCGTAGCGATGCATCATCGGGATCACGTCGCGCTCGACGTCGCGGCCGAGCAGCGAGTAGTGCATCTGGCCGTGCGTGAACGGCGCGAGGCCGTTCGCCTTCTGGATCTCGAGCGCCGCGGCGACTTTCCACGCCGACCAGTTGGAGAAGCCGATGTAGCGAACCTTGCCGGAGCGCACGACGGCGTCGAGCGCAGCGAGCGTTTCTTCGAGCGGCGTGAACGGGTCCTCGCGGTGCGCGATGTAGACGTCGATCCAGTCGGTGCCGAGGCGCTGTCAAGCTCTCGTCGACCGACCACAGGATGTGACGGCGCGAAAGGCCGGACTGCGTCAACGCCGTGCCGCTGCGGAAGCCGACCTTGGTCGCGATCACGACCTCGTTGCGGCGGGACTTGAGCGCCTGGCCGAGCAGCGCTTCGGACTGGCCGCCGGCATAGGCGTCGGCGGTGTCGAAGAAATTCACGCCCGCATCGAGCGCGCGCCCGACGAGCTCGTTCGCGGCCTGGGCGCCGACCTTGAAGATAGTGGCGAGGTCCTGGTTGCCGGAGGTGAAGGTCATCGCGCCGAACGCGAGGCGCGAGACGACGAGGCCGGTGTTTCCGAGCGTGGCGTATTGCATGACTGTGCTCCTTGAAGGTGACTGAGTGACGATTCGTTGGCGTGCAAGGTAGCTCCGGCCGTTGTTTGGATAAACCGGCTGCAGGAGAATGGGCTGTAAAGATGAACTAACTAATGCAGCGAGGTGACTTGATGGCACGCAGCGACGGTTTCAGCGGTCTGTCGGAGTTCCTCTCGGTCGCGCGGCACGCGAGCTTTCGCGCTGCCGCCGCCGAGCTCGGCGTCACGCCGGCCGCGGTGAGTCAGGCAATTCGGACGCTCGAAACGAAGACCGGGCTGGTGCTGTTCCAGCGCACGACGCGGCGTGTGGGCCTGACGGAGGCCGGCGAGAAGCTGCTGGCGCGCGTGCGCCGGCCGCCGCGGAGATCGCCGAAGCGTTCGAAGCGCTGACGCGATCTGCGCGAACGGCCGGCGGGCTTGCTGCGCCTTTCGGTGCCGCGCGTCGCAGTGCCGCTCGTGATCGAACCGCGCGCTGCCCGACTTTCGCCGCGCGTATCCGGACGTCGCAGTCGACATCGACGTGAACGACGCGGCGGTCGATCTCACGTCGAACAATCTCGACGCCGGGATCCGCATCGGCGAGCAGGTCGAGCGCGACATGATCGCGGTGCGCCTGACACCGGACCTGCGTTGGTCAGTGCTCGGCGCGCCAGCCTACTTCGCGGCGCGCGGCCGGCCGCGCACACCGGAAGAGCTGACGCGACACGAATGCATCCGCTATCGCTTTCTCACGGCGGGCTCGATCTATCGCTGGGAGTTCGAGCGCGGCGGTCGGGAATTCTCCGTCGACGCTCCCGGCGGCGTCACCGTGAACGATGGCACGCTGATGATGTCGTTGGCAGCTGAAAGGAATGGGATTGATCTACACCGCCGATCTGTTCGCGGCGCGCGAGCTCGCAGCCGGCGAACTGGAGCCGGTGCTGGAAGAATTCCTGCCGAAGACGCCGGGCTGTTTCTGTACTTCCCCGCGCGCACGCAGACGCAGCCGAAGCTGCGCGCGTTCATCGACATGCTGACGGCGGCGAGCAAGCGTCGCGATGGAGGTCGGGCTTCAGCCCGACGCGCTCGGCGCTAGCTGCCGCCGGCATCAGTTGACGGTCGCACCGTGCGGCAGTTAGGTTGCCGCCAGAACATCGGACTGACGGTAATGAGCGACCTCGACAAACTTCGATCGCTGGTAGCTGGCGCGCCAAAGCCTCCTTGCGCCGCTCTCACCCCGTTCTCCATCGTCGAAGCGGATTGCGAGCGAGGGCTCGTGCGAGTCGAATTCGAATCGCAGCCCGCATTCGGCAACATGTTCGGTCACGTTCAAGGTGGGTTCGCGGTTGCGATGATCGATGTGCCCATCTCGCTTGCCGGCTTGCTGAAGCTCGAGCAGTGGCTGCCGACAGTCGAAATCAAGACGAGCTTCCTCGCTCCGGCGAAGCTCGGCGTCTGCATCGGCGAAGGGCAAGTCCTTCGTGCCGGGAAGTCCATCGTGTTTGCCGAGGGACGATTGTGGGGCTCCGACGGCAAACTGGCCGTGCATGCCACAGCGACATTGGTGGCCAAGTGAAATTCGCCGGATTCGTAACCTTGCTTTGGGTGCTCGGCATGCTGGCGAATGCCGCAAGCGCTGCAGAGACTTCGACGCTCAAGCAGTACAACTTCGAGCTCCGCACGCTGAACCTCGGCGAGACATCGCGCAAAGGACAACTCCAGTTCAACATCGACAACGGCATGATCGAGGAAGAGCTGGATACCGTCAGGCGCATGCTCGATCAGCTCGGTGCCTCGGAGGTGGACAAGGAAGGCAATCGCTACTTGTCGACGGCGAACGGCACGCGAGTGAAGATCGGTGGCTTCCTGGTCGAGGGCTACCTCGAAGATTCCGTCGAGGGCGTTCACGCCCTGCCGGTCGAGTTCACGGTCAAGAGTGAGTTCTCGGCGCCCGAGGCAGCGCTGGTCTTGCGGATTGCTGCGGCCGGAAACCTGTTCGTCGGCAGCTCCGCCGACCCGGATCGAGTGGCGACCACCGCTCGGATCGACGATCGCCGCTTCTACAAGCGCCACAAGCAGGCAGCGATCACGCCAGATGAAAATTCTCTCGCCGCATGGGTCCGGCAGAACATTCCCGCCCGTGACGTCGAGAGCGGACGCTAGTCTACTCGTCGTCGTCGTTCTTCTTCTGTTGCTCGAGCCGCTTCTTGATCTGCATCCACTCTTCCAGCCGCTTCAGGTCCATCGGCTTGCGCGCCGGCGGCGCACCGGGTGACGACGGCTGCGTGCTTCGCTGCAGTGTTGCGTGCGTTGTCGTACGGATTACCGCCCGCCTTCTCGCCGCCGGCGCTGTCGTAGGGATTGAAGCCGCCGCCTGGCGGCTTCGGCTTGTCCTTGCGACTTGTCCTTCTGATCGAGTCCGGCCGGACGCTGATGGCTCGCGGTCTCGGCGATCGACAGGTCGCCGAGGTCGAGCTTCTTGAGCTTCTGCGTGCTGATGTCGCGGCTGTAGACGCCCGTCTCCAGCTGCCACTCCCATACCGAGTTGCCGCGCTCGTCGACACCCGCGCGGCCCGAGCGCTTGCTGTCGTCAGCGCCGGCGGCGGGGTGGGGCCGCTCGGCTTGCGGTCTTTAGGGTCGCTCATGGCTCGGCCGATTTTCTGCTTCGGCCGCCGCCCGCGCAACCGGCCGGCCGGCGAGATTGCGCGACGCGCTTTGCGCCCCCACACTCATCTTCCGTTATGTCATCCGTCTACCTGCCTTGAATCCCAGAAAGCGCCAGCCGGTTCTCGGCGAACCGAAGCTGAG
Organism: uncultured Gammaproteobacteria bacterium; assembly: GCA_963830745.1. Taxonomy (GTDB): domain Bacteria; phylum Pseudomonadota; class Gammaproteobacteria; order Steroidobacterales; family Steroidobacteraceae; genus Steroidobacter. The sequence continues at coordinate 73,181 of CAWHNL010000024.1, forward strand.
GCGCGGCTTTCTCGGCGTCTTCGCGTACAGCCACCGCGCGTTGCGAGCTGGTGTGGACGACCAGCCGCACGCTCACCATCGCATTCGCGATTCTGACGCTGATCGCGGGCACGCTGCCCGCGGCGGTCGCGTACGTCGGCTCGCTGATCGTCGATGCTGTCGTCGCCGCGATTCAGGCCGATGCGATCGACCGCGCGGCGCTGACCCGACATGCGTTGCTGATGGTCGCTTGGGAAGGATTGCTGGTCGCCGCGATTGCCGGCGCACAGCGCGGCATTTCGTTGTGCCAGTCGCTGCTGCGCGCGCAGCTGGGTCAGCGCGTCAACGTGATGATCCTCGAAAAGGCGCTGACGCTCGAGCTGGAGCACTTCGAGAACTCCGAGTTCTACGACAAGCTGACGCGCGCGCGGCGCGAAGCGTCGAGCCGTCCGCTGTCGTTGGTGATGCGCACGTTCGGCCTCGTGCAGAACGCAGTGTCGCTGATCAGCTTCGCCACGCTGCTGATCAACTTCTCGCCCTGGGCGGTCGCGGTGCTGGTGCTCGCGGGCTTGCCCGCGTTCCTCGCCGAAGCGAAATTCTCCGGCGACAAGTTCCGGCTGTTCCTGTGGCGCTCGCCCGAAACGCGCATGCAGCTCTATCTGGAAACCGTGCTGGCGCGCGAGGACCACGCGAAGGAAGTGAAGCTGTTCGGGCTCGGCCCGCTGTTCCTCGAGCGTTACCGCAACATCTTCCGCAAGCTGTATGCCGAGGATCGCGACCTGACGATTCGGCGCGACACGTGGGGCTTCTTCCTCGGCCTGATCGCGACTGCGACGCTGTACGCCGCCTACGCGTGGATCGCGCTCTCGGCGATCGCCTCACGCATCACGCTCGGCCAGATGACGATGTACCTGATGCTGTTCCGCCAGGGACAGTCGGCGGTCTCGGCGATTCTCTCGGCGATCGGCGGCATGTACGAGGACAACCTGTACCTGTCGACGCTCTACGAATATCTCGAAACGCCGGTCGACAACTCGCCGGGCACCGTCGTGCGCGGCCCGCAGCCGGACGACGGCGTGCGCTTCGAGCAAGTGAGCTTCGGCTATCCCGGCGCGGAGCAGCTGTCGCTCGTCGACATCGACCTGCACATCAAGCCGGGCGAATCGCTCGCACTGGTCGGCGAGAACGGTTCCGGCAAGACGACGCTGATCAAGCTGCTGACGCGGCTCTACCAGCCGACTGCGGGGCGCATCCTGCTCGACGGCAAGGATCTGCGCGAGTGGGACGACGCAGCGCTGCGCCAGCGCGTCGGCGTGATCTTCCAGGACTTCACGCGCTATCAGCTGCTGCTCGGCGAGAACATCGGCGCCGGCGACGTGCAGCACTTCGAGGACGAGCCGCGCTGGCGCGAGGCCGGCGAGAAAGGCATGGCGCAGCCGATCGTCGACACGCTGCCGGAAGGCTATCGCACGCCGCTCGGCAAGTGGTTCAACGACGGCCGCGAGCTCTCGGGCGGACAGTGGCAGAAGATCGCGCTGTCACGCGCCTTCATGCGCTCGCGCGCCGACATCCTGGTGCTCGACGAGCCGACTGCCGCGATGGATGCGGCAGCGGAGGCAACGGTGTTCCAGCATTTCCGCACGCTGACGCGCGGCAAGATCGCGATCCTGATCTCGCATCGCTTCTCGACCGTGCGCATGGCGGACCAGATCGTGGTGATACAGGACGGCCGCATCATCGAGCGCGGCAGCCACGAGGAGCTGATGCGCGTGAACGGGCACTACGCGCATCTGTTCTCGTTGCAGGCGAAGGGATATCGCTAGGCGACGCGAGCCGTCGCGATGCTCTCGCGCAGCAACTTGCCGAGGATCGCGACGCCGCGCCGGATCTTCTCCGGCGGCACGGTCACGAACGACAGGCGCAGCGTGTTGAGCTGCGGCTCGTTCGCGAAGAACGGGCCGCCCGGCACGAACGCGACGTTCTGCGCGATCGCCTGATCGAGCAGCTTGAAGCTGTCGATGCCCGGCGGCAGCTGCACCCAGATGAACATGCCGCCTTGCGGCTCGTTCCAGGTCACGCCCTGGGGAAAGTGCTCTTTCAGCGCGTCGAGCATCACTTTGCAGCGCTCGCCGTAGAGCGCGCGGATCGTCGGAATGTGCGTGTCGAGGAAGCCGTCCTTCACGGCCTCGTAGACGATGCGCTGCGTGAAGCTCGGCGTATGCAGGTCCGCTGCCTGTTTCGCTTGCACCAGCTTGCGATGCACGTCGGGCGGCGCGATCACGTAGCCGACGCGCAGTCCCGGGCGCCAGCACCTTCGAGAACGATCCCATGTGCACGACCTGGTCGGGCAGCATCGACAGCAGCGTCGGCAACGCATCGCCGGAATAAGACAGCGCTGCATACGGATCGTCTTCCAGCAGGAGCAGGCCGGCCTGCTTCGCGATCTTCGCCAGCTCCTGCCGGCGCGCCAGCGGCATGCGCCGCCCGGTGGGATTCTGGAAGTTCGGCAGCACGTACAGAAAGCGCGCGCCCTCGAGCAGCTTCGGCGTCAGCGCGGCAGGCACCAGCCCCTGCTCGTCAGACGTCACCGAAACGAACTGCGGCTCGAACAACGAGAACGCCTGCAGCGCGCCGAGATACGTCGGCGTCTCGACCAGCACGCGGCTGCCGGAGTCGATCAGCGTCTTGCCGAGCAGATCGAGCGCCTGCTGCGAGCCCGTCGTGATCAGCACGTTCTGCGGATCGATGCGCGCCGACGGCGTCGAGTAGCGCGTCGCAATCCATTCGCGCAATTTCAGGTAGCCCTCTGTCGGGCCGTACTGCAAGGCCGGCGACGGGTCATTCGTCAGCACTTCGGTCGCCTTCGCGCGCAGACGCTCGACCGGGAACGTATCCGGCGACGGCAGGCCGCCGGCGAACGAAATGACTTCGGGTCGCTCGGTGACTTTCAGGATCTCGCGGATGGCGGAGCTCGTCAGCTTCTGTGCCCGTTGCGACAGCGTCCACGACATAGCAATTCGGACCTCGGTGGTGTGCAGCCGCGGGATTGTACGGCCGGACCGCACGCAATGAGCAGTCGCAGAATTCCCGCCCGCAGGCCAATACAGTAGACGCAGTACAGTAGATCAGCTCAGCGTAGACTTTTCGCGCCCCCATCCGCCCGAGGACGCGCCATCCGACTCGCCGCCCAGCGCCTGCGCCACCAGCGCATCGGTCATAATCCGTTCGCCAGCGCCGCCGAGACCGTCCGCTGGTTCGGGGCCATCCAGGCGCAGGACTATCTCGGCTCGTTGTGGGCCGTCGGGTTGCGCACGCGCGGCGCGACCGAAACCTCCGTCGAACAGGCTATCGCCGAACGTAAGATCGTTCGCACTTGGCCCTTACGCGGCACGCTGCACTTCGTCGCTGCCGAGGACGCGCGCTGGATGCTCGACTTGTGCGCGCCGCGCACGCTGGCACGCAATGCACAGCGACTCAAGAGGGAACACGGCATCGACAGCCGCGTCGTCGCGCGCAGTCGCAAGGTACTGACCGACGCACTGCGCGGCGGGAGTTCTCTGTCGCGACCCGAGTTGTACCGACGACTCGAAGGCGCTCGAATTGCGACTGGAGCGGGCCGCGGCCTTCACCTGCTCTGGTGGCACGCGAACGAAGGACTCATCTGTCTCGGTCCGCGCGCGGGCAAACAGCAGACGTTCGTGCTGATGGAAGAGTGGTTGCCGGCAACACCGCCGCGATCGCGCGAGGAATCGCTCGCGGAGCTGGCACGACGCTATTTCGCGAGTCATGGCCCGGCTACCGTTCGCGACTTCGCGTGGTGGTCGGGGCTGGCTGCGGCCGACGCGTCGCTGGCGCTGGAAATGGTGACGAAGGAGTTGCTCGCCGTGACGGTCGACGACCAGACCTACTGGCAAGGTCCCGGTGCAGCGATAACGCGAGCAGCACGCGGCGCTCATCTGCTGCCCGCGTACGACGAGTACACCGTGGCGTATCAGGATCGCAGCGCCATCATGTCGAGCGAGATTGCGGCTCGCGCGGATTCCGGACACGGCATCTTCTATCCGGCGGTCGTGATCGACGGCCAGATCGCCGGCACGTGGTCGAGGAAAGTGCAGAAGGAATCCGTCGCGATCACTTGCCGGCTTTTCGCGCCGGTCGATCGCCGGCAGAGGCAGGCACTCGCGGTGGCGGCGCAGCGCTACGCGAAGTTCCTCGGCCTGAAGAAGGTGCAGGTTCTTCCTTCGCCGCCTCGCGGCGCAGCCAGTCGATGAATGCTGCAGCCGCCGGCGTCGGACGGCGATGCGCCGGGTGCACGACGTAGTAGGAGAATCGAGCTTTCAGCATCGGCCCTGGCAGCGGTATCAACTCTCCTCGCTCGATGTAAGGCGCGGCGATATGCCTGCGCGCCAGCGCCACGCCCAGGCCACAGACAGCGGCGAGCATTGCATCCGTCGAGTCCGTGAACGAATGCGCAGCAGGCAAATTGGCGCCGCGTACCTCGGCTGCGCGGAACCAGTCGGGCCAGCCCTGCAGGCCGAGATCCGAAATCAACGGCAGCCGTGCGATGTGCGCCGCCTTCGTGACCAGCCGGACGCCAGGCAACGTCGGCGCCGCGACGGGGAACAATGCATCGTCCATCAGGTAGTGCGCGGTCAGCCCCGGCCACGGTCCCGGCCCGTGACGGATGCCGAGATCCGGCCCTGCATCGTCGAAGCGCGCCAACGAAATCGAGGTTTCAAAATCCAGATGCACCTGCGGATGCGCGGCGGTGAAGCTCGACAGGCGCGGAATCAGCCAGCAGTAGGCAAGCGAATGCAGAGTGGTGATCCGAACGCGCGCGACGTCCTGGTCGCGGCTCAACAGCGAGCCGGAAATCGCATCGAGGTCGGCCAGCGCAACGTTGGTCGCATCAGCCAGCGTGCGGCCCTGCGCAGTGAGGACCACGCCACGCGCGTGCCGTTGAAAGAGCGTCACGCCGAGCGTGGTTTCGAGCCGCCGGACGTGATGACTGACCGCGCTCGCGGTCAGATGCAGCTCTTCGGCGGCATGCGCGAAGTTCTGATGGCGGGCCGCCGCCGCGAACACAGCGAAAGCAGGCAGCACGGTGGGGCGGATCGGCATGAGACACAAGTGATATTTGTGACTGGCGCAAGAAGTATGCGCTTGCAGAGCCATGGATTACAGAGAGAATGACGCAGCCAGCAGCCAAGTTTGTGTCACGCGCCGACGTCCGGGCCAAATCTGGGTAAGCCGCTCGCATAAATTGGGTAGCGCTGCCCATGCGGCGCTACCAGTCCGCTGGCATCCTGTCTCGCACATTGGATTTTCTGGCCGCCCATGAGGTTTGCCTCGATGTCCCAAGGCGAAGCACCCGCCACCGCCGTTGCCTCCGGTCCCGCTGCCCCCGCGGTCGCGCGCTGGCTGACCCCGGTCGAGCTCACCGTGCTCGGCGCCATCTGGGGCGCATCGTTTCTGTTCATGCGCGTGTCGGCACGTGAATTCGGTGCGTTGCCGCTCGTGGAAGTGCGGCTGGCGCTGGGCGCATTGATCCTGTTGCCGATGCTGTGGAGCGGCCGCGCGCACTTCACGCGCAAGCACGTGGCGCCGCTCATCCTGATTTCGGCGATCAACTCCGCGATCCCGTTCTCGCTGTTCGCATGGGCTGCACAACGGGCGCCGGCAGGCATAGGTGCGATCACGAACGCCACGGCCGTCATGTTCACGGCTCTGGTCGCGTTCGCGTTCTACGGCGAGCACATCAGCAAGCGGCGCGCGGCCGGTTTGGTCGCCGGATTCGTCGGCGTCGCCGTGCTCGCCAGCGGCAAGACGGCCGGTGTCAGTGTCTGGAGTGCGGCCCTCGCAGGCACCTTCGCGGCGTTCCTGTACGGCATCGGCGGCAACATGGTTCGTCGACAGTTGGCGGGCATTCCATCGGGCGCAGTCGCAGCGGCGACGCTCGTGTGCGCCAGCGTGCTGCTCGCGCCGTTCGCGATCATCTCCTGGCCGCGCGCGCCGATTCCGCTGCACTCCTGGGTCAGCGCCGTGCTGCTCGGTGTGCTCTGCACCGGCGTCGCGTACTTCATCTACTTTCGCCTGATCTATCGAGTGGGTGCGTCGCGTGCCGTCACCGTGACGTATCTCGTGCCGCTGTTCGGTGTGGTGTGGGCGTGGATCGTGCTCGGCGAGCCGCTGACGCTGAGCATGGCGGTCGCGGGCGCACTCATTCTGGGCGGCGTTGCACTGAGTCAGCAGCGAAAATAACGGAGTGCAGACGGAACTGGGCTTTTCGCCCTCGCGTTCTGCCAAGGAGGGCACTGTCATGAAGACCATCGCCATCGAGACATGCGCGGCATCGCTACTCGTCGCGCTCGCCGCCTGGGCTGCGCCAGCCGAGGAATTGCCGGTCCGCAGCACCGAGGACGTCGAAGTCGTGTTCCAGGCGCTGGATCGCAATCAGGATCGCAAGATCAGCCGCAGCGAAGCTTCCGTGAAGGGCAGCGTCAGCAAGCGCTTCGACGGCATCGACTCCGACGGCGACGGCTATCTCAGCAAGCTGGAATTCGCTGCGCGGCCCAGTGCCGAGCGATTCGAATAGCGCTGCGCAATTCGCACGTACTGAATTCCCGCGAGCGCTGTGGTCGTCGCTACCACACGAAATCGAGCGAAACGTCTGCGTGCAGCGACGCATGCGCGATGAACCTCTTTTCGCGCGGAACCTCGGCGCGAGTGGCGGGATTCCCTCTCAGTACAGCTCACGCGCACACAGAGAGGAAAATTGCCATGACTTTGCGAAATCAACTGCTCGCCGCGCTGGCTGCCGCGATCCTGGCCGCTCCTGCTGCGTTCTCGCAGGAACCGCCGTCGCCGCCGAGCCCGCAGGATCCGGATTCCGCCGACGTGGGCGAGCCCGCTCAGTCGGAACAGCAGGATCTGCCGCCGACCACCACTGACGACGAGCAGACTGCGCCTGGCGCTACCACAGGCGCCACCGCGGGCCCGATCGAGGACAAGAAGATCGAGCAGTTCGCGGACGCGTACCTCGCCGTGCAGACGATTCAGCAGAAGGCTGCTGCGGAGCTGCAAAGCGCCAAGGACCCGCAGCAGGCGGACAAAGTGAAAGCGAATGCGGAGTCCGACATGATCGCGGCGGTGGAACGCAGCGGCCTGCAGGTGCCGGAGTTCAACAACATCGTCGAGCGCATGGCTTCGGACACCGAAGTCCGCTCGCGCGTCGCAGCGAAGTTGCAGGAGCGTAGCGGGTCGAAGCCGGGCGCGAAGCCCGATACCGGCGGCTGACGCCGCGCGCACGGACGCATTCACGGAAGTCGCTAACGGGCCGCCGTCCGACGCGAGTCGGGCGGCGGCATTCGTTTGGGGGTCAGCGCAGCTGCTCCAGGATCAGCGCGGCAACGCGGTCGTAGTCGCCGCCGAAATGATGACCGCCGGGCAAGTTGACCGCGCGCAGTGTGCCGCTGGCTGCATCCGGGCACGACGATTCGTCTCCTTCGTCGCTGTAGACGCACAAGCCGCGGATGTCCGACATCCGCTGCAGCTCCGGCGCGATCGGCAGCCCGTCGTCGCTCTGTGACAGCCAGTTGGCGAGATGGAATTCGAACACAGCGCGCTCGCCGAGCCCGAGCATCGCCGCGAGGCGCACTCGTGCGCGCGTCTGCGCCGGCAGTCGATTGACGACGAAAGGCAATACGTCGGCACCCTGCGAGTAGCCGATCAGCACGACGTCTTTCCGGTCCCACTCATCCATATAGTGGCGCACGATCCGATCGACGTCGTCGGCCGCGCTCTGCGGCGTGCGTTCTTTCCAGAAGTATCGCAGCGAATCTACGCCGACGACCGCGATGCCTTGCTCCGTGAGCGAAGCAGCAACGGCCTTGTCGATGCCTGCCCATCCGCCGTCGCCCGAGATCAGGATGGCGAGCGTGTCGCCGGGCCGCTTCGCAGGAACTTCGACGATCGGCAGTCCAGCGAGCTCTGCCGGCGCGGCCGCCCGCGATCGCGGCGGCGGATCGAGTCGCTGCACTGCTGCCGAGAGCGCGGCTTCCCAGTTCGCAGATTTCCCATCCCGGGACACCAGCACGATCTCGCTGCCCGGCGCACCTTGCACAAATCGTTGCGCCTCAGCTGCACGACACGCGCCCGCGGCTTGCATCTGTAACACGATCCACGGTGCTTCGAGTTTGTCCGGCACCAGCTTGCTGCGATCCTTGCTCACGGGAACGACGTGCAGCGAGTTCGCTTCGCACAGCCGTTTGCGCAGCTTGAGCGCCGGACAGAAGTCGATCGAGACGCCGCCCGCGAACGTCTCCGCCGGCGCTTGCGCGAGCATCGCGTAATTCAGCGTCGCACCCGCACCGTAGCCGACGAGCACGGACGGCTCGTAGCTCGGCAGTCGATAGTAGGCCTGCAGAAAGTGACTCAGGTTCTCCAGGTCGCCGTCCGGAAAGACGCACTCGGCGCCGTCGCGCTCCAGGTTCGCGAACAGTGCGCGCGAATCGATCCCGGCAACGAGCGCGCCCTGCGACGCGAGCAGCTGCGCGCTGTGCGAAAGCTGCGCGTTCCAGCCCTGTTCGCCGCTCAGGAACAGCACGACGCGTTGCACCTCGCCGCTCGGCCGATAGATCGCGAGGTTCTCGAAGCGGCCATGCGAGAGCGTCTCGGCGCCGCACTGCGCAGCGCTCCACAGCAGTAGCAGCAACCACCACCGGCTCATTTTGAGAACACGCCCCGCAGTCCGCCCGCAATCAACGTCGTGACGTTGGCAATCGACAGGAGCGTCGCCACGCCGGGCGGAGCCGCGAGGTAACGGGGCTCCCACACCGGCAGGAATTTTTCCTTGAAGCTGCGCAGGCCGCGGAAGTTGTAGAAGCTCTCACCGGAATCGAACAGCCAGCGCCCGAAACGCTGCCAACGCGGCGCCAACGCGTGCGCGACCATGCCGGCCATCGGCGCCATGCCGAGCGCGAAGCGCTGCACACCCTGCGCTTTGAAATACAGCATCAGCTGCGTGAACAGGAAGTCCATCGTGCCCGACGGCGCGCCAGGCACCTGTCGCATGAGGTCGACACTGACTTCGCTCTGCTGCTGCGTGCACAGCACGTTCGCGAATGCGACGATCGTGCCGTGGCGACGCACGATCGCGACCGGCCTGCGCAGGAGATACTCGTCGCGGAACGTACCGAGCGAGAACCCCTTCTCGCGCGTGCGCGATTCCGCGAGCCATGCATCCGAGATCGCGCGCAGTTCGGGCAGGTGAGCCGGGACTTCTTGCACCGGTAGCACCGCGAAGCTCAAGCCGTCACGCTCTGCTCGATTCGTCGCGTGGCGCAACTCCGCGCGCTTCGAGCCCTGCAGGCTGAATTCCGGCAGCGGCACGTACGCGTACTCGCCGAGCTTCAGTGCGCGCAGGCCCGCATCGAGATAGAGCGGCAGCGACTCAGGCCGCACCTGGTAGAAGACCGCGCGACTGCCATGATCCGTCGCCTCCTCGATGAAGCTCCAGATCAGCTCGGGCCACTCGGCGCGCGGCCCGACCGGGTCGAATAGCGAGATCCACGAACGCCCTTGCTGTCCGAACATGACGAACGCCTTGCCCGAGGCCGAGAACAGCATGTGCTTGTCGCCGACCAGCGCGAGGTTCGCATCTACATTCGTCTGTGCGCTGATGATCGTTGCGGCGCGATCGAGATCCGCAGCGCCGGGTAGCGCCGGCGCGTCGGGCGACGGGCGCAGCAGCTGCCATATCGCAAAACCGAGACCCGCGAGCATCACGCCCATCATCGCGCGCAATCCGCGCGGCGCATTGGCATCGAACTCGAACACCCACCACAACTCGCGGTCGTACGCCACTTCACGATAGGCGATGAACAGGATCAGCACACAGGCCGCCACGACCCAGGCGATCGACAGGATCCAGGCACCGTCGAGGGCGTGCGAAAACAGCGAGGAGCGACGCTCGAACTGGTGGCGCGAAGCCAGCAACAGGAAGGCCAGCACGGTCAGGTATGCACCCTCCGACAGCGCGATGCCCTTGGGCATCGCGAGCACCGCAGCGATGAGCGCGAGCAGGAATGCGGCCCACCATGCCGCATCCAACCGATTCAGCAAGCCGCGCGCGATCACGAGCATCGCGAATCCAGCCACGCTGCCGATGAAGTGCGACGCCTCGACGAGCGGCAGCGGCACGTGCAGCTCGAGCAGATCGGTTGCTGTGCCCGACAGCGGCGTCACGCCGGAGACGAGCAACCACGCGCCGGCGATGAACGTCAGCGTCGCGAGCAGAAGAGGTGAAACCGCGACCGCCGCGCGGCGGATCGGTGCCGCAACACCGGAGCGCAGCTCGTAGCCGGCGAGCAGCATCGCCGCAGCGATGAGCGGCAGCAGGTAGTAGATGACTCGATAGAGAACGAGCGCACCGATGATCTGCTCCGGCGGCGCGCGTCCGCCGCACGCGAGCAGAATGACGGCTTCGAACACGCCCAACCCACCGGGCACATGGCTCAACAAGCCGAGCGCGACGGCCATCGCATACCACGCGAAGAACGCCGGCAGACTGACGATTCCCGAAGGCAGCAGGAACCACAGCGCGGCCGCGGATGCGGTGAGGTCGAGCGCGGAAATCAGCAGCTGGCGGATCGCGAGCTCGGGCGGCGGCAGCCGCACCTGCCAGCGGTTGAGGATGTGAACCTCACGATGGCGCGCCGCCACCGCAATCAGCGCGCCGACGCCAAGCAGCAGCAGCACGGCGATCGCGCGGAGGAGCCAGCTCGGCAGTCGAGCCAACTCGGCGACATCGGGTGCGCCCCATAGCAATCCCAGCCGCGCCGAACGCGGTCATACCGATGACGAACGCGCCGGCATTGAATGCCGCAGCTTGCGCGACGCGTCCCGCGTCGATGCCTGCGGCCGTGTACAAGCGCATGCGCACCGCACCGCCTGTGAGCACGCCGAGGCCAACCGTGTTGCCGAGTGCGTATGCGATGAACGATGTGAGCAGGACGGTCGTGCTGCGAACCTGCGCGCCCGCGTACTTCAGCGCCGAGAAGTCGTAGCCGGTGAGGACGAGATAGCTCAGCGCAGTCGCGAGCCCCGCAAGCAGCAGGTCCGAGGCAGGCTGCGCCGCGATCTGCTGGACGACCTCTGCATAGCTGACTTCGCGTAGCAACCCGCGCAACGCGTCGAATGCGAGCGCGCTGAGCGCGAGCACGGCCGCGCCGATTGCCCATGGACGCCACCGGTTCCAGTTGCTAGCACTCACAAGGCTCGATTGTGACGCGACTGGCCCGTGTAAAGATTACGTTCTCGAAATCAAGCGCGCTCGGTCGCCAGGAGCGTTGCCATGCGCTCCGCATGCACGCGCAACTCGCTGGCTGCAGTGGCCTCCCACAGGTCGGCACGCAACATAGGGCCGACGTAGAACAGGTGGGGACCAGGCCAGCCGTCCGCATCGATGACAGCACCACGCGGCCCGGTGCGCAGTCCCAGGCCCAGCGAGTCGGGAACGCACAGGCCACATTGAACCAGGCTGCGCCACAGCGGCTCAGTCGAGCGCGCGACTGCGTAGTCCGGGCCGGTGCAATTCACGACCTGATCGAAGGTTTCCGTGCGCTCAGCAGCGGTGCCGCGCGGACGCCAGGTGACTTCGATGCGCCCGTCCCGGTCCGCGAATCGCAGCAGCTGACCTGCATGGACGTGCAGGCGTTGCGCCTTGCGCAACTCTTCGATGCGTTGAATGAGCTGCAACGGCAGGCGGTGGCGGTGCGCGTCCCACTGCGCTCGCAGATGGCGCAGGAACCGCACGCGATCGTGCTCCGACAAACGCTGCCAGATCGTCGGCGCCATGTTGCGCACGAAGGTGATCGCTTCGCGCCAGTCGCCGCCACAGCTCTCCGCTTCGCGCGCGAGCAGCCGGACGGATTTCGTCAGTCCTCGCAGCGAAGTGGCAGCCGCCACCAGCGCGTTGCCGTCACCCTTGAACGCATCGGGCCGAAATGCAGTTTGCCGCGGCGGCACGAGCCCGTGTCGCGACAGCGCATGCAGCGTCGGCGTACGTTGTGGATCAACCGATGCAGCGTTGATCACGTCGGCCGCAGTCAGCCCGGTGCCGATGAGCAGCACGGTCTGATCGCGCGAAAACTGCAGCTCGTTCGACCACGGGTCGACAACGTACGCCGGATGATCGGCGACCGGCGCAGCGACGGCGAGCGAGGCGGGCTTCGGATTGCCGAGCGCAAGCACGACGTCGTCGGCCGTCAGTGTTCGACCGTCGCGCAGCTCCACTTGCAGCGGCAAGTGACGCTCGAGGCGCCGCACGTTGGTCACTTCTCCTTGCAACACATCGAGGCGAACGTTCGATGGCGCGCTGAGCTGCGCGGCCAGCAGAAACTCCTGCAGATACTCGCCGTACAGCGCGCGAGGCAGGAAGTCCTCGCCGCCCGCGCCGGGGATGCGTCGCTGCACGAACTCCAGGAACTCGTTCGGCGCCGCGGTGTTCGCCGACATGCGGCTCGCGGGCACATTGAGCAGGTAAGGGAATCCGCGATCGGCGTAAGCGACGCCGCGGCCGACGGCGCCGCCGCGCTCGATCAGCACCAGCCGCGTCGGACCGGGCGGCGGCTTGCGCAGCAGGTTCGCCGCCAGCACGGTGCCGCAGAAGCCTCCGCCGACGATCACGATCGTGCGCAACAGGGCAGGCACGCGCGTATCGTCCTAGTCGACGATCAGCTTGTAGCCGGCGCCGACTACGGTTTGCAGCATCTGCGGCGCGGCTGGATCCACTTCGATCTTCTGCCGCAGACGGTGCACGAGCTGCTTGAGCAGCTGCCGGTCGCCGGAGCCCTTGTGTCCCCACACTTGCATCAGCAGGCGGTCCGAGCTGACGGTGTGGCTCGCGTTCGCGACCAGCATCTGCAGCAGGCGCAGCTCCAGCTTGGTCAGTCGCACCGGCTCCTTCGTGCCGACCTGCACGGTGTGCTCTTGCGTGTCGAGCTGCACGCGACCGGCTGCGAGCGGCGCGGAATTCTCCAGACCCGCTCGCCGCAGCAGCGCTTTCACGCGCGCCAGGAGCGTGCGCGGACTGAACGGCTTCGTGAGGTAGTCGTCGGCGCCGAGCTCGAGCGCGCGCACCAGGTCTTCTTCCTCACCGCGCACCGTCAACATCATGACCGGCACGCGCGACTGCGCGCGGATCGCCTCGCACACCTGGAAGCCCGACGCGCCCGGCATGTTGATGTCGAGCAGCGCCAGGTCGGGCGCTTCTTTCTCGAAGGAGCGGATCGCACTCGGGCCGTCGCCGGCGCGCACGACGAGATAGCCCGCCTGCGACAGCGTGAACGCGATCAGCGCGAGCAGGTCCTGGTCGTCGTCAGCACAGAGAATCTTCATGGGCGTGTCACTCGCGAGCCACGCGCAGCTGCACTTCGAAGCGCGTCTTGCCAGCCGGCGTGCGCCGCGCCGCGATCGCTCCACCGTGACGCTCGACAATCGATTTCACGATCCATAGTCCCAGTCCGAGCCCGCCGGGCTCCGGCTCCTCGCCCACACCCCGTGAGAAACGCTCGAAGATCGATCCCGTTTCCAGCTCCGGTACGCCCGGGCCTTCGTCCTCGACCCAGGCCGTCACCGTGTCTCCCTGGTGCGAAGCGCCGACGCGCACGACACTGTCCTCCGGCGCGAACTTGCTCGCGTTCGCCAGCAGGTTGACGAACACTTGTGTCAGGCGCGGGCCGTCGCCGTCGACGCGCGGCAGATCTTCGGCGAACTCCAGCTCCAGCCGTTGGCGGCGCTGATTGAGCAGCGCGCCGATCAGCGCGTCCGCGTCCTCGATCACTTCCTCCAGCGACACGTTCTGATGGCGGATGCCGAGCTGGCCGGACTCGATGCGCACGCTCTCCAGCAGGTTGTCGATGAGACGCGTCAGGCGCAGCGTGCCGCGCTCCAGCGAGAACACGAGCTCCTTCTGCTGCTCGCGCGACATGGAATCGATGCCTTCGCGCAGCAGCTCGATCGACGCGAGCTGCGCCGCGAGCGGCGTGCGGAATTCATGCGAGATGTTCACGAGAACGGAATCGCGTGCGCGACGCACACCCTCCAGCTCGGTCTCGTCGCGAATGACCTGGACCTGCAGATCATCGACGGGCGCGGCACTCGTGATGATGGTGGTGCGCGGCGCACCGTTATTGAGGTTCAGCTGCTCGGTCGCCTGCGCATTGCCTTCGAGCCGCGCGCGCAGGATCGGGCAGCGCGTCTCGCACGGCCGCACTCCATTTTCTTCCGCGCACGGTTTCAACACGTCGCCGCAGAACCGCCCGATCGCCTCGTGCGCCTGCACGCCCAACAGCCGCGCAGCCTGTGGATTCAGGTAGCGGATGACACGTGACTTGTCGACCGCGTAGACGCCTTCGACGATGCCGCTGAGCACTGCTTGCGCCTCGGCCTCGCGCCGCCGCAACTCGCCCGTCAGCTGCACGAGATTGTCGCGCATGGTTTCGATCGTGCGCGCGAGCTTGCCGACTTCCTGCGTGCCGCCCGCGGGGATCGAAGTCGAGAAGTCGCCGTGGCCGAGCTTTTCGACCGCGTCGCTCAGCGTGCCGAGCGGACCCGTGACCTGCTGGCCGAGGATCACGCCCGCGAGCACGGCGAGCGCGGCCAGCACGATTGCGGTCACGATGAGCCGACGCACGAGGCTGCCGACCGATGCATCGATCTCGCCGGAGGGCAGCCGCGCCTCCAGCAGCGCGATCGCTTCACCGGTCGAGGCGAACACCGGAAAGCTGGCCGCGTACAAGTCGAGATCGTCGATGCGCGCCACCGCCGAGCGCCCGTCGGAAAGGCCCGCCGAATGCAGCCGCGTGAAGTCGTCGACGCGCTTGTCCTCGACGAACGTCCGGTAGTTGATCAGGCGGATCGGCATGCCGACGCGCTCGCTCAGGATCTGCGCCATGCGATCGTCGAGCAGCCGCGCGACGTACAGACGGCGCCCGGTCGCGCCGCCGATCTGCGCCGATGCACCGAGGACTGCATAGCGCCCCACGGACGGCGACGCGAGGAAACGCTCACCCTGCTCGGCCGCCGACGCTGCGATCTCGTCCCACGGCAGCGAAACGCCTGCTTGTGCGACCAGCTTGCCGCCCTCGAAGACGGCGCAGGTGACGATCGTGTCGCTGTTGCACGAGCGGCGCAGGTACAGGCCGAGGCTCGACGAGCGCGCATCCGCCATCATCCGCTGCAAGGTCTGGCGATCGGCGACGCTCTTGGCCTGGGTCAGCGCGTCTTCGCCGTAGCGGCGCAGATCTTCGCGCGCCATCGCGCCGGCGAGCTGCACGCGCGCGCTGCCCTGCTGGTTCGCGAGATCGCGCAGCGAGCCGATCGCGGAGATCGAGATGCCGCCGACCACGAGCAGCACGATCGCGACGTTGATCAGCGCGATCCAGACGCCCAGCGGCGCACGCGAGGTGTCGAGCTGCAGCCGGTCGATGAATGCTTGGATGCGAGAGAGCATGCGGGGCTATTTTCTTTTATAACCCGTGCGCCATTCTACGAGCGTCTTGATCACGAGGGTGACGACTGCGAGCAACGTGAGGAGCGAGGCGACGGCGAAGGCGCCCACGAAGTTGTACTCCTGGTAGAGGATCTCGATGTGCAGCGGCATCGTAGTGGTGACGCCGCGCACGTGGCCACTGACGACGGACACCGCGCCGAACTCGCCCATCGCGCGCGCGTTGCAGAGGATCACACCGTACAGCAGGCCCCAGCGGATCTTCGGCAGCGTCACGTGGAAGAACGTCATCAGGCCGCCGGCGCCGAGCGTGATCGCCGCCTCTTCCTCGTCGTTGCCGAGCTGCTGCATCAGCGGGATCAGCTCGCGCGCGACGTACGGGAACGTGACGAACATGGTCGCGAGCACGATGCCCGGCACCGCGAAGATGATGCTGATGTCGTGCTCCTGCAGCCACAGGCCGAACCAGCCCTGCATGCCGAACAGCAGCACGTAGATCAGGCCGGAGATGACCGGCGACACGGCGATCGGCAGGTCGATCAGCGTGATCAGGAAGCTCTTGCCGCGGAACTCGAACTTCGCGATCGCCCAGGCGGCCGCGATGCCGAACACGATGTTCACCGGCACGACGATCGCCGCCACGGTCAGCGTCAGGCGGATCGCCGCCAGCGTGTCGGAGTCGCGGAAGCTGTTGAAGTACAGCTCGAAGCCCTTTCGAGAGCGCCGTGGCGAACACGGTGATCAGCGGCGCGAACAGCAGCGCCGCCAGGAACAGCAGCGAGGTCGTGATGAACGCCGCCTTGACGACGAAGCTGAGGACCGTGTCGCGGCCAGGCCGGCTCGCGATCTCGGCGAGCAGTTCCTGCGATGTACCGGGGCCTGCCATCAGCGCCCCGCGACGACTTGACGTCGCCGCCCCCAGGTCTGCAGCAGGTTGATCGACAGCAGCATGACGAAGGACAGCACCAGCATCATGAAGCCGAGCGCCGCGGCACCGGCGTAGTCGAACTGCTCGAGCTTGATGACGATGAGGAGCGGCGTGATCTCGGTCTTCATCGGCAGGTTGCCGGCGATGAAGATCACCGAGCCGTACTCGCCGACCGCGCGCGCGAACGCCATCGTGAAGCCGGTCGCAATCGCCGGCGCCACAGTCGGCAGGATGATGCGTCGGAAGACAGTGAAGCGCGCCGCGCCGAGCGTCTCGGCCGCGTCTTCGAGGTCGCGTTGCACTTCCATGAGCGCGGGCTGCACCGAGCGCACCACGAACGGCAGGCCGATCAACGTCAGCGCCACGACGATACCGATCCAGGTGTAGGCAACCTTGATGCCGTACGGCGCGAGGTACTGGCCGATCCAGCCGTTCTCGGCGAACACGGCGGTCAGCGCGATGCCCGAGACCGCGGTCGGCAGCGCGAACGGCATGTCGATCAGCGCATCGATCAGCTTGCGGCCCGGAAACTCGTAGCGGGTCAGCGTCCACGCGATGACGAAGCCGAACACGCTGTTCAGCGTCGCGGCGAGGAGGGCGGCACCGAAGCTCAGGCGGTACGAAGCGACCGCGCGCGGCTCCAGCAGCACCCGCACGAGGTCGTCCCAACCCATCGTCGCCGTCTTGGTGACGAGCGCGGCAAGCGGGATGAGCACGATCGCGCTCAGAAAGAACGTCGAAAACCCGAGCGTCAGGCCGAAGCCGGGCAGGACCGACGGCGTGCGGATCGTCGCCGTTCACTGGCTCTTGATTCCGTAGATCTTGTCGAACACGCCGCCGTCCGCGAAGTGCTTGTCGTGCGCCGCGGTCCAGCCGCCGAACACCTGGTCGACGCTGAACAGCTCGAGCGGCGCGAATTGCTCGCGATACTTCTCCTGCACCTGCTGATTGCGCGGACGGAAGTAGTGCTTCGCGGCTATCTCCTGGCCGGCAGGCGAATACAGGTATCGCAGGTACGCTTCGGCGATCTGCCGCGTGCCGCGCCGGTCGACCACTGTGTCGACGACGGCGACCGGCGGCTCGGCCAGAATGCTGACCGAGGGCACGACGATCTCGACCTTCTCCGGCCCGAGCTCGCGAATCGCGAGCAGGGCTTCGTTCTCCCACGCGAGCAACACGTCGCCGATCTCACGCTGCACGAACGTGTTGGTCGCGCCGCGCGCACCGCTGTCGAGCACCGGCGCCCGTCGATACATCTCGGCCACGAATTTCTCGGCGGCAACCTGCGCGGCTGCCACGTCCTTCGCCGCTTGCGGGTCGTCCAGCTTCGTCAGGTCGCCGTGCAGCTGCCGCTTCAGCTCGGCGCCCCACGCGGCGAGATAGTTCCAGCGCGCGCCGCCCGACGTTTTCGGATTCGGCGTCACGATCGAGATGCCCGGCTTGAGCAGGTCGGGCCAGTCGTGGATCTGCTTCGGATTGCCCTTGCGCACCAGGAACACGATCGTCGAGGTGTACGGCGCGCTGTTGTCGGGAAAGCGCGTCTGCCAATTCGCGCCGAGCCGCTTGCCCTTGCGCTGAATCGAATCGATGTCGTACGCGAGCGCAAGCGTCACGACGTCGGCCGGCAGGCCGTCGATCACCGCGCGCGCCTGGCTGCCGGAACCGCCGTGCGACTGCTTGATGGTGACTTGTTGGCCGGTGCTCTTCTGCCACTCCTCAGCGAACCCGGCGTTGACGTCGCGGTACAGCTCGCGCGTCGGGTCGTAACTGACGTTGAGGAGCGTGACGGGATTCGTGCCACTCGCAGCACCGTCACCCTCGCTCGACGAGCCGCCGCAGGCGGCGAGCAGCGTCAATCCCAGTACGCAAAGAACGCTAAGCGCTGGCTGCTTGCTCATCGCTTTCTCTCGCAGGCCGATACACGATCATCATCGAATACGACGCCGGCCCGGCGAACAGCGGCGCGAACTCGCGGGTCAGCTGGCTCAAATCCGAGATGCCGAGGATCAGCATCTGGTCCATCGCTTCGTTCAGCTGACGTTGCAGCTCGTCGGCGGCCGCGCCGAACCGCAGCTCGGTGCGCATCTCCAGGCCGTGCACGGCCTGCGCCTCCGAGCGCGCATCGAGCAGTGTGCGCACGCCGAGCGGACGCTGCCCATCGCCAGCGCGGCCTTCCGGAAGGATTCCGACGTACACCGCCTCGGCCGGAACGTGTCGCAGGAGGCTGGCCGCAACGGCCAGCGTCGAGCGGCGCGCCATGTCATCCGCCCAGTGGATCAACACGCGCTGCGGCGACACTGCCTGCGACGGCAGCACCATCACTTCGGCAGCGCCATTCCAAAGCAGCCACTCGACCTGCTTCGCGACTTTCGCGTGCGCGGCAATCACTGCAACGCCGGAGATGCGCGTCTGCGCGCTGCCCTGACAAGTAGCGAGCACGGGATCGATGCGCTTGGCGATGCGCGTCTTCATGCGGCCCGCGAGCTCGACCAGGAACGGATGCTGCGAGAGGCGCTCTGCGGCCGCGGACTCCGCGGCACACACCGTGTAGCTCGACAGCGGCGTCGGCAAGACGTGAATGCGTCGCACGCCGATCGCGACCGATTGACCGAACACCACGGGGAAGACCCGCTGCTCGTGCTGAGTTCGCGTGATGTCGAGCACAGCTGCAGTGCTGTGGCCATCGACAGCCGACGTGCTGCCGATGTGCGCATCGGACGGGCCGCTGGTCATGCGCACGCGAATGCGCTCCAGCGCACCGGTGAACACCAGTTCCTCGACGACGCCCGTCGCGATGTAGTTGGTGCGCAGGTTGTCGCGCGTCGGGGAGAGCTCGATCTCCTCGGGACGCAGCACCGCGACGACTTCGTGCTCGCGCCCGCCTTCGAGCTTCTCGATGCGGCGCGCATTGACGGGAGTCGCGCCGAAGCGGATGCCTTGCTCGGTCTGCTTCGCGAGCAGCAGGTTCGCGGCACCGAGGAAGGTCGCGACGAAACGCGTCGCGGGACGGTCGTACAGCTCGTCGGGCCGACCGCTCTCGAGCAAGCGGCCGAGGTTCATCACGCCGATCCGGTCGGCGAGCGCGAACGCTTCTTCCTGGTCGTGCGTGACGAGCACGGTCGTGATCTTCAGCTCGCGCTGCACTTGGCGGATCGTGCGGCGCAGCTCCTCGCGAATCTTCGCGTCGAGCGCGCCGAACGGCTCGTCGAGGAGCAGCACTTCGGGCTTGTGCGCCAGTGCGCGCGCGACCGCCACACGCTGCTGCTGGCCGCCGGAGAGCTGCGACGGCAGACGATCGTCCATGCCTTCGAGCGCGACCAGGCGCAGCAATTCCTTGCGCCGCTGGCGCCTGTCTTCCGCACGCATGCGGCGAACCCGCAACGCGAACTCGATGTTCTCGCCCACACTCATGTGGCGGAACAAGCGCGTAGTTCTGAAACACGAAACCGACGCCGCGCTGGCGCGCAGTGACGTGCGTGACGTCGTTGCCGTGCAGCGAAATGCGGCCGTGGTCGACGCCGGTCAACCCGGCGATCGCGCGCAGCAGCGTGCTCTTGCCGCTGCCGCTGGGGCCGAGCAGCACGAAGAACTCGCCTTCGCCAACTTCGAGCGAAACGTCGTTGACGACCGGCGAGCCTTGATATCTTTTCGTGACCTGGTCGAGGGTGATCGACATAAGAGTCGCGAGCTTACCGGCGTGGCGGTGATAAGGTCAGTATTGGTCTGGTTATAAACCGGTTACGGGGCGCTTGCGGCACCCCGCGCGCTGCCCCTCCCAAAAAAAGGCCTCCTCCGTACCCGGAGGAGGCCCTTGGAGGGGTTTCAGCGCGACTCAAATCTCAATCGGAATCGGACGCTACCCGTGAACGATCTTCCTGGAACACGAGTTCCACGCGCCGGTTCTGCTGGCGGCCGACAGCGTCGTCGTTGCTCGCGACCGGCGTGCGTCTCGCCCTTGCCGACCGTGCTGATCTGCGAGGCCTCGACGCCGCGCTCGAACAATGCCGCCTGCACGGAGGCCGCGCGGCGCTCCGAGAGACTCTGGTTGTACTCATCGGTCCCGACGCTGTCGGTGTGACCTTCGATGAGGACCTTGCGCGCCTGATCTTCCTTCAGCACCGTCGCGAGCCGCTCGATCGTCGCGTAGGCGCCGGGCTTGAGCGTCGCCTTGCCGGTGTCGAACAACACGTCGCCGAGCGTCACGACGACGCCGCGATCGGTCTTCTTGCCTTTCAGATCGGCGAGCTCGCGTTCGAGCGCCTTCGCGCGATCTTCAGCCGACTGCGCCTGCTCGGTCGCACTCGCGCCTGCTGCGCACTGCGCTGAGCCTCGCGGCCGCGCGCCTCGGCGAGCACCGCCGTGCGCTCCGCCGTACCCTTCGCAACCTCTTCGTTGGCCTGCGTGGTCAGGATCTTCTCGTTCGCGATCTGCGCATTGCGGTTCGCGACCGCCGCCTCGTACTGGATGTCGGCGACCTTGCCGCCTTTGTCCGCGAGACTGTTCGCACGATCCAGAGCTTTGCGCGCTTCTGCGATGTTGGTGGCTGCGACGCCGGCGCGCGGCGATGCTTCAACTTGCGGCACCACGGCGCGCGCAGTGTCGAGCTCCTCGATCGTTTCGGGCGTCGAGCTGCATGCAGCGACGCAAGCCGCCACGGCGGCTGCAAGAATCAAGCTATGTGTACGATTCATAGTGCTGCTCCCCTCACTTATCGTCAGGCGTGTTGTCGAGCGTCGTGCGCTCTGGATCGGTCGGGCCCGACGAGCGCTCTGCTTCCTGACGCAGCGTCTTGATGCTGGCCAACACCTCGTCCGCCGCTCTGCGTGCGCTCGCGCTCTGCGACTTCGACACCGCAAGCTCAGCGTCGAGCTGCGCCAGCTGCGCGTACCGCTCGGCCGGCTGCTCCTTGCCGTCCTTCAACGCCCGACGCGCCTGCGTCGAGGTTCTCCTTCGCTCGCTGCAGATCTACTGCGCCCTGCTCCGAGTTCCCGACGGTCTGCTCCGCCTGCTTCACGGAGGTTTCGCTGCGAGCAACGCGCTCTTTCGTGAGATCCGAAACGCCGCCGCACCCCGCGAGCAAACCGGCTGCGAGCACGAGCGGACCAGCGCCGCGTGTCATCCAGGAATTCATAAGATCGGCCTCCTCGGGTTTTGAGCGTCGTCCACGGGGACCACGCTTAGAAACGCTTGTTCTGTCGGCGAGGTTCCCGGAACCGCGCCGCGCGGGCGCCTACAAACCCTGAGAAATGCCGGAGTTGCGGCATACTGCTGCGAACGAACAGACGAGGCGCTCATGCACCGGAACCTTTTTCGAACGGCACTCCTGCTGATCGCGATCGGCATCTGCTGCCTGCAATCCACGCGTCGACACACCGCAGCTCGGCATGTATCGCGCAGTGCTGCGCCTGCCCGGCGGCGACACGCCGTTCGGTTTGGAAGTCGCGCAGGAACAGCAGCAGTACGTGCTCTACCTGATCAACGGTGCCGAGCGGACGCGAGTCAGCAACGTCAAAGTCGCGGACGGCGAGCTGCACCGCAGTGTTTCCCGGCTATGAGAATTCACTGCGCGCGACGATGCATCGCAAGCGGCCTCGAAGGCAGCGTCACGCTCATCAAGGCCGGCGGCAAGGAGCAGGTGATCCCGTTCACGGCGAAGCTCGGCGAGACCTATCGCTTCTACGCGAAACCGGCCACGGACAATGCCGACGTCGGCGGAACCTGGGACGCGACGTTCACGAACGAGAAAGGCGAGACGTCGCAAGGCGATCCTGTTGCTCGAACAACAGCACGACCGCGTAACCGGCAGCGCCATGACGCCCACCGGCGATCATCGCTTCCTCGAAGGTCAGGTGCGCGGCGACGAGCTGCAGCTTTCGACTTTCGCCGGCGGGCTGGCGTACCTGTACAAGCTGAAGGTCGGCGCGAACGGCGCGCTGGAGGGCGACTACTGGCAGGGCCTGGCGTCACACGAAAAGGTCGCCGCGCGACGCAACGATGCAGCGACACTCGACGGCGCCGGCAAGCAGACCACCCTGCGCGACAGCAAGCAGCGCTTCGACTTCACGTTCCCCGACGTCGACGGCCAGCCGGTCTCACTGAGCGATCCGCGTTTCCGTGGCAAGGTCGTGCTCGTCACGCTCGGCGGCACGTGGTGTCCAAACTGCCACGACGAAGCGCAATTTCTGGTGCCTTTCTACCGCGAGCACCGCGAGCAGGGGTTCGAAATCGTCGCGCTGATGTTCGAGCGCCACGGCGAATTCGCAAGAGCTGCGCCGGCCGTGCGTGGCTACCGCAAGGATCTCGGCATCGAGTTTCCGACTTTGATCGCCGGGCTGTCCGAAACGGACGAGGCCAGCAAGGCGCTGCCGATGCTGAGCGGCATCTACGGCTTTCCGACTGCGATCCTGGTCGACCGCAGCGGCGTCGTGCGCAGCATTCACACAGGATTTGCGGGGCCCGCGACGGGTCGGCATCATGACGAGTACGTCAAGGAGTTTCGCGAAGAAGTCGAACGGCTCCTGACGGAATAGGGAGGTCGTCATGAACATAGGAACTGCTGCTGTTCTGGCAGCTCTGCTCGGCGCAGGTGCGCACGCGTTCGCCCTCGATCTCGGCACCGCCGGGGATCAACGTAATCATCATCGATGAAACCAAGCGCGGCTGGGACAAGGGCGTGCTCGATCGCTACGGCATCGCCTCGCGCGCGAGCCGCATCAACCGGGGTGCGCACGCAGAAGCCTTGCGAGAGGCATTGGGCGACCAGAACGTGCGAATGCGCCTTGCCGTGCCGACTGCATGCCCGACTGCCGGCACGCGCGACGCGTGCGCGAGCGTGCGACGGATCAAGGATGTGGACCTGCCGGACGTGATCGACGAAGCGAGGAAATCCACGCTGCTCGTGCTGTGGCCGGAGGCCGCCTATTTTCCGCAGCAGCAACTCTACGTCGCCTATCTCGACGTCGACGTCTTGCAGCAAGGCAAAGCGATGCCCGGCTCGTTCTACGTCGGCTACCGCGACTGGAAGTGCGGCGACGACTGCGTGCAGGCGGCGTTCGAAGCCTCGGCGAAGGAGCTGGCCGCGATGATCCGTTACGTGCTCGATCTCGGCCCCGCTGCACAGACGCTGTCCGTGCCGGCAGCGTGGCAGAGCAAGCCGGTGGTGACGAACGTTGCCAAGTGGGCCAACAACGTGCGCCGCCGACGTCAACGACAATCGCGTCGTGCGCGAGTACGGCGAGCGGTTTTGGCTCAACGAACCGTCGGAACGCACGCTACTGTCCGCGGCGTGGCGTGGCTGCAATATCTTCTAGGGCAGATCGCTAGATCGCCTGGTACGCGGCGAGCGCCGCGCGTCGCGACTCGCCGAGATCGACGATCGGCGCCGGATACGTCGAGCCGATCTGCACGCCCGCCGCCCGCAGCACTGCCTCGGGCGCGGCATGCGGCGCATGAACGTGCGGCGCTTCGAGACGCGCCAGCTCCGGGACCCAACGCCGCACGTATTCGCCCGCCGGATCGAACTTCGCGCTCTGCGTCAGCGGATTGAAGATGCGGAAGTAAGGCGCCGCGTCGGCGCCGCGAGCCCGCGACCCATTGCCAGTTCAACGTATTCGCCGCGAGGTCGGCGTCGACGAGCGTGTCCCAGAACCAGCGCGCGCCTTCCAACCAATGGATTCGCAGATTCTTCACCAGGAACGACGCGACGATCATGCGCACGCGATTGTGCATCCAGCCGGTGGCCCACAGCTGACGCATCCCTGCGTCCA
Source organism: uncultured Gammaproteobacteria bacterium (assembly GCA_963830745.1). Taxonomy (GTDB): domain Bacteria; phylum Pseudomonadota; class Gammaproteobacteria; order Steroidobacterales; family Steroidobacteraceae; genus Steroidobacter. The sequence continues at coordinate 97,365 of CAWHNL010000024.1, forward strand.
CGATAGGAATGCCGGTGCGGCCGCGCTGCCACGCTCGCAGGTGCGCGGCATCGCGCGACCACGCGAATCGCTCGAATCGACGATCGAGCGGCTCGAGCACGGTGTGCGGAAAGTGATAGATCAAGTGATGCGCGAATTCACGCCACAGCAGCTCGGCAGCGAACGTCGACTCGCGCACCTTGCCGCTCTTCGCGGCCAGTGCGTGCCATACCTGGCGCACGGATATCTCGCCGAAGTGCAGGTGCGGCGAGAGCGCCGATGTGCCGTCACGATCGGGCCGATCGCGCATCTTCGCGTACGACGCGAGCGGCTTCTTCACGAACGCGCGTAGCCGTGCCTGCGCGCCTGCCTCGCCGGGGCGCCACGTCTGCTCCATCGTGTCGTACCACTCGATATCGGGCAGCAACTGCAACTCGTCGAGCGCCACGGAGTCCGGCCACGCCGGCGGCGGCGTCCATTGCGATGGAGCACGCAACGGCGCGGGCGGATCCAGGCTCTCCACGACGCGACGCTTGAAAGGCGTGTAGACGCGGTACGGATGCCCGCTGCCGTTCTGAATCTCCCAGGGCTCGCGCAGCAGCGAGCCGTTGAAGCTCTCGACGACGAGGCCGTCGGCCCGCAGCTCTTTCTTTACTTCGACATCGCGCGCGACCGACGCAGGCTCGTAGCGTCGATTCCAGAACACCGCGCTTGCGCCGGCCTGCGCCACCGCGTGACGCAAGCATTCGAGCGCAGGCCCGCGCAGCAACGAAAGCTGCGAGCCGCGCGAGCGCAACTCCGCGTCCAGCGCTGACAACGAGCGGTGCAGCCACCAGCGCGAAGCGCCGCCGGGTGGGAATTCCTGCTCCTCGGCGTCGCACAGGATGTAGACGGGCACGATCGGACCGCCGTGCTTCGCTGCCGCCTGCAGCGCAGGGTTGTCGCGCAGGCGCAGGTCCTGCCGCAGCCAGACGATGGCCGCCGTGCTCCCTCCCTTACTCATGCGACGCACGCTATCATTCGCCCATGCCATCCTTCGACATCGTTTCCGAGCTGGACCCGCACGAAGTGACGAACGCCGTCGACCAGGCGAGCCGCGAGGTGAGCACGCGCTTCGACTTCAAGGGCACGGGCGCGAAGTTCGAGCTCGCGGAGCTCGTGATCACGCTGAGCGCGCCGGCCGACTTCCAGCTCAAGCAGATGATGGACATCCTCAAGCTGAAGCTGACCAAGCGCGGCATCGACATCGTCTGCATGAAAGTCGACGAGCCGGTCGTCACCGGTCAGACGACGAAGCAGGTCGCGACGCTGCGCCAGGGCGTCGACACCGAGCTCGGCAAGAAGATCCAGCGCCTGATCAAGGACTCGAAGCTCAAGGTGCAGGCCGCGATCCAGGACAAGCAGGTGCGCGTCACCGGCAAGAGCCGGGACGATCTGCAGGCGGTCATCGCGCTGGTCCGCGGCGGCAAGCTCGAGCTGCCGCTGCAGTTCACGAACTTCCGCGACTGAGCGAGTAAGACGTACAAGGGTGTCGGGCTGAAGCCCGACCTACAGGGTTTTCAAACCCAGCCGTTACCCCCCGCCGACTGACATCAAACCGCGCTCCGCGGCATCGTTGCTCCCGGATCAGACCAGGAGAGAAGCGATGAGCTACGCCGCGCTGAAGTACGACGTGAGTGCCCCCGACTTGCGGCTCCCCGCGCCTGCATTACGCCGCTGGCTGCACGGCCGCTGGGCGCTGCTGTTCTCGCATGCGGACGATTTCGCAGCCTATGGATTCGAGAGCGATCGCTGGCTCGTCCACGTGCAGGAAGCGTTCGCTGCCACCGACATCCGTCCACTCGCGCTCGCCGGCCGCCACGAAGCGGGCTGGGTGACGGAAGTCGGCGGCTGCACCACGACGCTCGCGCTCGACGAAATCCAGCGCTATCCCGTTGCACGCGATTCGCGCGAAGAAGCGCTGCGCAGCGCAGCCTTCGACCCGGCGGCGCGCTTCGTCATGACGCTGGACGCCGGACTGCGCCTGCGTCGCACGTTCGTTTACACGCAACGGGATCAGTTGCCTTCGCCGATGGATCTCGCGGCGCTGGCACGCGAAGTGCGCGACGGCTCGGTCAGTGCCCGGGCGGTCGTTCGGGATAGGCCTGCCATTCCTTGTCGACGATGAGGCGCGCGCCGCGGCCGAACGTCATGTACGACCACGCCCACTGCACGAGCACCGACAAGCGATTGCGGAAGCCGCTGAGCCGATAGATATGCACGAGCAGCCAGAACCACCACGCGAAGTAGCCGGCGAGGCGCAGCCGGCCGAACTCGGCAATCGCGCGGCTGCGGCCGATCGTCGCCAATCTGCCCGAGATCGTGATAGCGAAATGGTGCGCGCTCGGCGACGGCGCCGCGCTGGACTTCCTTCTTGACGAGGTTCGCCGCGTAGATCCCTTCCTGCATCGCGACGAACGCGACGCCCGGTAGCGGCTGACCTTCGCGCTCTTCGCAGCGCGCCATGTCGCCGAGCACGAAGACCTCCGGATGCCCAGGGATCGTGAGATCCGGGCCCACTTTGACGCGCCCGACCGAATCGACCGGCGCACCGAGCGTGCGTCCGACATCGGAAGCGCGCACACCCGCCGCCCACAGCACCGTCGATGCATGCGACGTGCTCGTTGCCGACACTCACACCATCCGACGTGACATTCGTGACGCGGGAATTCGTCCAGACCTGCACGCCGAGCGATTCGAGATCGCGCATCGCGCGGGCCGCGAGCTTCGCGTCGAACGAGGGCAGGATGCGCGGACCGGCTTCGACCAGAATCACGCGCGTCTGCCGCGGATCGATGCTGCGGAAATCCCGGGCGAGCGTGTAGCGGCTCATCTCGCCGATCGCACCCGCCAATTCCACGCCGGTCGGTCCGCCGCCGACGACGACGAACGTGAGATGACGCCGCCGCGCGTCGACGTTCTGATCGCGCTCCGCCGCTTCGAACGCCTCGAGCACGCGCCGTCGGATCTCGGTGGCCTGCGGCAGCGTCTTCAAGCCCGGCGCGTACGACCTCCCATTCCTCGTGTCCGAAGTACGCGTGCTGCGAGCCGGAAGCGAGAAGCAGGTAGTCGTACTTGAACTCGCCGCTGTCGGTGACGACCGTGTGGCTGTCGACCGCAACGCTCTGCACTTGCGCCTTCAGCACGCGAATGTTGCGTGCCCTGGCAAACAAGCTGCGGATCGGCACCGCGATGTCCGCGGGACTGAGCGCTGCCATCGCAACCTGGTAGAGCAGCGGCTGGAACAGATGATGGTTCTCGCGATCGAGCAGCGTCACCGCGATGCCCGGCACGTCGCGCAGCCGCTTGGCAGCGTTGAGGCCGGCGAAGCCTGCGCCGACGATGACGACCTGCTTCAGTTGCCTGATTCATTCGGAGAGCTGCTGCCACGCCCAGTCGACGATGGGTTGCACGCGCGGCGAGACCAGCCGCGTGGCACCGTCGTAATCGACCCAGCGGAATTCGTTGTGCTCGGCGCGACCGAGCGCCTCGATGACGGTGAGCGTGACTTCGGAGGTATTCGTGCTGGCGATGTAGTAGCGCGCGACCTTGCCGCGGCTGTACGGACCGGTCTCCGTGTACACCTCGCCCCAGGCGAATTGCAGGTCGGTGATCAGCGTCTCCTCACGGACCTCGCGGATCGCCGCAGCCAGCGGCTCTTCGCCGGCCTCGACCATGCCCTTCGGGAAATCCCAGTGATTGAAGGCGCGCAGGAGCAGAAACCGCCAGCCCTGGGGCGTCGTCCGTACCACGACTACTCCGGCTGACAGTCTCGTAGAGCGGGGCTGGCGAGTATAGAAGGCGGCCCGGACTTATGGTCGGGCTTCAGCCGACTCATGCCGCTGCCTGGTACTCCAGCACGCCGGCCACGCCATGCATCACCGAAGCGATGCGCACCGCGCTCTGGATCGCCTCACGGCCGATGCCGCCTTCGCGCAGCTTGCGCTCATGCGCCGTCACGCACATGCCGCAGCCGTTGACGGCCGACACTGCGAGCGACAGCAGCTCGAACTCCAGCTTGTCGATGCCGGGGCTGCCGATCACGTTCATGCGCAGGCGCGCCGGCATGGTCTGGTACTCGGCGTCCTCCACCAGGTGCAGGAAGCGATAGTAGATGTTGTTCATGCCCATGATCGCCGCGGCCGACCGCGCAGCCTGCACGTGTGCGGCATCGAGATGGGGCTGCGCCCAGGTCTCGATCGCACGAACGAGCTCCGGATTGCGCGCGGCAATCGCGGTCGCGAGTGCGACCGACGCGATCTGGCTCTCGCTCAGACCCGGCGCGCCCTGCGGGAGTCAGCACGCTGCCGAGATTGAGCTTCAGGTCGCGTGCGTAGTCGGGCAGCTGGTCGCGGATCGTATCGAGAGTCATGGAATCTCCAGAAAGTAAGCGGCGAATCGAGTCGGGCTAAAGCCCGACCTACAGGGATCCCGTAGGTCGGACTTCAGTGCGACACTTCCTCAGGCCGCCTTCAACGTCTCTTCGCCCTTCTGCCAGTTGCACGGGCACAGCTCGTCGGTCTGCAGCGCGTCCAGCACGCGCAGCACTTCTTCGGGGCTGCGGCCGACGTTCAGGTCGGTCACGTACACGAAGCGGATCACGCCCTGCGGGTCGACGATGAACGTCGCGCGCTGCGCAACGCCGGCCTCGGGATCGAGCACGCCCAGCGCCGTCGTCAGCTCACGCTTGATGTCCGAGAGCATCGGGAACGGCAGGTTGCGCAGCTCTTCCTTGTCCTTGCGCCACGCCAGGTGCACGAACTCGGAGTCGGTGCTGACGCCGTAGAGCACCGCGTCGCGGTCCGCGAACTCGCGGTTCAGCTTGCCGAAAGCCGCAATTTCCGTCGGGCACACGAACGTGAAATCCTTCGGCCAGAAGAACACGACCTTCCACTTGCCAGGGTGCGAGGCCTGGTCGAACGGCTGGAAGGCGTGCGCGAGGTCGTTCGAGACGACGCCCGTCAGGGAAAAATGGGGGAATTTCTGTCCAACACTCAACATCTGCGGTCTCCTCGGCTTACCTATCCATCTCACAGGCCGGTATGGTGCGGACGGACCCTCCATTTTTCCAATCGATTGACCTAAACTATTCGATAGGAACTGGCTATTGGTGCCACTGCACGCCCATCCCATGAACCTTCGCGATCTGCGCTATTTCGTCGCCCTGGCCGACACGCGTCACTTCGGCAAGGCCGCCGAGCGCTCGTTCGTCAGCCAGCCGACGCTGTCGGCGCAGATCAAGAAGCTCGAGACCTATCTGGGGGTGCAACTGATCGAACGCCAGCCCCGCAAGGTGGCGTTGACCGAGACCGGCGCGAAGATCCTGCCGCTCGCGCGCCGCATCGTGCAGGAGAGCGACGAGATCGTTTCGCTGGCGCGCAACGAGCACGATCCGCTGTCCGGAAAACTGAAGGTCGGCTTCATCCCGACGATCGGCCCCTACTTGCTGCCGCTGGTCGCACGCAAGCTGCGCAAGCAGCTGCCGCGGCTCAAGCTGATGCTGTACGAGCACCAGACCCAGCAGCTCCTGGAGAAGCTGCGCGCCGGCGACATCGATCTGGGAATTCTCGCGCTGCCGGTGCCGCTCGATGGATTGGAGGTGCGGCCGCTGTACGACGAGGACTTCACGCTCGCAGTGCCGACGAACAATCCGCTGGCGAAGCGCACCAACGTGCGGATCGACGACCTCACCGGCGAGACGCTGCTGCTGCTCGAAGACGGCCACTGCCTGCGCGACCAGGCGCTGGAGGTCTGCAGCCGCATCGACGTCAAGGAGAGCGAAGACTATCGCGCTACCAGCCTGGAAACTCTGCGGCAGATGGTCGCGGCCGGCCTCGGCATCACGTTGCTGCCAAAGCTCGCGACGCGCGGCCCGTTCGGCTCCGGCCAGGGATTGATCGTCAAAGAGTTCACGCGGCCCGTCCCTTCGCGCAGCGTCGGCGCAGTCTGGCGCAAGAGCACGGCGCGCACGGACGCCATCAAGGCCGTGTGCGACACAATCCACTCATCGATGTCCTCCTGAGCACGCGATGCCCGAAGCGAGCATGCCCAGCATTGGCGACCTGCACGACGACCAGATCGTCGCGACTGTTGCGCTCCGGCGCACACGCAGCGCTGCTGATCGCGTATTTCGGCGAGGCGGAGTACCGCGAGCTGTCGCACCTCGCGAAACTCGCAGCCACGCGTCGCAATCCGCGCGGTCGGCGCGTGTTCGTGTTGCCGGGAATCATGGGATCGCGCCTCGGCCTCGTCGCACGGCGCAGTTACTCGCTGCTCTGGCTGCATCCGACCGCAGTCGCGAACGGCTCCATGACGCAGCTCGCGATGCCCGGATCGCGCGCGCTGCGCGCGGTCGGCGTGATGTTGCCGGGCTATCTGAAGCTGCGCCTGCGCCTGGAAATCGCCGGCTTCCGCCCGGTGTTCTGTCCGTTCGACTGGCGTCGCGACCTCGATCAGCTGGCGCGCTCATTCGTACGCCTCATCGAACGCAGCGGCGAGCGCAAGGCACTCGTCGTCGGGCACAGTATGGGCGGACTGGTGGCGCGCGCTGCGCTCGCCTACGACAAGCGGCGCATCGCGAAGCTGATTCAGCTCGGCGCTCCGAACGACGGATCGTTCGCACCGCTCCAGGCATTGCGAGCGGTCTATCCGACCGTGCGCAAGATCGCGGCGCTCGATCGCGATCACACTGCCGAGCATCTCGCGCGGACTGTGTTTCACACGCTGCCCGGCATCTATCAGATGCTGCCTCGCGCCGAGGACGCAACCGAGCCCGACTTGTTCGATCCGCGCAGCTGGCCCGCAGACGAATTGGCTCCCGATCCCAAGCTGCTCGCACGCGCACGCAAGGTTCGCGCGCGGCTGCCCGCCGCGAACGAACGTTGCAACGTGATCGTCGGCGTCGGCCAGGAGACGATCGTGTCGGCCGCATTGCACGGGCGCGGCTTCCAGTACGAGTTTCGCGCGGAGGGCGACGGCACGGTGCCGCTGTCGCGTGCACGCTGGGGTGAGGCTGCGACGTGGTTCGTGAAGGAGAATCACGGAGCACTGACGCAGAACGATCTCGTACTCGCTGCGGTCGCAGACATCTTGAAGACGGGCGACACGCGCCGCCTGCGCTCGACTGCGCCACGTGCGTCCGACGCTGCATCACGGACCGTCAGCGACGACGAGCTGCGTGCAATCGCGCTGCGCAAAGTGCAGTGGGACACGCTCTCGCTGGACAGCCGCCGGCGCATTCTCGAGCCCGTGCTCTCGCCGGAATTCCTCGCGCCCCAGCTCTGATGTCAGAGGCCTGACGCCCTTACGTCAAATCGCTCCTCGGCAGAATGCCGGGAAATCCCTCAAGCGCTGCTCACGCAGGACGATAGAGCAGGTAAGCAACTCGAGGGTTTCGTGGACGCTCATTCAGAACTGCGCGGGCGCTGGCGACTGGCTGCATTGGCAGCCATCGTTCTCAGTGCTTGCGGCGGCGGCGGTGGAGACAGCTCCGCACCGACGCCGACTGCGAGCGCTCCGCCGCGCCCCGTCACGCAATCGGACTTGCAGATCGCGCAAAGCGTCTACGGCAGCGGCCCGCGCACGCCCGCGGGCTTCTACGCCGATCCGCCGCCGAGCGGACATGACTACGTTTCGACGATGCATCTGAAGAACGCGGATGTGGATGCCGCCGTCGTCGCGCCGCAACCGCTCTACGAGCTGTGCGCGGACGACTGGAATCAAGCGCTCGCCTGGTCGGAGCTCGGCGCACAGAACGCGCCGCAGTACTCGGACCTGGTCGAGACCAACGACGACCCGCGCTATTTCGAGTTCGGTCGCGTGCGCCAGGGCGATCCGACGTTCTACGTCCGCGCGCGAATATTCAAATGCGCCTATCTCGATCGCGCGGCAGCGAATCTGCGTGTCGCGGCGGGGGCGGCCGGAAAATTGAATCGACGGCCGCTGACAGCCACCGAGCTGCGCGACTTGAGCGAGTATCTGTGGCAGTTCACGCAGTACAACAACGTCGGGTACGCAGTGATCGAGAGCAGCGGCACGTCGACGGCCGCGTCACTGACACACACGTTGCACATCGGCAAGCTGGCGCGCAGCGGAATTTCGGCGAGCTGCGATCGCGTCGACGTCGTCGCATGGCGGCACACGCTCGACGCGACGACAGGAAGCTTGCAGCTGGAAGCGACGACGCTGTGGAGTTTTGGAGCGCGCGAGTCGGCAGGCGTCGTGTCGCTGTGCTCGGGCTAGACTACTTCGCGCCCGAGTACACGCTCACCATGTCCCTGAACGTGTCCTGGTCCGCCTTCACGCGGAACTTGATGAACGGTCCCTGCGCCGTGTAGCGGCTCGCCTCGAAGTCATCGTCGCGGAAGCCCGCGAAGTTGTAGCCGATCGAGATCCACACGTTGCGCGCCACGGTCACGCCGAGGTCGACGCCGACCGACTGGTCGCTCACGCCCGATTGCAGCGAGCTCAGCATCGTGCCGTGCAGGCCCACGTCGAATCGCATCGACAGCTCCCGCCGCACGTCCACACCGTAGAGCGTCGAGAGGCCGCTGTAACGCTCGCCGTCGAAAGTGCTGCGCACGTAGCGGCTGCCGAACTGCAGGCCGAGCTGCGTGCGCGTGTCGAGCTGCCAGTTCGCATTCAGGTTGTTGATCACGCGCGCCGACTCGATGTCGTTCGACGCATCGCTGCGTGCGTCCTGCTTCAGGTCGAGGCGATCGAGGATGATCCAGGCGCTCGTCGCCGGCCGATAGCTCCAACCGAGCTGCACTTCGCCGGCGGTCGCATCCGACCCGTTGGCGAACGTCGAATCGAACCAGTGCGCGGTCATCGAGAACGCGTGGCCGGCGATCGGCTCGCGATAGAAGCCGCCCGAGACGATGCGCCGATCCTCGGCGTCCGAATGGCGGTTCTCCAGGCGCGAGGTGAACGTCCACAGCTCGGTGCGATACAGCGCGCCGACGAACGTCGCGAGGAAGTCGCCCTCGAACGTGCCGGATGCGAGCGGCACCGCAGGATTGAAGGGCTCGATGGCCGGCGCACCCGGAGCGGCGATCGTGCGGCTCTGATCGACGCCGAAGTCGAACGCCCAGCGCTCGTTGAGCTGCCAGCCCTGCGTCAAGCCGGTGTTCGCGAACAGACGCGGACCGAACTCCGTCGCGCGCTGGTTGATGCTCGACTGCAGCTGCGCGCGCTCCCACGGCACAGTGCGCACGCCGACGCGCGTCGTCTCGGCATCGAAGAGATCGCCGTCCGCGTGCTCCCACTCGCCGAAGAACGTCGTGCTCGGGCGCCAGTGGTAATCGAGGCCGAGCACCGAGCGCGCCGGGAAGTCGACGCTGGAGTTCTTGCCGCCGAGCGCGAAGTCCTGCGAAGCGCGCAGCGTGATCAGGTCCTTGAACAGGTCGAGGCTGCCGTTCACGAACGCATGCTGCGATTCGGTATCGCCGCCCAGCAGACCCGTGTCCGCGACGTGCCGCGCGCCGGCGCCGATCGAGTAGTCGTCGGCATCGCGGCGCAGCTGCGCGCTGACGAGCTCGCGCTGCGCGCCGGTCTCGAGCACTTCCTGCCGATAGGTTTCGCCTTCGACCGTGAAGCGCTCGGTCAGGCGATAGCGGCCGTCGACACCGACCTTGCGCGTGCCAGCTTCGCTGCCCGCCTGTTGGCCGACGCCGAAGCCCGCCTCCTGCTCGCGCACGTAGGCGCGCGTGTCGAGCCGTTCGCTGACGTGCATGACTTCCGTGAGATAGGCATCGGCGCTCGCAGTCCGCAGCGGATCGTCCGACTCACTGCGCGCCACTTCCGCGCGCAACTCGGTCGTGGCGCCGAGCTGCCAACGCAGATCCGTGCCGGCGATCCGGCTGTCGCCCGTCGCCGCGCCTTCCTGCAGGTAGCTCGCGCCGATCTCGATGCTGTCGTTCGCAAGCTTGACCGCGGCGCGACCGCCAGCGGTCATCTGCGCTTCGCCGCCGTTGAGCACTTCGTACTCGGCGATGATGAAGACCGGGTTGAAGTCCTGGTCGCGGCTCGGCACCGGCTGCTTGAAGAACAGCGTGCCGTTGAGATAGTCGATGCTGTAGTCGACGAACGGCGAGAGCGGCCGCGACTCGACCACGACTTCGCTGCGGAAGCGGTCGCGCACTTCGAGGCGGATCTTGTCGCTGTTGAGGATGATCGGGCGACGCGACAGGCGATACAGGCCGGAGGTGCCGTCGCCCTGCAGCTCGTCCTTCACGTAGCCTTGCTCGGACTCGGCAGCGAATGCGCTGTAGCCGAAGCGCTCGCCGGCGTAGTCCGACTTCAGGCCTGTGAACGTACGGCTGTAGCGCGTGAGCTCGGTCAGCGTCAGGCCAGTCTCGAAATCGCCGAACAGCGCGGCGAACTGGCGGCGCTCCAGCTTCACGAACAGCTTGCGCGAGGTCGCCGCCTCGAAGCGCTGTTCGGTCGCGTCGCCGTACAGCGTGTAGAAGCGATCCGGCTCCACGACGCCGAGCAGGCTGTCCTTCGCCACTTCGTGATCGCGCGAAGAATCGTAGGCCGCGGTCAGCAGGTATTCGCCCTTGATCGCACCCTTGGCGAAGAACGCAACGCGACCGTCGGTGCCGTAACCCTCTTCGAGGCCGGCATCGGCCGCCGACTGCATGTTGTCGCTGATGGTCCGGTACGCCGCAGTGTTCTCGGTGAGGCCGACCAGGATCCAGTCGCGCGCCTGCGGCTCCAGCCACACGCGGATTTCCTGCTGGCGACGCTCGCTGAAGCGCAGCCGCAGGATGGCGGTGCCGGCTTGCGTCGTCGGCTCCAGCTCCAGGCGCGCGAGGCCATCGGCATCGACGCTGAACGTCGGCTCGCGCGTGCCCACGGCTACGAGCTTGTTGTCGTTCTGGGATTCGACTTCAAACCACGAGCGATACGGTGCCTGGACTTTGAACGAGCCCTGCGTGCCCGGACGCGCCGGCTTGCCCGCTGAATCGATCATGCGGACCGCAATCACCGGATGCGTGCGGCCGTCGGCTACGAGCGTCGACGCTTCGCGCACGATCTCGGCGCGCACCGCGCCGCCTGCGTAGTGCACCGTGCGTGTCAGGCGCTGCAGTTCGTTGCCTTCGCCGTCGCGAACGATGGCGACCAACTCGTTCTTGCCGTCGCGCAGGTCGACGCCGCGCCAGCGGCTCACACTCACGGTGTCGGCTTCGTTGCTCTCGACGCCGTCGAAGTTGAGCGGGCTGACGACAGCACCGTTGATCTGCAGCTCGATCGACTGCGTGGGCAGATGCTGGACGACGATGCGCAGGCTCGGGATCGAAGGAATCTCGTCCTCGGCCGGCGCGAGCCAAGCGGTGGCCGGCTGCAGCTGTTCGATATCGACCTCGCGCTTCGCGGCGGCGCGAACCGTCGGCGCGGCGGCTTGCGCGCCCGCAGGTGTCGTGGAGCCGAGCGTTCCGACTGTCTCGACCTGCGTGTCGGCGGCCGCGGTCTTCACCATGAGGCTGCCCGCGGCGACGATGCGCAGACCTTCGATCGCAATGTCGACGCGGCGGTTGAGCGCGAGGCTCGCGCGGTCGTGACCCGTCGCCAGCGGTTCGTCGGCGCCATGACCTTCGATCGTCACGCGCGACGGATCGATGCTCAGGCGCTCGACCAGGTACTTGGCAACGACTTCGGCTCGCGCGCGCGAGAGCGCGTAGTTGTCGGCAAAGGCGGTGCGATTGCGTGCCGCGATCAGCAGCTGGTCGGAGTGACCGACGGCGGTGAGGCGCAGATGGCTCACGCCGCGCCAGTCGTTCGCGATCTTGTCGAGCTGCGCGCGGTCGGCCGGCTGGATGGTGACATCGAGCACGTCGAAGCGCGGCGTGAAGCGATACGACGCGCTCTCGAAGAGCATCTCGCCGCGCAGGATCACGTTCTCGACGGGAGCCGTGCGCTGGGCCGCAGCGGACTGCGTGTCGAACATCGTCAAGGCCTTGATGGCGATCGAGCCGGTGGCGCCCGCGGTCGACTGCGTGCGCAGAGTCAGCTTCGCCTCGCGATCGTTGCTCACGTCGCCGAGCGCGAAGGTGAGCACGTTGCTGCTGATCGACGGATCGGCGACCGCCTGACCATCGACCTGCGCGCTGCCGGCCTGATATTCGAGGCCCTCGGGCAGCATCAGCATCACGCGCGCCGCGCGAATCGGCAGCTGAGTGACATTCAGCTTGGCGGTGTGTAGCAGCTGCGTCGGGCCAGCAACGGCGGTTTCCAATTGCAGAGCCACGCGGCCTTTCGGCACGAGCCGGCGCGCCAGCACGAAGTCACTGCGCCACAGCGCGCCGCCGCGAACGTCGACGAACTGCGAGTAGGCGCGGCCGGCATTGCGCACATGGTCGATGCAGCCGGCCAGCTGATGCGTATCGGGAATCGTGACCGTATCCATCTGCACGACGTGCGAGCCCGGCGCGACGTCTTCGAAGTGATACTTGCCTTCGTCGTCGGTGACCGCGTAGCGGCCGTCTTCGAGGTACACGCGCACGCCTGCGACGCCTTGCAGCTGCTGCGTCGGGCTCGCGCAGTCGCCCTCGACGACGCGACCCATCACGATCGCGCGGTTGCGGAACAGCTCTTCGCGCAGCTGAATCGTCGCCTGCGCGGAGTTCGAAGCGATGCCATCAGGGCCGATCGCACGCGCGGCGTTGACGAGCTGCTTGCCACGCGCGCCCGCCGTGATTTCCACGACGTAGCGGATGTCGATGCGCTGGCCGGGGCCGAGCGCGCCGCTGATGAACGTCAGCGTGCGGCCGTCTGCTGAGATTTCCGGATCGGGCGCAACTGAACCGCCGATGCGCGTCGACCTGGCGCGATAGCGCGCGCCGAGCGGCAGCTGATCGACGGTCCGCACGCTCGCGACCGCGGCATTCGTGGAGGTGTTCTCGACCGACAGCTGGTACTGGACGAAGTCGCCGACTGCAGCAACGGTCGTGGTGGTCGTCTTCTGCACGAACAACTGAGTCGCGGCAGCATCGAGCGGCACGTCGACTGCAACGGCAGGCGGCGTGTCCGCTGCGAACGGCGCGCCGAACGAGCCGGTGCTCAAGCGATACGGGCCGCCAGGCGTCTGGCCCAGGTCGGCGATGCTCAGCGTCGACGGGAACGCGTGGCCGACCGGCGGATCGACTTCCAGCCGATAGCTACCGGGCGCGACCAGCGGGAAGCGGAACACGCCAGCGGGCAGCGTGTAGACGGTGCCACCGCCGTCCGTGACCGGCGAGCCGGTCAGCATCTCCGACGGATAGCTGCTCACGCCGTCGTCGCCGACAACAGCCGCAGGCAAGCCGGAGGTCGCATCGATCAGCCGCACGCGCGCGCCGTTGATCGGCGTGCCGGTGCGCGAATCGAAGATCAAGCCGTAAGGATCGACCAGCGCGCTGGCGCTGCTGGTGTCGGTCGAGTCGACTGCGTCGACGTAACGCGTGTCGATCTGCGCATTGCGCTCGACCTCGAGCACGCAGTTGCCGGTGGTGACGGCGACCGCGCGGGTCTGGATGTAACCGACGAAGATGCCGGTGTTCGCGCCGGTCTCCGCGATACGCAGCGTCTCGGCATCGCCGCTCGGAGTGCTGAGCCGCACGTCGAGATAATCGACCGCGGCCGGATCGCGATTCTGATCCGCATCCATCACGCGCACGAACGCCGCCTCGCCGCCGTGCAAGGTCGTGGTCGACGCGAGAGGAATCGGCTGCGAGGGATCGAGCGCGGCGCCGTCCGCCTGCACCGGCGGCGGCAACGTCACCATGCCGCTCGAGCTGCTGCACTGAGTCGGGCCCGCCATGCTCGGAGCGCCGCTGCCGGCCGCGGCCCGCAGGATCGCAATCGCAGACAAGGTCGGCGGCGGAGTCACGATGGCAGTGACTCGATTGGTGGTGATCGTGGTCGGCGTGCCGCTCGTGCCGACGAAATTGACTGTCGCGACGTTGTCGATCGCAGTACCGGCCGGCGTCACAGTTTGCGCAAGAGCCGGGCGCGAGAAGAACAGCAAACCGGCGAGCGCAACGCCCGCGAGGCGCGCAATCCACGCGCCCATAGATACACCGAGGGCGGGACGGCTATTCGCCGCCCCGCCCGCGTTGTGTATCACAGTCTGCGATGACGGACTGAGCATCGATCAGTTGTTGATCGTCACTCGGAACGTGACCGTCGCCGTGCCGCCATTCGCAGCGACACTGCCCCGCACTCACCGCCACATGCGGTGTCGGAGCGGGGATGAAGTTCGTATCCGGCAACGCACCCGCGTTCAGCGTGATGCTGCCCGGCAGGAACGTGGTGTTCGCCGGAATGTTGTCGGTCACGGTCACGGCACCCGCCGCCGTCGTCGTGCTGTTGTTGGTCACGGTGATCGTGTACTCGACCTGCGCGCCCGGGATCGCCTTGGGGTCGCTCGCGAGGTTGAACGGATCCCAGACCACGGCGGCCGTCTTGTTGAGCGTCAGCGCGGCGGACTGGATGTGGTACTGATCCGCGGCCGACTCTGAATTGTCGCGAGCCGCGTCCGCCCATACGACGTCGACGCCCGCGGTGTCGGGGCCGGTCGTTTGCGCCAGCGGCGTCGTGCTGCCGACCGGCGTCGCGCGCGCGGTCAGGCGGACGTTCGCGTACTGGTTGTTGGTCGCAGCGACCGGGATGTCGGCCACCACGAACACCACGACGCTCTCGCCGTCCGCGTCCGTGATGAGCGAGTTGATGTTCGTCGCAGTATCGGTGCCGGCGTCGTACGCGCCGTTGCGCGTTGCTGTCGACGAAGACGCGCAGGTTGTTGCCGTCCTGGTTGTCGGTCTGGGTGAACAGCACCGTGCCGGCTTCGTTCGCGACCGTCAGCACGTAACCCTGCGTCGAGTTACCGGTGTTGGTCAGCTGGAACCGCGTGACGACGTTGACCTGGCCCGGCGTGGTCTGGGTCGCGGTCCCGCCGAGCTCCGTCACGTTGAAGTCGATGCGGGTGTCGACCACGAACGATGCCGTCGGGCTCGTGATCGTGGTCTGATTCACGCCGCCCACGCTGTAGTCCACCGTTGCCTGGTTGGTGATGTTGGTGCCGGAGGCCGTACCGTTCGCGTACGCCCCCTGCAACACCGCAACCGAGGACAGTGCTATCAGCGCGAGGCTTGCGTGCTTGACGTGCCTTGCGATTGTCATTGCAGATCTCCAAGAAGTGATACACACATTGGCAAGGAAAACTTCGGTGCCGCCGCGCGCCCTTGCCAGACACGCACCGGCCATTAGCTCAACCGTTACTTGACGACGGCGCGATAGCGCACGAACGCGGTCGCGCCGGGCGCGAACGCGGCCTTGTAGGTCCAGCGGATCACGCGGTACTCGTCGGCGCGCGCAGCGCGCGTCGTGCCGTCGGCAGCGCGCACCTGCAGCTCTGCCGCGCTCTTGAATTCCTTGCCGTCGAGCGAATAGGCGATGTCGGTGCCGGTGCCCATCGCCGAGTTGGCGACGTACGTCATGTGCTCCGGCACGGGATTGGCGACGACGACGTTCTCCGTCGGCGTCTTGCAGACGTTGACGGCGGTAATCGTCCAGACCACTTCGTTGCCCGGCACGACCTTGCCGGCCGGCGCGAGGCGCTTGACCTTCTGGCCCTGCTCCACGACCTCCTGCTCGGTTTCGGCAGAGGTCTTGAGCTCGATGCACGCCTTGTCTGCGGCATACGCGCCAGCAGTCATCAGCGTCATCCACAAGGCGGCAATCGCTATCTTCCCGTTCATCGTCCCTTCTCCTGATCTCAATTGATGGTCACGGCGAACTCGATCGTCTGCGGCCCGGAAGCGCCGGTGAGATCGCCGAGGGTGACCCGCACTTCGGGTGCGGGCGCGGAAACAAATGTGCCGGCGTCGGCGTCGGCGGTGTCCGAGAGCGCCGCGCCGTTCAGCTCGCAGCGAGCCGGCAACGTAGGTGGTGTTCGCGGGGATCAGATCGTTGAAAGCGGTCGCCGCAGCCGTGCCCGTGCCGCTCGGCGTCACGACGATCTGGTAGTTGATGCGCGCGCCAGGCAGCGGTCGTCGCGCCGCCGAACTGGTCGACGATCGCCTGCGTCTTCACTGCGGTGAGCTGCACGTCCGCGACGAGGTATTCGCCGAACAGCAGCGGCGTCGCCGCCGGTCGTGCCGGCTACTGCCTCGACGCCGCCGTCACCCACCAGGCCGAAGCTGGTGCCCGGCGCGCCGGTGCCGGTCGCCGCCGCAGCAGTGAGCTGGCTGCGACCGCGATTGCCGTTGACGACCGTGTTCGGGATGCTGTTGACGACGATGAGGCGGACGCTCGCGTCCGCGGCCAGCGCCGGATCGTTCACGCCCGGGTTGTAGGCGAGATCGCCACCGGAGAAGTCGCCGCTGTTGTCGGTGTCGAAGTAGATCGCGGGCGACGCGAGCGTCGGATCGAAGTCGTCGCCGACGACGCCGGCGCTGAGAGCGCGGTGAGATTGAAGGTCTCGGTGCCGTTGCCGGTGTTCGTCAGCGTGAAGACCAGCTCTTCGGCAGTCGCCCCCGGCGACACTTGAACGGTCGCGTTGGCGATCGTCAGGACGGCGTTGAGGATCTCGGCGACCGTGACGGAACTGGTATTGGAGGTCGCGGTGACGGTCGAGGCGCCGACCGTATAACTGACCTGTGCCGTGTTCTGAATGTTCGTGCCGGCAGGCGTGCCGGCCGCATGCGACGGCGAACGGCGCGCCCAGCGCGGCAATGCTGCAACTGACAACGCGACAACTGACAACGACGACCCTGATCATCGCAACCTCCCGGTGTGCAGCACCGTGCGGACAGGTGCTGCGGTGACTCTAGGTCACACCCGCACGCGGGGAGGGCGCTGCTCTTGGTGTAGTCAGCTGCTCAATCGTTCTTGATTAGACCCCTCCACTCGCTAGTGGGCGTTTCCTTGCGTGGGCCGATGTTTGACAAATCCCAATACGGAATCGTGAGGTCGGTCTCAGTTCGCCGCGCAGGCCCTCAAGTTTCCGAGGAACTGCCGACGGCATCGCGCTTTTGACGTGCTTCTGGTAAATCGGCCGCGCGGCTGCCCAAACGCAGTGCGACACGCGTTCGCGGCAATGTGTGCAATGCGCACGCCGGCGCGCGTGAACCATGCACGGCGCTAGGTCTTTCGACCTATCCGCCATCCGGCTATCCGCTATCCGCTTCCTTCCACACCTGTTGCTCGGTCCACAGGGCCCATTGCCATAAGTGCGTCAAACTGTGAACGCTTCGAAGTGCTCGCGCTGCGGCGTTAACTAGTCTGCGCGGGATGTTCTCGCGCCGCGCACACCAAGCTCTTCGTCGAACGACCCTCGCCTGGGTCGCGCTGGCGTTCGCCGGCCAGGTCGGCGCGGCGACGATCACCGGCACGGTGTTCGAGGATCCCAACTACGGCGGCGGCGCTGGCCGGCCCCTCAGCACCGCGAACACCGCACGAGTCGAAGGCGCCCGCGTCGAGATCTACAACAGCTCGAACGTGCTGCAAACCGCGTTGACCACGGACGCGAACGGCTTCTTCACGTACACGTACAGCGGCAACGCCGAACGCCGCATTCGCGTCGTCAACGGGACGGTGCGCTCGGAACGTACCGGCGGCACGGGCTGCACGACTTGCGTTCCAGTGCAGACGTATCGCGTAGAGGCGCCCGGCGGCACGACCGCGGCCGTCACCAACGAGGTCGGCGGGCGCAACCCCGCGCTGGTCGATGCGACTTCCGCGACAGACGACAATGCCGACAACCACAGCCACGCAGACAGCGCAGTCGTGGAGTGTCGTCGATCCGAACAACAGCGGCGACACGGTCAGCGGCATCGACTTCGGTTTCAACTTCGACACGATCGTGAGCACGCGCGATGCGTCGAGCTGCACACCGACTGGCGCGATGTATCCGTGCCAGGGAAGCCTGCGTCAGTTCATCATCAACGCCAACGCTCTCGGCGGCGAAGGCTCGCTCACGCAGGCCGGCAGCGGTCAGCTCGACGGCGCGCCCACGACGCTGCCGTCGGGCTTCGAATCCAGCATCTTCATGATCCCGAGCGGCGCGCTGACGAGCGGCGTCGCGGTGATCACGCTCACGGCTGCGTTGCCGACCGTGACCGGCGCGAGCACGCGTCTGGATGCGACGACGCAGACGGTGAACATCGGCAATACCAACAGCGGCACACTCGGCACCGGCGGCTCGGTCGGCGTCGACAACGTCTCGCTTGCCGTTCTTCCAGCGGCCGGAAGTGCAGCTGAATTGCGCGGCGAGCGGCACGACGGCGCTGACGCTGAGCGGCAGCTCCTCGGCGATCATCGGCTTTGCGCTCCGCCAGGGTTACATCCTGCTGTCCGGACCTTCCGGCACGGCGCGCAACAATCTCGTCGGCATGACGGCGACCGGCTCGAGCGCCGACGATTCTCCGGGCGCTTACGGCATCGCC
The DNA here is from genome assembly GCA_963830745.1 of uncultured Gammaproteobacteria bacterium. Classification (GTDB taxonomy): domain Bacteria; phylum Pseudomonadota; class Gammaproteobacteria; order Steroidobacterales; family Steroidobacteraceae; genus Steroidobacter. Next base: position 115,811 of record CAWHNL010000024.1, read on the forward strand.
TTTTCGGCGAGCGGCGCGACGATTCGCAACAACTTCGTGACGGTCAACAACTCCGCGATCCGCAGCGACGGCGGCGGCACGGGCTCGACGATCACGCTCAACGAGGTGGCGCGCCCGACCGCGGGCCACACCAACACGTTCGACGGCATCCTGCTGATCAACGGCGCGAGCAGCGTGCAGATCGTCGCGAACCTGGTGCGCGATCAGCGCGGCGGCGGCATCGAGCTCGGCTTCGGCGCGGCGACCGACGCGTACACGAACGTCCAGGTCTCGAACAACACCGTGCAGAACAACGGCTTCGATTCGGGCTCGACGCCCTCGACCGAACGGCTGGGCATGGTCGGCTACAACTACACCGGCAGCAACGTCGTGTTCTCGCGCAACCGCGTGCTCAACAACGGCGGGCCGGGCCTGGTGATGCTCAACGCCAGCGGTACGACCATCAGCCAGAACAGCTTCAGCTCGAACGGCGGCGTCGCGGCGAACAGCGGCCTCGCGATCGACCTGGATCCGAACACGCGCGACCCGAACGCGCTCAATACGCCGAACGGCGTGACGATCAACGACGCGAACGACTCGGACACGACGCCGAACGGCCTGCTCAACTTTCCGGTCATCACTTCGGCGATCGTCGCCAACGGCGAGCTGTCGATCACCGGCTTCGCGCGGCCGGGCAGCGCGATCGAGCTCTACATCGCGCAGGCGGACCCGAGCGGCTTCGGCGAGGGACTCACGTATCTGGGGACGCTCACCGAAGGCGCCGCCGCTGACTTGAACGCGACCACCGGCACGTACGGCCCGGCGGCGATCAACGGCCTTCTGCAGGGCACGGACACGACGAACCGCTTCGCGTTCCGGATGTCGATCCCGGGCGGCGTGAGCATCGGCTCGGTGCTGACGAGCACCGCGACGCTCGGCGGACAAACTTCGGAGTTCGGCGGCAACGTCACGGTCACGTCGGGTCCGACGCTGACGCACCTGAAATCGGTCGCAGTGCTGAGCGACCCGCTCAACAACACGACCAATCCGAAGAGCATTCCCGGCGCGATGCAGGTCTACACGCTGCGCCTCACGAACTCCGGCTCCGGCAGCGTCGACAACAACACGGTCGCGATCGTCGACGCGGTCCCGGCCAACACCGCGCTGTTCGTTCAGGATCTCGGCGTCGCAGGCTCCGGACCGGTCGCGTTCACGAACGGCACGCCGACGAGCGCGCTGACCTACACATTCTCCGGGTTGGGCAACGCCGGCGACGACCTGGAGTTCTCCAACAACGGCGGCACGAGCTGGGCCTACACGCCGGTGGCGAACGCCAACGGCTGCGATCCGGCCGTGACGCATATAAGAGTGCGCCCGAAAGGCACGATGGCCGCCGCGAGCGGCGCAGGCAATCCGTTTTTCGAGGTCAGGTTCCGAGTCAGGGTCAATTAGAAGCGGTAAGCGTCCGGCCAACCGCTTCCCCGTCCTAACCATTGGGTATAGGCTTGCCGTCTTTCATGAGGGCGCCATAGCAGGCGAGGACTGAGTAACGGTGGAACCGACCGATACTGGAAATCCTGATTACTATCATCGCGTAGTCGACTGCCAATGGGCCTGCCCGGCCCACACCGACGTTCCCGAATACATTCGGCTCATCGCGCAAGGACAGTTCACGGAGGCCTACCTGGTCAACCGTGAGTCCAACGTCTTTCCCGGCATTCTCGGCCGCGTCTGCGACCGCCCGTGCGAGCCGGCGTGTCGCCGCGGACGCATCGAAGCCGAGCCGGTCGCAATCTGCCGCCTGAAGCGTGTCGCCGCCGACAATCGCGACGACGTGCGCCCGATGCTGCCGCGCGCGCCGAAGCAGAAGAACGGCAAGCGCATCGTCTGCATCGGCGCCGGTCCGGCTTCGCTCACGGTCGCCAACGACCTGATGCCGCTCGGCTACGACGTCACGATCTTCGAGAAGTGGGGCTCGCCCGGCGGCCTCATGCGCACGAACATTCCGGCCTTTCGCCTGCCCGAGCCCGTGCTCGCGGAGGAGATCGGCTACATCGTCGATTTGGGGGTGGACCTGCGATTGGGCTCACCGGTGGCGAGCATGCAGCAGCTGCTCGCATCGGGAGAGTTCGACGCAGTCTTTGTCGGTAGCGGCGCGCCGAAAGGCAAGGACCTCGACTTGCCCGGCCGCCGCGCCTCTCCCGCCGTCGAGCAGCACATTCACATCGGCATCGACTGGCTCGAGTCGGTGGCGTTCGATCACATCAAGTCGATCGGCCGCAAGGTGCTGATCATCGGCGTCGGCAACACCGCGATGGACTGCTGCCGCACTTCGCTGCGGCTCGGCGCAGACAACGTGAAGGTGATGGCGCGCAAGCCGCGCGGCTTCTTCAAGGCTTCCGAGTGGGAGCTGGACGATGCCGAGGAAGAGAACGTCGAGATCGTCGTCAACCACGCGCCGAAGAGCTTCGTGATCGAGGGCGGCAGGCTGACCGGCATGCTGTTCGACAAGATGGAGTACGACCTGGACGCGAAGGGTCGCATCACCGCCGAGCGCATCGTCGGCGAGCAGCTCTTCCCGTGCGACGACGTGATCCTGGCGATCGGCCAGGAGAACGCGTTCCCGTGGATCGAGAGCGGCCTCGGCATCGAGTTCGACAAGTGGCACGTGCCGAAGGTCGACAAGGTCACGTTCCAGTCGACGCGGCCGGAAGTGTTCTTCGGCGGCGACGCGGCGTTCGGCCCGAAGAACATCATCTGGGCGGTCGAGCACGGCCACCAGGCGGCGATCTCGATCCACAAGTTCTGCCAGGGGCAGAGCGTGAGCGAGCGCCTGCCGCCGCTGCTCAACCTGTCGAGCCGCAAGATGGGCCTGCACGAGTGGTCGTACAAGAACGACTACAACCCGGTCGAGCGCCGGCTGATGCCGCACGTCGACCTGAAGGAACGCTTCAAGAAGGTGAACATCGAGGTGGAGCTCGGCTTCACCGCGGAGCAGGCCGTCGCCGAAGTGCAGCGCTGCCTGAACTGCGACGTGCAGACCGTGTTCGAGGCGAAGCTGTGCATCGAGTGCGATGCCTGCATCGACATCTGCCCGGTGGACTGCCTGACGATGACCCCCAACGGCTCCGAAGAAGAGCTGCGCTCGCGACTGAAAGCGCCGGCGCGCAACGTAACCCAGCCGCTGTTCGTTTCCGCCCCGTTGAAACAGACCGCCCGCGTCATGGTCAAAGATGAGGATGTCTGCGTGCACTGCGGCCTGTGCGCCGAGCGCTGCCCGACGGCAGCGTGGGACATGCAGAAGTCCACGATCCGGATCCCCTACGCGAGCGACGAGACCCCTCCATGCTCCACGCAGCAGACGCGCAAGACCGCCTGAACGACTTTGTCATCAAGCTCGCGAATGTAAACGGCACCGGCTCGGCGAGCGCGAACTCGCTGCTGATGAAGTCCATCTTCCGGATGGGCATTCCGGTGATCGGGAAGAACTACTTCCCCTCGAACATTCAGGGCTTGCCGACCTGGTACGAGATTCGTGTGACGCGCGACGGCTACGTCGCACGCTCCGGGCGCGTCGACATCATGGTGGCGATGAACGCGGAGACGTACGCCAAGGACGTGAAGGAAGTCAGTCCCGGCGGCTACCTGCTCTACGACTCGACCTGGCCGCGCCCTGCGCTGCTCAAGCGCGACGACATCACCATCCTGGGCGCGCCGTTCGCGCGCATGTGCAACGAGACTTTCCAGGGCGTGCGCTCGCGCATCCTGCTCAAGAACATCATGTACGCGGGTCTGCTCGGCGCGCTGCTCGACATCGACCTCGACATCATGCGAGCGATGCTCGGCGAGAGCTATTCGAGCAAGAAGTCGCTGCTCGACTCGAACGTCAAGGCGCTGGAGATCGGCTACAACTACGCGAAGGAGCATTTCCAGTGCCCGCTGCCGCTGCGCGTGGCGCGCATGGACAAGACGTCGAACCACATCATGATCGACGGCAACACCGCCGCCGCGCTCGGCTGCATGTACGCAGGCGCGACAGTCGGTGCCTGGTACCCGATCACGCCATCGACGTCGGTGATGGATGCGTTCAAGAGTTTTTGCCAGAAGTGGCGCGTCGATCCGCAGACCGGCGAGCGCAATTTCGTGATCGTCCAGTGCGAGGACGAGCTGGCGGCCATCGGCGCCGTGATCGGCGCGATGTGGAACGGCGCGCGCGCCTTCACGCCGACCAGCGGCCCCGGCATCTCGCTGATGAACGAATTCATCGGCCTCGCGTACTACGCCGAAGTGCCCGCGGTGATCTTCGACATTCAGCGCGTCGGTCCGTCGACCGGCATGCCGACCCGCACTCAGCAGTGCGATCTGATGCTCGCCGCCTACGCATCGCACGGCGACACGCGCCATGTGCTGCTGTTCCCGAACAGTCCCGAAGAGTGCTTCTACATGTCGGTGGAAGCGTTCGACCTCGCCGAACGGCTGCAGACGCCGGTGTTCGTCATGTCCGACCTCGACATCGGCATGAACGACTGGATGTGCCCGGCGCTGAAGTGGGACGACAGCTACCGTCCGGATCGCGGCAAGGTGCTCACGAAGGAGCAGATCGAGCAGCTCGACAAGTTCCATCGCTACCTCGACAAGGACGGCGACGCGATTCCGTATCGCACGCTGCCAGGCGTGCATCCGAAGGGCGCGTACTTCACGCGCGGCTCCGGACACACGCAGTACGGCGCCTACACCGAGGACTCGACCGAATACCAGATCGTGCTCGACCGTCTGAAGAAGAAGTTCGACACGGCGAAGCAACTGGTGCCGAAGGCGGCGTTTGCCGGCAAGAGCGCGCATGACGTCGGCATCGTGTCGCTCGGCAGCTGCGACGGCGCGGTCCACGAAGCGCTGGACATCCTCAAGCGTCGCGGCATCCAGCTGGACTACATGCGCGTGCGCAGCTTCCCGTTCGGGCAGGAGGTCGAGGAATTCCTCGCCTCGCATTCGCTGCTGTTCGTGGTCGAGCAGAACCGCGACGCGCAGCTCAAGAGCCTGCTGACCCTGGAAACCGCCGTCGAGAAGGCAAAGCTGCACTCGATCCTCCACTACAGCGGCCTCCCGATTTCCTCCACTTGCATCGTCGATGCCATCTCTGCCGAGCTCGGCGTCGCCAAGCGGCCAGCGCCCTCCGCACTAACCGCCAACCGCTAGTCACCGCTAACCGCTTCTACTCCTATGAGCTTCATCGTCAAACCCAAAGTCGCCCATCCGTCCCTGCCCCGCAACGAGCTGGGGCTGACGCGCCGCGACTACGAAGGCGGCATGTCGACGCTGTGCGCCGGCTGCGGTCACGACTCCGTGACGGCCGCGATCATCGAGGCCGTGTGGGAGATGTCGATGCGGCCCGAGCAGCTCGCCAAGCTGTCGGGCATCGGCTGCTCGTCGAAGACGACCGCGTACTTCGTCAGCGGCGGCCACGGCTTCAATGCCGTGCACGGCCGCATGCCGTCGATCGCCACCGGCGCGGTCGCCGCGAACCGCGATCTGTACTACATCGGCGTATCCGGCGACGGCGACACGCTGTCGATCGGCTTCGGCCAGTTCGCGCACGCGATCCGCCGCAATCTCGACATGCTGTACATCATCGAGAACAACGGCGTGTACGGGCTGACGAAGGGCCAGTTTTCGGCTTCCGCCGACATCGGCACGAAGGCGAAGAAGGGCGAGGAGAACCTGCAGCCGCCGGTGGATCCGGTGCTCGCGGCGCTGACGCTCGGCGGCACGTTCATCGCGCGCAGCTTCTCCGGCGACAAGGAGCAGCTGGTGCCGCTGATCATCGCGGGGCTCAAGCACAAGGGCTTCGCGCTCATCGACGTGCTGTCGCCGTGCGTGACGTTCAACGACCACGAAGGCTCGACCAAGAGCTACGAGTTCGTGCGCGATCACTACGACGAAGTGGTGCACGCCGACTTCGTGGCGCCGGCGCAGGAGATCACGACGCAGTACGCGGCGGGCGAAGCGATGCCGGTGACGATGCACGACGGCAGCCGCATCCTGCTGCGCAAACTCGATCCTGCCTACGACCCGACGGACCGCGCGGCGGCCTACAGCTACCTGCGCGCCAAGCTCGCGCAGGGCGAGTACGTGACGGGACTCATCCATATCGACGAGACCGGCCCCGATTTCCACGACGTCAACAAGACGACTGCGACGCCGATCAACCAGCTGCCGTACGAAAAGCTGACTCCGGGCGCGAAAGGGCTCGAGAAGATCCTGTCGCGATACAAGTAGGTCGGGCTGAAGCCGACCTACAGCTCGAACAAGACTTCCGACTTCTCGTACACCTTGTTCACGCGCTCGCCGTCCCAGACGTAGGCGAGCGCAGCGCCCGCAGTTGGAATGCTCACCGCCTGCGGCTTGAACGCCGCGATGCATTCGCCGCCGGCGTGCCGCACGCTGCGATACACGAGTCCCCAATGTCCCTTGTCGCGCAGCGGTTGCGCGAATTTCTGCGGCGTCGCGTAGTCGTCCGGATCGTGCAGGGCCGAGTAGCGCGCGGCGCGGATATCGAGGAACGGCTTGACGGGTTTGCCCACGTACGCGCGCATGTCGACGTCGCAAGGCGGCTCGCTGGTCGCTGCAAGGAAGCGACCGCGGTGAAACGCTGTTTCGCGCACGGCCGTCTCCAGTGAGCGCGCCGCGTAATAGACACCGTAGCTGCCGTCGCTGAAGCGGCTCGGCCGCCCCAGGTGCGTGAACGGAGCCATGACGATGCTCGCGCCCGGACCGCGCACGCGATCGTCGTCGGTGACCAGCGGCGCCACGCCGCTCTCATCGCGCAGCCGGTCGTTGGTCAGGCCCTCGATGTGCCAGGCCATCTCCAACTGGCGCGCGCCCACGATGTCTTCGAAGACGTTCACCGGCGGATGCTTCGCGGCGACGACGCGATAGATCCTGTGCCAGCGCAGGCTGACGGCTCTCGGATCGGACATTGGACGGGTCAGCCGCGTTCGGCGTCCAGGTAACGGCGCACGTCGGCCAGGTCCACGACCCGCCCGCCGAGCATCCGCTCCAGGGCGGATTTGCCGGCGAAGCCATAGGCGGCGTTGGGCTTCTTGATCCAGGCGTGCGCCGCTTCCGCAGTGGGCAGCAGGATGCGCAGCGCCTTGTAGATGCCCATCACGTAGCTGATGCGCTCGAGGGTATCGGCGGAGAGCTTCGCGGCGCGCTCGCTCTTCCACTTGAAGAAGGTCGAGCGCGGCGGCGCCCCCAGGAGCGTGCGCTCCTCCTCGGCGCTCAAGCCCCAGCGCTGCGTGATGTTGAAGAATGCCGTGAGCGCCGTGGAGCCGAGCTCTTCGGAGTCGAGGTCGAGCCGGCCGGCGGAGTGGGGTTGCAACATTTCGTCAAGTCCGCTAATGGAGTGATCCTGAAGATACTCCCGTAATGGACTCAATTCAATAACCTGGGCCATAGCCTGATGCACGGTTCCCTCCTCACCGCCCGGTCGGCCGGAGCGCGGCCCGCACCCGGCGCAGCGCCCGCCGCGGTTGCACGCTGCAGCTCGCGGGGGCAGATCCGTAGCACCGTGTAGCCGAGGCCGGTCAGGAAGGCAGCGCGCTGCTGTTGACGCTGGCGCTCGTCCGCCTGCGCCAGCAGCTCCACGACCAGTGAGCGCTCGGGACACACGTGCGCGACGACGAACGGGCCGATCTCGCAGCGCGCGTTGAAGCGATAGGGATGGAGTGAGCGCGACTGCAGCAGGCGGCGCAGTCGGTCGTCAGTGGTGAACATGAGCGCAGGCTAGCGCTGCGCGGGTGGGACGGAGATGCGATTAACTGGGGAAAGAAGCCAGAAATCGACGGGTGCGATTCGTTGAGTGCGAGTAGCTGGCGCGCGATCAGCGCCAGTCGCGGCGCGACGTCGAAGACCACAGCCTGCAGACCGGCGCCGAGGTCGCGACGAACGCGCCCACTCGCCGATGCCGCGAACCTCGCTGCAAGCAGCGCGGATCGTGCGCCCACTGCATCGCGTACACGACCGGGTCGAGACTCGCGGTCACCAAGTCCCGCAGATGTCCTCGCCAACCATCTTTGCTCTTCATGTTCGCTCCGATTCCAACGTCGACAATTCAACGCTCACCGGTAAAACGTAGTTCCTGGTCCTACGGTCTGTAATATCGACTCTCTACTGCCGCCATTTAGCGACGGATGCAGCCATCCGGCTGTTTTCCCTCAAACTGCGCCGTCAATCACACACCACACCTCGACCTCGTCACAGCAATGGACCGGTCCCGGTGCGGACAGGTTCCCGGCTTTTACATATGCATTACATATGGCCGCCAAGCTCGCGCTGCTGATCGTGCATGGGATGGGCGACACCGCGCCCGACTTCCACGAAGAGCTCGTCGTGCCGCTGCGCACACGACTGCAAAGCGCCTGGGATCGCATTGCATGGCGGCCCGTGTACTACCGCCGGTCCTGCAGCGGAACGAGCGCGCGATCTTCCAGCGGATGCGTCCGCTGCTGCGCTGGGATGGCCTGCGCGAGCTGATGCTGTTCGGCTTCTCGGATGCTGCCAGCCTCGAGCACAAGAAAGAATTGGCCTTGAGTCCGTACTGGCACACGCAGCGCCTGATCCTCGAGCGCTTGGACGAGCTCTTCGACGAGATGGGCGAGGAGCCGGGCCGCGGCGCGCCGCCGGTTGCGATCGTCGCGCAATCGCTCGGCTGCCAGGTCATGTCCAACTACATCTGGGACGCGCAACAGCCGCGCGCGTACGCGGGGATCTGGAGTGCGCCGCTCGACGATGGCGTGCCCGCCGACTCAGCCGCGCGACCGCTTTCGGCGGATGCGCTCGCTGCAGCTCCTGATGACGACAGGCTGCAACATTCCGGTGTTCGTCGCGGGCCACAGCACGATCGAGCCGATCGATCGCCGCAAGCTCGGCTGCGGGATTTCGCTGGATCAATCAGTTCGATCCCGACGACGTGCTCGGCTGGCCGCTCGCGCAGTTGAGCGCGCCGTATGCGGCGCTCGTGGAAGATCACGCAGTCAATGCGAGCGGCGACACGCTGCTCGGGCGCGTCAAGTCGCTCACGCCGTACAGTCACACGCAGTATTGGAGAACGGAAAGCGTGCTCGACCGCATTGCAGACGCGCTAAAAGAATTGTTGGAGTCGGGCTGAAGCCCGACCTACGGCACAACGACAGGCGCTATCATTTCAGCGCACTCAACGTGGGGGAGATCATGCAGTTCGAGCACACCGACAAGGTCAGGGCGCTGATCGCGCGCCTCGAAGCGTTTTTCGACGAGCACATCTATCCGAACGAGAAGGCCGTGTCGGAGCTGGTCACGAAGCGCGAGGGCAAGGCGCGCTGGGAGCCGATTCCGCTGGTCGAGCAGCTCAAGCCGAAAGCGCGCGCCGCGGGCCTGTGGAACATGTTCCTGCCGCATTCCGCGAGCGGCGCGGGACTGACGAACCTCGAGTACTCGCCGTTGTGCGAGGTGATGGGGCGCGTCGCCTGGTCCGGCGAAGTGTTCAACTGCTCCGCGCCGGACACCGGCAACATGGAAATCCTCGACCGCTTCGCCTCGCCCGCGAACAAGCAGCGCTGGCTCGCGCCGCTCCTCGCCGGCGAGATCCGCTCCGCGTTCTGCATGACCGAGCCCGCGGTCGCCTCCTCCGACGCGACCAACATCGAGACCAGCATCCGCCGCGAAGGCGGCGACTACGTGATCAACGGCCGCAAGTGGTGGTCGTCCGGCGCGGGCGACACGCGCTGCAAAGTGCTCATCGTGATGGGCAAGACCGACCCGACTGCAGCCAAGCATGCACAGCAGTCGCAAATCGTCGTGCCGATGGATACGCCGGGCGTGCAGGTGCTGCGCATGTTGCCGGTGTTCGGCTTCGACGATGCGCCGCACGGCCACGCCGAGATCGTCTTCGAGAACGTGCGCGTGCCGGCCGACAACATCCTGCTCGGCGAGGGCCGCGGCTTCGAGATCGCGCAGGCGCGCCTCGGCCCCGGCCGCATTCATCACTGCATGCGCAACATCGGCGTCGCCGAGCGGTTGCTGGAGCGCATCTGCCGGCGCCTCTCCTCGCGCGTCGCGTTCGGCAAGCCGATCTCCGAGCAGTCGATCTGGCTGGAGCGCATCGCCAACTGCCGCATCATGATCGACCAGACGCGGCTGCTGGTGCTGAATGCGGCGGACAAGATGGATCGCCTCGGCAACAAGGCGGCGCGACGCGAGATCGCGATGATCAAGGTCGCGGCGCCGGCGATGCTGAACTACGTGGTCGACTGGGCGATCCAGGCGCACGGCGCGGCCGGCGTCACCACCGACTTCGGTCTCGGCCACATCGCGGCGAGCGCGCGCACCATGCGCATCGTCGACGGGCCGGACGAGGTTCACCGCAATCAGATCGGCCGCATGGAGCTGGAGAGATACCGATGAAGGGCTCGTCGTTGTTCGATCTGACGGGCAAGGTCGCGCTCGTCACCGGATCCAGCCGCGGCATCGGCCGCGCGATCGCCGAGCGGCTCGCGGAGCACGGCGCGAAGGTCGTGGTCTCGAGCCGCAAGCTCGACGCCTGCGAGGAAGTCGTCGAGGGCATCCGCGCGCGCGGCGGCGAGGCGATCGCGCACGCCTGCAACATCGGCCGCAAGGAAGAGCTGCAGGGGCTGGTCAACGCTGCGATCCAGAAGTGGGGCGGCATCGATACGCTGATCTGCAACGCCGCCATCAACCCGTACTTCGGCCCGATGCTCGAGATGGGCGACGACGCCTGGGACAAGGTCATGGCCAGCAACGTGCGCAGCAACTTCTGGTTGTGCAACATGGCGCTGCCGCAGATGGCAGAGCGCGGCGGCGGCTCCATCGTCATCATTTCGTCCGTCGCCGGGCTGCTCGGCACGGCCGTGATCGGCGCCTACGGCGTCTCGAAGGCCGCCGACATGGCGTTGACGCGCAACATCTGCGTGGAATGGGGCGCGAAGAACATCCGCGCGAACTGCATCGCTCCCGGCCTGGTGCGCACCGACTTCGCCAAGGCGCTCTGGGAGAATCCGAAGATCTACGAGCAGACCGTGCGCATCTACCCGCTCAAGCGCATCGGCGAGCCGGACGAGATCGCCGGCGCCGCCGTGTTCCTCGCCTCGCCGGCGGGCAACTTCATCACCGGGCAGACGATCGTCATCGACGGCGGCGGCATGGTCGGTCGCGGCGGTTAGCGCAGGCGAGTCAGCGTTCGCGGTGCGACAAGAACACGGCGAAAACCGCGAAGAAACTGAAAAAACAGGCACTGCGCGCGAGCTGCTAGCATTCGCTCATGCAGCTCGAAGGCCATCGAGTAGCGGCTGGCGACATCGAGGCAGTGTGTGCCGGCCGCGTGCGTTTCGC